>NZ_JACOFX010000009.1 GCF_014284125.1 Undibacterium umbellatum | reverse complement strand
CGAACAACAACGCAGGCGTTCTGGCCATCGTTAATGACAACGACACAGCCAATGATGCATCCAATGCAGCAGACACAGCTGGTACAGCCATCGAAAGCGCAGCAGTTATCGATGCACGTGCACTGAGCTCCACAAGCCGCTTCAGCTACAACGGCGAAGAAGGTGCAAGCCGCACAGCAGACCGTATCATCTTCTCTGACGCGAACTTCAATGGTACACACGCGATCAACGGTGGTGCAGTTGACAACAACACGACTAACCTGAGCCAAAAGAACGACGACGTGATCGAACTGCGCAATGCAACAAACGCAGCCATCGGTGACTTCAACGGTATCAGCAACATCGGTAACATCGAACTGACAAACGACACAGCAGTCACACAAGTGTCCCAAATCCAGTTGAACGATACGATCGTTGATGCATTGGTTGACGGCTATCAAGCTGCTAACACAACAACGCACATCGAACGTCTGACTATCCGTGCCCTGGACAACATCAACGTTGCTAACGCAACAGTCGGTGTATCTATCGATGCTGGTGCATTGACAGCACAATCTGCTCTGGACGTCACACTGGCCCGTGGCGCCAACTTCCTGAGCCTGGGCGCTGGTGCAGACCGCGTTGTATTGCTGGGTAACTATGTTGCCGGTACATACAACACATCTGAAAACGGTGTTGCTCTGAACGCGCAGTCCACAGTCAATGCAGTTGCTCGCGTTGTCACAGACACGATCAACCTGGGTGCTGGTAACGATACACTGGTCACTTACGGTGCGATCAACCTGGCTGGTGCACAACTGTCCAACATTGAAAACATCACAGCCAATTCAGCAGTCGTGATCAATGCTTCCCAATATGCGGCATTAATCGCTGCGCGTGCGGCATTGAACCTGTCTGGTCCTGTGCTGACATTCACTGGTGTGGGTCCGCATCAACTGACTATCGTCGATGATGTGGCGGGTGTGAATAATATTGATCTGTCCTATATCTCCATCACTGGTGGTACCCTGGTGTATGACGTGACCTCGGCTTCGAATGCGACCGGTGGTGGTGTCAATAACAGTACGACTTCCAATGCGATTATTGTTTCCGGTGGTGCTACTGCAATTGCTGGCACCATAGGCACCAACCCATCGAATGGCAATGGCCAGGCTGCCAACAGCACTGTGCTGACTGCAGGCGGTATATTCAATGGCACAGCTGGTCTGAACGAGAACTTTACCGGCAATGTGGCCGCTCTGGTAGGCACAACCGTCAACGGCAATGGCAGCGATTCAGACACCATCACTATCTCTGGCGGCGGTACGGTGAATATTGGTAGTGGTAATACCATCACCAATATCAAGACGCTGACGATGGACGGTAGCGCTGGCAGTGTTGTTTTCTTCTCGGTAGCGAACTCTGGTATTACTACCGTCAATGGCGGATCAGGCAATGATTATGTTGATCTGGCGAATAGTGGCAACTCCATGCTGGCTGGCAATATCAATCTGGGGGCAGGCAGCAATAGCCTGGTCATGGAAGGCAAGACCTATAGCGGCACCTTTGTGGCTGGTTCGGGCACATCTGATACCTTGTACCTGTTCAATGGCAGCAATATCAGCGCGGCCAATGTCAGTGGTTTTGAAACCGTCAATATCAACAATAACGCGTCTGTCACCATGACAGCAGCACAGTTTGCTGGCTTTACCACCTTCACTGCCGGAGGGGCAGAAACAGTCAACCTCACGACTGCAGGCACGGTCACAGCTAATGCCAATGTAGAAAACTATGTACTGGCCAATGGCAATAATACCTTTACTGCCGCAACCGGCCTGGTATCGGTGACGGGTGGTACGGGCAATGACACCATCAATGCCAGCTCAGCTATCATCGCTGCTTCCACAGCCATCAATGGCGGTGCGGGTACAGACACCCTCAATGTCGGTGCTGTGACTGCCGCTTTGGACATGTCTGCCAAAGTCAGCAATGTAGAAACAGTCAACGTTACAGGTGGCACAACTGCAACCTGGACCGTCGCCAATGAAAATGGCGCTGGCGTTACCCTGAACTTCACCAAGTCAGCTTCGACGGCGATCAATGGCATCACGCTGGGTTCGGGTGGCCAGACCCTCAATATCCTGGGTACAGGCACAGGCGCGAGTACCATCACTGGCGGTTCTGGCGCTGATATCATCAATTTGTCCACCACGGCAACTGGTGCAGATGTGATTTTGGCAGGCTCGAACATCAATGCCATGGATACTGTCAATAACTTCAAGGCAGCAGGTGCAGACAGTTTCGGGACTGGCGTTATCGCGACCTCGCTGTTTAACCTGAATATCGCCAATGCTGACAGCAGCAACCTGGCGGCAGCCATAGCGACTGCGGCAACAGCAGCGGGCGCAAGCCTTGCCAATACTGGCCAGGCTTATACCATCACCGTCAACAGTGGTACAGCAGCAGGTACGTATGTGTTCCAGAATTCGGGCAGTAGCGCAACAGCAGTGGATGGCAGCGACTTTATCGTCAAACTGGGTGGCACTACAGGCAGTATTGTGGCCAGTGACTTTGGTATTGCCAATGCCGTCAGTGTCACTGCTGGTGGCACGTTCAATGGTGTCTCTGGCGCCAATGACATCTTCATGTCCAGCATCCCTGGGCTTAATGGAGCGACCATCGCTGGCAATGCGGCAGATAACGATATACTGACCCTGACCACGGCGGGCACTGTCACTCTCAATAATGGCAGCACAGGCGGCACCATCAGCAACGTCAAGGTTCTGAACCTCGCTAATGGTACCAATACCATTACCTACAACACATCGGCAGGCTTCACGACCATCAATGGTGGTACAGGTGATGACACCTTCATTCCTAACACAGCCTTGTTGCCTATCGTTGTGAATGGTGGTGCGGGCTCTGACACGATTGTGCTGTCGGCAGCGTATGCGGCCACGGCATCCGGTTCCGGTACCTTTGCTGCCAATGTCAGCGGCTTTGAGAAATTGCGCCTCACTAGTGTAACCAACCAGACCGTCGACTTGCAGGTACTGGGGAGCTATAGCGACGTCACTTTCTCTGCCGCCAATGGCCTGACATTGAGCAACTTGCCCAGCAATGGCAACATCACGCTCAATGGTACGGGTACGGCCTTTACCATTTCCAATGCTGCGTTTGTCGGTGGTGTCAATGATGTCGTCAACCTGACGCTGACGGATGGCAGTACTTCTGGCATCGCCTTTGCCAACTCCGGTATTACTGCATCCGGCGTCGAGACCGTTAATATCAGTGTCAACGACACCCAGAGCACGCCCACAGGTGCCTTCAATGACAACATGACCTGGCTGGGTAACTCAGTCAAGACCTTTAATGTGAGTGGCAATGCAGGCCTGACCCTGTCATCATCGAGCACCGCACTGACGACGGTTGATGCCAGCGGCATTACCCTTGGTGGCTTTACCTGGACAGCCAGTGCCCTGACAGGCGCAGCGACGGTCAAAGGCAGTGCCAGCGGTACCAATACCGTCAACATGAACTCTGCCACGGCAGGTGTTAACTACACTGGCGGTAGTGGTAACGACAATATCACAATCAACGCCACTGTTTCCAGTACGGCGTCCTTGGGCAACGGCAATAATAGCCTGGCCTTGAATGGCGTTACCATTCTCGGCACTTATGCTGGTGGCACTGGCACAGATAGCCTGGCGTTCTTCTCGTCGACACCGGATATCAGCAATGCCACGATCACCGACTTTGAAAACCTGACGCTGACCAATAATGCCAACATCACGGCAACGATCGCCCAGATGTCGCAATTTAGCGGCACCGTCAATGCCGCAGGAACAGAAACACTTAATTTGACGACAGCTGGCACTTTCAATGCCTTCAGTACGATAGAGAAGTACAACCTTGCCAATGGCACCAATAACTTCACCTCGGCCAATGTGGCTGTCAGTGTCATTGGTGGCACAGGTGCAGATACCTTTAACTTTACGGCCAACCAGATCATCAACTTCCTGACCACGGTGGATGGTGGCAATGGTACAGATATAATTAATATCGGTGCGACCACCACCCAGAACATTGATCTGAGCACTAAAGTCGCGAATATCGAAACCATCAACGTGGCAGGCAGTATAGGTACGGCCAGTCTCACCAACATGAATGGCGCAGGTGTCACGCTAAACTATACCAAGAGCACGGGCGACAACACCATTACCCTGGGTACTGGTGGCCAGACATTGAACCTGCTGGGTTCCAGTTCTGCGGCGACTACCATCACAGGTGGTGCGGCGGTGGATACCATTAATCTGCCAAACTCTATAGCCGCTTCGGAAACACTGATAGCAACTGGGGCCAATATGTCGAACCAGACACAGGTAGATGTCGTGGGTAATTTCAATGCGTCGGGCACGGATTACTTCAAGACTGGCGTCAATGCGATGACCTTAAGTTCCAGGAACATCCCCAGTGCGACTACCGCCAACTATCTGACCGCCATAGGCGCTGATTTGACCGCCTTTCTCAACAGCAGTGACCAGGTTTTCCTGATCACGATAGCGGGCGGTACAGCAGCAGGTACTTATCTGTTCCAGAACACCGGTTCAGATACCAGCCAGTTTGACACTACTGACTTTTTTGTACAATTAACGGGTACGGTTGGTATTATTACTGTGGCTAATCTGATTGCATAAATCAGCGGCCTTTCCACTTAAAACGCCAGCTTGCTGGCGTTTTTTTTATGGCAGCCTGTGCTTTAATGGATTTATACGGCTCTACCAGTTGGCATTATGCTGCTGCCTTAAGTGGCGCCTCAGTCTGTGCTTCTTCAATACGCAACGATGTACTCAGATCGTCGCAGCATCGGCTCCACTCTTTCACCCATTTGGGCAAGGGGGGCGAGACCAGTTGCGGATGCACGGTATCGACAAAAAGTTGCGCTGTCATGGCACCGTCTGCATTGACCCACAAGCAACGTACCGTGACCACGCCGACCACCCTCCCATGGCGAATGAAACGCTGCTCGATAAAAATCCATTTATCATCCCAGCCCAGCAAACGGGTTTCCAAATTATAACGTTGAAATACCTTCAAATCACGGCGGAATTTGGCGATGGCATCACCGACTACGGGGCGGGCACGCAAGGTCATGGCAGTGCGGAAAACGCCTGTCCTGAATACAAAGTCGATGCGGCCAACATCAGCTAAAGTCAGGTAACGGCCATTGTTGACGTGCATATTAAAATCGAGATCATTCGGTAAAACGGTCATGCGCAGCCTGCTAGGCTCAAGCACGCCCACTTTCTTTCTCCAAGCTAAAGTTAACAACAACCTCAACAATCTACACCAGAGATTCATTATCTTCTTTCTCAAGGCCTGGGCTAAACGTCAGGTGCAACGCATGGCATCGGCCATGCACCACAACTGCGGGCTGCCCGCAAATCTTGCTTTATTCATGTTTAAGGGGGGGGGGCTGATCAAGATGATGGTCTGACCAGCCTGGACAGCGTCCGTACTGTCTACGTTTGATGTACACGTGATGATCTGTGTACTTTCACAATCACGCTTACGCGCCTGGGAAAACCTTGTCTATCGAGAATGGCAAAGGCGCCGACATGATACGCACCCCTTACGTAAAAAGCAATTTATTATCATAAAAGCCATAGGAATAACAATAAGACATGCACGACTGATCACAGGCCGCGAGCAATCCTCCGCTTGTTACAAAAGACCTGTAAAACAGTGCGCCATCATGTGCTGAAACCGCTAGAATTAGGCTGCATTCAGGCTTGGTTAGCTTCATCCCTCGCCAAGCAGGTGTCAATTGTCGATGTCATACGTATTTGCTTCCCAGCCAGTAGTCGTTGTTGTTACAGCAGGAGTCAGGCATGAGCAGTTTGCAAGCGTCTACCACCAAGCCAGGCATCAAGCCGGTTTTTCATCTCCGCACAGACCTCAGCATGGCAGCGCATGTCGATGCTGCTCTTCAATTGCAAAGCAGCCTGGGCACGCTTTGCGCGCTGGAGTTCATGAAGGCCAAGGGCATTCCCCCTCAAGTCACTGCCCGCGTGCTGGGCCAGCCCCAGAAACGGCGGCTGCGCGATTAAAGACGCGCTTTTCCCATTAAAAAATTATGGTTTATGAATGCCTACCGGCAGGCGGCCACGCGCCCCTTCTCGCATGGCAGCACCAGGTTGTGCCTAAAGTCAGCCGTCTGACGACTCCGAATTGAACTAGCCCGGCCTCACACCTTTGTCCAGGCTGGAATCTGAAAACTCACTTTTCCGGCTGGCACTGGCACCTATTAATGAGGAATCCCATTTGGTTTCTCCATTGATGACTTTCTCATCGGTTGGTTTGCCGCCACGCTTGACAGTAATGATGATAGTAACGCTTGCCGTTTTAGTCCCCAGGGACCAATCAAGATCGTTTTTCAGCAGATGGCCGCTATTGACTGCCTTGTTTTTTTTCCCAGTTTGCCTGCACTGTCGAGCTTGCTACGCAAAGCTTCTTTGAAATGTGCAGCAAAAGAATCCTCGAAAGGCAAGGTATGCACATATGCGCGTATGGTCAGGCGATTAACGCCTATTTGTCTGGATCGCATGCTGTGCTTTTCTTTTCTTTTCTTTTCTTGGGGAGGGGGGGGCGGGGCGATTACTTTTGCTTCTCGCTTCCCATGTTTTTTTCGATGGATTGCAGTAGTCGGCAAATCTGCCAGCATCTTTTTGAAATTTACTTGAATTTGCAAATTCAGTGTATTACTATATTAATACACATGAGGTTTCTGTATTAGTCATTGACCCCATGAGAAGCTACCATGACGCGCTCATCCTCACGATGAAGGTGTTCAGGTATTCATGTAAACACCATGAGAGGCTGGAACATGGAGCATATAACATGACGCCAGGCATGACGCACATCAAGCCGCGCCAGTTGGGCGCTGAGATATTTCAGGTAAGCACCGGGAGTAGCGAGCCTATCTATCGCCAGTTGATAGAACAATTGCGGCGCCTGCAGGCGGGTGGGCAAATTGTCGCAGGTGATGCCATGCCATCTGTGCGCGATGTCGCCAGCGAGTTGGGCGTCAATCCCATGACGGTATCCAAGGCCTACAGCATGCTCGAAGCCGAGGGCTTGCTGGTGCGTCGCCGTGGCTTGGGAATGGAAGTAGCAGCCCAGGCTAAGGGCCATTCTGATCTCGCGTCAAGGCTGGAATTATTGCGTCCCAGCCTTGAGCGCATCGCACTCGAAGCCAGCCAGCTTGAGCTAGATGCTAAATCCGTCATCACTCTGTTGACCAGTATTCTCAAAGGAAAATGAACATGCAAGCTCAGTTAAATGCTCCGGTACAGATACAAGGATTGAGTAAATCCTTCAGTGGGCAAAGTGTCTTGAAAAATCTCGACTGGCAAATCGCCCCTGGCAGTATCGTCGGCTTACTGGGGCGTAACGGTGCGGGTAAGTCTACCCTGATTGAATGTCTGCTGGGTTTGCGTGATATCGATGGCGGAACGACCAATCTCTACGGTGAAGATGCCGCCCAACTCAGTGCTGCGACCAAGGCCAGGATCGCCTACGTGCCACAGCGCAGTGACCTGTTTGAATGGCTGACAGCCAGGCAAATGCTGGCTTATTTCCAGCGGCTCTATCCACGCTGGAATGACGGCAAGGTAGAGTCGTTGATGCAGGGATGGGATCTGCCTTTTGACAAGGCTATCAATAAACTGTCGATAGGACAAAAACAGCGCCTGTCCATCATTCGTGCCCTGGCCCATGAGCCAGAATTGCTGATACTCGATGAACCGGTCTCCAGCCTTGACCCTGCGGGCAGGCGTGATTTTTTGCGTGAACTGATAGAACGCGTGATCGACAAACAAACCACCATCGTATTTTCTACCCATATTCTGTCTGATCTCGAAAGAGTCGCCATGGATGTCGCTTTTCTGCATGCAGGGCAAATCGTCCATCAGCAGGCGCTGGACGACATGATGGACAACACGGTGCGTATCAGTGCCAGCCCCGCAGTGCTGCAGCAATTGCAGCCACACAAAGTCTTGCGCCGTTTTACGGAGGGCGATGACAAATTGCTGGCTCAGTTCAGGACTGAACAATTGCAGGTCCTCCAGGCACGCACTGATATGCGGATTGACAAGCTCAGTCTTGAAGACATCTTCATCGAAATGACACGATAAAAATGCATGTTGAAGCACACCATTCGTCAATTCAAACCGCTCGCGAAGTAAGAATATGAAAGCCATCATCTCGGTATGGATGCAGCCTGTCTATGCGCGCAGCAATGCTGCTGGTTTAAAAGTCTTGTATGCCTTGTTGGGGATAATTGCCTTGTTGCCCCTCATTCTGTTCTTGTTGGCACGCAAAGATGAATCAGATGCGATATCCATTTTAATGGCGCTCGCCATAGGCATCGGGGTTGCGGTCGGCGTGCTGCTGGTATTCTGGTTTGTTCTGCTGGTGCCCAGTGTGGCCTTGCAATATAGCCCGGCGAATGCAGGCCTGGTGCCGCAACTCAGGCGAAACATGAAGGTGGCACTGGCAATACCTGTATTGCTGATGCCTGCTATCCTTGCATTGACCCTGGTCACCCACTTGAAGGGTCTGTTTTTCCAGTCTTGGCTGATAGGCGTGTTTGCCATGCTGGTTTATGTTGCGACCCTGCGCAGTAAATGGGTAGTGATATTCATTGTGCTGCTCAGTCAGTTACCGATGTGGTGGGGTAATCGATTCAGCCTGGATCCGCAGGCAAGCTGGAACCAGCCTGCCTTGCTCATGCTGGTTGGGCTGGGCCTGACCGCTGCGATCTTGCACTGGGTTTTTGCCATTCATGGTGACCAGCATTTCAAGCGAGAAGAAAGCTTTAGCATGATACAAAAAGCCATGAATGGTGAGGAAGTGACCTCGACACACTATTCACTGCGCTTCTTCAATCCCTATGATTTGTTGATGCGCTGGTGTATGGTCAAGGTGGACAAGACAGGCAGAACACCGGCAGCCGTTGCGCAGCTTATTCCCTTTGCCTTCGGGGCACAGGTATTCTGGCTGACCAGCTTTGTATCGGTTGCCTTGATGAGTGCCGGTCTGAGTGTTTACTTTGCCGTCTTCTTGCATCATTCATCAAAATTTGCTGAGAACGACATGGGATTGGCATACGCTGCTGCCATGGTCGCTTTTGTCATGCTGCCCGTGATTTATGTTTCCATGCTTCGCGCCACCATGTACCAACGCAGAGGGGAGCACAGCTTGCTATTGCTGGCGGCAGCGTTGCCACCCCAGGCGGAGCAAGCCAGGATCGTGCTGCATTTTTTACTGCGCCAGTTCTTTGGCCTATGGCTGCTGACATTATTGATCGTGGCTGTCACCATGCATTTTTCACCAGCTTCCACGAATGCAGCAGAGATGGCCTGGCTTGCCTGCTTTTGTCTGCTGCCTTTGAGCGTCATGAGTTTGCATAATTATGCCAGGATCAGGTCCCGCTATGAAACTGCCTTGTTACTTGCTTTCGCACTTCCGGCTTTTCTGGGGCTGGCTTCGTTAGGCATGCTCAAGCTGTGGCCAGCATTGCCAGTCTGGCTGATCTGCTTGCTGATCGTGCTGGTGACGCTCCCCATCTTGCGCTGGCGCTGGCAAATACTCATGCAAGCGAACGCCGTATTTCCGGCTGGTCGTGCTGCATGAAATGAGCGGTGCTGCGTCTGTTTTTCTTGCCAGGGTCATACTTTAGTATAGGGCACGGCAAGTCTTAAATGACCTATATTCTCAGACTTACCGGAGTTGAATTTATCAGCTTAAGGATGTCAGAATGAGTATGGTCATGCAAATGTGTTCACAGATTACAAATAAAGAAGATGCCAGAAGCCTGAGTGCTATGGAACAGTATGAGCGGCGTCGCCAGGTGGTGCGAGCGCATGAGCGCGGTGCCAAGAAAGTTCAGATAGCGCGCGAACTGGGTCTCAGCTATACGGCGGTCTGTCTGATTATTGCGCGCTATGTCAATCAGGGCGCTGATGCATTATTGCCGCATAAGCGTGGTCGCCGGGCAGGCGAGGGGCGCGCCCTGAGCAGCGAGCAGGAAGTACAGTTGCAGGAAATGATCAAGGCTAAGAAGCCGCGTCAGTTGCAGCTTGATTTTCCTGAATGGAATCGCCCGGCGGTGGCTGAGCTCATCACTAAGCACCTGGGTGTGCAAATGCATATCCGCTCGGTCACCAACTATCTGAAACGCTGGAATATCGTTGTGGAAAGGGCCGAACCCAGGCCACATCAAGGCCGGTTGACAGTAGCTGCAGTACCCGCAGTTCTCAATGTGCCAACTGCACCGCTTGTAGTATCGGTTGCCGAGCCTGCCAGTGTAGAAGAGTCACCTACTTGATCCCCGGACTCATTTCATCCTTGTGATGAAATGAGTTTTACTTATTCAGTCCATCCCTCGGATTAGGTGTACCAGTCAGTTTCGGTTCATCCCGCCAGTAAGCAGTTTTGTCACGCTATTCTGCGTTCCTTCAGTCTCTTCACATAAACCCGGCATCCAAGGCTAAAATGCCTTGGGTGGCTCGTCGGAAGCTTCAAGCCTGAGCCTATTTGCGCTTTTCTTGTCTTTTTCCTGGTTTCTGATGTCGAATACACTACGCCATTCAAAATGTCTGTTTCTCTTGCTGGCAATGTCGCTGATCTTGCTTTTTCAGACAGCTCAGGCATCTGCCTTACGTACCCTGCGTTTCCAGCATGTGGGTCTGGAGCAGGGCTTGCCTATGCAGGCTGTGCAAACCATAGGGCAGGACAAGCAGGGCTATCTTTGGTTTGGAGGGCAGGCTGGCCTGGTGCGCTATGACGGTTACCGCTTTAGCCTGTACAAGAATGTCACGGATGATGAGCATAGTCTCAATAGTGACTGGGTAAGGCAGGTTTACTTTGACAGGCAAGACCGTATGTGGGTTGCCACCGCTGCGGGTGGGCTGCATTTGTACGACAGGAAAAAGAATCAGTTCCAGCGTTTTATCATACCAGGGGAACTGGCATCGCAAGTGCAGAATAGTGCCATTAATGACGTGCTTGACGATGGTCAGCAAGGTCTGTGGTTGGCAACAGAAAATGGCCTGGGCCATTTTGTGCCAGCTACCGGGAAAGTACGCTGGTGGCATCATCAACCTGGTCGTGAACAAAGCCTGGCAAATGAACGCGTCAATACTCTGGCGCTGGACGCCACTGGCAAGCTGTGGCTGGCGACAGATAACGGTCTCGATAGCATGGAACCCGGCAGTAATGATTTTGTTCACTACCGTGTGGACAGTACGGCCAGTGCTGAATCCAAAATCAATGCAGTCAATAAAATCCTGATCGATAGACAAGGCAACATGTGGCTGGGTTTGCGCAAAGGCATGTTGTTGTGGAAGCACAAGCATACCTGGGATACGCGGACAAGAATAAGCCTGCCTGACAAGTTGGCAAATATCAGCATCAAGGAACTCTATCAGGACCAAGTGGGACAAATCTGGATGGTACCGCACGCCCAGGGAGTGTTGCGCTGGAATCCGGCAACGCAAACGATGCAGCATTTCAAGCGTGATCCGGGCGACAATAGCAGCCTGACAGACGATCAGGTGGAGGTGGTCTTTCAGGACCATAGTGGCAGCCTGTGGCTGGGCTACTGGACCAGTGGTACCAGCCATGTCGATTTATCCGTGGCTGCCTTTCGGCGCTATGTCGCTTCAGACCAGGCTGGCAGCCTGAGCAATGTCAAGGTGACCAGCATACTTGAAGCCGCGCCGGGCCAGCTCTTGCTTGGCACATTTGGGGGCGGCTTGAACAGCCTGGATTTGCAGACGGGGATCGCCAGCAATGGCAGTGCCACATATGGCCTGGATGGCAAAACCATACTCAGCATGTTTACTGCTAAAGACGGGCAGATATGGGCTGGCACTGAAAAAGGTATCTCGCGCATCGATCTGGCGAGCGGTAAATCCTACCCCCGCCAGATATTGCCAGGTGAGCCAGCAGCACACCAGATGCAAGCGATCATTGAAGATCGCGCAGGCATATTTTGGGCTGCCAATACCCGTGGACTGTTGAGGCTGGACCCGGTCAGCAATCAACTCAGCAGTCTGCGGCGCAATAGCGCTGACCCATCCAGTATCGCTCATGATGGCGTGATGGCGATATTGGAAGACAGCCAGTCCCGTCTGTGGGTAGGCACCCTCGATGGTCTGGATCTGCTGGACAGATCAAACATGAAGTTCAAACACTACCGGCATGACAGTAAAGAGCCAGGCAGCCTGGCGAGCAATGCGATCTCAGCCCTGTTTGAAGACAGCCAGAAAAACATCTGGATAGGTAGCAGTGCCGGTATCAGCAAAATACAGAAAAATAGCCAGGGTATAGTTAGTTTCAGCAATTACGCCACCAATGCCTCTGTCGATTGCATCATGGAAGATCAGGCAGGAAAGTTGTGGCTCAGCACAGATGCTGGTATAGCACGCTTTGATACGGTGACAGAAAAATTCCGCTACTTCACAGGGAAGGACGGCTTGATTGACGGCGGCTACTATATGGCTGCCTGCTTCAAGGACAGGCAAAGCAATATGTATTTTGGTGGCTTGAACGGAATGAGTGCCTTCCAGCCGGCAGATGTGCGCGAAAATACCATCCCGCCCAAGGTCTTGATTACCGGTTTGCAGATTTTTAATCAGCCACAGGAAGAAGGAAAAACGGCTGCCGGTTTTACTATGCGAGGGCAAATCCAGGACAATCAAGCCATCACCCTGGCACATACCCATAGCGTGTTTTCACTGGAATTTGCCGCTCTGCATTTTGCCGATCCACAAAGCAATCAATTTGCCTATCAGTTGCAAGGCTTTGACCAGGACTGGGTCTATACAGATGCCAGCCGCCGTTTCGCCACGTACACCAATCTGGATGCCGGTGAATATCTGTTTCGCGTCAAGGCAGCGAACAAAGATGGCGTCTGGAATGAAACCGGGGCACAGCTGCGCGTTACCATCACACCACCGTTCTGGAAAACATGGTGGTTCAGGCTCTTGCTTGTCAGCCTGTTGCTGGCTGTATTGTGGGCAATACATCGCTACCGCTTGCACCATTTGCTGATGCAAAAAAAGTTGCTGGAAACAGAAGTCGAAAAAAGAACCACAGAAATCGCCTTGCAAAAACAAGAGATAGAACAGAAGACCGCTGAACTGGAAAGAACCGTAGGCGTACTGGCACTGGCGAATCAGCAGCAGCTTGAACACCAGAGCGAATTGACGCGCTTTCTGGCGGTGGCCAGCCATGATTTGCGCCAACCCATGCATGCCCTCAACCTGTATCTGGATGCACTGTCTTTCGAAGAATTGTCCAGCAGTTCCAGGGGTTTACTGTACAAGCTAAAAAAGTGCGCGCACACCATGGATGGCATGTTCCTGTCCTTGCTGGACTTGTCGCGCCTGGACGCCAGAATAGTCGAACCAGAATTAAGCAAATTTCCGCTGACCTTGATACTGAAGAAAATAGAGCTGGAATTTGCTCCACAGGCACAGGCAAAAAAACTCTTGCTCACGGTGGCAGAAACGCAGCTTTGGGTAGAGTGCGACAGTAATTTGCTGGAACAAATTTTACGTAATTTGGTCGCCAATGCCATACGTTATACCAACGAGGGCCAGGTTGAGCTTAGTTGCACAGAAGTCGGAGACCAGGTCAGGCTGATGATCAGCGACACGGGCATTGGTATTTCCCTGCATCAGCAAGAAACCGTGTTCCAGGAATTTTTCCAGGCGTACGGTGCAGTCATGCAGCGACGTGATAGCACCAAAGGATTGGGCTTGGGCCTGGCGATTGTCAAACGTCTGACAGACTTGCTGGCCATGCCCATGGTCTTGCAGTCAGAACCTGGTCATGGTACCAGGTTCACTCTCTTGCTCAATAAAGTGGATGCACCTGAAGATGCTAATTTGCCAGGGCAGTTTGAGAGCGAGCATGCCAGTGCGCTGGAAGGTAGACGCGTCATCATCATTGATGACGACGAAGCCATACTCCAAGCTACTCAAAGCTGGTTAATGCAATGGCATTGCGTAGTGACGGCTGCCAACGGCAGTGAAGCGGCGATGGCAAAAATTGCCGATGACATGAGCATACCGGATGCCATCGTTTGTGATTTTCATCTGGCAGGCAATGAAGATGGTGTGCAGGCCATTATCAGTTTGCGTGACATGTTTAATCATGACATCCCCGCCCTGATCATTACTGGCGATATCCATGCAGATATCCAATTGAAAAATGGCAGTGTCAATATTCCAGTGTTGCACAAACCAGTCTCGACTGAGGTGTTACATCAAACTTTATGCAGTCTGTTTTTGCAGCCAGCCGGGCAGGACAGTAGTGGTAGCAATTCACCAGATTGAAATGGCACATCAATCATGTATACCTGATCCTGCCGTTATCCGCAGCAGGATCTATCCCAGCCATTTCAGCAAGTCGCGCAGTCGCTGCTCATTATTGCCGGTATCAAATTCCTTGATACCCAATTGTTTGAGTACCTGCTTGCCGCTTTCACTCTCATTCAATTGACCCAATTCCTTTTTCAGGGACTGGATTTGTGCAGCAGAGATTTTTGCGTGCGCGATCAATGGTTGGTAAGGTTGAGGCTGGCTACTGTGGATGATCCTGTGCCCGGTTTTTTCCAGGTTTTTTGCTACCCCTGAGTACGAGGCAATGCCGCCTACGTCTGCCAGTTGATTGTCCAGATAAAACAGGACTGCACCTTGTTCTTTGGCATGTTGAATTTTTTCTGTCTCCAGCTTGAAGCCATTGTGTGTCAACTCTGCCGAGCAAAATTTCGACATATAGGAAATTTTCTCAGGCAGGGCGATGCGCTTGCCTTTGACATCAGCGATATTCTTCAGAGGTGATGCCTTGGGAACGATAAGCAGGCACTGTCCATCCGGTTTGGAAGTAGACACTAATTGATATTTGTAATCCCGCACACCACGTCCGGGGTAATCACTGGGCCGGGCAATCACAAAATCCATCTTGCCAGACTTCATGCCTTCTTCCAGCTGGGAAAACTCGCGTGTCACTACGACAGTCACCTTCTTGCCCAGCGCTTTCCCCATCACTTCTGCCAGACCAGTGTATTTTTCTATCACCTGAGCCGCATCCAGGCCACCAGATGTCCCTTCACTGACATACAGACTATAGTTGCTTTGTGCCTGCACCTGTGTAGCAATGCTCGCCAGGGCGAATGCAGCAATTGAGAGAGCTTTTTTCATATCAGTCATCCTGGAAAACTGTTAACTTCCTAATCCCATACGTCCCGCAAGCACGATATTTACGCAGACATCTATGCCAGCACCGGGGGGTAACTGTAAACTAGATATGTGCATTCAGGCAATCATTTTTAACAATTGCGATATTCAGGATTGTTTTATTGATATTGGTTTGGCTGAAAAACTTCATATTCAGGTTTGCCATAAATCTGATATCTTTGCCACATTGAGTTGACAATTGAATTGATTAAGGGAATGAACATGCGACAGCTTTTCCACATCAGCCGTAACCTGACTCTGGCCGTGCTTCTGGGGGGACTGGCGCATGCCAGTGTCATGGCTCAGCAGCAAACCAAGGTACAGGCAGCACAAAAATCCAAAGTCGTTTTCCAGGTCAGCGATGGCGAAAGCAAGAAATGGGAGCTGGCCCTGCACAATGTCAGAAACGTCATCAATGATATGGGCAAGGACAATATTGAGGTAGAAATCGTCGCCTATGGACCTGGCATAGACATGTTCAAATTCGAATCACCGGCAGCCAGCCGTATTGATGAGATCATCAAGATGGGAGTTCGTGTCGTTATCTGTGAAAACACCATGCGCGCCCTGAAAATCACCAAGGCAGATATGCTAGATAATCTTGCCTATGTAGATGCGGGCGTGTCGCAATTGATCAAGCGGCAGCAGCAGGGGTATGCATATATCAGACCGTGACTTTGCTGCGACACAGACTTTTCTACTCAATATGCTGAGACCCCGGTGTCTGCTCTGGTGGCGGCAGCGGCATTGATGGATTGTGATAACCATGCCGCTTGGCAATTGGGAAAGAAATTGCTTTTGTCAAAAGTGTAAGCACAGGTGACAGCTTAAGATTTTCCTGCTGTCAGGCGCATTTTTTTTCAGGGAATTTGTTACAAACAATTCAGCATATGCTGCTCTGGAAAATTAGAATGCAAGGCTCTATAACAGTCTTTCTTCACACCAGGACATACCGATGAAAATTTCTAAACTCGCCGCCATTTTATTAGTCTTGCCTTTGACTGCCTTCGCCGGTAAAGCAGAACGTGAAATGATGAGCAATGAAGTCGAACCAGCAGTCAAGGCCGCCACAGGCAGCCTGAAAACATCTTGCGGTTGTGACGTTAAGTTTGACATCAAGACAGACAGCTTCCAAACCACGGACGACATGTTCAAGATTAAGTATTTTGCCTCTACCATCAAGGACAATGCTGGCTCCTATTGCGCCGATGCTGCTTCCAAGAAAGCCATGTGCAAGATGAAGACTATAGAATTCAGCAAGGCAGCGACAACTTCCTTGAAATTTGCTGGCGGTAAAGTAGTTGCGACTACCGATGGTACTTCCCAGCCTTCATGGGAGATGCTGACCAAGGAAGTTGACAAGTAAGAGCTGGCTGACATTGATCTGGTTGTCGTGCATTTCCAGAATAGGACTTAGCTGAGAGGGGGGGGAGCGATTCGCTGCCCCTTTTTTTATGCAAAATTTCCTGTTGAATACCATCAAGTCAAGGCGAAGTCAGCCGCACTTTTTGAAATCAAGCCTGTCTGATATAGACGCACTCTGGTCATGTCCATGACACAAATATGGAATAAATTTCTGTTTGCTGCTTTTTTGAAAAAAGACGAAATTCCAATTCCACCTGATGACTCATACCATGAACCTGTCTGAAAACCGTCGCCACCAACGCGTACAATTCTTCCTGGTCCCCTTTGGCAACAATGATGTACGCCCAGTCTGGGTGTTCAAATCACCCGAACATGCTGATGCCCTGCCAGCTCTGCTGGTCAATCTCAGTGCAGGTGGCTTGCAAGTGCTGTCCGAACTTGAGTCTGATATCCCGTCGGGCCAGTATCAAATCAGCTTCTTGCCAGATGAAACCCAGCCCAATGTGACACTGAGCGCTTGCCGCGTGCAACTGCTGTGGACAGAACGTGAAGCGGGTATGCACACCAGATCAGGGTTTGCTTTTACAGGACAGATACCAGCGGACTTGCAAGGCTTGCTGACGCATGAAGATGCGGCGAAGTTGCTTTTGCGCTGCGTGATTATGCCGGTGAATGAAGTGGTGGATTTGGAGACGGTTTGAGGTTTTCTCGCTACCACGACGTAAGACCTGAGTTTACAACATGATAGACGGGCTACCAGCGGCCTGCGATCTTGAAATAGGATTAACGCCGCTGGTGCGTCAGCCAGATTGATTCCTGCCTCCGCAGGAATGAGCTTAATCCGGTTACTGCATGTCCGGATCAGTTAGAGTATAGGGCAGACATTGAAGCCTGCACTGCCCCTGCTGTTCTCAAAGAACCGAAAGCCTCAATCAAGCACATCCAGTAAAACCTCGTCCCGCTTCTTCTTCGTGAGCCCAGATAAAGCTTTCTGGTAAGAATACTCCAGCAATTCTCGCAAATACGCCTCAGGAAATTGCTCTACTGCGACTATCGTCACCCAGTGAAAGCGCCCCATATACCGCGCTGGTTTCACACCCGGCATATCAGTCAGCTCAAGAAAACGCGCAGGTGTCACCCGTATGCTGAAGCGCCAGCGTTCAGGCTCGCTGGTCTTGAAATAGGCAAAGGATTTTTCGCCCACGCTATACACCAACACATTGCTCGGATCTGCATGTAATCTTTCGCGGGCACCGGCATAACTGGCGCACAGTTTTTTGAGAGCAGCTAGTTTCATCGTAGTGATAGGCCAAATCGAAGATCAAATTGATCAGACTCGATAGTGTATTGTAATAGCGATAATTTTGCTTGGGCTGTTACCTGAGAAAAGGAGCAAGTCTGCCTTGCCCCTTTTGTTCACATTGCTTAGCCACGCAAGCCACGATACTCAAGCACAGTAAAACCCAGCACCACCAGCGCCTGTAAACTGACAAAGATAAATCCCAATACGCTGGGTTCAAACCAGACTTCCATCGTCAAGATACTGGCAAGCACCCAGCCAAGGTTACCGAGTATGACGACCCATACCAGCAGGGCGGGTGGTTTCTTGTCGCTGCCTGTGCGGCTGGTGAAGCCCACCAATGCAGCGATCGGGAACAGGCTGACACCCGCCATGAATAAAAAATCCTTGGGCAAGTCTAGCAAACCAGACAAAAGGCCAGACGTAGCAACCAGCAACAAGCCCATGGCAAGACCCGTCAGGGCATCGAGTGCCAGTATGCTTCTCAAGGACAGGGCAGGGGCATGCAATTTGACGGCTGTAGATGCTGTAGACATGGTGTATCTCCAAAAACAGTTGAGGGGATTGCAGTTTCGCTCTACATTTGCAGCAAGTCGATTACCTCACAGGTAATGGTGGTGGTGCGACAATCGGCTGATAATGCAGGTTCAGATCGCAGAAACTAACTCTGGAGCAGTAATTGACTCATCTCATCTCTACTACAGCAGACAAAGCCGAACCCGCCGTATCAGTCGGTACCCTGATACGTGAATGGCGCACGCAACGCAAGTTGAGCCAGATGGAACTGGCGCTGGACCTTGATATCTCGCCGCGTCACCTGAGCTTTGTAGAAACCGGGCGCTCTCGCCCCAGTGCTGAGCTCCTGATGAGTATCGCCATCCAGCTTGACGTACCTTTGCGTACCCGCAATGCCTGGTTGCTGGCGGCAGGCTATGCACCACGCTATAGTGAGCAGGGTCTGGATAGTGCGCGTATGTCTCAGGTCAGGGCTGCAGTACAGCGCCTGCTGGATACCCATGACCCTTATCCTGGAGTTGCGCTGGACAGGCACTGGAATGTGGTCCTGCATAACCGCGCCGCAGAAAAACTCATGGGCTTGCTGCCTGCTGAATTGTGCAAACCAGAAATCAATATCTTCAGGGCCAGCCTGCATCCGCAAGGCTTTGCCGCGCATACCAGGAATTTCTCTGAATGGGGCAGTTATCTTTTGCAAGTCTTGCAGCGGCTGATGCTCAGTGGTCGGGATGAAGACATCATTGCTCTGGTGGACGAGGTAAATGCCTATCCCAATGTGATCGCCTTGAAACAGCAAACACCTGTCATACAATCGACCGAGCCTTCCTTATTGATACCCTGCATCATGGAATTGCACGGGCAAGAGCTTTCACTCTTCACCACCTTGACTACATTTGGCAGTCCACGCGACATCACTTTGCATGAGCTTTGCGTGGAATTATTTTATCCGGCAGACACGCAGACGGAAGTCTTTTTAAAAGCGCTGGCTGGGTGACATAGTCACACTCGTGCACAATCTGTAAATCTTGGTAAGATACCTGTCCTCTTCACACTCAAGGACACGGATCATGTACAAACTGCATAGCCTCTGCCAGTCAGGCAACTCCTTCAAAGTCGCATTTTTGTTACGCGCCTTGAACCAGCCGTTTGAGAACGGCTATGTTGATATGTTCCAGGGCGTGACACGCAGTAGTGAATGGCGCGAACAAGCCAATGAAATGGGGGAGGTGCCGGTGCTGGAAGATGGTGAGCGTGTGCTGACACAGTCTGGTGTCATCCTTAGCTACCTGGCCAACAAGCATGGTGCTTTTGGTGGCAGGAATGAAGATGAGAAACTGGAAGTCTTGCGTTGGCTCTTGTTTGATAACCACAAGTTCACCAGCTATTTTGCCAGCTACCGTTTCAATAGATCCTTTGGCCCCGCTGCACCTGACCCCGCTGTCCAGGCATGGTTGCTTGGGCGTATCGACAATGCCTTTAATATCGTCAACAAGCATCTGGCCAAGCACGAATACATGGTGGGTGACGCACCGACGATCGCTGATTTTTCCCTCAGCGGTTATCTGTTTTACCCTGAGAATGAAAGCGACTACAAGCTTGAAGGCCGCTACCCACATATCATCGCCTGGCTGGAACGCCTGCGTGCCATACCTGGCTGGGCCTTTCCTTACGATATTTTGCCGGGAGAGCGGATTGCGCCCAAGTGGTAGATGCTGATTTTATTTATACAGATTGAGAGAAATGAATATGCCTGCACGGTTTCTTGCCTCTTGCTTTCTGAGTTTGCTGCTCAGTTCCTTGCTCTTTAATGAGGCCCACGCTGACGCGCCTTTGCCTGCCCCCGCTAAAACTGTTTTCAACAGTAACAACAATCGCGTTCAACTCATCTCGGATCCTGCCCTCGGCTCGAAAGTAATTGATCAGAAAAACAAAAACAAAGTCTTGTGGACTTTATCATCCTGGTTTCGGCTGGCGTTTATCAGTGATGATGGCGAGTATGCAGTGACAGTCTATGATGGCTTGAATCTCATTCCCGAGGATTATAGTGATGACCTGATCATGCTGAGTTTTTGGCAGCGTGGCAAGCTCTTGCACAAAGTGCGCTTGAAAGAAATCGCTCCTGGCAAGCACTTGTTGAGAAAAACAGCGTCGCACTATGCCTGGGGCCATTTCAGAGGTATTGATGAAGAGAACAAATTCGTGCTGGAAAGAACCGATGGAAAGTTACTTTATTTTGATATTCGGACAGGCAAGATGTCAGGCAATTAGCGGCATTTTTTTCTTGCGCTCAAGAGTAATTCGCTACTTTACGGTAGCCGACCATGAAGCGCACATTTTTTGGAGAATGCTAAAATGAATCCTCAAGTTGATGCCTATGTTAGCAAAGCAAAAAAATGGAAAGAAGAAATTGAGCATTTGCGCAGTATCGTTCTTGAATGTCCCTTGACCGAGGAGTTGAAGTGGGGCAGCCCCTGTTACACACTTGAGGGCAGCAATGTTGTCCTGATCCACGTATTCAAGGAGTACGCCGCACTCCTGTTTTTCAAGGGTGCCTTGATGAAAGATGTCAAGGGTATCCTGATCCAGCAGACAGAAAATACCCAGGCAGCAAGACAGTTGCGCTTCACCAGTATCGGAGAAATAGCCAAGCTGAAAACCACCATTAAAGCTTATATCAAAGAGGCTGTTGCAGTGGAAAAGGCTGGTTTGAAAGTGGAGTTCAAGAAGGCGGCAGATTTCAACATGCCTGAAGAATTTCAAATGAAGCTCGATAGCATGCCAGCATTGAAGACAGCGTTTGAAACACTGACTCCTGGACGGCAAAAAGCCTATCTGCTGCATTTTTCCGCGGCGAAGCAATCCAAGACCCGGGACGCAAGGGTGGAAAAAGCGATCCCGCATATACTTGATGGAAAGGGTCTGGATGATTAGCGTCTATTTGCCCAACGTGCTCTAAAATCTCGGCCCATCATAGCGCAGTTCTTGCGCCAGCTTACTGCCCATATGGCGGGTAAAAATTTGTTCCAGCGTACCGTCATCTGCCATGCTGTAGATGGCTTTTCTGAGCAAGTCACGCCGGGCTTTGCTAACGCGTTCTTTGGAGACAATAAGGCCATGCACAATGCTGTCTTGTGGCGCCCAGTCAAATAAGTGTACCTGTTTATTGATTTCTTCTTTTTTCAACAAGGGTTGCCATACTGTAGGCAGAGCGATGATGGCATCTACGCGGCGGGCCAGGAAAAGGCGTAACAGGCTATCAATATCGGATGCTTCATATACCCGTTTTTGTGCCCATAATTTTTCCAGCCACTCATCAAACTTTGGACCATGTTTGAAACTCTTGATGACAGCGACTTTCAAATTGGCATCGTTTAAGAAACCAGCCATGCTCAGGCCATGCACTGGCATGTCTCGGTGTAGCAAAATATAATTTCTGGTGGAAAAATAGGGAATGAATTCGGCAAATTTTTCTCTTTCGGGTGTGGGAATGCCAGAGACCGACATGTCCAGGGTATTGTTTTTCAATTGAGTCCAGATGCGTACCCGCGATTCCAGCACAGTATCAAATTTGCAGCCACTGCGCTTTGCGACTTCTTCCACCACATCCTTGTCTATGCCTGTATAACTGCCATCGGCATGGCGGTAATACAAGGTTCCCAATTCATAGTAGGCCAGTTGCATGCTGCCGCAGGCAGTGCTGTGCTCAGCAGCGCCAGCAGCAATGCAATTCAACCCCAGTATCAAGAATAAAAGTGCTATGCGCTGCATATACATGCTCCGAAACTACCCTGTCCTCAGCCTAGTGTCTTAAAGCAAGTTACGCAATAGTCGAAACGATAAGACTGACTACTGGCTGTCAGGATTCCAATATTGGATTGATCTATATTGGAGCAGGTGCCAGGGTATTTGTTGCTCGGCTACAGTGGGTTGCTCTGCAATGCTGGCTTGTCTGTGTTGTCTGCTGAAGATCTGCCTTGCTATTGCACACCAGACCATCATTGCTAACAATTGTAAATTAACACAAACCTGTGGCAGCTTTGGTCATACATCTTGCCTGCAATGCTGTTCCGGCGGCCTGGTTGCCGGATAGGGATGCCAGGGTACTTCCCTGCGGGGGGGCTTTGTGTCTGCAATTGGGTGGCAGGGCGATGGCGTCGCCCTGCGCTATCCTTATGTCGGTCAGCGAGATTGCCTTCATCTATGACCGCCTCTAAGACATCTCTACTGGCTAACGCTGCTTGCATTCGCTAGCGCACGGTATACACCTGTCCGGTTTGCGCGCCTTCCACACTTTTGGCATAGGCTAGGCCCACGCGTTTGGAAGACACAGCTTCAAAGCCTGGGAAAAAACTGCCAAGTTCAGCCACTGATTCTTCCAGCAAGCCAGGACTGACGACATTGATACGCAGACCACGCGGCAACTCTATCGCGGCACCACGCACAAATCCTTCCAGCGCCGCATTCACCATAGCAGCGCTGGCACCCATACGTATAGGCATTTCACCCACCACGCCACTGGTCAGGGTAATGGAACCGCCGTCCTGCAAATAGGCCTGGGCGATTTGCGCGACATTCACCTGGCCCATGAGCTTGCTATTGAGGCCGACGTGGAAATGTTCTTCTTCCATTTGAGCCAGTGGTGCAAAATGCACGCTGCCTGCTGCTACCACAACGCCATCGACCTTGCCTGTACGGGCAAACAGTTCTCGTATTTGCCCGCTCTGGCTGATATCAAGCTGGATGTCGCCGCTGGTTTTTCCAACGCGGATGATGTCATGACGAGAGCCGAGTTCATTGCTGGTGGCGCTGCCTACTGTGCCGTTGGCACCGATGATGATGAGTTTCATAGCTTTCCTTGCTGGTCTAGGTTGAGTTAATTCAAAGGGCTTTTGGCCTGAAATTAAGTATCTTCCAATTTTTAATGTAGATAAATATTCAGAAAATGCATATATTCCTAACCAATAGTTAGTAATAAAGGGTGAACTCATGGATAAATTGCGCAGCATGGAAGTTTTTGTGGCCGTGGTTGATGCTGGCAGTTTTACTGCTGCGGCAGCGCAGTGCGAGATATCACCTGTCATGGTGGGCAAGCACATACAGTTTCTCGAAAACCTGCTAGGCGCACGCCTGCTGACGCGTACCACTCGCCGTCAAAGCCTCACCGAGCTGGGTTTGCAATACGCAGAGCAATGCAAGGCCATACTGGTGCAGATCGGCGAGGCAGAATCTGGTGCGGCCAGAATGCGTGGCGGCGCGCGTGGCGTACTGAAGATCACGTCGCCTGTGACCTTTGGCAGTGAAATGCTGGCCCCGGCCATGGTTGATTACCTGGCGCAGTATCCTGAAATGCGTGCCGACCTGCATATGAACGACAGTGTGGTGGATGTGGTGGAAGATGGTTTCGACGCTGCTATACGCATAGGCCAGCTGGAAGACTCCACTTTGATTGCACGTCCCCTGCAGCCTTACAGTATGATGATCTGTGCCGCTCCGTCGTACTTGAAGCGCAAGGGAATACCCCGCACGCCTGCGGATCTGATTGCTCACGAATGCCTGGATTTTTTACACTGGAACAAACATGTACGCTGGCGTTTGACAGGTGAGGTAAGTGAAATCCCGGTCAGCCGCCTGCGCTCCAATAATGGTCAGGCCTTGAAGAGTGCTGCCGTGGCCGGTTTTGGCATCGTCATGCAATCCGAGTTATTGCTTGCCGGCGAGGTTGCTGCCGGCAGGCTGGTGCCGCTGATGGAAGCCTATGTGCCTGCGCCACGCCCCATGCATTTGCTGTATCCGCGTGACAGGCAACCCACACCCAAGCTGGCTACATTTATTGAATTTGTGCTGAGCAGGTTTGGTTTGTAGCGTGGGCGCAATAGTCAGATCATACTACCCCACCGCACGTATGCGCTGCCTGCGCTTCGGGACGGATAATTCACACTTTTTCCAATGGTCATTGACCAGAACTTCATAAGCTCGAAAGCGGCATTCCAGAGTTTCTGCATTGATGGGATTGGCCTGATTCATCAATTGAAAATGCAGATGTGGTGTCATTGACTGGCCAGAATTGCCAACCTCTGCCAGCTTTTGCAAGTGTTCTACTTGCTGTCCGGCTGTGACGCAAACCGAACCCTTGCGGGCATGTGCCAGAAACGCATAAACTTCGGTATCTTCTGCTGATTGCAAGATTACATGGTTGCCCGCGAAGTGACGGATATCCCCAGCACCCGCTTCCTGCAATTGCTGCAATTCTGCATTCCCTTGTTTTGAGAATAGTGTGTTTATCAACGTACGCAGATAACTTGTAGCGATTTCCTCGCTGCCATCAACAGCTGCCAGCACCGTGCCGTGAAAAGGTGCAAGCATGGGCTGGCCCCAGGCATAATATTCTTCCAGCGGCACGGCCTGAAATAACTCTCGCCAGGCAGCACGTCTGCTAGCCTTTAGCTTTTTATCGACGCGCAAAAAATCGAAAGCTCTTTCATGTCCTGCTTCAGTACCATCGGCACCGACCAGCCATTCTCCGGCAAGAGGGAATTCAATAGTGATGGGTGTTTTCATATTGGAGTTACTTGACGGGCAGGGCTTGCTTTCCAGGTATGAAGAAAATGGCGAGGCTGATGAATACGCCCGCAACAAAGCCATATAAATGTCCGGCCTTGATCCCTGCGATGGCGTGCACGTCCAGCGCTACCTGTATAGCCACGATCAGGCTGGCAAACCATACCAGACTACTCCTTGGCAGCAAGATAAACGTGGCAGCACACAACGCCATCAAGGCTTGTGATGCGCCGTCAGTCACCAGTAAAGGGTAAGCCCAGACACTGGCGGCCTGGCCTGTCAGGCCACCAATCAGGTAAATCCCCAATAACACCCGCCATCCATGTTTGCGTTCCATCGTGCTGGCAAGGATAAGGATGCACATGGCATTGAACAACATATGCAAAAAATGCACATGCAAAAATTGCGAGACCAGCAAGCGCCACCATTCATGCGTGATATAAATGTCGCCCGTTGCTGCCCCCAACTGCGGCAGGCGCAAGGACTTTTGCGAGGCAAACAGCGATAGTCCGAAATACTGGGTTGATATTAACCAGCCTGTCAAAATCAATATAAAGATGGATATTGCTGCGGGTGACCTGAAAAGAAAGTTCTTTTGATTCATGGAGAGACGCGTTGGCAGCTAGAATGGAAGAGCAGAATCTACCATGATCATCAAGGCTTGACTTGTTTGATAAGGGTTTTGTGCGTTGCACAAAAGAAAGTATTTGCTTTTTCTCCTTCCTTATTTGATTATATGCGCAAATAGTATTATTTGAGCTTGATCAAGTTCGCATCAATAAAACTGTGCTTTATAAACCAGCGCTTGTGGATGTAGCATGAAGACAAGCTGGCACAGGATGAACCTAGTATCTCATTGGAAAGTTTCAGTCTCATGTCTATGCAGATTAAAAAGTCCGGTCTTTTGCGTCGTGCACCCGAGAATTTTTTGGATGCACCCTTGCGCCAGTCCATCACTGAACAAGGCTTGAATGATGAGCGGCGTGGCTTCTTGCGCAAGAGCTTTGCGGCCGCCACGGCTGCGCTGGCGTCTGGCGTAGCAATGGCAAGGCCGGGTACTGTGCCTGAGGGGGATGGTGACCCGCTGATACTGAATTTGCAGGATCATGCCAAGACCCTGGGCAACCCTGTCGTCATGCAGGGCTATGGCCAGCCATCGAAGTTTGAAGCCAATTTACAGCGCCGCCAGTCTCCCGGCCTGACGCGGGTGCCGCAGGCGTCTGTCTCGTTCGCGCCCTTGCAAGGCTTCTTTGGCATCATCACCCCCAGTGGCCTGCATTTTGAACGCCACCACCAGGGCTGGATAGATATAGACCCTGAGCAGCATCGCTTCATGATCAATGGCCTAGTGCGCGAAGCCAAGGTCTACACCATGGATGATCTGATGCGCCTGCCCTCGGTATCTCGCATGCATTTCATCGAATGCGGTGCCAATAGCGCCACTGAATGGGGCAATGTCGCCGTGCCGACGGTGCAATACACCCATGGCATGCTGAGCTGTTGTGAATTTACGGGCGTACCCTTGTCAGTATTGCTGGATGATTGCGGTATAGACCGCAAGAAAGCCAAGTTTGTCCTGGCTGAAGGGGGCGATGGCTCTGCCATGACGCGCACCATCGACATCGCCCGCGCCATGGATGACGTCATCGTCGCTTACGGTATGAATGGTGAAATGCTACGGCCAGAAAATGGCTACCCGCTGCGCCTGGTCGTGCCTGGTGTGCAGGGCGTGTCCTGGGTCAAATGGTTGCGCCGCATCGAAGTGGGTGACCAGCCATGGGCAAGCAAGGATGAGGCTATTCACTATATTGATTTACAACCCAGTGGATTGCACAGGCAATATACCTCGGTGCAAGAGTGCAAGTCGGTTATCACCACACCATCGGGCGGACAGATGTTGCTGGAAAAAGGGTTTCACAATATTACTGGCCTGGCATGGTCGGGCCGTGGCAAGGTCAAGCGCGTGGATGTTTCTGCGGATGGTGGTCGCAGCTGGCGTACCGCCAGGCTGGAAGGCCCGGTGCTGGGCAAATGCCTGACCCGCTTCAATATTGACTGGAACTGGGATGGCGGACCAGCGATTTTGCAATCACGAGCCATTGATGAAACCGGTTATGTACAACCCAAGATCAATCAACTGCGTGAAGTGCGCGGCACCAAATCGATTTATCACAATAATGCTATCCAATCGTGGAATATCAATGAAGACGGCGAGGTCACAAATGTACAAGTGGCCTGAGTTAACAATGCTGACTAAAGCGATGGGCATGCTGGTGCTGGCAACTGTCAGCCTGAAAGCCAGTGCCGATAATTATTCAGGCGTAGGCCGGGCCGCAACCCCTAAAGAAGTGGCAGCCTGGGATATCGATGTACGCCCCGACTTCAGGGGTTTGCCAAAGGGCCGCGGCAGTGTAGAGCAGGGCCAGCAAATCTGGGATGGTAAATGCGCTTCCTGTCATGGTACCTTTGGTGAATCCAATCAGGTATTCACGCCCATTGTCGGCGGCACTACCAAGGACGATATCAAGAATGGGCGCGTCGCTGCATTGACTGGTAATAGCCAGCCGCAACGCACTACCTTGATGAAAGTGGCAACAATCTCGACACTGTGGGACTACGTCAACCGCGCCATGCCCTGGAACGCACCCAAGACCCTGACTACTGATGAAGTGTATGCGGTAACCGCTTATATGCTGAACATGGGTGGCATCGTTGCCGATGATTTTGTCATGTCGGATGAAAACATCGCCGAAGTGCAAAAACGCATGCCTAATCGTCTGGGCATGACAGAAAAGCATGGCCTGTGGCAGACCAATGGCAGGCCGGATGTAAAAAATACTGCCTGCATGAAAGACTGTGTAAAAGAAGTCAAGATTACCTCTGAGCTGCCTTCTTTTGCCCGCAACGCCAATGGCAACCCGGTCGAGCAAAACCGCAGTATAGGCGCCGTGCGGGGAGTGGATTTGAACAAGGCTGCGGTTGTCAAAGTCAGCGCACCAGCCGCCGAAGAAGGTTTGAAGCTGGCCAAACAATATGCCTGTATCGCCTGTCATGGTATCAAGGATAAAGTTGTTGGCCCGGGTTTTGCCCAGATCGCTGCAAAATATAAGGGCGATGCCAACGCCGAAACCAGCATGAGCAAGAAAATCAAGCTGGGCGGTAGTGGTGCCTGGGGCGATATTCCCATGCCGCCACAAGGCCATGTCAAGGATAGCGAAATCAAGACCATGCTGGACTGGATCATGCGCCAGTGAGGCAGCAAGGTTTTTTTCAGCTTTGTCATATCGATGGAACGATTTCGCGTTAAGCTTATCGAATAGCAGTAAATAGTAGCAATAGCAGCACCGCAGCAATAGATAAATGCACCATTTCAGGAGACAGTAATGAAGCAGGCAATCAAGAGCAAAGACGACGGTCAGCAACGCCGTGATTTTTTACGCATATCCACGGTATTTGGCCTGGCCTTTGCGGCAGGCATGCTCAAGCCATCGGATGTATTTGCTGCAGAATGGGATAGCAAGGCTTTTGAAGCCAAGAGCTTGCAAGATGTATTCGCCGCAATGGGCGCAGGTAGCCCGGTGATCAGTGCTGATATCACCATCACCGCGCCTGATATTGCTGAAAACGGTGCGGTAGTGCCAGTCAGTGTCAGCAGTAAGGCCGCGAACACTGAATACATCGCCATCCTGATAGAAAAAAACCCGAATGCCATGTCCGCGGCTTTCAATATCCCGGAAGGTACCGAAGCCTCAGTCAGCACACGCGTCAAGATAGGTGAAACTTCGAACGTGCATGCTTTGGTAAAAGCGGACGGCAAGTGGCTGGTGGCTTCTAAAGAAATTAAAGTAACACTGGGCGGTTGCGGCGGTTAATTTTTAAGACCTCTCAACACAGAGACACAGAGAAGTTTAAAGAGAAGCGGAAGTATTGTGCGTAGGTTGGGGCGTGCAGTAGGTTGGGCCGGGCCTCGCTAGGCTATGATTTATCAGCCCAACACTCGGCCTAACAACAGTGTAAGACTTAATTTCAAGTCATCATTTTTACTGTTTTTCTCATGTCTTTCTCTGTGCCTCAGTGTCTCTGTGGTGAGCTTTCAGGTTTTGATCAGATATTCATTTAAAATTAGCAAAAAAGGGAGACATCATGGGCGATCCTATGCGTATTCGGGCAGCGGTTACTGGCGACGTTGTTGAGGTAAAAGTATTGATGCGTCACGATATGGAAACAGGTCAGCGCAAAGATTTGACGGGTAAAGTTGTGCCTGCGCATTTCATTAAAAACCTGCAAGCCAAATGGAAAGACAAAGTCGTGCTGGATGCCCAGTTTGGCCCTTCGGTTTCCAAAGACCCGTTCCTGTCCTTCAAGTTCAAGGGTGGAGTCAAGGGCGATAAAGTATCGGTGACCTGGACAGACAATAAAGGTGACCAGCGTAGCGATGAAGCAGCCATAGCCTGATAAGGAAAACCCATGCCACGTCTTGCTCTTAAATCATTGCCAGGCTTGTCGCTTGGTGCCCTGTTGGCAGTATCTGTTTTGTCTTCTGCCCAGGCGCAGAATGCCAATCAATCTGCTACTGATGAAATCGCCAAGTACCGGCAAATGCTGGCCGATGGCAATCCCGCGGAATTATGGGAAATGCGCGGCCAGGAACTCTGGCAAAAAAAACTGGGCCCCAATCAGCAATCACTGGAGCAATGTGATCTGGGCAAAGGTCCGGGCGTGACCAAGGGCGCATATGCAGAATTGCCGCGCTATTTCAAGGACACCAATAAAGTCATGGACCTGGAACAGCGGCTCATGCATTGCCGCATGAGTCTGCAAGGCTTGACGCGTGAGCAGGCAGTGAAAACACCTTTTGGTTCTGCAGGCAACCCGTCCGATATTGAAGCGCTGGTCTCGTTCTTGACGGCAGAATCACGTGGCATCAAGCTGGCTATCAGCACCAAACATCCGGCAGAAAAACAAGCCTACGAAATCGGCAAGAAGATTTTTTACTACCGCGCTGGCTCACATGATTTTTCTTGCGCGTCCTGTCACTCCGTCGAGGGCCAGCGCATACGCATGCAGGATTTGCCTAACCTGAACAACAAGGCCAATGCCCAGGCAGCTTATTCCACCTGGCCTGCTTATCGCGTCTCACAAGGTGAAGTAAGGACCATGCAGCACAGGCTCAATGACTGCTTCCGCCAGCAACGCTTTCCTGCGCCTGACTATGCTTCAGACTCCATCACTGCACTGACCATGTTCCTGGCAAAATCAGCCGACGGCGCGGTCATGAATGCACCTGCCTTGAAACGTTAAGGAGACATGCATGAAAAATTTACGTGTACACCATGTCAGTGTTTTGCTGGCAGCAATTTTCAGCACGGCGGTGGTTGCTGCTGCTGAACCAGACTATGCCAAAGCCGCACTGGAAATGATGAAGGCTGACTTCAAATCCAAAGGCCCGGCCACCATGGAGCGCATGGTGCAGCAGGATGAAGCACAGGCGCAATGCAGTGCCAATCCACAAGGCTTGAAACCCAAACAAGCAAAAAAACTGGAGCAGGCACAACTGGCGGCTGTCAAATATCCTGCCGATGCCCAGTACATGGGCGACTGGAAGAATGGCGAGAAAATCGCCCAGAATGGTCGTGGCATGCAATCTTCTGATGCTGTCGGTTCTGTCAATGGCGGCAATTGCTACGCCTGCCATCAGATGAGCAAGGCAGAGATTTCTTTCGGCAATATCGGTCCTTCGCTCTATCAATATGGCAAGCTGCGCGGCAGTAGCCCAGAGATTGTGAAATACACCTGGGGCAAGCTGTATAACGCACAAGCCTATAACGCCTGTTCCAAGATGCCGCGGTTTGGGCATAACGGGGTGTTGACTGAGGAGCAGTTGAAGGATGTGATGGCACTGTTGCTGGATGTTGAGTCGCCGGTGAATAAGTAGGAGCTTGGCTTTATTGTTTTGATACCGCTGTTGTCGGAGCCCGTGACTCTCCATGTTACTGTAACCCGATTTACGTCGCTCCAGCGAAGGTTGGAGCCTAGTGGCGTTCGTTGCATACCGTGTGCTTTGATTAAAACGATTGCCCTTCGTAGACACAGGCCGGGTCTCGGCCCGGCGGCCGAATCCCTTTCTTTGCTTCGCCAAAGAAAGGAATCAAAGAAAGACGACCGAGGCGTCGCTGCCCCCTAAAGGGGGTTCCCGATTATGCAGCACAAAAAATGGGAAGGCCCGAAACTCGCTTCGCTCAAACAGCGGTCCTTCTATTTCCATTTTCTGTGCTGCACAATCGGCATCGACACATCGGAAAGGCTAAAATCAAAAACAGCGGCAAGGTCAAAATCAACAGCAACCCCAACTTCAAAACCAGAATCAACCCCAAACATTTACATCAGAAAGCAAATCATCATGGGTCTGAATCGTCGTGATTTTTTACAAGTAATGGCCATCGCCGCCGCTGGAGGCATGCAGATCGATGCACTGGCTGCTATTGCTAATCCTGCAGCAGCTAAGCTGTACGATCTGCCACGTTTTGGTAATGTCCATCTCATGCATTTCACCGATTGCCATGCGCAGTTGTTGCCCTTGTATTTTCGTGAGCCCAGCGTCAATCTGGGTGTAGGTACGGCATTTGGTAAAAGCCCACATCTGGTCGGTGAGCATTTGCTGAAACAGTTTGGCATCAAACCCAATACACCTGAAGCCCATGCCTTTAGCTGCCTGAATTTTGAACAGGCCGCAGCGACGTATGGCAAGGTCGGTGGCTTTGCGCATTTGACGACGCTGATCAAACGTATCAAGGGCAATCGACCCGGTGCACTCTTGCTGGATGGTGGTGATACCTGGCAGGGGTCAGCGACAGCACTGTGGACGCAGGGGCAGGACATGGTGGATGCCTGTTTGCAGATGGGTGTGAATGTCATGACGGCGCATTGGGAAATGACACTGGGAGACAAGCGCGTCAAACATATCGTTGAAAACGACTTCAAGGGCAAGGTCGATTTTGTTGCGCAAAATATCCAGACTACCGATTTTGGTGATCCGGTCTTTGAAGCCTTCACCATGAAAGAAATGAATGGCGTGCCGGTCGCCATCATCGGTCAGGCTTTCCCGTATACCCCTATCGCCAACCCGCGCTATCTGGTGCCTGAATGGAGCTTTGGCATACAGGAAGAAAATATGCAAAAGACCGTTGATGCGGCACGTGCCAAGGGGGCGAAAGTGGTGGTCATCCTGTCGCATAATGGCATGGATGTCGATCTCAAGATGGCTTCGCGCGTGCGCGGGATTGATGCCATCCTGGGCGGACATACCCATGACGGCATGCCCGCACCTGTCATCGTTGAAAACGGTGGCGGCAAGACTCTGGTGACGAATGCGGGTAGCAATAGCAAGTTCCTTGGTGTGCTCGATTTTGATGTGAAAGAAGGGCGCATACAGGGCTTCCAGTACAAGCTGTTGCCAGTGTTTGCCAATTTCCTGCCAGCGGATGCAGAGATGCAGGCGCTGATACAAAAAATTCGTGCGCCTTACACTACAAAGTTGTCTGAAAAACTGGCAATGACTGAAGGCACGCTGTACCGCCGTGGCAATTTCAATGGCAGCTTTGACCAGCTCATTGTCGATGCGCTCTTGGAAGTCAAGGGGGCAGAAATCGCCTTCTCTCCCGGCTTCCGCTGGGGTACATCCTTGCTGCCCAATAGCGCCATCACCATGGAACATGTGATGGACCAGACCGCCACGACTTATTCGCATACCACCATGACAGAAATGACAGGTGCCGCCATCAAGACCGTGCTGGAAGATGTGGCCGACAATCTGTTCAACCCCGACCCTTACTACCAGCAAGGCGGTGACATGGTGCGTGTCGGTGGCTTGACGTATGCCATAGAACCAGCAGCAGCGATGGGTAAGCGCATACAGGACATGCGTTTGAACGGCCAGCCATTGGCTGACGGTAAAGTGTACAAGGTGGCAGGCTGGGCACCAGTGGCCGAAGGCGCAAAGGGCGAACCAGTCTGGGATGTAGTCGCACAATGGCTGCGTACGCACAAGAAAATTGCTCCGCGCAAATTGAATACACCTCGCTTGATTGGCGTTGCTGGTAACCCTGGCATGCTGGCTTAAAGCGAGTAGATGTCTGGATGTTGTCTTCCAGGCATCTATGAGTATTTTACGGGTTTTGATCTTCTTCTTTCGCTAATTTCTGCGATTTTTCCTTTTGCTTGCTCGCTTCGCTTTTGTAGGGCTGGCCCGTCAGCAAATTATTTTTGCTGCAAAGCGCAAAAAACATCTGTTTTGGTTTATGTTATGACACTTTATTTGTTTTGAGCTTGGAATAAGCGCGGGAGTAGTGTCAGCATGATCATCGGTATTGATTTGGGAACAACAAATAGTCTGGTTGCAGTCTGGAAGGATGGTAAGTCCCAACTGGTGCCAAATGGCCTGGGGGACATGCTTACTCCGTCCTGCGTCAGTATTGATGAAGATGGCAGCGTGCTGGTCGGCAAGGCCGCCAAAGAACGTCTGCAGACTCACCCTGAACGTACAGCGGCGGTATTCAAGCGCTACATGGGCAGCGACAAGAAAGTCAGGCTAGGGCAAAAAGATTTTCGTGCCGAAGAATTGTCTGCCCTCGTCTTAAAGTCTCTTAAGGCTGATGCAGAAGCTTTTCTGGGCGAAGCGGTCACTGAAGCCGTCATCACTGTGCCGGCTTATTTTTCTGATGCCCAACGCAAGGCGACCCGCACCGCGGGCTTACTGGCTGGCCTGAAAGTCGAGAGGCTGCTCAACGAACCAAGCGCTGCTGCACTGGCCTATGGCATGCACCAGTTGGATAGTGAAAGCCGCTTCCTGGTGTTTGATCTTGGTGGTGGTACTTTTGACGTCTCCATCCTTGAATTGTTTGAAGGCGTGATGGAAGTTCGCGCTTCTGCAGGTGACAATTATCTCGGTGGTGAAGATGTCACCAGTGCCATCGTTGACCTGTTCTTCCAGCGTAACAAGCTTGCCACGAGCTTGCGCAATAATCCCATGTTCATGCAAAGGCTGGGCGCTTCGGCCGAGATTGCCAAGCGCAGCTTGTCCGCAGGCCAGCAAGCGAAAGTACAAATCCAGCTGGATGGCAATGACCTCAGCATGGACATCGATGAAGAAGCACTGGACAAGCTCTGTGCCCCCTTGCTCAAGCGTATGCGCGAACCGGTCGAGCGCGCCCTGCGTGATACTAATATCCGCGCCAACGAACTCGACAGCATCGTGTTGGCGGGCGGTGCGACCCGCATGCCGGTGATCAAGCGTCTGGTGACGCTGATGTTTGGGCGCTTCCCGACCAGTGAAATCAACCCTGATGAAGTCGTGGCCCTGGGCGCTGCCGTGCAGGCTGGCCTGAAGATGAAAGATGCCGCGCTGGAAGAAGTCGTCATGACCGACGTGGCGCCTTACTCTCTTGGTGTAGAAGTCTGCATGCGCCTGGCCGATGGTAAATCGTCTGATGGCCATTTTTCACCTGTTATCGAGCGCAATACGGCAGTGCCGGTCAGCCGCGTTGGTCATTACCGTGCTGTCGATGCGCGTCAGACCATCGTGCAGTTGCGCGTTTTTCAGGGCGAATCTCGCTTGGTCAAAGACAATATCCTGCTTGGCCAGCTTGATGTTCCCTTGCAGCAGGATGGCAATGACGAGAAAGCAGTCGATGTGCGTTTTACCTATGATGTCAATGGCCTGCTTGAGGTCAGGGTCAATGTCAACAATAGCACTGAAAGCCATGTCCTTATCATTGAGGGCAACCCTGGCATGCTCAGTGATGAAGAGATCAGACAGCGTTTTGTCGAGCTGGAGAAAATCAAGATGCATCCGCGCGACACACTTGAAATGCGTACCCTGCTGGCCAGGGCTGACCGCATTTACCAGCAGGTGCGTGGAGACCTGCGCTCCTGGCTGAGTGTGCAGATCGCCGAGTTTGAAGCAGTGCTGGAAACGCAAAACCCGCGCCTGATCAATCCGGCCAAGAACAAGTTTTCCGACATGCTCAATTCCGTAGAGAGCGATAGCCACCTGCATTCGGATTTTGACCCGCAGCAGAATTAAATAGGCTATACAGATGCTTGTGAATTGAATCATGGTATATATTCCGCCGTTTTTTCAACAGCATGGGTTAGCTCCCGATGCTGACGAGCGCTCCGTCAAGCGCGCTTATGCAAAGCAACTGAAAAAGATAGATCAGGAAACAGATCTTCCTGGCTTTCAGGCTTTGCGTGAAGCCTATGAAGAAGCGCAGGAGTGGATCAGGTACAGAGACAGCGGCAGGCTGAGTCAGGCTTACGCAGCAGAGCAGCAGGCTGCTGAGGCAAGTAGTGAGAGTCAGACCCCGGCCCCGCAGCAAGAGGCAGTTTCTGCTTCCTCGGAAGATATGGCAGCCTTTGGCGCCATAAGCTGGCCAGAGCCAGTACGCCCGCTGGCACCCCCAAAGCTGACGCCGGATACAGAAACCGGAAAGGCAAAATCACTACCCGATGCAACAGAGACTGCAACGCAGACCTTGCAGGATAGTGATGGCCAACTGGCTGCCAGCAAGGCAGAGCGTGTTTTTGCCGAAATGCTCATGGCAATGCGCAAGTGCGCTGGGGAAGAAGGCTATGCTGAAAAACAATTGCAGCTTGCTATGAGCGACCCGCGCCTGGGTAGCAGTGATGCACGCTACGCCTTTGAAACCCTGGTGGCTGCCTATCTCGCCAGAGGCTGGCGGCACGGCAACGGCGAGCTGTTCGATGCGGCCTTTGACATCTTTAACTGGGCCAGGGACAGGCGCCGCCTGTTGAGCCTGGGCCGTCCCGGCCATGTGCTGGAGCGTGCCTGCAAAGAGATGCAGGCATTCCTTGAAAGACCTGTCGAGGTACATAAAGCACAATGGGAGCTGCTGAAAAAACTCAGGCAGGAAAAAAATCCGGGTAATGACTATCTGGAAGCCAATTTTAAAAAATTGCTGGTGCTGGATGAGTTATATCCGGTCTGGATATGGATGGTGACCAGCAAGGATAATTTTCATATCTGGAAAGCACAATACGATACGCTACAGGAGATCGCCAGGGCAAAGGCACTCAGGGAAGCTGCAGAAACCGAAGCCCGCAATAAGGTAGGACCAGGAACTGGTGGCACATTTTCCGTACCTGGTGAGGAGGCCGGAGCTTCTGGAAAAGCAGGTTTCTTCGCCGCCTTGCGCGCCAGGCACTGGCCTTTCGGTCGCTACTATCTGCCAGCCTTTTTGTGTGTGCTTGCTCTGATCATCGTGCAATTGATCGTGCACGATGCCAAGACAGTGATACCACCAGAGGTTGTGGTCCAGCAGCCTGTGCCAAAAACACCAGCAGCGCGATTTGATGCTGCCAGCCGCGAGTTGAGTCGTGCCGGTAATAACGCGGGCAAGCTGCAAAAAGCGCTGTATGAACTGGTGCAACTATCAGAAAGCGGTTATGCCAAAGCCTCCTATCAATTGGGCTGGTACTATCGCGAAGGCACACAGCCAGGGCCAGACGAAGCGAAGGCACTTAATTGGTATATCAAGGCAGCGGAACAGGGGCATCTGGAAGCGGCTGTCATGGTGGCTGATTATTTTTTTGAAGGGCGTGGCGTCAACAAGGACCTGGACGCAGCCGTACGCTGGTACAGCAAGGCTGCGGCATCGGGGCAAAGCCTGGCGCAGATCAAGCTGGCACATTTGTACGCAGATGGCAAGGGGGTGAAAAAAGACAAACAGCGCGCACTGGAACTGATTTCGGCGGCAGCAGAAAAAGGCCAGCCCCTGGCACAAAGCGAACTGGGCATGATACGCATGAATGGCTTGTACGGGACACAGGTTAGCGCTGAAAAGGCTGCCTACTGGTTCATGTTGAGCGCGAGGCAAAATAATGCAGTTGGCCAGCGCATGTTTGGGCTCATCCATGAAAAAGGATTAGGCGGTTACAACAAAGACCTCAATGCTGCCGCAGACTGGTATGGCAGGGCTGCCAGACAGGGCGACGCCGAAGCCCGCAAGAAATTGAAAAGCCTGTGCCAGTCGGGTACCTATCCGGATTGCAGCGATACTTAAATTTGCCCCTGTTTAATTTGCCGCTGGTGATCAAATCTCTGTCGCAGCGATACGGAATAAAACAAGCGCAACCAGTACAACCAGCATAGACCAGTAATTGGCTATACCGACACAATATTTTCATGCGTAATTTACCTCAATTCTTTGTTGAAAATCAGTTAAACGCAGATGCTGAGGAGCGCGATGTCAAACGCGCCTATGCTCGCAAACTGAAGCAAATAGACCAGGAAAATGACCTCCAGGGTTTCCAGGATTTGCGTGATGCCTATGAAGAGGCGCTTACCTGGTTGAAATACCGGGAGCAGTTTCAGTGGCAGTTGCCGCCAAAGGTGATGCCGCAGGAGGAGCATGAGGATGGTATTGCAATCGCAGGCACTGAAACTGAAGCGCCGGTGACAGATGAGATTTCGCTACAGAATGAAGTTAGTCAAGATGACCTTGATGCTGCCCTGCCTTTGCAAACTCAGGCGACCGCTTCTGCAGCGACGCAGCAAGAGCCAGAAAACGTTCAAACAGCAGACGTTGCTATCAATTCGGCGCAGGTTGCCAAGGAAATCTTCAATGAAATGCTGGCAGCAATGCGCCTGCATAGTGACGACGGTGACGATGATTTTGCCGGGAAAAATCTGACAGCATTGCTCGATGACACGCGTCTTTTTCATATGGAAACACGTTTGCTCTTTGAAGGCATGCTGGCAGAATACCTGCTGCAAGGCTGGCAGCCAGGGAATGGTGAATTGTTTGATGTAGCTGTGCAAAATTTTGGCTGGGAAAAGGACCGTTTGCGTCTGCTTCAGCTGGGCAGGCCTGGTCGCGTCATTGATCGCGCTCTGAGTGACGCCGCTGAGTTTTATCGCAAAGATAAAAAAGCACGCGAAAAACTTTGGGTTGTGATCAAAAAAATCAGAAAAGAAAAATCTCCTGGCCAGCGCTATCTGAAAGCGAATCTGGGCTTGCTGCGGCACATGCAGGATACTTATCTGTCCTGGTTGCTATTGGTCACAAGCAAGGAGAATCTTGCGCAGTGGTCAGCAGATGCAGAAGAAATCCAATCCAGCAATCCCATTGGTGATCAGCGGGTAATGCCACACAAAGAAGATAACAATGCCCATCCTGCCTATTGGATAGTCATTGCCTTTGTTGTGCTGGTGGGTATGTTTTCCAACAAGGACAGGTCAACACCAAGCTATGATCCCGGAAAATTCACCTCTGCAGACGGGACTTCGTTTGTTCTGGAGAGACCTGATCGCAGTTTGACACCGCAACAGAGAGTCATTAAGGCAGAGAGATTGCTGTCCATGAACTGGAATCAAAAGGCAAATTTCAAACAGGCAGTCCGTACTCTCGAAAGTGCGGCGGGGGACGATAGCAGTGAGGCCGCCTACCGCCTGGGCTGGCTGTTCCGTGACGGTAAATTCGCACCCGCAGACGAGCAAAGGCAATATGCCTGGTTCCTGAGGGCGGCTGAACTCGGTCATACCCAAGCCAGCATTATTGTTGGTGATCTCTTGATGGACGGCTTGGGCGGCAAGCCCAACTACAAAGAAGCTTTTCAACATTACAAGAAGGCAGCGGACCAGGGGGATGCACAGGGCCAGTTCAAGCTGGCCTATATGATAGACCGTGGCTATGGAATCAAGCCGGACAAAGCAGTTGCTGCGCGTCTCGTCAACGCTTCGGCCGACAAAGGTTTTGCTCACTCCGAGTCGCTGATGGGACAGTTTCACCTGCGCGGAGAATATGGATTCCCACGGGATGAAGTTAAATCAGCCAACTGGTTTTCATTAAGCGCCAAGCACGGCGACCGTGTGGGAGAACGCTATTTTGGCCTGGTCCATGAACAGGGTTTGGGGACTTATAAAATCAATCTGGCTGAAGCTGCGAAGTGGTATGGCAAGGCACGTGACCATGGCGACAAGGATGCAGTGAAAAGTTTGCAGCGCCTTTGCAAGAAGCAGGAATTTTCAGAATGCAAGCCAACGCCCGCAAGCGTCAGTACGATTTCTGTCGTGACTAAGGCAAAGTGACTATCCATGAGTAAGTTGCCAGATTTCTTTGTTCAATATGATTTGCCAGCAGATGCGGATGAGCGCGCCATCAAGCGCGTCTATGCGCGCCAACTGAAACTGATAGACCAGGAAACCGATCTTGAAGGTTTTCAGGCATTGCGTGACACATTTGAAGAAGCAATTGCCTGGTTGCAGTATCGTCAGCAAACCGGGATGCCAGAAACAAGTGCAGAATCAGACGAAGGAGCACATCGAGATAGCAGCATGGAAGCGCCGCAAAACACAGGCGCGTATGCAACACATTCGCAGCATCACACTTTATCCGCTTCTGCCAAAACGCCAGAACTGGCCGATCCGGAAACCACTGCTGAAGATATCATCGTCGCCATGATCAATGACATGCGTGGGCATTACAGTATTCCGTCCTACGCTGGTGAATGCTTCTTGCAGACGATGGAGGATACACGTCTGATCCATATGGAAACCGGCCTGATCTTTGAGAGAATGCTGGCGCACTACTTGTTGCAAGGCTGGCAGCCGGGCAATGGCGAGTTACTTGATGTTGTCGCTGACTATTATGGATGGAAGAAAGATGTCAGGCGCTTGCATAATTGGGGCGAAGGTGGATACGTCTTGAGCCGGGCGCTCACAGAGCAGGCAGAATTCAATAAGAAGAGCGAGGCAATTCGCGAAGGGCAGTGGGCTTTACTATTGAAAGCAAGGTATGAAAATGAACCTGCACAGTATTACCTATCGGTACATTTTCCCATGATGCTACGCATGCTGGAAATGTATCCGACCTGGGTGCTCATGGTGTCAAGCAGGAATAATATTGAGGCATGGCATGCAAGATATGCGGACATGCAACAAGGGGAGGCTGTTGAACCAGCACAGGCCATCCAAACTGCTATAGCCGATCAGGAGAACACGAGCTACAAGACCAGGTTTTTGGTCGGCATACTGATCTGTTTTGCCCTCTTTATTTGGATGGCTGGATTGATGGATAGGGGGCCTGAAACATCGAGAGTTTACACTCCTGTCCCATTGCACGAGCAAACTACCTATCTCAATAATAGTTACTTGAGTATAGTTGAGCGCAAACAGCAAGACTTACTGTTAAGCGGTAAAGAGCTCAAGGAAATAGGCGACCAATATTTTAGCGGACATGGGGGCAAAGTTCGCAATGTGATTGAAGCCGTATATTTTTGGGAAATGGCATCTGAAAAAGGCAATGTTGAGGCAACATATCAGCTGGCCTGGATTTACGACTTGGGCAATGGCGTTGCCAAGGACATGAAACAAGCCCACCAATGGTATGAAAAAGCTGCAAAGCAGGGCGAGCGCAGGTCGCAAGTGATGATGGGAAATTTTTACCTGAGTACGGTCAATCAGGATGTGAACAAAGCAGTATATTTTTATGAGCTGGCAGCTGCGCAAGGCGACATGATTGCCAAGCGCGCATTGGCCGCAATTTATGATGAGGGCATGGCAGGCCAGGCTGTGGATCTCGACAAGGCCAGTATATGGTATGCCCAGGCCGCCATGCATGACGATTTGCAATCAAAAGCAAGATTGAAGTCAATTTGCAGGAAAAAGAAATACTCAGGCTGTACAGGCTAATTGTGTTGCCGATTTATGCTCACGGTCACTTTTTCTGCAACTTAACCAGGCCCACCGCCATTGCCGCGCAAATCAGCAAGCCACCAGCCAGCCTGATCACGTTCTCAGGATTGCCGCCCAGCCAGGCCTGGTAATACAGCGGCAGAGTGAAGATTTGTATGATCATGGGGATGACGATGAACATATTGAAGATGCCCATGTAGACCCCTGTGCGCTCTGCCGGTATGCTGCCTGCCAGCATGATATAGGGGGTGCCCATGATACTGGCCCAGGCCAGGCCCACGCCCAGCATAGGAATGAATAACAGGGCTGGTGTATGTATGGCCGGTATGCTTATCATACACAAGCCCGCCAGAGTCAGGCAGCTAGCATGGCTGATCTTGGGGCCAAAACGGCGGGTAAATGGCACCAGCGCAAAGGCGGCAATGAAGGCGATGAAATTGTAGAAAGCGCCTATCTGCCCATTCAATAATCCCGCTTCGCGGAAACCGGCAGAACTGGGGTCACTGGTGCCAAATATGCTGCGTCCCAGCGACAGCATGATGTACTGCCAGTAGCAAAACATGGCATACCACTGGAACAGTTTAACCAGTGCCAGTTGGCGCATGGTCGGCGGCATTTCTTTTATTGCGAGACCTATTTCAGCCAGGGTGGCACGCCAGCCTGTTGCTTGTTGCCTGATCTGTGCCAACTGTTCAGCCGTCAAAGGGATTTCGGGTGTTGTCTTCAAAGTCCACAAGATCGAGGCGATGGAAAATACTGCGCCTATGATGAAAGCCGCAATGACAATATAGGGGATGTGATGGCTGTTCACGCTATTGCTGTTCATGCCCGCTACTACCAGGATCGATGGCGTCAGATAGGCGAGAGTTTGTCCCAGGCCAGTAAAGGCGCTTTGTGTGAGGAACCCGACAGAATGCTGGTTGGCATCGAGCTTGTCGCTGACAAAGGCACGGTATGGCTCCATCGTCACGTTATTGGCAGCATCAAGTATCCACAATAAACCAGCCGCCATCCACAGTGTGGAACTGAAGGGCATGATCAATAAACCCAGGCTGCACAGGACGGCACCAATCAGGAAGTATGGCGTGCGCCGCCCCCAGCGGCTGATGGTGCGGTCACTCATGGCACCAATCAGCGGTTGTACCAGCAAACCTGTCACCGGCCCGGCCAGCCACAGATAAGGCAGGCTGGTTTCGTCAGCGCCCAGATAGGCGTAGATGGGGCTCATGCTGCTTTGCTGCAAACCAAAACTGAACTGTATGCCAAAAAAACCAAAGTTCATGTTGATAATTTGCCAGAATGACAGACGGGGCTTGCCTGTCAGTGACTGTGCGCTGCTTGCGGCTGGATTCATGGCTTCGCTCCGCTGCTTTCAATGGCTGGCAGGGTTTCAGCATCCCAGCGTTGTTGCCATTGGTCATAAAAGCCAGCATCGCTGGCTACTGCACCCCGTACGCCGCAGATTGCTGCTGCGAATTGATGGGCACGTTGCAGGCTGATGTGTAATGGCCAGCCGCGCTGCATGCCAAGTAAAAAGATGGCGGAGAAGGCATCGCCACCTCCGACGGTATCCACGACTTCAACTTTGATAGGCTCCGATGCACTACTGAGTAAGGCCCCAGCCTCATCCAGATAAGCATAACCGCGTTCACCCAGCGTGGTGATTATGGCTTGCAACTTGAATAGCTTGATCAATGCTGTTGCATGTGCCTGAATATCTGCATCATCCAGTGCGGCTTCGCTTTCTGCCTTTGGCTTGTCCAGGTAAATTTCTGCCAGTATCTGCAATTCTTCTTCATTGACCTTGAGTATGTCGGCAAACTGTAATGATTGCTCTATCGTCGTCAGGCTGTATTGCATGGCGCGCAAATTGAGATCCAGGTATTTGAGCGCCTGTGTTTGTTTCAGCAGGCTATACAAGGCGTCACGTGATACAGGATTTCTTTGTGCCAGTGTGCCAAAGTAAAAGATGCCCTGGCCATGTACAGGGCTGGTTTGTTGCATGACAGCGATAGCAAGCTGGCTATCAATATAGTCATATGCCTGATCAGGCAAGATGTCGAACTTATGCCTGGCCTTGTCTGTAATATCGTCCTGAGTCACCTTGACCCGTCCGGTGGGGTAGTGCCGGTCAGTCTGCAAGCCAACAGCCGACAGCTTGAAACGCTGCATGTCAGCACGTATCAATTCTGCAGTGGCATCATTGCCCACGCGTGAAATCATCAGGGGAGCACAATCAAAATAACCCAGGCTGCGTGCCGCATTAAAAGGCGCACCACCAACGACAGGCTGATCAGGGAAGTCATCGATCAGGGTTTCGCCAAAGATGATGATGGGTTTGCTTTGCAATGACATGGGTTTTTTCCAGTAACGAGCTTGAATTACGAATGGCGAGTATTTGTGCAATATCCAGTTTTTCTCCTTCCTCTTGAAGGGGAGGGAGCTAGTGCTTAAACTATATTTCCATATTTTCTTACCAGCCACAATTGCGAATATGCTTGCAATGTTACGGTGACATCAACATCAAGTTTGCTCAACTGATCTACCCAGCCTTGCCCAGAAATATCATAGTCCACCAGCAGTTCCGCGATATTCAGGCTGATGCTATTCTCCGAGAAATTCCCCAAAAATAGCAATGCTTCATCCGGGTTGCCACGTATAAAAGCCAGCACGGCAGAATCTTTTGCATTGAGCAAATGCCTTGCTGCCTGCGCTGCCAGTTGTGGCAATTGCCGGCGTTGCTGCAACATATAAACAAGCGCATTGAATACAGCACCTGCATCATGCGAACGGGAATGACGTTGCCCATATAATTCTTCATCCCAGACTGGCCTGTGCAGCCACCGGCTATCTGCTGCCTGTGCTGGCACTTGCTGGTAAGCCTCGTCATTCGTCTGTGCCAGTTCATCGCCCATATAAATCAGCGGCATGCCACCGAAACAAAAACTTAATCCATACAAGAGTAGCAGACGTTGCCTGGCCAGATGTTTTTCTGCTGTTGTTTGTGCGCTGGAAAAGCCAGTCAGTGCCGCCGCCATACCGACTGTGCCGTGCACTGCCGCCGGATCATTTGCCTGGAAGCTGGCACCCCGCGCATAACTGCCATCGCCAGCATAAAAGCGGGATACCCTGGCCAGCCTTTGCTGCACGTCTTCTGCTTCCATGCTGGCTTCTGGTCGCAGCACATTCCAGCCTATATCATCATGGCAGCGTACATAAGTCAGCCAGCTACTTTGCTCTGGCAGCATTGGCGTGCCCGCAAATACGTGACGCAACAGGCGGGTGTCTTGTTCTGTCAGGGCCACCCAGGAGGCTGCCATCAGGCTGCTGTGATAGGCGAGGTGACATTCCTGTTTTAAATTTATCTCATCCTTGCTGCCAAGATAGGCTGGCAGTTCTGCCGTTTCAACGATGGCTTCTGCCTTCAGTAAAACACCAGGGGCAGCAATTTCTACCAGACTGCGCAAGGCTTGCAGGATCTGGTGGGCTTCAGGCTGGTTCATGCATTTTGTGCCTGTCCGCTTCCACAAAAAAGCGGTTGAATCCAGCCGGAACGCTTCTACGCCACGGTTCGCAAGGCGCAGCAGTGCTGCTGCCATGTCGGCAAAGACATTCGGATTGCTGTAATTCAGATCCCATTGATAAGGGTAGAAGGTAGTCCACACCCATTCTTGCAGTTCAGGCACAAAGCTGAAATTGCCAGGAGCAACTTGCGGGAAGATCTGACCAAGATGCTTTTCAAAGTTGTCTGGAATTGTGCAATCAGGGTAGTGATAAAAATAATCGCGATAACGTGGATCACCTAGTTTTGCAGCGATGGCCCAGGGGTGATCGTCCGCCACATGGTTGAGGATAAAATCAGAACACAGGCTAATACCTGCAGCACGCAGGGCGGTACTGAGTTCTTCCAGGTCTGCCATGTTGCCGAGACGCGGTTCTATCGCATCAAAATCGGCTACGGCAAAGCCACCGTCATTTTCGCCAGCGCGGGCTTTTAAAAAAGGCAACAGGTGCAGGTAAGTCACACCCAGTTCTTGCAGGTGAGGGATACGTTGTTGTACACCGCGCAGGTCACCTGCAAAGCGGTCTACATAACAGCAGTAGCCGAGCATGTTTTCTTTGGCGAACCAGCTCTTGTCTGTGCTTCTGGCGGTGTCGAGTTCCTGTAATGGCTGGGGGCGTACAGCGATAATTTCGCCTGTGACTTGCAAGAGTTCTGCCAGCCATGTGGCAAATGCTTGCTCGTTGCTGAATTGATCGCCGTACAACGCCTGCAGTGTTTGGTATAAATCGGGAAGGTGCTTTGTCAGCCTGGCATTAATGCTTGCTTGCATGCCCGGCGCGATGTTGGCGAGCAAGGTGTGGGTGAATGGTGCTGTGTTCGATGCGACAGACATGGTGCAGGCAGTGCCTTAGAAAAAACGGGTCAGTAAAAATGGCTCCCCCACATGTTGGGGGTGTAGGGGAGCCTAAAGTGCTACCAGGGACTGGTTCCTACTCGTGGCCTTGCCTAAGCTACTGCGCGGCGCGATTTTGGGCCTGTTGTTTTTGCAAGCTCGTCGTCGTACTTAAGTACGACTGTGCTTCTTAGTTCAAACTAGCGTCGCTCGCTACGCTTATGCAAGGCCACTTTACATATAGCGAAGTTCTAGAAGCTATATTTCAATGACGCTTTAATACTGCGTCCATTGATGGATCTTGCTGCGTGTCCGTCGCCTTCTACTTCGGTGTAGCCTATGTTGTTCGTCAGGTTGTTGACGCTCAGTGAGACCTGCACTTTGTCGTTGATGTTGTAGTTGACGAAGGCGTTCAGGACATGGAAGGCGGGCAGGGTCAAGGTGTTGGCGTCGTCACCGTAAGATTTGCTGGTGCCTATCAGGCTGGCACCGAAGACGGCATCGCCCATGGTGTAAGTTGGAGCAATTTGATAGGTGTAGCTGGCCTGACGGCGTGGGGTCTTGCCGACCACAGACTTGTCGTTTGCTGCAGTGATGCTGGCATTGGTGTAGGTCAGGCCACCAGTGACGCGGAAGGCGTTGTAGCGATAGCTGGTTTCAATTTCCACACCCTTGGCATCATAGTTATTGGCGGTGAATTTCTGTGTGGTTGCTTCAAAATTCGATTCTTCTGTCTTGGCCTGGAACAGGGTCACAAAGCTGCTGAAGCTGCCTGCTTTCCACTTCACACCTGCCTCGGTCTGCTTGACGATATTGGTGCTGATCGGCGTGCTGCCATCGAGCGGGTTGCCAAACATGATGCGGTCGGCATTGAAGGCGATGCCTTCACTGACACGGGCAAAGACGGCGATATCTTTGTTGAGGCGATAATTCGCCCCGAAAGAGTAAGACGTATGGTTTACGCCATAGTTGATAAATTTGGTATTGGCAGCACGATAGCTTTGATTGACTGCCTGATTGAAGGTGCCGCTGGCATCTTGTTTATCATAGCGCAGGCTGCCATCCAGGTTCCAGTCGCCACTTTCCCAGCCAAGGTTGGCATACATGGCATTGGTCTTGTATTGTGCATCGATATTGCGATTGCAGCAGCCGCCCCAGGTATCCGTACCTTGTGCGACCAGCCCCGGCGTACCAGCGACCGTGCCGTTTGAATTCAGCAGAGCTGGCTTGTCACCGCTGGCTTGCATCAGGTATTGATTGAAGTTCCAGGTCACACCCAGGTTTTGCAAAGAAGAATACCAGCCCAGCGTGGTGGTGAATTTACCACCAGATGTCTCAAATGCCTTGGACAGTTTCATGTCATTGACGGTACTGCCCAGGTCATCAATTGAGGTATTGAACACAGTTGCTGTGAATGCCGCACCTGTATATGCCTTGCCTGCGTTGGGGCCGGTGGCGTAAGTCATGTTCGTTGCTGCCGCCCCGGTCACGCCTGCATCAGCCGGGAAGATGGAAATAAAGCGACCAGTGTTATTCGACTTGCGGAATTTTTCATCCAGAGTCCAGCCGCCACCCAGCTTCAGGGATGCTTCTGCACCAAAGGCATTGTTGACGACATGCAGGCCGTCATTCACATTGGTCGCTATCTTGTTATTGTTTTTATCCAGGACTATGTCGCGTGTCCAGTAGGGGGAATAAAAACTGGCGGTGCGCGGGTCTATACCTGGCAATTCAGAAATATTGCCATTTACGGTTTTGACTGGCACTGGCATATTCATCGGTGTTTTGTCATCCAGATGCTTGAAGCTCAGTCGCAGGTAGCCATTGTCCAGTTCATGCGTGATATTGGCGCGCAGTTGGCCGCCTTCTTCAGCTGTCATGCCAGCTGGGCGGGAACTGTCGCCGCTACGATAATAGCCTGCGATGAAAGCGTGTGTCTTGGCAGAGAGTGCAGCGCCATAATCAAAATCAATGCGGGTTTGACTAAAGTCCACACCCTTGGTGATGCCTATGCTGCCGCCTTTTTCCTTGCCTGTCTTGCTGATGAAGTTGATGATGCCACCGGGTGAATTGGTGGCCATTGTCGATGCCGTACCACCGCGTACTACTTCAAGATGCGAAAGGCTGCCGTCGGCGCGCAAATACATGTCTGGTGTGACAAAGGCTATGTCACCAAATTGCAGTAGTGGCAAACCGTCTTCCTGGAATTGCACATAGCGCGCACCACCGGCAGAAACAGGCACGCCACGCACAGTCAGGTTGGCATTGCCTTCACCACCGGATGATTCTGCCCGTACGCCTGGAATAGAGCGCAAAATTTCTGCAGCGTTGGTCGGGGCTGATTGGGAAATCTGGTCAGCATCAATGGTACTGATGGATACACTGGCCTTCATCTTGGAGGTACCTGTGGGGGTGCCCGTCACGATGACTGAATTCAAGTTCAGGGAATTCTTATCCTTGTCCGATACTGCAGTATTGTCTTGCGCCCATGCACCATTCATGTGCAGTAAGGCCAGGGAAATGACGCTGGCCATGCGCGTCATTTTGATGTGTGATGATTTCATTGCTGTCTCCGCTGTCATCATTTTATAAAGCTGCACAGAACAAGTCTGCGCACGCATGTCTAGTACCTTGTTGCCTTAGCTCAGGCACCATGCTCATAGCGGTGATGCTGTGCCAGTCACAAAAGACCTCCAACAATTTTCGCCGCGCTCTTTGGACGTTCAGGCTGGTTCAATTCGAAATCAGCCGTCGTACTCTATGGCGCTTTTTTGCGATCCCTGGTTTGCCAAGGCAAACGCTGTTGAAGATCTTTTGTAGTGCAGGTGAAGAGAATTATCGGGTAAAAAGAATTTAATTGCAATCGATTGCAAAGATGCAGTGCAATAAAATGGTGCAACATTTCTCCCTGGTAAATTTCATAATGTGCAGTTAAGGGCTGGAGATGGGGTAGGGCAAAGGATTGCGTACTATGAGGTCTTGCCAGATATCTGTCGCCCTTATTTCAAATAAGGCAGGGTGAAAATACTTATCGATCTATGTGCTTTGTGGACAACAGGTGAATTGGGAAAAGCTGTATATGTTGCGATGCACAATGAAATTCATGGGAAATTCTTGAGGATTTCTGTGCGAACACTTCGACTTCTATAATTTGTTGCAATCGTTTGCAATGCGGGTCCATTTGCTAAATGGACGATGTATGCCGTATTCCGCGGTATGTTTCAAAGCACCACGGAATAGCGGAACCTCAAAAGAAAATTTTGAAGACAAGAAACTTGGTCAGTGAAGGAGCTATCCGGCACCAGTTGCACTACCCGACGGAAACACTACTTGCCCTGACCATCAATTCGGTAGGCAACAACTGTGCTTTGCTATTGCCATCTTCTATCAGGGTCAACAGGGCATCAACCAACGCCAGGCCTGCCTGCGCCATTGGCTGGCGTACCGTAGTCAGTGGCGGGTGGAAGTAGCGTGCCAGTTCTATGTCGTCATAACCAACTACGGCGACATCATCCGGTACGCGGTAATTATTTTCGCGCAGGCTGTTGATGCTGGTCATGGCCAGCAAATCGCTACAGGCAAACAGGGCATCGAAGCTGGTTTTGCGGCTGCACAATTCAGCCACCGCCAGCTTGCCACCTTCTTCTATGAATGAAGCGGGCACCACCAGTTTCTCGTCAAGGGTAATACTGTGCTGCGCCAGTGCCTTGCAATAACCCTCATAGCGTTGCGCTACTTCAGGCAGTTGCGTATCCCCAAAAAAGGCGATGCGCTTGCGCCCGCTTTGAAGCAGGTGCTCTGTGGCTTTTTGTCCGCCAGTGACATTGTCACTACCCACGGTCACATACAATTGCTGCGGTAATTGCGCACCCCAGACCACGATGGGCACATGGCGCGCCGCCAACTGGTTCAACTGATCATGATGACGCCACTGGCCTATCAGGATCACGCCCAGCACCCGGCCGGTATCAAAAATCTGCGCTGCATTATCGAGATGTTCTGCATCGATACGTGACAACAGCATGTCAAAACCACGGTCAGTCAATGCATCGGCAAGGCTACCTAATATTCCCAGAAAGAAAGGGTCGGACAAATGCTGGCGGGTTTCAGAGTCAAAAGGCACGACCACGGCAATCGTGCGCGTTTGCTTCAGGCGCAGATTGCGGGCATCCATATTGATGGAATATTTGAGCGAGCGCGCCAGCTCAGCAATGCGCTGACGAGTCTCGTCATTAACAAGGGTACTGCCACTCAGGGCACGCGACACCGTCGAGGTGGAGACCCCAGCCAGCCGTGCAATATCCGCCATTTGTAAACGGCGCTGTTCTTTGCTGGCGGACTTGTGTACGTCAATTGTGGTGTCCGTCTTGGCTTTCATCTGTTTTTTCTTGGCTTGAATGTGGTACGGCTGAAGTATTTTACATTCATTATAAAACCGAAATCAGCCAGAGCGGAAACTATGCGGTCAAGCAGCTGTTAACGTTCAGCCCTGATCCCCTGTTGCTCACGCCATTCCTTCAACAGCGCCTGGCGCGCCCGTGGATAGGTTTGCTCAGCCACCTGCAAGTGCTGTATGCGGTCAGTGCGAAAATGCCGGAAGTCATTGCGCAATTCACACCAGGCCACGATGACGCGCAGGCTATCAAAGAAAGCCAGTGCGCAGGGCCAGATGGTGCGCTGGCTGGCCTGGCCGGTTTCATCCTGATAGTCGAGCACGAGTTTGTGCTGCTTGCGTATGGCCAGGCGTATCTGGCGTAGCTGTTCATCATTGCCTGCGTTCTTGCTGCTGGGGCCGATCAGGAGGCCGCTGGTTTCCAGCTCCTGTCTGGATTCTGATGGCAAGACCGAGGCGATTTTTGCCAATGCATCACGGGCGGCGAGTGCCAGTTTATGGTCAGCCTGCTGTGCTACCCATTTTGACCCAAGGGCAATCGCAGCAATTTCTTCTTCGCTAAACATCAGCGGTGGCAATGTGAAGCCGGGTTGCAAGACATAGCCTATGCCTGCTTCACCAGCGATTTTTGCGCCCTGGCTTTGCAATGTGGCGATATCGCGGTACAGGCTGCGCAGGCTGATACCCAGTTCTTGTGACAAGGTCGCACCACTGACGGGATAGCGGTGGCGGCGCAGGATTTGCATCAGTTGCAACAGGCGCTCAGTGCGTGACATGCGGATAGTCTGTCGTTGTTCGGGGCATGGTGATTAATCGGTCAGCAGTAATTTGCACAATTTTACCCTGTCGCACCTTGGTATTGTGCCTTGTGGAGTTTGCGCTACATGGCAGCAACCTCGTCAGCATAGTCTTACATCACTTTCATCCTGGTCCGATGTTGTTCCACGAGGCTGGCGACTACTATACAGATCATGGAAGCAAGATAACGTGCTGAAGTTGCGAAGTAAGTAAAAACCAGTCATGGGGATTTGACAATGCCACATGCCACCTGGAGTGCAAAGAGAGCGCCAGTTCAAACATATCAAGGATGGGTTGATTAAAAGTGGCCGTGAGCCAGACTTGGCTACAGAAATTGCTGCACGTACCGTTAACAAAGAGAGAGCGCAGCACGGTGAAAGCAAGGAGGCGAGCAAAACCTCTTTGCAGGATATGCCTGCAGGTAGGCGTGGCGGACTTCATTCGCATAGCGGACCAATGGGACGCACTTATGCACAGTTGTACCAGGAAGCTCGCAAGAAAAATGTCAAGGGCCGCTCAAGCATGAACAAGGCTGAACTGGAACTGGCAGTGGATTACGGCAAGCGTAACAAGTAGAACTCATTTCATAAATAGGATGAGTGCGAACAAGACGATTTGGGATGCAGTGCAAGACGTGACGCGCAGCTAAGGCGTCCGCCTTTGCAAGCGGCACAACGCTGCAATGCGCCCAAATCGTCAGTTCCCGAAGGGTTTGCCTCATAACGCGTGCTGGACTGTGTTGGACTCGTTGTCAATAGGCAAAGCTATTGACTGCCTCGTCCGCCTTGCCAGCCCACGTTATGAGGCAAACGCATCTCACCCTATTTATGAAATGAGTTCTAGTAAAGCAAGAGTTTAAAAAAACAAGACAAAAACACATATGACATTTTTTGCATAGGCAAGATCATGATCATCATCGCCATCAATAAAGCGCCTGCGCACCAATGGCTCATGGTTGCATTACGGACCGCGAAGGCAGCGGCAGAAGCGAATGAAGTTGAATGGGAATACGCCCATATCCGGATAGAGTTGCCACAAGGGCGTTCGTATTCCAAGTTGCCAGGACATATGAGTCTGGTCGAAAATTAATCGGGTTTGCCAGAAGGAGAAGATCATGCGTACACCACAAGTCATCTTGTATGGGGTATTGGCGTTGGTCTTGCTGACTTCAGTTTTCATGAAGAGATGATCATGAGCGCCCACGATTTAGCTCTGTTCATTTTCAGCCTCTTTATGTGTGCACAATATGCTTGTGCGCAGGATGTTAAAGCTCCTGCCAGTATGGAGAATGCGGTGCAACAGACAAGTCTATTCAGGACACTACCGGCCGATGCGCGCCTGGCGGACGACAAGACAGCACTGGTTCGTGCAGCAAACCCGGCTGATTTGAATGGCCCGCCAGTGCCATCTGTTTCTGATGCGCAGTTGACAGGCAGGGCAGGCATTACCCAGTCAGCAAATGGACAAGACTTGTATACTCGTGTTACGAAAGAGTATTACAGTCAATCGACTACTCTCGCTGCCAAGAAGGAGAACCCAGACACCTTGTCCCGTTTTGGTCTGCGTTATTCTCCCACAGGTAATGACCGCATCTGGCTGGAATACCGTTTTAGCGAAAAAGGCGCAATACGCTTGCGCGGCGCTGCTCATCGAGGCGTGAGAGTGATGGCAGTTTTTGAGTATTGAATAGCATTGAAGTGACGGCTCCTGCCCGGATTTATCAATCAATTAATCAAGCAACTTGGCAGGCAATTTTTATTTCCTTCATCAGGGTGTACAGGCTGCAAAAACCTTTCTCATTCGCCATTGCCAGACCTGTACACTCGTCCTCGGTCATTCAAAGGTCTTTTCACTTTTGTGCGGGCGCTGTTAATCATGTAATTCAGCCTTGTTTTCCATCATTCTTGCTGCCAGGACAAAGCAAGGAATTGCCAGTAGCCAGGGCGTCATCCCCACCATGACGGCTTTTGTGATGGGTGCGCTGTCACTCGCGGCCCTGAATACGTCAGCCAATCCACCCACCGTCAAATTGCCAAGTGAAGTGCCAAACAAAGTCATGCACAAGATCATGAATGCAGTCATGGTAGAGCGTAGTTGTGCTGGTACCAGATCTTGCAAGCAGGCGAATATGGGACCATAGCCTATGGTGATCATCATGCTGCCGATGAACATGCAGATATAGAATGCCATGCCTGTTGTATCAAGCAAGCGATAAATATAGCCCACGGGAACTCCAAGCAGATAAATCAGCGCCAGAAACCAAAGGCGTCCACCAATGCGACGGGCCTGCAGCAGATCAGCGAGATAACCACCCAGCAACGAGCCCAGCACACCACCTGAGATAAACATGATTCCTGCCAGTTGCTGGGCAGATTTTTGATTCATGTGCCGTTCTTGCACCAGCCATAATTGGTCAAGCACGAACGTACCCTGAGCAAAGATGACCAGTACGCCACCAAGTATGAGCAGGCACAATGCGCGCGAGGCACGCAAGGTCTGCAGGATTTCTTTGTAAATAGCAGTGATAGGGCGCTTGCTGGCGGCCTGCTTTGCTTGCTGTTCTTCACGCGGCTCACGCAAGAAAAGCAGAAAGCCAGTCAATACCACGCCGATTGCCCCTAGAGTGAAAAAGCAATTACGCCAGCCTATTGCTGCCCCAAGCGTGCCAGCAATAATGAAAGCCATGCCTATGCCTATTGGCGCACCCAGATAGTAAAAGCCTGCGGCAAAAGCGCGGTGGTGCGGCTTGAATCTATCCCCTAACAAGCCCAATGCCGCAGGCGTCAAGGTTGCTTCACCCACGCCCGTAAACATGCGTAGCAAGCTCAGTTGCATGAAATTATTGGCAAAGCCGGTGGCAGCAGTCAGCGCGCTCCAGCTAAAGATGCCGATGGCAATCAGGCGTGGTCGGTGGATACGGTCTGCCAGTGCGCCCATGAACAAACCCATCATCGTATAAAACGTAGTGAAGACAAAACCAGTCAATAGGGTAAATTCAAGGTTGCTCAACTGCAGGTCATGGATCATGTCGACGGCGAAGCCCTGCATGAGAAAACGGTCTGCAAAGTTCAGAATATTGAGCAAAGTCAGAAATACCAGCAGCATAATCGTCCGACCACGATTTCCATAGACGCTGCTAATGGACGATGTACCGGGAGTGTCGTCCTTTTCAAGTGCAATTTGAGAATTCATGATGGCTGTGGCTTGCTTCTATGAAATTGATTCGATAATTTATTGGTTGTTTAACCAATAATTGGAATATAGATGACGTCACACTGAAGTGCAAGAGATATTTGGTCGTATAACCAAAATAAAATGCGAGCACAACAAATGAATGGAATGCAAGAGACATATGACGGAGTGGTGCGGTGGACCAGGTCTTATCTGATCACCATCAGCAGGTTCGTCAAATAGGAGCAGTTTGCTTACTGGGGGCGTGAGAAGACAGCTTCACACCAGTGCTTGCGTACCCTGACATTTTCAATGCTTGCAAGACTTGCGCCTAAGGCTGCAATTCCTCAATTAATTCAATGATCTCTTTGCCATAACTTTCCAGCTTTTTGTCACCAACACCCGATATGGCGCGCAAAGCGGGCAGGCTGGCGGGTTGCTGGCGTGCGATTTCGCGCAGGGTGGCGTCAGGGAAGATGACGTAGGCTGGCACATTGTGGGTGCGCGCAGTCTCTACGCGCCACCAGCGCAGCTTGTCGAAGACGCTTTGCGCCTTGCTGTCGAGGTCAGATTCAGCAAAGTCTTTGGCCGACTGGCGCTTGTGTTTGACGGCTTTTTCGGCTTTTTTGTACTGCCGCAGCTGTACCTTGATCTCACCACGCAGCACGGCACGTGATGCTTCAGTCAGTTTCAGCGAGCTATAATTTTCATAATCGACCGCTACCAGGCCCAGGGCAATCAACTGACGCAACAGGGCGCGCCATTCAGCTTCGCTCTTATCTGAACCTATGCCGTAAGTCGAGAGTTTTTCATGCCGCCATTGCTGTACACGTTCAGTATCTATGCCGCGCAAGATGTCAATGACATGGCCCGCCGCAAAACGCTGGTCGACACGATAGACAGTAGACAGGATTTTTTGCGCAGCCACACTGCCATCAAAGGAAATCGGCGGGCTCATGCAGGTATCGCAATTGCCGCAAGGCTCGGCCTGCTGGCCAAAATAATCAAGGATGTGGACGCGGCGGCAATTCAAGGTTTCGCATAGCGTAAGCATGGCGTCTAGCTTGACGCTCTGCACTCGCTTGTAAGTCTCATTCGCTTCTGACTCATCGATCATGCGGCGTTGTTGCACCACATCTTGCAAGCCATAGGCCATCCAGGCATTGGCGCTGGCACCATCACGACCGGCACGGCCAGTCTCCTGGTAATAGCCTTCTATGCTTTTTGGTAAATCCAGGTGAGCGACAAAGCGCACATCGGGTTTGTCTATACCCATGCCAAAGGCAATGGTAGCGCACATGACAATGCCGTCTTCACGCAGGAAACGCGCCTGATTGCGGCTGCGGTCTTGCAAGTCCATACCCGCATGATAGGGCAGAGAAGTGATGCCGTTTTCATTCAGGAATTCAGCAGTTTCTTCTACTTTTTTACGTGACAGGCAATACACGATACCAGCGTCACCGCTGTGCTGGGCAGTGATGAAGTCCAGCAATTGCTTGCGGCCATTGGCTTTTTCGACGATCTGGTAGCGGATGTTGGGGCGGTCAAAAGACGACACGAACTGCATCGCGTTTTCCAGCTGCAACCTGTGTATGATCTCATCGCGGGTTTGCTGGTCGGCGGTGGCTGTCAGGGCAATCCGCGGCACGTTCGGGAAACGTTCGTGCAGGGCCGACAGCTTGATGTATTCAGGCCGGAAATCATGACCCCATTGCGAGACGCAGTGAGCCTCATCAATTGCAAACAGAGCGATGTTGACGACTTGCAGCAGTTCCAGGCAGCGCTGGGTCAGCAGGCGTTCAGGGGCGATATACACAAGGTCTATATCACCTTCGCGCATTTTCTTTTCCACCGCCAGGATTTCATCAAAGCTCTGGGTGGAATTCAAAAAGGAGGCACGTACACCAACTTCGGCCAGTGCATCAACCTGGTCTTGCATGAGGGCAATCAGCGGCGATACGACAATGCCTACGCCATTGCGCAACAGGGCAGGTATTTGATAACACAGCGACTTACCGCCACCTGTCGGCATCAGCACCAGGGCATCGCCGCCATTGACTACATGTTCAACGATTTGCCCTTGCTGGGAACGGAAAGCCGGATAGCCGAAGATGGTCTGCAATAAATGCAGGGCCTGGTCCACGGTGTTGCCGCTGGCATTGCTGTGGGTGCTTGCTGTCACTGCTGTTATCACCCTTATTCTGCCCAGGTAATCGCGCCAGTGTAGGCGGTAATCAGGATCATGATGCCAAAGGCAATACGGTACCAGGCAAACACATTGAAATTATGCGAGCTGATATAACGCAATAACCAGCGCACGCAAAAGAAGGCGGAGATAAAGGCCGCAACTGTACCCAGGCTGAACATGGGCAAATCTGCCATCGACAATTCATCGCGCGCCTTGTACAGCGAATACACGGTGGCACCCAGCAGGGTAGGTATCGCCAGAAAGAACGAGAATTCAGTGGCAGCCTTGCGTGACAGGCCAAACAGCATGCCGCCTATGATCGTGGCGCCAGAACGGCTGGTGCCGGGGATCAGGGCAAAAGATTGGGCCAGACCTATCTTCAAGGCATCCATCAGGTTCATGTCATCGACTGACTGTATGCGTGCGTGGCTGCCGTCATGGGTATCTGTGCCAGCGTGCTTGCGCTCAACAAACAGGATGATGATGCCGCCTATGATAAAGGCCAGGGCCACAGGTACCGGGGCGAACAATACTGCCTTGATGCTTTTGGAAAACACCAGACCCAAAGCGGCAGCGGGTAAAAAGGCGACGATGAGATTCAGGGCAAACTTGCGCGCCTTGGGGTCATTGGTAAGGCCGGCCAGCACGCTGGCAATCTTGGCGCGGTATTCCCAGCACACTGCAAAAATTGCACCCGCCTGTATGACGATCTCAAAGGCTTTCATTTTCTCGCCAGTGAAATTCAGCAAACTGCCTGTCAGTATCAGGTGGCCGGTAGAGGAAATTGGCAGGAACTCCGTCAAACCTTCGACGATACCCATGATGATGATTTTGACAGCCAGTAGTAAATCCATAAAACGCAAGAATAATGAAGTTTTAGTCGGGACGAAGCTTAGCATGTCGCCTGCCAGGCCTGCTCAGAAATTTGCTGCAACGGGCTTAGGGACGCGACTTGCCAGATGGCAGTTATCTGCACTTAAGGTGCTGTATTTTAATACTTTTAAGAATTTCATTGTGGGCAAACTTGTCAATCGCGATACTTCAGGCTCTTAATACATCGTGTAACTGAACCATCCATGCCCAAACTGCCCAAACGATATAGCGCGTATTGCAAGCATGGCCTGGTCCTTGGTCTGGTTGTTGGTTTGTCCATGAACCTGGTCGCCTGCAGTGGCACCATGCCGGTGCAGCCATCGCAGGCTAAGCTCGCTGAGAGCGAAGTGGCTTTGACTGAGTACCGCAGCAATCAGGTTGAAGTCACGGTGGTGCGGCAGCAATATGTCTGGCGCTTGCCGGATGCGAACCAGCATCTCGCGCAGTTTACACATCATATACAGGTCGATGGCAGTGTCCCCTCGCGTTTGCAAGACTTTGTCATCAGCTATCGCAAGCCGCAACATTTGTCGCGCAGTGCCTCGGCAGACAATGCCCTGATGACAGCCAGCATGGTGGATGAAGTGCAGATCAGCAGGAATGGGCAGTTTCTGGTCCGTGAATCCATCGCGCCAGCCTTTACCGGCCAGCAAAGCTATCGTCGCCTGGAAGCTGCCAGACTCAAGGTCGGTGATGACAGCTATGTGCTGACAGTGGCGAATGGATTTCTGCATCGTCCCATGTGGCTGGCCATATTTGCGGCTGATGGCAGCCCGGTTTATCGCATCGGATTGCCGCATGGGCACTGGCAGTTTACTGAGCATGCCGACGGTATCTCCATGGTGGATACCTCGGGATCAGGCAGGCGCTTGTTGATCAGGCCAGCGCTGCAATGAAAGGCAGGCTGCGGCATTGTGCAGTGCTTGCCTGTCTGAGTATGAATTTGAGTGGCTGCCTGGCACCTTTACCCATAGTCGGTGGTGGCATTGCAGGCGCAGGGCGGGACAGCGACGCAGTCAGAGAAGAAGCCTGGAATTACCCTGAATTTAAGGAGAAACATGTGCAAACAGAAATCACCCAAGTAGCATTAACGAAGGCTCGCACCGACCGCAATAATTATTTTGCCGACTTTGCCGACCATGTCCACGTGCGCCGCAATACCCCCACCAGAATGGGTTCCTTCGAGTTCAATTTCGTGCGCTCAGGCATCGACAATGGCGTGCTGATCCAGGTCTATCATGATGGCCTGCGCATTATGCTGGAACGCATACCTTCAGCCTTTTACATGGGCGAGCTGCAAGCCAGCGAAGTGCAGATAGGTGGGCGTGACTACCTCTTGCTGGCTGCCAACTCCCGCACCAGTACCCAGCGCATGTGGTTTGGCATCTTCCGTCCAGACGGCAGCAAGCTGTATGCTGCCAGCCTGGAGCAATCTGTCGTGCGCGTCATTCAAAATGCCGATGGAATCTCTTTGTTCTTTCTGAGCGGCGATTCGATGCGCATCAAGATTTAGAGCGCATCTCCTGCTTGTGGGCGAGTATGTAAGCTCATCGTAACATTTGTAAGAAATTGGGCGTGTTGCCATACCTTTTAGACTAAAAGGCATGGCAACACGCCCTGGTCACATGCTTTGGTATGGGCTGGTTTTTTGTCGAATTGAGTTTATGCTGCGGGTGTTGATGAAATGGAATGACCACCACCTATGCAAACTACCCCACCTCTGCTGTTTTCCATCCCGCTGGATGTATCCAGATCAAACATTGCCCTGATAGTGCTTCATCAGGGTCAGGCTGTGTCTGCCTACCCCGATATCGTCAATATTGCCGGCTTTCTCTCTGATGGACAGGGCGGTTGGATCAGTGTGGCGCGCCATCAAAATGGCAAATGGGGGTATATCAATGCGCAGTGCCAATGGGTAGTTGCGGCAGAACTGGACGAGGCAAGGGCTTTTTCCGAGGATGGTCTGGCCAGGTTTTGCCAACTGGGGAAATGGGGTTATCTGAACTTGCGCGGTGAAGTTGTCATCGTGCCGCAATATGAGGAAGTTTCTGCATTCAGTCATGGCTTGGCTTCTGCCAAATTGGGCAAGCATCGCTGGGCAGTGATTAATACCAGCGGTGAACTGGTTTCAGATAAGACTTTTTTCCATGTTTCAAATTTCAGTGCTTGCGGTCTGGCATCCGCCATCGATATCAAAGACAGGAAGTTGATAGGCTATATCCGACGCGATACTTCATGGGCCATTGAACCGCGTTTTCGCGTAAACCTGGATTTTAGCGATACTGGCGTGGCCCCTGCCACCGAAGACGACCGTCTGTATGGTTTGATTAATACGCAAGGTGAATGGATATTGAAACCTGTCTATTCACGCATCAATGAATTTAATGCAGACGGTCTGGCCTACTTTTCCCGCAAAGATTCATGGGATGACGGCAACGGCTACCTGAATGACAAAGGTGAAGTCGTTGTAGATGGTGGGCGTCATCTGGCCAAGTACATGGCAAGCGGTGTCGTTGCCAATGATTATGACGGCAGCACTTACTTGCGCAAGAATGGTCAAGCCCTGGAAACGCCACCGCTGAGATGGGGCGATCACTTTAACCAGTTTGAATATGCGGTAGTAAGGGCAAGAGCGGGCTGGGGCATCTTGTCTGCAGACGGCAGTTTTGCCAGCGTGCCAGCGCACATACTGGAACCCCTGACGAATAGTAATGGCTGGGTGCTTAGTCCCTTGGTCGATACCCCACTTTCACCCTTCCTCACTGACGATGGAGAGATTGCTTACATTGCTAAAGATGGCAAGATCGCCTACCGTATCAGCTATGGCAAACCAGGACAGGCAGCCGTTAGCCTGCTTGATGCAGGTGGAGAAATCTTATGGGAATTGCATGCTGATAAGCTGCAAGGCCCGGTTTATCCACCAGGATTGTTCTTTACCCAAACGATAGAAGGTACGCTCGATGCGTTGAACTCGCTGGATTCTATTATCCCCTTTGCAGAAGAGATGCTGGCAGAAACCGAAGAGTTGCTGCAAGAATACATCAACATCTCAGTTGTCGAAGATGATGACAATGAAGAGGACGGGGATGAAGATGAAGATGAGGACGATGATGAATATGACGACGATGAAGATGATAGTGAGCAGAGGCAAGAAGAACGCCGGCTCACCACACGCCATCGTTTGTTACGTGTGTACATAAATGAGCACCACAATGGTGTCTATGATTTTATGTGGGAAGACCAGCTCGCCAGGATCGCGGAGGCAGAGCTGCAAATAGAAAAAGCATTGATAGAAAAATTTGGCCCTGTCGATTGCGATCCTGAATTTGCCAATCGCGATTACCGCAATAGCAGTATCACGCGCGCCTGGGCAGTGCCGCTCAAAAAACCTTTCGATGAGCAAGTGTCAGGTAATATTTTGTTGCCAGAGGCCCGCCAACTCTGGCTGGGCATGTATGCAGATTCAGACTCTGGTGATGGTGATGCCTGGAGTAACGTCTATCTGGTTTGCGCTCCCAGTATGGATGCACTGGAAGCAGCCAGGAGCATACGCGCTGCATCATATCAAGAGCCCGATGTGGATGGGGTGACATCTGAAGACGGCGATCAGGCGGAAGCACACAATGAAGACGATGATCAGGATGAAGTTGATGATGAAGATAATCAGCTAGCAGAGCCGCGCACTTATCAGCAATGGCTGGATGCGGTGCTGGAAAGCAAGTATGAGCTGGAGGCTGTGCCCTCAGAGATACTCGACGATGCCATGGTCGATGCCGCCATCGACGCCGATGTAGAGGCGCTGGACTATCTGCCGGCTCAATGGTGTACACCAGAAAGAATGGCAGCTATCGTGCGCAAGAGCGCCAGCGATGCCGCCAGTATCCCGGTGCGCTGCATGACGACAGAGGCGCTGGCGCTGGCCCGCTCTTTGTACGCAGATGACGCAGACTGGCATTGGCGTGATGACAGGAATTCCAGCAAGCCCAGCGAATGGGACAAGAATAGTTTGTATGATGTCTGGGGTTGTTTGTTGGATGAAGAAGATTGCCTGAAGGCGGTGAAAGCTGGCGTGGCCCTGAACAATGTGCCAGATGCCCTGTGGACAGAGCGGGTAGAACGGGCCGCGCTGGAGGCAGATATCTACAATATCAGCTATATCGCCAAACACAAGATCACGCCTGAACTGGCCAGACGTGCCGTCCATCATTCTTATGGCAAGCTGATAGAGTCAATCCCGCGAGAGTTGCTGATGCCTGCCCTGTGCATGGCTTCCGTCAAGTGCAATGGCATGTCGCTGGAATTTGTGCCAGAAGAGATGCGCACAGTTGAAGTCTGCATTGCAGCCTTGCAGGAAGACCGTAGAGTGTTTTTTGCCGTACCAACGGCACTTGAGCTGGAAGTTCTCAGCAAACTGATAGAAATAAAGACGGCAGAGCTGCAAAAAAAGAATGAAGATGAGCTTGCGGGCGAAGCTGTAGATGCTGTGCCTGCCACAGAATGGCATGCCTACCGGGCATGGTCCAAATTGTGGGCGAAAGACTATCAGGGAGCAATCGAAGATGCCAGACTTGCACTGCAAGTTACCCCTTATCCACAGCATGCCCACTATGTCATGGCCGACGCCTTGCGCGCCCAGGGGCGTATGGAAGAAGCTGCGCTGGAAGCTGCCACAGTATTGTCATTGCAAAATCCCTATGAAGCCGAGTTCAACGAAAACACGGACACATCCTGGTTACAGGACATCAGCAAAACACAGTTCGATCAAATGGATGCTGCTGCTCTGCTGCAAGCTATCGGGTCACATCCGCTGACCTTGGCAGATGTGCCAAGGGCACGCATCGACGAGACGCTGGTTGCCACAGCTCTGGCGGCTGACCCTGATGCGATTGCCTTCGTACCCAAGCGCTGGATGAATCCCTCGCGTTACGTCATGGCACTTGAGCAAAATGTCAAGCAGTTGCATCATGTGCCTGCATCCATGTTAAGCGAGGCTGCCTGTATCTCGCATGTCAGCACACACGGCAGGCTGGCCGAAGTTCCTCTGCCATGGCGCACTGCCACGGTCTGCGCACATGCATTGATGCGTGCCAGTTATGTGACCGACCATGTGCCTGATGCCGTGAAAGACGAGACGCAGCAGCTACTTGCGAAATTAAAGCTGGAGGCAGGAGTTGATGAAGAGCTGGAGGCCAATGAAGTGAGTGAGCCCAGCAAAACTTCAGAGCTGATGACCAACGCACTTTTGCAAACCCTGGCAGGGCCGCCTGAAGATGAAACGCGCTTGCAGCGCATCAAACGCAAGGGCTTGTTCTTCACCTGGTTCGCTGGTGTCGCCCTCAGTGCCAAATCGGATGAGGCACCAACTCAGCGGGGCTTGGCCGGCTGGCTGGAGCAACGCGCTTTTCTGGCGATGATGTTAAATGGTATCTTCGGCTTGATCGCCCTGATTTGCCACGGCTTTGTCAGTTATGCCGCCTGGCAGGCGAATGGTATCTGGTATGGAATACCGACCATCGTCCTGTTGGGATATGCCGAAGTGTATTGGCTGTGGCGCTTTTTGTTCGATACACCAGCCAGCTTCGCGCTGGCGGCGACTGCCACAATGGTGCTGGTTCATTATTTTGGCTTTCGCCTGATTTATCTCAAGGCTGCCAAAGCAATCGCTGCAAAACATAAGGACGAGGAGGAAGGTAATTGAAGCCTGATCGCCAACTCTGCTAATGATCAAGGACAGGAAAATTACCAGTGGGATCGAAGCCGGAAATCCAGAATTTATACAATTAAGGATTTCCGGCCTGGGATTAAAACTCTTCCCAATCCTGTTCAGCTGCAATGGTTTTTCTCTGCGGAATCTGACGTGGCTGCACCCTGGCTGGTTTGCTGGTCGTCCTGGTAAGTACCGGCGGGCGTCGATTGCTGACCGGGCGAGTCGCCGACACTACCGGCTTCTGAGCCTGCTCCATGATATTGAATTGCGCAACCAGTTCAGACAACTTACCAGATTGCTCGCGCATGCTTTCTGCTGCCGCTGCAGCTTGTTCCACCAGCGCGGCATTTTGTTGTGTCATCTCATCCATCTGCGTGACAGCCAGATTGACTTGTTCGATACCGGCGCTTTGTTCCTGGCTGGCAGCAGTGATTTCACTCATGATGTCAGCCACATGCTGGACGCTGGAGACAATATCCGTCATGGTCTGGCCAGCAGTATCGACCAGCTTGCTACCATGGTCTACCTTGCCTACCGAGTCATCGATGAGGTGTTTGATTTCCTTGGCAGCAGAGGCACTGCGTTGCGCCAGGTTGCGCACTTCGGTGGCTACTACCGCAAAGCCCCGGCCCTGTTCCCCTGCCCGGGCAGCTTCAACAGCGGCATTCAAGGCCAGGATATTGGTCTGAAATGCGATGCCATCAATGACCGAGATAATATCAACAATCTTGCGTGAGCTTTCCTTGATCGAACCCATGGTTTCTACCACTTGTCCAACCACTTCACCACCCTTGACCGCAACGCCGGATGCAGAAATCACCAGTTGATTCGCATGGCGCGCATTGTCGGCATTCTGTTTAACCGTGGATGTCAGCTCTTCCATCGACGATGCGGTTTCCTGCAAAGAGCTGGCTTGTGATTCTGTGCGTGATGACAGGTCCGCATTGCCAGAGGCAATTTCAGCTGCTGCTACATTGATGGTTTCAGTGCCATGACGCACATCACCAATGACGCTGCTCAGCCCAGTGTTGATGCCATTGATGGCATGCATCATCTTGCCGATTTCATCATTGCGCAAGACATCAATAGTCTCACTCAAGTCACCCTGCGCCATTTTTTCGGCAACAGCAGTCGCCCTGGAGAGTGGCCGGGTAATCGATATGGTCATCAACCAGGCGCAAATTGCTGAAAGCAGGGCAGCAAGCAAGGACAGGGTGATCAACAACAGGCGGCTGGAATGATAGGTTTGCTGGATTCCGGCCGAAGTCTCATCAATTTGCTTGCGCTGCAAGCGCAGCATTTCTTCTATCTTTTTGACATACAGCACTGATGCGGGAATGAACTCCTTATCCAGTGCGGTGTTGGCTTCATCTACCTGGCCGTTCTTTTTAAGATCAACGACTTTATTGCGGGCGCTGATATAAACCTGGCGCTGTTCGCCAATTTCCTTGAAAAGAGCGACTTCTTCCGGACTCTTCATATGCTCCGCAATCTCTTTTTGCAAAATGCCGGAGGTTCTGGTTGACTCTTCCTGGTCTGCTGCAAAAAAACTCGCGAGTGAAGGATCGGTGCTTTTGGCAATGGCAGTCGTGCGGCGCACGCCGGTATGGATATTGCGATACCAGTCGCTGACCATACGTTCAGTGGCGAGCGGGTCTTTCAATAAATCGTCAGCGGCAGCGGCGACAGTATTGAGTTTAAAAATAGCAATGAGGGTGGTAATAAAAAATAACGCAAGTATGAGTGCAAAGCCCAAGCCTAAGCGTTTACCCACCGAAAGGTGTTTAAGTAGAGAGAACATAGATTTTCTTTTTGTTGTCGTAAGACAAATTGAAAATGCAGGCCCGGAGCTTTTTGGAGAACCTGCATGGTGAAGAATGGAAATGAAATTCCCGTGCGGCAATTATACTTGGAAGTCATTACCTAATTGTATGAAGTTTGTATGAATATTATTCATGATTGGTTATGTCAGGCCCGCTTATATTGTTGATAAGTAAGACATGAAATTGTGAATTTGCTCATGAACTGCTGAGGCAAGTCGGCGCGGTCGCTACTTCAAGCTGTGTCAAATAAAACATGGCCTTCTCCTTACTCTCCCCGCACATGTCAAACGATGCCTGCAAGCCAGCGCAAACTGCGGGTCGTTCAGGGTGATTGAAAATTTTACAAGCTAAATTCTCATCAAGCTGTATGCAGGGTACACCTGCGGGTTTGCCATTCGGCATGCCCGGAATGGGGCTGCTGATGGACGGCGCGATGCAACAGGCGGCGCAGTGGGGGCGGCAGGAAAAATAGGTACTCATGTGCGCATTTTAATGGATGTGGGCAGTTTTCTGTCAGCAGAAAGCTACTCCATGAAATTTGCCGACAGGTTGCAGTAAAATGTGATTACCTGCAACCTGTTTGCTATTCAACTATGTCAAATCTCAGCCACTGACATTCATACGCTGCGTATGTGTCCACTGATGATCATAGTCAGACACGGCAGAGCCGTAGGTCCTGTAGGTTTTTCCTTCGCCTGGCCATGGGTTCATGATGTAGACGTAGTTGGTGCCGTTATACACTTCATAACCAGTGCCTACCATGATATGCCCGCCGCCATTGCTCCAGCCATAGCGAATCACAAATGGGCGGTTGGCATTGATGTCGCTGACCACGGTGTTCCATGAAGAAGCATAACTATAGGCCGTGTTTGGCACGCCCCAATTTGCCAGGATTTTTTGTACACTGCCGTTGCTGCCATACATGGCATTGGGCTGGTTGGCATTGCTGTTCCAGTTAAAGTTGGTATTGCCGCAAGCGTAGTTCAGGCCGTACGCCCAATTCACGATCTGGCACTGGCTGGGTGTCTTGTTATAAAAATTCAGCACGGCCTTCGCGCTGCCGGCCCAGCACCACTGGCTGTGTTCTTGCGTTACCAGCGGCACATTCAAAGCGCGCCATTGGGCAAAGGCACTTGGGAAGCTCAGCATGATGCCTAGAGCAAGGATCAGTTTTAACAGATTTTTTTGCATGATATCTCCGTAACTATTGGTGGTATGCGATGTTGGCTTTAGGTTCAGCGGAAGTTCTCGATATTGCGTTTGACACTGACGCGCAATGGGTCAAGGATGTCGCTTTGCTCCAGTAAACCAGTGTTGGTAGACGATGTCCCGGTTTTTTCGCTACGCTGTTGCAACAGCAGGCTTTGACGTGCTGCATGCAAGGGGGCAAAGCGGGCGCGGGCGTCGATGGGCGAAACTACCTCCAGAAAATCCGACATGGCCTGATAGACGCGAATGAAGCGCAGATTGGAACGGGTGCTATTGCCATGCATGGCGATCGCTGCATCCACATCCTTCGCCAGCACGGCACCGCCATAAGAAGTGATGCCCCAGCGGCCATTGTTTTGCCTCAGTGTTGCCAGGCCTATCGGGTTATTGTTCAAGCTGATAACAAAGCGCCATTCGCCAGTGGCCCTGGCGATGCTGCGTAAATCACCGCGACCATTCATGACATCTTGCGGCGGCACGCTATAGACCTGAAAGCCATAGTCTATCCTGGCATCCTTGAGGTCATGCACATCATTCACATCCAGCGGGAATTCTGAGGGCAAAGTACCGCCCCGTCGCTGTATATTGAATTGTACAAACTCAGCAAAATCGCGTTGCGCAGCGGCGTTGACCAGGCGTGCCTGATCGGTCGTGCCTGCCATGTCGGTGGCCTGGTTTTGTGCCATTAGTGCCGGGCTGGCCAATGCGCAACTGATGCTGAATATCAAAGCGGCCAGAGTGGATTTTTTGAATCTGGAAACAGAGTGCAAATGCATGATGGTTTGCTCCTGGTTTGGATTGAGACAATAGCCCACCTGTCCAAGCGGGCTGGGCGGCTTGAAACATGGCATGGTTCACATGCCGGACATCATTACCCGCACACGCGGGAATAAGGAATCAGCTTGAAGCGCTGTACAAATGAGCTATAGGCGCTGGGCTGTATGACGCAATAGCGTCAATGAAGGAAGTGTAGGCGTGGCTGTCGTACGCCTTCATCTTTCAAATGATGGGGATGAATTGCGCAGTTGTTTTTGTCGCCAAGGGTTGCAGATTTTTGCCGCGCGCATGCGTCAGCCGTCGCGGTGGCAATGTCACCGTTAACTATCTTGGATTTCATGGTATATGGACTCCAGACGTCAAAGGGATATCTGCGCGCAAAATACGCAACGGATACCCCCTCTGTCCTGGACCTGAGAGATTTCGCCTGCAACCACGGGTAGCGGTGCAATGCTTGCTCCTTCGGTGTGCCGGGCGACGTAGTCCGGCAGCTCTTCAGAGTTTGAAAGTAATAACGGTCCGTTTGCCTGAGAGTTTCCGGGGTGGTTGCTCCTTCGGCGCTGCCCTTGCTTTAATGGACAGTCTCTCCCGATATCACCTGGCTTGCGCCATTGTGCTCAACCACTTGTGCAGGTTGTAGAAATGAGCATAGTGCAAAGATTAATCATTTGCAAATTATTTTTGAAGAGAAATGACTATTTTATTTCCGTAAATGCATAGGGTGTCCACATGCTTTTGTATGCTTGGACTTTGCCAGAATCACAGATATGATGCTGCACAATATGGAAAATTTACTCCCCATGTCCTCGCACACTTTGCAATCTTCCTCTGGAGCCCTGATGTCAATGTCCAGAAAATTCAGCCTTGCCATGGTATTGGTATCCACCTTCATCGCTGTCGAGGTATATGCGCAAACGCAGCCTGTACAGCAAGTGGTTGCCAAAGAAAAAGTAAAGGAAAGCGCCTGGTTGTCCGATCCTGAGCTGACCAGGTTTGTGCAAAAGATGGTGGAAAGCCGCTACATGCCTTACAAGGTATTGGGGCAAAAAAATAGCAAGGACATGCTGACTTACAAGGCGTATTTCCGCCCATTCCCGGCGGACATGGAGCGGTTTTATTCCTACTGGGGCATGACAGCAGCCTGGTATAACGCTCGCAAAACCAGCATGGCGCAAGAGGGCTATGAAGAAATCTGGCATCAGTCTTATCGCGATGCTGGCAATACTGAATTGCATCAGGCCGTGTGGCAAAAAACATCGACAGAAAATCCTGAGATGCCCAAGCTGGGTAGCAATTATGCCGATGAAGAGCATGAGCAAAACATCCTGGTGGCCATGTTGTGGCGCGGTGAATTCAAGAAACTGGATGTGGCGCTGGAGAGTGGCTTTGCACAAAACCATGCAGGCAGGCTGAAATCCAACACCCTGCACACACGCTTTGCTACCTTGTCGCGTCTCGACAAAGATTTCAAGAAGCAGTTTGATAGCTGGGTGAAATCCAGCCAGCTTGGCTATGCCCATCTGGCGCGCGGCATGTTTTTGCAAGAGCAGGCTTGGGAAGCCCGTGGTGGCAAACTGGCGGCAGAAACCAACAAGGCACAATTTGCCGAGTTCCATAAATTGTCTGCCCAGGCCAGAGTGGACTTGAACAAGGCAAATGAAAAAATCAGGGCTTGTGCCATGTGTGCAGGTGAACTGATCGGCAATAACAAGGCACTCAGCATCCGAGGCGATGATGTCAGTTTGCTCAAAACCGCATTACGACTAGACCCCAGCCTGTACACACCAGCCTATGCCTACCTGAGCAAACTGCTGCCGCAATGGGGCGGTTCATTCGCCGATATGGAGTCCTTCATAGAAAATATGAACAAAGTCACTGGTGACCAGGTGCTGGTTGAACAGTTGAAATCACGTTTATGCTATTACCGTGGTAGTGCTATCTTCAAGGAAGACCCGGAAGGCGCACGTGTCTGGTTTGAAAAAGGCTTGAACAGTCAGCCCTATCAATTGCTCGTCAATGAACTGGCCCTGATGTACGCTAAAAAGAATAGCCACAAGCAAGCCATCGCCTTGCTGGAAAAAAGCATGGCCAACGGCAATGAGTGGAATCTTTATACCCTGGAAGCCCTGGCCCAGTCATACTTTGCCCTGGGCATGCAAGCCAAGGGTGACAAACTGATCGCCAAGCGGGATGAGGCTGTCAGGCGATTCAAAAATGGTGAATAGGGGAGCTTGCGCTTCTGATATCTGCTCAGCGCCAGTGATCAGTTAGAATCTGTGTGCCTCCTAAAAGAATATTTTTTCTCGTGCAATTACAACAGCGTTTCCTGCGTCTCACTATTTTTTCCTTGGCTTTGCTTTGCCTGCTGGCTGCATGCACCCGTAATGAATCGGTGCAAACGCTGGAGCAACGTGACCTCATGCGTCTGGTGTTCAAGGGCTGGGACGTAAGCGCAGACAAGGCCATCGTCAAAACACCGCAGCTAAAAGCGGAATTACCAGTTTCTGTCAAACCGGTAGCCGCACTGGCGCTGCGCATGCATGCCCTGCATGTGCAAAAAATCGATGCAGATACAGCAGTCTTGTTGGTCAAGGGCGAGCCGCTGGAATCTGGTTTGCCTAATCTGATCGCGGCTTACTGGTTCAAGCGCCGTGGCGAAGCCTGGTCGCTGGTCAAGCGTCAGGACGTCGTTGAATGGCTGGCAGCCAATGGTCGTATCAGCAAGGCCAGCATGGTGGAACTATTCCCCGGTGATTTTGCCCTTGCCCTGGAGCACAGTCATGTAGAAAAAAATGAAGTCAATGTCTGGCTGCGCCTGTTGCGTGTTCAGGCGGATAGTATCCATCCCCTGTTTGACAAAGATCTGGAACTGGTCAGGCACTATGAAAGTGGACCGGAATGTGAAAGCATGATGCATCCAGGTAAAGGCAAACATCCACGTTTGCGCTTGCACGAAAACGAACAGGAGCCACCAAACTGCTATGATTATCTGGCCAGTTGGGAGTTGGCTCCCGGCACCACGGCACCGGGGCAATTACTGGTCGAATTTGCTGGTAAAACCTACGGCTACCGTGTCGTCAGCCACATGACGGATGGCAATGGAGAACGCACGACCAGTTACGAGTTTGTCGTGACTGCCCAAAAAGGTAAAAAGAAACTGCTCTTTGATGCCGATAAGCAAAAATATGTGCTTGTCAATGACAAACCAGTGAAGGCCAAATAAGCAGACCTAGTTCAAGGTTTGCCAGCGGCCACCCAGTTGATCAACTCATCCAACGCTGCCTTGGCCTTGACAGCCTCTTCATGATTGATCATGGCCACCACCACCCATTGCTGCTCATTGATATCTCTGACATAACCGGCAATGGCCACCACATCTTTCAGTGTGCCAGTCTTGATGCGCGCCCGCAGTTCTGCCGGCCCTCCCTTCAGACGGCGTCGCATGGTGCCATCCATGGCGGCAACCGGCAGGCTGCTGGCAAATTCTGCATACCAGTTACTGCGCTCACCTGCTTGTAATAAACCGGCCATTTGCAGCGGGCTGATGCGCTCCATACGCGACAGGCCAGAACCGTTTTCCAGCACCAGCCCGGCATCGTTGATGCCCTGTCTGAACATCCATTGCCGGATGCGCGCATCTGCTGCCTGCAAGTTGCTCATGCCTTGTTTGTTGGCTGACTCCGTACCCAGGGTCAGGTAGAGCATGCGTGCCATGACATTGTCAGATTGCTTGTTGATGGGGCGCAGGATGTCTGCCAAGGGCTCGGACACCCGCTCAGTCAATACCGTGGCTGACGCCGGTGTTTTGCCATCACGTACCTCACCCTGCCAGGTGCCACCCATCTCTTGCCACAGGGCGCGTATCAAATGCGCCAGGTACTGGTTGCGGTCCAGGATATTGATGTTATTGGTGATCTTGCAGCGCTTGGGGAAACCGCCATTCAGAGTGATTTCCAGCCCGCCGCGCGTGGTCTGTCGCTCTGTTTTTTTACCGGTTGGTGCATTCGGATTGTTTGTCTCAGGATCATCGGCCACACTGCGCATGGTTTCAATCACAGGCGGCAGCCATTCCGTCTCCCAGGCTGAGCAGGGCAGTTCATTGAAATGCAGGTGATTGGTGATTTTGACTTTATCCAGCGGCGTGTTCAGGCGCGCCTCGATTTTATCCCCTGTCGATTCCAGGGAAATGCTGCTCAGGTTGCTGTTCACCAGTAGTGCATCCGGTATCACATTGTAATAAGCGTCCGGATATTCATCGAATTGCGGCGCGCCTATGTCAGGTCGCTCAGGCTGGAAATAACTGCGATCAAGTATGAGATCGCCACGCAGGCGACGCAAACCCTGGTTACGCAAAATGCGCAACATGCTGCCCAGTTTTTCTATCGTCAGGTTAGGGTCGCCACCACCCCGTAAGTACAGAGTGCCAGTCAGGCTGTCATTGATTTTCTTCGCTGCCTTATCAGCCAGTATCTGCGTCTTCCAGCGAAAGTTGGGCCCCAACTCTTCCAGTCCAACCAGGGTCGTCACCAGCTTCATGGCAGAGGCCGGGTTCATGGGTCTGTCAGCAGCTTGCGTCAGGACTGCCGCGCCACCAGTGGCGGGTATGACGATGGCGCTCAGCGCCTGGACCGGTACATTGGCCTTGTTGAACGCGGCCTCGACTGCTGGAGGCAGGCTGGTTTGGGCGAAAACAAATGCAGGGAGCAGGGGTATAACAAAAAACAGGCTGACAGGAGTGAGGCGCATAGTTTGGGGCAGCGATATGAAGCTGTAATTGCAGACGGGAAAATAATAATCTGCATTGTAGAGCAGGCAAGTAGTGGAAACAGGAAAGCGTTCTTTTTACGCAATGAAAATTTGTTTGTACTGTATATCTTCTGCTTATTTCCTTTTTATCTTCAGGCTTTGACCTACACTGCAAATGGCAAAAACTGCTTGCTAAAGTTAATTGAAACCCAAGAAAGCGGGTTTGCGGCCTTAAATATTGTTCGATTAGCATCGGATTAATGCTCTTCCGTAGCAGCAAACACGACATAAGCCCTTGATTTCCTTTATAATTTCGCCCTTTCCCTGTCACCGGCCATCATCATGAGCTTGCTTGCCAACCAGACCGAACTGTTATCACCTGCCAAAACTGTAGAGATAGGCCGCGAAGCGATCTTGCATGGTGCTGATGCCGTCTATATCGGTGGTCCTTCATTTGGTGCGCGTCACAATGCCAGTAATGAAATCAGCGAGATTGCTGGTCTGGTGGAATTTGCCCACCGCTATCATGCGCGCATCTTCGTGACCATGAATACCATCCTGCATGATTCAGAACTGGAACCGGCGCGCAAGCAGATTCGTCAGTTGTACGACGCAGGTGTCGATGCCCTGATCGTGCAAGACATGGGTATTTTGGAACTGGATATCCCGCCTATCCAACTGCATGCCAGCACACAGTGCGATATCCGTGGTGCGGAAAAAGCCAAGTTCCTTGGCGACGTCGGCTTCTCGCAATTGGTACTGGCGCGTGAACTGACTATCAAACAGATACAGGCCATCAAGGCACAAGTGGCCACCCCACTCGAATATTTCGTTCACGGCGCATTATGCGTGGCTTTTTCTGGCCAATGCTATATCTCGCATGCCGACAATGGCCGCAGCGCCAACCGTGGCGATTGCTCGCAAGCCTGCCGCCTGCCTTATACGTTGAGCGATGGCGAGGGCAGGGTAGTCGCTTATGAAAAGCATCTGCTGTCGATGAAAGACAATGACCAGAGCCGCAATCTTGAAGCCCTGCTCGATGCTGGAGTACAGTCATTGAAGATAGAAGGTCGCTACAAGGATATGGGTTATGTCAAGAACATCACTGCCCATTACCGTTTGCTGCTTGATGAAATCCTTGAACGCAGGCCAGAATTCAGCCGCGCTTCCAGCGGCCATAGCCAGGTGTCATTCAGCCCCAATGTGGACAAGAACTTCCACCGTGGCCACACCGATTATTTTGCCAATGGCCGCCTCGAAGACATAGGCGCATTCGATTCCCCCAAATATGTAGGTTTGCATCTGGGTTATGTCACGCGTTTGGCTGCGAACTTTTTTGAGATAGAAGCCAATGAACCCATGTCCAATGGTGACGGCCTCAACTACATGGTCAAACGCGAAGTCGCAGGCGTACAGGCCAACACAGTAGAACGCGTAGGCGCATCAGAGAACGGTGAAATCTGGCGCGTCTTCCCGAATGAAAAAATGGCCGAGCTGACAGGTCTGAAAGTCGGCACCCTGATCAACCGCAACCGCGACCACCGCTGGGAACATGCGCTGACCAAAAAATCTGCAGAACGCCGCATTCCTGTCTATATGACTTTGACAGAACTGGCAGATGGCTTGCTGCTGAAAATCTCTGATGAAGATGGCGTGACTTCTGAAGTCAGCACACAGTTAGCACTGGAACCGGCACAGAACCGCGACAAGGCAGAAGCAGGCCTGCGCGATAATCTCGCCAAGCTGGGCAACACCATGTTTGAAGCTGCCCAGGTCAACCTCGATTTGCAGCAGCCCTGGTTCGTCCCATCTTCCGTCATCAACGCCCTGCGCCGTGACGCTGTGGCTGCACATGAAGCAGCGCGCCTGGCCGCATGGCAGCGCCCGGAGCGCACACCTGCAGTCGAGCCGCCAGTCGCGTATCCAGAAACAACCCTGAGCTACCTCGCCAATGTGTACAACCACAAGGCCCGCAGCTTCTATGAAAAACACGCCGTACAACTGATTGCCGCCGCCTACGAGTCGCATGAAGAACCGGGCGAAGTTTCGCTAATGATCACCAAGCATTGCCTGCGTTTCTCCTTCAACCTCTGCCCCAAACAGGCCAAAGGCGTGCAAGGCGTACAAGGCCAGGTCAAGGCCGAACCCATGACCCTGGTCACAGGCGAAGAAAAATACACGCTCAAGTTTGACTGCAAGCCCTGCGAAATGCACATCATCGGTGCAATGAAAAAACACATCTTGCAGGCGGCACCGCCGTCATCGGTGCAATACAGTACGGTGACTTTTCATAAGAACAGGCCGCAGACGGCGTAATGTAGAAGTAGATGAAACTTGCAGGCTCAAAAAGTAGGAATGCTTTTTGAGTCTTTCTTGTATTCGGGTGTAGAGTTTGTGTGATTGCTGTGAATAGCGTATTGCATCAATGTGACAATCTGAAATATGTTCTTTTGTCGTCACTTTGTTGACACTTAAGCAGGAGATTCTGTGCTTAGTAAACTCAAATTGAAAAGCTTGGTTTGTGCATGTATGACAGTCAGCATACTCCAGCCAGCATTTTCTGCAGAGACTTGTCCGCGTCGGGAAGCCTCTTCCCTGCTCTCGGTAGAGGTTTTTGACGGTACGCCCGAAGAACTTGCCATTCTAAAACCAGAGGAGACCGGAAGGCGTTCAGGCTACTGGGCATTGGCTTACATCTACGATCAAAATCGGCCTGTTACAGTGCTATGCAAGTACGCTGATGGATACATTGAGCGGGTTGATCTCGCTCAAAGGGTCAGCAAATGCAACTACCAAATCAATAAAAAAAATCAGGTAAGTTTTCAATGCAAGTAAATCCAGACATGACGGGAGACTTTTCATAAGGTCAGGTCAAAGACTGTGTGATATTTTAGTGGATGGAAATTGAAGATATGGCATGACGAATCGATCAAGGCGCAATAGAGGCCGTGGCAAGACATCAGGGCGCTTTATGCCTGTGTCAGTTTTGTCGGTAACAACCGCGTGGTATTCAATATCAATGGCAATCATCATCGCTTGATTGTTGCGCTAGATGACCAGTTAGGTGTTCTCTACATCAAATTCATAGGCGCACAGCAGAATTCTTGCCGCCGTAGGAGCAGCTTCAGCCGCGAATGCCCTACACAAGTGGGAAAGATCTATATGGCGAGCTGTTCGCAGCTAAAGCCACTCCCACGAAATTAAAAAGCGCTGATTAATTCCCTTTAGGCTTTTGCGGAAAATATTTGTAACTATTATCAAATCCGTACAAATTATCCTTGTACATTCCTATCATCTTCTTCACCAGATGTTTTTGCACTGACGCAGGCAGTGAGAAAAAATTCTCTGTTGCAGTTGTCAGGCGTTCACCATCCAGATCACCTGTAATCGCACTTATCACGACTTTCTCGCCCTTGTAAAACAGGATGATCTTGATGCGTCCGGCAAAAGTATCATAGTTGACTTTGCTATCATCGTCGGCGTTATAAAAGCGATAGACCAGGATGGGGTCGATGTTGCCATCCTTGTCTATGTCGGTGATCTCGGTCAGCTTGCTCCAGAATTCCAGGCCTGCTTCATTGTTCCCGGCCTTGTCACGTATGCTAAGCACTTTGGTGAGGGATTTATCATTCTGGACTTGGAAAAGATGGGCCTCTATTGCACTGGATAATTTATCCGCTGCAAACACCTTGTCCTGCTTTTCAGTCAGGTAAAGAACATAGTTGCCACCGTGATCGCTGTAGCAAAAATGCTTGGTCAGGGGCAATTGCATTCCCAAATTTTTCAAGTTGTCTGCGCTTGGCGGTAACGCGTCTGTACAGGTATTTTTTCCATCTTTGCCTTGGCCGAAAGCCAGCACAGACAAGAAGAGCAGGGTAGTGGGGATCAAGTATTTCATGTCAGGAAGTGGCTATTCATGCGGGCTTGCAGGATACCAAAGAAAGTAGTATTCAACCCAAGCTGACTTTGCTGTGTTTACTAACGGACAAAGTACATCTGGTGCGATGCATTGTAATGCTTGCCGCAAGGCCAGCAGAATAAATGGCTGGCTCTCTGGCGCTGCATACATGGGATCAGCGACTTCCTTGCTTGAGCATGATACAGATCCTGATGGTTTCCCGTGTTCTTTAAGCGTCTCTGCTGTTACAGTCCATCAGTCATCCGCATCTCCATCAAAATCAGGTGGAAGATAGGCTTCTGCTGTGCGAACCAGTTCGCGCCAAGGGGTGTCTTTGCGCAGGCGGTTGAACCAGCCACGGATGCCATTGTTGATTAGTAGCTTGCGATAGAGCAGCAATGTGGTATCCAGATAGTATTTATGGACTTCTTCTTCGTCTATGGATTGTGCATAATTGGCCCAGGCATGCGCAAGAAACGGTGAAAGGGCAACGCCTTGCCCCGTTCCATACATGTAAGACAGGAATACACTGGTGATCAGTTGCTCGGTGTTATCGTCGCTTTCCAGCAATGACGGTATTAGTTCTGCATGTACCCAGGCTGCTTCTTCAGGACTGCCACTATTGACAATGATCTGCATTAGCAATAATTTTGCGCCGTCGATGTCGGCTGCCAATGCCTTTTCCAGTAATTGTTTCGTATAAAGATATTCAGGTTTTTTTTGTCTGGTAAAGGCAGGTGGCACCAAGTAATTTCTGGCAAGCAGATAAGCTGCCTTGGAATGGGGGATCGCCGCTGCAGCGGCACTGCGCTGCCATTGTTCCGCCATTTTTTCATCCACCTGGATTTCCGGGCCATCTTCATACTCGCCGCGATAGACATTTGCCAGAAAACACTGTGCAAGCGCCACGCCGCGATGCGCCAACTCATGAGCCAGCCACCAACTGGCTTGCTCATGACCGCCGTTCCACAGCAATTCCAGTACTTCGGTTACGCTGTCATGTTTGCTCTCGATAGCGGCGATTAATGTCAGTAAACGCTCAAATTGGCCTGGAAACGGTTCCTGCGGCATGCCCCATTTTCCTTCGTGGCGTGCGGCACAGGCCAGTAGCAGGAACCAGGACGACTCTTCAAAGTACTCGGCCACTTGCAATACATGCGCCAGTACTCCGTCCGGATCGGGTATGCCTTCCACAATCAGGTCTTGGGCCAGATACTCAAAATTGCTGAGTTTGACGGGTTTGTGCCAGCCACATTGCGCTTGCAATTTGCAAGCCTCTGCCGCCATGGCATATGCTTCATCCAGTTCGCCGTAGTAGCTGCAAAACTTGGCATAGGCAAACAGTGTGTCTATACGGGTATGGTCCAGTAGGGGGCGTGCCAGCAATCGCTGGTAAGCCTGGCGATGCAGGGACTTATCTGTTCCCGGGTTATTATCATCGTGATCTTCGGCATGATCGGGCAAGTCTTCCAGATAATCGAATTCCTTCACCCACCACAGGTCACCACGTTGCCCTTCCGTCAGGGCCGCGCATTGGGGCCCGTTGATGAAGGCTTTCATGTGCCGGTGGCTGCCATACCAGCGTGGTGTCAGGTAGTAGGTGGCTGTGGTCAGTGCGTCAAGGCAATTTGGACAAAAGCGTAGAATTTGCGCCAGCCAGTATGAATATCCGGCTTCATCAGGATCACGAGTTTGCAACAAGGCAGGTAACTGCGTGGGGGGCGTCAGCAAACTGCCGCCATATGTTGCAAATCGTTGATGCCCGGCGGGCGAGATGTCGTCGCTGTTGTCAGTGACTTCACCAGCTTGATGGCGGAACAGATTGTCCATCCAGGCAGGTTCACCCAGATAGGCAAACAGGCGCATCATTAAGGAAAGAGCACGCACTGGTTGCGCGTCCAGAGTGAGCGCATGCAACAAAGTGATCGCGGCATTGTCTCGTGCCAATGCTGCAGCTTCCCAGCGATCTGGTTCAACATCCATGGCCAGCCCGGTAGTACGAATGTCTGCTGCTACCAGTTCCCAAAATTCACCTAAGAAATAGTGTGCGTAATAACTGTGCGGGTATGCTGCCGTCCATGCATGCAGCAAAGCTAGCTGCTTTTTGGTTTCGGGAAATGTATAGGCATCGAACAAGACATGGAAATGTACAAAGGCTTGCACTTCCTCGTGGTTATCCCCGCCATTGTTCTTGCTCCTGGTGTCAATATCGGCAAAGAAATGTTCAAGATACTCAAAGTCACTTCGCAGCAACGCTGCCCTGAGCAGGGCCTGCGTATTGCAGGAGTGACGGATGTTTTGTTCAAGAAGAGGGGATAATGGCACGGGTAATCTGGTTCTATGTAAGTGAGATTCTGGCGAATTATATCGGTCATCTGCATCGCTGAGCTTGGCTGGCATGTCGTCGATACTTAAGTATGGGATGAGTGCCACTCGCCTTGCAGATCATGAAAATGTCAGAATATCAGCTCGGTTTTTTCGAGACAGGTGACTTCGCGCCCTTAAGCCTCTCATCCAGCATATCAATCAGGCTGCGCACGGCAGGTCTTTTCCATCGAAGGAGATTGAATTGATGTGCCCAGGCGTGCAAGCAGAACGGGGCAAACTTGGGCACGCTGCATGGTGATTGGGCGGCTCAGGTGCATCAGGCAATCTTGGGGTTAGCAAATTTCCAGGGAGCGTAGAACTCTTCTGGCCCATTTGCCAGGCGTGACTCTGCCAGGTGCTGGGGATTGCCATATAGCTTTCTGAATGTCATCAGGAGTGGTGACCAGGCTTCGGTGTCGATGCGATGAGAATCTGGTGCTTGCAATATGCTTTCATCGACATGGGTTTTGACGATGCGCAATTCGACGGCAATGGTGGGTATGGCCATGCGCGGGTCTTTGCTGCCGAAAGACTTGATGTCTTCTACTCTGGCTTCCAGTTGCACAAGGCATTCTTTGGCGCGGGGTGGTTTGACGTCCAGCGATGCTTCCGGTGTCAAGCCGGCGACGGCAAATTTATTGGCCTCATGCTGGTATCCCAGAAATCGCTTGTGTTTGGGAACATCGGCTGCACCTGTTAATAAGGCCAGGCGGTTGACGGCCGGCACGAGGTCGGCAGAGGCCAGGTTGAGTACGCATTCGCGTTCACGCATGAGGTTGATACTGGTTTGTGAGCTGGCATCCAGGCCCAGCATGCAGCTCCAGCCTATCCACCAGGCTGAGGATATGGGCGCTAGATTGCTGCTGTCATCTTCATTCAGGGTGCTGATCAAGACGACGGGCGTGCCCCAATAGTGTATGGCTGGTTCTATGGTCTTATGCATATATGGCTTTCAAAATGGAAGAAATGTTGGAACAAGATGTGTTGTCCTTCAGTTGGCCGGGCAGCAATTGTTAAGTGGTTGGGATTGACAACAGCGCCAATGTATTGCGCTGTGCCTCGCTTGAAACCCTGTTTCTTGCTTTCAAATTTGCTTGCGATTTGTCTTGGTTGCATCGTTTACAATGAAGACAAAATTTGAAAGCAAGAAACGGGATGCGGGCAATGTAGCAATTCTCTATATTGAGAGCATTGCTCAAGGCGGAGAATCAGTATGCTTACATATGCAAATGTCAGGGAAAAAAAGGGACCAGCCATGCCAGTTGATCTTGATGATGTGCGTTGGGACGCAGTTTGTATAAAGAACCGCGACCTGGATGGCGAGTTTGTTTTTGCAGTAAAAACTACGGGCATATATTGCCGGCCTTCTTGTCCCGCCAAAACGGCCAAGCGGCAGAATGTGGAATTTTATGAAACAACAGTGCTGGCTCAGCAAGCGGGCTATCGCGCATGCAAGCGTTGTCACCCGGATGGCGTGAGCCAGGAGCACAGCAGAAACAGCATGATAGAAACTGCCTGTCAGTTGATCAAAAACAGCGAAGCACCTCTGAAGCTTGAAACCCTTGCAAGCAAGATGGCAATGAGTCCTCATCATTTTCACCGCATTTTCAAAGAGCTTACTGGAGTCACTCCCAAACAATATCAGTCTGCCCTGCAAAAAGAAAAAGTCAGGTCTTTGCTGAATCAGTCCGCTTCAATCTCCGGGGCAATTTATGATGCAGGCTACAATTCTGCCAGTCGCTTTTATGAAATGGCCGGGGCAATGCTGGGTATGTCGCCCAAGGCTTACCGGGCGGGTGCTGAGGATTTGCAGATGCAGTATATGGTTTGTGAAAGCGCATTGGGTTTGTTGTTGATAGCCTCGACAGAAAAGGGCATTTGCACAATAGAATTTGGTGATTCAGCCAGTGTGCTGGAGCAGGTATTGCAGCAGCGTTTCCCCAAAGCCAGCATCCGAGCGGCAGAAACGCATTTCAAAGAATGGGTCACCAGCATCCTGGCATATATACAGCAACCACGAGGATTACTGGATTTGCCGCTGGATGTGCAGGGTACGGCTTTCCAGCAAAGAGTATGGAAAGCCTTGCAGGATATCCCTCCGGGGCAGACCGCCAGTTATGCAGAAATTGCCAAGCGTATAGGCTCGCCCAGTTCTGTAAGGGCGGTGGCCAATGCCTGTGCATCCAACCAGTTTGCTGTGGCGATACCCTGTCACAGAGTCATACGTTCTGATGGTGATGTAACTGGCTATCGCTGGGGGATGGAACGCAAGAAAGCCTTACTGAAGCGGGAATCTGAAACATGACAGGTGATTTGTCCAAACGTATTGCCTCGCTGGAATGGGACAGGATACTGGCTGAACTGGACGCGCGGGGTTTTGCCACGACGGGCAGTTTGCTGACGATGGATGAATGCGACAATCTGCAGGCACTATATGCAGCACAGGATTTGTATCGCAGTAAAATCATCATGGCCAGACATGGCTTTGGCCAGGGCGAGTATCAGTACTTCAAGTATCCTTTACCTCCTGTGATACAGGAAATGCGCGAGTATTTTTACCCCCATCTTGCCGGGCTGGCCAACCGCTGGAATAAACTCATGGGCTTGTCACAAGAATTTCCCCAGCAACTCGATGACATGCTGCGATGCTGCCATGATGCTGGGCAGACCAGACCGACACCATTGATCCTGAAATACCAGGCTGACGACTATAATTGCCTGCATCAGGATTTATACGGTGAGCATGTTTTCCCTTTGCAGGCTGCGGTCTTGCTGTCCGCACCAGGGCAGGACTTTGGCGGTGGAGAATTTGTCCTGGTGGAACAGCGGCCACGCATGCAAAGCAAGGCTGAGGTTGTCCATCTGGACAAAGGAGAGGGTGTCATCTTTGCCGTCAGTATGCGGCCAGCAAAAGGTAGCAGGGGGTTTTACCGTGTCAATTTGCGCCACGGCGTCAGCCGCATCAGGCAAGGTCAGCGTTTTACTGCAGGCATCATCTTTCATGATGCTGCATGAGTTGATGCTTCTGACGTGCAGCATGGGCTATCAAACATAAGCATGAATATCAAATTCATCAATCTGATCTGTATTCATGAACATCTTGGCATATTCCAGATAAGTGCCAGACTTTAAAAACAGGGAAAACAACTCGGCATCTATATGATGGTCTTTTTTCATGAAGCTCATGATCTTGATGGCTTCTGACAAGGTTTTGCCTTTTTTGTAGGGGCGGTCGGCTGCGGTCAAGGCTTCGAAGATGTCGGCTATCGCCATCATGCGGGCGGGGATGCTCATGTCGGCGGCGGCCAGTCGTTTGGGGTAGCCTGTGCCATCCATTTTTTCATGATGACCACCGGCGATTTCCGGAACTCTGGCAAGGTGGCGCGGGAAGGGCAGTTTTTCCAGCATCATGATGGTTTGTATCATGTGTTCATTGATTTTATAGCGTTCTTCTTCTGACAGGGTGCCTCGTGCGACGGTCAGGTTATACACCTCACCACGGTTGTACAGGTGCTCTGGCACTTTGACTTTGAAGCCCCAGGGGTTGTCAGGTGTGATGGTGTCGCGGGTTGAGCGAGTGAAGATGTGTTCTGGCTTGTCGCTCAGCAGTTGTTCCTGCACTGGCAAGCACGGTTCTGTTGTGCGGTTCTTGCGTTCTTTTTCATCATGTGAAATGCCGATGCGGTCAGACAGGGTCCTGAGCCAGTGGCGTCCGGCGATGTCTTGAATGCGGGCGACTTTGTCGGGGGCCATGAACTCACCGCCTTCATTGCATTCGGCAAGGAAGGCGAAATCGCAGTCTAGCTTTGCCAGATTGGCGTCGAGCTGGGTTTTCAGTTCCGTCGCATTGCCACCATTGGCAATGGCTTGCCAATAGTCAATCTGCGCATCGCGTTTCAAGACTTCAAAGCGCATGCGTATTTCATGGATGCGGTCATACAGGGTTTCGAGTTTTGTGGCTTTGTCGACGATGTATTCTGGCGTGGTGACTTTGCCGCAGTCATGCAGCCAGGCGGCGATGTGCAGTTCTTCCCATTCTGCTTCGCTCAGCTGAAAGCCGGCAAACGGGCCCTCTGTTTCCTTGCAGGCGGCCTGGGCCAATAACTTGGTTAGTACTGGCACTCGCTGGCAGTGGCCGCCGGTGTAAGGACTCTTGGCATCGATGGCGCTGGCGATGAGTTGTATGAAGGCTTCCAGCAAGGCTTTTTGTTCTTGTATCAGGCGCTGGTTTTCTATGGCGACTGCTGCAGCACCAGACACGGCCTCGGCCATGGCTTGCCTGCCGGGGTCTATGCTTGCATCATCGATGACCAGGGCGATTGCACCGACCAGGGTATTGTTTCTATCCTTTAAAGGGATGGCGATCAGGGTAGTGGCGTGGTCTGTGGCGGGCAGGGCACTGAAGTGGCTTGCCAGTTCGTCTGCCTGCAAATGGCAAATGCTGCTACGCGACTTACAAGCCTTGATGACCGGGTGGTTTTCGTCTGTCATGCTGATGCCGTGAGCACTGGTTTCCAGCACTTGATGGTCGACATAGGCTTGCACTACTTGCATGGCCTGCTCTTGAGGCTGATAGAGATAAAGTATGCCTGACTTGGCCTCGGTGATTTCCGACATTTCTTTGAGTACCCGAGCGAGCAATTTGTCATAATTGGTTTCTGATGCAAGGCTACTGGCTATGTCGAGGAAGGAACGGATGGTTGCTTTCATGCCGCGCATGGAATTACTGAGGTCGGCGATTTCCTTGATGCGTGACTCGATCTTGATGGGGCTCTTGAAATCGAAGCGGGCAATCTTGCTGGCCTCGTCATTTAATTGTTTGAGAGGCTTGGATGCCAGACGTGAGAAATAAATGGTCAGACCCAGACCCAACACCAGCAGCACGACAAACAAGGCAATGCTTTGTCTGCGCATCTTGATGATGCCAGCCAGCAGTTCATCATGGGGGCTGGCAATCAGGATGCGCAAGTCGTGTCCGCCAGGGATTTGTATGCTTGCCTGATAAGTAGCCCAGGTTTTGCCTATCATTTCCAGTGCCTGGCTACTCTGTGTATTCGCGCTTGCCATTTCGTTGATTTTATTAAGTACAGGTGCGTCCTGCTCTGCCAGAGTGGGCAAGCTCTGCACGCCGTCCAGACGGGTAATGATTTGCGGTTTGTAGGCAGATTGTTTGCCATTTTGCCAGGCTAGTAATTGGCCCTTGCGGTCTATCAGGGCCATCCTGGTCGAAGGGGTGACACTGCTGTTTCTGATAGTTTCATGTATCGTGGGTAACTCTATGTCTATGCCCACAACTGCATCGGCATCAACGATCTTTTGCGCATAGGTGACGCCTATTTGCCCGGTAGTGAAAAAATAATATGGCTCTGATACATTTGCCTGTGCAGGATTCTTCATGGCAGTTTCATACCAGCCACGTGAGCGAGGATCAAAGTTACGAGCTGGAATAGACTGGCGCTCGATTTCATTGAGTTTGTCATCCAGATAGACGACATGTTCTTGTAGCTTGTCCGTCTCCACACTGGTGCTTTGTACTATCCATGCAGTATTTAAGGGCGCTTTGAAAATACCTTTGCTGCCATTCGACTTGGCGTATTGCCGCAAAAGAAAAAATTCTCCATTGGAAAAACCGACATAGGCGGAGGTAGCAGATTTGACACTGACGATGGCCTTGGCCAGATAATTGACATGGTTCAGGCGCTCATTCAGATTTTTACCTGAAACAGGTTGCGATTGCGCCAGGATTTCGGTTTGGTTCCTGACTGGCTCGTAAATATCTTTGACATTACTGGCAACTTCATTCCCGATGAGTGCGTAGCTGCTGTCGGCCTGAGAGAGAATGATTGTACTCATGCGCGTAAACAATACGGTGCCCATGGCAATCGCGAAGATGAGTATCAGGCCGGTGAAAAAATACGAGATGTAAATATGAAAGTGAACATTTTTCTTATTGCGCATGAATTACCCGCCCCGAGTTTATCTGCTGCAAGATGAGAGTGTTTTTGCAATGCCATTAATGCAACGCCATGGTAGAGCTTTCTTTGTAAATGCGCAATTGAAAACGCCAGGTGTGCGTTTTGTGACACTTGCGGGCGAGACCAAGTGTCACTGGGCCGCTCATGGAATATTAAAGGCGCTTTGCCAGGGCCGTGGTCTTCTCTATCCACTTCTGCCTTTGTGCCGGCTGTGAATTGAGGACTGGCCCCAGGCTCAGGATGCCAACTGGTTTGACGCCACAAAATTCAAGGACGGTACGCTTCAATTGATGTATGCCTGGGGCGCGGTAGTACAGTCTGAAAAACCAGGGTGGGGTATCCATGGTAATCAGCAAGTGGGCCGAGCGGCCTTTCAACAATCCTTCGGGAAAGCTCTTGCCAGGATGGTATTTGAAGGCAAAGCCGGGTAGCAAGACTCGGTCCAGAAATCCTTTCAGTAGTGCAGGCACGCCACCCCACCAGATGGGGAAGACAAAGCACAGGTGTTCAGCCCATAGCAAGGACTCTTGAGCCATTTGCAGATCGGTTTCCAGAGTCTGTATGACTTTATAGCCCTGATGCAAAATGGGATCAAACACGAGCCGATCCAGCCGTAGTATTTGTACATCATGCCCCTCAGTGCGGGCTGCCTGCACGTAGATATCGGCGAGGTCAGAACCAAAGCTATTGCCGCTGGGATGACTGGCAATGACTAGAACACGTTTTTTTTGCATACTGTACCCACATTGTTTGATCAAGAGGATAAGTGTGCACCTTGTCCCTATGGGTAGAGTCAAGCCATATCAATCAGGAGGCTGATTAACAGGAAAATTGGGACAGTCGGCTTGTTGCGCGACAAGTTGCGCTTGCAGGCAATCGTGGATTTCTGTCTGCATTTGTAGCAGGCTATCGTCAAGCGCATGAAGCTTTTTAATTTCCGCTTTCACGGTAGCGCGTTTCTTGTCCAAGTGTCGAGCTATCATGGCCCAGTCTGGTTCACCCTGATCTGTGCGAAGCAAGGGTTCCAGTTCTGAAAGGCGAAAACCCAGGCTTTGGGCTTGCCGTATCAATTGTACTTGCAAGACATTGTTATCTGTATAAACCCGGTACTTTCCCAGGCGTTGAATCTGGCCCAGCAAGCCCAGGCTTTCATACAGGCGTATGGCTTTTGCTGTGGCATTTGCCTTGCGCGCCAGTTCTCCTATGTACATTGATACTCCTGTTTCATACTATGTAATTCAAAAGCTGATTGGCAAGTCTATATGAAACCTGGTGGCCTTTCCTGGTAATGATTCAAAACCAATCTCGCCGCCCATTCTTTCCACCAGTTCGCGCGTGATAGCCAGGCCCAGCCCGGTGCCGCCATTCTGGCGGGTATCGGAAGAATCTGCCTGGGCAAATTTCTGAAATATTCTGTCGCGGAATTCATGCGGGATGCCGACGCCATGGTCGATGACACTGATGCGTACTTTTTGTCCCTTTTGTTCTGCTTCTATTTGGACCACATCATTTTCAGGTGAGTACTTGATCGCATTTGACAGCAAGTTCGACAAAATTTGCATGAAGCGCTGCGAGTCTACTGTGATGCTCAATGCGGGAACAGGTTTGGATAATTGTAGAGAAACGCCGCGCGCAGTGCCAAAGGTCTGGTTGGCTTCAATCGCCTGACAGAGCAGTTCACTGAGTTGGCTGGTCTCAGGGCGAAACACCATTTTCCCGGCTGTGAGTTTTTCCATGTCCAGCAAATCATTGATGAGGAAAGTCAGGCGCTGGCAATTTTTGTTGGCGACATCAATCATCTGCTTCATACGATCTGAGTAACTGCCAAATACACCACCGGATATCAAGCCCAGTGCCCCAGAAATGGATGTTAGAGGAGTGCGCAATTCATGGCTGACCGTGGAAATGAATTCATTCTTTATTCTTTCTGTGCGCTTGCGCTCAGTGATGTCACGCATGAGCGCAATGAACAAGGGCTGGCCTTGACGACTTAGGGTAGAGACGGACAAATCCAGCGGAAACTTGCTGCCATCCTTGCGGCGTGCTTCGACTTCAAGGCTGCTGCCTATGAGGCTTTGTATTCCGGATACGTCCTGTTGCCCTGCATCGTCCTGGTCAGTTTCGACAGGCGAGGGGATCAGCAGGCGTATGTTCTCGCCGATTAATTCATCGGTACCATAATCAAAAATATGGACAGCGGCATTATTCGCACTGAGGATCTGATAATGCTCATCAAAGGTGAGAATGCCATCGAGTACATTGTCCAGTATGGCACTGGTATGGAGTGCCTGGTCACGCAAATTTTCTTGTGCGGATCTTCTGTCACTGATGTCCTGGAAAGTGCCATACACACGGGTGCAGACATTTTCCTCAAACTGCGGGAAACCAATAACATGCACCCAGCGTTCGTTGCCAGTTGTGCTGAGAATGCAGAATTCGGTATCAAAGGAAGCACCTTCACGCACAGCCATGGTGAACAGCTCACGAATTTTTTGCTGGCTTTCTGCGCCTTTGTAAAAGGCAAGCGCGCTATCGACAGTGCAGGCATAGTCATCATCCACTTCGTGAATTTGCCTGGTCACTTTACTCCAGTGCAGTTTGCGTGACTTGACTTCAAAATCCCAGGTGCCTATGCGAGCCGCCGCGTTGGATTTTTCCAGCAATTCATAAGCATGTTCGAGTTCTGCCTCCGCTTCTTTTTGTTTGGTGATATCAGCATGGCTGCCTGACATGATGAGTGGCTCACCGTTTGGCCCCCAACTGACGACACAGCCGCGATCATGTATCCATATCCAGCGGCCGTCTTTGTGGCGCATGCGGCTCTTCAGATCGAAGTATTCGATTTCTCCCCTGAAATGCTGGTCTATCATGCTGCTGGTGGTTTTCAGATCGTCTGGATGGCAGAGTTGGAGCCAGGTATCGACCGTGGTCGGTTCCAGTTCTGCCAGGGTATAGCCCAGCATCTCTGCCCAGCGTTCGTTGTAGATGGTTTCACCAGTGAGGATATTGCATTCCCAGGTGCCAATATTGGTGCCCTTGATGACATTGGCTAATTGCCGCTCGGTTTCCCGTCTTTGCTTTTGCACACGGGTAGCACTGATCAACTGACCGAGAGTGCTGAACAAGGGTTTTAAGAAATCCGTTACCTGGTGATCATAGCCATCTGGTTTGTTGGCGATGCCGACCAGGGCGATCAGCTCGTGATCGTATTGCACGGGTATGCAAAGAAAGCTTTGCAATGCGACAAAATTGGCAGGAAAAACCTGATCCAGTGCATCTGCCGAGGGGGCATTGTCTATCACCGGCAGTGCCGCCTTGAGTGCGCTGCCATATCTGGATTTTAATTGCAGACAGGCGGCATCGCGGGCCAGTGCTTCAAGACTGAGGTTGAGGATGTCGTTGTTTTCTGCATGCCAGGCCAGCATCATGCTTTTCAGGGCGGGATTGCTGGTAGTCTTGTTTTTGACTTCACATATAAATCCATAATCACTAGTCGTCAATTTCAAGATTGCGGCCAGCAGGGAAACAAAGCCTTTTTCCTGATCGGTTTCGCGTATGAACAAAGTTTGGGCCATGGCAATGGCATCACTGAGGGCGCGCTGTGTTTGCAACTGCCGGTCCAGTTCCTGTCTTTTCATGACGCCACTGATCCAGTCTGCCAGCAGACGTACAAATTCTATTTCCACCTCGGAAAAAGGAAATAGTCTGGGTTTGGTATGCCAGATACTCAGGGCCGCATCTCCGATGTTACTGATATGCAGGCGCAAGCCTATGAAACTTTGCACTTCGCTGACAGAATGCAGGTATTCGCTCTCCGCCACATGAGCGACATGGATGAGCCCCTGGTTTGCGGCCACTGGCAAGCGAAAGTGCTTACCCTCATCGGACACAGGCGCAGCAGGACGTGTCATGCAGCCAGACTGATACATTAAGGTTTCCTTGCCATTTTGTTGCACGCGGCTGATTTGGGCACAAGTCATGCCCAGGTAGTCGCAGGCCATGGTCAGGGTTTGTTGCAAGGCGGCGTCCGGGTCCTGGTAGGACAAGGAGGTGATGGCAGTCAAGGCCAGCAAGGCATGATGTTGTCTTTGTTGCTCTTCGCGGAAAAATTCACGTTCTACGCAATCGGCAAGATCGCGCAGGGCATGCAAATCCTGTTCGCTAAGGGTCCTGGCTACACTATCTATGATGCACAGCGTGCCAAGGCGCTGTCCATTGCGAGCATGTAATGGGGCACCAGCATAAAAGCGTATATGAGGTGCATCATAGACCAGAGGGTTGTCGGCAAAACGCGGGTCTTGACTGGCGTCTGCGACGTACAAGACATCTGGGCTGAGTATGGCATGACCGCAGAATGAAATATCCCTGGGCGTTTCGCTTGCATCCAGCCCCTGTCTGGACTTGAACCATTGACGGTCTGCATCAATCAGGGAGATCAGTGCAATCTCTGAATGAAACAGGTGGCGTGCCAACCGGGTCAGCCGGTCAAAGCGTTCTTCTGCCGGTGTATCAAGGATGGCGCAGGCCTGCAGGGTTTGCAGGCGCAAAGCTTCATCATCAGGAAACGCAGGTGCTTGCATAGGCACTAGTCTGTCGGCAGGCTGGACAGCCATTTTTGCAATCCATCACCATACAAGGGCTTGCTGGCAAAATAGCCTTGCATGGAATCACAACCTAGCAGGCGCAGACTCTCCCGTTCGGCTGCAGTTTCTATGCCTTCAGCAATCACGCTCAAGCCCAGCCCATGGCCCATTTCTATGATGGCTTTGACGAGTCCCTGGGTGGCTGGCAGTTTGTCGATGTCGGTAACAAAGCTGCGGTCTATCTTGAGCTCACTGACGGGTAGTCGTTGCAGGTAAGAGAGGGAGGAATAACCAGTGCCAAAATCATCAATCGATAGATCCAGACCGATGGCACGCAGGCGGTTCAGCAGTTCTATGGTGGTGCCAGGGTCTTCCATGATGCCGCTTTCGGTAATCTCCAGTTTGAGCATGTTGGGGGACAGCTCATATTGACGCAGCAGCGCAGTAATTTGGTCTGGAAAACTGGCATCGCGCAAATCATGAGTGCTGACATTGACGGCAATAGTCTGGTCCGGATAATTGTTTTGCCAGTTTTTGAGCGTGACGATAGCCTGTTCCAGCATCCACATGGTCAACATGCCGATATAGCCGGTACGTTCGGCAAAAGGGACAAACTCTGCCGGCGAAATGAAACCACGCACAGGATGCTGCCAGCGCACCAGTGCTTCAAAACCATAGGCTTTTCCGGTCGCCAGGGAGAGCTTGGGTTGCAGCCACATTTGCAATTCTGATTTCCTGACGGCAGAGCGCAAGTCAGACAGCAGGCTGAGATGGGTCAGGCGTGAAGCTTCTTGCGCATCGGTATACCAGGCGGACGCATTCGTGCTGCGTTTGGCTGCGTACAAGGCAACTTCAGCATTTCTGATCAGCGTCATCAAAGGCAGGGGCGTCGCTGCCGTGATGGCAAATCCATATACCATGCTGACATCGACAGAGTGACTGCCACACTTGACAGGGGCTGCCATTGCAGCGTCAATGCGGTGGTGCAATTCTTCGATGCTGACTTTGGAGCTGTTTTCACAAAGCACAGCAAATGCGCCACCTGCCAACCTGGCCAGCCAGGGTTTTGCTGCATGACCGGTGTGGTTATCGATGACTTTCCTGAGACGCAGGGCTATGTCCGATATCACCGAGTCACCTGTATCAAAACCCAGGGTTTCATTGATGACTTTCAGGCGCGCCAGGTCCATCAGGATAAAACCCTGATGTGGCAAGCCCTTGCCTTCATGCGTTTTTAGCAACAGTGTGCGATTGGGCAAACCAGTCAGGCTGTCATAATAAGCCAGTCGCTCCACTGTTTGCTCGCGTATACCTATGGCCTCAGCCATGGTGTTGAGGGCTTCACCTACTCTTGCCACTTCTTCGGTTTTTGAAGGGCTGAAGCGGGTTTGATAATCACCCCTGGCAATTTGCAGGGCACTCGCTTCCAGGCGTGCCAGTGGTTTTACCACGCTACGGGTAGTCAACCAGGCCAGTATGGCAGCCATGATTACACCCAATACGGATAATACGGCTACCAGCATGCCGGTTTGTTCCAGTTCGCGCTGTGCTTCTGCCTGGTGGGCCACGATCAACTCTTGCTCACGTTTGAGGAAAGTCTTGGACTGGTCCAGTAAAGCATCCAATGCTGGTTTTACCTGTTTGATGAAACTGGCTTTGGCAGCGTCCTGGCCTTCTTCTTCGAGTTGGTTGACGGTATCCAGATAGTATTTATTGTAGATACTGCGTTTTTCCTTGAGGATTTTCAGGCTCTTTAGTTGCTCATCATCACTGAGTGAGGCCTCCAGGGCCGTGATAAGCCGATCAATCTGGCGGTTTTTTTCATCGACGATGGTGTATTCAGGTACCCGTTGCTCGTATGGAACAGTCAGGAATTGCAGCAATGCTCTCCCGACGTTTTCTGTGGATACGCTGAGTTCTTGTACATAAAGAAGGCTTTGCACTTCTTTGCGAGCAAATTTCTCACTCAATGCAGTCATTTTGCGAATTTGTGAAATTGGCAACAGCAACACGATGCTAAACAAGACCAGCAGCAAGCCATAGCTGAGCGCCAGCCGCACACCGATGCGGCGTAAGCGCAGGAAATGGGTCAGGCGATCGAGACTGTCGGGCATATTCGGGTGAGAAAAGTCTGCAAAAGTATCTGAGGTTCAGTCATGACTAAAAAGTCTATGTACTGGCAGGTCAATAAACTGTACGCCCTTATGTTAATGCACTATTAACAGCAAGAGCAATACCAATCTAAAGAAGAAGGCGAAACAAAAAAAACGCCCGGCGAACCGGGCGTGTAAAGTTTTGCAGTGGCATACCACTTATGCTGAAGCAGTATGGCTGCAAAGGCGCAAAGAGAGAATTGAGAAAAAGACGGTTAGAACTTGTAGTTGTATTCAGCCCCCAGACGGATACTGCGTGGTGCAGTCAAACTCAGGACTTGCCCGTAGGTATTGAGCAAGACATTGCGGTTGTTCCAGCGTTCTTCTACCTTTTGTACAGTTTGTGCATTGAAGACATTGAAGATATCCATCTTCAAAATCAGACCTTTGACTTGTTGAGGTTTATAGGTCAGATTCAGATCCAGGCGCCTGTCCCATTCGAGATTGCCGGCTGAACCGCGGGGAGATGGCACATTGTCCTTGGGCGTCGCACCAAAGCAGTAAAAGTGTGCTGAGTTGTAGTTGATACCAAAATTGACTGCGCGCGGGTCCGGGTTGGGTAGCGTACCTTTGCAATTGGTGGGGCGACCAGCCGCGATTAGCAAGTTCCCACCTATCGTCAGTTCTGGTGTCAGATCATAATAACCAAAGGCTTTGATCTGATGAGTACGATCATTTGGCAATCTACCATTGGCGTGGTACATCAATTCCTTGTAATCCCAGGTTTGCGTCGTTGCCACATCTGCCTGGCCTGTTGCTGTATCTGACAGGGTCTGGCCTTCCGTATTGCCTTCGCTACGTGCCCAGGTGTAATTGAGTTTGCCATACCAGCCATTGCGGTAAGGGTGTTCGGCAAACAGATCCAGTGCCTTGTAGATACGTTTAACTTTAGGTATGCCAATTTCTGCGGCGCTCAAGTGTACTTGTGAGTAACCCTTACCACCTTTGAAATCAATCAGGAAATCATTGTCTTCGCCCGGATTGAAGGCTGCACCAGAGAAATTCCATGTGTCACCAATAGGTACATGATTACGGTTTGCCCAGTCTTCAAACACGCGCGGGTCGCTGAGGTCATCTATCGTGGAGCGCAAGCTACGGTAAGTCACTTTGGCACCGAAGTTCAGATTTTGCGAATAGGCTTTTTCAAAACCCAGCGTCAGTTCATCCTGAAACATGGGTTTGAGATTGGTTGCAGCAATCGTCTTGGGATCTTTGGCCTGGCCAAATTCACTATTACCTGACAAGGCTCCAGTGACAGGAACCAGGCCAGTAGGCAAGCCATTTGAGTCTGTATTGGTATACGTGAAATACTGATTGGTATTGAGCGAACCGTTAGACTGGCGCAGAGCGACCACAGATGGCATTTGTACGGCGTAACGGCCGGCACTGCCAAACACTTTGAATGTAGAATCGCCATTGACATCCCAGGCTGCACTAAATCGTGGCGCAAGCTGGTTTTTCATTTCGACAAATTTGACCCTGTCCTGATTCAAATTGGCAAATTGCTCATTGCGCAAACCAAAGGTCAGCAACACATCCTTGTTGATCTGGTACTTGTCTTCAATGTACTGGGCAGATTGCTCGGTGTAGGCATTGGACACGGTAGAGTACAAGCCTTTTTGGACGTAGTAACCTTGCGCTGCCAGTCCTCCATATTGGGCCAGTGCAGGGACAACACCGCCAGTGACATCTATCGGCGCGTTTGGTGTGGTCGTGCGCAAATAGGTCCAGGTGCCGCCCCCCGCACTATAGACACCTGCATTGACGGAGTCGGCCGAATTATTGTCCACGCCAGCACGGATCAGGTGCTTGCCCAGTTTGTATTCCAGATCAAGCCGCATAGATTTGATACTATCTGTTGAACCGTCAAAATTCAGGTTGCCACTATAAGCTTGTGAGGAGTTGTAGTTTAAGCCTGGAGCACGGTTATTGGCATCTGCCGACACAGCGAACAGATTGGAATTGTATCCTGTTGGTTGGTAGACATGCTTGGCCTTGCTTTGCCCATACATGGCTGTTAAGGTCAAATTATCAGTGATGTTGCCAACATAGCGCAGGCTCAGGACATCGGCACCGTTGTCGCCTGTATTCGCATCTGGATCAAGTTCTATATGTTCAGAAGACTTGACGACATTACCGCGTGCACGGGTGGCATAGTCATAAGAATAATAGTTGTTATCATGCTTGGTCTTGTCACCGATGGCGGTTAATTCCAGGCGATGATCATCGTTGATGTTCCAGTCCAGTTTGCCATAAAAGCGATTGATCTCATTCTTTTGTTCTCTCCAGCCATTTTCATTGAGGGTCAGTGAAGTCCTGCCCAGGTTGACCTGGCCATTGTCAGAACGCGTACCTTCAGCGGCGATGAACATGAACAACTTGTCTTTGATAATGGGGCCACCGAGATAGGCACCGATTTGTGTTTCATTGAAGACATTGTCTTCGCGACGCAGGCGCAAAGTACCATCAGTGGCCTTGGTATTGCTGGCACCTATGTTCGGATAGTAATAATCAAGTCGCTTCGATCGCAAGGAGTTCGGGGTAGTATTGAGCGAGACACCAGTCTCCCAATTATTGGTGCCGCTTCTGGTGGTGATGTTGACGATGCCGCCTACCGAGCGGCCAAATTCTGCGCCAAAGCCACCCACCAATACCTGTGCCTGTGAAATTGCGCCAAAGGGCAATTCTGAGGCACCCAGTTGCGTCAAGGGATTGGTGACCACCATACCATTGATGTAGTAGGCATTTTCCGACGCACCACCACCAGCGAATGCAGCACCGCCTGCATAGGTGGGGTCGCTGCGGGTGGTGTTGGGTGCCAGTTGTATGATGGAGTTGATGTTCCTGGCGATAGGCAGTTTATCCAGTTCCTTGGCTGTAAAAGTCGCGCCATTGCTGGCATTGCTGACATCAATGCGTTTGCGCGTGGTCGCTACAGTGACGGTTTGTATGCCAGATGTATCGGCATTAAATGCGGCTTCCACACCTTGACCGGCGAGCACCTCGACTTCCAGTGTCGACAATGTCACATTGTCCTTCATCAGACTGACGCGGTAATTGCCTATGGGGAGTGCGGTGGCTTGAAATTTGCCTGTGACATCTATCGTCGCGCTGCGAGTCAGATTGGTTTCAGTATTCTTCAACACGACTGTTGTGGCCGACCCAGCGTTGACCTTGCCATATACAGTGCCAGCAGCATTCGATTGAGCGTGCACAGGCGGGGCATAGGCCATTGCCAGTACGCCTGCGCCAAAAGCCAGTGTCAGCGCGTGAGCGACCAGTTTCTTTTTAAATACATGATTTCGTTTTTGCATGTAAATTCCTAATGGTTTTCATTGAAAGCGAAAGGGGCTGTCCCGATGGTGCTTGCTGCCTTCCCGTGGTCTTTAACTACACTGAGTTGGGGAAGTGCCCAAGCGCATGCCTGAACCTGGAGCATCAAAAATTCAAGTGGCAAGTCGGTATGAAAGAGACTTTGCCATGAATAAAATGCGCCAACTATCGACTAGGGATGAATAGGAATTGCCAGGTGATGGGGAAAATTTGTGCTTGATGAAACGGGATGGGGCAGGGATGAAGCAGGGGGATTCGTTGTTTTTTGCGCGCTTCGTTTTTTAGCTCGGCGTAAATAACTTCTTCAGATTTTTCAGATAACTTTCACTGACTCTGACTTCATCACCGTTGCTCAGATGAACATGATGGCTGCCATCAGCATGTACTTTTAAATTGACAATTGCTTCACAACGCACAATAGCGGTTCTGTGCAGACGTATGAATTGATGTGCTGGCAGGCGTGTTTCCATGGCGGTAATGGTGGCTCGGTGCAAGACGACCCGATTGCGCAGGTGGATTTCTACATAATTGGCAGCGGTGCCGAGCCAGATTACTTCATCAAGATTGACGCGCTCGGTGTTACCAATGGACTTGATGATGAGTTGTTGTAATTCCGGGCTGGGCTTGCCAGCTTCAAACGCAGCCCTGTCCTGCAGATAATCCTGTACTGCTGATGAGTTCAAGGCTTTTTGTTTCAGATGCAATAGCTGCAAGGCCCTTTGCAACATGAGATTGAATCTTTCATCATCAAAAGGCTTAAGCAGGTAATCGAGTGCAAATACATCGAAAGCGCTGACAGCATGCTGGTCGTAGGCCGTAATGAAGACGATCAACGGTGCATCTGGCAAGTTGCATAGTTCACGCGCAAAATCCAGACCATTCTGGTCCGGCATTTCTATATCCAGCAATATCAAGTCTACATGCGTTTTTTGCATGAATTCCCTGGCGAGGGCAGTCGAATAGCAACTACCGACCAATTGCCAGTCAGGATTACCTGTCAAGACATATTGCATGTTGACGAGTGCTGGCAATTCATCGTCAACCAGTAGGACTTTTTTGAGGCTCATGTTTGTAATGAAGACAAAAGGTTCAGTTTGTATGTTTCATGCATGCTTTAAAAGAAGCAAAGGAAATTCCAGTATCGCTGTATAGCTATCTGTTGCTGCCGTGGTTTTTAGTGTTGCCCGTGATCCATAAAGAATGGCAAGCCTGTCCCGGCTAGCAGATAAACCCAGTCCGTGACCTTTCTTGTTGCATGTCTGTTTGAACAGTGGGTTGCTGATGCGAAATTCCAGCATATCGTTTTTTCTGGCAAGTTCAATTTGCAGGTGGCAAATTTCATGATTTTGTTCTACTCCGTGGTGTATGGCATTTTCCACTAGTGGTTGAAATAGTAAAGGTGGGCAGGCCAGGTCTTGCCAGGCTTCATTTGCCATATTCCAGCTCATACTGGCTCGCTCACCATAGCGTAGCATTTGCATATCGAGGTAGGCTTTGGTAAACGCGATTTCGTCGGCGACACTGAGCCATTCATGTTTTCCTGAATGAACCACGTAGCGCAACAGCTCACTGAGTTTTTCCAGTGCGCTGGATGCCAGTTGCCGGTCTGCGGTTCTGACAAGTGCGCTGATACTATTGAGTGCATTGAACAAAAAGTGGGGTTTTAGCTGACCCTGCAAAAGGCGCAGTCGCAATGCCAGACTCTCATTGTTTTGCTGAATATAGGCCAGATTTTCTGCCTGACTTTTTAGCCAGAATGCATAGGCGGCTTGCATCAGATAGGAGAACAGTAACAAAGCGGCATCGGTGAAGTAGAAAAAGCCAGGGCGCTTGCTGAGGGCTGCTTGCATGGTGTAGGCAGGATGATTGAGTGTTGTATCCATGAAAACCGCAAGGCCAGACAGTACCGGAAGCCCCAGTACTATAGTCAGGCATGCTGAAAGCAGCATGTCTTTGCTGCTCGGCCAGTTCTCATTTTTTGTTGAGAACGCGATGGCGAAGCCGCAGCTGATTGCAGCCAATAGAATATATCCAGGCAGTATGGTGATGTACTCAAAAGACATCTTCGCATCTGGGCGGGTACGCAATGTGTCTTTGTAAAAAGCCAGGCAATGCAGGCTGGCAATCAATAACCAGATCAACAATGTAAATGCCAAAGTAAGGTAAATGGCCTTGTTGCCAGGCTTATCACCGTGGATTTTCCGTACAGAGTTTGTGATGATACGCATGGGCTGCTTATCCATCCTGATACTCCCCAGCCGGAATGCACATACTGAGATCGATTTGCGCATTATTTTGCGTCATCTCAAGACTGGCCATACCTGCATACAGGATATCCAACCTCTCCCTGATAGCGGCGATTTGTGTCATATCGGGTTCTGCTATTGCAGTCTCCAGTGCGAGGCTGACGTGAAACAGAATCATGCCGGCATTTTGCCTCAGGTTCGCTTGCAAGAGATGGTTTTTCTGTTGAAACATGACTGACCAATGCAGGGCCAGGTCCAGTATTGCATGTAGCAATAAAGGAGGGCAAGAAACGGTGCACCAGTGATACTCAGATAATGTCCATTTGACTTGCAGATACTGGCCATGGCGTAATTCTTGCAAACTCAGGTAGGCTTTTGCAAAACCTAATTCGTCAGCCATTGATGGTTTTTCATCCCCGCTAAAGCGCAGGACATAGCGCAGTAAATCACTAAGGCGGGCCAGGGCCGTGGTCGCAAGACTGCGCTCTGCTACCCGGATAAGATTTCCTATGCCGTCTAGCGAGCTGAGCAGGAAATAAGGTTCAAGTTGACACTCCATCAGAGACAGGCGCAGCATCAGATTTTTTTGACGTAATTCCTGGGTACGCCTGGCTTGTTCCCGGCTGCGCTGCCAGAGAGTAGCCGCAACTTGCATGAAATAAGCAACACTGGCTTGAAAACCCAATAACCACCACCCCATGGCAGCCATGTTTGTCAACATCTGCAAAACAGATGGAGGAGTTTTTTTTCTTGCAAAATGATAATTGGTGCTAATTTCATAGCAAACTTCCAGCGGCAGAAAGATGCCTATCATCAGCACGTAGATGATCAATAAATGTGTTGCAGTCAGCCAGCGGCTGGGCAAATTTTCGAAGATGATCAGAAGGGTGGTACTCAGCAGGATGTAACTTAAGAATGACATCGCACTGAACTTCAACAAAGTACTAAACGCGGCAGGTTTACTTGCTTTAATAGAATCTACATATTCGGCAAGGCTGAAGAAGAAAATAACCAGCATCCATGCCAGCAGGATGAAGAGAAAATGCTTCCAGTCAGGAAGTTTCCATTTTTTTTGGGGCATCATGGATAGTGCAAGATGTAATGCATGGTCATCCGGGTCGTCTGGCTCGACGCTTATTTTGCTTTATGCGTGGCATATCTGCAATTCATAAAGCAGGAATGATTTGCCAGTTCCATAGAGGTGTTGCTGACTATTGCACAAATTCACAGTGTATCCCAGCAAGTAGGGATCAATCTGGTAAAAGCCGGGATGAAATGGGGCCTGGCCTGCTATCGGTATCTGCAACATCAACAACATCAGCACATTGGCGATAATTGGCAAGACTGCCAGACTGCCAGACTGCCAGGTTGACAGGCAATACAGGTAGTTTCTTCGATCCGGGGGAGATATCCAGAGGATATAAGCGTACTACTGCTCATTCGGCCGGCTATCTTTCATGCGCGAAAAACGTGCGTTATCTGGTTTCAATGACGTAATGCACCAGAATGGCTGGATTTTGTATGACGGTAGTGAGGATTTTGCGGGCTTGCTTCAAGAAGTGGCATCGGCCTCGTTGCCACCTGGAGAATTGTTAGTTTTTTATAGCGAAAACCATATTTATGCTTAGTCAAATTGGTGCAAGTTGATAAAAACAGGGTGCACTGCCCTCTCGGAAAATTGAACTGGCATTGCTCTTGCTTAGAGTCTGGGGAGACAAGCAAAGGAGCAGCCATGAAGAAACTCAAGCTAGTGATGGTAGGGAATGGTATGGCAGGTGTGCGTACCCTGGAAGAATTAATCAAGATCGCCCCCGACCTGTATGATATTACCGTATTTGGTGCAGAACCTTATGCCAATTACAACCGCATTCTGCTATCACCTGTATTGGCAGGCGAGCAAACCATCAAAGACATCATGCTTAATGATGTGGACTGGTATGAAGAAAATAATATCACGCTGCACCTGGGCAAGAAAATCGTCAAGATAGAAAGGGCGCGTCGCCTGGTGATCGCCGAAGATGGTACCCAGACCGAATACGACCGTCTGTTGCTGGCGACAGGCTCCACACCTTTCATGCTGCCTGTGCCTGGCAAGGACCTCAAGGGCGTGATTGCCTACCGTGATATTCATGACACCAATGCCATGATAGACGCAGCCGAAAAGCACACGCATGCTGTCGTTATTGGTGGTGGACTGCTGGGCCTGGAAGCCGCCAATGGCTTGAAAATGCGCGGCATGAGCGTCTCTGTCGTGCATTTGCCTGGCTGGTTGATGGAGCGTCAGCTTGATCCCGTTGCTGGCAAGATGCTGCAAAAATCGCTTGAAGACCGGGGCCTGAACTTCCTGCTTGAAAAAAATACCGAAGCCATCATTGGAGATGATGCTGGTCATGTGAAATCCATACGCTTTACAGATGGACTGGAAATCCCTGCGCAACTGATCGTCATGGCAGTTGGCATACGCCCCAATACTGCGCTGGCTGAATCTGCTGGCCTGTACTGCAATCGCGGCATTACTGTCAATGACACCATGCAGACCTATGACCCGCGCATTTACTCTGTCGGCGAATGCGTCAATCATCGCGGTACAGTGTATGGTCTGGTTGCACCTTTGTTTGAAATGGCCAAGGTTTGCGCCAATCACCTGGCGAATTTTGGCATAGGCCGTTACCAGGGTTCAGTCACCTCCACCAAACTGAAAGTGACAGGTATCGATCTGTTTTCTGCTGGTGAATTCATGGGCGGCAAAGACACTGAAGAAATTATCTTGTCCGATCCCATAGGTGGCGTCTACAAGAAGCTGGTGGTGAAAGACGACAAGCTCATCGGTGCCTGCCTGTATGGCGATACCGTCGATGGCAGCTGGTATTTCAAACTGCTGCGCGAAGGCAAGAATATTTCTGAAATCCGCGATTCCCTGATGTTTGGTGAATCAAACACTGGTGACGTCGGCCATGAAGGCCACACCAAGGCTGCCGCCATGCCGGACGAGGCCGAGGTCTGTGGCTGTAATGGGGTCTGCAAGGGCACCATCGTCAAGGCCATTAAGGAAAAAGGCCTGTTCACGCTGGATGATGTGCGCAAGCATACCAAGGCATCGGCATCTTGCGGCTCCTGTACTGGCTTGGTAGAGCAGATCATCATGTTCACTGCGGGTGGTGATTATTCGACTGCCTCTAAAGTCAAACCCATGTGCGCTTGTACTGATCATAGCCATCAGCAAGTGCGTGATGCCATCAAGGCCAACAAGCTGTTGACAGTATCAGGTGTACAGGAATTCATGGAATGGCGCACACCTAACGGTTGCTCCAGCTGCCGCCCGGCCATCAATTATTATCTGATTTCTACATGGCCACGTGAAGCCAAGGATGATCCACAATCACGCTTCATCAATGAGCGTTCCCATGCGAATATACAGAAAGATGGTACGTACTCCGTCATCCCGCGTATGTGGGGCGGCGAGACCAATGCCAGCGAATTGCGCAGGATTGCCGATGTCGTCGAAAAATTCAAGATACCGACAGTCAAGGTCACTGGTGGTCAGCGTATTGATTTGCTGGGCGTGAAGAAAGAAGACTTGCGCGCTGTTTGGCAAGATCTGGGCATGCCATCCGGCCTGGCTTATGCCAAGGGTCTGCGTACCGTGAAAACTTGTGTGGGCAGTGAATGGTGCCGTTTCGGTACGCAAAATTCCACCCTCATGGGGCAACAACTGGAACGTGAGCTGGCACGCATGTATGCGCCGCACAAGGTCAAACTGGCCGTGTCCGGTTGCCCGCGAAATTGCGCAGAGGCAGGTATCAAAGACGTTGGTGTGATTGGTGTTGATTCTGGCTGGGAAATTTATGTCGGCGGCAATGGCGGTATCAAAACCGAAGTCGCACAATTCCTGGTCAAACTGAAAACCCATGAAGAGGTCATGGAATACACCGGTGCGTTCCTGCAGTTATATAGGGAAGAAGGATGGTATCTGGAACGCACTGTGCATTACCTCGCCCGCGTCGGTCTTGATTATGTGAAGAAGATTATCCTGGAAGACCATGGTCGTCGCAAAGACCTGTATCAGCATCTGCTGTTTGCGCTGGAAGGTGAATCTGATCCATGGCATGAACCAGAAAAAGCGCAGGTCGACACCCGCCAGTTTGAACGCTTGCCAGCATAAAGCCATTATTTGAGAGGAAAAAACATGAGTCAGGAATGGCAAGTTATTTGTCGCGTTGATGATATCCCCGTATTGGGCGCACGCGTGGTTGCACGTGCAGCCAAGCCGGATGTGGCTATCTTCAGGAATACAGAAAACAAGGTCTTCGCCCTGCTGGATAAATGCCCGCACAAAGGAGGCCCTTTATCACAAGGCATCGTCTTTGGCGAAAGAGTGGCCTGCCCCTTGCATAACTGGAATATAGAGTTACCCACGGGTTGTGCAATTTCTCCAGATGAGGGCTGTACCCAAAAATTCAGCTTGAAAGTGGAAGAAGATCAGGTCTATCTGGATGCGAATGAATTATCGACACTGGCAGTAGAAGCATAGAAAAAATACGCTGCATCACTAAGTATAGTGATGCAGCGTGCACTTAAAGGCATGTATGACTGAAACCAAATCTACCTGTTGTTATTGCGGCGTTGGTTGCGGTGTAGTAATTGAAAGCGAAGGCGGGCAGGTTACAGGGGTACGTGGTGACCCGGATCACCCAGCCAATTTTGGCCGTCTGTGCAGCAAGGGCAGTACCTTACATCTGTCGGCTGATGCGAAAATACAGCAGCAGGTCAGGGCACTTTATCCAGAAATGCGCGATCCATTCGCCGGACGTGAAGTATCGCGCCAGCGCAGTGGCTGGGATACCGTCATCGCCAGCATGGCGGGCAAGTTTGCTGACACCATCAAGGCACATGGCCCGGACAGTGTGGCATTTTATATTTCTGGTCAATTGCTGACCGAAGATTATTACGTCTTCAACAAACTTGCCAAAGGTTTGATCGGCACCAATAATATCGATAGCAACTCGCGTCTGTGCATGTCCAGTGCGGTGGCTGGCTATAAGCAGACCCTGGGCGCTGATGCGCCGCCCGCATGTTATGAAGATATAGATCTGGCAGAAGTCATTTTTATTGTCGGGTCCAACACGGCCTATGCACATCCGGTTTTATATCGCCGATTGGAACAGGCCAGGGAAAAAAATCCTGCCTTGAAAGTGATTGTTGCCGATCCGCGCCGTACTGATACCGCGCGTGAAGCAGATCTGTTCCTGCCTATCTTGCCTGGCACCGATGTTGCCCTTTTCAATGGCATGTTGCATCTGTGCCTGTGGGAAGACTTGATCGATCTGGACTATATCCAGGAACATACCGAGGGGTTTGCAGAACTCAAGCAAACCGTGCGTGACTACACGCCTGCAGCCGTGGCCAAGACCTGTGGCATCAAGGAAGCTGACCTGGTACAGGCGGCGCGCTGGTTTGGGCAATCCAAAGCCAGCCTGTCGCTGTATTGCCAGGGGCTCAATCAATCATCTGCCGGTACTGCAAAAAATGCGGCGCTGATCAATTTGCATCTGGCTACCCACCAAATCGGCAAGCCGGGTGCCGGGCCGTTTTCCCTGACCGGGCAGCCAAACGCCATGGGCGGGCGTGAAGTCGGTGGCATGGCCAACCTGATGTCGGGTCATCGCGACCTTGGCAATGCTGAACATAGGGCAGAAATTGCTGCCTACTGGGGGTTAGATGACGTACCTGCAACACCTGGCAAAACCGCAGTGGAAATGTTTGAAACAGTCCGGCAGGGTGAGATCAAGATCATCTGGATAGTCTGCACCAATCCTGCACAATCCATGCCTGAGCAAAACCTGATACGCGAAGCTCTCCTAAAAGCCGATCTGGTGATCGTGCAGGAAGCGTATACAAGTACGGCCACCGTGCCGTATGCAGACATCCTTTTGCCAGCCAGCACCTGGGCTGAGAAGACGGGCACCGTCACCAATTCTGAGCGCCGCATATCCCGTGTGCGCCCCGCCATACCTGCGCCCGGTGAAGCAAAACATGACTGGCAAATCGCCAGCCAGTTTGCGCAGGCACTGGCCCCCTTGCTGGGTAAGTCGCCAGCAAACTTCAAGTACGATAGCGATGAACAGGTATGGAATGAACACCGCGACAGCACCGGTGGCCGTGACCTGGATATCACTGGTTTGTCTTACGGCATACTCGAGCAGCAGGGGCCGCAGCAATGGCCTTACCCTGCCGGTGCCAGCACTGGCAAACAACGTCTGTATGAAGATGGCATCTTCCCCACAGCCAATGGTCGCGCACGTTTCATCAATACCGTGTACCAACCGGTCAAGGACGCAGTTGATGCACGCTATCCATTCTCCCTGAATACCGGCCGCTTGCGTGATCAATGGCATGGCATGAGCCGCACGGGGACTGTGGCACAGTTGTTTGCTCATGTGGCTGAACCCGGCATCTGCATGGAAGCCACGGACATGCAAAGGCGCTTCCTCAAAGCGGGCGACCTGGTACATGTCAGCAGCCGTCGCGGTACTGTCATTTTACCGGTAGTTGAAAGTGATGAGCAGCGAGCAGGTCAGGTCTTCATCGCCATGCACTGGGGCGAGGAATATGTATCTGGTCGTGGTCACGCGCAAAATGCCAGCTATGGGGTGAATGCCCTGACATCACCAGCGATAGATCCCAGCTCAAAACAGCCAGAGCTGAAAGCTGCCGCTGTCAAGATTTTGAAGGCAGAATTGCCATGGCGTTTTGTGGCATTCGCCTGGCTCGACAGTGAGGAGGCTTATACCATCCAAACTGCCTTGCGCCCTTATATGCGCGAGTTTGCCTATGCATCATGCACGCCATTTGGCCGCGACAAAGTGGGCATGATCTTCCGCGCTGGCAATGAAGAAGCGGTAGCAATTGACATTCTTGAAAAAATCGAGCAACTGTTTGGTATAAAGGGTACAGATGTCTTGCGCTATGACGATAAGCGTCGCAGTGTTTCGCGTCATATTCTGGTGAAAGAAGGTGGCCTGGCTGCTGTTGCGCTGGCTGGCGATGTGTCTGCTGAGGCCTGGCTCAAGGACTTCCTGCAGGCACAGGAGCCGGTCGCCAGGCTGGGCCGTCTCTTGCTTATGCCCAGTTCCACGGCACCGCAGGGCTTTGCCGCACGTGGCAAAGTGGTTTGCAGCTGCTTGAATGTCACTGATACCGAAATTAATAAGGCGCTTGGTGTCATGGATGGTTTGGCTGCCGATATCCTGACTGACTTGCAGGGTAAACTCAAATGCGGAACGAATTGTGGTTCCTGTGTACCGGAACTGAAGAAAATGATCGGCTTAAATATGCAGGAAAAAAATTCACTAACAGCATGAAAAGAAAAAATAGACCCAGCGGCACAGGCCGCAGGCAGGCACTCCGATTTTCACTGTTACAGTCCACAGTAATACGGTAACCCGAGGCGCTAGGCTTGTATTTCCGCCTCGGTTATGCCGAAAGAACAGTTTTTGGCAATTATCAGGAAGACTCCTTGAGCGACTTCTTGGCGAAAATTTTATCTGACTGAGTCCTTAGGCAGTTTGCCTGCGCAAATTCAGTAGCATCGCTCCAAATGAGATAAAGGCTGCGCCGACTATCCGGTTTATCCATTTCACAAAACGTGGCTTGACCAGGACGTGCATGGCACGCGCTGCCAGTTGGGCATACATCAGGTGGGTCAGGTAAGACATTGCCATGAAAATACTCATGAGGATGAAAAACTGCGGTGCCAGTGCTTCATTGGCATTGATGAAATGCGGGAACAGGGCGGTAAAAAACATCAGTGCCTTGGGATTGGTAGACGCCGTCAGAAAAGCTTCACCAAATAGTTTCTTTTTGCTGGGTTGCTCTCTCAGGGCATTCGGGGATGCCTCTTGCGCCAATGCGCCATTCTTTCCAAATAATTGTTTGGCACCGATATAAAACAGATACAACGCGCCCATGATCTTGACGGACGCAAACAGAAAGGCAGATGAATTCAGCAAGGCTCCCAAACCCAGGAAGGCTGTCGTTGACAGGCAAAAGATGCCACTGATATTGCCCAGGGCTGACCACATGACAGAGCGGGTGCCATAGCTGGCACCATTCTTCAGGGATAACAGGATGGCCGGACCAGGGCTGAGGATGGATAGTCCGGCTATCGTAGTGAAAGCAAGCAGGGTCTGGGTTTGCATGTTTGATTCCGGGCGTGATAAAAAAATTGTGTTTGGCTTATTGCATTTTTGCTCCTGTTGCCTGGCGCACAGGAATACCGGCAGGATCAAAATTGTCCAGGCAATGCACATTGATACCAAAATTATCCGGCGTCACACGCTTGCGATGAAAAGGGTAAATTCCACAGGTTTTGCAAAAGTAATGATGGGCAGTATGACTATGGAACTGATATTCGCTGAGTGATTCTGCACCCGCCAGCAGTTTGAAATGACTTTCATGTACCTTGACCATCAAGGCATTCTTGCGGCGGCAGATCGAGCAGTCACACATAGTCAGCTCAGGGAAATCTGTCGCAATTTCAAATCTTATAGCGCCACAGTGACAGCTGCCTTGATAAGTTTGCATGGTGCGAGTGCTGTTTGTTTGCATTTGTATACCTGTCATGAAGGATGTTTCAAGCGCATCTTAAAGGACTGCCGCATAGCTGTACCGGTACAATTTTCTGCTACGCACGGCGCTGCCATGGTCATTTCACCATGACAATTTCATGCATATCGATCCCAACTTGCCCTAAAGCCTTTTCTGCCTGTTTCAGGTGTGTCCAAATGTAAGCCATACCTTGGTATCGTTGTAATGAATTAACAATGGTCTTATCATGCCGGGTCTGTGCTTATTTCATTGCTCCCTTTGTTTGCAGCACGCTTGCCTCATCTATTTTTTTTATCCACCTCCATGTGCTTCACTCTTCAGGCTTTGACCGCAAATTACCATGCAAGCAATGGTGGCCATGCATTGCGCCCTGGCCTGATCGCTACTTGTGTGGCTTTGGCATGTCTGCAACCAGGTCTGGTTTTGGCAAATGATGTGGCATCGCCTACGTTTAGCTTGCCCGCAGTACAGGTAAAGAGCAGGGAAGTCCTGGTCACTGAATTTCAATTCAGTGGCAATACAGTGATCAGCAGCGCCGAATTGCGGGAAATGACTGAGGCGTATATTGGCAAACGCGTCAGCTATGCCGAGCTAGAGGATTTGCGCACCCGTATCTCGCGCCTGTATGTCGAGCGTGGCTATTTGAACTCTGGTGCCGTGCTGCAGGTGACGGAGGGCGAGCAGCCTTTTCCATCGGGCATCGTGCCAGTTCGCTTGATAGAAGGGCGGATCAGTGAGGTCAGAATAAAGGGCGAAGGAAGATTGCGACCAGCCTATTTGCAGCAGAGGTTGATCAATGGAGACGAAGCTTTCAATATGCCCATCTTGCAGCAGCGCTTTCAACTCTTGCTGACGGACCCGCTGTTTGAAAAAATCAATAGCCGTGTCATTCCTGGTGAGCAGCCGGGCATGGCGAAACTTGATATTGATGTGGTGCGTGCCAAGGCATATGGTATGAATCTGTACGCCAATAATTATCGTGCGCCCTCCATAGGTTCACAAGTGCTGGGTGTGAGTGGCTGGGTGCGTAATTTGACGGGCTATGGTGACTACCTGGACGCCAGTCTGGCTCATAGTGAAGGGGCTGATCCTGTGCATCTGGGATGGACCATGCCTGTCAACAGCCATGGCACCAGCATCAAGCTGGGCATAGACAAGGGCAGTTCCTCAGTGGTTGGTGAATCCCTGGCTGCAGTGGATATTAAAAGTAGCAGTTCTGGCTATGAACTGGGCGTCAATCAGGCTCTGGTCCACCGCTTGCAAAGAAAAGTCGAGTTGGGCTTGACGTATAGTCAGCGCGATAGTCAGACTAGTTTGCTGGGCGAAGCATTTTCCTTCACGCCTGGAGAGCCGGATGGTTATTCAAAAATCAAGGTAGTACGGTTTTCCCAGGAGTGGACGGAGCGTTGGGAAACCCAGGCACTGGCCATGCGTAGTGTCTTTGCTTTTGGTCGCAATAATATAGATAGTCGTGAAACTGGCCCGCAAGTACCAGCTCGGCATTATCGTATCTGGACCGGGCAACTACAGTATGTGAAAAACCTGGATAAGTCAGGCCAGCAAATAGTCTTGCGGGCATCCGCCCAGCAAACGCCAGATCGCTTGTTACCGCTGGAGCGATTTTCTCTTGGTGGGGTAGCGACTGTTCGTGGATATAGAGAAAATGCAGTGGTACGCGACCGCGCCTGGCTAGTGAATATGGAATACCATTATCCTTTGCCTGCCTGGCAAGATGCCGGGCAGTTCAAGCTCATTGCGTTTACCGATATGGCCAGTGCCAGCAACAAGGATGAATCTGCCCAAAGACTGGCTTCGGTGGGCGCAGGCTTGAACTGGCACAGGCAAAAATGGAGTGCTGACATGTTCCTGGCAAAGAAGCTCATCAGCCTGCCAGGGCAAAACAGCGGCAACTTGCAAGACCATGGTCTGCATTTTCAATTGACTTACCATTTATTTTGAGAGTGCGGCATATGATCATGAAATTTGCCCCACCTGCCATGCGCATGCTGAAACTCGGTCTGTTCGCATTGTATTCGATAAGCACCGTTGCTTTTTCCAGCGAACCCACGCTGGAAAAGGGTTTGCGTGACTGTGCCAGTGGTAATTACAACCAGGCACTGAGTGTCTTGCAAACGGCTTATGCCAAGGCAGGAAAAAACAGCGATAAAGTTAAAGCCGCGTCTGCCCTGGCCCAGACCTATATACAAACGCATCAGACGATCAAGGCGGAGCCTTATTTAAGTTTTGCCTTTGAAAATGCAGAAAACAAACTGGATAAAGCGGGCTATGCCATCGATTTTGGAAACTGGCAGCAGCAACAGGGACATGCAGGGCAGGCACGCTATTATTACGACGCTGCATTGAAACTGGCTGGAAATGATGCTGCAATTGCCGTCAGTGCAGGGCTCAACCAACATAAGCTGGATGCAAAAAAACAAGCTCCTGTTGATCAATTGAAAAACCTGCAAACACTGTGGCAGCGGTTACAGCAAGTTGGTGACAGCGTACAAGTGGCGCGCTATAGCTTGAATCTGGGCGTGCAGGCCAAGTCTTTAGGTGCAGTAGGGCAGGCGCTGGCTTTCCAGGCGTTTGAGCAAGCCCGTGTATTGACAACTAAACCTGGTCAGGTGCGATTGCAGTTGGAAGCGCTGGACCAACTGGCGCAGATGTATGAAGATGCCCGGCGCTTTGACGAAGCACTGGCTTTGACAGACCAGGCACTGCTGGCAGCACAAGGCCAGGAAGTGCATGACTTGCTCATCAATATCGAATGGCGACATGGTCGCATTCTGCGCACACAAGCCAAAGCTGCTGAAGCTATCGCGGCATACCAAAGAGCAGTCGAACACATTGAAGCTATACGCACCGACATACCGGTGGAATACCAGGATGGCCGTTCCTCTTTCCGTGAAACCCTGGAACCTGTCTATCTTGGGCTGGCAGATTTGCTATTGCAAACTTCTGATCCGCTTGATGTTGAACGCAAAAACGCACAATTGCGCCGTGCCCGCGATATATTGGAATTACTGAAGCAAACCGAATTGCAGGATTATCTGGGTGACCGTTGTGCAGTTGATACCGCCAGGGCAAATCGTAAAAGCACCATGCTCGCCAGCGATACAGCAATACTTTATCCTATCGTCTTGCCAGACCGGCTGGAACTCTTGCTGGAAACTGGCAAGGGCATGTACCGCCATAGTTTACCTATGTCTGCGAATAAACTGCGTGCGGACGTCATTGATTTTGGCAACAACCTGAAAGATAATTTATCCTTCCAGCCACAGGCAAAACGCCTGTATCTAGCCCTGTTGACACCTGTCGATGCAGAGTTGACTCAGCAAGGCATACGTACCCTGGTCATCGTTCCTGATGGCGTCTTGCGCCTGTTGCCCTTCGCCGCCTTGCATGACGGACAGCGCTTTGCCATAGAGAAATATGCTATCGCGGTCGTGCCAGCCCTGAGCCTCACGAATACCAATGCCCGCGTTCGTCAAAAGGGTGGTTTCAAGACGCTGCTGGCGGGTATGAGTGAACCTGGAACTGTAGTGGATAAATTGCCGAATGCCATGGTAGAGCAATTGTTGAATGCCAACCAGCAGAGCGCCGCCATGAACGGGCGACAAGTCGCCAGGGCGGTGCTGACCCGTAGCTTGCGCAATATCCCCAAGCCTGCAGATACCAGTATGACAGGGAAACTGCCTCAACCCTACGTCAGCAAGCCAGAACAACATCAGCAATTACAGCAAATGCTGGCACTGGCTGGTGTCGATGAAGAAATCCGTACGCTGGAAAAACTCACCATTAGCCAGACCTTGTTAAATGACGGCTTTACCGTGGCTGCATTCAGCCAGAAAGTAAAAACTGGCGACTACCAAATCGTGCATATTGCTTCGCATGGCGTCTTTGGTGGGACAGCAGATACCAGCTTTGTGATGGCCCATGATGATGTGATCACCATGGATAATCTACAACTATTCTTAAGGGCTGGGAATATGAAAAGCCAGGAGCTGGAATTATTGACACTGTCCGCCTGTGAAACCGCAGAAGGTGATGACAGGGCACCACTGGGTCTGAGTGGGGCTGCCTTGAAAGCGAGAGCCAGAAGCGCACTGGGTTCACTCTGGCCAGTGTCCGACGATGCAGCCACCTTGTTGATGGGGCAGTTTTATCGCAGCCTGGCAGAGCCAGCGACGAGCAAGGCGCAGGCATTGCAAAAAGCCCAGTTGAAGTTGATGAAGAATAACAATTTCAATCATCCTTTTTACTGGGCACCATTCATCATGGTAGGGAGCTGGTTATGAGTAAGGTCGGTTCACACTCCTTGAGCTTGCTCAGATTAAGTATCTTGCTGGCTTTTGGAAGCATGTCTGCATGCGCATGGGCGGGTGCTACCACTGATGGCACTGTCGGTGCAGTGCAAAATCTCAGCGGTAATTTTGTCGTCCCGCAAAATCTGGGGACGACAAAAGGCGGAAACTTATTTCACAGCTTCAAAAAATTCAGTATAGAGAGCGGTGAGTCGGCAAACTTCACGACAACAACTGCTTTGCAAAACGTGATAGCACGCGTCACTGGCGGCACCGCATCGAATATCAATGGTTTGCTGAAGTTGAGTGCTGCTACAGGCAGCCAGCCACATTTTTATTTCATCAATCCTGCTGGTGTGATCTTTGGCGCAGGGGCGGCCGTTGATGTACCTGCTGGTTTGCACATCAGTACGGCCGATTATGTGAAATTCGCTGATGGCAATTTTCATGTCGATACTGCCAAAGCCAGCACATTGTCAGCCGCGGCACCTGAAGCTTTTGGTTTCCTGGGGAACAACTCAGCTGCTCTAGAAATCAAGAATGGTGCGATTATGAGCCTGCTCCCGCAACAGGCATTGACACTTGCCGCAGGCGATATCAGCATTAACGACGCCACTGTACTGGTCCCCGGCGCAGCAGTGCGCCTGCTCGCCGTGGGAAAAAACAAGCTTGAGGCTGGCTTCAATGGTGACTTACCCAAAGCAGATGGCAGCCTGAACATACTTAACGGCGGCAGTATCAATGCTACTGTCAATGGCAATGTGGATGGTAATCTGTTGCGCATACAGGCAGGCCAGATTCTGATCGATGCCCAGGACAATCGTCAGCCTACTGGTATTTTCAGCAACGCCAAAGAAGGTGGTGGCAAATCCGGTGACATGCTGATTGCCGCCAGCCAGCAACTCAGCATACAAAATGGTGGCCGCATTTCTTCCTCTACTTTCACTACAGGCGATGCAGGAGCGATCAAAATAGATGCTGGCGCTGTCAATATGAATGGCCAGGGCAGGCTCAGCGGGATTTTCAGCCAGACCAATGAGGATAGTGGTCATGCTGGTAATCTCGATATCAATGTGACTGGTAAACTCGCAGTTCTGAACGGTGCGCTTGTTTCTTCATCGACTTACACGGCGGGCAATGGTGGTAATGTGCGCGTCAGCGCCAACGAGATTTTGCTTGATGGCGCAGAGGCTAACGGGCCATCGACTGGTTTCTTGAGTACCACTAATAGCGGGACAGGTAATGCCGGTAACATTGAGGTAAGCGCCAAGGGTAAATTGAGCATCCTCAATAGCGCGCAGATATCGACAGCGACCTACTCCGCAGGGAAGGGTGCCGATATCAAGCTTAATGCCGCAGAATTGCTGATTAACGGCAATGCAGTTTCTACCGGCATTAACAGTATTTCTGGTGGCGCTGGCAATGCGGGCAATCTGAATGTGAATATCAGTGGTGCCACCAGCATCCTGTCTGAGGGCGGTATTGCGACATCGGCATTTGACACTGGCCAGGCTGGAAAAATCAAATTTACTGGCAATAGCCTGCATATAGATGGGCAGGGACTGGAAGCTGGTATTTATAGTGATGCCGGTGATTTCCGCACCGCTGCCAGTTTTCGTGGTGGTAACGGCGGCGACATTGACGTCAGCGTTGCTGAAAAGTTATCTATCATCGCTGGAGGGCGCATATCGACGACTACGTATACGCGCGGCAATAGTGGCTTCATTCATGTGTCGGCCAAAACCTTGGACTTGTATGGAAATGGCAGCGGTATCATGGCAGAGACCATAGGTGTGGGTAACGCTGGCAGTATTGCAGTCAAAGCAAGCCAGACTATCCAAATGCAAGCGGGGGCAAGAATTTCTTCGGCCACCCGTTTTGTTGGCAATGGCGGCAGTGTCAATATCGATACTGCAAGTCTGGATGTCGATGGCAAGGGAGTTGCAACTGGTATTTATAGCGATGCAGGTACCCAGGCTCAAGGGAATGCTGGAAATGTTGATGTCAATGTTTCAGGTGATCTGTCATTGAAGGATGGCGGTCAGATATCGTCTGCGACCGTTAGTTATACTACTGGTTCGGCTGGCGCCGTCAAAGTGAATGCTGGCAGCATCAAGCTGGATGGAGAGCCAGGCAATGCCGTCAAGGGCGAAGTTGGCAATGTGCAGACATTGAACACCGGGATATTCAGCAGTGCCAATGCAGGTGATGAATATACCAGCAGATCAGCGGGAAATGCCGGTACGGTGAACGTCACTGGAAAGCAACTGCAAATGAGCAATGCTGCGCAAATTTCGTCGAGCGCCTATGCCAAAGGCAAGGCTGGTGAAGTGAATGTGAGTGCAGATAAAATCCGGCTGGACAGCAATGCCATCATCAGTTCAGAAGCGGGTGCTGGTTCCAGCGGCTATACCGGTAATATTAATATCAAGGCGAATGAAAGCCTGAGTATGGAGCAAGGCTTGCTGTCGATACGCAATGCTGCTCAGGTCAGTGCTGGTCAGCTGCCAGTGAAAACCCTGCTGGCTGTTGACGCGCCTGAGATCAAATTGCAGCAATCACAGATCACGGCTTCAGCCAGTGGCAATGTGGCAGCCAGCGATATACAGCTCAGTTTTACCCATCGCCTGCTGGCGAAAGACAGTACGATTAGCACCAGCGCATTTCAGGGGAATGGCGGTGCCATCAATATCAAGGGCAAGGGGCCACTCATACTTGAACGCTCACAAATCACGACTTCGGTCACTGGTATGCAAGCGGGGAATGGTGGCATTGGAGCTAATGGTGGGGATATTGGTGTCACTGCACCAGCACTGATACTGCGTAGTGGCTTCATACAGGCAAACACGGTAGCCAAGGCTGGCAGTGGTGGCAATGTTAATATACAAGTGGACACGACCATCGCCAGTGGCAATCAACTGGTGCTTGGTGGCCCACTGCAGAAGTTTGATGGCAGCGGCAAAAACCTGATACAGGCTGCAGCACCTGATGGCGTGAACGGTGTTATCAGGCTGAGTAGTCCACAAGTCGATTTTTCCGCCAGTCTGTTGAATCTGACGGCGCAAGCCTATGATCTGGGAGACCTGCTGACTGATTTGTGCCGGGTTGGTGGTGGAAGTTCCCTGAGTACTGTCGGGCGCGGCGGAATAATGCCTGGTGCCACCAGTCTGTTAAGACCTTGATTGCTGGTAAGCTGAACTGACATGATCAAGACTCCATCCCTGCCACAATTCTTCACGCCACGCTTGTTGCAAGTGCTGGGCTTGTTGATGCTGCTGGTGCTGGCAATAGTCTTTCTACATCTGCCGGCAGTACATGTGGTTGATAATAAAATCCTTGACCTGCAGTTCAAGTTTTCCCGTGAATATTTTCCCCAGCAGATAAAGATAGACCCTGTTGTGGTCGGTATAGATGAAGCCTTTCTGGATGAAGTGGACGAACCGCTGAGCTTGAACCACATTCATCTGGCCAAATTTTTAAAGCTCATGAATCAGGCCGGAGCCAAGGTGATCGGCATGGATTTGAGTCTGCCAGAAAAACGCTTTGATACCCTGGTCTCAACACGAAAGGATGCCCAGGATTTTCATAAAACCTTGTTGACTGGAATGCTGGAAACCATACAAACAACGCCCGTCGTGGTCGCCAAGGTATGGGACTTGAAGCACGCACATTTTCGCAACATCCAGCTTGACTATGCCGCAGTGCTGGGGATGCAGGGCGATCAGTTTCAGGCCGTGGCTTCGGCAGAGTTTTGTCGGGATAGCGACCAGCGCATACGCCGTTTCCCAGGGGCTGATTGTCAGCCAGACCGCATGGCTCGCGGCCTGGCGACAGAAATCGCAGCAGCTGCGGGCGTGCGTCAGGACTGGTCTGGCCTCATCAATTATCGCCTGGGCGCACGCTACAACTATGTGCCCTTGCAAGAGGTGTTGAAACTCGCGCAACAAGGCAAAGTGGCCGAATTGCAGCAGCGCTTTGGCGGCAAAGTCGTCTTGCTGGGGGCTACCATGGATGCCACTGACCTGGTGGATTTGCCAGTATCTTTGGCTGCCTGGCTGCCTGTAAATGATCCCAATCCCGGTGTGCTGGCTCATGCGCAGTTATTGCGCAGCATCTTGAACCAGCGACTGTTGCAGCAAGCCAGCATGGTCAGTTTGTTTGTCTTGTCAGGCTTGTTTGCGCTGTTCTGGCTGGGGCGCAGCATACGCATCAAAATGATGGTCTTTGTCATGGCAACCTTGGGTTTGCTCTTGGCTAGCACTATCGCCATGCAATATGATTTCTGGTTACCGCCCACCGCTGTCTTGTTGACGGGTTTGCTGGCTTTTGGGAGTAGCTCAGCCTGGCAAGCCTGGCAGCACTATGTCGACAAGCAGCGCCTGAGCAAGGCATTTTCTGGGCGCGTCAGCCCGGCAGTCATGCAGGAAATAGTTGAAGGGCGGATCGATCAGACTTCGCAAAGCCGCCGTTTGCCCGTCTGTGTCTTGTTTTCTGATATACGCGGTTTCACCACGCTGTGCGAACATGCACAGGCAGAGGATGTGGTCAGTCTCTTGAATCGCTATTTCGCCGTCATGAGTAAAATTGTCCATGATCATGGTGGCACCATCGATAAATTTATTGGTGATGGCTTGATGGCTTTTTTTGGGGCTCCTCAAAAACTGGACAATCCTGCGCAAAATGCCTTCAATGCTTCGCGTGACATGCTGGCCGCGCTCAGCATTTTGAATGAGGAATTGCAGGCAGAAGGCAAGGCTAGTTTGCAGATAGGCATAGGCCTGCACGCCGGGGATGCGGTGATTGGCCAGGTCGGCTCAGCCGAACGACATGAATATACCGCAATTGGTGATACCGTCAACACAGCGGCGAGGATCGAAGGCTTGTGCAAGGATGTAGGGTATCCTGTCGTTTGTTCGGCGACGGTGCTCGCCAGTCTGGCAGAAGCAGATGCCTTGATTGCTCTGGGCGATAAAAATCTCAAGGGCCGCTCTGCCATAGCCGTGTATGGCTGGCAACCTTTGTTGGCATAAAATTTTGGAAGGTAATGAAGATGAAGACAATAATGCGTAGTTGGTTGGCGATATCAATGACGGTGTTTGCGCTTATCAGCGGGCAAGCACATGCACAAGCTGCTCTGGGTATGGTTCTGGATGTGCAGGGAAATGGCAAGATGGAAGTCAATGGGGTCAGCTCTAAATTGCAACTGCTGGCCTACCTGCAACCTAAAATGCAAATCACGCTGGATGCAGGTGCCAAGGCTTCATTGTCCCTGTATGCCACACGTGCGGTATATCAGCTGACTGGGCCTGCTACCGTCACAGTAGAGAAAGATGGTGTCGTCAGTGTACAAGGACAAAAAGCCGTGGTTAAACCCATGGCAGAAAAACTGGTGCGCGCCGCAGAAACCAGCAACGTGATTGCCGGTGCGGTACGCATGCGCCAACTGCCACCACGTATTGTTGCCGTTACGCCAGAAAACAATTCTTTATTGATGGGCAGCCGTCCGGTATTCAACTGGATATCCGCAGAGGCGGCAGAATTTGATATCAGCATCCACGACATGGATGAAAAACTTATTTTCAGCGAAAAAATCAGAGAGAATAACTGGCAGTTGCCAGAGAAAGTGAAGCTGGAAGATGGGGCAACTTACCGCTGGCAAGTCAGCTATGTTTCAGCCAAGGATGGCAAGACCAGTACAGCCAAGGCAGAATTTAAACTGGCCAGCAAGGCAGAGATCGCTACCCTTAACGATCTGAAACCTGCAGACGCTGCGGCAGTGGAAGAGTGGGTCATGTATGCGGCCATGTTGCAAGGCAAGCGCGCCTTCACCGAGGCCAGGCAAGTATGGCAATTGATCGCAAAACAGCGCCCCGACTTGCAAAAAATGTCTGAAACCGCACCCTGAGCTACCATAAAAAAACGCCACTAAGTGGCGTTTTTTTATGCAGCTGTATTCATCCCGGTATCGAGGAAATCGACATGGAAATCCACGATGACCTGGCCAGCAATGCGTTGCACTGAACCGTCCTTGTGCATGCGACTAACGGTTTTATCTTCGCGCGAACGCACATCGATCTGGAATTCAGGGTGATTTTTGGCAAAAGCCTCCTGTATGGTTTCCCGGACTTGCGCCAGCAAAGCTTTTTCAGATGCAGACACGGTATCTATCGCATCCTGAACGTTTTGCTCAGCTACTGCAGCAAGATTTTCTGCATCGCCAAAGAACTGATCTACGGTTTGCCTGAACTCTTTTTGCGTCGTCACGCAATACTGGATTTTTGCAATAGGAAAGAGGCTATGAACAATGCGCGAAGCCATGACGCGTTCAGGGTCGGTCGTCATGACAAGCAGACTGTCTGCATTTTCTTCCAGGATCAGCCAGTGATGGTCTTCGACATAGGCACGCTTGAAGTTTTTCAACGCTTCAGGGCGTGGTCGGTCTTCTTTAAATGGCTGGTATTCACATTCAAAGAAAGTCGCCAGAGAATTACCTATATCAGCAGGGCTGACTTCAAATTCATCAATCAGGATTTCTTCCACATCGACACCCTTGCGGCGGGCTGCACGCGCGGCCAGGCCCAGTTCAGGTATGGACAGTATCGACGATTTGATCAGTGAATCAAACTTGGTATGGATGACCTGCGGTGACATCAGGCGCTGGGCAAAGGCGACAGCCAGGGTATTGCGCAGGTATTTGAAGCCTTCTTCCAGCAATGGCGGGAACTGGCAGTCATTGCGGTTATTAATCAGTTGCAGCACACCCAGCAATTCATTGCTTTGCTCATGAATCAGCGGGCCAACCAGCATATGCTTGGTACGAAAACCGGTACGTTGATCAACACGGCGCAAGAATTCCAGTTTTGGGGAGTGTTTTCTGAGTTCGGCTTCGTCATACACATTCAGAATATTGACGGTCTGTTTGCTCATCGCGACAAAGCCAGCGACGCTTTTCTCTGAAATAGGCAGGGCAAAATCCTTGAATGAGGTCAAGCCAGTCTTGACCTTGGATTCTATGGCATTTTTCTTGTAATTGACTGAGTATAGAGTGAGGCGCTCACAATCAAACAGTTCACAAATGCTTTGTGATAAATCAAGCATGATCTGCTCGATATTACTGGTTGAATGAATGGCATTCGTGATGGTTTGCAGATTCTTGAAGAAATGTAAGCGAGCATGCACGTCCTCTTTATCATAGACATCATACTGATCTTGCTGGATACGGCGTACAAAACTCATAAATATGCTTTCATCGATGGATTTTCAATCCCAGCTATTTTGCCACAGACAGGCCGTGTCGTCATTGCGACACTGATAAGCTTCAGCGCGTTTTTTGTAAAAGTCTGTTGTTAATAATTGGCTTGGTGGAAAGTATGGAGATCTTATGGTTTTCTTCTCAATAAAGGGAGCGTTCCTTGCTCCCTTTGCTTGATTTTTAGTTACCAGATGGTGATACGCTTTTCTGGCGCGACATACATCTTGTCACCTTCCTTGACACCAAAGGCAGAATAGAATTCTGGCAGATTCACCAGCGGGCCATTACCACGGAACATGGAGGGTGAATGTGGGTCAGTATTCACTCTGAGTATGGTTTCGCCGTCGCGTGACTTGCCACGCCAGACTTGTGCCCAACCCATGAAGACGCGCTGGTTGCCAGTGTAGCCATCAATCACGGGAGCAGGTTTGCCGCCCAGTGAAATCTGATAGGCCTTGTAGGCAATCGATAAGCCTGAATTGTCAGCAATATTCTCACCCAGGGTCAGCGCGCCGTTAACTTTGTAGCCAGGTAGCGGGCTATAGGCATTGTATTGGGCGATCATGGCTGCCGTCAGTTTACCAAAATTGGCCTTGTCATCCTTGGTCCACCAGTCACGCAAATTACCGTCGCCATCTGACTGGCTGCCAGAATCATCAAAACCATGGCTGATTTCATGCCCTATGACGGCACCTATGCCACCATAATTGACGGCGTCATCGGCTGCCACATTAAAGAAAGGTGGCTGCAATATCGCTGCCGGGAAGACAATTTCATTCTGGCGTGAATTGTAATAAGCGTTCACGGTTTGCGGACTCATGCCCCAGTCAGTGCGGCTGACAGGCTTGCCCAGTTTTGCCAACTGACGCTGATATTCATGCTCGCGGCCACGTATGATATTGCCGACCAGATCATCCTTGGCGATGTCCAGCTTGCTATAGTCACGCCATTTATCCGGGTAACCTATCTTGGGATTGAATTTGGCCAGTTTTGCCAGCGCTTCTTTCTTGGTTTCAGGGCTCATCCAGCTCAGGGTTTCTATACTTTGCTTATAGGCCAACATCAAATTGTTGACCATGGTTTGCATGCGCGCCTTGTTCTCAGGAGGGAAGTATTTTTCTACATACAATTGCCCCAGTGCTTCTGACAGGGCTTCTTCCACACGGCCGACGCCGCGCTTCCAGCGTACCTGGTTAGCAGGGACGCTGCGCAAGGTCTTGCTGGAAAATTCAAAATCCTGATCGACGAAACGCTGGCTGAGGAAAGGCGCGTAGGCATTCAGGGTTTGCCATTTCAGGTAAGTCTTCCAGTTATCGAGCGGCGTGGCGGCGATGATCTTGCCCAGGCCGCTGAAAAATTCAGGCTGACGCACGATGACATAATCCATTTTGCCTGCCATGCCATTGGCGCTGAAATAGGCGGCCCAGTCAAAGCCAGGTAGTAATTGCTCAAGCTGTTTCAGGTCTGCCTTGTTATAGGTTTTGACTGGGTTACGGTTTTCTACCTTGGTCCACTGCACCTTGGCAATCTCGGTTTCGAGCGCCATGATGGCTGCGGCCCCCTGTTCAGGCTTGGCCTGCCCACTCATGCCCAGCATTTTTTCCAGATGCTTGAGATAGGCTTCGCGGAAACCCTGCAACTTGGCATCATCCTGCTTCAGATAATAGTCACGGTCTGGCATGGTCAGGCCATTCTGGTTCAGATATACCGCGTACCGGCTAGAGTCACGCGCATCCTGATTAATGCCGATCGCAACGGGCATGTTCACGCCCAGTTTACTGAGTTCTGCCATCAAGGTGGGCAGTTTTGCCTTGTCTGTGAGTGCATCAATGCGGGCGAAATGGCCTTGCAATGGCTTGATATCAAGTGCATTTGCACGAGCCTCATCCATGAAGCTATTGAACAGATCAGCAATTTTTTTCTGGTTTGAACCAGCGGCGAGCTGCTTATTCGCAGCCAGGGTCTGGATGATGTCATAAGACCTTTGCTCAGAGAGATCACGCAACTGGTCAAATGAACCAAAACGGCCACGGTCCGCCGGTATCTCAGCAGTTGCCAGCCACTTGCCGGACATATGCAGGTAAAAATCATCCTGAGGTCTGACGGACTTGTCTATCCACTGCAAGTCTATGCCAGATTGCAGTTTGTGCGCAGCGACCGTGCTGTCAGTTCCAGAACTTGCATTTTGTGCAAGGGCGGGTGTTGCCAGCATATTTGTAAACAGGCTGGCAAGAGCGAGAGAAATCAGGGTACGTGACATGGTATGTCCTGGCTATGAAGCTTGTTGAGAGGAAAGAGTGGTAGATGCTTGAATTTCTCTAAAGTTCAGAGAATTTAGAGAAACTTATGCTGCAGAACGGCAAAAGTGAGGTTGACAGCAATATTTGTGTTCACCCTTATTTATTGGGCCAGGCTTTTTCGGTAAACAATAAATCCTGACCTGTCTGCTACCTGGCTATACAGTTTTTGCGCCGTCTCATTGGTTTCATGCGTTTGCCAATACACCACGGTAGAACCAGCCAGCTTTGCCTGTTCATATACCGCCTCTATCAAGGCGCGGCCTACCCCTTGACCACGCACATCCGGGCTGGTGAATAAATCATTCAAATAACAACTGGCTTCAATGCGGCTGGTAGTCCTGTGGTACAGATAGTGTGCCAGCCCGACCAGGCGGCCATCCAACTCAGCCACCAGGGCATGCACCGGTTCATAGCCATCAAAAAACCTGCTCCATGTCCTGAGTGTGACTGCTTCTGGCAAGGCATTTGGGCCTGTACGTTCATAGAACTGGTTATAGCCTTCCCACAAGACGGACCAGTTGGCGAAATCTTCTTTGGTGACGGCACGGACCGCGACTTTACTCATTTCTTTTCCTTATGATTTGATTTTTATTCAGATTCAAACAATTGCTGCTCCATGACATCCGCCAGCGCGTGCGAGGCAGGGTCCTGCTTTTCACGTAAACCATCCACCATATTCACTCTGTCTTGCGTGCTTTTGTTCTGGCTGGTTTTCCATTTTCCGCTGATGCGGCGTACCGGGATTTCTATGCCAACGATCATGTCCATCATTCTGTCTACATATTCTGCTGGGGCATCGCTGACTTTCCAGGGTTGGTCGAACTTCCGCTCAAAATTGTCACTGAGATCGCTAAGCAGGCGCAAAAATTCTTGTCTGTCTTCGACGATGCGCATGGGGCCATGCGCATGCACGACTGCATAGTTATAGGTCGGCACGACAGAACCACTGCGCTGCTTTTCTTCATACCAGCGCGGGCTGATATAAGCTTGCGCACCCTGGAAAATCAATAGCGCATCCTGACTGGAAGCTGCACTTTGCCAGACCGGGTTATTGCGGGCGACATGACAACGCAAGACGCCATGCGGTGCCTCTGCCGTTGGTGCTGAGATGAGGAAGGGAATGTGATTCGCCTCCAGTTCGCCATCCTGCAAGCTGACCAGTGCAGCCAGTGGGTGCGCCTGTATCAGGGCATGCAAGACTTCAATACGTTCTTCAGAAAAATGACTGGGCATGTACATGGGCTACTCGATTTCTATGATGACTTCGGCATTAATGGAATTGGCGATATAACAGTGTTCATGCGCCATATGATGCAATTCTTCACGTTCCTGCAAGCCTGGTTGCTTGTCTCCACCGTAGTTCTCCTGCGGACGCAGATGGATGCAGGTAATGGCGGTCTTCCCTTGGGGATTTTTTTCCATGACGCCTATCGCCAGGTCGCGATATTGGTCTAGCACATAGCCACGTTTGGCAACAAAGGATAAATAGAACAGCATGTGACAAGAAGCTAGCGCGGCGACCAGCGCTTCTTCCGGATCAACATTTTTTTCTACCGACATGGGTACAGGGACGGATAAGGGGGATGAAGACGCTGGCACCACCAGGCCGCCATCAAATTCCCATGCATGCGCACGGCTATAGCGATTGTCGCTAAATACCTGTTCGCCACGGTCCCATAAAATTGTTGCCTGGTATTGATGCATTTGTTACTCCTATGCGGTGAATTTGCGTTAATCTTATTCCTGGTATTGGTTATTGAAAAGTACCAATTTTATTAAAAATAAGAATGCCAATTTGGTGTAAGCATGCATATTTCTCAGATGATTGCCGGTATTGTTCTCGATAGAAAAAGTGAGCTGCCCTTGTACCGGCAGTTGTATGCCGAAATACGAAGAGCCATTTTGGTAGGCCAGATGCTGCCTGGTATGCAGCTCCCACCCAGCCGGGAGTTTTGTCAGGTGCTGAGTATTTCCCGGCAAACGGTCTTGAATGCCTATGACCAATTACTGGCAGAAGGTTATTTGCGTGGGTCAGTAGGGCAGGGTACTTTTGTGAATGAAGACTTACCTGCTATTGCCGAACGTAGCAAAGCACAGCTTACCAATCTGCCTGCGACACAGGTGATGGGCAGGATTTCAAAACGCGGACTTCAGCATATAGACCCCCGCGGCAGCACGCGCTTTCATCAGGGCAGTGTAAGAGCATTCAGGGTCAGCATGCCTGACCTGGATCTATTTCCTTTCGATATCTGGGCGAGGCTGGAAGCACGCCATTGTCGTCACCCAAAAGGACAACTAGGCTATGGCGATCCTGCTGGTCACCAGGCTTTGCGTGAGCTACTGGCGGTTTACTTGAAGGCGGCGCGTGGTGTGAACTGTGCGCCAGAACAAATCCTCATCACATCTGGCTCGCAACAGGCCTTGTATTTACTGAGTACCATGTTGCTGGACCCGGGTGAGAAGGCAGTCGTTGAACACCCGTGCTATCGTGGCACGACGGCTGCTTTGCATGCCGCGCAAGCCGATATTTGCGCCGTACCTGTCGATGATGAAGGCATGGATGTTGCGTATGCAGCGATGCATTATCCCGATGCGAAAGTCGCTTTCGTCACACCATCGCACCAAATGCCATTGGGTATGACCATGAGCCTGCAAAGGCGCATGGCCTTGCTCGAATGGGCACAGGCAAATGCAGTATGGATAGTCGAAGATGACTATGACAGTGAATATCGTTTTGGCAGCTCACCGCTGGCATCCTTGCAAAGTCTGGATACACATCAAAGCGTCATTTATGTCGGCACTTTGTCCAAGGTACTGTTTCCTGGCCTGCGGCTCGGCTATCTGGTTTTGCCAGAAAAATTGCTGGAGCCCATGATACAGGCCAAGGCTGTCATCGATAAACACACCAGCATCATGCCGCAAATGACGCTAGCCGACTTTATTGCAGAAGGCCATTTCGGCAGGCATATCAAGCGTACCAGAAAAGTATATGCCGAACGCCAGGCATGCCTGGTGAGCTGTCTGGAAAAAGAATTGGGAGATGAATTGCTTTGTGGTGCGCAAGATGGCGGGCTTGATCTGGCTGTGCATTTTAAAATGGCTTTTGATGAAGAGCAGATCATAGAAGCCGGGCAAGAAATTGGACTGGAGTTGCGTGGCTTGGGGCACTACGCTGATGTGCCCGGGAAAACAAACAGACCGGCCGAAAGTCATGGCGGCCTGTTACTTGGTTTTGCTTCACTGACTTGTGCTGAGATAGAGCACAGCGTCAGCAAGCTCGCTACGCTCTTCAAAGTCACTGCTTTGTGATCAGGCAGCGATCATCTGCATGACAGCACCAGAATTGGCATGACGATTGATCACACTGATGATGGCGCGCATGGTGGCCGTTGCTGCATCGTCTGCAATGCCTGCGCCATGCTGGCTACTACCATCATTGACGCGTGCTTCGATGATGCTGATGTACTGTGAACGAGCATGCTGTGTCACTTGCTGCTCTTGCTTGTCAATGATCCTGACTTGGTAGCCAAGTACTTGGCAGGCATTGATCTGTGCTTCAACAATACCATGACCTGTACCCTGGATAGCTTGTGGCTGTCCGTGGTGCAGCAGATCGACATGCAAGGATACTTGTGCCGGATCAGATGGTGATGTCCTGTGATGCAGGACAGGGTTTGCATGATGAGCTTGATAATTGATGGGTGTTGCTGGCGCGAGATAGCTGTCGCTGAAAATCTGGTATATCTGCTGTGCTGTCATTTCTTTGCCGCTATCATCGGCTACTGCCTGGACGACGCGGCTGAATTCAATTTGCATGCGCCTTGGCATGCTGATGCCATATTCCTGCTCTAGCAAGAAAGCCATGCCACCCTTGCCAGACTGGCTGTTCACGCGTATCACAGCGTCATAACTGCGACCAAGATCAGCCGGGTCTATCGGTAAATAAGGCACTTCCCAGATAGCGTTTTTTTGTTGCTGAGCGAAGCCTTTTTTAATCGCATCCTGGTGTGAGCCCGAGAACGCGGTGAACACCAGATCGCCCACATAAGGGTGGCGTGGATGCACAGGCAATTGATTACATTCTTCCACGCACTGCCTGACGCTATCGATGTCAGAAAAATCGAGGCCGGGATCAACACCCTGGGTGTACAAATTCAAGGCAAGTGTGACGAGATCAACATTGCCAGTGCGTTCGCCATTTCCAAACAAACAGCCTTCAACCCTGTCAGCACCGGCCATGACAGCAAGCTCTGCGGCGGCGACTGCCGTGCCCCTGTCATTGTGTGGATGTACGCTGAGGATGATGGCATCGCGTTGCGCAAGATTCCTGTTCATCCATTCGATCTGGTCGGCATACACATTTGGCGTCGCGCATTCGACCGTGGTCGGCAAGTTGATGATCATCTTGCGTTCAACGGTAGGCTGCCAGATGGCGGCAACGGCGTCACAGACTTCCTTGGAAAAATCCAGCTCAGCCATGCTGAAGGTTTCTGGTGAATATTCAAATACCCATTCGGTCTCAGGCATGGCATCTGTGAGTTGCTTGATGAGGCGTGTACCTTCAGTGGCAATCTGTTTGACTTCTTCGCGCGATTTTCCAAAGACGATGCGACGGAAAGCCGGTGCTATCGGATTGTACAAATGCACGATCGCACGCTTGGCACCGCGCACAGAATCTATAGTGCGGCGTATCAGGTCTTCGCGTGATTGCGTCAATACTTCTATCGTCACGTCATCCGGTATGCGTTGCTCTTCTATGAGTTTACGCACAAAGGCAAAATCAGTTTCTGATGCAGAAGGGAATGCGACTTCAATTTCTTTGAGGCCTATCTTCACCAGCATTTCAAAGAATCTGAGTTTTTTCTTTGCATCCATAGGTTCTATCAGCGCCTGGTTACCATCGCGCAGATCCGTGCTCATCCATATCGGCGCTTTGGTGATGCTGCGGCTGGGCCATTGCCTGTCGTGCAAAGCGATAGTGGGGAATGGTTGATATTTTTTAGCTGGATTACTCATCATGATGTTCTTTTCCTTGGGCTGGCACAGTGCCTCAGCAAGGCGCTGATATTTTCAATTTGTTGAATGGATGGTGATGTGGCGGCGCTAAGCTAACCGGCTGCCACAGAGATACGCGAGGCCGGTCAACCGATCAGTAGTCGTAGCGCTAGTAGATCGTGACTACGTTGCAGCGCAGACTGTGGGCGGGCAAAGTCAGACATGACGCTGATAGCGTCTGCTGAATTCTTTGCTGATGTGCCTGATGGTGTCATGCTGTTTTTCCTGATGTCAGGAAGCCTGTGCTGGGTACGGCTGGGATATAAAGGTAATTTTTGATACTGGAGTTTCAGGCCGGCAGGTATGCCGCTTAAAACTGGACAAGACGCAACTTATAGTAGCGAGCTTGCTAGAGATGGTAGTAGAACTAGGGATGCTGGCACAGTCATCAGCGCTGCTTGCAGCTTGGCGCTGTCAGCAGTTTTTCTTGCAGATGTCGATGTCAAAAAAGAGTTCATATAAAGACTGTAAGAGAAATTGCCGGTATTCGTCAAGCGAAATTTTCCTCATCGTAAAGAATATTCAAAATTCAGCGGTAAGCATTGATCAGTTTTTGCCAGATAGGGTCATTGACAGCATTCCTCAAAATGACATTGATCTGCTGTTGGACCTTGGGCATGTTTAAGGGAACCAGAATTTGTCTGTCATACTGGTCATGCGGTTTTTTCGAGATGTAAAACTGATCTTTCAAGTCAGGATGATTCTTCATTTCATAATCGTAGTTGGAGCGACTGACGATGGCCGCATCTATGCGACCTGCCATCAGTTTGCGAAAACTGTGCTCTTCACTACTGGCATCGTCGCGTTGAATTTTTCCTTCCGCGATGAGTTCATTGATACCGTAATAGTAATAGCCCAGCACCAGCCCTATGCGCAGGCCAGTCATCGACTTTGCACCTGTGAACTCGAAAGGATGATTTTTTGATGAGACGACATCGTCGATATCGTTCATGACCGGCAGGGTCCACAGGAATTTTTGTTCTTCCTTGTCGTTAAACCAGACCGGGTTGACACCAATCACCAGACCATCCAGATTACCGGAGTTGACCAGCAGGTCAAGACGGCGGCGTGGTAGATAAATGAGTTCGAAGCGATATGCTGTGTTTTGTTTATTCAGATAGCTCAGCATATCGTTATACAGGCCCCGACCTGTGACTTGATCGAGTATCAAAGGCTGCTTCAGATGGTAGCTATACACTTTCACCATCTCGACAGCACCAGAATTCTGCCAGCACAGGCAAAACATGAGTAACAATGCTGAGCAGATTTTATGCATAGTCGCGGTCTTGTTCCTATAGACGGATACGCGAAAAATACGATGAAGTGCGTATTCCCAATATGCTTAGGAGTTTATATGAATTTGACAAAGGAAATAGTTAAATCTGGCAGGGCCTATTTTTTATTAAATTTATAAGAAAATGTTAATAAAAGGAGGCCGCCAATAATCATGGGGAAAGACAGCATCTGCCCTGCCGAAATTGTCGCGCCAAGAATATTGACTTCATAATCCGGGGTGCGGAAATATTCAGTGAAGAAGCGGGCGCAGCCGTACAGGGTTACGTATAAGGCACCCACGGCCAGCCTCGGCCTGGCTTTGGACGCGAATATCCACAATATGATGAATGCCAACAGACCATCGACCAATGCCTGGTAAATTGGTGAAGGATGGACAGGGTGGTCGATACCCGGCCAGATCATCGCCCATGGCAGGTCTGCTGATGCGATGCGGCCTGGTAACTCATGGTTGATAAAGTTCCCAAGGCGACCAGCTGCATACCCTAGCGGTACCAGGGGAGCGATGAAGTCATACACATCCGCAAGATGAAATTTGGCTTTGCGTGCCCATAAGAACATGGCGATCAGTACGCCGATGAAACCACCGTGAAAGGACATGCCGCCTTTCCAGACAGCCAATATTTCCAGCGGATGCTCCATATAATATGAAAAACCGTAGAAAAATACCTCGCCCAGGCGGCCTCCAATGATGACTCCAAGCACGCCGAAAAACAGCATATCGTCGATGTGTTCACTCGTCCATCCTTGCGCTGCAATATGTGGTTGCCTGATCCTGATACGACCAAGTGCAATAAACTGGGCAAAGGCGATCAGGTACATGATGCCATACCAGTGCACAGAGACAGGGCCAAGATGGAAGGCAACGGGATCAGGATTTGGATGAGTCAGCATAGATGAATGGATGGTTAAACAGATGGGCAAAGGCGGCCAGTACGGCGGAATGATTATCCTTGCGCCATGCCAGGCCAATTTCTACGGTGGCACTTGCATCTGGCAAATCAAAATACAGCACGCCAGGACGCTGCAAGTTTGAGACGGATTGTGGCACAAGTGCGATACCCATGCCAGCCGATACCAAGCCAACGATGGTTTGCATCTGTATGGCTTCCTGGCCTATGGCTGGAGTCAGCCCCGCAGCATGGAAGCAACCCAGGATGGCATCATGCAAGGCGGGGGCGATTTTACGTGGGAACAGTATCAGTGGCAAGTCTGCACAATCCATCAAACGCAATTGCTGGCGTCCCATGGACTGGCTTTCTGGGACTGCCAGTATCAGTGGTTCTGACAATACTTTTTGATAGTTGAGCAAGCCCTGCAGTTTTTCTGGAATGGGGGGGATTAAAAAACCTGCGTCAATTTCACTGTTTTCCAGCGCCAGCAACTGCACATCGCTGGTCGCTTCGCGCAAATCTATATGTACATCGGTATGGTGACGACGAAACTCCCTGAGTGCAGGCGGCAGGATGCTGTAGTCGGCGATGGAAACAAAGGCCAGCGACAAATGTCCGCAGGCACCACTTGCTGCTCTTTGTGCGAGTTCTGGCAGTGCCTGGGCTTGAAGGAGTAGTCGCCGTACTTCTGGCAAGAGTGCCAAGCCAGCGGAGGACAATGAGATATTGCGCGTGTTGCGGATAAACAGTTCGGCCCCTAGAATGGCTTCCAGGGCTTGTATGGCCTGCGAGAGTGGGGGTTGGGTCATGTGCAGCCGCGCCGCAGCACGGCCAAAATGCATTTCTTCTGCAACCGCCAGGAAATAGCGCAATTGGCGCAATTCCAGATTTCTTATTTCAGGTAATGACATCTGGGACTATAGCCCTGGTGAATCATTGTCGGCAAATATTGCTTTCATCGTCATTAGCGTCGTTTTGTCGTCTTGTCAAAAGTGCGCTTTACCCTTTCTTTCTGGATTTTCTCAAAATGCGCATGGTCTTTACGCTTATCCAGTCCAAGCATGCGCTCAAGGAATTCAAACCAGACAAATGCCGCTCCCGCTGCACCGATAATCCACCACCAGGACATGCTGGCGAATATCCATACATCTCCTACTTTTAATAGCAGCACAATAAATAGAGGTACGATGATAAACATAAGATGCTTTCTTTTTCAGGAAGGAACAGTCCTGGACTAATTTTACTGCAGGTCAACCCCGGCAGGTAGATAAACGTTAAAATCTACAAAAGGCGGTAAAATGCTTGCAGTTTTTAACCTGGAGAAAGCAATGAAATATTCTTTGTTGGTAGGTGCTGTGTTGGCAGTGATGGTTTCAGGCTCTGCAATGGCTAATGCAGATTTGGCTAAAGCCAAGAACTGCATGGGTTGCCATGCGGTAGATAACAAGGTCCTGGGGCCTTCTTATAAAGATGTGGCGAAGAAATACGCAAATGATAAAACGGCAGAAGCCAAGCTCGCACAAAAAGTGATCAAAGGTGGTACCGGTGTTTGGGGTGCAATTCCCATGCCTGCGAATGCCCAGGTGTCTGAAGCTGAGGCAAAAACCTTGGTGAAATGGATTTTGAGCTTGAAATAAGCTCTAAATGAAGTTGCCTTGAGCTGCATCAAACAAAAAAAAACCTGACAAATGTCAGGTTTTTTTATTCGCAAGAGCTGTTTTCATCAAAATTGCCAGCTTGGCTGGCAATTTTGATATGTTAACTATTACTTAACAACTTGCAGCAGTTCGCGTTTGCCGCCTTTGTATGTGTACAAAGTCAGAGTACCATCTTTGATGTCGCCTTTGTCATCAAATGCGATATCGCCTGTAACACCTTTGTATTTGATTTTTTTCAGTTCTGGCAGGTATTTTGCTGGTTCTGCAGATTTCGCTGCTTTCATCGCTTCAACCATGACCATGACTGAATCATAAACATACGGTGCATAGATTTGTACATCTATACCGAATTTCTTCTTGTATGCAGCTTTCCAGTCATCATTGATTTTCTTCTGAGCATCCAGAACACCGCCTGCCTCAGCACAAACTACCTGGCCTTCGCCAATGCCGTTGTCAGCCAGTTTAACCAAGTCAGCTGTACAGATACCATCGCCGCCCATGAACTTGGCTGTAATGCCCAGCGCTTTCATTTGACGCAGCATAGGACCGGCAACCGCATCCATACCACCGAAGAAAATAACGTCTGGGTTTTTAGCTTTGATTGTGGTCAGGATGGCGCTGAAATCTGTGGATTTGTCAGTTGTATGTTCTTGCACGACAACTTCTGCACCCTTGCCTTTGGCACCTTTGATAAACTCAGCAGCTACGCCTTCACCGTAGGCTGTTTTGTCATCAATAACAGCGACTTTTTTCGCTTTGTTGATTTGTACAGCGAAGCGGCCCAGTGTGCCACCCAGTTGACCGTCATTGGCCACTACACGGAACGCGCCTTTGAAGCCTTGTTGTGTATATTTAGGATTAGTTGCAGATGGGGAGATTTGAACGATACCAGCATCATTGTAGATTTTGGAAGCCGGGATGGTTGTACCGGAGTTCAAGTGACCGATAACGCCGTTTACTTTCGCGTCAACCAGTTTTTGTGCTACGGTTGTGCCTTGTTTTGGATCGGCACCGTCATCTTCAGCCAGCAATTCGAATTTGGCTTTCTTGCCGCCGATCATCACGCCTTTGGCGTTCAGTTCTTCGATCGCCATTTTGGCGCCGTTTTCATTGTCTTTACCCAAGTGGGCGATCGCGCCGGAAATAGGGCCAACGTGACCAATTTTTACTACCAGATCTTGAGCTGCCGCAGCACCAGCGAAAGCGAAAGCAATTGCGCCAGCCAGTGGAATCATTTTAGTTTTGAACGACATGAACATACTCCTAAGGGATTAAAAAGTAGGATAACAATACTGCATCTCTGACTTATTCAGATAACTGAACAGCAAGAAGGTACAACAGAAAAAATATTTCGCAAAGCTATTTTGTGTGGTTTTTTCTCAAAACAGACGTTTTTTATATGCCCCAATATCGCACTCTTGATAAGCTTGATCGCAAGCTTTTGAACCTCCTTCAAAAAGACAATCAAACCCCGACCAGGGTACTGGCGGACAAGCTGCACATTTCCCAGCCTACCTGCCTGCGCCGCATACGTGAATTGCGCGAAGCGGGGGTCATTAGCGCAGAAGTGGCAATGGTCGACAGCTTTGCCCTTGGCTATGGCATGCTGGCTTTTCTGGAGGTATCGCTGATCAATCAGTCGGACGAATTCATGCGTGAATTTGAAGCGCGCATGAACAAGGAGGCCGAGGTCATGCAGTGCTATTTTGTGTCTGGGGAGTATGACTATTTTCTGGTCGTCCATATCATTGACATGGATGCCTACTACCAGTTTGTGCGGCGCGCCATATCCGGCTCTGGCAATGTAAGACATTTCCATTCCCGTTTCCCCATGAAGCGTGCCAAATTTACGACACGCATTGCGTTTGATGAAAAAGCCGAAGAGTTACCTGTACGTATCAAAGGCAAATGACTCAGCCTGTTTATCCTTAAACGCAGAGCTGGGGAAATGGATGACAAAAAAAACGCAAGTTGGTGCAGATAGAAATTCCATCTGGCAACTTGCGTGAGGGGAAACGGGTTTTTACCCTTGCGGGACAAGGGTTTTTAGCTGGAGATGCAGCTGCTTTTATTTTTTGCGTCTGCTTGTATTGAACTGAAAGGTGCTGTATCAGGCAGGCAAAAGTAAATTTTTGTTCGTTTTGCGTTCCATACCGGTAAATGCAAAATCCACGGCGGGTTGCAGACCTGAGACGATGTCTGCAATAGCGCGGCCCGAGCCAGCTCCCATGGTCCAGCCCAATGTACCGTGTCCAGTATTGAGGTAAAGATTGCTGATGCGGGATTTACCTATATATGGCACGTTGGACGGTGTCAGTGGACGCAAACCTGTCCAGTACACGGGATTTTCATAGTCACAGGCGCCTGGGAACAACTCGCGGGTGCGTCTGGTGATGGCTTCGCAACGGGCAGTATTCAGTTCTCGGCCATAGCCATTGATTTCACAAGTGCCAGCCACCCTAAGGCGGTCACCCAGGCGCGACACTACCAGCTTATAGCCATCGTCAGTCAAGGAGACGACAGGTGCCAGTTCCGGATTGGTGATTTGATACGTCGCTGAGTATCCTTTCCCGGGATAAATCATCAAGGAGATGCCCAGAGGTTTCAGTAAAGTTTGAGAGTGGCTTCCCATCGCCACAACAAAGGCATCTGCCCGCAAGGTTTTGTGTCGTCCAGCCGCATCGATGATTTCTACGGCGGTAATTTTGGCGCTGGCACCCGTACCTTCAGACAGAAGACGCGTGACCGTCGTGTTGAACTGGAATTGCACGCCTGCTGCGGCTGCCATGTCGGCCAGGCCTGTGGTGAATTGATAGACATCGCCCGATTCATCGGTTTCTGTGTAATCGCCGCCGACGATTTTATCGCGTATGCTTGCCAGTGCAGGTTCTCTGCGTACCACTTCATCTGCATCGATAGAATCGCGTGGACAACCCAGGTCGCGCATGAGTTTTGCCGCAGGCAGGGAAATATCAAATTCTCTTTGATCAGTATAAAAGTGCAGTATGCCTTTACTGAGGCTGTCATATTGTATGCCGGTTTCTTCCCGCAAACTGCGTAGCGTCAGGCGGCTATATTCGGAAATGGCAACGATCTGACGGATATTTTCTGCGGTGCGGCCAGGCGTGCATTCCCGCAGGAAATTCAAGCCCCATACCCATTGCAACCACTCGGCACGCGGACGAAACAACAGCGGCGCATCCTCTTTCCCCAGCCATTTCAAGACTTTCATCGGAGCCGATGGATTGGCCCATGGCTCGGCATGGGAGACAGATATCTGGCCGCCGTTGGCAAAACTGGTTTCTTGCGCGGCACCGGGCTGGCGATCAATGACGATGACCTCATGACCCTGTTTTTTTAAAAACCATGCGGAGGACGTGCCGACGATGCCGGAACCGAGAACAATGACTTTCATGGGGTAAATCTCCTGTGTCTCATCTTATGTGCGATGAAGGAGATTGTAGAAATACTTTGCTTGCGCAGGTAATCAGAAATGCATTCAGTATTTTTATTTTTAAACGAAAATTTGTTCTTTATGTTTAAAAATAAAAATATTATTAATTATTTTGATTATTTAGGTGTTTTTACCTTGGTGATTTCCTGAGTAACGGCACGCGTGATTACTTCTTCCAGGGTTTTGTGCAAACCTGAACGTATTTCAGTTGATAAATTTGCCACTGCAATTTGCAAGACATCTGCAAGATTGTCACGAATCCGGTGTTCCAGCACAAAGTCGATGCGCGTCAACACCTGGCGCAAGACGTTCTCTCTCAGGCTTTGTTCCAGTGCCTGCCAGTCTTCTTCTGTTTTTCCAGGATAGTTATTGCTGGCAGTTTCTTTTTCAATTGATGGAGATGCATTTGTGCTTGCGATTTCCATTGTAGCCGCAGGCTTGGTGGAGGCCAGCAGTTCTTCCGGCTTGATGACTTCAGTCAATACTGGAATGCTGGCATCTATTTGATTATTCATTTTATTTCGCCACGGAGTGGGTAAGGGTATAGCCTTGCTGCTGATAGAGGCGATAGCGTTCACGCCCGGCCAGTTTGTCCGCGTCATCGGCAGAAATCACTTCTATCATGCGTTGAAACTGGCTTAAATTGGCAGGTGCTGCCGCCGTCAGATTGATCAGCAATTCATAGTGTGGGCAAGTGGCATGCTCGTCGTGACTGAGGATAATGGGAGTCATGGCTGACAGTGGATCAGTCAGCATGACGTGGGGCAAAAAATCAGCTTCAGTCAGCGTCCACAAGCTGTCATCGAGCTTTTGCAGATAGGCGCGATCATGGTGGTATACCACCATTTTGCAATTGGCGGCATAAGCCTTGCGTATGAGGCGGCAAGTGTAGTTGAACTTGTCCACCACGTTGCTATGAAAATCGATGCGTGTCATGCCGGATCAAAATTGGAAACCAGTATCTGGTTTCTTTGTTGCTGGCTGAGCAGGCCTGGCCGGTTCTGCCTTGGGTGCAGGAGGCGGAGGTGGTGGTGAAGCCGGTTCTGCTTGTGGGTAACGATAATCCTTGGGTAGTTTGTTGCTGGAAGGATAGCCTGCCTTGGAGATCGCATCTTTCCATTCATCCGCGCTATAACCGCGAAACTTCACATTGGCAATAACCAGCAAAGGCATTTGCGTATCGCCGCTGACTTGCTTGAGCTTTTCCTGATCTGCAGCCGTATTGACTGTTTTTTCTGAAAATGGCACGCCCGCAGCTTTCAACATATTACGCCCGTCATTGCATGGCGAACAGCCAGTTGCTGTGTATAGTGTCACAGGATTTTTAGCGACGACGATTGCAAGTTCAGGCGGGAAATTATTACTCTCGGCGATGCCTGGCAGATTCTTCTTTTCTACCTGTTTCTGGTTGGCTGGCGGCTGGTCACTATAGGTGACTTTGCCATCTGGTCCGACGGATTTATATAATTGTGCCTGCGCTGTCGCCACCATGAAGAAGCTGGAAAACAAGCTACAGATCAGGACCTTTTTATTGGATGTCATCATTTTCTCCTAAAGACTCAGGCACTCATGCCATTGTGACGCAACAAGGCATCAATATTGGGTTCACGACCACGGAAAGCCTTGAACGAAGCCAGGGCAGGGCGGGAACCGCCGGCTTCCAGGACTTCAGTTTGAAATTTTTCACCTACAGCACGTGACAGGGTGCTACCTGATTCACTTGCATGTTCTTCAAAGGCGGCATAGGCGTCGGCTGATAAAACTTCTGCCCACTTATAACTATAATAGCCAGCCGCATAGCCACCAGAAAAGATATGGCTGAAAGAGTGCTGGAAACGATTGAATTCCGGCGGCTGCATGACAGCAACCTGAGCGCGTACTTCATTGACGATGTCTTGCACGCTTTGCTTGCCATTCGGTTCAAAGGCATCATGCAGGCGCATGTCGAACAGAGAAAATTCAACCTGGCGTAGCATTTGCAGTCCAGACTGGAAATTTTTTGCAGCGATCATTTTGTCGTAGAGTGCACGTGGCAGGGCTGCACCGGTATCAACATGGGCAGTCATGTGCTGCAGCACATCCCATTCCCAGCAAAAATTTTCCATGAATTGCGAAGGCAATTCAACAGCATCCCATTCAACACCGGAAAGGCCGGATACAGACAGATCATCCACCTTTGTCAGCAAGTGGTGCAGACCATGACCAAATTCATGGAACAGAGTAATCACCTCGTCATGGCTGAACAGGGCAGGTTTTTCTACACCATTCATGGTGACGGGGGCACTGAAATTGCAGACCAGGTAGGCAACAGGCGTTTGCACACCTTGCGTCGTCAATCTGCGACCGCGCGCATCATTCATCCAGGCGCCACCACTTTTGCCATTGCGGGCATACAGGTCGAGATAAAACTGACCGACCAGTGAGCCATTTTTCTCAATCCGGTAAAACTTCACATCCTTGTGCCATGTGCCTGCTTGATCAGGTTTGATGTCAACAGCAAACAAGGTCTGTATGACGCGGAACAGGCCATCAATGACCTTGTGTTCCGGGAAGTATTCTTTGACTTCCTGTTCAGAAAAAGCATAACGCTGCTGGCGCAATTTTTCAGAAGCAAAAGCAGTATCCCAGGCCTGCATATCACTGATGCCCAGTTCTTCGGCAGCAAAGGTGCGCAATTCTGCCAGATCTTTTTCTGCAAAAGGGCGGGCGCGTTGTGCTAGATCTTCGAGGAATTGATTGACTAAGGCTGGTGACTCGGCCATTTTGGTGACCAGGGACACTTCAGCGTAATTCTTGTATCCCAGCAAGGATGATTCTTCTTTACGCAGGCGCAGCAGTTCCGCCATGATGTCACTATTATCCCACTCCGGTTTGATGCCAAGTTCAGATGCCCTGGTGGCGTAGGCGCGATAAATCGTTTCGCGAATCTGACGATTTTCGGCGTATTGCAGCAAGGGGAAATAAGATGGAAATTGCAGGGTGAATTTAAAGCCAGGCTTGCTATCCGCTTCCGCTGCAGTTTTTGCCGCTTGTATTACATCTTCAGGCAAGCCTATTAAATCAGTGGCGTTTTCGATGAACAGGCTAAAGCCATTTGTTGTATCAAGCAGGTTTTCCGAAAATTTAGTCGACAAGGCAGCGTGTTTTTCCTGAATTTCCGCATAGCGGAGCTTTTTGTCCTCAGCCAGTTCAGCACCACTGAGGCGGAAACCTCGTATCTCGTTCTGAATAATAGTTTTTCTGGCTTGAGGCAGGTTGCTGAAATCAGGAGACTGTTGCAAGGATTTATAGCCTGCAAACAAGTTTAGATTTTGCCCCACCTCTGTCGAGAATTCAGTAATTGCCGGCTGATTTTCATTGTAGGCCGCGCGCATTTCAGGTGTGTCGACAACTGAGTGTAAATGACTGACGATACTCCAGGCACGGTTTAATTTTTCACCAGCATCTTCCAGCGGCTCTACAAACTTGTCCCATGTTACCGGGCCAGTGTTTTTTTCAAGTTCAGCTATGACAGCACGATTTTCCTCCAGCAGGGCCGCTATGGCAGGGCCAACATGCTCGGCGCGGATATCGGCAAAACGTGGCAAATCGCTAAAGTCCAGCAGAGGATTATCTTGAGTCATATTAAATTCTTTCGGCAGCTTCTATGGTGTTGACCAGTAACATGGTGATGGTCATGGGACCAACACCGCCTGGTACAGGCGTAATATAACCCGCAACTTCTTTACTTGGCAGATAATCAACGTCACCGCACAGTTTGCCTTCATCATCGCGGTTCATGCCTACGTCGATGACGACAGCGCCTGGCTTGATCATGTCTGCCGTGACGATATTGCGCTTGCCTGTCGCCACTACCAGAATGTCGGCATTGCGGGTATGTGCTGCCAGGTCGCGGGTCTTGGAGTTACAGATGGTGACAGTAGCACCCGCTTGCAAGAGCAACATGGCTTGCGGCTTGCCAACGATATTCGAGGCTCCGACTACCACGGCATTCGCCCCACGTACCGGATAATCGATCGATTCCAGCATTTTCATGACGCCGTAAGGCGTGCAGGGGCGGAACAGAGGCTGGCCTGTCATCAAGAGACCGGCGTTGCTAATATGAAAGCCATCCACATCTTTTTCTGCCGCAATCGCTTCGATGACCTTGTTGGCATTGATGTGCGCGGGCAAGGGCAGTTGTACCAGGATGCCATTGATTTTTTGATCATTGTTCAGGCGGGCAATGTGTTCAAGCAAGGCCTGCTCAGTCAAATCTGCATCATATTTTTCCAAAACCGAGTAGAAACCACAGTCTTCACAAGCCTTTACCTTGTTGCGCACATACACCTGTGAGGCCGGATTTTCACCAACCAGGATGACTGCCAGGCCAGGTTGTTTGCCTTGGGCTGTTAGTGTAGCCGCGCGTTGAGTGACATCGGCACGAATTTGTAGGGAGAGCTCGGTTCCACTGATAATTTGGGCAGTCATATAGGGCTTTGTTAGTAAGAGATAAGTCAAGATTATAAATGATGCTGGCACAAGGGCTAAAGTCTAAGGGTTGGGCATCTTGATTTTGATCACTCAGAAAACAGTGTACTTATTAATTAAATAATTTATTTATCTTTTTCATTACCCTTATGTAATTTTTTAAATTGATTTAGTTATGAGTTTGCGGTGGTATGTTGTTTTCTGGATGCAGTCTTTGACTAGTGATTGACTTCAAAATTCAAGAATGGCTTGATACCAGTTGTGAAAAATAATTTTCAAAATATTTTGTGATTGGTTAAGGTGCAACAAGGCAGCAGCAGGGCTAATTCTAAGGAGAGAAATAAATGTTGAAAGAAAAAGTAATTTCAAGATCGCTGCGTATAATGTTTTCTGGTGGCCTGATGGTGACTGCGGGCATGCTCGTGCAACCAGCATTTGCTCAGGAAGAGGCCAAAGTTCAGCGGGTTGAAGTAACCGGCACCAGTATCAAACGCGCAGAAGCTGAAACTGCCTCACCGATACAAATCATTAGCCGTGCCGATATCGACAAGGCCGGTAAAACAACTGTTGCTGAATATCTGCAAACCTTGACTTCTGATGGTGCTGGCTCGCTGCCAACCAGCTTTGGTAATGGTTTTGCTGCCGGATCGACTGCAATTTCTCTGCGTGGACTGGGTGCTACCTCCACACTGGTTTTGTTGAACGGCCGCCGCATGGCGCAGTTTGGTCGCGCGGATGACGGTCAAAAAGCTTTTACTGATATTTCCACCATTCCCATGGAAGTGGTTGAGCGTATCGAAATCCTGAAAGATGGTGCGTCTTCCATCTACGGTGCAGATGCAATTGCCGGTGTCGTCAATATCATCCTGAAAAAGAATTATGAGGGCGTGACTGTCAGCACCACTGCTGGCACTTCCGGTTCTCGTGACGCGAATCAGATAAAAGGTTCTATCACCGCTGGTTTTGGTAATCTCGACAAGGACAAATACAATATCATCCTCAATGCCGAGGCTTACAAGTCTAACGAGTTGATGAACAAGGACCGCGCTGACCGTGACTGGATTGGTACAGGTGACTGGCGTCGTTGGGGTTACCCTATGGTGACGGTGGGTTCTTTCACTTCCGGTTACATCGCTGGTAACAACAGCGCGCAACCAAATCCTGCTGGTTCCCTGCGCGATCCCAAGACACTGAACTATGTCTCTCTGCCAGGCTGCTCGTCCTTGTCCAGCACCAAAGTGCAAGATCCGGGTGGTGGCTGTTTGTGGTACGCAGATCAGTTCCGTACCATGCTGCCTCAAATCGACGGCGTGAACCTGTTTGCCCGCGGTACCTGGCAGCTGAATGATGATTTGCAGGCATATGCGGAGTTTGGTTATTCCCAGCGCAAGGCAGCGTTTACTGTCATTCCACCTGCAACATCTTCCAATTTGTTCTTTCCGCCTAACGCGAAAAGCCCAACGGGTAATATCAACTACGGCAATACTATCCTGATGTCGGCATCGCATCCGCAAAATCCGTACGGTGCTGATGTTCGTCTGCGTTATTCCATGTTTGATGTTGGCGCAAATCGCCGTATCGCTGACAACTCATTCTATCGTGCTGTCGCAGGATTGAAAGGTTCAGTCGCCGGCTGGGATTTTGATACTGCCATCCTGCATTCAGAGTCCAAGCTGCATCTGGACTACACCAACATGATCAATATGAACGTGTTGAAATCTGCTCTGGGTGATCCCAAGAGCCCTTACTTCCCTTACTATATAGGCGCTCAGGCTGGCAAAAACCCAGCGTCTTTGTATGCTGCCATGGTCAAGACTGCGACTCTCGATGCGCCCACCAAAATGGATGTCATCGACTTCAAGGCTTCGCGTGAATTGATGGCTTTACCTGGCGGTATGATGGGCCTGGCGGTAGGTGCTGAATATCGTAGAGAATCCTATGACATGCCATCCCTTGATGGTTCCAGAGACGGTTCCATCAACAGCAGCTATGTGGCCGCCAAGGGTGACGAAACAGTTTCTGCGATTTACGCTGAATTGCTGGCACCGGTACTCAAGTCAGTGGAATTGTCCGGAGCACTGCGTTACGACAAATACTCTCACTTCTCTTCTGTGACACCCAAGGTTGGTGCCAAGTGGACTCCAGTGAAGACATTTGCCCTGCGCGGTACTTACTCTGAAGGCTTCCGTGCACCGAGTGCGCCAGAATCTGGTACAGAGAGTTTCAGTGCCGGTACAGCTGCCGTCCGTGATCCGGTTCGCTGCCCTAACGGCACAGCACTGCCAGGCGCACAGGCATCTGATTGCAACACGACCTTTACAGGCTTCAAAGTAGGTAACCCTAATCTGCAACCTGAAAAATCCAAGGGCTATACCCTGGGTCTGGTCTGGGATCCATTGCCAGACACCAGCATGGCGGTGGATGGCTGGTTGATTCGTCGCAACAACGAAATCAACTCCATGTCCTTCCAGACAGCAGCCAGCTTGCCAGGCGTTCTGCGTCAGGACAACAACCTGACCATCAATGGCGTGGTAACTCCTGGTACAGGCACCATCATCGGTGGCGCAGCACCATATGCCAACTCCAGCTACACCGAAGTCAAAGGTGTGGATTTCAATGCCAAACAGCGTTTCAATCTGGGCGAGTATGGCAAGCTGACTGCGGACGTCAACTGGACGCATGTTATTTCATGGTTGCGTGTGGATGGCGCGGTTCAGCATCAATATGCTGGTACCCACGGTAATTGCGACACGTCCAATTGCGTAGGTACACCAAAGGATAAAGTCAACTTTGTGCTGGGTTGGGACAGGGGTAACTGGAACGTGACTGGCGTGGTTGCCTATCGCGGTTCCTTGAAAAACATAGGTGAAGAAGGTCAGCCATGCTCCAACAAGTTTGCCAACGGCACTGAAGCCCCGGCAGGTTGCACACTGGAATCCTTCACGACTCTGGATGTGTCTTTCCGCTACAAGGCAATGAAAAACCTGGAAATCTTCGGTTCCATCGCCAACCTGTTTGACAAGGTCGCACCACTGGATCCCCTGACTTACGGCTCCATGGGTTACAACCCGATGGACGGCAGCGGCGCAATTGGCCGTTACTTCAAAGTTGGTTTGAAATATCAGTTTAAATAATAATTAGTTGCAATAAGTGTTACGCTGATTCAGGCGATTTTAAGGGCGATGATTTATTCATCGCCCTTTTTGTTTGAGCTAAAAAAGACAAAACGCTAATGCATACCTCTCGCAAAAATTAATAAACGCGTAAGAGTGGCAAGCAAGATCCATGCTTGTTTGGTTATGCCCAGTTTTTGCACTGCACAGCAAGGATTTCTGAATGCTTGCAATAGAAGGCTTATCGAGAAGATAAAGAAATCTGTCGGCATAATTGCTGCGCTGCGGCGTAAATTTCACATTATGAAATCATTTATCGCTATTTGAAAAAATAAAAAGTCCTGTTAAAATACTTGCGAGAACAAAAAACTAGCCGTAATTTGTCGATTCGCCCCGCGCGTTTCACCCTGACGCGCAATAACAGGAGACCCCTTCTATGTCACCCCAGATAGACCAGGTGCTGGCCCAGGCCGCCAATGATCCCGATGTAGTTGAAACAAATGAGTGGCTGGATGCACTTGAAGCAGTCATAGAGGCCGAAGGCCCTGAACGTGCGCATTACCTGATGGAGCGCATGGTTGACCTGGCGCGCCGCCGTGGTGCCCATATTCCGTTTTCCAGCAATACTGCCTACGTGAATACCATTCCGGCTGACCAGGGTGAGCATTGCCCGGGCAACCTGGAAATTGAAGAGCGCCTGCGCTCTTATATGCGCTGGAATGCCATGGCCATGGTGGTCAAGGCTAACCGTGTGGATGGCGATCTTGGTGGTCACCTGTCCAGCTTTGCCTCGCTGGCGAATATGCTGGGCATAGGCTTCAATCATTTCTGGCATGCGCCGACTGAAGATCACGGTGGTGATCTGCTCTACATTCAAGGGCATTCTTCTCCTGGTATCTATGCGCGCGCCTTCCTCGAAGGTCGTCTGACTGAAGACCAGTTGCTGCATTTCCGTCGTGAAGTTGATGGCAAGGGTCTGTCTTCTTACCCGCATCCAAAACTGATGCCTGATTTCTGGCAGTTCCCGACGGTATCGATGGGTCTGGGCCCGTTGATGGCGATTTACCAGGCCCGTTTCCTGAAGTATTTGCATGCACGTGGTATTGCTGATACTGAAAAACGTAAAGTTTGGGCGTTCTGCGGTGATGGTGAGATGGATGAACCAGAATCCATGGGCGCAATCGGCATGGCAGGGCGCGAACAGCTGGATAATCTGGTTATGGTCGTTAACTGTAACCTGCAACGTCTGGACGGCCCTGTACGTGGCAATGGCAAGATCATCCAGGAACTGGAATCCGATTTCCGTGGTGCAGGCTGGAATGTCGTCAAAGTCATCTGGGGCAGCGGCTGGGATGAGTTGCTGGCGAAAGACAAAGACGGCATCCTGCAAAAAGTGATGATGGAAACCGTTGATGGCGAATACCAGAACTACAAAGCCAAGGATGGTGCCTATGTACGCGCCAACTTCTTTGGCAAGCACCCAAAATTGCTGGAAATGGTCAGCAAAATGTCGGACGACGACATCTGGCGTCTGACCCGTGGTGGCCATGACCCACACAAGATTTATGCTGCATTTAAAGTCGCCCAGGAAAACAAGGGCCAGCCTACCGTTATCCTGGCAAAGAGTATCAAGGGCTTTGGCTTTGGCAAGTCCGGCGAAGCACGCAACACTGCGCACAATACCAAGAAGCTTGACGACGAAGCCATCAAGGCTATGCGTGACCGCTTCCAGTTGCCGATTGCGGATGCTGAATTGCCAGCCATCCCGTTCTTCAAACCGGGTGACGACACGCCAGAAATGCAATACCTGCATGCGCGCCGTAAAGAGCTTGGTGGCTATTTGCCACAACGTCGTCAAAAAGCCGACGAGGCTTTGGTGGTGCCTGAACTGACAGCCTTCCAGGCCATGCTGGAACCAACGGCAGAAGGCCGTGAAATTTCCACGACTGCTGCTTATGTGCGTATCCTGACCGCCTTGTTGCGCGATGCCAGCCTGGGTCAGCGCGTGGTGCCTATCATGGTCGATGAATCCCGTACATTTGGTATGGAAGGCCTGTTCCGTCAGATCGGTATCTTCAGCCAGGTTGGTCAGTTGTATGAACCTGTCGATAAAGACCAGGTCATGTACTACCGCGAAGACAAAGCCGGTCAGATTTTGCAAGAGGGTATCAATGAAGCTGGTGGCATGAGTTCATGGATCGCTGCCGCGACTTCCTACTCGACCAATAACCGCGTCATGATCCCGTTCTATACCTATTACTCGATGTTCGGTCTGCAACGTATTGGTGATCTGGCCTGGGCTGCTGGCGACATGCGTGCACGCGGCTTCTTGCTGGGTGGTACTGCTGGTCGTACGACACTGAATGGTGAAGGCTTGCAGCATGAAGATGGTCACAGCCATGTACTGGCATCCACCATCCCTAACTGTATTCCTTACGACCCGACCTTTGCGCATGAAGTGGCAGTCATCATGCATGATGGCCTGCGCCGCATGGTGACCGATCAGGAAGATGTGTTCTACTACATTACCCTGATGAATGAAAACTATAGCCACCCAGGTTTGAAAGCTGGGCAGGAAGAGGGCATCATCAAGGGTCTGTACCAGTTGCAAAAATCCGAGCAAACCACCAAGCACCGCGTGCAACTGATGGGCTCAGGCACTATCTTGCGTGAAGTGATTGCCGGTGCTGAATTGCTGCAAAATGACTGGGGCATTGCTGCCGATGTCTGGTCTGCACCATCCTTCACACTGCTGGCCCGTGACGGCCAGGATGCTGAACGCTGGAACATGCTGCACCCGACTGCAGAACCACGCGTACCTTACATCGCTCAATGCCTGAAAGACACGGCTGGCCCTATCGTTGTCGCAACCGACTATATGCGCACTTTCGCTGAACAGGTACGCGCCTTCATACCTAAAAACCGTAGCTACAAGGTTTTGGGTACAGATGGTTTTGGCCGCTCAGATTCCCGCGCCAAACTGCGTGAGTTCTTTGAGGTCAACCGTTACTTCGTCGTTATCGCGGCGTTGAAGACACTGGCTGATGAAGGCGCCTTGTCCGCATCCGTGGTGGCGCAGGCGATTGCCAAATACGGTATCAATGCAGATAAACCTAATCCGGTTACTGTGTAATTTTACGTCTGACACCCACTAACATTTCCTGCCACTTTCATTTTTAGGGGGAGACAGGATGAGCGTGAAGATAGGGTAAAACCTGGCTTCACCCCAACCGCCCTGTGATAGCGCAGAGCGACAATGGAGAAAACTATGAGTAGCGTAGAAGTCAAAGTACCGGATATTGGTGATTTCAAGGAAGTTGAAGTCATTGAGCTGATGGTCAAAGTCGGCGACACCATCAAGGTCGATCAGTCACTGATCACCGTAGAGTCAGATAAAGCCAGCATGGAGATTCCATCCAGCCATGCTGGTGTGGTCACAGAAATTAAAGTCAAGGTCGGCGACAAGGTTGCTGAAGGTTCCTTGCTGGTCGTGGTTGATGCTGCGGCAAGTGCATCAGCGCCAGCCGCCGCTCCAGCATCTGCACCTGCTGCTCCGGCAGCAGCACCAGCGCCTGTAGTTGCAACGCCTGCACCAGCGGCTCCAGCACCTGCTGCCGCTCCTGTTGCAGCACCGACTGCTCCTGTAGCAACAGCCAGCGCAGGCAAGGCCCATGCCTCACCATCCATACGCAAATTTGCGCGTGAACTGGGTGTTGATCTTAGCCGCGTTGCCGGTTCCGGCCAAAAAGGCCGTATCACGCAAGAAGACGTACAAAACTTCGTCAAGGGCATCATGGCAGGCAGCACAGCTGTTGCTGCGGTTTCTGCTCCGGCAAAAAATGGCAGTGGCGTTGGCCTCGATGTATTGCCATGGCCATCGCTGGATTTCAGCAAGTTTGGCGCGACCACAACATCGCCTTTGTCACGTATCAAAAAACTCAGCGGCCCGAACCTGCACCGCAACTGGGTCATGATTCCGCATGTCACGCAATTTGATGAAGCTGATATCAGCGATCTTGAAGAGTTCCGTAAATCTTCGAATGAAGCCCTGGTCAAATCCGGCGTCAAACTGACGATGTTGGCTTTTGTCATCAAGGCCAGCGTTGCCGCACTCAAAAAATTCCCGGCATTTAATTCTTCGCTCGATGCAACAGGTGAAAACCTGATCCTGAAGCAGTACTACAACGTCGGTTTTGCTGCTGATACACCGAATGGCCTGGTGGTGCCTGTCGTTAAAAATGCAGACCAGAAAACCCTGTCGCAAATCGCTGTTGAAATGGGGGAATTGTCAGCCCAGGCACGCGATGGCAAACTGAAACCTGCTGACATGCAGGGCGCAACCTTCACGATCTCTTCGCTCGGTGGTATCGGTGGCACGGCGTTCACGCCTATCATCAATGCACCTGAAGTGGCGATTCTGGGTTTGTCCAAATCCAGTATCAAACCAGTCTGGGACGGCAAGCAATTCCAGCCGCGCCTGATGCTGCCCTTGTCGTTGTCATATGACCATCGCGTTATTGATGGTGCCATGGCTGCCAAGTTCACCGCTTATCTGGCTGATGTACTGGCTGATCTGCGTAAAACCTTGCTGTGAACGGAGAACAGACTATGAGCACTATCGAAGTCAAAGTACCCGATATCGGTGATTTCAAGGAAGTTGAAGTCATAGAATTGCTGGTCAAGGTGGGTGATACCATCAAAGTCGATCAATCTCTGGTGACGGTCGAGTCCGACAAGGCCAGCATGGAAATCCCATCCAGCCATGCCGGTGTCATCAAGGAATTGAAAGTCAAACTCGGTGACAAAATTGCTGAAGGCAGCTTGTTGCTGGTGATCGAAGCAGAAGGTGCTGCGGCAAATGCAGCACCTGCAGTTGCGGCAGCTCCAGCAGTTACGGCTGCTCCAGCACCAGCAGCCCCCGTTGTCGCTGCGCCAGTCGCCGCTGCACCTGCTGGTCCGGTCGGCATCGTCGAAGTCAAAGTACCAGATATTGGGGATTTCAAGGAAGTTGAAGTCATCGAAGTCATGGTCAAAGTCGGCGACAACATCAAGGTAGATCAATCTCTGATTACTGTCGAATCTGACAAGGCCAGTATGGAAATTCCATCCAGCCATGCCGGTACGGTAAAAGAAATCAAGGTCAAGGTTGGTGACAAGGTTGCCGAAGGCAGCTTGCTGTTACTGGTAGAAGCCGCAGGCCAGGCAGCGTCTGCTCCTGCTGCTGCCACCCCAGCAGCAACTGCACCCGCTGTAGCACCTGTCGTCCCTGCGCCAGTTGCTTCTGGTTACACAGGCAAGGTCGATGTCGAATGCGACATGATGGTATTGGGTGCTGGCCCTGGCGGATATTCTGCTGCCTTCCGTTCTGCCGATCTGGGCATGAATACAGTGTTGGTTGAGCGTTATTCCACACTGGGTGGTGTCTGCCTGAACGTGGGCTGTATCCCATCCAAGGCGCTGTTGCACGTAGCAGCAGTGATTGATGAAACTGCATCCATGGCTGCGCATGGCGTGACCTTTACCAAGCCGGAAATCGATATCGACAAACTGCGAGGCTACAAGGAAAGCGTCATCAAGAAAATGACGACTGGCCTTAATGGCATGGCAAAAGCCCGCAAGGTCAATGTAGTGCAGGGCGTAGGCCAGTTCCTGAGCCCTAACCATATTGAAGTCACAGCGGCTGATGGCAGCAAGAAAACCGTGCAATTCAAGCAGGCGATTATTGCCGCTGGCTCTTCTGTCGTGAACTTGCCTTTTGTACCAGCTGACCCGCGCATTGTTGATAGTACAGGCGCACTGGAATTGCGTCAGATACCAAAACGCATGCTGGTCATCGGTGGCGGCATCATCGGCCTGGAAATGGCAACTGTGTATTCCACCCTGGGTTCACGCATAGATGTCGTAGAAATGCTGGATGGCCTGATGCAGGGCGCAGACCGTGACATGGTCAAGGTCTGGCAAAAATTCAATGAAAAACGTTTTGACAACATCATGTTGAAAACCAAAACGGTTGCGGTTGAAGCCCTGCCTGAAGGTATCAAGGTCACATTCGAAGCCGCAGAAGCTGGGGCAACAGCTCCTGCACCACAAGTCTATGACCTGGTGCTGGTTGCAGTAGGCCGCAGCCCGAACGGCAAGAAGATTGCTGCCGACAAGGCAGGCGTGGCCGTGACTGACCGTGGTTTCATTAACGTCGACAAACAAATGCGCACCAATGTGCCGCATATTTTTGCGATTGGTGATCTGGTTGGCCAACCCATGCTAGCACACAAGGCCGTGCATGAAGCTCATGTGGCAGCAGAAGCCGCAGCCGGTGAAAAAGCTTACTTTGATGCCAGCGTGATCCCATCCGTTGCCTACACCGACCCTGAAGTCGCATGGGTAGGTATGACGGAAGATGAAGCCAAGGCCAAGGGCGTCAAGCTCGAAAAAGGACATTTCCCATGGGCAGCTTCTGGCCGTGCAGTGGCGAATGGCCGTGACGAAGGCTTCACCAAGTTGCTGTTCGATGTAGAAACCAAGCGCATCGTCGGTGGTGGCATCGTCGGCACGCATGCTGGTGACATGATAGGCGAGATAGCCCTGGCGATTGAAATGGGTGCAGATGCGGTGGATATAGGCAAGACCATCCATCCTCATCCTACTCTGGGTGAATCGATAGGTATGGCAGCTGAGGTGTACAAAGGTGTTTGTACAGATTTGCCACCACAACGCAAGAAGTAAGCATGTAATTAATAAGCAGGACCAGACAAAGCCCGGATACAGGAAACTGTATCCGGGCTTTGTTTTTTGTCCTTGAACCTTTCCTCAGAATCTGAACTAGCTCTTGTATTTGCAGTCATAGACTCATAAGATCGCTTACATCTATTAACCGGGGGATACAATGAAATTTTTTGCACCTTGTGCCATGACGCTGGCGCTAGCCAGCATCGTCTATCCAGCATTCGCACAAAATCAGGGCGCGGCTACACAAGCACCAGCGCCAGCACATAAGCCTGCTGGCAAGGCGCAGGCAGGCAAGGATTTGCTGCCTTTCCAGGCAACCGAGAAGCTCTTGCCAAATGGCTTGAAAATCATCATCGTGCCTACTGGTTTGCCAAATTTGGTATCCTTGCAAATCCCGGTGCAGACTGGTTCCCGTAATGAAGTTGAGCCAGGCAAATCGGGCTTTGCTCACTTCTTCGAACACATGATGTTCCGTGGCACCAAGGAAATTCCGGCAGACAAGTACAAGGATATCCTGACCGCCACAGGTGCAAGGCAAAATGCCTATACCAGCGATGACCTGACCAACTACCACACGACTTTTTCCAAGGAAGACCTGGAAACCATACTACGGGTAGAAGCTGATCGCTTTCAGAATCTGTCATATAGCGAAGCTGATTTCAAGACAGAGTCCCGCGCCGTACTGGGTGAATACAATAAAAATAGCGCCAACCCTATCAGCAAGTTGTTCGAAGTCACGCGTGACACGGCTTTCCAGAAGCATACTTACAAACATACCACCATGGGTTTCCTCAAGGATATTGAGGACATGCCCAATCAGTTTGCCTACTCCAAAATATTCTTCGATCGCTGGTACAGGCCCGAATATACAACGCTGATTGTTGCTGGCGATGTCGATCCCAAGGCGACCATCACCCTGATAGAGAAATACTGGGGCAAGTGGCAGCGTGGCAAAATGCAGGCGCCTGTACCTGTAGAACCGCCAGCAAATGGTCCTTACTACAAACACGTGCCCTGGCCCAGTTCGACCCTGCCCTATGTGACAGTGTCTTTCCATGCACCGGCCTTCTCAGTCACCAATAAGGAGCATGCTGCACTGCGCATGTTGTTGTCGCTGTCTTTCGGTGCGACTTCGGAGTTGTACAAACGCTTGCAGCAGGATGAACAAAAAGTTGATCAGTTGTTTGATTACACGCCAGATAACGTAGACCCCGGTCTGGCGACTATCGCTGCCCGCGTCAAGAAGCCAGAAGATGTGGTCTATGTCAGGGATGCGATATTGAAAAAAATCGCCGTATTGTCGCATGCACCTTTGTCTGGCAAGGAATTGGACGACGCCAAGTCCGCGCTCAAATATGGCGTGATACGCAGTCTCGATAATACTGATCAGATTGCCGGTACGCTGGCGCGTTTTGTTCATTATAAGCGCTCCTATGCCACCATGAATCAGTTCTATCAAGTCATCGACAGCCTGACACCTGCCGACTTGCAAGCTGCTGCGAAAAAATATCTGGTCGATGAAGGCATGATAATCAGCACGCTGTCCAGCAATGCCTTGCCTGCTGAAATTGCAACCCTGCCAAAATTGGCCAGCTTGATAGAAAAGCCTGACTACAGCAAATACAATGTGCTGGTGCAGGCATCCAAATTGCCACAGGTACGCTTCAAGCTGGTATTCAATGCCGGTTCTGCACAAGACCCGGCAGGCAAGGAAGGCCTGGCGCGTATGACGGCAGCGATGATAGACAATGCCGGTTCCAAAGAGCGCAAGATAGATGAAGTCAAGAAAGCCCTGTTCCCCATGGCGGCCAGCTTCTCAGCCCAGACCGACAAGGAAATGACCAGCTTCACTGGCTCCGTGCACAAGGATAAATGGCAAGAATATATGCGCATCGCCATGCCGCAATTGCTGGAACCGGGTTTCCGCGAAGAAGACTTCCGCCGTATCAAGGATGAGCAAAAGAATGCTCTCTTGCTTGATCTGAAAGACAACAATGAAGAAGAGTTTGCCAAGGAACGCCTGCAAACCAAAGTCTTTGCTGGTTCTGCTTATGCCCATCCGGTATTGGGTACGCTGAAAGGCATAGAAGCCATCACCCTGGATGACGTCAAACAATTCTGGAAGCAGGCTTATACCAGTGGCGCACTTAATGTTGGTATTTCGGGTGACGTCAATGATGAGATGGTGAATGCCCTTAAACAGGTTGTCGCCAAGCTGCCAGCAGGCAAGGGCTTGCCGGCGATTGCTGCGCCAGCTGGTAAGGCTACGCAAGGTCTGGATGTAGAAATTATAGAAAAAAATACCAGAGCAACAGCAATTTCTTTGGGTTTGCCTATCACGGTGACGCGCGCTCATCCTGACTTCGTATCGCTATGGGTAGCCAAGACCTGGCTGGGTGAACACAGGGCCAGTTCATCCCACCTGTATCAGCGCATACGTGAAATACGTGGCATGAACTATGGTGATTATGCGTATATTGAAGCCTTCCCTGGTGGCATGTTCCAGTTCTTCCCAACTGCCAACCGTGCCCGACAATCGCAATTGTTTGAAATCTGGATACGTCCGGTCGCACCTGAAAACGCACACATGGCCTTGCGCGTGGCAATTACCGAACTAGATAAAATGGTCAAGCAAGGCTTGAGCAAAGAACAGTTCGAGATGACCCGCGCCTACCTCATGAAGAATGTCTTCATGATGACGGCCACCCAGGACCAGCAACTCGGTTATGCACTCGATGCGCAATGGCATCGCACGCCAGAGTTCACAAAAATGATGCGCGATAAGCTGGCGACACTGACTGCGGATGAAGTCAATGCTGCCATCAAAAAGCATCTGAGTTCTGAAAATCTGTCCGTCGTCATGATCGCCAAAGACGCCGCTGATTTGAAAGAGAAATTGGTCGCCGATGCCTTCTCGCCTATCAAATACAATTCCGACAAACCTAAAGACTTGCTGGATGAAGATCAGGTCATTGGCAAGCGAAAGCTGAACATCAAGGCTGAGTCAGTCAATATTATCCCTGCGAGCAAGGTGTTTGCAGAGTAAAAACACGTCAGATCGTCAAAATCAAGCTTAAAAGCCCGTCAATCCTTAGTGATTGTCGGGCTTTTAAGTTGATGTACCCCAAAAACTCAGGGTAGAGGCGTGTTTTTCTGCCATTTTCTGAAAATGATGATAGATTTATCGTATGACGAGTTGTTAGGCGGCTCTAAGACTTTGAAAGTGAAAATGAAATTATTCCTGGATATTCTGAGTACCCTGGGCCTACTGATATGGCCCTTGCTTATGATGATGTCTCCGATGCTGTTTGATGCGCCTGGTTCAGAGAGTAGTAAATCCAATCTGGCATTTCTGTTGCTGGTTATCTTTTACCCTGTCATTATCTTTATCGGTTACAAGCTGTTTGGGATGACTTATTTTCGCATTTCTGCGGATCGGGCGTTGCTAACAAGTGTAGTGCTGACGGTGTTGGTGGCGCTGGTGTTTGGTTATCCGCGCTTCATTATGAATGTCGTGTCTGGTATTTCGGGCAACGGCTATTTTGTGAAAGGAGACAAGGTATATTACGATGGCAAGAGTATCGCTGGCGCTCAGGGATCCACCTTCAAGACCATAGGTGAGAAGTATGCGCGCTACGCCGTTGATGAGAAGCATGTTTATTTTGATGGTCTGATGATAGTTGGGGCCGAAGCCGCCAGCTTTACTGGTGTCAGCAATCCAAACAATCAGACTGGTGACGTGCGATCTCCCTTGTTTTGGAAAGACCAGGCCCATGTTTATCTGGAGGGGCGCCAACTGCCTGATGCCAAACCTGCAGAATTCCGGCATTTGGGTGGCCGTTATGGTAGTGATAGCCAGCAAGTCTACTATGGCTGGCAAGTGCTGCAGGGCGCGAATCCGGTGAGTTTTCAATTGCTAAGTCCCGATATCGCCAAGGATGATAAGCAGGTATTTGTTTTCGACAAGGTCTGCAGGCTAAGCGTTTCTACTGCGGAGTTTCGCTTGTTGTCAAACCAGGATCTGGCTGTCTATGCTACAGATGGACAGCACCTTTTTGTGGTGTTTTTTGGTACGCCTGAGCCCCTGCAAATTGTTGCAGATGCTGATCCTGCTACATTTACATTGCTGGAACGGGCTTATTTCAAAGACAATAAACGAGTTTACTACAGAGATTCCAGCCTGAACAAAGTGATCTGGCTTGAAGCAGCCGATGCTAGCAGTTTTGTGGCTGGCAATTATGACGTGAACACCGATTCAGATGCACATGATGTTTCACGCTATTATCTGGGTGGCAAGCTGGTAGCTGCAAAAAAATAGGCAGCTACCTATACATCTACCTATTCATCTACATATATACCTGCATATTTTGCAGAAGTTGATCCTATAATTTTTTAACAATATTGACCTACGACAACCAGGGGCATTGAGAAATGAATACAGCCAGTAGCGTTGACAGTTTCACTTGTCCTGAATTTTTGGGGATGGAGCGTACCATCATCGATGACTTTGTCGATTGCACGCGGGAAGCTTGCGAAGAAGCCGAAGCCTGTGTCAAAGAACTCAATAATGATGGTGGTACTGCGTATGTGCACAGATTGTTCCGCGCCATGCATTCGCTGAAAGGCAATTGCCAGATGGTGGGATTGACGCCCTTTGTTGAGCTATTGCACCGTGTTGAAGAGATCGTCGCCAGAGTGAGGGCAGAGCAAGCTCCTTATTTTCGGGAGTTGGGTGAGTTTCTATTGCTGGCCATCGATGAAGTTGAGGATTTGCTCAATGATTTGATTGCCAACGGCAGCACCAGCGATGTCAGACGCAAAAAACTGTATGAATTGTGCGATGCCCTGCAAAAAAGTGGCAATCAGGATTTTCAGCCGCAGCAATTCAAGGATGCGATTGCTTTGCTGGATGGTAAAGTCAGCAGCAAGGAGGCTTCCGGCAAAGCCCCGAAGGTGCTGCTGGAGTTGCAGGATGACATGCTCATGATGCACAGATTTGCGCAGCAAATCGACCACCTCAGTATTTATAGAAAAAATCGCAGTGAACAGGCGGCTCAGTTGACAGAGTCTTTGAATGAAGCTTTGGGTTTTCCCGTCGATGCGCGGCAATTGCAGGCAGCTTCTTTAATGCATGACGTCGGGATGAGCTTTATCCCGCACAGCATTTTCAATAAAGAAGGGGGCTTGTCCAGGGAGGAGCTGAAAATAGTGCAAGAGCATGTGGTCACTGGCAGCCAGATGTTGTTGCGTTTTGGTGGCTGGGATGAGGCTGCACGCATCGTACTGGATCATCATGAGCGGTATGACGGTTACGGCTATCCAAATGGATTGAAGGGGCAGGAGATACATGCTGGTGCGCGTATGCTGGCGATAGTGGATACTTTTTGCTCTATCACCAATGAACGCTCAGATCGTAGCTATAAGCGTAGTTTGTTGAGTGCGATTTCTGAGATTAATGCCAATATAGAAAGTCAGTTTGATCCCCGGATGGTAGAGACGTTCAATGATGTGGTGCGCAAGTTGATTGCCCGGCAATAAGCATTCGCGCACATCTTATCCAGATAAACAAAATACCGACAGTTCCGATCAGAGACATAGGCTTGCGCAATATACGCCGTAGCGATGCACAAGCCTGGTACAGTTACCTCAAGAATCCGGATGTGATCAGGCATACCAGCTGGAATTTGCGCAATGAGGACGATTTACTTGTACAGTTCGGCGCCTTTGAAAGTAAGGAACTTAACTCGCCCATCCGTCTTGCCATCGTCAATCATTCAGATGACAAGCTGATAGGCACAGTTGGTTTTCATACCATCTCGGAAATCAATCGCAGTGCAGAGCTGGCCTATGATCTGGCACCAGAATATTGGGGGAAGGGCATCATGCAGCCCTCTGCAATGGCGCTCTGTGACTGGGGGTTTCAACAAGCTGGCTACAACCGTATTCAAGCGACCGTGCTGGACAGTAATTCTCCTTCCATACAATTGCTGGAACGCATGGGTTCCCGGCGTGAGGGCTATTTGCGGGCTTTTCGCATGGTGCGTGGCAATCCCGGCAATTTTTGGATGTATGCCCTTTTGGATCCTGATATTGTTGATAAATAAACTAATTTCAGTAGTGAATTAGCAAGACTGTTTTTTTCCTGCAAAGCTTGTTGCTTAGTGTTGGACATTTGCTTATAGCTTGAGTTAGGCTGGCATTGAACCGCCTCTCAATTCTTGTTGAGCTGCGCTGCTACTCAATTACCAGCAATCGTCAGCAACGGCCAGCAAAGACCAGGAACGCAAGCATGTTGTTAAAACGCTCAAAAGAAGAAGTTGTCTTGCTCATGCTGTGTGGTTTGAGTATACCCAGCATTCTCCCCTTTGGTATCGTCCGCTTGTTTCAGGGCAATTTTTTGATGGCAGCGGTTGATCTCTTGATCGTGCTTGGCATGTTGTGCATTATGGTGTTTGTCTGGCGTACCCGGCGCGTCCGTCTTGCTGGTATTGCTGTCACGGTGTTTTATTCGCTGGGCATGCTAGCCGCCATCTATGTCAAAGGCGTGCCTATCGTGTACTGGGTGTATCCCACCATGATTGCTGCCTTTTTCATACTCAGGGCTAGAGAAGCCTTGTTGATCAATAGCGTATCACTGTTATGTCTGATCGCGATATTGCATGGTGCGATGCAGATACTGGATTTGTCCAGTCTGGTCGTGACTCTGGTGCTCGTCAATTTGTTTTCTTATATCTTTTCCGACCGTACCAGCCTTCAGCATTTTGAATTGAACCAGCAAGCCGAAAAAGATTTTTTAACCGGTGCTGGAAATCGCCGTGCTTTTGACAAACAACTGCAAACCCTCTGCGCCAAGGATGTGGTCCAGACAGATGCATGCATACTGATACTAGATCTTGATCATTTTAAGAAAATCAATGATCAGTTTGGTCATACTGTGGGTGACCAGGTCTTGATACAATTTTGCTCGCTGATGCGCTCACGTATACGTAATGCCGACAGTTTTTTCCGTTATGGAGGTGAAGAGTTCGTCATCGTTGCCATGGGGGCTGATGTTTTTGCTGCAGCACGTTTTGCCGAAGAATTGCGCTCCCTGATCGAGAAAGCGCAATTGTTACGCGATTATCCTGTCACGGTATCAATCGGCGTGGCAAAGAAAATTGCTGACGAAGAAGGTGAAGCATGGTTCCAGCGCGCTGATGCCAAGCTCTATGAAGCCAAACTATCCGGGCGCAACGCTGTGCGCGTGGCCATGGAATAGAGGGGAACTAGTTTTTTTGGTCTGGACTATTGTTAACGTCCTTCGCGTCTTCCTCCACAATTATTTGCTTTTCCAGCTCACGGTCAGGGCGATAACTCCAGGCTGGCATGACAAGCAAAACAAATAAAGATGCCAGTGCTGTGATGGCGCTGATCCAGAGGACAAACTGGTTGGCGGCGATACGCTCAGGGTAGATATGGGTAACTGCACCCAGACCAATGGCGTTGGCAGCGGCTACCAGTACTGCGCAGGCGTAATCCTGAAAGCGCCTGGCCTTGTTGGCACTCTTGGCCCAGCGTGGGTCAGTGTTATAGCTGGGCAGGTGCAAGTGGGCATCTTCCAGCCTTTCCAGCGTGGCCAGAAAATGGCGCAAATTTGTGATCGAGCGTTCTGCCTTGTAATTCAAAAATGTCAGGCAGATGGATGCCACGGGAAAACCCATGACCAGCCACTCGATGGGCAGTTTGCTGCTAGGCTCGCCGGGCTTCAAGGCCACCAGTGCGGCCAGCAGGCTGACCACCAGGGTCACATACAAGGCCAGCGCCTGATGTCTTTGCGCGATGCGGGTATTGACTTCCTGGCTGGCAGCGATGAAACGGTAATTCGCATCAACATGGGATTTCGACATAGGGCAGCTTTCGGTGAACTTGGAACAAGCCGCTATTATCGCTGAATCCAGGCACCCCAACACTCAAAATGCCCAGGTGGCAGAAATGTAAGCTGTTCTGCTGTCCGGCAATTGCGCCAGTATTGCCTTGCTGGGACCGCCATAAAAACGCACACCGCCATTGATGCTGATGCGGTCACCCTGCCAGCCCAGGGCCGCTGTGACGATGCGGCCATTGTCTTCTGGGGTCCACAGTAAATCCAGCGAAGGTTGCCAGCCATTTTCTTGCCAGCTCCAGCGTGCAAACACATTCTTGCGGCGAATATTGCCAGAGGCTGACAATGCCTGGTTTTGCCAGGCCAGGTTATGGCCAATCACTTGCTGCATTTGCGGCAAATAATTGACGCTACCCTGCAAAGCCAGATTGCGCTTGTTCCAGTTTTGCCATTCACGGTCAGACAAGGCCGTGCCATCCCACCAGGCTTCGATGAAAAAGCTGTGCTGTGACTCTGTCGTATAGTTGGCACCCAGCATGGCCTGTACGACATTATTTTGGGTATTATTTTGCCATGGGCTGTTGCGCTGTAACAGCGCGGTATCTGCATTCATGCGCAAGCCTGTGTTTCTTTGCATGAAGCGCAAAGAGCCGTGTACCTCCATTTCATCTGTCGCGACCCAGGATGCAGCAGCACCCAGGCTGCCACCGCTCTTTTGGCCATAACGGCCAAAGCCATGTAGGTCCACACCGCCAGTATGATGATAAACCCGTGCTGCCAGGGCTTGCTCGTCCGCCACATCGGTGGTTGTTGCATGGCCGGGATTGACCCAGACCATGGACACAGATGTATTTGAATTGAAATACTCCAGACTAGCCAAAGGCTTGCCTATCACCGTGGTGCTGATCAGCGAACGACGTTTTTCCTGTGCCACCACATCATTCGGGCGAAAACCATAACCAACATCCCAGGCGATGGTTTTTTTACCAGCACTGAACTGCCATGCACCATCACCCAGGCTGCCATAGAGTTCATTTAGCCAGGCTGTGGCCTGGGTGCGTCCGCCATCATTCATTTGCCCCTGCAAGGTGGCGACAGCAGTAATGCCTTTGCCACTGGCGCGCAACTCGGTTTCCACTACACCCAGTAGTGTATTCTTGTTGCTCAAGCCAGGGGCGAGTTGATTGGCAATTGCCAACGGACTGGCGCTATTGCTTGTATAGTTATTGAGCAGAGCACGTACCTGACCACTGAAGTCTGCATCCTCAGCCAAGGCAAAAACAGGCGTGCAGAGTAGGGCAGCCAGCAGGGCGCCTATGGCAGAGGTTTTCAAATCAGGCATGTCTACTCCAGGCTAGGGTTCTTGGCCAAAAACATGGGGTTCAGCCATTGTTCAGGCACGGTCTTTTGCTTGCGGCTGAGATAGCGCACGCGCGTTTCTTTGTGGCTGCTCAATTGATCCAGCAAGATCATTTCAGACACCGCAGTTGGTGCTTGCGGTTTGTCGAGGACAAAGCTGGCCTGCTTGGCGAGTTTTTCTGATTGCACATATAAGTCTGCCTTGATCGGCTCATGGCGGGTCTTGCCCAGCCACAGTTCTATGCGCTGGTAGGCGACGGACTTACGGACGGCATTCAGGCTCAGGTGTATGCAGGGCTTGTCATTGCATTTTTCTTCACCAACTATCTTGCCTGTGTAATCTTGCGACCAGCTCATGGTGGCGATATCGCCGATAGAGGCATCCCCCAGCAATTTTTGCATAGGTGTGATGCGCAAAGGCCGCTGGCTGCCGGGCAAAAGCATCCAGAAATCATCACCCAGCATCAAGACTTTTTGTCCTTTTTCTGCCGGGCTTTTCATCAAGACCAGAGATTGATGATTGGCTTGCGAAAACACCAGGTAGTTTCTTTCCTTTTCCTTGCTGCCATCTTTGGCAAAGGTTGTGATCTCTGTTTCTACCTGCATGTTTTCTGTACCGACTCTGAATTGATCTGCCGTTTTCAGGTAGTCACTGACTTCATCTGCCCTGGCAAGGCCTGTGGTAGCTGCCAGCAGCAAGGTGGCGATGTGTATAGCTGTTTTCATTTTTTGTTCCTGTCTTAGTTATGTGCCAGTGCATCGACGATAGGTTGGCGCAGGGTTTTGCGGGCGATTAAGGCTGACGACAGCATGGACAAAGCAATCATCATGAATACCGTGATGGCATACATGGCGGCATCAATCGTGATCAGTAATGGGTAGCCGCTGGATCGTCCCGGTGGTGGTGGCATCTGTACCGGGAATATGGTCAGCAGCAGGGCAACCGTGATCGCCAGGGCCGCGCCCACTAAGGCACCTGTGCCACCCAGTATCATTCCTTCAAATGAAAAACTGCGTATCAGTTGACCTGGTAGAGTGCCCATGGCGCGCAGTGTACCGACTTCACGGGTACGTTCTATGATGGCCATGGCCATGGCATTGGCAACCACGAACACCACGATGACACTGATGATGGCACCCAGTGCACCAAATATACGGTTATACAAATCGCGTACAGATTTATAGAAGAAAGCTTGTTCCAGCCAGTTTTGTACTGTCAGCTCAGGAAAGGTTTTTTCCAGCCTGGCTTGCGCTGGCAGGGTCGCATCCATGGAGTTCAGGAACACTCCCAGGCTGGAAATGCGCTGGGTATTCAACAGTTTTTGTGCGGTCTTGATATTTGAATACACCAGACGTTTATCCAGGTCTGGTACACCGGTGGATACCAGGCCCTTGACGGTGACATCAACTGCATTCAAGGCGCCATCTGTGGTGCTGGCCATCAGTGTCAGGCTGCTGCCGGGTTTGGCTTTCAGGCTGCGTGCCAGTGCTTCACCCAATACGATTTCAGCTTCTGCAGACTCGGTTTGCAGGAGTTCACCTTCTTTCAATGTCAGAGTAGGACCTTTGACCGAAAACTCAGCATCTGGGTCTATTCCTACTGCCATCATGATGGTGGACTTGTCGCCGTTGCTGATCAGGCCGCTATATTCTATACGCGGCAAGACGTAACGCACGGCCGGGTCTGCCAGCAGCTTGCTTTGCAGCGCTGCCGCATTTTCCAGGCCATATTGCAGGGGAACATCCTGGTCACTGGTGAAGTGCTGGGGTTTGCCTATGATGAGGTGACCAGTGCTGCGTGCTGATATTTGCGCCAGACCTTCATAAGTCGAATAGGCAAAACCACCGGCCAGCAAGATCGCGGCCGTGCCCAGCGCAGCGATGACCACGGTGATGCCAGAACGACGGCGGTTGCGCAGGGTGTTGTAAAAGGCAAATTTGAGCCAGCTGAGTTTCATTGCAATCTCCCATCCAGCAATGACACAATGCGGTCACTGCGACTAGTAAGGCGGTTATCATGGCTGGCGATGATGAAGGCCACGCCTTCGGCATGACCGCGTTCACGCATCAGGTCCAGCACTTGGTCGGCGGTGTGTGAATCCAGGCTGGCTGTGGGTTCATCGGCAATCACCAGACTGGGGCGTTTGATCAGGGCGCGCGCAATTGCCACCCTTTGACGCTGGCCACCAGACAAGGCATCTGGCAAATGCTGGGCATGTTCATGCAGACCAACAGCCTTCAATTGGGCGGCCACCCGTTCGCGACGTTCTGCTGCTGGCACGCCCGTCAGGAAGAGCGGATAATCCACATTTTCTGCCACCGTCATGACGGGAACCAGATTAAAGCTTTGAAAAATAAAACCTATGGTGTCGCGTCTTTGTAGTGTCTTTTGCGTTTCATTGTATAGCTTGATGTTGACGCCATTCAGCAAGATATCGCCAGCATCAGCATGGTCTATCAAGCCGCACAGATTCAGTATCGTGCTCTTGCCGCTGCCGGAGGGGCCGGTCAGGGCCAGCAATTCACCGCGCTGCAGTGTCAGGTCTACACCTTGCAATGCCTTGACGACGTGAGCACCCAATTTGTAGGTTTTATGAACCGCATGCAGTTCTATGGCCGGTGCCGGGCTCATGATGGGATGCCTTTCAGCATGGCTTTGGCGGCTTCTGCCTGAGGTGCATTTTGTTTGACCACTTCATTCAGGTAACGCTTTGCATCCTCCGGGCGTTTTTGTTCATTCGCTAGGCTGGCTGCACGCATCAGCACAGAACCACGAAAGCCAGTTTCTGCCATGTCGAATTGTTTGTGTTCCAGCACTTCATTCAAGAGCTTGGCACCACGCGGACCACGGTTCATAAAGGCGGGTACTGCCAGGAAAGTGCTGGCGGCGACAAATTTGACTTCCAGTATCACTGGCGTGCTGCCATGACCCTGGGCATTTTCATTGGCTGCCGCCAGTTGCAGGGCTTTTTCCAGCATGGCCATGCCATCTTCTGCATACGACATTTTCTTCCAGGGGAACATGGTGGTGACTGCCAGTTTGCCTGTGCTGGCACCTGCATAGGCCATGATCAAGGGGCTGGTGGGATCTTGCTTGAGCAATTCATTGAAGGCATTGGCAGTGGCTTCTTCACCACCTTTGCCAGACTGCGTGAATTGCTGGAAGGCAGTCTTAAACTCTGGCTCAGAAAATGCCATGGCCTGACTGCTGACCAGCAATGCCAGGCTAGTTGTCAAAAGAAATTTTTTTCCAATTGTAAAGTGGCGGGTGCGCATATGAATCTCCTGTAAGTATCAAACGTGTTTGGTGTTGCGACAGGAAGGAGATTAAAGAGCGCACGCTTTACTCTCAACGCAGATGCGACGAGGCTAGGAAGTTTGCCGTGAACGGTAGGGAAAGTGGCGCGAATGGCTGGATCCGTGCGCGAGGAGTTTTGTTTTTATGGAAATATTGGCAAGGCAGGAAAAATTTCCTGAATCATGTAATACTAGATTTTGAGTATAAATTCCTTAACAAAAAAACGACGAGACCATGAAAAACCCAGCCAAAGAATTTATTGTTAATAAAAGCAATTTACTGGAATCCAGATTCAAACCCCTGCATGTGCCTGCAGAGGCGGAGTTGCAAGAAGGACAAGTGGTGTTGCAAGTGGAGCGTTTTGCTTTTACATCAAATAACGTGACTTATGCGGCCTTTGGCACAGCTATGCATTACTGGAATTTTTTTCCTACAGACGAAGGCTGGGGCAATATCCCGGTCTGGGGTTTTGGCGACGTGCTGGCATCGAAAGCCGAAGGCGTTGAGGTCGGTGAACGCTTCTATGGTTACTATCCCATGGCTACCCACCTGACAGTGCAGGCAACGCGGGTTTCGCCTGGCGGTTTTGTTGATGGAGCAGAGCACAGGCAAGCCATGCATGGTTTATACAATCACTATGTCAGAACCAGTACTGACCCTGGCTACACCAAGGAATCTGAAGATGTACAAGTCTTGCTGCGACCCTTGTTTATCACTTCTTTCATGATTGACGATTTTCTCGATGACAATCAGTTCTTTGGCGCGCAGACAGTGCTGATCTCCAGTGCATCCAGCAAAACCGCTTATGGTCTGGCGTTCATGCTCTCGTTGCGCAAGGATAAAGCTTGCAAGATCATCGGCCTGACTTCCGCAGGCAATCTGGAATTTGTGCGGAATATGGCGATCTATGATGAAGTCATCAGCTACGGGCAAGTGACTGAATTAAGTGCTGATCAAGCCGTGGTATATGTTGATATGGCAGGTAACGGCCAATTGCGCAGCCAGTTGCATCATCATTTTAAAGACAACATGAAGTATAGCTGTGCTGTTGGTGGCACACACTGGGAAGAGTTGAGCGGTGCATCCAACCTGCCCGGTGCCAAACCCACGCTGTTCTTTGCGCCGGCACAAATCAAAAAGCGCATGACAGACTGGGGGGCGAATGGCGTGCAGTCCCGTCTGGCGCTGGCCTGGCAATCCTTCATGCAGCCGGTGATGAGCGCAGAAAAGCCATGGATGCAAGTTATCCATGGACAGGGTGAGGCGGCAGTGCGGCAAGTCTATGATGATATGCTGAGTGGAGCCGCCCGGCCGGATCAGGGCAATGTGCTGACTTTGCTCAGCGGTGATCCTGCTTAATTTTTCCAGAGAGCGGGCAAATCACCAGATTTCCTGCCTCTGATGATGGCTGCGTTGATCTTGTTGATGACTTCTGCCCTGGTATTGATGCCGGCAGTGAAATGGATGGGGTCAACCAGCAAAGGCTTGGCAAACACCTTGACGCCAAAATTCATCTGGGTGTCGCTACGCAAGTTTTTCTCATCCAGATAAAGATTGAGTTCTGCCTCCAGATCCCTGGCATTGGGCAGGCGTGAATTCACCAGCATGACATCCATGCGCCCGGACAAGAGCTTCTTCAGGCGCGAACTGGTTTGTGGCTGATCTTCTTCTACCTTGAAGATGACATTGCGCATTTTATCTATTTCGTCGCCAAAGCGTATGCCTCTGACGATGCCCACGGATTTCCCTTGCAAGTCTTGTATGCCTGAATATTGCATTGTGGCGTCGTCCCTGACGACGACCCAGACAAAGTCTGAGAAAACCGGCTCTGAATAACGCATGGTTTTCAGTCGTTCACTGCTTTTTGATAAGCCAAAACCCAGGCCCTCACCCTTGCCTATGTTTTCTATGACACGCGGCAGGGGATAGCGGCGCACATCAAACTGCACATCCATGCTGCGCTCAAAATAGGCGATGATTTTTTGATTTTCTGGCCGTATGGGGGCAATTTCACCATTTTCAGTGCGAGTTTCTGCCAGCAATAAAGGCAGCACGGTCTTGGCATGAACTGCTGATGGCAGAGAGCAAAAACAAAGCGCGATTGCTGTAACGCGAGCATAAGCATGGAAAATGGCGGGATACTTAACTGGCATGCAATCTTTTTGTCCGGGAACGATTTGTCGATGATACCTTTGCCATGGCAGGCTTGTATAGTTGCTTAAAGTAAGGATTTGTTAAGCAAGACGAAACTTTGGCAATCGATGCAGAAAGATCGAAAATAACAGGCTGGAAGCTTGGCAGATTTTAAAAAGAGCTAATTAATTTGCTAAGATAGCGCCAGGATTTTCAATGTTACTTTTTGCGTAAAAAGGAGACATCATGCCCCTGGTTACTATCACTGTTTGCAAGCCCAAGTCCCTGCTTTTTAAAGAGACTGTCTTGAATGCAGTGCATGCCGCCTTGGTAGAGGCGGGAGTTCCTGAGAAAGACAAATTTCAGCGCATACTGGAACTGGATGCGGAAAATTTCCGTTTTGATACGCATTATCCTGATCTGCACAAAGGCAGAAATCAGGATTTCGTCTTGATAGAAATCCTCTGGTCGGTTGGGCGCAGTGTACAGGTCAAGAAACAATTATTGGACAGCCTGATGAAGCGACTTATTGACAAGAGCATGAACCCAGAGAACATCATGGTCTGTTTCAAGGAAACGTCATGGGAAAACTGGTCATTCGCGGGCGGTCGACTGATCCACGTATGAGCTTACTGCATGTTTGAGAATGGTGCTATCGCAGCACAGAAGGGCTTAGGGCCCAAGTCGGCAATGATGCTTGCCAAAGTCGGTATTACGACGGTGGAACAATTGCAGGAACTTGGATCGGTAGGTGCTTTTTTACTTGTGCGCCAAAACGATAGTCGCGCCAGCCTGAATTTGCTGTGGGGACTGGAGTCGGCGCTGACGGGGATACCCTGGCAAGAGATATCGCGCTTTCATCGCAGTAGTTTGCTGTTGGCACTAGACAGTCAGGCCAATCAGAATAAATCATCGGACATTAAATAAAGAGAGGTAAATAATGATGGGAAAAACCAGGCTGGAAGCCTTTAGCGACGGTGTTATTGCGATATTGATCACCATCATGGTGCTGGAGATGAAAGTACCGCATGGCGGGACGCTGGACGCGCTGCTGCCTGTATGGCCGGTATTTCTGAGCTACATCCTGAGCTTTGTCTACGTTGGCATCTACTGGAATAATCATCATCACATGCTGCATACCTGCCGCAAGGTGACGGGCGGCATTTTGTGGGCCAATCTGCATTTATTGTTCTGGCTTTCGCTCATCCCGTTTGCTTCTGGTTGGGTAGGTGAAAATCATTTTGCTTCTGCACCAGCAGCCTTGTATGGTGTGGTTTTGCTGATGGCAGCGATTGCTTATTTCATTTTGCAGCAACAGATCATCGCCACCCAGGGTGAAGATTCTTTATTGAAAAAAGCCGTAGGTACAGACTGGAAGGGCAAGCTCTCGCCTATCACGTACGCAACCGCCATCCCTCTGGCTTTCTGGTATCCCTTGCTATCGATGGCCCTGTATGTAGCGATGGCCTTGATATGGCTGATACCTGACCGTCGTATAGAAAAAGCTTTGAAGAATCACGAGGAATAAGCGCATGCGTCTTATCGTATTTGCCAACATCGTGTTGGCTGGCCTGTTTACTTGCATGCCCTGCCTGGCGACCGATCAGTCAGGCAATGATCAGAATATCGTACTTGTCAGCGCTACCGGGAAAATCGACGGTAGCCTGCAATTGCCAGCCAGTAAAGGCAAATTGCCCGTGGTCTTGATCATCGCCGGGTCAGGCCCCACAGACAGGGATGGCAATTCAGCTGGCTTGAAAGGCAAGAATAACTCTCTGAAAATGCTGGCAGAAAGCATGGCACAAGCAGGGATTGCCTCAGTACGCTTTGACAAGCGTGGCGTTGCCGCCAGCAAAGCCGCTGCAACATCTGAAGCCGAACTGCGTTTTGAAACCTATGTGCAGGATGCAGTGGCCTGGCTAAAACTGTTGAAGGCAGATGCACGTTTTTCTGATGTCGCGATTCTGGGGCATAGCGAGGGTTCCTTGATTGCCATGCTGGCTGCGCAGCAAGAGCCTGTCAAAGCACTTATCTCAATTGCTGGCCCGGCAAAAAATGCAGCTGATGTATTGCGTCAGCAATTGCAGGGTAAATTGCCACCGGCATTAGCGGCAAAAAATGACGAGATTCTTACGTCTTTGCAAGCGGGAAAAATCTACAAAGAAGTTCCGCCAGAGTTAAATTCTTTATACCGCGAAAGTGTGCAGCCCTATCTTGTTTCCTGGTTTCATTACACGCCTGAAAAAGAAATAGGCAAGCTGACTTGCCCCATTCTCTTGATTCAGGGCGCAAAGGATATACAGGTGGATACCCAGCAACTGTCAGCCTTGAAACTAGCCAGTCCAGATGCCAGCATTTTGCTGGTGCAGGATATGAATCATGTATTAAAAACTATCAACGGGGACATGGCACAGCAAATGGCGTCTTATAGTGACCCAGCCTTGCCTCTGGCATCTGAGTTGGTGGTCAAGCTTAATGATTTTTTGCGTGAAAAGCTAATGAAGAAGTAATAATCATGAGATAGATTGCCATTCATGCCAGACTGACTTAGGATGGATATTGATCCGCATCAAAGAAGCGGACATAGACAAATGGGGACAGAATGGCAAATCAATCGCAAGGCAGGGGCGGGGATAGTGCGCCGCCCGATATCAAGACCGTTATCGACAATGAAGCGGCATTTCCACCGCTGCGAAGGGTGGGCATGTTCCGGCCTTTTGTTTGGTTAAAACTGGGTTGGCAAGACTTTCGTGCATCTGGTGGCTCCAGCATCTTTTATGGCGTCTGTTTTGCTGCCATGGGTCTGTTGTTGCAACTGGTGTTGAACAATGCGCCTGAATATTTGTCTGCCCTGACTTGCGGCTTTCTGCTGGTCGGCCCCTTGCTGGCTCTTGGGCTGTACGACATCAGCCGCCGGCTTGAAAATGTACGTTCCGGCTTGTTGGGCAGTGTCTTTTCCATGCGTGGGCGCTGGAGTAATATCGGCGTGCTGGCGCTGGTGCTGGCAGTTATCATGATGGTCTGGGCACGTGCTTCGCTGGTGATTTTTGCCCTGTTCTATAACAAGGGCATGCCAACCATGCAGCATTTCCTGTCGCAGCTATTCTCTCTGAATAATCTTGAATTCCTGGCTGTCTATCTCTGCATAGGTTTTGTCTTTGCCAGCCTGGTATTTGCCATTAGCTGGGTATCCATACCTTTAATGCTGGATCGCGATACCGATGCGATCACCGCCATGATCATCAGTTGTGTAGCCTTGTTCATCAATGTGCCTGTCACTCTGGTCTGGTCTTCCATCATTATCGCCAGTGTCGTTGTGGGATTTATGAGCTGGAATATTGGTTTTCTTGTCATCATGCCCATCATCGGTCACGCCACCTGGCATGCCTATAAAGATGTGGTGGGGACGGAGGCAGACCGTTAATCTGTTTGAGAATAAAAAAGCCACGAAGTATCGTGGCTTGTTAACTTGAGATGATCTTTTCAACCGTAAGCGCCACCAGTATACAAAAGGTCAAAAGTACGGGCGATGGCTGCAATCAGTGAAAAAGCACCCACACCCAATGTCAATACCAGCAAAACTGCCAGCGGCCAGTTGGATTCGCTGGTTTTGCCGGATTTGCCATTATGACGGGCATCCCATTTCTCATCCGGTGTTAAACCGATCACCAGCGCTTCCAGAATGGCGATCAGGAAAGACAGCAACAAGAAACCATATTGCAGAATTTCTGGTTTGCCAAAATAGAAATAATGGATAGTCATGCTGAGCGGCAATGTGATGAAATGCAGCCAGCCCCATTTGTCTTTTTTACCGCACAGGTAAAATCGGTGCAAACCTATTGCGCCGAATACGGCCGCCAGAAGAGTTGCCAGGGTTTTATTTTTATGCGGTGTTTTATCGGTGAGTGTCATTGCTAAAACCATCAAAGTCGAAGCTGTGATTGTATGCTATGCCTGTGAAGTGTGTCGCATTTGTCACGCAGATAGATAAAAACAGGGCGCAGGATGGGAAAAGTGGGATAGTTCTTGCGACTTACTCAAGAAGCGGGCTATAATCTACAGCTTTTTCCGCGTTCAGACATTTTTTGGAAATATTATGGTCGTTATTCGTTTAGCTCGTGGTGGCGCAAAAAAGCGCCCTTTTTACAACATCGTTGCAACTGATTCCCGTAATCGTCGCGATGGTCGCTTTATCGAGCGCATCGGTTTCTACAATCCAGTAGCTACTGGCAATGCAGAAACAGTACGCGTTGCAGCTGATCGCCTGGCTTACTGGCAAGGTGTTGGTGCTCAATTGTCTCCAGCAGTTGCTCGCCTGGTAGCTCAGTCCGGTAAAGCAGCAGCTTAATCGCTGCAAGCTGTATCATGACTGCTGCAGTCCATGCTCCTGATGATCTGGTCCTGGTTGGCTATATCTCGGGAGCATTTGGTATTCACGGCTGGGTAAGGATACGTCCTTATTCTGCTGACGCTGACGCATTGATGTCAGTAAAAACCTGGTGGTTGGATAAGCCTGAGTTGCGTGATGTTGACCGTCTGGAAGTTAAAATCCAGGGGGAAGATGTAGTTGCGCGGCTGGTGGGTGTGCCTGATAGAAATGCCGCAGAAGCACTGAAAGGTGCGACTGTACAAATTTCTCGCAAGCATTTTCCTGCTTTGGCGTCCGGTGAATTCTATTGGCTCGATCTGATAGGTTTGCAGGTAGATAATCTTCAGGGTGAGAATTTAGGTGTGGTCAGGGATTTGATGGACAATGGTGCGCATCCGATTTTACGGGTGGCGGCAGCGGATGTGCCTGAAAATGAACTGGCGAAACACGAACGCCTGATCCCTTTTGTAGAAGCTTTCGTCAAGGAAGTCGATCAAAAAGCAGGCAAAATCCAGGTCGACTGGGGTAGTGATTATTAAGGTGATGAATTCAGAACCTGTTTACGATCTGTAGCGAGCGTGCGTCAGCGGGGTGAAGAGCAGCGCAAAAAGCGGAGTGTACTTTAGTACATGAGCATTTTGAGCAGCACATGAGCCCCGATCACGCACGCGCAGTAAGATCGTAAACAGGTTCTCAGAAGGCATAATCATGCAGTTCGATGTCATTACGCTGTTCCCCGAAATGTTCGCTGCCATTACACAATCAGGTGTAACGAGGCGGGCTTTCGAGCAACAAAAATGCGAATTAAAGCTGTGGAATCCGCGTGATTTTACGACTGACAGGCATCGTACCGTGGATGACCGGCCTTATGGCGGTGGCCCGGGTATGGTGATGCTGGCAAAACCCTTGCAGGCCGCAATCGAGTCTGCCAAGGCGCGCCAGACTGCTTTGTCTGCAGCGACACCCAAAGTGATTTATATGTCACCGCAGGGCAAGCCACTGACGCATGAAAAGGTCATGCAACTGGCGGCAACGCCAGGTCTGGTCTTATTGTGTGGCAGGTATGAGGCAGTTGATCAGCGTCTGCTGGACAATTACGTCGATGAAGAAATCAGCCTCGGCGATTTTGTCTTGTCTGGCGGTGAATTGCCAGCCATGGCCCTGATGGATGCTGTCATACGGCAAATTCCTGGCGTCTTGCATGATGACGCCTCGGCAGTGCAGGACAGTTTTGTCAATGGTTTGCTGGATTGTCCGCATTACACCAGGCCAGAAGTCTTTGAAGATCAGGCTGTACCGCCCGTCTTAATGGGTGGCAATCATGCTGAAATCGAAAAGTGGCGACGTCAGCGTGCACTGGAAGCCAGTCAGGTAAAGCGCCCGGATTTAATCATCGCAGCGCGTGCGGCAGGCTTGTTAAGTCGTGCCGACGAAAAGTTTTTAAGTAGTTTGTAGTAATTTTCGGCTCTTGAGCTGAAATATTTAAGCGTGAATCTTCAATGATTCACATGTTAAACCCCATCCTCTACCGGGCATCAGTCAGAACCAGATTCTGCAGCGTCGGCAAGATGGTCATAGGAGTAAAAAATGGATCTGATCCAAAAATTAGAGCAAGAAGAAATTGCTCGCCTCGGCAAGAGCATCCCTGACTTTGCGCCAGGTGATACAGTAGTTGTGAGCGTCAACGTTGTTGAAGGTACTCGCAAACGTGCACAGGCTTACGAAGGTGTAGTTATCTCCCGTCGTAACCGTGGTTTGAATTCCAACTTCATCGTCCGCAAGATTTCTTCCGGCGAAGGCGTTGAGCGTACATTCCAGTTGTACTCCCCACTGATCGCTTCTATCGAAGTGAAACGTCGCGGTGATGTACGTCGTGCAAAACTGTACTATCTGCGTGAACGCTCTGGTAAATCTGCTCGTATCAAAGAGAAATTGCCAGCACGTAAAGTTGTTGCAGCAAAAGCAGAGTAATATCTGGTCTTGCCGTATTGAAAAAGGATGCTTAGGCATCCTTTTTTTATTGCCCGGCAAAAGGCAAAATATGTCCAACAACAAGAAAATTACACTGTATCGTGAGCAAACCAGTTTTTGATCCTCAGGCTTTCCCTATACACTCAGTTGGTGATGAGCTTGCCGTGCCTGTCGAAAATTTGTCGCCAGCGTGGCTGCGCCAGCGCTTCCTGCAGCAATATGAATGGTCGCCAGAAGTTGTTGATGAGAGTTTTTTCTCCAAAAACCTGCCGTTCCGGCCAGCCTCGGTACTGATACCCATCGTCATGCGTGATGAAGGCCTGACAGTGCTCCTGACCGAAAGAGCGGCGCATCTGCATCACCATCCTGGGCAAATCAGCTTTCCAGGCGGGCGTTTTGAGGAAGAAGACATTGAACCGGTGACCACGGCACTGCGCGAGGCAGAAGAAGAAATAGGCCTGCAACGCGAGTATGTTGAAATACTGGGGAGCCTGCCAGAATATAAAACTGGTACAGGTTACCAGGTAAGCCCCATAGTCTCATTGGTCATGCCCGGTTTTCCCATACGTACCGATCCCTCGGAAGTGGCCTCGATTTTTGAAGTGCCTCTGAGTTTCCTGATGGATGGTAAAAATCACCAGCGCCGCAGCTTTGATTTGCCCGACAACGCAGGCAAACGACATTTTTACGCCATGCCTTACGAGCAGCATTTTATCTGGGGTGCAACGGCGGGCATGCTGCGCAATCTGTTTCATTTCCTGCGTGCATGACCCCCTAAACTCTTGCCTATAGTGCCCTGAGTTACTAATTCATACAACAAATTCGGCGAAAATCGCCACGATACTGCGTCTCAAATGCGCGCAAGGCACCAGCCTTGCTGTGCTTTGCTCCTTGCCTCGTAACGATTTCTCCAGATTTGTTATTGAATGAATTAATAACTCAGAGCACTAGAACAAAGCTTCATAATCTGGGCAAATCGGTTTACACTTGCCGCATTTGCAAATTGATTGTTTGCAGCATTGCGCTGCAACATAAGCCCAGTCTACCATGACCTTTATTTCTATCCTGTTGGCGCTGTTAATTGAGCAGCTTAAGCCCTTGCGGGCAGATAACCCTATCTATACGCAAATCCAGACGCTGGCTAACAAAATCGAAGCGTCCTTTAATGCAGGCAAGGTCAAGCATGGTCGCCTGGGCTGGTGGATAGTCATTGTCTCGCTGACACTACCAACGGCCCTGATTTATTGGCTATGCCTGCGCCTGAACCCGATTGCAGCCTTGCTGTGGAATGTGCTCATCGTTTACCTGACACTGGGTTTTCGCCGCTATAGCCATTATTTCACCTCGATACAACTGGCATTAAGCTCTGGCGACGAAGATGCTGCCAGGCGCTATCTGGCTGAGTGGACGCATTTGGACACCACCGGCATGGAAGTGTCAGAGATATCCCGTCTTGCCGTAGAACGTTCATTGATCGCTACCCACCGCAATGTGTTTGGTGTGTTCTTCTGGTTTCTCATGCCAGTTGGTCCGGCTTGTGCCGTCATGTATCGCGCAGCAGAATACCTGTCGCGCGCCTGGAACGAGCCTGAGCATATGAAAAATGAAGAATTTGGTATCTATGCAGCCAAAGTCTTTTACTGGATAGACTGGTTACCTGCCCGCCTGACTGCTGTCGCTTTTGCTGTGGTCGGCAATTTTGAAGATGCGGTTTACTCCTGGCGCAACTATGCCGATCGCTGGTCGGATGAGCTGGTAGGCATCATCCTCTCTGCTGGTGGTGGTGCCCTTGGTGTGCGCCTGGGTGAGCCAGAAGAAAAAGCCATGGTCTTGCAAGCGGATGCAACAGCGGTTGACGTTGACAGCCTGGATCTGGAAAGCCAGCCGGGGGCAGAAGCCTCACCGCGTGCATTACAAAGCGCCGTTGGCCTGGTATGGCGTGCCTTGCTGTTATGGATGCTACTGCTCCTGCTCTTGTCTTTCGCAGTCTGGATATAATTTAGAGGCTGGCCCTGTCAATACAGTGCCAGCCTTTTTGTTGTGATGAATCTGAAAGTTATGGCAATATCCAGCATGCAAGGAACATCATCATGTCTGAAATCTTTGAAGGCCAGTGCCAATGTGGTGAGGTGCAGTACCGCGTTAGTGGCGAGTCTCTGACCTTATTTGCTTGCCACTGCCATGATTGCCAGCGCCAATCTTCAAGTGCTTTTGGCATGGCACTCTGGATACGCCTGCAGCAGATGCAGCTAAAGACCGGTCAGCCCAAATTATGGGTGCGAAAAATGCCTTCGGGACGTGAGATGGAATGCAGCTTTTGCCCAACTTGTGGCACACGCCTGTTTCATCGCTTGCTAGGCCAGACAGAAATCATCAGTATTAAACCGGGTACACTGAACGATACCAGCAGTTTGCAACCTGTCGCCCATATCTGGACTAGCAGCGTCCAGCCCTGGTTGCATCTGGATGAAGATTGCTTGCACTATACGGGCAACCCGGACGATTTCCAGACTCTGTTTGAAGCTTGGAAAAAAAATTTTGCTGAATAAAACGAAAGAACAATGAAGAAAATCATTGCCCCCGGCATGTGCCTGCGCGCCTATGAACTTGATGATGCGGATCTGTTTGCTGCAGTAGTTCGTGAATCGGTAGAAACCGTTGGACGCTGGATGGGCTGGTGTCATGCAGACTTCAATAGCGACCATGCGCGCGACTGGTTTGCAGCTTGTGACAAGGCACGTGAAGAAGGTAGCGCCTACGAGTTTGGCATCTTCAGCGAAGATGGCAAAGACTTGCTGGGTGGCGCAGGCTTGAATATGATCAGCAAATTGCATAATTATTGCAATCTCGGTTATTGGGTCAGGCAGTCATGCCAGGGACAGGGAATTGCCAGCAAGTCAGCAGGGTTGCTGGTGGATGCCGGGTTCAGGGAACTGGGTTTTAATCGCATGGAAATCGTGGTGGCTGAAGGCAATCTGGCTAGTATTGCGGTGGCGAAGAAACTCAATGCACAACTGGAATGCATGGCCCGCAATCGCCTCATGGTCGGTGGCGTGCCAGTGGCGGCGGCGGTACATTCTTTGTTGCCGCAAGACTGGCAGGCCAGTCTGACTTATGATGTACAAAAATAGCATTAATAGAATGTGTAGCACCAGATTGAATTCAGCAGCATTGCCTTAATGGAGGTTTATGTCTGAGCGAAATACCAGTATTGATATTGCTAAAGGCCTGGGTATCATCCTGGTGGTCTTTGGGCATAACTGGATCATCGCTCACAATCATGGTGAGTTGTTTCGTATCATCTTTTCCTTCCACATGCCCCTGTTCTTCTTTTTGTCAGGGGCCGTCCTGCATCAGGATACTGCCTTCAGAGATTTTCTGGTCTTTAAGGCCGATGCCTTACTGAAGCCGTTCTTTGTTGTATTGTCAGCCTGGGGGCTGGCGCGTATAGTCTTGTCTGGAGTGGATGCCCATACTTATGTGCTGGGCATGCTGTATGCGACGGGCAATACCATAGAGTGGGTGCCGCTCTGGTATTTGCCACACTTGTTCCTGGCCATGCTATTGGCCTGGTCAGTCTTGCACCTGGCAAATCGCGTGCATGCAGGCTTATTGCTGCCGGTAGTTTGTATAAGTATTCTGCTTGCCGCCGGGATCGTTGTGACGCGCATTTGCAGTCAATTGGATGTTCAACAATTCGCCAGCTTGCATCTCTGGCTGGGCAACCGTCAACATGATTTCCCTGGCTTGCCATGGAGCCTGGACCTGATTGGCATCAGCACAGCTTTCATCTTGCTCGGTTATGTGATGCATGACTATGTCATGCGCTTTCGCTTCCAGTCATGGGTGTTTATCGTGGCACTCCTTTTGTTTGCGGCCCTGCACTTCTTTTTTGATGAAACCATAGATTTGAATATGCGCCAGTATGGCACCTGGTGGATAGCGACTGCCCAGGCCATGCTCGGCATCTACCTGCTCTTGTCAGTCTCGACTTGCCTGCAATACGCTGGCAAGCTGGGCATGCTACTGGCTTATCTGGGCAACAGCAGTCTATTCATCATGATTTTTCATTCATGGATAGAGTGGAAGGTATTTGCTCTTCTGGCACGCTGGAGCTCATATGACTACCTGAATGCCAGTCTGGCATTGCTGGCTGGATTGCTAATACCCTTGCTCTTATTAAGCCTGGTCAAAAAACACAAGTTCTTGTACATCTTGCTTTTGCCGAAAGCCCATACGCCCAGATTGCGTGCCGAGACATAGCAGCAAAACCGAGAGCATGATTGCGCTTGCTGACGTCGTCCATGATAGTACGCAAGGCACTGCACTTGATTGAGTCTGTGTTTCACTTTTCAGGATTCGATGTAATAAAATGGGTGAGGCGTCAAATTTATACCAAGCTTTTTAAATGCGACATAAGGACATAAGCATTGTGAATTTTCATGGAACAGGATTGCCACTACCAGGCATATCCCAGCCGGAATGCTCGCATCTTATTTGAACTACACTCTTGCTACTGGTTATTATGCAGGCATGGCTATTGGGATTGCGCACATATGTGCGTTATTACCTGGATCTACTTCGCGGCTCAGAATTGGTCATCACTCGATTTTCAGGCAGCTTGATTCATACAGATCAAGCGTTGAATGTGATTTTCTATGGCTCCAGCAATTTACTGGCAGACGCTTTTTTGAATCCAGGTTACCAGCAAGAAGTACTAGGAAGTTTCCAGCCTCTACGCTTGCGTGCAGCAATCCAGCGGTATGGTTCAGCCGATGTCGTTTTGTATCCGCATTTGCCCTGGCAAGCCCGGCCAGAAATAGTAATACCCGATTACCTTGAGGCCATCTTGCCGCTGCCTGCCGCTATGGAAGGATTCATGAAGCAATTGCGGGGCAATGTGCGGCGCAGTGTGCAACAGGCATTGAAAGGCAATGTCAGCTTTGAAGAAGGCCATAGCCTGGACGACTATCGTGAATTTCATGAGCAGATGTTGATACCTTATCTGCGCACACGACATGGCGAACATGCGTATCTGGATACTGCCGAAAACATGTATGCGCAGGCCGGTCGCTCGCACCTGGTCTTTGTATCGGAGAATGGTCAGAGACTGGGCGGATTTCTATTGCTCAAACCGCGCATCTCTGGTGTCGCTTATTTCAATAAACTAGGCCTGCACCCTGCTGTGTATGCGGACAAGGAGCGCATGCGCCAATTGAATGCGCTTCTGTATTACAAAATGTTCAGCATGAGTATGGAGCAAGGATACCCTGCCATCAATCTGGGCATCACGCCACCCGTTTTTGGCAATGGCATACTGTGGTACAAATCCAGTTGGGGGGCGCAAATCATACCGAATACGAGCTTGCATCGTTATGCGCTCAGTATTGCTGGCCCCAATCGCGCATCCGTGCTGGCACATATGCAGGCCGTGGTAGAAATGGATGCAGACAAGTTGCGCGTCAACCTGGCTATGCGCGATGGAATAGAGGATGACCTAAAACGTCATCGCTTCAATGGCTTGGCACATATTGCGTTGGTGAATGAGAATAGACAGATAATAAAGCATCTTACAGATTGATGAGGCTGCACAGTTGCGAACATGCCGTTTAATGTGGCACTAAACTTCTGGGTAAGAATCATCTGATCAAGCTTGCTTCTCAGTTGGGAAAATTCATTTATTTCTGCATGAAGGACATTTTTTAGAATTGTGTTTTGTTCATTGATAACGGCAATTCATACTTGTCAATTTAAACATGTCGCACGCAATATGATAATCAATCAATAAATCCTGGCCCGCTCTTTTCTTTACTACACGACAAAATGAACTATATTGGCTCAATGAGTTGCTGGGTAAGATTGCCTGCTTTACATCAAAGCCAGATATATCAGTAATGCCGGTTTTGATTCAAGTCTTCTATAAGATATAATATGGAAGTATATTGAAAGCTTGGTGTCACATAATGATGTTAAGCTTAATTCACTCTTGCTTCAGCAAGCCGAGCACATGGCCGATTCCACAAAAACGCAACAAGTCCGCGAGTTTTTCATCCAGGGTTTAACCAGTGATGGCAAACAATTTCGCCCCAGTGATTGGGCAGAGCGCCTGTGCGGAGCCATGTCTTGTTTCAGCCCTGACGGTGGCAGGCACTCACACCTGCAATATTCACCCTATGTACGCCCGATATTGTTGAACGGCGTGCGTTCTGTTGTGGTCAATGAAGCCATACGCGATATAGAGCCTCTGGCTTATCATTTTGTCGTCAGCTTTGCCAAAGATAATGATTTGCAAATTATCGATGCCTGCCTGTTGCCAGACGAGCCCAAGGCTGCTGGCAAGTAAAGTTCCACGCTTGATACTGGATTAATCCAGTGCATGTCTTCTTTGCACCATCACACTGTCTGGTTTTGAAACGCCTCTATCACTTGCTGTCGTAGCCAGCGATTAGCAGGATCATTTTCCACATTTTGATGCCAGTACAAATAAACATCCCATGAAGGCATGGAGCTCGGCAATGGCAAGATCTGATTGTTAAATTGTTCATTTGCAATGCGCGCATAACCTTCCGGCATGGTCAGCAGTAAATCAGTCTGGCTGACCACCCTGCAAGCCGCAAAATAATGCTGACAGCGCAGGCGTATGCGTCTTTGCAAGCCGAGGCGGCTCAGTTCAAAATCTTCCAATCCCATGCCCTTACGTCTTGAGCTGGCCAGTATGTGTTCGGCATGTATATAGGTGTCCAGATCCAGCTTGCCCTGTATGACGGGATGATCGCGTCTAGCCAGTACAACGGTATTGCCTTGCACCACCTTTTGGCGACGTATCTCATTTGGCAGAGGCAAGAGCATGTCAATCGCCAGATCAAGGCTGCCAGCCGCCAGTTCACTCACGAGTTCCCTCCTTTCCACCTGTATCGCTGCCAGATCGATTTGCGGCGCTTGCCGGGTGATGCTTTCCATCAGCGGCGGCAGGGCGGTGGATTCCAATACGTCACGCAAGGCCAGGTTGAATTGCTTGCTGGCCATTGCGGGGTCAAACTTGTCATTCTCGGTCAGCGTCACTTCCAGCCCGCGCAAGGCGTGCCGCACCGGTTCTATGATGCTGCGCGCAAGTGGCGTCGAAACCATCATCTGCCCCTGACGTACAAACAGTGGGTCATTGAACAATTGCCGCAGGCGGTTCAGTGCATGGCTGATGGCTGGCTGGGTCAAGTTCAGTTGCTGGCTGGCACGGGTCACGCTGCCTTCGGTATAGATGGCAACAAAGACGGTGAACAGGTTTAAATCAACTCGGGATAAATGCATGAGATTAATTAATATCGATAATAACTATTCATTTGATCAATTATAGGCATGGATTTACACTTTGCTCATGGTTTTATTGATTTTCTTTACTGAGGAAATAATGGCAGCTTTATATCTGGTCAGGCACGGGCAGGCCTCATTCGGCAACCAGAACTATGACCAATTATCTGAACTGGGCGAACAGCAGGCGCGGCATCTTGGACGCTGGTGGGCAGAGCGTGATATGCAGGTGTCAAGAGTGGTCACTGGCGCGCTTAAACGGCACCAGCAAACTGCGCGAGCCTGTCTGTCTGAAATGCTGCAACAGGATGTTGATGCATTGGATACCTCTGCCTGGCATTGCGATGCAGGTTTTAATGAGTACAACCACCATGAAGTGCTGGCGCGGCATGTGCCAGCTTTTGATGACCCGGCAGCCGTCAAGCATTTCCTGATGAATACGCCGAACGGCAAACAAGCCTTCCAGGATATTTTTGCCCAGGCGATCAGCCGCTGGATGTCTGGTGAGCATGATGCTGAATATGTAGAAAGCTGGAATGCATTCCGCCAGCGTTGCATCATCGCCATGCACAAGCAACTGGAAGTTGCTGATGATGCCAAGAACATCGTCGTGTTCACTTCCGGCGGCACTATCTCGGCGCTATGCCAGCATGTACTGGGTTTCCCTGATCCACGCTTTGCCGAACTCAACTGGTCGCTGGTGAATAGTGCGGTCACCCGTTTTCATCTACAGCCAACCGTAGAGGGCGTATTGCGCCCGGCACTGGCTTACCTGAATAATTTTTCGCACCTTGAAGTGCTGAACAATCCCAAAGCAATCACATACGTTTGAAAAATGAGAGAAATAGGAGATGCAGGAGATGACAGCAATGTTTGATTTGACGGGCAAGGTTGCACTGGTCACAGGGGCCAGCCGTGGCATAGGTGAAGCCGTTGCCAAGACCCTGGCAGCCAACGGTGCCTATGTCATCGTGAGCAGCCGCAAGGCAGAAGCCTGTGAATCGGTGGTGGCAGCAATCGTCGCTGCTGGTGGCAGGGCAGAAGCACGCGCTTGCCATATCGGTGAAATGGCGCAGATTGATGCTCTGTTTGCCGACATCATGGCCGCTCATGGCAGGCTCGATATTCTGGTCAATAATGCCGCCACTAACCCGCACTTCGGGCATATCACCGAAACCGATGTCAGTGCCTTCCAAAAAACGGTGGATGTCAATATACGCGGCTATTTCTTCATGTCTTCAGCCGGTGCCAAACTGATGGCAAAACATGGCGGTGGCAGCATCATCAATGTGGCTTCCGTCAATGGTGTGGTGCCAGGTGCCATGCAAGGGATTTATTCCATCACCAAGGCAGCCGTCATCGCCATGACCAAATCCTTTGCGCAAGAGTGTGCGCCCATGGGGGTGCGCGTGAATGCCTTGCTGCCAGGCGCGACCGATACCAAGTTTGCCTCGGCCCTGTTCCACAATCCTGTCATCCTAGAAAAAGCACTGACCCGCATACCCATGAAACGCATTGCCGAACCAGATGAAATGGCGGGCACGGTCTTGTACCTGGCATCGAATGCAGCTAGCTATACCACGGGTGCCTGCATCAATGTTGATGGTGGTTATCTGGTTAGCTAATACAGCAAAGAATAAGGCGCGATCATGAAACCGACATACGTGGCTAGCAATCCAGATTACGCAGCACAATTAATGAGTCTGGTGCTGGCCATGCCGATGGCGAAATGGCTGGGCATAGAGTTTGTGAAGGTGGAACCAGGCGAGGTGGAACTGGATATCGCCTACCGGGAAGAACTCAGTTTCGTACCAGGAAAAATGCAAGCTACCGCCATCTTTGCCGCCGCTGATTTTGCTGGAGTTTCTGCCGCCGGCACTTTGTTGCCAGCAGGCTGGATCAATGCCAGCATTGATTGTAATTTGAAGATAGTCGCGCCTGCCGATGGTGAAAAACTGAGGGCACGCGGGCGAGTGGTTTCACACGGCAAATTGCTGACAGTCAGCGCCGCAGAGGTTTTTTCTGTTCGCAATGGCGAAGAAGTTTTATGCGCAACAGCATTGCTGACGGCGCGCAATATCGAACTGCAAAGAAAGTAAATCGGACATATACATGTCCAGCCGGACCAACCAGGAAAAAGGAAATACAATGGATTTTCAATACAGCCCCAAAGTCAAAGATTTGCAGGCACGCCTGATCGCCTTCATGGATGAGCACATCTATCCAAATGAAAAAACTTTCTTTGGTGAGATAGCTGCCAACCGCAAGGCAGGCAATGCATGGATACCGACCAAGGTAGTTGAACAGCTTAAGGCCAAGGCACGCGATGCCGGTTTGTGGAATCTCTTCCTGCCAGAATCTGGCCACGGCGCAGGTTTGAGCAATCTGGAATATGCGCCCTTGTGCGAAATCATGGGACGTGCTGTCTGGGCACCAGAGGTATTCAATTGCTCGGCTCCTGATACCGGCAATATGGAAGTGTTTGCCCGCTATGGCACACCAGAACATCAGGAACAATGGCTGAAGCCCTTGCTCCGTGGTGAAATCCGTTCCTGCTTTGCCATGACAGAGCCGGCAGTGGCGTCATCTGATGCCACCAATATCGAATCATCCATCGTTCGTGATGGCGACGAGTATGTCATCAATGGTCGTAAATGGTGGTCGTCTGGTGCCAATGATCCGCGTTGCAAAGTGTTCATTTTCATGGGCAAGAGTGACCCAAGCAATGCTGACCGCCACAAGCAACAATCAATGATCATCGTGCCGCGTGATACACCGGGCGTGACTATCTTGCGCGCCTTGCCGGTCTTTGGTTATGACGATGCACCACATGGTCATGGTGAAGTCCTGTTTGAAAACGTGCGGGTACCCGCATCCAATATCTTGCTGGGCGAAGGTCGTGGCTTTGAAATTGCCCAGGGCCGCCTCGGGCCTGGCCGCATTCACCACTGCATGCGTTTGATTGGTCTGGCAGAGCGCGCACTGGAAGACATGTGCAAACGCTCTCTGACACGTGTGGCCTTTGGCAAACGGGTAGCAGACCAGGGCGTGACCCTGGAACGTATCGCCAGTGCCCGTATCCTGATCGACCAGGCGCGTTTCCTGGTCTTGAATGCTGCACAGATGATGGACACCGTCGGCAACAAGGCTGCAGCTAAAGAAATCGCCATGATCAAGGTAGCAGCGCCAACCATGGCTTGCCAGGTCATCGACTGGGCAATACAGGCGCATGGCGGTGGTGGCGTGTCTGACGATTTTGGTCTTGCATACTCGTATGCGCAAGCCCGTACCTTGCGCTTGGCCGATGGCCCGGATGAAGTACACAGGAATCAGATCGGCAAGATGGAGTTGAAGAAATATACGGAGAAAAAATAATTACTTGTAGTTTCATAAGTGCGATTTACGGGTAGTTCCGGATTGGCTCTTCCTCTTTCCGAGGCAGGGCTTTTCCGACGTTAACTTCCCAGTTGGCTGACATTTTCAAATTATTCTTATAAAGAGAGACAAAAATGCGCGACTTACAACCCTGGATCAAATCTTACCCCGCAGGTGTACACTGGGACGCTGACCTGCCGATCAGCAGCGTGCCACAATTGCTACATGATGCCGTTGCCAAATGGGCGGACTTGCCAGCCTTGGAATTCATGGGCAAGAAGACCAGTTATGCTGAATTGCAAAAACTGGTGAATCAGGCCACCAAAGGTTTCCAGCAACTCGGTGTCAAACCCGGTGTGCATGTGGGCTTGTATCTGCCCAACACACCACATTATGTCATCAGTTTTTTCGCCATCCTCCAGGCCGGTGGCACGGTGGTGAACTACTCACCTCTTGATGCCGAGAAAGTGCTGGAGCATAAAATTTCCGACAGTCATACCGACTTACTTGTGACGCTCGATATGGTGATGCTCTATCCGCAAATGGCCAAGATGCTGGGACATACCCGCTTGCAAAAACTCATCATCGGCAATATTCCTGAGATGACGCCTTATCCTGATGCCGTCAAGGCGAACCTCGACAAGGCAGGGCAGCTCAGCGCCATTCCTGATGATACCCAGCATTTGCTGTTTGCCAAGTTGCTGGACAATGATGGTGACTACACACCCACCCCGGCAATCGACCCCAGGGAAACCGTCGCCACCCTGCAATATACAGGTGGCACTACCGGCTTGCCCAAAGGGGCAATGCTGACCCATGGCAACCTGACCACGGCTTGCAGCCAGATCATGGAAACCACCAATATCGAGCCGCGAGTGCTGCAAGAAGGCAAAGAAAAACTTCTTGCTGTGCTGCCACTGTTCCACATCTACGCCCTGACAGTCGACATGCTGTTTGGCATACGCATGGGAGCAGAAATTGTCTTGCATACCCGTTTTGATGCTGATGCCGTTGTGAAGGATCTGGCGAACAAGAAGATCACGGTATTCCCAGGCGTGCCTACCATGTACACCGCCATCATCAACCATCCGCAAATCAAGGAATATGATCTCAGCGCGCTGAAGTTTTGCAACTCCGGCGGTGCGCCCTTACCGACAGAAGTGCTGCAACAATTCCAGGCCCTGACAGGTTGTACGTTGCTCGAAGGCTGGGGCATGACCGAGACCTCACCCACTGGCACCTTCACTCCTCTGGGCGGCGTGCGCAAGGCTGGTTCCTGTGGTTTGCCGACACCAGGCATACGTTTTAAATTTGCCAGCATTGATGACATACGCCAGGAAGTGGCCTTGGGTGAGCGCGGAGAAATTTGTGTGGCTGGTGCGAATATCATGAAAGGCTACTGGAACAAACCAGATGCCAACCGCGACGCTTTTACGCCTGACGGTTACTTCCGCACTGGCGATGTAGGCTATATGGATGCGGACGGCTTTGTGTACATCGTCGACCGTACCAAGGACATGATCTTGTCTGGTGGCTACAACGTCTATCCACGCAATATCGAAGAGGCGATTTATGAACACCCGGCAGTCGCCGAAGTCAGCGTCATCGGCATCCCCGATGCGTATCGCGGTCAGGCGGCCAAGGCTTTTATCAAACTCAAGACAGGGCAGACAGCCTTCAGTTTTGAAGACTTGAAGGACTTTTTGAAAGATAGACTGGGCAAGCATGAAATGCCGCAAGCGATGGATATTCGTGCAGAATTACCGAAAACCCCGGTAGGAAAATTGTCCAAAAAAGAATTGTATGAAGAAGAAGCGAAGAAAAGGGCTGCAGCCTGATCAATGTCGACTAAGCCTGTCCGAGTCAGGCTAAAACAGTTTTGCGCGTTTATGCGGCTTTCTGGTTGTTTTTCGGAAAGCCGCATTTTTTTTCTTATCTTGATATTTTTTCCTTGAGTTGCACTTGTAAAGACTGCAAATCTTTAACGCTACGCTCGACAACAATAGTTTTGGTATCTATCGCCTGACTCTGGCTGCTGACCTGTAGTTCAGGAACGGCTTTTCTTGGCCTCACGGGCTGGGGATGGTGCAGGAAGAACATGGCTTGCTCCTTGAATTTGCAACACCAGATTGAGACTTAATTTCAGATTTCAAGTGAGGCATCTTGCACGATAGTTAAGCGCTTCGCCTGCTTTCCGTTAGTGAATCATGAGGCTTGCAATTACCGCCAGTCTGGATATTGTATTGCTTCCCCAAGTCTGCAATGAAAGTGGCAGTCACAGTATAAGGATTACCCCAACCGGAACGAAAGTAGTGCAAATGCGCTCTATATTCAGGCTGAAAATCAATTTGTATTTTGGCTGCCGCTAGCCAGTCTGCTGGAATTCCCTGCTTATTCAAGATTGCAAGCAGCTTCACTTTGTAGTCATGCATGATGGCATTGAACTCGGTGCTGTCCGGCGTGCAGGTGATATTCAGTAAATCTAGCGTGACGGTAGAAATAGCGTGTTCATGCGCAAACCGGCAAAGCTTGCCTATGGCCCAATAGCCTTCGAGATCATTATTTCGGCTATTAAAACTGTCAATAATTCCTGCTGCTACCGATTTGATTTGTCTTCTGCGCGGCATAGGCGTTCTTTACATGGCAATCAGCCTGCTAGGTTAAATTGATCAGCGCACTACGCAAATCCGGATAATCAAATACAAAGCCTTCACTTAATAATCTGGCTGGCATTACACGCTGGCCTTCCAGTAATAAATCAGCTTGCTCACCCAGCATCAAGCGCATAGGCCAGCCTGGGGTAGGGAAGAAGCTGGGGCGATGCAAGACACTGGCGGCGATGGTGCTGAACTGCTTTTGCGTCACTACTTCAGGTGCGGTGAAATTATAAGCACTATCCAGCCGCAGGCTGGCTTCATGCTGCCACAGGTGGGCAATGCCACGCAGCACATCATGCACATGTATCCACGATTGCCATTGCTTGCCTCTACCCAGCGCACCACCCAGGCCCAGCTTGATGGGCAGGAGCATCATGCCCAGTGCACCTTGCTGGCCCAGGACAACGCCGAAACGCATCTTGGCAACCTTGACGCCGTAAGTACTGGCAAGCTGGTTGGCTTGTTCCCATTCCTGGCACAGTTCAGACATGAAGATGGGTTGTGGTGCTGCGCTTTCAGTCAATTCCCTGTCATCACCCGGTGCCTGTATGCCGTAATAGCCTATGGCTGAGGCTGCCAGCAATAGCCTGGGTTTGCTTTCTGCTCTACTGATCCACGCAGTGATTTCTTTGGTCAGGCCAGTGCGGCTGCTGCGCAATTCTGCCTTGCGTTTTTCCGACCAGCGCCAGCCAAGTATGCGTGCGCCAGCCAGGTTGATGATGACATCGATGCGCTGATTTGCGGGCAAATCCTGCATGGAGGCGATAACCCTGGCCTTGCCATCAAATTTCCAGCTTGCCTGTTTTGGATTGCGGCTGAGTATCGTCACTTGCTGCCCATCAGCCAGTAAAGCCTTGACCAGCAAGCTGCCGATAAAGCCAGTGGCGCCGGTGACCAAAACCTGCTCTGATTTGTCGCTGAAATGGTTCATGCTTGCCTGCCTTTCTTTGATTGCGATTTTACCGAGATGGAGTGCAGCCAGCCCATCACGTATGCCCGACATACCCACGCCCACACCACATAATGCCAAAAAAACACTGAGCCAGCCCTGTGGTTGCCACAACATCTGTGTAGGGGCGGCAAACCACTCTGGCGTATTCAAGACCAACAAGGTGATAAAGGCGCCGCCATTAATCGCAAGTACGGTATGGGTCACGCGTTCAGTGGCTGGCAAAAGGCGGGTCTGGTCTTCGATCACGAAGTCCCACAAGGTCAGGACGATCTCCACGCCAAACACCAGCAATAATACAATAGCCCAGGCGCCATGCCAGGCCCATGCCGACAAACCAATAAACAGCGCACTGTAAATGAGGGCGCGGGTCGCATGTATACCCAACTCTGTGCGGGCACTGGCGCGTTGCGGTAAGGCTTCAGTCAATTCATGGTGATACAGTGTATCGAAAGCGCCGAGCAAGCCTTGCGCTGCCATCAATTGCAGGGCGATTAAATGAGTGTTCATGATGCTGCCTCAGTATGAATTTCCTTGAAAATGCCGATCTGGGTAAACGTGCGCCCAAACAAGGCGTGTTTGATTTCTATGCGGATATTGAATTGCTCAGGGTTGTCATTGCGATGGCATAGATAAGTTTTGCCCGGTGTGAAAATGCCGGGTATGGGAATGCGATAACCAAGCACATCCCAGAAATAACCATCGCTGGTGAAGTAAAGATTACCTTCATGTACGCGCAGGATCAGTTTCATGCCTAGGCCCATGCCCACATATTCGAGCACTTCGCCTTTTTCACTTTCCCGCATATACGATGTAAACTGTATCGGCGGCCTGTCATGCAGGCGGTATATTCTTTGCTTGAAGATGGCAGGGCAATCTGGCTTGGAATACACCATGATATCGACAGGAAAGTCATGATCGGTATAAGGGATCAAAGCCCCGGCTATCATAGGTTTGGTCAGATGACCCAGGAGTTTGCCTATCCTTGAACAGCTCAATTCGCTGAGTACACCTGTGTAATACAAAGGCTTGTCAGGTTCAGGATTTTTGGCAAACCTGGCCTGGATATCCGGGTGCAGTTTCAGCCATTCCTTGCCCAGGATTTTCCTGAACAATTCACCTTCAGACGGGATGGATTTGCTATCTGGGTTCATGCACTTCCCTCAGTATGTTCAGTGTTCAGTGCATCCATTTTCCACAAAATGAACAAGGGAGGGATCATGCTCAGGACAGCAACGACATCTATCCATACATTGATCAGCATATTCGCCTGCATGGAAATCAGCATGTCTTGCGGTGCCCATACCAATATGCCTATCATCAGCCAAAGCCAGGCAATGCGGCTGCGATGCTGGTTGCCCAGATAGATCAGCGCACCCATCCACAAGCCCACAGTTTGTACGGTGGCGCCAAAAAGACTCATCCACCACACCTGCATGTTTCGCGCCGCATCTGGTGCAGCCTGTGGCCAGAAATGGCTCTCAATGAGCTGGTGATAGACTTCGACCAGGCCAGTGGCACTGATCCAGGGCAGCAAGAGGCCGATGATGAAATGGGCAAAAGCAGCTGCATAAAGCCAGCATATCAGCCATTTGCGTAATGATGATTGCCTTTGTTGCATGTATTTTCCTTTATTTCTTTAATTTCTGTCGTTACAGAAATTAAAGATTAAATGTGAGGGCCTGTCAAGCGATTTGCAGCATATCTTTCAGGTCGGCCCATGGCGTACAATCCACGCTGCAACCCTATTTCAAACCTAAAACATACAAAAACCATGAAAGTCCTGCTCGTCGAAGACGACCCCATGATTGGTGAAAACATACAGATTGCTCTCGAAAGTGAAGCCAATCTGGTTGATTGGCTGAGCAACGGCGAAGCTGCAGAGACAGCCTTGCAATTCCATAGCTATGATGTCTTGTTGCTGGACTTGAGCTTGCCACAGCGCGATGGCATGGAAATACTAAAAGCCCTGCGCAAACGCGGTGATACCTTGCCAGTGCTGGTCATGACGGCACGCGATGCCGTGCCTGATAGAGTCCGTGGCCTGCATGCCGGTGCGGACGATTACCTGGTCAAACCTTTTGACCTTGATGAGTTGCTTGCCCGCATGCATGCGCTGGTACGCAGGTCCCGTGGCCGTGCCGATACTTCATATATTTGCGGGGAAGTGGTTGTCAACACCACCACCCGGCAAGTGTTTGTTGGTGAAGAGCAGGTCATACTCTCTTCGCGTGAATGGACCATCCTTGACGCTCTGGTAGCACGCCCCGGCGCCATACTCTCGCGCAGCCGTCTGGAAGACCAGTTGTTTGGTGCCACCTCAGAAATCGAAAGCAATGCAGTCGAAGTGTATATCCACGGCTTGAGAAAAAAACTGGGCCAAAAATTCATCGTCAATGTGCGTGGCGTTGGCTATATGGTTGAGAAAAGCGTGGTTGAGAAAAGCACATGAAGTCTTTGCGCCTGCAAATGATGCTCTTGTTTGGCATCGCCATTCTGGCTGCTGCTGCCCTGCAGTTTGCCAGTTCACTACATGCCGCCATTGGTGAAGCGAACAAGCTGTTTGATTACCACATGCAGCAAATGGCACTTGCCTTGCAGGACGGTGATTTTGATCAGGTAGACTGGCACAACCTGCCAGGTACAGAACTTGATGATTTTGATTTTGTCGTACAAGTCTGGTCAGAAGATGGGGCCAGGGTTTACCAGTCACGCCAGCACCGCAGCCTGCCCAAGCAGGCTGCGCTAGGCTATTCAACGGTGACGCTGGAAAACGGTGACTGGCGCGTGTATGCCGCAGAAGAGAACAAGCGGGTCATCCAGGTGGCTCAAAAAATGGGTTCGCGCAGGGACAGGGCTATATCGTTTGCGCTGAGCACCTTGTGGCCGGTTATACCTGTGTCCCTACTCTTGTTTTGCGCCGTCTGGTGGGGTATCAATTCTGTCCTTGCACCTCTGAATCGCATAGGTAGCGAGCTGGCCAACCGTAATGCCAATTCCACTGATCCGGTTTCATCCGACGGTGTCCCCAGGGAAGTGTCATTGCTGGTGACGGAACTGAATTCCCTGTTGAGTCGCATGGGCCTGGCAATACAGTCGCAACAGCGTTTTGTCGCCGATGCCGCGCATGAGCTCAGGTCACCCATCACCGCCTTGCGCCTGCAGGTGCAAAATCTTGGCAGGGTTAAGGATGAAAAAAATCACGAGCAAGCCATCAATCGCTTACTCGGCGGTGTCGACAGGGCTTCGCGCCTGGTCGAGCAATTGCTGGCGCTGGCCAGGCAAGATCCAACTTCACAAGCCAGCCTGAGCTTCCAGAGCATCACACTGAATACCTGCATAGAGCAGGCTGTCAGCGATGTCATGCCCTTTGCGCAATCCAGGAAAATCACCATCAATGCAGAAATGGATACGCCTGTTGAACTGCAAGGCGACAGCGAAAGCCTGCGCATCATGATACGCAATCTGCTAGACAATGCCGTGCGCTATATACAGGATGAGGGCAGGGTACAGATCAGTCTCAGCCATGACAAGGATGGATTGCGGCTGGGTATACAGGACACTGGCGACGGCATCCCCGTAGAAGAACGTGCACGTATCTTTGACCGTTTTTATCGTGTCGCAGGTACAAATAAGAGTGGCAGCGGTCTGGGGCTGGCAATCGCCAAAGCCATTGCAGACCGACATCATGCGACGATCAATCTGGCCGATGCAGCACTCGGTGGGCTAGAGGTAATTATCCTGTTTGCTGCTGCAAATAATCAGTCAAATTGACTGTTTATGGTAATAAAATTATTTTTTTGAAAAAATTCTCCGCTTAACCGGAATAAATGGGAAATTTTAAGATTCACCTAAGTTTCTTGGGGCAACATGGCGAAGTTTCATAATACCTGATACCTGAAATGTTCTGTGCAGGTTTGAATCGACCAATCAAAAATTTAGAGAGTATTTACATGCGTGCAATCAACACATTCAAAAACGCTGCTGGTTTGGCAGCAATTGCTACTTTATTAGCAGCTTGCAGTTCACCAGTTAAAGTAGCCGAACAGCCAGCACAACAGCCTACAACTACGACTAAGCCTGTAGTTACAGACACTCGTAACGTAACTCCAGTAAAAGCAGAAATGGACCCATTGAATGATCCAAACAGCCCGCTGGCAAAACGTAGCGTCTATTTTGACTTTGACCAATACGTAGTTAAAACTGAATACAGTGGCACAGTCAACGCTCACTCTAAATATTTGGGTACTAACAAAGGAAAGAAAGTTCTGATCCAGGGTAATACCGATGAACGCGGTGGCAGTGAATACAACCTGGCGTTGGGTCAAAAACGTGCAGAAGCCGTGCGTAAATCCTTGTCCCTGTTAGGCGTGCCTGAATCTCAAATGGAAGCAGTTTCCCTGGGTAAAGAAAAACCAAAAGCAACAGGTAGTGATGAAGCTTCCTGGGCAGAAAATCGTCGTGCAGATATTATCTACTCAGGTAAATAATTCTTGACATGACTAAAACCAGTTTGTATTCGGTGTCATGAAATGACGCCAGTATGCAAACTGGTTTTTTACTATAATATTGACGCAAAATTGTTAGATCTGTTGCGATGTCATCGCCTTAGCAATTTTGCGTCAGCCTTATTTGTTTAATCCCGTGACAGAATTGATGTGCCCAGATGTTGAAGCCGAAGTTGCTTGTAGTCCTGATGTTTTATTGCGGCAGCCTGTCTGCCATGCAATTGAATTCGCAAAATGTCATTGTTGTCGATGAGCGCAGTGGCCAGGTTTTACTGGAAAAAAATGCCGATGTGGTCGTGCCCATTGCCTCGCTGACCAAGCTTATGACAGCCATGGTGCTGCTCGACAGCAAAGCCAATATGGGTGAGAAAATCTCCATAGAAGAAGAGGACAAAGACCAGCTCAAGCATAGCCGTTCCCATGTCCCCATAGGTTCAAGTATGACCCGCAGAGAGGCCTTGCAACTGGCTCTGATGTCTTCCGATAACCGTGCTGCCGCCGCACTGTCCCGTACTTACCCTGGTGGTCAGGGTGCATTCATGGTGGCTGTCAAATCCAAATTGATTGCCTTGGGTATGGGGCATACCGTCATACGTGAAGCGACTGGCTTGTCGCCAGAAAATACCTCAACGGCGGCTGATCTGGTGAAGATGACGCAAGCTGCATCCCGCTATCCGGAAATTGCCGACATCACCACTGCCAGTGAAGACAGCGTCACACTGAAGAATGGTCGCAGCCGTGAATTCCATAATACCAATCGCCTGATTGGTAAAAAAGGCTGGGACATACTGCTGTCCAAGACCGGATTCACCAACGAAGCCGGGGCCTGTCTCATCATGCGTGTGAAGCTGGCAGGCAAAAAAGCCACCATGATTTTGCTGAATGCGCGAGCCGGTTCTGCACGGTGGACGGATGCCTTGAATATAGGAAAACTGCTGGGGTATAAAGAAGAAATCACGGCCAAGATAGTCAGGCGGCATAAACGCCATCGTTGAATTGCCTCGCCTGTGTCAGCGTCCTGCATTGATGGTCAATAGAAAGTTGACAGCTATGCTAGCATGCCGGTTCATATTTGAACTCTGACAGGAACCGCCATGCCCCGCTTAATCGAAATTCGCACTTATCGCCTGAAACCCGGCGTTGCAGAGGCGTTTCATCACACAGTGCATACGATCACTGTCCCCATGCTGAGAAGCAGCAATATGGACGTGGTCGCCTATGGCCACTCAGACCATGAAGAGGCAAGCTACTACATGATACGTGCTTATGCCAGCCGTGATGCTCTGGAAGCCGAACAAAATGCCTTCTATGGTTCCAGCGAATGGAAAAACGGTCCCAGGTCAGAATTGGTCGATTGCATCGATACCTATATGAACACCCTGGTCTGGTTGTCTGACGAGGGTGTCAATAGTATGCGCCAACTCAACGCGCCCTAGTCAGCCAGCAGGGCATTGACCTTGCTCACACATCTCGCTAAATAAATGGAGCAGGACTGCGAATGGAGACAGCATATGCCCGGATGTGCGACGTGATGCAACTACAGTGTTTTTTTAGCGCGCTATACTATTGCTGCGCTTGATCTTGTTCTGTAATTGCAGCAGCCCATAGATCAGGGCTTCCGCAGTCGGTGGGCAGCCGGGTATATAGATGTCGACAGGTACGATACGGTCGCAGCCGCGAACCACGGAATACGAATAGTGGTAGTAGCCACCACCATTGGCGCAAGAGCCCATGGAGATCACATAGCGTGGCTCGGCCATCTGGTCATACACTTTGCGCAGAGCTGGGGCCATTTTATTAGTGAGGGTGCCAGCGACTATCATCAGGTCAGCGTGGCGGGGACTGGCGCGTGGCATGAAACCGAAGCGATCCATGTCATAGCGGGCGCTGGCGGCCTGCATCATTTCCACAGCGCAGCAAGCAAGACCAAAAGACAGATACCACATGCTATTGCTTTGCACCTTGTTCATCAAGTCGTTGACGTTGGTCAGGATGTAGGAATCCTGAAACAAACCTGATTGCTCTTCCATGGATGGTGCTCCTTCTATGAGAAGCCCCGATTATGCATTCAAGCGATGATTCGGTCTTGTACCGAAACGACATCGATCTCATCAGAGGGAATAAACAACTCCCCCAATTCAGCTTCATTAAAGCTGAATGCCCAAAGTGCAGGATCTTGTCCTGCAATGCCACGCATGAGCTGGGCTGGTGTATGGCCGGTAAAACGCACAAAGTCGTGGTTCATGTGTGCCTGGTCGGCATAGCCAAAATTCATGGCGCATTCTGCCCAGGTCTTCGCTGGCAGTCTACCCAGCATGACTTGCATCAGGGATGTGCCGTAGCGTAAATGCTGTTTGTAGCTGCGCAAACTGAGGCCAAAACTGGCCAGAAAGCGTCTTTCAAATTGGCGTGTGCCTAAACCCAGGCTGTCAGCTAGTTCCTGTGCTGGTTTATTGATCCAGTGATAGGGAATAACCAGCGGAGCAATGCGAGGTTTTTCAAGCAAGCGCAAGCGTAACAGCATACTTTGTACTACATCCAATTGGGCTGCAGTGCCATTGGCGGCGTCCAGTTTTTCATTCACTTCCGTGTAGTGGGATAGCGGCAACACATCGGCCAGATTGATAACGGCGTCGCTAAATTCGTCTACAGGGTAACCTAGTATATTGCTGAGTTTGCCAGGGCGAAAAGTCGTTGACATGAAGCGTGAGCCAGGCTGGGCCTTGCCCCGCGAACGGTGCCTGTTGGGGCCGATGATGGCGAAGCGGGACAAGGTCTGCCCGTCTTCCATTTCCATCGCACCGTTTAAAACGACGATCAACATCGGTAGTGGACTGGCTGGCACGGTGTACCAGCACGATGGTACTTCCTTGACCAGAAAATGCATGCAGATATCCGCCAACAAGGGATGTGGGGCAAGGCTGGCATGTGGTAAAGAAGGATCTTGCAATTGACGCTAGCTCTTATTGCGGAAGAAATTGTCGCTATTGTAGCCTCTTTGCTTAAAACGCTTTATTCACTAAAGGCCTTATTCACTCTTGACCGCTTGCTCCTTGGCCTGGTCTGGCTGGATATAACATGTAGCGGGTAGTGCATCGGGCTTTATTTTGTAAAGATAAGCTGCAGTCGGAGTCTGGGTACCCGGTTTTAGTTTTATGGTCTTGAAATAGCGTTTTCTCAAATCAGCATTGGCGCGCAGATTAAAGGCGATATCGCTCAGGAGTATCAGGGGATTGGCGGCAATGGGGGCGAAATCCTGGCCTGGCCGATACTTTGAAAAAGCAAAACCCAAACGTTTTACATAAACTGGAAACATGGCTTTGCTGTCTTCCATGCCGCAAGCCAGCAGTACTGCAATTGCCTGGTGCTGGGCTGATGCTTTCCATTTACCGCTCTCGTAATAATACAAACCGGCATCATCATAATTTTCTATGGTGCGCCAGCTGGTTTCCGGCAAATGCCGGGTCACTTTAAGTGCTGCAGCATTGAGCTGTAAGGCCTTCTTCTGATCCTGACTTTTTTCGAATGCGCTCATGGCATCATTTCGTAACTTGTCTGCTTTTGCTTCAAGCAGAGTTTGTCCCGCGTAAGAGAGCGATGGGAGGCTGAATATCAGAAGAATGGTGAGTTTTCTCATGGCATACATCCTTTTTTGTAAACTGCCTCATTATAGGCTAGCTGCTTCCTTACAACCAACCTTGATCCCGCGCCAGGCGGTAGGCATCCACGCGGTTTTTTGCGCGCAGTTTGCTGATTGCTTCTGACAGATAATTGCGCACGGTTCCTTCTGATAAATGCATGAGCTTGGCAATTTCGGTGCTGCTGGAACCAGTGCCTGCCAGGCGCAATACCTGACGTTCGCGTTCGCTCAGAGGGTCTTGCTCGCCACCCCAGCTTTCCATGGCCAGTTCAGGCGCTATGGCGCGTCCACCAGCGTGTACTGTGCGTATGGCTGTGGCCAGCGTGTTTGCAGGTGCATCCTTGAGCATATAGCCGCGCACGCTACTTGCCATGGCGCGGCGCAGATAACCGCTACGTGCAAAAGTGGTCAGGACGATGACCTTGCTGTTCAATTTTTTCTCTGCTACGGCAGCGGCCAGTTCCAGTCCTGTCATGATGGGCATTTCTATATCGGTGACGAGTATGTCTGGTTGTTCTTTTTCGCACAGTGTCAGGGCTTCCTGACCATTCTTCGCCAGGCCTATGACTTGTAAATCATCTTCCATTCCTAGCAAGGCGGCCAGCGCACCAGATACCAGGGCCTGATCTTCGGCGATGACGATGCGTATCATGTTTCTTCTTTCATGGGCAGAGATAACTCCAAATGTAGTCCTGTTATGTCAGGTTTTGTGCTTACTTGCAAGCTGCCACCAAGTGCATGCACACGTTCACTCATACCGTTGAGCCCGCTGCCTTTGTGCACAACACCAGTTTTTCCGGCGATGCCATTGTCACTTATTTTTAGGACGATGTGCGAGCCTTGCCGCTGTAGCTGTATATGACACTGGCTGGCCTGGGCATGTCGTATGATATTGGTGATCGCTTCCCGTACAGCCAGTGCCAGCACATTTTCCAGGTTCTGGGGCATGGTGAACTGTTCTACATCACAGAGCAAGGCGACTTGTGCTGCATCCAGCGTGTTTTTGGCGGACTGCAATTCATGACCAAGGCCGGTAGCACGATAGCCAATGACGGCAGCGCGGACTTCAGCCAGTGCCTGTCGTGCTGTGTGCTCGATATCATGGATTTCTTTCTTGCAAGCTTCTGGATTTCTATCCAGGAGTTTGCCTGCTAATTCGGCTTTCAGAGTAATCACCGAAAGGGTGTGACCCAGCAAGTCGTGCAAATCTCTGGCGATGCGTTCACGCTCACTCAGTGCTGCCAGATATTCGACTTCTTGCTGTTTGGCGATCAGGTTTTCATTGCTGCGCGACAGGCGCTCGCCCATGATGGCACCAATGCCACTGGGTATGCTGAAGATGATTGCCGGTACCCAGAAAAAAGTTTCCAGTTTCATGAGAATGCTGGCGATCATGATGGCCATGCCGACGGCGAGCAAAGTCAAATATGCCTTGCGTGTATCTGGCAAGCGCGCAGTCATGGTGGCTGCAAAGATGCAGAAAGTGGAACCGCCAAAATTGTAGGGTGCCCAGATGATGCCCATGGCGCAAACGGTTACGATGCATGCGTAAATGCGCCATCCAGAACACCAGAAACTATAAAAGTAAACCGGCAAAAAGAATAACAGGCTCAAGGTCAGGGCGATCAATTCCTGACTGTTGGGAGCGACATATAGATATTTCCAGCCAAAAATGGCAAATGAGAAAAGCCAGAAATAGGGTGCTTTGCCATAGCGCACTGGCACCCAGGGGAAAGATAGTGTCGATAATATTGATTTGCTCACGGCTAGCCCCTGGGTACTTACTGATGAATATCCAGCATTATTCCTTTAAAAGACGAATGTCAGCAATTTCAAAATGATATTCGCCGATTTGCGGCCCGGCATTGAATGCGATTACGGTGATGATGCTGGCATCCAGTCCCTTGAACTTGCTAAATGGGATCACTACCTCCTGCCATTCTGATGTGGTGTTGAAGCGTACGGATAAAGGTATATAGCTACCTTGAACACTGATTGCCACACTATAGTCTTTACCATCACCTTTTACGCGGAATTTCAGCGTGTTGGCAGCACTTAAGTTGGCGGCTTCCATGGGCTGCCTGCCAGGAAAGAAGGCCAGTCCGGCCCAGGGGTAGGCAAAACCAGGATTAATGGTGGCAGCAATCGAGATGGCGTCTGCTGGCGCGTCTGTTTCTTTGGCGGTATCGAGCATCTTGATGTTGACGCTTGATTTTCCAGCCATGGGAGCATCCGTAGAAGGGTGCCAGCCAATACCAAATGGACTGGCTAGTTTTTCTTTGCTAAACAAGCTGATACGGCCGTCGGCAGGGATTTCCACCAGCAGATTTTTTTGCGCATTTTGCCTGGACACTTCTTGCTGTTTTTGTTCGCGTTGCGCTGTGACGCGTTCACCGTCTTTCCAGATATCGACGATATTGCGTGTATTGCTAATATCCTTGTCCGGTTCGCCATCAACCAGCAAGAGATCGGCTTTGTAACCATTGGCGACACGGCCTCTGTCCTTTAACCGGAAGGCAGAGGCTGGCACCGAAGTGGCTGATGCCAGCGCTGCAGTGGGGCTCAAGCCCGCATCTACCAGTGAGGCGAGTTCATGATGCAGGCTGATGCCATATTGTGTACCTGGGTTGCCCGCATCAGTGCCAGCCAGGATGGGTACGCCAGCCGCATGCATGGCTGCCGTCATCATTTTTGGTACGTTCAGCAAATCCGGGTCAGGCCTGGCACCAAAGGGCGTGTTCAGTGCTTGCATTTGTACCTTGCCCAGCAAATTAGTCATGCGTTTGTCAGCCAATACATCTTGTTCTTTTATGCCAGCCATACTTTCCAGTACAGAAAAAGTGGGAATAATAAAAGCATGTTTGCGTTTTGCGCTATTGACCAGATCGCGCATGTCTTTATCACTGATTTGCTTGTCATTGAATAAATGGACCAGGCCATCTGCGCCAGCGGCTAAGGCATCTTGCGCTTCTTTAAGATTGCCTATATGGACTACTGCCAGCTTGTTGCGCACATGGGCGGCTTTGATCAAGGCCTTGACTGTCGTGGTATCCAGGCTATTGAAAGGGCGTTTGTCACTGCCGTGTTCAATCACGATCTTGATAAAGTGAGAGCCTTCTGCCAGACGGGCATCAACCCAGGCTTGTGCTTCTTCCGGTTTGTTCAGGGTAGGGATGGACATGCCATATTCCGTACCATGTCCACCAGGGGCAGTTGCCAGTACGCCAGCAGAAATCAGATCAGGGCGTTCGCGGTTGTCACCCTTGCGCATTTTTTCATTGATCTCTTTCATTTGCGTTACGTTGGTGAACATATCGATTTGCGTGGTAATTCCATACAACAATGGTAGTTCGTGGTCCTTATAGGCGTGCACATGGGCATCGATCAAGCCAGGCAACAGGGTGCGGCCTTTACCATTGATGATGGTGACATCTGCAGCAGGTTTGCCTTTGAAATTGCTGTCCTGGATTTTGCCATCGACGATAAGAACATTCTTATCTGCTTGAATTTTTTTGCCATCAAATACACGTACACGTTCAATCAAAAAGCTTGCCGCAGTTGCAGGAAAATGAAAGCAGCCAGCGCAAACAGCCAGGGCCAGGGCGAGAGTGGTTTTTTTCATCTTGTTACTCCTTGTTGAGATATGTCGCTATCTTGCCTTTCCCGATATTGATAAAACAGAAGCAAATGCCATCAGTTTGAGATGACATTTGTCATACCGACTGTGAAACCACTGTGCAAATAAAAAATCCCGCGAAAAGACGCGGGACTTTTTATTCAAGACGCCTCAGTCTTATGGGGCAGTACAAAGGCAATGCGTCAATGCGGTAAAGCCTTTACCTTCTTTATTGACTTCCGCCAACCAGCTCAGGTCTTTCAGTACCTGGCTTGCAGCCGCTGGTGGCATGCCCGTTGGTACGACGGCGAGTTTGAAATTGTCATGCAATACCCTGGCCGCAGTGGCATCAAAGATACTTAAAATACGGTCTATCTTTGAAGGTTCACGTTCGATATAGCTGATGCGGTAATCCGCGCCCAGCTTGGCGCGGGTAGATGCCGATTTCAATGCATCACCAAAATTGCCTATGGTATCAACCAGGCCGCGCTCCTTGGCTTGTGTGCCAGTCCAGACGCGGCCCTGGGCAACTTCATTGATTTTTTCAGGCGTGGTTTTACGTGCTGCCGCAGCCTTGGAAGTGAAGTCGGCATATGTGTGGTCTATACTGCTTTGCAAAACCTGGGCAAAACGTGCGTTGAACGGACGCAAAGGATTGAAAGGATCGGCCAGCCAGGTGGTCGGTGAACCAGCAGTGTGCACACCCAGTTTGTCAGCAGCCTTGTCGGCGGATGGCAATATGGCGATGACACCGATAGAGCCTGTAATCGTGGCCTCATCTGCAATCACTTCGTCAGCCGCCATGGAAATCCAGTAACCACCGGATGCAGCGACATCCCCCATCGAGACCACCACGGGTTTGCCAGCCTTGCGTGTCAGTTCCAGTTCCCTGCGTATCAGTTCAGAACCAAAAGCACTACCGCCAGGCGAATCAACGCGCAGGACCAGGGCTTTGATGCTGTCATCTTCCCGTGCCTTGCGTATCATTTGCGCTGTCGACAATCCACCGATAGAGCCCGGAGGTGCCATGCCTTCGCTGATTTCACCTGCTGCGACGATAACACCAACTGCATCACCAAAGGCCTTGGTTTTAACTCTGGCCAGGTAGTCGTCAAAAGGGATCTGGCGGAAGCTTTTGATTTGCTCATCCTTGATGCCGCGCTTGAGCATGATTTCACGCAGTTCATCACGGGTTTTCAGTCCATCAACCAGTTTGGCATTGAGTGACAGTTTGGCGATATCACCGCCAGCAGCGACCAGCAGTTTGCTGAGGTCGTTGATGCCGCGCATGATGTCGCCTTCAGGCAATTTGCGGGCTTTTTCAACGTCGGTGGTATAGGTTTTCCACAAGCCATTGAATAAATAGCTTTCTGCTTCAGCGGCTTCTTTCGATGGGCCGTTGGCAACATAAGGTTCGCCAAAACTTTTAAAGTTACCAGCCTTGAGCACGTTCACGGTGACACCAAGCTTGTCGAGGGCATCGCGGTAATAATTACGGTATTTGCCAAAACCGGTAATCATTACAGTGCCCATGGGGTGCAGGTATACCTCATTCGCACGGGAAGCCAGATAGTATTGACGCTGGTCATAGCTGGAACCCCAGGCCACCACGGTTTTGCCACTGGCCTTGAACCTGTCGATTGCGGTCGCTACTTCACGCAGGGTAGCCAGGCCAGCGCCGTCCATTTCGTCCAGCATTAATACTGCACTGCTGATTTGCGGGTCTTTGGCTGCCTGATCCAGCACAGCCAGAACATCGCGCAATTGCGTGGTTTTCTTGGCTTCGCCTCTGGCTTCTGCCAGCAAAGCTTCCCTTGGGTTGCTGTCGTGTTGTTCAACCAGCGTACCCTTAATATTTAGTATCAGGGCAGTTTTGTTTTCTATCTTTTTCACCCCGCTACTGAGAATATTAACGATGATCATGATAAGGATAGCCAGGATCAACAGGTTGAAAAATACCCGGCGGCTGAAATCCAGCGCATTCCAGAGGTATTTGAAGCCCGTTCCTATCCAGCGTAGTGGGGTAAAAGCCATAGCAAATTTTCCTAATGTGACGTTAGAACTGAATTATTCAGGCCAGATGGATTTTAACAACTGAGCCAGATGAGCACCCGCACGTGCCAGCGCATCTTCTTTCATGTTCAGCATGGTTTTTTCATATTCGAGTGGCAAGGCAATAGACCAGCTATTTCCTCTTTGGTTCGGTGTACTTTTACTGAATTGGGTACCGGCAAACAGTTGTTTGGCATCGCGAATGGCATCGTTGGCCCACAATGCCGGCAATTCTTCTATGGTGGCATTGGCAGGCGCTATTGCCCTGGCTTTTTTAGTCAGTGCTTCATTCATGCGGCCACGCTTGAATTGCTGAGGCAGATCATCCCACAATGCGTGAAGGTTGCCACATGGGCATTGCAATGCATTGCCACCAACGGTAGTGCTGCCACGGTCATACTGGCCTTCATCCGGGTTGACGATCTTCCCATCGGCGTTCAAAAAGATGGAGCCTACATGCAGAGGCTGATGCAAGTCGCCTACATAGTGGGTCAGCAGTGTCAGTGCTTCTTGCTTATCTTTGAAGTTGAATGGTTTTGGTTGTGGTTTGTCTTGCAACACCGCAACGGCTGCACGAATGGCATTGACGATATCATGATCGCTGGTGCCTACATAACCAGATTTATAGTGTTCATGTTGCAGCGCTACGTTGACATAGTGATATTGCTTGTGGCAGTTTTCTTCATCAAAGGCCGGATTACAATTGGTATTGTTGCGTTTCACATAATCTGCCATGGCATCGATGCCTGCGGCCGTCTCAAAGGATGCACACTCCGGGTAACGGCCAGTGGAGGTATAGGTAAAGTCTTTTTCGGGCGCTATGCCTTTGACGCAATCGCCCCATACGGCGACTTTTTCCAGGGTATTTGTACCCAGCAGTGCTCTGACCTGGATACCCGCTTTGCTACCTGCCAACAGGTTTTCAGCAATTGCCCCCACAGTCTGGTGACCATCGGCACCCCAGGCAAAACTCAGTTGTGGCAAGCTGGCCAGTGCCAGCATAAAAGCAGAGATCAGTAACTTTTTCATAGGAAGATCAGATAGATAGTAAAAAAACACCAAAGATGATAACAAGCAAAGATGATGAGGATATAGCAAACTGGAGAGATTGTGTTCGGATCAGAATGCGTATTGCAGGCGCATGCTGAATACGCCTGCGTGGCGGGTATTGAGTTTGCCGACTACATATGATGCTTCATACCTGATGGCTTGCTTGTTGTCTGCCGCGTTCCCCAACTTGAAACTCCCGGATACCATCGGGCCAGCCCGGTGTGATTGCTGAGCCAGTGCCGACCAGTTATCCCAATCACCCAGTTCTCCAAAGCCCTGCAAGCCAAACTCCAGCTCAGGTCGGTAGCGGTATTTGGTCTGCCACTGGTATTTCATTTGCATGCGCGTCGCCGGACTGGTGCGGTAGGTGCGTTCCAGGAACAGGTTGGTATTTATCTGTACGCGGCCAAACCCGGTTTGCATGGCAGGGCCAAATTCAAAATCCACTCCCCGGCTGCTGTCAGTGTTCTTGTTCAGACTTGTATGCAAGGCAACGTCAACATCATATTGGCCATGGGTAAGCAAGAAATCGTTTTGCCAGGTCCATGCACTGTTTGCCAGTGAACCAACCCCGCGCCGGAACCAGGTTGCATATAATTCGGTGTACCAGGTCTTGTTGGGCATGTAGCTGAAACCCAGGTCAGGCGCAGTCGAAGTAGGGCGATTATCAACGAAAGAAGACCAGGTCTTGAAGTCTATGGTCTTTTCACCCTCATTTTCATAGATGCTAACGAGATAATAGCCAGAACCCGCTTGCGCAGGCATGGCTAACAATATACAGAGAGAGAATGTTGCCTTAAGAGCAAATTTCTTCATGATTATCTACATTGATCTATCGTGAACGAAGGTATTTGCATATCATGGCATCGCTACAGGAAAGTGCAAGAAAATCCATGATGGAATTGTTATTTCTTTTATTTCCTGATCATGGAAATGTCAAATTGCCTTGCCTTGCAAATCCTTGCATTCGACTTCGACCTCAATACCAGCTAAACTTGCGTGTTTTTCTTCCATTTTTGCGGCATCAGCATGAACACCATGAATACATCCCCAGACGATAGCGCTGAATCCGGCCACGAGTCAGTCGCAGAGACGACTACGTCCAGCGCGGCATCGAAAGACCTGATCAGCCGCGAAGTGGCACGCCGCCGCACCTTCGGCATTATTTCCCATCCGGATGCGGGTAAAACCACATTGACAGAAAAGCTGCTGATGTTCTCAGGCGCGATTCAACTGGCGGGTACGGTCAAGGCGCGCAAGAGCGGTCGCCATGCGACTTCGGACTGGATGGAGATAGAAAAGCAGCGCGGCATCTCGGTGGCATCCTCCGTCATGCAGTTTGAATACCGCGACCACGTGGTCAACCTGCTCGACACCCCCGGTCACCAGGACTTTTCTGAAGATACTTATCGTGTGTTGACGGCGGTGGATTCTGCCCTGATGGTGATCGACGCCGCCAAGGGTGTGGAAGAACAGACCATCAAGCTGCTCAATGTTTGCCGCATGCGCAATACGCCCATCATCACCTTTGTCAACAAGATGGATCGCGAAACCCGCGACCCGCTGGAATTGCTCGATGAGCTGGAGTCGGTACTGAAGATACAGTGTGCACCAGTGACCTGGCCTATTGGTATGGGTAAGACTTTCCGCGGTGTGTACCATATCCTGAAAGATGAGATTTTGTTGTTCACGCCAGGTAGCGAACGTGCGGATCAGGAATTTGAAGTCATCAAGGGCATCAATAATCCTCGTCTGGTAGAAATGTTCCCACTGGAAATCGAACAACTGAAGATGGAAGTTGAGCTGGTGCATGGCGCATCCCATCCATTTAGCCTGGAAGACTTTTTAGCTGGCGTGCAAACGCCAGTATTCTTTGGTTCTGCCATCAATAACTTTGGTGTGCGTGAAATCCTGAACGCCTTGCTGGATTGGGCGCCGGCACCGCGTGAACGTGATGCCACCATCCGTTCAGTCGAACCAAAAGAAACGCCATTCTCTGGTTTCATTTTCAAAATCCAGGCGAATATGGACCCGGCTCACCGCGACCGTATCGCCTTCCTGCGCGTATGCTCTGGACGTTTTGAACGCGGCATGAAGCTCAAGCACTTGCGCCTGAACCGCGAGATCAAGGTATCGTCCGTTGTGACCTTCATGGCTTCTTCACGCGAACAGGTGGAAGAGGCTTATCCTGGTGACATCATCGGTTTGCCCAACCACGGCAACATGCAGATAGGTGACAGTTTTTCTGAAGGTGAATTGCTGCAATTTACCGGCATCCCTTACTTCGCTCCAGACTTTTTCCGTACAGCACGTATTTTGAACCCGCTGAAAATCAAGCAATTGCAAAAAGGCTTGCAGCAATTGGGTGAAGAGGGTGCGGTACAGGTATTCAAGCCTGTCGTCAGCAGTGATCTGGTGCTGGGGGCGGTCGGTGTCTTGCAGTTTGAAGTGGTGGCCAGCCGTCTTAAAAATGAATACGGCGTTGATGCCGTGTTTGAAGGCACCAGTATCAGCAGCGCCCGCTGGATCAGTTGTGACGACAAGAAAATGCTGGCTGACTTTGAGCGCTCAAGCGCAGGCGGCAACATCGCTTATGATGCTGCAGGCAATATGGCTTATCTGGCGACGTCAGGTGTGAACCTCAAGTTGACTCAAGAACGTTGGCCTGGTGTAACCTTTCACGCGACGCGGGAACATGCGGCAAAGCTTGGGTAAAGAATTCCGCTAAATTAGTCAAAGCTAGCAAGCAAGCGGCTGACAGAGCGAAAAGCTTCTGTCAGCCGCTTTGCCATTGGGGGCAATAAAATTTACTTGAATGCAGATTTTAATTTGCTAACATGTTGATTTAAGGTGCTTTTTTTGCACGACATCATGACATATAGCTGTCATACTGAAGGCGCAAGATGAGGTGTCAGGCAAGCGTGCAGAGTATTCGTAATCCCAAAAATTAGCGTTGGCCGTTTGTATGAGCTAAAGCATTTCCTTCCCGATTTTCTTTGCAACTTTGATGAGGAGCGTGATCATGGCATTATTTTTTATAGAAGCCGTACGTTTTGATGACAGTGGTCAGCGTATCGCCAAGGTGCGCTGGGGCAAGAGCAAGGGTGGGCAAGTCATGCCGCCAGCCATGGTGGAGGACCCTCAGGAGGCAGATGTGCAAGCAGTCCTGGATACCATCGCCAATGGCGACGAAGTCTTGCCCAAATTTCAAAGCGCAAACGGCATCATCCTTGGACCAAAAGTGGTCGGAGTACAGTATGAGGATGGTGTGCGTGGTCTGAGCACCGCCAGCAATGAGGTACCTGGCAATAGCCTCAACGACCTGCCGTCTTTCTGAACTGTGTGACACGTCTCTGTCATCAGGGACGTGTTTTCACCATTTGCACATCTTCCTTGTTTTTCGCATATAGAACCACTTGGTATATGCAAATAAGAAATACTTCGTTGTCCTTATCCAGCCTGACTCCATATCATACCCAGGTCGCCGGATAATTTTTCCATCTGGCATGTTTCAATGAATCCGCTTCCTCCCGTGAGTTGGGGGCAGAAAACTTCCTGGGAATACAATGAAAATCTCTACAAGAAAAACAATCTCCGCCTTATTCGCTGGGCTGGTGCTGGCAGGTGCTTCTCTGACTGCAAGTGCTGCTGATTTGCTGGATACTGTCAAAACACGCGGCACCCTTAAAATTGCACTGGAAGGGACTTATCCACCCTTCAATTTCAAAGATACCAAAACCAATGAACTGGCCGGCTTTGATGTGGATGTCGCCAAATTGCTGGCCGCCAAATTGGGCGTCAAGCCAGAATTCGTGACTTCTGAATGGAGCGGCATACTCGCTGGCCTTTCTGCGGGCAAGTTCGATGTGATCGTCAATCAGGTTGGTGTCACAGCCAAGCGTCAGGAAACTTTTGATTTTTCTGACCCATACACCCTGTCCAGTGCCCAGCTTATCGTCAAAAAGGATGACAAGCGCGAATTCAAAAGCCTGGATGACCTGAAAGGCAAAAAACTGGGTGTGGGGCAGGGCAGCAATTATGAAGAACGGGCAAAGGCCGTGGCTGGTATTGAAGTGAAGAGCTATCCCGGCGCACCTGAGTACCTGCAAGACCTGGCCGCAGGCCGTGTTGACGCCGCCTTGAATGATAGCCTGATGGTTGCTTATTTGTTGAAAGCGACCAACCTGCCAGTCAAAGCGGGCGCACCTATCGGTGAAATTGCCAAAAATGGTATTCCCTTTCAAAAGGGCAATCCCAAGTTTGCCGCAGCGTTGAATGTGGCGCTGGCCGAGATCATCAAGGACGGCAGCTTCGCCAAAATATCCAATAAATGGTTTGGCAAGGATGTCAGCAAGGCACCTACTGCGCAATAAGCTGCAATCAGGCCGACATTGCCCTGCAATGTCGGCTGCTTAAGCTGTATGATTAAGTGGATTGATTCCACTTAGTCACAATTCTATCCCCGTCCCGCGGGGATATTTCTTTTTAAAGTCGCCATGGAAATTCTGGAATTGCTGCAGATGGCAGCCCCTGTCATGCTTAAGGGCGTGGCCTATACCTTGCTTTTTGCCATTGGTGCCATGGTGGGGGGATTGATATTGGGATTCCTGCTGGCAGTGGCGCGCATTTTGCCATTTGCCGCCATCAGTGCGCCAGCAGCGGTCTATGTCAGCCTGATACGCGGTACACCCTTGCTGGTGCAGATATTCGTCATCTATTACGGGCTGCCCAGCCTGGGCGTCGAGTTCTCGGCGACATCGGCTGGCATATTGGCACTCAGTCTTAACTCTGGTGCTTATCTGTCGGAAAGCATACGCGGTGCGATACTTGGTGTCAGCCGTGGACAGTGGGCCGCGAGTTCCAGCCTGGGCCTGAACTATGCGCAGACGCTGCGCTATATCGTGGTGCCGCAGGCCATGCGCGTCGCTGTACCTTCCATGAGCAATACCCTTATCAGTCTGATCAAGGATACCTCGCTGGTATCTGTCATCACCGTGACAGAATTGATGCTGGCGACCAAGGAAGTCATCGCCACCAGTTTTCGGCCCTTACCGCTGTATATCGCTGCAGCAGCCATATACTGGGCGCTCAGTCTGTGCTTTGAAGTCGTGCAAAGGCGACTGGAAAAGCGCCTGCAAAAAGCCCATCAAGTGTGATTTTCCGGGTTTTCAGGCATGTTGCTTCTTGATGTCTGTAACAGCACCGGCAGACTCACATGTTTTTCAGTCGCGGGGCCAGCGACAGCACCACCAGCGCAGTCGCAATTGGCAGTGTGGAAATGAAGCCGAAGTGCTTGAAGCCAAAAGCACCCAGCAAGCCGCCTGAAAAAAAGGCAAATACCAGCAAGCTGTGCAGGCGCAATTTTTGCAGATTGGCTCCCACTTCATTTTGATGATGGATTTCTTCCTTATTCCTGTTCCAGTAAATCATTTTCCCGACTTCTATGCCTATGTCTGTCACCAGGCCGGTGACATGGGTCGTGCGTATTTCTGCCTTGGAAATTTTGGTGATCAGCGCATTCTGCAAGCCCATCACATAGCAGAGTAAGACCGTCGTGAAAGAGACGGTGATGACGGCATGTTCCTGCAATTCGGTACCAACCAGACCAAACACGAGCAGTAACAATGCTTCCAGCAGCAAGACCGGGGTGTAGATATAGCGAAAATGATTGCGCTTGGCGAAATTGACCATGATAGCCGTACAGGCCGCTCCCCATGCAAAGGCGATCAACATAAACAGTGCGGCAAAGGCGGGCAGTATCTTCCCCAAAATCAAATCATCAGCCGCAGACGACAGCATGCCTGTCATATGGGAAGTGTATTGGCCAACTGCCAAAAAACCACCGGCATTCAACGCCCCTGCCACGCAAGCCAGTGTGACACCCAGATGGAGATTCGCTTGTGGCGTGCGTTTGGGTGAGGTAAGAGCGGACAGATAATGTAAGGGCATGCGTCAGGATTCAGAAGGGGCGGTTGCCGTTGTGCCTGATAGTGTAATCCAGATTGTGCGGCAAAAGCAGATCGCGGCCATGCCAGCAGAAACTTGCGCGGAATGAAGAATGAAAAAAACCGGATTCACCTCCGATGGACTCTGTTTGAAGTCTTCGAAGATCGCAAATTCGGTGCCAATCTAATACCAGTTGGATTTTATCTGGTCAGCTTCGCAATAATCAAGTTTCGGAACAGCTAAACAGTTTTTCTCATTACCTTGAAACGCAGCATTCCAACTTGCGAAACGCTGCTTTCCTTCAAAGCGAAACTTTGGCTTTTGCTTTTGCCCATGCATATTGTTTAATTATATTGTGTTGGCTGTTGGATACAGTCCACTTAAGTGTGAATTTTCACCCTAAATATAAATTATTCATAAAAAACATAAGCTTATGCATGTTTGCTAACGCTTTACGATAATACCAATAATGGTAGCGATGATACCACGTAGATACCGCTTGACAACCACTTTTACGCTCCTTAAAGTGAGCCTCATTCGCTGTTAAGTATTTTCCACAAGCCGATATCTGCATGTGAATTTGCTAAATAGGGGATGGCTTCAGAGTACGCCTGTCGTGGCCACAGTTGATACTGTGGCGTGAGATCCATGGCCAATACCGCAGTCGCCGCGAGAAAAAAAACACAGCCAGGTTGCGATATCCTTGCATTCCTGGGAAAAGTAAAACTGGATGAGAGGGATGGTTTTGCTTGTGGTATTGAAGTGGGTTTTATGTAAGCGTGCAGGTCTAATTGTTGGAATTTTCAGTTTTCATGTGAAGCTGAAACTTTGATTAGGAATTTCTTGGGGGAGTATATGAAACGTAATTCAGCAAATAATTTGACACCTATCGCAGCGGCAGTTGCTGTGATGGTGATGAGCGTAGCGATGACTGCGCAAGCACAGGAAGCCGATTCAAAAAAAGGCGCAAAAGATGAAGTTCAGCAGGTAACTGTCACTGGTATTCGCTCAGCACTGCAAAATGCAGTCAATATCAAGCGCAATGCCAATGGGGTGGTCGATGCCGTGTCCGCAGAAGATGTGGGCAAGTTGCCTGACAATGACGTGGGTGAATCGCTGGGCCGTATTCCAGGCGTGACCGTTGGTCGTGCTTTCGGTCAGGGCGCTTCGGTTTCAGTCCGTGGTTCTGATCCACAAATGACTTATACCACCTTGAACGGCCAGACTGTGGCCTCGACAGGCTGGTATGATCAGCAAGCAATTGACCGTTCCTTCAATTACTCCCTGCTGCCTTCCGAATTGATTGGCGGCATGGAAGTGTACAAATCTTCCCAGGCAGATTTGACTGAAGGCGGTATTGGTGGAACGGTGATCGTCAAGACACGCAAACCACTCGACATGGCTGCTAATTCGGCTTACGTCGGCGTGAAAGCCAGCAAAGGCAGTTTGACAGATAAAATCGGTACTGATGTTTCAGGCATGTTCGCCTGGAAAAATGATGCCAACTCTTTTGGTGTACTGGTTGCTGGTGCCAGAGAGAAGAGTGACTATATCCGTCGCGGTGTTGAAGCAGATGCACGCTGGTCTGACGACGTAACGCCATCCACTTTTGTTCAGGAACGTGAGCGCAAGGCATTTAATATCAGCTTGCAAGCCAAGCCAGCACAAGGTTTCGATCTTGGCCTGAACTATATGAAACTGGAGCTGGACGCCAATAACTCCAATAGCAGCCACTATATTTTCCAGGGCAAAAGCTGTACAGCCCGGAATGCAGCAGGTGCCTGCCTGAGCAGCAACACAACGCTGGCAAACACCACTGCGCCTTTCGTTCAAACCTGGGCGCGTGCAGGTAAAATGACGTCAGACAGTTTTACCGTGAATGGTAGCTACAAAACCAATGACTTCAAACTTGAAGCCGTCGCTGGCACCACCAAGGCAGATGGTGGTACATCACTGACGACCAACTACGGTTACAGTGGTGGCAATCTGCCTAAATGGACAGGTACTATCGATGCAACGGGCACACTGATCAAGGTTAATCCATCTTCCAATCAGTCCGTTGGCCTGGCAAACCTGCCAGCCAATTCCGATGTGTCGACCTGGGCACTGGCACGTGGACCAAACTCTGATAAAGAGAATTTTGCGCAAGCTGATCTGACATTGAAACTGAACTGGGGTTCGATTTCTTCCTTCAAAACAGGTTTCCGTACCACAGAGCATACTTTCGAGAAGCATACAGATCGCGCCATCTCCAATAATCCACCGTCAGTTTCTACAGCCAGCCTGTACGACGGTACGATACAAATGGGCACGCCAGGCTGGTCTTACCCACGTCCTAACACCAGCGCCATGCTGGCCAGTTCACTCGGTGCAGTTACTCGCTGGGTTGAAGACAGGTCTGGTCTGGGTATCCTGAAAGAAGACAATACCGCTGCTTATGGTATGTTCAACTTTGAAGAAGACAAGCTGCATGGTAATTTTGGTCTGCGCTATATCAAAACCAAAGTGAACAGCACGGGTTACAAGCTTGATGGTACGCCACTGGCAGCAGGTGATGTAGGTCAAAATGATGGTTGGGGCCGTACTCTGGTCACAAATAGTGCCAGCTATAGCGATGTACTACCAAGTTTGAATATCGCTTATGATTTGCAGAAAAATGTGATCCTGCGTGCGACGGCCTCTCAAGCCGTGACACGTCCTAACTATGAAAACATGTTCCTGTCCACGCAAATCGGTTACCGGGATACTGTGGCAGGTAATGAAACCGTGAACTTTGGTTCTGCTGGTTTGAAACCGATGAAATCAACCCAGTTTGATTTGGGTGTGGAGTATTACTATGGTAAAGGCAATCTGATTTCCTTGATGTACTTCCATAAAGACATCAACAATTTCATCACCAGTGATACCCAGGTCAATCAAAGCATCGGTGTGGTCAGCCCTGATACAGGCAAAGACAGCTGGACAGTCAACCGTTATGTCAATGCTGGCGGCGGCAAGATTGATGGTCTGGAAGCGCAGATCAATCACTCTTTCGACAATGGCTTTGGTGTTGTTGCCAACTACACACTGGCAAATGCGAAAGCGCCTGCGATCAGCTATCAGGACAGGCTCAATGTCTTCACCTTGTCATCCAAGCATAACCTCAATCTGGTCGGCTATTGGGAAAATGCTGATTACTCTGCACGCCTGGCTTACAACTGGCGTTCCAAGTATATGGTTCGTGAAACAGGTTACTACGGCAACCGTATGCATGATCCATATGGCACACTGGATGCGAGCTTTGGCTGGAACATCAACAAGCAATTCAGATTGCAGTTTGAAGCCATCAACTTGCTCAAACAAGATGATGTCCAGTACGGTGCAGCAGGGTACGATACAACTGTAAAAACACCATTGAAAGGCGGCTACCCAGCCTGGTCTTTCCTGGGTGAAACCACTTACAGACTGAGCCTCTCGGCGAAGTTCTGATGTAAAAAAAGCCTGGCTTCTGCCAGGCTTTTTTTATTGCATGACAATTTCCATCACCAATTTTGTTGAGTATTTTTCCAGGTTTAACGACCAGGAAAATTTGTAGTCCCTATCAGTGCTTCATAAAACATACGGAGAATTTCATGAAAAAAATGCTTGTATCCTTGTTGATGTTGTGTGCTGTTGCAGGAAACGCTACTGCTGCCGAAATTCGCTATTTTGCTGTCACCGGCAATGTGGATGGCGCGAGCTATTGCCAGGCAGTCTGGCCAGGTTCTCAGTACGCAGGAGTGAGAATGGGCAATGCATCGTATTACTTCATTGCATGCCAACAATAATCTGGATGCGGTCATAGCTTGATGCAAGAAAATCTGCCGGGTTTTTTTGAAAATTTGGCAGATTAAAATGCTTTAACTATCTCATGGGGGCGATCATTCCATCATTCAATGCTTGTGAATTTCTAACTAATCGTCAAGCAAGCAAAAAACTCTATTCAAAAATCGTAAAAAGTATTTACGGTCAGGCGACCACTGCGCGGGTTGTCGTTAATGCTCAATGCTGGATTAATGCAGGCCGTATGCAATAAGCTGCCGCGATAAATCACCAGTCGGTTGAATTTGGCAGGTATCATGCCCAAAAAACTGAAATGCTCGTTGCTATCATCAAAGTACCTGGTTGGTGGCCGTACGGCATTGATTTCCTCGTAGTACACATCCAGATAATGCTCGCGCGTGGCTTCCGTGATTTGTTGCAAACCTGTTGCTTTATGCCGATAAAAACCAGTGCCACCATGTCTTTCATCGCAGAGGTAGAGCAGCACCGCCATGTGATGAGGGCTGCTTGCATCAAAATGCGGTGTCCTTTGCAAGGGGCTAAGGTCATTTGCATGCATGGTCGTCAAAGAAAACGCGCACATGCTTTTGCGTAAGGCCAATTCTTCTGGTACACCAAAATTTAACTTGATGAGCGGTTCAAGAAATTCAGTGATCGTGTTTGAATACTCGGCAGGGGCCTGGGCGCGTATGCCTGGATAGCCTTTCTTTTTATCGAAATTTGGATAAGGATGAAAGCTGCTACTGATCCCTATCGCTTTCATCTCTTCAGGATTCTGAAGAAAATTATCAATGATAATTGCCTGGTGATCACCTATCGTCACGCTTTGGATATCAGGTGGCATGCGCAGAGAAAATGCGGCATCTATAGCATTGCCCATCTCAGTTCCTTAATGATTGAGCGTAAGCTGCCAGGAATTTTTCCAGCCATTCCCTATGCCCTAATAGTTCACCAGATAATTTCCGGCTACTTATTTTTATGTTTTCAATTTCGCGCTTGAAGTAATCCTCTTCATAATTCGTCATATTCCTGGGCCTGGTTTGATATTTCATGCCGTAGAGCACAAAGAGAAAATTATCTACATCAAATAAATCAAAGCGGCTGAAGAAATCGGATTTCTTGGGTGGATTGATTTTCCACATGGCGAGCCTCTCGCTCAGGATATCCGAGCGTTTTGCTTCATTGGTATTCGCGCGCCAGAAGTCGGAGTCCTGGCGGTCTGAAATGCAGTAATGCATTTGCACAAAATCCATGACACGCTCCCAGGTATAGGAGACGACTTTGTTGCAATAATCCGCAGCCACAGACATGGTTTCTTTTTCGACTGAAAAATTGCGTGCAAACAGTTCGGCAGAAAAATCGGTGACAAAGATGGATGTTGCTTCCAGCGGCTCGACGAAACCTTGTGCCAGGCCCAGCGCCACCACGTTCTTGCACCAGAATTTCTCCCTGTAGCCCATGCGCATGGGGATCTTGCGAGGCGAGAATTTATCTGTATCCAGTTGCAGATATTTTGACAGGTTTTGAATTGCCACATCCTCTGTCATATGCGCGCTTGAATAAACAAAACCAACGCCGCGCCGGTTGGTCAGTGGTATGTCCCACATCCATCCTGCGGTGTGCGCTTTGGCTAAAGTATAAGGCGGGATTTCAGTTTCGGCTGCGGTAGGTATTTGCACAGCCAGAGCAGTGTCCGTCAGGATTTGTGCAGATTTATCGATAAAAGGGATATTAAGTACTTTCCCCATGATCAGTGAATGAAATCCTGAGCAATCCACATAAAAATCATAATGCAGTTGCTCACCTTCTCTGGTGATCAGATAAGCGACCTCACCCCGGTCGTTCAACTTTGCGTCGACTATCGTTGCAGATTTATGCTTGACCCGCAATTTTTCTTTGGCATTTGTTGCTAATAGCTGTCCAAATTTAACGGCATTAAAATGATAGGCATAATTGACCACGCCTTCATATTGTGCTGACGACACCTTCTTGGGTGATTTCATTGCATCGGCAAGAACAGGAGTCTCTGCTACATCTGAAAAATGCATGCTGCCAGAGTTTTTCAGGTAGAGCGCCGTGACATCTGTGCCGCCGGGATAGGGCGAAGAAAATGGGTGGTAATAACTATTTCCGGGATTTGAAGCAGACGGCGTCATCCAGTCCACAAACTTGATCCCTTTCTTGAAGGTGGTATCGCAAGTGGCAAGCAACTCAGCTTCAGGAATGCCAAATTTCATCAAGGATTTCCTGATATGAGGGACAGTGCCTTCACCGACGCCGATAATACCAATTTCTGGCGATTCGATGACCGTAATCGTGACATCTGTCTCTGCCCTGAGTTCCACCGCCAGGTGATTTGCAGTGAGCCAGCCAGCTGTGCCGCCACCAATAATCGCAATACTTTTTACTCTCATTTTTTTGCCAGATTTAAACTTGCTAAGAAAAAAGTCCGGCACAAGCGGGACTTGCTGGAGGGCGTGAAATTGAATTTTTAGCCTTGAAAATTTCACTTATTCTCAGCTAAGTATTTCACATATTTTCTGCTACTACAAGCTTGATTCCTTTCGGTATTTGATCAAATTTTGATTTTATTTTTTTATAGAATCAGTTTTATATCAACTTTGAATGTACTTCACTAGTGTCCCAACGTTTCTCATAGGAGAGACATCTGTTTTGGTTGATTATCGTCATTGAGATTTCCCGATGACGGCGTAAGTAGTTGATTTATTGGCGTTGTTTCAAACATGGTGAGACTCAG
>NZ_JACOFX010000099.1 GCF_014284125.1 Undibacterium umbellatum | reverse complement strand
TGCGCAAAGCGGAATTGATTGAAGCGATTCGTAACGGTTCAGTGGTCACTTGGCAGCATTTCAATTTGCATGGCGAATTCGATTTCTCTGATGATCGAATGGTTGATTCGGTCGGATTGACTGCGCCAAGAAATTTGACACCAAATGGAGGTTGAAAATTTGAGCCTGCACAAAGAAAAATCAACCTCTTAAAAGGCGCTACAATCAACGATCTGATGGTCGGGGGATAGAATATGTCGGTCGACCGTTAAAAAA
>NZ_JACOFX010000098.1 GCF_014284125.1 Undibacterium umbellatum | reverse complement strand
CAATGGCAGACAGACGGCCTGCAGCTTGGAGGATACCACCGGAGAAGTTGGTGGATTCAATAGCGGATACGCCATTGACAACATTGGATGTCTGGGCCAGTGTCAGGTTGGTGTCGCCAGTGATGACCACTTTGCCTGCTGTACCTGTGTCCATTGGCAGGTTCAACGTGCCGATGTTGTTGGTGTTGCCTGTGCTGTTGATGGTCAGTGTTTCGTAACCTTGGTTAGCAACGCCTGCAGCGGATGTGCCGGAAA
>NZ_JACOFX010000097.1 GCF_014284125.1 Undibacterium umbellatum | reverse complement strand
GCCAACGTATCACCAATGCCAGCGACGCTTTTGAGTAATGACAACCCTGGGTGAGTAGCACAGACCTTTGCCAGTGTTTTTTCGATGTGAACGATTTGCGCGTTAAGGGCATGCATGACAGACAGATATGCCTTGAGCGCCATGGCTTCCATCTCACCCAAGCCCATTGTGTCTATCTCATCACAAGTCAGTTTCTTGATCAGATTAGCTGCCATATGTGCGCCATGCCGTTGGTCCATTTGTGTTTCTATCGAG
>NZ_JACOFX010000096.1 GCF_014284125.1 Undibacterium umbellatum | reverse complement strand
CCAAGGCTAAATACTCGATATCGACCGATAGTGAACCAGTACCGTGAGGGAAAGGCGAAAAGAACCCCGGGAGGGGAGTGAAATAGATCCTGAAACCGTGTGCATACAAACAGTAGGAGCGGACTTGATCCGTGACTGCGTACCTTTTGTATAATGGGTCAGCGACTTACATTCAGTGGCAAGGTTAACCGCATAGGGAAGCCGTAGAGAAATCGAGTCCGAATAGGGCGAATCAGTCGCTGGGTGTAGACCCGA
>NZ_JACOFX010000095.1 GCF_014284125.1 Undibacterium umbellatum | reverse complement strand
CTCGATAGAAACACAAATGGACCAACGGCATGGCGCACATATGGCAGCTAATCTGATCAAGAAACTGACTTGTGATGAGATAGACACAATGGGCTTGGGTGAGATGGAAGCCATGGCGCTCAAGGCAAATCTGTCTGTCATGCATGCCCTTAACGCGCAAATCGTTCACATCGAAAAAACACTGGCAAAGGTCTGTGCTACTCACCCAGGGTTGTCATTACTCAAAAGCGTCGCTGGCATTGGTGATACGTTGGC
>NZ_JACOFX010000094.1 GCF_014284125.1 Undibacterium umbellatum | reverse complement strand
CCAAGGCTAAATACTCGATATCGACCGATAGTGAACCAGTACCGTGAGGGAAAGGCGAAAAGAACCCCGGGAGGGGAGTGAAATAGATCCTGAAACCGTGTGCATACAAACAGTAGGAGCGGACTTGTTCCGTGACTGCGTACCTTTTGTATAATGGGTCAGCGACTTACATTCAGTGGCAAGGTTAACCGCATAGGGAAGCCGTAGAGAAATCGAGTCCGAATAGGGCGAATCAGTCGCTGGGTGTAGACCCGA
>NZ_JACOFX010000093.1 GCF_014284125.1 Undibacterium umbellatum | reverse complement strand
CCGACGTCCAAGTTGGTACAGTCAACATTGGTCAAAACGTTTCCGGCACATCCGCTGCAGGCGTTGCTAACCAAGGTTACGAAACACTGACCATCAACAGCACAGGCAACACCAACAACATCGGCACACTGAACCTGCCAATGGACACAGGTACAGCAGGCAAAGTTGTCATCACTGGCGACACCAACCTGACACTGGCCCAGACATCCAATGTTGTCAATGGCGTATCCGCTATTGAATCCACCAACTTCTCCGG
>NZ_JACOFX010000092.1 GCF_014284125.1 Undibacterium umbellatum | reverse complement strand
CTATTGGTCAATCCACCATCAACGCCAACCTGGCAACAGCCACTGGTGCATCCGACACAGTTGCAGTGACGATTGCTGAAGGTTCCAATACAGACCCACGTTTCAACTTTGTATTGAACACCAACGCAGTAGAAAACATCACCCTGGTCGATGCTGACACAGAATCCAACACAGTTGCTCTGGCCAACGTTGGCGCCCACACAGGCACCATCACCATCGGTACAGCAGCAGGTGCTGGCGCAGCAGGCGGCTTCATCA
>NZ_JACOFX010000091.1 GCF_014284125.1 Undibacterium umbellatum | reverse complement strand
CAACGTTGATGTTGTCCAGGGCACGGATAGTCAGACGTTCGATGTGCGTTGTTGTGTTAGCAGCTTGATAGCCGTCAACCAATGCATCAACGATCGTATCGTTCAACTGGATTTGGGACACTTGTGTGACTGCTGTGTCGTTTGTCAGTTCGATGTTACCGATGTTGCTGATACCGTTGAAGTCACCGATGGCTGCGTTTGTTGCATTGCGCAGTTCGATCACGTCGTCGTTCTTTTGGCTCAGGTTAGTCGTGTTGTTGTCAACTGCAC
>NZ_JACOFX010000090.1 GCF_014284125.1 Undibacterium umbellatum | reverse complement strand
GTTTTATTATCAAAGATGCTAAATCTTGCAGGCTCTTCCCATTTCGCTCGCCACTACTTTGGGAATCTCGGTTGATTTCTTTTCCTGTAGCTACTTAGATGTTTCAGTTCGCCACGTTCGCTTTGCATACCTATGTATTCAGTATGCAATGACCTTACGGCCGGGTTTCCCCATTCGGAAATCTGCGGATCAATGTGTGTTTGCTCACTCCCCGCAGCTTATCGCAAGCTACTACGTCCTTCATCGCCTGATATCGCCAAGGCATCCACCA
>NZ_JACOFX010000008.1 GCF_014284125.1 Undibacterium umbellatum | reverse complement strand
ACCATGTGCTCGTGCAGGAATTCTGGGAGGCGTTTGATTATCTGGATAACGGGGATATGTCGATCTTGAATCATTCGCGTGACCCGTCTTTGATTGCAGTCAATCTGAATCATTTCCTGCAGGTGGCAACAGAGAAACGTCAGCAAGTACCGCCATTGCGCGACTTGAAAAAGGTGCTGAAGACGAGCGCACGGCGCAAGTTTATCGAAGCTAACAAGCCTATCTACAGTCTTGTACGGAACACACAGTCACCAATCGCCACACCGGCAACAACCGTTAGATGCTGGATTTTCCAGCGCGACAAATAACTATTGAAAGGACCGAATATGAGCTTTCGAGTCAAAGTAAAAACAGAGCTGGGCGAGTTTCAATACTTCGCTATCGCCCAGGAGGCCTGCGCGGTGTTCGACGCTGTCTATGATTTTTTTGGTGCTTGTGGCGTTACCGTGAACCCTGTGAGGGGTGGCAAATGATTGTTGCTAAACATCGGATTTTGCAGGTGTTCGCTATCACCTATGCACCAGGCAAGGCCAACGCGGCCCGCTTTGATGAAGTTGCCCGGCTGTTGGGTATCGATGCTGAAACAGTGGAAGTAATCGTGAATGAAAACGTGGGGGTGCAGTGAAATGAGAACGGTGAAAATTACTTCATACATGAATGCGGATCAGGCTGAGGCGTTGGCGCAGTTTTTTAAGCGTATCGGGTTTTCTGAATTTAAACAGCTTGCAGTCAGTATTGATGAAGCCTATTTGATGCAGGAAGGTGCGCTGAAGGTGGCTGATGGCCTTGCTGACAATGGCTTTGCACCTCGTTGATTGATTTATATGAGTTCAATTTTTGAAACAAAGGTGGAGTCGGAGACGTTGACCAGCGATGAGCTGGCAAGTATCACCGGCTGCACGCGCCGGCACGACCAGGTAGCCTGGCTTAAAAGTAATGGCTGGGTTTATCACTTGAAGCGGAACGGGGAGCCAGTCGTTGGCCGCTTGTATGCACGCTTGAAGCTGGCGGGCGTGAATCCTGCCAGTTTTGCGCCTGCAGCGCCTTGGGTGCCTGATTTTTCTAAATTATCTTGATTTTTACTATGAGACCAAAAACTACGTCGCGGACATTGCCACCAAAAATGCTAAAACGAACTAAGAAGCTGAAGAGTGGCAAACTTTGGACAAGTTATTACTACAACGGGCGCGATGAAGTCGGTAAGCGATTGGAAATCCCTTTGGGTAAGGACTTGAACGAGGCCAAGCGGAAATGGGCTGAACTGGAGTGTGTTGCTGCGCCGGTTGAAACTGGCCTGATGTGTCATATTTTTGACCGCTATGAGCGGTTTATCTTGCCGGATAAGGCACGAAGCACTCAGAAAGACAACGCTGACTCAATAAGGCAATTGCGTAAAGTGTTCGACTCAGCGCCTATTGATGCTATTACGCCGCAAATGATTGCTGCTTATAGAGACGTGAGAACGGCGAAGATCCGCGCAAACAGGGAATTGGCGTTGTTGTCGCATATTTTCAACATTGCGCGAGAATGGGGATATACCGCACAAGAAAACCCTTGCCGTGGAGTGCGCAAGAATAAGGAGGAGCCCAGGGATTTTTACGCTTCAAAGGATGTATGGGAGGCTGTATACGCCCTCGCCTCCTTCGAGTTACGTGATGCGATGGATATGGCCTATTTAACTGGTCAACGACCAGGCGACGTGCTGCGCATGCTGGAGACTGATATTCATGACGGTGCACTGCATGTCAAACAAGGCAAAACCAAGAAATTTTTACGGATCATGCTTGATATCAATGGCGTGCGTTCGGAGCTGGGCCTTGCCCTCGATCAGATTCTTGCACGGCCGCACCGCATTAACAAATCTTATATTGTTACTACGGAACAGGATCAGCCTTTGAACAAATGGACCTTACGCTTGCGTTTTGAGAAGGCCAGGTCGTCTGCAGCGGAAAAAGCCCGGCTTGATGGAAATGAGCACCTTGCTGGCAAAATTGAAAAGTTTCAATTCAGGGATATTCGATCAAAAGCGGCCAGCGAAATCGCGAGTTTGCACGATGCCAGCAAATTGCTTGGACATAATGACAAACAGATCACAGAAAAAGTGTATCGCCGTATCGGTGAAGAGGTCAAACCGACCCGATAAATACGGGGGTTGCGGAGATCGTCTCCGCAACTCAGACCAATTTGCGCATTTTGAACGCTTGGCGGCCGGGCAATAATAATTGCTGAAAATAAAAAAGCCCTTGATTATCAAGGGCTTTTTCGTATTCGTTGGCGGAAGCTGTGAGATTCGAACTCACGAAGGCTATAACACCTCGCCAGTTTTCAAGACTGGTGCATTCAACCGCTCTGCCAAGCTTCCGAGCCTGATAGTATAACCTGAGTGACGGGCATGAGCAAGGCTCAAATGTCGAAATGGAAGTTTTTATCCAGTAAAGCAATCAATTGCTGGGGGCTGACGGGGCGGGAATAGAGGTAGCCCTGCACTTCGTCGCAACCGGCGTTGATGAGAAAAGCCAGTTGTTCGCGGGTTTCTACGCCTTCGGCGATGACTTTGTGCTTGAGCTGCTTGGCCATCATGATAATGGCGCTGGCGATGGCGCAGTCGTTCTGGTCCGTCGGGATGTTGAGGATGAAGGAACGATCTATCTTAAGCGTGTCTATCGGGAATCGCTTTAGGTAGGACAGGCTGGAATAGCCGGTGCCAAAATCATCGAGCGCCAGGATGACGTTCTGGGCGGTGATTTGCTCCATGATGGCAATCACGCTCTGCGTGCTGTGCATGAGCATGCTTTCGGTGATTTCCAATTCCAGCCATTGAGGTGAAATCTGATAGCGTTGCAATGCTTCCTTAATGCGCATCGGCAGGCTGTTGGTGAACTCTCTTGCTGTGACATTGACTGCGATGCGGAATGGCGCTATGCCGCTGTCTTGCCATTCCTTGGCCTGGGCACAGGCGGTTTCCAGTACCCAGGCATCTATTTGCAGGATCAGGCCGGTTTCTTCTGCGACGGGGATGAATTCTGCCGGGGAGATCAAGCCTTTTTCCGGGTGTTGCCAGCGCAGTAAGGCTTCAGCACCGATGATTTTGCCGCTTTGTATATCAACTTTGGGTTGGTACTGTAAATAGAATTCTTGGTTTTCTAGGGCCTTGCGCATGCTGGATTCAAGATACAGCCTGCCAGCGATACTCTGGTTCATGCTGTCGCTGTAAAAAACAAAGCTGCCAGATACATTGCCTGCACTATGCTTGGCCTTATACATGGCAATGTCGGCTTTTTGCAGCAAGACATTGGCGTCGTTACCATCTTGGGGGAAGACGCTGATACCTATGCTGGCACCGACGCGCAACTCATGTCCAGAGACGATGAAGGCATCATTCAGGGTGTGCAAGAGTTTTTGTACCACCAGGCTGGCATGAAAATGCTGGTTGATGTCTAGCACGGCAATGGCAAATTCGTCGCTACCTAAACGGGCAACGATGTCGTTCTCGCGCAAGGTAAGCAAAAACCTGGCGGCGACTTGGCTTAGCAATTCATTGCCAATATCGTGGCCCAGGGTGTCGTTGATGAGTTTGAAGCGGTTCAGGTCCAGGAAGATGATGGCGGCACTGGTGTTATTTCTTTGTGAATGCAGTAGCGCATTATCAACCAGTTGGCGGAACAGGCTGCGGTTGGGCAAGTTGGTGAGGCCATCGTAATAAGCCAGGTGATTAATCTTTTGTTCTGCTTCTTTGCGTGCAGTGATATCGCTGAGGTAGCCTATGATGCCTATGGGCAAACCCTGGGCATCACACAAGGGAGAAAGATTGAGGCTGGCCCAGAAAACCTCACCTGATTTTTTCTTGCGGCGCACTTCCATTTCACGACCGCCGTGCTCAAGGAAACTGTCATACATTTTCATGCCAGTTTCATCTTCACCGTCATACAGAAACAGGATGTTCTTGCCTATCACTTCTTGCGCAGCATAGCCAAACAGCTTTTCTGCACCACGGTTCCAGCTCAGGATAAAGCCTGCCAGATCCATGGTCACAATAGATTCATGGATTTGATCGATGATCTGGGTCTGTTGCCATTGGGCCTGGGCAGATGCCTGCATTTCCTGGTCAAGTTGGGCACGTCTGGAAAATAACTTGGCCGTGAGGCTGGCAAGTGTATTTAATTTTGCGAGGTCGGCTTCGTTGATGTGCCCTTTTTTTCCGGACAAGATGTAATAGGTTTCAGGCGATGTCATGCATAACACGTCGTCGCGTGCTTTTTGCGCATCGATCTTCCCGTGTTTGAATGCAGCATCAGCACCATGGAAAACTTCTTTGACTATGCGATTTAAAGCGGCGTCCAGTTCTTCACCTTGCAGGCACAATGCTGCCTCGCCAAGGCTGGCACCGACTTCCAGTTCATCTATCGCAGGCAGTCTGGTCATCTACATGTCCTGACAAACCTGATTAACCCACGCATAGGCGGTGATCACGCATTCATAATAATCGTCGGCACTCAAGCCAAGTTCCTCAATCAAGCCAGGAGTAAAGTCCTTGTATGGCCGGTCAGCCTTCTCGACCAGATCCAGGCTCTTGCCCAAGGCACCTATCTTTTGCAGCAAAGCGCTCAACACTTCAGAATTCAGGTTCAGTGGTTGCAAGACTTCAATCAAAGGATTGCCAAACAATTTATCCAACAAGGAAAACATACCAACCATGAAGGCACAATCCAGTTCATCTTTACTGCCGCCACGTTTAAGGCAAATTGCTTCCATCAGGCTGGCGCGAAAAGCAGCGCGTGGCATTAAAGGATTTAACCCACCATGATGATCTTGCTGGCGGGCGTACAACAATAATTGCAGCCATCTTTGCAATTGCCTGCGCCCTAGCAAATTAATGGCCTGACCAAAGCTGGATACGCGCACGGTTTGTGCAAAGGCAGCGGAACTGACCAGCTTGAAGAGCATGAATGAGAGTGTCGCATCCTGCTTGAATAGTTCTTCCAACTCTCGCGATTCGGCATCGCGAGCAACCAAACCCAACAGCTTGAGCAGGCGGGTCCTGGCTGTTGCATCTGCGGCCTTGTTGTGGACAGGTGGATTAAATGCATAATCGCCTGAGAACCACTTAAAGCCAGCTTCATCGGCTTGCGCCAGCAAAGCTGAATTTGGCAAGTTTTGCGCTATATGATTGCCGCCATGCAAACGTATCATCAAGGGTTTGACATGCGCTGGAATGTCTTTGCTGCAGTCAACGCTAATTTCTTTTGCACCCTCCCAGATGGCATTGGTCTCAATATCATCAATAACGACACGTGCCCCATGAGAGCTGAAATACTTGAGCCTGGACTGTGTATCTTTATCGTCTGTCGATCTGGAGGGCACAGAGAACAGTACGCGCGCCAAAGGCAAGCGCGTATCAATGTCTGCCGGCACAAGAACTGGATCTGGAACCCCGATCAAAACTGAAATGCCAGTGAGTTTGGCGAAAATTTCTTTTTCTTGCAAAAACTGGAGGATGCCAATCACTTCACTGACAGGCAAAGCGCCAAAGTCAGCTTGTAGGGCAAGCAATTGTTGCTTGCTATTCATTACAGGCAAAAAAGTGCCAATTCCACGGGCCAGTGTCATAAAAAACGGACTTAAATTGTTACAAAAATTGGTACAGATATTAGTTTGGGAATTAACCAATTGCAACACAATTTAAAGCGGCAGGTGAGGTTTTTTGATGCTTTTTGGAGCTATCTGACACAATTATCGGAAAATGGGCGCTAAATTGCTGTACTGGTGATTTTGCAGCAGATCGTGCAAACACTGCTAGCTACCTATCAGCATAGAAGATATTTTAGATTTCACCAATAAGACAAGTAGCAAATATGTTATGCCTCTCGATTAATGCAGGTGCTTGACTTAGTCGCCACCAAGGAAAATTTGTTGCAGGTCATTTAAAAATTGCTTGCCCAATGGCGTAGGACAAATAATTTCATGATCGCGATAAAGCAAGCCTTTATGCTCTGCAATCAATAGTTCTTTTTCTATTGTGTTGAGCAACATGCCTGTGCGTTCCTGGAACAGGTTGACCTTGAAACCCTGCTGCAAGCGCAGTGCATTCAACATGAATTCAAAACCCATTTCATCCGTTGGGATTTCAAGCGACTCTTGCACGCAATTACCACTGGCAACTGCATCCATATAGGCCCTGGGTTGCTTATAGCGCGCCTGGCGTATCACACGATGTGGGAAGGAGATTTTTGAATGCGCACCAGCACCTATGCCGAGGTAATCACCAAAGTTCCAGTAATTCAGATTATGTTTTGATGCCCTGCCCGCTTGTGCGTAGGCGGAGACTTCATAATTGCCAAAGCCTGCTGCCGCCATGCGACCGTGAATAATATCCTGCATTTCTGCGCTCAGGTCATCATCGGGTATGGCTGGCGGGAATTTGGCGAAATAGGTATTTGGTTCTAGCGTCAGGTGGTATAGCGACAGATGCGGCGGCGCGAAAGAGATAGCTGTTTCCACATCTTCCCTGACTTCTTCCAGCGTCTGACCTGGCAAGGCAAACATCAGGTCGAGATTGAAATTGTCAAAATTCGCCTGTGCGATTTCTATCGCGCGACGTGCCTCGTCACCATCATGAATGCGTCCCAAAGCTGCCAGATGTTTGGAGTTGAAGCTTTGTATGCCTATAGATAAGCGATTGATGCCGCTTTGACGATAAGATCGAAATTTTTCTGCTTCAAAAGTACCAGGATTGGCTTCCATGGTGATTTCTGCGTTGCCATCCAGTGGCAACAGCGTACGCAGGTCTGAAAGCAAGCGATCAAGACCTGCCGCCGACATCAGGCTGGGAGTACCGCCACCGATGAAGATGGTGTAGATCTTGCGCCCCCAGATCAGAGGCAATGCAGCCTCAAGATCGGCGCGCATGGCATCCAGGTAGGCTGATTCGTCAAAGCTGCCTTTAACTTCATGCGAATTGAAATCGCAATAAGGACATTTGCGCACGCACCAGGGGAAATGGATATACAGCGATAGCGGCGGCAACTGGGTCAGGTTCAGACTACCTGGTGCAAGATACTGGCTGGCCACATCACCGGGGATATTCGATAAGTCCGGTGATTTTTTTTGTACAGGCTGGCTTGCCGCTATGGGCTTGATGGGTATCATTTCAGTTTTTCTACAAGGGCGCGCAAGGCTCGCCCACGGTGCGACAATTGATTCTTTTCTGTTGCTGCGAGTTCGGCCACAGTCTTGTTCAAACTGGGAATGAAAAAATGAGGATCGTAGCCAAAACCATTGTCACCACGGGCATCCGCAATAATTTCACCTGCCCAGACACCGTCAGCAATCACAGGCTGAGGATCAAACTCTGAGCGCACAAACACCAACACACAATAATAATAGGCCGACTTGTCTGCTACGCCAGCCAAATCTGCGATGAGTTTTTGATTGTTGCGCAAATCAGACTTGGGCTCACCTGCAAAGCGGGCAGAAAGCACGCCCGGCGAGCCTTGCAAGGCATTGACGCAGATGCCGGAGTCATCGGCCAGTGCTGGCAAGCCTGTCAGGCGGGATGCATGTCTGGCCTTGGTCAGGGCATTTTCCACGAAACTGGGATATGGTTCCTCAGCCTCCGGCACTTCAAATTCAGATTGCGCCCTGAGGTCTATACCCAGCGGCGACAATATCTGGTAAAACTCTTTGAGCTTGCCCTGATTATTCGAAGCCAGGACTATTTTCTGGTTTTTACTCATGCTTGTACTTATGTTTATGCTTACAATCAGCTTACCTGCAAACCCAATACTTCTTTTTGCAAGGCGATCAAGTCAGTGATGCCGTCGTGCGCCAGATTGAGCAAGGTATTCATTGTCATGCGGTCAAACGCTTCACCTTCCGCCGTTCCCTGCACTTCCACAAAGTGGCCGTGCTCTGTCATGACGACATTCATGTCGGTGTCACATTGTGAATCTTCAGGATAATCAAGATCCAGTACAGGATGTGACTGATATACCCCCACCGAAATCGCAGCAACAAAATGCCTGAGTGGTACACGCGGGATGAGTTCACGTTCTACCAGTTTGGAAAACGCATCGTATGCGGCAACCATGGCACCAGTGATGGATGCTGTACGGGTGCCACCATCAGCCTGAATGACATCGCAATCAATATGCAGCGTGCGCTCGCCAAAGGCTTCAAGATCAAAGGCAGAACGCAGGGAGCGCCCTATCAGACGCTGGATCTCTTGCGTGCGGCCAGATTGCTTGCCCTTGGCAGCCTCCCTGTCCATGCGGCTATGAGTGGAGCGTGGCAACATGCCATATTCTGCAGTCATCCAGCCTTGTCCTTTGCCTTTTAGGAAACCTGGGACTTTATCTTCGATACTGGCTGTACATATGACTCTGGTATCACCAAATTCGATGAGGACAGAACCTTCGGCATGCTTGGTAAAATGGCGGCTGATAACCACCGGACGCAGTGCGTCCGGTGCGCGCCCACTAGGGCGAAATGAGTTTGACATGATTTAATTCTTAGAAGTGATGCGTGATGATTTGTGTATCGCGTTGCGAATTTCTGCTATGGCTTTTTCAATTTCCGCATCATTGAAAACATCGCCGTCTGTGACTTCCATTTCAGCATCGATTGGTGCCTGTATGGTAGTGGTAACAGAGCCGATAGGTAAAGTATTGGTAGAGATGATGGTGGAATTATCCATGCGATCATCGCCTTCCCACATCATGGCAAGGGCTGTGACGTTATCGCTTTGCTTGCCAGCGATATCGACAGCTGAGCGTATCAACTCGGGCACCGCACGCACGATGGTGTGATCATGAAGGCGCTGGGCCAGCATATGGTCAGGCAAGACTGACCACAGGCCATCAGAACACAGCAATAACAAATCGCCAGGCTGCAAAACAGCACGACGCGATAATTCAACGATAGGTGCGTTGGGAGCGCCCAGGCAGTTGAACAACTTGTTGCGGTCAGGATGGGTATGTCTTTCCGCAGGATCGACTTTGCCTTGGGCAATCAGAGTTTCCAGACGGGAGTGGTCCTTGGTACGCAATAAAATCTGCCCCTGGCGCATCCAGTACAAGCGTGAATCACCACAATGCGCCCAATAGGCATAGCCATTTTGTATGAGGCAGGCAACGATGGTGGTACGCGGTGTTTCCGGCAAATTATTGATGGCGCGGTAACGATGTATCTCTTGATGGGCAGCCAAGAAGCTGTCTTCCATGAAGCGCTCAGGCCGTCCTATCATAGGGTGAGCCTGTTGCTGGAACAAATTGCCTATGGTTTGCATGGCGATGGCAGCGGCCATTTCGCCCATGATATGACCACCCATGCCGTCCGCCAGCAAAAGCAAAATCGAATCGCGGGTAAAGCTATACCCCATCCGATCCTGGTTAACCTTGCGGCCACCAATATGACTTTCTTGATAAACGGAAAAACGCATGAGATTTTAAAAACTTATGAAAACTATTAATATAAACAAAACAAAGGATAAACCAATATAGGTTACCCAGGGTTTTGGCCAAAAGCGGCATTCAATTCAGGGTGCTTTCCTGTATCGTGGTATGGTCGCTTTCTACTTTCTTTCTCTTGCCACTGCCAATCAGGGTCTTGAATTTCAATGTCATTTTCTCTATGAAAGTCAATTCGCGCTGTGGCTGCGCCTGAATAGCCAGGGCTTTTTGCAAGGCAAATACACTTTGCGGCCGCTCCAGTGGATCAAGTTGCAGGCACCAGCGTACGACCTCGATCAGTTCTGTGGAGTATAAACCTTCCAGCTTGCGATAATGCCCTTCCATCTTGTCGCTGGTCTTGCGCTGATCTGAGGGTTGTGGTGGCGCACCAACCATACAGGCAAAAATCGAGGCACCAATGCTGTATATATCAGTCCAGGGACCAAGATTGCCATTCTTCAGATACAACTCTGGCGCGGCAAAACCAGGAGTATACATTGGGTAGAGCTTGGGGATGTCGGTTTTCAGGGTTTGACGGGCTGCGCCAAAATCCAGCAAGATCGGTGTGCCGTCCAAACGCAGATAGATATTCGCAGGCTTCAGGTCCAGATGCAGCAATTTATTGGTATGCACTTCACGCAAACCGTTCATGACCTGGTTGAACATACGACGAATGAATCGTTCTGACACCAACGGCTTTTCACCTTTGTCGCGACGGCGCAGGATATGTTCTTGCAGTGAGCGGCCAGATTCATAAGCCATGACCATGTAGACGGTCTCATTGGCCCTGAAAAAATTGATAACACTGACCACATTAGGGTGAGAGATACGTGCCAGTGCACGCCCCTCTTCAAAGAAACACTTCAAACCTATCCGATAAATCGGCAGGTTTTCATTGGAAATAGCCGGAACCAGCTCGCCCTGTTGGCGTAATGCCAGGGAACTTGGCAAATATTCTTTAATTGCAACTGCGTTGCCATCTTCATCAGAAGCCAGATATACAATACTAAAGCCACCGGACGCAATTTTCTTTACAATGCGATATCCGGCGATTTCCAGTCCATCTGGCAGAGGTGCGTTATTTTGTGCGGCCATCAATCTTCCAATTCACTATACAAAACGGATTGTGTTGATTATTGCGGTATTTGTAAAGAATATCCTAGTGTCTAATGCGCAATTTTGCCAATCTAATCCACAGTTCGCGCTTTTTTAAGGAAATACCTTGAGCATTTTTAGCATGACAGGTTATGCCACCAGCACTAATGAAACCGATGCTGGCACCATCACTATTGAGATCAAAAGCGTCAATTCTCGCTTTTTGGACCTGCAATTTCGTATTAATGACGAGTTTCGTTCGGTTGAGTCGCAGTTTCGCGAAGCGATCACGCGCAAGCTGGCGCGCGGCAAAGTGGAGTGTCGCTTCAGCTTTGGCAAAAAACTGACAGAAACACACAATAAGAGTCTTAATACAACTTTACTTGAGCAGCTTTCCAGTTTTCAGGCTGGCCTCAAGCCGCAGTTTCCTGATGCCGCTCCGCTGAGCACGAATGAGATCCTGCGCTGGCCTGGCGTTATAGAAGAAAGCGAAATCAATGCTGAATTCTTGCAGACTGCCATTAATGACACTATCAACAAGACGCTTGAAGCATTTATTGTTAGCCGTGAACGTGAAGGAGCAGCACTGGAACAAGTACTGCTGAGCCGTATTGCGGCCATGGAAGAAATCGTCACCCGAATCACGCCGTTGATGCCGCAGATCGTCCAGCAATTCCAGCAAAAAGCCACTACCAGGCTGGAGGAGGCACTGGGGCTGGCCCTACAATCAGGCGGCAGCAATGCTGGCCAGACTATTACGCGTGAAGAAGCTTTGGACCGCATACGCCAGGAAGTGACCATGTATGGCATTCGCGTGGATGTTGCGGAAGAACTGGCGCGCCTGTCTGCCCACCTGACAGAAACCAGGCATATCCTGAAAAAAGGCGGCCAAGTCGGTAAAAGACTGGACTTCATGATGCAGGAACTGAATCGTGAAGCGAACACTTTAGGCTCCAAAGCAGCATCCAAGGAATTGTCTGATGCTTCCATGGAATTGAAGCTATTTATAGAACAAATGCGCGAACAAGTACAAAACCTTGAATAAACAGGCGCATTTGCTTATACTCGCGCACTCTTTTTCTTGGGAAATGTTTCGAGATAAAAACGGGCTGTAAATATGCTCGTCCCTTTGCCTTGTAAATAAACTCAATAACCACACTGGAGGAATCTCATGCAAACCAATAATTCGACTGCCGGCAGTCTGTTTGTGGTGGCCGCCCCCTCTGGTGCTGGCAAGTCCACCCTGGTAAATGCCTTGCTGGCGCAGGAACCTGCCATCAAATTATCGATTTCCTACACCACCCGTCCGCCACGCCCTGGTGAACAAAATGGTCGCGAATACCATTTCACGACACCAGAAGATTTTCTGGTGCGCAAGGCTCAGGGAGAATTTCTGGAGTCAGCTGAGGTGCATGGCAACTACTATGGCACTTCACGTATTATCATTGAAGACCAGATGCGTTCGGGTACAGATGTTCTACTGGAGATAGACTGGCAAGGTGCGCAACAAGTCAGAAAACAATTTCCTGGAGCAGTTGGCATCTTCATCTTGCCGCCCTCCATTCCAGCACTGGAAGAACGTTTGAGAAAGCGAGGCCAGGACGAGCCGCATGTCATCACTAAGCGGATTTTGGCTGCCGGCGGTGAAATGGCCCACTCCCCAGAGTTCGAATATGTTATTATTAATCAAGACTTTGCAACAGCCTTGTCAGAATTGAATGCAATCGTGAAGGCAACACGCTGCCGATTTGCACAACAGGCAACACGCCACCATGAGCTGTTTGCCCAACTTGGCATTCACGCCAACGCGAATTGATTCGCAAATCCAATTTAGTTATCTAGTTTGTATCGAGGAAAAAACATGGCACGTATTACTATTGAAGATGCACTGAAACAAATCCCTAACCGCTTCCAGTTGACACTGTGCGCCACTTACCGCGCACGCCAATTGCTACAAGGCCATACACCCAAGGTTGACTCCAAGGACAAACCCACCGTCATCGCCCTGCGTGAAATCGCGGAAGGTAAAGTTGGCATAGAAATGCTGAAAAAAGTGCCAATGTAAGATACTGCATCTGCATTCTTAACCGCTACCTCTAAAAGCCTTTATCCGGTCGGGAATCACAGAATGAACCTCAATGATAGTTATTCATCTCTGGAAAACAAACCGGCCGATTCAGGTTCAGTCGCGCTGGCTGCTATACGCAGCCCAGCCAATGCTATCAATAAGCACAACTCCCATCTGGATGAGATAGACAGTGTTCGTGCGTCGTCAGCGAATACCGGCGTCGCTTCGATTACTGCATTGACTAATCGCGTCAGCGAGTACATGTCGGCCAGTGAACTAAAATTGGTCAAGGAAGCCTATCGCTTCTCTGATGAAATGCATCTGGGTCAGGTACGCAAATCTGGTGAACCATATATTTCCCACCCCATCGCTGTGGCTGAAATCTGCGCAGAATGGAAGCTGGATGTGCAAGCCATCATGGCCGCTCTTTTGCATGACGTGATGGAAGATCAGGATGTTAAAAAAGACGAGTTGATCGAACGCTTCGGCGCACCTGTTGCCACACTGGTCGACGGCCTCTCCAAACTGGAAAAGATAGAATTCCAGAGCCAGATAGAAGCCCAGGCAGAAAATTTCCGCAAGATGTTGCTCGCCATGGCGAGAGACGTGCGCGTGATTTTGGTAAAACTGGCAGACCGGCTGCACAATATGCGCACCCTCGATTTCATGTCGTCAGAAAAGAAGCGCCGCATCTCACGCGAGACCATGGACGTGTATGTGCCTATAGCACATAGGCTGGGCCTGAATAATATCTATCGCGAGTTGCAGGATCTGGCGTTTTCGCACCTTTACCCCATGCGTTACCGTACGCTGTCTAAAGCAGTTAAAGCTGCCCGAGGCAATCGTCGAGAAGTCGTTAACAAGATCATGGACGCGGTAAAGACCGCGCTGGCAGAAGCTGGCCTGAAAGCAGAAGTATATGGCCGCGAAAAAACCCTGTACGGCATTTACCGCAAAATGCATGACAAGCACCTGAGTTTTTCCCAGGTGCTGGATGTGTATGGCTTCCGCATCGTGGTCGGCGATTTTCGTGACAGTTATTATGCCCTGGGCAGTTTGCATGCCTTGTACAAACCCATGCCGGGCAAATTCAAGGATTATATTGCCATACCCAAGACCAATGGTTACCAATCCCTGCACACCACATTGATTGGCCCTTATGGTACGCCAGTGGAATTCCAGATACGCACGCGTGATATGCACCATGTGGCTGAATCTGGCGTCGCAGCACACTGGTTGTACAAGAATGAAGAAGGCAGCCTGACTGATTTGCAACAGCGGACTCACGCCTGGCTGCAGTCTTTGCTGGACATACAAAAACAGACTGGTGATTCTGCCGAGTTTCTGGAACATGTCAAGATTGACCTATTCCCCGATTCTGTGTACGTCTTCACACCAAAATCCAAAATTATTGCCCTGCCACGCGGAGCAACAGCTTTGGACTTTGCTTACACCATCCATACAGATATTGGTGACCAGGCGATTGCCACTCGCATCAATCATGAGCCAGTACCTTTGCGCTCTGAATTGAAAAATGGCGATATCGTCGAGATCATCACTTCCCCTAATTCGCGCCCGACACCAAACTGGCTGACTTATGTGCGCACAGGCAAGGCCAGGTCAGCAATACGCCATTACCTGCGCACGATCAACCTGAACGAATCAACAGAATTGGGCAAACAATTGCTGGCACAAGCACTAGTGTCGGTGAATCTGAATCCAGATTTGCCAGAGAGCCTGGTCGATAAATTGCTCAATGAATCCAGCGCCAAGTCTCTGGATGAAATCCATACCGACATCGGTATAGGAAAACGGATGGCTGCACTGGTAGCCAGGCATATCCTCGACCTGGTGGAAGATGATTCACCATCCATCCCTTTCCAGCAATATGGCGACAAGATCAGCAACAAGCGCGATCCAGTCATCATTTATGGCAGTGAAGGCTTGTCCGTGCAATTGGCAGCATGTTGCCTACCCATACCTGGCGATGGCATCGTCGGCCAGCTCAAGCGCGATCAGGGCCTGGTCGTACATACGGATGACTGTGAGCACGCCAAGCGCCTGCATATCAAGGAGCCAGACCGCTGGATCGACGTGAACTGGGGTGAAGACCTCAACCGTCGCTTCGATTGCCGCATTGCTGTGACAGTGACGAATGAACGCGGCGCCCTCGCCCGCATCGCCGCAGAAATTGGCGAATCAGACGCGAATATCAGCCATGTCAACATGGAAGACGGCGATGCCAATGACATGACCAATATTCACTTCACGATACAGATAGAAGACCGCACTCACCTGGCGAAAATCATGCGCAACATCAAGCATTTGACTGGTGTTACGCGGATAGTCCGAGAGCACGGTTAAAGAAGGCTGCTAGTGTATGGTCTTGTGCATTTTGCGCAAACCCCACCAGACCGCACCGGCAATCACCGGCAGCGATAAGCCAGCCAGAATATCCGGATTGATGGGCAGATCCATGGCCTTGAGACCCTTGCCTGCATAATAGACCAAACCTGTCACGTAATAACTGATCGCCACGACCGACAAGCCCTCTACCGCTTGCTGCAAGCGCAATTGCTGGCCAGCGCGGGCGTTCATGCTTTGCAGTATCTTGCGGTTTTGCTGTTCCTGAACGATGCCCACTCTGGTGCGCAACAAATCATTGGTATTGGCGATACGCTCTGCCAGCGTCTCCTGACGACGTACGATAGCTTCACAGGTATTCATGGCGGGGGCCAGGCGCCGGTCCATGAATTCACCTATGGTAGGCACCCCTTCTATCCTGAATTCGCGCAACTCGGCTATGCGTGACTGCACCAGCTTGAAATAAGCCTTGGATGCAGCAAAACGATAACTGTTTTCCAGAGCCAGTTTTTCAGTACGGGCGGCCAGGTCTATAATTTGCCGCAACAAGCTTTGCTCAGCATCGGTGGAATTAACCTCACCGTGACCATTAGCTGTCATGGTCATGGCTGCAGTCAGGGTAACCAGTTCACTTTCTATGTCATTCAACACGGGAGAAGCATTTTGCGCATGCGGCAGGCCCAGCAAGGCCATCATTCGATATGTTTCTATCTCCAGTAGTCGCTGCACAGTACGACCGGCTTGCTGATCCAGAAAGCCATTGTCCTTGACGACGAAGCGGCTGAAACCGTCAGCCTGGATCAGGAAATCAGTCCATACTTCGCCACGACTCAAAACTTCACACCCCACCACCACTCCACCCTCAAATATCTGCTTTACCGGCAAAGGAGGATTAAATGCCTGTGCGGCAGGAATAAGTGCCACATGGGTCGCCACCATGACTTTTTCTTGCAACTCAAACAACCATTGTTGCGGCAAATGACGAATTGGTGCATTCGCAAACACCTGCGCCAACTCGATTTCTGGCGAGACCTCGTTTTGCTGCTCGGCCTGGTTTTCTACAAAGGTATAGGTGGCAAATTCTGTATGGCATTCCCATTTAAGGCGGAAACGACCAAAATCATGGAAAAAATACTTGGCATCCCCTGAGGGACTGGCGACGGCAAAGTGCCGGCAAAAATCACCCAGTATGACTTGCTGCGTCAGCAGATTATCACCACCGAGATGAGCATCGCTCCGGGCAAAAATGGCCAGATGTGTTAATGTCTCAGGGGCATGCAGCCGCAACGAGGGTCTGGAATGGACTTCTGCCGCCAGCGGCACGCGCAAGGGATGATTGAGTTTGGAATAAGCAATGGACATGGGATTAATCGGGAAATTAGAAATCTTATGCCGGATAATTGACCTCAAGTATGGTCAACTCCTCGATTCCTCCTGGCGTCCGCAGCGTCACTGTATCGTCAACCCTGGCCTTGATGAGTGCTCTGGCGACAGGGGAAATCCAGCTGATCTTGCCTTGCAGGGGATCAAATTCATCTACGCCAACAATAGTGACGGTATGCATTTCACCATGCTGATTTTCATAAGTGACAGTAGCCCCAAAATAAATCTGCTCATACCCATGGTGTATGCGCGGGTCAAATACTTCTGCAAGATCAAGGCGCTTGGTCAAAAAACGGATGCGCCTGTCGATCTCGCGCAAGCGCTTCTTACCGTAGATATAGTCCCCATTTTCTGAACGGTCGCCATTAGAGGCGGCCCAGTGGACGATGTTAACGACCTCTGGACGCTCTACATCCATGAGTTGCAAAAACTCATCCTTCATGCGCTGATGCCCCTGGGGCGTCATATAGTTTTTAACACCGGCAGGAATAGCTGGCGCGCCGAATTCCTCTTCGTCGTCAGAATCTGGTTCTTTGATAAATGCTTTGCTCATTTCTACATTGTAATGGAGTTGACCAAAATAATTTTCTTTGTGGCACCGAAAGCCCACACTTAGCTTATAAAATAGACGAATACTTTGCTTGCCATTAGCATTCAATATCACTATAGATAGCTTGCTAGCTAATGTCAGGTCGACTGATTAAGAAAATGGATTTTGCATGACAGAAAAAGCATCAATTAATGTACTCATCGTCGATGATCATGCCGTCGTCAGGGAGGGGATAAAAAGCATTATCTCAACCACAACAGATATCGCCGTTATTGCAGAAGCAGAGGCTGGATTGGAAGCAATACGTCTGAGCCGCCAACTCGATTTCGAAGTCATGCTTCTCGATATTGCCTTGCCAGACAAAAACGGCATTGAAGTATTAAAGCAAATCAAATCTGAGAAGCCGGGTTTAGCTATACTTATGTTTTCTATACACAGAGAAGATCAATATGCCGTACGTGCGCTGAAGGCAGGTGCTTCTGGCTTTCTGAACAAGCAATGCAGCAGTACGCAGATTTTGGACGCGATACGCCAGGTAGCCCGCGGATTGAAATACATCAGCACGCAACTTGCGCAAGAACTGGCCAATAACCTGAATCAAGAACATGAAGATGCGCTGCACAAAACCCTGTCTGACCGTGAGTTCCAGACCATGACCTTGATCGCATCGGGAAAGTCTGTCAGCGATATTGCAAAAGAATTGTCACTTTCTGTAAAAACCATCAGCGAATACCGCTCCAGAATTCTATTGAAGATGAAATTGCGGCACAATGCTGAATTAACGCACTACGCCATTAAAAATCAGCTTGTAGATTAAACGGCAACATTGATGTCGTCAGCAATACTCTTGTTAGCAAGGTCATTGGCAAAGCAAAATGTCAAAAACTCCAAATAATACGCAATTCAAAAGCCCCACTGACATTGCACGCGAGACATTCCGACAATTGGCGATACAGAGAATTGCGCCAACGCCAGAAGCCTATCGCAAGCTTTATAATGACATCGCTGGCGTCCCGGATGCGCCGGTAGAGGCCACGCCTCCACCAGAAACAACACCACAAATTTCAGAAGCAGAGATTTTACTGGCCAATTTTGCCAACAATCTGCAACTTTCGACTGGTGACATGTCCAGCTTTGGTCAACGCTTCAGCCGTGCGATCAAGACTGGTAACTGGCAAGACTATGGCCGCGGGTTGACACTACTGGCAGACCGCATTACTGCACCTCCAGCAGCACCGAGCAACAATATCAGCCTGGTTGACGATCCAGTGCCCACGCCTGTCACCAGTAAAAATATCTCACTGGTTGATGATGGCCCGGTTGAAGACCCGCGCCTGCGCATACTCAAGGATCTGCTGTACCGGACTTTGACTCTCGCCCTCACTTCTTTGCTGAAGCCGACACCGCAGCTTGCTGGTGAATCAGAAAGCCTGGGCATGTCGGTGAAAACAGCAGTCAATGAAGCGGAACTTAACCAAATTGCTGGCCGCCTCAAGCAATTATGCTTTCAAATTGAATTACAAAGCGGGGATAGTGCGGAACAGCAGGAATTGCTGCTACGCTTGTTTGATCTGCTGCTGACCAATATCCATGATTTGCTGGACAATGATAACTGGCTGCGTGGCCAAATTGAAGTCGTACAAAATTTGATTGCTGGTCCGATTGATCACCGCGCACTGCAAGAAGCCACGCGTAGCCTGAAGGATGTCATCTACAAACAAGGCGTACTGAAAAACAGCATTGCCGAATCGAAAACCTCTGTCAAAAACATGATGACAGCGTTTATCGACAGATTAAATGCCATGGCAGATAGCACTGGTGCTTATCAGAACAAAATGGGAGCTTATTCACAGCAATTGAGCTCTGCCAAGGAGGTCTCTGAAGTCAGTGCCTTGATTGCCAGCATACTCAGTGAAACCAAAGAGGTACAGTCAGAAACCCTGCGTTCACGCGACATGATAGTCGCCGCACAAAAAGAAGTCAGCGAAGCAGAAGCACGCATCAAGGAACTGGAAAACAAGCTTGCCCACATGAGCGAGTTAGTCAGAGAAGATCAACTTACAGGCAGCCTGAACCGTCGGGGCATGGACGATGTGTTTGAGCGCGAGGCCGACCGCGCTGACCGCCGCAATACACCACTATGCGTCGCCCTACTGGACCTAGATAATTTCAAAAAACTAAATGACACCCATGGCCATGCAGCGGGCGACGAAGCTTTGGTGCATCTGGTACGCATCGTCAAGCAAACTTTGAGGTCCATTGACGTCGTGGCCCGTTATGGCGGTGAGGAATTTGTCATCATCATGCCTGAGACGCAACTTGATGAAGCGGCCCAGGCCATGATGCGGGTACAGAGAGAACTAACCAAGCATTTCTTTACAGCAAACGAACAAAGACTATTCATCACCTTTAGTGCTGGCGTCGCCTTGCGCAATCCGCACGAAGCTCAGGATGCCACCATCAAACGTGCGGATAAAGCCATGTACGAAGCCAAGCAATCCGGGAAAAACCGGGTTATCAAGGCCAGCTAAGTCCACCGGCAACTAAAAAACAGACAGCGTGGGGATAGCAGTAACAAACTTCCCACCCCAAGCGCGGATATAGCTCAATTGTCCCTCGATTTCCTGGCGCAAATTCCAAGGCAAGATCAGGACATAATCTGGTTTGTCTGCAACCAGTTCAGTTTCAGTCAAAATCGGTATACGGCTACCCGGCATATATTTGCCTTGCTTATGAACATTAATGTCGACAACATAGGTTAAAAGGTCAGGTCTGATGCCGGAAAAATTGAGCAAAGTGTTACCCTTTGCAGCTGCTCCGTAGCCCACCACCGTCTTCTCCTCCTTTTTGCAATTCAGTAAAAATTCCAGCAGCTCAAATTTGGCCTTTTCCGCCTGTTTTTGGGCGCTTTGATAAAAAGAGACATCTGTAATTCCTGCCGCGCTCTCTTTTTTCAGCATGGCGACGACGCTATCGCGCTGGTTGCGCAGTCCTGTATCGCTACGCTGCGCAAGAACACGCAAGCTGCCGCCATGAGTAGGCCATTCCTGCACATCAAAAACCTGCAGGCCATTTTTTTCAAAAATAGCCTGAACTGCATGCAAAGAAAGGTAAGAGTAATGCTCGTGGTAGGCCGTATCGAATTGATTCTCCTGCACCATATTCAGTAAATGCGGAAACTCAAAACTCGCCACCCCCTGAGGCTTAAGCAAGGCTGAAAAGCCAGCAACAAAGTCATTAATATCAGGTACATGTGCCAGCACATTATTGGCAACGGTGAGATCAGCAGATTGCTGATTTGCCTTTAACTCTTGCGCGAGATTGGTACCAAAAAAATTTTCAATGACAGGAATGCCCTTGGCACGTGCAGCGTTGGCCGTACTGGTGGTAGGCTCTACTCCTAAACAAGGAATGCCTGCTGCTTTCACATACTGCAATAGGTAACCATCATTGGCAGCCACTTCTACTACCAGACTATGTTCGTTCAAAGCCAATTCTTGGCGCATGGCTGCCACGAATTGCTCTGCATGCTTCAACCAGCTTGAAGAAAACGAACTGAAGTATGCATAATCCGCATCAAACAGGTTTTCGCGACCAGTAAAATCCAGAGTCTGAGCCAGCCAGCAAGCATCGCAAACCATCAACTTCAAAGGTAGCCAGACTTCCGGATTCTCCAGCGTATCGGTGCGCAAATAAGCATTTGAAGGTGGCGCACTACCAAGATCAAGAAATGGTTTTGTCAACTCGTGATCACAATGCCGGCATTTCATACGTTTACTCCACTAAATTCTTTGTCAAGCATAGGAAAAACACGATCTTTCCCGGATATTTCAGATATTGCCAAAGGCAGATTGATTCTCAATATCTCATCCAATATGTTCAAGCCCAGCTCATGTATAGGCATATAGCGTTGACTATGGCAGTACATCATTTCAACATCGTCGGTAAGAGTTTGAAATCCATGCGCAAAGCCTTCAGGTAACAAGTAACTGCACTTATTTTCTGCCGACAAGATGACAGCATGCCATTGCAAGAAAGTAAGTGAATTTTTTCTAACATCAACAGCGACATCCCATACCTCGCCTTTGAGGCAGGTAATCAGTTTCATTTCGGCATACGGTGGGCGTTGCATATGCAAGCCACGAAACGTGCCTTTTTTTACAGTCAAGGTACGATTGATTTGACTGACGGGCTGCTGCCATCCGAATTGCGCCAATTCTTCGGCGCAAAACATGCGTTCCAGATAACCACGTTCATCACCCAAAGGTTTGCGTTTCAAGACATGTAAGCCTGCGAGGGGCGTTGGTATTAATTCGAAGCGTTCAGACATGGTATTTCATCAAAAATCTTTGTATTAGCTTCAAAAGTAAGCATCAATGTCGCGCTGACACAGTTCATGTGCAGACGTGCCGGCCAAAAAGTCTGCATACCAGCGCACACTGCGCGATACCGCTACGGATAAATCCCAGCGCGGCTCTATAGATAATTGTTCCCTGGCCTTGCTGGCATCGAGTGACAATAATCCAGCCTCATGTACACCGTCAACATTGACGGCAAAATCGACATCGCCACGGCCAAACTCTTGCCTGGCCAAGTCCACCACTTCACGCACAGTTGCAGCACCATCGGGGCCAAAATTCCAGGCCTGGGCTAGATGGGCATTTTGATACCCGGCTTGCGCCAGTGACAGATAGGCAGCCAAAGGCTCCAGCACATGCTGCCAGGGGCGCACTGATTGTGGTCGCCGTACTTGCAGAGTCTGACCACTTTCCCATGCGCGTATCGCGTCTGGCAGCAGCCTGTCCTCAGACCAGTCGCCACCGCCAATCACATTGCCAGCCCGGGCAACAGCCACCGTCAATCCTTGTTCTGCCAAAAATGAATCGCGATAGCTGGCAATCAACAATTCTGAAGCCGCCTTGCTGGCGCTATAAGGATCATGGCCACCCAATTCTGCAGTTTCAGGATAGGGATCTGGTTGCTCAAGATTGCGGTAAACTTTATCCGTTGTCACCATCACGGCGACCCTGGCACTGTCCTGTCCGCGTAAAGCCTCCAATACATGGGCACTACCCATGATATTGGTCGCGAATGTTGCCAGTGGTTCACGGTAACTCGGCCTGACCAGGGCTTGTGCAGCCAGATGCAGAACCACCTCGGGCTGACAAGCTTGCACAACCTGCCTGACCAGGGCAGCATCCCTGATGTCGCCAATATGGCTGCGCATCTCCTGATCCAGCTTCAATGCAGCAAACAGGCTGGGCGTAGTATTTGGTGCCAGGGATAATCCTGTCAGCTCTGCGCCAAGATTTTTGAGCAAGAAAGATAACCAGGCGCCTTTAAAACCAGTATGCCCCGTCAGCAATACCCTGCGGCCACGCCAAAAATCGGTGTCCATCTGCATACGGTCTACCATTTCCGCCAGGGCGCACTGCCGGATTGCCACAATTCTTCCAGCAGGTTTTTCTCGCGCAAAGTATCCATGGGTTGCCAGAATCCGGCATGTTCAAATGCCATTAATTGCTGTCCACTCGCCAGTTCAGTCAGGGGACCCTGCTCCCAAGTGATGCCATCGTGATCAATAAGATCAAGCACTTTGGGTGACAAGACAAAAAATCCACCATTAATCCAGCCACCATCGCCCCTGGGTTTTTCAACGAAACCCAGGACTTCGTCACCATTACGCTGCAATACCCCATATCGACCCGGCGGCAAGACTGCCGTAACTGTAGCGAGTTTGCCATGATTGCGGTGAAAATTGATTGATGCTGTAATATCCACATCCGATACACCATCGCCGTAGGTAAAACAAAATGCTTCTTCGTCCTGAATATAAGGGGCGACTCTTTTGAGTCGCCCGCCCGTCATGGTCTCTTCGCCAGTATCTACCAGGGTGACTTTCCAGGGTTCGGCATGGCGCTCATGAACTTCCATGTGGTTCTTTTGCATGTCTATGGTCACGTCCGACATGTGCAGAAAATAATTGGCGAAATACTCTTTAATCAGATAGCCCTTATAGCCGCAACAAATCACAAAGTCATTCACGCCGTGAGCAGAATACGACTTCATGATATGCCAGAGTATGGGACGCCCGCCTATTTCTACCATGGGCTTGGGTTTGAGATGGGTTTCTTCAGAAATCCGCGTTCCCAGTCCACCAGCCAGAATTACCGCTTTCATGCGTATTGCTCCTTACTATAAATTTCCGACATTTTACGACAGGTCTGCGCCAGACCCCGTAAGGAAGCAAGAATCTCAATTTTTGATTTCAATTTCACTCAACTTTACTCTGTCAATTTTGCCATTGGCATTTTTTGGCAAGTTATCCAGAAAGCACAGATGTCTGGGCACCATATAGGCAGGCACTATAGCGGCAACCCTGACAAGCAGATCCGCTGACTGGCTCTTTACATTGACGGCGGCATAGGCAATGATCTGCCCCAGGCCGTTATCAAATTTTTTGTAAATCACTGCACATTCAGTCACTTCACCCAGAGTATTGATTGCAGCTTCGATCTCTTCGAGTTCTATACGATATCCCATGTGCTTGATCTGGAAATCTGCCCTGCCCTGGAAATGCAAATTACCTTCAGCATCGCGCATGACGATGTCACCAGTACGGTAACCCACATCGGTATAGCGTGTATGCAAAGGGTTTTGCACGAAGGCCAGCTCACTACGCTGGACATCAGCGTAATAAGCCAGACCAACTTGAGGCCCGCGCAAGAACAATTCGCCTTTGTCTGGATTTTGTTCATCCAACGCCAATATCTCGTAATCAAAATTTTGGGCCAGCTTACCCAAAGGGGCAAAACCGTTCATATCATCAAAATCTGTAGCCTGGACCTGATAAGCAGAACAGATGCAAGTACATTCAGTCGGACCATACACATTTTCCAGCTCGGCCCGGTCAGCAAACAGATCAAACAGTTGCTTAAGTTTGGGTTTCGGGAAACCCTCTCCACCGAAAATGATTTTTCGTATATTGGGCAAATCAGTTTTGCTCAAAGCACGCGTCGTCAATAAATACACCAGCATGGATGGTACAGAAAACCAGATAGTACAAGCCGACTGATTCAGCAAGCGCACCAGTGCACGGGTGTCATGCACTTGCCTTACCGTGAATGGCAGCAAGGTTGCGCCGGAAAACAAAGCGATATAAAAATCGAAAACGGAATTATCAAAATAGCTGGGATTCACATTGGTCAGCACGTCCTGCTCAGTCACATTGAACCTGTCCCGCGCCCACTGTATGAACCACAATAGATTTGCGTGAGACATCACAGCGCCTTTGGGCGAGCCGGTGGAACCTGAGGTGAACATGATATAGGCAGGTGAGCTGCCGGACACTGTCCGGCAGTCAGGCAGTTCACCATCCCTGGCAGACGCCTGCAATTCAGCCAGGCTTATGTGTCGGACGTTGACTTCCTCAAATTGCGCATCAGTGAATGGCAAATCCGAAAAACTGTTGACCAACAATGCTGGTTCGCAAGTGTGCAGGATTTTGCGCAAACGCTCCCAGGGGCTGGCAGGATCAAGATTCGTATAAATCAAACCCAGTCGCAAGCAGGCCAGCATGCAGGCGAATGCCTCAGTTGACTTGTCGTTGAACAAGGCCACCACCTGCCCTTGCCGCAAACCCTTTGAATGCAGTGCACGCGCTAGCATCTCAGCCTTATCGTTCAGGCTACGATAGCTGACAGCCTGGTCAGTGGCGGGATAATACAGGGCACGTCTGTCCGCAAAACGACGTACAATTTCACTAAAAGCAAGAGCCAGATTTGAGGTATAAGTCATATGCCAAGCAAGGACAAATTAAAGCACCAGGCCGCCATCTACTTCCAGGATGCTGCCTGTCAGGTAATCGTTTTCTATCGCGTAGTGGACCGCTTGAGAAACTGCCTGCATACCGCCAAGACGTCGCAAAGGTACTTGTTGTTGCAATTTCGCCAGCATGGTCTCGCTTAATGCTGTACGGGTTGATGGTGTATCGATAAATCCGGGAGCAATCGCGATGAAACGCAAACCCAGTGGCCCCAATTCCTTGGCCCAGGTATGCGTCAGTGCATTGACCCCTGCCTTGGCAGCAGAATAGGCCGACTGACCAGCGTTGCCATTGGCAGCAATAGAACTAATGGAAATCACCACACCTTTTTTGCGCTTGGCCAGCATGTGGTCGACCACACGGCTAGTCACAAAAAATACAGAATCAAGATCTGTCGCCATGACTTTGCGCCAATTATCACGTGAATGCGCCCGCTCGGTCCGCGACAGCATATTGACCAAAGGCTCGCTATGAATAATGCCTGCATTATTGATGAGAACATCAATTTCAAAGCCAGAATCTGTGACTGTCTGTATGGCGACATCCACGGCATCGGCATTTGCCACATCACATCGCACTGCACGAACACGGCCAGAAGCAAGCTGATTCAATTCCTCACATAGGTTTTCATCGTATTCAAGCACAAATACATTGGCACCTGCCTCATCAAGCTGTTCAACCAGATACCGGCCTATACCACGCCCACCGCCTGTAACAAGTACATTGGTGCCTGTAACCTTCATATATTTGCACCTTGCGCCAGCAAGGCTTTACGCGCATCACCAACTGACTTCATGTCGGCAATCTGGTCACCGCTAAACTGGACCTGGTAAGTATCCTCAAGGCGAGTGATCAAAATCATGTGCGCCAGAGAATCCCAACTCCCTATCTCGGTCAATATCAAGGTATCGACAATGCTGGATTCTGGCATACCGAAAACTTCAGAGAATATTTTTTCTATCGTCATATCTATTTTTACTTTTGCTGCGAAGTTTAATGCCACGGAAAGCATCAATTAAATTGTACAAATAAGGCCTTGCCACAGACGAATGATAAAGCGATGTCTTTTGCTCTATCCACCAATAACTGGTTGCCAATACGGTAAGGGCCATCACCGTGTGCCCAGATGTAATCATCAAGTATCAGCCATGCACCAGGCTTTAATAAAGTCAGCCAGTGCGCGCAGTCCTCTTGTACTCGCGCAAAGTCGTGGTTACCGTCTATATGTATCAGAGAAATTTTTCCTGAAAAACTGACCGATGCATTGGATGGCGATGAAAAATCTCGCTTGTTTGCATATTCTGTAAACGCGGCAACCGATGGCAATTGCAAATGCGCATGCTGCCCCCGGTTGAATGGCACCATGTTGACATAAAATCCCTCGCTCAAGACCTTGAAGTCCCAGTCATCTACCAAAGATTGAAATGAGGTGGTCGAGTCGGTTTGTATGGCCTGCTCGCGACCCCACGGGTCAACAGTCAAGAGTGGACCTATATTGTATTTCATTGCAAGGTAAGACAAGACAAAAGCAGAGCGCCCCATCAGGGAACCTATCTCTATGACATCGCCGTCCACAACGGTAGAGGCAATCCCCATTAGTGCAGCTAGCTTGTCGTCATTGGATTCGCCATAAATCAAGCTCACCTGCCGCAACACCCCAGCCACTTCGATTAAAGATAAAGCCTGGTTTCCAGCTGCACACAATTCGACAAATCCCAATAAGCGATTGGCTCGTGCCATCAACTGTCGGTGCTGCTGCACCTGTTGCCGTATCGGTGATTGTCCGACCATTTCTATTTGCAGTTGATGGGTATGGATAAAACGCTGCATGAAGTCATAGACACTGGACACTGGGCTATACAATCGCCGCACAGCATAAGTTTGCAGCAAATTCAGGAAGTGATGGCTAAAGTCCTCAGCGTAAATTGAGGGCAAATGCAATACCTCGGCACCATTGCTGGCCAGCAAATCACTCTTTACCGAGGCTGCACACAGGGTGTGTTCTGCACGGTGCTGCGCGGCAGTCAGGTAATCCAGTGCTGACTGGTCTACTGCCGGGAATATCAGAGTCACATCGCCTTGATTAGCATTTTCCATGGCCAGAGTCCGTTCAGTCTTTCTGACCCATGTCACGCTGGGCTGCTTCGCGCACCACTTCGTCCAGCCATTGATGCATGCTTTTGCCGGTTTTTGCGCGCGCCTCATAGGCCATACGCTTGGCTTCTGCACTCACGCCTTCGAGTTGTCCATACAGACGGGTCCTGTGGGTGCCGCCACGTGCACCGGGGATGTCGAAATCCAGGTCAGCACCTGGCTCGCCTTCTCCCACGACAAAGTCGATCAAATAAAATACTCCGCCGATGATCCATTCCAGACGAGTCTTGCGCGCTTCAACCGGCAACTTGTCCAGCGGCAGTGTGTAGACAAATTCCGGGTTTGAATTCATCAATATCTTGCCAAACTCGGTTTCCCTAAGCCATGGCGGCATGCTCTCATCACCCACCACCACCTTGCCACCCGGTTTGGTGACCCTGGCCATTTCAGAAAAGGCACGCTTGATGTCACCAAATGCATTGATGCCACCAAAATGGAAGCAGGCATCAAAGCTGTTGTCAGCAAATGGCAGATAATAGCCATTGGCGAGTGCAGGTTCGACATGAGTATCCACACCGTGCATGCGTTCCAGATTCTTGTTCAAGAATGAAGGCGACAGGTCTTGAATATACAATTTGCCATCCGGCCCCAGCCTTTTTGCAATAATCTCTGAATCCCTGCCGGTGCCTGCACCAGTTTCCAGCACGATGCTGCCAGGGGTGAGATTAAGTTTGTCAACCATCGCATTTCGTACGACTTGCTCATCTTCCCCATAGGTACTGAAAGTCAGAGGCAAAAAACGGTCATAGGCATCTGCCCTGTCTTCATATTGCTGCAAGGCTTTTTGATCTGCCAAAGGTAGTTCAAACGGGTAGACAAAATTGGGGACACCATTGACGATATCAAAGCGATTGCCTGATGTGCTACTCAGTGTACCTGACACTATTCCAGCAGCATCCCTGACCTCATTTGACAAAACCAGGGGTTCCAGTGTGATGGGATCAACATAGAAATTCTCTTCGCCAAAACGCATGTTCGCTCCAGGTGTAATGTTAAATAGGCTTATGCCATAGTGTATGTGCATTTAAGCAATTTCTTATCCCCGAATTCAAGGGGAAGACCCACTTATTTCTCATAATGAAGCGCTGCAAGCCTATCCAGATGTTTTATAACAACGATTTTGGGAGAAATAGCTGGTTTAAGCGAAAAATGGCACAGTTTCAAATCATTCCTCTATGCAATCAAAAGATAATAAAAAGCTTATACAGTATAGTGAGAAAATCTCTCGAAATCGATCTGAAGACAAGCAGGCCCACATATGAAAAACATGAAACCCATAGTGATCTTTGGTTTAGGAAAAATTTCTGATGTCGTCTATCAACACATAGTGCGTGATCAAAGCTTCCAGGTCCTGGCCTTTACTTGCGACAGGCAATGGCTGAACCAGGCGACTATAGACAAGGGCACACATCAGGGCTTGCCTGTTATCGCATTTGAAGACCTGGAAAAGACCTATCCCCCAGAAACGACAGATCTGATTATCGCCATGGGCTATCAAAATCTGAATGCCAGTCGCCTGAAAAAATGTGCCGAAGCCAAGGCTCGTGGTTATCATCTGGTCAGTTATGTCAGCCCAAAAGCAGATCAGGGGCACTGGCTGAATATAGGAGAAAATTGCGTCATTCTTGACGGTGTCGGCATACAACCGGGTGTCAGCATAGGCAATAATGTCTTTATCTGGAATAACGCATTGATAGGTCACCATTCCACCGTCAAGGACGATTGCTGGATTGCCGCCGGTGTCACCATTGGTGGTAGCACGACACTGGGAGAGCGTTGCTTCGTCGGTTTGAACGCGACTTTAGGCGGTGAAATCACGGTCGGTGCTGATAACCTGCTAGGTGGAGCAAGCCTGATACTGAAAAACACTGCAGACAAAAGTGTATTCATCGCTGCAGGCACAGAAAAATTCAGGCTCGACAGCCCTACTTTCCTCAGGATGACGTCCTTGCCCGCCATGGGAAACGGGCAAAAAAAGGATTAATGGCATGCTGAAATGGAAAAAACTGGGTCAGATATTCAATCCTTGTGCTAGCCAGCCGCGTCCATGGATGCAGGAATATGCACAATGCCCGACCGCCTTCATTTTGAATGAAAGCACCGTCCGGATTTTCATCGCATCCCGGCCCAGGCCAGACTCCGACCTGAAATATGTGTCCTATCCCGGTTATGTCGATCTTGACCGTCGTGACTTGTCAAAAGTCGTAGCGATTGCAGAATCTCCATTACTAGCTTTGGGCGGCTCTGGCGCATTCGACGAATTTGGCATCATGCCCAGCAGCTTTATCAAAACGGGTGATAGTATTCATGCCTATTACACAGGCTGGACGCGGATGTCTTCTGTCCCGTACACCCTGGCTATCGGCTTGGCGACCAGCAAAGATGGCGGCACCAGCTTTGGCAAACTGGGCCAGGGTCCCGTCCTGGGATTGAGCCTTAAAGAAGCTTATTTTGTCACCGGCCCCAGCGTCTTGAAAGTTGGGGATGAATGGTATATGTGGTATCTGAGTGGCAAAAAATGGTTATTTACTGAAGAAAAGCATGAACCCGTCTACCAGGTAGCACTGGCAACATCCTCAGATGGTATCAATTGGCAGCATGATGGCCAGCCCGTGGTTCCACGCCTGAGTGAAAATGAATGCCAGGATGTTTTTTCGCCCTTTTTCCTGAATGGTAAATGGCATGCCGTTTTCGCCTGGCGCCATCCATCCACTTCGGGTGGCGCTTACCGTATGGGCTATGCTTCTTCGCCCGATCTGAAAACCTGGATAAGGGACGATGCACAAGCCGGCATTTCCACCTCGGATAATGGTTGGGATGCACAAATGATTTGCTACCCGAATATCAAGGAAATTGATGGCCGCATTTTCATGTTCTATTGCGGCAATTCCTTCGGCAAGGAAGGCTTTGGTGTTGCAGAACTGATTTCGGGAGATGAACCATGACTATCATTGAGAAATTGCTGGATGAACCAAATCAGCAAAGAGTATTACTGGCTCAGCTAAAAGCCAGTAGCAAGCCCGTCATCATCTATGGCGCAGGTGTCTATGCCTATGTACTGAAGCGCTTTCTTGAATTGAATGACATCAAAATCCAGGCAGCAATGGTAGATGAAGAATATCTGGCGCAGCAGGCATTTGCCGATCTGTCCGTCGTCAGTACCGAGGATTACACAGCGCAATTAGGAAACTGCCACATTATCGTCGGCATTACCAATTACCCGCCCATGCTTGAAAAACTCAGGCGACTTGGTGCCAGTGATGTCCATGTAATTGATATCCCTGACTATTTGAACATGTCCCACGCTTTCATGGACAGGCCATTTGTCATACAAAATAGCGGCAATTTTGATCAGGCGTATAGCTTATTCGATGATGAATTATCCCGGCAAACCTATATAGCAGCGATCAATACGAAGGTAAGTGAAAATCTCACCCACATTGCACCCTGTGTCAGGCTGGACAATCTCTATTTCCCCAGCACGGAATTTTCACCTGGCGATCATGAAAGCTTCCTCGATGTAGGAGGTTTTACTGGTGACACCATCAAGGAATTTCACCACGTCAAACATGGTGCCTACGACAAAATTATATCGCTGGAACCGGGTGACAAGAATTTTTTGGAATTACAACAGACGATAGCCGATCAGCATATCCCCAGAGTCACGGCCATCAAAGTCGGGGCATGGCATGAGAAAACCGTATTACGCTTCACTACCAAAGCCATGCACATTGACAATGAAATCAGTGAGACTGGAGCTAGTGAAATCCAGGTGGACACGATAGATGCGATATTGCAGCAATTGGGCAGCGCGGTCAGCCTCATCAAACTCGACATTAATGGTGCAGAATATAATGCATTGAGCGGCGCGCGCCTGAGCATTAACAAGTACAGACCAAATATCGTAGTCCGGCTACACAAGAAAGAAGACTTTTACCGCCTGCCCATCTTGCTCAAGGAGATTGCGCCAGACATGAAACTATACCTGCGGCAGCGCAATTACATGTCCATGATGCTGATCCTGTATGGGATTTTTGATCTACATCAGTAATCTGGCTAATCCGAAGCCATGACGGCCAAATTCATTGCCGTTATAGAGCATGTAAATCTGGCCCTGGCAGGCAAACACGTGCGGATAGCAAGTCATGCCCGAATCCCAGCCAGCATCAGATAAACCCAGGCTCAGTTCATTATCGTCACGCTGCCAGTTCTGCAAATCTGTAGAACTGGCATGACCAATGCGATAAGAGCGTTCGCGATTATGACGAAAATCACTGGCTTCACGATAACAAAAAAACATATGGTAAACGCCAGCTATTTCTATGACAGTTGGCAGTGCCTGGCATTCATCTGGACCTAATCTGGATGCGATGATCTCTCGCCCGTCATTTTTTTTCCAGTCTATGCCATCTGCAGAAATTGCATGACCAATCTTGTACACCCTGTCGTGTTCGGCTTGCGCATCAAAATGCTGCCAGCCTTTGCCGAAGATATACCACATATGAAAATGTCCACCATACACTTGCACAAAGGGGTCAGCAATCAGACAGGGTTCGTGCAAAGAAGCTGACAAAACCGGGCCATCACCCAGTCGCTGGAAGGTCTTACCCTCATCATAACTAAGAGCTATGCCTATGGCACTATCTACCGGTACCGAACTACGCCGGTTGACGCCACCTATATAGCCATAGATCTGGCCTGCATGGCGCATAACATTCAAAGGGAAAATACCGTGTTCGTCAAAACAGCCCGGCTTTCCCAGTAAAATCACTTCATGGGTGGAAACGGCAAGGACATCCTTGAAATTCAACGCCATATCTACGTAAGCGACATGGCTCAGATATTTGCCATTGCTTTCATCGAGGCTACGTGTAGAAAAATAAATACGGGCAAAATCCCCAAACAATAGCACTTGCGGTGCTTGTGCAAAAGACTGACAATTATTGGATAGCTGATGCTCAGTGGGGTCAAATATTTGCCCCAACTTTTCCCATTTCATCATGCAATTAGCGCTTTCATAGCAAGGTGTAGCCATTTTTTAAATCATCGCTGATTTCATCGACCGAATTGAACATCATCAGATCAATGATAGACAGCCAGGGTACGAACTCTGCCCCAAATTGTTGATATACGCGCAACTCTGACTGAATGAAATGCAAAGCAATATTGCGTGATAAAAAATCCGCTTTGGAATACAAATCCTGGCCGCCGATCGCGTTCACATAATGCGTAGCGCCTACGCTCTGGCATATCGCCAGGACTTTTTCCTGACTTTTCAATTCATGATCAATATTCAGTTTGGAGGACGGTAATATTTTTGTCGATATATTCAGGTAGCTACAAATTTTCACAATAGAGTGATGTAAGAACCTGAACAGATTATGCTCAGGGTAGTGCAATATCACTTCCATCAAGGGGAAAACCTGCGTAAAGTAAGGCGCATGCAAATAAGCTGCCCTGATTTGATTGAGCAGTTTTTTTGCATCAAAACCATCTGCCAACTCCCGCTCGACAACGTCCAGATAATCCGATGCGGTTTTCAGCGGCAAAGAAATCAGTTTATCGCTGCCGTCCTGCAAAATACGATTCCTGTTAATCCAGCCTTTTTTTGTATACTTGATATTGTCGTAAATAACAAATATATCGACCGCCGAGATCAATTGAAAGTAAGCGATGTAAGGAAAAAAATATGGCTGCATGATCGCAACTTTTTTTTGAGCTGATTCAGGCACCACGTGTGGTCTATTATTCAAGCTCATTGCATTTGTCGCAAACATTTATTTTTCAACATCTCTTCAGCACATCAGTCCAGTATCAATGCAAAACCAGATCAGCAATAGTGTCCACTTCTGTTTCGCTCAATCCTGGATAAATCGGTAAACAAATGACCTTGCTGGCGATGTCACGGGCAACTGGCAAGTTTTGATGTGAAGCTGAAGCCAGGCCGCGGTACATGGGGAAGTCACTAATCAGTGGATAGAAATAGCGGCGTGCATAGATCTCATGCTCACGCAGTTTCTGGAACAAGGCATCTCGCGACATGCCATAGTCAGCTTCCACAAGAATAGGAAAATAAGAGTGATTGGGCTTGCTGTTTGCAATATCCTTCACACAAGTGATACCGGTGACATTTCCCAGTCTGGAGCGATACTGTGCGGCGATTTTTTGGCGCGCATCCAGCACCGCATCGATCCCTTTCAGTTGCAGCAAACCCAGTGCAGCATTGAATTCGCTCATTTTTCCATTGATACCCGGTGCCACTACGGTGACTTCGTCAACAAATCCAAAGTTCTTGAGATGATCGATGTGCTGCTTGGTTTTGGCATCAGGGCAGACAATTGCGCCCCCCTCAAAAGTATTGAAGACCTTGGTTGCATGAAAACTCAGTATCGACAAATCGCCAAAATTGAGCAGGCTGTTGCCATGATATTGCACGCCAAAGGCATGGGCAGCGTCGTAAATCAGCTTTAGCCCATAGTTGTCTGCAATTTTTTGTATGCGGTCAACATCGCAAGGCCGCCCATAGCAATGGACAGGCATGATGGCCGATGTTTGCGGTGTGATAGCCGCTTCGATTTTTTCTGCATCCAGATTGAAAGTGACAGGATCAATGTCAACAAATACCGGTTTGATGCCATTCCATAAAAGCGAATGCGCAGTTGCGACAAAAGAATATGGCGTGGTAATTACCTCGCCATTGATACGCAGGGATTGCAGCGCCGTAATCAAGGCGATGGTGGCATTGGCAAACAAGCAGAGATGCTTTACCCCTAGATAATCGCAAAGCGCCTGTTCCAGCTCATGATGAAATGGACCACTATTCGTCAGAATTTTATTTGCCCAGATCTTTTCCAGATAGGGCATGAACTCTTCCAAAGCTGGCAGCACTGGCTGCGTGACATAAATAGATGAACTACCGTCCGTTTTTTTCATATTCTTTTCCAGGAAGGGTGCGCCAGAACTGTTTTAATTCATTAAAGATTGGACTTGTCTATTGAGAAAGCTTCGGGCCTCTCACCATCACACCAATTAGCCCACATCTTGCGCATCGCCTGATGTAAGGCAGTGGCAATTAATTCTGGCTTGCATTTAATGGAATCCTGACAAACTGATCTCAGCGACATTCTGACTTCAGATAGCTTGTCCAGATTATCACACCAGTATTTACCTCTCACCACAAAATCGTCTACATCCTTAGCCAGGAAGCCCTGCATACCGACCTGTCCTAAAATCGCTGCAGCACTTCTGGATGCTAACAAATTTCCATCTATAGATAAAGTCGGCACCCCCATCCACAGGCCATGATGCGTCGTGGTTCCGCCATTGAATGGGAATGAATCCAGGCAAATATCTATTTTGTTGTAGAGATTCAGATATTCCTCAACACTGGTCCGTCCATAAAAACTAATGCGTTCAAAAGATATTCCATTTGCTGCAAAGGCTGAAATAAGAGCGGACGTATCAAATCCGGTGGGCATAGCCCCGATCAGAATTCTTGAATTCTCCACCACTGAAAGCAGTTGAGACCACGCGTCCAGGGTCTGGGTATTGATTTTACTCAAGCGATTAAAGCTGCCAAAGCTGATATAGCCCTTGCTCCTTGCTGGCAGTGCTTGTACTTCTGGTGCCAATGGGCTGGGCAAGAATGGTGCTGCGCAAGGCAAATTGGCAATTTTTTCAGTAAACAAATGATCGAATTGACCAGGTGGCAGGTAGAACTGGTCACCTATGTAGTAATCCATGGCCTGCAAGCCGGTCGTCCCCGGATAGCCAATCCAGCTAAATTGAATGGGGGCTGGCTTATGCGCAAACACCATCAGCCTGTTTTTTGCGGTATGTCCGGACAGGTCGCACAGAATGTCTATCTGGTCGCCCAGAATTTGCCCAACGACGTTCTCATCATCATTTTTGTGTATTTTTCGCCAATGCTTGAAATAAGTACGCAATTCTTTGCTTACTTCATCTTCGACATCATTGTTATCGTAAGCATATAAGTCCAACGTAGCAAAGCGGGACAAATAGTCAAGAACGGGAATAGCAAAGGTGGCCACCGCGTGATTATGAAAATCTCCAGATACAAAGCCGACTCTCAACACACGGTCTTTTTGTTTCACATTGGCATGCATGGGCCAATTTGGTATCAAGGGTGCCTCAAATCTCGCACTGTAATTTAAATGCTCCTGAAATAACTCCTGCGGGTTTAGCTTGCCAGTTTCACTTAAACAAAATAGCAGACAAGTATTGGCCTCGCTCTCGTTCTTTCCATACTGAATGGCGCGACGAAAATGTTGCTCTGCCATGTCAATTTCAGAATCCAGCGAGATGCTGATTTGCCCAAGACAGCGATGGGCATTACTTAATTTGGGATCGTTCTCTAGCGCTTTTTCAAAATACGGCCTGGCAACTACAAAATCTTTTTTATCCAGGTAAATACTGCCTACATTATTATAGGCGTCGGCTAATTTGGGATTTAACTCTATGGCGCGCAACAAATAAGGCAAAGCTTGATCATCCTGACCCATCAACGACAAGACAGAACCAAGAGCATGATGCGCCTCCGCCATGGCAGGAAATCTTGACACAGCCTGCTTCGCCAGTTCCAGGGCCTGGGGAAGCATTTTTCTTTGCCGCAATATCCCGACCAGATTAATGTGGGCAAAGGCAAAATCGGGGGCAAGTACCAACAACTTGCGCACAAAGCTTTCTGACTCAATCAACTTTCCCGCTACCCGCAACAGGTTAGCCAAATTATTATAAGCAGCCAGCATCTTGTCATCGATTTCCAGAGCCTTCCTGTAATGGGCTTCGGCTATGGTTAACTTGTTATTCTTGGCGGACACCAATGCAAAATTAAAGTGCGCCACGGCATCATCCGGCAATAGCTCCAGCGATTTCAACATGGCTTGCTCAGCATCGTCGAATCGAGACGAGTTCAATAAAGCCAACCCCAAAAATCGCCAGGCAATGCCATTGTGAGCATTTTTCTGTACCAGCTTGCGTGCAAGACGCTCTACCTCCTTAAAATTGCCCCTATCATATAATGAGGACAGTTTGCTCATTTCTGCAGCGGTAGCCGCAGCAGAGGTCTTGGCTTGTGTGATTTCTTTCGCAGGAGGAGCAAGCTCAACAAGGGCAAGCGCTTCCTGTTCTTCTTGTACAGGTACGGCAGAATGAAAGACCGTTGCGCGCAACTCCATGGCCTGACGTACTATTTCTGTATCGCCAAATAAATTCAGCACTGCTATATAGGCCTCCCAGTATTCTTCGCACTGTGGCGCCCCTTGGATTGCGGTTTCCAGATAAATGAGCGCTGTATCAGGAGAATCTGATACAGCCAGTAATTTCCCCAGCCCAAAATTTGCATCTGGCCGCTCTGGCGCATTGTCCAAAATTAATTTGTAGTTCGCTATTGCATGAGGCACATCTCCGGCTGCCGTTGCTGCTTGCGCTAAATGCAACAATTGCTGTATGGCCTGCTCAAATGCCTCCTCCGCTGTCATTTGTGCATTTTTTTTATTCATCTCAGCAGGGAATGCGGATTGACTCATAGTAAAACCTTAATAAAACGGGTCGAATACTGCACCCCATTATTTCTAATGTAGATAAAAAAGAGTAATTTTCACCATCGACAATAGCAAAAAAATGTTAAGTCAAAGCCGAAAATAAACGTATATATGGTCTCAAGTATTTTGAAATGCTGCCGTTTAACGGAGTATTGAGAGCAACTTTACCCTCAAAATAAAATATTTACTTTGAGCAACCCATTAAACTTTTGAAATAAGCGTCCGATACCTGATTGCAACGGCGGTCCAATATTATTGGTAGCACAGACCAAAGTTTAAGGCCACCGGCCATATTTACATAACTTGGGTAAGGAGAACTAACATGGCTTCATTTATTAATACCAATATCTCGTCTTTGAATGCTCAGCGCAATCTGACTACATCTCAGTCGTCCCTGAACACTTCCTTGCAACGTCTGTCTTCTGGTCTGCGCATTAATAGTGCTAAAGACGATGCGGCTGGCCTGGCGATTTCTGAACGTCTGTCTTCACAAATCGGCGGCTTGAATCAAGCTGTTCGTAATGCGAATGACGGTATCTCTCTTGCGCAAACCGCTGAGGGCGATTTGACACAAATTGGCTCCAACTTGCAACGTATCCGTGATCTGGCGGTTCAATCGGCTAACGCGTCCAATAGCGCCAGCGACCGCGCTGCGCTGAACAACGAAGCTTCACAACTGATCTCTGAGATCAACCGTGTTGCCAGCTCTTCCAACTTTAACGGCGTGAATCTGCTGGACGGTAGCTTCACAGCACAAACTTTCCAAGTTGGTGCAAATGCAACATCAAATGACCAAATTGCCATTTCTTCCATCGCCAGTGCTAAATCATCCAGCCTGGGTGTTGGTGCCAGCTCCAGCTATGCCACCAATATCTCTGGTGGTGTGAATGGTGTAGGCGGCTTCCAGTCTGGTGATCTGGTGATCAACGGTTTCAACATTGGTGCAACCAGCGGCGACGGCGTATCTTATGCTGATAGCAAAGGTAGTGCGATTGCCAAAGCTGCCGCAATCAACGCTTCAAACGGTACCACTGGCGTAACAGCAACAGCTCAGGCAACAACGACCAGCGGCACTGCTGCAACTGGTTTTGCTACTGCCATCGTTGCTGGTGATGTTCTGATCAACGGCGTTGATATCGGGGCACTTGCTGCTGCAGGCACTGCTGCGGAACGTGGTGCTCAAGTTACAGCCGCAATCAATGCAAAATCCTCACAAACTGGCGTAACTGCAGCATTTGACACTACTACAGGTGCAGTTGCTCTGACAGCAGCTGACGGCAGAAACATTACTGTTTCCAAAACCAATGCATCCACTGGCTTGGCAGCAACTGTTACTGGCCTGGGTAGTGCAACTACTGGTGCTGCAACAGCAATCGGCACAGCTGCTGCAACTACAACTACAGCAGGTACTGTCAAACTGACATCTACCAGCTCTGCCGGTATCGTGTTGGCGAACGGCGGAACAGGTGCAGCAACAACTGGTACGACCATCACAGGTACTAACTCCAATATCTCTGCTGGCGACATTCAGATCAATGGTGTGGACATTGGCGCAATTACTGGTGGTGCTACAGCAACATTGCAAGGCGATGCAATTCGCGATGCAATTAACCAAAAAACTAGAGAAACCGGCATTACTGCATCTAACGCTGCTGGCGTACTGACATTGACAAGTTCACAAAATGCTGGCTACACCTTTACTGTAAAAGGTACAGCAACACTGGCAAATACTGGCTTGGCAGCTACAACAACGACAGTTGCTGGTGCAGGTGCAACAGCAGCCGGCTTGACTGCTGGCGCCACTTCAGCAACGGCAACGGTTGGTGCAGGTGTTTCATCACTAGACCTGACTACAGCGGCTGGTGCCACAGCGGCTCTGACTACTATCGATGCAGCCTTGGCTTCTGTCAATAGTTCACGTGCTTCTTTGGGTGCTTACCAAAACCGTTTCTCCTCAGCAGTTAGCAGCTTGAATACAACTTCTGAGAACTTGACAGCTTCCCGTAGCCGTATCCGTGATGCTGACTTTGCTCAAGAAACAGCAACATTGACACGTGGTCAAGTATTGCAACAAGCTGGTACAGCAATCTTGGCTCAGGCGAACGCGTTACCACAAGGCGTCTTGGCTCTGCTGCGTGGCTAATCAATGAAATAAGTTTAGTTTTTCATTGAAAATGAGTGGTCCCCTGGTCAATTTTATGATCAGGGGAATTTTACTTTAAGGAAACATCATGGACGTCCTATCGATTACCAGTTCATCGTCAGGAGCACCTGTTTCAGATCGGTTGAGCACCGCGACGACCGCTCCTCAGATCGCGCAAAGCGCCGCGCCGCTGCAGACTGCCAATCCGGTCAGAGCCACCAGTCAAAGCTCCAAAGCCGCCTCTGCCGATGAAATTAATAAGGCTGTTGCCGAAATTAATAAATCTGTTCAAGTGAGCTCTCAAAACCTGGAATTCAGCGTAGATAACGACGCCAAAGAAGTCGTGGTCAAGATCGTTGATCAGCAAACCAAGCAGGTTATCAGGCAAATTCCTACCGAAGAAGCGCTAGAAATTGCCAAGTCGCTGGATAAATTGCAGGGTCTCCTGATAAAACAGACCGCCTAAGTTTAAATTTATGTCTATATTGAAAACAAGCAGGTAAATTCCCTTCTAAAGTCTGATTTACCCTTGCCGTTAATAAAGTAAAGTACCACTAACAAAAGGGGAATCACGTGGCAGGAATTCAATCAACAGGCATTGGTTCAAATCTCAATGTGAACGATATCGTCTCCAAGCTAATGCAGGTGGAGAGCCAGCCCTTGACATCGCTCGCAAAAAAAGAAGCGAGCTACCAGGCCAAACTATCCGCCTATGGCTCTCTTAACGGTGCGGTCAGTGCCTTTCAGAATGCATTGACATCACTTAATACACCATCAACTTTTCAATCACTGAACGCAAGTGCTGGCGATTCCACTATCGCCTTTGCGACAGCTAATAGTGCAGCAACTGCTGGTAGCTATAGTGTTGCAATCAGCAAACTGGCACAAGCTCAAGGTATATCAAGTGCGGGACAGGTTAGCTCTACTGACGCAATAGGCACAGGCACAGAAACCACTATCAGCTTCGCTTTCGGCACCATTACCGGAACGGCTGTTAGCGGCATATATCCACCCGGAACCACATTCCAGCAAGATGCCAATCAAACCGTTGGCACTGTAAAAATCAATAGCACAAACAATTCCTTGCAAGGGATTCGTGATGCGATCAATGCAGCAAATGTTGGCGTTTCTGCCTCCATAGTCGGTGATGGCAGTGCCACGCCCTACCATTTGGTACTTAATTCGAGTAAGACTGGGGCAGCATCCAGCCTCAAAATAACATCTTCAGGTGGAGATGCCGCAGTAACATCCCTGCTGGCATACGATCCAACCGCGACACAAAACTTTACTGAAGTCAGCACAGCCCAAAACGCTAACCTGACCGTGAATGGTATTGCCATTTCCAGCGCGTCCAATACTGTTCTGGGTGCCATGCAGGGGGTATCGTTGACTGTATCCAAGGTTGGCACAACCTCTATATCGGTTTCCGCAAATACGACTGGCATTACGGCTGGCGTAAATAGTTTCGTTAAAGCCTACAATGATCTCAATACGACCATAAAAAGCCTGACATCTTATGATCCCAATACCAAGAAAGCGGGCTTGCTTTTAGGTGACTCAACCACGCAAAGCATACAAAACCAAATCAGAAAAACTTTGTCGTCGTCTGTAAATGGTTTGGGCGGCGGATTGACGACTTTGTCACAAATTGGGGTCAGCTTTCAAAAAGATGGCTCCATTTCACTTGATGCTTCCAAATTATCCACGGCACTTGCAACCAAATTTAGTGATGTTGGCGGTTTGTTCGCCTCACTAGGCTCCGCCACTGACAGCCTGGCAAATATTACTGGTTCATCTTCTGCCACCAAAGCTGGCAGTTATGAACTGGCCATTACACAAATCGCCACCAAATCCAGCCTTACGGGTGATTTGACGCTGCCACCGTCAACAACCATCGACCCCAATACCAAGATCAGCGTCACGCTAGATGGAGTTGTTGCAGATGTCAGCCTGGCGGCAGGTAGCTACACTGCGACAGAACTGGCAACCTTAGTTCAAACATCAATCAATAGCACTTCCGCCTTTACCGCCGTAGGCGCAACAGCAAAAGCCAGCGTGGTTGGTGGCGTTTTGGCACTGGAATCAAACAAATACGGATCTACCTCGGCTATTAACATCGCCAGCAATACTGGAACTGGTGTTGCGTCGCTTACTGGCACAGTAGTAACAGGCAGTGTTGGCAAGGATGTCGCAGGGACCTTGAACGGCATCACGGCAACTGGCAACGGCCAATCATTAACAGGAGCGGCAGGAAGCCCTGCAGAGGGTCTCAAACTACTGATTGCAGGCGGGTCACTTGGTGCACGGGGCACCGTCAATTTTTCAGTTGGTTATGCCACCCAGTTAAGTAGTTTGATCAGTGGATTCACTGGCAGTTCAGGGACAATCACTAGCACGACCTCTGGAGTAACCGCCAGCATCAAAGAAATAGGCAAACAGCGCATTACTTTGAATAGTCGATTATTTGATGTAGAAGCACGTTATAGAGCGCAATTTACTGCCCTCGACAGGATAGTAAGCGGCCTCAACAACACCAGCACCTTCTTAACTCAGCAATTGGCAGCATTAACCGGTAGTAATAAGTAATCCAATCATTTGTTATGCACGCAAGAAAATATAAGGAAACGAGATTATGTTTGGCTCTTCACAAGCACGCGGCGCCAATGCCTATGCAAAAGTTGGCATTGAGACTGGCGTAGTCGCCGCCAGTCCACACAAATTGATAGTCATGCTGTTTGACGGGGCAATTGTTGCCATATCAAATGCCGTGCATCACTTGGGCACAGGTGAAGTAGCATCCAAAGGGCAAGCAATCTCCAAGGCCATTGCCATTATAGAAAATGGCTTGCGTGCCAGCCTGGATAAAAAAGCAGGCGGCGAAATCGCTGTCAGCCTTGACTCGCTGTATGAGTACATGACTTCCAGGCTATTGCAAGCCAATCTGGAAAACAGTGTAGTCATGCTCACTGAAGTACAGAATTTATTGCGTGATTTAAAGACCTCCTGGGAAGCCATCTCCCCTACAAAAGAAGTCGTCAATGAAGCACCAAAACTTAGTATTGACCCATTATCCCCTCGTCCCGCCAACTTTGTTGAGGCTTGAATCAAGATGAATAGTCTGGAATTAATCTCATTGTACGAAAATGTCGCCAACATAACGAGCAACATGCTGGAAGCCGCACGTTCAGGCAACTGGGAATTATTGGAACAACTGGAGAATGATTGCTCCAGTCGCGTACAAATCATACGTGAGAGTGAAATCCCTTTCGACCTGCCTGCTGAGATGCGGGACAAGAAAGTACGCATCATCAAAAAAATCCTGGCAGATGACAAGGAAATTCGCGACATCACCGAACCCTGGATGGCTGAGCTATCTGATTTGATGAAAAACTCCAGTACCAGTAGAAAATTATCCAATGCTTATGGTGCAGGTAATACGGCCTGATTTTTATGGCTACCCGACTCGATATTTTGCCCAAACCAGTTGCCAATATCGAGGCACCAGCTGCTGCAATTCCTGTTAGCGGAACCAAGCAGGACATCACACCAAAACTTGCCCAGCTTGTCACCGGGCAATTACTTAAGGGTGAGATTCTATCCAAATTAATGGACGGCAGTTTCACCGTCAGGGTGGCAGGAATCACTGCCAAAATGATGTTGCCAGAAGGTAGCAAAACAGGCGACCAGATTCCTTTGCGCCTGATTTCCACTGAACCCCGCCCCACATTCTTGCTGGAGCATGATGGAGACGCTCACTTCCCTGCCCCTCTCCCGCAAAATTATGCGGCTGGCACAGACAGGCGTCAGCCCCCAAATTTAAGCACATATCTTGGCCCGGTATCTGAGGAAGTCGCCACCCCTACGCAGCCAATACCAGGTTCGGCCAAAATCCTGGCGGAGGGCAACAAGCAAACCAATGCCTCAAGCATCGTCAATTTGTCAACGCAAGACGTTGGCCAGCAAAACGCCGATGAAATAGGCCTGAGCCCAGGGAAACTTGGATCACAGCAAATTGCCACTGCCCGGCCAACAGAAATCACTGCAAAAAATAATCTCGCCAATACCAATGCTGCCGACACCTTACCAGATCGCCTGAGTAGCACTCCCACTTCCTTAAGCAGTACAGGCAAGCTCATCACACAAATTCTACAAACAGCACCAGCCCAGGCTGACAAAGCCAATATTGCCAGCCCGACTCCAATCATGGCTACACCTGTCGAATTAAAAGATACCGCAACAACCGCTGTCAAACTACAACAGCAAATCAGCACCAGCGGCCTGTTTTATGAATCGCATGTTGCAGAATGGGCACAAGGCAAGCGTCCCATCGCTGATATCAAAGCTGAGCCACAGTCACATATTGGAGCCAGAAGTCAGACAGACAGCGTCCCAGGCAATCTAAGTACTACGCTCACCACCATCAACAAGGAAATGGGACAAATAATTCATCAGCAATTAAATGTTCTGGAGCAAAACATTGTACGATGGCAAGGGGAGCTTTTCCCGGGACAAAAAATCGAATGGGAAATAAAAAAAGAAAGCCAGAGCAAGCACAATCCACAAGAAATGGAGGATGCTACAAACTGGCAATCGGTGGTTCGTTTTGACCTGCCCAATTTAGGACCAGTTACAGCCATCATCAATCTGCAATCGAATGTTCTGGGCCTATCCCTGCGGGCTGAGCAAAGTAATACCGTATCTGCCTTGAAGAACCATGCTGGCGAACTGGCTACTGCCATGCAGATTGCCGGCGCGCCACTCATGTCTTTTGTGGTAAATAAAAATGAGCGCAGCTGAGCCTCCCTTTAAACCTGCACAAAATGCTGTTGCATTGGCCTACCAGACAGGGGATGCTGCGCCCAAAGTTGTTGCCAAAGGTAAGGGCCTGATTGCCGAGGAAATCATTGCCAGAGCCAAAGAACACGGGGTACATGTACATCAGTCCAAAGAATTGGTTTCATTGCTGATGAAAGTCGATCTTGACCGAGATATTCCTCCTGCCTTGTATCGGGCAGTTGCAGAACTACTCGCTTGGCTTTACCATATTGATACGGAAAAGTCTGAAACAATGTCGGAGACTTCAGGGCACGAATAAGTTGAACAGCCCCAATTTTTGAATGTGATTATAAAAATATGCCATCCACACCTCCGAGTCTGGGTACGGAAAATCAGAGCCCTTTTCAAGTTGATTCCCGCAGGGAAATCATAGGATTATTGCGCGGCCTCAAAGAAAGCAAGCAATTGATCAGCATGTTGATCAATAGCGGGTCAGAAGTCTTTATCACGTCCATACTTGACGTCGATGACAGCAGTAATATGGTGATTATCGATAGTGCACCGGGTCAACTGGCCAATCAACGCATTATTGACGCACCGAGGGTGTCATTTGAGGGGCTGCTGGATAGAATCAGCATACAGTTTTCCTCATCAAATCTGGAACGTATCGCCTTTGAAGATCGCCCTGCTCTGCAGTTCGCAATACCAGCGAATATGATACGTCTGCAAAGACGCGAATATTATCGTATCAATACACCACTATCAAATCCCATACGGGCAATGATTCCTGTACAACTAGATGACAGGCAAGAAACCTTGAAACTGGCCCTGGTTGACATCAGTTGCGGAGGAATTGCCATTCTGGATGAAAAAAAAGTGCTCGACAGCACTATGGGGGTCATCTATGAGCATTGCAAACTTGAATTGCCCACCATAGGTCTGGTAGATGTTGTTTTACAGGTCAGGAACTCTCAAGATCTGGTTTTGTTGAACGGCAAGTCGAATCGTCGCCTTGGCTGCCAATTCATCAACATGTCAAATAGTGTACTAGCCAGCATACAGCGCTACATCATGAAGCTGGAACGAGAGCGCAATGCCAAGCTGACTGGCATACGCTGAAAACACAAAAGCCCGATCTTTGAGCAATCGGGCTTTCGTTTCATTCCACTGTATTTACCGAACCCAAGCTTTCCTCCGCTAGCCCCAATGAATCAAATCTGCATATTCATGATGTCGTGATAGGCCGACACCAGCTTGTTCCTCACCTGCACTGTCGTCTGGAATGCGATACTGGATTTTTGCATGGAAATCATGACATCAGATAAGCTGACCTTATCATCCCCCATGGCAAATTTCTGCCCTAGTTGCTGTGATTTTGCTTGCGCCTGATTCACACTATCCAGAGAAGCCTTCAAAGCTTCCGAAAAGTCCAGCTTGCCAGGCGCTGGATTTTCTGTCTGGCTCACACCCAGGCCAGCACTCGCCTCCATTTTGGCCGCTGTCGCCTTTAACTGCGCAACCATGGCTTCGATGCGACTGGCGTCTATGCCTCCCATTTTCATCTGATCACCTCTAATATGGACTTTCACAATTGCTACATTAACAGTCGCAAGGCAAACCGGAGCTTCGAAAAGAGCAGTAAAAACATCGTTTTTCCCAAGTTTGATTTTGGTATTTAAGTGGACAATCGCTACAAGGAAAAAACCATATTTGGAATAGCAAGCATGCAATCCACAGACACATTAATCGTACAAGGTGAATTATGGCAACCGCAGAAAATATAGCAATTGCCCCACCTGGACCAGCCCTTCCGGGCCTATTTGGCTTGCCACAAACCCCGGTCACCCGCAACATCATGTTGTCAGTAGGTGCTGCCATCACGATTGCCATCATGGTTGGCGTGTGGCTGTGGAGCCAGACTCCTGACTACAAAGTCTTGTTTTCCAACTTCAATGACAGGGATGGTGGTGCCATTGTTGCCTCATTACAACAATTAAACATCCCTTACAAATATTCTGATGGCGGCAGTGCCATTTTGGTTCCTGCCAATCAGGTTCATGATGTGCGTCTGAAACTGGCGGCCCAGGGCTTGCCCAAGGGCGGCAATGTTGGATTCGAACTCATGGAAAATCAAAAACTGGGCATTTCCCAGTTTTTGGAACAAGTCAACTTCCAGCGCGCACTGGAAGGTGAGCTGGCACGCTCGATTCAGGCCGTATCGGCGGTGCAGACCGCACGCGTGCATCTGGCCATCCCAAAGTCACAAGTTTTCATCCGTGACCAGCAAAAACCAACCGCCTCGGTCTTGTTGAACCTTTATCCCAGCCGCATACTGGATCAACAACAGGTCAGCGCCATTATTCACCTGGTAGCCAGCAGTGTGCCGGAGTTGTCAGCAAAAAATGTGGCCATTATTGATCAGAATGGTAATTTGCTTTCTGATCCCAGCAAGCAAATGGCAAACAACACGCTTGATCCTTCACAGCTCAAGTATGTGCAAGAATATCAACAAAGCATTATCAAGCGCATAGAATCGATTATTTCACCTATTGTTGGTGCTGCAAATGTCCGCGCCGAGGCAACTGCAGATATCGATTTTTCCCGTACAGAGCAGGCGGCAGAAAGCTACAAGCCAAATTCACCACCTGAGGCTTCAGCCATCCGCAGCCAGCAAACCAGTGAGTCCTATAATAAGGGAACCAATCCATCAGGCATACCTGGGGCTTTGAGCAATCAACCCCCTGTGCCTGCCACTGCGCCCATCGTCGCCAGCGGTGCAGCCAATACGCAAAGCGCCGCTTCTAACGCAGGCCTGATGCAAAAAGATTCGACTATGAACTTTGAAGTCGACAAGACCATTCGCTACACTCAACAACCCATGGGCGGCGTCAAGCGTCTTTCTGTCGCTGTTGTCATCAATTACAGAACCGAAACTGATAAAAATGGCAAAACCACGACCCGCCCTTTGACAGACATAGAAAAAACCCAGATTACCGATTTGACCCGGGAAGCCATGGGTTTCAACAAGGACAGGGGTGATACATTGAATGTCGTCAATAGTCCCTTTGCCAGCCCTGAAAAAGAGCCTATAGTGGACTTACCGCTTTGGAAACAGCCTGATGTCTTGCAAATGGCGAAGGAAGTCGCCAAATATATAGGCGTTGCTATCGTCCTGGCTTACTTGTTTTTTGGATTCCTCAAACCCATGTTACTTAAAATAATGGGGAAAGACAAAGAAACTCTGGAAGCACTGGAAGCTGAAAAACGAGAGCAAGAGGAAGTAGAGAAAGAGGAAGAAGATGCTGCCATTGTGAATCTGTCGAGAGAAGCAGAACTACAAAACACCCGTCACGGTTCAAGCTATGAAACGAATTTGGAAATGGCAAAACAATTGGCAAAAGACGATCCACGTATTGTGGCTAACGTAGTAAAGGCATGGGTCAGCAATGAGTGACGATGGAGTCCAAAAAGCCGCCACCCTGATGTTGGCACTGGGTGAAGACGGCGCTGCAGAGGTCATGAAGTATCTTGGCCCGCGCGAAGTGCAAAAAATCGGTGCTGCTATGGCAGCGATCGGAGCCATCCCTCATGAATCCATCGCTAAAGTGCTGGAGGAATTCAAGTCTGCAGCTGATTTGAGCTCGTCGGTTGGCCTGGATTCTGATGAATATATACGCAACGTACTGACCAAAGCCCTGGGCGATGACAAGGCAGCCTCGTTGTTAAATCGCATCCTTGGCGGCAAGGATGCCAGCGGTATAGAAAGCCTGAAATGGATGGATTCCCCTTCAGTTGCTGAACTGATTAAGAATGAACATCCGCAAATTATTGCCACCATATTGGTCCATCTGGAAAGTGATCAGGCCTGTGAAATTCTGAATCAATTTACAGAGCGCCTGCGCAATGACATCGTCCTGCGAATTGCCACACTGGACGGTATCCAGCCTACTGCCTTGCGCGAACTGAATGATGTGTTGACCAAACTGCTGACAGGCAATGAAAGCCTGAAGAAAAAATCCATAGGCGGTGTACGAGCAGCGGCAGAAATCCTGAACTTTATGAGCGGAGAAAACGAAGCCTCCGTGATGGATAATCTGCGTAAATATGATGGCGACATGGCGGAAAAAATCATGGATGAGATGTTTGTCTTCGATAACATTCTGGAAATCGATGACAAAGGCATACAGTTATTGCTGAGGGAAGTGCAGTCCGATTCCCTGATCGTCGCACTCAAGGGCGCAAATCAGGACATGCGCGAAAAAATCTTCAAAAATATGTCGCAGCGCGCTGCTGAAATGATGCGCGAAGACCTGGATTCCAAGGGGCCGGTACGCTTGTCCGAAGTGGAAGCACAGCAAAAACAAATACTGCTCATCGTCAGACGCCTGGCAGATGAAGGCCAGATTATGTTAGGTGCCAAAGGCGAGGACGCATATGTCTAATGCCATGCGTGGTGGCGACATGACTGCTTTCCAACGCTGGGAAATGGCTTCATTTGGTGACAGTCGTCCCGCCCAGGTCGAAGAAATCAGGGCCGCAAGCGCCCAAGTGGCGGCCCAGCAGCACAAGGAAACAGAAATTGTTCGCGAAGCTGCAAAGCAGGAAGGATTTGCAGCTGGCTACAAAGAGGCCTATGAACGTGGTCTGAAAGATGGACAAGAAACTGCTTATGCAGAAACCATGGAACAGGTACAGGTAGAAATACAATCATTACAACAAATAGCTGTCGCATTTTCCGAACAATTGCATACTGCATCACAACAAATGGGCAATGAACTTATGCATCTGGCGCTGGACATTGCACAAGCCATGCTGAAAGCAAAGCTCGATACTGACCCAAGCGCGATACTGCCTATCGTTGAAGATGCAATCGCTCAATTGGCAAATGTGCAGCAGCCTGCGCAAATCATGCTGAACCCGGAAGATGTGGCGATGGTAAAAAATCAATTAGGTGAAACACTGAGTGCTGATGGCTGGCGTATTGTGCCTGATACCCAAATAGAACGCGGTGGTTGCAAGCTTGAAACCCAGCATAATCTGGTCGATGCCAGTTACTCAACACGCTGGAAAAAGCTACTGGATAGCATGCAAATCAGTAACAAGACTGCAGATTGATGCTCATGCAGGACACCTTCATCGACGACTGGAAATCCAAACTCAAGCTGAGCCGAGAGCAGATTTCCCATGTGCAAACCACATCCATGTCCGGCAGAGTGACCCGTGTCACTGGCCTGGTCATGGAAGCTGTAGGCTTACGCTTGCCAGTAGGCAGTGCCTGCACCATCCATTTGCAAAGCGGCGCGAAAATAGACGCCGAAGTAGTTGGCTTCGATGGCGACAGACTATTCCTGATGCCACACAGTGATCTGGATGGTGTCACACCAGGAGCGCCGGTTTTCCCGGCCGAACCAGAAGCCCATGAAATCGCCAATCACCCACGCCGTCGCCCCAGTGACAGAAGCCGTCATTTGCCAGTAGGCTATGAGTTATTGGGACGTGTTCTGGACGGCAATGGTCGCCCACTCGATACTCTTGGCCCGCTGGGCACCCATGAGTCAGCCCCTTTAGGTGCGCGTATTTATAACCCGCTGGAACGCGCCCCCATCGTTGAGACTCTGGATGTGGGTGTCCGTGCCATCAACAGCATGCTGAGCGTAGGCAAGGGCCAGCGCCTGGGTCTGTTCGCCGGTTCAGGCGTAGGCAAAAGTGTCTTACTGGGCATGATGGCGCGCTATACCGCTGCAGACATTATTGTGGTTGGCCTGATTGGTGAGCGGGGGCGTGAAGTTAAAGAATTTATTGAGCAAATTCTCGGCACTGAAGGCCTGGCCCGTTCTGTCGTGGTTGCGGCCCCTGCTGATGCCCCACCCCTGATGCGCTTGCAAGGAGCGGCCTATGCGACCACCATTGCAGAATACTTCAGGGATCAGGGCCGTAGCGTATTACTGATCATGGATTCGCTGACGCGTTATGCCATGGCGCAAAGGGAAATTGCCCTGGCCATTGGCGAGCCGCCTGCCACCAAAGGTTACCCACCATCTGTGTTTGCCAAGCTGCCTATATTAGTGGAAAGAGCTGGAAATGGTAAATCTGGTGGTGGTTCAATTACTGCATTTTATACTGTCCTGACTGAGGGTGATGATCAGCAAGATCCAATCGCAGATGCTGCCAGGGCCATTCTCGATGGCCATATCGTTCTGAACAGAGCTTTGGCAGAAAGTGGTCACTACCCTGCCATTGACATAGAACAGTCGATCAGCCGCGCCATGCATAGCATCACCACGCCAGAACACCAGGCCCTGGCTAGAAAACTGAAACAATTGTATTCTCGTTACGAACGCAGTCGCGATTTGATTAGCGTTGGTGCATATTCTCCCGGTTCCGATCCATTACTGGATGAAGCAATCCGCCTGAATGGAAGAATAGTTTCATTTTTACAACAAGACATCACTGAAAAATGCAGCATTCCTGAAAGCTTGGGGCAACTTCAGGCTCTATTCAACGGATAGAAAACCTGATCAGCGACTATACTTAATTCATCATGGCGTTGAAATCACCGATTACCACACTGATAGAAATGACAGAAAAAGAAGTTGACGATGCCGCCAAACTTCTGGGTAGGGCCATACGTGCGCATGAAGATACCGAAAAAAAACTGAATTTATTACAGCAATACCGAAACGACTATGCACAAAGATTGCAGGATGGTGCAGCAAAAGGTCTGAGCGTGTCGCAATATACGAATTTTCTGTCCTTCCTGGCAAAACTTGATACAGCTATAGACGGGCAAAGGCAAGTCGTCATGGATGCAGCACATCGTATCACCATGGCAAAAACCGAATGGCAAGCCAGCGAAAAAAAACGCCTTTCCTATGACACCTTGCAAAACCGCGCACAAACGGCACTACAAAAAAAAGAAGCAAAACGAGATCAGAAGCAAACAGACGAAATGGCAGCTCGCGCCCTCTTCTATAAGCGCTAATTTATTGACAGGTACCTCAAATGCAAGCGAATAACATACTCACAGCGATAGATAAACAGGGTACAGGCGTCAAAGCGGGCAAAAATGCTTCATCAGCCACTCCCGAAGTCAGTTTCAATCAAGTGCTCAATAAAGAGATCTCCAGCACAAAAAAGCCGGAGATGGATGTCACTCGCCCTGTCAATAAAACACCCACTCCAGCCAAGAATAATAACAACGTCAACAATAACAATAGCAATAGCAACTCTGCCAACAAAATGGCAAACAATGACAATAGCGCCCCTGCCACTGGCAAAACAGAGAAAACCGATAGTTCCACGACCGATGGCACAACTGTCAAGGATGATGAACTTGACACGATGAAAGAAGATGATCTTAGCGCTCAAATCCTAGCCCTGGTAGGTAACCTGGCAACCCCTCCAGTTGTAGCGGATGTAAACAAAACCAATATGTCCCCTGGCTTGGATGCTGTTAAAGCTGAAAGCCTGAACAGCATGTCCAATACAGATGTAGCCGCAATAGCCAAACTACCCGGTGAAAACCCCCTTGCCACATTGACACAGGCAGAAACTAATGCGCTGATTCCGGTAGCCCCACAAGCATCTAGTCAGCTCACATCAATTACTCAACAAAGTCAGGCAGAAGACGCGAGTAAGTCTGGAGTAGCCGCCATTGCTGCACAAATTATGGCCGTAAAAATCGACGACAAATCAATGGGGAAATTGTCTGAAAATGGCTTGAGCACCGTAGCATCTACGATTGCGACAGAAAATAATGGCGCAAGTAATTTGACCGCATCGCCTCCAACTGTATTGATATCAGTCAATCAGAGCCTCACAAAAGGTGCTACTAGCACGTCAGCCAAAACTGACCAGATTGACACTGCCGAAGAGAAACTCAATGCGGTCAAGCTCAACAATCTCGACGTGGGTAAAACTGTCAACGACAAGAGTGGTGATACACGCCCACAAACCTTAGCAACTGACACGCCCAAAGCATTTACAAACGATATTGCACTGGCAAAAGATGTCCTTGCTGAACGCATGGCTGAAATAAAAGCCACACCTTCCGGCAAAGACAGTCAGCAAGTCATTGCCCCTCCAGTTGTCGCAGCAAATAACGTCAACAGCACACAATTCAATGCGGCGGTGATTGCTGCAGAACAAATCGCGCCACGAGTAGGTAGCAATGGCTGGGACAAGGCAGTAGGTCAAAAAGTTGTCTGGATGGTAGGTTCAGGTTTGCAATCAGCAGAATTAACATTGAATCCACCTGATCTCGGGCCTTTACAAGTCGTGCTTAGTGTCAGCAATGATCAAGCCAATGCAAGCTTTAGCTCAGCCCAACCTGAAGTCAGGGAGGCACTGGAAGCTGCCTTACCCCGTTTGAAGCAGATGCTTAGTGATGCCGGGGTTCAACTGACAGGTTTTTCTGTCAATTCGCAGGCGCCTGGCCAGGGGCAAAATTTCACCCAACAACAAGCCAGAGACATGAATCCGTCCAGAACCACCAGAGGTCTTACTGATAATACCATTAGCCCAGCAGCTACCAACCCCGTCAGGATACAATCAAATAACGGTCTGGTAGATACTTTCGCCTGAAACACGTGTCAGTTGCTGCTAAGACTCCTCACTTCATACCTCGCCCAACTACAATCGCGACCATGCACGTCGCCAGTCGCGATTGCAATACCTGTCGATTTCACTATCTGACACATAACTTTTACCTGTCACTAGCATGATAGGTCGCTAGTCTCTGGAAAAAAGCCTGTACATACATGTAGAATGGCCATGAACGGCTAGTCCATGCAGCAAAGCAAGATCACTTCACTTTGCAATTAGTAGAGATAAGCTGAAATACGCCCTCTTTTTCTTGGATATTACATTCCAGCTATCAAGCATAATACTTAAAAATCATGGCATTCAATGCCTACAGAGAGGAAAACCATGGCGAAAGCACCAGCCAAAGCAGCAGATGCAGGTGATGCACCGGTAGCAGGAAAATCAAAGAAGAAACTCTTGATCATCATCGCTGCGGTCGTATTCCTATTGGTCGCTGCAGGCGGTGGCGCTGCTTTTTTTCTATCCAAGAAAAGCTCTACGCCAAAAGATAAAGAAACTAAAACTGAACCTGCAAAAGCGCCCGTCTTCCTTGCACTGGACCCATTTACGGTCAATCTTCAGTCAGATAATGGCGACAAATACTTGCAAATCAGCATGACGCTGCAGGTACAGGACGAAGAACAGGTTACTCTCATTAAGGCTAATATGCCGCAAGTACGCAGCCGCCTGTTATTGCTGTTGTCCAGCAAGGATGCGACTGAAATTTTGTCGTCTGAAGGCAAGGAAAAATTGGTGAGTGAAATCATAGAGAAAGTTGCTCTGCCTTTCACGGCCAAAGGTGATCCGCAAAAAATCAGTAGCGTCTTCTTCACGTCTTTTGTAGTTCAATAAATCAATGTCAGATAATTTTCTCTCCCAGGAAGAAGTTGATGCTCTCTTAAAGGGCGTCACTGGGGATCAGGACGATTCACAATCACTGGAGGATACCTCTGGTGTCAGGCCCTACAATCTTGCTACGCAAGAACGTATCGTCCGTGGCCGCATGCCGACACTGGAAATTATCAATGAGCGTTTTGCCCGACTGTTGCGCATAGGCTTATTCAACTTTCTGCGTCGCAGTGCCGAAGTGTCAGTTGGAACTGTCAGAGTATCGAAATACAGCGAATTCATCCGTAATCTGGTGGTGCCAACCAATCTTAATCTGGTTCACATGAAGCCCTTGCGTGGCACCTCATTGATTGTGCTTGACCCTGGCCTGGTGTTCTTGCTGGTGGATAATCTTTTTGGTGGTGATGGTCGTTTTCATACCCGTGTTGAAGGTCGTGATTTTACTCAGACTGAACAGCGTATCATTCACCGCATCCTTGAAATCATTTTTGAGACTTATTCCAAATCATGGGAGCCAGTTTACCCCATAGAATTTGAATATATACGTTCAGAAATGAACACCCAGTTTGCCAATATTGCGACACCGAATGAGGTCGTGGTTTCCACCACATTCACGATAGAACTAGGACCAGTCAGTGGTGAAATGCATTTATGCATGCCCTACTCCACCATAGAACCCATACGCGACATCCTCACCAGTAGCCTGCAGGGGGAAACCCTGGAAGTGGATAAACGCTGGGTGCGTCTGATGACGCAACAGATACAAATTGCAGAAGTCGAAATAGTTGCCGACCTGGGGACCACACGTGTCACCCTGGGCGATATACTGAATATGAAAGAAGGCGATATCATCCCTCTTTCCATTCCAGAAATTATTTCTGCAAAAGTTGATGGCACTCCCGTGATGGAGTGCAAATACGGTGTATTTAACGGACAGTATGCCTTGCGTGTGGAAAAGTTGATCAGTTCCAGCGTACAGGAAGTAGCACAAGGAGAAAATCATGGATGATAACGGCGAATCCCCCATCAGTGAAGACGACTGGGGTGCAGCAATTGCAGAGCAGGAAAGAGCAGAAGCCGCAGCAGCAGAAAAAGCTGAAGCGCCGCCTGCCAGCGCTGCTATTTTCAAGGAATTCAGCGGCAAGGGTACAACGACTGAAACCCATAATGACATCGACTTCATTCTGGACATCCCAGTACAACTGACTGTCGAACTGGGCCGTACCAAGATCGCCATCAAAAACCTGCTTCAACTGGCACAGGGTTCTGTTGTCGAACTTGACGGCCTGGCGGGTGAACCTATGGACGTATTGGTCAATGGCTGCCTTATTGCACAAGGCGAAGTGGTGGTGGTTAACGACAAGTTTGGTATACGTTTGACCGATATCGTCACGCCTGCCGAACGTATACGCAAGCTCAACAAATGAGGAAGCAAGTGCGTTATCTTGCATTGGCGTTGATCGTTTTGCTGAGCAATGCGGCATTTGCAGCCGAACCTGCCCCTATATCGCCAAGTGGTGGTTTATTGCAAATTGCTACTGCACTGCTGTTCGTGTTGGGACTGGTTTTTGCGGCCGCCTGGCTAATGCGTCGTCTGGGGCCCATGAACGCCGGCAATAAAATCCCGGTCAAGATCATCGGCGGTATCAATGTCGGTAATCGCGAGCGGGTAATGGTGGTTGAAGTCGGCGATCAGTGGCTGATCCTGGGAGTAACTGCAAACAATATCAATAAGCTCGGTAGCATGCCAAAACAAGACGAATTGCTGAATCAGTCAGCGCAAACAGCCGCAAGCGACCCTTTTTCTACCTGGCTCAAGCGCACACTAGATAAGCGAACGACCGAGCGATCTGACAACAGCTAAATACATTGCATGAATATTTTGCGCTCTCATCTGCCACTTTTATGGTTGCCCCTTTTGCTATGTGGACTCGCTATGCCTGAAGCGGCCATAGCCCAAGCCAATGGTGGCCTGCAAGCAATCACCAGCACACCAGCACCCGGTGGCGGACAGAACTATTCTCTCAGCATACAAACGCTGTTATTTCTGACGGCACTTAGTTTCTTGCCAGCGGCCCTGTTGATGATGACCAGCTTCACCCGGATCATTATCGTTTTGTCTCTACTCAGGCAAGCGCTGGGCACACAATCGGCGCCACCGAATCAGGTACTGGTGGGCTTATCCCTGTTTCTGACCTTGTTTGTCATGGGGCCGGTTTTTGACAAAATTTACGTTGATGCCTATCAACCGTTTACTGAAAATAAAATCACAATGCAAGACGCCATGGATAAAGGGGCAACTCCCCTGAAACAATTCATGATGAAGCAAACCCGGCAAACTGATCTTGCCCTTTACGTAAAATTGTCCAATTCTCCCCAGTTGCAGGGGCCAGAAGAGGTGTCCTTGCGGATTTTGATACCAGCTTTTATTACCAGTGAATTAAAAACTGCTTTTCAGATCAGTTTCGCCATTTTTATTCCCTTTCTCATCATCGATATGGTAGTCGCCAGTGTGCTGATGTCCATGGGTATGATGATGGTTTCACCTGCGATTGTGTCGCTCCCCTTCAAGCTCATGCTGTTTGTGCTGGTAGATGGCTGGCAACTGTTGATAGGCTCACTTGCGCAAAGTTTTTACTAAGGACCACCATGACACCCGATAGCGTAATGACACTGGGCCGCCAGGCCATGGAAGTCACCTTGATGGTCTCCGCACCCTTATTACTGGTGGCGTTGGGTATAGGTCTTATCGTCAGTATTTTTCAGGCAGCAACACAAATTAATGAAACAACCTTGTCCTTCATCCCCAAGCTGATAGGTATCTTTGTCACCCTCATTATTGCCGGGCCGTGGATGCTTTCTGTCCTGATGGACTATATGCGCCAAATGTTTTCCAGCATAGCCACCATGGCGGCCTGATTTGCATGCCGTCGTCTACCAATGATTTCCTATTCCAGTAATGAGCTGATTGCGCTGATCAATTCCTTCATCTGGCCCTTGACCAGGATTTTGGGATTGATTGCAGTGGCACCGCCGTTTGGAAATAATTCTGTACCAGTGCGTATCAAAATCATCCTGGGCGTGGTGCTGTCTCTCATCGTCGCACCTACGTTACCTGTTATGTCTGATCTCGATCCAATTTCGTTGAATGGCATCCTGGTGCTGGCGCAGCAGCTCATCATCGGTTTGGGGATGGGTTTTGTCATGCGAGTGATCTTTTCGGCTATAGAAATGGCTGGCGAGATTTCAGGTCTTACCATGGGCCTGGGTTTCGCTACTTTTTTTGATCCGCAAACTCAGGGGCGCTCTTCTGCCATTGCACAATTCCTGGTACTGACAGCCACATTGCTCATGCTGACGTTGAACGTGCATCTCTCCATGCTGGAGGCCTTGGTCGAAAGTTTTCATACCATCCCGATTGCGACCACCTATCAATCAGGCCTCAATTATCAAAAACTGGCGATCTGGGGTGAGCAGATTTTCAGTGTCGGTATGCACCTATCCTTACCTATCGTCGCAGCCCTGCTGGTAACCAATGTCGCCCTGGGGATATTGACGCGTGCAGCACCACAACTGAATATATTTGGTATCGGCTTTCCAATTACCATAGGTGTAGGTTTCTTGATGTTGGCACTGATAATGCCCTACCTACTCATCCCCCTACAAAATCTGTTTCAGAGTGGCATAGAAATGATGCAATCACTGGGGCAGCCTGCGTCAATACCCATCCCGGTAAAGAGATAAATCATGTCGCTTCAGACATTGACACATGAAGCCAGACTGTATAGCGTAGAACAAATACGAGATATAGAAACCCGCGCCTTGGCCCATCAGGGTGAAGTCACGCTCATGCAAAAAGCCGGGCAGGCGGCTGCCGGACTGGCAATCAAAATAGGCGCAATCAAGCAAGACCCACTACTTATTTTGGCAGGGCCCGGCAATAATGGGGGGGATGCTTATGAAGCCGGGAATCAATTGTCCAGACAGGGATATAAAGTAGTTTGTATCATGTGCGGAGAACTTGAGAATTACTCTCAAGATGCGCAAGCAGCGCTGCAAAGAGCCAAGAATGCAGGACTGGAATTTGTAGAATTAGACGCACTACTCCATGGCCCGCAACAAAACTGGAGCATGGTCATTGATGGCTTATTCGGGATAGGTTTGAAACGAGCCCCTGAAGCTGATATTGCCAGGCTCATCGAATTCGTCAATCAGCTAGCCGCTGAACTGGCAATTCCTGTTCTGGCGATTGATGTGCCTAGTGGCTTGAATGCTGATACCGGACAGCCTGCAAGCACTAGCAGTGCTGTTATTCAAGCCAGTCACACTATAACGTATATCGCCAATAAAATCGGCTTGCATACGGCATCAGGCAAAGATTATGCTGGTCATGTCACCGTCAATAAATTGGATATTTCTGAAAATTTCTTTCCAGAATGCCACTGCCATTTGAATGAGCGCACTTCCCTGTTACACGCCCTGGCACCGCGCCAACAAAACAGTCACAAAGGTAGTTTTGGCGATGTCGCGATACTTGGTGGTGCCAAGGGAATGGCAGGAGCAGCCATACTTGCTGCCAGGGCAGCTCAGTATTCTGGTGCAGGACGGATTTACTGCGGCATGCTGGCAGAAGCACCAGCGTACGACAGTCTGCATCCTGAAATCATGTTTCGCAAGATCGGGGAAATTGCACTGACAAATACCACGGTTGTCATAGGCCCAGGCCTGGGAACATCGACCAGTGCCTATGGCTTACTCACTGGCGCGATTCTAACTGCAAAGGCATTGATCATTGATGCCGATGCCTTGAATCTGATCGCTGCAGACACGAAGTTGCAGGCAATGCTAAGCAATAGAAATAACTCATGCATACTCACGCCACATCCACTGGAGGCGGCTAGATTACTCAACAAGAAAGTGGCAGACATCCAAAGTAATCGACTGCAAGCTGCTCAAGCATTGGCAAGGCAATTCAACGCCGTTGTCATACTAAAGGGTTCTGGCAGTGTCATTTGTCATCCAGATGGAGATTTGCTCATCAATACGACTGGCAATCCCGCGCTGGCAAGCGGTGGCACCGGTGATGTATTGGCAGGTATAGCAGGTGCCTTGCTGGCACAGGCATGCAGCAGCATAGATGCGGCGAGAATCGCCACTTGGGTACATGGCCATGCAGCCGACGCACTGGTCGCACGCGGAACAGGGCCTATAGGCCTGACCGCCAGCGAGTTACTGCCAGAGATCAGATCCATTATTAATCAGTTGGTCTATCAGACTAAAGCCTGCCATTAAATCGCGACAGGCTCAAGGCTAAAATAAGGTTCAGCTTGAGGCTCAATCAACCAGACTATTAATCTGCTCTGGAATCAATTTTTCTACTTCTGATGTCGCATCACAGGCGATGCCTGAATGCGCCAATGCTGCAGACAGTTTTTCTATCTGCTCTTGCTGTGCAGCAGCGTGATCGATCAGCTTATGCAAGACTTTGGAGATTGGGTCATCACTGTTTTGGGTCACACCATAGGCCGTGAACAGATGCGCAGTTTCTGAATCTGCAGAAGCCACTTCTTTTTTGATGACGTGAGCAGGATTGCCAACTGCAGTACCACCGGCAGGCACAGGCTTGAGTACCACAGAGTTGGAGCCTATCTTGGCCCCGGCACCAATGGTAAAGCCACCCAGCACCTTGGCCCCAGCACCAACAATGACACCTGCTTCAAGAGTAGGATGGCGCTTGGCACCGCGCGACAAAGAAGTCCCGCCCAGAGTCACTCCCTGGTAGATCGTGCAATCATCGCCAATTTCTGCAGTCTCACCAATAACCACACCAAATCCATGGTCAATAAATACCCTTCGGCCTATCGTTGCACCTGGATGGATTTCTATACCAGTCAGTACACGGGCAATATGAGAAATAAAACGCCCCAACCACTTCAGCCCACGTTTCCAGCACCATTGCGCCCAACCGTGCATGAGGATAGCTTGAAAACCAGGATAACAAGTGATCACCTCCCACGCATTACGGGCGGCAGGATCTTTCTTAATAATGCTGGCTATATCTTCTCTCAGGCTGTTAAACATGAAATTTATATGGATATGACGGAAGGGAATAAGATAGTAGCGTATTTCTGCAAACGCTGCGCCCGGCGCTCAAAATCGCCGGGCATTATCTGGCACGATGGCCTTACAGGCGCTGGCGACGTGCTTCGTAGAGACAAACACCTGAAGCCACGGAGACATTCAGGCTTTCGACAGAACCGAACATGGGGACACTGACCAACACATCGCAGGTTTCGCGAGTCAGGCGGCGCATGCCCTCACCTTCCGAACCCATGACCAGGGCGCAGCCGGATTTGAAATCCACATCATAGATATTTTTTTCGACATCATCGGTCGTACCGACCAGCCAGATATCACGCTCTTTCAACTCACGCAGGGTACGCGCCAGATTGGTGACGGTAATGTATGGCACTGTTTCAGCTGCACCACTGGCAACCTTGGCGGCAGTGGCATTCAAGCCCACAGCCCTGTCCTTGGGAGCGATAACCGCATGAGCACCGGCACCGTCTGCCACACGCAGGCAGGCACCCAGATTATGCGGATCAGTAATACCGTCCAGCACCAACAGTAAAGGTGGGCCATCAATCGCATCCAGCAATTCATCGAGGTTACGTGCCAATGACAACTCACTGGCTTTGGCCACTACACCTTGATGGCGGCGCGTACCGACAATATTGCTCAGTCGCTGATCATCCGCCGGGATGATGCGCACACCAGCAGCTTTTGCCGCTTGCAACAGGTCTTTCATACGGCCATCAACGCGCGAAGAATCTACATAGATTTCTTCGACGGAGGAGGCTTCATGACGGATCCGGGAGGTCACCGCGTGGAAACCAAAAATCATTTTACTTTTCATTTCATTCTTTTCTTTACATGCTTTTCTTTGAGGTACTAGCGTCTTTTCTTCGCTGACTTACCTGCAGCAGCAGGCGCTTTTTTCTTGGCGCTAGCGACAGCGGGTGAGGATTTCTGGCGACGCCCACCAGAAACATTTTCTTCTTTTACTTTTTGGGCAGGAACTGTTTTACCACCTCTGCCATAAGTGGAAACCACTTTTTCTTCAGGAGCAAGCAGCGCCTTTTTAGAGCTGGCAACACCCTTGCGATTTTTTTCATTTGCAGCACCACGAGTATCTGCCAATCCTGCAGAGCGTGGCGACACGGCCTGGACTATGGCCAGATCTATCTTGCGTGCATCCAGGTCAACCCGGCTGACTTGCACCGTTATTTTGTCGGTCAACTGATAACGCTTGCCAGTACGTTCGCCACGCAATTCATGGCGCGCCTCGTCGTATTGGAAGTAATCGGCACCCAACTCAGTCACGTGCACCAGACCTTCGATAAAGATCTCATCAAGCTGGACAAAAATACCAAACTGGGTCACACCAGTAATCATGCCGGTGAATTCTTCACCTACCTTATTGCGAATGAAGTAACACTTGAGCCAGGCTTCGACATCACGCGAAGCTTCATCAGCCCGGCGCTCGTTGGCAGAACAATGGACACCCAGAGCATCCCAGATAGTCTGTTCTTTTTCTTCCTTCTTCTTGCCAGCGGCCTTGTCAGCGATCTGCTGTTTTCTTGTCGCATTCGATACTGAACTATTCAAAAGCGTCAAGTCTATGCCCTTGGGTTCATACTTGCGACCTTGCAAAATTGCCTTGATGGCCCTATGAGTCAGCAAATCAGGATATCGGCGTATCGGACTAGTGAAATGGGCATAGGCATCGTAAGACAAACCGAAGTGACCAATATTATCTGGACTGTATACCGCCTGTTGCATGGAGCGTAGCAACATGGTTTGCAAGAGCGGCGCATCTGGTCGGCCTTTAATTTTATTCATCAGCTCTGCATAGTCCGATGCAGCAGGTTTGTCGCCACCACCAAGGAACAAACCCACCTGCTTCAGGAAATTTCTAACCTGAGTCAGTTTCTCTTTGGTCGGGCCAGCATGGATGCGGTAAGTTCCTGGGTGCTTATAAGTTTCGAGTAAATTTGCTGCGCAGACATTGGCTGCCAGCATGCACTCTTCAATCAGCTTATGCGCATCATTGCGTGTACGCGGCAATATCTTTTCTATTTTGCCTGCAGGATTGCAAACGATATAGGTTTCTGTCGTTTCAAAGTCGATAGCGCCACGAACCTGGCGGGCTTTCAATAAAGACTGGAAGACCTCATACAGATGCAAAAGATGAGGCACCAGTGTCTGGCGCTTGGCAGCCTCAGGGCCTTTGGTGTTACCCAATATGGCAGCCACTTCAGTATACGTGAAGCGAGCTGCAGAATGGATGACAGCCGGATAAAACTGGTAAGCCGTGACTTCTCCATCCTGAGTAATCACCATATCGCAAACCAGCGTCAGTCGATCGACATCAGGATTAAGTGAGCAAAGTCCATTTGAGAGGCGCTCTGGCAGCATCGGTATTACCCGGCGCGGGAAGTATACAGACGTGCTGCGCAGCAGAGCCTCCTCATCAAGAGCATCATTAGGATTGACATAGTGACTGACATCGGCAATCGCAACGATGAGCCTGTGACCTTTGCTACGACCTATCTTGACTGGTTCACAGTAAACTGCATCATCAAAATCGCGGGCGTCTTCACCATCAATCGTCACCAATGGGATATCACGCAGATCCACGCGGTCTGTGAGATCACTATCTCTGACTTCTGAAGGTAACTTGGCCGCAGCCTTTTTAACTGCCTCAGAAAATTCATGCGGCACACCAAATTTTCTAACAGCGATTTCGATTTCCATACCTGGATCATCGACATCACCCAATATCTCGACAATTTTACCAACTGGTTGCGCATAGCGGGTTGGCTGCTCAGTCAACTCGACGCTAACAACCTGACCAGCCTTGGCTTTACCTGGTGCACCGGTGAGCAAAATATCCTGGCTGAAGCGTTTATCTTCAGGCGCCACTATCCATACCCCGTTTTCATTTAGCAAGCGCCCGATGACATGGGTATTGGCTCTGTCGAGTATTTCAAGAATGCCGCCTTCTAGCCGGCCACGTCTGTCAGTACCAACCACGCGTGCCATGACACGGTCGCCATGCAAGACTTTTTGCATTTCGCGCTCTGGCAGGAACAGGTCTTCACTGCCATCATCAGGGATGAGGAAACCATATCCTTCGCGATGACTGCTGACTTTGCCGCTGATGAAATTATCTTGATTGGCGATGGAATAATTTCCACCTTTATCTACTTTGACTTGCCCATCTCTTTCCATCGCGTTTAATCGTCGTGTCATGCCATCTAACTCCTCAGGTTTCACTGACAACACCTCTGCAATCGCAGACGTTGTCATTTTTGCCGTGTTAGTACGTAGAACACCCAGTATCTCTTCGCGACTGGGGATGGGGTATGAATGCTTGTTCAAATTTTGTATTTTTTCTTAAAAAAGTTAATTTGGCTTACGCCAAAATCTTATCAGGCCATAGTTTACTGTAGCTAACCTTTTTCGCCTAACAATTCTTGTATTGCTCAGGTGACTCACCTTGACAAATGCTTCAATTAATTTATAATGTTGTTCTCCGTTGCCCACGTGGCGGAATTGGTAGACGCGCATGGTTCAGGTCCATGTGCCTTCGGGTGTGGGGGTTCGAGTCCCTCCGTGGGCACCACAATTTGAGAGCCCGCTGATGAAAATCAGCGGGCTTTTTCAATTATGCCTTCCGTTTTCAATCCCCTTGCCACAGCAAACCTGGCTTTCAAACAATCTCGTCCTCTCTGTAAGTCATTCTCACCCTACCCCAGACTGCCATATCATTTGCTGTTCATACATAACAAGACTCTCAGCAGATGCTAGTTTAATTGCTCATCAACATGCCAATATTAGCGCGCAAATTGCCAGTCGCATTATCCAGGAAAAATATTTCCCCAAAACCAGGTAAATGCTCTATAATAATGCCTTCCGTTGCCCACGTGGCGGAATTGGTAGACGCGCATGGTTCAGGTCCATGTGTCTTCGGATGTGGGGGTTCGAGTCCCTCCGTGGGCACCACAAGTTTGAGAGCCCGCTGATGAAAATCAGCGGGCTTTTTCAATTCCAGATTTGCTTTTCTCATTTGCGCAAGCTGCACCATATTTGCACCAACCATCCGCACCATCTCAAACAAGCAAAGTCTGACAGGGACTAATAAGCCCTCCCTCGGTGAAACACGAGAAATGCCTCACAATGAAGCACCAGACAATTGCATAGTGTCGACATAAAAAAACGGAAGCAAATTGCTTCCGTTTTTATAACTACCAATTAAGCTGCGCCCTTTTTCAACCAGGCATTCAACTGATGCGGCCTGATACTGTCATACTCTTCAAAAGGCTGATGTATCCAGGGATTGTTCGCCAGATAGTCCAGATAATAATCCGGAGCCACCGATGAACATGCCTTGTACCAGATCACTGCCGACTTTACTTCGGTCACAGCCGGGAAGTTTTCGCGCAAATGCACGAGCACCTTTTCCAGGGTAACGCCAGAATCAACAAGATCGTCCACTACCAGCACTTTGCCCTGCAGTGCACCCTTGGTCATGGAAATATACTTACCTATGTCCAGAGTGCCCTGCACTGTGCCTGACTCTTCGCGATATGAACTGGTCGACAAAATCGCCAGAGGCACATCAAAAATTCTGGAGAAAATATCGCCAGGACGCAAGCCACCACGGGCGAGACACAAAACTTGATCAAACTTCCAGCCAGACTCATGCACTTTCAATGCAAGCTGCTCGATGGAACGATGATAGGCTTCCCAGGAAACCCATAAGTCCTTGTCTGTAGATGCAGGCATATTCATATTTTTATTTTTCCTTCTTAGATAAACGGGTGCCTTAACACGATGGTTTCTTCGCGATCTGGTCCGGTAGAGACCATATCGACAGGAACACCAACCAGCTCCTGAATTCGCATAATGTAATTGCGGGCATTGACTGGCAGAGCATCCATGCTTTGTGCGCCAACAGTGCTTTCAGACCAGCCTGGCATTTCTTCATAAATAGCTTCGCAGCGTGCCGCTTCTTCAGCACCAACCGGAAAGATATCCACGACCTTGCCATCAATCTTGTAACCCGTGCACAGCTTCAATGTTTCCAGGCCATCCAGTACATCAAGCTTGGTCAGGCACATGCCAGAAACACCATTGATTTGCACTGAGCGCTTCAGCAAGGCGGCATCAAACCAGCCACAACGACGGGCACGGCCAGTGACTGTACCAAATTCATGGCCAACACTGGCCAAATGCTTGCCTACGCCTGCATCAGTTGGCAATTCAGACGGGAATGGGCCAGAACCTACGCGGGTTGTGTAAGCCTTGGTGATGCCCAGGATGTAATGCAACATATTTGGGCCAACGCCAGAACCCGCCGCCGCATTGCCAGCCACACAATTGCTGGATGTAACGAAGGGATAAGTACCATGATCCACATCCAGCAAACTGCCTTGCGCACCTTCAAATAACAAACTGGCACCCGCCTTGTGCGCTGCGTACAGTGCACTCGAAACGTCTGCCACCATAGGACGGATACGCGGCACATTGGCCAGCGTGTCATCCAGCGTTTTTTGGAACTCGACCGCTGGCGCTTTCAGATAATTGGTCAACACAAAATTGTGGTAATCCAGATTATCACGCAGTTTTTCCGCAAAACGCTCTTCGTTGAGTAAATCAGCGACGCGTATGGCGCGACGAGCAACTTTATCTTCATAAGCCGGGCCTATACCCTTACCTGTAGTGCCAATCTTGGCAGCGCCACGGGCAATTTCACGAGCCGCATCAAGCGCAGTGTGATAAGGCAAAATGACAGGGCAAGCTTCTGAAATTTTCAGGCGGGAAGCGACTTCCACACCATTTGCCTGTAGCTTGTCGATTTCACGCAAAAGATCAGGCACGGATAAAACCACGCCGTTACCGATATAGCATGCAGTACCAGCGCGCATGATGCCTGATGGTATCAGTTGCAAAGCAGTTTTTTGCCCGCCGATGACCAGCGTATGGCCGGCATTGTGTCCACCTTGAAAACGCACGACGCCCTGGGCGTGGTCCGTCAACCAGTCAACGATTTTTCCTTTGCCTTCATCGCCCCACTGGGTGCCGATTACGACTACGTTTTTTGCAATTTTAGTTTGTGTCATCACTCAACCTACATTTTGAAGAATCCATTTACCTGCATCGAAAATGAGTGCGCGATTGCAATCAAATTCGTCTTGTTCATTTTCGTGTCCTGGCAGACTTTGGATCACGATTTCGCCCTCACCACGCAATGCTGTGATTTTCTCGCGCAAAGCAGGATCACTACCCCAAGGGGCAAGGATTGCGTCTTTTCTCTCGGCGGAAGGCAGCAGACGTGCCAGTTCACGCAGATCTAGAGAAAATCCTGTTGCCGGGCGTGAACGACCAAAAGCCTCACCCACATGGTCATAGCGCCCACCACGTGCAACCGCATTTGGTAAACCAGGAACAAATACATTGAACATCACCCCACTATGATAGTGGTAGCCACGCAAATCAGCGAGGTCTATCGTGACATGGGCCGTGCCTGTCAGACGCACCAAATGCTCAAGCTCATCTAGTGCGGTTTGTATGCCTGTGAATGCAGGCAATACGGCACGCGCCTTTTGAATAATCGAGATATCGCCATACAGACCAGGCAAAGCCATCAATGCAGCACGCACTTCAGGTGAAAAATTCTGGCTCAATTTGTCGATGCTAGGCAAGTCTTTCGCTTCCAGCAAGGCATATAGTGCATTTTCTTCGGCCTTGGCCAATGGGTCAGCAGCCAATAAGGCACGCAAAACGCCGACATGGCACATATCCAGCCTAACATCTTTGACGTGCGCCAGTGCCAGACAAGCCAGTACCAGTTCCTGGATCTCGGCATCAGCCTCCAGACCAGCATGGCCATAAATCTCGGCACCAATTTGCAAAGGCTCGCGCGTGGCATGCAAGCCAGACGGTTTGGTATGCAAGACACTGCCTGCATAGCAAAGACGGGTAACCGTACGGCGGTTCAACAAGTGCGCATCAATACGGGCTACTTGCGTGGTCATATCAGCACGCAGCCCCATGGTACGGCCAGAGAGTTGATCCACCAGCTTGAAAGTACGCAAATCCATATCCTGACCGGCGCCAGTCAGCAAGGATTCTATGTATTCCAGCATGGGCGGCATGACCAGCTCGTAACCATACAGTCTAAAATTGTCCAGCAATACACGGCGCAGCTCTTCTATCTTGCGCGCTTCCGAGGGCAAGATGTCAGCAATATTTTCAGGTAAAAGCCAATTTGGCATGAAGAACAATCAAAAAAAACAAGAAATTGGTTTAGTCTATCCGACAAACAGCGATCTGCACAAAAATTGTGCAGATCGCTGTTTGTCGCTACTATTACTACATGTAGCAGAGTATTACTTGGTCTTTACAGCAGGGGCAGCACCACCAATTGAAGACGGGCTTTTGAAATACTTAAAGAATTCAGAATTTGGATCCACGATCAAAATGTCATTCTTACCCTTGAATGAGGCAGAATACGCTTCCATACTACGGTAAAACTTGTAAAACTCTGGATTCTGACTAAAGGCTTGAGCATAAATCTGCGATGCTTCCGCATCACCCGCACCGCGTATCTTTTGCGCATCACGGTTAGCTTCAGCCTTGATAACCAGCCTTTGCTTATCCGCATCCGCTCGAATCTCTTCGGACTCGGCCGCACCGGTAGAACGCAAGCCATTTGCCTCACGGGTACGCTCAGCCTTCATACGATCATAAACCGAAGTATTGATCTGCTCGACATAATCAACCCGCTTGAGGCGTACGTCAATAATCTCAACACCTATGTTCTTGGTTTCGTCAGACACTTTTTTCTTGATAGCGTCCATGACCTTGCCGCGTTGAGTCGAAATAACTTCGCCTACTTTACGTTTGGTAATTTCATCATTCAACGCAGCCTTGATGATTTGAGACATTCTGTTTTGCGCCCTGCGCTCTTCACCATTGAAACTGACAAAATATAGACGCGGATCCTTGATGCGCCATTTCACATAAGAATCAACCAGAATATTTTTTTTCTCAGAAGTCACAAAACGGTCGGCGGAATCGGTATCAATAGTCAGAATACGTTTATCCAAAAACAAGACGTTTTGAAATGGCGGTGGCAACTTAAAATGCAAACCTGGTTCACTAATCACGGACTTGACTTCACCCAAGGCAAATACAATCGCGTGCGAACGCTGGTCAACGACAAAAATAGTCGAGTATGCAACTAGAATTACTGCACAAAGTGCAATGATAAGGGTGGCTAACTTATTCATTATCTGCCCTCCCTTTCGCGTGTGTCACGATTATCTTTTGATCTTCCATCCTTGCCATAGCGCATTTCCACTGTGGGGATCTGGTCCGCAGCAGGTATAGCCACTTGCGCTGGCGCAGCAGCCTTTACCGCAGATTGATCTCCCTGATTAATCATTTTATCCAGCGGCAGATAAATCATGTTATTGCCTGTCTTGGTGTCCATCATCAACTTGCTGGTATTGGCGAATATTTGCTGCATGGTTTCCAGATATATCCTGTCTCTGGTAATTGCAGGCGCTTTTTGATATTCGGCCAACACTTGCTGGAAACGTGATGCATTACCCTGTGCATTAGCCACAATACTGGCCTTATAACCTTCTGCCTCCTGGATCATGCGTGAAGCTTCACCACGTGCTTTTGGAATCACATCATTAGCGTAGGCAATGCCTTCATTTTTCAGGCGTTCTTTATCTTGCTTGGCTTTTTGCGCATCTTCAAAAACAGCCTGAACTTGCTCTGGCGCCTGTACATTTTGCATGGTCACCTGTGCCACTTGCACACCTGAGCGATAAGCATCAAGGATCTTTTGCATTCCAGCATTGACATCAAGCGCTATTTTTTCGCGCCCTTCATACAAAACAAAATCCATAGTGCTTTTACCAACAATTTCACGCACAACTGCCTCGGCTACCTGACGTATCATCTCTTCCTGATCCCGATTGTTGTATAGCCAGTCAGCAGCATTATTCAATGTATATTGAACCGCAAATTGAATATCGACGATATTTTCATCATCTGTCAGCATCAGGGATTCACGTTCTTTGGAACCCTTTTTATAACCGATCTCTACTGTCCTGACTTGAGATAGATTGACTATCTCGTGGCCCTGTATTGGGTAAGGCCAGCGCCAGTTAAAACCCGCTGTAGTCTGATGACTGAATTTACCAAACGTCGTGATGACGGCAGTCTGACCTTCCTGCACTATGAAAAAACCACTGGACAACCAGACCAGAGCTATTACGGCAGCAATCAGCGAGGCGCCAATTTTAGCACCTGCTGAGTCTGGTGAAAAATTACCACCATTGCCTCCGTTATCACCGCCATTTTGCCCAAGCAAACGCCCTAACTTTTGGGTAAAGTCCTTCCACAACTGATCCAGGTCGGGTGGACCTTCAGGCGGTTTTTTATTATCTGGCTTATTGTTATTTTGGTTATTATTTTGCGAACCACGCCCCCATTGCGGGTCGTTTATAGACATGGTTAAACCAATTCTTTTGAGAAGTGAAACAAGCATTCTGTCGCTATCCAATGAATAGTGGGTTGGACTACTGAAGATCAAAGCGGGCATCAATCAATTCCGGGATTGCCAATTGCGCAATACCGGCTTTTTTTGCCAGAGCGAATTCTGCTATGGATTCGCGCAATAAACCTATACCTGCCCCGGAACGAGCGCTCAAAAAAACCCGTTGAATTTTATCACACTCATCTACTTCAATCGAAGGTTCCAAGCCTGCCAGGTCTATCTTATTCCACACCAGCATCTGTGGAATATGGTCTGCACCAATTTCCTTCAATACATGGTTGACCTGCTGAATCTGGTCAAAGCGCACTGGACTATTTGCGTCCACTACATGCAATAACAAGTCTGCATGTATCGTTTCTTCCAAAGTTGCTCTAAATGCAGCCACCAATTGATGCGGCAATTCACGTATAAAGCCAACCGTATCAGAAATCACGACATTTCCGGCATCGCCGAGATACAAGCGACGTGAAGTCGTATCCAATGTTGCAAATAACTGATTGGCGGCATAGGCGCCAGCCTTGGTCAGCGTATTGAACAAACTGGATTTGCCCGCATTGGTATAGCCGACCAGCGAAATCGATAAGGTATTGCTACGTCCACGTGAACGCCTCTGGGTTTCCCGTTGCTTATGTAATTTCTCAAGCTTTTGCTTGAGCATTTTGACACGCTCACCCAATAAACGACGGTCAGTTTCTAGCTGCGTTTCACCCGGACCACGCAAGCCGATACCACCCTTTTGCCTTTCCAGATGCGTCCAGCCTCGTATCAGTCTTGTTGCCAGATGCTGCAACTGAGCCAACTCAACCTGCACCTTACCCTCATGACTGTGGGCGCGCTGGGCGAAAATATCCAGTATCAAACTGGTTCTATCCACCACCCTCACCTTCAAGTGACGCTCCAGATTTCTTTGCTGCGCCGGAGAAAGTGCATGATTAAATATGACGATTTCAAGCACTCCATCGGCGACAGCATGGGCAATTTCATCCGCCTTGCCACTACCTACAAAAAGAGCAGCATCGGGACTGGAGCGTTTACAAGTAATAGTTGTAACCGGCTCTGCCCCCGCAGATTGCGCGAGCAAAGACAGCTCTTCCAGGCTGGCAGCAAAGTCGTCCTTGCCAAAATCAACGCCAACCAACGCTGCGCGCATGGTCGACTGTTTTCCAAATTCAGCACTCAAAAAATTACTCAGCCTCTGATTCAGTGTTAATGCTTACTGCACGTGCTGGCACGACGGTAGAAATTGCATGCTTGTATACCATTTGCGTAACGGTATTACGGAGCAAAACGACGTACTGATCGAAAGATTCGATGTGTCCTTGCAATTTGATGCCATTGACCAGATAAATTGATACAGGAATGTGTTCTTTACGCAAGGCGTTCAGAAATGGGTCTTGTAATAATTGCCCTTTATTGCTCATAACAGCTCCATTGTGTTGTTGTGATTAGGAGTTGGGGACTACTTATTAAAATACAAGTATTCCCAGAAGTTGATTACAAAGTAATGTAATCTATTTTCACTTTAATTGCATATCCTTGCTTAAATTTCACTGCAAAAGAAGATGAACCAAGCTGTTTTCACTTTTTAATACTTGCCAGCCAATTACTTTGACGACTTGTCGAAAGGGTTCTTGCCTGAGCGCATTTCTATTCTCAAAGGAGTTCCCGTCAATGAGAAAGTCTCGCGGAAATGTTTTTCCAGATAACGCTTATACACATCACCCACAGCTTCCAGCGCATTACCATGGATAACAATGATAGGTGGATTTTGTCCGCCTTGATGGGCGTAACGCAGCTTGGGACGTATTGACCCCTTGCGTTTGGGTTGTTGATGCTCTACCGCTTCGATCAGAGCGCGCGTCAGTTTAGGCGTCGATAAGTTAGCCATTGCTGCAGCATAAGCCGCATCGATGGACTTCATCAAGGGAGCTATACCTGTTGATTTCAGTGCGGAGATAAAATGAAATTTTGCAAAAGTCAGGAAATTCAGCTTACGCTCAATATCCAGCTTGATTTCATCGCGCCTGTCGCTTTGCAAGCCATCCCATTTATTCACGCCGACAACCAGCGCACGCCCTGATTCCAGAATAAAACCGGCAATATGGGCATCCTGCTCAGAAATATCTTGTTGAGCATCCAGTAGCAGCAAGACAACATTGGCTTCTGACACAGACTGCAGGGTCTTCACAACGGAAAATTTTTCTATCGCTTCAAACACCTTGCCACGACGACGAATACCTGCGGTATCGATCAGTGAGTAGTGCACACCATCGCGCTCAAATGGTATTTCTATGGAGTCACGGGTAGTACCAGGCATATCGAAGGCAATTACTCTTTCTTCACCCAGCAAGGTATTCACCAAAGTCGACTTACCGACATTCGGACGACCAACGATGGCAATCTTGATGCCTCGAACATTGGACTCTGGCTCCTCTGTTTCTGGCGGACGCTGTGCAAAGGCGATGTCGACCATTTCTTCGACCAAATCCGTTACGCCATCACCGTGGGCAGCAGAGATCACATAAGGATCACCCAGGCCCAACTCGTAAAAATCTGCAGTGACTGAGGTATATTTCATACCTTCAGCTTTATTTACGACCAACATGACGGAACGGCCTGATTTGCGCAGGAAATCCGTAATGGTTTTGTCATGCGGTGTCAGGCCCTGACGGCCATCGACGATAAAAACAACTACATCTGCCTCAGCCACAGCCTGTTTAGTCTGTTTGGCCATTTCATGCATGATGCCTTCTTTGGCAACAGGTTCGAAACCACCTGTATCAATCACCAAAAAGGGGCGTTCACCAACACGGCCTTCGCCGTAATGCCTATCCCGGGTCAAGCCAGGTAAATCTGCGACCAAAGCATCGCGTGAACGAGTGAGCCGATTGAACAGCGTGGATTTGCCGACATTTGGTCGGCCTATAAGTGCGATAACCGGCTTCATTATTATTACTCGGTTGCAAGAGCAACCACTGATCCTGATTTTGTTTGAACGATCAGTTTAGCATCGACCACCAAAGGCGCTGCTAAAATCTGACTACCATCGGTAGTAACACGTCCGATGAAAGAACCATCTTCCCTTGAGAGGAAGTGGACATAACCTGCGAAATCACCAACCGCTACTGCGCGATCGTATGAAATTGGTGCCGACAAGCGGCGATAAGCAAGTTTATCATTGCGCCACGCACTGGCACCACCGTTACGCGCATAGGCATTGACGGCACCAGCAACATCGGCGGCAAAAACGAAACGCTCGTCAACACTTACACCTACTTCGCTGGACAATGCCTTGCCCCAGCGCAACGCACCTGAACCCACATCAAAGCACGCAACCCTGCCCTGATAAGAACTGGCACAAATGTCATTACCCATAATGACAGGCACACCGGAGACATCGGCAACCCGTTCCAGCTCAGTTGCACCTTTAGGCTCGCCTACTGTTGCCTCCCAGCGCAAACCGCCATTGGTCAATGCCAGAGCAGCCATGCGACCACCAGGCAAGGCAACAATTGCCTGCTGACCATTCATTACTATGCCAGGCGCCAAACGCAGAGTCAAAGGCGGCAGTGGACGCTCCACCGACCATTTACGATCACCACTTGCCAAGTCATAAGCGCTTACCTTGTTGTCTATGCTGCGCACTACCACCAGACCCTGACCAACGGCTGGGGCGGACAATATCTCATTCGTACTCTGCACCTTCCAGCGCAATTTACCATCCAGATCAAAAGCAAAAACCTGACCCTTCTCACCTGCAACAACAACCGATGTGGCATCGACTCCGACACCAGCAGTCAGACGCGAGCCTGCATTGATACGCCAAACTGTACGACCAGTGGCCACTTCTATACGTGCTACCGTACCGTCAGCAGCAGCCACGTAGACATTTTGTGCGTACGCTGCGGGCGAGAAAGCATAATTGCCTGCCGTACCAATTGCCACAGTCCAACTAGATTTGATCGCCATTGTTGCCTTGATGTCCGTCAAGACAGCAGGCTGGTTTTTTGCGTCAGCTTTTGAAGAAAAAGGATTGAGTGACGACAGTGTGGAACAGCCTGTCAAAACGATAAATGCGGACGATACGACGAGCAGCTTGGCAGAAAATTGCATGTATGATTCCCCTTATTTACTAACAACTTTAGTATCTGTCGCGCCACCGATCACATCCAGCTTCATCTGCAAAGCCTGACGACCCGGACTTTTTTCCGACATTTTTTCCAAAGCTGCCTTGTATGCAGTCCGTGCGTCGTCGATTTTGTTTTGGGCTACATAAATATCGCCCTTGGCATCCAACACATCCGCTTCAAACTGAGCAGGGAAAGTGCCTGACAATTGCTTCATACCCTCTTCGTAGGCTTTCTCGTCGAGAGCGACGCCCGCCAGTCGAATCCTGGCCAAGGCCTTGTACTCTTCCGCCTTGGAAGTATCCGCGACCCATTGCAACTGGGATTTAGCCAGTTTCAGATCATTGGCTTCAAAAGCACTTTTGGCAGCAAGCAATGCTGCCATGGGCGCATAGGAGGTAGATGCAAATTTGGTTTTCAAATCTTCTGCAACTGCCTGTACTTTGGCACTATCTTTAGCAACAATGAATTTTTGCATTTCTTCATACAATTGCGATGCCTGCACAGACTGCCCTGTTTGACGCGAAGTCCAAGCATTCCAACCCGCATAGCTACCCAGGATAATGATCAAACCCCAGGTTGCCAGGTTGCCGTACTTTTTCCAAAGCGACTTGAGGTTATCCAGTTGCTCTTGTTCTTCTAAATTGTATGCCATAGCGTCTTCGTCTATCTATTCTATTAATTTAATCAAAATGAATTAATGATGTACATGATGGTGGCCTGGATCATCGCAGCAATCCGACTCAGCACTACCAGCGATTTGATCTACCAGGTAATCCACTGCTGTATCAAAGGGGACATTGACCTGATTATTTTCAGCGTCACCAGCACGCAATTCCTTGATACTCACTGTATTATTGTTCGCCTCATCCTCACCAATGATGACAGCGTAGGCAGCACCGCTACCATCTGCCTTCTTCATCTGTGACTTGAAGCTACCCACACCATTGGCAGTTGCGCAATGTAACACAACATCCAGACCAGCATCACGCAAACGTTCACTTAGGACCATGGCTTGCATTTGTGCTTCTACACCCTGATGCACCAGATAGACATCACACATTGCGGGTTGATGCACGTCGCCATTGGCTTTCATCAATTCCAGCAAGCGTTCTATACCCATGGCAAAACCACAAGCAGGTGTTGGCTTGCCGCCGAAAATACCAAACAAGGCATCATAACGACCGCCAGCACACACCGTGCCCTGAGAGCCCAAATCATCCGTCACCCATTCAAACACGGTACGATTGTAGTAATCAAGACCGCGCACCAGACGTGGATTGATGGTGAATGGAATGCTGTTATGACGCAAAATCTTTTGCACACCTTCAAAGTGCGCAAGGGATTCAGCCCCCAGGTAATCCAGCAATTTAGGCGCAGCATTCACCATCTCTTGCATTGCAGGATTCTTGGTGTCCAGAATACGCAGAGGATTACTCAGCAAACGTCTTTTTGCTTCGGCATCAAGAATGTCCTGATGTTGTTCAAAATAAGTGATCAGTGCAGCCTTGTGCTGATTTCTTTCTTCTGCATCACCAATAGAATTCAATTCCAGGCGCACATTATCCAAACCCAGATCATCCCAGAAGCGCTGGCACATCATGATTAGTTCTGCGTCGATATCAGGACCAGTAAAACCCAACGCTTCTGCACCCACCTGATGAAATTGACGATAACGGCCACGCTGCGGCTTCTCGTGACGGAACATAGGGCCGGTGTACCACAAGCGCCTTGGACCATCATAGATAAGATTATGTTCTATCGCAGAACGCACTACTCCAGCAGTGCCTTCCGGGCGCAAAGTCAGCTTGTCGCCATTCATGGAATCTTCAAAGGAATACATTTCCTTTTCGACGACATCCGTTACCTCACCCAAACCACGCGCAAACAGATTGGTAGGCTCAACAATAGGAGTACGGACTTGCTGGAAACCATAACTCTTCAATACAGATTGCACAGTATTTTCAAACAACTCCCATAACGGGGCATCATCCGGCAAAAGGTCATTCATCCCTTTCACACCGGCTATTTTTTCTGCTTTTTTTATTTCCGACATGCTTGCTACCTGATTTAATTATTTATTACGCCATGCACTGGTGCATAGTGACTCTTGACATATTCCAGCACGATGTCCTGAAACTCTTCTGCGATACGATCGCCACGCAAGGTAAGCGCCTTGGCGCCATCAATAAAGACCGGGGCAGCGGGTGACTCTCCCGTTCCGGGTAAACTGATACCAATATTGGCATGCTTGGATTCACCAGGACCATTGACGATGCAGCCCATGACGGCGACGTTCATATTCTCAACGCCTGGGTATTGGCTTTTCCAGACTGGCATCTGATTGCGCAAGAAGCTCTGGATATCGTCTGCCAGCTCCTGGAATACCGTTGAGGTTGTTCTGCCACAGCCCGGGCAGGCGATCACCATAGGAGTGAACTTTCGCAAGCCCATGGTTTGCAAAATCTCCTGCCCAACGATAACTTCTTTGCAGCGATCACCGCCTGGCTCTGGCGTCAGGGATATGCGTATGGTGTCGCCTATGCCTTCCTGCATCAGCACGGACAATGCCGCTGTTGAGGCAACAATGCCCTTACTACCCATACCTGCTTCGGTCAAACCAAGATGCAAGGGATAATCGCAACGCGCTGCCAATTCGCGGTAAACCGCGATCAAATCTTGAACGCCAGATACTTTGCAAGACAATATAATTTTGTCACCTGCCAGACCCAGTTCTTCGGCTTTTTGCGCACTCTCAATGGCAGAGGTAATCAGAGCCTGATACATGACAGCCTGCACACTCCAGGGAGTCGGACGCCTGGCATTATCATCCATGATGCGTGCCAGCAACGCCTGATCTAGACTCCCCCAGTTAACACCTATGCGTACCGGCTTATCGTAGCGACAGGCCATTTCTATCATTTGGGCAAACTGAGTATCACGTTTTGCGCCCTGCCCTACATTACCCGGATTAATTCTGTACTTCGATAACGCCCTCGCGCAATCAGGAAAGTCATTTAACAGTGTATGGCCGTTGTAGTGAAAATCACCTACCAGCGGCACATCTATACCCATCCTGTCCAGCTGCTCACGTATTGCTGGCACAGCCGCCGCCGCTTCCGCATTATTGACAGTGATGCGCACCAGCTCGGAACCGGCTCTCGCCAGTTCCTTGATCTGTATTGCCGTACCAATCACGTCTGCAGTATCGGTGTTCGTCATGGATTGCACGACAACAGGAGCACCACCACCCACAAGAACTTCACGGGTGCCATATACCACCTTGGCAGAACGGGATGCGCGTCTCAGCTTGGGACCAGAACCGATTTCCGATAAAAAATCCGTCATCATTACTTCACATTCATATTAATGACATTACTATCCTTGCCGGGCGCTATTTCCATGGACTTGCCGCGCAACCAGCCGTCCACACCAGCAGCATTACCTATCCTCAATTGCAAGGCTTCTTTCATGTCAAATACTTCTTCAGTACCCGCTTTCGCCAAATGAGAGGTCACAATACTGCCGTTTTCACGCTTGACCTGTATCCAGGAATCCTGCCTGAATTTCAACTTCAACTGGTTATTAGCAGAATCCGCAACCGGAGTTACCGATGGAACCAGAGGCACAACAGTTTGCGGAGCAATAACTGCATTGGAAGCCGATTGCTCATTCTCCGTCACTTGAGACTGACTAGCGACCTGATCACGCGCCTCTGGCTTAAAATCATTGACCGTCGCCACTACAGTAGGCAGCACTGGTGTAACTGGTTTTACAACGACAGTGTTAACTGGTGTCGGCTCAGCATTCTCAAGCATTTTTTCTGAAGCTACTTCCACTGGCTTTCCCGAAGTTTGCGAAGTCAGAAGATTTTTAAAATAGTCGCTCTGCTCCAGTTTTTGCACTACCAAGAAAATCAGAGCACATGCTGCCAACAAACCTGCACCAATAAGATATTTGCGGTTATTGCTGTCTTGCCGCCCAAGAAATGGTGTGCGCGACTCCATAAAAGGCGTGGCCAAAGTTGGGCGCATATCTGTCACCAACCCTGACAAGCCCACCTCTGCAGGCAAACAACTAATGATAGGTGCAGGGTCTAGCTTAAGGAGTTTTGCATACGACCGCACAAAACCACGCACGATCACCATTTTTGGCAAATCGTCAAACTGATTATTCTCCAGCGCACTGATTTGACGCTGAGATAGTTTGAGCTGATCAGCAACCTGCTGCAAACTCAGCCCCATTTGACTACGTGCAGCAGATAATTGTGAACCAGCAGTCTGCACAACAGACAATACCGTCTTGTGCTCAGACATCTCCGAAGGCAAGGGTTCAACAGGTAAATTCGCTCCCGCTTCACTCATCAAAAACTCCACGTTGATACTGAGACAATTCTTTAGAGTTAGGGTGACGGCGGCGTAATTGGGTACCCAAATTACTCACAGCAGCCTCATCCCCCAACTTCCTTTCAATTTTGATTGCCAACCATAAAACATCAGCAGCCAACACATCAAACTTCAATACGCGACTCATGTAAAACTGCGCTTGCTTATACTCACCGCGCTCATAGAGGATCTTTGCGAGGTTGGCGTTAATTGCAGGATTGGCAGGCTCCTCACGCAAACCTTGCATGAAGTAACGTTCAGCACCCATCGAATCCTTCATGCGCAAACTACACAGGCCAGCATTATTCAGTGCTTTACCTGGCGTGACGTAGTTGGGATCTTTGATTGCCTTATCCAGGTAAACTAGTCCCTGACTTTCACGCCCATTCAAACACAAGAAACGCCCATAGTTATTTCCTATGTCATTATTGCCCGGCGCGAGCTTTAAAGCATGGAGAAAATTATCTTCAGCCAATTGCTTTTCACCCATATCCATAAAAATCAGCGCACGTAAACTGTAAGCATCAACCAGATCAGAAGAAATTAGCAATGCCTGGCGAATTTCTTCCAGAGCTACTTTTTGCTGCCCCTGCTGGTAATAACCTATCGCCAACTGCATGCGTATGGCAGCACGTTTTTGAGCCTCTTGTTTTTCGACAGAAACATTTTCCTCTTGCCGCTCACCTTCCAGACGCTTGTTTGCACAGGCGGAAAGGGTTAATGCCAATGCCAGCAGCATACCCCGCAAAAAGTACTGACACATTTGAGAAATTTTCACTGAGTGATCTCCACGATCTTGCCAAAATTTTCACCAAACTTCTTTTGATATTCCGCCATCTTTTGCATGCGTTCTTGCACACGTGTTCTATCCTGCACTTCACCAGCCAATTGACCGCAAGCTGCATCGATATCATCGCCACGGGTTTTACGCGTGGTGGTCACAAGGCCCGCATCCAGCAAAATCTGGGCAAATGCTTTAATACGTGGATTGGCCGAGCGTTTCAGGCCAGATTCCGGGAAAGGATTAAAAGGAATCAGATTAAACTTGCATGGCACATCACGCACCAGCTCTATCAATTCCCGCGCATGGGCATCAGTATCATTGACGCCATCCAGCATGCAATATTCAAACGTGACAAAGTCGCGCGGCGCAAATTCAAGGTAACGCTTGCAAGCCGCCATCAACTCTTTCAATGGGTGCTTCTTATTCAGTGGTATCAGGCTGTCACGCAAAGCATCATTCGATGCATGTAGCGACACCGCCAACGCGACCGGGCATTCTTGCGACAGCTTGTCTATCATGGGCACAACACCACTGGTAGATAGCGTCACACGGCGGCGCGACAAGCCATAGGCATTATCATCGAGCATGAGACGCAAGGCAGTCACAGTTGGTTCAAAATTCAGCAAAGGCTCGCCCATACCCATCATGACCACATTGGTGATCTGACGTTCACCCTTAGGGCCAGGAGCAATACCTTTGGTCTTACGCAATTCAAATTCTGCCATCCAGAGTTGGCCTATGATTTCGCCTACGCTCAAATTGCGGTTAAAACCCTGTTTGCCGGTGGAACAAAAACGGCAATTCACGGCACAGCCAGCCTGAGTAGAAATACAAAGGGTACCGCGATTTTCTTCAGGGATAAATACAGTTTCTACCGCATTACCCTGGCCGACGTCAACCAGCCACTTTCTAGTGCCATCTGTAGAAGTATGGTCACTCATCACGGCGGGAGCGGCAATCATCGCTCGCGTTGCGAGCTTCTCGCGCAGGGATTTCGCGAGGTCTGTCATTTCATCAAACGAACGAGCACCAAACTGATGTATCCAGCGTTGCAATTGCTTGGCACGAAACGGCTTCTCACCCAAGTCACCGCAATATGCGACGAGCTGCGCTGGATCCAGATCCAATAAATTTGTGAGTACCGTCATGATCTTCTCTTTCGCACCTCATACAGCACCAGACTGTATGAGGTGTATATCTTAATTCTTTATTCTGTTACATGCAGACAAAGTCTGAATTAACGGGAATAAACGTTCAACGCTGGGAAGTAGTAAGCGATTTCCACAGCAGCTGTTTCTGGAGCATCAGAACCGTGAACAGCGTTAGCATCGATAGAGTCAGCGAAATCAGCGCGGATAGTACCAGCGTCTGCCTTCTTAGGATCTGTCGCGCCCATCAGGTCACGGTTTTTCAAAATTGCGCCTTCACCTTCCAGAACCTGGATCATTACAGGACCGGAAATCATGAAGTCAACCAGATCCTTGAAGAAAGGACGTGCACTATGAACAGCATAGAAGCCTTCAGCTTCAGCACGGGACAACTGCGCCATACGGGCAGCAACTACTTTCAGGCCAGCGCCTTCAAAGCGGCTGTAAATTTGACCGATGACGTTTTTTGCAACTGCGTCAGGCTTAATAATAGACAATGTACGTTCGATAGCCATCTAAAAACTCCAATAAAAAGAAAGGGTTAAGAAAAATTTCGAGAATTCATCTAACCTTAGATTTTACCACGAAACCACCATCCCAGATATGTCTTTCAAGAAATACAATTGATCGCAGACTGAAGCAATTGCGCTTTTAATATCTGAAACAAGGATTTCATTGCATTAAGGCAAATCCACTGCCAATTGCCAGCAATGACGCTCGATTTGCCACTGCAAAAAATCTAAATCAGATCAAAAACTGCCATGGATTCCACATGCGAAGTATGCGGGAACATATTGATAACGCCAGCGCTGCTGAGGCGGTAACCAGCTTGATTAACCAGCATGCCAGCGTCCCTGGCCAAAGTTGATGGGCTGCATGAGACATAGACCAGACGCTTGGGCTTTAACTCAGGTGCAATTTCGCCCAGATCAATCAACGCCTGACACACAGCCATGGCACCGTCACGCGGTGGATCAATCAAAAAGCGGTCAAATTTACCCAACTTCACGAAGTCTTGCGCAGTTATCTCAAACAGATTGCGCGTACTGAATGATGTTTTATCAGCCAGCCCATTATGTTTGGCATTTTCCAGTGCTCGCTCAGTCAGGGCATCACTACCCTCTATACCTACCACTTCTTTCGCAAGTGTGGCGATAGGCAGAGTGAAGTTACCCAGACCGCAGAACAGATCAGCAATACGCTCATCTTTTTGCACATCCAGCATACGTAAGGCACGCGCCACCAGTACGCGGTTAATATGATGATTTACTTGGGTAAAATCAGTGGGCTTGAAAGGCATTTTTACGCCAAATTCTGGCAATAGATAATGCAATTCACTGGTCGCAGGATAGTAAGGCGTGGCAGTCTCCGGCCCCTTGGTTTGCAACCACCACTGGACCTGATACTGATCTGCAAATGCCTTCAATTTAATTTCATCATCCTCGGTCAATGGCGCCATAATGCGCAAGACCATGGCAGTCACACCTTCACCTATGGCCAACTCGATCTGCGGCAAAGCCTCAACGATAGACAAAGATGCAACCAGACCTCGCAAGGGCATGAGCATGGCGGAGACATGTGCTGGCAAAATTTCACAGGCTTCCATATTCGCGACATAACGCGATTTTTTCTCATGGAAACCGACCAGTACTGTGCCTTTTTTAATGACGTGACGCACTGACAGGCGGGCACGGTAGCGATAACCCCAGGTCGGCCCGATGATGGGGCGCAGCATGATTTCGGACTTGACCTTACTGATGTGCCAGAGGTTATCTTCCAGCACACGCTGCTTCATGGCCACTTGGGCACTGGCATCCAAGTGCTGCATGGAGCAACCGCCGCAGGTGCCAAAAAATTCACACTTAGGCTCCACCCTTTGCGAAGACTCGCGCACCAGGCTCATCATGGTCGCAGCCTCCCAACTTGCCTTTTTTTTGTAGGTACTGAATTCCACCAATTCACCCGGCAGCGCGCCATCGACAAAGACCACCTTGCCTGCAGTGCCATCTTCATTTTGCAAATTACCGACGCCACGCGCGTCCATATCTAAAGAGCGAATTTCTATTGTATTCATGGAAATTGGCGGCGCGAGACATATCGCGCCGATAGGAATTGAGATTTAAAAGACGGAATTATAAGAGATGCGCGGATGCGCAACCCAAGAAATATGCGAATTGACGAGCGAATATGCCTTAAAGCACAGAATCACGCCCTACGCCACGTGAAGCAAACGAACGCTTGAGTTTGATCAGCGCCTCCTGCTGTATCTGACGCACACGCTCACGGGTTATCCCCATTTCATCTGCCAGGGTTTCCAAGGTTGCCGGATCATCATTATCGAGACCAAAACGGCGAACTATAACAATACGTTGCTTGTCAGGCAACTTTGACAACCAATCCCTGACCAGGATGGTCATTTCATGCTGCTCCGCGCGTATGTCAGGCGCATCGTCGCTGTCACCAGGCAACATATCCATGAGACTGGATTGAGGATCATTATCCAGTGGCGTATCGAGCGAAGTTGCGTGCTCGGACAAGGTCAGGATATCCTGCACCTCATCCACTGGCCTATCGACCAGCAAGGCAATATCTTCCAGCGCAGCATCCCTGCCATCACGCCTTTGCGATTCAAGATGGTACTTGGCTCTTAATATCTGATTCAATTCACGCACCATATGCACCGGCAAGCGTATGGTCCTGGCTTGATTCATGATAGCGCGCTCTATGCTCTGGCGTATCCACCAGGTTGCATAAGTTGAGAAACGGAAGCCGCGTTCGGGTTCGAATTTATCTATCGCATGCATCAAGCCGAGATTGCCCTCTTCTATCATATCAAGCAAGGCAACACCGCGATTAATATAGTGTTTGGCAATCGACACAACCAACCGCAGGTTGTGTTCTATCATCTTTTGTCTGGCTTCAAAATTACCCTGCTTGGCCAATGTGGCGTAATGTAGTTCTTCAGCCAAAGCAAATAAGGGCCGCGTGCCTATCTGGTTCAGATAATACTGGGTGGTATCGGTGGACAATTCTGCCGCCAATACATTTTTTAACTCATCTATGGGGGCAACAACAAGTGCTGCCGGGTCCTCACCCTGCTCGTCCTGCCCCTCCTGAGCCAGATCATTGGCTTCATCAGCCAAGTCTGCCGCATCTCCAATATCAGAAGATGAGTGCACATCTTCACCTGACGCATCCGCAGACATATCCGACTCATCGCTGATGGAAGAGCTTTCCAGCTTATATGTGCTTAAAGTGTTTTGCATAGTCTGAGCTTAGTTCACGAGTCCGGTATTTATTTCAGTCTGAACAAATTGTTTTTGAAAACGCCAATATCAATTCACCAACACTACTCTTACCCTCAAACCTTCAGCACAAACCAGAACCGACACCGCACTGCACACTGTCAATACACTTAGCGCGCAGGCAAATATCTGGCAGGATCAACTGGCTTACCCTGCACCCTGATTTCAAAATGCAGTTTCACTGTATCACTATCCGAATTTCCCATCTCAGCAATTTTTTGCCCCTTGCTAATCGACTGCCCTTCTTTTACCAAGATGGCCTTGTTATGCGCGTAAGCAGACAACAAATTACTGGTGTGTTTAATGATAACAAGATTACCATATCCACGGATGCCGCTACCGGCATACATGACCTTGCCAGATCCTGCCGCCAATATATCCTGCCCCAACTTGCCGCCGATGTCGAAGCCTTTATTCTTAACATCGTCAAATGTTGCGAGGACTTTACCGTCTACTGGCCACATCCATTCAACCGTCTCAGATTCTGTCGGTGCCGACTCTACTACTTTAACTGGAGTGATAGTTTCTGTTTTACTGGCTGGCACGGCGGCCGCTACTACAACATCACCCTTTTGCAACTCAGCAAGATTGGCGTCAGAAAACGGGCGTTTGTCGCCACGCGGCAAAGTTTTGTTGGTTGCAGGGTTGACTGCCAATGGCCTAACCTCTATCCCAGCATTGGAGGCAATACTCGAAGTTTGTGCTGGTTGACTGCCATCCGGAGGAGCGACACGCAATACCTGCCCCACTTTGATGTCATTCGGATTTTTTAAATCATTCCAAGCCACCAGATCGCTATAGCTCTGACCATGGTCAAGCGCGATCCTGTACAAACCATCACCTCGCTTGACGACATAAGTGCCACGTATACTGTCTGGTGCTTTGATAACTGGCTTGGCCACTTCGGTGGTAACAGTTTCAACCGGCCGGGACTCGACCCCACGCTCCACTACTGGCGCCCTGTTCGGCAAGTTGGTGCTACAGGCTGTCAAGCCTGCCAGTACGGTTACTGCAAAACCAGTTTGTAATATATGCTGTATTTTCTTCATTTCTTTTTTTTAATCCATCAAGTTCATTGTCTTTGAGAATAAACTTAAATTACGCCAGAATGCAAAGGAACAAAATGGCAATGTTCCAGCACTGAACTATTCCAATCATAGGTCGATACCCGCTCAATGAGTTGCAAAACCTGGTTGCGCCCACCGACCGGAGCAACCAGTCTGCCTCCCACCCGCAATTGTTTCAGCAAGGCTTGCGGCACTTCCATTCCTGCTGCAGCCAGTATGATACCGTCAAACGGTGCCTGATCAGGCAAACCTAGCATACCATCACCATAATGCAGCCTGATATTAGCGATACGCATAGGGCGCAAATTATTTTTTGCCAGTTCATGCAAAGCCTTGATACGCTCAATTGAATAGACTTCTTTTGCAATGACAGAAAGCACGGCCGCCTGATAACCACAACCAGTACCGATTTCAAGTACGCGCTCAAGTTTGCCACCATTGCGCATAATCTCAAGCATGCGGGCAACGATATATGGCTGCGAAATGGTTTGATGATGCCCAATAGGAAGAGAGGCATCAACATACGCCTGGCTGGCCATGCCAGACTCCAGAAAAAGATGCCGGGGCACCGCCAGCAAGGCAGCCAGCACAGTGGTGTCCTTGACACCTTGTTGTGCCACACGTGCCACCATCGCCCGTCTTACTCCTTCTGAAACCAATGGACCGGACAACAAGGATGGCGACAAACTACCTGAAACAGCGCCTTGAGGCAGATGCAACTCTTGCGACTTGGCCAACTTCGCTGCAGCAACACCATTCATGTGATGGGCTGCATTGCGCATCGCTGTTTGTGGCATGATAGTAGGCCTGTTGGTACCGCTACTTGTTTTGTCTTTTTGATTGACCACAGAAGACAAAGACAAAGGAAAACGTTTGTCTTTGGCCGTCATGCAAAATCCATATCCAAGTCAGCCAATTGCCGGGTATTGGTCAAATCTACCTGTAGGGGGGTCACTGACACAAAATGCTTGGTGGTTGCATCAAAATCCGTACCGGAGCCGACATCTCTTGCCGCCCCTGGAGGGCCTATCCAGTAGATATCCCTGCCATGCGGGTCTATCATGTGTATCACAGGCTCGGAAGTATGGCGCTTGCCCAAACGCGACTTGCGCACTCCCAGAATTTGATCAAACGGCAAATTTGGAATATTTACATTCAGCAAAAAAGGCCTGACAAGCTCAGGAAAACCACGCTTGACCATTTCCAGTGCGACATGCGCTGCCGCATCGAGATGCGCCCAGCCCTTTTCAGTTTGAGAAAAAGCAATTGCTGGTATGCCAAACAAATATCCCTCTGTCGCAGCAGCTACAGTACCGGAATACAAGGTATCGTCGCCCATGTTTTGCCCTTGATTGATGCCGGAGACGATAAGATCAGGCTTATCTTTCATGATGGCTGTCAGGGCAATATGCACACAGTCAGAAGGTGTACCATTCACAAAGTAAAACCCGTTGCTGGCACGCTGCACACTCAAAGGCCGGTCCAGCGTCAAAGCATTCGATGCGCCCGAGCGATTGCTATCAGGTGCCACCACAGTTACTTCGGCAATTGACGCCATGGCCTCAGCTAGCGCCACGATGCCTGGAGCCAGATAGCCATCATCATTACTGATCAGAATTTTCATGTTTTGTATTCTACCTGATGCTGAAATATAAATTTCTACAGAGAACAGATTTTTACGGCATAATCACAAAATCAAACGGTCGTACTATTTTATGGAGACATCAAGATGAAAGCTGTTGTTTGCAAGGAGTGGGGATTGCCAGACACTTTGGCGATAGTAGACTTACCAGATCTGGTACCAGCCCTCGGCCAGGTTGCCATCAATGTAAAGGCGGCTGGCGTCAACTTCCCGGATGTGTTGATCATACAGAACAAATACCAGTTCAAGCCTGAATTACCATTTACCCCCGGCAGTGAATTATCCGGAATCGTGTACGCGGTTGGTGAAGATGTCAGCCATGTCAAAGTCGGCGACAAGGTGATTGCTTTTATTGGCAATGGTGCATTTGCACAACAAGTAGTTGCTCCAGCCAATGCCGTCATGCCGATGCCACCGGGCATGGACTTTGATGTTGCAGCAGCGATCACCCTGACTTACGGCACATCCCACCATGCAGTTGTCGATCGCGCTCAATTAAAAGCTGGCGAAACCATGCTGGTGCTGGGCGCTGCGGGCGGTGTTGGCCTGGCAGCCATAGAAATTGGCAAAGCCCTGGGCGCACGCATTATTGCAGCCGCATCTACTGATGAAAAATTGGAAGTTTGCAAACAGCATGGTGCAGATGTCACCATCAATTACAGCAATCAGGATTTGCGTGAAGCCATCAAGGCCGCAACCGATGGCAAAGGGCCGGACGTTATTTACGACCCTGTGGGTGGGATATATGCAGAGCCAGCCTTCCGCTCAATAGGCTGGCGGGGTCGTTATCTGGTCGTGGGCTTTGCCAATGGTGAAATACCCAAGCTGCCATTGAACCTGACTCTGCTCAAAGGTGCTTCTCTGGTTGGGGTATTCTGGGGTGAATTTGCCAAGCGTGAGCCCAAAGCCAACCTGGCTGCCATGCGTGAACTGATGGGCTGGCTGCATGAAGGTAAAATCAAGCCGCACATCTCTGGCCGGTATGCGCTCAAAGACACGCCAGCAGCGCTTAATGATTTGGCAGCACGCAAAGTCACGGGCAAAATCGTCATACAACCCGAGAAGTAACTTTCCATATAGCCATACACCTCGTAATCGTGCGGGCGTCATACTTAACAACAAAGCCAGGGAAGCAGCTAGCGATTGCTTGCTGCTTCACCTAGCCAATAGCGGTTAATATCCTTGATACCCCATTTGGCTGCATCTTCACGCGTAGCTATCTTGTCATTCATGCCTGCCCTGGATAAATCGATAAGCTCAGGCGCAACATACGCCATGGATTTAACAGAAAAAAACACTCTGACTTTAGGCAGCAACAGGGACTTGCCCACTTGTTGCTCAACCACGACAGCCAAACGACCAGACTCCAGCCTGACCAGGGTACCGACAGGGAAAATACCTATACTCTTGACAAAAGCCTGGAATATTTTTTCATCGAAATGCCCCTTACTCCATTCTGCCATCTTGCGCAATGATTCTGCCGGACACCAGCCTTGCTTGTAGGGACGATCAGAAGTTATGGCATCATACACGTCACAAACTGCACCCATGCGGGCATACAAACTGATTTCATCCCCCTTCAAACGATTTGGGTAACCAGAACCATCGATTTTTTCGTGGTGGTGCAGGCAAACATCAAGGGCAACGGCACTAATGCCCTTAGCATCTTTCAGTAATTTATAGCCCGCAGCTGGATGCTCCTTGACAGAGACGAATTCAGCATCGGTAAGTTTGCCAGGCTTGTTCAAGATGTCGGCAGCCACCATCATCTTACCTATGTCATGCAACAATCCTGCCAGACCGGCCTCTCTCGCTTCTTCCTCAGACAAACCTAGCTGCTTTGCCAAGGCCACCATCAGTGCGCATACGGCGACCGAATGCATATAGGTGTAGTCATCCTTGGTCTTCAATCTGGCCAGCCCGATTAACGCACCCGGATTGCGCATCACGGAGTCGGCAATTTCTTCCACCATAGATTGCGCATTGTCAACATCAACCGCCTTGCCCATGCGCGCTTCATTAAACATGGAGAACACTGCCTGCTTGGATTTACTGACAATGGCAGAGGCACGCCCCAGCTCATCATCCATGGAAACAGCTGCAATTTGACGTGGTGCAGGTGCTGGTACAGTTTCGGGAACTGGCTCGGGTACAGGCTCAGGATCTGGTTTAGCTTGAAGTTTTACATCAGGCTCACCTAATACATCCAGGCCCTTGCTGACATCAATCCAGGCATGGCGAATACGGGTTGCTTGAATCTTCTTTAATTCTTCCGCTTCTGACAACATGAAAGACTTTTGCCAGAAAGGTGTGTCTATCCACGAACTACACAGCTCCTGTACATACATGCCAACCCTCAGCTGAGTAATTTCAATTTTCTTCAACATAGGCAGGATGTGGTTATGAATAAGGTGAACAGATCTGAGAGATCTGCCAGACAATTATTCTACAAAGCTGCTCAGCAAGCCAGAATTTAAAGCAGTATCTTACAAAATTTTTCTATCAGGCAATTTTTTCAAAAGTTCCATTGGGCGAAATAAAGCCTGCATAACACGATTAGCAATGAAACTTAAATTATAAGGATGCTCTGCACAAATTTGTTCATACGGCTTAGTTTCAGGCAGCGGCCGTATTTGTTCAGCTATTTTCCCCCACAAGACTAACACGGCAGGGGACTTCATGTGTGCGAGCTGGTGATGATATAACGCAGATAACACTGTTTGCAAAAATGGCTGCCATGCTTTGGCGTCTTTTGCTGGGGCTGTATCTTCACGAAAAATCAGGCTGGCATTCAGCAGCAAAAATCCCTGAGCAGCCAGATTTTGTTGCAATTCATCCAAAGTCTGTATGAAACCATTGCCTGGCTGGCGGGCCTGGTTGGCAACTGCAACCATAGCCTGTCCGGCTGTTGCTTCCTCCTGCAAATGGCCGGACGCAACCAGCAGCATTTTCATGAAATTGCGCAGAGAGGTCGCGCGGTTTACTTTTTTTGACAAGCCACCACCTTCTTCTTCCGACCACAAACTTTTTACCGCACCATCCATAAAACAGTAACCCGTTGCGCTTTCAGAACGGGGGTAAGGCCCCTCACCCATCAAGATGTAACGCACTTCATCCATGGGCATGGAAAATGCAGCAAATAATCTAGCTTGATTTGGCAGGCAGACAGAGTTCTTTAAGCCTGAAAAATAACTCGGATTGGCTGCGTGCACTTGTTGCAATCCAGCCTCCAAGACAGGTCGCCATGACGGATGCGCCTTGTCAATTGAGAGAAGCACATCTTCAGGACTATCGTTTTGCCACGCCATCTTTACTGACCACCCGGCATGGTTGCTGGCAGCGAAGCCGTTGGCATACCCGGGGTCACCATTGGGGGCGCTGGGCTACTCACAGGACCGCCAGGAATATCATTACGTTTTGGTGGTGGAAAAGCAACAGGTGCGACTTGTGGCGGCACCGTACCTGATGGATTCAAAGACGGGATTTGCACTGATCCACGACTCAACTCAGGCAACTGTGGCAAATCTACCCGGCGCATGGCACCCGATTCGGACACCATGACATATTGATCATGCACTTCCTTAAGGATCACACCGGGTGCAACTTCCTTATTCATCGCAACTGCCAATGCTGGCTTGCCATTGGCACTGATGATAGCAAGACTCTGTTCAGTTCTTTTCGCTAGGACGATACCTTTTAACTGGTAGTTAGTTGCACTGGCTTGCATGACCTGGCTGGCGCCAAATATGCCACCCCACTGCCCGGCTCCAGGCTCATAACTGCCTTGCTGAAAAACAGCAGCGACTGCCCTGGCCTGTGGCTTGAACAGCCGCAAACCCCAATAGCTCAGGGACGCACAAAGTGCGACAAACATGAGAAAAGTCACAAGGACAGGTAAGCGTTTCATTTTTATCCTTTTTAGCGTACCAACTGATTTATTTCTATGATGGGCATCAACACAGCCAATACGATGAGCAAGACGACGATACCCATGGTCAATATCAATACAGGCTCCAGCAAACCAGCCATGGTGAGAGCCCTTCGCTCAAGATCCTGCTCTTGCGTATTTGAGGCACGTTCCAGCATGGCAGGCAGTTCACCTGTTACCTCACCTGCGCGTATCATGTGTATTAACATGGGAGGGAAATGCTTGTGAGCTGACAAGGCACGCGCCAGACTGACACCCTCCCTGACGCTGGCCGTTGCTTCTTCCACCTGGGCGCGCATGGCAACGTTCGAGAGAGTTTCGCGACTGGTTTGCAATGCCTGCAAGATGGGTACGCCAGATCCTGTGGTAATCGCCAGGGTACTGGCAAACCTGGCTGTATTCAGGCTACGTTCAAATTTGCCATACAAGGGCGCACTCAATAGCCACCGGTGCCAACGCATCTTAAAGTCAGGATTACGCAACGCCAGCCGCCACAGAGAAAAAGCAGCAACTGCTAGCAAAGCCACAATCCAGCCATAGGCACGCACAAAGTCAGAGATAGCAAGCATCACCAATGTCAGGAAAGGCAATTTCTGCTTGGTGTTGGCAAACACGGAAACTATTTGCGGCACCACATAAGTCAGCAGGAAAATCACAATCGCAAAAGCCACCACGGTCACAATCGCCGGATAGGTAAACGCCAGCCTGACCTTTTGCACCAGCGCATTACGTCTTTCTATGTAATCTGCCAGCCGCGACAAAACACGCGACAAATGACCGATATGCTCGCCCGACGACACCAGCGCACAATAAATGTCAGCAAAGTCGTTGGGGTGTTGCTTCAGCGCATCAGATAGTGAGTTACCGGCCATGACTTCTGAACGTATTGACCCAACCAGGTCGCGTACATAAGTTCGCTCCGCCTGCTCCAGCAAGGCTGACAAGGATTGCTCCAGAGGCAGCCCGGCTTCCAGCAGGCTCGATAGCTGTCGTGTAAATAAGGCGATTTCCACTGTTGACAAACGATCGCCAAAAAAGACTGCCTTGCGCTTACCACCCGCATCCATCTGGTTGGCGATAGACTCAACGCTGACCGGCACCAGTCCCTGGGCACGCAAATCACTGCGTGCCGACCTGGCACTGTCTGCATTCAACACACCTTTGCTGGTATGACCTGCAATATCAACCGCCTCATATCGAAATGCTGGCATGCCTCTATTCCTTCGTCACGCGCAGTAACTCTTCTGGTGTAGTCACACCAGTTTTCAGCCAGCGCTGACCGTCTTCACGCATGGTTTTCATGCCGTCTGCCTGTGCCGCAATACGTATTTCTGCTTCGGCTGCCTCATGATGTATCTGGGCACGGATGGCATCGGTAGTTTGCAATAACTCATAGACACCTACACGCCCCTGATAACCGGTATGACCACAATGTTCACAACCGACTGCATGCCATGTACCTTCTTTTTCAACACGGCAGTGAATACAGAGTTTACGTACCAGCCGCTGCGCCACGACACCCAGCAATGAAGAAGACAACAGGAAGGGTTCTATACCCATGTCCAGCAAGCGTGTAACTGCTGCGGCAGAGTCATTGGTATGCAGCGTCGCCAGTACCAGATGGCCTGTCAGTGAGGCCTGCACTGCAATTTGCGCTGTTTCCAGATCACGTATCTCACCTATCATGATGACATCAGGATCCTGCCGCAAAATTGCGCGCAAGGCTTTGGCGAAGGTCATTTCTATTTTTGCATTGACCTGCGTCTGACCAACGCCAGCCAGCTCGTATTCAATAGGATCTTCTACAGTCAAAATATTGGTGGTACCGGCATTTACCCGCGACAGGGCCGCATACAAGGTCGTGGTCTTGCCAGAACCCGTTGGACCCGTCACCAGCACGATGCCGTGCGGTTGCGCAATCAACTTGTCGAATTGAGTCAGCACATCGGTACTCATACCCAAATGCCCCAGGTCCAAACGCCCCGCTTCCTTATCAAGCAAGCGCAGCACAGCGCGCTCGCCGTGCCCTGTTGGTAAAGTCGAGACCCGCACATCAACGGGCTTGCCACCTATGCGCAAGGTAATACGTCCATCTTGTGGCAAGCGTTTCTCTGCGATATCCAGTTGCGCCATGATTTTGATACGCGAGATCAGGGATGCGTGTATGGCTTTCTTGGGACGCACGACATCGCGCAAAGCACCATCAACGCGAAAGCGTACTACAGAAATCTGTTCAAACGGTTCAATATGGATGTCCGACGCGCCATCGCGCAATGCCTGTGTGAGCAGTGCATTGATCATGCGTATCACGGGTGCATCATCGGCCGATTCAAGCAAATCTTCAATAGCTGGCATGTCCAGCATGAGCTTGGCCAGATCAAGATCAGACTCCACCTCACCCACTACATCGGCTGCATCTCCACCAGAACCAGCGTAGGCCTTGGCAATAGCCTCTGCCAATTCAGCATGTGGGAGCATCAGTAGTTTGACTTTACCAAACTTGCGCCCGACTTCAGATATCGCTGCTGATGGTGTCATCTTCGAAATCTGGATTTCAACAACACCATTGACAACGGCATTGTCCCTCACAGCCAGCACAGAGAAATCTCTGGCAAATCCATAAGGCAATAAACGATGATCAAGCATGGCTTATTTGCCTTCCTTGCCTGTGGTCGCTGCCTTTTCTGGCGAGATTACCAGGGGGGTGGTCAACAGTCTTCCTTTTTCCGAATATGGCAGCAAATTATCAGTAGCGCCATCTTTAGAGGGCACTATCTGAGTGCGCATGTAATCATAGCGATCTACGGAAATATTATTGCTTTGTTCAGCATTGCGTATCACTGTGGGACGCAAAAACACCATCAGATTGGTCTTGGAACGCTTGCTGGTCTGGTACTTGAACAGGTTGCCGATAATTGGCAAATCACCCAGGCCAGTGACTTTTTCGCCGCCATCAGTTGTACTATCTTCAATCAAGCCACCCAAGGCAATAATCTGGCCGTCATCCACCAGTACATTGGTCGTGATGGAACGCTCCTTGGTAATAATACCTGCGACATTGGTTGTATCATCCACACTTGATACTTCCTGATAAATAGCCAGTTTGACTGTGCCACCTTCAGAAATTTGCGGCTTGATCTTCAGCTTTAAACCTACCTGTTTGCGTTCTATGGTCTGGAACGGATTGACACCTGCCGAGCCACCAGAGCCGGTTGTGAATTGACCAGTAATCAAAGGCACATTTTTACCAACAATGATGTTTGCCTCTTCATTATCCAGGGTGACTATATTTGGTATCGACAAGACATTGGCATTGCCATCTGTCTGCAACACCCGTGCTAACGCACCTAGCCCCAATTGCCCATTGATCTGTTTGAAAATACCCAGTGACAAGCCAGCGCCTGGCAGTACAGAACCTGCCGTGGCGGCATTGCCAGCGGCCAGATTAAGCAAATTATTTCCCTTGGTAGAGAATGAAGTGCCGCCACCTATGCGGTAATTACTGGTGCTGTCACCTGACAAACCCATCCATTGCACACCCAGTTCGTTTGACTTATCGGCACTCATCTCCACGATCAGTGCCTCTACATAGACCTGGGCACGGCGCGCATCAAGCTGTTCAATCACTGCACGAAGATTGCGATAGACGGGTTCGCTGGCAGTGATAATGAGCGTATTCGTGGCCGCATCAGACTGGATGTAACCAGCAGCACCACCGCCGCCAGAACTATTGCCAGTGCTGCTATTGCTGAACGAAGGCATGCTGCTCTGTGTGCCTCCAGACGTGTTTGCAGCTACCGGACTGTTCGTACCATTGGCAGCACTGCCAGCATTAGAAATATTGCTGCTGGAACCACGTGAGGAAGATGTATCGCCCGTAACGATGGACCGCAAGGTTTGCGCCAGCTTCTCAGCCTCGGCGTTCTTCAAATAAACCACATGCACATTGCCAGGCTGCGATGTTGGCTGATCGAGTTTGGCAATCAGAGACTTGATCTGGTTTGCTTTGGCAACTGAAGATGCACGTACCAGTATGGCATTTGAACGGGGGTCAGCCAACAATACAGGCTTGGTAGGATCAGCACCACTAGCGCCTGCATCGATCACTTTGGAAACCATGGCGGTGATATCGGAAGCGATTGCATGTTTGACCAGGATGACATCCATATCGGTCGTGGCTGGCACATCCAGTGCCGCGATGATCTTGTTCAGACGCTTGATGTTATCGGCGTAATCGGTGATCACCACGGTGTTATTGCCGGGGTTGCCATTAATCGTATTATTGGGTGAAATAAGAGGACGCAAGATGGTCACAATATTCGCAGAAGACTCATAATTCAATTTATAAATCTGCGTGATGACCTGGTCACCCTTGGCTGCTTCCGATCTGGCAGATCCCGCATTTTGAGTCGGACCAGGTTGTAGCTTGGCGTCTGACTCTGGCACTACCTTGGAATAACCATCTGCAGTCACAACAGAAAAGCCTTGCAGCCGCAAAGTGGAAGTCAGCAATTTAAAAGCCTGATCCTTGGTCAGCGGCGTCTCTGACACTAGATTGATCTGTCCCTTGACTCTGGGGTCGATGATGAAAGTCACACCGGTATAGTGACCTATCGCCTTGATGGCCGATTCTATATCTGCACCCACCAGGTTGATGTCTACCGTATTCTTCGACGGATCCTGAGCCATGGCCATGGGTGCCAATAGAAAGCCCGCAGTCAATAGTGCTGCACCAGTCAATGCAGACAATTGCTGGATAGGTTGGCGTAGCGAATTTCTTGTCATGGCGACCCTGTGCTTTAATGGAAATGTTTTCATTTGAACTCTAACGCAATTACATCTTTTTCACCGTCATTACGACGCTGCCCAAGCAAATTCAATAAATTTGCCAGCCTTGCTTCTTGTCCTGCTTCTGCCCATGCCTTGCCTGAAAACTGGAAACGACCATTCGTCATTTTTCCACTTCCTGCCAGCATCATCGGGCCTTTCATCGTTAACAACTGCATGTCTGCATCTGTTCCACGCAAATCAAAGGCCATCTGGTAACTTCCCAAAGGCTTGATCGGCGACAGGCGCGAAGCCATTTCTGCCATTTCCAGTTGCATATGCCCAGTCATACTCAGTTGCGCATTCTTGCGCGAAAAAAGCAACTCATTCCAGGACAAATGCAACGAGCCTGTCGGTCCTATAGTATTCAATGGCGCTCCTAACCCTTCCAGACGCTCTGGCGGCAATAGCAACACCGATGGACTGACTTGCCACTGACTGAAGTTTCCGGCAATCTTGACAGGTGCAGATAAGGCCGCGGGATTCTCCAGTTCTGCCTTGATTTGCCCCAGCATCAGTATGGGTGAAATTCGCCATTGAAAACGCCCGGGAAACAAGGGCGTCACCGGGCCAGTCTTGCCAGCAGCCACACCAATAAATGCCGAACCCTGCCAAAAACTGCCTTGCACATCACCCAGGCTCAATCTGCCCTGGCTTTGTTTCTCCACCACCAAACCCAACCAACTGGCAGGTAAAAACATGACCACAGTGACGATAACGCTCAAGATCGCAGCAAAAATCCATGTCAGACGTTTTGAAATTAACATCGTTCGATCCTGGACTCAGGGAGCATTTCTTTGTTGTCTCAACGTCAAAGTCGCACTCACCTGGCCATTTTCCAGCAATGCGACGAGTTTGGCTTCTTCCACTGTCAATCTGGATGCCTTTTGCATCTCCACCAGGCTCTCCATCAAATTGGCATAGGCAGCCGCTGGAATTTGCAAGCGCACCAAATCATCGCTGACAGCGACAGTCTGCGCCTTGATAGCGCGCCTGCCCAACACAGCCTCAACTTGCTCGCGGCTTACAGGGGGGATGAACTCAGACAAATTTGCCGTCAAACCAGTTTGTTGTTTACTCAGCTCGTTAATTTCTGCCAATTGCTGATTCAAATTTGGCAGGGACTCGCTTAACTGCTTTCGACCGTTCAGGGCCGGAGACAGAAAAAAACCATAAGTGATGGCGGCCATGATAAATAAGGCGCAAATCACCAACATTTTGCGTTCGCGCTCAATGCGGCCTTGCCAGAATAAATTAAACTGCTCTTTGACTGCGCTGAACATCAGTTCTTACCTCCGGTGGTAATACGCAAAGCCCCATCTGTCGAGGTGCTGATTTTCATGGATTGCTCTGCCAGCGCAGAACGCAGGGCATCCATGGGAATTTGTACATTGGGTTTAGTCCTGACGAACAGTGATCTGTCCTTATATTCGATGGAAGCAATGCCGCCCGGCACGCCTGCCCTGTCCCATACCTGTGAAAACTGCGCTGCCATGACGGCAAAATCATTGACTGCAAATTGTCCAGCAGCACGCTTGGCGATATTGACCTTTTGCTGCATTTGCTTGAGTGGGTCAGAAATGACCGTCTCTTTTGGATAGGTATTCCTGAATACCTGAATCAGCGCATTTTTCTGTTCTTTTTCTTCACGCTTCATACTGAACCATTCCAGATTCAGTGCCAGCAAATTAACGACCAACAAGCCTACTCCCAAACGCAATGGCCAGCGCCACTTGGCCCAATCAAAACCGCTCATATGCTCAGCGGCAACCCCGGTCATCAAATCAGGTGTTGCCGGGCTGACGCCCGCCACTCTGTTGATCCAGCTCACAGACATGACAGTTATCTTGTCTTCGAGATCGTCGGTTTTCAAAGCCTGCTGACAAGCTTCCACTGTACCTGCAGGAACATAGGCAGCAATTTTGGGATTGGTGCTGAGTTGCGCCAACATGGACAAGGCTGCTGCTACACTAGTATTTTCCAGGCTTAAACCCAGGCCATGCTGGACACCATCACGCAGGCTTAACTCCAAGCCCTCATCATTTTCATCGATCAGGGCCGACGCGGTCAGGCTTGACACATCGAAAGCAAGTGCCAATTGTGCCGGGTAGGCAGAGAATTTTTTCAGTGGCCAGTCTTTTACCCGTTTTGCCAGTCCTTCCAGCCAGGATTTATCTGTGACAGCGACGGTAATTTCGCCATTAAGCACATCGCTACTGACCAGCACCAGATCAGCGGGATCAGAAATCAGCTGATCTTCCAGTAAATTGGGTAAAGCCTGTTTCAGTTTGGCGGCCGACATGGGCGGCACTTTAGTTGTCAGTAAACTGGTATCACTAGCAGCCAGAATGAAAGCTACCTGCTTGGCAGCGAGAGCCAGAGACTTCAATTCATGCAAACTGGACTGACCTTGTTGTTGCAGGCGCCCCTCAGTTGAAATCAAGGCAAAGGCCAACGCCTGAGCAGACCAATCAGGTCGATTTTGTGCCGCCACTCTGGAGGGCAAAGAGATATACAGTGTGCTTGCCATTTTCTATTTAATTTTCCCGTACCCAAAGCACTGTTGTTGCCGACGCCGTTGATCCCATGCTATCGGCGCGTTCTATTAATGCACTGACATCCAGCGCCGAGCGATTCATTTTGACTTTACCATTGACAATAAAGAAATTGGTTGCAACAACGATATCCTTGTCTGTCAATGCTTTCAACTTATCCTCAAAGCGCGACTTGAATTCACTGGTGGTGCGAAAGTAAGCACGATCTCGACTGGCAATCATGGCTGCCGCGTCCCCCATGCTCAAGCCATTTACTCTGGCCGCCAGCACTTCAGCAAAGGTCGTATTGACATTAATCGAAGTCTTGCGTGGCAAAACCGTCACGAAAGCCTTCAAACGCTCCACCATGTCTGGCGAAAATCCATTAATTGCCAGCAAATCATCAATTTGCGTAAAACGCAGGAATTGTACTTCAGGAACAGACAAATCCGGGGCTTTTCCAGCACCTGTTTCACCGCCAGAAGAACCTGGGTTTGGACCGGCAACTGCCTTGCTTTGCGTCCTGGCTACCATATCTGCCACGGCTTGCGCCAGTTGCCCATCAAAGCGCAAGTTCACCAGCAAGCGGCTGAAAACATCCACTTCACGCTGATCTACATTGCCGTCTGTCGCCAGATTATTCAGGTTATACATAGCCTGTGCATCAATGACCTGACCAGACAAAGTAGCATCACTTTCATCATTTTCGGTTCTGGCATTTTCTACATATTGATCCAGCCTGGTATCTGCCAGCTTTACTGCCCATGGCTCACCAAGATGATCAATTGCCACAGTCTGCTTGGCATCTTCACGCAAGATCAACCTGGCCCAGTCTATTGCGCCCCGCAAAATCCATTTTTTTTGCAACTGCATGCGCTGATTTTCTATCGACCTGACTTGCACCTGCTGCTGCCAGAACAGGCTGGCAACGATAGTGATGGCCAATGTGGTCAACAACAAGGCTGTAATGACAGCCACACCTCGTTGGCGCCGGGGAACATTTCTCGTCCTCATACAGCACCCAGCAAAAACACTTTGGTCACTGGCAATTCACGGCCGCTTATTTGTATGGCAATTTCCAAACCTGTCAGCTTGCCATTTTTTGATGGTATGCCCGGCGCCACAATGGCAGGATTATCTTTGCCAGCTACCTCGCTACCTCCATTGCGCCAGCCGTTTTCCCCCTCTTTCCAGGTACGCATATCAAAACCTGTTACCTGGCTTTGCAATGCGATGGCGGGGCTGACCTCAGCATCCGCCAGGGCATTTTGCCAATCCTGATCAAGCACGGCCAATTCGCGTGTAGGCAGCATTTCTCGGCGCTTGAGTACACCATCCTGCACCCGGTAGACCACGACTTGCAGGCGGGTAGGCTGGTTCTCTTCAAAAACATTGCGTACCAGCACCAGTCGGGCACCAACAGCACTCAACACTTCCCGCCCCGGAAAATTGGTTGCATCCACCAGATGCGCGCAATCATTCTCCAACTGCGCAAAAGACAACTGCATGCCGCGTGTCTGCTCCATTTCTGCGGTCAGCAGCACACGGGCGCGTACGATACTGTCCAGGCCACGCCAGCCCAGCACAGCAATGATTGCCAAAATACTGATGGCGACCAGCAATTCTATGAGGGTGAAACCGGCTGCAGACAATCGGCGTGCATGCCTGTTGCGGCCAGCCATCAACTTAAAGCGCATTCGGCACCACCTGGGTCAGCTTGATGATGCGACGCTCAGGGCTATCTGCTTCATACACGAAAACTTCAACCCTTCTGAAAGAAGGATTGGGGGTGGCAATCACATGCTCTTCGCACATCAGGTGCAAATCCCCCTGCGGGCAGGCAAAAGTGCGCTCACCGAAGGCAGGCCATTCATGAGCAAGACGGATTTGTGACAGGCGATTTTCTGCTGACCAGGTCGCCATCATGGACGCCCTCAAGCTACTGCTGTTTTGGGTCAGGCTGCCGACTGCACGCAGACTAGCCCCCAGAGCAGTGCCAACGATGACCAAAGCCACCAGCACTTCAAGCAATGTAAACCCGGATTGTGAACGCAGATGTCGCATCTTACTCTACAAAAAAATGACCAATGCCATCCGCCCTGACGCTGACATGCTTGTCAGCAGACTTGATGGTCAATACAAAGGGTTTGTCTACCGGTTCGCGTCCAAACAGTATACGGATGGTAGAGGTATCAGCGGTTTGTGGCTGCATGGACAATTGCACGGGCGCGCTCTGGAAACTCCTCTCGCGCAACATCTCATCCTTCACGGGTGACCAGATCCTGTCTTCCCTGACCAGGAAGCGGTAACCACTCTGATCCACTTCAAAAGCCACTGGCAGATTGCGGACGATGGCTTCATCACGCGCCAATTGCAGTAACAGGGAGATTCTTCTGGCGTCATTTTCCAGGCGTTGTTGCTCACCCGGCATGGCATTAATACTGACAGCACCGAGTATGAGACCAAAAATAGTCAATACCACCAGCAACTCCAGCAAGGTAAATCCTCGCTGCCCACGCATGATCTTCATCCGTGCTTCTTATAAATCCCAGGAACCGATGTCGGCGTCTTCGCCGCTACCACCTGGCTGTCCATCTGCACCCAGCGAAAATACATCAACATCACCCCGTATACCTGGTGACAGAAATTGATACGACTTACCCCAGGGATCATTACGCAATTTTTCTATATAGCCGCCAGTTATCCAGGCATTTGCAGCTGGGCCGGATGTTGGCTTTTCGATCAGGGCTTGCAAACCTTGTTCTGTGGTTGGATAACGCTGATTGTGCAGCTTGTACATTTTCAGCGCACCCATGATGGTGGAGATATCCTGCTTGGCAGCAGTCACCCTGGCTTCATGGGTAAAACCAGTAAGCCTCGGGACCATAAACGCACCAAGAATGGCAATGATGGTCACGACCACCATGATCTCTATCAAGGTAAAGCCGCGCTCAGACTGACGAGCCTTGGCTGCAGATACAGGAACTGAAAAATTGGACATGGCAAAATTCTAAAAAAATAAAAACTGGATAAGCAAACAATGCGCTGCACACTACTATATGAAGCTGACGCAGTATAAATCCTGCAAATGCCACTGGGGCCGCATTCTGTATCGAATAGTAACAAAAAATGCTATCAAGACAATATATTTACATAAAAAAAGCATTTAATATGTATAAATTCTGTCTTGAATGCAGACATACTACCACCAGTATATTTCAACTCAATTTCAAGGGCAAACTACGCAGACGCTTGCCAGTCAGAGAAAATAAGGCATTGGCAACAGCCGGAGCAATGGGTGGCACACCTGGCTCGCCTACTCCCTGGGGTAGTTCGGCACTCTTGATGATAATGGTTTCTACTGCCGGTGCTTCATTCATGCGCAAGACCTGGTAGTCATTAAAATTACTCTGCACGACCTTGCCATCCTTGATCGTAATTTCACCATACAAGGCAGCACTCAGGCCAAAGACCACAGCACTCTCCATCTGCTGGGCAATGATGTTGGGATTAACCGCTATGCCGCAATCCACAGCACAAACCACTTTATGCACCCGGATTTGCCCTTCCTGCACCGAGACTTCTGCGACCTGGGCAACAATACTACCGAAAGATTCATGCAATGCCAGGCCATGCGCCCTGCCTTCTGCTGGTTTGCCTGCTTTTTGTACCGCTGCATCCAGCACTGCAAGATGACGTGGATGATCTTTCAGCAAAGCACGGCGAAATGTCAGGCTATCCTGATTGGCTGCATGAGCAATTTCATCAATAAAACTCTCTTTGAAAAAAGCATTATGTGAATGGCCAACTGAGCGCCAGAAACCAAGCGCAACGGGACTGGGGACGATGACATGTGCGATACGCTGATGTGGAATCTCATACGGCATATCAAACTCGCCTTCCGCCGTAGTTTTATCCGGGCCAGCACCAGCGAGACCAAATGTGCGCTTCAAGACCTGATGCGTAATTGAACCTGAGACAGACTTATTATCGTAGGCCAGCAATTTACCGGCACTATCCAACCCTGCCTTGAAGCGCGCCAGGGCCGCTGGCCGATACATGTCATGCGTAGTATCTTCTTCGCGGCTCCAGATCAGTTTGACCGGCGCACCCTTGGTTTCCATGGCGATACGCGCCGCTTGCGCGACCATGTCCACTTCCAGCCTGCGACCAAAGCCACCGCCCAGATAGGCCATGTGCAGAGTGACATCTTCAGATTTAAGTTTGGCGACTTTGGCAGCTACATCGGTGGCCACGCCGGGCACCTGAGTAGAAACCCAGATTTGCAGCTTTCCGTCCTTGAGCTGTGCAGTGCAATTAATAGGTTCCATCGCAGCGTGCGCCAGGAAAGGGGCACGGTATTCTGCTTCTATAGTTTTGGCTATTCCCGTGCCAGTCAGTGTCGCCTCGACATCCCCGGCCTTGTAATAAGCAAAGCCAGATTCGCTATCTAGCTTGCTGGCAAAGTCCTTAAAAATGCTTTCCGTCGACAGTTGCGCATGCTCACCGTCATCCCAGATGACTGGTAATTTATCCAACGCCTGTTTGGCTTGCCAATAAGACTGAGCGACCACAGCAAGACCGGCCACCGCCCCTTCCATGAAAAAATCAATGACCTGCACCACACCCTGCATGGATTTGACTGCTGCGGCATCAAAAGACTTGATGCGCCCACCTATGGTGGGGCTTTGCTTGATTGCAGCGTACAACATACCTTCTGGTCTGGCATCAATGCCAAACTGGGCACTACCATCCCCTTTAGGGGCAGCATCAGTACGCGGTTGCGACTCACCTATGATTTTAAAATCTTGCGGACGCTTGAGTCGTATATCGCCAGGCTTGCTGTTGACAGCATCGGCAGCCAACTCACCATAGCTGGCATGCTTGCCGGACGAATGGCGGACTACACCATCCTTTGTCGTGCATTCTGCTACGGCCACGTTCCATTTCTTTGCTGCTGCAGCGACCAGCATGGCACGAGCAGTGGCACCTGCTTCACGCATGGGCTGCCATGCATCTTTGACGCTGGATGAGCCACCTGTCATCTGCAAACCCAGTTCGCGGGCGAATTTCAAGGTCACCCATTGTGCTACGCGCTTCACACTGCCTTGATCGTCTGGATGAAATGGCAGGCCATCTGCCAATGCCGCCATGCTGCCATAAATTTTATCCGCGGGTACATACATGGGTTTAACCACACTCATAGGCACGTCGAGCTCTTCAGCCACCAACATTTGCAAGGCAGTATGGATGCCCTGTCCCATCTCGCTCCTGTGCATGGCGACGCTGACGGTACCATCTTGCGCAATTTTGATCCAGCCATTCATGGCGACTTCGCCATTTGATACTGGCAAGGGTTTACTGGCGTTCAGACGCTGGCGAGGTGGCATGACGCCCCAACCCACCAGCAAGGCACCTGTCAGTCCCAAACCACCCAGGATGAAGCGGCGGCGTCCTGATTTTTTTTCTTGCGACATACATAGTCTCCATTATTTTTTGCCGCTATTATTTGCTGCAATCAGGTATTGCGTCTTGGATAACCCTCAGCCAATATCCGAATCCAGACTACATCTTTTTGTTCTGCGGTCATGAACACCCATTCCGCCACCTCTGCCACTGTGCGGCCACAACCACGACAAACGTCATCAAATGTCGTTGAGCAAACGGCAACACAAGGAGTATCGGGACGTTCTTTACCTTCCGTCTTAATTACTGACATAGTCTTACTCTGGCTTTCAGGAATATGCCTGAATGAGCTAGGCTCGGGATAATAAAACGAGCGTTCGCCTTTTTCTGGCTAATAATAAATGTTTTTTTGCTTAGTGCGCTGGTAGCGGGCTCTATTTTTCCAGAAACTGGCGGACTTTGTTGACAGCCTACAGGCTTCAGCGGGAAAATTAGCTGCTTTCTGTCCTTCTCCCACAAATATAAAGGTACATTATGAAAGTAGCCGTCGTTCTTTCCGGTTGTGGCGTCTTCGATGGCGCTGAAATTCACGAGAGTGTCCTGACCATGCTGGCTCTTGTCAGAGCTGGCGCAGAACCAGAATTCCTTGCACCTGACATCCCGCAAGCCCATGTTGTCAATCATCTTACAGGGCAGGTCGCCGCAGGGGAAAACCGCAATGTATTAGTTGAATCTGCCCGTATTGCCCGTGGCAAGATCAAAGATATCGCGCGGGCCAATCCTGAAGACTATGCCGCAGTATTTTTCCCGGGTGGTTTTGGTGCAGCCAAGAATCTGTCCGACTTTGCCAGCAAGGGGGCTGACTGCCAGATACAGCCAGACGTTTTGCGCTTTGCCAAAGCCATCGCCGACGCTGGCAAACCTGCCTGCTATATATGCATAGCACCAGCCATGCTGCCGTTTGTATATGGCAGAGGTGTTGCGGTCACCATCGGCACAGATACGGACACAGCCGCTGCAGTAACTGCCATGGGTGGACAGCACATCAATTGCCCAGTGAAGGAATTTGTCGTCGACACAGAGAGAAAAGTAGTCAGCACACCAGCATACATGCTGGCAGAAAATATTGCTGAAGCAGCGACAGGTATAGAAGCCGCCGTCAAGGCTACACTGGCATTAATTTGAAGTCGCTTTTTCAAAGCATCAATTTTTACAAAAGGTCTTCATGACTCAAGATTTTTTTCAATCCCTGATGTTGCTGATATTGGTCACCGACCCTTTCGGAAACGTCCCCATCTTTGTCAGCGCCCTGTCCCATGTCGCGCCTGAAAGGCGTTGGCGCGTGGTGGTACGCGAATGTGCTATTGCCTTTGGCTTGCTTTTGCTGTTCATGTTCTTTGGCAAACACTTCCTGACCGCGCTGCAATTGACCGAGGCATCTTTGCGCATAGGTGGTGGCGTGATCCTGTTCCTGATAGCTCTGCGCATGGTCTTCCCGCAGGAAGGTGGTATTTTTGGTGATGTGGAAGATGGTCACGAGCCCTTCATAGTGCCACTAGCCATACCTGCTCTGGCTGGGCCTTCTGCACTAGCGACAGTCTTGCTGTTTTCATCAGACAGCAGGCAAGACATGATCGTACATCTGGCAGCGCTGACTGCCGTTGCGGTCGTCTGGCTAGTGGTATTATTGAGTGCGGAACGCATGCAAAAAGTCCTGGGCATACGCGCCATGACTGCATTTGAGCGCCTGATGGGTTTAATACTGACAGCGATGTCGGTCGAAATGCTGCTGGCGGGGATCAGGGATTATCTGAAAACCTTACACTGATCAAACATGGCTGACCAGGCATTGAGGGCTTGGTCAGTCATTTCAAAGTTTTAGTGATTAAAGGTGAAGTAACCCAGCAGGAACAGCGCCAGGGCAATCAGGAATTGTTTCAACATCTGTCGATTCATAGTTCACCTTTAAATTACTTATTTAAATTACCTTGTCCGCAGTCATTTGCGTTATCTCCGCATCACTATAACCCAACGCACTCAACACTTCCTGATTATGTTGACCAAGGCGCGGCCCCAGCCACTGCGTCTGCCCCGGTGTTTCTGACATCTTTGGCGTGATGGCTGGCAGCTTGACTGGTGTACCATCTTCAAAGGCATGCTGCTCAAACATCTGGCGCGCCAGGAATTGCGGGTCATTCATCATGTCACGTACAGAGTAGATTTTCCCTACCGGCACATCTGCAGCCTTGAGTATTTGCAAGGCCGTATCTATTTCGCGACCGGAACACCAGGCCTGAATTGCCGCATCAATTTCTGCCGTACGCGGGACACGGCCATCGTTGCGCACCAGGCCCGGATCTTGCGCCAGATCATCCCGGTCTATGGCTTTCATGAGTCTGTGAAAAATCGCGTCACCATTGCCTGCAATGACAATATTTTCACCTTCTGCCGTAGTATACGTATTCGACGGCACGATGCCGGGCAAGGCACCGCCAGTGCGCTCACGCACGACACCGGCATGATCAAATTCTGGCACCAGCGATTCCATTAGATTGAATACCGACTCATATAAAGCTACATCCACCATTTGCCCCTGGCCAGCGACACATGCGTCACCCTGCTTGCCATTCCAGCGCCCACCAGTGACATCACGGTGCCGCAAGGCCATCATGGCACCGATAACGCCATGCAGGGCCGCGACTGAATCACCAATTGATATGCCGACGCGCACAGGTGGCCGGTCAGCATGGCCTGAGACATAACGCAAACCGCCCATGGATTCACCGATGGCACCAAAGCCGGGCAAATCTTTCAAAGGCCCTGTCTGGCCATAACCGGAAAGGCGCACCATGATAGTGGCGGGATTGATCGCTTTCAAATCATCATATCCCAGCTCCCATTTTTCCAGCACGCCGGGTCTGTAATTCTCTATGATAATGTCGGCATCCAGGGCAAGGCGCCTGGCTATTTCACGTGCCTGTTCCTGTTTCATATTCAGGGTGATGCTTTTCTTATTGCGTGCTTGCACACTCCACCACAAGGAAGTGCCATCCTTCAATACGCGCCACTGACGCAGAGGATCACCACCATCGGGCGACTCGACCTTGATGACTTCAGCGCCAAACTCTGCCAGCATGCGCGAGCAAAAAGGCCCCGCAATTAGCGTACCCAATTCCAGAACCTTGATTCCCGCCAAAGGGCCGTGTGCTTTAGCTTGTGACTGCATAAGAGTAAAAATACGTCCAGAAAAGAGTTACAGGATCAACTCAGACAAAAGTGAGTTTCTTGATTTCCCATGCGATATTGGCGCGTGCCTGCGCATCAAATTGCGCCGCCATGATGGGATGAAAATATAAGTGTTCACGGCCAGCAAAGCGCTTCAGCACTTTTAAGCGCCCCGCTCTGTAAGCTGGCGCTTCCAGCCAGCGGAATTCATTGCGTATGGCACGACTATATTGCTGATAGACATCCTTGGGCGCACCCAGGATGGTCAAGGCAATATCCAGGAACAAGGGAATATCAGCAGCGCGGTTTTTAAAATCGGCTACCTCATGCCTGGCCGTCGCAAGTATGCATTGCTGCACATGCATGATGATGATGGGATTAATTTCCATGCGCATCATCAATTCGCCTGCCAGCTCTGCACTTTTCAACTCATTATTGTTGGCATGGGTGTCATACACCATGTCATGAAACCAGATGGCCAGGGATACGACAGAGAAATTCTGTATGTCAGCCCGCCGCTCTTCTGCATGCTTGAGCATGGACTGGATATGCGAGAGATTATGAAAACTGCGCTGTGGTTCCGAATAATGTTTATCAAGCAAAGTCCAGACTTCCATCGCATGTCTGGAACTCCCAGCCAATCCCCTTATCAGGTCTGACCATTGCAAGTGCAATTTGCTTTTTTGTTCGGCGGGGATCAGAAACATGATGGCTTATATTATTATCTCAGTGACTGAATTAAGTAGTCCGTCTATCCAGCATGGCGCGGGCAATGGTGCCAGCATCCACATATTCGAGCTCTCCACCGACTGGCACGCCGCGTGCCAGACGACTCACCCGCAAACCACGTGATTTCAGTGTCTCGCTGATGTAATGCGCGGTTGCCTCACCTTCATTAGTGAAATTGGTGGCCAGCACCACTTCCTGCACTTTACCGTCGGTGGCCCTGGTGACGAGTTTTTCCAGATGGATGTCTTTCGGGCCTATGCCATCAAGTGGTGAGAGCCGTCCCATGAGGACAAAGTACAGGCCCTTGTAAGTCATGGTCTGCTCTATCATCATCTGGTCTGAGGGCGTTTCCACCACGCATAGCAGACTGGTATCGCGCACTGCATCCAGACAGGTTTCGCAGACTTCGCTCTCGCTGAAGGTATTACAGGATGCGCAATGCTGTATGCGCTCAACCGCATGGGTCAAGGCCATGCCAAGGATGGCAGCGCCTTCCCTGTCATGTTGCAGCAAGTGATAAGCCATGCGCTGGGCAGACTTTGGCCCGACGCCGGGCAAGCGCCGCAGAGCCTCAGACAAGGCTTCCAGACTACCGAGTTTTTTCACACTCAGAATGGCATCTTGAAGCCAGGCGGCAATGGCATGCCAGCTGTCAAAGCTGACATTTTTTCTTGTGAAGTGGCTTCTGCCTTGCGTACCGCATCATTGAATGCAGCAGCAACCAGGTCTTCCAGCATGTCCTTGTCATCGCCCAGCAGAGATGGATCGATGGTAACGCGTTTGACATCGTTCTTGCAGGTCATGATAATCTTGACCAGACCAGCACCAGCCTGGCCTTCGACCTCTACCAGACCCAATTGATCCTGGGCTTTTTTCATATTGTCCTGCATTGCCTGGGCTTGTTTCATCAGGCCAGCTAATTGATTTTTCATCATAAAAATTTCTCCGAAAATAAAAATGGGATATTGATTAAAGGATGGTCACGCATTCTTATACGCCGCTGACATCAGACTGGCCGTATGCTACCCGTGACGATAGTGGCACCAAATTCGCGCATTAAAGTCTGCACGAAACTGTCGCTTTGTATGGATTTTTCTGCCTGCTGCTGGCGCACTTCACGCTCAGCTACAGCCTGTGCGTTGGCAGTATGCTCAACCGCACCTATCTCGGTTTCTACCCGTATGTTTTTTTCAAACCGCTCAGTCAGGGCTGCGCTGAGTTTTTCAACACTGCCAGAAGACAAAAGGGTCGCAAGAGGAAGACGCAAACGGAAAACATGAGCATTACCATCCTGCTTGCAACTGACCAGTTCACTTTGCTGCGTCATTTGCTGCGCTACGCCGCGTACTGGCAAGCTGGCTGCCAGTGCAGGCCAATGACCATCCCAGCTCAACTCAGGGACTGGGGCACTTGCGATCAGACGATCGACATTCAGGGTGATGGATTCTCTGGGCTTGAGCACTTCTGCAACGACAGCTTGCGGTTCCTGGTCAGCAGTTGCAACTGTGTCAGCAAGCACGCCCACTTCAACTGGTGCGGCTTGCTCCTGATGTGTGGCAGGAGTCATCACTCTCGGTGGCATTGCCGGTTTTGCAGGCTCTGCATCGAAGAACATTTCTTCATCCCAGGGCGGTGGCATATCATCCATGCCCATGGATTGCATATCCTGTTCTGCGATCAAAGGTGCGGGTGCAGATACTGGCTGGACAGGCTTGGCCACTGGTTGCGCCGATGATGGCGCTACTTTGACAGTCGGCGGAGCAACAGGACGAACAGGCGCTATGGGTGAGACTGGAGCTACTGGGGCGACAGGAGCAATTGCAGCTTTGGCTGCGGGCTCAACTTCGGCAGAAGCGGGCTTCCCAGCTTGTGTGCCATTCTTGGTATTTGCGCGCGCGGCAGCCAGGGCAGCCATGACCGGGCTGACACGTGTGCCAGCAGCAGGCGTGCTGACTCGAGCCTCAGTATTATCCTGCGCCGCCGGTTTAGGTGCTTCTGCCGGAGCACGGACTGGCAACACTGCCGGCGCTGCATTTACTGCAGAGGCAGCGCTACTACTATTACTGGGCGCTGCAGGACTGGCAACAGGGCCGGGACGGGCAGGACTTTGTGCAGGCGGCACATTGCTCGTACTATTCACTGGCAACGCCGGACGCCCACCAGCCGGTGGCGTACTGGCAGGTGGCTGCGCCCATTGTTCGCCACTGACAGGTTTGAATGCCAGCATGCGCAACAGCGTCATGCTAAAACCAGCATATTCATCAGGAGCCAGCGCCAGCTCATTGCGACCATGCACGGCAATTTGATAAAACAGTTGCACTTCTTCCTTGGCGAAACTCTGCGCCAGACGCAATACCTGTTCGCGTTCAGGAATATCTTCTGCCACTGCTGCAGGCACCATTTGCGCCACGGCGATCTGGTGCAGCAAACTGCCCAGATCTTGCAGGGCAGCTTTATAAGACAGGCTGCGCGCTGCCATTTCATCGGCAACGTCAAGCAAGGCCTTGCCATCCTGGGCCAGCAAGGCATCCAACAGGCGTATCAGGTAAGACTGGTCTAGCGCACCCAGCATGCCTTGCACTGCATCCAGGCTGACTTTACCAGCGGCATAGGCAATTGCCTGGTCGGTCAGCGACAAGGCATCGCGCATGGAGCCATGTGCGCCCTGAGCCAATAAACGCAAGGCAGACAACTCAAAATCGATTTGCTCTTGTCCCAGGATATTTTCCAGATGGCCAACAATATGGCCAGGTGGCATTTGCTTGAGATTGAATTGCAAGCAGCGTGACAAGACCGTAACCGGGATTTTTTGCGGGTCGGTGGTTGCCAAAATGAATTTGACGTGCTCAGGCGGCTCTTCCAGCGTTTTCAACATGGCGTTGAAAGCGTGGTTGGTCAGCATGTGCACCTCGTCTATCATATAGACTTTAAAGCGTGCATTGGATGGAGCATAAATTGCCTGTTCGAGCAGCGAGGCCATTTCATCGACGCCACGGTTAGAGGCGGCATCCATTTCTATATAGTCAACAAAGCGCCCGGCATCAATTGCCGTACAGGCTTCGCAGACACCGCAAGGATGGGCAGTGATACCCGTCTCGCAGTTAAAGGATTTGGCCAGTATGCGTGACAGCGTCGTCTTGCCAACACCGCGTGTGCCGGTAAACAAATAGGCGTGATGCAGCCGCTGCTGCTCTAGCGCATGCGATAAGGCACGGACCACGTGCTCTTGCCCCACCAGAGTTTCAAAACTCTTGGGGCGATATTTTCGGGCGAGGACTTGATAGGACATCCCGCGATTTTACCTTATTCGGGCGCTCTGATCAGTGATTTGCAGATATCCCAACACCAAGTTTTTCATCTGAGCAAGAAATTCAGGTGCTTGCAGGCTTTGCGGGGACAACATCAGTGTCTGATACAAGACCCCATAGACAGCCGCATGGACTATCGCCGGACTGGTATCTGGATAAGCCGCACGGTCCGAGCTTGCGGCAAAAGCTGACTCCCAGATATCGACAACTTGCCCGTACAGGGCGCTATAGGCTTCCATGTTGGAAATTTGCCGCTCCAGGAAAATCAGAGCAGACCACTCTTCAGTTTTGTCTGCATGCAAAAGAATAATGCGCTCCAGCAGATCCGTTACGATATCTTGCAAGGGCTGACCATGTTGCAACCCTACCCAGATGCGCATCTGGGCTCCAATATTCTTCATGCGCTCATGTATGCAATGCGCCGCTATCGATTTTTTGCCAGGGAAGTATTCATACAAGGTGCCCAGACCCACGCCAGCAACCAGGGCGATATCGCGCATGGTCAGATCGGCATAGCTTTTTTCGACCAAAAGCCGAACAAAGGCATCAAGAATTGCCAATTGTGTCATTTTCGAGCGTTGCTGCACTGGCTTGCGGCGTAATTTCAAAGGGCTGGCAGACTCGCTCATGGTGTTTCTTGTCGGTTAAGGTCGGAGACTAAATTGGCCGCTGAAAAGCGAACATGTTACTTACTTCATCAGACTACACTATTCAGCTGGCTTATTTAATTACACCATATCAATGAGGCTCATATGCAGTGGCAAACCCATGAAATAAGCAATCAGGTCGCAGATCTGCAAGATTACAATATTTTCACTAGTGATACCGTTCTAATGAGTAGTCTGGCGCAGTATCAAGCTGACTGGTATCAAAATACACTGAAAACGTCCGGACAAGAATTAGGAAGCAGCGCAGTGCTGGAAGCTGCTGCACTGTCCAATACGCATTTGCCAGAATTGCATACCCATGACAGACAGGGCAAGCGCATAGACCGGGTAGATTTCCATCCCAGCTGGCATCAATTATTGAGGATATTGCGCAAGCAAGGCCTGCATGCCAGCCCATGGAGCCAGCCGCGCATGGGTGCACATGTTGCCCGTGCTGCTGGCTATTTCATGCAATCGCAGGTGGAATCTGGCTCCCTATGTCCCAGCACCATGACTTTTGCATCCATCCCGGTGCTACAAAACGAAGTGTTCCTCTTCGCGGAACTCAAAGACAAGCTGTACTCGCTGGAACATGATCCACGCGACCTGCCGATAGCACAGAAAAAATCCATCTTGATAGGCATGGGCATGACAGAAAAGCAGGGCGGATCGGATGTGCGCACCAATACCACCACTGCCGTGGCGCTGGGCGTCAATGGACGAGGTCAAGCCTATGCACTGACAGGTCACAAATGGTTTTTCTCAGCCCCCATGTGCGATGCCCATCTGGTCCTGGCCAAGACTGAGACTGGTTTATCCTGTTTTTTCGTGCCTCGCTGGTGTCCTGACGGCAGCAAGAATGCGATCCTGGTACAAAGACTAAAAGACAAACTGGGCAACAAATCAAACTCCAGCAGCGAAGTGGAATTCCATAATGCCTACGGCGTCATGATAGGCAATGAAGGCCGGGGTATACCAACCATCATAGAAATGGCCAACCTGACCCGGCTGGATTGCGTCATCGGCAGCGCTGGCCTGATGCGGCAAGCACTGGTACAAGCCATCCACCATGCGCGTCACCGCACAGCTTTCGGCAAGAAGTTGGTGGATCAACCTTTGATGCGCAATGTGTTGGCTGACCTCGCACTGGAAAGCGAAGCAGCGACACGCCTCATGTTGCACTTGGCTGCTGCAATTGACGCACCAGATGACAACTTGCAACGCGCCTGGAAACGCATCATGACGCCTGCCGCAAAATTCTGGATATGCAAACGCGCACTGGAATTTACTGGTGAATGCATGGAAGTCTGGGGAGGCAATGGCTATGTCGAGACTGGCCCCATGGCAAGGCTGTACCGCGAAGCACCGGTCAACTCTATCTGGGAAGGCTCTGGAAATGTCATGTGCCTGGATGTGCTGCGCGCCATGGATAGAGACCCAGAGGGCTTGCAATTATTGCTGCAATTTTGGAACAGTTCGACATCTGAGCAGGTCAGGCAAATGGTGCAGGAATTAAAAAAAGACCTGGCATTAACAGAATTCAGAGAAAAGAATGCCCGTCGCATTACCCAGAAACTGGTGCTGACAGCCCAGGCTTTCCTGATGAGCGAATATGCTGAAGAAGATGTTGCTATCGCGTTTACTCACAGCCGTATGGATGCTGAATGCGGTCGAGTATATGGAAGTCTGGGTGGCGAGATAAGCAACACCCTACTTGATCATATTATCAGCCGGGCATTTACTGAGTAGAAAATTCATTTGACCTCGGGCTGCCAGACTAATTACTCTGTTTGCGCACCCTGCCTAGGCTCCCTTGCTTTTTCCCTTTCGAGGAAAAGACGATCACGGCTGCGCAACTCATCCCTGAGAGCAGCCACTTCCCTGCTCAAGTGACGGATATCTGCATGCAACTGCTTTTCCAGATTAGCCTCTTCCTCCTCCACAAACAAGGCTGCAATATTCGCCGTTACTATGGAAAACATGGCGTAACCAAGCAATACGATGAAGACGGCAAATATCTTGGATGCAGGGGTAGAAGGAACAATATCTCCATAGCCCACTGTAGCTATCGTAGTAAAAGCCAGCCAGACACCATTCGCATAGCTATGTACATTGGGCTCCAGCCAGTAAAACCCTGCACCTGCAGAACAAAGCATCAGCAAAGCCAGCACGATCATTTGCACTAGATGACTGGGTTTCATATGCTGCAAAACCAGAGTGGCAAGACGCAGCAGAATGACGGCTACCAGCGCTAGTCGCAACACCCATTCGAGCGTACCCGATGCTTCGCCAGTAAAAATAACACTCAGCAAGCAGCCAGTGATGATCATGCCATCCAGTATTAGCTTGCCACTACGCCGTTTTTGACTTCTATTTTTTTGCCATTGGAGACCAGTATCAACAAGCATCAACAATGCTGCAGCCGCATACAGAGTGCGCCCCGCCAGCTCGGCCACGTCAGTGGTGCCACCCAGCACCAAATAGAAGGCGGGGATGGTCAACAATAAGCCGATCAATAACAAAGGTCGGGTAAACCAGGTCCAGAAGCGTTGCGTCACTGGAAATTTCATCGTATTTTCACCAAAAATCTCTTCACGTTAATCACCCGATAGCGCATGTGAAACCCGGATCCAGCCTTATCACTTTTTGGCAATCATCAATGAAAAAATTGAGCACGTCTTGTGATGGCGCAAATTTTGTAGAAATTCGAAGAATAAACGGGAGAAAATGCGGCAAAAAAAATAAGGCGGGCAAATTAAGCCATGCCATAAAACAAAGGCCGCTTGCCTTGAAGACAAAGCGGCTTTTTTTTGCAAGCAGCTGAGAACGCTGCGATTTTAGAAAGCAGCGATACCAGTCTGGGCGCGGCCCAGTATCAGCGCATGGATATCATGTGTACCTTCATAGGTGTTGACGACCTCCAGGTTCACCAGATGACGGGCAATGCCAAATTCATCAGAAATACCATTACCGCCCAGCATATCGCGTGCAGTGCGGGCGATATCCAGAGATTTGCCACAGGAATTACGCTTCATGATGGAAGTGATTTCAACTGCCGCAGTACCTTCATCCTTCATGCGGCCCAGACGCAAACAGCCTTGCAGTGCCAGCGTGATTTCTGTCTGCATGTCTGCCAATTTTTTCTGTATCAGCTGATTCGCAGCCAGTGGGCGGCCAAATTGCAGGCGGTCCATGGTGTATTGACGTGCCGTATGCCAGCAAAATTCTGCCGCACCCAATGCACCCCAGGCGATACCGTAACGGGCTGAATTCAGGCAAGTGAACGGGCCTTTGAGGCCTTCTACATTCGGCATCAGGTTTTCTTCTGGTACAAATACTTCATCCATGACGATTTCGCCAGTGATGGAAGCACGCAAGCCGACCTTGCCATGGATGGCCGGTGCTGTCAGGCCTTTCCAGCCTTTTTCCAGGATAAAGCCACGGATACGGCCATCATCCGTTTTTGCCCAAACCACAAAGACATCAGCGATAGGGCTATTCGTGATCCACATCTTCGCACCACTGAGGGAATAACCACCCGGCACAGTCCTGGCACGGGTCACCATGCTGCCTGGGTCAGAGCCGTGATTAGGCTCGGTCAGGCCAAAGCAGCCTATCCATTCACCCGTTGCCAGCTTGGGCAGGTATTTTTGTTTTTGTGCTTCGCTACCAAATTCATTGATAGGCACCATGACCAGCGAGCTTTGTACGCTCATCATGGAACGGTAACCAGAATCAACACGCTCCACTTCACGCGCCACCAGGCCATAGCAAACATAGTTCAAACCAGCACCGCCGTATTGCGTAGGGATCATGGAACCCAGCAAACCAAGCTCACCCATCTCACGGAAAATGGCTGGATCTGTTTTTTCATGACGGAAAGCTTCCAGTACCCGCGGTGTCAGCTTTTCTTCGCAATAGACACGTGCAGCATCCTGCACCATGCGTTCTTCATCGCTGAGTTGCGAGGACAATAACAAGGGATCTTCCCAACTAAATACAGCCTTGGCCATCTGTTTCTCCTGATTTGAATATGTACCGTTATATATTTATTTACATGCCACTTTCCTACCATAAGAAGTGACATGTCTGGTTTTATGCAGCCTTATTGATGTGGCAAATGCAGCAAGGACAAACCCAGTTGCGCCCTGCGTACCAGCCAGGGGCTGGGGCGATAGCGCGGGTCGCCAGTACTGGCATACAAGTTCCGCAAAACCAATAGTATACGCGAAGTGCCGAGTTTGTCGCCCCAAGCCAGCGGGCCTAACGGATAAGCGAGGCCTAATACCACTGCCTTATCGAGGTCTTGCGGGCTGCAAATACCTTGCTGGGCGATGTCGCTAGCGATATTGATGATGGTCGCCAATATGCGCTGAACAACAAAACCGGCGCTATCCTGTATCAGGCTGACGCCCTGTCCGCTTTTTTGCAGCAGGGACTGGCATTGTGCTGCCAGGTTTGCATCTGTAGCGGGATTCATCATCAGGCTCAGATGTCCCTGGCAAGCAGTCAAGGCATCTATGCCAAGAGTACGGCGGGCATCCAGCCCGGCTCTCGCCACACAGGTGCTGACATCTTCACCGTATGGGCTGACTATACACAGCGCCTCTGCAGATGGCTGCTCACCATTTTCGATAGTAACGCCGCAACGCTCAAACAACGCAAGCAGTGCTGGCACCGCGTCCGCATTTTCCTGGTTGACCCATACTGGCCCTGCCCAGACGGGCTGCTGCTCAGGAACCGGCGGCACTTCCTGGTTACCGTTATAAGAATAGAATCCACGCCCAGTCTTTCGACCCAGCACACCGGCATGTACTCGCTGCGCAGTGATGACACTGGGGCGATAGCGTGGCTCTTCATAATACTGATGATAAATCGCTTCCATGACAGGGTGCGATACATCCAGCCCGGTCAGGTCCAGCAATTCAAACGGCCCCAGCTTGAAGCCTGCGGCTTCACGCATGATCTGGTCGATCTGGCGAAAGCTGGCGACATTCTCTTGCAGGATGCGCAGGGCTTCCGTGCCATAACCGCGCCCAGCATGGTTGACGATAAAGCCCGGCGTATCCTTGGCGCGCACTGGCAAATGCCCGGTTTGCGTGGAGAACGCCATGAGCTGCTCTGCGACCGCAGCATCGGTCAGCAAGCCATCAATGACTTCCACCACCTTCATCAAGGGGACTGGATTAAAGAAATGCAAACCTGCGACACGCTCAGGTATTTTTGTACCTGCCGCAATGGCGGTAACTGACAGGGAGGAAGTATTGGTCACCAGTATGCAAGCGTCGCTGACGATGTCATCAAGTTGCTGGAACAAACCACGTTTGACATCCAGCTTTTCGACAATAGCTTCTACCACCAGGTCACATTGTGCGAGGTCCTGCATGCCATTGACGACTTGCAGGCTTTCTAATGCACGCTGATACTGTTCTGCACTGAGTTTTGCTTTGCTCAGCATTTTTTGCCATTGTTCGGCAATCAACTGACTGGCTTTGCTTGCTGCATCGGCCTGCACGTCAAACAAGAGCACGCTAAAACCTGCCTGCGCAGCAATCTGCGCGATGCCGCGCCCCATGGCACCGGCACCGATAACACCAACAACAGCAATACTGGTCTTCATATTTACTCCGGGACGATGGCGGTGACTTCTATCTCCACCCTGGCTCTGTCTTCTATTAAGCCTGCCACCTGTACTGCTGTCATGGTCGGGTAATGCCGGCCTATGATATCGCGATAGGCTTCGCCAACTTCTTTGTAAGCACCTACATATTCTTTCTTATCGATCACATACCAGGTCATGCGTACGATATGCTCAGGTTTGGCATTTGCCTCTGTCAATACTTCAACGATATTCTGCAAGGCCTGTCTTACCTGGCCCGCGAAATCATTGGTCTGAAAGGCGCATTGCGCATCCCAGCCCACCATGCCACTGACGCATACGGTGCGGCCACTGGCAGAAATGCCATTTGAATAGCCACGTGGTCTGGCCCAGCCTGGAGGTTGCAAAATGTCCATCATCTATCCTCTCATTGATGACTATTCAGCTCCTAAAGTCTGAAAAGTCCATTATATCTATCTAATATTGCAATACTTCAGCATGGCAGTACGCAGTTCATCAGGTATGGCTACCGCCTTGCGCAATTTCAAATCCATCATGACCAGAACCAGCCTGGCTTTCAAGCGAACATCCTGTTGTGGCCCGCTAAAGCAAATTTGCAGTTCAACTGAACTCTTGCCCAGCTTCGTTAAGATCAATTCTGCCAGCAAGCTTTCACCCAGTTCTGCCGGCTTGATGAAATCCGTTTCCAGATGCACGGTCGGTAAACCTATGCCACGCGCAATATGCATTTCATGGAAACTGCAAGCCAGACCTTGCGCGCACCAGTCTTCCACCACACCATTCATCATTTCAAAATAGCGCGGATAAAATACAATACCAGCCGGGTCGCAGTGGGCAAAGCGTATCGGTAATTCAGCGTTAAAGATCATGCCGCAGAAAACTCTTTCAACAATTCACGGCCTATGATCAGTTGCTGCACTTCCGTCGCCCCTTCATAAATACGCAGAGAACGGATTTCACGGTACAAGCGTTCTACCGGTACTTCGCTGACGACACCCAGGCCGCCAAACATCTGCACCGCTGCATCTATCACTTGCTGCGCACCTTCAGTCGCAATCAGTTTGGCCATGGCAGCTTCCTTGGTAACTTTCCTGCCCTGGTCTCTTTGCCAAGCGGCACGGTAAATCAACAGGGCTGAACTATCTATGGTCGTAGCCATCTGAGCCAGCTTGGCCTGCGTCAGTTGGAAATCGGCCAGAGTCTGGCCAAACATCTTGCGCGCCGTTACTCTGTGCATGGCTTCATCCATGGCACGACGGGCAAAGCCAAGCGCAGCACCAGCCACGGACGTGCGGAAGATATCCAGCGTCGCCATTGCTACCTTGAAGCCCTGCCCTGCCTCACCCAAACGCTGTGTTGCCGGGATGCGGCAATTAGTAAACTTCAGGCGCGCCAGCGGATGTGGAGCAATCACATCGATACGTTCGGCAATCTCAAAGCCAGGCAAGTTAGCATCAACGATAAAGGCAGTGATGCCACGCGCACCCGGCGCTTCGCCAGTGCGGGCGAACAATACATAAAAGTCGGCAATGCCGCCGTTGGAAATCCAGGTTTTCTCACCATTCAATATATAGTGACCACCATCAGCATCGTCGACAAATTCTGCCGCACATTGCATGGCTGCCACATCTGAACCTGCTTCAGGCTCGGACAGGGCAAAAGCAGCAATCGCCTCGCCTTTGGCTACCTTGCTCAGATAAGTTTGCTTTTGCGCATCTGTGCCATGCAGGCTGATCGCTCCTGAACCCAGCCCTTGCATGGCAAAGGCAAAATCTGCCAGACCCGAATGACGGGCCAGGGTTTCGCGTATCAGGCAGATGGCACGGGTATCAATGACGTCAGCATTGCCGCCATAGGCACTGCCGCCTATGGCATTCTTGAGCCAGCCAGCCGCGCCTAGCTGCTTGACGAGATTGCGGCAAGCCTGATCGACATCCGCAGCATGATGATCAGGCAGGTTTTCTGCAGACCATGTATCCAGCGTGCGTTGCAATTCACGGTGCTTTTCATCAAAGAAGGGCCAGTCCAAATAGCTAGTGTCAGTCATAATATGCGTCATGCTCAATTCCCTTCAAAAACCGGCTTTTGCCTTGCTACGAAGGCATGGTAGGCACGATGAAAATCATTGGTCATCATGCAGATAGCCTGGGCCTGTGCTTCCGCTTCTATGGCTTCATCGACGCCCATGTTCCATTCCTGCTGCAGCATTTTCTTGGTCATGCCATGAGCAAAATTCGGGCCTTCGGCCAGGTTTTTCGCATAGTCCTGCGCTTCTGCCAGCACATCGTCCGGCGCTGCCAGTCGATTGAAAAACCCCCAGCGCTCTGCTTCTTCGCCTGACATCGAGCGCCCTGTATACAGCAAATCTGATGCTCGCCCCTGTCCTATGATGCGCGGCAAAATGGAGCAGGCACCCATATCGCAACCAGCCAGACCAACCCGGGTGAACAGGAAAGCCGTCTTGCTACGTGCCGTGCCTATGCGAATATCAGAAGCCAGCGCCAGTATTGCACCTGCGCCAGCGCAGACGCCGTCAATCGCAGCAATAATCGGCTGAGGGCAGGCGCGCATGGCCTTAACCAGATCACCCGTCATGCGGGTAAAACTCAGCAGACCTGGCATATCGAGCTTGGTCAGTGGACCGATGATTTCATGCACATCACCGCCAGAACAAAAGTTTTCACCAGCACCGGTAATGACGATGGCCTTGACATCATCGCCATACGACAAAGTACGGAACAGGTCGCGCAACTCTGCATAAGAATCAAAAGTCAGCGGGTTTTTGCGTTCAGGCCGGTTCAGGATGATGGTGGCAACGCCAGCATTGACGGCATAAGTAAAATGCTGTGCTGCATAGTTTGCCAGCTGCTGGCGATTGCCAGGCAAATCCTGGGCTTGTCCGGGTAGATATTTCATATGGATTGTTCCTGCGAAGGTTTGTTGTCCAGGTCGCTATCAGCACCCGGTTCATGCAAATGCGTTTTCACTTGCGACAATAATTCAAATAATTTACTTTTCTGTTCTGCCTGCAAGCCAGAAAACATATCGGCTATCCATGCTTCATGGACAGCCGCCATACGTTTGAAGGCACGACGGCCAGCAGGTGTCAGCTTGACGCTGTAAGCACGTCTATCCTTGAGGTCGGCCACACGGGTCACCAGTTTTTCTTGCTCCAGTTGATCAGTAATGCCAGTGATATTGCCGCCGGTGACCATCATGCGCTTGGACAACTCCCCCATACGCAAGCCTTCGGGATGTCGCTCCAGTTGCGCCATCAGGTCGAAGCGTGGCAAAGTAATACCGAATTCGCTGCGCAGACGGCTGCGAATTTCGCCCTCTATCATCACGGTGCAAGACAGCATGCGCAACCACAGTCGCAAGGACTGATGGTCATCTTGCGTCAGGCGGGTTTCCATGTCGAACACTGGGTTGCTGTCTTCTTTCATACCTGATCTTGTTTGTTGCTCTGATTTCATCACATGACTTCGCCACCAGCTACGGCTATAGACTGCCCATTCATCGCCGATGCGCCATCCATGCATAGCCACAGCACTGCATCTGCCACTTCTTGCGGCTGTACCAGGCGTTTTTGCGGATTGCCCGCAGCCAGTTCAGCTTTCGCCTGTTCTTCAGTACGGCCAGTTTTGGCGACGATCTTGGCAACTGCCTCTTTCACGATATCGGTTTCGGTGTAACCAGGGCAAACCGCATTCACGGTCACGCCTTTCGCCGCGACTTCCAGCGCCACTGCCCGCGTCAGGCCTATTACGCCATGTTTGGCAGCGCAATAGGCAGAGACATAGGCATATCCCTTCAAACCCGCCGTGCTGACCACATTGACGATACGGCCCCAGCCCGCTTCCAGCATCGCTGGCAAAGCCTGTTGCATGCAAATGAAGCTGCCGTTCAGGTTCACGTCCAGCATGCTTTGCCACAAGTTGGCATCAGTTTTCAGAAAAGAAGCTGACCTGGCTTGTCCAGCATTATTGATGAGGATGTCGATACGACCATCCCTGCCTTGCGATAATTGAAAAGCTGCCTGCACTGATTGCACATCGCTAACATCCATGACGACATACTGCACTTTGGCATGGATCAGCGAAGCCACAGCCTCCTGCAAGGTCGCTTCACTACGGCCTGCCAGTGTTACTGTCGCCCCTTCAATGAGCAAGGCTTGCGCTATCGCCAGGCCTATACCTTTGCTGCCACCAGTAACCAGCGCATGCCTGCCTTGCAAACGTTCCTGATACGCTGTCATGCTCATCCTTCCAGCAATTTGGCAGCAACTTGCTGCGGCGTCAGACCGGCGCTGGCTGCGGCGACTTGCCTTTCACGTTCCAGATTGCGTTCCAGTTGCATTTTCCCTGCCACATATTGCTTGGGCCAGGGCATATCGACAAAGCCCAGTTTGGCTGCCTCATGCAAAGTCCAGGCAGGGTCAGCCAGGTGTGGCCTGGCGATGGCACACAAGTCAGCACGGCCAGCAGCGATGATGCTGTTTGCATGATCAGCCTCAAAAATCGCACCGACAGCGATGGTGGGGATTTGTGCTTCATTGCGTATGCGGTCAGCAAACGGCGTCTGGAACATACGGCCATAGACAGGTTTTTCCTGCTTGCTGACCTGTCCGGATGAACAATCTATCATGTCGGCACCTGCTACCTTGAACAGCCTGGCGATGGCGACTGCATCATCAGGCGTAATCCCGCCCTCCACCCAGTCATGTGCAGATATACGCACGGAGATGGGTTTATCAGCAGGCCAGACTGCACGTATGGCGGCAAACACTTCCAGCGGATAACGGCAACGGTTTTCCAGTGAACCACCGTATTCATCTTCACGCTGATTGGTCAGTGGCGAAATGAAGCTTGATAAGAGGTAACCGTGGGCGCAATGCAGCTCCAGCCAGTCAAAGCCTGCCTCTGCTGCTGCTCTGGTCGAATGGATAAAATCATTTTTTATCCGCTGCATATCTGCCGCTGTGGCAGCGTGCGCAACTTGCGAAATGCCCGGCAGGTATTGCTGCTCTGACGCTGACACCAGCGGCCAATTACCTTCTTTCAATGGCTGATCTGTTCCCTCCCAGGCTACGCAGGTGGAACCTTTGGCCCCGGCATGGCCTAGCTGCACAGCAATCCTGGCATCAGTATTGGTGTGGACAAAATCGACGATGCGCTTCCAGGCTTGTGTATGTTCAGGTGCATACAGGCCAGGGCAAGCTGGCGTGATGCGGGCATCGGCAGAAACACAAGTCATCTCGGCAAACACCAGGCCCGCACCGCCCATGGCCCGGCTACCCAGGTGCACCAGATGATAATCACCAGCCACACCATCGACCGCTGAGTATTGCGCCATCGGTGAGACGACTACGCGATTTTTCAATACCATGTCGCGCAGCTTGTAAGGCGTCAGCATGGGTGGAATCGCTGCTTTTGTTTTGGGTACTGGCAAGCCAGCTTTAGCATACGCCTGTTCTGCTATCCAGTGTTCAAAACTACGTACATAGGTCGCATCCCTTACTCGCAGGTTTTCATGCGACAAACGCTGGCTGCGTGTCAGCATGGAATAGGCAAACTGTGGTGCTTCCATGTCGGTATAGCGCTCAACATTCTCAAACCATTCCATGGAATTGCGGGCAGCGCTTTGTATCTTAAGAACTTCAATAGAACGTAAGTCCTGATAGGCTTCCAGCACGGCATCCATGCCTTGCTCGCCATGCTTTTCAAAACTGCGTGCCAGCTCTATGGCATCTTCCAATGCCAGCTTGGTGCCTGAGCCTATCGAGAAATGCGCAGTATGAGCAGCGTCACCCATCAAGACGACTGGCACGCGTTTATTGTTCAACTGGTTCCAGTGCACCCAGTTCTTGCAGATAATGCGTGGGAACTTGATCCAGTTGGCCGAGCCACGCAAATGCGTCGCATTTGACATCAAGGCATTGCCATCCAGGTATTTGGCGAACAGGTTTTCACAAAAAGCGATGGCTTCTTCCTGACTCATTTTATCTATGCCAGCCTTGATCCATGTCTCTTCTGGTGTTTCGACGATAAAGGTCGCAGTATCGCCATCATACTGATAGGCATGTGCCTGGAACCAGCCATGCTCGGTTTCTTCAAAGGCAAAGGTAAAGGCCGAGAACAGTTTTTTGGTACCCAGCCAGACGAAACGGCATTTGCGTGTATCGATATCAGGCTGGTAGCTTTGCTCATAGCGTGTGCGCACTCGGCTGTTCAAGCCATCGCAGGCGATAACAAGATCAGCACCATATTCCAGCGCCAATGTCTGGTCGTCTGTAACGTCGGTTTCAAACACCAGCTTGACATCCAGTTCTTCACAACGCTCTTGCAGGATATTCAGCAAACGCTTGCGGCCTATGCCGCAAAAACCGTGACCACCGGAGGTAACAACCTGCCCCTTGAAATGCGTGTCGATATCATCCCAGTGATTAAAGGACTGCAAGATGGAACGGGCGGTCTGTTCATCTGCATTCACCAGATTACCCAGGGTCTGGTCAGAAAACACCACGCCCCAGCCAAAGGTATCGTAAGCACGATTGCGTTCGACGATGGTGATCTGGTGCGCAGGGTTTTGCTTTTTCATCAGCAGGCTGAAGTACAGGCCAGCCGGGCCACCGCCTATGCATAGGATGTTCATTAATATACCTTGAAGAATAAATTTCTACTTTGAGCAATTCGCGAGCCGAGCGATGCCTTACTGCATTTTGCAAGAGGCTACATAGGCATCGGGATGATTAGTGAACACCGGACTCAAAGTTTTGTTGGTCACCCTGCCCTGACCATCCTTGCTGATGATGCGTGCATAATAATTTTGCACAGGGTAGTGATTGCTGTTGAACTTGAAGTCACCACGCACAGATTTGAAGTTGGCAGCCTTGATGGCTTTGCCCAAAGCGTCCTTGTCTTCTATCTTGCCCTTGACGCCGCGTACGGCACTATCCATCAACATGGCGGCGTCATAACCTTGTGATGCATACAGCGATGGCAGGCGGCCATATTCTTTCAGGAAGTCGGCAACGAAACGCTTGTTTTGTGGGTTATCCATATCATGCCCCCACTGCGAGGCATTGAACATGCCCAGCATGGGTGCGCCTACTGCCTTGATGATGTCTTCGTCGGCAGAAAAGCCTGGGCCGAAGAGCTGGGCGTTCTTGGATAAACCGGCATCCACAAACTGCTTGATGAAATTGATGCCCATGCCACCTGGCAGAAAGATATACACGGCATCAGGTTTCAGGTTGCGTATCTGCGCCAGTTCAGTCGCGTAATCAAGCTGACCCAGTTTGGTATAAATTTCTTCAGCAACCTTGCCCTTATAATAGCGCTTGAAACCAGTCAGAGCGTCTTTGCCAGCCGGATAATTTGGTGCAACCAGCGCAACATTCTTAAAGCCCTTGTCATTGACCTGTTTGCCGACAGCTTCATGCAGGCTGTCGTTTTGCCAGGCCACATTAAAGAAGTAAGGATTACATTGCTCACCCGCATATTGAGACGGGCCAGCATTGGCACTGATGTAATGCACTTTGGCACCAAAAATTGTTGGCCCCACTGCCAGCATCAGATTGGAAAACACGATACCGGTCATCAAATCGACCTTGTCCTTCTTGATGAGCTTGTCCACCAGTTGTTTGGTCGCATCAGGATTTTGCTGATCATCGCCCGTGATGACTTCGACTGGCAAATTGCCGAATTTATTGTCCAGATGCTTCATTGCCAGGGAAAAGCCATCGCGTATATCAACACCCAGGCCAGCGCCCGCACCAGACAAGGTGGTGACCATGCCTACTTTGACTTTGTCTGCAGCGAAAGCACAATTCGCATTGGTCGCAGCAATACTGGACAACAACAAACACAGCAAGGTCTTTTTCACGGACGTCTCCTTCGGGTTAATGGGCATGGGCAAATCTTTTGTATCTGATACTTGATATTTAATACTTAGCTGGCAGCAGGTGTACGCAATTTATAGCGTTGCAGTTTGCCAGTTTCAGTTCTCGGCAAGCTCGCCATGAATTCTATGGCGCGCGGGTACTTGTAGGGGGCAATACTATTCTTGACGAAATCCTGGATTTCCTTGCTCAGCTCTGCTGATGCCTGTGCATCACCTTTCAATACGACAAAGGCCTTGACGATCTGGCCGCGCTCTTCATCAGCCAGGCCTATGACTGCACATTCAGACACTGCGGGATGCTTTAGCAAGGCTTCTTCCACCTCAGGGCCTGCAATGTTATAGCCAGCAGAAATAATCATGTCGTCAGTGCGGGCGCGATACCAGAAGTAACCGTCGGCATCCATCTCATAGGCATCGCCTGTCAGGTTCCAGCCCTGGTGGACATAATTTTTTTGCCTGTCATCTGCCAGATAACGGCAACCAGTCGGCCCCTTGACTGCCAGGCGACCAACCACACCGGGGCCAGCCATGTCGCCATGCTCATCAAATATACAAGCCTGGTAGCCGGGTATGGGCTTGCCGGTTGCCCCTGCCCGCGCCTCATCGCCTGCCGCAGAAATAAAGATATGCAGCATCTCGGTCGCGCCTATGCCATCTATCATGACGAGGCCAGTCGCCTGACGCCAGGCTTCACGGGTCGCAGCGGGCAAGGCTTCACCGGCAGAAACAGTTTTCTTGAGGCTGGATAAATCAAAATTCTTTGCCAGCGTGGCCATCTGGCGATAAAAGGTTGGTGCAGTAAAACATACCGTAGCCTTGAATTCGTCTATGGCTTTCAGCAAGGATTCTGGTGTCAGTTTTTCCAGCAAGACCGCTGCTGCACCCACGCGCAAAGGGAATAGCAGCAAACCACCAAGGCCAAAAGTAAACGCCAGTGGTGGCGTGCCTATGAAAATATCGCTTTGCGCAGACTGCAGGGTAGAACGTGGGAAACAATCGCAGATCGCCAATACATCCCTATGGAAATGCATGGTGCCCTTGGGCATGCCGGTCGTGCCAGAGGTAAAACTGATGAGGCAGACATCTTCGGCCAGCGTATCGGCAGCAGCAAATTCAGGCGATTTACCAGCCATGAGCGCTTCCAGGCCATCATCGCCCTGATGATTGAAGTACATCACCTGCGTCAATATGGGATTGGCTTGTACTGCCAGCTCCATCTCTTCACGCAGATTTTCTGAGCAGAGTGCAGCCGCAATTTCAGCTTTATTCGCGATCACGCCCAATTCTTTGGCGCGTAGCAAGGGCATGGTAGGCACGGCTATGCAACCCGCTTTGATGACAGCCAGTACACTGGCAGCCATCATGGGATTATTAGCACCGCGCAACAAGACCCTGTTACCGGGCTGCAAATGCATATCTTCGAGCAAGACATGGGATATACGATTGACAGTAGCCAGCAGATGGGAATAAGTCCAGCTTTCTGTCTGGCTGCGAATAGCGATACTGTCCGCATGGCCAGTTGCACACATCTTGTCGAGCAGGTCAGCGACACAATTCAGGCGTTCGGGGTATTGCAACTCAGGCAAAGAAAAAATCAGCTCAGGCCATTGCTCGCGTGGCGGCAGGTGATCAAAAGCAAAGGTATCCAGATGGGCAGACCCTGGTAGCACAGTTGAATTCATTTCTTCTCCGGCTTTGGTACACAATATAGATACAGCAACCCCGAAAACACCAAACTACTTTAAACCTAAACTATTTTTAGGTAAAGTGTTTTTTTGCATCAAAATCCAGTTTTCCTCAAAGAAAATATTTTCAATTGCTTCGCTTATAGTATATTTTAGGCCTAAAGTAATTTCACATCTGCACCACCATCAGCATTTAGGGATCAGGGGATGAATATCACGCTTTTGCTTGAACACGGCTTAAACGGCTTGCAATTTGGCCTCATGCTTTTCCTGCTGGCAGCGGGGCTGACGCTGATCTTTGGCATCATGGATTTCATCAACCTCGCCCATGGCTCTCTTTACATGGCAGGTGCTTATTTCGCCGCCAGCTTTACCGGCATGACAGGTTCTTTCTGGCTAGGCCTGCTGGCTGCGGTGATAGCGACCGCACTGCTGGGCGTAATATTGGAAGTAGTGGTCTTCCGGCATTTATACCAGCGCGATCATTTATCCCATGTACTGGCAACTTTTGCATTGATACTGATTTTTAACGAGGGTGCGCGCATGATCTGGGGTGCGCAACCACTGATGCTGAATATTCCACCGCAGTTGGCACAACCAGTGGAGTTACTGCCTGACTTCTTTTACTCATCTTTCCGCCTGTTCATCATTGCCACCGGTTTGGCTGTGGCTGGTCTGCTGTATTTTGTCGTCACCAAAACCCGCATAGGCATGCTGGTGCGGGCGGGTGCATCGAACCGGGAAATGGCCATCACCATGGGCATCAATATCAAGCTGGTGTTCACCCTGTTGTTTGCCTTTGGTGCAGCCTTGTGCGCCATCGCAGGTGCATTGTTAGGCTCCATACTGGCGGTACAGGTGGGCATGGGTGAAAGTATCTTGATACTGGCGTTTGTGGTCATTGTCATTGGTGGCATAGGCTCGATACGCGGCGCGCTGGTAGGTGCCTTGCTGGTAGGCCTGGTCGATACCCTGAGCAAAACCTTGCTGCCCGGTGCGCTGAAGCTGTTGATGCCACTGGAAATAGCAGCCAATCTTGGCCCTGCCCTGGCATCGATACTGATTTATGTATTGATGGCAGCCGTGCTGTTCTATAAACCACAGGGCCTGTTCCCTGCACGCGGCTAAACAATAAAAAGGTCAATCATGCAGAGCAGCCTACATCACAGCATATCGCGCAAGTCCAGCATTGGCATCTTGTGCGCGCTGATTGTCTTCCCCCTGCTGGCGACTTACTTCGCCCAGGAATTTTACATAGGCTTGCTAAGTCGGCTGATGATTTTTGCCTTGGTGGCCAGCAGCCTGAATTTGATACTGGGTTTTGGCGGCATGATCAGTCTGGGGCATGCTGCCTTCTTTGGCAGTGGCGCTTATGTAGTGGGCATCCTGATGCAGCATGGAGTCACGTCTGCCTGGATAAGCTGGCCAGCGGCGATGCTGACTGGCTTTTTGCTGGCACTGGCGACAGGTAGTGTCTCACTTAGGACGCGCGGCGTATATTTCATCATGATCACGCTGGCATTCGCACAGATGCTGTACTTCTTGTTTGTATCACTGAAAAATTATGGCGGTGATGATGGACTGAGCCTGGCGCAACGTTCGGCGACCGGGCTAGACATGGCTAATGACAGCAATTTTTATTATCTGGTGTTGGCCATCTGCACTACATTTCTTTTTGTGCTTTACCGGCTGATCAACTCGCACTTTGGGCGAGTGATACAAGCCATCAAGGAAAATGAAACCCGCATGGAAGCCATAGGTTATCCGGTATTTCGCTACAAGCTGCTGTGCTTCGCAATTGCAGGCAGCGTCGCCAGTCTGGCAGGTGCCCTGCTGGCAAACCAGAACATGCTGGTCAGTCCCAATCTTTTGCACTGGACGCAATCCGGCAGCCTGATGGTGATGGTGATACTCGGTGGTGTAGGTTACCTGTCAGGTGGCATCCTGGGTGCGGTATTCATGTTGATGCTGGAAGAGATCCTGTCTGGCTACACCATACACTGGCAGTTATATCTGGGCATTATCCTGCTGCTGGTCGTCATGCTCTTGCCAAATGGATTGGCCAGCCTGCCACAAAAATTCATGTCCGCGAAAAAAACTCAAGGGGATCAGGCATGAGCGTGTTACAGCTAAAAGGCCTGGTCAAACGCTATGGTGGTCTGGTCGCAACCAACAATCTGAGCCTGGATGTATTACCTGGAGAAATCCACGCCATCATAGGCCCGAATGGTGCAGGCAAGACGACGCTGATACACCAGATATCCGGTGCCATTGCACCAAACCAGGGACAGATTATTTTCAATGGTGAGGATGTTACTGGCGTCAGCATGCATGAACGCGTCAAACTTGGACTGGCACGCTCTTACCAGATCACAAATATCTTCCCGTCATTTACTGTCATCGACAATCTGAGTCTGGCAATACAGGCACGTTCAGGCAGCAGCATGCGCTTCTGGCGCAAGGCGATAGATGAACAGGCACTTTCTGAACAAGCCCGCCAACTCGCCAGCGATATAGGTCTGGCAGAAGTAGTAAATAACAAGGCTTGTGAACTCGCGCATGGAGAGCAACGCCAACTGGAATTGGGATTAACTCTGGCGACACAACCCCAACTGCTCTTGCTGGATGAACCCATGGCAGGAACCGGACATGAAGAGTCAGGCAAGATGCTGGAACTGATCGCAGCCCTGCGTGGCAAGGCAGCAGTGATCTTGATCGAGCATGATATGGATGCCGTCTTCAAACTGGCTGACCGCATATCTGTCTTGGTAGCAGGTTCCATTATCGCCACTGGCACGGCAGAGCAGATACGTCAGAATCCGGAAGTCAAGAAAGCTTACCTTGGCGATGAAGCGGACATAGCATTCAAGGAAGTCGCATGAAGACCATACTGGAAGTCGAGCATATCGCCACTGCTTACGGTCACAGTCAGGTGTTGTTTGGCATAGACCTGCAAATCCGCCAGGGTGAAGTCGCCAGCCTGCTCGGGCGCAATGGCGCAGGCAAGACCACGACCTTGCGCTCAATACTGGGCCTGACACCTGCCCATAGCGGCAATATAAGCTTCATGGGCAAGCGCATAGAAAAAATGACGACAGATAAAATCGCCAGGATGGGCATAGCCCTGGTGCCGGAAGGCAGGCAAATTTTTCCTAACCTGACCGTTAAGGAAAACCTGGTCGCCTTTGCTGCCAACCGCAATCAAAGCAAATCGCCGTGGAGCCTGAAAGAGATTTATCAGCTGTTCCCACGTCTGGCCGAGCGTGCAGGCAATATGGGTAACCAGTTATCTGGTGGCGAACAGCAAATGCTGGCCATCTCACGCGCCTTGATGACCAACCCGCATTTACTGATACTGGATGAAGCGACTGAAGGTTTGTCACCACTGGTGCGCGAAGAAATCTGGGCTTGTCTCAGAAAACTGCGTGACCAGGGGCAAACCACGCTGGTCATTGATAAATATGTAGAAAAACTCATGCCCCTTGCCGACCAGCACAGCATCATGGAGCGCGGCAAGATAGTCTGGCATGGCAATAGCGAGAGTCTCACGCAATCACCCGAGACCTGGCAGAAATATGTGGGTGTTTAGAATTGGCATTTAAAATTGATAGCGTGCCTGCACGCCCAGACCCAGTACCTTAGCGCTACTCAAGTTCAGATTATCTGTCTGCAAATGCACACCCACGAACTGATTGCTCCAGCCTATACCTACTGATTTGTAGCGCGTATCAAAGCTCGCATCAAAACGACCATAGGCAGAATGATTGGCGACACTCAACACTGGCAGATTGACGCCGTAAAAATGCCGGACTTGCGCGGCAAATTCCCATTGCTGGTGTTGGTAAGCGAGTCGCGCAGTGTGCGTTTGTGGCACGGAGATTGAGCGTGTCCTTTGACGATTTACACCTTGCAGCAAAGGCTGATAGTTCAAATACCCCTTGCTGTCATATTGCACAACGGCAGAACTCAGGCTTTGCTGCAGCTCTGGCAAATTTTTCCAGGCAAAGCGGTTGTATGCATCTTCCAGTTGATATTGCATACGCCATGCCGGATTGATTTGCCAATCCATGGCAAGACTGGAACTATAGCCTCTGGCCTCCGGCTCAAATTGCTGGAACAAATATTGGTAACGGCTGTTCACATCCAGCTCGCTCGCAGAAAAACTGTAATGTTGGTTATCGACATAACTGGCCGCACCTGTTGCCTGCGTAGCGCGGTACTGCGGGTTCATATAATACACGGCACTGGCAAAGAAGCGTGGCTGATATTCACCACCAAAAGCGAACCAGCGCCCTGCCCGCAAACCAAAGCCTGACCAGCTTTCCAGTTGTGCATCCAGTTGATAATTAACAGCTTGTTGTGGCAAACCAGCTTGCTTATATGCTTTCACAAAAGCCAGGGTAGATGAACTGGCTTTGAGCATGCCTTCCTGGCGGGCTTCCAGATTCAAGCGCCACTCTTTGTATCCTACACCCAGTTCTGCCCGCAAACGCCGCAGACTGAAATTCGGACCATCTTTGGGAGAAAAATCTGTATTCCAGTCGCCCTCGATTTTGCGGGTGGGCATGAAGTCGGATGCTTCCCACAAATCCAGATTGGAAAATACCTGCCAGCCCTCATCACTCTTTTGTGGGGCAAGCACATCCAAAGCATATGCCTGTTGGCTTAGTGATGCGCAGAATAGGGAAAATATGAGGCGGGATGAAAACATGGGCTACTCAAAAAAATAGCCCGCTGGCATGCAGCGGGCCGTCAATCAATTTACAAATTACCTGATGGTTTCAAAGCTGCCATCAACATAGCTGATACGGCCCGCCTTGATATCCAGCCAGCCTACCTTGCTGCCATTCTGAAGTATGTCAGCAACTTCATTGCTGCCGAATACATCGAAAGAAACACCGGATGAACTACTGACACGTACTATTCTAGGCTTGCTCAGGCTTTCACTCATTTGTGCATTAATGACACTGCTGCCGTCCATATATTGTGCAAGAATACTATTGCTGCCAAAAGCATCGTTACTGGCTGTGACATTCAATTTCAATGGTGGGCGTTCTGGCACCTGCACTACACCAGACAGCGCTACCGCTTTGCGAACAAAATTATTTGCGGACTCAGGCTTGCTGCTATCAAAATTATTGTAGGCAAAACGCTCTACCGTTAATTGGCCATTGAAAATTTCCAGCGCGTTTGTCAAACCAGTTGCACTGCTGATGCTACCGACAAAATCAATGCGGTTCGGCTGATAGCTCAAGCCATTTTTATCAGAAGATGCATTGCCGATTTTAATTTCACCACGCACTTTGCTATTGGCAGCTTCAGCAGTAATCGCCAGCTTGAATTCTTTGACACCATTTTTTTGTAAATTACCTTTGTAATTCAAGGCAACAATCGCATACGACCCTTTGTCCAATGCCAGACGCGAACTCACCTGATCTTTTACATAGGATTTTAATTCACCACTGAAGTCATAGCGAAAATTGCCATCGACGGTTTGATTACGGTCAGTGCGAAGACTCCAGCTCTCAAAATCCGAAATCAGCTGACCTGAGCTATTGGTTCGCGGCGGCATCTTACCTTCAACTGTAAAGGCATACAGCTTATTACCCTCCATGGCAAAACTCATCTGGCCTGTATATGTTGCATTTGAATTGCCATTCATGGCAACGGCATCTGCAGGTTTAACTGGTCTTCTAAGGAAATCATTTTTCTCTTCGTTCCAAACAAAAACTGCTTTTTGCTGAACAAGTTCAGATCTATAGTTAAAACGGCTTACATCATTTGCGATCGGCTCCAGCCAGATACGATCTACCAGCTCCACCCATTCAACCTGGTATTTATAACTATACTTATAAGTACCCGGCAAGATGAAACGTGAAAAACGGCATTCTATGCCTGCCGCTTGTGCAGGCGTGGTTGCCACGTTCATAGCATCACGCATGACAGTACAATCGCCCAGATCGCCTATATTCTGATAACCACTCCATAAAGCAGTCTGTCCATAGAACAGGCCATTTACAGCAGTTTCACGAGTCTGCCCATTTCTGTATTTATTGAATTGGTCTATACCTTCAGTAATGGTCTTGGACCAAACCAGCAAGTCTTTATCCAATGGTGCAATTGCTTTTTCAAAATCTGTCTTGACTGCGTTTAGACGCAAATCCAGGCCGCCATTTTTTTGCGCATTGGACACTGCATAGATGTTGCTACGCAAGCTGCCAAACAATTGCTTGGTCACTGCTATCTTGTCAGCTTCAGGTACTGGAGCAGGCAAGCTGCTATTGGTAAATGTGCTGACGCCTGCTACCGAACTTTTACCGGATTTATTGAGATTTTCATCGCCAGCCACTTTTTCAAGGCTAGCCCGCAAAGCAAGGCGGACATCATCGCGCAAATTAAGTGTGCCACCTTCCAGCTTGCCAGCATTGGCAATTTGTCTGACCACGCAAACAACTCGCGCACCTTGTGTATTGGCATCACATGCAAAGGCCTTATCCAAAGCCAGTTGTGAGATAGCGGTCAAGCTGAGCCCTTGGATTTTCTCATCTACATGAGTGTCCAGAGAAGTATCTGCAGTTGTATGGATGGCCGACACCCTTTGTGGATCAAAGCCCAGCATCGCCTGCACGCCAGCCCTGGTACGGTCTATATTTGTGGCTGTCAGGCCGCCTGCATTTTCAGCCAGTTGGACGATCAACTCTGTCAGTGGCGTCACACTCCCCCAATAAACAGGCTCAGGATTGGCTCCCTGCTTGACCACACTGCGTAATATAAGCCCTTCTGGAAATGGCAAATCTGACTGAGTCGCTTCGTCATACATCAAAGCACCGGGAGCAGCACTTACCTCGATGATAAAGCTGCTGATATTACCTGGCAGTGAAATGGAATAAGCACCATCACCGCCAGTGATGGTGCTGGCAAAAGACGTTGCAGATTTATTTCCTGCCTGATCAAGGTTATAGGCAAGAACACGTCCGCCGGCTATGCGCCCCTTTGCGACGACACCATTAAATTGCCTCGCGTTATTACTCACCGATACTGCAGAACCAGCAGTATTTGTATTGGCGTTACTGGCAGAGCCACCACTACCTCCACCGCACGCGCTCAGCAAAGTCGAGAACAGAAGAGAAGCAAAAAATGGAAATTTATTATTTTTCATGTGCAAATGGAAGGTTTGTGCAAAAAAAGCACGACTGTCATAGCAAACGTAAAGTGCAAAAACATGCTAAAAGCATGCAAACACTGCAAGTTTGTTACAAAGTGTAAAGCCGAAAAGTTGGAGATTCTAACACTATAAATATGCCTTGTCGCCCATAAAGCGAAGACTATGGGGGATACAAAAGTATGTTCATTGTTTGCCAAATCAATTCAGAGGGGACCTGATGGCAATACTGAGTAAGCGAAACTAAGCGAAACGAGAAGCTTGCCGGGCAGCAGTTGTTTATGGCTTGACTGCTGGAGATGCGCGCTCAGCGGACGTGGGCGCGGGAGAATTTGCATCCAAAATTTGTACGAAGATTTCGTTTTTCTTGATCATGCCTAATTCGAAGCGGGCGCGCTCTTCCACAGCATCGGTTCCGTTTTTTAAATCCTGCACTTCGGATTCAAGTTTGCCGTTACGTTCTTTCAATTTTTCATTATTGCTTTTCACTAGAGCGACTTGCCTGTCCAACTCCCACACACGCAACCAGCCCCCCTTACCCAACCACAGCGGGTATTGGATCAACATCAGCAAGGCAGCAAAGGAGAGAGCAATCAAACGCACGGGCTATTGAAACAATGAATATAAAAGAAGAAACAAACAAGAAAAAGGGGAACATCGTTCCCCTTTTCGCCACCACAATACCAGATTACTTCAGATTATAGAAGGCATCGCGACCAGGATAGCTGGCAATTTCGCCTAAATCTTCTTCAATACGCAGCAATTGGTTGTATTTTGCCATACGGTCAGAACGGGACAAAGAGCCGGTCTTGATTTGCAGTGCATTTGTACCAACGGCGATATCAGCAATGGTGCTGTCTTCTGTCTCACCGGAACGATGGGAAATCACGGCTGTGTAACCAGCACGTTTTGCCATTTCAATGGCAGCAAAAGTCTCAGTCAAAGTACCGATCTGGTTGATCTTGATCAGAATAGAATTGGCGATACCTTTTTGTATGCCTTCTTTCAAGATCTTGGTATTGGTGACGAACAGGTCATCGCCAACGATCTGGACTTTCTTGCCCAGTTTTTCAGTCAGGATAGCCCAACCGTCCCAATCGCCTTCAGCCATGCCATCTTCAATGGAGATGATAGGATATTTATCTACCCAGGTAGCCAGCAGATTGGTAAAGTCAGCGGAAGACAAAGTCAGGCCTTCACCTTCGAGGTGATATTTGCCATCTTTGTAAAATTCGCTGGCTGCGCAATCCAGGCCCAGGGCGATTTGTGTGCCCGGCTCGTAGCCTGCGGCTTCGATCGCCTGGATAATCAGTTTGATGGCAGATTCGTGGTTATCTACGGAAGGAGCAAATCCACCTTCGTCACCAACCGCGGTAGTCAAACCCTTGTCATGTAAGATCTTTTTCAGCGCATGGAAGACTTCTGCGCCGTAGCGAACCGCTTCACGGAAAGATGGAGCGCCAACCGGGATGATCATGAACTCTTGAATATCCAGATTATTGTCAGCATGCGCGCCACCGTTGATGACGTTCATCATCGGTACTGGCAATTGCATAGCGCCTGAGCCGCCGAAATAACGGTACAGTGGCAAGCCAGCTTCTTCAGCAGCAGCCTTGGCAACAGCCATGGACACGGCCAGCATGGCATTTGCACCCAGGCGGCTCTTGTTTTCAGTGCCGTCCAGATCGATCAGGGTACGGTCCAGGAATGCCTGCTCATTCGCATCCAGACCCATGATGGCTTCTGCGATTTCAGTATTGATATGTTCGCAGGCTTTCAAGACACCCTTGCCCAGATAGCGTGACTTATCGCCATCACGCAGCTCTATCGCTTCACGGGAACCAGTGGATGCACCAGAAGGCACAGCAGCGCGGCCCATGACGCCAGACTCCAGCAAGACATCACATTCAACAGTTGGGTTACCGCGTGAATCTAGGATTTCACGACCGATAATATCAACGATGGCACTCATTCAATTCTCCTAAACAATCAAAATATCGAACAAAATAAAACGAATCTGACTTGCGTCTGCATCTGCATCTGCAGGCCTGATATGGCCTGGCTACAGAGAAATAAAGCAGTAATGAATTTGCTACTTCAAAATAATGGTGCAGATAATACTCCATTACTCTGGTTCGACGAACTGAACAAAACTTTATTCTTGCCGCTTTTTTGCACTAGTAAGCAAAAAAGCCTGTTTCACTACAGGACGAATCAAGCAAAAGCGGATTCCCGGAATTCTGGGCTTCATCTGCAATGCTTTTCGCCACTCAGCTCAAGCATAGCAACAACATTCTTTCAGGCAACTTGGCGTTATTTTGCAAAAAAGGCGAACCGCATAGTGGCTCGCCTTTTTCAATCAGGATTTATTAATGACAGGCAAACCAGCAATCAAAAAAACAGGCTGGTTCAAGCCTGCATCAAATCCGTACAATCTCATGCCTTACTAGCTTCTTGCGCCTTTTTATGCGCTATCGCCGCTTTGGCGAAAGAGATAAACAAAGGATGGCCGTCACGCGGTGTCGATTTGAATTCAGGGTGGTACTGCACACCCAGATACCAAGGATGGACCTCACGTGACAATTCCATGATTTCACACAAATCTTCTGTTGGCGTACGGGCAGATACAATCAGACCTGCTGCCTCAACGCGGCCCAGATAATGATTATTGGCTTCATAGCGATGACGATGACGTTCAGTCACGACATTGCCATAAATCTCTGACGCCAACGTACCGGAAATAACCGCACAAGTTTGCGCACCCAGGCGCATAGTACCGCCAAGGTCAGAATTTTCATCCCGCGTTTCGACTTTACCGTCATGGTTCTGCCATTCATTGATCAGGGCAACCACAGGCTGCTCTGTCTCTGCATCAAATTCTGTCGAGTTCGCCATGGTCAGGCCTGCCTTGTTACGGGCATATTCAATCAGGGCAACTTGCATACCCAGGCAAATGCCCAGGTAAGGTATTTTATTTTCACGGGCATAGCGGGCTGCCAGAATCTTGCCTTCTACGCCGCGTTTGCCAAAACCACCTGGCACCAGGATGGCATCGTATTTTTCCAGCGACTTGGTGCCGTGCGCTTCGATTTCTTCAGAATCAACATACTCAATATTCACACGGCTTTCAGTGTGGATACCGGCATGACGCAAGGCTTCTGTCAAAGACTTATAAGACTCTGTCAGGTCGACATATTTACCGACCATACCGATAGTGACTTCTTCTTTCGGATTTTCCAGCGCATAGATCAATTTGTCCCACATGGCCAGATCAGCTGGTTTTGGTGACAGACCCAGTTTATCGCAGACGATTTTATCCAAGCCCTGATCGTGCAACATCTGTGGAATCTTATAGATGGTATCTGCATCCCATACAGAGATCACGGCTTCTTCAGCCACATTGGCGAACAGGGAAATCTTGGCGCGTTCATCATCAGGGATAGGACGGTCAGCACGACAAAGCAAGGCATCCGGGAAAATACCGATTTCACGCAGTTTTTGTACGCTGTGTTGAGTAGGCTTGGTCTTCAATTCACCGGCAGCGGCAACATAAGGCACCAGCGTCAGATGTACGAAGGCAGCCGCATTACGGCCAGCGCGCAGGCTCAGTTGGCGGGCAGCTTCGAGGAAAGGCAGGGATTCGATATCGCCGACTGTGCCGCCAATCTCAACCAGGGCAACATCAGCACCGGCAGCGCCACGATGGATGAATTCCTGGATTTCATTGGTGATGTGCGGGATAACCTGCACAGTCTTACCCAGATATTCGCCACGGCGTTCTTTGCGAATGACGGATTCATAGATCTGGCCAGTGGTGAAATTATTCACCTTTTTCATTTTGGCCGTGATGAAGCGCTCGTAGTGGCCCAAATCCAGATCAGTTTCAGCGCCGTCATCGGTCACGAAAACTTCGCCATGCTGGAAGGGACTCATGGTACCTGGATCCACATTGATATATGGATCAAGTTTGAGCATAGTGACTTTGAGACCGCGCGATTCAAGGATCGCAGCGAGAGAGGCAGCGGCAATGCCTTTGCCTAAAGAGGAGACTACGCCCCCCGTAACGAATACAAACTTAGTCATTGCAGAAGGTGCCGAACGGCACAAGCGGGAAATTCGAATTATACATCACTAAGCAGCGATGTGCGAGAATTCCCGCCTGCAAATCCAGTGAAATTTCAGAACGTAGCTGGCTTACATTGCATAAATAATTTGCAACCTTGCAAAATTTTGTGCACCCTTGCCATTACTCAATTCCTTGATTTCATTGCTGCGACGGATGAAGGATGCTGATGCGCCATAGTTTTCACCACGCCAGAAATAGCCTACTTCAAACTCGCCCACCAGGCTTTTGGGTTTAACTGCAGTATCCTGGTTATTAAAATAACCGCCCTGTATACTAGCGTTGTAAGCAACAGCTTTCAGCTCGGTACGTAAGAAACCATAGCTGGCTACTTGCTCCGGCATCGCATTCAAGTTACCCCCACGAATCATCAGCTCTGCGCTGGCGTCAGTAAAGATGTTGCCGAAACGACCTTTCAGGCGCGGTGCGATATCCACATTCGACAATAGCGCCATTCGACCGGGTGAATACTCACCTGACAACACTGCACCCCACTCGTTGCGTAATTGGGTACTCCAGCCCTGAGGCAAGGGTTGCTTCAATAATCTGTGCAAATGCGTCTGCGTCCATTCGCCACCGGCGCAAGGGCCCATGCATCCTATATCCAGCCCCAAACGCTGACTCTTGCCGTTAGCTTCATTTTTTTCGCGATATAAGCCTGCAAATAACCAGCCAGCATAGGGATGGTCGATTTTGGCAATCTGGCTCGGTGCCAGCTTGATGTCGGATGCCGTATACAACTCCTGCCCCAGACGCCAGCCATAAGTCAGCGCCTGCATCGAGTCAGCCTTGGTAAAGCTCTGCCCTATTCTATTACCGCTGGTATAAAAGCCGTCGTCCTTCTTGAGTAAAAGGCTATCGTTATCGATATCCACTTGCCAGGTAATCTTGCCTGCCTGCCGTACCTGAGCAAACTCACCCCAGGATGGCAAAGTCTCTTGTGCAAATACACTGGCAGAGAAGAGCAATGCTGCCAATAAGGTGGAAAATTTCAATACAGGCATGATTTGATTCATGTATTTGTCGCGATAGAGTTTAAATGGGGCTTATATTGAGTTTAGTTTCATGCGTTCCAGCATGGTAAGCACAGCAATGGCTGTATGGCTGGGCACTTCCATCGTGATCAGGTGACCGCCAGGAATAAGGACATAATTATCGCCCATTAATTTCTTCGTCGCATGGGGGCCAGCCTGACGGCACTCTATGGATTCAGTTCCACCAACAAAACCGACTGGCACATTGGGTGGACGTTTGTTCAAACGGCCCAGGCCATGCGGCAGCGTGCGGTAAATTGCCGTTTCCACTTCGCGGGTAAAGCGCAGGGTCACGCCTTCAGGATGCGGCTTAAGTCCAGCCTTCATATAGTCACGCAAGACTTCTGGCGGCCAGATGGCAAACATTTCTTTGGAGGCGAAGTGCTGATAAGCCGCCTCTTCGTTTGCCCAGAGATGACGGCGCCTTTCTGAAAACCGCGCAGGCGAAAACTTTTTATCCAGTCTAAGGGACTTAAATATACGCAAGAGCATCGCCCGCCAGCCAGACACTACAGGCGAATCCAGTACCACCACGCCACGCACCAGGTCTGGCCTGGCCCTGGCGGCCATCAGGGACAATATTCCACCCAACGAATGCCCCAGTAAAATCACAGGTTGCTGATAGTTTGCCTGCAGGGTATCAATCAATTCCTGGACGAGATTCCGCCAGCCATCTGTCACAGGATAAGCCGGATCATGACCGACCATGTCGGTCGCGTGAACTTCATAGTCAGCGCGTAAATGATCGAGGAACATACGATAAGTCCCGGATGGAAAGCTGTTGCCGTGGACAAAATGGATGATGGGTTTTACGGTAGTCTCGTTCATAGCAAGGGTATAGCATTACCGGCCAAACCAATAACGCGCATTTTCCTCTCTGAATTGTGAAGTTTTCAATGATGCGCCAAATTGTATGCTGATTGCACCCGATTCATCTGTTCTTAGACGTTTTATTCCAAAATCAGCATAGCGCTGGAAGACTTCTGGCTTGGGATGTTGATAACGGTTCAGGTATCCGACTTGAAAAATGGCAAGCTCAGGCTGCACTATCTTCAGGAAAGGTGCAGTGGAAGATGTACCGCTGCCATGGTGTGGAGCCAGCAACACATCAGCCTTCAGCTTTTGCGGGATGGTATTCACCAACTCATCTTCCTGTATTGCCTCGATATCGCCCGCCAGCAAGATGGTATGCATTCTGGTTGACACTTTTAGCACGCAACTACGGGCATTTGGTTTCCATTTCGTGCTTTCATAACTGGCGGCGACAGGTTGCAGGACTTCAAAATGCACGCCATCCCACTGCCATGATTGGCCAACCACGCAGCGCCGGTGCTGTTTTGCGGCTTGAACGATGGGGCTGTCCAGGCTCAGGGAACTGCTCAATAGCTCAACTGGCAAATTCTTGAGTATGCTTAAGGCACCACCAGAATGATCGCTATCATTATGGGAAATCATCATGACATCCAGCTCATTAATCCCGCGCGCATGCAAATACGGCAAAATCACCCGGTTACCGCTATCCGCTTCCAGCCCAAAACCCTGACCACTATCGTACAGCAGCCGATGATGTGCGGTTTCCAGCAACAGGGCCATGCCCTGCCCTACATCCAGCGCGGTGATATGCAATTCGCCTTCTGACGGCCTTTTTGCCGTTTGTAACAACAAAGGTAAGCAGCAGATAAGGCCCAGACCACGCAAAGGCCATGCTTTGGGTGCCAATAACCATAACACCCCCAGCATGGCGAGGACAAACAGCCAGAATGAAGGTATGGGTGCAGTCCACACGGCATAGGGCAAGGCACTGAAGTAAGTCAGGAAGCGTGCCAGGAAATCCACAAGAACATGTGAAATTTGCAGCAGCCACGCCGACAAGGGAGCTGGCATGACACTCCCTATCAATGTCAGCGGCGTGACCACCAGGCTGACCAGGGGTATCGCAACCGCGTTCGCCAAAGGGCTGATGAGTGACATTTGCCCAAATAAAAACATGGTGAGTGGAATCATGCCTATCGTCACGGCATATTGCATCAAGGATGCTAAGCGCAAGGTGTAGAGTAATCCTTGGGTATGCCCTTCCGGTGGTTTGGGACGCTCATCCCCGCCTGTGGCAAATACGATAATCGCGACAGCAGAAAAAGATAACCAGAATCCCGGCGATAAAACCGCCCAGGGATCGGCCAGCACAACCAGACCAAGTGCGAGACTCAAGACTGCAGAAAAACTGCTGATACGCCCTGTCCACACAGCCACTGCAACCACACTGAGCATGATCAGGGTTCTTTGGGCGGGCAAACCAAAACCAGCCAGGGCAACATAAACCAGTGCCATCAGCGCACCTGCCAAAGCAGCCGCCTTTTGTGCAGGTAAACGCAAGGGTAATGCCAGATTCAGAAAGAAAGAATGCCGCCAAAAATGAAACACCAGGCCAGCGAACAAACCAGCAACCATGGTGATATGCAAGCCGGAAATACTGATCAGGTGACCGATACCCACCCGGTTAAATACCGTCCAGTCAGCTTGAGATATCTCGCGCTGATCGCCTACCACCAAAGCGACCAGCACACCCGCATAGGGTTGAGATGGCAAAGCGGCATGTATGCGTTCACGCAATTTGTAGCGACTGGATGCAATAAGATTGCCTGGGTTCCAGACAAAATCCACCAGCTTGCGGTTATATTGCACGGCGTCTTGTGCGTATTTATCGGGACGCACACTGCCAGTGGCGCGGATGCCCTGCTCCAGTAACCAAGCCTCGTAATCAAAACCGAATTCATTGGCATTGCCATGTGGCCGCTTCAAGCGCACGCGGAATTGCCAGCGTTCTCCAGGCTGTACGGAGGGGACCTTCTGCACACCACCAGAATCACCACCCCAATCAGGACCATACCAGGACAAGGCAACTCTCGATGGCCAAGGTGCGAGAAGAGTCAAATCACCTGCACCGTCTGCGCGCACCTGCTCCACCGCAAAATTAAATCTCTGCCCCCGCTCAGAACGAAAAGGCAGACTGTCGATGGTGCCGGTTAACACGACATCCTGATTTTCCCATTTCCTGGGCAACTCTTCGCTTAAATAAAAATACGCATAGCCACTGGCCCAGACAAACCCCAGTAAGGCAGTGAGAATAAAACGTGCAGGCAAATGCAGCCATGGCATCGGTTTTAATTTGAGTAACAGCAGGATGCCAAGCAGCGACAAACCCATCATCAATGAAAGCCAGTTGTAGCTAAATAGCTCAGCCTGTTGCTGCAAGATGGCTACACCAAATACAAAGCCCAACAACGCCGCTCGCACAGATCAAGCCCTTTGCATGCGTGGCATGATGTGCATGGCATTGACTGTAGTTGCTTCCGCCACTTCAGCCAGACTCAGATTACGCAAGCCTGCCAGCACGGCACCTATACGTGGCAACTGTGCTGGAGTATTAGCCCCCTCAGGTAGCCAGCTGGGGGGAATATCTGGCGCATCGGTTTCGAGCACGATGGCGGACAAGGGCAAGTCTGTTGCCAGGCGGCGTATCTGCAAAGCACGGGTGAAAGTCATGGCGCCGCCAAAGCCCAGTTTAAAGCCCATGTCGATAAATGTCCGTGCCTGCTGCGCGCTGCCATTGAAGGCATGAGCAATTCCGCCACTGACTTTTATTCTCCGCAAATGCTTGAGGATGATGTCTTGTGAACGCCGGACATGAAGCAGCACAGGCAAGTCAAAATCCCTGGCCAGCTTCAATTGTTCCACATAAAAGTATTCCTGCTTTTCCTTTAAAGGGCTTTGCGTCAAGGCGGGTACAAAATAATCGAGGCCAATTTCACCTATGGCCACCAGTTTTTTTTGCGTATCTGCGCCAGCCATCAGCTCACTTACTTTTTCGCGCAAGTGCAGCAGGTCTTCTTCTTTTGAAGTCGGCACATACATGGGATGTATGCCCAGGGCATAAAAACAATCAGCCCTATGCTCGCCCAGTTTGATGACAGTATCAAAATTGCTTTTGTGTACGGCAGGCACGACGATCGCCGACACGCCCGCTTGCGCGGCAGCTTGCGCAACGGCCAGCGATTCACCGCCAAATTCACTCGCATCCAGATGACAGTGGCTATCTATCCACATAACACTTCAAACCCAGGCTAATTTATCAACAAGCTGATTATGAAGCAGTTTGCCTGTGGACTACAATCTTTTGCATATGGACTTTTGTTTGCGTTTCTTTGTGAGCGCGCCAGCGATACACAATCAGGCCGGCCGCCAGGGCTGCCAGCAAATGCTTGATGCTGTGACCACTGATGACATGGAGTTGCTGCAAGATTTGCCCATCCAGCATCTCTGTCATTTTTGCGGCTACATATAAGAGCATGGCTGCACCAAATGCCAGACGGTCTGCAAGCCCGGCTTTCCATATCAATTGCCATAAAGGGATCAATACAAGAGTCAAACCCTGTATCAACAAGTATGGACGCAAGTCCCCGGTCTGCTGCCACCAGATCACCGACGTCAGGGCTGCTATCAGCAGCAATACTAGTTCCATGAAGGCTTTCCTGGCATCCATGCCTGGCAAGCTGGTTGCCCTGACTGCTGCCAACAAGCTGCAACAGGCGAAGGCAATAGGTAATCTATCCCAGAACAGGCGCGCATCATCTGGTGCCAGATGATAGTAACTCGAACCAACAGCAGTAGCAGCCAGACTGAGGGTAAAGATGCAATAAGCAGGAAATGCGACGCCAGTGTCGCCCTGGCGGTATTTTTCCAGCAAAAACCAGCTACCCAGCATAGCCACAAGTGCAAAACCAATATTGGTCAGCACATCAATCGCATGAGGTATGCCTGACCACTCTAATTGATCGGCAAACTCATGATAATGCGTTAATTGTGCAACCGGCCCATGCAGCAATAATGCCGTTACTGCCAGGATTGAGATCAGCGAGGGTAGCAAGGCATGTATATGCAAACCAGTTTTCATTATTCCCACCTATGTTTTAACAGAGACGAGTAAGTGTGACCATAGGCAGCAAATAATGTAACCAATACTGGTAAAGTAGCGACATACAACAATCGAAGTATTAAATCCCGCAACCCTGGGCATGCATGACCATGACTGAAATCAAGCAATTATTAAACATCATCAAACAACAACTGAAGCTACAAGGAAAAACCTACCGAGATGTGGCTACTGCCCTGAATTTGTCCGAGGCCAGTATCAAACGCCTGATGAGTGCCGAGAATGGTGCCAATATGAGTATAGAAAGGCTGGCGCAAATCAGCCACTTCCTAGGTTACAGCCTGCTGGAACTCACTCAGGAAGCAAGTGCCAGTAACACCCGCATACATAGTTTGAGCACTGCGCAGGAAAAGGAACTGGTGTCAGATACAAAATTGCTGCTGGTGGCAGTCTGCGCCCTGAATCACTGGAAACTTGAAGAAATTCTGCAAATTTATCAACTCAGTGAGACAGAATGCCTGAGCAAACTTTTGCACCTGGATAAATTATGCCTGATCAGCCTGATGCCAAATAACCGCATACGGCTGAATATCGCCAGGGATTTTGACTGGTTGCCGCATGGGCCAATACGCCAGTATTTCCATGATACTGGCATGATCGATTTTCTGGACGCGCCATTCAGCCATGAATATGAATCACAGCACTTCATCCACGGTATGCTGACGGAAGCAGCCGCAGAAAAATTTCAGGCTGAGATACGTCAACTCAGGCACAAACTGGCAGAACTGCACACAGAGAGCCTTAGCAGTCCGCTCAAGAAAAGACGTGGCACAGCAGTATTATTGGCCATGCGCGAATGGGAGCCAGCCAGTTTTACTGCGCTACGCAAACCCTAGTATCACTTCCCCGGCCTTGGCAGGCTGACCGCACCAGGGATGACGATATCATCACGCAAGCGCAAAAATTTAAAGCCCAGCAAGCGACGTGGCTTGGCTTGCTTGCTGGTACGGGTTCTCTCATTGGTACGGGCGATAAAAGTATCGAAGCTCTCTTCCCTTACCTGAGGTTCGGCAGAATTCAAAAAATTGCGTTTGCCATTCGCATCAATCACCACCAGGCCGACATGGGTAATCGACTGGAAACCATCCTTGTCTGACACCACGTTCACGAAATCACCTTCGCGTAACTGATCCAGCATGGCATTAACCTTGTCAGCCCTGACATAGGCTTCACGGCTGGTTTGCACAGGGAGACTGGTTTCCTTGCGATGTTGCTCACGCAGGAATTTTGCCCTGTCGACAACGATGTCATAACTCGCTACCTTGTCGGCACCGAACCCGGCGCTGACATCCTTGAGCAACCAGGCATTATTGATATTCCAGTCCACTTCGGTGTAGTGATTGCGCGTCGCCACCCCGATCAAACCATCCTTGTAACGTATGCGCTGCAAGGCCCAGAAAAATTCTTCCCATGAGCTGCTTAAGGCCATGGCATAGGTATGCTCGGCAAACACCAGGCAGTCACTATGAGTGAGGCTATACATGGGCAGGTTGTCATGCAACTCAAAGGGGAATTCCCCCAGCAGGTTCAGCTTGTAGGGCTGGCCTATATTTTTCCTTGCGACAAGGGCGATACGCTGGCGCAAATCGGGTACATTGGCGTATAGATATGCAAGATACTGATCCACCTCTTGTGGCGTCATCTGGAAGATTTTTTTACCTTGGAAGGGTTCAGCAGCCAGCTTGGCCGATGTCGTCACCTGCTTATCCTGGACTTGAGCAGGTGCATTCATCGATAAGGTTGAAGCAAGGACAAAGGCCAACAAACGAAGAATCATAAGCAGACAAAATGAATGATAAGGTCAGGCTTTATACCACAGCCTGGAATTCTCACCACTGAAAAACAAAACGCATACAGCTTAATCGACTGTATGCGTCTATTTTATGCCTGTCCCATCCTGCTTAAACCAGTGCCTGTCTGGCTACCAGTACACCGTCTGCATCGGCATAAATCCAGTCGCCAGGTTTGATGGCGACACCCGCCACATTGATACGGGCATCTCGCATGCCACCGCCATGCTTGGCTGCACGCAAAGGCATGGGTGCCATGGCGCGTACGCCAATATTGCAGGCATTGATTTCATCCACATCACGGATACAACCATGAACAATAATACCTACCCAGCCATTTTTTTCTGCCAGTGCAGCCAGGTTGCCACCCACCAGCGCGCAACGGAAGCTGCCGCCACCATCAATCACCAGGACATGACCATTGCCTGGCTTTTCCAGCGTCTCCCTCACCAGCACATTGTCTTCAAATACTTTCAGCGTGACGGCCTGACCGCTGAATTTGATAACCGTACCATAGCGCATGAAGATGGGCGGGATGACGGCCAGTTCATGCGTGGCGATCTTGTCTTCGTTGGCATCACAAATATCACAGGTAGCAAAGCTCATGATTTGTCCTCGTTCGTATGAACCCTCATTCTAACCAGCTAATCAACAATATTCAAACCGCCAATGCCCTGGTTTTGCTACCAACATTGATGGCCGTCAATATTGCCAACACCTGGAAGAAACCAACACAGATAAATACCCACGAAGGATGATGCGCATCCATGATGGCACCAAAAATAAGCGGCGCCACTGCCAGGCCGGAATCCAGCCCTGAATAAACGATACCATACACGCGACCCGTGGCATTTTTGGGTGCAGCAGCACGTATCATCAAATCACGCGAAGGCCCGGCAATCCCAGAACCAAAACCGATTACCCCCATCAACAGAACAGCAACGCCTGCATTGACTGCGCCGCTCGCCAGAATTAGTGAAAAAATTCCGGCAAAGCTGAATGCAAACGTAATCGTCCTGTCATGATGAGTAGTTTTCGCTGCCAGAAAACCGCCCAACAACATGCCAGCAGCCGAAGCCAGCATGTACAAAGTATAGGCAGTGGTGGCCGAACCCAGTGACATGTCATACATCTGACGCAAGCTGACGGATGAAAAGCTTTGTATGCCGCCCAAAGCCATGGCGGTCATGAAGAAAAAGCCAAAGCACATCCACACCGCAGGAATACGCATGAAATCCATCGCACCCTCGGCGGCTTTGGCAGCATGCGCTGCACTTTTATGCTGGACTATCTCGCTATACAACAGGTCGCGGTAAAAAAACAGTATGGCCAACACGGTAAAGGGCAAGAAGGCTGCACAAAACAAAGCGGTGCGCCAAGTTGTCAGACCGGCGATAGTCACCAGAAAAACAGGTGCCGCCGCCCATCCAAGATTGCCGGTTATGCCATGCACAGAAAAGGCGTAACCCAAACGTTGGCTGGATACTTTCTTATTGAGCAAGGTGTAATCAGAAGGATGGAATACACTATTCCCCACGCCAGCCAGCATGGAACCCATCAACAGCATGCTGTAATTTTGCGACATCGACAACACCAATGCGGCAAACACCAGGCTAGATATGCCAAAAAACAAAACTGCCCTGGCACCGACCTTATCGACGATAAAGCCGGATAAAGCCTGGCCTATGCCAGAGATCACAAAAAATACCGTCATCAGCAAACCCAGTTCGGCAAATGACAAGCTAAAGGCATCCTTAATCCATGGGAATAAAGGAGCCAGTATCATATGGAAAAAGTGGGAAATGCCGTGCGCCAGGCCCACCAGGCTGATCACCATCACATCCTTTTTCATATTCTCCGGCGTTGTCTGGGTTGTCGCTGCTGTCGTCATTAAAATCATCTCCTGTTTCCAAACGCACTTGCAAGTCAAAGCAAGCTTTCAAGCAAGCAGTGTATGCAAAATCCTCTAGTCTGATTTAAGATAGATAGACAAAATTTATCGCATTTCCGCCAACCAGGAAAATAAGTCTTACAGATTAGGAATGACCATGGCAATTGAAATCCTGACCGATACCCGCCCTCAGGCACCAGACAAGCGCCCCACACCTGAGCGCCCTGTACGGCTGGCAGCTAGAAACCTGCCGACGGAAGAAGTCATCAGCATGCATAGCCACACCTGGGGGCAGTTGACTTATACGCCGCAGGGCATGATGCAGATACTGGCGAATAACAACACCTGGTTCGTGCCGCCTTTACGGGCAATCTGGATACCGCCCAATGTGGCGCATGAGGTACGTATCATTGAGCCTTCACAACTGCGGCTGCTGAACATACACGCTGACTTTGCCCCCTTTCGCGGCACAGAATGCCTGGTACTGGAAGTTTCGCCACTGCTCAGGGAATTGATCGCCAGCATGGAAGTAATAGAAGTAGCCAGTACGCGCGAGTTTCATATCGCGGCTGTCATCATGGATGAACTGCAAGCTGCAAAAACGTTACCCATACGCTTGCCTATGCCCAGAGATAAACGACTCAAAAACCTGTGTGAAATTTTGCTGGCCGACCCGGCATCCGGCATGACCATGGAAGATTATGCGATACAGGTTGGGGCATCTTCACGCACCCTGTCACGCCTGTTTGAGCAAGAGCTGGATATGTCATTCACTGCCTGGCGTCAGCAAATGCGTTTATCCAAGGCATCACCATTGATCACCAGTGGCATGCCATTATCACAAGTAGCGTCTGAGTTGGGCTATGCCAGCCAGTCGGCATTTTCTGCCATGTTCAAGAAAACTTTTGGTGAATCACCATCGAGTTTTTTCAAACAAAAATGAGTAATGATAAAAAAAGGGCAGCATTTGCACGCTGCCCCAACTTGCTTTCCTACGAAGGTCTAGACCGGTAATCTATCCCCAGGTTCCAACTAATTTCACGCCAGCTCTCCCGCTTTGCTAAACACCAGTTCGTGGTCTTTGGCATCGATCGCAATAATATCCTTGGGCCCAAATTTACCTTGCAATATCAGTTTGGACAAGACATTTTCTATTTCTTGCTGGATAGCTCGTTTCAAAGGTCTTGCGCCATACACTGGGTCGAAACCAGCCTCGGCAATTTTTTGCAGCGCATCTTCGCTGACCTGCAAACCCATATCCATCTGGCGCAAACGCTGCTCGAGAGTCTTAAGCTGTATCTTGGCAATCGCCCCTATGTTTTTCGCATCCAGTGCATGGAAGACCACGATTTCATCAATACGGTTGATAAATTCAGGGCGGAAATGGGTTTTGACTTCACCCATGACGGCCATCTTGATGACTTCAGGATCGCTACCTTCCATGGCCTGTATCTGATGCGAACCCAGATTCGATGTCATGACGATCACGGTATTTTTGAAATCCACCGTTCTGCCTTGTCCATCCGTCATGCGTCCATCATCCAACACCTGCAACAGCACATTGAAGACATCATGATGGGCTTTTTCGACTTCGTCCAGCAAAATCACGCTATACGGTTTACGCCGAACCGCCTCGGTCAGATAGCCACCCTCTTCATAGCCTACATAGCCCGGTGGTGCACCTATCAGACGTGCCACCGAATGTTTCTCCATGAACTCACTCATGTCGATACGGATCAATGACTCTTCTGTATCAAACATGAAATTCGCCAGTGCCTTGCACAACTCGGTTTTACCAACACCGGTAGGCCCAAGGAACAGGAAGGAACCATACGGACGACCAGGATCACCAAGGCCAGAACGTGAACGGCGGATTGCATCCGACACTGCAGTAATTGCTTCATGCTGGCCAACGACGCGTTGATGCAATGCATCTTCCATATGCAATAATTTCTCGCGCTCACCCTGCATCATGCGCGACACTGGGATGCCAGTTGCACGAGACACAATCTCCGCAATTTCTTCTGCACCTACCTGGGTACGCAAGAGCTTCATTTTGCTGCCGTCTTGCTGGTTTTTATCCGCCTGAGTATCTGCCTGCTTGAGTTGTGCTTCCAGCTCAGGCAATTGACCGTACTGCAATTCAGACATGGTTTGCCAGTCGCCACGGCGCTTGGCTTCATCCATTTGCAGACGGATTTTTTCTATTTCTTCCTTGATATGGGTACTTCCCTGCACCAAGGCTTTTTCTGCTTTCCAGACTTCTTCGAGATCAGCATATTCGAGAGAGAGTTTGCCAATCTCTTCTTCTATCAAGATCAGGCGCTTTTTGGAGCCCTCATCTTTCTCACGTTTGACGGCTTCTTTTTCTATCTTCAGCTGTATCAGGCGACGATCCAGCTTATCCATGACTTCTGGCTTGGAGTCTATCTCTATCTTGATTTTGGCCGCAGCCTCATCAATCAGGTCGATTGCCTTGTCAGGCAAGAAACGGTCAGTGATGTAGCGGTGTGACAATTCTGCCGCTGCAACAATCGCCGGATCGGTAATATCAACGCCATGATGGACTTCGTATTTCTCTTGCAAACCACGCAGGATCGCTATGGTTGCCTCGACACTAGGCTCATCAACAATAATTTTCTGGAAACGGCGCTCCAGCGCTGCATCTTTTTCTATGTATTTGCGATATTCATCAAGCGTGGTTGCGCCTACACAGTGCAATTCACCGCGTGCCAATGCGGGCTTGAGCATATTGCCAGCATCCATAGCACCCTCAGCCTTGCCTGCGCCTACCATGGTGTGCAATTCATCGATAAAGACGATGGTTTGACCTTCGTCCATGGCGATTTCCTTGAGCACGGCTTTCAGGCGCTCTTCAAATTCACCACGGTATTTGGCACCGGCCAATAAGGCAGCCATGTCCAGCGACAGGACGCGCTTGGATTTCAGGCTGTCTGGAACTTCGCCATTGACGATGCGTTGAGCCAGTCCTTCGACGATGGCAGTTTTACCGACACCTGGTTCACCGATGAGTACAGGATTATTCTTGCTGCGGCGCTGCAAGACCTGGATAGCGCGACGAATTTCATCATCGCGGCCTATGACAGGGTCAAGCTTACCCAGACGGGCACGCTCAGTCAGATCCATTGTGTACTTCTTTAAAGCCTCGCGTTGCCCTTCGGCATCCTGGCTATCAACATTGCCACCACCTCGCACTGCAGCGATGGCTGCTTCCAGTGACTTGCGTGTCAGACCATTTTCGCGCGCCAGCTTGCCAGCCTCGGATTTGTCGTCTGTCAGTGCCAACAAGATCATTTCGCTGGCAAGGAACTGATCACCGCGCTTTTGTGATTCTTTGTCGGCTAGGTTCAGAAGGCCGACCAGCTCGCGACCGGCCTGTACTTGTCCATCCGTACCGCTGACCTTGGGCAAACGTTCGAGAGCCGCTTTCAAGGCATTGCTCAGGGCGGCAACGTTCACCCCTGCCCTTTGCAATAATGAACGGCTGCTGCCATCATCCTGGTTGATTAATGCCAACAAGACGTGCACAGGCTCTATGTATTGGTTATCATTGCCGACTGCCTGACTTTGCGCGTCTGCGAGCGCTTCTTGTAGCTTGGTAGTTAATTTGTCGTGCCGCATGACTCTCTCCTGAATAATTAGTTAGCATACAATTTGGGGCAGCCAGTCCAATTTCAAGAATAGGCAAAGCTAAACTCGCAGTGCATTTCACGATGTTTGTTTTATATCAAAGACCACATGGATTTACATCAGATACAAATTACTTACCTTCCTGATCAGGATAGACTATTGCTCAAATTGTCGTTTGCAGAAAATGATAAAGCTGCAAGACAAGAAATAGATCTATTGTTTACCCGCAGGACAACCATGAAATTCTGGCCAGGTTTGCTGGAAGCCATGGGCAAACAAGTTAAGATGAGCAAACCCAGTGCTGCGCACGCAAGTTCAGAACTGGTGCAAATGGAACATGAAGCCTCGGTGGCTGAAATGAAGGACAGTGGCCACTTCAATGCACCGCTGGAAGACGATGTTGAAAGCTGGCCGCTCGGCAAAGAGGCAATGCTACCAGAGAACATACAATTTCACGTCCACGCAAAGCTGCCATTCAGGATGGAATTTACAGTTGCCGGCGGCAAAAATTTTGAAATTGCCATGGGCAAGCGTTTGCTGCACGGCTTTTGCAAATTGTTCCAGGATGCTGTGGAAAAAGCAGATTGGGGTTTCACCCTGGAAATGATGGGAAGTGCTCCTGAAGCACCTCCGGCGGGAATGCTGAATTAGGCCAAATCAAAATAAATATGAAGACGGCAAAGTCTTAATCGAATTTGCCAGACTTTTTAAATTGATTGGTTGCTTCTACCAGTGCTGCAGCAATACCAGGCTCACCGCCTGCATGCCCTGCGTCAGCAATCATCTGTAAACGCGCTTCTGGCCAGGCGTGGTGCAATCTTTGCGCCGTCACTGGCGGGCAAACCACATCATAACGACCTTGCACGATGACAGCAGGCAAATGGCGGATACGGCCTATATCCTCTATCAACTGGTCTTCACGCATGAAAGCACCATTGATCATGTAATGCGCTTCCAGCCTGCCCAGACCTATGGCTACGGCATCTGACTCAAAATCGGCAATGGTATCTGGCTGGGGCAGCAAGAAGATGCAAGAACCTTCATAGCGACTCCAGTTACGCGCCGCCTCGGTGTAAATCGCAGGGTCTTCACTGAACAGGCGTTTGGCATAGGCTTGCAGCAAGTCGTGGCGCTCTTCTGCTGGCACGCCTTCTGCAAATCGTTGATGCACCTCTGGGAAGAACCATTTCATGCCATTCACAAACCATTCCACCTCAGCCTTGGTACATAGAAAAATACCCCTGAGGACAAACCCCAGGCAACGCTCAGGATACGCCTCGCCATAGGCCAGCGCCAGTGTAGACCCCCAGGAACCACCAAAGACCAGCCATTGCTCTATGCCCAGCATGACGCGGATTTTTTCTATATCGTCCACCAACAAGGCTGTGGTGTTATTGCGGTATTCTCCTAGAGGCAGAGACTTACCCGCACCACGCTGATCAAACAGCACGATACGATAATGCGCAGGATCAAAGAATCGGCGATGATTTGGCGCAGTGCCCCCGCCAGGCCCGCCATGCAGGAAAATCACAGGCTGGCCATTGGGATTACCACTTTCCTCCCAATACAAGGTATGCATATCATCGACTGGCAGCATGCCAGTACGGTAAGGTTCTATGACAGGGAACAAAGAAGTAGTATCTGCGCTCATATGAATAAGAAATAGATGAAATAGTGTAGGTAGCTAACAGGGATTATACTCATGTACATAGAGAAGCAATAGGCAATATTGCAACATCTGATTGTGTATTGCGGAATAGACTTTTATTTTTTATGATGCTGTTTTCACATTCATCGTTCAATCATGCCCTTATCAGATCCCCGCACTAATTCGAATGAACCTGAACAATTGGGTGCTCCGGGACTGTACAGTTATTGGTCACGCACGATGGCTGCCTTGAACGGCAAAGGTACAGGAAATAATCCGGAATTTCACAGGGATCGTCTGCTCCTGCATGTCTTGGGCTTGGGTTTGGAACAAACCTCGCAGTATCTGTCGCAAAACCGACCAGGTTTTCAGGAGTTCGAGGCCTGGATTATCCACACGGCAGGCAGGCCATCCAGTAGCACCATCGCCCGTTTGCAAAATTTGTATTTCGGCAGCCCACTCCCTGCCAATGTCTCAAGCTTATTTGAGCACGTCACTCACATGCCCGACGTGCTCAGCATGGAGGATTTACAGCACTGGACAGAGCATGGCTACGTCATACTGCATGAAGCAGTGCCCGCTGCGGATTGTGCGATGGCAGCCCGGACTATCTGGGATGCACTGGGTGCAAGCGAAGAGAATGAAGCATCTTGGTACCACAAGGGGCACGCCAACATCATGGTGCAATTGTTCCAGTCACCCGTTTTTAAAAAAAACCGTCGTTCGCTGCGCATTCACAAGGCTTTTGCACAATTGTGGGGGACTGCAGATTTATGGGCCACCACAGACCGCTGCAGCTTCAACGTTCCTGAGAAACCAGGTCACGTCTTTCAAGGCCCGGACCTGCATTGGGATGTGAGTTTGCAGCAACCTGTGCCACTTGCTACGCAGGGCGTACTTTACCTGACCGACACACCACCAGAGCAAGGCGCACTCACGCTGGTTCCCGGTTTTCATCAAAGGCTGGGTAAATGGATGGATGAATTGCCAGAGAGTGCTTACCCCAGAGAGCAAGACTTGCATGCACTGGGTTCAATACCTGTAGGTGGCAAGGCTGGCGACCTGGTCATCTGGCATCAGGCCCTGCCCCATGGCAGCCGCCCCAATCGTGGCAAGAAACCACGCATCGTGCAATACATCAATATGCTGCCCAGTCAACTACAAATACATGAAACCTGGCGCTGAGCACACCGCGCCATTTAATGAAGAAGCGCTTTATAGGTGGAAAAACCCGCAAAGCAACAGAGAATGGAGCCCAGCAAATGCGCGCCGCTATGCAGCATGGCCCAGCCATAATCACCGCGATGTAAAAGGCCCATGGCTTCTGCAGAAAAAGTAGAAAAGGTCGTCAGGCCACCAAGGAAACCTGTAATCAAAAACAGCCGCCATTCAGGTGAAAGGTGTGGATTGGCAGAAAAAAAAGCAACCGCAAAACCAATGACGTAACCACCACCCAGATTGGCTACCAGAGTCCCGATCGGGAACAAGGGCAAAACACCGTTCAGCCACAATCCCAAAGCCCAGCGCAGCCAGGCACCAAATGCTGCGCCTATACCAACGGCCAGCGCACCAAGCCAGCTCATGCAGGATCCCCTCCTTGGGCCGGCATATTCCACTTTTGCAGTGCCAGGTCATCGGTTTCACGCGCATCTACCCAACGAGAACCCTCAGGCGTTTGTTCTTTCTTCCAGAAAGGTGCCTGGGTCTTTAAATAATCCATGATGAATTCGCAGGCAGCAAAGGCATCACCTCGATGACGTGTCGCCACAGCCACCAGTACAATCTGGTCCAGCGGCTGCAAAGGCCCTACCCTGTGTATGACTAGGGTATTGATGAGATCCCAGCGCGCCTGCGCCTGCACAACTATCTGTTCCAGCGCTTTTTCTGTCATGCCAGGATAGTGTTCCAGCTCCATGGCACTGATATTCTGCCCATCATTGATATCGCGCACCAGGCCAACAAAGCTGACCACGGCACCTATACCAGGATTGCCCTGGCGCAGTTGCGCCAATTCTGCATTCAGATCAAAGTCAACAGTCTGCACGCGAATAGTAATACCAGTCATGCATCACCCCCCGGTAACCGGAGGGAAGAAAGCAACTTCTGCACCTTCACTGATCTTCGTATCAGGTTCACACATTTGCTGGTTATATGCCATGCGCAAAGCGCGCCCCGGTGCCAGCACGTCTGCCCAGACATCACCACGTGCAACCAGCCAGGATCTGACTTCGCCTACGGTGTTGATATCTGCGGGCAAGGCTACCTTTTGCTCAGACATGCCCAGTTTTTCACGGACACTGGCAAAAAAACGTAATTGTATATTCATCATCTGAAACACTAGAAATATGGGAAGGCAGAACCTGACAGATTACATCAGGCTGCTAAATGGGATATATCGTACCAGCTCACCCTTGCGTATGCTCTGACCTGGCGCAAGATCGATCAGGCCATCACCCCAGACTGTGGAGGTCAATACACCCGAACTTTGATTAGCGAACAAATCCAGTCCACCATCGACATTCAGGCGGCCCCGCAAAAATTCATTGCGTCGATCTGGTTTCAGCCAGTCAAAATCAGCACGCACATGGTAAGCAGCAGGTTCAACTTTTTCCACGCCCTGCATGCGCAGAATGAATGGGCGGACAAACAGCAAGAAAGTCACGAAGCTGGACACCGGATTACCCGGCAGCCCCATGAAAAACGCCTTGCCTACTTCCCCAAAAGCCAAGGGCTTGCCTGGCTTCATGGCTATCTGCCACATATTCAGGCTACCCTCAGCCTCAACGGCTGGTCGTATATGGTCTTCTTCACCAACAGAAACACCGCCCGAGGTAATAATGAGATCATGATCATGGCTGGCACGGCGCAAAGTGTCACGCGTGGCGTCCAGCTTGTCTGGCACGATGCCATAATCTGTGACCAGGCAACCCAGGTCTTGCAATAAACCAGTCAGCGTAAATCGGTTGGAGTTATAAATTGCACCCGGTTTCAAAGGCTCCCCCGGCATGGTCAATTCGTCGCCAGTAAAAAACACCGCGACCCTGGGCAAGCGCAATACCGGTAATTGCGCTAAACCTACCGAGGCAGCCAAACCCAGTTCTTGCGCTCTCAAACGCGTTCCCGCTTTCAGGATAGTGGCACCTGTCTGGATATCTTCTCCCTGCCTGCGCACCCATTCACCAGCCCTTGGCTGATGCTTGATAAGCACAAAATCACCGTCAGCCTGACATTGCTCTTGCATGACAACGGCATCTGCCCCCTGGGGTATCATGGCGCCAGTGAAGATGCGTGCCGCCGTACCTGGCTCTAAGGCCTGGGCGACATGGCCAGCAGGTATTCTTTGTGAAATACGCAGGCGGCTCTCACCACTGTTGCAATCGCTGGCGCGCACGGCATAGCCATCCATCTGAGTATTGTCCACAGGCGGCACGTTCAATAAGGATGACTGGTCCGCAGCGAGGATGCGGCGATTGGAGGCGATTGTCGCCAGCGTTTCCACACCTTCAATGGGGCGCACTGCTGACAACAAAAAGTCTAGCGCTTCTTTGGCGCTTAACATTGGTTTGGACATAGTTCAGATTTCCACTTCAGCTTATGTAGTATTAAGCTGCATTGTAGCCTGAGTCCCGGCGGTTGACTTATGAGAGCGCCACTAAGCCTTATAGTAAATCTAAAGAAATCTGAAAAAAAATCCACACGTAATGAATTATGTGGATTTTTATCTTAAAGCCCAGATGCAGATCAAGACCACATCGCAAAAATCAGCAAGTCATCAAGGCACAATGGCAAGCTGACCATTCTGGACCGTGACCCTGACCCTGTCACCGACACGGTAATAATTATTCGGTTCGACCAGCACAGCACGCTGATCACCGTTATGCAGGCGTATAGTCAATTCCAGTTTATTCCTTGGAGAGGAACCACGCTCCATTTCATTGCCAATCACGCCGCCAGCAATCGCACCACCTATGGTAGCCAGATCACGCCCTGTGCCTTTGCCAACCTGATGTCCAAGCACGCCACCAAGCAAAGCACCAACCACTGCACCACCACCAGAAGAACCGCCGCTACCAACATTCACTTCACGCATACCAACAATAGTTGCAGTATCAACATAACTATTTTGATACTGGTTAGCATAAGGTTGTGACTGAGGATACTGTGGCTGGTACTGCGACGGATATTGTGCAGGATATTGATTTTGCGTATGCGCTGGATAACGCTGAGTCGCACATCCTGCCAACACGCCAACAAGAGCAAATGTGGTCAGGATAGTAAGCTTGCGCATGATGAACTCCGAAAAAAGTAAGATAAGCAATCAACGCGGCAGCACAATTATTGTTGACTGCCAGGATAAAAAAAAGATCAAGCAATAGGAACTTGCTTTTACCGCCACAAACAAAGACAAGTAAAAACTTTAACTCCTGAACCCAAATATTGGTCGAACTTTGAAAACGTACGTAAGCAAAGACTACCAAGTGTTTGTTTCAGGATAACAAATTTGAAGTCAAATCACCAATGAAATTGCAACATGGATACTAATAGGAACGATTATCATTTACTTTTCTATTCCATTTAGTTACAATTGCACACTGATTTTTTTACATTCCCACCTCAGCCATTCTTCAAGAAAAGCCAGCGGTATTTATTTTTAATCTTATTTTCCCCCCAGGAAATATCATGGCCCACATCAAGAGTCGCAAGCACAAGCACGCCCTGTTCACTTCGCTCAGCAATTCACGTTTCAACCATACAATGACTGTCGCAGCGGCCGCGTTTTTGCTGCCAATCGCTGCCCACGCTGCCGACCCGGCCTTGCCAGAAGTCAAAGTAACAGCAAAAACAGAGAATGACTTCAAAGCTGACAAAGCGTCGTCTGCAAAGTACACCCAGCCTCTGGTTGACACAACTCAAACTATCACCGTCATCAAGCGCGAGCTGATAGACCAACAAGGTGCACTGACGTTGACTGAAGCCTTGCGTAATACGCCTGGCGTAGGCGCGTTCTTCCTGGGTGAAAATGGTAATACCAACACTGGTGACACTATCTATATGCGCGGTTTCGATGCTTCCAGCAGCATTTATGTTGATGGCGTCCGCGATCTGGGTTCGATTTCACGTGATTTGTTCAATATTGAACAAATCGATGTTCTCAAAGGCCCGGCCGGTACTGATGGTGGTCGTGGTTCCCCTACTGGCTCGGTCAACCTGGTCAGCAAACAAGCGAATCTTGATGATGCAACATTCGGCAACATCACAGTCGGTAGCGGCAGCCAGAAACGCGTAGCACTTGACTGGAACAAAGTCATCAGTGCTGAACAAGGTTCTGCCTTCCGTTTGAATGTGTTTGACCAGGATAGTGGCGTTGTTGGCCGCAATGAAGTCAAAAACAAGCGCTGGGGTGTCGCTCCTGCGATTGCATTTGGCTTGAAATCCCCTACCCGTTTCTATCTGAATTACCTGCATGTACAGCAAGACAATGTGCCTGATGGCGGTGTACCAACAATAGGTTTGCCAGGCTTTAGCAGCCCGGATCCGAAACGCCCATTCCTGGCCACGGCACCAAAAGTCAATCCAGAGAACTTCTATGGTTCCCGTAGCGACTTTGACAAAGTTACTGCTGACATGCTGACTGCTCGTGTAGAACATGATTTCAACAACAAAGTCAAGCTGATCAATACTGCCCGCTATGGCAAGACCAGCCAGAATTACCTGTTGACAGCTTTCATGGGCTCCACCGCCAATTTGCTGACACCGTCAGCCACCGATATCTCGACATGGACACTGGCTCGTAGCATCCGTACCCTGAAAGATCAGGAAAATGAAATCCTGACCAACCAGACCAATCTGGTTGCAGACCTGGATTTAGGCGGCTTAAAGCATAGCCTGGTAGGCGGTATAGAAGTCACGAACGAAAAACAAAATACCTGGGGCAACAATGGCTTGGGTACTTTGCCAGCAGCCAATTTTTACAACCCAAATCCAAACGACGCTATCACTGGCCTGGCACCTGTACGCAATGCGGTGTTCACCCGTGGCAGTACCAATACTGTCAGTGCCTATGTGTTTGACACAATCAAGTTCAGCCCTGAATGGCAAGCGAACGCGGGTGTCCGTATTGATCACTACACAACTGACTATTCTGCGGCCAGCCTGTCAACAGCAAGCGCCAATCCAACCTTGCCGGTGGGCACGCCTATCCCAACCAATCTGAACATGGCTGGCAACCTGGTTAATTTCAAACTGGGTGCATTGTATAAACCAACTAAAGACAGCAGTGTCTATGCATCGTACTCCACTTCCAAGCAACCTCCGGGCGGCTCCAACTTTGCTTTGAGCTCAGCTGCCAGCAGCGCTGCCAATCCAAAGTTTGACCCGCAAGAAACCAAGAATATGGAAATTGGTACCAAATGGGATTTGCTGGATCAAAAACTGTCCTTCACTGCAGCGATTTATCGCACAGAAGTATCCAATGAAGTGGTGCAAAACCTGGCTGACTTGATGTACTACCAAACTGGTAAAAAGCGCGTACAAGGTCTGGAACTGGGTGTGACAGGCGCGATCAACCGTAACTGGCTGGTCAGTGCAGGCTATACCCGCATGGACACCAGCGTTGAAAGTGGCCCTCTGGTCACTGCCAGCGGTATCAACAACCTGAGCTACACGCCAAAACAAAGCTTGACGGCATGGACTTCCTACCAGTTGCCTATGGGTATCAAACTCGGCGGTGGAGCACGCTTCGTTGATGCACTGTTGCGCGGCACGGATGGCGCAGTTGGTACACCAGCAAAGACAGAAGCCTATTGGGTAGTTGATGCGATGGCCAGCTATGCTGTAACCAAGAACGTAGACCTGCAATTGAACGTCAACAACCTGACCGACAAAGTCTACGTTGCGGCCATCAATAAGAGCGGTTATCGTTATACCCCTGGTACACCAAGAGCGGTGAGCCTGACAGCAAATGTAAAATTCTAAAGTAATATCGGCCCCTCACTCTCTTGAGGGGCTTTTTTTCTGGAGCAATAGCAATGATGCTACATATACCTGGCGTGCTCAGCCGTGAGCAAGTCAGCGCAATTCGCCAACGGCTGGACGCAGCAAACTGGGTGGATGGCAAACAAACAGTGGGTGCGCAAGGTGCCCAGGTTAAACGCAACCGTCAACTGCCTGAACATTCTGCACTAGCACAAGAACTGGGTCACATCGTTCTGGCTGCATTGAAAAACAACCCCATTTTTTTTGCTGCCGCCCTGCCGTTGCGCATAGTCCCACCGCTGTTCAATTCCTATGCTGGCGGCGAACACTATGGCCTGCATGTTGATGGTGCGGTACGCAATGTCGCCAACGCCAACTACAGTCTGCGCACCGATGTATCATCCACTTTGTTCCTGTGTGACCCGGAAGACTATGACGGTGGCGAACTGGAAGTAGTCGACACCTACGGCACGCATGAAGTCAAATTACCAGCCGGCGACCTGATACTTTACCCATCCACCAGCCTGCACCAGGTCTTGCCAGTCACACGTGGTGAGCGTGTATGTTCTTTCTTGTGGACACAAAGCATGATACGCGATGATGCACGCCGTACCATGCTCTTTGAAATGGACCAAAACATTACCCGCCTGCGCAGCCAGCTTGGCGATAGCCATGAAGTGCTAAGTCTCACTGGCCAGTACCACAACCTCTTGCGTATGTGGTCCGAAACCTGAGCCTCTTCCTGATTTACACCAGCTTCACCCATTCCATCCCCGGCACACGCCGGGGAAGTTATTTTAGCGGTTCAAACAGTCTTCGCAAAAAACACGTGGCTCGTTCACACCAGAAAAACGGGTCTGCAACTCATGCCACGCACAAAGGCATACTTTGTCAGGTCATCCGCCTGATGGCTACAAGCCATTTTTTGTGCAATCGGCCGTTTAACCATTGAAGATGATCAATGTAAAAACTGTGCAATTCATGAAACATCAAATCCTGGGCAATCGCCATACCAAAAATGGTAAAGAGAACCATTCTTATTTATGCCAAATTGAGCGAACTTTGCAAACCTTTCAATCAATTCCCGGCTAGTCCCAGACTGATCTGGCAGGCTTGAGACGTGCATTTCCCCTATAATGGGTGTGTACCTCTGCCTTGCCTGTCTGCAGGTAGCGGAGTATCGGAGTATCGGAAATTTTTTAGGCAGATTCAAGAAAACAGCAAATCCCATTAATCAGCATATGCGACTCAATAATTCTATCCGCCAGAAAACCCGGAGCATGGATGCTTAAGCCGTTTTCCGACTATGTCGCCAACAAGAGATTTGAATCCCTCGATGGTCTGCGTGCCATCAGCATCATTGCTGTCATCTGGCATCACACTGCCCCGGCTGGCGTCCATGCAATCCTGGCGGGTATCGGTGCGCAAGGAGTGCAATTATTCTTCGCCATCAGCGGTTTTTTGATCACCAGCTTATTGCTCAGAGAACGTGAACGCAATGGCAAGCTAGACCTCAAGGCATTTTACCTGCGCCGTTCCTTGCGCATCTTCCCACTGTATTACGGCACGTTGTTGCTATACATAGGCCTGGTTTTTTTACTTGAACGTCATACCGCTGTGGGCCAGGCTTTTTTCCAGAACCTGATTTACTTTGCCACCTACACGTCAAATTTATTTGTAGCCCTGGATGGGCGGGTGATCTTTTATTTCGCCTGGTCGCTGGCTGCAGAAGAGCAATTTTACCTGGTGTGGCCACCCTTGCTTTTGGTAGCTGGATCAGCCAGGCGAGCCAGCGTCATTCTCGCTATCGTCATTATTGCCTGCATCGCTAGTCAATTGCTGGGGCAACACAGCCTTGATGTGATTCAACTGCCTATTGTACTTGGCGCCTTGCTGGCGATAGGTTTGAATAACGAAACCGTATTTACTTCGCTTTACCGCATACTTGGCCAGACATGGTCTGCTCCATTGATATTTATTGCGCTTTTACTTTCTTTAATCAGCAATGCATTACCAGGCTTTGTTTCATCCATACTGTTTGCTGCCGTGGTTGGCGCTTGTGTCATACAGACGCAGCATCCTTTGGCACCCATACTCAGCTTCAAACCACTTGCCTACCTGGGAGCTATCAGTTATGGCATGTACATGTTGCACATGCTGTGCAAAAATTTTGTCAGCAAGCTTTTCAAGTCATTCCAGATTGGTGACCCTGGCATCGCAGTTTTCCTGCTCACCATGCTCATCACCATCATCCTGGCCAGCATCAGTTACCGCTATTATGAATCGTGGTTCCTGCGCTTGAAAACACGCTTTGAGCGCTAGACTATAGAGCACTGCCAGATTCAAGCACCCTGCCAGGAAAAATGCTCAAGCTTGGCAGTTGATCTTCTCCGCCCTCTTTGATCAATACCGGCATCAAACAGGGGGATTAAACCAGCAAACCGGGCTTGCCAAGAGTTATTGACCCTGAACTGCGCCAAACTCTCAGCGCTGCTGCGATGTAGCAAGCAAGTTTTTAGCAAGCTGGAAAAATCCCTGCACTCATCATACAAAAACACACCCTCTTCTTCTGCCCGCAAGGACATTTCCCCAAAGTTGGAAGACAAAACCGGTATCCCCAAAGAACGGTATTCATAGTATTTAATAGGGTCCACCGATGCCGTCAGCAGTTTGCGTTTGAACGGAATCAATCCTACAGAAAACTTTTGCATGGCGCGCATTGCCTCGGCATGGCTGCATGCTGGCAGGATTTGCACATTACCTGGCAACACGCATGGTGGTGGCGTGAACACAGGACCGATCAAACGGACACGGGCCTGCGGATCGCTGATGATCAATGAAGACGCCAGTTTCACCACTGCTTCCCAGTCAAACCAATGGCCTATGGTGCCAACATAGCCATACACAGGGGCCTGTATGGATCTTGGCAATGCAGGCGGCAAATTATCACTGTCACAGGCATTCAAAATCAAACTAAGTTTGTCCTCATGTGCAGAAAAACGCGATACGGCACTGGAGGAAACGACAATTTTATTCACCCTGCCAGCCAGATGCCGTTCAGTAAATTCCATGGCCTTGCTGGAAATCCCCTCATAGAATGCAGGAAAATCATCCATGGCATCGTAAAGGGAAGGCAATTCAGGATGTCGTGCCATGGCTTGCAAGGCCAGCTTGGAAGGCTTGCCTACCACAATCTGCGCCCTGCCACCAGCGACGAAACTGTCTATCTCTGCCATGGTTTTGCGCCACATCCATTGATGCAAATAACCTGATGCGGGCAATGGCTCTATGGGCAGCGCTGCCACTTCTACCAGACTCAACCAGTCTGCCTTGAGCGGGTTTTCCTGTGTTTTCACAGTTGAGCAAGAGCGCGGCTTTTGTGCCATTTTTGCTGCAAGTACCCGCTTTACATCAACTACACCCGGCAAGCGTGTGGGGTAAGGATCTACCCACAACACCCTGGCTTTAAATTGCTGATGAAACCACTGTACAAACTGGTGCGGTCTTTGTGCAAAGCTATGCCAGGGTACAGGCGAGAAATAGACGAGGCGCATCATGCAGGCTCAGCTTCAAACCCAACTTCAAGCCCGGCATCAACCGGCTGAAGCGCAGGCGCCAGTTCACCAGAGAAATGCTGTTGCAGCACTTGCACAATACGCCCTGCCGCCAGGCCATCCCCATAAGGAGATACGCCCCTGGCCATGGCACGATAAGCTGCTTCATCATCCAGCAGGATTTGGGCTTCGGCGACGATATTTTCAAAATTGGCACCGACCAGTTTCACTACCCCCTGCTCTACCGCCTCTGGTCGCTCAGTTTCTTCACGCAAGACCAGTACAGGTTTTGCCAGAGCGGGTGCTTCTTCCTGTACTCCACCAGAATCACTGATGATCAGGTAAGCGCGTTTCATGGCAGCGACAAATGGCGCATAGTCCAGTGGTTCACACAAATGTATATTGGCGCACTTGCCCAGCGTAGCATGGGCAACTTCCTTGACATTTGGATTTGGATGCACGGGATAAAGGAATTGCACATCCGGATTATCTGTCGCCAGTTTCAGAATAGCGCGGCAGATATGCGCAAAAGGCTCACCAAAATTTTCACGTCTGTGAGAAGTCACCAATACCAGGCGCTTGCTGGCATCCAGGTCTATGCCCAGGTCCAGTTCGCGTTCAGCCGTCATCAAGAGTGCATCGATGACGGTATTGCCGGTGACGATAATGTCTGCATCCGACACGCCTTCTTTCAAGAGATTTTGACGTGAACTTTCGGTAGGTGCGAAATGCCAATGAGCGAGGCGGCCTGTCAGTACGCGATTGATTTCTTCAGGAAATGGATTATCCCTGTCCCAGGTACGCAAACCAGCTTCCACATGGCCTATGGCTATTCTGTGATAGAAGCAAGCCAGCGATACTGTCATCACTGTCGTTGTATCACCCTGCACCAGGACTACATCCGGTTTTTCTGCCAGCAAGACTTCATCCAGGTCGAGCAACATGCGGCCAGTCAGCGTGGTCAGCGATTGATTCGGACGCATCATGTTCAAATCGATGTCGGCTTCGATATCAAAGAAAGCCAGTACCTGATCCAGCATCTGCCGATGCTGGGCAGTGGCCAATACCCGCACTTGTGCCCACGACTGCTGTTGCAAGGCCAATATTACCGGAGCCATTTTGATGGCTTCAGGACGTGTACCGACGACACACAGTATTTTTTTCATGATGATGTTTTCTTTCTGATTCAGAAATTTCTGAAAATGATATTCAATGAGGATCAAGCCTTTTCAAAGGCTTTCTCCATGGCTCTGGCACGGCAATCCCAATCATTGGCATCTGCCAATTGCGCCAGGCGCTGAGTAAATGCCGGGTCGTCTTTTACCGCAAAGGCCGCATCCAGCGCATCGCTGAGTGCTTCCACGCTATTGCCGGAAAATACTTCTTCAAAAGCGACGCACTCTTCCATGTCCCTGGTAACGACAACAGGTTTTTCCAGGGCAAAGTATTCAAACAATTTGAGTGGTGAAGTCGTACGGGCAATTTCACCTGGAGCGAACGGGATAAAGCAGACATCAAACTGGCGCGCATAGGCTGGCAATATCTGGTAATCAACCGTGCCCATATACAAAAGATTGTCGGCTCTAAGCAATTTCTCTGAACCACCGTAATAATCAGGTCCGATAAATACAAAGCCAAGATCAGGGCGGCTAGTAACAAGATCAGCCACGGCTTCATACCAGAGCCATGGGGCCAGCGCACCAAAATAACCAACCACTTTGCTGTACTTGCTGCGGAAGCTTTTCAAATTTTGTGGCAAAGGCGTGCTCAAATGTTTGGGATGGCGGTAGTGCATGGTATCCACACCGTTTTGCGCCAGAATGACCTTATCTGCACCGACGGCAGCAATGGCTTCAGCTTCCAGTTTCTTGGCGGATGCCACGACATAATCGGCACCGCCATTGAAAGCAAAATCTTTCAGCGCCAACAAGCGCCGCACATTCTCTGCATCACCACTGATTTGCGGATCGATGTGATCTATGTATTCATAAACCAGCGTGCCGCGCTTGCCATTTTCCAGCAGCAGTTCGGGGGTATTCGCATATGCAGTCGAATACAGGGAGCGCGTCACGTCCTGCAATTGATTGACTTCATGACGATTGGTGATCCAGACATTTTTCACCACTTCCCTGCAACCCTGGACATCATCGCCAGCCCAGTTGTCGGTGCGATAAATCACCAGATAACCAAGGCGGCCAAAGGCAGCAGCGATATGCTGAGGACGTTGATACAGCGGCACATTCCAGTCGATGACCAGTTCTTGCACGAAGATGCCTTTGTAATCAGAACGACGTGACAACACTTGTTGCTGAAATTCGGGCCAACTCAAATCCTTGTTTGTTGATTTCGTTACGACGGCATTGCCCGCAGCCGGTGTGGCTGCTGGCAGCCCAGCAACAAATGCCTGAGGCGCGGCACCATTGCTTGCTGGCGTAGTACGCACCCAGCGCACAAAATCATGCCGGGGACCATGCAAGGCCCAGCGCATTTTTGCTGGCAAACGCCAGAATATAAACTTGGCCAGGTCATACGAGGCACGCCCCGGGCTAAGCACGAACTGTTTAGTGAAACGCAAAGGCCGCGTCAGTATCCAGGAATAAGACTGTTTCAATGATTTGATGGCTTCTTCCTTGCCGTGCACATCCAGATTCAGCCTGGCCATTTGCGCATCGCGCACATCAAGTTGCTGCAATAATCTTGCGTAGTCTTGCTCTTTTTGATGCAGGTTTTCTGACAATTGCTGATAGCTGGCATTGAGCTGCTGCAACTTCGCATCACGTGTCGCGATTTCAGCTTGTGCTTCAGACTCTTTGCTCATCTGCGTTTGCAATTCGTGTTCGCAGCTTTGCAAATTCTCATTAAGAATGGCAATTTCCTGATTGCGCACTTCCATATCCTGCTGGATTTTTTCGCACTTCTCCACCAATCTGGCAAGAGCTTGTTGCAGTTGCTGACTGAATTGCTCATGCTGGGCTAGCATTTGCTGCTGATGGGAGTTTTCCAGGATCTGCTTTTCTTGCGTTTGCTGTGACTGCTGCAAGAGCAACTGATTTTTACTCAGTGCCTCTTGCAATTGACTCAGTTCAGAGTGTGTATCCTGTTGCGCCACGTGTACCTGACTTAAGCGCAGGCCAAGTTTTTTAGTCCAGGCAGTATCTGCATACATCAGGATGACCTGGTCACCTTGCCACAAACTATTTTCCAGCTTGCGACAATCGACCACCTTGGCCCAGATCAGGCTAAAACCATTTTCCAGTTGCAGCGGGATGTTTTCAGGAAGAAAAGAATAAAAATGCTCGCTATCGCGTTGCAATTCGCAATAAGGCAAAGCCAGTACAACTGCTTTCCTGGCACGTTGACTGATGGTGTGCAAAACCTGGTAGGGTTGATGAAAATGCTCCAGCGTATTCGAAGAAAATACCAGATCAAAATTATCCTGCCCGGTCTCAGCTTGCTCCAGCCAGTTGTTATTCACGAAATGCAAACCTGGGTAACGCGTGCTGGCTTGTTGAATCGCTGAAGCAGAAAAATCCACGCCAGTGATTTTTTCACAAGCCACATAGCTGGCCCAGACATCCGTACCATCGCCTTGCGCACAGCCCCAATCTACCAGATTCAAATCTTGCTGGCGGATTTGATCCAGCAACCAGGACGGCAGATGTTGAATGGCCACTCGGGCAAAGAAACGCGATTGCTGGTCACCCTTGCAGGCCAGCCAATCATTGTCAAATCGCGTATCCCAATACGCACGGGAATTAATTTCTGTTTGCATGTTTTTACTATCTATCACTGATGGTTACTGCTACTTTTATTTCGACCAGGCTGCCAATACTTCTTGCCTGGCACTCACGGTTGGCACAACTACCTCTTGCGCAATCGGCGGCTGGAACAAACCAAAGAAACGCTGATCGGCAAGAGAAGAGAAATAATGCGCACCCTCTATGTATTCGTAATAATGAATATCCCTGTGCAGACGGTTCTCTACCGCTGCCACCAACAGATACTTACCCGTAACCAGGGGATTGGTAAGTTTGAAGCTGACTTCAAATTGTTCAGCATCGGGCAAGCGCATCGCTGCAAAATCATGCGTCGTCGATACGATAAGATCACTGCCTTTTAAATCCTTGATGGATACGGCAATACTTAAATGTTCTCGCGAGATGTTTGCTGGTATGCGCAAACTGATTTTGACATCCAGTTCACTACCCCATTCATGTACATCCCTGCGTGTGCCGTTTGTATCGAGCACAGACGCAGAAAGTATCAAGCCCTTGTGTGATCCCCAGTGAGTCGTGGGACGACTATCCAGAGCGACTTCTTCTGCACTATGCAAACTCTCTCTGATACCAGGTAAATCTACGCCAGACATGGAGATGCTGGCAACTGCCTGCACTTTCTCATCTTCGTTAGTGGCAGCATCATCATCCTGGAACATCATTTCCATATAGCGACCGGTAACAGGAAAGACATCCCCCTGCTCCAGCATGCGGCCCTTGTCCAGCCAGATGGCACGGTCGCACAGGGTGCGCACCGAACTGACATCGTGACTGACAAACAAAATGCTGGCACCGGTCTTTTGTATATCCTTGATACGGCGCATGCACTTGGCAACAAAGCGCGCATCACCAACTGCCAAAGCTTCATCAACGATCAGGATTTCTGGATCGACGTGAATGGCAATTGAAAAAGCCAGGCGTGCGTACATGCCGCTGGAATAGGTCTTGACTGGCTGATCCAGAAAATCGCCCAACTCGGAAAACGCCAGAATTTCATCCATGCGGCCCAGCATCTGCTCTTGCGGAATCCCGAGGATAGCGGCGTTCAATAAAACATTTTCACGTCCAGTAAATTCGGTATTAAATCCTGCACCCAGCTCCAGCAAGGCCGCGACCCTGCCATGCGTGGTGACTGTGCCCGAGGTCGGCGATAAAGTGCCGCATATCATTTGCAAGAGGCTGGACTTGCCACTGCCATTACGGCCTATGATGCCCACTGTTTCACCTGGTGCAATCTCAAAGGACACGTTGCGCAGGGCCCAGAACTCACGGTAATAAGTTTTGGCGCGTGACAACAGCATTTGCTTGAGCCTGTCCTGCGGTTTGTCGTAAAGGTGATAGCACTTGCTCAGTTGCTCTACCTTGATAGCAAATTTAGAGGACATCAGCAAACCCCTTACGCGTTTTTTGAAACCAGGCAAATCCTAGCCAGGCAATCAGACCAGAAATGAAGAGATAAATCAGCCAGCTTTGCCAATCCAGGTGTTTACCCCAAATCATGGCATCACGACTTTGCTCTATCACCTGCGTCAAAGGACTCAACTGCACCACCGCACGAAAATCTTCAGGCAAGGCGACTATCGGATAAAACACGGGCGACAAAAAAGTCAGCACTGAGACAGCAACACCAACAACCTGGTGAATATCACGAATAAATACTCCTAGCGAAGCCAGCAACCAACTCAAGCCCAAACTCAAGAGCACCAAAGGCAACAACACTGCTGGCAAATAGAAAATGGTCGCAGGCGGAATGCCAAAAAATATCGAGTAAAAAATCAACCAGACAGTCAAGCTGATCAACAAATGAAAACAGGCTGCCCCCATGGCAACCACAGGCAAAATCTCCAGCGGGAAGATGACTTTCTTGACGTAATTGACGTTACTGACGACCAGAGATGGCGAACGATTGACGCATTCAGAAAACAAGCCAAACACCATCAGGCCAGCAAACAAAACCAGGGCAAACTCAGTCTTGGAGTCAGATCCACCTGCCCAGCGCGCCTTGAACACCACGCTAAATACAAAGGTATACACGGCCAGCATCAGCACGGGATTAAAGAAAGACCACAACAGTCCCAACAATGAGCCCTGATAACGGATCAACACTTCTCGCTGGATCAAACTCACTATGAGTCTGCGATGCTGTCTCAATGAAACTAGCAAGCTATAAGGCGTAATAGATGGTACTGCGTGAGGATTCATTAAAGATGTCGATTCAAAAAATGTGCGCCATAATCACGGTCACAAAAAGCCATCCCTTCGCTAAAGCAAAGGTGATATGTAGATTCCCCAAAAAGGGCGCTTTGAATGCAAAGCATTCAAACAAGATTAATTTTTAATTTTTCCCAGTACAAAAAAATGTACTGCGTTCTTGCCACGGCAAATAGATGCTGGCCGCTGCAAAGAGAAACACCTTGATTCGCTCGTATCGGGTGCTCAACTATTACGCAAAAAAAATGCTCAACAGATGAGTACTATTTCAAGAAGCGATTATACGAAGAGGGGTCGAAAAGAATTTCTGCCAAATGTCGCGCAATTGTATGTTATTTGTACAAGCAAGAATACCCGCTAAGTAGTTCCACGTAGAGAGTGCGTATCTACTTGCAGTCATGTGAGTGCGTCTATTCCTCTTGCAGTTGATTAATAAATGCGGTCCATCGCTACTGCAAAATAGCCGGCGGCGCAAAAACCAGGCAGAACAAGGAAGATTCTCAATCTTGAAGCGACGGGCGTACTAGCATGGGCGCTGCTTAACACGATCAATCGCGTTGCAAGTGCCTGGCTTTTCAGCACATCAAGCGGCAAAGGAAGAAATGTGCCATCGCCCCTCGCTTCCTTTGCCGCTTTTTATGCGCGGTCTTTAGTCGGCTCATGATCTAGCCATCAGCATGTCGCCGCAGGTAGCAATAGACACCCCATAGCTCGATCAATCCCATGCTGGCGATGTCAGCGCCTATGCCTAGGTACGAAAAGCGCGTCAAGAGCAATTCCAGCTCGCTGATGAACGTGGGCTTCATGCTGCGACCTCATCATCCGGCGTATCAAACAAAGAGTAAGACGCTTTGCCGCCGTAGATGTACTTTCCCACACGATGCACTTTGCCGCAGGCGCTTTCTTCATACACCCACACCAAATCGACGATATGTCCTCGCTCAATCAAATTCAATTTGCGCGCTGGTGGGTGGAGAATGTCGAGATGCATGTTTGCCTCGATGGTAGAGACGCCGCCAAGGCTTTGCATGGCGACAAGCAGGCGATGGCATTGCGTATCTGTGTCAGTGCCGCTATGCTTTTCACGAATCTTTTCCAATGCCTCTTTGCGTAAGCTGGGGGTATTTTTTTTGTCCATGTTGTTCCCCTTATGCCTTGCGCGATGCTTTGACGTGGGCTCCGATAAATCCAGAAACATCGCTTTCCAGCCAACCCACGGCGCGTGCGCCCAGGTTGATCGGTGGTTTGAACTGCCCGTCTTTTATCAGGGAATAGATGATGCTGCATGATGAGCCTGTGCGCTGTGCAACGCTAGGTAGACGTAAAATTGTTTGATGTGACATTGATGACCTCATAGAAAAAGCTTCTTTCGAAGATGTCCTAACATGATTGCTATGGACTGAGATCATCGTATGGCGTTTGAATTTAATTATCTATTTTGCAAATTTAGTACAATTTAATTGTACTAAGCACATTTGTATTTCACTTAGCTAGCGCTTGTTGTAACTCCGTTTTTCTAGCCCCCAATACTCTCTTAACCATTTAATTGGTAAGTTCGTATTTGCAGTTATTACGCTATTTTGATGTATTTTGGAATGTCTGATCAAAGCTGGTTTTAATTCGAGAATTGCCTCAGCTATGTTCCCTGTAGTTTTATCCCAAGGTGGAACGTGAGAGTCAACCATATCTATAAATTTTATTCTGCATTGCTCAACTTTTCGAGCCTTTGCTTTCCCTCCGAGTTTTGTGTCTGAAGATTTCTTTTCAATATAAATTTCTTCTTTTATTAGTAGTGCTTTCTTTATTGCATTTGCAGTCTTGCTATATTCGATTCCATTATCATCTACAGCCCCGGCGTTGGAAATTGCGTGTTCTAGCAATGAAGACTTTTTATATTTTGGATTGTCACTTAATGCCAAAATATAGTGAATAAGATTTTCTTCGTTAATTTTCTCTTCGTGCTTGGCAAGTTCTTGTTGTAAATCCTGTGCTGAAATTTTAAATGCTGCCGCCGCCTGAAGAAGCTCTTCGTAATTTGGAAAGGCTGCCCTAAGCCAATTTGCTGTTTTTATTAGCCGCTCTTTCTGTTTAGTCTGAAATTTCGCAAGCTCTATTTCTTCGTTTGATTTAGTCTTATTCATTTCAATCTACCTTCCAATCGGGCGTGAAAGTTAAGTAACATATGCATTAATGTAAGCGCTACCCAATCAAGATCAGAATAATCCGGTTAAATTGGCTACGCAATAGACTTCCCAAACCTCTCAGCAATCACGGCTCCCCCCTCTACCCCATCAAAATAATCTGCCCAGCGCTGCATCATCTTTTTGCGCTCTTCTAAAAATTGCGCTCGGTCGTAGGCACGGGCGATTTTGTCTTTCTGTACATGGGCGTGTTGTCTATCCACGACTTCATGCATATAGCCAAAGCTTATTCTATGGTGATCATGACTAAGGCCCTGAAACCATGCGTAATCACCTTATCTTCATAGCCCATACGGTAAGTGCCGTGCGGATAGCGTCGCCGCTCCAGGGCGCAGTGCGTAGCTCGCTGCTTCTGACGAAGATCAGGAGCATTAAGCGAATGGCGATACGGGTTGACATGTAAAGGCGCGCATTGTTTTTACGTATGGCGGCGAGAAACGGCGGGAGTACTTTGCGGGCGATGGTCGGGAAGTGACCTGAGATGGAGGGTTTAAGCACGTCTTTGTGGTCTGCGGCCGGGTTCCGGTTCTCAATGCCGTGTTGATCAGCAAAAACAGCCCGCCGCCACCTGCCAGCTTATAGGGCTTGTCCCTGGCCTTGGCGTTTTTAGGCTGTACATCTGTCAGCGGCTTGGCGAGCTTAGGCATTTTGCGAGTATTTCCCTTGAGCGATCCGCCTGAAACCCTGAAATATACCCACAAAGCAACAGGATGCAGCAAGACGTTAAAACGGATTATAAAACAAAAAACCCGCGTTCTCACTAGGAGAATGGCGGGCTTTCTGGACGTTCTTGGACTTCTTAAAACTTGTCTTGGCGGAGAGGGGGGGATTCGAACCCCCGATAGGTTTGACCCTACGCCTGATTTCGAGTCAGGTACATTCAACCACTCTGCCACCTCTCCGGCTTTGGTTGTTCGCTATTAAACGAAGCCTTAGATTATAGCAAAAAAACTGCCCAAATCAAAATGAGTGTTTTGGCACGTCTATCAGTTTTGAATTGCCGCAAAGCAAGACGACATGAAGATGTCATAAAGCAAGACTATATTCTGGTGCAATGCAATAAGTTAGGCGACTTGCGTCTGCAGTTGCGCTTACTCGTATCAATTCAGAACTTGGCTTCAATGGAAAGTAGTTTAGTGGGGGATACTATGGATTATTTGTCTCAACAAAACCTGGTATCAGGGCAGGATATTGATCAGTTTGGCGCACTATCAGCATCTTTGATGCTGGCGCAGTTAGAGCGCATCATTGAGCAAAGGCTACTGACCGCGCGCTTCCAACCCATAGTGCAAATGCAAAATGGCGATATTCTCGGCTATGAGGGTCTGATACGCGGCCCATCGGATAGCCCCTTGCACTCGCCTGTCAATTTGTTCAAAGCAGCATGGGATAATAACTTGACGGTAACTGTAGAGCACCTGTGCCGCCGTATCGTGCTGGAGCAATTTGCCGCGCAAAAATTGCCAGGCAAGTTGTTTTTGAATGTCAGTCCAGAATGCTTGCTGCAAAGAGATGTACGCTACGGTGAAACACTGGATTATATTCATGAGTTGGGCATAAATCCTGAACGTGTCATCATCGAGTTGACCGAGTACCAGCCCACGCATGACTATGCCTTGCTGTGTGAAGCAGTCATACATTATCGCGAGATGGGTTTTGAGATTGCGATTGATGACCTGGGCGAGGGATTTTCCAGCCTGCGCCTGTGGTCGGAGTTAAAACCTGACTACGTCAAGATCGACATGCATTTTATTCAGGGCATAGATCATGATCCGGTCAAGGCACAGTTCGTGCGCTCTATCCAAAGCATTGCTGAAAAATCGGGAACGCGGGTAGTTGCAGAAGGCATAGAAACGCATGCCGAGTTACTGGCTGTGCGTGACCTGGGTGTTGCTTGCGGGCAAGGTTACCATATTGCCCGCCCCCACCCTACTCCGGCGCGTGCAGTGTCGGCCGAAGTTGCGCGGGTATTGACGGCGAACCCGTATCAGGCGGCGCGGCGCGCATTTGGCAGTTTTGAGCAAACAGCTACGGTAGAAAAAATATTAAAGACACCACCAACTATTTCTTCACGCATGCTGAACAACCAGGTCGATGATATCTTTTTGCAACATCCCAAATTGCAAATCATTCCAGTGGTAGACGATGGTGTTCCAATTGGACTGATCAACCGTTACCATATGATAGATCGCTTTGCCCGCCCCTATCAGCGCGAGTTATATGGCAAGAAACCGTGTACGGTTTTCATGGAAGCGCATCCTGTTATCGTCGATAAAAATACCAGCATGCAGGATGTCAGCCATATTATCGTGGAAGCCAATCCTGAACATTTGATCAATGGCATTATCATCACCGACCAGGGGAACTATATAGGTATGGGCAGCGGGCCGGATTTGATGCGCGAGATCACGCAAATGCAAATCAATGCGGCGCGTTATGCCAATCCATTGACGCAATTACCAGGCAATGTACCTATCAATGAACACATCGACGTATTACTGCAAAAGGACCAGACTTTCTGCGCATGCTATTGCGACCTTGATCATTTCAAGCCATTTAATGATGTCTACGGTTATCGCCGGGGTGATGACATCATACAAATGACCAGTGAAGTCCTAAAAAGACATTGTGATCCGCAACTGGATTTTATTGGACACATTGGCGGCGATGATTTCATCATCTTGTTTCGTAGTGCGGATTGGGAAGTACGCTGTCAGGCGATACTGGCAAGCTTTGCTGCTGCCATCTATGATTTTTACAGTAATGAAGACCGGGACCGCGGTGGCTACCTGAGTGAAGACAGGCAGGGGAAAAAAGTTTTTTATCCACTCGTCAGCTTGTCTTTGGGCGTGGTGAAATCCAGAGCAAATCGTTATTACTCCCACCACCAGATTTCTATCGCTGCTTCAGATGCCAAGAAGCAGGCAAAGAAAATTCATGGCAATAGCTTGTTTGTTGACCGTCGCTCAGAGATGGATTTGCTGGTTGGGTAAACCAGTGACGAAAAAAACGCTTCGCTTTATTTCGTGAAGCGTTTTTTCTTGAGGCGAAGACTGCTTAAGCTGCTGGTGCCAGTTTTTCCAAACCACCCATATATGGGCGCAAAGCTGTAGGGATGACGACAGAGCCATCAGCCTGCTGATAGTTTTCCAGCACCGCCACCAGAGTACGGCCAACCGCCAGCGCAGAGCCGTTCAGGGTATGCACCAGTTCAGGCTTACCCTGGGCGTTGCGGAAGCGGGCTTGCATGCGGCGCGCCTGGAAGTCGAACATATTCGAGATGGAAGAAATCTCGCGGTAAGTATTCTGCGCTGGTAGCCACACTTCCAGATCGAAAGTCTTGCAGGCACCAAAGCCCATATCACCAGTACACAGGCTCATGACGCGGTAAGGCAGCTCCAGCTTGGTCAAAACAGCTTCAGCATGGCTCACCATTTCATCCAGGGCTTCCATGGACTTTTCTGGGTGTACGATTTGTACCATTTCGACTTTGTCGAATTGATGCTGACGTATCATGCCGCGGGTATCGCGGCCTGCGCTACCCGCTTCAGAACGGAAGCATGGTGTGTGTGCCGTCATTTTGATAGGCAAGACATCTGCAGCCAATATCTCGTCGCGTACCGTGTTCGTCAATGTGACTTCTGAAGTCGGGATCAGGTAAAAGGTCTCGCCTGTGCCTTCTTGTCCGCCTTTTTTCACTGCGAACAAGTCTTCTTCAAATTTGGGCAACTGGCCTGTACCGCGCATGGAATCAGCATTCACCATGTAAGGTGTATACATTTCGGTATAGCCGTGTTCCAGCGTTTGCATGTCGAGCATGAACTGGGCCAGTGCACGATGCAAGCGCGCCATGCCACCCTTCATGACTGAAAAACGGGAACCTGTCAGTTTGACTGCAGTTTCAAAATCCAGACCCAGGGCAGAACCGATGTCCACATGGTCTTTGACTTCAAAATCAAAAGCGCGTGGCGTACCAACTTTGCGCACTTCCACATTACCCGTTTCATCCTCACCGACAGCAACGGATTCATGAGGCAGATTTGGGATGGTTTGCAAGAATGCACTCATGCGTACTTGCAAATCACTCAAATGCGCTTCTGATGCTTTCAACTCTTCTGGAATGCTGGCGGCTTCAGCCATCAATGCGGAAGTATCTTCACCTTTGCTTCTCAGATTACCGATCTGTTTGGAGATGGTATTTTTTTTGCCTTGCAGCTCTTCAGTACGGGACTGGATTTGCTTGCGTTCGGCTTCGAGGGCATTAAATGTCTCTACATCCAGCTGGAACTTTCGGGTAGCCAGGCGCGCTGCCACATTGGCTACATCTTTGCGCAAAAGTTGAATATCTATCATGATTTTAAGTGCAGTGAACTAAGCTAATTGATTATTGTATCAAGGGATGGCCATTTCCCCTATTTTCAGATAAGGAGAAATGCCGTTTTTACATCGTACCTGTACATCAATACCTGACCAGGCTACGGTAAGTCAGCTTGGTATTACCCTCTGCAGGTACGCTGATTTTCCATACCGCAGTATTGCTGGCGCTCTTGGTATAAGGGTGGCTGCTGTTCAAGACTTGCCAGTCACCCGGCATGGGTTCTTGCACGGTAACGACGACGGCTTCTTTCTTTGCATTCTTCAATACCAGCTCATAGGCACTCTCAAATACATAATTGTATTTGCCTGTTCCTGCTAGTTTTTTGAAGTCTGTCTGCTTCTTGTCTGCCGTCACATCAAAAGCTTCGCCCAGTTTGAGGCGAACTTTTTCATTCTTTGGTGTGTGATCAACACTGTCTTCACCAATGAACTGGGCATTGCCTGCGCCATCTTTTTTGTAAACTCGCACTACACCTTTGGGCAAAGGCATGCCCAATTGAGAAGCTTCTTTATTGTCGAATTCGACAAAGACACCTATCTTCATTTTTTGACCAAGATCACCGTAACTGCTTTGGTAGTAATAGTCACTACCTGCCAGCAGCAACTCCTTGCGGGCGGGTACGCCAGAAGCGCTCAGCAAGGCTACTTGTTTGGTCTGATTCTCGGCAATAGTGGTTGGTCTGTCCAGCGTGTAGAGATGGTACTCAAACAAAGATTCTTCTGCCATGGCTCTTTTGGCCATCATGGCTTTAGGGGCATCCATTTTGATAGCACTTCCAGCAACTTCTATTCTTTGCGTCACCTGATTGACGTCACCCGCCACCAGTTGCAGCTTGGCATTGCGGTATGTCGTGCCACTAGTATTGCCCAGCGTGACCCAGCCTGAAATATCAAGCTTGTCATCAGCAGCATTCAGTTCGACGACATAATCTGCCTTCCAGGACAAACCACCAGTCAGGTAACTGAGTTCTACATCCTGTTGTTGCGCGCCGTTGTTATCGAGTGCCATGACCAGTGTCGGGCGGTCACGCAAATTTGCAGGCACGTCCGGATAAATAATGCGGCCAGGCATACCGGTTTCTATGCGATCACCTATCTTCAACACCACGCCATTGTTGGCTGACAAGACTTGTGCAGATTCTGTGGTCTCTACACCAGTTGCCGGGTTGGTGCGGACGATGCTGACATTGCGGCCTACATATTTTTCCAGCAGTTTTTGCGGTGTCAGCAAATCAAAATTAAAATTTTGCTCCACAACTGACAAACTGCCTGGGGCTGACAGGCTGCGCAGCAAAGCAGTTTCAGCACGCATTTTGGCACTGACATCACGGAAAGCCAGCGCGCTTGTTCCGCGCTTCAAAGGCAGCTTGCGCTGATCCTTGATCAGTGCAAGGTTTTCATTGTAGATCGTGACCGCGACTTCTTTCTGGTCAGCCAGGGTACTGCGCTGTTCTTCTGACTGGGCATAGGCACTGCCAACCAGGGACAATAGCAATATGCTTGCGGTAAAGGGTTTATGCATGATTATCCTTGATAAGATATTTGGTTTGCTGAGGCACTACTTATTAGCTTGATCATCCAGACTACGTAAATAGGCGAGTTTTTCTGCTATCTTGATTTCCAGCCCACGTGGTACAGGGTGATACCAGGATTCGTTTTCCAATCCTTCTGGCAGATAGGTCTCACCTGCTGCATAGGCATCTGGCTCATCATGGGCATAGCGGTACAATTTGCCATAGCCCAGTTCCTTCATGAGCTTGGTCGGGGCATTGCGTAAATGTTCTGGAACTACACGTGACTTGTCTTTGGCAATCATGGCACGCACGGCATTGTAGGCTTTATAGACTGCATTCGATTTGGCAGCACAAGCCAGATAGATTACCGCTTCTGCCAGGGCCAGTTCGCCTTCGGGTGAACCCAGTCTTTCATAGGTTTCTGCCGCATCGAGGCAAATACGCAAAGCGCGTGGATCAGCCAGGCCGATGTCTTCCGAGGCCATGCGCACGATGCGCCTGGCCATATAGCGCGGGTCGGCACCACCATCCAGCATGCGCACCAACCAGTACAGGGCTGCATCAGGATTGGAGCCGCGCACTGATTTATGCAGGGCAGAAATCTGGTCATAGAAAGCGTCGCCGCCTTTATCGAAGCGACGCAAGGCATCGCCCAGGCATTCGCCGAGCAAGCCCTGGTCTACTGTATCGAGATGCTTGGCGACCGCCGCATGGGCAACGATGTCGAGATTGTTGAGCAATTTGCGGCCATCGCCGTCAGCACTGGAGACCAGGCTGGCCATTGATTCGGCTGTCAATTTCAAACCATCCAGTTCACGCTCGCAAGCGCGTACCACCATGGCTGTCAGATCTTCATCGGTCAGTGACTTCAAGACATAAACTGAGGCCCGCGACAGCAAGGCGCTATTGACTTCAAACGATGGATTTTCTGTCGTTGCACCGATGAACGTAAACAAGCCACTTTCCACATGCGGCAAGAAGGCATCTTGCTGACTCTTGTTAAAGCGATGGACTTCATCAACGAACAATATGGTTCTGCGATGGGAAGTTGCCTGCAATATCTGGGCTCGCTCTACTGCTTCACGTATGTCCTTGATGCCAGACAGGACCGCCGACAATGCGATGAATTCACACAGAAAAGCATCGGCCATCAGACGCGCGAGCGTAGTCTTACCCACGCCCGGCGGCCCCCACAATATCATGGAGTGTGGTTCACCTGATTGAAATGCCACGCGCAAAGGCTTGCCCTCGCCCAGGATATGCTGCTGGCCTATGACATCATCCAGCGTGGCCGGGCGCATGCGCTCTGCCAGTGGTGCAGGCTTTTTGCGCGTATTATTGTGCAACATACTCATCTATTGGCGAAATACATCAGCACCAGCGGGTACAATAAACTTGAATTCATCTGGTTTCAGACTGGGGTTTTTTTCCAGATTTTTCAACGTCAATATGGAAAATTGACCAAAATTATCACGCAATTCCAGCGCCACAGGCACACCATCTTTCATGCCTATACCGATCCGTTCAAACTGCGTATCTTTGGCTTTGGGAGTGGCTTCCAGCCATTCCATGCCTTGTTTGGCACCGACTTCCTTGAAGCTGAAATTTTTATCCAGATCTGCCGTGCCAGCACTACCAAACAAGATAGCCGCCGGACTTGAGCCAAGCGCATTGCCCAGCGCCTTGACGGTGACCTGGTTTAAGTCTTTGTCGTAGATGTACAATTTATCACCATCGGCTTGCAAGATTTGCTCATAAGGCTTGGTATACGCCCAGATAAACTTGCCTGGCCGGGAGAAAATAAAATTGCCACTGGTAGTTTTGCTGATCTTGGGATTGCCATCGACCATTTTTACTTGTTGCTGAGTAAATTCCCCCCTAGCACTTTTATTATTAGTGACAAAAGACTTGAATTGATCAACTGCAGATGCTGATGCCAGCGCTGGCATCAGGGCCAGCGCGATGACGCCAGCTGCTATTTTTGCCATCATGGTAGTTTGTTTCTTCACTGATTGTCCTGTTCTATTGCTACTCTGTTGCTGTGTTCCCGGCTGGGACCAGGATTTCGCGGTTACCATTAGACTGCATGGTAGATACGACACCGCTTTGTTCCATTTGTTCCAGCAAACGGGCGGCGCGATTGTAACCGATACGTAAATGTCTTTGCACCAGCGAGATCGAGGCGCGGCGGTTCTTGAGTACGATGGCAACTGCCTGGTCATAGAGCGCATCTGCTTCACCACCCCCTGCGCCTGCACTCTCTCCACTCGCTTCACCACCTTCTTCCAAAGTGCCGCCCTCCAGTATGCCTTCTATGTAATTTGGTTCACCTTGAGATTTCAAATATTCAACCACGCGATGCACTTCTTCGTCAGATACAAAAGCACCATGGACGCGGATGGGCAAGCCTGTGCCCGGTGGCATGTAGAGCATATCGCCCATACCCAGCAAGGCTTCAGCCCCCATCTGATCAAGAATGGTGCGCGAGTCTATCTTGCTGCTAACCTGGAAAGCGATACGGGTAGGGATATTCGCCTTGATCAGACCGGTGATCACATCTACTGATGGTCTTTGCGTCGCCAGTATCAGATGCAAGCCTGCGGCACGGGCTTTTTGCGCGATACGGGCGATTAGTTCCTCTACCTTTTTACCGACTACCATCATCAGATCAGCCAACTCATCAATAATAATGACGATGGTTGGCAATTTTTCAAGTGGCTCTGGCGCATCTGGTGTCAGACTGAATGGATTGGGGATATGCACTTCCTTGCGGGTTGCCTCGGCAATCTTGGTGTTATAGCCAGCCAGATTACGCACACCCAGCTTGGACATCAGCTTGTAACGACGCTCCATCTCTGCCACCGCCCAGTTCAGGGCGTGGCCTGCCTGGCGCATGTCAGTGACTACTGGTGCCAGCAAATGCGGTATGCCTTCATAGACTGACATTTCCAGCATTTTTGGATCGATGAGTATCATGCGCACATCATTCGGATCTGACTTGTACAGTAGCGACAAGATAGTGGCATTGATACCCACAGATTTACCTGAACCTGTCGTACCTGCCACCAGCAAATGCGGCATCTTGGCCAAATCTGCACAGATAGGAAGGCCGCCAATATCCTTGCCCAATGCCACAGTCAGGCTCGATGCGCTGTCGTTATAGACCTTGGACCCCAAAATCTCGGTCAGGCGCACGATCTGGCGTTTGGGGTTGGGCAATTCCAGGCCCATGAAATTCTTGCCGGGTATGGTCTCGACCACACGTATCGATGTCAATGACAAAGAACGCGCCAGGTCACGTGCCAGATTGACGATCTGACTACCCTTGACGCCGGTAGCCGGCTCAATTTCATAACGAGTAACGACAGGACCAGGATAGGCCGCCACCACCTTGGCATCGACACCAAAGTCTGAGAGTTTCTTCTCGATCAGGCGGCTGGTGAATTCCAGGGTTTGCACGCTGACAGTTTCTTGGACTGGTGGTGACTCATCCAGCAAAGACAAAGGCGGCAAATTGGTATCTGGCAGCTCATTGAATAAAGATACTTGTTTTTCTTTTTCTACGCGCTCAGAGCGCTGAACGGCGACTACTTGCGGTTCTATGCGAATAGGTGCGGCCTCTACTATCTTGGCTCTTTCCTGTACCACGACTTCTTCACGCTTGACGGCTGCGGTCTGGCCCGCGCGCCTGTCTTCGGCATCTTCATGCTTGTTTTGTACAAAGACAAACAGCAATTCGATGCCTGTCCCTATACGTTCAACGATAGTTAGCCAGGATACGTGGAAGTAGAGGCTAATACCCAGAGCTATCATCAACAACAAGGCCAGCGTCGCACCAGTAAATCCCAGCGCGGCAAAACCGGCATTGCCAATCAGCTCGCCCAGCACCCCACCTGGCCCCAGCGGCAAGGCCACTTTGAGACTATGCATGCGCAAATATTCCAGCCCCATGCTGCCTGCCAATAACAAACCAAAGCCGACATTACGGACCAGAATTTCAGGGAAGCCTACATCCTCTTCAGGTTCAGGGTTGAGCTTCACCCTCTGCGACAGATTGCTATAGGATATCCATACCTGGCGGCAAGCAAATACACACCACCACCAGGCAGACAAACCAAATACATAAAACAGCACATCGGACAGCCAGGCACCAAATTTGCCAGCTACATTGTGTATGCGCGGAATATCCACCGACCTTGACCAGCCAGGGTCTTGGGTCGAGTAACTTGCCATGATCAGTATCAGGCAAATGCAAAATGCGGCCAGCGCTATCCATTTCGCTTCCATCAAAAGTACCAAAAAGCGATTTGGCGGCGCTGCAGGTGCAGCAGCTTTTTTGCTTCGAGTATAAGCTTCGTTACCAGTAGTCATAAAACAGAGAGCAACCTCATTCGGACAGCCTTCAAAAGCTGACAAGATAGCATGAAGCCGTGCATGCGCCAAACATGTGCGCTGTAACAGTTGAAACAGATATGCCAGCCTGGCGCCCACGGCGGGAAGACGACCACTGTGAGGATAGTCTATAATTTAGGCTTATCTCAGGATAGCGATGCAAAATTAGCAAAAAACTTGAAATTCGCATGAAAAACGCCATCTATTGCCAGCAACTCAGCTACTCCATCAACTTTTTATCAGGTCTGCTATGTCCACACCCAAACATGCTCGCGTATTAATTCTTGGCTCTGGCCCTGCAGGCTATTCTGCTGCTGTGTATGCTGCCCGCGCCAATTTGAACCCTGTGCTGATCACGGGTGTAGAACAAGGCGGCCAGTTGATGACCACCACCGACGTGGAAAACTGGCCAGCTGACCCTATGGGTGTGCAAGGCCCTGAACTGATGCAACGTTTTCTGCAACACGCAGAACGTTTTAATACTGAAATCATTTTTGATTACATCCATACCGCCAAGCTCGATGAAAAACCGATACGCCTGATTGGCGACCAGGCGCAGTACACTTGTGATTCTTTGATTATTGCCACTGGTGCATCTGCCCAATACCTCGGCCTGCCGTCTGAACAAGCATTCATGGGCAAAGGCGTCTCTGCCTGCGCAACTTGCGATGGGTTCTTTTATCGTGGCAAGGAAGTGGCTGTGGTAGGTGGTGGCAATACGGCAGTGGAAGAAGCCCTGTATTTGTCGAATATTGCCAGCAAGGTCACGGTAATCCACCGTCGCGACAAGTTCCGTGCAGAGGCAATCTTGATTGACCGCCTGATGGCCAAGGTTGCTGAAGGCAAGATAGAAGTCAAATGGAACCATACGCTCGATGAAGTTATCGGTGATGAGTCTGGCGTAACCGGTATCAATATCAAAGCTGCAGATGGAACAGTTACCCCTATCACTGTGCATGGTGTCTTTATAGCGATAGGCCACAAACCGAATACCAGCATTTTTGATGGCCAACTGGAAATGTATAACGGCTACATCAAGACCCGCACAGGTACAGAAGGAATGGCAACAGCCACGAATGTACCAGGCGTGTTTGCCGCTGGTGACGTGCAAGATCATATCTATCGCCAAGCGATTACGAGTGCGGGGACAGGTTGCATGGCAGCCCTGGACGCACAACGCTTCCTCGAAGAATAAGTTCACATCAAGGAAGTACAGCATGTCGTCTTTTAAAAATCTTGCTGACCTGAAATCACTCAGTCAGCAATTAAAGCAGCAAGAAGAAAGCCGACAGCGCGCCGAAGCAGAACGTCTGGAACGCGAAAAGAAAGCCGAAGAAGAAGCCAATATTTTTCGTTCCAGCGTAGGCAAGGTCGAAGTTTTAAAGACTGTGGTCAAACATCACCCCGCGCCCACTCGCCTTGAGCCTCTACCCTTTCAGCACATCGCCGATGAGCAGGCAGCGCTACAGGAATCTTTATCGGATGAGTTCGACGCTGACTCCTTGCTGGAAACAGATGAGAACCTGAGCTACACCAGATCAGGTGTAGGCCAGGATGTCGTAAGGAAGCTGCGTAAAGGCCATTGGGTCATACAGGCGCAACTTGACCTGCATGGCTTGCGTAGGGATGAAGCCAGGGACAGCCTGGGAGAATTCCTACGTAAATGCATGCGCAATGGCACACGTTGCGTGCGTATCATTCATGGTAAAGGTCTGGGTTCTATCAACAAGGAACCTGTGCTTAAGCAAAAAGTCAGGAACTGGCTGATACAGAAAGATGAAGTATTGGCATTCAGCCAGGCGACTGCGGCTGATGGTGGCGCTGGTGCATTGATCGTACTACTGAAATCCTGAGCATAGATAATGCACCTGAGCCCGGTCGGATTCAGGTGCAACAAACTTAATTGCGGAACTTCTTGTCTTTGGAAATAACGGTCATATCCACATATTTTGAACCGTTATGATTTGAAGGCGAGAAGCTGACGTCAAAACCGCCGACATCATAACTACTGCGATTGATGCTTTCCAGCGAAGACACCAGTTTTTCTCTCGTCAATCCAGGTCCGGCACGCTTTAATCCTTCAACAAACACCTTGGCCGCAACGTAGCCTTCAAGGCTGGAGAAATTCAGGTTTTTAATGCCTGCCTTTTCCAGTGTTTTTGTATACTCACCCACGACAGGTATGGAAGGCGACCACGGAAATGGCACTACCTGAGAAATTACCACACCTACCCCTTCTTTATCGAGTGCATCTGCCAATGCCTGGCTACCGACAAAGGACACGTTGTAGAACATGCCAGTGTAGGATGCCTTGCGCATTTCTTTGACCAGCGCACTACTCGCGGCATAGGTGCTGATCTGGATGATGGCATCCGGGCGCTTGGGCAAAAGCTTGCTTACGGCTGCGGCCACATCGAGGCTGTTTCGCTCTACTGTTGCCACTTCAGAGACGCGCAAATTCCTTTTTTTCATCGCCAGTTCTACGCCAGCCAGACCAGCCTTGCCATAAGCATCGTTTTGATAAAAAACGGCGATATTTTTAGTGCCAAGATTCACCAGGCGGTCGATCAGATATTCAGTCTCATCGTTATAACTGGCCCGGATATTGAAAATTTGCTTATTGAAAGGCTCTCGCAAAGACTGCGCACCAGTATAGGGGGCAAAGAATGGAACTTTGGCTTGCGTGAAAATGGGTAAAGCTGCATTACTGGTGGCTGTCCCTACATAGCCAAATAAAGCAAACACACCATCATTTTCAATCAGGGCCTTGGTATTCGTGGCCGCCAAGTCTGCCTCATACTTATCATCCTTCTTTATAATTTCAATCTTACGACCATATACACCACCAGTTGCATTGACCTGATCAAAATATAACTTGGCACCAGAATTCAACTGTATGCCCAACTCTGCAGCAGGTCCGGTAAACGCTGCGGACTGCCCAAGTAAAATTTTCTTGTCAGTGACACCAGTTTCAGCTTGGACATTTGCCATCGCCATCAACACCAGTGCCACCCCTATTTTTGTTTTTGCTCTTGCTTTTGAAACACCAACAAATTCACTTACTGCTAACTGCTTTAACTTCATCATATTTAAACCGCATCAGGTCCCGTCTCGCCAGTGCGAATACGTATCACCTGCTCCACATTTTGTACAAAAATTTTCCCGTCACCAATCTTGCCGGTGTGGGCTGCCTTGATAATTGCGTCGACAACATTGTCGGCAATCTTGTCGTCGACCACGACTTCTACCTTGATCTTGGGTAAAAAATCGACGACGTATTCTGCGCCACGATATAGTTCAGTGTGGCCTTTTTGACGACCAAAACCCTTGACCTCGACGACGGTCAGACCCGTCACGCCAACATCAGCGAGTGCTTCACGGACTTCGTCGAGTTTAAAAGGTTTGATGATTGCGGTGATCTGTTTCATTTCTCTCTCCTTATAATTACGGTTAATACAATTAATGCGGATTAAACTAGTCTCTGAACTTCGAAGTAATCGGATAACGCCAGTCGCGCCCAAAAGCACGATGTGTAATCCTGATACCTATGGGCGCTTGACGCCGCTTGTATTCGTTAATCTTGATGAGTCGCGTGATACGCTCAACATCTTCCGGCTGATAGCCAGCTGCGACAATTTCTGCTCGGGCCTTGTTTTCTTCCATATACATGGCCATGATGCCATCCAGAATGTCATAGGGCGGCAAGGAGTCCTGGTCTTTTTGATCAGGTCGCAATTCAGCTGATGGCGCCCTCGTCAGTATCCGCTCGGGTATTACGGCTGACAGGGTATTGCGATAGGCGCACAGGCGGTACACCAGGGTTTTGGCTATGTCTTTGATAACAGCAAAACCACCTGCCATGTCACCATACAAAGTACAGTAACCTACGGCCATTTCACTTTTGTTACCTGTTGTCAAAACGATGGAACCATATTTGTTCGACAAGGCCATCAAGAGTGTGCCGCGTATCCTGGCCTGGATATTTTCTTCTGTCGTGTCTTCTTTCAAGCCGGCAAACTCCTGGCTCAGGGTAGAACGGAATGCATCGAAACAATCGCTGATGGCAATTTCATCATAGCGCACACCTATTCGGGCGACCATATCACGCGAATCCAGCCAGGAGATATCGGCTGTATAGGGCGAAGGCATCATGATGGCCCTGACCTTATCTGCACCCAAGGCATCGACAGCAATTGCCAGTACCAGGGCAGAATCAACGCCACCAGACAATCCCAGCAAAACACTGGGAAAGCCATTCTTGCCAACGTAATCCCTGACGCCCATGACCAGCGCCTGATAAACCTCGGCTTCTAGCGTCAACGCCGCCTCGATCCGGGTAGGCAAAGGCTGTGCTCCATCAAATTCTATCAACTGCAAATCAGCTTCACAGTGTTTCAATTGCGCACTGATCTGGCCCTGAACATCCATGACAAAGGAATTGCCATCAAAAATCAATTCGTCCTGGCCGCCAACGAGGTTAGCGTAGACCAAGGACAATCCTTGAGAAATGACATTTGCACGCATGACATCATAGCGTTGATGCTGCTTGCCCATATGGTAGGGTGAACCATTGGGTACCAGCAGCACTTCTGCGCCAGCCTGTTTGGCCAGCAGAGGAGCATCAGACGACCAGGTATCTTCACAGATATTGATACCGAAATTCACGCCCTTGATGGTGAACACGCAAGCCTGATTAGCAGATGAAAAATAACGCTTTTCATCAAACACCATGTCATTAGGCAAGTCGCGCTTGAAATAGGTTGTCAGTACGACACCGTCTTGCACGACAGAAACAGCATTATACCTCTTTCCGTCCACTTCACTGGGATGACCGACCAAAACAGCAAGTCCGGGAAATAGCGTAAGCTGTCTCTTCAAGCTATCCAGAGCATGGGCAGCATCCAGATAAAATGCCTGGCGCAGCAACAAATCTTCTGGCGGGTAACCTACCAGAGATAGTTCTGGCGTGACGAGTATATCTGCGCCCTGCTCTGCAGCACGACGGGCATATTCTGTTATCTGTGCAGCATTGCCGGTAAGATCACCGACAATACTATTCATCTGGGCAATGGCAACTTTTACTGTCATATTGGCAAATCTGTATAAAATCGAAAATGAAATCTGAATCTCCAGCCCCACATTATCGCATGCGCATCGTCACTTCACTGAGCGAGATCGCGCCCTTGGTCTGGGACAGTCTGGTGGCTGACCAGGCACATGCCAATCCATTTTTGTCGTATGCATTTTTAAGTGCACTGGAAGAATCAGGTTCTGCCATTGAAGAAACCGGCTGGCAAGCCTGCTTTATCACGATCTGGGATGGCGAACAATTGGAGGCCGCACTACCCCTTTACGAAAAGACACATTCTTACGGAGAGTATGTGTTCGACTGGGCCTGGGCCAAAGCTTACAAGCACCATGGATTTGATTACTATCCCAAATTGCTGTCTGCCATTCCGTTTACGCCCGTGACAGGAAGCCGCTTGCTGGCGCGCAATGAGCCAGCCCAAAGGGCGTTGATCACCGCTTTGCAAGAACTCCAGCAAGCGGGCGATTACTCCTCAAGTCACCTGCTCTTTCTGCCCGAAGAGCAGGCACGGTTGCTCAGTGAAGAAGGTTACCTGTTACGCAAATCTGTGCAGTTCCATTGGAAAAATCAAGGCTACCAATGCTTCGATGATTTTCTGGATAACCTGGATAAAAAGAAACGCAAAAACATCCGTGCCGAACGCAGAAAAGTACACGATGCCGGCATACAGTTCATACATGTGCGCGGACAAGAGATGCAAGACGATGACTGGCGTTTTTTTAAAAGCTGTTATGACCAGACTTATGAAGAGCATAATTCCTCGCCTTACCTGAATCTGGATTTTTTCTTGCGCTTAGGCAAGAGCATGCCTGAGAATATTCATCTCATTGTCGCATTGCATGACGACAATAAAATTGCCGCCTCATTGTTAATTCATGATACACAGCGCGTCTATGGACGCTACTGGGGTTGCCTGGAAACACATCCCTGTCTGCACTTCGAGACAGCTTATTATCAATCCATAGAATTTTGCATTCAAGAAAGAATCGCTATTTTTGAAGGCGGAGCTCAAGGCGAACACAAAATGGCACGCGGCTTTTTACCTACAACTACCTGGTCTGCCCACCATTTGAGTCATGCTGAATTTTCTGATGCCGTTTCCAATTTTCTGGTACGTGAATCCAGGGATATTGCACTATATTTAAATGAGTTACATGAACACACACCCTACAAAATCCTGAAACACATTGAAGCAAGCGCCACTTGAATTTTTACCTGGATCAGGGCATCCTGTCGCAATGCAAAACAATTTTATATCCACGCCAAATGCGCCGCCTGCAGCATTGCCGACCAAACGCGTAGGACGCTTTTATTTAAGCGAACGTATAGGCATGGGATCAAATGGAGCGGTGTATCGGGGGCACGATCCCGTTATTGACCGTGATGTTGCCATCAAAATATTTAGTGCAGGCAGTAATGCTGCCGACAAGAAACAACGCGAACAACAGTTTATCAACGAAGCACGTGCTGCTGGCAGATTATCCCACCCGAATATCGTCACCATTTTCGATGCATCGAGTGAAGGTGGCACAGCATTTATCGCGATGGAATTTCTGCAAGGCAAGGATTTGCGACATTTGCTCGCCGAAGGCAAACAATTCGACATTATTGAGACGACTACCCTCATACAAAAAATTGCCGATGCCCTAGCCTACGCGCATGCCAATGGTGTGATACACCGCGATATCAAGCCCGCCAATATTTTTGTACTACCCAATCAGCATCCTAAAGTCGTGGACTTTGGTATCGCCCGAGCCCCCAATCGCGTGCTGGATGAAACCAGGGAACAAGCGCATACCCTGTTTAATAATAATATCCTGGGCACCCCCAACTACATGTCGCCAGAACAGGCGAACGGCAAGCAGGTCAATGCACTGACTGATGTGTACTCCCTCGGCACCGTCATGTATGAAATGCTGACAGGACAAAAGCCTTTTCAGTCGCAGGATGTAGACAAATTATTGCAACAGATTGTAAGTAAAGTAGCAAAGTACCCGTCTGAAGTTCGCCCAAGCATCCCGGACTCCCTATCCAAAATCGTCATGAAGGCAATGCAAAAAGATCCGGCTGCACGCTATGAAAATGCAGCAGAAATGTCTTTGGCATTGGAAAAATTCCTTGAGCGCGACAAGAAATTGAAACGCAAACGCCAAAAACAGGGTGGCGAGTCAAACAGCTACAGAGATGATGAAGACAAGCAGCCTAGCTCTTGGTTGAGTTGGATGGCAATTGTATTCGCGGTTGTGGGAATTGCGGCCTATTTGATGCACAGGTTTTAAGTGATGCTTCCAGTCTACGAAACTGGGGAGCCAAAAAAAAGCTGCGATATGAATCACAGCTTTTAAATCGCAGTTTTTCTATAGCAGCAGAAGTATTATGCTTCTGCTTTATTGAAATTTTCTACGCCAGCAAGAATTTCTGCTCTGGCATCATCAGGACCACCCCAACCTTCAATCTTGACCCATTTGCCTTGCTCCAGATCTTTGTAATGCTCAAAGAAATGCTGGATTTGACGCAGGCGCAATTCATTCAAGTCTTCCGGTTTTTGCCAGTGTGTGTAGATAGGCAAAATCTTGTCTACAGGTACGGCCAATACTTTGGCATCGTTACCGGCTTCATCTGTCATTTTCAGGATGCCGATAGGACGGCAGCGCACTACTACACCAGGGATCAGCGGGAAAGGCGTGATAACCAGTACATCAACCGGATCGCCATCACCGGCCAGGGTTTGTGGCACATAACCATAGTTGCAAGGATAATGCATGGCAGTGCCCATGAAGCGGTCTACAAAAATAGCGCCGGTCTCTTTATCAACTTCGTATTTGATCGGGTCCCCATTCATAGGAATTTCGATAATAACGTTGAAATCATTTGGCAGATCACGACCTGCTGGTACTTTATTCAAGCTCATCTTGCACTTTCTGTATAAGAATCAATAGAAGAAATGGTTTGGGCAAGATTATATAGTTTTTCAACGCAAAATTGTGCAATGCAACAGGCATCAATACAATTTAACATGCACATATACAATCAATTTCCTCATAACATGGTGGCAATCGCACATTGGCGATAACGACTGGCAGCCTCTTCTGGTTGCCCCAGCGCCTCATGCAATTGCGCCAGCTTCAAATTGGCTTCTCGCACAGTGCGCGGATCTACTGCGTCCGATAAGGCTTGCTCCATATGTCTTTGTGCCTTGCCCCATAATTTTTGGCGCAGACATAGTGTACCAAGGGTCAGTGCCAACTCAGGATCGGTAGGATGCTGCTCTGACCATTTTTCACAATGTTCAATTTGTGACAACAAGGCAGCCGAACCTTCAGAAGCAGCCGCATCACGGTAGGCACGCATGAGGCGTTCATCCCACTCTTCCACCAGCGCTTTTTCGACGATACCCCGAGCATCATCAAACAAACCATGAGAATTGAAGGCAGCAGCTGCAGTAGATGCTACAAAAGCAGACTTGCGATCTGCCTGAGGAATTTCATACCAGACGCGGCGTATGGATTCGGTATCATGCCCCTGGTTTTTCAACAAGTCTTCATAAGCCAGCTCACGCAAACGCTGCGACAACGCCGGATGCAGGGCGCGGTGTTTGTCCAGGGTGCGTACCAGCTTCAAAACTTCCTGCCATTTTTGCGCTTGCTGGTTGGCCTTCAATGCCCAGCGCAACACTTGAATATGGCGGGTACCATTGGCATTCAGCTCACGCACTGCTTCCAGCGCCTTGCCAGGCTGATGCTGATCCACCAGCAATTCAGTCATACTCACCAGGCGAGCGACCTTGTAAGCATTGTCTTGCTCAAGGCCGGCAAACCAGGAGTCGCGTCGTTCAAACTGGCTCATATGGTGAGCAGCTCGCGCGCCTATCAGGGACGCAATCGCTGCATTGTCCGGCAATTCCGTAGCACGCATGGCCGCTTTTTCAGCATGACCGAAACGACCTTCAAACAGCGCCTTCAAGGCCTCACGCAAAGCCTTGTTACTGTCTTTCTCACGCTTGTTCTGACGATACAAGGCTACCTTGCGTGGCATTTTCCTGGTGGTGATAATGGTACGTATCACCAGATAAATCACCACAAAAACAACCAGCAAAAGGAACAGGAAGAAGTTCAGTGACAAGTCTATCCTGTAAGGTGGAAAGAACAGGACTACATTCCCGGGGTTATAACGTGCGCCCACAGCAAGACCAACGGCAAGCGCGAAAAGAATCAGAAGCCGGATAAAGATACGCATACTCTTATGGCTTCACTTTATAGTTACGTACCGCATTCAGGCTTTCACCCAACGTCGGCATTTCTATCGACAGATTGCTACCCTGCACCTGGCGCAACAAGGCTTGCACAGTCTGTGTCTGCTTGGCACGGGTATCAAAATATTTGGCGATAGCATCCTGGGCGGCAATCATATCGCTTCTGAAGATACTTTCATTTCTCGACAAAAGTGCCAGTCTGGCGTTCAACAAGCGCAATTTCAGGTTCTCACGAGCAAAATAAGATTGCGAGGGAGTCAGCAACAGTACATCAGGTGTTTCCACATTCCTGACACGTATCAATTGCTTAACTTCACCCCACATCTCGCTGGAAAAACTCTGCCAGCCATCTTGCAAGCGCATGCTCCAAGTACTCTCTTCTACGTCATCGACGACTTTTTTGTCTACCTTGGCACTAGCAGCAGACTTGGGCAAGACGCGCAGCGGCGCTTTTGGCGGCGTCGCCGTCACAACGGATTTCTCATCCGACCACAGCGGTATATGGTCAATCTGGGCAATCACACTATCGAGACGCAGCGCCACACCTGGCAAATCAAGGGCAGGTAAAGATTTTAGTCTTTCTATGTCCTTGGCAAGTGCGCGGCGTATTGAGATAAACTGTGGTTTGTCTGACTTGGCCAGACGACCATCGGCATTTTGCAAGGCAATCAAGGCACCCTGTACATTGCCGGCCAATTGCAATTGCTGGCTGGCTGTTGCCAATACCTGTTCAATTTCGGCCAGGGCCCAGTCGTCACGATTCTTGGACAAATCCTGATAGAGCTGTTCCAGAGCCAGTTGCTGACTTTGCGATTCAGATTGCTTGCCTTCAAGGAGAATGACTTTGGACTGAATTTCCTTGGCAGTCTCCTGCACATTGCGCGCCAACAGCTTGGTTTCACTGCTATTGCTATCTGCGGTCAACAGGCGTTTGGCGACCTCGTCACGCAAACCGCTGATCTGGTTTTGCGAAGACCACCAGTTCGCGGCCAGCAAAACAGCCAGCACACCAGATATCAGGTAAGCAGGATGGTTCCAGCCGGGTTCTCTCGGTTCCTTGTATGCCTCTGCAGGCAAAACAGGGACTGGCTGTCGCGCCACAGCGTCGACAGGGCTTGCCGTTACGACGGCTTCGGGATTTGATTGCTGTTCACTCATAGACGAGATTGTAACGCGACAAGCAGTTGTTCGTCGCCAGAAGCTGTTAAGGTTATGGATAGAAACCCCAGAGACTTTGCGGTTTCTTCGATACGGCTATGTGGCACCAGCAAATGTTGCCGTTGCATTTTTGCCACGCCGTCAGTTAAATCTAATGTTGCGACATAGTCACACAAATTGCGCAAAGCTTCAGAACTGGTGATGATCCAGTCATTCTCAATGTCCAGCAAATGCTTCAATTGCTGTTGAAGGGTCTGATTGATTGCGGGCTTTACTCTGCGGTAGGCTGCTACTTGCACTACTTCTATGCCTTGTTCGCGCAAAGCATCAGCCAATAGTTCACGCCCTGACTCACCGCGCACAATCAGCACTTTTTGTCCCTGTAGAGCAGGCAAGTCCAGTTCGGCTAGCAGGGTTTCAGAATCAGTCTTACGCGAATTGCGCGGGCGCAAAACAGTTGCAGTCTGATCATTCACACCGTACTCCGCCAATTTAGCCCGACTACCCTCACCCATGACGGCAAAAGTCAAACCTTGCGGCACAGTAGTCAGGTGGCGGAAAAAAGCATCAATCGCATTTGGGCTGACAAAGGCAATTAATGCATAGTCGTGCAACTGCTTCAACTGCGTCAGTAAAGCAGCATTGTCTTCCAGTGCCCCGATCTCAAGCAAAGGGAAATGCACTACTTCGCGCCCCATTGCCAGGACTTGCCTGGCAAAATCCTGAGCCTGAGCTATTGGACGTGTCAGTATGACCGTATTATTTTGCATGCCTGGGCTATGTCATTCTGTAATCTGGGCTTTGCAAACTGCCAATATCGCTTCGGCATCCTGGGCAGACAGGGCTTGCGCCAGCTTCAGTCCCAGCTCATGCGGCTTGTCTGCAGTCCCAGTCGCTTCAGCTTTGGCAATGCGCGTGCCATCAGGCGTTGCCACCATCGCCCTGATCTGCATTTGGCCGTTATCAACTGTGGCAAATGCCGCCAGAGGTATTTGGCAACTGCCACCAAAAGCCTTGGACACTGTCCGCTCCGCCGCTACAGCCTGGGCTGTCTCGGTATGATTTAAAGCTGCCAGCATGGCGTGCAGCTCTGGCCGGTTGTCTGGTATTTCTATTGCCATCGCCCCCTGCCCTGCAGCTGGCAGGCTTTCTTCAGGGTCCAGGCAGGCGCGTATGCGTTCAGGTACACCCAGGCGTTTCAGGCCAGCTGCAGCCAGGATGATGGCAGCATATTCACCATGATCAAGTTTGCGCAAACGGGTATCCAGATTGCCACGTAGAGGCCGTATCACCAGATGCGGGTAACGGGCAGAAATCAGGGCCTGACGACGCAAGCTGCTGGTCCCTATGACGGCACCAGCAGGCAAACTGTCCAGCCCGGCATAGTCATTGGAAACAAAGGCATCACGCGGATCTTCACGCTCCAATATGGCTGCAAGAGTAAAACCCTCAGGCAAATCCATGGGTACGTCTTTGAGTGAATGTACCGCCAGATCAGCACGACCTTCGGCCATGGCGACTTCGAGTTCCTTGACGAACAGACCTTTGCCGCCCACCTTGGAGAGCGCCCGATCAAGTATCTGGTCGCCGCGGGTAGTCATACCCAAAATCTCTATCTGCCAATCAGGATACAGCGCGGCCAGGCGGTCACGCACATGTTCTGCCTGCCACATCGCCAAACGGCTTTCGCGTGAGGCAATAATCAATTTTTTAGAACTTGAGGAGGTCAAAATAAGGCTACTTTCAACTATAAAAGCGGGATGCACGGGATACAAAAGCAAACCGCGATTTTATCATTGCAGGAAATGACTTTATAAGTAATTCAGATGACAAGATGGCAGTTTTAACAGAATTAAATTAAATCCACACTAAAACCAATCCCAAACTCGTCCAAAATCTGGTCAAACTTGACATAGCCAGCCTGAAAACGGCATCATAGCCGGAGAACACGCCTTGATATACGTCATGCCGCCCAAGCTTCCGCGGCATTTTTTACGTATACTCTACGGCTACTGGCAATTTCACCGCAATTTCACTGCATTACCCAATTGGATTTAGCATGCTCCCTGGTACTGAAGATAAAAAACACCTGATACTAACGGGTGACCGCCCTACCGGCCCCCTGCACCTTGGCCATTTTGTTGGCAGTTTGCGCAATCGCGTCAAGTTCCAGAACCAGTATGAGCAATACATCATGCTGGCAGACGCCCAGGCATTGACTGACAATATGGAAAACCCTGCCAAGGTCCACGACAATGTCATGGAAGTGGCGCTTGATTATCTGGCAGTAGGTATAGATCCTGCCAAATCAACGATATTTATTCAGTCACAAATCCCAGAACTGACAGAATTAACTTTCTATTACCTCAATCTGGTCACCGTAGCCCGCCTGGAGCGCAACCCGACCATCAAGCAAGAGATCGTTTTGCGCAATTTTGAGCGCGATATCCCTGCTGGTTTCTTGACTTATCCAGTCAGCCAGGCAGCAGATATCAGCGCCTTCAAAGCCAGCCTGGTGCCCGTCGGTGAAGACCAGATTCCAATGATAGAACAGACCAATGAAATCGTGCGTCGTTTCAACCGCCTGGCAAATAAAGATATTCTGGTTGAATGCCAGGCGCTGGTGCCTGAAATTGGCCGGCTGCCGGGCGTGGATGGCAAGGCCAAGATGAGCAAATCTCTGGGCAATGTCATCAACCTTGGCTTCACACCTGCTGAAATCAAGGCAGCTGTGCGAAATGTTTACACTGACCCATTGCATTTGCGCGTGGCTGATCCCGGCCACCTGGAGGGCAATGTCGCCTTTATCTACCTCGATGCTTTTGATGAAGACAAAACCGGTCTGCAAGAAATGAAAGACCATTATGTGCGCGGCGGCCTGGGTGACAGTATTGTCAAAGGTCGTCTGGAAGGTATTTTGCAAGATATGCTGAAACCGATACGTGAACGCCGTGAAGAGTATGCCAAAGACCGCGGTCAGGTTTTGCAAATGCTCAAGGATGGCACCCGCAAAGCACGCGAAATTGCTGCTCAGACCACCGACGAAGTCAGGGCTGCGATAGGTCTGAAACACTTCTGATCTGCGAAGGGATTCGAATCTCCGACCCACCTAATCACCTTTGAGCAAAAATTTTATGAGCGCAACTGATTTTCATCTGACACTCAGTTCCGCTCGCGCCCTACATCTGGCAGCACAGGGCTTGCTGCAACCGCCTCCGCGCAAGACTGGCAAAGACGATGTATTGGCTTGCATACGCAATATGTCGGCTCTGCAGATTGATACCATAAACGTAGTGGCGCGCAGCCCTTATCTGGTTCTATGGAGCCGCCTTGGGCATTTCGAGCATGCCTGGCTCAATGAATTATTGGAAGAAGGCCATTTGTTTGAATACTGGTCGCATGAAGCCTGCTTCTTGCCTATAGAAGACTATGGCCTGTACCGCCACCAAATGGTGTCACCACAAGGACTGGGCTGGAAATACAATCACAAGTGGCTACAAGAAAATACGGCACAGGTAGAAACCATACGGCAGCATATACGTGAAAACGGGGCCAGCCGTTCGGCTGACTTTGAGCGCACCGATGGCAAAAGTGGCGGCTGGTGGGAATGGAAGCCAGAAAAACGCTCACTGGAAGTCTTGTTCACGACAGGTGAAGTGATGGTAGCCAAACGCCATAACTTCCAGCGCATCTATGATTTGCGTGAGCGCGTGCATCCAAAATGGAATGATAAAAAACATTTGCGCACGCCGCTAGAATGCGAACGCACGCAGATACTACAGGCAGTGCGTGCGCTAGGCATTTGCAAAGCCAGCTGGATGGCTGATTATTTTCGCATGGGTAAATTTGATGCAAAAAACCAGCCTGTGCAACTGGTTAAGGAAGGCTTACTGATACCAGTGCAGATAGCAAATCAGGAACAGCTTTTCTACGTTCATCCAGCCCGTCTGGACGCCCTGCAACTAGCGCAAGACAATCAACTCAAGGCAACAGCCACCCGTATACTCTCCCCTTTTGATCCAGTTGTCTGGGATAGAAAACGTGCCATAGAATTTTTTGATTTTGACTACAAGCTGGAGTGCTACACGCCCGCCCCTAAACGGCGCTACGGCTACTTCACCCTGCCTATATTGCGCAGGGGGGCACTGATAGGCCGCATGGATGCCAAAGCCCATCGCAAGGATGGCATGTTCGAAATCAAGGCTCTGCATCTGGAATCTGGCGTACGAGTTTCCAAGGCAATGACCACCGATCTAGGCAAGACCTTGCGCGAATTTGCCGCGTGGCATGAATGTACAGATATACAGCTACAACACTGCAGCTCACCAGAGCTAGGTCAACTGCTGGCCACAGAAATTTAATTGTTGACAGACAAAAAGAAAAATACAGAACAAACAAAATTTCCACTCTATTGAGCATATTCTCTTATTCTCCTTGTTTGAAATCAAGGCAGATGTGACAATCCACCTGCATGCTGGATACACCTTCAAGGGGATAGACTATGTACAAGCGTATACTGCTACCGACCGATGGCTCAGAACTGTCACATGCCTGTGTTACAGCTGGCCTTGAATTTGCCCAACAATTACAGGCAGAAGTGGTTGCGGTATATGTTGCTGGCAATTATCAATATCCGCTCTATGTCGATATCTTGCCACCCAATGGCCCCACCGAAGAAGAGTACCAGGCGGCCATGCAAACACTGGCAGAAAGCTACCTGCAACCTGCCAGGGAAGCAGCGAATGCAGCTGGCCTGGCTTATCAGGAAGTCATACAATTCAATGACTCCACCGCCAAGGAAATCGTCCATACAGCCCAGGAATATGCCTGCGACCTGATCTTCATGGGTTCACATGGCAGAAGCGGCCTGGGTCAATTCATACTGGGCAGTGTTACAACCAAAGTCTTGTCCTTGTGCCTGATCCCAGTGCTGGTACACAGGATCAAACATCACTAAGGAACCTCTGATTAAGTCCAGCAGGCTAGTCGCAAGTTCTTGATTTTTCGAGGATTAATTTTTCGGTTTTGGACTTAATCAGAGATTCCCTAAGTACATGTTTGCGATTCGTAGAGAGCGTCAGCGCTCGAAGAGCAGCGCATGAGCCCGATCATATGCGAGCAGTAAGATCGCAAACAGGTTCTAAGCGAGACAGAACCACACGCCTGCACTGGCTACAGTACAATGTTGGAAATCCTTGCTTTGGCACAAGTATGTGCCAAAGCGCCGCTGAACATGAAATGTAGCCCTATTGCCTCTATGACCCGCATCTTGATAGCCGACGACCATACCATCATGCGCGAAGGACTGAAACGCATACTTGATGGCATAGAAGACATACAAGTAGTTGCCGAAGCAGTCGATGGTTTCGATACCCTGGAAAAAGTACGCACCACCGAATTTGATGTCTTGCTGATGGATTTGTCCATGCCTGGCCGTAGCGGTGTAGACCTGATACGCCAGATCAAGGACGAATTCCCCAAATTGCCAATCCTGATACTCACCATGCATGAAGAAGAGCAGTATGCCGTGCGTGCCATACGCGCTGGTGCGCGTGGCTACCTGACCAAGGAAAGCGCAGGCACACAACTGGTCACTGCCTTGCGCAAGGTTGCCTCGGGTCGCCCGTACATCAGCATAGAAGTAGCAGAACAACTGGCTATGAGCGCCATGCCTGCAGATGACAGCCAGCCGCATACCAGCTTGTCGGACCGTGAATTTGAAGTATTTACCCACCTGGTCAAGGGCAAATCAATCACTGAAATCGGTGAACTCTTGCATTTGAGCGTAAAGACAGTCAGCACCCACAAAACTCGCATCATGCAAAAAATGAATATGAGCAATTTGTCTGACCTGGTGCAATACGCCGTGGCACACCATCTCCTGTAGCCTGAATACTGTAGCCTGCACCCGCCTTCCTCCTCGACCATATCCCTTCTGACGGCACCTGATTGACCACCATCAAATCAGGTTGTCTTCTCCGGCCGCCATATTACTGCTAGGAATATTCCTACAGATACAGCGCCAAATCTGACAATTCAAATCAGCATCTCCTGATTTAAATCAATGCTGATGCTGACGATAATAGAGCCTAAGCAAACACGCACAACAAGTCACAACATGAACCTGTACATCGTCGAAGATTCAGTCCTGATTCAAAACCGCCTGGTGCGGTTCGTTGAAGAAGTGCCTGGCATGCATGTCCTGGGAGTCGCAAGTGACATGGGGAGCGCCTACCAAGCCCTGCTTGGCAATGACGCCGACGCATTGATACTGGATCTCCAGCTCGCCGATGGAAACGGCTTGCAGCTGCTGAGGAATATCAAGCAAAGCAGGCCAGCCATCAAGGTAGTGATACTGACAAATCACGCAACAGAAAACAATCGCGTACTTGCATTGCGGGCAGGCGCAGATGGTTTTTTGGATAAGTCCACGGACTTTGGTTCGCTACAAGATTATCTGCTGCGTTGGCAGCAACCAGATTCAAATCATCAAATTAACTAATGTCGCAAACCGTTCAAGGGGACTACCATGACTACAGCAACCTTTACAAACAGTACCAGCAGCCTGTCTTCAGTTGCCAGCAAGAATAGTTTTCCAGTCATCTCCAATGAGGCTGGCTGGCGTTGCCATGGCAATCTCTGGTCCAACCTGCATGAAGTTTGCGAACTTCTGCGCATACCTACCCCTGCTGCTTCTGCAGATGAAGAAGTGTTGTTTCAGCATGTGCGTTACAAAGCGGGTCAGCGTGTACACACCATAGGCCAGGATTTTGAAACACTTTACATCGTCAATTCAGGATTCTTGAAAACTGTCCTCATCGACGAGTATGGCAATGAGCAGGTATTGAGTTTCCCCATGAAAGGTGATCTGCTCGGGATTGATGGCATACATAACCAACAACATGCCTCTGAAGCCGTAGCACTGTCTGATTGCGACATCATACTCATGCCTTACAAGACTTTCTCTGCGCTGGGACGTATTTATGCAGAGCTGGAGCAAGCCATGTTCAGCGTCATGAGCCGCGAACTGGTGCGCGAACAAATCATGATAGGCATGCTGAGCGCCCTGAGTGCTGAAGCCAAGGTGGCTCGCTTCCTGACTACACTCGGGGAACGCTTTAGCCAGCTCGGCTATTCTGGCAAGTCCTTTAATTTGCGCATGACACGTCACGAAATCGGCAGTTACCTGGGCCTGACACTAGAAACAGTCAGCCGCACCCTGTCTGCCTTTAATGAAATGGGATTGATCAGTGTCGAGCAACGCCAGATAGCACTTCTAGATGTGCCCGCACTGAAAACCCTGCGTCGCCTGCCACCTGCCAAAGCGCGTATCAAAGTCAGTGAAAAAGTGTCGGCATTAGTTGGTAAGAACCTATTGCCACAGTGGGGCAAAGAAGTTGCTGTTGCTTTAAATTAGTGTAAGCTTTAGCAAGTAAGTATCGACTTTTGCCGGGATCATACCGGCAAAAGCATCGCTGAACTTGTTTTTTCCCACGATTTGAGATCAAGGAGCAAAACATGCCGTACAAAACCATCCTGGTTCATATTGATGAATCTGAGCGTTCAAATTTTCGCGTGCGTGTCGCGGCTGAAATCGCTATGTGCGACGAAGCACATCTGGTAGGCACTGCAGTCACTGGTGTGTCACGTTTCATCTATCAGGATGGCAATATCAGCGCGAATGACCCCAATCTGACCATACACTTGAGTTATTTGCGCGAGCGTGCAGAAAAAGCGGTAGACAGTTTCAACCAGCAAGCTCAGGCAATCGGCGTCAACTCTTTCGAGAGCATGATCGCCAATGATGAAGCAGGCGGCGGCATCGGTTTGCAAGCCAGATATAGTGATCTGGTTGTAATTGGCCAAACCAATCGCGACGAACCTTCGCCTTCCGTACTGCCAGACTTCCCAGAGTATCTGATCATGAATTCTGGGCGCCCAATATTGATTATCCCTTATGTCGGTGACTTCACGACTGTTGGCAAACGTCCCCTGATCGCCTGGGATGCCAGCCGTGAGTCAACGCGCGCCATTACAGACGCAATCCCCTTGCTGCGCCGTGCAGACTTGGTCCAGGTTGCGATTTTCAACCCCAAGTCCGTGCCAGACAGCCATGGTGAACAGCCAGGCGCTGACATTGCCCTGTATCTGGCCAGACATGGCGTCAAAGTCGAAGTTGGCGTGCATAAAACCTCGACCGATATCGGCAATGCCCTGCTCTCGCTGGCACATGATCTCGATAGCGATATGCTGGTCATGGGTGGATATGGTCATTCACGCTTCCGTGAAATGATCATGGGTGGTGTCACCAGAACTATTTTGCAAAGTATGACCGTGCCTGTGCTCATGTCGCATTAAGCGATTTTACCTGTCATCGTCAATGACACTCCTGCTTCAGGAGTGTCATTTTCATTTATAGCTGCCAGCATGGTGAACTGCCATTAAAATACTCCCTTCCTTTATTATCAAATCAAAAAAACATGGCACAAGACTATTCCAGACTGGTAATAGTGCGCTGGACTGCAGGTTTACTCGCAATCTTGTCGCTTCTTTTATGGTTGAATCATGCTGCTCTATCTGCCATGCAGATGCCAGCACCTTTGCCAGTACATACGGTGCTGGAAACCGTCACCATCGTCATTTTCACGTCAGTGTTTATTGTTTGCTGGAATGCTTTTGGCGGCTCCAGAAAAAAAAGTAGCGTCATACTGGCGGTCGCGTTTTTGTGTACTGCCATACTTGGGTTCATGCATGCCATCAGCTTCCAGGGCATGCCAGGCTTTCCTGACGCAGAGGACATGCATAAGTCCCTGCTGTTCTGGTTGCTGTCACGTTCATTCATTGCAACTACCCTGCTGGGCCTGGCAATGGCGCCACAAGACTCTGAGGTCAGTCCGCTACAAGCTTACTTTGTTCTGACTGCCGGGCTCCTGGCGACCGCAGGCTGGATGGTGATGGTATTTATGTTTCCACACTTGTTACCACTGACGTATATCGAAGGCGAAGGACAAACCTCATTCAAAATGGCCTGTGAACTTGGCCTGATCGCCATCAATTTGTTCACCGCCTACCGATTTAACAAGCAAGGCGCTGCCTCATCCCCAACAAATGAACTGGGAGGACGCCTGCAAATAGAACGTGCGCCCTTGTTCCTGGCTGCGATACTGCTGGCAATCTCGGAGGTCTATTTCGCTATTTATGTAAATGGCAATGATGTCTTTGTCGCGGTGGGCCATGTATTTCAACTGCTGGCGGCAATCGCCATTTACCGGGGCATGGTTGCTGTCAACATTCATACTCCCTATGCCACTCTGGCGGAGACCAGCCAGAACCTGGCGCGCTCGGCGGAAGAACTGAGTATAGAGCGCGAACGCTTGAGTCGCATGATAGACACTGCCATCGATGGCATCATCACGATCGATGAAACCCAATCCATCATTCTGGTCAACCCTGCCGCAGCAGCCATGTTTGGTCATGATGTGCAGTATTTGATGGGGGCTTCACTCAATACCGTATTGCCTGAACGCCATCGTCAGGTGCATGGAAGGCATGTAAAGGAATTTGGTGAAACCGGTGCAACCCGCCGGAAGATGGGTAGCAATTTTGAAGATTTTTATGTGACGGGCGTCAAGGCAAATGGTGAGGAATTTCCCATCGAAGCATCAATCTCCAGTCAGATAGAAAACGGCAGGCGTTTTTACACCGTGATCTTCCGCGACATCACGGAACGCAAGGTAGCCAAAGAAAAAATGGCGCTCTACCATGATGAATTGACGCAGTTGTCCGCTACCCTGCAAAGCATACGCGAAGAAGAACGCAAGCACATAGCGCGCGAATTGCATGATGACCTGGGCCAATTGCTGGCCGCCCTGCGCATGGATTTATCGTTACTGCAAAGGGATAGCATACTCACTGGCAAGACCCAGCAAACCATCAACAGTATGGACCAGTTACTACTGACATCAATCACAACCTTGCGGCGAATCGCCACTGATCTCAGGCCACGCGCACTGGATGAAGGTGGCCTGTATTTCGCACTACAGACCCTGCAAAAAGATTTTTCCATCCGTCATGGCATAGCTTGTGACTTGGAAGCCAATGAAGAACAACTGGCGCTAGACGATGCGCGCAGCACTGCCATCTTCCGCATCGTCCAGGAATCATTGACGAATGTGGTCAGACATGCGGCTGCAACAGAAGTACAAATTGTCTTTGAGCGTAATGCCACCATGCTAAGTTTCAGTATTGCTGACAATGGCAAAGGCATAGAGGCTGAAGAAATGCGCAAATCACGTTCTTTCGGCCTGGTCGGCATGCGCGAGCGCGTCAAGGCCATGCATGGCGAATTCTTGGTTGACAGCCAGCCTGGTGAAGGCACCAGGTTGAAAATTAATTTGCCACTACGTTATGTAAATAACTAAATCAAATAAATCATGCAAATTAAACAAGCAATTTGATTAGCTGTGCAAACTTGTCCATTCCAGTATAAGCTTGCATAAAACTACCTCGGATTGCATAGTAACTGGAGTATTCATGTCGGTATCAGCACTCAATAGTGGTCTGTCCGGGCTCAAGGCTTTTAGCCGTGCGCTAGACAGCTCTGGTCACAATGTTGCGAATGCCAGCACCTCTGGCTTTATTCCCCAGCAAACCAGCTTCCAGGAACAAGCTGCAGGTGGTGTCACTGCCAACATTAGCAAAGAGGGAAGTAGCCTGGCATCTCAAGAATTGAGTGGCACTGACCTGGCGAATGAAATTGTACAATCCATACAATTCAAGCTTGGTTTTGACTTGTCAGCCAAGGTCGTCAAAACAGCAGATGAGATACTGGGAACGCTCATCGACATCAAGGCTTGAAGATTGTCTGCCGCTCAAGCAGCTGGCACCAGGCACAAGAAGGATGGCATATCCTTCATATCAAAATACCACAAACCCATAGCACCTATCCCCATCAAAATCGCTGCCGCCAGATAACGCAATCCACACATGATGCTCTTATTGTGCGCCTGCTGCATGATCGCCTGCGTCAGTAATAAATGCGGTAGCGCAAACAAGCCAAAGATCAGCATCAGCAGACCGCCAGACCAGGCATCACCAGACAAAAGAGCAAACGGGGCAACGCCATACAAGAGTCCGCATGGCAGGCAGCCCCAGCTCATCCCCAAAAGAAAAGGATATTTTGCTGCTTGCTGCAATGATGGCAATTTCCTGCTCATACGAGCATGCAAATTTGCCCAAACATTTTGCAGAAACGGCAGGCGTGGCAACAGGCCTGATATGCGCAAGGCGAGCAATATCAACATCAAGTTACCGATTACAAACAGGATTTGCTGGACAGGGAGATAAGGTTTAAACCACATGCCGGCAGCACCCAGCCCGCCGAGTATTGCACCGGCGATTACATAGGTAAAAATACGCCCGCTTTGCAACAGGCTTTGGTACAACACCCTCGCATGCAGACTGTCGGTAGCACCAACTTGCCTGCTCTCAGCCGCCACGGTAATGGGAATAACTTTGCTGACCGATGCTGCTGGTTTACCGGTCTTCTGCCCCGCCTGTGTCAACAGCATGGAAATACCACCGCACATGCCAACGCAGTGAACGCCGCCTATGGCGCCAGCGGTCATCGCGGCAAACACCAAAGGCAGGGTCAGCATATCAAATCAACTTGGAATATCTGGCACCTGATTGCTGCCCCAGATAGCGGTCAAATACCATGGCCAACGCGCGCACAAATAAACGCCCCCTGGCTGGAATACTGATGCTGTTGTCATCAATGACCAGCAAACCTTCTTTCGCATAGTCCTGCAACTTCAGCAATTCCGCAGCAAAGTAATCATGAAAGGAAATGCCGTACTGCATTTCCAGAAATTTGAAATTGAGCGTGTTGCTGCACATCAGGCTCATGATGACTTGCCGGCGCAAGATATCATCTGCATCAAGGTGATATCCTTTTTCAACAGGCAGTTTTCCTTGATCGAGACAGGCATAGTACTCATCAAGGGTACGCAGATTTTGCCCATAAGAAGCCCCAATCTTGCCTATTGCTGATAAACCCAGCGCAATCAGGTCACAATCTGCTCGCGTGGTATAACCCTGAAAATTCCTGTGCAGGCTGCCATCCAGCGTCGCCCGTGCGAGGCTATCATCCGGTTTGGCAAAATGATCAAGGCCTATGTAAACATAACCTTCTGCCAGCAAGCGTTTTATCGACATCAGGAAAATCTGCAGGCGCTGTTCAGCCGATGGCAAATCTGCTTCGGCAATACGACGCTGCGGCTTGAAGCGCGTGGGTAAATGGGCGTAGTTATACAAGGCAATGCGGGCTGGTGACAGCGCGATTACCTGATCCAGAGTTTGCGAAAAACTCTCCAGATTTTGTTTGGGCAAGCCATAGATCAAGTCGAAATTAATCGATTGAAAACCACAGGCGCGACTATCTGCCACGGTCTGCGCCACCATTTCGTAAGGCTGTATGCGGTGCACAGCTTTTTGCACATCGGCATTAAAGTCTTGCACTCCCAGACTGGTGCGATTGAAACCCAGCTCAGCCAATAATTGCAAAGTCTCAGTGGTGACTGTGCGCGGATCGATCTCTATCGATATTTCCGCATCATCGGCAAAGTCAAAATGCTCGCGCAGCACGTGCATCAACTGGCGCAACTCGGCATGACTAAGAAAGGTTGGCGTACCGCCACCAAGATGCAACTGACTTAACGTTTCACGCACATGCAAGTGCTCAACCACCAGCTTCAGTTCCTTGGCCAGATACTCCAGATACTTGGCTGAGCGGCCATGATCCTTGGTAATGACCTTATTGCAGGCACAGTAATAACAAAGTGAAGCACAAAACGGGATATGTATGTACAGCGACAATGGAGGCTTATTGACGAGCAGGCTACGCTCTTTTAGATACTGCATATAAGATTCAGCAGTAAAGTCCACCGCAAACCTGTCTGCCGTTGGATAGGAAGTGTACCGAGGCCCCAGGCTATCAAAACGGCGTATCAGGTCTTCCGGGATTTCTATCGCTGGAAATGCAGCCGGCTCGTTCATGTTCATGATGCGGTTCTCTATTTCTAGTGTGCTTTTTGCACAAGCAAAGCCGTCAAACCACTAGACAGAATTCCCAGCAACCAGAAGGCAAAAAAGCCTACTGTGTATGCACCAGTTTCATGCATTTGCAGGCGCCGATCCAAGACAATCAACTCCATCGGATCAACCATACTGAAGAACAAGCCTGTTGCCGCACAAGCCATCAAAAAAGCTGGCCACAAAACGATCATTAACATCGAACGTAACTGTGGTTTGCGTGGTGTGATAGTGCTATGTTCCAAATCCTGTCCCCTTCTAGTGATTATCCAGCCTTCGGTCAGCAAAATTCAGGGATAGGCCTCATTTTGCTGCATTCAGTTGTACTGGTTTTTGTCCTGGATCAAACCAGTCACCAGTCAGGCGCCAGTCGGTAGTCTCCAGTTTGATATGAAACAGCTTAACAGTGTCTTCGCCGACCTTTGGCATCAGTTTTAACTCACCTTCATAATGCCCGGGCGCTGTCTGCTTCAGAGGTAAGCGGCGTATGACTTCGCTGACCGAATTGCTTCCTTTTGCTGCATTGGCCAGGCTGAGCTGTATGGTTTCAGGCAAATTACCTTTACCACTCAGTTGCAGTCTTACCTTGCTATTGGTAAGGTCGGCATTGATATAGGCGTTCAGTTGTAGTTCCCTGGCCTTGGCATCACGCTGTATATCTTTATTGATCATCAAGCCTTGCTTGTAATAGTCCTCGGCCACGACTTTGTCAGCACCATGCATGGCGATGTAGCCGGTATAAATACTTGCACACACCACGAATGCAGGGCCGCCAGCAACCAGCAGCAACCATGGTTCTCTGTACCAGGTATCGCGCCTGGATTTTGGGGGCATCAAACTGGCTTCCATTTTTTCTCCTATCGCGGAACGATAAATACGGCTTTCTCAGTCACCGTCACTTCTGGCGAGTCCAGATCCTTGATTACAAAACGTATGCGGTTAGAGCCCGTTGCCAACGCTTTGGCAGGCACCCGTACCCTGACCGGGAATGCTTTAGTGCTGGCAGAATCAACTTCAAGAGTAGCAGAATTGACGATAACCGCACCAGCCGCGCCATGCACTTCGACACTATAGTGGCGTGCTGATTCCTGGGTATTCATCACTTGCAGGCGGTAGACATTCTCAATCGCGCCAGTTTCTGTGATTTTTGGCATGCTTCTATCCTTGAGGACATCCACCTTCAAGGGCGTATGCAGGGCCAGAGAGACGGCCGCCAGTAAAATGATCAAGCCTAGCAAGCCACCATAGATGAGCGTGCGCATGCGGAATACGCGCTTCCACATGGCTTTGTCATCCAGTTTGCGTGTCAGCGCATGCTCTGTGGTATAGCGTATCAGGCCGCGCTCATAACCCATCTTGTCCATGACCTGATCACAGCCGTCGATACAGGCACCACATGCAATACATTCATACTGCAAACCTTCGCGGATGTCGATGCCGGTAGGACAGACCTGGACACAAATCCCGCAATCGACACAATCCCCCATACCCTGGGACTTGTAATCAACCTTCTTGTTCCTGGATCCGCGTGGATCACCTCGCGCAGTATCATAAGTAACAATCAGCGTGTCCTTGTCGAACATGGCACTCTGAAAACGCGCATAAGGACACATGTATTTGCAAACCTGCTCGCGCATCCAGCCGGCATTGCCATAAGTGGCAAAGCCATAGAACAGGAACCAGAATGTTTCCCAGGGACCCAGTGTAAAATCACCAACAGCGATCGCCAGTTCACGGATAGGCGTGAAGTAACCTACAAAGGTGAAACCAGTCCAAAGAGCCAGAGTAATCCAGATGAAATGCTTGAGGAATTTGAGTGAGAATTTTCGCGTCGACATGGGCGAAGCGTCCAGCTTGATCCGGGCATTGCGCTCACCCTCGACCTTGGCTTCTATCCACAAAAAAATCTCGGTGTAGACAGTTTGCGGGCAAGCGTACCCGCAGAATAATCTGCCAGCGATGGCAGTGAACAAGAACAGACTCAAGGCCGAGATCACCAGCAAGACAGCCAGATAAATAAAGTCTTGCGGCCACAAAACCAGGCCAAAAATATAAAATTTGCGAGCTACCAGATCAAACAATACCGCTTGTCTGTCATTCCAGTTCAGCCAGGCTGTACCATAAAATAACGCCTGCGTAAAAAATACCAATACCCAGCGCCAGGAAGAAAACCAGCCTGTTTGTGTACGCGGATAAATCTTCCTGCGTTCTTCAAAAAGCGCCAATTCAGCTTCTTCTATCGGCACCGGGATGATGGGTATGTGCTTCATCTTGATTCTGTTCTTCTTAGTAAGGCAAAAAAGCAGCGTTATTCAACGCGGGTGGGGCGTGCTGTATGATCATGCTCGTCCTTATTGTTGATTAACGCTGCTGTTGATATCAACAATTACTTGCTTGCCGCTGCTTCAGATGCAGTCGCAGCAATTTGCTTGACCGCGCCAGCATCTGCATCACTGATCTGGGCTGAGGCAGAGTTGTTCGACAAACCCCAGACATAAGCTGCCAGCAAATGTACTTTGCCTTCGGTCAAGATACCTTTGTGCGCTGGCATCTGATTACTGCGACCCTTGTTGATGGTTTCCATGACGCTGTCGATACCACCTCCATACAGCCAGACTTTATCTGTCAGATTCGGCGCACCCAGCGCCTGATTGCCCTTGCCTTCACCACCATGGCAAGCAGCACAGGCAGCAAATTTAGATTTACCCAAAGCAGCCTTGATAGGATCATGGGCAGAATTCGACAAGCTCAGCACATAATTGGAAACGTTCCTGACGTCATCATCCGTACCCAGCGCTGCACCCATAGGTGGCATCTGACCGTGGCGACCTTCTCGTATGGTGGTCAAGATTGTTTGTGGATCACCGCCATACAGCCAGTCATTATCCGCCAGATTCGGATAACCCTTGCCGCCTTGCGCATCTGAGCCATGACATTGGGCACAGGTATTGAGGAACAGACGCTGACCAATGTCCCGTGCTTGCGCATCCATGGCAACTGCCTTGACATCCATGGCCAGGTACTTGTTAAAGATGGGACCATACTGCGCCTCGCCATCCTTCATTTCTTTTTCATAGGCTCCCTGTTGGCTCCAGCCAAAAGTACCCTGCCACTTGCCAAAGCCAGGATAAACCACAAGATAGCCCACGCTATATACCACTGTCAGATAAAACAACCACATCCACCATTTGGGCAGGGGATTGTTTTGCTCCATCAAGTCACCATCCCAGACATGGCCTGTAGTTTCTGCTGGCAAAGGCTTGCCATCACTTCCTACCTTAACCTTGACCTTGGATTGTGACCATAACAGTAAAACACAGGCCAGCATGGACAAGGCCGTGACGATGGCGATACCGGTACTCCACCATTCATTAAAAAAGTCTGCCATGGCTATTTTCCATTCTCATTATCAATTGGCAAGCGTGCCATTTTTTCGAATTTCTCCTTATTCCTGGCACTGAATGCCCAGTAAATAATGCCAAGGAATACGATGAGGCTGACGACCGTTACAACGCTGCTGATTATTGTGAAATTCATTTCATTTCTCCCCGAAAGGCCGGGCCATTAATGTCCCGGCTATTCCTTTATCAATTCTTGCTCTTGATCGCAGTACCCAGTACTTGCAGATAGGCGACCAGCGCATCCAACTCGGTTTTGTTGGCCACTTCAGCCGAGCTTGCCTTGATTTGTTCGTCGGTATAAGGGACACCCAGGGTTTTCATGGCCTGCAATTTTGGAGCAATCGCATTTGCATCCAGTTGAGTCTTGGCCAGCCATGGGTAGGCGGGCATATTCGACTCCACTACCACTGAGCGAGGATCATTCAAATGGTCCCGGTGCCAGCTATCACTGTAACGACCACCTACCCGCGCCAGATCCGGGCCAGTACGCTTACTACCCCACTGGAAAGGATGGTCATAAACAGATTCCCCAGCGACGGAATAATGGCCATAACGTTCAGTTTCAGCACGGAAGGGACGTATCATCTGCGAATGGCAACCATAGCATCCCTCCCTTAGATAAATATCACGTCCAGCCAGTTGCAGTGCCGAATACGGCAGCATTCCCTGTACTGGCTGAGTCGTCGATTTTTGAAAGAACAAGGGTACGATCTCAACCAGACCACCAACACTGATCGTCAGAATCACCAGCACCAGCAACAAGCCGACATTGCGTTCAATCAGATCATGAGTAAACTTACGCATCAAATTTCTCCTTTGATTTATGCATGTGCTGCATTAGCAGGCAAAGCCGGGATCGCATTATTGACAGGCTTGGCAGCCATGATCGTTTTGGCGACGTTGTAGGCCATGACCAGCATGCCACCCAGATACAGCAAGCCACCCGCCATACGTATGACATAGTAAGGGTAAGTCGCTTTCACGCTTTCCACGAAGGAATATGTCAACGTGCCGTCTTCGTTGACTGCGCGCCACATCAGACCTTGCATAACACCAGCAATCCACATCGATGCGATGTACAAGACAACCCCAATTGTCGCCACCCAGAAATGCACTTCGATGAGACGCTTGCTATACATTTGAGTTTGACCAAACAGGCGCGGGATCAGGTAATACAAGCTACCGATGGTAATGAAGCCAACCCAGCCCAGAGCGCCAGAGTGAACGTGACCTACAGTCCAGTCTGTGTAGTGAGACAAGGCATTGACAGTCTTGATCGCCATCATCGGTCCCTCAAAGGTCGACATGCCATAGAAAGACAGGGACACGATCAGGAAACGCAGGATAGGATCAGAGCGCAACTTACTCCAGGCACCAGACAGTGTCATGATACCGTTGACCATGCCGCCCCAGGATGGCGCCAGCAAAATCAGCGAGAACAGCATGCCTATGGATTGCGCCCAGTCTGGCAAGGCGGTGTAATGCAAATGATGCGGACCCGCCCACATGTAAGTGAAGATCAATGCCCAGAAGTGAACGATGGACAGTCGATAAGAGTAAACCGGGCGCTCGATTTGCTTGGGAATGAAGTAATACATCATGCCCAGGAAGCCCGCAGTAAGGAAGAAGCCCACCGCATTGTGGCCATACCACCATTGCACCATTGCATCCTGCACACCGGCATAAGCAGAATAGGATTTCATGAACGACACGGGCATGGCTGCACTATTGACGATATGCAAAACAGCTACCGCAATGATAAATGCGCCGTAGAACCAGTTGGCTACATAAATATGCTCAACCTTGCGTTTCATCAGCGTACCGAAAAACACCACGGCATATGATACCCAGACCACGGCGATCAGCAAGTCGATAGGCCATTCCAGTTCTGCATATTCCTTCCCCTGGGTATAACCTAAAGGCAAACTAATGGCTGCCGCGACGATGACCAGTTGCCAACCCCAGAAAGTGAATTCGGCAAGACCATCAGAAAACAAGCGGACATTGGAGGTACGCTGTACGACATAATAAGAAGTCGCAAATAAGGCGCAGCCACCAAAAGCAAAAATCACGGCATTGGTATGCAGGGGGCGCAAACGCCCGTAGCTTAGCCAGGGTATCCCCCCAAGAAATTCCGGCCAGGCAAGTTGAGTTGCAATCACCACGCCCACGAGCATGCCGACTATTCCCCACACCACTGCCATGACAGAAAATTGCCGTACAACCCGATAGTTGTATGTGTTTTCTTTAGTTATTGTCATGATCTCACTCTGTTGTAAAAATACACTGTAAGAATAACAATCGGACTGCCCGACTACATTGATACACATCAAATATTGCCGGATTCAAAGTCGATTGCTCGCGAAAGACAACATTAGCAAGAATAGACAAAATTTTAATTTTTGACAAAAAAAAGACACCTCGAAGGTGTCTTTTTCCAACAGCAAATGTAAAAAATTATGGTGCAGCGGTTACTGGTGCTGCTATTGCGGCTTTATTGATGGTGACTTTTGCTCTTTGCTTCAGCAATTCAAGATAGGCATACAGGTTCTGTGACGATTGCATGCCAGCCAATTGCTGTGCCTCGGAAGCACGGCGCTCTTTGTCAGGCGTACCTGGGCTGACCTTGCCTATGCGGAAAATAACATAGCCAGCCGTACCCAGCGATGTCCCAACGAACGCCGGCAGCTTTTGAGTATCTGCACGCATCAAATCAAGCAGGGCAGCAGGAGGAATATCCTGATTTTTCAACCGCGATACCATTTTGGCTTCTGTAAATCCAGCCGTTGCATCTGCTGCTTTCAATGCAGCCAGTTTGGCGACACCTTCTTTTTCAGCCAGCGCAGCTGCTTCGGTTGCGGTTACTTGCGCCTGAATTGACGCCTTGACTTCTTCAAACGGACGTTTGGATGCGGCTTTGTATTCAACAATGCGACCAGCAATCAAAGTATTCGGGGCAACTTCTACTGCCTCTGTGTTGTGTTTTTTCTTGACCACATCATCAGAGAAAATAGCCTTCAGGAATTTAGGATTATTGGTTTCCATCGTCGCTGGCAAGCCTGGTTTGCTGTTACGTGACAAGCCATTCACCGTTTGTATTTTCAGTTTCAACTTTTCGGCCGCGGGCTTCAAGCTATCGCCTTGCTCGTACAAGACATTGGTAAATGTCTCTGCAGCTTCTGTGTAAGCTTTGCCTGCTTTTTGCTTCTTGATATCAGCAGCAATCTGCACCTTGACTTCATCCAGTGTTTTGACACCGGCAGGCTTGATGCCGGTTACTGTGATGATGTGAAAACCATAGTCAGACTGCACCAGTTCACTGATGTCACCTTGCTTGAGCTTGAATACACTTTCATCAAACTGCGGAACCATCATACCTTTGCCAAAGAAATCCAGATCACCGCCTTTTTCTTTAGATCCTGGGTCATCAGAATTTTCTTTTGCCAGCTTGGCAAAATCTTCTGGCTTCTTGCGCAGTTGCGCCAGGATATCGGCAGCTTTGGCTTTCGCCTTGGCTTTATCAGCGGCACTGCTATCCTTGGCTACAGCGATCAGAATATGGCTGGCGCGACGCTGCTCTTCTGTCGTATAGGATTTTTCATTGGCTTTGTAGTAGGTCTGGACATCGGCATCAGACACTGTCGTTTGCTCAGCCAGCACTTCACTATTCAAGACGACGTATTCAGCATTGATTTGTTCCGGGATCTCGAACTGTGCCGAATTTTTTTCATAATAGGCCTTCAGCATCTCATCAGTGATCTTGACACGATCAGCAAAATCACCAGGCTTGTACATCAACATCTGTACTTCACGTTCTTGCTCATTAATCGCCGAGAAGCGTTCTGCCACCGTTTTAGGGACAAAGGCACCAGCCTGAACAGGTGCCAGCAATTGCTGGAGCACCATATCCTGACGCAAACGCTGCTCAAACATCAGCGGAGTCATCCCCTGCTGTGCCAACACGCGTGTGTATTCCTCATTGTTAAAATGACCGTCAGCCTTCAGCATGCCTGGTGATGTGGCAATTTTATCTTGCAAAGTGGCATCGGCAATTGTCAGTTTTTTAACAGCAATCTCACCAGCTATCGCCTTGCGGTCTATCATTTCATCCAGAATGCTCTGTCTTGCTTCTAGCGTATTGAGCATCTTTGCATCAAATTGCGGCCCATACATTTGACGCATGCGATCCAGTTGATCTCTCAGTGCCTGATCGAACTCAGCCTGAGTAATAGGAGCGCCAGCGACCTTTGCAATACCCTCCTCTTTACCAAAGGAACGCAAAACGTCGGGATTGCCGAATAAAACAAGAGACGGCAAAATCAGAACAGCTAACAAAATTTGCATTAAGCGCTGATGGGTACGAATAAATTCAAACATGTTCAACCAATCACGTGGCTAAGTATCACAATAACAATTTGACGAATACAAAAAAAGGCGAACTTTCGTTCGCCTTTTCGATTTTCTGGCGGAGCGGACGGGGCTCGAACCCGCGACCCCCGGCGTGACAGGCCGGTATTCTAACCAACTGAACTACCACTCCTTTTTTACTGCATGAAACTATATTTTGCTTGATACTGGTGGGCGCTGAGAGGCTCGAACTCCCGACCTAAGCCTTGTAAGGGCTCCGCTCTACCAACTGAGCTAAGCGCCCCACACATACAAACAAACATCGCGGCACATGTCACTGGGCCACGAAAGAGCATTAGTTTACCGCATCTTTCAAAGCTTTGCCAGGTTTAAATTTCGGAACCATGGCAGACTTGATCTTGATTGGTTCACCAGTTTTAGGATTACGGCCGGGCCTGGCAGCACGTTTGGCAACAGAGAAGGTACCAAAACCGACCAAAGTTACCGTGCCTTTTTTCTTCAATGTGGTTTTTACCGCGCCGATCACTGCATCCAGCGCACGCGACGAAGCCGCTTTGGAAATATCCGCTGTTTTCGCAATATGATCGATCAACTCAGTCTTATTCACTTATAGCCCCCTCACAAAAATTTGAATTTCGTGATGATGTATTCGATTATTTTATTGGTCGTGCATCTATCACGGCAAGCAGGAAATCTGCATCCGGTATTAGAGCAAGCCGCCAAGCTTTGTGTCAAGCTGTTTGCAAGCTTTCTGGGCAAGTTTGATGATTTGTAATTTGCTTATACAAATTTTCTGCGTTTCAAGGACTAAGTTAAGTGCAAAAATTCAGATAGCTACTTTTTTGCTACGTGGAAAAGCTACTCTCTCCTTGATCCTGAATTAGAATGCAAGCAGCATATTGTGCAGTCATTCCAAAATCAGTATACGGTATGAACTAAAGTTATAGAAAGCCCTGACCGTCATCCTGCTGCGAGTGCGGGACATGGGCACTGGGAAAACCCTTGGGTAATAAACACCCAAATACAATCACAAAAGATAATGAAGAATTTTGACGTAGCAATTGTAGGTAGTGGACTGGCTGGCTTATCTGTCGCTTTACATCTGGCACAAACACGCAAAGTCGCGATTATTTCCAAACGTGAATTACTGGATGGCGCCAGTAACTGGGCACAAGGTGGCATTGCTGCCGTGCTGGATTCCCACGATAGTCATGAGCAGCACATATCAGACACGCTGATAGCTGGTGGCGGCCTCTGTGATGAAGGCGCCACCCGCTACATCATCGAACATGGCCGCGAAGCGATAGACTGGCTGATAGAGCAAGGTGTGCCGTTCACCCGTGATGAAGAAGCAGAACTCGGCTTTCACCTGACACGTGAGGGTGGCCACAGCCAGCGTCGCATCATCCATGCAGCCGACGCTACCGGCCATGCAGTGCAAGTAACGCTGGAACAAAAAGTACGCAATCACCCCAACATCAGTCTGTTTGAACATCATTATGCGATTGACGTGATTACGACTGCCAAACTGGGCGATACATCTTCTACACCACATTGTCTGGGCCTGTATGTGCAAGACGTAAAAACCGGCAAAGTGCATACCTTTGCCGCGCAACATACCGTGATGGCCACTGGCGGTGCAGGCAAAGTCTATCTGTACACTACGAATCCTGACACGGCAACTGGTGACGGTATCGCCATGGCCTGGCGCGCTGGCTGCAGGGTCAGCAATATGGAGTTCATCCAGTTCCACCCTACCTGTCTGTATCATCCATTCGCCAAATCATTTTTAATTACAGAAGCCGTGCGTGGTGAAGGTGGCATATTGAAATTGCCCGCCGAAGCTGGCGCAGCAGCAGGCAAACGTTTCATGACCAACCATGATGAACGCATGGAACTGGCACCGCGCGACGTGGTTGCCCGTGCGATTGACTTTGAAATGAAAAAACGTGGTCTCGATTTTGTTGAGCTTGATATCAGCCACCAGCCGCCAGAGTTTTTGAAGGAGCACTTCCCCACTATTTATGCACGTTGTCTGGAATTAGGCATAGACATCACCAAACAGGCCATACCAGTGGTCCCTGCAGTTCACTTCACTTGTGGCGGTGTCGTCACTGATACAGATGGCCGCACTGATTTGCCTGGTCTATATGCCGTTGGCGAAACTGCATATACGGGCTTGCATGGTGCAAATCGCCTGGCGAGCAACTCTTTGCTGGAATGCCTGGTAGTAGGCCGCGCCGCAGCCAAACATATAGAAGCCCAGGAGCGTGCCAACGTCATTGCCCTGCCTGACTGGGATGAAAGCCGGGTGTCGGATGCAGATGAAGAAGTAGTCATTGCCAATAACTGGGATGAGTTACGTCGCTTCATGTGGAATTACGTGGGCATAGTCCGCACCACCAAACGCCTGGAACGCGCCAAGCACCGCATACGCCTGCTGAAGGAAGAGATAGACGAGTATTACGCCAATTTCCGCATCTCGAACAATCTGCTGGAGTTGCGCAACTTGGTAGAGGTGGCCTCACTGATCGTCAACAGTGCCTTATCGCGCCGGGAAAGCCGTGGCCTGCATTTCAGCCGTGACTACCCAGATACCCTGCCCAAAGCCCTGCCAACAGTGCTGTCGCCAAAGCGTAAAAAATAGAAATTACAAAATCAAGCCAGTATTCTACCCATAAAATCAATAGCCATTTGACAAATTAAATTATCACCGTGATACTGCCCTGCATATTCGCCGGGCGTTATCACTACACTTTTTTCTGGCGAGATTCACACCGCTCAATAGAAAAATTTGCATGATAAAACTCAGTCAGATACGTAGAACATATACGCAGGGCGGCAATGAAATTCGGGCGCTTGACGGCATAGATTTACACATTGCCAGCGGCGAGTTTGTCGCCATCATGGGCCCTTCCGGTTCAGGCAAATCCACATTACTGAACGTCCTTGGTGCACTCGACCGACCTGATCATGGTAGCTACTTGCTGAATCAGGAAGACATCAGCATCATGAATGACGATGCCGCATCTGATATTCGCAATCGCAATATTGGCTTCGTCTTTCAATCCTTTCATTTATTGCCGCGCCTGACTGTGCTGGAAAATGTCTTGCTGCCGCAGCGTTACAGCAAATTACCAGATGCTCAGGCAGAAACACGCGCCCGCCAATTGCTGGAGCGCATAGGTCTGGCAACCCGCATGAACCACCGGCCAGGTGAATTATCTGGCGGCCAGTTGCAACGTGCTGCCATCGCCCGCGCCCTGCTAAATCAACCTGCCCTATTACTAGCAGATGAGCCGACTGGAAATCTGGATTCAAAAAGTGCCGCCGATGTATTGAGTCTACTAAGCGAATTGCACGCTGGCGGTCAAACCCTGGTGCTGGTCACACATGATCCCGCTGTCGCCGCAAGAGCACAAAGAACTATCCACCTGGCGGATGGCAAGGTAGCGGAGATGGCTGCATGAAGCACTTGCACAAATACACGACACTTTCGACCATGAGCCTAAGCATATTGGTCGCATTCATGACTACACCAGCGCTGACCTCTGCCACGGCCATTACACCCGCAAACACAGCCAGCGCATCGCCATCATCAGTAGCAAAAAACCGCCCGGTTTTATTGACTGGCGAGGTGATTGCCAAAGATTCGCAAACCATCTTTGTGCCGCCATCGAATGCCGCTCCGGTGGTGCTGCGCAACTTCATTGCGGAAGGAAGTAAGGTAAAAAAAGGGGACCTGGTGTTGCGCATAGAAACGCCCGATAGTTCAAATATAGAGCAATTGGAAATTGGCATGCAGCAAACCAGGGCCAAGGCCGAAGCTGAAGTAGCCAAACTTGAAGTCACCGCACTTGAAGCAGAAAAAAACCTCATTACCGCTAAATCTGCACTCGCAAAAGCATTAGTCGATGCTGCATTGCCGAAGTCGCAAATTTCTGGACTGGATTTTGACAAGCACCAGGGGGAAAAAGAAAGATCGGAACGTGATCTGCAAGTGAAACAACTGGCATTTGACAATGCCCAAAAATCCATCGTCAGGAAAAAATCAGATGCGGATCTGGAACTGAAGAAGCAAGAAATCAATATCAATTACCTGAAAACACAATTGACGCGCTCAGAAGTGCGCGCCGCTCAGGATGGTTATGTCGTACACGGCTACAGCAAATGGCGTAACGAAAGACTGGAAGAAGGCTCCAGTGCTTTCCCTGGCAATAGTGCCGGCCAGATCATAGGTTCAGGCCAGATGGAAGTCAGAGCTTGGGCACTGGAAGCGGACAGGATCTACTTAAAACAGGGGCAAGCCGTCAAACTAAAGTTTGACGCCCTGCCTGGCATTGAAGCGCTCGCCAGCATCGCACTAATATCGAACGCCCCTGAAGAACATAATACCTGGGGCTATGGCAGATACTTTCGTGTCGACATCAAACTGCCAGAGCAGCAGGATTTTAATCTGGTGCCTGGCATGAGTGTCCTGATAGAACCGGCTGCGCACATCAACAAGGTCAACAGCAACGCTCTCCCGAACAACAAAGAAATGACGATAGAAGGCGAGATAAAATCGCGCAGCATCACCTCTGTAGGTCCGCCATCCATACCCTACATCTGGCAATATACGTTGGCGAAAATTGCCCCAGAAGGTAGTGTAGTCAAAGCAGGGGACATGATTGCCATGTTTCAGGCGGCAGAAGTACCTACCAAGCTCGCCAATCAAAAAAGCCAGCTCAATGAAAAACTGCGCGCATTGGAAAAATTTAAGCTGGAGCAAATCGAGGGAGAAAAAGCAGCTGATCTGGCGGTCGCAGAAGCCCAAAGCAATGCTGAAAAAGCCTCGCGCAAAGCCACCATGCCAAAAGAATTGATCCGGCGTGTGGATTACGACAAGCTGGTGATAGAAAAATCACTAAACAGCGAACTGGCGGCTCTTTCCTTGAAACTGCACACTTCGCAGGCACGCGCCCGCAAGGCTGAAAAAACTGGGCTAGAAACAGAAATAGCCATGCTGCAAGGAAAAATTGACGCTCTGACCAAAGGACAAAAAGCCCTGACCGTGCTGGCGACAAAGCCTGGGATGATCATTTACAAAAGTAATTTTGAAGGTGAAAAATTTACCACCGGCAGTCAAGTCTGGATTGGTTTATCCATCGCCAGTGTAGCTGATCCAGATAAATTATTTGTTTTGGCCAAAGTGCCCGAGGCTCAATCAAACTCAATCAAAATTGGACAGAGTGCGCGCATCAACATACCTGCCGCAAATTTGACAGTAGCAGCGCGCGTAAGCGGACTGGGCAATGTGTTCCATAGCAAATCGACTTCACAACCAGTTATCGTGCGGGATATAGAGCTGGAATTCGATCAAATGCCTAAAGGCCTTAAGCCCGGTGCGGCAGTGCAAGCAATTCTCAGCACATCAGGAGCAGAAACCATCGTGGCCGGAGCAGTCAAAAAATGAGAATTATCCCTCTCGTCACCTGTGTGACAATGACCCTGAGCATTCTGGCGTGCACCAACAAACAGGATCAAGCTCAGCTTGCAACTGAAACTTTCGCCCCCAGAATCTGGCAAGAAAACCTAGTCGTTGACGGCGAAATCATCGCCGCCAACAAAACCCCGCTGACTGTACCTGGTCAGGGCTGGGATAGTCGTACCCTGATAGAAATGATACCCGAAGGTAGCCTGGTAAAAAAAGACCAGGTCATCGCCCGTTTTGATGCACCCAAATCACGCATGGAATTGTCGCAGGCCGAACTGGAATTATTGCGCAAAGAGTTGGCAGCAGAGTCCATACTGGCCAGCGATACCAGTAGCCGTTCCACTCTGGCTGCAGACAGTGCCAAAGTGCAGACTGATTTGCTCTTGAGTGAACGCTATGCCAACGCAGACCTGGCGATTTTTTCCCGCAATAAAATACTGGATGAATTGCAGGATAGCGGATTCCTGAAAAACAAGCGCACTTACTTGGATTGGAAAACAGGGCAAGTGCAGGCGCGTAGTGCTGCGGAACAGGCGGTATTAAGCTCACAGAAAGAAAGTGTCAACTTAAATGCCAGTCAGCACAAGAAAAACCTCGATGCATTGGAGTTAATGGCACCGCACGATGGCGTTTTCCTGCTACAAGCAAGCTGGGATGGCGCCAAACCTCAAGTAGGTTCCAGTTTCCGCCCCCGCGAAGAATTTGGTTCACTGCCCGACCTTGATCAACTGGTTGCCAACTTCAACATAGAAGAAGGCCGCACCTTTGGCCTGAAAGTTGGCTTACCGGTTAAAGTGCGCCTGGCTGGCAGCGGCCAGGAAATTGAACTCAGCATCACCAAGGTAGGAAATAGCGCAAGCGTCACTTCAAAGGATTCCCCGGTCAAATTCATTAACTTTGAAGCTGCATTCAAGAAAGAACAGGCACAAAGCCTGGCATTGAAACCAGGCCAGGCATTATTGGGTACGGTGAGTCTCATTAATCAAGCCAAAGCCATGACGGTACCAAACATCGCACTGGTACAAGACGGTGCCAGCTTTGCGACCTATGTCAAGGAAGGCGAACAGCTCAAGCGCCAGGCCGTAGTCATGGGTCAGCGTGGCCCAGTACGCAGCGAAATCAAATCTGGCATCAGCCCAGGGAATCAGGTTGTCCTTCTGCCCGAAATGAAAGAGAAAGACAAGAATAAAGACAAAGAAAAAAACAAGGATACACAGTCATGAACCGCGCCTTGATCCTGGAAGCCATCAATGAATTGCAAAGGCGAAAATTACGCACTGGCCTGACTTTACTGGGCATGATATTTGGCGTCGCCGCTATCGTTGCCATGCTGGCCGTCGGCGAAGGCAGCCGCCGCGAAGCCTTGCGCCTGGTGGCTGAGCTTGGCCTGGACAATGTCATCATCGAAAGCAAAAACATCGATGACAAGCGTCTGAAAGAAATACGTACTCGCTCGCTGGGCCTGTCAGTAGCAGATGCAGATGCAGCACTGGCGGTCGTGCCTGGTGCAAAAGCCGTGGCATTGAAAAAGGAAATCAAGGTTGACCAACTGGTTAGCGGTAACACTGTTGTCCCTGCCCGCGCCTTTGCTGTATCGGACTCCTACGCTGAACTCGGTGGACTGCAAATAGGCCTGGGTCGCTGGCTAAGCCAGCAAGATGATGCCAGTCTGGCCCCAGTCTGCGTGATAGGTCCACGCCTGGCGCATCAACTTTTTGGCGACAAGAACCCTGTGGGCGAACGCATCAAACTCAATCACGCCTGGCTAGAAGTTGTCGGCGTGCTGGCTAACCGTGCACTCAGCAAATCAGAATTTGAAGGTGTCAAACTGGGACTGGACGATGAGCGCCTGTTTGTCCCCTGGCAAACAGGGCGCGCCCGCTTCAACTTCACCGCACTGGAAAATGAAGTCGATGGCATGAGCTTGCGCCTGGACGGCCAGACCCCGCCAGACATCGCCGCACGGGTCCTGCAAAACCTGATTGAGCAAAGACATGCGGGAAGTGACGACACCAACCTCATCGTACCCATGGGCTTGTACCGGCAGAATCAGCAGACCCAACGCATATTCACCATCGTCATGAGCTCGATTGCTGCCGTATCCTTATTGGTGGGCGGCATAGGCATCATGAATATCATGCTGGCAAATGTACTCGAACGCCGTCGTGAAATTGGCTTGAAACGTGCCCTTGGTGCGCGCAGACGTGATGTCATACAGCAGTTTCTTGCCGAAGCCCTGGTCATCGCCTTTAGCGGGGCTTTGCTAGGTGTATTGCTGGGCGCAATAGCGGCATACAGCATCGCCGCACTGGCGGGCTGGTCAGTTGCCTGGTCACCTTTCAGCCTGTTTATTGCCGTCAGTTCTTGCGTGGCAGTTGGCCTGGGCTTTGGCGTATTCCCGGCACGTCAGGCTGCGGAACTGGACCCGATTGCGGCATTGCGGACGGATGGCTGAAGCAACTCCATCTGCATCGTCTACTGTAATTAAATTTTGGCAATCCGAAACGGGAAAAAAATGAAATTCAAACCCTTGTCATCCAAAGATTTTGAATATCTGTGTGATGTATATGAAGCAGAAAAATACGATAGCCAGGCCGAATTACTGAAAGACTGGAGAACATTGGGAGAAATGTATCCCGACTCAAAAATACTGATAACTCTGGATAATTTAGGTCAAGCGCAGTACACATCCATGCATAGCACGAGTTCTCATGATCTGGACGATGCCGAGGGTTACGACTTAAGCTCTCTTGATGCGATATGTTTTGAGAACGGCGAGCATGTCGGCTACCTCAGTACAAAATCTGAATTTTTTATTCGTCTGGGAAATTTTGAAAGGCGATGCAAGGAAACCAGCCTGGAACAAATCTTTCAAGAGAAAAATCTGCTTTTGAATGATGAGTCACTTTCAGAGCTCATATCAGCTCAAGAGAACTGGATATCAATTCTGGACGACAGCGTTTATGCGTTCAGAGCCATCGCCAATACAGCAGAAGACAGTCTGGCAGCATTTCCCAATGGGTATTTTTCATCAGACCTGGATCCCTTTGAAAATCATGCCCTTTGCCGGCATCTCAGAGAAAATTACGCCTACAGCCTGATAGGAATCGGCGCATCATACCTTGCACTCAACCGAGAAACCACGCTAAACCCTGCACAGACAAGTGGCCTGACAGAGCTTTTGCTAAAGCTTTACGGTGAAAAAGCCACTAGCTGGATTGAGTTGGTCATGAGCAAAAAAGATGAATCGCAACATGTGCTGGTGTTGCGATATACGGAATAAGCTATTTCCAACACATTTTGAATTGTAAACTGAGGGAAATGCATCAATCGCGCGCAGTTCAAGAAAAATCAGGAAATATAACTACGCTCTTTATCTCTCGTACGAAATTCATTTTCAAGCCCTGTACAATTTTTCTGCTTACAAGCAAACCAATTGACCTGATTGAATGTGCATGATGAGTTGAGATTATCTTTTAAAAAAACACAATTCTCAAATTCACAGTTAACAAACCTGGCGCCTGAGAATGTCGTCCCGCGAAAAGTACAATTTAGAAACTTTACATCAACCAATACACAAGTATTGAACAATCCCCAGTACCATCCACAGTCCGTAAAGCTGCAAGCCAGGAAGGCAGATGTGATGTCTCCCCCGTCAAATTGTATATCTGAAAACTCACAAAAGCGAAAGACATGCTCATCCAGACTGACGGGCTTTTTCAATCTGGATGCAAAATTTTGGTTTTCAAACAGCATGCAAAACGAAGAACTTAAATAATTCGCAGAGAATAATCCGTCGCCTTGATATCCTTGGTCAGGCTGCCTATGGATATCCTGTCCACACCTGTCTCGGCTATCGCCCTCACCGACGCATGATCAATGCCGCCAGATGCTTCCAGCAAGGCACGGCCAGCGGTGATGGCCACTGCTTCGCGCATCATGTTGGTGTTGAAATTGTCCAGCAAGATAGAAGTCGCTCCGGCGTCCAGTGCAACTTGCAATTGCTCCAGGGTTTCCACTTCTATCTGTATGCTGACACCCGCGTTCAGACTAAGGGCTTTCTGCATAGCTTCGATTACGCCACCTGCGGCTGCGATATGGTTTTCCTTGATGAGGATGCCATCGTACAAGGCCAGGCGCTGATTCTTGCCGCCGCCTACACGCACCGCATATTTCTGTGCAAGGCGAAGGCCTGGCAAGGTTTTACGGGTATCGAGTATTGAGGCTTTTGTGCCAGCGATGATGGCGACATATTTGCTGGCGGCGGTTGCAACAGCAGATAGCAATTGCAGGAAATTCAGTGCAGAACGCTCGGCTGTCAGCAAGGCTCGGGCAGGTGCCTTGATTTTGCAGACGACAGTGTTTGCCTTCATCTGCTCGCCTTCGGCGTACTGCCAGTCTACTTCTATGCTTGCATCCAAAGTCGTCATGACGGCATCGAACCAGGGAGCACCGCAAAGAACAGCATCTTCGCGCACGATGACTTGTGCCTGCACCACTTCATCGGCAGGCACCAGCAAGCCAGTCAGATCAGCAGCCCCGACATCCTCAGCCAGCGCGTCGCTGATATTGCGTTCAAATGCTTTTTGTAAATCTGCATCAAAAGGAAAATGCGTATTCTTTAAATTGCCAGACATGTCCAGATAACCTCAATTAATTTTATTTTTTGCGCAGCATTCAGGCAGGGCCTATACCTGAGAACAACTTGGCTTCTTTAGCCAGATCACTCGATGGGCGCACATTGGCTTTTTTGGCCGCAGCAAAATCCAGCATGCGGTCTATGCAGACCTTGGCTTTTTGTCCGACTACCGGATCAACCTGGATTTCATTATTGCCGCTCTCCAGTACCTGTACCAGATTGCGCAAGCCATTCATGGCCATCCATGGGCAATGCGCGCAGCTCTTGCAGGTGGCGCTATTACCAGCTGTTGGAGCAACGATGAATCGCTTGGTCGGAGCAGCCATTTGCATTTTATGCAGAATGCCATTATCGGTGGCGACAATGAATTCTTCCGCATCGAGAGTCTTGGCAGCATGGATCATTTGCGAAGTTGAACCAACCACGTCAGCCAGCGCCACTACAGCAGCCGGCGATTCAGGGTGCACTAGGACTTTGGCATTGGGATGCTCAGCCTTGAGCACATCCAGCTCTATGCCCTTGAATTCATCATGCACCAGACAGGAGCCCTGCCACAGCAACATGTCTGCGCCTGTCTGTTTCTGGATATAGCCACCAAGATGTTTATCTGGTGCCCAGAGTATTTTTTTGCCTTGCGCATGCAAGTGAGCAACGATGTCCAGACCTATGCTGGACGTCACCATCCAGTCAGCACGCGCCTTGACGGCTGCGCTGGTATTGGCATACACGACCACAGTGCGGTCAGGGTGTGCATCGCAAAACGCCGCAAATTCGTCTGCCGGGCAACCCAGATCCAGCGAACAAGTCGCATCCAGGTCAGGCATTAAGATGGTTTTTTCGGGGCTGAGTATTTTGGCTGTTTCACCCATGAACTTGACGCCGGCCACAACCAGTGTTTTGGCGGGATGGTCACGGCCAAAACGCGCCATTTCCAGTGAGTCTGAAACGCAGCCACCAGTTTCTTCTGCCAGGTCCTGCAGTTCGGCATCGACATAATAATGCGCCACCAGCACAGCCTGCTTTTCTTTCAGGAGCTGCCGCACCCTGACTTTGAGTTCCAGTTTTTCTATTGCTGAGGGCGCATCAGGAATGCGTGCCCAGGCATTGGCGGTACAGCTACTACCCACATCCATTTGTGGGCGTTCAAATTCGACAACTTTGGTTTCCATATAGCCCTACATATCTTGAGTACATGTCTGGCATGCACTCTGATGACAAGAAATTTTGGCAGGCTCGGGTTACCAGATTTGCATCCAGCGCCCCTTTCGCCTGCATCCACTACTGCATTTCAAGCCATAGTATACGCTGTTACCAGATATTTACCCGCGTCGCCGTTGGGCGCAGGGGCGAACGATCGCCCTTGCACTGGAAAGCATCAGAAAATTCTGTCATATTTGCCAACGGCGCGATGACACGGTATTTGTCTGGTGAATGTGGGTCGGTTGCCAGTTTCATGCGTAACATCTCATCACGGATAAGACTGCGAAAGCTCTGGGCATTCGCGACAAAGAAGCGCTGCTCTGCTGTCAAACCATCAATTTCCTTGGCCTGGGGCTTGCGCTCCAGCGATTTTCGCAAGGCTTGCAGGGCAATCTTCATTCCACCCAGATCGGCAATATTTTCACCGGCAGTCAGCTTGCCATTGATATGCAGTTTATCGATAGGGTTGAATTCGTCAAATTGCTTTTCTATGGCTTTGACACGGACCAGAAATTTTTTCTCATCGCCCTTGGTCCACCAGCTTTTCAAATTTCCTTGGGCATCGTATTGGCGTCCTTCATCATCAAAGGCATGCGTCAGCTCGTGACCAATTGTTGCGCCTGTATTGCCATAGTTGGCAGCCGGGTCAGCATTTACATGGTACAGCGGCGGTTGCAAAATGCCCGCAGGGAATACCATTTCATTCATGGTGGGGTTGTAGTAGGCATTCACGGTTTGTGGTGTCATGCCCCATTCATTCCTGTCTATGGGTTTGCCCAGTTTGGCGAGATTGCGCTTGAATTCAAATTCAGCGGCGCGCGCCATATTCGCTGCATAGGGGCCAGTATCGATTTGAAGGCTGCTGTAATCGCGCCAGACATCGGGGTAACCTATTTTTACCAGGATAGTGTCGAGCTTTTTATAGGCTTGCTGCTTGGTGGTGTCTGACATCCATTCCAGCTTGCTAATGCTTTCACGCATGGCGAGTTTGATGTTATCAACCATTTCCAGTACGCCAGCCTTAGCTTCAGGACCAAAGAATTTGGCAACATACAATTCACCCATGGCCTCACCTGCCATGGCATCTATAGAGCCCAGAACACGTTTCCAGCGCGGTTGCAATTCCTTGGTGCCTGCCAACGTCTTGCCATAGAAATCAAAGTTTGCATTGACAAAGGCTGAACTCAAATCTTTGGCGCGTGCATTCGCCAATTGCCAGCGCAAATAAATCTTCCATTGATCGAGGCTGACGGTATTGAGCATGCGCCCTGCTTCGGCAATGAACTTGGGATGGGCAAGATTGAACTGGCCGGACTGCGCCAAACCCAGTTCATTGAAATAAGTTGCCCAGGCAGTTTTATTATCGGTCTTCTGCAAGGCATTCAGGTCAGACAAGTGGTAACTGGATTGCGGGTCGCGCAATTCAACCTTGGTCAACGATGCCTTGGCCAGACGCGTTTCCAGCGACATCACGACTGCAGCATTTTTCTTCGCCTGATCAGGTGCGTCACCTAGCAAGCTAAAAATCTGGCTCACATAAGCGACATATTTGCCACGGATATCTTTGGTCTTGGCGTCAGTCTTCAGGTAATAATCACGGTCTGGTAAACCCAGGCCACCCTGCATGATTTGCGGGAGGTAGCGGGTCGTGTTTTTTGCATCCTGGTCCACTGCAAAACCAAACAGTGGCATGACACCTTGCTTATGCAAACCAGCGATCACTGCCAGCAATTGCTGGCTATCCTGGATGCCATTGATTTTTGCAAATTGTGGCTCCAGTGGCTTGATGCCTTCTTTTTCTATTTGCGCTTCATTCATGCCACTGGCGTAAAACGCGCCTACCAACTGCGCCGCTTTAGTCTTGCCATCACCTTTTGCTGCGGTCTCGGCTATCAACTTCAACGCTGCCAGATTTCTCTCTGTCACTTCATCATAGGCGCTGTAACGCGCACGGTCTGAAGGAATGGGATTGGCCTTCAGCCATTCGCCATTTGAATACTGAAAAAAATCTGTGCAAGGGTCAGCTTTTTTATCCATGGCCATGGATTCCAGCACCAGTTGATTCGAGGTGGCCGTTTGCGCCATCACCGCACTACCCATGCATGCCAGCCCAACCAGGCTGGCCAGCAAACTGTGTTTGAAGATATTTTTTGTTTTCATTTTTTTCCCTGTCTTTTAATCTTGTTATGGCAGTACTTGTACTGCTATGCCTGAATACTGGCCGGGTGAACGATACACCCTCTGTGTGGCTTTCTGGAAGTCTTCAGGGTCGGCTTTTGGAATATCCATGAATTTTTGCGGATTCAAATCCACCAGAGGGAACCAGCTACTTTGCACCTGCACCATGATGCGATGTCCTCGACGAAAGGTGTGCTGGATATCCGGCATGTTATAGCTGATAGCGGCAACCTTGCCCGGAACAAAAGGTTCTGGTTTTTCAAAGCTGTTACGGAACTTGCCACGTAAAGGCTCACCTCTTACCAGCTGTTGATATCCAGCCATCACCACCGGCGGTGGCGGCACGTCATTGGCACGTTCTCGCGCTACCTGCTTATCGGGATAAGTTGATGGATAAACGTCGATGAGTTTGACGACCCAGTCAGCATCCGTACCAGAAGTTGAGACAAACAATTTCGGATTAACTGGTCCAACGATGGTCACATCTTCTTCCAGAGGTTCCGTCTGATAAACCAGCACATCTGGCCGTGTGGAGGCAAAGCGCTGGTCGGACACCATATACTCGCGCGGCGCACCGGTAGCCGTATAAGAGATGAAAGGCACGGGCTTTTTAGGGTCGCTGATATATTCATCAAAGGTATTAAATTCTGTCTTTGGTTCTTTCCAGCTCAGGCTGCCATCACTACCAAAATACAGTGTACGTTTTTGTGCCTGCTGAGGTGGCCAGCTTGTGTATTCTCGCCAGACATTGGTACCGGTTTCGAATACGGTCACCTCAGGCAATGCTTTGCCAGTTGCGCCCTTTAAATGTTGTTCAAAGAATGGGAAGACTATGTTTTTGCGGTAGTAGTCGCCTGTCTTGGTATCAAAATTCACATTGCCCAAGGACTTGCCTTCTGCACTGCCCCATGCTCCGTGCGACCACGGCCCCATCACCAGACCGTTGTAATAGCCCTTGTTATTGTTTTTGATGCTGTGATAAGTGGTGAACGGTCCTTGCGGATCTTCTGCATCATACCAACCACCTACAGTTAACACGGCTGCCTTGATGTTTTTCAGGTGTGGCGCGATGTTCCGGCTTTTCCAGAATGCGTCATAACTGGTATGTTCTATCGTCGGCATCAGCAACTCGCGTTGCTTGTCGTTCAGCTGTGCCGTAATGTTTTTCAAACTCATGTGCTTGAGAAAATATTGATAACCATCAGATGTCCCATAATCAAACTCTTCCCAGCGCTTGGGCAGTGTAGTGGGATTTTTTTCTACCGTAAAATTGGAGTAAAAACCAAAATTGGCCGCCAGCATGAAAGCACCGCCATGATACGAATCATCGCCCATGTACAAATCGGTTACCGGGGCCTGCGGTGATGCTGCCTTGATGGCTGGGTGTGAGTCTATGATGCTGGCGGAAGTATAAAACCCAGGGTAAGAAATACCCCAGATGCCGACTTTGCCGTTATTACTCTTGACGTTTTTCAACAGCCATTCAACGGTGTCATGCATGTCCTGGCTTTCCACACCCTCGCCCGCCAGTCTGTTGGACTTGATATGCGGCGTCATTTCTTGCCAGACACCTTCAGACATGTAGCGGCCCCGTACATCCTGCTTCACAAAGATATAGCCGCTTTGATCAAATTCCCTGGAAGGGCCTAATGACTGCGGGTAAAAATCCACGCCATAGCGTGACTGTCCCGCATCAAAGACCCCACTGCTATACGGTGACCGGTTCATCAGGAAAGGGTAAGTTTTACTACTATCCTTGGGAACATACACAACAGTAAACAGACGCACACCATCGCGCATGGGGATCTGGTATTCATATTTGGTATATTGCTCGCGTATGGATGGCCTGGCAGCTTCAGGAGCATCAGCCATGGCAGACCCGGCAGCTTGGGCTGGAAAATTTACCATCAAGGCCAGTGCGCACATCGCCGCACATTTCTTAATCACAAATGTCATAACTTCCTTCAGATTTCGCTAAATTTCACTAAGTTTTTTTATTTTGGCGAGCATGCCTATAAGCTGAGCCCGCAAATATCCGTTGATAAAGAGTGAAATTTTCCCAATAAGTTTCCTGATTTCGACCTAAACTGAAAAACAGGCTGAAAATAGGCATAAAGCCAGTCACTTATTTAGCATTTACGCAAAATTGTCCCAGCAAGACGTAGCGACGAAGACAGTACTTTAGTACGCCGCTCCTAAGAGGCTGTTCGAGATCTTATTGTAAACAAAAGGAATATTGCGTAAACTTAGGTGATGAGAAAAGCCTACCCAAGCGACATCAGTAGAGAACAGTTTGCAAAGATAGAAGATATTCTGCTGAGCG
>NZ_JACOFX010000089.1 GCF_014284125.1 Undibacterium umbellatum | reverse complement strand
TGCTTCCACAGCAGGTACTAACACAGCCCGTATTGAAAACATCAAACAAGCTGTAGAAACACTGTCCCTGAGCAACACCAACGCCAACAATGCTGGCGTGGTTGAATTCTCCTTCGGCAATGGCACACTGCTGGGCGCCAACACAGGTACACTGAACCTGTCCGACGTCCAAGTTGGTACAGTCAACATTGGTCAAAACGTTTCCGGCACATCCGCTGCAGGCGTTGCTAACCAAGGTTACGAAACACTGACCATCAACAGCACAGGCAACACCA
>NZ_JACOFX010000088.1 GCF_014284125.1 Undibacterium umbellatum | reverse complement strand
TGTGGGGCAATCGCTGCCTGCAGGCAGCCACGGCATTCCAGTACTGAATCAATTGCCCTTTGTCGGTAAAGCCTTATTTGATCAGCATCTGGCGGTGTATTTCAGCCTGCTGTTATGCGCAGGACTGATCTGGTTCCTGTACCGCAGCCGTGCCGGACTGGTATTGCGTGCAGTTGGCGAATCGCCGGAATCGGCCCATGCGCTTGGTTATCCGGTATTGCGTATCCGCTTTCTGGCCTTGCTGTTCAGCGGTGCCTGCTGCGGTATCGCTGGGGCTTAC
>NZ_JACOFX010000087.1 GCF_014284125.1 Undibacterium umbellatum | reverse complement strand
GTCATCAAGCTCCTCTTTCAGTTGTACGGACACGAACTCATCAAGCTCCTCTTTCAGTTGTACGGACACGAACTCATCAGTGTCATCAAGCTCCTCTTTCAGCTCTGCCACACGGAGCGCCAGTTCTTCTTTCGTCCCCGTCAGGCTGACATCACGGTTCAGTTGTTCACCCAGCGAGCGGAGACGGGCAATCAGTTCATCTTTCGTCATGGACTCCTCCACTGAGAAACAATGGCCCCGAAGGGCCATGATTACGCCAGTTGTACGGACACGAACTCATC
>NZ_JACOFX010000086.1 GCF_014284125.1 Undibacterium umbellatum | reverse complement strand
CCGGTTGCCTCGCTGTTGCGTAATTTCTCTGCGCCAGTCGTGCTGAATATCAGTTACAGCGACGAAGAGCTGGGTCTGCTGCTTGCGCATGACAGCGATCCATTCAATCGCTGGGAAGCAGGCCAAAGGCTGGCGACCCGTCGCTTGGTGCGCCTGACTCAAGCCGTGCAGGCTGGTGAGCCGCTGGAACTGGACAGTATGTTTATCGAAGCCCTGCGTGCCACACTGAACAATGACACACTTGATCCGGCCTTCCGCGAACTGGTGCTGACCCTGCCATCG
>NZ_JACOFX010000085.1 GCF_014284125.1 Undibacterium umbellatum | reverse complement strand
CCACACTGGCATCCATCGTCAACGGTGGTGGTGTTAAAGACTTCACACTGACAAGCAACACAGACGTAGCTACAGCAGAAAACTTCACAGCTGGCCTGGTCTACACACCAAACGGTGGTTCCCGTGTTAATGCCCTGCAAGACGAAGACGTACTGACAGGCTCCAACACATCTGCGACTGCCAACAACAAACTGACAGCCACAGTAGGTAACGCCAACGACAACGGCGCACCAATCATCACCCCAACGTTGAAAAACATCCAGACAGCCACGTTCTCCTTCA
>NZ_JACOFX010000084.1 GCF_014284125.1 Undibacterium umbellatum | reverse complement strand
ACATGGGTACCATCAATACCGAGATTTTAAAACATGAGAGCGCAATCAGCATGCAGCAGACAAGACAATGCGCCTGTGTGTACCGATGCTGGCTCAAGTTCAGGTCTGCATTGTTCTGGTTTCCAGGCCAGATGAAGCTGGCCAACAGCAATGACACCTAAACACGAAAATTTCCCTTCAGGGCTGGAAGCCTGCTTATTGCTCGTCTTCTTGTTGGGGCTTCCATGATGCTTTGCTGCGGGCCTGTGACTTGCTCCAGCGCTGGCTCACGAAGCTTCCAGGCCATGG
>NZ_JACOFX010000083.1 GCF_014284125.1 Undibacterium umbellatum | reverse complement strand
TGTCAGCCTGACGGGGACGAAAGAAGAACTGGCGCTCCGTGTGGCAGAGCTGAAAGAGGAGCTTGATGACAGGATGAGTTCGTGTCCGTACAACTGAAAGAGGAGCTTGATGACCTGATGAGTTCGTGTCCGTACAACTGAAAGAGGAGCTTGATGACCGATGAGTTCGTGTCCGTACAACTGAAAGAGGAGCTTGATGACTGATGAGTTCGTGTCCGTACAACTGAAAGAGGAGCTTGATGACTGATGAGTTCGTGTCCGTACAACTCATCCTGAAAGAGGAGCTTGATGAC
>NZ_JACOFX010000082.1 GCF_014284125.1 Undibacterium umbellatum | reverse complement strand
GTTCGATACAATCACAACCCTTCCATAATTTCCACTCACAACTGTCGTTGTAAGCTTCTCTTTACAGAAATAATTTTGATTATTTCTACTTTACTTCTTCTAAATTGTTAAAGAACGAGAACTACTTAATTACTATTGTCTTTCGCTTTGAAAGTACAAACCTAAATCTCAACGGCTTACTGTGTAGCTACTACTGCTCTACATGACGCTGACTTACGTTTGCACTGTCGAGATCTTGTGGTGGGTCTGGTTGGGCTCGAACCAACGACCCCCGCGTTATCAACACGGTGCTCTAACCAACT
>NZ_JACOFX010000081.1 GCF_014284125.1 Undibacterium umbellatum | reverse complement strand
ACACGACTAACCTGAGCCAAAAGAACGACGACGTGATCGAACTGCGCAATGCAACAAACGCAGCCATCGGTGACTTCAACGGTATCAGCAACATCGGTAACATCGAACTGACCAACGACACAGCAGTTACCCAAGTGTCCCAAATCCAGTTGAACGATACCATCGTTGACGCATTGGTTGACGGCTACCAAGCTGCTAACACAACAACGCACATCGAACGTCTGACTATCCGTGCCCTGGACAACATCAACGTTGCTAACGCAACAGTCGGTGTATCTATCGATGCTGGTGCATTGACAGCACAATCTGCTCTGG
>NZ_JACOFX010000080.1 GCF_014284125.1 Undibacterium umbellatum | reverse complement strand
TTTATACTTCTTGTGAACACTTGCTATATTATTTAAGCATTCCAATTCACCGAAATGAATTGGTGCGCTTCACCAAGTGCCCACATTTATTGACTGTTAATTGTTAAAGAACCGTATTCTTTTCTACTCAACCGGACTACTTATTCATCCAGTTTTGCGTCGCAGCGTTGTGTGCGTTAGCAGCAGAGAAACGAGATTATGAAGCACTTCTTTGTCGCTGTCAACACTTGCAACTCACTTCGTTTTGTTTCGCTCTTTCAAGCTGGCAAAACCGTTGTTGGGTGCCCACAGCTGCTAATTTATTCCGCAATCTTTTCGATCGCTCATTTCACTAGCTTTGC
>NZ_JACOFX010000007.1 GCF_014284125.1 Undibacterium umbellatum | reverse complement strand
TTATACTTCTTGTGAACACTTGCTATATTATTTAAGCATTTCCAAGCAACCTAAGTTGCTTGGTGCGCTTCACCAAGTGCCCACATTTATTGACTGTTAATTGTTAAAGAACCGTATTCTTTTCTACTCAACCGAACTACTTATTCATCCAGTTTTGCGTCGCAGCGTTGTGTGCATTAGCAGCAGAGAAACGAGATTATGAAGCACTTCTTTATCGCTGTCAACACTTGCAACTCACTTCGTTTTGTTTCGCTCTTTCAAGCTGGCAAAACCGTTGTTGGGTGCCCACAGCTGCTAATTTATTCCGCAATCTTTTCGATCGCTCATTTCACTAGCTTTGCTTCTTTTGCTTCTCTTCTCGCCCGCTTCTCAGCGGGAGGCGAACTATAGCAAACTACTGCCCTTCTTCGCAAGCGTTTATCGGTAATTATTTACTTCGTTTGTAGAAAGGCAAAACCACTGAGTGCGCTGCGCGCACCGAGTGGTTTTCTTGCTCCTATATAGAGAGGGGCGGACGCAACCAGGACTGGGACTTAACTTTGCTATTGCTCAATTCAGCGTGCAAGCTGATAAGCCTGTCTCGATAGTGGTAATCCCGCAGCAGCAAAGCCAGCAATTGAACGTATCCATTTGATTATTTGCAGAGAAATCAAGTAAGGTTAAGTTTTTCTCATTTCTATTTATTCTCATGTCTGCGAATTCAGAAGGTTCTACCAAGGCGATTTTTTATGCGCTAGGTGCCAACGGCGGTATTGCCGTGGCCAAATTTACCGCGGCCATTTTCACCTCTTCCGGTGCCATGCTGGCAGAGGCTATTCATTCCACCGCCGATTGCATTAATCAAATCTTTTTGCTGGTCGGCATCAAAGAGGCCAAGCGACCACCCGATGCCTCTCACCCTATGGGTTATGGACGGGTGGTATATTTCTGGGCCATGATGGTGGCTTTGCTGCTGTTCTTTCTGGGTGGCGCTTTTTCTGTCATGGAGGGTGTGGAGCGCCTGAAACATGCCGAGCCTTTAAAGAATCCTATGGTAGCCCTGACGGTACTTGGCGTTTCTGTGATTCTCGAGGCGTTTTCTCTGTATGGGGCAATGGTGGAAATACGTAAGATTTCTGAGGGCAAGAATTTCTTCCAGTGGTTTCGCGAAACCCGCCAATCCGAATTGATGGTGGTAGCAGGTGAAGATATCGCCGCCCTGGCTGGTCTGGGTGTCGCTTTTATTGCCGTGGTCTTATCTGTAGTAACCGGCAACCCTGTCTGGGATGCAGTAGGCTCCATCATCGTTGGCTGTTTGCTGATGGTTATCGCCTTCTTTATCGTTCGGGAAGTCAAGGCCATGATTACTGGAGAATCTGCAGCGCCAGAGGTCAACGAAGCAATACGCGCACATATCACCAACCATCCACACGTCGATCACGTCATCAACTTGATTGCCTTGCAATGGGGCGATCAGTTAATGCTTGCAGTGCAAGCAAAAATGCATCCACAGGCGTCTGACAAAGCGCTGATTGCCGCCATTAATGAAGTGGAAGCTGGTATACAAAGCAAATGGCCGCAGGTGAAATGGTGCTTTTTTGAACCAGATGTCGGTAACACGAGTGACTAAACCAAGCTGATTAATCTGCCGTGTGCGGGTTTCTACACCCGCACATTGTCAACTTCATCAGCAGACTTCAACAGGATATGGATGGCACGCTCAAACAGAGGTTCTTCTTCTACAAAGCGCAGCTTGCCAAAGTCCAGCAACTCACAAAACACGCGCATGCTGAGGACAGCAGGGTATTCTTCCCCTCTCAGACTTAGCACGACATGATTCAAATACGGATCTACCCAGCGCAGGCAGGCCTTGGCTTTGACTGAGTCTGTCTTGATATCAATCAACGTGCCACTGACTATGCGTTCAAGATACGCTGGATTGAGCGACGATTCTGCAGCACCTGTGACGGTAAGCGCATCATCCGTAGTAGCCGGTGGTTTGCGGACTTCCTTGTCCAGCATTCTGGTCCGCAAACCCAATTCTGCCAAAACTGCGAGCTGATAATATTCCCTGGCGAATTCATAAAGATGAATTTCGGAGTGCTCTACCGTATCGGCCTGATTGGTAAACTGCTCAAACCGTTCATGCATGGCTGGCAAACTCAGACCCTGCGGTTTTTTGCTATCTGCGGATGGACGCAAGGCTTTTGAATGCGCCTCGGCCAGCCAGTTTAATAACTTCTGTTGCCTGGCCTTTTCCCACTCCATTAAATCAAGACCATGGCGCAAGGTGCCTACCATGCTGGGCAACATGGATGACAGCAAGCTTCTTTCTTCATTTTCCGTTTTTGGGAAAACACTCCATAACAGATCAGGCACCAGCAGCCGATAGCGCCTGGCGAGTATGGCGTCTGTCCTTTCAGCCACTTCTATCGCTTTGACCCACTCTGTCTTGAGAAAGCTACGGAAACCAGGATCGACATGCACCTTGGGCATGGCCTTGCTGATGGCAACGGCAATACAGGCAAAACGCATGAAACGGATTTCCGCTTCATCCATGGCTTTGACGGTGCGGCGTATATGCACGTCATTGGTACGCAATTCGCGGGCTACAAAGGTTTCAAACCTGTTTTGTATGCGTGAAAACAGTTCTGGCACTTCGCTATCATGCCGCATAAGGGTCTTGATAATACGGGCTATCTCTTCAGCGACATGGTTTTCAACATCACCTATTTGCTCGGCACTATAGGCAATCGAGCAAATCCGGTTCAGCAAGAGGCGGGCAGGATGTTTGCCGTCACTGAGCAAATTCTTTTCTTTCAAGGCCAATTGCAATATCAAAAATTGCAAACGCCCCAGGTCTATCCGCATTTTGATGGGCACCATCTCATCACACAGCATGACTTCAAACAGCATGGCGACCAGGTCTATGCACATTTGTTCGTCAGTATCTTTGGCCAGACTGTGCAAGGCATCCTTATGTTCGCGTATCAGGTTACGGATTTCACCTTGCCCATCTTTCATCGCCACACTGTCCGGCACCATGACCTTGTGCATTTGCCCCAGCACTTTGCCTAGCCCCATGCTGAGTTCAGGTGGCAGTTGTGCTTCAGCCCTTTGTTTCAAATGGCTTTCTATATTCTGTAAATGCGAAGCCACCAAGGCTGCAGGTACCTGTATCAAATCGGCACTGGCTGTGCCTACCGAACTTGGCAAGCCAGCATGGGCAAATTGACCGGAATTGCCCTGGTTACCCCCATTACTTGCACCTGCGGGTGCACTTTCCCTGGCAGTGAAAGGAATACTGCCCTCTGCATGCTTATCTCTTTGTCCATTGGAGGTAGCAACTGTTTCACCAAAGGCTTGCCTTAAGATGCCCCCCAGCGCGTTGGCATCCTTCAGCCAGCCTGGGCCGGCATTGACTACTTGCGTATCAAGCGATGGCATCCCTGCATAAGATGTGGATGCTGGCGCAGTCTGCATGCTGCCTGCACTTTGTGCCAAAATGGGCGTGGCTGGCGGCAAACTCAGAGGCTTGCCGCGCACAGTCTGAAATAATTGTTCCAGACGAACTCCGGGGCTAACCATGGAGGCCTGTTGTGCCGCCGGGAATGCGCCTTGCATCTGTGCATGCCCCTGGCCTGCTGCTTGCGCCCCTGGGAAAACGCCAGCCTGCATGGTGGAATAACCCTGTCCACCAGCTCCACCGCCTTGCGCAGGGGTGTTTGAGTTGCGGCTGGTCTGTGATTCCGGTGACTTACTGATCTTCAGCGAAAGATGGGCGCTAATACCCTGCTTTTCCAATGCGGCATTGGCCGCCTCATAGACAGTAGCCATACTGCCGGCGATGCTTTCACCCAGTTGTTCGATGATGATGGCTTCAGATTCTTTCGGCAACCTTTGCTCTTCTACTGCCAGGAAAATACAGCGTGCCAATAGATAAGGGCGAAAAGGATTTTCCCGCTCGCGTATATCATCCTGCCCGAACAGGACGGCTATGCGTATATTCAAATCCAGCAGGCCTTGACCTGCCTTGTCGCGGAAATTCTGCGTCATTTCATTGAAGCGCAGGGTGGTCTCGAAAGTGGAGGAATCCAGCAAGGCCAGCTCAGTTGCCTGACCCAGGGCAGAAGCAGGCCTGAACGTGCTATAGGCGGTGGTGATGCTGCGGTCCAGCAAATGGACCAGATGCACGGGAATGGCACGGGAAATGGCGTCCCATTTTTCTGGCAAGAGAGAGCGCGCACTGACAATGCGACCTTTTTCAGCCGAAGATGTGCCGTTGTAATTCGCCTTGGTCAGCAATGCTTCCAAAGCTTCAGGCAGAATGCCGGGTACTGCATGATTAAATGCATGAGTAAATTCAGCGCGAGCACTGGATAAGGACTCGTTTGCGACCATGTGTACCCTATATCAAAAAATCACCCTTTAACAATACGCGAAAAAGTCTTACTTTGCAGGGAAAGTGGTGTTATCCCTTCCCGCCGCATCTATTCTTTGAAGATTTGTGGCAAAAAAACTATCAGGCTGCCTTCTTTTTCCTGACTACGGGCTTTTTGGCAGGTGCTGCTTTAGCGGCAGTTGTTGCCTTGGCCTTGGTGCTTGCTACAGCGACCGTGGCTTCTGCATCTGGATCAGCTTTGGCTTTGGATTTGCCTGCGGCCGGGGCTTTGGCCTTGCGTTCTTCAAATTCAAAACTGACCTTGCCATCCTTGCCGCGTACCAGGAAAGCCTTGAATGGGCGGCGGGTGCGTTGCGAAATAAAGCCAGGCAACAAGTCTGTCTTGCCGTCATTCAACAATTTGCCCATTTGCTCAGGCAGAATTTCTTGTTGCAGGATGATGCGGCCGCTACGGAAATCACAAGCCTTGGGTTTGGCCATGGTTTTCTCGCACACATAGGCCAGGCCCATCTCATACACGCCGTTACCGCATTTTGGACAAGGTCCCAGTGAAGTTTGTTCAGAAAAATCGACAGGCTCGCCATCTTCACCTTCATCCTGATTCTGGCCAAAGTCAAATTCCAGCTTCAGGTTATTATGATCAGCGTCAGCGACGATCTTCAGGATGGCTGCAAACGGGCGTCCCATCTTGGAACGGAAGCCTTGTAACGGCCCGATTTCACGCTTGGTCAGCAATTCTTCTACTTCAGCCACTTCAAACTGACGGCTGCCTGGCGTCTTGCTCATGGAAAATTCGCACTTGGTACAGGCGAAACGGCGGTAATTCTCTTTGACCACACCGCCACAATGCGGGCAAGGTGTATGCAAGGTCGCATAATCACCAGGGATGGTGTCGTTATCGTATTCTTTGGCACGCTTGACGATGATCTGGGTCATCTGGGCAATTTCGCGCATGAATTCTTCACGGCTGATCTTGCCTTTTTCCATTTGCGATAATTTATATTCCCACTCGCCAGTCAGTTCTGGTGAGGTCAATTCGTCTACCCCAAGACCGCGCAACAAGGTCATCAACTGGAAGGCTTTAGCGGTCGGCATCATTTCACGGCCTTCTCGCAGCAGATATTTCTCGTTCAGCAAACCCTCGATGATGGCAGCACGGGTAGCTGGTGTGCCCAGGCCCTTGCCTGCCATGGCTTCACGCAGGTCACCGTCATCGACCAGTTTACCGGCACCTTCCATGGCGGACAACAGCGTCGCCTCGCTATAACGGGCAGGTGGTTTGGTGACCAATGCATTCGCAGCAATCTGATCGGTCAAGACTTTTTCGCCTTTGGCAACGGCAACCAGAGTGCCCTTGCTTTCGCCGTCTACCTTTTCTTCCAGTGCGTCCTTGCCATAGATTGCCAGCCAGCCAGCGCTGGTCATGACTTTGCCTTCAGTCTTGAACTGATGGCCGGATACTTCAGTGATGCGGGTAGTCACCTGGAATTCTGCTGACGGGAAGAACACCGCCAGGAAGCGGCGCGTGACCAGGTCATACAGCTTTTGTTCAGGTTCGGACAAATTTTTCGGTGCCAGGCCAGTCGGGATGATCGCAAAGTGATCACTGATTTTGGTATTGTCGAAAATACGCTTGTTTGGTTTGAGCCAATTGTTTTTCAGGATTTGCGAAGCAAACTGATGGTAATTATTGGTTTCTGCTATCGAGCCCAGGGTTTCTTTTATCGTTGGCAGATAATCTTCCGGCAAATGACGGGAATCAGTACGCGGATACGTCAATACCTTATGCTTTTCATACAAAGCCTGCGCCAGACCCAGGGTATTTTTGGCAGAAAAACCAAAACGTGCATTCGCTTCGCGCTGCAAACTGGTCAAGTCAAACAGAGGTGGCGCGATTTGCGTAGCGGGTTTGGATTCTTCAGTAACATTGCCCTGGCGATTACGGCAAGCGGCTACGACAGATTCTGCAGCCGCCTTGCTCCACAGACGCTCAGCCCTTTTCTCAGGGTCGTGTTCGTCTTTCTTGAACTGGTGATCTTGCCAGCGGCCTTCATAGATACCGGCCGCGCAGACAAATTCTGCCTTCACTTCCCAATAATCACGGGAAACGAATTTTTTGATCTTTTCTTCGCGCTCCACCACAATGGACAAGGTTGGCGTCTGCACACGACCCACTGTCGTCAGGTAAAAGCCGCCCTCCTTGGAATTGAAGGCTGTCATCGCGCGGGTGCCATTGATACCGATCAACCAGTCTGCCTCTGAGCGGCAACGGGCCGCATCAGCCAAAGGCATCATTTCAGCATCACTGCGCAATTTCTGGAAACCATCGCGTATCGCGCCGGTAGTCATGGATTGCAGCCACAGGCGGCTGACCGGCTGCTTGGCTTTGGCATGCTGGGCGATCAGACGGAAAATCAACTCACCTTCGCGACCCGCGTCACATGCGTTAATCAGGCCGGTGACATCCTTGCGCTTGATCAGCTTGTTTAAGACCTTCAGGCGCGACTCAGTCTTGGCAATCGGGTTCAGGGCAAAATGCGGCGGGATCATCGGCAAATGAGTGAAACTCCATTTGCCGCGTTTGACATCGTATTCTTCAGGGACGGTAATTTCCAGCAAATGGCCGACAGCTGAAGACAGTACATAATTATCTGATTCAAAATAATCATCATGCTTGGTGAAGCCACCCAGAGCTTTCGCTATGTCATTAGCGACAGAGGGTTTTTCGGCAATGATGAGCGTTTTTGTCATTTCGGGATTCTCGAATAATGTAAAGCGTGATTGCCAATGTCTAATAGGCAACATTTCGCAAAATAAGCGTAAGACTAACCTAAATTTGCGGGGAATGATAAGCGTGATAGACGAAAAACCGCAATCTATGCGCGATTTTCGTCATAAAAATTCCATTTAGGAAATGATTAATGCAAAAGCCTGGTCACGTTGTCGTCATCTGACAACAATAATTCGTCAAACATGAGCATGTCAGGCTCTGCCCCCTGGCTCCATAGCATCATCAAGACAATAATGCGCAGTTTATCCAGAGGCAGGGGTGACTCATTGACAACCAAGGCTCTTTCAATCACGATTTCTCGCTGATTAGCATTCAATAAGCCAGCAGATTCCAGATATTGGATAAAGCCAAGGGCTGGAGTACCGAGTGCCGCAATTTCCTGTTCTGCATAAATCCTGAACCCCTGGGAAATTGGTGCGGCTACGACCGGCTCAGCTGTATTGATCGCCAGGCCTGTCAGCCAATCAAGTGCCTCGCTAATTTCATCCTCGGGAAAACCAACCGCGGACAATTTTTTGGTCAAGGCTACCGTGTCAGGACAGGCGTCCGGACGGTAATAAGTTTCGTAGAGGTAAACAAGAATATCAAACATGCTGCTACTGTAGCCTTTGCAGCGATTTCAAACAAGCCCCTTTAGGATTTGCCGTTGATGACAATCAGGCAAGCCGCCGATAATACCCGCCAGGCAAGGCTTCCAGTTGCCCACCCAATTCCAGCGTTAGTAACTCTGCAGTCAGGCTGGAAATATCTATTCCTGTCCGGCTTGCCAGCATATCCATATGGACAGGATCAAAGTCGATTTCTTTCAAAAGGATGGAAACAAACGGCTCGGTCTTGCCGGTTTGAAATGCAGGCTGAGGCAAAGTCTGCGCAAAATGCGTCTGCAACTGTAGCTCTTCCAAAATATCTTGCGCCGACTCTACCAGCTTGGCACCCTGACGTATCAATTGATGGCAACCTTTGGACAAGGGAGAATGGATAGAGCCGGGAATGGCAAAGACTTCCCTGCCCTGCTCGGCCGCCATGCGGGCGGTGATCAGAGAACCGGATTGCGCTGCCGCTTCCACCACCAGTACACCCTTCGCTAAACCGGAAATGATACGGTTGCGACGCGGGAAATTTGGTGCCAGTGCGGGCGTTCCCAGTGAATACTCACTCACTATGCAACCCCCTTCAGCAATCAAGTGGGCCAAATTGCGATTGCGTGCCGGATAAACAATGTCCGCCCCAGTACCTATCACGGCGATGGTGGAGCCCGGTCCACGCAAAGCGCCCTGATGGGCAGCGGTATCAATACCCGCTGCCTGGCCTGAGCTGATGCAAAGGCCAGCAAAACTCAGTGCTTCAGAGAATTGTTCTGCATTGCGTATGCCTTGTACCGTGGCATTCCTGCTGCCAACGACTGCCACGGTGGCGGCGTCGAGCAAACTGGGCCTGCCCTTGATATACAGCATCAGGGGCGGATCTGGAATTTCCAGCAAGGACCGCGGATAGGCAGCGTCGGCCAAAGTCAGTACGACATTACCTGGCTGCTCTTGCCAGGACAGGGTCTTATCTATTTGTTGCTGGAAGTTAGCTGGCATGGCCAGCAAGGCGTTGGCCAGCCTGGGTGTAACAACTTCACACAAGGCAGCGTGGCTGGCAGCAAAAATCTGTTCCGGCAAGCCGAATACTGAAAGTAAGCGGCGTGCCGTCTCATTGCCCACGCCTGGCGTTTGTTCCAGCCTCAGCCAGGCGCTCAAATCCAAAGGCGATTCCACGAGCTAGCGGTCACCAAACAAACTTATCTTGGCGATCTGGCTGCGTCACCTACTTTGACAATATCTTTGACCTGCATGATCAGGCCATAAGAAATATTGTTGAAGGTACGGAAAATAAACAAATCACCAATCGCTTCATCTGGCAATTTGATGGACTTGTTGGCATCCGTCTTATCCTGTATCACCCTGCCGTAGTTATACAGCGTCAATACCGTGCCAAGGTTCAAACCATCGTTCTTGCCGCGATTGATACTGATGATCTGGTTTTGGCCAGCCGAAGCAACGCCACCATAAATCGCCACAACGCGGGCATCCACTTCTTCAGCAGGTGGATGGGGGACATAATTCAGGATAGGAGACGGTGGAATAGGCATCAAACGGTCGCCGACCGCCATTTCTTCTTTGGACTTGACGACATTGAAGGTATGGACGTCACTGTCATCATTACCTTCGCGTGACAGCTTGACTGTACCCAGGTACACCGCCTCATAGGCAATCACGGCCTTGGTTTCGGGATCACGCAAAGGCACGCCCGGACGGAAGACCTGGAAGGAAGTACCACCTTCAAGCTCACCCCTTACATAGGCTTGCTCATTCACACCCAGATTTACCCGGCCTTCCTTGGTGGCAATAATGCGCGGCGCTGTGGCCAGGTCATCGTCTTCCAAAATCAAGGGCTGGGACAAAAAAGGTTCTATCATGGAAGCAGGGATAGCAGGAATGGCATTCGAGCCCAAGCCCTGTACACGCGAATGTGGCGTCAGTTTGACAGTCGGTACACCACCCGGATTTCCAAGACGCAAACGGCCATTGACGCGGTCAAAATAGACGATCTGACCAGGATAAATCCAATGCGGATTCTTGATATCTTCCTGATTCATGCCCCAGACCACAGGCCAGCACCAAGGATTTTTCAAGAACATGCTGGAAATCCCCCAAAGCGTATCGCCTTTGACAACAACGTGCTTGTCTGGGGCTTCTGGCAAGAAGTCGCACTTGGTTTTACTAGCAACGGCTTGCGCCTGTGCCGTGGTTGCCTGCCCACCAGCAGCAAGTGCCCCGGTAGAAATCAGGGGAAGACTGACAGCGAGAATGGAGACGATTGTGCTAAACTTTTTCATGAATATTATCCGATGCAAAATACTGCAATACCGCAAGTGAAGGCGCGCAGGCAGGCGCAATCTTGCAAAACTTGCCAAATTGAATCAAATTCTGCCCATAAATCCTTGAACTAGCAAGAAAAACTGCGCAATAAGCATCAAAGCTTGTTGTGAAAAGTCTTATGACGATACTAAATATCCTGCGCTACCCCGATGCGCGCCTCCATAAAGTGGCAAAACCGGTAACACAATTTGATGCACGCCTGAAAACCCTGGTGGCCGATATGGCAGCAACCATGTACGATGCCCCCGGTGTTGGTCTGGCAGCATCTCAGGTTGATGTCCATGAACAACTGGTGGTGATAGATGTCTCTGAAACCAATGACCAGTTGCAAGTTTTCATCAACCCGGAAATTGTCTGGGCCAGTGAAGAACGCAAAGTTTATGACGAAGGCTGCTTGTCCGTGCCAGGCATTTATGATGGCGTCGAACGTCCTGCCGAAGTCAAGGTACGCGCCCTGGATGCCGACGGCAAGCCTTTCGAACTGCATGCAACCGACTTGCTGGCAGTCTGCATACAACATGAAATGGACCACCTCAAGGGCAAGGTATTTGTCGAATACCTGTCACCCATGAAGCGTAACCGCATCAAAACCAAGATGTTGAAAGAAGAACGTGAAGAGCAGCGCAGACGGGCTGAACGCTAATGCGCGTCATCTTTGCCGGCACCCCGGAATTCGCCGCTACCGCTCTGCAAGCCATCCATGCGGCAGGTTTTGAAGTACCTTTGGTACTGACGCAGCCAGATCGCCCGGCTGGCCGTGGCATGCAACTGCACGCCTCTGCAGTCAAACAATTTGCCCTGCAGCACGGCATTCCTGTCGCCCAGCCAATATCGCTGCGTCTGGATGGCAAATATCCTGACATTGCCAGAGAAGCACATGACTTGCTTAACAGTACGCCACACGATGTCATGGTAGTGGCTGCCTATGGCCTGATTCTGCCACTCTCAGTATTAAATATACCGCGATTGGGTTGTTTAAACATACATGGTTCGCTCTTACCCCGCTGGCGTGGCGCGGCCCCGATTCATCGAGCAATAGAGGCAGGTGATACAGAGACCGGCATCACCATCATGCAAATGGAAGAAGGCCTGGATACCGGCCCCATGCTGCTCAAGCAAAGTATTGCCATTGCAGATACAGATACGACGGGCATCCTGCATGACAAACTTGCGGCCATGGGCGGCGCGATGATTGTTGCTGCCTTGCAACAGTTGCGGGATGGAGGCATCCCGGCAACCGTACAACCTGAGGCTGGCGTCAACTACGCGTCCAAGATCAGTAAGGAAGAAGCTGGCCTGGATTTCAACTTGCCTGCCGAGGTATTAGCAAGAAAGATACGTGCTTTTAATCCCTTTCCAGGCGCTCATGCTCAATACGTGGATACCACCATTAAGATCTGGGGTGCGAAACCGCTTGAAACAACTGGTAACCATAAACCTGGTCAAATACTATCGGCGAATCAGGAGCAAGGTGTTATTGTTGCCTGTGGTCGAGGCTCGCTCAGCTTGACTGAATTGCAAAAACCCGGTGGCAAGCGACTTTCAGTAACTGATTTCCTACAAGGATTTGCTTTACAAGAAGGACATTTTTTCAGTTAACAGGGAAAACTGAAGCAAAAAAACTACAACTTTTAGTTGTAATGCTGCCTCATCCCGCTTTATCTGTGGAAATAATCCAATTAATGCCTGACTGCAAGCAAAATCTTTGTTGCCTGACGCTACTTGTTGTATTCTCTTACACTGAATTATTGCCATTTTCGTTTTCGATAACAAAAACTCTGACTAAGACCTAAAAAAAGGTGAGCTCATGAAGAAATTTCTTCCCATTGCCCTGGCAGCCGCGCTGTTGGCAGGTTGTGCAACTCCATACAGTGAAACGCCCTTAGCAGGCAATTTTCCGACGACGACGCAAAATAAATTGCAAGCGGCGTCGCACTGGCTCGTCATCGCAAAAGATGTAGCAGAGCAAATCAAACTCGGAACCGACAAGATAGGCGCACCGGTGTACGTCATGCCACCAGAGAAAGACAGTCAGTTCACACAGGCTTTCTATACTCAGATCATTACTTCCCTGGTCAATCAGGGCGTAGTCGTCAGGAAAATCAACGATGGTACGGCACAGGTTGTGAATATTGAGACACAACTGGTGCGTTTCTCCCCTGACCGTCACCAAAACAAACGCTTCACCAGCGTGACTGCGATTGGTGCTGGCATTGCTGCAGTACACGGCCTGGGTATCCCGGTCAAAACAGATGCCGTCCTGGGTGCATTTGCCCTTACAGGCGCTTATGACTACACCAACTGGGTCAATCAGGAATACGCAAAAGGCAGTACTCCTCAATACGAGTTAATCGTGACGACATCTTTGGTGAAAAATTCACAATATGTTGCCCGTCGTACTGATGCTTACTACGTCATGGATTATGACTGGACACTTTACAATAAAGACACTGACTTCAACTTCCGTGTTGTTGGAGGCCAATAATGATGAAAAGTGCCGCTCTCGTTATCGCTTCAGCGATCGCACTCAGTGCTTGTGCCAATCTGGGTCTGGGTAACACCCCGCCTCCAGCTGCTGCATCTCCTGCGCCAACCTGGAAAGATGCTGAAGCCAATGAATTTATCCCGGCAAATCAACGCGCTGCAAACGTTTTGATCACCAATGCTGCCTCGAGAATTGATCCTTCCCGTCCATTGATTATTGCCACGCTGGCCAATATCAATTTCCTCGAAGAATCTTCAGCATTTGGCCGTATTGTTGCCGAGCATGTTTCCGGTGAGTTCACCCGCCAACAGTACAAAATGGTGGAAATGAAATTCCGCGACAAAGTTTTCATGAAGCAAAATGTCGGCGAATTGCTGCTGACACGTGAAATCAGGGATGTGGCCCAGAACCATAGTGCCCAGGCTGTCATCGTCGGTACTTATGCCGAAAGTGACAAACTGGTCTATGTCAATCTGAAGCTGGTCAAGCCTAGTGACAACACTGTCATCAGCTCGGTAGACTATGCTGTACCTATGGACAAAAATACCAAGGCCTTGCTGGGCCGTCGTTAATCCAGTCAGGTAATTCAAAAAAAGCGACAGCTTTTGCTGTCGCTTTTTTTATGTCTGCATTGAGTCGAGACAATCGCTCAATCCTCATCCATGGCAAACAAGTCGCTACGCGCAGCCCGGCTGATGGCCAGCACCGCAGGATGAGTCAGCTTGCGCTGTACCGAAATGGCAAAAAACTGCTCCCTGATTTCTTCGGTTTGCCCAAGTAGCTGCACATCGTACTGCCGCATGACCATATCGGCGACCACGGTAGGCGCTGCAAAAATCCCTGCACCGGCCTGTCCAAAGGCACTCATGAGTGCGCTATCATCGAATTCGCCTGCAATACGGGGATGCAATCCATGATCATCAAACCAATGCAACAAACGTGCGCGCTGGGCGGCGTCCTCCCCCGGCAACAGAAATGGCGCTGCGTCCAGATTCTGCGGGAAGGTTTGGGGGTATTGCTCCATTAGAGCGCGGGTAGCGAAAAAACTGATGCCGCATTCTCCCAGTTGATGGCTATAGCCGCGCACATTGGCACCCGTCGGCATGGGGCTATCAGACATCACAACATCAAGTTTATGAGTGGCCAGGTCAGCCAGCAAAATTTCCAGCTTGCCCTCACGGCAATTGATACGCAAGGTTTGTGGCAATTTCAGGGCAGGTTCCAACAAACGATAAGCCAGGGTCTTAGGCAAGGCATCCGAGACACCTACTCTTAATTGTACTGTGCGTGCTGTCGGCCTATGGTGCAAGACTTCTTCCAGCTCTTGTCCCAGGGCAAAAATATCTTCGGCATAGCTAAATACCAGACGACCCGCCTCAGTTAATTCCAGGTTGCGTCCACTCTTGCGAAACAAAGCCTCACCTTGTACGTCTTCAAACAGGCTCAACTGTCCGCTGATGGTTTGCGGCGTCAGATGCAATTGCTCACTTGCGCGGACAATGCTACCAGTCTTGGCCACCATCCAGAAGTAATGCAAATGCTTGTAATTCAGGCTAGGCATGAAAGTAATTTTTTGATAATAAATCGATTAATGCATCGAAAAATACGATGCTAAATTCAATTATATTCGACTTTTTTTGTTTATCTGCAAGGTCTACACTTGCTTCACCTTCTGTTGAGAAGGTGAAGCCATTGAGCAAAAAAGCATGGTTTCAACATTTCAGGAGAAAAGCATGAAAATCTTGAGTCGTTCTGCACATGACGCACAAACTGTTGCCTATGTAGATGGCAATACCAGCGCAAGCCATAAGGTCTTGCGCAATACTTATATGTTGTTGTCCATGACTTTGCTGTTTTCAGCAATGACAGCCGGTGCAACTATCGCCTTCAATATTCCAGGTCCTGGCATCTTGCTGACTCTGGTCGGCTACTTTGGCCTGCTGTTTGCCACCACCAAACTGCGTAACAGTGGCTGGGGTATTGCTGCCGTATTTGCCCTGACTGGTTTCATGGGTTATACCCTGGGCCCCATCCTGACGCGTTACCTGGGCATGCCAGGCGGCACTGGCATCGTGATGACGGCCATGGCAATGACAGGCGTGATTTTCATGGGTTTGTCGGCGTATGTACTAATCAGCAAACGTGACTTCAGTTTCATGGGTGGCTTCTTGATGGTGGGTATGCTGGTTGCCTTTGTCGCCAGCCTGGGTGCGATTTTCTTCCAGATCCCTGCCCTGTCACTGACGATTTCTGCTGTCATGGTCTTGTTGATGTCGGGCATGATTTTGTTTGAAACCAGCAATATCATCCGTGGCGGCGAAACCAATTACATCATGGCAACTGTCAGCCTGTACGTCACCATCTTTAACCTGTTCACCAGCCTCTTGCATTTGCTGGGCTTTATTGAGAAAGAATAAACCATGATCCATTCCGTCGCACAGCCCTGGATGTGGGCAGTATTTATAGGCTTTGTTTTACTCATGTTGGCTGTAGACGTGTTCGCCCTTGGCGGTTCACGCTCCCACAAAGTTAGTGTCAAGGAAGCGGCGGCATGGTCATTGGTGTGGGTCAGCCTGGCATTATTGTTCGACCTTGGCATGTGGGTGTATCTGAGCGAAACCGTAGGCCGCGAAATAGCGACCGCCAAGGCCATGGAATTTCTGGCAGGTTACGTGATAGAAAAATCCCTGTCGGTCGACAATGTGTTTGTCTTCCTACTGATATTTGGTCACTTTGCAGTGCCGCCACAATATCAGCGCAAGGTTTTGCTGTATGGCGTGCTGGGTGCCATCATCATGCGTGTCATTATGATATTGGCAGGTAGCTGGGTAGTGACGCAATTCTCATGGGTACTGTATCTGTTTGGTATTTTCTTGCTGATTACAGGTATGCGCATGCTGGTAGCAGCAGAGCAGGAACCAGACCTGGAAGCCAATCCAGTCCTGCGCATGGCAAAGAAGCTGCTGCCATTTACCAAGGATTTTCATGAAGAAAAATTCAGCATCATGGAAAACGGCAAACGCGTTTTCACGCCCTTGTTCTTGGTACTGATACTGATAGAAATATCCGATGTAATTTTTGCAGTGGACTCGATACCAGCGATTTTTGCAGTGACGACAGACCCCTTCATTGTCTTCACTTCAAATATCTTCGCGATCATGGGCTTGCGCGCACTGTATTTCTTGCTGGCAGATATGGCAGACCGCTTCCACTTGCTGAAATTTGGCCTGGCTTTTGTCCTGATGTTCGTCGGTATCAAGATGCTCATCGTGAAATGGATGCATGTGCCCACCAGTGTTTCATTGATGGTCATCGCTGTGCTGCTGGGCAGCTCCATCATCGCTAGCTTGTTTGTGAGCCGTAAAAAAGATTCATAAATAAGCTAAACCCAAATTTGTACGATTCCCCTTGGCACATCACAGTAAGACCGTGATGTGCTTTTTTTATCAGACCGACACAAGCTCAGTGAGTTGTTGTAAGTGTGGCTGTCCTACGATTCCCACGAATACAGATTCTGGAGCAATCAACATCAATTGATGTTGATTTATGATTTCGGACTGACTTGTAGCAGATGCGGATGTGAAATTGCTGGTCAAGTAGGGGTTAATCAGGCTTTCTATGCCCGCGCCATTCTGATCCACCATCAAGACAGAAACAATACCACCCGACTTCACAATTGCCTGCAATTGCACAGAATCGGTTGCTCCGAGATCAAAATCTACCGTTGTATCGCTATAAGAAATATGATCATCGATGGCAACAATCTGTCCATTAATTTTCAAGTAAGCACTTTTACCACCGTATTCGATTCCGTTTATGGTGGCCTTCACTAACAGATTAGTGTTACTGCTGTTGACTGTGTTTGCTACTGTAGTACCGCCAACCGGTATCAGACTAATACCTGTCGCAGGTGAACCATCCTTTTCCTTATAGTGGTATCCAATCTGGAAATCATCCAAACGACTAGTCAAGGTTTGTCCAGAGGCAGTAGTTATTGCCAGGCTTAAATTCTTTTTAAAATGAAAATCGTCATAAATTCTGCTTGCAAGTGTGGTGTCGAAGACAAAATCCAGAATTTTGTCGTTCATACCGATATAAGCTACTTTGGCAAGTGCAACCCCATTCTCCAAAATAGTGGCTGAGCCACCAGCATATTGGCCCGCAATAATAGAATACTGAATTTCTGCTATTCCACTAGCAGATCCTGTGGCGGTCTTAAAATACGAGTAAATATAAAGACCTTTACTTGGCCCAATCGGTGGGACTGCTGTCGAATTGATGACGGTGTGGCTTCCGAACTGATTGCTACCTAAAATTGGATTGTCAACACTCGATATGAAGCTGCCATTTCTGTCCATCATATCGACTGACACTACACCACCAGCATTAATCAGGGATTGAATTTGTGCGTTATTTGCAAACAGGACATTAAAATCAACTGTGCGGTCTATAGATAAAATATCATTATCAATGGCGACGACTTGACCATTAATTTTCAGATACGCCTTGCATAAGGGATACTCAAGTCCATTTATATCTGCTTTGACATACAAAAAGTCATTTGCGCCTGTGGAAGAAATAATAATATTCGTGGCAGGCGTACCGATTTTACTGTTGAGAACAGTTTTTATTTTGTAGTCGTTTAACTTGCTAATCGTAGTGTTGCCAGCCTGGTCTGTCAGCATCAGACTCAAGTTGGCATTCGTATTGAAATCAGCATAAACCTGTCTGTAAAGACCAGGATCAATGATGAAGTCCAGGGTACTCGCCGTCGAGCTAATGTTACTTATTTTGGCAATGACAGTATTGTTTTCCAAAATGGCGGCAGTGCCTCCAGTCATTGTTCCCTGCAGTATGGAATAGTGAATTTCTCCCATTCCTAAACCTAATCCAGACGGCGGTTGATTGATCCAGTAGGTTGTATAAGTACCTGTACCTGGCAATACAGGCGCCGTAGTATCCAGGATGACAGGCGTCTGAGCGCCAACTTTCCCTGAATTGCCGAATATGTCGGTTACCTTTAAACCCAGCGTTTTTGCACCGTCAGCACCCCAGTAAAGACCCCCCGGTATATGTAAGACCGCTTTTTTGGTAATGACCTCCGACTCAGTCAATACATGGGTAAGCGGAGTCCCGAAAGAGCTGTTGCCGTTCATCAGTTCTAACTTATACCCCACCGAAGTCTGCACACCTTTCAAATCAACCAATACATCCATGCCTGCGAGTCGCTCGGCATTGCTGATACCATTTGTAGCCTCTGCTATCTTGAGTGGCTGACTGGGGACCAGCGTAGGTGGCAAGGCTGTTGCCGTCACACCAGACAAAATGCCGCGCATGACTTCAAAGGCATAGGCATAACTGTACGAGGCCGCTTTTTCCTGGGTATTCAGGCTGGTCGTAAAATCTGTCGCAAACTTGAGTTTGTTCTGTATCGTCACGCCATCAACGCTCTGTGGCACTGCTCCATTCAGAATGGCTAGCGCTGCCGTCCCCATATTCACGGCTTTTGTATCAATCTGGGTCGCCCAGTATTTCAAGCCATCGGCATCAGGTGCGCGGCCAAACAAATTCTGGTACAAAGTAGTCACAACTTCGGCGGTGGACTTCCCACCATAGGTTGTGACATATTCCACCTGTTCACTGAATGATTGCGCCAGGCCCGAGAGAGATATCTTGTTGGCATCAAGCTGCCCTTCCCAATAGGTCAAACCAGCCACATCAGCTGGACGGTTGAAATAAGCGATATACAGCTTTTGTATGGTGCTGGCGTTGATACCCATAAAAATCTTACCTTGTCAAAAAATTATAAATATTTGCACATATCAAAACCAAGTCTGCTTATTGTCAGACCATGACAACTCCGCTGCTGCCTGGGCAGATCCGGACAAATGTGAATTCAATATGGGAATTTGAAAAAGACTGAAATTCAGGAAAGAAGAAATCGGGCCACCTTACTCTGGCGCAGATTTTCCGTCATGCGTGTGCAAGTCAAATCCGGGAATGTATTAAAACAATGTCACTTACATATTGTAACAATATTTGGGGATCTTGTATCCTATACCTAGGTATGTGGCAGTAACAATTGACGCACTTCCCTGTTTTGCGGTCCAATGCATGAGCACACATTTCCTGATAGCGGTATCCAGTCATTCTGGCTTTAAGCTGCAAAATCCGACTTATCACCTACCCATATCGAGCAGACAGGCCCTTGCATGTTGGTTGCAAACAAGTTCACAAACAGCCTGCGTAAAGACATCTGGGAAATCCTTTTTCCTGATGAAGCTTATCTCCAGCGCAAGCGCGAAAACCATCGCATTATGCTGGCCATCGTGCATGCCGCCTGCGCCCTGTTTGGTTGCCTGATGTGGTTCTGGGATTATTTTATTGACCCCATAGGTGCGCAAAATACCTTGAGCCTGCGGCTCATGCACGTCGTATTGTTCTTGAACGTCATGAACGCACTCTTGCGTACCAGGCGCTGGCTCTCTCAATTGACGATGTTCATGACCGGCATGTTCATCGAATGGCTGTTCATGGAAATCTTGAACCGTCTGCATGGTGCCATGGCATATGGCATAGGCGGGTTCATGTTTTTCCTGTTGATGCCGCTGGTGCTGTTCCAGGGTATATCACTGGGTTTTGGCATCCTGTATGCACTATGCACTGCCTTCCTGCCGCATCTTTTTGCCTGGATGGGCTGGTTCCATGATTTCCCGCATGTGCAATATGCCATTCTGCTGTGGCCAGCCTGCTGCCTGTTCATCTTTACCAGTTGCGTGACAGAGTTAAACTACCTGCGTCGCTATCACTCTGAAAACCTGAACCGCAAGCGCAGCCAAGAGGTCTTGCAGCAAAAAGAACTGCTGGAACAGCAGCGTAGCGAGCTTGAAGAATCCAACCGGGCACTGACGCTGGCCTATCAGCGACAGGAGCATCAACAGAATGAGCTGACCCGCTTTTTGGCAGTAGCCAGCCATGATTTGCGCCAGCCCATGCATGCGCTGAATCTGTATCTGGGTGCCTTGTCGAATGTGGAATTGTCAGAACAGGCACGCAGCCTGCTGACGAATGTCAGGCATTGCACAGACATCATGGATGAGATGTTCTTATCCTTGCTGGACATCTCGCGCCTGGACGCACAAATCGTCGAGCCTGCCATCAAAAGTTTTCCTATTGCGGCGATTCTCTCCAAGATCATTATTGAATTTACACCACAAGCGCAAAACAAGCAGCTGGATTTTTATGTCGATGCCATCAACGTCTGGGTGAAGACCGATGCCACCCTGCTGGAACAAATGCTGCGCAATCTGACTGCCAACGCCATACGCTACACCCATGCTGGCGGGGTCAAAATCACTTGCCAGGCTGTGGATGACAAACTATGTATCAGCGTCACGGATACCGGGATAGGCATTTCTGCCTACCAGCAAAAAACCGTTTTTGAAGAATTTTTCCAGGTTGGCAACCAGCATAAAGACAATAGTAAAGGTCTGGGCCTGGGCCTGGCGATCGTTAAGCGTCTCAGCAAACTGTTGGATATTCCTGTCAGCCTGCAATCCAGACTGAACGAAGGTACAAGCTTTTCCATTCATGTCCCCATAGCAGAAATCCAGGGAAGCGAACCTCAGAAAGGAGCCCGCCAAGCGCCAGACAACAATGAGTTGCATGACAAACTGATCGTGGTGATCGATGATGAAACAAGTATTTTACTGGCGACCCAGGCCTTGCTTCTATCCTGGGATTGCCAGGTGCTGGCGAGCAGTTCTGGGCCGGAAGCCATTAACGCACTAATAGAGCTGGACAGAATGCCGGATGCTATGATCTGTGACTACCGCTTGTCTTCCAAAGAAAATGGTTGTGATGCAATACAGGCCATACGCGAGGAATTTAATTATGATATTCCTGCCTTGCTGGTGACGGGGGAAACGTCAGCAGAGCAAATCGGCATAACGCAAACCCGGGATTTTCAAATTTTGCACAAACCCATGCAGGCCGAGACTTTGAAAACAGCCTTGCTAGAATTATTACAAAACAACGCCATGCTGCCGGAACTGGTCTACCCGTCCGACTTCGAATGAAAACCACAGACCAGGTTATTGATCCGGAGAATACAGTCCCAGACGCCGCGCGGCCAATACCGCCTGAGTGCGGTTAACCACATTCAATACCCGGAAAATTGAGGTGACATGCATTTTGACGGTGATTTCTGCTAGCTCCAGACGCAAGCCTATTTCCTTGTTGGACAAACCCTGGCAAAGCAGGATCAGGGTTTCTTGTTGCCTGGGTGTCAGGGCCAGCAAGGGCTCTTCCTTGTTTGCCTGCTTGCCGCGCAATGTAATCCAGTTGGAATCCAGGGTTTCCTGCGCCAGGATTTTACGCACGATCTCGGCCATCACTTCTGTGGACACGGCCTTGGAAATAAAGGCCTTGGCACCCGCACGCAGGGCGGCGTCTACTTCGCGCCTGTCCTCTGATGCAGAAATAACCACGATCGCCACATCGGTAAAATTTTTGCGTAAGGAACTGATGGCTTCTACCCCATTCATGCCGGGCAATCCCAAATCCAGCAAAATCAGGCGCAAACCTCTATATTTTACTGCTTGCGCCAATGCCTCTTCGGTGGAAGTTACGGCAGCCACCATGGCATCCCCAAGCATGTGGCGCATGAATACCAGTAAGGCATCACGGTAAATCGGGTGATCCTCAATAATGAGTGCAGATATGTTCATCTGGTCTTGATAACGAAAAGGCAAAAATAGATGGCTTGCACAAGTACGGCCTTTAAATGATTGTATAGACAGGATATTGAAGCTGCTACTGCTTTCAGGCAAGCAAAAACTGCGAATTTATCCATGTTAAGCAGTTTAAGGCTAGCAAAGGTAGTTTTCAATTTGGGAAAATTTAATTCTACACGGGGCAGTCATGTCATTTTTGATATTTAAGTCATGACAAAAACCCGACAGCAGTTTGCCTGCAGCTACCCAAGCCCTTGATTTGACGTATAATTTATGCTTTCTTGCGCCGATTTGAGATTCAGATTGCGGGCGCGTAATAAGTGCTGCTAAAAGGACGTCACCCGATCCGCCTGCACACAAGCCGATCGGGTTTTTGCATTTATGTGAGTAAACATCATGACTACGACCCTGCCAGTATCTGCCCTTGAAACCCGTTTGCGCGAGATTTTGCAAAAGCGCATCCTGATACTCGATGGGGCCATGGGTACCATGATACAGCGCTATAAACTGACGGAAGAAGATTATCGCGGCGAGCGATTCAAAGACTTTACTGGCCCTGAAACAGTGCGTGAACTCTTCGTCAAGGGCAACAACGAATTGTTGTCTCTGACCCAGCCACATGTGATTGCCGAAATCCATGAGAAATACCTGGCCGCCGGTGCTGACCTCATAGAAACCAATACCTTTGGTGCGACGACCGTAGCGCAAGATGATTACCACATGGCGCATCTGGCCTATGAGATGAACGTTGCCTCGGCCAAAATCGCACGAGCGGCATGCGATAAATATTCAACACCAGACAAGCCACGCTATGTGGCAGGCGCCCTTGGCCCTACGCCAAAGACTGCATCAATTTCACCAGACGTCAATGACCCGGCAGCGCGTAATGTGACCTTTGATCAACTGGTGGCCGCCTATCTAGAGCAAACCCGTGGCCTGGTTGAAGGTGGTGCTGATGTGCTGCTGGTCGAAACCATATTTGATACGCTGAACTGCAAAGCCGCTTTGTTCGCGATTGACCAGTTTTTTGAAGAGACCGGTACCCGCCTGCCCATCATGATTTCTGGCACGGTGACCGATGCCTCGGGCCGTATCCTGTCGGGTCAGACCGTACCGGCATTCTGGAATTCAGTACGGCATGCCAAACCGCTGACCATAGGTCTGAATTGTGCCCTGGGTGCAGCCCTGATGCGTCCGTATGCAGAGGAGCTGTCGAAGATTGCCGACACCTTTGTCTGTATTTACCCGAATGCCGGTTTGCCCAACCCCATGAGCGACACCGGCTTTGATGAATTGCCCGCCGATACCTCAGCCCTGCTAAAAGAATTTGCCGAAGCTGGTTTCATCAATATCGCCGGTGGCTGTTGCGGCACCACGCCTGACCATATCAAGGCAATTGCCGACATACTGCAAACCCGCAAACCGCGTGAAATCCCAACTGTGCCGACAGCGATGAGACTGTCTGGCCTGGAGCCTTTCACGATTGACGAAAGCTCATTGTTCGTCAACGTCGGTGAACGTACCAACGTCACTGGCTCAAAAGCTTTCGCCCGCCTTATTCTGAATGAGCAATACGATGAAGCGCTGGCGGTTGCTCGCCAGCAGGTAGAAAACGGCGCGCAAGTCATCGACATCAACATGGATGAAGCGATGCTGGATTCACTGGCGGCGATGACACGCTTCCTGAACCTGATCGCATCCGAACCGGATATCGCCCGCGTGCCCATCATGATCGATTCGTCGAAATGGACGGTCATCGAAGCGGGCCTGAAATGCGTGCAGGGCAAGGCCATCGTCAATTCGATTTCCATGAAAGAAGGCGAAGCAGAATTCCTGCGGCAGGCTACGCTGTGCAAGCGTTATGGTGCCGCAGTCATCGTCATGGCCTTTGATGAAAAAGGTCAGGCCGATACCTATGCGCGCAAGATAGAAATTTGCGAACGCGCTTATCGCCTGCTGGTAGATAGTCTGGATTTTGATCCGCAAGACATCATTTTCGACCCGAATATTTTTGCGGTCGCCACCGGTATTGAAGAACACAATAATTACGCCGTTGACTTTATCGAAGCGACAGCCTGGATACATAAGAACCTGCCTGGTGCCAAGATCAGTGGTGGTGTCTCGAATGTGAGTTTCTCTTTCCGCGGCAACGACCCGGCACGTGAGGCGATCCACACGGTATTCCTGTACCACGCCATCAAGGCTGGCATGACCATGGGTATCGTGAATGCCGGTATGGTTGGCGTGTATAGCGAGCTTGATGCCGAATTGCGCGAGCGTGTTGAAGACGTGGTGCTGAACCGTCGTGAAGATGCGACTGAGCGCATGATAGAAATCGCTGCCACGCTAAAAGCCGGTGGCAAGAAAGAAGAAGCCACGCTGGAATGGCGCAATGAACCGGTAGAAAAACGTCTGTCACATGCGATGGTACATGGCATCACCAACTGGATTGTCGAAGATACCGAAGAAGCCCGTGCCGCCATCATGAACGCGGGTGGCCGCCCTATCCAGGTCATTGAAGGCCCGCTGATGGCGGGTATGAATATCGTCGGCGACTTGTTTGGTCAGGGCAAGATGTTTTTGCCGCAGGTAGTGAAATCTGCCCGTGTCATGAAGCAGGCGGTCGCGCATCTAATCCCCTATATTGAAGAAGAAAAGAAACGCAGTGGCGACAATAAGCCCAAGGGCAAGATCGTCATCGCCACCGTCAAGGGTGATGTGCATGACATCGGCAAGAACATCGTTACCGTGGTCTTGCAGTGTAATAATTTTGAAGTGGTCAACATGGGTGTGATGGTGCCCTGCTCTGAAATCCTGGCCAAGGCCAAGGCGGAGAATGCCGACATCATTGGTCTGTCCGGGCTGATCACGCCGTCCCTCGAAGAGATGGCTTACGTCGCCAAAGAAATGCAGCGTGACCCACATTTCCGCATGCTCAAGATCCCGCTGCTGATCGGTGGTGCCACCACCAGCCGCGCCCATACTGCAGTGAAGATTGCACCTAACTATGAAGGCCCGGTGGTGTATGTAGCCGATGCCTCTCGCTCTGTGTCGGTAGCTCAATCGTTGCTGACGCCGGAAAGCCGTGATCAGTACATCGCTGAACTCGGTAGTGATTATGACCGCATCCGTACCCAGCATGCGAATAAAAAAGCCACGCCCATGGTCACGCTGGCGCAAGCACGTGCGAATAAAATGAAAGTGGACTTCACTGGCAGCAATGCGCCGGTCAAACCCAAGTTCATCGGTCGCCGCCTGTTCAAGAATATTGATCTCGCGACCATCGCCAATTACATAGACTGGGGCCCGTTCTTCCAGACCTGGGATCTGGCAGGGCCTTTCCCGGCCATATTGACCGATGAAGTCGTCGGCGAAGCAGCGACCAAGGTATTTGCCGAAGGCCAGGCCATGCTGAAAAAGATCATAGAAGGCCGCTGGCTGACAGCCAATGGTGTGGTGTCCCTGCTGCCCGCCAATACCGTCAATGACGACGATATAGAAATCTATACTGACGACAGCCGAAGTCAGGTGGCTCTAACCTATTACGGCACGCGCCAGCAAACCGAGAAGCCCATCATTGATGGCGTGCAGAGGCCTAACCAGTGCCTGTCTGATTTCATCGCGCCGAAAGACAGTGGCATCAAAGACTATATAGGCATGTTCGCGGTGACCGCTGGCCTGGGTATAGAAAAGTATGAGAAGCGCTTTGAAGATGCCCATGATGACTACAGCAGCATCATGCTGAAGTCTTTGGCCGACCGCCTGGCCGAAGCCTTTGCCGAATACTTGCATGAACGCGTACGCAAAGACTTGTGGGGCTATGTCGCCGATGAAGCCCTCTCCAATGAAGAGCTGATCAAGGAAAACTATAAAGGCATACGCCCTGCACCTGGCTACCCGGCCTGCCCGGAACATACGGTCAAAACCGAGATGTTCAAGCAAATGCAGTGTGAAGAAATAGAGATGTACATTACTGAATCATGGGCCATGATACCGGGTGCGGCAGTCTCAGGCTTTTACTTTGCCCATCCTGAATCCAAGTATTTCAGCGTAGGTAAAATTGCCGATGATCAGGTCACTGATATGGCAGAACGCCGTAATGTGCCCAAGGATGAAGTAGAACGCTGGCTGGCACCGAATTTGTAAAACCTGCTGGTATCTGCAATAAAGCTGCGCATGTGAGGTATGGGCAGCTTTTTTTGGTTTAACGATGTTATTTATCGAGTCTGACTGTCGTGCCAGACTCATGTTGGCTCAACCCAGTTCCTTGATCACCAGATTGGTCAATTCACTGGCGACTGCCGCATCAAAATTTTCTTCCAATAAGCGCCATTTGAAGCTATTTCCCAACTGGGCTTTTTTATACACATTCAGACGACGGTCTTTTTTGAATTCGACCACCTTGATAGCAAGCTGTTGCATCACTTTATGACGTTTCAGCAAAGTTTTATCCTGCTTCTTTTTTGCCAGTTCTATTGGCATCTCCTTGATGACAAACTCAGCAAGCAGCAGGCCGATTTCTTTTTCTTCTTTTGCATTAAACCAACTAAACATGGCGAACTTTCTACTTGTGATAAATTCCGGCTAGTGAGCAAATTTTCGCACTTTTATCGCGGGAATGGTTTGCCCTTGGTAAAAGAGATTAATTTGCCATGATTATACTGAATCTTGACATAGGCTCCTACCCTCTTGCATGCAACAAGCTCCAGGCTCCAGGAGAAATTTGTTTCAAGAAGCCTACTTCAGCGATTTCTTGAAATCTGATTGCTCTCCCAGTAACTGCCGTTTCAGGCTATCCTGCGCCGTGTTTTCCCCTAGCCAGAGTTTTAGCAAGGCATTATAGAATAAGGGGTCAGGCAGGCTGTCCATGGTTTTTTTGCCATTGATCATGATGACCGTTCCTGTATCGGGCAGCCAGTCCACTGTCAGTTTGTCGCCTTTGCGAAATTCAGGCACTTTGGAAAACATTTCACCCAGCCGTATCATCTGGTCTATGATTTTGCTTTTCTGCTCCTTGCTGACATTGTGCTTTAGCCCCTCCATGAAATTCTGGCCAAAGCGTTCCGCACTGATATCCCGCAGCATGATGATCTGCATGCGTTTTGCTGTGCTCAAAGCCAGCACCTCGGCCGCTTGTGTTTTTTTCTCGCTCAGGTACAGGGCCGCCACAAATACCTGGAAAATCGCCTTGGAACGTACACCCGCACCATTCAAGTACAAGTCCTGATTGTCCAGGCGAATTTTATCTTCCAGTGTTATTCCCGCAAGCTCACTGGCCATGGCAGCAGGTAACGCCAGGCTACCTAGCAGGCTCAATAGCAAGATGCACAAGGATTTTTTCATGGTTTCTATTCCAGGTGAACGATAAGTGACAAAGACGATTCAATACACTAGTGTATTGAATCGTCTTTGTCAAATGCCAGATCAGGAATACCAGGACGAAAAAAAACAGGGGCTAATGCCCCTGTTTTTTTATATTGCTCGTTAATTACTGCTTAAAGCTTAAGCAGATTATTTGAACACATAACCCAGGTTCAAACGGAATGCACGGCCATAAGCATTGTGCAAGCTATCGTTGTAACCACTAGTCGTGTAGCTGGAGCTAGGATCGTATGGAGCTTTGGAATCCAGCGCATTCAATACACGTACACCGATAGTCAGGTCTTTGAAACCTTTGTATGTGTAGCCCAGATCAACTGTAGTCCAGCTGGAAACTGCGCACTCAGGTACATAAGTCAGGTATTTGGCTACGCCGCCCAGGGATGCTGCTGTGGATGGCTGGCCAGAACCGTAATGGCAGTAAGAAACTGGATAAGTTTCTGCCGCATTGGTGTGACGCAACAGAGATACGCCGCCAACAAAGTTGATCGCGCCGTTGACTGTGTGCGCTTCTTTAGTCCAGGAAGAAGACAGGCTGGCACGCAGACGTGGCATGTCGCCGACACTGGTTGAGAAGTTGGACAAGCCACCGCGTGTACCAACCAGATTGGTTTCTGGATCACCTGGTTTTTCTGCACGACGGTATTCTATCGTGTAGGAAGTACGGAAACGCGTATCCAGTTTGCCGTTGGCACCCAGGTTATTGCGCATTGCCATTTCCAGATCGATACCGCTCACAACCGTACTACCCTGGTTGATATAGTTACGCAACAGAGAAATCAGCGGGCCAGAATTAGGGATAACATTACCGTTCTTGTCTTTAACAAAATTGACAGGATTGGTATCACGGATCACAGCACCTGGATAAGCATCTTGATTATTCATAATCAGTGTGGAGGACAAAGCAGCAACTTCATCTTCTTTACGGATATTGTAGTAATCAACCAGAATGTCGAAATCACGCGTAGGCGACAAGACCATACCCAGAGAGAAACTCCTGGATGTTTCTGGCTTCAGATTAGGATTTTGACGGATCAGCGTCGAAATACTCTTAGAGCAGTCAGTGTTATCTGCACCGGCCAAAGGAGTTTTACCATCTGGGCAACGGATAGGATCAGCCTGGCTATTCAGGAAAGTCTGTGTACCACCAGCAGTCACTTGTACCAGCGCTGGAGCACGGAAACCATGTGCATAAGTGGAACGGAAAGCCAGGGAATCATTGACTGTCCATTTAGCGCCCACTTTTGGTACGAAATTGGTTTTAAAGCTAGGATATTTGTCGACGCGGCCAGCGAAATCCATTTCAAAGTTTTTCAGGAATGGCGTACGCACTTCAAAGAAAGCAGAAGTAACATTACGTTGACCCTGGATGAACTGGTTAGCCAGACCCAGAACTTGACCGGAGCTGGTCAGGTTGTCTGGTGTCAAGGTCATTTTTTCCTGACGGAATTCAACACCGGACGCCAGACCGATAGCACCACCTGGCAGGCTGCCAAATTCTGTGCTGGCCTTGAAGTCAGCCTGGGCGATTTCAGCCACACCAACGCTCTTCAGTTGACGGCTCAGGTTAGGTTGTCTGGCAACATCTGCCAAAGACATGTTCTGAGTAATCAGCTTTTGTACTTCCGGCAGCAACAGGAAGCCATTGGAAATATCGGTACGCTCGGAACGGTTCCACAATACGCCAGTTTCCCAATCCCAGCTCTTGAAACTACCTTTCAGACCGGAAGCAAAACGCAGGGATTCGTTCGTGGTATTGGTGCCACCTGCAATATTTTCAAAACGGTAGACAACTGCAGCACGGCTGGTCGGGAATGGATTGTCTGGGTGACCTACTGGCAAAATGGCCTGGAATGGCGTACCTGCACCAGACAGGGCAAATGCCGTGGATGGCGTACGACCATCAATAGTGCGTGAGCCACCAGTGTAATCACGCTCTGTTTTGTTATATGCTACTTCAGCAAAGGCAGACAAAGTGTCATTGATCTGATAGATGCCGCGTGACATGGCACTAAAGTCCTGGCCAGCGCCCTGAACTTCAGCAAACGCATCCAGATTGTAGTTACAGAACTGACGGCCATACAATGCGCTGGTAGTTGCGATATTGTATTGTGCGCCACCAGTGATCAAACGGGAAGAATCGCAATTGGTGCGATTAACCACGTTGGCATCATTGGCAGAGAAGAAAGTATTGCTGCCTGCTGTGCGTTCACGGTAGAAGAAAGGCTGGTTACTGGCAAAGCTGGAGTAAGGCGACAAACGGTTGTTGAGTGTGCTGTACAAGTCTTTTTCTACGTCTTTGGCATCCTTGATGGAAACGCGGTCACGCTTGGAATACTCCGCACTGACAGTCACATTGTAGCCATCTTGCGCATAGTTACCAAAACCAGCAAAACCACTGATGCTTTTTTTCTTGAACTGATTGTCATCATTAGCGCCCATGCTGGCGTTCATCTGAATGCCCTGGTAATCGCTCTTGGTGATGAAGTTGATAACACCGGCAATAGCGTCAGAGCCGTATACTGCAGATGCGCCATCTTTGAAGATCTCTACGCGTTCCAGCATCGACAAAGGAATGCTGTTGATATCGTACAGAGTGGATTGACCTTGATTTGGGTTTGCGTAAGCCGATGGCGTCATGCGACGGCCATTCAACAAAATCAAGGTGGAGCTGGAACCCAGGCCACGCAGGGAAGCTGTTGCCACGCCGCGGGAGAAACCGCCATCTACTGCATCGAATGCGCTACCGCTACCCAGAGCCGGGATCGTGCGCAACAATTCAGCAACAGAAGTCGCGCCACTTTGGCTGATATCTTTTGCTGTCAGTGTCTGGATAGGAGAAGTGCCTTCTTTATCAATACGCTTGATGTGGGAACCAGTTACTTCAATTTTTTGAATTTTTTCTGCTGGGTCAGCCTTGACTGTCTGCGCTTGAGCGCTCATCAGCATACTGCCCGACAACATAGCCAGTGCCAGCTTGACAGCGTAGGCACATTTCTTCTCTTGATAAAACATCCAGAATCTCCTTGGTGAATCATGAACAGGTTCAAACTGCTAAGACCAAAAATAGGGCAAGACTCGTTTGAACTGAGTCGCCATATCGTGGTCGAACCGAAGTGCTGCGAAAACATCTTGCATGTCGTTTTGTCGAAATAAGCTGTAAAAAAAGCTACTTATCACAGTCAGATCAAGACCGACGAATTGATACAATTTGTTGCATCACGGTATGATCCCATTACAATTTCATTACCGTCCAATGAGAAATTCAGGAAAAAGTATATAATTATCGTTATGATTGATACCTTGCCTATAGAAAAGTATTTCGCCCGACAGCTCAAGATCAAGCACTTGCGCTTGCTTGTGGAACTGGCTGACAAGCACACCGTTGCTCAGGTTGCGGCGACTTTACACGTCAGCCAGCCGGCTGTTTCCAAAATGCTTGGAGAGATGGAGGAAGGGATCGGTGTCAAGTTATTTGAACGTGCTGGGCGTGGTATAAAACCAACACCTTCAGGTGAATGCCTGATACGGCATGCGAGAGAAGTTTTATTTAATTTACAAAAAGCTCATCAAGAGATGCGCTCGCTGGCCACTGGTACAGTCGGTAAAGTGACCGTCGGCATTTTGAGCGTGGTATCTACCACCATCATTCCTAAAGCTGTCAAGATACTAAAGGCTAGCTGGCCAAACGTCACATTGTGCATTATGGATGGCACAGTTGATCAGCAACTACAGGATTTACGTGAAGGCAAGATAGACCTCATCATAGGCCGCGTGTTTTCAGAACGTGCGGCTGAACATTTGCAGGAAGAAGTCTTGTATGACGACCCGCTGGTGATCGTTACTTCCAGCAAAAACCCCTTGGCAAGACGCGACAATCTGACCTGGATGGATTTGAACAACCTGCCCTGGATCTTGTCGGTAGAAGAATCACCAACGCACCAGCGCATGATCAACCTGCTGGCAAAAAATGGCTTGAACAAGCCGACCGACGTCATCGAGTCTGTGTCGAGGTCGGTCAATGTGCCCTTGCTGATGGAACCACCACGCCTGGGCCTATTGTCACTGTCAGCGGCCCGCCAACTGGTGGCAGAAGGTGTCTTGCAGATCCTGCCTTTGAATCTGGGCCATCTGCCCAGCCCGGTTGGCATGATCTGGACCAAGACCCGGCCTTTATCGCATGCGGCACTGACCTTCCAGGATTGCATACGCCAAGCATCAATGTCATACAAGAACATGCTGATCAGTTAAAAACGCGTGGAAAGCCAGGCATTGACACGCTTGGCTGATTTACAATATGCCCAGTTTATTCGCCTGGACAGTCAATGCAAACAGAACACTTATCGTATGGTTCAGATCAGTCAGGATTGATTTGTGGATATGTCTTTGCACCTGCCCAGCCCGGCAAACCCATGTACACCAGCGAAGCTATCGATTGGCTGCAGTCACGGCACAGTGCCACGGACGACACTTTTATCTGGCTGCATTTCAATTTGTCGAATGTCACTGCAGAAAAATGGCTACATGAACATGCCGCCCTGCCTGAAGAATTTTTCGATACCCTGCATGAAGGTTCACGCTCCACCCGCATTGAACATGCCGATCACAGCCTGATCGCGGTGGTCAATGATGTCTTGCATGATTTTGCCTTCGAAGCCTCGGACATTGCCACCCTATGGTTGAATGTCAGCAGTAATGTGATGATCAGCGCCAGGCGCAAACCCCTGCAATCCGTAGACCGGCTGCGCAATGCGGTGAACCAGGGCGAGCATTTCAGCTCGCCAACAGAATTACTGACCCATTTACTGCGCGACCAGGCCGACGTGCTGATAGGCATAGTACGTAATGTCATCAAGAAAATTGATGATATCGAAGACCATTTGCTGGCTGACCGCCTGAATCATAAACGCGCCAACCTGGGCGAATTGCGACGGGTACTGGTACGCCTGCAAAGATTGCTGGCACCTGAGCCTGCCGCCCTGTTTCGCCTGCTACAAAGACCACCGGTCTGGGTGGCAGAGCGCGATGTCCAGGAATTGCGCCAGTCCACTGAAGAATTTGCCGTCGTCCTGAGCGATATGGCATCACTGCAAGAGCGCATCAAGCTCTTGCAGGAAGAAATCGCCGCCAGCGTCAATGAACAAAACAACCGCTCTCTGTTCGTCCTGACGATAGTAACGGTACTGGCCCTGCCCATCAATATCATTGCCGGTTTGATGGGCATGAATGTAGGTGGTGTACCTTTGGCCCAGCATGAAGATGGTTTCTGGATCGTGGTCGCCATCGTCGCCACTTTTACCGTCATTGCGGGCTGGTTGGCATTCAGAAAAAACCGCAACGATTAAGTCTGTTTTCCCCCACTGTCCACCCAGCTAGTCAGGAATAAGCCATGAGCAAACTTTCATTCAATCAAGGATCGCCGCAATTCATCCCGCTGTCGACTTACCAGTCTTACCCTGAAACTGAAATGCTGGAACGCGCGCAAAGCTTTTATCAGGACATGAAGCGACGCAAGACGATACGTGAATTCTCAGCTCGCCCGGTGCCACGCGCCGTCATAGAAGCCTGTCTGCTGACTGCTGGCACGGCGCCATCAGGTGCCAACCACCAGCCTTGGCATTTTGCAGTCGTCACCGACACAGCACTCAAGCACAAGATCAGGGTTGAGGCCGAGATAGAAGAACGCGAGTTTTATGAGCGCCGTGCGCCGCAGGAATGGAAAGATGCGCTGGCCCCGCTAGGTACGGATGCAGAAAAGCCCTTTTTAGAAACCGCACCTTACCTGATCGCCATCTTTGGACAAAAAGCCACCATGATGGATGATGGCAGTGCGGTCAAAAATTACTATGTACCTGAGTCAGTCTCGATTGCTACAGGATTTTTGATCTCGGCCCTGCATCATGCTGGCCTGGCAACGCTGACACATACACCCAGCCCTATGGGATTTTTGAACCAGTTATTGCACAGACCGGACAATGAAAAACCATATATCTTGCTAGTAGTCGGCTATCCGGCAGAGGATTGCATGGTACCGAATATACAGAAAAAACCACTGGAGCAAATAGCCAGTTTCTTTTGAACCGTTTGCCATTCTCAATTGTAGAGGTGTTCCATGCATCGATACTTATTTGCCTTGCTGATCGCCGCCAGCTTGCTGGTCAACCACGCACAGGCAGCAGATGAACGGGCTGACCTGATCAGCCAAGTCATGCAAGCAGAAACTGCCTTTGCCAAAACCATGGAGGCCCGTGACCACAAGGCTTTTACAGAATTTCTGGCGGAAGAAACGATCTTTTTTTCTGGTAAAAAGGTTTTGCATGGCAAACAGGAAGTGGCGGCAGCATGGAAACGCTTTTATGACACGCCAGCAGCCCCTTTTTCCTGGACGCCGGAAACCGTGGAAGTCTTAAACTCGGGCAAGCTGGCACTTAGCAGCGGACCAGTGCGCGACCCGCAAGGCAAACTGCTGGCCACCTTCACCTCCATCTGGCGACAGGAAAGCCCTGGCGTCTGGCGTATAATTTTTGACAAGGGCAATGACGCCTGTGAATGCGCAAAACCTTGAATAAAGTAAAACAAAATCGGCGATTATCGTCAGATAAGACCGAACTCAGATCAAAATTCGCTGTATTTAAGACGTAAACCCCACAGTCAGCCGGAATTCTGGATGGGTGAGTAAAAAGCTGATGTAACATGGAATGAACTGTGGCTGGTGGTTGTATGGCACACCGACGCCTAGCCTGCAGATTTTTACTCAAAAGTCACATTTTGGGAAACCCGTGTCATGACTGATCTTCATACACAGTTTATTGAACTGAGCCAGCTTCGCATAGGCATGTTTGTCTATCTCGATGTGGGCTGGATGGATCATCCATTTCCTGTTTCCAATTTCAAAATCAGCAACAATGCACAAATCGAGACCATCCGTTCGCTGGGTCTGGAGCGCGTGCGCTATGCACCGGACAAGAGCAGCCCGGAAACCAGTACCAAGACCGATGATGCTCAGATTCAGCAAGAAAACAAGCTTATCGAAAGTCCCGGCGCGTTTGCCGCCAGACAAAGGAGGGAATTGCTGGCCAACCAGCAAGCCAGTCTGCAAGTCTGTGAGCGGCAATTCAGCCATGCGGCACAAACCTTCAAGCAAGTCACTGAACTGGTGCATTCCCAGCCTGCCCAGGCAAGGGAATTGACTGAGCAACTGATACAAGGTTTTCTTGGTGAGATTTTGGGAGAAGACGAGGCCGCGATACGCCTGTTGTCCGAAAAAGCTGGTGAAAAAACTTCGCTACATTCCATCAATGTGACGGTCATATCACTCTTGCTGGGACGAACACTGCATCTCAGCAAAACAGACATGCTTGACCTGGGTGTAGCGACTATGCTGCATGACATAGGCAAAATGGAGTTACCAGACCGACTGCGCTGGCAGGATGAGCACTTCAATCATGCCGAGCGCCAGCTTTACCATGAGCACGTCCTGCACAGCCTGGCATTGGCGCGCAAGATGGGCTTATCGGCCAATGTCTTGCTGGCCATTGCCCAACATCATGAGCATGCCGATGGTACTGGCTACCCCAGCCATGTGCAGGGCGATAAACTCAGTGCTATAAGCCGTATCATCGCACTGGTCAATCATTACGACAATCTTTGCAACCCTGCCAATCCGGCGTTTGCCATCACCCCGCATGAAGCCTTGTCGCAGATTTTTACCCAGCACAAGCCACGTTTTCATATTCCCACCCTGACGGCTTTCATACGCATGATGGGTATTTATCCACCAGGCTCGGTGGTGCAGTTGACCGATGAGCGATATGCCATGGTGGTCTCGGTGAATTCGGCCCGCCCTATCAAACCCAAGGTGGTCATCCATAATTCTGCCGTACCTCGCGATGAAGCCCTGGTCATCAATCTGGAGCATGAAAATACCCTGTGCATACATCGCAGCCTGAAACCTCTGCAATTGCCCAAGGCAGCCTATGATTATCTGTCGCCACGCAAACGGCTATGCTATTTCTTTGAACGCGGTCTGGAAATCGAGCAACAAAAGGAAGATGGAGCTACGACATGAAGGCCCATCCCTGGCAATCGATGATAGAAGGCTTGCTGGAAGCCATTATCCTGGTTGATCCCATACAATTGCGCATCGTTGCGGCCAACCAGGCCATCCACCAATTGCTGCAAGTCGGATCTAGCAGTCTGCTGGGCAAAGGTGTTATTGAACTTGCAGTCGCACCTGAAGACGTGTTTTTCTGGGAAGATGTCGCTGCTGGACTGTCCGAAAACATCCATTCCGAAACCATGCTGAAACGTGCCGATGGCAGCATAGTCCAGGTGGAAAGACGTGTCACCCTGATCAGGACAGGCGTGGATAGTTCGGTCTATGTGGTCGCTATCAATGACCATTCCAACCAGCGCCGGGTGGAAAATGAGTTGGAAAAACTGATCGCTGAACTACGCGCCACTCTGGAATCTACAGCTGACGGCATACTGGTCACTGATCTTGATGGCGCCATCCGCAGCTACAACCACTTGTTTGCTGAATTATGGGGCTTGCCAGATGAGCTGCTGACCCAGCGCGACGATGGCGCCATTTATGCTTGGATGGACGCGTGCATGCACGATGCCAGTCAGTATGAAGAGCGCCTCGGTACCATCAGTCGCTCGCCACTGATGGAAGCGACCGATGTATTGACACTACGCTCAGGCAAGACATTGGAAAGAGTCACCCTGCCGCAATATGCGCGTGGCCGGCCGATAGGGCGTGTGTATTCTTATCGCGACATTACCCAGCGCCTGGCAGATGAAGCGCGTTTGCGTCTGGCGGCCAAAGTATTTGAGTCGAGTACCGATGCAATTTTCATTACCGATGCCGAGCAAAAAATCGTCACCACCAATCCCAGTTTCGAGCGCCTCAGCAGTTATACAGAACAAGAAATGCTGGGCAAAACACCAAGGGATTTTTTTTCAGAAGAAGGCAATGCTGTTCAAGTTGAAAACCTGCTCAAGGAACTCGACAATTTGGGCTTTTGGGAGGGAGAACTCTGGAACAGGCGCAAGAATGGCCATGCCTATCTGTGCATGATATCTCTGGTCAAGGTACAGGATGAATTTGGCGCCGCACTGAATTACATAGGCTTTTTCAAGGACAGGACAGAAACCCATACAGCCAAGCAGAGAATTGAAGAACTGGCATTCCTTGATGTTCTGACTGGCTTGCCTAACCGCTTATTGCTGGAAGAACGCATACGACAAGCCATTACCATTTCCAGCCGTAATAATTCCACATTCTCCCTGCTGTTCCTCGACCTCGATCATTTCAAACAAATCAATGACTCCCTTGGCCATCCTTTTGGTGACCGTGTCTTGCAGCAAGTGACTGAAAGATTAAAGAAATGCATACGCCAGGTGGATACGGCGGCCCGCTTGGGTGGGGATGAATTTGTCTTGCTCCTGCATGAAGCCAATGCCGAGGGCGCAGAAATTTGTGCCAGAAGAGTATTGGAAGAATTGTCTGCCCCGTTTTCACTTGATGGCATGCACTTTACCGTCACCGCCAGCATAGGGATTGCCCTCTACCCTGAGGATGGGATTAGCATGGCCGACCTGATCAAGAATGCCGATAGCGCCATGTATCATGTCAAGGAGCGCGGGCGTTCCGATTTCCGCTTTTACCAGCGGCAAATGAATATAGGCTTACTGTCGCGCATGAAACTCGATCACGCCATGCGCCAGGCCCTGGAACACCAGCGGTTCCGCCTGCATTACCAGCCACAAGTAGAGCTGGCGACTGGCAAGATGCTGGGGGTGGAAGCCTTGCTGCGCTGGACCGACAAGGATCTGGGCGAAGTCAGCCCGGTGCAATTCATCCCGGTGGCAGAAGAATCTGGCGTCATTGTACCGATAGGCAATTGGGTCATCCAAACGGCCATCAAACAAGCAGCTTTGTGGAACCGGGATGGCAAATCCATGCGGGTGGCAATCAATGTCTCTGCCCTGCAATTCCAGCAAGCCAATTTTGTCGACAGTATCGCTGCCGCCTTGCATGAGCATGCGTTGCAACCGCATTGCATAGAACTGGAATTGACAGAATCCATTCTGATCAAGGATGTTGAAGATGCCCTGAAAAAACTGGAATCCCTGGCAGCATTGGGCGTCAAACTGGCGATTGATGATTTTGGCACTGGCTATTCCAGTCTCAGCTATCTGAAACGCTTCCCTATTTATAAGCTCAAGATAGACCGCTCTTTTGTTGGCGACTTGCCTGTTGATGAAAGTGATGTCGCCATCGTCACCGCCATCATCCACCTGGCCCATGCGCTGAAATTGCGTGTGATTGCCGAAGGCGTGGAAACCGACAGGCAACGCGAATTTCTCCAGCAAAGGCAATGTGATGAAATGCAGGGGTATCTTTTTTCTCAGGCGATGTCAGCAGATGAACTTGAACAACGCTATCTGCGTTGAATCTTTCCTGAAGTCGCCAGCCTCGGCTTGAAAAAAAACGCCGCATGAAAGAATGCGGCGTCCGCTCTACGTTTGTTTTTCAGCAGCCTTGCTTTTCAAGCTCAAAAATGCATTCTCCAATAGCGGGAATCATCGCGGATTTCAGCAATTTGCTCACTGGTCAGCTCATTGCTGACCAATTCACGGCTATCCATGGCTTTACTGCCGACTTTCAGGCTGGCTTTGAGTAAATAATGGTAACCCGTCAGCATGTCCCTTTCTACCCCGTCGCCATGCAGATAGCGCAAACCCATTTGAAACTGGGCAGTGGACAAACCCTGATTTGCAGCCTGCATTTCCCAATGGGCAGCTTGATCTGTGCTTTTTTCTATTCCTGCGCCTTCTTCATAAGCCAGGGCCAAATGATGCTGAGCACTGGCATTACCTTGTTGGGCAGCCTGCTGGTACCAGAATACCGCTTCTTCAGGATTGGCATCGACACCTTTGCCTGTGGCATACATATAACCCAGCGCCAGTTGAGCAGAAGTCAGCCCTTGCAAGGCGGCGCGACGAAACAGTTTGAAAGCCATGCTTTCGTCAGCCTCCACACCCTCGCCAGTCAGATACAAGACACCCAGATTGGTTTGTGCACCAGCGTGGCCTTGATCAGCAGCCTGCTCGAGCCAGTAAGCGGCTTCCTGTACATTTTGCAGGTTGGCGTCGGGTTCGAGATACAGCAAACCCAACATATTTTGCGCCTGGGTATCCCCTAGAAGCGCCCAGCGCCTGACTTGCATTTCATCATCAAGATCATCATCACCCAAAGCCGAAGCGCAGGTCAGCATGATCATGAGCACCATCAGCAGATGTCGCCATTTTTTCATTTTATCCTCACCTGTTTTACCGCATGGCTATACATGCTACGCCTGTCTGCGAAAACGCGTGTGTCACCACTGTTGGATTAGGTAACAAAATGTAGCCTGAAGACTGCCCGCACAGGCAGTCTGGGAGTAAACTATCGGGGCAAACAATTTTTCCACCCGCCATGAAAGCAGATACAGTGACCTCGCAGAAAAAGCTACGCATAGGATTGATTGCCAACCGTTCTCACCAGGACGCTCCCAATTCTGCCTTGGTGCAGCTCCTGCATGGTGGCGGGCCGGCACTGCAACATCTGCAAGCAGAAATGGTGATCGTCGGGCGCACGCTGGACGCCATCATTTCTCATGGGCTGGTTGACAGCTGCCCTGTGGTCGAGCGTTTCCCTTATGGCCGTGAAGGCGGCTTGATGAAACTTGTATCGCGGGTCGTCGACCGGGAACCAGCCAGAGCGGTCGATGCAGTGATCTACCTGATTGATCCGGTTGACCCTTCTTCGATTTTCCCGGAAGCCCAGGCACTCAAACGCCAGTGCGTAATCCATCGGAAGCCTTTCCTGGCAACTTTGGCCAGCGCCAGGGAATGGCTGGAACTGGAAGCCACGGCTGCCGGTGCCGCCATAGACAATAAGCTGAACCCGAGTTTTGAATTAAAAAATGAGGGCATCGCCCTGATCGCCCATGATGCAATGAAAGAAAGCATGCTGGTCATGGCAGAGAAACATTTCGACCTGCTCGACAGTTTCGGCCACCGCTACGCAACAGGCACTACTGGCGGCTTGCTGAACCAGCTGGCACAAAAAATCAAGGGAACAGAAGCTGGCAAGAACTGGGTGACCCCTTATCTTTCTGGCCCCCTGGGTGGCGATGCGCAACTGGCAGAACTGGTACTTGACAGGCAGATACGCCGCATCCTGTTCCTGGAAGACCCGCATGTGGCACGCCAGCATGAAGCAGATATACAATTGCTGGAACGCGCAGCCCGCACCGTTTGTGATTATGCCCAGGTCATCAGCGAAGTCAGCGGGGCGGACCGCTGGCTGACATTGTTGACCCGGAGAATAGCCGCCCAGACCTGAGTGTGGCCTTTTTTGCATCCATGTTACATCTATGGGAGTATTGTCTGGCCCTCTGTACAATGCTTCCTGCTCAAAAATCAATGAGGAACTCAGCATGACACGCAAATATTCGGATATGAACCAGCACGACGCCTTGTACAAGATCGCGCGCGCCTACCCTGGTGGCCTGGAAGCCCTGGCAATCCGTATGGAAGTCTCGGTGAATGTCTTGCGCAACAAGCTGGCCCCTGGCATAGAAACCCATTACCCGTCTTTTGAAGAATTCTCGATCATCATAGAACATTGCCAGGACGCCGGAGTCAAAGAGGCCCATCTGCCTCTGCATGCTCTCTTAAGCCGGCATGGCATGGCCGCTTTTTCCATCCCGGAACCACATGAAATCCGAGAAGATGATTTGTCGCAAACCGTGTGCCGCGTCATGAGCCGGGTTGGTGATGTGGCTGAGGCAGTCTCAACTGCCTTGCTGGATGGCGTGATTACCGATGCCGAAGCTGACCTGATAGAAAAAGAATTCCAGAGCGCTCTGACCGTGCTGGGCGAATGGCGCGCCCGCATACGGGCGCATCACAGACAAGGGTAACTTCTATTAATGCAGCTTTTGTTCCAGAAAAGCCACAATTCTGGGCCAGCCCATTTTGCGGGCCAGATCAAGTGCAGTCTCGCCTCTGGGATTGACAGCACCAAGGTCGGCACCGTGTTTCACCAGTAAAGTCACGGGTGCAAGATTGCCCGCCAATGCATCCTTTTGCAGTAGTGTCCAGCCATTTTCATCAACACTACGGGTGAACGAAGGGTCGTCACGCAAGCCCTCGTCCATTTTCTCAACCATGTTTTCACTCATGGGATGTTCGGGCAAATCTCCGGTATGCGCCACTGCCGCCAGTTCTTTCTTGCCGAACAAGCCAGATAAAAAGCCCTGCTTTTCCTGGGTTTGTGCAGGAACGATAAACACTTCACCGGGTTTGCCAAAATCCAGTCCCCAGGCTTGATCATGTTCTTCACGCTCTGAGTCTGGCATTTCCTGGCGCATCACATCTATACTAAACCCGCCATAAACCTTGCCGCCTATCGTGTACATCCAGTCACCAATTTCGGCCAGTGACACGCTGACATTGTCACCAGCAGCAATGTTGTCACACCATTGTGGCGAATTCAGCAAGATACCGGAAATGATTTCACCGTCAAACTGTATGTCATTCACCCACATATGCTCGACCTCAGGCCCGTCACCAACAGCCTTCGTAGGAAACGCGACTTTGACAGCAGCCAGTCCCAGGCCGGGAATGATGCGCCGGTATTCCCAGGACAGCTCCCGCCAGAAATATTTAAAGGTATTACGCGCCTGTTTTGCCGCCTCTTGCATAGCCAGGCTTTCACCTGAAAACATCAATATCTTGTCGTCGCTCATGATCATGACCACTGAAATAAAAAAGACTGTAGCGTAAGCCTGCAGACAAATAAGCGAGTACAGGACTTCGTTTCAAATGATACAAGTTCTTACCTTTTGTTGATGACGCATGACATGGAGCGCAACCAAGCCAAGGGAAATTGGCAGCTGTCAACTATTTGCCCAGCAGCATTTTCTCTGCTGCCTTACAATATAAGCCTGCCCCAATGTCAAGCCAACAGGCTGCCACCACCATGTCCACAGAAGCTCCTGGCCAGCGGCCCAAATCCCTGGCGGATTTGTATATCTCTTTTACGTTGCTGGCATTGCAAGGATTTGGCGGGGTACTGGCCGTCGTGCAGCGTGAACTGGTAGAGAAAAAACGCTGGATGACGATGGAAGAGTTCGTCGAAGACTGGGCAGTCGCACAAATTTTGCCAGGGCCTAATGTCGTGAATTTATCCCTCATGATAGGCCACCGCCATTTTGGTTTTGGTGGTGCCATGGCCGCTCTGGCTGGCATGTTGTCGGTGCCTTTATTGATCGTGCTGGCCCTTGCTGTGGTATATGCCCAGTTCTCCCAACATCCTGAAGTGGTAAGTGCCTTACGCGGCATGGGCGCCGTCACCGCTGGGCTGATTATCGCTACCGGCTTGAAGCTGGTGCCTGCCCTGAAGAACAATCCCCTGGGCAGACCCACCGCCCTGCTCTTCAGTGCATTGTGCTTTGTCGGCATCGCCTACTTCCGCTTGCCGCTGGCGTATGTATTGTTCAGTCTGGGTGCCATCACTTGTATCATTGTCTACAGGAAGCTGAAATAATGCCGGATACCCTGAACAATGTCTTGCACATCAGTATGAACTGGCATGACTGGCTGCAATTGTTTTTGCATTACATGATGTTGTCTTTGCTGTCGATAGGCGGGGCGATTTCCACCCTGCCTGACATGCACCGCTATCTGGTGGCGCAACAGGGCTGGCTGAGCGATGCGCAATTCAATGCCTCAGTATCCATAGCCCAGGCTGCCCCAGGCCCGAATGTCTTGTTCATCGCCCTGATGGGCTGGAATGTAGGCATGAATGCCGGTGGTATGTGGACAGGCTTGCTGGGGGTAGTTGTCGCCATGACGGGCATACTTTTACCCAGTACCACCCTGACATATGTCGCCGCCAGCTGGGGCCACGCCAACCGCGAACTGCGCAGTGTGCGCGCCTTCAAGCTGGGCATGGCACCTATTGTCATAGGGCTGTTGCTGGCAACAGGCTGGATCATGGCAGCCTCTCACGACCAGGCCAGCAAGGACTGGCCTTTGTGGTTGATGACGGTAGTCTGCACTATCGTGGTCTGGCGCACCCGTTTGCATTTGCTGTGGTTGCTGGCGGGCGGCGCAGCGCTGGGCTGGTTCGGCCTGATTTGAGTCTGCGGACCTCATTCCCGTACGGCAACACCGTATCCTTGTCAGGATGGAACAAATTTTCATCCTGTCTCTCCATCCCTCCCAGTGCCAGCAGCATGTAAATTTTCTTTACCTGTTTGTAAGCAGTTGTCGGCAAACATGGCCGTTTTGCTTGTCTGTCCCTGGTCAATCACGGTAAATAGACTCAGTTAACTGAAATTTCCCTGAACCACTTATTGCATTTTTCAATTTCGATAACATAATCAAGTTAAGCAGTGGGTCAACAGACAATCTTTGTTACAGGATCAGGCATAGTTTGAGGTATGCTTGCCACCTTGAAATTCTGCACCGGTTCATATAGTCCATGAAGTTGAGCATAGAAGCGCCTGAGAATGAAATCACCCAGCCGGGTGAGATTCATTTGCATATCCGGTTTCGCCCTGCAAATATGTTTGGTATCTTGCTGGCTTTGCTGGTGCATGGACTCTTGCTGTATTTCTTGCTGAACATGAGCGCAGTGAAGAAAAAAATGGAGAAAGCGGGCATCGCTGCTCCTATGGTCTTGCTGATGGACAAGGTTGCGCAAGCTCCTAAGCAGGCAACAGCGCCAAAAAAGGAAAAAGCACCATCCAAGCCTGTGCGTGTACCGCCATCCAAAAACGCCATCACCCAACCCAAGGCGCCACCGCCCTTGCCAACCAACGATTCACCCGTTCCACAACCACCGCCGCCAGTGGCAAATAATGTGCCGCCTGAAATGGATATGATGGCTATGGCCAATGCCGCACGGGAGCGCCGTCGCGCTGCCGAAGAAGCGGCAGCCCAGGAAAATGAAGGTGCCCGTCAGGCAGGCCGTGGCATGACACCGCAAGAAGTCGCCGAAGCCAATGTCAAGCGCAGCATGCAACAGGCGGCCAACCGCGGTGGTGGCAGCGGTGTCTTTGAACTGAACAGCGTTGGCACACGAGTAGCCAGTTTTTCTTTCCGTGGCTGGAACACCCGCATAGTGGCTACTGGCGGCAAACAGTCTTTTGAAGTCGATGCAGGACTGGGTGGCGATGTGCGCCTGGCAGTGGTACGCCGCATGATAGAAATCATACGCATGGAATACAAGGGCGACTTCAACTGGGAATCCAGGCGACTAGGCCGTGTCATGGTCAAATCAGCCCGTGTGGAAGATTCGGCAGAGCTGGAAAGCTTTTTGCTCAAGGAATTTTTCCCCTAGCCCTTATTAAGCCTAACCTGCAGCCTATCGTTTCCAGACCTTAAGGAGATGGACGCCAGCCCGCCTGCAATGCTTGCCATGCGCCTGAAAGAACATGCAGCCAGTGCTGTGTCGGCTCAGGTCTTTGCACCAGCAAATCGCAAGCCTGCAAGACTTGCAACTCTACCCAGCCACCATGCTCAGAGTAGTAAACACTGTCTGCATCCAGCACGGTGTCAATCTGCCAGGCCACTCCTTCCAGAAATTGCGGCAAGGCGATCAGGCGTAACTTCCCTGACTTTATATACAAAGTGCTACCTGCTGTTAACAGGCAATGCATGCTCTGACCCTGCCTGATGCTATTTCTATACATGATGAGACTCCTGAAAGAGGTGAGAAACTGCTGACAAATGCAGTTTTCAGGGTAGTCTTTGCAGCAGGATCTGCACAGGCACAGAGAATTCATATCTGTATCGTATCAGACAGAAAATTTATAATCTGTTATTGTATAGTTTGCCCTCAACTGTATTTGTGCAGTCAACGACTGATATCTCATCATCGACATATGCAAAACCTACCCCTCTATAAGCAACTGGCCGAGCATTATCTGAATGCCATACGCTGCGGCACGCTAAAACTGGGCGACCGCATGCCCTCGGTGCGCAAGCTCATGCATGTGCACGGCGTCAGTCTGTCCACTGCGTTACAGCTGTGCCGCCAGCTGGAAACCGAAGGCTGGCTGGAAGCCCGCCCGCGTTCAGGGTATTTTGTGCGGCAACCACGCCGGGTGCGCCTGATTCCAGCGCAAGAGCCAACCATAGGCAAGATCATTGACCCGGCGCAGTTTGTCGGCATCCATGAACTGGTGTCAGAAATCATCGCGCAGGGCCAGCGCCAGGTGAAATGCAATCTGGCACGGGCAACTGGTGGCCCTGCCCTGTACCCGCACCAGCAATTACGCAGCCTGACTGTCAGTACCCTGCGCCGCTATCCAGAACTGCTGACCAAGACAATTACGCCGGGTGGTAACCGTGAACTCAAAGCGGCACTGGCCAAGCGCGCACTTGATTCCGGCATCAGCACATCTGCTGATCAGGTCATCATCACCAATGGCTGTATCGAGGCTTTGAACCTGGCCTTGCGTGCAGTCGCGCAAGCAGGTGATGTCATCGCAGTCGAGTCGCCGACTTTTTATGGTCTCTTGCAAGTGCTGGAAAGCCTGGGCATGAAGGCGCTGGAAATACCCACCAGCCCGAGTACCGGGATTTCTGTCGAAGCGCTGGAACTGGCGATGCGTACCTATGACAATATCAAGGCGGTGGTGGTGGTACCGCATTTGCAAAATCCGTTGGGCAGCATGATGCCCGATCAGCATAAACAAAAACTGGTGGCGCTGTGCGAAAAGCAGGGCATACCCCTGATAGAAGATGACTCTTATAGCGCTCTCGCAGATGGCGACAAAATCCCCACTGCATTGAAGCAATGGGACCATAGCGGCAATGTGATTTACTGCGCATCCGTGCATAAAATTCTTGCGCCAGGCATGCGTGTTGGCTGGATACTGGCAGGACGCTGGCAAGAACGTGTGAACATGCTGAAGTATGCACACACGCGCTATAACGAAGAATTGTCACAGATAGTCACGGCGACTTTTTTACTGTCGTCAGCTTACGACAGACATCTGCGGAAACTACGTAGCAGCCTCGCTGTGCAAAGAGAAAAAATGGCAGAAGCGATTGCCACTTATTTTCCGGAAGGCACGCGCGTGACCATGCCGGCAGGTGGAGTTTCGTTGTGGGTAGAGATGCCAACCGGAACTTCATCCCGCGCTGTTTTTGATGCTGCGCTAGAGGAGAGTATCCTGGTTTCTCCGGGCTTGATGTATTCCAATTCAAATCGTTTTGATCATTTTTTGCGCCTCAATTGTGGCATGCCATATACCCAGGATCTCGATGATGCGATGCGTTTACTGGGCCGCATTATTCAACATCAGGCTTCATTAAAACAAATTATTGCCGCGTAAATCTCTACGTAAAAATCTGCGTAATTTTTAAGCACTGTGGAAAGCCACAATTGTGGCTGATCCACGGATTTTTCATAATGGCTGCACTGACGGAAAAAAAATTCCGCAACGTGCTCGCCATAATGATTTCATGCAGGCGAGACTTTATACCATCCCATGGAGACCAAGGATGAAAGCTCAAGCCTTCTACAAATCCCTGTATTTTCAAGTCATCACCGCCATTGCACTGGGCGTGTTTCTTGGCCATTTTTACCCTGAATCTGGCACCGCCATGAAGCCTCTCGGCGATGGCTTCATCAAGCTCATCAAGATGATGATCGCGCCGATTATTTTCTGTACTGTAGTCGTTGGCATCGCCGGTATGGAAGACATGAAAAAAGTTGGCAAAACCGGTGGCATGGCATTACTGTATTTTGAAGTTGTCAGCACGCTGGCACTGATCATCGGTCTCGTCATTGTCAATATTGTGCAACCTGGTGCTGGTATGCATATCGATGTGCAAACACTGGATACCAAGAGCATCGCCGCATTCGCCGCACCTGGAAAAATGCAGACCACGACAGAGTTCCTGATGGCGATTATTCCTACTACGTTCACCGATGCTTTTGCCAAGGGTGAGATACTGCAAGTCTTGCTGATCTCGGTATTTTTTGGCTTCGCCCTGCATCGTTTTGGCGGACGCGGCACGATGGTATTTGATCTGGTCGAAAAATTTTCCCACGTCTTGTTTGTCATCATCGGTTACATCATGAAAGTTGCTCCCATAGGTGCCTTTGGTGCGATGGCTTTCACGATAGGTAAGTACGGTGTTGGCTCACTGGTGCAACTCGGTTTCCTGATGGCGACTTTCTACGCGACCTGCCTGATTTTCATCTTCGTGGTGCTGGGTGCGATTGCCAGGGTACATGGTTTCAGTATCTGGAAATTCATCAAATACATCAAGGAAGAATTGCTCATCGTACTTGGCACGTCTTCATCAGAATCAGTGTTGCCACGCATGATGGCCAAGCTGGAAAACCTGGGTGTGAAAAAATCCGTGGTTGGCCTGGTGATCCCTACAGGTTACTCCTTTAATCTGGATGGCACATCCATCTACCTGACCATGGCTGCGGTATTCATCGCCCAGGCCACGGATACACCGATGACAATGATGCAGCAAATCACTTTGCTGGGTGTTTTATTGCTGACATCCAAGGGTGCAGCAGGCATCACCGGCAGCGGTTTCATCGTGCTGGCAGCTACCCTGTCTGCAGTGGGTGGCGTACCTGTCGCTGGCCTGGCTCTGATACTCGGTATAGACCGCTTCATGTCCGAAGCACGTGCCCTGACCAACCTGATCGGCAATGGCGTCGCCACGGTCGTGGTGGCCAAATGGGGCAATGACGTGGATGTCGTCAAGATGCAAAAACGCCTGAACAATGAAACCACGGAAGAAGCAGAAGATCCTGAACTCTTATTGGATACTGCATCCATGCATACCGCTGTACGTCACTAAACTGCTTAAAATTAGGATAAAAAAAGGCGGACTTTCAAGTCCGCTTTTTTTATTCCTGCAAACTTCAGCTACTTTTTTTCAAGTGACGCAGTGCCAAAGTCAATGCCATTAATTGCACGCTCGCGGCCAAAAAGAAAGGTGCGCCCAGCCAGACACTGCCCTTGGAAAAATGACTGACTTGCCCGACGATGGAAGTGCCGATCAGGGTGGCAAACACGCTCATGATACTGGCCAGTGCCGTCAACGACCCCATGGCCAGTCCTTGCGAACGCGCATCGACGGCACGCGAAAAAAAGCCTTGCAAGGCAGGTCCGGCGGCAAAGGCCAGTACATTACACAGGATCAGCACGTACATCATCCAGCCCTGGTTTGCCAGCCCATACATGCTCAGCGCAATAGTAGAAGAGGCAAGGCCGATCAAGACTGCATTGGCATCCCCTACCCGCTTGATATAACGCCCCAGAAAAACACCCTGCATGAGTACGCTGGATACACCAACCATGAACAGAGAAAAACCATTTTGCATGGGGGTCCAGCCAAAGCGCAATTCTGTTGATAACACCCAGGTGGTTTGCAAGGTGAATTGGGCAAACATGGTCAGTGCATACACCCAGACCAGCGCACCTACGCCCCGTAAATGCGCGAGGCCACTAAGACCGGCAAAGGGATTGGCAGCAGAAATATGAAAAGCCTTGCGATGATCGGCAGGCAGTGATTCTGGCAGCGTGAAATAACCATACACCACATTTCCCAGCGCCACGGCAGCGGCCAGATAAAACGGGTAATGGATATGCATTTCACCCAGCATGCCGCCTATGACAGGGCCACAAATAAAACCCAGGCCAAACATGGCACCTATCTTGCCCAGGGCTTTGGCGCGATTTTCCGGGCTGGAGACATCGGCGATATAAGCATTCGCGACTGACAGATTACCCGCCGTGATACCTCCCAGGGCGCGCACCAGCAGCATCCAGTAAATAGTCGTGACCTGAGTCAGCAAGAGGAAATTCAAGCCCAGACCAAATACACATATCAATAAGACCGGGCGGCGGCCATAACGGTCACTGAGTGCGCCTATCATCGGTGCAAAGATAAATTGCATGACGCCATAGATGGCGACAATTGCACCATACCAGTAAGCCTGGCTATCTGCCTGCAAGGTATAACTGGCCACCAGCCGCGGCAATACCGGGATGATGAGGCCTATGCCCAGGATGTCCAGAAACACCGTGATCAGGACAAAACGCACATTGGTGGGCAGCGGTTTGACGGCATCCGTCTGTTCAGAACTTGTCATGGATGACGACCTTTAAGCAAAATTGACAAAGCACAATAGTATATGATTACCGCAAGATAGATTTGTAGAGGAGGCAATATGGCTTTGTTTGATCATTTTCTTATCATTGCCTTGCTGGTCGCCATCAGTGCATTCTTTTCCATGTCAGAAATATCGCTGGCGGCTGCGCGCAAGGTTAAATTGCAGATACTGTATGCGGAGGGCGAGCAACGTGCGGGCAAAGTGCTGGCGCTGCAACAAGAGCCTGGGCATTTTTTCACCGTCGTGCAGATCGCCCTGAATGCGGTGGCCATACTTGGTGGTATCCTCGGTGAACAGGCTTTGACGCCTTACATACAGAAAGCCCTGGTGGCGGTGTTTGGTATGACCAGCTGGGTGGAGACCGTCAGCTTTGTCACATCCTTTTTGTTCGTGACGTCGATTTTTATTTTGTTCGCGGACCTGATGCCCAAGAAGATCGCCATGATTTCGCCAGAAACCGTGGCGATGCTGGTAGTCAGTCCCATACTCTTGTGCGTACGCCTGTTCAAACCTCTGGTCTGGGTATTCAATGGCCTGGCCAACCTGATCTTGCGGCTGTTTAATTTGCCGACGACACGTAATGAACAAATCACTTCAGATGAAATTTATGCCATGTTTGATGCGGGAGCTGAAGCCGGGGTAGTGCTGCAAAGCGAGCATCACATGATAGGCAATGTGTTTGAACTGGAAAGCCGCACCGTACCATCAGCCATGTCACAGCGCGACAGCATCGTTTATTTCACCCTGCAAGACAGCGATGTGGTGATACGCCAGAAGATTGCCGAGCACCCGCATACCAAGTTTCTGGTCTGTGATGGCAATATCGACAATGTTGTTGGCTATGTCGAATCCAAGGATATTTTGAAGCGCGTGCTGACCAACCAGGCTTTCACCAAGGTGCAGGAATTATCGATACGCACGGCACTGGCCGTGCCTGACTCGCTGACCCTGTCCGAAATGCTGGAGCAATTCAAGGGCACACGCGAAGATTTTGCCGTGATCTTCAATGAATATGCGCTGGTCGTCGGTGTGATTACCCTCAATGACGTGTTGAGTACCTTGATGGGTAATCTTGTTCATCCTTTCCTGGAAGACCAGATCGTCCAGCGTGATGCCAATTCCTGGTTGATTGACGGTGCAACAACAATCGAGGATGTCTGCCGCGCGCTTGACATAGATGGCTTGCCTGAGCAGGGAAGCTATGAGACCATTGCCGGTTTCATGATGACCATGCTGAAAAAGATACCCAAACGCACGGATTTTGTCATGCTGGGTGCTTATAAGTTTGAAGTCGTCGATATTGATCATTACCGCATTGATCAATTACTGGTGGTCAGACTCGATAGTTCGGATGCGAATGCGTCCTGACTGACATCTTAAGATCTCGTTTTTTCATTGCTTTTTCATCGCTTTTTGATTGTTAACAGCAGCTCAACAACAAGGCTGCTGGCTTAGCCGTTTTTATCAGGATTTTCATGTTGCACGCTTGTGGAGTAGATTTTGGCACCTCGAATTCAACCGTAGGCTGGCACCAGCCGGGGCAGCCTGCGCTTTTGGCGCTGGAAGATGGCAAAGTCACATTGCCATCGGTGGTGTTTTTCGATGTCGAAGATGATCAAGTCACTTATGGCCGTGCCGCGCTAAGCAATTATCTGGCTGGCTATGAAGGCCGTTTGATGCGTTCCATGAAAAGCTTGCTGGGTACCAGCCTGATGGATGGCCAGACTGAAGTACAGGGCAAGGCCGTAGCTTTCCGCCAATTACTGGCGCAGTTTATCCGGGAACTCAAATTGCGCGCCGAAAAGTCGGCGGGTACGCATTTCAGCCAGGCTGTCATGGGTCGCCCTGTGCATTTTATCGATGATGACAGCAAGGCCGACAAGCTGGCACAAGACACCCTGGAACAAATCGCCCGCGCCGCCGGTTACAAGGAAGTGCAATTCCAGTATGAGCCCATCGCTGCCGCCTTTGATTATGAATCACGCATCAGCAAAGAAGAGCTGGTGCTGATTGCCGACATAGGCGGCGGTACTTCAGATTTCTCACTGGTCAGGCTGGCACCCGAGCGTGCCCACAGGATAGACAGGAAAGACGATATCCTTGGAAATGGCGGTGTGCATATCGGTGGCACCGACTTTGATAAATACCTGAGTTTGAACCATGTCATGCCTTTGCTGGGTTTGGGTGGCCGTCTGGGTAGCCAGATCGACGTGCCATCCAGTTATTATTTCAACCTCGCGACCTGGCACACGATTAATCTGACTTATACCCAGAAAGTCTGGCGCGAATTGCAAGAAGTGTACCGCGATATCAATACCCCGGAATTGCGCCTGCGGTTTGAACGCCTGCTGAAACTGGTAGAAGAACGCGATGGTCACTGGCTGGCTATCAAGTCGGAAGAAGCCAAGATATTATTATCAGATCAACAAACCATAGACTTGCCACTGGAGCGTTTGCGTAGCAAGCAGCCAACAGCAGCCTGCCACCTGGCGCTGGATCAGGAAGGTTTGCAAACATCCATCGCCCATTTAACCAGCAGTATCGGTGACACTGTCAAAACCGTACTGAACATGGCAAATATCAAACCTGAGCAAGTCGACACCGTGTTTTTCACTGGCGGCTCCAGCGGCGTTCGCGGTCTGCGGCAGCAAATCTCCAGCATAGTCCCGACCGCCACCAAGGTCGAAGGCGATTTGTTTGGCAGCATAGGTGCGGGTCTGGGCCTGGATGCAGCACGTCGATTTGCGTGACAACTTCGCGTGCAAGGAACTTGTCAGTTTTAAACCAAACCCATTTCACTTAAAGTCACATTATCTTTGAGCAACTCGCCACAACCGGGGTCAAAACTTAAACTATACTTGTCACATCACTGAGCAGGCTTTTCTATTCGGAGAATGCATGTCTGACGAACAAGACGATGATGAGCTGTTCCTGATTGAGGATGTGGAAGGGGATTCCATCACTCAACAAGGTGTACGCAGCTGGAAAATCGCCATCGTCGATGATGACGAAGATGTGCACCGCACCACCTGCTTTGCGCTGCAATATGTGCAAATACTGAATCGCCCGCTGGAATTTATCCACACTTACTCCAAAGATGAAACCCGCAAGGTCTTCGCCACCGAAAGCGATATCGCCGTAGTATTGCTCGACGTGGTCATGGAGACCGAACATGCAGGACTGGAGCTGGTCAGCTATATCCGTGATGAGTTGGGCTGGACCGACACCCGCATCATCCTGCGCACTGGCCAACCTGGCTATGCACCAGAAGAAGAAGCCATACGCGACTACGACATCAATGACTATAAAACCAAGAATGAGCTGACGCGCAAAAAACTGCTGACTTCGCTGACCGCTGCCATACGTTCGTATGAGCAAATACGCACTATCGACGCCAGCCGTCGTGGCCTGCATCAGATCATCAGTTCCAGCGCGGCCTTCAGTTTTGAACATGGGATACAGTCCTTTGCCAGTGGCGTCATCACTCAAATAGCCGCCTTGTGTGGCGTACCGCCAGAAGGCTTGTTATGCGCCCAGGGTGAACTTGATGAAGCAGATGAAGACAGGCCCCAGATATTCAATGTCATCGCTTCTGCCGGACATTACAGCAGCCTGATGAATTGCCCTATCGACAATATCCACAACAGCAGGATACGCGATGCCCTGAGACATGTGCTGACCAAACATGAACCCCTGTTCACCGAGCACAGCATGACACTGTATTTTTCCGGGCGCGGCAATCGCCCTCTGGCAGCCTACATAGACTTGCCCTTCTCATTATCAGAAATCAACCAGAATCTGCTGGAAGTATTTTGCTCCAATCTCGGTGTCTGCCTCGATAATCTGGGCCTGGTCAACCAGCTCAAGAACCATGCTTACCGCGACCAGTTATTAAAGCTGCCTAACCGCCTGAAGTTCATAGAGCAGATCAGCAGCACGCTGCAAGCTCAGTTACCGGGGCAAATGGTGGCCCTCATCGATATCGATGACTTTGCAGAAATCAATGACGTGCTCGGTCACCACTATGGTGACCTGATACTCAAGGCAGTGGCTGACAGATTGCGCGAAAAACTGGGCGAACCGATCTTCCTGGCGCGTATTTCTGGCGACGTCTTCGGCTTGCTGGGCAGTCGGGAGCTACTCGAACCGGACACTTTGCGACTCTTGTTTGTCGAACCATTCACCATAGAAGAAACTGCCCATGCAGTTTCCATGTCGATAGGGATGGTGGCTCTGGAAGGTTATGAGGGCGAAGGTGCCGAACCCCTGAAAGATGCCAGCATCGCCCTGAAGCGTACCAAGATACATCAGCGCGGCAGCTGTACCTTATTTACCCGCTCGATGGGTATAGAAATACGCGAACGCGCCACCCTGATGCAGCACTTGCACAAGGCCTTTGATGCTGAACGCCTGTTCCTCATGTACCAGCCGCAAATCGATCTGGAAACCGGCAAGTTCACCGGCCTCGAAGCCCTGATACGCTGGCGCAATGATGATGGCGTGCTGATACCGCCGAACGATTTCATCCCGCTGGCAGAATATTCCGGCCTCATCATCAGCCTCGGTGCCTGGGTATTGCGTACTGCATGTTTCATGATGGTCAGATTGCAAAAAGCTGGTATCGCCCCGCAGCGAATGGGGGTGAATGTCTCGGTGGTGCAATTCCGCCAGGATGATTTTATCGATATCGTTGAACAGGCTTTGCGGGATACCGGTTTGCTGCCAGCGCACCTGGAGCTGGAAATCACCGAGTCAGTCACCATGAGCAGTGCCGCCCTGTTTGAAACGCGACTGGCAAAGTTGAAAGAGCTGGGTGTGAAGATCGCGATTGATGACTTCGGTACCGGTTTTTCTTCCCTCAGTTATCTCGACAAGTTACCGGTAGACAGGCTGAAAATAGACCGTGCCTTTGTCAATCAGATCGATACACCTGAGGGACCGCGCATTGCAGAACTGATTACACAACTAGGTAAAAAACTGGGCCTGCAAGTCATCGCCGAAGGTGTCGAGCATGAAATCCACTGGAAGACACTGGCAGCCATGGGTTGTCATGAGGGCCAGGGCTTTTATATAGGCCGCCCCATGCTGGAAGAAAATCTGATCAGCTGGATCAATCTCAGAAAATAGGCGCCCAGCTCAGGCAAGCTTTGCTTGCCTGGCTAAGCTGATCTTCAGCTAATTTACTTCTTGTCCATCATGGATGGACGTTCACCGTCCTTGTGCATACCATGACCATGCTCACCCATGCGCTTGTCCATACGGTCACGCATATGCGATGCCATGCGTTTGTGGCGTTCATCAAAAATCTTTTGCTGCTCAGGCGTCAACACGGCATAAAAAGTTTTCAAGGCCGTCAGGCGTGTTTGCATTTTCGCCAGATGCTCTTTCATTTTTTCCAGGCTTTTTTCCATGCGCTCTGGCGTCGTCAGTTTTTCCATTTCCTTGCGGTCTGGACGGGCTGGCATGGTACCGGGATTCATGGCTTCAACAAAGGTCTTCCACGCAGGTTCCTGGGCTGCCGTTATTTTCAGTTTGTCATGTAATTCCGCCTGGTGTTTGGCCATGCGTTCTTTCATCTTTTCAGCCCACTTGCCAGGATCACCATGTGGCTTCTCGTGACCGGCATGGGCGGATGCACTTGGTGGAGCAGAAGATTGCGCCACAACGTTGCCTGCACTAACGGCGAGACCCAGACTGACGCTCACCAAAGCAATGCAGAATTTTTTTTGTAAGGTTTTCATGATTTTCTCTTTCTGAACTGAAGAACAAACTCACTCATTTGCCAGGCCCATCCGGCAAAGTAAAGTGCTAACCTGACTGATAGACTTCTGGACTTGAATCAAGCCCGGCATCACTGCCTCAGACATGCTTTGCATCTTGCCGCACACTTGTAACGATGAAATGTCGCTCTGCTCTCGCATTGTATCGACGTGTAACAGGCAGAATTTTGCAGGCGTGGTATGTTACTTACTGTTTCCTCCAAGGTTTATCATAACAAGACGATACAAAATCGGGATTTTTATCGCCAGGACCAGGCTCATAATGAAGAACATGGACACACCAAATAAAATTCTCATCGTTGACGATGACCGCGACATCCGCAACCTGCTGGCCGATTATCTCGATAATAATGGCTACAGCACCGTCACCGCCGCGGAAGGCAATGCCATGACGGCCGCGCTGCAAAACCACCAGATAGATCTGGTGGTGCTGGACCTGAACCTGCCTGGCGACGACGGCCTGACCCTGTGCCGCAACCTGCGCAGCAAATCTACCTTGCCTGTCATCATGCTGACAGCCCGCGGCGAACCGCTGGACCGCATCCTGGGCCTGGAAATGGGGGCAGATGATTATTTGCCCAAACCTTTTGAACCACGCGAATTGCTGGCACGCATACGCAGTGTCTTGCGACGCACGCAAAGCAATGTCAACCAGCATACCGGCGAAGCACTGCAAAAACTCAAATTTGCTGGCTGGACCCTGGACCTGACGGCACGCCACCTGATCAGTCCGGATGGCATGGTGGTCTCGCTTTCAGGGGCAGAGTTCCGTATGTTGAATATTTTCCTGGAACATCCCAACCGCGTGCTGAACCGTGATCAGTTACTGAACATGACACATGGCCGCGATGCTGATCCCTTTGACCGTTCGATTGATATTCAAATCAGTCGTTTGCGACAAAAATTGCGCGAAGATGCACGTTCGCCGCAAATCATCAAAACCGTCAGGAATGGTGGCTATGTGCTGGCCGTGACTGTCGCCGTGGAGCAGGACGCATGAAAATCCTGTCGTCGATGTGGGGCAGGGTATTCGCCATACTGTTGCTTGGCGTGATTGCTTCGACGGTGCTGACCTGGTCACTGGCTTTCGGTGAAAGACAAAAAACCATCTCGCAATACCGGGATTCACATGCTGTTGAACGGGCCGAACAACTAGTGCTGGCACTGGACGCCCTGCCCGCAGAAAACCGCGAAAAATTCCTGGCCACCGCACCGCGCCTGGGCTTGAAGGTAGCCACTCTGCCGGCCGAGACTAGCGACCAGGCCCCGCGCTCTGAGTATGCCGCTGCCGTCAGTGAAAGACTGGGCAAGACATTTCGTGTGATGTCGCTGGCACAGGATCCGGGGTCTTGTCCGCGTATGCCGCAGAACATACAAACCAACCGCCTGCCGTGTGAAGCCCTGGGCATCACCCTCAATGATGGTACGGCGCTGCGCCTGACGGTATTACCACCACGTAATCCGGCGCCGCCCTTGCGCCCCGATTTCCTGCAATACCTGTTCCTGTTTTTAGCCAGCATTGCCATACTGGCATTTCTGATCGCCCGCATGACCATGCGGCCATTGCAACAAATGGCCAAGGCAGCCACTGCCCTTGGACAAGACATTAACCGCCCTCCTCTGCCGGAAAAAGGGGCGACTGAAATTTTGCTAGCGACCCGCGCCTTCAATGCCATGCAGGCGCGCATACGCCAGCATATTGCCCAGCGCACCCATATGCTGGCCGCCATCACCCATGATTTGCAAACCCCGCTGACCCGCCTGCGCCTGCGCCTGGAAAAGGTCAGGGACGAAGAATTGCGCGACAAGCTCATCGAAGATTTGTCAGGCATGCAAATGATGATACGCGAGGGCCTTGATCTGGCACGCAGCATGGATAGTAACGAAGCCCTGAAGCCGTGCGACCTGGATTCACTGCTCGACAGTGTCTGCGCCGATGCTGCTGATGCCGGGCAAAATGTCAGCTTTGAAGGCAAACCCGGCCTGACCGTCATGGCCAGGCCACAAGCTCTGCGCCGCTGCCTGACCAACCTGATCGACAATGCCGTCAAATATGGCCATTACGCCACGGTCAGCCTGGTCGCAGGCAAGGATGCCGCCAAGGATGTGCTTCATGTCTTGATACGCGACGGTGGCACAGGTATTCCGCCTGAATTTCAAAGCAAGGTGTTTGAGCCATTTTTTCGCATGGAAACATCACGCTCTCGCGAATCCGGCGGCACCGGCCTGGGCCTGACCATCGCCCAGAATATCGCCCAGCAGCATGGCGGCCAGTTGCAACTCAATAATCTGCCTGAAGGCGGGCTGGAAGTACGCCTGACCTTGCCTGTGCAATCAGCCTGAATATAGACCTGTCCCTGTGTCTGAAATTTGACGAATCTGCGGCATGCTCTCGCATGCTGGCCCTTGCCCCTGTAGAATTCGGAAAAAGCTTGAGGACTTGCACATGATTAATCTACAACTAGGCGATGTCAGCCACATTATCCAACTCGCCATTGCCCCGGTATTTCTGCTGACAGGCGTGGGGACCATACTGTCAGTACTGACCAGCCGGCTGGCCCGCATCATCGACCGTTCCCGTGTCGTTGAAGAATTACTGCATGGTGAAAATAGTCCGGCAATCAGCCCTGCCGGGCTGGAAGAAGAATTGCACGAACTGTACGAACGCTCGCATTTAATCAACCGCGCCATTACCCTCAGCACCTCTTGCGGTTTGCTGATCTGCCTGGTGATTGCGGCTTTGTTTACGGGTGACGCCACCAACCTGAATCTGGAAAAGCTGATTGCCTCCCTGTTCGTGGCTGGCGTATTTTCCCTGATAGGCAGCTTCATTTTTTTCATGCGTGAGATTTTTGTCGCAACCAAGACCCTGGCACGCCAACGCAAACTGGGCAGACGCAAGATCATCGCCCGCGAGTAAGAATTCAGCCCATAAAAAAAGCCCCCGCCGTTTCATCCGGGCAGGGCTTTCTGTGAGAACTGCGCTGTTACTTGGGTGCAGCCTGGACCAGCACGATCACATCGATGGAGGCAGTCGCCGGGTTGGCAACCGTAATTGGCTGGTAACTGCCACTGGCACGGAATATCAATACCGTATCGCTGGACACAGTAGGCGCGACAAATCCGGCATTGCCAGTCGTGCCACCCGCGATGAATACCGTAGGGCCAGCCACCTGCGACCAACTGTAATACACGATATTCGAGCCAGTATTTGAAGGCGCATCAACTTTCAAGGTAACCACCCCGCCCGAAGCCACGACCTGGGTAGGCGTGTAAGAAACCAGGGATATCGGTGGTAATGGATCCACATAGAAGACAACATCCATTTGCGTAATCGGATCAAGTGAAAATCCACCCGGCGAAATCGAAGAATTCGAAGCATTCAGCGTAAATACAAATGCTGTACGGCTATTGATGAACTTGGGCAAAGCCGTGCTGGCAACACTGGACGCTGAATTAAAGATTTCTACTGCAGGGCCGGATTTTTGTTTCCACAAATAAAAAATCGGTGTGCTGGTATCTACCTTGCCATTGGCATCATATTTGACCGATTTGCTGCCATCCAGGGTAATCGTGGCACCGGCGCTGACCACGCCGCCACTATACGAGATAGGCACGACCGTGGGTTTGACGACCGGCGTAACCGTTACGGTCTGGGTAGCCGTACCCACTTTTTGCTTGTCATCCGTCACCCTGCACTGAAATTTGAGGGCAGAAGCCACTGCCACTATCGGCGCTGTGAATGTCGTCGTGGCTGTATCGGTAGTCGCCAGATTGATGGTGGTGCCAACAGCGTCGCTGACTACCCACTGGTAAGAATAAGGTTCACCAGTCGCCGCCGGTGTGCCGCCACTGCCTGAGCAAGTCAGGGTGACCTTGTCGCCTGTGCTGGCAGTCAGGGAGCTACCCACTTTGGCAACCGGGTTGGCAGTAGTCGATGCTTCCTGTTTCACCAGCAAGGTAGTGGAAGCCTTGATGGTATTGCCTTTGACATCCACAGCATTCAGGGTCAGCTTGTAGGTATAGTCTGCTGTCAACAAGGCTGGAGGTGACACTTGCAGGACGCAACTGGCTTCTGTACCCGTGCTGCTTTTTTGCATGCTCTTGCAATCCGCATTGCTGACTGAGGCCAGCGGGTTGGCTGACAGCGTCAGGTTCTCTACCTGCCAGTACATATTCGTGATGACCCCGGCCGTGCTGCTGGCCTGGCCGGTAAAGTTCAGGGGTGCGCCGGTAACCACCGTCAGTGCTTCCGGCACGCCTATCGCCATGGGCACGGCCGTCGAACCGCCAGTATTACTGCTGCCCGAGCTGCTGCCACCACCACCGCAAGCCAGCAATGCCAGGCTGGAAAAAACGACTAGGGCTGTTTTGATTTGCTGAACCACGCTGACTCCGATGACTTACAAAATAGAGGGATGCCTACCATTGTAGCTTCATGTCAGCATTTTCAATACCTTTGCATAAAGTGTTGACAAAATGTTTCAAGTTTCTGACAAATATGCTTTTTTTGCGAACGACCGTGCAAAAATGAATTAGGTATGGCACTCTAATAAAATCTAATAAGGGCTTACACAAAATTGTCCCGGCAAGGCTCTCGCTTTGGGGAACCTCCCGTAAAGGGAGGTTCGTTACGTCGGCAGACAACATGTTGTCTGAAACCCCGACTACACCGTAGCGACGAAGACAATACTTAACAAAGTACTGTCTTTACAACGCAGCTGGGGCGGTTTTGTGGAAGTCCGTCTAAAGGAGACTGTAGATGAACACTTTGCACTACGCCCACTGGCCGCAAGGCTTGCCCCATGAACTGATCGTACCTGAAGCCAGCGTCTATACCAATTTGCAAGTGTCCGCCCTGCGCTACCCTGACAAGGCAGCCATCATCTTCTATGACAGCATTATCACCTATAGCGAATTGCATGCAGAAGTGCTGGCGCTGGCGGGCTACCTGCAACAAGTCTGTGGCGTGCAAAGAGGCGACCGCGTCTTGCTGAACATGCAAAACTGCCCACAATTCATCATCGGCTTTTATGCCATCCTGCGGGCTGATGCCATGGTCGTGCCCGTCAATCCCATGCTGATGACGGATGAATTGAGCCATTACATCGCTGACAGCGGTGCCCAAACTGCCCTGGTCTCTCAGGAAATATTTTCACGCCTGCAACCCTTGCTAGGTCATAGCATCTTGCAAAATGCGATAGTAGCCACTTACTCCGACCATCTGACCACAGCTACCAGCCTGAACATCCCAGATTTTGTCAAAGCTGAGCACCAGGTGCCGGAACAGGCAGGCATCTGCAGCTGGCAAGCCGCGGTAACAGCCGGATACCAGCCACAAGCCCATCTGGCCGGGCCAGCAGACCTGGCCTGCATGCCCTATACCTCAGGCACCACTGGCAAGCCCAAGGGCTGCATACATACCCACCGCTCCGTCATCTTCAATTCTGTCGCCAGCCCCACCTGGTCCGGCAGCATAGTCGCCAATCACGTGTCGCTGGCAGTGCTGCCATTCTTTCATGTGACCGGTATGCAGTCCGTCATGAACAGCATGATTTACTGTGGCGGCACCCTGGTCATCCTGCCACGCTGGGACCGCGACGCCGCCGGGCAACTCATCACCCGTTATGCCGTCAGCAACTGGACCCTGGTGCCATCGATGATGATCGATTTCCTGTCCAACCCGCGCCTGGCAGAATACGATATTTCCCGGCTGACCCGAGTATCCGGTGGCGGCGCAGCCATGCCCGCTGCAATTGCCCAAAAGCTGCTGGACCTGTCTGGCCAGGTGTATATGGAAGGTTATGGCTTGTCAGAAACCATGGCCGCCTCGCACGTTAACCCACCCCAACGCATGAAGCAGCAATGCCTGGGCGTGCCCTACTTCAATGTAGACTCGCGCATCGTTGATCCAACCACCCTGCAAGAAGTCAAACAGGGTGAAACCGGCGAAATCTGGATACATGGCCCGCAAGTCTTCCAGGGTTACTGGAATGACCCGCAAAAAACTGCCGACTCTTTCGCCGAACTCGACGGCAAGAAATTCTTCCGCTCCGGCGACCTCGGCTACATGGATGCCGAAGGCTTCTTCTTCTTCACCGACCGCCTCAAACGCATGATCAACGCCAGCGGCTTCAAAGTCTGGCCAGCCGAAGTCGAATCCATGATGTACCAGCACCCAGCAATCCAGGAGTGCTGCATCATCGCCACCCACGACGCCTACCGCGGCGAAACCGTCAAAGCCGTCATCGTCAAAAAGCTTGGCAGCGACGTGACTGCCGAAGACATCATGAGCTGGGCCCATGAAAAAATGGCCGCTTACAAGGTGCCAAAGTTTGTGGAATTTGTGGATAGCCTGCCCAAGTCTGGGACAGGCAAGGTCATGTGGCGCACGCTGCAGGAACAAGAGGCGGCGAAGGTCAAATAAAGTCCTGCAACCGAATGGATTTTCTGCTGCCTGGGCTCGTTGATGAATTTGATACCCAGTGCTACGGCTTTGTCGTAAGCCAGGAAATATGCGAAGCTTCGATCTGATCCATCCAAAGATTTTTCAAAAAGGCTTGCAGCATGTCTATCAGCGATTTGTACCCGAGAAGCAGTCACGACCATGAAAGAGTACTAGCCGTCATTGCAGCTGGTCCAAAAGCAGCAGAACCCATGCTCGCAGTCCTGTTTATGTGGCTACAAGATATAAATTATCCCATCGCCATGCCGATTGCTGACTTTCTCATCACAGTCGGAGATCCACTCATCCCGCATATCAAGAAAATCCTGCGCTCTAACGATGACATGTGGATATATTGGGTCTTGCAATACGTCGTGGAAAGGCTAAGTCCAGAACACATCCGAGCACTGGAGCCTGAACTCTATCAACTGGCGTGCGTGGCTGAAAATGGCATTGTCGCGACCCGTATTGGCGCGTCAGCCGGAATATGGGAACGAAAAACCATGGACTGGATGCTCGACAATAAGATACGCGCGTATGAAGAGTTTTTGCTTGAGCTCAAAGAGCTTAGAGCCAGGACTTCGCCCGAATAACTAGCATGGGGGCGATTATCATATATTTATCCTGGACTCTAAGAACTCTAAATACTTCGGATCGTCTTCCATAAAAATATCTAGCCCACCTCCCATATAGGCCCTAGTCAATTCATCAATCGACTTTTCAAAATAATTCTGTTCAAAATAGAGTTGTCCCAAGCGAAGATGTATATATGGATTTCCCAATCCTTTTGGGCATTGAACAGCATTGATAAAACACTTAAAAGCTTTCTCTCTATCATCTAGCTTGAGATTCATATCCCCAATGGCAACGTATATCCATGTAGCAGCCTCCCAATCCTGATGTTTTTCGGGAACAAGTCTTAGTGCGGAGGTATATTTCTGCTTTGCAGATAAATATTCATGGTTTTTGGCGAGTAACTCGCCATTTTTGCATAGCTCGGTAATTTCAGCATACACGGCATCGGGTAACTGCAAGTCCATCATAAATCCAATTAACATTCGTCATACAAAAAATATCTTCTTCTTAGCCCTTAAATTGCAGGTTTCTGATAGTTTATACGTACATTCTAGCGCCGTAATCGACCTAAGAAAAAACTCGCATTTAGCACAAGCCCTATTCTCACGCATTCCCCAAAAACCATATTCATTATTGCGCATAACCATCTCATCTCCCAATATTTTCCTCCAAGATAAAACCTCATGCTGACCCCGAAGCCAGCAGTAACAATATCTGGAGGACGACCATGCGAGTCTGTATAGACAAGTACAAATTCATCTGTACCATTCTGCTGTTCATCGCTGCAAGTACTGGCTTTACAGCCAGGCTAGCATTTGCCGCAGAAGCACAAAAGATTTTCTACGTCCGCCCCGTCCCTGACAACGACGACCCCTATCTGCAACAAGGTAGTGACGGCATCAAACAGGCGGCGCAGATGTACCAGATGCAAGCCACTACGCTGGCCAGTCAGGCTGACCGTGCAGGCAGGCAAAAGCAGCTAGAAAATGCCATCCGGCTGGGGGCGAATATCATTGTCATGATAGGCTATGAATTCAGGGAATTGCTCGATACCGTGCCGCGTACTGCGCCCCATGTGCGTTTCGTGATGCTGGAACAGTGCATCAGCAATCCACCTCCCAATCTGCTTTGCATCAGCTTTCGTGAAAGCGAAGCCAGTTATCTGGCGGGCATGGAAGCGGCGCTGATATCAGTCAGCGGTAAGATAGGTGTCATCGGTGCAGTGAAGACGGCGCTGAAACAAAAGCCTGTCGATGCCTTCATCGCCGGTGCCAGGTCAGTCAGGCCGGATGCGGACCTCAGCCATATCGTCTGGATTGAAGGTAGCCAGCCCTTCAATGACGCAGCGCGTGCTGAAGCGTTGGCCAAGAGCATGCTGGCGGATGGTGTGGATATGATTTATGCCGCCGCTGGTAGCAGCAATAATGGGGTGTTCAAAGCGTTGGCTGGCAATAGCAAAGCGCGGGCCATAGGCAGCTATGTCAACCAGTGCCCCAGGACTGCGGGCCGGGTTATCGACAATATGCAGGTGCACGGTGATACTGCCATCAGCCTGGCGGTCGCGGCTATCTTGGCTGGATCAACTGCAACCAGGATTGATTATGGCTTGAAAGAAGGCGCAGTATCGCTGACAGGTATCAGCACCGATGCGGCATATTCTGATTGCGACATCTTGCGCCAACGGCCTGTGCTGCAAAAACTGCGTGAAGCGAGTCAGGCCATTATCAAGGGCAAGTTGAAAGTGGAATAGGTTTACTTCTTATCCGACCACAAAGTCCCGCCAGAAGCCCAGTCTTCACGTTTCACTTCCTGAATGATGATATCAACTGCGTCCGCAGAACAGCCCAGAGTCTGGGCGCTGGCTTCGGTAACAGCTTTGACGAAAGCACGTTTTTGTTCCAGCGTGCGGCCTTCAAACATTTGTACATTGATGGTAGGCATGGCTTTTCCTCGGATGATCTGAACAATACCCACCATCATAAATCAGTTATGCCCGGCTTGTCGCTGATGTACCAGTTTGCCTGCAGCATACGTGGCAGCTACTGTGCGGTCATCACCCAGCAAGGCAAGGGCAAACAGCAATTCATCAAGGCTTTCAGTATGGCTGGTACGTCGTGCCAACAAAGGCGTAGCTTGCGGGTCGAGCACGATGAAATCGGCTTCTGCATCCTTGCCGAAATTACCTATTGTGCCTTCAAGCTGCATGCTGCGTGCGCCACCCAAGGTTGCCAGGTAAAACATGCGCAAGGCAGGCAAGTAAGTGCCGCCCAGGCGTGCCATCTTGTAGGCTTCATTCATGGTGCGCAACATCGAGAATGAAGTGCCGCCACCGACATCGGTGGCCAGTGACAGGCTGACTTGCTGGGCATCAGCACGCTCAAAATTGAACAGGCCACTACCGAGGAAAAAATTGGAAGTCGGGCACATCGCCACTGCCGATTGCGTTTCTGCCATGCGCGCACGGTCTGCATCATCCAGCCAGATGCAATGGCCGTACATGGCACGCGGACGCAGCATGCCGTACTGGTCATACACATCAAGATAACTGCGTGCTTTGGGATAGAGTGATTTGACCCAGGCCACTTCATCGGTGTTTTCTGCGACATGAGTCTGCAGGAAGGTATCGGGATAAGCCTGTGCCAGTTCACCCGCGAGCTGCATTTGTGCATCACTGGAGGTAGGTGCAAAACGCGGTGTGATCGCATACAACTGGCGGCCACGCTTATGCCACTTCTTGATTAATTCTTCGCTCTCACGTATGCCACCTTCTGCAGTGTCGCGCAAAAATTCGGCGCAATTCCTGTCCATCAAAACCTTGCCTGCCACCATGCGCAGATTGCGTGCTTCACTCTCGGCAAAAAAAGCTTCGACTGATTCGGGATGCACGGTGCAATACACCATCGCCGTCGTGGTGCCGCAGCGCAGTAGTTCATCAATGAAAAAATGCGCGACTTGTGCGCTGTGGTTGATATCAGCAAACTGGCGTTCGGTCGGGAAGGTATAAGTCTCCAGCCAGGGCAGCAAACCGGGCGCTGGCGAGGCGATCATGTCAGTCTGGGGGTAGTGGATGTGGGTGTCGATAAAACCCGGCACGATGAGTTTGCCGCGGTAATCGATGACGTCTATGCCTTCGGGCAAGCTGGTATGCAATTGCGCATACTCGCCTGCGGCGACGATCCTGCCGTCTTCAACGATCAACAGGCCATCTTCATGCCAGGCATAAGCCTTTTCATGAAAGGCAGGGTCTTGCTGGAAATGCAGCACGCTGGCGCGGTAGGCTTGCAGATTGGTGTTACTTGAAATATTACTCATACGTGGTCTTTCTGAATTCTGTCTTGCAGGCGCAATCAAGCCAGACCACAACTTGTTTATCAAGTCAGCCGGTCTGGCATCACATTCGCATTGATCTGGCGGGTGCTAAGCGCTAACAGCGAGAGTTTAACGCTTAGCCAGCGAGTGACACTCATCTAGCGCTCGTTTTTCTCTATTAGATGCAGAAACATCAGCACCTATACGCGCAAGCACGCGGCTGAGTTCCTTTTGCTGATGGATTTCATGTTCTTCCCAGACTTGCAAAAGCTGGGCAACGACCGAGGCGGCAATCACTGCCGGTTGCTTGCCGTGTATGCCGGGCAGGCCTATGGGGCACACCATGTCATTCAGACGGGTAGCCGGTATGCCACGTTCACGCAGGCGGCGTTCAAACTGCACGCGCTTGGTTTGCGAACCGATGAGGCCAAACCAGCCTACATCCGGCAGACGCAGGATATATTCAGACAGTTTTTGATCCAGTGCGTGGCTATGCGTGAGCACCAGGAAAGACGTGCCCGGAGCGGCTTTAGCAATCAGGGCTTCTGGTGTATCTGTCGCTTCTACCGTGACATTCGCTGCCAGCCGGGTAGGGAACATGTCTTCGCGTTCATCCACCCAGGTGATACGGCAAGGCAGCTCAGCCATGGCACGAGCTATGGCGGCACCGACATGGCCTGCTCCAAACAGCATCAGGTGGGCACGATAGGCGAGGCAGGAATCGAGCAACCAGCGCTGGCCTGCTGTATCTGTCAAGACCTGGCATGGGGTGTTGGTATCGATTTGCACAGGCAAATCCGTGGGCCAGGCCGGGCCTGTCAGGTGGGTGCCATTGGCATCGCACAGGGTTGGCGCTTGCGCACTATCCAGCGCCAGCAAACGCCAGCTATCCTGCCCCAGACGCCAGCACTGGTTCAGGCAATTCAGATAAGTCAGGCTATCAGCCTGCACACGTTCAAATGCCAGATGTACGACACCGCCGCAACACTGCCCCAGGCTGGGGCCTAGCGGGAAGCGTTCATAGCGGCGCTGGGCGGCAAGCTCAGATTCCGGCATGGCCAGCATGCTGCGAGAGATTTCTGTCGCCTTCATTTCCAGATGGCCACCACCTATGGTGTCAAACAATTCATCTGCCGTGACCAACATTTTGGCTCCCGGCTCACGCGGGCCGGAACCCAAGACAGTAGCAACCGTCACCAATATCTTGGGTATGGACTGACTGGCGATAGCGTTTAACCAAAGCTTCATATGCGGCTCACTTTTCCTGACTGGATGATGCTGCCATTGCTTCTACGCCATTGATGGCTGACAAGATCGCTTCGCTGGTTGCCGGTGCATTCAGCGGCGGGTTGTAGCGGTAATCTGCCACGCTGGCAATCGCGTCACGTATTGCAAAGAAAACAGAAAACGGCAACAGCAAAGGCGGCTCACCCACGGCCTTGGACCTGTGTATGCTGTCTTGCACATTGCGGTTCTTGAAGAGGCTGACGCGGAAGTCTTCAGGACAATCAGAAATCGCGGGTATCTTGTAAGTCGAAGGTGCATGCGTCATCAGCTTGCCGCCTTTGTTCCACCACAATTCTTCGGTCGTCAGCCAGCCCATACCCTGTATGAAGGCACCTTCTACCTGGCCGATATCGATGGCGGGGTTCAGTGAATTGCCTGCATCGTATAAAGCATCGGCACGCAAGAGTTTCCATTCACCGGTCAGGGTATCGACGATGACTTCGGATACCGAGGCACCATAGGCATAGTAAGAGAAGGGATTGCCGCTCATGGTTTTGGGGTCCCAGTGCAAGCCCGGTGTCGCATAAAAACCATCCGACCATAATTGCACCCGCGCCAGATAGGCTTTTTGCACCAGGGCTTCAAACGGGATATCAAGCCCATTGACACTGACCAGGCCAGCCGCAAAGCGTATGTCTGCCTGCTCGCCACCATAAGTCTTTGCTGCAAATTCAGCGAGGCGCTGGCGCAGGGTATGCGCGGCATTTTGCGCGGCCTTGCCATTCAGGTCAGCCCCCGTCGAAGCGGCAGTGGCCGACGTATTCGCAACCTTGCTGGTATCAGTAGCAGTAGCGCGCACCTTGTCCAGATTCAGGCCCAGCTCATGCGCAACTACCTGGCACACCTTGGTATTCACGCCCTGCCCCATTTCACAACCGCCGTGATTGACCAGTACCGAGCCATCAGTATAGATGTGCACCAGAGCACCAGCCTGGTTCAGATGGGTGACGTTAAAAGCAATACCAAATTTAACCGGCGTCAGCGCCAGCCCTTTTTTGAGGACAGGGCTGCTGATGTTGAAGGCCTTGATGTCAGCACGGCGCTGTTGATATTCACTGCTGGTTTCCAGTTCTGCCACCAGTTCATGGATGACGTTATCGACAACCTTCTGCCCATACTGGGTGATATTGCGCCCCTCGGCGTCATTACGGCCATAGAAATTGATCTTGCGTATCTCAAGCGCATCCTTGTTCAGGTCACGGGCGATATTGTCGACGATGTATTCAATAGCAATCGCCCCTTGCGGGCCACCAAAGCCACGGAAGGCGGTATTCGACTGGGTATTGGTCTTGCCGCACATGGCACGGATATCGACATCACCAAGGTAATAAGTATTATCGAAATGACAGACCGCACGGGTTGCCACTGGCGCTGACAGATCGGCAGAGTAACCGGCGCGCGAGACCATCTCTACGCGGGCGGCAATGATGCGGCCTTCATCGTCATAGCCGACTTCATAATCATAGTAAAAGCAATGGCGCTTGCCGGTGACCATCATGTCGTCATCACGGTCAGCACGCAACTTGACCGGGCGTTTCAGCTGGGCCGCAGAAATCGCTGCTGCCGCCGCCCATAAGGCAGATTGCGATTCCTTGCCGCCAAAACCACCACCCATGCGGCGGCATTCAACCACGATGTTATGGCTGTGTACACCGAGTGCGTGGGCGACCACATGCTGCATTTCGCTAGGGTGCTGGGTAGAACACAGCACCAGCATGCCACGGTCTTCTTTGGGTATGGCGTAAGAAATCTGGCCTTCGAGATAAAACTGTTCCTGGCCGCCTACATACAACTCGCCCTTGACGCGGCGAGGTGAACGCTCGAACGCGGCCTGCGCATCTCCACGTTGCAAGCGCATCGGTGGCAGGACGAAGGACTGGGCTTGCCTGGCTTCTTGCGGCGTCAGTATCGCAGGCAATTCTTCATAGGTAATCTCAGCCTTGCGCACGGCGCGGCGCGCATTGTCATGCGTGTCTGCAACGACGATGAAGATGGGCTGGCCTACATATTCGACCAGGCCCTCTGACAGGATGGGGTCATCATGGATGATGGGGCCGCAGTCATTGGTGCCGGGGATATCCTTGGCGGTGTATACCGCCACTACGCCGCGCGCACTTTTGACTGCATCGAAATTCATGGACAGGATATTCGCGTGCGCCTTGGACGACAAGCCAAGTGCTGCATGCAATGTCCCCTGCACTTCAGGGATATCATCGGTATAACGTGCCTCACCCAGCACATGCAGCACTGCTGATTCATGTGGATGTGATTTTCCTACCTCTGCCCAGTCTGCATTGTTGTTGGCAAGGTTCTTTTCGGTCAGGAAAGCTTCAGTTTGGGTATTCATGTTTTCTCCTGAGCTTAAGCAGTGACGGTGACGGGGGCAAAGACATTGATGGCTTGCAATTTCAGCGGCGCATCGGTACGGGTCTCCAGCCAGAAACGGCGCAAAAGATTTTGTGCTGTCTGCATGCGGTAGGTATTGCTGGCACGCATATCGGTCAGTGGGGTGTAATCCTGCGCCAGCAAGGTCATGGCATTTTTCACTGTTGCTTCATTCCAGGCTTGTCCGTTCAAGGCTGCTTCTGCCAGCGGCGCGCGGCGTGAAGTAGCGGCCATGCCACCGAAAGCAATATGTGCATCGCGCACGATGCCACCATCCAGGCTGATCGCAAAAGCGGCGCAAACGGCAGAGATATCCTGGTCATAACGCTTGGCGAGTTTATAGGTACGGAATTGTTGCCCGGCTTTGGGCAGGGGTATGCGCACAGCGGCAACAAATTCGCCAGGCTGCATATCCTTCTTCATATAGTCGAGGTAAAAACTCTCCAGCAACAGAACGCGCTGGCCGCGCACGCTGTGCAAGACTATCTCGGCCCCCAGGGCGATCATCCATGGTGCCGAATCCCCAATCGGCGATCCATTGGCGACACTGCCACCCAATGTGCCAGTATTACGTATAGGTTGTGAAGCAAAACGCTGCCACATCTCGGTCAGTTCATCCGGATAATGCTGGCAGACTGCGCCATAGGCATCATTCAGCGCCACGGCGGCACCTATTTCCAGCATGTTATCCACAGTCTTGATATGTTTTAGCTCATCGACTTCACGCACGTAAATGATATTGCCCAGCTCACGCATTTGCTTGGTCACCCACAGGCCAACATCGGTGGAACCGGCCAGTATGGTGGCCTTGGGATGGTCTTCACGCACTTCAGCCAGTTGCTGCAAAGTGCGCGGTGCATAGAAAGTCTGGCCATCTGCCGTATAGCTGAACATCTCGCCACGCTGCAGGCCTTGCAGGCCACTGATGACAGCCGCACGGTCAAACTCAGCCGCTGGCAATTCACCCATGCGCTTTGCGGCATCAATGATAGGGCGATAGCCTGTACAACGGCAGAGGTTGCCGGACAGGGTTTCGTCTATCTCTTTACGGCATAGTGGAACACTATCCCCTTCTTTTTTCAGGTACAGGCTCCACAAGGACATGGCAAACCCCGGTGTACAGAAGCCACATTGCGAACCATGGCATTCCACCAGCGCCTGTTGCACAGGATGCAGTTCACCATTCTTTTGTTGCAAGTCTTCTACGGTAAACACTGCTTTGCCATCAAGCGTGGGCAAAAATTGTATACAGGAATTAACTGACTGCAATTCCAGCTGACCATGTTTCATTTCACCAATGACGACCGTACAGGCCCCGCAATCGCCCTCGGCACAACCTTCCTTGGTGCCGGTGCGATGCAGGTCTTCACGCAGATGCTGCAACAGCGTACGCGTAGGCGCAGCATTGCTGACTTGCTGGATTTGGCCTTGGTAGTAGAAACGAATAGGGTCAGACATGAATGCTCCGGTATGAAATTCTTATGGGGCGAGGTTAGCATCCGTGGCGCTGACATCTATATGCATAAAATGATGTAGCTTATCTGCACACAAAAATATAAAACACCAAACCAACACCCTGACAGGCTGGAAAGCCTTGTCAGTATTCAGTATAGACAGTACAGGGGAAAACGCAGACCGGGGTGTAAATGGGGGATATCACGGTTTTTGTATATCGGTCTGACTAAGAAATACACGCAAAATATACGTAGCAGGTCGTATTGACGTTGCGGTTGCTTTTGAATTTCTGCCGTTCCCATGTGTAGACGCCGTTTGTGCGGTACAGAAAATGGATTAGAAATGCCCGTGTCTGAGCGGAGCGAGTTTCGGGCATTTCCCATTTTTTGTACTGCACAAACGGGAACCCCGCAGGGGCGGCTATGCCTGGGTCGCCTTCTTTGGCATACCTTTCTTGGCGACGCAAGAAAGGTATGTAGCTGTCGGGCTACCCCCGACCAGCAATCTCAAATTACATGTACAGGCATTTGAAAATCAGATGCGTAAATCAGCAAGAATCTGAAATTAATATACTCAAAAGTATACAGCGAACGCCGCTGTATTCCAGCCAAAAGCACGCTGGAGCGCCAGCCCGGTGGAATGACGTAAATAAAATTGCCAAGACTTTTAAGGCTAACTAGCCAGGTAAGTATCTCAGCTCCCCCATTTTTGCGCCTCAAACCAGGAGTCAGCCAGCAGATTTCTTAGAAGAATTCTTAATAAAATCACTATGTCTAAACCTCAACCCCGACCAATCCTCATCAATCGCCACCATCCTCACCGTATCAAACCCCGCCCCCTTGATCACATCCCAACCAGTATCCCGATTGAATGCACATTTATATTTCTTCGAGGTCCCCTTGGGATAAGCAAACCACAACAAGGCATCCCCCTCGATTTTTGTCAGCAAGGCAGCACTGATCTTGTCCAGCTCATCTTGCTTGCTGACAAATGCCAGGGCAAAGTCGCAGCGTTTGCATTTCTTGATATCCTGAAAAATCTCCACATCTGCTTCAGCAGCCAATTCATCAATGACAGGCTGGAAAGATGCAGGTGCATTGACTATCAGTAGCCGTTTTTGCTCTTTCAAATTCATTTTCGTAAAAATCGGCGACATCTGTATGACTCCTGTTTTTTGATGCAAACAACTATCTCAGATGTTTGCGGGAAATATCAGATATTTGCAAAATTCACAATTGCGTACCCAGCTCGCGGATTTTGCGCATGGTCAGAAAATTAGGCAGGAAGCGCCAGACAGCGACTGCCGCAATCAAGGCAGGTATCCAGTAAAAATTCACCGCAGGTAAAAACACTGGTACACCCAGCAAGGCGACGGCAACAAAAATCTGCACTTCGCGCCCTACCCAGCCCTGGTTTTCGATACGCCGGGCAGCCAGCTTATTCAGCAGCAGCGAGATTTTTCCGACGGTGTGCTCTACTCTCAATGCTGCTTTTTTGGCTTCCTGCCAGGCTATTTCGGTACTGGCAGAGGTGCGCAGCTTTTCCAGCAAATCATGGTAGTCATCCAATGCTCTGTAAAGATCATCCGCGGCGACGATGGACAAGAGGCTGTCAGTAGCTGCTACACGTATGGCTTTGATGCTACGTAAAACTTCCTGCTTCATAGCCGCTGCCGCATCCTGGTCAGCAGTTCGTTGCCAGGCCTCGGCTTTCTGCTGGCGTTCCACGGCTTTTTGCGCTTCGGGCAACAAGGCTTCCAGCACCAGCAGCAAAGCCACAGGCATTTGCTCTATCTCGCCCAGCGCAGACAACCAGGGGCAATAAGCTTTCAAGCCAGCATAGGCGATGACCAGGCGTTTGCGCAGGCGCTCGGGCCAGCGTTCATCATAGACCAGCGCCAATACCCGCGCATGCAATTTATGCAGGGGTGCCCTATCATCTGCCTCAACACCATAAACGAGCTTGTCGATATTGGCATACTCACCCGGCAAATGCTTGCTGGCATAATCTTTCACCAGGCCAAAAGCCTCTTGCCAGGCCTGCTGAATTTGCTTGCAGCAATGCTGCCATTTTTGCACTATGTTGGCGATTTCCTTGTTGCCTGCATCTGCATAGGCTTCCAGCACACCATAGTTATACAACTGGTTCAACCAGCTGCTGGCTAGCTCATCGCCCTTCAGTGAGCGGTTGGCATAGCTGAGTATGGCTGGCAATTCTATGGTTTCACCGCGCCAGACAGGTGGTATGCCGGGTGCCAGATACAGGATCAGGCGCAATAGCTGTACATCGACCGAGAGCTTTTTATCATGGCGCATATCCAGCAAGACCCGCACTGCATTCTGGTCCTTTTGCACATCGCGGAACCAGGCCAGCAATTGCGCATTCGAGATATCCCTGACGCCATCATCCCAGTTACGTGCCAGCGCCACCGCCAGTTGTTCGCGGGTGTGGCAGAGGTCATAGCCGATATGATAGGGCTCGCGAAAACCGCCCATGGCCATGGTTTCCACGGCGTCAGGCAAGCTGGTATCTCGCGCCAGCCAGCGCATGATCTGTTCATCACCCCAGCGTTTTTTAGGGTCACGCAAGAGCAGGCCGCGCAGCAGTTTGCGCAGGTAGGCGTCGGTTACCGTATTGAGTTCCAGCTCGCGCGTGGTCAGGTGATGCAGGATCACGGCTTCGGACAAACCGGCAAATGGATGCTGACCCAAATCCAGCTCCAGCATGATCATACCCAGTGCCCAGTAATCTGCCTTGGCATCAATCACGCCGGACAGGCTTTCTGGCGAGGCATAGGGCAAGCTACGGGCCGTGCCAGTCAGCCTTTGCGTGGCATCCAGCACTGAGGAGATACCAAAGTCAGTCAGTATCAAATCCAGTGGTTGCAGCGTGCGCACCAGGATATTTTCTGGCTTGAGATCACGGTGGATAAGTCCAGCCTTATGCACACTGGCGATGGCGGCTGCCAGCTCACGTACTATGCTTTCCAGCATGGCGGCATCCGGCCGCTTACCCAGCATGATTTTTCTCAAGGAACCAAGCTCACAATACTCCATGAGTTCATAGGCATGGCCATCAGACACGCCTGCTTCCAGCACGACTACGCGGTGCTCGACTGGCACTGTTTGCAATCTTTCCCTGACTTCGGATTTGCCATGTACGCCGTGACGGTAAATCTTGGCGACACGCTTTATGGCGCTTGCATTTTCTTCTACCAGCAACAACTCGGCCTCTGCCCCCAGGGTAGGCAAATGATGCAATATCTTGTAGCGCTCACGCAGTGCTTGTGGCAGTGACAGCAGGCTGTGAATCTGGCTGCTGTCTGGTGTTACTGCAGCAGGTTCCTTGATCAGCGGACGATTGCAGTACACACATAGTTCACTACCTGGCGGATTACTTTGTTCGCAATCTTCATAACTGCAAATTAATTCTGTTGCTGTGGCTGCTGGCTGCTTTACTTCAACTTCAGGTTCTGCCTGCTCGCGCTTTTCCATCAAGTCCACACCGGACAGCAAGGTGCCGCAAACACAGCGCATGACTTCAGGCGCGTTTTCGGTTTCACATGCGGGGCAGCGGCGTATGTAGGTCTGACTCACTCAGGGCCTCCAGCTGACACTATCAAAGGTCAAACCGCGGCTGGCACATAATTGTTCCAGTGCCTGCATGTCACCGCGACCTGGTATGCCTACATACCAGACACGCTGGCCGTCTATCATGGTCTGTATGCGCTTGTCCTGTTCGTCTATGGGGGCATCAACATAAGCCTGCATACGCGCCCTGGCGCGGTCTGACAAGAGCACCAGCGGTTGATTGGCTGAGCCACGCCAGGCCTGGGTCAGCGGCTTGCTGGCGATGAAAGGTTCGGGGATCAGGGCATCGATTTTTTGCAGTAAGTCTGCATTTTTTTTTTGCAGGGTCGCGAGTGGATAACCGCTATAGCAGAGTATGTCAAAATCCATTCCTGCATTACTGCGCCAGTGATGCAAACCATCCAGCAAGGCATGCAGTGCCTTTGGTTGTTCGAATGGTTCACCGCCTGAGATGGTGATGCCATCAAATTGCCCGGCACTGACTTCGCGGCACCAGCTCAGCAAACCCGCCACTGTCATTTCCTTGCTGCCATCCCTGGCCCAGGTATCTTGCGAGACACAGCCCTTGCAGCCTATGCTGCAACCCTGTACCCATATACCTATGCGTCGCCCCGGCCCCAATACGGTGACAGGGAAATGCGCTTTATTGATGGCAATTTTCATGCTAATTGCAGGCTCAGGCTGATGACTTTATCGGCTTCGGTAATCGCCGTTACGGTGACTCGCTGCTTGCCTTCAAGCTCCTGCTCAAACAGGGCACGCGACAAGGGGTTGATGAAATTCGATTCCAGCTGGTTACCGACACCACGGCCACCATTGCTGAGGTCACGGATACAGCGTGCCAGCAATTCATCACGCACCGTCGCTGGCATTGCCAGTTGCAGGTTGAGTTCTTCCTGCAGGCGACGCGCCACATTACGCAACATGCCATCAAAAATCTTGGCGGCGACTTCAGCAGAAATAAAATCAAAGACCACGATATTGTCACCGATGCGGTTCAATAATTCTGGCCGCGACAATTTGAACTTGAAGTAATTGCCTATGGCTTCGCGCACCTTGAATTCCACGGTTTCATAACTGTCACCGGGCTTCACATTCTGGCTGCGGTTGCCCTGATTATCCTCCACATAAATACCCAGGTTAGAGGTGAAGATCAAAATGGTTTCAGAAAAATAGGCAGTGTCACCACGGCCATCGGTGAGGCGGCCATCTTCGAGTATCTGCAAGAATTTATCGAGTATGCGCGGATGGGCTTTTTCGATTTCATCGAAGAGCACGACGGAAAAAGGCTTTTGCCTGACAGCGTTGGTGAGTTCACCACCAGCATCAAAGCCCACATAACCAGGTGGCGCACCCAGCAGACGGGCGCTGGTATGTTCTTCAGCAAATTCGCTCATGTCAAAACGCAGGTAGGCGCGCTCATCACCAAACACCAGTTGCGTCAGGGTTTTCGCCAGCTCAGTCTTACCGACACCAGTGGGGCCGGCAAAAAATAAAACACCCCTTGGGCGGCTGCCGCCAGAGCGCGCCTGTGCGCCCGTCAGGCTCATGACTGAGCGCTTGAGTATATCCAGGGTTTTGACTACCGCCGGATGCTGACCCTTGACACGGTCTTCGATAAAACTTTGACCATCGCGTATTTTCTTACGCAGGTAATCCTTGCGCCAGGGGTTGTCCAGCGCACCTACTTTATAGCAGCGCACTGCGTCTTCTATATCTGCAATACCCAGCTTTTGCCGGTCTGCCAGCTCAGTGATGTCGGACAGAGCTGATAGCGACATGCCCTCTGTTCCTTCGGTAAAGCTTTTTACAAACTGGGTGCGCACGGCAGGAGCTGCGTCGGCATAGCCATTGAACAAAGGGGCAAGTTGCAAAGCCGCCCCCTGGCGCATTTCAAAATCAGGTTTGCTGATGACCAGGCTGGCCACTCTTTCGCTATCAAGCGTGAACCAGGAAGGTAAATCCTGGGCACGATTGACCAGCCATAGTATGGGGTTGTATTGCGGTGGCCCCCCTGTCTCACGCGGGACGATGGCACTGGCCGTGAGTGAGATTTTTTCTGCTGCGACAAAAAATCGATGCTCGGCCTCGCCCAGTTGTTCTGCCTTGCGGGTAATGCGTGATGCAAAATCCAGCACCAGGGCGCAGCGCATTTCTCTTTCTGCGCTGAGTTTTTTCATCAGATTGCTCAGGCTTTCGAGGCTGATTTGCTGGCAACCATCGGCCAGTTTCACATCGAACAAGCGGGTGGCCAGTTCGCGCTGGCCGCTGTCGTCAGGATAGACACGCAAGCCATCTACCGGGTCATAAATTAGCAAGAGCCGGTAATCCAGACGCTTGAGCGATTCCCACAAGGCGCGATTGAATGGCACCAGGGTAGCACCACCTGGCGAGGCTTCCTGAGACGGCAGAGGCAGTAAAAAACTGTCACGAATGGCACCAGAAATCACATAATGCGAGCGTATTGGCAGCAAGCGCTGCAAGTCTTGCAGCCAGCGGGTTTCGGGTACATTCATGGCAATTTTTTCGACTGTAATTGACTATGGCTTTCAATTTGCTCTTCTTCGGCAAATTGCGGCAGCTTGTCCTCCACGACCAGTTGCACTGGTAGTTCACCCGCCTGCAATAGCCGCGTCACCTGCATATGTATACCCCGTGCTTCCAGAGCTGACATCAGAGTCGGGAATTCGCTGCACCAGCGGTCTTCTGCCAGATGGTCAAGTACGCTACGCTCATTTTCACGCTGTTTGACAGAGCGGATAACATTGAAATTGGCTTGCCCGGTCTTGGTATCCATGCGCATGCGCACCATATACTTGTCCCAACTGGCACGGCGGAAATGCACCACGCCGCCTTCGACAAACAAGGTATGTGAAACTTCTTCGACCTGGTAACCCAGGTCTTTCAAAGTCTGCTCCAGTATCAGGGCCTGGGCTTGTTCTACCTGGCGTTTTTTCTCCGCTTCGAGCAGGGCCTGGATTTGCAGCCGCAATTCGCTGGCCAGCATGTCGGCGCGGGCACCTGGCAGGGACTTTTCCAGTTCCCTCGCCAGTTGCGCGATATGCTCGGGCAATTGCTCCAGGTGGGCTATGCGTTTCAACAGGCGCGCCAGCCGGTCTTGCGGCAAGGCTGCGGCACTGGCTGCGTCCAGGTTGGCATCACCTTCATCAGAGAGCGCATCTGCACGTCTGGCTGATTCTTGCAACAACACTGGCCTTAACTCACGCACCAGCGCCTGCAAGCTACGTAGATATTCTATGATTTCCTGTTCATCCGTCCCGGCTGGCGACACAGGCTGGCTGGCTGCGATTTGTGCGCTGCAGCCTATCTTTTCAGCCAGTGCAATCAACTGGGCATATTCCTGCTCAGCGATTTGCAATTGCTCTTGCAAGGCTTGCTCGCCCATGACACCGGCTGCATGCAGGCTTTCTTGCAGGGCGCTTTGCTGCGCATCCTGATGCGTGCGCAACAGGTCGGCGTTCTGATGTGCCTGCGCCACCGCCAGAGCGGCACGTATGGCCGCCGCTGCCAACAGGATTGCCAGGCCATCGCCTGTGATCATGACTGTTGTTGGACCACTCATAGCTTGGATTTCTAGATATGCGGAAGTGGCTAATATAGCACGGGCAAGACTGTCATCTTACTGAAACACGCACCAGCCTTTTATACCTGCTCATCCCGATTGTTTGCACCGGAAATGGCGTATTTACAAAACTGTCAATAAGGATGGTAATTCATACATGGAAGCAAATCGCGACACTTGTCGATTAGTGGTCATATGCGCAGCGAGGAAATCATTTTTTCAAGGCTACATTCAAGACTATCTCTGCATTCATTTCACCCTCTTCATCGATACCCGTTTCTACAAATCCAAAACTGGCATAGAAGTCTTTGGTGACCGGGTTTTCTGACAAATAGCAAATGGTGATGCGTTCTGCCTGCATGTCCTGGCGTATTTCCTGTATCGCCAATTGCAAGGCTTGCCGCCCTATTCCCTTGCCCTGATGGCGATGATCGATCATGAAGCGATGTATGGCATATTCCCTGGGACGATTTTCATCATCCATGGTCTTGTACATCAAAAAACCCGTCAGTTGCTCGTCTGCATAAATGGCGCGTGGTTTATAGTAAATATCGTATTTGGACTGCGCCAGGGAATAGGCATTACTGGCCAGATAATTTTCCTGATGCGGCAGCAAGGGGAGATGGATGAGCTCACCAAAATTATGGATATCTACTTCTCTCAGTTGTATGTTCATAGCTGTTTCAAATTGCAGTATGAGGGTGGAGTGTTACACAAGGATGCAACAAATTGCCATCGCCATAGGTACGCAAGACTTCAGCCACGATGACCTGATAGCCATCCAGCCATTTTGCCTGCGCCGCCTTGGCTTGTTGATGGATGGGATTATTAATCAGCGACTGCAAGGCTTCCAGGCTGTCCCAGTAATACACATTGGAAACCTGCCCGGTCGTCGCATTCTCCCAGGTCTCTTCACCCAGATAGCCTGGTATGGATTTGGCCAGAGCGACGATCTGCTCATCGAGCGCATAGAAAGCGTCGTCGTATTGCTTCTTCTTGAAGGTGAAAGTGGAGGTGTACATGCGCAAGTCCGGCGGATTAAATGAGTTGCAAATCATACATAGATTTGCTTCCGCCGGATCTTTTTTTGCCGGTTTTTTTTTGTGTTTTCTGAGCAGAAACTGATCTGAAAAACTGGCAGTAAAAAGTGGATAAGTTTTAGCCGGATTTCGGCCCAAACCATGCCTTCATCCTGTCCCGCGCACTCTGCTTCACTTCATCTGTAATATACAGACTGACGGTCACCAGCGCCCCTGCAATCACGCCCAGATCATCGCCATAGCCAAGCGCAGGCAAAACATCCGGCACTGCATCCAGAGGAAAAATGAAATACCCCAATGCACCGAAAATGACAGTCTTGGCCCAGGCCGGGGTCTCCGGCCTTTGTGCTGCGTAATACAGACAGAGGACTTTTTCTATGACTTCACTGCCTGCGACCTGGGCATATTTCTTGAGTTTGTCCCAGAAACCGCTTTCACTATATGCTTCGCTATGTGACATGATCCTCTCCTTAGTCGTTGGCCTTTTTTACGGTTGCCAGCAAACCCGCTGCGGCTACAAATACGCCACCAGAAAACTGATTGAACATCTTCGCCTTGCCCCTGGAGCGCAGCCATGGACCCATACGTTCTGCAAAAACGGCGTACAGCATCAGTACACTGAATTCAAAAAATACAAAGGTTGTGCACAAAACCAGAAATTGCGGCAACTTGGCGGCAGCAGGATTGATGAATTGCGGGAAAAAGGCGGTAAAGAACAACAAGGCCTTGGGATTGCTGATACCAACCAGCATGCCTTTGACATACAGGCGCAGGCGGGTGCCGCGCATGTCAGTTTCCGTGGGCAAAACGAAATCACTACTCTTAGCTCGTAGGCTGCTGATACCCAGATACAAGAGATAAGCCACACCCAGATATTTGATGACGGTAAACACCAGCGCCGACGTCGCCAGGATGGCACCGATACCGATCGCCGAACAAGTCATGATAGCAATGAGGGAGGTGATATTGCCCAGTGCCGGGAACAAAGTCATGCGGGCGCCAAAATTAATGCTGTTGGTGATACACATCAGCACTGCAGGGCCAGGAGTGATGGTTAATACCATAACGGCAACGACATACAACAACCAGGTTTCTATGGACATGGGATTTCCCTGAGGTGATGAGCGCCCATTTCATCATTGGGAGTGAAATGAGATCTAAAGATTTTCTGACAGAGATATCTTAGTCGATTTCTGGGTTGGCTATCGCTTTTGCCAAAATTCAGGAGGCTTTCACCACTTTACGTGACGCAGGTACAGCCGATGCAGGTGGGGTATAGGCTGCCCATTCAGGCTTTTGCTCTTTGCCACTGTCGACAACAACCATGTAACGCCCGGCCCAGGGATTATCTTCACGGTTTTTATCGAGTACCCAGAATTTTTTACCTTCTGACACCGCTTGCAAATAATCGGCATCCAGTACGGAATAGCGGTCCAGCAAGAAATTCAAGGTGCCAGGTATGCGTACACACCCCTTGGATTGCACAGTACCTAGGCGCGATTCGAGTAAGCCGGGGTCAGTGGCATGCATTTGCAGACGCATGTCGGCAATGATTTTATCGCCCCAGCCTTTCTTGGCTTTTTGCCAGCCAAAATCGAAGACACGCCTCCCCTTGATGCCATATCCGCGGACACCCTTGCTGTTTTTACTGCCTTCGGCGCGGTAATCCAGGTTGGCCAGGCTATGGGCATACACACCAACTGGAGTCTCAAAATGTTCAAAGCCCAGAGAACGCCCAGTTGACACGGGAGACGCACCAATAAATTGATACTGCCCTTCCTGGTCGAGCCAGAAAAGGATGGAGATCTGAACCTTGGGATTGCGATCAACCAGCAAAATATATTGTGTAGGCAACTTACTGATGTTGTTACTGTTCAAGGTCACGACCATCTGGTCTATATAATTTTGCAAGTCCTCTGGCGGTGGCTGAACTTGCTGTTCAACGGTCCTGGTATAGATATCTTTCAGGCTGAGGGCCGACTCCAGCGCCTGAGCTGGCGCAACAATGGCAACTGCCACCCATATGGCTATCGTCAGTTTTAGTGGAAATGAAAGCATGTTGGATAGAAGGAAGTCTGGTCGAAGCTGAATGTTTTGCGCGTGTGGATAAGTCTACGCTTTCAATATGCCGCAGTTTGCTAGTGACAGACAAGCATAAACAGCATGCTGGTATGCAAGATGTTGCAACTTTGACTCATCTCAAACACTCTACAGTGACAAACACTATGCTGAACACTTTACGCTGGAGGACTATGTCATGAAACATATCAAATTAGCCATATTATTACCCTTATCACTATCCCTTAGCCTGGGCATGCCAGTGCTGGCAGCGGGCAGCAATTGCTCGAACAAGGACATCGCCTGCGTATCAGGTGGCGTAGGCAGTACAGAAAGGGAGGAATTACAACAGCAAGCGGGGCAATACACCTTATGGCTGCGTACTGCCGCGAGTAAGTCAGGCGCTTATCTGGCAGATATCAAAGTCGTCGTGCGCGATGAAAAAACCAAGGCCGTGTTACTGACCACCACCCTGGATGGTCCCTGGCTTTTCCTGGCCCTGCCTGATGGTCGTTATGAAATTGAAGCCCACTATCATGACAAGGCGACACGCTCGGATCAGATCGTCAAGAAAATAAGCGACATCAAAAAAGCCGGGCAGCGTCAGATGATGATGTATTTTGATGCCAGCAATGTTGGTGAGCTAATTTACAAACCGGCTTCATGACAACGCGCAAAATGCTTATTCCAGGTAAATCCTGGGCCTGTACACTTCCATGAAAGACTCTGGCTTGCCAAGAGGGGTAAAACCAAATTTTTCATACAGGCCAGCAGCGGTAGTGGTAGAGAGCGTGAAGCGACGCAACTTTTTGATGACTGGATGTCTCATGACTTCTTCCATGAGTAATCTGGAGATACCCTTGCCGCGCATGTCAGTCACGACAAAGACATCAACTAGGTTACCAAAGGTCGCCATATCGGTGATAACCCGGCAAAACCCCACCATACGCTCTTGCTGGTAGACGCTGAAACAGAGGGAGTTGCGCAGGGATTCTTCGACCACGGCGCGTGAAATACCGGTGGCCCAGCCACTCTCAGCACTCAAAAATTGATGGACGACATTGATGTCTATCTTGTCCTTGTCTGTGGTGATCCAGTACTCGTCATCCTGTGCTGCGTTCATGCTGTCTTGCCTTTCTAAGGTAGGTGGGTCTAAACCTCTCAAAAAATGGTTTTGCCGGATTCTGACTCATAAGCAGCTCGCAAATTCACTATCTACCTGCAGTGTTGGCCAGATAATTATTCTTGATGCGCACATAGTGCTCGGCAGAGTATTTGAAATAGCTGATTTCTTCTGCCGTAAGAGCGCGTACTTTGACTGCCGGGCGGCCTACATAGAGATAGCCGCTTTCCAGTACCTTGCCAGGTGGCACCAGGCTGCCAGCACCAAGCATGACATGCTTGTGGATAACTACATCGTCCATGACAATGCTGCCCATGCCTATCAGGCATTCATCGCCTATGCTGCAGCCATGCAGGATAACGGAATGGGCGATCGTCACATAGTCACCGATTATGAGAGGCGAACCGGCAGGCTTGCTGGCATTCTTGTGTGAGACATGGCCCATGGCCAGATCCTGGATATTGCTGCTATGACCTATGCGTATGTGATTGACATCGCCACGCAAGACGGCATTGCACCAGACCGAACTGTCCGGCCCCAGTTGCACGTCACCAATGAGCTGGGCACTGGGGTGTATATAACAATCTGGGGATATTTCAGGAAAAGTGGTCAGGTAGCGGCTGAGTGGCATGGGCAATCTTTGTGTTCATTGGCAGGTTTGAACAGCAATTTTAACTGATCACCAATCTCAGGCGCATGTGGGTAAGTAATTAGATATCCACAGGATCAATTTCCACCGACCACCTGACCCGGCTTTTCATGGCGCGCAGATCAGCAATCCAGGCTTTGACGAAGGCTTGCAATGCAGGGCGCGAGACTGACTCGACCAGCAACTGTGCCCTGTCCACATTGGCGACCCGTGTCATGGTCATGGGGATGGGGTCATTGATCATGATGCCCTGATGTTCGGTACAGATCGCTGCTTCTTTCAAAAAGCTGATGGCGGTTTCCAGTTCTTTGGCTTCTGCCCGCAATAAAGCCTGGTACATAAAGGGCGGCATATGCGCTTGCTGGCGTTCGTCCAGCAAGTCTTTGGCAAAGTCAGGGTAATTGTGTGCCATCAGCGCATGGTAGAGCGGATGGTCAGGGTAGCGGGTTTGTACCAGCACCTCGGAGGCGTTACCGCCTTCTTTTTGCGCGGCCCGCCCTGCCCGGCCCGCCACCTGCATGAGCTGGGCGAACAGGCGCTCGCTGGCGCGGTAGTCTTGCGAGAACAGGGCAGCATCGGGATTCAAGGCCGCCACCAGAGTCAGGCGTTTGAAATCATGTCCCTTGGCAACCATTTGCGTACCTATCAGGATATCGACTTCACCTGCATGCACGCGCTCAAAGGCGGCAGCCGCACTGCCCTTGAGGCGCGTAGAGTCGGCATCGATACGGAATACCCTGGCCTCCGGGAAAAGCAGGGCCAGGCTTTCTTCCATGCGCTGGGTGCCACGACCCAATGGCTGCAAGTCAATATTGCCGCAAGTTGGGCATGAGCGCGGTATGCGCTGTTCCAGACCGCAGTGATGGCAGCGTAGTCTATGGTCGCCTTTATGCAAAACCAGATGGGCAGTGCAACGGGTGCAATTGCTGATCCAGCCGCAGGCATCGCAAGCCAGCACAGGTGCATAACCGCGCCGGTTCAAGAACAATAGTGATTGCTCACCCTTTTCAAGACGTAGCTTGATCGCACCTATCAGTCTTTGGGTCAGGCCTTCGCTGGGCTTTTCTCTTTCCAGGTTGATGATGCGTATGATGGGCAGGACTGCATGCTGGACAGCGCGTTCGTGCAATTCCAGCAAGCGGTAGCGACCAGTCTGCGCGCCCTGCCAGCTTTCCAGCGAGGGTGTGGCAGAACCCAGCAAGATGGGTATGGACAGCTGGCGCGCCCGCCACACGGCGAGGTCACGGGCAGAATAACGCAGGCCTTCCTGTTGTTTGTAGGAAGGGTCATGCTCTTCATCAATAATCAGCAGTTTCAGCCTGGGCAAGGATGCCAGCATCGCCAGGCGCGTACCGAGCACGATGCGAGCACGCCCGGTATGTGCGGCCAGCCAGTGTAGCAAGCGCTCACCTTCGGCCATACCGCTATGCAGAGTGGACAGCATCAGGCCGGGAAAACGGGCGCGGATATGGGATTCAAGCTGTGGTGTCAGGTTAATCTCTGGCACCAGGATCAGGATCTGGGCATCCGGGGTTTTGGCCAGCACTTTGGCGGCGGTCTGCAAATACACTTCTGTCTTGCCGCTGCCTGTCACTCCGAATAGGAGATGCGGGGCGTAGCCCTCAGCATTGGCAACTGCGTCCACAGCAGCTTGTTGCTCGGGATTTAATTGCGGCTCGCCCAGCGGGCTGACATCAGCCTGCTCAGGCAATTTGGCCAGCTTCTTGATGGCACGCTGCAGGGATACTGTCTTGATGGCCTTCAGGTTTTTGGGCAAGGCGGGTATCGCCACCTCGCCCAAGGGGCGCTGGTAATATTCGGCGGCAAACTGGCAGAGCGCCAGCCATTCCCTGTTCATGGAGGGCAACTCGTGCCGCACGGCAATGACGTCACGCAGCTTGTCAACCGGAACATCCGTCTCGGTGACCACATCCATGATCAGGCCGACGACTTCCTGGCGACCAAAAGGCAGAGCCACCAGTTGCCCAATCTGGGGCAAGTTGACAGCCATCCCGCCCTCTTCTTGTGCTGTCCACCGATAATCGAAGGTTCTGTCAAGAGGGGTATCAAGGGCAACGCGCAGATAAACTTGTTTCACAATCTAGCGCAAACCACAAAAAGCACCGCTAACTATTGATTTCATAAGGCTTTTTTACATATCCACAGTTTCTGTGGATAACTTTGTGGAGAAAGGTCTATTGACATCGGTTTTCGCTAGCGTTTACGTGGGTTTCCACAAAATGCCCTATCTCAGAGCCTAGAATTTAATCGTTTAAAATCAATAACTTGTAAAAAATGCTGGGGAACAAAAAAATAATTTTGAAAATATTTTTTGTCGCCCCGATTTTGTGCATAAGTAACAGAAAGTGTGCATAGAAATGCAAAATTTTTCTGCCGCTAATCCATTGGTTTTCCACAGCCTTCTGGCTGGAAAAGCACGCCAGTGCTATGTTTTGCAGAGCAACATAACGCAATGACAAGCATTTCCAGCAATTGTTGTTTTGCCAGTGGCTAAATATACAGACTTTGCCAGTGAGCTAAACAGCAATGCTGGCTGAAGAGGTCGCTGGCTTCAATAAAATGGCAATAAAAATGCCCCTTTATGCAGAGTGACGTTGCTTGCGGCTGTATTCATGCACCGTTTCGACCAGCACGCTAACTGACTCAACTGGTGTAAATTGCGAAATGCCGTGGCCCAGGTTAAATACATGGCCGTGGCCAGCCGCAGGCTTGCCATAACTATCCAGCGCGGCAATCACTTGCTGGCGGATTTGCTCTGGCTCAGCAAACAATACCGCCGGATCCAGATTACCTTGCAAGGCGACCTTGTTGCCAACTTTGGCGCGCGCCTGGCCCAGGTTCACGGTCCAATCCAGTCCCAGGGCATCGGCACCGATGTCGGCCAACTGTTCCAGCCACAAGCCACCACCTTTGGTAAAGACGATGGCAGGAATACGCTTGCCATCTTTTTCTTTTTGCAGCTGACTGACGATATCGCGCATATAAGACAGCGAGAACTCTTGATAAGCGCCATCTGCCAGCGCCCCACCCCAGCTATCAAATATCATCACGGCCTGAGCACCGGCATCGATTTGCGCATTGAGGTAAGTAGCTACAGCGTCGGCATTGGTGCGCAGGATGTGGTGCATCAGGTCAGGGCGCTTGTACATCATGCCCTTGACGGTATGGAAGTCGCGCGAACCCTGGCCCTCTACCATATAACAGGCCAGTGTCCATGGGCTACCGGAGAAACCGATCAACGGCACACGGCCATCCAGTGCAGTGCGAATTTGCGTTACGGCATCAAATACATATTGCAGGCTGCCTGCTTCTGGCACTTTGAGTGCCATGACATCTTTTTCATCTTTCAACGGGCGCTCAAACTTGGGGCCTTCGCCTTCTTCAAAGTACAGGCCCAGGCCCATCGCATCTGGTACAGTCAAAATATCTGAGAACAGGATGGCAGCATCCAGCCCATAACGGTCGATTGGTTGCAAAGTCACTTCAGTGGCGAAACCGGGATTCTTGGCCAGGCTGAGGAAAGAGCCGGCACCTTTGCGGGTGGCACGGTATTCTGGCAAATAACGACCAGCCTGGCGCATCAGCCATAGCGGTGTGTAATCAGTTTCCTGGCGCAACAGTGCTCTCAGGAAGGTATCATTTTTGAGCGGGGCAAAATTCATGGACATAAGGGCTTTCGGTGACGCTGCGCGCATCTGCTTATCTACTGACATGGTCAAACTACGCAGGCTATTGCTGTATAAGCGACATTATCGCCTATGCGCGCAGTCTCGGCATCTGATCTGCAACAAGTGGTGCAATTTTCAGCAAAATTTCCGGTAATAAACTGTGGATAACTTTGTGGATAGAAATGACAGAATGCCAGTTTACTGATTAGTTTTAAATTCGGTTAACAGGATTATTACGTAAGTCATTGATTCTATTGATAGTGATTACTGATTTCTAATAATTATCGATTTTTGTGCATAAATAGCATGCAAGCTAAATTGTGCATAAGTAGCAGATCTCGATTATTTTTCTTGACGATTTTGCAGAAATGTTTTCGCTAATTCTTCGGCCCAAATACTGACGCCAAGTGCTGACGGATGGTAGCCATCTTCGGCCATCTGGCGCACATCTTGAAGATTTGCGGCAAACGGCAAATGCAAAACTTGCTGCCGGGATGCTGCCATTTCGCTATTTATTTGATCCAGAACCCGCGCCTTCATGTCTAAAACCTGGCGCAAAGGAGAAGGCAAGGCAGGAAAAACCTGCATGGGTGGAACCCCAGCCAGAATGACGATACTTGTTGGTTCCATCATTGTCTGCAATTCATCCAGCAAGCAATGCAATTCTGCCCGGTAGCTATTGACCGAACAAAAGCTGGTTGTATCGTTCACACCAAAAGCGACCAGGATCACATCCCAGGCTGGCATCGAACGTAAATCAGGCAGGGCTGTTCTGGCCCAGGCTAAACGTGCGCCGTTTTGCCCCAGGGCATGCCATTCCACCGTGACATCCAATTTATTTGCCAGGGCCAAAGCCAGTTGAGCAGTAATGGCTTCTTTGTAATTTGCCACGCCAACGCCAGCAACCGGTGATTCACCTATACCCAAGACCCGCAAGTTATCCACAGGATGATTGCTGTGAGTCAACCTCCCATATGCCTGGTCACTGGCTTCAGGCAAGCGTGGCGTCCCCGCGCGGGTACGCTGCCCCTGCCAGGCCAGCAATGGATACAGCGGTGCTGCGACCAGCTCAGGTAAAAAATTGAACTTCATTCCACCTTGAGCTTGCTGAATTCAGAGTTTCCCGGAGGATATTTGAGTTTCAGGTCCAGCATTTTTTCTTGCACTATGCTGGCGATCACCAGATTGCGCTGGGTCTTCGAATCTGATGGCACGGCATACCAAGGCGCGTGATCAGCGTCAGTTGCCAGCAATGCATCTTCATACGCTTCTTGATAAGCGTCCCAGTACTTGCGCTCTTCCAGGTCCTGGGGATCGAATTTCCAGTGCTTGTCAGGATCGGCCAGACGCTCTTCCAGTCTGGCTTTTTGCTCTGCCTTGGAAATATGCAGGAAGAATTTCAGGATCACCGTGCCAGTCTCGGCCAGCATGCGCTCAAAATCACGGATTTGTGCATAGCGGCGTTTGCATTCGGCCTGGTCTATCCACTCATGTACGCGAGTGATCAACACATCTTCATAGTGGCTGCGGTTGAAGATGGTGACCTCACCCTTGCCCGGCACTTCTTTATGGATGCGCCACAGATAGTCGTGATTCTTTTCATCCGTACTGGGAGCCTTGAAAGCCACGGTTCGTGCGCCAAGGGGATTGATTTGTCCGAACACACCTTTGACCGTACCATCTTTGCCGGAGGTATCCATGCCTTGCAGGATGATCAGCAGCTTGCGCTCATGGCCTGCATACAAGACATTTTGCAGGGTAGAAATTTCTTCGGCCAGCTTTAGTGTCGTCAGCTTGTCGGCAGCCTTGTCTGCATTCTTATCAGTGGCTGCCAATCCCAGCAGTTTTTTATTGGCATCCGCATCATTGACCTGAAAACCTTTACCTACCCGAAACAAGTCCGCAACTGTCATTCAAGTCCCCAATCAATATTGTTAGCTTACAAAGGAAGTATCTCAGAATCAGAGATAATGTTTTGATGATAGTATGAAAAGTGCTGCATACCCTAACAACAATACAAATGCATTCAGCAGTAATACACTTTTTGTGTGACATACATTGCAAACTCATTGCACATGATACGGAAGAAAACCTCACCTGGCCGCATTGTTATTGCCCATAGTGCTGAGTTTGCTCAGCCTCGCATGCGCACAATTTGGGGTGCTGCGCGACCTATCGCGCTTTCTGGTTGGCTCTCTGTTTATTGGTGGCATACCGTATTTGTTGGTGCTGCTGATGTTCGGCTTTGCTTTTATTCGCCTGGACGACGACAAGTTTGTTTTCTACTGCCATTTTGCTCCGTTCGTCATGGCGCTGGCTTTTGGTGTTAGTGCTGCGGTCATTATGATGATCAACGACAAGCGCATCGATATCGCTGACCTGTTCAATCTGTTTATGATCGGCGGTTTATATAGCCTGCTTGTAAGTTATTTCTATGTATTGCTGGCAGCTATCATTTACAAACTGCTCAAGTCGATAAAATTGATCTACGTGGAGCCGCACCGGGCTTTTTATGAATGATCATTCATGCTTGAGTACATGACTGAATCGAGCCTGAATACTGCTTAATGCTACTTAAGCGGAAGAATCCGCTGCCACCATAGTCAGCGGTATCATTGATGGTAAAGATGTTCGATCTTGATGCATTTGTCCATGACGACTTTGATACCTGCAGCCTCTGCCCTGGCGGCAGCTTCAGCATTGACGATGCCTGATTGCATCCACAGATAAGGTGCGGCTATTTGTATGGCTTCTACCACGATGGGTGGAATATCAGCCGCATTGCGGAAGCAATCGACGATATCAATACGATGCTCAGCCGCTGCGGTGATCAGGTCTGGATAACAGTATTCGCCCAGTATGATATTCCCTGCTTCGCGCGGATTGACCGGGATGATGCGATAGCCATGCGCCTGCATGTAAGCGGCCACACCATGGCTGGGTCTTGAAGTCTTTGATGACAGACCAACGACGGCAATGGTTTTGCTTTTGCTCAGTATCTCAGCAATCAGGGCTAGTTCCATAGGCATGGGCAGTTCCAGTATCGGATTTTGGAAAAACAAAAAGGCAGCCTGAGCTGCCTTTCCATTGTACTGCTTTCGTCGCGAAAAATTTTCGCAGCGAAATTAACGCTTTTGACGCAATCTTTGTATCGCTGCCAATTGGGCGATCGCGGAAGCCAATTCTGCCTGTGCTTGCGCATAGTCAATTTTGGAATCACGATTAACCAAAGCTTGTTCAGCCAGTTTCTTGGCTTCGCTGGCTTTGGCTTCGTCCAGGTCGTGACCGCGAATCGCTGTATCAGCCAAAACTGTCACTGCATCTGGTTGCACTTCAAGCAGGCCACCGGCGACGAATACGAATTCGTCTTCGGCTTTGCCCGGAATCTTGATGCGCACCGCGCCCGGCTTGATGCGGGTAATCAGTGGTGTATGTTTCGGATAGATACCCAATTCACCAGCCTCACCCGGCAACGCGACGAATTCGGCTTCACCAGAGAAGATCAGCTCCTCTGCGGAAACCACGTCAACGTGAATAGTGTGTGCCATGTTGGACCCTTATTATTCGCTCAAAAAAGCTATGGTGCGACCAGTTCAGCCGCACCGCCAGTGCGCTTAATTATTATTAAGCAGCAGCCAGTTTTTTCGCTTTTTCGATTGCTTCGTCGATAGTACCTACCATGTAGAACGCTTGTTCTGGCAGGTGATCGAGCTCGCCGGAAGCGATCATTTTGAAACCACGGATCGTTTCTTTCAAGGAAACGTATTTACCTGGAGCACCGGTAAACACTTCAGCAACGTGGAAAGGCTGAGACAGGAAACGCTGCATCTTACGTGCACGTGCGACCAGCAGTTTGTCTTCAGGAGCCAATTCATCCATACCCAGAATCGCGATAATGTCACGCAATTCTTTGTAGCGCTGCAAAGTACCTTGAACAGCGCGGGCTGTTTCATAGTGCTCTACACCAACCACTTGTGGGTCCAGCTGACGGGATGTTGAATCCAGTGGATCAACCGCTGGGTAGATACCCAGGGAAGCGATGTCACGGGACAAAACAACGGTGGAATCCAAGTGAGCAAACGTCGTTGCAGGAGATGGATCGGTCAAATCATCCGCTGGAACATACACGGCCTGGATCGATGTGATCGAACCAGTTTTAGTGGATGTAATACGCTCTTGCAGACGGCCCATTTCTTCAGCCAGAGTAGGTTGATAACCCACGGCAGAAGGCATACGACCCAGCAAAGCAGATACTTCAGTACCAGCCAGTGTGTAACGGTAGATGTTATCCACGAAGAACAAAACGTCTTTGCCTTCGTCACGGAAACCTTCAGCGATCGTCAAACCAGTCAGAGCAACACGCAGACGGTTACCTGGTGGTTCATTCATCTGACCGTACACCATCGCAACTTTGGAGTTTTCTGGATTTTCCAGATCAACCACTTTTGCGTCAGCCATTTCGTGGTAGAAGTCATTACCCTCACGAGTACGCTCACCCACACCGGCAAACACGGACAAACCGCTGTGTGCCTTGGCGATGTTGTTAATCAGTTCCATCATGTTAACGGTCTTACCTACACCCGCACCACCGAACAGACCGACCTTACCACCTTTAGCGAATGGGCAAACCAGATCAATAACCTTGATACCGGTTTCCAGCAATTCCTGGGATGGGGACAGTTCGTCGTAGGCAGGGGCTTTACGGTGAATCGAAGCTGTCTGCTCGTGGCTGACAGGACCGCATTCATCGATAGGATTACCCAGTACGTCCATGATACGACCCAGCGTTGCTTTGCCGGTGGGTACCATGATAGGTTTGCCAGTGTTGGTAATAGTCATGCCACGACGCAGACCATCAGAAGTACCCAGAGCAATGGTACGGACAATGCCGTCACCCAATTGCTGCTGAACTTCCAATGTCAGCTCGGAGCCTTCCATTTTCAAGGCGTCATAAATCTTAGGCATCGCGTCGCGTGGAAATTCAACGTCCACAACAGCGCCGATACACTGAACGATTTTGCCATTAGCCATGTTCGTTCCTTCTTAATATTTAAATTCAGTTTAGACCGCTGCCGCGCCGGCGACGATCTCGGAGAGCTCTTTGGTAATGGCGGCTTGACGGGTTTTGTTATAAACCAGTTTCAGTTCGCCAATCACGTTACCTGCGTTATCAGTTGCTGATTTCATCGCCACCATACGGGCCGATTGTTCAGATGCCATGTTTTCCGCTACGGCCTGGAAAATCAGTGCTTCTACATAACGTATCAACAATTCATCAATCACCGTCGCAGCATCTGGCTCATACAGATAATCCCAGGTATGGGCATTCTTCTCTGTCGCGAGTTTGTCCGCTGTCAGGGGCAGCAACTGCTCCATCACCGGCTCTTGCTTCATGGTGTTGATAAACTTTGTATAACTCAGATAAACCGCGTCCAGCTTGCCTTCCTGATACGCATCCAGCAAAACCTTGACTGGACCTATCAGCTTGTCGAGGTGAGGAGTGTCGCCCAATTGTGTGACATGGGAAACCACTTGCGCACCTACGCGATTCAGGAAGCCGAGACCTTTATTACCAATTGCGACCGCTTCTATCTTTGAACCCTTACCTTCGAGTTCACGCATTTTGCTCGTGACCAGACGCAACACGTTCGTGTTGAGACCGCCACACAAACCTTTATCTGTCGTTACAACAATCACGCCAACTTTCTTGGACAGATCTTGTTGCACCATAAAAGGATGCGTGTACTCTGGGTTGGCCTGTGACAAGTTAGCAGTGATCGTACGAATTTTTTCACTGTACGGACGAGCCGCACGCATCCGGTCTTGCGCCTTGCGCATTTTGGATGCGGCGACCATTTCCATCGCCTTAGTGATCTTCTTCGTATTTTCTACGCTTTTGATCTTGCCACGTATCTCTTTGCCTGCAGCCATGAGTATTGACTCCTTCTAGCTACAGTAAATTAATAGGAACCGGTTTTTTTGAAATCAGCAATTGCGGCAGCCATGGCAGCTTCACCATCTTTGTCGAGTTGCTTGGTTTCTTCGATTTTCTGCAGCAATGCTGCATGGTTCGTTTTCATGTAGCCATGTACGCCTGCTTCGAATGCCAGCACTTGCTTGACCGCTACATCATCCAGGAAGCCTTTGTTCACGGAGAACAGAGTAACGGCCATCAGGGAGATAGACAGTGGAGCATATTGAGCTTGCTTCAACAATTCAGTGACGCGGGCACCACGATCAAGCTGCTTGCGTGTTACTTCATCGAGGTCAGAAGCGAACTGGGCAAACGCTGCCAATTCACGGTACTGTGCCAAATCATTACGGATACCGCCGGACAAGTTTTTGATAACTTTAGTCTGCGCAGCACCACCAACGCGGGAAACCGAGATACCAGCGTTAATCGCTGGACGGATACCTGCATTGAACAAGGATGTTTCCAGGAAGATCTGACCGTCAGTAATCGAAATTACGTTGGTAGGAACGAAAGCGGAAACGTCACCAGCCTGAGTTTCAATGATAGGCAATGCTGTCAAAGAACCTGTTTTACCTTTAACTTCACCTTTGGTGAAAGCTTCAACGTAGTCTGGGTTAACGCGCGCTGCACGTTCCAGCAAACGGCTATGCAAATAGAATACGTCACCTGGGTAAGCTTCACGGCCTGGTGGGCGGCGCAGCAACAGGGAAACCTGACGGTAAGCGACAGCTTGTTTGGACAGATCATCATAAATGATCAGTGCATCTTGACCGCGGTCACGGAAGTATTCACCCATCGCGCAACCGGAGTATGCGGATACGTATTGCATCGCTGCAGATTCAGCAGCAGTAGCAGCAACAACGATGGTGTATTCCATGGCGCCGTGGGCTTCGAGAGCGCGCACAACGTTTTTAACGGAAGAAGCTTTTTGACCAATCGCTACATAGATACATGTAACGTTTTGACCTTTTTGATTGATCACGGCATCGATCGCAACAGCTGTTTTACCAGTTTGACGATCGCCAATGATCAATTCGCGCTGACCACGGCCAACCGGTACCATGGAGTCGATAGACTTCAGGCCAGTTTGCATAGGTTCAGAAACGGATTGACGTGCAATAACGCCAGGCGCAATCTTTTCGATAGGCGCGGACAGTTTTGCATTGATAGGACCTTTGCCGTCGATAGGCTGACCCAGCGCGTTAACTACACGACCACGCAGTTCAGGACCGATAGGCACTTCCAGAATACGGCCGGTACATTTAACTGTATCGCCTTCGGAGATGTGTTCGTAGTCACCCAAGATAACGGCACCAACGGAATCACGTTCCAGGTTCAGCGCCAGACCAAATGTGTTGCCTGGGAATTCCAGCATCTCGCCTTGCATCGCGTCAGACAGACCGTGAATGCGGCAGATACCGTCGGTAACGGAGATAACCGTACCTTGATTGCGAATCTCAGCTGTGTCACCAAGGCCTTGAATCCGGCTCTTGATCAGCTCGCTGATTTCAGATGGGTTGAGTTGCATACTAACTCCTAATATTTATTACGTTCTTACGCGGTCAGGGCGACGTGCATTTTCTGCAGCTTCGCGCGAACCGACGTGTCGAGCACCTGATCACCAACCACGATGCGTACACCACCGATCAAAGAGGAATCCACTTTGACTGTAGGGTGCAACTTGCGGCCAAATTTCTTTTCCAATGTCACTGCCAGTTCGCTCAACTGAGCTGCCGACAATTCAAATGCGCTAGTCACTTCTGCATCTGCTGCGCCTTCGAAGGCGTTTTTCAGAGCATGAAACTGGAAAGCGATTTCCGGCAACAGAGTCAGGCGGTCATAGTCAGCAAGTGTGTTGATGAAGTTTTTCGCTTCAGCAGTCACTGGAGATTTGATCGCAGACAAGAAAATCTCAGCTTTTTGATCAGCCGAGACTTTGGGGTTGTGTGCAAGAGCTTGTACATCGGGATGCGCACCTACCTGTGCCATTTCGGTAACCAGTTCCGACCAGGCGGACAGGTTACCGGTTTGGGCAACACGAAACAGCGCTTCTGCGTAAGGACGAGCGATCGTTGCGATTTCGGCCATGATTACAGCTCGGTTTTCAGTTGGTTCAACAGATCAGCGTGAGCAGATGCGTTGACTTCACGTTTCAGAATTTGTTCTGCACCTTTGACTGCCAGCGTAGCAACCTGGTCGCGCAATTCTTCGCGTGCTTTGGTCACTTGATTTTCAGCATCGGCGTTTGCAGCAGCAAGAATGCGTGCAGCTTCAGCAGCGGCTGTGTTTTTGGCTTCGTCAACAATCTTGGCAGCGCGTTGTTCTGCGTTGAGGATCTGTTTTTGGCCTTCTTCACGAGCAGCATTCAATGCGTCTTGAGCCGCTTTGGCACCGTCTTGCAATGTTTTTTGCGCTTTATCGGAGGCAGCCAGTCCGTCTGCGATTTTCTTCGCACGCTCGTCGAGCGCGTTCATCAGTGGCGGCCACACAAATTTCATTGTGAACATTGCCAAGATGAAGAAAACCCCAAACTGAACGAACAATGTTGCGTTTAAGTTCACGGTAATTCCTTATCTAAATGGATCAAGCCGGAAGCAAATGCTCCCGGCAGTAGAAGGAAGAACTGATTATTTAAATGGGTTAGCGAATGCAAACAGCATAGCGATACCAACACCGATCAGGAACGCAGCATCGATCAGACCAGCCAGCAAGAACATCTTAGTTTGCAATGTGTTCATCAATTCTGGTTGACGAGCAGATGCTTCCAGGTATTTACCACCCATGATAGCGATACCGATACAAGCACCGATAGCGCCCAAGCCGATGATCAAACCGCAAGCCAAAGCAACAAAAGATAAATCAGTCATGACATTTCCTTAAAAGTTAAAAATAATAAAAAGCTAAAACCAAAAAACCAAAAAACCAAAACTGTTACTACTACAAAAACTTCGCAAAACTTAGTGAGACTCGTGCGCCTGGCCGATATATACCAGTGTCAGCATCATGAAAATGAAGGCTTGCAAGAATACGATCAAAATGTGGAAGATTGCCCAAATGGAACCTGCAACCAAATGACCAAACACACCAAATACTGTTGCCATCGAACCCAGCAAAGCGATCAACAGGAACAACAATTCACCCGCAAACATGTTACCGAACAGTCGCATACCCAGGGATACAGTTTTTGCAGCAAATTCAATCAATTGCAAGATCAGGTTGAATGGTGCCATCTTGATGCCGAAAGGCGCAGAAACCAATTCATGCAGGAAGCCACCCAGGCCTTTGATCTTGATACTGTAATACAGCATCAGTGCCAGCACGCCCAGAGATATGCCCAGGGTGCCATTCAAATCAGCAGTCGGCACTACGCGATGGTGGGTGAATATATGCTCAACACCCAACAATGCAAACAAACCGGAAAACAGATCCACTGGCAGGAAATCCAGTGAGTTCATCAGGGCAACCCAGACAAATACAGTCAAGGCCAACGGAGCGATAAAGCTACGGTCACCGTGGACAATGCCCTTGGATTGTTCTTCCACCATTTCTACCAGGATTTCTACAGCTGCCTGGAAGCGGCCTGGAACTCCAGAAGTGGCTTTACGTGCAGCCAGGAACAAAATCAGGCTGCCAAGTACACCTGCAAAAATGGACCAAAAAATGGTATCCATATTGAAGATGGAAAAATCAACGATCTTGTCTTGATGTTTGGTCGAAAAATGTCCAAGGTGATGAACAATATATTCTGACGCGGTTGGGGCGTGCTCGGTTGCGCTCATGGTCGTTGTCTAAATAGTAAAATAAAATAACTTTTCAGCACTACGATGAAGGCGATCAGAAAAGCCGGCCAGTTGACATCGCGGTACCAGAAGACAACTGCAGCCATCAGCGCAATTGTCAATGCAATCTTGATAAATTCACCGATGAAAAAACTCACCGGGTTGGCTCCTCCAGGCTTCCGGGCGCTGATACTCAAGCGCAACGCAAAAAAAGCATTTGGAATCGCACAACACAATCCACCTACCAGGGCAGAAAGTGCGAGGGAAAAACCACCTATGATACCGGCCAGCACGGTCACGACCACGGCTGCCAGCATTTGCAGCAGTACGATACGTGCCATGCTTCCCTCACTATTTAGGACTTACGCAAAATTGCCTCTGGGACATTGCGGCTTGTAATGTATAGCAGCGCTATACGTTGCCGGATAATTTTGCGTAAAGCCTATTTTTACGGTCAGGCATTGAATTTGTTTGTCTTGCCACGATATAACCGGGCAGCGCAAATCCTCGCCTATCAAAACCACGGAATTATACGTGGTTGTGCGTAATAACGTCAAACGTTTGATGTATATCGTCAAACGTTTGGTGCATAGCACCAAAATGCAACATTTTGGTGCTTTTTTATTATTGTACTGGCTTTGCCGTTTTTGTGATTAATGTGTTGAGCCAGTCTTGGCCTTGTTTCCAGCTACCCAGTCCAGAGTCGCCATTGATATGGCCTTTCGCACCGATCAGGTGCAGCACCGCCCCCCAGCTTTTTGCCCAGGCTTGTGCAATTGGCAGGTCACACCAGGGGTCGTCGCTGGATGCTACCACGACAACCGGAAACGGAAACCGGATCTGCGGCATGGGATTAAATGTGGGTGCGGGGAAATTTTCCCTGCCCACATTTGGTGGAGCCACCAGGAATGCCGCCCTGACTTTGCTTTTATCCACAACGCCGGGCTTATCTGACGCCAGCCACCAGGCCGTCAGCGCACAACCCATGCTATGCGCAACCAGCACCACTTCGTCAGGCACTGCATTGACAGCAGCTGATAAAGTGGCGACCCACACATCCTTGACTGGATTATCCCAGTCTTGTTGCTCTACTCTTTTTACATTCGGTAATTCGGCTTCCCAGCGTGTTTGCCAGTGGCCGGGACCAGAGCTATAAAGGCCGGGCAAAGTCAGTATCTGCATGGATCAAGTCTTTTTACTGTCCGCGAATTTTCAGGATGATGCCGTCCAGGCTATCAAGGTCGGCAAAGTCTATCAGCATTTGTCCCCTGCCCTTGCTGCCCAGTTTCAAGGCAACCTGGGTTGCCAGCAAATCGGATAGTTCTTCTTCAAGACGGGTGATGTCGCGGGATTTTTCTGCCTTGTCACGCGGCTTGCCGCTGGCATTCATCTCAGCCGTGGTCTTGGCGACCAGCTTTTCTGCTTCACGGACAGACATGCGCTTGGCGACGATCTGGTTAGCCAGTTGTATCTGTGTGGCAGCATCTGTGACCAGTAGGGAACGGGCATGACCCATGTCGATGTCACCAGCCATCAGCATCGTTTGCACGGGTTTGGCCAAGTTCAGCAGACGCAACAGGTTCGATACAGCGCTGCGGGAGCGCCCTACTGCATTGGCCGCCTGCTCATGGGTGAAAGAAAAGTCGGTGATCAACCTATGTATACCCTGGGCTTCTTCCAAGGGATTCAAGTCTTCACGCTGCATGTTCTCGATGAGGGCCATGGCGGCGGCGGCCTGGTCATCCACATCCTTGACCAATACCGGAACTTCATCCATGCCAGCCATTTGCGATGCGCGGAAACGACGTTCACCAGCAATGATTTCGTAGCGGGTCACGCCATTGTTTTGTCCTATGGGGCGAACCAGGATAGGTTGCATCAGACCCTGGGCCTTGATGGAGGCAGCCAGCTCGGCCAGTGCGCCTTCGTCCATGCGGGTACGGGGTTGATACTTGCCAGCCTGCATTTGTGCCACGTTGAGGCTGGTAGGGGCACCAGTGACGGTAGGCACGGCTTCGGCAAAGTCGGCGGCACCGCCGAGCAAGGCGTCCAGGCCACGGCCCAGACCTTTTTGTTTTTTGATCGACATACTTATTTTTCCAGTTGTTTAATTCTTTCCACCATCTCTGCACCAAAGGCAATATAGGCTTGCGCCCCTTTGGATGCAGGATCAAACACCACGCCGGGGATGCCGTAAGATGGTGCTTCTGCCAGACGCACATTGCGCGGGATCAGGGTCTTGAAGACCTTGTCGCCGAAATGCTGTTCCAGCTGGTCGGAGACTTGTTGCGACAGTGTCATCCGTGGGTCAAACATCACACGCAGCAGGCCGACTATCTTCAAGTCTGGGTTGAGATTGGCAGAGACTTTCTTGATGGTATTGGCCAGATCGGACAAACCCTCAAGCGCATAGTATTCACACTGCATGGGGATAATCACTCCATGCGCGGCGCATAGGCCATTCAGGGTCAGCAGCGACAAGGCTGGCGGACAATCGATGAGGATGAAGTCATAGTCAGCATCGACCTTGGCCAGGGCTTCACGCAGGCGCTTGTCACGGTTATCCAGCGAGACCATTTCTACTTCAGCACCTGCCAACTCTCGGTTAGCGGGGAGAACATCAAAGCGGCCAGATTCAGAACGCAGTTTGGCCGTTGTCACATCCGACATACCCAGCAAGACTTCATAGATGGAAGCGGTCAGCTTTGCCTTATTGATACCTGCTCCCATGGTGGCATTACCCTGGGGGTCGAGATCAACCAGTAAGACGCGTTGATCGAGTTTCGCCAGGCCTGCGGCGAGATTGACGGTAGTGGTGGTTTTACCCACACCACCTTTTTGGTTTGCGACACAAAAGATTTTTGCCATAGAGGTTTCCGTGAGATCAGGCCTGGGTTTTCTTGATAAAGACGAGGTGACGTTCTGCCTGCAAACCAGGCACCGTCAAAGCTTGCAACTTGTCCACATGCCAGCCAGCGGGAAGGCTGTCTATTTCCTGCTTAGGTTGTACGCCCTTCATTGCAATGAACTGGCCGCCATCTGCCAGCAGATGACCAGACCAATTGACAAAATTAGCCAGCTCAGAAAATGCGCGTGAAGTGATGACGTCAAATGGCTCTTTGACCTGCAAGGCTTCTACCCTGCCGGTATGGACAGTAACATTCCTCAAACCCAGCTCAGTCTTTGCCTGGGTCAGAAAGGCGGTCTTTTTACTGACCGTATCTATCATGGACACTTTTGCCTGTGGATAAGTAATCGCCAGCATCATACCGGGCAAACCGCCACCTGCCCCTACATCCAGTATATTTTTTGCATCCTTGAATGCCGGCGCTGCAGAGAGCGAATCCAGCAAATGTTGTTTTACCATTTCTTTGGGGTCACGGATAGCCGTCAGGTTATAAACAGAGTTCCATTTTGATAACAATGTCAAATACACAATCATATTGTCAATTTGATCATTATTTAAATCCAGCGATAACTCCTCAACACCGCTCTGTAACATCGATCGTAACTGTGCTTGTTCCACGTGAATCATACGGCCTGGTCCTCGATTAATTTCTTGTTTTTCATTTCAATTTTTGTTTTCGTTTTTTTTCATCGCCTGAATACGTGCAGATGCCAAAGCACTTGCAAGACACGGGCGTAGTTTGATGTTCCACGTGAATCACTCAGCCTGGCCCTCGACGACAACATCTGCATTTGCCATGAACTCTTTAAAACCGCGCTTCTTCAAATGGACTAATAGCAAGGAAATTGCCGCAGGCGTCACGCCGGAAATACGACCACATTGACCCAGGCTCTCAGGCTGGTGCTTATTCAGCTTTTGCCGGACTTCGATGGAAAGCCCGTTCACTTCCATGTAATCAAAATTGGCCGGCATTTTGAGGTTTTCAAAATGCGCATGGCGCTCAACCTCTTTGGCCTGCCTGTCTATGTAACCGGCGTATTTGACCTGTATCTCAACCTGCTCGCGCACATGTGGATCGAGCACACCTGGCCCGGCCAGCTCCTGCCCTTCCACACCTTGCAAACTCATCAGGCTGTCATAAGTCACTTGCGGGCGACGCAGTAAATCAGCCAGGGAATACTCACGCTCCAAAGCCTTGCCAACAACGCGCTCGGCTTCGACGTCGGCCAGGATGCGCGGATTGACCCAGGTAGAGCGCAGTCTTTCCATTTCACGCGAAACACTTTCACGCTTTTCTTCAAACTGCTGCCATTGGGCATCGCTGACACAACCCAGTTGGCGGCCTATCTCAGTCAGGCGCATATCGGCATTATCTTCACGCAAACTCAGGCGGAATTCAGCACGGCTGGTAAACATGCGGTAGGGTTCTTGCACACCCTTGGTAATCAGATCATCTACCAGCACACCCAGATAAGCTTCATCACGACGTGGCACCCAGGCTTCTTTACCCTGAGTTTTCAGGGCAGCATTCAGGCCAGCCAACATGCCCTGGGCTGCTGCTTCTTCGTAACCGGTCGTGCCATTGATCTGTCCGGCAAAGAACAGACCTTCAATCTGGCGGGTTTCCAGCGATGATTTCAAACCACGCGGATCAAAATAATCATATTCAATCGCATAGCCAGGGCGCAGGATGTAAGCGCTTTCCATACCGCGCATGGAACGTACGAGATCCAGCTGCACATCAAAAGGCAGGCTGGTAGAGATCCCGTTAGGGTAAAACTCATTCGTGGTCAGGCCTTCAGGCTCCAGGAAAATCTGGTGCGATTCCTTGCTGGCGAAGCGATGTATTTTGTCTTCTATCGATGGACAATAGCGTGGACCTACCCCTTCAATAACACCCGTGTACATCGGGCTGCGATCCAGACCAGCACGGATAATGTCATGGGTTTTTTCATTAGTATGAGTAATCCAGCATGGCAACTGCCTTGGATGCATGCTGGCATTACCCATGTACGAGAACACCGGCACAGGATCAAGATCACCTGGCTGCTCTTGCATGAGCGAAAAATCGATGCTGCGACCGTCTATGCGTGGCGGCGTACCAGTCTTCAAACGGCCTTGTGGTAGCGCCAGCTCTTTCAAACGAGCAGACAAAGAGATCGCTGGTGGGTCACCCGCTCGGCCTGCGGAGTAGTTATTCAAGCCCACGTGTATCTTCCCATCAAGGAAAGTACCTGCTGTTAGCACGACTGCACGGGCGCGGAAACGGATGCCAACCTGGGTCACGGCACCGACAACGCGATTTCCTTCGACCAGCAAATCATCTACTGCCTGCTGGAATAACCACAAATTAGGCTGATTTTCCAGGCGACTACGGATGGCTTGCTTGTACAAGATACGGTCAGCCTGAGCACGGGTAGCACGCACAGCAGGGCCTTTGGATGAATTCAGGATACGGAATTGTATGCCTGCCTCATCAGTGGCTATCGCCATGACACCCCCCATGGCATCGACCTCTTTAACCAGATGCCCCTTACCTATCCCACCTATGGATGGGTTGCAGGACATCTGACCCAGGGTCTCGATATTATGGGTCAACAACAGTGTGGACTGCCCCATACGGGCAGCAGCGAGTGCAGCTTCAGTACCGGCGTGACCGCCGCCGACGACGATGACATCGAATTCTTTAGGATAAAACATGGTGGATTTCTGAGAATCTAGGAGATGAGGCTCGATTATAGTTTGTTTTGCAGTGCAAACTTTGACGAGCTAAAGATTCTCTTTTTATTTAGATCTATGTTTCACGTGAAACATGAGTATCAAGACATAAAAAATGGGGCCGAAGCCCCGTTTTTCACCTTCCGACTGTTTCACGTGAAACACAGCTATTTGAGAAAACCATCATAGCTAGTCTTACATATCAATGCCATCACCACGCCGAGGAACATCCTGCGAACAAATGATGTGCCGTGTTTTATTGCCAAATGACTACCTAAAATTGATCCACCAACACCACATACGGCCATTGTTAAACCCAGCATCCAGAGCACATGACCACTGTAACCAAACCAGATGAGCGCTGCGGTATTGCATGCGACATTTAATACTTTGGCAGCCGCAGAGGCTCGGAGAAAGTCATAGCCGAAGATACGAACGAACAAAAACATGAAGAAACTGCCCGTACCTGGCCCAAAGAAGCCATCGTAAAACCCGATGCCTGCTCCTATCAGCATAGCCATATAAGTCTCCTTGCTCCCCACAAACACTGGCTTATTGTCAGCCCCGAACTCTTTTTTCTTGAAGGTATAGATAGCTACGGCCAACAAAATGAAAGGTAATGCCTTACGCAAATAGGTAGGCGGGATGTGTGTTACCAGGAAAGCGCCAGCAAAAGAAAATACAAAAGCCATCATGGCGGCTGGTACCACCATGCTCCAGCGCAAACTCACTGTCCTCATATAGCGAGCAGCCGCTACTGTCGTACCCCAGATACCAGCCATCTTGTTGGTACCCAAGAGCGTTGCGGGGGCCGTTCCCGGCAAGAAAGAAAACAAGGCCGGCACCTGAACTAGCCCACCACCGCCAACGATGGAATCAACAAATCCGGCAAAGAAAGCCGCAAACCCAAGCAAAACTATATCCATAGGTAACCAGAAATCATCGTAAATTAAAGATACAAACAAAGGACACAAGTGAGGAACAAGCAAGATGCAAGCAACTGCTTACCGGATATAGTACGATGAAGACCAGGTATTAAATCGGAACAGAAACGCACTAACAGATTGGAATCACACCTTGCTTCACTACCTTTAAACATCTAGCCACAATCGGAAAATGTAAATATGAATGACTTTGAATTTAGAACCGTCCCCAGCTTGATCAGCCAAACCGGTGCAGCAACGCGCCTGGGTAAAATCATACGCCAGGAATTTCCAGCGATTAGCCATGTACTGCTGGTGACCGATGCCGGTTTCCTGCGTACTGGCCTGGTACAGCCAGTGATAGCCAGCCTGGAAACGGAACAACTCAAAGTCAGTATTTTCTCCGACGTGATTGCCGACCCGCCAGAAGCGGTGGTCTTGCAGGCAGTAGCCAATGCACGCAGCCTGCAAGTTGAAATGGTCGTCGGCCTGGGCGGTGGCAGTTCCATGGACGTGGCAAAACTCATCGCCATCCTGGCTGGCAGCGATCAAAGCCTGTCCACCATGTATGGCATAGGCAATGTCAAAGGCAAGCGCCTGCCGTTGATACAAATCCCGACCACGGCTGGAACAGGTTCTGAAGTTACCCCTATCTCCATCGTCACCACGGGTGCCACCACCAAGATGGGCGTGGTCGCGCCACAGCTATATGCTGACATCGCCATCCTCGATGCGCACCTGACAACAGGCTTGCCACCCAAGGTCACCGCCGCCACCGGCATTGATGCCATGGTGCATGCGATAGAAGCCTATACCACCAAGCATAAAAAGAACCCGCTGTCCGACATGCTGGCGGTACAGGCTTTAAAATTACTCTGGAACAATATTGACGAAGCCTGTACCAATGGCAACAACCTGGCGGCAAGGCAGGCCATGCTGCTCGGTGCCATGCTGGCCGGGCAGTCTTTTGCCAATGCGCCCTGCGCGGCAGTGCATGCGCTGGCCTACCCGGTAGGTGGCATCTTCCATGTGCCACATGGTTTGTCGAATTCCCTGGTCTTGCCCCATGTACTGCGCTTCAATGCCAGCCATGCAGCTGAACTGTACGCTGAGCTGGCCACCATCATCGCACCAGAAGCCACAGGAACGGCTGAGCAGCGTTGCCACGCCATGATCAAGGCCATGGAAGACCTGGCAACCCGAGTAGGCATAGAAACCCGCCTGAGCCAGGTTGGTGTCACTGAGCAAGATCTCGATCAACTCGCCAGCGACGCCATGCTGCAAACGCGCCTGCTCGGAAATAATCCACGTGAAGTGACGAAGGAAGATGCCAGGGCGATCTACGCAGCAGCCTTGTAAGTACGAAGGTGGCGCATGAGCAAGCATCCATGCGCCATCCACCCTATATCAGCGCCAGCATTCGTAGCATCTCCCACCCATCACGCAAATTTAAAGTAGCCAGAAGGACGAATACAGACATGGTGAACTTTGCAGAGCAACTCTCCAGGACATCCATACTGCCCATCATCATGGCTTGTGCAGAAACCCGCAATGCAAATGACTTCAGCATGATCGCACAAGGCATATTGCGCGAAATCTTGCCGCATGAAATGATGGTCTGCGGCGTAGGTGGCGTCAGCCCGCAGGGCAACTATGTACATAAATTATTGCAGTTCAATTGCCCGGCAGAGAGCTACCACTATTATCAATCCCTGCTCGACAGCAAAGGCCGGGCAAATAGTCCCTTGATGCAAAAATGGCGGGAAACACAGGAACCGGTTTTCTTCCAGACGGGGCGTGATGATCATGCAGTCCCCGCTGAATGGCTGGCTTCATTCAAGAAGCAGAAAATGCATAACACCGTTGCCCATGGCATGCTGGACCTGAGCGGGCATTTTTCCAGCTATTTCATCTTCACAAATCTGCCCTTTGAAGTCAGTCATCAGCACGCTTATCTGCTGGCCTTGTTGACACCTCATCTGCACCTGGCACTTGCACACGCCCTAACTAAGGTAGAAGAATTTCCCGTCAGACCCGGTATCAATAATAAAACCCTCAGTGAGCGGCAAAGAGAAATCCTGCACTGGATGCATGAAGGAAAAACCAACTGGGAAATAGCCACCATCCTTGAACTCACCGAAGTCAACGTCAAATATCACATCGACCAGATCTTCGCCAAACTGGATGTACGCAGCCGCGTGCATGCCGTGTCCAAAGCCTATGAACTGGGCTTGCTGTTAGCAACGCATAAAAACTGAACAGCACACCCCTGCCACTATCTGAATAGATAGTGGTGATCATACCGACTTGCTCCTACCCTGTTTTTTCCAGCGCACCCATGCGCGGGATTACATAAAAAACACCACAGGAGACATCATCATGCAACACCATACACTCACCCGGGTGCTCATTGCCATGGGCCTCGGTTTTATCGCCTGCGCCAGCAACGCAGCCTGCCTCGACAATGTGGTACTGGTACACGGCAATGCCGGTTCACCTTCAGACTGGAATGCCACCGTCACCACCTTGAAAAACCAGGGTTATGCCGATGCCCAGCTATATCGCCCCAACTGGGGATCGAAAACCAATCCCGCCATCAATGACCATGGTGCCGCCAATACCAATCCAGTGAAAGCATCCTTGCAGGCTGCCAAGGCAGCATCCTGCACTGGCAGGATAGATGTCATCGGCCATTCCATGGGTGTGACCCTGGCGATGAAAGCCATCAATGAACTGGCGTATGCAACATCAGTCAATTCCTTCATCGGCATCGCCGGTGCCCAGCACGGCCTGGGATCATGCGGAGTCTACCCTTTCAATGTCATGACGCCGACTTGCGGCAGCAATGGCCTGGCGATCGACAGCCCCCTGATCCTGTCAGTCAAGAACAAACGCTATGGCAGCAAAATGTATTCCATCAAAAGCTATATCGATGAAGTCGTATGTTTTGGCAGTTGCTATGTCTATGGCTCGCATACCAGCAATATCGATGGGCAGAATGCGACCTACGATTTCTGGCTGGGGCATTTTGGTTTGAAGGACTACACCACCAATACCCAGGCCAGCCTGGTGCTTCAATAATCACTCTCACCACAATAATCAAAATGGAAAAAGTCCCCATGTACAATAAAACGGTGTTGTCCATATCATCCATGCAAAATGCTATTGCAAGGGCTTTTTCCAAATTAGGACAGCTTCAAACCATGAAAAAAATCCTGCTCTTGCTGAGCCTGCTTGCCCTGGCCAGCCTGATATCAATGAACTGGATGACGCTGCCTTCAGACACAGCCAGCCCAGCACCAGTAGTCGCCAAGCATGGGCGCAGTAACAAAGCACCGGCAGAAAGTCAGGCAGCACATACACTGGGTCAATTCACCGGGCTGTGGGGAAATACAAACAGCACTTCAGCACCCGCAGATAAAGCAGATCCATTTGACTTGCTGTGGGCACGAACCTTGTCACCTGCCGACCAGCTTGAAGGAAAAGAAGATGCCCAGGATCAGTTACGAAAACTCGCGCAAGAAAATCCGCACTACGTGAAAAAACTGGTGGCGCTGTATGACAGTGAGACATACGCCGCCAGCAGGGAGCTCATCATCAACCTGCTCGCCAGCATACCCAGTGCTGAGACTTTGGCTTTATCAAGACGGCTTGCCAGCAGCCCGGATTCCGGACAACGCAAAGCAGCTTTATCCATGCTGGGCAACCTGAATATCAATCTGCAGGAAGAGCGTGAACTCATACTGCTATCGCTGAATAATCAACAAGTACCGGCCGTCGCCCTGCAGGCATTGGCAGCACTGAAAGCACCTGCACCAGCAGGAATTGACGGGCCACCCAAGCCCGCTAACAATATGCTGGACAGCGCCGATACCAAAACAACTGCAGCCGTGATCAGGCAACTACAAAGCCTGACTGAAAATCCAGATGCCACAGTCAGAAGCCGCAGCATTTCACAGCTCGCGCAATGGGATAAAAACGACAGCAGCCTCAATTACTTTTCTACTGCCCTGAATGATCAAATACCAGAAGTACGCCAGGCAGCCATCTTTGCCATTGCGCAGTCGGGCACGAATGCTGAAACCGTGAAACAGCTGCTGACCAGCCTCGTCAACAATGCCAGCGAAACTACGATAATCAAAACAAGTGCACGACAAGTCTTGGAAAGGCTGGCAGATAACAAGCACGTCGCCAACTAAGTCTTCAAGAAAAGAAAAAGCCCCGGGAATTTTCTTCACGGGGCTTTTTTGCTACTGGCAATTCAAAGCATTCAACCGGCCTTGGCCTTGCCATTGCGTTCAACATAGGCCATCAATTCACCCACAATACCACGCCTGAAAGCCAGTACGCAGACGATGAAAATCAGGCCAGTAACGATGGTGACTGAGTCACCTATGGTGCGGAACCATTCTATCGTCGTGACGTTTGCCAGCATGTTACCAAGATCACCGAGTTTGTTTTCCAGTGCGATGATGATAATGGCACCCACTATCGGGCCCACCAGCGTGCCCAGACCACCCACCAGCGTCATCAATACTACCAGGCCAGACATGGACCAGTGTACGTCCGTCAGCGTCTCAAAACCGAGTACCAGGGTTTTGGTGGCACCTGCCAGGCCTGCCAGTGCTGCCGACAGCACGAAAGCCATGAGTTTATAGCGGTCTACGTCATAACCTAGCGAGATCGCACGTGGTTCGTTTTCCTTGACGGCTTTCAAGACCTGACCAAAAGGTGAATGCACGGTACGCATGACGATGGCAAAGCCGGCAATGGCAATTGCCAGCACAAAGTAATACAGCGTCAGATCAGAACTCAAATCCACTGCGCCCAGCAGTTTGCCGCGCGGCACACCTTGCAGACCATCTTCACCACCAGTGAACTTGGCTTGCAGGAAAACGAAGTACAACATCTGCGCCAGCGCTAGCGTGATCATAGTGAAGTAAATACCCTGGCGGCGTATCGCCAGTGCGCCCATCAACAGGCCTATCAGGGCTGCAGCCCCTACTCCAAGCAAGATACCCAGCTCGGTCGGCAAGCCTGCATCCCGCAAGGCCCAGCCAGCTATATAACCGGCAGCACCAAAGAAGGCAGCGTGACCAAAAGACAGCAAGCCAGTGAAACCAATCAGCAAATTAAAAGCACAGGCAAACAGGGCGAAGCACAAGAGCTTCATCAGGAACACCGGATAGACTATAAACGGTGCCGCCAGTAACAGGGCAAAAGCAATGCCGTAACTGATTTTCTTATTCATGGTGGCTCCGTTCATTTTTCTTTACCGAACAAACCGGCAGGGCGGATCATCAGGACGATAGCCATGACGATGAACACGACAGTTGCCGACAGCTCAGGATAAAACACCCGCGTCAGACCTTCGATGATACCCAGGCCCAGACCTGTCAAAATCGAACCCAGGATAGAGCCCATGCCACCAATCACCACCACCGCAAATACCGTGATAATCAGATTGGAACCCATCAAAGGCGATACTTGTATGACTGGCGCTGCCAGCACACCGGCAAATGCAGCAAGAGCCACACCGAAGCCGTAAGTGAGGGTGACCATCAGCGGGACATTGACACCAAAGGCTTCCACCAGTTTGGGGTTCTCGGTACCGGCACGCAGGTAGGCACCGAGCTTGGTCTTTTCAATGACGAACCAGGTCGCAAAGCACACCACCAGCGAGGCCACCACGACCCAGGCACGGTAGTTAGGCAGGATCATGAAACCCAGGTTGGTCGCCCCAGTCAGCGCATCCGGCACCTGATAGGGCTGGCCAGATACGCCATACACCGAGCGGAACACACCTTCCAACATCAGGGTGATACCAAAGGTCAGCAACAAGCCATAAAGATGATCGAGCTTGTACAGCCAGCGCAGCATGGTCTTTTCTATGATGATGCCAAACAGCCCCACCAGCAAAGGCGCAGCAATCAGCATGACCCAGTAATTGATACCAAAATAATTCATGCCCATCCATGCGAGGAAGGCACCCATCATATACAGGGCGCCATGGGCAAAGTTAATCACATTGAGCAAGCCAAAAATCACAGCCAGCCCCAGAGACAGCATCGCGTAAAACGAGCCGTTGACCAAGCCCAGCAAAAGCTGGCTTAGCATCGCTTGCAGCGGAATACCAAATATTTCCATGGCACGCTAAATAAAAATGGATGGAAAGGCGAAGACCTCTCAACACAGAGGCACGGAGACACAGAGAAAATCAGGAGAAAAGCCGCATCTTTCTGGCTGATCAGTAAACAATTTTTCTGTGAAAGACTCTGAGAGAAACGGTTTCGTTTTTTAACATTGGAAGCATCGCGACGAAGTCCGCGACGCCTCCATTTCAAATTACAAACACAGCATAAAATTCAATTACCGGGATGCAGAGCAAGGCGCAAAACACAGCAATACTTTAGTATTGCGAGGCTTTGCAACGCCGCTATGCGCCCGGAAATTGGATTTTATTTCCAGAGGGCACACTTGGATTCGGATTTGGTGGTAAATGCTTGTTCACCCGGAATAGTCTGCGCCACTTTGTAGTAATCCCAAGGCTCTTTTGATTCAGCGCTGGTTTTCACTTGCATGAGGTACATGTCATGGATCATGCTGCCATCGCCACGGATGTAACCGTTTTTGGCATACATGTCATTGACCTTGGCGCTCTTCAGTTTTTCCATGACTTTTGCAGTGTCATCGGTACCGGCAGCCTTGACGGCATTCAGGTAAGTCATCGTTGCAGAGTAATCAGCCGCTTGCAGGCTGGACGGCATTTTTTTCATTTTTTCGAAATAGCGACGTGACCATTTACGCGCTTCATCGTTTTGATTCCAGTACCAGCTGTCGGTCAGGTACATGCCGTTAGTGGCATTCAGACCCAGGGAATGGATGTCATTGATAAACATCAGCAGGCCTGCCAGTTTCATGGTCTTGGTGACGCCAAATTCGTTGGCCGCTTTAATCGCATTGATGGTGTCGCCGCCAGCATTTGCCAGACCCAGGATTTGTGCCTTGGAAGCTTGTGCCTGCAACAGGAAAGAAGAAAAGTCAGATGCTGACAAAGGATGTTTGACTGAACCTGCGACTGTGCCGCCATTGGCTTTGACCACATTGGCGGTATCACCTTCCAGCGAGGCACCAAAGGCATAATCAGCCGTCAGGAAATACCAGCTTTTGCCACCTTGTTTGACAACGGCAGAACCCGTGCCTTTTGCCAGGGCTACTGTGTCGTAAGCATAGTGAATTGTGTTTGCTGTGCATTCTTCATTGGTCAGGCGGGCAGTACCAGCACCGATAGAGATGAAGATGCGTTTCTTTTCAGCAGACACTTTGGACATGGACAAGGCTGTACCTGAATTGGTACCACCGATCAACATATCGACGCCATCGCGGTCAAACCATTCACGTGCGCGGCTGGCTGCGATATCGGCCTTGTTTTGATGATCGGCTGTGACCAGTTCAATTTTCTTGCCCAGAACCGTGCCGCCAAAATCGGCAATCGCCATCTTGATGGCTTCTGCGCCACCCTGGCCATCGATATCAGAGTACAGGCCAGAAATATCGGTGATGAAACCGATCTTGACCGTATCACCCGACACTTGCGCATTTGCATTCAGCGCAAAACCAGCGAGTGCGGCGGAAACAGCGAGACTTGCTACTTTTAATTTCGTGAATGTTGCTTTCATGCGTCTTCTCCAATCATATTTTTATTCAAACCTGCTTCACCAAGACAGCGAGGCAGTTACCTTACAGATGTACATCCTAAACACCCAACAACTCATTCAAGACCGGCATTTTTTCTTGCAATTGTGCAGACGCAAAGCTCTCAACAATCTGCCCATGCTCCATGACATAAAACCTGTCCGCCAGCGGAGCAGCAAAGCGGAAATTCTGTTCCACCATGACGATGGTATAACCCTTGGATTTCAGCATCGTGATCATGCGCGCCAGAGCCTGCACGATGACCGGCGCCAGACCTTCGGAAATTTCATCAAGCAATAGCAGGCGAGCGCCTGTCCGCAAGATACGTGCGACTGCCAGCATCTGTTGTTCACCGCCGGACAGGCGTGTTCCCTGGCTGTTTTTACGTTCTGCCAGATTCGGGAACATGTCGTAAATCTCTGCCACCGACATACCCTGGTTATCTTTCGATACTGAGGGCGGCAACATCAGGTTTTCTTCTGTGGACAAGGATGAAAATATCCCTCGCTCTTCCGGGCAATAACCTACGCCCAGATGAGCCACCTTATAGGTCGGCAGGTGGATGGCTTCTTGTCCATTGATTTTGATTGACCCTTTGCGTGCACCTGTCAGGCCCATGATGGCGCGCATGGTGGTAGTACGCCCGGCACCATTGCGGCCAAGTATGGTGACTACTTCACCCTGGTTCACTTTCAGGTTCACATCGTGCAGGATGTGCGATTCACCATACCAGGCTTGCAGGCCGGTAATTTCCAATGCGGGACTCATATTGTTACTCATGCATGCGCCCCTTCCAGCTCACCACTGGTACTGCCCATATACGCTTCCATGACTTTGGGATTGGTGGACACTTCCTGATAAGTGCCCTCGGCCAGCATTGCACCGCGTTGCAAGACCGAAATCTTGTCGCAAATGCCTGACACCACACTCATATTGTGTTCCACCATGAGGATGGTACGGCCAGCCGATACCTTCTTGATCAACTCGGTCACGCGATGCACATCTTCATGACCCATGCCTTGCGTGGGCTCATCGAGCAGCATCATTTCAGGTTCCATGGCCAGTGTCGTAGCGATTTCGAGGGCCCGCTTGCGGCCATAGGGCAAATCAACCGTCACCGTGTCGGCAAATGAAGTCAGGTCAACTTCGGCCAGCAATTCCATGGCACGGGCATTGAGCTGGTTCAGCGATTGCTCGCTTTTCCAGAAATGAAAGGATGTGCCCAGTTTTCTTTGCAAACCTATGCGCACATTTTCCATGACAGTCAGGTGCGGGAAAACCGCCGAGATCTGGAAAGAACGTATGATGCCCTGACGCGCAATCTGGGCCGGTTTGGCCGAGGTGATATCGCTGCCATTGAACAGAATTTGCCCCGAAGTCGGGACAAGAAATTTGGTCAGCAAATTGAAACAGGTGGTCTTGCCAGCACCGTTAGGGCCGATCAGGGCATGGATATGCCCACGTTGCACCTGCAAATTTACCTCACTTACAGCTGTGAAGCCCTTGAACTCTTTGGTCAAGCGCTTAGTCTCCAGGATGACGTCGGTCATCTCTTCTCCTTATTGTCTGGCTTATGGTTACTACTCCAACGCGACAACACTTCCTTTATTTTTTGGAAGTTTTTTATATTAGCTTTTTATAGTACCCAGCAAATGGATTTCTAAACAATACGGTATAACTACTGTAAGTAATTCCACGCAGAAAAATTACTTCCTCTTTTTGATTCAATTTCCGTCCGCTCAGCTTGCCAATATACTCGTGGCTGCCTTCTCTGCAATCATCACAGTAGGTGAGTTGGTATTACCTGAGGTTATAGTCGGCATAATAGAAGCATCAGCCACACGCAGGCCGTTTATGCCTATGACGCGCAGGTTGCTATCAACCACCGCCGCAGTATCGTCCACCCGTCCCATCTTGCAAGTGCCTACCGGGTGGAAAATCGTCGTACCTATATCCCCCGCCGCCCTCGCCAGTTCTTCTTCTGTCTGGAACTGTACGCCAGGCTTCATTTCTTCAGGGCTGTATTTTTGCAAGGAGGGAGTAGCGATGATCTTGCGTGTCAGGGTCAGGGAGGCTGCTGCAATTTTGCGGTCTTCTGCCGTCGTCAGATAATTGGGGACGATTTTTGGTGCGGCAGCGGCATCATTGCTGGCGATGCGGACGTAGCCGCGTGAAGTAGGGCGCAGATTGCAGACACTGGCAGTGAACGCCGGGAAATCATGCAAAGGGTCGCCAAATTTTTCCAGCGACAAAGGCTGTACGTGGTATTGCAGGTTAGGTGTCGCCTGGCTGGCATCCGAGCGGGTAAATGCACCCAGTTGCGAAGGTGCCATCGACATCGGCCCGGTCTGGAACATCGCATATTCCAGCCCTATGCGCGCCTTGCCTATCAGACTATTGGCCATCTTGTTGAGCGTGCGTGCGCCGGTAATCTTGAAGGCAGAACGTATCTGCAAGTGGTCTTGCAAGTTACCACCTACACCAGGCAATTCATGCACAACATCAACTCCAGCCTGTTGCAAATGTGCTGCATCACCAATGCCGGACAATTGCAAAATCTGCGGTGAACCTATGGCTCCTGCGGCCAGCACAGTTTCTTTCATGGACTCGGCAAACCAGCTGCGGCCACCACCTATGAATTCCACACCCGTACATCGCTTGCCTTTCTCATCACTCTTGATGACCAGTTTTTGCACCTGGCAACCAGTCATGATGGTCAGGTTAGGCCTGCTTGCTGCCGGTTTTAAAAATGCCTTGGAGGCATTCCAGCGCACGCCACGTTTTTGATTGACATCGAAATAGCCGCAACCTTCATTATTGCCACGATTAAAATCATCACTTTTAGGGATGCCGACTTCGGCTGCTGCATTCCGGAAAGCATCCAGGATTTCCCATGACAGCCTTTGTTTTTCCACCCGCCATTCGCCGCCCTTGCCATGGAATTCTGCATCACCGCCGTGGTGGTCTTCGCTCTTCTTGAACAAGGGCAAGACATGTTCCCAGCGCCAACTATCATCCCCTGTCAGCTCTGCCCATTGCTGGTAATCCCTTTCCTGGCCACGCATGTAAATCATGCCATTGATGGAGGAACTGCCGCCCAGCACCTTGCCACGCGGATAAATCAGGCTACGGCCATTCAGGCCAGCTTCTTCCTCAGTGCGGAACATCCAGTCTGTACGTGGATTATTGATGCAGTACAGGTAGCCAACCGGGATGTGTATCCACACATAATCATCCTTGCCACCCGCTTCTATCAGCAAGACCCGGTTATCAGGATTCTTGCTGAGGCGGTTTGCCAGTACGCAACCTGCAGTACCGGCACCGACGACGATGTAATCAAACTGTCCTGCTGCTTCCATACTGTTTTCCCTTGTACCTGATTAATTTTACATTTCCGCGATCAGTGCAGCCATCAACTCCGCCACACTCAAATCCCTGGTGGCGGCCATACCCTGCCCGGCCCACATCGACATCAACTCGGTATTCGCTGCCTTGCCCGCCGCTGCACGTATGGAACCCGTCAGTGCATTTTGTATCGGATAGGCGGGCACTTTGTCAGCGACTGCCTCCAAGGTTTGCATGAAATGATTGTCGAGGCCACGCGCAATACGACCAGAAAAAGCACGGGTCTGGCGTGTGGTGTCACTGCTGCTCTCCAGCAGCCGTTGCTTGTAGGCTGGGTGTATCGCAGATTCCTTGGTTGTCAGGAATGCCGTACCCATCTGCACCATTTGCGCGCCAGCCTGTAAAGCCTGTTTGATCTGCCTGCCATCCATGATGCCGCCAGCGGCGATGATGGGCGCCTGCATATGCGGTTTGCAGGCTTCCAGCAAGGCGAACAGGCCGAGGGTCGAATCTTTTTGCGCACCAATGAAAGTCCCGCGGTGACCACCCGCCTCCACTCCTTGCAGGCAGACCGCATCTGCGCCCATGGCTTGCCAGACGATGGCTTCCTGCAGGTTGGTGGCGGTACCTACCACTTTTATTCCGGCATCATGCAGGCGCTGCAACTGGCTACCGTGCAAGACATCGAAAGTAAAACTTGCCACTGCAGGGCGTGCCGTGATCAGGGCATCGAGCTGTGCTTCAAAGTCTTCACACCAGCGTGTCGGGGTCGGCAAGTTGTCCCAGCCCAGCTCTTCGCAAACTGGTTGCAGCAATAACTTGGCGGCTTCCAGTGCGGCAAAGTCGACTTGTGGCCGGGTTTGGACGAAGAGGTTGATGGCGAAGGGTTTGTCCGTCAGTCTTCTGATGTGCTCAGCCTGCTCTATGATGGCGAGTGGAGTCAGCAAGGGGGCTGCCAGGGAGCCCAGGCCGCCTGCATTTGACACTGCGGCCACCAGCTCTGGGGTGGTGGCACCACCGGCCATGGGGGCCTGGATGATGGGGTGGGGGCAGAGGGTTTGCAGACTGGACATTTGGGGCTCCGGGTTTATTTAAGTGAGTTGTTGGAAACAGGTAAATCAGGCTTTCATCAATTTTCGTGTTTGTACGCTAACTCATTTACTCACTTCTGTCACTGTATTGCGATTGCAGGTCGGGGGTAGCCCGACAGCTACTCACTTTTCTTGTCTCGCCAAGAAAAGTAAGCCAAAGAAGGCGACCCAGGCGTAGTCGCCCCCTAAAGGGGGTTCCCGTTTGTGCGGTACAAAAAATGGGAAGGCCCGAAACTCGCTCCGCTCAAACAGCGGTCCTTCTTAATCCATTTTCTGTACCGCACAAACGGCGACTACACATGGGAACTGCAAAAGTCAAAAACAACAGCAAACCCAAAACCCCGGTTGATTGACGACACTCAATGCATTTTAAATTTCGGTTACATTGGTGTTGATGTTGCAGTTGCTTTTGACTCTGTTCTTGACTTTCGTCCGCTTGGGACGAAGCCGTTTGTGTGATGCAGAAAATGGAAAAAGAAGTGTCCGTTGTTTGAGCGCAGCGAGTTTCGGACACTTCCCATTTTTTGCTTCGCACAAACGGGCACTCCCGAAGGGAGCGAGTCTGCGGTCGCCTTTCTTTGAATACTTTCTTTGGCGAAGCAAAGAAAGTATTTCGGTCGCCGGGCCGAGACCCGGCTTGTGTCTACGGAGGGCAATCGTTTTAATAAAGACTCAAGCATGCAATGAACGCCACCAGGCTTCTGCCTGCGCAGGAGCGACGTTAATACCGCTACTTCGCCACTGGCATCGTAAACTCCGCCCCTTTATCTATGCTATCCGGCCACCTCTGCATGATCGATTTATAGCGCGTATAAAAGCGTATGCCCTCTTCCCCATAGGCATGCACATCGCCAAACAAAGACCGCTTCCAGCCACCAAAAGAATGCCAGGCCATGGGGACAGGGATAGGCACATTGATGCCCACCATGCCAACCTGTATGCGGCGGGAAAACTCGCGAGCCGTGTTGCCGTCCGAGGTAAACAAAGACACACCGTTACCAAATTCATGACGGTTGATGAGTTCAACAGCAGAGGCAAAATCAGGCACGCGGACTACGCACAGAACCGGGCCAAAAATTTCTTCACGATGTATCTTCATACCCTCTTTGACATGGTCAAACAGGCAGCCCCCAAGAAAGAAACCGGACTCATGACCAGGCACTTTGAGGCCACGGCCATCGACCAGCAGTTGCGCACCTTCGGATATGCCTTCAGCGATATAAGACTCGATTTTTGCCTTGTGCTGAGCGGTTACTACCGGGCCCATTTCGGCATCAGACTCCATGCCGTTTTTAATCTTCAAGGCTTCAACCCTCGGTACTAAAGCCTCGACAAGTTTATCAGCCACATTGCCAACGGCAACAGCAACCGAGATCGCCATGCAGCGTTCACCGGCAGAACCATAGGCTGCCCCCATCAGGGCATCAACGGCTTGTTCGAGGTTGGCGTCGGGCATGACGACCAGGTGGTTTTTTGCGCCACCCAAAGCCTGCACGCGCTTGCCCATGCGAGTGCCTTCGCTGTAGATGTATTCAGCGATGGGAGTTGAACCAACGAAGGAAATGGCAGAGACATCAGGATGCTGGAGCAAAGCATCGACAGCCACTTTATCGCCCTGCACGACATTGAATACCCCATCCGGCAAACCGGCTTTTTTGAGCAAGTCAGCTATCAGCAAAGAGCAGGATGGATCACGTTCAGATGGTTTCAAAATGAAGGTATTACCAGTCGCAATCGCCAGCGGTGCCATCCACATAGGCACCATGAAGGGGAAGTTGAAAGGCGTGATGCCTGCCGTCACACCCAGCGGTTGGCGCAGGTTGTAATTGTCTATGCCGCCACCGATATTGTCCGAGAATTGTGATTTCAACAGTTGCGGCATGCCGCAGGCGAATTCGACGATTTCTATGCCGCGTGTGACTTCACCCATGGCATCCGACAATACCTTGCCGTGCTCGCGGGTAATCAGGGTGGCCATTTCTTTGTGATGCTGGTCCAGTAATTCCTTGAACTTGAACATCACACGGGCGCGCTTCAGCGGAGCGGTTTCTGCCCAGGCCGGTGCGGCAGCCTTGGCGGCGGCGATGACGGCATGTACTTCCTCTATGCTGGCGAGGGCAACACTGCCCGTCACTTCGCCAGTGGCAGGATTAAACACATCTTGCTGTCGACCACTGCTGGATACATAGGTCTGGCCATTCATATAATGCGCAATTGTGGATGTCATAAGTAAACCTTGTGGATAAGTTTCGTTATACGGAAAGATGTGCACCACAATAATCGACTACCCGCTGTAAATCCAATGAGTTATTATCAAGAGCAATATAAGGATTGCTAATAATGGATTTGACACAACTACGTGCTTTTGTCGCTGTCGCCAGGGAAGCCAACCTGACCCGGGCGGCAGCGCAACTGCATGTGACACAACCCGCAGTCAGTCTGCAAATCAAGTCCCTGCAAGAGAGCTTGCAACTCACTTTATTCACGCGCAGTGCCAGTGGCATGCGTCTCACCAACGATGGTGCCAGGCTTTTGCCTTTTGCTGAGAAAGTCATCGCCAGCATGGGCGAGTTCCGCCAAACCGCGCATGCCTTGCACAGCACTGTTTCTGGCGAGCTGGCAATAGGGACGATCCTGGACCCCGAATTCACCCGCCTTGGGGTATTCTTAAAGCGACTGGTCGAGACTTATCCACAGTTATCCACAAAATTGCAGCAGGGCATGTCGGGTACGGTCTTGCAACAAGTGCGTGCGGGTAGCCTGGATGTGGGGTTTTACCTGGGCCAGCCACCAGATGATGGCAAAACGCCCTGTCATAGCCTGGTGCTGACAGCATTCACCTATCGGGTGGTAGCGCCGAATGGCTGGAGAAGCCGGGTCGCTGGTCAGGGCTGGGCCAGCCTGGCAAAGTTGCCCTGGCTGTGGACCCCGCCAGAATCTGCCCATCATCGTCTATTAAACAAAATCTTCGCCGAACATGATGCCATTCCCAACAAAGTTGCCCTGGTGGACCAAGAACCGACCATGCTGGATCTGGTCAAGTCCGGCGTGGGCCTGAGCCTGATACGGGACTCCATCGCCATACGCGAAGCCCACGCCCATGGCCTGGTGATTGCCGATGCAGTCAGCATCACCACTGAACTAAGCTTCATCTGCCAGGAGAAACGCCAACATGAAGCCATGATCGCCGCCAGTTTTGCCTTATTGAAAACAATCTGGTCATAAACACCACTTTGCTTGTACAGCAATCAGAAATAGCTGCCCTAATTGGAAATTCAGCGGTATATTTCCACAAATTATCTCTATCGGAAACCTGAGTCGTGAACTCCCTGAAATCCAGTTTGCTTTGTTGCCTGGTCGTCGTTCCTGCCATCAGCCATGCAGAAACGATCAAACTGCTCATCCAGGAATTTGCACCATTTACCCATACGGATATCAAGACTGGAGAAATTCAGGGGGCACTGACGGAGAAGGTGCAAGAAATCCTGAAACGTGCCGGAGATAACTACAACATCGGCAGTACCTCGCTGGCTCGTGGGCTGCAATCCACTCTCAACGATGATAATACTTGCCTGTTTGGCTTTCGCAGGACGCCTGAGCGCGAAAACTCTTTTAAGTGGGTGGGGCCACTAGTTACCGATAATTGGGTTTTGTATGGCCGCAAAACGGATAGCCGGCTATTGAAAAATTTTGAAGATGCCAAACCCTATTCCATAGGCTCCTATAAAAATGCGGCGACAGGCTTGCAACTCCACGAACAAGGATACAAGATAGAATTTTCCAACCAGGACGAGGATAATCCACGTTTGCTGGTCAACGGCAGGCTGGATTACTGGATAGTTTCAGAATCGCATGGCATGGTCATTGCCCAGCAACAAGGATTTGGCCACGAGATTGCGCGCGCCATCAAGTGGAAAAGCATAGAGCTCAATATGTTATGCAATGTCCGCATGGATAAGCAGCGTATGGAGCTGTACAACAAAATAAATAAAGAGCTGGATAACGACGGCACTATGGAAAAAATCATGCGCAAATACGGGATCAAATAATGGCCAGATCAACCAAGGCCGCCTATGCTGTCAACCGCCTGCGCGAGCGTAGCAATGCAGCCTATTCCATGGTCAGCCTGGCCGATGGCCGTTTTTCCCTGACTCTGGCCAATCTGGAACAGCCAGATGAATTACCAGCCAGTGTCAGTGAAGCCATGGAAATGGATGAATTTGTCGCTTATGTGAATAACTTGCAAAAGCTGGCTCCAAAAAAAGCCAGCAAACTGGATATCGCCTTTGAGAAAAAACTCGCGGCAGCCAAGCAAAAATAATCTGCCTTACCAATAAGGAAAACCGAATGAAATACAAATGTCTTACCGCCCTGCTCGCCAGCGCTTTGTTCACTGGCATCTTTTCCGTCTCACTGGCCCAGGCACAAGCACCTGATAGTGTGGTCATCAGCAGGCTCACTAAAATCGATGAAAAAATTGGTAATGGCAAGCTGGCAAATGTAGGCAATACCGTCAATGTCCACTATACGGGCTGGCTGCATGATCCCTTTGCCCACAAGGAACGCGGCACCAAGTTTGATAGCTCGGTAGGTCAGCAAGCTTTCTCATTCACCATTGGAGCAGGTCGTGTCATCAAGGGTTGGGAGCAAGGTGTGGCTGGCATGAAGGTAGGCGGCAAACGCACCCTGATCATCCCGCCAGAACTGGCTTATGGTGCATCAGGGGCTGGCAATGGATTGATACCGCCTAATTCTTATCTAATTTTTGATATTGAATTGCTGGACGTCAAATAAGAGAACGCTGCTAGGGCGTGTTGACATATCTTTTAGTCAAGCGAATGGGTGAGAAACCTTGTCTGGCTAGGCGTGCGGAGCGCTGCTTGGCGAGCCAAGTGAGCGACGAACAACAACGCCAGGCGAGGTTTCTGGCCCATTCCCTCCGGGTTCCCGCCATATCGCACGCTGGACAGCGTTGCACGTCTTGTCAGGGGCACCAGCCCTGACTGCACCGCACGCCTTGCCAGCCCGCGATATGGCGGGAACGCTTTGTCTAAAAGATATGTCAACACGCCCTAGCTCAAGGCTGATTTTTGGCTTTGCTTTCCTGTGTCCCCATCCAGGCGGCATCATAGGAATACATGGCATAAAAGAAAACCGAAATCGCCAGCACAGTCGCCAGGGTCCCTGCAAAAAACAGGGGACTCAGGCCCGTCGGGAAAACATATTGATACCAGCTCAGCAGGCTGGCGGCGACCATGGCAAAAAAAGCCAGGATGATCAAACTGCGGCTTTTGCGCATGGTGCCAAAAGCCATTAACAGCAGTACCAGTAAAGATAAAGAAAAATTGATTAATCCTGGCACAGGTTACCTTTCTTGCATAGTAGTCAATATTAATTAATAATCTACTATAACAAATTCAACTTTAATTACCAGCACGTTGCTGGCTTATTTTGTAACCAGACGTCAGCATCAGGCTGAATGTTTTTCACTCTGCATCTTTTCCCGGACGCATCAGGAATTTTTATGACATATCTGCTTGCACTAGACCAGGGTACTTCCAGTTCGCGCAGTATCATCTTTAATGAGCGGGGAGAATTGATCGCCACAGCCCAGCAAGAGTTTCGTCAGATATTCCCGCAACCAGGATGGGTGGAACATGATGCCATGGAAATCTGGCAAGGCCAGTTCTCCACCTGCCAGCAAGTCTTGAGCAAGGCAGGACTGAAAGCGACAGATATTGCTGCCCTCGGTATCACCAACCAGCGTGAAACCACAGTATTGTGGGACAGAAAAACAGGTCAACCGCTTTACCATGCCATCGTCTGGCAAGACCGCCGGACAGAAACTTATTGCGATGAATTGCGCCAGCAAGGCTATGCCGGGCGCATCCAGGCCAAAACCGGCCTGATACTCGACCCCTATTTTTCTGCTACCAAACTCAAGTGGCTGCTGGACAACATTCCCGAAGCCCGCCGTCGCGCCCAGGCTGGTGAACTGGCCTTTGGTACTATCGATAGCTGGCTGGCCTGGCAACTTAGTGAAGGCAGCTTGCATGTCACTGATGTCAGCAATGCTTCTCGCACCATGTTGTACAACATCCACGATAACAAATGGGATGAAGAATTACTGAGCTGGTTTGATATCCCCAGGGCTTTGCTGCCTGAGGTTTTACCATCCAGCCACCAGTTTGGACATAGCAAGCTGCTGGGTGCTGCCATCCCCATCGCCGGTATCGCCGGTGACCAGCAAGCTGCCTTGTTTGGCCAGGCTTGCTTTACACCGGGCATGGCAAAAAATACTTACGGCACCGGTTGCTTCATGCTCATGCATACAGGTGATCAATGTCCAAGTTCGCATAATGGCCTGATCAGTACGGCAGCCTGCCAGACCGACAGCCGTGCCCAGTATGCCGTTGAGGGTAGTGTCTTCATTGGTGGGGCTGTGGTGCAGTGGCTCAGGGATGGTTTGAAAGCCATACAGCATTCCACTGATGTAGAACAACTGGCGGCCAGCGTGCCAGATTCTGGCGGAGTAGTATTTGTCCCTTCGTTTACTGGTCTCGGTGCACCTTACTGGGTACCTGCCGCCAAGGGTGCCATCCTGGGCCTGAGCCGGGGCAGCACGGTAGCCCACATCGCCCGCGCTGCGCTGGAGTCGATCGCCTTCCAAAGTACCGCCTTGCTGCAAGCCATGGTCAGGGATGCAGTTTTCCCTATCAAGGAATTACGTGTCGATGGCGGTGCAGCAGCCAATAATATGTTGCTACAATTCCAGGCTGATTTGCTGGGCATACCCGTGATACGTCCCAAAGTGACGGAAACCACGGCCCTGGGTGCAGCCTATCTGGCCGGCCTGGGTGTCGGTGTGTACAAAAATATGGAAGAATGCGCAGCACAGTGGCAAATGGACAGGCAGTTCACGCCAGCCATGAGTCGCGATGAAGCAAATAATCTTATGAAAAACTGGGAAGTCGCCATAGGAAAAGTAAGATAACCCGCAGCAGATATCCATAGCCTGGGTATCTGCTGTATTGATAGATCTATAGATAAATGAAAAAACAGGAGAATAAAAAATGAAGATCATCAAATGGTCGGCTGGCATACTGATTACCGCAATAGCATTGATACTGGCGATTGCCTATTCACTCCCCAATGAATATAAAGTCAGCCGCAGTGTCCTGATACGTTCTACTCCAGCTGTACTTTACCCCTTGATCGCCACCCCTAAGGAATGGAAGAACTGGTCAGTCTGGAATCAGCGCGATTCAAATATGAAGATGGAATTTTCCGGCCCTGAATCAGGCTCGAATGCCGCCTGGGAGTGGAAAAGTGAATCACAAGGCAATGGTGGCATGAAACTCACCCATGCAGGCCCAAACCGCTTGGTTGAATACGAATTGCATTTTGAAGGCATGGGCAAACCATCCACAGGCAATTTCACCCTGGAAGCCGAACCAAATGGCACGAAAGTGACCTGGAACATGCAGGGCAGCACTGAGGGCAATTTTATGATGAAGCTATTTGCCCCATTTATGGATAAAATGGTGGGTCCTGATTTTGAAGCTGGTTTAAGTAATTTGAAAAAGCTGGCTGAAAAAAAATAATTGCCTTGGTATCAGGCTGGTCTCACCTGATACATCGCTGATACCTGGCATCTCACCCGATTGCATTAATGAAACTCAAGTATGCCCTGATCCTGGCTTTGCAGATGCTGACGGCATTGCCAGCTTCCTCTGTTTTTGCTGCAGCGAGTAGCAATGCTGCCGCGCCCGCTGCTCCGGCCCAGGGTTCGCAAGCCGTATTTGTGGTCGCACCACAAGACCTGCCAAAACAAAACGCCGGTGTGCAAATTGACACGCCCAGGCAAGTCCCAATTGAAAAAAGCGATAAGCCTGAAGTCCGTATACAAATCTGGTCAGGGCCAGTCCCCCTGGCGGGCGGCTTGTGGATACTGGTTGCCTCCATGCCCGTGCTGGCTTCCCTGTATTTTGCATATCAGTTATTCATGTTCATCAAGGCCAGACGCCGTCGCTTATCCATAAAGCACGGTAGCTGAGCCTAGCTGCAATGAAAACAAGAAAAGCATGAATCATCTAGATTCATGCTTTTTTTTAGTTTTTTTTTGACTTTCTTATGTGCTTTTCACATAATCTTCATCAATCTGTCACTAGCCTGTCACCTCTGCATCCTAAAGTCTTCCTTATCCTAAAAACATAAGCGGAGACCAGCATGTCCAGCAAAGCCCTGATAGACAGCGCCGTTTTCAATTCCACCACGTCTGGCCGCAAGGGCCTGGCTGACAAATTGTTCGCCCACTGGTTCAGCCGCCTGGTGTATGCCCAGATCTGGGAAGACCCTAAATCCGATCTGGATGCCCTGCAACTCAAACCAGGCGCGAATATCCTGACCATTTCTTCGGGGGGCTGCAATGCACTGGCTTATTTATCTGCTGAACCGGCCGCCGTCCATGCGGTGGATTTGAATGCGGCCCACCTGGCCATGCTTAACATCAAGCAAACTGCCATCAGGCATTTGCCCGACTATGATGCGGTGCTGGCATTTCTGGGCAATGCCGACAAGCCCGATAACCTGAAGCGCTATAAGCGTCATATACGGACGCAGTTGTCAGACGATGCCAGCAACTTCTGGGAAAGTCGCTCTTTGTCCGGCAAACCACGCTACCATTATTTTACTAGCCAGGCTTATCAACATGGCTTACTGGGCAATTTCATCGGCTTCGCGCATTTCTTTGTGCGCCTTATGGGTGGTGACATGAGCAAACTCATGCAGGCTAAAAATCTGCAGGAACAGGCGCAGTTATTTGAGCAATATGTCGCACCGGTATTTGAAACCCGCTTGTTCCGCCTCATCGCCAGCCAGCCTCTGGCCCTGTATAGTCTGGGAATACCGCCGTCACAATTTGCTGAATTAAAACACGATGCCAAAGATGGCCTGCATTTGCTGTTCAAAGAGAGAATGCGTCACCTGGCCTGTGATTTTCCGCTGGAAGAAAACTGTTTTGCCCAACAGGCTTTTGGCCGCCGTTATGACACCAAAAAGCAGGCCGCCTTGCCCATGTATCTGCAACAAGAACATTTCCACACCCTGCGCCGCAATATAGACAGGCTGCATCCTCACCATCAAACCCTGACAGACTTTTTGCTGGGCCAGCCACGGGCTTCCATGGATGCCTATCTCTTCCTCGATGCCCAGGACTGGATGGATAAACAACAATTGACCGAGCTCTGGCAAGAAGTAAGCCGTACAGCCGCACCTGGCGCCAAGGTAGTATTCCGCACTGGTGGCAGCGAGTCGCCACTGGAAGCCAAATTACCATCAGAGTTACTGGCCACCTGGCATACCGATGTTGCGCATAACCGCGCCCTGTATGCCACTGACCGCTCTGCCATTTATGGCGGCATGCACCTGTACACCAAGATTTAAACTCTAAATTGCATACTTCATTACCGCCACGCGTGGTGGCAGATGCCCTGTGGCTAATGACTGCCCGTTCTCGCGGTGGCCAGCACTGGCTTAATAATGCCACTTGCGATGTCAATGCGATAGAAATCGCAGGACAAAGTCAGCCCGTCACTTTGCTGGATAACAGCACCTGGCAGGAAAGCTATGTTGCCAGCCCGCGTTCAACCTGGTTACGCTATCCGCGTCAGGAAATATTGCGCGATGCCAGTGCTGCCAAGGCACAAGCCATCAAGCTGGGCAGTTGCGCCATCCTTGGTCCCCTCTCCGCCCTGTTTAAGGCAAGTAAACTGGATCAGGCCGCAATCATTGCCAATCATCTGGTCTCCACAAATTTGTACTCTGACTGGACGGCGAGCGAAATCAGCAAAGTCACCGATAAGTTATTAGAAACTTATCCACAGCGCCCGTTGATGATGCGAAACATCTGTCCACAGGTCAACCCTGAACTGACTGAAAGCTTGCTTGCCAAAGGCTGGCAGCTATTCCCAAGCCGCATGATTTACCTCTGCGACCCACGACAGGCCAGCGTCTGGAAACACAATCATGTCAAACAGGATGCCCGCTTGCTTGACCATCCTGTAGTGGAAGTGCTTGGCCATGAAACACTACAGATGAATGACATCGCCGTATTGCAACAGCTTTATCGCCAACTCTTCATCGATAAGCATTCATACCTGAACCCTGACTTCAGCGCAGCCTTCTTTGAGCTTTGCCTGGAAACCGAATTTCTGGAAATGCATGCTTTGCGCTGGCAAGGTAAGCTGGTCGGCGTACTTGGTATTTACACGCATCCAGAACAGGGCTGGCTGACCACGCCACTGATAGGGTATGACACCAGCCTGCCAAAAGAACTGGGTTTATACAGACGCTTGATGGCTTTACTACTCAAAACAGCCAAAGACAAGAAGCTGAAACTGCACTACAGCTCAGGTGCCAGCCAGTTCAAACGCGCCCGTGGAGGCATCCCACAACTTGAATATACCGCCATCTACAACCGCCACTTATCCACAACTGCGGTACAAAGTGCAGCGATATTTGGTCGTTTGCTCACTACTTTTGCGCCTTCAATCCTGAAAAAAGCCGACGGTATTTAAAATCTGACAACACAATTTCCCCTGTTTTATCTGTGGATAAGCCTATGCATATCCACAGGATGAACTGTGCAAAACCAGTGAAAGCTGTCTCGCAAGATTTTTTATCCCAAAACCGTCCTTTTTTCATACAGGACTTATAAGCACTTCTATACATGAACTAAGTACTTGTTTCTGTGAACAAATAAAGACTTATCCACAAAAAATCGCGACGTTAACTACTATTACTATGTATATATAAACTAAGTTATTTAATTAAACCGTTTTTGGAAAACCCTTGATACTTTTCCTGAAAGAGCTGTTTTCAAAAGAAATACAAAAGTTTGAAGATAGCCTGCCCGAAAAAAAAATTTAAAACGCAGCCAGGAATATCTAAAAAAAATTGCACTCTTTTTTTTCAAGCTGTTTTTTTATTTGGACGACTGCATTCAGCTTAAGAAACTTCCTGCAGGTCTTAAAAGTAAACCTGGCCCCTTCTTTCCCCAAAAAACTTGTTTGCAAAGCTAAAAACAGGTTTTTTGGAAAATTTTTCCTTGAAAAACAACATTTTTAAATAAATCTTTGTGGATAAGTCTGCTGATATCCACTGTATCTATTGTGCGTAACCCAAAAATTACTTACTACAGCGTTTACTGTTCAGAATCTATCCTGTGGATATACAGACTTTTATCACCGCCTTATCATTTGCCTAAACTCTTGATCCTGTGGATGTTTACCGACTTATCCACAGCAACATGCCTGAGTTAACTACTACTACTATTTATATATAAACTTATTCAATCTAAAGGTATCCACAGCTCAAAAAAAGCAAAAAAACAAAAGCAAAAAACTGTCGTAGAATCCGTAACTCGTACAAACCTGAGAGGAAATACCGATGAAGCCATGGTCAAATTTGTTGTTTGTGACCGTGCTTTGATGTGGTTCAACACATCCCGAAAAACCAACCACAGTCGCGGTTTAAGAATTACTGAGATTAACGAATAATCAGCAAATGCTGAAAAATAGAGAAGTCCAAATGGAACGAGTCCATCAAAGAAATGATGAAAACGGCCATGAAAGACCAAGCTGTTCGTGCAGAACAGCAAAAAATAATGAATAACTTCCGGGATAAGTTCATAGATATCCACAGATCAGAATTTTGCTTGGAAATACTCGAACCAATTCTTGTTAAGGTTTATAGCTGTACCCTGAGTCAGGAAGATAAAGATGGCATGAGCGCTTTCTACAGACCACCAGTTGGCAGGTCTTATGTCAGCAAAATGCCTGTTGTCATTAAAAAAACTGACAAATGTGCCGCAAAAAAAACGGGGTGAAGAGCAGCGCGACCTAACCCCAAAAAAAACCGACGACGTCACCTGGTGCCATCATGAATATTGGCATCAGCAAATGTGGATAAATTTTGACGATATTGTATTTACAAGAGAACAAAGCACCATGACTAAAGCCAGGCATTTCATTTTTCTAGGCATGGGTACACTGGGAGACATATTTCCTTTCCTCAGTCTGGCAGTAGAAATGCAGCGGCGCGGGCAAGAAGTCACCATCTTGCTGGCCCCAGTTCATGCAAGTCATGCAGAAAAAGCTGGTGTTTCTTATAAGGTTTTTGGAACCCAGGCTGATTATGATGCGGCGCTGCGTCATCCGGATATGTGGGAAATACGCAAGGGCATGGGCATCGTGCTTGAATCAAGTAAGTCAGTGCATACTGAGCTCCCAGGCTATATCGCTTCATTATCAGCAGAACAAGATTGCGTCCTGGTTGTCCATCCACTGGGTTTGCCCGCAGCTGATATTGCGCGCAGTTTCCGGCCTGACATTCCTGTCGTCGCGGCTTATCTCGCACCCTCGAATTTACGAACTGTCCATAATCCTCTGGTGATGGGTGATTTATTCATACCGCAATGGTTGCCGGTATGGATGCGCAGGTTGCTATGGACTTATGCAGACAAGAATTTTATTGATCCAGTCGCTGTACCCATCATCAATCAAGCCAGGCAGGCCAGGAATTTATCGACTATCAGCAGCCTGGCACCGCATATGTATGCAGTACCAGATTTAAGTATCAGTTTTTTCCCTGACTGGTTTGCACCAGTCCAGCCAGACTGGCCAGCTCCTTTGGCCATGGGCGAATTTCAGCTATATGACAGCAACCTTGTTACAGACTTATCCACAGAACTGGAAGAATTTCTTGCTGCAGGCCCTGCGCCACTGGTTTTTACGCCCGGATCTGGAAATATACAAGCCAGTCATTATTTTCTATGTGCGCAGCAGGCTGTACAAAAACTGGGTTTGCGGGCAATTTTCCTTACCAGCCATCGTGAGCAGATCACTACAGCTTTACCTGACAACATACTCTGGCAAAGTTATTTACCCCTGCGCAGTATTTTGCCGCGCGCATCTGCACTTATTCACCACGGTGGTATAGGGACAACGGCAGAAGCACTGAGGGCAGGCACACCACAACTGGTAACGCCACTGGCGTTTGACCAGTTTGATAATGCTGCACGTGTTAAAAAACTAGGTACAGGCGATTTCATACGCATGTCGCGCCTGACTGGCAGCAAACTGACGCGCAGTCTGCAACAATTGCTGGCTTCTGAGGTTATAAAAACCAGTTGCGCGCAAGTTTCCAATAAATTCAAGAAAACCGGCTATGCAGATTCTTTATGTGATTCTATAGAAGCACTGCAGTCAAAACAAAAAGGCTGAGTGATCAACTCAGGCTGTAGAGCACTAATCAAAATAAAAAGAACTTATCCACAGCTTATTATTGTCTGCACGTTTTTGCATGCCAGACCATCTGCAGACTTCAGTTGAAACGCGAATATTTTGCGTGCCCAGTCAAAAAAATAACAGAGAAAATCCAGCAAATCCCCGTCCTGTATAGCTTTGCAGTCTGTCTTGCATAGTCGGTATTACGCGACTATTCGATGTCAATGAAGACTTTTATCATATCCAGCATCAATTAATTTTTTATGTCTGGAGTCACCTGTGTCTTTATCTTCCCAATCTTCAGCGTCATTGCAGGCTGAAAATGCAAAAAATGCTACAACGGGCGCTAATGTTATTCTCAAGCTGCTGCCACTTTCGCTGGTGGTTTTCATAGGCTTTCTGACCATGGGCATGCAGTTGCCGGTGCTGCCTCTTTACCTGCATGACAACCTGGGCATGAGTACCCTGGTTATTGGTACGGTCATCGGTGCACAGTTTGTTGTAGCTTTGCTTTCACGTGCATGGGCTGGCAATTTTGCGGACAGCCGTGGTGCCAAACGGGCCGTAGTGATTGGCCTGGTCATCATCGCGAGCTCAGGCCTGGCTTATATTGCCTCACTGCCTTTTGTCTCTGTACCAGTCACTTCAGTCTGGATATTGCTGAGCGGACGTGTTTTGCTGGCGATAGGTGAAAGCCTGGTCGTCACAGGTGCCTTGGGCTGGGGCATCGGGCTGGTGGGGCCGCAAAATGCGGGCAAGGTAATGGTCTGGGTGGGCATCGCCCTTTACGGCGCCATGGCGCTGGGTGCACCAGCAGGTGTTGCCCTGAATGCGCACTGGGGTTTTGCCGGTATTGCAGTCAGCACCATATGCATACCATTCCTGGCCTTGCTGATCGCTTTGACTATCACCGCAATACCACCCATGGGTAGTAGCCGCATGCCTTTTTATAAAGTGCTGGGCATGGTTGTGATACCTGGCATGGGTCTGGCACTGGCCAGCATAGGATTTGGTGTGATCACGGCTTTCGTCGCCTTGTTGTTTGCTGCCAGAGGCTGGGGTAATTCTTCCATGGCATTCACCTCCTTTGGTCTGGCTTTCATCGCTGCGCGCATTTTCTTTGGGCATTTGCCAGACAAGCTGGGTGGGGCCAGGGTGGCGCTCGTCAGTGTCATCATAGAAGCTGCCGGATTGCTGCTGATCTGGTGGGCTGATACAGCGACGATGACCTATCTCGGCATTGCCTGCACAGGTTTTGGCTATTCGCTGGCTTTCCCTGGTTTTGGCGTCGAAGCCACCAGACGTGCACCGCCGCAAAGTCGTAGCGTTGCCATGGGGGCTTACGTGGCTTTCCTGGATATCTCGCTGGGCATTGCCAGCCCGCTGGCAGGTGTCATCGCCGGGCGCTGGGGAGTGAATATGGTATTTCTTGCCGGTGGCGTGGCCGTAGGTTTATCCATGTTGGTGGCTATGCGTTTGCTGGGTAAAACTTCTGGAACTGCATAAAGTTTTGAACAGGCTTGTCATCAAGCCTGTTCACTACTGCTTTTCAGGCTGTTCAGATAAGCACAAAACATATCCGCCATGGCATTCGCATAATCATCTATTCTCGCCGCAGGATAAGTACTTGCCGAGACATGTTCTCCTGCATTGCTGAGCGTAGTAGACAGCAGTTCTTCCACGATGGAACGGTTTGCTGCAGAGGCCGCAGGCAGCAACTCTGCGATGAATACCTTGACGGTGTGATCCCAGTATAGCCATGCCTCCTGTGCCTGCGGGTCATCGTTATACAGCGGGGCAATATCTGTCAGGGCGCTACGCATTTGCGCCTCTTCACATTCTGAGCGGATGAAGGCATGCACAAGGGTGCGCAAACGTTCCAGCGGTGCTTGCTGGGCGTCCTGCAGTATCTCGCGCAACATTCCGCCCGTCTGCCGCCATTCATCGCTCTGCAGGCGGAACAGGATGGCCGCCTTGTTCGGGAAATACTGATACACAGAGCCTACGCTGACACCTGCCCTTTCTGCGACTCGCGCCGTAGTAAATTTTTGTGCGCCTTCCCTTTGCAAAACCTGCAATGCAGCTTCCAGTATGATGGCCACCAGTTCTGCCGAACGGCTTTGCTGAGGCTGCTTTCTTGAAGAAATACTGGGATTCTGGCGTTTGCTCATGAGCGTGAAAAAGGGTGGTGAAAAAGGGCAATGAAAATAAGCACAAGCAAAAAAAATGAAATGGCAGGTGCTCTTGCAAGTATTTTAACCCGACCTTATTTTTCCAGGCATTCCTTCATGAGCACCTGGCCCGCAAGAAATGCACGGCTGGCTTTTGCGAAACAGCCAGGTGCTGTCCATAGTATAAAATGCGGGGCTTCTTTTACAGTGACGAGTGTCAGCTTGCCGGTTTTTTCCAGGCCGGCGATATGCTCTACTGCGCCCTCATAATGAGTTTTCGGGTCCCATGTGCCTTGCAGTACCAGGCTGGGTGGCAAACTTGCAGGCACTTTTCCAAAGTACTGGTCTGGCTCATAGGCAGGCAAACCGGTATTGATGAGCAAGCCTGGCAAGGGGCTGGTAAACAATAGGCTGGCGTTTTCCTGCTGTATAGCCTCATGCGTCAAGCCCGGGCGCAAATTGTTTTCTGACTGGCTGATGATGCTCACCAAAGGTATCGATGGATGCAATTGTGGATAAGTACCAAATTCCGCATATTTCTCACCCAGTATGCCTAGCACCTTTTGCAATTCACCTGCCTGCGTACCTTGTTCCATCTCTCTGATCAGGGCTGGCAAATGCTGTCGTGCTGCTGGTACATCCAGCAATCTGCCAAAAAACTGCCTGACTTCCCTGCCGGGGATATCTTTTGTCAAAGCAGGGTTTCCTGCCAGTCTGGCCAGCAGATTTTTATAGGAGGTTTCGGCAGGACCAGCCAGCACTTTGCGGCCTATATCATCAAGCACAAAAGAACGCTGACTAAGATCCCATTTACCTGCTGTCTGCAAGGGCACCAGAGAATCAAGGATAAGACCATCCAGTGGCAATTCGGCGATCTGCAGAGCACGCAGTATTAATTGCGTGCCATACGATACCGCATATACATAAACAGGTTTGCCATCCTGGTTTTGTAGGATCAACTGGCGCAAATCATGTGCCGCATTTGTCAGGCTGAACTGGCGCGCATAGCCAGGATGTCGCTGAAGATAGCTGAAGCAGTTTTGCCATTCCTGAGCCACCAGTGTCGTGCCACCTGGGCTGTCCACGGCTTCTTCCTGCGGACACAGGCGGCTGGAAAAACCAGTACCGCGATGATCGGGTACCAGCAAATCGAAACCTGGAAAGCTATCCCGGAAGCGCTCAACAAAAGAATATAGGGAAGCACCTGATTCTCCAGGTCCACCGGCGATCAGCCATAGCTGGCCTTTTGCTATGCCTGCTGCTGGAAACTTCCGGACAAACAGCCTAATCGCCGTATCTGGCTGCTCATTGACGGGCTTGCCATGCAACAGTGGCATATTCACGCGTGCACACATGCTGCCTTTCAAATGTTCATCACTCCAGGCATCGCTACAAAGAGAAAACTCTGGCTGGTAATTGTTACCGTCTTGTCCTGAAATCACGGCAGCAAAACAACTGTCGTTGAAGGTGGTGGTGAACAGAAATAATGTAAGCAGAAAACGCATTTTTTCCCCTTGATGAAATCCATGACATGCAAAAAAATGCCAGCATATCCACAGCAGGCACGAAGCTGTGGGGTGACGCGCCAGACTGAGAAAATAAGGGTGTGAAATGAGGATATGCGCACATCAAACCTGCTAGCTGCGGACGAACAAAAACAAAAAAAGCTCCTCCGTTTCCGGAGGAGCTGATTCTGGTGCAGCTTACAGATAATGGGTTTTAGTTAGCCAGTGTCATCAAACTCGCATTGCCACCCGCAGCCGTGGTATTCACACAGAGTGCACGTTCAGCCATCAAACGCCACAAAGGTATTTCTGCATGGTCATGGGTTTCAACGACAGAGACGATGGCTTCATTCAGACCGGCAAACAAGAGTTTGTAATGGGACAGCAAACCACCTTCCACCAGGGCCAACTGGGCACCGCAGTCTTCTGCTTCCGCAGTAATCAGCAGCTTGTTGACTTCGGCCGGCAACCCGGCAGGCAGGATAGCCATGGTTTGCGCAGACAAAACCGGCTGGTTGCCCGTCGCCAGCGTTGCCGCCAGTTGATTGACGAGGCAGTTGACGGTGGTCGCCGCACAGAAGATACGGCCACGTGGGGCAAATGACAGGGTATTGCGTTCGCCCGTTGGGCCGGGCAAGACCTGGGTCACTTTATAAGGGCTGTTATGGGCATAGTGTTCACCCAGCTCGGCGATTTTTTGATGACCCTGTTTTTGTGCCCATACCAGCAAGGCTTCCAGTGCTGGCGGTGACTGGCGTTCATACACGGTATGCCCACCCAGGCCAGTCACAGGCGTGCGTTGCAGGCGTTTCAGGTACAGCGGGCCACCAGCTTTGGGGCCGGTACCGGATTTGCCTTCACCGCCAAAGGGCTGCACACCTACGACTGCACCTACAATATTGCGGTTCACATAGATATTGCCGACATGGGCGCGGGAGATGATGAAGTCGATGGTTTCATCAATGCGGGTATGGATGCCCAGCGTCAGGCCAAAACCGGTGCCATTGATTTGGTCTATCAATGCTGGCAAGTCGCTGCGCTTGTAGCGCAAGACATGCAGTACCGGGCCGAATACTTCTTTTTTCAGGTCAGCCAGATTGGCGATTTCCATGACAGTTGGCGCAACAAAAGTACCGGCACGGCAAGTAGTTGCCAGGTCCAGTGTATAGAAGGACTTGGCCTTGCTGCGCATGCCATTGATATGGTTCATCAAATTGTTTTGTGCTTCAGCATCGATGACAGGACCAATATCGATGGCCAGGCGGTCTGGCTGGCCTATGCGCAATTCCTGCATGGCACCGTGCAGCATTTCTAAGGTCTTGTCGGCGATATCTTCTTGCAGGCAGAGTACGCGCAGTGCCGAGCAACGCTGGCCGGCACTGTCAAAAGCTGAGGACATCACATCATTGACGACTTGTTCAGGCAGGGCACTGCTGTCAACGATCATGGCATTCTGGCCACCGGTTTCTGCAATCAGCGGGATATCGATACCCTCAGCCACCGCACGTTTTGCCAGAGTGCGATTGATGATTTGTGCTACTTCGGTAGAGCCTGTGAAAATCACGCCCTTGACGCGGTGATCAGCCACCAATTGTGCACCAACGACTTCACCCGTGCCTGGCAAGAATTGCAGGGCACCACGTGGCACACCAGCTTCATGCATCAGTTGTATGGCGCGATAGGCAATCAATGGGGTTTGCTCTGCGGGTTTGGCCAGTACTACATTACCTGCTGCAAGCGCGGCGCTGACTTCACCTATGAAGATGGCCAGTGGGAAATTCCATGGGCTGATACAGACAACCGGACCCAATGCCTGGGTATTCGGCAAGCTTTCAACCTGGGCTGCATAATAGCGCAAAAAGTCTACTGCTTCGCGTACTTCTGCCAAGGCATTTGGCAGGGATTTACCAGCTTCACGTATCGCCAGCGCCATGAAATCCAGGGTTTGTGCTTCCAGCAAATCAGCGGTTTTTTTCAGGGCGGCGGCACGTTCTACTGGTGCTGTAGTTTGCCAGTCCATCGCATATTGTTCTGCCGCATGCAGGGCAGTTTGTACGTCCTGGGCATCAGCTTCTATGACTTCACCAACGACATCCAGCTGATTTGCCGGGTTATTCACAGGGCGTGTTTGTGTAGCAGATACCTGGCCATGCAGGATAGGCGCCGCTATCAAACTTTGCTGGCTGCTTTCGGCAAAATGGGCGCTGATTTTTTGCAACTCCAGTTCATTCGAAAAATCCAGGCCAGAAGAATTTTTTCTTTCCTTGCCAAATAAGTCCTTGGGCAAGGCAATGGCGGCATGCGGTGCACCACCCAGTTCGCGCGAGACGGCTATCGGGTCAGCCAGCATGGATTCTATCGATACATTTTCATCAACGATCTGGTTGACGAAGGAGGAGTTCGCACCGTTTTCCAGCAGGCGGCGTACCAGGTAAGCCAGCAAGGTCTGGTGTGAGCCTACCGGGGCGTAGATGCGGCAAGGCTTGTCCAGCTTGTCTTTACCTACCACCTGGTCATACAAGGTCTCGCCCATGCCATGCAGGCACTGGAATTCATAATCAGTGATACCGGCTTTTTGTGCCCAGGTATAAATGGTGGATAAGGTCAGGGCGTTATGCGTGGCAAATTGTGGATAAATCACATCAGTCGCTGCCAGCAGTTTTTGTGCACAAGTCAGGTAAGACAAATCGGTGTAGACCTTGCGGGTATAGACCGGGAAACCACTCATGCCATCAACTTGCGAACGCTTGATTTCTGCATCCCAGTATGCGCCCTTGACCAGACGTATCATGAACTTGCTGCCACTGCGGCGCGCCAGGTCAACCAGGTAGTCGATCACAAACGGGCAACGCTTTTGATAGCCTTGGACGACAAAACCTATGCCTTCAAAACCTTTGAGGTCGGCATCAAAGGCCAGTGCTTCCATCAAGTCCAGCGACAATTCCAGCCTGTCGGTTTCTTCTGCATCGATGTTCAGGCCGATGTTGTATTGCTTCGCCAATACCAGCAATTTTTTCAGCAGGGGCAGCAATTCATTCATCGTGCGCTCACGCTGGGCGCGTGAATAACGCGGGTGCAGGGCAGACAGTTTGACGGAAATACCGGGGCCATTCTTGATACCGCGGCCATTCGAGGCCTTGCCTATCGCATGGATGGCAGTTTCATAGGCTTTGTAATAGAAAGCCGCATCCTTGGCAGTCAGCGCTGCTTCACCCAGCATGTCATACGAATAACGGTAGCCGCGTTTTTCATTATCCTGACTGTTTTTCAGAGCTTCTTCTATAGTCTGGCCAGTGACGAACTGGTTGCCCAGCATGCGCATGGCCATATCGACGCCCCTGCGTATCAAAGGCTCACCTCCCTTGGCGATTAAACGCGTCAGGGCGGAACCCAGGCCCTGTTCGCTATTCGTGCTGACCAGCTTGCCAGTCACCAGCAAGCCCCAGGTGGCGGCATTCACAAACAGGGAAGGTGATTCACCCAGATGCTTGCGCCAGTCACCCTTGCTGATCTTGTCAGCGATCAGGCGGTCAGCGGTTTGATGGTCGGGAATGCGCAACAGGGCTTCGGCCAGGCACATCAGGGCTACGCCCTCTTCCGAAGACAGTGAGAATTCATGCATTAGGGCATCAACACCAGAAGCGCGGGTGCGTTGCTGGCGTACATTGCTGACCAGACGGTGTGCCAGTTCTGCAACACTCTTTTGCTGATCTTCCTGCGGATTGATATTGCCTAAGAGCCATTGCACAGCATCTGGCTCTGATCGGCGGTATGCTTCTGTAATGGCAGTCCTGAGAGGGCTGGCAGGGGCGAGCAGCTCTGCCTTAAGGGCAGAAAAAGGTGGGTTATTGGTTGGCACGGTGGTCGCAATCATATAAAAATAATCAAAACAAATATGATTTCATTGTATAGATGCTCTTCGAGGATTAATTCTGGAAATCAGAACATATATCGAAATTTTCTATTTTGTGAGAAAATTATGCCGAATATTATTAACCACTACACTGACGATTTTTGACTTCTTATGCTCGACAAAATCAGTAAAAGAATTCTGGCCGAATTGCAAAACGATGGCCGTATCAGTAATGTAGAACTGGCAACCAGGGTAAATCTCTCTCCTGCTGCCTGTCTGGAACGCGTGCGCAAGCTGCAAGAATCCGGCTACATACTAGGATACACAGCCCAGCTCAATCCCCATCTGCTCGATGTGGCTTTGCTGGTTTTCATAGAAGTTGTGCTCGACCGCACGACGCCTGACGTGTTCGACGCTTTTCGGCGTGGCGTACAAGCCATCCCTGAAGTGCTGGAATGCCATATGGTGGCGGGTGGTTTTGACTACCTCGTCAAGGCGCGTGTCAAAGACATGAATGCCTACCGCGATTTCCTCGGCAAATCGCTGCTGCAATTGAATGGTGTGCGTGAAACGCATACCTATGCAGTGATGGAAGAAGTCAAGAATACTAGTTGTTTGCCTATCAAATAAACCTGCTGTCGATATCTCCTTGGGGAGTTTGTCATGGAAGCGCGCCTGGAACGCCTTGAAGCCGTTCAATCCATGGTGCTGGAAATCAGCCAGATTTCTGCTTCCTCCAGCGACGTTACAGGATTCCTGCAAGCAGTGCATCAGGCACTGGGCCGCCTCATGTATGCGGCCAATTTCTATGTCGCCCTCTACGATAAACAGCAGCACGCCATACGCTATGCCTATAGGGTTGATGAAATTGACGCGCCCGTGGACCCGGCTGCCTGGTTTGTGCTGGCCTCTCCCGACCAGTCACCGACCGCCTGGATCATACTGAATCGAAAGCCCTTGCTGATGACAGCGGAAGAGGATGCGGCCAGGGAAAACGCCGTCATCGCCGCTGGTGGCGAAGCCTGGGGCACTGGCGCCCGTGCTGAACACTGGATGGGTTGCCCGCTGCTGGATCAGCAAAAGCAGCCACTGGGGGCGATGGTCATACAAAGCTATGATGCATCGCATACCTACAGCGAAGAAGATCAGGCCCTGTTTGCCCTCATCGCCAACCATATTTCCACCTCCTTGCAAGCGGTACAAAGCCTGGACCGCCTCGAACAGGCAGTGGCAGACAGGACTGCCCTGCTGGAACATGAGGTACAGGAAAGACGCCGCGCCGAAACTCTGCAAAGAGTCTTGTATGAAATCGCCGAGCTGTCCATTACCGTTACCGAAACCGAGCTGAAATTCTCGCGCCTGCATGACATTGTCAGCCAGTTATTGCAGGTGCCAAATTTCATGGTGGCCCTGTATCTGCCGGATAGCGATGAATTCAGCATACAGTATATGCGGGATGAAAAAGACGCGGACCTCAAGGGGCAACGCTTTCCCATGGGCGCAGGCATGACCTCTTATGTGGTCCATCAACGCCACGCACAACTGATAGATCAGCAGCGTTTGCAAAAGCTGGTCAGCGATGGTGAAATACAGGTATTGGGCAGTAGCGACCTGGTCAGCTGGATGGGCGCACCCATGCTGGCAGATGATTACATTCATGGCGTCATCATCGTGCAGAGTTATAACGCCGATATCATCTATACCGAGGCCGATCTTGATTTGCTGGCATTTGTGGCCAACCATGTTGCATCTGCCCTGGCGCGTATCAAGGCAGATAGTGATATACGCGAGGCCTATACCAGGCTGGCACAACAGAACGATACCCTGAACCACACCCTGGCCGCCTTGCAAGCCGCGCAGGCAGAACTCATCAGCCAGGAAAAACTGGCCTCGCTGGGTCGCCTGGTGGCCGGCGTCGCCCACGAAATCAATACCCCGGTAGGCATCTGTGTGACGGCCACCAGTCATATGGTGGAAGAGCTGGCACTGATACGCAAGGACTTTGAGGCAGGCCATCTCAGCAAGGACAGCTTGCAGCAATTCTTCGACATCATGGACCAGTCCCTGCGCATCATGACCAGCAATTGCCAGCGCAGCGCTACACTGATACGTAGCTTCAAACAAGTGGCGGTAGACCAGTCTTCAGAAAGCATGCGCGAGTTTGACCTGCGTGCCTATCTCGAAGAAATCCTGTTGTCTTTGCATCCCAAGATCAAGAATAAAAACATCAGTGTCAAACTGGAATGCGACAAGGGTGTACTTGTCAGGAATTACCCCGGCGCGCTATCCCAAATCATCACCAATATGCTGATGAACTCCATCCATCATGGCTTTGATGGACGTGAGCAAGGCACCGTGACTATCCGCGCGCAAAGGTCGCAGGATCAGGTGGAACTGGAATTTGCCGATGATGGCATAGGCATGGATGATGCTGCCCTGAAAAAATTGTTTGAGCCATTCTTTACCACCAAGCGTGGGCAGGGTGGCAGCGGGCTGGGGGCGCATATTGTGTATAACCTGGTGACGGGGGCTTTGCATGGTACGGTGAGGGCGACAAGTGTACTGGGGGAGGGATTGCGGTATCAGTTGCGGTTTCCGCAGAGGAGGAGTTTGCCGGTGAGGGAGGGGGCTTAGGTTCTCGCGTCTTCATTTTTTGATATTTTGATACGAGATTGGAGATCGCAGACCGATGATAGACTGCATACTAAGCTACGTCATTCCTGCGTGCTTTTAGCAGGAATCCAGAGGCGTTCGTTGTATACAGCCAGGTATATTAATTTTAGATTTGTAGTGTTTTATGTATCTGATTGTCAAGCCTGTACACGTCATTTGAGTTTACAGGCCGGGGGTAGCCCGGCAGCTACTCACCTTTTTTGCTTCGCCAAAAAAGGTAAGCGAAAAAAGGCGACCGAGGCGTCGCTGCCCCCTAAAGGGGGTCCCCTTTGCTGCAAGTCAAAAAATGGGAAATGCCCGAAACTCGCTACGCTCAGACAGCGGTCCTTCTTAATCCATTTTCTGCCTTGCATCAAAGGCATCGACACGTCGGAACGGCAAAGATCAAAGCCAACCTCAAAGTCAAAAGCAACGTCAATACAACCGAGATTCGAATTGCATTAAATGTGGTTGATCAACGAGATGCGGGGTTGCTTTTGACTTTGCAGTTCCCATGTGTAGACGCCGTTTGTGCAGTACAGAAAATGGATTAAGAAGGACCGCTGTCTGAGCGTAGCGAGTTTCGGGCCTTCCCATTTTTTGTACTGCACAAACGGGAACCCCCTTTAGGGGGCGACTACGCCTGGGTCGCCTTCTTTGGCTTACTTTTCTTGGCGAGACAAGAAAAGTAAGTAGCTGTCGGGCTACCCCCGACCTGCAATCTTAAATGACGCATACAGGTGACTAATAATCAGACTAAAAACAATCCTGGCAGCCTCAATCCGGAAACCTTGCATTGATCATCAGCGCCTCATCCACATTGGCAATCATCAAATCCACATAACGCGGATCAAGGTGGCTGCCGCTGACGCTTTGCAGGTGGCTGAGGACGTCGTCCAGTTCCCAGGCGGGTTTGTAGCAGCGGGCGTGCATGAGGGCGTCGAAGACGTCGGCGACGGCGACGATGCGGGCGTAGGTGTGGATGTCTTCGCCGCGCAAGCCTTGTGGATAACCACTGCCATCATATTTTTCATGATGCTGGTGGGCGATGATGGCGGCGGCTTTAAGTATGGGTCTTTGTGAACCTTCCAGTATCGATGCACCTACGTCGGGATGTTGCTTCATGATTTCCCATTCGGCCAGGTCGAGTTTGCCGGGTTTTAGCAAGACAGCGTCAGGTGTCGCTATTTTTCCTATGTCATGCATGGGGGCAGCTTGCCGCAGGATATTCGCTTCATCCCTGGGCATGCCGGAGGCAACTGCCAGCAGATAAGAGACTTCTGCCATGCGCTGTACATGGTTGCTGGCTTCATGCGAGCGCGATTCCACCACATCACCCAGGCGCATGATCATTTCACTCTGGGTATCGGTGATTTCCTGGTTGAGCAAAATATTATCGAAGGCGATGGCGACACCGGAAGAAAAAACTTCCAGCAATTTGGCATCGATCTCGGCAACATCATGCACACCCCTGAGCACCAGCAAAGACGCCTTGCCGCTACTGTTCGGGAAATAGCCTACATAGGTATCACCGTTCAGGAGCGAGATGCGGTTGGCGCAGGCTTCATGTAATTGCTGCACCAGTTCATCGGTAAAAATCTGGCTGTCATCGTCGAATTCACCAATCTTGGCCAGTACTTCATAGCTGTCAGCACCCGAGATGCCGCTGGCACCGCGCAGGCGCACCAGCAGGCTTTGTTCCAGCCGCAACAGGGCGACTACTTGCTGTAGCAAGCCATTGGCAAAATCATGCAAGTTGCGTTGTTTAAAAATATGGGCGGAGGCTTCGATGACACGCTCCAATCCTTCGCGATAAGTGGCCTGGAAACGCCTGGCCTGTTCCACGTCCATGATATCGCGGTAAGCACGCAGGGCAGCGAAGGTGGTGGTGAATAATTTCTTGCGGTCGAGCTCGGTTTTTTCCTTGTAATCATTGATATCGTAATCAACGATGACATTTTCTTCCGGTGCCTGGCCAGGTTGTCCAGTGCGCAAGACGATGCGGGTGAATTGATTGCCCTGTTCCTGGCGCAACCAGCGGGCGACTTCCAGGCCGCTGTCTTCTTTTTCCATGACCACATCAAGAAATACCAGGGCGATATCCTGATGGCTGGCCAGCATGGTTTTAGCTTCTGCACCGCTATAGGCATCGAGAAACAGCAGAGGCCGCTCGTCCATGCGAAAACGGCTTAGTGTCAGCTTGGTGACATCATGAATATCAGGTTCATCATCAACCAGCAAGACTTTCCAGGGCGGCAATGACTTTGTATTCGATGACAAGAAAGACATGACGTATATCCCCTCAAAACCTGCATGGATGAGTCTGAATTAATTCGGTCTGCTTATGCTCATTATGTATGTATTTTTGTTATCTGTCACAAGAGGTATTTTTCTTGATTTCAATCTGCCTGAGTTTCTTTCAGTTTTTATTTGACAAGGCCAGCTTGATACCAAAAGAGACAAACATCAAACCAATGAAGCGGTTCAGCCACAGCGTCACAGCCTGATTGACGCGCATGCGCTGTCTGGCGAATGCTGTTGATACTGCGAGGAGGTGGCACCAGATCATGCCATTGAAATTAAAGATGCAACCCAGGACAATCAGGGCCAGTGGCTTGTTGCTTGCATCTGCAGCAATAAATTGCGGCACGAAAGCCAGGAAGAAAATCGCTACCTTGGGATTGAGTACATTCGTCAAAAAGCCCTGCATGAAAATCTTGCGGTGGCTGAGCAAGGGCTGGCTGGTAATGCCTGCCTGAGCTTGTTCGGCAGATTTTGCCTTGCTCAACAGCATGGATATGCCGACGTACAATAGATAGGCAGCCCCCGCCAGTTTGACGATGGTGAAGGCAGTTGCAGAAGTTGCCAGCAAGGCTGACAACCCCAGTGCCGCCGCCATTATATGCACCAGAGTACCCGCACCTATTCCCAGCGCCGCAGCCGACCCGGCACGCCAGCCCTGCGTTGCGCTGCGTGTCATGATCAGGATGGAGTCGGGGCCAGGGGCGATATTGAGTAAAATGCCTGCGATGATGAACTGGATGAGGTCTTGCGTGCCTAACATAGATACTCCGGTATGGGATGGGGCGGACAAGGCCTCCATTATAATTGGTAATTGAATAGGGATCGTCACCTGCAAGTCTGAACTGGTTTTTCAGGAACATAATTTTATTGATACAGTTTACATATCGCGAATGCAAATCCACCCAAGCGTAAGAAAGCTTTTGCTAAACATCATGAAGACGTTTCCTGATGTTGCCATTCCTATGTTAAGGCATGCCAGGAAACATCGCAGCATCGCACTTTGCACAACTGAAATGGTAGGAGAATTTGCCAGACTGACTACTCAGGCAGTGCGTGATGGCAATCAGCCAGTGGTGCAATCGCATCTGAAGTTCATGTCCGGCTTACTGAGAGTAGCAGATGAAAAAACAAGAGAATATATAGATGTCTATTATGTCGAAGTGTTATTTTTTGGGTTGACTCACAAGCAAAAGAAAACTGCCTGGCCCTGGATGCCAGCAAATTTGAAACAGTTATATGTTGCCATGTGGGGGGGCTTGAGTGAGACTAATTTCCTCCTTGCCCGCTGAATACAATTAACTACTATTGAATACAGTTGTTGAGGATTTTTACAAATGAAGCTGTTTTGGCATAACTTATCCCCCATCTGGAAAACAGTGCTCGCATGCCTGGCGATGGAAACAGGCTTGTTTCTCTTGCTGCTCATATTCAGCCGTTCACTCATCATTTCCATGGTGGTACAGATAGTCTTGTTTGGTCCGCCTACCTTGTTCTTCGCTCCCTTTCTCTATAAAAAATATAAGAAACTGGCAGAGCAGAAAAAGGGATTATTGAGTGAGTAGCAAAAAAATCGACTATGACTGGTCCTGTCATGCCTGCTCAGCAGAAAACAGCAAGCAAGTCCAGCAGTGCCAGGTTTGTGGCTGCGAAGCTTTTGCCAGCGTGAAGACTATACAAAACCACACGAACCAGCAGCCCAACGTTGAATTTCGATTTTCACGTGAGATTGTGGTGGAGGCCTTTTCCTGGATAGTGGGAGGCGTCCTTGTGCTTTTATTTAAATATGCCCTCTTAGTGTGGATGTGAAACGAGCATTTTGCGCCCTCGCAATAGCTTCTTCCCTGTTTGTTGCATAATGACGCTTTTAGTCGGCATATTCGTGTAAATACGAACCAAGTTTTCCCGGGTCCGGTTGAAAACTTGCTGCTGGCTTGTTTAATTTTGCTACGCATTTCATGTCTATCTCTGCCCAAACAGCAACAATTCCCGACTTATCCACAGTGCAAACCCTGGCAGAATTATTTGCCTGGCGGGTAGCACAAACTCCAGATGCAGAAGCCTACCGGCAATTTGATGATGCCCAGGGCTTGTGGATATCTTATTCATGGCAACAGACGCAAGAGCGCGTCCAGGGTTTTATCAAAGCCTTGTCACCGCTGGCACTTGAGCATGGCTCACGTATTGCGATCCTGCTGCCGAATGGTTTGCATGCCGTCTGCATGGACCAGGCCGTGCAGGCTTGCGGCTTTGTGCCCGTACCCATGCATGCACTGGATAACCCGGCCAGTATCGCCTATATCCTCAGTGACAGCGATGCTGCTTTTTTAATCGCCGCAAGCGACAGACAATGGAAAGACATCGCCAATGCAGGCCTGGAATTGCCTGCCTTGCGTCAGGTTGTTGTGCTGGAAAAAGAGCTGGATGCGACGGTCCTGCCAGCCAGTGTCCCTGTTTTACAAATCGATGAATGGCTGGCCAGTGCTACGCATTTGCAGGCCAATGCAAAAGGCCCGGTAGCTGATGACCTGGCAGCCCTGGTGTATACCTCTGGCACGACAGGCAAACCCAAGGGTGTCATGCTGACGCATACCAATGTGGTGTCTAACGTCAAGGCAGTTGTCCACAGGGTGTCGCCTGTCATCACGGATGTGTTTTTATCTTTCCTGCCCTTGTCGCATACCTTTGAACGTACGGCCGGTTATTACCTGCCGATTGCTGCTGGCGCCTGTGTCGCTTTTTCGCGCTCGGTCAAGCAATTGCCGCAAGATTTGCTGGAAGTGCGGCCGACGATCCTGATTTCTGTACCGCGCATTTATGAGCGTGTGTATGGCGTGATCCAGACCAAACTGTCGGCATCAAAATTCCAGGCGAGTTTGTTTAATCTGGCGATTGCTACCGGTTGGCGTCGTTTCAGCCGTGAGCAGGGTTTGCTCAAGGGTGATGGCATGACAGCCATGCTGGATACCCTGCGCTGGCTGGTGCTGGAACCGTTGATCGCCAGCAAGCTCAAGAACCAGTTTGGTGGCCGCCTGCGGGTGGCTGTCAGTGGTGGTGCGGCTTTATCGCAGACGATTTCGCAATGTTTCCTCGGTCTGGGTATTCCTATCGTGCAGGGCTATGGCATGACCGAGACGGCCCCTGTGGTTTCCTTCAATGCGCCTGACGATAATGATCCTGCCACCGTAGGCCGCGCTGTGGAAAAGGTAGAAGTGCGCATAGGTGAAAATGCAGAATTGCAAGTCCGTGGTCCGAATGTCATGCGTGGTTACTGGAAGCGGGAAGAAGATACTGCCAAGACTTTTATCGATGGCTGGCTGCGCACTGGTGACCAGGCATCTATCGTTGACGGCCGTGTACGTATCCTGGGACGTGTGAAAGAAATCATCGTCACCTCGACAGGTGAAAAAATTGCTCCTGTAGACCTGGAACTGGCGATCATGAATGATGCCGTGTTCGAGCAGGCCTATGCCTTTGGTGAGAGCGCCCCCTTCATCGCCTGTGCTGTTGTGTTGAGCCGTGCTTACTGGCTGGAGCTGTCCAGTTCGCTGGGCCTGAATCCGGATGATGCAGCCAGTCTGAAATCACCACAGGCGCAAAAAGTGGTGGTGCAGCGTATCAAGGCGCTGACGAAAAACTTCCCTTACTATGCACAACCACGTGCCGCGATACTGACGCTGGAACCATGGACTGTGGAAAACACCCTGATTACCCCTACCCTGAAGCTTAAGCGCAATAACCTGCTAGCGCATTTTGCTGCGGATATCGAGGCTGTGTATAAACGTTAGCTTATGCACAGGCTGATGCTGCGCACTAGCAGTGCAGCATCAGCATGAGTCTTATCCAAACGGGATGAAATCTATACCGTTCTGTATCTTGGCTATCACCTGCACCTGGTTCTCGGCGCTTTCACTAAAGCTGGCGAGTATGTCGGCGCGTGTCATGCCCTTGCTGACCTGCCCATTCCAATAATCAAAGCCTGCCTGGTCTGGCGCCCGGTGCAGTACATTACTGTACAAGGCAGTCAGGAAGGCATTGTCGGAGATATTCGCCCCATACAATTGCTTGAACTCAGCTGAAATGACGAAGCTGGCAGCGACCTGGTTCAGGGTTGATCCCTTGTCCATCTGTCCTATCCAGTAACCCAGGCCAGGCAAATCCGGCGTGCGGTTGAAGGCTGCCTGGTAAATGCGGTAAGCAACGCCTGCCGTGCTATTGATATCCAGTGCCACGCTCATATCGGCAAACTGCAGGCGTTCCAGCTGGTTGACGGTATCCGTACCCTCGGCCCCGGTTTTATCCTGAACAGTAAAATTGGCACCGGATGGTGAGATGTTGAAGTCGCTGCGTTTGCCAGCATAGATGGCAATGTCCAGACCCGCGCCACCATTGATGATGTCATTTCCGGCCAGTCCATTGAAACTGTCATTGGCTGCGGTGCCGCTCAGGCTGTCATTGCCAGCCGTGCCGATGATGCCGCCAGGTACCGCCTTTATGGCCGTGGTGAAAGAATAACTGCTGGTGCCGATATAGTTGTTGCCAGCAATATCCTTGATGGCACCTGAAGGTATGTTCAGCTTGTAAGTGCTATTGTTATTCAAGTCATTGGTCGGGTTGATGGTGACCGTATTGCCGCTGATCGTGACATTGTTGCTTTGGGCAATATTGTAGCTGGCGACTGTGCTGCCGTCGGCGTTTTGCAGGCTGATGGTGCCGCTGCCAGCCTTGACTGGTTCGCTGAAGGTCAGCACGATATCGCTACTGGTGGCGACGCTGCCAGCCAGTGTCGCCGGGCTGAAGCTGATCACCACAGGTGCTGTGGTATCGCCAAAAAAACTCAGCAAGTCCACCGTATCCTGGCCATTGTTGAATACCAGTCTTTCCATATTAAGCAGCGTCGCATGCAACTCGCCGCTGGCACCGGACAGGGTATCCACATGAATGGAGCCATCTGCTGCCTTGGTGATGGTATAGCTGGAGCGCAGTGAAGTGCCCAGATTGAGGGTGTCTATGCCACCCTTGCCATCGAGAGTAAAGGTGGATGGGTTGATGACGGTCCAGGTATTGTTGCCATCGTCGCCGACTACTGTAGCCATGGTTTTACTCCTTAAGTTCTTGGTTCAGGCAGCAGCCTGCGTATGTACTTTACCCTGCTGGTCTATCGCCAAAAACCGTAATCCGGTTTGTTGCAAATACTCCAGTGCGTCTTTTTCTTTCAACATGCCTATCGTGGTGCAACTGCCAGCCAGTGCGGTCAAGGGTGCCAGTACGCTGATACTGCGCCAGTGCCTGACCGGCATGCCGGTTCGTGGATTGAGGATATGACAATACCGCTCTTCACCGACTTCAAAATATCTTTCATAATCTCCACTGGTGGCCAGCGCCCCTGTTGTTAAAGGGATGCTGGCAGCGATCTTGTCTTGCTGGCGCGGGTCTTGTATGCCCATGATCCAGGGCTGCTCGTCCGGTTTGGGGCCGAGTACCCGTATATCGCCACCCAGATTGATATAGCCATGCGTTACGCCTGCTGCCTGCAACACTGCAGCTGCCCGGTCTGCCGCATATTCCTTTCCAAAACCACCAAAATCGATTTCCATTCCCGCCAGTGGCAATCTCAGCTTGTCACCTGTTCTCTCCACCTTGGCCCAGCCAATGCGCTGGCATAAAACCTGCAGTTCGTCTGCTGCTGGCACTCGCGAGCTCTTGAAGTTCCAGGCCTGTCGGAGGATGCCTGCTGTGATGTCAAACAAGCCATCGCTGGCCTGGTACAGGGCCTGCGCATAATCAAACAAGGCCAGGGTTTCTTCATCACAGACCACTGCATCCCTGCCCGCCTGGGCATTGATGCATGAGACTATGCTGTCTGGACGATAACGCGAATACTTGACTTCTATCCTCCTTACTTCCGCAATCGCTTCCTGTGCCTTGGCAAACATTGCATGTTCATCATGGTCTGCAATGACAACTTCACAAGTGCTGGCCATGGCCTTGAAAGGGATGCGATAAATCTGCATAGTCAACTCAATAACTAAAATTGACGTGACAGCCCGACTTGTATGGTCTTGGCATCAAACGGCAATAAGCCAGTACTGCCACTGCCAAACAAACGCCATGAAGCACGTTGCTGATATTGCTCATACTTCACATCGACCTGCCAGTCTTCATTGATTTGCTTGGCTACTTTGATACCCACAGTGCGAGCGCCATAGGCAGAAACCCTCTGGTCTTCGGAAGAATTCAGCGCACCGTCTGGCGGGTTAGGTGCAAACGGATACATCTCCGGCTTGGCATCGACATAAAAACTGGCCGCACTCTGGCTATAGATGCGCAGTATCGGTGTGATGCTCCAGCCCTGACCAAAGGGCTGGGTATATTCAAGATTGAAGGTATGCGACCGGATTTTCCAGCTATCGCTAAAATAGCGGTAACTGAGTCGTGCGCTGCCACCTGTAGAATCAAAATGATGGTTCCAGCGCGTCAATAGAGCATAGCTATTGCGCTCATCCGGGCGCTTGTCGAACGCCTTGTAAGGGTCAGACAAATATCCTTTGGCATGGGCCAGGCTGAAGTTGACTTGCACAATATCATTCATGCTCATGACCTGGGTCAGGCCCAGCAAGGCATCGGTCACTTGTTTGTTTTCACCCCTGACCTTGCCTGTCGATGCGCTGACAGTATCATTGGCAAACCCCAGGCCTGCAGTCCAGGTGGTATTTTTATCTTCGCTGAACTGGCTCCCCATTACCGAGACGCCACGCGAAATATAATCTGCTTCACTGGAAGCCGTGGCACCCAGGGTCAGCGTGTGATGCGGGAAATAGCGGGTAACTTCAGCATCCAGTGCACGGCGAAAATCCCTGAGCTTGACCAGGCCATAGCTATGGAAGGCGGGTGAAGCGCCAGAAATACTGTCAGTCACATACGTTGCACCGACTGACCATTCATCCGACAGCGGTGCCATGATCTTGAGGGCGCTGGCCTGTACCTTGACGCGCTCTTCACCAGGTTGACTATCCTTGTACTCGAGTAATTTCAGACTGATGACACCCTTGTCCGGTGCTGTTTCCGCATGTGCAGCCTGCATCATGGGCAGAGCAAGCGCAGCCGCCAGCAAAGTGCTGGCCAGATTATCAGGGGTTTTGGACGTGACAGGTTTCATGCTTTTTTTCCTGGGCTTTTTCCGCGCTTACACATTAATTGCATCCACAACCGCCGCCACCGACACCGCTGCCGCCGAAGGCAGATTCCTTGCTGGAATAGGTATGCTCGGCGAATTTGCTTTCTAGTTTGTCATGGTCAAAAGTCATTTCCTTTTTAGCCAACTTGCCTTTTTCCCAGGGTTGCACGGTCTGCACCAACTGCATATTGCTGCAAGCAGTGCAGGACAACACCAGACCCAGCAAGGCCAGTCTATGCAAATGTTTGTATGGCTTAAATTGCTTCATCATTTACTCCCCAGACTCGCCACGATGGCCTGTTCGATTTTAGCTTTGCTGGCGTCATTAAAGCCCGCGTGTTGCGCCAGTATCTTGCCATCCCTGTCTATCAGGATGCTGCTGGGCATGCCCTTGATTTCATATTGGCGTGGCATGACTCCCTTGGGGTCATAGGCTATATGAAAATTGCCGGGAGTGGTTTTCAGGAACTCCAGAGCATCCTCCTGCTTGGTATCCAGATTGATGGCTACTACCTGAAGACCTTGTGCGCCGTATTTGCTCTGCAAGGCATTCATCCATGGGAAGGATAGCTTGCATGGCCCGCACCAGGACGCCCAGAAATCAAGATAAACGACTTTGCCGCGATAATCAGCCAGTTGTATATTGCCCTTGCCAGCCTGGGCGGTGAATTCTGGCGCGGGTTTGCCGGTTTCCAGCGCCAGGGCATGCACATTGATGCCTAAGCCGATAATGACTGCCAATGCCTTCAGGTTTAGAAATTTCATGATGCGGCCTTGCCTTGCGGGATAAGTGATTGCCAGCGCTGTGTCAGCACAACGACTTTGCGTTTTACATCCATCATAAGCCCGGCGCAGGATAAGTAAACGCTGGCTTTGGTAAAGATGCCGGGATTTCTGTAATGAACTGTAACGGATAATATTGTTAAAACAAGTCTGTTCTCAAACAAGTTTCCAAATTAACATATTTTCTCTTGAAAATCGTATTGCTACCTAAAAACAACAATTCGCATTGCAGTTTTGACCCTCTCCGCTGATATGGCTAGCATGGCTTTACAGAAAAACCACATGGAGTCCCAGCACAATGCATAAGCAAACAGATCCGCAAACAGATCAGCAGTTTAAAGATGGCCTGCACATACGCCAACAAGTCATGGGCGATGCCTTTGTCGAAAAGGCATTTAGCAATACCGATGCCTTCACCGCGCCCCTGCAGGAATTTGTCACCCGCAATGCCTGGGGCACGGTCTGGTGCCGCGATGGTCTGGATTTGAAAACCCGCAGCCTGATCACCCTGTCCATGCTGACAGCTCTTGGGCGCGCGCACGAGATCAAGGGTCATGTACGCGGTGCAGTCAACAACGGTGCCAGCATGAAAGAAATACAAGAAGTACTATTACATGCCAGTGTGTATTGTGGCATGCCGCTGGCGATTGATGCCTACCGCTCTGCCCATGAAGTCTTGCTGGAGATGGGCAAGATAGACGCGGACAAAGCAGGAGCCACCTGATTTTTAATTGGAAACCTATATGACAGAGAGCAGAAAAGCAATCGCACTCACTGACGAAGGGGTAACCCGTCCGTTTGCGGTCGAAGACGTGCCCTGGGATGAATATTCCCACGGTCAGAGTTTTGGTTCACGTTATCGCCAGCTCGGCCAATATGGCGGCTGCCAGCATGTAGGCGTAAGCCTGGAAGAACTGGCGCCCGGCAAGCATGCCTGCCCCAACCATTATCATTATCTGGAAGAAGAACAATTGATGATGCTGGACGGCAGCCTGACCCTGCGCATGGGCGAACAGACTTATGTCATGAAGGCAGGGGATTACATGGTATTCCCGGCCGGGCAAAAGATTGGTCACAGCCTATTCAATCATACCGATGCAGTATGTCGTTACCTTGTCATAGGAGAACGTAATCCCCATGATGTGATTGTTTATCCCGATAGCAACCGTATCAGTGTGGTGCTGGCCGGTGAAGGTTATGACAAGGCGGCGACGCTGGAATACTGGGAACGTGAGAAGGATTGATCAGAGCTCTAGCCTGGCAATTAAGGCCCCTATTTCCTCATTTGGTGTCATCACGGTAGCTGTCCGGCAAGAATTGCCGGATACTGCAGTCATTGCATCAGACTAGTGGAAAGGACAGGCAATGCGCCGTATGTGGCTTTTTTATACCCTGGCATGGATAGCCTATTCGATACTGATCGCTTTCGCGATACAGATTGATGGCCTGTCCAAGGGCCAGTTTGATTTGCAACTGGCGCTGTATTCTGAAATCAATACCTTGCCAGCGGCAGTCACCCTGGCGCTTATCTGGCCCATGACGGGCTGGATGGACCGCAAGTCTTTTCGGCCCGTCAGTATTGTGTTTATCCACATTTTGATGAGCATAGGCTTTGGATTTTTCTGGCATTACCTGGTCAGTGGTTTCATGCAAATGATCGTGCATGTCAAAGAAATTGAAGCAGCCCGCCCCCTCAGCGCCTATATCTGGCCTTTCCTGTACAGCCTGATGATGTATGGCGTGGTGGCCAGTATTTTTCACTCGGTGCGGTCCAGCGAAGCACGTCGCCTGCAAGCACTGGCAGCGACCCAGGCCCAGGGTTTGCTGGTGGTGGCAGAGCTGGCCAGTTTGCGCAATAAACTCAATCCCCATTTCCTGTTCAATACCCTGCATTCCATCATTGCCCTCATGCGCAAGGATGGCAAGGCAGCCGAGGCCGCGCTGTTCCGTTTTTCTGACATGCTGCGCTATGTGCTTGATACCGAGAAAAACGGTACGACCCATGTTGCGCTGGAAGAAGAATTGAATTTCGTGCGTGATTACCTGAACCTGGAAGCTCTGCGCCTGGGACACAGGTTAAACGTCGACTGGCAGCTTGATGAAATGGCAGGTGGTTTTGGGTTACCAGCCTTGAGCGTGCAACCGCTGGTGGAAAACAGTATTAAACACGCCTTCAACCCGCGCGCCCAGCCTGGCAATTTGCTCATCAAGACCAGACTCAAGGCGCTGCGTGGCGAACTGGAAATCACCATCAGGGATGATGGCCCCGGTGCAGACCTGGCAGAAGTGCATGCTTCCAGCGGCATAGGCGTGAAAACCGTAGAGCGCCGCCTGCACCTTGAATATGGCGGGCGTGCCAATTTCACCATCAATACTGCACCCGGACAGGGTTTTGAAATATGCTTGACGATACCTATCTCTTCAGCCTGATCTCGTCGTTACCATGACAAAAATAAAAACCGCCTTTATCGCAGAAGATGAACCACTGGCCCGCGAAGTCTTACGCGATGCCGTCAGTGACAGGCCAGAACTCAGCCTCATCGGTGAAGCTGCAGATGGCGTCACGGCTCTCACGCAAATCAATTTGCTGAAGCCCGATGTGGTGTTCATGGATATACAGATGCCCGAGATGACCGGCCTGGAAGTCTTGCGCCGCCTCAGCCATTTACCTGAAATTGTGTTTACCACAGCGTATGACCAGTATGCCGTGACCGCCTTTGAATTGCATGCAGTCGATTACCTGCTCAAGCCTTTTTCGCGTGAGCGCTTTGATGCTGCCGTTGATCGCTTGCTGGATGCGCCACCGTCCATGCAAGCTATGGAACACGCGCTGAACCTGGCGGCAGGCCGAGAAACCAGTCGGCTGGAACGCATCCTGGTGCGTGACCGTGGCCATATCTTCCCGGTCAATGTGAATGACATCGCCTATTTGAAAGCCGATGCCAAGTACACCGCCATCATCGTCGGTGACAGGACGCACCTGGTCAGGCTGGGCATCACTGAACTGGAAACCCGGCTAGACCCGGCGCGCTTCATACGCATACACCGCTCGCTGCTGGTGAACCTGGATTTTGTCGAATCCATGAAGGCCGATGAACAATCGCAATTGCGCCTGCATATGCGCGATGGCAGCGTTTTGCTGGCGAATCGCGAAGCATCAAGGATGTTGCGCGATATGTCGATTTGATCTTGCTCAGGGCAAAGGAAATATCAAACAAGTTGTTGTTGCATGGGCGTACACCTTGCCTGCCGCATCAACGATACGACCTTCTGCCGTCCCAACCTGCTTGCCCACCTGTATCACCTTGCCTTCAGCGCGCACGGGACCCGTCTTGTTGCTCATGGCGCGGATCAGGTTGACCTTGATTTCCAGGGTGGTGTAACCAATCCCTGCCGGTAGCATGGATTGCACTGCACAGCCGACAGCAGAATCCAGCAGGGTGCAAAAATAGCCACCATGCACACTGCCTAGCGGGTTGTAATGCTGCAAACCGGGCGTGCCCTGGAAGACGATGCGGCCAGCTTCACCTTCTACCGGGATAAAGTCCAAAGTCTTGCCTATGTGGGCGACAGGGTAATCACCATTCAAGATACCGCGCAAGAAATCGATGCCGCTGACAGCTTTCAATTGTTCAAGACTCAATACCCCAGGTTCGGCCATGCGGGCGCGCACGGTGGCTTCCTGCTCCTGCCATTGTTTTAAGACTGCAGTTACGTCACCCTTTGCGTCACTCTTTGCATCACTCATCATGCGTCCTTCCTGGGGAATAATATCATTTGGGTACAACGGAACAGGGCTATCGTCTTTCCCTCATAACTGACGACTGCATCCCAGACCTGGGTAGTACGCCCCAGATGCACGGCGCTGGCAAGCACGCTGATCTTGCCTTCCCGGGCAGTACCCAGATGATTGGATTTCAGCTCCACCGTGGTAAAGCTTTGCGCCCCTTCAGGCAAGCTGGCAACGCAACCGTAGCCGCAGGCAGTATCTGCCAGCGTAACAACACTGCCAGCATGCAGATAACCATTCGGGGCCAGTAAATGTGGCTGGACTGGCAATTCCGCAGTGACTTTGCCTTTTTCCACACTCAGGATATTGATGCCCAAATGGCCTGGTAAGAATTTGGCACCGAACTGGTTCAGGCGCTGCGCCTGTTCTTCTGCTGCACTTTGATTGTGCGTATCTGCCGTCGTCATGATGTTTTCCTGTAAGAAGCTAGTCTGCATTCTAGTTATTGCAAGAATGAATGGACAGTGTCAGTATTGACTCTTTTAATGCAGATTGCGACAAATGGCACATATCGAAGTCTGGCTCTACCCTCAATGCATGGCATCTGCGGTCACTGGCCCACTGGATGTGTTTGCGGTCGCCAATGCCATCTGGTCGCTCAAGAACGTGGATGAAGTCGATCCCTTGTTCACCTGGAGTTTGCATTCCATCGATGGTGAAGCTGTCATGACGCCCGCCAAAGTCAGATTGAGTGCCGACGCCAGCATACAGGCCGAGAGCAAGGCAGATGTCATTTTATTACCTGGCCTTTATATGGAAAATGGTATTACCGGCCTGACCAGCAGCATGCATGCCATGCGTGCACTATTCCCGATATTGCGAGCCAGACATGCCCAGGGCTGTGTGCTGGCAGCGAACTGCAGCGCCACCTTCTTGCTGGCCGAAGCGGGTTTGCTGGATGGCGGCCATGCAACGACTACCTGGTGGCTGGAGAGAGCATTCAAGACCCGCTACCCTGAAGTCAGCCTGCGTCTGTCTGAAGTGCTGGATGAGTATGAGAATATTCTGACCAGCGGTGCCGCCACCAGCTTCCTCAATCTTGCCTACCATCTGGTGGAACGCTTTGGTGGCCAGGATATTGCCAGTGGTGTCGCCAAGACCTTGTTGATTGATGCCAATCGCACTTCGCAAATGCCGTATATGCAAATGCTGAGCCTGACCCAGCAAGATACCCATCAGCATGAAAACATCCTGGTACAAAGGGCGCAAAAATGGCTGAGCCAAAATCATCACCTGCCTTTTCGCCTGCCTGCGTTGGCTGAGCACTTGGCTGTCAGCGAGCGCACTGTCATACGCCATTTCCACCAGACTCTGGATACCACCCCGGCCAGTTATGCCCAGCAAGTCAAGATGGATATCGCAAAGCGCTTGCTGGAAACCACCACGCTAACGCTGGAGCAAGTGGCAGAACGCACCGGTTATAGCGACCCCAGTTCATTCCGCCGCCTGTTCAAAAAACATTCGGGCCTGTCACCAGCCAGTTATCGCGAGCAATTCAGGCCAGCGAAACGGGTAGTCCACACTGCCTGAAATGCTTTTTTTAATACCGTAGCATCACTGTGTATTAATTAGGACTTACGCAAAACCGCCCCAGCTGTGTTGCAGCTCCTCCCGCGTACTAAAGTACTGTCTTCGTCGCTACGGTGTAGTCGGGGTTTCAGGCAATATATTGTCCGCCAACGGAACGAACCTCCCTTGCCAGGGAGGTTTCCTTGGCGATAGGTATAGTTGGGGTTTCGCACAACATGTTGTCCGCCAACGCAACGAACCTCCCTTGCTAGGGAGGTTTCCTTGGCGATAGCCTTGCTGGGACAATTTTGCGTAAGTCCTGTTAATATACAAAACACATATCAAAAATTTATCTTAATTTCTTTGTGGAAATTATGTCTGGCTTTATCTATATAATGCTGTCATGCACAAAGTACCCGGAAAAAGAAAAGTTTCTTATGGCGCCGAGACCGTCGCGCCAGAAGCGCCTGCTGTGCTCGATAAAGCCGCTGTCACTGATCATTTTCCATCAACTGCGACCACCGAGGCTGATACGGGCGATGTCAAGCTAGCGCCACCAGCAGTCTCCTATCAAGACCCGGCCGTCACTGATACGCTAGCCAAATTCAATGTGGTGAAAACGCAGTTGCTGCGCTCCCACAGCCGTTATCTGGTGAAATGGGAAGTTGCCCTGATTCACCAGGTTGAGGAGACGAAACTCAGCTATTACGGCAAGATCAATGATATTTCCGAAAATGGCCTCAGCATGTTTTGTGACTACAATGTCTTCTTTAATGGCAAAGTGAAACTGGTGATGACCTTGCCACCTTTGCATATAGGCATGCCAGCGCAAAAAATAGAAGTCGAGAGCAGGATGGTCTACACCATACTCTCGCAATACTCTTTCCGCATTGGTTTGGAATTTGTGAGTTTCCGCGATGGTGAAAAGAAAATTTTAATGGACAGGCTGGAAAGCAGCAATTCAGCTCTCAAGCCAGGCACAGCTTAAGTTAATCTCCGCCCCCGCCACAGCCGCCTCCGCAGCCTGAACTGTCGCCGCCACCGCTGTCATTGCTACTAGCTCCGGCACCACCACTATCGCGCGCTGTATCGCCAAAATCGTAAGAAGCATCACTGCTGCCCGCGCCGTAAAAATCGCCGCCGCAATACACCGTGCCATCACCGTTGGCGCGTAAGGCGCTGCAATCCGGTGCATAACGAAAACCATCGGCGATATTCCATTTTGCATCTAGGGCAAACAAGAGCGGCAAGCGGGTCGCACGGCGTGGATTGATATTTTCTTCCAGACAAGCAAACCACCAGGTACGACGCAAGCCTTCATTACTGCGCTGGCCAGCGCCCAATACAGCTGCCGGGGTATGGTGCATGTAACGGCCAAAAGCTCTTTGGCAAAATTGCTCGTAGTTTTTTGTATATAGTATAAATTCATGCCATAACTCATCAACCACTTGAGAAGGCATGGAAATATGCTTGAAACCGGACTTCAAATAGACCAGAAAAAATTGTCGCAAGGCTCTCGCGACCAGTTGTTGATCTTTTAAAGCGAGATCGGGTCGCTGTTTGTGTAGTCTTTCCAACAGTCCAGGTGGAAACATATAGCTGCGTATATAGTCAGCCTGTGCTGCACGTCGCCAGCGAGTCCAGACCACTAGCAGACTGACGGCAAGCACAAGTACAAGCAAACCAAGGAGGATGGACATCAGCATTCTTGCTTTCGATCAATAGAATTTAACAAAAACTTGCGCCATGCGTGCTTTGCGCAAAAGCAATTTTGGCATAGTATGGAAACAAAGTGATTTAGTTAACTGCTAATGCGTTGTGATACGAAAAGCACACCGTAGCTTATTCCATGTGAAGTCCGAGATACCAGATTTTCTCTTCCTCGGGTTCTGTTATGTTGTTTTATGAAAAAGTTTTTTCTAAGAGGCTTATCTGAAATCTTTTCACCATGCAAATGCTTGCCTGGATATCGCCAGCAAATTTCTGTGTGATAGTTCGATGCTTGTCCGTGACAACATGCTGGCATATAGCTTGCATGTGATAAAGCGGCCAGATTTCCAGGCAGCAAGCCAGCCAGATCAAGATTTTATGTAAGCACGACCTCGTAGTAACAGTTTTCTTTCTGGGAGATTCACTATGAATTTGCGTCACTTGCGCATAGGAACCCGACTCGCTGTGGGCTTTGGTGTGATACTCGCTACTCTGGTACTCATACTGGTCATTGACAGCATCTTCAGCGCCAGCAATCGCAAGGATATGGTTGCCGGGCTGGAACTTTCACACAGCAAAAGTGAACTCGCTGCCACCATGAAAAGCAGCATGCTGGAAGGCGGCATTGCCATACGCAATATAGGTCTGCAAAGCGATATCGGTGAAATTGACAAGCAAAAAGTCATATCCAAAAAACAGCAAGCCCGATTTGCCGAAGCACGCGAAAAACTTATCGCACTCGGACTTAGCGAAGAAGAAAAGAAGATAGTCGACAGCGTCTCGGAGTTTGACAAGCAAGTTGATGTGCCTATCAAGGAAGCCATGAAAATGCTGCTGGCCTTTAATGGTGAAGAAGCTGTCAAACTCATCGCTACGCAGGTCGACCCCATACAACAAAAAGCCTTGCTTGAAATCAATAAACTGGTGGATATCCAAAACAAGGCAGCCTCTGAATTGGCTGACATTGCCGAGAGCAAGGGCAAACAATTGACGACTACCCTGTTCGCCATAGGTGCAGTGATCTTGTTGTTTGGTGCGGGATTTTCCATCTTCCTGACACGCAGCATCACCACGCCCTTGCGAGATGCGGTTGTTATCGCCAAGCGAGTCGCCGCTGGTGAACTGAGTTTCCGGGAAGCGTCTGATGGCACCGATGAAATCAGTGAATTGCTGAATGCCCTCAAGGAAATGAGCGACAACCTGCACAACATCGTCAGCGAAGTCAGGCAAGGCACGGATGCAATTGCGATAGCTGCAGTAGAAATCTCGACCGGAAATTCTGACCTGTCTTCACGCACTGAAAACCAGGCTGGCGCACTCGAAGAAACAGCCAGCTCCATGGAAGAAATCACTGCCACCGTCAGACACAATGCTGACAATGCCAGACAGGCAAATGGCCTGGTCACCTCGGCTTCCAATTTCGCCATCAAGGGTGGCGAAGAAGTGGGTAAAGTTGTCCATACCATGGACTCCATCAAGGAAAGCTCACGCAAGATTGTCGATATCATCAGCGTCATCGATGGTATTGCCTTCCAGACCAATATCCTGGCTCTGAATGCGGCGGTGGAAGCTGCCCGTGCCGGTGAACAGGGGCGCGGCTTTGCTGTCGTGGCTTCTGAAGTGCGCAATCTGGCACAACGTAGCGCCAGTGCTGCCAAAGAGATTAAAACCCTGATCGGTGATTCTGTAGAAAAAGTCGATGCCGGTGGCAAGCTTGTCGATGCAGCTGGCAAAACCATGAATGAAATCGTCAGCTCGGTAAAACACGTGGCAGAAATCATGTCCGAGATCACTGCTGCTGGCCAGGAGCAAAGCTCAGGCATAGAAGAAGTCAACCGCGCCATCAACCAGATGGATGAGATGACACAACAAAATGCCGCCCTGGTAGAACAGGCAGCCGCAGCGGCAGAAAGCATGGAAGAACAGGCCAACAACCTGGCAAGAGCAGTATCGGCTTTTAAACTGGATGCTGCAGGCAATCATGTACGCCGCGTGCAAGCGGTAAGCCAGGCGACTAATGTCAACGTCTCCAGGAACGACTATACTGAAGAAGAAACCTCTTTCATCATGGCGACTGCTGGTAAACTGGTGAGGGCGCTAGGTTTCAATAAGAATTAGCGGGCCTGTGGGGCAGATCCCCTGCTTCAGGTCTGCTCCAATTATCACATTATGAACAAGTCGGAAGCATTAAAGAGTATCGTTGCACAAGCCAGCAAGGGGGACTTGGTATTCCCTACCAATGTGAATGCCTCGCTGAAGATACAACAGGCACTCGACGACCCCGATTGCGGCATCGAGACAGCCGCAAAACTGGTCATGACTGAACCCCTGATGTCAGCCCGCGTGGTTGCCATTGCCAATTCTGTTGCCTACAACCGCTTCGGCGGCGGCGTCACCAATATCCGCACGGCCATCACCATACTGGGCTTCAATACCCTGCGCTCCGTCACGGCTGCTGTCGTTATGCGCCAGCTAAGTGCTGCGGTCTCTGACCCCGCCATACGCGCCAAGATGGAAGCCTTGTGGCGTCATTCCGCCTACGTGGCTGCACTGGCCCACCTGATTGCCCGCAAGGTCAGCAAGGTGGATGCTGAAACCGCACTGTTCGCTGGCATAGTCCATGAAGTCGGTGGTTTTTATCTGCTGTCGCGGGCACAGGAATTCCCGGCCTTGCTGGAAATTGAATCCAGCCAGACATCTCCAGACGCCCTGGCGGAAACCGATGAAACTTTCATCGGCCGTGCCGTCTTGAACAAATTGCTGGTGCCAAAGCGCGTGGTATCAGCGGTAGAAGCCCTGTGGTATGGTATGCGCGTCATGCCACCAGAAACCCTGGGCGATACTTTGGTGCTGGCGAATGAACTGGCAGCAGTACCATCGCCTCTGGACCCGCGCTCGCCAGAGAACATACGTCAGTCAGCATCGGAAATAGATTTTGCTGTTGGCGAAGGCACCCTGCTTTCCATCCTGTCTGAATCGGCAGAAGAGGTCGATGCCCTGACTGCATCCCTGATCAGCTAGCCTTCATTTTCCCGCCTCAACGAGCTTGGCAGAAATTCGGCATAATAGCTGTCGCATTTGCAATTTTCGTGTCCATCACAGCAAGCTGCCAGATTCTAGTTACCAGCCTGCTGCGTCACTGCCACCTTCAAAGGAAAAACCATGCAATTGAAAAGTTTGCTCCGCTCCGGCCTGTTCAGTTCTTCCATTCTTGCTGGCGTCGCTGTGTTTGGCATACCTGCCATCAGCGCCCATGCCGCCGCGCCCATGGTAAAAACCAGCGCCCCCGGTTTTTACCGCAGCATGCTGGGTGATTTTGAAATCACGGTCTTGTCTGATGGCGTAGTACCCCTGCCTGTTGATAAACTGCTGACCAATACCACGCCAGAAAAAGTCGGCAAGGCACTCAGCAAATACCATTTACAGTCCCCTGTTGTGACCTCGGTGAATGCCTATCTCATCAACACGGGCAACAAGCTGGTATTGATAGACAGCGGTGCCGGTGTGTTCTTTGGACCTACCCTGGGTAAGTTGCAGGCAAGCCTGAAAGCCTCCGGTTATCTGCCTGAGCAAATCGATGAAATCTACATCACCCATATGCACACAGACCATATCGGCGGCCTGGTAGATGGCGACAAAGCAGCTTTCCCGAATGCTATCGTACGCGTAGACCAGCATGACACTGATTACTGGTTAAGCCAGGCCAATCTGGACAAGGCCCCCGCCGATGCCAAAGGCAGTTTTGAAAAAGCCATTGCCATCCTGAAACCCTATGTGCAGGCTGGCAAGTTGAAGTCCTTCGAAGGTGATACAGAACTGGTACCCGGCATCAAGGCAGTCGCTTCCCATGGCCATACCCCTGGTCACAGCATCTACAAGGTAGAGAGCAAAGGTCAGACCCTGGTCTTGTGGGGTGACCTCATGCATGTCGCTGCAGTGCAATTTGAAAACCCTGCAGTCACCATACAATTCGACAGCGACAGCAAGGCAGCTTATGCACAAAGGCAAAAAGCCTATGCTGATGCAGCGCAGCATTCCTATCAGGTAGGTTCTGCCCACCTGTCCTTCCCTGGCCTGGGTTATATACGCAAGGAGGGCAAAGGCTATGCCTGGATGCCGCTGAATTATGTGCCACTGCCATGATCTGAATTGTCGTCAGCCTGATTGACAGTACCCGGCAAATCGGACAGAGTGCAAACTCTGTCCTTTGCCGGGTTTTTTATGACTTCTGAGTATCGAAACTCTGTCACATTGCCTCCGCTTATAACGGATGATTTTGACCTGCGCCACCTGCCCGCCGATTTTTACCAGAACCCCTATCCCTACTACCACGCGCTGCGCGAACAGACCCCCGTGCGCAAGATGCCGGATGGCTCTTACTTGCTGACACGTTATGCCGACCTGATGCATGTGTACAAAGACGCGAAGACTTTCAGTTCGGATAAAAAGCTGGAATTCAAGCCGCGCTATGGCGATTCGCTGCTGTATGAACATCACACAAATAGCCTCGTCTTCAACGACCCACCGCTGCACACAAGAGTGCGCCGTCTCATCATGGGGGGCCTGACCCCCGCAGCTATGGCCAATACCGAACCCGGGCTTATCAAGCTGGTCGATGGCTTGCTGGACCAGATGGAAAGCAAGGGTGAAGTTGATCTCATCACAGACTTCGCCTCCGCCATACCGGTAGAAATCATAGGCAATTTGCTGGCTGTACCACATGATCAACGCGAGCCTTTGCGGGCATGGTCACTCGCCATACTCGGAGCGCTGGAGCCAGCCATCACGCCTGAATTTTTTGCCTATGCCAACCAGTGTGTCGCAGAATTTCTGGAATACCTTAAGCAACTAGTGGCACAACGCCGCAGTCATCCCGGTGACCCAAAGGCCGACATGCTGACTCGTCTGATAGAAGGCGAAGCAAATGGTGAAAAACTGACTGAAACCGAGCTCTTGCAAAACTGTGTCTTCCTGCTTAATGCCGGGCATGAAACCACCACCAACCTGATAGGCAATGGCCTGGTCGCCTTGCAGGAATGGCCGGAGCAAAAGGCTCGCCTGATCGCCCAGCCAGAAATGATCAACACCGCCATAGAAGAATTTTTGCGCTTTGAAAGTTCCAACCAGTTGGGCAACCGCATGACGACAGTGGATACGCAACTCGGTGATGTCGATATTGCTGCTGGCAGCCGCATCAGCCTGTGCATAGGTGCGGCCAATCGCGATCCCTTGCAATTTCCTGATCCCGACCAACTGGACATCAGCCGCAGCCCCAACCGCCATCTGGCGTTTGCATCTGGCATACACCAGTGCGCGGGCATGTTCCTGGCGCGACTGGAAGGCAGGGTGGCAATTTCTCGCCTGCTGGCACGACCAGTTAAGCGCAGCACCCGTCAGAGGTGGACGCGCACGCTTTCGCGGTTTTTTATCAGTACCCTGCAAACTATAAAATTACTCACAACAAAAATACGGAGACACTATGAAGACAAATACCCACATCAAGAAAAGCCTGCTGGCAGCAGCGATCATGCTATGTGCCAGCCTCAGTATTAATGCGCAGGCACAGATCAAAATAGGCGTCACCATCTCATCGACAGGCCCGGCGGCCTCGCTGGGTATCCCAGAGAAAAATGCGATAGCCATGTTGCCCAAGGAAATTGCAGGCAAAAAAGTCGACTACATCGTCCTCGACGATGCTTCAGACACCACGCAAACCGTGACCAATACCCGCAAGCTGATCTCGGAAGAAAAAGTCGATGCCATCATAGGCTCGACCACTACGCCCAACTCCCTCGCCATGCTGGGCGTCATTGGTGAAGGCAAGACCCCGACCATCAGCCTGGCATCCAGCAACCGCATCATAGAACCCATGGATGCCAATAAAGCCTGGATGTTCAAGACACCGCAGACCGACACCATGATGGCAATCGCAATCGCCGAAGACATGAGCAAAAAGGGCATCAAGACCATGGGCTTCATCGGTTTCTCGGACGCACTGGGTGAAGCCTTCCTGGTAGAAGTGACGAAATATGCCGAGCTGAAAAAGATCAAGGTCGTGGCGACCGAACGTTTCAGCCGCAGTGACAATAGCGTGGTTGGTCAGGTCTTGAAACTCATGTCCGGCAACCCCGAAGCCATCGTCGTCGGCGCCTCTGGTACACCCGCCGCCCTGCCACCTAAAACCCTGGCAGAGCGCGGCTACAAAGGCCGCATCTATCACAACCACGGCGTCGCCAACAGTGATTTCCTGCGCGTCTGCGGCAAAGACTGCGACGGTACCTACCTGCCCACCGGCCCGGTCATGGTGGCCAAGCAACTGGCCGACAACAACCCCGTCAAAAAAGCTGCACTGGATTTCTCCAACAAGTTTGAAGCCACCTATGGCGCAGGCAGTTTGGCTGCATTCGCCTCCTATGCCTGGGATGCTGGCCTGCTGCTACAACAAGCCATCCCGATCGCCTTGAAAAAAGCTAATCCTGGCACACTGGAATTCCGCACCGCATTGCGCGATGCCCTGGAAGCGACACAAGGCCTGGCCACCACCAACGGCGTAGTTAACATGAGTAAATCTGATCACCTGGGTCTTGATCAAAGGGCACGTGTCATGGTGCAGATCAAGGGAGGGAAGTGGGTTTATCAGGTGGAGTGAGAAACGGCATTGTGGGCTAACTCGTAGGAGCAGCTTTAGCCGCTCCTACGATACATAGCGAATACGCGCCTGATTTTTTCAATAAGCAGATTTGATAAGGTTCAATAATGCGGTGGCCTCTCATCCACCACCGCAGTCCTCTGACTCGCCGCCACAGCGACTTCCCGCAGTCGCGCTGCCATCGCCGCACACAGCGCCTCCAGCTCATCAATTTTCTTTTGTTGCCTGTACACCTGGGTATTGAGGGTATCGACCAGATCATCCTGGCGGGTCAGGCGTATTTCCAGGTCTATCAGTCTTTCTTCTGTCGTCATGGCATCGCTTTCATTTAATCAGGCACACAGTATGCCATACCAGTCTGGTATGCTAGTGGACTGGTATTCTCAAGGTACAAGCCAGGCATGCAAGTGGTATGCCCTGCTTTCGCAAAAAATAAAAACCTGTTGACCCAACTTGCTCACACTTGCATGCTATGCATATGAAAAACATACACTTTTCCCCTCGCCCCTTCCTGTCTTGCCTGTTCGGCCTGCTGGTCTTATCTTCCACTGCTGGCAGCCAGGCCAAAGAAACCAGTAAGCCCGCAGTAAAAGTGCAAAACAAGCCTGTGGTGATGGCTTATTATGCGCTCGACAAAGAAGAAATCAATCATTATGACGAGGGCAAAGTCGCCTTCCCGGTGTCTGCCATCACGGCAGAAAAAGCACGCATGCTGACGCATCTTAATTTTTCTTTCCTGACCATCAGCGAAGACGGGAAATGCATACTGGAAGAAGGTACGAAGCTGCCTGCAGCAGCAAAAATTTTCCAGGAATTGCAGGGACTGAAGAAACATAATCCCGATCTACGCTTGCAGTTTTCCATCGGTGGCTGGGGCTATAGCAATGATGAAAGCCCTACCGTAGGCCGTTACCGTACTGCTGCTGCGACAGCAGAAAATAGAAAGAAACTGACGCAGTCCTGCGTAGGCATGGTGCGTGAATATGGCTTTGATGGCATTGATCTCGACTGGGAATATCCCCGCGCAGAAGATGCCCAGAATTTTGTTGATCTGCTCAAGGAAATGCGCACGCAACTGAGCCAACTGAGAGCGACCAGGCCAGGTAACAAGCTGGCCCCGCAACTGACGATAGCGGTTGCCGGTGGTGCTTTCAATATGGCACGCACTTACCTGCATTTGCCACAAATCGCCGCCCAAGTCGATTACATCAATCTCATGAGTTATGACCTGACCGGCCCATGGGAAAAATTGACCAACCACAATGCCCACTTGTTTGGTGATGCGCGTGAACACATGTTCGATAATCCCCTGCGCGCCTTGCCCATCAAACCGGCATTAAGCAAGAAAGCACTGGAACAACGCTTCCCTTCACCTTTGCCTCTGACTGTGGATGCCACCGTGCAGCAATACCTGTATGCCGGTGTGCCTGCCAGTAAACTGGTGCTCGGTTTGCCGTTCTATGGCCGTGCATACTTCCAGGTAGAAGCTGGAGAAAATCGTGGCCTGTATCAGCCATTTGTCACCCCTGCGGGCGATGTGTACGCAGGCGACCCCAGCTTGCTGGCAGGTTGCGATACCTGCACCGCCCGCAAAGACCCGCGCATGCCCAGCTTTGGCGAAATAAAGAAACTGCTGGCCGCCAATCTTGGTTATCAGTCCTATTTCAGTAACGAAACCAAGGTGCCATGGATATACAACGCAGAAAAGAAAATTTTCATCAGCTATGACAATGAAGTTTCTTTCGGCTACAAAATCGCTTATCTGAAAAAGTATAAACTGGCCGGCGCCATGTTCTGGCATCTGGGGCAGGATGATGAAGAGGGTAGCCTGCTACGTAGTTTGTATACAGGCTTGTATCCTGAGGAGGGTTTAAAAGGTGGTTTGCATTATGAGCCGAAGTAAGGGATGCCGCGGCTGAAGCCAATCTTATAAAGTGAAGGAAGCTTTGCTTAAGTTATGCGAAAAAATCAATAGGTTTATTCGCTCCGCGATTACTTAGTTAATACTCTCTATCCAGATTTTTTCATCAGCATGGTGATCTGCTATGGTTTCCAACGCGCACTGGAAAGCTTTGTCATCGCGGCTTTCCAGTGGATAGTTAAAACGCGAAATATTCACTCCTGACAGAACAGCATATTCAGCTTCACTCAGGACATTGCTACCACACCAGATCGCCACATCCGGCGTTTTTCTGAGCGCAATCAATTCATCCAGACCACTGCGTGTCAATGCAAGGAAAACCATTTCTACTCTTTTCGTAAATACTGAAGCCGCTGTTCGTTGATCCAAACTTCAGACATGGTTGGCGATTCTTCCGAATATATCCGTTAGCTAAAAAACGCTCTTTGCTGAAATCTCATCCCCGCCAGAATGAGTTCGACTCTGCCATCAGACAATCACCTTATGTATTCGCCTAGCTGATGTTTGCCTATGGACGATACCTGAGAAACCACGACCACCCTCTATTTGCTCAAGCTAGCCTCACCCAGGTCCAGCATGACATTGCCCGGCTCGGTCACCCGTTTGAGATTGGTCGTCAGGGCGCAGATGATGACGGTAGCAATGCGTGAATGCTTGAAGATGTCATCCTGCACGATCACATGTGGATGGGCCAGGCCAGCGATATTGCCACGTCCTTCATCAGGACAGGCCCAGTAAATCTCGCCACGCTTAATCATGGACTGCATGCAGCACGATATCAAACTGCTTCAGGAAGTGATCCACAGCCGCAGTATAGGCATTATCCAGCCCCAGGTTTTTGTTGATCTCGGCATGGCTCAGGCTTTGCGGCAGCAAGACTGCCTGCATGCCCAGGGATTTGGCTTTATTGACGAAAACCTCGGCCTGGGCGCAGGGTTTGTCTGGTCGTATGCTGGAGCAGACGGCCATGAAAGGCGAGGTTAGCTGTTTCAATTGCAAGCTGGGTGAAGTCGCTTGCCAATACGCTGGATCAGTGCCAAAGGCTTCGTCATAAAAGCGGTAATGTTTCTGTTCCATGATCTTGGTGATATCGTAAGCTGCGCTGTCGAGCGCGATAGTCGCCAGCCAGGCTGAGGCACCAGCTTTGGCGGCGATGGCAGGTGAGCTGGCCAGCAGGGACACCAGATGGGCGCCAGCAGAATGCCCCATGAGTATGAAGCGGTTGCACGAACCGCCCCATTCAGCCGCCCTGGTTTGTGCCGTTGCCAGGGCATGGGCAACATCATCTGCCTGCTCCAGTGGTTTGATGTCTGGCAGCATGCGGTAATTGATGGAGATGAAGATATAACCCCTGGGCAGCCAGTGCGCCGCCTTGTTTTCAACCACGCCACGGGCAGTCTTGCTGCCTGTCCTCCAGGCACCTCCATGTACCATGAAGATCACTGGCATGGCTTTTTGGCTGGCCGCATTGGCGGGCAGGTAGATATCCATGGTCTGGCGTTTATCGCTGCCATAGGCAATATCACGCAAGACTTTCGTGCCAGCAGGCAGTCCGAGTGGAGCTAGGTCTGTTGTTTCCGGGTCACTCATTTCATTCTTTTCCTGCACCTGCCCTGCTCGCTGCTCTATTCTTTCCTGGCGCTTTTCCATGATCTTGTCACGCAACACGCCAGCGCTGGCGGGGGCAACTGGCGATACCAGCGCCAGGCCCAGGCAGAGTGCCAGTGCTGGCAAGACAGGGCGTGTAATAACAGAAATAGAGAGTGACTCAGGCATCTTGTACTCCGGCAGAAGGAAGAAAAGTAAAGCAGGCATAGTGCTTATTTTATGAAAACTGAAGGGCTCTATTCCAGTTAATTTATGCAACATTTGTTACCTGAGCCCATAAACAAGCAAGCGCAGTCAAGTCAGGTGTGCAAAGCAGCCCTGGTTTGTGCGAATATAGCAGGCATCAACCGTATGGAGTGCCTCCTATGTTGCTGCCCTGCCTGCCGTCGCTCTGCCGCTGCCAGCCGGAGGCAAGGTGATAAGCTATTTCCGCAACTTGCTAAGGCGCTTCCGCAAAGACCAGTCAACTGACGCCTTGCAGGCAGTGACGGTTTTCAGCGAGCCTGAAGACATCGTTGCTGAAGAGGGAGCCTGGCACGCTGACTTTGATGTCGATTCCCGTTTTTATCCCTGGTTGCTGGGCATACATGGCAAGCAGATACAACACGGCGCAGAAAAACCCTTGCTGATCGCCCTGGACCGCCTGGTGCGGGCAGACTTCAGCGATACCCGCCATATCCCGCGGGTGCCCAGCGTGCTGCCTCAATTGCTGAAAAGCCTGCGCAATGAAAATGTCTCAGGCGATGAGCTGGCCAGTCATATCGCCAGGGATGTGACTCTGGTGGCCGAGATCATCAGTGAAGTCAATAGTTCTTACTACAACCCGGCTGACAAGATCAGCAATCTCGATAATGCCATACGCCTGCTGGGTATTAATGGCCTCCGCCTGCTGGTGGCACGTACTGCTTTCCGGCCACTGATACAACTACAGTCAGGCCGTATCACCAGCGTGGTTGCCCCCCTTATCTGGGAGCAGTCAGAAAAATGCGCGCAAGCCTGCCGTTTGCTGGCGCAAGGACGCGGGCTGGATGGCTTCCATGCTTATCTGGCAGGCCTCTTGCAAAACATAGGCTTGATTATCGCCTTTCGCAGTCTTGATCAAATCATGTTGGCCCCAGTCATGCCGCTGGCAACTGAATTTCGCCTGCGTTTTTTGCACATGGCGCATATCCTGTCTTACCGCATTGCCAAAGAATGGGATTTCCCCGATGCCGTCATGCAAGCCCTGAAAGCCCAGGTTAGTCATGAAGGAGAATTACAGGATCTGGCCCTGGTATTAAAGCAGGCGAGTGACATCAGCAAAATCCGATTGCTGGTGAATGCAGGTGTCATTGATGCCAATGATGATGAATTGTGTCTGTCTGCGGACGCAGAAATGCAGCGCTGTTTAATAGCGCTGCATTCGCAGGATGAACCTTAGAGGCTGTTGCAAAATTAACCTGGCGTTGTTGCGCCGCCTTGCCGTGCTAAAGCACTGTCTGCGCCGACGACGCCTAGCCAGTTTAACTTTGCAACAGCCTCTGATGCCCTTCGCCCATTTTCAAAACAAAAACTTCCGTCTGTTTATCGAAAATCTTTGTTTTAAAAACGGGCTGTCGTAAAGAAAAAAAGCCGTTTGTACTTGCTGGCATCCCTTGTGGCTTTGGCGATTGCTATCGCGCACAAAACACATGCTCATCAGCCTTGTATGTGTTTGAGTGATGCCGTTTTTTCTGCCAGTTGCTGACGCACAACCTGGTCTTCCATATCGATCGCCATTTTCTCTTGTGCAGTCAGTCTTTTTGCACTGATCAGTACAGTGTGCGTGACGTTCTGTGCCAGGTTGTCAGCTGTGTCGTATGCGAGTTTTTGTTCTGCAGTCATGCGTTTTGCAGAGATAGTTACGCTGGCGATATTCATGCTTGTTTCAGCCTTTCCTTGGGTAAAAGCAGCAGTGATTGCCAGTGCGCCAGTCAGCAATGCTGTAGACAAAATCAGGCCAGTTTTGAATGTGTTGTTGAATGTGTTTTTCATTTCGTTTTCCTCTTTGTGGTTGGTTGATGTGTGTACTTTAGAGCTTGCGCTGTCAATCCGCGAGGGCTATGCGACGAAACGCAGGAAACTGAGATTGAAGTGTCAAAAACACCTCTCCAACGATTTTTGGGAGGGATAGTTTGATGAAGAAAATTGCCAGGAACCCGGCGGGGAAAAGAACAAACAGAGGTGGATGAGTGGGCAAGGTGACTGCCAGAAAACGCGGTAGAGATAGAGTGTGGCGCAGGATATTTATCGATGAAATTCCTGGCTGGGGGTATATTACATTCATGTTAAATAGAAATATGACTTAACAGTGACATTCACAAATCATATAACAGACATCTAAACATGTAATTGGATTAGCAAGTTTCCTTCCCGTATCATGAACTTGTTTTTAATCAACCAAGGAAATAAACATGATCACCATTATCGTTTTTGCTCAAATTCTGGCAACGATCGTTATGCTGACTGCTGCTTTGACTGACTAAGCATAGTCAAGCAATAGTTTTTACCAGTAATACGTTGTAGTAGTCGTTGTCGTCGAAGTAGTTATTACATAGTTATCGCATAGTAATCGAAAAGCAATTGTAGTTTCAGGCATATCCATGCCAGATGAGTAAGTTTCACTACCAGCACAAGCGCGACCACCCGGCGTCGCGCTGAGGCGTACCGGATTCATGGCAGGCTGCCTGCACTAGAGGCGTACAATAGTGGTTTTAGCCGCTCTTGCCATCCGTACCATGACCATCCTGCTCACCACCCTGAATGCCCGCTATTCCCATGCTTCTCTGGGACTGCGCTATTTACTAGCAAACATGGGCGAATTGCAGCCAGTGACGCAGATTCAGGAATTTGTCATCGGTGCGCGCAGTACCGACATCGTCGAAAAAATCCTGGCTTTGCGCACGCCCGGCGAAAAATTCATCGTCGGCTTTGGTGTCTACATCTGGAATGTCATAGAAACCACGCAAATCGTCGCCGTCCTGAAACGGGTGGCACCAGATGTCGTGGTGATACTCGGCGGCCCCGAGGTCTCACACGAAACTGGCGATCAGGAAATCATACGCCTGGCCGACTACGTGGTTACTGGCTGGGGTGATGTCAGTTTCCCTGCGCTGTGCCAACAAATCCTGCAAGGTCCGCAACCATTGATGAAAGTGCACGCGGGCCTGCAACCACCTATGGCCGAAATACAATTGCCTTACCACTTGTATAGCGACCAGGATATCCGTCACCGCACCCTGTATGTGGAGGCTTCGCGCGGCTGTCCTTTCAAGTGTGAATTTTGTTTGTCAGCACTCGACAAGACCGCCTGGCCATTTGATATAGACCAGTTCCTGCAAGAGATGGAGGGCCTGTATCAGCGTGGTGCGCGCCTGTTCAAGTTTGTCGACCGTACCTTCAACCTGAATATCAAAACCAGTTTGAAGATCATGCAATTCTTCCTCGATAAACTGGAAGCAGCGCCGCATGATCCTGTATACGCGCATTTTGAAGTGGTGCCTGATCATTTACCGGATGCCTTGAAAGAAGGCATACAAAAATTCCCGGAAGGTAGTCTGCAATTCGAGATAGGCATACAAAGTTTTAATACCGAGGTACAGGCCCTGATCAGCCGCAAGCAAAACAATGACAAAGCCGCGGAGAATATACGCTGGTTATGTGAACACTCGCATGCCCATCTGCATGTGGATCTGATTGCTGGCTTGCCTGGTGAAACCATGGAGAGTTTCGCCCAGGGTTTTAACAAACTGGTGGCACTTGGCCCACATGAAATCCAGTTTGGTATCTTGAAACGCCTGCGTGGTACGCCGATTATTCGCCACACCGAAGCCTATCAACTGGCCTTTGATCCGCAACCGCCTTACACCATCCTGGCCAACAAGGACATCGCCTTTGCTGATATGCAAAGACTGATACGGTTTGCCCGCTACTGGGACATGATTGCCAATTCAGGCCGTTTTTCCAATAGCCTGCCCTTGATACTGGCAGATGCCGCTTTCGAGAATTTCATGGCCTTGTCTGACTGGATGTTTGCCAATACCGATGCAACCCACCGCATCGCCCTCGACAAGCTGGCAGCACTGGTCAACAAATGGCTGCTGGAAGTACAGGGCACGGCAGCAGAAGCGATACAACTTGCCATGTCAAGCGACTATGCCGGGCAAGCCATGCATAAGCAGGGTAATAAGAGTGATCCATCGGCACCTCCAAGACAAACCAGGAAAGAAGCCAGCAGGGAGGCTGCAAAGTCTTTACCGCAAAGGCAAGCGCGTCATATGGCAGCGTAAGTAGGTAGCGCGAGGCTTACTTGTCGCTGATCAGTATGCGACTGATTTCACCAGATTTTTTTCCAGCCAGGATCGCTGCATTCAGTTTTCGTATCCATACCTGATACTGGCTACCTACCGCAGCAAAATGCAATTCATCGACCAGCATGGGCTTGGGCAAGACCTTGAAGCCTTGTTCCAAAGTTTTATCTGCCGTGCTGGATTCTTTGCGCAAGATGCGCAGCAATAATTGTTCAATCTCATCTGCCTGGGCACGGCGGTCGCCAAATATCATCACATCCATTCTCTTATTGACGAGTTTTTTCAGGCGTGCGCCGTGCGAGCTTGTATCTTCTTCTACCTGGAACAAGACATTGCGCTGGCTATCGAATTCATCACCATAGCTGGTGCCACGTACGATACCGATGGTCTTGCCTTTCAGGTCCAGCATGCCGTTATAGCTGAAAGTGGCATCGCTGCGGGTGATCAGCCAGACGTAATTGGCGTAGATGGCTTCAGAAAACTGGTAAGTCTGCAGGCGCTCGCGGTTTTTCGACAAGCCAAAAATAATGCCCTCACCAGCCTTCGCATTGATTAACAGCCGCGTCCACGGATAGCGACGGATTTCAAATTTGATGTGCAACTGATGTTCAAAGTAATTCAGTAACTGGCGGATTTCATCACGTATCGGCACCATCTCACCCGCTTCATTACGCAGTTCGCGTATCAGCAAAACCAGCTTTTCCTGTTTTTCTACTTCAGTTGCTTTAACTGACGGATATGCAAATAAACCAAGGACAAAGAATAGTAGCAGCCACGCTGGCAGCCAGTACCTGCACTCTGGCTCAGGACGGTCTGGCTGGACAGGAGTAAACATATGCAGTGACTCTTCTATCAACTTCAATCAGGCAAACTTTTCCAGTAAAGAAGCCAGCCGCCTGGTACTGGCAATGGCCTCTTCGGTAGTCTCTGCTTTTTCTGCGTGAGTGACAACTGCGCTGGTCAGCAATGTGACAAAAGAGCGGTCCAGCGCCTTGCGCGCTGCCGACATCTGTTGCGCTACCGCCTCACAGTCTGCAGGCACGGCTGCCTTGGCGATGAGCTTTTGCACACCACGCAATTGCCCTTCTACCCTGGCCAGACGGTGCAACAGGTCTTTCTTTTGTTGATCGTTCAAGGCCGTGCCTTGCACTATCTTCAGTGGGGGAGTATCTGCCATGAAAAGCCTCCTTCGCTATGGTGATATTAAATCCGATACTACTACTGAGTATCCTACACCAGCTAGTCAGAGATGGGGAAACGGATTTGCACACGCAATCCAGACGTTTCTGATTGGGGGTTTTCTTCCAGGCTGGCGCTTGTCAGGCTGATCTCGCCACCATGCAGTTTGACGATGTCATGGACTATGCATAAACCCAGGCCAGTGCCGCCAGGATTGATTGCCGAACTGGCAGATGCGCGGTAAAAAGGCTGGAATACTTTCTCGCGTTCCGCTTCAGGTATGCCTGGCCCGGTATCCTGGATATCAATCATGGCCTGCCCATTGTCCCGATAAACATGCAAGATGATGCGCCCGCCTTCTGGTGTATAGCGTATGGCATTGTCGAGCAAGTTGCTAAGCATTTCATGCAGCAATAAGATGTTGCCACGATAGTAGACGGCATCATCCGCTTCCAGCGCCAGGTCGATCTGCTTGCGCACGGCGGGCATGGCCAGTTCCAGGCAAACTTCTTGAGCAAGCTGGTTCAGCAAGACATCTTGCAGCTCTGCTGCCGCTGCGCCATGGCCAGTGCGCGCCAGTGTCAGCAGGCGGTTTGCCAGATGGACTGTGGCATCGGTAGTCTGGGCAATGCTGGCGACTATCTGGCGCATGGCTACCGCATCATTTTCGCGTAATGCCAGTTCGGCCTGGGTCTTCAATACCGTCAAGGGTGTACGCAATTGATGCGAGGCGTCAGCGATGAAACGTTTTTGTCCATTGATCAAAGTTTGCAGCCGCGCCATATACGCATTCATGGCATTCACCAGCGGGCGTATTTCCTTGTGGACGACATTCGGATCAAAATCAGACAAGTCGGTAGGTTCACGCGCCTCTACGTCGGCGCGCAATTGCATGATAGGGGCGAGCACGAAGCGCAAAGCCACCCACACCATGAGCGCCACCGCCAGCACCAGTGCCGCTTGGCGCAGCAGGGTGTCGATGAGTATCTTGCGTGACAAGCCACGCCTCGCATCCAGGGTTTCACCAACCTCGATCAGGGCGATACCACGCATCTGGTCGTCATACACGGGCTGGTGCAGGGCGGCGATACGCACAGGCTGGTCCTGATAGTCAGCATGAAAGAAATGCACCAGCGCAGGGTAGATTTCTGAGCGCGGCACGTTCTTCGGTAGATCCGGCAAGTCTTCATAACCAGACACAAATTCTCCCTTGACGCCGGTGACCTTGTAATACAGACGCCCTAAAGTATCGGTCTCAAAACTGTCCAGTGCCACATAGGGCACATTCGCGACGACCTTGCCATCCAGGATCTGCACTCTCTCAGCCAAAGCGCGCGCCGAAGACAAGAGGGAACGGTCATACGCCAGGTCTGCCGCATCAAGCGCGTTGCGGTAAACCGAAAAAGCATTCAAAGCTACCAACAAGACCAGGGGTATCAACAACCAGCGCAAAAACTGCCCGCGCAAACTCCCCAGGCGGTATGGTCTGGACATCAGCGTGCTTCCAGCAAATAGCCTATGCCACGCAGAGTAACGATCACTACCTTGCCAGTGCTGACGGTGTCGAGTTTTTTTCTTAATCTGTGGATATAGATTTCTATGGCATCCAGGTTAGCATCATCATCAAGGGCAAATACTTCATCAAATAGCTTGTCCTTGGATACTGCCTGGCCGGGGCGGCTGATCAGGGTTTCCAGCACCGCATATTCACGCGGTGTCAGTGACAGTGGCTGGCCGTCATAATGGAATTGTCGCGTGACGGTATCAAAGCTCAGCGCGCCACAAGTTAAAGTCACAGCTTCATTGCCCTGGGCGCGACGTAGCAAGGCTTTGACACGCGCTTCCAGCTCAGCCAGCTCGAAAGGCTTGGGCAGGTAATCATCCGCACCAGAATTCAAACCCTGTACCCGGTCACTCAGGCCACCGCGGGCAGTCAATATCAATACCGGCGTCTTGCTGCCACGCGCACGCATGCGTTTCAGCACATCCATGCCATCCATTTTGGGCAGACTCAGATCAAGGATAACCAGCGCATATTCCTGGGTATGCAAAAGTGCATCGGCGTCTGCCCCGTTCATGGCGGTTTCTACCGTCAGGTGCGCATCACGGAGGGCCTTCGCCAGCCAGTGGGATAACTCGACATGATCTTCAACTAATAGTATGCGCATACACAGCCTGTTTAATCCAGATACACGCTAGGCTACCAGCATGGTACAAAAGCGTCACTATTTGTGTAACTATTTCTAACAAGAAAAGCGAGTGGAACTAAAAATACGGATCGCATTCCGGTCATGTCTGGTCTAAGATAAATTTATAAACTTTCTGCCTGACAAGAAAATCTTATAGATCCTGCAACAGGAGGCTGGAATGAGATCAATATTGACAAAGTTGTCGCTATGGCAAAAATTTGTACTATTGAGTGTGATAGCGCTTATTTTGACTGCCATACCAACCGCCCTCTACTACCTCGAATCTTCCAAAAACCTCGACGCAGCACTGGCAGAAAATCAAGGCCTGCCAGCCATGACGCAAATACTGAAAACAGTACAACTGACGCAGCAACATCGTGGCTTGTCCGCCCTGGTACTCGGCGGTGTCAGTAGTGAAAAAGACAAACGCGAAGCCAAGCAGAAAGAGGCCGATGCATCTTATTCCAGCATGGCTGGCATAATCAAAATCATCAACGACAAGGCCATCAATGAAGCCTGGAGCGCCGCCGAGCAAGACTGGCATACTCTGCGCGAGCAAGTAAGCAAAGCCAGCATCAACGTGCCCGCAAGTTATCTGGCCCATAGTGCCCTGGTACCCAAATTGCTGATCGTGAATGATCTTATTGGTGACTACTACGGCCTCAGTCTTGATCCCAGTGTCGACAGTTATCAGTTGATACAGGCCATATACTATATCCAGCCCTATCTGACTGAAGAGCTGGGGCGCATGCGTGCCAAGGGTGCTGGTTTGCTGGCCAGGAAAGAAGCCACGCTGGAAGACAAGATGGTCGTCTCTGACCTCATTGCCAGGTCACAGGACCGTACCCAGCAAATGAACAATTCTTTCAGTAAAGCCGTGTCCAGTAATCCCGATATCGAGAAAAAACTCGGCTCTCTCATGAAAGAAGCCACAGCACAAGCCACAGCCGCGATGAAACTGGCCACGGAAAATATTGCCAAGGCAGAGGCCATGGAATTTTCATCAGTGGAATATGTGCAGGTGACGACCCGTTCCATTGACACACAATTCCAGCTAAATGCTGAAGCCAGCAAGGAATTACACCGCATACTCGATCAGCGCATCAGCGATTTCTACCAGCTCAGGTGGACCATGATAGTCGCCATGCTGGCGCTGATTTGTGTGGCAGGTTTGTTTGCCAGGGCCATTGCACGCTCGGTTAGCGTGCCGCTGGAACAAGCCATCGTGGTGGCCCAGCATATCGCCAGCGGCGACCTGCGTTTCCCTGCTGACGCAGGTGGCCACAATGAAACCGGTCGCCTGTTACAAGCACTGGAAGACATGCGCGTCAGCTTGATAGACATAGTCGGCAATGTCAGGGATAGCATACAGAATATCAATTCCGGTACACACGATATTGCCAGGGGCAATGTGGATTTGTCCGCCCGCACCGAGACCCAGGCTTCCAGCCTGGAAGAAACTGCCTCGTCGATGGAGCAAATGACAGGCACCGTCAGACAAAACTCCGACAGTGCCAGGCAAGCCAATCAACTTGTCAACGATGCCAGCAAGGTGGCTACGGATGGCGGTGGCATCGTCGATCAGGTCATCCATACCATGGAAGCCATCAATATCAGTTCCCGCAAAATTTCCGAGATTATCGGCGTCATTGACGGCATTGCCTTCCAGACCAATATCCTGGCCCTGAATGCCGCCGTCGAAGCCGCCCGCGCTGGAGAACAAGGCCGCGGTTTTGCCGTAGTCGCCGCCGAGGTCCGTAACCTGGCCCAGCGCAGCGCCACCGCCGCCAGGGAAATCAAGGGCCTGATAGGTAGCAGCGTAGAACAGGTAGACGCCGGTAACGAGCTGGCTGGCCACGCCGGCAAAGCCATGAAAGACATCGTCGCCAGCGTCAAACGTATCACCGACATCATGTCAGAAATCGTTACCGCCACCGTCGAACAAAGCACAGGCATAGAACAAATCGACCTGGCCATCACTCAGATGGATGAAATGACCCAGCAAAACGCCGCCCTGGTAGAACAGGCGGCTGCCGCTGCCGAAGGCTTGCAGGAACAATCGCAGGCGCTGGTGCAGACGGTGAGTGTGTTTAAGTTGTAGCCATATTTCATCTTGGTAGCAACAAAGGGACGCTTATGCGTCCCTTTTGATTTGTTGAGCCGCAATGTAAAGCGCAATTTGGATAGATGATGCATTGACGTTGCTTTTGGGGTTGCTTTTGGCTTTCGCAGTTCCCATGTGTAGCCGCCGTTTGTGCAGTACAGAAAATGGAAAAAGAAGAGCCGCTGTCTGAGCGAAGCGAGTTTCGGATCTTCCCATTTTTTGTCCAGCACAAACGGGAACCCCGCAGGGGCGGCTACGCCTGGGTCGCCTTTCTTTGAATACTTTCTTTGGCGAAGCAAAGAAAGAATTTCGGCCGCCGGGCCGAGACCCGGCTTGTATCCACGGAGGGTAGTCGTGTTAATCGAAGTGTGTCATGTAACGAGCAATACGGCATACCTCGAACGCCGCTGGAGCGCCAGCCCGGTGGATTCCAGCAAATCCCATGCTGGAATGGCGTCAATAAGATTACCCCAATGCACCCAACGCGTGAATATCCACGCATCACAAATCTCCCACAAGCCCAATCACTGCAAGCAAACTGAAAGCTCCCCGGCTCTATGCTCCCTTACAAAAAAAAATTCCGGAGACTACCAATATGAAGCCCCTACGCCTCAGTTTCTTCCTGCTCGCCTGTTTCATCTGCCCCGCCATCGCCAGTGCAGGGGGCAAAATCGTCATAGGCCAGTCCGTAGAATTATCTGGCCAGGCCACAGGCAAGGAAAACCGTGAAGGTGCGCAGTTATATTTCGATGCACTGAATCGCCAGGGTGGTATCCACGGCAAGAGTATAGAACTCATCAGCTATGACGACAAACGCGATCCGGCGCTGACTAAAGAAAATACCCTGAAGCTCATCAATGAAGACCATGCCATTGCCCTGTTTGGTTACCGCAGCACCCCCACCATAGAAGCCATCTTGCCATTGCTGGCTAAATATGCGATACCTTTGATTGCTCCTTTTTCCGGTGCACAAAGCCTGCATCAGCCCCCGCATGCTCAGGTATTCAATCTGCGCGCCAGCTACCAGGATGAGGCTGCCAAGATGGTGGCCTCGCTGGCTGACCTGAAAATCAGCAAGCTGGCTATCCTGCATCAGGATGACAGCTTTGGCAAAGATGGTTTGAACGGCTTTGTCAGCAATCTGGAAAAGCGCAATATGCGTGCCGCCGTCATTGCCAGATACGACAGGAAAGAAATGAAAGTCGATACTGCTGTTGCCAGTATCGCGGCAACATCGCCGCAAGCAGTCTTGATGGCTTGTACACCAGCCGCCTGTGCCGACTTCATCCGGCAAATGCAAAAACTGGGGCAAAGACCGCAATTTCTGATGCTCTCAAATGTCAATTCTGATGATTTCTTCAAATCCCTTGGGGCAGAAGGACGCGGCATAGGTGTCATGCAGGTCATGCCTTATCCGCGTGACATAGGCATACCCGTCGTCAAGGAGTTACAAAAAGCGCTGAGATCCAGCAAAAGTCCACCGCCTTTGTCCTATGCTGTACTTGAAGGCTATGTTGCCGCCAAATTAATGGCAGAAGCCTTGCGCCGTGCTGGTAATAATCCAGACTCAAAGAAATTGCTGCAGGCACTGGAAAGCATGCGCGATGTTGATCTGGGCGGGGTGGAAGTCAGCTATGGGCCCAAGGACCATGATGGCTCACATTTTGTTGAGCTCACCATCGTCGGGAAAAATGGCGTGATATTGCGGTGAGCTGCACCGGTAGTTTGTGAAAGCGTACTGAAAGATTCAATTCGGTATGATCCATGTAACCCATCCACTATGGACTTAACATGCAACGGTCTATCTATCTGACATTCTTGCTGAGCAGCCTGCTGGCCTGCCCGCCTGTTGGCGCGGCAAAGTCTGCATTGGCATCAGAAAAGCCAGAAACGGCAATGTGCATAGTCCCTGCCAAACCCGGTGGGGGCATGGACCTTACCTGCAAATTGGCACAGCAGGCGACAGCCAGTCAGCATATGCAAATTAGCTATTTGCCTGGTGGCGTAGGCGCTATCGCCTGGACCACCATCATTTCCCAAAGAAAAGCCGAACCGAATACCCTGGTTGCCTATTCCGGTGGTTCGCTGCTGAACCTGGCCGAAGGCAAGTTTGGTAAATCCGATGCCAGCAATGTGCGCTGGGTGGCAGCTATCGGTACTGATTACGGCATGATCGCGGTGCGCAAGGATTCGCCCTACAAAAACCTGCGCGAACTGATGGATGCCATCAAGAGCAAGCCCGCCTCGGTTGCTATCGGCGCTGGTGGCACAGTAGGCAGCCAGGACTGGCTGAAGATGGCCCAGCTAGGCAAGCAACTGGGCATAGACTCCAAAGCCATGCGTCTGGTGGCTTTTGAAGGCGGGGGTGAATCTTTTACTGCCTTGCTGGCTGATCATGTGCAGGCAGTATCTGGTGATGCTTCTGAAGCTGCCCTGCACGCCCGTGAAGACAAGATACGTGTATTGGCCGTGCTGTCTGATGCCCGCCTGCCTGGCTCTCTGGCGCATGTGCCGACGGCGCGGGAACAGGGTTTCGACGTGACCTGGCCGATTATCCGTGGCGTCTATATGGGCCCACAGGTCAGCGACAGGGATTATCAAAAATGGGTCAGCTACTTCCAGCAAGCCATGACTACCCCCGCCTTTGATGAACAGAGAAAAATCCATGGCCTGTTCCCCTTCGCCATGACAGGCAAGGAGCTGACTGATTACATACAAAAAGCCGTCAGCAATTACCGTCTGCAGGCAAAAGAATTTGGCATGGTGCGTTAAGCCTTTGCCAGTAGCAAGTCCGTATAAATTCGTAATACCCAAATAAACAATAACAGGAGAAGACAAATGCATGCAAAAAATTATTTCATCAAGAGTATGACCGCCCTTGCTGTTGGCAGCATCATGATGCTGAATGCCCAGGCGCAAGCACCGGCTGGCTATCCGGCGGATTACAGCAAGATCGTTGACGGTGCCAAAAAAGAGGGCAAGCTGGTCATCTACAGTGCAACCGATACCAAGGCCGTGGAATCGCTGATCAAGGATTTCCGCAGCATGTATCCTGATGTGCAGGTTGAATACAATGACATGAATTCCACCGAAGTCTATAACCGCTATATCTCGGAAATGGCAGCCGGTGGCAATAGTGCTGACCTGATGTGGTCCTCTGCCATGGACCTGCAAACCAAGCTGGTTTCAGACGGCTATGGCCTGCAATATGCATCGCCAGAAATCAGCGGCATACCCCAGTGGGCGATCTGGAATAACTCTGCCTACGGCACGACATTTGAACCGGCCGTCTTTGTGTATAACAAACGCATGGTGACAGCCGATGAAGTCCCAAAGACCCATGCCGAATTTGCCAAGCTCATCAATAGCAAGCTGGATAAATTCAAAAACAAGGTCACTACTTACGACATCGAAAAATCCGGTGTAGGTTTCATGTTCATCACCCAGGACAGCCGTGAAAACAAGAACTTCTGGGAACTGGCCAAAGCCTTCGGCAATGTCAGCGTGCGTGTGCAATCTTCTACCGGCACCATGCTGGAACGCCTGTCGTCTGGTGAGAACCTACTGGGTTACAACATCCTGGGCTCTTACGCTCTGGTACGTGCCGCCAAGGACCCGTCGATAGGTGTGCAAATTCCCCAGGATTACACACTGGTGCTGTCACGTGTGATGTTCATCAGCAAGGCCGCCAAACATCCGAACGCTGCCAAACTGTGGCTGGATTACACCTTGTCAAAACGTGGCCAGACCATGATTGCCAATGAGGCCAAGTTGTATGCGATACGTGCCGATGTCAAGGGTGAAACCACGTATTCTGATCTGGCGAAAATCATCGGTGTCGGTCTCAAACCTTTGCCCGTGAACCCGATGTTATTGCAATACCTGGATCAAAACAAACGCCTCGCTTTCCTGAAGCAATGGAAAGAAACCGCAGGCAAAAAATAAGCCTTTGAGGCTGTAGCAATGCCGGTTGCTGACTGGCATTGCCAAATGCAATTGGTGGCATTTCCCCACCGCTACCACAAATCAATATTTACATAGGGCTAAGCATGAGCACCCTGAGTCTACCTCCGCGCAGCCGGTGGTCGCAATTCAACTGGCCGCGTGGCCTGGTTGTGACCCTGACGCTGCTGGCGATTTTTACGCCGCTGTCTCTGATTTTATTCCAGAGTTTTTTGAATGCACCTTTCTTTTCTCCGGTGAAAGAACTGGGTCTGGATTCTTATCGTTTCATCTTTGAAGATCCTGATTTCCGCCAGGCATTCTGGAATGGCCTGATCCTCGCTTCCGGCCTGGCTGGCATCGCCGTTCCACTTGGTGCCTTGTTGGCTTTCCTGATGATACGTACCGACTTGCCAGGGCGTAGCTGGATAGAACCGATGTTGCTGGTGCCTATCTTTGTCTCACCCATGGTGATGGGCTTTGGCTATGTGGTGTCGATGGGGCCGGTAGGCTTCTATACCCTGTGGGTCAAGCAAATGACCGGTGTCGAGCCGTGGAATATCTATTCTTTCTTCAGCATAGTCGTGATCGCCGGTCTGACCCATGTGCCACACGTTTACCTGTATTCATCTGCTGCCCTCAAGAGCCTGGGGTCAGATGTGGAAGAAGCTGCACGGGTAGCCGGTGCCTCGCCTTTCCAGGTCGCCATGCATGTCTCCCTGCCCATGATCATGCCAGCGCTGGCCTTTGCTGGGGTGCTGGTGTTCTTCCTGGGCTTTGAAGTTTTCGGCCTGGTACTGGTGCTGGGTGACCCGGAAGGGCATCTGGTATTGGCGACTTATCTGTACAAGCTGACCAATAAACTGGGCACGCCGTCGTATCACCTGATGGCAGCGGCGGCTGTCTGCCTGGTGGCGGTGACCATGCCACTTGTCATGGTACAGCGCTGGTTGTTGAAGTCAGCCAATAAATATGTATCGATCAAGGGCAAGGGTTCACGCCAGAAGCCGCTGCCACTGGGCAAATGGAAATGGCTGGCTTTTGCTGTGCTGGCGGCCTGGCTGATCTTCACTATCGTGCTGCCGTTGTCCGGCATCGTCTTGCGTGCCTTTGTGTCCTACTGGGGCGAAGGTGTCAAGCTGGCAGATGTGATTACCCTGCAGCATTTCAAGGATATTCTGGAACAACCCTCTTTGATGCGAGGCATATTCAATACCGTGTTGATAGGCATTATCGGTGGTGGCCTGGCAGTGATGTGTTATGCAGGTATCGCACTGGCCATGCATCGCAAACCTGACGGCATTACCCGTCTGCTGGATTACAGCGTGCTGGTACCACGCGCAGTCCCGGGTTTGCTGGCTGGCCTGTCTTTCCTGTGGGTATTCCTGTTTGTGCCCAGCTGGCTGGAAAGTGGCCTCAAAGGTTTTGATAATGCCTTCTGTGTCTGGTTGATAGAAAACTTCATCCCGCAATTGCGCGCCTTGCGGTCCACCATCTTCTCGGTCTGGATTGCTTACTCCGTGGTGTGGATGGCATATGGTTTGCGTCTGATTTCTGCCGCCATGCTGCAGGTTGGCCCTGAGCTGGAAGAGGCGGCGCGTGCCGTCGGTGCCAGCCGTGGCCAGGTCACGCGTGATGTCACCCTGCCGCTGGTCAAGTTTGGTTTGCTGGGTGCCTGGCTGATGGTTTTCCTGATTTTTGAACGCGAATATTCAACCGGCGTCTACCTGCTGTCGCCAGGCACTGAGGTCATTGGTGCTTTGATTGTTTCGCTATGGGCGGGTGGTTCTGTTGACTTGGTGGCGGCGCTGTCCTTCATCAATATCACTCTGGTCGCCATAGGTTTGGGTCTGGCTCTGCGCTTTGGCGTCAAATTGAGTCATTGATGACATCTATAAAAACTTCATTGCATCGCAATACAAAAATATACGAGAGCACACCATGTCTGAATTAAGCGTACAAAATTTGACCCTGGAATATGGTTCAGGAGCCACCGCCAACCCCATCCTGAAAGGGGTATCGATGAACTTGCAGCGTGGCGAAGTGGTCGCCCTGCTGGGGCCATCGGGCAGCGGCAAGACTACCTTGCTGCGCGCAGTTGCCGGGCTGGAGTCGCCAAAAACCGGCACCATCACTTTGGGTGAACGCGCCATTTTTGATGGCAGCAAGGGCCTGGAAGTACCGGCAGAACAACGCAACCTGGGCTTGGTATTCCAATCCTATGCCTTATGGCCACATAAAAACGTATTTGACAATGTTGCCTATGGTTTGAAGCTGCGCAAACTCGGCAGCAGCGAAATCAATGACAAGGTCAGGGATGTGCTGGGTCAGCTCGGCCTGGGTCATCTGGGCGAACGTTTCCCGCATCAATTGTCAGGCGGCCAGCAACAGCGCGTGGCGATTGCCCGTGCACTGGTGTACAACCCGCCAGTGATATTGCTGGATGAACCACTGTCGAATCTAGATGCCAAACTGCGTGAAGAAGCACGCGCCTTCCTGCGTGAACTCATCGTCAGGTTAAATCTGTCCGCGTTGATGGTGACCCATGACCAGGGCGAAGCGATGGCGATCTCTGATCGTATCCTGCTATTGAACAATGGCGTCATAGAGCAACAGGGTACACCGCAGAGCATGTATGAAACCCCCAACACACTATTTACTGCTGAATTTATGGGCAGTAATAACAAACTCAAAGGCAAGATCATCCAGCGCAATGGCGACACGGCTACCATCAGTGTCAACGGCGAGCAGTTGAAAGCCACGGTGCGCGGCAAGGATATCGGTGAGGAAGCCACCGCCATCATTCGTCTGGAAAAAGTCAGGATTACCGATAGCCACGCTGAAAATGCCATCAAGCTGCCACTGACCACTTGTATGTACCTGGGTGATCGCTGGGAATGCCTGTTTGGTCATGCCGAGGGCGGTTTGCGTGCGTATTCACCATTCAAGCTCAACCAGGGGGAGTATTATTTGCAAATGGATGCAGACAAGCTCTGGCTCTACTAAAAAGACGCAGGCATCATCCCTGAAAGCCCTACATTGTGGATAACAATGTGGGGTTTTTGCCATTGTGGGCAAGAATTCCCTTAAAAAACACATACTTAGGTATTTCAGCTCTTGCCCGAACTGGCAGTTACGCTCATTATGCCTCCCCATACCGATTTTCGAACATGACTTGAATAATGTCTCATTTCCGCACTTGCCAGCTGACCGCTTTTGCCATGCTAACCTGCCACTGGCAGGTGGCCAGTGCGACTGTACCCGCCAGTGGCAGCGCGTCACCCTGCTGGCAGAGTCTGTGGATTTGGCTGGGTGCAGCAATGCTCGCTCTGGTCATCATTACGACTGTCTATCTATGGCATGTGCGCACCCTGAAAAAACAAAAGCAGGACCTTGAAGCTGAGATCAAGCTCAGGGCCATGGAAGTCAGTGCCCAAAGAGAGGAACTGGAAAAAGTCAATCTGGCCTTGTTAAAAGTGAACAAGCGCCAGGAAGCGCAGCAAAGTGAGCTGACACGTTTTCTTGCTGTTGCCAGTCATGACTTGCGCCAGCCCATGCATGCACTGAATTTGTACCTGGGGGCACTGACTAATTTTGAACTGCCTGCCGCAATGCGCCCTGTCGTCAATAATCTCAGGCATTGCGCACGCACCATGGATGACATGTTTGCCAATCTGCTGGACTTGTCACGTCTGGATGCGCAAATCGTGGAACCACAATTAAAGGAATTTGCCATCGCAGAAGTGTTAGGAAAACTCGATGTGGAGTTCACACCGCAGGCCTTGGCCAAGGGGCTTCAATTCCAGATTCATCACAGCCTGGCTATCGTCAACAGTGACGCCGATCTGGTCGAACAAATTCTGCGCAACCTGATTGCGAATGCAATACGCTATACACCAACTGGCCACATCGTGGTCAATTGTCTTGAGTTTGACCAGCAGTTGCAAATTGCGGTGGAAGATACTGGCATCGGCATCTCCACACATGATCAGGAAACCATTTTTGAAGAATTTTTCCAGGTCGAAAGAAAACAGGAATCCAGACGCAGCACCATGGGCATGGGCCTGGGTCTGGCAATCGTGCAAAGACTGGTGCGGCTCCTGAACATCCCTATTAAGCTGCAATCGCAACCTGACCACGGCTCGACATTTGCTATCGGCCTGCCACTGGCTGCCAGCCAGGAAATGACGGACAAACATGGCCGCAGCAAAGCCAGCAATTCGGCATCGCTGCTGCAAGCCCTGATCGTCGTCATTGATGATGATGAAAACATACTGATGGCCATGCGTGGCTTGCTGGAACGATGGGATGCACGCGTCATCACTGCTACCTCAGGCGCAGGCGCGTTGGCACTGTGCAGCGAAGAAATTAAAATCCCTGATTTACTGATCTGTGATTACCGACTGAAACTCAATGAAAACGGCATCGACGTCATCAATAATTTCAGGGAAGAATTCAATCACCTGATTTCTGCAATATTGATCACTGGCGATATCTCGCCGCAGTTATCAGATGACGCAAAAGCAGCTGGATTGATACTGATGCACAAGCCAATACAAGCAGAAAATTTGCATGGGACTCTGACACAATTGCTCAACGAAGCGAAACAGTGAAGTAAAAATAGGGAACACAAGGATGAAAAGAATTTACATCATGTTTACGATTTTCACCCCTAATTTTTAGAGAATATTTACGCCGCGACTGCTAATCTTGAATTGTGTCAAACAACACGAGATTACGATGAATCAGCATCCCGGTCACACATCTGAAAATTATTCAGACGTTTTAAAATCATGCAAGCGCGAAAAATTTTTATTTGAAAATCATCGCCATCGCAAAAGCGCCTATGCGCTGCAGCAACCCCTGGTCACGTACAAGACGCCTGTAAAATTAGTACAAAATGATTTCGTCATGCGTATTACGGTCGACTCCGAAAGCATCACTGAATTGCGTCATTTAATACTGAAGTCCTGCGGTGACCTGGTCTTGTTCATGCGCGTCAAACCGATAGACCATGCCAGCAAAATGAAGGTATGGCTATGTCTCAGCAAATCTTCGGTCGATACCATCATCAGCCATATCATGCGCGTCTTACCGCAAGCAGAATTTGGAAAAATCACGCCACTTTTGGCAGCCTGAATCAAAAACATAGCGATTCAATCATTCACTTTAGAAATTATTCATCATGTCTATTTACGAAGGCATCTGGGTTCCGCTCGTCACGCCATTTAATCAGGGCAAACCTGATCTGGATAAAGTGCAGCAACTGGCCACGCAATTGATTGCTGCAGGCATACATGGCCTGGTAGTTTGCGGCACCACAGGCGAGGCGGCGACCCTCACTGAAAATGAGCAAGGCCAGCTATTGTCAGCGGTGCTGGAAGTAGCGAAGAATTCTTGTCCGGTACTGATGGGTATCAGCGGTAGCGATACACGCTTGCTGGCAGAAAAAGTGCGGGCATATACCAATCAACACCTGCAAGGTTTTTTGCTGAGTGCGCCATCTTATTTGCGCCCTTCGCAAGAAGGCGTGCGACTGCATTTCGAGACTATCGCAAGAGCGACTGAGAAAGACATTGTTCTATACAACGTCCCTGCCAGAACAGGTGTGAATATCGATCTGAGCACCGTCATTGCGCTGGAAAAGCAGACAAACATCGTCGCCATCAAGGAAAGCAGTGGCAACCTGACGCAAATGATGGGGCTGGTGAATTGCAGTCATCTGAAAGTCTTGTGCGGTGATGATGGCATGTTGATGGACACCCTGAGTATGGGAGGACAGGGTGCCATTTCTGCTGCCGCGCATGTCCAGCCTCATCTGTTTGTGCAATTGCTTGCGTTGATGCGGACTGAACATTATCCTGAAGCACAGGCTTTGTTTACAGAATTGCAGCCTCTGATACGTTTGCTGTTTTCTGAGTCCAATCCGGCTCCCGTCAAGGCAGCACTGGCCTTGCAGGGCTTGATACAGGAAGAGCTACGCCTGCCTCTGACAGCCATGTCCTTGACAGGAAAAATAAAACTGGCGAACGAGCTGGAAAGATTGGCGAACTTGTCTCTGCCTGTCAAAGCCAAAACCCTGTCTATTCCTGCCTCCGGCCAATTCCGCTCCCTGCGCATAGTGCGCTGAACTCTTTGACTGTATCGCTACTTATGATAATCACCATTGCACATGGCGCGGGCAGCCGTGCCAAGTCCATCGTCGCTGACAATCTTGCTGCCTTGAGGACGCTGTCAGGCAGCAAGCTTATTTTGCTGGACAATGATGCCCGCCATGCCTCCCTGAACTGGAGCATCATGCGCCGTTACTCTGGTACTTGCACTCCAGTCATGGCGCGTCAGATCAGTGGCAAGGGCATGCAGGCAGAATTGGAGAATCTACGTTTTCACTATCATGACATCGTCATCGATGCCGAGGCACGCGATTGCATGGGTAGCCGTAGTGCCTTGCTGGCGGCACATGTCACCATCCTGGTGATTGATCTGGATCAGATTGATCAATTGCAAGAAGCAGAATTGAGCGCACGCATGCAGATTGCCCAGGCCGCCAATCCCCGCATGCGCACCTTGATCGTCATGAGTTGCGAGGATGCTTTTCCCGCGAAAGAAAAAGTGTTAAGGGTCAGAAATTTTGTCAGCCAGCTCAGAGCCACAGAATTATTTCCTCACCCCATACTCTGCAGCAATGGCCTCAATCAAGCCTATGAACAAGGCCTGGCAATAAGTGAGTACCAGGCAGCCGATCAAGAGGTGGTATATGGCATGACAGAATTGTTCAGCATGGTATTTACCACCCATTAGCAGCAAGAGATTCTACATGAATAGCCAATTTTTCCTGGTCTTTGTCATGCTCTTGCTAGTCATCTTCGCACCGGCCGTGACGCCATTGCCCGCTATTGGCTGGACTGTCTATTCCCCGCACATTTTCCTGCTTGTATTGTGGACATACGTTTGCGTCACCATGCTCTCCATGTTGATCGCACAGCAAACTGGCAAGTTTTCAAGGGGCAAGAAATACAGTGTGCTGGTCGTAAGCTTGCAGAAATTTCTGGCCCTGATTCTCGTGCTAGTGGCAGTGCAATACCTGCTTTCGAGCTTGTCGGCACACCCAGGGACTATGCCCTTACTACTCGGACGCGGTGCTTGAACCATGATATTGACAATCGTTGGTGACAGCATGGCACCTGGCCAGGAAATCAGCGCCACCTGGCTGGCCAGGCGCCGTGCTTTGGCCGGCAGGAATGTCTTACTGCTTAAGCAAAACTGCGCGAAAAAGCAGGCAAACCAGTACACCAGGGAACGCGACCATGCTGACTGGTTGCGTACAGAAATGAAAGCTGGTGCCAGGTCCAGTGAACTGGCGAGTGATCTGGTGGAGCAGGAATTGGCAAGTGAGAATAATGCGTTTCACGACATTATTATCGATATTCCCAAACCTTTCTATGCCGACGCAAAAACCGTCCTGGCCAATAGCGGCCTGTTGATATTTCACATGGAGCTTAACTTGTGGAATAAGGAAAGGCAGGCAAATTTACTCAAGTGCATCAGGCACGCCCGTAGATCGAATGCCGAACTGCCCGTGCTTATCATAGTCGACAAAATTACCTGTATGCAAAGCCAGAGTTTTGTCAGTAAAATCGCCCATAGTCTGACGAACATCAGGTTCATATACCTGGACGTAGCTGGTGATTTAGCTTTGGTCAATCTGTACAGGGCGGTTTATTTATCATAAATCACCCTGAATATGCTGAGCCAGGCTCGAAGCTGGCTCAGCACGCGCAACTTAGAACGTTTTGCTGACACTCACTACCAAGGCTGTCTTGCCGAGGAATTTTCCATTCGCTGGAGAAGCATAAGCAACTTCACCGGCATTGGTACCGATGACTGCCACGGCACCTGTGACGATACCAAAATCCTTGGTCAGGCCCAGCTTCCAGTCTGTATAACTAAAAGCACCATTGTTCTTGACTTGTTGACGGCCCGCATGCAGATTCAGCGTCAGACCACTGCTGATTTCTACATTCGCGCCCAGATCCAGATAGCCACTATTTTTGCTGTCAGCAAAGCCGAACAGGTTGGTGACTGAATGCGAATACTTGGCATAGGCCGGGCCATAGGAAACTTGTCCATAGATTTCTGTAGTGTTGGCGCTCACAGCAAGACCATTCGATGGATAGACATAGCTTAGCACGCCTACGTCATAGTTGAAGTCCTTGGCGATTTCACCGCGCTTGCCAGCGTACAGATCAATTTCTACATCGCCACCACCACCTGCATCCTTGGTCCATTTGATGGTGGATGCCCATGCGCCGACATAAAAGCCGCTGCGGTTATGTGTATAGTCTGCACCACCCTGCAATGCTGCTTGCAGGCGTGTTTGTGAAATGCCGCGATAGCGATAGTCAGAAGTCACTGCTGCGTTGTAGCTGACTTCATGCTCAGGTTTGGTATCTTCTGCACTGGCGTATCCGGCAAAAAAAACTGTACTGATGGCTGCTGCCATGATGATTTTTTTCATATTGAGTCCTCTCAAAAAAGTATTTGCAAAATTCAAGGATGCAAAAGTCCCACCGGCGAGCAAAGGCTGCTGCCGGTTATTCAGATTCGTAGGTAATTTAAGTTGGCAAGTGCAAGCGATAACCTATCGCTGTCTCTGTCAGCAGATAACGCGGTTGCGCCGGGTCATCTTCCAGTTTCTGTCGCAAATGCCCCATGTAGATGCGCAGGTAATGGCCGCTTTCGGAATGACTGGGACCCCAGACCTCACGCAGTAATTGCGGGTTGGTGACGACCCTGCCGACATTGGTGACCAGCACCATCAGCAGGCGGAATTCTGTTGGTGTCAGTTTCACCATAGCTCCAGCCTTGGTGACCAGGCGTGCTTTCATATCGACCTTGACGTCACCAAACTGGACTATGCCATCCAGATTGACGCCAGGCTGGCGCTGCCGCCGGAAGGTGGCACGCACCCGAGCCAGCAACTCACCAACACCAAAAGGCTTGCTGAGATAATCGTCGGCCCCGGCATCCAGTGCCTTGATCTTGTCTTGTTCACTGACGCGGGCAGACAAGACGATGATGGGTACGTTCGACCATTTGCGTACATCCAGGATGAAATCTATGCCGTCGCCATCTGGCAGGCCAAGGTCAAGGATGATGAGGTCAGGCTGGCGTGTACCGGCATCCACCAGGCCGCGTTGCAGGTTGACGGATTCGTGGACTTGCCATTCTTCTTCCTCCAGCGCATTGCGCACGAAGCGGCGGATTTGCGGTTCATCTTCCACCAATAAGGCAACTGGCATTGCTTGGTTAGTTGTATTCATTTTGAGTGTTCTGATTATTCTTCCAGGTCCGGCATTGCTGGCGGAGTGCCCAGGGGCAGGGTGAAGACAAAGCAGGCTCCGCCATTGGGCGATGTGGCTGCATGCATGGTTCCCTTGTGGGCCGTGATAATGGCGCGGCAAATTGCCAGCCCCAGGCCAACGCCAGGCAGGGCAGATTCACGTTCACCACGGGTAAATTTTTCAAATACGGCTTCTTCACGTCCGGCTGGCAAGCCCGGCCCATTGTCATACACCTTGGCTTCCAGCACGCTGCCATTGAGTTCGGCTGAAATGCTGATGAGAGAATTGGCGGGCGTATATTTGCAGGCATTTTCCAGCAAATTACACAATACCCGCTCTATCAGCACGGCATCAAAATTGATCAGTGGCAAAGCGGCTTGCAGCCTGGTCTCCACTTTGTGCGTTTGCAATTGTTCGCTACAGATGCGTAGCGAAGTGCCAACGATTTCTTCAAAGCTTTGCCATTGCAAATTCAATTTGACTTCACCACTTTCTATCCTCGCCATGTCCAGCAAATTAGTCACCAGGGCAGACAGGCGCAAGGTTTCGTCACGCAGGGCTTGCGCCATATGCAGTTGTGCATCTGCCAGTGCGGGTTTGGACATGGCCAGGGATTCGGAGATACCCACCAGTGAAGTCAGCGGTGTGCGCAAGTCATGCGAGAGGGCAGCCAGCAGTGAATTGCGCAGGCGTTCGGATTCCATATGGATCAGGGCATCTTGTGCGACTTCGATATAGTGCACGCGTTCCAGCGCGATTGCTGCCAGGGCGGCAAAGGTATCGAGTTGCTGCCTTTGCTCGGGGATCATGATCCAGCGCTTGCTCTCAGGTTGTATCGCCAGCAAGCCACGGGTGCGCATGGGTGCCACCAGTGGCAAATAAAAGAAATTGCTGGCGGGCAGGGTGTCTGTACCTATACCTGCTGCTTCGACCTTGTCAAAAGACCATTGCGCTATGCCCATGTCCAGACCATCGACTGGTAGGGCTGGTGCTTGCAAGTGCCCGCCATCATCAGGCAATAACAGGGTTGCCTGCGCACGAAATGCCCTTTGTATGATAACTTGCGTGGTTTCTGAAATCTGCTCTGCCAGTAGCACACCGGATAAGTCGCGGGCAAATTCATACAGCGCCCGTGCCCGCGATTCCCTGTGTGATGCCACCCTGGCCTGGTAGCGCAAATCAGCAGTCAGGTGACCGGTGATCAGACCCACCACCAGCATGACGGCAAAGGTCATCAAATACTGAAAGTCGCTGACCGCGAAAGAAAAACGTGGTGGTACAAAAAAGAAATCGAATACGGCAATACCAATAATCGTTGACAGTACCGAAGGGCCGCGGCCAAATTTCACCGCCACCAGCACCACCGTCAATAAAAACAGCATGGCGATATTGACCAGATTGAACACCTCGAATAAAGGTGTGGCAATCAAACCGGCCGCAACACTGGCCAGGGCTGCATACACATAACGCCAGTGCCGCGCCGGTACGCGTGGGCTGGCAAACTCACTGATGTTGTCAGACACCGTATTTTTTTCATTTTCAGTGTCTGTAGTACTTGCCCGGCTTTGTCCAACCTCGATTAAATCCAGATCAGGTGCATAGTCGGCTATGTTCTTCAGATGTGAAGTGTGCTGCCACGCAAAACGCCATTTACTGCTGCTGTTTCGTCCTAGCACAACACGTGAAAAATTATGGCTGTGCGCATATTCAACGATGGCCAGCGCAACATCCTTGCCGGTTAACACTGCCGTAGTCGCTCCAAGATCTTGCGCCAGTTTCAGTGTCTTCAAAATACGTTCACGCTGTGCTGATGGCAGACGCTGCAATTGCGGAGTTTCGACATAAACGGCGTGCCATTCTGCACTCATCTGGCTGGCCAGCCGGGCAGCACTGCGCACCAGATGGTCGGCATCACCATCTGGTCCTATGCAGGCCATCAGGGCGGCATCGGTCTTCCAGATGCTGCCTATGGATTTTTCTATGCGATAAGCCTGTACATCATCTTCCACCCGGTCGGCGGTGCGGCGCAGAGCCAGCTCGCGCAAGGCGATCAGATTACCTTTGCGGAAGAAATTCTTGGCGGCGCGTTCTGCCTGCGGGAGTTGATAGACGCGACCAGATTTGAGCCTGGCCAGCAATTCATCGGCCGGGATATCCACCAGCACGACTTCATCGGCTTCATCAAAAACCTTGTCAGGCAGGGTTTCATTGACGCGTATGCCGGTAATGCCACCGACTACGTCATTGAGACTTTCCAGATGCTGGACATTGACAGTGGTGTAGACATCAATACCGGCACTCAGCAATTCGTCGACATCCTGCCAGCGCTTGGGATGACGTGAACCAGCGGCATTGGAATGCGCCAGTTCATCCATCAGGATCAGGGGGGGGTGGCGTTCCAGTGCTGCGTCTATGTCAAATTCACTGAGAGTCTTGTCGCGATAGGGTATCGCCCTGGGCGGTAAGACTTCCAGCCCATCGACCAGCGCAGCAGTTTCATCACGCCCATGGGTTTCTACGACACCGACCAACACTTGCTGGCCTTCAGCAATCAGCTTGCGCGCGGCCGTCAGCATGGCGTAGGTTTTGCCCACGCCAGCGGAGGCTCCAAAATAAATGCGCAACTTGCCACGCATGGCCCTGCGTTCTTGCTCCTGCACGTGGGCAAGCAAAACATCAGGGTCAGGGCGTTGTTCGCTGTTGATGGCCATATTCGTGTTGATCGTTAAAACTACTTACTTGCGAAGTATATGGATGAGCAAGCTATCTTACTTGCTCGCCTTGTCCAGTGCCAGATTCAAAGCCAGCACATTCACCCTGGCTTCGCCCAGCAGACCCAGCATGGGCTGTTGCGTCAACTGGTCTATGATAGCCTTGACTTGCGACTCTGGCAGCTTGCGTTCACGCGCTACCCTGGCAAGCTGGTAATTGGCGGCTGCCAGACTGATTTCCGGGTCGAGGCCACTGGCCGATGCTGTCACCAGATCAACCGGGATTTTTGCAGTATTGCCAGGGTCCGCGGCTTTCAGCGCTTCTATCCTGCCTTTGACAGCATCAATCAGTGCCGGATTTGTCGGGCCCAAATTGGAACCACTGGATCCGCCAGCATTGTTTGACATAGGGCCAGTCGCAGATGGCCTGCCCCAGAAATACTTGGGTGAAGAGAAGGACTGGCCTATCAGGGAAGAGCCGACGGTTTTGCCATCTTGCACGATCAGGCTGCCTTCAGCCTTTTCATTAAAAAGGACCTTGCCTACGCCTGTCATGGCGAAGGGATAGATGACGCCAACGATCAGTGTCAGACCGGCAAACAAGACCACAGCAGGACGAAAATTTGAATTACTGGTACTCATGATATTTCCTTATGGATCAGGATAGCTTCAAGCCAGGTGTAAAAGGGTCAGAATGACATCGATCAGCTTGATGCCCACAAAAGGCAAAATGATCCCGCCCAGGCCATAGATCAGCAGATTGCGGCGCAACAACAGTGAGGCACCGATGGCGCGGTATTTCACACCCTTCAGGGCCAGCGGGATCAGGAAAACAATGATCAGGGCATTAAAGATCACCGCAGACATGATGGCCGAGGATGGGCTGGTCAGATGCATGATGTCCAGCGCCTTCAACTGTGGATAAGTGGCGACAAAGGCAGCCGGGATAATCGCAAAATACTTGGCGATATCATTCGCAATCGAGAAAGTCGTCAGCGAACCGCGCGTCATCAGCATCTGTTTGCCGATTTCGACGATTTCCAGCAGCTTGGTAGGATTGGAATCCAGGTCCACCATATTACCCGCCTCTTTTGCCGCTTGCGTACCGGAAGCCATGGCCACAGCCACGTCAGCCTGTGCCAGTGCCGGTGCATCATTGGTGCCGTCACCTGTCATGGCAACCAGGCGGCCATCGGCCTGGTAACTGCGGATCAGCTTGAGTTTGTCTTCTGGCGTGGCTTCAGCCAGGAAATCATCGACACCGGCTTCGGCAGCAATCGCCGCAGCGGTCAGCTTATTGTCGCCAGTAATCATGATAGTCTTGATACCCATGCGGCGCAGTTCGGCAAATCTTTCCTTGATGCCGCCCTTGACGATGTCTTTCAACTCTATCGTACCCATGACCTTTCCATCATCCACAACCACCAGCGGTGTACTGCCACGGCGGGAAATGTCTTCCACTACGCGTGTTACTTCGGCAGGGAAAGGGCGACCCATGGATTCAACAAATTTCCTGACTGAATCAGCGGCACCTTTACGTATCTGGCGGTTAGCGATATCGACGCCACTCATGCGTGTTTGTGCGGTGAACTGCACGAATGTTGCATTCAGGCTGGCCATTTCACGTTCACGCAGGTTATAGCGCTGTTTGGCGAAGATGACGATGCTGCGTCCTTCCGGGGTTTCGTCTGCCAGTGAAGCCAGTTGTGCAGAGTCGGCCAGTTGTGGCAGTGTCACGCCAGGTGCAGGGAAAAAGTCAGACGCCTGACGGTTACCGAGAGTAATCGTGCCGGTTTTGTCCAGCATCAATACATCAACGTCACCGGCAGCTTCCACGGCTCTGCCAGAAGTGGCAATCACATTGGCCTGCATCATGCGGCTCATGCCAGCCACACCAATGGCAGACAGCAAGCCGCCGATGGTAGTTGGGATGAGGCAGACCAGTAAAGCGATCAGGACAGTAATGGAAATGGGACTTGAAGCAATCCCTGCTGCTTTGGAGGCATCCACACTGAACAACGAGAAAGGCAGCAAAGTCACTGTGACAACCAGGAAGATGATGGTCAGGGCGACCAGTAAAATGGTCAGGGCAACTTCATTAGGTGTCTTTTGACGTTTGGCACCTTCCACCATGGCGATCATGCGGTCGATGAAGGCTTCGCCTGGATTGGAGGTGACTTTCACCACCAGCCAGTCAGACAAGACGCGGGTACCGCCAGTCACGGCAGAAAAATCACCGCCCGATTCACGTATCACGGGCGCAGACTCACCAGTGATTGCGCTTTCATCGACAGTGGCCACACCTTCTATGACTTCACCATCGATAGGGATGACATCATTGGCTTCGACCAGCACCACGTCACCTTTGCGCAAATCATTGGTGGATGCAGGCAGCCAGCTAGTGCCATGTTTTGGGACGGACAGTTTTTTTGCCATCACTGTTTGCTTCAAGGCACGCAAGGAAGCAGCCTGGGCCTTGCTGCGCCCTTCTGCCAGTGCTTCGGCAAAATTGGCAAACAGGACGGTGAACCAAAGCCAGATGGAAATGGCCAGGATAAAGCCGGGACTGGCTTCGCCTTCGCTAATCAGTGACTGTATATACAATAAGCTGGTGATGATACTGCCTACGTAGACAACAAACATCACTGGGCTGCGCAGTTGCGTGCGCGGGCTGAGTTTTTTGAAAGAGTCGACAATGGCAGGCATCATCAGGCTGCTATCAAACAGCGACAAGCGTGGCTTGTTGCCAGATATGGTATCTCCAGCTTGTCCGGCAGCGGGTTTAGCGCCTCCATTGACTTTGCTATCGATCGATTTTTGTACACTGGTACTAGACATGAAAATCCCCTTAAACTACGGGCAGAGCTGAATGAGAGCGCATTCCAAATGCTGCTGTCATTCAGACTTCCCCAAATTATTTCGCGATGAGTTGCAGATGTTCAACGACCGGTCCCAAAGCAAGGGCGGGCACATAGTTGAGCACACTGATCAGCACCACGGTACCTACCAGCAAGGCAATGAACATCGTGCCATGAGTAGGCATGGTGCCGGCATTGGCTTCCAGACGTTTCTTGCCAGCCAGTGAACCGGCTATCGCCAGCACGGGCACGATCATGGCAAAACGGCCAAACCACATGGCAATCGCCAGCATGATGTTGTAGAAGGGCGTATTCGCACTCAGGCCGGCAAAGGCACTGCCATTGTTATTGGCGGCTGAAGTAAAGGCATACAGCACTTCAGAAAAACCATGGGCACCGGGATTGAGGATACCGGCCCTGCCAGCCTCCGACATGACCGCTATCGCCGTACCAGCCAACACCAGTACCGGAGTTACGAGGATGGCGATGGAAGTCATCTTCATTTCAAATGCCTGGATTTTCTTGCCCAGGTATTCTGGGGTGCGACCTATCATCAGTCCGGCGATAAACACCGCCAGTATGGCGAAAATCAACATGCCATACAGGCCACTGCCAACACCACCAAACACCACTTCACCAAACTGCATCAGCACGATAGGTACCAGACCACCAATAGGCATGAGGGAATCATGCATGGCATTCACGGCACCGCAAGAAGCTGCTGTAGTCACCGCAACAAACAGGCTGGAGGCGCTGATGCCGAAGCGGGTTTCCTTGCCTTCCATATTGCCACCGGCTTGCAGAGCTGAACTCGCCTGGTCGATATTCATGCTGGCCAGTACAGGATGGGTCTGCTGTTCAGAGAACATGACGGTGAGCGTCATTGCTACAAACAATATCGTCATCGCCGTCAGCACGGCCCATCCCTGGCGCATATCACCCACCATGTGGCCGAAGGAAAAGCACAGCGCAGCAGGGATCAGGAAGATGGCGATCATCTGCATGAAATTGCTCAGATAGCTGGGATTTTCATAGGGATGTGCCGAATTGGCATTGAAAAAGCCACCACCATTCGTGCCCAGCAACTTGATCGCTTCTTGTGAAGCAACCGGGCCCATGGCCAGGGTTTGGGTGCTTGTCGTCAGGGTTTCCATGACGACTGCGCCCTTGTCATCTTTCAAAGGCTGGCCATCAGTGCCCTGCTTGGCCTGGCTATAGCTCACAGGATCAATCAACTGCACATCTTTGTAGCCAGAGAAATTCTGGATTACGCCCTGGCCCATAAGAAATCCGGCGAAAATAACAGAAAGGGGCAGCAAGAGATACAGGGTGGAGCGTGTAATGTCAGTCCAGAAATTACCTATGGATGTGGCTGAATGACGGCTGAAACCGCGTATCAGGGCAAACACTACGGCGATGCCGGTCGCTGCAGAAAAGAAATTTTGCCCGGCCAGTGCCAGCATCTGGGTCAGGTAACTCATGGTGGCTTCACCGGCATAACCTTGCCAGTTGGTATTGGCAACAAAGCTGACAGCGGTGTTGAGTGAAGAATCCATACTGACATTGGCCAGACCTTGTGGATTCAAAGGCAGCCAGGCTTGCAATCTCTGCACCGCATAGACCGCAAGCGCACCCAGGGTATTAAAGATCAGCAGGGCAACTGCATATTGCTTCCAGCCCATACCGGTATCAGACTTGACGCCTGCCAGACGGTACAGGCCTTTTTCCAGCCAGCGTAACCAGCTCATGCCTGGTACGCTGGCCTGGTCATCAGCGATTTTGGCGATGAATTTACCCAAAGGGTAGGACAGGAGCAGCAGTACACCTAAGAATAATAATAATAAAACAACTGATTGAGTAGTCATCACAGCTCCTCAGCATTCAACAAGGCTGCGATCAGATACACGAACAAGGCGGCAGCCACGACCGTGCCCAGGATGTAGAAGGGATTCATGCTTTTGCTCCCAGAATGTTGCAGGCCTGCACCAGTGCCCAGACCAGCAGGAAGAAGATTCCCATGCCTGCGAGATATAAAAATTCCATTAAATATTCCATGCTTTACTCCTTGGTTTTTACACTTTGAAGCATAGTCAGAAGCATGTAAAAAATTCGTAAAGACTTAAATGAGAGGCGTAAACAAGATGTAAAAATTCGGCAGAAGCAGGATGTGATGATGCCTTTTTATTATTTTCAACAAGCCAGAGGGAAAAGCAGACTTATCAAAAGTTAACCAACACTTGCTTGCCTTTGCCCCATAATTGCTCAAGTCCTTGAAAGTCTTCGTCCATGTACAAGTCAGAGCAATTTGCCCACTCTAGAAATTTTCGCCAGAAAATATGGCTGGGGCATTTTTTGTTGATTGTGCTGGCTTACTTTGCTGCTGGCCGCATCGGCCTGTCCATACCCTATGTCAATCCCAATGTCAGCCTGATCTGGTTGCCAACAGGTATAGCCATCACTAGCATGCTGCGCTATGGCAAGCTGGCCGTTGCCGCTGTGTTCATATCAGCCTGGTTACTGGAAATATCCGCTGGTTTCAGCATATTGGTTTCCGGTAGCCTGGCTATTGGCAATACGCTGGGGCCACTGCTGAGCAAATGGATATTACGCAAACAGGGTTTCAGACGCGATTTTTCAAGGCGGCGCGATGTCATCGGTTTTGGTCTGGCTGTCATGGCGGGCATGTGCATATCAGCAAGTGGTGGCACATTGACCTTATGGATGCACGGCCTCAGTAGTGATCTGGTGGCTGTCTGGTTTACCTGGTGGGCAGGTGATACAGTTGGTGCCTTGCTGGCAGGGCCATTATTACTGTCGTTTTCATTGACATCGCTGTCGGGCTTGTCCGTGAGGCGCAAGGAAATCTTTGGTTTTCTGTTACTGTTTGCCGTTGCCAACTGGTTTATTTTTGCTTCACCCTACAGTCATCAGCATCTGACTTTCATCATCGTGGGATTCATGATCTGGGTCGCCATGCGCTTCGGCATTACAGGTGCCTCCTGTGCCGTGTTGACTGCATCCCTGTTCTCTGCCTGGGCAACATCCCATAATATGGGCCCATTTTATGAAGGTGGCCAGGCAAACCTGCTGATACTCTGGGCTTATATGACGACCATGGTGTTGATCACCCTGATCATCACTGCCCTGCAGTCAGAGAGCATAGATGCCACCCGCCAGATTCAGGAAGCTTATCAACGCATCAACAAAGTCGCTTCGCGCCTGCCTGGTCTGGTCATGCAATACCGCATACGGCCCGACCACAGCGCCTCCATCCCCTTTGCCAGCGATGCCATCTTGCAGATGTTTGAAGTCACGCATGAAGAAGTCAGGGACGATGCCCTGCATTTGTTTGCCCGCATAGACCCGCGCGATATAGAAAACGGTACTGCACTGATACGCGAGGCAATGCGCAATCTGTCACCCTGGCAAAGTGAATTTCGCATGTGCCGCAAGGACGGCACAGTGCGCTGGCTGTATCTGGATGGGTTGCCAGAGCCTGAGCCGGGCGGTTCGATGTTATGGCATTGTTTCATTACCGACATCACAGAACGCAAACAGGCTGAACAGGATTTACGCATCGCTGCCTGCACTTTTGAGTCACAGGAAGGCATCTTCGTGACAGATGCCAACTGGATCATGCTGAGGCTGAACCAGGCTTTCACCCGGATTACCGGCTATGCAGCTGAAGACTTGATCGGCAAGCGCCCTCCTCTGCACAAGACCAAACAGCAGGACCGGGATTTTTTTGAACACATCAATATCTCGCTGAAAGAACACCGTTTCTGGCATGGTGAGCTGTGGAGCCGCCGCAAGGACGGTGAAATTTATCCACAAATGATTACCCTGACCGCCATTACCGACAACCATGGCGAAGTCAGTAATTACATAGCTTCTTTCACCGACATCAGCCGCCACAAAGGCTATGAAGCCGAGATACGCAATCTGGCTTTTTATGACCCCTTGACGCAGTTGCCAAATCGCCGTTTGCTGATGGACAGGTTGCAGCATCTGATCTCCATCAGCAACCGTAACGATACGCATAGTGCCATCCTGTTTATCGACCTGGATAATTTCAAGACCCTTAACGACACCCGTGGCCATGATGCCGGTGATTTGCTCTTGATAGAAACTGCCAGCCGCCTGCAAACCTGCGTGCGCGATAGTGATACCGTGGCACGCCTGGGTGGCGATGAGTTTGTCGTAGTCCTAGAAGAACTGAGCATAGACAAAGAGGATGCGGTGCGCCAGGCAGACATGATCGCCGAGAAGATACGCCAGTTACTTAGCCAGCCGTATATGATTACTGATTTTGAACATCATGGCTCCAGCAGTATCGGTGTCTGCCTGTTTCATGGCGGCGATATCACGGTCAAAGACTTGTTCAAGCGCGCCGACACTGCCATGTATGAAGCCAAGACGGCTGGCCGTAATGCAGTGCGCTTTTTTGATCCGGCCATGCAAGCCATACTGGTGGTGCGCATGTTGCTGGAATCAAATTTACGCGTAGCGCTAGCGAATAATCAGTTTCAGTTGTATTACCAGGTACAGGTCAACTCTGAGGGCAAGCTCATTGGAGCAGAAGCCCTGCTACGCTGGATACATCCTGATCGTGGTTTTATTTCACCAGCAGATTTCATCCCGCTGGCGGAAGAAACCGGCCTCATCATCCCCATAGGCTTATGGGTTTTGGAAACTGCCTGCACCCAGCTCAAGCAATGGGAAAACAGCAAGGAAACCCGTCACCTGACCCTGGCCGTGAATGTCAGTGCCAAGCAATTCCAGCAAGTGGATTTTGTTGATACGCTCAGTGAAATCATACAGCGTCACAAGATTGACCCTACCCGATTGAAAATTGAATTGACCGAAAGCACGGTGCTCGACAATGTCGATGCCACTACCGAGAAAATGCATGAGCTGAAAAAGCTGGGTATCGCTTTCTCCATGGATGACTTTGGCACCGGCTATTCTTCACTGGCATATTTGCAGCGCTTGCCCTTGAACCAGTTGAAGATAGACCAGTCTTTTGTACGTGATCTCAGCCATGATGAAAACGATGCGACCATCGTGCGTGCCATCATTTCCCTCGGTGTTAACCTGGGCTTGAATGTGATTGCAGAAGGGGTGGAAACCAGTGCCCAGCGCGCCTTTTTGATTGCGCATAATTGTTATGCCTTCCAGGGCTATTATTTTTCCAAACCCTTGCCACTGGAAGGCTTTCTGGCGTTATTGAAACCACCGGAAAAACCAACGGAATCAGACCAGATTCAATAGCCGCACATCAAGCTTGCCATCCTGCATAGGCGGACACCAGAAATAACTGCCTGTCTGCGGCACTGTGAACTGGAATAGCGCATCGACGATACCATCTTCAGCACCTGACATGCGCTTCAATTGCACTTCAAACGGGTAGAAGGAATTGGCAAAGGCAACGAAATACAGACCTGCCTTATCCAGTGCAGACCAGGGCATGGAACGCCTCAGCATGAAGGCCTCAGGCGTGAAATCTTCTTGCGCAGTACGCTTGACGTGAGCTGATTCTGGCGCATCTTCCAGCTCCTCATTATCGCTGCGGCGGCGTCCTACGGCATTGTCCTGATCTTCGCCAGACATGGCATCAAAACGCTCAAACCTGTGTGTCCATTGCTGGATAGCGACAAAGCTGGAGCCTGTGAGGCCGGGCGTATCACCCGCAACAAAAGCCGCAGTCAGAGCTGCATCGTCATGCGGGTTTTCGGTACCGTCTTCATAACCGCTGAGGTCACGGCCTTCCTTGTATTTAAAGGCATCGACCTGCTGTTGCAATTCAAAGGCTGGTGCCAGAGTATGCATGATCTGATGCAACTGGCGCACCAGGTCGCCGCGTTCATGTTGGCGTAGCCAGCACCACAGTGCTGCCGGTGTCGCGGGCAAGCGCATGCGGCTACCTTCAATGCCATGAAATTCTTTCATGCCTGCGATCTCGCTACCCAATGTCTGCACGAGGCCGGCACCAAAGCCGATGACCAGATTCTGCCCATCGGTCTTGTCTGCAAGATCGCGTACTACTTTCTTGACCGTCGCTGCATCAGTACCAGCTTTGATATTCAAACTGAGATAAACGGCATGTGCAGGAACTGCTTGCAATATGCCTTCCTGGAATAACTTCATGTATTGCTCCACCTTGTTGAATTGATCGAATAGCGACAAACTTGTTCTCATAAGCATAACGCATCTTGCTGAAATGTAGATTGCTCGCTACAATCAATCGCGAGGCAAATCGCTTCAACGTCGCTCGGACGGTTCCGGGCGCCCCGTTCTTGCAGTCTGTATGGACTTCAAGGGCTACGTACAATTCAGATCATGACAAATACAACTACTCCGCCGGGCCGGGGTTCTGCTGTTGAAGGCACACCTGTACCTGCGCCTGCAACAAAGTTCTCCTTCGCTCGTATCAACCGCCTGCCCCCTTACGTATTCAATATCACTGCCGAGCTGAAGATGGCTGCGCGCCGTCGTGGCGAAGACATTATTGATATGTCCATGGGTAATCCTGATGGTGCAACCCCTGCACACATTGTTGAAAAGCTGGTCGAAGTGGCCCAGCGTCCTGACACCCACGGTTATTCTGCCTCCAAGGGCATACCACGTTTGCGCCGCGCGATTGCGCACTGGTACAAGAGCCGTTATGACGTGGACCTGAACCCTGATTCAGAAGCCATCGTCACCATAGGATCAAAAGAAGGCCTGGCGCATCTGATGCTGGCGACGCTGGATAAGGGTGATACGGTGCTGGTGCCCAACCCCAGCTACCCCATCCACATCTATGGCGCGGTGATTGCCGGTGCCGATATACGCTCGATACGCATGAGTCCAGGCGTGGATTTTTTTGCCGAGCTGGAAAGGGCAATACGCGAAACTTATCCCAAACCGAAGATGATGATCTTTGGTTTTCCATCCAACCCCACTGCGCAATGTGTGGAGCTGGAATTTTTCGAGCGCGTGGTCAAGCTGGCCAAGGAACACAATATCCTGGTAGTGCATGATCTGGCCTATGCCGACATCACCTATGACGGCTGGAAAGCCCCGTCCATCATGCAAGTGCCGGGCGCACGCGATGTCGCGGTAGAATTTTTCACGCTCTCAAAAAGCTATAACATGGCAGGCTGGCGCATAGGCTTCATGGTCGGCAATAAGGAGTTAGTTGCGGCGCTGGCACGTATCAAGAGTTACCATGACTACGGCAGTTTCACACCTGTGCAAGTGGCAGCGATTGCCGCTCTTGAAGGTGACCAGACGTGCGTCAATGAGATCCGCGACCAGTACCAGCGTCGCCGCGATGTACTTGTCAAAGGCTTGCATGAACTGGGCTGGATGGTAGAAAAACCAAAGGCATCGATGTATATCTGGGCGCATATCCCTGAGCATTATCGCCACCTGGGTTCACTGGAATTTGCCAAGCAGATGCTGGAAAAAGCCAAACTCTGCGTCTCACCCGGCATTGGCTTTGGTGAATATGGCGATGAATATGTGCGCTTTGCATTAATTGAAAATGAGTCGCGCATACGCCAGGCTCTGCGTGGCCTGAAGACCATGTTCAAGGATGATGGAGTGGCGAAATAAGCGCGATCACTATTACTGTCTTGCGTGACTTGTTGTCACCCTGGGGAGAATTGCGCCCGCAAGTGGCAAGTGATTGGCAGGGTGAAGTAGCCCTGCCTGCGGTTCTTGCGAGCTTCTATGAACAGCTAGGCCCCTGGGGTGAGGTGCATGAAAAACATGGCCCTATGGGTTTAAGTATAGCTGCGGGTGGCAATCCCGTTGATATTCCCACATTGAAGGATTTATGGTCGCGCCAAGCTTGCTATTGCTGGCATGGTAATACCGGTGAGCGCCTGCCTGAGTGGCAGGATCACTGGCTGGTGGTGGCGACAGAGGGCAGTAATCCATTCATGCTCGATACTATCTCAGGGCAAGTGTATTTTGCGCTGGCTGGCGGCAAGCCTGATTTCCAGTTATTCGCGCCAGACTTGCTGACTGCTTTTGCCGCCATCGCCTGCGTCGCGAATACCATGCGAGAACTGGATGAACAGGCTTTTGATGAGACTTATGAATTGACAGTTGCTGCCCGTGCGCAAGTCGCTCAGAATCTGGATAAGCTACTTTCAGGCAGTGCAGATGCCAGTCAAATGCTGGCGGCCTGGCGCTGGTATTGCTGATAAGGCAGACTATCAGCGTATGCCCCAAAACTGTTCGATCATCTGATATCCACGTGCATCATATTTTTTCAAACCAGCCTTGTCATAAGGATAGTAGGTACTTCCCATGAAATACATGGCAGTCAACTCAGCAAAATATTCGCGTTCATTGGTGAGTGCATAGGCAGTGTCAAGCATCTTGCCTTTGTAGGTTTCCACATTTTTGTACAAGCCGGCAAGTTTTGCTGCCTGGAAGGCATCTGTAACTTCAGGATGTTTTGCTGGCCAGTCGCGCAAATGCCAGGTGTGCCCTATCTCATGGCTCAAGTCCTTTCGTACAACCACTTCATCCACTGCCACGAAATTTGTTGCGCTGTAAATAATGACTGCATTTTTCCAAACCGGGTCGTACAAGGGGTGGTTGACAGGATTAAATTGCAGTACAGCCCGCATTCCTCCTTTTTGTCCTCCCTTGGGTGACTTTGGTCCCCACATCAGATAAAAATTAAGTCCTTTGACATATGCATGTGATGCAGCAGGCAATTTCTCAAGGATGCTAGCTAAAGCCTGCTGTAACCTGCTACTGGCAGCAGCAGTGAGTTTTGGGTCCGCTGCTGCCATATCCTGTTCGACCAGTATTTTCCACTCACCCGGTATGCTTTGATAAATGCGTGGTGGCGATCTGTAGTTTGCCAGGCCAGAAGTGACAGAGTCGTGGACATCGTGCTTTTGCGCCTGTCCCACGCAATTTGCCGTATTGTCGGTGTAGATGGTTTTGCCATTTGCATCCTTACAACTCAAAATATCTGCTGCCACTGCAGCTGCGGGGCAGAGTGATAAAAGTAGCAAGGCATGTGATACACGACTTTTTGCTAACAAAGGAAAATAAGAGAGGTGCATGCTGGCAGGAATAAAATCACGGTGCGACACTATAAATCATAAAGTATCTGGCAAATTATTCGTGATTTGTTTGAGCGCCCCCTTCGACAGGATTTGCGCTTTTCAGCATGGCAATTTCTTGTCTCCCTGTTCACTCCAGGTTTTCATGATGTGCATTTTGACCACGCTTCCAGTATGCCGCCACCCGCATGGCAACACTTGCATGGCCTTTTTCTTCCGCCAGTATACGGCGCGTCGTTGCCATGGTGGCAGCTTCACCGGCGCACCAGGCATAACCATCACCCGTAGGCAAAGGCAGGGCGCGCAGGGTATCCAGAAATTCTTGTGCGCTGTCTACCCAGACAATGCTGATATCTGCTGCACTGCTCAATTCACGGCGTTCGGCTGGTGGCACTTGCAGGATGACGATGGCGCTTACTCCAGCCGGTAATTCTTCCAGGCGTCTGGATATCGCTGGCAATGCTGTTTCGTCGCCAGCCAGTAAATGCCATTCATAATCAACCGGGATGACTAAAGAGCCACGCGGCCCGGCGACAGTGACGCTATGGCCGACATCAGCCTGGCTGGCCCAGGCAGCCGCAGGCCCGTCACCGTGGATGGAAAATTCCAGCACCAGTTCGCTTTTGACGGCGTCGTAATGCCTGGGTGTGTAATCTCGCATCACAGCATTATCACTATCGACGGCAAGTATCAATTTGAGGTGATCATCAAAAGATGCGCTGATAAAGCCCGGCAGGTCGGCACCACTGAGGGTGATACGGCGGAAATGCGGCGTCGGGCTTTCAACACGGACAACTTGCAGGTTGCGGCGTTTGATTTCATGGCGTATGCGTTGTACGCGGTTGCTTGCAGAGGCTATACTCATTTATTCACACTTCAAATTAGTTGACAATATCTACTATAATGCGCAAAACAAATGACAATGTCAACCATTCTCTGAGAAATAATGAGGATGGGGTGTTGGACCTTATTCATACGGTCATGCATCAATACCGTTCCATGCAATACCAGGCTCTGCGCGACGGCCCGCATGACATTACCCATATGGAAGGCAAGGTATTGGGCTTTTTTGGTCATCACCCCGGTGCTACCCAGAGTGACCTGGCCAAGCACAGTGGCCGCGACAAGGCGCAACTGGCGAGGCTGATCAAAGGCTTGCGTGACCGTGGCTTGCTCGATGCAGTAGCCGATGAAAGCGACAAGCGCAATGTGCGGCTGACGCTGACTTCGGACGGGCAAAGCGTGTTGACCGTCTTGCGTCAGCAAGCCAAACGCTTAAATACCCTGGCTTTGCAGGAAATGGATAGTCACGAGCAAGAACAATTGCAGCAGCTATTGCAAAGAGTGAAAGTCAATCTGGATGCTGGGTCATAAAGAATTTTTTCTCTTAAAAGAATTGTCAGATCATGAGTAAATACTGGAGTGATGTTGTCCACAAGCTGAGTCCATATACCCCCGGTGAGCAACCCAAGATTGCCAAACTCATCAAGCTCAATACCAATGAAAACCCTTACCCGCCTTCACCCCGTGTACTGACGGCGATACAGCAAGCCACCAACGGCGATTTGCGCCTCTACCCTGATCCCGGCTCAGATCAATTGCGTACAGTGATCGCCCAATATCATGGCTTGCAGGCAGACCAGATTTTTGTTGGTAACAGCTCTGACGAAGTGCTGGCCCATGTGTTCCAGGCTCTGCTTAAACATCAGCGGCCCTTGCTCTTCCCTGACATCAGTTACAGCTTTTATCCTGTGTATTGCGGCCTGTATGAGATAGCCCACCGCAGCGTGCCGCTAGATGCAGAATTTCAACTGAATGTGGAAGACTATCTGCAAGAAAATGGCGGGATCATTTTTGCCAATCCTAATGCGCCTACTGGCTGCAATGTCACACTGGAAAAAATTGAATTCCTGCTGCAACAGAACCGCGATACGGTAGTCGTGATTGATGAGGCCTATGTGGATTTTGGCGGTGATACGGCAATAGCATTGATAGACCGCTATCCCAATTTGCTGGTTGTTCACACCCTGTCAAAGTCACGTTCACTGGCTGGTTTGCGGGTAGGTTTTGCAGCAGGTCATGCAGACTTGATTGCGGGTTTGAACCGCGTCAAAAACAGCTTCAATGCTTATCCGTTGGACAGGCTGGCAGTAGCTGGCGCGATTGCCGCATTTGAAGATCAGGATTACTTTTTGCAGACTTGTCAGGCAGTGATGGCGACGCGCGAAAGACTGTCGACAGCTATGCGTGAGCTGGCTTTTGAAGTCTTGCCATCGGCCACGAATTTTATCTTCGCCCGTCACCCTCGTTTTGCGGCAGAAGAAATTGCCCTGGGCTTGCGTCAGTCCAGTATCATCGTGCGCCATTTCAAGCTGCCGCGCATAAATGAGTTTTTGCGCATTTCCATAGGCACAGATGAAGAATCTGCCTCCCTGGTTTCTGCACTAAAGATATTGCTCCATCCCAGCTAATCTCAGCAAAGACTTAGCAGTTACTTCTTGCAGGCTGCAAACAGCAGTTCTGCAAACGAGCTCGGCTTTTTGGCGCACCTACTCAAAGCTGCATGCACTGCAGCCGAAAAAATCCTGCGCGCGCGATTCTAGCAAATGAATGTCAAATAGTGTTAAAAGTTAATGGAAATATAATTTAACTTTCTTTGACATTTGTCCAGAATTTTCATTTATGCTTTAGACAAGTACACAGGGAAGCTGTGTTTTTGAATTATTGCAGTAGATAAGTAAAGATGTCAGTTGAATCGCAACACTTTGTAACAAGTAGGGCTGTCAATGAGTAACGCCAGCCCCTTGTTCCGCCCTGAAGTTACCGCAGCATTAGGCAGTCAGTGGATGGGTGCCATCCGTCTGGCGCAACCGCTCTCGGCTTCTTTGATTGCCATTGTTGCCCTGGTCATCGCTGCGGTGTTGATCGCTTACATAACTTTTGGCAGCATCACCAAAAAAGCCCGCGTCACTGGTATCACCGTGCCTGTCGGCGGCCAAATCAGTGTAGCTGCGCCAAATGCCGGTATCTTGCTGACCAGCCACGTCACAGAAGGCGAGCAAGTCAAAGCCGGGCAAATCCTGTTCACACTCAGCACAGAACGCCAGAACAGCCAGGGTGAAATCACCGCCCTGGTGGCCCAGCAACTCGCCAGCCGTGCCGACAGCATGGCCGCAGAACAAAGACTGCGCCAAAGCCAGTACCAGGAAAAAAAACAGGCCTTGCAGCAAAGACTGGCTAACCTGGCACTGGAACATACCCAGCTTGAACAAGAGCTGCTGCTGGCCCAGCGCCGCCAGCAACTGGCACAGCAAAGCCTCGCCAAGTATGAAACCCTGCAAGGCAATGGCTATGTCTCTGCAGCACAGACCCAGCAAAAACAGGAAGACTTGCTCGACATCAGCACCCGCTTGAGCACCCTGCAACGTAGCAAGACCCAGTTGCAAGCCAACCAGATTGCCCTGCAATCAGAACTCGACACCTTGGCAAATAGCTTGGCCACAGACCTCACGCAAATAGCAAGAGCCAAAGCCAGCCTCAAGCAAGAAGCCGCAGAAAACGCCAACCGTCAGGCTGTGCAAATCATGGCAATGCAAGCAGGTACGGTAAGCGCCCTGACCAACCAGCCAGGGCAAGCCATTAATGCCGGGCAAGTGCTGGCCAGCCTGATACCTGTTGATATAAAGGGGGCTAATGTTGAAGCAAATTCACTGGAGGCACATCTGTATGTACCCAGCCGCACAGCAGGTTTCATCCAGCCGGGGCAAGAAGTATTGATACGCTACGCAGCCTTTCCTTACCAAAAGTTTGGCCTGCAAACCGCCACCGTCACAGATGTCAGCCGCACCCCTTTTGCTCCGGCAGAATTGCCAGCGCATCTGGCCAGCACGATCTTGAGCAATGCCCAGCAAGCCATCAATGGCTTCAATACGAACGAAGCGCTCTACCGCATCAAAGTCAGGCTGCATGAGCAAAGCATCAACGCCTACGGCCAAGCGCAAATGCTCAAACCAGGCATGACGCTGGAGGCGGATGTGATACAGGACAAGCGCAGGATTTGGGAATGGGTACTGGAACCAGTGCTGGCAATGAAACAACGCGCATAGGAACAGAAAAAAGAATTTCAGAATTCGATGCTGAGTCTGTCAGGAAAACCCAACAGACCCAGCCCGAAATACCGTTCAAGGTGATCTAGACCGAGAGCGGAGCAGTAAAACCATGCCATGAGGTATGGTTCATTCAACCATGTATAGGAGTATCACAAAATGCGTTTGATTTCAAATGAAGAATTGTTGGTTGTAGCTGGGGGTGACATTGAGATTGATACTGAGCAACTAACTAAAATTGATATTCCCAATGTCACGGAAATGCTCATGTCGAGCATTAATGAGAATCCAATAATGCAAACTGTCGAAATCACTGGTAATCGGGACGCAGTAGAAAGACGGGACAGCATCGCAGAGTTTTCGTGTCATGTGATTTCTGGCGGTTTAGGACTCACTGCAGGTATTCTTCTTGCAGAAACGGGCCCTTTCGTCCCTGCAATTGCGGCATACATCATAGAGAAGGTTGACTCTAGTTGCGTCGATTACGTAAAAAATCAGAAGTAATCTAAAAAAGACGACGCCACATAGCTTGGCGTCGTTTTATTGTGTTTAAGGTCAAAAAAATGAATCGACATAAAACTCTCTGGCCAATGACCTTGTTTTTTTTGTTTATTTTAAATTGGCAATTTAATTACAGAATACATGGATATTCTGAAATTTCGCAGTTAATAGAGTCATGTACTTACATTGCGTTTGTTTTCTTTATTGCAGAAGTACTCACCCAAAAAAAGTCAACCCTTAACAAACCCTATCATTGGTTAGTTGCAGTTTTTTCTTTTTCACTATGCTTGTTTTTGTTTATTGCACTTGAATCGAAAAATGCTCTATTAGGCATAATTTTTCTTTTGATAAATGTTTTTCTTAAAGAGTTAGTTTACCGAATATCTAAAAATGATTAATTCAAGCGCATTAAAAATACTTTTGCTTGCGACTGTGTTGAACGCGGGCCGTGTTTTTGGGCAATCGTTTCCTGTAATTGAGGTGTTCAAAAAAGACAAATTAATAATTTTGATTGGATCGAATCACGCTGGAAGATCTCCCGTTTATAGCAATGAGAGTTTCGATAGAGAAATTTCGAGAAGTAAGGCAATTTGTTTTGAGTACGATGATTCAGATAAAGAAGCGGTAGCAAAAACTGGTCAAATTGTTTCAGGTAATCTTGGTGGTAGATCATTAGATAAACGGTTTAATGAAGAAACGATTAAAAGGATAAAAGACAGATTCTCACCATATGTAAAAGACCCAAAGGACATATATGGCTTAACACCGTTCATGTTGTACGTTCTTCTAGAAAAAATGGAGAAGCGAATAAATCATATGAATTCCAAATTGAAAGAAATATATTCGATAGATAAGTATATAAAGAATATTGCACTTAAAAATGGCGTAACAAGGAAGGGCCTTGAAGACAGGTATGCAGTTGCAAATGCCATTTCTGAAATCTCTGATAGTGAGTGGCAGGAGTTTTTAAATCGGTTTATGTCGATGTTGGATTGCGACGAATGTGTTGATCGGTATGTGCAAAATATGGAGACCGCATACACTTCTTCGAAGGATCCAAATCATGTTTATGAATATCTGATGAAGAGTTTCTATAGTGATCCAAAATTATGGACACTATACGAAAAGTTCTTATTGACGGAACGAAATAAGTCAATAGCAGAAAAAATTGATATCGAACTTTTTGATCACGGAAAATGCGACGTTGCTGTTATAGGCGCAGCACATCTTGGTGGAGAGAATGGAGTTTTAGCTGAATTAAAAAAACGCGGAATGAATATCAAAAACAGATAGCCGAATGCCTGTAAGTTAAATTTCTTTTGATCATATTTTAGCAATACGTAATTTGTTTTTCCGCTCTGTCGTCGTCAATTTTGCACTCAGACTTTTCCATGCATGTACGGATTGTAATTTATGTCACCTCTCCTCCAAACCGAATCCAGCGAATGCGGCCTGGCTTGTCTCGCCATGGTAGCCAGCCACTTTGGCTATCATACTGATCTTGCCGACCTTCGCCGTCAGTTTTCCATCAGCCTCAAAGGTGCCACGCTGGCGCAATTGATGCGTCATGCATCGGCCATGCAATTGAACAGCCGCCCTTTGCGTCTTGAGCTGGATGAACTGGATCAACTGGCTTTGCCCTGCATACTGCACTGGAATTTGAATCACTTCGTCGTGCTCAAAGCCGTGCGCAAGGACTGGCGTGGCAAGGTCACGCTGGTGTTACTGGACCCGGCAGTGGGTGAAAGGCGTGTTCCTGTTGAGGAAGCGTCCAGTCATTTTACCGGCGTGGCACTGGAGTTGACGCCCAGCCCTGCATTCAAACCCAAGGATGAGAAGAAGCAAGTTGCCCTGCGTGATCTGACTGGCCATATCGTTGGCTTGCGTCCTGCTATTGTCAAAGTATTGGCGCTGGCTTTGGCTCTGGAAATTTTTGCGATTTGCTCGCCGCTGTTTAATCAGTTTGTGATTGATGAAGTCATTGTCAGTGGCGATAGAGAGTTGCTGGTAGTGCTGGTATTTGGTTTTGCGTTGTTGATGATTACCCAGAATGCCATAGGCCTGGCGCGTAGCTGGTTTTTGATGCGCTGGAGTATGGATATCAGCCTGCAATGGTCGGCGCGCGTGTTTGCTCATCTGGTGCGTTTGCCTGTTTCTTATTTTGAAAAACGTCATCTTGGTGATGTGGTGTCGCGCTTTGGGTCGATAGGGGCGATACAAAGTACCCTGACTTCGATGTTTGTCGAGAGTGTGCTGGATGGCTTGATGGCCGTGCTGGCGCTGGTGATGATGCTGGTGTATAGCTTGAAGCTGAGTATGCTGGTATTGGGTGCGGTGGCTCTTTATGCAGGTTTGCGCTGGGCCTTCTATCAGCCCTTCCGGGAGGCGTCACAAGAGCGGCTGATATTGTCTTCCAAAGAGAGTTCGCACTTTCTGGAAACCATGCGTGCCGTCACGCCACTGAAACTGTTTGGCCGTGAGACTGAGCGCCTGTCACGCTGGCAGAATTTGAAGATCGATGTGCAAAACCGTGATATCAAGACGCAGAAGCTGTCCATCATCTTCAAGGTCAGCAATACCCTGATCTTTGGCATACAAGGGTTGGCACTGTTTTATATTGGCGCGGGCCAGGTCATGCAAAACACCTTGACGGTGGGTATGCTGATGGCTTTCTCCAGCTATGCGGGTACTTTTACTGGCCGTATTTCCAGCCTGATTGATGTGTTCATCAGTTACCGCATGCTGAGCCTGCATAGCGAAAGGCTGGCGGATATTGTGCTGGAAGAGGCGGAGGCAGAAACTGCTGTTGAAACCGATATCTCACGCATCAAGGCAGTGATTACCCTGAAGAATATCAAGTTCCGCTATGCCGAGGGTGAACCCTGGGTATTGAAGGATGTCAACCTGACCATACCGGCGGGCCAGAGCATTGCGCTGGTCGGACCTAGTGGTTGCGGCAAGACGACCTTGTGCAAGATCATTCTGGGTTTGTTGAAGCCGACCGAGGGTGAGGTGTTGATCGACGATATTCCCATCACCCAGCTGGGCGTCAAGACTTATCGCCAACTGGTGGGGACGGTAATGCAGGAAGATGTCTTGCTGGCTGGTTCCATCATGGACAATATCGCTTTCTTTGACAGCCATTGTGATCAACAAAGAGTAGAAGAATGCGCCAGGCTGGCGGCCATCCATGAAGAAATCAGCAAGATGCCCATGGGTTATCAGACTCTGGTGGGTGATATGGGCAGCAGCTTGTCTGGCGGGCAAAAGCAGCGTGTCTTGCTGGCGCGTGCCTTGTACAAGCAGCCCAAAATACTGGCGCTGGATGAAGCGACCAGCCATCTGGATGTGAACAATGAGCACAAGGTCAATCAGGCGCTCGGCAATTTGCAACTGACACGCATCATGGTGGCGCACAGGCCAGAGACCATTAATGCGGCTGAGCGGGTGGTGTCTCTGCTGGATGGGGCTGTTGTAGAGGTGCGGGCTGCTGTTGCGAAGGAAGAGGTGGGGTTGAAGCTGGCTTGAAAAGGGCGACGCTGCAAAGCATCTCCCTGGAGTCAAGGCGTACTCACTCAGGCCATCTGGATAACACCAGTTCTTCTATATTATTCGGGTCATTCAGTTTCTTTTTGGCCTCTGCCCAGTCGGCAGGGGCGGGTACGGGTTTTTTGGTATGCACGGCAGTGTCTATCGCCATCTTCATGCCAAATACCAGGATGCCGCTTTCTACATTGACTGGCTGGATTTTTTTGACGATTTCATAAATCTGGTTGTCGTAATATTCATGCACGGCGGGTGCCATGTCCAGCCAGCAGGTGACCTCGCCATCCGAGCGTATCGCCACCACCAGGTAACCCGCACTTTCCGGCATTTTGACTTTTTTCAAAGCACGGTAAATCTGCGTTTGCAGTACGCGCGTATAGCGGCCAAAGGTATCGATATTGATGCCTTTTTTTTCCAGCTCGGCTTGCGACTGGAAAAAATAGATAGAATCAAAACGCGTTTCTGCTGCCTGCGTCAGGCTAGAAAAACACAGCAATAATGTCGCCAGCAGCAGTTTCATCATGATCTCACTTGTTGACGAAGACACCGGCCGTGCGGTTTTTTTGTACATTATCCCAGGGGAAGACCTTGCCATTCATGGCGACATGCACACCAGGTGGCAAGAGTTGCGCTGCGCTACAGGCAAAACCCAGATTGAAGAAAGCGTCGGAATTGGCGATTTCATAAGGGATCATTGCACCTGTGAAGACGATGGCCTTACCCAGATTTGCCGCGCCCAGTACTTCTGCTGTTTCACGCATGGTGTCGGTACCGTGGATGATGACGATGGCATTTTCAGCCGATTGCTGGCAAGCCTGCAAGACGGTATTGCGGTGGCTGTCGTTCATGTCCAGTGAGTCTACCAGCATGCAGACTTCCAGCTCTACCGGTATTGTCAAACGTGCACGTTTCAATACTTCAGGCAGGTGGCTGTCAGCAAAGCTGAGCTTGCCAGCCAGTTCATCATAATGTTTATCAAAAGTGCCGCCAGTGGCGATGATACGCAAAGTCATGGTTTTGTCTCAACAGGATGGGAATAAATTTTTAGATTGGACACATTGTAACGCGCTAAGGGGGCCAGTGAAAACTGCTACACTAAGCTGTTGCATTTCATTGCATGCAGCATATTGATACATTCCTGATACACCACCAATATATGAAACCGATCGCCCCCGGAACCGTTATTTTTCACCGCCATCGTGGCTATGGCGTACTGACAGCCGTGAACTTGCTGAGCGGCTGGGTGGCGGCGCGATTTGGGGATGAAAAACGTACCCTGGATTTGAACTTGTCCACAGATGAAGTCCAGCATGCCGATGGCGAGCCCATACTGTTTCGCCGTTCACCACCAGAGCGCATGCCGCATGCGCGTTTGATGGCCATGGTCAGGGACTTGCATGCCGCAGGTTATCAAAAACTGTATCTGTATAGCTGGCCCAAACCGTCTGGCCTGCACTGGCGCTGGCAGTTATTCACAGGCCCGCGCAACTGGATGCAAAGACCCTGGCGTGAAGGCTGGTATGGATCAGGTGCCGATTACAACTTCAACCCTGTCATGGGCTGGGGCGATGCACCAGGTGCCAGTACGGCTGAACTGATAGAGGCCCTGGCCCGTTTTGACCCCGCTGGCCTGGCCAATGCCCTGGGCCAGGACGAAGACCATACGGCCTGGTTTGCTGCCGTCTGCGATGCCCTATTGCCCAATTATGCGTATAGCCTGGGGGCCGATACGCCAGAGCAGCCGCTACCTCTGCATCTGCCAGTGATTGCCGTGCGCCAGCGACTGCCAGACTGGCAAGGTGAGGGCCTTGCTTACCCTCCCGGTTGGGAAAAAACCTGGAGCCCCGACAGCCTGCAACGCCGCCAGCAACAGCGCGCCGTGGTCAGGTATGATGTCATCCCCACAAGTTGGAGTTTGCCGCTGGAATTATGACTTTGAATCTTAAAATAAGCCGCTAGCTCAGCCTATTTTTTTTGACAGGTGGTGACAACTCAAGTCGAAACCATTGTTCAGGTACAGCCTGTGTGCATCATGCCTTTGAAAGCCGGTATCGAGGTGCAATTCATTGCAATTCAGAATCTTTGCCTGCTGTTTTACCCATTCCATCAGCGCCGACCCCAAACCTGCATTTTTCTTTTGCGGGTGGGTGATCAAATCATCAAGGTAGAGTATCTTGCCCCAGGCCAGGTAATGCTGCACGCGATAACCGGCAGCGGCAACTACCTCACCATCCATGTAGATGCAGGCAATGGTATAGCCTTCAGACACCTGGGTTTGCACCCGGCTGATGAATTCTTCCTCATCCAGGTGGGGCCGCAAGTAGCTGAATACGGCGAAGCACTGACGTATATTTTCTACGTGGCTGGTATCAACTATGCGCACTTCGTACTTCATTTCCATCTTATTTCTATCCTTATTTCAGGAACCCAGCGATTCCCATAGATTGTCCCAGTCGTTAGGCTGGAAAGTGCCTTCCCGTTTCAAGACCAGCTGGCCCTTGGGGTTGATCACAAAATGGGTGGGCTGGTTGACGATAGTGCCAAAATTATCCTTATAGCCCGGCGTATTGCGCCAGATGATAGGAAAGCGTTGCTCGACTGGCACTGCCAGATTGATCAGTTGTACATAAGAATCAAAATCTTTCTTGTCTGCATCAATATTAATCGCCAGCAACACAAAATTGCGTTTCACATTGCGATTATAAAAATCGCGCATGAGCTTCAAGTCACGCGCGCAGAGATTGCAACCCGCCGTAAAAAAACTCACCAGCAGGGTCTTGCCTGCATAATCACTTAGAGCAATTTTCTTGCCATTTAGTTCCGCCCCTTGAAAACTCATTTGCTGAGTATCTTTGTTTGCCTGCGCCGCTGCAGAGAAACTGGCAATCGCCAGCACAGTAGCAGTAATGGCACTGAGTAATTTTGCTTTTTTCACGATGGGGACTTTCTATAAATGGATGTATTTATGTATGAATCATACGACAGATATAAATTGGTCGGTATCGCCAGCAATAAGCTTACGGATATTTAATTCAAGATGCGCAATGTGAGTAGAAACCAGCTTGTGCTGTTGCAGACTTGCAGCGCTATGTTGCCAGATCATTCCACCTGGGGATTTCTAAACGTATACTCAAAATACGCAAACACCTCACGTGTCAGCGAATACGCATCCCGTATTTCGTAGTCAGTAGAATGCACATGCCCTACCGGCTCGACGCCATATTTCTTCATCGCCAGCTGAAACCGTGCGATATGGAAAAACTGACTGGCCAGCATGCTGGATTTCCAGTTTTTTTCCCTCATCAAGGCTGCCGCCGCTTTTGCCGTGGCAAAAGTATTGATACCCTGATTGTCGGTATACACAGCCATCGCCGGTACGCCTCGCTCAACCAGGTAGTTTTTCATGACTTCCGCTTCGTCATGGCCTTCCACACCAGTGCCACCACTGACCAGGATAGCCTTGCACTTTTGTGCCACATACAAACGCAAAGCAGCATTCAGGCGGCCACGCAAACGGTCGGATGGCTTGCCATCAGGATTGACGGTATTGCCTGGCACGATGACAAGATCAGCAGCCACGACCTGGTCGCGCAAACCCAGGGTAGAAATGGCCGCCGCCATGAACAGCAGGCAGATCAACAGCGCCAGGCTGAACTGTTTTATTTTTTTTTGCAGTGTAAAGGGCATGGAAGCATGGCGAATAATGGATAGGAACCCGCATGCTAAGCCTTTTCAGGAATGAATGCAAAATCAAGCTGAAGTGCTTCAAGCCTGCAACACGGCACGCCGGTTAATCTGCCATGATCTGGCCCATTGGTTGAAGACGTCGGCAGGCATGGGTTTGCAGAAATAATAGCCTTGCCCTATGTCACAACCCATTTCCTGCAATTGTTGCTCGGTCCTGGCGCTCTCTATGCCTTCCGCCACGACCTTCAGGTTGAGGTTATGCGCCAGTTGTATGGCAGACTGCACGATGGCGCGGCAATTGGCATCAGTCGCCATGGTACGCATGAAACTCTGGTCTATTTTGAGTTCATCTATCTTCAGATTTTTCAGATAAGACAGCGAGGAGTGGCCCGCGCCGAAATCATCGATGGACAGGCAGAACCCCAGCTTATGCAAGCTTAGTATGGTTTCCATGGCAGTTGCCGTCTCGTCGGCAAGGCCCGCCTCGTTCAGTTCGAGCACCACATATTCGGCGGGCAAATTGAATTCCTTGAGCATGCCGTGCAAATCATCAACAAGTTGTCTATCTAATATGCATCTGGCCGAAAGGTTAATCGAAACGCGAAGATTCAGTCCCTCGGCACGCCATCTGGCAAGTTGCCCAAAAGCTTCGCGCATGACCCAAAGGGTAAGCGGTTTGATGAGGCCGGACTTTTCGGCAATCGGGATGAATTCTGCAGGAGCGATAGGGCCGGACACCGGGTCTATCCACCTGGCCAGGGCTTCGGCACCGATGACCGCGCCGCTTTTCAAGTCGATCAGGCCCTGATAATGCAGGCTGAGCCCGCCTTTTTGCAGAGCTTCATGCAATTGCACGAAGAGCTGTTGCTTGCGGTTGAACTGCTGTTCCTGTCTTTCATCAAAGAAAACCAGACTTTGATTGGCAAACTGCGCCTGCAACATGGCTTGAGCCGCTTTGTGTAGCAGGGTTTCGGCCTCCTGACCATGTCTGGGATAACTGGCTATGCCTATCGTATGATCGATATGGATGGCATAGTCATTGATTTTATACTCGAGACGGAAAGCCAGGATTTCCTTGATGATGTCGGTGGCCGAGATATCTTCTGAATGTTTGCGGTAGATGCAGACAAACTCGTCGCGCCTTATGCGTGCAAAGATGCCGCGCGAACCTACTGCTGCTGTCATGGTGGCGGCAATATTGCGTATCAGTTTGTCGCTGGCATCTGCGCCAATGATGGTGCTGGTTTCAAACATTTTTTTGAGACGTATATGCGCTACCAGCAAGGTGTGCCCGCGCTCCTGGGCCAGGCTGATTTCGCGGTTGAGTATATCCAGCAGGCGCAAGCGATTGGGCAAGCCGGTTGCGCCATCCTGATAAGCAGCCTGTTCCAGTCTCGCCAGATAATCGCGGTTCTTGGCTTGTACCCCTTGTTCACTGACATACAGCTTTTCTTTCAGCTGGCTGTGGCTGAAATTGTAGGCCAGGGCGATACCGCCATACAGCAACATGGCCACGCTTGCCTGCACCATGAATTTTTCATCATAAACATGGGAAAAAGGAAATTCACTGCCTGCCCAGATGCTGAGCAGCATGGACAGCAACCACAATAAACTCCATCGCGCACCCTGGCGCTGGCCTTTGAGCCATAAGGCCAGGAAGGGGAAGGCATAAATCCATAAGACCCCACTGCCTGCAATGCCACCCAGCAAGACCAGAGTGATGTTCGCGCCTAATGCAAGCAGCAAGAGCAAGGACTCGGCCATGGTCAGCAGCTTGTCCTGGCTGGATAGAAAAAATGCTGCAACTAGTATCAGCACGGCAGCCAATGCCACGATCAGGCCAGACAATGGATAGCCAGATTGCAGGAAATTTGCCAGGCCCAGTAACAAGGCACAGGGCAATGCCACATAAATCATGTGCCGCACATGGGGTTTACGTTCACTGACACTCAACTCATGTCCAGCCAGCATGCCCAACATACCTTTCAGCAATCCAGAATTCAGCATCTGTAGTCTCATCGCAAGGCTCTCCTCTGCAATCAATACGGTGAGTATTGACGCAGCTTCAGGTTGATAGAGGCAATGCCAGTTTCAGGAAATATTGGTGGGTGGCAAGTACTGGCAAATATCCTGCTTCAAGAAAATCTGCCATTCGCACGAATTAGCCCCTGCGTGCTGGCTGTGATGCTAAAGTTTAGTGCATTTTTTACAAAATTAAAGTATTTGCAATGTTATTTATGAAATATTTTTTCACCTGTTGGGAAATGCCCTCATCTCCATGAATGAAATGAGGTCTGCTTGCTTGCTGCGCAGGCCTAAGTCATCTGCAAAATGTTTTGTGGATTGCCATTGGCAAAATCGACGATATTCTGGAAAGCTATGCGGAAATATAGTTCATAGCTACTTTGTTCGACATAACCCAGATGTGGGGTAGCAAGCACATTTTCCCTGTGCAGCAAGGGATGATCCTTGGCTACAGGCTCACTCTCGAAAACATCGATCGCAGCAAAACCGGGGCTACCGGCATCCAGGGCTGCTTCCAGCGCGCCCGCTTGCACCAGTTCAGCACGGCTGGTATTGACGAACAAGGCATCCGGCTTCATCAGGGCCAGATCAGCCTGGCTGACGATACTGCGGGTGGCGTCGTTCAGGCGCAAGTGCATGCTGATGATGTCGCACTCAGCAAAAAAGGCTTCTTTGGATGTTGCTACCAGCAAGCCATCAGAGGCTGCCAGTGCACGGCTGGGTTCACGCCCCCACACCATGACCTGCATGCCAAAGGCCTGGGCATAACCAGCGATCAGCTTGCCTATCTTGCCATAACCCCAGATACCCAGCGTGCGATGCTTCAAAACCCGGCCCAGCTGATTGTGGGCGGGGAGTAGCGAAGACGTTTGCCAGACACCATCCTGCAAGAGTTGCGCATAGCTGGTCAGTTTGCGTGAAGCTGCCATGATCAGGGTCCAGGTCAGTTCGGCAGGCGCAGTCGGGTCCCCTGTGCCTTCGGCGATGGCGATACCCAGTTCATGGGCGGCGGGGATGTCAATATTGCCTGCGACCTTACCGGTCTGCGAAATGAGTTTTAGATTCGGCAGCTTTTTCATGAGTGCACGGCTAAGGCGGGTACGTTCGCGTATCAGCACCACGGCATCAAACGGCTGCAGGCGTATCGCCAGTTGACCAATACCTACGGCAGTATTATTGAAGACTTTGACATCATGATCCTTCAATAAATCAAAGCAGGAGAGTTGCCGGACTACATCTTGATAGTCATCAAGTATGGCTATTTTCATGGTTCATCCTTATTCATTCTTTAAAATCAGGGAAAATCTTTTTTTCTGCTTATATTCAAGCCTGGGTTGAAAAATCTTCACTTTCACAAAACGTGAAACAATGATAATGAAACTGAGGCAAAATTCGCTTCCGGCCAGACTCGCGTGTACAATGTCCGCCTACGTAGCTTTTAGATTCTTCCGCCCCGCGCCATCCTGCCGGGCGCAAGCCAGGAGTCAAGACACCCTCTTGTCTTCGTATTATCCGACAGAACCGCCGCTATGGTGTTCGCCTTGCTTGAGCGCTCCTGCGATCGCATCGCCACAATCTAACGACGATCCTGCCGTGCCGCTACACCGGTTTTTTTATTGAAATGGCATTGGAGGTAGTATCGTGAATCAACCCATCATGAAAGGTGTGGCTGCATTAAACGCACCCGCTTACGTGAAACATCAGAAATTGATCAACTGGATCGCCGAAATGGCGGCCCTGACCAAACCTGACAATATCTATTGGTGTGACGGCTCGCAAGACGAGTATGACCGCCTGTGCGCCCAAATGGTTGCCGCTGGCACCATGAAGAAGCTGAATGAAGCCAAGCGCCCCAATAGTTATCTGGCCTGCTCCGACCCATCGGACGTAGCCCGTGTCGAAGACCGCACCTATATCTGTTCAGCGAACAAGGAAGATGCAGGTCCGACCAATAACTGGATGGCGCCGGCAGAAATGCGCGCCACCCTGAACCCGCTGTTTGATGGCTGCATGCGTGGCCGCACCATGTATGTCGTGCCTTTCTCCATGGGCCCGCTGGGTTCACCCATCGCCCATATAGGCGTGGAATTGTCTGATTCCCCTTACGTTGCCGTCAACATGCGCATCATGACGCGCATGGGTAAAGCAGTTTATGACGTATTGGGAACGGATGGTGATTTCGTCCCTTGCGTACATACCGTGGGCGCGCCTTTGGCTGAAGGCCAGGCCGACGTTGCATGGCCATGCAATAACACCAAATACATCGTGCATTATCCAGAAACGCGCGAAATCTGGTCTTTTGGCTCCGGTTACGGTGGCAATGCGCTACTAGGCAAGAAATGCTTTGCACTGCGTATCGCCTCCACCATGGGCCGTGACCAGGGCTGGCTGGCAGAACACATGCTGATCCTGGGCGTTGAATCACCAGAAGGCAAGAAGCATTATGTGGCAGCGGCCTTCCCGTCTGCCTGTGGCAAAACCAATTTCGCCATGCTGATCCCTGCCATCAAAGGCTGGAAAGTCACAACGATTGGTGATGACATTGCCTGGATCAAACCTGGCAAGGATGGCCGTTTGTATGCGATCAACCCGGAAGCCGGTTATTTTGGCGTGGCACCAGGTACCAACACTGCCACCAATTCTAACTGCATGGCGTCGCTGACAGCCAACACCATCTTCACCAATGTCGGCCTGACCGATGATGGCGATGTCTGGTGGGAAGGCATGAGCAAAGAAGCACCAGCACACCTGATCGACTGGCAAGGCAAGGACTGGACACCAGAAATCGCCAAAGAGACAGGCCGTAAAGCCGCTCATCCAAATGCGCGTTTCACTGTTGCAGCAACCCAAAACCCTGTCATTGATGCAGCCTGGGATGACCCGGCTGGCGTGCCTATCTCGGCCTTTATCTTTGGTGGCCGCCGCTCGACGACTGTGCCCCTGGTGACTGAAGCGCGCAACTGGGTAGAAGGCGTCTACATGGCAGCGACCATGGGTTCTGAAACCACGGCTGCTGCCGTTGGTCAGCAAGGCGTGGTACGCCGTGATCCTTTCGCCATGTTGCCTTTCATGGGCTACAACATGAGTGACTATTTCCAGCACTGGCTGGACATGGGCAAGAAGATAGAAGCTGCTGGCGCGACTCAACCAGCAATCTTCTGCGTCAACTGGTTCCGTACGGATGAAAACGGCAAGTTTGTCTGGCCTGGCTTTGGCGATAACATGCGCGTCCTAAAATGGATGCTTGAGCGTATCGAAGGTAAAGCTCATGGTGTGGAAAACATCTTTGGTGTCACGCCTACCTTTGCCGACCTGAACTGGGAAGGTTTGAACTTCACGCAAGCGCAGTTCGATACCATCACTTCCATCGACAAAGCCGCCTGGGATGCAGAATTGAAACTGCATGCCGAGCTGTTTGAAAAACTGGCCTATCACTTGCCTGCCGATCTGGAAGCGACCCGCGTTGCCCTGGAAAAACGCCTGGCAGCCTGAGTTTCAGGCTTCATGCATTAACAAGAACGCGGCTACGGCCGCGTTTTTTGTTTTTTATATAAGCTGGAAAAGCATGTAGAACGGGTGTATAAATAGTGATTGCATCCATCATTCCGTGATGGTCCATATTCCGGGAACCCCATGCGATTATCCACATCATGGCTGTTGCTGCTCTTACTCACTGGCAGCATCCTGCTCTTGCCGGTTCAGGCGCAGGGGCAGACACAGAATCGCGAAGAACGCAGGCTGGATATTTCGCTGTCTGATATTAATCGTCCAAGTACCCTAATGGCTCAAAAAGTCTTGAGCAAGGCGTATGAACAACTGGGTATCAAGCTCAATTTCATTGCCACGCCTGCGGCGCGGGCCATCAACATGTGGAATGCTGGCAGGCTGGACGCGGTTTCTGCCAAGGTCATCGATACCGGCTTGCCTGATTCCATCAAGATAGACATTCCCATCGTCTATGAAGAAGCGGTGGTGTTTGCCGTGAAAAAGAATGTTAGCGTGGATGGCTTTGACAGCCTGAAACCCTATGTGGTCGGTTATGTCAGCGGGATTATCTATCTCGAAGACAGGCTCAGGAATGTAACGCAAAAAGAAACTGCTCCCAATCTGGAATCCCTGTTCAGAAAACTTGATGCCGGGCGCACAGATGTTGCCGTCGACTCACGGTTCAGCTTTTGCCTGGTGCGCAAGCTGGGCTTGAACCGCATACATATACTCGAGCCATCGCTGGAAAAAAGGCTGGGCTACCATTTCCTGCATACCAGACACCAGCAACTTGCGCCTGCTCTGGAGTTGGTATTACGCAATATGGAAAAAGACGGCAGTATCAAAAAGATACAGGAAGACGTCATGCAAGAGTATATGGAGCAATGCACAGAACTTTCTGACGCCAGAAACAAAAAAGCCGCAGGTTAGCTGCGGCTTTTTTTGTCTACTGCTACTGTTGATCAGAGATGCTGATCAGCGATGCACGGGCAACAAGCTGGGTTTGCGCCTCAGACCGCTTCTGGCAGTCGCCTGCTCGGATACTTGCATGATGGCACTGGCGCCCAGCGCATGGTCAGTGGCTACAGGTTTGCTCAGGCGACGAGACAGTTTATTGATCAGTGGTTTGCTGATATAGGCTGCTGGAAAAGCAATTGGCCATACCGTCAACCAGGCTTCCATCCACGCACCCACAAAATCATGGCCCCAACCCATCCACATCAGGCGCAAGACAGCGGTCGCTACCAAACTGACCAAACCTGTCGTCAATATGGTGGGCAACATCGACGCCAGACTCTTGGAGCCAGCCACCACACGGGGCTGACGCAGGTTTTGCCCTGCTACAGGGAGCGAAACCGGACCAGATGCCAGCGTATATACAGAAGACTGTTGCATAACGACAATAAATTAATTCAAGGCTATACTGAAATGCAAAACTGCGGATGCATTCAGCAATAAATGTGTGAGACTAAAAAACTTAACCGCGTGAAGCCAGAGCGCGCAATTCAGCGGCCATGTTTGGCGATGTGCCATCCAGGTCGTTGGCGATGCGGCGGATAGTCAGCATATTGCGCAAGTTACGTGTCGCGGTTTTTTCTTCGCGGGATTTTTTTGGGTTAATCACCAGCAAAGCAGCGCGCAACATACCCAGCAACATAGGCTTGAACACGATCAACATGGTTGCCAGAATACCCAGGCCCAGCAAAGGACGGGCAGCAACGGCGAAAGCACTGATAGCGATTTGAGAAACTGGCAGGGCGCTGGCTGCAGGGAAGGCGATATTTAGGAAAGTCATGATTTAATCCACTCTTTAAAGTCTTTGTAATGCCGTCATAATATTGCAGTGCATCATATAATTCTAATTTTGATTTACCATATCAATTATGCTGTTCATGAATAATTGTCAGTAAATATTGGTAATTTCCTAACTGGAGCAAATAACGTGAATTTTCTGACATTGGATTTGAATCTCCTGCGCGTCTTTGATGCCGTCATGATTGAGCAGAATCTGACTCGTGCGGCAGACAAGTTGGCCATGACTCAGCCAGCCGTCTCCAATGCCTTGAAACGCCTGCGTCATTCACTGGGGGATGAGTTACTGATACGCACAGCCTATGGCGTCAAGCCCACGCCGCGCGCTGAAATTCTGTGGCCAGCGATACGCCAGGCTCTGTCTGCCCTCGAAAGTGCAATTGCCCCTACCAGCTTCGACGTGTCGCAGGCACAAACGACCTTCAGGATGGCGATGTCGGACGCTACCGCCGCCTTGTGGATGCCAACTCTGGTGAATGTCCTGGAAAAAGAAGCCCCCCGCGTGAATGTGCGCATGGTGCCGCTGACCACACGTGAACCGCGCCCCATGCTCATGCGTGGTGATATCGATATCGCTATTGGCTTCTTTCCCGGTGTCGTTGCTCAGCTTACGGGTGGACAAGGAGCGGCGAATAGCGCCATCCGCCATGAGCGGCTGTATTCCGGCCATTATGTATGTGTCATGCGCCAGGGGCATCCGCTGGCAAATAAAGACCTGACACTCGATGAATATTGCAACGCCAGGCATTTGCTGGTGAGTTTTTCTGGCCGTGCCCACGGCCTGGTTGACGAAGCCCTCAGTCAGATGGGGCGGGAAAGACGTATCGTCTTGACAGTCAATCAATTCTTTACCAGCGGCCGCGTGGTATCCAATTCAGATTTGTTGACGGTGTTGCCGCGTCACCTGGTTTCTGCCACTGGCATGACGGAAGCGCTGGTCTGGAAAGAATTACCCTTCGCCATGCCTGACGTACATGTAGACATGCTGTGGCATGAGCGCGATAGTCGCAACCCTGCTCATCAATGGATACGCCGTAACCTGGTGGATATGACGCACTCAAATCTGATTACAGAACTGGAACATGAGGTAAAACTCGATACCTGAAGGCATGAAAAAATCTGGTCATGCCCAGCATGGCTGGAAAACAACGATGTTGGATAAAGACAAGTCTTTCTGCTATTGCTGCACCAGCAAAAACTTGTTAGGCTAAAAGCAGGATGTTGACGGCTTTATTTACTCTCCCATTTCGGTATGGCGGCCAAGCATGATATTTTCACCCTAATATGACCGAAATCCACGCTTCTTGTTTGCGCTTCTTATTCTTGTTTGCATTCTGCCTGGGCATGTGCAACATGGGGGCGCATGCAGCCACAGTCAAACTGGACGGTGGCCAGCAAGAAGTGTCGTTGCGCTCGGCCTGGCAGGTTTATGAAGACAAAACCGCGCAATTGAAGATTGCCGATATCACCCATCCTGCGCATGCTCCACGGTTCCAGCCTCTGCAGGGCAATCTCAGCGCCTCCTTTTCGTCTTCCGTATTCTGGCTCAAGCTGGATGTACAGCGCAGCCAACTCACTCAGAACAAGCAATGGTTGCTGGAACTTTCTCCCGTCATCCTTGACGATATCCGGCTCTACCATGTTGCCGCAGATGGCAGCATGACGACGCACCGTGCCGGTGACCGGCTGCCCTATTCCAGTAGAGAAATCCGGTACCGCTACCCGCTCTTCATGCTGGATTTGCCCGATACCGAAGTTCATCACCTATACCTGCGAATACAAAGCAGCAGCGCCTTGTTTCTGCAGGCCAGCCTGTGGGAGCCATATGCCTTTGTAGAGCATGCCAATCAGGTCTCGAATTTCATGGGCATCTACTACGGCATCATGCTGGCCATGATCATCTACAACCTGTTGCTGGCGGTCACCTACCGGGATGTTGCGCTACGTTACTATCTGTTGCTGTCTTGCGTTTCCCTGTTGGCTGGCATGAGTCTGAACGGTCATGTAGGCCTGTATCTCGCCCCCGACTGGCCAGAGCTGGTGGATGCCTTGCCAGGTATTTTGTCGCCGCTGGTCATCATGAGCACATCAATGTTCATTGCCAGCTTCTTGCGCCTTCATGAAAAAATGCCGCGCATCTATCGCCTGTTTGTGTTGGCACAGATAATCTGTGTCTGTGCCGCACTCGCGGTGTTGGCGGGCTATTACCAGCTGGTTGCCCCTCTCATGCAATTGACAGGTTTTGCCCTGATACTGGTGATCTTGCCAGTTTGCCTTATCGTCGGCTTACGCGGTTACAAGCCTGGCTATATAGTCTTGCTGGCATCAGCCACCTGGATCACCGGACTCTCGCTGGTGACCCTGCGCAATCTGGGTGTGCTGGAGCCAGGTTGGGCAACAGAATACGGCTTCCAGATAGGTTCTGCCGTGGAAGCCATCTTGCTGGCACTGGCCCAGGCCTACCACATTAGCCTGATGAAGAAAGAACATGCCCAGACCCAGGCCAAACTGCTGGAAATTTCACAGCGCACAGAACAAGAACTTGATGCCAAAGTCAGACAGCGCACCACTGAACTGGCCGATGCGGTGGCACGCCTGCAAAAACTGGACAAGGACAAGAATGATTTCCTCGGCATAGCTGCCCATGATTTGAAAAATCCCCTGACCAGCATCATAGGCATGAGCGACTTGCTGCGCAAATTACAGCAAAGCATGCCGGAGTCGCAACGTCAGCATTATCTCGAACGCATCAGCAACAGCGGCCAGCGCATGATGCGCATTATCAGCAATTTGCTGGATGTGAATGCACTGGAAACTGGCCACCTGCATTTGCAAATGCAGAGTCTGGATGTGAGCAAAATCTTGCAAGACGTGGCCCAGCAATACACCGAGATGCTGAAAGCCAAAGACTTGCAAGTCATCATGGATATACAGGACAGTGTCATGGTCAGGGCTGACTTTGACGCCTGTGTGCAGATTATCGATAACCTGCTGTCGAATGCCGTCAAGTATTCACCACTTGGCAAGCGCATCTGGCTCAGTGTCAGCAATACCCCGGAGTTTGGTGTGTTCCAGGTGAGGGATGAGGGGCCAGGTTTATCCGCAGAAGACCAGCAGCATTTGTTTGAAAAATTCAGCAAACTGTCCAGTCTGCCGACGGCTGGCGAACATTCCAGCGGCCTGGGTTTGTCTATCGTCAAGAAACTCAGCGAAGCCTGTGGCGGCAAAGTCCATTGCGAAAGCATCGTAGGTGAGGGTTGCAGCTTCATGGTCGAATTGCCGCTGGCGGCATAAACCAAACGCCATGGCACGAATGGCTTACAATCACAGACATTCTAGGCACTTCACTATCATCAAACATGTTTACAGGCATAGTACAGGGCATCGCCCGCATCGCAACACTCAATGACAAGACCGGCTTGCGCACGTATCAACTCGAATTTCCGAATGGTTTTTGCAAAGACCTGGAGATTGGTGCCAGTGTCGCTGTCGACGGCGTCTGCCTGACCGTCACAGCCCTGCATGGCGACAACGCAGCAGAATTCGATGTCATGCAACAAAGCCTGGCGATTACCACCCTTGGCGATTATGTTCAGGATGGCCGCGTCAATGTAGAACGCGCCGCCAAAGATGGAGCCGAGATCGGCGGACACCCCTTGTCTGGCCATATCGACTTCAAGGCCCACATCGCCCAGATACGCGAACTGGAAAACAATTACGTGATACGCATCGCCGTACCTCCTGAGTGGATGCGCTATATTTTCGCCAAAGGCTATATCGCCATCAATGGGGCCAGTCTGACGATTGCCGAAGTCAACCGCCAGGAAAGCTGGTTTGAAGTCTGGCTGATCCCTGAAACATTGCGCATGACCGTCTTTGCAGAGAAAACAACCGGCGCCAGCCTGAATATAGAAATCGAACGAACCACCCAGGTTGTGGTCGATACTGTACGCAATATGCTGACAGAAACCCTGGGGCCACTCATGCCAGCACTGGAAAGCCTGCTGGCACAGCAAGGCGAGGACCTGGGGCAAATCGTACAAACTCAGGTGCCGCCACCCAAATAAGCTTGATCTGCAATGTTGCTTCAGCCCAGACATCACAAAGGATAGCCATGCACAATGCAGCAACAGAGCAAGCCGGCGCAGCAGCGGCCATACGGAACAATATCCAGTTATGGCAGGATGCTACGGCTGCCGGGGATGTGGACAAGTTGCTCGATTTGATGGATGAAGAAGTGGTGTTTCTGGTGGCAGGCCATCCACCCATGAAGGGGCGTGAACAATTTGCCCAAAACCTGCGCAACATAGTGCAAACGCATAGCATTGCTTCTCAATCCGATATACAGGAAATTATCGTGCAGGCCGATCTTGCCTATAGCTGGTCTTACCTGCAAGTCGAGATCATTCCGAAACTGGCAGGCCAGTACATGCAGCGTGCAGGCAATGTCCTGAGTATCTGGCGCTTGCAGGCGGATGGCAAATGGCGTATCTGCCGTGATGCAAATCTGCTGACGCTGAAAACGCTGCCTGAGCCTGGAACCTGAGCATGCACGTACTTTCCTGCTCATTGCTCCACAGCTTGTCCACAGGCTTGTCAACACGCTTATCTACATACTTATGCACCGCTTTTCTAGGCTTATGCACAGCCTTATGTACAAGCTTATCCACAAGTGCCTGGGCACAAAACATCGATGCACCGAATGTCGTCCCCATCACCGCACAGCTGACCAGCTCAGGCCAGCCCACTGCCAAGGCACTGGAAGGCCTGGCAGCGCAAGGCTATGAAGCCGTTATCTACCTGGCACCACCGCATGTCTCTGACGCGGTACGGGAAGAAAACCTCATCGTCGGTCGCCAGAACTTGCTTTTTGTGAATATCCCGATAGTTTTCAACAAGCCAGCGGTCGGCGACTACGAGAATTTTGCCGCGATCCTGCAGGGCCTGGCAAATAAAAAGGTACTGGTCCATTGCCAGGTGAATATGCGCGCATCCACCATGGTCTTTTTGTATCGCGTGGTGGTGGGCAAGGACGATCCGGCCCTTGCCTATGAAGCCGTCAGCAAAGTTTGGGCGCCGAGCGGACCCTGGAGGCAACTGATGCTGGATGTGCTGCAAAAGCACAAGATAGCTTTTGACCCTTACTGAGAGTTTGCCTGTAAGCCATGAGGGGAAAGCACCATTATCATCCTGATGACACATGGCGCATCATCCGCGCCATTCCATACATGCGTGTGTCAAATCGTCCCTTACGCCGCAGGTATAGGGGAGAGAAAACAAGCTGAGTTCAAAGCCAGGTGGAAATTCTGGTAAATCAAAATGCGAAACAGTGTCACCATGAAAATTGATGGTTGCGAAATTTTGAACCATTGCAGCCAAGCTTATAAGCTAAGCCTGTTGCAATTACCCCCACGGAAGAAATCGTAACACCGGAAGATATCGTAACAAGTGAAAATATTGACAATGCCCATGTCATAATCATTGTGCAAAATTTGTGCAATCAGCACCGATACTTCAGGGAAGCACCATGCAAAGCAAATCGTTCAAAATGGCGATGTTGTTCGCCTTACTCATCGCCATCATAGGCGGCGCATACTGGTACAAAAACAAGAGCCAGGGCACGTCTGACGGGATCGGTGGCCTGGTGGTCAATGATGATCCAAATGCGCCGATTACTCTGGTCGATGCGGCAGACCGTGGCCTCGATGGTGCGCCTGCACTGGCGCTGACCTTCAGCATCCCGCTCGACAGCGGCAAGACTTATGAAAAGTATTTGCAGGTATTCGAGATGCCACCCTCGGCAGCTGACCTGAAAAAGGCCGAGACCAATAATAATGAGGACAATGGCTATGACGACGATGGCCAACCCAAAAAAGGCAAGGTCAGCACCGTCAGCACCAGCGCAGAAGATACCGACAGCAAGGGTGGCAAGCCAGTAGCCGGTGCCTGGGTGGTCGGTGAAAACCCACGCCTCTTGTACTTCCCGCATATAAAGCCACAGACCCGCTATGTTGTACAAGTGCAGCCCGGCCTGCCTGCCCGCAATGGCAAGACCCTGGGTAGCGAGGCACGTTATTCCATCGTCTCTGCGCCAGTGTCCCCTTCCTATTATTTCGCCAGCAATGGCATGGTCTTGCCAGCTAAGCAGAATGGTGGCTTGCCCGTCGTTACAGTAAATGTGCCGGAAGTCGATGTGCAATTCCTGCGCGTAAAAAATGACCAGTTGCCACGCTTTTTGGACCGCGTCATCAATGGCAAACCCAAGAAAGCCGATGCCGCAAAACCCGAAGGCGACGAGGGCGAAGGCGGGGATGATTACAACTATGACTGGAAACGCAGCAGCTTGAAAGGTGCGGTTCAGGTTTACCAGCTCGACGATTTACGCAATATGTCAGAGAGTGTCTATCTTGGCCGCTTCATGACCGAGCAAAAAGCCAATAAGCGCAGCGTCACCTATATCTCGGTCGAAGACATCAAGGAACTCAAGGAACCAGGCGTGTACGTCGCCGTCATGAGTCAGCCTGGGCGCTTCCGTTATGAATACCAGACCACTTACTTCTATGTGTCCGACCTGGGCCTGCATACCCATTTGTATGACAAGTCAGCCGACGCCTTTGTCAGTTCTTTGACTGATGGCAAAGCCGTCAGTGGTGTCGAAGTTTCCTGGATGGACGAAGCTGGCAAGGTCCTGGCCAAGTCTGACACCAATGGCGATGGTCATGTGACCTTTGCCGAACAACCCAAGACGGCCAAGATTTTGATGGCACGCAAGGGCGAGCAGATTTCTGTGCTGGCATTGAAAGAACCCGCACTGGATTTGTCTGAATACGATATCACTGGCTCGCCATTCAAGGCGACGCGTTTGTTTGCCTATTCTGGCCGCAACTTATACCGTCCCGGCGAACAATTTGATTTGTCGGTCCTCGCTCGTGATGCCGATGGTCGCGCCGTACCTGCCAAGGCCATACAGGCAAAACTTAAACGCCCGGATGGCAAAGACCAATTCACCGCCACCTGGCGACCAGACGAGCGCTTTGGTGGTTACCTCGTCAAACGCATAGAATTACCCGCCGATGCACCTACCGGTTTCTGGACTCTGGAATTGCGTGCAGACCCTGCTGACAAAGTGCCGGGCACAGTATTTCGCTTCGGTGTAGAAGAATTTCTGCCAGAACGCATGAAGCTGGACCTCAGCAGCAAGCTGGCAACACTGGCGGCTGACAGCGACTACAGTGTCGATGTAGTCGGCAGCTACCTGTACGGCGCACCGGCAGCAGGCAACCGCCTGCTGGGTGTGGCCCAGTTTGAACGCAATAAAAATCCTCTGGCCAAACAATACCCCGGTTTTGAATTTGGTGACGTCACTGAAAACGAAGCCAAGACCCGTACTGAACTCGAAGAAAGCAAGCTGGATGACGAAGGTAAGGCATCCGTCGATGTAGACCTGTCGCCTATCGCCAAGCGCCGTTCACCATTCACCGTTCGCACTACCCTGAGCCTGCTGGAAAGCGGTGGCCGCCCTGTCGTGCGCAGCATGGAACGCGTAGTCTGGCCAGCCCCAGTGATGGTCGGCCTGCGCCCCATGTTCACCGGTGAATATGCGCCTGAAGGCAGCCCGGTAGAGTTTGAAGTCATCCGTTCGGACAAGGATGGCAAATTGCAGGCGTCGCCAACTTTGCCGGTACGCCTGTTCCGCGAAGACCGCAATTACTACTGGCGCTTTGAAGACCAGCGCGGCTGGCAGTCTGGCTTCACTGAAACCGATGAACTGGTAGAAACCAGTGCCGTTGCCGTGCCCGCCAATGGCCGTGGCAAATTGCGTCTGCCGGTGCGCTATGGCCGCTATCGCCTTGAAGTGCTGGACCCGGATACCAAGATGCAGGCCGTGTACCGCTTCTATGTAGGCTGGAGCGCCCGCAGTGATGAAAGCCAGGGCGTGCGTCCTGATAAGGTCGCCATGAAGCTGGATAAGCCCGTGTATAAAGATGGCGACACAGCCCGTCTGACGATCACCCCGCCGCACAAGGGTGAAGCACTGATCACGGTAGAAGGCGACAAGACCCTGTGGGTAAAACGCATGTCTGTCGGCACTGGTGCAACCACGATAGATATCCCACTCAATAAAGACTGGAAACGCCACGACCTGTATGTCTCTGCCGTGGTCCTGCGCCCAGGCAATGAAGGCGATAAAGTGACACCAGCGCGTGCACTGGGTCTGGCACATATCCCGCTGGACAGGGCAGATCGCAAATTTGTCGTGACCATGGAAGCACCTGTCAAAGTGCTGCCTGACAGCACCGTCAAAGTAAAAATCAAGGTGCCAGAAGCCAGGGGCCAAAAAACCATGGTGACCTTGTCAGCAGTCGACGTAGGTATCCTGAACATTACCAAGTTTGTCTCGCCAGACCCGCATGCCTTCTTCTTTGCCAAATTGCGTTATGGCTCAGACCAGCATGATATCTATGGCCGCCTCATAGAAAAAATGCAGGGCCAGAAAGGTAAACTGAAATTTGGTGGTGACACCACGCCAAAAGCCACCAAAAACTTGCCGAAAAAAGTCAAACTCATCGACATCTTCAGCGGCCCTGTGCAACTCAATGAGCAAGGTGAAGCCGAGATACCGCTGGCTATTCCAGACTTTAACGGCACCTTGCGCCTGATGGCCGTGGTGGCCGGAGGTGAGCGTTTTGGTGCCAAAGATGCCGAGATGACAGTCGCAGCACCACTGATAGCCGAACTGGCGACGCCACGCTTCCTGTCTTTCGGTGACACTGCCATCGTCGCACTGGATTTGCATAATCTGTCAGGTGCAGGGCAAAGCCTGAAAGTCAGCATCAGTGGCGGCGAAGCCCTGAAACTGACAGAAGCTGAACGCAGCCTCAGCCTCAAAGACCAGCAAAAACAAACCCTGCGCTTCCCAATAGAAGCCAAGCCTGTGCCGGGTTTGCATACCATTACCGTCAACATCAGTGGCTCTGGTATCAAGATGGAAAGAAGCTTTGCCCTGACCGTGCAAGCGCCCACGCCACAAACCCAGATCACCAAGCGCTTTACGGTGAAGGCCGGTGAATCGCTGGATATCAAAGAGGCTGACCTGGCGGGCTTGCACAAGGCATCCTTGCTGGCGCACATGGTGGTATCGAACAAAGCTCCTATCGATATCCGTGCTGCCATCCAGGGTTTGCTGACTTATCCCTACGGTTGTGCTGAGCAAACCACCAGTACTGCCTACCCGCATGTATTCGTTGATGAAGAAGCCGCCAAGCGCTTTGGACTCAAGCCTTATACACGCGAGCAAAGGGTAGAAATGCTGGACAAGGCCATCGCCCGCCTGGCCACCATGCAGGCACCGAACGGCGGTTTCAGCCTGTGGGGTAATGTGTCCGAATATGAATACTGGTTATCTGCCTACGTCACTGGCTTTTTGGTGGATGCACGCGAACAGGGCTTTGGTGTGCCGGATGCCATGTACAACAAGGCCCTGGATTACCTCCTGCGCGGCTTGCAGGACGGGGTAGCACGTATGCCCGCCAGTCCAAAACCGGCAGCAGCCACAACAACTACTGGCACCAGTACCAATGTGTGGGAAGAAAACCGCGTGCGTGACAATAGCCATTTCGGTGTCCTGGCAGCAGGTGCGTATGTGCTGTCACGCCAGAACAAGGCACCACTGGCAACACTGCGCCAGATGCATGATGCCCGTGGCCACGCACAGTCCGGCCTGGCCCTGATACAACTAGGTATCGCCTTGAAGCAAATGGGTGACAAGGCCCGCAGTGATGTTGCTCTGGCTGAAGGTGTCAAGAAAGGCCGTGACAATGGTTACTGGTGGTATGACTACGGCAGCAACCTGCGCGACGCTGCGCTGTCCTATGCCTTGCTCGACAGACACCAGATCAAGCTGGATGGTCGCGATAACCTGATCGGCGTCATCGCCAATGAAATGGAAAAACATCGTTACTACAGCACCCAGGAAAAACTCGCCCTGTTCCTGGTAGGCCGTACTTACAGCACGGGTGAAACAGCACCATGGACAGGCACCCTGGCCGCTGCTGGCAAGACCGATGAATTGTCAGCCAAGGCCACGCTGTTCCGTGAATTGCAGGCCAGTGAATTGTCTGCCGGTCTCAAGCTGAGCAATAACAGCAAGGACAATCTGTATGTGGAATTATCCATGAACGGCAATCCGGTCAAGCTGCCACCTGCGAAGAGCGACGTCATAGAACTGAGCCGCAAGATGTATGCTCCAGATGGCTCAGAAATCGGTAACCGTGCCTTGAAGGTAGGCGAGACTATTATCATGCGCATCACAGCCCGCAGCCGCAGCGCCATGGGCACAGGCATGATCGTCGACCGCATTCCGGCTGGTTTGGAAATCGAGAACACGAACATTGTTCAGGGTGAACAAATGGGTGTCGTAACGATAGACAAACTCAACCCCGCCGAAGCCATGCAAAACCCGCACATCAAGCATGTCGAGTTCCGTGATGACAGGTTTGTGGCAGCAGTACGCATGGACTGGAATGTGCTGAATCTGTTCTACCGCGTGCGGGTAGTGACACCGGGTAAATTTGTCATACCACCACTGTATGCAGAAGATATGTACAGGCCGGATTTGTATGGCCAAACGGGTGGGACGGATGTGTTGACTGTGGTGGAGAGTGGGAAGTAGGAGTGACGATAGACGGGTAGGTTGGGCCGGGCCTCGCTAGGCTACGTTTCATTAGCCTGACACTGGGCGCTTGATAACGTATTCGTTTATCAAAGTCTGATTAAAGCCTCTCACCACAGAGGCACAGAGACACAGAGGAAAAGCGGAGACGTACCCGAAGATGAACGGCAATAATAAAAACGTCATTCCTGCGCAGGCAGGAATCCACCGGGCTGGCGCACCAGCGGCGTTCCTTGCATTGCCGTACTTCGATTAAAACGATTGCCCTTTGTGGATACAAGCCGGGTCTCGGCCCGGCGGCCGAAATACTTTCTTTGCTTCGCCAAAGAAAGTATTCAAAGAAAGGCGACCGCAGACTCGCCCTTCGGGTGCTTGCGCTACGCTCCAGCATAATTTGTGCATCCCAAAAAATGGGAAGATCCGAAACTCGCTTCGCTCAAACATCGGCTCTTCTTTTTCCATTTTCTGTGACGCACAAATTACGTCGTTCCAAGCGGTTTAAGGTCAAGAACAGAGTCAAAAACAACATCAAAAAACAGGGTAATTTGATCACTATAAAAATATCGTAAATTCCTGTTCTTTTATCTCATTTTTTTGTATGTGCTGCTAATAAAGACTTACTCGAATGAAGCTCAATCTCAAGAAGTACACCAACTTCACTTCCTTGCGCAAAGTCCTGCTCAACCATAAAAAGAAATGCGCAACAATCATTACCGCCGCATTGGTTTTCATCATCGCCGACCTCTGTTTCCCCTTGCCCAAACCCGGTCGTGATTCACCTTATGCCATGGTAGTCCTGGCCCGCGACGGCACGCCCTTGCGCGCCTTCCCTGACAAGGACCACATCTGGCGTCATGCCATCAGCCTGCAAGAAGTTTCGCCCTATTATGTGGATGCACTGACGCAGTATGAAGACAGGGCGTTCTGGTGGCACCCGGGTGTCAATCCGCTGGCGTTGATGCGGGCGGCGTGGCAGTGGGTGCGTAATGGCGAGATTATTTCCGGTGGTTCCACCATTACCATGCAGGTGGCGCGCATGATTGATCCTACGCCGCATACAGTGCGTGGCAAGCTCAAACAGATTGCCCGTGCCCTGCAACTGGAAGCGCATTACTCCAAAAAAGAAATACTGACGCTCTACCTCAACTATGCCCCCATGGGTGGCGTGCTCGAAGGTGTGGAAGCCGCCAGTCGTGCTTACCTCGGCAAGCCCGCCAGCCGCCTCACGCATGCCGAGGCAGCGCTGCTGACAGTGTTGCCGCAATTGCCCTCAGTCTTGCGGCCTGACCGTTATCCGCAACGTGCTCAGGCAGCACGTGACAAAGTGATACGCCGCATGGAGGGTAACTGGAGCAAGGACATCATCGCCGATGCCCTGACCGAACCAGTCACCGCGCAAACCCTGCGCGAACCTCTGCTGGCCCCCTTGCTGGCGCTGCGCATGAAGCAAGATGCCAAACGCTCGAAAAACCAGCAAGCAGTGATTCAAACCACGGTAGACACAGCAATCCAGCAGACCGTGGAAACCCTGCTGGCTGACCGCATACGACAATTGCCACCACGCGTCTCCATGGCCGCCATGGTGATGGACAATGCCACGTTTGAAGTGCTGGGTTATGCTGGTTCAGCAGACTTTAGCGACCGTGAGCGTTTCAGCGATGTCGATATGGTGCGGGCGGCACGCTCGCCAGGTTCTACCCTGAAACCCTTCCTGTATGCCTTTGCGCTGGATGAAGGCTTGATCCATTCAGAGTCTTTATTGTCGGATACACCGCAATCTTTTTCTGGCTACCAGCCTGGCAATTTCCAGCAAAACTTCCATGGCCCGGTCAGTGTTTCTGAAGCGCTGGTGAAATCCTTGAATGTACCAGCTGTCGAAGTGCTGGAACAACTGGGTTCAGTTAATTTTGTTTCCATGCTCAGGCGTGGTGGTTTGAAGCTGGAATTCCCGCGTGGCGCGACACCCAATCTCAGCGTCATTCTCGGCGGCGCAGGAGCCAAGCTGGAAGACATGGTCGGCGCTTATTCTTCGCTGGCACGCAAGGGCATGGCCGCCGTGCCACGCATGACGCCAGAAGCACCGCGCAAGGAGCAAAGGATGATGAGTGAAGGTGCCGCCTTCATCGTGCGTGACATACTGGAAACTGGCGGGCCAGTAGCGCGCGCCGTAGAAGGCAATGGCAGCTATCGTGGCATCGCCTGGAAGACTGGCACCAGCTTTGGCTTTCGTGATGCCTGGGCCGTGGGCGTGAGCAACCGCTATACCATAGGCGTCTGGGTAGGGCGGCCAGATGGCACGCCCAATCCCGGCTTCTTTGGTGCGAATGTGGCAGCGCCCTTGCTGGTGGATATTTTCACCGCCATTCCAGATGGCCGCAGCCTCAGCCCGGCATCGCCACCAACCACGGTAAGTCAGGAAAAAATCTGCTGGCCGCTGGGCACACGCGCCAGCGAACAGCCAGAAAAACTCTGCCCGCTGCAACGCACGGCGTGGGTCTTAAATGGCGCAGCACCACCGAGTTTTGCTGACCGCCTGAAAACCGCCTCACCCATTTTCACTTACTTTGTCGATAGCCAGAATGGCTTGCGGGTAGCCCCCGAATGTAGCAAGCGTCCCATGGATAAATTGCAGGCAGCACGCTGGCCCTCAGCCCTTGAACCCTGGCTGGACGCAGGCCTGCGCAAGGTTGCCCTGCCACCGGCCTGGGCAGCAGAATGTGCAGCGATCTTCAATGCCGATGAAATCATCAAGATAGTCGGCCTCAGCGATGGCGAAATCCTGCACCGGGCCAGCGGCAAGGAAGTGCCCAAAGCCAGACTGGAAATCCGTGGCTCACAGGCCGAAGTCAGCTGGATGGTGAATGGCCATCTGGTGGCGAACAAGCTGGCCAGCCAGTCTCAAATCATAGAATTCCCTGAGGCCGGGCGCTACGATATTACTGCCTTTGATGCCTATGGCCGCTATGACAGGATAAGTATCAGCGTAACAAAGTAAAGCTATGTAAAGAAGCAGATATCTTCACTTTTCCTTCATGATTTTTGCTTAAGATCTATCCTGTCATCAACACCCTTGAAAGGAAACAGGATGAAAAACTTACTAAACCTGGCCTGTGCCAGTATCTTCATGGCGGCATTAGGTGCCAGCCTGTTCGCCCATGCCCAAGCATCCGGCGGTGACCAGAAAAAGCCGCCTGAGGCTGGGAAAGACGACAGACCACCCCGCGAACCGCCACCGCAAGCTTATGAAGATTGCAAAGGCAAGAAAGAGGGCATGGTCGTGCAAATCACCACACCACGCGAAGGCAAGATTTCTGCGACTTGCACTACATCACCCAAGGGCCTGTTTGCCAAACCAGAACGGCCACCACGTCCACCGGAAGGCAAGGACAATAATCCACCGCCCAGGAAATAATTTGTCACAATAAAATTTTTCTTTGCATAGATAATTTCTATGCACACAGCATTGCCAGAGTAGAATTTCCTCTTCTGGCAATCCTGCATGCGATGGAATCAATATGAGTGAAGAAAAATTAGTCCCCGTTTTTATCCCTGCACTGGTTGCGATTCTGGTCAATGTTGAAGACAAGAAAGGCAGTCCTTTGACGTATGAGCAAGTGATAACACTCCGTGACAAGGCAAGCGTCATGATGATGGAAAAATCCCATGCTGACGCACTTGCAGAGTCACGCGGCTACGATGATATAGATCCAGAAAACTGTTGGTATGACTGGCAAATGTGCAGAAGAGAAATGGGCCGCAAGCCTGATCTCGACCCCGGTGCGAAAATCTCCATGACTAACTCAAATGATGCAAGCATGCAGCAAGCTTTTGCCGATGCCCGGCAATCATTGCCACATTTCCGCAGACTTATCCACAGTAATACTGATAAAGAATTTTTCCCTCTGATCAAAACCAAATTCGTACTTGCCTCTGGCAATATGTTTGTGTGGCTGAGAGTAGTTGAAAGCAGCGATACAGGTTTTACAGGCGAGCTATTTGAAGTACCCGCAGAGCTACGCGATCATGAAATTGGCGACACTTTCGATGTCGAAGATGCGGCAATCATAGACTGGATGATCAATCACGATGGTGCCATGCACGGTGGCTATACTATCAGGGCACATAGGGCAACGCTTGGGGCAGCAGAACAAGCCAAACTGGATACGCATTTGGGTGTTAGTCAATATATGTGAAGGGACGTATCCATCTCTCAAGCAAGATTGAGCAAGCAGTCAGCAACAACTATTTCATTGAATAGCTGAATACACCTAAAAAAAGCCGGGTCATCTGCAATTTCCCTGGTAACATTTGCGGGGTTGTATTCAAAGTCGTATTGAATAGTTGTTCTTGTAGCTTTTTCGATACCTTTCTCTCTTGCTTCGGAAATGACTGCCTCCAAAAAAGATTGAGAGTATGAAATATCTGCAAGCAGTCACTTTAAATCAACATGCTCATAATTGAATGAGTTGCTCTCCTGGCCGCTAAGTTGGTAGTATCCAACTCCGCACAAATCCTGAAGCGTATCAACATCTTGAGCGAGACTCCGATCAGTCAGGCCAAGCCAAAGCGATACCACTCCTTGCTTTTCAAAGTCCTGCGAATAATAATCGTTATTCTCAGTATAATTTTTTCTTGCCAATTCAACTTTCTCTATTATTTGTGAAATCATGGTAATCCGAGACGTGAGGTAAGCAAACTAGCAACACATTTAAAATTTATTTTCATATTTTATAGAGTTTCGGCGGTGCTATTCGCACCTACGCGGCAGATAAGTTGCCAAATAATTCCAAGTCAAGAAAATAATGAAATTAAAATTCAAGGAATACATTGAAGGAATAATAATTTCATTTCTATTTTATTTATTATTGCTGTCGATGGCCGGAGTGGTGCTAATCTTTGCGATTAAACCTATTTTTGTATATTTGAAAACGGGAGATTTTAGCTTCATTCCTAGTGCTTACTATGTCACAACGGTGATCAAAATGACAGTGGCTTGTTCTGCCACTGTCAGTATAATTGTGTTTAATATTAACTGGTTTAAGGAAGACTTAGGTTGATCCTACGGAGCATGGGGTCAATCACCTATTTTTTAAGATAACTGGGGTCAGGGTCGAGTATTGACACAGCTTTTAGCCCGAGTAGATACGATAGTGTAACGTAATCGCACGCATGTCTAGCCAAAAAATACTACAAGTCATCTAAAGATCATGCGTGCGAATACGTAGGCTATTCGCACCTACTTGGATCAGGCTGTGGACAACGAAAATAGTAATTATCAAACTCGGCCACTTTACGTAAAATGAAACCATGGCGAAGGTAAAACGATTGGCGTCGCTGGCACGCAAGGCACCAGCGTGAAAAATTTTCCCCTGTGCGTCGGCTTCTGCCAGCACCAGATTGATAGCTTCACTGTCCAGACCACATTGCCGGAAATCCGAATGGAGGTAAAAGTGATCCAGCAAGAGGTCGTTGTCCTGCGGACGCAGCACTAAAAATCCTGCCAGCGATCCATCCAGCTTGATGAGTCGGTGTACTCGGCTGCGAAATTCACCAGGAGCCGTTGTCGCGCCCGTTCTGCATCAAAAAGTCCTATGCGTTCAAGACTGGGGCGCATGGCGAGGACGCGTATATCGGCCAGATGCGTCGCATCATCAAATGTGCAAGATTCAAGGGTTAATTCCATATCAGGCTCACATTAATTGATATCACGAACAAATCTGCCCAAGTAAATTTGCCATGTGGATAAACGCATTCTCACCTACTTTAGGCACATCCCATTTACTTCCAACAGGCACTCACCGCTGGTGGACGATCACCATATCCAGCTTGGGAGTAACCAGTAAGTATTGTCCATGCAAACCCCAGGCCATGTAAGCTCCGTGCAACCGTGAATCACTGGGTTCTTCCAGCACCCACCACATATTGGAAAACACCTGAGCGTACGGTCAGCAAGTTGCACAGCCTGCATTGTGCACTGATCGCGGAAACTCTGGCCCGTTCAGCACTTGGAAAAACTGTGGCGGCATTGTGAATTGCTGGCTGCCATGTGAGGATAAACACTCATTTATTCTCAGCCTATAGGTGAGATCTGAGGCATGCTCGTGACCTGTGATTGAGGTGACCAGGATCAGGGACGCGGGCGACCTGCGGGAAAGTCTGGGCGGCTGGTATCTGATGCCAAACTGTCTGTGCGCTCATGACAAATGTCATGAAATACTGCTTACAGCCGCTACTTATGCAGGTGTCCTGGCTTGCATATACTGGTGTCTCAAACAACTAAGGAAGGAAATCCTGCCATGTCCGACATACTCTCTTACTCTCAAATCGTTCCTCTGGGTGCATTTGCTGTTGCCATCGCTTACTCGGTCTGCCATGCCTGGATCAAGACCAGTCAGCACGAAGCTGAACTGCAACAACGCTCCATGGAACATCAGGAAAAAATGAAAGCCATGGAGCTGGAAATCGCCCGCAACCAGGCGGTAGCGGCAGACAGAAAAAACAGCTAGTCTGAGTTACAAGTATATGTACCCAGTCAGCAGGCGTGCGATGCACATTGAGCGTGATCGCATGCCGGTTGCATCTGATGTGGACAGATGGTTGCCCAACATCACACCAGCAAATCAGCAAGGCTACGTGCAATCACTTTGGTAGCGCGCCTCAAGTCTTCCAGGTTCAAACGCTCATCTGCGCGCTTGGCATGTGACTCCAGTACCGTGCGCGGCCCCGCACCATAGATGACGCCTGGGATGCCTGCTTCCGAGAACAGACGTACATCGGTATAAAGTGGCGTGCCTAGTGCAGGAATCGCTTCACCAAATACCGCACCACCATGCTTTTGTATCGCTTCTACAAGTGGCGTATTACCAGGCAAGGGACGCATGGAATTTGCCAGCAAGATACGTTTTACATCAACGCTGATACCTGGCAGTTCAGCTGCAGTATCGCTGATGACTTTGCGCAAAGTCGCTTCGACTTCTGCCGGATTTTCTTCCGGTATCATGCGGCGGTCCAGCTTGAAGGTGACGCGGCCAGGGATGACATTGGTATTGGTGCCGCCTTCTATCGTGCCTACATTCAAATAAGGATGGGTAATGCCTTCGACTTTCGATGTCACCTGTTTGTACAGCGTGTTTTGTGCATACAGGGCATTCAATATTTTCACTGCCGCCTGCAAGGCATCGACGCCAGAGTCAGGGATTGCCGCATGGGCCATCTTGCCGTGTACTGTCACTTCCATTTGCAAACAGCCGTTATGTGCCGTGATGACCTGGTAAGAGAAACCGGCGGCGATCATCAGATCAGGTTTGATCAAGTCGTGCTTGAGCATCCAGCCTGGGCCTACTTCGCCACCGAATTCTTCATCATACGTAAATAACAACTCCAGCGTGCCCACTTTTGGTTTTGCCACCGCCTCCAGTGCGCGCATGGCAAAGGTGTAAGTCGAGAAATCGCATTTGCTGACGGCAGTGGCGCGGCCATAGATATTGCCGTTTTCTATTTCACCGCCGTAAGGGTTCTTGGTCCAGCCTTCGCCTGGTGGCACCACGTCGCCATGGGCATTCAGCAGTACCGTCTTGCCGGGACCGTAGTGGCGGCGTACCAGCAGGTTGGTGATGCTTTGCAGGCCAGCGGCTTTGACTTCACTATCCGGCACTGCATGTTTTTTTGCGGCGATACCCATGTCTTGCAGCAGATCAGCGGTGCGTTCCGCATGCGGGGCATTATTGCCGGGAGGCGTATCAGTCGGCACACGTACCAGTTCTTGCAGGAATTTGACCTGCTCGTCAAAGTGGCTGTCTATCCAGGCGTCGAGTTGTTCGTAGTTGTTCATGTCTATGTACTTTCTAAATTTTTATTGATTTACTTGGCACCGGCCTGGAACCAGGCGCCGACGATCGCACGTTCTTCTTCCGTCATTTGCGTCATATTCCCTATAGGCATGGCCTTGAGTTGCACAGTCTGCATATTGACCTTCACTGCGTTCTGCCTGATCAGTTCTGGCGTATCGAGCTTGATACCAGCAGGTGCGGTGGCAAAGCCAGGCTGGGTAGGCGCAGCCGCATGGCAGGACACGCAACGCTGCTGGATGATGTTTTGCACTTTAGTAAATTGCGCAGCTTCTGCTTCGGCTGTAGACAGGGCCGGGTCAGGCGCTGCCACTTTCGCTGGAGGCTTTGGTGCAATTGCAATCGCCACTGCTAGCAATAAAGTCACGCCAGCCGCTGGATAAGCCCAGTTGGTAATACCCTTGTGACGCAGGTTGAAAAAGTGGCGTATCAAGACACCCGCCGCCATGATCACAGCCAGCACCAGCCAGTTGTATTCATGGTTATACGTCATCGCATAATGGTTGCTGATCATGATGAACAGCACCGGCAGTGTGAAGTAATTATTGTGTACGCTGCGTTGCTTGGCTTTTTGGCCGTGGATAGGGTCTGGCGATTTACCTTGTTGCATGGCTTCGACCAGTTTGCGCTGGCCGGGGATGATCAGCATCAGCACATTACCCACCATCATGGTGCCTATCATGGCACCGACGTGGATATAGGCAGCACGACCACTGAGGAATTTCGACAACACAAATCCTGCCGCCACAATGAACACAAACATGATGATGCCCAACAAGCCTTCACGCTTGCCTAGCGGTGAGCGGCACAGCAGGTCATATACCGTCCAGCCCACCAGCAGCGTGCCCAGGCCTATGCCTATGGCTTGCCAGCTGGTCAGGTCAGCGACGGATTTGTCTATCATCATCGCAGAAGCATTGAAGTAATAGACGATGAACAACATCGCAAAGCCAGACAGCCAGGTGGCATAGGCTTCCCATTTGAACCAGTGCAGTTCTTCTGGCAATTCTTTTGGGGCGATCAGGTATTTTTGCGGGTTATAAAAACCACCACCATGAACAGCCCACAATTCACCGGACACCCCTTTGTTGGCCAGTTCAGAACCGGGCTTGGGTGGGCGGATATTATTGTCCAGCCAGACGAAGTAGAAGGATGCACCTATCCAGGCTATGCCTGTAATCAGGTGCAGCCAGCGGACGATCAGGTTCAGCCACTCAGTGCCATACGCAAGTAAAAAAGCTTCCATGTTTTCTCTCATGTTAGAAGCTCGTCTGCCTCCGCGGGCTCTTCAGACGAGAGGGATAGAAAAATACCCCAAAATGGTCGCGAACCGAAGCTCCGCTGCGACCAGGTGTTTCTGACAGCTTACGCTACCATGATTCACGATCTTAGTGCTAAAAAACCACAACCTGTATCTATCTGCTGCAAATGTCTCCTATTGTCGCAGTTAGACCAAGGGCAGGTAAGACCAATAGCAAAAAACTTGGTGAAGTCTGGCAACGATAAACTTTTTCCCCACAAACTTCATTGAAAACGAAGTATATTAAAAATATAGATTTCGATATACGTTTGAAGATAGGCATCAGCATGGCACAACTACCGAATCATCTCGACCTGCACTTGATACGCATTTTGTATCTTTTGCTCAGTGAGAAAAACGTCTCCCGCGTGGCTCTGAAGCTAAACCAGCCCCAGCCTTCGATTTCTGCCTCGCTACGCAAATTGCGTGAGCTGACTGGTGATCAATTGCTGGTGCGCGGTGGCCGTGGCATGGTGCCTACCCCCCATGGTGAAACCCTGCTCAAGCCTGCCAAACGCATACTTGATGAAACCGAGTTGTTGTTTGAACGTAAAGTCCCCTTCGTGGCCCAGCAAGAGAGCAAGACCTTCCACATCGCCGCCCCAGATTCCCTGCATGTGCAATTCCTGCCCAGCGTGGTAGAGCGCCTGCGGCGTGAATCGCCCAAAAGCCGCATTGTCATTCATGGTCTGGGGGCAGAAGTTGATTATGTACGCCATTTGTCTGACGGTGACCTTGATTTGGTCATCGCTAACTGGGACGAACCGCCGCAACACCTGCACCTGTCCAAGTTGTTTGAAGACCCCATCGTCTGCGCCATGCGTGCCGACAGCCCTTACGCCAAGCGCACCGGCACCGACGACATGACGCTGGAAGACTACCTGAGCCTGCCCCATGTCGCGCCTTCGCAACTATTATCTGGTTACCACGGTGTTATCGACGCCCATCTGGAACGCCAGCACCTGCGCCGCAATGTCGTGGTCGAATCTGCCTACTTTGGCCTGATGCCGCATATGCTGGCGCAATCCGACATGGTGCTGACGACAGGCAAGCAATACCTGAGCTTTTATGAAAAAAGCCTGCAACTCAAGACTTTTTCCATCCCTATCAAGTTCCCGCCGCTGCGCTTTTACCAGCTCTGGCATGAACGCGTCCATCATTCGCCAGAACACAGATGGTTGCGTGAGCAGATCGCCCAGGCAGCCAAATCACTGATGTCACGCTAAGGATACAGCTGAAAAAATGACCTGGCGTTGTTGCGCCGGCTTGCCGTACTAAAGTACTGTCTGCGCCGACGACGCCTAGCCATGTCAATTTTGCAGCTGTATTGCGACCATTTTACTGATTGAAAAAACCTTAAAAATCCCTAGCTACCACGGTAAGTCGAGTACGCCCAAGGCGACACTACCAGCGGCACATGGTAATTCTGGCTGGCATCAGCCACGCCAAAAGCCAGGGTCACGCGGTCTATGAACTTGGGGCTGGGCAGGTCCACGCCCTGCTTGTCGAAATAATCACCTGCCGCAAATACCAGCTCATACAGGCCAGGCTTCAGGCTGTCGCCTTCCAGCAGTGGCGCATTGCAGCGGCCATCATTGTTGGTGGTCTCTGTCTTCAGCAGGGTTTTCTCACCTGCATTGACAGCATACAACTCCACCTGCACACCCACGCCGGGTTTGCCAACGGTGATATCCAGCACATGTGTACTGAGCTTTCCCATACTGATCTCCTATATTGATGACTTGAAATGCGCTATCAGCCAAATCTTATACTGCCAGCAGTCTATCAATATACTATCGAAGATATACAGATCATGAAGACAGCAGCACATTGCAGGCCAGAATTGGGCTTAAGCTTCATCATCATGCCGGGACAATACCGGTCACATTAAAGTATAGGCACAATAATAGGCACATTGCCTGACCAATTATGACGACAACTCTGGACCACCTGAACCACTGTAGCACGCAAGAATTTGTGCATATCCTGCACGGTATCTATGAACATTCACCCTGGATACCTGAACGGGCCGCGGCCAGCCGCCCCTTTGCCAGCATCACGGCTCTCAAGCTGGCCTTGCAAACCGTGGTCAGCCAGGCGACAGAGGCAGAACAATTGGGCCTGATCCGTGCCCACCCCGAGCTGGCAGGCAAGGCCGCCATCGCAGGCGAGTTGACGGCAGAATCGACCGGTGAACAGGCCAAGGCAGGCCTGACCAATTGCAGCCCCGAAGAATTCGCAGTACTGCACAAGCTCAATGCTGACTACAACAGTAAATTTGGCTTCCCCTTCATCCTCGCCGTCAAAGGGCCGGATGGCAAGGGCTTTACACGGGAAGCCATCATCGCCACCTTCCAGCGCCGTTTTAAGAACCAGCGCGCAGATGAACTGGCAGAATGCCTGCGCCAAATCGGCCGCATCGCTGAACTGCGCTTGAATGACTTGCTTGAACACACTCTGCAATTTGGTAACACCATCATGCAATGGTCAGAAACCCTGGCCGCCTGGAGCGATGATGAAGATGGCCTGACCTGCGCCTACATGACGCCCGCGCACCAAAAAACTGCAGAACAACTGGCGGCCTGGATGCGCGAGGCTGGCATGCATGTGCATATCGACGCGGTCGGCAACGTCGTTGGCCGCTACCTGTCTGACGCAACCGATGCCAAGACCCTGCTGACCGGCTCTCACTATGACACCGTCTGCAATGGTGGCAAATACGATGGCCGCGAAGGCATCCTGCTACCCATCGCCATTGTCAAGTATCTGAACGAGAGAAACGAAAAACTGCCTTTCAATTTCGAGATCATAGGTTTTTCTGAAGAAGAAGGTGTACGCTTCAAAAGTACCTTCCTGGGTAGCAATGCCATCATCGGCCAGTTTGACCTGGCCTTGCTCGACAAGACAGATGCAGACGGCATCAGCATGCGCGAAGCATTGACTGCTGCCGGGCATGATGTCAAACAAATCCCGGCAATAGCGCGTGACCCTGCACAGATACTGGGCTATGTAGAAGTGCATATAGAGCAAGGCCCGGTCTTGCTGGGCCGTGACCTGCCCGTGGGCATCGTTACTTCCATCGCTGGCAGTTGCCGTTATCAGGTGCAACTCAAGGGTGTCGCCAGCCATGCTGGCACCACACCCATGAGCATGCGCAAGGATGCCGCAGCTGCTGCCGCTGAAATTATTTTGTATGTAGAACAGCGCTGCGCCAATGACACGTCCCTGGTAGGGACAGTGGGCCAGTTACAGGTACCACATGGTTCAGTCAATGTGATCCCCGGCTCCTGCAATCTGTCACTGGATATCCGCGCCGCTGACGATGCCACCCGCGATGCTGCGGTGAATGACATCCTGGCAAAGATAGAAGCCATCTGCCAGCGCCGCAATATTGAAGTGAATATCGTCAAAGCCGTATCAGCCCCGGCAGCCCCCTGCGCCCCATGGCTGATGCAGCAACTGGCAGCAGCTACGCAAAGAGCCGGTTTGCCAGCCTTTGAATTGCCTTCAGGTGCAGGCCATGATGCCATGGCGATAGCTAGGATGACCGATGTGGCCATGCTGTTCACCCGCTGCGGCAATGGCGGCATCAGCCACAATCCGCTGGAAACCATGAGCGCTGACGACGCAGAAGTCTCGGCACAAATCTTGCTCGATTTTTTAAGGAATTTTAAGGGTAGGGATTAAGACCGAAAAGATCAACACAGAGGAGGGAAAGGCTTCTTGCAAGAAGCCTTCGTTGCGCAGGCATGCGGCATGCCGCATGAATTCCCTGCTACACCACAGAGTGGGCACAGAGGTTCACAGAGAAAAACCAAAAGACTAAAGATTTCTCATGCTTTTCTCTGTGTTAACTCTGTGTCTCTGTGCCTCTGTGTTGAGAGGTCTTGTTTTTCAGTTCAACAAACCAGGATTTCTGGCGCCACTTTCAGTGTTGCCTGCTTCAGCTTCGCAATGAAGACCTGAGACAGGACCAAGACTGAGCTTGAGCCTGCTGCCATGTTTGCGCTTGATCGCATTGCATGGTGTGAGGCGACGCAAGAATATGCCTTCACCGGCATTTTTTTACGACGCAGATCAATCCTGACGAGATGCATTTTCCAGAGTATGGAGGATGCACTTCGTCAGGCAGCAGTGAAGAGCGCAGTCGGATTAACTATTCCCACTGTATTTGTAGCCGCTTTTCTTGACGACACCATCGTCAGGAAGGCAAACCAGGAGTCATGCACATGATGCATTCTTCCGTCGTCCCGATTACCAGTCGCTTGAATCTTTAGCATTTCAGTATGTGCAGTTCCAGCCATCACTGAGAATAAGTTCCGTCAGAGAACCCGGCAGTGATGTGGCTAAAAAACCAAACCATCCAAACAAGGAAGAGACGATGCAAACAGCGATACATCCGGTAGATGAAAAGCTACCCGCAGCAAAATTATTCACTCTGGGCATACAGCACGTGTTGGTGATGTATGCCGGGGCGATAGCCGTGCCTCTCATTATCGGCGGTGCCCTGCACCTACCCAAAGACCAGATAGCCTTTCTCATCAATGCCGATTTATTCTGCTGTGGCCTGGTCACCCTGATACAGGCGCTGGGCATCTGGAAGTTTGGCATACGTATGCCTGTCATGATGGGCGTTACCTTTGCCGCAGTGGGCCCCATGGTGGCGATGGCGGGCAACCCCAACCTGGGCATACTTGCCATTTACGGTGCTGTGATCGCTTCAGGCATTTTTGGTTTGATTATCACTCCCTTCATGAGCCGTGCGGTCAGGTTTTTCCCGCCAGTTGTCACAGGCACCATCATCACCGTCATTGGCATTACCCTCATGCGCGTGGGTATCAACTGGGCCGCGGGCGGGCAGCCGATGATTTTTGATGCGGCGAGCAAAACCATGCAAGTCAATCCCGATTATGGCGCGCCTGAGAACCTGGCGATTGCCTTTTTTGTGCTGGTCTCCATCATGGTCATGACACGCTATTTGCGCGGCTTTTTGGGTAATATCTCTGTCTTGCTGGGTATGGTGCTGGGTTTTGTCGTCTCGCTGGCCTTGGGCAAGGTCAGTTTTGATGGCCTGGGTGAGGCGGGTTGGTTTGCCTTTATCATGCCCTTCAAGTATGGCATGCCGACCTTTGATATGGGCGCCATCATAGGCATGTGCCTGGTCATGATCGTCACCATGGTGGAATCAACGGGCATGTTCCTCGCCCTGTCTGAACTGACTGGGAAGCGCATCAGTAATGAAGAACTGGCGAACGGCTTGCGGGCAGACAGCCTGGGCACGGTTATAGGGGGTGTCTTCAATACTTTTCCTTACACCTCGTTTTCACAGAACATAGGCCTGGTTGGTGTCACTGGCGTGCGCAGCCGTTATGTCTGCGCTGCTGCAGGCGTCATCCTGGTGGCGTTTGGCATGTTCCCCAAAATGGCACATGTGGCGGCATCGATACCCGTGTATGTACTTGGTGGCGCAGGCATAGTCATGTTTGGCATGGTGGCAGCCACCGGTATCAAGATACTCGGTAATGCCGGTCTCAATCATCAACGTCACAATCTTTTCATCGTTGCCGTCAGCATAGGTGCGGGCATGATACCGCTGGTGGCACCGCAGTTCTTTTCACACTTGCCGCACTGGCTGGGCACGATAGTCGACAGCGGCATCTTGCTGGCCACAATTGCGGCGGTGACACTCAATCTGTTTTTCAACGGTCAGGGTGCGGAGTCTGAAGCCAAGGCTTTTGCCATGGCTGCGGCCCACAGTTCTGATCATTAATTTTCTTTATTTATGACTAGCCTACTTATCAAAAATGCCCGCGTCGTCGTCACCATGGACGACACGCGCCGTGAAATCAGCAATGGTGGGGTTTACATCATCGACAATGTCATCGCTGAGGTCGGCCTCAGTGCAGACTTGCCACAAACTGCCGATGAAGTCATCGATGCGACTGGCCATGTGGTTATGCCCGGTCTCATCAATACCCATCACCATATGTACCAAAGCCTGACGCGCGTGATACCTGCGGCGCAAAATGGCGAGCTGTTCAACTGGCTGACCAATCTCTACCCTATCTGGGCGAATCTGACACCAGAAATGGTGCAGGTATCCACCCAGGCCGCCATGGCAGAGCTGATACTGTCAGGCTGCACTACCAGCAGCGATCATCTCTATATCTACCCGAATGGCTGCCAGCTCGATCACAGCCTGCAGGCCGCGCAAGAGATAGGCATGCGCTTTCATGCGGCGCGCGGTTCCATGAGCGTCGGGCAATCTAAGGGCGGCTTGCCACCAGACCGCGTGGTGGAAGACGAGGCCAGCATCCTGCGCGATACCCAGCGCCTGATAGAGACTTATCACGACAGCAGCCGCCATGCCATGCAACGGATCGTCGTCGCACCCTGCTCACCATTTTCTGTGTCACGTGATCTCATGCGTGAATCAGCAAAACTGGCGCGCAGCTTTGGCGTATCGCTGCACACCCATCTGGCAGAAAATGCCAATGACATCGCCTACAGCCGCGAGAAATTCAATATGACACCGGCAGAATATGCCGAGGATTGCGGCTGGGTAGGTCATGATGTCTGGCACGCCCACTGCGTGCAACTCGATGACGATGGCATCTACATGTTCGCCCGCACCGGCACTGGCATTGCGCATTGCCCCTGCTCCAATATGCGCCTGGCGTCTGGCATTGCGCCAATACGCAAGATGCTGGATGCCGGTGTCAGCGTAGGCCTTGGTGTCGATGGTTGCGCCTCGAATGATTCCGGCCACATGCTGGGTGAAGTCAGACAAGCCATGCTCTTGCAACGCGTGGGTTTCGGCCCTGATGCCATGACAGCCAGACAGGCGTTGGAAGTTGCCACCCTGGGCGGCGCCAAAGTACTCAACCGCGATGACGTAGGCGCACTCAAGCCCGGCATGTCGGCGGACATCGTCATGTTCAACCTGAAGCAGATAGGCTACGCCGGTGCCTGGCATGACCCGGTCGCGGCTCTGGTCTTTTGCACACCTTCAGATGTGACTTTTAGCATCATCAATGGCCGTGTGGTGGTAAGGGAAGGGCAGATCACGTCGATAGATTTGCCAGGAGTGATGGAAAGACATAACCGTCTTGCCCATCAACTGGCAGAAGCTGCGCGTTGAAGACGACTGTGCGAATCCCAAAACGATTGCTCAATTCATTTAACAAACTGATGTGCTGCTGAAATATAAAGAAAGGTCCATCTTCTATCCTGTTGCAGGCGCGTTTATCGTTAAAATCATGCGCTTGTCGCAAGCAAGCCATGAGCGCATTTTTCTCTGGCAAAGTGACAACATGACATGTCGTCATGAACAGGAGAAAACATGAAACCAGGATTCATTCTTTTATCGGTACTTGCCGCCACGTCTTTGTATGCGCTGGCCGCAGAATCGGTAGAAAAATTGGCAGAGCCATGGGTATTGGCTGGCGAAACACCAAAATCTTATCAGATCGGCATAGACCGCAGCCAGACCATCAGTGGTAAAGGCAGCAAGTTTATCCGCTATGTCAATGGTGAAGATAAAAGCTGGGGAACCCTGATGCAAATGTTTGCTGCGGATCAGTATCGCAACAAGCGTATACGTTTCCAGGCCAGGGTAAAAACCAGGGAGGTTGATAACCGAGCCGGTTTATGGATGCGTGTGGATACTGTTTCAAAGGCAGAAACTCCTTTTTACAATAGTGAAGATAAACCCATCAAGGGCACGACAGACTGGCAATTGCGTAGTGTGGTGCTGGATGTGCCTGCCGATGCCAAAGCCATAGCTTTTGGCGTCCTTCACGAAGGTAAGGGCCAGGTATGGCTGGATGATTTGAAACTGGAAGTGGTAGGCACAGATGTACCTGTAGATAAAATGAAGCCAGTCAAATCTTTACCGACTACACCCACCCTATGAATCTGGCTTTGTTGAATACCCTGGCTACAACAGGCAAGCGCGTGCTGTGGACCAGACCATCTGAAAAGAACAGCCACAGCATTTCCGACGGCGATGCTGCATCGGCGGTGCTTAGTATGCTGGGTTTTTCTGCATCACAGTTCTTGCTGAGCACATGTATGATCGCGGGAGTGATTTTGCTGGCGTTACGATGGCAGGCCCATGCCTGGCTGGGGTTGTTTGGTTTGCTGGTTTTTCCTTTGTGTATGACGACATGGGCACTGCTGCTCAGTCTGCGGCTATTCAGCAAATGCCGCAACTGGTTGTGGATATGGTGTTGTCTGTCATCCCTCGCCGCACTGACCGCCTGGTTGGCAATCAGCGCGTATCACTGGTGGGTGGCCAAACATGAATTGCATGGTTTGAATACCTTGCAGGCGTTTGCCAGTGCGCTCATGTTTTCCGGGGGCTTGCTGGGACTGCCTTTGTGGCGGGTGCAGACACAATCACGCGACTTACAGATCGCCAATTTGAAACAACTGGCGCTGGCGGCAGAACTGAAGGCCTTGCAAGCCCAGGTCGAACCCCATTTTCTCTATAATACGCTCGCCAATAGCCGCTACCTGGCACGGTATGATCCAGAAAAGGCCGTACAGATGCTGGACCACCTGATCGCCTACCTGCAAAGTGCCCTGCCCGATTTACGTAGCCCCATGTCTACCGTGGGAAGGGAGTTTGAACTGGCAGAACATTATCTGGCACTGATGGCCATACGCTTTGGCGAACGCCTGCGTTTTCAAATGAAATTTTCGCCAAGTCTGAACGAGGCAAGTTTACCTCCCATGATGCTGATGTCGCTGGTAGAAAACGCCGTGCAACATGGCGTTGAATGCCAACCGGGGCAAGTGGAAATCATGCTGCAGGCACGCGAGCAGGCAGGACGCTTGTATATCAGCGTCAGTGACGATGGTGCAGGTTTAGAACAAAAAGTGCTCGGTAGTGGCCTGGGCTTGCGGAATTTGCGCGAACGCCTGCATGCGCTGTACAGCGACCAGGCCAGCTTTGAATTGCGCATGGAAGGTAACAAACTCACCGTGGCAGAACTGAATTTGCCATTGAATTTGCAATCAGATGTGAAACATGAAAAGTCCCGATAGAAAACCACGCTTGCTGATAGCAGATGACGAACCCTTGCTCAGGGCAGAATTGCGGGAATCACTGGCATTGCTATGGCCGGAAGCCGATATCGTTGCCGAAGCCAGCGATGGTTTTGAAGCACTCAGGCTGGCCAGGGAAATGTCGCCAGACGTGGCATTTCTTGATATTCGCATGCCAGGCCTGAACGGCCTTGAGGTTGCCAAAGCTTTTGCGGCCCGCACCCATGTCGTGTTTGTCACTGCATTTCAGGAACATGCCATCGCCGCCTTTGAAGAAGGCGCGCTTGATTATGTCGTCAAGCCCAGCAGCCCCGCAAGGCTGGCACGCACTATTACCAGGGTGCGCGAGCGTCTGGGTACGCCGCCACCTGATCTGAGCAACTTCATGCAGAAAATACAGGACAAACCACAGAAGAAAGCGCAGTCTCCGGCCTGGTTGCAGGCAGCAGTTGGTAATACCATACACTTTATTGATCTAAGCGATGTCATCTATTTTTGTGCAGAGCTGAAATACACGCGAGTCGTGACAGACAAGATAGAAGCGCATATACGCACCCCCTTGAAAGAGCTGGCAGATACGCTGGAAGAAGCAGGCTTCTGGCAAATCCACCGCGCATACCTGGTCGCCGTGAAACGCATTGCCAGCGTTAATCGAGATGCTGATGCTGCACTCTGGCTGAGCCTGCGCGAACATGGCGCCCGCCTGCCGGTAAGCCAACGCTACCAGTACAGATTCAAGGGGATGTGAATTGATGATCTGTCACTTGAATCTGCTATAGTCTCAAAAAATCCAGTCAATACTGACCAGGGCATGGTTAGTTTCCACCCTATACTTATTCGTGCGAAAACAGATCTCATTAAATCCAGTTGAAACCGCAGCACTTCAAAAGCAGTTTTTCCATTCCCTGAAATTGGGTACGGGCAGAGCGATGCTGCTTTTGAAAGCCCATCCGCAAATAGATTTCTCTGCACAGATACTGGCTGCCACCGTCAACAATCTCGCTTATGACAAGCAATGCGAAGGCAGCAGGGCAGAGTATCTGTACAGCCTGATCAAGCGATCACGGCAAAAAGACGAGCTGATACGTGTCATCATGAAGAAGTTCAGCGCCAAAAAGCAGAATGACTATGGCATGGATCAATTAAGTGATCTGGTCTTGTATTTCCATCTCGATGGAGTTGTGGGTGCGAAAGAGGTTTTGTTAAAGAGGTTTGAAAAATCTTTCAGTAGTGGCTATGAGCTTTATGCGAGAGATGTGCTGCTGGAAATTGAAGGCATGGCGGGCCTGATCATGGCGGCTGAAAAAGTGGGACAACTTCCAGAACAAGAAAGAGCAGATTACGAAGACCGCTGGCGTGTCGATGATTTTCAAAAAGAAAATAAGTCTGTCGATGTCTATGCGGAACTGCGCAAAGCTGCCAGCGAAAATCCAGCAATAAAAAATTATCTTGATTGGCGGATTCAAGCTCGAAGTGCAACCCTGTGTTATAGCGATTGTATCTGAGCCATAAAAACTTCGTGCGGTGTTTTGTAGCCAAGGCATTTTCTAGGTCGATGATTCAAGTAATCCATAGCGTCAGT
>NZ_JACOFX010000079.1 GCF_014284125.1 Undibacterium umbellatum | reverse complement strand
CTGGCAGTTTGGCGAAGTCAACTACGGAGGCTGCATTGTTCATCAACACTTGCAGGGCTTCTACTTTAGTGATGATGGAGGAACCAGCTGCACCGGCTGTGACGTTACCGCCGTTGACGATGATCAGAGTATCTGTGCCGTCGCCGCCTGTCAGGCTGTCACCTGTTTCGATGGTGTCTGCCAGGTAGAATGTGTCAGCACCAGTACCGCCTGTGACTGTGACATTTTGTACTTGACCGGATGTGTCAGCTTTGCCTGTTGTGAAGATGCCATTGCCCAGGTTGATTGTCAGGTTGCCTTTGAATGCGGATGCATCAATGGCAGACAGACGGCCTGCAGCTT
>NZ_JACOFX010000078.1 GCF_014284125.1 Undibacterium umbellatum | reverse complement strand
CGAACAACAACGCAGGCGTTCTGGCCATCGTTAATGACAACGACACAGCCAATGATGCATCCAATGCAGCAGACACAGCTGGTACAGCCATCGAAAGCGCAGCAGTTATCGATGCACGTGCACTGAGTTCCACAAGCCGCTTCAGCTACAACGGCGAAGAAGGTGCAAGCCGCACAGCAGACCGTATCATCTTCTCTGACGCGAACTTCAATGGTACACACGCCATCAACGGTGGTGCAGTTGACAACAACACGACTAACCTGAGCCAAAAGAACGACGACGTGATCGAACTGCGCAATGCAACAAACGCAGCCATCGGTGACTTCAACGGTATCAGCAACATCGGTAACA
>NZ_JACOFX010000077.1 GCF_014284125.1 Undibacterium umbellatum | reverse complement strand
GGAAATCTGCGGATCAATGTGTGTTTGCTCACTCCCCGCAGCTTATCGCAAGCTACTACGTCCTTCATCGCCTGATATCGCCAAGGCATCCACCATGTGCACTTAGTCACTTGTCCCTATAACGTTAGCCTCTGTACAAACAAAAGTAAAAACCTACTTTTGTTTGGTCTAGTCAGGTAAAAATCACTGGCAGAGCCAGATGATTTTTAGTTCATTCTTACTAAACCCAGTACAAAGAACGGTATAGTTCTTTACTACTTATGAGTATTACTTTAGCGTTTGCCGTATCTCAAGGAATTTGATTTTTTCTAAAACTTGTCTTTCGACAGCTTTTCAAACTCTTTTTAATACTATGTTTGTTCGA
>NZ_JACOFX010000076.1 GCF_014284125.1 Undibacterium umbellatum | reverse complement strand
CACGAACTCATCATGGCGTACCTTTGTCTCACGGGCAACCTGTGACGCCGACTGCGATATCGCGGATGAAGCAACGCGGTTAATGGCCATTGCGGCGGCACCAGGCACCGCCGTTTTGCTGATACGGCTGAGGTTTTCAACGGCCTGCTCAAGACCTTTTATGGCCATACATCCCCCTTTCAGCGGCGACGGTTAACGGCAGGCGGTACGCCCCGTCCAAGCCAGAGATGACAACTTCCGCCATCATCCGGCGAAACCCGATCTACCCAGAAATTTTCCTCACCGATGGTCAGCGTGTCTCCACGCCGCAGCTGCCGCACCTCATCAGTCCGGACAAACAGGGACGGGCTGGAGCCTTCAACGCGCACGCCCTGTCCGG
>NZ_JACOFX010000075.1 GCF_014284125.1 Undibacterium umbellatum | reverse complement strand
TGCGCTGGAGTGGCAGCGACGATGGACTCAGCCTCGGCATCGAAGTTGCCCGCCGCTCAGTCAGCGACAGCTACCTCTCCTATGCTGGCGCCAAAGACAGCCTGTATGGGCTCACCTGGGGTGGCGTCACCCGCACAGGCATCAAACTCGACACCTCCTATGATGGAGAAGATGGCGGCGTCTATGCCAGCGCAGGCTACTATGGGCTCACCGGTAAAAACGTCGCCAAGAACAGCATGGGTGAAATAGGCGTAGGTGCCTACTGGCGCGCCTACAAAACCAATGACTTCAGCTTCACTACCGGGCTGGGCATGACCTCCTTCTTCTACAACAAAAACCTGCGCTACTTCAGCTACGGACATGGTGGCTACTTCAGCCCCAAATCCTATGTTGCACTAGGCATCCCGCTGGAGATCGCAGGACGCAAAGGCAAACTCTC
>NZ_JACOFX010000074.1 GCF_014284125.1 Undibacterium umbellatum | reverse complement strand
GAGAGTTTGCCTTTGCGTCCTGCGATCTCCAGCGGGATGCCTAGTGCAACATAGGATTTGGGGCTGAAGTAGCCACCATGTCCGTAGCTGAAGTAGCGCAGGTTTTTGTTGTAGAAGAAGGAGGTCAGGCCCAGCCCGGTAGTGAAGCTGAAGTCATTGGTTTTGTAGGCGCGCCAGTAGGCACCTACGCCTATTTCACCCATGCTGTTCTTGGCGACGTTTTTGCCAGTGAGTCCGTAGTAGCCTGCGCTGGCATAGACGCCGCCATCTTCTCCGTCATAGGAGGTGTCGAGTTTGATGCCTGTGCGGGTAACGCCACCCCAGGTGAGCCCATACAGGCTGTCTTTGGCGCCAGCATAGGAGAGGTAGCTGTCGCTGACTGAGCGGCGGGCAACTTCGATGCCGAGGCTGAGTCCATCGTCGCTGCCACTCCAGCGCA
>NZ_JACOFX010000073.1 GCF_014284125.1 Undibacterium umbellatum | reverse complement strand
TGAGGTGTACTGTCAATAGCGGACACTCATGTTCTAAGCTGCCTGTGACTGCCGATTAAAATTTTCAGCAAACAAGGCTGGCGATATATTGCCAAGACGCGAGTGACGTCGCTGGCGGTTATAAAAGCTTTCAATATATTCCTGGATAGCCGCCTGTGCATCAGCACGTGTTGCATAGCGCTGATGATGTATCAGTTCATTTTTCAGACTTCCCCAGAAACTCTCCATAGGTGCATTGTCATAGCAGTTTCCTTTGCGTGACATGGATGTCTTCATGCCAAATTGCTCCAGCAACTCCCTGTAACTCAGTGCGCAGTATTGGCTACCACGGTCTGAGTGATGAATCAGACCAGGCGGTGGTCGTTTATTGCTGACAGCCTTCCACAATGCTTTTGCTGTCAAGGCTTGTGTCATGCGTTCTCCCATGGCATAGCCGACAATCTCGCA
>NZ_JACOFX010000072.1 GCF_014284125.1 Undibacterium umbellatum | reverse complement strand
CTCAGGATACGGATAACGGCTACCTCAGGATACGGATAACGGCTACCTCAGGATACGGATAACGGCTACTCCGTGTTTGAGCAGTCACTGCTGCGGTATATCGCTGCCGGGCTGGGTGTCTCGTATGAGCAGCTTTCCCGGAATTACGCCCAGATGAGCTACTCCACGGCACGGGCCAGTGCGAACGAGTCGTGGGCGTACTTTATGGGGCGGCGAAAATTCGTCGCATCCCGTCAGGCGAGCCAGATGTTTCTGTGCTGGCTGGAAGAGGCCATCGTTCGCCGCGTGGTGACGTTACCTTCAAAAGCGCGCTTCAGTTTTCAGGAAGCCCGCAGTGCCTGGGGGAACTGCGACTGGATAGGCTCCGGTCGTATGGCCATCGATGGTCTGAAAGAAGTTCAGGAAGCGGTGATGCTGATAGAAGCCGGACTGAGTACCTACGAGAACGGACTGAGTACCTACGAGAA
>NZ_JACOFX010000071.1 GCF_014284125.1 Undibacterium umbellatum | reverse complement strand
TTACCCTGATAGTAAGCCTTGGGAGCGACAGGCGGGAAGCCGACCGGGCTCTTGCGTGGCTCAAAGCTATAGCGCAGATAAACCGCTGCCGAGGTGTCGTTGAAGTCTCCTGAGTTGTCTGCACTGAGTTTGCCTCCCAGGAATAAATGCGGAGTCAGCTGGTATTCTGCTGCGCCACCTATCTTGAAGGCAAAGGCGGTCCTGGTTTGTCCAGCATAGTTGGTCTGGATGTTGATGGTGGGGTTGGCTGCCGCAAATTGTTCAAGTTCTGCCTGGTCTGCCGGCGAATTTGGATAATACGGGGCAGACAGTTCACGGAAATGCTGGACACCCAGTGAGCTTGCCAGCTGGTAGGAGAGTTTGCCTTTGCGTCCTGCGATCTCCAGCGGGATGCCTAGTGCAACATAGGATTTGGGGCTGAAGTAGCCACCATGTCCGTAGCTGAAGTAGCGCAGGTTTTTGTTGTAGAAGAAGGAGGTCA
>NZ_JACOFX010000070.1 GCF_014284125.1 Undibacterium umbellatum | reverse complement strand
TGTCCATTGGCAGGTTCAACGTGCCGATGTTGTTGGTGTTGCCTGTGCTGTTGATGGTCAGTGTTTCGTAACCTTGGTTAGCAACGCCTGCAGCGGATGTGCCGGAAACGTTTTGACCAATGTTGACGGTACCAACTTGGACGTCGGACAGGTTCAGTGTCGCTGTGTTCGCGCCCAGCAATGTGCCATTGCCGAAGGAGAATTCAACCACGCCAGCATTGTTGGCGTTGGTGTTGCTCAGGGACATTGTTTCTACAGCTTGTTTGATGTTTTCAATACGGGCTGTGTTGGTACCTGCTGTGGAAGCAACGCGGTTGATGGCGATGTTTTTGAGGCCAGTACCATCTTGCAAGTCGATCGCAACAACGGCGTTGTTGTTGATGTTGTTCGCATCAGCAGAGCCTGTGAAGGAGAACGTGGCTGTCTGGATGTTTTTCAACGTTGGGGTGATGATTGGTGCGCCGTTGTCGTTGGCGTTACCTACTGTGGCTGTCAGTTTGTTGTTGGCAGTCG
>NZ_JACOFX010000006.1 GCF_014284125.1 Undibacterium umbellatum | reverse complement strand
TCGCCGCCAGGTTGCCCCGCGCTGCCGTTCGACTTGCATGTGTAAGGCATGCCGCCAGCGTTCAATCTGAGCCAGGATCAAACTCTTCAGTTTAATCTCTGTTTTGTGACATTTCTGTCTGTGTCATGTGACTGACACATCGCTCACTCAAAATACTGACAGTTCAGTTTCTTATTTCTAAAAAACCGTCTTGCTTTATACTTCTTGTGAACACTTGCTATATTATTTAAGCATTTCCAACTCACCGAAGTGAATTGGTGCGCTTCACCAAGTGCCCACATTTATTGACTGTTAATTGTTAAAGAACCGTATTCTTTTCTACCTCACCGGACTACTTATTCATCCAGTTTTGCGTCGCAGCGTTGTGTGCGTTAGCAGCAGAGAAACGAGATTATGAAGCACTTCTTTTTATCTGTCAACACCCTGTTTTTATTTCGTTCAGTTTAAATCTTTTAGATTTAATCCCAACTACTTCAGGCTATTTACAGACCAGGCTTTCCGCGTCACTTCTTTCGCTCAAACCAAGAATTACTTCACTCTCTTCAGCCCCGCTCTTCAGCGGGAGGCGAACTATAGCAAACTTACGGGGCTCTTTGCAAGAGAAGTTTACTTTCACCGCCAAACTTACAAAAAATGAATTACGCTTATGTATATGAGCACGAGCGATCAACATGAGCAAGCAAGAACCAATCAATGAACTATTCACTATTTGATGGCGCCAGTGACTTACAGCCCTGGACTGAAGACATCTGCGAGGGGGCGCTGATACTGAGGCATTTTTCTGTGCTACATGAAATCACTTTGCTGGATGGGATACGGCAAATTATGATCAAGCATCCCTTCCGGCAGTTACTCACTCCCAATGGTCATCGCATGTCCGTCGCCATGACTTGTTGTGGCGAAGTAGGATGGGTATCTGATAGTAAAGGATATCGCTATAGCACTTACGATCCTGATAATGGCAAGCCCTGGCCATACATGCCAGACAATTTTTTCTCAATCGCTGTGCAGGCGGCAGAAGAAGCTGGCTTTCCCGATTTCAAGCCTGATAGCTGCCTGATCAATCAATATCAAGTCGGGTCGCGCCTGAGCCTGCATCAGGACAAGGATGAAAAGAACTTAGGCGCGCCCATCGTATCTTTCTCATTGGGGATACCAGCGACATTTCTTTTTGGTGGCATGCAGCGCACAGATCCCGTCCAGCGCTATCATTTGGCGCATGGTGATGTGGTAGTCTGGGGTGGTCCAGCCAGATTGCGTTACCATGGTGTCGCACCAATCAAGGAAGCAGCACATCCACTACTGGGAACACAGAGAATCAATCTGACATTTCGCCAGGCGAAGTAAACAGAGCGCCACTTACCCCATCACCGAATAACAAGACAAACAATCCGATATGCCATTTTCGCTAGACAATCTCTTAGTCATAGGAATTTCATCACGTGCCTTATTTGATCTGGAAGCAGAGGAAACGCTGTTTCAGGAACAAGGGCTGGACGCCTATCGCCAGCATCAATTGCAAGAAGAAAACAGCATATTAAAACCTGGTGCCGGCTTTGGCCTGGTCAAAGCCTTACTAAAGCTGAATGCGCTGACGCCTGGACACAGACTGGTAGAAGTGGTCATCATGTCGCGTAATTCGTCTGAGACATCCTTGCGCATCTTCAATTCGATCGCGCACTATGGTCTGGATATTACACGTGCGGCCTTGTCTGGCGGTGCACCTTTGGCACCCTACCTGCTGGCGTTCAATGTCAGTCTGTTTTTGTCCCTGCATGAAGACGACGTGCAAGCTGCCATCAATTCTGGCGTGGCATCGGCAATGCTATATCGCTTACCCGACAATGCTGCGGACCCGGAACAGATTCGTATTGCGTTTGATGGTGATGCCGTGATTTTTTCGGATGAGTCCGAACGCATTTATCAGGAACATGGCGTGGAAGCTTTTGAAGAACACGAAAGAGAAAACGCCAGAAAGCCTTTGCCGCAAGGACCGTTTGCAAGGTTACTGGTGGCCCTGTCGTATTTGCAGAATAATTTCAAAACACCGGACGGCCGCGCCTTCCCTTTACGCACTGCCCTGGTGACTGCCCGCGCCTCGCCAGCGCACGAACGAGTGATACGTACGCTTCGCGCCTGGAATATCGCAATCGATGAAACCTTCTTTATGGGTGGTGTCAATAAATCTGCCGTGCTGGCAGCCTTCAAGCCACATATGTTTTTTGATGACCAGCATGGCCATTGTCTGCATGCGTCGAATGTTGTGCCGACCGGGCGCGTACCTGTCAAACAGGATAAATAAATTCCCTCGAAAAAAAGCCAGCCTGATCAACAAGGCTGGCTTTTTTACATACTACGAGAGATTAACGCTGCGCTACCGCATCCACCACACACAAGGCCGTCATATTGACGATACGGCGCACTGTGGCCGATGGTGTCAGGATATGTACCGGCTTGGCGCAACCCAGCAAGATAGGACCAATCGCTACGTTATTGCCCGCTGTTGTTTTCAGCAGATTGTAGGCGATATTGGCTGCGTCAATATTCGGCATGACCAGCAGATTGGCATCGCTCTTCAATGTCGAATCAGGCATCATTTTCTTGCGATAGCTGGTATCAAGCGCAGTGTCGCCATGCATTTCGCCATCAACTTCAAGATCTGGTGCATCACGCTGGATGATCGCCAAAGCAGCACGCATTTTTTGTGCAGATTCGCTATTGCTGGAACCAAAATTCGAATGCGACAACAAGGCTGCTTTAGGCAACAAGCCGAAGCGACGCATTTCTTCCGCTGCCAGGATGGTGATTTCGGCAATCTGTTCTGCCGTCGGGTTTTCATTAACGTGGGTATCGACCAGCACTATCTGACGGTCTGGCAACACCAGTCCATTCATGGCAGCATAGACATTCACACCATCACGTTTGCCCAACACCTGGTTGATGTAATTCAAATGCAAGCCAGTTGTGCCAAAGGTGCCGCAGATCATGCCATCTGCATCGCCTTTATGGATCATCATGGCACCGATCAATGAATGACGGCGGCGCATTTCCAGTTTAGCGTATTGTTCTGTCACTCCCTTGCGGGCAGTCATCTGGTGATAAGTCTGCCAGTAATCACGATAGCGATCATCATGCTCAGGATTGATAACTTGAAAATCCACCCCAGCCTTGATGCGCAAACCAAATTTCTCTATACGTTGATCAAGAATGTGTGGACGTCCGACCAAGATTGGTGCCGCCAGCTTCTCATCAACAATGACCTGCACCGCACGCAGGACTTTTTCCTCTTCGCCCTCTGCGTAGACAATACGCTTGCGATCTGCCGGTGCTTTTTTGGCGATCTGGAACAATGGCTTCATGAAAGTACCACTGTGATAGACGAATTGCTGCAGTCTTTCTACATATGCCTGCATATCCTTGATGGGACGCACCGCCACCCCACACTGCTCTGCAGCCAGCGCAACCGCAGGCGCAATCTTAATCATCAATCGAGGATCAAATGGTTTCGGTATCAGGTATTCAGGGCCAAAGGACAAATTGCTGATGCCGTATGCAGAAGCAACTACATCCGACTGTTCAGCCTGGGCCAGTTCAGCGATCGCATGCACCACTGCGATTTCCATTTCACGCGTGATGGTGGTTGCACCGCAATCCAGAGCACCACGGAAAATATAGGGGAAACACAAAACATTGTTAACTTGATTCGGGAAGTCAGAACGGCCAGTCGCCATGATGGCATCATCACGCACAGCCTTGACTTCTTCAGGCAAGATTTCTGGCGTAGGGTTGGCCAAAGCCAGAATCAAAGGATTTGGTGCCATCAGCTTGACCATATCCTGCTTGAGCACACCGGCAGCGGACAAACCCAGGAAGATATCTGCATCTGGCATCACATCGCGTAAGCTGCGAGCCGAGGTTTCCTGGGCAAAACGCTCTTTGTCCGGGTCCATCAGTTCGACACGGCCCTTATAAACCACACCTGCCAGATCGGTGACAAAGATATTTTCCAGCGGGAAGCCCAGATCAACGATCAAGTCAAGACAGGCCAGTGCCGCAGCACCTGCACCAGATACTACCAGCTTGGTATTTTTGATGGTTTTACCGACCACTTTCAAGCCGTTCAGGATAGCCGCACCGACGATGATCGCCGTACCATGCTGGTCATCATGAAAGACGGGTATCTTCATGCGCTCACGCAGTTTGCGTTCTATATAGAAGCACTCCGGCGCCTTGATATCTTCCAGATTGATACCACCAAAGGTTGGCTCAAGCGAGGCGATGATATCAACCAGCTTGTCAGGATCAGATTCGCTGATTTCTATATCGAATACATCGATACCGGCAAACTTCTTGAATAGGACGCCCTTGCCTTCCATCACTGGCTTGGATGCCAGTGGACCGATATTACCCAGGCCAAGCACCGCCGTGCCATTTGTGATAACGCCCACCAGATTGCCACGCGCCGTGTATTTGAATGCAGCAGTCGGATCCGCGACGATTTCTTCACAAGGCGCAGCAACGCCTGGGGAATACGCCAAAGCCAGATCACGTTGATTTGTCAGTTGCTTGGTAGCTGTGACACTGATTTTGCCAGGAGTAGGAAATTCATGATATTCCAGCGCTGCCTGACGCAATTGTTGACGTATTTGCTCTTTTTGATCTGACGAATCCATGTGCTTGACCTTCTTTCTATTTTTTTGCTTACGGAAATCTTACTGGTAGAGATTCTAGCAGAGGGAACCCTCTAACTTTATACGTATTTGTACGACTCTTATGCTTTTCTAGCATAACCAAATGCAATTTATTCTGTTAAGCAGACAAGCATAGCTGTTAACTATCAAATCAATAGAATCAATTGTCTTTTAAAATCAATTATTAAAATCTATTATCTATCTCACGTTGATAGCAATTGCAAACAACACCGCAAATAACCAAGGAGAGCATTATGAGCACCCAGGCAAACCCATCCGTCACCATCCAGAACCTTGAGTCCGCTTTTGCTGGCGAATCCATGGCCCATATCAAATACCGCTATTTCGCCAAACTGGCACGTGAAGCCGGCGCAATCGAAATTGCAGAAGCATTTGAAGCAACCGCTGATCAGGAAGTCATGCATGCCTTTGGCCATCTTGACTTGTTATACCCAAAAACACAATTGACGCCACAACGCGCCCTGGAAATTGCTATCGAAGGTGAGACCTATGAATACACAGAAATGTACCCAAAATTCCGCCATCTCGCTGTGGAAGAAGGCAACCAGGCTGCTGTCGCTGAATACGATGAGCAAATCGCAGAATCTAAGGAACACGCTGAAAACTTTAAGCGGACTTTAGAAATCGCTGCTAAACGCTTTGCTGCGCTGGCAAAGGTCGAAGAGCGCCATGCCAATCATTATCGGGCGGTATTGGAAGCCAATCAGGCTTAAGCACAACAAGAAATCCGTTCAATCAACATACAGAAGACAATATGAAAACTTACCAATGCATCGTATGCGGTTTTATTTATGAAGAATCCAAAGGGTTGCCAGAAGAAGGCATCGCCGCTGGCACACGCTGGGATGACATTCCTGCCGATTGGGAATGCCCTGATTGCGGCGTCGCCAAAGCTGATTTTGACATGATAGAAATCTGAGGTAGCCATGAAACCCATCGCCATCATCGGTTCCGGCCTGGCTGGTTATACGGTCGCCAGAGAATTTCGCAAGCTCGATAAAACTACGCCCTTGCTGATCGTCACTGGCGATGATGGCGGCTTTTATTCCAAGCCTATGCTGTCGAATGCCTTTGCAATGGGAAAGCAGCCGCAACAATTAAAAAGTAAAACGGTGGACCAGATGGCTGCGGAGTTGAATGCAAATATCCTGACCGGTACTGTAGTCAGCAGCATCAATACGCAGGCGCAAACCATACAAACCAAGATGGGTGATTTTGACTATTCCCAACTGGTGCTGGCGCTTGGCGCGCAGGCGATACGCCTGCTCATTGATGGCAACGCGGCTGATCAGGTTTTGTTTGTCAACAACCTGGCTGACTATGCCGTGTTTCGTAACAAACTGGCACTAGCCGGCGACAAGGCCAGGGTCACCATTCTGGGTGCTGGCTTGATAGGCTGTGAATTCAGCGATGACCTGGCCAGTGCGGGACATGAAGTCATCTTGATAGACCCTAACCCGTTGCCCCTGGCAGCTTTGGCACCGGCAGCTATTTCATCAGGCTTGCATGCGGCGCTTGAAAGTAAAGGTGTGAAATTAAAATTGGGCACAACCGCCACCCAGATAGCCAAGCAAGGCAATGCTCTGCAAGTAAGGCTATCCAACGACGAGGTTTTTGATACCGATGTGGTCTTGTCAGCCGTAGGATTGCGTGCCGATATACGCCTGGCACAGGCAGCTCAATTGCAAACTGATCGCGGCATTATCATTGATGAGCATGGTCAAACCAGTGTGCCTGGCATATTTTCCTTAGGTGATTGTGCTCAGTACAAGCAAGCCGATGGCAGCCATAGCTTGATGCCATATGTTGCCCCCATCATGACCGCAGCACGGGCGATAGCGCAAAGTCTGACAGGGAAATTGACTAGCATAGACATGAAACCAGCCGCCGTCCAGGTCAAGACGCCTAGTTATCCGGTCGCACTGATCCCGCCTGCGCTTGCCGTCAGCAAATCAGGTAGCTGGGAATCGGTGTGCACGGAAGGTGTCACGACAAGCCGCTACTTTGATGAGAACAAGAAAATGCATGGTTTTGCCCTTGCGCCGCAAGATGCCAAATCGAGAAATGCGCTCATCGCTGAGCTATCGGAAGCACAGGTAGCCAGACCGATATGATTAAACAAAGCGCATAGCACCAACGGTGTCGGGGGGTTTATCTTGAATCCTGAGCCACCTTAGGTACAATGCGCCCATGCTTTCCGAATTCGATCTCATCAAGCGCTATTTTGCGCGACACAGTATTCTAGACAGCCGCATCGCCCTGGGCATAGGGGATGATTGTGCCCTGCTCAATCCCAGCCCAGGCATGCAGTTGGCCATTTCCAGCGACATGCTGGTATCTGGCCGTCACTTTTTCCCGGATGCAGACCCGTACACATTAGGTCATAAATGCCTGGCTGTAAATTTGTCCGACCTGGCGGCCATGGGTGCTGCGCCACTGGCGTTTACCCTGGCTCTATCACTCCCCGAAGCAAATCCTGACTGGCTGGCAGAATTTTCACGCGGTTTGCTAGCCCTGTCAGATGAACACGGCTGTCACCTGATCGGTGGCGACACCACCAAGGGGCCATTGAACATCTGCATCACAATTTTTGGCGAGCTGCCACCAGGCACTGCCCTGCGCCGCGATGCGGCCAAAGTTGGTGATGACATCTGGGTATCCGGCACTTTGGGTGATGCGCGGCTGGCATTGGCTGGCTATTGGAATGAAGTCAGGCTTTCAACATCCGAACATCAATTGGCGGCAACACGTATGCACCAGCCCATCCCGCGTATTGCATTGGGCATGGCCTTACGTGGCATCGCCCATGCGGCATTGGATATTTCTGATGGCCTGGCCGGTGACCTTGGTCATATTCTGGAAAAATCGTCAGTCGGTGCCACTTTATTCGTCGATCGTTTACCTGCTGGCCCCGTATTGCATAAGCAGTCTCAAGATTTACGCAGGCAATTTACCCTGAATGGTGGAGACGACTATGAATTGTGTTTCACCGCTCCAGCAAGTCGCAGGCAAGATGTGCAGACTGCCGCCGCACAAGCCAGCACCACCGTCACACATATAGGCCATATAGTGGCAGGTGCAGGCTTGCGTTTGCTGGATGAACAAGGCCAGACAGTCTTCCTGCAATATAAATCATTTGATCACTTTGCCCATCCATGACTACCACAGAAAACAAGCAGACGACCATCATCCAGAAACCAGACTGGCGTTTCATGTTACGCCACCCTGCGCACATCCTGGCGCAAGGCTTTGGCAGTGGCTTGTCACCTGTCATGCCAGGCACCTCGGGCACCCTGTTTGCGTGGTTGAGTTTTTATGTATTTTCTACCCGCTGGCCAGATGTGTTTACGACGACCAATTGGGCCATCATCATCGTGGTTGGCTTTGCGGTTGGCGTCTGGGCTTGTGATGTCACGGGTAAAAACCTGGGTGTCGCTGACCACGGCAGCATGGTCTGGGACGAGATCATCGCCTTTTGGCTGGTATTGATTTTCATCGTGCCTGCCAACTGGCAAACCCAGTTATGGGCATTCATAGGCTTTCGTTTTTTTGACATGGTCAAGCCACCACCGATAGGTTATTTTGACCGCCACCTGAAAGGTGGTTTTGGTGTCATGTGGGATGACATTGTGGCTGCTTTCTTTTGCCTGTTGACCTTTGCCTTGTGGTATCGCATTTAAAAAATAATGGCTGCCAATGCAAGATTTGGCAGCCATTATTCGTGCCATACATATCAAAACACTATTCGTCCTTCACCCCGTCTATTCCCAGTTCCTGAATCTTGCGCGTTATGGTATTTCTACCTATGCCCAAACGTATCGCTGCATCATTCTTGCGGCCATGAGTATGGCGCAAAGCCGCTTTGATGACGACGGATTCAAAACAACGCCCCAGCTTGTCGATGACTTCTGACTGGCCTTCAGCCAACATCGCTGTCGCCTCCGCTTCCAGCAGAGAGACCCAGCTTTCGCCGCTACGGTACGCTGATTTATCAGGCAGTGAACTGCCATTAACTGTTGTCGCATTTGCCAGATTTTCATGGTTACTGACTGGTGCATCATGACCGCTAATAGCAACTGGCGCTTGTACCGCACCGACAGTAGCCGGTACCAGGTCTTGCGGCAAGTCGGGCATTTCTACCGTTTGCCCCGGCGCCATGACGGTGATCCAGTTACACAGATTTTCCAATTGGCGGACATTACCGGGAAAATCCAGGCTGGACAAAAATTGCAATGCAGGCTCGGACATGCGCTTGACATCCACACCCAGTTGTTTGGCGCTCTGGTTCAAGAAGTATTTGGTCAGCAACGGGATATCTTCACGGCGCTCACGCAAGCTGGGTAAGCGCAGGCGGATGACGTTCAGGCGATGATACAAATCTTCGCGGAACAAGCCGTCTTTCACCCGGGTTTCCAGATTTTGGTGAGTCGCAGCGATCACGCGCACATTCGCCTTCATTGGCTGATGTCCGCCAACGCGATAGAAATGGCCATCCGATAACACCCGTAACAGACGCGTCTGCAAATCAAAAGGCATGTCACCAATTTCATCGAGGAACAAGGTGCCGCCCTCTGCCTGCTCGAAACGGCCACGACGTGTGGTTTGTGCGCCAGTAAAGGCGCCACGCTCATGACCAAACAATTCTGATTCCAGCAAATCCTTGGGGATGGCTGCGGTATTCAAGGCAATGAAAGGCTGTGATGCGCGTGGGCTGTGCTTATGCAAGGCGCGCGCCACCAGCTCTTTACCACTACCTGATTCGCCCGTGATCATCACTGTCACATTGGATTGCGACAAACGACCAATGGCGCGAAACACATCTTGCATGGCTGGTGCCTGACCAAGTATTTCCGGCGTTTCAGACATGCTTTGCTCTACACTGGATTCGCGCAGGCTTTCATCAAGCGCGCGACGTATCAACTCAACTGCCTTGTCGAGATCAAAAGGCTTGGCCATGTACTCAAACGCTCCGCCTTGAAAAGCAGCTACTGCTGATTCCAGGTCAGAAAACGCCGTCATGATTATTACCGGTAAACCTGGGTACTTGGCTTTGACAGTTTGCAATAGTTCAAGGCCAGAAGCGCCGTGCATGCGTATATCAGACACCAGCACCTGCGGCGTATCGCTTTGCAAGGCGTTCATTGCATCTCTTGCATTGGTGAAGCTGCGCGTTACCAGATTTTCCCTCGCCAGCGCCTTTTCCAGCACCCAGCGAATTGAATCGTCGTCGTCCACTATCCAGATTGGTTTCATATTGTCGTTTTGCAGTCTGTGTTAAGCATATCGATAGAAGGAGCACTTTTGGTGCAGCCACTTTGTCACACCTTTATTTAAGGTAGTGGTATCAGTATCCGGAAATCCGTACATCCCGGCCGGCTCTCACATTCGATGACACCCATATGTTGTTCAACGAAAGTTTGTGCCAGCGTCAAGCCCAGACCGCTACCGCCTTCCTTGCCTGATACCAAAGGATAGAAAATGCGATTGCGAATCTCAGGTGGGATGCCCGGACCGTTATCGATGATATGCAAGTCTAATGCCAGCCTGTAGCGAACCTTGGCCAAAGTGATTTGGCGCACCACGCGCGACTTGAAGGTCAGCACTGCATCACCCTGCCTGATTCTTTCATTCAGGGCTTGCGCCGCATTGTGGGCAATGTTCAGGACAGTCTGTATCAATTGCTCTTTGTCGCCACGAAATTCAGGGATCGACAAATCATAGTCGCGCTTGATGGTCAGGCCCTGCGGGAATTCAGCAACAATCAGGCTGCGCACGCGCTCACAGACTTCATGGATATTCACATCACCGACAATATGCGGCAAGCGATGCGGAGCCAGCAAGCGGTCCACCAGGGTCTGCAACCGATCGGCCTCTTTGATAATGACCTGGGTATATTCACGCAATTCACGCAGGTGGCGCTCGGGCAATTCCAGCTCCAGCAATTGCGCAGCACCACGTATGCCACCGAGGGGATTCTTGATTTCATGCGCCAGGTTGCGGATTAACTCTTTATTGGCCTTGCTCTGGTCAAGCATGCGCTCTTCCCTGTCGAGCTTGAGTTGCTGCACGTTTTCACGCAGCTCTATCAAGACAGGTGTATCAGGGTTATCAAGTGCAGTGACTATGCTGTGCACATGCAAAGCATCCCGCCCTGCCCGCTCCAGCGTCAAATCCTGACGCTTGTCAGCAAATTGATGGGCTACCGCCTGATGAAAAACGGCAGTCAATTCCTGCCCATTCAGGAATAAATCGGTCAGCTTCAAATGCGTGAGCGACTTGAAGGAAGAGTCGAGCAGATTTTCAGCAGCTGCATTGGCAAATAAAATGCTGCTTTCTGCATCCAGCACAATCACGGCTGATGTCAGCAAATCCAGGCCAGCAAACGAGGTAAGTGGAGTTTTCACAACTTGTCCATAAAAAAAGGCCGCACAGAGCGACCTTTACGCAAGCATCATGCCCGAACAGCATTTTGCATTTTCACACTGGCAACTTATTTTGCGTTGGCAATTTCACGTTTCAGTGCCTCTATGTTCTTTTCGGTGCGGGCGATGTCTTCTTTCATCAAATTGGTGCGTTCCTGATATTTGGCGTAATTTCTTTCATCACCACGACGCTCAGGCTCACCATTATTGTATTCTTTCTTCAGATTTGCCAGCTTCTGCTCTTCCGTTTTTAATTCATCCTGCAAAATCTGCTTGCGGTCAGAGTCCCTGGCTTTTTGAGTGCTGTCATCTACCTTGGGAAAATCGCTGGGGCTGCTAGCCGGCTTACCCTGTGGCTTCTTGCCCGGAGCAGGCAATGCTGGCGCAGGGACAACGGTGATGCCTTGCAATTCGACCTTTTTGCATCCTTTGACAGCGCCTGTGTTTTTGTATTCTTTTTTACCATTATCGTCCACACACAGGAATACATCGCCCTGCGCATAGGCAAGCGTCTGCGCACCAATAAAGAGAATAAGGCCTGACAAGAGTCGGTTCATAGGAAAGCAATAATCATTAACAGACTGATAGTGTATGTCATGCAGCGCTGCAACACAATTACAGAGAAATTAGCATTTGTAACAAAAAAAGCGGGGTTGCCCCCGCTTTTTTGTGCATTTACTCAGAATTACAGAGAGTAATACATATCGAATTCAACTGGATGAGTTGTCATACGGAAGCGTTGCACTTCTTGCATTTTCAAATCAATGTAGGCATCGATCATGCTGTCACTGAATACACCACCGCGTGTCAGGAACTCGCGGTCTTTGTTCAATGCGTCCAGTGCTTCTTCCAAAGATGCGCAGACTGTCGGGATCAATGCATCTTCCTCTGGTGGCAAATGGTACAGATCTTTGCTGGCAGCTTCACCAGGATGGATCTTGTTCTGTACGCCGTCCAGACCTGCCATCATCAGTGCCGCGAAGCACAGGTATGGGTTAGCCAGTGGGTCAGGGAAACGTGTTTCAATACGGCGGCCTTTTGGATTGGCAACGTAAGGGATGCGGATAGAAGCAGAACGGTTACGTGCAGAGTAAGCCAGTTTCACTGGAGCTTCATAACCTGGAACCAAACGCTTGTAAGAGTTGGTGCCTGGGTTAGTGATCGCATTCAATGCTTTTGCATGCTTGATGATACCGCCGATATAGTACAGCGCAAAATCAGACAAACCGGCATAGCCGTCGCCAGCAAACAGGTTTTTGCCATCTTTCCAGATGGATTGATGCACGTGCATGCCAGAACCGTTGTCTCCAACGATAGGCTTAGGCATGAAAGTCGCTGTCTTGCCATAGGTGTGGGCAACATTCCAGACCACGTATTTCAGGTTTTGTGTCCAGTCTGCACGCTCAACCAAAGTAGAGAACTTGGTGCCGATCTCATTTTGACCAGCGCCAGCCACTTCATGGTGATGCACTTCAACCGGAATGCCCAAGGATTCCAGAATCAAACACATTTCAGAACGCATGTCCTGGAAGCTGTCGACTGGAGGAACCGGGAAGTAACCGCCTTTAACCGTAGGACGATGGCCAGTATTGCCGCCTTCGAGTTTTTCGCCTGTCGTCCAGGACGCTTCGTCAGAATCAATCTTGACGAAACAGCCAGACATGTCCACTTTCCAGCGTACGCTGTCGAAAATGAAGAATTCTGGTTCTGGGCCAAAGTAAGCTGTGTCACCAATGCCAGAAGATTTCAAATACGCTTCAGCGCGTTTCGCGATGGAACGTGGGTCACGGTCATAACCTTTGCCATCAGATGGCTCGATAACATCACATTGCATGAACAATGTCGTTTCTTCGAAGAAAGGATCAATATTGGCAGTAGATGGATCTGGCATCAACAACATGTCAGATGCTTCAATACCTTTCCAGCCTGCGATGGACGAGCCGTCAAATGCGTGGCCAGATTCGAATTTATCGATGTCGAACTGGGAAATTGGAACAGTTACGTGCTGTTCTTTGCCTCGGGTATCAGCAAAGCGAAAATCAACGAATTTGACTTCGTTATCTTTCGCCATTTTCAAGACTTCTGCGGCTGTCATTGCCATGTGAAACTCCTCTGAGAGCTAAAAAATAAATTCGGAAATTGCTGAGTGCTGCGCCTGCCAGTTTTGTGCAATCTCGTCCAACAGACAAACCTTGTCTTACTGGTCCTTACCGAAAACCCTTACCCGGCGGCTAAACTCAATGGAGGATGATAGCAGAAACCATGCCATCATCCAGATCGTGTATATATAAATACGAAATTTGTTAAATGCCTGTTTTTGTGGCGTTTTCTCATACAAATCAGGAGCAGCGTAGCATTATACAAATTAATATTACGCACCAAAATAATGCATAACACAATATATTTGCCATTTTGGTGCATTTTCAATCGAGGGTTGAATTTTTGCACCATTTTGTATCATCGCAATATTTATTTGTATTCCAACAGAGTCGCTAAGCCTTGTTGGGACAATTGTGCGTAAGCCCTAATTGAAATATTTGATTGACAATATTGATCAAAATCAACATTCCTTGGCATTCCACGATATGCGATTCATTCTCATTTAGACTATGCATATCTTTTCGTGTCGCAAGCCCCTCCCTCGCCTAATTTATCCCGAATGAACTCAGGCATGGGCATCGCTGCCTATACCTATTGTTAACTATGTCGCCTCATCTCTATCTGCGCAAACCTTTGCTGTTTGCATCGCTGACTTTTGTCATGGCAATGCTGGCCAGCACAGCCATCATCATCAAGCTTGAGGGCAGTGCAAACCAGAAAGAACATTTGCTCGCCTATGACCTGGCACGCGCCCAGGCAAATGCCCTGCAAAATAATATGCACAAGGCGATATCGGCAACCTATGCGCTGGCAGGAATAGTGGCAGACAGCAATGGCCGCATCCGGAACTTTGAACGCTTTGCCGACAAGATCTTGCAATATCACCCACAAATTGCCGCGCTGTATCTGGCCCCGCAAGGCATCACCACCGATGTAGCACCATTTGAATGGCGTGAACATGGACTGGGTATCAATTTATTGACAGACCCTGTCCGCAAGACCGAGGCCATGCTGGCACGCGATAGCGCACAATTGACACTGGCGGGGCCGCTACCCCTGACCAGGGGCGGCACAGGAATCATCGCCCGCTTGCCGGTATTTCTGGATGATGCCATCGACGCCAACAAACCAGCCGAATTCTGGGGGCTGATCTCTGCCGTCATTGATTTAAAAACTGTATTGGCTGATGCAGAACTATCCAAACTGGTCGCACGCGGCTATGACTATGAACTGTGGCGTATCGATCCAAGCACACACACTCATCAAATCATACAAAAATCGCCAGGATTCAAGCCGGGAAATAATATTCGTCATGCCATCAAGTTGCCAAACGTAGAATGGACACTGGACCTGACACCCAGGCATTCAACTCCCTTCAGTAACACCCTGCTCCTTTATAGCAGCATCGGTTTTTTATTTAGCCTGATGCTGGCATACCTGGTCCAACTATTGTTGGAAGCGAGCAGACAAAGAAAAAACCTAAAAAATATTATCGCCGAAAGAACCGCCGAACTAAGTCAGCGCGAAACAGATTTGAGACGCGCGCAGCGCATTTCAAAAACCGGTAGCTGGAGCATAGGTGAAGATACCCAGGAATGGCGCTACTCGGAAGAAGCGAGCCGCATACTTGGCTACCCAAGCGGCAGCAAGCTCGATTGTTCCAGCCTGCTGCAACGCATACACCCTGACGATATGCCAGCCGTGAAGCAATTCTGGGCGCAAGTACAAGCAGGCGCAGATGCCAGCATAGAACACCGCATCCTCCTTGAGGGCGAAGTACGCTGGCTGCATTCACAATATGATGGACAAAGTGCCAGACGCATGGGCACGGTGCAAGACATTACCGAGCGCAAACGCGCAGAAGAAGATTTGCGCATTGCCGCCATTGCCTTTGAAGGCCAGGAAGGCATGCTCATCACCGATGCCCACCGCGCCATCTTGCGCGTCAACCAGGCATTTACCCGCATCACTGGCTACAGCCGCGAAGAAGCCCTGGGCAAGCAAACCAGCTTGCTCAAATCCGGCCTGCACGGTGCCAGTTATTATGAGGATATGGGCAAGCAGCTTGAAGCCAACGCCTTCTGGCAAGGCGAAATCTGGAACCGCAGGAAAAATGGCGAAGTGTATCCAGAATGGTTGACCATCACTGCAGTCAAAAATGCCAGCGGCAAAGTCGTCAACTATGTCGCTACCATGCTCGACATCACCCAAAGAAAAGCCACCGAAGCCAAACTTGAACACCTGGCCTACCATGATCCATTAACCGGCCTGGCCAACCGCCGCCTGTTGATAGACCGGCTGCAACACAGCCTGCAGGCAAAAAGCCGCAGCAATCAGTACGGTGCCGTGCTCTTTCTTGACCTTGACGACTTCAAGACCATCAACGACAGCAGCGGACATGGCAAGGGCGATCTGCTCTTGCAAGTAGTCGCCAAACGCCTGGGGCACAGCATACGCAAAGGTGACACACTGGCTCGTTATGGCGGCGATGAATTTGTCCTGCTACTGGAAGAACTCAGCGAGAACATCAGGGAAACTGCCATCGAAGTCCAAATGATTGCCGCCAAAATTCTGGCAGACCTGCGCGCACCCTATGACCTGGAGCATCTTGAATATCATAGCAGTGCCAGTATAGGCATCACCCTGTTTGACAAACAAAACACCTCGGCTGAAGAATTGTTGAAACAAGTCGAAGTCGCCATGTACGAAGCCAAATCCAGCGGTGGCAACAGCTACCGCTTCTTTGACAAAGATATGCTCGACATCGTCAATACCCGCGCCGCTCTTGAAGCCGATATGCGCCAGGGTCTGCTGCAAGAACAGTTCGTTTTATACTACCAACCTCAAGTCAACAGCAGCGGGCAAGTCACCGGTGCCGAAGCACTGGTGCGCTGGCAACATCCGCAAAGAGGCCTGGTGCCACCATCCGACTTCATTCCCCTGGCAGAAGAGTCCGGCCTCATCCTCAGTTTGGGCGCCTGGATACTGAAAACAGCCTGCGCCAAACTGGCAGAATGGCAAAACAGCGAAGATACAAAAAACCGCACACTTGCCGTCAATGTCAGCGCACGCCAATTCAGGCAAAACGACTTTGTAACACTGGTGCTCGACAACATCCGGCACTACCAAATCGACGCCAGCAAACTCAAACTGGAATTGACAGAGAGCCTGCTGGTTGACAATGTAGAAGCCACCATAGACAAGATGAACCAGTTAAAAACCAGAGGTGTAGGATTTTCACTGGATGACTTTGGCACGGGGTATTCCTCCCTCTCCTATCTCAAGCGCCTGCCGCTGGACCAGCTCAAGATAGACCAGTCCTTCGTGCGCGACATCCTCAACAATAACAACGATGCCGTCATCACCAGAACTATCATTGCCCTTGGCCAAAGCCTGGGTCTGGCCGTGATTGCCGAAGGTGTGGAAACAGCAGCGCAGCGCGACTTCCTGCAACAGCAAGGCTGCCTTTCTTACCAGGGTTATCTGTATGGCAAACCCAGCGCCGAATTACGCTAAACTAGCGCACAGGTTGCACACACTATTTGCCAACGATACCAAGCCAAGGAGCCACCATGTCCACCGATCAAACCCTGCAAACAGCACGCCAGCGCGGGCAAGAACAGGCGCTGCCCTATGCCGGTGCAGTCACCCCACAAGAAGCCTATGCCCTGCTGCAAAATGACAGCAAGATATTACTCGTCGATGTGCGCACCAATGCCGAACGCGACTGGGTAGGCAGGGTCAACATCAGCGAAGCACAACACCTGGCTGTGCAATGGAGCCTCTACCCCGGCGGTACACCCAACCCCGACTTTCTGGCACAACTGCAAGCCAGTGTGCCCGACAAGACCAACGTCATCCTCTTCCTCTGCCGTTCCGGCGTACGCTCCCGCCACGGCGCCAAGCTGGCCACAGAAAACGGCTACGCCAACTGCTTTGACATACTGCAAGGCTTTGAAGGCGACAAGGATGAACAAGGCCATAGAAAAACCACAGGAGGCTGGTGCCACCAAGGCCTGCCATGGCTGGGCGCCTGACTTAATCCATAGCAAGATTTACAAAAAACAAGAAAAAGCTTCCATAATGAAGTTTGCTTTGCTAGAATAGCGGACTTCGCTGTTACGGCAAGTTAGAGCGAAAGCAGGAGAGGTGGATGAGTGGTTTAAGTCACACGCCTGGAAAGCGTGCGTAGGTTTATCCCTACCGGGGGTTCGAATCCCCCCTTCTCCGCCATGAATATAAAAGCCCTTGGATGATTCCAAGGGCTTTTTGTTTTTGACTCACTTGATGCCGACAAAAAAGTGTTGGAAATAATCTGCGCAATCACGCCAAAATCAAAAATCACAAAATCACGCTTATTTAAATCACTCACACCTCACCTCCGCCGACTACAGCGGTGAAGAAGACGCCCTCATCGCCCCCCTGCTCGATTGGCTGACAACCCACCAGGCGGACCTCCTCGGCAACGACGACAAAGCCAAAGGCATACGCTTCATGATTGACTTCAATAACCACAACAGCGTCGACATCAGCCTGGAGATAGACTTAACCGAGCGCGTCATCGTCAAACAAACCAGCACCCGGCTAGACATCACCCACGCAGGCGAAGCCCCCCCCCACCCCAGACTACACCGCCCCCCTGGTGGCAACTCTACAACGGCACCAACCTGCTGGCCGAGTGGCAGGTACAACCCATCCCACCTACATAATGCAAGACGACCTCACCACGCTGGAGACATGGGCCAGCACCCCGCTGGCCAAACTAGACCCCGCCGCCCGTCGCAAATTAACCAGCCAGCTAACGCAAGACCTGCGCCGCCAGCAACAAACCCGCATCCAGGCTTAACAAAACCCCGACGCCCCCTCCCCTACGCACCGCACAAGCAACGCAAAAACATCCGGGGCAAACAAGGCCGCATCAAGAAGCAAAAAGCCTGCATGTTCAACAAGCTGCGCACAAACACCCACCTAAAGGCAAAGCCAGACGGCAACGGGCTGGAAGTGGGATTCTATGGCCGCGTAGCCCGTATTGCGCGGGTCCATCAATATGGGCTACGGGATAGGGTTGTGGCGGGAGGCGGTGATGTTCAATATGAACAGAGGCGGGTTTTAGGGCTGGATCAGCTAAATCTTGAAGTAATTGGAAACTGGCTGCATGACTAACCTCATCTAATCGGCATTGTGTTGAAATAGTACAAAGCGCTTAATGTCAACAGTAGAATAACAAAGATTTCTCATGCCATGTTTGTCGATCCTGTAATCCCAACGATTTGCGATACATAACAGATTTGATAAAGGTATCATCACGGTTTCCACAGAAATCGAAACGCCTGCTTTTGCGTTATCGGTTACTTGAACATTTCTAAAATTTAAATACCTTATACGACATGATCGAAATCATTCCAACTCGCACTGTTGACGAAGCTCTCGCCCTCGTCGCAGCCTTCGATGGTTCCCCCAAAGATTTTATGCTAGCCGTTCACCAATCGCTACTTGATCCCATCGGCATAAACATGGCGTTGATCACCGATAGAATCCTCGAAAGAGGCTGGTTGCCAGATGGACTTGAACAGCGCGCTGATCACAGGTTATATCGCTACAGGGAATTTGCGTAGAGAGCTACTCCATCCACATGCTGTATTGCCTTTCACTCTCGCCCAAGACCTGCACGGCAAACAGGGGCGCATCAAAAAGCAAAAGCCAGCATGTTCAACAAGCTAAGGACAAACACCCACCTCAAGGCAAAGGCAGACGGCAACGGGCTGGAAGTGGGTTTCTATAGCCACGTAGCCCGTATTGCGCGGGTGCATCAATATGGTCTACGGGATAGGATTGTGGCGATTGGGGGTGAGGTGATTTATGCAAATAGATATTTGCTTACCCCAGAGCAAGTCGAGTCCGACCTGATCACAAAGATTTTTAAGGATTTTTAGAAAAAGATTCACAAATTAAAATTGTCAATTCTCGACTACTCTTTTAGGTTGCGCGAGTTCAAATAAGAAGTGCAACAGAAGCTAAATTGGTTTGAATGGAAAGATGGGGCAACATGCATACTCCAGGTCGAACGATTGCAATTTTATGCATTGCCTGACTGCTACGGCCTTGCCAGCTGATTGACGAGTCCAGGAATGCGTCCATCATTACAACCCTTCACGACCCAGTTTCAGTCCAGTCAAATTGATGCGGCATATCTTCCTTGACGACCTCTGGCCGCAAGGTTTGCATGACCTGCACAAGTTTGACGCGCTTGCGTGGCGCTTTCAAGGAGGCGGGCAAGCGGCTCAGCCAGTGGCCGTTCGGGCCTACAGGTGCATTGCGCAGAGATGACAGGTGCCTTGTGGTCGGCAGTGGCTTGTTTGATAGCACGGAGATAAAGTGATCAAGCTGCGCCGGGGAGCTGAAGATCAGTTCATGCTTCTCAAACTCCACATGCAGAAAGACATAGCCCTTATGCGGAATATAAGGCGGCAAGGGCGGCTCCCAGGCATCTGGCTTGCCTGTTACGGGAAGATGGACCCAGTAAGCAAGCGGGCTGCGCCAATGCTCTTCAAAAGTGAAATGGTATGCAGTAGTCATGGTGAGCGATTATGTGTTAGCGCAGAAAAATGCCTATTTTTTTTCATTTGCATGCGGCAACATAACATAAGAAATCAGTATCCAGAGAAATGCTTGCAGGTATCTTGATAATTATCCCTGGCAACTCTCCTCCCTAAAAAAGAGCTGAACATCATTGATGTGCGGACGGCACTTTAATGTTATACGTGAAGATGACAAGTGTCGCTTAAATTTAGGGAGCCGAATGGACCACAACATTTCTTTAATCACGACTGTTGCTGCCGCATTTGCCGGAGCACTCGCCTTCGGTTTCATTGCCGAAAAAATCAAGATCCCCGCCCTGGTTGGCTATTTATTTGCAGGCATCATGATAGGCCCCGCAACACCCGGTTTTGTAGCGGATGTGCATATCGCATCCCAGTTGTCAGAGATAGGTGTGATGCTGCTGATGTTTGGCGTTGGTTTACATTTTTCGCCTAGTGATCTTTTGGCAGTGAGGCGGATTGCCATTCCTGGTGCCGTTTTGCAAATGGGTGTAACCACGGCGGTGGGCATGGCAATTGCCTCTTGGTGGGCCTGGAGCATTGGTGGGTCATTGATTTTTGGATTGTCACTGGCCTGCGCCAGTACGGTCGTGCTGCTGAAATCACTGGAAGCACGCAACATGCTAAGCACCATGAATGGCCGCATCGCAATAGGCTGGCTGGTGGTGCAGGATCTGGTCACGGTGATGGTGCTGGTTTTGCTACCCCCACTGGCGGGCGTGTTAGGAAGCACAACAGCAGCTGTTGCAAATTCGACACCGTTATGGATCACCATAGGCAAGACCTTGCTGCAGGTAACCGCATTTATTGTCTTGATGCTGGTGGTTGGTCGTCGTGCCTTACCCTGGATGTTATGGCAAGTGGCGCGCACTGGCTCGCGGGAATTATTCACGCTGTCGGTAGTGGCGTCCGCTATTGGTATTGCGTATGGTGCTTCGCTAGTATTCAGTGTGTCTTTTGCGCTGGGTGCATTCTTTGCAGGGACCGTGATGCGCGAATCTGAATTCAGCCATCGCGCGGCAGAAGAATCGCTGCCTTTACGGGATGCGTTTTCAGTCCTGTTTTTTGTATCGGTAGGCATGGTGTTTGATCCTAACATTTTGCTGGCACAACCTCTGCGTGTACTGTGTGTCGTTGCCATTATCATCCTGGGCAATTTTTTCACAGCATCGGCGCTGGTTATCATTTTGCGCTACCCCCTCAATACGGCGCTTTCTATTGGAGCCAGCCTGGGGCAAATCGGTGAGTTTTCCATCATCCTGGCAGGTTTGGGCTTGTCACTGGGCTTGCTGCCGCAAGAGGGCATGAGCTTGATACTTTCAGGTGTGCTGATCTCGATAGCATTGAATTCTTTTCTATTTACGCTGATAGAGCCAATCAGAAAATGGGCCTTGTCACATTCTGACCTGGCGCGAGAACTCGACCAGCGACAAGACCCGTATGCCGAATTGCCTATGAGTACGGATAGAAAATATCTGGAAGGCCAGGTAGTTCTGATTGGCTATGGCAGGGTTGGCCGCCGTATTGCACAGGCCATGGATGAAGGGGGAATCCCCTATGTCATCGCTGAACAAAATCGTGAGATCGTCGAAGACATGCGCAAACTAGGTATAGCCGCTGTGTCCGGCAATGCGGCTGACCCAGCTGTCTTGATACAGGCGCATATAGCAAAAGCTGCCATGCTGGTCATTGCCACGCCAGATACCTTGAATGTGAGGCATATGGCAGACACTGCCAGGACGCTGAATCCCACCATCGAGATTTTGCTGCGCACGCATAGCGAGGATGAATCAATCATGTTGCGCAAGGAGGAAATTGGCGATGTCTTCTATGGCGAAGAAGAGCTGGCAAAAGGTATGTCCAGTCACATACTTAATCGCTTTCATCCTGCTGGCGACAGCAAGCTTACGCATACGTAATTTCTGAGCACCATCTTGCGTGATAGATTCGTTGCGCTCGGCTGTAACAAGGGCGCAGCTTGCTATCCTGCTTGAAGCGGACTTTCTCAACGCAGATTGTCGGCAAAGAATTTCAGTGCATCTGCCGCCACTTGCCGGTGTATTACCGAGCGATCCACTCCTGCCGGGTCAACACAAACCTGGCTGGCCACAATTTTACCCAGCGTATTGCACTCAGCCAAAAAACTATAGTGCGTGACTGCAGGCAGTATCTGTATCGTACTACCAGTTATGTTTGCCGCATAAACCTGGGCATTGAACTCTGGTATGGCCTGATCGTCATCAGCCCCCACCACAATGCGCACTGGCACCCTGATGTCGGTCATGCTGTCTTTTGTCATTACCCTGCCCATTACCGGGGCAATGGAATATGCGGCGCGTATGCGGACATCACTGTAAGATGCACCAGAAACTGCGATGGCATCCTTGACGCGCTGGTTTTCCTTGAGCAGGGTCTGTAATTCTGCTTGGCTGAACTTGGCCTCTGGCGGCAGCTTGCAATTAGGATTGCTGCCATTTTTACCGCAAAACTCTTCCCATTGCGCATAACTGATACGGCCTCCCACACTCGCCAGCGCGGTGTACCCACCTATGGAGAAACCAGCTACAGCAATGCGCCGGGCATTTATTCTGCTGCCAAAAACAGGGTCAGCCATCAGCTTATCTATCAGGATGGAGAGATCCTTTGGTCTGTCCCACCACACCACGAAACCTTCCAGACGAGTCTTGTCTTCATAGCCAGTGTTGCCATGATGATTGACAGCGGCCACAATGTATCCGTGTGCAGCAAGACTTTCTGCCAGCCAGGCCATGGAAGCAGCTGACCCACCTGTGCCGTGGGATAGCAAAATCAAGGGCAGTTTTTGTGGTGCCGTGGATAAAGCCGCGCCCATGGCATTGGAACCTGCTTTAAAGATAGCTACATTCCAATTTTTTTCTACAGCACCTGCTTGCGCCGGATACCAGATCGTGGTCGCCAGTGGGCGCGCCTTGCTGCCAGCCCAATCCAGGCGACTGGCATCTTCATAATGAAGCATCTGCATTCCTACCCGATGGGGTCTGGGTGCTGTCTCTGCAGACACGGCACAGTTTGCCAAAGCGAACAAACTGAAAGAAACAAGAATATGACGAGCAAATGAAATCATGGATACAACTCGCAAAAAATGATGGGCGCAAGCATACAATGGCGCAGCGAGTGCCAGCGCCCATGCCTGCATCAAAATGACTTAAAGCAGCAACTGTCTGCTCAGAGGGGAACGACAGGGATGCAGATGTCGCAATCAAAGATGCCTGTTTCGGGATCAAAGCAAGCGTTAGCTGAATAATATTCAAAGCAAGGCCGGGCATCGACTTGATAGCCGCTGGAAGGTAGCCAGTCACGCAAGATCGCTGTCCAGGCGGCGCCTATCTCTGCGTTTTTCCCCTTAAAACTGAGGGCTGCGTATTCACCGCCCGGTATGCTGGTCTGCAAGGCATGGCCTGGAATGTCAGCATCTTCTGGCAGTTCAACAGCGGCATCGTAACGGCATAGTGCAGGATCGGTAATACTGGGGTCATCATGGCTGATGCCATAACGCGCCCTGCCGAAGAGATTATGCATGACTATCCAAGGTGAGACAGTATCTGCCCAAAACTGGCCAACTGGTGCACCATACGGGCCTATGTGGCGCAAATAGGCGATATTGGTTGTAGCCCTGCGTATTAATTTGACATCCATGCTGGTGACCTGTTTCAAGTTGGCAGAGACCCCATTATGGAAGGACGCATAAGATTGCAACTGATCATTCTTGCTCAAGACTTGATTAATCTTGCTATTTTCACGGTGTAGTTCTACTTGATGCTTCCGCCAGGCGGCTGGTGTGTACGCAAACCGGTCCTTGAATGCTCTGGTAAAAGCCTCTGCTGATCCAAAACCGACCGACAGGGCAATGTCCAGTACCGGAGTGCCTGCCTGTGCAAACAAACGAAATGCTGCCACCTCCAGCCGTCGGCGGCGCACATAATCCCCAAGACGCTCGCCCATCCAGGCGGCAAACAGGCGATGAAAATGAAATGGGGAAAAATGCGCAACCCCGGCCAGCACTTCCAGATCAAGTGGCTGATCGAGATGACGGTCGATATGCTCCAGCACCCTGTGCATACGAGCCTGGTAATGCGATTGATATTGGGATGATTTGGAAGACTTGCCCAGTTGAAGCTCGCTCATCTTGCTACCTCTGGCTTGACTTCCCATTCCATGTACTGACTGGATGGTGCGAAGCCTTCGGAAGCATACAGGGCTTGGCCGTCTTCAGTCGCATGTAGCCAGATCTTTGCGAAGCCGTGCTCATGCGCGTATTGCATTGCCTGTTGCAATATCTTCCTTGCCAGTCCTTGCTTGCGATAATCTGCCAGGGTGTACATATTGAGCAAATACGCGTCCTTGCCTGCCACATTGCCGGGATATGGCGGGCGCACAAAGATCGCGAGCGACCCACTGGCGACGATATGGCCATCAGCTTGTGCTACCCAGGTTTTGCAAGATCCATTTTGGAAAGCATCATTGAAGTAAGTGCGCGTTGCTTGCAAGAGGTCTTCATCCACGCCTTTGCCGTGATTAAAATCGACGAGCTTCTCAAACAGGCGCATGCGCAATTGCAGGATTTCCTCAAGATCATCTGGCTTTGCTTCGCGAATTACGATAGTCATCAATGCTCCTTTAGCGGGATACAGGCACCCACGATGTGGGCGAAAATGACTATTTTAAAACATTCGTATGCCTCTTACGCAAGCGCATATAGGCTCATTCTGAACGCCGCAAGGTGATGGCTTTTTCCGGACAGGCTGACACACACAAGCCACAAGCCTGGCAGGCGTCTGCCCTCGGTGTATAGGCAACCTGCATGCCATGCACCCGTAGTTTGATCTGTGCCAGCCAGCTCAGTTGTTTGTAATCCTTGTCGTCAATACGACGAACTTCAAACACATTTTCCGGGCAAACTGGCACACAATCGGCCTTGCCTTCACACTTGCTGAAGTTGACGAAAGGGACGATCACGCCTGCATCTTGTTTGCAGGCGGCTTCTTTTGCCGATTGCATCTCAGACTTGCTCCTGATTGCTGTCATGCTTGTTACTGTATTTATTGTCTTGAACATGGCCATGCGCTCCATCCCTGTGCTTTCTGCGGCCAAACAAGCCATGCTTGAATTTTTCGCGCTCTTCGGGTGTCAGCTTTTCCCAGCGACGATGATGGCAATGGTGGTCATGATGTTTGTGCCAGCCGCCATGTCCACGCATCCCACCGAACAGGATTTTACTCAGCACCAGCAGCCCAAGTGCCTGCAAAAAATCGATACTGCGGACACCCACAAACAAAGCAGGCATGAGCCAGTTCCACAGCATCATGACTACCCAGCTCAAGGCACTGATACCGGCAACGGCCAATACCATTATTTTTAATACTCTGAATTTCATCAACATATCAGGCTCCATTCAATTAAATTCTTCCAGTAAGTCTTGCAGGCGGGTTCGCAAGTGCAAGACCGCATAGCGTTTGCGCGCCAGCAAGGTGTTGATGCCCAGCCCGGTAGCGGCAGACATTTCTTTAAAACTCAGGCCTTCGATTTCATGGCCTATGAAGGCATCGCGCTGCTCTTCCGGCAATTCATCCAGGGCCTCGTACAATTCTTCCAGCATGACATTGCGTGCGTACGCTGCTTCCGGGCCTTCATCACTGGACGGCAATACTTTATCCAGCCAGGCTTCATCATCACTACCCTCTTCTCCCTCAGGCAGGGCCACTTCTTTCTTTTTGCGGAAGCGGTCTATGATGCGGTTGCGCGCCACCCTGAACAGCCACGCACCAACCTGCTCTATCGGCTCTGGCAAACGATAAGCTTCTACCAGTTCATACAATACATCCTGCAAGATATCTTCTGCTTCGCTGGCGTCAGCCACACGCTTACGTATGAAACTCCCCAGCCGCCCGCGCTCGCGCCTGACCGTTTCGGTGATGTGATGGTCCTGATCAGTCATCAGCTCGTGGGGGTTATGTGTAGTCTCCATACCCTGTAGACGCACAGGCACAAAGAATATTGCACGCAAAGGGAAATAGTTGAGGCAACTAGATTATCAGTCAGGCTGATATTGCCATAAAATTACTTTTTGGTGTCGGGAAGCGTCGCTTCAGTGCTTGCAGTTCCTGGCATAGCCAGAGCCGCTCTGTTTTTTTTGCTATTGTCTACCCGCAATTGGGGCGCAACTAGGGGTACGACGAGTGTGAAACTGGTCCCCTCACCCGGCTTGCTGTCCAATTGTATGGACCCACCCAGCACACCAGTTACCAGGTTGTAGACTATATTCATGCCCAGGCCAGAACCACCCTGCCCCAACTTGGTCGTAAAGAAGGGGTCAAATACGCGCTTTTGTACTTGCTCGCTCATGCCTATGCCATTATCGCTAAAGACGATTTGTACCTGGGTATCATCCAGCAAATGTGTGTGCAGGTGCATTTCACCGCTATCGCGGTGCTCAAACGCATGGGTCAGAGCATTGGTCATGAAGTTGGTAATGATTTGCCCGAGAGGGCCAGGGTAACTGTCCATGATGATGCCGGGCGCAAGATCAGTCACCAGTGTGTAGGCAGTTTTTTTATACATCGGGGCCAGGGTCACGATCAGTTCTTCCATTGCTGTTTGCAAATCAAACTGTCGCCTGTAACTGCTGGACTGGTCGACTGCGACTTGCTTGAAACTGCGTATCAACTCGCGTGCCATTCCCAATGTACGCATCAGCAAGGCGGTTCCTGTTTCGGCATTCTCAAGATAATTTTCCAGGGCAGATCGTTTTAACTTGCCTTCTTTGATATCACGCAGCATTTCTCTGGTTTTGTCCTGCAGCGTGCTGGCTACTGTCACACTATTCCCTATGGGAGTATTAAGTTCATGGGCGACACCCGCTACCAGTGAACCCAGTGCGGCCATTTTTTCAGAGCGTACCAATTCATCCTGGGTATGCCGCAATGATTCCATCGCTGCTGCCAGTTCTGCATTGGCCTGTTGTAAATTCAAAGTACGCAACCTGACACGCTCTTCCAGTTGGGCTGTCATCTCGCGGATTTCCTGCTCTATCTGTACTTGTCTGGTCACGTTCAATAAAGAGAATATGCACATGGGCTTACCATGCATTCTGATCAACCTTGCCGATAAGAGAAAAATCATTTCATGATCGTCACAAGCTTTGATGCGAACTTCCAGTTGATCGACTTTCTTGTCGCGCCCAAGGTCATCGTTGAACTTTTTCCGCTCTTCAGCTTGCGCGACAAGACCCATTTCCATCGTAGTTTTGCCTACGATACCTTCCCGTTGATAGCCAAATTCCTTTAACCAGATATCATTGACTTCAACAATGCAATCTGTCTGCACATCCACCAGACCCAGGGGTATCGGTGACAACTGGAACAAGGTGGAATACTTTTGTTCGTTCTCGCGCAAGAGAGATTCCACTTGCACACGTGCGGCTTCTGCATTGAGCTCCTGATCTATATTGCGAGATGACAGTAAGAGATAGGATTCATTGCCCGCCTCAAACTGAGATCCTGAAACCCTGCATTGGGTAATATGCCCTTGCTTGTGACGGAATGCGATTTGCATATTATGGACCTCACCATCGCGGCGTATGCGCTTGATAAGTTCATCGCGTTGCTCTGGTTTTTCCCATAACTGGATGTCGTTTGAAGTGCGGCCAAGGACTTCTTCGCGCGTATAACCAGAAATAGGTTCCCAGTTGCGGTTAACATCGACATATTCTCCAGTAGTGATTTTGCTTATGGTCAGGGTATCAGGCACGAGTTGAAACACCGTTGAAAGTAATTTTTCACGTTCCTGCAATTCCCGTTCTGCCTGCTCCTGCAAGCGCTCTACTTTGCGCAGTGCCGAAATGTCTTGCATGGCGTAGGCAATATATGGCTCGCCGCTGACATCAAAGCGCGTGCCAGAAATCAACACATTGTAAGGATGCCCCAGTTTGTGCCTGTAGACACCTTCAAAATTACTGACTTCACCATCGCGTCTTAATATCTCCAGCATTTTTTCACGCAGGCTGACATCCATCCACAAGTTCAACTCCAGCGAATAGCGTCCTAAGGTTTCTTCCCTGGCATATCCTGTAATGGTTTCCCAGTGCCGGTTCACTTCCAGATAACGGCCATCTTTTTCACGGCAGATCGCCAGTACATCGGGTACCATCTGAAATACTTTTTCAAACAGGGCTTCCCTCTCCCTGGATAAGCGTTCTATGTTTTTGCGCTCATCCATTTCCAGTTTCAGATCGTCGTTAACACGCTCTACATCATCTTGTTGCCGCAGTAAAGCAGCGACAAGAAAGAGCATGCCGATAGCCAGGTCCAGAAAGGCACTGACTTCATATCCAAGTGCAGCGTACTCGGGCTGCTCACGGAAGAAAGGAAAATCCAGCAGATGCAAGCCCTTCAAAAATATCAGCGTACCCAACAAGTGAAAACCGAAAGTATGTTTTTGACTGCGGGCGCGCCAAAAACCCAAAGCTGCTATCATCAAAATCAAGCCGGAAACCAGGTATATCGGCAGCATGCGCCACAAGGGTTTTACACCTGTCAGGAAAGTCATTAACAACCAAAGGACAGCAATCGCAAAACCAAGCATGACAGGCATTACATAGACTGTAACACCGTGGAATATCCTGATGCCGGCCCACAAATAGCAAACATAAGCAAGCAAAAAAATATCGGCAAAGAGATTGAAGATCGGCGCCTGGGTGTCAGCCAGAAACCTGCATGTCTGTTGTAACGCCAGGCCAGCATATGCCAGCGCCCAGCAGCGTGTAGCTCTCGCATGCACATGTAAATGCTGCACATAAAGCAGTACCAGCATGGTCAAAAAAGACGTGACCAGTGAAGTGATGATCGCAGCGGGAAGGTATACAGTAGGCATCAATGAGCTACCCAAGAAAGCCATGCAAAAAAGCGCGAAGCGACATACCTGCTCCTGAATCAGGCTTACTGTTCTCAGTCCGGGTGGACTGGATGCCAAAGGAAACATCGCACTCAGAAAAAAATCAGCTTAATTCTGTGCGAATTCCGGCTGAAAAAAAACAAGATCTTAATCGCTTGAATTTAATCATAGCACCGAAAATCGACGCATTTAACGACATAAATCAATATTCGTGACAAGTAAGTGTTGCAATAATCATTATTTAACACTTTCAAGTTTTTTGGTCTTGATTATGCTACCTGCTTCACATAAGATTGAATTGAAGCTAGGCAAAATTCAAGCAACAGGGAGCACACTGATGAAGAACCAACACAGTAGGATACCCGGCTTGTTACAAAGTGATCTTTACGTAGGCAAAATGGCTGTTGAAATTTTGTCAAAAAATGAAAGGTCAGCGGGTTTGGGGCGGTACTCATATTGGGGTAACGACTCTATTTCTGACGGTGCGCTAGGTACCAGTCATGATGATGACATTATTGACTTTATAGAAGAAGATGAAGAAAGCTTGCAACCCAAGCTGGATTTGCATCCGTGGAAAATCCTGATTGCTGATGATGACAGCAATGTCCATGACACTACCTTGCTGGCTTTGAGCGGCGTCAAAATTCATGGCCGCCCACTGGAGTTTATACACGCCTACTCTGCCAAAGAAGCACGTGCGGTGATTAGCGCCAACCCGGATATCGCTCTGGTCTTACTGGATGTGGTCATGGAAACTGTTGATGCTGGCCTGAAACTGGTGAATGTCATCCGCAACGAGATGGCCCTGACCAATCTGCGCATCGTTTTACGTACCGGACAACCAGGTTATGCCCCTGAACAGCAAGTCAGCGAGGAATTTGCCATTGATGGTTATACGACAAAATCAAAATTGACACGTTCGCTTCTGATTTCCGTGCTCAATGATACCCTGGCAAATTGTCACAATAATCCTGATTTGCCAAATTAGCACTTTTAAATATTTTACTTATGCAGCGGGGAATGCCAGGGGCCAGTTTTCAGGCCCCTTTTTTTGTCTCCCGACAACTAACAATTTTTCAGCTCTACTATTCAGCATCCGGCTGATTGGCCGGTGCTGCTTTGATAAAGGCAGGATGTTCGCTACATGCCTGGTGTATGCGCATAAGTGTAGGCATGCCACTCATATCGCAATGAAATCGCTGGGCATTGGCAATTTGCGGGACCAGAAAGCAATCTGCAAAACCTGGTGCATCACCAAAGCAAAAAATTCCGGTGCGGGCATCCGCCGCCAGCTTTTTCTCCAACACCGCCAAACCAGTTTCACACCAGTGCCGATACCATGCATTTTTTTGTTCATCAGTGACTTGCAGGGTACCTGACAGGTATTTCAACACACGCAGGTTATTGACGGGATGAATTTCACAGGCAATTGCCAGCGCCAAAGACCTGACATAAGCACGATCCAACGGTGTGGATGGCAGCAGTGATATTTCCGGATAAACTTCATCAAGATATTCGATAATTGCCATAGACTGCGTCAGATTCGCCGTTTCTCCTTCCAGCTCATCCTGCAAGACTGGCACCAGGGCATCCGGATTCAAGGCACGAAAGGCCGGGGCAAGTTGCTCGCCGCCGTTTTTAACCAGATGCACAGCTACCTGTTCGTAGTCCAGGCCCTTGAGATTGAGCGCGATCCTGACCCGGTAAGAAGCAGAACTGCGGAAATAACCATAAAGTTTCATCATTTCGTTTATACCAATTTAATTTTCAAATCACTCAAGCCCGAGATTGTCGCCTCTAGCATATCCCCACGCTGCACAGCCCCAACGCCTTCAGGTGTCCCGGTAAAAATCAGGTCACCAGGCTTCAACGTGTAAAGCTCAGACAAGCAGGCAATACTCTCACCCAGACTCCAGATCAATTTACTGGTGTTGCTATGTTGACGGCTTTGGCCATTCACATTCAGGCTGATGTCTGCCTGCTGCATGTCTTGCACTGTATCAGCCCTATGGATTTCCCCTATAGGCGCAGAAAAGTCGAAACCCTTGGCAGTACACCATGGCCTGCCATGGTCCTTGGCTTCTGCCTGCAAGTCACGCCGCGTCATGTCCAGGCCCACCGCATAACCCCAGATGTGGCTGAGCGCGTCTTCGGTGCGGATACTCTTGCCCCCCTTGCCTATCGCTATCACCAGTTCAACTTCATGATGCAAATTGACTGTCAGGGGTGGATAAGGCATTTCACCGACCGTTCCCTGTCTCACGGGCAAAACAGCATCAGCTGGTTTCATGAAGAAAAATGGTGGCTCGCGGCCTGTCCACCCCATTTCTTTGGCATGCTCCACATAATTACGCCCGACACAGTAAATCCTGTGCACGGGAAAATAAGCAGTACCACCAGCAATGGGGACGGCCGCTTGCTGTAGCGGGGGAAACAGGTAATCCATATTTGTTCCTGAAGGTCTGAGGCCAAACCCTATTATGGCATTTTCAAATATGCTCTGTCATACACTCTCGTCGCTTGATTGTAGTCTGTAGACTCATGATTTAATTTCACTGGTTATAATGCCAGATCAATTGCGGAGTCTAAAAATATGAAAACCTGCCTACATCCCAAGTATCTTATTCCTATAGAACCACGCGCCACCGTCCTTGGCGAGCATGCTCTGGTCATGCAAGGTGAAAAAATTCTCGCCATACTTGGCAGCGCAGAGGCGCGCCAGCAGCACCCGGATGCAAAGCATATAGAATTACCTGAACATGCGGTGATGCCTGGCATGGTCAATCTACACGGTCACTCTGCCATGACGCTGCTGCGGGGTCTGGCGGACGACCTGAGTCTGATGGACTGGCTGCACAATCACATCTGGCCCGCTGAAAAGAAGCATTTGTCGGAAGAATTTGTCTTCGATGGTAGCGTCTATGCAATGGCTGAAATGCTGCGTGGCGGCACGACCACCATCAATGACATGTATTTCTATAACGACGACGTGGCACGCGCTGGTCTGCATACCGGCATGCGCACTGTCGTTGGTTGCAGTGTGCTTGAATTCCCTACTGGCTATGCGGCAGATGCTGATGGCTATCTGGAAAAAGCAATGGCCTCACATCAGGAATTCAAGGGACAAAATGGGGTCTCCTTCCGCCTTGCACCACATGCGCCTTACACGGTTGCGGATACGACGTTCAAAAAGATAGTCGCTCTGGCAGACAAACATGACATGGGCATACACTGCCACATTCATGAAACCATGGACGAAGTCAATGACAGCCTCCGCGATCATGGCATGCGCCCCTTGCAGCGCCTGCATAACCTGGGTCTGTTGTCACCACGCCTGATTGCTGCCCATATGGTGCATGCGAATGAAGATGAGATCAAACTGCTGGCACAGCAAGGCGTGCACATTGCCCATAATCCGGCCAGCAATCTGAAACTGGCTTCCGGCTTTGCACCTGTCCACGCCATGCAAAATGCAGGCGTGAATGTGGGGATAGGTACGGACGGTGCAGCCAGTAATAACAAACTCGATTTACTGGGTGACTTGCGCATGGCTGCGCTGTTGGCGAAAGCGGTGTCGGGCAATCCGACTGCACTGAATGCTGCAAATGCGCTGGAGATGGCGACCCTGGCTGGTGCCAAAGCCTTGGGCATGGATCAGCAAATTGGCAGTCTGGTGGCGGGTAAATTCGCGGATGTGATTGCGATTGATCTCTCGGCACTGGAGACCCTGCCACTGTTTGATCCGGCATCGCAGATTGTGTATGCCGCCGGACGTGAGCAAGTCAGCCATGTCTGGGTCCATGGACGCTGTCTGATGGCAGAACGTACATTGCAGACTGTGGATGAAGCACAGCTCAAGGACAAGGCAAAGTGGTGGCAACAAAAAATTGTTGCGGCTTGATTGATCAAATTCACTTACTCCATCATACGCATGAAACCAGCATACTCAATTTTGAAACTAAGCGTCATTTGTGGCTTGATTACAGGTAGCAGTCTGATGTTGACGACTGCTCATGCAGCGAATCCCCTCAGCACGATTGCCGAGCAAAGCGGCTTTAAAAAAACCGGGCGCTATGAAGAGGTAGAAAAACTGTGCCTGTCTTTTCAAAAAAACTATCCCAAAGAAGTGCGTTGCATGGAATTTGGACGTACTCCGGAAAACCGACCCATGCTGGCCTTGCTGGTCACCCGCAGCGGCCTGTTCACACCCGCCCAACTTGTGGAAAAACAGTTGCCGGTGACCCTGATACAGGGTGGCATCCATGCAGGTGAAATTGATGGCAAGGATGCTGGCTTCCTGGCAATAAGGGACATCCTGGAAAACAAGGCGGCATCACATGCGCTGGACAAGCAAGCCTTGTTGTTTGTCCCCGTCTTCAATATCGATGGACATGAACGCTTTGGCGCCTGGAACCGTCCCAATCAACGCGGCCCAGAAGAAATGGGCTGGCGCACAACCGCACAAAATTTTAATCTCAACCGTGATTACGTGAAGGCAGACTCGCCTGAAATGCAGGCCATGCTGAAGCTGATCAACACCTGGGACCCGTTGGCAATCATCGATTTGCATGTGACCAACGGTGCAAAATTTGAACCTGATATTTCCATACAGGTAGAGCCTGTCAATTCAGGTGATGCCTTATTGCGTGAAGCGGGCAAGACCTTGCGCGACAACGTCATTGCCGACCTTGCCAAGCAAGGCTCGCTGCCACATGCCTTCTATATGTCGTTTGTGCAGGAAGATGATCCCATGTCGGGCTTTGCTGACTCAGTTCCTCCTCCTCGCTTTTCAAGTGGTTATCCGGTATTGCGCAACCGCTTTGGCATGCTGGTGGAAACCCATTCCTGGAAAGAATATGCCACCCGTGTTCTTATCACACGCAACACGATAATTTCCGTACTCGAGCAAATATCTGGCTATGGCGAACAATGGCTGAAAGCTGCCAAAGCTGCAGATCAGCGCGCCATGCAACTGGCAGGCCAAGCGTTGCCATTGACCTACAGAACGACTGAAAAAGCCAGGGAGATAGACTTCCGTGGCTACGCTTATACCCGCAGCATGTCGGATATTTCTGGTGCCTTGATGACGCGCTACGATGAAAGCAAGCCACAGATATGGAAAGTCAAACTGCGCGACGAGATTGTCACTGATGCGCAAGTCATCCTACCTAAAGGCGGCTATCTGATTCCTGCCGCCTATAGCAAGGCAGTGGCTGAAAAACTGCAACAGCATGGCATCTTGTTCCGCACTATCCATGCGGATTTAAGTGCAGTCACTACGGAACAGTTCATGACCAGCACTGCCGCTTTGCAGGCGAAGTCATTTGAAGGGCGACAAGCCATGAAGCTGCAAGGCAAATGGCAAAGCCAGCAGCAAAGCTTGCGCAAAGGTGCTTTATTCATCCCCATTGCCCAGCCAAAAGCGCGTCTGCTGGCCGGTTTGTTCGAGCCGCAAGCCCCAGATGCGCTGGTCAACTGGGGCTGGTTCAATGGCGCGTTTGAGCGCAAAGAATACATGGAAGCTTATGTAGCCGAAGATGTGGCTCGTGAGCAAATGGCCAGTGATCCACAATTGAAAGCCACATTCGAAAAGAAAATTGCTGCAGACCCGGAGTTTGCCAAAAGCCCGTTTGCGCGCCTGGACTTTTTTGCCCAGCGACATTCGTCTTGGGACCAGCGTTATCAAGTGTACCCTGTCTTGCGCCTGGATTTTGTTCCCAAATAACTAGGTAAGCGTCGCTTGAAAGTAGATTCGCGGGCGACGCTCCATTTCAATAGAGCAAGATGAAGATATCAAACATGTATACTTGCAAGCTGTCGACGATGTCCTGATAACAAGCTGCTGTAACATCTGCTTGCATATTGAGATGTCTATATACAAACCCGTGTCAGCGCATCAGTACTAGCCTGCGTTATAGAGATATCAAAACGAAGGAATTGATATCATGAAACTCAGTCAACTTTTCAAAGGCCTGTTGGCAACCCTGCTGATTTGCAGTGCCAGCACCAGTACCGTGTTTGCGAATGATGCTTATGGCAGGGACCATCGCTGGCACCCGGCACCTCCCGTCCATCATGTGGCACGCAATTACAATTATGTCTATTACCCCTCTCATCAGGTCTATTACGCACCTGCACAAGGTAACTGGTACTGGGCCAATGGACGTGGCTGGGAAACTGGTAGACGTCTGCCCTATGGCCTGAATCTTGATGTGCGCGTTGGCGGCGTACCTATCGTGTTGAGTTCACCAAGACCGTATGTAGAACATGTATATGTCGAGCAAACCTATGGCCACCCCTTGCGTGACCGCCACGAGTGGCGTCATGGCAGACGCCATGAACGAGAATGGCGCGAAGAAAGACGCGAGCGTCATCATGGTCACCATGGTCATTACGGTGACTACGGACGTTAATTGCCTACCAGGCCAGCAGCAATATTGATGGAAAAACCGACCACGGCCACATTGAAGAAAAAACTGAGTATGGATTGCGCAAGCACTGTCTTGCGCACCTGCCGGTTCATCACGGTGACGTCTGAAGTTTGTGCGGCTACGGCTATCGTGAACGAGAAGTACAAAAAATCCCAGAAATCAGGCATGTCCTCATCTTCAGGGAAACGTAGTGCGGGTTTGTCTGGTGCTGAGTTGTAAAACAGCAAGGCATAATGAAAGCAAAAAATCACGCCCAGCAACAACCACGAGCCCAGCACTGTGCTGGCAGCAAACAGATATTTCATTACTCTGAGTTCGCTGCTGGCACCAGCCATGCCCGACAACTCATGAATGTTGGCCAATAAACTTAGCGCTGCGGCCAACGACAGTAAGACCAGCACTGCCACCGCACTTTCATCCTCTTGTTGCGCCATCTTACGGACCGCATGCTTGTCTGCGCGCATCATCAACCAGGCCATCAGAAAAAGATAGGACCAGACAGCCACATTCCAGCCACTCAAGGCACGGGTTACCACAGACGCCTCTCCTGGCAAAGCCAGAGCCGCCACTATCCCGAAAACCAGGGTCAGCACGAGGCGCGGTCTGCGTTGAATTAATTGTTCGATGATGCCACCTGACTGAGGGATAGAGTGTTGGAAAAATTTGCCTGAATGAAAATTACAAATGATAAATTACAGTGACTAGGGCGTGTTGACATATCTTTTAGACAAAGCGTTCCCGCCATATCGCGGGCTGGCAATGTGGTGGAGCAGAGGTTGCAGGCGGCATGCCGCCTGCCTGCGCAACGATGTGCGCCTACCAGCGCACAAGCGCCCTGCAAGGGCGGTGCAGTCAGGGCTGGTGCCCCTGACAAGACGCAGAATCTTGCAAACCCTGCAGTCCAGCGTGCGATATGATGGGGGCCGCCTAGGTGGGGCCGCCCAGGTGGAACCCGGAGGGAATGGGCCAGAAACCTCGCCTGGCGTTGTTGTGCGTCGCTCACTTGGCTCGCCAAGCAGCGCTCCGCACGCCTAGCCAGACAAGGTTTCTCACCCATTCGCTTGACTAAAAGATATGTCCACACACCCTAGCAGAATCAAACTGCAAGCAAGAACAGGTGTAGTATATTCATCAGTAACTGCTATCCAGTTTCACCCAGCTTTGACTTCTCTCTGAAGTTCAGTATCTTAATGAAAAGTAACTTTCTTTTGCGCATTTTTTTATTACACTGAAACCATACATAACTGCCAGTTCTGGTGTGATGTCATTCAACGAGGCAAGTGTCATGAACAAACATTATCACTATTTGCCCCTTTCCAAGGTCACGCCTGGCATGGTGCTGGCGGATGATTTGCTCGATAAAGTAGGCCATGTATTGCTACCTGCCAGCACTATCCTGACCGAGCGCATGCTTCAGGCAATAGCGCATCATGACATACATCAGTTGTCCATTGAAGGTGTGGCGGCAACTGAACAGGAAGACAGCGAAAATCTCGCAACTCAATTAGAGCGCATAGAAAAAATTTTCCGCCATATTGGCGAGAGCGAACCTGCGTGTATCCTGAAATCCTTTGTTATCCATTACCGTCAGGGTGAAACCAAATGACAGATAACGCTGAATTCAAGATCCATCTCGATGACATGGTTAAAAAGATCAAGGATTTGCCTACCCTGCCTGAAGTCGCCATGGAAATGCTGCAAAATCTTGAAGATGAAGAAAGCAGCCTGGACATGGTCACTGAAAAAATCGCCATGGATCACTCCATCACGGCGAAGTTACTCAGGCTGGCCAATTCTTCTTATTATGGCAACAATTCGAAAGTCGTTACCCTGCAGCAAGCGACTGCCATGCTGGGGATCAAGAATGTCAAGAATCTCATCCGCGTGACAACACTGGCCAATAAATTTCCCACAGCAAATTGCCCCGGATTTAATTTCAAGGCATTTTGGCGTCACAGCATTGCCACCGCTGTTTGCGCCGAACAGATTTCCCGTACTTTGCATATGAAGCATGATTTCGCATTCACAGCCGGTTTGCTGCACGACCTAGGCCGTCTGGTTCTGGTGACTTGTTACCCAGCAAATTATGATGAAGTCTTGCGCTATCAAGCATATACCGATGCCGATTTACTGGTCGCGGAACGCAGCATCATGCACATCGACCATGTCGATGCAGGTTTGGCACTTGCCACACACTGGAATTTCTCTGAAGCTGTGTGCGATGCTATCCGTGGCCATCACCATCCTGAACAGGAAAATTTACATGTCCTGGCCTCTGTTGTCCATATCGCGAACGCAATTGTGCATGCACTTGATCTGTCTCACGATGAAAACGACAGGCTGCCCTTGCTGTCGCAGTCAGCTTGGGATACGCTAGGGCTTGGTGAAGCTGACTACTTGAGCATTTTTCACGAAACTGAAATGCGCTTCGATGCTTTGGATCAGATCGTACTTTGACATTTTTTATTTTTGCCTCATGTATCTGGATAAAATGATTTTGGAACAACTGATGCGTTTCAAGGCAACGAACTACCGTATAGAAGATATCCATCTTTTTCGCGACATTACAGAAGAGAACAGAAAACTCATTGCTGACATAGTCAAAGATTGCCTGGTAGTCAAAGCATGCGCCGGTCAAGTCGTCCTGGACGCCAACAGTGCTGGTGCCAAGCTGTTTATTGTGCTGCGAGGTGCTTTGGGCGTAACCCGTCTGACGGAACAAAGCAACCAGCTAGAAAATACCATTACCCAGTTCCTGCCAGGTGAATGCGTCGGTGAAATCTCGGTCCTGGACGAAGAAATCCATTCTGCCACCATCTCGGCAATCAGTGACAGTGAATTGCTCTTGATTGAGGCCGAGACACTGTGGCGACTGATTGATGAATCGAATGGTGTTGCCCGCAATCTATTGCAGCTCTTGTCTTTTCGCATCCGGGCTGCCAATGCACAGATACGTAGCCGTCAAAAAGTGGGGGAATTTTACCGCCAGTTATCCATGGTAGATGGACTCACCGGCTTGCACAATCGCGCCTGGCTGAATGCGCAGCTACCGGGAATGGTACAGCACGCCCATGCTACAGCTGCTGCCTTGAGCATCATCATGGTAGATCTGGATCACTTCAAGCGTTTCAATGACGAGCATGGTCATTTGCTCGGGGATGATGCCCTGCAAACTGCTGCCAAGGTCTTGAATGCAGGACTGCGTCCGAGTGACTTTGCTGCGCGCTATGGCGGCGAAGAGATGATGGTCATACTACCTGGTGCCAATCATAAGTCAGCGCTGGGAGTAGCGCAAAGACTATGCAACCGCTTAGGCAAAACCAAGGTATTTATTGACCGGCATAAACCCTTGCCACACATTACAGGCTCCTTTGGAGTCGCCACCTTAAGTGATGAGCAAGACAGTAATGCCCTCATCAGTTGTGCCGATGCGGCACTGTACCGCGCCAAAGCCAACGGGCGGAACCAGGTGGCAAGTTAAACGATCATCTGGCCAACTCATAAAATAACAAGGGCGCATCACGCGCCCTTGTTATTTGCAATCACACTACGGTCAATTACTTGCCTGACTGATTTGCATAGATTACCCAGTAACGCGCCAGATCGGCTGTACCGTCTGTGCCACGCACTGTTTTGAAAGTCTTGATCGCATTGGCTTTCTTACCAGCCTGCAGTTGAGCTACACCCAAATGCAATTTGGCATCATCTTCCTGCTTGAGACCACCCTTGGCAATACCCTCTTCCATCATGCTCAGGCCTTTATCAACCTGCCCGGCTGTCACATAGGCAAAGCCAATATTAACCAGACCATTGCCATCTTTAGCCGCCTTGGCTTCTGCTTCACTGGCTGCCAGGGAGCTATTGCTTTCGGTTTGCGTCTTGTTTGCCATGTCACGCAAACGCTTATGACGATCCGCATCCTTGCCTTCACCCAATGCCCCTGCTTTATAGCCGGCATCGATCACTTTGATCGCTTCAGCAGGATAACCAGCCTGGATCGCGAACAAGGACATATCCATGTAATCAGAAGTTTTTGTGATTTGACCCAGAGCCAGTTTGAGGCGCATCAAATCCAGTTTCAGTCTTTCTGAATAGCCAGGTTTTCTCTCGATATTATTCAGCAGGTTAACCCAGAATTCTTTTTTACCATGGAAAGACACCATTTTTTCCAGGGCGCTGGAATAAGTTGCCATGTCTTTACGCTTCAGCGCATCATTGGCCAGATATTCCAGATTGGTCAGGCTTGGCGTACGGCCAGCTTTTTCATCTGCTGCCAGCTCAGCGTTAATCTCTTTCATCGCTTTGGCACTGTCACCACTTTGCGACATAGCCTGTATCAGATAAGGGCGCAGAGAAGGGTCTGTACCACCATCCGCATAATAGCGGTTATACCATTGCGCTGCTTTGGCGTAGTTACCAGCCTTGAAATAGGCATTCGCCAGCACCTGTATCATTTGCAACTGTTCTTTGCCGCCCAGTTTATTTGCCGAAACAATCGTTTCTGCTGCACGGATCACCGTATCATTGTCGCCAGCTGCAGAAGCGATCGACAAGCGCATGCGCTCTATCGTAAAGCTTTCATTGACTGTCTTACCGCCTATGCTATTGGCCTCATGAATCTTGGATAGCGCCTCTTTATACTTCTTCGCTTTGTACAGTTCACCAGCTGCTTGCACAATGCGGCCAATTTCAGGGCGCATGGCTTCTTGGGCATAGGCTTGATTTGCGGCGATATTTGTTAATTCCGGAATGGCTGCAAAGCCAATAGCTGCAATCAATACAGCAATACGAGACAAGCGAAGTTGCTTCATATGTTGATCTCTCAATCAATAAATTTAATAAACTTTGGGACTGCAGCTTTAGAAAGGACCAAGGCTCAACCCGTGAATATGAAAAATGGCAGGGTTAACCCTGCCAATTTTCTATCATACCTTAATAACTCAGCATTGTTGCGCCGAAACCATCTTGAAATGCTGATTTATCATTTCAAGAACTGTTCGTTGCCAACCATACCAATCTTGGTCACGCCAAGACGCTGTGCCGCTGCCATGACAGCCGCCACAGATTTGTAAGGAACGACAGCCACCGGACGCAAATGCACTTCTGGCTGGTCAGGTTGCGCTGCCGCTTCTGCCAGCTTGGCATCCAGTTCGCTTGGATTCACTGCTGCACCATTCCAGGACACAGTACCATCAAAATCCACGTCAATATTCACGACGATAGGATCCGTCTGCTTCACTGGCGACGGCCCTTGCGGCATATTCAGATTGACCGCATGATTCTGAATGGGAATTGTGATGATCAACATGATGATCAACACCAGCATGACGTCAATCAAAGGCGTCATGTTCATTTCTATCATTACTTCTGGATCAGCAGACGCGCTGCCGGAACCTATTTGCATACCCATAATGATTCCTTTACTTAGTTCCGCGCTGGCGGTTCAATAACGAAGCCGACCTTGGCGATACCTGCACGCTGGGCTGTCAAAATGCTCTTGCCGACAAACTCATAACGGGCATTCTGGTCACCACGGATATGCAACTCCGGTTGCGGGACCTTGACTGCTTCTACCTTGAGTCGTTCAAACAGGGCATCCGTGCCACCAAGCGGCTTGGTACTGCCGTTCCAGTACAGATCACCATCCTTGTTGATCGACAAGGTGATGTTTTCCGGTTTGGTTTTGTAAATCTGGTTGTGCTCTGCCGGCAGCTTGAGCTTGATCGTGTCTGTAATCACCGGGGTGGTGATCAGGAAGATGATCAGCAAAACCAGCATGACGTCTACCAGCGGGGTGGTGTTGATGGTGCTGTTGACTTCGTCTTCGCCATCACCATCATTGCCAATTGCCATTGCCATAATGTGTTCTCTTTCAAATTACTGAATACGGAAGACCCCTCACCACAGAGACACAGAGACACAGAGTAAAAACCCACAGAGAAAACCTATTCATTACTTACTGCTTGTAATGTCCAGGAGAAATGATCTGCGATCAGTTTCAACAAGAAGATTTTCCTCTTGCTTTTCTCTGTGTCTCTGTGCCTCTGCGTTGAGAGGTCTTCTGGTGTTAATCAGTGACTGCTAATTATTTCTTTGCTGCTGTTTTGCCCATGTTGCCGGACAGAACTACAGAATGCAGGTCAGCGGAGAAAGCACGGACTTCTTCCATGGCGCTCTTGTTGCGGCGTACCAGGAAGTTGTAACCCAGAACGGCAGGAACAGCCACAGCCAGACCAATCGCGGTCATGATCAGCGCTTCACCAACCGGACCCGCTACTTTGTCGATCGATGCCTGACCGGACATACCGATGGCTGTCAGCGCATGGTAGATACCCCATACTGTACCGAACAGACCTACGAACGGTGCTGTGGAACCAACTGTTGCCAGGAATGCCAGGCCGTCTTGCAGGCGGCTCTGGACTTTTTCCACAGCGCGCTGGATGGACATGGAGACCCAGGTGTTCAAATCGATTTGTTCCAGCAAAGCGCCTTCATGGTGTTCTGTGGCTTTGATGCCAGAGTCAGCGATGAAGCGGAATGGGCTGCCTTCTTTCAGGGAAGCGGCACCGGCTTGTACGGAGGCTGCTTTCCAGAATTTGGTGCGTGCATCTGTTGCCTGGCCAGACAGTTTGACCTGGTCGATGATTTTGGTGATGAGGATGTACCAGCTACCCATGGACATGATGACCATGATGATGAGTGTGCCTTTGGCAACGAAGTCACCTGTTTTCCAGAGGGCATCGAGGCCGTATGGATTTTCTATCACTTCTTTGGCTGCTGCTGGTGCAGCTGCGGGAGCGCCAGCATCGGCGGGGGCAGCTGGAGCGGCGGCAGCTTCAGCAGCAGGAGCTGCTGGAGCAGAGGCGGCAGCAGAAGCTGGACCTTGAGCGGAGGCAGGAGCGACGGCAACGGCGGCTGTCAAAGCCAGGAGTGTTGCAGCCAGGAATGCGGAGAAACGGGTTTTCATTGAGGTGCTTCCTTTTAACAAAATAAGGTTGGTATTGCTTGCTACTGTTTTTATGTGCTACTTGGTTTGTTTGTTGCCTGGTACTAATCTAGTTTGCTACTTAATTTTCTTGGGTAGAGAAGGCAACATTGATTTGTCAGCCTGCTCTTGCCTGAGTCTCTTTATTACTCCAACTTCCAGACATACTGGACTTTGGTCCATGTCTGTTGTGGCTTGCCATCCACGGTACCTGGTTTGTTTTTGCAGGAACCTGACATCAATTGGGACTTCACTGCATTATCGAGACCGCGGAAGCCACTGGATTTGTCGATCTTGACATCGGCTACCGAGCCATCTGCACCGATGAGGACGGATAATTGCACGGTACCAGTTTCTTCGTTACGCAGCGATGCACGCGGATATTCCGGTTTGCAACCACCAACGTTAAAATCGATCACGCCTGGTACTGTCACAGGACCTGTAGGCTTGGCTTCTGCTACGGGAGCAGGTGGGGCCTGGGTCTTGGCGAATGTCGGGTTCTCTGGCTTGACATTCGATACGGCGGCGATCGTCGGCTGCTGTTGTACCGGTTGTTGTACCTGGACTTCCGGTGGCGGAATGAACGGTGGCGGTGGGGCCAGCAGTTTTGGTGGCGGCGGTGGCGGTGTATCTGGCGGTGGTGGCGGTGGTTTCACCTCTTCCACCAGCTTGACTTCTGCTGGCTTGATCACCACTTCCATGGCCTTGCGAGCCAATCCTGATACCAGCGCATATACCACCAGTAAGTGAAATGCGATTACCAGCCCTATACCTATAAACTTCTTCCCCGGCTCTTGCTGGCGATTTGAAAAATCCATTACTGCTCCTCCACTACCACAAGGTCTACTGTCTGACGCAAGTCAAAACAACTCAAACAAAAAAGTGATTATAAATGCTGAGCATCAATAAAAAGCCATACCGATACAAAACCACTTATAAATTCATAAGCAGCAGGCTCATCAAAATATAAATCGAGTTTTCTTGTGAAACTGACTTATTTAATTTTGCCTGCAACCAAAATATCAAGCTTTACTGACTACTTTACTGACTACGTCAGCAATTAACCAAATAATAAACTTATTGATCTATTTCTTATTTCATCAACCATGCTCTACGGCCCCGAAGGACAATAGCTCGCAAGGTGGTCCGGAAATTTTTACCTGCTGCAGATGGTTACACTGCAAATTGGCTGGCAACTTAATTTATTCATGTAAAAAAAGTTGCCTTCACATCTGCGAAATGTAAATTTAAGCGTCAGAAAATTTTCCGAAGGCGCATAAAACCACTTCCGCACAGAAACTGTCAAGTAGTATGACAGCTGGTCCATCAAAAAAACAACATGACGCATTTTGCCAAAAAAACACGCGCTTAGGAAACCTATTCTTTTGTGCTGTGCAGCATAAATCATGTCAGCGCAGCTATTTTTACACTTCCTTACATTGATAAATTTGCCGACTTAGCTACTCGCCGAAATTTAATTTTTTTTGAGCCTCTTTTTAGCCTCCAAACTATCTAAAGTTGCGCCGCAGTATTGCACCGCAATGGTGCAAGGCAACATCATCACTCCTTCTCTGGTGCGCAATCACGATCAAACTGCACTTGAAAATCACAAATTGAAAAAAATTGTCACACTTGAGCATTACCGTGTGAAATAAAAATTTCTTTTCATTTCCCACCGATGTGACTCTTGCGTTAAGGTTACGGCTTTTTGGCATGCATACAAGCTAAATTGTTTGAAAACACAAGGGTAAAATTAATTTGCACCTGCAATATGTAAATTAAACTATTCAATAGTTTTTTTTCTAAGATTTTGCCATTAAAGGCCCGCATGTACCCCACTCGGGCCTGATCCATGCTTAAGCAGAATAAATTTACACTACGAGAGTACGAAGGTTAACAATGTTCATGCGTCACCAGAGAGTTGCTTGTATTTTCACCATGCTGCTGGCTTCAGTTTCCTTGCAGGTGGCTCAGGCAGCTAGCCCTGCGGACCTCAACAAAGTAGTCAGGCAGGCTTTCGAAGCTGCGGATGATGGCTTTGACATGGCAAAAACCCAGAATTTTTATTCTGGCTGGGTCAGTGAAGCAATCTTTGAACCCTTGCTCAGCTATGATTACCTGGCACGCCCGGCACGTCTCTTGCCACTTGCTGCAGAGGCAATGCCAGAAGTAACCGAGCAGGGGAAAGTTTTTACCTTCAAGATCAGGCCTGGCATTTACTTTGCCCCCGATCCCGCATTCAAGGGCAAAAAACATGAGTTGACCGCGAACGACTATGTCTACACCTTCAAGCGCGTATTGGACCCCGTCAACCGTTCACCCAATGCCAGCTTCATAGAAGGCAAAATTGTTGGCCTTGATAGTGTCGCTGCAAATGCAAAAAGAACGGGTAAATTCGACTACGATGCGCCAGTTGCTGGCCTGAAGGCTATCGACAAGTACACGCTAAGGATAGAGTTAACAGCAACAGACTACAATTTCCTGTATGTCGTCGCCTACGGCGGTTTTGGCGCAGTAGCGAGGGAAGTGATAGAGGCTTATGGCGATCAAACTGGCCTGCATCCAGTCGGGACTGGTCCTTACATGGTGGAAAAGTATTTGCCACGTAGCAAGATCGTGCTCACGGCCAACCCCGAATACCGTGGCTACACCTGGGATTTCAAATCGACGGGCAGCGCCCGCGATGAAGAAATCGTCAAACAAATGAAGGGCAAGAAGATGCCCCAGGTTGGCAAGGTCGACATTAGCATCATCGAAGAAGAACAATCTCGCTGGCTGGCATTTCAGGATTCGCAACTTGACATTGATAAGCTGCCGCAAAGCGCTGCCACGGCAGCCCTCGATGGAGTTGCGTTAAAACCTGACCTGGTAAACCAGGGCATCAAGATGGACAGAGTTACAGACGCGGGCATCACCTTTACGATTTTCAATATGCGCGACCCTTTGATCGGCGGTTACACCAAGGAGAAAATTGCCCTGCGTCGCGCGATAGGCATGGCCTATAGTCATGAAGATGAAATCGCCCAAATGCGGCTGGGGCAAGCCATACGATCTGAAATGCTGATCCCCAAGGATATTGTTGGCTACGATCCAGCTTACCGCAGCAGTCTCGCATATGACATCAAATTAGCCAATAAACTGCTCGACCATTTTGGCTATAAACGTGGAGCGGATGGATACAGAAATAATCCTGACGGCAGCCCGCTCATCCTCAAAAAAACCGTGGAACCCGCAGCCATCTATAAAGTTCAGTCTGAGATTTATAAACGTGGCCTGGATAAAATTGGTTTGCGCATCGAATTCCCGGTCAGCAATTTCGCTGACAACCTGAAAGCTGCCTCCGCCTGCAAACTGAATATGTGGGGCGGCGCCTGGAATGCAGATTTCCCTGATGGCGAAAACTTCCTGCAATTACTCTACGGTCCCAAAGCCGGTGCGGGCAACCATGCCTGCTACGAATCACCTGCCTATGATGCACTGTTCCGCAAGGCTATCTCCTTGCCATTGGGGGAAGAGCGCAATAAGGTGTATGCACAAATGAACCGCCAGGTAGAAGCTGATACACCATGGATAGTACATACCTCGCGCATCCGCAGCTGGCTATATCGTCCCTGGATTATTGGCTATAAAAAGCATCCTATCTTACATTCTGACTGGGCCTTCATTGATGTAGAAAAACATTAATTGCGACGTGCAAGTCTCAGTTGATTCAATACGCATTTATTATCATCGTACAAAAATAGCAGGAGAACTCGTTTATGAAGTCCACTCATCCGTATCAGCGCGACAGAGCTTTACGCAAGCTATCCAGAACAGGCATGGCAATCTGCCTGACCCTTGCTGGTCTGGCCGCAACAACTCTGCCCATGCATGCACATGCTGCCAAACCTGATTTTGCTGATCCGGAAAAAGTGTTGCGCACCATCTTCCCAGTTGCGGAAACCGGCTTTGACCCTGCGGCGACACGAGACCTGTACTCCAACGCCATTAATGAGGCGATTTTTGAACGCCTGTTCACCTATGACTACCTGGCCAGCCCGGCGAAGATTATCCCAAAAACAGCCGATGGCATGCCAGAGATTTCTGCCGATGGCAAAACCTATACCATCAAGCTTAAGAAAGGTATTTACTTCACGCCTGATGCGGCCTTCAATGGCAAAAAGCGTGAATTGACGGTGGATGATTATGTGTATTCATTCAAGCGCATCATGGACCCGAAAATCGCCTCTACCCATGTATGGCTGTTAGAAGACAAGATAACGGGACTGGATCAACTGGCCGCGCAGGCGAAGAAATCGGGTAAATTTGATTATTCGGCCAAGGTACCAGGTCTGGAAGTCGTCGATAAATATACTTTGCGCATACATCTGACGCGTCCGGACTTTAATCTGCCCATGATATTGGCCTACACCGCCATGTCCGCGGTTGCACGCGAAGTCATAGAAAAATACCAGGATGCACAAGGTGTTGCCATGGCAAACCCAGTAGGCACTGGCCCTTTCAAACTAACTGAATGGGTACGCGGCTCGAAAATGATACTGGATGCAAATCCTGATTTTCATAAGACGATATGGGATTTCCAGGCCAGCGCAGACCCGAATGATCAGAAAATCATTGCTGCCATGAAGGGCAAACGCATGCCACAAATCGGGCGTGTCGTCGTCAATGTGATACTGGAAGACCAGTCGCGCCTGCTGGCATTCCAAAAAGATGAAATTGATTTATTCCAGTTATATGGCGGTCTGGCACCTCAGGTATTGAACGGACCAGACTTGAAGCCTGAATTTGTCAAACGCGGCATACAGATGTCGCGCATTATTGACCCAGAACTAACCGTCTATTACTGGAACATGCGAGACCCGGTATTTGGTGGCTTGAGCAAAGAGAAAATCGCCCTGCGCCGCGCCATGTCCATGGCCCACAATGTAGAAGAAGAAATACGCATCGTAGACAACGGGCATGCTATACCTTTGCAATATCCCATCCCTCCTGGCGTGGTAGGACATGACCCTAACTACAAAAGCAGCATTCAGTACAATCCTGCCGCAGCCAACGCCTTGCTCGACAAGTTCGGCTACAAAAAAGGCAAGGATGGTTATCGCACCATGCCAGATGGTAGTCCACTGGAAATTGTTCACACAGCCCAGACAGAATCACGCGGTCATTTGCAGGCTGAGGTCTGGAAAAAATCCTATGACGGCATAGGCATTAAAATGCGTGCCGAATTCCGTCCCTTTGCTGAAATTTTGAAAGCAGAAAAGCAGTGCCAATTGATGCAGCGCATTTCACCATGGATAGCGGACTATCCTGATGGTGATAACTTTATGCAATTGTTTTACGGTAAAAACATACACATGAATAATAATGGCTGCGTCGCCATCCCAGAATATGACAAGCTGTATGAACAATCACAAAAAATGGCTCCAGGGCCAGAGCGCGATCTGCTGTATCACAAGATGACCCGCATCATGGAACTGTATGCTGCCCAGCGCCTGGGTTATGCCCGCCATCGCATGATGCTGTCACAGCCACGCGTGATAGGTCATAAAAAGCACCCCATCATGCATATAGAATGGCTACAGATCGACATCGACAAGAACAAGTAATCCGCAGGCTGACTGAAATTTGAAAACCGAGAGACAAACATGACCGCTTATATACTGCGCCGCTTATGGCAGATGGCACCAACGATGCTGGGTGTCATCCTGCTGGTGTTTTTCCTGTTTAACTGGGTGGGTGGCGACCCGGCCTACATCCTGGCAGGCAAGATGTCAAATGCCGAACAGATAGCCAATATCCGCACCCAACTTGGCATAGACCAGCCTTACTATGTACAACTATGGATCTTCATCAAGCAAATTGTCACCTTCAACTTTGGCAATAGCTGGAGTACCGGTGAAGCAGTGTCTTCCATCATAGGCACACGTCTTGGCCCTTCGCTGACTGTGTTGATACCACTTACAATTATCGAAACCCTGATTGCGATTGCGTTGGCGCTCGCAATTGCCTTCAAACGTGGCTCGTTGACTGACCGCTCTGTGATGATTGCCTGTACCGTCGGCATGTCGGTCAGTATCCTGGTCTACATCATCGTCGGCCAGTATTTCTTTGCTTATAAACTGGGAATGTTCCCGGTACAGGGCTGGGGCAATCACTTTGCTGAAAACCTGTTCAAATACTCTGCCCTGCCTATCCTGATCGCTCTGGCCGTGGGTGTCGCACCTAACCTGCGCCTGTTCCGCACCTTTGTGCTGGATGAAGTGAACCAGGATTATGTGCGCACTGCACGCGCCAAGGGCGTTAGCGAAAGCCGCGTGAAATGGGTACACGTCTTGCGAAATGCGTCGATACCTATCATCACCCACGTCATGTCGAACCTGCCAGCCTTGCTGATCGGCGCCTTCCTGATCGAGCGTTTCTTTTCCATCCCTGGCATAGGCCGCGAAGTGATACTGGCAGTGGAACGCAGTGACTTCCCCGTGATCAAAGCGATCACCGTGTATGTCGCTGCCGCGACCATGTTTTTTAATTTGTTGACCGATCTGCTGTACCAGGCGGTTGATCCACGCGTACAGTTGAAATAAGGATCATTCATGAGCACGACTATCACCAATCCAACTGTTCAAACTGTTTCGCCCGGGCTGTGGGCCCTGGCCTGGCGCCGCCTGCGCGCCGACAAGGTCGCCATGATCGCCATGGCGATTGTGACTGCCTTTTTATTGACTCTTACCCTGTCCGCTGCCGGTATCATTGCCGCTGACTGGGAACAGGAAAGCGGTGTCAGCTATGCCCCGCCCGGCTTTATTGGCGCAGACGCAAACGTAGCAGCTAAAGTAGAAGTAGAAGCACCACCGCCTGAGAATCCTCTCGACCCGTTGGCTGACATCATCCGTGAATTGCGCAAGCAGCCAGATGCTGATCAGGCAATCATCGTCAATGATTACGGCATCCCTGACCCGCTGGCAAAGGAAATGGCAGAAATCCGCGCTGAACTTGCCAAGTCTGGCAAGGCTGTCGTGGCCGACCGCCTGACCACCCTGCCCTTTGGTGCCGACAAGTGGGGGCATGACATTATCAAGAAAACCATCAAGGGTGCTGAGACTTCCATCGTCGTTGGCCTGGTTGCAGCCTTTCTGGCGACACTGCTGGGTACGATGTTTGGCGCACTGGCTGGTTATTTTGGCGGAAAAGTCGATGACTTTTTCAACTGGTTTTATAGCATCTTCACTTCCATCCCTTACCTGTTGCTGATACTTTCAGTCGCAGCTGTATTGCAGCAAAAAGGTGTGACCACCATCATCCTGATTCTGGCCTTTACTGGCTGGACTGGTCCATTCCGACTGATACGCGCCGAATACATGAAGCACAAGGCGCGTGAATATGTGTGGGCAGCAGATGCCATCGGTGCTTCGCACTGGCGCAAGATGTTCGTGCATATCTTCCCGAATGTCAGCCATGTGGCACTGGTACAGGTATCCATCCTTGTCGTCGGCTTTATCAAGTCCGAAGTTATCCTGAGTTTCCTGGGCTTTGGCGTGCCGGTTGGTGTGGTGTCCTGGGGCAGTATGCTCAATGAAGCACAGAATGAATTGATTTTGGGTAAATGGTGGCAACTGGTTGCCGCAACCGCGGCGATGGCTGTGCTGGTGACGGCATTTTCATTGTTCACCGATGCCTTGCGCGATGCGCTTGACCCCAAGTTGAAATAAGGACAGATCATGAGTCAAGAAAACCCAAATCAAGCTTTGCTGAAAGTAGAAAACCTGCGAGTGTCTTTCCGCGTCAATAAAAAAGACAGTGTAGAAACCGTCAAGGGTATTTCATTTGAAATACCGCGCAATTCCACCGTCGCTCTGGTAGGGGAATCCGGCAGTGGCAAGTCCGTCAGCTCGCTGGCCGTCATGGGCTTGCTGCCACCAGATACTTCAAGCATTGCCGCTGAAAGCAAAATCATTTTTGAAGGCCGCAGCCTGCTGGAGCTCAGCATTGCGGAAAGGCGCGATTTATGTGGTAAGGAAATATCCATGATTTTCCAGGAGCCAATGACCTCGCTGAATCCGGTATTTACTGTCGGTTTCCAGATCGCTGAAGTCTTGCGTCTGCACATGGGCATGGATGCAAAACAGGCTCGCAAACGTTCGATAGAATTGCTGGAAGAAGTCGGCATTCCCGATCCTAAGAACAAGATCGACGCCTACCCCAGCCAGATGTCCGGCGGCCAGCAACAAAGGGTGATGATCGCCATGGCGATAGCCTGCGAACCCAAATTATTGATTGCCGATGAACCGACGACGGCACTGGATGTCACCATACAAAAGCAGATCATCGACCTGATCGATGCGCTGCGCACTAAACACAAAATGTCAGTGCTGTTCATTACCCATGACCTGGCACTGGTCGGTGAAATTGCCGACCATGTCATCGTCATGCGCAATGGTGAAATCCGCGAAGCGGGCACGGTAGAACAAATATTTGAAAGCCCGAAAGATACCTATACCCAGGCGCTGCTGCACTGCCGCCCTACGCTGGATACCCGTCCATGGCGTTTGCCGGTGATTGCCGACTTCATGAACAATAACGGCGCACTGGTCGAGCAAAAACAACGCCCGCGTGGCCTCAAAGGCGATGAAGAAATCGTGCTGGAAGTCAAGGATCTGGGCAAGAGCTTTTACTCCCGTGAAGGCTTCTTTGGCAAGAAAGAATTCAAGGCCGTAGAAGGTGTTTCCTTCAAACTGGCACGTGGCAAAACTCTGGGTGTGGTGGGTGAATCAGGCTCTGGCAAGACCACGGTTGGCCTGACACTGATGCGCCTGCATCAGGCAACCACCGGGCAAGCTCTGTTTGAAGGCAAGGACATCCTGTCCATGTCGAACAAGGAATTTCATCACTACAAGCGCCGCATACAAATCATTTTTCAAAACCCCTATGCATCACTGAACCCGCGCTTTACTGTGGGGCAGATCTTGATGGAACCCATGTACATCCACAATATCGGCGCCAACGACAGCGAACGCTCTGCCATGGCTTATCAATTGCTGGAAAAGGTCGGCCTGCCAACAATTGCCTTCCATCGCTACCCACATGAATTTTCTGGCGGCCAGCGTCAGCGTATCGCCATTGCGCGCTGCCTGACGATGAAACCGGAAGTGCTGGTCTGCGATGAATCGGTGTCAGCACTCGACGTATCGGTGCAGGCGCAGGTGCTGAATCTGCTGCAGGATTTGCAGGAAGAATTTGGTCTGTCCTACATCTTCATCTCGCATGATCTGGCAGTGGTCAAATATATTGCCGACCAGGTCATGGTGATGAACAAGGGCAAGGTTATCGAACTGGCGAATTCAGATGATCTGTATTTGAATCCTACCCAGGCGTACACCAAGACTTTACTCAATGCCATTCCCAAGGGTCTGCAACACTAAGCTGCACAGGCGAATCGGCTGCTTGCTGGTTCGCCCGCTCCAGTCTGAAAAACCTCCTTACACTTATATTTTTGACCAATCTTGCAAACACTGGCAAGATGGCGTTCGCCTGTTGCTTGACGAAACGGGCACAATTTCCCGCATATCCATATGCAGCAAATTTACTGGAGTCAGGATTGGAAGCATTAAGAAGTTTATTCCGGGAATTAATGCCCGCTGTCGATTTTTTCTCCATGCGTGTAGTGGATGAGCGCAGTGAAGAACTGCTGGTCAGGCAAAATGTATTGCAACCCCTGCGCAATGCCCGAAGCCATGGCGCGATGCTGACCGTTATTCATGATGGTGGCTACGGCTATGCCGCAACCAGCGACTTATCCCGCAATGGATTGAATACCGCATTGCAGCATGCTTTGAAATGGGCCAGGCTCAGCGCAGGTAAAACGATCACCAACTTCAGCAAAATCCCGCAAGCTGCTATTATCGGTCAGTATCAAAGTCCTGCCGCATCCATCTGGCCCAGGAAAGACTTGATTGCCTTACTAATGCAGGAGTCTGCAGCATCGCATTTCAGCGACAAGATTGTAGATTGGAGTGCTTCCATAGGCGTGACTCATACTGAGCAACTATTTATCAGTAGTGCTGGTGCTGACATACATCAGCAATTCAACTACCTGATACCGAATCTCAGCGTTACCGCCAACGATGGATCAGAGACCCAGACCCGTAGCCTCGGAGGTCAATACAACGGTTTTTGCCGTCAGGGTGGTATGGAAGTTTTGCAGCAATCCGGCTTTTATGGCGCGGGCAAGCGCATTGCAGAGGAAGCACTAGCGCTACTGCATGCAGCTAACTGCCCAAGTGGCCGCATGGACTTGCTGCTGATGCCAGAACAGATGATGCTGCAAATCCATGAATCCATAGGGCACCCGCTGGAACTTGACCGCATCCTTGGTGATGAGCGCAATTTTGCTGGCACCAGTTTTGTCACACCAGAGATGTTTGGTCATTTCCAGTATGGCTCTGAATTGCTGAACGTCACCTATGACCCCAGCCGTGCCGAACAATTTGCCAGCTTTGGCTGGGATGATGATGGCAGTACTGCAGAAAAAACCTGGATCATCAAAAACGGCATACTGGAAAAACCTTTGGGCAGCGCCCTTTCCCAAGCCCGCGCTGGTATGGCAGGTGTCGCCAATTCGCGCGCTTGCGACTGGAACCGCCCGGCCATAGACCGTATGGCCAACCTGAATATAGAAGCAGGCAGCAGCAGCCTCGATGAGATGATTGCCAGTGTTGAGTGTGGCGTGCTGATGAATACCAATGTGTCCTGGTCCATCGACGATTCACGCAATAAATTCCAGTTTGGCTGTGAATATGGGCAAATGATACGCAATGGCAAATTGCAAGAACTGGTCAAGAATCCCAATTATCGTGGTATTTCAGAGAGTTTCTGGCGCTCGCTAAAAATGGTGGGTGATGTATCCACCCTGGCAGTCATGGGCACACCCTTCTGTGGCAAAGGCGAGCCTTCCCAAGTCATACGCGTGGGTCACGCTTCACCAGCCTGCCTGTTTGACCAGGTGGAAGTATTTGGAGGCGAAGCCTGATGCAAGACTATTTTTTATCCCTGGCAGCACATATAGAAACGCAATTAGCGGCGAATGAAGTCAGCACCACCTGGTTGTCGGCAGAGTCCAGTGACTTTGTCCGTTTCAACCGCAGCGCCATACGCCAGCCTGGCCATGTCTTGCAACTGATACTGAACCTGCAATTGATCAAGGGGCAAACCCATGCGGCCATGAGTTTCAATCTCAGCGGCGAAACGGAAATGGATTTACCGAGGATCAATGCTGCAATTGAAGATTTGCGTACGCAATTACCAGACTTGCCAGCAGACCCGCACCTGATGATAGCCACTGAAGTTAACAACAGCGTACAAATCCTCCCATCTTCCCTGCCCCCAACATCGGCCATACTGGAGCAGATACTGGCAGCAGCAAACGGGGTAGACATGGTGGGCCTGCTGACCACAGGTACGCAATATCGCGGCTTTGCCAATTCCTATGGCCAGCGCAACTGGTATGAAACCAGCAATATCAATTTTGACTGGAGCCTGTTTCATTCAACAGATAAAGCTGTCAAATCCAACTATGCAGGCTTCCATTGGGATGAGGCTGAATTTCTGAAGAAATTTGCCGATGCCCGTCAAAAGCTCGCCTTGCTGGCGCGACCACCTGTCACCGTTGCGGCAGGCAATTACCGGGCTTATCTCAGCCCGACGGCATTGAATGAATTGATTATGATGCTCAACTGGGGTGGTCTGTCCGAAAAGTCTTTGCGTACCCGCCATAGCTGCCTGCGTCGCTTGCAGTCAGGCGAAGCAAGCATGCATGCCATGGTGGATATCTGCGAAGACAGCCGTGCTGGCCTGGAGCCTGGTTTTCAGGCGCAAGGCTTCATCAAACCCGACGTCATTCCCCTGATACAGACGGGCAAACTGAGCGGCAGCATGATCTCACCGCGCAGCGCCAAGGAATTTGGCTTGATCGCCAATGGGGCACCGGACGATGAGTCAGCAAGATCCCTGATCATGCGCGCGGGTACACTGGCAAACGCGGACATACTCAAAGAGCTGGGCACGGGTATCTATATTTCCAATCTCTGGTATTTGAACTTTTCTGATCGTGCTACCTGCCGCATCACAGGCATGACACGCTTCGCCACTTTTTGGGTAGAAAACGGAGAGATCAAGGCGCCGCTCAATGTCATGCGCTTTGATGATTCTTTATTCAGGATACTCGGTGATAATTTATTGAAACTAACACAAGAAACCGAGGTCATCATGGATGACCGCTCTTATGGTGAACGCCATACTGGCGGCGCAGTCGTGCCAGGTGCCTTGCTCAAAGAAATGTACTTCGCACTTTAATCCTGAACACAGGCCAGTCGTAAATCAAGCCGGGCACTGATAGCACATGGCCTGCCTCAGCTTTTTTGAAAGTAGACGCATGAATTTTCAAAGCAAGTGGTTTTCCTTTGTACGCATGGCCCGCTCGGAGAGTTCACTTAAGCATATAAGCAAGCAACGATATATGCTACGCCAGCCTTCATTTTTTCTGCGCCATATTGCAAAAGCCGCCAGTGGCTTTTGCCTGTTCGCAGCAACATTGGCTTCAGCCAATACCACCGAACCAAATTTCCAGCTCGCCAATGCCTATGGCAAACACGCTGTCGGTTTTCGCCTGGTGCAGCAATATGACTTCAGCCGCTCCATGAAGGGCAAGCATGATCTGGTCACTGGCGAAGCGATCAAAACTGAACGTGCCCGCCCGGTACAAACCCTGATCTGGTATCCCTCAGATAAACCAGGCAAGCCCCTGCGTTTCATTGATTATCTGAGAACGACCGAGACCAGGCCTGACTTCCAGCTGCCTGGCGCTGAAATCGAGCGTAAGCTCAAGGAAAAGACTGACAAAGTACTACGCGTATTTGGCAACGAGCGTGGCAATGCAGAAGTCCAGGCTGTCATGCGTGCAAGCAAGGGCACATCCCCAGCCAGTGGCAAATACCCTGTCCTGATTTATGCCCCCGGCGCTGGTGGCGAAGCGATGGAGAACGTCGATAACTTTGAATACCTGGCCAGCCATGGCTACATCGTTATTTCCAGCGCCAGCCAGGGCCCGCTGACAAATAATGTGAGCATCGATATGGCTGGCCTTGATGCCCAGGCCAGAGATATACAATTTTTACTCGCCTATGCGTCGACCGTACCTGAAGCAGATTTATCCAAAATTGCCGTAATGGGTTTCAGTTGGGGCGGCATGGCCAACTTTGTTGCAGCCTCAAGAGACAGCCGCATTTCTGCCCTGATTAGCCTTGATGGTTCCTTGCGCCGTTTCACTGAATTTGCCAAACAGATTCCTGCAGTATCAATCACGGTACCGACGTTGTTTATACACAGGGGAAATGAATCACTGGAAGAACTGAGCCAGCGTAACCAGGACATGTCTTATTCAGCACTCAATAGCATGAAATACATGGATTTAATTAAAATCACCATGCCATGGATGCAGCATGTCGACTTTGCTTCAGATAGCTTGCGCATGGGATCCGATCTGCATTTTTCTGAATACACGCGTAAAGAAATAGGTTTAGCACATTCCTGGGTCAGCCGCTATGTGCTGGAATTTCTCAATGCAAAGCTCAAAGCCAACACAGAAAGCGAACGCTTTTTGCAAACGACGCCAGTCAAAAATGGCGCGCCTGCACATATGATGTATGTGCAACACCGGCCTGCCCTGCCAGGTGCCCTGCCAACACGCTCCGGTTTTATACAGGGACTGGCAAAACAAGACTTTCAGGGAGCCGAAGCGCTGTATGACAGCCTGCATAAACTGAATCCAGAATTTGTTCTTAAAGATAGTGATTTGAATGCCTGGGGCTATGAATTATTGCGCCAGAATAAACTCAAGGCAGCATTGGCGATTTTCAGACTGAACACCCACTTATCAACGGACAGCTTCAATGCCTTTGACAGCCTGGGTGAAGCTTATGAAGTCGCCGGCAACAAAGATCTGGCCATCGTCAATTACCGCCAGTCCTTGAAATTAAATCCTGACAACAAGCATGCAGAGCAACAATTGAAGGAATTGGAGACTTCAAACCAGCAAGATAAGTAACTGCATTGATAGTCATTCAGTCAAAAACTGGGCAATTGCAGTACCAATATTGCCCGGAATTGCCAAATTAAGTTCATTATTGCCATCGCAGCACACTTAATATTTGCCCGTTTTGGTCTTAGCCACTACAATTCCGACCTACTGTGAGTATGGGCACAAGTTGGCCAGTCTCACTTTGTGCAGTATCAAAAAATTTTAAAACGTATCAAGGGCAGGTTTAGCCTGGCATTTTGCCGACCGGCCATAGACTTGATGCGGCCCTACCTGGAGTCAACATGGCATTTCTGCAAGGCAAAAAAATTCTGATCACCGGTTTGCTGTCCAATCGTTCCATCGCTTACGGCATCGCCCAGGCATGCAAACGCGAAGGCGCTGAACTGGCATTTACCTATGTAGGCGAACGTTTCAAAGACAGGATTACTGATTTTGCGGCTGAATTCGATAGCAAACTGATCTTTGATTGCGACGTCGCCAGCGACGAACAAATTGAAGCGGTTTTTGCTGACCTGGGCAAATCCTGGGACAAGCTTGATGGCCTGGTACATGCTATCGGCTTTGCACCACGCGAAGCAATTGCCGGTGAATTCCTCGATGGGTTCTCCCGTGAAGCTTTCCGCATTGCGCATGACATTTCTGCTTACAGTTTCCCGGCCATGGCAAAAGCTGCTCTGCCACTGCTGCGTGAAGACTCGGCCCTGCTGACCCTGTCTTACCTGGGTGCTATCCGTGCCATCCCGCATTACAACACCATGGGCATGGCCAAGGCATCACTTGAAGCATCGGTACGTTACCTGGCAGAACACCTGGGCAAAAAAGGCATACGCGTCAATGGTATCTCCGCTGGCCCTATCAAAACCCTGGCTGCCAGCGGCATCAAGGACTTTGGCAAACTGCTGGGCTTTGTTGCCGAGCACGCACCTCTGCGCCGCAATGTGACAATTGAAGATGTGGGCAATACAGCGGCCTTCCTGCTGTCGCCACTGGCAAACGGTATTACTGGTGAAATCACTTACGTCGATGGCGGCTTCTCGCATGTCATGGGCCTCAACGCTGATTCCTACAATAAGTAATCGGCCTGTGCCAGTTTAAGCATTGCATGAAGGCATAAGATTGATCTTTCCCTCATGCAATGCCGCTGTAAAATGAATACATCTCCCACATGTTCAACACCTTGAACGACTTATCCCGGCTTTACAAGTGCTTGCTGATTTTTTTCAGCTGCTGGCTGATGCTGCCCGGTGTTGCACTGGCAGCTTCATGCAATGATCCCTGGCCTGCCTGGGATCACTTCAAAAAAACTTTCATCGCTGAGGACGGCCGAGTAATCGACCATAGCGGCCCACGCAAGCCCACGACTTCCGAGGGGCAGGCGTACGCCCTGTTCTTTGCCCTGAGTGCCAATGATAAAGCCGCTTTTCAACGCATTCTGACCTGGACCGAGAACAACCTGTCAGCCGGTGACCTGACAGCTCGCCTGCCCGCCTGGCAATGGGGACAACGTGAAGACAATAGTTGGGGCGTCATCGATAAGAACCCGGCTTCTGATGCTGATTTGTGGATAGCCTATAGTCTGGGTGTCGCTGGAGAAGTCTGGAAAGACAAGCGTTATTCTGCCCTATCGAGCTTGCTGGCACTAAGAATACTGAATGAAGAAACCGCCGAACTGCCAGGACTGGGGCTGAGCTTGTTACCAGCCCCGACTGGCTTCAATCTGCCTAACAATCAATGGAAGCTGAATGCCAGCTACCTGCCCCTGCCCTTGTTGCGCTGGTTTGAACAAAAAGAAAGCGATGAACGCTGGAAGCGCATGTTAGCTCCGGCCATGCGTCTCATCGCAGGCAGCGCGCCCAAGGGCTATGCTGCCGACTGGATTATTTACGATGCGCAAAAAGGCTTCTTGCCAGATAGCCAGGGCGCGGAAAAAGGCCAGGGTGGCTATAACGCCATCCGGGTTTATCTCTGGGCAGGCATGATGGCCAGCCAGGATGCGGAAAGAGCTAACCTGCTTAAATTGCTGCGCCCCATGCTGCAACTTGTCGATAGCAAGGGTTATCCGCCAGAGTTTATCGACATCCTCAGCGGCGAGATTAGTGGGCCGGGCTCCAGCGGATTCAGTGCCGCCCTATTGCCCCTGCTGCAAATCAACGGCGTACAAAAAACGCTGGTGCAACAGCAACTGCGCCTGCAAGCACAAGCCATCAAGCCGGATGCCTATTATGATCAGGTGCTATCCTTGTTCGCTCTCGGCTGGCAAGAAAAACGTTTTCGCTTTGATGCGCGTGGAAATGCCGACTTTTACTGGCAACACTTTTGCTGGCGTTTATTTTGAGGCATGAGCAAGATTTTCTTAGAAACTGGCTGCTTTTTCCTGAAAAATCCTGTATAGTTCCGTTTTTTGCGCTGCAATATAAATTTCAGCGTAGAACCAAGTAGCATCGCAAGCCTGTGCACATCCTCAGGATGGTGCATGTAAAAGCCCTCCCGCCTCGCATGTCTGGTAGTAATCCATAGACATCATCCCGGCGCAAAGCTTTTGTGCCGAAATTTCATTGTCGTCCCTTGTTGGATTTTCTGTGTTCATTTCGTTTGGTTGGCGCTGCATTGTTGCGCGCGTTCGTTAGCAACGCGCTAATTTATACGGGAACAGAAGCAATCGTTCCGGCAAAACATGCTGCAAACTGGCCTTATCGTCGGTGAGCTTGGCATTGCTGCCGCATTTTGCAAATGTTCCAATCACGAAAGAAATTCATGAGTTTTGAAGCACTAGGTCTACACGTCAATATCATCCGCGCTCTGACTGATTCTGGCTACACCAAGCCAACTTCGGTACAAGAACAGGCAATCCCTGCCGCGATTGAAGGTCGTGACCTGATGGTCTCATCCCAGACCGGCTCCGGCAAAACTGCCGCTTTCATGCTGCCTGCTTTGCATAAACTGGTTACTGCTGAAGTTGTCAGCTACGACGCTGCCACCAGCAAAACCCCTAATCAAGAACGCCAGGCTGCCCGTTCACGTGGCGACAAACCACGTTTCGTTGCTGCAAAACCAAAAATGCTGGTGTTGACTCCAACCCGCGAACTGGCTTTGCAAGTCACTACAGCAACTGACAAATACAGCGCCTATTCCCGCCGTATCAAGGCAGTATCCATCCTGGGTGGCATGCCTTATCCTAAACAGATGCAATTGCTGTCCCGCAATCCAGAAATCCTGGTGGCAACACCTGGTCGTTTGATCGACCATATGGAATCTGGCAAGATCGACTTTTCTGAACTGCAAATGCTGGTTCTGGACGAAGCTGACCGCATGCTGGACATGGGTTTCATCGACGATATCGAAAAAATCGTCGCTGCCACACCTCCTACACGTCAAACTATGCTGTTCTCCGCAACACTGGATGGCGTCGTTGGTAACATGGCAAAACGCATCACAACTGAGCCTCTGGTCATACAGATCGCCGGTTCTGCCAGCAAGCATGAAAACATTCAGCAACGCGTTCACTTTGTGGATGACCTGTCACACAAAAACCGCATGCTTGATCATCTCCTGCGCGACACTACCGTTGACCAGGCAGTTGTATTTACAGCCACTAAACGTGATGCAGACACGATCGCTGACCGCCTGAACATCGCTGGTTTCGCTGCTGCTGCCCTGCATGGCGACATGCACCAAGGTGCGCGTAACCGCACTCTGGACGCATTGCGCCGTGGCACGGTACGTGTACTGGTAGCAACTGACGTTGCTGCCCGTGGTATTGACGTTCCTGCGATTACGCACGTATTCAACTACGATTTGCCTAAATTCCCGGAAGATTATGTCCACCGTATTGGCCGTACTGGTCGTGCTGGTCGTAAAGGTCTGGCGATTTCCCTGGTGAACCATGCTGAAGGCATGCACGTCAAACGTATCGAACGCTTCACCAAGCAATTGATCCCTGTTGATGTCATCGAAGGTTTTGAACCTAAGAAATCTGCCGCACCAGCACGCTCTGCTGCACGCAAACCTAACGGCTGGAAACCAGGTGACGCCCGTAAAACAGGCGCTGGCGCAGGTGGTGGCGGTGGTTACGGCAATAACAAACCAGGTCAACGCAGCTTTAGCAAGCCAGCTGGCGCTTCTACTGGTACCAGCGCTGGTCCACGTAAAGAAGGCGGCGGCTACAAAGGCAACCGCTCTAACGATAGTGGTGCACGTCGTACATTTGGCGACTACTGATTTGCCATGTAGCTTTACTCAGTAGAGCAAGTAACATAGACATTGCTGCATAAGCAATATCATGAAAAAGCGATCACTTTGGTGGTCGCTTTTTTTATACTTATAGGCTAGGCGTATAATCAACAGCTTCTGACCAACGCAAAAAAGTATAAGTCTCATGAGCAAAGAAACTGACGCACCCGTTCGACTCACCTCTTTTTCGCATGGCGGTGGCTGTGGTTGCAAGATTGCGCCTGGCGTACTTGCCGAAATACTAAAAAAATCTTCGGGCTTTCCTGTGCCATCAGCCCTCATGGTCGGCATAGAAACTGCAGACGATGCAGCTGTCTATAAACTCAATGATGAGCAGGCACTGATCGCCACCACCGATTTTTTCATGCCCATTGTGGACGACCCTTTTGACTTCGGTCGTATCGCTGCCACCAATGCCATTTCAGATATTTATGCCATGGGTGGCACCCCTATCATGGCACTGGCCCTGGTCGGCATGCCCATCAATCAGTTGCCGCTGGAAGTCATAGGCAAGATTATCCAGGGTGGTGAAAGCATTTGCGCCGAAGCTGGCATACCCATCGCTGGTGGTCACACCATCGATTCTGTCGAACCAATTTATGGCCTGGTGGTCATGGGTCTGATCCATCCATCCAAGGTCAAGCGCAATGCGGATGCGAAAGCAGGCGACAAACTGATACTCAGCAAACCACTGGGTGTAGGTATATTGTCTGCTGCCCTGAAAAAACAGGTACTGGACAGCGCTGGCTATGACACCATGATAGACAGCACCACCAAACTCAACAAACCTGGGCAGGCCCTGTCTGCTCTTGATAGCGTGCATGCCATGACCGATGTCACCGGCTTTGGCTTGCTAGGCCATTTGCTGGAAGTCTGTCGTGGCTCAGGACTGGCAGCGCGTCTGAATATGACTACGATACCCTTGCTGGCGAATGTAGAACAACTGGCGACTGATGGTTTTATCACCGGTGCCTCAGCCCGCAACTGGGCTGCCTATGGTGAGTCTGTCAATCTTGATGCACTGATCAGCCCCGCGCAACAAGCCTTGTTGACCGATCCGCAAACCTCAGGCGGCTTGCTGGTCGCCTGCGCCCCTGAAGCAGTAGAAGATGTTTTGAGGATTTTCCGTCAGGGTGGCTTCTTGGAAGCTGCTGTGATTGGTGATATTGTTACAGGTGAACCCCTAATTACAGTCCTGCCCTGATTTTTTGATTTTGCCCCCACTTTTGCAAATACCATGAACCAATTAGAACAACTCAAGCAATACACCACTGTTGTCGCTGACACTGGCGATTTTCAGGCTATCCAGGCTTACGCGCCACGTGACGCGACGACCAACCCGTCCCTGATCCTGAAAGCCGTGCAAAAGCCGGAATACCTGCCTTTGCTTGAAAAAGCTGTCAAAGAAACAGCTGGCAAGTCCATTGATGAAACCATTGATCATTTGCTCATTGCTTTTGGCCTGGAAATTTTAAAAGTCATCCCTGGCCGCGTTTCTACGGAAACCGATGCCCGCCTTTCTTTCGACACTGCTGGCACCATTGCCAAAGGCCGTCAACTGATCGCCATGTACGAAGCTGAAGGCATACCGCGTGAACGCATCCTGATCAAAATCGCTTCTACCTGGGAAGGTATACGTGCCGCCGAAGTATTGGAGAAAGAAGGCATACGCTGCAATATGACCTTGCTGTTCTGCCTGGCACAAGCGATAGCCTGCGCTGAAGCAGGTGCGCAACTGATCTCGCCTTTCGTTGGCCGCATCTATGACTGGTACAAAAACAAGACTGGCCAGGAAATTTTTGGCGCAGATGATCCAGGCGTCTTGTCCGTCAAAAAAATCTACACTTACTATCGCAAGTTTGGTTACAACACCGAAGTCATGGGCGCCAGTTTCCGCAATACTTCGCAAATCCTGGAACTGGCTGGTTGCGACTTGCTGACTATCAGCCCTGATCTTTTGCAAAAACTCAGCGACAGCAATGGCAATGTCACGCAAAAACTGAGCAAGGAATTGGCGGCTTCTTCTGACCTGCAAAAAATCAACATGGATGAAAAGACTTTCCGTCTCGACTTGAATGAAGATGCCATGGCGACAGAAAAACTGTCAGAAGGCATACGTGCTTTCTGTGCCGACACCGTCAAACTGGAAAAGATGATTGCCGCAATGCGTTGAATCAAAACCACCTGACAGGTTATGATGAGAGGGCAGAATTTTCTGCCCTTTTTTGTTTTGATGACCCGGATATGAAAAAGCAGTTAGATATAGCAAACTGGAATAGGCGTGAGCATTACGCCTTCTTTTCCCAAATGGATGAACCCTTCCACGGCCTGAGCCTGAATGTGGATTGCACCTGGGCTTATCAGTATTGCAAAGAAAAACAGCATTCCTTCTTCCTGTTTTACCTGCATCAGATATTAAACGCCATCATGCGCACCGATGCCATGCGCTACCGCATAGAAGACGGCAAGGTGTTTGATTACGAGGTAATACACGCGAATGCAACCGTGCAGCGTGCCGATCATACTTTTGGATTTTGCCCCATTTATTATGAAGAAGATTTTGCCACCTTCGCAGCAGGGGCAAATATCGCCATGGATAAAATCAAGAATAGCAGCGGCCTTTGTTTCAATGATGAATGCGCACGTGAAGACGTCATCCACTTCTCTGCCATCCCATGGATCAGCTTCACCGGACTAACCCATGCCCGGCAATATGATCGCAAGGACAGTGTACCTAAAATCTCCGTTGGCAAATTTTTCAAGCAAGATCAGCGTCTGATGCTGCCGATTGCAATTTTTGTCCATCATGGGCTGGTCGATGCCTATCATGTGCATCAATTTATTGAAGTTCTGGAAGCGGCCTTATCTGGAAAGACATAAACTTCCACCAGACTGATCTGGAAATCGAATCTGTATCATAAAGTCAAATGCAAAGCAGTCACGCGCTTGCTAAAATGCAGTCAGCAGCTAGAGCTGACTACTTTCCAACAAGGACATGCCATGCGAAAATTTAACCCTGCTGTCGTCTTGCTGTCATGCATGCTGGCAACTGGCAATGTACATGCTGACGACTTTAACGATGGAGTCAGCTACTACGAGCAAGGTGATTTTGCATCTGCACTTGAATCATTCAAGGCAGCTGCAGACAAGGGTAATGCCGATGCGCAATTCAATCTGGGCCTGATGTTTTTGAATGGTGAAGGTGTGCCACAAGACTACAAACAGGCATTCAGCTGGTTTGAACTATCTGCCAGCAAGGGCAATGTCAAGGCACAAGTAAATCTGGGGCGTATGTATGCCAAAGGCAAAGGCATGCTGTCGAATCATGGCATTGCTGCGTCATGGTTCAGGAAGGCTGCTGACCAGGGCTATGCCGATGCTCAATACAGCCTGGGAATTTTGCATGTTACGGGGAATGGCGTGGCACGCGACTACAACAAGGCTAAAGAATTATTTCAGAGAGCAGCGAATCAAAGCAATGCCAGTGCCCAGTATCAATTAGGTCTGCTTTACCTGAAAGGTCGCGGCGTCGCAAGCAATCTGGTTGAAGCGTATAAATGGCTGAGCCTGGCTGGTGATTATGAAGACAGTGAAGTATTCAGGAAATATGTGGCTGCCAAAATGAGCAAGGATGAAGTTGCAGAAGCCGAGGCATTGGCACAGGACTGGAAACCAGAGAATTCAACTGAATAGCAGGTCTCAGATCTCATATGATGGCAATATGCCCATCATGTAATTGATAATTGCCAGGTCCGGAATCTTCCTTGACCTGCCATTTCTGCTTGCCTATTTGTATTTCCACACCCTCGTGGATTTTTTTGATGATTTTCACACTGGCCTTGTCAATCAGTTCCTGTTCTGCTTCCAGTTCATCCAGCTCTTCTTCCAGGGTATCCAGTTCCGCCAATAAATACAGGCGTTTGGCCTCGACTTTCTCACCTACACCTCCCGCAGCTTTTTGCGGATGAGTAGCAAAAAAAGCTTGCAACTTGATTAGTTGATCCAGCTCAGAAGCTTTGCGCCCTATCTGGTATTGTTTGTCATGAATTTGCTGATCCCGATAAGGATCAAACCCGACTTGAATTTGGGTGCGCGTCGCCACTGGCGAACCAATAGAAACTGCGCAAATCGCCAGGGCAGCCTGTGCGCGGCCACCCAGAATATTACCCACATTGGAACCTGGCTTACCGACGATGATCTCCCTCCTTGCCACGAGTTCACACTGCCTGGCATTTTGCTGCAGATGTATGCTATCGCCCGCCTCTATGTGGGCGTTCTCGGCAAACAGGGCTTGCACTGAACCAGCGCACTTTATCCTTGACGTTGTACCACTGAGATGCTGCGTGCCCGGCTTTTTTTCTGCCAGACCTATGATCCCACCCGTGACTGCGACGTTGCCACCAGCCGTAATATCCGCCGCTTCCACCAGGCCATTGACGATAATATCTCCAGTCACATTCAGTATCATGCCAGCCTTGATATCACCATCCACATGAATGGTGCCTTCAAAACTGATATTTCCGGTACTCAAATCCACATCGGGTACCTGTAAAACCGGATTGACGATCACGCCATTATCCACCACCACAGGCTGACCGGCATTGGTTGCCACCAGCAAATCAGGATTTGCAGCAGATGGCACTGCGCCCTGCAATTGCGCAGCAAAAGCCATTTCCGGCATGGGTTTGGCCAATATGACCTGACCCTTGATATTCATGCCAAATTTTCCATGCACCGGCGGAGTTCGCCGCATCAGCTCATCGCCAATATGAACAATCAGTAAATGGCTGAGCTCGCGAAACTTGATCATCGCCAGTTCGTCTCGTTGTGCAATTTCACTTTTTTGGGCGCCGAACAGTGGCTCCAGTTTCCCTGCCACCCCCTGGCGTGGCGGCTCACCTTCTGCAATCAGCACATGATGACATGCCCCAGCTGCCAGGGCTGCGTCGAGTTCCTTATGCAAAATACCATGGATAATACCCTGTTCACGCAAGGCATCATTGATCGCACTACCTATGGCTTTACCACCTTGGGCAGGAATCAAGGTCAGGTATGCGGATAACAAATCGTCGGAAACCTCTAGTGAGAACTCAGCATCTCTGCGCTCCCCTATCTGGATTTTTTGCAGTTCTTTTACGTCACGACATAGCTTGATGAAGGCCAGTAAAGCCGTACTGTCTCTATAGAAATCAGCGTATTCACTTGCTTGCAATGCGCTTTCGAGACTGGCCATATCCGGGGCTGGACCAGCTGCTGCAGGGTCATATTGCGCAAACAACGTACCAGCAGGTCCTTCTGTAAAAAACGACAAGTTTGTCGATTGAGAAAGCGGTTCGTTCAAGGTGCTTCCTTTGCATTGAAATCCATGCAGAAGTCATCGTGCATGCTTATTACATCATATACAAGCATGCCACGCTGGCAAGTACATTGCTAGCTATACTTTGGTAGATGCTGAAATGCGCGCAAAAAGCCTGTATAAAAGCAAATTAAGACTGCAATGCCAGTTAAAAACACTGTTTTCGCGACACTTCTAAATGCCAGGAAAATGGGAAGAAAAAGTGAGCAAAAGAATTCGTTAACAAAAGACAAAAATGCAAAATATTCAAGCAACTTACTCTGCAGATCTCGATGTCCAAGGCGATATTGCACCGCCTTGGGAAAAATTCCCGCATTATGATCGATACACCATAGGTTGGCGCATGGGAGCTGGTGAAACCTGGCTTGGCAAGTGGAGGGATTTTATACAAGAAATGCCCGCTGACTTCGATGTAAGACTGGCCTACCTGAAACGCCATCCACCCGCACCTTACAATTGGGCGGACTATGTTCAAGAGACCTTACATCCTGAGCTTGAACATGAGGAACAAGATGAATATAAAACGTACCTCAAAGAACTTCAGGATCTGAGCCTGATCGCGTCTGACATTGCCTATCCTACCTGGCTGGCACAACAGGAAGGCGTTGCACGGCCATGGGAGTTTGACGAAACCCCAGAAGAAGTAGCGCGCAACTGGACACGTTATCTGTGGTTTTGGTCACGTCAAGTTGCCGAGCTCAGGCTACGCCCTGACTGGCAACTGCCTGTGGTACCACCAGTATGGGCTGCCTGCGCTTCTGCCTTGCGAGAAGAGCAGCCAGGCACGCCAAACTTCAAACAAGGCTTGCTGACACTTACGCAAATGTTAGCCGCAAACAAGCTGACACCGCCCTGGCAATTGGGTCTCAGCTTGGATGATTTTGCCGATAGTTATGAAGATGACATGGGCTACGTCGATGCATTCCGGCTTTGGGGCATGTCTGCATTCGATGATGTTGAACATCTGCAAAAATTCCTCAACGACACTGACGCTCCGCAAGCCTGGCAAACATGGGCTAGCGAGCACTTCATCATGGATTTGTGATGAAGTGAACCGAGATACTACTTTGCAGATGGAAATTGCTCGACATGCACCTCACCTGCATGTCCAAAGTAACTGACATGACGACCCGTTATCCAGACAATATAACCCACGCAGCCTGCAGTCATTGATAGCCTGACAAATTCTGGATAGCGCACTTCATCGCGCTGCGCCCCTCGTATGGCAGCCACCAGAGACTGGGCATCGAATACGGCTGGAATCAGGTATTCCTTTTTCCCAAAGTCCAAGGTGCAAACACCACCATCCTCAAAGTAGTATGTTGTGACTCCAGTGCGATAGTCGACAAAATAGGATGCTACACCCGCATCAACTAGGCTGCAGACGACCTGGCCGAAACTCAGTTTCCCTGCGTATGAATCCTTTGCTAGGGTTTCTATTGCCAGTATTGCTGCATCGTTCATTATTCACTCCTGGTCGTTTCAAAACTATTTAACTGGTATTTCTTTCAGGCCATGCACGCAAGTGATTTCCTGCATGATTGCGATCAAGTCCATGCGTTGCTGCGGCGACATATGACCAAAAAACTTTTCATCGTTTTGATCGGCCAGTGCTGCCAATTTGGGAACCAGATTTTTGGCTTTTCTTGTCAATGAAATTTGTTGGGCGCGCCGGTCAACAAGAGATGTTTCCCGACGAAGCAATTCCTTTTTTTCCAGACTGGCAAGAATTTTTGAAATTGCCCCCTTGGTCATGCCCAATTCGCACATCAAATCCGCAGGTGTCGAATCAGTTTTACTGTACAAGGTGCGCAAAGCGACCCACTCAGAGATGGATACCCCTGCTGCTTCCACGCTTTTTTCAAAGCACGCGGAAACATAGTTTGAAACATAGCGCAACCAAAAACCCAGGTGCGAGTCCAGCGTACTGACAGGCTTTCCTGTCGAGGTAGCTGACGCCATGCTGGAATTTTTTTTCTCACTCATTATTAATAATCTCACACAAGGTTTGATGCATGCATCATAGTTTCCAAGGAAACTAATCGCAAGAACTTTTTGAGGTTCCAATCCTTCGAGATATCAGAGAGCTTTGTCGCTGCTCTCAGTTCAGACGAAATTCATGCTGTGGATACTGGCGCACACAAGATCAACACTTAATGCTAATGCGAATCATTTGCATTCGCATTTAAATTGAATTAATATTTCGACCTTACATCACGGGGGGGAAGCATGCGTTTCAAAAGGAAGTTGATCGTCATTGTCTTGGCTAATCTGGCCACTGGACAAGCATTACATGCAGCAGCACAAGAACCAGCAGATGGACAACAGGTCGTGGTAACAGCGACTCTGCGCAACCATAGCATTGCCTCAGCACCGGCTTTTACCACTGTGGTGACTGCTGAAGATATCGCTAAATCACCAGTAAACAGCCTGGCAGACTTATTGCGCGAAACAGTGGGTGTCAACAATCAGACTGACGGCACAGGCCGTGATGAAATCCAGATCCGGGGGCTGGCAGGCAAATATACGTTAATGCTGGTGAATGGCAAGCGCATCTCTTCTGGCGGCGCCTTGTGGCGCGGCAGTGATTTTGATTTCAGCTCCATCCCTTTGAACAGTATCAAACGGGTAGAAATCGTACGCGGCCCCATGGCTGCCTTGTATGGTTCTGACGCTATTGGCGGTGTGATCAACATCATCACGAAGACGCCTGCCAAGCAATGGACAGGCACATTCAATACCGAGTACCGCAAGGTCGCGACTGGTGAGCAAGGCGATCAATACCGAATAGGTGCGGCCACCAGTGGAGCCTTTAATGAGCGACTCAGCATGGCTATTTCCGGCGAAGTCTATGACAGGCAGCCTTGGTTCAGCACTTCGGCATCTGATCCTACCCGCCCTGCCCGCCTGGAGAAAAAACAATCCCAGAATCTGGTGACGACAACGACACTTAATCTGTCAGATACACAGTCACTCGACTTTGACTTTGGCTATAACAAGGACAAGCGTCCACTCGCTCTGTACTACTACGCCTACAATCCTGAATACAAATTTGAATCCAAGGATTATCGCGAACAGGAAGTCACGCGCTATACCTATGGGATCACTCACAAGGCTACATGGGGCTGGGGTACCACTACTGCGTTCCTGAATCAGGAAGATACCACCATAGATGATTTCAACAGCCGCTACAAAAAACCACAACAGCACGTATTGAAAGAAAAAAATACGTATGCAAAAGTGTATGCAAATACTGAGTTGGGCATTAATAGCCTGACAGCAGGCATCGACTTGCGTCGCCAGTTAATCAAAGACCCGCTGACTTATTTGAAAACCGGTGAGATCAGTACGCGCAGCTCTGCCATATTCGTGGAAGATGAAATCAGCCTGAGCAAGGACTTGCATCTGACACTGGCTGGGCGTGTCGATGACAGCAATACTTTTGGCAATCACTTTTCCCCAAAAACATATCTGTCTTACCAGGCCAACAATGCTGTCACCGTCAAAGGCGGTATCAGCAAAGCATTCAAAGCACCGGATGCCTATCAGTTGAGTCCTGAGTACAGTGTGATCAGTTGCGGCGGAGCTTGCTATCTGTCCGGCAATCCAAATTTGAAGCCTGAAACCAGCACCAACTTTGAAGCTGGTGTTGAAGTACATCAAAAAGGCTGGAACCTGAGTGCCGTGGCTTTCAAGAACGATGTCGATGACATGATCGTCGCCAACTATGATGGCATTAAGAAAACTCGCAATTGGATCAATATTGCCAAGGCCAAGACCAGTGGCATAGAACTGCAGGCAGATGTGGAACTGAGCCCTTCCTTTTCCATCAATGGCAACTATACGCACTTGAAAGCTAACTATACCGATGAGCGCGGCAAGGAAAGCAAGCTGGACAACCGCCCTGCTAATGTTGGAAAACTAGGTGTCAACTGGAAAGCAACGACACACTTGCAAACTGGTCTGACTGCGCATTACATAGGCAGCCAATTCTATGAAAGCAAGGAACTACCAGCCTATACTCGTCTGGACTGGAACCTCTCAGCCCGCCTGCAAGATAACCTGATTTTGCGCGTGGGCGTAAAGAACCTCACGAATGTGAGCATGGAACAAAAGAGCAAAGACTTTGCTTACTTTGAACTAGGCCGCAACTATTACGTGAGTGCCACACTGGCTTTCTAATTTCAGCAAATGAGAAGCTGCAGTTTTTCACCTGCTGCTTCTCTCTACAGAAACATCCTACCTACCCAAACAGGAATAGTCTTGTGTCTATTTTGTTTTTATTACTAACAATCGTAGCTTCCCTCCTCCTGTATCTGTGCCAACGACACCAAGGGTGGTTGCCAACCTCTTTGCCAGCAAAACCTGTGCTTGCGATTACCAGTCTGGTCACGGCACTGGCCTTGTATTGCGGATGGCAGGCTTTCAGCATGGCGACCGCAATATTTGCGTGGCTGGTCATCACCATGCTGGTTTTGGGCTTGCTGCCATTCTTCTCCTTACTCAAGAAAAAGAAAACACATGGAGAATAACGCCTCAAAAAAAACGCCCATCCGCGCAGACTGGTGGACTAAAACCATATCCGGTCTGGTACTGGGCTTTACGCTGGCCCTGGCGATATCTGGCCTGTTTGCCTGGATAGGCCCAGGCGGCATAGCTGCGCCACAAAAAGTGCAGTTCGTCATGTGGCTTATCACGCCGGTATGGATGCTGATACTCAGCTTGATTTATCTGGTGCGCAACGGTGTACGTGCATTGAAAGGACTGCTGATTGCCAATGCACTGGCCTATGCCTTGCTGTTTCTTGTAAAAACTTAGTCGAGTAGTCAATGAAAATCAGAAGTGACATCCTGCGTGTCTATCAATCCCTGCATACCTGGGTAGGGATCAGTGCGGGCTTATTGTTGTTCATCGGTTTTTTTGCTGGTGCCTTGACGATGTTCAAGCAACCGCTGGACCACTGGGTCAGTCCGCCGACACCTTCACCCGCCATGGTCAACGCGCAGCACATCGACAGCCTGGCACTACAAGCGCTGGCACAGCACCCTGCTGCGCGCAAAGGCTTCACCATGCATCTGGGTCATCATGACAATAATGCTGCGACCATGAGCTGGACGGCAGGCAGGCCCGGACGCGAGCTGGATTTCTCAGCAAAACAATGGACTGCCACGCTTGATGAAACGGGTATTCTGCAAGCAAAGGAAGAATTGCCGTCTATCCTGGCGCAAATGATAGACATGCTGCACAGAACAGGCGGGATACCTGGAGAGATAGGCGACGAATACCTTGGTGGCTATCTCATGGGCGTGGCAGGTATTTTGTACTTTCTGGCTCTGATATCTGGCGTGATTCTATTACTGCCGACCATGGTTAAAGATTTCTTTGCCCTGCGCCCTGGCAAGAACCGCAAACGCTTCTGGCTTGATGCCCACAATATCATCGGCATTACCAGCCTGCCCTACCACATCGTCATCAGTGTTACCGTCATTGTATTTGCCTTTCATGATCAGTTTTATGACAGCCTGGCAGAAGTAGTCTATAAAAACCAGGCCATGTTTGGCAAGCCACCGGCAGCAGCAGCCAAACCCTATGAAGCCAAAGACATGCTGCCGCTGACCAGTATCATCAGCAAGGTCAAAGCCGAAGCGGGCGACTCAACAATTTCAGAGATACAGTTCTTTGGACTGGAAAGCCCGCGCCCCATGGCAAGGGTGGCTCTCGTCAATCCACGCTATCTGGTGCAAGGGCCGGAAGCTGGCTACCTCATCGTCCACCCTTATACAGGTGCTGTGATCAATGCCAGTATGTTGCCGGGCAGGGAAAGCACCTGGAGCGCCATCGTCGGCCCCTTCTTTTCCCTGCACTTCGGAAGTTATGGTGGCGATATGATGCGCTGGGTGTATTTCGCTTTTGGACTGAGTGGTGCCTTCCTGTTTTACTCAGGCAATTTGTTGTGGCTGGAAAAGCGTCGTAAAGTGCAACGCCCAAATCAGGCACTGCCGCTACAAACACTGTCGACCAAGTTGATGGCTGCAGGCACGGTTGGTGTATGCCTGGGCACTGTGGCAGGCGTCTGCTTCACCCTGGTGGCTGGAAAATTATTTACAGCCACGGCTAAGAATATCAATTTTGTCTATTTATTCGTCTACTACAGTGTTTTCCTTGGTGCGCTGGCTTGGGCATATCTGCGCGGAGCTGCACGCTCTTCGGTCGATTTGCTTTGGCTGTGCGTGATTGCCGCGCTGTCCATCCCATGTAGTTCTGCATTCATGGCCTTACAAACTACATCCAATACCAACATCACTGGCCTCGGTGTGGAATTGGTTGCCATTGCGATGGCGCTGGCATTTATCTACGCGGCGCGCAAAACGGGCAAGCGTATCAAGGATGAAGCAAAGGATAGTGTCTGGTCTTTGCAGACAATCGCCTGATACTTTTCTCAAATTTAGCTTGACCCTGGAGTAAACACCAGGGCTCACCATAGTCTCTCCTAATTCCGGAGAGACTATATGCAACTGAAAAACTATCTGCGCATCGTGCGCGCCAGCGCCTGGTATGACCTGATTGTCACAATCGGTTTTGCCACGCCCTGGACCTTCGCCCTGATCCACCAAAGCCTGACACAGCTCAACAGCAGCCTGGGTATACCAGGCGAATTCCCCGCTTTCGCTGCAGCCCATGTCTTGATGGCGAACCTGCTGGGGTCCATCGTCACGATCTGGGCCATTTTGCGCCTGCGTGGCACGCGCATGGAATATGGCCGGTATGACGCTGCCGGACGCATTCTGTTCAGCGCGTGGCAGCTATATGCGGTTGCTCATGGTGCAAGCCAGATCATACTGGCCTTCACTGTGGTTGAAATTGCTTTTGGGATTGCGCAGTTACTGCCTGTTCAAAAACAGTCTGCTACTGATTAGAGCCTGTTTACGATCTGTAGCGAGCGTCAGCGGGGTCAGGGTAACAAAAACGCAGCGCAAAAAGCGAAATGTACTCTAGTACATGAGCATTTTGAGCAGCACATGAGTCCCGATCACGCTCGCGCAGCAAGATCGAAAACAGGTTCTTAGAGCTTCTGCAAGGCATCCAGCAACGGCGCACAGGCATCTGCCACCCGGTTAAGGCTGAGCTCGCGCAAGGCCGCCAGATCGACTTTATGCTCACTTTCCAGACCTGCCCATGCCAGCAAGGCGGCACAGGCCTCGGGGTGATCGAACAGGCCGTGCAGGTAGGTGCCCAGTATCAGATCGTCTGGTGAGCGTGCGCCTTCGTCTTCGCCGTTGATGGTGAAGACAGGCTGCGTGTCATTACTGGCATAGGTGGTGCCCATATGGATTTCGTAGCCACTGACATGTGCAGTGCTGGCATTGAATGCACAGATGCCAGTCACCTGTTGCAGACGTTTTTCCTGTGTCAGCTCGGTGGTGATGTCTAGCAGGCCAAGTCCATCTGAATCACCAGCCTGCCCTTCCACACCATGCGGGTCGCTAATGACTTGCCCCAGCATTTGATAACCACCACAAATGCCGATGACTTTGCCGCCATAGCGTAGATGTTTTTCCAGCACTGGCTGCCAGCCCTGCGCCTGCAAGAATGCCAGGTCGGCGCGGGTGTTTTTACTACCGGGCAGGATGATGAGGTCGGCAGCAGGTATCGCCCTGTCAGGGCCGATGAATTGCAGATCGACGTCTGGATGGGCGCGCAGTGCATCGAAGTCAGTATGATTCGATATGCGCGGTATGGCGGGCACAATGATGCGAAACTTGCCCGCGTTACCCTGGCTGGACTGTATCGCATCTTCGGCATCGAGTTGCAGGCCATGCAGGTAAGGCAGTACCGCTAAAACAGGCTTGCCGGTTTTTTTCTCCAGCCAGTCGAGGCCAGGTTCCAGTAAACTGATATCCCCCCGAAAGCGGTTAATGACAAAACCGATGATGCGCTTTTGTTCGGATTCAGACAGGCAATCCAGAGTGCCGACGAAATGTGCGAACACACCACCACGGTCTATATCAGCCACCAGGATGACTGGGCAATCCACGGCTTCAGCAAAACCCATATTGGCGATATCACGGTCACGCAAATTCACTTCAGCCGGGCTGCCTGCACCTTCGACAATAATCGCTTCATATTGCTGTTGCAGGCGTCCGTAGGATTCCAGCACTGCCCCCATGGCGATGGTTTTGTATTGATGGTAATCACGCGCATCCATATCTGCTCTGACCTTGCCATGGATGATGACTTGCGCGCCGGTATCGGATGAAGGCTTCAGCAAGACTGGATTCATGTCAGTATGCGCAGGCAAACCTGCTGCCAACGCTTGCAAGGCCTGGGCACGCCCGATCTCGCCGCCGTCAATGGTCACGGCGCTGTTGAGCGCCATATTTTGCGGCTTCATTGGAACGACGCGCACGCCCTGACGATACAACAGGCGGCACAGGGCCGCAACCACCGTGCTTTTGCCAGCGTCAGAAGTCGTACCTTGTACCATCAGCGTGGATATTTTCATAGGATAAATTTCTTGTTCATGCGGTCTGTGCAGACTGCCATTCAGCAATCAGTATATGCAATTGCACCAAGCCATGCTGTATCGCTGAAGGACCTGGCGAAAGTATGTCTGCCGATTTAATTTCCAGCACCCTGCCATTTCTTACAGCAGGGATATGATCCCAGCCTTCGCGGGCAATCACGCTGTCAGGCCGGAACTTCTTGCCACACCAGGAGCCGATGATGATATCTGGTGCACGCAGTATGATTTCTGCAGGGTCGGCAATAATGCGCTCTCGGGCACTATGGTGCTGCGCCAGGTCAGCAAAAGCATCTTCACCACCAGCGATATGGATCAGTTCTGACACCCAGCCTATGCAGGACATCAGTGGATCATTCCATTCTTCAAAATAAATTTTTGGCCTGCGTGTCCAGCCTGCGCTTTGCTGTTTGACAGTTGCAATTTGCGATTCCAGTTCTGCGATCAACACGGAACCCTGCTCCTGCTTGCCGACTAGGTTCGCCAATACCCTGATCATATGCAAAATACCGCCAACGTCGCGCTGGTTGAAGGCATGTACTTCTATGCCCGCACTGATCAGCTCACGCGAAATCTCAGATTGCATATTTGAATAGGCAATCACAAGATCAGGCTTCACAGCCAGTATGCGGTCTATCTGCGCAGAAGAAAAACCACTGACCTTGGGCTTTTCATCGCGGGCACGGGCCGGTCTGGTGGTGTAGCCAGAAATGCCAACCACATAATCTTCTGCCCCCAGTGCATACAAAACCTCCACCGCTTCTGTAGAGAGGCAGGCAATACGTTGATACAGACTGGCTGAATTCATTTTTTCCCTTGTGGCGGCACCACGGTTTTGTCGCGTTTCTGCCGGGCTTGCTCAAGCGCCTGGCAAATCAATTTCGCACCTTCGATAATGCGCGGGCCAGAACGGTTGACCAGATCACCCTCTATAGATATCAGATTATTATTTTTTGTTGCAAGTAAGGTAGGGAAAGTTTTCCACTGCTCAATGCCGCTCACCGCCTGGGTTTTGCTGTCTCCAGTGATGATGACTTCAGGATTTTCCTGCAAGACAGCTTCTGTACCAACCACAGGTGCCGTGGTGGCTAATTTACCAAAAATATTTTCACCACCGCAGGTGCGAATAGCATCACTGACGATGTGGCTGTCATTCAACGTATAGAGCGGCTTGCCCCACACCTGATAAAAAGTCCTGACCTTGCTTTTGCCCTGATACTGACTGTTCAGTTGCTGTACTTGTTGCCTGAATTCAGCCGCAGCTACCTGCGCCTGTTTTTCTGTACCAAACAGACTACCGAACTTGATCAGGGTCTCTGCCACATTATCAAGCTTATGCGGTTCACTGAAGAAATAAGGAATGCCGGAATTGTGCAACATTTCCAACTGTCGTTCGTAGGCACCATGCATCCATACAATGAGCAGGTCCGGTTTCATCGCCAGTATGCGTTCAATATCCAGTTGACGATTGTCCCCTACGCGAGGAATATTTTTTGCCGCTGCCGGATAATCGCTGTATTTGACCGTGCCAATAATTCTGTCACCCGCACCTGCGACATAAATCAATTCGGTCACATGCGGCGACAAACTGATAATCCGCTGTGCAGGCTTCGCCAGGGTAACCTGATTACCCAAGTCATCCGTCACTGTAATGGCCGCCTGTGCATGCGAAGTCAATGCAGCAAATCCGACGACCATTACAAACCTTAAATACTTGGACATAAACTTCTCGCATTCAAATATAAAACGAAATACATCTCTTAATTCTCTCTGTGCTCACTCTGTGGTGTAGCAGGGAATTCGAATGGCATGCCATTCGCCTGCGAAACGAAGATTTCCTAAGAGAAATCTTTCCTCCCTCTGCGCCTCTGTGTTGGGGAGTCTTTAAAATTTAATTCACACCATTCATCCAAACCAAGCACCAACCGCTGCCACCCCGCCTCACTTCCCGGCAAGCCAAAACGCAAGCCATGCGGCCTGTGTGGTCCTTGCGCAAACCAGCGTAGCCAAATTCCCCGTTCTGCCATGAATTGCCACAACTGTTCCGACTTATCGTCCAAGTCTTGATGACTGCACCACTGAAACAAATCAGTACCTGATGAACGCATGTCATGCGTTTTCAAAAGCTGGCGCAATCGTTCACCTTCTTGCTGCAAGCGTTGCGCTGTCTGCATTTGCCATTGCCGGTCATTCAAAGCAGCGATGGCAATTTGCTGAGCTGGCCCGCTGACACTCCAGGGCCCTAGATAATTTGCCAATTGCTGTAACAAATTCTGTTCAGCAGCGACAAAACCCAGACGTATGCCAGCCAAACCAAAGAACTTGCCCACTGAGCGCAAGACGATCAAGCCAGGCTGATCTGTATGGTTAGCCACACTCATATCGGGCACGGTATCGGCAAAGGCTTCATCAACTACCAGCCAGCCTCCACGTTCAGCCAGTTGCGCAGCCCAGCGCAAAAGCTGGGCTGGTGTAATGAATTCACCAGTAGGATTGTTTGGATTACACAGAACCACAACATCTGCCTGTTCGACGGCCGCATGCAACTCCGCATAAATGCATTCAGTCACCGCGTGCCCTGCCTGCCGCCACTGATAAGCATGTTCGGCATAGCTGGGGGCTGACACAGCAACCCGCGCAGCCGGGCGCAAGCGCGGCAAGGCTTGTATCACTGCCTGCGAACCTGCCACAGCCAGCATCTGTGGCGCGCGATAATAAGACTGTGCTGCTTGTACCAGCGCATCAGAATACTCAGGCAAGCGATGCCAGGCATTCGCTGCCAGTTGCGGTGCAGGATAAAAGTGAGGATTGATACCGGTGGACAGGTCCAGCCAATCTTCCAGCGGACGGCCAAAATGGCGCACCGCATCGCGCAGGTTGCCACCGTGTTCAAGCATGGATGACTCCACTCAAAAATATGGCCGCCAGCAAGGCTACGCCACACCACAAGGCAGCGCCAGTTTCTACCAGACGCAAGGCACGCAGAATATCTGCTGCATTCGCTGTATCGCCCTCACCCAATGGTGGCCGGACTTCGGCCACGCCGTCATAACTGGCTGCGCCCCCCAAAGCCAGGCCAAGCGCACCAGCACCGGCAGCCATTACTGGCCCCGCATTGGGGCTGGGCCAGCCAGGTGCCTGACGCTGCCAGCATTGCCATGCCAGGCGGGTCTTGCCCAATATCGCATAGGTGCATGCAGTCAGACGAGCGGGTATCCAGTTCATGACGTCATCCGCGCGTGCTGCCACACAGCCAAAGCGCAGGAAGCGTGTGGAGCGATAGCCCCACATGGCATCGAGAGTATTCACGAGACGGTACAAGACGGCACCCGGACCACCCAGCAAGATGAACCAGAACAAGGTAGCGAAAACGGCATCACAGCCGTTTTCGAGTACGGATTCGACGCTGGCTTTGGCCAGGTAGGCTTCATCCGCATTTTCTGTATCACGGCTGACGATATAGGAAGTGCGTTTTCTGGCTTCGGCCAGATCACCAGTCTGCAAGGCAGTGGCTATAGCGGCATTATGTTCGTGCAAGCTGCGCAAGCCCAGGCAAAAATACAGCAAGACGAAGTGCGATATAGCGGCCAGCCAAAGGCTGAAATATTGAGCCAGCAGCAGTGCCAGCATGCTTAATGCAACGAGTGGCAAGACCGCCAGACACAATGCCAAAGCGCCAGTCCAACGGTCAGCGGTAGGCTTGTTCAATAGCAGCTCTATGGCATTGGCCAGATTACCAAAACCCACCAGCGGATGAAATTTACGCACTTCACCCAGTGCCAGGTCCAGCAAGATACCCAGTAGCAAGCATAGCACTATGCCCCAAGCATCCTGGATCAGCATGGTTTGCCTTTCAAATACAGCGGCAAGCCAGCAGCAACCCAGATCACATGATCCGCAATGGCGGCGACAGACTGATTCAGTCGTCCCGCTTCATCAACAAACCAGCGCGACACCGCCCCCATGGGGACGATGCCCATGCCGACTTCATTCGATACCAGGATAATCTGACCCGGTGCCTGCACCAATGCATCCAGCAATGCCTGACGTTGCGTGGCAAACTGCGGTGGCGGAGAAATGTGACCTATCTCTGGAAAGTCTGTCTTTCCTGAAAACAGTAGATTCGACAGCCAGACTGTCAGGCAATCGACGAGGATGATATTGTCTGCACGGCTATGCTCCATAATGGTCGCGCCCAGTGCCAGACTTTGTTCCAGCGTGCCCCAATGCGCGGGGCGGCGAGCACGATGATGGGCGATGCGCTCCTGCATTTCAACGTCGCCTGCCTTTGCGGTTGCCAGATACAACACTTCTTGCTTGCCTTCACTAAGCCTGCTCGCCAGTTGCTCAGCAAACGCACTCTTACCCGAACGCGCACCACCAAAAATCAGGCTGGTACGTTGCGCGGTACTCATATTTTATCTCTTAAGAACAGTGCTGCCGTTGCTGACGGATTAGAAGCAAAGTAAGCATGAAAATAAGAGGCGCGCACATTGCCAACGCGGTAAATAGCTTCGCCGTGCTGCTGAGTTGAATGTTTAATCGTATGGCTGCTGGCAGCCAATATCGTTTCAAAGCGCGAGTAATGAAAAGTATGCCCACGCAATTCGCCCTGCGCAGTCGCCCATGCCTGCGCCCCCAGCGCTGCCAGCCTTTTTTGCATGATGACTTTGCCTGACAATATGCCAGCCATGGGCCAGCTTTGCTCCTGTTGATCCACCAGGCCTTCGGTAATGGCCATCATGCCGCCACATTCTGCCAACATAGGCATGCCTTGCGCATGTGCGGCGTGCAGCGATGCCAGCCAGTTGCTTGCCTGCGTCAGTGTCTCTGCATGCAATTCAGGATAACCGCCGGGCAGGTACAGGGCATCAGTTCGCTCTGGAATCGCTTCATCAGCAAGGGGCGAAAAGAAAACCAGTTCTGCACCGAGTCCGATCAGGCATTCAATATTGGCTGGATAGATAAACGCAAATGCGGCATCACGAGCAATGGCAATGGTTTTACCAGCCAAATTCCCGGCAGTTTGCAATACATGCTGAGCCTGATGCTCATGCAATCCAAAACTGGTGTCTGGCAAGGCATCCCAGGCTTGCATATCCAGCTCCAGGCTGTCGGCTATGGCATCAAGGATGGCTTCAATGCGATCCACTTCCTGAGGCAAGACCAGCCCCAGGTGCCTCTCTGGTAAAGCCTCTTCCTGACGGTGCAGGCTGCCGAGCAAGGGGATATCACGCATGGCAGCTGCCACCATCTTGGCATGACCTTCTGAGGCTATGCGATTGGCAATGACGCCTGCCAGATGCACCGGCCCAAAATCACGCAAACCCAGGGCCAGTGCACCGACTGTCTGCGCCATGGCAGAGGCATCAAGCACAGCCACAACAGGCACACCAAAGGCGCGCGCAAGATCGGCTGATGATGGATTGCCATCATACAGGCCCATGACGCCTTCGATGAGGATAACGTCGGCATCCATCGCCGCACGTGCCAGCATGCCTTCAGAGTCAGCCTGCCCTACCATCCACAAATCCAGCGAATGCACAGCTGAGCCACAAGCGCGCTCCAGCATCATGGGGTCGATAAAGTCTGGGCCGGTTTTAAATACACGTACCGTCTTGCCCAGCTTCACCAGCTTGCGAGCGAGTGCTGCAGTAGTCGTTGTCTTACCCTGGCCTGAGGCGATAGCAGATATTAAAACAACCTTGGCGCTGGGCCTTACCATTCCACACCTGCCTGTGCCACGATGCCTTCTTTGAAGGCATGCTTGATGACATTCATTTCTGTGACGGTATCAGCGATGGCAATAATTTCTGGCAGCGCACCACGACCTGTGACGGCGACGTGCTGCATTTCTGGCCTGCCATCGAGATCATCAATGACCATCTGCAAATCCAGGTAATGGTATTTGAGGGCGATATTGAGTTCATCAAGCACGACCAGACCTATCGCCGGGTCATTCAAAAAGCGTTTTGCCTGTTCCCACGCGGCAGCGGCTTTTTCCATATCGCGTTCACGGTTCTGGGTGACCCAGGTATAACCTTCACCCATGGCATGAAATTCGACTTCATCAGGAAACCGCCGCAAGAAAATCTCTTCGCCAGTCGACATAGCGCCCTTGATAAACTGAACCACACCGACCTTCATACCATGCCCCATGGCGCGCATGACCATGCCGAAAGCACTGGAGCTTTTACCCTTGCCATTGCCAGTATGCACCAACAAAACACCAGTCTTTCGCTGCGCCTGCTCAATCTTTTCGTCCATCATCGCCTTTTTGCGTTGCATGCGGCGTTCATGACGAGTGTTGATATTATCGGTCTCGGTATCTGGCTTTGGTGGCATTGCACTTGTCATGGTGATAGTCTGTAGTGATGGTTTGTTGTGATGTTTAGTTTTGCGGCAGAAATATGGTTTGCCCGCCATGTGTGAAGCGTTCTATTGGGTGCCCAAGACAAATACTGAGTTGGGATGCACTGAATATGTCGTCTGCTGGCCCAGCTTGCCAGCCACCATCACCCATCAACAACAGGGCGTGGGTGGCAATGCGGTAAGCCATGTTGAGGTCATGGCTTACCATGACGACAGCCTTGCTTTGTTGCGTATCTTCTTTACAGCACAATCGTGCAAACAGTTGCATCACGCTGACCTGGTGACCCAGGTCAAGTGCATTAGCTGGCTCATCCAGCAACATCCACCTGGCATCCTGGGCTAGCAAGGCGGCGATCGCAACGCGTTGTCTTTCACCGCCAGACAGGCTGCGCACATCGCGCTCTGCCAGATCGGCGACATCCATCTCGCGCAGCGAGGACATGGCAATATCCATGTCATCATTGTTTTCCCAATAATGCGCATCCTGATAAGGATGGCGGGCGCTGAGTACGGTATCCAGCGCAGAATAGCCAAAAGCATCTGCCCTGCCCTGCGGCAAGAACGAACGTTCACGGGCCAGCGCTGTCAATGTCCAGTCTTGCAAAGGTCTATCACGCAGATAGACCTGACCACTTTCTATGGGGCGCAAACCAGCCAGTGTACGAAGCAAGGTACTTTTGCCAGCACCATTGCGGCCAATGATGCACCAGCATTCACCGGGCTGTATCTGCCAGTTGAGTTCGCGCACAAGTACACGTTTTCCTACCGATAAATTGAGAGAGCGGATGTCCATCAGCGCCTCCTCAACTGATGCAGTTGCAGCAGGAACATGGGCACGCCTACCAGGGCAGTAATGACACCAACCGGTAACTGCTGTGGTGCGACCACGGTGCGGGCCACCGTATCTGCCAGCACCAGAAAGCAGCCACCTGCCAGCGCCGCAGCAGGTACCAGCAAGCGGTGATCCGGCCCAAAGGCAAAGCGGCAGATATGCGGCATGATGAGCCCGACAAAACCGATGCTGCCCGCATTGCTGACTGCGCTGGCGGTCAGCAATGCAGAACATAAAAACAGCAATTGACGCAGGCGGCCAATATTGACGCCCAGAGTACTGGCATTGTCAGCATGCATGGCAGCGACATTGATGGAGCGTGCGTTGCGCATAGCGAACAACAAGATGGCGCCGAGTATCAACCAGGGCAGATAGCGCGACTGGGTATTCGACAAATCACCTATCATCCAGAACACCATGCCGCGCAAGCGGCTGTCTGGCGCAATCGATAGCATGAGGGTGATGATGGCACCACAACCGGTGGCGACAATGACACCGGTCAGCAACAGGATAGGTGCGCTGCCATCGGTACTGCCTGCGCCGCGCAAGTCGCGGTAAGCCAGGGCAAACAGTAACAGCGCAACAGTAATCGCGCCGACAAAGGCAGCCACGTCCACCAGCCAGAATGCACCGAAAAACAATATGGTTGCCAGCGCGCCGACAGACGCACCACCCGATATACCGAGGACATACGGGTCAGCCAGAGGGTTGCGCAACAGCGCCTGCATCATCACACCGGCCAGCGCCAGCGTGGCGCCGGTCACAAAACCAGTCAGTGCACGTCCGAGGCGCAAATCCAGCAAGCTGCCAGGCAGAGTCGTTGGCGGGCCTCGCAACAACTCCAGCAAGGCTTGCCATAACTCAGTAAAGCTCAGGGAAACTGAACCGCTGACGCAGGCAATCAATACACTGCCTATAGCGGTGACCAATAAGATAGGGAGCACCAGACCAGCACGTTGAGCGACCGCCACCCTGGGGGATTGCTTGCGCTGTCGTGCAGAAAAATAAGACGCCATCATCGGTCTGGTCCAAAAGAAAAAACAGGTTTTGATGTGCAGCGTCTTTTGAAAAACCAGACCTGCACATCAGGCTATCAGCTTGCGATGTGACGTGCGATGCAGCCGTATCAACCATTTCGCTTCACATCAATGCCAGACTTATTTAAAGCCGTAGTTCACGCCAACAAATACATTGGAACCGGCTGTTGCATAATTTCTCGCCAATTCGTAGTCTTTGTTCAGTGCATTATTCCAGCGTGCCAGTACAGTCGTGTTTTTCGCAACTTCATATGTTGCGTACAAATTCAGCAAGTTATATGAGCCCAGGACTTTGGTGTTGGCAGCGTCATCATAACGGTCTCCCGAATAAATGGCTTCTACACCAAGCTTTGCGTTTGCAAAGGAATACTCTGCAGCTAAAGTACCATGCTGTTTGGCACGGCGTGCCAGGCGTTTATTTGCCGTGTCGTCTTTAGGATCCTGAATATCGATGGAGCCACGCACTGTAAGGTCAGCAAAACGGGTTGTGCCGCCGATACTTAAACCAGACAGAGTTGCCTTGTTGACGTTGCGTGCACAGCCAAAAGAATAACCAGCAGGACAATCCTTGGAACCAGCGGAAACCAGCAAATCAGTTGCTTTGTTTTGATAATACACTGCACTCAGTTGCGTATCACCTTGCTCAAAATACACGCCGATTTCTGCATTTTTTGCTTTTTCAGGCTTATTAGTGGCAACACCATAACCCTGGTAATACAGTTCATTGAAAGTCGGTGCGCGGAAGCTGGTACCATAACTGGCATTGATGCGCAGAGCATCGCTGAAACGATAACCGTAAGCTACACTGCCAGTTGTATTTGAACCATATTGCGAGCTGCGATCATTGCGGATACTGGCGCTGGCCAGATGGGCGTCTTGCTTGAAGACATAAGATGCTGCGAAAGAATTCGTCGTGCGCTTGCGATTCAAGGCTAGTGTTGTGGTGTCCACGTTTTCATCACGTGTTTCGGCAATCAGTTGCAATACGTCTTTACCGATACGGATATCATTCTGAAAGCTAACGCTTTCTTGTCGTGTATCGATCTGACTTTTGCCATAAGAAGCATCGGTATAGCCTTTGTCTTCCGCCTTTGCAAACTGTAGCGAGGCAGTCCAGTAATCAGAGAATTTCCCACGACCAAATACAGCAATATTTTCCAGAGTTGTGATATTTCGATCATCCTGCGTTGGGCCGGAATCAAACTGCGCATTGTTGCGGCTATGCAAAACACTCGCGCCCAATTCAAATCCCTTGCTGACTTCCCACACCAGACGACCGTTGAAACTATCCATGGCATAGCCGTCTTTATCGATGTTGTAGCTATAAGGACCTGCGGCTGGTTTGGTGGCTGAAAAGCCAGAATTTTCTTCATGACCTGCATTCAGGCTGAGATTCAGGTTTCCAGCAATCGAACCTATCAAACCAGCCTGCAATTTACGTGCACCATAGCTCCCCATGCCAGCTGACAAAGTAGGTGTTATTGAACCCGCGCCTTTCTTGGTGAAAATTTGTATTACGCCACCCATGGCATCAGCACCATAAAGACTCGAAAGAGGACCATACACGACTTCTATATGATCGATTTGTGACAGTGGAATTGCAGACCAACTGGCACCACCCGTGGTGGATGAACCTATGCGCACACCATCAATCAGCACCACGTTTTGCGCATTGCTGCCGCCACGCATGAAGACTGAGGATGTCGTGCCGGGACCACCATTGCGGGAGATTTCTATGCCGCGCTGTTGCTGCAGGAGATCGACGACAGAAGCTGCGCCGGATTTGGCAATATCTTCAGCAGAAATGACGACGTTGTCAGCCAGCACATCTTTGGCGGCTTGTGTCTGACGACCAGCGGTAATCATCACACTGGCAGCAGCGCCAACAGTTGCAGTTTGCGCAAGAACGATGGAAGTTGGGAATGCAGCAGCCAGGGCCAGGCTGAGGGCAAGCGGTTTGAATGCAGATGTCATGATAATTCAGAAAAAAATGGAGCAAGTAGCCGACGTCCCCGCAGGCTACTTTGAACAAAGCAATAAGGACAATTGATCGTCTACTACAGGGCCACTCTGGCAGCCTGCACTATCAGGATTTCGCACGACGCCAATCAACATGGCAATCCATGCGCATCTGTTGCACGAAAGTTCCCCGTCCGTATTGCTTCACTTATTCTGGCCGGTATCCGGGCTGACAAGTATCACCATCTGACCTTCCCATGCACTTAGCACAGTGGTATTGGAAAATGGCTGGCTGCGTGTGAACTACAAACATGTTCTAAATTCGCAGCAACTTGTACACCGTTGCGGGGGCAGCACACTTTTGCAAGAGCTTAGTGTTTCCCGTTTAACCGCGGATATGAATATACCCGCGAGCACCAAAACCCCGCCATTCTATAGACAGATGGGGGCAGCCGCAAGTTTGGGAGATTTAAAAGTTGACGCAGTTCAGTTTATTAACTTATTGAAAACAAAGCAGATTTACTTTTAAGCGAGCCCTGATTCAGCTCAGATGGGCTGTCTTGGAAATCCATGCAGTCACCAGTTCAGTGTGCAATTGCGACATTTCCGAGAGTTGTATGCCAACATGATAAACCTCACCACTGAGAATGGCATGCCTGACTGTGCCTTTGCAACTGACCTTGTAAATCTGGGATTCCTGAAAGATGCCGGGGATTTCTATTAGCATGGGGTAACTACGTTGCGGGATCAGGTTTTCAGTGGTGTGTATGAGCACACCCTCTGCCGAGATATTGACCAGCTTGGCAAGAACCAGTTTACCGTCAGGCAATTTGACGCCTGCACGCCAGGTCACAGTAATACGCGGGGATCTCCTGAGTTCTATCATGCAATGACCATGGGAAACATGGCTGTATTGTCAGTCTTGCGTAAATACTATCTGCATTAAGTGTTAAATACCAGTATTTCCTGATATTCACCAAAGGCGAGGCTGAGGCTTTGTGCACACACCACACCTGCCAACTCCTCAGCCGCCATACTTGCTTGCCAAGCCAGCAACATGCGCATGACACCGGCATGGGTAACTACAATGGCGTCTGGTATGTTCCGTGCATGCATGTCAACCAGCCAACTGAGCGTGCGTTGCGCCAAGTCTATGGCTGATTCCAAACCGCCAGGTTTATAGCTGGCGGGGGCTGCGGCCCATGCGTCAATTTCGATCCTTGGGATGTTGTCCCAGGCTTGCATTTCCCAAACGCCAAAATTGAGTTCTTTCAAACGATCATCAAACAGAGGCTCGGCATGCAATAGCCTGGCCAGACGGGCGCAACGCTGCAAAGGGCTGGAAAACACTGGCAAACCTGGCCGCAACTGACTGGATAGTTTCTGCACCAATGCGTCACAGTCAGCTTGAGAGACATCGACATCCGTTTGCCCATAGCACAGACCTTCAGCTATCTGTGGCTTGGTGTGCCGGAGCAAATGCAGGCGCATATCAGGCAACCTGAAAAGCCAGCAAACCCAGATAGATAGCCACTTCTGCCACTTGCTGGGTGGCCCCCAGACAGTCACCGGTAAACCCGCCTATCCTGCGCTGAAACAGGCACGCCATACGCCAGGTCAGCAATAACATCAGGCCCAACGCCAGCAACAATCCATGCAACGAAAAGGAAAAAAAATGTAAAAGCACTGCGCCTGGCAACAACACTGTCAGACAGGCGAAGAGAAATTCACCTGAGTGCATTTCCTGTGCCAATGGCTTGGCCTTGCCTTCATGCCGTGCATATTGCATGAGCCAGATCAGGCTACAAGAAGCCAAGCGCGACAAGGGATGCGCCAGCAACAAGGCTGGCACGATCATCGAAGCAGGCAAGCTGATCAATAATGTCAGCTTCAAGGCCAGCATCAGCAAGATACCGATGGCACCATAGGCACCGACGCGTGAATCCTTCATAATTTCAAGCACGCGCTCGGGCGTCATGCCACCACCAAAGCCATCGCAGACATCGGCAAAACCATCTTCATGAAAAGCGCCAGTCAGCAAGATGCCTGCAACGGTCGACAGCACAACTGCTACCGCATGTGGCCATAATTGTACTGCGGCGACATAGACACCGGCACAGCCTGCGCCGACTACCCAGCCAGTTGCCGGGAAATAGCGTGAAGACTGGCGCAGCCAGTCAGGCTCAAACCCCACCCAAGCAGGGATGGGGATGCGGGTAAAAAATTGCAGGGCAATGAAGAATAGGCGTAGTTGATGCAAACCGACTCCAGCAATAGGAAAAACTATGTTAGTCGCTGCTTTTTTCACTGACCTGTGCTGAGGCAAAAGTAGCCATCTGGTTCAGGAAATTCACCGCCGCTTGCAACATGGGGTACACAAGTGCAGCTCCAGTGCCTTCGCCCAGACGTAAATCCAGTTGCAACACTGGCTTGACCTGCAGAGCCTGCAACATACGGGCATGTCCGCTTTCATCTGATTGATGAGAAAACACACAATAATCAAGTATCGCTGGATGCATCCTGGCTGCCACCAGCAAGGCGCTGGTGACGATGAAGCCATCTATCAGCAAGACCATGCGGCGCTCTGCAGCTGCCAGCATGGCACCGACCATGGTGGCAATTTCAAAACCACCAAATGTAGCCAGCACATCGGCAGGCGCTTCTACATTTGCATGTAAGGCCACGGCGGCTTCAATCACAGCCTGTTTATGGCGTATGCCTTCGGCAGACAAACCTGTACCAGCACCTACACAATCGGCGACAGGAACACCTGTCAGCTTGTGCATGAGTGCAGCCGCGGCCGTGGTATTGCCTATACCCATCTCGCCAAAACCCAGTACATTGCCAGACAGAGCGGCCACCAGTTCAGCACCATTTTTCATCGCAGTCTGGCATTGGGCAACAGTCATCGCCGGTTCTTTGGCAAAATTGCGTGTGCCGTTAGCTACTTTCATGCTCAGCAGCTTTTCGCGTGTGCCAAAGTCATGATTAACACCGGCATCCACCACGTGTAGGGCAATACTATTCTGCCTTGCAAAAACATTGATCGCCGCACCATCAGCGAGAAAATTCTCCACCATCTGCCAAGTCACATCCTGAGGAAATGCAGATATACCTTCAGCCACCACACCATGATCCCCCGCAAACACGATAATTGAAGGCTCACGCAATGCTGGCTGAGTGGTTTGCTGTACCAATCCTATTTGCACTGCCAGATGTTCAAGACGGCCAAGACTGCCCAAGGGTTTGGTCTTGTTGTTGATGGCAGCGGCGAGCTGGGCTTCAAGTGCAGGATGGCTTGTTGCAGATATTTTTATATTCATATTCACCATTCGAAGTAATGACGCATTTTTCAATAACATTGCTCACCGGCGATATATTAATGACCAGCTATCTCATCGATTTTCTTGTTTCGCATCGATAAAAACTGCAATAAGCTATAAGCGGAAATTGCCAGCGACAAAACCGCCCACATGTTCAAGCCATCAATCAACAACATCAATGCGGCAGCGGTCAAATAAAGAAAAAAGTATGCGAGGTGCAAATATGTAGGAGGTCTTTTATTCAAAAAATAAAACAAATCCAGCACCACTCTGATCGCAATCAATAACAGTAATAGCATGGACAGTTTCGTCATAATCAATAATAAAAGCGATCAAGCAAAATCACTACCCAGGTAGCCAGAGCAATCAACACTGTCAGCAAGACAGCGGCACTGCCAAAGTCCTTGGCATTCTTGGACAAGGTATGGCGCTCAAGCGAAACACGGTCAACCACGGCTTCAATCGCTGAGTTAATCAACTCTACGATCAGGATCAGGATCAGTACCGCTATCATCATCAGCTTTTCAAAGGCCGATACTGGCAAAAACAGGGCGATGACAGAGCCCGTGACGACCAGCACCAACTCCTGGCGGAAAGCATGTTCGTTTTTCCAGGCGGAACAAAGGCCATCGATGGAATAAAGGAAGGCCGAAAAAATACGGCGCAGGCCACTTTTGCTTTTGAATTCACTGACAGCTTGTTCTTTTTCAGACATTTCTCTTCCTTATCCTAGATGCAGATGAAGGCCAAACCTGGATGCCTTCGCTCAGGTGGCGAATTTTACAGGACTATAAGTCAGGGACAAGCAGATTTACTTGCCGTCAACAGAATTATTGCAAGTGCAATTGATGCATACCTATGATGATGTTACATTTTGACAGCGAAGCAGTGACGTTCATTTCACATTGTGGTATAACTTATATATTGCAGCGCACCAACCACAATATGAAAAACGATACACCTTCGTCAGAGAAAACTTCCATCCAAGTCATAGAACGCATGGTGTCCTTGCTGGATGCCCTGTCACGTTACCAGGATCCGGTCAGCCTGAAGGAATTGGCCATCGTTACTGGCTTGCACCCATCAACTGCTCACCGCATCCTCAATGATATGGTGCTCACGCGTTTCGTTGATCGTGCCGACACTGGCTCATATCGCCTGGGCATGCGTTTGCTGGAATTGGGCAATATCGTCAAAAGCCGTCTGGATGTGCGTGAAGCCGCGCTGGAATTCATGCGCGCCCTGCACCGCCAGACCAACCAGACCATTAATCTGTCGGTACGCCAGGGCGACGAAATAGTTTACATAGACCGCGCCTTCTCTGAGCGTTCTGGCATGCAGGTGGTACGCGCCATCGGTGGCCGTGCCCCACTACATCTGACATCCACTGGAAAATTGTTTTTGTCTCTGGATGAACCTAAGGCCATCCGCGCCTACGCCACTCGTACAGGCCTGGCCGGGCATAATAAAAATTCCATCACTGATTTGGCAAAACTGGAAAAAGAATTGGCTGCGGTTCGGGAAAATGGCTACGCCAGGGACAATGAAGAACTGGAACTGGGTGTGCGCTGCATGGCAGCAGGTATTCATGACGACAGCGGCAAAATGATTGCTGGTCTGTCTATTTCTGCGCCTGCTGACCGCCTGCAGGAAGAATGGCTAAGCAATCTGACTGAAACAGCGAGGCAGATTTCTTTCACCCTGGGCTACATGGAAACGAGATAAAAGGGAATACCTTTGCCAGCACTGGCTTAGCCCATGATACGGTCATGGGCTAAGCAAATCATCTTTCCAAACTAGCCAAGGTACTCGATGTAATCAAAGCCATGTTGAATGGAGCCAATAACTTTCAGCTTATTCTCCTGACCTTCAGTAAAACTGGCCAAAGTCCCAGCAAAACTGATTTTATTGGCACTTAACTCATTTTTCCAGTAGTCGTAACCCGCCTGATCTGGGATACGACCCAAGATATTTTTGTACAAAGTCGTCAAGAAAGTATCAACTGAGGGATTTGCACCATAAAGCGTCTGGAATTCTTTCGATTGCATAAATCCCGCTGCGACCGTCGTCAAGTTAGAACCATTGTCCATATCCTTGATCCAATATCCGAGACCGGCCAGATCTGGGGTGCGACCAAAAGCAGCCTGATATATCCTGTAAGCCTGACCAGCAGTACCATCAATATCAAGCGCTACCGACACATCTGCAAATTTGAGTCGCTCAAGGCTGTTAAGTGTATCCACTCCTTGAGAATTTGGTTTACTCACATTGAAACCCGTATTGTTTCCCGCAATTGAATAGGTGCTTCTCAAACCAGTGTACTGGGCAGTATCAAGTCCAGCGGCGCCATCAAGAAAGTCGTCACCACTACCACCAACAAAGAAGTTGTTGGAAGCATTGCCAGTGAACTTGTCGCTAAAAGCAGTACCAATGATATTCTCTATCGTTGCATCGAAAGCGATAGATAAATTATTGATCGCTGCATCCCCGGCAGCAACGCGCCCCACAGAATTCAATGAACCCGGTGTAAGATTAATGGTGGCAGCCAATGTTGCCTTGGATACGTCAATAGTATCGACTCCGCCAGTATCATTGATGATCTTCAGAGTCTGCCCATCAGCATCTCCATAGGAGTAGGTATCATTGCCTGTATGAAATGGTCTGCTTCCATACAAATACTTCAGGGCCAACATATCGTAAGTCGCAAAAAACTCGCCTTGCTGGTTTTGCGCGATCGGATTGTAGGACATGATGGAAATCCAGCTACTATCCTCGGATGTCGCAAGATAATTGCCCGCCTCAGCACTTGGCGGCTCACCAGCATTATAGTTACCAGGGTGGTTAAGTCCTATCGCATGCCCTATTTCATGAATCAGTATCTTGTAGGCATCACTGCCTTTTTGATAACTCGCATCCATGTAAGTTGTCGACATGAATAAATCACCACTGCCCGCACTGAAGGTTGAACCATCCGATGCAGGCACGGGTAGTTTGGCATATCCGGCGCTCTTCTCCTGGATATTATTCGCCAGCCTGATGCCAGACTGGATATCAGCCTCTGCAACTTCCTTGAAAGTTACATTCAACACTTGGGATATCTCAGCAAAGATGGCTCGGGCAGCAGCCATCTGTTCCACAGTGAAAGCCTTGAACCCGTTTTTATCAGAATCGGAAGCATAGGAAGCTGGAGATTTGATAAAGCTAAAGCTGATCTCTACCGGGGTTCCTAGCGCCTTGCCCGCATTCCAGCGGTAATTGATATCATCAATAAGTACATCTATCCTGTAGTCGCCCGAAAACGGCTTAGCAATAACTGTTTTTTCTTGCATGATCTTGTCCTTTCAATAGATTGAAAACATTCGGGCAAAAAATAGAGCGCAGCAGAAGCGTGGAAACTCAAGTAGACGAAGGATATAAGGAACAAATTTTACGCCGCAGCGACAACCAAACCGTTGCTTTTTGGGCGCGCAAAGTAACTAAACTTTAAATTGCGTAGGTGGCACCGAAACAAATCAATTCTCGATGTAAAACTTCGCTTTTTTCATGAGGAATTAACTTGATTATCTCCCTGCTGCATCAACCTGCTAAACACGAATAGTGTAGCATATTTGAAATGCAAAAAAAACAAGGCCAGCGAAACCGCTGGCCTTGCGTTCGAGTCAATCCATCAGACTTATTTATAGGCACCCGCACCAACAAAATAATCATCAACTTTTTCGAAATAACTGGACTTGGTTTCCAGGGCCTTAGTGACAGGGTTTGGCCATTGATAGTCAATCCAGCCGTCATTCTTGGTTTTGAGAGCAGTTATCATATCCCTGATGATGGGCTTGCCTTCCACTTTCAAATCCAGCAAATTCTTACCGACCATCTTGGGATTGGCACCATGAGACAAGTTCAGACCATTCATGTCATACACAAACAAGTACAGGTCGCGGTCATGAAAGTCTTTGTTTGCGGTGTCATTAAAATCGGCAAAAGCTTTTTCCTTACCATTTTTTTTGATGTGGGCGATCCCTTTTTTCACCATGGCCTGTGCTTGCGCTGTAGTTCCGCGCTCTTCCCTCGCAATGGCTGACGAAGACATAAAGAAACCCATCGCTGCCAGCAAAAACAGTTTACTCATTAATTTCATGACTTATCTCCTTGTTGTGTCCAGCCATCCTGGCCAGAATCCGGTTGTTATTGCTTTGCAGAATCAATCATTCATTATTTGCTTTCCTTCGTCCAGCGTTACTCACTGTGCAGTGCAATAATTTTACAATTCCATGTTTAATTTCACACCAGCATAGAGCATATTTGCATTTATAGTTAAGCACATTAACAACACCGTCAACATCAAATTTACGTAACAGTTTTCCCAGTTCTTTTGCCTGGCCCACAGTGTGCAGGCAGCACCAATAAAAAAGCCAGTGCAATAAGTGGCACTGGCTGTTGACTTACTTGTCTGATTTTAAATTTTCGCCCCAAAGCGGTCAAAACGTGGCGAATAATACCGATCACCATTCAGTGAATACATCAGGCGCTTTACCTGACCAGTAATCAACTCACGCTTTACCAGGCCAATGTAGCGGGAATCCCGGCTATTATCCCGGTTGTCTCCCAGCATCATATATTCGCCTTCAGGGACTTTGACGGGGGCGAAAGAGCGAAGAGCTTCACGCTCTGGCATGACGATCATTTCATGTTGCAGGCTGCCTAAGCGCTCTTTGTAAACCAGTTGCTGACCTTGGTATTCACGTTTTGGCGTCAAATGGTCATCGCTGCGCGGCTCTGTGGGTTCATAGGCGGCTGCCACACCATTAATAAAGAGTTTTTCTTCGCGCATCTCCACCACATCACCTGGCAGGGCTACCAGGCGCTTGATCAGGCGCACACCATCTTCTGGCGAGGTGAAAGTGACTACATCACCACGTTGCGGATCGGACACATGTTTGAGGATGACATCAGTGAATGGCAGCTTGACGTCATAGGCCAGGCGGTCACAAATCACGCGATCCCCTTCCAGCAGGGTCGGATACATGGAGCTGGTGGGCACAACATAGTAATCAGCCAGCGCGCTACGTACAAAGACCATGCCCAGCATGAGTACGATAAAACCTTTATTGTCGGCCAACAGTTTTTTGAGCTTCACAGTAATCTCCAATGACAAAGCAAAAAATATAAATCAATAAATTACCCTTGCCCTGCATAGACAAAAAAATACCCCGAAAGTTCGGGGTATTTTTAATCTTGCTGCAAAAACTATCTGGCAAGCAGATTATTTTGCATGCATCAGTGCAACAGTGGTGTCCAGCATACGGTTGGAGAAACCCCACTCATTGTCATACCAGCTCGATACTTTAACCAGACGGCCAGAAACTTTTGTCAGTGTTTCATCATAAGTACTGGAAGCTGGGTTGTGGTTGAAATCCACAGACACCAGAGGTGCTGTGTTGTAATCCAGGATGCCTTTCAGGGCACCTTCGGATGCATCTTTCAATACCTGGTTGATTTCTGCCACTGTCGTGTCACGGGCAGCAACGAAAGTCAGATCTACTACGGATACATTGATGGTTGGTACGCGCATGGCGTAACCATCCAGCTTGCCATTCAGTTCTGGCAATACCAGGCCAACGGCAGCTGCTGCGCCGGTTTTGGTCGGGATCATGCTCATGGTGGCAGAACGGGCGCGACGCAGGTCTTCATGCATCACGTCTGTCAACACCTGGTCATTCGTGTAGGCATGGATAGTCGTCATCAAGCCGTTGACGATACCGATGGCATCATTCAAAGGCTTGGCCAGAGGTGCCAGGCAGTTGGTCGTGCATGATGCATTGGAAATCACTGTGTCAGTGGCTTTCAATACGCCGTGGTTGACACCGTAGACGATGGTTGCATCGACATCTTTGCCACCTGGGGCAGAGATGATGACTTTTTTCGCGCCGCCAGCCAGATGGGCAGAAGCTTTTTCTTTTGTCGTGAAGAAGCCTGTGCATTCCAGCACGACGTCGACATTCAATTCACCCCAAGGGATATTGGCTGGATTGCGTTCTGCAAATACCTTGATCTTGTCGCCATTGACGATCATGGTGTCGCCTTCGACCGTGACTGTGCCTGGGAACTTGCCGTGGGCTGTGTCATAACGGGTCAGGTGGGCATTGGATTCTGCATTGCCTAGGTCATTGATCGCAACGATCTGGATTTCGTTCTTGAACTTGCCACCTTCGTAATGAGCGCGAAGGATGTTGCGGCCGATACGGCCATAGCCGTTGATTGCGACGCGAATCGTCATGGTTTTATCTCCAAGGGACTAAAAATACAAATTAAAAAACCTAAGACCTCTCAACACAGAGGCACAGAGACACAGAGAAAGGCAAGAGAACGGCAAAAGCTATTTTGCTTATGCTAATCATCATTCATCAGTTTTTCTCTTGTTTTTTCTCTGTGTCTCTGTGCCTCTGTGGTGAGCTTTTTGGTCTTCAAAATACCTTCAATGCAGTGATAACGGTGTACGCATGGCATTCACCGATGCCATCAGCACCGACAAATCGCTCCATCCGTAACCCACTTCCATCAAATCCATGCCATCCCAGCTGAATGCCTGTTCTATCAACAGCGCACCGCCCAGCTCTTCATAAAAATTACGGGCGATGGAATTGCCGGAGATGACCCACACCAGCAAACTCTCGGCACCCTGCGCCTGCAGGGTGCGCGCCACTTTCTGTACCATGCGGCGGCCTATGCCAGAACGCTGCCACGCTGGCCGCAGATATACTGCGGTCAACTCAGCCTGCATGCCAAGCTTAGGTTCAGGCAGCATCATGCCGGACGCAAAACCGATGATATGGCCTTCACTCTCGGCCACATACACGCAGATGCGGTCTTCTGCCTGCGACATGGCTTGCAGAATTTGTCGCCATTGCAGCATGCTGTCTTCTACGCGCATTTCATCCAGATAGTTATCTGGAATCATGCCACGGTAAGTAGCCTGCCAGCTTTCCACACGCACAGCAGCAATCGCCTCTGCATCACCTAAGGTAGCACGACGCAGGCTGATCTCTTTGATGCTGCTCACAGTAATGTCTGTCAATTCAGTATTCCTGCTTATTTAAGCCAGTGTCGCTTTTACTTTGGCAACGACATTGTCAACAGTGAAGCCAAAATATTTGAACAGAACACCAGCAGGTGCAGATTCACCGAAAGTATCGATACCGACAACTGCGCCTTCCAAACCTACATATTTATACCAGAAGTCAGTCACACCGGCTTCGATGGCAATACGTGGCAAGCCCTTGCCCAGTACGGCTGCTTTATAGGCTGCATCCTGGCGGTCAAATACATCCGTCGATGGCATGGACACTACGCGCACTGCAATACCTTGCTGTGCCAGTTCTGCCGCAGATTTAACAGCCAGCTCAATTTCAGAACCGGTGGCGATCAATACAGCCTTGGCATCAGCCGCGTCTTGCAAGACATAGCCACCGCGCTGGATATCAGCGATTTGCTGGGCGCTGCGCTCTTGATACGGCAGGTTCTGACGAGAGAAAATCAGGGTCGATGGGCCATCATTACGCTTGACAGCATGGGCCCAGGCAGCGGCAGATTCCACCGTGTCGCATGGACGCCAGTTGTCCAGGTTAGGGATCAGGCGCATGCTGGAAACGTGTTCGACGGATTGATGGGTAGGACCATCTTCACCCAGGCCGATAGAGTCATGGGTGAACACAAACAGGGTACGGATTTTCATCAGTGCAGCCATGCGGATGGCATTGCGGCTGTAATCAGAGAAAGTCAGGAAGGTTGCGCCAAACGGGATATAACCGCCATGCAGGGCAATACCATTCATCATCGCGCTCATACCAAATTCACGCACACCATAATTGATATGGTTGCCAGCCTGGTTGCCACGGACGGCAATGCTTTCTTTCCAGTTGGTCAGGTTGGACCCTGTCAAATCGGCAGAACCGCCGAGGAATTCTGGCAGTGATGGTGCAAATGCCTGTATGGCGTTCTGGCTAGCCTTGCGGGTCGCGATGTTTTCTTTTTTCTCTACGCAGGATGCAATCGCATTCGCCACCACTTCATCGAAGTTGGCTGGCAAGTCGCCATTCATGCGGCGTGTCAGTTCAGCCGCTTTTTGTGGGAACTGGGCCGTGTAGGCGGCAAATTGCGCATTCCATTCAGCTTCGGCTTTTGCGCCATCTGCCTTGGCATCCCAGGCTCCGTAAACGTCAGCCGGTACTTCAAATGGTGGGTATTCCCAGCCTATGTGCGCGCGTACTGCGGCAATTTCCTTGTCACCCAGGGCGGCACCGTGCACATTGTGCGTGCCTTCCATATTCGGAGAACCCTTGCCGATCACGGTTTTGCAGCAGATCAGGGTAGGTTTGTCAGATGTCTTCGCAGCAGCAATCGCATTGGCCACGGCTTCTGCATTGTGACCATCAATTGCCGGGATCACATTCCAGCCATAGGCTTCAAAGCGTTTTGGTGTGTTGTCGGTGAACCAGCCTTCAACATGACCGTCGATGGAGATGCCATTGTCGTCCCAGAAAGCGATCAGCTTATTCAGTTGCAGTGTACCTGCCAGTGAACAGGCTTCATGTGAGATGCCTTCCATCAGGCAGCCATCGCCCATGAAGGCGTAAGTGTAATGATCAACAATCTTCAGGTCGCCCTGGTTGAACTCTGCCGCCAGCAGTTTTTCAGCCAGTGCCATACCGACGGCATTGGTAATACCCTGGCCCAATGGGCCAGTGGTAGTTTCCACGCCTGGCGTGATATGTACTTCAGGGTGGCCGGCAGTTTTGGAATGCAGTTGACGGAAATTCTTTATCTCTTCGATAGGCAGGTCGTAGCCTGTCAAATGCAACAGCGAGTAATGCAACATCGAGCCGTGGCCATTCGACAACACAAAGCGGTCGCGGTTGATCCATTTAGGATTAGCCGGATTGTGACGATAAAAGCCTTTCCATAAAGCAACTGCGATGTCGGCCATGCCCATAGGCGCGCCCGGATGGCCAGAATTGGCTTTTTGTACAGCATCCATGGACAAGGCACGAATTGCATTGGCCATCTTGGTAAGTGTTGCCGGCTGAAGAGATGAAATCATGGTGTCAGAAGGTAGTCTTGAGAAAACTGGTCAGTGTAGCGAGCCGGGGACATGAAACTATCCCCGCGAAAACCCGATATTTTACCAGAGCATGAGGTCCATACTACAATTGCGACTCTTTGGAAGTACAAACAAGCATCAAACTGGACTATTTTCTGTCATCAAACATTTTGCTTTACCAGTAAAACGCACACATGCTATCAAAAAATCACCGCTTTACCCTGGAAGATGTAGCTGCACAATTTCCCCGCGACACGTTTATACGCGGAATGAGCTATGCAAATGACAACAAAGTCAAAGGCTGGAGTTTTGAAAATGACTTTATAGAGTCAGAGGTACAAGGCAGCGGACGCAATATTTACACTCAGGAAATCGAGCTTATCTTTGATGACAAGGGAACACTTGAGGAAGTCATCGGAGGCTGCAGTTGTCCAGTTGAATACAACTGCAAACATACTGTTGCAGTTTTGCTCAACATTTTGGACCACCAACAAAAAAAAACTCCCTCTGGCAAACCTGCGATAGAAGCCCCGCTTAGTTTTGCGGAGCAAAAATGGCTACATGAACTGGAATTTGCGCAAAATACCAGCCATATCAATCAATACGTTGTTTCACACAGAGAAGAAAAAACGGACGATGGTTTTTTGATATTTACCCTCTCGACTTTGGGGAACGGCAAGGAAATTCGCCTCATCCCTGGCAAAGCCAAGCTCAATGCCAAGGGTGAACTCAAGTACACCAAATTGTCTCAGGCAGTGCGCGATGTGATGCGTACCAGTAATTTCATCAAGGGCGATGACTACGATTTACTGGCATTGTTCAATATGAGTACGATGAATTCCTATTACTACTCGTACTACAACCCCAGAGAGAAGATGGGGGCAGTCTTGCTTGAGCGTATTGCCAAAGCAGGCAAACTGTACTGGTTAAGCACTGAGAATAAACAAAGTTCGATAAAGAAACTCGAATTTCATGAGCAGCAACATGCCCACCTGACTTGGCAGGAGGAACAGGGCTTCTTGCGCCTGCGCTGGCAATTATCAGCTCAAAGCGATAGCTTGCCCGAAACATATTACCTATTGCCTACCGATCCCCCCTGGATAGTAACACCGCAGAGTTGCGGCAAATTGCATGCCGCAGCAACCGGAGACCTGGATTTGCCTGCACTGATCAGATTGGTCGAAGAAGCGCCGTCAATTGCGATAGAGCGTCAAAAAACCCGCATTGCTATGGCACATAAATTACTGGAACTGGGGCTGCAAAACAGCATACCCATGCCCGCTGAATTAAAGATGATTCAACGCGACGACATCAAAATGCGTCCCGCACTGGTCATGGGCAGTCAAGAGCGCAGCCCTACTGAAACTGTTGACTTTGCCCTGCTCCAGTACTGTTACGACAACAGCTTCATCCCCTTTGACTTGGCGGGAGACGGCATCACACGTCGAAATGGTGATCATGTTGAAAGTATCACCAGGGACAAAAAAGCAGAACAAACCACCCTGCAAACCCTGCTTGATCTGGGGTTTTCCCCGGAAGATATCAGTTCATCAAACGCAGGTGATGTGTTTGTACTTGGAGATCAAAACGCCTGGTTGAAATTTACCACCCAGCAACTGCCGATATTTTATGATCAAGGTTGGGATTTGCGTCTGCTCGATAGCTATCGCTATGACCTGGAAGAGGTAGAAGACTGGTATGCCGAAGTCGCGGAAGAAAACCAGCAATCCACCTGGTTTGATCTTGAACTGGGCATCGTCGTCAACCAGATTAAAATTTCACTGCTGCCCTTGTTGGTTGGCCTGATACGCCAGGCTCCACAAGATTTTAGCGTGCAGCAACTGAACCAGCGCGCCGACGATGAACAAGTCTTGCTGAACCTGCCTGACAATAGCCGGGTGGCTCTTCCCTACGCACGTATCAAACCTATTCTGCTGGTGCTTGGTGAATTGTATTTCAATGAACACCAGGGCGACGCCATACGACTTCCCATGCTGGATGCGGCACGTCTGGCAGAATTATCGGCCACCACACAATTACGTTGGATAGGTGGTGAGCGCCAGCAAGCCTTTGGTCAACGTCTTGCCGAGTTTGGCGGCATCAATAGCATTACACCGCCAGCAGGTCTGCATGCCAACCTGCGCGATTATCAAAAAGAAGGCGTGGCATGGATGCAGTTTTTACGCGAATACCAACTCGCAGGCATACTGGCTGACGACATGGGTCTGGGCAAAACCATACAAACCCTGACCCATATCCTGATAGAAAAAGAAGCAGGCCGACTTACGCAACCTGCACTGGTAGTTGCCCCCACCAGTCTGATGGATAACTGGGCCAGCGAAGCGCAGCGCTTCACCCCTGATTTGCGCATACTGGTCCTGCATGGAAAGGACCGCAGCAAACTGTTTGAACAAATCCCGCAGGTTGACCTGGTGTTGACCACCTATGCCCTGTTACCGCGCGATGAAGAAGCCTTGCGCCAGCATCGCTATCATTTATTGATACTGGACGAAGCCCAATACATCAAGAATGCCCAGGCCAAGGCCAGCCAGACGGCCAGCCTGCTGCAGGCTAACCACCGCCTTTGCCTGACTGGTACGCCTTTGCAAAATCATTTGGGCGAATTGTGGTCACAATTCAATTTTCTGATACCAGGTTTATTGGGAGATGTCAAAGCGTTTACCAAGGATTTCCGCAACCCCATAGAAAAGCTGGGCGATACTCAACGCCATGCTTTGCTGACACGCCGTATCAAACCTTTCTTGTTACGACGGACCAAGGACAAGGTTGCCACCGAATTGCCCGCTAAAACCGAGATAGTCCGGCACATAGAACTCAGCGGAGCACAACGCGACCTGTACGAAACCGTGCGAGTGGCCATGGATAAAAAAGTACGGGATGAAATTGCCAAGAAGGGAGTGGCGCGCAGCCAGATCATTATTTTGGACGCCTTGCTTAAATTACGCCAGGTTTGTTGCGACCCCAGGTTGGTAAAAATCACAGGAGTTAGCGCTGGCAAGGGCAAAGCGCCGCCTTCAGCCAAGCTGGCGGAACTCATGGAAATGGTGGAAGAATTGCTGTCTGAAGGCCGCAAGATACTGGTATTTTCACAATTCACCAGCATGTTGGCCCTGATTGCCGAAGCCCTGCAAGAAAAAAAGCTGAGCTATGTCATGCTGACTGGAGATACCGAGCATCGCGGCGAAGTGGTAAGACGTTTCCAGGAGGGTGACGTGCCGTTGTTCCTGATCAGCCTGAAAGCCGGTGGCGTGGGCCTGAACCTGACCGCCGCCGACACCGTTATTCACTATGACCCGTGGTGGAACCCGGCTGCAGAAAACCAGGCCACCGACCGCGCGTGGCGCATAGGGCAAGACAAGCCCGTGTTTGTCTATCGCCTGATTGCCAAGGGCACGCTGGAAGAAAAGATACAGGAAATGCAGGCTAAAAAGTCCGACCTGGCACGCGCCATACTTGACCAGGGTGAAATCGCCAGTGTGCAACTGACTGCAGAAGACTTGCAGGGCATTTTTGAACCATTGAAATAAAGAAAGACTTATGGAAGGCTTACACCTGACCGCCGACTGCTTCAATTGTGATGCAGCGCCAGAATATTTCGTCAGCCCGGAAAGCCTGCGTCGATGCCTCAGCGATATCACTATTGCTGCTGGCCTGACCATCGTCGGGGAAAAGTTTCACCCATTCACCCATGAGGATGGCAGCCCGGCTGGCGTCACCGGTGCCTTGCTATTGGCAGAATCGCATGTCGCCATCCATACCTGGCCAGAACGTCATGCAGTCACGCTGGACGTATACGTCTGCAACTTCAATCACGACAATGGCAGCAAAGCCAGACAAATGGTTGATGCCCTGATTGCTGTTTTCCAGCCACGCACAGTCTCACGCCAGGAATTGCAACGCGGTGAACATAGCCCTGCCATGAGCTTTGAAGCCCTGACAGAAGACAGCTTTGCGGCTACCCGTATCAATCAGGTATTGGCACGCCAGCGCAGTTCCATGCAGGAAATCGAGATCGCCGATACCAACGATTTTGGCAAGGTCATGCGTATAGACGGTGCCATGATGACATCAGAAAAAGATGAATTCTTTTATCATGAATGCCTGGTACACCCTGCGGCGATGAGCCATCCAGAACCGCGTACCGCCCTCATCATCGGTGGTGGTGACGGTGGTTCTTGCGAAGAGTTGCTCAAGCATCCCAGCATTAGCAGTATCACCCTGTGTGAAATTGATGTAGAAGTCGTCAAGATGGCACGCCAGCACTTGAGCAAAATTCATCACGGCGCACTGGATGATCCAAAAATACAACACCGTTATGAAGATGGCTTTGCATATGTCCATAACAGTACAGAACAGTTTGACTTGATACTGCTGGACCTGACCGACCCAGTCAGTCCAAATGGCAGCTCACTTGCGGCTACTTGCATGACAGAAGAATTTTTCCAGTCTTGCGCGCAAAGGCTGACGCAACAAGGCATGCTGGTATTGCATCTGGGCAGCCCCTACTTTCACCCACAACGCTTTGCAAATACCTTGAAAAAACTCAAGCTTGTATTTCCTCAATTGCATCCATACACCGTTTTCATCCCTTTGTATGGGGCATTGTGGGGCATGGCGATTGTCAGCAAGTACAGTAATCCCCTGTCTATATCAGCGTCAACGGTAAATCTGCAGATCAAACACCGTGGCTTGCCATTGCTAAAGTATTACAATGGCGAGGTGCATCAGGCATTATTTGCTTTACCAAATTATGTGAAAGACCTGATGCCTTAGCCCCAGAATGGGGGATACAGGAGAAACCGTGAGTGCCTCAAAAATAAAACGACATGGCAAACGCAGAGTCAGCCATGCTCTGCCCTTAATGCTGGTAACCAGTGCCGCCCTGACAGCATGCAGTGGTAACACTGAAAGTGGCAGTAGTCAGGAACTGACTACTATCCGCGATCAATATAAAAGCCTCGAAGATTGCCGCAAAGACTGGGGCGATGGTGCAGCTTGCGAAACTGTTGCCAGCAGCTCCGACCTGAATACCGCTAGCATGCCAGCTGGCACTACTGGCAGCAGCTATACGGGTAGCGGCAGTCACTATGGCGGTTACACGCACAGCTTTTTCGGGCCTTTTTATTCGCCCGGCTATCGAGATACCGTACAAAGAAATTTTGGCGTACACAATTCTGGCAGCGACCATGCCATCAGTCGCAGCACGACTACCACACGCAGCAGCGTCAGTCGCGGTGGTTTTGGCAGTAGCGCACGTAGTAGCGGAGGCGGTTGATGATACGCACCTCCCTGACACCGCGCGCGAACTGGCAGCAACAATTTGAATCCCTGGGCTTTAGCTATCACTCCATTGATGGTCTGTACTGGGATGAACGCTATGCCTACCGCTTTACTGCAGAACAAGTAGATACGCTGGAACAAGCCAGCCTGGACTTGCACCAGATGTCGCTGCAAGCGGTAGAACATGTCGTCAGACACGGCATGCAAGAGAAATTTGCCATACCACCGGCATTCTGGTCACAAGTTGAAAATAGCTGGCGAGCCAAAGAATTTTCACTCTATGGCCGCTTTGATTTGAGCTGGGATGGCAATGGCCCACCCAAGATGCTGGAATACAATGCCGACACCCCCACGGGGCTGGTGGAATCCAGTGTCGCCCAATGGTATTGGTTGCAAGATGTTCATCCGGATGCTGACCAGTTCAATTCCCTGCATGAAAAACTCATAGACCAGTGGAAGAAATTCCCTGGCAAGGGCCTGTTGCACTTTGCCTGCGCAGGCGGCAATGAAGAAGATGAAGGCAACCTCTCTTATTTGCGCGATACTGCCATACAGGCAGGCTTTGCCACCAAACAATGCGCCATCGAATCCCTGGGCTGGGATGAAGACGAAGGCGTATTTGTCGATGATCTTGACAGCAGGATAGACAATCTGTTCAAGCTCTACCCCTGGGAATGGCTGTGTCGCGAAGATTTTTCCAATCATTTGCTGAAGCGCCCCATGCGCATCATAGAGCCAACCTGGAAAATGATCTTGTCAAACAAGGCAATACTACCGATATTGTGGGAATTGTTTCCGAACCATCCCAATCTCTTGCCCGCCTATTTTGATGCCTGGCGCATCAGTGGCAATCATGTAAAAAAGCCTTTGTATTCTCGTGAGGGGGAAAATATTTCCATCTATGCGAATGGCGAAGTGATGCATACTGCTGGTGAATATGGTGCCGAAGGTTATATCTATCAGGCTTACGCACCACAACCAAAGTTTGACGACGGCATCACCCCAGCTTACACCTCGATCGGTGCCTGGATAGTTGGTGATGAAGCTGCCGGAATAGGCATACGCGAAGATGAAACCCTGATTACTAAAAATACCAGCCGTTTCACTCCCCATTATTTTGTAGAATAGGATTACCAATGAGTGAACAATTACTGGCACACGGATTAGTCGCCTTTTTCAGCCATATCGCAGCCGCCTTTGTCCTGTTGACCCTGTTTATCGTCGTGTATATACGCATCACCCCTTATCGAGAAATCGCCTTGATTCGCGAAGGCAATATCGCTGCGGCCGCCAGTCTGTCTGGTGCCCTGCTCGGCTATTGCACCGCCCTGGCATCTGCCATTGCCAACAGCGTCAGCGTGATCGATATGAGCTTCTGGGGTCTGGTCGCCCTGGTTATACAATTACTGGCATTTGGCATTGCCCGTTTGCTGATACCCGGCATCATCTCGGATATCCCTAATAATAAAATTGCGTCTGGCATTTTCCTTGGGGCTTTGAGCCTTGGTCTGGGAATGATCAATGCCTCTTGCATGACCTATTAATTTGCAACAGATTCAAGATAGAGAATTGCATGCCACGTTTTTACTGCCCTCTCCCCTTAAGCATAGGGGCCATCATCAACTTGCCGGACGAAGTCGCGCATCATGTATTTGTACTGCGTCAGAATGTGGGTGACAACATCAGCATCTTCAATGGCGAAGGGGGCTGTTACGTCGCTACGCTTACCCAGGTCGCAAAGAAACATGTCCAGGCCGAAGTGAAAGTATTTTTGCCGGAAGAATGTGAATTGCCTTATTCACTGAATCTGGTGCAAGCCCTGCCTGAGGCCTCGAAAATGGACTGGATCGTAGAAAAAGCCATGGAGCTGGGTGTCAGTGCGATACAGCCTCTGGCCGCGCAGCGTTGCGTGGTGCGGCTTTCAGCTGAACGAGCCGAGAAAAAACAGGCACACTGGCAAGGCATCATCATTGCCGCTGCTGAACAATGTGGCCGCAATCGCCTCGCTCATCTGTCACCCGTCATGAATTTCAACCAGTGGCTTGGGCAGCAAGATATGCATCAAAGAATATTGCTGACACCACGCGCAGAGCAATCACTGGCTGACTGGTCACGTCACCATCCGGCACAGGCAGTCAGCCTCATGGTGGGGCCGGAAGGCGGCTATTCCGACGAAGAAGAAAACCTCGCCATCAAGCATGGTGTACTGGCCTTATCCATAGGACCGCGCATCTTGCGTACGGAAACAGCGGGGCTGGCAGCGATTACCATCTTGAATGCAGCCTGGGGCGGCATGTGAGAAGATCACAATAACAAACAGACAAAAATTTCTCTCGCCGTAAAAAATTGTCAAATTTCATACAGAGTTCACAATTCCTGCCGATACTCAGCCATACACTTGCAGCACTTTACCAATTCAGAAGGAAATATCATGAGTTTATTCGATAGCGCATTAAGCATGCTTGGCAGTGTGAGCCAGAACAGCGGCGGCAATGCATCGCTGATGCAAGCAGCAGTCAGCATGCTGGGTGACAGGCAACCAGGCGGCGTAGGCGGTTTGCAAGCATTGATCAGTGCTTTTCATCAGGCTGGCTTGGCAGACATCGTGCAGTCCTGGGTAGGCACTGGACAAAACATGCCTATCTCTGCCGCACAAATCCAGCAAGCCCTGGGTGGCGGGCAATTGCAACAACTGGCAACTGCAGCAGGCATCTCTCACGAAGGCGCAGCCAGCCAACTGGCTGAATTTTTGCCTGGTATCATCGATCATCTGACGCCACATGGCCAGGTGCCAGAGGCTGGCAACATCAATCCGGCAGCGGTGCTGCAGCAGTTTTCATCCTTGTTCGGCAAGTAAGCCTCACCAACTTGCATCGATAAAATCCAGCGACATGCATTTTGCAGTCGCTGTTTTTTTATGGAACAAGATAAATCTCTACCCTCTCCTTACCCCGCCCTATATTATTGCGTTTCAACCTGATCTGGCCCAACTCACCCGTACGCCTGACATGGGTACCGCCACAGGGCACGCGCGAAAATCCGGCAATTTCCCAATAACGTCTTTCAGCAACCTCATCATCAAAGGCACATCTGATGTCGAGATTGGCAGCTATGATAGCTTGTACTTGTTCCGCGTAAGCGGGCAGCAAGGGAGCTATGCTCTCGCTCCAGGCAAAGTCTATGCGAGCCTTATCTTGCGCGATATGGGCACCGGCCTTGCCTATGCCTGGCAATGATTTATAAAATAATTCCAGTACCAGCTCGGCGGCAAAGTGCAAACGCATGAGACGGTAGCGTCTTTCCCAATCTATGCAGACCTCCACATCCTGCCCCGGGTGCAAGCCATGCGCATCCGGCAAGGTATAAAGCAGGTCATGCCCTTCTTTACGTGCAGCCAGAACCGCATGGCCAGCTATACTGCCGGTATCGCTTTCCTGGCCACCAGAAAACGCAAAGAAAATCGTTGATGCGAGGCAGATATCATTGCCCTCTATCTTGCTGACTTGCGTCAACAGACGGGTTTGATAGGGATCTTCCCAAAAAATTTTCTTCGTCAATTTGCGCCCTCAAGATACCAGGCAGGCAAAACCTCTCGACATATTTTCCAGTTATCAGGAATGCCTTCGCTACCAACAAACGATGCGACAACACCGCCAACTATCGCGCATAAGGTATCTCGGTCACCACCAGCGCTTACTGTCAGCCACATTGCCTTTTCAAAGTCGTCCAGCGCCTGGGCGCAGCACCACAAGGCCAGTGGCACTGTATCTTGCGCAGACATATTATTGCCATTACCCAACACAGAGACTGGAAAATCCATGGACCCTGCCCTGGGCATGGACTGGGCACGAACCAGTTTCGAACGCACCTCAGTTTGTGGTAACGCATCGATGATTTTGCCCAAAAATTCAGCATGTTTGGGCCTCACACCTGCATCTCTATAAATGCAAGCCTGGGCAGCCCCCAGTGCAACTGCAACGGCTCCCGCAATTCCTTCAGGATGCGCGTGTGTCACTTCGGCCGACAAACTGGCCTGCTTCATTAGCAATGCCAGATCATCTGCGAAGTAAGCGCCAAGTGGCGCAGCCCGCATGGCGGCACCATTACCATAAGACCCCTGACCTTCAAACGCACTGGCAACTACATCCTGCCAGGCTTCACCGGCATCGATGCGGGCCAGGACCCTGTGCATGGATGGCCCATAAGCACGGTCGTAGCTATATTGTTTCGCAAAACTTTTTGCGAGTATGTCCTGATCAATTTCCCCATGATTACGCAATACTCGCACGATGGACAATGTCATCTCCGTGTCATCGGTAAAGTACCAAGGAGCATCAGGCAATTGCCCGCCACCTGCAAGCAGTGACTGATTTTCTGTTTGAAAGAAACACTGGCCAAATGCATCGCCTATGGACAAACCTTCCAGTGACGTCAGTGTGCGTTCTAGTGATTTCATCATTCAAGTATTGTTATTCGGTGTGAGAAAAATGAAGGGGACTAATCTTTGCAACTTCCCAGCACTTTACGAATTTCTTCGACGAATTGCTCCACTTCGCGCTTGCCTTGGGCATCAGTTTTCAGGTGACTCATACGCAATTTGACAAAATTATTATTCAATCCTGTCAGATAAGTGTAAGACGATAATACCTTATCCCCCATATCCAGTTCATAAGCTCGCCACATGAATTGTGGCCCACAGCCTTTAAAACTTGAAATGGTGCTACCCGCCCCTGCCAGATTGACTGCCTTGACTTGTCCCATTGCTGCGAGCTGCTTGACTTCGCCAATGACTTGGGCAAAGTGTTTATGAATGATGGGCGAACCAACACCAGTGGGGATATCGCTCAGACCTGCGTTATAAATATAAATTGATCCAACAACTGGGCCATTGCCTTGATAGCGGATATTTACGCCCAGTTCTTTCTTGGGAAATTCTTTCTTGTCGCCGAAAGTCAATGCACCCACTTTATCGGGAAAAGTGACATTAATTGAATTTTCAAAAACACTTGGCACGGCATTGGTAGCTGCGCAAAAAAGAGCGAACGAGAATAAATAGCGATGCACGGTCTGAATCCTTAATGAGAGCGTCTTGTTTGAAATATTGATTGAATTGATTTTTTGTCTGGAAAAACACTGGCCAAAGCGTCGACAACCGGCTGCAGGCACCATCACTCAACTGCCTCAACACTAAGAATAAAGGCTAAGAACGGGCAACAATACGAAGCAGCAAGAGTTGGACAAAAGAGAACAAGCTCGTTGCGATCAACAAGGCGATAGACATAGGCTGCATGAATGCTTCATTCCCGGCAATAAAAAAAGCGCCATGTATCGCCACCGTGAGAAAACCCAGGAATGCGACGAGCTTGTAGTAAAAAACCGCGGCTTTCGTATTCGTTGCCACCCGACCTTGTGCATATAACACCAGAGCAATAATGGGCAAATTCAGTAGCAGGTTGAGCTGATTTCCACCTGGTAGATCAAATAACTCCCACTCATGCCAGTAAGCAGCATCAATCTGATGGGTAATCAAAACAGTGGCATTGATGAGGAAGAGAATTTGCAGTCGTGGAGTCAATAGCATTGTAGGCACATTTCAAAATGTCTTACAAAAAATAGCATTTAGTCTATCACAGGCAATCCTGTTGATTCTCGTTTTCATTCGTCCTTGATGCTATATCCCATACGCCTCAATATCGGCAGACCATCTTCTATATTGAGCGTCTGACGTTGAGCTCGCCAGCCTTGCTCATTACCGGCAAGTATCAGCAAACGCGCAAAACTGGGGAGATGTAAATTGACATCTCCAATTCCAGATGTCAACCAGTTGCCCGCTACCGTCGCGCCAGTGTGGAAGTGAATATGCAGGGCCGTCGTTTTATATGCTTCAAGAAAAGCGGTGAATTTCACATGCACAGGATAGTCCGCTGCCATGTCTGTACGTGTCAGGTATGAGGTGTTTACAGTCCAGAGAAAACTGTCATTCCCAATCTTCAATCTCCTTAGTTTGGATTTTGCCATGCGATTGCTGATACTGGTTCATGCCGCAACAGGGCAACTGCGCCTGATTGAGTCATGACTCATCAAAAATTTCCAGTAATGTTCGTATTCAGGCAAATCAGTGACTGCCACACCAAGGTCCAGCGCCTTGCGATAAATGATACTGACAAAAATATCGGCCTGGGTGAATTGAGTACCGACTGCAAACTGACTGCGTAGCCATAAACGTGGCTGCAGTTTTTGCAGATTAATCAACAGCCACCTTGCTCTTACCGGGCGCATCTGATCCTTGTTCCAGTCAGGATGAAAGAATCGTACCGTGCTACTGTTTTGTTGAGGATGTATGGATGAGTTAACTGCCTCGCAAATTTCACGCACCTGGGCACGGGCAAAGGGGGCTTCGTATTGCAAAGGTGGATTGGGGGCGATCTCTTCAATAAATTCGGCCATGGCCATGGATTCGCTTAAGGCGATGCCATCAACCTCCATCAAGGGTACACGTGCGAATGGGCTCAGCAATCTGACTTGTTCCCCTACATCGCCCAACCCGACATCAATGCGTTCATACTCGACTTGTTTGTAGTCGAGTATCCACAACAAGCGTTCACAGCAGTTTGCATCTGGTGCGTGATAAAACCTGATTTTCATATTTGATCCTGTCGGTCCTGGCCAATGTTATCTATCTTACCGCGAAGTATGAATATGCGACAGCCATGAAAAAACCCGCCGTGCCTGGCGGGTTTTCACTTTTTCTCTTTACAAGCTGCCAAAAAAATTTACTGCGCGACAAGCGAAATATCATCAATCAGGAAAGAGGTCGCTGTCACACTACCTTCAACGCCCACAAAGTACACGCGTATGGTCTGACCTTTATAGCTGCTCAGATCAAAGGTTTTGTTGACATAAGCCGTACCCTTGTTCAGGTTCGAATAAGTCGCCAGTGTTGCCAATACCGTGCCACTGCTGTTCTGTATTTGCAGTTTGAGGGTGTCGTAAGCCTGGGTTGTCGTAGTCTCAGCTGAACTGATCTTCAACCAGAAATTCAGGCTGGCTGACGTGGCAGCAGCGGGGATCGTCACTTGCTGATACAGAGTGTCAGTATGGGCGCTCCCATAGCCATTAAGCCAGGCCTTGTAGCTGCCTGTGCGCGATGTCTCAGAACCACCAGTGCTGATAACGCCTGAACTGGCAGTCCATGAACTGGCACCACTCTCAAAGCCACCATTGCTAATCAATTGTGTGGATATACTGTTATTCACAGTAAAACTCACTGCAGACGAGGTACCAATATTATTGGCAGCATCATAGGCTTTGGCGGTCAGGCTGTGAGTACCATTCGACAGTGTTGTTGAATTCAGTGTCGTTGAATATGGTGACGTTGTACTGGTCGCCTTCAATGTCCCATCCACATAAAACTCGACCTTGCTGACACCAACATTGTCGGTAGCTGTAGCTGACAAAGTAATGTTACCGCTGCTGCCACTTTCACTGGCTGACACGGTAGGTGGAGTCGTATCGCTGACAGGATTATTGATCGTGAAGCTGACCGCCGAGGAAGTACCAACATTGTTGGCAGCATCATAGGCCTTGGCAACCAGGCTGTGGCTGGCGTTAGTCAAGGTCGCCGAGTTCAGTGTCATGCTGTAAGGTGTACTGGTTGCCGTACCCTTGAGTGTGCCATCGACATAGAATTCAACCCTGCTGACGCCCACATTATCAGTTGCATTGGCAGACAAGGTGATCGTGCCACTGGTGCCTGACTCCCCAGCACTGACTGTTGGTGGCGTGCTGTCTGTGCTATTCGATTGCGTAACCCAGATTGGTGCAGACCACAGGATTTTACCGTCATCCTGAGTGATTTTGGCATAGTAAAAATGCTCGCCCACTGCTGGAGTAATAGTGGTAGTCGCGGTATTCGACAATTGCGTTACCGTGCCTCTGCGTCCTGGCACACCTTCATAAATCACTACCGTAGAAACGGTACGGCCACTCGTGCTGGCAAAATTGCTGACCAGGGTCAGGGGGCCGCTATTTGTGAAACGCTCTCCCATGATGTGGCCGTTTGCAGTCAGGACGATTTGCGAAGTCTTGTCCATGGTAGCGAAGATGCGACGCGCTTTCATGGCTTCGACAAAATTTGCCGTATTCAGTGCAGCACCGTTTGCCAGCAAAACACCGGTACGGTTGGTATAAGATGCCCCCCAGTTGGCACAGTGATTATCCTGGTTTGTTGTAAACGCCACGTGGAAACCAGCTTCCAATGCCTTGTTGCAGGCACCTTCATACGTGCTGCGGCTAGTTTCCGTTTCTGTGGTATTGGTTGAGAATGCAGAGGTATTCAAGACTTCACAAGCAACCATGGCCTGGTCGCCATCTGCGGTAAAACCGAATGCAGTACCGGCGACAAGAAATTGTCCGCTGCTTGAGGGGTGATTAAACTGTCCTATCCATCCGCGTTGACGCATCAAGGTGTACAAGCCAGCATAATCATTTTTTGTAGTTAGCGTATCTGCCAGCAACTGGTTGCCGCTATTGTATTCCCATCCCAATAATTCATTGGCGTTGAAAATATTCAAGTGCCCACCGTTGTTGATGACACCCCATTCCAGACCATAAATCCCAAGGAAACCGGCATGGCTGGAGTTGAAACTGCTGGCAGCAGCAAGGCCAGATTGATACAGGTTTTTTGCAGTTGCCGGTGTGGCTGAGGCATTGGTGCCATCAGAACCGTCATACATATGGTTGTGCTCGGAGGCCAACAAAAAGTCCAGACCCCTGTTGAATGCGTACTGATAGGCGTCTGTCGGACCATAGGCTGCCGATTGCGGGTTTTGCGCACCAGTACATGAAGTCAGTTCACCGCCACCATCGCTATGATTGGTCTGGCTATGCAAGTTGCCGTAGTAGATAGTGTAAGGCAATGAACCTATTGCCGCTGTTGGTGGTGGTGCCATGCCCGCAATAGACTTGGCTGCGGATGTACTAGTAAGTGACGTGCTGGCCTTGGTCGGCAAGGCTGCAAAACTTGGCATTTTGGGTGTAGCGAGCTTGCCAACTTGCAGTGGCCAGCTTTGTGTAATGATTTCCGTGTCTGGTTTTGCCAATGCACGCTCAACAGTGCTGGCAACATCACCCGCTGGCGCAGCTTGCATGGCAGAAGTATCCGTCGCCTTGGCAGTAAGTCTGACTTGATAAACACCATCTTTCAAGGCTGCGCCTGTTGGGCCGCGGCCACTCCAGAACATTTGTGCAGTGACAGTTTTTTTGAACAGTTTTTCCGTGCCGTACCAGCGGTCTACTACACGCCCGTCTACGCCCAACAACTCCAGGCGCCAGGTGACGGTCTGCTCCTTTGCAACATGGGGATACTCGAACTCCATCGTGAAATAACGGGATTCAGCACCGGCTTTGGCATCAGTCCGATATGGCACATGCAAACTTGCCTCGAATTCATTATGATCCGCAATAGATGCCTGGGCAGCTTGTATGCCCACAAAACTGAATGAAAAAACAAGACCAAGTTGCAATGCAAACGTTGTTAGTTTGCTGGCTTTTGGTAAAGCTTGCATAAAAAATTCCCCCTGAATAACTACTCATTAATGTGTGTGGCCGTCCCACACACATCTTCATTCAGTCGAAATTCTCAAAGCAGAGAAAACACCACTCGCACCAGCGTCCATGACAGGACGCCTTGCGTTATCTCGCTTCTTTATTCCAGCTTTGTTCAGATATCTGTAAGCAGCCATTCTTGTACTTCTCTACCTATTCCTCTTACCACCATGCTGTTTGCAGCTTTCCAGAAACGAGATTTAACGACAGTTGAACTAAGCAATCGTTTGCGCAAACGATTACTAGATTAACATCCGATCATGTCAGTTTTGTTACTGCGGATTGACTTTTTTTAACAAATTTGTGAAAAAACCACTATTACTTATCTGTTTGGTGCATTTCCATACCATTTGCACCGGATATTTTTGTTTGCACCAAAACAGACAAGAGAATACTTTTCCCCACGGGAAACTTAAATTTCCTCAGTGAAATATTTGACCGGGAACGAGTAAGAAATCTGGGAAGTAATTTGAGATTCAGGTGCGCAGGGCGATCTGATGCTTCTTCAGCCAATCAATTTGTTCATCGGTATCGGGAACCACAATGCCGCGCGCTTTGCTGACCGTTGCCAACGCTGCGACGGCATCCAGTCCATGTCGGATCAAGATTGCTGAAGCAAGCAAGCCAGTCCGCCCTATCCCCGCACGGCAATGAACGACAGTATTATCCCCCTTGAGTATGTCATCATACAGTTGCGTCACCAATTTCTGCGTGGCAGAAAAAGAAGAAGGCAGACCCCTGTCCTTGATGGGAAAATGCACAAAATCGATCTGATTTGCTCCACATAAGTCAGGCGCAGTTTGCAAACCCAGTTCGCGAATTTCATGTGCCTCCATTAAGGAGACCAGCCGATCTATACCGAATTGCGCAATCCCGCGAAATTCATCTTCTATCCATTCGCCCGCAACGGGTTTAGCCATCACGGCAAGGAAGCCTTGACCGATCTGAGTGACTTTGTAAATATCGGGGCGCATGAATAGAAATTTTTAATTGGAATAGCTCAGTTTTTATTTCGTTGCGTCTTTCAACATCAGCTTCTTGATCATCCCCACAGGCGCACTACCATAGCTAAGGAATTGCTCATGAAATTGCTTGAGTTTGAACTTGTCGCCCTGCTGCTTTTTCAGCTGCTCGCGGAATTCCAGTATCTCGCTATAGCCGCTGAAATAGCTGGTGAGTTGCACAGATGTATATTGCACACGCAACCACTTGCCATCGGCTTCTGCCTTGGTCTGGAAGGCTTGGTTCATCAGGAAGTCTTTGGCTTCTGATTCTGTCATGCCAAGTACATGCACCTGATAATCGAGAATGGTATTGCAGACAGCGCGCAAGTTCCATTTGTAATACATAAGCCACATCTCTGGTGTGTTATCACCGTAGCCCGACTCCAGCATCATGCGTTCGCTATACACGGCCCAGCCTTCTATCATGGCACCATTGCCAAACAGGGTCTTGATCACTGACGGTGATTTGTTCGCATGTTGCAATTGAGTGTAATGGCCAGGAATGGCTTCATGAATATTCAATATCTGCAAAACCCAGTGATTGTATTCACGCAAAGTGCTTTCAATTTGTTCTGCTGGCTGGCCATCAAAAGGTGTGACGTTGTAATAGGTTTTATCGTTGGGCCTGAAAATGCCCGGTGCTTCTATCGAAGCGACGCTGATACCGCGTTGATATTCTGGAGTTTCACGGACGACCAGAGGCTTTTTGAGATCCAGGCTGACCAGATCATGGTCGCGTATCCATTTTTCCAGTTGCGGTATTTGCTTGCGGATTTCCGGGTACAAGTCCTTTGCTGCTACATGTTTGTCTGACAGCTTATCGATGACCATGGCAATTTTCTTGACGCGATCAGCTGGCTTGGCTTGCGCGCCCATGATTTTATCCCACAACTGGTCGGCCAGTTTTTCCATGTTATTGTGCGCTTCTTCCCTGGCTGTCAATGCGCGCTGGTAAATTTGTTCTGCTGTCAGGGATGTCTGGATATCAGCTGAGAATTTGCCTTCATACAAATCCTTGCCTATGCGAAAAGAGCGGGCGGTTGCCGGATCGAGTGTCTTTTCCAGGCCCACAAGAAATTGCACATAGTCATTGATGGCAGCACGTGCGTTTTTCAAGCCGTCTTCCAGCGCTTGCTTGTCTTTGACTGCAAGCTTCTCTTGTGCGGCTGCCTTTTCCAGACCTGCCAATACTGTGATGGCACCGGCACTTTGTTTGATCGCCAGACGGGTATGCTCAGGCGTGGGATTTTTAATAATGGCTTTGGCCGCTGCATAATATGCAGGTACGGCTTGCAGTCGCTGAATCGCTGCCAGCACCCTTTTTGCTTTTGGGGCAAAATCGGTATTGAGAATGGCATCAAAGCTGCCCGCAATATTATGCTGGGTTGGGTTCCATTCAAATTCACGGAATTGCGTCAGATACCAGCGTGCACCATTCAGGTAGTTGCGTATCAAGGCCAGGTCAGTCTGTTCTTTTGCAGATAAAGCGTCGGCATTCACCTTCCCCAATTGGGCCAGCCAGTTATCGGCAAAAGCAACATAGGCATCGCGGGTCGCCTGATTTGGCAAGACCAGCTTGTTGGCATCCTGGTAACGGCCTGCGGCCATCGCCATGTCCGGGTCTTGTTGCCACAATGCAGCGAGGAAAGCTGTCTTTACCTGGGCAAAACCCTGATCAGCTTTTTTATTTGCAGCTACAGGGGTGGCAGTGGCGGACATGCTAACAGGTGCTACCAGCACCAAAGAAGACAGTAAAGTGGCAATAATGACAGAACGAAAAGGGATGGGCATGGTTGGTGTCTCGCAGGCTTAATATATTAAGAGGCATGAGGTTAACATAAGATGGACATGGTCACATGTATTTTTGTTTAATGGCTCGAATGATCCAAAAAGCGCAGCCAACGGGAAACCAGTGATCGAATCACTACTTGAATACTGCCGATCTGGCCTTAAAGCTCAACGCGCCACATTTATTTGTTACACTCCAGCCTTGGCAGGGGCCAGACTGCCCTGCTCTTACCACAAAAGAAAAATATGATCACCCCCAATCCCGCTCTGCAATTGCACTGGATAGAAAACGACGAAGCGCGCTCATGCCGCTGGCATTCCGAGAGTGGTGCACCGGCACCCAAACGCGTGCAAATTGCCGATGACCGCATGAATGTGGAAACCGCCTATAAGCTGGCCTGCGAAGGCACCGCCCTGCTATGGCGTGGCGATTATCACAATGCAAAACAACTCTTGCAGGCGCTGGCTCGTCGCATTGATAAAAAGCCAGCCAAGGCCAGCAAGAAAGCCAAAGTACCAGAATCAGCAAAAGAAGCATTCAACCTGCACCGCCAGGCACAATCGCAAAGAGCACGTGTGCTGGCCATGGTCTTGGTCCCCTTTGAAGCTGACTACCGTATTACTCTGCGTCGTGCCCCAGATGTAACGCAAGCCTGCCGCGAAGTCTATGGCGAACCAAGCACTGCCTTTGTGGCCTCCCTGCGTGAATTGCTGGGCTTGATAGGTGCGCACGAATGGCGCAAGAATGGTGTTGAGATTGCTGCTCTTGGTGCAAAAATCCACCCCTACTATGGCGTGTTCTCCCCTGTACGCGGCGAATACATAGACTTGCTGGCAAAAGCACCACTGCCATCAACAACACTGGCTTTTGATATCGGTGTGGGTACTGGCGTGCTGTCAGCCTTGCTGGTGAAACGCGGCGTCAAAAAAGTTGTGGCAACTGACCAAGACCTGCGCGCCCTCGCCTGCGCCCGTGAAAATGTGGACAGACTGGGTTTGTCCGACCAAATTGAATTATTGCAGGCAGATCTTTTCCCGCCTGGTCGTGCGCCGCTGATCGTTTGTAACCCACCATGGTTGCCAGCACGCCCCAACTCACCTATAGAATATGCCGTGTATGATCCCGACAGCCGCATGTTGCGCGGATTTCTGGCTGGTGTGGCAGATCACCTCGAACCTCAAGGCGAAGCCTGGCTGATCATGTCAGATTTTGCTGAGCATCTGGGCCTGCGCACTGCTGCTGAATTACAAGGCTGGATAGAAGCTGGTGGCCTGACGGTAGCTGGCAAGGTGGATATCAAACCGCGCCATCCAAAATCTACGGATGAAAACGATCCCTTGCATGCGGCCCGCGTCAAAGAAGTTACTTCATTGTGGCGTTTAAAATTAAAATAGCATCTGTATAGGTGACCAGCGTCTATCAAAATTCTGGTCACTTGAATTGAATAACTGTTTAGAAAATTAGCATCATGATCAACAAACCCGCCCGCATACTGACCTTTAAATGCAAAAACTGCAGCAAATCTGTTCAGGTTTTCCTGCAAAAAGTCTCTGCCTGCTCGCACATCCAGCCTTATCAAGGTATTTGCAGCTGCGGCGAAATCATGAAACATGCGACTGGCAATAAGGAAGCTGTTCAATCTTACCTGAGCTCCAATGATGTTTTGTGGTCACATCATCATTGATTCATACGTCAAATGCTGAGAAATGGGATGATTTCGCAAGTTAATCCCTTGTGAAATTTGCATTTCCACCTCAGATCAGGTCTATTGCCAGACGAAAGCATTTATAATCTACGGCTTTGCAGCAGTTTTCTGGAAACAATGAAGGTATTTCGCGGACTTCCAAATGCAGCCTCCCGTGCACCCTGTGCGCTGGCGATAGGCAATTTTGATGGCGTACATCTGGGCCATCAGACTTTGCTCGCCCGTTTGCGGGATGCCGCCACACGTCTGGACATAGAAGCTGCCGTAATGACATTTGAACCACATCCGCGTGCATTTTTTGCGCAAATGATGGGTGACTTGTCGAAAGCACCTACCCGCATTGCCAATTTGCGCGACAACATGGCGTCGCTAAAGGCTGCTGGTGTTGACCGGGTGATCGTTGAGCATTTCAATGCCCAGTTTGCCGCTTTGTCGCCACAAGATTTCATCGAAAAAGTGCTGGTTGATGGCCTGCATGTGAAATGGGTCATGGTCGGTGAAGATTTTCGCTTTGGTGCCAAACGTGCCGGAGACATCTCCACCCTGACTGAAGCAGGACAGCGCTTTGGCTTTACGGTAGAAACCCTGCCTTCAGTGCAAAACAAGGGCGTGCGTATTTCTTCATCTGCCGTGCGCCTGGCATTGGCAAATGGTCATTTTGATGACGCAGAAGCCTTGCTCGGCCACCCTTACCGTATTTCCGGTCATGTAGTACATGGCCAGAAGCTGGGACGCACGATAGGTTTTCCTACACTGAACCTGCGCATTGCGCATCACCGCCCTGCCCTGAATGGCATCTTCATCGTGCAGGTACATGGCCTGGCAGAACAGCCCTTGCCCGCCGTTGCCAGCCTCGGTGTACGCCCTACAGTCGATGACAGCGGCCGCGTGCTGCTGGAAACCCATGTATTTGATTACAGCGGCCACGCTTACGGTAAAGTCGTGCAGATAGAGTTCCTGAAGAAGCTGCGCGACGAAGAAAAATACATAGACTTGCCAACCCTGACCGCAGCGATCAACAAGGATGCTGAACAGGCTCGTGCTTATTTCGCCGACAGCCACCGTCCGGCTCGCTCTGCCACTGACCGAATTTGAAGCTCACACTTTGTTTGTTGTGATTGCTTGTGACTTCATCCCGATTTTAAAAATAGAAAACCCATTATGTCTGAAAACAAAGCGGCAAAAACTGCCAGTAAATACCCGGTCAACATGACCGAAACCACCTTCCCTATGCGCGGCGATCTGGCCAAGCGTGAACCCAAGTGGATCAAGGAATGGCAAGACAAGAAAATCTATGAGCGCGTGCGCAAGGCATCCGCCGGTCGCCCGAAATTCATCCTGCATGACGGCCCACCGTATGCGAATGGTGATATCCATATCGGTCACGCTGTTAACAAAGTACTGAAAGACATGATCATCAAGGCCCGCACCATGGCTGGTTTTGACGCACCGTATGTACCAGGCTGGGATTGCCACGGCATGCCTATCGAAATCCAGGTTGAAAAACTGTTTGGCAAAAACCTGCCAGTGGCCGAAGTGCATGCCAAGGCACGCGTGTATGCGAATGAACAGATAGAAAAACAAAAGGCTGACTTCATCCGTTTGGGTGTTCTGGGTGAATGGGATAATCCCTACAAGACCATGGCCTTTGGCAATGAGGCCGAAGAATTGCGCGCGCTCGGCAAACTACTGGAAAAAGGTTATGTCTATCGCGGCCTGAAGCCGGTGAACTGGTGTTTTGACTGCGGCTCGGCCCTGGCGGAAGCTGAAGTCGAATACGAAAACAAACGCGATCCCTCCATCGATGTCGGTTTCCCGTTTGCTGAACATGACAAACTGGCCGCTGCATTCAAGCTGGACAAGCTGCCGTTTGATACAGGCTATTGCGTCATCTGGACCACAACGCCATGGACCATCCCGTCCAACCAGGCGCTGAACATGCACCCGGAAATCACTTACGCACTGGTCAAGACCCAGCGCGAAGGTGAAGGCATCCTGCTAATCCTGGCAAAGGACCTGGTTGACGCCAGCCTGACCAATTATGGTTTGACCGGTGAAGTCATCGCTACTTGCCTGGGTGCTGATTTATCTGAAATCAAATTCAAACATCCCCTGTCAACACTGGATGCGGGCTATGACCGCTTTTCTCCAGTTTATCTGGGTGAATATGTCAGTACAGAAACCGGTACTGGCGTGGTCCACTCTGCGCCAGCCTACGGTATCGAAGATTTCCAGTCATGCAAAGCGCATGGCATGAAGGATGATGAGATCATCGCCCCAGTGATGGGTGACGGTAAATTTGCATCCAGCCTGCCATTTTTTGCCGGCATGACAATCTGGGAAGCATCCAAGCCTATCTGCGACAAGCTGCGCGAAGCGGGTACCCTGTTCTCGTTCAAGATGTTTGAGCATAGTTATATGCATTGCTGGCGTCATAAGACGCCTATCATCTATCGCGCCACGTCACAATGGTTTGCCAGCATGGACAATACCCCGAAAGCGGGTGGTGACAACTTGCGCCAGACAGCATTGAAAGCCATCGATGACACTGCCTTCTTCCCGGCATGGGGCAAGGCGCGTTTGCATGGCATGATCGCTAACCGTCCTGACTGGACTTTGTCGCGTCAGCGTCAATGGGGCGTGCCTATGGCTTTCTTCCTGCATAAGGAGACTGGTCAATTGCATCCGCGCACACCAGAATTGCTGGAACAAATCGCCCTGCGCATAGAAAAAGAAGGCATAGAAGCCTGGCAAAAAATCGAAGTTGCTGATTTACTTGGTGATGAAGCTGCCATGTATGTCAAAAACCGCGATACGCTGGACGTATGGTTTGATTCTGGAACGACGCATCAAACTGTCCTACGTTATTCGCACAAAGAGCAATCCGCCTTTCCTGCCGACCTCTATCTGGAGGGCTCGGACCAACATCGTGGCTGGTTCCACTCATCACTGCTCACATCCAGCATGCTCAATGGTTGTGCGCCATATAAAGCCTTGCTCACGCATGGTTTTGTGGTCGATGGCAACGGTGAAAAAATGTCTAAATCCAAGGGCAATGTAGTAGCTCCTCAAAAGGTATTCGACACACTTGGCGCTGACATCCTGCGTCTGTGGGTAGCGTCGTCTGATTATTCAGGTGAACTGTCCATCTCTGACGAAATCCTGAAACGTGTGACGGAAGCCTATCGCCGTATCCGCAACACCTTGCGCTTCTTGCTGGCCAACACTTCTGATTTTGATGCGGCAAAAGATGCTGTTGCGATCAATGAATTGCTGGAAATAGACCGCTATGCCATCGCCAACATGGCGGCATTGCAAAAAGATATCCTGGCACATTTTGATGGGTTTGAATTCCATCCTGTGGTCAGCAAATTGCAGTCATTCTGTTCAGAAGATCTGGGTGGTTTCTACCTCGACATCCTGAAAGACCGCCTGTACACCAGCGGCACGACTTCGCATGCGCGCCGTTCTGCGCAAACTGCAATCTGGCATATCACGCAATCCTTGTTGCGCCTGATGGCACCAATGTTGTCTTTCACTGCAGAAGAAGCCTGGCAATTCTTTGCCGCTGCTGATGCGTACAAAGACAGCGACGAAACCATCTTCACGCAAACTTATTACAGCTTGCCTGAGATTGCTGATGCAGAAGCCTTGCTGGCCAAGTACGCAGCGCTGCGTGCAGTGCGTACAGATGTTACCAAGCAACTCGAAGAAGTACGCGTTGCCGGTGGCATAGGTTCATCCTTGCAGGCAGAAGTGACGATCAAGGCCAGCGGCAGCAAATTTGATGTCCTGAACAGCTTTGCCGAGGACTTGAAATTCACCCTGATCACCTCAGCAGCAGGTGTGGAACAGGTAAATAGTGAAGCGGAAGAAACCGTGGTCGTTACTCCATCCAAATATGAAAAATGCGAGCGTTGCTGGCATTATCGTGCGGATGTAGGTAGCAATCCAGAGCACCCTGGACTGTGTGGCCGTTGTGTCAGCAATCTGTTCGGTGCTGGCGAAGCACGCCGCTTTGCCTGATTTTAAATCTGGTGAGGCTCTACCCTGAGCCTCACTCATTGCATCTCAATAACACTTCACCATCCATGGCAACCAAAAAACGTAGCAATGCCTCTGGCAGCTCTTCTGGTTCTTCTGCTTCCAGCTCAGCTCTGGTACTTTGGCTGGGCTTTGCCGCCATCGTTATTTTGCTGGACCAGGTGAGCAAAATTACCGTCAGCAAGGCTTTTTCCTATGCCGAAACGCTTAGTATCACTTCTTTTTTCAACCTGACCCTGGTGTACAACAAGGGTGCTGCTTTCAGTTTCCTGGCAGCAGAATCAGGTTGGCAGCGATATTTCTTCACAGCCATCGGTCTGATTGCAGCGGCTTATATCACTTATCTGTTAGTACGCCACGCAGGTCAAAAGCTGTTTTGTACTGCCTTGTCTCTGATCATGGGCGGTGCTCTCGGCAATGTTATCGACCGGGTGATGTATGGTCATGTCATCGATTTTCTTGATTTTCATTACAAGGAAATTTATCACTTCCCGGCCTTCAACATCGCTGACAGCGCCATTTGTCTGGGTGCGGCATTATTCATCCTGGATGAATTGCGTCGAGTCAAAAAATAAAGGAACAGCACCATGAGTCTGCGACTGGCTGGTAAAAAGATCGTTCTGGGCCTGACCGGTGGCGTGGCCTGCTACAAGATTGCAGAACTGACACGGGCATTGGGCAAGGCTGGTGCCAATGTGCAGGTGGTGATGACAGAATCTGCCACCCACTTTATTACGCCTGTAACCATGCAGGCCCTGTCTGGCAATACTGTCTACACCGACCAATGGGATGCGCGCATACATAATAATATGCCGCACATAGACCTGACACGGGATGCAGATGCCATCGTGATTGCGCCCTGCAGCACAGACTTTATCTTCAAGCTGGCGCATGGTGCCTGCAATGATTTGCTGTCCACTTTGTGCATCGCCCGCCCTGCCAACCTGCCTTTGCTGATAGCACCAGCCATGAATGTGGAAATGTGGCAAAACCCAGCCACCCAGCGCAATGTGCAACAAATTCTGGCCGACGGCATACAACTCATGGGGCCTGCTGCGGGTGACCAGGCTTGTGGCGAAACCGGCTTGGGCCGCATGTTGGAACCGGATCAATTGCTGGCAGAAATCATAGCAGCATTCCATGCAAAAACACTGGCAGGCAAGCACGTATTGATCACCGCTGGCCCCACCTTTGAACCGATAGACCCGGTACGCGGGATCACCAATCTGTCGTCCGGCAAGATGGGCTACGCAATTGCCCAGGCCGCCTGGGAAGCAGGTGCCATTGTCACCCTGGTGTCTGGTCCGACCGCACTCGAAGCACCTTATGGCGTACGTCGTATCCACGTGCAGACTGCCCAGCAAATGCATGATGCCGTAATGGCGCAATTGAAACAGCAAAAACAGGAAGTATTTGTTGCCGTGGCAGCCGTCGCTGACTGGCGCGTCGCCAATGCAAGCGAACAGAAGCTGAAGAAAACCGGCGACAATGATATGCCGCAATTGCAATTTGCACAAAACCCTGACATTCTGGCGACCGTAACAGCCATGCCGAATCCACCTTACTGCGTAGGCTTTGCTGCCGAGTCAGAAAATCTTTTGCAATATGGTTCTGCCAAGCGCCAAAAGAAAAATGTCCCGTTGCTGGTTGGCAATATCGGTCATAACACCTTTGGCAAGGATGATAATGAGCTGGTGCTGTTTGACGTACATGGTCACACTATTCTGCCACGCGCCGACAAGCAAACCCTGGCTCTGCAACTGGTGGCAGAAATCGCGCTGCGCACCAGCCTGATGTAAATCTTCCATTCAGCTCAAAGAGCCTGGTCTCTTTGAGCATTATTTATTTGTTCATTTTTTTGCACAATACGATGAAAAACATAGACCTAAAAATCCTCGACAGCCGTATGAAGGACTTCCTGCCATCGTATGGCACGCCCGGCAGCGCTGGCCTCGACCTGCGCGCCTGCATAGACGCCTCCATTACCCTGCAACCCGGCCAGACAGTCCTGATCCCTACCGGCCTGGCGATCCACATCGCTGACCCTGGCTATGCTGCCATGATCTTGCCACGTAGTGGCATGGGCCATAAAAACGGCATCGTCCTCGGTAACCTGGTTGGCCTGATTGACTCTGACTACCAGGGCCAACTGATGATATCAACCTGGAACCGCGGCCAGGCAGAATTCACTCTCCAGCCCATGGAAAGACTGGCACAACTAATCATCGTGCCTGTGCTGCAAGTTGGCTTTAATATCGTCGACGAGTTTGGACAGAGTGAGCGTGGCGAAGGTGGGTTTGGGAGCACAGGCAAACATTAAATTTATCTCTTGCTGGCCAATTTATTATTCAACCCCAGCACGCTAAGTAATAACAGTGCCAGCAACACGAATAGTGTCAGCAAGAAAACGGAAAACAGAAAAAATGCATGGTATGTCGGAGCATGCATCATCGTTATGACAATGAGTAAGCTAACGATGATGTCTATTGTCAGGCAAACCAACAATTTCCAGACCCGCTCCCATAAATTCGAGCTTAGAGCCCATGCAAACATCATATAGAGCACAGCCAGGATTAGTAATTCAAGCAGCACTGGCCAGACAGGATATGGTTGCACCTCAATGATTTTTCGCACATGAATCATATACCCGTCCGGCAGCGTGCCCGCCCATATTAGCAATGCCGCCATCACTGCATAGATGGCGGCAATTATTTTCCTAGTATGGCGGTAAACCTGCTCAAACATGCACAGGAATCAATCAGGCAAGGCTGGCCAACGCTGCTAGCAATTTAGCTTTCAATTCCTCGTTCTTCAATTCCTGCTTTTCCACATCAAAATTTTCATAAAAGGTCGGCACTGACAAACTGGCCTTCACTTCCCCGCCAAAGAAGGGCGCAGATCCCGTAGCAGCGGCCAGCACACTGGCACCACCACGTGCACCAGGAGAAGTCGATAGCATGACCATGGGTTTTCCCTGGAAAACCTTGGCATTGGCGCGTGAGCACCAGTCAAACAAGTTTTTATAGGCAGCACTGTAGGAGCCATTGTGTTCAGCAAAGGAAATCAGTATCGCATCGCTGGCCGCAATTTTGTCCAGAAAAGCCTGAGCCAGCGCAGGTTTTCCCAATTCGGCTTCTTTATCCACACTGAACAATGGCAGTTCATAATCATTCAAATCCAGCACGTCTACAGTAGCGTCTGTAAGCAGGCTCGCAGCATAAGTCACGAGTTGCTTGTTGATGGATTTTTTGCTGGTACTTGCAGCGAAAGCGAGTAATTTCATCGTAATGTCCTTAATTCAAAAATTCAAAAATTCAGATTCAGATTCAGATTCAGATTTTGTACTAACAATCTCTTGGCGGCATTGTAAATCAAAATCCTTGTCATTCCTGGCAACAAGACTCATATGGGCAGAGCAAAACCTGAATCATTAATCTGGATTAAAATATTGACCAGACTGCATCACCAAAATAGCGATGCCGAACAATCACGCAGAAGCAAAAATGTGAGACATTCTGAACCCTTTCAGAAGTCATGCAAACTCTGCAAAAATCTTCATAGAAAGACCATCATGAGCCTTATCAGCCTGACCATACCCTCCCGCATGAAGGATCTGGGCGGTTTTACCGTAGGCCGAATTTTGCCGTTTGCCAAACGCCATCTGGTCGGCCCCTTTATATTCCTGGACCATATGGGACCAGCGCATTTCACAGCCGGACAAGGCATGGATGTCAGGCCACACCCGCACATAGGCCTGGCTACCGTTACCTATCTGTTTGAAGGTGGCATGCTCCATCGAGATAGCTTGGGCACCGAACAGGAAATACTTGCGGGTGATGTCAACTGGATGACTGCGGGTCGTGGCATCACTCATTCAGAGCGCAATAGCGATGCGCAACGCTCCCAGACTCGCACTGTGCATGGTTTGCAAAGCTGGGTAGCCCTGCCCAAAGAGTTTGAAGAAGTAGAGCCGGAATTTCACCATCACCCAGCAAAAAGCCTGCCCGTATTTGAAATTGGCGAGGTAGCACTCAAGCTAATCGCAGGCACGGCCTATGGACATACGGCGCCAGTCAAAATCTTTAGCCCACTTTTTTATGTCGAGGCAAAAATGCCAGCCGGTACGCAATTGCAAGTACCTGCCGAATATGCAGAGCGCGCTTTATACCTTATTTCAGGCGAAGTACGCGTAGACGAAGAAGTTGTGCAGGAACGCACCATGCCAGTCTTTGCAGAGGGCGCTGATGTAATGATTACTGCAACCAGTGACGCCCATCTGGTGTTGCTGGGCGGTGCAAACCTACCAGAGCAACGCTATATTTTTTGGAATTTTGTATCCACTTCAGAAGCCCGCATAGAGCAGGCAAAAGTTGACTGGAAGACTGGACGCTTTGCCAAGGTCAACGGCGACGATGAATTCATTCCATTACCCGAATAGGAAAACACAATGTCAGATCAAACCATCTCCGCTCATGTCGTCGAAACTGGCGAAAACACTTATGCCGTTGACATCAATGTCTCCGGCCATACGATCAAAGGTGACGAGCCAATAGATGCCGGTGGCGGCAATCTTGGCCCCGCCCCTTTTGATTTATTAACAGCAGCACTAGGGGAATGCACAGCCATGACAGTGCGCTGGTATGCCAAGCAGCATGAATGGCCGCTAGACAAGGTTGAAGTCAAATTGACGCATCACAAAGAGGGCACCCAAGACATATTCAAGAAACAAGTTGTCCTGCATGGAGCAGACTTGACTGAAGAGCAACGAGCCAGACTCATTGCCATCGCAGCAAAATGCCCGGTGCACAAAACCATCACCAGCTCGCCCATCATAGAAACCAGCGCAGGCTAACAGACAAAAGCCCGGACAGGATCCGGGCTTTTTGCTATTTCTTCATTTTGCGGCTGCGTCCTGCTGATTCACGCAAGATAGTGTAGCTCCAGTCATCGCTATGCGAACCGGCACCCGTAGTCACAGAGACGCGAAACATATCGCCATCCCCTTTCATACGCTTGCCTGAGGCAACATGCTTTTTGCTGACATCGCTACGTTCGTAGACATCAACCTCAACTTCATTTCCTTCCAGGGCGGCCTGGGACAGAACTGCGTCTATGGTCTTGGTTGTATATTCAAGTACATATGTGGGAAGTGTAAGGCCTGCCATACTTGTCTCCATCACGCAAAAAACATACGTCCATTAACGAAAAACCCCGGCCTGAGCCGGGGCAGACAAGGGTGGATTAATCTACTTCGACCACCTCTTGTGATGCCTCTGGTGGGCTGGCATCGCCTTCAGAAAATTCCAGTTTGACCTGGTCTTTATCATCAAGGTCAACGATGACACGTCCGCCTGTTACCAGCTTACCGAATAAGAGCTCATCCGCCAAGGCTTTACGTATCATATCCTGTATCAAGCGCGCCATAGGACGGGCGCCCATCAATGGATCAAATCCTTTTTTACCAAGGAACTTGCGTAAATTATCAGTGAAAGTTGCTTCGACTTTTTTCTCGTGCAATTGCTCTTCAAGCTGCATGAGGAACTTGTCAACCACGCGCAAGATGATCTCTTCGTCGAGTGCGCGGAAGCTGATAATGGCATCCAGACGGTTACGGAATTCAGGCGTAAACATCCGTTTGATATCGGCCATTTCATCGCCAGCTTCTTTGCTGTCGTTGAAACCGATAGAACGTTTTTGCAAACTTTCAGCACCCGCATTGGTCGTCATGATAATAATCACATTGCGGAAATCTGCCTTGCGACCGTTGTTATCTGTTAACGTGCCATGATCCATCACCTGCAACAAGATGTTAAAAACATCAGGATGGGCTTTTTCTATCTCATCCAGCAACAACACTGCATGCGGTTTTTTGGTGATGGCTTCAGTCATCAAACCACCCTGATCAAAGCCGACATAACCAGGAGGCGCGCCGATCAGACGGCTGACAGCATGACGCTCCATGTATTCCGACATGTCGAAGCGTATCAGCTCTATACCCAGGGTGAAGGCCAATTGCTTGGCGACCTCGGTTTTACCAACACCAGTAGGACCAGAGAACAGGAAGGAGCCGATAGGCTTGTCAGTCTTGCCTAGGCCAGCACGGGCCATCTTGATAGATGATGCCAATGCTTCAATTGCAGGCTCCTGACCAAAAACCACATTCTTCAAGTCGCGCTCTATGGTTTGCAGCTTGCTCCGGTCATCCTGATTAACAGTCTGCGGCGGAATACGGGCGATTTTCGAGATGATGTCTTCGATATCAGCCTTGCCTATGGTTTTCTTTTGCTTGGACTTCGGCAAAATACGCTGAGCAGCACCCGCCTCGTCAATCACATCGATTGCCTTGTCAGGCAAATGGCGGTCATTGATGAAACGTGCAGACAGTTCTGCCGCTGTCGTCAGCGCAGATGCTGAATACTTGACGTTGTGATGTTCTTCAAACTTGGATTTCAAGCCGCGCAAAATTTGCACAGTTTGCTCAACCGTTGGTTCGTTGACATCGATCTTCTGGAAGCGACGTGCCAGTGCATGGTCTTTTTCAAAGACGCCACGGTATTCTGTGTAAGTGGTCGCACCTATGCACTTCAGTTGTCCACTGGACAAGGCTGGCTTCAAGAGATTGGACGCATCCAGCGTGCCACCTGATGCTGAACCAGCACCGATGATGGTATGAATTTCATCAATGAACAAGATGCCGTTAGGTGTGTCTTTCAACTGCTTGAGCACCCCCTTGAGACGCAACTCAAAGTCGCCACGGTATTTGGTACCTGCCAGCAAAGCACCCATGTCCAGAGAATAGACCACGGCATTATTCAAAATATCTGGGACATCACTTTGTGTGATACGCCATGCCAGTCCCTCAGCTATAGCTGTTTTACCAACGCCAGCCTCACCCACCAGCAAGGGATTGTTTTTGCGGCGACGGCACAGAATCTGAATCACGCGTTCAACTTCATTGTCGCGACCGATCAGCGGATCTATCTTGCCTTCCGCAGCGGCCTTGTTCAGATTTTGGGTGAACTGGTCAAGCGGATTTTCCTTGGCTTGTGCTTCTGCCTGATTTTCTTCCGTGCCTTCAGGTGATTTTTGCGGCTCGTTGTGGCTGTCTTTACGCACACCGTGCGAAATGAAGTTCACCACGTCGAGGCGTGTTACACCCTGCTGATGTAAATAATACACAGCATGCGAATCCTTTTCACCGAAGATAGCGACCAGCACATTTGCGCCAGTGACTTCTTTTTTGCCATTCGATGCCGATTGAACGTGCATGATGGCGCGCTGTATCACCCGCTGGAAGCCAAGGGTAGGCTGGGTATCAACCTCATTGGTGCCAGGCACGGTGGGGGTATTGTCAGTAATAAAATTACCCAGGGTTTTGCGCAAATCCTCAATATTGACCGCGCAGGCCCTGAGGACCTCCGCAGCAGAAGGGTTATCCAGCAAGGCGAGCAAAAGGTGCTCTACCGTGATGAATTCATAACGAGCCTGCCTGGCCTCCACAAAGGCCATATGCAGACTAACTTCCAGTTCTTGCGCAATCATACTTCCTCCATCACACATTGCAGGGGGTGTCCTGCCTTACGAGCGTGCGTCAAAACGAGTTCCACTTTGGTCAGCGCAATATCCTTGGAATAGACGCCACATATCCCTTTGCCATCCCGGTGCACCTTGAGCATGATCTGCATTGCAGTCTCACGATCCTTATTAAAATATTCCTGAACGATCGCCACCACAAACTCCATAGGAGTGTAGTCGTCGTTGAGTAAAATTACCTGATACATGGAAGGCGGTTTTAACTTCTGCGCCTGACGTTCCAGTATCGTACCGTTTTCTTGCTTGTTTCCCATACGTATATTCTAGTACGTTGATTCATTTCAGAGACAAATAATAAGCGAATAAAAACGGCTTAATTCTCTCCCAGGTCAATGTTACGCGCTTTCTGCTTTATTCGCAGATGGTGATCAATTCCTTTAGATCAAGTTTCAATAGCAAAACTATTTCTTCACATCAAATATCGCTGTATTTTCTTGTCATTAAGTAAAAATACAACAGTACTGCAAAACTACTTCATTTGTAACCAGAAGTTTCTTGACTTTAGCTTTTTTTCCGCCAAGAATGATATTTATTGACAAATAAAGTATTAAATCGTCAATATGAAGTGAGCAGGTCAAGGGGGAGGTAGCATAGTGCTAGGTTTCTTGCTTTTACGGCTCGTGTGATTAGTTTCTATTTGAAAGATGCATTATGGCAACAGGTACCGTCAAGTGGTTCAATGATTCCAAAGGTTTCGGCTTTATCACTCCGGATGACGGCGGTGAGGATTTGTTCGCCCACTTTTCCGCAATCCAGATGAACGGCTTCAAGACCCTGAAAGAAGGTCAAAAAGTAACGTTCGAAGTCACGCAAGGCCCTAAAGGCAAGCAAGCTTCCAACATTCAAAACCCTTAATCTTTGATTCTTCTTTGATTTTTGGTTTTTTAAAGAACCCCGCAATTGCGGGGTTTTTTTTGTGCTTTTCATCCTTGCACATCAAATTTACACTTCGCTTATACCGCCATCAAGACTACAGTAGATGCCTGGTCAAAACGCAGGTTTACTTTTTCTCAATGAAGCTCAGGCAAAAAATCATCTTCCTGGCAGTTGCCCCACTGCTGTTGGCGTTTTCCGGTATTGCGATGGCAGTATTTTACCAAGCCACGTTTTTGGCAAAACAACAAAGAAGCACCATAGAGCAAGCCTATCTGTCCAGTAAGGAAGCCGAACTCAAGCACTATGTCACGCTGGGCACGGCAGCGATAGCCCATCTCTACAACAGCAAGCAACAAAACCCCAATACGCAAGAAGAAGCAAAAAAAATATTGGCGGCCCTGGATTTCGGCGACGATGGCTATTTTTACATCTACAACATGGAGGGCAAGAACCTCATGCATCCACGCCGCCCCGACCTGGTCGGCAAAGATTTATGGAATATGACTGACCACGAAGGCAGCCTGACCATACAAAATCTGCTCAACAAAGCCAAGGCCGGCGGTGGTGCTATCCGTTATATGTGGGAAAAACCCTCGATGCACAAGGTCATGCCCAAGCTTGGCTATGTCGTCAAACTGGAACAATGGGGCTGGATGCTGGGTACAGGCATTTATCTCGATGACGTTGATGACGCCCTCAATAAAATTGATATACAAGTGGCAAAAAACATACAAAGCACCATGTCATGGATTGCAGGCATCGCGATTATCAGTGCACTGCTGATCGCCCTGTCAGGTCTGGCCCTGAATATCAGTGAATCAAGGCTGGCTGAAGCCAAATTGAAAGTATTGGCCCAGAGCGTGGTCAGCTCGCAGGAAGATGAGCGCGCGCGCCTGTCGCGCGACCTGCATGATGGCCTTAGCCAGTTATTGGTGTCGGTCAAGCTGCAGATAGAGTCAGGACAAGTCAAACTTCATCAGGCCGGAGCAGGCCCAGAGGCTGCAAAACTGTCATTCGCCCGTGCCACCGACCAACTCAACGAAGCGCTCAGCGAAGTCAGACGCATCTCACACAATCTGCGCCCTGCCCTGCTGGACGACCTGGGTCTGGTGGCAGCTTTTGAACATCTGGCCGATGAATTTGAACATGCCAGCGGCTTGCCAGTTAGTTTTGATGCAGCCGGCGACTTTCAGTCACTGGATGAAATCAGTAATACTGTCCTGTTCAGGGTTGCGCAAGAAGCCTTGACGAATATACACAAGCACGCCGAGCAAGTCAGACATGTTAATTTGCAACTACTCAGCGATGCAGAAGGAATCAAACTGATCATCGCCGATGATGGGCGCGGTTTTGATATCAAGGGGGTAGCAAACCACCCGCACAGAGGTATAGGCTTGAGCAATATGCGTGAACGTCTGGCTGCGATTAATGGCCGTTTAGAATTACAATCCAGTACCAATGGCACAACTGTGACCGCAAGCTTATCGAATGGAGAAACAAAATGACCGAGAACATACCGGTCCGGCCAGCAGCACAAGTACATCTATTGCTGGTTGATGATCATCCCCTGGTCAGGGACGGGCTCAGGGCAAGGCTGGAAACCATCGCCAGCATCACCATCGCCGGCGAGGCAGGTACGGCAGAGGATGCCCTGCTGATCGCTGCCAGCAAGCCTGTCAACCTCATCCTGATGGATATCAACCTTGGCACAGGCAATGGCATCAGCCTGACGGCGAGATTCAAGGCAGAATATCCGCATATTGCGGTCATCATGCTGTCTATGCACGAGAAGACAGAATACGTCAATCAATCCATGCAAGCAGGCGCACGCGCTTACGTGCTCAAAGATGCACCGGCGGTAGAAATCATCGAAGCAATCGATACTGTCATGGCTGGCGGCACCTATTTCAGCTCGGGCTTGAAGAAGCAATCAGCAATTAGTGATAGCAGCCAGACGCTGACACAAAGAGAAAAATCCATTCTGACTTGCATCGCCACAGGAAAATCCAACAAGCATATTGCAAGAGATCTTGGCCTCAGTGTCAGGACGGTCGAAACCCACAGGCTCAATATCAAGCGCAAACTGAATATTGAAGGTCAGGCGGATTTGATACGCTATGCTTTGAATAATGTGATTGTTTGACTTAGCAGACAGCAAAGCATGAAATGACAAAGCCGACACGCAAGTCGGCTTTGTCATTATCGGCAAAACTGGCTACCGAATAAGTTTTACATATTTTCAATCATGACATCGCCAAAACCGGAGCAAGATACTTGTGTCGCACCTTCCATCAGGCGTGCAAAGTCATAAGTCACTTTCTTGGCTGTGATGGCCTTTTCTGTCGCGCTGATCAGCAGGTCAGCGGCTTCCAGCCAGCCCATGTGACGCAACATCATTTCTGCGGACAAGATCAGAGAACCTGGGTTCACATAATCTTTACCAGCGTACTTAGGTGCTGTGCCGTGGGTTGCTTCAAACATGGCGATAGAGTCAGACAGATTGGCACCTGGAGCAATACCGATACCACCAACCTGAGCTGCCAGCGCGTCAGAGATATAGTCGCCGTTCAGGTTCAGTGTAGCGATAACGCTGTATTCTGCCGGACGCAACAGGATTTGCTGCAAGAATGCATCAGCGATGGAATCCTTGACAGTGATTTCTTTACCTGTCCTGGGATTCTTGAATTTGCACCATGGGCCGCCGTCGATCAGTTCAGCACCGAATTCTTTTTGTGCCAAAGCATATGCCCAGTCACGGAAGCCACCTTCGGTGTACTTCATGATGTTGCCTTTGTGAACGATAGTCACAGATGGCTTGTCATTGTCGATTGCGTACTGGATCGCTTTGCGTACCAGGCGCTCTGTACCTTCGCGAGATACTGGCTTGACGCCGATACCAGAAGTTTCAGGGAAACGGATTTTCTTGACGCCCATTTCTTCTGTCAGGAACTTGATCAGTTTTTTAACTTGGTCAGAGCCTTCAGCGAATTCAATACCAGCATAGATATCTTCAGAGTTTTCACGGAAGATGACCATGTCTGTTTTTTCTGGCTCACGCACTGGAGATGGCACGCCTTTGAAATAACGCACTGGGCGCAGGCAGACATACAGATCCAGTTCTTGACGCAGGGCCACGTTCAAAGAACGGATGCCACCGCCAACTGGCGTAGTCAATGGGCCTTTGATGGAAACAACGTAGTCTTTCAAGACTTTCAGTGTTTCTTCTGGCAACCAGACGTCAGGGCCGTAAACTTTAGTGGATTTTTCACCAGCATAGATTTCCATCCAGCTGATTTTGCGTTTGCCGCCATAGGCTTTTGCTACGGCCGCGTCGACGACCTTGATCATGACCGGGCTGATATCAACGCCAGTACCATCGCCTTCGATAAAAGGGATGATAGGATTGTCAGGAACATTCAATGAAAAATCAGCATTGACGGTAATTTGTTTACCTTCAGCAGGTACTTGAATATGTTGATACATCGTTTTCTCCGTGGTTGGGCGATCAAGCGGGTCGCGCTTTTCTCATCATTTGTCTTTTGTGTTTACATTTAATAGAGTGAGCACTCTTCTATAAGACACAAGACCATCATTTCGTATTATGCACTACTATTTTACCGTATGCCATCAGTTTGTCAGCTTTACTGGTGTCACTGGTGCCATGAATTTCCCTTGCTGCAATATTTAAAAATACTACATGTCATTCATTCAAGAAACCAGACTTGCGCAAACCGCCATACAAGACCAATCTTAGATTGACACTGTGCACAGTCTGTTTTGCCGTTTATTCAGCTGCATTTTACGGTTACCATATTGCCATGAAACTGATTTTACTCAACAAACCTTTCAATGTGATGTGCCAGTTTTCGGCGCATCCCAGCCGACCTACCCTGGCTGACTATGTCAATATCCCGCACATCTATCCGGCTGGCCGGCTTGATGCAGACAGTGAGGGACTGATCCTGCTGACTGATGACGGCCAACTACAGAATCGCATCAGTCATCCCGATCACAAACAACCCAAAACATACCTGGTACAAGTCGAAGGGACACCCGCTCGCGAGTCCCTGGACAAACTACGTCAAGCTTTGGACCTGGGCGATTTTGTCACCCAGCCCTGCATCGTCAAGCACATCCATCCACCTGAATGGCTCTGGCCACGCAATCCGCCTGTGCGCGAAAGAGCGAACATACCAACCAGTTGGCTAAGCATGACTTTATCAGAAGGGAAAAATCGCCAGGTCAGACGCATGACTGCGGCAGTTGGCTTGCCAACCTTGCGCCTGGTGAGGATAAGCATAGGCGGTTTTTCGCTCGAATCCCACCCAATGTTACCCGGCGAATGGCAGGAAGTTAAAATTTAAATAATGTTTGCACAGAAATTCAGAAAAAAATTCACAAACGTTGCAAATTAATTAGAATTCTTGTCAACGCCCAACTTAACGGTAGCGTTGCTTGCCTTGATTCCAGTGAATCATTTTCAACCAATATTTTATGAAGGACACCAAAATGAAAAAATTGATCGCCGCTCTGGTCGCAGGTCTGTTTGCTTCTGCTGCTTTCGCCCAAGCACCCGCTCCTTCAGCTAAAGCGTCCGCTCCAGCAGCAGCTGCAGCTGCTGCATCAACAGATGCGGCCAAGCCAGCTAAGAAAGCCAAAAAATCCAAGAAGAAAGCAGCATCCGCATCCGCCGCTGCATCTAAGTAATTCAGTCGTTTTCAGCACAAAAAAGGCAGGCTAGTCCTGCTTTTTTTATACCTGGAATTATCAGATACGCCGCCTGAAGTCGAAAATTCGGAGCAAAACCACAAACGACAAAAAGCCGCAATATATTGCGGCTTTTTTTCACTTCATGCAGTTAGCAGTTTAAGGCTAACCTTCCGGCTTTAGAAGCAGGCTTAAAATTAAGCCAGTGCTTTCAAAGCGGATGCCAGACGGCTCTTATGGCGAGCTGCCTTGTTTTTGTGAATGATTTTCTTGTCAGCGATACGGTCGATAACCGATACGGAGCTTTGGAAAATTGTTGCTGCAGCAGCTTTATCACCAGCTTCGATCGCTTTACGAACAGCTTTGATCGCTGTGCGCAGCGTGGAGCGCTGGCTGGAGTTGTGTGCATTCAGTTTAACTGCTTGACGAGCACGTTTGCGTGCTTGTGCGGTATTTGCCATGAGATTTCCTAAACGTGGTCAAAGCGACGAGGTCAAAACATTTGATAAAATGCCACGCCGCAAAATTCTATACAGCTTTGCAGTATAACTGGATTTATTTTTGATAGCAAGCATTCCTGTCGATTCTTGCAACAGACAGCAGTATTTCTGATATTCCAGTCAGATTTACGCAACTGTCATGCCCAAAATTTGCACGACTGTATCTATGCGTATCACATCAGGGGTGCAAAACTGAGTATCCGGGTACGATTTTACTATCAAAACCACTTCACTGCCCGAGACCACTGCCAAAGGATGAACATGCATTGCAAGCCAATTACGATAAAGGGAAAACACGTCACCCTCGAACCACTGAAACAGCATCATCTGGCTGATATCCAGGCCGCAGCAGCCGATGGCGAGTTATGGAAACTGTTTTTTACCTCCGTCCCCTCCCCTGACAACACCCAGAACTGGCTCAATATTGCCCTGGAAATGCAACAGCAAGAAAAAGCCCTGCCGTTTATCGTCCGTGAAAACGCAACTGGCCAGATAGTTGGTGCCACCAGATACTGTAATATGGATATCAATAACAAACGCTTGGAGATAGGCTACACCTGGTATGCGCAAAGAGTGCAACGCAGTCCGGTGAATACCGAATGCAAGTTGCTGTTACTGGGCCATGCATTCGAAGAATTTGGCTGTATAGCTGTCGAGTTCCGCACTGACTGGTTCAACCGCCGTTCTCAGGCCGCAATAGAGCGACTTGGTGCAAAGCGCGACGCAATCTTGCGCAATCACATGATTTTGCCGGATGGCCGCATCCGTGATACGGTTGTATATAGCATTCTGAATTCTGAATGGGCGGGTGTGAAAAAGAATTTGCAATATATGCAATCCAAATATGAATAAATAGTAGGGAGACTGACTAGTGCTGATCGATTTTTTCTTTACCCTGAAAGACGCCAGGATCCCGGTATCCATCAAGGAGTTTCTAATGCTGCTGGAGGCCATGGAAAAAGGGCTCATCAGCTTGTCGCTTGACGACTTTTATTTCCTGTCGCGCACCATCATGATCAAGGATGAAGCGCATTACGACAAATTCGACAAAGCCTTTGGTCTGTACTTCAAGGGCATAGACACGATTTTTGAAAAACGCCCTGACATTCCGCTGGACTGGCTCATGAAACGCATGGAGCGCGAATTGAGCGACGAGCAAAAAGCCGCCATCGAGAAATTTGGTTATGACAAGCTGATGGACAGGCTGCAGGAATTGCTCAAAGAACAAAAAGAGCGTCACGAAGGCGGCAATAAATGGATAGGCACCGGCGGCACGTCCCCATTTGGTAATGGAGGCACCAATCCGGAAGGCATACGGATAGGCGGTAAAGGAGGAAGCCGCACCGCCGTCAAGGTGTGGGAAGCGCGCGCCTTTCGCGACTATGATGCCGAACGCGAGCTCGGCACCCGTAACATCAAGGTCGCCCTGCGTCGCTTGCGCAAATTCGCCCGCCAGGGTGCCGAAGAAGAATTGGCGCTGGACGCCACCATCAAGGCCACCGCAAACAATGCCGGTTACCTCGACATCAAGATGCAGCCAGAGCGCAAGAATAATATCAAAGTACTCATGCTACTGGACGTAGGCGGCACTATGGACGACCACATCGCCCAGACCGAAGAATTATTTTCCGCCGCCAAGACTGAGTTCAAGAACATGGAATTCTTTTACTTCCACAACTGCGTCTACGACTACCTATGGAAAAACAACCGCCGCCGCCATGCAGAAAAGTTCCCTACCTGGGATGTCTTGCGCAAATATACACCCGACACCAAGGTCATCTTCGTCGGCGACGCCACGATGAGCCCTTATGAGATCCTTCAGGCTGGAGGCTCTGTCGAATACAACAACGAAGAAGCCGGTGCGACCTGGTTGCAACGGTTCACCTCGGCTTTCCCAAAATATATCTGGCTCAATCCAGAACCTGAAGGACTGTGGCAATACCGGCAATCTATATCGGTGATCAGGCAGATTATGAGTAACCGGATGTTTCCGGTGACGATAGAGGGGCTGGAGCGTGGGATGAGGTTGTTGAGTAAGTAACTGCAGACCAGAAAACAAACTTTGCAAGGGTGCAATGCCAAAGTTTGTTTTTATCGGGCCGGCACCATCTTCATCGCAGCTGCAAAAACTTCTGTATCGTCGACAAAACCTGCTTCCTCGACAAAGGCTTGGTTAAAAAGCCCTCGCACCCTGCTTGTTGCGCATTTGCAACTTTATAATTAAAGCTTTTATCCACCAAAAAAATCACCGTCGTCCGCCGGTCAGTATTTTGCTTTTTTAATTCAGCACACAGGCGATACGGGTCAATATCTGGCGTTGAACTATTGATCATCGTCATGGCATGACGATTATTCTTGTCCAGCATCAGGGCGCTGCGCTCATCTGTTGCCAGTGTCACGGTGATGCCATATTTGTCCATGATCATGGCGACATATTCACGAAAACGTATGTCCTTGTCGACGATCATGATGCCACCCTTGGGTACGCTGGGCCTGCGCATCTTTTGGTATTCGCTGGGGTCGGTCAGGTCAAGATCAATACGTTCACGGCGGCGGCGCTCAGGTACGGCCACTTCGCCAAAGGCGCTTAAGGTAGTCAGCAATAGCTGGCGACGGTCTATCAGCTCATCGAGAACGTCAAACAGTTTGCGCCAGCGTATGGGCCTAGGCATGGACTGATAGTGCAAATTGACTTCAGTTTTCCCTATAAGCAATACTGGTTGCGCCCCGCCCAGATTGAGGTCGGATAGCGTGGCCAAAGCCTTTAAATCTTCTGCATTGACAATATGGATGTCAGGATCTTGTAAACTTCCAGTTTTTAATACCAGATAGCGATACCCCTTCTCGCGGAGCACGGCAAGAACGGTTGAAAAGGTTTCTTCCTCTTTTGGAGAAAATCCAAGCAGTCGGATCGCGATCGTTGGAGTTTTTGTTGGCATCGTTTTTCCATCTTACACATTGCAGCTTCGATCATTGCAGCTACAATAGCTGCAAAAACGCTGCAAGAATACAGCTTAATTCTGCCAGCCTCGCAAAAAAATTGCAAAACATCATCAAAAAATTAACCAAAACAACAGATTTTCATTCGCATGGCCACTAAAAAAAATACTTCTCCGTCAGACTATAGCGAATCATCCATCCGAGTACTTAAGGGCCTGGAGCCGGTCAAACAAAGACCGGGGATGTACACCCGCACCGAAAACCCCCTGCATATCATACAAGAGGTCATTGACAATGCCTCGGATGAGGCATTGGGAGGGCATTGCAAAAACATTCTGGTGACCATCAATGCTGATACCAGTATCAGTGTAGAAGATGATGGCCGTGGCATTCCAGTTGGCCTGCACCCTGAAGAAGGTGTACCGACTGTAGAAATCGTGTTTACCCGCTTGCACGCGGGTGGCAAATTTGATAAAGGTTCAGGCGGTGCCTACGCATTCTCAGGCGGCTTGCATGGTGTCGGTGTATCTGTCACAAACGCCCTGTCCAAGCGCCTGGAAATCACGGTATGGCGAGAAGCAGGTTTGCACAACCTGACTTTTGCCAATGGCGACGTGATAGAACCGCTACGCAGCCAGCCACTGGCACGCGGCGATAAAAAGAGCGGTACGCGCGTCACGATCTGGCCAGATGCCAAGTATTTTGACAGCGCCAATATCCCGCAAAGCGAATTGCAGCGCCTGCTGCGCTCCAAGGCAGTGTTGCTGCCGGGCGTCAAAGTTACGCTGACCAACGCCAAGACCGGCGAAAGCCAGACCTGGCAATATGATCAGGGCTTGCGCGGTTACCTGACAGAAGCTTTAGCCCAGTCTTCGCATGGTGAACCTTTAATACCCCTGTTTGAAGGTGAGCAATTTGCCAATTCCGACAGCGACGGCTTTGCCGAAGGCGAAGGTGCATCCTGGGTGGTTGCGTGGACAGAAGAAGGCAATGTCGTCCGCGAATCCTATGTCAACCTCATTCCTACCCCGGCTGGTGGTACGCATGAATCTGGCTTGCGCGAAGGCCTGTTTGGCGCAGTGAAGAGCTTTGCTGAAATGCACTCCCTGCTACCTAAAGGCGTAAAGCTGCTGCCAGAAGACGTTTTCGCCCGCGTATCCTTTGTCTTGTCAGCCAAGGTATTGGACCCGCAATTCCAAGGCCAGATCAAGGAGAGGCTGAATTCACGCGACGCCGTGCGCCTGGTATCATCCTTTACCAAGCCGCCACTGGAATTGTGGTTGAACTCACACGTTGAATACGGCAAGAAGCTGGCTGAACTGGTCATCAAGCAAGCCCAATCGCGCTTGCGTTCTGCCCAAAAAGTCGAAAAGAAAAAATCTTCTGGCGTAGCCGTCTTGCCAGGGAAACTGACAGATTGCGAATCGAATGACATTACCCGTAATGAAATCTTCCTGGTCGAGGGTGATTCTGCCGGTGGTTCCGCCAAGATGGGTCGCGACAAAGAATTTCAGGCAATCTTGCCCCTACGCGGCAAGGTCTTGAATTCATGGGAGGCCGAACGCGACCGCCTGTTTGCCAATAACGAGATTCATGATATCGCCGTCGCAATCGGAGTAGACCCCCATGGCATGAACGAGATCGTTGATTTTACCAATCTGCGCTACGGAAAAATTTGCATACTCTCTGATGCTGACGTTGATGGTTCACATATCCAGGTTTTGCTATTGACACTGTTCTTCCGCCACTTCCCACAACTGATCGCGCGTGGTCATATCTGTGTAGCGCGTCCGCCATTGTTCCGTGTTGATGCACCTGCACGTGGCAAGAAACCGGCGCAAAAAATCTATGCCCTGGATCAAGGCGAGCTTATCGCCATTGAAGACAAATTGCGTAAGGATGGTGTCAAGGATGGCGCATGGGCAATTTCCCGCTTCAAGGGTCTTGGTGAAATGAATGCCAGCCAGTTATGGGAAACCACCATGAACCCGGACACGCGCCGCCTGCTACCAGTTTCTTTGGGTGAGTTTGATCAGGCTTTTTCTGAAGGCCGCTTCAATATGTTGATGGGCAAAGGCGAAGCTGCCGCCCGCCGTGCCTGGATAGAAGAACATGGTAACGCCGTTGAAGCAGATATTTAAAATATCTGTCCTCAGACCACAAAAGAATACAAAAATACGAATATAACCATGAGTGAACAAGCGAATTTATTTGATCAAACCCCACCTCCGCCTGGCGATGGTGAAACCCTGACCCTGGCGATCTTTGCTGAACGCGCCTATCTTGACTATGCCATTTCGGTCGTCAAGGGCCGCGCCCTGCCCGATGTTTGTGATGGTCAAAAACCAGTACAGCGCCGCATCCTTTATGCGATGAATGAGCTGGGCCTGAACTCTGCCGCAAAACCACGCAAATCTGCCGCTGTAGTTGGTGATGTATTGGGTAAGCTGCATCCACATGGCGACCAGTCCGTTTATGATGCCTTAGTGCGCATGGCACAGGATTTCTCCTTGCGCTATCCCTTGATTGATGGTCAGGGCAATTTCGGTTCACGTGATGGTGACGGCGCAGCGGCCATGCGATACACCGAAGCACGCCTGACACCGATCTCCAGATTGCTGATGGACGAAATCGACCAGGGCACGGTCGATTTTCAGCCCAATTATGATGGCACAACAGAAGAACCCAAGCTGCTGCCGAGTCGTCTGCCCTTCGTCTTGCTGAATGGCGCATCCGGTATTGCAGTTGGTCTGGCAACAGAAATCCCTTCACATAACCTGACCGAAGTTGCAAAGGCTGCAGTCGCGCTGATACGCAACCCGGCGATGAAGCATGCCGAGCTGATGGAATACATACCCGGCCCGGACTTCCCTGGTGGCGGACAAATCATTACGCCAGCATCGACCATCGCCGATATGTATGCGACTGGCCGTGGCAGCATGAAGGTGCGTGCGCGCTGGAAAATTGAAGAAATGGCGCGAGGGCAGTGGCAAGCCGTCGTTACAGAACTTCCTCCTGGTACCTCGTCACAAAAAGTGCTGGAAGAAATCGATGAGCTGACCAATCCTAAAATCAAGCTAGGCAAGAAGACCCTGTCACCAGAGCAGGTCGCATTGAAACAGGTCATATTGTCCGTACTCGATACGGTGCGCGATGAATCCGGCAAAGATGCACCTGTGCGTCTGGTACTGGAACCAAAATCCAAGAATCAGGACCAGACCGAGTTCATGCAAATGCTGCTCGCCCATACTTCTTTGGAGACTTCAGCATCCATCAACCTGGTGATGATAGGTGGCGATGGCCGGCCACGCCAGAAAGGTTTGCTGGACATTCTCAGTGAATGGATCGCCTTCCGCTTTACGACGGTCACACGCCGCACTCAGTTCCGCCTCAAGAAGGTGGATGACCGCATCCATATCCTGGAAGGCCGTGAAGCGGTACTGTTGAACATCGATGAAGTCATACGTATCATCCGTGAATCTGATGATCCTAAACCCGCGTTGATCGCCGCTTTCAAGCTGTCAGATATTCAGGCCGAAGACATCCTGGAAATTCGCTTGCGTCAGTTGGCTCGTCTGGAATCTATCAAGATCCAGCAGCAACTTGACGAATTGCGCAAAGAAAAAGCTGGCTTGCATGACTTGCTGGAAAACCCGTCCTCGATGAAACGCATGCTCATCAAGGAAATCGAGGCCGATGCGAAGCAATTTGGCGATGCCCGTCGTACTGTCATTGAAGAAGCGGCCAAAGCATCAATAGAACAAAAAGTCATCGATGAACCAGTCACCGTGGTCATTTCAGAAAAAGGCTGGGTACGTGCACGTACTGGTCATGGTCATGACAATGGCCAGTTCACCTTCAAGGCGGGTGACAGTCTGTACGGTACCTTTGAATGCCGCACGGTCGACCAGATGCTGGTATTTGGCTCGAATGGCCGCGTGTATTCCGTCGCAGTCTCTGCCCTGCCCGGCGCCCGTGGTGATGGCGTGCCTATCACTACCCTGATCGACCTGGCAGCAGGCAGCAAGATTTTGCATTACTTTGCTGGCAGCGCCGACATCTGTTTGCTGCTGTCATCCACAGCTGGCTATGGCTTTACCGCAAAAGTCGGCGACATGGTAGGTCGCATGAAAGCCGGTAAAGCCTTTATGACACTGGAAGAAGCTGACCAGCCTTTGCCACCTGCCGTGGTGGCTGAAGACGCCAGTGCGATTGCCTGTCTCTCAGAAAAAGGCCGCCTGCTGGTCTTTGGCCTGGCAGAAATCAAGCAACTATCCAGCGGAGGCCGTGGTGTAATCTTGATGGAGTTGGAAGACAAGGAAAGCCTCGTGTCAGCTCAGGCCATCAGTCAACGCGGTGTACGCGTGCTTGGTATAGGGCGCGGTGGCAAGCCTCAGGAAATCAATCTCAGTGCAACCGGCCTCGGAATTCACATAGGAAAACGGGCACGCAAAGGCAAGGCACTGGAAGCCAAGATCAAGGCTAGTGGCTTGCAGAAGATAATGGCGAAAGAGTAAACGCTGTTTTTAATTAGCATTCGCTAATTATTGAATTGAAAATCGTCCATGACTATGATGTCATGGACGATTTTTTATTAGGGGATTGCCAACAAGTAGTGCTGCGATTGAAATATCCGTTAATTGATGGCATTCTGAAAACAAACAGCATTGGCTGCACTGACGTTGTTTTTGATGTTGACGTTGTTTTTGACTTTTGCAGTTCCCATGTGTCGGCGCCGTTTGTGCGGTACAGAAAATGGAATAAGAAGAGCCGCTGTCTGAGCGAAGCGAGTTTCGGATCTTCCCATTTTTTGTACCGCACAAACGGGAACCCCGCAGGGGCGACGACGCCTGGGTCGCCTTTTTGGCATCCCTTTTTGGCGAAGCAAAAAGGGATGTAGCCGCCGGTCTACCACCGGCCAGCAATCGTAAAATTACATCTGCCAGTTTTAAAGAAGCCAGATTGGCTAAGAAACTATAATTAATGAACTTCACAACATGCTACGAACGACTCTAGATTCCTGCCAAAAACACGCAGGAATGACGTGACTACGGTTACTGTATTTTTGACGTGAAGGAATTCCGCAAGAGACCGTACTATTTCCTCAACTTCAACACCCACCTCGGTAAAAGATTGAGTAGTGCAATCAGCCACTTCATCTGCCACGGAAACACCAGCCTGTCGCGTCGCGCGGCAATAGCCTCTACAATCAAGGCCACTGCCTTCTGCTCAGACATGATAAAAAGCTTATGGCTGGCATTACCCTCATTCAAGGCTCGCAGTTTTTCGGTATCAATATAGCCTGGCACTATCGCAGTTACGGCAATAGCAAATGGCTTGAGTGCAATGCGGTAGGTATCACACAAACTCAAGACATTGCGCTTGGTCGCGCTATAGACGGAGGCGCCGGGATAATCATGCAGCAAACCCGCAACCGATGAGATGGCAACCAGTTGCCCGGATTTTTGCAGCAGCATTTTTTCAGTTGCCAGTTCAAATGCATGGCTCAGGCCACTGACATTGGTGCGCAGCATATGCAGGGTGGCAGCCTCATCCAGCAAATGGCTGCGGGTATTGTAATAAATACCGGCGGTAACGATGAGCATGTCCAGGCCTTGCACAGCAAAGTCATCAATGGCTTGCGACAGTGCAGCACGGTCGGCAATATCGAGCTGATAACTAGCTACACCAACCAGGTCATGAACGTCAGCAGGCAGTCGCTGCAAGTCACGTCCACAAATGGCAATCCTGTCACCGCGCTGCACATAGTGACGGGCCAGGGCCAGCCCGATGCCACTGGTACCGCCTATGACCATAATGCTCTTCATGCCTAGGCCACGCCCCTGCTGTATTTGTCGCTGCTGCGTATCATGGCTGCTTCGTCATAGGCAGCCTGGCGGGTGAAGGCTTCCATGCCGCGCGCATAACCATACTGCCATTGGGCCTCCATATAGGCTGCATAGGTGGCATGGGTTTCTGGCATGCTAAGGCGTATGCGATTTTTGCGCCAGTCCAGTTTCTTTTGCACTGATTCTTTGGCCAATACTGTCGCCACATCCGACGTATCGATACGCACATCAACTTCCTGGCCATTCGCATAGCGCAGGCGGGCGTTGCCGTCCAGCCCCAATACTGTGCGCCAGGCGGGGATGGAAAAAGCCTGGTCAAAGCTTTGCTTGAATTCCATCATGACTTCATCGGCCAGACGTTTTGCAATCTCTATGGGGAACAAGTCCAGCACGCCACCAAAATAATTGCCATCGGTATGGGTGTGGCAACGGAAATAAAACATGTCGGTGATAGAAATTCGTGCTGCAAGACTAGTGGGGGTTTGCACGTCACACAATAGCTGTTCTGAAATTGCATGTTCTCCCCAGCGCGGGTCAGCAAGTGGCGAAGCCATGCCGTCCAGCAGGGCTGCAGCTCTTGGGTTGCAAAATACGGTTTCTGCAAATAATTTACGCTGACCACGGGCTTGCCCAACTTCACTTTCATCAAACAACAATTTGCCGCCTATGATGGCAGTCGCGACGGACTGCTCGCTTGCTGCTAAACGCGGCAAGGGCAGTTCGGCCGGGATTTCAAACAGGTATTCATTGAACAGATCAGGAATGGTGCTGGCAGAGTCACGGCCAAAACCGCGCTTGGCAGCCAAGGCCAAAGCGCGGACTATGCCAGCCCTGGGGGATGACTTCAGGCCACTCCAGTAGTGGTACATTTCCTCAGAACTCAGCCATGCCTTGCGCTGTGCATCGTCTGGGAACGCAGCAATAATACTTGCCGCAATAGCACCGCCACAACTGGCCAGCAGAATATCCGGCGTGCGGCCAGCATTACAGGCAGCCGCGTACATGCCCAGATAAATACCAAAACGAAAACCACCACCAGCGAACACCATGCAGCGTTTATATTTTTTAACTTGATTCATACTGCTAAAATATCACACTGTTATGGCTAAACATACTCCAAATGTCGTACTCTCCTGCAACTGTGCAACACCGCTTGCGTCACTGGTTGCTGAATGCCTTGACGTTTGGCTTATGTTATTTCACTGCAAATATGCTGGCACAGGAACAAGGTGTAGTACGCCACGCTGCTCTGGCATTTGAGGCTGGCGTCCCGTTTTTGCAATGGATGATCGTACCCTACCTTAGTTCAGGGCTATTTTTTTGCGTGACGTTCTTTTTGGTAAGCAGCCAGGATCAATTGCGCCTGCTCAGCCAGCGCCTGTTACTGGCAACAATCATCGCAGCCTTCATCTTTGTGCTCTACCCTTTGCAATTCAGTTGGCCCAGGCCTGCCATTTCTTCTGCATGGTGCGCATATCTATATGATTTTCTGGCGCAAGTGGATAAACCATATAATCAATTACCTTCACTTCATGTTGCGTATTGCCTGTTATTCTGGAGCGCTCTGCGTCAGCATGTGCGCTCAGTTACATTGCACATCGCGCTGACTGCATGGCTTCTGCTGACGGCGGTTTCCACCTTGTTTACTTATCAGCACCATTTGCTGGACGTGCTTGGTGGTGGCTTGCTGGGACTGTTTTGCCTCGTCTTTATCACTCCGAAAAGAACAGAACCGCATGTGGCGTTTTATTACCTGATATTTGCCAGCATGTTTTTCATCATTGGCGTCATCGCTGCACGTAGCTGGCTGGCTCTGTATTTAGCATGCAGTCTGTTGCTGGTCAGCCTTGCTTATTATCGCAATGATGCTCACTTTCTACACAAAAACCAGGGACAATATCCATGGTGGATCTGGCTCTTGTATGCGCCCTACTTGCTCGGTTATCAGCTTACCTGGCTGGCCGTTGTCTGGCGTGAGAGACATAAACCTGTCATTATCAAGCTGACGGAGCAACTCTGGGTGGGTCGTCGCCTCAGCAGTAGAGAGGCAAAACAACTGCCTCAAGATTGCAGCATCATAGACCTGGCGAATGAACTCAGTGAAACACCAACCTTGCGTAAACACGCCTACAAACACTTCCCCTTGCTTGATCTGACCAAACCAGGCAAGCCGGTTAGTAATGAAATTTTGCTGTACATGCGCCAGGAAATAGACTCCGGAAAAACGGTTTACCTGCATTGCGCCATGGGTTATAGCCGATGTATATTGCTGGCCAAACTGTATATGTCACAAGGAACGAACAGTAAGTCATGAGCTTTTCTATCTACCAACTGAAGCCACGCTTCCAGCAATTGCTGCAACCTTTGCTGGCTGGCCTGGCGAAACGTCATATCACGCCGAATCAAGTGACCTTGCTGGCGATGTTCTTGTCCATCGCCTATGGCATTGCACTGGCTTGTTACCCGCAAAATAAAAGCCTGTGGCTGGGCCTGCCAATCTTTATGTTTGTGCGCATGGCGCTGAATGCAATTGACGGCATGCTGGCCAACTTCACCCAGCAAAAGACAGCTTTTGGTGCCATTCTCAATGAACTTGGCGATCAGGTTTCAGATGCTGCTCTGGTCTTGCCTTTTGCCCTGGTGGCAGGCATACAACTGCCATTGTTGATTGCGGTAGCCATGCTGGCGCTGCTGACGGAATTTGTAGGTGTTGCTGCCTTACTGGCAGGTTCCAAACGCCGCTTCGATGGCCCCATGGGCAAAAGCGACCGCGCTTTTGCCTTTGGTTTGCTGGCCCTGCTGGTAGCGTTTCAGCTATCAGCTATGTGGCTGAATGCTATATTGATCATCGTCCTGCTGCTTTTATTCTGGACTCTGCTCAATCGGATAAAACGGGCATTGCCGCATCACGCTGCGCCACCGATACCGTAAATATCCCGGCTATGCCAAGTTGGGTGGCAATTTTTTTGCAACCTATGCTGGCGACCAGGGCATCCATTTCCGCCTGTGGACGTGGGCGCATTTGCCATGACTGGCCTCTATGGCTGTTGAGTGTTTTCGCAATCATCAATAATTGCGGGTGCCATGGCTGGCCGGTGTACACCAGATGACCGCCAATTTTCAATTGCTGCTGGATACCACGCAGAGATGCCAATACCAACACATTGTCGCTGAACAGCTCATACAGGCCAGAGACGATGACGATGTCATAGGCATCTTCTTCTGCCGGGTAACTGGTTGCGGCAAAGGCATCGCGGCATTGATAGCTGATCTTGTTTTTCAACTGCAAGCGTTCAGCCAACTGCTTCGCCTGATCCAGATTAGCCTGGTCAAAGTCACGCAGGCTGATTTCTATATCACGGCTCTGAAAGCGCTTGATGGTTTCCAGTACATAACGGCCACCACCTGCAGCAATATCAAGTATGCGCACAGGCTGGTCTGTCGGATATTGCCGTATCAGTTCAGACAAAGTCTGCTGCATCTGCGCCTTGCGTTGACGTATACCGCGCCAACCTATGGCATCCAGATATCCACGGTCTATCATGCCTCCAATGAACAAACGGCCACCCGCCTGGTTGCGATAAACATAATCGAGTGAAGCACCAGAATCAAAGCCATGCTGCAGGCCTATCGTCATACCATGGCTTAGCCTGCCCAGATGGCCGAGCATGAATTTCTGCATGTCGTAAAAAGCATTTTCCAGAGCACCACCCAATTTACCTTGTTGCAGTGCCTGGTATTGACGGGCACTCTGGCTCAGGGTATCCGCCTTAAAGTAATGTGGCAAAGGTAACAGCTCTTTGGCATAACATTCAACGATGAAGTCCTTCGCTGCCTGTATGGCTTGTTGTACCTGACTCTCACTCTCATAAAAAATCGCGTGATGACAGTTTTCTATCAGTACATAGCGCTTCAGTGTAGAAGAAATAGTCTCAAAGAATTGCTTTTGCGGCGCCTGCTTGACGACATAATCCTTGTCAGCGACCAACATCAGCACGGGCGCATCAATCGCCTGGGCATCCTGCACCACCCGTTTGGCAGTATCGGCCAAGTCCAGCAAAACGCGGGCAGAGATATTCTTGGTAATCAGCGGGTCAGCATCATACGCCTTGGCCTGTTCGGCAGAATGCGTGAGCATGGACGAGCGTATATAGCTAGTGACAAACAAGTCAGGCTTGAAGCAGGTGGCGAAACGCAAAGCCGGTTTGGCCAGTGGCACATACAGATTGATATCAAATGCCGCAGCCGCCATGATCACACCACGCACACGCGGTGCATAGTCGTGCAGCCAGGTAGCAGCAATGACTGCACCAACACTGTTTGCCACGATGAGCATGTTTTCTTTGGCGATGCCATAACTATGCTGGATATGATTGATGAAGCTGTCAAAATCGCGCACCATGGTCTGAAAATCCGGTGCATCACCACGTTCGCCCGGCGAATTGCCGTGACCACGCGCATCCCACGCAAAAGCCCAGTCCTGAGTAAAGCCAAATTGCTCTACCAGTGGGCCGATGCGACCAGAGTGCTCATGGCCACGGTGCAAAAATATCAGGGCTTTTTGTGGTTGGTCTGCTGGAATCGCCAGTGGTTGCCAGACGCGGTAAAACAAACGGGTACTGTCATGGCTATCAAAGCCAGATTCACTGCACATCCATTTTGTTTGCAATTCTGTTGTCATGCATAATCCTTAATAAGTTCTTTTTTCAAAATAGTAATGCCAGATACAGTAAGGGTGCGGTAAGGACCAAGCTATCGACCCGGTCTAGTATGCCTCCATGCCCAGGTATCAACTCAGAAAAATCCTTGATCTTCAGATAACGCTTGGCTGCCGAAAATATCAGATCACCGACAAAACCACCTATTGAAAGCAAGATGCCCATCATCATTAAGTAAGTTGGGCTGGCCAGATCTAAATACATCCCCAGCACGGTTGATACCAGCATGGAAATCAACACACCCCCGATCAAACCCTGCACGGTTTTATTTGGGCTAATGGTTGGTGCGATGGTTTGCTTGCCAAAGATTTTCCCGCTGACAAACTGGGCGATATCGTTCAATGCGGTAACGACACACAGGTAAAAAAACCATGCCATCCTGACTTCGTTTGAAAACGGCAGCGCCAATAACTCCAGCATGAAGCCCAGACCATAGCAAAGCAGCAAGAACAGCATGAGAAGTAAATGATTGCGCTGTCGCCAGATGAAAAACTGCAAGGCTTGCAGAAACAATAAGGCTGGCAAGATCAGACTGGAATCAAAGTTGCCTGCATGCTGCAAAGAAGCTTGCAGTAACAGCAAAATCAGGCAAGGCAAGAAGAAGCGCCAGCGTGGCCCACTATAGTGCAGGGACAATTCACGAACCGCCAACACGACAATCAACAAGACCATCAGTAGCGGGCCAACAGGATATAAAAACAGACTCAAGCTGACGACGGGAAAAAGGAACCACCAGGCGTTGACTTGTTTGCGAAGCTGGCTCTCGGGCGAACTATGCCTGCCTACCCCAACACTTGCAAAAGCCAGAAGCAGGTAGAGCATCAACATGGCACCCAAGGTAGGATTGCCGAGAAGAAATTTTGGTAACACTAATCGACCTGAACAACAATGAAGATATTTCAGTGTACACCGAACTCAGCCGGACCTTGATTTTTGAATATGTAAGCATTGGAAACAGGGAATTGTTAATTTACCAATTTTTGTATATTCACACATCAGGCCAGGCTAATACGATTTCGGCCTTGCTGCTTTGACACATACATTGCAGCATCGGCAACATCAAACAATTCATCCGCATCCAGAGTGGATTCAAGATCAGCCACGCCTCCTGAGAAACTGACCGAGAAGTGTCCCCCCTCACAATGCTGCTGTATTTTGGCAAATGCCAACCTCACCTGATCAAGTACACGGCGGGCAGTGGCCGCGGTAGTATCCGGAAAAATCACGGCAAATTCTTCGCCCCCATAACGACCGACGATATCGCTGCGGCGCAGTCGCTGGCGCAGAAGCCTGGCCAAGGTACGCAAGACCTGATCACCAGCAGGATGCCCATATGTATCGTTGATATATTTAAAGTTATCTAGATCTATCATCGCCAGGGACAACGGTGAGCCGGTACGACCTGCCTGTGAAATCTCGGATGCTAATTGTTCCTTGATGGCCGTATGGTTAAACAAGCCTGTCAAACCATCACGCATGATGAGTGCGCGCAAGGAGCGATAACGCTCCGCTCTGGAAACGATGGATGATTTCAGATATTCCGGTGCCACTGGCTTGGTAATGAAATCATCAGCTCCAGCCCTGACAGCATCAAGCTGCTTGCTAAGATCGGCCTCGCTGGACAAGAATACGATAGGTACATCAACATAAGAATTATCTTGTCTGATCAGGCGTGACAACTCCAGGCCACTACAAACCGGCATATAGATATCCATGAGCAGTATTTCGGGGCGGAAATCTGTCATGACGGTCAGTATTTGTGTTGGGTCATTCAGCAGATACACATTCATGCCTGCATCGCGCAAAATCGCTCCGTAAAACTTGGATGTGACAGCATCATCGTCAATGATGAGCACGCGATAACCCTTGTTTTCATCAAGTTGCAACAGGGACTCTATGCGTTCAGTCAGGGCAACGACATCAACCGGCTTGGTGAAATAACCATCGCCACTGGCACGCACAGCCAATAATCGTGAATCAAAACTGCTGGAACGCGAGACAAATACGGTAGGAATGCGAAAACGCTCTATCTGCTTGATACGGGCAATTTCTTCCGCCCCGGCAACCTTGCCTTCGGGGAAACTCAGTTCAATGACGATCACATGAGGCCTGCGCGTAGCGACAGCCTTGGCCAACGCGCCCAGGTGGTTGATGCGCACTATTTCGTAGCCAAAATGCTCAAGCTGTAAGGTAATTTCCTGGTTTTGCGCTTCATCTTCGTCTACCAAATAAATCAGATGTGGGTCACTGCTGTCGCGCTCTTCTTCCTGCACACTTTCGGCAACACCGTTGACTGGCACATTGTCATGCTTCAAGGCATATTCAAAATAACGATTAACCTCTGCGGCATAGGATTTCAATTCCTCGGAATCCCAGGCCTTCCCCTCGAGATGTGGCTTGAGCGTGGATTCAAAGACCCTCGCTTGCGCCCCTATCTCGGCAAAGCCAAAGGTACCGGCAGAACCTGCCATAGTATGCAGATGCCGGTGCAGAACGACCATGGATTCTTTATCGTCCGGGCATTCCACAACCTTTTGCAAGGTTTGCGTGATCTCGTCAAACTTCGAAGGCAGTTTCTGTAAAAAAATAGCCTCAAGAGCACGCAATTTTTCTTGCAGGCTGTCATTTTTGTCAGACATTTAGGCTTTCTCCTGCCATAAGCCCCGCACCTGAATTGATAGTTCCATAGGATCAAACGGTTTTGCAATCACGCCTATGGCGCCCAGCGATTTATAAAATTCCATTTCTGACGACTGCACCTTGGCAGTCATGAAAATAACAGGGGTAGTCTTTGTGATAGACAATTTGCGTAATTCAGCCAGGGTGGTTGGGCCATCCATGTTTGGCATCATGACATCCAGAAGTAAGAGATCCGGAACAAAACCAGCACTTACTTCAGCGATAGCCTGCGCACCTGAACTACAGGTCTTTAAACTAAACCCTCCCACTACTTCCAAAGCAATCTGTGCCACGGTTTGTATATCAGCATCATCTTCGACATACAAAATGCTGGCGAGCGTTGCAGAAGTCATTGCTACTCCTTATTGCAATTGGTAAACCAGATAAAATCAGGATAAATCAAGATTACTCACAAAACAACAATAAATCCTGCACTGTGTCTGATATTGGCGAAGAAGTATGTTTTTCATTGCCCTTTCTGCCCAAAGCAGAGGCGTGAAGAAATAATAACACTAAAGCAATGATAATCCGGCAAACAGGCGATTCATTTATTTGAGCAGGAAATCCACACGATTTGGGCTAGCTCTGTCTTTGATACCTTCTGCGTTCAATCTTGGGGCGATCAGGAATAATCTTTCTCTTTCTATCCCAGCAACATCTTCCAGATAATCACGTACTGCATCGGCCCGTTTTTGTGCAAGGGCACGCAAGGCTTCTGGTGTCACTTGTGTATTGGCAAGTATCATTTTTTCTGCTTCTGAAGCGGGCAAGGTTTTCGCCAGTCCTATGGCATTGCGGGGCTTGGCAAATTTTTCTGCCTGATACACAACTTCGACATACTTTACCCGCTCAGTATCACTGATGCTGATGTCATCTCTTTTGATTGTGCGGTCTTTTTGATGCACTTCTTTCCATTTCAACTCACGCATTTTTTGCATCAGCAATGATTGACGTATGCCATCAGCGTCGCTGACTGGTTCTACCCGGCCAATGATATCGAGCTTGAGGCCAGTACGGTTCTTGAGTGCCATGGCCAGATTATCCAGCTTGGCCGTAGTGGCTGGCGTCAAGGCCGTCTGGCCAGGCAAGAATTCGGTGTAAGCCAGTTCTTCTCCACCGCCAAACATGGACCCTAACAAGGCAAATGGCGAGGTCACAGCCTTGGTGATCACATTCATGAACACCTTGAAAATGATCCCGCCAACTGAAAACTGTGGATCAGACAATGATCCGGTAATGGGCAAATTGATGGAAATACGTCCCTGGTTGTCGCGCAGCAAGGCAACCGCCAGCATCACAGGCAATTTGGTCGCAGTTGGGCTATCGACTCTTTCACCAAAGGTCAATTGATCAAGGCGAACATCATTCTCAGCCTGTAGTTGCTGGTTTTCTATGCGATAAGACACTTGCATGGACAGCTTGCCTTTTTCTATAACATAACCGGCGTACTTGGCTGCATAAGGCGTCAGTCTGGTCAGCTCCAAGCCGTTTGCGCTGGCCTTGACATCCATGAACATGGGATTAGCCAAGGGGTTCAAAGTACCGGATACCACCAGCGGAGCATCATCATCGACCTTGCCGGTTAATTCTATGGTTGCCGCTTGCGGATTGTCGGAAGCAATTGCACCTATGGTGCCAGCCACACCAGTCAGATTGGCAGTGTAATTGGGTTTAACGAAATTATCCGTGAAATTGATATTCCCGCCACGCATGGTAGTCTGGGCGACGCGTATCACTACAGGATTGGGTTTTTCCGCTTTTGCGGGCAAGGGCACAGTCACAATATTCGTCGTGGCGGTCTTGCTGGTGACAGCCTTTACTGCTGCGTCATCTACTTGCGCCACTGGAGCAGGTACTTCAACTTCTTCCGCATCTGCTTTCTTGGTGCTCAGGATGGTTTGTATATTCAGCTTGCCTTTGGCAGACAAAATGGCGCGTGCATAAAAATCATTCAGCGCCAATTTTTTCAAGGTGATCAATTGCTTGTCACCACCAATCTGGGCACTGAGGCCTTCCATCGCAATGTTTTTCCATTCCAGGAAATCTTCTTCCGCGCCATTTTCCAGCAGATGAAAATCGTTCAGTGCCAGCATGCCTTCGTAATTGATCTGCCTGTTATTGTCCAGCGCATTGGTCAGGTTTAGTTTGCCTTTGATGTCAGCCCGGCCACGTGTCAACGCGGCATTCACATAAGGAGACACGTAAGGGAATAAGGCAGACACAGGCAAACCCTGGCCATCCAGATTCACCATGATATTTTTCAACTGTGCGGATGCGGTCGCATCGAGACTGAGCTTAGACTTCTTCCCAATATTCGTCTTCAAAGTCATTTTGACTGGCTGCGACATGTCGCTACTGAGTTTTTCTGCATGTAGATTTAACGCATCCAGCCTCAGCTTGACTTCTGGCGACATGGATTTATCATTGAAACTGACAGCACTGTCCTTGAAGTCAAGGCTGGCAAGATTGATTTTCCAGGTTGCCGTCGCGGCAGCATAAGTCGAACTGGCAGCCACACTATCTACTACTGCAGGTGTAGTCGGGCTGGTACTTGCGCTGGATTTAAGCCATTTCTGCAAGTTCAGAACCGCTTTCTCATCCCGACGGACATCTGTCACCAGGCCATCGAAGAGCACACTACCTATATTGACTTGCCTGCTTTCCATATTCAGGGTCAGTTTATCGATAGTCAATGCTTTCAGGTTGAAACTGCCGTCATCGGCTGACTTGGGTTTGATGACGAATTGATTGAGCTTCATGCCCAGATCATCAACTTGCAGCATGCCTTTTTGCACTTGCAATTGTGCATTCACATCAAATTGACCCGTCACACTTGCGAGTAAATAATTGTTCAGCAAAGGTTGGTATGTAGCCAATGCCCAGGACCCCAGTGCCAGTTGCGCTTTTCCCGTACCACTAAACGGGTGCACTTCCCCTTCCAGTTTCAGGCTTTCATTATTTTCACCACTGAGTGCAAACTTGAATGCGGCAGCTTTGGCATCTGCTGCCGAAGACAAGCCGCGCGCAGTCAGGCTAATATCTTTCAGGTTAACGGTTTGTGCTGGGTTGGCATGTTTGGCATCGCGGAAATGCAAAATTCCTTTTGATATTTGTAGCTCTGCCAATTGTTGCAAGGCTGGAGCCGGTTTTGTTGTCGTCGCTATTGCCGATGAAGCTGGAGATCCAGATGCAGATGCAGCACTTGCTGCGACTGTTGCAACTGGTGCTACAGCACTCTTATTATTCGCTTTGCTATCTGCTTTGACTGCTTTAGCGGGCATTGCCAAACTGGCCCAGTTCAATTGACCCTGCTGATTGACATCCAGCCAAATTTCTGGCGACGACAATTCCAGTTTGCTGATGCTGGCTGCCGCCGTCATGACATTCACTTGCTTGATCTGCGCATGCAAGCTGCCGAGCTTCAGCAAGGGTGCATCTGACTTGTCGTTGATATGCAGCTCATCCAGATGCACATCCCCTGCCAGCAATAATTCTGGGTGAGTACTCTTGCGGCTGAATATCAAATCCAGTTTGGTAGACAATTTCGCGTTCCTGACCTGGACTGGCAAAGCCGCAGGCACATAGGGCAGATAGTGTGTCAGGTCCAGTTTGTCGAGGTCTATCGCCAGTGACGTATCCAGGCTATTGGTAAATGGCTTCGCCCTGCCCCTGAGGACAAAATTAGAACCATTCACCTTTGCCGACAACATGGGTTCGACAAAACTCTCTATTTGATTAGGGAAGTTGGATACAAAGGGCACGCCAATTTGCAGTGCCTCTATCTTGAATTGCTCATCAACGACCCTGTCATCTATTTCTATGCGGCCACCTGCCAGTTGCAAGTTCGCCAACGAAAAACGTGCCGTTGATTCACTCTTGGGCATGGCAGCAATTTTCTCCAGGATATCGCTGAAGTTGTAGCGTCCATAGCCCTCACCTGGAGTACGGATAATATGCACGTAGGGCTCAGTGAGCCTGACTTCATCGACGATCAGCGCCTGACGAAACAGAGATGCCAGCGACAGATTCAGCACCAGTTCCTTGACCTTGACTGCGGGTGTACGCTGATCAGCCTCATACAAATTCAAATCCTCAATTGTCAGTGCCAGCTTGAAAGGTGAAAAGCGAATATCCGCCATATCCAGCTTGCGGCCTATCTGCTGTTGCACTTGCTCAGCGGCGACACGTTTGACTATTCCCGGCAGAAAAGCCCAGCTCAGCGCAGCCAGCAAAAATACCAGACCGACCAGGCCTGCAGCCCATCGCCCCAGATGCCAGCGTTGGTTTGCATTGGTGATTTTTTGTTTTATTGTCGTCATAGTAGAGTCTGGTGCATTTGTGTATGGCTGAATAAGATTATAGTCTTCAACGACAGCGATCAAAAGAAAACCCCGGCTAAGCGGGGTTAAAGAATGTCAATCAGGAAAGAAATTCGTACATCGTCAGGCCAGTAACCGACCCGCAAACACTTTCGCCTGAGAAGGATTACCTGCAATGTGATAAGCCAGGTCTGCAGGTCTGGCGATATCCCAAAGCGCAAAATCTGCCGCCTTGCCGATTCCGAGACTGCCAGTGTCCGCATGCAAACCCAATGCCTGGGCAGCATGACAAGTCACGCCTTGGAGTGCTTCCAGCGGCGTCATGCGGAACAAGGTGCAAGCCATGTTCATCGTCAGCAACAGCGAAGTCAGGGGTGAAGTGCCGGGATTGCAATCAGTTGCCAGTGCAATCGGCACGCCCGCCACACGCAGTGCCGCCAAAGGCGGATACTTGGTTTCGCGCAAAAAGTAAAACGCCCCCGGCAAGAGCACGGCGACTGTGCCGCTTTCTGCCATGGCGGCTATGCCATCATCCGACAAATATTCGAGATGATCGGCAGACAAGCCTTTAAATTTTGCCGTCAATGCTGCTCCGCCCTGATCAGATAATTGCTCGGCATGCAGTTTGACTGGCAAGCCATGCGCTTGTGCTGCCTGGAACACCAGTTCAGTCTGCGCTGGCGTAAATCCTATTTTTTCGCAAAATACATCGACGGCATCGACCAGATCTTCAGCCACCAGAGCGGGCAGCATCTGTTCACAAACCAGTTTGATGTAATCATCCGCCCGTCCTGCGTATTCTGGCGGCAAGGCATGTGCGCCCAAAAAAGTTGTTTTGACGCGCACAGGAAACTCACGTCCTATGCGCCTGGCCACACGCAGTATGCGTGCCTCGGTTTCCAGGTCCAGACCATAGCCAGACTTGATTTCCAGCGTAGTCACGCCTTCGGCCAGCAAGGCATGCAGACGAGGCAAGGTAGCAGCCAGCAATTCATCCTCATTCGCTGCGCGGGTGGCACGTACGGTAGAATTAATACCACCGCCCTGCCTTGCAATTTCTTCATAGGCGACGCCATTCAAACGCGCCTCAAATTCATTGCTGCGGTTACCGGCATACACCAGATGGGTGTGGCAATCGATGAGGCCGGGAGTCAGCCAACAGCCTTTGCCATCATGGGTTTTGGCGACGACATATTCTGCTGGCAATTCACTTCGAGATCCCAGCCAGACAATCCTGCCATCTTTCACGGCGATGGCAGCATCCTTGATTTCGCCATAGCCATCAGTCATGCATGCCAGGTGGACATTGATCCACAAGCTATCCCAGGACAATCCAGTTGATATCATCAGCTGTCACCCATGTTTAAAAATTGTATGCGAATCAGATAGAGTACAGAATCTTCATCGGCCTGCAAGTTCAAACGTATGCCTTTATGTTCATGCTCTTCTTCGAACAGGCAGCAATCATAGTCTTGCAAAGTCTCACCTGTCGTCAGGCGGGCGCTGCCCTTGGCGCAAAACAGCAAGAGTTGCTGGGCATCATTGGCTTCGATGAAATGCTTGCCTGCCTCGAGCCTTTGCATGTGATGGGTGCAGACATCGCGCCGTGTCATCATATTCAAGTCCAACACAGTACCATGCAGGAGTTCAGCATTGATGGGCGTCTCGCCCCTGAACTGATGCGGCAGGCTGTCTTGTTTGAGGAAGACACTTTGCCCATGACTGTGTTCGCTATCGCTATGCAGTATCAAACCATCACCAGATAAAATCGCCAGAGTCCTGTCTATCTGGGCGAAATGCGAAAATGGGCCATTGCTGCTGACTTCAGCCGTGCTTAAGCGCCAGACAAAATGATCCAGGCTGGCGCCGCCAGGAAATATCGCCAGCTCAGTCGTGCTGCCGCCGCCATTTTTCCATGGCATGGTTTGATAGTCTTGTCTTGTCCACTTACGCATAGTATTCAAAAACTTTCAGCAAAATACAGAATGGCCCCCTCAGGCGAGAGAGCCATTATCTTAATACAAACCTTCAAACAGAATCAGGCAAAAAAATCAGGCTAAATACAGATTCTGATACAACTGCTGGCATTGTGCGCTCAAATGTCCTTCGACGACCAGTGCTTTCGCAGCTTCTATATCTGGGGCAAAGAACCTGTCCTTGTCATAGAAAGCCACTTTTTCACGCAACAGCGTGTGAACCTGCTTCAACATGGCTGAAGTTTGCAAAGGCGCATGGAAATCTACACCCTGTGCTGCGGCCAGCAATTCTATGCCAACAATGGTCGCCGTATTGTGGGCCATTTCATGCAAGCGGCGCGCACCGTAGGTCGCCATGCTGACATGGTCTTCCTGGTTAGCGGAAGTCGGAATACTGTCCACACTAGATGGGTGGGCATGTGATTTGTTTTCAGATGCCAGCGCTGCGGCTGTCACATGGGCGATCATGAAACCGGAATTCAAGCCAGACGAAGGCACCAGGAAAGGTGGCAGGCCAGAGATCGATGAATCAATCAGCAGGGCGATGCGACGTTCAGAAATGGAACCAATTTCTGCAATTGCCAGCGCCAGCGTATCCGCCGCGAAAGCGACTGGCTCTGCATGGAAGTTACCACCAGAAATGACTTCACCAGTTTCCACGAACACCAATGGATTATCGGTAACAGCATTGGCTTCTATCAGCAAAGTACGTGCCGCATTATTGATGATGTCGAGGCAAGCACCCATAACCTGTGGCTGGCAGCGCAGGCAATAAGGATCTTGCACACGTTCATCATTGACGAGATGAGACTGGCGAATTTCACTGCCAGAGAGCAGGTTGCGATAAATCTGCGCTGTCGCAATTTGGCCAGGCTGACCACGGCTGCTATGGATGCGTGCATCAAATGGTGCATCACTGCCCTTGGCCGCATCGACTGACAAGGAACCAGTAATGGTCGCTGCTTCCAGCAGACGCTCTGCCAGGAACAAGCCATTCAAAGCCAGCGCTGCCGATACCTGCGTACCATTGATGAGTGCCAGACCTTCCTTGGCAGCCAGTACGACAGGCTTGATACCGGCAGCAGCCAGCGCTTCTTTGGCAGGAACCAGTTTGCCATTCACACGCGCATCGCCTTCGCCCAGCAAAGCCAGGGTCATGTGCGACAAGGGTGCCAGATCGCCAGATGCGCCCACTGAACCCTTGACCGGGATAGTCGGCATGATGCCAGCGTTATACATGGCAATCATGCTGTCAATAACAGAAGCACGTATGCCGGAAAAGCCACGCGCCAGGCTGGCGATCTTCATCGCCAAAATCAGACGCACGACTTCATCCGAAATCAATTCGCCAGAACCGACGGAATGCGACAGGATGAGATTGCGCTGCAAGAGTTCCAACTGGTCGTCAGGAATGCGGGTCTTGGCCAATTTGCCGAAACCGGTATTGATGCCATAGGCCGCATCGCCTTTTGCGACAATTTTATCGATTGTGGCAGAGGCAGCATTGATGCCGGCATAGGCGCACTCTGCCAATTTCAAAGGCTGCGCCCTGGTCCAGATGGAGCGCAAGTCGCTCAGCGTGAATTGGCCTGGTTGAATTTCAAAATGATTGCTCATGTTTTTTCCTGAATACTTTTAATAGTGTCTTGGATTCCTTCCCATTAAAGGGAAAGGGCTAAGCCGATGCTTGCTTACTTTGCTTTGGCAATCATAGGCAAATTCAAGCCCTCACGCTCAGCACAAGCAACAGCCTGCTCATACCCAGCATCCGCATGACGCATGACGCCAGAACCGCAGTCATTGACCAGTACACGCGCCAGACGTTTGGCCGCCGCATCTGTGCCATCAGCAACAATGACCATACCAGAATGCTGGGAATAGCCCATGCCCACACCGCCACCATGATGCAGCGATACCCAGCTCGCACCACCCGCAGTATTGAGCAAAGCATTCAGCAAAGGCCAGTCGGATACTGCATCCGTACCATCGCGCATGCCTTCTGTTTCGCGGTTGGGGCTGGCGACTGACCCTGTATCCAGATGGTCACGGCCAATGACGATAGGTGCTTTCAATTCGCCATTCTTGACCATTTCATTGAAGGCCAGGCCAGCGATATGGCGCTCACCCAGGCCCAACCAGCAAATACGCGCTGGTAAACCCTGGAAGGCAATACGTTCTGATGCCATGTCCAGCCATTTGTGCACGCCTTTATTCTCAGGGAACAGCTCCTTGATCTTGGCATCGGTCTTGCGAATATCTTCAGGATCACCCGACAATGCTACCCAGCGGAACGGGCCCTTGCCATCGCAAAACAAGGGACGGATATACGCAGGCACAAAACCAGGGAAATCAAAGGCATTCTTGACGCCTGTGTCAAAGGCTACCTGACGGATGTTATTACCGTAATCAACAGTCGGTATACCCATGGTGTGGAAATCCAGCATGGCTTGCACATGGACGGCGCAGGCCTGTGCAGCATCGGCAGTCAGTTTCGCATGCTGAGCAACGTCTTGTTGCGCAGCTTTCCATTCAGCCACTGTCCAGCCTATAGGCAGGTAACCGTTGATGAGATCATGGGCAGAAGTCTGGTCAGTCACCAGATCAGGTTTCATGCCACCCGCTTTTGCACGCTTGACCAGTTCAGGCAAGATTTCTGCCGCATTGCCAAGCAATGCAATTGATACGGCTTCCTTACGGTCACAATGATGCTTGATCAAAGCCAAGGCATCATCAAGATCTTTGGCTTGCTTGTCGACATAACGGGTACGCAGGCGGAAGTCTATGCTTGATTGCTGGCATTCTATATTCAGTGATACCGCACCGGCAAAGCTGGCAGCCAAAGGTTGAGCGCCGCCCATGCCACCCAGGCCAGCTGTCAATATCCAGCGGCCGCCCCAGTCACCATTGAAATGCTGGCGACCTGCCTCTGCAAAAGTTTCGTACGTCCCTTGGACGATGCCCTGGGTGCCGATATAGATCCAGCTGCCGGCTGTCATCTGCCCATACATGAACAGGCCCTTGCGGTCGAGTTCATTGAAATGTTCCCAGTTAGCCCATTTTGGGACCAGGTTGGAATTGGCGATCAGCACGCGGGGTGCATCTTCGTGGGTCTTGAACACGCCTACCGGTTTACCGGACTGTATCAGCAGGGTTTCGTCTTCATTCAGTTCTTTCAGCGATGCCAGGATCTGGTCATAGCATTCCCAGTTGCGGGCTGCGCGACCTATGCCGCCGTAGACGACCAGATGCTTGGGGTTTTCTGCCACCGCAGGGTCAAGATTATTCTGGATCATGCGGTAAGCCGCTTCGGCTACCCAGGTCTTGCAGGTTTTTTCTGCGCCATGCGGTGCGTGGATTACGCGAGTGGCATCCCAGCGTGGGTCGTTATTCATTGTCTCTCTCCATCAGTTAAATACAGGATAGCGGCAATTCACAGAAATACCGCCCAAATATAAAAATCCGGCAAGCGAACAAATGCATAAGACCGGACAAAGCTGAATCATTAAGAGAAAGTTTAAGTTGTATATACAACTTTTGCAAGCGAATACTAAAAGGATTTTGCAAAAATATGAGGCAGGCCACATTTTGGCGCGATATTACCGGATCATGCCGCTAACGCCACTTTGCGGTTTTATCAGCGAGGCAGACAATAGCTACATGTTCAACCCAATCATGAAAGGCAAACACTATGTCCGTCGTCACTGAAGTCGCCGCAGCCAGCAGCCAGGAAGCCATCGCCCATTTTGCAGACAGCCTGCGTTTTGAGACTGATTGCTGGGATACACACCATGCCATGTCCGAAGGCAAAGCCGATTTTGTCTTGCTGGACGTGCGCAGCCCCGAGTCTTATGCCAAGGGCCATGTACCCGGTGCAATCAATCTGTTGAGAGGCAAGATCATCGCCTCGAAACTGGCCAGCTATCCGCCAGATACCTTGTTTGTAACTTACTGCGCTGGCCCGCATTGCAATGGCGCGACAAAGGCAGCGATCAGGCTGGCGCAACTCGGCCGTCCTGTCAAAATCATGATAGGCGGCATTACAGGCTGGCTCGATGAAGGTTTCAGCCTGACGACAGAAGTCGCTGAACTGGCATGAGTGCAAAAGCAGCGCCAGCGACATTCAGCGTACGCCCTGCCCTCGCCGCTGACGCGACAGGCTTGTTGCAACAGATGCGTGAACTGGCAGCCTTTGAAGGCTACCTGGCTGAATTTCGTGTCACCATTGACGACTTGCTGACGCGGGGCTTGGGGCATGAACCAGCCCAATTTCATGCACTACTGGCAGAATCAGCCGATGGTGTTTTGCTGGGCTATGCGGTGCTGGTAGAAACCCCCTTCACCTTTGATTTGCAAGCAGATTGTCGATTGAAGGAATTGTATGTCAGCCCGGCAGCCAGGAGCATGGGAGTGGGCAAGGCACTCATGAACGCAGTGTTAGCACATGCGAGATTGCGCGGTTGCGGTCGGCTAAAATGGGATGTATTGCCTGACAATGAAAATGCCAGGCAGTTTTATCGCAACTTGGGTGGCCAGCCAGACATTAACTGGGAGGCCTGGATACTGGCACTGTAAAGTAACTACTAGGGCGTGTTGACATATCTTTTAGACAAAGCGTTCCCGCCATATCGCGGGCTGGCAAGGCGTGTGGTGCAGTCAGGGCTGGTGCCCCTGACAAGACGCGCAACGCAGTCCAGCGTGCAATATGGCGGGAACCCGGAGGGAATGGGCCAGAAACCTTGCCTGGCGTTGTTGTGCGTCGCTCACTTGGCTCGCCAAGCAACGCTACGTACGCCTAGCCAGGCAAGGTTTCTCACCCATTCGCTTGACTAAAAGATATGTCAACACGCCCTTAGTACCTACGACAAAGCTGGCAATTTGTGTGCACGGTATCGGTATACGGCCACTGGCGGGGTTCATCTCCGTTTCGACCTCACTGGCTGCATATCTTTGGCGGTGAGGCGCACGCAGCCACCAATTGCTTGCCAGGCCGCAAGCACTCTTGCTTCAACTCCTGCATCACAATCTGCAAGATGCCAATCTCCTGCATGGCCGCAAAAAATGACATTGCAAACCAATAAATTCGCTATCACCGGCATGCTATGAGAAAATGCAGACACCTATCACTTCTACGCCACCTATCCTGTGAAACCCAGCAAGCCAGATACTCCCGCGTTTCAAGTCATAAAAGATACCCTGCTCCAGGAAATACAGTCAGGCAAATGGAAAGAAGGTGCCGCGATTCCTGCTGAAACTGCGCTGGCCAGCCAGTTTGGGGTATCACGCATGACAGTCAACAGGGCTGTGCGCGAACTCACCAGTGAACAAATCCTGACGCGCATACAGGGATCTGGCACCTATGTGGCACAACAAAAATACCAGGCAACGCTGGTGGCCATCAAAAGCATTGCAGAAGAAATCCGTTCACGTGGCCATGCCCACCGTAGCGAACTACATCAATTGAAGGAAGAAGTCGCCACCGAACAACTGGCGGCAGAATTCCAGGTCAAGCCTGGTCACACTTTATTTCACTCCGTCATCGTGCACTTTGAGAACGAGGTGGCGATACAGGTAGAAGACCGCTGGGTCAACTCCAGCGTGACGCCGGAATACCTGCAACAAGACTTCAGCGTCATGACCCCGAATGAATACCTGGTTGCTGTGGCCCCCTTGCAAGGCGTTGACTACAGCATAGAAGCCGTGCTACCACCCAAACAGATAGCTGAAATGCTGCATATCTCAGCCAAAGAAGCCTGCCTGGTCTTACACAGAACCACCCGCTCACGCGACATGATCGCGACCAGCGTGACCATGTGGCATCCGGGTAAACGTTATCAGTTTGCCGGGAGTTTTTAGTTTTCAAGACCTCTCAACACATCGACACAGAGGTGTCACAGAGGGCACTGAGAAACTCTTCTGAGTATGTTTCATTTGCGAATTTCGCAGGAGCGAACTGTGGAATTCATGCATTATGTTGCTTGCTGACGAAACAATGTTGTTTTGCAAAAGATCACTCCCTCCACTGCGATGAGCTTTTTGCTCCAAGAAATTTCCGCGATAGCTGTCACCCAAATGCCTTCCCGCCGCGTTATATCTTAACAATCTGGCACTTGCCATTTTGCATTTAATGCAGCCGTCACACCTCAAGGGTGCTGGCAAGTTAAAATACGGCTTACGCTCAAATAAGCAAGAAAGAAATATCATGGCAAAAAAGAATGAACTGGACCCGGAAACCGAGGCGCTGATTGCCTGGTGTACCGAAGTAGAAGGCTTCCTGGTCGCAGGCGGCGCTACCGTCAGCCAGGCACAAGATCATATAGAGGAACAGATAGAGTGGTTCACCGATCTGTTTTTTGATGGATTAACACCAGAAGAGGCAGCTAAAGAAGCCCTGGCCTGAGTGCCAGCACAAGCTCACCTCTAAAGCATATAGAAATAAAGATGATTCACCGCAAATTATTAGTACCACTCGCCCTATCCCTTGCTTTGTTAAGCGCCTGCACCACCACCAAGCATAGTGGTACGCAGCATGAAGAATTTGGCGCTACCGGCGTATTTACCCGCAGCTTTCCTGGTACTGAAAAAAGCGCCTGCGAAGCGGCACGCCGCGCGCTGCTAAGCCAGGGCTATGTCATCAGCGACTGGAAACCATCGGTCCTCAAGGGCCGCAGGAAATACCAGCCAGAAGCTGACATTCATGCAGAAATCGAATTCAACGTCGTCTGCGTGGCGGATAGCAAAGGCAGCAATAGCACCACGGTTTTTGCCAATGCAGTACGTGACCGTTATTCACTGAAGAAAAGCAACACCTCAGCCAGCATAGGCGTCAGCGCCATAGGTTCGGTGTCCCTGCCCTTTGGTTCTACGGATGATGCTCTGGTCAAGGTTGCCAGTGAAACCATACCGACTGGCCAGTTTTATGAACAGTTTTTTGAACTGGTAGATCGCTATCTGGATACTGTGCCCTATGTCCAGGAAGTGGACAACAAGGGAACGACTGCACCACAGCCTCCATTAGCTCCGGCAACGGCCAGCCAGACAGTGACAAGCACACCACCAGAACAGTCCGCTAAAAAATCAGAGGAATGAGTGCATGCAAGCCGATGACCTGCAAAGATTATTGAGTTTTAAAATGCCTTATGGCAAATATAAAGACACGGTTATCGCCGACTTGCCCGGTAATTATCTGTGCTGGTTTGCACGTGAAGGTTTTCCTAAAGGTGAAATTGGTCGCTTGCTGGAATTGATGTATGAGATTGATCACAATAATCTGGGTGAATTGCTGGCACCACTCAGAAAGAAAACCTGAACAAATCTGAGCTATCGCGCCCAAACGAGCGATTTACAGAGACTACCAAGTCAAAACGAGAAAAGGCAGGCATGATCACCATGCCTGCCTTTTCTATTTACCCAGACTGATCAGTTAGTCTTAGTGACGTCTTTGCTCTGACGCTTGCCCGCAGCAGTTGCTGGCAAGTATTTCATAGGGTCATTCACACCTGCAGCATAGGCAGTCACCAGGCTACGCTGGCGCATGCAAGATGCACTGAGTACCGTTGCATCTGGTGCAGCAGAATTAACGCACACCTGCAAATCCTTGACTGTATCCAGCGGGATGCCGGCAGCAGCAGCTACAGAAACGATGGATTGTGGATTGGCACCACTAGCAACCAGACCATCTACAGTTGCCTGCAAATTGCTCGTCGTCGTCAATGCATTGAAAATACCATCAACAGAAGTGTCTACGCCTTCAGCAAAGGCCACCGACAAACTACCAGCCAAAGCCAGTCCCAACAAAGTGTTTTTCATCATTTTTTTCATCAGTATCCCCCAACATGTTGACAAACCATTTTGTCTCACGCAGCCAATTCTAAATAAGTGTAAATCAAATTGAAAGCAGATATTTGTAACCTGCAAAATCTAGTGAACTTACTTGCAAATTAAGCACTTAGGCACATTTACGCACTTTTATAAGTGGTATGCAGGCTTTAGCAAGCAATCTGCAATGCAGATTGCCAATAAGCCATTCACAGCTCGCACAATCTGCACTAACTGTAAAAGGCTCATCGTTACTACACAGGTTCAGTCGTATCAATCAGGCAGCTTGCTGGACTTGCGCCCTCAAAGCAGCAAGTGCATTGAGTTCGTCAATAATCGCCTGATCTTTTTCCAGGGTTTGTGCTGGTGGTATTACCAGTGTCGTGATTTGTTTATACGACATCTTAGGCAAATCCCCCAGACGCAGCTTGTCTATGCGTGTTTTTTCGAGCGGGTCAGTAGCGGCCTCATACAGAATGACTTCATGATCCAGAGGGTAATACTGCGCCAGCTTATTCACCAGTATTTGTAAATGGGCTGGCTCTGTATCAAAACGCTTCAATGTCAAATCCCCGGCAATACCAACCTGCCACAAAATCAACAAAGCTGTCGGGTCCAAAGTCCGTTTATAGATCATGAACTGGGTAGATTCCATGGATTGCATGCCATGACTACCCGGATCAATGCCCAAATCAGCGACCAGGCAATCAAGCGCAGAAATGCCTGGTTCCATATGCGCTTCATAACCTTCTTCGCGGGCTTCGGCAATGGCCATGTGCGAGATACAGGCAAATATACCTGGGTGACCATAAAAGGCAGCACATACTTTCTTGCCAGCACGCATTTCTTTCAAAATAGTGTCGGCCATACGCCTATAAGTATCACGCCTGGTTTTGCCCTCGACCTTGGTGTCGTCGTAATGATCATTCAGGCAAACATATTCTTTGGCAACACCTTGCAACCATTTGCGCGTAAAAATATTGGGCACCGCCGCAATGACGATATCGAAAGACTCAATATAACTTTGCGCAATAGGCGTCAGTTGCCCAGCCATGCGCATACCTGTACCAACAAAGACCAGTGAACCTTGTTTTTTATTTGTCATAGACTTTTAGACATAAACATGAGATGACAGCAGAACAAAATGCGATACTGCCTCAAAATAAGTAAATTAAATAGCCCGATCCACAAAAAAGATAATCTTTAGAGATCACTCTATGCTGCAACGGTTTCCTCTTGATCAAACCGTATAACTATAGAATCAAGTACATCAAAGTCTCTAAATGGAATGTCCAAAAAGGCCGATATTTCACGCCTGTCTAATCTCAACAAAACAAGCTGCTCATCACGAGATAATCCAAAATCACGGGTAGCTTTAAGCGGGTCACTTTTATGTGACTGTATAAGAACAGCATTTGCATCTAGGGCATTCAAATAATCTAATACCTTGGACATAGATTTCTCCGTGGCTTTAAAAAACACCGGGGTAATACCATCGTTGATTTTATTCTTAATTTTCAGGCAATGGAAAGTAAATTCTCAACAATAATTAAATGCTCAAAATCAGGATGCTTGCCTGAAAACATTTACGCAATTTCTACCTTCCGCCTTGGATCTGTACAGTGCTTTGTCTGCGGCTTCCAGGGTTTCGTCAAAGTTGCTGAGGCCATTTCCATCTACTGTGGCAACACCAAAACTGGCAGACAAAGAGAAGATATGGCCACTGGGTTCTGTGTCTATCATGGCAATCGCCATACGGCAGCGTTCTGCCAGTTGCAATGCAGAAGCCTGGCTTGAATCTGGCATACAAATGCCAAATTCTTCGCCACCCAGTCGTCCAAACAAGTCAACTTTGCGTAAGTGGGTTTTGACGGTTTCACTGACTACTTTCAAAACCCAGTCACCAGTAGCATGGCCGTGGGTGTCATTGATATTTTTAAACAAGTCCATATCAAACAAAATGATACTCACGCTGCCCGTGCGCATTTTGAATGCTTCATTGGCAAAACTGATGAAATGCATGCGATTGGCGGCCTGAGTCAGACCATCTGTTTGAGAAAATTGGCGGAACTGGTTTTTTTGCTGTAAAGCCCTCATTAGCCATATACCCAATACGAACACAATGACCAATACCAGTGCAATCAAGAGTAATAAATTCTGATTATTCTTTTTTTCCAGTTCACGTTCAACTGCCAGGATTTTATTCTTTTGTTCAAGCAGATTCAACTGGTTGGCTTTATCCTGCGTATCGAATTTGACACGCTGAAATGCAAGATTTTTATGGAGCAAGTCGTCCAGCACGCGATTTTTCAAAACCAGTGCTGTCTCAAAATACTCCAAAGAATTCAAGTACTGCCCTTGCGCACGCTTTATACTAGCCATAGTTTCTGCCGTTTTTTCCATCAATTGAATGGCATTACCTGCCTTCGCTTTTTGGTAAGCCTGCAATCCATAGCGCTCAGCTTGCTCCAGATTGCCTGTATGCAAATAGGCGCGTGCCAAAGCTTCTTCAAGTTGAGTGCCATAATCCGAACTTTGATTCAACTTTGAAAAATCTTGAAGCAGTGTTATAGCGGCCCCTTTGCCTTGCAGATAGTTGCCAGAATCTATTAAATCTATGCCTGCCAGCGTGTTTAGCAAGAGTGAATAAAAATTTTTGTTCGCGGCATCGCATACTCGTATCGCATCAGGCAGAACCGCTCTGGCTCGTTGCCGTTCACCACGCAAAAAATTAATTTCAACTTGATCGCCTAAAGCGAGACATTGCGTATTTTTACTTTCTGAAGTTGTTGCCAACGCCAACATCCGATCAGCATAAATCAGGGCTTCATCATAAGCATGCAGAGAATTCAGAAGAGTGATTGCGCCTTGCAAGGTATCAGCTTTGGCTTCAACGCTGCTCAATTTTGGCAAAATCAAAATACTCTGATTCATTGCCTCCAAGGCTTTTTCATACTCACCTAGATTGGTAAAGCCCGATGAAAGTTGATACAAGAATCTAACCCGATAAAGAGGATCACTTACTTGATCTATTACGGATTGAACCAGCTCCACCCTTTCTTTGTGCCGCCCCTTAAATCCTAGTGTTGCTGCACTCAACAAAAAAAATCTACTACGCTGAGCTTCTGTGAAATTTTGTTTCAATTCACTCAACTTACTTAAAGTATCGGATGCTTTTTCAGGTGCAGTAACGATCTCCTGACCAGAGCGCTTTAGAAGTTCATCAATCGACTGTGTCACATCAATTGATGGTTGCGCTGGCCGCGCACTTCCGGCGACAAGCAACATGGACGCCCAAAATAGTATAGTTCGAACCAATGACATTGCTTGCGCCGGAAACAGGGCTAATTTAGGGTGCGGTAACGATTGAATCTAACGCATTCAACTGCTCGACGGGAATCCCCAGTACATCAGCAACAGCCTGTGTATCTCCCGAATGAACAGCCTTCTTTTCTTCTTCAGTTAATCCAAAGTTAGTCATTGCGCCAAGTGGATCATTTACATGCGCCTCACGCGCAGCTGCATCTTTATCCAGTGTATTCAAATAATCCAGCAATTTAGACATAGTGTTTGACCTTTCAATTAAATCTCAGGTTAAAAAACAGGGAGAATCCCGAGAAAGATTCTATTATGTTTCTGTAAAAACTTGTAACAATTTTCAAAAAATCAATGCATTATGCGCAACACGGGATAACGACGCCATTCTGGTTCTTTGAACCTGGCGCAACGGCTGAAAACGAAGTCCAGTACGGCTTGCTGATTGCTGAGCAATTCCGGGTTGGCCTGCTTCCAGAGTTCGAAAGCCTGCTTCACTTCGGGTTCGGTATTGAGTATATCTGTCGCGGTGTCTTCGAATACATAATCTGAATAAGCTTCTTTCTTTTCCAGAACACTGTTAAAGAAACCCCAACGGAAGAAACTGTCATGCCCTTGCGGTTCCAGTGTCTCGACGACATAGCGTGCCTGTGGCTGGTCCAGTGATACCAGATAATCACCAGCATGGGCAACAATACGGTCGTCAAACTGTTGCAATTGCACGTCGTCGTGGAACATATGGCCTTCATAGGCATGAGGGCGGGACTGTACAGACTGTATGCCATAGACTTCGGCTTGCATGACGGTGTCACTGTCCAGCCGTTGCATTTGCACGCCATTCCATTGCAGGCGCTCTATCACGGCACGCCAGGCTTGCGGAATCAAATAGGCTTTTGGTCTGGTCACGCTGATATCGGCGACAAAATGGTCGTAGTAAGCGATAGGCTTTTCCCATGGCTGGCTGCGGTCATAAGACAGGCGCGTGTAATTGCCCAGTACACTGGGGCTGTAGACAGCCTGGTATCCCTTGAACAGGAAGCTCGAAGGCTGACCATGATCTGCCGCCCAGTGAATAGCAACTTGCTGAGCCTGGCTGGCGGCTATTCGCGCCTGGGCTCGCAAGGCCTGTATCTGAGCGCAATGCGCAACGGTGAATGCCAATACCGTTTCTACAAGCGCGCGCATGGATACATAACGATCGGCGAAGGGTTTCAGCATATGGGTTTCTGGCATGAAACCTATGGTGTGATGCAAAGCTGCATAGCCAGTAGAGAAACGCGGCGTTTCCAGAAAATCTTCAATGCCATGATCAGGGCTGTCCTTGACCGGATTCACATAGGGGCAAGTTGGCCAGCCACGCGCCTGCATTTCTGTGTAAATGGCGGGCAACATGGTATTCCGCAGGAAGGGGCCAAGGCCATAACCCAGCTTGTCTGCCTGGGTTTGTATCAGGGTCATCGTGTAGTGGTAGTCGGCACCGTTTGAGGTATGGGTATCGACCATGACATCGGGGCTCCATTCGCTGAAAAAGCGATTGAAGACCTGGGCGTTTTCACTATCACATTTGATGAAGTCACGATTCAGATCCAGGTGCAGGCTATTGCCACGGAAACCGAATTGCTCAGGCCCGTCCTGATTTACGCGAGAGGTATTCTGACGATTGAGGCAGCCATCTACATTGTAGACAGGGATAAACAGAAAGACCGTATTACCCAGCGCAGCCAGGCGCTCAGACTGGACGCAAAAATCACGTACCAGGGCCATGCAGGCATCAATGCCTTCAGGCTCGCCTGGATGTATGCCATTATTATTGAAAAAAATGGGGCGTTGCTCTTGTTTGATACGGACGCGGTCAAATACACCATCTGCCGTCACTATGCCAGCATGAATGGGCTTGCCATTATCGGACACACCAATCTGGCTGAACTGCAAAACACCAGGGAATTGCGCAGCGAGATACTGATAAAACTGTATGCAAGCTTCCCAGGTGGTGGTCTGGTTTTGGTTGCCAGCTTCATAGGGTGTGATGAAGTCAGCAGGATGCTTGGTATGTGATGACATGCGCTAGACCAATTGAAAGTAAATGTATTCCGGGATTTTAGCGTACAAGTCGCTAAACAGGCATGGCATACTGATGCCCGCTTGAAACATTTTTTTGATTTCCCCAAGTATTGCTGGAGAATTTAGTGACCGACGCCGAAATAAGCGCACTGCGCCAGAGCTGCAAGACAAATTTGGCGGGACACCGCGCCGTCACCCCCGCTGAAAGCTTTGCGCGCATGGCAAGCTGGTGCGAGGAGCATCAGGTACAGCATGACACTTATGGTGAAGGTGAGCTGGTGCAAGGCTTTGAGAAAAAAATCGCTACCTTGCTGGGCATGGAAGCGGGCCTGTTTTGCATCACTGGCACGCTGACCCAGGTCACGGCGTTGCGACTTGCTTGTGAAGAAAGAGGCAGTTTACTGGTGGCACTGCATCCCAGCTCACATATTCTCGTGCATGAAAGAAGCAATTATCAGTTGCTGCAACATTTCCATGCCCTGCAAATTGGCAACCCACATCGTCCATGGATGCTAAAAGACTTGCAGGTCCAGCCAGAAAAAATCGCTGCTGCTCAATATGAATTGCCCATGCGTGAGATAGGCGGGCAATTGCCTGCGTGGGAAGAACTGAATGACATCAAGACCTGGTGCCGCGAACAAGATATCCATCTGCACATGGATGGTGCCCGTTTGTGGGAGGCAGCTGCAGGTTACCGCCGCAGCCTGGCAGAGGTGGCTGCGGGTTTTGATACGGTCTATGTATCGTTTTACAAAGGCATAGGCGGTCTGGGTGGTGCGATGTTATTAGGCAGTGCAGAATTCATTGCCAAAGCGCGGGTCTGGATGCACAGACAAGGCGGCAGCGTATTCCGCCGCAGCCCTTATGTTGTGGCTGCTGCCATGCAATTTGACGAAAGGCTGGCTGCGCTGCCCGCCTGTTATGCCCGCACGCATTGGCTGTATGAAGAATTGCGCGCCTACCCACTATTTAAAGCCAATCCGGCAGCGCCACAATGCAATATGCTGCATCTGTACCTGCCGACAGACAGTGAGACCGCCCTTGCCATCCGCAACCGCATTGCGCAAGAACACGGGATATGGCTATTCAATAATGCTGTGCATACTGCCTTGCCAGGACAATGCATGTTTGAATGGTATGTGGGCGACAATTTGCTAACGATGGCAGACGAAAAACTCAGACTGGCATTGAATCTGTTTGCAACTGCCTTAAACAAAACAGATTATTGATCAATCCAATCATTGCTCGTTATGTGAGTTATCGCACATACAAGACATTCTGCGTGCATTAAGCTCTTTTCATTGTTTCGTCATTTGAAGAAACGCAAAGGAGTAATAATGATAAGCCTGCTCAATCTCCAGTCGGATAAAGTCAAATACGACCCCAACCATTTGTTTGATATCTTGATCAAACGCCTACGTTTGAAAAACGATGCGGCATTGGCCAAAATGCTGGATGTTGCACCGCCAGTAATCAGCAAGATCCGTCATCTTCGCTTGCCAATAGGTGCATCACTCATGATCACCATGCATGAAATCAGCGGCCTCACAATCAAGGAATTGCGCGCACTGATGGGTGACAAAAGAGAGACCTTCCGGATTACAGATTCGCAGTTAAAACCCTCTTTGGCAAAGTCGCGCCCGAAAACCAAAGAGCGAACTGTAAGTCAACAGTATTAAAATCTGTGCGGCAGTGCATTTGAGGTCATCGCCTGGGGAAAATCAAGCTGAGGCGTGCGCCGGGATATTCGCTATGCGTCTCTCCATTACCAATATCGTAATGACCACCGTGCAGTTCGACTATCGCCTTGATGATAACTGATCCAAGGCCCAGTGAAATTTCGGCCTGCTTGCTTGGCAAACCCGAAAATAACAGCCGTGTGTCACGCCTTTGCCCAAAGCGAAACATGGCATCTGCTGACAGGCCAGGGCCATCATCCTCAATAATCAATTCCAGCGCATCAGCAATAACTGAGAGTCGTATGCGCACCTTGCTATGTGCATATCTGGCAGCGTTATCAAACACATTCCGCAAAAGCCTGGACATGAGATAAGTGTCGCCAGTGATACTCCCTCCCGGCTCGCCACCCTGATCACAAGTTGCATCTATCTGCAGCGCAAATTCAATGGCTTGATCTGCTTGCTGCTGCAGATGATCGGCATGATCGGTTTCTATTTTCAACAAATCACATAGGTCCACGCTGGTGGCCTGATTGCGATAACGAGGCTCATCAATATTCGCAATAAAAAACAAGTCATCGATCAACCTGGTGAAATAATCAAGCTCACAGCTGACGACAGTAAAAAACTCTTCGCGCTCTTGCATTTCCATGGCTTCGCCGTGGGCAGACAAAGTATCAATCGCAGTCCGCAAACTGGTCAAAGGTGTGCGCAGATCATGACCCAGTTCTTGCAAAAGTTCACGTCGCGTTTTTTCTATCGCTTGTAATTGCATGACCAGTCGCTGTATTTCATCGGCCATTGCATTGAAATGTTGCATCAGTCCGCCGATGGCATCCAGCCTGCCGGAAGTAAAACGCGCCCCCAGGTTACCAGCTTCCATACTTTTAATAACGTCTCTCGCTTCGGCAGAACGCCCACGCAAATACAGTGCAAGCAATAGCAAGCCCAGCAAAATTGCGGTCACCAGCGTCACAACAAACAGCGTCGCCATGGTAAAAAATGCGCCACGGGCTGCCGTGCCTGGATTGTGTATCAGCAAATAACGTGGCTCATCTGCCTGCAGACGTACTATAGCAGTCGCTGCACTCCCGGAAAAAAAACGTCCGCGCGCCACTACCTCATGAATCACTCCAGGTTTGATACGTTGCAAGAGTGCGGCTGGCGGCGGTGCATCGACTGGGTTGCTGGCAAGGATTTTATTGTCTGAATTCACTATCCACATTTTCAGTGGGATAGCCGGTGACTCACTGCGATAAGCCTGGACTCGGCGCAGGCCTTCAGCATAATCATGCTCTTCGACGATGCGGGCGATAAACAGATACATGCTGCGCTGTACTTCGTCGCCGGGGCGCGTGGTCACCTCCCTGATCATCCAGAGATAAAACAAACTTAGCAGCAGAGCAAAAAATATGCTGATCGCAAAAAAACGCAACCATAGTGAACGACTCATGCATGCTCCAGTTTGTAACCAACGCCATAAATGGCGACAATACGCTCAGTCGCGCCAGCGTCCTTTAATTTGCGACGCAAATGGCTCAAATGTGAGTCTATGGTGCGGTCGTATATAAGATGGGTGCCCTCAAACTGATTCAGTATCTGTTCCCTGGTGATGGCGGCTCCATTGGCTTTTACCAGCAACATCAGCACTTCATATTCCTTCTTGCCCAATTGCAGAGCAGTTCCGGCAATACTTGCATTACGACGCTCAACATCCATATGAATATCACCAAAACCGATCACATTCAGGTTTTGATTGTCTGCAGGCACCCGTCCCACTAGACGACGCATGCGCGCACTCATTTCACGCAAGCCACAAGGTTTGCGTATGTAATCGTCGGCACCACCTTCTATACTAGCCACAACTGCACTTTCATCTGTTCTGGCTGACAGCATCAAAATTGGCGTTACAGTTTGGAGTGCACGCAATTGTCGGCACAGGTTGATGCCATCTCCATCAGGCAAGCCGACGTCGAGCAAGATCAGTTCAAAGGTCTGTAGCGTCAGTACTCCCAACGCGGCTGCGACGCTGTCCGCATGACTAAGCGCAAAACCCTCATAGCGCAAACCCATACTTAAAGTGCGGGCAATCATGGGATCATCTTCAACTAAGAGAACTGAAATTACTGAGTTCATGGGCATTGAAACAAGTCGTAACAAAGAATATGTCTTCATTTTGCCATACAGCCGACAAGTAAAACTCCTTCCATCAAAATTACAGAATTCATGTTTACAGTTTCTGACAGCTGGCTTGCCTCCTCTTGGTGTCTATTGCAAGTCTTCACATCATCTGTCCCTACAATGGAGATCACATGCCTTACTCTTCACGAACACACACAGTTGTCACTATTGCAGCTATCGGCTGCATAGTCAGCGCCTGCGGTGGCGGTTCTGGCAGCCCATCTGACGCCGCGCCACCTGTTGCCAGCAATAGCAGCGCGACGACCACAAACAACACAAACAGCACAAACTCTGGGGTCAACAACAACCGCCTTGCAGCAGCCACCGTAGCGGCAAAAAATGCGGCAAATACAGACCCCATGTGTACTACAGACAAGCTCGGCGATTTTTACTGGGAAATTGGCAATGCCAGTGATAACGCGCCGATAGTGTACAGCTCGCAAGGTACTGGTAGCGTCAATTCAAGCAGCTATTTCAATATTGCCTCAGCATCGAAATGGATATTTGGTGCTTATGTGCTGGAAAAGAAGGGTATAGACCAGGTACGCGGCATTAGTGCTTTAAAAGACGGTTTGCGCTTCATGTCCGGCTACACTGGCTTCAATGAGGACGCCTGTATAGGCAAACAGAATGTAACTGCCTGTTATATCGCGGGCATGAATGGCAAGACCGGTCAGGCCAATCCAGATACCGTCAATAAATTTGACTATGACAGCGGCCATGATCAAAAACTTGCCAATGTGGACTTAGGACTGGGCAACTTCACAGCAGCCCAGCTTGATGCCGAATATCAAAACACCATAGGCCTGAGCACGGGTTTCCACATGGCTGCGCTAGATCCATTAATGGCAGGCGGCATGATGGGCACGGCGACAGACTATGCGCTGTTCTTGAAGAAGATCATGAAGCAGGATTTGGAAATTGGTCGCTATCTTGGCGACCAGGCAGTCTGCGCTCTGCCTTCTGCCTGCCCTGGTAAAGTCGTGTATTCCCCAATACTGTTATTGAACGAACCCTGGACTTACTCTTATAACCATTGGGTAGAATCTGAAAAAGGGAACGGTAGTATTGACGCTTATTCCAGCCCCGGAAAATGGGGTTTTTACCCTTGGATTTCTGCCGACAAAAAATATTATGGCATCCTGTCGCGACACGACAAGGAAATAGGTGCTTACGGAGCATCAGTCAAATGCGGTCGTCAGATACGCAAAGCTTTTATGAATGCACTTTGAGGCCAAAAGTGCTCAAGCATCAAGGAGAGACAACAAATTGCCTCTCTACATATGAGGTCAGCGCGACGATACGCTTTTCTGTTTCACGCTTGAATTTGAAGCACAGTATGGGTGTCAAAATCCATGACAGCCATCTTGGCTTAGCGGTGATGTTATAGGAAAAGCGCACGCGCGTGAGTTCATCAGACAAAGCCTTGAACTGCCAGCCGCCAGCAAAATGGTCAAAAATATAGGGGCCGTTGACCATTTTGACGGCGGCGACCTCATTGGGCTTATACGACATGTACTCTATATCCATCGCCAGGCCATTACCACCGATGCAGCGCGCCTGCACACCCAACGCCGCCACCTTGGCATCGTTCAGCAAATAAGCTTCAGTCGTCAAGGTATCCCATTCTGTCCTGAGCGTGTAATCCTGAGTCAGGTCGAACAGATACTTGGCGCTGGCCCTGACTTCAAATTCGTGTTTTATCAGCATAGTTTTGAAGTATTCATAAGTTCACAGATTGCAGAAATATCTTGCCCGGCATTCTGCAGCGAGGGACATGCATTCTCATCAATATAGGCAATGAGGTCCTGATCACCGAGAAATCTTTGCATTAGTTTATCCAGCAGCGCCAACCTGGCCTTTTCATCAGCAATACGCTGGATTATTTCTTGACGCTTTTCGAGCATGGCAGCCAACAACTCTTCACATCGCTCTGGTGGCTGGCTTAAATGGGGCAAAGCCTCACGCATTTGATCAAGTGAAAAACCTATCTGCTGCGCCATCTTGATGAATTTAAGGATGTCCACAGTATGGGGTTCATAGCTGCGGTAACCATTATCGGAGCGTGGTGGAGATGCCAGCAAACCTATGCGTTCATAGTAACGTATGGTGTCGCGGCTCAGTCCGGATAATCTTTCCAGTTCAGAAATACGCATAGTGCTTGACTGTGGAGTTAAGTCAATAGATTACCATAGTTTGTAAGTATTTTACGCTTCAGATAATGCATGCAATTTCACCTTACCAGGTCCATTTACCTATGATGAATATCATTTGTGCGGACGGCAGACAACTTGCCAGCACCCTTTTCCCACACCAGGCGGCAGAACGACGCGGTGTTATTGTGATCAATTCAGCCACCGGCGTACTGCAGTCTTATTACCGTCATCTGGCCGAACACCTGTCGCAAAGAGGCTATGATGTATTGACCTGGGATGCACGCGGCATAGGTGCCTCGCAAACCTGCCATGCAAGACTGGAAACTGCACGCATGCGTGACTGGGGCAGGCTGGATATGGATGCCGTCTTGCGCTGCACAGTCAGCACATTCGATATCCCGTGGGAACAGGTGACTGTACTGGGGCATAGTTCAGGTGGCCACCTGGCTGCTCTGGCTCCCTCCCTGCAAAATGTACCAAGGCTAATTCTGCTAGCCTCAGGTACTTGCAACTGGCGTCTTTATCCCAAGGCGCAATGGCCACGCCTACTATTCGCCTGGCGTCTGGCTGCACCATTGCTGTTGCATAGCCTGGGTTATTTCCCCGGCAAGGCAGGTATAGGACATGACTTGCCCAGAGGAATAGCCTGGGATTGGCGCAACTGGAGCCTGGCCGATGACTATCTTTTCTCTGATAAGGAAATCGATACTGATGGCTATAAAAATTATAGTGGCAAGATTTTTTCCCTTTCTTTTGCCGACGACCATGGGTTTTCTCCACCAGGGACTGTGGCAGATTTACTGGATCATTTTCCACTTGCGCAAAAATTCCACAAAGAAATCCAGCCCGCCGAACATGGATTAAGAAGCATAGGCCATTTCGGCTTTTTCAAGCGAAATAATCAGGTTCTGTGGCCATTGCTGGAGAACTGGCTATCATAGCAAGAGGCAGGAAGTTTAAAATACAAGACCCCTTCTGCTTATCAGTGAAAGCAGAAGAGATATTCAGTAAAGCATACCTCAGCGACGAAGCAGATTTACCAGCACAGTCTTATCCAGCTTTGCTGCAACGCCAACGCTGCGCCCCGCCAGATTGGGAACACTGAAACGAATTGCGCTCCCCAATATCTGGGCACACTCCGACAGGCTGAGCCCGTAATCCTGTTGCAGCCACTGCACCATGCCGGTGGTTGCTGCACGCAAGGCATCATCCAGCGAGCCAGCCTGCCCCAGCACCATGATCTGCGTTGGCGATTCCACTCTCGGTGCATTGACAGATTTTCCTTTAATGACATCCACGGTAAATTCAACATCCATGGATGTTTCCAAACCATATTGACTAGTCTCGCCATCTCCCTGCAAGGCATGCGCATCTCCCAGATAGAGCAAGGCACCGGGTTGCTGCACAGTCAAGTAGACGGTATTGCCTTCAATGACCTCATTAAAATCCATGTTGCCGCCAGAGCGCCCTGTGTCTCCTGTAGATACAGGCGGGGAACCGTTACCCGGCGCAACGGCCAGTCCACCCAGCATGGGGCGAACTGGTAAGCTCAAATTACGCAATCCTTCTGACGGTTTTTCTGGACTTGCCAAACCGCGCTCTCTATCCAGCTTCCAGCGTATGGACTTACCAAGACTTTCTGCCTTGGCTGCCAAAGCTGGCCCCATCGCCCTGCCGACGATACTGTCCAGGCTGTCCGCATAGTCACGGTTCAGCCGCAAGCGTTTCAAATGTATGACCAGTGTGTCACCCGGTTCAGCAGTGCTGATAAAAAACGGCCCGGTTTGCGGATTGCCATACAAGGCTTTGGTAACACCATGTTCATCGACACCACCAGAATCTATGGTCTTGGTCTTCACCGTGTCACCAGGCCAGATAGTCAGCACGGGCGAGCGGTGTGGACTGAATTCATTGGAATAATCTGTGGGCTGGAAATCGTATTGTCGTGCAGGTCCGGCAGGACGATCAGGTAACCTGCGTGCAGTGAATGTGTGCGAGGCTCTGGCCTTTGGATTATTTGTATCCGGGAAGTCGGCTGTACCCTGCATCCCGTTTGCACTACTGGTTGCTGTGTATGTGTAGCTTGCCTTGTCTGCGTCGGTCACAGTAAGCACCATACCTTTGGCATTTCGTTTGCCAACAAAATTATCACCATCCAGCTTGCCGCTGATATTTGTGCCCTGCGTCGTCAGTGTCAGGCTTTGATAAGAGCGGTTTCCCCATCTGTCCAGCTGGATTAGCCAGTGCTCTTCATCTGCTGCAACGCCCAAACCTGGAAAAAGAAAAATGAATAGCATCGCATATCGCAGCATGGTTTTTCCAATCAAAAGAATGAGTAAAATATTCTATCTCATAGAAACTGCTGACCTTACTGTTTACGACGAATTGCAAACTGGGGCAACCAGACTGCATATTCATGGGAAAATGGGTCTCTTAAACTGCAGCGCGCCAGCAATAATGTCGATCCATTACGTTGCTGCCCGCTCCAAAGCCGCAGTCAGCATAGTCTGCACCCGTGACCGCACAAAGTGAATATGGCTGCGCAAACCGTATAACTCTTCAGCGTAAGAAAGAGGTATGGTGATGCGATTCACTTTTTCTTCTAACTCATCAAGATGGCGTAACTGATCCTGTGCAACACTTTGCCTGTCGGCCGCGGTAACATCTTCTATTGCCTGCTCTACCATGCGCAACTGGCCATACCAGCGGTAAATGCGTGAACGTATGCGCCAGACATACAAGGGAGGAATGATCTTCGAGAGCGGCAAGAACAAGGCACCAAGCGCGACGATGACTACCCACATGCGTTCAATGAAATTGGCGATCCAGAAGCTCAGGTAACGCTGCAACATGGGCGGACCATTTTTATAAAACTTCTCCGCTTCATGTGCTACCGGTATTTCGGTATACTTATCAGATGGAAATTCACCCTGGCGGCTAAACCAGTCGGCACTGCTATGTATCCTGCGCGCCGCTTGCAGCAGCAAACCCATCAATGCAGGATGCAGGCTTTCGTGGGCAACCAGGGTGGCGGTTGGTGCTATCAAATGATAATCATGGGCGGGTATATCCTTGCCTATATCGACAATGCCACGTGGCAGCACGACATGCGATAAAAACGGGAAGCGCCTTGTATACGCTTCTGCCTGGACGAAATCAAACAGGCGTATGCCAGGTGTTTGCAATAGCATTTGTACCAGAGGTGAATCGCTGGCCGAGTTGAAGATCAGTACATCGACCTTGCCGTCCAATAAAGCCACCGTGCCTGGCGTGTCAGCCAGTTTTTGTATCTTCACGTCTTCTTCCGACATGCTGTTGACACTCAAAATCTGGCTGAAGAGTTTGGCGACACCGTTACCATCTGGCCCCACATTCACAACCTTGCCTTTGAACTGGCTGATGGTCGTTATTTCTTTGGGGCTGCGGTAAAACACCCAGATCGGTTCATAGAACAAGCTACCCAGTGAAATCAGGCCGCGCTCATGCGCCTGTGCTTCATCGGTAGAGCCGCTGCGCACGAACCCCACTTCAATTTCAGAATCAGGGTCGCTGATACGACTCAGGTTCTCTTCCGAGCCTTGCGAGATTTGCTGGCGCAAGGTGATCTGGTTCTTTTGCAGTTCTTGTGCATAGCGTTTGGCAAAACGTTCATAAGAACCATTTTCCTGTCCGCTGGATATATCAATTACACGGGGTGGTGCCGGATCAACCAGCCAATACCCTGCGCCGCAAACTATCACCACCATCAGCGTGACCGGGCCAAATGCGACCAGCAAATCACGCAAATTAAAGAGGGTGAATTTAATTTTTTGCATTTTTAACTGATTTTGGCAGGCGTTGGAATATATTCCGCCTTCAGTTGCTGCAAGCCCTCCAGCATTTTTTCATAGGCAACGGGCACTTGCTGCTCATCACCCTTGACACCAAGTTCTATATGCCTGCGTTCAGTTGCACTGCCGACGCTGGGTAGACTGAAGACTTTGATCAGCGGAAAGTCTGCTTCCAGTTGCTCCATCAAAGGTGTGACGATGGATTCGGCAATTTCATACACCAGCACCGATTGTTCAAACTGCGCATGTTGATGGAACAAATGAGTGAAATGTGTATCCAGCACCCATTCCAGCATGGGCCAGGCCATGACCGGAAAACCAGGGACGAAAAAGTGATTGCGTATTGAGAAACCAGCGATCTTGTTGAAAGGATTGGGGATAATGTCAGCCCCAAGCGGGAACTCCCCCATTTTCAAACGGTGCTGATGGTCAGGCGTAGTCAGATCTGCGACTTCGCCTTTTTCTTTGGCGATATCCATGATGCGCTCCTGTATCAGGAGCTTGGCTTCAGGATGCAGGACTATTGGCACATCCAGTGCTGCTGCCGCGCATTGGCGCGTATGGTCATCCGGCGTCGCGCCTATGCCGCCAGTGGAAAAGACGATATCACCGCTGGCAAAGCTACGCATCAAGGTCGATGTAATACGCTCGCGGTTGTCACCTATGTATTCAACCCAGTCGAGCTGCATGCCACGCGCTTTCAGCAAGGCGATGATTTTGGACATATGCTTGTCTTCGCGTTTGCCGGATAAAATTTCATCGCCTACGATAATCAGACCGATTGCCACAATTTCTCCTTTTATACAGCAGCTTGCTTGGTGCGGTGACGCTGTAAGGACTCCAGACAATAATGCTGGAACCACAGGCCGGTAAATACAAAAACCAGGATATATATCCAGATCGCAGCCCCTGCCATCACTGGCAACAAGACGACCCACATGGCCCCGCCCAGCCATAACAAACCCGGGGCGGCACCAAACAGGCCAGCGACAATGCCTATGCACAGCAAGGACCAGCGGTGCTCCTGCACCAGACTGGCTCTTTCTTCAGCATCGGCATGCAGTGCCAATGCATCGTACACCATGACCCTGTAAGTTAGCCAACCCCATAGCAGTGGTTGCAAAACCAGGCTAACAAAAGGTATCAGGTTAAGTGGCAGTGTCACCAGCCAGACAATGATGAAAATACCGAAAGAAGACAAGGAATGCCAGATACTACCCAGCAGAGTGCCACCATTTTTTTGCTCAAGATCAGGATAATCTCTTGTCCCCACATGTTTATTGATGGCCGGCATGGCAAACATGGCGATGCACAGCAGGGAAGTAAATACCATGATAGGCAATAACACCCACATAGCAACAAAGGGACCAATAATTACCTTCAGGGAAAGCAAGCCGATCTTGGCCAGGATACCGTCACTCTTGGAAAAACCGTTATTTTCCATCATCCAGGCATGGACAAAATCGATCGCTTCCTGCAAACCCAGGTACATGAGTACACCGCACAAGATGAAAGCGACGACGAAAGGCAGTAGTGTCAACAGCAACATGCGGTAATGCATTTGCGCGGCCAGTGCCCTGCCCCATGCCCGCATCACAGATGCCATATTCATGTTTGCTTTTCCTTGTCAAATCCACACATGCGCTTCAAACCCAACCATTGTTGTGACCAGAATCCCTCACCATAGTTGCGAGCACTGCCTTCAGGTGCGGCCAATTGATCTCGTATGCCGGTCAGGGCAAATTCCTTGCTGAAGAGCGTCGTGCCAAACAGCACATCCCAGACCGGGAATAGCACAGCAAAATTATGCCCACCCATAGTACCTTTGCCATGGGTTTCATGGCCAACGCCGATGGCATGATGGGTACGGTGATAGCGTGGTGACACCAGCAAGTATTCACCAATGCGGCCAAAATGTATGCGTACATTCGCATGTTGCAGGCTCTGCAGCATTTGCGATGCCATCACCAGCAGAATGTATTGCCCAGGCTCGACGCCGATAACGATGGCAATCAGACCCATATAGATATCGCGCAAAAAATCATCCAGCAAATGATTGCGGTTATCGCTCCACAAATTCATATCGCGCTGGCTATGGTGCAGGCTATGCAAAGCCCACCACCAGTTGAAGTGATGCTCGGCGCGGTGATACCAGTAATCGAAAAAATCCAGCACTACCAGATAGGCCAGGAAGAGCAATACCGGGTACTGCAACATGCCTGACCAGATATTTTCCAGATGAAAGGGATTAACACCCTGCAAATGCAGCGTCGCTGTCAGTTGATCCAGCAAGGGGTCCAGCACAAAAAACACCAGGATGGAAAATGCCCCCAGCCTGTGTAATGCGGTATAAATGAAATCATTCCAGCGTGCGTAGCGGTTTTTGATTTCATGGACCGGCACCCAGGCTTCAAGTGGGCGCAGGACAAGAAATAGCACGATCAATTGCAAAACGCCAAGGATGAACCATTCAACGCCCTCGAAGGCATCTTCCACAAATTCACCCAAACCCAGACTAAACATGGCGGGCTGTACTATCGTTTCAAAAATCCAGGCTTGCAGATTTGTGAACAGATCGGAAATAGTCATTATTTTTTCCGCTGATGTAAATTTTGGTAAGCGGGATGTTCGCGTAGAGTAGCAAAACAAAAGGATTTTTGCTTAAGGCCGTTGATTAACGGCTCCAGATTTTCTGGTGCCCAGGGCTGTTTGCGTGACCATATCCCCAGATGCGCCATGAAAATATCACCATCCCGCAGCCTATCCAAGGCGCGCTTGAGTAGCATTGGATTGCTGAATTTTTCGCTAGGCAACTCATCGCCAGAAAATCCAGCCGGTGCCCAACCCACATGCTGATAAGCGCAAGCCTGCCCGGCTTTCAGTAAATTGGGGGTCGTTTTCCCACCTGGAGCGCGCCAAAATGGATCAAGCTTCTTGCCCGTCATTGCAAAAAACCGCTGATCAACCCGGCGCAGTTCCTGGCAATATTCTTGTGCTGTCCATTGCAAGGTTTTGCCAGCTTGCGCGCCGAACTGCGGCTTGACGGCAATGCGCCCGTCAGGCAAGTCACCGACGACGTAGACATGATCAAAAGTGTGGCTGCCAAAAGCATGGCCTTCTTCTGCCAGTTTCTTCCAGTAGGGCGACCAGCTCATATCCAGCGAATAATCGCCCTGCACAGTCTTTTCGTTCGCCAGAAAAAACGTCGCCTTGATCTGATGCTGGCGCAAAGTCGCTGCAATCAGTTCAGCCTGAGACTGACTGCCAGTATCAAAAGTCAGGTAGATCGTGGCCTTGCAACTACCCGCCAGGGCAAGATTTGTCGCTGGCATTACCAGCATGGCCAGCAATACCAGGTGCAAAGAGCGCGGCAATTTACATATTGCCGGCACGGTTGGCAAAGTAGACACCATGCGGGGAGCGGCCTACCGGTATCATCTTGATCACTTTACGAGAGGCGATATCGATCACGGCAACTTTCTTGATCCAGCGCAGGGTGGCCCACAGGGTTTTGCCGTCTTCGCTGACCTCCATGCAATCTGGCCCGCCAGGCACTGGGATGCTGCCAACGATTTCCAGTGTTTGCTGATCCAGAATATTGATTTCATTGGAAGTGCGGTTAGAGACAAAGGTATGACGCTTATCACCCAGGGCGCGGAAATTATGCGTACCCTCGCCTGCCTTGATTTTCTTCACGGTTTTTTGCGTACGCCAGTCGATGACTTCGACATAATTGCTACCCATGATGCCGACCAATAGATACTTGTCATCTGGTGTCATGGTTATGCCCGCTGGCAATTTGCCAACAGGGATGGTCCATTTGACCTTTTGAGTCGCCAGATCAATAGCAGAGACCTGATCACTACCCTGCTGCGTGATGAATACCGTAGTACTTGCCGCATCAAAAGCCATATGGCTGGGCAACTTGGCTAAGGGTACTCGTTGTACTAATTTCATGTCCTGTCCATCGAACTTATAGAAATCGACACGATCAAGCCGCAAGGAATTAGAAATAAACCACTTTTGATCAGGTGAAAAGCCAATTTGGTATGGGTCAACAATATCTTTGATACGCCGCTGTATTTGCCCCGTCTTGGGATCAAGAAATACCAGATCATCGCCCACAGCATTCGCCACGATCAAGGATTTATTGTCTGGCGTTGCCATCAGGTGATGGGGTTCCTTGCCGACAGGGAAAGTACTGATTTCTTTATAGGTGGTCTGGTCCAACAGAGTCACTGTGGCATCGCGCGAATTCAACACCACGACAACATTGGCCTGAGCAGCATGTGCTGAAAAACCAGAAAGGAAAGCAAACGCCAAAGACGACAACAGAATACGACTACGCATGAAAGAGGACCGCAAAAAAATAAATCGAACTCGCATTTTACAGCGCATGACAATAAGGAAAGAGCTTTCCTTCAATTGTTTTTCAGCTTTTTCACTTAATTTGTTCAAAATCAAGCTTCATCGCATTGCTTTTAAAATAAGAAATGATCTTGAGCTGTCCCAAGTCTTTTCTTTTGCTCTACAATTGCGCCAGCTTTTTTTCAATGTAATCCTTAATTCATGGAAGAACAGTGATTTCATTTTGTCTTTGTGTCTTTCGCACTGCCATATTGACAATTACTGGTAAGCAATAAATTGAATAATATCTGGCGATGTACGGCACAGGACTGCGTTCACCCGCCTGTCTTGCAAGGGCAAAGCCTGAAATAAATGACCCGCGTTCCCCAGCGCAAAAACAAGGAAGAAATAATGAGCACTATTACTACAGTAAGCGGTTTGCAATACGAAGATAAAGTCGTTGGAGAGGGCGCTGAAGCGCAAGCAGGCAACCACGTCGTTGTGCATTACACAGGCTGGTTGCAAAATCCTGACGGCAGCGCAGGCAAAAAATTTGATTCCAGCAAAGACCGCAATGACCCATTCTCTTTCCCTCTCGGTGCTGGTCACGTGATCAAGGGCTGGGATGAAGGCGTACAAGGCATGAAAATTGGCGGCACCCGCATTCTGACGATTCCATCCAGCCTGGGCTATGGTCCACGTGGTGCGGGCGGTGTTATCCCAGGCAATGCAACCTTGATATTTGAAGTGGAATTGCTGGGCGTTTAATTTCCCTCGCGATACCAATCAAAACTCAGCATGCCTGACTTAAACAAGCCCGTGGCCGCCGTCACGGGCTTGAATCATTTGACGCTATCCGTTTCAGACCTGGAGCGTTCTTTCCACTTTTATGTGGAAGTGCTGGGCTAGAAACCGCTGGCGCGCTGGAAAAGCGGTGCTTACCTGCTGGCTGGCGACGACTGGATCTGTCTGTCGCTGGATATGGAATGCCGTACCAGTCCCCTTGTAGAATATACCCACAGCGCAATTTCGGTTACCAGGGAGGCGTTTGAAGTTTTCTCACAAAAAGCAGATGCTGGCGAATTCCAACTTTGGAAAACCAATCAAAGCGAAGGCGATTCGCCTTATTTGTTAGACCCCGACGGGTACAAGCTGGAGTTACATGAGGGAGATTGGCAAACTCGCCTAGAAAGCTTCAAGCATTTTTCCTACGAAGGATTAATTATTTTTTAAATATATTGTAAAGACAAGAACTTTCAAGTCTAATGGCGGGCCGTAATTTCACGGTCAATTCTAAATCACGAAGGAAGTTCATGTTCGCTCGCCTCTTCATCACAAGTTTAATTGCATTTTCACTCGTTGGTTGCGCGTCTGGAGTCAAGCACGCGGATACTGGCAACAAGCAATATTTATCAAATCGCCCCGCTAAATCCGTTTCCATATCATTGTCTACAGAAGCCAAGAAACAAGTCGCCGATAATTTAAAATTCGATCAGAATACTTTGGTTGGCAATGTCAAACGAGCAATGTCCTCACGGAACCTACTTAACGAAAACAATACAGAAGCAAGCAATACAGTAGAGATCTTGGTTAAGGATTTTCGTGTTCGCTCCGCCTTTACGGCCATCATGTTCGGCTTCATGGCCGGTGATGATCATATCGTCGGCGATGTTATCCTGAAAGACGCGACCGGCAAGGAAATCAATCGCTTCGAAGTCAGCGCTTCTTATGCGCTCGGCGGCCTTGCCGGCGGACAGGACGGAATGCGACTGAGCTGGTTGTATGAAAAATTTGCTGAATTGGCAGTAGAACACTTGAGTGGCAAAAAAATGTCATAAAACATTGTGATTGCTATATTGCAATGCATTTAGTTGTACGTTAAAAAAGCTCCCGGCAAGATGACAGCGCGGGAGCTTTTTACATTGAGCATTTTACATTTGGCTAAGTCTTAGCAAAAACAATCTCAAACCGATTTATTCTTTAATAAAATGTTCACGGTAATACTTCAATTCTTCAATTGATTCCAGAATATCCGCCAAAGCTGTATGCTTTTGATGCTTTTTAAAGCCGGATGCCAGTTCTGGCTTCCAGCGGCGGCATAGCTCTTTCAGTGTTGACACATCCAGATTGCGGTAGTGGAAAAAAGCTTCCAGCTTGGGCATGCCGCGTGCCATGAAGCGGCGATCCTGGCAAATGGTGTTGCCACACATAGGTGATTTACCAGCTGGAACAAATGGCTTCAGGAAAGCGATCAAGGCAGCTTCAGCATCCGCTTCTGTGACTGTGGAGGCTTTGACCTTGTCGATCAGGCCAGAGCGGCCATGTGTGCCCTTGTTCCAGTTATCCATTTTGTCCAGGGTTTCATCGGATTGATGAATTGCAAATACAGGGCCTTCCGCCAATACATTCAATTGTGAATCAGTTACCACCACAGCCACCTCAATGATACGATCTGTATCCGGGTCCAGGCCTGTCATTTCCATGTCCAGCCAGATCAGGTTCAACTCGTTTGGGCGTGCTGGTGTGGCAGGATTTGCAGTGTTTGTTTGAATGTCGGTCGCTTGTGACATAATTCTTCCTTGGCTATTACTTATCGAATGTCACATTTTCCCATGATTTCAGTCGCTTTTTCGGTTTTATTCGTTTCCTTCCTGCTATTGACGCTGATAATTCAGTTCTGGCTGGCCTCCCGTCATATCCGACACATCCTTCGTAACCGCGCGGCTGTGCCTGCACAATTCGCAGAAAAAATAGGCCTGGCCTCGCATCAAAAGGCAGCGGATTACACTATTGCAAAGACCAAGCTGGGCATGGTCATGCTGTTAGTGAACGCCCTCGTCCTGGTTGGTTTTACCCTGTTTGGCGGTCTGCAATGGCTGTCCGTGTATCTTGTGAAACTGACGGGACCAGGCATGTGGTATCAAATTAGTTTACTGGTCGCGTTTACCATCATCAGCAGCATCATCGAATTCCCTTTCAGCTATTACTCGCAATTCGTGCTGGAAGAAAAATTTGGCTTCAACAAGATGACATTGGGACTGTTTTTCACCGACATGATCAAGAATGCCGTGATAGGTGCAGTGCTGGGTCTGCCCCTGATCTGGGTGATTCTGACCTTGATGGAAAAAGCAGGCAGCCTTTGGTGGCTGTATGCATGGGCATTCTTCATCGCCTTCCAGATGCTGATCATGCTGATTTTCCCTGTCGTGATTGCCCCCTTGTTCAACAAGTTCTGGCCACTGGACAATGAAGAAGTACGCGAACGCATAGAAAGCCTGAGCAAGCGTGTCAGCTTTGCTTTGAAAGGCATCTTTGTCATGGATGGTTCCAAACGCTCTGGCCATGGTAATGCCTATTTCTCTGGATTTGGTGGAGCCAAGCGTATCGTGTTTTATGATACCTTGCTGGAACGCTTGGCACCGAATGAAATTGAAGCTGTGCTGGCGCATGAACTGGGTCATTTCAAGCTCAAGCACATCATCAAACGTATGGCAGTGATGTTCGCCTTGTCACTGGTCTTCATGGCCATGTTAGGTTTTTTCAAAGATCAAGTTTGGTTCTACACTGGCCTGGGTGTTGATCCTATGCTGTTGGCACAGAATGATGCGATGGCGATTATCTTGTTCATGCTGGCCTTACCCGTGTTTACCTTCCTGTTTTCACCGCTGAGTGCGATCACCTCGCGTAAACATGAATTCGAAGCCGATGCCTTTGCCGCCAAACATACCCATGCCAATGACCTCATCACTGCCCTGGTCAAAATGTATGACGACAATTCATCTACCCTGACGCCTGATCCCCTGCATTCGGCGTTTTATGACTCACACCCATCAGCATCGGTGCGTATTAACCATCTGCTGGCTGCACAATAACGGAGATACCATGATCAAATTCACAGACTTGCTGGCGAAAAAATCACAGCACACAGAAACCGCCCTGGACGACGCCAGCCTGCCAGCCTATTTTGCGGCTACTCCTGAATGGACGCAGGATGGCCCGCGTATCGTCAGGACTTTTCAGTTCAAGAATTACTATGAAACCCTGTCCTTCATCAATGCGATTGCCTATGTAATCCATGCAGAAGATCACCACCCTGAACTTGTCGTCACTTACAACCGCTGCGTTATCAAGTTTGATACGCATACCGTCAATGATGGTAAAGGTGGCATTTCAGAAAATGATTTTATCTGCGCCGCCAAGATAGATGCCATTTTCCAGCAGAGTTTTTCCTGATGGCGCGTTCACAGGCATTAGTCATTGCTGCCCATGGTCGCCATTATCTGGTACAGGCGGAGATTGATGGTGAGCAGGTCAAGTTGCATTGCGTGACCCGTGGTAAGAAAAGCGATGTCTCGGTTGGCGACATTGTTGAATACGCCCTGACCTCAAAAAACCAGGGCGTCATCGAAGCCATCACTACGCGCAAGACTTTGCTATACCGCTCTGACCAGTACAAATCCAAGATGCTGGCAGCCAACCTCACCCAGTTGCTGATCGTGGTTGCGACTGAACCGAGCTTCACCGATGATCTGGTATCCCGCGCGCTGGTGGCGGCCGAATCGGCAGGCATCAAGCCACACCTGATCTTAAACAAAGTGGATGTCACCGCCTCTCTGCCCAAGGCAAGAGAACGCGTTGGCCTGTATGCCAAACTGGGCTATCCGGTACATGAAGTATCTGTCAGAACAGACCCCGAAGGCACACGCCAGCTCATGCATAATCTGATGCAGGGGCAAAGTACCATCCTCATCGGCCAATCTGGCATGGGCAAGTCTTCACTGATCAATTTGCTGATCCCAGACGCAGAAATCGCCACCCGCGAAATCTCTGCAGCGCTGGATACTGGCAAACACACAACCACCTTCACCCGCCTGTATCACATGGATGCAAACTCTTATGTGATCGACTCACCAGGTTTCCAGGAATTTGGTCTGCATCATTTAAGTGAAGGCATGCTGGAACGCGCCTTTCCAGAATTTTTGCCGCATCTGGGCAAATGCAAATTCTATAATTGCCATCACCATACCGAACCTGGTTGCGCGATTCTTGCAGCGGTCAAGGACGGCGATATCTCGACCATGCGGCATGATATGTTTGAACAACTGGTGCATGAATCCAAGCAAACAATTGGATATTAAAACGCATGAATGTACTACGAGCACGCTTCAGAACAAGACTGATAATCGCCCTACTCTGCCTGCAAGCAAATTTATCCTTTGCCCAATCTGCCGACTCTTCGCTGGATGTGAAGGAGCTATGCAAGCAGGTTTTTTGTCGTACACCAAGCTTTACACTCCAGCTTAATAATAAAGATGTATTTGAAGGCGCCTTTGAGACACCCCTTCCTGTTCTGATCAATAAAAAATTAATCTCAGTTTTCCCGGGTGAGACTGTCTTCATAGAAGCAAGTATCAATAATGGAGCAATCAGGCTGGAGCAAGCTGTCAGTACCAATGCACACCCCGAGCGTACTCTGGTATTTAAATTCCAGCAAATGGATAAAAAGAAGGACATGCTGCTCGAAGTAGAAAACCCATTTCCTGAAGATATTAAATTCAAGATGGGCTATATGCAGACAAACTCCAGCAAGATATACGCTACTTCCAGTTGCCCTGTGAGCGGCAAATTGAAGCTTTTTGAGCACTGGCCCTACCCTATCTATCAATTACTGATTACCCAAGCAAAGGTCTTGAGCCAGTCTGACAAGAAAGTGTGCAATTAAGCGTAGCCTGAGTGAAATGTATCAATAAGCAGGAAACCCCATGCAAAACGACTTGACAACTGATCACTGGCCGCCACCAGGCTGTCCTGATTTGTGCTGGCCAGAACAACTCACTTCAGAGACCAGGGTGCCATGGTATCGTTCAGTCATTACCGCCTACGCCTCATTATGGGAAGGTCATGTCACTGAGGCACATTTCAAACCAGTCAGCGAGACTGAGCTTCTCGATCTGGAAACACGTTTGTCTTGCCCGTTACCATCTGCGTTAAAGAGCTACCACCAGGAATTTGGTGCTTTGTCACTGACAGAAAAATTATGCAGTGTCAGTCAAGACAGCGATACGCCTATCCAGCCTTTGCTGGAAGCCTATCCAGGCATAGTTGACATGCTGGAACACGAAGATGAGCAAGTGCTAAGGCTGTTTGAAGATATGATAGTCTTTGGTGACTACCTGGGTAATGGCAATATGTTTTGCTTTCTTCGTGAAAGCGGCGAAGTCTTTTATTTTGACCATGATGACGACAACTTGCTCTGCCCTTTTTTCACCTCAGTGGAAGAATACCTTGATGCGCTAATGATACGCTGCCTCGCAGAAATACACGAGAACGAAGAAGCAGGCCTTGAACTTCTTGCCCAGAGATATGGGCCAAAACTTGTCAGGAAATGGCTGTATTAAAACATTTCAAAAAAACAAGTAAAGCTGAATTGGATTGACAGAATGTAATGTTTCATGGATATTCCATGCCATTATTTTGCTGAAAACATCCGAATGCGCAATTACTTACACATTAAAAATGTAGCACTTCTGAGCTTACTTTGCATGTCATCGCTGTCATGCAGTAAGCCAGCACCAGTCGAAACCACTACTCCTGCGCCAGCTAAAAAACAAGTTGAAACCTGGCCGCAAGCAGACAGGCTGGCGACTGCCTTGTCCGCAATTGGCATGACACCTGATGAGAAGTTTCGTACTATCAAGATTCCGGAAAACGCCATCACTGAGTCAACAAAGTATATCGTGCTGCCGGTGCAAACCCAGGCTCTTGGATTTGCGCCTTCATTCCGTGCAGCAGTCGGTGCGCAACTGGACGAAGCATTAAGCCTTGGTGGCATACACACAGTACAGCAAACCGATCTGGCAGATATCAATGGCCCCTTCGTACGCAGTTTCGATGAGGCCACATTACAAGCCTTGCTCAAGCAATACCAGCAACAGAAATTGATCATGCTTTATCTTGGACAAGATAAAGGGCAGAATTTTGTTACGCTCGTCATACGCAGTCAAAATGAGAGCATCAAGGCACATAAATCGCTGGAATTACCTCAAGACCCGGAGCAGGCGCTGGATATCATCAAAAAATCCCTGCCGGCCTTGCTTAAAGAAGCAGGCTTGAAGGAAGCCGGAGAGCCCCCTGCTGCCAGCAACGACGGTAGCATTTGCGCAGAGAGCAATTGGGACTTCTCTTTGCCTGCGTCAGGTAAAGACCGTTTGCAACAAGCCTGCCATGCCCTGGCAGTTGGCACATTATTGCCTGCCTACGATTATGTTAAAGCCTCAATTCTCGACTATGGTCGCTTGATGTCACCACTGAAACGTGCATGGCTGGCCAGAGCTTATGCCAAGGCAGATATGGGGCCATCGGCCCCTCCTGTAGCGCAGGTGATACGAACTTTAGCCTTGCAACAGTTGGGGCTCAGTCTGACAGGCAGCTATGAAATCTCCCCCATGCTGTTGTCGTCCACAGACCCGATTGTCTCGCAAGTCGCCAAACTATTAGCCAGAGCAAACGGTAAGCCCAGTGATACCCATGGTTTAGAAAAATTGCCTGCGCTGACGCGATTATTGATGAATGAGCGCCTGAACATTGAAGATCCATCCAAGCCTGTCAAGTTTTGCGATATAGCGGCTTACTTCTCAGGTTTGCCCACGCCGGAATCATGTCCTTCATCCAAAACTCAGAACGGGCAGGCAAAGGCACTTAGCAGTGCAGAATTGGCACTGTATCAGGACTGGCGACTGTTGTCCCACTACAAAAATGCAGCAAGATATGTACGCTTCCTTGGCCTACCTGAACAAGGTTTAATGCTTCTGGCGCAATCGCCCGAAGATATTGCCGGCCATCCTTACCTTCAACAGATCAAGCACACAGCGCAACAATCCATGAAATTTACCGGTAATGCTGGTGATTTTCTGGTTCACAAGCAAGCCTTGCTCAAGCCGTACCTGCAAATGATAGTTAATCTGCAGCGCTATGACAGCTGGCTTGCCACAAGTTCTTTGTCAGACCATTACATAGGCAATGGCAGTCAGAATATTGACAATGACAGGCAAATCCAGGAAGCCCGCTCCAAAGAAGCGCAGTTGATCAAAATTCTGAAGGCTGACCGCTTCCTCACATCCAGCTTGCCGACACCACAACAAGCCGCGATGATGGCAGCTATACAGGCGGCACCAAAAGCAGATGCGACAAAACAAGGTTTGTTCCCTCTTCGCTTTCATTTGTTCAAGACTCCGTCTGAAGAGCAATTACTTAGCAAGCTCAAGCAGTACCCTGGTGATATGGACTCCAGGGTCGCACTAGCATTCCGTCATTTAAAAGAAGGAAAAGAAGGAAAGACTTTGCAAGATGCGTTAAAGATCATCAACGCTTATCCAAAAAGCGCTGAAATCAATGACCGTGTGAAAGAATCCCACGACTGGGCAGCACCTGCTCATGGTTTCTTTTTCTCAGGAGAGTTAGAGGCTGCCAAACAATTCTATCAACGCAGTCTGGCCATGGGCACTGGCAGTTCTTCAGAATTTCATGCACAAACCAGGCTGAAACTAATAGATAGCCGACTAGGCGAAGCCATGCAATCCTCCATACAGGCGCTGGCTCGCTATAACTCTGACTTTACCCGACGTGACCTCGCCAGTTTCCTGTTCATGGAAGGCCAGGCTGAGATGGGATGGCAAGTTATCCAGCCACGTGCAGCCACCGCGGAAACATTCCAATTGTGGGTTGCTGCTTATGTAGCGCAAAGAATGGAAGGAAAGAGCCTGGATCAAATTAACGACTGGCTCAAATCTCAGAAATATGATTCAGTGCAAATTGATCTTCAGGATGTCAATGATCTCTATGTGCACATGCATGCTGTCACAGACAGAGTTCCCAACAATGATGATATCAAACTTTTGCTGAAGCCCTCAGCACCAAACAAGTATAGGAACAAGACGTTTGCAGTGTCGGCACAATTGATTAAGAGTGCGTTAGAGCAAAGTGGCACAAAAGAAGCCTATGAATTTGCTATTGCCAACCTGGCGCCTTATGACGCCAATAAACGCAACCAGTTCGTTTTACCTTTTTTTGCCTGGGTGGCATGGCAGGCAAGTGACGGCAAAGATGCAAATCTGGATACTGTCAGAAATGCAGACCTGCATGAAAGTTTTGATCATGTACTCGCCAAATCCATGATATTTGCACTCGAAGGCAAGTCGCGTGAATCGCTGCAATATCTGAAAGCAGCACGCTATGGGCTGTCTGAATCAGGAAAATCCGAGATGAGAGAAAGAGGCATTCCTCCATCCTATCAGTATGCAACAGCAGCTTACCTGATGTTCAAGAAGACAGGTAATGACGCATACAGAACTGAAGCTTTGCAATTCCTGCGCAGCTATGAACTGGTCTTTCCGTATTACGGATGGGTGTACAGCATGCAGGCAGCGATGGAGAAAGACAAGAAGAGACAGCAAACTCTGGCCTGTAAAGCCAAGGCGCTTGACCCTGGCTCTTACTTTTTAAGCTTGAGCAATCTTGATCTGAACAAGCTGAGTTGCAAGACTGCACTTTGGTAATTCCTGCTATCTTCATCATCAAAGCGGAGGTTGATTTATTCAGCCTTCGCTTTTTTATGTGGTAGGCATGCGGTTAGCAATCCAATTGCATCTAAGTTATTTTATGCTTGCCCGCTTCTTCTAGCCAACGCTCGCATAGAAAAGGAACGATGCTGCCTGCCTTTCCACGCATGAACTTGAAACCAAAGGGTAACTTATCCATTTCCAGGGCAATCAGTATTTTCTCTGCCCTGCCCCGCGCAGCCTTGACCAGCGATGCGGCAGGAAAAACTGAAAGTGAAGTACCAACCACCAGCACCTTAGCCGCAGTCTCAATATGCCGCCGTGATTCTGTCATGTACTCGACATCTTCACCAAACCAGACAATATCAGGGCGGAGTTGCGTGCCATCTTCACATAGTTGTCCCATAAGTATGGGCGCTGCATTGATACGGTAACGCCTGCGAGCATCAGAAGTACCTCGCGCATAGTTCAACTGTCCATGGACATGAATTACATGGGTGGAGCCTGCTCTTTCATGCAGATCATCGACATTTTGGGTGATCACGACTACTTCGTAAGCTGACTCAAGGGCAGCAATTGCGCAATGCGCTATATTCGGCAGTGCCTCTGCAGCGTGTTTGCGACGTTCGTTATAAAATTCCAGAACGACTTCTGGATGCGCGCGCCACCCAGCGGGGCTGGCTACAGCTTCCCAGGAGTAGTTATGCCATAAGCCATTCGCATCGCGAAAAGTTGGAATGCCGCTCTCGGCACTAATGCCAGAGCCGGACAAAATGACGATTTTGTTGGATTGTATTTCAGGTTTCACGCTTCTGACTTCAATTTAAGACATCAAAGAAGCATCAGCCTACCATTATCCGTGCGGGTGATGTCAATGATCCCCTCATCGCCGTCATGCCTGCATGCATACTTCGTACTGCCATCAGCTTTTGGAGCTGAATGATGCCAGCCATTTTTTCTCTGATGCTGTCAACGTTTTTTGCAGCATGCGCTCTGGTACTTCCCAGACCACGACTTTAGGTGGCTGGGTTTTGAATTCTTTACTGTTCAGATAGGCAAAGGCAGCACCATCAAAATCACCGCCATCCTTGGCAAGATTGGCGACTGGTGCACCCAGATACTGGCTCAGGAATGGTACAAAATTCGCAGCACGGCTGAAGGAGGTTCCAAGCAGCGCCACCGTTGGCAAACCTGCGTCACCAAACAAGTCATCGCTGGCAACTGCTACCGGCGCAACCTTGCTGACCTGGGTCACTTCAGTTGCAGGCCGCATCCAGGCTGGCAGTCCCTCCAGATTGGAAACGCGCATCAGATCACCAGATCGTTCAGTCGTATTGGTTTGTATGGCCTTGGGGTCAGGCGGCGTGACTGGCTTGTCAACCAGCTTCATCGCTTGTAAGCGCTCTGCCAGGGTCTTTGCAGCCAGATCAGCACCACGCTCATTCCAGTGAGAATCACTGCGATAATAGCGCTCTCCCGTCATGGCAGCCAGCGCTGGTGTGAAGTTGAGCACTTCAACCCTGTTATTGACCAGCGTGGCAACCCAGTCATTCACGCGATTGGCAAAAGCCGCAGGACGATGCAGGCCACATAAATGGCTTTCTTCTATGCGGGTTTTATCCGGCACGACGGCGACCACCAGCTTGATGCCGCTCTTTTGCAAGTCACTCGCAGTCTGGCTGATGATTTTTGCCCTGGCGGCGGCATTGTCTGCTGCGTTGGCATGTGGCGTGAGTTCATCTGACAAAAATAGCCAGCCCGGGCAGCCCTGGCGCACTGATGCACCGGTATCGCCTGCTATCACCCAGGTAACGCCACGTTCAATTTTTGCAAATGATTTGCTTAACAGGAAGTGGTCATTCAGTTGCGCGGAGAATTGCCGTGTCGCCTCGCCTTCCAGCAAACGCCGGGGATCAGCAATGCCTTCCCATTTTTCAACAGGCACATCGCGCAAAGATGATTGCGTTACGGCGAAACCACCCAGCATGATAAGGCTAAAGGCCGCTACCGGAATAAAGCGTGTCCAGCCAGCTTTTTGGGGATCAAAGGTAAAACACTCACTCATGATGATCTCCTAAAACTGGAAGTACAAAAAGGGAATCGCTTTTTGCCCGGCCAGAACCACGACAGCATAAGCAAAAGTCAGTACTGGCCAGGTCATGCTCCAGCCTGCAAAGCCGAGACCACCCTGCTTGCCAATTTTGGTGGCAGGATAAATGACACAAATCAGGCCAAGCACAAAGGTCAGGATAATGCTGGGGCGCAGCGCCTGTGCAATCGCATCGCCCATGGCGACGCCATGCATGCCAAACTGGCCTGCCCATATATCAGTGGCGGTGGAAAAACTCTCGGCACGGAAAACTGTCCACGCCAGCATGACAACAAGCAAGGTCAGAGTGCGTGACAAATAATTGGGCATGGATAAACCACGCTGCGTAAATGCACGGTCACAGCAAAGGGCCGTGCCCTGAATAATGCCCCAGATCAGGTAATTCCAGTTCTCGCCACCATGCCACAGGCCACCTATGGCCATGGTCAACAGAAGATTGATATAGGTGCGGGCAGGGCCACCACGGTTACCACCCAGGCTGATATACAAGTAGTCACGCAACCATGACGACAGCGTCATATGCCAACGCCGCCAGAAATCCTGTATTGATACGGCCAGATAGGGATTATTGAAATTCTCCTGGAAATCAAAGCCCAGCATCATGCCCAGACCTATGGCCATGGCGCTATAACCGGCAAAGTCAAAATACAATTGCAGTGTATAAGCAGCGCAAGCAGTCCAGGCATCGATCAAACTGGGATTGTGCAAGCCAAATCCCAGAGTGACGATGGGAGATAAGGTGTCGGCAATCAAGACCTTCATCGAAAAACCAACCATAAAGCGACGCACGCCAGCGGCAAATTTATCGATGGAAAAAACCCGCTCGCGCAATTCAGTATCGATAACCTTGTAGCGCACAATCGGGCCAGCGATCAAATGCGGGAACATGGCCATATAGGCGCTGAAAGAAATAATGCTGTACTGCGCATCCACAGTTTTTCGACGCACATCAACGATATAAGAAATCGCATGCAAGACCGTGAAAGACAAGCCTATAGGCAACATCAGGTTTTCCCACGGTATGGTGGGCATGTCACGCCCTGTCAAGATGGTATTGAGTGAATACACCAGCATATTGGTGTACTTATACCAGACCAGGGAAGACAGATTAAGAACAATGGCAATGACCATCAAACGGGTTTTGCGCTGCTCGCTCTGGCTCTTGTCTATCAGTATTGCAGCACCCCATCCCAGGACGGTCAGGGCGATGATCAGCAGCAAAAACTTTGGGGTCCACCATGCATAAAACAGCCAGCTACCGACCAGCAGGATGTGATTACGAAAGCGCTGGGGCGTGACGAGATAAATTGCAAAAAATAAGGGGAGAAAGAGTGTAAGAAACTCCAGGGACGCAAATACCATAGCCAGAACCCGTATTCAGATCAGGATGTACTGTCGCGTACAAAGAAAGTCTGGCGCGCTTTTTTGCCAGGCATGAGCACCACGCTATAACGTTCGCCTGGTTGTAATTGTCCCAGGTCGACTACTTTGCCTGCATCTTTGGCATCACACATTACCTGAGTTTTCAGGCCGATGGGGTTAACCAGACGACGCTGCAGGCCGGCTGGTTTAACAGCTTCCACTATGGCTGTGTTTTTTTCGGCCACATTCAAGCCAGCAGCATTGCATGACTTATCCAGATTCAGCAAGGCGACAGAAGCCTTACTGGCATTGAAATCGGTAGGCGTATCCTTGACGACCACGGTATCTATCCCTGCGCCATTGCTGACGATGGCAATGGTCACGAACTCGCCCGGCTTGGCGACTACTTCCACTGCTGCCTTGGCATTGCCTACCTGTACATTGGCTGCTAGCTTGGCACCAGCTTTGACAGGATAAAAGCGGGAAACCCTGCCGTCACCCTGAGCAGCCAAAGCTACTTTGGCTGCGCCGTTGACGACATTGGCTTTATCTTCACTTGCATTGAGGAACCTGACAAAGGATGAATCCTGAGCAGGCCCGGTTTCATACAAGGGATTGTCGGCGTGTGCAGCCAGAGTCAAGGCTGAAGTCAAGCAAGCAAAGATAAGCTTTTTCATGGGTAATCAGTGTCCGTAATTATTTTTTGATGGTCTGCAAGACTGCCGGCGAAGAAATCGCATTGCCAATTGCTGCGCCCCAGGCTTTGTAACCCGCCAAATCAAAATGCTGACCATCAGAAGACGCCCATTCACCCGGCTTGGACAAAGTCAGCGAATCTATGTAAGTACAGGGAGCGACGATCTCGGACAAATAACCCGACATTTCTTTAGCGCGGGCAAATGTCTTATTGAACTTACCACCTTCAGTACCCCATGCAGGGCCAACCCAAACGCAACCTACCGCATTGTTTTTGACGCCTTTGGTGAGGCGGGACACTTGTTGCCAGATCCAGGTCTTCGGCAATTCAGGCGCAGCGTAAGAAGCCATAGTGTCGCCATTGACGACAACCACCAGATTTGGCTTGTAGGTTTTGATGAGTTCATTGAATGGACGTGTCATCGCATCCTGACCGGTTTTGACTTCTACCGGGCCATCCTTGATACGCGCAGCACCGCCGCAAGGCGACTGACTCTTCACCATCCAGTCACCAGCTGCAACACCGCAAGCACCGAAGGAATACACCACAGCACCCTTGCTCATCAAATCGTCATGCAGGGTGGTGATCAGGTAATCTGGAGTCGACATATGGCTATCGCCAATAATCAGGACGGTCAGTCCGGCTAACAGTGCGCTCATGGTATGTTTACTTTTAAATATTCATTTAAAAAATATTCGTCGTTTTTGCGCGCCTGGCTGTTTGACAAGCATGCTGGACGAACTCTGGAAACTAAATCTTGCATTTATTTACACTTCATTGCATTTGCTTACAATTCACTTGGACCTTGTCCCAAGTTCAAGACTAAGGACAGATATTTATGCAAATACAGCAATAAAATCTAGTTTAAACAAACCAGTTTGAAATTCCAGCTAGTTGACGAAAGTTCACAAATACATTTCTTTAAGCAATAAATTTAAGCAGGGAAACTGCAAGCGATTTTTACATGTAAATTGAACTCATTTGGCGCGGGGCGTGCACCGGGACATGTAAATAGTGCTAAGCTTCAACAAGCTGAAGATTAAGCGGCTGAACAGCTTATTTTTCAGGCAAGCTCCAAGTAATATGGATCAAATTTGCCTGTTCCCGGAATTTAATATGGGCAGCCCTGATTAATCCCTTATAATTAAGCAGTTATGACAAGCGGCGGCATGAAAATGCTGCCCGTTTTATTTATGGCTATCAAACATTTCCTGCAGTTCTCCGATTTCACCTTGTCCGAGTTTGAATACGTGATGCAGCGCGCCCGCATCATCAAGCAACGTTTCAAGGCTTATCAAACTTATCACCCATTGCTGGATAGAACCCTGGTGATGGTGTTCGAGAAAAACTCCACCCGTACCCGCCTGTCATTTGAAGCAGGCATGCATCAACTGGGCGGTGCTGCCATCTACCTCAATACCCGCGACAGCCAATTGGGCCGTGGTGAGCCGGTAGAAGACGCAGGCCAGGTCATGTCACGCATGTGCGACATCATCATGATCCGCACCTTTGAGCAGGAAATGATAGAACGCTTTGCTGCAAATTCACGTGTGCCAGTCATCAATGGCTTGACGAATCAACATCATCCCTGCCAGGTATTGGCAGATGTATTTACTTATATTGAACACCGCGGCTCCATCACCGGTAAAAAGGTGGCATGGATAGGTGACGCCAATAACATGCTGTACTCATGGCTGCAAGCAGCACAGGTATTCAACTTCCATCTGCATATCTCCACGCCGAAAGGCTATGACATGGACTTGAAGCAGGTGACGGCAGACCCATCGCAATACACGGTATTTGACAGCCCGTCCGACGCTTGCGCCGGAGTCGACCTAGTGAATACCGATGTCTGGACCAGCATGGGCTATGAAGATGAAAACCAGGCCCGCCTGAAAGCCTTTGACGGCTGGATAGTCGATGAAGCCAAGATGGCCCGCGCCCATCCTGACGCCCTTTTCATGCATTGCCTGCCCGCCCACCGTGGAGAAGAAGTGTCTGCCGGCGTGATAGATGGCCCGCAATCAGTCGTCTGGGATGAAGCAGAAAACCGCCTGCACGTGCAAAAAGCCTTGCTGGAATATTTGGTTGTAGGCGAGATTCGCTAGTCTTGTTTCAAACGCCGTAATTTTTGGAAAAGACCTCTCAACACAGAGGCACAGAGAAAAAACAAGAGAAAATCTTGTGACTTGAGATTTAATCTGCGTCAATAAAGACTGTCTTGGTTCAATATCTCTGTAATCGTTTTGTATTGGAAGGGGCAAGATCAAATTAAGGGTGGTCATAGTCGCTAAGTCGCAGACAAATAAGTGATGTTTTTCCTCATTCTTTTCTCTGTGTCTCTGTGCCTCTGTGGTGATCTTTTCGGTCTTAAGCCTTAAGTTTTAATTTTTCGAAAGCACATCATGAGCGATACTAAAAAAGTCGTCCTCGCCTATTCTGGCGGTCTGGATACCTCTGTCATTTTAAAATGGCTGCAAGATAATTATCAGTGCGAAATCGTCACTTTCACTGCCGATCTGGGCCAGGGTGAAGAGCTGGAACCAGCGCGTGCCAAAGCCATCAAGTTTGGTATCAAGCCTGAAAATATTTATATCGATGATGTACGTGAAGAATTTGTGCGCGATTTCGTCTTCCCTATGTTCCGCGCCAATACCGTGTATGAGGGTGAATACCTGCTGGGTACCTCCATCGCTCGTCCGCTGATCGCCAAACGCCTCATCGAAATCGCCAAGGAAACTGGTGCAGACACCATTTCCCACGGTGCGACCGGCAAAGGTAATGACCAGGTGCGTTTCGAGCTGGGCGCCTATGCGCTGATGCCAGGTATCAAGATCATTGCTCCGTGGCGTGAATGGGATTTGCTGTCCCGCGAAAAACTGATGAAATATGCTGAAGATGCAGGCATAGAAATCGACCAGAAGCATAAAAACGGTGGCGCGCCCTACTCCATGGACGCCAACCTGCTGCACATCAGCTTTGAAGGCCGTCACCTGGAAAACCCAAGTGCCGAAGCCGAAGAATCCATGTGGCGCTGGACTGTCAGCCCAGAAGCGGCACCAGACCAGCCAGAATACCTGGATGTAGAATTTGAGCGCGGTGACATCGTCGCACTGAATGGCGTACGCATGTCGCCAGCAACCGTACTGACAGAACTGAACCGCCTGGGTGGCAAGCACGGCATAGGCCGTCTGGATCTGGTAGAAAACCGTTATGTCGGTATGAAATCCCGCGGCTGCTATGAAACACCCGGCGGCACCATCATGCTGCGCGCCCACCGTGCAATTGAATCCATCACCCTGGACCGTGAAGTCGCCCATCTGAAAGATGATCTGATGCCACGTTACGCCAGCCTGATTTATAACGGCTACTGGTGGGCACCAGAGCGCGTCGCGCTGCAAACCCTGATTGATCATACCCAACACACAGTCAATGGCTGGGTACGCCTGAAACTTTACAAAGGCAATGTCATCACGGTATCGCGCGATTCGAAAACCGATTCGCTGTTCGACATGAACATCGCTACCTTTGATGAAGATGGCGGCGCCTACAACCAGGCAGACGCTGGCGGCTTCATCAAACTGAATGCATTGCGCATGCGTATTGCTGCCAATGCCCGCGCAAAACGCGGTCAGTAACGCAGTCAATAACTATCTGAACACTTAACCTATTCCCGACCCGCCCATTCATTTGCGCGGGTCTTTTTTTCGGAGTTGCCCTGCATGTCTACCCAATTTGATCAAGTCAGCGTCGTCAAGAAAGCCAATCTGTTTTTTGATGGCAAATGCGTTTCCCACACTGTATTGTTTGCCGATGGCAGCAAAAAAACCGTGGGCATCATCTTCCCTTCCAGCCTGGTTTTTAACACTGGTGTCGCAGAAATCATGGAATTGAACGCAGGCAAATGCCGCGTGCGCATCAATGACGAAGCTGAATGGTCCACCTATGAAGGTGGTCAGCAATTTAATGTACCAGCAAATGCAAAATTCGAGATTGAAACTCTGGAGACACTTGATTACGTCTGCCATTTTGCCTGATTCGCCATGAATCCCTGATGGGCCAGCAGAATGAAACATGGCCCATCATTGCTATATAACTCGAAACGCAGACTAATCCTGAGCATCTGCCTGCTCATGCAATTGAAAGCATTGCCAGGCAAGTTCACGCAGACGCTGGCGCAATGCTGGCGGCGCAATCACTTCCAGTTCTGGCCCTATCCCCAATAACATTTGCGCAGCATGCTCTATGGTTTCTATGGGCAGAGTGATGGTTTGCCAGGTTTGATCCTGCCCATTAATTATTTTATCCCGTTGCGTTTCCACTGCCTGCGCTGCAAAGGCACACAGTTTGCTTATCCTGTCGCGGCCTGCAGCTGAGACACGCAAATGTGCCGTGTTTGATCTCAGTTCTTTTTCAAACCTTGCTGTTGCCTCATTCCAGAAATCTGGCAAATCAAAATCACCAAGTCTGTCGAAGTATTCTTCCATTACTTGCATGTCAGTGATGTGTACTACTTTGAAGATGCGTATTCTTTTAGAGCTGCTGGCACGACTCTGGCTATTCGCCACTAAATACCAGCCCCCCGCCTTGAGCACCAGGCCCAGAGGTTCCATTTGCCATTGCGGCAAGCCAGACCAGCTTTCATAACTGGTTTTCAGTTTCTGCTGCGCCATTACGGCGCGGGCAATGCGCGGCAACTCCATGGTACTTTGCTCATTGCGATACCAGTCGTTGGTATCCAGACTGGCGTGCTCACCCCGCCTGGTGTCATCGGTGGTTTTGAGAATGGTGTCGGCTTATTTGTTTCCGATGAAGAGGAGGAAGGCAAACCCATCAAGGTGCGCGGCATCTGGGACAATATCTCAGCCACGACATGCCGCTGGCAACAGGCGGCTTCCCGCGATGATGGAAAAACCTGGGAAGACAACTGGATCATGGACTGGGTGCGGGTAAGCTGAGTTTTACGCTTACTCTCACTTCGGCCATCTGGCCTGCAAACTCTTGCAGGCCATCAGCCCAGTTATCAGTGCAGTTTATCCAGGGCAGTATCCAGTACTTCAGGTTTGAAACCACGGATTTGTCGATTGCCCACCAGGATCAAGGGGACGATATCGCCCTTTAATTGTATAAAGTCTTGTTTTGCCTTGGGAGAGTCGTTGATATCCATCTTTACAAAGGCGATATTCCTGGCCTTCAGATGTTCTTGCGCTTTCGCACAAAAAGGACAGGTAGCCGTTGCATACACCACAACCTGGGTTTTCGCATCAGGGAAATAAGCGCTGTAATCCCCTTCCACATAGGCCGGGGTCAGCCAGCGCGGGACGTTAGCAGCAGCCAGCCCTACCCCCAAACCTGCCACAAGTATCAAGGCGTATGCAGCAAATGACTTCAATTTTTGTTTCAGCATTCTCTTCCCGACCCCTCTTGATAGCTCAAAACCATTTTATAAAGTGGCGCAAAGCAGGACAACTCCGCGGCAATTGAACTTGAACGATATTCTTCAAAAGCAAATGTTGTCAATATAAATATTCAATAAGTATATTTAATAAATGAATATTGACTTGAAAATATCGTTAAAATAAGATCAACAAGTTGAGATCACACTCAATACCAAGCGTTTGACTTTCATACATCCACAGGAGTCTGTAATGAACAAAATGAAAAAAGCGTTGTTTGTATTTTTTGTTGGCGTTGGCGTTTCTTTCGGCATCGCCGGAAGTGCCTCTGCATTAGTACCATGCGAAGCATGCTATGCCTGGCTTGAAGAATGCCAGAATGGCGACCAGACAGCCTGCAATAATTATTACAAACCTATCCACCGCTGCTCAGGTTGTTAGTTCAAACGTGAGACGAGCGGCCAGGTGCATGGCAAGACAGACACGCGCCGCTCTTTCACCTGTCATGAAGCCATATTTCAGCCAAGACAATCTTTTGTAGATTACTCCTCCTGTTGAAACACATCTCAATACTTCTGCTGTAGAAAACGAAGTAACTCTGGTGCGTTTTCAAGTTCATACTTGATGAGCAAATCTCTGTAGCGACCAGATGAAACGAAGTGCCTGAATTCTTGATCAAAACGATCACGTAGCAAACCCAGTTTTTTCGATTTGGCAAAAGCCAAGTGACTTGGAACGACATCAATGGCAAAGGGTAATTGCAGGATTTTTTCTGCTATTTCTTTATTCCTTGGCAGTTTCAGCAAATAGGATGCGGAGTAATAATTACTGGGAAATAAATCTATTCTTCCTATCAGTAATTTTTTCATGCTTTGTTCCAGCTCGTAAGCTTCATCCAAGCGCAACTTGTGCCGCACTTCTTCAAATCTGGGTCCGTAGTTGATTTTGCGCACAGTGCCGATGCGCATGCCTTCCAGACTGGAGAAATCACCATTGAATACGACGCCAGCATCTTTTCTGGTATAAAAATAAACCGCTTGTGGAACGATAGCCTCTGCACTGAAGTCCAGAAACTGCTCACGTTCTGAGGAATGAAAAATAGTGAAGATACAGTCGCGCTCACCAGTCTTGAGCATTTCCAGGGACCTGGCCCAAGGATAGATTTCAACTTCTATCGTATGCCCCATATTCTTGAAAACGCCACTGACGATGTCCACAGCGAAGCCTTTGACACGGCTATCGCTATCTTTGTAGATCAAGGGTGGGTAATCCAGCGATACGCAGCGGTACGTTCCGGCGTGGGCAAACACAGGCATGAGCATGCACATTAGCAACGCCAGCCTATATCCTTGCTTCACGCTCGTCTCCTCCAATAAATTGCCACGAAGCGGAATACGCCAGTTAGTTCAGTATGCCAAACGCCCGAACAAAGCATCAAAAACTTGAGCTATCTGCTTTTGAAAAGCTGGCCGCTCTTGCAGGCGAGCATACCATGCGAGCACGTTTGACGGACGTTCCACTTCCAGTCCCATTGTAAAGTACCGATGCAGGATAGACCCTGCAGGAATATCTGCCATACTAAATTGCGCGCCAGCCAGATAATTTCTTGTCGCCAGATAACCATCCAAAACACGGAAATGCTTTTGACAGGACGCTAGTAAATTGCTGATCACTTTTTCATCGCGTTGTGCTGACGGTGTGCGGTAATAACTCCAAAAAAGACGTATGAAGTCTGCCTGCAACGTTGTGGCTGACCAATCCATCCAGCCATCGGCCAGCGCACGCTCCGCCGCAGACTCTTGCCAAAGTGTAGCACTTCCATAGTGAGCTGCCAGATATCGTACAATGGCATTTGACTCCCAAACAACAGTATCGCCATCTCGCAGGACAGGCACGCGTCCATGTGGATTCATGGCAAGAAATTCTGGCGTATCCAGACCACCAAAGCTGCCGCCAGCATTTCTGTGCTCATAAACCAGACTTAATTCATCCAATGTCCACAGCACTCTTTGTACATTGTATGAAGTGTCTCTGCCCCATACAGTGATCTTGCTTACATCCATATTGCACTCTCAATGTTCATGATTTTCTTAACCTGCAAACCGTTACTTTCATTACAGTTGAGCCTTTTTCAATCCAGCCAGATCTGCCACTATGCTCGGCAACAGTGCAGCCCGCCTGCTCGGACTGGCTGCGGACAAATATTGTTCCCTGTCATAGTACTGCGCCATCACAGGTGCATTGCCAGCCAACTTAACCCAAGGCTGCATTAACTCCGTATAAATATGGATGTCTGGCGGTAAATAATCTGGTTGATCCAGGGTACCGACACGCACAAATCGCAATAATGGGCCAGCACCAGCATAATTACTCCAGATGGCACACGACATGCAGGGCAAAGGGCAAACAATTGTCCCTTGCCGCTCGCTGAGGCTATATCCACCATCTATGGTTCTGCTCCAAGATTCTGCAGGCGGTCTGCTTCTATTATCGCATTCAGTACAAAGGCCGCGCCACTACCATGCTGACACCAACGGCAATCGCAGCAATGCACAATCATTGGCTCACATAACATGCGATAACGGAGTCATCCGCAATCACAACCGCCTTCAAGTGAAAAGATGGATGCAAGCACCATTTTGCATCTCCTGTTTGTGCCAGGTTTGATCCAGAATATGAGTTACAAATGCAAGCCAAAACGGCCCAGGCCAAGAATACCAATGAGGCCGATGGCAATAAGATAAAGTGCAACGATGAAACTAACGAGTTTAGGTTTGATCAGGATGCAGATGCCAGCAACCAGAGCGAGAATGGGCATGAGAGTAAGGTGTATGTTCATGTATGGTTATTTATGGTTGCGCAAGATAATGACAAATGGCAATGCTTCCTGCCATGCAAACCATATAGTTCCACATAGCCATATTATGTTCAAGTCTCGGACAGATGTTTTTTGACATCTGAGCTTGACTGCCGCAAACCAGATAAAACATGCTTATTTACTCAGCACTTCTTCGACAATTTTTTGAATTTCCCCAGATTTTTTCATATCAATCAAAATTTGGTTCAGTGCACGCATGAAGTCAACCTTATAAGGATAACGTCCATTGTCACGATTGGTGTATCCCAGATAAGCCTGCTCCTGATTGATGACAGCTGCTTCAACGATGGCCTGCCTGGAGTCAGCATACACACCGTCTGCCTTGATGCGCTCTATCTCCCACAAGATGGAAAGGCGGTCATTGACATAGCAGTCTATGCGCCCCAACAAAAGCTTGAGTATGTTTGAACGATTGCTGGGTGCCTGGTCTTCATACATCTTGCCATCCTTGACGGCTTTTTTATACTTGTCGCCACCTATGTTAAATCCTGCATTGACACCCACTTTCAATCCATGGAAATCGTCTGGCCATACTGCCGGGTGCTTTCTGCCTTTCATTGAGTTTTCACTGCAAAACGCCACAACCTGCTCAACCAGTACTGGCTCGGAAATAGTAAGGTAAGGACGCTCCAGAGGTCGATTATAGGGAGGAAAAAGAGCCAGCCCCTGGCCGGTTTCCATGAGCATCAGCCCACGCTTCCAGGACACAGGTTTAATGTGCACCTTGTAAGCTTGCATACGCTCAAAAGCCTTACTAAAGATTGCTGGATAAATGCCTCCAGCCTCACCATTCTCCTTATATGAATATGGAGGATAGGATTCATCAGCATAAATGCTGACCTCAATGATCTCCGCCGCTGATGCTGGGAAACCCAAAGCTAACAGCAATAACAATAAGGCTTTCATGATCTTGTTCTTCATCTTGAATGGAAACCTGTTTTGCGGTTTTTCTCTACTTAGTCTAGGCAGCAAGAACTGCACATTCAAGACAAAGATCGCACAACACCAATAAAAAGCATCTTGTTATACATCACTCACGCTATTTTCTGTTATCTTATTGACTTGCTATTTCATCTAGAATTTTCACCGGAAAACCTATGACGACCAATACGAACGTGCAAGGAATCGACGTATCCCATTATCAGGGAAGCGTGAACTGGGCCGCGGTGAAGAATGATGGCATAGGCTTTGCCTTTGCCAAAGCCACTGACGGCAACACCTATGCCGACCCGCAGTTCCAGACCAATTGGGCAGACATGAAGGCGGCTGGTCTGCTGCGTGGCGCTTATCACTTCTATGAAAGCAACGACGACCCGGTATCACAAGCAAACAATTTCATCAAGGCAGTAGGCAGTCTGGCTGTAGGCGACTTGCCTCCAGTGATTGATATTGAAGCTTACAAGGGTGACTTTGGCGGCGTGCCGCTGGCAGCGAATGTGCAGACCTGGCTCAATATCGTGGAACAAGCATTGGGACGCACTCCCATGATTTATACCGGTCCTTCTTTCTGGAATCAGTATATGAACAGTTCTTTCTCCAGATATGCCTTGTGGGTTGCACAATATGGCGTTGCACAGCCGAAACTGCCAAATGGATGGAACAAATGGACTTTCTGGCAAAATTCTGAATCAGGTACTGTTGCTGGCGTGAGCGGCAGTGTCGATACTGATATCTTCGCGGGTTCCATGGCGGATTTGCTGGCCCTGGCTGCTCACAAGTAAAGCATTAAGCGAAGAAGGCGGCAGTATAGACACATCCAACTAGCATGCTCCTCGCCTTGCTCAAGAAAATTCCTGCATCTTGTAGACGTTTTTCATGCCTTCTATCGCCTCCATGATTTTTTGACGCAGCTCTGGAGGCTCCAGCACTTCTGCGTCATTACCGAAGCGCAAAATTTCGGCGCAAGCCACCGTCAGGGACCCGACTGGCATGGTAACTACAGACCAGCCATCAGCATCAGGCTCGCTTGACAACTGCATTTCAGAAAATACGTAGGGAGATAAATAAGTTTCCCGCCATTTCACACCTCTTGGTGAAAGGCGCACTGTTGCTGTATTTGTGTGCATGTCCTGCTCCAGCCTTGCTGTTGATTTATGCCAGTAGGCTGCCAGGTCAAATGGGCCTGGTCTCTGAAAATGCTGATCAAGTACAGAGATTTCTTGTATCCGCGAAATTCTGTAGGTGCGTGGTATCTCATCCACCTGCCCCACCAGATACCAGGAACCGCCTTTCATGACCATGCCCAAAGGCTCAAGTATGCGTTCCTTGGTACCTTTCCAGCTCTGGTAACGTATCTGTATTCGTTTTTGCTCCCAGACGGCATCCGCCACCATGGGCAAATACTGTGGCTGTTCTGCCCGCGCATACCAGCTAGGCGCATCAAGGTGAAAGCGGGAACGCATTTCCAGCGCCCCTTCACGCAATGAGGCGGGCATGGCTGACAACAATTTGTTTTGCGCTGCCATCATGACTGAACCCAGCCCCATGTCGGTTGCCGCACCGGCCAGCCCGCTCATGAGCAAGGCCTCCGCCTCCTTGGCCGACAAGCCATTCAATTGGGTGCGGTAACCATCCAGCAAGCGATAACCTCCGCCTGAACCACGTTCGCTATAAATGGGGATTCCCGCCTCACTCATGGCGTCGATATCACGATAGATAGTGCGCAAATTGACCGCACACTGTTCAGCCAGCTCGGGCGCAGTAGCAAAACCACGCGCTTGCAGGATAGTCAGGATGGAGATAAGTCGGCTGGCGCGCATGGTTGGAATAAGCCTTTTTGCATTAATTTTTAAATATGAATGAATATTAAACCAACCTGACAAAAGATGTCAGGTATGAAGGCATATTCTTATATCAACGGGCTGGCAATTCTGCCACCTCGATTAAAAAGAAAGGTCTTATCATGAGCAATGCAGACAACATCACCCTGTTCTACGCCCCACAAACACGCGCTACCGGCGCTTTGATTTTGCTGGAAGAATTAGGGGCGCCCTATCAATTGCATGTCTTGAACATGAAAGCCGGAGAGCAAAGACAAAGCGCCTACCTTGCCATCAATCCCATGGGCAAAGTGCCTGCATTACAGCATCGTGGTGAGCTCATTACCGAACAAGTTGCAGTGTACTTATATCTGGCAGACCTGTTCCCGCAGGCAGGCCTGACGCCCGCACTGGATAGCCAATTGCGCGGCCCTTATCTGCGCTGGATGGCATACTATGCGGCATGCTATGAGCCTGCGCTGGTAGACAAGTTTGCACAACATCCGCCAGCAGCGCCTTCGATGTGCCCTTACAGTGATTTTGACACCATGCTGGGTATCATCAAGGCGCAACTGGAAAAAGGGCCATATTTACTGGGTGAGCATTTCACTGCAGCCGATGTGCTCTGGGGCAATGCCTTGCGCTGGGGTACCATGTTCAAGCTGGTGCCTGAATCACCTGTCGTAATGAATTACATTGAACGTGTCTGCAGCCGTCCGGCTTTTGTCAAAGCCGATGCCATTGATGCTGCCTGGGCGGCAGAACATGAGCGCATCGTCAGTGAATCCAAGCCTGAAGACAAGGCTGCCTGATTAGGCCAACCTGATTGAGTCGGCCTTAATACGCCAACAAAACAGTACCTATGGCCCGGATGCCCATCCGGGCCATATCCGGGCCAAATCATGTATGGGTAGTGCATCCCAGAATTTTTACTTCTTCGCTTTCAGATTTCCCCTCCTGAAACATGCCTTGCAAGTCCACAAAAAAATATTGCAACAATACAAATTCCCAAGTTTATACATGGCACAATTGCCAGTTTAAGTCTTCACCTGCACGCTTACAGAAAATTACCAATTAGACAGCCGCAAACGATTGTCTTGCGGGCTTGCTTTGGATAGTATCCGTGCAATAAAAAAGCCAGACCCCTGAGGGAGAATTCATGCGTCGTATTTGGATCGTCACCGGCACTGTTATTACAGTTGCCGCCGCTGCTGTTGCCTACCAGTTGAGCAAACACTGGAAGGATTATCACTATGTTGGCACCCGCCTCATGGTGGATATCTCACAACCGGATGCCTTGATACGCACCACCAGCTTATCCAGACTGCCACGTGATTTGCTGCAAGTGCCTATCGCAAAAGATGTATTGACTGAAGACCTGGCCTTTTACTACGAGCAAAATGAAGACCGTCTGGGTTTGAACGGTACAGTCAAACGTATTGCCTACGAGCATGATCTGGATTGGCAAGACAAGCTGTATGCCAGCATTTTCAATGAACCTGCAGAAGTAGCCTTCTGGCGCGATGGCAAAGGTGCCTTGCGTCACTATGCTGTTGTCATGCGCATGGGCCTGTTCAATAAAGCCCTGCAGGAAGCCGCCAAGGTCGCTATGAAAGATGGCCAGTTGAAACTGGCAGGCGACATCAGCACCAGTAATGGCAAAGCCCAGATCATGGCAATGGAAGTGAATCCACGCCGCACCTTGTTGCTGATCAGTCAGGGTGATCGCCTGGTGGTGCTGTCTGACCCGGGTCTTTTGTTCGACGACAGCAATGGCATCGTGTCGGAAGCGCGTGCGGCTGTTGCCAAGTGGCTGGAACATGATGGTGCACTGTCGCTGCAATTTGATCTCGACAATATCGCCCCTGCACCAGCTCAGGCTGCCGGCACGGCAAAACATACTATGGCGATCGGTGCACCGACCATGGCCCTGGGTTACGGCGCTTTTGTATCCGGCTTCAAAGGTATGCGCTTTGACTTTGGTGGCAACTGGTCAACCTCGGTCTGGCTGGATGCAAAAAAGACGACTTCAGCACAGTTACTTGATCCAGCCCTGTGGACTGCCGCACCGGCCAACCCCAGCGCTTGCATAGTCGTGCCAATTGACTGGAGCATGGTCAATACCGTATTGAAAGAAGCTGATGCCAAGCCCAAGCTGCCAGATCAGGCATTGGCACCGCTATCTGGCCCTGGCCTCGCGTGCTGGTACCGCGAATCGAATTTGTATTCCCCGGTGTTTATCACCAAACTGCCACTGAACACTGCCAATCGCGACGCCACCTTGCAAGCCATGGCGACCTGGGCCATAGCCAGCGGTGAACAGGCAGCACCAGGCAAGGGTACCACCAAGGCCAAGTCTGACCAGAAATTGTGGCGCAATACCAAAAGCATGGCTACGTTGGCAGCCAGTGGCGACTTTGTCGTATTTTCTCCAGATGGCAGCCTGGTTGAAAAAGTGGTGGATACCATCGCCCGCAGCAACCCCAGCGTGGCTGACCAGACATCTGGCGCGCAAAGCACCCTGGGCCTGATCACACCACGCCCTTTGTCAGAAATGGCACAGCGCGAAATTTATGCTGCACTGGCAAAACCAGAAGATGCCAATTTCCTGGAAGCTGCAAAGACACATCTGCCTGCCCGCATGAAAGCCCTGGCGACTTACCCGCCAATCCGTCTAGAACTGAGCAAGACCCAGGCCAGTGGCAAAGCCTGGCAAAAAGTTGAATGGATCAGCAAGGAGAAATCCAATTGAAACGCCGGCACGTACTAAGCGGCATGCTTGCCTCCAGCGCCATGCTCGGCTGGCACAGGCTGGCGCTGGCTAACAAAGTCACGTCACCAACGGTGCCGTTGCCCGCTGTAAATTCTGGCAAAGTTGGGGCAACTTCCTCGCCAGCCGTCGCTGCACCTACATTGACGCCAGCCCAGTCGCGCAGTTGCCGCGCCTGGATGACACGCATCATTGCCGCCCAATTGACTGCCGGACCGACACCACGCTGGCAACAACGTGACTGTGTAGGTCTGGTGCGTTTTGCGGTGGCCGAATCCCTGCGAGAGCATGATGAAAAATGGAAGCGGGCAAATGGCATGCTGGGCACTGCCCTGCCGCCAGAGATAGCCCTTGATCAAAATACGCAATCAGTGCGCCATCAATGGCGGCTGGCTGACGGTACGGTCTCGGCCTATGTCAGCGCTATAGAAATGGTGCAAGAGAATGCACGGTTTCGCGGCAAGGACTGCAACCTGGCAGCACCTGGCGATTTGCTATTCTATGACCAGGGCGATGCCCAGCATCTGATGGTGTGGATGAATTCTTACATCGCCTATCACACTGGCACAGTCACGCCTAGTGACAATGGTCTGCGCGCCGTCAAGCTGCGCGACTTGCAAGCATGGCGCGATACGCGCTGGCACCCTACTCAAGATAATCCCAATTTTGCTGGCGTGTATCGCCTCAATTTCTTGTCCGCCTGAAAGCGCCCAATGAAAGCCAAACTCAAACAATCCCGTTATTTCACTTTACTGACAGCGCTGTGCGCGATGTTGCTATTCATGCCTGCGCTGGCACAGGATGGCGGCTCGTCCTTCTTCCTGCTCAGTGACGCAGCCTATGGCTCTGGCGACAATGCCATGGTGCGACTGGAAGCCCAGGACATGGGGCAGATTTCTGAACTCGGCGGTGTTGACGTGTATGTCTATAAAGTCAAAGACCCGCTGGAATTCTTGAAGGCGCAAAAGAATTTGCACCGCATAGATGCCAAAGGCAATTACAAGGGTAAAGGCATATCTGATGCGCTGGCGCGTACCTGGGATAACTGGTGGGATGCTTCACGCCGTATGTGGCGCAAGCTGTTTTCATCCGACGCCAGGAAAGCCGTGACTTCGCAAGTACCTGAAGTACGCCTGCACCCGCTGGTAAAAGCGCCGACACCACAGCAAATGAACCCGCTGTACCAGCCGCTGAAGGCTCATACCCTGGTCGATAGCTTCCGCTACCCTGTGCATATCGCCCAAGCGATACAACCGCCCAAAGGCGTCAAACTCGACGGTAGCAGCAGTGAATTCATCGTGTCACCAAAAGGTAATGTGCTGATACCGTTGGGTAAAAAAGAACCTGGCCTGTATCTGGTGGAAGCCATGGTGGGCAGCTATCGCGCTGTGACTTTAGTATTTATCTCTGACTCTATCGCTGTGACCAAGGTATCCAGTAAACAAATGCTGGTCTGGGTGGCTGACCGCCGCACTAGCCAGCCAGTGTCTGATGCCAAGACAGTATGGACTGATGGCGCAGGCATCCTGAGTACAGGTGCGACAGATGCCAGCGGTATCGTCAATTTTGAACGTGATGCACCTGAAAAGACTTATGTCTATGGTGAAGACAGCAAAGGCGGCGTGTTTGTCGCTGAAAATTATTATTACGATAGTGAAATCTATAACACCAAACTGTATGCAGTGACTGATCGTCCCTTGTACCGTCCTGGTGAAACCGTGTACGTGAAATTCCTCGGCCGTACCTTTGTATCAGCCCGCGAATCCACTGCCATCACCGCAGGTGAATTGAAGTTGCAGGTATTTGATGCAAATGGTTTCCCGGTGGCAGCACAGACCCTGCAAATGACACCGCAGTCTGGTGGGGATACGGTATTCCAGTTGCCCGACAATGCCGTCGCTGGTGGTTATGAATTGCGTTTCAGCTACAAGGGCAATAGCTATGGCGCTGCTTTCCGTGTGGCTGAGTATCAAAAGCCGCATTTTGAAATCAATGTTTTCCCTGGCAAGAAGGATTACAAAACCAATGAAGAAATAAAGGGCAAGTTGCAACTGGTGTACCCCGATGGCAAACCAGTGGTCAATGCCAAGGCAGACCTGACAGTACGCGCCCAGCGCCTGACCATCGTTGAAGGTGATCTGGGCTACGCTGGCCAGTTCCCGGTACAGATGAGCACGACGACGTTTACGACCGATAGCAGTGGTTTTGTGGATTTCAAGCTGCCTGCTGCGACTGAACCCAGCCGCTATATTTTGTCGGTACTGGCAACAGATGGCGCTGCGTACCGCGTACGTTCTACCAAAGAGATACTGGTAGAACGCAGCGCTGGCACTTTTAGCCTGAAGGCAGAACGCGCCTTCTCTGCCGTAGGCGAAAACATGAACTTTGCCCTGACTGCCCTGCCCGTACCTGGCAATACCGTCAGCACAGTCAGTGCCCCGGCAACATGGGACTGGGTAAGACTGGAAAACCAGAAAAAATCCAACGGCAAGCTCGCCAACGCCAGCAAGTTAACATTGGCCTTTGCTGAACCTGGCACCTATACCCTGTCTGTGCGTGATGCAGCAGGCAATATTCTGGGTGCGACGTCGCATTATGTCAGCGGTGCTGGCGTCAGTGCGCCGCAAGGTTCTATAGAAATGGTGTTCGACAAGACCAGCTACAAGCCAGGTGAAACTGCCAGTGCGCTGATCACCTTCCCACAGCAAGTCGATCAGGCGCTATTTACACTGGAACGTGACAAGGTAGAAAAAACCGCCCTGATGAGCAATGCCAGTGGCTGGCTTAGCGCTAAACGTTTGTCACCGATGCAGTGGAAAGTTGAAATCCCTGTGCAAGATACGTACGGCCCCAACATCACCCTATCTGTGGTGTATGTCAAAGGTGCTGATTATGTTTTCCAGAACCTGGGTTTAAAAGTAGAACAGCCGCGCATCAACGTCGCCGTCAAAGCCGACAAGGCCGTCTACGCACCAGGCGACAAAGTCACCCTGGACCTGACAGCCATGGTCGACGGCAAGCCAGCCGCGGGCAGCCAGTTGACCGTGGGTGTGGTCGATGAAATGATCTATGTGCTGCAGCCTGAAATTGCACCAGACATTTCTGATTTTTTCTATCACCCGCGCCGCAATAATGTACGCACCTCTGCCAGCCTGAGTTTTATCGCCTATGACCTGGCAGTGCCGCCATCCAAGCTGGCTTTGCCTGCCAACGGGCAAACCCATGAACGTGCCATCAAGGTATTGGAAAGACCACGCCGTGAAGACAAGGACACCGCTCTGTGGCAACCGAATGTCACGACGGACGCCGCAGGCCGCGCCCGCCTGACTTTCACCATGCCAGACTCCCTGACACGCTGGCGCATTACCGTGCGTGCGACGGAAGCGGGCGGCAATGTAGGCCAGAACATCGCTTACGTGCGTTCAGATAAAGACTTCTATGTAAAATGGACCAGCCCGAACTGGATGCGTGTGCAGGATGCACCGAATGCCAGCGTTGCCATCTTTAATCAAGGCAACCAGGATGCCAGTGCCAGCCTGAACATCACTGGCTCCGGCGTCAACAAGCAAGAAAGCCTGAAGCTGAAACCGGGAGCGAATTTTATCTCCGTACCTTTGAAAGCCAATGGTCTCGACAACAAGATAGACCTGTCCCTGGCCGTAGGCGGCAAAACTGTCGACGCGCTGAATGTGCCACTGAAGATCATCCCTGTGCACTGGCTCAGCCAGCGCTCGGTCAGTGTGCCCGTGACTGGTAAGGAAACAGTCTTGAAACTGCCACCTGATGCCAGCAACCTGCAATTGCAATTTGCTGACAGTGCCAGCACGCAGTTCCGCCGTTTGATGGATGATTTGATCGACTATCCATATGGTTGTGTTGAGCAAACTTCCAGCCGCCTCATCCCTTACAGCCTGGCCTTGCAATCAACCTTGCCTAGTGAAGAGAGACTGACAGCACAACTCACGCAAAGGCTGTATAGCTACCGCTTCCGTCTGGCGCAAATGGCCGGGCCAAATGCGACTTTTGGCTGGTGGAGTGTGCCAGAAAAAGATGGCGATGCCCTGCTGACCACCTATGCCTACTATGCAGATTGGCATGCCAGTCGCGCCTTGAAACTGTCACTACCAGAAGGCCACTTTGACAAGCTCAATGATGTCTACCGCAAGGATGGTGTCAAGCAATCACACTGGCAACGCGCCCTGATGCTTTACTGGATGCAGGACATGGGTTTGCCGATACGCTCCATGGCAGAAGCCCTGAGTGAAGAACTCGGTGCCAAAGGGGCATTTGCAAAACCTGTCGTGATCACTCCACGCTCAGGCATGAACAGCATGATCTTTGCCAATAAGGATGACGATGTTCAACATGCCATGAGCACTTTGCTGGCGGCCTACGTAGTTCAGCAAAGCAAAGGAAATCTGACTAGTGTTACGACAGCAGCCCTGCCAGAAGCTGCAGTCCGCGTGCACCAGGCGGACCTGCCTTTGGGTGAAGCCTTGCTGATACTGACAGGTAAACGCCCGGCCAGTGATGCTGCTGCCGTACTGGAACGTGTCAGGTCAGAATCGCCAACTATTGATCGCGCATTGAGTCTGTTGTGGACTTATCGCGCCATGGGTGGAAAATCAGGTACTAATGATCCCCTGCTGCGCAATAACATGGCCAAGGTCGAACTGGAAGCTGGCTGGCAAGCGCGCGAAACCATCACAGGTCAAAGCGTGTACCGCTGGAATACTACCGCCGCAACGCCAACACCAACGGTCATCAAAATGGCATCGACGCCAAGTGCTGGCATGATGGCGATTGCCCAGTTTGACAGCCGTGAACCGGAAAAATCCAGTTTACCTGTGAAAGTGGAGCGCCGCATTTACCGTCTGGTACCAGAAGCACTACCAACGCCAAGCAGTGCCAGCAAACCTGCTGTCAATCCAGCCACAGGTGCACCTGTGCAGCCAGTTGCAGGTAAAGCAGGTTTCAAGCTGGAATTATTGGGTGACGGTGCTGCACTGAAGACAGATGAAGTCTATCTCGATGAAGTGGTACTCACCCGCACATCCGGCCCTGAACTGAACTTTGGCATTGTTGAAGTACCTTTGCCACCTGGTACCTCAGCTGACCGCTCCACTTGGGGTATCAGCCTGCGTTATCCAGGCGGCAAAGATATGGAAGCCATGGAACGTGCACGCTATGAACAAACTCCACGCGGCTATGCCGTGCCAGTGGATGCACTCGATGGCCAGGTCGTGATACGTCATCTGGTGCGTGCGGCGCAAACCGGCAAGTTCGCCCTGCCGCCTGTTCGCTACTACCGCATGTATCAGCCAGAGCAAAAAGCCTTTGAGGACAAGTCACGTGCGTTTATGGAAATCCGCTGATCCTGCCCGTAAAGCGATCAGCACCATCATGCTTGCCAGCGCGACCGTAGTCGCGCTGGCTGGATCTGCGCAAGTTGCTTATGCAGCAGATGCAGCCAGTACAGCAACAGTCGCCTGGCTGCGTGACGGCCAGGTGGAAGTGCGCTCTCTAAATTCTCAAGACAGCAAATTCACAGAACAAAAGATACCCCTCGGTAGTTTGTGGAAGTTATTTGTCTATGCATACCTGCAAGACAATCACATTCAGGAAGCCGCATATACCTGCACAAACAAAAAAGATTTGCGAGAGAACTTTCGTGAAAAACAGGAAAAAAATGAAGACTTGTATTGTTGTGAACCAGGTGAACAGGTAGAACGCGACTCTGCCCTGGCACGCTCCTGCGCCCCGTATTTTTCGCCAGCGCGCCTGGGTGTCAACGACAAGGCATGGAAAAGCTACTGGCAAAGCCGCAGCGATGCCAGTTGGCTGCAACGCACAGCACAATTACAGCCAGATACCCAGATAAGCGTAAAAGAACTATTGGAAACCCTGAACAAATTTTCCCCGCAAGCCCGCGCCGCTGCCCGCACAGCCTTGCTGGAAACCGCTGTACAGGGCTATGGCCGCGAAGCCTGGGCGCAACTGGGTACAGGCATACGCTACAAAACCTATTCCTGGCATTTACCCGACAACAGTGCCTTTGGTGGTGCAGCCGGCTGGCTGGCCGATGGCACGCCATTCTGGTTTGGAGCCCGTGGCTCCAGCCGGTCTACTCTCACGACCTGGGCCAGTGCGCTGGCAACTACCCTGCCTGCACCGCGCTGGGCAGGCATCAATCATATGGACAACGTCGGTGACGAAGCGCATTGCGTGGATGTGGATTTTTTTGCGCGTTATCCATTGCGCGAAGTATTGTCTACATCCGCAGCAAGTGCTCCAGCGCGTGCTGGAACACTGTCTGGCAAATACAAACTGCAATTCGCCAACGGCAATAGCCTGGACATCAATAGCAATGGCAGCCTGATGTTGCAACGCTCTCCAGGCATGGCACCGCAAGTCACCGGCCGTTTCGCCGTCAATGATTACGTCGCGCGCGTGATAGACCGTGAAGGCGATGCCAGCAATATACACACCGCCCGCAGCCTGGCGATTGCGGCGCGTACCTATCTGGTACAAAACGCTACTCTTGATCACGGCTGCTGGCGCATTGCCGATACGACTACCCGTCAACGCGTCAGCGCCAATGCGCCCACCGATGCGGCCATGGCTGCGGCCTGGTTCACTGATGACCTGATACTGCAGGGGGCAAACGTACGCTATCACAACGACAGTGCGGGCGCCAACCGCATGTCTTTAAAGGAAGCAACCAGGCAGGCAAATCAGGGCTGGAATTTTGAACGCATTTTAGCCACCAGTTATCCGCAAGCCAGCATCGCCAGCTTCAATGGCAAATCTGATTGCAAGCCGCTGGCAGCAGCACAGACCTGGCTAAGCAAGGCCAGCAGCAAATGGCAAAAAGTACTGAGTCGGGAGCCCGGCTTTGAAAGCCCGGACACACCACCTACAGTCTGTTCGCTGGCAAGCGGCAACCCCTATTCAGACCAAAAGCGCATGCGCATCTACGTACGTGGATGGCGCAGCTTGGACGAGCGCATCACTCTCGCCCATGAATACCTGCACCTGGCTTTACGGTTTCATCCGAACGGCGCCAATGAAGACTATGTAGAAAAACTGGCACGACGTCTCATAGAAGGATCAACATGATCAAGTTTTACCCAAACCGAATTATTGTTTGCATGGTCAACAGCCTGCTTGCTGCCTTGCCTTTCTGTGCGATGGCAGACACCAGCGTAGAACTGCCACGTGGCGGCTGGCGCAATAGTGGCGGCGAAGCCGCAGGTTTTAAACAGCCTGTGCATTACCCTGCGGTGTCAGTCAATGCTGAAGGCCAGAATGAAATGGCACTCATCAAGGGGCGAATCAGTACCAGCAACAAGAAAAAACCAGGCAAGCTCATCGTCAATGGTGCTGCGATGCCCTTATCCATAGGCGAAGGTGGTGAATTTTCCCGCCCTTACTCATTCAGCTCAGGTTCCAATAATGTAGAAGTGCGTAGCCCCGATGGTAGTGAAGTCAAACGCGTACAATTTTTTGACACCAACACCAGTCGCCCGAATGCCCGCCTGCGCGTGGTATTGTCCTGGGACAGCGATGGCACTGACCTGGACTTGCATGTTGTATCACCTGATGGTCAGCATGTGTTTTATGGTAACCGTGTGGTACAAAATGGTGGCGCACTGGACGTCGATGTTACCACTGGCTATGGACCGGAAATCTATGCCAACACTGCCCCTCCCAAGGGTAGCTATCATGTCTATGTGAATTATTACGGCAGTGGGGGCGATGAAAAAAATCTGACTATCGCCAGGGTTGCCATCATCAGCCAGGAAGGCACACTGTCAGAAAAACAGCAAAGCTTTCAGGTGCCATTGCGCAAACCCGGCGAACTGACGCTGGTTAAATCCTTTACCTATCCATGATGATCATGCAAACGATAATGAAACCGTCCCTGCTGGCATGCACCCTCTTCATCGCTGCCGCCAATTGTGGTGCTGAAGACAAACCCACCATCAACAGTCCGCGTGGTGGCTGGAATTATGGCGGTCTGACCGACAAATCCGGTGATACACGTGCTTCCTATCCCTTGCCTCCGATAGACCGTGGCACGCAAAAAAACCGCACTCTCATTGAAGGTCATATCCTTGAGGCGGGCAAACAAAGGAAACACACCCTCATCGTCAATGGCAACCCCATGGTGCTCAATTACGGCACTGACGGCCGCTATGAACGCCATTACGCCTTTGGCAGCGGTTCCAACAATATAGAAATCAAGGGACCAGACGGCAAGAGCCTGCAACGCGTGCAATATTACGAAGCCAATACCCAGCAACTGTCACCACAGTTACGCGTCATCTGTTCGTGGGATGCTCCTGAGGCAGAGGTTGACCTGCACATCATTACACCGGATGGCCAGCATGCCTTTTTTGCTGCCCCCATACTGAACGGCGGCGGAGGACTGGATGTAGACAGCGTTGATGGAGCAGGTCCAGAAATGTTCACCACCATCGCGCCCAAGCATGGTGCCTACCATGTCTTCGTCAACTACTGGGGTAACTATGGTGCAGGCGGATATAACTTTGATGAAGGTCAGCGCAAGCAACCTATCATCACCACCCGCGTGACCCTGGTGTTTTATGAAAATACAGCAAAGGAAAAACGCGAAAGCTTTGTCATCCCGCTACGCAAGATCGGGGATTTGAATTTGGTAAAGTCGTTTATGTTTTAAAATGAATGACTTTATTAAAAAAACCGCAATTCCTTCTGGTTGCACTCTTGCAAGATACATGTTGATCTGCAATTCCTGAAAAATTGCGCCCTCTGAGAAATAACGCAACAAAACCCTCCATATTGACCAGGTAAATTGACCTATCCTTGCAACTTTTACTTAAAGCGAATTCAAGGTAATTACCGTGAAAGTGTATACCGAAGTCCGTCGGTTGCTCTATCGAGAACGACTATTCCCTCAAACCGATTCCCAGCAACTGCGCTGCTTCCTTGAGTTTTTCCAGCGCTTCTTCAAATTCATATTTGCTGATATGTTTGCTGATCTGATTGGCTTGATTGGCCAGGTCAAGCTGGCGTAGCTCGCCTAAAATATGAGTAGCGAGTTTATCTGCACGCGCATCGTCATCAGCAAGCAGCTCTGCGAGTTGTTGTAACTGTATGGCGAGCGCCGCCATATCCACAGTTTCTGCTATTGCTACTTTAGGTATAGTACCCGCTATATTGTCAGGCAAAGCTAGTTCAATGTGTTTCAATTGGATGGCAAGCTCTTGCTCAAAGCTCGGCAGGATTACTGTCAAACTGTCTGTCTGATCATTTCGTAATGCGGTTTCCAATTCAGCAGCCAGAGATTGTATTTGGCTGGCACCAATATTCCCCGCAAGTCCCTTGATGGTATGAGTCGCCAGTATGGCCTCGCTCAAATCATCGCGCATCAAGGCCTGCCTGATATTGATGATGGTGCCTCTTTGATTGTCCGCGAAGCGCTGTATGAGTTTTAAAAGTAGCGCATGGTTCCCGCCGAGACGTTGCAAGGCTGAGTCCAGATTTAATCCAGCAATGACTGGCAGCTTGATGTCAGGCCCCAGCACTTCCTGAGAAGCAGACGATCCAACATCTGGGACGGATACTTTTTGGGTCACCCAACGAGCCAAAGTTATAAACAATTGATTCACATCGATAGGTTTGGCGATATGATCATTCATGCCTGCGTCCAGGCAAAGCTCTTTGTCACCGCTCATTGCGTTTGCGGTCATAGCAATAATGGGCAGCTTCGCAAACCTCTGCATTCCGCGTATTTGACGAGTGGCCGAAAAACCGTCCATGACCGGCATCTGGCAATCCATAAGGACACCATCATAGTCGTGAATTTCTATCATGGAGATGGCCTCGAGGCCATTATTAGCAATGTCAACTTTTATCCCCGCATTTTGCAAAAGCTCCGTTGCTAGTTCCTGATTGACACTGTTATCTTCAACCAAGAGCAAATAGGCACCTTGCATTTTTTCTTCAGCTTCGTTGCTTGCTGCATGGCGCTGCTGCCTGCGTCCAGGGTTCAAAATTTCTTTTCCCAGCGACATCAGTATTGCGTCAATCAGAGAAGAAGGATTAATTGGTTTTTGTAAGATACCATCTATTCTGGTTTCCCCCGCTTCTTCCAGCAAGGCATCGATGCTATGAGCTGTTGCCATCATGAAAACAGGTATTTTTGCTAAAACCGGTATGTCACGCATTTCCCTTAATGTAAACAGCCCGTCGCGCTCAGGCATTAGCCAGTCCATTAGCACCAGACCATATGGCTGGGATTGCTCTTCTGCGTAATTTAGTTCCTCTATCGCAGCTCTGCCACTGGACACTGCGGTGGCGGAAAAGTGCTGCGACTTCAGTATTGCCAGCAAGATTTCACGGGCGCGAGCATTGTCGTCCACCAACAGGACGCGCAGGTCATGCGAGTCATGGACCGCTGTTGGTAAAACTTTCTGTTGCGCATATCGACCAAAACTGGCGGTGAAGTAAAAACAGCTGCCTGCACCCAACTGGCTACTTACACCAATCTGACCTTTCATCAATTCGACCAGGCGTCTACTGATGGTAAGACCCAGTCCGGTTCCACCATATTTGCGGGTTGTGGAGGCATCTGCTTGCGAGAATGCGTCGAAAAGCCTGGCGCATTGTTCTTGACTGAGCCCAACACCTGTATCAATGATTTCAAAGCAAAGGACTACTTGATCTGAAAAATTCTGTTCTTGGGCTTCCTGCAATTGAATGCGTACTGTAATCTCGCCTTGATCTGTGAACTTGATAGCGTTGCCAACCAGATTGAGCAAAACTTGGCCCAAGCGCAAGTCATCACCAACTAGGGACGTTGGTACGTCGGCAGCCACATCGAACAAGAGTTCCAGTCCTTTTTCCTGGGCTTTGATGACGGTTAAATCTGCCAGGTTATCAAGCACATCCTCGAGGCGAAAATCGCGCATTTCAAATTGCAGCTTGCCTGCTTCTATCTTGGAAAAATCGAGAATGTCGTTGATGATGACCATCAAATTGCGCGCTGCCGCATCGACTTTGCTGATGTAATTGCGTTGCTTGGAGTTAAGCTCAGTTTTCAGTGCGAGATGGGTCATGCCTATAATGGCATTCATTGGGGTACGGATTTCATGACTCATGTTTGCCAGGAAATCTGATTTCATGCGTGTCGCGTCTTCTGCCATGTCCTTGGCTTTGCGCATCAGTTCTGCTGCTTCACGTTCTTGCGAAACATCGTCAAACAGCCAGACCGAGCCTCGCGACAAATCTTTACTGTCAATAGCGCTACCACCCAACCTGCACCAGAATGAGCTGCCATCCTTCCGCGTCAATCTTTGGGTACTGTGATGAATCTCGCCACGCAACAAGTCTTGATAAGGACCATCCTCCGCCGCTACACCCTGATTTGACCAGATTGCTGGCGACAGCCCTAACATCTGGCCTGCCTCCCAGCCAAATAGTTGTTCAAGTTTATGGTTGGCCCTGGTTATGATATTATCCTTGATGAATGCTATGCCCAGCGTAGCTGATTCAAAAATAGCGGTTTGCTCATCATTAGTCTGACGGATATCGCGGTTAGCCTTTTTTTGATCAGTGATGTCGACCAGCCATGCCAGAATGCCAGGTTGATCTGCAAAGTCTGTCGGCAAGTAGGTCACGAGCAAATCGCGCACTGTGCGGTGCGGGCAATACATTTGCAGTTCCATGTTGCTGATCATTCCCTGGGCTAGCATCTCCTTATCTATCCTGTCACGGTCTTCTGGCAACACCAGCGACTGCGCAGATGGGTCTCCAACCTTCATATCAAGCAACTCAGTTACACGCGGATTGGCAAAGCGCACGATGCCGTCAATGCTAACCGCCACACCTACGGGAGCAGTATCAAGGATATTTTGCAAGCTGTTGTTTTGTGCATGCAATTTCCTGACCAGCATGTTGATGGTGAGGCCAATCAAGGTGGCATTAATAACCATCGTGATTAACAGTGCCAACCATAAATAGAGATGGAAATATTTGCCCCTGAACGTTGCACTCATGTCGCCATGCGCATTGAAGATAGCCTGCACATCATCGAATGCACGCCATAACAGCAGGCCTGCGGCGGCCGCTATGGGCCAAAGCAAGAGCAATCGCCTTGTCGTGCCGGAGCGTGCACGCATTTTTTGATCAGTGTCGTACAACACTTGCATAACCACCATTGATGTCGCCAACAAAACCAATACACCTGCCACATTTGGCATACCAAGCATATATATACCAAATGCTACAATCGCAACGACACCTATCACTGCATAGTCCCGCACGCCAGGGGGGGGTAAGTCATACAGTCCCCGAAGTCCAACACGAAACAGCACCGCTGCCCCCAGAAACATCACGTCAGCAAGATTAAAAGATTGATAAAATTCCACAACGCTACGATCCGAACGCAGCGACAAAGCCGCCAGATTGCCCGCCAACAGCATGATATTCGCCAGGCTGAAGTTAATTGCAGATACGCGAGAGATATTTAGTCGCCAACCTAACCAGCCCCAAGCAAGACTGGCAAGGCCCGCCAGCATGACAATGATATGTGCAAGCATTTCGAGTTCGCCTACAGGCATGCCTACCTCCTTTAAGATGTAAGGGCATTTTTCTCAAATGCCTCAACTTGCCAACTCAAGCTATGCTTGCTTTAGGCAAACGAACCGTCAGCGTTGTCGTGTTGGACTCATCAGACGTCGCCATTCTGATTTTTCCGCCCTGAGTTTGGGTAATCAATTGTGCAGAAAAAGTGCCCAGACCAGTTCCACTCTCCTTGCCCGAGGTGCTGAACTTCTCAAAAAAAGTCTCACGTATCCCTTCTGGTACTGCGCCATCATTGGTCATGATTATCGTGACCCAATCATCGGTAGATTCCAGTTCAATTTGGATGACTGTATGCGCTCTTGCGGCTTCCATCGCATTTCTCAGTAAGTTACTAAACATGGAATACGACAATATTTCATCGCCGGCGATATACAAATCTATCGGCGCAGGAGTTGCTTCGCAGTGGGAGCTGAATTGAACACTAATTTCACGGGCATTCAACTCGGAAATGACTTCATTGAGTATGCGCTGCAACAGCTTGCCTAAATCCACTTTACTAGGGTGATAGATATAACTACCCTGCTCCATCTTGTAAAGATCCAGCGAGAGATTGACCATTTTCAAGACATTGTAGGCAGACTGCTCTATATACTCGATAATTTCTTTGTGCTCGTCTGCTAACTGTGTTTCGCTTAGCAGATTGGAAGAAAAATTGATGATGCCTGCTATGGGATTCTTGAGATCATGTTGCGCAATGCGCTCAAACTCGTCACGGAGCCGAAGATTTTCTTCTAACAGCGCGTTTTGTTCTTTCAAGGCCAGACGACTTTGCCGTAAATCTTCAAACGTGTTCCGCAGACGTAACTGCGTCGCTATCCTTGCTCGCAAGATAGGTGGATCTGCCGGCTTCGAAATAAAGTCCAGTGCGCCTACAGAAAAACCTCTAGTAACATCCACCGTTTCGTTCATTGCCGTCAGAAACATGACAGGAATATCTGCTGTGGACGGATTAAGTCTGATCTGGCGGCAAACCTCAAAACCATCTAGTTCAGGCATCATCACGTCCAACAAGATCAGATCAGGTATCTTGCCTGATGCCAGTATTTTCAGCGCTCGCACGCCACTATTGGCAACCTTTACCTGATACTCGTCACTCAACAAGTCAACGAGGATATCAAGATTGTCTGGTATGTCGTCAACTACCAAAATAATGGGCTTGGTGGCAGCATTTGCGGAATGTGCTAATGAAATCTCTGCTGTTTTGGGCACCAATTGCCCCGTCGGCGGCAAGACTGCAGGAACGACTTTCCTTTGTTCCAACGAAGTCGGTCGTGGCTGCTTGATGACACGATCGAGCTTGGCTTCCAGTGCCGCTACGTTGAAAGGTTTAATGATATATTCAGATACTCCCGCCTCAAGTGCCGCCTGCACCTGAAAGCGCTCTGTTTCAGCGGTCATAATCAACACAGGCATGTCTGCCAGTTTTGGCGTGCTGCGCACTTTTCGCAAAAGGTCTATGCCTGTCATGACTGGCATATTCAAATCAGAAATCAGTACATCGATCGCCTGTACCTGCAAGATACGCCAAGCTTCGCTTCCATTGGCTGCAGTAATTATCTTGCGTATGCCTAATTGGTTGAGGCTATTGATAAGTATGCGTCGCATACCCTCCATGTCGTCCACCACCAAAAATGTAATGTCCTGTTTCATTCACGCGTCCTTTTGTGTTCGGCTACGTAATATTGTGTCTTGTCCATTTGATAGTGCTGACTAAAGTATCCTCCACTCTGGTGTATCTGACAAACATGATTTATCAGTAAAATGGCATATGTATTGAATTTTCTCCGTTTCTCAATAAGCAAGAATCTCGTTTTACGCAGGAAAGGATTTTTTACTGAATTTTCAGGAAAATGACTTCTATACAACTTGAAGACCATGTTGATGGCAACGTAACTGCTTTTACGTGGAATTTTCGGCTCAGTCGCGTTATTGATCAGAAGGCGCAATTTTTCCCGGAATGGCATATCGCCGCCTCAGACTGGGCGGTGAATCGATGACCGTCCACTTTCAGTCCAGGCTGTGCCAAACGTAAAATTCACAAAAAATCTTGGATAGGTTCACCCTTTCCGATATCGAATAAATCTGATAGCGAGTTTTTTGAAAGGTCGATTTTTATTGAGAAAAAAACTCAGCGTTTTTACACAGTCTGAGTCTTTTCTGTTCATCCTCCACCGTTACTATTTTTAATAATTTTGTCGTTATCTCAAATTGAAGCCAAACAATAGTAGTAAGACTATCGCTGGCGATATTGCTATCAATGTGAGTGTTGACTCTGATGTAGGTGATGTGATTTCCTAGTCCGTATTCGATTAGCATTGCAATCAGGTTTGCAAAATAAACTCTTTTCTTCAAAAAAATTTCTTACACCCGAAAATTTCCTGTTGCAAATCTGATCAGTGTAGTGTGCTTGATGTGCTTAAAGGCCGACTTCCTCAATTTCCAGGTCGCAACGCCAACCATGCTGCATCCGCAAAAATATCGCGAAACTCTTTGATATCAGTGCGTGTTCGGCCTGAGAGCCAGAGTCGAGCGTAATCATGAGCGGCTCCCAGTACCAGCGAGGCATAACATTCAGAAGGCAGACGCTTGATCTGGCCGCTGCTAATGTGGGGCTTAAACCAATCACGAATTAAAAGAAGATGCGATTGAGTTTGCTGCTGAAGGGCATCAGCCGCGCCACTCTTGACCAATTGACCGCGGCTATACAAGACAAACCGTGCCATTTCAGGATTGTTCGCTACCCAGTCCACGTAGGAGCAAGTTACGGCCTTAACCCCCTCTTCTGCGCTTTGCGCTTGTTCCAACAAATTTTGCAAAATGGCATGGTAGTCATTCATTGCTAGCTGATACAGCTCCGCGCCGATACTCTCTTTGTTGCCAAAATGGTGATACACACTGCCTACACTGGCGCCACTTAGCTCTCTAATCATCTCTATAGTACTGGCAGCATAGCCGTGTTGATTAAAGCAATGTAAGGCAGCATCGAGGATTTCTTGTTTGCGGTTTATTTTAGAAGTAGCCATGTATAAATAGAGTTGCACAGAATAGTATTCTAGAATACTATTCTAATGTAGCTTGCGCCGACGTTTCGGTTTTATTTGGTAAAAACCTTGTTGTCAATTTTATGCCATGTTTGTCGTGGCTGGTATGGCGCAAGGTCGAGCTGCCAATTTTTTTATGATACTTTCCGGTGCAAATCCATGCAAAACCAAGCTCCATTTAGTCCTGCTGCAATGATTGAAACAGTAAACGGCACCCGCCAGCAAGTCGTCGCCAGGGACGGCCAAGTACTTGTCACCCACAGGTACGACCCTACCGGGCCAGTGCGTGGCGTGGTTGTGATTGCACCAGCGATGGCTGTAGCGCAAGTGTTTTATACTTCATTTGCGGGTTTTTTGGCGCAACAAGGATTCCGGGTCTGGACGTTTGACTATCGTGGCATCGGTGCATCGCTACAAGGTTCAATGCGCCACGTGAAAACTGACTTGAGTGAATGGATAGAAAAAGATTATGACGCCGTGCTCTGTGCAGCAGGCGACTATGATCCTACGCTACCTCTTTTTGCTATTGGCCATAGCTTCGGCGGCCAAGTCGCGCCACTACTGCCGTCACGTCAGCGTTTGAGCGGGCTGATCACTGTGGCTTCTGGCAGCGGCGCAATGCGCCACAACACACCAAATACGAGGCGGCGAGCGCCTTTGCTATGGTATGTGTTGGCCCCGATACTTTGCCGCTTGTTTGGATTTTTCCCAGGAGCGCGGATTGGAGTGATTGGCGACGTGCCTAGCGGCGCGATTTTGCAATGGCGGCGCTGGTGTTTAACACCGGAATATTTGTTGACGGGCGAGCCAGGCGCTCGCGAAGCCTATGCCACTGCGGCTTATCCTGTTTTGGGATTGGCCTTCAATGACGACGAATTACTATTGGAAAATGGTGTTCGTTTGCTGCACGATGCTTACCTTGTACAGCCAGCAGATTTCCGTTTGATCGAAGTAAGCAAATTGGGTCTAAAGAAAATCGGTCATTTTGGTTTTTTTAAGCGACAAAGTGAGTTGCTGCTTTGGCCAATGGTGACGACCTGGCTGACACAAAAAATGCAACATGACCAAGAATGCAAAGCCTGACCAGAATAGATCCGCATTACTCTAAATCCTGGTCACTTTCCTGAAATCCCTGGGCCTGAATCCCATCAGCGCCAGCGCAGCAAAATAAGTCGCTGCACAAGAGACCAATACGAAGCCCAGAGCGGCAATGCGCAACATGGGGGTATTGCGCATTGCCAACCAATGGAATTGATCTTTAGTCCACAAGGCGACGCCTGCCATTAGCAATAGCGCAGCAAGCAATTTAAGCAGGAACATGGGCCAGCCTTTTCTGGGCTGGTAAATACCGCGTTTGCGCAAACCTGTGTAGAGGAAAATCGCATTCACGCACGCGCCAAGGCCCACTGACAAGGCCAGACCAGCATGATCAAAATACGGCACGAAGACATAATTCAATGCCTGAGTCACCAGCATGACGGCAACAGCAATTTTTACTGGCGTACGGATATCCTGTTTGCCATAAAAACCCGGCGCCAATATCTTGACGACGATCAGGCCAAGCAAGCCCAGGCCGTAGGCTACCAGGGCATTGGAGGTCATTTGCACAGCATGGTCACTGTATTTGCTGTAGTGATAAAGAGTGGCAGTAAGGGCTTCAGGTATCGTCGCCAGGCCCACAGCAGCGGGCAAGGCCAGCAGGAAAGTCAGACGCAGGCCCCAGTCCAGCAAGTCTGAATACTCTGCAGTATCGCCGTCAGAATGTGCCTTGGCCAGACCGGGCAATAAAATAGTCCCCAGTGCCACCCCCAGCAATGCGGTAGGGAATTCCATCAAGCGGTCTGCATTGGCCAGCCAGGTAGTGCTTCCTGTTGTCAGGCTGGAGGCAATGCTGGTGTTGATAGCAATGCTGATCTGGGTTGCTGACACCGCGAGTATCGCTGGCACCATATTGCGCACGATGCGGCGCACACCTTCATCTTGCCAGGCTGTGCCTACCCTGAAACTAATCTTTGGCAACATACCTATCTTGAGCAGTGCAGGGACTTGTATGCCCAACTGCAATACGCCACCCACAAATACGGCTATCGCCAATGCATAAATGGGTTGTTCAAGGTAAGGCGCCAGGAACAGAGAAGCAGCGATAGATGAGAGGTTATATAAAACTGGCGTAAATGCTGCCACTTTGAATTCGCGCCAGGTATTCAGTATGCCACCTGCCAGCGCCACCATGGACATGAAACCAATATACGGGAACATGATGCGCGTCATGATGATGGCTACATTGAATTCAGTCGCCTGGCCGACATAGCCCTTGGCCATGAAATACAATAATACCGGTGCGCCTAAGATACCCAAAATACAGGTTACCACCAGCGTCCACGTCATCAGGGTAGCGACATGATCGACCAGGTCTTTGGTGGCGGCTTCGCCCTGCTTGTTTTTGTATTCTGCCAGGATGGGAACAAAGGCTTGTGAAAAAGCGCCTTCGGCAAACATACGGCGCAAGAGATTGGGAATGCGGAATGCAATGTTGAATACGTCAGTATAGGCGTCCGCACCGAAGCGCGTAGCGATCAATACATCGCGCCCCAGGCCGGTAAGGCGCGACAACATGGTCATGCCACTCATGGCGGCAAGGGTTCTTAGTAGATTCATGGTGCGGCATTATACTTTGTAGCGCAGAGAGGGGTCATATTTGCCACATTGGCGATTGCTTCTTTCGAAATAAAATTATCAAAATTATCATCCTAAAATGTGTTATTTATATCAGCTTAAGCAATTCGCTTTTCACTTCCTGTAGTGTGCCTGACCAGTCGCCAGGGACTGTCTGCCTGAATAAGCGCATCACTTCCGGATACCAGGGGCTGTCATGCCGGTCCTTGAGCCAGCGCCAGTCAGTCTGGTATGCGGGTAACATGACCCAGCAGTGCTTGCCCAGAGCCCCAGCCAGATGGGCGACGGCGGTATCAACGGCGATCAGCAAATCAAGCTGCATGAGAATCGCGGCAGTGTCAGCAAAGTCATGAATGTCTGCGCCAAGTGCAGTGATAGGCTGCGGCATTGAGGAGGCAGTAATATCTTCTTCACCCTCCCCCTTTTGCAGGCTGAACCAGTGCACGCCAGGAATATCTGCCAATGCCCGCAAGACATTGAGGTCATGAATAGAGCGATCTGCATCATTCTCAAAACCTGGATTGCCTTTCCATACCAGTCCTACGCGCAAACTACTTCCTGCGACTGACATGGCATTGCTCCAGTGTTGCCTTACCTGCGGCGCACCATGCAGGTAAGGCAGGCTTGCTGGAATTGTCTCCAGCCGGGTCTGAAACAAGCCAGGTAAACTCAGTATTGGCACCCAGTAATCCCAGTCACTGAAAACGATAAACTCATCAAAGCCATATACATTATCAAGGCCATCCAGCGTGGTAAACAGTTTTTTGAGCTGTGGATGACACAAGCAACTGACGCTTACAGCCTTGCGCTGTTTTAACAGGCTGGCGTAACGGACAAACTGTATCATGTCACCATGACCAGACTCAAACAGGATGATGATGGATTTACCACTGAGGTCTTGCCCTTGCCAGCGAAAAAAATCAGGCTCTTCGCTGAGGCAATTGTCCAGTACTTCAAGCCCATCGCGCGCCTCCAGCATGTACCAGCCTTCTGCATAGCGGCCCTGTCTTAGCAACAGATAAGCCAGATTGAAGGATGCCTTGCGATAAGCCGGTTCCAGTTCCAGCGCCTGACGATAGCAAGTCTCGGCTTCTGCTTCACGCCAGGTGCTGGCCAGCAAGACACCAAGATTAGACAGCGCGAAGACAGAATCAGGCTCTAGCTGCAAGACCAGTTGATATAGCTGCTCTGCTTCATCAAAGCGCCTTTGCTGAGCCAGCATGACGCCAAAATTCAAACTTATTTGTGTGTCCTCAGGTGCCAGTTGGCGTGCTCTTTGATAAGCTGGCTCTGCCTCTGCATAGCGCCCTTGCTGCTGCATGAGCCAGGCCAGATTGGCATGTATTTCTGCCAGATCTTCCTCTATTTGCAAGGCCATTCGCAGCTTGTCTTCAGCAGCAATGAAATGCCCTTCAGCCATTAACTGATTGGCTTCATAAAAGAGGGATTCTGCAGTATCGGTCTTCATGCATACACTCAGGACGCCAGGAACCAAAACATTATAGGTGGCAACAAGCTGCCAGCGCATGTCCTGGCGATACATTTGTTAAACTATGCGGAGATGCAAAAATTGTATGATATGCATATTCCTTAATGAATGGAGCCTGTCGTGACAAGATACAGTCTAACTATACAACGCACCCTGCGCTTACTGGCCGCAAGCTTGCTGGCATTGGGTTTGCATGCCACCTCCAGCCTGGCAGCAAGCCCCAAAGCTATCCCCAGCCTGGAGGATGCTGCAAAAAATCTGAAAAACAGCGGCTTCCAGGGCCTGGTATTTGCTGCGCGTGGCGACAAGGTATTACTGGAAAAGGCGTTTGGCAATGTCACCGACACCCGCCAAACCTTCCGCTTTGCGTCCATCACCAAACAAATGACAGCGATCCTGGTCATGCAGGAAGTGGAAGCAGGTAAGCTGCAACTCGATCAGGCACTGGGTACATATTGGCCCGACTACCCCAATGTGCAGGCACGCAGCGCAACCCTGCGCCAATTGCTGACGCATTATTCCGGCTTGTACAATGAAATGATCAATCCGGCCATGCATATGATGGATGCCAATAGTGGCGATGACATACAAAAATTCGCTACTGGCTTATGTGCAGGTCCATCCACTGCCGCACCAGGGGCCAAATTTGACTACAACAATTGCGACTACATCGTCCTTGGTGCCTTGCTGGAAAAAATCAACAAGCAAAGTTTTTTGAGCTTGCTGCAGCAACGCATCTTCAGCCCGGCAGGCATGCAACAAGTTGGCTACTACACTGCCGCCCAGCCAGACGTAAAAACCCATGTCCACGGCACCCTTGGCGGCAAGCCTGAGCCAGCAGTCAATTTTGCCAGCTATGGCCCGGCTGGCTCCAGCTTTGGTACGCTTGCTGATTTATATGCATTTGATCTGGCTTTCATGCGCGGTAAATTCTTGTCAGGCAAAAGTCGCGACGAGATGGTCAAACCAAATAGTGTCGGTGGTGCAATCGGCGTCTGGTCTTACCCATTCAAGGCTGGCGACAATGCTGCGCCTGCAATGATCGTCGAACGCCAGGGCTGGATAGCCGGTGTACGCATATTGAACCTGGTGGATTTGCAACACCAGAATATCCTCATCATCGTCAGCACCAATGGTGACCTGGATTTGTCGCAAACCTGGGCCAATAAGGGCACCGCAGCTGACTTATTACGTTCGCTGATGAATACACGTTAAAATGAAAACGGCGTGCCAGTTTTTTCTGACACGCCGCCTGCGCCATAAATAACGTCCAGATTATGGATTTCTTTTCGCTACTTCGTTACCTACGTAGCCACCACCTACAGCACCAGCGATAGTTGCTAGTGTACGGCCATTGCCATTACCCACCTGGCTACCAATCAAGCCGCCAATCACGGCGCCCACCCCTATGCCGACCGGGCTATTATTTGCCTGCGCTGGCTGCGAAGGATAATTTTTGGTTGGCTGACGATGACTATTATTCTGTGCAACTCTGACAGGAGCCGGAGCGGGGGCAACATAATTGTTTTGTGAGGTCTGCGCAGTATTTGCATAATTCATTGCAGGCTGATTTTGATTATTCGCTGCTGGTGCAGGATAAGTCAGGTTGCCATTGGCCCCCAGGGCTGGCACGGTATTGCTGGCGGGCGCATTGGTGCTGTTTGAACTGGGCAACACGCCTGTAATGGCAGCGGCACCCAGGAGACTCACCAGAATGACTGAACAGGCCGCACCTGCCATTAATGGGTGTATGCGCTTGTTGGTAGTAGCTAATTCCATCTTGATCTCCTTCAGTTTAATGATGACTCATGAGCAAATAACGCGCCAAGCCAGCAATAAGCTGACCTCGATTATGTTACGGTAGTAAGTAAATGTAACGAAAGGCTTGGCACGCAATGAAATAATGAACGTGAACATGCTCCAGGCTATCCAGCTTAATCTGGGGCCACGGTTGAATTTGGTGGACTCATGAGAGTTCATGGCACAATACAGTCATGAAGAATTCGCCGCATCTGGCTTTACCCTACCGCATACGCGCTGACTTGCTGCAACAGTTGGCGGCATTAAGCCGTGCTGGCATCGCCCCATTGCAAGCCTTGCCGATGATGAAACTGCCGTCTCCCTATCAGGACAGAATGGTAGCGACCTTGCAAGGCGTCAAGCGCGGTAAAAACCTGGCTGATGCGGGCCTGCATAGTGGATTATGGACACCGCTGGAAGCAGGCTTGATAGGAGCAGCCCTGGCGGCTGGCGACCCCACGCCTGTTTATCGCCAACTGGCCAGCTATTATCAGGAAAAAGCCCAACAGATCGCCAGCATCAAATCGCGCCTGATGCTACCTGCTCTCATGGGCATCCTTTCACTGCTCATTCCACCCTTGCCGCAATTGGTCACTGGTGCGCTAAGCATGGGGGCTTATCTTTGGCAGATCGCCAGGACTATCCTGCTCGCTGCGGGTTTGGCCACTAGCGGAATCTATGCATACCGTCGTTTCCAGGTGCGCCCAGTACATGCCTCAGTGTCCTGGCTTGATCAGTTTTTATTGGTCGTGCCAATATTTGGCAAGATGCATAAACGTCGCAATCTCTGTGATTTCTGGCAAAGCATGGCACTCTTGCTGGAAGCTGGCCTACCCATGTTTGATGCGCTGCAGCTAGGCTTACAAGGGGCCAGCAATGTTTTGTTGCGGCGCCAGCTCGCGCGCATTTTGCCATTAATGCAAAAAGGAGCAACGCTGGCTGATGCAGTGCGCAGCTTACCCGACATTCACGACGATACTCTGCCAGGCCTGATACATACTGGCGAGGCAAGTGGGAAATTACCTGAAATGCTATCGCGCTATGCCAAGGGAGAAAATGCCAGCCTGCAACTGCAACAAAAACAGGTAGCAGACTGGTTACCGAGGATAGCATATTCTCTTGTTGCCGCGACGATAGCCTATGGCGTGCTAACAAGCAGCGCGTTCAACCCGCAAGTGCCTGGCCATCTTTAGCCAGGAGCATAAAATCTTGCGCGTGGATTTCAAAGAGTACAGCCTCCCACTTTCTCCCTTTGAAAAAGCGCGATGCCATATCAATACCTGCTCGCCGCATCCCTAGCGACTGACAGACTCTGGTCGCTCCCTGATTTTCAGCCAGGGTCTCGGCATATACCCTATCCACTTGCAATTTGCAAAAAGCGAAATCTAGCATGGCCTGCGCCGCCTCTCTTGCCCTGCCCGCATGTTGCCAGGGCACACCCAATTCAAATCCCATGGAAGCCTGCCCCGCTGCTTCCAGTCTTATGCCGCATGACCCCATGAGTACGCCATCTTTTCCACAAATTGCCAATTGAAATTTCTGACGCGGGTTTTCCTGGCTTTGCTGCATGAAAAGCTGGAGCAAGAAGGCAGATTTTTCTGGCGTAACATCGTCATCATCGTAATAAACCTGGAAATCAGGATGGCTGCGTAAGGCGGTATACAATGGCAAATCTTGGATGGAAAAATCACGCAAGACGAGGTTTTTTGTTTGTATTTGCATATGTGTACATGTCTCTAGTTATGCGCAACAACTCAGGCGACCCAGAAAATTTATCCAGAAAAAATTTTAACTCGATAATATATTGATAGCACTGCCGATGCAGCGATGAAACGAAAATATTCTTTAAAAAATATTTCACAAGAAACTCCCCAACGGCACGGAAATACTTCCACTGGCAAGGGCGCTGCCAGACGTGAAAGAAACAGGAAATTTAGGGAACAATATGCCAGCGACATGAAATCACGACGTATTTCACGTTTTGTTTTTTCATTCCTGGAGCGCTTCATTTTTCCACTGTTCGGCCCACATTGGGTTTGCCTCTTATTTTGGCCCTTACTGGGATTGACGTGGACAAGCTTTCCTGGCTATCCGGATTTATCAACACCGCTATCCTTGCTTGCTACTTTGACTGGGGGCGGAATAGGCTTACTATTTTTTACCTGGCAAAGAAGATCGCCATATCTCATCATGGCAGGCTATGGCGCCGTAGCGGGCTTTTTATTTGGCGGAATAACCGGCACATTGACAGACGCGATGCAGGACGCATTCATAGGCATGTTGCTTGGCCTGGCGTCACCGATTGTTGTTGTGTTGTTTACGAACTACTTTTGATTGAAAAATAGCTACAGGGGAGGCAAAAAACTGCCCTCCCTTATTTCCAAACATCCTTTTAATGTTCAGGCTATCCGAACTTACTTGGACTTACTCGTCGTATTGCTGTCACTAGCGGCAGCAGAACTTGCCGTGTTTTGAACATTCTTGTCTTGCGGATTTTTTGCAGCATTGGCTGAGCGACCATTGCGCCATGTATCAAACTCCGTTGAGAATTTTTGATAGCGCTCTTTGCGCCATTCATCATAGTCATTATCAAGCGCTTCGATTTGCAGATTGCGCCACTGATGATAGTCATGGTCAAAATGTTGTCCATGACGTGTATCTTCATAGCCACCACGCGTCACTTGCTGGCTGTCGCCGCGGTTATTTCCGTCGCGGTCGCTTGAATACTGGCGTGGAGAGGAAGCGCCATTGTGTTCATATTGACCGAAGTCGTTAGGATGATAACGGCCATCATTGGCCTGGCTACTATGGAAGTCCTGGCTGGATTGCTGACCGTTATAACGGCCGGCCTGACTTACATTCTGACGATCGTGCTGTTCAGGATAAGTGCGGCCATTGTCATTGGCGTAGCGCGGCTCTTGCTGACGGCCACCGTCTACGCCGTAGAAACCTTGCGAACCCGAGTTACGGCTTTGCATTTGTTCACGGCCAAAATCATTGGTGTAGTTTGAGGATGCATGGCGTACATCCCTGTTTTGATCGAATTCGTGATTATCACCATAGCCCTCGTGACGGCTGCCATTATAGGCATGGTGCGTCCTGATTTGACGATCACGTTCCTGGAAAGAATTGTCTTGCTGACGTCCGTTCTTCATATAAATCTCCTGAATACTGGTTAATCAATGCAATACGCAATACGATCCGCAATCCAATGCGAAAATTGCGCAAGGGGATTTTCGAGATCCCTCAAAACCCTGTACCTACTTTTTAGCTGGTGTACAGATAGATGTAAGTTCAAAGCAAAAAAAAAAGGGACATCAAAAAATACATGCATATTCCTGCTATCCATCTACGTTTCTTTACTTTGAATATACTGCACACAGTGTAATCAGAAGACCAATTTTCAGATATCGGACCAGTCCTAAAAACTTGTAAGCGTTGACTGTCGGACGGATCTATTTTTTTCCCGCCTCAAGCGAAAATGGCAAAAAGATACAAAGCAGTTGATTTTCTGGAGCCACTTAAGCGTGCTCACGATGTACCACATGCTGCATGAGCAGGGCTGGAGCTGCCAGCGCCTGCGCTAAAAAGGAAGGACGGATATCAAGATCTGCCAACTCTGCCCGACTGAACCAAGCAAAAGTGAGCTTCAAGTCACCTTCATTGCCCACATAAGGGCCTACTGTTGTCAGCAGGCGTGAATCTGATGCCAAGCGAACCAAGAAATACAAACCAATTTCATGATGTTGCTGACCGCGATAAGAGAAAAAATTCTCAACAGTCCACAACAGGTTTTCACAGCTAACAGGTTCTGACAATTCTTCCTGCATCTCCCGCACCACCGTGTTGGAAGCGAGCTCTCCTGCATTTACCCGGCCACCAGGTACACACCAGAATGCATCGCCTTCGATTTTGTGCAGCAGCACCCTGTCGCCATCTAGAATGATGGCGGCTGCACGCAGGTTGTAACGATACTCGTCAATATCAAAGGAAATCATGGCAGAGTGATGGTAACGCGGTAGAAGAGAATATTATTCAGCCACTAGCAGGCTGGTCGCGATTTGCTGTGTATCCTTTAAAGTTTGCAACACGATGTTCGAGCGTATATCAAGCACGCCAGTCGTCTTATAAAGTCGTTCCAGCACAAAAGCAGAATAATGCTTGAGATTGCGGGCACGCACGCGCAACAGGTAATTGGCGTCGCCAGTGATGATATAAGAGCCGATGACTTCCGGCCATTGCAGTAACGCTTGCGAAAAGTTCTCATGCCATTGTTCCACATCGCGGCGCATAGTGACCTGAACAAAGGCATCCACTTCCAGCCCGACTGCAGCAGCATCAATAACAGCGCAATAATGGTGGATGATGCCAGCCTCTTCCAGCATGCGCACGCGACGCAAGCAGGATGACGGGGATAAAAAAACTTTATCAGCAAGCTCCTGATTGCTGATGCGGCCATCGGCCTGTAATTGCTGGAGGATTTTAAGATCGGTGGCGTCGAGTTGCATTTGACTAATCTACTTATTTATTGATGACAAAACCTCTCAACACAGAGGCACAGAGGACACACTGAGAAAAAAAGATGCAGAAAAGCTTACTTGCAAGCATCCCTCCTTTTATCTATCTCGCCGGGGCCTGTGTCTTTTAATCTATTATTACTAGCAGATGAGAAGAGCAAGCAATTGCAAAAACACAAACAATCTGGTGCCTTTGCGCAATGCAAAAACTCATTAATGCATTTTATATCAAAATCTTAAATATAATCGGCAGAATATTCTATTAACTTTGATTTTCACACTGCAATTTGCAAGAAAAATTCAGACAATCCGGCATAAAATCTCTGCATATTTTTCCACGAGTCATCGTCTCCGGCGAAATCGCTTCTTGAGACCATGAATTGATTTGTCTGTAAAAAACTTGCCGGGCTTGATGCCAGCCCCCGATGCCACATACTAAGGAGCCTGTTGTAATGACACAAACCACCACTATCACCCGCAGCGATTGCGAAAAGCTTGATATGCAAGATCCGCTGGCAGCCCTGCGTGAAGAATTTGATTTGCCAGCCGGTGTGATTTACCTTGACGGCAATTCCCTCGGTGCCCGCCCCAAGGCAGCCCTGCAAAAAGCGCAAGATGTCATTACCCGCGAGTGGGGCACTGATCTCATCAAGAGCTGGAATACCGCTGGCTGGTTTGATTTGCCATCCACCCTGGGCAATCAACTCGCTCCCTTGATTGGTGCTGAAGTCAATGAAGTGGTCGTCACCGACACGACATCCGTCAACCTGTTCAAGGCCATCGCCGCAGCACTGCAGATACAGACGGCTGATACCAAACGCAAAACCATCATTACCGAACGCAGCAACTTCCCTACTGATATCTACATGGCGGAAGGCATCGCCCGCTGGCTAAATCGTGGTTATCAAATCCAGTTGATCGACTCTCCAGAAGAACTGCCGCAAGTCATCAATGACAGCACGGCACTGGTGATGCTCACGCATGTGAATTACCGCACTGGCTATCTGCATGACATGACTGCCGTCACTGCCCTTGCACATCAACATGGCGCATTGATTTTGTGGGACCTGGCCCATTCTGCTGGCGCAGTTCCTGTACAACTGAATGCCGCGAATGCTGACTTTGCCGTTGGTTGTACTTATAAATACCTGAACGGCGGACCTGGCTCGCCTGCGTTTATCTGGGTGCCTGCACGTCATCAAGAGACATTCCATCACCCGTTGTCTGGCTGGTGGGGTCATGCCAGCCCCTTTGCCATGGACCCGGGTTTTACACCTACGCCTGGCATACGCCGCGCCCTGTGCGGTACCCAGCCAATTACGTCACTGGCTATGGTTGCCTGTGGACTGGATGTTTTTGGCAAGACAGATATGCAGGCAATACGCAAAAAATCGCTGGCACTGACGGATATGTTTATCACCCTGGTAGAAGCCCGTTGTGCATCACACCCACTGGAACTGGTAACACCTCGCCAGCACCAGCAACGCGGCAGCCAGGCCAGCTTCAAACACCCACATGCCTATGCCGTGATACAGGCGCTAATCAATCGCGGCATCATCGGTGACTATCGCGAACCCGCTATCATGCGCTTTGGTTTTACGCCGCTGTACACTAGCTTTGTCGATGTCTGGGATGCAGCAGAAGGCTTGCGCGATATACTCGACAGCAAAGACTACGATGCCAACGCTGAACGAAATGCAGTGACTTGATTCAAGACCCCTCAACACAGAGACACAGAGAAAAGCAAAGAAGAACAAAATGCATAAAAAGCTCTTCGCCTTTCTCTGTGCGACCTCTCCGTCTCTGTGTAATATGGTTTTAGGTAGAAAACATTTTAAGGAAACCTCATGAGCAACAACGAACAAGCTGGCAAATGCCCCATGGCATGGCATGGCGCACAAATGGACTTTAGCGAATCCATGAGCTATGGCGATTATCTGGGCCTGGACCAGATACTGACGGCGCAACATCCACGCTCACCCAATCACAATGAAATGCTGTTCATCGTCCAGCATCAAACCAGTGAACTGTGGATCAAGCTGATGCTGCATGAACTGCATGCAGTGCGCCAGCATATACGCAGCAATGATTTGCCACCCGCCTTCAAGATGCTGTCACGCGTGGCCCGCATCATGGATCAACTGGTACATGCCTGGGATGTGTTGTCCACCATGACGCCTAGCGAATACACGGCAATACGCCCTTACCTGGGTGCATCGTCAGGCTTCCAGTCACATCAATACCGTGAACTGGAATACCTGCTGGGTAACAAGAACGCCACCCTGATGACTGTCCATGAAAGCAAGCCAGAAGTACATGCAACTCTCGATGCTTCTCTGCGTACACCGTCTATTTATGATGAAGCCATCATGCTCTTGTCACGCCAGGGTTTTGCGATTGATGCAGACCGTTTGCAACAAGACTGGTCGCAAGGCATAGTCGCCAATGAGTCCGTCAAAGCAGCCTGGCTGCAAGTCTATCAAACACCAGAAAAATATTGGTCTTTGTATGAACTGGCAGAAAAACTGGTGGACATGGAAACCGCCTTCCGCATCTGGCGCTTCCGTCATGTCACTACAGTAGAGCGCATCATCGGCTTCAAAACCGGCACGGGCGGCACTGCAGGTGTCAGCTATCTGCGCAAGATGCTAGATGTGGTGTTGTTCCCGGAATTGTTTGCATTGCGGACTGCGCTGTAAGAAAGCAAGAAAAGTCGATACTCGTGCAGAGGGGTCTTCCTCTGCACGAGTAAGTCAAACGCTAAAAGCCTCTTCCAGTGCCAGCACAAGCTTTTGCACATCTCCGGCATAAAAGCCTGATGAATTCAAGGTATTGATTTCAACAATTTTCAAACCAAGCTCGGTATCGCACACGTCAATGACAAATGCCTCATGCGGTTGCCATTCTTCAATGCGCTCCTCCACATATTGCGTGAAACTGTCATCCACTTCACTCGAATAAATCACCCGGTCACCACGCTTATAAATGGACTTGGTGATAATACACCCCTTGACTACCCAAAACCGCGCTTCGCAGTAAATCAGGATAGGTTTGACGACTTGTATCAAGGTCTGCGGCGTCAGGCTGCTTCCATCTTCAAGTTGTAAATCGCAAACCTGGATTTGCCAGGTTTCAAATTCTTCGCGTGAAAATACACGTCCAGCAAAATACTTGGAATCATTGCATGGGCGTACGAACATGAAATCATCGGTAAAAACCGCATCGGCAAAACTACTGATAACTGAACTGGCATTGAGCATATGCTCACCCCAATGCTTGAGTTGTTGGCCGAAATCCTGCTCGAACAAATCAAATACCCCAGGCGTCCAGCCATGTCGTTTGGCAGCATGACGCATGGAATAGGAACCTATGCAAATGACGTTATCATGACCAATAGTTGCTGGCGGTTCCAGCTCGCCAACAAATGGCACGACCTTGTGAACAGAATGAGAAATCCCGAAGCGATCGATCGTTTGCAACAACTGATCCCAACCTGTTTCTGAGAAGATATTATTTTGTATAATCCAGTGCATAAAATTCTTAAACTATTTTTAAAAGAGGCTCATCTCCCACGCATTTTTTCCAGAGATGCAAAGGGCCTCGCTGTCATCCACAGGAGCGCTTAATTTTCCTGAACGTCATGCTAATCCGCGCGCCAGCACCTGCTTCTTTAGGAATGGCATGCAGCCACTCGCCTTGTATGGCTGCAGACATATACAACAAACTTCCGGGAAGCAATGGATATGAAAACTCCTGGTTTTTATCTTGTTTGCTGCGATAGGCGATATGACGCAAACTGCCTAGCGAAATGATGGCAACGCCACTACCCTCTGCCAGTTCATCAGTCGAATCTGAATGAAAACCCATGGACGAATTACCGTCAGTGTAAAAGTTCAACAGACAGTTATTGGGACGGAAGCCCAACTCATCTTCCAGAGCCAGACAAATCACTTGTAAAAAATCTGGCATGGGTGTCGGTGCATACGATATTTGAGAATAATCATAGGCCACACCAAAGCTCGCCGTCTTACGGGCGCGCATTCTCTCATCCCAGATGATTTCATTTTCAAGTTTGGAAAATAAGACCTCTGGTGCGAAGAGGAAATCTGGCTTTAAATAAATTGCTGGCGCTTGCATAAGTGCTGAAGAGATTTGATTGCAATGGAAAGATGTCAATCTATTGCATTTTGCATTCAAAAGATAGAAATATATTAAACTGCGATTGCCAATCAAAACAATTCAATAAAGGAAACCTGAAGTGGAAGTCACACAACTAATAGCCCTCACCCCAGGTGACCTGATCATTCGCGAAAAAAAGCCAGGCTGGATAGCCATGAAAATTCTAGCCTTGGACTCGTGGCCAGACGGGGAAGCTACCGCGCATTGCCTGACGTATGAATCAGTTTTCAACAAACCGGATTTGGCATCCTTGAAGGCGGCCAAAGTGAAAGTGTGGCACGCTCCGATTGACGCAAAAAACTTCAATTCAGGATGGGAGCGAGTAGGCAATACCCAGGCAACAGAAGAAGAACTGAGTGGTTTTGTCGAGTACCTGAAACACACTGATTTCCCCCGCTATGCGAACTTCACTGGTCAAGAAATTTCAGAAATCATTCACCAGGCAAGTGAGCATTACAAACATGCTTATGCTCTTGGTGATCAAGGCAAGCGAATCGAGGCGATAGAAGAATATAGCAAGGCCATCGAACTTTTCCCTTTATTCTTTGAAGCCGTAGATAACCGTGCCTTCACTTACATGGAATTAGCTCTCTATGAATATGCACTCAGGGATTTCGAAGTTTCTCTTTACCTTAATCCTGATGGCATGAGCGCCTTCTTTTCCAAGGGAGAATGCTTGTTGAGGTTGGGCAAATTGACCGCAGCTGAAGAAATTTTTGCTGAGGGGATCAGTCGATTCCCTGAGCATGCTTCATCATTTCAACAATTTCTGCAGCAGGTACAGGAAATGCAAAAATAACGGAATATTTGTATGCTTGATCCCGCCGCAGCATTTCGCACAAGATCAGAGAGTGATGATCATTCAAGCAAATACTTTGCTACTCTGGACTCATAAAAAAAGTCAGGGATTGATCGCAACCCCTGACTTTTTTCATCACTACGAGTTATCGGCGGCTTGCGCCTTGACATTAGCTGCCACTTCAGGCATTGAACCTCCAGCTTCAAGTACACGTGGTTTTTGTTTCCATAAACGGCCACTGGCAAATGCAGCCCAGCCCCACTTCAACCAGCTCAGTAATGACCAGGCCAGCCATAGCGCCCAGATCAGCATGAGGCCGCGATAGACCAGGATGGGCAAGGACAATACCCAGGCAGCTTGCAAATCCGCTGTTGCTCTGTCCAGATACCAGATCAGATTATGCGCACTGGATGCATTACCGCTGACTTGCATGTCAGGCTGCCCCAGCAAACCACTTTCTACTGCGGCCAGCAAAACCCCAAGCATTATCATGGTCAGGACGACCAGGCTCAATTGACGCAGATTGAATAACCATCTTGCGGTCGTACTTTCGGCCATTTTTGCACGCTGGGCAAAGGCAAAGAACCAGGCCACGACCAGGGCAGCACTCCACCAGGCAACTTGTGTCAAACCCAGTGTCAACAGCAGCCATTGGCGGGTAGTCACAGGCAAACCGGCAAAACGCCCCAGAGCGACAGCGACCATCAGCAAGACAATGAGTTTGCCCCAGAACAGGATGGCAGGCCCCATGCCGGGGCCACTAGCCAGCAATAACCAGCGATCATGTGGCAACTTCAATTGCAGCGTATTGTTGACACTCGCCTGCTGCAAATTGACGGAAGCGCTTGTATAACTGCTTCCCATGCCCTGGTCCAGACGCCATTGCACTTCTATGTCTTGGGCACCCGGCATAACCGGCAACACCAGTTGCCTGCCATTTGCACGTAATGGCCTGACCTGGTGATTGATGCTGACACGCTGCAGGACTGCACCTTCTGGCAGAGTCAGGGTATAGTCACCACCACGGCTGCTACGCAAATGCAAGCTTAATTGATAGTCGGTTGCCCTGCTGCCAGGGCTGACCAGCAGCCTGCTTTGATCGATGGTCAGGGTTTGACCAGCGATGGCTTGCGGGCGCTCGACATTCAGGGCAAGCGTTTCGCCCGGCCAGGGTCGGAACACCAGTTCGCCATCGTTTTCACCGCTATTGGCATCGCTGGCCAGTGGCGGCAGACCTGTCGCACTCAAATGCCAGATACCTGAGGCTGCGACTATCCATGTCTCAGCCCAATTGCTTTGCTTGCCAATACTGAGTTTGATCTGCGCAGACTGAGGTAGATTTGAACGCCACTCGATGCTATCTGTCTGAGGCCCCAGGTTAACGGCCACCATGCCATCCTTGATTGTCAAACCGGCGGTGGTCACTGCCTCACCAGGCAATAAGGGGATTTGTGCAAGAGCAGGCTGACCCAGAGGAGTGTGGCGCGACACGGTGGTTTCCACCTGCCATTCCTTGTCCAATATCAAGCGTCGGGTGACATGCAAAAAACTGGGTAAGGCTGAGGTTTCTGTCTTATTGCTGGCTTTGACGCGACGATTGAATTGCAAGGTATCTGCAACACCTGCGTCGTCAGACAAACCTGCAACATCCCAGGCATCAGCCAGGATGTCAACACGCCTTGGTTTTTGCGGCAACGGCAACTGCAAGGTATCACTTAGCATTAACTCGCCGGTCAGTTCCAGTCTGTGACGCCCTGCTGGTGCCAACAACCAGATTGTTCCGTCACCGGTACGACGCACATAGGCAGGTTTGCCATCCAGACGCACATCACTTGGCAGCCAGTGCTTGATGCCACCTGGCAAAGGAATGCTCGTCTCGATGACAGCATCGATATCCAGACCCAACCTGACATTGTTGCCATTGATTTGTACCAGCATGCGCGAGATTTCTGCGCAGTCTGGCAGACACTCGGCAGGCCGCATGAGTTTCTCTTTGAGTTCTTCCAGTTGTTCTTTACTGGGCATTTGTGCCTGCACAGGTTCACTGTGCAGGCTCGCCAGGGCAGCCAGGCTGCTGATAAGCACGATGGACACTGTTTTGCCCAAACCACGCCAGCGCCACCCGCTGGTAGCAGTTGCATTGGCACTGCCTGGTCCGCGCCCTCGACCTTTCCAGAGATCACTTACACAAACCAGCAAGACCCCCAACAAAATCAGGCGCAGCAACACCAGTATTTTATTCGCCCAAGGCGGCAACAGCCACAGATCCAGTTGCTGATCCTGTTTGACCGGGCCATCAAAGATCAGACGGTGCGAACGCCTGTTCCAGGTCGGCAAACCTGGCCCGGTCTGCACTTTGGCATCTGGGTCCATAGCCTGGTAGTTGGTGGATCGCGATCCAGTTGCCGACTTGGCTCTGACCATGCTATATGAATTCATTGCATTGGCTTTGGCAAGTTTGTTTGCGTCTCTTTGAATGGGCATACTTTCTTCATTCATCACAGGAGGGGGCGGCGGTGCTTCCGCACCGCCCTGCACTTGCGCATTAACCTCGGCAGGCACGGCAACTGATGCAGCGGGCGCAGGTGCTTCATCAACTTGAGCACGCTGAAATCCATAGTCAGCGTTACCATCCGTTTCCAGCACGGGATACAAAGCCGATCGCACTTGCTGGGTTGCAAATGCCAGGCTCAACAATACCAGCACCAGCAGGCTGGCTTGCTGCAGTCGTTTGATCCAGATTTGAAAGCGTCCAGATGGCAAGACCCGAACAATAGCCGTTAGCGCCAACAAGACTATCCATGAGTAGCGTGGCGCATCCATCTCCTGATAGGACAACACTAGAGCAAACAAGGCAAGCACGCCCCATTGCTTGCCCCACAGTTTTCCGGCAGCCAGCGCAATCACCAGCACAACGAAAAAATCAAGCAAGTTCCAGCGTGACAACCAGGCCCCTTCTGCCTTGTCGACCCCTCCCGCATGCAATAGACGCCAGCCAGCAGGCAATATCAATTCTATGCCTAACTTATCAAAATCTTGCTGCCAGGTCACCGCAGATAACTTGCGTGTGGCATTGCCAACCACGCTGTCTGCACTTACTGTGATGTTGCCACGCTTGATTTCTATGCCCGCCAGTTTATCATTACCACGGGTAATCAACTGATCTTGTCCGGACAGGCTGACTCGCCCCAGTTGGGCTATATCACCCATGATGAGACGACTGGAACGGCTAATGTCGCCCTTGATCTGATCACTCATGGTCAGGGTGGAACCGTCAAAACTTAACCATAGACGGCGTTGTATGGACAGTTTGTCGGGTGCCGGATCGCTGTCACCTCGACGTATCTCTTTGATTCCAAATGTACTGCCGGCATGCATGAGATAAGCAGGCAGGTTGCGCCATTCTTGTGGCAATGTCGTTTGCTGGGGATCTACTGTGGATGGTCCTTCTATCGCAGCAGTACGTATCATGGGTGTTGCTTCATAGGACCAGACTTCTTCTTCCGCCATCAATCCATTCCCCTCAGGCAGAGCAAGATTTTTAACAGCGCCCGGATGGCGTGCCAGCAGGCGTATATCCCATTTGCCGGCCCTTACCTGTACCTTCATGCTGCCGTCAGGCTGCAATACAGCTGGCAGGGCCGATTGCAGTTCCGAGGGGATCAGGTCTGGCAAGAGCGCGCGGCTCAGACTGACTTCACGCCCCTTGCCAGATACTTCAAGGCGGAGATATGTTTCTACGATGATGGGTACGCCATCGGTGATTTTGCGAAAAGTCCTTAACTGAATTTGCTCACCAGCGTCAGCTTCTGCCTTGCGCTGCAACCACAGTTGATTGTTTTCATCACGCACCGGGAAGCTCACTGGCTTGCCATTCAATTCCAGTTTAAGCAAGGCCGCACTGTCAGGCAAAGGCAAGAATTCTGGTACGGCAGACCAGAAAAAGCGTCCAGCCAATTTATGCGTACCGCGTGTCAGTTTAATGATGGGTAGCTCTTCACGCGCGATGACTGGCTGCGGTTTCCCATCCACACTGACATCCTGCGGCCAATGCAGCGCATTTCCAGGAAGGTAAACCCAGGTGTCACGCAAGACTTCTAATTCCTGAGTAAAACTCGCCCCTTGGGCATGGGCCTTGATTTCCAGCACGCCTGGCCATACGCATTGCTTGTCATTTGCCTGGCCTAGCTGCGGGCAGCCTGCATTCTCTACCCCATCCAGTGCCCATGGCACCCATGTTTTCAAGGGATCAGGCACTGCACTCACAGGAAACTCTGCAGCAGTGCTGGCAATACTGCTGCATGCGAGGAGCAGGAAAGTCATCCATTTTTTCAGCATATTATTACCCGAGCGTTTGCATAAAGTAAGAGCAATTATAGTGGCATATTTTACAATCACCACAAGGAATACAATTTATTACTCACCACCATGAGTCATGGCAAACGCAGCCTCAGAATTGGCAGATGAACTATGTGAAAATAAAACTGCACAAGACAGCAAACTGCGCAGTGCTGATCTGCCAGTCTATGCCTGCCCTATTGTCAGTGTTGGCCCTATGTACCGCTGGCGCTATTTTTTTCCTGCGCTCCCATATAAATTCGGCTGGGCAAATCTATATACTGGACTTACACAGCAGTAAAAAATATGCCAGACAAGATCAGGCTTTGCAAAGGCAATTTTGGCAGCAGCTTTATTTCAGCAGTAAAGATTGAGGCATCGACATCACATCCCGCCAGACTGTCATTGCAAGTTCTGCCAAACGGTACTCAGCGTTTCAAAAAACTATACCTTGCACCAAACCATAGTCTATTGACAAAGAAATGGTAATACTGCGCCCGCTGTACTATCCCAAACACTCCCCAAGTTTGGCTCCCTGGTATTTCACCAAAGTGCCGCTGACCTTCATTTATACGGATGACGTTGACGGCCTACTTTATAAGGCTGGACTATGAATACACGCTTGAATTTGACACTGCTTGCAGTCTGCATTTGCGGCATACTGACTGCCTGCGGAGGCAGCTCAACCCCTTCGGCGCCTACTACCGCCGCGACCACAGAAGTGCAAAAGCCGATAGCACTATTAACTGGCGAAGCCTTGCGTGCTGAAGTCGAACGCTTCCGCAGCAGCAATAACTTGCCTGCGATTTCTGTCAGTATAGTCAATCAGGATAAAGTAGAAAGTGTGGTCACCGGCACCAGGGAAATCAATAGCAACAAGACTACTCTCAGCACTGATCTGTTCCAGCTTGGCTCACTGACAAAGGCAGCTACGGCGACCATGATAGGCCGTTTGGTAGAGCAAAAGAAAATGCGCTGGGACACGACCATCGTCGAAGTGTTTCCAGCCTGGCGCACTCAAATTCGCCGCGAGTATTTGAATGTCACAGTAGAACAACTGCTACGTCATCGCTCGGGCCTGCCGCGCGAAGTGAATGAAGCGACCATAGAAAAAGCCTTGCCTTTGCTGTCTGGCGATTTGCTGGCAGACCGTCGCGCATTAGCCGTGCTACTGTTACAGGATGCGCCAGAATATGCCCCCAATAGCAAGCTGCTATATTCCAACATAGGCTATGCCCTGGCCGGGTTGATGGCAGAAATTGCTGGTGGTGACAGCTATGAAAACCTGATGCAAAGGGAAGTATTCGCCCCCCTTAACATCAAGGCTCATTTTGGATTCCCTGAAGATGCTGGCATCAACAATAATGCCGGACATACCTTGGTTGCAGGTAAATGGACAGTCACGCCACCAGTCATTGACCCACGCTACGCATTTTTCATCAACGCTGCTGGCGGCCTGAATTTGAACTTGGCCGACTATGCCGTATTTTTGCGTGAACACTTGCGTGGTTTGCAAGGACAAAGCAATTATTTGAGCAAGGCGAATTTCCAGCTTATGCATACCCCGATTGATGAATATGGTCTGGGCTGGAATGTAGTCAATGCCCAGGGCCTGGGCAATGTCAGCTTGCATAATGGTACGGAACTGACCTATTACGCCAGCAACAGAGTTATCCCCAGCAAGAACATTGCTTTGGCTATCGCTTGCAACTGCTATGACCCCAGCGTCATGAACAAGCTGGATGAATTTGCAGATTCTTTACTGCGCCCGCTATTACCTCAATAAGCAAAAGCGATGTCGCTACTGTGGCGACGGCACTACCATTCGGGAAGCAAATGTTTTCCGCTACTGAGTTGCTACTGCTCAGTAGCGGAGTCGTAACGAAACACTTGCTTGCCCTTACTATCCTGTTTCACTTTGACAAAAGGATGAGCAATCGCCTTATCCTTTTCGGCTGGCTTTCAGTCCTTGAAAACCAGGCCCGTCAACTTATCATTGTCCAGACTGGTTACAGAGGCAGTTCTGGAACAAGTCATCAAAGCCAGGCTAAGGACGCAAAACGACAAGCGGAGTGCGGACAAGCGTAAAAAATCAGGCATGTTGAGTCACAAAAAACCGCACAATCGCCAAGGACAACGCAAACAAATAAGCACAGGCAAAGCGGTTAAGAAAGATACCTTGCTGATCCCCGCCGCGCCAGGCGGCAAACGCGCCGGCCAGGAAACCCATCAGCACTGGCGTCAACAATAAGTTGGCAATGCGGGCAATACTGCCATGTAAAAAAGCCTGGGGGAACATCCACACACTCACAAAACCGGCGAAGACACCCAACCCGGCATACACGATTGCGCTCAACCAAAGTGGTAGCCGTGTCTGCCTGCTACGCTTCACTCCAGAAGAAAACACCGCTTCAACAATTTCAAAAACCAGTTGCAGTAACACTTCAAAGATAAATTCAATCATAGCGTTTCCAGTATCCTTTAAGCCAACTTACTTAACACACCTGTTTTATCCAGACGATAACGCGCAAAATCTTCTGCCAGGAATAAATTACCTTGATAATGCGCTTCCGCTTCAGCCTGTATCTCACTGATGCATGGCGACTTCTCGCTGTCTGCCTGATAACGGGCACTGAAATGTGTCAACACCAGATTGGACACGCCTGCCGAGGCCGCGAAGCTTGCAACTGCAGCGGCCGAACTGTGCTGCACACGCTCACCCACTTTCTCTGCTATCTCTATCGTATAGGTGGCTTCGTGTACCAGCACTTGCGCTTTTGCACTGGCTTCGCGCAACAAGTCAGGCTGATCATTATCACCGCCGACGATGATGCCACGCAGTGGATAGGGGTAGTGCAGATAATCAGCACTGGACAGTGTCTTGCCTTCATGAAGGATATCTTCTCCTTTTTTCAAACGCCCCCACAAGGGGCCCGCAGGTACACCCTCGGCCTGTAATCTGGCAGTATCCAACACAGCTTCAGTATGATTTTCAGTAAAGCGATAGGCGAATGAAGGTACGCGATGCGACAACATGGTCGCCTGCACTGTCACTGTATGGTCTTGCCAGCTTTTCATTTCCTCGACCGCTATAAACTGCAATTCGAACGGCAAAAAAGATTCCGACATCGCATGAGTAGCTTCCAGCCAGGCTTGTATGCCTGCCGGTGCGATGATTTGCAAAGGTGTTTTGCGACCATTGATGGCAGCACTGGCCAGCAATCCTGGCAAACCATAACAATGGTCACCATGCACATGCGTGATAAAAATCGCTTGCAAGCCATGTACCGACAATGGAGTATTCAATAACTGATGCTGGGTAGCTTCACCACAATCAATCAAATACCATGCGCTGCCCTGATCAGGCAACAAAGCCAAAGCACTTACATTGCGCTGGCGGGTTGGCGCACCTGCGGAGGTGCCTAAAAATAAAATATCCACAAATTCCTTTTACTTGATGGCTAACTGTCCATGCACACTTTATTGGCTTTAATGATGAAAATTTACTGATGTTGCAAATTGTTTCACTATATGCGACGACACCCTGTTCTATGCGTTGTTCAACAGATAGTTTTACGCTTATGATGCAAACTCACCATTCATCTTGAGTCTGACACATGAAAATTCCTGCCGCACTGCAATCGATTACCAGCGCTCTCAGGGAACGCCAGAAAGAGCGCAAGCGTCTGCGTGGCCCTGCTGACTTGTATTATGCCATTGCTGACTCCATCAGCATGCTGGATGCAGGAGCATGGCAAGAATTGGCGGCGCAATCCGGCTTTTTCATGTCGCTTGAATATCTGACGGCGCTTGAACAAGTGCTGCCACTCAACCTGTCAGCCCGCTATGCCCTGATTTTCGATGGCACGGGTACAGATCGTCAACTGGTGGCGGCAGTCTATATGCAAATTGCCGACATCAGTCTGGCACAAGCGCGCCCGGAAAAGCCGGCAGATACAGACAAGAAGTGGGGATTGCCGCTGGATCAACTGGCCCAGCATGCCAGGCAGCGCATACTCAGTTGCGGCAATTTCCTGACTTTCGGCCAGCATGGCATTGCCTTTGCCAGGGATGTCGATCCAAAATTGGCATGGCATGGGGTTGTCGAAGTCTTGTATCGCGTACGTCAGGCAGAAAAACTTGCAGGCAAGACCCATTTTGTCATGATCAAGGATTTGCATGATCCTTATATAGACCAGGCAGCCCATCTGGAAAACCTTAGCTATCGCTATGTAGAAACAGAACCGAACATGGTGCTGGACCTTGCTCCGGCATGGAAAAACTACGATGACTACCTGGCCAGCCTGGCATCCAAATACCGCAGCGGCATTCGCAATGCCGTGTTCAAGCCCATGGATGAAGCCGGCTGCACGCTGGAAAGACTGGATGACCTGACACCAGTACTCGACCACATCTTTGCCTTATACAAAGCCGTGCAAGTGAATGCCAGTTTTCGCCCATTTGAATTACTGCCCGAGTACTTTCCTGTACTTCAGGCTGCCGCAGGCGACAAATTCCGCTGTAGCGTCATCAAGCGCGAAGGGCACTTGCTGGGTTTTTTGATTTCCATCGCAGATGGTGAAACTGCCATTGCATATCACATCGGCTTTGACCGCACTGCCGCAGAAGAACTACCGATTTACCTGCGTTTGCTGCATGCTGGTATCGCCGACGCCATAGACCTTGGCTGCAAGCGTATTTCTTATGGCCGCACAGCGCTGGAACCCAAAGCAGCGCTGGGTGCCAAACCACAAACCTTTGGTGTATTCGTACGCCACCGCCAACCCGTCCTCAACAAACTCATGAAACGCTTGCTGCTAGGCATAGAGCATGATGATGCGCCAGACCGCAATCCCTTCAAAAAGGAAAAAGCGGCAAAAAACGAATCACCAACTTGAAGCTCACATCAAGACTGTTTCCGGCTCAACACCTGAGACAGTCTTGCTGACAAATCAGATTCAGAATGCGCCGCACACCACACGCGCACCACCGCCACCCAATACTGCCGGATGATCTGAGTGATTGTCACCGCCTATGTGTATCATCAGGGACCGGCCTTTGATATCCGCCATTTTCAAGCGCGGTGCCAGTACAGGTTGAGCGGCATTGCCACTGGCATCGACATACAGAGCGGGCAAATCGCCCATATGACCATCACCCCACGGTGTGCCATGGCGATTACTGTTTTCTGGATCATAGTGGCCACCAGCACCCAGCGCTGCAACCAGCTTGCCATCTTTTTCCTTGCTGCTGCAATCCGCATTCTGGTGCACATGAAAACCATGCAAGCCAGGTGTCAAGCCAGCCAAGGCAGGTGTAAACACCAACCCATACTTGCTCTCAGACACAACAATCTGCCCCAGTTTACTACCAACACCGGCTTCATTTACCTGATTCATGTTCACTGTTACATCTGCCGCTGCAATCAGCGGCAAGGCGCTTAACAGGGAGAAAATTAATTTGGTTTTCATGGAGTTATTACCTTAAAGAAATTCAATCAACGTCTACATCGCGACGTAAGGATTGAAAATATACGCGACTGGCATGCGATTGGCAATTTAGGAACGGCACTAATAGCCCAGCATTACATGGTGTTACAAATATAGAGTAATACTATTGCCTGAGGGCAGCTTGATTTCAGTATCCAGCCAGAATTTTTCAATGTAGCGACGCACCTGATCAAGCTCCGTGGAGGCATAGCAAGCATCTGGAAACCTATGCAAATTTTGCGTCTGCAAGGCGAGCATATGCGCATCCTGCGATGCAACCCGCTTCAGGAAAGGCCATACCAGTAAACGCAATAACCAGGCCGGTGCCCATCGGTTCTCAATATGCATGGTGGCAAACACATGTGTCACATCCGCAGACTGTGGAGTAAAATGAAGGCTGATGCGCACGATGCTGCCATCCTGATAGCAATATTCTATTTGCGTCGAACCAGCATGTGTATAGTAAGCACGCTCAGAGATCCGAGGCGACTCGAACAAGCGATAGAGTATGCCGGATTGCTGTACTTGCCCTCGATAGTCCACTACAAAACCATCTGCAGTCTCTGTGAGAACTGCTTCCACGCTGTGGCGCTGGGTGTCTTTGCGTACCAGACCTGGATGAACAAAATGCGTGTGCAGGGGATCAAGGAAATTTTCCAGTGCGTTGACGATAAATGAAGACCAACTGGTTTGCCACAGAAACCGTCTGGAACCCGTAGGCAAATCAGTAACCAGCTTAGGCAAATCACTTTCGACATGGCCATGTCTGGCCAGCCTGACCCAGATCAACCCATCAAATTCCTTGACATCAAATGCACGCGCCCCCACCTGCGGCAGGCAAGCCTGTAGTGGCAAACCGGGAACTTTGATGCAGCGTCCGCCGCTACCAAAGGTCCAGCCATGGTATGGGCATTGCAAACCTTCAGCAGTCACCTGGCCTTGCGACAAGGGCACTTGCCGGTGCGGGCAACGGTCTTCAAGAGCGAGCAACTCACCTGATTGCAAGCGTACCAGTGTCAATGGTTTATCAAGTACTGTCACGGCGATTGGTTTTTGTCTGAGGTCTGCACTACAAGCAGCAACAAACCAGTATGCATAAACAGCAGGGTTCCACTGGCCGCTCATAATTGATATTTCTTCATGACAGGAATGCCTATTTTAGTCGTCAGCCAGCCCAGGCATGCAATAACTATCCGCGTTCGCATGGGTAAATGCACAGACCATACTGCACTGTATTCAATGGACGGCTTACCGCCACGCAAGCGCTTGAAATGCGCAGCACCGGCACTGAGATTGACGATCATATTGTTTTTGATTGCATGCTCAAATACAGCGGCCATCAGTAACCGATACAAACCAAGTTCTCGCGGCAATGCAGTGTTGTAGCCAACTATGGGTGCAGTCACCACACCTTGCATTTGAAATAAACCGACAACGGCTTGCAACACACCATCGGCCGATTTAAAACCATAAAAATGCAAGAGTCCGACCGCATGCCAGGCCTGCATGAAACTGGCTGTATATTCTGGATTGAGCTGTGAATATTTATCGAGATAAAGTAGCTTGTACAACTCTGCAATACGGCCATAATCCTGCTGCCGAATTTCGCAATTGCAGACGCGCGATAGTTCGGTTGATTTGAGTAAATGCATATCACGCTGTAAATTCGCATGTTGTCTGATACCGTTTTTGAGATCCTCAAATAGATATACCTGACGACTTGGTATCAGCGTAAAGCCCTGTTCACGCAAGGCAGTGATCCAGTCAGCATTAAGCTCCTTGTTCAGTGAGCGGAACCAGATGCCATGATCTGGCCATTTCGCGCTTGCGCTTGCAATCACCTGTATTAACACTTGCTCATTAGCGAGAGCGGGATAGATATTGGTACTCAAGGCCCAGTTATTGATGGTGACAGCCTTATCTATCCTGGCAAACTTCAATAAATATCCGTACACATGGCAGATCGATGAAAACAAAAACCTTCCCATGACATGAGCATAGCGTGACATCTCTTCTTGCGCATAACGCCAGTAGGTCGTCAGTGGGGAACACACCCAGGCATCATTGAATTTACCTGAGTTCACGGTGACAGGAAAAACCAGACCATCGACCCGCAACATATCCATATCTGCGTGCACATTATTGATCAATACAGCATGTGCATCGCTAGCATGAATTTGTGCGAACTTCTCCGCGCCGGAAGTAAATTCATGGTTTATCTGGTTTTGCTCAACAAGCATCATGGTTCGGCCAACTCCTGTCCATCCCACTCTATGTCTCTGGTTGCGGCTTCACGCATGGAGCATTTTTGTTGCCATGCCATCAGAGCGAATGAACTCATATCAGCCAATGCACCTAGCAATGGCAAGCGATCTTGTGCAACGCCTATCACTTCACCCGCTGCCTTGTAGTCAGCCCACCATGCGCGAAATTCCCTCTCTCGCATGGACTGTATCAGACCCGCACTCAGCATGATGGCTGCCAGCATGCGTGGGGTTGCTGCTGATGGCTGCACGCAGTCATCCAGTTGGCCTGCAAGGGCGGCAGGCAGTGCATCCTGCATACCAAACAGATGTACACCGCTGACAGCTCTGGGGTTACATTCAATCACGCTGGGGATACCGCCCTGCGATTCTATCCAGTCAAATGATATCTGTCCTGTGTAGTTGATTGCCGCTACCAGCTTTGCGACGAACTCACGTATCAACGGCGCATCATAGGGTGCAAAGTAAAAACTGGAACTCTTGCCCAGCCTGTGTTTGGGCTCATACACGACGTGGGCCAGCAAGCGTCCCTGATCAGCAACGCTGTATGAACAGAGTTCGCGTCCGGGCTTGAAATGTTGCGCTACCCATGCGCCCTGCTGCCCCAATGGAGCCAAGTTGTGAGGCATGCCTTGTGGATAAAGACGGACATGCACACCAAAGCGTGAATACTCAGGCTTGAGCACCAAGGGAGTATTACCCGCCCACGCACGGGCCTCATTAACACTGCTGACCAGGCGGCTGAGTGGTGGGTTGCCGCCGTATTGCTCTGCCAGTTTCAGGAAATGCCATTTGCTGTGCAGAGTGCGCAGTTTATCAAAATCATCGACCAGCACTCTGACGCTGGCAGGCAGGTATTTTCTGTAGCGCGATAGAAAAAACACTTCTTCGCAAGTAGGCATGAGCAAATCAATTTGATATCGCGCTATTGTGCGATTCAAGTCATCAATGAATGCCTGGGGATGCTGGCTGGGTGCAGCCAGTTGTATGCTGGCTTTGACCGCCGATGACCAGCCAGACAAACGGCAAGGTACGCTGTCTGCGATATAAGCAGCCCAGCCCTGTTGGGAAAACCGACGCGCGTGGTCAAGTGCTGCTGGTGCCCTGCCCCCCATTATCAAGACATTAGGCATGCACTACCTCTGTATTTTCTTCAAGGACACGTCGTATGTCAGGTATGTCAGGTCGACTGACGCAGCGTATGCGCCTGCGCTTGCTACTAACCTCACCTGGCACATAAGCCATATTTTTCAAAGTGGGTGCTCGCAAGCCCAGACGGCCCGCCAGGCCAGTGATCGCCACAGTCATTTCATTCATCATTTCAACTTCGCCTGAATCGATGGCAATCCGCAATTCATTGCCATGCTGTTCCAGTCGGTAATCAGGTAAGCTAATCGATGCCATGGTAATTGCATGCCTGAGCATGTCAGGATACACTGCCGCCAGCTCATGGTCATCGCGCTTTTGCCACCACAATATATCATCGCAACGTCCTTCTATTGCAGCCAGCGCCAGACTGGCACGACCACATGGACACGGCGTATCACGAACCCGCAATACATCATTGAGCCTGTAGCGTATGACTTTTTGGGTAAGGCGGGTAAAGTCAGTGATGACGGGGACAAAGCGGGTCTTTTCCTGATTCAGCCATTCTGGTTCTATGTGGACAAATTCTTCATTCAGATGCAAGACACCCAGCTCGCAAGTGTAGGCGAGAAAACCTTCTGTGCATTGGTAAAGCTGATGTACAGGCAGACCAAACGCAATTTCTATGCGCCACTTGTCGTCGGGTTCCAATACCTCTGCCACAGAAATGACACGCTGGGGCGAGATGGTCAAAACACCCTTTAATTTCAGTTCTGCAAGCCCGCTCAAGATATGCGCTGGGGCGACAAGCATTGTTGGTGACTGCGCTTCCAGCTCTGGCAGATGTACATCCACACCTTTATACAAATCGTAGAACTTGAAATGGATGCGCTTGCTATTCAAGGTAGTATAAAGATTGCTGTTCGCCCGCAAAAAGAATGCTATCTTGACTGGTGCTGAGCGAAAGATCAGGCTGAACAACAAATCTGCAGGCAAGGCTCTAGCCATCATGATGCCTGCCCATTTGGCGCGTTCTTTACGCGAAGTTAAAAATACGCCGCGTGGCCCTTGAGTACCACTGGACAAACCAACGGTAATTCCATCCAGTTCAGCAGAAAAATTACGGCTGCTTTCACTCTGCAGTGCAATGGCACTGGCCTGCTCCAGACTAATATTGGCGACATTCATCTGCTGAAAATATTCCAGCGAAATGGCTTTATCAATCACAGGCAATTCCTGCAAAGTCAAACCAGCATACTTTTTGTAAAATGGCGTCAATGGCAATTGCTGTTTGAGAAAGGCTGCAATCTTTTTTCCCTGCCAGGCGCGCATTGCAGCTCTGCTTGAAAAGCGTAACAGCCAGCGCGTCCTGACAAAATGAAATACCAGCCTGCAAAAATCAGTCAATTTCATGTTTGCTGACCGCCATTCAAATACTCCCAGCTTTGCTGGCAATGTGATGGTAGCAACACTGCGCCATCGGCTATGGTGCTTACTTTTCGCAACCCCAAAAAGCTTTGTTGATATTGCCTGACATTGCTAAAAATGCGGCTGGCAAACCAGGTCGGCAACTGATTGTTTTTCAACGCGCCCATAGACCAGCAGGCATCGGCAACCAAAAAAATCCGCCTGTCATCATGGCGCTTGAAGCTGACGCCTATCTGCCCTTTGGAGTGACCGGGCAAGGGTATGGCAATCAGGCTGCGATCGCCAAAAATATCAAAACCGGTGCCAAGCGCGGCAAGCTCAGCGGGCAGATTCAGGCTGACACTATCTTCGACAAAAATCACCCTTTCAGCAAAGTCCGGTGGCAGCAATGCGGACAGAAACCCATGCATCAAACCACCCAAGCGCGACATGCTGCTGGCACTATCGTATTCAACGCGCGAGATGATTAATTTTGCATAGGGAAAATCACGCAGTCCGGCTATATGGTCACCATGGACATGCGAAATCACCACATAGTTAATATCTGTAGACTGTATGCCCAATTGTGCCAGTTGCTGCGTCAATACTTCTTCTGGTGCCAGTGTCATCGGCGTCGTCCAGCGGTACAGGCGCTCAGGAAATGGCTGGGTAGCCTGCAGGAAATGATTACTATAGCCAGTGTCAAACAAGATATTCCCGCGTGTTGGATGAATCAGCAATCCACATAGGGCTGGAAACATCACGCTCTGCCAACGCCCACCACGCATGGCGACACATTCTGGATGATTGCAGTGTCCGGCTTTCAGCCAATGGAATTGAAGGCGTGGCGTGATCATGCCTGCAAGCCTTGCTGCTTCCACCACTGCGCGGTGCGGTCTATGCCCTCATCAAGGGTAACGATGGGGCTATATCCCAGCACTTCACGTGCGCGGGATAAATCCAGGGTTTGTGAATAAGCCAGGGTTGCCAGCGAATAGCGGGTAAATGGTGGCTCCCATTGTGGCCGAAACTTTGCGGCGCATTCCAGCAAGCGGGCAAACAGGTCAGCCACGAAATAAGGCCTGTTTACCGTTTGCAAGGGAATGCCAAATTGCTCCGCCATTTTTGCAAACAGGTCAGCAGCGGCAATCGGCTCGCCATTGGATATATTGAATACCTCTGTTCCGTTTGATGGTGCCAGCTTTATGGACAACTTGACGGCGTGAACAACATTGTCAACATAAGTCATATCCAGCAAAGCTCGCCCTCCTCTTAGCAATGGTAACCGCCCATATCTTAACAGGCGTAGCAAGCGCGGCAGCAAGGCATTATCCCAGGGGCCGAAGATAGCTCTGGGTCTGAGTATCACACGCAAGGGTATAGCCGCAGCCATGACCAGTCGTTCAGCCTCTTGCTTGCTGCGCGCATATTCATTCACGCCTGATGGCAAGGCAATGTCTTCACGTATGCCCAACTGATCGCAAAAATTAAAATAAATACTGGGCGACGAAATATTGATCAGACAAGGAATGGCATTTGCGTGGCATGCCGCCAGCACTTCGCTGGTGGACGCTACATTGGCATTTTGAAAGGCAAACTGGCTACCCCAAGGCGAAGTCAGTGCAGCGCTGTGTACCAGTACATCAGCTCCAGTGCTGCAAGCCTGTAATTGTACGCCAGCATGCTTACTGCCATGTTCCAAAGGCACGAACTCAACCGGCTTTTCTGCAGCCAGCACTATGCTGCGGGCAACATCTGCATTGCGCCCTGTGAACAAGACCTCATGACCGTCTCTCGCCAGTTGCCATACCAAATGCCGGCCAAGAAAACCTGTTCCACCAGTTATGAGAATTTTCATATCAGTACATCAGTAAACCAGCACCATGCCACCCAGCGTCAGGCCTGCCCCTGAACCTATCAACATCATGCGGTCACCTCTTTGCACTTGCTGCCCTGTTCTGCAAAGATGCAACGCAGTCGGCAAAGAAGCTCCAACCTGATTGCCATAGTCTGCAAAAATATTCATGACTTTTTCACTAGATACTTCCAGACGTTTGGTCAGATGATGTATGGCCAGTTGGCTGGCCTGGTGCGGAACTATCTTAGTGATCTGTCTCATGTTCACATCAGCAGTCTCTAGCAAACCCTCTACAAAACCAGACATTTCCGCTGCAATGAGTTTGAAGGCCGAGCGCCCTTCCATCTGGAAAACTGACAAGGGATCAATCGACGTCAACATCCTGCGTGGATGGTAGCGAGAACCACCGGCTGGTATTTTGCAATGCTCTACCCCTGCAGATATTGTCACACTGCGCGACGACAATATGCAAGAAGACTCCGTCGGCAATGAGCGCCGTATCACTACCGCTGCTGCACCATCACCAAAAATACCGCATTCAGTCAAATTATTCCAATCTAGTCCAAAAGTGGCAATGTCGGATGAAACCAGCATCACATTTTTATATCGACCACATTCGACCAGGTAACTCATAGTATCCAGACCCGTCAAAAAAGACATGCAACTGGCACCAATATCAAAAGTCGTCGTGCGGCGACCAGACAATTTTAGCTCCGCATGAATCAGCGCGGCGTTATAAGGCAGGGCCTGGTCCATGGTTGCAGAGGTAGCAACCAAGCAATCAATTTCATCCCAGACCAGACCGGCATCTTCCAATGCTGTGGTGCAAGCATGTGCTGCAAGTTGTGCAGCAGTTTCTGTAGTCGAGAGAAAGCGCCTGCGCACCCCGGTTTTTTTTAGACTCGTTCCTGTCCGCAAACCCAGTTTGGCATCCAACGCAGCACTGCTGACTTCATATGCTGGTACAGCCATTCCACTTCCTATGATTCTGACATGACGCGTGTGCAAGTAATTCTCCATACGGCTAACATCCAATCGGCACATTCATATAATGAACTCATCATAAGCAAAAGCATCAAATAAATAAATATTTCCGTTAAAACCGATGGCATATAATCCAAGAAGGATCAAATATTGATACCAATTTTAATATCATCACCGTCCAACTCTCTCATGACTGAAGCTAAACGCCTGCTGGCGACATTAAAGCGCTTACTAAAATCACGCGGCTACACTTACCGCAAAATCGCCTCAGCACTGTCGCTGTCCGAACCCACGGTCAAACGTATATTCTCAAATGGCAACCTATCGCTGGAAAGATTGACGCAACTGGCTGCACTCGCCAACCTGACAATACAGGAACTGGTCAATGAAGCTGCCATTGATGAGCCGCATATCGTACATCTGAGCTTGCAGCAAGAAAAAGAACTGGCTTCCAACTCTATATTGTTACTAGTGGCAGTCTGCACGCTGAATCACTGGAGCATGGCAGATGTCATCAAGACTTATCAGATTTCTGAAACTGCATGTCTGCAGCATCTACTGCATCTCGACAGGCTCAGGTTAATCGACCTGTTGCCAGGTAATCGCATACGTCTCAATGTCAGCCGCGATTTTGACTGGTTGCCAGAAGGGCCAATAAGACAACTATTCCGGCAACAGGCACTGGGAGATTTCGTTGACGATGGCTTTCACGCAGCCAATGACAGTTTCGTTTTTTTAAATGGCATGCTGGCACCAGCTGCCGCCATGCAATTCCAGGCAAAACTAAGAAAGCTGAAGCAGGATTTTGCTGACCTGCATCAGGAAAGCTTGGCCGTGCCGCTGACACAGCGCCATGGTACTGGGTTACTGTTTGCTATGCGCGTTTGGGAACCAAGAGTATTTAAAACACTGCGCAGAAAATAGAACGAATGGCATTTCAGCTTGTAATCGAGCGCAGATGCCCTCAACGATAATACACTCATAAGCCATGCAACTTCAGCAATTCACGAGGACGAACAATCAAGAATAAATACTATCAAAATGGCAAATAAATACGCATGATAGATTGGCTGGCAAGCCATTTCACATATCAAATCGATTGATTTATTCTTCAATCCAACTCATACCCTCGCAATTTCCAGCCATATAGCTGACAATGCGCTTGATACTTTTGCTGGTGGAGACTTGGGTGGAAATTGGGATGGACCTGTGGTGGGGTTTGGGTGTGACGGTTGTAGCCGTCTTTTTGATATTGCAAGTGCTGGCTCTGCTGATAGGCGTGAACCGCTTACTGAAATTGCAATTGTGGGCGCCACGCAAAACACCGTGTTTGCGCGCAGCCAGCGGTGATCTCTTGCCTATACTCGATGAGGCGCGCCTGGAAATGGAGCAGGCGGGGTTTCGCTACATGCATAGCTGGCGCGAACGTTCCATCGTGGCGGCTGATGATATCCCGGTCAGCTACATCGATGTCTATCACCATCTGGGCCAGGATGTCCATGCAGAAGTTGTACTTACTGAAGCCACTGTAGATAAACGCCCGTACACCATCTATCTATGGAACACATACATTGACGGCAAGGCCTTGCTAACAGTAAACGGCATGCTGCAAACCATGGTGCCCTTCCCTGCACGGGTCAGTGTGATTGATGACAAGAGCGCAGAATTTGCCGGACAACTAGCGACGCATTTGCATGTGCGCGAGCTGATTACGGTGCAACGCAGTGACCCCGCGGACGCGCCAAAAATTGCACAGAACCTGGTAGATCGCTGGCTCGTGCGCCTTGAACGAGAGGGCAAGGTATATCAACGCGAGCAACGTGGTGATGAAACGATCTATGGTTTTCGTATTTTTCCAGCGATGAAAATGGCGTGGAATATGCGTAAAATCAATCAGCAAAGTGCACGAAGCGCTGCTTCAGAAAACACAATTTCGCTTACAACGGATATGCTGGCAGCGCGCCAGTTGCGCGACCGTTGTTCTTTTGTACGAACGCTGTGCACCTTGCGCTCCATGTTGGCGCCGCGCTGGTACCAATACGCAAGCTTTAGCTTGTCTGCCCTGGTCTTCCTGGCATTGGGATCCTGGTGGTGGGGTATCACTGGCGCATTACTCATCGGAGGCGTGATTGCCTTGCATGAAGGCGGCCACTGGCTGGCAATGAAGCTGGCAGGATTTCGAGATGTACAGGTGTTTTTCATTCCTGGCATGGGTGGCATCACCAGTGGTGAAAAACACGAAGCTCGTCCTTTGACACATATGTTGGTCTATCTGGCAGGCCCGATGCCAGGATTGCTATTGTCACTATGCAGCTTTGCCCTGATTGTCTGGGAGCCAGGCATCATGAACACCTCATGGGGCCCGTATTTGACCATGGCAGCCCTGGCATCATTGCTGGTCAATGGCTTTAATCTCTTGCCTGTGTTACCGCTGGATGGCGGGCGCATCATAGAATTATTACTCATTGCTCGCCTGCCCTGGTTGCGCTTTGTTTTTTCACTGGCCAGCAGTCTGGCTATGTTAGCTTACGGCATGTATATCAATGACAAAGTATTACTGGGCCTGGGTCTGGTGATATTGATCAGCGCCCAGTTTCAATTCAAAATTGCCAAAGCTGCTTCTTTGCTACTAAGGCAAAAAGCCCGACCATCCAATCACATGGACTTTGCCAATGCCGCTGGTGATTTGTACGACTTTCTTGATCAAGCCAGTTTTGCAAACTGGACCTATCGCAGCAAGCTTGAAGTAGGCCAGAGTTTATTGTCGCGCTATCTGGGTGGTCTGCCAGGATGGCGTGAGAGCAGCGCAGGAATAGCCATTTATCTGACTTGCCTTATCCTGCCCATCGCCGCATTGTCTGGCTTACTCTACTCTGCACCCAATACCATATTGAAAATGGCCGGGCAAGGTTTGTCTTCGCTCATGGCATCGACAAATCCCGTACAAGCCGTCAATGTGGCTAAGACTGACGTCAAGGGTACTGCCAGCACATGGGAAGAAGAAAAAAGTATGCTGAGGTCGGCTCGCGCTGACAAAATCACCGCAGCACAGGGCAATGAAAGAGCAAAAATACTCAAGGCCGCACTGGAAGAAGCCAGCGACAACGACGCAGAAGATGCGCTGCGCATCGCCAAAATTTACTATGCCGAGAATAATAACTCGGTGCAGGCAACCTACCATCACGCAGATGCGGCCTTTGCCATGGCTATCGCTTTACGCAACTGGTCCGGGCAAGATGAACTGGAAAGCGCAGCAAAAAATGATGCCGACATCGCCAACTACCTGCAAGAAGCAGAGGCAGTTTTACGTGCTAGACTGTATGCTCAGGGCGACAAAGAAGATGCACGTTTACTCGCCCAAGTATTACAGGCAAGAGATATAGAGACAGATAATCCGGCACACCTGTTACTGAAACAGGAAATCGTCAAGCTGTTCTCCAAAGACAAGAGCCAGGACGACACCCAACTCCTGCAAGCACATCAAATGCTTGCGCGCAGCTATTACATGTCTGGCAAAGCAGACGAAGCTGCGCAAGAATTACAACTGGCAGCCAATGACTATGCTTGCGCTGAAAAAAAGACTGACAACTATTTCTGCCATTCCTTAAAGGTGGATCAGGCCTGGTTACTGGTCGGTAAGAAGCAATTTGCAGAAGCCATAAAACTGCTGGCTTCCTACAACACCGAAGCAAAAAATCGCCGGCAGGCTGACACGATGTACAGGGAAAATCATCAAATCAAATGGATGATCGCCATGCTGCAAAAAGACTATGCTCAGGCCAGGCAAGAGGCGCAGTTTTTGAACCTGCTACAATCACCGGGCACAGGCAACTGGCTGATGGACTTTTTCATACAGCGCGCCCAACCGGCCAGCAATTATCAGGCAGATCTGATGCTGATAGAAAGCTTGCGCGCAAGCGGTGAACAAGATGAGGCAAATAAAATCGCCGGGCGTCTGCTTGAAAATCAGCACAAAACACGCCGCGATTTTAGTAATACAAAACCTGGCAACACCGAGCCTATATGCAAGATCACCAACTATGGCAGTGCATGGAAGAGTCAATTTCAGCAAACCTTGCTCAATATCGAGCAAAGAGAAATCAGGTGCGTGCCACGCTTAAATACGAGTCAAATACCGCGCTAATTTTGCATGTTAATGCGAGGTCAGAAATTTACTGCGTTTCAGCACTTGCCCTTATCACCGGTTGGATCTGACATGAAGATATTTCACGTTTAAGACTTATCTGCAAACAACAATCGTATGCTTTTTGCATAAGCTTCCTCAACATCGATACGCGTTAATTTTCCAGTGCAATTTGCAAATATTTTCTATCAATTACTCCCCTCCGGCATCATAGGCACTGCACGAGATATTTGGTTACGCCGGCCTGCAGTAGGATGGCCACGGCTGCACTTGGTCCTGTAAACGCTGACGATTTGCACGGCAAACTGATACTTTAATTCAGGCTCTTTCAACTTGTTACCATAGAGAAAATATTCAATGATGCCTGAATTTAAGTCAGGCATACGCATGCTGTAAAATGGAGATAGACCTCTCTGCCGTCACTTCACGCCTCCAGGTATCATTTAATGAAAACCTTCATTTCTGTTTTGGCTTGCCTGCTGTTCAGCCTGACATGCCAAGCTGCCGACCCGCGCTTTACGGTTATCAGTGTTGATACCGAACACGAGGAACTGCAGTTATTCCTGAATGATGAAAACGGCAAGGGCTTCAAGCGCTTCGATACTTTAAAGACATGGCTGGCAGGCAAAAACAAGGAATTACGCTTTGCCATGAATGCGGGCATGTACCACTCTGATTATTCACCCGTAGGTTTGTATGTGCAAAATGCCAAACAGGTGTCGGCACTGAACCTGGCAGACGCCTGGGGCAATTTTTTTCTGAAACCAAATGGTGTATTTCTGCTCACGCAAGCCGGGCCGCAAGTGATTGAATCCTCAGAATATCCAGCCATTGCCAATGGTGTTTTGCTCGCCACACAGTCTGGGCCCCTGTTGTTGAGAAAGGGCCAGGTTCATCCTGCATTCAGGCCTGAATCAACTTCTCGGTTAAAGCGCAACGGCGTTGGCGTCATCGGCAAAAAAGCTATCTTCGTCATCAGCGAGCAGCCAGTCAATTTTCATGAAATGGCAAGCTTTTTCAGAGACACATTACACTGTCAGGACGCCTTGTACCTGGATGGCAGTATTTCAGGCATTTATTCTGTCGACCTTGACCGTAACGATAGCACCGTAGATTTGGGGCCGATTATTGGCGTAGTGCGATAAGCTACCGCCCCACCAAAATAAACAAGTAAGCTGCTCAGATATTCTTTTGGTATTTGTACAAATAGGCATTGCAGATTTTCAGCAATTCATCAAATCCCACGTTGAGAGAATTGGCTGAAATAGCGACAGGACTGCCGCACATCTTGTAATTCATCCTGTTAAGCATGCGCTTGAAGGCGCCACCAGCCTCGATGTAACGCTCAGGTTCGCGGACGATGATAACAAGTGTTTTCTGTTTTTGCATTTCGAAAATGCTGAAACCAATAACCTCAGACCATGGGACAAAACCCGCCGAGACAGCACTGCTATTATCATGAATACCTGAGGAATTTAATATCAGGCCAGGCTTTTTATCCAGCAATTTTCTGATGCCGACAGCGCCGCAAAATCCAAAAAACAGAATGCCTGCTGTACCTATGCCATACGTCAGGACTGGGCTATTGTAACGACGCTGAGAGGCAATCTGAGAACTATCAAGTAGCACCATCCAGAGACCCATGATCACAAATATCATGGAGCCAGCGACCAATAACCGCAATTTGGTTTTACTTAACTCGATGACTTTTTCGTCTTCAGTATGCATAATCCTCTGTCGCTCTGATTGATCCGCCTTGAAGACGGCATATTCTCAAATGAAAGCCAGAAATATCATTTCCGGTGAAACTCAGGAACAGAGGAATATTAGTATAATTTTTTTTACCTGGCCACTTGCAAGCATTGTTAGCTACACAATGTCTATTTCAGGCAATGTTTGATTCAAGGGAATCAAGAGAATTAAGGATGGCGTTGCCATCCTGGGGATTTGAATAAGCTTCAATTTTCAACATCGGTTTGCGCCGTTGCGACTTCACGCATCTGTTTGACTATATATAGGTATAGCAAAGCGTAAGTTGCCTGAAACAGCAGGTCAAACACCCGGCTCTCGAATATATCGACTACTCCCTGCGACACAATCGCGGCTGTGGTCAGCGGTATCATCAACAAGAGAATCAATACCAGATAACGGATGGAAGAGATCAGAGAAATACTGACATAACGGGGCAAAAATTGCGTGCCAGATGCACCGCCATTGGCTTTAAAAGCCATCATCGTGCCAATCGCAGGAATCAATATGTTCATGATGGACGCAAAATAAGTCCAGCCATCCACAGTTTCGTGGGGGACATATGCCATCATCTCGATTGCTATTGCGCTGAGAATGGCATACACCAGCATATAGGAATAACTCTGAGCCTCAGTTAATCCCTTTGCAATCAATTGCTTCTTCAATAAATCCAGTTTCCAGAAATACATTGCAACCTCAATGAGAAATTTATCTGGATAACAAATCCAGACAAGATGGTGATGGTCACCAAGACCTGGGAATCAGTAAAATTACGAGAAGAAAGTTTGACGGGAAGTTGACATTCGAACTGCATACTTAATACAACACGCATCAGAATTAATGAATTTTAGCCCAAATTAACCGATGTTATCTGGAGTTAGTGCCAAAACTGGTCCCGCCGACAGGAATCTCATTTCTTTTAAAATCAATTACTTACAAGAAAAGTTCGTAAGTTTTTCGTAGCATGACCTACAAAATCTACACTTCCCCCCTCAGCCACATAGAAGACAATACATAAATGAGCAACAATCTTCGAGCGCAATAATATTACGTCGAATGGGAATTTGCAGCATAAAAGCAGGGCAACTCTAAAATAAAGTACCCCTCGGGAAAAAGGTAACCTAGGTAACTGAAATTCCTAAAACCGCGAAAACCCTTGATACGTAAGGCTTTCCAGCAAATAACAAAAGGTAATAATAAGGTAATGTAGAGGTATTCTAGTTACCTATATAAAGAGTATTTTCTTCATTTATAGATATCCTTATAAATCAAAGACTTAAAAATAAGTTACCTTTTCAATTACCAAAAGTTACCAAATAAAGTAACCAGATAAATCTATATAAATCAGTCACTTAACAATGGTTTATCGATGCCATTACCTTGGTTACCTTTTTCCCGAGGCCGTCCCAAATTTAGGGAAAACTAGGGTTTTTCCTATATACAGACCGTATTCAACTACCAGGATAATCATGATGGTTGCCATTCAAAACGGTTTCAGTTGTGGGGATAATCGCCACAACTGGCCCCAATCATGGTGATAATCACCATAGTTGAAATGGCATAGAACCATTGGGGAAACCCCAATGGATGGAAGAGAAACCCGCTATCGGGCAAGCCTTGACGACTGACAGTCCTAATCTCGGAACTATGGAGATCATCTCGATGGCTGGTACAACGCCAATTATTGGGGAAACCCCAATAACTCAGAAAATCGACTGTGATTATTATAATGTCAGTTGAGGGGATTATCACCTCAACTGACATTTTTCCATGACCGTACAGATAATCTGTACAACTGTTTCTATTATAAAAACAACTGAGGTGCTTAACCCCTCAGCTAATCAACCGTTTCGAATACCGAAACGGTTACGGTGCTCATCACATGAAATTTGCGTCAAATTGCGTCAGCGTTTGGTGCCATCCATGCGGCCGCAAACGTAAGCCTGGCTTGACCCTAACTGGTGACGCATATTTGAGTAAAAAGCGACCTATTTAGCGGGCAGGCGTGGTGGGGGGATGTCTGCGCGCCAGGGGGTGAAATGGATTTCGATGGATGCAATTTGCTTGCAGATCGATACGTGTAGGGTGAACCTTTGAGGCTTTGGTCTATCGACGGCAGGCAAACGCCAGTGTTGTAGAATACGCACAATCGGGGCTACAACGAGTCGCGCATGCTGTTGAAGAAGCGTAGCTGGTTCTGTATATATAGAAACACCCATCCACACGTTCAGGTTTTAACAGCCCAGCAAGAACTATATTTTGGTCCACCCATAATTTAAACATTTCCATGGCTTACACACTTCAAGCAGTTGTCGCAAAGTCCGGTACTTTTCCAGATATTGTTCTAAAAAAACTTCAAGTTCTGCGCCTTCGTTGCGGCATTGACATGATTCCTATAACAACTGCAGCACAAGATTTCTATGGTATACCGCATTGCCCGCTTACCGATGGAGATGCCAAAGACATCCTTCCACAGTTGCTAGATCTATGTGAAACCCTAAGTGAAAGCTGCAAAGCCGCATACATTGAAGCAGAATTTTTTGGTGGAGATGGAACACAAGCAAACTTCCTGCTATCAGAAGGAAAAGTCATTTCACCACTTGTCTTATCACAAAATGCAATAAATGAAGCCTTGCGCTTTCTAGGTGTCAACAAGGGCAAATATGGCGATGAGTTTGAAGCAGTTGGTCTGTCGTGGAAACGCTTCACAGATGATTGGAACAGCAATGATCTTCCTGCTGAGTAACCATCCCAAAGTGTCAACGATCAAATTAGGGGCGTCTACTTGAAAATACCAGCCTCATTTAAGGCAACTCTTGATGACTACAAAGAGCTATGGTGCGATGGGTATTTGGCAATCGAATATTTTGCCAACAATACTGGAGCAAAAACCGCCTCATCTATCGTATCTCTATTTGGTAACGAGCAAGCGATTCAACAACTCAACGGTCTTGGGGAAACACGTATTGCAATTCATCCTCAGATTTTGCATGAAATTGATGAGCACGAAAGAATACCCAGCCTTATTTGTTTGCTGCAAAATGAAATGTCTATGTATTCGTCTCAGAAATATTCAAATGAAGATCTAGAAAAAATTGCGACGGAATTCCTAAAGGATTTTGATAGTCCACATACTTTTGTTAATTTCCATTTTGATGGTAACTTCAGCTCATTAAGTTGGAGTCCTCTGGTTGGTCATACCGTGGAACTTTTTTTCTGCGCGATCGACGATAAACACATGGGCTGCTTGCTCTATATGGATGATAACTAATATCGCAATGACCGACGAAGAAAAATATCTTTCTGGGATGAATTTGGAAGGTCTTTCACCGCAAGCTATACAAATATATATTGCGCTCGCTCAATCCAACAGTGGCGACCCGATCACCCAGTCATGCTTGGAT
>NZ_JACOFX010000069.1 GCF_014284125.1 Undibacterium umbellatum | reverse complement strand
TATTACTCGATGATTTTAGCAACAACGCCAGCACCGACTGTACGACCACCTTCACGGATAGCAAAGCGCAAGCCTTCTTCCATCGCGATCGGGTTGATCAGTTTTACAGTGATAGAAACGTTATCACCTGGCATGACCATTTCTTTGTCTTGTGGCAACTCGATCGAACCAGTTACGTCCGTTGTACGGAAGTAGAACTGTGGACGGTAGTTGTTGAAGAATGGTGTATGACGGCCACCTTCATCTTTGGACAGAACATAGATCTCGCCTGTGAAATGTGCATGTGGCTTGATCGAACCTGGTTTTGCCAACACTTGACCACGTTGGATATCTTCACGCTTTGTACCACGCAGCAATACGCCGACGTTGTCGCCTGCTTGACCTTGGTCGAGCAGTTTGCGGAACATTTCAACGCCAGTACATGTTGTTTTTACTGTGTCTTTGATACCAACGATTTCGATCTCTTCGCCAACTTTGACGATACCGCGTTCGATACGGCCAGTAACGACTGTACCGCGACCGGAGATGGAGAATACGTCTTCCACTGGCAACAGGAAGGCGCC
>NZ_JACOFX010000068.1 GCF_014284125.1 Undibacterium umbellatum | reverse complement strand
CAAAAGCTTTACATCGCTTACTTCAATCGCCCAGCAGACCCAAGTGGCCTGGCATACTGGATGGCGCAAAGCTTCACACTGAACCAAATCGCTGACAGCTTCTCCAAGCAAGCAGAATATGCAACAGCCTACGCTGGCAAGACAACAGAAGAAACAGTCAACACCATCTACAACAACCTGTTCGGCCACAAAGCTGACGTAGCAGGTCTGAACTACTGGACAGGCCAATTGTTGGGCGGCAAAGTCACCATGGGCCAAGCAGCCCTGGCGATCCTGGCAGGCGCAACTGGCGCAGACAAAGTTGCAGTTGACTCCAAAGTTGCTGCATCGACATCGTTCACAACAGCGATTGACACCAACGAAGAAATCGTTGCCTACTCCAAACCAGAAAACACCAACCTGGCCAAAGAATGGCTGAGCAAAGTGTTGGATTCCGCCACACAAGCATCCCAAATCGCCGTACAAGATGCCACACTGGCATCCATCGTCAACGGTGGTGGTGTTAAAGACTTCACACTGACAAGCAACACAGACGTAGCTACAGCAGAAAACTTCACAGCTGGCCTGGTCTACACACCAAACGGTGGTTCCCGTGT
>NZ_JACOFX010000067.1 GCF_014284125.1 Undibacterium umbellatum | reverse complement strand
TGCAGCAACAAGCAGAGCCAAGCCAGTAAAAGCCACGAATGTCAGTCCAGAAGAAGCGGCGTTGCTGAAAGAAATCGACGCCATCAACGACCTCAAGAGAACGGAAGTTTCAGTTGAAGTCGCAGGCAGAGCACGCAGCGGAGAAAAAGGTCTCTCTGCCCTGACCGACATAGAAATTCCCATAGAAGCCCGCATCAACACCCTTGGTCTTGGCCAGTTTGGTCTCAAGATCATCCCCGTCGTTGTCGATGCTGGCACCCTGTTCCAGAACGACCCCGCAGTCTCGGGCCAGTTTGGCCGCAATGCCATCGTGGTAGAACGCGCCAGATACGCCAAAGTTCCATTCACCACCATCGCCCGCCAGCAAGGCCTCCCCAATGTCGCCACACTCGACCAGGAAGCCAAAGGCGTCGCCCTCAACCTCAGCTACGAACTCGCAGGCGTCAGAGCAGATATAGGCTCCAGCCCCATAGGCTTCCCCGTCCAGAACGTTGTTGGCGGACTGCGCTGGAGTGGCAGCGACGATGGACTCAGCCTCGGCATCGAAGTTGCCCGCCGCTCAGTCAGCGACAGCTACCTCTCCTATGCTGGCGCCAAAGACAGCCTGTATGGGCTCACCTGGGGTGGCGT
>NZ_JACOFX010000066.1 GCF_014284125.1 Undibacterium umbellatum | reverse complement strand
AAAAACACCACGTATCACCGCACCTGACTGCTCACCGGATGTAATGGTGGCTGACGTTCCCATGTACCCGCGTATCGTTTCATCGGCGCGGGCAATGGCAGCATCGAACAGGTTATCGAAATCAGCCACAGCGCCTCCCGTTATTGCATTCTGGCCAGGCCGCGCTCTGTCATTTCGGCTGCCACACCGGCAGAGACACGAAACGCCGTTCCCGGCAGCACAAATGCCACAGGTTCATCCCGCGTGGCGTGAAGTGCATCAGTATGCAGCTTCACCAGTGCCACGACCGTGACCAGTTCAGACGTATCCAGAATCACGGTATCCGGCTGCGCTGATCCCACCTCATTTTCATGTCCGGTCAGCACATTTTCCCGGCTGAGAGGGGTGTCCTGACCGGCAGTTTCATCCGTGTCATCAAGCTCCTCTTTCAGCTCTGCCACACGGAGCGCCAGTTCTTCTTTCGTCCCCGTCAGGCTGACATCACGGTTCAGTTGTTCACCCAGCGAGCGGAGACGGGCAATCAGTTCATCTTTCGTCATGGACTCCTCCACAGAGAAACAATGGCCCCGAAGGGCCATGATTACGCCAGTTGTACGGACACGAACTCATCAGTTGTACGGACACGAACTCATC
>NZ_JACOFX010000065.1 GCF_014284125.1 Undibacterium umbellatum | reverse complement strand
AAGACCTGATAATCATCTAGCCGCCTCCCTCCTCTGGCGTTAGCCAAAGGAGTAAAGTTAAGGTGCGAACGAAACTTTAACGGGGAGGACGGTATGTTATTTTGCGGCATAGACCTACATTCGAACAATAGTGTTGTGGTTATTTCGGACGAATCCGACAAGGTGTTGTACTCCAGGCGGCTGGCTAATGATCTGGAAACGATTTGTGCTGCATTGGCTCCCTATCAATCTCAGCTTACTGGCGTCGTCGTGGAATCGACCTTTAACTGGTACTGGCTGGTGGATGGACTGCAAGAGCATGGCTATCAGGTGCATTTGGCCAATACCACGGCAATCAAGCAATATGATGGATTAAAACATCGGGGCGATGAGTCAGATGCCAGGCACTTGGCACATGTCTTTCGTCTGGGCTTACTGCCTACAGGCTATATCATGCCAAAAGAATTAAGAGGTGTCCGTGACCTGGCGCGCAAGCGCATGCAATTGGTGCAGCAACGTTCGGTGCAAATTCTCTCGATAGAAACACAAATGGACCAACGGCATGGCGCACATATGGCAGCTAATCTGATCAAGAAACTGACTTGTGATGAGATAGACACAATGGGCTTGGGTGAGATGGAAGCCATGGCGCTCAAGGCA
>NZ_JACOFX010000064.1 GCF_014284125.1 Undibacterium umbellatum | reverse complement strand
TACCACGGCAGGGTTCGTGACTGGGGTGAAGTCGTAACAAGGTAGCCGTATCGGAAGGTGCGGCTGGATCACCTCCTTTCTAGAGTAGCGCGTAGTTAAGTGTCCACACTTATTGACTGTTAATGATGAATAGAGAACACAGGTAAGAGATCATGTTCCCGAAAGGGGGATTAGCTCAGCTGGGAGAGCACCTGCTTTGCAAGCAGGGGGTCGTCGGTTCGATCCCGTCATCCTCCACCAAGATTTGGTAGAAGTCGCAGGAATCGGGTCTGTAGCTCAGTTGGTTAGAGCACCGTGTTGATAACGCGGGGGTCGTTGGTTCGAGCCCAACCAGACCCACCACAAGATCTCGACAGTGCAAACGTAAGTCAGCGTCATGTAGAGCAGTAGTAGCTACACAGTAAGACGTTGAGATTTAGGTTTGTACTTTCAAAGCGAAAGACATAGTAATAAAAGTAGTTCTCGTTCTTTAACAATTTAGAAGAAGTAAAGTAGAAATAATCAAAATTATTTCTGTAAAGAGAAGCTTACAACGACAGTTGTGAGTGGAAATTATGGAAGGGTTGTGATTGTATCGAACAAACATAGTATTAAAAAGAGTTTGAAAAGCTGTCGAAAGACAAGTTTTAGAAAAAATCAAATTCCTTGAGATACGGCAAACGCTAAAGTAATA
>NZ_JACOFX010000063.1 GCF_014284125.1 Undibacterium umbellatum | reverse complement strand
GCCAAACCCGCGACTTAACAGGTCTGGAAAACGGCCGCTACAAATGCAGCAAAACCAACTACGACACCCACGTCCCCTATGCCAAGCTCGATGTCTGGGCCAAATTCCCCGACTTCCAAACCCGCATCCGTGACGTCATCGTCAAACGCCAGGCGCTAGACCGCATGGTCATGGGCTTCCACGGCACCAGCATCGCCCCCAATACCGACATCACCGCCCACCCACTGTTACAAGACGTCAACATCGGCTGGCTGCAACACATGCGCGAAGACGCCCCGCAGCGCGTCATGTCCCACGGCAACGCCCCAGGCAAAGTCAAAATCGGCCAAAACGGCGACTACGCCAACCTCGACGCCGCCGTCTTCGATGCCATCACCCTCCTCGACCCCTGGTTCCGTGAAGACGCAGGCCTGGTCTGCATCGTCGGCCGCGAACTCATGCACGACAAATACTTCCCGTTGGTCAATACAAACCACGCCCCGACCGAGACCCTCGCCGCCGACATCATCATCAGCCAAAAGCGTCTCGGTGGCCTGCAAGCCGTCAGCGTCCCCTACTTCCCGCCCAACAGCTTCTTAATCACCCGCTACGACAACCTGTCCATTTACTACCAAGACAGCGCCCGCCGCCGCCAGATCGTCGACAACGCCAAGCGCGACCGTATCGAAAACTACGAATCCTCGAATGACGCCTACGTCGTCGAAGACTACGGCATCGCCGCCCTCGTTGAAAACATCGAACTCG
>NZ_JACOFX010000062.1 GCF_014284125.1 Undibacterium umbellatum | reverse complement strand
GCCAAACCCGCGACTTAACAGGTCTGGAAAACGGCCGCTACAAATGCAGCAAAACCAACTACGACACCCACGTCCCCTATGCCAAGCTCGATGTCTGGGCCAAATTCCCCGACTTCCAAACCCGCATTCGCGACGTCATCGTCAAACGCCAGGCGCTAGACCGCATGGTCATGGGCTTCCACGGCACCAGCATCGCCCCCAATACCGACATCCTCGCCCACCCCCTGCTCCAAGACGTCAACATCGGCTGGCTGCAACACATGCGAGAAGACGCCCCACAGCGCGTCATGTCCCACGGCAACGCCCCAGGCAAAGTCAAAATCGGCCAAAACGGTGACTACGCCAACCTCGACGCCGCCGTCTTCGATGCCATCACCCTCCTCGACCCCTGGTTCCGTGAAGACGCAGGCCTGGTCTGCATCGTCGGCCGCGAACTCATGCACGACAAATACTTCCCCCTGGTGAACACCAACCACGCCCCCACCGAGACCCTGGCCGCCGACATCATCATCAGCCAAAAGCGCCTGGGCGGCCTGCAAGCCGTCAGCGTCCCCTACTTCCCGCCCAACAGTTTCCTCATCACCCGCTACGACAACCTGTCCATCTACTACCAAGAAAGCGCCCGCCGCCGCCAGATCGTCGACAACGCCAAGCGCGACCGTATCGAAAACTACGAATCCTCGAATGACGCCTACGTCGTCGAAGACTACGGCATCGCCGCCCTCGTTGAAAACATCGAACTCG
>NZ_JACOFX010000061.1 GCF_014284125.1 Undibacterium umbellatum | reverse complement strand
CTCAGTGCACGTGCATCGATAACTGCTGCGCTTTCGATGGCTGTACCAGCTGTGTCTGCTGCATTGGATGCATCATTGGCTGTGTCGTTGTCATTAACGATGGCCAGAACGCCTGCGTTGTTGTTCGCAGCGATCAGTTCATTGGTCAATGTCAGACGGTAGTTACCAGCACCAGCTACACCAGCATTGTTGGATGTGCCAACCAGGCGGATTGTTTCGAAACCGGAAACGTTCGTCCATTCAGACGCGCCCAGTGCGATTGTGTCGCCCAGTGCTGCACCTGTCAGGTCGCCGTCGATGACGAGTGTGTCGCCTGTACCTGCGCCACCGGCTACGGTGTCGGAGATGGTCAAACCAGCGCGTGTGTCTTGGATGTTGTCGAAGACGACTGTGTCGTTACCTGCACCCATCTTGATGTTTTGCGCGCCGTTGGCTGCACCACTTGTGGATACGCGAACGTTGACGTTAGCCAGTTCTGCGGATGCATCAATTGTTGCTGCGACCAGTTTGATTTGGCCAGCTGTCAGGGACAGTTCTTGTACGCCAGCGATGTTGGCTGCTGCTGCACCTGTTGTGTCGATACGATACAGACCGCCGTTACCAGCGACTGTTGTGTCGAGGTTGATGAAGCCGCCTGCTGCGCCAGCACCTGCTGCTGTACCGATGGTGATGGTGCCTGTGTGGGCGCCAACGTTGGCCAGAGCAACTGTGTTGGATTCTGTGTCAGCATCGACCAGGGTGATGTTTTC
>NZ_JACOFX010000060.1 GCF_014284125.1 Undibacterium umbellatum | reverse complement strand
CCTCGCGTGGGAACATGGATTGCCGTCTTGTTTGGGCGCTGGACGGCGACAATGCCGGGCGCAGCTATACCAAGAAGCATGTTGATAAAGCCAGGGCTGCAGGCTGGGAGTGTGCGGCTGCACAGATACCGCAGGACGGCAAGACTAAGCTGGACTGGAATGATGCGCACCAGCGCGATGCACTGTCTGAAAAAGACATCGAAGAATACCGCTATCACGGGGACTTGCTGCTGGCGAAATCCCCGGAGGAAAAAGCTTTGCTGCGCTACAAGCATGACGGTGGCCAGACTGAGTTTTATTTTGATTTTGGTAACCGGCTGTTCTGGTTTCGCCTCGATCTTGAACGCTACAACAAAGCCAGAGAGCAGCAGGACAACAGTGAGGATTCAAAAACCTTGTCTGAGTATGCCTTGCGTGACCAGGCGCTGGTGACATCGAGCACGGTCTATGAAATTGCCAACTGTTTGCCGAAGGCTTTGTATTTTCAGGAAAACCTGATCACGAACGAGAGCTGGTATTACTTCCGTGTGTCATTCCCGCATGACGGCAAGCCGGTGAAGAACACGTTTACTGCCTCTCAAATTGCATGCTCTGCGGAGTTTAATAAGCGTTTGCTGGGTATGGCTGGGGGCGCTATGTATAACGGCAGCAGCAACCAGTTAAAGCGGATTCTTGCGGACCAGCTTTACAACATCAAGCGCGTGGATACCATCGATTACATCGGCTACAGCCTTGAACATGGTTGCTATGTGCTGGGTGATGTGGCGATGAAAGACGGCGTATTGAATGAGGTGAACAGCGAGGATTT
>NZ_JACOFX010000005.1 GCF_014284125.1 Undibacterium umbellatum | reverse complement strand
TGTCTTTGATACCAACGATTTCGATCTCTTCGCCAACTTTGACGATACCGCGTTCGATACGGCCAGTAACGACTGTACCGCGACCGGAGATGGAGAATACGTCTTCCACTGGCAACAGGAAGGCGCCATCAACAGCACGTTCTGGTGTTGGGATGTAGGAATCCAAAGCGTCAGCCAGCTTCATGATGGCTTCTTCGCCCAGAGGACCTTTGTCGCCTTCGAGGGCCAGTTTAGCGGAACCTTGAATGATCGGCAGGTCGTCGCCTGGGAATTCGTATTTGGAGAGCAATTCACGAACTTCCATTTCAACCAGTTCCAGCAATTCTGCATCGTCAACCATGTCGCACTTGTTCAGGAATACGATGATGTATGGAACGCCAACTTGACGTGCCAACAGGATGTGTTCGCGAGTTTGTGGCATTGGGCCGTCTGCTGCGGAGCAAACCAGAATAGCGCCGTCCATCTGAGCAGCACCAGTAATCATGTTTTTAACATAATCAGCATGGCCTGGGCAGTCAACGTGGGCGTAGTGACGACCAGCTGTTTCGTACTCTACGTGGGCTGTATTAATAGTAATACCGCGCGCTTTTTCTTCTGGTGCTGCATCGATCTGGTCGTATGCTTTAGCTTCGCCGCCGAATTTCTTCGACAGTACTGTTGCAATCGCTGCTGTCAGTGTGGTTTTGCCGTGATCAACGTGACCAATTGTGCCAACGTTTACGTGCGGCTTGGTGCGCTCGAACTTACCTTTTGCCATTTTGGACTCCTAACGATTTTGATGAGAATGCTCAGGCACGCGCCCGACAAATCAGACTTGAAAACACCAGACTAAATGGTGCCCTTGACGTGGATTGAACACGTGGCCTCTCCCTTACCAAGGGAGTGCTCTACCACTGAGCTACAAGGGCAGCTTGCTGCGCAAAACCCCGCGCAAGTAAAACTGGAGCGGGTGAAGGGAATCGAACCCTCGTCATAAGCTTGGAAGGCTTCAGCTCTACCATTGAGCTACACCCGCAAAGGCCACCACTTCAGCCGCTAATTTCTTAATTCAATTCTTTACCTGTGGTGGAGAGGGCTGGATTCGAACCAGCGTACTCGTAAGAGAACAGATTTACAGTCTGTCGCCTTTAACCACTCGGCCACCTCTCCGCAGGGAACCCCGGATTATGGAGATACTTCCCCCATCTGTCAACACCTATTTGCAAACTCCTTCTCAATGTGGAAAAGGAAAGCCTCAAAAATCAGGCTAAGTATTTGATTTTATTTGAAATTAATAAAATGATATTTTTAATACATACCATTTTGTTTTTCATTTTTGTGGAAATGAATTCACGCAGCCATTTGAGGCATTGTTGTAATTTTCGTCATAAGTGTCATCACCCTTCAGATCAAGCTATGATGCTGGCAACATATCGAAAATTCTCACCATGGCCCGCACCCTCGCATCCAATCATCAATTACAACGCGACGATATCCTGGAAAAGGCAGCCACGGCTTTTGCCAATCATAGCTATCCTGGCACTTCCATGAGTTTGCTAGCGCAAACCTGTGGCACTTCCAAGGCCAGACTGTACCACTACTACCCCAGCAAAGAGGCGATCTTGTTCGATTTGCTGGACCGTTATACCAGAGTCTTGATCGCTCTGGCAGAGAGTCATCAGAATTTGCCTGCCCTGATCGCCGCTTTCCTGGCTGAGTATGAACACTCCCAAACCCGACATATCGCCTTGCTGAATGATGTCAAGTTCCTGGAATCGCCGCAACGCAAGCTGATCCTCGATGCACAGAGAAAAATCGTCGACTTGTTTGCCGCAGCAATACAGCGCAGCTTCCCTGAGCGCACCACGGCACATAACCGCAGTGCCATCACCATGCTGCTATTTGGCATGATTAACTGGACTTTTACCTGGCTAAAACCGCATCAGGAGGCCGACAAAATTTCTTATGCAGACTTTGCCATCCTGGTGACGCAGATTTTCATGCAGGGCATGCTGGGAGTGCCTGTCAGCACATCAGAAAAACAGGGGGTTAAACTGCCCTGATCTATGGGCTGCTTGCTCAGGATTCAGTTTCTCGCATGTGCAATCTGGTAAAACTCCATCCCTTCAAACGCACCCAGTTCCAGTGACAATTCACTGATGCGTGTTGCCAGCTTGCGACTCAGTCCCACGGCAACAAAACGCCATTCAGCGCGTCCGTCGCGGCAACTGATGTTCAAGGTGCCAGTAGCAATTTCATAGCCGCGCTCCAAAGCCATTTTACGCAGGGCATCTTCTCTGGGTATGTATCCTTGCTTGAATTGCATGGTGATCGCTACTGCGGGCCGCGATGGCAACCAGGACTCCAGCCTGGATACCCAGATCATGCATGCTGCCGATAAAAATGCCAGTAAAATGGCTGCCGCATAAAAGCCGACACCGACCATCACACCTATCGCGGAAGAAGCCCACAATGAGGCGGCTGTCGTCAAACCGCTAATGGTAAAACCTTCACGCATGATGACACCTGCGCCAAGGAAACCTATGCCGGTGACTATGCCCTGTATGGTGCGCGAAGGATCGAGACTGACAGGATTGAGTGCGCGCGAACCAAACCAGAAATCAGGGTAACCTGAAATCACCACCAGGGCAGCAGAGGCCATGCACACCAGGCCATAGGTGCGCATGCCAGCAGCGCGGCCATGATAAGAGCGTTCGTAGCCAACCACAAAGCCCAGCAACATGGCGCCGGCCAGATTCAGAAAGATGATTGCATTCGCATGCAATTCAGCCACTGACCAAAAATTCATGAAATAGCTGGATAAAGTTGCCGTCATCAGTTTGCCTCAAATTGGCTAAATGATATTCCTGTGCATTTCAGTGTAGCAAGCAGGTATCTTTCGGGCCAGTAAAACATCGTCAAATCAATCAAAGCTGATCTCAGGGTGGCTATGCGTTATAATGGCGCTTCTCTTTCATTGGGGAGTAGCCTGCTCCGGTTTTTCGGGGAAGACGCATCAACATACTTGGCCAACTGGTCATGGTGCGTTTGATACAGAGCTTAGCAAGTACATTAATAATGTGCGCTGACTGTATTGGGCAAGACCTTTGATAGTTATGTTTCCGCTGACCAGGGATGGGGCGGGATGTAGCTGTCATCGGACAAATTTCCCCATCCCGCCTTTTCTCATGGAAGCTTTCCTCGTCTCTGTCCTCGCTGTCACCGTTGGTGAAATTGGTGATAAAACTCAATTGCTTGCACTACTATTGGCTGCCCGTTATAAAAAGCCTGGCCCTATCGTGTTGGGTATCCTGGTCGCCACACTGGCCAACCATACCCTGGCTGGTTTGTTGGGCCAACTGGTCGCCACGCATGTAGACGGTACGGTCATGCGCTATCTGCTGGGCCTGTCTTTTTTAGCAATTGCTGCCTGGACGCTGAAACCGGATGAAATGGATGATGGCGGTATCAATGAAAGCCGCTACGGCGTTTTCATGCTGACTTGCGTGACCTTTTTCATCGCTGAAATTGGCGATAAAACCCAGTTGGCGACGGTGGCACTGGCAGCAAAATATTCTGACCTGACAATGGTAATTGCCGGAACTACGCTAGGTATGTTGATTGCCGATGTGCCAGCAGTATTTCTGGGCAAGATTGCTGCACCGAATTTTCCTTTCAAGTACGTACGCTGGTGTGCTGCAGCAGTTTTTGCGGTACTGGGAGTGCTGGTTTTACTAGGCATGGAACTCAAATTTTGAACCCTGATTTAAATATGCCGTGTTGACACGGCAGCACCATAGAATGATGATAGATAGATGATTACGATTTACCACAATCCACACTGCTCGAAATCGCGCGAAACCCTGGCACTGGTGCAGGCGCATGCGGGCAACGCTCAACTGGCCCTGCAAGTGATTGATTATCAAAAAACACCTTTGCATGTTAATGAATTGCACAAGCTGTGGGAAGCACTAGGCACAGATGATATACAGGTCATGCTGCGCAATAATGAAGTTGAATATGCCAGCCTGCACCTGGCTAAGGCCGATATCCCAGAAGTCTTGTCAGCCATCGTCTCTCACCCGCATTTATTGCAAAGGCCAATAGTCACTTACCAAAATAAAGCGGCAATAGGACGTCCGCCGGAACACGTCCTCACTCTATTCAAGAAAGCCTGAGCCGCCATGTCAGAATTTAAGCTCGCCGCTGGCAGCCACGTCAAATTTGGTTGCATTTCCACCCAGTTGTATCCCATCCTGCGTCATGGCCTGGCGGCAGACATGCCACGCCAGGGATTTCAGGAAGAAGAGAGCCTGCCTGCAAGCGGCATCATGGTGGGAGAACTGATGGCCTATTTTGCCGCCTGTGCGGCATTCTGCAAGGCCACCAGCAGCCTGCACCAGGAACACCAGCAAGTGCTGGGACAATTTGTCAATGCCCTGCAAAGCCAGTTGGGTGAAAAGCCACAAATGCCGGAACTGGAAAACATCGCCTTAGGGGCTGGCTTGCCCGTGATACTGGAAATAGAACTGGGTGAAGATTGCGTACTGAAGGCCGACACGCACTTTGTATCCGATAACGAAGCCGAAAAAAGCTGGAAGCTGTGGCGTAGCGGCGCACTCATGCGTGAAGGCGGCATACCCGCAGCATGGATCAAGAAGTTATACTTCCCGCGCCTGCTAGACTATCGCGATGTTGCCAGTTCTCGCAGCCCACGTTCGCTGGAACAGACCACCGATACCGCATTGATGGTGGGTGGCCTCATGCAATCCTGGCACAAGGATACGCCAGCCGATTTATTGCATGCATTCCGCAAGCAGTATGGACGTATCAATTTTTCCCAGCATAGCAGCTTTGATGAAACCTCCCTGGAACGCTTCTTCAACCTGAATCCCATGCTGGATCCGGCAACACGTCTGCTGAATCAAATGACGATCTGGCAAGACATCGACGCCCTTGCCAAGAAACAGCAAATCCCTTTGGCTTGAAAAAACAATGGATAAAAAAAGCCGCCGTAATTTCATTCAACGGCGGTTTTTTTAATTGGAAGGGCTGCGCTTGACAAAGAACAGGGCCGCACCTATCGCAATCAGTATCCCGCCAAAGAAGCGGTTCTGGCTTTTCAGCCATTTGGGGTCGCGGAAGTAACGCTGCATGATGGAGGCGGCAAAGGCATAGCCATGCATGACTACCAGGTCAATCGCACACATGGTCACACCCAGTATCAATAGCTGGGGCAAGAGCGGTGCATCATGCGAGATGAATTGCGGCAATACAGCGACCATGAAGATAATGCCTTTAGGGTTGGTTGCATTCGTCAGGAAGCCCGTCAAAAAACGCCTGGACAGGGCTGGCACCTGGGTGTTAGCCACGCGGTCACCAACTGCATTGCCGGCAACTGGCACATCATTTTTTGCACGCCATTGACTGATACCCAGATAAATCAGATAGAGCGCACCTATAGTTTTGACAACGCTGAACGCGAACTCTGAAGCCATCAGGATGGAACCGACACCAGCACCGGCAATTGCCAGTATCAACAACAAGCCTGCTTGCAGTCCCATGATAGTACCACTGGCTTTTTTGACACCATAGTTCAAGCCATGCGACATCGATAACACTGCACCAGAGCCAGGAGATACCGCGATAACGCATGCCGCAAAGAAGAAAGTAAGCCAGGTAGTGAAGTGCATGAGATTCGTCCCGCTGAAATGATTAATAGTGTCAGTGCATTGTAACGCCAATGCCTTATACACGCAGTCAGTACAAGCACTTAGCTGACACTACGCATACGGCTAACCACGCATCATGGCGGCCAGTAATTGGCTCTTCAGAGTTTTGATGAGTGCCGTTTCATCTGGCGGCACACCTTCTTCCGCATTCGCTGCACGGTCAGCATAAAACAGACCCAGCGACTTTTTTTGTATGACCAGCGGCAGGATGATGAAGCTGCGTGCATCCGGCAATAATTGCTTGTGCCAGTCCGGTAGCAGGTTTTGTATCTTGGGGACAGAGGCGTCGGATATCATCAGATCAACATTATTGCTCATCGCCAGATGAAATAAATGCTGGTCTTGCTTGCCGCTGAAGGCAAAGCCTCTTTGTCTTTCCTGATAATTTTCACCTATCGCCAGCCGCGCTACATAGCGCACAGTTTGCAGATCACGCAGGCAAACCGTGGCAAAGCGAAATCCCATGCTGCTATACAGCGTTTCCAGCACCAGCAAGATCAGGTCATTCAGTTTGAAACTGTCGGATGCCAGCATCTGCGTCACATCCTGTACACCGGCCAGTAAAAGATCACGCGCATGCTTGGGCTTGCCACTGGCATGGCGCTCATCGTTCTGAATTTCACCGGCTTCATAATTCTTGAGCAAGAGTTCATTCGGTACACCATTGGTGGTATTGGCATCGCCTTCACCGATATGGATATCGCCCATGGCAATGTCCATGCTTTTGGCGAGTTGCTTGGTCTCTGTCTCGACCTTGACCAGCATTTCATCGAGTATGGCCTGGTCAAAATCCAGTGCCTTGCCATATTTAAGCAATAGCGGTTTGGCTTTTTCACTGAGACTACCAGTACCCGTGCCTGCACTCATGATCATGGAAGCCAGCGCATCGCTGAAACTTGCTACTTGCCTCAACCACTCAGCACGGGTATTCACCTTCTTCAATTCACCACCAGGCAAAGGGATCAGTGATTGTATGATGGTGTCGGGTATCTTCCATTCCTGCAAAGCCATTTCACCAAAGCGTTCATAGCTGCAACCCAGGAGCATGGAGCTGGCATCCTGAGCTGTGGTTTGCCCAGTCTGCAGCATCGCTTGTATGCGCGTGTACAAAGGGTGATCAAAAGATGCCACCAGGATCTTGCCCACATTCTTGAACAAGGCCGCCACGGCAGCCTCCTCCCCATCCTGGAAACGCCCGCGTTGCGCCATTTCACGTCCAACTATGCTCGCGCACAACGCCTGCACCAGTTCGCGCCTGACACTATTGGCATGGCTTTTATCCTTGAAACAATCAACCAGCAACATGGCCATGGCACTGGTCTTGATACTGTTAAAGCCTAGCAAAAATATCGCTCTGGATATGGTCGTAACAGGTGCGCCCGCACTGGTGCGGTAATGAATGGTATTCGATAACCTGAGTATTTTTTGTGTCAGGGCGACGTCAGCCAACACAAAATGCGCCAGCTTGGCGACCGGATCTTCGCTTGATGAAGTAATTTCGACGACTTTGGTAATCGACACGCCCAAAGTAGGCAAATTGCTCTCTTCATTGATTTTTTTGAGCAAAAGATCACGCGCTGTCACCGGTGCGTGTTCGCCTAAATGAACAGAAGGTTGAATGGCCATGGTCTATGCAACTACCTATTCTCTAAACAAAACCATTCTGAAATCTGGCTCTCTAGTATTTACTTGGCAACACGGGCGGCATTGATGCCGTACTTTTTCTGCAATTCATCATACAAGCCACGTATTGCTTTGAGGCGTGGATTCATGGGGTCAAGGCGACGGGCAGACTCAATCAAACCGCGCGCCAACTCACCAGTGGCATGATCCCAGCCCATGTTCTCCAGACATTTCAAGGCAGCCAGCGCCGCATTCAACACCACTTGCGGATTGTCAGGTGATTTGCGTGCCGCAGCGGCCATCAGCTCTACCGAGCCACGGAAATCACCTTGCTTGGCTTTTTGCACACCCATGGCAACCAGATCCATGACTTCTTTCTGGCTGCGCTGTGCCAACTCCTTGCCAAGGTGGCCTTTACCAGCACTCTCAAACACGCCCATGGCCTTGTTCATGACTTGCTGGTTGCTGGCGTTTTTCATGACATCCAGAATAATCTCGGAAGCATTATCTTCCTGATCATTTTCAAGACAGCTTTTTGCCAGGCCCAGCTTGGCATCGGTAGACAAGCCTATGTCTTCCCGGGAGGCTGCCACGGCATTTCCCAATTCTTCCCCCAATCTGGCGTCACCGGTCTTGGCGTGTATCATAGCGGCAGAAATGGCGCGCACTGCCGCCGTTTTCTTCAAACTGGACATATTCTTTTCCAGATCGCGCACGACTGATTTGGCCTGTTCGGTATCACCTTTCTTGACCAGGGCATCAACCAGGTTCAGATGGTCTTCTGGATCGCGGAATTCAGAAAATTTGGCCTTGCTGACCACTTTTTTCAAGACGTTCTCAGCAGTCTCGATATCTCCCGTCTCCAGCGCGATCTTGCCCAGTTTGCGTAAACGCCGCACGGCATGAGGCGAGACACTGACAGCGACATCAAGTACCTCTTTTGCCTCTGGCAACTCACCCACCATTTCATGGGTCTTGGCCAACCAGTCATAGGCATCCATGTATTTGTTGTTTTCGGCTACCAGGCTCTTCAGTATTTCTTCTGCCTCCTGGTATTTACCCTGCATGAAGAGCGTCTTGGCCAGGCCCAAGCGCGCCCAGGCCACCGCCTTTAATTCAAATAAATATTTATATAATTCTTCCGCCTCAACAGCTTCGCCTTGTATTACGTGCAGTTCAGCGCGCAAGCGCATGAAGTCGATCGCATATTTGGGGTAATCACGTTCACCATGGTGGCAAGCCATGATGGCTTCAGGGATAGAACCTTGCTCCATCAAATTATAGACATCGACAAAGGCTTTGCGTTTTTCCAGGGCGCGGATAACACGCTCCAGCAGCATGTCGGCAGTGAAGGGTTTTAACAAATAATCTGATGGTGCCAGTTCGGCCGCACTAACGACCTTCGCGTACGAACGCTCAGCAGTCACCATAATAAAGATAGTGGACAAGGGTGCCAGTTTGTGGTGACGCATGTCTTCCAGCAGTTGCTGGCCGTCCTGGCCTATGCCGAGATCATATTCACACAAGATCAGATCATATACCTTGGCTTGTATGGCGCGCACTGCAGTACCGGCCGACAGACCATGCTCGATCTTGGTAATACCGCATAGATTCAGCATATTGTGCAAACTGACCCGCATACCTGAATGCGGTTCAATGAGCAATGCCCTGATATCGCTGAGTTCGCTCATTTCAACCTTTAGCGTAATTTATTGTTGATCTCGCTGTAGTGCGCACCAACCCGTCGTCCAGGGCCGGCAAACCGCATCAAGCCTGAGTTGGCTTAAATGACCATTTCATTATATTAAAGTGACGGCGCATTGATATGGAAACTTTACCCCTATGCAGCAACAATGTTGCAAGGCTTTAACATATTTAACGCATTTACTTGAATATCCTTGCTAACAACAAGACAAATAGAGAGATCAGTATGGTTGAAGCAAAGGGAAAAGAGAAATTGCGACCAAACAGTTTGAAACGCACATCGCCTGGCAAACGACCTATGCCCAGCTTTTCCAGCCAGGGCAGCAAGCTGGAAAACACCACGACGGCGATAAAGATGGTTAGTACCCAGCGTAACAAAATTTGCTCCTGTTCAATTGCCATTGGGCAATTTCTATAACTTACATCAAGTTGTCTGCCATCATAAGCGGTGACTGCGGTCCAGACGCAATAAATTTTCAGGCAATTCCATGCCATGGCCCATGACCAGCACCTTGAACAATTCACCCATTTCGGCGGGCGAAACCAGTTTTTGCAGAGCATTTGCCTTAGGCAGATAGTCCATGACTTGTTCTGCCGAAGTGCGCGCCAGCACATCGGCGATGCCTGCAGCAGTCAGGAAACCTGCCTGACTGGTGTAGTTCAATAGCTCCAGCCCAGCTGCCAGCCCTGCCCTGGTCATGGCCGTAAAATCAACATGAGCGGTGATGTCCTGCAAGCCAGGCAGATAAAAAGGATCAGGATGCGCATGATGGCGATAGTGGCACATCAGGCTTCCTTGCAATCGTTGCGGGTGATAATACTCGGATGCCGGAAAACCGTAATCAATCAGTATCGCAATTGCTGGCTTGCCACTGGCGAGCAACATGGCTGCCAGGCTTTGCATAAAGCCGCCAGCGATAGGATGGACTTCGGTCAAATAACCTACTGGCAATTCATCTGCGCCGGGAATTTGCGCGATCTTATCAGGAGTGCATGCCTTTGACTGTTCGCGGAAAAGCAGCCTTGGCGTGCTTTCCTCATCCACCACTGCCACACCGACCTCATGCCAGCCGTCCGCCGTCTTGATGACGAGGTCGACTGGCATGGCATCCAGCACTTCATTTCCCAGCACGATACCTGAAAAAGAATCTGGCATTTTTTGCAACCATTGCACTTGTGAAAAGTCTTTCAGCAATTCTTCCTGACGTGCACGCAGTTCGCCGGACAATTCCACGATAAAATAGCGTTCTATCGCGATTCCAGATAATTGACATTCCGACAAAAAATCCAGGGCAAGCTTGCCCGTGCCTGCACCGAATTCCATGACTTCGGCCGCAGTTTGACTGAATAACTGATTTGCCAGCCTGGCCAGGGTGGCACCAAATAACGGCGACATTTCTGGTGCGGTTGTAAAATCACCGTCTTTGCCTAATTTTGTGGCACCACCGCTGTAATAACCAAGGTCAGGCGCATACAGTGCCAGTTCCATGTAGCGCGAAAACGGTATCCAGCCCTGATGTTGGTGGATGTCGTCGATAATCAGTTGTTGCAAAGCAGATGAGGCGGCCAGCGCATCATCGCCAGGCACAGGTAGAGATAATTTATGCATAGCCGCATTGTATTGAAAACGCAGTAATCCTTGTTAAGAATTTCCATGAGTGACATGAACAACAATAAGTACACGCCCCGCACCGCACTGATCACTGGTGCCGCCAAACGCATAGGTCGGCATATCGCCCTGCATATGGCGCGGCAGGGTTGGGATATTCTTGTCCATTATGGCAATTCGGCCGCAGAAGCACAGACACTGGTGACAGAAATCCAGGCGATGGGCCGCCGCGCGCATGCCTTGCAGACAAACCTGGCTAATGAAACGGCAACGCATGCATTGTTACCCGCCGCAATAGCCGCCATGGGCAAGATAGATTGCATCGTCAACAATGCCTCTCTGTTCGCCGAAGATGATGTGCACAGCTTCAGCCATGCCAGCCTGGACAGGCATATGCATGCAAACCTGGCTGCGCCCATCATATTGGCGCAGGCCCTGCATGCAGCAACAGCGGATGGCGAGCAAACCTGCCTCATTAACTTGCTTGATCAAAAGCTGTACAACCTGAATCCCGATTTTTTGTCTTACACACTGTCCAAAGCCGCGCTGCAATGTGCCACGACAACGCTGGCGCAGGCACTGGCGCCTAAAGTGCGCGTAGTTGGCGTAGCTCCCGGCATCACCATGGAATCCGGCCATCAAAGCACGGCAGATTTCCAGCAGGCACATCAGGTCACGCCCCTGGGCCGCTCCAGCACGCCTGAGGATATTGCCCGCACCGTCTGTTTTCTGGCTGACAGCCCGGCCATGACCGGCACCACCATCCTCGTCGATGGTGGCCAACACCTTATTCCCTTGCAGCGCGATGTCATGTTTTTGGCAACTGCAAACCAAGCTATTTAACCTTAATCCCAGGACTATCATGTTATCCATTCTGCACCACCCCCAACTCTCAGACTGCCGCCGCCTGTTCTTGCGTAATTACGAAATCTCCATCAACATAGGCGTGCATGAGTTCGAGAAAAAGGGCGAGCAACGCGTGCTCTTCAATGTGGACCTGTATATCCCGCTGGCGCTTTCTACGCCCAAGGATGATCAACTCGAAGAAGTCGTCGATTATGATTTCATGCGCGGCACGATAGCAGAGCGTATATCCAAGGGTCACGTGCATCTGCAAGAAACCCTGTGTGATGATGTCGCCAAAATCATGCTGGCACATCCTAAGGTGCGCGCTGTACGCATCTCCACCATGAAACCTGATGTTTACCCGGATTGCGAAGGCGTAGGCGTAGAAGTATTCAAGATCAAAACCGACATTTAAACACTACCATGCAAGCTCTGAACGATACATTGATGGACGCCCCGGTTGAAGTAAAAGCCACGGTCAAGTCACAGGAAAAAATCACCTACGAAAACAATAAACTGCACAAGCGCTTATGCCGCCTGGTTGGCCAGGCGATAGGTGATTTCAATATGATAGAAGAAGGCGACAAGGTCATGGTTTGCCTTTCTGGCGGCAAAGATAGCTATGCCCTGCTGGATATCTTGATGACCCTGCGTGAACGCGCGCCCATCAATTTCGATATCGTCGCCGTCAATCTGGACCAGAAACAACCTAACTTTCCAGACCATATCCTGCCTGCCTATCTGGAAAAACTGGGCATCCCGTACCATATAGAAAACCAGGATACTTACAGCATCGTCAAGCGCCTGATACCGGAAGGCAAGACAACTTGCTCGTTGTGCTCACGCCTGCGTCGTGGCATCTTGTACCGCGTGGCCGATGAACTGGGCGCAACCAAGATCGCGCTCGGCCATCACCGTGACGACATCCTGGAAACATTTTTCCTGAATATGTTCTTTGGTGGAAAACTCAAAGGCATGCCAGCAAAGCTGCAATCCGACGATGGTAAGCACATCGTCATCCGTCCACTGGCCTATGTCAAGGAAGCTGATACTGAACGCTATGCCGAAGTAAAGAACTTCCCCATCATCCCCTGCGATTTATGCGGTTCGCAAGAAAATTTGCAGCGCAAGCAAATCAAGGGCCTGATGCGTGAATGGGACAAGAAATTCCCTGGCCGTGTGGACAATATTTTTGCATCGTTATCCACCGTCGCCCCTTCACATCTGATGGACAAGAATTTGTTCAACTTCACTGATTTGAAAATTGATGGCGAGGCGAATCCGAATGGTGACATCGCATTTGATGACGAGCCTTGTGCCACACCTGCTACTGGTGTGATTTCGCTGCATCTGGATCAGGATTGATTTAATACTTGAAATTAATCGCCATAAAACTTGAGACACAGAATCATTTCAGTTTTTCTCTGAATTTCCTCTGTGTCTCTGTGCCTCTGTGGTGAGAGGTCTTAGGTTTTAAGCGATTCAAGCAATCCTGTTACCCGCTTTCCACACTCCCATGACTACAGGTATGCCGCTCACCACACGTATACGCATGTAGTCAGCCCGCAATCCCACGGCAATCTCCCCCCTGTCATGCAGGCCTATCATGCGCGCCGGATTACGTGTCACGGTCGCCACCGCCTTGGGCAAGGCAAAACCTTCATTTTGCAGCAGGAAAGCCGCATGCAGGAGGCTGGCTGGTACATAGTCTGAAGACAGTACATCGAGCAAATCCAGCCTGGCCAGTTCTGCTGCCGATACATTGCCGGAATGTGAACCACCACGTACCATATTCGGTGCGCCCATGATGATGCCCAGGCCTTGTTCACGGGCAGCCCTAGCGGCGGCCACGGTGGTGGGAAATTCAGATATCGTCACACCATCATCGACACCTTCGACCACATGCTCCACGGTAGTATCATCATGGGTAGCCAGGGGTACAGGCACGTCCAGAGCGCGGCAACTGGCGACGATGGCGCGGCGGTTGGATGCTGCATAAGCGACTTGCCTGAGCAATAAACGCTCCAGCATGGAATCGACTTTTTCTTCACTCCAGCCGCGCTTGCCGGATACATAGACACGGTAATGGGTCAGGTCTGTCCATTGTCTTTGGCCGGGCGTATGGTCCATCAGGGAAACCAGCTTCAAGCGTTCGTCATGCAGATAAGGGGCGAACATGTCCAGCAAGCCTTCTTCTGCAAGTTCCAGGCGCATGTGCAGGAAGTGATCTGCCCGCAAGATGCCTGAGTCTGCGGCCATGCGCAAACCTTTGGTGCACGATTCGAGAGTGTCATTGCGCAGGCTGTCTGAATCGATATCGCCAACTGAAATTGCATCGAGCACGGTCGTAATGCCGGACGCAGCGATCTGGGCATCATGCGCAAGTATCGCAGGCAGCGTAGGCCAGACCACTTTGGGGCGTGGCATCAGGTGTTTTTCCAGATTGTCGGTATGTAGCTCTACCATGCCTGGCAACAGATAGTCGCCTTGCCAGTCGTCTGTTCCAGTGGTACTGGAAGCGCGCGCTGCCTCAGTCAAATCAGCTATCCTGCCCTGCTCTACCAGCATCGAACCGCTAATGACTTTATCAGCCAGGACGATCTTAGCGTTTTCTATTCTGTTCATCATGCTGCCACCAAGGAAACCGCTGCGGGGATGGAAAAAATTCTGGTTGCCAGCGCCTGGCGCACAGCTTCATCATGGAAGATACCGACGACAGCAGCACCGCGTTCGCGCGCACCATTGATCATATCGATGACAGTGGCGCGATTGGCTTCATCCAGCGAAGCGGTTGGTTCATCAAGCAAGAGTATGGGGTAATCGCAAATCATGGTGCGGGCGATATTCACGCGTTGTTGCTCACCGCCAGAAAAAGTTGCAGGCGGGATTTGCCACAGGCGCTTGGGTATGCGCAGGCGCGACAATAATTCTTCTGCCTGCTCATACGCTGCCTGCTTTTCCACACCGCGCATGAGCAAGGGCTCTGCCACCAGATCGAGTGTGCTGATGCGTGGTATCACACGCAGGAACTGGGTCACAAAGCCCAAGGTACTATGCCTGACAGCCAGCACTTGTTGTGCAGGTGCAGACTGCACATCGACCCAATTGCCTTCATGCCAGATATTCACACTGCCACTGCTGGCGCGGTAATTGGCATACAGGCAGCGCAGCAGGGTGCTCTTGCCTGCACCTGATGGTGCGTGGATGACCACGCATTCACCTGCATCCACCTGCATATCTATTTTAGAGAGGATAGACATTTCCTGCCCGCCTTGCAGATGCAGAGTAAAGTCTTTGGACAGACCTTCAACGACGATACGTTTCAACATATGCTCCTCAAGCCTGCAATACGGACGACACCAGCAACTGGGTGTACGGATGTTGCGGATCATCGAGCACCTGATCGGTCAAACCCTCTTCCACAACTTGCCCATGGCGCATGACCATGAGGCGATGAGCCAGCAAACGTGCCACCGCCAGGTCATGGGTGACGATGACAGCAGCCACCTGCAATTGCGATACCAGTTGGCGTAATAAGTCCAGCAAACGCGCCTGTACAGAAACGTCGAGACTGGCAGTAGGTTCATCCATGAAAATCAGACGCGGCTTGGTCACAAGGTTACGGGCGATTTGCAAGCGCTGTTGCATGCCGCCTGAGAAATCACGTGGCAAGTCATCAATGCGATTTGCATCAATTTCCACCCTGTGTAACCAGTCCTGCGCTTCTGCACGTATCTGACCATAATGGCGGGCTCCAACTGCCATCAGGCGTTCACCGACATTGGCACCGGCAGAGACTTCTACCCGCAAACCATCCCTGGCACTTTGATGAACGAATCCCCAGTCTGTACGCGCCAGCAAGCGGCGGCGCGCTTCGCTGATGGTGAACAAATCCACTATGCCTTCATCACGGGTATTGAACAAGACTTCTCCCTGCTCTGGCTGCAACTGTCCTGCCAGGCAATTCAACAGCGTGGATTTGCCAGAGCCAGATTCACCGACTATACCCAGGACTTCTCCGGGATACAGACTCAGGTTGACTTGCTCACAAGCAGTCTTGCCACCATAAAATTTGCTGACATTGCGTGCCTGTAGCAACGGCGGAGTGTTATTCATATTGATACTGCTCATGCCTGTTCTTCCCTGCGGGAGCGACAATAATCTGTATCGCTGCAAACATACATGCGAGACCCCTGATCATCGACGATGACTTCGTCAAGGAAGCTGTCATTCGCATCGCACATGGCGCAACGGTGATCCCAGTGTTCTATCTCGAAAGGATAATCTTCAAAGTCCAGGCTCTTCACTGGCGTATAAGGCGGCACGGCATAGATGCGTTTTTCACGACCGGCACCAAATAATTGCAAGGCTGGATTCTTATCCATCTTGGGATTATCAAACTTGGGTATCGGTGAAGGCCGCATCAGGTAGCGCTCATTGACGATGACCGGATAATCATAGGCAGTTTCTATCTTGCCCAGCCTGGCGATATCCTCATACAGCTTGACACTCATCAGGCCATAGTCCGCCATCGCATGGTGTTTGCGGGTCTCGGTTTCGCTGGGTTCCAGCCAGCGCAGGGGCTCGGGAATGGGTACCTGATACACCATGATCTGGCCTTCTGCCAAAGGGGTTTCCGGGATGCGGTGGCGGGTTTGTATGATGGTTGCAGCGGTGGTTTTTTCTGTCGTCGCCACACCCGTGGTGCGACGGAAGAAGCGGCGTATATTGACCGCATTGGTGGTGTCGTCAGAACCCTGATCGATGACTTTCAGGACATCATCCTGGCCTATGATGGCAGCAGTAACTTGTATGCCACCTGTCCCCCAACCATATGGCAAGGGCATTTCACGGCCACCGAAAGGTACCTGGTAACCAGGTATGGCAACCGCCTTCAAGATGGCGCGCCTGATCATGCGCTTGGTTTGCTCATCAAGATATGCAAAATTATAACCAGCTTCAGGCGCAGCCCTTGCAGGGGCCGCTTGTTCAGTGGTCTCTTGATACTCCTGAGCTTCCATGCTTTCCATCTCCATAATCATGCAGCCTTCTTGCCGGACTGATCCTCAGTTTTATCATCACCAGCTTCAGACTTACCAGTTTCAGCAGCCTTGGCATCGATAGCTGCACGTATGCCACGCAAGAGACTGAGTTCTGCCTGGAAATCCACATAATGCGGCAACTTGAGATGCTGTAAAAAGCCGGATGCTTCAACATTGTCGGCATGGTAAAGCACGAATTCTTCCATTTGTGCTGGTGCCGTAATTTCTTCTTTCAATTCGCTGGCGCGCAGGGCGCGATCTACTACGCCCATGGCCATGGTCTTGCGTTCGCAATGACCAAAGCCCAGGCCATAACCACGAGTAAATTTCGGCGCTTCGTTTTGCGAGCCGACAAATTGGTTCACCATCTGGCATTCAGTGATATCTATCTCACCGATGTCTATGGCAAAACCCAGCTCTTCAGGAACAACTTGCACACTGACCTTGCCATAACGTATCTCACCTGCAAAGGGATGGTTACGGGCGTAACCGCGCTGGGTGGAATAGGCGAGCGCAAGCAGGAAGCCTTCATCACCGCGTGCCAGGCTTTGCAGGCGCAGGGCGCGGCTGGCAGGGAACTGCAGAGGTTCACGCGTCAGGTCAAAAGGTTCGGGGTCACCTTCAGGTATCAGTTCAGGCTCTATCAAGCCTTCTGCATTCAAAAAGTCGAGCACGCGGGGACAGGCTTCTGCTGTTGCATTTTCCTGGGTAAGCGGCTCAGTAGCACTGCTAATGGCTTCAGCAGCCAGTGAAAAATCCAGCAGACGCTGGGTATAGTCATAAGTTGCGCCCAACACCTGGCCACCCGGTACGTCCTTGAAGGTCGCAGAAATGCGTCTTTGTATCAGCATATTGGCGGTATCCACTGGCATAGTTGCCATCAGGCGCGGCAAGGTCGTACGGTAGGCGCGCAGCAGGAAGATGGCTTCTATCAAATCACCACTGGCTTGCTTGATGGCGAGTGCAGCGAGATCTTGATCATACAGCGAAGCCTCACCCATGACGCGGGCCACAGCCAGTGACATTTGCTCACGTATCTGGGCTATGCTGAGTTCTGGCACAGCAGTATCTCCACGACGCATTTTCGCCAGCGCTTCATACGACTGGGCGATGGCTTTTTCACCACCTTTAACGGCTACGTACATGGCAACTCCGCAGACTGCACCGCTTTGATCTTGCTCGTACGCGGCAAGCCCAGTACCGCGTCACCGCTGCAAAAAATCACATCCACACCTTGCGGGAAGGCGGAATGATTGACTTGCCACTTGCTGACAAAGTCAGCCGGCAGGCCGCTGACATATATACTGCGCTTGTTATTGATGCCTGGACCTGTGAGTTGGTACTCAGGGCCATTCGCCAAGTCATCGACTTGCATAAGCAAGGTCGCGGACTTGTCTGGATAGGTGATGCTGCCCTGGGCAAAGGCCTGCAGATCCAATTGCTGCAGTGAGCTGCCCAATACTGCAAAATTCGCTGAGGATTTTTCATGTACCAGCGGCAGGCCGCAATGAAAACGCAGATAAGTGCGCACTGCATCGTTATCAAGTTCATCTGCCAGCCAGGCCGTAGTTTCATAGTCCATCAGGGCCAGGCAGGCAGCGGCTGTCGCCATATGCAAAGGTGCAGGTGCTTGCAGGTTTACTCTGAGACGCTGGATAGTGCCCGGCTCGGAGAGGGCTTTCAACAAGCTACGGAAAACTGTCTGCGCATCATGCACCGTGTCTTCCCATGCTGGCAAAAGTTGCTGCATGGATGAAGCTTTAGTATCCGGTGAATATGTCATGCATCCTCTCCTCTGACCATGGTCATGAATTCCACCCTGGTGGCTTGTGCTTCAGCCTGCAATTGTTCACGCTTCTGTTGCAACAATGCTTCCAGTGGCTTGATGATATTTGTTTCGACGGCAGGCCCGTGTTCGCCTTGCATCAACGCATCAAAAATCGCTGCCCATTCTGCATGACGCTGGTCACGGCCAGCCACATAGGCCACACCAGTTTCTCCCGTTGCCAGACGCAAGGCGCAGCGCGTCACTGACATTTCACCGAGGTTGAACTGGCTGCCACTGCCCCCCGTTCTGGCCCGCACCATGGCGAGACCGGTCTCAGGTTTTCTTAACCATAGATACGAGGGCAGTTCGCCAAATTGCTGCACGCTGGCAGCGAGTTCAGCAGCGGGTGCTTTCGCCAGTATGGACATCCAGCGGGCGCGCTCTTGCTGGGTAGAGTTAAGGGTTTGATCAGCATTCATAGCCCCACATTACAGCAGGCTTACATGAAGTCTTGATGACATATATCTGCAAATCTTCATGTCAATTTGCAGTCACATTTCGGGCTTATGATTTGCTATCGCGAGCAAGGGGATCAAGATGGAAACGCATATCACAATACAGGGTGGCAGGCATCTGCATCAAGACCAGAACGGTCATGCTGACTGGTCTGAAGACTGCGTACATCTGCATGGTCTGAATATTGCCAGCATCGGCGGCAATAACTTCACGCACAATGGCAAGCAACAGTTTTTTGATGCCACGGGCTTACTGGTATTACCAGGCTTGGTCGACATCCATGGCGATGCTTTTGAACGTCAATTACAGCCGCGTCCTGCAACCAGTTTTGCTTACGATATCGCCTTTGCCGATACTGACATGCAGCTCATCAGCAATGGTATTACCACCGCCTGCCATGGCCTGACATTTTCGTGGGAAGGTGGCTTGCGCGGACGTGAAGCAGCCCTTGCCACGATAGAGCAAGTGGCAGCGCAAAAATCCCGTGTGCATGCCGATCACCTGATACATCTGCGTTTTGAAAACCACCATCTGGATGGCTTGCATGATGCATTGAACTGGATAGAGTCTGGTCTGATTGCCTTCTTTGCCTTCAATGAGCACCTGCCGTCCATCCTTAAGAAAAGTGCGTCACCAGAAAAACTGGTGGCCTATGCCGAGCGTGCGCGTTGCGATGTTGCCGGATTCCTGGAGCGTCTGCACAAGGCGCAGTCGCGTTCACCCAAAGTGGCCCAGGCGATCAGCCAGTTGGCTGCGGCTTGCCGCCAGCGCGGCATTGCCATGGCATCGCATGATGATGAAACCCGCATGGACCGGGAGCGCTTCCAAGAACTGGGCGTGAGCGTCAGTGAATTTCCCAAGACGGAAGAAGCTTTGCAAGCCGCCAGGGCACTGGGCAACCATGTCGTCATGGGTGCGCCGAATGTCTTGCTCGGTGGCAGCCATTGCGGCGGCTTGTCCGCCAGCGATGCTGTGCGTCGTGGTCTGTGCGACACGCTGGCATCGGATTATTACTATCCTGCCTTGCTGCACGCGCCATTCCGTCTGGAGCAAGAAGATGTCTGCAGTCTGGCACAAGCCTGGCAACTGGTGTCGCTGAACCCAGCGCGCGTACTTGGCTTGCATGACCGGGGGCAGATAGCAGCAGGGCAACGCGCCGACGTCATCATGATAGAGAAACAGGCGGATGGCAGCCCGCGCCTGATTGCCACCATCGCTGCGGGCAAGCTGGTATTCTGCGCCGATCCGCAACGCCTGCAATATCAGCAGCCCCTGGAGCTGGCAGCCTGATGCGCTACGCTCTCTACTTTTCCCCTGCGCCGGATAGCCCGTGGTGGCAAGCTGGTGCCAACTGGCTGGGCCGAGACCCCATGCATGCTGGAAAAGTACAGCAAACCCATATTCCGGGTGTACCGGATATTCTGCTCAGCCAACTCACCAGTGAAGCCAGGCGCTATGGTTTTCATGCGACGTTGAAAGCACCGTTCAATTTGCTCGAAGGTTTCCAGGAAGCTGACCTGATACAGATGGCCAGTGCCTTTGCCCAGGTCCAGCCTGTCATCAGCATCAGGGAAATGCAGGTACGCATGATGGGCAACTTCCTGGCATTGCGTCCGCATGGCCAGGAAGCAGAAATCAATGCCCTGGCCATGCGTTGCGTCAGTTATTTTGACTTGTTACGCCGCGCACCTGATGCAGCTTATCTGGCCAAGCGCCGCCATGTGGGGCTGAGTGCCAGACAGGAAGCTCTCTTGCAGCAATGGGGTTATCCCTATACCGAAGAAGAATACCGTTTTCATCTGACGCTGAGCGACGATTTGCTGGATGTAGATGCAGATGCACAATATGCCCTGCGCAAGGCAGCGGAACAGCAATTTTCACGCTTGCTCGACAACACACCGCTGGACATTGATGCACTGACTATCTTCCGTGAAGAACGCCCTGGTGCGGCTTTGAGTTTCTGGATGCGTTTCCCTTTCCAGGCCAAAGTGCAACAAAAATCCCTGCCTGCAGCAGGCCAACTTTACTTTGTTGTCGGTCCCTCAGGCGCTGGCAAGGATACCCTGCTGCACTGGGTAAAAGAAAACCTGCCCGCCAATGCAGCACTGGAATTTGCGCAAAGAGCGATCACTCGCCCCGCCCACGATAGTGAAGCGCATGAAGCCATGAATCAGGAAGCTTATTGGCAAGCCGCTGCCGCTGGTCATTTTTGCATGCAGTGGCAAGCCAATGGCCTATGCTATGGCATACGCAGGGATGTCGAAGCCAAGCTCAAATGCGGCCAGGATGTCATCGTCAATGGCTCGCGTGAATACCTGCCACAACTACGTCATTTATTCCCGGATGCACGTATCATCTGGATCATGGCTGATCCTGAGCAAATCAGGCAGCGTATGGAAAAGCGCCAGCGTGAATCTGGTGCAGCCTTGTTGAACCGCCTTGACCGGGGTTTGAAATTTTCTGTACCAGATGACCATGATATTATCTGCATAGACAATAGCGGGCCGATACATGTGGCGGGACAGAAGCTGCTAAAAATATTTACTAAAGAATAGTGCAAGGAATACTACAAGGCAATCAGCAGACACTGCCTTAGTATTGTCTTATACTGTTTCTGCCTGGGCAAATTCCAGACTCAGCTTTTCCATCATGGCGATGAACACTTGCAAGTCTACCGTCCTTGCTCCGACTACTTTAGCCATGTCATCCCATTGACGTAAGCTCACAGCGTCTTCTGCATAATCCTGATCTATGAATTCAGTCGCTTGCGTCACTGAGAACGGGCCGCCCTGCCAGATCAGACTGCGCTGTGATGCATGCGAAAGACCAGACCAGTACAGAGGATCTGCTGCACACAAGTAACGCTTGGCGTCAACATGCATGCGTATGGGTTCAGTGACATCCTTATCAAACAATTCAGCCAGCAATAAGGCCGCCAACTCGCCATGCGGAAAAGTCTCATCGGTTTCATCATCTGCCATATGCGCCAGGTCATGCAGCAAGGCCGCGATCACCAGGGCATCGCTTGCACCCTCCTGCATAGCCAGGCTGGCACATTGCAGGGCATGCTCCAGTTGGGTGATGGCTTCGCCACCGTACAAACCGCCGGCGCGGTTTTGCAACCAGTCTATGACTTGCGGGAGGGTGATGCCCCGGACAAATTGACGGTTCTGTGTTTGCATATCAGGCATATCAGATAAAGACTTTTCTGAGACGAGAAGAAATAACATCGATCACGCTGACAGTCAGCACGATCATCAATAAAACTGCGCAAGTTTGCGCATACTGGAAAGCACGTATGACTTCCCATAAAATCACGCCTATGCCACCAGCACCGACCATGCCGACTACGGTCGCAGACCGCACATTCGATTCAAAGCGGTACAGGGCGAAGGATACCCACAGCGGCATGACTTGCGGCAAAACACCATAGACAATTTCTTCCAGCGCATGGGCACCAGTGGCACGTATGCCTTCTACCGGTTGCGGATCGATGGCTTCGACTGCTTCAGAAAACAGCTTGGACAAGATGCCTGTCGTGTGCACGAACAGGGCCAGTACACCAGCAAAAGGGCCGAGGCCAACAGCCACCACAAACAGCATGGCAAACACCATTTCATTGATGGCACGCGCTGCATCCATCAAACGACGCACGGGCTGGCAAACCCAGGCTGGCGCGATATTTGAGGAACTCAGTAAACCCAGGGGGATGGCACACACTACGGCCAGAGCCGTACCCCAGGCCGCAATCTGCAAAGTCACCAACAGCTCTTGCAAGTAGATGCGCCATTCATGAAAATCTGGCGGAAAAAAAACTGGCGGCATAAGTCAGCATATTGCCGCTGTCGCGCAGCAATTCCAGCGGGCGCATATCGGCGCCCTGCCAGGACATGGCAAGGATGGCGAGGACTATGCCCCAGACCAGTAACTTGCCGGTATCACGCTTGGGTGCTTCCGGCAAACTCATGACGACTTGCGGGTGGGCTGTTGGTGTACTGTTCATGCTATCAAGACTTGGCGATGTCGTTCAGTTTACGATTGATGTCGTCAAGCTTGACTTTCTTTTCATCCGCATTCAGTGCTACGTCTGCTTCTATCTTGACTTTTTCCTTGAACAATTCAAGCTGGCGTATTGGCTTCAATTGGGCATTACTGGAATCCTGGAAACCACCCAAAGTCAGCTTGTTCAACTGTGCTTTTTCACGTGCTGCATCTGGTCCATTTTTGCCATAGCTGATAAAGAAATCCTTGATCTTGTTTTTGAGATCTGCTGGCAAGTCTTTACGCCATACCAAAGGGTCAGCGGCGATCAGAGGTGATTTCCAGATTTGACGCAATTGGCTGGCTGTTTCTGCCTGGCGTGCCTTGATACGGTCAAGTACGTCAGAACTATGGACTGCTGCATCTACCTGCTTATTGGCCACGGCCAGGATATTGGTTTCATGATTGGCGCCGCGCACAGTTTTGAAAGCTGTCTTGGGATTCACATTGTTTTGCGCGAACACATAATAGCTTGGCACCAGGAAGCCAGAAGTGGAATTAGGATCGCCTATGCCAAAATTAAGGTTCTTGGCATTTTTTAAGACATCTTCCACAGTTTGATACGGGCTGTCTTTATGCACGCTGATCATGCTGTAATAACCCAGAGTACCATCGGCGTTCACGGTTTGTGCAAACACTTCAGAATTGGCACGATCGACAGCTTCGATCGCCGACTTATTGCCTACCCAGGCGAACTGCACTTTATTGAAACGCATGCCTTCAATCACACCAGCATAGTCTGGAGCGAAGAAGGCATTGATCTTGATGCCCAGCTTTTTGCTCATGTCATCCAGCACTGGCTGCCAGTCTTGTTTCAGGTTTTGCGAAGACTCGGTAGAGATGATGCCGAAGTTCAAGGTCTTGACTGCATCTTCTGCCATAACAGCAGTAGCGGACGCTGCCATCACCAGGCCCAGGGTAAAACTGCGCACGAATTGACGAAACATGGAAATACTCCTGAAGGGTAAAGAAACTCAGGCGGCAGCCGCCAGAGTGGGTAAAGTGAGGGTATCAATGACAGGCGCTGTATTGGCTATACTGGCTGCATTTGCTGGTGCGGGATTAAGCAGCTCTTCTGCCTCTGCGCCATACAGCTCGCGCAACATGGTCACTGTCAGTTCGCTGGACGGGCCGTCATAGACGACTCGACCGCGCGAGAGCGCCACCGTGCGTGGGCAAAAACGCAGGGCTACATCGACCTGGTGCAAAGAGACCACGACGGTCGTGCCATCCTGGCGATTCAGATCAGACAGGGTCTGCATGACGCGACGTGCGGATTCAGGGTCCAGCGAGGCTATAGGTTCGTCTGCCAGGATGACCTTGGCTTGCTGCACGATGGTGCGGGCAATTGCCGCCCGTTGTTGTTGACCGCCAGACAAGGCTGATGCACGTTTATAAGCATGTTCAGCAATACCCACACGTGCCAGCGCAGCCAGGCCCAAAGCTTTTTCTTCTTTGGTAAAGAGGCGGAAACAACTGCGCCACAAAGGGATGCGTGCGATGCCACCTGTAAGAACATTGGTCAGCACAGGCAGGCGCCCGACCAGATTGAATTGCTGGAAGACAAAACCAATTTGCGAGCGCAGGTGACGTATCTGCTTGCCGACTACCCCATTGGCCTGCACAATCTGTTCACCGAGGCGGATATCATTCTTTTCGACATTGGCCGTAATCAACCCAGAGATATGACGCAACAAAGTCGACTTGCCAGAACCGGATGCACCGATGAGCGCGACCATTTCACCGGGCTTGAAAGTCAGCGCAATATTATCCAATGCCTGATAGCCACCTTTAAAGGTTTTGGAAATCCCGTTGATTTCTATCTTCATCGCATTTACCCCGCCTGGACAATTGAGCTAATCCACGGGAGTATTGGACAAAAATATGTCAGGCGTATGAAGGTTTGATTACAGCATGATGAAACGACGACAGGGCTTACGAAAAAATACCCCAGCTGCGTTGCAGCCCCAGTAGTTAGTAAAATTCGGTACTAAAGTACTGTCTTCGTCGCCGCGGTGTAGTTGGGGTTTCAGACAACATGTTGTCTGCCAACGAAACGAACCTCCCTTGCAAGGGAGGTTTCCTGAAGCATTAGCCTTGCTGGGACAATTTTTCGTAAGCCCTGAAAGAAAACAGCGAATTTGCCGTCAGACAAATCCGCTGTTTCAACTATTGAAATTGAGCAAGATATTCCTGATCAGGCTTTACGGCCATCCAGACTCCAGCCACCGCTGCCATGTATCAAGACATACAGCAGGCCACCTGCCATGGAGATATTCTTCATGAAATGTATCATCTGGTTTTGCGCCACATCTGCTGGCACGCCCCAGAAATTATGGAAGATGAAAGCCGCTGCCAACGTGAACAAGATCATTGCCGCTGCAGCCCAGCGTGCACGCCAACCTATAATGACCATGAGGCCGCCGCCTAGCTCCACTACGATAGCTGCTATCGCTCCCAAGGCTGGCAAAGGCAGGCCCTTGCTGGTGATATAACCTACGGTCTGTTCAAAGCCAGATATCTTGCTGGCGCCGGATGCCACGAAGATCAGGGCGATCAAAACGCGGGCGATGAAGGAACCGAAGACGGGTCCTAGAGTTTCTGTTTGTTTCATTTCGTTTTCCTTAAATAGTTTTTTTTGGTAATGTCGTAGGTTGGGCCGGGCCTCGCTAGGCTACGATTTACCAGCCCAACACTGGGCGTTTAATAAACGTATACGTTGCTTCGAGGCCGAGTGTTGGGCTGATAAGGCGTAGCCCAACCTACAATTGATTTTTCGTTCTCTAAATATCTATAGCCCCGTGAGTGCTGAGTGAGCGTAGCGAGCGGCGCTAGTTTGAGTTAAGACGCGCAGTCGTACTTTAGTACGACGAGCATCCCAGGCTCAAAATCGCGCCGCGCAGTAGCTCAATCAGCGCTCACCAGTTTGCCTTCGCGAAAATCACTGATCGCCTTAAATATCTCCGCCTGACTATTCATCACAAACGGCCCATACTGAACGATGGTTTCACCCAAAGGCTGACCCGCAATCAGCAAAAGGCGGCTATCGACTTTGGCATCAATCACAACGCCATCCGCATCCGGCGATTTTTTCAGTATCGCCATGCGCTGTACAGGCACCTCTCGCTCGCCTATCTGAATGTCACCCTCATAGACATATATAAAGGCATTGAAACCGGCAGGCAGGGTATGACTAAAACTGCTGCCGGCTGGCATATGTATATCCAGATACAACGGCTGGGTCACTTCACGCTGTACGGCACCTGCCACGCCATGGCTACTACCGGCGATGATGCGTACCTTGACACCGGCGGCTGTCAGCAATTCAGGGATGGTATCGCTCTGGATATCGCGGTACCAGGGCGCTGTCATCTTGTCTTTCGCTGGCAGATTCAGCCAGAGCTGGAAGCCTGCCATGCGGCCTTCTTCCTGTTCCGGCATTTCTGAATGAATCACGCCACGACCAGCCGTCATCCATTGCACGCCGCCGTTTTGCAACAAGCCTTCATTACCGGCACTGTCGCGATGGCGCATGCGACCCGCTAGCATATAGGTGATGGTTTCAAAACCACGGTGCGGATGACTGGGGAAACCGGCGATGTAGTCACCTGCCTCATCACTACCGAAAGCATCCAGCATGAGGAAGGGGTCCAGCCGGTATTGCAGTGGCTGTGTCAATACCCGTGTCAGCTTGACACCAGCACCATCTGAAGTAGGTTGCCCGGCGACCAGTTGTTCCACAACGCGTGAAGTTGTTACGCTTTCCGCTTGTTGAACTGCTGCATTGCTTACAACTACATCTGTCGTTTCCATGATTCTTCGTCCTTGTCTGTGTCTGTGTTCCAGTTAATTTTTCCTGTTGATTAATTAAGCAGGCAGAAAATCATTAATTTGTTGGTGAGCCGACGCCAGCGCCGCTTTCTCGGCATCCGGGCCCATAGCCAGACCCTCTGCGTAGACAAACTCCACATCGGTCATACCCAGGAAACCGAAGAAGGTTTTAAGGTAAGGCATCTGTGTGTCATTTGGCGTATTACGGTACAGACCACCACGTGTCAGTACCACATAGACTTTCTTGCCAGTCAATAAACCTTCAGGGCCATTGGCGGTGTAACGGAAAGTCACCTGGGCGCGGGAAATCGCATCTATCCAGTTTTTCAATTGGGCAGAGATACCAAAGTTATACATGGGCGCGCCCAACACGACTACGTCTGCGGCCTGGATTTCTGCGATCAGGGCATCATCGAGGGCGACGCGGGCTTGCTGTTCTGCGGTGCGCTGCTCTGCCGGTGTGAACAGGGCTTGCAATGCTGTTTCATCAAGCATGGGGGGAGGATTGCTACCCAGGTCACGTACATTCACGGTCGCACCAGAAGATGTTTCCAGTAAAGCCTCAACCAGGCTATTCGCCAGTTGGGTGGAATGAGAAGCTTGAGCACGGGCGCTGGAGTTGATTTGCAGGATGTTCATTTTGTGTTCCTTTCAGATAAAGAGTTGATGGACGCACTTTAATCGTTCCAAAAACAATCCGGAAGACGTTAAAATGGATATCATTGTTCCAAATATAGGAAAATAGAATGGAAGCGCAATCATGACTCTGGAAGCCAATGACCTTTTGCTATTTGCCCGTGTGGTCGAAGAAGGCAGTTTCAGTAAGGCTGCAGAAAAACTGGGGGTACCCAAATCAACCTTATCCCGTCGCATATCCGCCCTTGAAGCCCAGCTAGGCGAACGTCTGATCTTGCGCACCACCCGCAAACTGACCGTGACTGACCTGGGACAGAGTGTCTTGCTCCATGCTCAACACGTGCAGGAAGAAGTAGATGCCACGCTGGCGCTCACTCAGCACAGGCAGGCAGAGCCGACCGGCAAATTGAAAGTGTCGATGCCAGCCGATTTCGCCACGCATGAAATGAGTGAGCTATTGTCCGACTTCATGAGCAAATATCCATCCGTCAACATTGAACTGGACCTGTCACCAAGGCGGGTGGACCTAATAGGAGAAAATTTTGATGTCGCAATCCGTGTGGGCGATTTGCCTGATGATGCCTCGCTGGCGGCTCGGGGCCTGGTACGGTTTAGCATAGGCATGTATGCCGCACCCAGCTATCTGAAGTCACATGGCACGCCAGCAGAACCAGAAGCCCTGATGGAACATGACTGCTTGCGCCTGACTGCACGTAATGGCGAGCTTACAATATGGCGCATGGAGAAAGATGGTGCCTTTTGGGAAGGTATCCCACCAGGTCGCGCCAGCGCCAATTCACCTGAGCTGCTGACACGACTGGCAGTGCGCGGCAAGGGCATCATCATGCTGTCTGACCACTTTGCCGATCACCATGTACGCAGTGGTGCCCTGGTACCTATACTGGAAGACTGGAAACTGCCGGATGTGAACGTCTGGGCAGTATTCCCTGGCCGCCGTCTGATGCCGGCACGTACTCGTGTATTTCTGGATGCCTTGCAAGAAGAATTTTCAGGTCCGCGCTGCTTGAAAATCCAGGATCAGATCAATGCCTGTAAGTCTGAACGACGAACCTTGAAGGCATTTTGAAGATCCCTGCTTGTAATGTGATCAAGTCTCTGTACTGACCTTGTCCCAGTCATTTTCTTCTTCATACTGGCAAAGCCAGTTCACGGCCTGATGCCATTCGCGCACTGCATCTGCATTCAAATTACCCGGCGCATCACGGCCAGTAATATGTGCGTGACGAACAGCCCAGTGCAGGCGGTACAATAAGTCCGACCAGTCCAGCACCTGCCCTTTGCGGCGCGGCTTCAGGGCTGCCTGCAAACGATCAGGTGCTTCCATCGCATGCGGGAACAATTTAAGGACTTGCTTGACGTTTGCGGCTTGCGTAGGAACAGCCAGCTTGTCTGTCAAACCCGCTGCCCAGGCCAGGAAATACAGGGATTCCTGTCTTTGTACAAATTGCGTACGCAATTCTTCAGTGATTTCATCCGAAAACAGAAATGCCTGTTCCTGCACTGACAAACAAGCAGCCAAACCGTGCGTTTCTAGATACGAACGATAGCGTGCCACATCACCGCCAGCCGCTACTGAAGTCACCATCCACAAGGCCAGCATGCGCTGCATCAATTCTTCAGGCGTGCGCAGTTCCACTTCTTCATCGGACTCAATCACATGCAATTGCACATTGATGCGGATACCACGTTTATGCAATTCCAGTTCGGAAGCTTCTTTGCGTTGCTCTGGGCTCATTATTTCTTCAATATTGTTAATCAATTCACTCGCTGATAACGAGCAGACGGATTATCCCAGATTTTGCGCTGTTAAGGAGTTACAGAACAGCGCGACTCCATGCCTCTACAGGCATTAGAATGTCTAATTGTTACCTGTTTTTGCAAAGCTTATATGTCTGAAACCAAACCCTTCCCCGTACTACAGACACCAAACTATCAACTGCGCCGCATCGTCGCTACCGATATGCCCGCCGTTTTTCGCGGATTGTCCGACCCGCGCGTCACTGAATATTATGGCATCAGCTATGACACCCTGGCATCAAGCCAGGAGCAGATGGACTGGTATGAACAGGTCTGGCTGGACGGCACAGGCCTGTGGTGGGGTATTTGTAATAAAGAGGAACCTGAACAATTAATAGGCACTTGCGGCCTGCACGAATGGGAACAGGAACACCATTGCGCCGAAACCGGTTTCTGGCTTTCGCCCGTCCACTGGGGCAAGGCTGTTATACCGGAATGCATGAACGTCATCATTAATCACTGCTTTAAACACCTCGGCCTGCACCGCTTGCAAGCCATGGTAGAGCCAGAGAATATCGCCAGCTGGCGCTTGATAGAAAAACTAGGGTTCAGGCTAGAAGGTGTACTGCGTGAATGCGAATACAAGCATGGCCGCTATGTTGATCTTAAATGCTATTCCTTACTGGACAGGGAGTTTGGTTCATTACAGGATAGCCGCTGATTTGCAGGAACGACAGGCCAGGCTTTGTAGGGGGAGTACGCGGATGGCCTGCCGCTTGCAAAAAGCTAAGGGACAAAATCACGTGAATCGTTGGTGTTGCTTTTGGGTTTGACGTTGCTGTTGGGTTTGACGTTGCTGTTGGGTTTGACGTTGCTTTTGACTTTTCGCAGTTCCCATGTGTAGACGCCGTTTGTGCAGTACAGAAAATGGATAAAAAATGCCCATGTTTGAGGTGTAGCTGGGGTTTCGAGGTGCATGCACCTCGCCAGCGCAACGGCAATCGCTTGCAAGCGATTGCGCGCCCTGCAAGGGGAGCGAGTTTCGGGCATTTCCCATTTTTTGTACTGCACAAACGGGCACCCCGCAGGGGCGGCTACGCCTGGGTCGCCTTTCTTTGAATTCTTTCTTTGGCGACGCAAAGAAAGAATTTCGGCCGCCGGGCCGAGACCCGGCTTGTATCCACGAAGGGCAATCTCTTTATTAAAAACTCAAGTATGCAACGAGCACCACTGGGGCGCCAGCTCGGTAACCTCCAGCCTACGCTGGAGAGACTTAAATAAAGGACACGGTTATTTCATAACCAAATCAACCAGCCTTAGTTGCCCCCCTCAATTTCCCAACTATACCCGCTGGAAAAAAATAAATAGACACCACAAACAATACCCCCAGCCACAACATCCATCTGTCCGGATGCAAAGCACTCGCCAGCAGCGGCACGTCAGCCAAAGACGACGAGGCCACGCCCATCAGACTCTTCAAATAATTCTGCGCCAGTATGAACAGGGTCGCACCAACTACCGCCCCATACATCGTCCCCATGCCACCTATCACCACGATCAACAAAATATCTGTCATGACTTCAAAACTCAGCATGGTCTTGGGCCCGACATAGCGCAGCCACAAAGCCATCAACGCCCCCGCCATGGCTGCAACCAGGGCCGCAATGCAATTCGCCAAGATGCGGTAATACACGGTGCGATAACCAAGTGCCTCGGCACGGAAATCATTTTCGCGTATTGCCTGCAAGACCCGGCCAAAAGGCGAATTGACGACCCGCAACAAGAACAGGAATAACAGGGCACTACCAATAAATACTATGTAATAGGTAATCACCTTGCCATCCACCACACGGCCAAATATCTCTGCCTCAAACAGGCGATAAGCAGGCGACAAGAGAGCCGGAACACTAAAAGTCTTGCCATCCTCGCCGCCGGTAAAATCCGACAATTGCGATGCCAGCACAGCAAAGGAAGACGCTACCGCCAGCGTGATCATGGCATAGAAAATTGCGCGCACACGCAAGGCAAAAAGACCAACGATCAGGGCCAGCACCAGTGTCACCAGCAATGCCGCCAGCAAACCCATAGCGGCCAGTCCCCAGGTTGGCGTGCCGCCGGCCAGCGCCAGACCTATACCGTATGCACCTATGCCAAAAAACATGGTGTGAGCAAAGGAGACGATGCCGGTATAGCCCAGCAACAGGTCATACGAAGCAACCAGCACGATATACACGCAGATGGTGGCAGCAGTGTTCAAAGGCCGGGCTCCGCTGGTGATAAAGGGCGCACAGGCCAGGCCCAAAAATATCGCCACAAGGATCAGCGCCAGCCAGCGGTTACGTGGAAAATCATCCGACAGGATTTGTTTCATTGCATTCATGTCTTAACGCCTTACCACGGTGTACAAGCCAGTCGGACGCCAGAGCAGCACGGCGATCATCAGCAAGATGTTGGACACCAGTGCCAGCTTGGGTGCCAGGAAACCGGCGTAATTGGCAACCAGTGCCATCAGCAGGGCACCGATAAAACAACCGCCGACAGAACCCAGACCACCGATGATGATGACGATGAACACCATGACCATGATGTCACCGCCCATGGCTGCGGTCAGGCTTTCCTTGTACAGCCCCCACATGACACCACCCAGGCCAGCCAATGCCGAACCGGCAGCAAACACCAGCACGAACAGGCGGCGTATGCGGTAGCCAAGTGCTTCCACCATTTCGCCATTTTCTACACCAGCCCGTATCAGCAAACCCAGCTTGCTGCGGTTCAGCACCAGGAACATGGCAACGAATACCAGCAAGCCAACCACGACTGCGATCAGGCGGTATTTCTCTATGGCAGCATCACCCAGCAGGATGGAACCGCGCAAGCTGGTCGGCAGCGGTAGCGGGATTTGCTCTGCACCCCAGATGACATTGATCATCTGTTCGGCAACGATCATGCCGCCCATGGTGATGAGGATTTGTTTCAGATGCTGCCCGTAGACAGGCATGATGATGATGCGTTCGAACGCCCAGCCCAGCAAGCCGGTTGCCAGCATCGCCAGCAGGATAGCCAGGCCCAGTGCAGTCAGGTTCATCAATAGCGAATCCGCTTCCATCCAGCCATGCATGGGCAACAAAACCAGGGTAGCGACGAAGGCACCGACGGAAACAAAAGCGCCGTGGCCAAAATTCAATACATCCATCAAGCCAAAGATCAGGGTCAGGCCGCTGGCCATGATAAAGATCATCATGCCCATGGCCAGGCCTGCGACGGTCAGGGTGATCCAGGTGGGGAAGCTTCCCACCAGTGGCAGCATCAGCAGTGCCAGGGCTGGCACCAGGATCAACGGCCAGATATCGCGTGGCGCTGTCGGCAGGCTGGCAACTTCTGGCTTGGCAGTATTATCAAGAACAGTATCTGTCATTATTCTTCCTCTTGCTTTATTGATGCGCAGCCAGTGACAAACCCAGCAAATGCTGTTGCAAGTCATTGTCTTCAGCCAGTGCCTGCATGCTGCCGGTATGTACGACACGGCCATCATCCATGACGGCTACCGTGTCCCCCAGCTTGCGTACGAAATTGAAATTCTGTTCCACCAGCAAAATGGTGGTGTCGCTAGCCTTCAGCTCATTGAAGGCAGCCATCAAGCTAAGGATGATGGCAGGTGCCAGACCCTTGGTCGGTTCATCCACCAGTATCAGTTTGCGCGGCTCAACGATGGCGCGGGCGATCGCAACCATTTGTTTTTGACCGCCGGACAGATTGCCTGCCGGGTAATTCCAAAACTTTTTCAATGCAGGAAAGAAGCCGCATATCCATTCGACTCGGCTGCTATCGAGCGGGCCATTACGTGCTGCCAGCAGCAGGTTTTCTTTGACTGTCAGGTCAGAGAATATCGCCATGCTTTCTGGCACATAGGCAATGCCTAGCTGTGCGATGTCTGGCGTTGCCATGGCGGTGATATCGCGGCCATCAAAATGTATCTTGCCCTGGCTGGCTTTCCACAAGCCCATGATGGTACGCAGGGTCGTGGTCTTGCCTGCGCCATTACGACCCAGCAAAACCGAAAGACCGCCACGTGGCACCTGCATGTCCACGCCTTGCAGGATATGGTATTCGCCGATATGGGTATGCACACCGGCCAGTGTCAGTATGGCTTCAGACATGTTGCTCTCCCGTGGTTTCAGGGGCAACGCCCAGATAAGCTTCCTGCACGATGGCAGACGCCATGACGCTGACAGGTTCACCATCTGCCACCAGCGCACCGTTATGCAAGACGATGATGCGGTCAGCAAGTGAACGCACTACGTCCATCTTATGCTCAACCAGCAAGATGGTTTTCTTGCGTTCGGCCTTGACCTGGTGGATCAGGTCCAGCACCACTGGCACTTCATCGACACTCATGCCTGCCGTGGGCTCATCAAACATCATGACTTCTGGCTCCAGCGCCAGCAAGATGGCAACTTCGAGTTTGCGCTTGTCACCGTGTGACAGTGCTGAGACTTTGTCCGACTTGCGGTCTGCCAGTGCAACTTTGTGCAGGTAATGTTCTGCCCGCTTCAACAGACTGGCATGGGAAGACCATAAGGAAAAAATGTTCAAACCCTGGCCTGCCTTGCTTTGCACAGCCAGCCGCACATTTTCGATGACAGACAAATTAGGGAAGAGATTGGTCAGTTGAAACGCCCTGCCTATACCCCTGCGCGTGCGTTCAGCTGCACCCTTGCTTGTGATGTCCACACCAAACAAATGTACACTGCCTGCGCTGGCGGCCAATTGCCCAGACATCAGGTTGAAGTAAGTGGTTTTACCAGCGCCATTCGGGCCTACGATGACAGTCAAAGTACCGGGATAAAAGTCTGCAGTCACCTGATTGACGGCCACATGGCCGCCAAACCGTATACTGAGATTACGCGTCGATAGCGAGGGTGAGACACTCATTTTTCCACCTGCCGTCATCAACGCTTGTTCTTGACTGGGACTGGCAATTCGCTGGCAGGTATTTCCCTGACCAGTTCCAGTAAGTCCCATTCATTTTTCTGGTCTTTCTTGATTTTGAAATGGTACATGGATTGCAAGGCCTGATGGTCTTCCTTGCGGAAATTCATCTTGCCTTTTGGCGTATCAAATTCCATGCCTTCCATCGCAGTGATGAGTTTTTCAGTGTCGGTAGATTTGGCTTTGCTGATGGCTGTGTACACTGCGCTGGCTGCGGCAAAACCACCGGCAGTAAAGAAATCTGGTGGCGACTTGAAACGTTTGGTGTGTTCAGCGACCAGCCAGTCATTCATCTTGTTTTTTGGGAAGTCGTAGTAATAATAAATCGTACCCTGGGTACCTACATAGGTTTTCCAGTTTTTCATGACAGGCAGGATATTGCCACCGGGTGCCAGGGTTATACCAAAGCGCTCTGGCTTCATATCGGCCAGCTTGTTCATGGGATTGGGGCCGGCCCAGATGATTTGCAAGACGCGCGGTTCTGGCTTGTCTTTCAACACATCGAAAATACGCTGGGCTGCCGCGGTGAAATCGGTGGTATTTTGGGCAGCATACTCTTCGTGGACTATCTTGGCTTTGGCACCAACTGCACCCAGAGCATCCTTGGCTGCTTTCACGCCATCGCGGCCAAAGGCATAATCCTGCGCCAGGAAGGCGATACTGCCGCCAGACTTGATCGTGCTGGCAGCAGCCAGCCCGTCCTGCATGGAATTGCGGCTGGTGCGGAAGATGTAGCGATTCCATTTTTCGCCGGTGATTGCATCAGCCACAGCAGGCTCGACGATCAGTATTTTTTTGTATTCTTCGGCCACTGGCAGCATGGCAATCGCCGAACCAGAGGAACTGGTGCCAACTGCGATGTCGACCTTGTCGTCACCAAAGGCTTCAGCCAGCGCGGTGCGGCCCAGGTCAGGTTTGCTTTGGTCATCCTTGACAAGGACCTTGATCTTGCGGCCATTGATTTCCATCTTGCCACCGGTCAGGTATTCCAGTCCCATCATGAAGCCGGTTTCAGTTTCCTTGGCATAAGCTTCCAGGGCACCAGTCTTGCCTGCAATCAGGGCAATTTTCAAATCCTGTGCAAGGCTGCTGGCTGAGGCGAATACGCTGCTCAGGGCCAGACTCAGACAGATGAGTTTAAAGCTGTTTTTGTGTTGCATTTTGTCTCCTGCTAGTTTTACGTTGTGGTAAACATGCATTTTGTCAGCGATATTTTTTACGCATTGTTGACAATGCACATAAGCATACTGCAATTCGTCTAATCCACTGAGGCTAAAAATTCCCTGATGGCTTTTTGTGCCTGCGCTTCCATCAGCATGGGGGCATGGCCCACGCCACTCACTTCGGCATATTGCAGGTCGGGTGCCAGGTCTTTCATATAGGCGAGTTGTTCATGCTCCACCAGGTCAGACAGGTCACCGCGTATCAAGAGTGTAGGGCGGTTTCTGGCCAAACGGCGGAAAGCAAAATTGGCGACCCAGGATTTGCTTTTTAACTGCCCGGTTTGCAAGGGCCTGGCAATATTAGAGTCATATTGCAGTGCCAGCTTTCCATCGACATTCTCGGCGAAAGCCCGCCTGGCCCACTTGCCCCATTCTTCCATGCTATTACCAGGAAAAGCAGACAGGTTGACCTGTCGTATGTAGTGCGTCGCCTCGTCCCAGTCATTCACTTCAACAGTCTTGCCAGCAAACCCGGCTATGCGTCCCAAGCCCTTTGCCGACAAGGCGGGGCCTACATCATTGAGAATGGCAGCAGTGATCAAATTCAATTTGCGCGCCGCCACCGTCATGGTGATGAGGCCACCCATAGAAGTACCTATGAACACTGCTCGGCCGATACCCAGGTCGCGGGCGAGCTTGATGACATCATTCGCGTACACGACTGAATTGTAATGATCAGGGTCGGCATCGTGCTGGGAACGCCCGCGTCCCCTGACATCTACCGCAATCACACGCCTGCCCTGTTCTGCTATCCACGGTGCCAGCTCTTCAAAATCGCCAGAGTTGCGGGTCAGGCCATGAATGCAGATGACTGGACATTTGGCCGGCCCACCACGCGATGCATAATCCCGCGCATACAATTGCAGGCCATCGCTACTGGTAAAGCTGATGTCAGTGAAAGTAGTCACGCAATATCCTCTCGGTGTCACAGACTAGAAACGGTATTCCACCGTGGCTGAGACTGTTCTTGGATTGCCATAGAAGGCTGTGGTGCTGCCTTCGAGGCCCAGCGTTGGGAACAGATAACCTGCGACCTTGTACTTGGTATTGCTGAGGTTCTTGCCATGCAAGCCAGCACGCAGGCGCTTGTCTGTGCTAGTCCAGACCAGGCTGGCATCCCACAGCGAATAAGCTTCCTGATCCAGCAGTGCATTTGGTGTTTCAAACTGGTTGGTCGCAGCGCGATAGGAATAGCTGGAGATCAGCGACAGCGTACCGTTCCTGCCAACCAGGTTCAACGGCCAGTCATAGCTACCAGTCAGGTTGGCCGATTGCTTGGGTGTATTCTGGAATACTTTTTGACTAGCGACATCCACACCAGCGACGATAAATTGCGTGTACTTCGCATCGATATAGCTGAACATGCCAGACAGGCGGAAGGCATCGGTTATACGTGCCGTCGCTTCCAGTTCAAAACCCTTGATGCGCGCCTTGCCGGCATTTGTGGTGACGCCGGCGAAATTATCATCCTTGCCGTCACCATTGGTATCCACCGCGACCGAGCCAGGTATCTGCACGTTTTTGTAATTACTGAAGAACAGTGCAGCATTGGTCATGATGCGACCCTTGTCGAATTGCGACTTCAAACCCAGTTCCACGGTTTCGATTTCCTCCGGCTCGTAACCCATTTTTGCCTTTTCCAGGCTGATCTTGGTGCCAACCACATTCATGCGCGGATCAAAACCACCACCCTTGAAGCCTTGCGACCAGGAAGCGTACACATTGTTATCGGCATTGGCTTTCCAGTTCAATGACAGGCGCGGGGTGAACTTGGTATCGGTACGATCAAGATCGCTCTTGGTCAGATTGGTGTCAGTACGGAACAGTATTGCACTTGGGTTACCCATTTCTGGTGAACTCTTGGTACCCAGATATAGTTGACGCAAAACTGCGGCCTGGCGCGTGTCCGAGGTATAACGGCCACCGGCAGAAACGCTGATAGTGTCCGACAAGCTCATGCTGCCATCAGCAAACACGGCCCAGGCCTTGGTGTCAACGTCACCCATGGTAAACACAGACAAGGGCAAGGCACCATTCAGGAGAGTATCGAATTTATTATAGGCATTGGCGTCAATGTAATACACACCGGCCACGCCCTGTATGGTCTTGCCGCTATAGCTGAGTTGTAATTCCTGGCTGAACTGGCGGTTTTTGTAGACGGCTGGTGCTTCCAGATCAACTACAGGCAGAGAATCAAAATCGATAGGCGCATAAGATGTATCGCGGCGGCTGGCGGTGATGGATTTGAAGGTCAGCTCATTATTGATCTGCCATTCAATCAGGGCAGAACCACCGCTTTGTTTTACTTGCTGCAAATGGCCCAGTGCTGTCGTCAGATTGGCGCGGGTATCAAATACATTGTCGAGTATCGGTGCCTTGCTGGCATTGCTGACGGTCAGGCGATGGCCATTCTTGGGGCTGGAATCATCCTGGCTGGTATCCGCCGATACACGAATGAATAAATTTGAGGACGGTGTAAACTCTGCGCTCAGGCGGGCAGCGGTGACATCCTTGTCATAGTTATCGGCACCCGTGAGCAAGTTCTTGCCATAACCATTACGCTTGAATTTTGCCAGTGATGCACCAACCCGCAGGGTTTCAGATACCGGCAAACTGGCTGTCAGCACTGCATCGGTCTGACCATAGGTACCTACCGTTGCTTTCAGGCGCACATCGGTTTCCGGCCTCAGTTTGCGCGTCACATATTTGACGGCACCGCCTATGGTATTGCGGCCATACAAAGTCCCCTGAGGACCGCGCAATACTTCTATGCGTTCTACGTCATAGATGTCAGACACCGCGCCTTGCGGACGGGCGATGTAGACATCATCCAGATAAATACCTACACCTGCTTCAAAACCGGCCAGTGGGTCTTGTTGGCCGACACCACGGATGAAGGCCGTCAAAGTAGAGTTGGTGGCCCTCGAAGCTTTCATGGTGGTGTTAGGCAAGCTTTGTACCAGGCCGATAATGTCAGGAACCGCTGTTTTGGAGAGTTGTTCGGCAGAGTAAGCAGTGACGGAGACCGGCACATCCTGCAGGGATTCTTCACGACGACGGGCAGTTACCAGTACCGTGCTCGGTTCGGCATTGCTGGCTTCAGTGCTTGCTGGAGCTGTTACTGTTTGTGCCTGGCTGATACCGCTACCTGCAACGGTTCCTGATGCGACCAACAATGCTGCAGCGGACCGACGTAAGAATTTCTGCTTTCTCTTGCTCTGGTTCATTTCTGTCTCCTGTATTTTTATGTGCGCCTTTTAGAACGCGTTTACGATCTGTAGCGAGCGAGCGTCAGCGGGGTCGGGGGTAACAAAAACGCAGCGCAAAAAGCGGTATGTACTTAAGTACATGAGCATTTTGAGCAGCGCATGAGCCCCGATCACGCTCGCGCAGTAAGATCGCAAACACGTTCTTACATGTTGTATGTCGCATGGCAGCCAGTGTGCACGGAAAGAAAAATCCTAGAAAGCGTATGCACGCCCACCCTTTGTGCATAAATGCACATCAGAGTGAAGACAGTGCTATTAAAACTGCCCACTTGTTGTGCAAAATCCCCAATTCTTTCATTATTGCAAAGAAGAAATGGATTAAACCTTGCTGCTGTATGTGCTTTGCCGCACAATTAGCCCCATGAATAGCATGCCTGAATGGACTGACCTGCGTTACTTCCTGGAGCTTGCCCGTGCTGGCACGCTGTCCGGCGCATCACGCCGCCTGGGGGTGGAACATACGACAGTGGCACGTCGAATAGATCGGCTGGAGACCCAACTGGGCTCCACCCTGTTTGACCGCAGCCGTGAAGGATATGAGCTGACCGAGATGGGTCACGCCCTGCTACCCCACGCCGAAGCCATGGAAAGCGCGGCCCTGACTGCCACCGATCAATTGGGTGCAGCCAGTGTCTCCGCCCATGGCGTAGTACGTCTGGGCGTGCCTGAAATGTTTGGCACTCTGGTCATCGCCCCCTTATTGGTACATCTGCTGAAAGACCATCCTGAGCTGAGTGTGGATTTATTGGTACAACCGCGTTTCGCCAACCTGGCTACGCGCGAGGCAGACCTGGGTGTCATGCTGGACCCACCCAATACCGGACGCTATGTTTTTACTCGTCTGGCTACCTTTCGTTTGAATTTATATGCATCACCAGATTATTTGGCACGCCATCCACCCATCCTGAGTGAGGCCGACCTGGCCGAGCATGAGTTTGTCGATTATGTACAAGATCGCCTGGCCAGTAATGAACTCAACTTTCTCGACAAGCTGGGCTTTACGCCAAAAAGGCGCTTGTGCTGCACAGGCATGATGGCGCAATGTGAAGCCGCTGCGGCTGGCATGGGCCTGATCATGGCACCGCCATATGCCATCCCGGCTAGCGGTACTCTGGTACCGGTTTTGCAAGACAGTTTCTTTACCGAGCGTTCTTACTGGCTGGCTGCACCCAGTGACTTGTACCGCCTGCAAAGAGTGCGTGTGGTCTGGAATCTCTTGCGTGAATATGCCGAGCAACACCCCTCCCTGTTTATGCATACAGAAAGCAAGAAATCCTGATACGTGGTCTGTGTGTGAAGTAAAAATAGACTAAAATCAGCGCACCTCTACCCATGTCTACACTATAACGACAGCCAAGATTGGATAAGCAATTGCCCACTGCCGCCCTGGATACCAGCCAGCTACAAAACTGGCTAGCCGCCGTCGCCCGCAAAGACGCGCAGGCATTTAAATTACTGTATGACGCCACTTCAGCGAAACTGTTTGGCTTCGCGCTGCGTATATTAGTTAAGCGTGAGTTGGCAGAAGAGGTTTTACAAGAGAGTTTTGTCAACATCTGGAATAACGCGGGCAGTTATCAGACTGGATTGGCAGCACCCATGACCTGGATGACAACGATAGTACGCAATCGCGCTTTCGATCTCTTGCGCCGTGTTGATCACGATGTAGAAATCGATGCTGATAATTTTGATATGGGAATCATGCAAGCCATGGAAAGCACTGAACCGACACCAGCGCAGACGCTGGAATTGACACAGGATGCCAAAGCACTGGCATCCTGCCTGTCACGTCTGGAAGGTTTGCACAGGCAGGCGATGGCGATGGCATTTTTCCATGATCTGTCGCATAGCGAAGTAGCAGAACACATGAAATTGCCGATAGGGACAGTGAAAACCTGGATCAGACGCGGACTCGACAAGCTGCGCACCTGCCTCACACGTCTGGAGGCATAATGAATTTACTACAACTCAAAAACAACCCGGCTTTGCAAGAAAAACTGGCCTCTGAATATGTACTGGGCACCCTGCGCGGTGGCGCACGCCGCCGATTTGAAGCCTGGCTGAAACAGGATGCAGCCTTGCGCCAGGTGGTAGGCCAATGGGAAGCGCATCTGATACCCATGGCTGAATTTGCACCTGCCGTCACAGCACCGGCAACAGTCTGGCCAGCACTGGAAAAACGCCTGAACCTGAGCACCACCAAAGACCCATGGGCCTACTGGCGCAACTGGGGTAAATTGCGCGAAGACCTGGCTTTCTGGCGCGGCCTGGGCATGTTCTCAACCACTGCCGCTGTGGTACTGGTCTCCGTCTTGCTCAGCAAACAGGCGGATCAGCAGGCGACGCCACAAACCAACTATGTCGCCACTCTGTCAGATGAAAAAGCACAGGCTATCGCTGTAATTACCGGCGACACCAAACGCGGCCAGTTACAGATACGCATGGTGACGGCGCAAAACATCGCTGCTGACAAGAGCCTGGAACTGTGGGCAGTGGGTAAAGACGGTAAAGTCAAATCCCTGGGCCTGGTGGCCGACAAGGGCATCATCACTCTGCCCATGCCTAAAGACATGACCGCAGACAGCGTCCCTTTGCTGGCGGTGACGCTGGAACCCAAAGGTGGATCGGGCAATCCTGAGAAACCGTCTGGGCCGATTATCTTTAAAGGTAACTGGGTGCAGATTTAAAGGGAAGAATGGCATCGCGGCCTTTACTGAAGGGATGTATAACTGAGTCCTTGAGAAATATAAATATCGGTCGCGATGACGTTGCAGTTGCTTTGCAGTTGATTTTGACGTCGAATTCCGATGTGTCGATGCCTTTGATGCGAGGCGGAAAATGGATGAAGAAATACCCGTGTTTGAGCGAAGCGAGTTTCGGGGATTTCCCATTTTTTGACTTGCAGCAAAGGGAACCCCGTTAGGGGCAGCGACGCCTCGGTCGCCTTTTCTTTGGATACTTTATTTTGGCGAAGCAAAAGAAAGTATCTCGGCTGCCGGGCCGAGACCCGGCTTGTATCCACAGAGAGTAATCGCATTAATCAGAGTACGGAGATGCAACAAACGCCACTGTGTTCCAGCCACAAGTACGCTGGAACGACGTTAATAAGAACACGGTTTTTCTATCGACGGCCAGTCTCAATCACCGAGCGCTGATTAAAAAACGACTATCAAGTCCTGGCTGGCAACAAAGTCCCCACCACCTCACCAAAGCCTATCCGCGCACAACCCTCTTTCTGCGCCCAGCCGCGCATGATGATGGCATCTCCATCTTCCATAAATATGCGTTGCTCGCCATTGCTAAAGGTCAGCGCCTTCTTGCCACCTTCAGTGAGTTCCAATAAAGAACCTGCCTCTTCTGCCAATGGCCCAGATTGCGTACCCGACCCCAGTAAATCACCAGGATTGAGATTACAACCGTTGACCGTATGATGGGTGACCAGTTGCGCTATCGTCCAGTATGAATGGCGGAAATTAGACAGAGACAAGCGCTCTGCCGGTGCACCGTCAGAGCGCATTTTTTCTGTCTGCAACAAGACTTCGAGTTGTATATCGAAGGCACCGCTTTCACGCAAATCTGGTGTATCCAGATAAGCCATGGGTTGCGGGTCTTCTGCGTCGCGCGTCCAGGCATGACGATATGGTGCCAGGGCTTCCAGCGTCACTACCCAGGGAGAAATAGTAGAAGCAAAATTCTTTGCCAGGAATGGGCCCAAGGGCTGATATTCCCAGGCCTGCACATCACGGGCTGACCAGTCATTCAACAGGCATAGGCCAAAAATATGGGATTCTGCCTTGTCCATGTTGATGACATCGCCCAGGGCATTGCCGGGGCCGACGAAGATGCCGATTTCCATTTCATAATCCATGCGCTTGGCAGGGCCAAACACCGGAGTATCAGAAGTAGGTGGCTTGGTCTGGCCCACCGGGCGGCGGAATTGCTGCCCTGATACGCCTATGGACGATGCACGGCCATGGTAGCCAATAGGCACCCACTTGTAATTCGGCAGCAGAGGATTATCCGGGCGGAACAATTTACCGACAGCCGTCGCATGATGGACGGAGGTATAAAAATCGGTGTAATCACCAATCTGCGCAGGCAAGGCAAATTCAGCTGCGCCTTGCGCCAGCAGGCAGGCTTGCAACGCACCTTGCTGACTTGCTCCTTCGCGCAGAACGCGTGACAAAGCCAGCCGTAATGCGGACCAGACCGGCGCACCCAAGCCCATCAGGGCATTCAGGTTACTGGCATTGACGGCATTGGTGAAATGCCCACCCTGCAATTCTGTGTAACCAGCAAAGGCGTGGGCTGCATGGGCGGCTGCCAGATCCAGCACCTGGTCTCCGATGGCAACACCGATTCGAAATGCCTGGTTGCTGCCCTGGCGACGGAACACGCCATATGGCAGGTTTTGCAGAGGGAAATCGGTGCCAGTCTGATTAGCCGAGGCGACCCAGCTACGCAAGCTGACATCATGGGTTTCGTTAGGTTGTACCGTCATTTATTTTTGCTCCGGATTAAAATTCTTCTTGATACCTTGCCAGCACTGGTAATAGTCAGCCTGCAATTGCGCGGCTTCCATGGCTGCGCGGGTAGGTTTGATGATATTACGCGTTTCTATCATAAAGGCCATCGTATCATCGACTTTATGTGGTTTGCTGGTATCTGCCGAGGATGCCTTGTCAAACGTCGGCGCATCCGGTCCATGGCCGCTCATGCAATTATGCAAACTGCAACCACCAGGACGGAAGCCGGTCGACTTGGCATCATACTGACCGTGGATGAGGCCCATGAATTCACTGGCGATATTGCGGTGGAACCAGGGTGGGCGGAAAGTATTTTCTGCCGCCAGCCAGCGTGGCGGGAAGATCACAAAGTCTATGGTGTCCACGCCTGGCGTATCACTGACTGCCTGCAAGACCAGGAAGATCGATGGGTCTGGATGATCGTAACTGATAGAGCCTATGGTATTGAAGTGGCGCAAATCATATTTGTAAGGCGCAAAATTGCCGTGCCAGGCGACCACATCCAGTGGTGAATGACCTATTTTTGCCGACCACAGATTACCACTGAACTTGGCCAGCAATTCAAATTCACCTTCCTTGTCTTCATACCAGGCAACCGGAATTTGAAAATCACGCGGATTGGCCAGGCCGTTGGAACCTATGACGCCCAAGTCAGGAAGTTTCAGCATGGAACCAAAGTTTTCACAAACATAACCACATGCCTCACCATCTGGTAATTGCACCTGGAAGCGCACGCCACGCGGTATCACAGCGATTTCTTGCGGCTCTATATCGAGCAAACCCATTTCAGTACGAATATGCAAGCGGCCTTGCTGGGGGATGATGAGCAATTCAGCATCGGCGTTGTAGTAAAACCGCGTCGTCATGTCACGGTTGGCCGTGTAGATATGGATGGCGCAACCAGTCTGGCCATCGGCTGAACCATTGCCTGCCATCGTCAGCCAGCCATCGATAAAGTCGGTGGCCTCAGCGGGCATGGGCATGGGATCCCAGCGCAACTGATTTGGCGTGCTGGGCGTTGCAGCAAAATCATTCGTCATACGGCCATTGCTGACTTGCTTAAACGGCTGGTGCATGGCAGCTGGACGTATGCGATAAAACCAGGAACGGCGATTGGCATGGCGCGGGGCCGTAAAGGCAGTGCCGGAAATTTGTTCGGCATACAAGCCGTAGGCGCATTTCTGTGGAGAATTCTGGCTCCTGGGCAAGGCATCTGGCAATGCCTCGCTGGCGAATTCATTGGCAAAACCGGTCTGGTACTGAAGTTGGACTTCTCTTGCGTCGTGCTTGCTCATGGCGTTTCCTGCAATGTGAGTTTTGTACAGGTGCACTTTAATGCAAAGTCTCCTGTTTTACGATATAAATACAAAAATGTACTACATTCACGAAATCAATAATAGTGGAGCGCCATGCTGGAACCTAAAGACATAGACCTGAACTTGCTGGTGGTATTCCAGGAAGTCTATCAAGACCGCCAGATATCTTCTGTCGCCCGCAAGCTTGGCTTGTCGCAGCCCGCAGTCAGCAATGCCCTGGCCAGGCTGCGACGCAGCTTTGATGATGAATTATTTGTGCGTACGGCAACAGGCATGCAACCCACGGCGCTGGCAGAACGACTGGCAGAACCTGTGGCGCTGGCCTTGACCCATATCACCCAGGCCCTGAACCGCCAGGAAAATTTTGACCCCGCCAGCAGCAAGCGCCATTTCACGATTGCCATGACCGATGTCGGTGAAGTGTATTTCATGCCTATATTGGCGGAATATCTGCATAGCCAGGCACCTCAGGTACAGTTATCGACAGTGCGCGCCAGTGATATTGATTTAAAAACAGAAATGGAGTCGGGCCGGGTAGATCTTGCCATAGGGGCATTTGATCATTTATCAGATGCCTGGTACCAGCGCCGCCTGTTCAAGCAAAACTATGTCTGCATGTTCCGGCAAAGCCACCCGCTGGCGGCCGACAAGCTGGAGATGAAGGATTTTCAGGCCGCGCGCCATTTAATTGTTGACTCAAAAGAAAGTCCTTATGCCAAGGTCAACCAAAGCCTGGAAAAAGCGGGGGTCATTGCCTCCGCTCATTTACGCGTGCCGCATTTTGTTGCTGTGCCGTACATCGTCAGTTGCAATGATTTGCTGGTGACCGTGCCGCAAAAACTGGCCGAGCGTGCTGCCGCCCCTTTTGGCCTGTGCTATGTCAAATCGCCGTTACGCTTACCAGCCCTGCAAACCAATATGTTCTGGCACAGACGCTACAATCAGGATGCCGGCAATCAGTGGCTGCGCGGGCTGATCTCTGCGCGGTTTCTTGAATAAAGCCTGGCATTGCTGAAATTCCTTCATGCAAAGTCTGAAAGCTTTTCTGCCATGCCTTGACGCTTATCTCATACACTAGTCTTACTACTTAATTAGCTGGAGTCCCTCATGCCCGTCATCACCTGTGTAGAAGACTTACGCCTGCTGGCACAAAAACGTGTCCCTAAAGCATTTTATGATTATGCTGACAGCGGCTCTTACACAGAATCGACTTACAAGGCCAATACCAGTGACTTGGCAGCCATCAAGCTCAGGCAGCGGGTTGCCATCAATGTAGAACACCGCACGACCCGCACGACAATGATAGGCCAGGAAGTTGCCATGCCGGTGGCAATAGCACCGACCGGCTTGACCGGCATGCAGTGGGCCAATGGTGAAATGCTGGGGGCGATTGCGGCAGAAAAATTTGGCATCCCCTTCACGCTGTCGACCATGAGCATCTGCTCTATAGAAGATGTGGCCAGCGTGACTACCAAGCCTTTCTGGTTCCAGTTGTATGTCATGCGTGACCGCGGTTTTGTCAAGGAACTCATACAAAGGGCAAGAAATGCCAAATGCTCAGCCCTTGTGCTCACCCTGGATTTGCAGATTCTGGGGCAGCGTCATAAAGACTTGAAAAATGGCATGTCCGTGCCACCCAAGCTTACACTAGCGAATGTCATCGACCTGGCCACCAAGCCAGGCTGGGCCTTGCGTGCCTTAACTGGCCGCAAGACCTTTGGCAATCTGGTTGGTCATGTCAAAGGCGGAGACGGCATAGTCACACTGAGCCAATGGACTGCCAGCCAGTTCGACCCTACCTTGAGCTGGGACGACGTGGCCTGGATCAAAAAAGAATGGGGTGGCAAGCTGATATTGAAAGGCATACTGGATGTTGAAGATGCCAGGCTGGCGGTAGCAGCAGGTGCCGATGCCATTGTCGTCAGCAATCATGGTGGCCGCCAGCTTGATGGTGCTATGTCCTCAATACAGGCTCTGCCGGCAATTGTCGATGCGGTAGGTCATCAGACTGAAGTCTGGTTTGATGGTGGAATACGCACTGGGCAAGACATATTGAAGGCCACTGCGCTGGGTGCCAAAGGCAGCATGATAGGCCGTGCCTTTTTGTATGGTCTGGGCGCCATGGGTGAAGCGGGTGTCACCAAGATGCTGGAAATTTTGCAAAAAGAACTCGATGTCAGCATGGCCTTGACAGGCACCAAGGATATTCGTGAAGTAAACGCATCCAATATCATAGGTTCTTAAATTTTCAGAATGCTATTTCCGTTCTAACACTGACTACCCAGGCTTTCTTCAGACTGGCATCCATATTGGGATTAAAAACGCATTGCACCGCTGGCTGTACCACCAGCCAGGGGCGAACCTGCATTTTATAAGTGGCCTCTGCAACAGCTTCAAAATTATCTGCATGGTTGAGCTTGCGGTATTTTTCACTGGCATGGGCATAGGTCATACCCAAAGCAAGCTGATCCTCAGCACGCCCGTCGAAAAAACCTACATAATTCAAGCCAAGATTCACTGACCAGTCAGACTGGTTAATATCTTTTTGTGCGGTACCAAAACGCAAGAAGCCTTGCAGCCCCTGGCCGGGATGACCGGCTTTTGGCAGCAACGTGCGTTCAGTCAGGATATACCAGCCGAAATTCTTGCGTTGCAAAGGCTTGCCATTTTCATCCGGGCTGCTGATCTCATCAAAATGACTGCTATAGCGCCATATGCCTATGGCAGTCTTGTTGAGTGCCTTGTCATCACCGCCCGGCTTTTCACCAAAATGTCCGGCCTCTGCTATCAGCAAGACACCATCCCCCTTGGCAAACTTGACGTGGGTACCACGCGGATTTTCTGGGTCACCCGGCACGCCATCAAGTACGGCTACTTGAAGATAAGTGTTCTTGTCCACAGATTTGTAACGGACACGTGTAGCAAATGATGCCATGGGATAGATAGGTGGGCCATTCTTGCCAGTTTGTGCAACTGAAATATTCATGCCCATGGCTGGTTGCAAAAATACACCCGAGCTATCAGTCACATAAAATTCAGTATCAATTGCATACATGCCAAGCAATACTGCCAGCCTGTCGTCAAGAATATTCTTTTCCAGCCACAATGCAGAAAACTGGGCGGTATTGGTATTGACTTCAATATTATCAACACCGATGAAGCTACCAACTTTTTGTATATTTGGTTTGCCGCCCAGTTCGCTATGAAATTGAGCATAGGCAGTCCAGCCGTCCCATCCCATCAGTTTGTTCAGTTCGAGACGTATCCTGGAATCGGTATATGATAGCCATTTGGTACCAGTGGCGATACCACCATCTTGGTTGCGGACGATGTCGCTACGATGTGTGAAATCCAGACTGATACCCCGATCCAGCCAGGTCTGGCGTTGGCCATTCCAGTCGCCTGTGAGGGTAGTCAGATTCAAGTCTCTGCCGTCATCTTCTGCATGAGCGGAGATATGAAAGGCACAGTTGAGACATAGCAGCAGTCCCAGCGAGAAAATGCCAGACTTCAGGGTCTTTCTCATAGGCAGCTCTATAAAATATAAAATTCATCAGCGAGTCACAAAAATATGTTTTTTCGTTCATATGAGATGTGAGCCATTTGCAGACTTTCAGCCCCATTCTACTCAAAAAATAGCTTTTCCTTTGAAATTTTTGAGCTGCAGAAGATAAAAAAGCATGGGCTTGCCCATGCTTTTTTCTATTTATGGTGATCGGACCCATGAATTTTCATGGGCACTCTTCATTGTCTAAGTTTTCACTTAAGCGACCTGGCGTTGTAATTGATTTTGCGACTCAACCAGTTGCAGATTATCGCCATCAATCAGGATGCGGCGCGGTTTGTGCGCTTCTGGAATTTCACGCACCAGTTCGATATTCAGCAAGCCATTGTCAAGACGCGCACTGACGACTTTGACGTGATCGGCCAGGCGGAAACGATGTTCAAAATCACGTGAGGCAATGCCACGGTGCAGGAAATTGCGCGTGCCTTCTGCTTTCTGGCGGCGACCAACAATTTTCAAGGTGTCACGTTCGGTTTCTATGTCGATTTCGCTGCGGTCAAAGCCTGCAACTGCCATGGTGATTGCATATTTATCTTCTGCAATCAGCTCGATATTATAGGGGGGATAGCTGGGTGCAGCTTCAGTACGTTGTGCATCATCAAACAACTGTGCGAGACGGTCAAAACCGATAGCGGAACGATACAGAGGAGCGAAGTCAAAATTACGCATGATAATATCCTTATAAATTGAAGCGATATAAATTAAATGTTTGGAAACTTTTCTTAAAACTACTACTGCTTACTTTCTTCAGCAGACCTCAGCTTCGAGCATCTGCTGAGTAGAAAATGGCGCTGGCTTACATAGTTTCAAGACCCCAATATCAAATTTTTTCACTTCAATAAAATCGACAATAAATTGACAACTAAGCGAAAAAAATAGGCGACTGTTCTCACCAGCAACATGTGCAACAGTCGGCAAGAACCAACAGGAAACAGGTATGGCCAAGCTTTACTTCAGATATTCAGCAATGAACGCAGGAAAATCCACGGCACTTTTGCAAGTGGCACACAATTACGAAGAGCAGGGACAAAAAGTCCGTCTCTACACCGCTGCCATCGATAACCGATATGGCGCAGGCAAAGTCACTTCCCGTCTGGGGCCGCAAAGGCAGGCCGAAGTTTTTGATACCCATTTTGATTTTCTGGCAGAAGCGCCGAAAGTAAGTTGCGTGCTGGTGGATGAGGCGCAGTTCCTGTCGGCTGATCAGGTAAGGCAATTGCATCAGTTGGCGCAAGTACACGGCGTGCCGGTGATTTGCTACGGCTTGCGCAGCGACTTCCTGGGTGAGCCATTTACTGGCTCTACTTATCTACTGGCACTGGCCGATGATATCGAAGAACTGAAAAACATCTGCGCCTGTGGCAAGAAGGCAACGATGAATATTCGTGTCGATGAAAATGGTCGGCGCATGAAATCTGGCGAGCAAATTGATATTGGCGGAAATGAACGCTATCAGCATGTGTGCGGCCGTTGTTTTTACGCCGGATAGAAAGAGAGCAGGCCATCAGCCTGCTCTTTTTCTACTCTTCTACTGCGCTTTACAGCACCTTCAAAAACTCAGTCAAATCAATAATTTCCTGCGGCGTCAAACCCATATTGAAACGCCTGTCATAGAACCTGACGACGTCGCTTATTTCGACCATGCCGCCATTATGAAAATACGGTGAACGGGATTCTATGGCACGCAAACTAGGCACTTTGAAGCGGCCTATATCCTTCCATTTACCTGTCGCCATGGCACTGCCTGGATCAGTCGTTTCTACAGTTTCACCAGTCAGTTTATTCCTGAGTGTGTACAAGGGCATGTCAGGGGTGCGCAAACTGGCATCTGATACGCCGGTATTGAACAGGCGGGGCACTGAATGCGAGCCCACATTGCCTACGCTATGGCAACTGGCGCAAGTTGCGCGCTGCAAAGGCAAACGCAACTCATCATTGAAGCCAGCTACTCCTCTGATATTGAAAGGCTTGTTATTGAAAATCTGCTCGCCCCTGGCGATGGATGCCCTGACAATATTGATCGCTGTTGGCGGCTGTGGTGGCTGCTGCGGACGTCCTTGCACAGGTGGATTTGGTGGTGTTGGCCTGTCAAGTCCACGCCAGTTCGTAAACATGTTCATGACGTTGCGATCAAATGGCGCACCCGTGACATAATCACCGACATCGAGATCATTGATACCGAAATAAAAATTGTTCTTTGCGAGTTCTGCAGGGCCACCTCTTGCTCCAGCATCGGTCAGATTACCGGCAACCAGGCTGCTGACTTGAGCAGTGAATAGCGTCTTTTCAAAATCGACTATGCTTCGCTGTTCTGCAGCCGTCAAACCTTGTGCTGCTTGTGCATGTCCAGTAACGGCGCTGTTCGACTGATGCAGCAAGTCGAAATCGGTGCTGGAAAAACACTGCAAAGGCCGGCTATTGCGTATGCAGAGATTAGACCTGGCGTCAGCAAAAGTTTCACGACCATCCCACATTACTGTGCTCAGAAATTTCAGATTGGTAGTCGGCATCGGTCTGCGAAACAAGGACAGTTCTTTTGCGCTGGCATAGCCATAAGGGTCATCCGCCTTGACCAGAGTAAATTCAGCATCGGCAGGCACAGCCAAACCGACCCGGATTAACCCCTTGGTCAGCAGCATGCTATAGGCCAGGCGCTTTTGATCTATGCTAGCCACTAGGGCATTGGGTGAGTTTGCCCCGTCCACCAGCCTGAAAACCGGATCGTCGCCATTGCTTTGTGCAAATCTCACCTGCAAAGAGTCCGGACTGATACTCCAACCCTGGCTTTCCTGATGACAGGTAGCGCAACTGCGGCCATTGCCAAAAGCTTTAAAAAAAGCATTGTTCTTGTCTATACTACCCGTGGTTGACACCGTCAAAGCGGCACCCTCTTCATTGGCAAAAGGTATCAATGTGGCTTGGTCCGCTGGTGGCGCAGCCGAACCGGGAGCCGAACCGGGCGCGTTCAGTGCCGTTAACATTGTGTCTGGCGGTACAGCTTGCTCGGCAGCATTGTCAGTCGATCCTGTCGTACTATTGCCTCCGCAGGCAGCCAGATTCAACAAAGTGAATATGGCAATGGAAATTTGCGCCCTGCGTTTGCTGGGCAGCCACTGTAATTGTGCAGATAAATTCATGTTGAGTCTCCCTAAGAGTGTCATTTTTCCTACTCAAGAACCGGACATACCCATATCCAGGATCTGAGACTGAATGCAGGATGTCTCCTGAATGTGAAGAAAAAATGAAGATCCAGATTTTTTCCCCATCTTGAGGAAAAAATTGCAGGGAAATATTTATTCACAGATCATCGTGTTTACTTCATGATTCCTCCATAATTGAATGGCATCGTTATTCACTATTTACACTGGAGCAATCAAGTATGCGTCTGACGATCGCCCGCAAGCTCGCTCTGGCCATTACGGCAATTGTGATCATCAGCATAGGCACACTGGCCTGGGTGACCAGCCAAAACCTGAAAAGTGGCTTTATTGCTTATCTCAGCGACCTGGAAAAGCAAGACCTGGTCAGGCTCAGCAATTTGCTGGCAGAGGACTATCGTCAAAATGGCAATTTTGATCGTTTCCAGGCCAACCGCCGGCCCATGCGGGATTTGCTGGATCAGATACGCAGCAAGCCACGTCCCGAGAATGAAAATGCCCGGCCACCCCCTCCGCCGCGCAGGCGCGACCCGGAACGTGAAGGAGGAGCTGAAGATCATCATGCAGAACGTCCGCCACCTCCCCCTCGATCCCAGGACAGGCCACCCCGGGACGCTCCGCCTGAACAAAGGCCGCCGATGGATCCAATGAACTTTGGACAAAGATTGTCACTGATAGACAAGCATGGCCAGCCGCTGATCGGTCCAGGCGATGCGCCAGGTGGCAGCACCGTGCCTATCATGCTGGATAATGAAAAAATAGGGATGCTCAGACTGGCCCCCTTGCGGCAAATTTCGAATGCCAGTGCGGTCGATTTTGTCAGTGTGCAAATACGTCATACCTTATGGCTGGCGCTGGCATTGATCGTGATATCGCTGGCGTTCTCACTGTGGCTAGCGAGGCATTTATTACGTCCTTTAAAATCCTTGCATAAGGTCACAGCAAAGATTTCCAAGGGCCAGCTGGATGCCAGGGCCGAAATGATCAGCCAGGACGAACTCGGCGACCTGGCACGCGACATCAACAGCATGGCGCAGAACCTGGAAAGAAATGAGGCGCAAAGAAGCCGGATGCTGGCCGACATCTCTCATGAATTGCGCACTCCGCTAACTGTCATTCAGGGGGAGATAGAAGCACTGATGGATGGTGTGCGCCATATCACACCAGCGGCAATGGAGTCCCTACATGCAGAAGTGCGTCATCTGAATAAGCTGGTCGACGATATCCGCCAGTTGACGCTGGCCGATAGTGGTGACCTGCACTATCAATTTGTGGACATGGACTTGCGTCTCTTGCTGGCAGACTTGCTGCAACGCTTTGCCTTACGTATAGAACAGGCTGGCTTGCGCCTGGAAAGCCAGATCGGCGACACGCCTGCCTGGACCACGGCCGATGGTGGCCGCCTTACCCAGGTACTGGGCAATCTGCTGGAAAACTGCATACGCTATACTGACCGTGGTGGCGTGATTGTATGTAGCCTGGTAAGGAATGGCGAATTAATGGAATTGAGCCTGGAAGATAGTGCCCCAGGCGTGGCTGACGGCAAACACGCCTTGCTGTTTGATCGTCTGTATCGTGCCGATTATGCACGCAGTCGCGCCAATGGCGGCAGTGGGCTTGGTCTGTCCATTTGCAAGGTCATCGTGGAAGCCCATGGTGGACAAATCAGCGCTGCCCCTTCGCAATTGGGTGGCGTGAAAATACGCATACAATTACCCTGCATCAAAACAGCATAAATTATTGCCATGAAAACCAAGGCTCACATATTTATCGTTGAAGATGATCTGAAAATTGCCGCCCTGCTCAGGGACTATTTACTGTCGGCTGATTATCTGGTCAGCCATGAAGTCAATGGCAGGCTGGCGCTGGAGCAAGTCAAGTCCGCACGGCCCGATCTGATCTTGCTGGATCTGATGTTGCCTGAACTTGATGGTATTAGCATTTGCCGGGAAGTGCGCAAGTTCAGCCAGCTCCCCATCATCATGCTAACCGCCAGGGTGGAAGAAGTTGATAGATTGCTGGGTCTGGAAACCGGGGCCGACGATTATGTCTGCAAACCTTTCAGTCCACGTGAAGTGGTGGCGCGTGTCAAGGTGCATTTGCGCCGCAGCATGGCTGGTCACGATCAGCAGCCCGCTGTGGCGCAGTCGTGCTTTGCCATAGACAGGCAACAGTTGCGCATACTGGTGGATGGGCAGCCTTTGAATTTGACACCGGTAGAATATCGTTTGCTGGCGGAGTTCATCAGTCATCCCGAACGGGTTTTTTCACGCCAGCAATTACTTGATTTTGCCCATGAAGACCAGCGAGATATCAATGACAGGACGGTCGATACGCACATCAAGAACATCCGCAAAAAAATACAAAGCAAACTGCCTGACAATGAGTGCCTGCATTCTGTGTATGGCGTAGGGTATCGCTTCGAAATGCCAAATTGATGTGCAAAATTGCTGCGCGGCGGCTTTTCAGGATGAATTACGCCGTTTGCCGGCATGAGCAAAAGAGGAAAATAGTGTTTTGACTGCCATCCTGTTCGCCCATGACTCTGCACATTGCCACCCTTAACAAGCTCTTTCATATTGACCCGCTCAAGACGGATGCAGTGTGTCACCCGCTCAGTTCGTTGCTGTACCAGACTTTGTTACGCATTAATCGTTCTGCCGATACACCAGTTGGCGATCTGGCCAGCAGTTGGACACATTCTGCCGACTATCAAAAATGGGCGTTTGCCATTTCACCAGCCAGTTTCCAGAACGGCCAGCCTGTCCTGGCCAGCCATGTGGCGCGTAGCCTGGCACGGCATGTCTGGCCTTCCTCTGCCTCCATCTTTGCAGACCTATTGCGTGAACTGATCGTTGGCGCAGCCGCGTGTACTGAAGGCGACATACCGGCTGGCCTGTATGCTGATGATGAAGAGAATCGCTTGTTCATGCAATTGCAGCGGCCATATTGTGCCTTGCTGGAAATCCTTGCTCATCCCGCCATGGGGATATGCCTGCTGGCTGGTGAGGGTAGCATCTTAGGCTCAGGCCCGATGACAGTATTGTCTGCCAGCCATACAGAAATACAATTGGTGCGCAATCCTGCTTATGCGGGTCAACGCCAGTTACCAGGTAGTATCTGCATGCAACTACATGATAAATTTGACGGGGTGTTGCAGTCCTTGCAAACTGGAACGACGAGTGCAGTGCTACTGGAGCGCAAACATCAATTAAAGTTGGATGCCATGCCAGGAATGCTTTCCACACCACTGCGTGATCGCTGGTCGGGCATGCTGATATTAAATGCCGCAGGGATATTCAACAACCTGGATATGCGCAGGGATTTTCACGCACTGGTTCAAAAACGGGCCAGTGAAAAACTGGGTGCGCTTTACCATACCGATTTTATTCCCGCCGACATATTGACCATGCCGTCACGTCAAGCAAGCGATGTCAGCCTGGCGGAATTCCAGCAGCGGTGGTCAGGGCATTTTTCTGACGTCGCAGTCCGCATCATTTATGCGGCAGGACGCGGGCCATTGACTACTGCCCTGGATGGCTGCATTGAAGTGCTGCAGGCTTGCGGCATCCAATGTGAATTGATACGCACAAAAAATGCGGCGCAAGTCTATGAATTTGTTGACAGCGGTGAATTTGACATCGTCGCCCGTGGCTGGATACAAGACTATGATGATGCAGATCAATTTTTTGGTGTCTACGAGAAACAGGCACCACAGCTCAACGCGCGTGCAGCTTATGTGCGGTTTTATGAGGCTGTCGCTACAGCCAGACTCCAGGCTCATCCGCAAGCGAGGTCTGCCGTTTATGTGCTGGCGATACAGGCTCTGGAAGAAGAATACTTGTGCATTACGGTATGCCGTGACCATCACAAAATCTTTCATAACAGCAAGTTGCATTTGCAAGCACTTTGCCGTGATCCTTTTGATCTGTAAGGAGCAAATGCACGCAGTCTATGCTTTCCTGGCTGGCCTGGCGTCAATGCTGGCCAGGGAATCGTGTCTGGCGATCAGCCATGTCAAACATACCCAGAACAGCCCGGCAATTACACTGCCGACTCCAGCAAACATCAGATACAGGAGTTTTATATCCCAGTTAAGCACGCTAACGGGTATCAAACCTATCAGGAAACCACAAGCTACCGTCGTCCAGACATTGATTTTTTTTGCCCTGCTTAACAACACAAAAGCTGGCAAACCCAGCACTAGTGCGTGCGCGAAGCCGATTAGGAAAATCAGCAATCCAAACCCCATCTCCTGTATCAGGACTCCGGTCAATATGCCTGCCAGTGCGCAAGCGAACAGCATGGCCTGCAGCACTTCGGATAGCTTAAATCCAGACACGATAATTCTCCAATACGCTGAAAAAAAACGTCGGCCGATGACTTTTCCGTAAAACTTGCGCTCGCTTAGATCGGCAGGCAATAACTTTGCTTGACGGTATCCATCACGACCGTGGTACGGAATTTGAGGATATTCTCATTAATAAAAAGCACGGCACGGGTAAAACGTTCGTAGGCAGCCATGTCTGTGGTTTGCACGATGAGCATGAAGTCAAACTCACCTGCAAGATAGAAGCATTGCTGGACTTCAATCAGGGCTTGCATGTCTTGCTTAAAACTGTCGATGACATCACCAAGACCTTTTTTGAACGCAACCTCAACCATGACAGTCAGGGGGTAGCCTACGGCATGAGGTGAGACGATCGCTACCTCTGCCCTGATTACGCCTTCGTCCCGCAATTTGCGTATGCGTCGTTGAACGGCGGTGGCGGACAAACCGATGTCTGCACCTATCAGCTCGGCTGAATGGCGGCTATTCTGTTGCAGATAGCGCAAGATGGCGAGATCAAAACCGTCCAGTATCATTGCAATATGAGTTCATAGAGGGAAACCTATTATGAACTCATATCCCCAAGAAGCGGTATTTAATTTGCCGTAAAGAAATAATACGTTGCTTTATAAGGCGTGCGTGTTTCTGCTCCCAACTGGAAATCTGAGCAACCACTCAGAGGCGCCTTACCACCTACCGTTACCACACGCTGTATGCTGGTAACTTTGGAAAAAGTACCTGAGCCAGTAGTGGATTTGGCTTTCAGCAATAACCACGGGATGGCACTGGTGTCGGGGCTATCGGCTTTGGCGACGACTTCGGCGACGACCTTGCTGCCATCATTCGCTTCCCAGCTTGGGCCTGCATAGTGTTTGCCCAGTTTGACATTACTGCTGTCATGGCTGGCATACAGTTCTGCTTCCGGTGCACGGAATACCCATTCAAATTTTTTGGCGGCATCTTTATTAGCCCTGCAATCATAAATTTGAACGCCTGTCGCTGCCATCTGGAAGGCTAGAACTTCACCTGCAGGTGCTTTCAGATTAGCTGGCACACCCACAGTCTGCATGACTGGAGCAGCAGGGACAGACTGTTTTACAGGTGCAGTTGTACAGGCCGACAAGATAGTGACAGCAGCAATGCTACTGGCAATGGCGATATTCTTCATGTGTTATACCTTTCAATAAGATGTTCAAGGCGATCTAAGGCAGCGCAGCACCAGGAGGTCATGCTTGATATGTCCAGTGTCCAGAGAGTGGAGCTGTGCATCAATGGCCTGCATGAGCATTCTTTTCCAGGACCTTAGCATGCACTGACCATCAAGAACTGCTGCGGGCTGCAAGTTTTGAGTCGCCAGATTTTAGCAATGGCGTTTCAGGATGAATAAAACACTTACCGAATTTTACATCCTTAGCATGCGCAATTAAGCCCCTACTTAAGTATGGCTGAAATCTATTGCCTCAGGTCAAATCCGCAGCTTCCTGGGCCATCTGCCAGACCACAAGTCGTGGGACAATATGCCCCGGCATCTGGCCATTAGAATTTAGCGTACTGCGACATATTGGATAAGCTTTCATGAGCAACAAAAACAAGAAGGAAAAAAGAAATCAAGCTGCCGGACAATTGCTCCATCCACGCAATCGTCATCAAGGTCGCTATGACTTTCCTGCACTGATCAAGGCAGAACCAGCGCTGCAGAAATTCCTGATGGAGAATCCGGCTGGCGAAGCGACCATTGATTTTGCGGAACCGATCGCAGTCAAGCTGCTCAACAAGGCTTTGCTGCAAAGCAGCTATGGCGTGCTGGAATGGGATATCCCAGCAGAAAATCTTTGCCCACCAGTACCTGGACGAGCTGACTATTTGCATTATCTGGCTGACCTACTGGCAGGCAGCAATCAGGGACGTATACCAAAAGGCAAACAGTTACTTGCTTTGGACATAGGTACGGGTGCCAGTTGCATCTACCCCTTGCTGGGTGCCAGCGAATATGGCTGGTCATTCTGTGCCAGTGATATCAATGACGCCTCGCTGGCCAATGCCCAAACCATACTCGACCGCAATCCCGGCTTGGGCAAGCAGATACAACTGCGCCTTCAAGCTAGTGCCCAAACTTTGTTCAAGGGCGTAATTGCAGATGATGAATGGTTTGATGTCAGTCTATGCAATCCGCCATTTCATGGTTCAGCCGAAGAAGCAAGGGCGGGCAGTGCGCGTAAATGGGAAAACCTGAACAAATCCGGCAAACCAGGGCTAACTAAGCCAGTGCTGAACTTCAGCGGCCGGGACGCCGAGCTTTGGTGTGAAGGCGGTGAACTGGCATTTATTGATAAAATGATCAGGGAAAGCGCAACCATACCTACAAAAGTCTTATGGTTTTCCACTCTGGTATCAAAGTCCGCCAATTTGCCTGCAATCCGTGCGGCATTGAAGCAGGTCAAGGTCTATGATGAAAAAATCATTATCATGAGCCAGGGCAATAAAGAGAGTCGTCTGGTAGCCTGGACTTTCCTGAATGCAAGCCAACAAGCTGGCTGGGCTAAATTGCGTTGGTTAAATAGCAAGAGATAGAGCCTGCGCCTGGGTATTTGCCGCCCTTACAGAATATAATCTTAGCTATAGCAGCTAGCCCTGGCTTACAATCTCGTTCGTCTGCTGGCTTGCAGCCCGGAATAAACAAGAAGTAGGCAATATGTATCTGTAGAGTAAGAGTACTAAGCGTATTGAGTGAGTACTAAATATAGCGTCGCGTGATTTACTTTTGAGCAAAATGTGTCAAGGATAACAATGAAACGTGTAGATGATTTCCGCCTGAAACTGGGCAAAGATGAGCTGGTTCCTATCATGATCGGTGGCATGGGCGTCGATATTTCCACTGCTGAACTGGCTCTGGTTGCTGCACGTCTCGGTGGTATAGGTCATATTTCTGATGCCATGGTACAGGATGTCTCTGATCGTCGTTTCGACACCAGCTTTGTCAAGGAAAAAACCAAATTCTACAAGTACAATATTAACAACTCCGACAAGACTGACATCAAGTTCAACCTGGATCAACTGGCCGAAGCTACCCGACTGCATGTAGGCAAAACCATGGAAGCCAAGCAGGGTTCCGGCATGATCTTTGTCAACTGCATGGAAAAGCTGACCATGAACGGTCCACGCGAAACCTTGAAGGTGCGCCTGGAATCTTCACTCGATGCTGGTATTGATGGCATCACCATGAGTGCCGGTCTGCATCTGGGTTCTTTTGGCCTGATCGCGGACCACCCGCGCTTCCGCGATGCCAAGCTTGGCATCATCGTTTCTTCAGTACGCGCATTACAATTATTCCTGCGCAAGAATTCCCGCCTGAACCGTCTGCCTGATTACGTCATCGTCGAAGGCCCACTGGCTGGTGGCCATCTGGGCTTTGGCATGGACTGGGCTGAATATGACTTGCAGTCCATCATTACTGAAATCATTCAGTACCTGAAGGCAGAAAACCTGGATATCCCGCTGATTGCCGCTGGTGGTATATTCACAGGCAGCGATGCCGTGTCTTTCATGGAAAACGGCGCAGCTGGGGTGCAGGTAGCAACCCGCTTCACCGTCACCAATGAATGCGGCTTGCCAGCCAGCGTGAAACAGGAGTACTTCAAGGCCAGCGAAAGCGATATCGAAGTCAATAATATCTCGCCTACCGGCTACCCCATGCGCATGCTGAAGAACACACCCGCGATAGGCGATGGCATACGGCCTGGCTGCGAATCCTATGGCTATCTGCTGGACGGCAATGGCAATTGCGCCTACATCACATCCTATAACCGTGAAGTGGCAGCGCATCCCGATGCCAAGAAAGTCTCTGTCATGGACAAGACCTGCCTGTGCACCCATATGCGCAACTTCAATTGCTGGACTTGTGGACAAATGACGTATCGCCTGAAAGACACGACCCGCAAATTGCCGGATGGTAATTATGAATTGCTGAGTGCGGAACATGTATTCCGCGATTATCAATTCAGTGTTGATCATCAGATTGCTTTGCCAGCGTAATCTGGCAAGCTGAAAGCATGACGCCGCTTTAGCCTTCAAGTTAAGCGGCGTTTTTTATGCTTGTAAGCGAAACCATGCCATCCAACAATAATTGCTTACATTTGGTGCAAGTATTGTCCATCCCACGCACCAGTTCTAAGTTAGCTCCCTGAAATAGTCATTAGTTAGCCTTGAATGCCTGGTTGAACCTTGGCATGAAAAATGCTGCATCGCAAACATGCTTGTGTGTCATTGACGATGTTTTTGAAAAGGCTAGCTTGATGAAAATACGCGTGCTTTCCAGCTTCTTGCTGTCCCTGACCTTCATTTTTTCCATGTTCAGTAGCACTTGCAGTGCGCAGACAGAGTCGCCAGTCTTAGCTGGTGCAACTGCCACTTCAGCCCCAGCCAGCACGTCGGCTATACCTGAGGCCGCGCCTTCTGCAATGAACAAGTCCGGGATGATCGCGGCAGACAAGATTAGTGCTGGTGATACCGCCTGGATGATGACATCGACTGCACTGGTATTACTGATGACCATACCCGGCCTGGCCCTGTTCTACACTGGCATGGTGCGCAAGAAAAATGCCCTGGGCACGATGGCGCATAGCCTGGCAACTACCTGCATCGTCACAGTCTTGTGGGTGGTACTGGGTTACAGCCTCGTGTTCACAGCGGGCTCGCCTTTTCTGGGTAGCATGGACAGGTTCATGCTGCATGGCGTGAGCTTTTTGAAAGAAGCCGGGCAACTCAGCGTGCATCAACTGGCGCCGACGATACCGGAAAGCGTATTCCTGATGTTCCAGATGACGTTCGCCATCATCACCCCCGCACTGATTACCGGTGCATTTGCCGAACGCATGAAGTTTTCTGCACTGCTGCTGTTCATCACTTTGTGGTCCCTGCTGGTGTATGTACCGGTTGCGCACTGGGTATGGGAACCGGCGGGCTGGCTGGCAGCGCGTGGTGTGCTCGACTTTGCCGGTGGGACTGTGGTGCATATCAATGCCGGGGTATCCGGCCTGGTGGCCGCATTGATCGTTGGGCCACGCCTGGGCTTTGGCAAGGAACCCATGCCACCGCACAATCTTTTGCTGACAGCCATTGGTGCCTCATTGTTATGGGTAGGCTGGTTTGGTTTCAATGCTGGCTCAGCAGGCGCGGCAGATGGCCGTGCAGGGCTGGCGATGCTGGTGACACAGGTGGCAACGGCGATGTCTGCACTGGCCTGGATGTTCGTGGAATGGCTGCGCCGTGGCAAACCCTCGGTACTTGGCATAGTCTCCGGTGCTGTCGCCGGACTGGTTGCCATTACGCCGGCCTCCGGCTTTGTCGATCTGACGGGTGCCTTAGTCATTGGTGCTGTGGCTGGCGTGGCTTGCTACTGGGGTTCGACTTCACTCAAATCCATGGGTGGCTATGATGATTCACTCGATGTATTTGGTGTGCATGCCATAGGAGGCATAGTCGGCGCGTTACTGACCGGAGTCTTCGCATTGAAGAGCATAGGCGGTGTCGATGGCAGCCTGGCTACCCAGGCCTTTGGTGTCATCGTCACAGTCATTTATTCCGGTGCTGTGACTGCCATCATTTTATGGCTACTCAAGGTTTCCATCGGTTTGCGTGTCAACAAGGAAGAAGAAAGAGAAGGACTTGATCTTGAACTTCACGGGGAGCATATCTTATGAGTACCAGCAGCTTAGTCCAAAACGCGATGTCAGATAATCTTGCTTTTTCACTCATGGCGCGTTTGCATGTGATTTTGCGACGCCAAAATGGCCGCGTGACTGATATTGAGTACATGCGTATCAATCCTGGCTATTGTCGTGCCATACTGGATCTGGCCATGGAATTGCCTAACGAAGCCTTACGCGACATATGTCTTAAGCTGGAAGACATCTATTTTGGTGAAGCTGGCTTGTTCGTCATTCCACCGCCAGCAGATCCTTTGCTGAACAGATTGATCTCCAAAAAATCCAGTTCAGCATCCGGTATGCTGGTAAGTAGCAGGATAGAAACAAATCCCCTGGCAGGCATGCCTGTGCTGGATCACAACGCCATGGTGGACCAGACTTATATAGGTCGCTTGCGCTAAAGATCACTTATGGCGGCTAATTCGTATAGCTGCCATCTCTTCAGTTACAATCTCCAGAAAAAACTTGTTCCCGCAAAGGAAAAAAGCAAGCCCTTCATTCTGGACATGCAATGAAACAAACTCTTTACGACATACTCTCGGTCCCAGCGGACGCAACTCCGGAACAGATACGAGCAGCGTACCAGCATGCCATGTCCGAACTGGAAAGCACGGCGCAGCACGACCCCAATAAAAAAGTCATCTTGCGCGAAGCTTACGAATTACTTACCACTCCACAAAAACGTGCCAGCTATGATGCACGCCTGGCCAGACAGGAAAGCTTGCGGGCTCAAGCCAGCATAGCCAGGGAACAGCAACCAACAGCACCTGCCAAACCCAAAAACTGGTTCAGCCTGATTGCCTTAATGGTAGTGCTGGCAGCGGCAGCAACGTGGTGGTCTATCAATCAAAAGGAAGAACGCGACAGGCAAAAAGAATTGCCAGTGTATAGCAAAGTCACGCCTGCATCGCCAGTAAAGCCGCCATTGCGCGCCGTCGTGCCAGCACCACCAAGCCAGATAGCAGAGCCCGCTGCCACCAATAACAATAATGTAGAGGGCAGTAAAACTGCTGAAGAAATTTATGCGCTGCGTTCTCCCAGTATCGCCCTGATCACGGTGTTTTCTCCAACCGGCGCACCGGTGTCTATGGGCAGTGGTGTCATGATCGCGCCCGAAGTCCTGATCACGAATTGCCATGTAACGCGCAGTGGCGTGCAATATAAAGCCAGGATAGGCAAGCAATTACTGGCAGCCACGGTCATCATGGCGGATGAAGAATATGATCTATGTCGCCTCAGCGTCCCCGGTGCCAATGCGCCTGCAGTGGCCCTGGGCAGCACAGACGGCCTGCGCATAGGCCAAAAAGTGTTTGCCATTGGTGCTCCACTAGGCCTGGACCTGACGATCAGTGATGGTATCGTTTCCGCTTTGCGCCCCCTGCCTACAGGCAAGGTCATACAAACCACCGCGCCTATTTCACCTGGTTCCAGCGGTGGTGGCTTGTTTGATGCTGCTGGCAAACTGGTAGGCATCAACACTTTCAACCTCCAACACAGGCAGGCGCAAAACCTGAACTTTGCCGTTCCTGCAGACTGGATCAACACCATGTCTTCACGCCGTGCTAGCAATGAAAGTCTGCGCGCATTGACCATGAACAGCATAGAAGGAAACAGAGAGGGTAATAAGGACAACAACCAGTATGCCAATGCACAAACCTCAACAGCCCAGCAAGCGCTCACAAAAATTCTGGGGACCTGGAATTGCTATGGCGTCCTGACTGGCTACAGCATGGATGTGATGTTTGAGAGAGATTCCCGGATGAGCGGTACCATGAATGGCAAGAAGTTTTCTGGCAATTACCTTTTCGACGGCAAAACCCTATCACTCAGTATGGGCAGTAAAGCTTCTGGCATCGTTGAAGAATTTACTGGTAACAAACTGGTGGTCAATGCTGGCAAGGCCGACCGCTTGGTGTGCCACCGACGATAAGAATTTTACCTACCATTTGGAAAAATGGTCTTCGGTCACGCCGACCATTTTTTCTATCTGCCGCCTGGGGCTATCCAAACTGGCCCTGACCCAGCCGCTAAATACGCCTATGGGTTGCAGATAGCGGCTGCTGGCAATAATCAGATTTTTGTTTTCTGCGCGAAAACCTTCGGGTCGGAAGTATAAATCCAGCAAGCCATCATCGGTGTAGATGTGCCAGTCAGCCATGGCCTGGCTGGCATCAAAGTCAAACTGTGCGGCCCCCAGGCCGATCAACTTGCCATCCAGCCACAGGGAGTTTTCATTGCTGCCAAAATAGCCTGCCTGTAAATTGAAGCCCACATCCAGCGCATGCGCCGAAGCCCAGCGCCAGCCGGTTTCTCGCGCCAGAAAACCATTGCTATGGTCATAGCTGCCTGTGCCTGCCTGCAGCTTGAAGCTGCGGCTACCCACCCTCACCGCCCCTGCCAACGGCATACCTGCTGACTTGACAGTGGCATGTACTGTACCGCCCCGCACTTCACCTATCGCCAATAAGGAGGGTGCAGCCTGGCTGGCATCAAGCAAGGTATCAATGCTAAAAGAGCCGCATTGGAGTTGCAGTTGAAATTGATCTTGCATTTGTTCGCTGGCAGGCAAATGCTGAAAGCGAATTTTATTGCCAAGGAAGTGGAATCGGGAGGCTGCCCCGACGGCCGGATGCTGATTCAGTTTTGCTGTCAGCCCCGACAAACCATCCTGGGAATAGCTGGCGATGAGCTTGCCTTCCTGCCTGTCAAATACATAGGCAAAGGCAGTATTGGTCCAGCCTACATCGACAATGGCAATGCCGCAAAATATTTCATCCGTAGCCAGTGCCACATAATGCCAGTGCTTGTGATGCAAGGCTTGCCACAGTTTGCCGCGCCTGTAGGGCAATGCCAAGCTCGACCAGTCTATGACATCGGGCGCACCGGTATATTTGCCAAATCTTACCTGTCCGTCAGGGCTCAGTATTTGCGCGGGGGCAGGCGGCAGGAAATTGGCTGGCATAATGTCTTCGTATTTTTTGTATGCCTCCAATTCTGCAGCAACTTTCCTAGAGCGTCTATTTCAAACTGTAGCCATATGCTGACGCTAAGCTTGGAATCGGGTATGGCCAAGTGGCCAATGACGGGCCCAGGCGAAAAATAGCCCGCGAAGCAAGACACCTTGATTCCACTCTGCAAACCTGGCGACAGTATGACCTGCTGTTTTTACGTTCTGATTTACATCCTGAAACAGCACAATTAGCATGCGCCAGCAGGCTTCAATGCATAATGGCGCATTGCTATAGATTTGCTTCGACCTGCGAAGCTTGAAAATTCAGGAGATACCGGCTGTGCATATACTCATTCTCATCATCGTCTTACTGGGTCTGGCCTATGTGGTGAACCAGGCCATGCAAAAGGACAAGTCCGGGCCATCCGCCCCTGCCCTACCAAATGCGCCGCATGACCCCGCCCAGCAAAGCAGGCTGGATAATGAAGCGCCAGGCATGGCCGTGGCTTTTATTTCAGAAGGCAAATTGTTTTATCGCGCTGCCCATGGTGAAGTCAAACAGTTGCACAGCCCTTATGTGCAAGAGATGCTGGATAAAATGGAGAAGCATAGGGAGCGAAATGCCTGGAAACAAAATACCAGTTTTGGCGTCTCAGCTTCCGGTGCGATGCGTCAGTTTGATGGCGATGGCGCGCATATCAATGCGACCGCCATGCAATTTGATGAGCAGGGAAGGATACTGTATTTTTTGCAGGATGCAGGCATGGGTGGACTGTTTTCTTATGAGCTGGAAACGGGTGTAGAGAGGCGCATACTGCACAGACAAAACCTAGCATTGACAGACATGAACCTCGATCAGGCTAGCGGCAAATTGCTGGCATCGTCCATGAACAAAACCGGCATCGCCAACCTCGTCATGCTTAATCGTGAAGGTGATGATTACCGTGAACTGACCGGTGGAGATACTCTCGATACCAGCCCCTGCTGGATACCCGATGCAGAGAAACAGGTGCTGTATCAATCCACAGGTATCGCCCGCAATCAAAGCGGTGTCGCCCTGGCCTTTGGGAATGCCAGCATACAAATGCTGGATATGAAGACTGGCTCGGTTTCGCCTGTACTGGATGACCCGGCTTATGATTACCTGCATCCAAGGGTATGCCAACAAGGCAACCTGCATTTCATACGTCGCCCGTATGAAGCACCCAAGTATGAAACCAGTAATGCCCTGCTGGATGTCCTGCTCTTCCCATTTCGTTTATTGCGTGCGCTGTTTCACTACCTGAATTTTTTCTCCATGATGTATAGCCGCAAGCCTTTGACCAGTGCGTCTGGGCCGACCTTGAATGCCGACCTCAAGGAAATCATATTGAAAGGCAAACGTATCGATGCAGAAAAAGCCTTGCGAAAAGAGAACATGGTCAATGGTGTGCCGTCGCTGGTGCCAGCCTCATGGCAATTGGTAAGCCGCAACCGTCAGGGCCTTGAAACTGTCCTGGCCACCAATGTAGTCGCCTATGACATGCGTACTGATGGCAGCATCATTTACTCAAATGGCCGTGGTGTCTTCTTGCTAGGGAACGGCAGGCAATCCAGCCTGATCCTGAAAAGCGAACTGGTGGCCGATGTGATTGCGCAATAAAGTTAGGGCGGGTAATTTTTATAAATTTCCAGAATATGTCATAGGTTGTCATACATCTATTTAACTTGTTTTGAGTTAAAATTCCCCCAATCCCTCATGCAAACAGCCACAACATGGACATTCCAGACTACGCCAACACCCCCCCCACCAAAAGACGGCATAAAAGCCTGTCCCAAGAGGTCGTTGAAAATATTAGTAATAATGTCAAGAGTGGTGCGCTGAAGCCAGGTGACAAGCTCCCTACCGAATCGGCCATCATGGCCTTGTATGATGTCAGCCGCACCGTGGTGCGGGAGGCTATCTCGCATCTGCAAGCTGCCGGGCTTGTTCAAACCCGCCATGGCATAGGTACTTTCATACTCGAACCGAGCCAGACCCCAACTGGCATGTTGCGCGAAGCCATCGTCACCGTCAGGGATGTACTCGATATACTGGAACTCAGGATCAGCCTGGAAACCGAAGCTGCCTGGCTGGCAGCTTCGCGCCGAACCGAAGAGCAGGCGGCAGCGCTGGGCAAGGCACTGGAGGATATCCTCAGCAACAAAACGGAAGAAAATGCCTCGGTGAATGCCGACGTGCGCTTCCATCTCCTGATCGCGCAGTCTACCGGCAACCGTTATTTTGTGGATATTCTTAGCAATCTAGGTACGACCATCATCCCGCGCGCCAGATTGAAGTCTGCCATGCTGGCCCTGGATGGCAGCAGCAATACCAATTACCTGGAGAGAGTCAACCGTGAGCATGAAGATATCTACCTCGCCATCCTGCGCAAAGACCAGGAAGCAGCCCGGGCCGCCATGCGTACCCACCTTAGCAACAGCCGCGAAAGATTGCGCCAGGCGCAACAACGTATAGAGGCAACACCAGAATGATCCTGGCATGGTTCAAGCAGTTCCCTCAAGCTTGTTTCTAGCTTGTTTCTAGCCCGTCTCAAACTAGCCACACCTGCCGCAAAACTGTCCCGGGCTGAGATCAGACCCGTTCCATGAGAGAGGACAGACTGATTCCATACATACTCCAGCCCGAACCGAAGTGAACAGGGCCAAGCCTGGGTCATACCTGGATCGCCCCCCCCTGCCAAAGCACAGCATTTTCACATTTTGGGAAAGTTTTCTTGCGATCTCTTATTTTAAGTTGTACGATGACGTATGACTTGATTTAGCGTTGACGCAAACACTCACTTTTTAAAACCATCAAACCTGGCCATGAACTTGTCCAGGTTGCCATTTCCGGAGCCACCATGCATCCTCAAGAACTGAAACAAATCCTGTCCTCTGGCTTGCTGTCCTTTCCCTTGACTGACTTTGATGCGGCTGGTGACTTCAATGCCAGGACGTATGCTGAGCGCCTTGAGTGGCTAGCGCCCTACGGTGCAAGTGCCCTGTTTGCGGCGGGTGGCACGGGTGAATTTTTCTCGCTGACAGGCAATGAATATTCCGACATCATCAAGACTGCGGTAGACACTTGCCGTGGCAAAGTACCTATCCTGGCTGGTGCCGGTGGCCCTACTCGTCAGGCGATAGCCTATGCACAGGAAGCAGAACGTCTGGGCGCACATGGTATCTTGTTATTGCCACATTACCTGACTGAAGCCAGCCAGGATGGCCTGATCCGTCATGTCGAAGAAGTCTGCGCTTCGGTAAAATTTGGTGTGGTTGTGTATAACCGAGGCAATTGTCGACTTACCGCTGACTCACTGGAAAAACTGGCCGCACGCTGCCCCAACCTCATCGGATTCAAGGACGGCATAGGCGATATCGAATTGATGGTATCGATTTGGCGCCGTATGGGAGATCGCTTCAGTTATCTGGGTGGCTTGCCTACCGCTGAAGTGTACGCCGCTGCCTACAAGGCTTTGGGCACACCAGTGTATTCTTCTGCCGTGTTCAATTTCATGCCCAAACTGGCGATGGATTTTTACCATGCCATTGCTGCTGATGACCATGCTACAACAAATCGCCTGCTCGATCAGTTCTTCCTGCCTTATCTGGAAATCCGCAACCGCAAAGCTGGTTATGCCGTCAGCATCGTCAAAGCGGGCGCGCGCCTGGTTGGCCATAGCGCAGGCCCAGTGCGAGCACCACTGACTGACCTGACGGAGGAAGAAGATGCCATGCTGCAAAAACTAATCCTGGCACAAGGCCCACAATAAATTCAGAAGTAGAAGGAGTACTGTATGCAAATCACCGGGCAAATGCTGATCGGTAAAAAAGTCGTATTTGGTCTGGCGGGCAATGCCAAAGCCATAGACCCATCCACCAATCAAGAAATCGAACCTGTTTTTGGCTTCGCCACCACAGATGAAGTTGAGCAGGCTTGCCTGCTGGCAGAACAAGCTTTCGATAGTTATCGCACCACCGGTCTGGAGCAAAGAGCACGCTTTCTGGAAACCATCGCCACCGGCATCATGGACTTGGGACCTGTTCTGATAGAACGCGCGGCGCAGGAAACCGGCTTGCCCGTCGCCCGCCTCGAAGGCGAACGTGGCCGCACCGTCAATCAATTACGCCTGTTTGCCAATGTAGTGCGCGATGGTCACTGGCTGGATGCGACCATAGATAGCGCATTGCCTGAACGTGCACCACCGCGCCCTGACCTTCGTTTGCAAAAAATCGCCTTGGGACCGGTTGCTGTATTCGGCGCCAGCAATTTCCCCCTGGCGTTTTCGGTCGCTGGTGGTGATACTGCCTCTGCACTGGCTGCGGGCTGTCCTGTCATCGTCAAGGCGCATAATGCCCATCTTGGCACTTCTGAACTGGTAGGCCGGGTCATACAAAGAGCAGTGGCAGATTGCGCATTGCATGAAGGTGTATTCTCCATGCTGGTAGGTGCAGGCAGCAAAGTAGGTCAGCAACTGGTTGCCCACGCAGCAATCAAGGCTGTGGGTTTCACAGGTTCTCGTTCCGGTGGCTTGGCCCTGGTAACAGCCTCTGGCCAGAGGAAAGAGCCTATCCCGGTCTATGCAGAGATGAGCAGCATCAATCCGGTATTTTTATTGAATCAGGCTTTGACATCACAGACTACGACACTGGCGAAAAATTTTGTCGATTCATTGACTCTGGGTGCTGGCCAGTTCTGCACCAATCCAGGCTTGGTCATTGCCATAGAAAGTGAAGCAGCGCGACAGTTTTTATCTGATGCAGCCAGGGCGCTTGAGGATAAACATGCGGCGACCATGCTGACACCGGGCATACATCAAGCCTATGTCAAAGGCACGGCTCACCTGGCCGACATCAGTCAGTTGCAACTGGTCGCCAAAGGCCAGCAAGCAGAATCAGCATGTGCGGCACAGGCGGTATTGTCGGTTTGTTCTGGCGCTACTTTCCTGAGCACGCCAGCATTGCAGGAAGAAATTTTTGGTCCCTCTTCGATCGCTATTTTGTGCAAGGATTTTGAAGAAGTCGTCGCAGTTGCTTCGTCGCTGGAAGGTCAGTTAACAGCAACCGTGCATGCCACAACCGATGATCATGCACATGCCAGGAAGTTGTTGCCAGTGCTGGAAAAGAAAGCCGGGCGCATCTTATTCAATGGCTTTCCGACCGGAGTGGAAGTGGCCCATGCCATGGTACATGGCGGCCCATTCCCGGCGACCTCAGATAGCCGCAGCACTTCAGTTGGCGCAGCAGCCATAGAGCGCTTCTTGCGGCCAGTTTGTTACCAAGGTTTTCCGGCAGAATTGTTGCCAGCAGCGCTGCAAGATAACAATCCACTGCAAGTCGCACGTATGATGGATGGCAAATTGACGCTGGCATCGTAAGCATCTGAATGACCCGCTTGTGATACAAGCCAAACTCATGCAAAAAACACACATAGATGTGTCGCATGACCAAACAAATTACAAAAATGGAGACGCTCGTATGAGCCAACAATCTATAGGAAAATACCGGTGGACGATTTGTGCACTGCTATTTTTCGCAACCACCGTTAACTACCTCGACAGACAGGTACTAAGCCTGCTGGCTCCCGATCTGTCCAAAGAATTTGGCTGGACCAATACCGACTACGCCAATATCACCGCAGCCTTTCAATTCGTGTATGCGATCTCCATGCTGTTTGCAGGTCGTCTTATCGACAAGATAGGCACCAAGCAAGCCTATTTTCTGGCGATTGCCGTCTGGTCTTTCGGTGCCATCATGCATGCCTACTCCATACTTTGGGGAGAAGGACTGGCATCATTGTTCACCGCTCTCGGCCTGGCCGTCATCCCCGTATCCGTGGCGGGTTTCATGATATCCAGGGCTGTGCTGGCTTTCGGTGAGGCAGGTAATTTCCCCGCAGCGATCAAGGCGACTGCTGAATATTTCCCTAAACATGAACGCTCTTTAGCTACCGGCATATTCAATTCCGGGGCCAATATAGGTGCAATTCTGGCACCGTTGACAGTACCGCTGATCGCTGAGTTATGGGGCTGGCAGGCAGCGTTCATCATCATCGGCGCAATAGGCTTTTTATGGATGATATTCTGGCAGTTATTTTATGAAAAGCCAGAAAAGCAAAAATACCTGTCTGCTGCAGAGCTCGCTTATATCAATAGCGGCGACACCCAAGTCATTGAAGAAAATAGTACTCAGCCTGCACAAAAAATATCCTGGTTTAAACTGCTGTCTTACAAGCAAACATGGGCCTTTGTCGCTGGAAAATTCATGACCGATGGAGTATGGTGGTTTTTCCTGTTCTGGTTGCCAAAATATCTGGAAGCGCAATATAAGATGCAAAAGACCGACATCGTACTGCCACTGGCTATCTTGTACAGCATGACCATGATAGGCAGCATCGGCGGTGGCTGGTTCCCAAGCTACTTCATGCGTAAAGGAGACAGTGCTTACAATGGCCGCATGAAGGCCATGCTGGTCATTGCTCTGTTTCCGCTTGTCGTTTTGCTGGCGCAGCCATTTGGCTACCTCGGTTTTTGGGTACCAGTATTGCTGATCGGTGTAGGCACTTCTGCTCACCAGGCCTGGTCAGCGAATCTGTTCACAACTGTTTCGGATATGTTCCCGAAAAAATCGGTCGCATCCATCGTGGGCATAGGCGGCATGGCCGGTGGACTGGGTGGAGTCCTGGTGTCCAAAGTAGGTGGCTGGTTGTTTGATTACTACGGTCAGCTTGGTCAGATCCAGACTGGATATACCATCATGTTTACTTTCTGTGCAGTGGCTTATTTACTGGCCTGGGGCATGATGAAAACCCTGGTACCCACCCATAAAGAAATTACTGATCTGTAAATTTATTAAAGCTTATTTAATCGCAACATGACTCAATTTTCTCACATAGAATCAATACCGGCTGTGAATTGCATCGTGGGTGAAAGTCCCTTATGGCATGCTGAACAGTCTGCCTGGTATTGGGTCGATATACCGGCAAAAACCATATGGAAACTGAACGCCAGGAATGGTCACTTGACATCCTGGCTAACGACAGAAATGGTGGCATGCATTGCCCTGAAACAGGATGGTGATTTTATCGCAGGAATGGAAAGTGGCATTTTCAACCTGCATCTGGGCGAAGGTCCACGTGCATTGCAAAGCCGCTTGGCTACACCCGCCGAACTGGCAGAATCGGGAACTGGCATGCGCTTTAATGACGGTCGTTGCGACCGCCAAGGGCGTTTCTGGAGCGGCACCATGTTTATGGACATGGCTGCAGCCAAAGCGATTGGCAATCTTTATCGCTATACCCCGGATCTGGGCTTGTCTGCACCTGTGATCAACAACCTATTGACCCAGAATGGCCTGGCATGGTCGCCCGATGGCAAGACCATGTATTTATCAGACTCTCACCCTGCCAGCCAGACTATCTGGGCGTTTGACTATGACGTGGCGGAAGGCATGCCGCATCACAGGCGCGTCTTCGTTGACATGAAACCCATGGCTGGACGTCCTGATGGTGCTGCCATGGACGTCGATGGCTGCTACTGGATATGCGGTAATGATGGCGCCTGTCTGTTACGCTTTACACCAGCCGGCAAACTCGACAGAACTATTGCACTGCCCATGAACAAACCCGCCATGTGTACCTTTGGCGGCCCGGATATGAGCACCCTGCTCGTTAGCTCCATAGGAGCTGGCAAGGCAGAACATGATCAGTGGGCAGGTAGCCTGGTACTCGTCCGACCAGGAGTGGAAGGCGTAGCAGAAACAAGATTTGCAAATTAATTTTGTAGAAAGCGCAGTGGTACTTGGGCGCATAAGAGATTTTCTCTTATGCGCTTTTTTTTCACTAATTTTGAACTTATGCTGACAATACAGAACTATGCAGTTTGTCACCTATCTGTACATTCTTCAATTCCAGACCCTGTACGTTATACAAATACATAGGGCTGGCTGAATTCACTGGCGTCCCAAACTGGCAATCACTGATACTGACATTAGTAACCGGGAAGATCATTGGGTTCTTATCGTCCCCATTATAGTCAGACGCTACTGGTCCTAGAATGACGATGGCCTGGAAGCACGAGAACTTGCCATTTTTGGTCGTGACATTACCCACTTTGACATTCGAGATATGCACATTCGTCACCACTGGTGGTCTGGTCCTGACATTGTCACTGACAGGTGCGTAATCACAATCAAAAGTGATCACGGCACCGGCAGCGGTGGCCACCGTCTTTGACTGGATGGGTGAGCCAGGGAGTGATGTATAAAAAGACGGACTGGTCTGTACCCCATTCGGTATCGAGATATTACGTACATAGAAATTTTTCAGGTAACCACCCCGATTCATATTCGTCTTCAGACGTATCGCCGTATTCAATGGATCAGTGGCCCAGTGTATATTTTCAAACAAGAGATTCTGCGCATAGACATTCTGTATACCGCCCGCCATTTCACTCCCCAGTGTCACCGCACCATGGCCACTTTGCATGGTGCAATTCTGGATAACAATATTTTGCGAAGGACCAAAATGCGTATCGAGATTCTTGCCCGCCTTGATGGCGATACAGTCATCGCCAGAATCAAAGGTGCATGATTCCACCAGCACATGGTCACAAGCTTCAGGATCAAAGCCATCGCTGTTGGGGCCATGGCTTTTTGCCAGCACATTGCGTATCACGACATTGCGGCAATGTACAGGATGATGCTGCCAGAACGGCGTGTGGTTGACCTGGTAGCCTTGCATCAGCACATTCGTACAACTGATGAACTGTATCATCGGTGGGCGCAGATTATGTCCCAAGCCGAAGATGCGCTTACCCAAAGGAACACCAGCCTCAGAAAGCGATGGCAGGTAATTCGCATCGGCTCGCCACTTATCATTGTCACCTTGTATGCGCAGCCTGTGCTTTTCATCGACTTGAGGTGCGATTTTTTCCAGGCTGATGGCATTCAAGTCATTCGGTGTATTTTCCGAACGCTTGCCATGCTTGTAATTGGGGCTGGTATTTTGGCCTACTGAATTGATGGTTTTTTGCTTGCCCTTCCAGGTCCACCAGCAATCACCATTTTCATCAAACGGAACACCACCCTGGCCGTCGAGTATGCTGGTCCAGTCGTCACCGGTCAGGGCAATATTATCCTGACCATAGGCATACACCATGGGTGAAAAGTTCAGGCAGTCATTGCTTTGCCAGCGCGAAATCACCAACTTGCCGTTTGGCCCGCAATCAAAGCTGCCATATTTTGCATAGTCTTCCGGGTCATTACTGAAATAGACGTGTGCGCCTTTGAGCAAATGCACATTCACGTTCGATAATAAAACGATAGGCCCGGCACAATACCAGTTCCCGGCAGGAACCAGCACACGGCCACCACCTGCTTCATGGCAAGTCTTGATCGCTTGAGTTATGGCTGGATAAATATCTATGGAATTTGCTACCGGCGTTTGCACAGCAGCCTGCTCTTCATACGATATCCAGGCTTTGACACTTTTCAATTCACAAGTGACTGCGCCAAAATCCGTGATGCGGTAGTCCGCCTTGCGAAATTTCAAAGGGCTGGAAAGGCGGTCCACGATATCCTGCGCTTTTTTCCAGGGATCGTCTATCGTGATCGCAGCAAGTGCCTGGCTCACTGGCAACGCACTGCCAGTCGTGACGGACAATCCCGTTAGCGACACTTTTTTCATAAAACTGCGACGTGCAGGTTGGCTTGATTGAATTCGTTTTTCCTGTTTCATATTATCTCTCTTGTGTTTTTTTCGATCGCACTTTTAATCCTGCTACCAGCTCACTCGTCTGTATTATTGAATTCAGCAAGAAATACGCGTACCGGAGAAATTGGTCCGACGTAGCCCATTTGTTTTACGGGGTCGATTTTTGCAGCAAGCAGATTTGCCCAGTAATCATCGCTGGAAAATTGAGCCGGGCGGTAAGGCAAAGTACCTTTCTTGTTCCAGTCTGACCAAGGCTGTTTTTTATTGATATGAGCGCCAATCACGGAGTTCATGACTACCATCTTGCCTACCGACTCCAGTGTCTGCTTTCTGATCGTGCCTGTTGGCGAATTGAATTGATCCACTTCGCCTATCTGGCAGTCATAGCCAGGGACAGGCACAGGTGCGTATGGTGTACAGCGTTCGTTCGAAAACCATTGTCGGGCCAAACTGAATTTTCCCGCCAAGGCATTGCTGCTGCCATCATGGGTAAAGCGGCAATGATCGAACACAAAACCATAGCGTGATTTCACATTGGTATTGGGAGCACCGACATAAGCAGAGTTGCGGTCACCGAGAGTCTTGATTTCGGTTTCGAAAAAATAAGCAGTAGCATCACCAAAAATAAAATCCACATCGCCTTCAATGTAAGAGCGCTGGAAAAATTGCCTCGCGGTCTGGCCATCCTTGCCCGACTTCATATACAAGGTATCCTGGAAACCCAGCATGCGCACACTGTCGAAATGCGATTTATCAGCGCCATCCAGCATGACTGCCAAAGCCTGATGATGCACCATTTTGCTGCGCGCATAGATACCATTTTCATCGGGACAATTACCGGGCTGGCAATCTGCCAGCGCATTACCCTTATCCTTATTATAGGAATTTTCTATAGTCAGATTCTTTGCCTGAAAACCGGGGCTTTTGACCCATAATACTGCGGTGCCAAAAGTACCTAGCGTAGGCTTATCCTTCAAACCCTCGTGCATGGCATTGATCCTGTGATGCATACCAGAAAACTGCGCAGAAAACTGCGCAGTGTAGTTGCTGCCAGTGGTCGCAGCATCCAGATTGGCAGTAATGCGGGTAGTGGCTGCATCGTTGCCATACAGGGTAATGGGGATGGCTGTATCAGGTACATATACCAGCTCACGATAAGTGCCGGGCTTGATGAAAATATGGATGCGCTGCCTGCCAGTCTTGCCTTTATCCATATCGGTAACAGCCTGATTGACAGCGGCCTGTACTTGTCTGAATGTCCTGACACCGTCTGGTACAGCATTAGCATCGACGATATAGTCAGGTGTCAATTGCGGGTCAGCAGCGATGGGTTCAGATTTGGGATCCCAGGGTGATATACGCTCATTGCCGGGCAAGCCAGCATACTTCAATACTTCGGCATAGGCAAAGTACTTGGCTGTCTGTGCATCGAGTTGCGGACGCTTACTAAGGTGCAGCAATTCCGGATAGGCTGCAAAGGCCTGCTCACATTGCTGAGGATTGGCCGGAATACTGTCAAAGACGACTTTCTCACTACCGGCCAATCGTACATATTCAAACTGGCTACTGCTTTTATCTGCCACACTGACGTCTTGCAATGCAAACTCTATGGGACGAGCAGCATCGTAGCCACGCAATATGATCTTGCCTGGCGTCAGTGATTGCACATGCTCAAGCTTGATATTGCGGTACTGAGGTATCAGATCGCCAGCCGCAATTTTTCCATAATGCGTATCAAAATCAATAGGTGCCTTGACATTGCGTATGCAGACATTGCGATAGCTAATGTTTTGCACAAGCCCGCCACGTGAGATATCACTCTTGATGCGCAAGCCTGAAGTCGTGCCATCCATACTGAGATTTTCTATCAGGATATTGTTTACTCCACCATTGGTTTCACTGCCTATGGACATGCCATGACCAGAGTAGAAATGGCTATTCCGTATGGTGATATTTTCTGTTGGCCCGTTGTTACCTGCCTTGATAGCGACATTATCATCACCGGTACGAATATAGCTATTGGAGATCGTGATATTGCGAGAAGAAATCGGGTCTATGCCATCAGTATTCCTGGCGTTAGCTGGGGTATCGATGTGCACACCCCAGGCCGTAAAGCCATCAACCTGGTTGAGAGTGACATGGAAATTCGGCGAATTGCGCAGCGTAATATTATGCAAAGTAATGTTATACGACTGCGTGACTTCTATCAGCCTGGGTACGTTCTGGCGATTGTTCTCTTTTTGCGCCCGGCGGGCAATTTGCCACCAGCTTTCTTCCTTGCCACTGATGCGCTCACCGCCCTGGCCATCAATGACTCCTTCACCATAGATGCCACTGCCTTTAGCGCGATCAATCGTGATGAAAGGCTTACAGCCTTTGCCCTTGTCATCATTCGTGCCACAAGTGCCAGCACCACGGTCATAGTCCAGTGAGTGAGTAGATGCATACAGCGTAACACCAGCATCGATCAAAAGCGAAACGCCGCTGCGCAATTGCAAAGCGCCGGATACGAATGCGACCTTGTCATTACGGCTGCGTAAGCGTACTGCCTGTCCCGGGCGGCAGGCATCTATTGCCGTTTGCAGAAGCTGGGTATCTGGTGCGCGGCTTGCCGGGTTTGTTGTATCCTGCTTGCCACTCTCCAGTTGTGCCGCCAGCACACTGCAGACGGCTGGCGTCTGCGGCTCCTTCACGAGACGGCTATCCTGAGCATATGCAGAGCTGGCAAGCAGCAAAGCCGTGATTGTTGGAGTGAGCCAAGTTGCGGAGATTATCTTTTGCTGACTCATCATCTAGTCTCTGCATTCACATGCGATTGCAAAACTGGGGCGACTATCAGCAATTCTTTCAATACCATAGAAGAAAAATAGGCTGCCCCCTTACCACCAAGGTGGGTACGGTCAAAAGCCGACTTCGCAGCCCCTGCTTTTTCTATCTTGGACAAGTCTGTAGTTGCTACCGGCAGTACAGCAGGCGGAGGTGCCATTGCCAGGGTATCAGCCTCAGCTTCGCCCATGGCTTGCACAGCCTTATAACTGATCGCATTTAAATCGATCAAAGTCACATGCTTGCTCGTCGCCACCTTGATGCTGGCTTCTGCCCAGGGACGCAAATCATTTTGTAATTGCGCGCCTTTGAAACTGCGCCTGGTCAAAGGAGTCAGCAATACGGCATGTGCCCCGGCTGCCTGCAATTCCTCAACATAACCAGCCATATTGACAGGGAACTCTGTCGCCAGGTCAGTCGAGCGTCCGGGCTTGCCGGGCTGGTCATTGTGGCCGAACTGTATCAGGACCAAGGTCTGGCTGAATTGCGCATTGCTTGCTATGAGTTTCTGTACTACTTCCCACGAACCTTCTGCGCGATAACTGCCGGAGCTACGCCCGCCTTTGGCAAGATTCAGACAAGTCACGTCAGGTTTGAAACGCTGGCACAAGGCATCACCATAGCCACTTCTTGTGGCCATCGTGGAGTCCCCCACAAGGATGATGCGGACAGGTTTGCCAACATCAGACTCAACTTGTTTTGGCTGGCTGCAAGCGCAGACCAGCATGGCACTGATCACCATCAAGGCGACAGAGCGAAGAAATAATTTCATAGGATACTCTTGATCTTTTCGATAAAAACGGGGTCTGCAAGCAGACCCCGAAGTTCGTCTCAAGTCTAGGCAGACAATGTCTTGTTATGCACGGTGTTACCTATCCTGACATTCTTCAAGGTCAAGCCCTTGACGTTGTATAGATACAGCGGATTGGCAGCATTGGCTGGTGTACCGAGATCACAATCAGTGATAGTGACATTCGTGACGGGAACAATATGCGGTGCCGGTTTTGCCGGGCCGTTATAGTCGCTGGCCACTGGCCCCAGAATGACTATCGCCTGATAGCAAGAGAACTTGCCATCTTTGGTATCGACATTCGCCACTTTGACGTTCGAGATATGAATATCGGAAACCACCGGCGGACGTGTACGCACGTTGTCATTGATTGGGTCGTAACCACAATCGATGGTGATAATGCCGCCAGCTGAGGTCGCCACTGACTTGGTAGGAATGGCAGAACCAGGTAAGCTGGAATAGAACGCTGGTGTGGTACGTATGCCATTCGGCACCGTAATATTGCGTATATGCAAATTGCGCAGGAAACCGCCTCGGCTCATATTGGACTTCAACCTGATTGCGATATTCAGCGGATCAGTTTTCCAATGGCTGTTTTCAAATACCAGGTTTTGCGCAAATACATTCTGTATACCACCAGACATTATGCTGCCAAAAGTCATGGCACCATGACCACTATGCATCTTGCAATTCTGGATCACGATATTCTGTGAAGGACCATACTGTATGTCCGGCCCCTTGCCAGAATCAACTGCGATGCAATCGTCGCCAGTATCAAAGGTTGAATCTTCTATCAAAACGTGATCACAGGATTCAGGATCAAAACCATCGCTGTTCGGACCTATGCTATTGGCATAGATATTCTTCACATGCACATTGCGGCAATTGACAGGGTTATGTTGCCAGAATGGAGTATTGGTAACTTGATAGCCCTGGAACAGCACATTCGTGCAACTGATGAATTGCACCATATGCGGGCGCAAGAAGTGCCCCATTCCGAACACACGTTTTTCTGCAGGTACTCTGGCTTCTGCCAGCGCACGCAGATAATTGGAATCGCGACGCCATTTGTCTCCTTCACCCTGGATGAAACTGGCTTCTTGTGCACTCAGATGCGGTGCGGCTTCCTGCAATGAAGTGGGATTCAGCGGATTCAGAGAAACTTCAGTCTCACCTTTGACATGCTTGACATAGTTTCCGCTGTTGCCCGCTGCGATATCGCCGCTGGTATTTGGCTTTTCCCTACCCTTCCAGGACCACCAGCAATAAGGACTATCCGGGAAATCGACACCAGCCTGACCATCGAGTATGGCAGTCCAGTCATCGCCAGTAAGAGCGATATTGTTTTGTCCAAAAGCATAAACCATAGACGAGAAGTTCAGGCAGTCATTGCCTTCCCAGCGCGTCATGGATAAATTGCCATTCTTGCCGCAATTGAATTTGCCGTATTTTGCATAGTCAGCCGGATTATTGCTGAAGTAAACATGCGCGCCAGCCTGCAAGTGCACATTGACATTCGATAACAATACGATAGGCCCAGCGCAATACCAGTTACCCGCCGGGATAACGACTCGTCCACCACCTGCTTTATGACATGTGGCGATGGCTTCGGCAATTGCTGGGTAGCAATCCTTGGAGCCTTTCGCCGGAGTCGATAGATTGGCTTTTTCAACAAAGGAAATCCAGGCAACTGTCGGCACGACCTGACAGGTTTCCGCACCAAAACTGGTGATGGGAAAATCTTCCTTGCGGAACTGAATGGGCTTGGAAAAACGATTGATGATGTCCTGTGCCTGCTTCCAGGGATCTTGTTTTCCTGCGGCGGCAAAAGCACTTGCTGGGATGCCACTGCCCAACAAGAGACCACTGGCAGATGCGGCCTGCAAGAAACTGCGGCGTTTCAAATTCAAACTGTTTTTCAGATTACTGTTTTGCATCATGGCTCCACGTCCCCCATGTACGCATGGGGGACTTTTCTTCAGAAGTTGTAAGACAAACGTGCATTGAATGCGCGGCCTATGGGGCTGGCAGCACTGCTCAGATAGCCATAGGTGTAGCCACTGTGATTGGTAATCGGTGGTTTGGCATCCAACAGATTGGTGATACCGGCGGACAAGGTCAGGTTTTTAAAGCCGCGATAGCTTGCGGTCAAATTCCATACCTGGTACGGCTCGATATCCCTGAAATATTGGGCGGCAATCAGATTTTGATCGTGGTAGCCAGTATTGTAGTTTTGTGTCAGTTGCGAACTCCAGTCACCCTTGGTCCAGGACATGGTCAGCGTGTGTTTCCAGCGGAAGGTAATGATGGGCAAGCTGCTGGTAGTGCCATTGCTGGCCACACCGAAACGACCTACATTGGACACGTAGGCACTGTCTTTTTCCAATTGATTATCAAATTGCGTCAGGTATGTGCCATTCAACTGAAACTTGAAATTACCTATGGAAGTGCGGGGAATATCGTAAGCAACTGTCACATCAATACCAGAAGCTTTTTGCCCACCCAGATTCATCGTGATATTTTTGATGTAAGCCAGAGAGCCATCAGCATTGCGCACGAACAGGTCTGCGTATTTGGTCGGATTCAGGAAGTAGACTTGCTCAGGCAAGTTTGCCAGCATGTCCTTCATTTCTATATGCCAGTAATCTGCAGACAAAGTCAGGTTTTGCAGAGGCTCTACCACTGCCCCCAGTGTGAAGCCGCGTGAAGTTTCTGGCACCAGATCAGGGTTACTACCTGTCTGACGTGGCAGGGAAACATTACATACCGCCGAAGCCACCAGGCCTGGCAAAGCCTTACCCGTACCTGCTATGCCGGGCGTACCGCCAGGGCATTGCACTGGGTCATCCCATTTCGATGACGTTGTGGTATTTGCGCCTGGGACACGGTAACCGTAGCGATCGAACAAAGTCGGTGCGCGGAAACCGGTATTGGCTGAGCCACGGAACATCAAGGCCTTCATCGGTTGATAGCGAAAGCTGGCCTTGGGGTTGATGGTATTGCCAAAATCACTGAAATGATCGTCACGTACGGCCACGTTAAAATTTAATTCCTTGGTCACAGGAATTTCCATTTCAGCATAGAGTGCTGCGACATTTCGCGCACCCTGGCCACGTGAAGGGCCTGATGCAGCATAAGTCACAATCGATGTGATCGCTGTCTTGGTATCCTCTGTAGTATCCCTGTGCAAGTCTGCACCCAGTGCCAGCGTCAGTGGCCCGCCTGCCAGCTTGGTGAGTTCTGTGGAGGCAGTAAAATCAATACCTGTGAAGGTACTGACAGAATGGCGATTTTGCGCACCATCGACGCCTATGCTGGCCAGGTAAGCCTTGCCTGCTGCATCCTGCAAGCCAAAAGGATTCAAGGTACCGTTAGCGATACCCTTCAACAACGCAGGACCATCGACATAGCCTGCCTCATAGTAATTGTCGCGCTGGCTATGTCCATAAACAAAACCAGCCTTGTAATCCCAGTTACCGATACGGCCTTCATCATTGATGGCAATGCGTTGATTGATTTGCACATCCTTGGTGACGGCCTCGGCCAGATCAGCAACACTCCAGGTCACGGTTAGGGGCTCACCTTTCAAGCCTGCCACGGCTGGCACGCCACCTGTACCGCCGGGGTACCATTTACTGGTCGACGGCAGCAAGGCACTTACACCATTTGCTGCCAGGCTGGTGGTCGGATTTTTTGTGCCCAGTATATGCTCTTGTCCACGCATGTAATCAATGCTAAGGATATGCTCGTCATTGAATTTCTTTGTTGCCTTTGCGTAGAAAGTCACTTGCTCATTCCCATACAGGGCAGTGCCGTAATATGCTGCATTCAGTATGCAGGTATTTTTTGCACCCTGTATGCTGTAAGGAGCCTGGCAGTTGCTGGCATAGTAAGGATTTGCAGCCGTTTTGTTGGTGGCCGTCGTAAAGTTGGCAGGCATGGCATAGCCACCGCTGCCCAGAGTAGGCGCACGACCTATGCTGGTCAGCATTTCGGTTGTGCTTAATTCGGCACGGTCGGATGCCAGCAAGCGGCTACGGCGATGGGCATCAATCGTACCGTAAAGATTCCAGCCATCTTTTTCCAGATCACCGACACCTACGGTAGCAGTAACCCTTTGTTCATCACCACCACCTGTCTTTTGCGGTTTGACGAACTGGGCTGAAACAGAGTTACCAACCACGGTGCGCTTGGTGATGAAGTTGACCACACCACCGATAGCATCAGAACCATATATCGAAGATGCACCATCGCGCAGGATTTCTACCCTGGCGATGGCACTCATGGGTATTACATCCAGATTGGCATAACCATCAGCAATCGCTTCGTTGGCAAGGCGACGGCCATTCAATAACACCAGCGTACGATTCACACCCAGGCCGCGCAGATTGATATTGGTGCCTGATCCAGCATTCGAAGGTGCCAGCGAGGCTGATTCAGGCAAGGCCATCATCAGATCTGCCAGTGTGGTCATGCCACGTTTTTCCAGTTCTTCACCGCTGACCATGGTCACTGGCAAAGATGCTTCAGTCGCCAGGCGCTTGATGGATGAACCAGTGACTTCCACCCTTTGTACTTCTTGCGCTTGCGCATGATTCACTACCGCCAGTACTGCCAGCGCGATGGATGACAATACAAATACTGGCCTTTGGAATTTTTTATCGTCTTTCATTATTCAGTCTCCTCCTGTTTTTCATGGAATTCTCGTGCCTATGCTGTTGTGCATAAGTCACTAGTTGGAGCACCTCGCGTACTCTGTGCCACTGCGACGAAGATGAGCGCAAGAAGCCCCACCGGGGTCACAGCCGGTCAAGATAGAAATTCGATTAAGGGGCTTGCTGTCACGCCCCAGGGATATAGTCGCAAATGTACTCTTTGCTTTCTGACTAATCCATTTATCCGCTTATTCGCCTATCCGCGTGAGAAAGTCCTGGTCACTCTTTCAAGATGTGCCCGCATGGCCTTTCTCGCTGCAGCTGGATCATGGGAAGCAATTGCTTCCAGTATGTTGCGGTGATCCGTCAATGTTTGCTGGCGTAATTCTTCAGTCTGAAAATGCTCCTTCAATTTATGCCACAGGCGGCCCCGCTGGTTCCACAAGTATTCCACCGTACCTACCAGTGCACTATTGCCCGTGGCTCTGGCAATGGATAGATGAAAATTCCGATCGGCGTTTTCATTGCTGGAATAATTGGCATGATGCTTTTCCATTTCCAGCACGGCCTTCAAAATTTCATCAATGGCAGAATCGGTTGCTACCCTGGCTGCAATCGCCGCCACCTCAGATTCAATCAAGCGTCGCGCAGACAATACTTCAAACGGTCCCGGCCCTGCTTCTGGCACATCTGCCGGGCCTTCCGGCAAGCCACTAACATAGACACCAGAGCCACCGCGCACTTCAATCACACCGCCCAATTCCAGCGCAATCAGTGCTTCACGCAAGGACGCGCGGCTGACACTGAGCTTGGTTGCCAGATCGCGCTCAGATGGCAAACGCTCTCCAGCAGCAATATTCTCTTCAGCAATCAGCGCCTGAATCCTGTCAGCCACTACCCGGTACAGCCTGGGCTCATGAGGCAAAGCTTCGTTCTGCGCAATATTTTTTTTCATCATGATTTGCAACTTTAAGAAAAGCTTAATAAAAGCAATTCGGTCAGGCCATTCTAATGTGGTCAGACCAAATATGCAATGTGGACTAGCCAGATATTTTTTTTGGTGGCATACTCGCCACAAATGATACCTGAGGGATTATAGCGGACTATGCGCTCCCCACCGGTAAAAGAAGAAAAATCTGAAGGTAAAAATAAATGATTTTCATAGGGAATATTGGTTTTTTCGTGGTAACACTGCCGTGCGCCAGCCCGAAATCCATCTCCCCTTGACATGCTCATAAATGTTCATGCCAGTTGTATTTTGGTAAGACCAATTTCACGAAAATCAGATTTTTCGACAAAAATAATTGGCTGATTTGTCTGTTTTTTGCACTGACAGCCACATCTAGCGGAGAAGGGAAAAAATAAAATGACAATATCCAGCACCAGCTTGCCGCTCTATATACGCATGCATGCCAATGACAATGTGGCGATAGTTGCCAATGATGGCGGCCTGCCTGCGGCGACTCGCTTTCCCTGCGGCCTGACGTTGCTGGAGCACGTCCCGCAAGGGCACAAGCTGGCATTGCAAGATCTCGCCGAAGGCGCAGCGATTACCCGCTACAACGTCACGATAGGCTATGCAGTGCGTTCCATCCCACAAGGGAGCTGGGTGGAAGAATCTCTGATAAGCATGCCCGCCGCCCGCGAGTTGCTGGACTTGCCGATCGCCACTGTGTCAGCGTCCGACACCACCCCGCTAGAAGGGTATACGTTCATGGGCTACAAGAATGCCGATGGCAGTGTAGGCACGCGCAATATTCTGGCGATCACAACAACCGTACAATGCGTATCTGGCGTGGTCGAACATGCGGTGCAACGCATCAAGGAAGAACTCTTGCCCAGGTTTCCACATGTCGATAATGTGGTTGGGCTTGAGCATACTTATGGTTGTGGGGTTGCTATCGATGCGCCAAATGCCAACATCCCCATACGAACAGTGCGCAATATCAGCCTGAACCCAAATTTTGGCGGGCAAGCCATGGTGGTCAGTCTGGGTTGTGAAAAACTACAACCTTCACGTCTATTCCCCAAAGGCAGTATCCCGATAAAAAATGGGGATGAGGGTAGTGGAGAACCAGCGCTGGTGTGCTTGCAGGATCAGGCACATGTGGGCTTCAATTCCATGATTGCATCCATCATGCATACTGCGGAGAAGCAATTAACAGAGTTGAATAAACGCCGCCGCGTGCCCTGTCCCGCATCAGAACTGGTGGTGGGTGTGCAGTGCGGCGGTAGTGATGCATTCTCGGGCGTGACTGCCAATCCTGCAGTTGGCTTTGCCACAGATCTATTGGTGCGTGCTGGTGCTACGGTGATGTTTTCTGAAGTGACTGAAGTGCGCGACGGTATAGACCAGTTGACCTCACGTGCCGCCAATGCTGAAGTGGCAGCGGCCATGATCAGGGAAATGGCATGGTATGACGATTATCTGAAACGTGGCGGAGTTGACCGTAGCGCAAATACTACACCCGGCAATAAAAAAGGTGGACTATCGAATATCGTTGAGAAGGCCATGGGTTCCATCGTCAAATCAGGCAGTTCCACTATTTCTGGTGTCTTGCCACCCGGCGACAAACTCACGCAAAAAGGCTTGATCTATGCTGCCACACCCGCCAGCGATTTTGTCTGCGGCACTTTGCAAATGGCAGCGGGCATGAACCTGCATGTATTTACTACCGGGCGAGGCACGCCATATGGCCTGGCCGCAGTTCCTGTCATCAAGGTCGCCACCAGAAATGACCTGGCAAGACGCTGGCATGATCTGATGGATATCAATGCTGGCAAGATCGCCAGCGGCGAAGCCACGATAGCCGATGTAGGATGGGAATTATTCCAGATGCTGCTGGATGTTGCCAGTGGCAAGGAAACCTGGGCCGAGCACTGGAAACTGCACAATGCCCTGGTCTTATTTAACCCGGCACCGATTACCTGATAGCTTAAACCAGAAAAATGCAGATCAAGAATTCATTTAAAGAGAAAGCGCCCCATGAATACCACTATCACTGAAAAGCCATTTAATCGCATCTTGCTGACCGGCGCCGCCGGTGGCCTGGGCAAAGTCTTGCGCGAACGTATCAAGGCATGGGCCAACATCGTTCGCCTCAGCGACATCACCGATCTTGGAACTGCAGGCGAAGGTGAAGAAATCGTGCAATGTGATCTGGCTGATAAAGCTGCTGTGCTGGCAATGATGGAAGGTGTGGATGTTGTACTGCATTTTGGCGGCATTTCGACCGAAGCCAATTTCGAAGCCATCATGCATGCAAACATCCAGGGCACATACAATATCTATGAAGCCGTGCACAAGCACAATGTAAAGCGCGTCATCTTTGCCAGCTCGAACCATGCAGTTGGTTATTACCGCACTACCGATTATATTGATGCCGACATGCCTGCCCGACCTGACGGCATGTACGGTATCAGCAAATGCTTTGGTGAGTCACTGTCACGTTACTACTATGACCGCTTTGGCATAGAAACCGTATGCATACGCATAGGCTCCTCCTTCCCGGTGCCGACGACGCGCCGCATGATGGTGACCTATTTCAGTTATGACGATTTATTCGAATTGTTGCGCTGCGCAGTCTTTGCCCAGCGTGTTGGCCACACCATCAGTTTTGGTGTATCTGACAATCCGGGAAAATGGTGGGACAATAAAAAAGCTGCCCATCTGGGTTTTCAAGCGAAAGATAGCTCTACTGCCTTTACTCATCTATTCCCTGACAGCAGTGAATATCCTGAAAAAGACGACATCACGACCATCTATCAGGGCGGTGGCTTCTTGCTGACCGGTCCACAGTACAAATAAGTTTAATGTATAGACGCGATAGTGCAGCGCAACTGGTTTAACCTTACCTGCACTATCGAACTCCCCCTCATCTCCAGCAAGCCTCCGCCAAGCCGGCAACAAATATTCCCTTTCTTATCTCTCACTCTACGGACAGTAGTGGCTTAAGACCATCTTAAGAATTGAAGCCCATCATGGTTTCCTGGATGTAGGTCTGGCAATTCGGCCTCACGCAGACCAGCGATACAGTTTCTTCGTGGCTCGCTGGTAAATGCATGACTTACAAGTTTGAAAATTCCCTGGTTTCGTCGAGGAGGTTGACATGAGTGATTTATCCACATCGCAGAGCGATACTGAGCGCACTGAGAGTTCCACAAAAAAGATCCAGATATGGGATGCACCTGTGCGACTGTCTCACTGGCTGATGGCGATATGCTTTACCGTTGCATATGTGACAGCCGAAGTAGATTCCTTGCGCTTGCTCCACATCAGCATGGGGTACACCATGTTATTCTTGATCTGCTTTCGTCTGGTGTGGGGCTTCATCGGTAGCAGGTATGCCCGCTTCTCTGAATTTATACGCTCTCCTGCAGCTGTCATTCGTTATTTGCGTAGCATGATTTCGGGGCATCCTGCTCATTTCACGGGACACAACCCCGCAGGGGCCATGGCGATTATCGCGATGCTGTGCCTGGGCTTGATCGTCACAATGTCAGGCTATGCCCACTACAATGAATTAGGTGGTGAGTGGCTGGAAGAGGCGCATGAAATAGCTGCCAGCATGATGCTGGTAGTGGTTGGGATACATATCGCTGGTGTTCTACTCGCAAGTTATTTACATCGGGAAAATCTGGTTCGCAGCATGATCGGCGGACGCAAGCAGGGTGAGCAAAAGCAAGCCATACCCACTACCTGGCGTTCAGTCGCAGCAATATTGTTATTGACCGTACTCGGTTTCTGGATTTATCAGTGGAGTACCGCGACTTCTGCGCAAAACCTTGAAATGACGCAGTCAAGCAAAGAACGAACAGACAAGGATAAAGATCATGATGGTGATTAAATCCGGCAGAATTCTTATGACCATAGAGAACTGGTATGCGCATATTATTGGCAGAAGATGACCCACTGCTTGGCGATGGCTTGCAGGCAGGCTTGCGCCAACTCGGTTTTCAGGTCGATTGGGTCAGAGACGGTGAAGCAGCGGAATATGAATTACGTAGTCTGGTGTATGCCGCTGCAGTACTTGATCTTGGAATGCCGCGCAAGAATGGGCTGGACGTACTTGCCAGCATACGCAAAGCGGAAGTAAGTTGCCCGGTATTGATATTGACTGCACGGGACGCCGTTGCCGACAGAATTCGGGGGTTGGATCAAGGTGCCGATGATTATGTCATTAAACCGGTTGATCTGAATGAACTTGCAGCAAGGTTACGTGCGCTGATCCGGCGTGCCCATGGGCAACCAAATGAAAACCTGGAAGCACAAGATATTTTGCTCGATCCTGGAGCTCGCTCGGTAAAGCAAGCAGGCAGCATTGTGGAAGTGTCGACGCGAGAATTCGACCTCTTACAGACCTTCATGCTAAATCCCGACCGCGTTCTTTCACGTGAGCAAATCGAGCAGCATTTGTATAGTTGGGGGCAAGAGGTGGATAGCAATGCCATTGAGGTCCATATTCACAACCTGCGAAAGAAACTGGGGGCGACATCAATATTGACCGTGCGTGGCGTTGGTTACATGCTCCCAAAGGAGGGTAGGACATCATGAATACACGCCCTTCCCTGCAAAATCGACTACTCGTGCTGACGTTGACAGCGGTCGCATCCATCTGGTTGCTGGCGACCGCCATGACCTGGTTCGATGCCAGGCATGAGCTGGACGAAGTGCTTGATGGACATTTGGCACAAGCTGCGAGCTTGCTCACAACACATCAAGTACACGAGATTATAGAAAAAGGAGAGTCCAGGGAACCACGCACTTTGCACAAGTATGCACCTAAAGTCATGTATCAGGTTTTTCATGGGGGGCGGCTTGGCTTGCGCTCGGCAAATGCACCGGACACGCCGATTCTGGACGATGGCAAGGAATTAAAAGCGGGATTTACAAGCATTCAAATAAAGAACCGCGAGTGGCGCGTTTTTTCAACGATCGGCGTTGAATCAGACGTACAGGTTTATGTAGCAGAAGAGGTTCAGGCGCGCACTGCCATCCTGTATGCCGTTTTACGTAGCATGATTTTACCTTTCATCATTGCGCTTCCAATACTTGGACTGGCACTATGGTTTGCCGTGCGGCAAGGTATGAGCCCCATCACCAGATTAGGCCGAGTGCTTGAACAGCGCCAGCCTGCAGCAGTTAACCCAATTGAGATGGATGGAACAAGTAAAGAAACTCAAACTGTTATTCAAGCACTAAATGGCTTGCTGGAGCGTATCGCAGGCCTGATGGAATCAGAAAGAAGATTCACTGCAGACGCAGCCCACGAACTGCGCACCCCACTTGCAGCCCTGCGTACCCAAGCGCAGGTAGCAATGGCAGAACATGATGAAATCAAACGCCAGCGCGCATTGAAAAACACTTTGGAAGCCTGTGACAGGACATCCAGATTGATTGAGCAATTACTGACTTTATCCCGCCTGGAAAACAACGCTGAGGCCGAATTCTTACTCTTCGACATGTCAGCCACGATACGCAAGCAATTAGCAGATATTGCCCCCAAAGCCATTAGCAGGAATCAGAAAATGGAACTGGATATGGACTGCCATTGTTCCATTAATGGCAATGAAATCTTGATGAGCGTACTTATTCGGAACTTGATCGACAATGCCGTCCGCTACAGTCCAGAGGCAGCACAAATATTGATTCACTTGAGCTACATCAATAGCTTATATATCTTGACGATTGAAGATAGTGGAAATGGACTGTCAGACCAAGATATCGCCAGGTTGGGTGAACGTTTTTTTCGTATTCAAAGCAATGCAGAAAGTGGCAGCGGCTTGGGCTGGTCAATTGCAAAAAGAATTGCTAAGGCTCACCACATGGACTTGCAAGCTGAACGTTCAGAAAAATTGGGGGGACTAAAAGTAACATTGAGCATACCTGCTCCAAACTGAATCTTACTTCCGCATCAACAACCTGGAGAGCGCGATGAATTACGCACGTCAATTTCTTTTTCTCGCAACATGTGCCTGCTCCATCAGTTTGCATGCACAAAACAAAGCAGAAACATCGATTCCACAAGTACAAAAATCTGTAGGCAGTAATTCAAAACAAGTGGTCACTATTCCCAAAATTTTGGCAAATGACAAGGGATGCACGACACTGAAAAAGTCAGAATGGCTAAGCCAGGAAGAAATGGCTTTACTGGCCAGGCATCGTGGATACCAGTTTGAAAAAGTGAAAATATCCTATGAAAGTTGCTACGAAATTTATGGCAGCAACCGTGACGGTGATCTGGTCGAAGCATATTTTGATCCCAGCAACGCTAAACTGATACGACAGAACATCGTAAAGATAAAGCAGTGATGACCAAATCAGCCCGCAATGAATCCCATCGCAGGCTGTCAACAGTTGTCTCAGTTCTCGCTGGCAGTCAGATTGAGAAATTGATCGAGGATGTGGAAATGGTCATCAAAGAACACTTCCTCCATGCCTTCCAGCTTTTCTATACTGACCCAGGCCGCCTGTGCCGCATCATCTGCTGCACGAATATCGGGCAAGTGCTCGGTCTGCAAATCAAAGAAGTGGGCATGGGTAATGGTGCGGCCACGCAAGCTGCGGCCTGGGTGATCAAACACCTTTACGTCTACCAGTGAATGCTCAAGGGTAGATGCCAGCACGGCCAGATTGGTTTCTTCAAACAATTCACGTATAGCGCCCTGGAACAGTCTTTCATTCTGATCCAGGAAACCTCCGGGCAATGCCCACAAACCTTTGCCTGGGAAGCCACCGCGCTGTACCAGCAAGACATGTCCTGCTGCCTTGACGACAGCATCCAGGGTCACAAACATGGGCGCATAGGGAGCTGGCTTCCAGGATTCATGGTAGGCCAGCAACTCCGCATGCTCTTTCACCAGCACGGCGTAATGCGGCAAGATGCTCCAGGCCTTCAGGTATTGCCGTATGCTCAGTGGCAGATAATGGGCGATCACATCGAGTGAGACGCGCATGTCTTCGGCTTCAAACAAGACCCGGCGTATGACAGTGGCATCTATCGCCAATAATTGTTCAGCCGCGACCAACTGCCATTGTGGGAAACGGTTCAGGTAATAACTGGAGGCATCCTTAAAATGGCCTATCAGGGCGATTCGCTTTGCATAGGGAAAATGTCTCTCAACCTTGCCGCGTATGGCGGCCGACCAGCGTGCATCATCGTAGTAATCACGCACGGCGATGTACGATACCCTGTCCCGATCTGCGGGTGACAGGGTGGCATTGATCATGTCTGCCCGTTCTTGCCAGCTGAAGGGGTTCTTGGTACTGCGCGCGTGGAAAGATGAACCCAATATCACGACTACTTCTTCCGCAGTTTCCAGTGCCAGTTGCAGGAGCGTGGCATGGCCGTTATGAAAAGGTTGAAAGCGTCCTATTAATACTGCAACGTCGATTTGCATGGATGACTTCTAAATAATGGTAAAGGTTGGACTTGATCTTCTGGATTTCAATACTTTGCCGCAATCGGCATCTGACGTCCACTACCAAATGCACGGGCGCGCACGCGGATGATGGGCGGGGCCTGGCGGCGTTTATATTCATTGCGCGCCACCATGCCCATGATACGGGCCATGCTTTTCTGACCAGCCTCGGTCTTTTGCAATTGTTCTACAAAAGCCTGCGCCCTGGCAAACTCGTGTGCAGGCAAGCGCCTGCCTTCTATATGCCATTTCAGCATTTCATCGAGCTCATCATAAGGTGGCAGGCTATCGGTATCAAGCTGGTCTGGTGCAAGCTCGGCTGATGGTGGTTTGGTCAGCACATCTCGCGGGATAATTTCACGTCCGGCTGCGCTGTTGACATGTCGAGACAAGGCATAGACTTCTGTCTTGTACAAGTCGCCAATCAAACCCAGGCCCCCATTTGTGTCGCCATACAGAGTACAGTAACCGACAGATATTTCACTCTTGTTACCAGTCGTCAGTAAAAGTGCGCCAAAGGCATTAGAGTATTCCATCAAGATAGTGCCACGTATGCGTGCCTGCAAATTCTCCTGTGTCAGACCGCGCAAGGGAGAGGAAAATGCTTCTTCAAAGCCTTTTGCATACTGCTCTACCAAATTCAGTATTGGATGTGTATGCAGTTTGACTTGCAGGTTGTCACATAATTTGACCGAGTCAGATACTGAACCTGTGCTTGAATAGGAGGATGGCATGGTGATGGCGATAACGTTCTCGGCGCCAAGTGCCTGTACTGCCAAAGCAATCGTCAATGCCGAATCAATACCGCCTGAAGAACCAACCACCACCTGTTTGAAACCGCAACGGCGCGCATAGTCTTGCAGGCCAAGCACGATCTGACGACGGGTAAATTCTGGCACGGATAAACCTGTGCTATCCGGCTTGACTAATGCTGCACCATCAATAGCAGAGAACTGCTTTTCTGCAAATCCCAGCAATTGAAAATCTTCTTCAAAACGTGCTGCTTCAAAAGTCACACCACGATCAGGTGTGACTGCAAATGAAGCACCGTCGAACACCAGTTGATCTTGTCCGCCTACCTGATTCACATACAGCAAGGGCAGTTGATGGTGGGCTACAGCCTTGGCAAACATGGCATGTCTTTGCTGGCGCTTGCCTATATCTGACGGGCTGGCATTGATGCTGATGATCAGGTCTACCTTCGCAGCAGTCAGGGCATTGAAAGGATTGACCTGATAATCATGTTCTTCATCATTCCAGCCATCTTCACAGACCATGAAGCCAAGCTTGTGTCCGGCTACATCCAGTGTGCTGGCAATTTCCTTGCCGGGTTCAAAATGACGGCGCTCATCGAAGATGCCATAAGTGGGCAGCAATTGCTTATAGTATTCTGCAACAATTTCGCCATTGCGTATCGCCAGCAAGGCATTATGCAAGGCCTTGCCTTGTCCTTTGTTTAGACGTACTGTGCCTATCACGCAGACGAGATTAGGATGATCCGTTGAAGCCTGCATAATATTGGCCAGCGCCTGCTCTGCCTTGGCCAGGAAAGCACTGTCCTCCAGCAAATCACCAGGGTAATAACCGCAGATACAGAGTTCAGAAAACACTGCCACATCCGCCTTTCCCGCTGCGGCTTTTTGCATGTGGCTGATGATGGCGTCAGTATTGCCAGCGAAATCACCCACCATATAATTTAATTGTGCGACTGCCAGTTTCAACATGATGAAACTCCTGAATTGAGCTTGATTTACATGAGGGGATGATTAAAAACCTGGCGCATATAAGCGAGGAAGGTTTCATCCGTACACAAGGTCTTGCCTGCAGAATCAGACAATTTGGCAACTGGCTGGCCATTGCAGGATTTGAGTTTCATGACGATATTCAAGGCCTTGATACCAGTGTCATTCGTCAGATTGGTGCCTATACCAAAGCCCGTCATGGTGCGGTCAGCAAAATGGCGATACAGGCTGAATGCAGTTGCCAGGTCCAGCCCATCTGAAAACACCAGGCGTTTGGTATGGGCGTCTATACGCAACTTGGCATAGTGCGCCAGGGCTTTCTCACCCCAGACTACCGGGTCACCAGAATCATGCCGCAAGCCATCAAACAATTTGGCGAAGTACAGGTCAAAGTCAGACAAGAAGGCATCCATGCCAACCACATCTGTCAGGGCAGTACCGAGGTCACCACGATATTCCTGTACCCAGTCTTCCAGTGCCGCTTTCTGGAAATCACGCAGGCGCACACCAAAGGATTGATAAGACTGCAGGTATTCATGGGCCATGGTGCCGATAGGCACCAGCTTGTATTTCCTGGCCAGGTAGACATTCGATGTACCCTTGAAAAACTGCGGCACTTCACGTGCCAGGGTAGCGACGACTTCATCATGCCAGTTTCCAGAAAAACGCCTACGTAAACCAAAATCAAAGAATTCAAAAGGGTGAGTTCTTGGTGCTTCTTTTCCAAATTCACGGATTTGCTCTATCTTATCCGCCAGCCTGCGCCTGCCTTCAGGCAGCGTGTCTTGAGTTTGCAAGCGACGGAAATATAATTCATTGACGATATGCAGCACAAAGATTTCAAAACCCATGACATGCACTTGCGGGCCAGTGGCCACGATCTGCAGGTGATCGCCATCCGTACTGATCTTGATGAATTTGCGCTGAAAATGAAAAACCGTTAAAAAATCTATGAAATCGCTTTTAATGAAACGTAATGAGCGCAGATAGTCGAGTTCATCTTCAGTAAAATTCAGTGCACACAAGTGATCAATTTCACGTTCGACATCAGCCTTTAATTCTGCCAGTGGATAGGCGGTGGAATTGCGGCAAACGAAAGCATATTCAGTCTGGGTATTTGGGTGACTATGCAGCAATGCCTGCCACATGGTGAATTTGTATAAATCAGTTTCCAGCAAACTTTGAACTACGGGTTTCATATTTTTCTTTTCCAGTATTACCTGACAATTATCACCTGAAAAGTATCAGGCATTCACCAGCAATTCAGGCAATACATCTGCCATCTTCGCAATCTGCACACCTTTGGCAGCCATATCGCGTACAAAGTCTTCAAACTGTGCATCAAAGCCCGTGACTGCACTCATACAATCAGTTACCAGCACCAGTTTGTGTAAATCGGCTGCGGCGAAATTTTCCACCAGATGCTCAGTAGTCGCTTTCACGCAATGACTGCCTGCTTCGCCAGTAATATACACACGGTCAGCCTTGCTCAGTTCTGTAATCAATTGCTGGTTCAGTTGCGTATCCGGGTCGCTGGCATCTGGGACTTCTGCCTTGACTGCTGAATAATGCTCAGTCCAGGGATTGGAGCCCTTGTTGATCTTGTTGACCACAGCCAGTTGTTTTTCTTCCCAGGCATTATAGGCTGCACGCACATCAGCATGCACATTTTGCCCCCATGAGCCAATTTCGCAGTGCACCGGCCATATCATCAGTTGATAACGGCCTTCTGCTTCCAGTGCATCCAGATACGCCAGGACACGTGCCAAAGCCTCAGGCCGACGCGGCTGATATTCGCCAGCGCGCACTGCCGCCGCGGATATAGCCGTGAAGGGCGTCACTGTTGCACCCTGCACTGTCTTCCAGAATGTAGGATGAGCGATATCATAACGATGGTGAGCATCCAGAGTGATGCTGATGCCTGTGATGCCATCTGCACCTTTATTAATCAGTTCAGCCACGCGCAACATATCGGCATGGGCACCTGGCACAGGCAGGGCTGGCGATAATGCTTCTGCATTATGTACATCTCGTGCCAGATAAGCAGGTGGCAAATCACAGAAATCATTTTGCGGATCAATGATGAGGACTTGCAAATTACGTTTCATGATATTTCCTTTTCTTTTGAAGCTGATTCTATTCTAGGATACTTAGTTATTAATTGCAACTAAGCAGTCATATATCCTGCGTCACTATGCAAAAGTTTCAAAAAATTCCGAATAAACTATTTATTTTCAGTAACTTAGCATAAAAGATCCTTATCCCCTTGCGCCGTTCTTCCATAGCCATGCTTACAAAGTCTTGCAAATTCAGCGCCTGTAAAACCTGTCTCTGCAATAAATTACACTTTCAATTTACTTTCCAGCATTATTTGTCTGACATTTGCCAGCAATTACTGTTACTTGTCCTTGCAAGAAAACAACAAATGAAATGATCTTAGTTAATTTATGAAACTATCTTAGTTGCTTTACCTCACTAAGATAGCTTATAGTTCGCTTATGCGAGATATTCTTATGCTTGCTAACAATAATAAGATAGAGAAAAACAATGCAAACTACAGTCATCAATAGAAAACAAAGAGCTGATATTGCCCAGGAAACTTTGGCAATACTGGCACGTGGCAACTACATGAATCAGTATGGCGATGAAGTCAGCATACAGGGCAGTTTGACGGCAGCGAAAAATGCATCTGTCCACTATTTGCCGGAAGAATTACAGCAAATCTTGCTTGCGCTTTCAGTTGACGAACGATTTGACACCGCAATCAGCGTCAGCAATGAAGGCTGCCTGACAGTAGCCAGGCGCATGGCATCAGAAGATGGTGCGCGCCCACTTTGTCTGAATTTTGCGTCGGCGAAAAATCCAGGCGGCGGCTTCCTGGGTGGTTCAGAAGCACAGGAAGAAAATCTGGCGAAATCTTCAGGCTTGCATCCTTGCATTGCGCAGATGGCTGCCATGTATGAAAAGAACCGTGCTTTGCAATCCTGTCTCTATAGCGATGACATGATCTATTCGCCAGACGTGCCTGTCTTCAGAGATGATGAATATGCCTTGCTCGATAATTTCTATAGTGCATCCTTCATCACGGCTCCAGCGGTCAATCTCGGCGCATTGAAAAAAAATGAACCGGACCAAATTGGCGAAGCAGCCAGTGTCATGTTAAACAGGGTCAATTTTGTCTTGGCTCTAGCACTTAAGCATGGACATCAGCACTTGGTACTTGGTGCCTGGGGCTGTGGAGTATTCGGCAATGAGCCCAGGGATGTCGCTAACTATTTCTTGCAAGCATTGTTACCCGGATCAATTTTCCACGGCGCATTCAAGAAAATAGTATTTGCCGTACTGGACAAAAAAAACACTGGAAGCTTCCAGGCTTTCGAAGCAACATTTAAAAATAATAAAAACAAATCGTAAAAAAATATAATGAAAAATAAAGATAAAAGTCTAAGCAAATTCCTCAGCTATGTATTGCGTCACCAGCCTGATTCCATAGACATCAAACTGGATGAGCAGGGCTGGACAGAAATAGCGGCCTTAATAAACCAGGCTGCAAGGCATGGCAAGCGCTTCAAACTGGAAGACTTGCACGAGGCCGTGCGTACTTCAGACAAACAGCGCTTCGCCGTTAGCGAAGATGGATTGCGTATCCGAGCAAACCAGGGGCATTCAGTCAAGGTCGATCTGGCATTGCCCGTGACGGTACCGCCGGATGTTTTGTATCACGGTACTGCCAGCCGTTTCATCGCATCCATCATGAAAGAAGGGCTACGTCCTGGCTCACGGCACCACGTGCATTTGTCGACGACCATAACAACTGCGCGCACGGTAGGTGCAAGGCATGGTGCGCCAGTCATATTGAAAGTCATGGCAGAACAAATGCAGGAAGATGGTTTCCAGTTTCTGGTATCTCCGAATGGTGTATGGCTATGTGATAGTGTGCCGTCAAAATATTTGATCAGGATGAGTGATGACAAGTAAACGACCAAATCATAATACTTACTGGGTAAGGCCAGTTCAGTTACTGGCAGGTGAATATCCTGGAGCAATAGATGATCAATCTGCAGCGATCCGGTTGGAGCAATTTCTTGACTGTGGCGTCGATTACTTCATTGACCTGACAGAAGAAGATGAATTGCATCCTTACGCACCGCTGTTAATGAAGTTGGCTGCTGAGCGCGGCGTGCAAGTCCAGCATCATCGTTTTGCCATACCTGACCGCAATATTCCGTCTTCGACGAAGCTGATGCAAGATATTTTGCATGCATTGCGTGAAGCATTGGCGAAGCAGCACACCGTGTATGTACATTGTTTCGGCGGCATAGGCCGCACCGGCACTGTCATAGGCTGCTATTTGAATGAAGAGCATCAGGATGCTGAGGCAGGTTTGAAAGAACTGGCGCATTTGTGGCAACAGATGGAAAAGAGAAATTACTGGCCAGATACGCCACAAACTGCAGAGCAGCACGCCTGGGTGATGGCCTGGTCTGCAGATAGCCTAGGAAAAACATGAATGCGCTGGAAGAATTATTAAAGCAGATAGATGAAGGAAAGCAGTTTACCTATCTGCATTTCTGGGGACATAAACAACGTAGCTTGGAAGTAGACAAAGCCTGCCTCAGCCAATGGTTTGTCGCGCCGTTTAAGATCGATGACATCACTTACCCCACGGCTGAACACTATATGATGGCTGGCAAGGCCAGGCTGTTTGATGACCAGGTCGTGCTCAAGGAAATACTAACAACCAACGATCCTGACATTGTGAAGCGCCTGGGCAGAAAAGTGAAAAATTATGATGAATCGACATGGGTAGAACATCGCTCACAGATTGTGGTCGACGGCAATTATGCGAAATTTTCGCAAAATCCGAAACTGGCAAAGTATCTGCTCAGTACCGCAGACAGGATCATCGTCGAAGCCAGCCCGCTGGACAAAATCTGGGGAACAGGTCTGGCACAAGATCACCCGGATAGTAATAGCCCCCATCTTTGGCAGGGATTGAATCTGCTGGGTTTTGCCTTAATGGAAGTCAGGCATAAATTACTCGTGGAACAAATGAATTATTGAGGTTTTCCTAAATGATGACAACACATCGCGTGCTGATTCTCCTATAAGAACCAACACGAGGGTACTGTCATGTATTATGTAAAGATCAATAGAAAATGAAGTTTGAAGCTTATAAAAAACAGACAGAACAATGGCCAGATGATGGCAAGCACATCATGGCGCAATTTGATGAAGAGACCATTATCGTCTATCAGGCATATTCTGATGCCATCGCCGATTTTGCAGTCGCGCACCAATACTTTGGTGGCGCATTCAGTTATACGCGCATGAGCTGGATCAAACCAAATTTTTTATGGATGATGTTCCGCTCAGGTTGGGCGCAGAAATCTGGGCAGGAGCGTGTGCTGGCAATACGCATCAAGCGTAGTTTTTTTGATGAAATTTTAACGCAGGCTATACCGTCATCCTTTATTGCCTCAGGATTTGCCACACAAGAAGCATGGAAGCAGGCGATAGAAACCTCTGAAGTCCGTTTGCAATGGGACCCTGATCACGACCCTGTGGGTAACTGCTTGCCGCGACGCGCCTTACAACTAGGTTTGCGTGGCAAAATGCTGGCTCGCTACGGCAAAGAAGAAATACTGGAAATCATCGATGTCACACCGTTTATATTGGAGCAGTTTCCACATGCTGATCAGCACGAACAATTGCTGATACCTAGCGAATCCATTTATCAATCCTGCATTTGACATGCTACCCACGCATTCGAATTGCGCAAAAATGTCGTTTGAATACTAGCCTCGCATCCGTTTAAATAGCCATAGACGAACACCCTAAACTTACCAACCGGAAGCCCGGTTTCGTCGCATTTGGGCCGGAGGCTATATGGATGTCCTTACTGAGAGTCAACGCGATTTTTCAGTGCCAATTTCAATGCAAGGCAGCAGCTATGTGCTGGCTCCCATGAGCTATGTTCTGCCTGGCGAACGGAGACCCGTGAGTTATACCTTTGAACCTCCTGCTGGCATCCCCTGGGAGAACGCCACTTACGATGTGCGTGAAGTTGCGATACATGATGCCCGTCAGGCAGAACAGGAACCTCAGCTTGAGCGTGAGGGTTTTGAGTTATGGGATGCGCCTACGTCTGTCAAGAATTTCCTGGATCATGAAGAAGTCAGGTCTGACTATTATCAGGAAGCGCGTGAACTGGCACTGGCTGTCACGGGTGGCAGTCAGGCTTATGTCTTTGATCACCTGGTCAGGCGACGTGAACCCAGGACAAGCTCTTTATCCTTCGGCAAACGTGCAGAGAATGGTTTGGCGGCGGCTAATGGCCGCATACATAATGACTATACCGAGCAATCAGGACAGAAACGCCTGGCGCTAGTCGTCAGGGATTTGGAAATAATGGCACAGATACGGCGCTATTGCATCATCAATATCTGGCGTCCTACCCATCATACCGTGCTGGATACGCCGCTGGCGGTTTGTGATGCGCGTACTGTCCGGCAATCGCATTTGCTGGCTTGCGATGTCAAGTATCCTAACCGCACCGGTGAAATTTATCTGTCCAGATTTTCGCCCAGACATCGCTGGTCTTACTTTTCTGAAATGCAGCCAAATGAAGCGCTGATTTTTAAACAATATGACAGCCAGTTCAGCGGTGTCTCGCGCTTTACACCACATGCAGCATTTGATCATCCACATGCACCAACTGATGCTCCGCCAAGAGAAAGCATAGAGTTGCGCTGCCTGGTGGTTTTTTAGAAAGGAGATCATGATGGATACGCCTATCACCACCATGCCTGTCATTGATTTCTGGTTTGAGTTTGGCAGCAATTACAGTTACCTGAGTGTCATGCGCATAGAGCAGGATGCGGCTAGAGCTGGCGTCAGGATACGCTGGCAGCCATTCTTGCTTGGCCCGATATTCCAGGCTTTTGGCTGGAACACTTCACCCTTTGTTTTGCAAAAAGCCAAGGGTGATTATGTCTGGCTGGATATGGAAAGGCAATGCCGCAAGTATGGCCTGCCCTGGAAAAAACCAGGCAATTTCCCGCGCTCTGCTATCTTGCCTTTACGAGTAGCCGTGTTGGCTGCAGAACAAAGCTGGATGGCAGAATATTGCCGCCGTATGATGCAAATGAATTTTTCCTATGACCGCGATATCGATAACAAAGAAGTTGTGACTGCGGTGTTAAATGACATGGGATTGGCTGCTGCCGACATAATTGAGCAAGCCTTAAGCGAAGAAAACAAACTGAAGCTGCGAAGGCAAACCGAACTGGCCATGAGCAAGGGTATATTTGGCGCGCCGACTTTCTTTGTTGGAGAGCACATGTTCTGGGGGAATGACAGACTCGACGATGCGCTGGCTTACTGCCATGAATTGCTGCTTTATCCAGATGCCTGAGTTTTTGTTTTACTCGCTTCGCTAAGCAACCAGTCCTTGACTTGCAATGCGTCCACGCTGGGCCCAGCATCCGCTACTAGCAGCCAGTATGCAAAGCCATGTGCGCCCTGACTCTTGCCGGGTGCTAATGTCATCAGCCTGCCGTCGGCAATGAAGTCCTGTATCAATTCCAGCCGCCCCAGCGCTATGCCCTGTCCAGCGACTGCTGCCTGTATCAATTGATCGTACTGATTGAAATGCAGGATACCTCGCGCCCTGGCTGCCTGCAATTCTTCTTTGCTTAACCAATCGTGCCACGATAGCCAGTCTTTTTTCGCTTCTTCAAATTCCAGCAACGGCCATTGCAATGCAAGCTTGCCGTTCTTCTTGAACTTCAAGCCCAGCGAAGGATGAGCCACCGGAACTATCGTTTCACCAAACAGGCGTATGGCATCCGCAGGTACGGATTTGGCGTTGGTATAGCGTATTGCCAGGTCGATGCTGTCTTTGCTCGGATCGATTATTTTGTTATTGGCTGAAATGCGCACATCGACAGACGGGTGCAATTTTTGAAAGGCATTCAATCTGGGTAAGAGCCACAAGCCAGTCAGACCTATGCTGGCGCTGATCGTTACTGGCCCTACAGGCCGGGCTAACGACTGCGCCACTATGTCACCCGCGACATCCTGCAACTGCTGCAAGGCGGCGTCGGCACTGCGGAACAGGCGTTCACCTTCTGCAGTGAAAGCAATGCTGCGATAGCCACGCACCAGCAAGCTGATACCTAGTTGCTGTTCCAATGCCTGGACCTGGCGGCTAACTGCCGACTGGCTCAGACATAGTTCTTCCGCCGCCAGCGTGATACTCATATGGCGGCCAACAGCAACAAAGCCTCTTAGCTGGTCAAGAAAAGCCAGTTTGGCAAGTGGTAATGACATTCTCATTTCGCATGTCAACGCAACTGATGATCAGCTTGTGATTGAAACACAGCTACTCTTGATTAGCAATGCAACTGGCGAACTATCGCGCTGCTCTCAACAATGAAACTGACTGCAGCATGAATGGCATCCGGCGTACGCAAGATGCGCCTGTGGCCAGTTCCCGCACTTGCTATTAGCTTTGCTTGCGGCCATGCAGCGGCCAGCGCCTGGCTTTCGGCATACGGCATTTCCTTGTCTTCAGGGTCATGCATGATCAGGGCAGGATGACGCATACCATGCTGTAATTGGTCCAGATCCATGGTTTCCAGTGGCGCACCTATGCTTGTCACCAGCATCTGTTCCAACTCCCTCCTTTCAGTTTCATCCAGCCCACCAAGCCTGGCAGCTTGCTGAAGCACGCGTGTCAATGAAGCCGGGCCACACAGATGAACACTAGCTTGAACTTGCACACCTTGGGCAAAAGCATACAGGCTGGCGGCTGAACCTACAGAATGGGCGATAGTGGCTGTGAGTGCTCCCAAATGCTGAGCCACTGCGACCACGGCCTTACCATAGGCCAGCACATTGGTGCTTTCTCCTTGCGATGCGCCATGTGCAGGTGCATCCAGAGCAGTCACGCTAAAGCCAGCTTGCAGCAAGGGGGCGACAAAACTCGCCATGTGACTGGCACGGCTCTCCCATCCATGCAGGAGCAGGACTTGCGGTCCTTGTCCCCAACTCCAGGCAAGCAGTTCCTGACCAGCATAAGGAATGCTGATTGGTCTGGCCTGTGCCAACGCCTTTCTGTCATCTTCGGTTTCTGCCTGTTTTTGCGGTCTGGTAAATGCCTGCAAGATCATGTCCATGATGGGGTTAATTGCTTCTTTGTCTTGTCTATTCATATTACCCTCCAAATTAGATGATGATTGCAATCTTAAAGATGTCGATTATCATCTAAAATACAAGCTTGTGTCAAACACTGATCAACATGTATTGGAATGCAAACGTCCTGCTTTCCAATGAGGAATAGTCAAAATGAGAACTACACGCGAACAAACTGCGCAAACCAGGGTACGCATCATAGAAACTGCGGCGCGCCTCTATCGAGAGCATGGCATGAATGGCATAGGCGTGGCAGACCTGATGAAAGAAGCTGGCCTCACACACGGCGGTTTTTATAAGCACTTTGAATCCAAGGAGGCATTGATCGCTGAAGCCTGTGCCACCGCCCTGGAAACCACTCGCATGGAATTGGCGCGCAAGGCTGAACTAGCCAGCAATGAGGAAGCCATCGCCAGCCTGGTACACGCCTATCTGAGCCGGGCACATAGCGACCATCCAGGCCAGGGCTGTGCGATTGCCGCACTGGGAGCAGAAGCTGCGCGCGACGAGGCCGCCAGTAAGGAAGTGATGGCGCAAGGGGTAGATGAATTGCTGGCACTGATCAACAAACAATTGCGCAGATCAGGAGCAAAGGACGATGCAGGCACTGCACACGGCGTCTTGTCCTCACTGATAGGTGGGCTGCTGTTATCGCGCATGACGGATAGCCCAGCCAAATCCAAGGCCGTGCTGCGTGATACCAGTGATTTTGTTTTGAAGGCGGTGCAGAAATAAAGAAACCTGCCCCTCATTGCTAAGGGGCAGGTGATGCGTTAAAACAATTTAATTCACTTTATCACTTCACTTACGATTATTTGCAAGCCTGCGTACTACAGCCAGAAAACGGTCTATCTCTTCGCAAGTATTATAGAAAGCAAACGAAGGCCGCACCGTTGCTTCTACGCCGAAACGACGCAAAATGGGTTGCGCACAATGATGGCCGGATCGTACCGCTATCCCTTCATCATTAAGCGCCTTGCCGACTTCTGCAGTCTCATAACGGGCCAGCACAAAGGATGCAACGCTGGCCTTTTCATGTGCCGTACCAATCAGGCGCACTCCTGGTATGCTCTTCAGCCCATGCGTTGCATATTCCAGCAAGGCATGTTCGTAAAGGGCGATATTTTCCAAACCTATGCGTTCGACATAATCAATCGCAGCGCCCAGGCCAACTGCATCGGCAATATTGCCAGTACCTGCTTCAAAGCGTGCTGGTGCTGGCTGATAACGGGTGTGCTCGAAAGTCACATCCGCAATCATATTGCCACCGCCCTGCCATGGCGGCAATTGTTCCAGCAAGGCCTTCTTGCCATACACGACGCCTATGCCAGTCGGGCCGAATACCTTGTGCCCTGAGAAAACATAGAAGTCAGCATCCAGCGCCTGCACATTCACACGCAGATGTGACACGGCTTGCGCCCCGTCTATCAACACGCGGGCACCAACAGCATGCGCCAGGGCTGTGATTTCATGCACAGGGGCGATTGTACCCAGGGCATTTGACACTTGCGTTACCGCCACCAGACGGGTTTTGCTGTTCAAGAGCTTGCGGTACTCGTCGAGCAAGACCTGGCCACTGTCGTCCACAGGAATCACACGTATGACAGCGCCCTTCTCCACCGCCAGTTGTTGCCAGGGCACGATATTGGCATGGTGTTCAAGATGGGAAACGATGATCTCATCACCCGCACCGATGAACTTCTTGCCAAAGGTTTGCGCTACCAGGTTGATACCTTCCGTCGCACCACGAACGAAGATGATTTCCTGTTCGCTGGCAGCACCAAGAAACTTGGCTAGCTTTTTACGTGCCGATTCATAAGCATCGCTGGCACGTGCGGCCAGTTCATGTGCCGCTCTGTGTATATTTGAATTCTCATGCTCATAGAAATAACTGATGCGGTCTATCACCGACTTTGGCTTGTGCGTGGTAGCAGCATTATCAAACCACACCAGTTGCTTGCCATCGACACGTTCGGCCAGGATAGGAAAATCCCTGCGCACGGCATTGATGTCAAAAGGTGCTGCCAAGGATGGATTAGCGGCTCGAGGTGCCTGATCCCAATAGTCTTGCTCGCCTTGCTGGAAATAATAAGCTGGCTGTGTAGCACTGCCACCGGCTTGTTGTGCAGGTGCAGACGTGGCCGACGTAGCTGGATATAGCTCGCCCAGTATGCGTTGCAATTGCTCTTGCCCCGGTACGTTGAAAGCACTGGCCCCGGATTGCTTTCCTGTTCCCTGTGCCGCCAGGCTGTCCAGACTATTGTCAGCAATGGGATAGCCATGCTCTTGCCCGACAAAATAATAGGGCGTGCTGGAACTGGCACCACCCGCTTGCGGGCGTGATGGTGCAATGCTGCTACCAGCATTTTGTGGCACGCCACTGGCAGGGACAGAAGGCTTGCTTTGTGCCGAACTGCTATCGTGCACAAGTGTGCGCGCCGACGGTGGCGCTTCGGGTGTATTGCCCTGGCTAAAGCTCGGCAAGAATTGCGTAGCCGCTTGCGCCGCACCTGGCACGAGGGCAAAAAATTCTGATGCCATGCGGTTCAGTGCGGCTTCATCTGGCAAACCCGAATTTGCCGCGCCAGTATTATTTGTAGGTGTCAGGATAGTCATGATATTTACCTATCTCTACGTCATCGAGAACAGCCACTGCATCATCTGTCAGCACCGCCAGCGAGCAGTACAGGGAGATGAGGTAAGAGGCAATCGCATTGCGGCTGATGCCCATGAAGCGCACGGACAAACCAGGGCTTTGTTCACCCGCCAGACCAGGCTGGAACAAGCCAACTACACCCTGACGTTTTTCACCCACGCGCAACAGGATGATTTTTGTCTTGCCATCTTCGATAGGCAATTTGTCAGACGGTACCAGTGGTACACCGCGCCATGTCAGAAATTGCGAACCGAACAGGCTGACTGTTGGTGGCGGCACGCCACGGCGTGTGCATTCACGGCCAAAAGCGGCAATCGCCAATGGGTGTGCAAGGAAGAAACCTGGCTCTTTCCAGACCTTGGTCAGCAAATCATCGAGATCATCCGGTGTAGGTGCACCTGTCAGGGTAGAGATGCGTTGATCGTCATGCACATTTGCCAGCAGACCGTAGTCAGGATTATTGATGAGTTCGCTTTCCTGGCGTTCCTTGATGGTTTCTACCGTCAGGCGTAATTGCTCCTTGATCTGGTCATGCGGGCTGCTGTAGAGATCAGAGATACGCGTGTGCACGTCCAGCACAGTGGCTACGGCATTGAGGAAATATTCGCGTGGCTGTTCGTCGTAATCGACAAAGGTTTGCGGCAATTCAGATTCATCACGCTGCGAACATGCTACGCGCACATCCTTGGGATTCTTTACTTTGTTGAGGCGGTATATACCTGCCTCGACAGGCAACCATTGCAGCAGATGTACCAGCCAGCGTGGCGAGATGGTGGATAACTGTGGGACGGTCTTGGTGGCATTCGCTAGCTGTCTGGCGGCGTTATCGCTCAGGGCGAAATTACCTGCAGTTGCTTCACTACTTACATCAGTCATTGCTTCACTCCATAAAAGTCAGTGCATAAAAAAATGAACAGGCGTGCGGGGATAAGCAGCCGTGTTATGTAGCTCACGGCTGTTCATTTGAAGCTCACTTATTCAAACCAAAGAAACGGGATTTTGCTGTTCGTGCCGCAAACTGGCCTGGCTCACATGGCTGCCTGCCGCCACATCGCTGGTGACCCAGACATTGCCGCCAACGATGGCACCGCGACCTATGGTGACGCGGCCCAGCACCGTGGCACCGGCATAGATCACCACATCATCTTCAACGATGGGGTGGCGCGGCAGCCCCTTTTGCAGCTTGCCATCATCATCGCTGGGGAAGCGTTTTGCCCCCAGCGTGACAGCCTGATAGATACGCACACGCTGGCCGATGACGGCAGTTTCACCGATCACCACACCAGTCCCATGATCAATGAAAAAGCCTGCGCCTATGCTGGCACCGGGGTGTATGTCTATACCTGTCTGTCCATGGGCGATCTCGGCAACGATGCGCGCCAGCAGCGGCACACCTAGCTGATACAGTTGATGGGCAATACGGTGATGTATCATGGCCAGTATACCGGGGTAGCACAGCAAGACTTCATCGACGGTGCGCGCTGCCGGGTCACCCTGATAGGCCGAAATCACATCGCTGTCCAGCATTGAACGTATGCCCGGCAAGGCACGGGAAAATTCACGCACTATCGTCAGCGCACGGTCATCAATATGCAGACCTTCTTCTTCGTGATAGCGCGAGGCATAACTGAGTTCCAGTCTGACCTGGCTCAGCAGCGAATGCAGAACCGTATCGAGCGTATGGCCCACATAGAAATCTTCACTTTCTTGCCGCAGTTCTGGCGGCCCCAGGCGCATGGGGAATAGAGCCCCGCGCAAATCATTGAGGATTTTTGCCAGTGCATCACGCGATGGCAATTCACGACCGCCAGGTTCGGCTGATCTTTGCTGGCGACGCCGCCATGCGTGACGTACAACTGCCAGCTCGCTGACGACCTGCTCTATACCGAACAGAGAAGCGCGTATCTCTTTAGTCTGTTGCAATGCTTGTCCCATGATGGCCTGCCTTATGATTTGCAAATTCTGTCTATGGTTTAGTCCTGCACCCAGGGCAGTTTGTGGAAACGCCAGCCACCACTATGCCCGCGCTGTTGTGCTTCATCCAGATCGCCTTCAAAACCCTGCTCTATATTGAAGACATTTGGCAATCCCGCCTTGCTGGCTGCCTCAGCAGCCAGTGCCGAGCGTTTACCGCTGCGACAAAGCAGCAAGACCACGGCCTGATTGTCCTTAAGCTTGCCTTCGAGTTCTTTGACAAAGCGGGGATTGCGTGTAAGGGCCGTGCCTGTCGCCCAGGCAACATGCAGGCTTTCTGGCAAATGACCGACGAACTTGCGCTCTTCGTTCGTGCGCACATCGACAATCACGGCCAAGCCTTGCTGCAGCAACGCCCAGGCATCGATGGGAAAAACACTACCGGCAAAAGGCAAGCCTGCATCTTTGGCTCGCTGGCGAGCCGCAGCAAGCAGGGAATGGTCAGTTACGGTTTGATTTGATGGGGAAGCTGTCATACAAATTCTCTGTATTGATGTTTATCGTCACAGAGATTGAATGTACAGAAATTACCTAAGGCAGAAAACGAATTAAATTGAAGTTAATTATCTGGAATTCGCATATGCAATGATGTGCGTGGAGAGAATCGGCGTGGAGACACAAAAAATAATCAAAACCACGTGAGCATCCAGGATAGATATCTGCATAGGCGGTACTCCCATAGCCTATGCCAGACTCGGTTCATTTTGAATGATCGCAGGTGGACACAAGTGATTGCGTGCCACCCGCATTGGGGATACAAGCTCAGCAAGGAATGCTGAGCCAGAGCGATCAGGCAGCCGCGAGTGCCTGTTCGAGGTCTGCGATCAAGTCGTCAATATGCTCTATGCCTATCGACAAACGCACGGTATCTTCAGTGACGCCCGCCTTTGCCAGTTCCTCAGGATTCAATTGACGGTGAGTAGTGCTGGCTGGATGGCATGCCAGCGATTTGGCATCACCGATATTCACCAGACGGGTGAATAACTGCAATGCATCCTGGAAACGCCCACCTGCATCGCGCCCACCTTCCAGCCCAAAGGTCAAAATGCCGGAAGGCTTGCCGCCCAGGTATTTTTGCGCCAGCGCGTGATCCTTGTGCTCAGGAAGACCAGCGTAGTTAACCCATTTCACTTTGGGATGCTTGTCCAGGTAATGAGCAATCTTGATGGTGTTATCTGTGATTCTGTCCATGCGCAAAGCCAGGGTTTCTATACCCTGCAAGATCAGGAAGGCATTGAAGGGGGACAACGCCGCACCGGTATTGCGCAGTGGCACAACACGGGCACGGCCTATGTAGGCGGCGGCACCCAGTGCTTCGGTGTACACCACGCCATGATAAGAGACATCAGGCTCATTCAGACGTTTGAATCGTTCTTTATGTTCGGCCCAGGGGAACTTGCCAGAATCAACGATGATGCCGCCTATGGAATTGCCATGACCACCCAGGTATTTAGTCAATGAATGGACCACAATGTCGGCACCGAATTCTATGGGGCGCAAGAGATAAGGTGAAGGCACGGTGTTATCAACAATCAGCGGCACACCATGTCTGTGGGCGACCTTGGCAATCGCTTCGATATCAGTGATATTGCCGAGCGGATTACCGATAGACTCGACAAACACAGCCTTGGTTTTACCATCAATCAGCTTGGCAAAGGATTCGGGATCGCGGTAATCAGCGAAGCGCGTCTCTATGCCAAACTGCGGCAGTGTGTGAGCGAACAGGTTGTAAGTGCCGCCATACAAGGTCGACGCAGAAACAATATTGTCACCCGCCTCAGCAATGGTTTGTATCGCATAGGTAATCGCAGCCTGGCCGGATGCAAGTGCCAGGCCAGCGATGCCACCCTCCAACTCTGCCACGCGTTTTTCCAGTACATCATTTGTCGGATTCATAATGCGACTATAGATGTTGCCTTGTACCTTGAGATCAAACAGGTCAGCGCCATGTTGGGTATTATCAAAGGCATAGGCGACAGTCTGGTAAATAGGCACTGCAACAGCGCGCGTGGTCGGGTCGGGCGTATAGCCACCATGTACGGCAATAGTTTCCAGCTTCATTACAATCCTTCAGTTTAGTTAACCAACATTGATCATAAAAATGCAGCCAATAAATCACAAGGAAGCATTTCGACTTTACTTATCCGGTAAACGCCTAGTGCCCAGTCCTGGGCCTGGGACGCTCTACAAATGATAGAAAAAACGATTATATTGCAGAAATACCATCAATCATGCAGATCCTCCCTGGATATTTGTGAAAAATCAAGATGGCTCGCCTGCAACACCAGGGCAGCATCACACCTGATTTGATTCACAAAAAGGCACCTGAAACCGACAGACTAAAATGTAAATCGTACTTAATCTTTCAATTTAACAATATGTGGAATAGAATTAATCAGGCAGAACTGAGCATGCATACTCACAGCAAAGCGTTGGGACGAAGGCAGTCTTTTTTAGATACCAGACGCTGCAGTGCAGCAGGGATGATGTTGGGTAAATCCCGTTGATCATTTGTTGACCATTTAACGGGGCAAATAGGAGAAAGCCATGCAAGTGTCACAATGTGTTTTTCCTGATGGGCAAATTCCTCATTTCCCTCCCCATCTTCGCACTGGTACAGGCCAGTTGATTTTATTCTTTGGCAGCACTGCCCTGCTATCTGATTCTGCTTACTTTCTGCCACTACGCAAGGCATTTCCAGACGCGATCATTGCTGGTTGTTCGACTGCAGGAGAGATTCACGGCACAACGGTGAGCGATGACACTGTCGTCGTCACGATCATAGATTTCGAACACACCCACTTGCATTTTTCAAAGGTGGAAATTCATGAAGCTGCACACAGTTTCGCAGCAGGTCAATCATTGATCGAAGCCTTGCCAGTAACAGACCTGCAGCATGTATTGATTTTTTCAGATGGTCTGAAAGTGAATGGCACGGAATTGGTGCGCGGCCTCAAAGCAGATTTGCCATCACATGTTGAGGTGACAGGCGGGCTTTCCGCAGATGGGGCAAATTTCCAAAAGACTCTGGTATGTGCCAACGATATTCCTGCAGAGGGACAGATCGTGGCAGTTGGTTTGTATGGGCAGCGACTCAAGATCGGCTATGGCTCAGTGGGTGGTTGGGATACGTTTGGTCCCGATAGAAAAATTACACGTTCAAAAGGGAATGTGCTGTACGACCTCGACGGCAAACCCGCTCTCGAATTATATAAGAACTATCTTGGCGAGCATGCAGCAGGCCTGCCATCGACAGCCTTGTTATTCCCCCTCTCTTTGCGTAATGCCTGGCAACAGGGGAATGAATCCAACGGCAACGGTGGCGTCGTGCGCACCATACTCGCAGTCGACGAAGCAGAGCAAAGCATGACCTTTGCGGGTGATATGCCTGAAGGTGCCTACGCCCGTTTAATGAAAGCCAATTTTGAACGCCTGATCGATGGCGCGAGTGGCGCAGCGAGCATTTCCCGTAGCACCATGGAAGACCGTCCTGCCGAACTTGCCTTGTTGATCAGTTGTGTTGGACGCAAGCTGGTGCTCAAGCAAAGAATAGAAGAGGAAGTCGAAGCCGTTGGTGAAATGCTGGGCGCAGAAACCTTGCTAACCGGCTTCTATTCCTATGGAGAGATATCGCCGCATATGTCTGGTGGCCCTTGCGAACTGCATAATCAAACCATGACCATCACCACGCTCCTCGAGATTTAAGTTATGCATAGTTTGCTCAGGCGTCAGATCAATCGATTCTTTGGCGATGCGTCCAGGCTGCCTGACGAGCTGAAAAAACTGATCGAGGCCATTGATGTGACCTACCATCAGGCCGACATCGACAGGGCGATGACTGAGCGCTCTCTGGACATCGCATCGCAAGAAATGCTGGCGCAAAACCAGTTGCTCGCTGAGGAATTAAAAAGCCGGCAGAGTGCTGAATCGCAACTGATGTACCTGACAAATTATGATGAACTGACTGGCCTGGTAAACCGAAATCTTTTACATGACCGGCTCAAGCATGCACTCGCCAATGCACAGCGGCATCAACATCAACTGGTCATTGTGACTCTTGGACTGGATCACTTTAAAGTAATCAATGATAGCCTCGGCCCCTCAGTTGGGAATGAATTACTAAGAATAATCGCAGACCGGCTCAGTGCCTGCGTGCGCGGTGGCGACACAGTCGCCAGACTGGGCGGAGATGAGTTTGCTTTGGTATTGACTGAGCAAAATGAGACATACCCGCATGATGATAATCGTAGCAAGGAACAAGGCAGCATCACTTTCTACCCACATCTTATCGAGATCTTGCAGCGAATATTGGCAGCAGTGTCCAGGCCTATGGTCCTGGCACAGCAAGAGCTTGAAGTCACATGCAGTGTCGGGGTAAGCCAGTATCCGCAGGATGGCAATGACCCAGACACTTTATTGATGAATGCCAATGCAGCACTGAGCAGTGCCAAGCAATTAGGTCGTAATATTTATCAATTCTACACTTCGGATCTGAGTACCAGGCTGAATGAGAAACTGACCATGCAAAGCAGGCTCCGGTTGGCACTCGAACGCGAAGAGTTCGTCTTGCACTACCAGCCTCAAGTTGATTTGCGCACCGGTCACATCGTGGGGCTGGAGGCGCTGGTGCGCTGGAACCAGCCTGACATAGGCATGGTCTCTCCTGGCCATTTTATTGGGCTCGCAGAAGAAACGGGGTTGATAATACCTATCGGGGCCTGGGTCATACGAACAGCATGCGCACAGTGCAAAGCCTGGCATGATCAGGGAATAGGCAAGTTCCGCATTGCCGTCAACTTATCGGTACGCCAGTTCGGCCAGGCAGATCTGTTGCATTTCGTGAGTGAGGTATTGACGCAGACCGGGCTTGATCCCCAATATCTGGAAATCGAATTGACCGAGAGCCTGGTCATGACTGACGTCGAACGCTCTATCGACATATTGCGAGGTCTCAAGGCACTTGGCGTACAACTTTCAATAGATGACTTTGGCACAGGGTACTCCAGCCTGTCCTACCTGAAACGTTTCCCTATCGACGTGCTCAAAATAGATCAGTCATTTGTGCGGGACATCGAAAAATCAGATGATGCTGCCATCGTCAAGGCAATCATTTCCATGGCACACAGCCTGGGCATGCATGTAATTGCCGAAGGCGTAGAAACGGAAGCACAGTGCAAGTTCTTGCGCCACAATCAGTGCGACGAGATTCAGGGTTTCTTGTTTTCCAGAGGCTTACCCAAGGAAGAGGTCGAACACCTTTTGCGGAAGAAAAAACAACTACCTCATCGTCTATTATATTTCTCAAATCATGCCCGTACCGTGCTCCTGGTAGATGACGACGTCAATATCCTCTCGGCTTTCAAGTATTTGCTCAGAAACGACAATTATCATATCCTCACTGCCGTCAGCGGTCAGGTCGGCATAGAGTTGCTTGCCCAACACCAGGTTGATGTGATCGTTTCTGACCAAAACATGTCAGGGATGTCTGGCGTAGAATTTGTACATTTCGTCAAGAATAAATATCCAGAGTCAGTGCGCATCATGTTATCTGGCAGTGCGGACCTGAGCTCTGTGATCAATGCCGTCAATGAAGGGGCTATCTATCAATTCATGACCAAACCATGGGATGATGTGCAGCTAAAGCACCATATTAGTGAAGCCTTCATGCATAAAGAACTCGCTGATGAAAACCGACGGCTTTATCTGGAAATTCAAAGCAAACAGTTCTCCATCGTCAAGGACAGGCGGCAATCGAACGGGAGTCTTCCCTAGCACGTGAGTGATGATTCCGGCTGGCGGAAAATTGGCAAGCAGGCACTCTGCATTGCCGCTACTTGCCTTTGCGAAAACACTCATTCATCGATTTGCCAGCGGAAGTGTCTAAGCATGCTTCCTGACTTGTAATCAAGTTGATCAGTTTTTTTTTAAAACATGAGTGCTGTTTATGCAAATCAGGTCTATTCTTAATTTGTTGAACTCCCGTCAGCAGAAAATAGGGGACCATCATGCAAAGACGTACGCTCTTGAAACTTGCCAGCTTGCCATGCCTCGTTTGCCTGCCTGCCTTCGCACGGCAAAGCATGGCCTTGCAAATTTCTACCCTAATAGAAAAAGATCCGGCCACCAGCATTGCAGAAAAAGTAATGGAAGCAGCCTATCGCAAACTGGGGATGAATTTCAACCTGCATTATTTGCCTGGTGAGCGCTCTTTGCGTAGCGCCAACAATGGTGAAATGGATGCTGAGCTGTACAGAAAACTGGGCATGGAAAGGGACTACCCCAATCTCATCATTGTGCCAGTACCCTTGCTGACCTATGAAATCGTGATTTTTACCTATGGTACCAATTTTGTCGTTGCAGGCTGGGAAAGCTTGCGCCCGTACTCGATAGGCTTTGTCAAAGGTATTAAAATTATTGAGCAAAACACCGTAGGTATGAAACTGGTGCCAGCGCCCACGGTGCGCCAGGCATTTCAAAAAATGCTGCTGGGGCGTTCTGACATCGTCGTGGCAAACCGTATATCGGGCCTGGCTGCCCTGAGTGAATTAAAGCAGGGCGACATCACCGTGCTCTCACCACCACTGGCCACCTTCCCTGTTTTCCATTACTTAAATAAAAAGCACGAGGCTTTAGTCCCTGCACTGACAACAGTTTTACAGAAAATGCAAAAAGACAAAACCATAGAAAATATTCAAACCAGTGTCATGGCTGAATGGAAACAAAACGAATAGCACTATATTGTGGCACCGACCAACAGATCAGTCACCAAGCTCAATCAGGCCAGACAAGGGCAAGCCTTGTGGCGTGACGTACATGGCAAGCACCCAGGCGCGGGAGGAATCTTGCGCCAGTTGCTTGAGAGTATTGACGATAAAGTCTATCGATGTCTTGTCCAGCGCGGCAAAGGGATCATCCAGTAAATTGATGCTTGCACCTGCAGCAAAGGCGGCTGCCAACCAGACTTTGCGTTTGCTACCAGTTGATAGCATATAAAAATTCTTGTGCAGATGCGGCGTCAGTGCCAAGCCTTCGATGGCGCTTTCCAGCATGGCTTCATCAAATTGAGGATAGTTGCCACGCACGCTGACAAAATAGTCTTCAACGCTGATCTGATCAAAAACATCTGTGCGCGGGTCTACCCAAAACACTTGACGACGATACAGCACTGGCTGTTCATGCAAGCAGATGCCCTGTATCTGCAACTGCCCACTTTGCGCCTGCAAATCACCTGCCAGCAATTGAAGCAAACTGGTCTTGCCGCGACCGTCGCCACCAAGCACCAGATTAATACCTGAAACAATATCGCCAGACCAGTCACTGAACAAGACCTGCCCAGGATAAGAAAAACTGAGATGACGTGCCTGCAGTAGCGCGGCAGAGTGATTTTCCATTGCAAAATTCCAGTAAAATTTTTGTGATTTTACAGAGGTTTTTCACTCCCACTCCCAGGCAGGCTCAAAAAAACACTATAGCTGCTCAATGCTGAAGAATTGGCCCAGATTGCCGCCACATATACAGAGCAGCCACGACAAAGTAAAATACTTAGCCATCGTTAAACAAATTACAAAAGCACAACATGACACTCAACGAAAGGCGTGAAAGCAAGACCGACTGTCGCCAGCTTATCGTGAGTGGTGCGACTGGCTTTATTGGACAGCATTTAATCCCCCTGCTACTGGAAGAAAATTACGAGGTGGTGGCAATAGCCAGGGACGAGCAAAAGGCCCGCAGCTTTTCCTGGTATGACAAAGTCAAATTCATCAGCCTGGATTTTCATCAAAGCACCCTGGACTTTCAACCTGAGGCAGGCGCCAGCCTGATCCACCTGGCCTGGCAAGGCTTGCCCAACTATAAATCGCTGTTCCATCTGGAAGAAAATCTTCCCAGGAATTACGCTTTTATTAAACAACTGGTCAAGGCTGGCGTGGCAAATGTGCTGGTGACAGGCACTTGCTTTGAATATGGCTTTCAATATGGCCCCATTGCTGCCACCGCCATGCCCATGCCTGCCAACCCCTATGCGCTGGCCAAAGACAGCCTGCGCCAATTCCTGGGCCATTTGCAGGCAGAATCCAGCTTCAGGCTGCAATGGGCGCGGCTGTTCTATATGTATGGCCAGGGCCAAAATCCCAAGTCTATACTGGCACAACTTGATGCCGCCATTGCCAACGGCGACAGCGTTTTCAATATGAGTGGCGGCGAGCAGTTGCGCGACTATTTGCCAGTGGAAGCAGTAGCACAACAACTATTGGACATATTTAAATCTCGCGAAGATGGTGTCTTTAATGTCTGCAGCGGCGAGGCCATTTCCATCAGGCGGCTGGTCGAAGAAAGAATCAAAGAACGGTGTGCCTCCATACACCTCAACCTGGGCTACTACCCCTACCCTGACTATGAGCCTATGGCATTCTGGGGTATCAATAACAAGGAAATAAAATGACTGAACATGAAAATTTCAAAGCGGAGTGCCGGGCAGAAGTCGCACAGCAGGGTGCCAACACTGAATTAAAAGAATTGACCAATCAGTGGATTTCCACCGCTGCGGAACATAAATATTCCTACCATTTCGAATGGCTGGGTCGTCCCATTATCCAGCATCCGCAAGACATGATAGGCCTGCAGCAATTGCTGTGGAATATACAGCCCGACCTGGTCATCGAAACCGGCATCGCGCGTGGCGGCTCACTGATCTTTAGCGCCAGCATACTTGAACTGATCGCACTATGCGGCGGCAATCCTGATGCCAAGGTTCTGGGCATCGATATCGATATACGCGAGCACAATCGCCAGGCCATCCTTGAACACCCCATGTCCAAAAGGATATCGATGATACAAGGCTCCAGCATCGCAGCCGACATTGTGGAATCCGTGCACAAGTTTGCCGCAGGTTATAAAAAAATCCTGGTTTGCCTGGACAGTAATCACACCCATGATCACGTACTGGAAGAACTCAAGCTGTATGCGCCACTGGTCAGCAAAGGCAGTTATTGCGTCGTCTTTGATACCATTATTGAAGACTTGCCTGCCGGTAGCGGCCCTGTCAGGCCATGGGGCAAATCCAACAATCCCAAAACCGCCGTGTGGGAATACTTGAAGCAACTCGATGCAAGCAATGCCACGGGCCGGGATGACGGACAACTGAATTTCATCATTGATAAAGAAATTGAAAATCAATTGTTGATCACCGTCGCGCCGGATGGCTTTCTCAAGCGCGTTTAATGCATGGGCAAGCTACTCCTACCTACCGTCCCAAACAGCCCTCTTTCCTCGATTGAGAGCGAAGAAAAGTTTGGGGAAATGCGGCTGAGCCTGAACGAAGCCCTGGGCTTTGTTGAGAACGCCGCATTTGACACCAGGCTCGCTACCTACGACGACAACTATCAAAACAGTCAGGCACACTCTGGCTTGTTTCAGGCGCACATGAGAAATGTGCTGGACATCTTGAAGGCAGAATTTCCGCCGTCCAGCGTCCTGGTAGAAGTTGGTTGCGGCAAGGGGGACTTTGTTGAGCTTGCCCAGGTTGATGGGCACTTCGTCGCATCTGGTTATGACGCCACCTATGAAGGGAGCAATCCCCGCATACAAAAGAGATATCTGTCAGCAGATGACAACATCCAGGCAGATATCGTGGTGTTGCGCCACGTGCTGGAACACATCAAGGCACCGCATGCATTTTTGATGATGCTTAAACAGGTATTTGGCAATGCCGCCATTTACATAGAAGTGCCCAGCTATGACTGGATCCTGGACAACCAGGCATTCTTCGACATCACCTACGAGCATGTTAACTACTTTTCAAAAGATGCCTTGCTGGCATTATTTGATCAAGCCGTCAGAAAAACAGGCTTATGCTTCAACGGACAATACCAGTATGCCATTGCTGACATCAATGCAGTATCAGCACAATTTGCCTATCTGTATGAAAATGGCGAATGGAAAGATCTGGATTTTGAACATCTTTTCCCGCAGCTCAAAGAAAAGATAAGCGCCATAGAAGAACGACTCGCAGCAGACAGCAAACTCTACATCTGGGGCGCTGCGACGAAGGGATGCATGTTCCTCGTGCACTGCATGAACCAGGGGAAACTCATCGCGCAAACTGGCTTTGCCGTTGATGTCAATCCCCAGAAATGCGGAAAATTTCTACCCGGCTCACACGTACAAATTCAAAGCAAGGAAGCGTTTTTTGCAGCCGCAAAACCGGGCGATTTGCTGCTGATATCCAACCCCAACTACCAGTCAGAAATTGTCGATGAAATACGTGCCAGAGGCATAAACGGCGTAGATATCATGTGCTTATGATTGACTAAGCGAGGAAATGGCAAAGTAACTTTTCCTCCGTCTGCCCTTTCCCAACCCAGAGTCACCAGTGACTGACTATCACTGCCTCCCAATAAATTCACGCCGCTCAAAGTGTTCGCACCAAATGTGCCAAGTTTTTCTGCATGGCCGATGATCATGATTTTGGTCGGGCCCATGCACTTTTCCTTTTCTTTGATTGTTGCAGGAGCTGACAGAAATTTGGTAAAGATATTAAAAAGACTACATATGCAACAAATAGTTTTGACCAGCGCAAACCTGTCCTCCAGATAATCCCGCTTAAAAGCCACTTTGAAAGCCACTTGCACAAGCACATGAGATGAATATACAATTCATATACGTTTCATATATAAAGGTGCCATATGGGCATAGTCAACATCGACGATGATCTGCACGACCAGATGCGCAAAGCCAGCTCTGTGGCTTGCCGCTCCATCAATGCGCAAGCTGCTTTCTGGATCAAGATAGGCATGCTGTGCGAAATGAACCCGACCATGTCTTTCAATGAGGTTGTGGTACACGAACTGAAAGCTGCAGGTGTGGAACCGCTGGCTTTCAGGGGAGCGTTAACATGACCAAGCGACCAGAAGAAATCGCCCTGATGGCAGAATCAGGCAAGCTGCTGGCAAGCGTGTTTACCCATCTGGATCAATTGAATCTGATCGGCATGTCGACCATGCAGGTAAATGACCTGGTCGACAGCTTCATCGTCAATGAACTCAAGGCCCGCCCGGCAAGCAAGGGCCAGTACGGCTATGCCTATGCATTGAACTCATCACGCAATAGCGTGGTGTGCCATGGCGTGCCATCTGCGACAGAAATTCTGCAGGACGGTGATATCGTCAATTTTGATATCACCCTGGAGAAGAACGGCTTTATCGCTGACTCCAGCAAAACTTATCTGGTCGGCGAAGTAACAGCATCCGCCAAACGTCTGGTGCAAGTGACCTATGAAGCCCTGTGGAAAGGCATCAAAGCCGTGCGACCTGGTGCCAGGCTGGGTGACATAGGCCATGCCATTGAAAGCCATGCCAGGAAAAATGGTTACTCGGTCGTCAGGGAATATTGCGGACATGGCATAGGCCGCGAAATGCACGAGCCGCCCGAAGTGCTGCACTGGGGACGGCCACGTACAGGCCTGATATTAAAGGAAGGCATGGTGTTCACCATAGAACCCATGATCAACCAGGGCCGCCATGATGTAGAGACCGAAGACGATGGCTGGACTGTCGTCACCATAGACGGGAAATTATCAGCCCAGTTTGAGCATACTGTAGCCGTCACAAAAACTGGCGTACAGGTCTTGACGCTGCGCGCCGGGGAAAGGGCTTTAGCCTGAAGCTCGACGTTGGAAATGCGAGTGGATATGCACCAGCCTGGTCTGCAATGAACACATCATTTCAGACCAGTCATACATGAGCAGCTTAGTTCGATGCAGCAGCCTTGCTGCGTGCCACATGCAATTTCTTGTAGCTGTCTATCAGACGCTGGTGTCTTTCCAGCCCTTCCAGTTTCATGCTGGTTGGTGTCAGGCCATAGAAGCGCACACTGCCATCGACTGATCCCAGTACTGCGTCCATACGTTCATTGCCAAACATGCGGCGGAAGTTGACGACATAATCATTCAGTTCCAACTCATCATCCAGCGTCACTTCCAGCACCACATTCAAAGCCTGATAAAACAAACCGCGATCAACCGTATTGTCGTTGTATTGCAGGAAGGTTTCGACCAGCTCTTTCGCTTCTTCAAAGTCCTGCAAGGCGAGATTGATCAGCAACTTCAATTCCACAACCGTGAGCTGGCCCCAGATCGTGTTTTCGTCAAACTCTATACCTATCAAAGTGGCGATGTCGCTGTATTCGTCCAGCTCATTATTCTCCAGACGTTCCAGCAAGTCTTCCAGTTGCTCATCATTCAGCGTATGCAGATTCAGGACATCTTCGCGGAACAATAGGGCCTTGTTGGTGTTATCCCAGATCAGGTCTTCCACCGGATACACTTCAGAATAACCCGGCACCAGGATACGGCAGGCCGTAGCACCCAGGTGGTCATACACGGCCATGTAGGCTTCTTTGCCCATCTCCTTGAGTATGCCGAACAAGGTCGCGGCTTCATCCGCATTTGAATTTTCGCCCTGACCAGAAAAGTCCCATTCCACAAATTCGTAATCAGCCTTGGCACTAAAGAAGCGCCACGACACCACGCCGCTGGAATCAATGAAATGTTCAACAAAATTATTTGGCTCAGTCACCGCATTGCTGACAAAGGTAGGCTGGGGCAAATCATTCAAGCCTTCAAAACTGCGGCCTTGCAGCAACTCTGTCAGGCTGCGTTCCAGCGCCACTTCCAGGCTAGGGTGCGCACCGAATGAGGCAAACACACCACCCGTGCGCGGGTTCATCAGTGTCACGCACATGACAGGATATTGACCACCCAGCGACGCATCCTTCACCAGCACCGGGAAGCCCTGCTCTTCCAACCCCTGTATGCCAGCCAGGATGCCAGGATATTTCGCCAGCACTTCTTGCGGCACATCCGGCAAAGCCATTTCACCTTCCAGAATTTCACGTTTGACGGCACGTTCAAAAATCTCGGACAGACATTGCACCTGCGCTTCGGCCAGCGTATTACCGGCACTCATGCCATTACTGGCAAACAGGTTTTCAATCAGGTTGGATGGGAAGTACACGACCTCGCCATCTGACTGACGCACATAAGGCAGCGAACAGATGCCGCGCTCTGCATTGCCGGAATTGGTATCCACCAGATGCGAACCACGCAGCTCACCATCGGGGTTGTAAATGTCCAGACTATACCCATCCAGAATATCTTTAGGCAGCGCATCTTTTTTGCCAGGCTTGAACCAGCGTTCTTCCGGGTAATGCACAAAGGCCGCATTGGCGATGTCTTCACCCCAGAACGATCCCGCATAAAAATGGTTGCAACTCAGGCGCTCGATATACTCACCCAGGGCCGATGCCAGCGCACTCTCTTTGGTCGCACCCTTGCCATTGGTAAAACACATGGGCGAATGCGCATCGCGTATATGCAGCGACCACACATTAGGAATAATATTGCGCCACGAAGCAATCTCAATCTTGATGCCCAGCCCCGCCAGCAAGCCAGACATATTGGCAATGGTTTGCTCCAGCGGCAAATCCTTGCCCAGGATGTAGGTAGATGTAGAGGTGGCAGCATCCGCAGAAGGGTTCAAGGTCAGCAAAGCCTGCGCATCAGCATCGAGGTTCTCGACCTCTTCAATCACAAACTCCGGCCCCGCCTGCACCACTTTCTTGACCGTGCAACGGTCGATGGAACGCAAGATACCTTCACGGTCTTTGGCAGAAATATCGGCAGGCAACTCCACCTGTATCTTGAAAATCTGCGCATAACGGTTTTCAGGATCAACAATATTATTCTGCGACAGCCGGATATTCTCAGTAGGGATATTGCGGGTATTGCAATACAACTTCACAAAATAAGCCGCACACAAGGCCGACGAAGCCAGAAAGTAATCAAAAGGACCAGGCGCAGAACCATCCCCCTTATAACGGATAGGCTGATCAGCCACCACCGTAAAATCATCGAACTTGGCTTCAAGACGAAGCTTATCGAGAAAGTTAACCTTAATTTCCATGGGGGAGTTCCAAAATAGTGTTCAAAAACGTGTAGGCGGTATTATCCGTCTTTTCTGGGGTGGGCAGGAAGGCTTGTTGGGAAACTTGCTGATTTGAACAGATATCTGACCCGCTTTGCTAGCGGATATACACAGTTCCTGACGCGGGTTCAGCATGTCATAAACTTATCTAAATTATAAGCAATTAGACTCCTTAAAAAATCATCGAGATCTAAATGCTTAGGATTTGTATCGTCGTGGTCAAGTGACTGCCTTCTTCAACGAGTGGGAAATCGAACAAACAGGCTGAGTCAGCTCTGCCAGCAAACGGAAGACTGCTGGACTGTATAGTTCACCCTGTACGTTGTGTTCAGTCAACATTAAAAGAGAGCGAGGACACCTTGCGAATCACCCGCTCCCCCTCTTTTCGCTCATGCTGCCATGTCGTCAACATCAAGAACTTTGTTCAAAGCGCTGAACCAAGTACGCGTATGCATAATCCGCTCCTTGTGAGACTTCGAATCAAGGATTTGCGCTTTAGTCATCTGCGACACAATTTCCCATGACTCCATTGGAAGCACGTATGTAGCATTGTTGACTTGCGGACATTCAAGAACGCACAGCGCCTGCTTCACAAAACCGAATACCGTGTAACCGCCAAATCCACCCACACCAATTGCAACGAAATCGGGCCTCTTTTCTCCGACAGCGGACAATCGAGCACGCAACACATTTTGATTACCTGCAGGAGCACGCTCGACCATTTTTTCAAGCACTGGTTTAGCTGACTCCCAAGGATTATTTCCAGGAGGCAGAAGTTGCCAGTGGAGACGCTTAACAGGAGCACTTACCCAATTGCTGAGATCCTTGCTCAGAACCTCAAAACCTCCCAATACTTCGCGCAGCATGTTGGCAGTATTGGTGGCAGTTGTGACTTGGCTAATATCGTTAACGAATGGGCCAGCTACGATAAATGGTTGACCATCATCACGAACCTTAATTTCCACATCAACACTATATGGTGCTACATGAGTACGCGGGTAACGTCTATAAGGAACATCAACTATCTTTGAACGCTCTTCGCTATCATATCGACCAACGAACTGAGTCCAATGCCACTCTATTTGCCGGTGCGCCACCTCCATTGGTTGGTCACGGTGGACAATGTCAAAGCCCTCAGCGTTTCGGCGACAGGCTGGGCCTTTTGTTGCTGGAAGTAGCAATCGTAGACCTGGGACTAGTGGGACTTCGAACTCCATTTCCTTAAAGATATCCTCAAGCCCAGCGTCAAGGGGCAAACCAAGCATGTAAAGCTCTAATGGCTTTAGATGATTGAGGTATTTGGTGATATTGCGTGTTTTTCTGCTAATCTTCATATTACTGATCCTTTATTTTTAAGTGAGGACCAGTAAAATTACCCGCCCTTACCTATAAGTACTCTCCAAGATAGCGCTGTGGACGCTTGCCTAGAGAAAAATTTTTACTGCGGGAGCATCCACCATGAGTTGCTAGAGAGTATTAGGAAGGGAGTCCCCATTTTATGTCTGCTATTCAAGAATCCGAAGACCACTTGACTAGGTCTGAAGTAGAAACTGTCCTTAGTGATTTTCAAGCAGCTGATTGGCATCGGGCCAAGAGCATTGCGGTCGTCTTCTGCCTCAATTTGACTGACTGGTCTGCTGATGATCTATTGCAGGAGGCAATGTTTAAGCTGCTTAGCGGTGCTCGAATCTGGCCACGCGACATTCATCCATTGGTTGTACTCAAGACTGTAATGCACAGCATTACAAGCAACATACACAAACGCAACGAGTTGAGCCCAATTGATGTAAATGTGGTTGTAGATCAAGTTGAATTAGATTTGGACGATAAGTTACCCACTGTCCAGGGTATGACGACACTGACACCGGAAGTAGAGACCTCAGACAAACAGCAAATAGCTGCCCTCTATGCGGCTTTAGGAGGTGATGAGGATTTGGAACTGTTAGTTGTTGAATGGGCAGATGGCATTCGTGGTGCGGAAGCGCGCGAGGAATTGGGATGGGATGATAAGAAGTATGATGCGGTTCGACAACGGTTGCTTCGCAGACTCGCCGTACTTGACCCTGACAGGAGTAAAAAATGATAGCCAATCCAACAAATGATTTCGAAAATTTCATCGATACCTTAGTCGATGAATTGATTTCGATGCCGGACAACCAAGTATTGGAAGGCATTGAACCTAATCGCATACAGGCAGACGGGTTGCGCCTTCTCGAAGCCGCAAAGGCACAGGCAGGACGTGCTCGCCTTGCCGCCGCTAAATCAGGAGTTTCAGCCTTGAGTTCAGTTCCTGTTGTCGCATCTACGACGGTAACACCAGAGCAGGCGCGTCGATTCATTGTTCAGGCGACGAATGATGGCAAGTACACATTGGCTGCCCGGAGTCTCGGAGAAATGTCTGACGATGAAGCAATCAAACTATACAATCAATTAAAGTCGCTTGAAATAGATTCAAACGGAGAAAAAATATGATCTCTGTTGGCGCACGTGCCGAAGCATTGATAATAGATCTCGGTATCACATCGCCAAAAGATATAGACGTAGAAGCTATTGCCTTCGATTCGAATGTAAAAGTGGTCTATGAAACAATGACTGGCTGTGAAGCGATGCTCGTTGGTTATTGTGATCGTGCAATCGCGACTATCAATCCATCAGGAGTCAGAGGGCGCGAACGTTTTTCAGTTGCGCATGAACTAGGTCATTGGCATCTTCACAGAGGCCGCTCCTTTCAGTGCAGGGTTGATGATCCTAGCGCGAATCTTTCATCTAACCGCGCGCATGAGAAGGAAGCTGACACCTTCGCTGCACACTTGTTATTACCAACTTTCATCTTTAAGCCTGAGATTGCACAGTTCAAGCATCCTACCTTTCAACAACTTACTCAAGTAGCTGGTGCATTTGAGACAAGCATTATGGCAACAGCACTGCGACTAGTGGGCATCAACATTGTTCCTGTCATAGTTGCCTGTTACAACAAAGATGGCAAGCGTTGGAGTTTGCCGTCAGCGGACATCCCAAATCGCTGGTTTCTAAAAGAAAAATTAGATGAAGACACTTTTACATATGATCTTCTTAATAGTGGAAAGCAATGTTCCGGTCTCAGCAAGCAGCCTGCCGAAACTTGGTTTGAAAACAGTGATGCAGAAAAATATGAAGTGCGTGAGCAATGCATAAGTAGTCTGGGCGATACAGCACTAGTACTTCTTTACCTTGAGCCAGATATGCTTGAAGCAGGATTTGATCCGAACGTTGCAACTCGACGTTATAACGAGCACGGCTCTTATATTCCCAAGCGCGCAACTCTGAGAAGGTAACCATGTCGCTCTGTCGACCAGATGATTGCATCGCATAAAGTTGGTCAGGTCTACATCGCGAAACGCTTCTCATGCATAAAAAGCCGCTAGCAAAGTATATAACGCCACTCCAACCTCACGACTCCGGATCAAACCCAAATACTCTAAGCTCCTGATCACAGCGACAGGCTTTCGCGAGACGTGCGGCCCAGGCAATAGCTTCCTCTCTTGTAGGAAGCTCAAGTACAGTGAAGCCGCCATTGAGTGGAGGTGCCCAGGGGTAGCCGCCCTCGGCGACTGTGCCATTGGCTGATACCAGCACGGGCGGCGCTGTTTCATCAATGCCGCCGGCGAAAACGTAGACGCCTGCTTGCTTGGTCTCGCGTATCACGGCATGGGCGTCTCGTCCGACCGTCTCCATCTCGCTGTCGGATACTTTCATTGCAGCGCTGGGGAATGAAATGAGGTACTTTGCCATGATCTGCTTCTCCAAAAATTGGGGGTCTGGTGATCATGGCAATGTAACTCAATGTCCTGTCCTATTCAACAGTCACGCTTTTGGCCAGGTTGCGTGGCTTATCTACATCCGTCCCTCTTGCCAGTGCGGTGTGGTAGGCCAGTAATTGCAGTGGCACTACGTGCAGTATGGGTGACAGCTGGCCGTAATGTTCTGGCAGGCGTATCACGTGTACGCCTTCGCTGGAGGTGATGCGGGAGTCGGCGTCGGCGAAGACGTAGAGTTCACCGCCGCGGGCGCGGACTTCCTGCATGTTGGACTTGAGTTTTTCTATCAGGGTGTCGTTGGGGGCGACGGTGACGACGGGCATTTCTTTGGTGACCAGGGCCAGGGGGCCGTGTTTGAGTTCACCTGCTGGATAGGCTTCGGCGTGGATGTAGGAAATCTCTTTGAGTTTTAATGCGCCTTCGAGGGCGATGGGGTAATGCAGGCCGCGACCGAGGAAGAGTGCGTTTTCTTTGCGGGCGAATTCTTCTGCCCAGGAGATGATTTGTGGTTCCAGTGCCAGCACGGCGCTGATGGCGACGGGCAGGTGGCGCAGGGCGCGTATGTGCTCTGCTTCTTCAGTTTCACTGAGGCGGCCTTTGCTTTGGGCGAGAGACAGTGCCAGCAGGAAGAGTGCTGCCAGTTGCGTGGTGAAAGCCTTGGTGGAGGCGACGCCGACTTCTACACCGGCATGGGTGATGTATGACAATGCACATTCACGCACCATGGCGCTGGTGGCGACATTGCAGACGGTGAGTGTGTGCAGCATGCCCAGGCTGCGTGCATGTTTTAATGCAGCCAGGGTGTCTGCGGTCTCGCCACTTTGCGAGATGGTGACGACGAGAGCATTGGGGTTGGGCACGCTTTCGCGGTAGCGGTATTCGCTGGCGATTTCTACATTGACGGGGATTTTGGCGATTGATTCTATCCAGTATTTGGCAGTCAGGCCTGCGTAATAGCTGGTGCCACAGGCGAGTATCAGGACAGAGTCTATCTGCTTGAAGACTTTGTAGGCACCGTCGCCAAACAGTTCGGGCATGATGCTGATGACGCCTTCGAGCGTGTCGGCAATCGCACGGGGTTGCTCGAAGATTTCTTTTTGCATGTAGTGGCGGTAAGGGCCCAGCTCTGCTGCGCCGCTGTGGGCGTGTACGGTTTTCACTTCGCGCTGTACGGACTTGCCTTCGCTATCGACTATCCATACTTTTTGCAATTGCAGGTCTACCACGTCGCCTTCTTCGAGATAGATGATCTGGTCTGTGGTGCCTGCGATTGCCATGGCATCAGATGCGAGGAAGTTTTCGCCCTGGCCAACGCCGACGATCAATGGGGAACCCTGGCGTGCACCGACGACGCGGTGTGGTTCGTCGCGGCAAAATACGGCGATGGCAAATGCACCTGTCAAACGCTTGATGGCGATTTGCACGGTCTCGAACAGGTCACCGCGGTAGAGGTGGTCTATCAGGTGGGCGATGACTTCGGTGTCGGTCTGGCTTTCAAAGACATAACCAGCTTGCGTCAGTTCTGCGCGCAATTCTTCATGGTTCTCGATGATGCCATTGTGTACGAGGGCGATGCGCTCGCGCGAGAAATGCGGGTGGGCATTGGATGATGACGGAGCACCGTGGGTGGCCCAACGCGTGTGGGCGATGCCGGTAAAACCAGCGAGGCCGGACTGGTCTATCTGTGCCTGCAGGTCTGCCACGCGGGATGTGCTGCGTGAGCGTTGCAGGTGACCATCTACATGCAGTGCGACGCCGCATGAGTCATAGCCACGGTATTCAAGCCGCTTTAAGCCTTCTAGCAAGACGGGGGTGATATTGCGTTGAGCAACTGCGCCGACGATACCGCACATAATGACCTCTGATAAAGAATGAATATGCGTTCATGCTAAAGCAGATGGCTTGATATTTTCTTTCAAAATTAATCTATTATTGAAATTTATGGAACATCGATTTTCTATTTGAACTATTATTTCAATATGTAAGATAATTTGGAATTATTAATCACATGCTGACTATCAATGAGCTGGATGATCTGGATAAACGCATTTTGCAGCAATTGCAAAAAGATGCCTCGCTGACCAACCATGAGCTGGCCTTGCGGGTGCATGCGTCTGCACCGACCTGCCTGCGGCGCGTCAAGCGGCTGACGGATGAGGGCATCATCAGCCGCCAGGTGGCGTTGCTGGATGCCAGCAAGCTGGGGGCGAGCCTGACGGCAATTGTGGAAATCACGCTGGATCATCAGGCGACTGAGAAGCTGGTGGAGTTTGAGCAACTGGTGGCGCAGGAAGGGGCGGTGCAGCAATGTTATCGTGTATCGCAGGGGCCGGATTTTGTGCTGGTGATACAGGTGACAGACATGGCGGCTTATCATGCGCTGGCGCACAGGCTGTTTGCTACCCATGCGAATGTGCGCAATGTGCGTAGTTTTTTTTCTATCTTGCGCAGCAAGTTTGAAACTGCAATTGCGCTGTAGGTTTTTGGCTAGCCCGCTCAGCGTGGACGTATGCCTTCCTTGAGTACATGTGCTGGATAATACCGCTGAAAGCTCTTCCAGACCACGCCGGATTTGGCGACTTGTTCCAGCATGTCCTTGAGTGCTGCAGAGTCTTCCATATTCAGTGATTTTTTGGAAATATAGGCACCACTATCGCCCCAGGGCAATTCAGGGATAGACTCGAAACGCAGCTTGTCGAGCATATCCTGCACGCGCCCGTCTTCCATGATGGCACCAGCCAGGATGGAGGGTGCCATGATGGTGACATCAGAGATACCGGCCTTGAGCAAACGGGCGACAGATACAGGGTCGACATCCAGATACAAGCGCCCCTGTTTGGTGAGTTCCTTGATGAGGTCTTGATATGCCGTGCCATAGTCGTAGCCGCGCACCAGGGCAACTTTTAAATCTTTCTTGTCAAGCAAATCTTGCAGGGAAGTGATGGTGGGACGATTGCTTTCTATCGAAATCAAGGTGGCCCGGTTATAAATCATGGGAACGAAAATGCCGAGCTCATCTCGCCTGGGGGTACGACTGGCGGGTATCAGCAAATCTGCCCGACCGGTTTCAAACATGAGTTCCATCCTGGCCCTGGGTACGGCGGACAAGGCAAATTTACAGTTGTCTTTTTCCATCAGACTACGCAAGATGTCAGGATAGATGCCATCGATTTGCTCGCCGTTGACGATGACACTGCGCCCTGTCGGGGCGACTGGCACATTGATGACACGTGAACAGCCTGCAAAGGTCAGCGCTGAAAAAGCTGCCAGACCAGCAAACAATATTATTCTTAATACTGCTGTATGCGTCTGAAATTTCATTAATATTTGCCCAATTAAATCATCACTTTAAAAGCAGTCATTGCAAACACGGGCTGCCTGACTAACGCGGGCGATTTCCTTCTTTCAGCACTTCGGGTTTGTAGTAACGTGAAAAGCCTTTCCAGACCATGCCTGAACGGATTGCCTTTTCCATCATTTCTTGCAGGACATTACGGTCTTCCTGGCTCAGGCTTTTCTTTGACAGGTAGATGCCGCTGTCACTCCAGGGTAATTCAGGCAGGGGGTCGAACCTGAGTTTGTCGGCCATGTCTTCTACCCTGGCATCTCCTTGTACTGCGCCGGCAAAGATATATGGTGCCATGATGGTATAGTCGGCAATGCTGGCTTTTAATATCCTGGCGGCTGAAACAGTATCCGCCTCGACGATCAATCTGCCCTGCTTCTGCAGTTCTGTGATGATGGATTGATAGGCCTCGCCATAATCAAAGCCGCGCACGACGACCACTTTCAGCGTTTTTTGCTCCAGCAATTCTTGCTGGCTGCGTATGACGGGGCGCGCAGATTGCAGGGAAATCAGGGTGGCACGGGTATGAATCAGGGGAATGAAGTAGCCATGCTCATCCCGTTTGGCGGTGCGTATGGCAGGAAACAGGACATCAGCCTGGCCGTTCTCAAACATCACTTCCAGGCGCGCACGCGGCACAGCTGAAAATTGAAACTGGCAAGTTTCTTTGGAAGACAGGCTGCGAAATATATCGGGGTAAATGCCCGTGACACTATCGCCATTGACGATGACGCTAAAGCCCAGCGATGTGACAGGTGCATTGATCACCCGTGAACAGGCTGCCTGAGTATGCGAAGAAAAAAGACTCAGGGGCAAAACCAGCATGGCAGGCACAAACCTGCACTTTGTCAGCAGACTCATCAAGATCACCTTGAGAATGAAGCTCTACGATAGACTAGAAAGCGGCTTTACCACAAGCAAGATTGCGCTCAAGAAAGTCACTCTTTGTCACATAAAGCGGATAGCTTGCTTTCCGACAGGATTTCTATCTTGCCATAAGCCAGGCGTATCAAACCATCTTGCTTGAAAAATCTTAATTCTTTCGACAAGGTCTGGCGCGTCATACCCAGCATCATGGCCAGCGCTTCCTGGGTAACTGGCACCACGGCATGGCCATCTTGTTGGCGATTCGCCACTTCAGCCAGCAACAACAGGCGACGTGCCACTCTGGCACGTACCGAACGCAGTCCTGCGTCTTCGACTATGCCGTAGAGCAGGCGTATGCGTTTTGCCAGCATGCGGGTAATTGCATTGGCAAAGGAATTGCGCTGCATAAGACTGCGAAAAACTTGCGGGGCCAGCACCAGCAACTCTACCTCAGTCAGAGCTGTTGCGTCGTGGGTACGTGGCAGGTCATCGATGAGAGAAATTTCACCAAACCAGGTGGCTGCCTCCAGGAAAATGAGTATGGCTTCGCGCCCCTCTGCACTGAGTGTAGACATCTTGAGGCTACCGCTGAGCAAGGCATAGAAACCGCTGGGTTGATCGCCCTGGCGGAACAACATTTCACCTGGACGCAAGCGCAAATGTTCACATGAGGCTAACATGAACTTACGGTCAGCCATTGGCAAGCTGGCGAACCAGGGGTCGGCCAGCAGGTTGTTCATTACATTTGCTTGTGATGCCATAAAAGAAACGTGTCCAGCAAAAACGAATGAAGCGAATTGTAAAGGATTTGACAGTTCAGGTTTAAAACTGCGTTTAAGGTATGTCAGTGTATTAACTTCAGGGAGTATACAAATGCAACACCGCGCCCATTTTGTCCGTATGGAGGACAGTACCCAGGAAGACTGGCAGTTGATCGGCGGTGAGTTCCGCCGTTTTGCCCAGGGCTTGCCCGACAGGGTGATACAACATCTGCGTTTACTGGAAGGGGACTATGGCGGTTTCCCAATAGACCGCTTTACCCATTCGCTGCAAACCGCCACGCGCGCCTTGCGGGATGGTCGGGATGATGAATATGTCTGTTGCGCGCTATTGCACGACATTGGGGATACCCTGGGATCTTTTAACCATCCTGATATCGCCGCCGCCATCCTGAAACCTTTTATTAGCGAAGAAAACCTGTGGATGGTGCAACACCATGGGATCTTCCAGGGCTATTACTTTTTCCATCACATAGGCATGGACAGGGATATGCGCGAGCAATTCCGTGCTCACCCGCATTTTGAGCGCACGGCAGAATTTTGTGCCTTGTATGACAACCCTTCTTTTGATGCGCATGCAGAAACTTTCCCGCTGGTGGAATTTGAACCCATGCTGACCAAGCTGTTCAGCCAGCCACGCAATACCATCTATAAGGCAGCCATCAGCTCCATTAACGATAAATAATAATCAATAGGGCTTACACAAAATTGTCCCAACAAGGCTATCGCTGTGGGAAACCGCTCTTGCAGGAGCGGTTCGTTAGGTTGGCAGACAACATGTTGTCTGAAATCCCAACTACACCGTAGCGACGAAGACAGTACTTTAGTACCAGGGCTTGCTAAATGCGGGAGCTGCAACGCTTTGGGGCGGTTTTGTGTAAGCCCAAGTCACAAAAAAACAACAACGGAGACAATATGCATATACCCTCAGTCAAGGATCAGGTCAGCGCAGAAGAATGGCAATTACGCGTCGATCTGGCCGCCTGTTATCGCCTGGTTGCCGCTTATGGCTGGAGTGATCTGGTGTTCACTCATATCAGCGCACGTATCCCTGGACCTGAACATCACTTCCTGATCAATCCGTATGGGCTGATGTTTGATGAAATCACGGCATCCTCTCTGGTGAAGGTGGACCAGCAATGCAATAAAGTGATTGACTCGCCGTTCCCGGTGAACCCGGCGGGCTTTGTCATCCACAGTGCAGTGCATGCTGCACGCGAGGATGTGCAATGTGTTTTGCATACGCATACACGTGCCGGGGTGGCTGTCAGCGCACAAAAATGTGGTGTGTTGCCGCTGTCTCAGCAATCGACATTTGTGCTGGCATCGCTGGCATATCATGATTATGAAGGCGTTGCCTTCAGGGAAGATGAAAAGCCGCGCTTGCAAGCTGACATGGGACAGGCTAACTTCCTGATGTTACGCAATCATGGTTTATTGACAGCGGGTAAGTCGATCGCGGATGCCTTCCTGTCCATGTACACCTTTGAAGCGACTTGCCAGATACAACTGGCTGCGCAGGCTGGTGGTGAACTGGTACATGTGAATCCCCTCATCGTCAAAGGTGTGTCAGAAGCCATGCGCGTACAGACTGGTGGTCTGGGTGGTGCCTTTGTCTGGCCTTCCCTGATACGCAAACTCGATCGCATGGATGAAAGCTATAAACTATGAAGGCAAAGCATAAGGTTGTTGTCATTACCGGCAGTTCAGATGGAATAGGAGCAGAAATTGCGCGTCAACTGGCCAAAAAATACGGCTCCAGCCTGGCACTGGTACTGGCGGCACGCAATGAAGACGCGCTCAAGCAAGTCGCTGTCGAATGCAAGACCTTTGGTGCAGTCTCACTGGTCGTGAAAACCGATGTGGGCATGGAAGCCAATTGCCGTCATCTGATCGAAGCAGCCGTAGAACAATTTGGCAGTATCGATGTACTCATCAATAACGCCGGCAAATCTGCCCAGGCACTGCTGGAAGAAGTGGATAACCTGGGCTGGTATCAAGAGCTGATGCGTATTAATTTCTGGGGCAGTGTATGGTGCACCCATGCTGCCCTGCCCCACTTGAAAAAATCCCGTGGCAGCATCGTCGCCGTTTCTTCACTGGCTGGCCTGATCGGGGTGCCTGGCCGTACTGCCTATAGCGCCAGCAAGTTCGCCATGGGCGGCTTTTTTGAATGTTTGCGTTCTGAAGTGAAAGAGGCTGGCATCAAGGTCACGCTGGCCTATCCCGGCGTGGTCGCTACCAGAATACGTTACCACGGTTATAACGCCGCTGGTGAAGCCGCTGGCAAGAGCGGCTTGAAAGAAGACGATGCCATGTCGGTGGAAGAATGCGCCTCCCTGATCATACGCGGCTATGAGCGTGGTGATCGCGAAGTGGTCATGAGCTTCAAGGGCAAGCTGGGACGCTGGTTGAAATTGATCGCCCCTGGCCTGGTCGAGAAGATGGCGATGGCGGCCTTGAAGAAGGAAGTCAGGCCGCACTGAAGCAGCAGCATCAAAACAAAAAAAGCCCTGAGATGTCTGGCAGTTCAGGGCTTTTTTGTTTCTTGCAGCATCAGACCATCAGAAGCGATGTTGGATACCAACAGTTGCTGAAGTCTGGTTCGACGCAAAACCTGCATCATCACGCGATACGCCAGTCAGCTTGTTATTGCTGGCCTTGGCATAGCCTGTGGCGATATAGATGTCAGTACGTTTCGACATCGCATATTTGGCGCGCAATACAAGCATGCCTGGATCAGCATCTGCACCTGAGGCGACATTCTTGATGTCCTGATAGTAGTAGACGCCTGTCAGAGTCCAGGAAGGTGCCACTGCATAATTCGCCCCCAGCCACAATGTGTCACTACGCTGGTCTGCTGCACCGGTAGCAAGGGTTTTCTTGAAGTTGCGATAACCGGCAAACACTTTGGCAGGGCCAAAAGCATACGACCCACCCAGATGCAATACCTTGGCCTGGTCGTAAGAACCATTGGCTATCGGTGCGCTATTGTTTTGCTCGTAGGTAATGACCGCGGCCCATGGACCGTCAAATGCACTGGCTGCCACAATGTACTTGGCATTACCTGAAGTATTGCCTGCAACTTCACCAAAGCCATAGGTCGCACCCAGCTTGTAACCCTTGCCATCATATTGATATTTCAAGAGATTGGAGACACCAGTCAGCATGCCGTCTTTACGGCTACCTGTAGCACCTGCAGAGGTAGCCCAGGAATATTGCGGTGCATAACCCATGGGATCAAATGGCAAGATGAAATCATAGGTAGTGCTGTAAGAGCGGCCAGCGATGATACGGCCAAAATCACCTTGCAAACCCACATTGGCCTGACGGCCAAACATATCGCCATCAGAAGCACCGGTGTCGAGCACGACCCCGCCTTCGAGCTGCATGATGGCTTTCAAGCCGCCACCGAGATCTTCACTGCCGCGCAAACCAAAACGCGAAGTATTCATACCACCGCTATTGAGCTTGAACTGGCTGCCTTTGTTGGCACCGGCATTATTGTTGTAGGTGATGTTGGCATCAATCAGGCCATAAACTGTGACACTGGTTTGCGCATGCGCTGCTGTTGCCATGCATGCCAACGTGGCCGCGCCGAGTAACTTCTTCATCGGTGTTCTCCTATAGAATTTTTTGTTTTGCAGACAACATGCGTGTCATGTGGTCGCTTCACATGCTAAGGAGTACAAGCTTTCAGTTGCCTTTCTAAGCCCGTTTTGCGGGCCGAACCATCATCCTGGTGTTGTGAAATTGCCTCTCTGCTGCAAGACCAGGAATGACATATCTGAGCAGTCTATTTTTTCCTTTCACGCCAATTTCTTTGCGCTTTACACCAGATTCCTGCTGCTGATCTCATACGGGTAGTGGCTTGCGTAGCCAGGTCTTAATCTGTCATTGCTGTCCCCAACAACACACCGATTACTTACAAAATGGAGTCCATCATGAAAAACTTTATTACAACTACCACCATCAAAAACATGTTGCTGGCCGCAGGTATCGCTACCCTGTCTGCCAGCAATGCCATGGCCTTTTCTGAAACTGAATTCAAGACTGCCGTGAAACAACTGGTGAGCACGCCTAACATCAACCAGGAACAATATGCCGCCAATGCAGTCAGCGCCTGGTTGAATCAGAATTACATCAATTCACTGGCACAAGCAGAAATAGATGCCAGCAAAATCGCCAACCAGCAAGCGGCCAGCACCTTCAACAATCTGCTGAAACAGGAACCAGGTAACCCCTTGCTGATGTCCTATGCTGGTGCGGCCACTGCCAAGTCTTCACTGGACAAATTCGCCAAAGGTGAAAAAACCACGGCACTGGAAGATGGCACTGCGATGGTAGAGCAGGCATTGCAACTGGCCAGCAATAGCCAGGCCATGCATGGCAGCATACCGGTCGCTTTGGAGGTGCGCTTCGTGGCGGCCAGCACTTATCTGGCGGTGCCAAAATTCATGAACCGTCATGAGAAGGGTGAGCAATTGCTTAAAGATGTTATCGATGCCCGGCAATTTGCGCAGACCGATGTAGGTTTCCGCGGTACAGTATGGATGCGCGCCGCGACTTTGGCAGCAGAGAAAAATCGTGCCGATGAAGCGAAAAAATATCTGAATGAAATATTGAAAAACAACGCGCCGCAAGCACAAAAAGCTGCGCAGTTATTGCAATCATTGTCCTGATCTGTTGATGTGTATTGCTGTGTAGCGGTCAGCCGATATGACTGACATGACTGGCCGCTACACCATTCATTTTTACTTCTTGATTTTGACTGGACGCTGCCAGCCATCGATCGTGATTTGCTTGGCACGTGATACGGTCAGCTTGCCTTCCGGTGCATCCTTGGTCAGTGTGGTGCCCGCGCCCAGTGTCGCACCCTTGCCTACCCTGACTGGAGCTACCAGTTGTGTATCGCTGCCGATGAAAGCATCGTCCTCGATGATGGTGCGGGATTTGTTCACGCCATCATAATTACAGGTAATCGTACCTGCACCAATGTTGACGCGGCTGCCGATAGTGGCGTCACCGATGTAAGCCAGGTGATTGGCCTTGCTGTGCGCGGCGATCTGGCTGTTTTTGACTTCGACAAAATTGCCGATGTGCACGTCTTCTGCCAGCTCTGTACCTGGGCGTAATCTGGCATACGGACCTATCTGTGATTGAGCACCGACGACGGCATCTTCTATGTGGCAAAAGGCCTTGATCGTGCTGCCTGCGCCTATGCGGGCATCCTTGATGACGCAGTTCGGGCCTACCGTCACGCCATCATCGAGTTGCACATCACCGATAAAGACGCAACCTACATCAATGATGACATCGCGCCCGCATTGCAGGTTGCCACGCACATCAATGCGTGATGGGTCATACAGGCCCACGCCTTGTTCGAGTAATTGGTAGGCGATATTTTTTTGATAAATGCATTCCAGCTCGGCCAGTTGCACCTTGCTGTTGACACCCAGGGTTTCCCAGACGGCGTCTGGTTGAGCGGAAACGACTTCCACACCATCTGCCACTGCCTGGGCCACAATGTCAGTCAGATAATATTCACCCTGAGCATTCTTGTTGGATAAATTGGCCAGCCATTTTTGCAGATGTGCAGTCGGTATAGCCATGATGCCGGTATTGGTTTCTGTGATCTGGCGCTCAGTCTCGTTGGCATCTTTTTGTTCGACGATACGCTTGATGACGCCCTCTTCCCTGACGATGCGGCCCAGACCAGTAGGGTCAGCCATATCCACAGTCAAGATGCCCAGCTTGTCCTTGCCAGCCACCGCTATCAGGCGCGCCAAACTGGCTGGTGTCGTCAATGGCACGTCACCGTATAAGACCAGAGTGGATTGAGTGACATCCAGCACAGGCAAAGCCTGGGCAACGGCGTGGCCAGTACCCAGTTGCGGTTCCTGCAGTGCAAAGCGCAAGTCTTCCGCAGCGACGGTAGTTGGCACTTGCTCGCCGCCATGGCCATAAATGACGCAAATATTACTGGCCTGAAGTTGGCGCGCAGTGGCGATCACATGATTCAGCAAGGGCTTGCCTGCCAGAGCATGCAAGACCTTGGGCAGGGAAGAGTGCATGCGTTTGCCCATGCCGGCAGCAAGAATAACAACGTTCATAGGGAATAAATGGAAGTGGATATCCCTGAAAGTTTATCACGCGCAGCTTTGCTTCACTGTGCAAAAAACTTGCCAAATTGTCTATTTCACCGTAATACAGAAACATAAATGTACAATTCCACCTCCTTTTTTTGCCCCACTCCATGTACAATTGAGAATAATTATCATTTAGAATGAGCAAGAATAAATTCATGCAATCCGGTACTGACAATTTATCGCAACAACAAAGCAGGGCTTTCTGGTTGCGCCATTTGCATCAATGGCATTGGATCAGTTCAGCACTCTGTCTGATTGCCATGATCCTGTTTGCTGCCACTGGCATCACCCTGAATCATTCTGCACAAATAGAAGCGCATCCAGTGGTGAGCAAGAAAGAGGGCAGGCTGCCGTTGGCCTTGTTGTCGCAATTGAATGCGCTGAAAAATACCGATGATGCCGCCATACCTGGTGAAGTCAATGACTGGCTGGCCCAGGATTTGGGTATCAAGCTCAATGGCCAGGCACCAGAATGGTCGCCGGAAGAAGTGTATGTAGGCATGCCCCGTCCAGGCGGTGATGCCTGGCTGCGTATCGCTTTGGACAATGGCGAGATTGAATATGAGCTGACCAGTCGTGGCTGGATCGCTTATTTCAATGACTTGCATAAAGGCCGCAATACTGGCACTGCCTGGAGCTGGTTTATTGACGTCTTTGCAGTTGCCTGTCTGATTTTTTGTGTGACTGGCCTGTTCCTGTTGAAGATGCATGCGAGCAAACGTCCGAGTACCTGGCCAGTGGTGGTGTTTGGTCTCGTCATGCCACTCATACTTGCCCTGATGTTTATCCACTAGTTCACTACATATTTAAACCGTTCACTCTTTATTCATTAAAAGGTTGTTTATCCATGCGTAAATTGCTCCCGTTTGCCATCACCAGTTTGCTGGGTGTCCCGGCCATGAATGCTGTCGCGGCTGATTTGACCCTGAAGGTCGAAGTACCGCGCCTGAATGTGGCTGAATATCACAAACCCTATGTGGCGATCTGGCTGGAAAAGCCAGACCAGACATTTGCTGGCAACCTGGCCGTCTGGTATGACTTGAAGAAAAAGGACAATGAAGGCACAAAATGGTTGAAGGACATGCGTCAATGGTGGCGTCGTAGTGGTCGTGAATTGCAGATGCCGGTGGAAGGTGTCAGCGGTGCCACCCGCACTACAGGCGAGCAAACTTTGAGCTTTGCCGGTGACAAAGGTGTACTGGCCAAATTGCCAGCTGGTGAATATCAGCTCATCGTTGAAGCCGCTCGTGAAGGTGGTGGCCGTGAAGTCGTCAAAGTGCCATTCCAGTGGCAAGCCAAAGGCGAGCAAAACCTCAAAGCCCAGGGCAGTCATGAGCTGGGAACTATTGCTGTGATCATCAAATAAATCTGGCTCAAGGATAATCATGAAAACTTTAAAAAAAATCGCCCTCTTCTCCGCTCTGGCTTGCGCAGCATACTCTGCCCAGGCTCACCGCGCCTTTCTGGTGCCGTCTTCGACAGTGGTAGCTGGCAATGCCCCGTGGGTGACGGTAGATGCAGCCGCTGCTACCGATGTCTTTGTTTTTGACCACAATGCACTCAAGCTGGACAATCTGTTTATCACCGCACCCGATGGCTCTGCACTGAAACCAGAAAACGCCAGTACCGGCAAATACCGCAGTACCTTTGATGTCAAACTCAGCCAGACTGGCAGCTACAGGATAGGCATTCTGAATGAAGGTCTGTTTGCCAGCTATAAAGAAGATGGCAAGGTCAAGCGCTGGCGCGGTACAGCAGAAGCATTCGCCAAGGAAGTGCCTGCCAATGCGCCAGAACTGCAAGTCACACAACGTAGCGGCCGCATAGAAACTTTTGTCACCAATGGCAAGCCCGGCGGCAAATCCATGGAAATCTCAGGCAGTGGCCTGGAGATGAGCGGTGCCACACATCCGAATGACCTGGTGGCCGGTGAAACGGCGCAGTTTCGTCTGACCCTCGATGGCAAACCAGCAGCTAAAGTCAGTGTTACCCTGATTGCTGGCGGCTTGCGCTATCGTCAAAAACTCGATGAAAAAACTTTCGAGACCGATAGCGAAGGCAAGTTCAGCGTGACCTGGGGAAATGCAGGCATGTACTGGCTGGAAGCCGAACTCAAGGATGACAAGCAAGTCAAAGCTCCAGCCAAGTCCAGAGTTGCCACCTATGTCGCAACTCTGGAAGTCTTGCCGCAGTAATAGTTCGCCGTAATAGTTTTCAATACTGAGCAATATGCGTCGTGTTTTTATACCGCTGGATGTGGCGGAACCACAATTTCCACCTGCCCATGCCATCAGCCATACGCTGAGTGGTAAAAGTATGGGTACCAGCTGGACTGTGCAGTTACTTTGCCTGCCAGTCCACGACGCACAAGAATTGCAGGCTGGCATTGAGGCAGAACTGGACCAGGTTGTCATTCAGATGAGCACCTGGGACCCATCCTCACATTTATGCGAGTTCAATCGTGCACCGGCACATAGCTGGCAATCTTTGCCAGCAGAATTTTTCAAGCTGGTCGATTACAGTTTGTACCTGTCACAACAGACAGGCGGAGCTTACGATATCACGGCTGGCAAACTGGTTGACCTGTGGGGCTTTGGCCCTGCAGGCAAGCGCGAAAACAAGCCAACAGAAGCCGAAATCAGCAAGACCCTGCAAGCTGGCAACTGGAAGTCACTGGAGCTGGATCACATGGAGCAGCGCCTGCGCCAGACGGACAATGTCGCGCTTGATTTATCCTCGATTGCCAAGGGTTTTGCCGTGGACCAGGTTGCCCGTTACCTTGATACGCAAAAAATCACCAGTTATCTGATAGAGCTGGGTGGTGAGTTGCGCGGGTTGGGCATGAAAAGAGACCCGTCACCATGGTGGGTCAACATAGAATGCCCGGTTGACAATGATGAAAAACTGGACAAGGAGTATCTGGTTGCCCTGCACGGCTTGTCAATTGCGACTTCTGGTGATTACCGCCAGTTTTTTGAACAGGGTGGCCGCCGCTATGCGCACACCCTGGACCCGCGCACTGGTTATCCGGTAGACAATGACCTCGCCTCGGTGACGGTCTTGCACCCCGAATGTATGGTAGCCGATGCCTTGGCAACTGCATTGACAGTGTTGGGTTGTCCTGCGGGCCTGGACTTTGCCAATCAACATCAGATCGCCGCTTTGTTTCTGCAAAGAACGGCATCCGGGTTCGAAGAAAAAATGAGCCAGACCCTCATGGCCATGCTGGATTAAGCATCATGCGCCTGCCTTCTTTAAGCTGGATGAACCGTATCTGCCTGACTTTAACACTCTTGTGCGTAGCCAGCTTTTTTCTTCCCTTACCTGCCCAAAGACAATTCAGCACTGCCTTGGTCGTCATCAGCTACCTGAGTTTTTGCCTGCAAACCCTGCGCAGACATCAGGATGAGATAGCCACCCAGCATCAAGGTTTTAGTTCTGAACTGGATCATGCCAATGCGCAAAGCATACTGGTAGCCTATGCCAGCCAGACAGGTTTTGCAGAGCAGATCGCAGTCAAAACAGCACAACATTTGCAAGATGCCGGGATGACAGTCGCCATCAACAGTATGGCCACCATCAAGCCAGAAACCCTGAGCAAGACCAGCCGCATATTATTTATTGTCAGTACCACCGGAGAGGGCGATGCGCCCGACAACGCAGCAGCTTTTACTCGCTTGCTGATGAGCCAGAAAATCGATTTATCACATTTGCATTTCGCCGTACTGGCCCTGGGTGACCGGCACTATCAGCAATTTTGCGCCTTTGCCCACAGACTGGATCATTGGCTTAAACACCAACATGCACATAGCCTGTTTGACATGATAGAAGTTGACAATGGTGATGAAGGTGCACTTCGTCATTGGCAGCATTATCTGGGATTGCTGAGCGGCCATACCGAAATGGCAGACTGGAGCAAACCTGGTTACCAGGAATGGATCTTGACAGAAAGAGAATTGCTCAATCCCGGCAGTCTGGGTGGGCCAGTCTATCGCATCGCCTGTATTCCGCCCAAAAATGCAAGCGTCGCTGACTATGCATGGCAAGCTGGCGATATCGCTGAAATTGGGCCTGATTATCCACCTGCGACAAATCCAGTAAATAATATGGTGGGGCGCCCGGCCCTGCCACATCGCGAATATTCCATTTCATCCTTACCTGCTGATGGCAAGCTGGAATTGCTGGTACGGCAGATGCACAGGCCCGATGGCAGCCTGGGCATAGGCTCGGGCTGGCTGACAGCCTATGCAGAAATTGGGCAGTCCATCAATCTGCGGATACGCGAAAACCGCAATTTTCACACCCCTGCGCACGACTGCCCGCTGATATTGATAGGTAATGGCACAGGGCTGGCAGGCTTGCGCGCGCATCTCAAAACGCGCGCGTCAAGTGGACATTTACGCAACTGGTTGTTTTTTGGCGAAAGAAATGCGGCTCATGATTTTTTCCACCGAGAAGAAATTCTGGCATGGCAAACTCACGGAGCAATCAGCAAATTGCATTTGTGTTTCTCGCGTGACCAGGCTGAACGCCGCTATGTGCAACATGCTCTGCAAGAGCAAGGGGCTGACATACGGGCATGGGTCGAACAAGGCGCAGCCATACTCATCTGTGGCAGCCTGCAGGGCATGGCAGAAGATGTACACCAGACCTTGAGTAATCTGCTGGGTCTGGATAAACTGGAAAGCATGGCAGAATTGGGGCTGTACCGACGTGATGTCTACTAAGTGCAGGATACCTACTCTCATCAAAAGATGATTGCCAGGAAATGAGTCGCCAGTACCGCAGTTCAATTTTGCAACACTTGTTGCATTTCCCTACATGAAATTCATGTCTTTTTTCATAGACATTGTTGTACGATAGCGTTTGCCCGTTTCCTTAATATATTTACGAGGCTTATTTTTAACTTGGCAACCGCGAAGTCAGTGTTGCTGACAAATTAGTTACTATCTACAAGGCTCATCCACCATGGCAGACGTCACCACCATATTAAATACTGGCAACAGCAAAAATCGCGTTGATATTGTCTTTGTCGCTGAGGGTTATACGGCTGACGAACGCGCCAAATTCCTGGCCGATGCGCAAAAATTTCTCGATAATATGCTGGGCGATGCCAATGCCAAACTGAATGCGCCATTTTCACCGTATAAGAAACTGTTTAATGCCAATGCCGTTTTTGTCGCCTCTGCGCAATCAGGTACAGACCAGCCGAACAAGAGTATCAGCGTCAATACCTATTTCGATGCTACCCAGCACGGCAGTGACGGCCGTTTGCTATATGGCGATTTTTCCAAAGTAGGTACTGTCGTCAACAGTGCAGTCGCGAGTAATGCGCAAGAGCTGGTCATCGTGCTGGTCAATACCTCGCTGTACGGTGGTGCTGGTGGCTCTATCGCCTGGGCCTCTGCCGGGAACATTTCCTCCGCCGAAGTGGTGCTGCATGAAATTGGCCACAGCTTTGCTAACTTGCAGGATGAATATGTGGATACCGCTATCTCCAGCAATTACCCGATTGCTGATCAGGGCTTTCAGAATAGCGCCCATGTCACCGATTCGCTTAGCCGCATACCCTGGTCAGCCTGGCTGGGTTACAAGGATGGCGATCTTGGCGTCGTCGGCACCTATGAAGGTGGTTATTACCGTAACACTGGCATCTGGAGGGCAACCCAGGATTCCAAGATGAATCATTTGGGCGTGGCATTCAGTGCACCTGAAAAAGAAGCCTTTGCCCTGAAATATTATGCGGCCATAGGAGATTATCTTAACCTGTATTCCAGCATCCCTGGCATATACCAGCCAGAGACACCTGACAGCAGCTTGCTGTCCTTTACCTGGAAAATTAATGGCAATACGGTTAATAGTAACGATAAAGTCTATTTTGACGCCTATGCTTCGGGTGCCTACAAATCCGGTGCCAGCCTGAGCCTGACGACTGTTGATAATACGGGTTACATACGCAAAAACCTGAGCACCACGCAGCAAGTCGAAAATACGACGCTGGACAAAACCATTATCAATGTCAGTGGTGCCAGCAGCAGCCTGAATGCCAACAATAGTATTTACCAATTTGATGCGAGCAATAATCTGATCGGCCTGAGTGCTCCTGAAACTGTGCGCTATGACTATATTGATGGCGGTAGCGGTATTGATACCCTGGTGATCAGTGCCAAGCTGGGCAAAGGTGGTGGCAGCTATTTCGTCAATGAAATCGGTAGCAATACCATGTTGCTGGGGAATCAGAATGCGGCTTACTGGGCTACCCATAATGTAGAAAAAATCCAGTTTTCTGACTATATCGTCAACACTACGGTGTATGACAATGCCCGCAGCATCAAGACGACAGAATTGCAGTCGCTGGAAGAGTTGTATGTTGCGTATTTCAATCGCGTACCGGATGCTGATGGGCTGGATTACTGGATTAATCAGTTCAAGGCAGGCATGACATTCAAACAGATCGGTGATGCGTTTTTTGTCGCTGCAGCGCAATTCCCGGCACAAACCGGTTACAGCGCCAGCCTCAGCAATACTGATTTCATCAATATCATTTACAAAAATGCCATGGGCAGGACCGATGGTGCAGATGCTGCGGGCATGAAATACTGGCTCAATGAACTGGAGACTGGCATACACAGCCGTGGCTCCATGGTCGGAGCCGTACTGGCAGGTGCACGTGCCTTCAAGAATGATGCAACCTGGGGTTGGGTCGTCAATTTACTCGACAATAAAATCAAGGTCGCCAATCAGTTTGCCGTCGAATGGGGCCTGAATTATCTGACACCAGAGGCTTCCATCACGAATGGTATTGCGATTGCTTCTGCAGTCACTGCGACAGATATCGCCGCTGCAATTGCATTGATAGGTATTGCAGACGGACAAATTCAGTTTGCCTGAGTCTAGGCCAACGTAATGAATTTAGTCTGAAATGTATCTGAAATAAGCCAGCTTGAAGCTGGCTTATTTCAAGACCGCAGATACCACACCGACCAGTTCCCAACCCAGTATCAAATGCTGGTCTGCATCCAGATGCACGCCATCATATTCGCTGGAAGTGACGACGCTGCCAGCATCAAAGAAGTGACAACCAGCAGCGGCAGCGACTTCTTTATAAGCATCTGCAAGGCCGATACATTTTCCTTCGCAGCCGGCAAATTTGGGTGCGATCGCCCCTCTGGGTATGCCAGGTAGTGGCGGTGCAACGATGAGTATGGGCGGGACCTGCATGCCCGGTTCTATCGGTGCCTGGCGTATGGTGTTGATAATCACGGCCAGCCCTTGGGACGATAACCATGCATCGTTCTGATGCATGGACTGGAAATCATTGATACCCAGCATGACTATCACCAGTGACAGCGGGGTCAGGGTTTCTATGCGTTGCGCCAGGCCCTGTGATCCATTGCGCCCAGGCTTGAAGGGGTCTTCCCAGACTGTGCGGCGGCCATTCAGGCAATCCTCGACCACTCGTACATGCTGATCGGCACTATTCAGGCCAATCTCCAGCACGCCTGGCCAGCGTTCTTCAAAGTTCAGACGTTTGCGTGTTGTCGGGATCAGGCCCCAGGACATGGAATCACCGTAGACCAGGATGTGCCGCATGCATTACTCCCTATCAGACTTTTTTCAGGTAACAGGCTTTCAACATGAAATTGCCTGCATCCATTTTACAGTCTACCTCATGATCGCCACCAACCAGACGTATGCTTTTTACTTTGGTGCCCATCTTCAGCGTGGTGGATGAACCCTTGACTTTCAAGTCCTTGATGATGACGACGGCATCTCCATCAGCCAGCACATTGCCGTTCGAATCTCTGACGATGCGCTCATCGCTATCATCAGCCGCTGTGGCTGCCTGCATGGGCCATTCATGTGCGCAATCGGCACATATATAATTGTCGCCATCCGGATAAGTGTTTTCCAAGGAGCAGACTGGGCAGGCGGGGAATTGAGACATGTGGGGCTTTCTTGATGCGAAAAGACATACAGTATAGCCGACCACCCTCTCAGGTCATGAATACCCGAGCATATCACTCGGTATCAACGACAGTAGCAACAAGGGGGATTTGTATGATGAAGCTGGTGCCGGCACCCTCTTCGCTTTCTATGCGGATATCACCACCCAGCAAACTGGTGACTATGTTATAGACGATATTCATGCCCAGCCCGGTACCGCCTTGTCCCAGTTTGGTCGTAAAGAAGGGGTCGAATACCCGGACCAGGTTTTCGCTGGGTATGCCCACGCCATTATCGTCAAAGCGCAGTTCTACCTTGTCTTGCCCTTGCATGATGGCGCGGATGCAGATTTGTCCGTCAGACTGACCCTCAAAGGCATGCAGGATGGCATTGTCGACCAGATTGCAGATTACCTGGTCCAATGGTCCCGGAAAACTATCCAGTTCTATCTGGACAGGAATATCAAGACTGATCTGCAAACCTGCCTGACGTATCTTGGCCATCATGGTGGCGATCACGTCATGACAAACCTTGCCAAGGTGGAAGCGGCGACGCTTGGAACTGGCCTGATCTACTGCCACTTGCTTGAAACTGGCTACCAGGTCGGCGGCATTGTTCAAACCATGCTCTATCAATTCACTGGCATGTTGTGCTGCCTGCAGATAGGCAGTCAGGTCTGAGCGGCGGATATTACCGTCAACGACCTTCTGGGCGAACTCCTGGGTCTTGGCATGCAGGGTGCCGGCCGTCAACAAGCTGTTACCGATAGGTGTATTGAGTTCATGTGCAACACCCGCCACCAGTGAGCCCAGGGCAGCCAGTTTTTCACTGCGCATCAAGTCATCCTGGGTATGACGCAGTTCTGTGGTTCGCTCGACGATACTCTGCTCCAGCAAAGCATTGGCTTTTGAAAAGGCCGTCTGTACTTTTTTAAGTTCAGTGATATCGGTATAGGTAGTGACAAAACCTTGCAGCTTGCCATTTTCATGAATTGGCTTGCCCTGCACCAGATGGGTATGGGCATTGGGACGGGTGCGTTCAAATTCGTGTGCCTGAAACTGCCTGGCCAGCTTCAAGCGCGTGCTGATGAGCTCTTCGATATCACCTTCACCATACTCCCCGCGCTCTGCCATGATGCGTAATAAATCTTCAAATGGCACGCCCTGGTAAATCGTATCAGCTTGATAACCAAGCACATCGAGAAAACCCTGATTCCACAGATACAGTTTCAATTGATCATCGAACACACTTAATCCCTGAGGCATATGCGCCAGCACGGCTTTCAAAAACAGGGATTGCTTGCGAAACTCTATTTCTATGCGGCGTTTGGCGGTCACATCCATACAGGTAGTGACAAAACCACCGCCCTCTACCGGCACGCCACGCACTTCTATGATGCTGCCATCAGAACGCAGGCGTTCGTAAGTATAGGGAGTATCACTTTGTATGATAGCCATGAGTTTAGCCAGTTTTTCTTCCTCACTGGCGCTGCTGAATTCACCATATTCACCGCGTTTGATATTCGCTTCAAACACCGCGCGGGCCAGCGGTGGCAGGCCCTGAAACAGAGCTGGCGGCAAATCCAGCATGCGCAACAGTTCGCTGTTCCAGGCAACTACGCGCAGATTTTCATCGATCAATGAAACGCCGCCGGGAAAATTTTCCAGCAAAACACGCAGCTTCTCATTTTTTTTGCGTGCGGCAAGCTCTACCTGCTTGCGCTCGGAAATATCACGTACCACAGCAATGATGCATAGACGGCCACCATCTTCCAGCAAACTCAGAGCAACTTCGGATATGAACAGGCTGCCATCTGCCCTGCGTGAAGCCCATTCAAAACGCTGGGGCTGACCAGCCTTGGTCAGCTCTATATAACTGTTTGCGGCAGTCAGGGAATCCTGGCCATCGAATTGAAAGGGAGCAGACAAATGTACAGGCGCACTGGCAAGTAATTGCTCTCTTGATAAGCCAAACATTTTTTCGGCACTGGGATTGCAATCAATGAAAATGCCATCTTCCAATACCAGCAAGGCATCCAGAGCCTGTTCTACCATAGCGCGGTATAGGGCAACTCTGGACACTTCAATTTTGCCTGGCATGGGCAGCCCTGATTGAGTTGAAGATGGAGGAAATAGACTCCCTATTAAGTTTCCAGTATTCATCAAACCGGCAGAGACTACAAGCGCCAAATCTGGCTAGGTAGAAATTGATACACTCAGCGGTTCAGGTGAGCCAACAGTTTCTCCATGTCAACTGAATAAAACAGCTCAACTGGCTGATATGCGGTTTTACAGGGCATATCCAGTTGCAGACCAGACTCCATGGTCAAGCTGACTTGAGAACGCTGCTTGCAAGCTGCAATGGTGGCAGAAAGAGTGTCAGGATGATTAAACAGAGGCAAGTGTTCTGCCTTGGTGATGCTCATGCCACCACGTAGCATTTTGCAGCCTTTAACGTCGTCGATGCTGATTTTGTCAGCTTGTGGAAACACGCTGGAACTCCCGCAATCCTCGATCATCAACGCCTGTATGGCTTGATTGAGCATGGCATTTTTTTGCTGCTGGTTGGCAACAACTGGATGAGCAAATCCTGTCTGCCGGAAAAAGTCTTCCCAGACAGCTAACATGCCTTCTTCCTTGCCAAGCAGACGTGACAGCCATTGACTCTTGCATCCGACTTCGTCGCCACATTCCAATGCATGGGCAAAGTCTGGCAGCGACTCTTGCGTTCTTACCAGTCTGAGTTTTTCATAAAACCCATCAAAACGCTCAAAAGGCCCTGCCTTACCCTGACGGGCGGCCAATCCATAGATATAGGTTGCCAAGCCACAACGATAATCAAGTAGCCCGCCACGTTTTTGGTCTGCGGTCAGATTACCCCAACTTGCGTGGCGTACATGGAGCAAACACTCGCCCAGGGCCATGTTCAAGTCTTCCGCTGCCTGCGCATTTGTCAGCCACCCTTTGCGTACCCCCATCAACCAACGCAAGAATTCGGCACCACCTTCGTGGATCAAACGAGCATCTGCATAGGCATCAGTTGCATCGCGCATCTGAAAGCGATGACTAAACTCATGCGTCACAAACAATGTCATCGTGCGTTCTGCCTCAGCATCCGGCTGCAATGGCCAATTGACAAAGCCCAAACGCATGACGTCAGCGGCATCGCCATCTGGCCTGGCCCGACCAGGGCCTGATACTCTGGAGATGGCAACTATGGGCATCTCGAATTTTGCTTTAGGCAAAACCTCGCGCAAGAATGCGATGCTTTCATCACCTGTCTTGCGTATATTGCGGATATTGGTTTCCCCCATTGCGGTATCAAAATAGCCGATGAAATTACCCTCCAGCTTCAATGGTTTTGGCAATAACAAGGCAGCCATATCACCACCTTTTCCATCAGCCGCCTTCGCATTGTCTGCATACACCTGAGCATTCATGGCAATGCCCGGCGCACTAAAACTGTAGTTCACCTTGCCGCAAGTGGCATCCACAGCGAAATTGCTGGTATGGACGTAAATCGCATCTCCTACAGGAAAGGCCGCAGGATAACCCCGTACTTTATTTACGCTCACAGGCACCTGAAAACGCAATTGTGTACACACCGCCTGCTGGCTACTCGCATGTTCACCATCCGCCTTGGCGCAAGCATCAAGTGATTGCCAGGTGCTACGTATTTTTGCTGCATCACTACCATGCTTCTTAAAGACCAGTTGTGTACACGCGGGTGGCAATTGATAACTCAGCTCCAATGCCTGTGAATGTAGATATTTAATATTGACATCAACATCGGCGCAGGCAGAGCCAGACACTGCCAGCAAGCAGGCTACAAGTATTGTCTTATTCTTCATACGGCGCTTTATTCAATGGAAATAGTAGGTAACAGCGGCCCGGCATGTTCCAGCAAGTAATACAGGCCATCCTCACCCAGGCCCTGCTCAATTTCATGCCATCCCATGCGGGCATAAAATTTCAGGGCGTCGTGATTTTGCGCCACACATTTCAAGCGCCAGGGAAATGCCAAGCGACTTTGAAGGTGCTGTAAGAGCGCCCTGCCCAGTCCTTGCCCCTGAGCTTGCGGATCCACATACAAATGATGGATATAGGCATCGCCTTCCTGCACCGCCAGAACAGCCAATGCCTGATCTTGTGCATCAACAGCGATCCAGATGGTTTCGCCTTTCGTCACATCAGCAAAATCTTCGCTCACCCCTGCTGTAGGTTGTCGCCATCCTGCTTCGATAACGCATCTGCGGTAAATGGTTTGCAGTACACTGGCATCCTGAGCACATGCTTTTCGTATGATGATCAAGGTAGGTATGCCGCTTGCTGACCCATGAATACCGTCAAGGTATCTTTTGGTGGCTGTATGCCTGCCTGGAACAGGATACGGCCAACGGCTCCACGATGGTAGTTACCATGAGTAGCCACATGCAAGAGCATTTCGCCACGTGACATACGGCCTGGTTTGCCATCGACGAAAGTGAAGTCTATATCCTCAGCAAAGCCAATCTCTGTTTGTGCAGCGACATAAGCAACATACCATTCATCCACAACTTGCACCCCTAACTGCAAGTCTCTCAGTGCGGGCGTTTCTTTGGTATTCAGGGATGTGTAACCATGTCGTTTCCCCTGCAGGTTAGCAACAAAAATTTGATCCACGACATAGATATGATTGAGTATGCGTATGGCATCATGCAATTCACGCGCATGTAGGTCTGACTTCAGGCTATGCATCAAGGTATACAAATCAGCATTCGCCCATCCCTTGTATTCAAACAACTTCAATAAAAGCTTCCTAGTTTGCATAATACCTCTGAAAAAATTCAACTGGCTATGAGCGTTTTCTACCGCATTCATGCGAGTATTTTAGCCATTAATTTGACCGCATGTTGAACTTCAGAGAGGTATAGCAAATGGGTAAATAAATAGAGATAAAAAAAGCCTGTCTTAGAGACAGGCTTTTTTCAACAACTTATTTTCCACCTTCATTCGACGCCGTCAGCAAATGCAGAGGCCGCACTTCCTGGGAGCGCGTTCTGACTTCGCCAATGAAAATCCCCCTGCCATCGAGGAACACCTGATATTGAGAAGTGCCGTTATTCTGGCGCATGGTCATGCGGGTTTTTCCGTTGAATTGGTAATCAACTCCTGAGCCACCAGGTACCGCATTGTATTTGATGGTCTTGCCATCTATACCTGCATTGAAAGCCGCCGCGCCACGCATCTTCAGCAAGACATCATATAGGCCATTGGCATTTTTTGCAGCAAAATGCGCCACTTCGATTTCTACATCCTCGCCTTCGAGGAATTTACCGTAAGGGTTAACAACAGCAGTTTGCGCCATGCTAAACCCCGCAATGGCGCAGAGAAAAAGCGCCGCTATCGATGATGTTAAGAATTTCAATTTGATGTACCTTTGTATGCATGATGGTTGTATAAAATTCAGAAAAACAGCATCAGTAAAAATTCACTGAAACTGACATGACTGATACTTTTACATAAATAGAGCAGGACGTTTACAGCTGGCAAAAATATTTACACAAGTTACAAAATCACGAACCTGTATAGGCCTTGTCCAGATCAGCAATAATAATTTTTTTCATCTGAAACATAGCCATCATCACTCTCTGCGCCTTGGCCGGGTCGGCATCACCGAGATAACGGATCAATGCTTGCGGTACGACTTGCCAGGACAGGCCATATTTGTCAGTGAGCCAGGCACACTGGCTTTCCTGACCACCGCCCGCCAATAATTTATCCCAGTAATAATCCACCTCCTCCTGCGTTTCACAATCGATAACGAAGGAAATGGCAGGAGTAAAACTATACGCAGGCCCGCCATTCAGGGCGACGAATTCTTGCCCGGCCATGCTGAACTTGATCGTCAACACCGTGTCCTTGGGCAGGGGGGCACCTTCGCCATATCGGACTACATCCAGGACTTTTGCATCCTTGAAGATGTCGACGTAAAAATGTACTGCTTCTTCGGCCTGATGATCAAACCAGAGGGTAGGTGTGATTTTTTGCATGATGCCGTCTCCATTATAAATATAGATTCAAGAGGATTTACAAGCTACAGCCAACACTTAATTCTGCATCGCTGCTTTATTGATCAATGATGATCAAAGTCCCCCTGCTGCCAGCCGCAACAGCATGCGGTGTATGCGCAGGCACCAGATACAACTCGCCCGCCTTGACGGCGACAATCTCACCGTGGATATCCAGATTCATTTGCCCGTCCAGCACCAGCAGAGCTTCAGTGAAATCATGGGTTTCATCAGGATAGTCGCATTCATCCATGCGCAAGACCTTGACTTGCGCACCGCCAGCCTTGCCCAGTATCGTGGAACGCCAGGCGATCGGCAATGAAGCCGCCTCGGAAATCAAATTCTTATGCAACATCCAGGTGCAATCCTCTCAATGACTGTCTTTTAAAGCCGGGTCCCAGTGTTCTGCAATCTTTCCATTTTCTATGCGGAACATATCAAACCAGGTTGTTGTGTATTTCTTACTGGCATCTTTGGCATCTGGCACGGTACTGACAAAGCTTAAAATCACTTTATCACCTTCGGCAGTAATCGCCACCAATGGCGCCTTGACTCTGGCCTGTATTTCCTTTGGCTTGACGAATTTACTGAAGACCTCAACAAAAGCCGCGCGCCCGGTCGCTACATTGGGATTGTGCTGCATATAGGATTCCGCCAGGTATTTATCTGCCAACTCCATGTGACCACCTTCAAATACTTCACGCCAAAAGTCATACACCAGACGTTTGTTGGCAGCCAGACGTGCATCTGCACTGGCAAGCATGGCCTCATGATCAGGATTTGCCTGCACAGGTAATTGCGCGTAAGCAAGCAAGGGCAGGCTAAGAGATACAACTAAGGCGAGACGACGACAAGAAATCAACATGAATGGCTCCTATTGGAAAGAATATTCTGCTACCCGGGCCCGACCAAGAGCCACTACTTACCAGCGTCACTCTTGGCAGGCTTGGCAGCAACCCCACCAGTTTGGACCTCAACAATCGCTCTTTGTTCATCCGCCTTCTGCTGCATCAACTGCGCCGCCTCTTTCGCCTTATCCAGCTGTGCTTTCTGCTCGGAAAGAAAATTAGCCGAAGCACTGGGCTCCACCTTGGGTTCTGGTGGTTTGTTGCAGGCAGCGAGAACAGAGATACAAGCTAAAACGAGAATGGTACGCATGAAATACTCCTGAAAGCCGCAGACCGCAGCCACGACCAGATTAAATGTAGATAGGTATTCTAGCAATAAATAGCGCTGAACAAAAAACAAAGAAGCCCGGAAAGTTCCGGGCTTTGATGAATCACACGTATTGTTTGTCGCTGATAGCATTTAGCGCTCGCGAGTAAGAATTATTGAGACTGCCACAAAAGCGATAGGTCACCATCTACAAAACCAACACCTACAGCTCGACTATCCAACAAGACTTTAGCTTCCATCTCGTCCGTGAGATAAGCGCTGATAAGAATTTCAATCCTGGATAAACAGGTTTCCCATTCTGGACCTGAAAAAGAAAAAGGTATATCAATTGCCCTTGTTTCTGGCTGCCACACTTCATCGCAAGCCCAGTCGGTGTCAGCAGAATCAAAACTACCAGCACCAATCAATTCAATGCCAAATTTTGAATTCTGATTTTTAGCATTTTCAAACAAATTAAATGAGTATGCTTTGATTTCGAGCGAAGTCGCTTCTGCTAGAGATAATCCCAACCACGTTTTGAAAACTGATTCGAAGTCCATAGATTGATCCTCAAAATTTCGCATTTTAAACGAATGAAATTTCTCTGAACTCCATGAGACATCAAGAGATAATTTGGCCTCAAGATTTATTCAGGCGCGCGCAGCGTCGCCCACAAGCAAGCCGTACCCGTGGCACGCTGAAAAATTCAATTCGCGGGATGCAGAGCAAGGCGCAAAGCACAGCAATACGTCGGTATTGCGAGCATTTGCAACGCAGCTATGCGCCCGCTAATTGGATTTATCAGCGTGACACTTTATCCGCGTGGCTCAGCTACATATTGCGTCTGTACTGCCCCCCAACTTCGAACAACGCAGTAGTAATCTGCCCCAGCGAACAGACACGTGCCGCCTCCATCAGTTTGGCAAACACATTCTCATTATTGATCGCCGCCTGCTGCAAAGCCGCCAGTGCCTTCGGTGCCACATCCGCATGACGACCATGGAAATCCGCCAGGCGTTGCAATTGCGATTGCTTTTCTTCTTCGGTAGAACGCGCCAGTTCTATCTTTTGCGGCGTGTCATTGGCTTTTGGATTACGGAAAGTATTTACACCGATGATGGGCAAAGTGCCGTCATGTTTCAGGTGTTCATAATGCATGGATTCTTCTTGGATCTTGCCGCGCTGGTAGCCGGTTTCCATGGCACCGAGGACACCACCGCGTTCAGCGATGCGCTCGAACTCTTGCATGACGGCTTCTTCTACCATGTCGGTCAGTTCTTCGATGATGAAGCTGCCCTGGATAGGGTTCTCGTTTTTCGCCAGGCCCCATTCACGGTTGATGATGAGCTGGATTGCTAAAGCACGGCGCACTGATTCATCAGTAGGCGTGGTGATGGCCTCGTCATAGGCATTGGTGTGCAGGCTGTTGCAGTTGTCGTAGATCGCAATCAGGGCTTGCAGTGTGGTGCGGATGTCGTTGAAATCGATCTCTTGCGCATGCAGGGAACGACCACTGGTCTGGATATGGTATTTCAGTTTCTGACTGCGGTCATTCGCACCATATTTGTCACGCATGGCCACTGCCCAGATACGGCGGGCCACGCGGCCCAGTACTGTGTATTCAGGGTCCATGCCGTTGCTAAAGAAGAAGGACAGGTTGGCCGCAAAATCATCAATGTGCATGCCGCGTGCCAGATAGGCTTCAACAAAGGTGAAGCCATTCGACAACGTGAACGCAAGTTGTGAAATTGGGTTCGCACCTGCTTCGGCAATATGGTAACCAGAGATTGAGACAGAATAGAAATTACGTACCTGATGATGGACAAAATATTCCTGTATATCGCCCATGACCTTCAGCGAGAATTCTGTCGAGAAGATGCAGGTGTTCTGGCCCTGGTCTTCCTTCAGGATATCTGCCTGCACGGTGCCGCGCACGTTCTGCAATACCCAGGCGCGTATCTTGGCGGATTCATCGGCAGTCGGTTCGCGTTTGTTATCGACGCGGAATTTTTCCATCTGCTGATCAATCGCAGTGTTCATGAAGAAAGCCAATATGGTCGGTGCCGGGCCATTGATGGTCATGGATACCGATGTGGCCGGATCACACAGATCAAAGCCATCATACAAGACTTTCATGTCTTCCAGCGTCGCGACTGACACGCCGGAATTGCCGACCTTGCCGTAGATATCAGGACGTATTGCCGGATCTGCGCCGTACAGTGTCACAGAGTCAAAAGCAGTCGACAGACGTTTGGCATCCATGCCTTGCGATACCAGCTTGAAGCGACGGTTGGTGCGGAAAGGATCGCCTTCACCGGCGAACATGCGGGTAGGGTCTTCACCCTCGCGTTTGAAGGCGAACACACCGGCGGTGAAGGGGAAAGAACCAGGCACGTTTTCAAGCATCAGCCAGCGCAGGATTTCACCGTGATCAACAAAGCGTGGCAAAGCCACCTTGCGTATCTTGGTGCCAGACAGGGATTGCTGTACCAGGCGGGTGCGTATCTCTTTGTCGCGGATCTTGACGACATATTCATCGCCCGCATACGCAGCCTGCATATCTGGCCACATGGTAATGAGCTTTTTGGATTCAGCATCCAGGCGATTTTCACGCTCGGTAATCAAGTCATCAAAATCAGCCGACTTGCCGACTGCCGACAGCATGCGCTTGCTTTCTTGCAGTTGCTGGCGCTCACGGGCAATCAAGACCTGCTTGCCAGTATTCTTGTGATAGGCACGTACCGTGTCTGCAATCTCAGCCAGGTAACGGCTGCGGGCCGGTGGCACAATCACGTTTTTAGCACTGGAATATTTGACGCCGATCGCTGCCAGTTTGCTGGGCTTGGCCAGCAAACCACGTTGCACCAGCGCTGGCAAAATACCCTGGTACAGGGCAGTCACACCATCGTCATTGAAGCGCGAAGCTTGCGTACCGTAGACGGGCATTTCATCCGGCTTTTGCGTCCACAGTTCGCGGTTGCGCTGGTATTGTTTGGCGACATCGCGCAGGGCATCCTGTGCACCTTTGCGGTCGAATTTGTTGATGGCGACAAAATCGGCAAAGTCCAGCATGTCGATTTTTTCCAGTTGCGATGCAGCACCAAATTCTGGTGTCATCACATACATGGAGACATCAACATGCGGCACAATCGCGGCATCACCCTGGCCTATGCCAGAAGTCTCGACAATGACCAGGTCAAAACCGGCGACCTTGCAGGCCGCAATCACATCTGGCAAGGCTTGTGAAATTTCTGAACCTGCTTCACGGGTTGCCAGCGAACGCATGAAAACCTTGAGCTTGCCCTTCCAGGGGTTGATGGCATTCATGCGTATGCGGTCACCCAGCAAGGCACCGCCAGATTTGCGGCGCGACGGGTCTATGGAAATCAGGGCGATGTTCAGGTGATCATCCTGGTCCAGGCGTATGCGGCGTATCAGCTCATCTGTCAGTGAAGATTTACCGGCACCACCAGTACCCGTGATACCCAGGGTTGGTGTCTTGCTGGCTTTGGCCGCATCCATCAATTGCGTGCGCAATTCTGGCGCGACCTTGTCGTTTTCCAGCGCGGTAATCAATTGTGCCAGCGGGCGGTGCTTGTCGGCGATATCGCCTTGCTGCAATACTGCCAACGTCGTTGGCGCATAGCCGGACAGGTCGCTGTCGCAAGCCTGTATCATCGACAAAATCATGCCCACCAGACCCATGCGCTGGCCATCTTCAGGGCTGAAAATACGGGTCACGCCATAGGCATGCAGGTCGGCTATTTCTTCCGGCACGATGACACCACCGCCACCGCCAAATACCTTGATATGCGCACCGCCGCGTTGCTTGAGCAGGTCTATCATGTATTTGAAGTATTCGACATGGCCACCCTGATAGCTGGAAATGGCAATACCCTGGGCATCTTCCTGCAAAGCAGCAGTGACGATTTCTTCTACCGAGCGGTTATGGCCAAGATGGATCACTTCTGCACCATTCGCCATCAAAATGCGGCGCATGATATTGATCGAGGCATCATGGCCATCGAACAGGGAAGCGGCGGTAACAAAGCGCACTTTGTTGGCAGGTTTGTATTCAGTCAGGTTCTGGGCAACGGACAGGTCAGTCATGTCTTCCTCATCGGTCTTGTTTTATCACAATGACTATTGCTATTTAGCAAATTCTCACTATGTTTGGGTTAGGCTAAGTTATATGACGTTAACGTAAACGTCAACATGAAAATGTAAAACGGCAACCTCAGGCTGGGCGTGGCTTATGGCGATAAAATCTCTGGAAAGCTTCATAAACATTGAGCTTTAATAAAATGTCAACCATTCATACAATTATCAACACAAGACTACAGACGCCAGGCTGGCAAGCCAGGCTTCCCGCCCGACTTGCCAGATTGCAGATTGCCATCAGGAAATTACGCTACGCGCGACACTTCCTTGATCACTGTTGTATTTTGAGGCTTCAGTAAAACTGCTTTCTCTGCATGATACGCCTGCATGGCCTTTTCTTTGACATGGCCATAACCGCGTATCTTTTCAGGCAGGCTAGCCAAGGCGACGGCCTGTTCCAGGTTGTCTGTATTCAAACCAGCAGCCAGCTTTTCCATCAAGGCAGTGTATTCAACAATGAGTGCGCGCTCTGCCTTGCGTTCTTCTGTGCGGCCAAAAATATCCAGTGCCGTACCACGCAAGCCCTTGAGTTTGGCCAGCAGCTTGAATGCCTGCCAGACCCAGGAGCCATATTGGGCCTTGACCAGATGACCCTGTCCGTCTTTCTTTGAGAAGATAGGGGGAGCCAGATTGAATTTCAGGCTGAAGTCGCCCTCAAACTGTTGCTTCAGTTTTGCTGTGAAATCGCCATTGGTATACAAACGTGCGACTTCATACTCATCCTTGTAGGCCATGAGTTTGAACGCATACTTGGCGACTGCCATGCTGAATTTGTTACCAGCATTCAATACAGATTCAGCCTTGCGGACTTTATCGACCAAGTCAGCATATTGCTGGGCATAGCCGGCGTTCTGGTAATCGGTCAGTACTGCAATACGGCGCTTGACGAGGGCCTCCAGGCTTTGCGGCATTTGGATGACGACAGGCTGGCCAGGGATGGCGATTTTTTCCACGCGGGCAAAATCCACAGCAGCACGGCGGCCCCAGAGGAAGGCTTTCTTGTTGGCCTCAATCGCCACGCCATTCAGTTCAATAGCGCGCAGCAAGGCTGTTTCAGATACGGGTATTGCACCTTTCTGATAAGCAAAACCGAGCATGAACAGATTGGTGGCAATGGAGTCGCCCATCAAGGCGGTTGCCAGTTTGGTGGCATTGATGAAATCAACATTGCCACCGACTGATTCAGAAATCAGGTGTTCAACTGACTCCAGCGGGAATTGCCAGTCAGGATTCTTGGCAAACGGGCCGGTCGGTTGTTCATGGGTATTGATGACGGCGCGGGTACGGCCTGCGCGCATTTTGGAAATCGCGTCATGTGCACCTGCGGTCAGGATATCGCAGCCCAAAATCAGGTCAGCTTCACCGGTTGCTATACGCTGTGCGCGCAATTTGCCAGCCTGGTTGACGATGCGTATATGCGAAGTCACTGAGCCATTTTTTTGCGACATGCCTGTCATGTCGAGCACAGACGCGCCCTTGCCTTCCAGATGTGCCGCCATGCCCAGCAAGGCACCGACCGTGATCACACCAGTGCCGCCTATGCCGTTCAACAGGATGTTGTATGAGCTTTCACAGGCTGGCAATTGCGGTTCTGGCAGTGCGCCGAAGTCATCTGTCTTTGCCGTACCTGTCTTGGACTTGACCAGCTTGCCACCTTCTACCGTAACGAAGCTGGGGCAGAAACCCTTGACGCAGGAATAATCCTTGTTGCAGGACGACTGATCTATGCTGCGCTTGCGGCCAAATTCTGTTTCCACCGGCATGATGGACGTGCAGTTGGATTGCACACCACAATCTCCACAGCCTTCGCAGACTGCTTCATTGATGAACATGCGCTGGTTAGGGTCAGGGAATTCGCCTTTTTTGCGGCGACGGCGTTTCTCGGCGGCACAGGTCTGATCGTAAATGAGTACGGTCGCGCCGGGGATATCGCGCAATTCACGTTGCACCGCATCCATGTCCTTGCGGTCATGCAGAGTTAAAAAGCTGGGCAGGTTGGAGCGGTCTGTGTAACGTGACAAATCCTCAGTCACCAGGGCGATGCGCTTGACGCCTTCTGCGGCCATCTGTTGCGCCATCATCGGCACGCTGATGATGCCATCGACGGGTTGTCCACCTGTCATCGCTACTGCATCGTTATACAAAATCTTGTAGGTGATATTGACCTTGGCAGCGACTGCTGCGCGTATTGCCAGGTAGCCGGAATGGAAATAAGTGCCATCACCGAGATTCTGGAATACATGCGGCAAAGTCGAGAAAGCTGCCTGGCCTATCCACGGCGCACCTTCGCCACCCATGTGTGTCGTCAGTTTATTGAATTCAGGGTATATCGCAGTCGCCATGACATGGCAACCAATACCGGCCAGTGCCAGGCTGCCTTCCGGCACCTTGGTGGAAGTATTGTGCGGACAGCCCGAGCAATAGTAAGCTGGGCGCGCCGGTGTATTGACTTGCTTGCTAAGGACGACATCCTTGGCTTCCAGAAATGCCAGGCGCGCCTTGATAAGGTCGCTGGTATGGAAACGGGCAATGCGTGAAGAAATCACGCGGGCAATTTGTGCCACCGAGAAATCAGCCTTGGAAGTCAGCAGCCATTCCCCACGCGGATGTACCCATTCGCCTTTTTCATCGAACTTTCCGATGACGCGCGGACGTACATCGTCGCGCCAGTTATATAGCTGCTCTTTAAGCTGATACTCCACCATCTGGCGTTTTTCTTCCACTACCAGTATCTCATCGAGACCCTGGGCAAATTCACGCACACCATCAGGCTCCAGCGGCCAGGGCATGGATACCTTGAACAGGCGTATGCCTATCTCGGCAGCAAATTTTTCATCAATACCCAGTTCTTCCAGCGCTTCCAGCACGTCGAGATAAGACTTGCCGGAGGCGACGATACCGAGGCGCGCCGTCGGGCTGTCTATGGTGACATGATTGAGTTTGTTGATACGGGCATAGGCCAGGGCTGCATAGATTTTGTAATCCTGCATCAGAGCTTCTTGCTTGCGTGCCTGTATGCCCAGGGTATCCAGTGATAAACGAGTGTTCAGGCCACCTTCAGGCATGACAAAGTCTTGCGGTAGCTTGATTTGCAGGCGGAAAGGATCAGCATCGACCGACGAGGTCGATTCCACGGTATCGGCCAGTGCCTTGAAGCCGACTGCGCAGCCAGAAAAGCGCGACATGGCCCAGGCATGCAGACCCAGGTCCAGGTATTCCTGCACATTGCTGGGGTAGAGCATGGGGATCATGCAGGCAGAGAAAATATGGTCAGACTGGTGCGGCAGTGTTGATGAATAGGCGCCATGGTCATCACCGGCCACCAGCAGGACACCACCGTGTTTCGATGTGCCCGCATGGTTCATGTGCTTGAATACGTCAGCACTACGATCGACACCCGGGCCTTTGCCATACCACATGCCAAATACACCATCGTATTTGGCCGGGCCTATCAAATCTACTGTTTGCGAGCCCCAAACTGCCGTTGCGGCCAGGTCTTCATTGACGCCGGGCACGAACTGCACATGGTTTTGCTCCAGCAGTTTTTTGGTTTTCCACAATGTTTCATCCAGACCACCCAGCGGGGAGCCACGATAGCCGGAAATAAATCCCGCCGTATTCAGTCCCGCAGCCTGGTCGCGCTGGCGCTGCATCATGGGCAATCTTACCAAAGCTTGTATGCCTGACAAAAAGATCGTGCCGCTGTTCGACGTATATTTATCGTCAAGTTGCACATCATTCAATTGCGGGGGGCTGGTGATCTGGCTGGCTTCGAGCGCATCCTGGACAGGCTCGGTGTGAACTTCTTTAGCAGAAGACGACGGGGACGGCAGGGACGAGAGTCCAGCAGACTCCATGGTGGTGTCGGATGACATAAGGTGGCTCCAAAATTTGTGATTTAGATCGCAAAGAGCATGCGTTGTATCCGGTAAGACACAATTTTGCTCGGAGCCTATAGCGAGGTATCAGAGATAGGCTCTCGTTGCGTTGGTAGTGATAACTACCATTTTATTCGAATCCTGGACAAAATTCGATGTCAAGACATTACGCCTGTCGTATTTGATTATGTCAAATACAACGGCCATGCCTGCATTTTCTTTCATCCGGATCAAAGAGACATCAAAAGAAGCTTTCGAAATTTCGCTGCAGCGCTTCTTCGACTTCCTTTGAAATCTGCTGTGTTCACAGTGTAGTTGGAATACGTCTTTGTGGAAAATATGGAATTAAAATAGGGGTATCATGAAAAATGATGCCCCTCCAATACAAGTGCAAATCTACGCTCAGGACAAAATGGGCGATGTACTCAAAAATTTGCTAAGTCTTTTTCCATGCAGCACGCAAGCCCAGTGCGAAGAAAATCCCGATTGCCAGCCAGATCACGGAAGCGACTAATTCAAAAGTATCCAGACGACTCAACCAGACACGGTCAATCATGATCAGCGGGAAAAAGATCAGGCCACGCACTATGCAGATAAAAGCTACCACAAACAAACCAGTTCTTAGCAATGGCAGGCGGCGCACAAAACCGGCGGCAGAAAATGCGTACAGGCTGCATAACCACATCAGGGCTGTGATCAGCAAAGTACTCACCGGGGCAAGCCAGGTGCCCAGGCGTGCTGACTCAACCACGGAAGGTGGTGCGTGGAAAAAATAGATCCAGTCTGCACCGCCTATCAGGGCAATGACATGCAGCAAGCCTCCAAGAAAGGCAGAGATGCCTGCCAGTGTCGCCCAGCGTTCTTTTCTAGCTGTAGTCATTTTCCCAGTCGCCAGTATCCAAATAAAGAACGCACATTATTATTCATTATGTCGGGGCATGCAAAAAAACGGGAGCATCAAGCTCCCGAATTCCCCTGTAAGGAAGAAATACTATTCGGCTTTGGTGGAATACATGCCCGCATAGCGTACGCCAAAATACAGGATGAAGGTATAGCAAGCCGCCGGCACATAGAAAGAAAGACTCAGGCCCAGGGTATCCGCCAGATAGCCCTGCAGGAAAGGGACCAGGGCACCACCAACTATCGCCATGCACAATATGCCCGAACCCTGACCAGTGAATTTACCGAGCTTGTTCAAGGCCATGCTGAAGATGGTAGGGAACATGATGGAATTGCACAAACCCACCGCCAATATGGCCCACATTGCCAGCGAACCTTGGCTATAGATGGCAGTTAAAATCAAGATGATGGCGGCAGCAGAATTGAAGGCCAGGGTTTTACCTGGGCTGACTTTGCGCATGACAGCAAAGCCGATGAAACGCCCCACCATGGCACCGCCCCAGTAGAAGCTCACGTAATGGGCTGCAGCCGCTGGCGTCAGGGCTGCTATGTTGGGTTCACCCAGAAAATTGATGAGGAAGCTGCCTATGCTGACCTCGCCACCGACATACAGGAAAATGCCTATGGCGCCCAGCACCAGATGACGATGCGACAACACCGATGCATTGTCACTGCTGGTGTCAGTGTTGACTTCTTCCGTATGGGTGATTTTGGGCAAGCGGGCAAAGGCAAACAGAATCGCCAGCAACAGCAAGGCCGCAGCCAGCAAGAGGTAAGGCATTTGTACAGCAGCGGCAGCTCTGCCGTGATAAGCGGCTTGCTCTGCTGCGGGCAATGCATTGAGTTCCACAACAGTAAGTGCCGCACCAGACAGGATCAGGATGCCACCAAAAATCGGCGCTACCGTTGTCCCAAGAGAGTTGAAAGCCTGCGTCAACGTCAGACGACTGGATGCTGTCCTGGCATCGCCCAGTACCGTAACATAGGGATTAGCCGCCACCTGCAAGATCGTGATGCCCGACGCCAGCACAAAAAATGCCAGCAAGAACAAGGCATAGCTACCCATGGAAGCTGGATAAAACATGGCGCAGCCACCCGCGGCGATGACCAGGCCAGTGACAGCACCATTTTGATAACCTATCTTCCTGATCAGCATGCCTGCCGGTACGGAGACAATGAAGTAAGCACCAAAGAAACAAAATTGCACCAGCGTGGCTTGCACATAGCTGAGAGTGTAAATGGATTTCAGATGCGGGATCAGCACATCATTGAGTGAAGTCAGCAGACCCCACATGAAGAACAGGATAGTCACGATGACCAGAGAGCTGGTCTGGCTCCTGGCTTGGCTGTCAGGTAATGCCGTCGAGGTAACGGATAAGGAATTTTCCATCATGGTCTCCAGTTATTTATTATTCTCTTGCTCAAGATGCCTGGCCAGCATGGCTGAAACACCCAGGAAAGCGGGATATTCTTCAGTAATCAAATAAGTCGGTATTTGTGCCAGGTAGTTGCCCAGCCTGCCTTTGGCAACAAAGCGTTCCCGGAAGGCAGATGCGGCAAACAGTGGCCCCAGCTTGGGGACTATGCCACCGCCTATATACATGCCGCCAGTAGCGCCCAAAGTCAGGGCAACATTGCCAGCCATGCTGCCGAGTATGGCGCAGAAGTGCTCTACCGTACGCAGGCATGCACTGCAACTGCCATCCAGCGCCCTGTGCGTAATCTCGGCAGCGCTCAGGGTCTTGCCGGAGATGGCAGCAAAAATCAGCTCCAGGCCCTTGCCAGACAAGAGACGCTCTGCCGACACATGCTGATACTGTTGCCACAGGCTTTGCAATATCTGCACCTCTTCATTATTGGCGGGTGCAAAACTGGCATGCCCGCCTTCGCTGGCCAAAGGTGCCCATGATTTGCCAGCCGGGACAATGCCTGACACACCCAGGCCAGTGCCAGCGCCAATGAGACCGATGGTACGTTCAGGCTGCTCTACGCCTCCACCGATTTGCTGGCGCTGGCTGGCACCGAGGTAAGGCAAAGCCATGGCCAGGGCAGTAAAATCATTCATGACCAACAGGGTACTGAAGTCCAGTTGCTGGCGCACGGCAGCAATTGAAAAACTCCAGTGATGATTGGTCATGCGGATGCTGTCGCCATTGACAGGGTTGGCGATGGCAATCGCCGCATGCCTGATGCGCAGCTCAGCATTGTCCGACACCTGTTGAACTTCAGGGCTGGCAAGATAGCTTTGCATGGCATCAGACAAACCGGGGAAGTCAGCGCAGGCCAGCACCCTGACTGCAACAAACTGGCGCTCAGCCGTCTCCAGTGCGAAACGGGCATTGGTGCCACCTATGTCTGCCAGCAAGCGTGGGTAGGTCTGATTGCCCATCATTTCAACTCTGTGCAATTTAACGCATCCTGGTCCTTGGCCGCACCGCCGACAATTTGTATATTCGTGAAAGCGGCGCTAAATGTCGATGTGGTACTGATGCTGAATGGAACATCAACATGATGCAATTTCACACCTTTGGCAACGAAGCAGGAGAGTGGTATCTTGACCGTCTGCTTTTCTTTTTTGCCAGCCAGGCGCTTGAAGGCATCTGTCACATCCAGCGTAGCGACACAGTTATTCCCACAGTGCATGGAAAGACTGACCGCAGCTGCGGGTGCAGTCGCAACGATAGTATCAAATGTCAGCGCCCCATCCTTGCTGGCGAAAGCCGGCAGAGCTCTGGCATGGGCAGCACGTGCCTCCACTCTTGCCGCAGCACTCCAGCTAACGAGTTTGGCATCTTGCTGGCTATTCACCTGTGAAGTCTGGACACTGATGCCTGGCATGTTCAATACCCGGTTCAAATCTGCACCGACTGCTTGCTGTTCAGTGCCGCTGACGACATACAGAGGATAAGTTGCACGGTCAGCCTGATTAAATACTGGATAGGCGTTGGTCACGCCACAGCCACCAGATGGATATTTGCTGTCGAGTTTCCCTAATTTTGTCTTGCTGGAATAGGTAAGTCCATAGCCGAATTTGAACAGAGGCGAGTAGTTTGGCTCATCAAAATTCAGGCTGGTCTGGCAGACAGATTTGGGCCAGGAAAATGACAGCGTGCCCCTGAAGTCATGCGCCACTTTGCCATCTGCTGCACGGAACAAGACATCCGCCACACCCTTACCTTCCGAACCTGGCAGCCATGCAGCCACAAAGCTATCAGACAAGTTCATGAGGTCATTCACGTACAAGGGGCGACCAGAGACAAACACCGTCACTACCGGCTTGCCTTTGCCTGCCACGGCCCGTAGGACGGCCAGGTCTTCAGGATAACTGCCACTATGTCGGAGCGTACCAGCCGGTCCTATGTCACCATACATTTCTGCATACGGTGTTTCACCGATAACGGCAATCACGGCATCAAAACGGCTAACGTCCACACCCTTGGCATCTGCACTGAACTCGACATTGGCTTCACCCACGGCTGCCTTGATGCCTGTCAGTATCGAATCAGCATTCGGGAAATCAGTATTCTTATTGTCAGTTCCCTGCCAGGTCAGCGACCAGCCGCCAGTCTGGTTGGAGATATCGTCAGCGGTCTTGCCAACGACCAGGATTTTTTTGTTGCGTGCCAGTGGCAAAGTTGCGCTGTCGTTCTTCAACAAAACCAGGGACTCACGCACTGCCTGTCTGGCCAGTTCACGGTCTTGCAAGGCTTCCTGCTTGCCCGCATAGATATTGTCAGAAGGTTTTTTGCCGAACAAGCCAGCGCGCAATTTGACGCGGATGATACGCATCACCGCATCATCTATCCTGCTCATGGGGATTTCACCCGACTTGACCTGGGCGATGGTATTGCTGATGAACGCCTTCCAGGCATCCGGCACCATCACCATGTCGATACCGGCATTGATCGCTTGTGGACAACTGTCATTACGACAGCCTGGTACTTCACCTATGCCATCCCAGTCCGTGACGACGAAACCATCAAAGCCCATTTTTTGTTTCAGCACATCCGTCAGTAACGCCTTGCTGCCGTGCATTTTTCCGTAGTTTGCACCCGCGGCTTTATCGTTCCAACTATTGTAAGAAGCCATGACGGTTTGAGCGCCAGCAGCCAATGCAGTCAGATAGCCCTGTGCGTGCGTATTGAGCATCTGCGCATTGGTGGAAAGGTTCACACCTCTGTCCTTACCCTGATCAGTGCCACCATCACCCATGAAATGCTTGGCCGTGGCCACGACATTAGCTTCATCCATGAATGAGCCTTGCAGGCCCTTGACATATTCACCCGCATACTGGCGCACCAGCGCACTGTCTTCTGAAAAACTTTCGTAAGTACGCCCCCACCTGTCATCACGTACCACCGCTATCGTAGGCCCAAACACCCAGGCGATGCCGGTGGCTCGCACAGACTTGCCCATGGAGCGCCCTATCTGGCCAACCAGTTGTGGATTGCGGGCTGCACCCAGACCTATATTGTGCGGAAACAGCGTGGCACCGTAGACATTGCTATTGCCATGTATCGCATCTATGCCCCAGATGACGGGGATCTTGACTGGCATATCAGTTGCCATCGAAGCTGCATGATATTTATCAGCTAGAGCCACCCAATCAGCCGCCGAGCCACGTTTATTGTCGCGATCTGGCCAACTGCCACCACCGTTCAAGACAGAGCCCAGGTAATAGCGTCGCACATCATCTGGTGTGATCGACTTGATTTCCGGTTGCGTCATCTGGCCTATCTTCTGTTCCAGAGTCATGCCCGCGACGATGGCTGCGACTTTTGCCTCAATTGCCGGGTCTTTGCCAATTACACTCTTGATAGACGGCCAGGCGGCCAGATCATTGGCAGGCATCTTACCCGGTCCATACTTTGTTGCAGTATCCGCCGCGCTGACATTGCCTGCCATACATCCCAGCAAGAGTGCAGAACTTAGTCCAACTACGTTGTTTTTCAATTTCATCATGGTGTGCTCTTTTATAGAAGGAATCGGTGGATTCGCTTTTTGTCTCTTTGTTGATGAGGACTACTTAATTATCAATATGTATGCCAATAATCGTGTCTATAGCCGGCATTCAATTTTATAAGCCAACTTTTTCGCTTAATTCTTGCGCTTATATACGCGCACATAATCCACCAGCATCTGTTGCGGGAAAACAGTACCCGCATCCGGCGTACCAGGCCAGTCACCACCGACGGCCAGGTTGAGTATGATAAAAAATGGATGATCGAATACCCATTTCCCGGCCAGCTGATCGGGGCGCACGCTATGGTATTGCTGGTCGTCGACATACCAGCGTATCTCTGTCGTTTCCCACTCTACTGCAAACAGATGGTAGTCATCGGCAAACCTGCCGCTACTCAGGTGGTAGGCCTTGCCATGACCATTCGCACCAGAATATCCAGGGCCATGCACCGTACCATGGATGCTTGCAGGCTCTTTTCCTATGTTTTCGATGATGTCGATTTCGCCGCTACCTGGCCAGCCTGCGGCATTCATATTATTGCCCAGCATCCAGAAAGCAGGCCAGATACCCTGGCCGGCTGGAATTTTTATGCGGGCCTCAAAGCGGCCATAAGTGCTTTCCCGCAAACCTGCAGTCTTGATGCGTGCAGAAGTAAATTCACGTCCGGAATAGTTTTCCTTTCGGGCCTCCAGTATCAGTTTTCCACCTGCCAGACGAAGGTTGTCGGGCCGTTTGGTGTAGAACTGCAGTTCATGATTACCCCAGCCATCACCACCAATTTCTTCTTGCCATTTTGCTTGATCCAGCGAGTTGCCATCGAACTCGTCTTGCCAGAGCAATTCCCAGGCTGGCTTACTGACAACTGCAACATCCACCACAGGTGCGGCAGCCTGGCTGGCGCTACCGCCGCAAGCGCTTATAGCCAGGGCACCAAGCAAACTAATGAATGAAAAAAAATTCTTCATTGATGCTATCTCTCCAGAAATAGGGCGGGACTGATTTCCCAGACTCGCCCGTCTGACCAGCAACTGGCTAATGATCAGTAACTCATACCCACACGCACGCCATAAGAACGCTGATCTATAAAGCTGGCCCCCATTTTTCCACCGCCTGCATTCCAGCCATTGGTCTTGGCTTTGGCATCGGTGAAGTTACGTACATAGGCCTCGATAAACCATTTGTCATTTGGCGCCACCAGCTTGAGTGATACATCGCCCTTGGCATAGGCTTTTTGTGTCAGACCGATATGGGCATTTTCAAAATTGCGCAAATCAAAATAAACCTTGTCTTGCCAGCGCATGCCTATCCATGGTGTCAGGGTATAACCATTGTCGAGTGCAAACTCTTGCGAGAAGTTCATGCCAAAGGTGAACTTGGGCGCATTCGGCATTTGATTGCCTTCCAGGTTATAGGCACGGCGACCACGCAATCTGTCATCGGTACCCAGATAAACTGCCGGACAAGGAACCGCACCAAATTCTGCACGCTGGTCACAGGCATAGCCATCATCATAAGAATCATAATCATGGATCACGCTTTTCAGGTAACTGAAGAAGCCACCAAGTTTGGCACCGGGCCATGGACGATAATCCCACTCGGTTTCTATACCCGACAAATTGACCTTGGCGACGTTGACGGTTTGCCATGCGGTTGCCACATCACAAGTCGGCGCCCATGATGGGCAAGGCAAGTTGTCTGGTGTCGTGACCTTGGCCAGGAAGTTGCTGCCGGTTTGCTGCATGTCTTTATACTGCATGGCAAACAGAACCACGGACAAGGCCAGACGGTTATCCAGCAATTTGCCTTTGTAGCCCAATTCAAAATTGGTGACTGTTTCTGGCTTGTAGGTCAGATAGGTAATCTGCTCTTTTTTATTGTCACCATACACGCAGGTAGTCTGGCCGCACTTGTTCGTACGGTCACCAAAGCCGCCGGATTTATAACCGGTAGCCAGGGCTGCATACACCATGTCGCTTGGTGTCAGTTGTGCCTGCAGGCCAAGGCGATAGGTGCCTTTGCTCCAGCTGTCGCTATGGTCATTATTGGTGCCAGGGCCATAGCCTGCGTAAGCCGCAGCACCGCCCATGGACCCCATTTGCGGCGTGATCTGGTTACCATTCGGTGTACGGTAACTATCAGTACCTGGGATGCCGTAATTAAACATGCCATTGTAGTAGCCATAGCTTTGGCCGCCCCAGCTATTGCCACCGTAATTCATGCCGCCTACGTCGGTCTTGGTATCACGGGTGTAACGTGCACCCACCGTGGCCGTCAGGACTGGGGTGAATTTCCAGTCAGCCTGTGCAAACAAGGCCTTGGAATCGATTTGACGGTCAGGCTGGGCGTAGAACTGGCTGATAGGAATGTTGTTGGGGCCATAGTGCATTTGTTCCTGGCCAAAATTGATGGCATTCTTTTCATGCATCCAGAAAGCGCCAGCCACATACTGCCAGTTATCAAAACTCTGTTTCAGTTGAAGCTCATGCACGGTAGAGAGGTATTTAGAATCCAGCGTGCGCGTGAGGTTATCCGAGATAGGCCAGACTGACCAGTTGCCATCTACCGGATTGCGACCAGTGACTTCAAAGGCATAGGGTGAGACACCACCATCATCGTCATGCAACTGGCTGCGTTTCTGGTTCGCGTAGACAAAGCCATATTCCAGCGTGGTGTTCTTGTTCATGTTCCAGATAGCCTTGGAGCGCACTGTGTCTATCGACATATCCACTTTGCCTGGCACATTGATGAGCACATCATATTGACCACGTACACAAGCCCAGCGCGTGCCAGCGGACTGATCGCAGTCACGCATGCCGATGTAGCCTGCGCCAGAATCCTGGAAATGTTCATAGGCGAGTTGCCATTCCAGGTCATTATTGATTTTCAGCCTGGCAGCCAGACGCCCTGCCCACTGGTTCTGGTTATTGTAACCATCCGCCTTGGAAACTTTACTATTGAAGCGCTGGGTCACGTCAGGTATGCCATCCGGTTTCCAGCCTAGTGCCGGGATATTCGCTTCCGAGAAATCCTGCATCTGATTGAACGGGCTGTCCCTGGTGACTTTCATTAAGGTGGCACGCAGGGCCAGGTTATCACTGACTGCAATATTCTGTATGACATTGATATTGCGCAAGTTCAGGCGGCCGGTTTCAAATGAAGCACTGCCATAGGTAGATCCAAATTCTGGTTTGGCCGGGATGATATTGATACTGCCTGCGGTCGAATTGCGGCCAAACAAAGTACCTTGCGGGCCGCGCAAGACTTCTACCTGGTCCAGGTCAAACATCAGCGCCTGTGCGCCTTGTGGGCGTGGCGAGTACAGGCCATCAATATGCAAGCCTGCTGAAGGATCACCAATTTCGGTGAAATTGGTGGCAGTAATACCGCGTATGGTGATCTTGACGGCGGAGTCATTGGCCTGGCCATCCATCTGCACATTTGGCAATTCGCCAGAGATGCCAGCAAGATTTGTGATGCCTTGTTTGCTCAGTTTTTCCTGGCTGAAGGCAGTCACTGCCAATGGCGTTTTCAACAAGGATGTGGCACGGCGAGTAGCGGTAACGGTAACTTCCTGCACTTCAGATTTATCTGCATCTGATTTTTTTGCTTTGGATTTGCTTTCGACTTCTGCTGTTTTGCTGCTTTCCTGATCTTGTGCCCAGGTGTATGTAGTCAGTTGTGCGCAGGCGCTGGCGACTGCCAGGCTGATCAGGGTACGCTTGGTTATTTGATGAAACATCATGTCTCCCATATTATTTTCAGTTATCGGCGGACAGTAGTGAACTGTAACAGTGGTCGCCGTGGTCCGTGCATGGATTTACATGCCGGTTTTACTGGTATTTTTTATTACTGATATTTTTTGGCTGGCATCTTTCGTGCCATGCACACATCTTGCTGAAATACTGTCTTGCTAATCCCATTTAATGGGAAGGTTTCCAATTTTACTGAAAAAACATAGTGCAACCCCCGTTTCTATTTGTCAATAAAAATGCACCCTGCACTGCGCCATGTGTTGATGTCTGCTTGGACGCGTCATGCGACAGAAGATGCCCTGATTGGTGTAGCTGACCTGCTGGTTTCTGCTGCTGTATCTGCTTTCCGCAAAAAATCTTTGTACCAATGTGCACTCAGTTTGGGCGTGCGCTCTTGCGTAGCAAAATCTACGTAGACGATGCCAAAGCGCCGGGAGCAACCTTCTGCCCATTCGAAGTTGTCCAGCAAACTCCAGAGAAAATATCCTTTCACCTGGCAACCCAGACGAATGGCTTCCTTTACGGCCAGCAAGTGGCGTATCAGGTAGTCACGGCGCAGTTCATCCCGCACTTCGCCATTGGCGTCGATATGATCATCATAGGTGGCCCCGTTTTCAGTGATGTACATGGCATGCGGCTGGTAGTCATCTTGTATGCGTTTCAGCAAGCTGGTCATGCCCTCTGGTGCGATTTCCCAGCCGAAGGCGGTGCGCTCTACACCAACAGCATCAACCAGGCGTGTATTCAACGGGGAAGCACCGGGTGCATGTTCTATGATTTCTGGGAAATAGAAATTCACTCCCAAAAAATCGGTGGCGACTGCCATTGCCTGCATATCACCTTCGTGCACCGCTGGGGCATAATCCCCCAGCGCTTTCCACACATCCTGGGGGTAACCACGTCCATACAATGGATCCAGATACCAGCGGTTACGCAAGCCATCATGCAGACGCGCCGCTGCGAAATCTTCCGGCTTGTCGCTGGCTGCCGAGATAGGGTGCAGATTCAGAGCCAGACCTATACTGGCATCCGGGACATTGGCGCGTATGACGGGCGTCGCCAGGCCATGCGATAACAACACATGGTGGCAAACCTGGATGGCTGTCTTGAAGTTTTTGATGCCCGGTGCATGTATGCCATCGGCATGACCCAGCATGGCAGTACACCATGGTTCGTTATGGGTAATCCAGTGCTTGACCCTGTCACCCAGATGCTTGCTCATGACATCGGCAAATTCAACAAAGGCATGCACGGTGTCGCGCTCCAGCCAGCCGCCCTGGTCTTGCAGGTATTGCGGCAAATCCCAGTGGTAGAGGGTTGCCCATGGTTGCAGGCCGCGTTCCAGCATGCCATCCACCAGACGTGCATAAAATGCCAGCCCTTCTGGATTGGGAGCACTGCCAGGGCCGGAAAATATGCGTGGCCAGGAAATGGAAAATCGATAGGCATTGCTTCCCAAATCCTGCGCTATGTCCAGGTCTTCAGGCCAGTGATGATAGTGGTCACAGGCCATGGAGCCATTGCTGCCATCACGTATGGTGCCAGGCTGCTCACAGAAACTATCCCAGATGGAAGCAACCCTGCCACCCTCGGCTGCGGCCCCTTCTATCTGGTAAGCAGAAGTTGCCGTACCCCACAAGAAGTCGCTAGTAAAATCTGTGCGTCGCAATTGCAAACCAGGTGCCGCGCCAGGATGAAGAAGACTTTTGCTCATATTTTGCGTACTCACTAAAGGTGAATCAAATTAGTAATTTAAAATCCAAGTTATTGGAAACGTTTCCAATTGCAATTAAAAAATTTTGAGCATTCGCTGCTCATCATTTTTCATATAGTACAAACTCTTGTCCGCACGCTAGACATTGTTGCAGGACAGCGCTTTTTTGGCCTCACTACCCGCCCTTCCTGTTCTATTTATTGAACAGTCAGACAGCTTTTAAGCATCCAGCTACTTACCGCATGGAAAACTGGATTTCCAGCATCTGCATCCTTCATTAATTACATATTAATTCTTATGGAAAGGTTTCCATGTTTTCATAAAAAAAATGAACAGTCAAGAAATTCCATTCATTCTTTTTATTTTATTTGCAGCATTTCCACAACACATTCCGCAGGGAAATTTCAATCATCTGAAAAGCCCAGATCAAAACAATTTGTTCGCGGCTAAAACCGCTCCTGCGAAATGAGGGAAGCTCTGATTAAGGCCATTTTTAACCCATTCCAAATGATAAAAAACAGTCGTCTCAACCGGCTTTGCGCTTCTGTGGTGCTGGCTTGGCAAGGGAAGCGCGCATGGTTAGCTTGATAGGGTAGTCGCGCACCACCGGCCGTTTCATGTCATAACATCGGTTCAACAATTCATTTAAGGCGCTGAGGGTGACATCACTCCATGGTATATGCACAGAAGTCAGCGGTGGCGCCGCATAAGCTGCGCTCATGGTGTCATCGTAGCCTATGACAGACACGTCATGCGGCACTGAAATACCGGCTTGCTGGAAGTAAGACAAAGCTCCCAGGGCCATTTCATCATTGGCGCAAAACAAGGCTGTGAAGGCGTGGCCGGAATCCAGTAATTCCTTGGTGCAATTCCAGCCACCTTCTGGCGAAAAATCACTTTCGGCTATCCACATGTCTGCGGTATTGATGCCTGCCCGGCTCAACTCACCAAGGAAGCCGTTGATACGCTCCACGTTATCCGGTGAGCTTGCGGGCCCGGCAATGACGGCGATTTTCTTGTGTTTGTATTCGAGTAATGCACGAGCAGCCATAACACCACCATAGACATGGTCGGCAGAAAAACACTGTTCGGCGATGGTTTCTGATTCGTGGTTCAGGACTACCAGACGGTCACGCTTGGTGCCAAGGATGGAAAAATCCTCATCCGTGAGCACATTACTCATGACGATGAGACCATCACAACCACGCTCCATCAAAAATTCTATGCCCTCTATACCCTGACGCCGTTCATCGCCTATGCCGACACCAAAGGCAACCACCATATGCAAACCAGCCAGGCGTAATTCTGTATCGATGGATTGCAGGATGGGCATGTAGAAGGTGCCCTTGAGCACAGGGATATACACCCCTATCATTTGCGAGCTACCAGACAACAGACTACGGGCCGCATGAGAAGGACGAAAATCGAGCTCGGCTATCGCCTTTCTGACACGTTCCCCGGTTTTGGCCGACACAGACCCCCTGCCACTGACCACGCGCGAAGCCGTCCCCAATCCCACACCCGCCAGGCGGGCCACATCCTTGATTGTCGCCACTTGATTCTTTTCCCAAATTATTGATTAGCCCAGTATATAAAATATTTACCCTGCCTGTTGTGAACAATTTTCAGCGACTATAAGCGCAAGCCTGATGTCGCCTCAAACAGAGACACCCTGCCAGCATCAATATCGAAACTCACGACCTCACCCACGCTGAAGTTGCGGTTGTCATGATCCAGCAAACACAGTTGCTGACTACCCACATTCAGCCACAGCAATTGGTGGTTTCCCATAGGCTCGACCAGGCTCAATTGGCCACTGTATGCGCCATTTTCCCGCATTTGCATATGCTCTGGCCGGATGCCCAGCACCACCCTTTCAGGTTCTGGCTTTTGCGCATCGCAGACATAAGCCGACATGTTCAGCTCCATGTGCTCGCTGATGAAACTCTTGTCAGCGCCAAGTTTGCCCGGAATGAAGTTCATCGCAGGTGCGCCCAGAAAGCCAGCCACAAACATATTGGCCGGACGTTCATACACCTCTGTGGGCGTACCCAGTTGCTGTATCTTTCCTGCCCGCATGACGACGATGCGGCTGGCCAGCGTCATTGCCTCTACCTGATCATGCGTGACGTACAGCATGGTGGAACCCAGATTCTGATGCAAGAGCTTGAGTTCACGCCGCAGTTCAGTACGCAACTTGGCATCCAGATTGGAGAGTGGCTCATCGAACAAAAAGACCCTGGCTTCCCTGACCAGTGCACGGCCTATAGCCACCCTTTGTCTTTGGCCACCGGACAATTGCGCAGGCTTACGTTGCAGTAAACTTTGCAATTGCAGCATCTCGGCTACACGTGCTATACGCTCTTGTATCTCCGCTTTTGGCACGCCATTGATGCGCAAACCAAAAGACATATTCTTTTCCACCGTCATGGTAGGGTATAGGGCATAGGATTGAAACACCATGCCTATTTGCCTGTCACTGGGTTCTGCATCGCTGACATCGATACCAGCAATTTCTATGCTGCCTGCTGCAATATCGATCAAGCCGGCAATGCTGTGCAGCAAGGTTGATTTACCGCAACCAGACGGTCCCAGCAAGACCAGGAACTCGCCTTCTTCAACATCGAGATCCAGTTGCTCTATGATCTTTTGACCACCCAACTCTATACCCAGATTCTTGAGACTTACATATGCCATGCACTCGTCCTTAACCCTTGACCGCGCCAGCGGCAATTCCGCGTACAAACCAGCGGCCTGATATGAAATAGATGGCGAGCGGCAGCAAGGCAGTCAATATGGTTGCTGCCATATTGACGTTGTACATTCTGGTGCCAGTCGTCGTGTTGATAACATTATTGAGTTGCGCCGTCATGGGCAAATGCTCACGCCCGGCAAATACCAGGCCGAGGATGTAGTCATTCCATACGCCTGTGACCTGCATGATGGCTGCCACCACTATCATGGGCAGGGACATAGGTAACATCAGTTGCACAAAGATACGGAAAAACCCGCCGCCGTCTATGCGTGCTGCATGAAACAATTCCTGCGGTATGCCCAGATAATAATTGCGGAACAACAAAGTCATGATGGGCATGCCAAAGATGACATGCACCATGACTATGCCGGGCAAGGTACTGAATATATTCAGAGTAGCCAGCACACGCACTAGCGGGAACATCATGACTTGTACGGGAATAAAAGCCCCTGCCAGCAAAATGCCAAAAAGGATTTGCGCACCACGCGGTCGCCAGAAAGTCAGCGCATAGCCATTCAAGGCGCCAAGGAAAATCGCCAGCACGGTGCTGGGCAAGGTAATCGCTACCGAATTCCAGAAACCGCCGCTGATACCTTCACAGGCCACACCTGTACAAGCGGTACTCCAGGCTTGCCGCCATGGTTCCATGGTGATGTCCGTGGGTAAGGCAAAGATATTCCCAAGGCGAATTTCATCCATGGACTTGAACGAAGTCACCAGCATGATATACAACGGCAATAAAAAGAATGCCGCAGCAGTTAGCAGGAAAGCATAAATGCCAATGCGAGCTGGTGTCCATGTGCGCCTTGCCTCTCGCTTCATACTTTCCCCTCGATGGTACGGGTACGGGCGCGCGCATAAGCATAGGGTATCAGCAAGGCCAGCACTGGCAAAAGCATCATGATGGCACCGGCAGATGCCAGCGCCAGATTGGCGCGCCCGAATAAATGGTCCATGATGAACTTGGCTGGTACTTCACTGGCTGTGCCAGGGCCACCCTGGGTCATGGCTTCGACTGCATCAAACAGTTTGACGACGGCAGTTGCCAGCAATAAAAAAACGGTGGCGAAATTTGGCGCCAGCATGGGGATGATGATGGACAGGTAAACCCGCCAGGCCGGTATGCCATCGATGCGGGCGGCTTTCCAGATATCTTCGTCGATGCCACGCAAACCTGCCAGCAACATGGCCATGACCAGGCCCGAGGCTTGCCAGACCGTGGCAATGACGACAGTGTAGATAACCATGTCCTGGTCGATGATCCAGTCAAACTGAAAGTCCTTGAAACCCAGTTGGCGTATGCCTTGCTGTATTCCTATGCCGGGTGTCAGCATCCATTGCCACACCAGGCCAGTGGCGACGAAGGACATGGCATAAGGGTACAGGAAGATAGTGCGCAAGACACCTTCACCGGTAACATTCTGGTCGATGAAAACTGCCAATAGAAAACCGATGACAACACAGGCAAGAATGAAAAGCACGCCATACATTGCCAGATTATTCAGCGACAACAACCAGCGCTCACTCTCAAACAGGCGCTCATACTGCGTCAGGCCGACGAAATTATTTATAGGTAAAGTGCGCGAGCTGCTCAGTGATATTTTCAATGTCCACAGCACTGTTGCCAGATAGCCGAATACCACAGTCAAACTCATGGGCAACAGGGCCGCATGAGGTATGAGCTTCAGATGCAGCTTGCCTTTGGATCTGGCGTAGCGAGAAGTAGCTTGCATGTGTGCGTATGTAGTTTGTCGTTGGTAGCTTATGCTCAATTTTTCAGTGCGGCGATGATATTCTTTTGCGCCTTTTCTACTGTCATATTGGTGTTCCAGTAAGCAGTCAGGACATCGGTCAAAGCACCGTTTTGATCAGGCGTCAGATAGATCTCACCTATGCCGGCATGGCGGCTTTTGTCCTTCATGATTTCCATCCCGGCCTTGGCGCATAGATTCATTTGTGTAGGATCAGCGTCATTCCGGACAGGAATGGAGCCTTTGAGTTTATTGAATTCCAGTTGCGGTCCAGGGGCGACCATGATGCTGGCCAGCAGTTTTTGCGCCTTGATGGTTTCCGCATTGCGGCTCTTGGGGAAGACAAATACGTCGCCCTGTATCAGGTAAGGCGCTTTTGGCCCCAGGCCTGGCATGCAACCATATTCACGGCCAGCAACTTGTTTGGCGGCGACAAATTCACCCATGACCCAGTCACCCATGATTTGCATGCCAGCCTTGCCATTGATGAGCAAGGCTGTACTGTCATTCCAGTTGCGCCCTGGTGATGCAGTATCGACATAGGAATGCAGACGCTTGAAGCTCAGCAGCACTTTACGAAAGGCTTCCGAGTTCATCGCTGCGGTGTCACGGTCACGTATCACGCTCAGATAGAGGTCTTTGCCGCCCACATTCGCCAGCATGGCCATGAAGACGATAGTTTCTTGCCATGCCTGGCCGCCATGCGCCAGCGGTATCAGACCGGCTGCCTTGAGCTTGTCTAGCGCAGCAAACATTTCATCCGGTGTCACGGGTTCCTTGTCTATGCCCGCTTTTTTGAAGGCTGACTTGGAATACCATATCCAGGTCGGCATATGAATGTTCACTGGCACGGCATAATAGTGGCCCTTGATCTTGAGCACATTGCGTATCGGCTCAGGCAAAGTCTTGTCCCAGTTTTCTCTGGCGGCGATCTCATCGACATTGTTCAACATGTCTTGCTCGACCACGTCCTGAAATTGTCTGGAAATATTGAACTGCGCCGCCGTCGGCGGATTGCCGCCCACCATGCGGTTGATAGCGACAGAGCGGGCCTGGTCGCCGCCAGCGATGGCAGTATCAGCCCAAGTGCCGCCTGCGGCGCGATAGGCATCAGCAAACTTGGCGACGGCGGCTGATTCACCGCCGGAAGTCCACCAGTGCATGACTTCCGTCTTTTGTCCGGCTGACTGCGCAGGCAGATGGACAGACGCAAGGCTGGCCAATACCATGGCCAGCGCCGGTTTATTCAGTTTACGCATTTTGTCTCCGTGTTGACGGTATCCAGACAGCAGTTCTTGGCCTGCTTTTTTCTGGTGGCTTTCCAGTGTTCTATTCTTGCTTGTGTTAATTTAACACAATTGGAAACGTTACCATAAATCCTGGCAAAATATAACACCCTGGGTTTTCAAGTGTCAACAAATTGTCGTCGAGAACAAACAATGCGGTATCCATACTGGCAATTTTTGTTGCTGGATAAATGTCGGTTTCAGCGTTGCAGCATTTTTTCACGTAATTGCGCAACGATGAGATCGACAAAACTTCTCACCTTGACATTCGCGTAACGCCCCTCTCTGTGTACCACATGCACTGGCAAGGGAGCGGTTTCATATGTCTGCATGACCCGACACAATTGTCCGTCATCAAAATACCCGCCCACCTGGTAAGAAAGAAGCCGGCTGATGCCCAGGCCAGCCAGGCTGCCTACTATGGCAGCATCGTTGCTGCTGACCGTCAGACGCGGCTTGACCTTGACAGCCATGTTCTGCCCGGCATGGGCAAAGCGCCATTCCACCATGGGGGTGACGCCAGTAGCGGCAATGATACTGTGCCTGCTTAATTCATCCGGATTGGCTGGCGTGCCATGTTGCTGCAGATAAACGGGTGAGGCGCACAGCACGCGGTGTATCTGCCCTACCCGTATGGCTTTCATGCTGGAATCTGGCAGCTCGCCTATGCGTACACCAACATCCACACCTTCTTCCAGCAAATTGACGACACGGTCGAGGAATAGCGCAGACACATCCATGGCTGGGTAGCGCTGTAAATATTCAACGATGCCGGGCATGACAAACATTTTGCCAAACATCACGGGAGCAGTGACAGTCAAATGCCCACGCGGTTCGGCATTGATGCCAGCCGTGGCCTCGTCAGCGGCCTCAACATCAGCAATGATGCGGCGCGCATCTTCCAGATAACGCTGCCCTGCTTCTGTGACCCTGACAAAACGGGTACTGCGATTGAGCAGCTTGACACTGAGCCTGGCTTCCAGCGCGGCGATGGCACGGGTGACAGCCGGTGGCGACATGGCCAATCGACGGGCAGCGGCAGCAAAGCCCTCTTCTTCAGCGACTGCCACAAAAACCGTCATCAGATGCAGCTTATCCATAGCACTCCAGCAATTATTCCGCAATTTACAATAATCAATTGTAAATGATGGCTATTCTTCAGACAAACGATATTGCGTAAATTGCTCCTTTACAAATTCGCACTCGTCACTTAAAGGATGAATAAATATGGATAAGTCAAAAGAAATTGCCCGCCCTCCCTTGCCTCCCTTTACACTTGAAACAGCAATGCAAAAAGTGCGCATGGCAGAAGATGGCTGGAATAGCCGCGACCCGGACAAGGTGGTGCTGGCCTATACCGTGGATACGGCCTGGCGTAACCGCCATGAATTCCCGCAAGGTCGTGAGCAAGTCAGGGAATTTTTGCAGCGTAAATGGGCGGCTGAACGCGAATACCGCCTGATCAAGGAATTATGGGCTTTTCGCGACAATCGCATTGCCGTGCGCTTCGCCTATGAGAGTTGCGATCATGACGGTAACTGGACACGTTCTTACGGTAATGAGAACTGGGAATTTGCTGATAATGGCTTAATGCACAGACGCATTGCCAGCATTAATGATCTGCGCATCAGCACAGATCAACGCCTGTTTCACTGGCCCCAGGGTAAGCGGCCAGATGATCACCCTGGACTCAGTGATCTGGGTTTATAAGCAAACCCGATATCCAGTCCGAACAGAGGGCGCAGGAAAGATACCCGACGTATGATTTCATAACTGAAGAAGCAAGTTGCTGCCGTCAGGGCAATTAACAAGATTCCTTCTGTGAGCGCAGGCAGCGCCAGCGGCTTCATGCTATGTGCCATGATGACGATATAAGTCTGATGCAGGATGTACACAGGAAACACAGCCTGCGTCAGATAGCGTCGCGCCGGGCTGTCGACATTCAGATACTCTTTTGCATAGCCACAGGCTGCAATAATCGCTGACCAGCCCATGCAAACCCATACGCAGCGCTGGAGCATGAGTAGCCATTTTGGTGCTTCGGGATAATCGATATTGAAATAAATGATCAGGAAGAGCCAGCCACATGCGGCTATCCTGAGGGCTAACCAGCGCATGGCAGCCAGCTCTTGCCAGAAGGTCGATGAATTCGCGACCAACGCACCAAACGTAAAGATAAACAAGTAACAGGCATGGTTATACCAATCGCCCGTCAGGCCATTATTGGGCGGGAAAGAACTGAGCAAGCCCATGCGTACCATCGCCAGATAAGCGGCAGGAAAAACCAGGATGCGCCAGCCCTTCATCTGTTTTTGCAAGCAGCTACGGGCGGCCTGGAACCAAGCTGGTTTATAAGCCAGCCAGAACCACAGCAACACACTATATACCCACAGGTAGGACACAAACCACAGATGGTTCCAGGTAGGCAGGTCCAGTACCTTGCCTTCGATCTTGAAACCACGGAAGCGATGCAGGTATAACTGCATGAATTCATTATAGCTGCCTGCATAGGCCAGTTTTTCCACGACTTCCAGATAAGCCTGTGGTGGCACCACGATGTACATGCCAAAGATCAATGGCAGCAAAAGACGCAGGCTGCGGCTGCGCAGGAATTTCCCGGTAGCGATTTTTTCCAGCATGAAGGCAGATGCCACACCAGAGATGAAGAACAACAGGCTCAGGCGCCAGGGACTGGTCAGCATCATTAGCGGTTGAATCGCACTACTTGCATGCGAACTTTTGACATGCCAGCCCCATTCGACATAGTACATGCCAACGTGATACAGGATCAGCAGGAAGAAGGCAATGATCCTGACCCAGTCAAGAAAGTATAGCCGCTGGGACGGCAAACCTGGCAATACGAGGCTTGAATTTGACATGGCTATTTTCTGGCGTTGATGAACACAGGTGTCATGCTAAGAGCATGATCAGATTCGTACCAGAAAAATGTGGCAGACTGGATGTGGGCAGGGGTAAAATGGAAAATTCGCACTCTCCAGATCTATCTGGCTAAGCCTTGTACCACTTCATCCCGGTGTTGACGGCTGCATGGCAGTCGTATGTCGTTCAGCAGTAGCAGCTCTGCATCGCCCTTTTGTGCCGGCACGACCTGGGTAATCTGGTCCAGCCTGACAATATGGCTGCGGTGGCACCGCACAAAGCCATTGCCCAGCCTTTCCTGCAAACCAGATAAGGTTTGCCTCATCATGTGCTGTTGTTGAGCGGTATGGATGACGACATAATTGTCCGCCGCTTCCAGCCGTATGATGTCGGTCAGTTTGATGACGGTGACACGGCCTTTTTCATTCAAGAGCAAATGCTGATCTGTCTGGATTTTTTTTGCGCCGCTCCTGCGTTCCTGAACTTTTTGGAGAGAGCGCAAGAACCTCGTTTCATCAAAGGGTTTAAGCAAATAATCTATCGCATTCGCATCAAATGCCTGCAGGGCAAACTGGTCATAGGCGGTGACAAAGATGATCATAGGCACAGGCGCTGTCAATTGACTGGCGACGGTAATACCATCCATCTCCGGCATCTGTATATCGAGAAAGACGAGATCTGGCTGCTGCTTGTGTATACACTCCAGCGCTTCCTTGCCATCCCGTGCTTCCGATACAACTGCGCCTGCCAAATGCTCGGCCACCAGGCGTCTGAGCTTGTCTCTGGCATAGGCTTCATCATCGACGATGAGGATTTTCATGTCGCTAAGCCCCCGACATCAAAGGCAAGCGCAGCTCGGTCATAACACCAGCAGGTACCAGGTTGCTCATCTGGAGGCTAGCTTTATCTTGATACAAAACTTGCAGCCGCTGTCGCAGATTACTGATGCCCAGGCCTGGGCCTTGATCACTCTCATGCAAATGCCCGACATCATCCGCAATGCGTATGATGACTTGCCCTTCCTCCCTATATGCACTGATCTTTAGCTTAGTAAGCTGGCTACGTTTTTCCACGGTATGCTTGAAACTGTTTTCGAGTATGGTCTGCAGGCTCATCACGGGTACTTTACTGGCCAGCACTTCGTCAGCAATGTCCCAGTGGATTTCAACCCTGTCGACAAAGCGCAGGCTCATCAACTTCGCATAGGCTTGCAGCAGATTCAGCTCATCTGCGAGGCTGGTTTCGCTGTGCTGGCCCAAGTCCATACTGGCGCGCAAGAGTGAGGCGATCTGGCTTAGTGCAGTGTCAGCCAGTTTGACATCGCTATACATCAGCGATGAAATGGTATTGAGTACATTGAACAGGAAATGCGGCTGCATCTGTTGTGTCAACCTGTGCAATTGCGCCTCGCGCAACAGAGCCTGGGATTTTTCTGTTTTTTCTTTTTCTTCCATCAAAGAGGCATAAGCTTGCAGGCCAAATATGACGACATAGAACATGCCAAAAAACAGGAATATCTTGCTGCATTCATAAAAATAAACCTTGAGCCAGCCATCATGTTGGTAGCTGAGTCCCAGCAAGGCATATACCGAGTGGCGCAGGCTATATACCAGCACAACAAATAATGTGCTGAACAAAGGCAGAGACCGTATTTGTTGCCAGAACCATTTGGCTGGCGTCTGCAGCAAACGCCTGTCAGTCAGTTTTCGCTTTTGTAGCAAGAGCAGGAATGTGCCAACGAGAGCAGAAGAGCTTTCCCAGAATATGGGTTCCCAGATATGCTTGCCGCCACCTTTTATGTGGTCTTGCACGGCGACTGTCACCATCAGTAGCCAGAATAAAAGCCAGCCTGCCAAAGCGGGAGTTTTGATCTTGCTCCAGTAAGCTTGTTCGCTCATCATTGCGCCACAAGATTGCTGGTGCCCAGCCATTTGCCGCTCGCGCTCAAATCCCGGGTCAGTTCCAGCACCAGTTTTTCCACTGCCATGGCAGCATTCGTCAAAGGGATATTTTTTGATGCGCAGAGTGTCACAGTGCGTGATAGTTGTACATCGCTGATGGGGCAGGCGCGCATTTCGCCACGTTCAATTTCTGCCAGCATGGGAGAGACAGGTAAGATGGTTGCGCCCATATCAGCCAGCAGTGCAGACTTTAGAATTGCGATCGAAGTGATGTCGATGACATTTTCTATGCGCATTCCCTGCTGCCGGACCACCTGCTCGATGCGCGGCCGCACACCATGTTGTATGCTGGGCAAAATCAGCGTAGCCTCCAAGGACTGCGCCAGGGTAATCGATTTACGTTTACAGGCGAATTGCGAATCCGTGCGCGTGATGTACATCATTTCTTCTTCCACCAGCGGCTTAGTGGTGAAGCCACCCAATTGACCATCATCAAACAGGATGGCGAGATTCAAACGACCTGAACGCAATTGCTCAGTCAGGTTGCCTGTCAATTCTTCTGTCAGTTGAAACACGATATCTGGGTATGCAGTACGTACTGCTTTCAAAAGGGGAAAAGCCAGCGCGCCTGAAGCACTTTGCGGTATGCCCAGCGCGACTGTGCCGCTGGGTTTATCGGTCGACTGCGCGACTGCCGACTTGGCATCGCTGACTTGCTTCAAAATCGCCAGCGCGTGCTCATAGAATATTCTACCGGCATCGGTAGCTTGCATGCCCTGAGCAGACCTGTGCAACAAAGTTGCGCCCAGTTCTTCTTCGAGTTGCTGCAATTGCTGGGTCAGGGCGGGCTGCACGATATGCAGCACCCGAGCAGCACGCGACAGCGAGCCGTGATCGACGATAGCAATAAAATAACGTAGCTGGCGCAGTTCCATTTTTTTATTCCACAGGCTTGATAGCCCGTCTTTCTATTGATGAAGACAGGATCAGGGAAGTCGAGGTCACACCGCAACGTGCCAGGCTGGTGATCACTCGCTCCAGCTCGCGCACCGAAGGTGCAACGACTTTGACGATCACGCAATCTTCTCCTGTAATGGCATGGCATTCAACTACTTCTGGTACTTGTTCGGCAATTTTCAATACCGGCGTATCGGTTGCACGGCTGGCAATACGGACAAAGGCAGTGATGCCATAACCCAGCGCTTCAGGGTTGACCCTGGCATGGTAACCAGTGATGACATTCGCCGCCTCCATGCGCTTGATCCTTTCAGTCACGGCAGGCTGGCTCAGATGTATGCGCCGACCTATCTCGGCCATGGTGACCCTGGCATCGGCCTGCAAAATCTCGAGGATTTTGCCATCCATCAGGTCCAATTCTATCTTCATGGGAAAAACCTGTTTTTTCGTTGAGATTAAAAGAAATGTACCTGATTTACCTTTGATTATCCATTTAAAATTCAATGTCACTAACATACACTGTTTACTTGAAATTAATTTTAGCCTCCCCAGTCATGCGCGATTTGCCACGTAAAGTCTTATTCTCCCTGCTCACCGTCTATATAGTCTGGGGCTCCACTTACTTTGCCATACAAGTGGCACTGAAGGCTTTCCCGCCTTTCATGATGATAGGTACACGCTTTCTAGTCGCAGGGGCTAGCCTGTATGCATGGCAAAAATGGCGCGGTGCAGCCAACCCGACTTTGCGTGAATGGCGCGATGGCGGGATTGTCGGCATCCTGATGCTGGGTGGCGGCACCGGTTTGACAGCAGTGGCACAACAATATGTCTCTTCTGGCCTCACTGCGGTTTTCATTGCGTGCTCGCCCATGATCTTGTCTGGCCTGTCCGGCCTGTTTGGTGACTGGCCCAAACGCCGTGAATGGGTCGGCATATTCTGCGGTTTTGCCGGAGCCATGCTGCTGGCATCAGACGGCCAGTTCTCGGCTCAACCTTTGGGCATACTGTTCTTGCTGGGGGCGATCCTGTGCTGGGACGTGGGTTCAATTTTGTCGCAAAAGAAACTCAAGATGGCAGCAGGCGGCATGGGTTTTGCCAGTGAAATGCTGGTAGGCGGCTTATTTCTGTTTATTGTCAGCCTGTTTAAGGGCGAGCAACTGACGGGTGAAGTCACCATAAATGCGGTGGCTGCCTGGGCTTATCTGGTAGTGGCAGGCTCCTTGCTGGCGTTCACGGCCTATATGTATTTGCTATCCAAAGTACCAGCTGGACTGGCCGCAAGTTATGCCTATGTTAATCCCGTTATTGCTGTTGCCCTGGGCGTGGCGTTTGGGGGTGAACATTTGTCCGTGCGCGAGATGCTTGCCATGAGCATCATCCTTGGCAGTGTGGTCGTATTGACGAGTGCGCATCAAAAGCCCAAGGAGCAGACTGCCAGTTAAAGATTGAAGGCAACTTGAAAAAGAAACAGCGGAACAGCAAAAGTCTGGGGACACTTGCTTTTCCTGCTTTAAAAGAATTCGGCAGTATCGTTGGACACTTCCGTATGCAAGTCCCCGCTGGTCACCAGTGCTTCATAAAAACAAGTGCGGTTACGTCCATTCGTCTTGGCAAAATACAGGGCCTGATCGGCCCGGCCAACGATGGCAACGGCTGGTTCAAACGGGTCTATGCGGGCATAGCCTATGCTGATGGTCACCGTCCCCACCTGCGGGAAATGGTGCTGCTCCACATTCTGACGAAACCGCTCAAAAATGCTATGGGCATCTTCTTGCGAAGTAGAGCGCAGCAAAATCACAAACTCTTCTCCACCGAAACGGAATAAGCGGTCTGAAGGCCGGAAAGAACTACGCAAAAGATTGGCAATGAGGATCAGGACCTCATCACCATATAAGTGGCCAAACTGGTCATTCACTCGCTTGAAGTGATCAATATCCAGTACGGCAAGCCAGTGCTGACGTTCAGGTTCATGGCTGCGGCGCTCTTCTTCTTCACGCTCGGCTTCGGTGCTGGCGCGCTGCTGCAAAGCGCTGCTACGCAGCACTTTAGAAAAATTGTCATCAAAAGTCTTGCGATTAAGCAAACCTGTCAGTGAATCGCGCTCACTATAGTCAAGCAGGTTCTGGAAGTTGCGGTAGACAATCAGCATGCCGCTGACGACTTCCATGGTCGTCGTCGTGTAATTGGCGGGCTTGTAGATTTCCAGACAGGTGTGCAGCTTTTCATTGATCCAGATGGGCAACCAGATAATCTTGCCGCCCTCAATGGAATGTTCAATGACTTGCTGCTGCAATGCAATACCCTCTTTCAACTGAGGGAAGAGTTCTATGGAGTCACTTGATGAGGGGGCAGTCTGGGTCTCATCGGTAATTGCGACATTCCCATCTTGTATGCAGATATGTGGCTTAATAAAGACTTGCTGACCAACAGAAACTACATCGAGTACCCGCGCCGACTCTGCGTTGGTCAATTGACGCAGCGCAGTAATCACTGAAATATTCAGTAAATCGTGATCGCGATGCCCGGTAATTTCTACCAGGTGTTTAATGATTGATTCCATGCCCCGTATTCCTGCATCTTCCTGCCGATTCCAGCCGATCCCTGCATCATTACCAATACGAACTCGCCAGCAATAAACAACACGGCACTTGACTCAAGTGCGCAAATTACCCTTATGCAATAGTATAACAAACAGGGCTGGCTTTACCTGATATTCTGCAAACAATTCCAGTACGGCCATGTTTTAGGTAAAAAGTCCTAAATATTCAGACAAAAACTTTTGTAAATAACGACAAGCTTTCTGTCCTGCGCAGAACTAAAGTAATATAAACAGAGCTTAAGCAAAATTGTCCCAGCAAGGCGTAGCGACGAAGACAGTACTTTAGTACGGCGACGAGCTGCAACGCAGTTGGGGGGGTTTTGCGTAAGCCCAAATAACAAGAGATTATTTCAACCGTTTTTTTATTGGCAGGATGAAACCATGTGCAAACCACAAGTGAAGTTATCCACCCCAGCCATGATGGCGATACTGATGCCTGCAATGATGGTTAGCAGTGCGGCATATGCCGGGTCTGTCGTCCAGGTTACGGACAGCAGTGGTCAGCCAGTTCTGGATGCGGTGGTCTATGCAGAACTAGCCAGCGTGCCACAGCCTGCCAAAATGGCCAATGCCGAGATACAGCAAAAAGACAAGAAGTTCATGCCCTTTGTCACGGTGGTGCAAACTGGCACCTCGGTCTCATTCCCCAACAATGACACTGTCAGGCATCACGCATATTCATTTTCACCAGCCAAGCCCTTTGAATTGAAGCTGTACTCTGGCAAACCTGCTGCCCCTATCGTCTTTGACAAAGCGGGAACGGTAGTTGTTGGCTGTAACATCCACGACCAGATGGTGGCCTATATTCATATCGTGGACACCCCTTACTTTGCCAAGACCGATGCCGCCGGTACGGCCCGCCTGCCCAATATGCCCGCCGGCAAATATGTCCTGAAGACCTGGCATCCGAAACAGCCTACGACCGCCAGCGTGCAGGAGCAAAGTCTGCAAATGGATAGCAACAATCCTGCTGTCACAGTCAAACTGAATTACAAGGCTGTATAAGATTACTTTTCCATGCACATTTTGAGGAAAGTTCATGCGTTTGCATAGTTTGGAAAGCCGTGTCGTTACCCTCTTCATAGGCTTGCTATTGACGGTACAACTAGCAGCTTATTTTGCCATTGGCAATGCCATCGACAGAAATGCACGCGATGCCGTTGAAGACAGGTTGATAATCAATGAGAAATTCCTGCTACGCCTGCTTGATCAAAATGCACAAAACCTTATACAGGGTGCCATTGTCCTGGCTAAGGAATATGCCTTTCGCGAAGCCATAGGCACGCATGATACTGAAACCATCGTTTCCACATTATCCAACCACGGCAATCGCATAGGTTCAGACCTGACCATGCTGGTTGGCCTGGACAGGAAAATCACGGCATTCTCGAACACCAGCAAAAACAACCGCACTGGCAATGGTAACGGTGTGAATAATGAATTGAGCAACAGCCTGCAACAATCAGTCGCCACGCTGATACAGACTGCAGAAAAGTCCGGCAGTGCTGCCAGGACTGCTATTGTCGATGGCAAGCCCTATCAAATGGTCGTTGTACCTATTGAAGCTCCAGTCACGATCAGTTGGGTGGTCATGGCTATTCCCATAGGCAAAGCCCTGGTGAGTGATATGCATGCATTGTCACGTATGCAAATCACTTTGCTGACCTCGGAAAAACAAGGGCGCTGGGCAGCGAATGTCTCCAGCATGAGCGACGAAAATGCCAGCAAACTGGCGCAACAATTGCCCAGTGCTGAAAAACAGGTCAGTTATCTGCCCGCCTTACAAATCGATGATGATCAATACAGCGCCCGCATACTCAAACTGGCACAAAATGAAGACTTCAGCACCATCGCCGTGCTGCAATTATCCATCAGCGAGGCAGTTGCGCCCTTTAAGGAATTACAACGCAACATCCTGATACTAACCGTCCTGGGTGCTGTGGTTGCCAGCATTATTAGTGCCATCACGGCACGCCGCATTACCGGGCCAGTACGTCAGCTCGCAGAAACTGCACGCAGCCTGGGTGCCGGTGACTACACGGCCACCATCAACGTCAAACAAAAAGATGAAATTGGCGATCTGGCGCGCACCTTCATGACTATGCGCGATGGTATTGCCCAGCGTGAGAAGGAAATCAGCCGGCTGGCTTACTGGGATACCCTGACCAATTTACCTAACCGTGCCCTGTTCACCGACATGCTGGAAGAAGCCATTGCCAGTGCACGCTCCCATGAAAAGTCCTGCTATGTGCTGATGATGGATCTGGATCGTTTTAAACATGTCAACGACGTCATGGGGCACCGTTTTGGCGATATCCTGCTGAACCAGGTTGCCATACGCCTGTCTGCGGAACTCGGCGCCGGCGGCACTAAACCAGCCCGCCTTGGTGGCGATGAATTTGCCATACTCCTGCCGCACAGCACAAAAGAAGATGCGCTGGATCTGGCGAACCGCATCTTGCGCTCGCTGGAAAAACCTATTTCCATAGAAGACCAGACTGTCGATCTGGGCGCAGGCATAGGGATCGCTGGCTTCCCAGAACATGCCAGCGATGCCCAGACCTTGCTGAGCCGTGTCGAAGTCGCCATGTATGCCGCAAAACTCGGCAATAGTGGCGCCATCGTTTATTCGCCGGATATCGATAAATCCAGCCAGCAGAGTCTGTCTCTGCTGAGCGAGTTGCGGGCGGCGCTGGAGCAGCAAGCCTTCCGCCTGTATGTACAACCCAAGGTCGACCTGATCCATGGCCAGGTGGTTGCGGTTGAAGCACTGGTACGCTGGATACATCCTGAGCGTGGCTTTATCTTTCCCGATCAATTCATTCCCTTTGCCGAGCAAACCGGCTTCATACGGCAACTCACCCACTGGGTCATGAATGAAGCAGCACGAGTATGCCGTGTCTGGCAAGAGCAAGGTATCAACTTGAAAATCTCGGTCAATATTTCTACCCGCGATTTGCTGGATCAGGACTTGCCAGCCAAATTTGCCCAGATATTGCACACCAATGAAGTTGAAGCAGCCTCGTTTTGCCTGGAAATCACTGAAAGTGCCATCATGGATGACCCGATCAGGGCTTTTCAGACCCTGGACAAATTACATGCCATGGGGCTGGAGTTATCGATCGATGATTTTGGTACCGGCTATTCGTCGCTGGCCTATCTGAAACGCCTGCCCGTCCATGAATTGAAAATCGACAAATCTTTCGTGCTGAAAATGGAAAAGGATATAGACGACACCAAGATCGTCAAGTCCACTATCGACCTGGGCCACAACATGGGCTTGCGGGTGGTTGCTGAAGGAGTGGAAAACATCGAAGTCATGCACTTGCTAAAAGAACTGAGCTGCGACCAGGCCCAGGGTTATTACATCAGCAAACCCATGCCCTCAGCTGACTTACCCGCCTGGCTGTGTAAATGGCAAGATCAGCATGCGCAATCTCAGAAAGCCTGATCAGGCCAGGTGAACGAACTGACCTGATTTGCGGTCACGCTTGCGGTTGTACATGCGACTATCGGCAATCTTGATCAGGCGCACATAGTCACAGCCATCTTCCGGAAAACTGGCCCAGCCTATCGACACCCCGACACTGACCACGATATCGTCAAGCGAAATGGGTTGCTCAACAATATTGCAGATTTTTTCCACCATATTATTGATGTCTATGGAGTTCTTTGTGTCTTTCAGCAGCAAGACAAATTCATCACCGCCATAGCGTGCCACTTCATCGGTATCGCGTATGGCAGAGCGCAGGCGAGCGGCAATAATCACCAGTGCCTTGTCACCAGCATCGTGGCCGTGATTATCATTGATGTACTTGAATCGGTCCAGATCGATAAACAACAAGCTGAAGCCTTCACTGGCGCCTGGGTTTTCCAATGCCTGTTTTTGCAGGTAGTTAATCTGAGTGAACAAGGATTCACGATTTGCCACCTGGGTCAGCTTGTCATAGCGCAGCTTGTTCTCCATCTCGATAAAAGTTTGGGCCAGCATGCCTATTTCGTCAGTGCGGCAGATTTGCAGACTAGGCATGGGTTCGCCATTGCCAAATTTTTCTGCCGCTGAAGTCAGCTTGCGGATGTCGCGTATAACGCGCTCGACAATGGTCAAGCCTATGGTCAATGCAAAGATGATGCAAGCCAGGGCAACCACCATACTTTGCATGAAACCCTGGTTGATACTGCTCATGAAGTCAGCACGCGGCACCGCTACCACAGTCAGCCAGTTCAAGCCCTGCTTATTGCCTAGCGGTGAAATTGCCACATCGATGGTGCCACTGCTGAGTTCTATGGACTGGGTCTGGGTAGCTGGCAATTTCAGATTCCCCACCTTTTGGAAGGTTTCGCTGATCAGGGGAGTCTTCATGTCGATAGCACGCATGCGCTCGGGCGTGCCATTGACGGTGCGTTCTGGCAGCTCCTGGCCAGAAGTGGCGACGATATAGCCATCAGCATCGACAATGTAGGCGACACTGTTTTTACTGATTTCCAGCTTACGCAGGAAATTCGATAATTCCTTGAGTGTCAAATCTGTCGCCATGACACCGGCAAATTCATGGTTCTTTTGATAGACTGACTTGGCCAGGGTGATGGTCGGATAGTGGAAAGAGAAATTATTATAGATTTTTGACCAAACCGGCTTCTCTGAGTTTTGCGCCGTCTTGTACCATGGCCGCAATCGAGGATCAAAATCATCGCTGCGCAAGATATTCGAACGGTCACCCACATGACTGACACGAAATACCGTGCGCTTGTCACTATCAGGCTCACGCCAGAATAGCTGCACGGTTTCTCTGGAAACCCTGTAGACACCGACAAAACGCCCATCGCTACCACCGAAATAGACATAATTATTGACATCCATGAACAAACCACTGGCAGCCCAGAATTTCTCTTCCAGGGCTTTCATGTCAGCAGAAAAGCTCTGCACCTTGGGCAAATTGATGGAGCTGGGAGCCACGGATTCCAGTGCTATCAAGGCCCCATCCAGATGTTTTTCAGTCGCATGGTTGATGCGGTTGACCATGTCCACCAGGATACGCTGGGTCAGGGTATAGACGGCGTCCGTCCCGGCCTTCATGGAGACCCAACCTATAGCGGCAGATACACCGATCACCAGCACTGTAATCGGTATCACCAATTCTCGACGCAAAGACGAACGACTCATACTTGGGCTCAAAAAAAACAATCGGTAATTATCTCTTGCTGACTCCAGTCTCTTCCGACTGACCGCCTACAGCTGTTGCGCTTGAAATTGGTCAGGAATTATTCCCGGAAGAAAAATCAGGGGCTTAAGTATATACCGTTAAAAATTGTTAAAACCAACTTATGCAGCAACACAGAAATTAAATCTTGCGTATTGTGGTAAAGGGACGCATACGCCAAAGCAAGATACTAAGTTCAACTTAGCTTTTCATCCATTTCTTTTATAACTTGAATCGTTTAGCCTTAAGAAAATTTCTTTTGAGCAAACAACACATTATGGACTTATACGTCACCGAAAGCGAAGTCAGGCAGCTTGAGCAGCGACTCACTGGTCAGGTGACACAGGAGCAACTGCATGAAGCGCTGACGCTGGCGTGGCATCTACGACAGCGTGATAGCGGTCGTGCCTTGGTGCTTTGTGAAGATATCAGCAAATTGCTGAACACTTCAAGCCGGAGTGACACTGACAAAGCACTAATTTATCTGCGCATGCAATTGATAAGGGCGGAAGAAAAATGGTTGCATGCCGACCTTGATGGTGCTGCCGCCATAGTCCAGGCCATACTCAGGCATCCGGATGTCCACCTTGACCGCGCCAGTCTGAGTGATGCCCACCGCATGCTGGGCTTTATATTTTCTGACCAGGGCAAGCACGTTGAGTGCGACATAGAGATGGCTATCTCCATCGATGAAGCCAGCAAGGCCGACGACATGCTGCGCAAGCAAAGCACCGCTGCTGCGTTGGCCAGAGTTGCCGTCTTGCGTGATGACAAGCTGGCAAAATCTTACTTCGACCGCCATTTTGATTCCAGGAATACTCCGAAGGATATTCATCCTGGACTGGCAGCACTGATGAATGATTTTCTTGGCTTGCATGCGGGCTTGAACGGGCATCTGGAAGAATCTGGTGCTTTTCTGAACAAAGCTTTCGAACTATGCCTGGACTCTGGCCAAATACGCCGGGCTATCCTGACCGCCGCCAATATTGGTTATAACTATAGCATCGCAAACGACTTTGAATCTGCACTGGAATGGTTGCAGAAAGCCTTGAAGCTGGCGAAACCTACAGGCTGGTCGCCCAGCATAGGAAATTGCCTGATGCAAATTGGAGACACTTTGCGCAAAATGGGTTCTCTGGATGCAGCAGAACATATGCTGCATGAAGCTCTGGAGCAATTGGCCAAACTCACCAATTCGCGCAATTATGCCTTGACCATCAGCGTACTGGCTGATGTGGCACTGGACAGGCGTGACTATCACCTGGCCCTGAATTTGTTCACCCAACTCAGCATGCTGCCAGGCGCACAAGAACAGGCTGACTTGCAGGAAACCGCCATTCGCGGCCAAGCCAGGGCCCAGGCCAAACTCAAGTCCCCCCTACGCGAGACTGCCAATAATAAGTCTGCAGCACTTGCTGCAAAGCGCTAATTCCACTTGTGCAAGCCGTGTCCAGCTTGTATAAATAACTCTTGCGCAGGTTTTCTGCCAGCAAGATGCTGGTCAATCAATATCAGCCGTAACGATCTCCCATGCAGCCCTTATTACAACGACTCATTTCCAGCCTGGCTCTGCTCAGTTTGCTAGCAGCCAACCAGGCCAGTGCTCAACACTTGCCCATGCCAGACAAGGGCAGACTGCTGGCAACTGCTGGAGTCACACAACTGGAGGGTGCCGGCGGCGGCGGGCTGACACCCTGGGCAACGATCACCGGCTACGGCAGTGAAGACAGCTATGGCGTGAATGCCCATATCACCCAGGTTGCTACCCAGGATTACCGCTTGCAAACCACCGGTGTCGCCTTAGGCATCGCTGACAAACTGGAATTTTCGTTAGCAAAGCAGAAATTTACCGGCAATCTGGCACCACTGGATCAGTTGGAATTGCAACAGGATATCGTCGGTATCAAACTCAAAATTGCCGGTGACCTGGTCACTGACCAGGATAGCTGGCAACCCCAAGTCGCCATCGGTGCCATGTATAAACGTAATCACGCAGTCCAGGGCCTGGAAGCTCTGGGAATCACCAACGTCAAACAACTTGGCGCTGTGGATGATAGCGGCGTGGATTACTACCTGTCTGCCACCAAGCTGCTACTGGAACATAGCCTGCTTGTGAATGGTACTTTGCGCCTGAGTAAAGCAAACCAGATGGGCTTGCTGGGTTTTGGTGGCGACAAGCGCAAAGGCTACCAGCTCTTGCCTGAGGTTTCGCTTGGCTATCTGATCAACCGCAAGCTGGTTGCTGGCGTGGAATATCGCAGCAAGCCACAAAATCTTGCAGTCGATAACGAAAAAGCGTATTACGATGCTTTCCTGGCCTGGTTCCCCAGCAAGTCAGTTTCACTGACCCTGGCCTATGCGCATCTGGGTGACATCACAGTCTTCAATCCGAAAAACCAGCGCGGCTGGTATCTGTCGCTACAAATTGGCCAGTGAGAAGATACGCATGAAAATACACACTTGCATTCTGGTGACTTTATTAACCTTCAATACTGCAGTTTATGCCCAATCCGGTCCAGCCAGTTTGTTTCAGGATTTGGGAAGTGAAGCTGGTATCAGCCAGATAGTCGATGAAAGTCTGCTCATCATCCTGCAGGATGAGCGTATCAAAGCCTCGTTCAAGGAGACCAATATCCCCAGACTGGCACAGTTACTGAAAGAGCAATTTTGTGTCATCAGTGCCGGCCCCTGCAAATACACGGGCGACGATATGAAAACCGTGCATCAGGGCCTGGGCATCAATGCCGCGCAATTTTATGCAATGGCTGAAGATGTGCAAATCGCCATGGATAAACTGGCGATCCCCCCTGCCACCCAGAATCGCCTGATGGCGAAACTGGCACCGATGAAACGCGATATCGTTATGCCCCAAACCCGGCCCTGAGATTTTTTCCTATTTCTTGCATCAAATCTGAATCTGATTTTCAGTAGCCCACGTACAAAAAGCAGGTGCACGGTTTTCCGTGCGACATTGCCGCTTAAACAAGAGGAGATATGATGCAAATGAAGAACAAGATCCTTACCCTGACACTGCTGGGGATTAGCACTACCTGTATGCACGTCGCTCAGGCTCAGGATATGTTGAAACCCGACATGGGGAAACTTACCGCCACTGGCGGAGTCAGCCAGCTTGAAGGTGCCGGCGGTGGCGGTTTGACCCCATGGGCACTCATTACAGGCTACGGTACGCGCGACAGCTATGGTGCCAACGCTCATTACACCCAGGTCAATACTCAGGATTACAGTCTAAGGGCCTATGGTGTGGCAGTTGGTATCGCTGACCTGGTAGAGTTGTCACTGGCCAGCCAGGAATTTACAGGTTCACTCGCGCCCCTGAATGCCTTGAATATCAAACAGGATATTTTTGGTGTCAAAGTCAAAGTCGCTGGTGACGCCGTGTACGACCAAGGTAGCTGGATGCCACAAATTGCTGTCGGTGCTATGTACAAGCGCAATAAAGGCATAGGCGGTCTGGGCGCCCTGGGTGTGACGAATGTCAAACAACTGGGTGCCAAGGACGACAGCGGCGTTGACTACTATGTCTCAGCAACCAAAATCCTGCTGGAGCAAAGTCTGCTGCTGAACGGTACCTTGCGCATGACCAAAGCCAACCAGATGGGCATACTGGGCTTTGGTGGCGACAAGAAGGATAGCTATAAACCCATGCTGGAAACCTCGGTCGCTTATCTGCTGAACCGCAAACTGGCCATCGGTGCGGAATATCGCATGAAACCGCGCAATCTCAGCGTCGACAATGAAAAAGACTACTACGACGTCTTTGTCGCCTGGTTCCCGAGCAAGAATCTGTCTGTCACGGCTGCCTATGCAACCCTGGGCGATATCACTATCTTCAATCCAAAAAATCAGCGTGGCTGGTATTTGTCCCTGCAAGCCGGATTCTGAGCCTCCATAGACAGCTACAAATTATAGAAAGATCACGTCATGAACACTATGCTTTCCCGTATCAGCAAAATCACTGTCAGCCTCTTCTTGCTTGCCAGCTTGTCTGCCCATGCACAAAGTGGTAACGACGCACTGTATCAGAGCCTGGGAGGTAAAACCGGTATCAGCACTTTCGTCAATTCTTTTATTACCATCGTGCTGGAAGATGCCCGTATCAACAAAGCATTCAAGGATACCGATACGGAAAGACTGGCCAGCTTGCTGACCGAACAATTCTGCGAACTCAGTGGAGGTCCTTGCAAATACAGTGGCCGCGACATGTATGAAGCGCACAAGGATATGCAGGTGACAAACGCTCATTTCAACGCCCTGGCGGAAGACTTGCAAATCGCCATGGAAAAGCATGATGTGCCATCATCAGTGCAAAACAAGCTGATTGCCAGGCTGGCACCTATGCAGCGGCCGATCGTCACCAAATGAATAATGTAACGACAGGAAAAATAATGAAACTATTATTTATGCAAAAGTTTCCTGCCCTATTCGCCCTGGCGATGACGCTGGCAGTAAGCTCGCCCATGCAGGCGCATGCAGCCAAACTGAATTTCCAGGCGGTCGATAAAAATGGCAATGCCATGAGTGATGTCGTCGTGTATGCAACACCGATAGGTATGCCCTTGCCACCCTCAGAAAAAACCGAAGCAACAATATCGCAAAACGATATGCAGTTTTCACCGTATGTGACGGCAATACACACAGGCTCGCAAGTCAAGTTTCCCAACTACGACAAGATGGAGCACCATGTGAAATCCTTCTCGGCAGCCAAGGAGTTTGAAATCAAGACCTATGAACGTGGCGTGGTTCCACCACCCGTCATCTTCGACAAGCCAGGCATCGTCATCGTCTACTGCCTCTTGCATAACTGGATGCGCGCTTATGTATTGGTGCTGGACACGCCTTATTTTGTCAAGACTGACCAGAGTGGTACAGCCATGCTGGATAAACTGCCGGAAGGTAATTACGAGGTCAAAGCCTGGCATCCCAATATGGGCAGTATCAAACCACCACTGAGCCAGACTGTCAAAGTTAGTGATCAGTCCGCACCAGTCAAGTGGCAATTTGATTTTGTGCCTGCGCCTAGAAAGTCAAAATAGGCTGATAACTATAGATGCAGTAATAAAAATGAAACCGGGCGCGAGTGCCCGGCTTCATTTTTTGCCGCTAAGTTTTGCTCAGACTCTCGAGCCATGTTGCAAATTCTTCATCCATGCTCGTGCCCCAGGACCTGACCAGGGATTGATAGCGCGGATAATCACCGCTACGGGTAAACACCAGCATCTGATCTATCTTTGGCCTGTGTTTTTCCATCATGAAACGTACCGCCAGATAACCCCAGCTATATATCCTGGCCGTGCCATTATTGTTTTCATAGCCGGTGTCGAATAACTGGCTCAATGCATAGGTCTTTTCAGTAGCAGCCTTGATAGCCGCCGGATTATCCTTTCCCTTGGAGACATACTCAGCGATGCCCTCGGTCCACCATACCAGGTAAGGCGTCAGCGGCGCAGGCTTGGCGCAGTTTTCTGGCGGCGCATGCGAGTCGTGCAGGTTGGCGCAAAAGTCGCCATACAGATTAAAGCGGCCATCGAGATAATGCACATATTCATGACCCAGATTGAGGATGCTACCATCTTTTTTCTGGTTGGCGACAAACTCTGCCTGGTTACCCAAACGCTCAGGGTAACCCTCCAGATACATGCCACCATTATCGGTCGGCATATCAAAATGCTGGGGCGCATATTTTTGATAGTCTTCTTTGGACTGATAAATATTTGCTCTCAGGCTGCTGTTGCCATCATCTCTGACTGGTTTGCCTGCAGTACCGAAGATGCCATGAAACTGCCGCTCCAGCGCCCCCAGCATCTGGCAAGACTTACTTTCATCTTCCGCTGTCAATGCCTGCGAACGCAGGCTTAGCGTTGGACTGCACTGGTGCACATGCGTCAACACTTTTTGTATTTGCTGGTCACGCTCACTGATCTTTTGTGATGGATTGGTACTGCAAGCTGTCAGTCCAGCTGCTGACATCACCATCAATGCCAGCGCGCCGCTATTTCTGATTTTCAACTCTGTCTCCTTTTTCATTTCTCTATTGCAAACAAGATTTATATCTTGATATCGGTTCGTTGTAAATATGTCGAAAATATTTTATTAATATACCTTAAATATATTTATATTGGTACATTTGAGTCCCGCCGGAATTTACATTCCTTATTTCCTGTATCGATTCCGGTGGCGAGCAGCAATACATGTCAGCAGCGAAAAGCACTACTGCACTAACGGTGCGGCGTGAAAAACTGCACATGGATTTGCCCAAGATAAAGAGAAGGCTGGCCTTGCCTGGCAATAGAAAAGCAAGAGCCAGACCCGGAAGATATCCATTTCAGCGCTGGCTTATGTGCCGAAATGGAGGTGGCTGTTCATTCGAGGGATTGAATGGTGAGACTGAGGGCGACCTCAAAACTATGGAGCATATTTTGAAAAAACTACCCGATATGAAAAAATCCGCACTAGCCATTTCTCTGGCACTGATGGGATTGCAAAGCAGCTATGCACAAGATGCTGCACCTGTACAAAAAGTGGTCGTGACCGGCTCGAATATCAAACGCCTGGACAGTGAAACTGCATCCCCGGTACAGATCCTGACTCGTCAGGAAATCATGGACAGCGGTGCCAATACCGTCAAGGATATCCTCGATAACCTCAGCAATAATGACCGCACCGCCATTAGTGATCTGGGTGGTGCCAATTCCTGGGCCAGTGGAGCATCCGGCGTGTCCTTGCGTAATCTTGGCTTGTCTGCCACCTTGACTTTGTTGAATGGCCGGCGCTTGCCCAGCTATGGCTTTGCCGATGGCCTGCAGGCTACTTTCGTCAACATTGATGCCATCCCGGCCAATGCAATAGACCGCATAGAAATTCTGAAAGATGGTGCCTCGGCGGTGTATGGTTCCGATGCTGTTGCAGGCGTGATCAACATCATCACCCGCAAGGACTTCAAGGGCGTGACCCTGAATGCCAGCGCCCAGCAATCGCTGCGTAACAGCATGCTGAACAAATCCCAGACTGCCTCCATCACCATGGGTACAGGTGATTATGAGAAAGATGGCTACAATGTGTTCGGCCACCTTGAGGCTTATCATCGTGGTGCCTACAAGGACCGCGATGTCTTTGGCATGCTGCCGGACTGGTACCTGAAAATGAACCCGGATCGTGCCGCCCTGTCTACTGGTGCCTATCCAGGCAACTATACTGGCCGCTACCCAGCCAATTATGCTGACAAAACCCTGGCGGGCAAATCCTTCACCACCGCTGCCCCTGGTTGCGCACCAGAATTGCTGATCGGTGGCTTGTGCCGCTATGACTACTGGAAAGACAGTGATGCCAATCCTGCTGCGGACCGTATTGCCTTTTTCAGCATGGGCAAGAAAAAGCTGGGTGAAAATCTCAGCGGTTTTGCTGAAGTCAATTTCTCGAACACCAAGAGCACTTATTACACCTCCGTCCCTCGCAGTAATATCACAGGCGTACCGCTGACCTGGTATGACTCCATCAAGGGGCAGATGCAATACTTCACAGACCCGCAACTGCCAGTCGGCCATGCCTTCAATCCTTACTCCTTCCCGGTAGGCTTGAATTATCGCTTTGCTGATAACCCCGAAATGTTCAAAAATGTCGGTGAAGCCAGGCAATATCGCGTCGTAGTGGGACTGGAAGGTAATCACTTTGGCTGGGAATGGGATAGTGCTATCGGCAGGATGAGTTCTACCGCTACCCAGAAACAACGTCTGTACCGTGATCGTTATGGCTATCACGATGCCATCGTCAAGGGTGAATACAAATTTGGTGCGACCAACTCGCAGGCGGTGCTTGACAAGATGTTCCCGGAAATGGGATCACATGGCACATCGACACAAACCTTTTTTGACTTCAAGGCCTCGCGTGAACTGATGGCATTGAGCGGCGGCCCTTTGCAACTGGCAACCGGTTTCGACCTGCGCCGCGAAACATTTGAACAAGCCAGCAGCGACAATGTCTTGAATGCACAAATCGTGCAATTCAGCGGTGTATCGATACAAGGCTCACGCAATGTCAGTGCCGCATTTGCCGAATTGAACGCCCCGTTCACCAAACAGCTGGAAGGCAGTTTTGCCCTGCGTGCGGACAAATCAGGAACGACGGAGGCTGCCGTCGTGCCAAAACTGGGGCTGTCCTATAAGGCCACAGATTTTCTGATGTTGCGCGGCACGGCAGCAGAAGGCTTCCGCGCACCTAGCTTGCCAGAAACAGGTAATGGCGGTGCATCCTGGTTCAATAATGGTTACCTTGATCCAAAACGCTGCTCGATGGCGACACAAATGTCAGACGCCTTGAAAAAAGGCAACGCTATCGACCAGGCAAATGCCAGCACTGCCTACAACCTCGGTTGCTCGGTCAGTTTCCCGGCGCGTGTTTTGCCGAACAAGGACTTGAAACCAGAAAAATCAAACAGCATCACCCTGGGTCTGGTCTTGCAAGCCAGCAAAGACACCAGCATCACCATCGATTACTACAGCATCAAGCGCCGCGATGAAATCTCTGTACTTGGTGTAGACGAAACCCTGGCCAATGAAGACAAGAAAGCAGGCCTGGTTGAACGTGGTGCAATGACGACCCAAGACATTGATCTGGCACAGCGTGCATCTGAGTTGGCTGGCAAACCCCTGGGCTTTGCCATTGGCCCTATCGCCACCATCGGTGCGCAATATGCCAACCTGACCAAGACCAAGGTCGCCGGTGTCGATGTGGATGTTAACAGCAAATGGAATCTGGGTGAAGCAGGCAAACTCAATACCGGCCTGGAAATGAATTACCAGACCGACTACCGTAGCTGGAGTTCATTCACCAATGACTATAGCGAAAACTATGTAGGCCGTCGCGGTGTACCAAAAATTCGCGCCATTGCCAAACTGGGCTGGGCCAGAGGCGACTGGAACGCAGGCACCCGTATCTACTACACCAGCGGCACAACATTGAGCTGGGGTGACCTGGACAGCGCCAACACCGAACAAGGCTGTAGCGACCGCGGTATCGCTGCCGACCAGTGCAAGATCGCTGCCGACACCACAGTGGATTTCTCGCTGAACTACAAAGGCTGGAAAAACACCTTGCTGACCATGAACCTGTTCAACGTCTTCAACCGCGACACCGTCATGCAAATGCGCCCAGGCAGTTCTTTGCCTTTGCGTGGACGTGTGTTGAAACTGTCGGTGGAACATAAGTTTTAAGACAGTGATTTAAAAAGATCAAAGGCAATCGCATTAACATCAAAACCGGTGAATCAACCGGTTTTGATGTTGCAGTGGCCTTTGATTTTGCTTTGCAGTTGCAGTTGATTTTGACTTTTCGCAGTTCCCCATGTGTCGACGCCGTTTGTGCAGGACAGAAAATGGAAAAAGAAGGACCGCTGTCTGAGCGAAGCGAGTTTCGGGCCTTCCCATTTTTTGTCTTGCACAAACGGGAACCCCCTTCAGGGGGCGACGACGCCTGGGTCGCCTTTTTGGCCCACCTTTTTTGGCGAGACAAAAAGGTGGGTAGCTGCCGGTCTACCACCGGCCGGCAATTTCAAAACACGTGTGAAGGCATTTCAAAATCCAGCTCGCAAAACTTTACAATTCTGGCGCTAATAAACTTCTCAGCATGCAAAGAACGCCGCTGGATTCCAGCTAACCCCACGCTGGAATGACGTAAATATGCACACGGCACATTATGGTGCACAGCAATTAATAAACGTGCAAATACTTGCATTAGTCATACATCACTAGCATAGCCACTATGCCGATTTCGTCATCCCCACCAACACAAACCATCAAGACCCAATCCCCGCCTTATACTATCCTCCCCCGCATCCATAAAAACCCACACCGGAGTTCCAGCATGACATCAGGCATAGGCGGTTCCACTGCAGACCTAGAATTAGCCAGCATCCAGGCAGACTTGAGCGATGTCAGCCCCATCAGTGCTGCCGAACGCCAGTCCAGAGTAGAAAAAGCTGCCAGACTGATGCAAGAAAATGATGTGGATGCCATGATCCTGCCTGCTGGCAGCAGCCTGTATTACTTCACTGGATTGCGCTGGTATCCCAGCGAGCGCCTGACGGCTGCGATCCTCACACCAGATGCCAGACTGACTTATGTCTGCCCTGAGTTTGAAGACTCCAAACTGCGTGAAACACTGGGGGCAGATGCCGATATCCGTTTATGGCAGGAAGAAAATGATCCCTGCCTGCTGGTCAAAAACTTGTTGCAGGATGCAGGCTATAAGACCGCCGTCATTGCGCTTGATGAAAACGCGCCATTCTTTGTCTTTGATGGCTTGCGCCAGGTATTGCCATTAGCGCAAATCATCAATGCCAGCAGCATCACTGCAGAATGTCGTATGCATAAATCTATGGCCGAGCTGTCCATCATGCAAACAGTCAAGAACCTGACGCTGGAAGTACAAAAGAAAGCGGCAAGAATTCTGCGTGAAGGCATTTCTTCTTTTGAAGTAGCACGCTTCATCGACCAGGCTCATCGCGCCTATGGCGGTAGCGCATCCACATTTTGCATCGTCAGTTTTGGCGAAGCGACTGCCATGCCGCATGGGCCGGATGCTGAACAATTCCTGCGGGAAGGCGATATGGTACTCATCGATACCGGTTGCAAATTGCATGGCTACAACTCGGACATTACCCGCAGCTATGTGTTTGGCAAACCCAGCCAGCGCCAGCGTGATATCTGGGAACTGGAAAAAACTGCCCAGGCAGCGGCCTTTGATGCGGCACAAATCGGCGTGCCATGCGAGCAAGTCGATGCTGCCGCCAGGAAAGTATTGGCGGCGGCTGGCTTTGGTCCTGACTACCAGTTACCCGGCCTGCCCCATCGGACCGGCCATGGCATAGGCCTGGACATCCATGAATGGACTTATCTGGTGAAAGGCAATCAGCGTCCGCTGGCCGCTGGCATGTGTTTCAGCAATGAACCCATGATCTGCATAGAAGGCGAATTTGGTATACGCCTGGAAGATCATTTCTATATGACAGAACGAGGGCCTCGCTGGTTCACCGGCCAAAGCCACGCAGTCGATGCGCCGTTCGGTCGTGGCTAAAGGATGAAGATGCCGGCAAACGTGTTTGCCGGTATTAATTGCGTCCTGATTAGCCTGGTGCTTACTTTTTCTTGACTGGGGCAGGCGCTTTCACCGCATTCTTGGATTTCAAGAACACTGGCCCCCAGACAGGGTGACCAATTTCAGCAGCAGACAAGTTAAACGCCGGGTCCAGCTTCAAGGCCTTGTCAAATTGCTGGCGACATAATTGCGTACGGGATGTCACACAATAGCTGAAAGCCAGTATCTTCAGGGCACCCAGTTGCACATCCTTGTTATGCCCGTTCCAGATTTCAGTGGCAGCATTGAGCTTTTTGATGGCGCCATTGTAGTCGCCACCGTCATACAAGGCGGTACCGTCTTTCAGGGCCAGCATTTCCGGGCTGAGCGCAGGATTGCTTGGTTCTGTCGGAGGAGGTGGTGGTGGTGGCGGTGTTTCTTTCGGCTTCACCACAGGCTTGGGTGCTGGTGCCTGCTTGGGTGCAGTTTCACACCCCTGCAAGATGGTACATGCCATCACCAGACCCGTCACATACAGCGCTTGGGTTAATTTCTTCATTTTTCTTCAGCTTTATTTATTCGTAAATTCATGTTCTATGGTTGCCGCATTGCTTTTTCCAGCATCGATTTCGGTAATGAAATCGGGAAAACCAGGATTGGTGACCCTGATCTTATGCTTGCCCGCAGTCAAACTGATATTTTTCAAAGGTGGGCTGGCACCTTGCTGTACGCCATCAACAAAAACTGTACCCCAGGGCTTGATTGACAGCTTGAGGTTAAGCTTGGTGGCGGCAGCCTTGGCTGCCTTGACTTCCTTCAGGCGCGCTTGCGCTGCGTCAACAAACTTACCCTGAGGATATTGCTGTAAAAATGCATTCAGCGCCTCAGGGGTGACGGTATTATCTTCCTTTAGTCTGTCCCAGGCCAGTTGCTCAGGATCAGACTTGCCACTCGCCTCAGCCGCGCTGGCTGCCACAGCAGTAGCGTTGCTGGCTGTTGCAGCCTCTGCTTTTACAACTGGAACCGCCACTGCTGCCGTGGCAGGAGCAGGTAATGACTGCTGCGCCAACGCCAGAGCGGCGTCGTCAGATTTATTCGTACCTGGGCGCGTGGCAAAGTAGCCTGCCAGCAGCACCAGTGCAGCGCCAGCGATAACAAAAGGCAAGGGACGAGCACGCAGCTTGGCCACCAGCCCAGCGTCCTGATCATGCTTCGCCTTCGGTTCTGGCCTGTGGGTTTTTACCGGATTTGCATCTTTGCCAGGTACGGTACTCAGGATATCCGGGCCGTCCGCCTGTATGCCGGCGGTGTGCTCTTCCCTGCCCTTGCGTGACTTGCGTACTGAGGCAAAGGAACTGATGCCCAGAAGCTGGCGGAATTCTTCCATGCTTTGCGGGCGGTCTTGCGGCTGGATTGCCAGCGCCAGGTCTATGCCTTTGAGGAACTTGGCACTGAAACCTGCATGTTCGCCATCTTGCAAAGGCAGCATGGTGTCTTTCACCACCCGGCCTACCGATATCGGAGGCGGAGATTTCATGATGGCAAAATACATGACGGCTGCCAGGGCATAGATATCCGTCCACGAACCCTGGGGCATTTCCACGTCATCGGCATATTGCTCTATAGGCGCGTAACCGGGCTTGAGGATGACTGTCATGCCTTGCGTCATGTCGCCAATAATCTGGCGGGCAGAGCCAAAATCCAGCAAAACGGCCACGCCATTCTTTTGCACGATGATATTGTCAGGTGAAATATCCCTGTGCAGGATTTTTGAACGGTACAGAGTATCCAGCGCTTCAAGGATTTGCTTGAAGATAAATCTCAGCCAGGCTTCAGTCACCAGTTTGGGGCGTTTATTGACGATTTGCTTGAGTGTGTGGCCATCGTAATGACGCATGACCATGTATGCCGTCTTGTTTTCTTCCCAGAAACGATACACTTTGACCAGCGAAGGATGATCGAATTGTGCCAACAGGCGTGCTTCATTGATAAAGCTCTTCAGGCCGGCTTCAAAAGTGGCTTTGTGTCGCTCTGACCTGACGGTCACACTGGTATCGGCAGAACGCCCCGCCAGGGCACCAGGCATGTATTCCTTGATGGCGACCGTGCGCTGCAACGAATGATCGAAGGCCAGATACACGATACCAAAGCCACCCTCACCCAAAATCCCGGTGATTTCAAAGTCATTTAGCCGCGTGCCGATAGCGAGACAATTCTCGGTACCTGCGTTTTTTGCAGTTGATGCTTCAGTGGCGAGTATTTTTTCTGTGTTCAAGGCTTACTCGGATTGTAGTTTCTTGGTTGAATCAGCAGCGGCATGATATTCACGTCCCGGGCTCCTGATTCACGCATTAATTCAGCCATTTACTTATTTGTCGTGCAGACAAATAGCAAAAGCCGAGAAATTATCCCTGTTAATTGCTTTTGACGTACTAATATTTTTTTCTGCAATAGCATTCATTTTACTCAACCAGGCCTCACTACTGCCGGTTGTTGCCAGACAAAATTCCATTTCATGCTCATATACCCATTCCCAAAAACCATCGGTACACATGAGAAAAGCATCACCATCACGCAAATCCATCGTATCTGAAGTTACTTCCGGGCTACTGTCACCTTCAGCACCAATTGCAGCAAACAGCATATTGCGCTGTGGGTGCTGGCGTATGCGCGTGTAGTCCGCAATACCGGCATCCACCAGACGTTGGGCCTGGCTATGGTCTTTCGATACCATCTTGATCCTGCCCTTGCGAAAATGGTAGATCCTGGTATCCCCCATATGCGCCCACAAGGCACAACGATTGCTCTTGTCTATCAACAAGGTGGCAATGGTGGTACTCATATGCCGCTGACTGAGATGATCGCGTTTGCTTTGCGCCACCTTCAGGATGGCCCAGTCCAGATAAGAGCGCAAAGCCCTGGCACTGAACGAGGCTTCCTGAACAAATTTCTCCACGACAGCATCAATGGCCACCTTGGCAGCCATCTCGCCACCTGCATGTCCACCCGTGCCATCAGCCAGCACATAACAGGCCAGGCCATCTTCATCGGCCCAGGCAAGCGCATCTTCATTGTTCTTTCTACCGCCTATGGCGGTGAATTGCGCAGTGTCCAGAAGCATGACTGGGGATAGTATGAGATTTTGCACAAGACTAGCGGTTCAGTTCTGCTTTTTCAACTTCTTTCTCATAGGCAAGTAAAAACTCTTTACCAAACAAGGCTTGGAACTCATCTTTCTTACCAGACGAAATAGTGTCAAATATTTCATTGAACTGGTCCCACATGGCCGCCTTACGTCGTGCCGGGTTAATCTGGTCAAGCAAGCCCGGTGCACCCAGTTGCGCTTCGACATGTGCAGGCTGCAAATTTTTCAAGATGGAATCGGTGATCGCCTTGCTGCCTGCTGCCACGCCCATCTGATGAGTCCGTATGTCAAAAAAAGCATCTTCCATCGCCTCGGCCGGTGCCATGAAGCCTGGCATCTTCTTGCGCAACATCTGGGTCAGGACGGTTTTACTATCCGGGAAAAATTTTAAAGGATTGTTTTCCCTCAGCACAACCATGGTTACTTCTGCTTTCACTTCGCGCTTGAGCAAGGCTCGTTGTGACAGCTCTTCCATGGCTCCCTGCACAGAGGCAGCCATGAACTTGCCCAGTGTTTCCATCAATTCCACGGTCAGGCCTGATGCCAGGTTTAATTGTTGCAGGCCTGCGCCTTGCAAAAAGGCTTGCATGAGTTCATTGGCGTTGCCGGCAGCTTTGCCAGCATCGGCCACCTTGGCTGCATTAGCATACGCATCGACTGCGGCAGTAGCTTCAGTCTGGGCTACTGGTTTGCTAATCTCCTCAGTCACTGCTTCAACTGGTGGATTGGCGACTTCAGGACGCAGCAGGAATTGCGGCGGTTGTACTGCCGCATCTTCTTTTCCAACCGGCACAACTGCCTGATGCTGGCGCTTGTTTTCTTCAATGACTTCGACTTCATTGCTCTCTGGTGCAGCCTCAAACACTACAGGTGCCTGTGCTGCATCATTGGCAACTACTGCCTGCACCGCGTCTGCGCGCAATAAGTACAATCCTATCTGTATCTCGTCACCCGAATGAATTTCAAATGCTGTCTCGGCCTTGATTTCCTTGCCATTGATGCTGACTGGATTAGCCAGGCTGAGATTATTGATAAAGTGCTGTCCACCAGTGCTCCATACATGAGCCTGGGTACGCGAAACAAAGTGTTTAGGGTCTGGCAAGGCCAGAAAATTCTCTACATTACGCCCTATCGTCGCTGGCTCTGGTCCAAATACCGCAAAAACAGGTGTGTCTGGTGCTTGGTTATTATAAGAAACAACGGCAATTTTAATCATTAGTGGCACTCCAAAACCATTTTGTATCGCCTGTAAAATAAGTATCCTGAACAGGCAGTGTGAGATAATCTTACGACAGTGCTTTTTTATGTTGAAATTTCTATCGAAACAACAAAAGGCTAACGCAAAAAAGCTCCGCCATTTTGCGTCCAGCCCCAAGTTGATAACTTGCCATGTCAACACGTACTCGAAGCTTACCCGATTATCATGAAATCGGCGACTGAGCCAGACCAAGTTTTTCAGTTTGCAGCATACATTGGGACAAAGTACGACATTTGATATCAATTAAGTCATCGAAATTTAGTATCGCAGAGCGTGCTTGCATGGCATTCTGCGTAATCAAGTCGCTGCGTTTTAGTTCGCCGCTGTTTTTGTAACGGCATTTAGTCTGGATATTTGTTATATATGAGGCAATGGTAATGAGCAAGTCTGAGCACAATGAGCCAGCTCCGTCAGAAGTTACGGGCACATTTCATTATCAGGAATTGATTGAATCCCGCCTGGGCCAGCCTATCGCCGCCGATTTACTGGAGGCGGAAGCCAAAAGACTGGCGGCTTCACCCGGTGCCAAACTGGCGGCAGGGCGCCTTGCGCTGGGCTGGACGGTGGAGCAAGTGGCCGCCCAGCTCAAACTGGCACCACGGCAAATCATTGCACTGGAAAAAGACGACTATCCCGCCCTGCCGGAGGCAGCGATAGTCAAAGGCTTCACACGCGCATATGCGAAGTTGGTAAAACTCGATCCTGACCCCATTCTGGCATTGATCGTGATCGATACTGATAAATCAAAACGGCAAGCCAACCAGTCAGGCTCGTCCAGGCGACCAGGCAACCCGGCAGAAAACCAGGCGTTCCCGCTGGGCATTTTTATCAGCCTGTGTATTGCTGCAGCACTGGCTTACGCCTATTTCAGCTTGCACTAAGTTTGCCAAACCTTACCCGTTTTTATGAACGGGTAAGGTCATCTGGCATCAGAAGCTGTAAGAACCTGTAACGTAAATCGTCCTGCCCAGTGCATCGGTATAACGGCCATCATAACCAACCTGGTCACCATTGCCTTCTTTCAAAGACAAAGGGGGGCTAACATTGAACAGATTGCGAACCCCGAAAGTGAATGCCAGATTCTTGCGCAGTTGCGCACGGGTTTGCCAGTCAAATGTGGTGTAAGGCGATACTTCGCGCTTGACGGTGACAAAATCACCAAAACTACCATCGGCATTGACTTCACGCACAGAAGCCCTGGCATCGTGATAACCAGAACGATAATTCATGGTAAGGGCGTGCGTGAATACATCCGAAGTTTTCAGCGTTGCCACCAGTTTGCTGATGACACGAAAAGCCACTGCATTGTTTTCGTCATAGCGACCGACACTGCGCACCGTCGGGCTGCCTGGAATTTCCAGATCTGACATCAGCATATAAGTACCAGTCCAGTTCAAACCCAGCTTGCCCAAGGGTGTCGCGGTCTTGAAGCTATGATCCCAGTCTATGCCGCGATAATGGGCACTGGCGATATTGTACGAAGGCAGTGTGCCCACCAGGATATTGCCTCCTTGGCCTGGTTCATAAAAAGTCGAGAACAGATTGGGATAACGCTCAGGGTGACCAAAAACGATGGCTTCCGGCAGTTGCGCGATCTGGTTTTCCATTTTTACATCCCACAAGTCCAGACCCAGAGACAAGTTGGAGCTAGGTTCTACGCGCATGCCGATAGTGGATTGTTTCGACTCTTCAGGCTTCAAGCCATTTTCACCAGTCAGGCGATTACCACCTGTCAGCACGTCATACTGAGTCGAACCCATACAATTTACTGCGCGTGGATCTGGTGACTTGACCGGGCAAGGATAAGTACCACCCGTGTTACCACTATGTATCAGTGGTGAAGTGATATCGCTCATGCTAGCCATCTTGAAACCCGTGCCATATGACGCACGCAACAAGACATTGTCAAAAGCACGGTAAGCAGCAGACAGCTTGTAAGTCAGCTTGTCAGCCTTGTTACCCTGAGTCGCAGATGCAATGGGCTTGCCTTGCTCGTTGAAATTCGCGGTATTGGTGACGGCGCTGTAATCATCATAACGCAGGGCAGCTGTCACATCGAATTGCTTGCTGAATGGCAGCAATAGCTCAGCAAACGTACCCCAGTTTTTACGGCTGGCAGCAATCGGCAAGTCACCTGGAGAATCGCCCAAAGGCGCATCGGTGTAGTTTGGTTGCAGGGCATTCGTGCCCATGCCTATCGGTGTCGCGGTGTAGTCATAGCCCTGCTTGCTGAAATCCACCCCCAGGCCCAATTGCGATTTACCACTGCCTATGACAAACAATTCACGCGATCCGCGCAGACTCAATACATCCAATGTACTCTTGGAGCTGGACCAGTTTTCACGCAAGACTGCAGGTGCCAGTATCGCTTCAGAAGATCCTGCAGGCGCAAATGGATCGTACTTGCCACTGTCAACGATGGCATAGAACTTATCCTTGCTCAGGAAGCCACCAGCAAAATCACGCTTGCGCTTGGAGATGGAGTGGGTGTAGGACAGGTTATAGTCAAAACCAAAAGCATTGCCGTCCGCTCCCAGCACCAGGTGCTGTGCCTCTGTCGTATAAGCAGTATTGCGGCCACCAGCGTCAGAAATACGCAGGCGCATCCTGGCTGAATCGAGGTTGGCCGGGTTGACACCCAGAGCACCCAGGTAAGGTGTCACGTATTTGGCAAACAAAGGGCTGTCCAGACCCAGGTTCAATGGCTGGGCAGCAGCCGCGTAGCGACCTGTTTGCGTGAACTTGGATAACACTGCTTCGGCAAAAATATTGGTATCGCTATTGAGTTTGTAGTTCAGTGATGAAAACAGGCTGTCACGCTTGGACTCAGGGATCAACTGCACTGTCGATGCATAATCATAGCGGCAGCGATTTTCTACCTGGAAGGTGTTCGGCCCGCAAGTCTTGTCTTTCATGTAGCTTGGTGAAAACAGGATGGGATCTGCACCATTCTTGAAATTCAACTGTGCGATGGATGGGCTGGAATTGTCTGACAAAAACCAGGTCGCATAATTTTTACCATTTTCAGAAAATCTCCTGACACCGGTATCAGCAAATGAACGCTGGGAAGAGTTCAGCATGCTTTGCTCGTCATGGCTATAGGACACCAGGACGTTGTAGCCATCTTTTTCCAGGTCGCCAAAACCTTTGGAAATACCAAGACGATAAGATTTGCCACCAGATTGCTGTGGATGAGTGTAACTGAAGTCAACCGCAGCTTCCGTCTGGTTCTTGCGCAAGATGAAATTGACGACACCGGCAATCGCATCCGAGCCATACAAGGTCGATGCACCGTCAGTCAATATCTCTACCCGCTCAACTGCAGACAAGGGAATGCTGGCCAGGTTGACTGTACTGCCCGCACCATAGGACGCCAGTCGGTGTCCATTCAACAAAACCAGGGTATATGCAGCGCCGATATTGTGGATGGAAGCAGTTTGCAAACCACCACCGCCGCCATTGATCGTCTGGTTGGCGGTGCTGAAGCCCTGCATGCTGGGGAGCGCCGCAATCAGGCTTTCCACATTGGTTGCACCACTTTTTTCTATATCGGCGCGCGACAAGGTTTGCACAGGCAATGCGGTTTCCTGATTGATGCGTTTGATCGACGAACCCGTCACTTCAACGCGCTGCATGGCTGGGCCAGCATCTTGCGCCTGCGTGCTACCGGCGATCATGCTCAAGCCTAGTCCGCTGGCGAACATCAGTCTCAGCGAATGGGATAGTACTTTTTCTTTCATTTTGTCTGCTCCGGATTTGAAAAATATTTTTTGATTTTCTTGTTGCTTGCTAAGGGTCTTGCGTATTAATTGTTGCCTTGGTACTGGCCTGTGATTGGCTTGTTACTTATCCGGAAAAACCTGGACTGTTTTTTGCTGAACAAGGAAAACACGCAAAACTGCCTGTTTCCGTATTTGCTCTGCTCAGCATATGAATCACTTGATGCAAATGACAGAAAGACCAGATCACTAGCTGCCTGCTTTCTGCGTGGCTACCAGCTTTCATCAATCAGCGCTAGTGGCTTGCCAATTCATGGACATCGTTACACTGCGTTGTTACAAAATCGCTATGCCGTTTTTTAATATATCACGAATATATTTTAAATATACGTAAACTTTTGCGGAAATTTTAAGCAATTTCAAATAGTTTTTTGTTGTGCCAATTTCCACAAAAGGGGGCATGCAAAACGTCAAGACAGGCTTTCTCATGCGCTTTAAGCTGACGCTTTTAGAGCAGGAGCATGCACATGTCGAGTGCAACACAAGCCAGGGCTTTTTCCAGCTGGAGACCATCGCCTGAAGTTTTGCAAATCAGCAGCCTGGATTGCCATACCGGTGGCGAACCTCTGCGCATCATCACCAGTGGCTTTCCTGTCTTGCCAGGCAAACGCATACTGGAAAAACGTGCTTACTGCCATACCCACTACGATCATTTGCGCACCGCCCTGATGTTTGAGCCGCGTGGTCATGCCGATATGTATGGCTGCCTCATCGTTGCGGCGGAACGCGAAGACAGTGATTTTGGTGCCCTGTTCCTGCACAACGAGGGCTATAGCACCATGTGCGGTCATGCCATCATTGCACTCACACGCGTGGCACTGGAAGCTGGCGTGGTTGCCAGCAGCGGCCCCATGACAACCATCAAGATCGATGTGCCTGCCGGGCAAATCACTGCCTATGCCGAAATGGACAATGGCAAGGTCACACGCACTTATTTTGACAATGTGCCGTCATTTGTCGCTGCCATGGATGTCAAGGTCGAGGTACCCAATCTGGGCAAGGTGAATGTCACGCTGGCCTATGGCGGTGCCTACTACGCCTATGTCGATGCGCCAAGCCTGGGCTTGTCACTGGCGGCTGACAATCACCGCCAAATCATCCGCATGGGATGTGACATCAAGGCAGCAGTGCAGGCACAGATCGCCATACACCATCCCAATGATGCTGAACTCGGTTTTCTGTATGGCTGCATTTTTTCTGCACCATCCCTAACACCTGGCGTACATAGTCGCAATGTCTGCATCTTTGCCGATGGCGAGCTGGACCGCAGCCCCACTGGCAGCGGGGTCTCTGGCCAGGCAGCCATCCTGTATGCGCGCGGACAATTGCGCCTGGGTGAAAGCATTACGATAGAAAGCATATTGGGCAGCCAGTTCAAGGTGGCTGCCTATCATCCGCACAGCTATGGCTACCATAGCGCCATCATTCCCCGCGTCGAAGGCAGTGCCCACATCACAGGACGCAGCACTTTTTATCTGGATCCACAAGATCCACTGATACAAGGATTCATATTCCGATGAAGCCAGAATTCACACAAAGACTGAACAAACTGCGCCAGCGCATGGCTGTGGATGGACAACAAGCCCTGCTGATATTCTCACTCGACAATCTGCGTTATCTAGCCAACTATTCTGGTGAAGCCGCGTATGGCATCGTCACACTGGACCAAGTCTATTTGATGACCGACTATCGTTTTATCGAACAGGCGGAAGAAGAGTGTTTTGGTTGCCAGTTAATATGTCGCAACCGCGACCGGCAAAGCCTGGGGCAAGCGATACGGCAAGTGCTGGATGAAACACACATCACCAGCCTGCTGTTTGAAGCCGGACATATCCATCTGCAGATGTGGTCAGAAATTGCACAAGAGTTGAACGGCATTACATGTACGGCTAGTACAGGTCTGGTGGAAGAATTGCGCAAGATCAAGGATGAGTGGGAGATAGCGCAAATCCGCAAGGCAGCAGCAATTGCCGACCAGGCCTTGCATGACTGTATGCCAATGCTATGCATAGGCGTCAGCGAACGCGACTTCGCGCTGGAACTTGAATACCGTATGCAAAAACTGGGGGCCGAGGGCCTGTCCTTCCCCAGCATAGTCGGCTTTGGCCCGCGTTCTGCCCTGCCGCATTGCATCCCCTCAGGCAAGACTCTGGCTGAAGGTGATCTCGTCGTCATCGATTTTGGTGCAGTTGTGAATGGCTACCGTTCGGACATGACACGCAGCTTTGTTGCAGGCAAGGCCAGTACACGACAAAGAAATATATTCGACACTGCGCAACGCGCGCAACAGGCCGCATTACAAAGTCTGCATGCAGGCCAGTTAGCCACCGTCACCAGTGCCGCTGCCAGCGATATTCTGCAAGCTTCGGAATTTGCTGCCTATACCAGCACAGGCCTGGGCCATGGTGTAGGAATCCAGTTGCATGAGCAGCCTTTTATCAGCCCGGTTTGCCAGGACACTCTGCAAGCCAATTATGTAGTGACCATAGAACCCGGTATCTACATCCCTGGCTATGGTGGCGTGCGCATAGAAGACGATGTCGTCATCCAGTCAGATGGCTATAGTTTTATCAGCCATGCACCAAAGAATTTTGAGCTGGAAATTTAAGAAACTCATTTACTCATGTCCACTACTCCACTTTCTTCGGGCCGCAGCCCCTTCCATAAAAATTTCTATGTCGCTAATACCATGGAAATTTTTGAACGCCTGGCCTGGTATGGCTTCTTTACCCTGTCATCCCTCTATATGACCAGCCCGGTATCGCAAGGTGGTCTTGGTTTGAATGATCAGGAACGCGGCTTCTTGCAGGGCATGATCCCCTTCCTGCTATATCTGCTACCGGTGATTACCGGTGCACTGGCAGACCGCTATGGTTACCGGCGCATGTTCCTGATTGCGTTTTGCATCATGTGCCCGGCTTACTTCCTGCTGGGTCAGGTGCATGGTTTCTGGAGCTTCTGTGCCGCCTTCCTGGCTGTGGCCATAGGAGCAGCCTGCTTCAAACCCGTGGTAGTCGGCACCATAGGCCGCACGACTGATGACAGCAATCGCGGCCTGGGTTTTGGCGTGTTTTATACCATGGTGAATGTAGGTGGTTTCCTTGGGCCACTGGTGGCCGGTTATGTGCGCGCCATCAGTTGGGACATGGTTTTCATCATGTCCTCATTCTGGATCTTATTGAACTTCATACCGGCGATTTTCCTGTACAAGGATGGTGACCATCACGAAGGCGGAGCCGACCAACGCGGCTTGCGCCAGGTCTTGCTGGAAACCCAGGAAGTATTGGGCAATGGCAGGCTGGCCCTGTTGGTGGTGCCGGCCATCATCGGCATCATGATCGCCGCCAAAGGTGGCATCAGTTACTCCCAATATTTCATGACAATGGCGGGCTGGCTAGGCATCAACCTGGTATGGAGTGCGCTAAACAAATCTGGTCGCCAACAACACTGGTACCAGCAAGGCATATGCATAGGGAATGCGCAATTCGTCATTTACCTGCTGATCATGACAGGCTTCTGGACTATCTATAACCAGCTCTTCATCACTCTACCCTTGTACATACGTGACTTTGTCGATACCACCGACCTGGTCCTGTTGATAGGCAAACTCAGCCCCTCGGCCGTCAATTTTTTAGCCTCGGTGAATGTAGAACAATTGACGACCGTCTTGCCTGGCCTGGCCGCCAAGCTGGGGCCATTTGCGGATACCAAGTTGCTGGAACAATTACGACTGGAACTGGTGAACTACAAAGTCATGCCGCCGCTGGAGCAATTGCAATCTGGCTTGCAGGCATTGCATGCGGGTCAAATCAGTGCCTCACAATTAGCCGCCAACTGGAGCCAGGCTTACCGGCAGGTCAATCCTGAATACATCGTCAATCTGGATTTTGGCGTAGTCGTGGTCCTGCAAATTGCCATCAGCACTTATGTGCAACGCTGGAAAGCCTTACCCGTCCTGGTCATAGGTACGCTGGTATTGAGCCTCAGCCTGTGGATGGCGGGCCTGTCGAATGCCTTGCTGTTTGGCGGTGTCAGCGTCAGTATGGCAGTCTTTGTATTTGCCCTGGGGGAAATGATCGCCTCACCCAAGAGCCAGGAATATGTAGCGGCCATTGCACCGAAACGCAAAACCGCCATGTTCATGGGTTATTACTTCGTCTCCATGGCACTCGGCAATTTGTTTGCCGGGCTTTTGTCTGGCTGGTCGTACACCGTGCTGGCACGGCAAATGCACCAGCCCATGCTGATGTGGAGTTTGTTTGGCGGGATAGGTGTGATTACTTCTGTCGCACTGCTGGTGTTTAATTTGAGGCTGAAGACGGTGCAGAGTTTTACTGTGGCTGCATAAAAGAACCAGCATGCGTGAATCACGCATGCTGGCTATGTCGTCATAGGATGGGCTGATGAAGCGTAGCCTAGCGAGGCCCGGCCCAACCTACGGAGAAAAAAATATTAACGCAGGCCCATAAAATCTTTTTTACCAATTTCCACACCGTTATGACGGAACAATGCATACGCCGTCGTTACATGGAAAAAGAACTGCGGCAAGCCATAGTTCAACAAATAAGCCTGGCCTGAGAAAGTCTGTTCTTTCGGTGTACCTGGGCGCAGGACGATGTTGCGGGTTTCGCTGCCTTCAAACTTGGATGCATCAAGAGTCGCAATGAAAGCCTTGGTTTTGGCGATGCGTTCCTGCAAATCTGCAAAACTCTGCTCAGTATCTTCATATACTGGCAATTCCACCTGGGCCAAGCGGCCGGTCACGCCCTTGGCGAAATCTGCAGCGATCTGAACCTGGCGTGTCAGCGCCAGCATGTCAGGGAACAAACGTGCCTGCAAGAAATTTTCCGCCGGGATATTCTTGGCTGTCGCATGCGCTTCAGCTTTTTTCAGGACATCGCTCAGGCTATCAAGCATCTGGTTAAAGACGGGAACAGAGGCAGCGTACATGGAAACAGACATGGAAATCTCCTAAATAGTTGGCAGAAAGAGCCGAATGGAGCTGCATTATAGGGTGTATAGAAAATTTGCGTATGAGGCTGGAAGTTTTATGAATCAGCCTTCGATAAGGATATCAAAACTGGTCTCCCCCTCACCATTCGCCATGAGTTTATGGCTATAGCCATGCCGGTTCAAGACTTCGCGCACAAACATCAGGCCTATGCCCTGACCACCTTTCTTGGTCGTGAAGAAAGGCGTGAACAATTGCCCATGCGGCACATTTGATAAAAGATTGGCAGAGTCCCTGATGGATAAAAGTATGGCCCGCGTGTCTGCATCCCGCCTGAGTTCGAGTTTGACATAGCCAGCCTGTTGAAGGCCAAGTTTGATGGACGTTTCTACAGCTTCAATAGCATTCTTGACGATATTTAATAATGCCTGCTCCATCAAAGGTGCATCCAGCATTTGCAGGGGCAAGTCTTCACGCACTACCCAGTTGAAGCTGATACCCAGTTCATTGCATTGCTGGCGATACAGATAAATGATGCCATCGAGCATGGCAGCCAGGTCATGCGCTTTCAATTCAGGTTCTGGCATTTTGACGACACGGGTGAATCTTTCTATGAATTCACCCAGGTTGCCGTTGCGCTTCCTGACTGCGGCGATGGCGGTGACAAAATCGTGGCTGTCTTCAGCCTGCAATTGCCCGCTGTAGAACAGCAGTGATTCGAGCACAGAACCTGTGGCGGCGACGGTATTATTTACTTCATGCGCGAGTACCCGTATGAGTTTTTCATAAGTGGCTTTTTCTGAGCTGGCAAGTTCTGCAGTGATTTCATCGATCAATACGAAATCACGTTTGAAGCCACGGTCTGTGAATTGATTTCTCTGGCAGCGGTAACGCCTGCCTTCAGTGTCGCCATACACTGCGCTCTCACCTGGCAATAACTGTTGCAGTTGCTGCAGCAATTCAGTGTTACTGGTGGCTTCATACTTCTGGATCAACTGCGGCAAACTCAATCCTGCAGTTTCCGTTACGTCCAACAAATTCTGGGCGCTGGCATTCAGCAAACTGATCTTGCCATCGAAATCAAACACAATGACTGCAGTCGGTGTCGCCTCCAGCAAGCGATCCAGAAAACCGCGCTGCTCACCCAATTCCAGTCTTTCCTTATACAGGGCTTCCAGCATGCGGTTGAACAAGAGCACCAATTCATTGATTTCCTGGTTGCTGTCTGGCTTGATGCGGCTGGCATAATTTTCATCTTGCAAGAGGTCATGAAATTGCTGGGCGAAATCCAGTGGTTGCAAGACTTTGTTAACCAGGTAGATCCCCAGGGCCAGGCTGCAAGCCAGGCCCAGTTCAAGACAGACGATAAGCAAGGGCTGGCTAAGATAAAAACTGAAAGCCAGCACCAGAAAGATACCGTGGATAAGGAACAGATAAACCAGCAAGCGCCGCTTCAGGCTCATCGCTGCTCCCCATCATCCAGTTCATTGATGTTAATCTGATGTTTTTCCAGCCTGCGATACAGGGAAAATCTACTGAGGCCCAAAGCCTTGGCCACGCGGGTGATATTGCCCTGATATTGCTCCATGGCTTTTTCTATCATCAACTTTTCTACCTGGTCGAGCGTCATGCCAGCGATGCTCATACCCTGCCCTTGCGCTTCTTCGTGCTGCTCGGCAAACAGGAAATCGTTTTGCTCCAGTACAGGCTTGCCCACCAGGAGCAGAGTGCGTTCCAGACATTGTTTGAGCTGGCGTATATTGCCGGGCCAGGTCCTGCTGCCCAGCCATTGCAATGCAGAAGGGGCAAGACTGACTGGCTCCATGCCGTAGCTATTCACCAGTGCAGCCACCAGGCGGTTTGCCAGCAAGGGAATATCACAACGGCGTTCACGCAAAGGCGGCAGACGTATGGTGATCAGGTTCAGACGGTAATACAGGTCTTCGCGAAATTCATTGCTGGCGACCAGTTCTGCCAGTTCGCAGTTGGTGGCCGAGATGATGCGTACATCGGCATGCTCAGTCTTGCTGGCACCCACCGCCTGATAGCTTTGGTTTTGCAATACCCGCAGTAATTTCACCTGGTCATTGCGGTTCAATTCACCGATTTCATCCAGGAATAAACTACCCTGGCTGGCCATGGCAAAATGCCCTTTACGATCACTCTTGGCGTCGGTAAATGCACCGCGGACATGACCAAACATTTCACTTTCAAACAAGCTTGTCGTCACCGCTCCCATATTTACCTTGACGATGGGCTTGCTGGCGCGCGGGCTGTTGCGATGAATGGCATCGGCGATCAATTCCTTGCCTGTGCCACTCTCACCCAAAATCAGTACCGAGGCATTGGTTCTGGCGACCCGGCCTATGGTCGCCAATACCTTTAGCAATTCTGAATGTTCGCCGATAATGTCACTGAAATTGAACTGCTGGTCCAGCGCCTGACGGTTTGTATTTGCAGGCATGGCGACTTGCGCCATATCCAGCGTAGCGCGTATCAGCTCCAGCAAAGATGTGTTATTCCAGGGTTTGGTAAAAAAATCTGCTGCCCCCAGTTTGACGCCGCGCACGGCCAGGGCAATCGAGCCCCAGGCCGTCATCAGCAACACTGGCAAGGCTGGATAAAGGCGTTTGATATCGGCCAATAAAGCCAGGCCTTCTTCACCCGTGGTCTGCAAAGAAAAATTCATGTCCTGTAAAACCAGGTGTATTTCCTGCGTTGCCAGTACTTGCATGGCCTGTTGCGGGTCATCACAACTGACGCTGGCATAACCAGCTTGCTTCAACAGCAAGGCCAGCGACACCAGCACTGAGCTGTCATCATCTATGATCAGGATACGTTGGTTTGTTAATGCTACTGGCATGGCCTTATCTATTGCATATGGGTGAAAACAGGAATGCAGCCTTCACACCCTTGAGTGTGATTGCGTCTACCTATCTTAAACGTTTTGGTCTGTGATCAAGAATAATTTTATTCGTAATGCAAAGCTTCCGTCGGGCTCAGGCGGCTAGCGCGCCAGGCTGGGTAGAGCGAGCAAAGCGTAGAGATAACATATATCACCGCCATAGAGATTACGGTAGCGGTAATGAAGACTGTCCAGTTGATGGCATCTCCCAAAACTCCGGTCAGTGGCAGTTGTATCAGGATTACCATCCCTGCCAGCATGGCAATGGAACTCAACAATAATTGCTCGCTGACGATTTGCTGATAGATATGTCCGCTGCTGGCACCAACGGCACGGCGCAAACCTATCTCAGGAATACGTTGCGTGGTATTTTGCCAGAGCACACCAAACAAACCAAAACCGACCATGATAAGCAAGAAGACGGCAATGACAGCCAGTATCATCAGAGGAATGGTGTCTTCGGTCATTTTGGATTTGCGCATGTCGACCAAGGGTGAAATTCTGTAACCCCAGTCACTGCGTATGAGTTTCAATTGCTGATTCAGTTTTTCTTCAAAGGCCCGCGATGTACCCGGTTTGACTTTGATCAGGACAACTTCCATGCGCTTAGCCCCGGTTGTTTTGGAAAAACGCATGATGGAAAAATTTGTCGGCGCCATGAATTCGCCTTTATTACGGAAATCCTCAACAACGCCTGTGATGCGCAATAATTTGACTTTTTTCGAGTCTGGCTCAGTATCAGTGACCAATTGCCCCACTGCACTCTTGCCAGGGAACATGCTGTCTGCCAGTTTTTTATTAATCATGATGGCCCTCTCCGGTCTGCCTTCATCTTCAGCTGAGAACCAGCGTCCATCCAGCAACTTCATTTTCAAGAGCGCAGGGGTTTCGTCTGCCATTTCCGCCATGTTGACCGAATATCTGAATTGACTGTCAGGCAAATACAAATCCGAGCGCCAGGTGGAATTGCTATAAGGAGAATAATTAATAAAACCAACTTGCTCCACCTCTGGCAAGGCTGCCAGACTGCGCTGGAAATTTTCTGTCACAATGGAATCGTTTTTTGCATCTAACGGACCTGTACTCAACATCCTGATTGACCACACATCCTGATATTCAAATCCCGTGGGTAAATGGTACAACTGAAAATAACGGGCACTCATCAGTGCCAACCCGAAAACGACACAAAACGCCAAAAGAATTTCCAGGCTCAACAACAAATTCTTGAACTTGCGCTTCCAGATAGGTTTGAGTATATGGAAAAACATTATGCAGCTCCTTTCAGTGCAAGCACGGGGTCAAGGCGTGACATTTTCCATGCAGGGATGACGCCAGACAAAACACCAAACACGATGGCCATTACAAAGCTATAGGCAAACACCGCGAAGCTCAGATCCACTTTCATGTACGGCACCAGATTTATATTGCTGAGCCAGATCAAAGTCAATTTGGTGAATATCAATCCCAGTGCGCCACCAAACAGGCAGAGCAAGATATTTTCCATGACGAATTGCTTGACCAGTTCGCTATTGCTGGCACCAAAGGCTTTGCGTACACCAATCTCTGCTGCCCTTTCCATGATGCGGCCAGAATTCAGATTGATCAGATTCAGGGCAGGTAAAAGCATAAAGAGCAACATGGCAAAAACGATTCCTGCCAGTAGCTGGGCAGCGCCTGAACCGGCAACTTCATCGTTATTCAGTATGCCTCTTGCAAAGAAATCCAGTTTGCCGTCCGCCCACATATAGGTATGATCCCAATGGTTGGGTTCATCGGCATTTACTTGTTTGACGATCTGTAGGAGCTCATCTTTAATCAGAGGCAAGTCTGCAGCGCTCTTACCCATTAACAAGGCTGTGAAGTCCCCCGTATATTGTTCACGATATTGTGAAGAAGGGAAAGTTGTTACAGGTACCCACATATCAGCATAAGCGTTGAGATGGATGACGTCTTCGACTACGCCAATGATTTCAAACTGCTGGCCACCAGTGTTGATTTTCTTACCTACGGCGGATTCGGTTCCAAATAATTTTTTCGCCGTGTTTTCATTGACAACTGCCACAAAACGACCTTGCCTGACGTCATCTTCAGAAGGCACGCGCCCGGACAAGAGCTTGAAATCCAGTATCTGCCAATACTCTGCATCAGCGCGACGCATCATGATTTCATTAACACTTTCTTTTTGATAGACGGAAACAGACTCCGGCCCAGTCACTGCAGCTACCTTTTCCACAGTCTTCATTTTGCGCAAATATTGATCAATCGTCTTATAGCCTAATGGACTTCTGCTCGTGTTGTTGTTACTGGCCTGTGTGATAGTAGTAATTTGCAAGAACCGCTCACTCTTGCCTTCCACACCCGTAGGATAGAAAGTCGTTTGCAAGATAGCCGTCACCGTCAGCAATACCACCATGGTCAGCACAATGCACAGCAGGTTGATTGCGGTGAAGAGTTTGCGCCGCATATATACCTTGCAGGCAATCTGGAAGTAATTTTTTAACATGGCATAGCTCCTAAACGACCAGTTGGCCGTCAAATACCCGGACTATGCGGCCACCCTGTTTGGCCTGGCGCTCGTCATGGGTGACCATGATCACGGTCGTGCCTTCATGACTGAGCTTGAGCAAGATATCCATGACCTCAGCCCCCATCTGGCTATCCAGATTACCGGTCGGCTCATCCGCCAGCAATACACTGGGGCGTCCCACCATGGCGCGGGCGATGGCCACCCTTTGTTGCTGACCGCCGGATAACTGATTGGGGTAATGGTCCATGCGTGCAGAGAGGCCCACTCTGGCCAATGCTTCTTCCGCCAGCCGGCGGCGCTCCTTGCCACTGCAGGAGCGATACAACAAGGGCAACTCGACATTATCGATAACACGCAAATCATTGATCAGATGGAAGCTTTGAAAGATGAAACCAAAAGTACGGTTGCGCATGCTGGCAAGCTCTTTGTCGCGCCAGACTTTCATCTCTGTACCATCAACCGCAATCTTGCCCTTGCCTGGTCTGTCGAGCAGACCGATCAAATTCAACAGCGTGCTTTTGCCACAGCCGCTGGGTCCCATGATGGAGACAAATTCGCCCTTTTTGACATGCAGATTGATATCCCGCAAAGCCAGGGTTTCAACCTTATCGGTCTGGTAGGTTTTGCTGACGTTTTCCAGCTTGATCATGATTGCTTCCTTCATTGAATTATTATTGAGGTCTACTGAGACACCCTGAAACTGCTCAAATGCCTGAGGTTGCTGATATCTGAAATCACCAGCCTGTCCCCTTCTTTTGCACCTTGCAAGATTTCCACCATCTTGCTGTCACCCAGACCAATTTGCACACTGCGTTTGACTGCCCGGCCATCTTCCAGCACATACACATCCTGCCTGCCCTTGCCGCTGATCGCTGGTCCATTTTCAACAATCAGGCTGCGTGCTTTTTGTTCTGTGATGATATTCACTTCCACCCTGAGTTTATGCCGCAGTGAAGGGTGGTTCGCCTTATCCAGCACCACGATGAGTTTCACTGTGCCATTTTGTATCTCAGGCAAAATGGTTTGCACTTCACCCGGCATGATTTGCCCGCTATATTCGACACGCACTTTTTGACCGGGATTGAGGTAGCGTGCATAAAAGTCGGAGACTGTGGCTTCTACCTTGAAGTTATTCAGCTCAGATACCTTGGCGATCAATTGTCCGGTATTCAGGCTGGCACCTTCCTCCGCCAGCATCCAGCTCAGCAAACCATCAAAAGGTGCTTTGACCTGGGTTTGCTCCAGCAGTCTTTGCTGCAATTCCATCTGTTTCTGGAAGATGGATTTTTGCAAACGTGCAGCTTCGATATTGCTGAGGGTAGTGCGGCGGGTATCTGTCAGGGATTCTTTGTGCTGGCGCAGTTGCACTTCATTGCGTTTGACGGCCAGTTCTGCTGCCTGAAGATCAACCGCAGAAGTAATGCCTATCGCCCCCAGTTTTTGATAACGGGACAGCTTGACTTTATTGCTTTGCAAATCCAGTTCCAGCAATTCAATTTCACTGGCAATTTTTTTCAGATTGGCATCCATCTCCATCGCCAGTACCTGACTCTTGATGTCTTGCTGGGAAATCTGTTCACGCAAATTGTCGATTGCCAACCGTATGGTGTGATCATCCAGCACCATCAGCAATTCACCGGCATGCACGGTCTGGCCCGCCTTGGCAATGACTTTGCTGATGCGCGATTGATTAGGGCTGGACAATTGCTCTTCACGTACAGGTATGACGACCCCTGCAGCATTGATGGTATTGTCGATGGCACCCACACGCACCTGGCCGACACGAATTTCGCCCAGAGTGACGCCGGGACTGATGATGCGGTTCACCGCCCATGCTGCCCCCGTGACAGAAATGGCAATGACGGCAAGCAGCAAGATAGTCTTGCGCCTGCGCTTTTTAAGTGTGTCCTGGCTGAGAGCCTGATCCATGTTGAAACCTGATGTAAGTAATTATCAGATCAGGTTTGCAAGCACCGTGCCTGCCCCATAGATTTTGATTTAACTATTTAAAATCAAATACTTAATCAGCTTCAAGGATTAAGGGAAGGGAGAAAAATATAGACATTCCGTTCGTCAGCGAACGCTGGTGTGCGAATTAGCACAGTGATTGCAGAGCAAATCTATTGCCCAAATAAAAATCCCCTTTCTGTAAGGAAGGGGAAAACATGATGCTTATTCTTTTTGAGCTTAGGACTCAGAACTTACGCAAAGCAGCCCCAGCAAGGTGCTGCAACGCAGCTGGGACGGTTTTCGTATGTCCGCTTAGAACCTGTTTACGATCTGTAGCGAGCGAGCGTCAGCGGGGTGAAGAGCAGCGCAAAAAGCGGAATGTACTTTAGTACATGAGCATTTTGAGCAGCGCATGAGCCCCGATCACGTTCGCGCAGTAAGATCGGAAGCAGGTTCTTAGAAGCGATAGCCTACGCCTACACCTACCAGCCAAGGATCAACCTTGACTGCACTGACTTTAGCGCCAGAGATAGTGACATCGCTACGAATCTGTACTTTTTTGACATCCAGATTCAAAGACCAGTTTTTGTCGAGTTTGAAATCGACGCCAGCCTGTATCGCCAGACCAAAACTGCTGCTTTCCAGACCGCCTGCACCTTTGAGCAGGTTCACATCTGAAATGCGGGTGTAGTTAAGACCAGCGCCAACATAAGGACTGACTTGGGAACCAGGTGCAAAATGGTATTGCGCAGTCAAGGTTGGTGGCAAATGTTTGAAGCTGCCGATAACGGCGCCATCAAGTTTGACATCATGTTTTTGAGGGTAAGTCAAAATCAATTCTGCCGACCAGTTAGGCGTGAAGAAGTAAGTAATATCCACTTCAGGAATTACCTTGTTATCGACTGTAATACGGTCAGCGGCACCAGCGCCACCCACAGGATCAGAGCCATTTGCAGTACTGATATTGACGACACGGGCGCGCACTTGCCATGGGCTCTGTTCTTGAGCCATTGCCTGGGTTGCTGTGAAACCAATAGCGGCCAGGGAGAGTGCGATTACAAGCTTTTTCATTTTCATTTCCTTTTCTCATCAGTCAACAGTGATGAAGAAAGTGTAAATCCACACTAGTAGCAGGGTCTTGAGCTACATCAACTTTGGTGCAGGGCACCAAATATGCGTTCTTGTCATTGAAATTGCACGCATTCCAACTCGCTACATGCGCTATGGCAATGTCTGAACTTTGCCGTATACCTCAGATTTTCAGGTGAAATATTCCGTCCCGTGCTGGCTTGAGGTATCCTTGCAAACATTCTTATTCCCTATGAAAATTCAAGAAAAATGGCCAATTACGTCTACACCATGAATCGCGTCGGCAAAATCGTCCCACCGAAGCGTCAAATTCTGAAAGATATTTCCCTGTCCTTCTTCCCTGGTGCCAAGATTGGCGTGCTGGGTGTGAATGGTTCAGGCAAGTCTTCCCTGCTGAAAATCATGGCAGGCTTAGACAAGGACATACAGGGCGAAGCCGTGCCCATGCCTAACCTGAACATCGGTTACCTGCCGCAAGAACCGCAACTCGACCCGGAACAAACTGTGCGTCAGGCGGTTGAATCTGCGCTGGGTGAAGTGTTTGCAGCCAAGGCCAAACTGGAAGAAGTGTATGCCGCCTATGCTGAAGAAAATGCTGACTTTGATGCGCTGGCGAATGAACAGGCACGTCTGGAAGCGATTATCTCCACCTCCTCTGGCGACAATGTAGAACTGCAACTGGAAATGGCTGCCGATGCGTTGCGCCTGCCACCATGGGATGCCAAGATAGGCGTCTTGTCCGGTGGTGAAAAACGCCGCGTCGCCCTGTGCAAATTGCTGCTGTCCAAGCCTGATATGCTCTTGCTTGATGAACCAACCAACCATCTGGATGCTGAATCTGTTGATTGGCTGGAACAATTCCTGCTGCGCTTTCCTGGCACCGTCGTGGCGATTACCCATGATCGCTACTTCCTTGACAATGCTGCTGAATGGATTTTGGAGTTGGATCGTGGCCATGGTATTCCATGGAAAGGCAATTACTCTTCCTGGCTGGATCAGAAACAAGCCCGTTTGAAGCAGGAAGAAGCAACCGAGTCCGCCCGCCAGAAAGCCCTGCAAAAAGAACTGGAATGGTCACGCCAGAATCCGAAAGCACGTCAGGCCAAGAGCAAGGCGCGTCTGGCCCGCTTCAATGAGATGAGCGAGCATGAATACCAGAAGCGCAATGAGACCCAGGAGATTTTCATCCCTGTGGCCGAACGTCTGGGTAATGAAGTTATCGAATTCAAAAACGTCAGCAAAGCCTTTGGTGACCGCCTGCTCATCGACAACCTGAGCTTCAAGATCCCGCCTGGCGCGATTGTCGGCATCATCGGCCCTAACGGTGCCGGTAAATCGACCTTGTTCAAGATGATCAAGGGTCTGGAAACACCGGACAGCGGCGAAGTAGTGCTGGGCCAGACTGCAAAGATTTCTCTGGTTGACCAGTCACGTGAAGACCTGGGCAACACCAAGACGGTATTTGAAGATGTGGCAAACGGTGCCGACATTTTGACAGTAGGCCGTTTTGAAATGCCTTCCCGCGCTTATCTGGGTCGCTTCAACTTCAAGGGCGGTGACCAGCAAAAGATCGTTGGCAACCTCTCTGGTGGTGAGCGTGGCCGTTTGCATCTGGCAAAGACTCTGCTGCAAGGCGGCAATGTCCTGCTGCTGGATGAACCATCCAATGATCTGGACGTGGAAACCCTGCGTGCGCTGGAAGATGCCTTGCTGGAATTTGCCGGCAGCGTCATGGTCATTTCCCATGACCGCTGGTTCCTTGACCGTATCGCCACCCACATCCTGGCGTTCGAAGGCAATTCACAAGTCAGTTTCTTTGACGGCAACTATCAGGAATATGAAGCCGACAAGAAAAAACGTCTGGGCGAAGAAGGTGCCAAGCCCAAGCGTATCCGTTACAAGCCTTTGACTGTGTAAGCCCCCCTGCCTGGCGTTCAAGGCATTCACCTGTGTCGTTTCACGGGTGAATGCAGAATACCAGGCATGCCGTTGTAAATTTGTTTAACAGTGTGTTTTGTTGCTATGCGATAAGCTTCTGAAAAATATAGGTTTTTCTTGAGTAAACATGAGCAAAAGGCAAAATATGATACTGAAAAAACATTTTTCCCCTGTTCTGCTTTGCCTGGCTCTGAGTCTGCAATCAGGATTGCTCCTGGCGGCTCCTGAAAACAAAGCTGCCAGTGCTTCAGCCAGCGCAGGTGCACCGACTGCCAAACTGGAAGCTTTTGTGGTTAATCTTTCCAGTACAGAGCGCTACCTGCAACTCAGCATGGCGCTGCAAATTGCCAGCGCAGAAGTCAACGACAAGATAAAAATGTTCATGCCCAAGGTCAGGCATACCCTGATCCTGTTATTGAGTAGCAAGGACAGTGAACAATTGCAAAGCCTGGATGGCAAACATCAGTTGATGGAAGAGATCAAGAGCGGCGTCAACAAGACGCTGGAGCTGAAAGAGCGCGATGGCGTGACCGATGTCTTCTTTGAAAACTTCGTTATCCAGTAATTTTAGAGCGGCAATCAATACCTCCACAACAGCTTTCCAGCGCGATTTCCACCATATCGCCAAAGCTGTTTTGCCTTTGTTCAGCCGTCATGCTGGCCCCGCTGCGCAGATGGTCGGCCACCGTCAGCAAACCCAGTGCCTGCACGTCATGTTCGGCTGCCACAGAATACAAACCTGCCAGTTCCATTTCCACCGCCAGTATCTGCATTTTTTCCATGATATCGAAAAGCTGCGGCTGCACGCTATAAAACAGGTCGGCAGAAAACACATTGCCTATCCTGACAGGCTTGCGCAAACTGTTGGCCGTGTCCACCGCTTTTGCCAGCAAGGCATAGTCTGCAATCGCTGCAAAATCATGATCCATGAAACGCATGCGGTTGACCTTACTGTCGGTGCTGGCCCCCATCGCGATGATCACATCCCCCATTTGCAGGTCGTCCCGCAAAGCGCCGCAAGAACCCAGCCTGATGAGTTTTTTCACGCCGTATTCGCGTATCAATTCTGTCGCATAAATGCTGATCGAAGGTATACCCATGCCATGCGCCAGCACAGATATCTTCTGCCCACGATACCAGCCAGTGTAGCCCAGCATATTGCGTACGGTATTCACCAGTTGGACATCGCTGAGCCATTGTTCAGCGATCATCTTGGCGCGCAAGGGGTCGCCCGGCATGAGCACGGTGTCAGCAAATTCACCGGGGGCGGCATTGATATGGGGAGTAGTCATACTGTTTCTGTCGTGAGGGCTGGCGCAGTTGGGCGCAAGCCACCGCGCATGCTTTGCCGTAATTGTTGTGGTCGTGGTGCGGCTGTTTCGCCAAATGTGCATGCTGCCAGCAGGCTCTTGCTGGCAAGAGCCAGACTATCTGCATCAACGGCATGGATGATGGCCAGTGGAGTGTCGCCCTCCATGAGTTGGCCCAGTTCCGCCAATTGGCTCAAGCCTGTGCTGGTATCCCGTTGCCCCTGGCCTGTAGTACTCAATTGCAAGGCCAGCAAACCAATGGCGCGGGTATCCATCTTGTTCAGATAGAAGCCAGCGGGCGCAAAGACTGCTTGTTGCAAGGCCGCGCCAGGCAAGTAGTCGTCAAATTTGGCGAGCAGATCAAGCGGGCCACCCAGCGCCGCACAAGACCGCTCAAACACCTGTGCCGCCTTGCCGCTGTGCAGAGCATCCAGCAAGCGCACCTGCGCCTCCAGGGTATTGTCAGCCAGGCCCGCCAGTAGCAGCATCTCTGTCCCTAGCGCCAACACGGTCTGGTGCAGGCGCTGCGGGCAAGTATCGGTGCGCAGATACGCCAGCGCCTCGCGTATTTCCAGCGCATTGCCAACGCTCGGTGCCAGCGGCTGGCTCATGTCGGTAATCAGGGCTGAGCAAGCCATGCCCGCTGCATTGGCAGTGTCTATGATGTTTTTTGCCAATGCCTGCGCCTGCGCCAGCTCTGGTGTCTGCGCGCCATTGCCACATTTGATATCCATGACCAGCGCATCCAGCCCGGCGGCAAATTTTTTAGACAGGATGGATGCCGTAATCAAAGGCAGGCTATCCACCGTAGCTGTCACGTCGCGTATCGCATACAGTCGTTTGTCTGCCGGGGCCAGATCAGCAGTCTGGCCGATGATGGCCATGCCGCAATCCCTGACCACACGGCGAAAGCGCGCCAGATCAGGCGTTGTGCAATAACCTGGTATGGCTTCCAGCTTGTCTTGCGTACCGCCAGTATGACCAAGGCCACGGCCACTGATCATGGGGACAAAACCGCCGCAAGCCACCACCATCGGGGCCAGCACCAGCGACACCAGGTCACCCACCCCACCTGTGGAATGCTTGTCCACGACCGGGCCAGGCAAATCCAGATCATCCCAGCGCAAGACCGTGCCAGAATCACGCATCGCCAGCGTCAGTGCAGCTCCCTCCGCCGCTGTCATGCCCTGGAAGCAGGTTGCCATGCAAAACGCTCCGAGTTGCGCGTCTGATATGCCGCCATCCACCATGCCAGCGACTAGCGCCTGTATCTCTGCCTGATCCAGAGCGAGGCCTGCGCGCTTCTTGCGTATCAGCTCTTGCGCCAGCAGCATCTCAGTAGCCTGCCTTGATCTGTGCCGGTACATCGCGCAGGCAAGCCTGCAAATTACTCAAGAGGCTGGAAGCACCAAAACGAAAATGCGCAGGGCTCACCCAATCTGGCCCCATGATGTTATCCGCCAGTGCCAGATAGGCTGCGGCTTCTGCCGCCGTCCTGACCCCGCCTGCGGCCTTGAAGCCACAATGACCACCGGTTTCCTTGATCACTGTCAGCATGGTTTCTGCCGCTGCCAGCGTGGCATTGACTGCCACCTTGCCGGTAGAAGTCTTGATAAAGTCTGCCCCTGCCGTGATTGCTATCAAGCTGGCGGCGCGGATAAAGGCATCCGTCTTTAGCTCGCCACTTTCTATGATCACCTTCAAGAGCTTGTCGCCGCAAGCTGTCTTGCAAGCCCTGACCATCTCTGCCCCGGTGCTGGTGTCACCCGCCATCAGCGCGGCATAAGGGAAAACCAGGTCCACCTCGTCTGCACCATAGGCAATGGCTGCCCTGGTCTCGGCCACTGCGACCTCTACGTCTGCCTCACCATACGGAAAATTAACCACCGTCGCCACTTTGATGGCTGGCGTACCAAATTCAAGCAGTATCTTTTTTGCATGCGGAATGAAGCGCGGGTAAATGCACAGCGCCGCCACCTGCCCTTGCTCACTGCTGGCAGCATTACACAAGGCCGTGATCTTTTCCCTGCTGTCATCCTCATTCAGGCTGGTCAAATCCATCAGGCGCAGAGCGCGGCTGGCAGCCTGCTTCAAAGCCGTATCTGGGGTAGAAGACATGGTACTTGCTCCGGTAAAAACAAACGTTAAAGATACGGCGCATGTGGATGGCAATGCTTGATATACATCAGACATCAAGACTATGCTCAGAATACGGGCAATACAGTTTATGTATACCCAGACCCAATTAGCCGCCAAAATAGCGGTTTTGCCCCATCCAGCACCCCATGTACCAGCTTGTCGCCCCTGCTTTTGCCGAAATAGAAATCAAGAAAAGCCGTTTCCTGGGCCAGCTATACCCACTCAACAGCCGCGCCGAAGCACGCCAGCAACTGGCACAGATACGGGCGCAGCACCCGGATGCCGTCCACGTCTGCTGGGCGCTGATCTGCACTGGCGACTCTGGCCTGGATGACGATGGCGAACCTTCAGGCACCGCTGCCAAGCCCATGTACAACGTGCTGGTACACAAGGACGTGACCAATGTGCTGGCCGTGGTTGTGCGCTACTGGGGCGGCACCAAGCTCGGTGCAGGCGGCCTGACGCGCGCCTATGGCCAGGCCATTTCAGATGCCTTCAAGGTGGCCGAACTGACAGAAGTGGAATACATGGTTGACTGGGACATCACCTGCGCCTATGCCGACGAATCCCATGTACGCCGCCTGTGCGACAAGTTTGCCGCCAGCGTCACCGAGCTGGCCTATACAGAATCCACCACCATCAGCATCAGCATCAAGCAAAAACTCGCCAGCAATTTTGAAGCCGAATTGATAGAAATGCTAAAAGGGCAAGTCAGCATCATCAAACCTGACTAAAAGCCTTCATCTTCCCGCTCGCCAGCCCATTTGGACCTAGCAGCTTTTTACATGTAAATTACTGTCAATTGACATGTCATTTACATATAAAATAGCTTGGCTTGTCACTGTGAGTACACAGTTTTGTAATAAAGTTCGCTATATTATTGCCGTTACATCTTGTTACGACCAGCAACTATCTTGCGTGGACAGATAGCTGCGTGTAACCCAATGCGGCATAAAAAATAATAACCATGCAAGAAACCAATGCAAAATACCAATCTGGCTAGCAACGACAATACAAAAACAGAAGAAGAAAGCGTCAGTCTCAGACATTACGAATTCAAAAAGCGTCTGGGTGAAGGTGGCTTTGGGCAAGTCCATGAAGCCTGGGACAGCAAACTCTGCCGCCCTGTCGCCATCAAACAGCTCAAAGTCATAGCGGGCACGGAAAGCTCAGGAAGCACAATCCAGACCACCAGCCTGCTCAAGGAAGCCCGCTTGGCGGCATCATTGAAGCACCCCGCCTTCGTCAAGATATTCGCCATTGAAGAAGAAGACAATAGCCATTCCATCGTCATGGAACTGGTGCCCGGCCTGACACTAAAACAACTGCTGCAACAACACCCGCAGCAGCCATTGCCAGAACAGCAAGCCATCAACATCATCAGCCAGGTCGCCGAAGCCATGCAAGAGGCCCATGCCAGCGGCCTCATTCACGGCGACCTGAAACCATCCAACCTCATGGTGGAACCCAACGGCAAAGTACGCATACTCGACTTTGGCCTGGCATCCCAAACCGATGCCCAGGCCACCACGTCCATGAGCCAGCTCGACCCGCAAGGCACCATAGCCTACATGGCCCCGGAACGCATGATGGGCAGCCCGGCCAACGCCCAGAGCGACATCTACGCCCTCGGCGTCATCCTCTACGAAACCCTGACGGGCCAACGTCCCTTCGCCAACGCCAGCGGCCTGGCCCTGGCCGCCGCCCTCATGCAATCGAATTCCGACACCTGGGAATTTCCGGCAGGATGTAAGCCAGAACTGATCAAGCTGGTGCTGGCAATGACGGCGCGGCAGACTGAGAAACGTCTGAACAGTATGCAGCAAGTGCATGAACAATTGCGTGGGTTGATGAGTGTGCCAGCACTAGTGGCAACAGGTGTTGCTGGGAATGTAAGCAGCATTTCAGGCAAAGGATGGAAGGCGCTGAGCAAGCCGAAACGCTTTGCCATCGTCATTGCTGCCATTATCGCTCTGGGATATGTCGCCTGGCAGGCTACGCCTTATCTTGAAATTGACAAAATGTCGTTGAAGCCTTACTCCGAATCATTGACTATGAAGCAAGGCTTGGAAGCATTAAAGCAGTTTGATAGGCCTGGCAGTCTGGACAAGGCTACACAGTATTTTGAAACGATCTTAAAGCACGATGCAAATAGCGCAGCAGCAGTAGCAGGTTTATCGCTGGTGTACAGTTTTCGCTATACCACAGACGGGCAAGACGAAATTTGGTTGCAAAAAGCAGATGCAAGTGCTCAGCAAGCCGTCAAAATGAATGGGCAATTAGCATTGAGCTATGTCGCCCGGGGGGCAGCAACTTCGAGAAAGGATGCCCACGATCAAGCCTTTGCTGATTTAGAACGGGCACTGGTATTAGATCCAGAAAACTACTTCGCCTGGTTCATAAAGACTACCGTACTAAGAAAAGCTCGTCGATTCGATGAGGCAATAAATTTCGCAGAGCTTGGGATTCAAAAATTTCCGCATAATTCAGTATTCGCCAGTGAACTAGGCACTGCAAAGTATCTAAAAGGTGATTACGAGGGTGCGGAAAAGGTATTCCGATTAGGAATAAAGATGGAACCTGATGCAGTACAACCATACGCAAATCTAAATGCTGCACTTCTAAGATTAAATCGCAATGATGAGGCACTGACAATTCTGCAGCAAGGATTACAAATACGACCAAGCGCTGCTTTGTACACAAATCTTGGAAATGCTCTGTTCATAAAAGGAGATTATTTAGCAGCCGTAGAAGCCTTCCAACAAGCTGTATCTAACGATAAAGGGAACCCAAACAATTACTTTGGTTGGGCTAATTTAGCAGATACCCTCCTATGGATTCCAAGTCGGAAAGTTGAAGCGCAAACTGCCTATGCCAAAGCAATAGAACTCCTGCAACCTAGATTGGACCGTTCTCCAAACGATGTCACATTGATGTCACGTATGGGCCTTTATTCAGCAAGAGTTGGGAATAAAAGTAAATCGGAAGAATTGATAAAACATTCAATTGAGTTAGCTCCTAAAAGTGGCGACATTCATTTTCGGGCTGGTCTGGCATATGAATTGCTAGACAACAGACCACTGGCGCTGGATGCTATACACAAAGCTCTGGAATTAGGATATCCGGTGAAGTTAATTGAAGCAGAACCTGATTTACTTGCTTTAAGGCGTGACGCTCTCTACAAAAAAAAGTAGAGGATTGCTTGCGTGATTTTCTATTGTAGAAGATCGTGAATTTCGAAATAAGCATTTTACCCATGAAAGGTGCAAGCTAAGCAACTTGCACCTTCTAATCAACAAGGAGAAAAAACTTGGCAACTTACGTTTTTATGATCAATTATGACCGCCGGGGCAATGCCGTTGGTGAGTTTCTTAGTCCAATTCCACCTCTGACTTTAAATGGCGTACCAGATTTTGCTGATGGTGATTCAATTAGTTATCAATATAATTTTGTCAGTCACGGTATTGCACAAGGTGAAAATTCATCCGTAATAAACAATAGCCAGATTTCAGCAAGTCCTGTTCAAAATGGTGGAGGTCCATTTCCTGATGGTGCTTACACTTACAACTTAGACAACACTAACAATTTCACAGTGGCTTTGGGTAATACGACAACACAGACTGAAAAATGGAGAATTCAAGGTTCCTTCATATCTTCATTAACAAACCCAGGTGTGGTGGTCAAATGGGATCCTGAATGCGACGTAGGGTCCGGAGGCTAATCCTTCTTAATCTCTACCAACTTCAAATACCGCCTCAAAGCCTCACTAGGCGTTTTTAATAAGGCGGCGCAAGCCTCTACATCGCCAGCACTGGTTTCCAGTGACTGGCGAATTTCTTCTGTGGGTATCTGTTCGGCGCGGCGTATCTGGCTGTGGTTGTCGAGCAGCTTGTACATGGATGGGCGCGAGACACCAAGCTCTTGCGCTGCGCCCTGTATGTACCAGTCATTGTTTTCCATCGCGCGTAAAACATCGTCGTCACTGAGCTCGGCCAGTTTTTTGCGGGGGCTGGCTGGCTGCGGAAATTTGCTGTCTGTGACTATGCTGGCTTGTGCCACGCTGGATGGAGCTTTGTGCGTGGTTTTGACCAGGCTGGCGAGTTGTGGCACTTCACCCAGTTGCAGGGCCAGCAGAGCGCGGCGCAGGACGTGGGCCAACTGGCGGATATTGCCTGGCCAGTCGTAATTGGCAAATTCGCTGACCAGTGCCACTGGCAGGCTGGTGCCTATTTCGTTCGACAGTTTGCTGGTGCTGAGCAGGTGCAGCAGCAAGACGCCTATATCTTCACGGCGGGCGCGTAACGGTGGCAGGTGGATGATGAAGCTTTCCAGGCGACGCAGCAGGGCCTGGTTGAAGCCTTCGCTATATAAATCCTGGTCAGTCGCGGCTATCAGGCGGGCGCTGGATTTCTGGTCTTGCTGAGCACCGAGCGGGCGGTAATCGCCACTCTCCAGTACGCGCAAGAGCATGGGTTGTATGCTGCCCGGGGTATTGCCTATCTCATCAAGGAAAAGCGTTGCGCCTTCTGCCTCGGCGAACAGGCCTTTGCGGGCGTTTTGTGCGCCTGTGTAGGCACCTTTGACGGCACCAAACAAATCAGCCGCCGCCAGGGCTTCATTCAAAGCGGCCATGTTGACACTGACCAGCTCTGCACTAGCTCGCTTGCTATAGGCATGAATGGCGCGGGCGGCGATTTCTTTGCCTGTGCCAGTTTCACCCAGCAGCAGGACCGGCAGCTCAGTCCCGGCGACCTGGCGTATCTGGTCGCGGGCGACGATGGCGGCACTGCCTACGCCGATGAAACCAAGGGCAGGATTGTGCTTAGGCAGGCAGCGCATCCAGTGCAGGCAGATGATGATGGCGCGGCCCAGGCCAAGGATGACGCCTGCTTCCAGTTGTTCACGGTTTAAGGCCACAGGTGCATTGATCTCTTCCCCATTGACCTCGACCACCATGCGGCTGGTTGGTGGCGTGATGAGGATATTGTCATACCCATCGCGGCTGATACGAACGGGGTCACGCGAGATGCCGCCATAGCCCAGCGGCAGGCCGTCTTTGCCGGGGTGACGGAACAGCGGCAAGAAGCGATTGATCTCAACCTGGCCATCAGGGTTGCTGGCCATGAACTGTTCACCTATGCGCTGGCTGTCTGGATGCCAGATGATGGTCAGGCCCAGCAGGGCCGAGGCATTGTCGGCCAGCTTGGCCAGGGGTGAGGTCAGGGTGTAGTCGGTATCGGTCATTGTGTTTGCGGTGAAGCTGGAACTTAGCTGAAACTTAGCTGGTACTTGAATGTAAGCGACAGTGTAAAGCGCCAATGTAAATTTGTATGCTTTACATGTCAATTGTGGTCGAAAAAACCTTCTCTCCCTAGGGAAACGATGCTGGCACGGGCTTTGCAAATAGACATGCATAGCGCAAGTGAACCTGCTTGCCATCTGAAGGAGAGAATCATGCCAACCACTCAAATCTTGCTTGCTGTACTTAATCTGCTGTTGTTCATGCTGCTCAGCAAAATGGCGCTGAAAGCCAGGCTGGCCCGCAACATAGCCATGCGTTTGCTGACCGATGACGTGTATTACCATGAAACCCGTGGCGTGCTGATACAAAAAAATATGGAGAGCGCCAAATTGTCTTGCGGCCGCGTCCGGATCAGCAGCATCGCCAAAATCCCTGCAACACGCAAGCAAGACCCGCAAGTGGCCTGGTTTGCGGCAGTCCACACATCTACCCACATGCGCCTGCGCCCTTTGCCAGAAGCCGCACCGTCGGTGCTGGAAGTGCCGTATGCCTTATGGGCCACGACCTGGGCTTCGAAAGACACACCCTGGTCTACCACAGTAAGCCTGAAGCAGGAAACGCAGCCTGAAGCTGCGGCAGAAGTTGCAGTAGAAGTTGCAGTAGAAGCGACTGCGGTAGTGGCTGTGGACGTGGTCAAAGAAAAACCTGCACGCAAACTGGTACTCAAGCCTGGCAAGACTGCGCAAGACTTGCTGGAAATGGGGATGATGCAGCGCGCTGCCTTTTAAATATCTGGAGCACTGAAGCATGCCAACCGTATTTCAGGAGTTATCTATGAAGCCCGCACAGCCATACACGACTGCAGACATGTTATTGAAGCTTGACCCGGTTGGTGACTTTGATTTGTACCAGGATTGCCTGCCACCCATGCTGAGATTGCAAGCCAATCTGTTTGGCGAACGCATACCGACTGAGGCAGAAGAGGCGGCAGCACTGGATACTTTTCGTACTTTGTATGGTATGGCCAGAAATGGTTTTGACAGGCGCAAGACAGACAGGCGACTGGACCCGGCCAGGCTGGCCAGGGCAGCAAACTACCAGCGCCGTAAGGGTGACGATCGTAATAACGGCATATAACTGCACACCACACACATTACAGCACACAGCAGCACACACAACCCAGAGCCATGAGAATTCAGGATCACCTATGATGAAAGAACAAACGCTGCTCGTTCCGCATGAAGAAGATCCTCTGCTTGCATTTGCGCCAGAAGAACCTGGACTGCAATGGCAAAGGATCATGGGCATGGCTGTGCATGGTGATGCCAACTGGGAACTGGAAATTTGTCGCAAGACTTGCATGACGCTGGCAGAAGCCAAGTCTTTTGCAGCGGCGGATGACCGTATCACTTTTTTCTTTTATGTCAAACATTACGCCATCATGTGCCGTCACCAGGTCTTGCATGCGGGTGATGTGGTGTTTTTTTCTGGCACGCCTGTTCTGGTGGCAGAAGCCGGGGCAGACAGTTTTGAAAAACCTGCTGCACCGGGCAGCCGTTTTAGCATCACCGCCGCGCCGGGCAATCATTGGGTCAGCATACAGGCGCATATGCAGGTGCCTTTTTTGAGCAGTACACAAGCCCATGCTTATCTCTGGCCTTGCCTTCTGCCTGGCCAGGCGCATGGCGCTGAATTGCAAGGTGGCGGTTTGCAGGCTGTGCTTTGTTATTGTCCGCCCCATGAGGTCACCGATGAAGTTTCTGAACACCCGTTTGCGCAAGGGGGTTGGTGGGTGTGCGGGCAATATGTTCATGCGGGTGGAAAACTACAGGCAGAGCAAACCTGCTTTGGTGGCCCGTATATGGCAGTCGCGCCTGGCGACATACTAAGCTGCCGCATTGTCTATGATGCCGCCAATCACAGTTGGCTGCAAACGATTACCAATTGCAGCAACAAGGATAGTGTCATTTTCCCGATGAATGCAAAACAAAAAACCGGGCAGGCGCTTGAGAAAAACATGCTGGGATTTTGCCTGGAAAAATTGCTGCCAGCCCGGCATGAGCACAGTCGGCTTCTGCATCAATGCCTGAGTCTGTTCAATGTCATTGCCAGGCTCACCTATCCGCAAAGTCAGCTGGGGCAAGACCTGAACCAATTGCCCTACATAGACAACGCCAGGCTCAGTGATGACCAGACCTGCCTGCACATAGGGCGCATCGTTTTGTACAACCCCATGATGCATGCAGGGGAGTGAGCAGCTTATGCTGCGCCCTCGCTGGTCGGCGCATTCCAGGTATTGAAGAATGTCTGGAACACTGTGAGCACTTTGTCGATGTCGGCAGCGCTGACATCCAGGTGGGTGACCATGCGCATATGGGGTGTCACCCTGGCCAGAATGCCGTGCTCGCGCAGCAAACCGTCAAGGCCAGCGCAAGCTGCGGCAGGCATGTCGGCATAGACGATATTGGTTTGCGGTGTTTGTACTTTGAGAAGCTCGATTTGGCGCAGGCCATGCGCCAGGCGTTCGGCATGGGCATGGTCTTCTGCCAGGCGTGCCACGTTATGTTCAAGCGCATACTGGGCTGCGGCAGCCAGGCCACCGGCCTGGCGCATGCCACCACCGAGCATCTTGCGCCAGCGTCTTGCTTGCGCGATGAGTGACTTGTCGCCACAGAGTACGGACCCTACTGGCGCGCCCAGTCCTTTGGACAGGCACACCGAGACACTGTCAAAACCCCTGACCGCCTCTCTGGGACTGATGCCGAGCTTGACGATGGCATTGCAGATACGCGCCCCATCCAGGTGAGTAGCCAGGCCACGCTGATGGGCCAGGCTGGTGGCGGCCCGCGTGTATTCCATCGGCAAGACCTTGCCACCTATGGTGTTTTCCAGCGCCAGCAAACGGCTGCGGGCAAAATGAAAATCATCAGGCTTGATGGCGGCGGCAATGTCTTCCAGTGCTATCGTACCATCGGCCTGGTTTTGCAAGGGCTGCGGTTGTATGCTGCCGAGCACGGCGGCACCACCGCCTTCGTATTTATAGGTATGGGCCTCTTGCCCGGCAATATATTCATCGCCGCGCCCGCAATGGCTGAGCAGGGCCAGCAAATTGCTTTGTGTCCCGGAGGGGGCAAACAGGGCGGCCTCGTAGCCAAACAAGTCGGCAGCATAGTCTTGCAGGCGGTTGACGCTGGGGTCATCGCCATAGACATCATCACCCAGGTCGGCAGCCTGCATGGCGGCACGCATGGCCGGGCTGGGACGGGTGACGGTGTCACTGCGCAAATCTATCCAGTTGCTTTGACTTTTTGACATTGGTTTTCCTCTAATCTGGCTAAGTGCATGCATTTTAGCAATTTTCATCTGACAATTTTTAAAAGCAAAAATGCGCCTATCTGTGCAGCATAAACCGCTACACTGTTGCTCTTGTTCATGCTTACCAGATCAACCACTCATGCGCAGTCGCACGGCCAAATTCGCTGCCAGTCTGTTTGTGCTGCTGGGCTTTATCAGCCCGGTGGTGATATCTGGCCTGGTGGATTTTTCGCCTGGCTTGATTGAGTCCGCGGGCAAGCGCTTTGGTGTGGAGGGGCCGCGCCGCCTGGCGCAAATGCAGGTTGCCATCAACAAGATCAAGGCCGCCGCTGGCAAGGACTTTGCCAGGAATGTTGCGCGTTCTAGCGATGGGCAATATGAGATGGCAGTACTGCGGCAAGTGAATGACTTTTATAATCGTGTGCCGTATCTGACAGATCAGGAACACTGGGGTGTCAACGACTATTGGGCTACGCCTGTAGAAATGATTGCTTCATGGGGCGCTGATTGCGAAGACTATGCCGTGGCCAAGTACATGACGCTGAAGGATCTGGGCATACCAGCCGAGCGTTTGCGCATCACTTATGTCAGGGCGACGCGCATAGGTGAAACCCATATGGTACTGGCGTATTATCCCAGCCCGGCGGCAGAACCGTGGATCATGGACAATCTGGAAGATGACATACAGCCCGCCTCAGCCCGGACTGATCTGGTGCCTGTCTACAGTTTCAACGATGATGACTTATGGCTGGCCAGCGGCAATACCCGCAAGGGCGGCGCATCAACGGTGCGCTTGTGGAAGGATTTGATAGAGAAGATGGCCAAGGAAAAACGCATGTGACGGGCTTACGGAAAATTGCTCCAGTTGCGTTGCAGCTTCTGTATTTAACAAGATTCGGTACTAAAGTACTGTCTTCGTCGCTACGGTGTAGTCGGGGTTTCGGACAAGATGTTGTCTGCCGACGTAGCGAACCACCCTTGCAAGGGTGGTTTCCCGAGGCGATAGCCTTGCTGGAACAATTTTCCGTAAGCCCTTTTATGCCTCACTCTACCGCAGCCATGATGACTTTTTCGGGCGCGCCAAAATAGAAGCCCTGCCCGCATTCTATCTGGTCGGCTATCAATAATTGCAGGCTGGCTTCTGTCTCTACATTTTGTGCCACCAGGGATATGCCCAGGGATTGCGCGAATTTGACGATGGCGCGTAAATGGGCGTGGCTGTTTTCGTTCTCAGCCACTTCTTGCACCAGACCGCCATCAAGCTTGATGTAGTCCGGCGGCACTTCGCGGATGAAGTTCAGGGCATGCGGGTCCAGACCAAAATGATCGACGCCAAAGCGTACACCGGCAGTACGCAAGGTGTTGAAAAATTTCCTGGTCACGGCATGGTCCTTGGCGCAGGCAGATTCGCTGATCTCTACTGACAAGCGGGCTGCCAGTTCTGGGGAGTATTTCAGGCGTGCCATTAGCCATTCACAGAATTCCTTGCTTTCCATGGATTGCAGCGAAACATTGACGGCGATACTTTTGTAGCTGCCACGATTTTTTTGCAACAGGTCCAGGATGAGAGTGACCACGGCCTGGTCTATCTCTGGCATCAACTGATGGCGCAAGGCCATGGGCAGGAATTGATTGGCAGGCACCAGATTGCCCTGGCTATCAAGCAGGCGCGAGAATACTTCATGATGCACCAGCTGACGCAATTGCAGACGCATGACAGGCTGGGCAAACAGGACCCAGCGGTTTTCTGCCAGGGCATCGCTGATCATGGTGCGCCAGCCATGTGAACCTGCCATCGCTGCCTCACTGTCTTCCATGTGGGTAAGCGTGATTTGTCCATTGCCGGACTGGCGCATGGTTTCTATGGCCAGGTCGGCATGGGAAAAAATATCACCACGCTGTTGTGCCGGACCAAACACCACGGCACCCGCCGCCAGGCTGACTTGCCGGGTTGCGCGCAGCAGGACTTGATTCAATCTGTATTGCAGGGCATCAATCAACAGGTTCATGGCTGCCTGATCGACATCAATACAAACCAGGGCCATGGAACTGCCACCTATGCGGCCAAGCATATGGCTGTATTTGCTCGCCACTTCCGTCAGCACAGTGGCGACATCGGCCAGCAAGGCATCGCCCTGCTGATAGCCGTAGTGGCGATTGTATTCTTTCAAGCCATCGAATTCGAAAACAAAAATGACGGCGCTTTCAAAGCGCCCGTCTTCTGACAGCAAATGATTAAAGCGCAGGTCAAAACCATGGCGGTTTTCCAGGCCACTGACTTTGTCGATGAAGGCTTCACGTCTGAAATTGTCGGCCCGGCTGATTTCTGCATCCAGCATGCTGGAGATGCGTTCTGTCATATGGTTCATGGCGACGACCACACGTTTTAGCTCACGGGTTTGTGGCACCACTTCTATGCGTTGAAAACGCTTGGCCTGTATGGCGATGGCGACTTCTTCAATTTTTTCAAGCGGGCCGAGTATGATTCTCAACAAGACAACGGTTAAACCCAGGACGACAAGGTACATGGCAAACATCCACAAGGCCATTTCTTTCATCGAACGCCACAGATACTCATAGGCATAAGCCGGATGGCTGATGACGATGAGCTTGCCCAACTGCCGCCAGCCTGATGAGATAAAGGCTTCCCCCGCCGGTGTCTGCAAATCAAACAGCGCGGGCATCCATGTCGGTACATTGTCTTTGCTGCCAGCCAGCTCCTTATTGATGATAACTTTGCCGGCTGGATCAAGAACCACGATTTTCTTATAATAGCCGCGGTCAAACAGGGTGGAGATTTGTATATTGGCCAGGGTCTGGTCGTTTTTGACCAAGGCTTCTTCCAGTGGCCGCGACAAGGCCGTGGCGGCATCCTGTGCGTGCGAGGCCAGTTGCTGTTGCAGATAATCCCGTGTGGTCAGCACCGACAAAGTCTGCAAGCCAAGGAACACGGCAAAAAAGATAATGGATATGGCAAGCAGGAGTTGTCGTCTCAGTGTCATAGCGTCTCTTTGTATGTTTTCATTCCCTGACTCTGCCTCTGTTTGTATTAAGACTTGCGTAAAACCACCCCGACTGCCTTGCAGCGTCTCTCACAGGAGCCGCGACTAAAGAATTGTCTCGTCACTAGCACCACAATGGGGCCATGTTGGGTAAGTCTATTTAATTGCAGTGTTTTACTTGCCCATGGTGACTTTAACAAGAAAATAGGTTTTATCGCTTATTTCTTCTACTTTATTTCAAGTTTTACTTAAAATCGTGTTTAGGGTGAGTTTTCACCGGGTTTTATTTCTTTCAATGTATTTTAATAAATTTCATATGTCCAATACCGATATTTTGCGCACCAGGATCAATCTGGAGACGGCGGCTTACCCATGGAGTGAATTATTGCGCCACTTTGCCAGCGGTGCAGTACTGGTGGTCCAGCCAGGGCTGGATCTGGTGGAGGTGGCCTTACTGATGGCGCAAGATCATGCAGATGAAATTGCTGCCTTGCTTGGAGAAGGTTACCTGGCCAAGGTCAGCGATGAACAAGCCCAGGCCTGGCTGGAACAGGACGCGCAGCACTGGACCGTAGTCGTCAAGCCCTGGATACTGGTACAGGAACGGTAGCATAAGGAGCAAGCGAGCTTCCTCAACGCCCTTGAACTTTTCACAAGCCCCATTGGTCAGAACCAGAGATTTCGCTTTGGAAAGCCAAGATGCACTTTTCACTGACACCGGCTAACAAACCAGGTCGCCCGCTCTTGGCGATCATGTTGGTTATTGTTGCTCATATTCTTTTCTGGCAATTATTGCACCAGCAAAACGGTATTCCACGTCATGCAAGTGATAATCCTGTGGTGCATTATCTGCAATTTTTACAGATAGTGCCGCCACCGCCAGTTCTTGAAACCCAGCCAACTGCCCCGCCGCAGGTGAAGCCTGAACGCGCACTGCCAAACACGGTGAGCAAGCGTCAGCGCACGACCACGGCAATGTCAGTACAGCCGCCTGCGACAGCAGATGTGATCAGCCCGCCGGCGCCACCAACAATCAGTGAACAACCAGTCGCCAGGCAAGGGCTGGACCTGGACGCTTTGCGTAGCTCTGCCCTGGCGATAGAAAAACAGCGCAAACCCACAGAAATCGAACAAATACAGGCCAGCCACCGACAGGCTGAGAGCCTGGAAAAGCGCCTTGCTGAAGGCACGAAAAGAGCAGAAAAGAAGGAATGCCTCAAGGCGTATTCCGGCATAGGTTTGCTGGCTGTCATCCCATTGGCAGTCAGCACCGTTGTGGATACTGGATGCAAATGGTAATGCTGTTACCAGCTCGGCTATAATGCCGGATTCCACAATGTGAACAAAGCTGGCACGGAAAGACCAAGGCTATCTTGCTTGGACAGGGCATGGGGAAGAATTACCAGCTCCCCATTAATCATGCTGCTCTTTTGTGTTGTTGATTTGTTGTTGACATATTGACGCCTGTTGCATATTTAATATCAACACGACAATTTTCATTTTTTACCTGGACCATTCATGAAAAAAACTTCTTACCTGTTCGCCGCCATGCTGATGGCAGCACTTGGATCTGGCTTCTCTCCCGTGACTGTGAATACCGCTCTGGCACAAGAAGCGGCTGATCCTGCAAAGCAGCCAACTGTACGCGCAGAAATGGGCAAGCCAATCAATGAAGTCATGGAGTTGGTGACTGCCAAGCAATTTTCACAGGCACTGGAAAAGCTGGTCGTTCTGGAAGCAATGGAGAAAAAAACTCCTTTTGAAAATTTTGCACTGAATCGCATACGTGCAGTCATTGGTTCCAGTACCAATGACTCTGCCATGATGGTCAAGGCAATGGATGCCATGATTGCCACAGAATTCTTGAAAGAGTCCGAAAAACAGCATTTCATGGAAGCAGTTGCCGGTACTTTGTTCAATGAAAAGAAGTATGCACAGTCACGTGAATGGGCGAACCGCAAACTGGCGAAAGACCCAGGCAATCCAGGCATGACCAATCTGGTCGCCCGCACCTATTACCTGGAAAACGATTACGCCAATACCATCAAGGTATTGAATGCGCAAGTTGCAGAAGATGAGAAAGCTCAGCGCAAGTCTACAGAAGAGAATTTGCGCTTACTGACCAGCAGCTATCAACAACTGAAAGACTGGGATGGTTATACAGTGGCACTGGAACGCATGGTGGCACATTACCCAAAACCAGAATTCTGGGCTGACCTGCTGTATCGCGTCACCAAGAAGCCCGGTTTTTCTGATCGCTTGCTGCTGGACTACTATCGCCTGCTGATCGTCACTGACAAATTTGAAGATGGCGCTCAGTTTGTCGATATGGCAGAACTGGCCTTGTTGTCAGGCTTGCCAGTCGAAGCCAAAACCGCAATTGATGCAGGTTATGCTGCAAACCTGCTGGGTGCCGGCAAGGAAGCCACCAAACACAAGCAATTGCGCGATCGCGTCAATAAGCAGGCAGCTGATGACGTCAAGAATCTGGATGCAGGCGAAGCAGCCGCAAAAAATGCCAAGACTGGTATCGGTATGGTCAACATTGGTTACAACTATGTGATCAACGGCCAGTACGACAAGGGCTTGGCCTTACTGGAACAAGGTATCGCAAAAGGTGGCTTGAAATCCCCAGATGAAGCAAAACTGCATCTGGGCATGGCGTACCTGAAAGCGGGCAAGCGCGACAAAGCCGTTGAAACCCTGAAATCAGTACAAGGCCGTGATGGTTCTGCTGACCTGGCGCGTTTGTGGTTGCTGGTCCCTGCTGATAAATTCGCACCTGCGGCAAAATAAACTGGCTGATAGCTCATCAGTGCAAAGATTTACGCCACCTGCGGGTGGCGTAAATCTTTGCCTCTGCATTAAAGATGCAACGGGATAAAAAAAGGCTGTTTTGCGCAATGCAAAACAGCCTGTCAAGTTCAGGACCGCAAGCTCTGATTACGGTACTGACGGTACTCCTTTGGATACTCTTACTGCCCCGGCCTCAATGAAAAGCCGGGCAAAAACTTTCAAACACCATCATGAATCGAATCAAGAATCGAATCAAGAGTGGTAAGCAGACTCACCATGGCTGGTGATGTCCAGACCTTCACGTTCTTCATCTTCCGGCACACGCAGACCTACCACCAGATCAACCAACTTGTATGCCACGAAGGACACCACGCCTGACCAGATGATGGTTGTGCCTACCGCTGTTGCCTGCGTCATGACCTGGCCGAAAATGTCGTAGGGATCAGCCGACATTTTGTTGGTGACGTAGTCGAATATACCCTGACCACCAAGGGATGGTGCAGCAAATACACCTGTCAACAAGGCACCGAGGATACCGCCCACGCCATGCACACCGAAGACGTCGAGGGAATCATCCGCCCCCAGCAAACGCTTGAGGCCATTCACACCCCACAGGCAGATGATACCTGCCAGCAAGCCGATGATCAGGGCGCCCATGGGGCCGACGAAGCCGCAAGCAGGAGTAATTGCTACCAGACCAGCTACCGCACCGGATGCACCACCCAACATGGAAGGTTTGCCTTTCGACATCCACTCACCAAATACCCATGACACAGTAGCTGCCGCCGTTGCCAGCAATGTATTGATGAAGGCCAGTGCGGCAATATCACCTGCTTCCAGAGCAGAACCGGCATTGAAACCAAACCAGCCCACCCACAACAGGGACGCACCTATCATCGTCATCGTCAGGGAGTGCGGTGCCATGGATTCTTTACCGTAGCCCACGCGTTTGCCGATCAGGTAAGCACCCACCAGGCCAGCCACCGCTGCATTGATGTGTACGACAGTACCACCAGCGAAGTCGAGCGCGCCTTTTTGGAACAGGAAACCAGCCTTGGCAGACTCGGTTGCCAGCGTTGCTGCATCCTTGATCGCATCAGGACCAGTCCAGAACCAGACCATATGAGCAACAGGCAGGTAGCTGAAAGTGAACCACAGAACTACAAACAAGAGTACGGCAGTGAACTTGGCACGTTCTGCAAATGCGCCGATAATCAGGCCGCAAGTGATGGCTGCAAATGTCGCCTGGAAGGCCACGTAGATAAACTCAGGAATCACCACGCCTTTGCTGAAGGTTGCTGCCACACTGAAACTGGCCTTGGCCGGATCCCAGATACCATTCAGGAACATGCGGTCAAACGAACCGATGAACTTGCTGCCTTCAGTAAAGGCCAGCGAGTAACCATAGATACACCACAATACAATAATCACGGCAAAGATCATGAAGACTTGCATGAGTATCGACAGCATGTTTTTGGAGCGCACCAGACCACCATAGAACAAGGCCAGGCCAGGTATGGTCATCAAGATAACCAGCAAGGTGGCAACCATCATCCAGGCGGTGTCGCCTTTATTGGGTGTAGGTGCCGGTGCTGGCGCTGCGGCACTGGCAGCAGCAGGTTCTGCTGCTGCGGCTGGAGCAGATGCCGGGGTGACTACCGCTACAGCAGCCGCTGGTGCGGATGCAGTCGCCACTGCGGCCGAGGCTGCCACAGGCTCAGCTTTGGCTGACGCGTCCTGGGCTGATGCCACAGAGGTAAAACCAACAGTGACCATCAAGGCCGCCCCTGCCAGTATGTTCTTCAACAGTTTTTTCATGTGAACTCCCTGGTAGGCTATCAGAGTGCGTCGTTGCCGGTTTCACCGGTACGAATACGCACTACTTGTTGCAAGTCATAGACAAAGATCTTGCCGTCACCAATCTTGCCGGTGCGGGCCGCAGTTTCTATCGCTTCAATGGCACGGTCAACGATCGCATCATCCACCGCTGCTTCGATCTTTGTTTTCGGCAAAAAATCGACCACATATTCAGCACCACGATACAACTCGGTATGACCTTTCTGACGGCCAAAGCCCTTGACTTCAGTCACGGTAATCCCTTGCACACCGATGGCAGACAAGGCTTCGCGTACTTCATCGAGCTTGAAGGGTTTGATAATTGCTGTAATCAGTTTCATGCTGACCTCGGATAATTAAAATGTTTTAACTGCAGACAGCAGCAAAGTCGTCTTGCCAGTGAATTTGCCGCTCGGTGTCACATACAGTTTGCTCTCGGCATTGGTGCCCAGGGCTGCAAGGCCAAAATTGACGCCAAAGAATTCTTTGGTCACACCGATTTTCCAGTCGGAATAAGAATAGGCACCATTGTTCTTGACGGTCTGGCGGCCTACATGCAACGCCAGGTTATAACCGTCTGGCAGTTCCACATTCGCGCCCAGATCCAGATAGCCGCTATTTTTACTATCGACAAAGCCGAACAGATTAGTCACAGAATGCGAATACTTGGCATAGAAAGGTCCCATGCCTACCTGACCATAGATTTCTGTGGTGTTGGCATCCGCAAAACCTGGTACCTTGTTCAAGCCATTGGATGGATAAACATAGGTCAATACACCAACGTCATACGAAACATCCTTGACGATCTCGCCTTTTTTTCCGGCATAGATATCCCATTCAATATCTCCGCTACCACCGGCATCCTTGGTCCACTTGATCGTGGAGAGCCAGGTTCCAGCGTAGAAGCCGCTAGGGTTATGCACGTAGTCAGCACCACCCTGCAAAGCCGGATCAAGGCGCGATTGTGAAATGGCGCGATAACGGTATTCACTGACGGCGCCAATATTGAAGCTGACTTCATTGTCTGGCTTGGCATCTGCTGCGTGGACAAAACCACTCAGGAATGTTGTGGCTACAGCAGCGGCGATTACTAATTTTTTCATTGCGCTTCCCCCTATTGAATTAAGATTTGATTTGATTGAAACCGGGACAGCATCCACTTTTTGCGCATCAGTGACTTCTTAAGGTCATGAATTACATCTGAAGGACACTTAAATTCTTCTTTCCCTTACCTGTTAGCAGGAGTCGTGCCAACCATGAACATCTATTCATTTAACCTGGTATAAGCTGTCGTAGATCGCTGTATACATACGCATACAGTCAGACAAGCTAAGGCTACGGCCCAGTATTAATATTGCAGCGCAATACCAGTGGCTGCCTGGGTAAGATGCGCTATCATTGCTCCATAGGTAAAATTGCAAGCGAATAATCAAGTTTGCGCACCAATAAAGAGCAGTATCAGATTTTGCACAAATAAGTGGCAGAACCTAATTTGCACCATAAGCGTGCAACTACAAAATAGAGGATAAATATGGATAAGCAAAATTTCTTTAATGACATGCAAGTCAAAATCAGCCAGGCACTGGAAAACTCACCCGCCAAAGATATCGAAAAAAATGTCAAAGCCATGATGAGCCAGGGCTTTTCCAAGCTGGACCTGGTAACGCGCGAAGAATTTGATATACAAGCACAAGTCCTGGCCAAGACCCGCGCCAAACTGGAAGCCCTGGAAGCCAGGGTAGCCGCTCTGGAAGCACCGCAAAAAGACGCTTAAGTAGTACGCATGTCATTAGCCGTCCTCAAAAGCCGCGCCTTGAATGGCATGGATGCACCGCAGGTCACGGTGGAAGTGCATCTGGCAAATGGCCTGCCCGCTTTCACTATCGTTGGACTTCCTGAAACCGAGGTCAAGGAATCCAAGGACAGGGTCAGGGCTGCCTTGCAAAATGCCAGGTTTGAATTCCCGGCCAAGCGCATTACCGTGAATCTGGCCCCGGCTGATTTGCCCAAGGAATCTGGCCGCTTTGATTTACCTATCGCCCTGGGCATTTTGGCGGCATCCGGGCAAATACCGGCAGATGCGCTTGAGCAGTATGAATTTGCCGGTGAATTGTCACTGTCTGGCGAATTGCGCCCGATACGCGGTGCCCTGGCCATGACTTTTGCAATTTGCAAAAGCCAGCAGCATTCACAACAGGAACCTGCCTTCATCTTGCCGCGAGCCAATGCCGATGAAGCTGCCCTGGTCAGCGAGGCCGCCATTTATCCGGCAGATTCGCTGTTACAAGTATGTGCCCACTTCGCTGGCGTAGATGCTGAACAAAAACTGGTGCGCCACAAGCCAGCATCGCAAGCGGCCCGTCCGCATTATGCTGACTTTGCCGAAGTCAAAGGCCAGATCCAGGCCAAACGCGCACTGGAAGTGGCAGCGGCAGGCTCGCATTCCGTGATATTAATCGGGCCTCCAGGTACCGGAAAATCCATGCTGGCCGCCCGCTTCCCTGGCATTTTGCCCACCATGACCGACCAGGAAGCACTGGAATCAGCAGCCGTACAATCACTTACTTCCGGCTTTTCCATAGAGAAGTGGAAGCTACGACCTTACCGCTCACCTCATCACACAGCTTCTGCGGTGGCTCTGGTGGGTGGTGGAGGCACGCCAAGGCCAGGCGAAATTTCCCTGGCACATAGAGGTGTCCTGTTCCTCGACGAATTGCCAGAATTTGACCGCAAAGTTCTGGAGGTGTTACGTGAACCGCTGGAATCGGGTCACATTACCATCTCACGGGCGGCAAGGCAGGCTGATTTCCCGGCGCGCTTCCAGCTAATTGCTGCGATGAATCCCTGTCCTTGCGGCTATTTTGGTCACTCCAATGGCAAATGCCGCTGCACACCAGACATTATCGCCCGCTATCAGGACAAGATATCCGGCCCTTTGCTGGACCGCATAGACATGCAGATACAGGTGGGGGCCTTGCCACATACCGATTTGCTCAAGCAGGCCGATGGTGAACGCAGCACCGCTATCCATGCGCGAGTAGAAGCTGCCTTTGAGCGGCAACAGCAGCGTCAGGGCAAGGCGAACAATCTCTTGTCCACGACTGAAATTGATCTGCACTGCAAACCGGATGAACAGGCAGGGCTGCTCTTGCGCAATGCCATGAACAAGCTCAACTGGTCAGCCCGTGCCTACCATCGCGTATTAAAAGTCGCCCGTACCATAGCTGACCTGGCTGGTTCAGCACACATAGCGACGCCACACGTGGCGGAAGCCATACAGTACAGGCGGGCGCTCAGAGACCAGTGAAGACACTTGCTGTTTTTTTAGCTTGGAAGCAGTTACATAGTTTTTCCTCACTGTTACAGCACGTTACGAAAATTTCGCAAAATAAGCCTAAACTTGCTATCACAATCCACTGTCAGAAACCTTCTAGACAGATACACAAGTGAGGGCGAGCATGAAAATTCAATCCAAGCTGCAGCAAGTGCTGGGTGCCAGCCTGCTGGTCTTGCTGGCAGCATGCAGCAACCTACCCCAGCAACATGCAGATAACAGCAGCCAGCCAGGCAAGACGCTGGCACAGGCTGCGCTAGTGCCAGAGCAATTGCTGAACCGTTTGACCTGGGGTAGCAATCCCTCCAGCCTGCAGGTCTTGCAAGCCGTTGGCCCAGACCGCTACCTGGACCAGCAATTGCGCGCGCGTAGTACCGTCTTGCCACCAGCGATACAAAGCCAGATTGATGCGATGACCATTTCGCGCCAGCCATTGCCTGAACTCATGCGTGACCTTGAAGCTCGCCGCCTTGCCTCTGAGCAGCAAAAAGGCACAGATGACACGCTACGCAAGGAATATCAGCAAGAATTGACACGCCTGGCCAGGGAAGCGTCTACCCGCGCACTTTTGCGTGACATTTATTCGCCGAATCAGTTGCAGGAGCAAATGAGCTGGTTCTGGATGAATCACTTCAATATCCATAATGGCAAAGCCAATGTACGTGCCATGCTGGGAGATTTTGAAGAACACGCAATACGCCCATATGCCCTGGGCAATTTCCGTGACTTGCTGCGTGCCACTGTGACGCACCCTGCCATGCTCAGGTATCTGGATAATGAACATAATGCAGCCAACCGCATCAATGAGAACTATGCGCGTGAGTTGATGGAATTACATACCATGGGGGTGAATGGCGGCTATAGCCAGAAAGATGTACAGGAACTGGCAAGGGTGCTGACCGGCGTGGGCATTAATTTGAGCAAGGATGCGCCGCGCATGAAGCCTGAGCTGGAGAAAATTTATCTCAGGCAAGGCTTGTTTGAATTCAACCCGCAACGTCATGATTTTGGTGACAAGCTGGTGTTGGGCAAGACCATCAAGGGCCGAGGTATGGCCGAACTCGATGAGGTGCTGGTACTGCTGTCCCGACAACCGGCTACAGCCAGTTTTGTCAGCCAGAAGCTGGCGACTTTTTTTGTCTCTGATACGCCCTCAAAAGACCTGACCGATAAAATGGCGCAGCGTTTCCTGCAAACCGATGGCGATATCGCAGCCACTTTGCGTACCATGTTTAATAGCCAGGAATTTATTGCTTCGCTGGGAAAAAAATTCAAAGATCCGTTGCACTTTATGCTGGCTTCGGTACGCCTGGCGTATGACGGCAATACCATTGTCAATACCGGCCCCATGCTGAACTGGCTGAACATGATGGGCCAGCAATTGAATGGTCGCCAGACACCGGATGGTTATGCACTCAATGAAAGTTCATGGGCCAGTTCTGGTCAGATGACGGTGCGCTTTGATATTGCCCGGTCAATTGCGGGTGGCAACCCGGCCCTGTTTCGGGCGGAGAATCAAACTCCACAAGCTGCGCAAGCCATGCAAGGCATGCAAACTTCCGTGCCAGCGCAGACTACACCCGCAACATTGCCAGGCACACAAGAAAAGCCGCAGCCACCTGCACTGGCTGCATCGCCCTATGTAAAAAAATGGAGTACACAATTCAGCCCTGCTACCCAGACCGTCTTGAATCAAACACGCACGCCACAGGAATGGAACACTTTGTTCCTGGCCTCGCCTGAAATGATGCGTCGCTAACTGAACGTCTGCCAATTATTACGGAAAGGTCTACCATGAACCGTAGAGACTTATTGAAAGCAATGGCCCTGCTGCCATCGTCTGCCTTGCTGGGAATGAGCAGCCAGGTGATGGCGGCACCAGCCACTCAAAATCGTTTGCTGCTGGTGTTTTTGCGCGGCGGCTATGATGCCAGCAATTTACTGGTGCCTACTTACAGCAACTTCTATTATGAAACCAGGCCAAATATTGCCATTGCCAGACCGGGTTCCATACCGGATGCGGCACTGGCACTGAATGCAGACTGGGGCCTTCATCCGGCCTTGCGTGACACGATTTATCCCATGTTCCAGCAGGGTGAAGCAGCATTCATCCCCTTTGCTGGAACAGATGATTTATCGCGTAGCCATTTTGAAACCCAGGACAGTATAGAAATGGGCCAGCCCCTGAATGCCAGCCGGGATTTCCATTCTGGTTTCTTGAATCGCCTGGCGAAAGTGTTGGGGAATAACGGCAAAGTCAGTGCCATGTCCTTTACTGACCAGTTACCACTGGCCATGCAGGGCCAGGCCCACATTGCCAACACCGCATTGCGCAATGTCAGCAAGGCCAATGTTGATCAGCGCCAGCGTGAGTTGATCATGCAAATGTATGCCAATACAAATCTGTCGCAAGCCGTCAAGGATGGCTTTGCCATGCGCGATGAAGTGGCGCGTGAAATGGCAGAAGAAATGAATAGTGCCAATCGCAATGCGATCTCGACCAAAGGTTTTGAGCTGGAAGCCCAACGTATCGCCAAACTCATGCGCGATAAATACGCACTGGGTTTTATTGATGTCGGTGGCTGGGACACACATGTTAACCAGGGCGGGGCAACAGGCACACTGGCCGTCAAGTTTGAAGAACTCGGTCGCGGGCTGGCCGCTTATCGTACTGAAATGGGCAGTGCCTGGCGCAATACCACGGTGGTGGTGATCAGTGAATTTGGCCGTACCTTTCGCGAAAATGGCAAACGCGGTACTGACCATGGCCATGGCACGGTGTACTGGGTCTTGGGTGGCGGTATAAAAGGCGGGCAAATCGTCGGGGAACAAATTGCGCTGGAAGCTGGCAAATTATTCCAGAACCGTGACTACCCGGTGCTGAACGAATATCGCGCAGTGCTCGGTGGCTTGTTCAGCCGTCTATATGGTTTGAATGCTGGCGAGGTAGAACAGGTGTTTGCTGGTGTCAAAGCACGTGATCTGGCCTTGCTGTAATCGCTTCCAGACCAGTCTGGCCTTCCCGGTGCAAAGGCAGGTCTATATAGAAATGTGTACCTGGTTGCGCCGGATCTTCACTCATATAATAACCAATGTCGCCATGCATTTGCCGGATGATGGCCTGCGATATTGCCAAACCCAGGCCAGTACCACCTTTGGCACGTGTGTCTGAAGAATCTGCCTGGGAAAACTTCTGGAACAGACGTTCACGGAAACTTTCCGGTATGCCTGTGCCCTGATCGATCACTTCTACACGCACCATGTTTTCGTCCCTGACCGCGCTGATAACCCTGACGGTCTCCCCTCCGGGCGTATACTTGCAGGCATTCGACAAGAGATTAGCCATGACTTGCTGGAAACGTCCGGCATCGACCATGACTTCTGTCTGATCTGCCAGTTTGCCCATCGCGATTTCAGTATCCATGCTTTGCGCGAAAGCCTGATTATTATTCACTGCCGTCTGCAAGAGGCTTTGCAAATTCAGTCGCTCAAAAACAAAATCCATCTTGCCGGCTTCTATTTTTTGAATATCCAGCAAGTCATTGATGAGGCGGGTCAGGCTTTCACTATTCTTGTGCGCCATGCCCAGCAGGGCAGAGATTTTTTCCGGCACCAGGCCCATGGCCCCGCCGACCACCAGCCCCAGGGCACCACGGATGGCTGTCAATGGCGTGCGCAATTCGTGGCTGACGGTGGAGATGAATTCACTCTTCATGCGTTCCATCCTGCGCCGCTCTGAAATATCGCGCACGATGACGATAAGTTTGCGCCTTCCAGCATGATAATACTCGGTAATCGCCAGCTCTGCGGGGAACAGGCTGCCATCCTTGCGCATGCGCTCGGCCTCAGTGCGCAGGCAACCGGTTTCCAGAAACTCCCTGCGGCTCATGGCCAGCCCCAGCAAATCGGGTTGTCCTGGCGGGGAGAAAAATTTACCATTCTTGCCCACCACTTCATTGGCTGGATGACCATAAATGGCCACGGCAGCCGGATTCAGTGCCTCAATCTTGCCAGTGTCATCGATCATGATGATGCCGTCCGCCGCGTTCTGGAAAATGGCCTGCAGTCTGTCTGAAGAATCTTTCAAAGCGATCTGCTGCTCCGTCAGGTTTTTCAGCAAGTGGGCCTGATTGCGGTTGATGACTTCTGCCTGTTGCTTGAGCTCAGTGGTCACCAGCAAATCCTGCTCTCGTCTTTCCAGCAAATTAACCAACACGCTAAAAGCCGCCACGATAGCAAGGATACCACTCATGGCGATAACGACGATGCCGGTACTGATTTTGCGCCAGTCAGCCAGATACAAGTCTTCATCCACAGAAAAATTGACGATCAGCGGGTATTTTTCCAGCGACTGTATGGCGGCCATGCGGGTGATTTGTTTGCCACCCTCGGCCATGCGCGGATTATTGCCAATGATGACGCCTGATTTTTTATTGTGCCTGTGCACCAGTTCATAGGTGCTTCCTGTCAGGTTACGCTTGCCCATGACATCGCCGCGTTCTGGCCAGCGTGCCAAATAAGTGAAATCATTGCGCAGTAAGCCTATAGAGGCATGGCCGTCGGCACTGAGTTTTTCATAAAACTGAGAATAAAACGAGGGAGACATACCTAGTATGACGACGCCAATGAACTCCCCGTCACTGCCTGTCAGCCTGTGGCTGAGGAAAAACATCCATTTCCCCGTGGTCTTACTGCGCACGGAAGAGCTCAGGTAAATACCTTGTACTGGATTATCGCGTTGCGCAATGAAGTAGTCGCGGTCTGCCAGGCTGTAGGTAGGCGCGGGAAAATTACGCGATGTATTAATGACATTGCCATCGACATCGAGCACGGAAATCACTTCTACAGCAGGTGACAGCGAAGCCTTTTCTCGCAGGAACTGATGAAAATCATGCGTAGATAATTTACCACTCAGGTATTCGGCGCTGACACTCCAGCGGTCTTGTATGCGCTCGGCAATGCTGTCGAGTGCCGTGTAGGCAAAGTCCATTTGCTGGCTGACGGTTTCGGCCAGCACGATGCTGAAGGTTTCAGTCTGCTTTTCCCACTTGCCAATTTCCTGGATACGCAGCATCCAGATCGCCGTCGCGGCACCGACGATAATGGCCAGCACCAGGCTGGCTGCCAGCGCAATAGCTAAACGACTGGTAGGCAATCCTGCTGGCTTCATTTCATTTGGTCCGGTCTTGCTCAAAGCTCATCCTTGTGCTCAAGTCTGGCAAGTTGATTGCAACTGCATGTCGCCCGAATTTAAAGTCGTATTGTCAGATATAGCAAACTTACCAGAATGATAAAGTAAAGCAAACTAAAACACATTCTATCCTAGCGTTGGCCAACTAGGAAAAATCGAAAGAATTACTCTGAAGACAGCAAGTTTGCAGACGATTTACCACGCTTTCATGGAAGTAACTATTTATTTCTATCAAAAATACCGGGGGGATGTTACGGTTTTATACAGCTAAGTGAGTGTCCATGTGACGACAAGCTTGCCATCAATTAGTAACCAAGCTAAAACAGAAAGGGAGCAAACAAAATGAGTAAAAGCGTTTTGGTCAAAGGTTTGGTCATCAGTTTCTTGCTCAGCAGCGCCCCGGCGTGGGCCGAGATAACGTCTTGTGAAACCATTAAAGACAAAGTAGCAGCAAAACTGGAACGCAAAGGAGTCAACAATTACAGCTTGCAAGTCGTTTCCAGGGATACCGAAACCAAGTACAGAGTCGTCGGTAGCTGCGAAGGTGGCAAGAAAAAGATCATTTACAAAAAAGAAAAGGCGAGCAGCAAGGCTGAAGAATAAGCCTGCTACTACACTGCAAAGCGGATCTGCCTGCATGCAAAAATCAGGCAAGATTCGCTTTTCTTTTTGCCGCCTAGAGTCTGGTCACGACCTGTAGAGAGCGGGTGTCAGCGGAGGAGAGGAGCAGCGCAAAAAGCGGAATGTACTTGAGTACATGAGCAATTTGAGCAGCACATGAGCCCCGCGGGTACTCAGGTTGCGCACGCGCAGTAAGATCGTGAACTGGTTCTTACAAGTTCATCAGCATGTAATGAGCCTGTCCAGCATAACTTGCCAATTTGGCTTTTTGCTCCGCACTCAAATCAGTCTGCTCAATAAAACCCAGACCCTGCCAGTATGACCTGGTACTTTGCACTGACACCAGGCAGGCATATTGCCAGCCCTGTCGCCTGGCATGTGCCAGGGCGAATTCAAGCATGGCTCGCGCCAAACCCTTGCCAGTGTGATCCGGTGCAACTGCCATGTCATGCAGATACAGGGCATTGGCAGGCTCAGCTACTTGAAAGTCCTGTCCCAAAGCAGAAATTCGTCCTTTGACCGTAGGATAAGCGGCCAGATAGGCAAGCACCTGACGATCCTGCGCCGCAACCCAGGCGCAATCGGGTGCGGTGGCCAGGCGGGCTGCCAGCAAGGCTGGTGCCTCCACCATCTCAGCCACATAAGCCTTGGCCTGTATCTGATAAACCGCCGCCAGATCCGCTGTCTGCATGGCACGCAGCAACACTGTCATATACAGCTATTTCGTGGCCTTGGCACTGGCGCTGCCTTCTTCGGCACTGGCCGACGCGTCTGGCTTTGCCAGCTCTGGCTTGACGACGTCGATCTTGTTTTCACGCATATAGTCATTCATTTCCTTCCACCCCGCATACACTGCCGCCCTGGCAGCATCGGGATTGAGGGCATAGCAGTCTTCAATGGCGCGGCCAGCGTGGCGGCAGGCACTGCCAGTCGCACGGGCATCCGATTCGCGCGCTGCTGCGTCCTTGGCTGGATCAGGCAGACCCAGGCGGTCGCAGGCAGTCAAGGACGTCAGCATCAGCAAAAAAATCCCGGAAAACTTGGAAAGTGACATCACAGCACCAAAAAAAAATAAGTGAAAACGTTCAGGTAGATCTGTTTATGATAACCCAGTGTGTGGCTGGACAAAATGCCTTGTTGCTCTGGACGGAGATGGAAACACCAGCCTATTTTCCAGGCAAGGGGCGTTCTAGTGCAAAAACAGACGCAATTTGACCAAAGGACTTATCATGTAGCACTTGTCCATGCGTATTGTTGACGGCAAGAAAGCCGTAAACATGAATGCTATTCCGCAATCTTATCGATTCAATTTCCATGAAATCCACCATCCATCGCTTTTTACTGCTTGCCTCTCTGATACTGCTGATTGCATGCAGCCCTAAATTTGACTGGCGCGATGCGCGCGGCAGTAATGCACCGTTCTCCATATTAATGCCGGGCAAACCATTGGGTGACAGCAAGGACATGCAGCTGGAAGGCATCACTGTAAAAATGGACATGCTGGCCGGGGAAGCTGGCGGCATCAGTTTTGCCGTTGGCAGCACCAAAGTAGACGATCCCGGCAAGACCGGGCTGGTCATGGAAGCCATGAAAAAAGGCATGCTCATGAATATTCAGGGAACGCCGGAAACCACCACCAGTAAAGGCGCAGATATGCTGGAAGTGCGTGGCAAATTGCGCAATGGCCAACCCATCGTGATGCTGGCCCGCTTTTTGATACGCGGCCCCTGGGTGTATCAAATTATCATGCTGGGGCAGGAAAAAGACATGAAGCAGGAGGTCATCGACACCTATATGACGTCTTTCAAATCCAACTGAAGCAACAATCTGAAAACAATCTGAAACGACAATCGGCCAATTTGGGATTATTATATGAGTGAGCGCGGCCAGATCAGTGACGCTAGCGCACTTCTGGTGTTTAGCCGCTTTATCTTCGCACATCATAGAAAAATAGGAGACGTGTCCATGCTGATCACATTCAAGTCCAAAGCGGCTACAGAAATAACCATGTACAAAGAGCATGCACGCCGCATCCTGGAACTGCTGCACAAGGATGTGGAGCGCGGCATCATTACCCCTCCCGAATTGCCACAAGCCATACAAAAAATCGAAGCTGCGGTTGCCGAAAGCAAGGCTCACCCAATTTCTGAAGAAGTCAGCCGCGATGTGAACGCCCATCACAATGAAAATGGTGATGATAATGAGCACGAAACACCAGAGCCAGTAAGCTTTGCTACCAGAGCTTTCCCCGTGCTTGAAATGTTGCACGCCGCCCACAAGATGCAGCGCGAAGTCATGTGGGGCGTATAAAACCATGACCTCCCACGTAGAAAATACCAGGGAATTCGAACTCCGGACCGCAGATGGCAAGGCAATTTTTGTGCGCGACTGGCCGCTGGCGGATGCAGTCATGGCTCAACCACAGCAAGGTATAGTCATCATGCATGGTCTGGGTGAGCACTGCGGGCGGTATGCCCATGTCGCCAGGTTCTTCAACGCCCTGGGTTTTGTCGTGCGCACCTATGACCATCGCGGCCATGGACAATCTGACGGTGGCAGCGGTGATGTTCCAGACTCCATGTGCATCTTGCGTGATGCGCAGATGGTCATTAGCGACTTTAGCCAGCAACTGGCGGGGCCGCCCATATTACTAGGACATAGCATGGGTGGCTTGTTTGCTGCCCGCTATGCACTTGAGCAATTGACACCGCTGCGCGCCCTGATCTTGTCTTCCCCCGCGCTGGCAATACGCATGTCCAGCTTGCAGCATGGTTTGTTGAAGGTTGCATCCAACCTGATACCTGGTGTGGGTTTGCCGAACGGCTTGCAAACTCGCTATCTGTCTCACGATGGCGAAGTGGTACTCGCCTATGAAAATGATGCCCTGGTGCACTCACGCCTGAGTGCGCGCCTGCTGACCAGTATGTTGCAGGCCATGGATTATTGCCATGCACATGCCGCAGAATTAAGCATGCCCCTGTTGATGATGGTGGCGGATGACGATCATCTGGTCGACCCGGCAGGTAGCCGCCGCTTCCTGGAAAAGCTGGGAAATGACCAGCTTAGCGCGCATTTTTATGCCGACTTTTATCACGAAATATTCAATGAACTGGATGCCACCAGGGTATTCGATGACTTGCGAACCTGGCTGGAACTCCAGCAATTCACCCCTTTGGAACAGATACAAGAAGCGGCCTGAAACAGCAAATTTTCTGAAGTTGGATAGAATAAAACAGCATAGTCTGAAGTGGTGGCGTGCTACAGAAAGCGGAAGCAGCCAGCAAGGCTGTTACACTAGCGCCCTCTCGCCTTATCAGGCTGACCATGTTAAATTGCTGAAAATGCAATTTACTGCAATAAGCAAAATTATCCGGAAATATGCAAGATCAACCAAGAAAAACCCTGGGCCGACCAGCCAAACCTGCCCGCAGCGCCACTACGGGCAGCACATCCCACGTCCTCAGCAAGCCACAGGTGGAGTTTGAAACCATAGAAATCAAGGCAGATTCCCTGGCATTCAGCCTTGTAGGTGCAGCACAGGCTGTCGCCTATGTGCTGGAAGGTACAGCCTTGCCGCAAGCGCTGACCAGGGTATTTACGCAAACCAATGCCTTGCCACAGGCGCGCGGGGCAATCCAGGATATTGCCTACCGCACCATGCGCCAGGTTGGCCGGGTGGATGCCCTGCTCAAAATCATGACCAACAAGACGCCGGAACCAGCCTTGTTATATGGCTTGCTGTGCTGTGCACTTACCCTGCTGGTTGGTAATGAAGGTGATGATGAAAAGGCCTATGAAGAGTTTGTCGTGGTGGACCAGGCAGTGACAGCCGCCACTTCCAGCCCGCATATGGTTTTTGCCAAAGGTATGGTGAATGCCGTGCTGCGCCGCTATCTGCGTGAAAAAGAAGAATTGTTAAAACTGGTCATGAAACAGCCGGCAGCTGCCTGGAATTATCCGCAATGGTGGGTAGACCAGTGCAAAACAGCTTATCCACAAGACTGGCAAGCGATACTGAGCTGCGGCAACCATGCCCCGCCTTTGACTTTGCGTGTGAATCAACGTGTCAGCACGGTCGCTGCTTATCTGGAGTTATTGGCCAGCCAGCAGATCGGTGCCAGCCAGATAGGCCCGTTTGCTGTGCGCCTGGACCGGCCACTGCCAGTGTTCAGCATCCCCGGCTTTGAAGCGGGTGTTGTGTCGGTGCAGGATGCCGCCGCCCAATTGGCAGCGCCTTTACTGGATGTACAGACAGGCATGCGGGTATTGGATGCTTGCGCCGCCCCCGGTGGCAAGACTGGCCATTTGCTGGAACTGGCTGATATCGAACTGACTGCGGTTGATACTGACCCGGCCCGTATCCAGCGTATCCATGAAAATCTGGCGCGTTTGAAGTTATTTGCGACAATCAAGGAAGGCGATGCCTGCCGCAACAACTGGTGGGATAGCCAGCCCTATGACCGCATCCTGGCAGATGTGCCCTGCACTGCCTCTGGCGTGGTCAGACGTCACCCGGACAGCCGCTGGTTGCGCCGCAAGACCGATGCTGCCCAGTTGGCGGCCTTGTCAGCCCGCATACTCGATAATCTGTGGCGTATGCTGAAACCGGGTGGCAAGATGCTGATGGTCACCTGCTCGATCTGGCCGCTGGAATCCGAAGCTCAGGCTGCCGCTTTTGCTACACGTAATGGCGCGCAACGCCTTGATGCACCGGGGCAATTACTGCCCAGCTTGACCAAGACGTCCGAAAGCAACAACGAACATGACGGTTTGTTCTATGCTTTGTTTCAAAAACCAATGCAAAATTAACGAATGCCAACAAGTTCAAGCTATCATTAGCAGACTTTTGATTTCGTATTGATTGCATGTTCAGACGTTTTACCTCCCTGCTGCGCCAGATATCGCTGACTTTGATGTTGGTGCTGCTGGCAATGGCGGCGGCACCTGTAGTTCAGGCCGCCGACGTGGAAGTCAAAACGGCCAGGATAGAAGCCAGCGACGAAGGCTACCGCCTGGCTGCCACTTTTTCCCTGGACCTCAGTGACAGCTTGCGCAAGGCTATCCGGGATGGCATCCCGGTCTCATTCACCACAGAAGTAGAACTGACCCGCTCACGCTGGTATTGGGTAGACGAAAAGGTGGTGCGTAGTGAATATCTGGTCAGAATTTCTTATAATGAATGGACGCAGCAATACAACGTCACTATTAATAATGGCTTGCAACAGAATTTTGCCTCTCTCGATACCGCGCTCAATCTGGTGACACGGCCAAATCGCTGGCTGATAGCAGATAAATCCCAGTTAACTGCCGGAGCCACCTACAACGCAGCAGTGCAATTGCGCATGGGTTTGAGCAAGATCTCCATGCATTTGCAAATACCCAGCTTCAACGACAGTCACTGGAGTCAGAAAACCGAGTGGAAGCGTTTTTCCTTCAAGGCTGAAGACAAGTGACAAGATTTTTGCGGTATGCACTGATTATCGGTGGTGCTCTGATGAGCATCCTGCTGTTTTTCCTGACTACAGTCTCCGAAAACTCTTCGCGCTTTGAGCGTTATTACGAATGGCTGCTGGATGCCAATGCCATTGTCGCCCTGGCCCTGCTGATCCTGGTACTGACCCTGGTGTGGCGGCTGTTCCGCCGCTACCGTGCCAGGGAATTTGGCTCCAAACTGATGACCCGTCTGGTGGTGCTGTTTGCCTTGGTAGGCATCTTGCCAGGAACGGTGATTTATGTGGTGTCGGTTCGCTTTGTTTCCCTTTCTATCGAATCCTGGTTTGATGTCAAGGTTGAATCTGCCCTCGATTCCGGCAAGAACATGGGCCTGACCGCACTGGATTTCTTGCTGGCAGATTTACAGTCCAAGGCCAAGGACATGGCTTCGGAATTGTCTGATCCGTCTGAAAGCTCGATGTCCATCCACCTGTCACGCCTGCGCGAACGTATGCAGGTACAGGAAGCCACCATCGTCAATAGCAAAGGCCGCCTGATTGCTTCTGCCAATGAAAACGTCAATAGCCTGCTGCCAGAGTTGCCAACCCCGGACATGCTGAGGCAAGTCAAGTTGTCACGTTTTTATGCCGCCAGGGATGAAAAACTCGTCCCTGCTCCTGGCAGTGATGGCGACCCGGCTACTGCTTCAGCAAGTAGCACCAGTGCAGCAAGTACAGGCAGCGGTATCCCTGAAACCCGTGGAGCAACCCGTCCGGCACTGGCACCAGAACCTGCTCGCATACTGCGTTCCCGCGTGATCGTGCCTTTGCGTATGAGCACAGGCTGGATATCCCTGCAAAATGAAGCTTTGTACCTGCAATTGATACAACCCGTCCCCATCAACCTGGCCATGCATGCTGAAGCACTGAGCAATGCATCGCGAGAATACCAGGTGCGCTCGATAGGCCGCGTGAACCTAAAAAAGATGTACATCATCACCCTGACACTGACGCTGTTGCTGGCAATTGTCGCCGCCATCACCAGTGCCTTTTTGATTTCGGGCGAACTGGCGAGACCATTGCTGCTGCTGGCAGAAGGTACCAAGGCCGTGACCGAAGGTAATTTCTCGCCTCGCCCTATCGTTACTAGCACTGATGAGCTCGGTAGCCTGACCAAGTCTTTCAATACCATGACCAGGCAGTTATTTGACGCCCGTGCTGCAGTGGAGAAAAACCGCAATGAACTGGAAAACGCCAAAGCCTATCTGGAATCAGTGCTGGCCAACATGTCAGCTGGAGTGATGGTGCTGGATCAAAATGGCAATCTGGTGACCTGTAATGAGTCGGTAGAACGTATCTTGCAGCGCAGGCTGGAAAGCGAAATCAATAAACCCCTGGCAGATATTGATGGCATGCAGGCTTTTGCCTTTGCTATTTCCAAAGCTTTTTCAGAGCAGCATGCGCAGTCAGCTGCTGGTGGTGAAAACGAACGCGAACAACACTGGCAACAGCAAATTGAAGTGCCTCGTCCAAATGTCGGTAAAAAAGGCGTCACCTCTGCAACTCCTGGCGAAGTGGTGGTCGCTGAAGATGAACAGAGTATTACCCTGCTGGCGCGTGGCTCGCACTTGCCGGTGGCCTCAGGCAGCGGCTATGTGGTGGTGTTCGATGACATCAGCAATATCATTTCCGCCCAACGCTCTATCGCCTGGGGTGAAGTGGCGCGCCGCCTGGCACATGAAATCAAGAACCCGCTGACACCTATACAATTGTCAGCAGAGCGCCTGCAAATGAAGTTGCAGGACAAGCTCAGCGAAACCGATGTGCTGATACTCAATAAAAGTACGACCACCATCGTCAACCAGGTGACGTCGATGAAACGCATGGTCGATGATTTCCGCGATTATGCGCGTACACCGCCTGCTGTATTGATGCCATTGAATCTGGCTGGCCTGATTGATGAAGTGCTGCATTTGTATATTGCCGGTGATGGCAGGGATGCCATCAAGCTGACCATGGCGGCAGATTTACCCAAGGTCATGGGTGACGCCACCCAGATGCGCCAGGTAATTCACAATCTTTTACAAAACGCCCAGGATGCCGTGGCTGACAATACCACTGCCGGTTTTGTGCCACGAATTGATGTCATCACTGATGTCGTGCGCTACACTGGCACTGACCAGATTGCTCACTCTGCGGTACGCCTGTCAATTATCGATAACGGCCCGGGATTTTCCAGCAAAATCCTGGCACGCGCCTTTGAACCCTATGCCACTTCCAAGCCACGTGGTACAGGTCTGGGACTGGCAATGGTAAAGAAAATCATTGATGAACATGGTGGCAGGATAGATATTCAAAATCGCAGCGATACAAACGGTGCAAAAGTAGCGATTTTGCTGTTAAAGTTAGCACCGGATGCAAATACGGTATAAGTTCGCCGTACTTGCGGTAGTAGTTCTGTAGCAGGTAGTTGTTCTGATGTTCCCAAAAGAGGAATACGGATAAAAGCAGAAGGGGCACTTTGAAATTGTCATTCAGCACAAGCATATCGTTTTCACCAGCCAGACTGGAGTAAGCAATAAGCCAGCTTGAACATCGAACGGTAAGAAGCACCCAAAAAAACATAGAGGCGGTAATAGGGTAGATTTATGGCAAATATATTGGTCGTAGATGATGAAATGGGTATCCGGGAATTGTTGTCAGAAATTCTCGGCGATGAAGGTCATGTCGTTCAGCTCGCTGAAAATGCTCAGCAGGCGCGTCAGTCCAGGCAAGAAGCCAGGCCAGACCTGGTCTTGCTCGACATCTGGATGCCGGACACAGATGGCGTTACTTTGCTTAAAGAATGGCAGCGCGATGGTTTGCTGACCATGCCCGTGATCATGATGTCAGGTCATGCCACGATAGATACTGCGGTCGAAGCGACCCGGATAGGTGCCTTGAATTTCCTGGAAAAACCCATCGCCCTGCAAAAATTGCTGAAAGCAGTACAGCAGGGCCTGACACGCAGCACGGAGGCACCAAAACCGGCTGCCCCGGCCTTGCGCGTGATCAGCAATGACAATTCCGTCAGCGCCAATACATCCGGCAGTTTTGGCAATACTGCACCGTCTTACGAAGCCAGACATTTTTCTGCTGCCCAGCCTGTCGCTGCGGCGCCAAATAATCAGTTTGCCAGCCTGTCGTTTGACTTGCCCCTGCGTGAAGCCAGAGATGCCTTCGAGCGCATCTACTTTGAATACCACTTGAACCGCGAAGGTGGCAGCATGACCAGGGTGGCAGAAAAAACCGGCCTTGAACGCACGCACCTATACCGCAAACTGAAGCAACTGGGCGTTGAGTCCATGAAGTACGCAAAGCGTGGCGAGTAATATTGCAGCACAGCGCAATGTGAGTACCATGTGAGTGCAGCAAAAGCGCAATTACACCTGGTACACGGCGCAAGTTATACCCAGAGGGAGGCGGCAATTGCAGCCTCCCTTGCCCGTTTAGATGGCAATAGCGCTGCGACTGACAAGAATGTCGTCATCCTCGAAGGCTTGCCTGATGGGCAAGATATCCTGCAAGCCACCGACCTGTTACACATTAGCCGGATTGCACCCGGCTGCTTTTGCTGCATAGGTAACCTCAGCCTGCGCGTAACACTAAACCGCGCCCTCAGGCAAAAACCCGCTAATATATATCTAGGCATTGCCAGTGATGCCCATCTGGATAAACTCCTGCTAACACTTCAGGGACCTGCCTACACCAATCTACTTGAGATCAACAGTACAAGTGTCCTGAGTTATTAATTCGCTGAGTAAATCCGGCGAGAATCAATAATTCAGGACACTAGCTTGTGAACCAATGTTAAGTCGCTAAAGTCCAGACGTTGCCATGCCGTAATACTTAGTAACAGCACAGTAACGAGCTGGCAATTGTCGTTGAGGAAGAGTCGTGCAGTAGCTTCATCAGCGGCAATTGCTTGAAATTCGCTGTATGCAACATCATGTAAGCACCATGAACGGTAACCCGAGGAAATATCCTCCAGCCAGAAAGGATGCATAAAATGAATCTCATCTATAACAGCGAGCAATATAGCGTCATCGAATATGGCGCAGATACTGACCACGAAGCCCTGCGCTTTGGCGGCTATGAAATTACCGACAAGGCCGTACGCCGTGAATGGTTTATTGGTGGCCCGCTGGCCATCAATTTCCGCAAGGACGTGACTGACCTCATCGCCAGTGAACCCAGCATAGAAGAAATCGATGACTTCCTTGGTCAGTTTGATGGCTATATGGGTCAAAGCGTTTTACTGCATTAATCCGCATTGAACAGGCATCACTGCATCACAGCTCAGGCAATGACAGCGAAACAGCGATAAGTATGGACGATGGCTTTGGCCCTCGTCTGTACCGCTGTGCGGTCATCTTCATACTGACTTTGCAAATTCCAAACAGATCCCAAACAAATCCAGCGCTGGTTCGTATCAATATGTGACCATCTATACAGAACATCACCTGATTTTGATATGCTGACAGGGACAGGGTGATATCTTCGCCAGACCATTGCCATTCTATTATTCAGCACTATCCCTATCAGGTTCAAAACTATGAGTACTCAACTGCACGACTTTATCCGTGGCCTGCCCAAGGCAGAATTGCATTTGCATATAGAAGGTTCACTGGAACCTGAGTTGATGTTTGCCCTCGCGCAAAAAAATGGTGTGCAATTGCCATACGCCAGCGTTGAAGAAGTACGCGCTGCCTATGATTTTGCAGATTTGCAGTCTTTCCTGGACCTGTACTATGCCGGTGCTGCCGTGCTGCAAACCGAGCAGGATTTTTTTGACCTGACCCATGCCTATATAGAACGCGCCCAGGCTGACAATGTGCGCCATGTAGAATTGTTCTTTGACCCGCAAACCCATACAGCACGCGGCATACATATCACTACCGTATTCTCTGGTATCGCCCGCGCCTTGCGCGAAGCGCGTGCCAAACAAGGGTTTTCTGGTGCAATGATACTGTGCTTCCTGCGTCACCTCAGTGAAGAAGATGCCATTGCCACGCTGGAAGCTGCCCTACCCTTGCGCGATGAATATGCAGACCTGTGGACAGGTGTCGGTCTGGATTCAGCAGAAGTCGGCAACCCGCCAGAAAAATTCGCGCATGTCTTCACGATTGCACAGGCCATGGGTTTTCGGCTGGTTGCACATGCGGGTGAAGAGGGCCCGCCAGCCTATATCCATAGCGCACTGGATGTCTTGCAAGTCGAACGCATAGACCATGGCGTACGTGCAGAGGAAGACCCTGCCCTGATGACAAGGCTGCAGCAAAGCCGCATGCCGCTGACAGTCTGCCCCTTGTCGAATTTAAAGCTGTGCGTGGTCAAGGATATGCGTGAACATAACCTGGCACGCATGCTGCGCGCAGGTTTGTGCGTGACCATCAATTCAGATGACCCGGCTTATTTTGGTGGCTATATGAACGCGAATTACATCGCCACTGCCGATGCGCTGGAACTGGGCAAGGAAGAATTGCTGCAACTGGCCCGCAATGCTTTTGAAGCCTCGTTTGTCACGCCTGAGCAAAAACAAATATGGCTGGATGAGCTGGATGCTTATGCTGCCAAAGCCGCCTGAGCAATCTGAATTAAATCACATTCTTTTCCAGCAACGGCCTGCCATCAAGTAGTCGCTGGGCTGACAATGGCGACAAATCCAGGCTGCTGTAAGCACCATCCACCAGTAATTCTGCAATACCGCGCCCGGTAGCGGGTGCGTGTTGCATGCCGTGGCCACTGAAGCCATTCGCCAGCATCAGGTTCGGCAGTTGTGGGTGTGGGCCAATGACGGCATTCTGGTCAAATACATTATATTCATAATAGCCAGCCCAGGCTCTTTGCATGCGCAGGGCTTCAAAAGCTGGAACGCGATTGGCCATGATTTGCCATGCCGTATCGAACTGTTCATAGTCTGCTTCCAGCGCTGCGTCATCGGGATCATTGTCCGGTGGCAAACCGCATATCCAGTGCTGGCCTTCTGGCCGAAACCACAAACCGGATGGATCAATGATGAGCGGACAAGCAGGCGTTTGCGCAGGGCTGGATACGACAAACACCGTGCGTACACGCCCAACTACCGGCAAATCAAAACCAGTGCCAGCCAATAAGGGCCGCGCCCAGGCACCGGCTGCATTGACGGCAACATCACATTTAATGACTGTGCCATTCTGCAAACGTACGCCAGTTACTCTGCCCTTCTCATGCTCAAAACCTTGTGCATCTGCCTGCAGATAAGTGACGCCCTGGCTACGTGCCTTGCGGCGAAATGCCATCAACAAGGCATAGCCATCAAACCAGCCTTCACCACTAAGACCTAGCGAACCTATGGCAAGGTCATCAACATTCTGCCAGGGGAATTTCTGTTTCAGTGCATCTTGATTTAACAGGGCAACATCTACCTGCGCTGCTCTTTGTATCTCATGATTTTCACGCAAAGTGGCAGCACCGCCATCGGTGGCCAGATACAGGTAGCCATGTTCGCTGAGCGCCAGTTCCGGCAACTCACCGTCAACAGCGAGGTGCTGATGCAGGTCGCGCAAGAAAGCGATGCCGAATTGCGACATCTGTATATTCAACGGCGTACTGAATTGCTGGCGTATGGAGCTGGCCGACAGGGCCGACGAGGCATGGGTATAGCTGGGGTCACGCTCCAGCACCGTGACCCGGCCTTGAAAGCGTGGATGTGCTGCCAGAAAATAAGCCACCGCACTGCCGATGACGCCACCGCCTACTATCACTACATGCCTGTTATCCATTTCAGTCCTTAAAACCGTAATCCAAACCTGCGCCGGTAATCCTTGGGCGTCACTTGCGCCCACTGCTTGAAGATTTTACTGAAACTGGAGACGTCTTCATAACCGCAACGAGTAGTGATATCTTCCAGCGACAAACGGGTAGTTTCCAGCAAGGCCTTGGCGCGCTCCACCCTTAATTGTTGCACATAATGGATGGGGCTGAGATTCATTGACTCCTGGAAGCGCCTGAGCAGGGTGCGCTGGCTGACATTGCAATAGCTGGCCAGGTCAGCCATTACCCAGTGCTGGTCCAGGCGCTTGTTCAGCCAGCGCCGCGCACGTTCAATTACGGCATGACCCTGATCCTGCATGATGGCCTTGGCGACATAGGGTGCCTGGCTGTTTCTATTCGCATCAACCACCAGTATCTTGGCCGTCATCTGACGCAATTCTTCTCCGGCGAAATGCCCCACCAGCCAAAGCGACAGATCGATATAAGAAGTCACGCCACCAGATGACACCAGCTTGCCATCCTGCACGATGAGCTCATCAGCTTCCAATAAAACCTGAGGGAAATTCTTGCGGAAGTAAGCACTCAGCCACCAACTGGTGGTGGCGCGCCGGCCATCAAGCTTGCCGGTACGCGCCAGCAGGCTGGTGCTGGAACAACTGGAGATCAACAGTCTGTCTTGCTGAATATAACTTTCCATCAAGGCTTGTTCAGGTGCCAGTGCATTGAGCAAATCATCAAGTTGCTGGTTGTCTTTATGATCAACACCAGGAACCATAAGTGCATCGAGTTCCTGAGTATGCATTTGCGTGTATATGTCACGCGCCTGAAAATGTAGTCCACTCACTTCTTGCATGATGTCGCCACGGGCACTGACCCAGAAAGCTTCAAACTGCACAGGTTTGCTACCCGCAGGACGTATCCCTGCCAAAGTATTGGCAATGGTGAAGACATCCAGCGGCAACACCGCCCCACTACGCAGGCAACCGGGATAAACCAGTATGCCGATGCGTATGATTCCATCCTTTGTCGTCAACTTCATCGTCACTTGGCCGTCCCGTCCATTTAACACCTTTTTTTGTCGATTCAGCCAATGGTACTGCTTTTTCATTAGCTGCACAATGAAGTCTCTCACAAGCATTCACATAAGGAGTACGACATGCCCTACGTTCAAATCAATACGATTCAAGGAATGTTAAACACCGAGCAAAAACAGCGCTTGCTGGAAAAAATTGCCGATGCACTAGTAGAAGTTGAAGGAGGCAGTAACCCGGAATTCAAGAAATCCATTTGGATCAATATCCAGGAAAGCGAGGCAGAAGGCTGGTCCATGAGTGGCCTACGCCCATCGAGCCAGCAAATCGCGCAATTTACGGCGGTCAGAGATGCACGTCCCAGTGCACAAAACAACGAGGTGCCAGCATGATGAACTACCCTGCCCTGTCCAGTTTTGTACTGGCCTTGCTGGCGCTGTTCCTGAAAGCCAGCGTGCTAAGTGTATTCCAGGTTATCAGCCGTATACGCAGCCGTCGTTATCTCTTGCCAGAAGATGCAGCCCTGGCTGGAGTACGCCCGGTTGAATCAGAATCTGATCTGGTACAACGCTGCGCCCGTGTCTGGCGCAATGACGTGGAAAACCTGCCACTGTTCCTGGCGCTGGCCATTTGCTATGTCTTGCTGGGTGCAGAACAGTCGGCAGCCAACTGGCTGTTTGGCAGTTATGTAGTAATACGCTATTTGCATACCCTGATTTACCTGCGTGGCATGCAACCCTTGCGTACAATCCTGTACTTGTCAGGCATGGCCATATGCTGGGAGATAGCCTACAGAATATTCCTGCAAATCCATCTATAAAGCAGTATTCTGTTATTTTTACCTGCCTCGGGGGAGTAAATGGCTTTCATCGGTCCAGATGTCAAACTTGATCATCCTGCGTATATCCATGACACGGCGCAACTCTATGGCAAGATCAGCGTGGGGCAACATGCCTCAATCTGGATGAATGTGGTGGCCAGGTCTGAGCATAAGGAAATCATCATTGGTGCCTATACCAATATCCAGGACTTTGTCATGCTGCACATAGGTGACCAGACCCCGACCATCATAGGCAGCCATTGCTCCATCACCCATCATTGCACCATCCATGGCTGCACCATAGGTGACAACTGCCTGATAGGCATCAATTCCACCATCATGGATGGCTGTGTGATAGGCAATAACTGCATTATTGCCGGGCATACTTTCCTCAAGGAAGGCACTATCATTCCTGACAATTCCATCGTCATGGGTACACCCGGCAAGGTCATACGTTCGCAAAACAATTATGTGCGCAACCGCCTGAATGCCTACATGTATTACAAGAATGGCCTGGCTTATGCGCGGGGTGAATATAGAGAATGGGCCAGAGAAGAATTTCCTGCCGAAATCATGGCAGAAATTGCCATCTTGAATGCCCAGCTGGCAGCCGATGAATGACAACTTAAGTTAAAAACGGGCAACAAACTGTCTATAGTTCAGGCCCGGGATTGACATGCCAGCTGCAAATATACACACTGAAACTTCTGGCACATAATGAGCATCTGGAGCATCAAGATGCGCTATTTCAGTTTGAACCGAAAGGTCAGCCGTGGCGAATACCCTGAGCAAGTTCTTTAACCGCCTGTTCGGTGCTGAGCAGGGCACGCCCGTGATCAGCCCACCCCAAGCTGCACCTGAAATTGTGGCAGCGCCCAAAGCGGCTGAACCTGTAGAAAAGGCCGCCTCCGAACCACTGATCGCAGTACACCAGGCTGAACCAGTTCTCGCGCCAGATACCCCCGCAAACAACACTGCCAATACAGAAAAACTCATCGCCTGGAAACCGGTCCTGCCTGTCGAAAGCTTGTTCTTTGACTGGATAATGGGTTACCCAGGTGAAGGCGGTAATGTTGAAACCGAACAGACTGTCATGCAAGCACTGTACAAATTGCTGGCGTCTGATCTGAATGACGCCGTTATCGTGCCACGCGTGCCCAGTGTCATCCCGCAATTGCTGAACAGCCTGCGCAGTAAAACCATTTCTGCCGGTGATTTGTCGCGCCAGATCGTCAAAGATGTGGTCCTAGTTGGAGAAGTCATCAACACCGTCAACAGCGCCCTGTACAACCCGGCTGATCGTATCAACAGTCTGGAAAAAGCCGTTATGATACTGGGCGAAGAAGGTCTGCGCCTGGTGATCGCCAAGGTTGCTTTCCGCCCCATTATCAACCTCAATGCCGGGCAGTTCACCCGCCGCGCCGCGCCGCATATCTGGGCCCAGTCAGAAAAATGCGCGGTTGCCTGCCATACTCTGGCACGCGATATGGACCCTTTCCACGCATTTTTGACTGGCCTGATGAAAAATGTTGGTCTCATTATCGCTTTCCGTTTGCTGGACCAGACTTGCGAGCATGGCAAATTCAAGTATTCGCCCGCGTTCCAGCCTATCTTCTCTTCCGTCGCTGCGACCCTGTCTTACCGCATCGCCCAGCGCTGGGAATTCCCTGAACATGTGATCCTGGCCTTGCAACAGCAAGCTGGTGGCCGCAAAGCCATAGAATGGAGCCCGCTAGGCCATTTGCTGCATACCGCCGACCTGATTGCCAAGATGCGCTTGCTGGTCAATCACAGTCAATTGAATAGCAGCGATAAAAAACTCAGGCTGGGCCTGAACCCGGCTGAAGTCAGTTGCTTTGATTTGTTGAATGAAATCCAGTTATATGACACGACAGGAGTGCAACAACATCCTGAAGCGCAAACTTAAGCATGTAGTGTGGGACAATAGGGGTTACGGCAAATACTGCCCCACCCACTAAAGAAAACTCACCATGAATATCCCCGGACTTGGGCTAGTAGAAAAAGATGATGAAAATGGCTGGTATATAAGCCAACCCATACTCATCCCTGCCTTACAAGAGCAAGAATATGAATTCTTGCTGGAAGGCTATGATGAAGCCGACGAAGCCAGCAAGGCTGATTTTCACGATGCCATTGCCAACTTCATCAAACTGGACCCAGCCGTACTGGTCAAAGCAGAAGCAGACATCTTTGCCTATTATCAGGACGTGGCAAACTACCGCAAATCTGAAAAACTGGATGTGGTACAGATAGCCCAGCCAGCCGACGTCTGGCAACACATACAATATGGCTACGAAGCCCTGGTATGCCAGCGCCCGGGTGGTGACAAGACCATCTATGTCTCACTGGAATGTGATTGCGACTGGGATGAAGAAAACGGCTTGCAACTGGTATTCCGTAATGGTGCAGAAATCAGCAAACTTGGACCTTTTGATGACTATCTCAGCAATGCCGATGCCTTTGGGGAAGCCAGCCTGGATAAAGTGGTTTATCAAAGCCGGGGCTGATGACAGCTACTTTAGAAATCAAGCCAAGCACAAGCTGGGCTGATTTTGCCGAAGCCGATGAACTGTCTCAACTGATCTGGGATGGTTTGTCGGAAGCGGATGGCGCATGGCATTACATGAATTTCACGACTGATACGTCGATCTGGGAATCTACCCTTGATGGCAGTACCGTCACCATGTTCTATCAGGATGACCGCCTGCAAGAATTGCTGGTGACACCCGGAATCGCATACGACTATCTTCTAGCTTTCATCCAACGTTTCAGGCTGCTCACCAGCACTCGTGCTCAAATCACTGGATAAGAAAACTGCGCGGTATCACGCCGACTTTTTTGCATGGCAATACTGCCGCCTGCCTCATTTAGCAACATCATTTAGCGACATCATTCAAGCACCTCATGACTATCCAAAAAATCAAGCCAATCGAGGATACGTGAACAAGATGAAATGACATAAATTAAATGCTGCGTGCGTGAGTATCACCCACTCCAGCCTGCGTGTCCGATGATAGACAATGGCATAACCCAGCCCGGCAACTGTCGCCAGGGCAGCATACTGGGTCCCTCCACCCAGATGTGCAAGACCAAACAAGACTGCCGACACAGCAATCGCCAGATAACCAAAGACAGGCTTGTTACCCAGGCGATAGATCGTTTCCTGTATCAGTCCCCGAAAAAAAGCTTCTTCTGCAACGCAAGTCAATACCAGATTCACGGCCAGGAACAACAAAGTCGCTTCCGGCAGTTTTGGATGAAAGCGGAAGAACTGTGTCGCCAGCCCCAAACCGGTCAAGACCACGATAGTCAGCAAGGCAGGCAAGGCAATGCGCTTGCCATCAGCCAGGAATTGCTTGAAACTGCTTGCGCGTGAGCAAAACAGGCTCAGCATCAGATAACCTGCCATACCCTTGTCGAAATTGGCATACAGGGTAAAAGGAATGGCATCATCGCTGAACCTGACTTTATCAAGTAGCAGCATATTGTGAAAACCCGGTGCTTTATGCATGGCAAGTATCAGCGCCACCACCAGCGCCAAGACACCTGCCAGTATGCGCAGGGCGAGGGGCAAGTTATTTCTGACGCTTGCCCATAGCAAAAGTGGCAGCACAGCAAGCACAGCTACTGCCATCGGTGTGATGAGGCCACTGAACAAAGCCGAGAGCACCGCAAAAATTGCCAGCAAATGTCCAGGAACCAGGTTTTTTAGTGGGCCAGCCACAGCTACTTTGGGTAGCCATGCGGCTGCGATAGCTGCATACAAGAAAAGATAAGGAAGGATTTGCAACTCAGGAACAGTGGTCATAGGAAATAAATCTATTGGGCTATTGTTTGTTTGATGCAAGCTTTGCCAAGGATAGTTAATTTTATATAAATGTCAATATTATCCCTGGCTTTGTATTCCGCATTTCACAGTCGCTGAAAACACAGATCAGTTGCGCATGCTAAAACTTTTTCCACAAGCTATTGCCACCCGGTTCCAGGCATTCATGAGACCAATGGCAAATGCCAGGTCTACCAGTTCTATTTCCGTGAAATACATGGGCAATTTCTGTTGCAGCCCTTCATCCACATGCTTGCCTGCTATGCCAGTCATGGCTTCGCTCCATGCCAGTGCTGCTCTTTCACGCTCACTGAAACAAGGTGCTTCGCGCCAGCACACCAGGCTATTGAGGCGCTGGAAATTATCGCCAAGCTCCAGCAAGTCATGCGCATGTTTGTCTACGCAAAAAGCGCAGCCATTGATTTGCGAAATCCGTAAAAAAACCAGATCGATGAGGGACTTGCCCAGACTGCTAGCATCCAGCGCGCTATTTACACTTGCGAGGGCTTGATAAATAGCAGGTGCCAGGCCAGGGAAATTGAGTTTGAGTGTCATGATAATTCTCCAGTTTTAAAATGAGTCAGCGAGATTGCTTTCTTCATCCATAAGACGCTGGAGAAAATCATTTTGTGACAGTCTGCTTGAATAATTTCTTAAGTATTTTGCAGAGGTATCGTCATACCTTGATAAGCCTGCAATTTATCAGGATTGCGGATAGTGTAAAGATCAAGAATTTTTTCACCATCGCTGACGATGGAGATAGTCGCATCCAGTTTGCCGTCGATAAAGCGCAGCAAGCCGGGTTCACCATTGATATTGACTTCAACAAACTGCATGCGCTGGGAAAAATTTCTGGCGATCACATGGTACAGACGCGATATGCGTGCCGCACCATGCAGGATGCGGTTGACTGAAGCGACCTTGTCCCCGCCGTCCCCTATCATTTGCGCATCATCTGCAAACAGCGCATTCAGGGCTTTTAAATCTCCGCTTTGTGCGGCCAGGGTAAAGCGTTGCAGCAATTGCCTGTGATGGTCACGGCTGACCTGGAAACGCGGTTTGTCTTGTTGCAACCGCTCTCTCGCCCGGTGTACCAGTTGGCGGCAGGCAGTTGCAGTCATGTTGAGCATGCCTGCGACTTCAGGGTAATCAACATCGAATACTTGATGTAGCAGAAAGGCAGCGCGTTCTTCTGCGGACAAACGTTCCAGCATAGTCAAAAAAGCCAGCGAGACATCGCTGCTGAATTCAGCCATCAGTTCTGGTGTCTGGTTATCGACTTCTACCATGGGCTCTGGCAACCAGGGGCCAGTATAGTTTTCGCGCTCACGCTTGAGTACCCGCAATCTATCGATGCAAAGGCGGCTGATGACAGTCACCAGCCAGGCCTGTGGTTCGCGGATTTGCAATAGCTCTTCATCCGTTAGCGCATGCCAACGCAGATAGGTGTTTTGCACCAGGTCCTCTGCCTCAGCGCGCGAAGCCAGCATGCGATAGGCTAAGCCAAACAGGCGGGGTCTATGGTCAGTGAAGCTTTGCAGGCGGTTCATCATAGTGGTATCCGGTATGTCCATGATGATAAGACGAATCAGCCTTACCGTTTGTGACAGCGGATAGAAAAAAAACCGCAAATCTTTCAATATGCGGTTTTTTGTTAGCTGAAATAACTCAGAATCTGTGACGTATCCCAGCAATGACGCTAGTAGCACGATCAGCCGTACTGATCTTGTCACTCATCAGCACTGCATACACATCGGTACGCTTGGACAGGTTGTAGTCATAGCCAGCAGACAGGGTATCGCGCTTGTATTCCGTATTTGCCGCCAGCGTGCCATTGCGTTTGGTATTGGCATAGGCCAGCAAGATGTCGCCACCACCTGCCGGGATCTTGGCACCCAGGCTATAAATCTTGTCATCCATCTGCTTGCCAGCAGCATTGTCATTTTTGCTGGAGGTATAAGTGGCATACAGTTTGGCAGCAGTCAGGTCATAGCTGGCACCGACGAAGTAAGCAGTCTGGTTATTGATGGATGCAAAATTCACAGGTGCAGATGTGGCATCGACAATTGCTGAACCACCAAGAGGATTCGATACCTGGACTTTTTGGTAGAAGGCACTCAGCGCCAGTGGGCCATTGAAGTACAGCGCATTCAGGCCTATGTTGCGAGTGCCTGTGTCACCGGCTTTTTCACCAAACTGATAGTGCATGTTGGCACTGAAGCCGGAGAAATTGGGGGTGCTGTAAATGATTTCATTGCTCCAGCCAGAATCACCGGCGGCAGAATTGGCCCAGGTGCGTGAAGCAAAACCACCAGAAGGCACATACCAGTGCAGCACCAAAGGCGAAACATCAAAGGAATCACCAAAGGGATTGAAAATCACGACAGGCAAAAAGCTGGGAGCCAGATCACGGCCAAGCGACACGCGGCCAAAGCTGCCGGACAAGGCGACATTGGCATCACGCGAAAACAGGGTATCGCCACCAAAGCGGCCAGACTCACCGGTATCTGGTCGCAGGAAGGCTGTCAGTGCAAATTCTGCCTTGAGACCACCGCCGAGGTCTTCTACCCCTTTGAAACCAAACCAGGATGTGGTCATGCCACCCGGCGTGATGGCAGCCGTGCTGGCTTTGTCACCACTCATCTTGACTGTGCCCACAGACAAATCCATCAGGCCTTGCACGGTAACACTGGATTGCGCCAGCGCACTGCCTGCACACAAACAAGAAGCAACTGCCAAAACCATGAATTTCATTTGCATTTTCATCTTTTTTCCTTCTCTCAGATTTAACAACGATTTTTTCAGCGTGGTGGCAATTCAAGCTTTGTCAGCTTAATCTTGGGCAGGCAGGACTTGGGTACGTCCCGCCAGTCAACAGGCGCTGCATTTACTTAGCTACATAGGGATGTACTTGTTTCCAGTGTTCTGCAATATCAATGCGGCGGCAGATCCAGACCTTGTCATGCGACTGTACATAATCAAGGAAACGCTGGAAGGCACGGAAACGTCCGGGCCGCCCCAGCAAGCGGCAATGCATGCCTATGGATAGCATTTTTGGTGCATTGTCACCATCTGGGTCACCTTCGGCATACAAGAGATCGAAACTGTCTCTCAGGTAATCATAGAAATGTTCGCCCGTATTAAACCCTTGTGGCGTGGCGAAGCGCATGTCATTGCTGTCCAGGGTGTAAGGCACGACCAGATGCGGATGCTGCTGGCCATCGCTGGTAGTGACTTGCGTCCAGAAAGGCAGGTCATCGCCATAGTAGTCAGCATCATAGGCAAAGCCGCCATGCTCAACCACCAGCTTGCGGGTATTGGGTGAATCACGCCCGGTGTACCAGCCCAGCGGGGCTTTGCCAGTCAGCTCGCGCATGATTTGCACGGCTTGCTGCATATGTTCACGCTCTATGGTTTCGTCCAGCGCCTGATAATGTATCCAGCGCAGACCGTGACAGGCGATTTCATGACCAAGCTCGCCAAAAGCCTGGGTCAGCTCGGGATGGCGCTGCAAGGCCATGGCGACACCAAACACAGTCAGCGGTAACTTGCGTTTTTCAAATTCGCGCAAGATGCGCCAGACACCGGCACGGGAGCCATACTCGTAAATAGATTCCATCGACATATGCCGCGCTTCATAAGCTGCCGCACCAACAATCTCGGATAAAAACTGCTCAGACGCACGATCACCATGCAGCACACAGTTTTCGCCACCTTCTTCATAGTTCAAGACAAATTGCAGGGCTATCCTGGCCTGACCTGGCCATTGCGCATGCGGGACATGGCGGCCATAGCCTATGAGATCACGAGGATAATCACTATACTGATTGCTGGACTGCGTCATACTTTTGTTCTCCGGTACATGCTGCTCAGGACTTGTGATCCTGGCTTTCATCGTTCTGCTTGAAGTAGATGGCGAATGCAAGTGACGTGCCATCTTTCCATTTGCACTAAATCATTTTTCATATTCGCCTGTGATTGTCAGCAATTTTTCACGGTTAGATATACTGTTTTTAGTATATGTCCTATTACGCATCAATTAAACAACATGGAATTTTTCACAACAAGCAAAGGCAGGTCAAATAAATGCTGTGTAAGCACCCTGTAACAATAGCAACCGTATCACTGCCCTGACGATAAGCGCAGCAAGCTTGTTACAATGCAGCCCATGCGCCTGCAATCCATAGACCAATTCCTGATCCAGCCTCCCCAGCCTGAAAATCTGGTGGGCTTTCGTCGTTTTTTACTGGAGTTCTGGTATTTTGGTATCAAAGAAGTGCGCGCCTGCCTTTTTGTCGGCCTCTTCTTTGCATCGATTTTGATCGTGCCCAAGGCTGGCTTGTTTGGCTTGCCGCGTTATGACGTGCTGTTTGTGATTGCACTGCTCATACAGGGCGGCATGGTCTGGAGCAAGCTGGAAACTGTTGATGAGCTAAAAGCCGTCACCCTGTTCCACATGGTTGGGTTTGCGCTGGAAGTGTTCAAGGTATCGGGCCAGATACAGAGCTGGGCTTATCCTGAATTTGGCTATACCAAGATTTGGGGCGTGCCGCTGTTCAGCGGTTTCATGTATGCCAGCATAGGCAGCTATATCATCCAGGCCTGGCGCTTATTTGATTTACGCATACGCCATCATCCCCCTTACTGGATGGCCGCGCTGATAGGCATACTGATTTATGTGAATTTTTTCACTCACCATTACATTGGTGACTATCGCTGGTACATGGCGGCTTGTGCACTGGGTCTGTATGCGCGTTCATCCGTGGTATTTCGCCCGCTGGACCGCGACCGCAGCATGCCCTTGCTGTTATCTTTCATACTGATAGGTTTCTTTATCTGGCTGGCAGAAAATATGGGGACCTTCTTTGGTATCTGGCGTTACCCCAACCAGTTGGGTGCCTGGTCTACCGTGCATCTGGGCAAGTGGAGTTCATGGTCCTTGCTGGTCATCATGACTTTTACCATCGTCGCCCACCTCAAGCATATCAAGCGGCATATCCATATCGCCGAATAAGCCCGTACTTTCTTCTACCAAGTGAGCAGACAAAAAAATAGCCCGCTGAATTCGCGGGCTTAAATCCAAACCTTTAGGAGGTGTTGGAGGAGACAAGTACTACTTTAATGCGCCGCAACATATCTGTATGCTTTATTATACAAATATCAGGTATACATTTTCTGAATATCTCTTATAGATTGCATACCACTCATCCGCCCTTCCTCTACCGCTCCAAGGAAAGTGACATACCAGTGATGTTTTCGTCATCACTAGAGGTAATACTCAGGTTTATATTTGGACCAGCCCGCTCATGATCCAGATGAATTACTTGCGATCTGTCTTAGGCTTCAATACCAGCAATTGACCATGTTCCAGACAGACATTGACGACGTGCTGAGCCCAGGCTTTGGTGACCAGGTAATTACTGCCACTCATCTCTTCTTCCGTAGCTACCACGCCAGTCTTCAAATCTATCCTGGCTTTATGGTGCAGCCATAAGAGGCCCTGCTCTTCGGATGGATGGGCAAAGAAGTGCATGATCAAGATGGACTGATCTTCTTTCCAGTAGGCATACATGGCTGTTTCACCGCTGTCTATTTTTACATTGGCGATATGAATATGCTGTGATGCATTTTTTGGATGCAGTGCGTAGCGAGTGACAAATTGCTGCAAGGCTAGACGCATATCTTTATCTATGCGGGGCTTGGGAATGGACTGCTTGACCACGCCATTCCTTGGCTGATCCATCGCACTTGCTGGCAAGCAAGTGGAGGCGAACATACTCAAAAGACATGCAAGATAGACAGATCCGGTTTTAAAATGCATATAGACATGGGTTTAGCGAATGAGTAAAGCCAGATAGTCACGCAGACTGAGCTTGCACACAAGTCGCAGGAAAATAGTTGGCAAACATCATTTGAATCATCACGTTCAAAACAGGCAAAAAAAAACCCGCAAATTTTGCGGGTTTAAATCCAAACCTTAGGAGGTGTTGGAGGAGACAGGTGCAACTATATCGCAGCGCAACAAATTCACCAACATCTATTTTCACATATCAATCATTCATAAATCGCATATCAAGCCTGTTTAAAATATTTCCTGACAGAATTGAAATCAATGAAATTAACATCATGCCTATGGGTAGATCGGTAAAAAGGCAAAAAAAAACCCGCGACCTTGCGGTTGCGGGTTAAATCCAAACCTTAGGAGGTGTTGGAGGAGACAGGTACTACTTTATCGCACCGCAGCAAATAATGCATCTTTATTTTTGGTATACCAGTTATCACCATTTCCAATATCTGAGTTGATAACTGCGATTTTTGTCTATGTCTCTGAAAACTTGCACTCTGGGATACAGCCGACTCTTATTTTTGATGCGTGCTGCGCCACAGATGAGAAAACACCAGCGCACATGTAGAGAAAATGAGTGCAGCAAGGGCCGCCATGCCCACAGTATGACCCTCCAGATAACGCAGCTCTTCCAGCACAAGCATACCTATCAGCACATGGGCCAGATAGATGCTGAGCTCCCGTTGCAGAGATCATGTACACAGGCAAGGCTGGCAGGCAGTACGACACTGTAAGCAAGACTTTAGCCAATGCAATATACAAACCGTAATAATGCAGGATACCGGCAGGCCATAACAAAACAGGAAAGCAGCGCGTTTCAACAAACTGACTCTTTGCCGATTTAGGGCTGCAGCATCGCCAGCCAGCCTGACTGGTTGGTCTTGAGACTGATACCAACACGCGCCAGATCGTAATCCAGGATTCTTTGCTGCTTCATTAAAACTCATTCACTGCCTAAAACATAACAAGATAATAATCAAGTATTTAAATGACAAGCAGAAAAATGTAAAGGAGCAACTTCTTTGAGTGCTGGCTGCTCTGTGGCACATCTGGGCATGGCGTGCGGGCAGCGCGGATGAAAGTGACAGCCAGTCGGCGGATGCAAAGGCGATGGAATTTCACCCTTGATGGCAAGGTATTCCATCTTGCGCACTTCCAGCCTGGGGGCAGATGCCAGCAAGGCTTGCGTATAGGGATGATTAGGTCGCTCAAAAATTTCTGCAGTCGCGGCTGACTCAACCACGCGACCCAGGTACATGATGAGCACGCGGTCAGACACATGCCTGACCACGCCGAGGTCATGGCTGATGAACAGATAAGTCAGGTTCAGTTCGTCACGTAGCTGGATGAACAGGTTCAAGACCTGCGCCTGTATCGACACATCCAGCGCCGCTACTGCCTCATCGCACACCAGCAGTTCAGGCTTGACGGCCAGTGCCCTGGCGATGCCAACGCGGGCGCGCTGGCCGCCAGAAAACTGATGCGGGAAACGTTTCAGCACAGCCGGGTCCAGCCCTACTTTTTGTAGCAGGTGTTCTACATATTCCTGCTGTTCTGCCGACTTGATCATGCCATGCACGACCGGTGCTTCACCCACGATATCTTGCACGCGCAGGCGCGGGTTCAACGAGGCATATGGGTCCTGGAATATCATCTGCACAGCCAGTTGCATTTGCCTGCGTTTGGCCTGGTCCATGTCAGCCAGACTTTCGCCACGCCACCAGCGCGACCCTTCTGACAAACTGTGCAAGCCCACGACCATGCGCCCGAGCGTAGATTTGCCACAGCCTGATTCACCTACCAGGCCGACGACTTCACCCGCCTGCAAACTCAAATCGACTTGATCAACGGCATGGACGATTTGCTGTTTGCTGTTAGCACCGAATAGCTGGGTCAGTTTGTCGGTGAATGCCACAGGTTTGGCAAAGCGCTTGCTGACCTGGCGCAGTTCCAGCAAGGCGGGCAAACGGCTATCAGTCATGCGCCACCTCGGCCATTGCGTGCATTGGGTGGAAGCACAATACCTTGTGGCCCGGCAGATTTTCTGCCACCGGGTCTTGTTCACAAACCGCAGTAGCACGTTCGCAGCGCAGGCGGAATGCACAGCCTTGCGGCAGGTTCAACAAAGACGGAGTTGACCCCGGAATCTGACGCAGGCTTTGCCCATGCAGATTGCGTGATGGTGAAGACGCGATCAGACCGTGAGTATAGGGATGCCAGGCCTGTTCCAGTACTTGTTGCACGCTACCGCTTTCGACTATTTTTCCGGCATACATGACGGCTACGGTATCAGCCAGGCCAGCCACCACTGACAGGTCATGGGTAATCCATATCAGTGCCGTGCCAGATTCGCGGCACAGTTTTTGCATTTCATACAGGATTTGGCCCTGTATGGTGACATCGAGTGCGGTGGTCGGCTCATCGCAGATAATCAGCTCGGGCTCATTCAGGAGAGCAATGGCGATCGCCACCCTTTGCCGCATGCCGCCAGAAAACTGGTGGGGATAAGCCAGCAGTCTTTCATCAGGCGAGGGAATACCCACCTTGACCAAGGCAGCGCGTGCCATTTCCCGCGCTTTTTCGCGGCTGACCTGTTGATGTGCAAAGATGGTTTCCATCATTTGTGTATCAATGCGCAGGACCGGGTTCAGGGTCATCATCGGGTCCTGGAATATCATGGCGATGCGGTTGCCCCGGATTTGCCGCATGGCCTCTGCCGACAGGCTGCGCAAGTCCTCGCCCTTGAACAAGACCTTGCCTGCCGTGACTTTGCCGGGTGAATCGATCAGGCCCATGATGGAATAGGCGGTCATGGATTTGCCAGAACCGGATTCACCCACCAGGCCCATGATTTGCCCTGGCTGCACGCTGAAGCTGACATTGTTCACCGCACGCACAGTACCTCCACGGCTGGCAAATTCAGTCTGCAGGTTTTGTACTTCCAGAGTCGCCATCGTCATATTTAGCACCACCTATTGCGTCTGCAAGCGCGGATTGAGTACATCGCGCAAATGATCAGCCACCAGATTGATGGAGACGACCGTTAGCAACAAGGCCAGGCCAGGATAAAAACTGATCCAGTATTTACCGGACAACAGATACTGATAACCATTGGCGATCAGCAAACCCAGTGAAGGTTCGGTCACTGGCAAACCCAGGCCCAGGAATGAGAGCGTGGCTTCCAGCGAAATGGCAGATGCGACCTGCAAGGCCGCAATGACGATCAGTGGCGGCAAACAGTTGGGCAGCAAGTGACGCCAGATAATGCGCGCCGGTGACAAGCCCAGGCCGACTGCGGCTTCTATATATTCTTTTTGTCTTTCCACCAGCGCCGCACTGCGGGCCGTGCGCGCATAATAAGCCCATTGCACCAATACCAGCGCGATGATGATCTTGCCGATGCCCTGCCCTGTCAGCGCCAGCAAGATCATGGCGATCAGGATGGCGGGGAAAGATAACTGTATGTCAGCGATACGCATGATGATGGCTTCGACACGGCCGCCCAGATAACCCGCCAGCAAACCCAGGCTCAGGCCGATTGCCAGCGCAATTGCGGTGCTGGAAAAACCAACGATGAGCGAAATACGCAAACCATAGAAGATGGCCGACAACATGTCTCGCCCTTGTTCATCAGTGCCGAGCAGAAAAGTCTGTTTGCCATCCGCGGAAAGTTTGCCGGGTTCCAGGCGGGAATCCATGACATCCAGCGCCATCAGGTCATAAGGATTTTGTGGTGAAATCAATGGCGCAAATATCGCCAGCAAGACCAGCAGCAATAAAATCAGGCTGCCCAGGCTGGCGATGCGGCTGGCAAAGAAGTCGCGCAAGAAACGCTGTAAGGGCGTTTCAATTTTTGGGCTTATGGTTTCTGTCGCCATCACATCAGCCCCGGCTTTCTGACAAACGCACACGCGGGTCCAGTAATGAATACAGCACATCCACCACCAGGTTGATGAGAATAAACAGGCTGACAATCAACAGCAGATAGGCAACGATGACTGGCCTGTCCAGCACGCGGATAGAATCGATGATGAGCTTGCCCATGCCTGGCCAGGCAAACACTGATTCTGTAACTATTGCAAAGGCGATGATGGAACCGAATTGCAAGGCAATCACAGTAACGATAGGAATCAGGATATTTTTAAGTACATGCACGCCTATGATGCGGCTATTTCGCAATCCCTTGGCGCGGGCAAAGCGCACATAGTCTTGCAACAGCGCTTCTTGCGCACCTGAGCGCGTCAGGCGTATTACCATGGCGATATTGAAGAGCGCCAGGTTCAGCGCAGGCAAGAGCAAATGCCTGAGGCCATCTATGCTCAAAAAACTGACAGGCACACCCAGCAAAAGCGTTGTCTCACCACGCCCGCTGGAAGGCAACCAGCCCAGTTGCACGGCAAACACCATGATCAGCATCAGCCCGACCCAGAAGGTCGGCAAGGAGAAGCCTAATATCGATACCGCCATGATGCTTTTTGCAGCAATGCTGTCTGGCCGCAAACCCGCCAGCAAACCCAGCGGTATGCCCAGAGCTATCGCAATCAATATGGCAAATACGGCCAGTTCCAGCGTGGCAGGCATGCGTTCTATGATCAGAGCCAGTGCAGGTGTGGCATAAGCGAAGGAGCGCCCCATATCGCCAGCCAGGGCATTTTTAAGAAATAACCAGTATTGCTGCGGCAGGCTCTGGTCCAGGCCGAAGGCAGCAATGATGCGCGCACGCTCAACCTGGTCAGCCTCAGGGCTGATCAGAATATCGATGGGATTGCCTATCGCATACACGCCAGCAAATACCAGCAGTGACATGAGTAGTAAAACAGCCAGGCTTTGCAGCAGGCGGCGCAAGATAAATCCGGGCATACCTATCTCAGCTTCATAAGGGAGTCTGCAAACCCACAAAAACTGGTTTTCCTGGAGAAGTTCTGTATCTCTTTAAAGGTGTTTATCATGTGCAATCATTATTCTTTTTACCGGAAATCTCGGTCCGGAACATGTCGCCGGGTTTTACCGCCTTTCACTCGATGTCTTTGGCGCAGCACGAACATACCTGATTGTGCAAGGGTAACGCAAATCTGTTTTTATAGTATCGATATGCCAGGAATGAAATAGGCGTCAGGGCTACCAGTTTGCCTGGAATCTGGTATCTTTCTCTATACTGAAGAAAGTCATAGTCCGCCAACCAAGGTGCGCAGGCTATTCATTCTCTTTTCAACAGGATAACATCCTGTCAAGAATAATTGGCGTCTACCTGCCCATGGGCCAGAATACGCTACCCGGAGACAAATAATGAACCTGATCGATCCTATCGTCCAATTCCAGGCCGAAATCCAGCAAATCCGGCGAGATATCCATGCCCACCCGGAACTTTGCTTTGAAGAACACCGCACATCTGAAGTTGTCGCGCAAAAGCTGGAGGCCTGGGGCATACCCATCATCCGTGGTCTGGCTGGCACAGGCATCGTCGGTGTACTCAAGAATGGCACTAGCGAACGCGCCATAGGCTTGCGTGCCGATATGGATGCCCTGCCCATGCAGGAAATCAATACCTTTGCCCATACCTCAAAACACGATGGGAAAATGCATGCCTGCGGTCATGATGGCCACACTGCCATGTTGCTGGGGGCGGCGCATTATCTGTCCAAATACAAGGAATTCGATGGCACGGTCTATCTGATCTTCCAGCCTGCCGAAGAAGGCGGTGGCGGTGCGCGCCGCATGATAGAAGAAGGCATGTTTGAGAAATACCCAATGGATGCAGTCTTTGGCATGCATAACTGGCCAGGCGCAGCAGTGGGCACTTTTGGTGTCACGCCAGGCCCCATGATGGCCTCGTCGAATGAATTTGAAGTCATTGTCAGGGGCAAAGGTGCCCATGCGGCGCAACCGCACAAGGGTATAGACCCCATCATCGTGGCGATACAGATGGCGCAGAGCTGGCAAACCATCGTCAGCCGCAATGCCAGCCCGCTGGAGTCAGCCGTCTTGTCGGTCACGCAAATCCATTCCGGCAGCGCGACGAATGTCATCCCGGATGAAGCGACGCTGATAGGCACGGTGCGCGCCTTCAGTACGGAAATGATAGATCTCATCGAAAAACGCATGCGCACCATCGCTGAACATACTGCGGCTGCTTTTGATGCCCAGGTGGATTTCCGCTTCAAGCGCAATTACCCGCCCCTGATCAATCACGCCAAAGAGACCGCCTTTGCCGCAGAAGTGATGCGCAGCGTAGTAGGCGCAGACAAGGTCGATGACCAGGTAGAACCCACCATGGGCGCTGAAGATTTTTCCTTCATGCTGCAAGCCAAACCGGGTTGCTATGTCTTTTTAGGCAATGGCGATGGTGGGCACAGGGACATGGGCCACGGCCTCGGGCCTTGCAACTTGCACAACCCCAGCTATGACTTCAATGATGATTTGCTGCCCATAGGCGCAACTTATTGGGTCAGGCTGGCAGAGGCCTACTTGAAAAAAAGCACCTGAGCTGCCATCTAGGCAGCCTGAATGACTTAAAATCACCTGAATTCACCTACTCAACCAGAATAAGCAAAGAAGACTTCTCCATGGCCGACGAAAAAGACAATAACGACGCACAACGTAGCCCTTTCCTCGAAGAAAAGGCATTTAAATCCCGTACCGTGCTGGTATTTGGTACGATTAACGATAAACTCGCTGCTGAAGTCAGCAAGCGTCTGATCGCCTTGTCGGCAGAGTCCAAAGAACCTATCACTATCCTGGTATCTTCCCCTGGTGGCCATGTGGAATCTGGCGATGTCATCCATGACATCATCAAGTTCATCGATGCGCCAGTGAATATGGTTGGCACAGGCTGGGTAGGCAGTGCTGCCGTCAATGTCTTCTTGTCGGTCCCCAAAGAACGCCGCGTATGCTTGCCAAATACCCGCTTCCTGATACACCAGCCTAGCGGTGGATTTGGTGGCCAGGCAACAGATATCGCGATCCAGGCACGTGAAATCGTCAAGATACGCGAGCGCATCGCTGCCCTGATCGCCAAAGAATCTGGCCAGACACTGGAAAAAGTGACGGCAGATATAGACCGTGATTTCTGGATGAGCGCTGTTGAAGCCAAGGAGTATGGACTGGTTTCTCGCATCATTGTTAACCAGAGCGAACTGTCCTGAGCTTGCGTTTCTACGCTGTATTTCGAGTTTAAAAAAATGCCCGTCAATAGACGGGCTTTTTTTATCAAGCTTAAAACTCTTCCCAGTCATCAGTCGCTGCGACTGGTTCTTTTCTTGTCGAGGCAGGCTTTGCAGCTTTGACAGCTGGCTTGGGCAAGTTACGCACCGCCGGTTTTGCGCCGGTATTTTTTGCTGCTACTGATCTGGCCACCGGCTCTGGTTTGCTACCGACTGTATTTGTCTGATCAAGTTTGAACACACTGACTACACGACTCAGGTTTTGTGCCTGGTCTTGCAAGGCGCCTGCTGCCGCAGCAGCCTCTTCCACCAGAGCGGCATTTTGCTGCGTCATCTGATCCATCTGGGTGACGGCAACATTAATTTGCTCTATACCCGCGCTCTGCTCCGTGCCAGCAGCCGTGATTTCGCTAATGATGTCGCTGACCCTTCTGACACTTTCGACGACTTCTTTCATGGTCTCACCAGCCTGGTCAACCAGACGTGTACCCTGCCCTACCTTGTCGACAGAATCATTGATCAACTCCTTGATTTCCTTGGCAGCGCCGGCTGACCGCTGGGCCAGGTTGCGAACTTCTGACGCCACCACGGCAAAGCCGCGCCCCTGCTCACCGGCACGAGCTGCCTCTACCGCCGCATTCAAAGCCAGGATATTGGTCTGAAAGGCAATGCCATCAATAACAGCAATGATATCAACGATTTTTTTGGAAGATTCGTTGATAGAACCCATGGTATCAACCACTTGCGACACCACATCGCCCCCTTTTTGCGCTACGGCAGAGGCAGAATGCGACAGTTGATTGGCCTGGCGTGCATTGTCACTATTGTGTTTGATGGTGGAAGTAATTTCTTCCATGGAAGAAGCGGTTTCTTCCAGCGAGCTGGCCTGGTTTTCGGTGCGGTTGGATAAGTCCATATTGCCTTCGGCAATTTCTTTTGTTGCAGCGGCGATTTCATCCGTACCCTGGCGCACTTCAGTCACCACTTGCAACAGGCTCTGGTTCATTTCCTTCAATGCCTGTAACAGCAAGCCGGTCTCGTCACTGGTACTCGATTGGATATTGCTGGTCAGGTCGCCAGATGCTACCGTTTGTGCAACCTTCAGTGCGTCTTGCAAAGGGCGTGAGACAATGCGGGCGATGACATAAGCCAATAACATACCAAGCAAGATACTGGCGACCAAAACGGCAATAATCAAAGTGCGCGAAGCTAGATAAGCCTCCGTACCCTTCTTGTAGGCATTGACACCACCATCCACATTGGTTTTTACCATGTTATCGACCAGTCCACGGACTTTGGTATTGATTTTGGAAGAATCGCCACGCATCAAACTCATGGCATCCTTGCTATTACCGTCGCGTGCCAGTGCCATGATCTTGTCAGAAATCTGGAGATATTCCCCCATGGATTTACTGTACTCTTCGAACTGTTTTTTCTCTTCAGAAGTAGAAACCAGGCGTGCGTATTCGGCCTCGTTTTCTTTCAACCCGGTAATCGCTTCCTTGGTGCGACCAATATATTTCTCTACCTCTTCGGCATTTTCTGCTGAGACCAGTTGAGCTTCCTGAGAACGGATGCGAGACACCCTTTCCTTGATCCCCATGGCAGCATTCACACTAGGCATCCAGTTGGTCCCCAGTTCATAGGCATTTTGATTGACCTTGGCCAACATGGCGATGGAAAACACACCTAGAAAAACCGTGAGTAACAGCAGCAAACCAAATCCGACAAACAATTTGGCTGATATCCTCAGGTTATAAAACAATTTCATGATAAGTCCTTTATTGGAAAGAACAACAGAATTGCGAGGGAGGGGGAAATAAGAAACTTACTTAGACTATATATGTAGTTTTAGATGGATTTGTTGCAGATTGCAAATTTCTCATTGGAAATTTGTAGTTATCCAGCAAAAGCCACAAAAAAAAAGAAAGCTGACTAGCAGCTTTCTCAGAAACAACGATGCATGAAAAATCAAGGCAAAACCGTGATTACCTTGACAGTTGCATCCACGGCGGAGCGTTCTATATAACCGATGCCCGTCGGATTGGCGGCGACTGCTTTCTTCACTTCAGCATAGTTATGCATTTCTTTCGGTGCAGTACCCTTGCCCGTGAAAACCAGTTTGGACCAGATAGTCTTGACCTCGGATAAGTCCTTGTCAGCCACTTTTTTATAAAACTCGGCACGGATAGGGGAGTTGTCTGGCAAATCCACAGGGGTGAACATCGCCGACTTACCGAGGAAAAACTGGGATGCCTGGGCAGCAGTCATCGCCGTTGCCGGGTTGGCTGTATTGACGATGACAACCAGTTCTGCGGCACCGGCAAACGACGCACTGGTCATGAAGCTTGCGGCCAGCATTAAGTGTGTTAAATGTTTATTCATCGCACACCTCCATCAAAATACAAAATCAACTGCTGCCGCAAACACCGTGACCGGGCCCTTGAAACCAGGTTTGGCATTAATGAATACGCCTGGCCCATTTTCTGGCGACATTCTGTCGAGTTGCAGTTTTAAAGCGGCTGATTTATGGAAGTCCCAGCGCACACCTATGCTATTGCTGGTTTGTATAGGTGAAGCCGAGGCCAGGCCATTTGCACCCAGGGTGTAAGGCAGCAGGGGACCGGCAGTTGGCAAGCCAGCAACGGTGCGTGGGCTATCCTGTGTTGCCGAAGCATGGACGAAATATGGCAGGAAGCTGCCCATGCGATAGCCAAACATGGTGTACCAGGATGTCGTGTCGGCAATCGACAGGCTGGCAGATTTGCGCTTGCCATATTCAGCCTGCACAACCATGCTCTTCCAGTCCACACCCAGACCAACAGAGGTGAAAGATGCCTTGGTATCGTTGACTGCAATTGCGTTCGCACCAGAGACAAATCCAAACTTTGACAAACCGGAAACCAGAGTGTTCAGATTGGTTGAATTATCGACTGTGACATTCGCATCGACACGGCCGAAGCGGAAAGTGAAAGGACCATTCTCGGCAACGATATTGATGCTTGAGACCTTTTTGAATTTTGCCGTAAAGTTACTGCGATTTTCTGAGTCGGTCACGCCGTAGGCAACTTGTGCCGTGATATTGGTGTCACCCAGACTGGTCTGATACAGCAAGTCTGCACCATCCAGGCTTTCCAGCGTCACCTGAGCATACATTTCTACCGGGGGACGCAACATGGTGTTGGCGTAACCGACATTGCGGTAATCAGAAATCATATAGACCGGCAAACCTATGCGGCCCACCCGTATATTCAGGCTCTCGGATACCTTGGCCTTAGCAAAGGCCCAGGCCAGTTCTGCACCAAAATTGTCCGTCACATTTTTACGCACCAGACCCTGGCCTGTGAAAGACAACCAGTCATTCATTTTTGCGGTGACTTGTAAACCGAGGTTGGAATCTACCCCGGTTTTTGCGCCACTGGTGACCCCTGCCAATTGATTGGGACGGGCAAATTCTGCATCGGAAGTATTACTGCGCGTCAGTGCAGCTGTACCAAATCCGCTAATGGTTATATTGGAAGTATCCTGGGCCCAGGCGGCCGATACTGCGGAAGTCATTGCCAATAAAGTGATAAAAGGCTTCAAATTCATGCTATCTCCTTGAAAGTTTCTTCATTGTAGGTTTTATTCATCTGACAGACTTGAACTATTTCCTGATGGAAATTTTCAAAACCATTTCACAACAACAACTTAACGACTGGCAATAGAGCACTGACTTACTTGATGTCTCGTAGGAGATGCCTGGCGGAAATAGAAATTTCAACCATTCTTTTCAAGTTAGATGATGACAAGACTTACAAAAAGTTATTTCACCATTTCTTGCACATTCCGTGGCGAAATGCCGACAGTTTCAATAAAACAAAAACAAGAAAACTGCACCTCAAATGAGCAATCTTGCCACATTGGTGCGTGCTGCGCTGGTGCAAAATTTATGTCAGCAAATATAAAAAAGCCTGAGTAAAAATACTCAGGCTTTTTAAATTTTTCTGCTTTTCTGACGAAATAGAAGCAGGCTTATTTATTCTTGCATTCCGTTTTTTTGCCTTGCGTACGACATTCCGTTATCAATTTACCGCGCTTGTTCCAGGCCTGGATTTTCCAGCTGTGCTGCTCACGTTCCATCGTCATGAAGCCAACTTCATTGGAATTGCTAAAGAAATCGAGTCTGGCTTCTGTATATGGCGTGGAATTCGCCGCGAGAGGTATCGGCAAAGGAGTATCCAGAGAAGAACCACCATTACCCGCTACAAATTGCACAGGATGATCTGTGCTAAAAGTCAAAGCCTGGAATAAATGCACATGACCTGCCAGTGTCGCTTGCACCCTGGATGGAAACAGGCGTGTGGTATTCAAAGTCTGCATGATGTCTTGCATGGCAAGATTGCCAGGGAAGATATTCAGCGGCCCATCTTTTTTACGCTCTGCGGCAAACGCCAGGATGGGGTGATGGTCAATGAAGATGTTGAAGTCTGCACTTTCTGCCAATGCATTGACGGTCTTGAACTGTTCCATATAGAGCTGGTAGGCAGCATCGGTTTTTGCCAGTGGTTTGATAGGCACTTTAGCAGAGTCAAAGATGATGAGTTGCGCCTGCTCGCTGCCCACGCGCCCTAGGGGTACGGCATAAGGATCGCTATAGTCGCCACGCATGTCATTTCCTTCATCCACACAGTCGCGCCCTCTCTTCAAAGGGCGCGGGTCCATCAGACGCCACCAGCCTTGGCCTGCACGCACACAAGTTTCATGATTGCCGCGCACAACGACCCACGGCGCAACCTTCAGCAAAGCGTGCGCTGGTGTGAAGAAATCTGCCTGCCAGGTATCCCAGCCATAACCCCATGGGCTACCTGCACATTCCTCATTACCTTCAGGGCAAGCATTTTCGCGGTAGTGATAATCTCCGACATGCACGACCAGGTCAGGCTTGAAGCGCGCTGCGGTTTCCACCATTTCACGGAAAGCCCATTTCTCACTGTCATTGCAGGACTGGAAGTAATTGTCTGCCACTTTCAAACGGCAGCCAGTGTCACCAATGACAATAATTTTTTGTGCCACTGGTTTGGGGATGGGCAAATCACGGCCAGCAATACTGGCTGTTTTGGTGCTCGCCAATAATGCCGCTTCACAAGTCAACACAGGAAAAGTGGATGGCTTGCTGTCTTCCGGTTTGCTTGCAGTTTTGCGCAAAGGCAGGGTATCCGCTGCTGCCCTGATGCTCATACTGGCAGCTTTGCCATCCTGCACCAGGGCCGGGCAAGTCGTATCTGTCGTAATGGCTCTGGCAATGGCTTGCCCGTTTTCACCAATGACGACCCAGGCAGTCTGCATTTTACTGTCTTGCCCGGTTTGTATAGGGACGCTGCTGCAGGCAGCCAGCAAGCTGCCGATTGCCAAGGCACCTATCAGGCGCAGCTTAGCTGTCGAGTAAAAATTCATGCTCTTCTCCTTTTGTTTATTTCACCCCTACTGCCTCGTATGCCAGTCGCTTGAAGTCAAAAGAAAACGGATGCCAGAAGCTCATGAGTCTTTGCGTCATCAATATCCCGGCGATATTGTGGCGTGGTGATATCCACCAATGCGTGCCTGCGATACCACCCCACTCAAATTCACCAACAGACGCTGGTGGATCTATCGATGACGGTTTTAGTGTTACCGCACCACCCAGGCCAAAACCCTTGCCAGGCACATCACCAACGCCAGGAAATGCAATGCCAGTACCAGGGGGCAAGTGGTTTTGCATCATGAGTTTGATCGTTTCCGGCTTGAGCAAGGTATCGCCATCTGGCATGAAGCTGCGCATCAGTGCCAGCATGTCCTGCATGCTCGATACCAGGCCACCACCGCCAGACAGGCGGGCAACTGACGTGGTGAATGCGCCAGGGTAAGGAGATTTGTCGAGCTTGCGCAAGCCACGCTGCAAGATGTTTTGTGGATCAGTACCAGCATAGTAAGAAGCCAGCCTGCCCAGTTTATGCGCAGGCACGACAAAGCTGGTGTCATGCATGGCCAGGGGATTGAGGATGCGCAACTGCAAAAAACGGTCAAAACTCATGCCGCTGACAACTTCTACCAGCCGCGCCAGTACATCGGTGGCAATCGAATATTCCCAGGCTTCGCCGGGATGAAAACTCAGCGGCAATTCTGCCAGCACATCCATCATGTCGTTCAGACTGGTAAAGGCATTCATGACCCGTTTTTCATTGTAGGCCTTGTACATGACCGTGCCATGATCGAGCAAGCCATAACTCAAACCGGCAGTATGAGTAAGCAGATGCCTGATGGTGATCTTGCTGCGCGCTGGCTCGGTATCACTGATATTGGTCGCACCAGGTTTGAGCACCTGCATATGCACCAGTTGCGGCAGGAATTCTTCAGCTGGCTGATCAAGTTCCAGCTTGCCGTCTTCCATCAGCAACAAGACTGCCACCGAAGTAATCAGCTTGGTATTCGAAAACACGCGAAACAGATGATCATCGCGCATCGGCGTCTGGCTCTCGCGGTCGGCCCAGCCAGTGCAATGCTGGTGCACCAGTTCGCGCCCGACCAGCACGGCGGTCGAGACACCGGACAGGATCTGCCTGTCCACATATTTTTGCATGGCTGCGTTAACTGCGCTGAAATCGTAAGTCATTTGCTAAATGTTGAAAGCGACAAAGCACATATCTTACCTTCAGCTAAGCATATACTGCCAGCTAAAGAACACCGTCAGCCCGACGATGATGGTTGCCAGTTGATGCCTGCTCACCGCACACAGCAAGGCTGCTACAGTCGCCGCTACCAGTTGCGGATTGCGCCAGGTCAGTTCCAACTCCTTGCCATGAGGCGACAAGATCATGGGCACGATGATGGCTGTCAGGACAGTCACCGGCACAAACTCCAGTGCCTTTTTGAGGTTACCGGAAAATGCTACGCGGTCACCGAGGATGAAGATCAAGGCCTTGACCAGAAAGGTGATGACTGCCATGCCAAGGATGGTCAAAGTAATATTCATGCCTGCTCCGCGGTGATTTGTTCTTGCTTATTATCTTGCCTGGTGAAGCGCGACACCAGCATGCCCGTCGCCACCCCAAAAGCAATCGCCACCAGCAAGCCCAGTTTGTAAGGCAAATGTTGCAAAGCATAAGCTGTGCTTCCAGCAACGATGGCGGCCAGCAAATGTGGACGTTTGAACAATTGCGGCACAACTATCGCAATAAAAGTTGCCACCATGGCAAAGTCCAGACCCAGGGTCTGTAATTGCGGGAATATCGCCCCAAACATCAGGCCTATCAGCGTCCAAGTTTGCCAGTTGACGTACATGGACAAGCCAGAGCCCAGGAAATACCAATGCCCCAAGGCATCCTGAGGATGCTGTCGGTAATAGCGATCAACCACGGCAAAAGTTTCATCCGTCAGCAAAAAGCCCAGTCCCCAGCGCCAGCGCCTCGGTAAATGACGCACATGTGGCATCAGAGCAGCCGCATACAGCATATGTCGCAAATTAACGATAAAAGTCGCCAGCCATATCACCAGCATGCCAGTATGACTGGCGATGAGACCCGTGGCGATGAACTGGCTAGAGCCTGCAAACACCGCCAGCGACATCAATTGCCCTTGCCAGGCTTGCATTTGTGCTGTGGCGACCAGGGTCCCAAAGATCATGCCGAAAGGGGCTGCACCAATAAGCATGGGGACGGTGTCGCGGACGCCAGCGGTGAAGTGGTTTAATCGGGTAGGGGTAGCGGTAGGCATGTGCTGATTCCATATTGCGGATGGCGATTGAATGGGATCTTGCCTGTAAATTGGGGAAAGGGCTTGTACGTTCTTGCGGTTTGGGGGCGTTATTTGAAATAAAAAATTTACTTATGTACCTTACCTTGCTGAAAGTAAACTAAATGACTCTACATGCTAGTTACGTCATTCCAGCGTGATTTTGGCTGGAATCCATGGGCGTTCCTAGCATGCCGTGCAATACATTAAACTCAGAATCGTAGATTTACGAGCTAGATTTCTAGATATCTCCACACGTTATTCACGATTGCAGGCCGGGGGTAGCCCGGTGGCTACTCACTTTTCTTGTCTCGCCAAGAAAAGTAAGTCAAAGAAGGCGACCGAGGCGTCGCTGCCCCCTAAAGGGGGCCCCTTTGCTGCAAGTCAAAAAATGGGAAATGCCCGAAACTCGCTTCGCTCAAACAACGGTCATTTCTTAATCCATTTTCTGTCTCGCAGCAAAGGCATCGACACATCGGAACTACAAACATCAAAAGCAACAACAACCCCAACGTCAACACAACCTATGTGTCAAATAGCTGTAGGTAAAGTAAATCTATCATTGGCCTTAATAATTTCAAACCCGCCATCTGCCCGGTGCTACCCCAAACGCCCTTTTAAAATGCCGCGTGAAATGACTCTGGTCCGCAAACCCTATCATGGTCGCAATCTCAGTCACCGACAGATTCTGCCGCAGCAAACTCTGCGCGCGGTTCAGTCTCAGCTGATTACGCCAGGCATGCGGTGGCATGCCAGTAGTGCGGGAAAACAAACGGGCGGCGTAGAAGCTGGACAGGCCAACCTCTTGTGCCAGCTCGGTCAGGCTGATGGATGTGCTGAGGTCGTCGCTGAGTCTGGACTTCATCATCTCTACCCTGACGGCATCGGGCAAAATAGTCTGAATGGTCGGGCGGGTGCGGGCGTAGCGGGACAGCATGAGGGCAAAGCCTGCGGTCAGGGCGTTTTCTGCTGCCAGGGGATCACTACCTGCTTCCAGCAAACGATGGGCATATGCCAGTTGGGTGGAGACCTCGGCATCTTCAATGACTCCATCCGGCAACCAGGGAACACCAACAGCGCTTCCCGCCATGTCGCTGGCGAGTTGCTGCATCCAGTCTACGGACGGGTAAAACGCGCGGTAGGCCCAGCCATGTTCGGTTGCCCTTTCGCCGGTATGCACTTCGCCGGGATTGATGGCTGCGATGCAGCCAACCGTGGCCAGGCAGCGGGTGCCGCGATAGCGGTAAGTTTGTGCGCCAGACTGTATGACGGGGATGGAAAAGCTTTCATGCCAGTGCGGAGCAAATTCCTGGGCAAAGTATTCAGCGGTCAGCAACTCAGCATCCGGCAGCAGCGGGCTGCGCCAGAAACGGGCATCGTCACGGAAAGTGGCTGGTTTGTCCATGCGCTAGAAAATACGGCAAATCCTTTGATTATTAAGGATTATTCTATACCCAAGCGAGAACATTGACGCGCGTCAGCACCATTTCTGCTTATATGTGATACATTTTGCATCCCATTTTTATGTAACATTTGCTAATTCGTATTTAGACCCGCCCTATGAAAAAACTATCCCTCCTATTCATTGCCTGCCTTACTGCCTGTGGCGGAGGTTCCTCTACTCCTAACACCACGACAACCCCAACTGTCTCCGAACTTGAAGGAACATGGGTCTACTCCACGGGGAGCCATACCACTGGAACTGCCTGCGGTTTAGACATCCATGGCGCGTATGAGACACGTACCACTTTTACTTTCTCAGGCAACGCTATCACCGGCAAGAAGGAAGTTTGCGCCATCCTTACCGGTAACACTGGAGGCTTCATCCAAAATGATAGCCTGACGGGAATTTTCAAAACGGGCGACATTTATTTGACTTCTGGCACTGAATCCTACAAAACACTGGATATCACTTCGAACGGTACTACTCAATACACCGGCTATGCTTTGTTGGGAACCAAGTTTAAATTGCCTTTACCCAACCCTGCGACTGGCGCAGATGGCAGCACGCCTGCCAAGCGGATAAATACAGCCGCGTCTGTATATACACCGGGAGCAGGATTGGTAGACCAACCAGTTTTTGTCAAGCAATAAAGCAAGAGTAACCGTCTGACTGAATCGAATACTTGATAGAGGTTAAATGCAGAGTGCAGCTACTATTAAGCTTTCACGCCCTATTTTCTACACCATCCAGTTAGCTGCATAGAAGAAGAACATCACCATGGATGTTTCTCTTCTCTTCCTCCTCCCTATAAAGCCTGCTACTCAAGCTAAGTTTGCTTCACTTGCCTTGAGGGCTAGGCGCCAAATAGCGCATCCACAAAATTTTGTGCGCAGGCAATGTTGTTGATGCTGGAAAACAACGTATAGCCATCAGATGAAAAATTTAAACGATTTCTTCCAATTTGATTTCAGGCAAACAAATTCCACCTTGTACCAAATGACAGATAGATTTTGAAAATGTGCGCGACAGCCACTTATAATGTCAGGCAAATGTCCAACATGTCCTGAACGTGATGTGAACAGACGGACTTACTCCCTACTCTAGAATTTCAAACACCAGATGGAAAGGTCAACGTGACTTCTGCTGCTTCACCCATATTGCCCAGGCTGGAACTGACCGACATCTGTAAACGCTATCCGGCCGTTATTGCCAATGATGGTGTCAGGTTACAGGTTGCGCCGGGCGAAATTCATGCGGTGCTGGGTGAGAATGGTGCAGGCAAATCGACGCTGATGAAGATCATCTTTGGTGCCGTCAAGCCTGATTCAGGCACGGTGCGCTGGAATGGACAGGAAGTCAAAGTGGCGACACCGCAAGATGCGCGCAAACTGGGCATTGCCATGGTGTTCCAGCATTTTTCACTCTTCGATACGTTGACAGTGGCTGAGAACATCGCCCTGGGCCTGGACCAGAATGTGAATATGCTGGAGCTGGCCGAGCAAATCGCCAGGACCGGTGAAAACTATGGCCTGGAACTGGAACCGCACCGCCACGTACACACCTTGTCAGTCGGAGAAAGACAGCGTGTGGAAATCGTGCGCGCCCTGCTGACCAAACCGCAATTGCTGATACTCGATGAACCAACATCGGTACTGACGCCGCAAGCGGTACAAAAACTGTTTGTCACCTTGCGCAAGATTGCATCCGAGGGCTGCAGCATCCTGTATATCAGCCACAAGCTAGATGAAATCCGTGAGCTTTGCCACAGCGCCACCGTCATGCGTGCCGGCAAGGTCACCGGGCATTGCGACCCGGCGCAAGAAACTGCTGCCAGCCTGTCGCGCATGATGATAGGTGAAGACTTGCCGCCATCTGCCCATACTGAGCCAGTGACCCTGGGTGAATCGCGTTTGCGCATACATCAATTAAGCCTGCCCAAGGCGCATGCCTTTGCCACGGCCCTCGAAGACATACAACTGGAATTATTTGGCGGCGAAATTGTAGGCATTGCAGGTGTGTCTGGTAATGGCCAGCAAGAATTACTGGCTGCACTTTCTGGTGAAGACAGGCGCGCTGCGCCGCAAATGATAGAACTGAAAGGCAAACCAGTTGGCAACCGTGGCCCTGAGAGCAGGCGTAAACTGGGGCAAAGTCTGGTGCCGGAAGAGCGCTTGGGCCGTGGCGCAGTACCCGAAATGAGCCTGACAGCCAATATGCTATTGTCGCACCAGCATGCGCCCTTCGTCACTAAGGGCATGATCAATTTTCGCCATACGATACAGGCAGCGGCCGATATTATCGCCCGCTTCCGCGTCAAGGCGGGCGGGCCTGCGGCACTGGCGCGTAGCCTGTCGGGTGGTAATCTGCAAAAATTTATTGTTGGCCGTGAAATCACACGCCAGCCCGATGTCTTCATCGTCGCCCAGCCAACCTGGGGCGTGGATGTGGGTGCGGCAGCGCAAATCCATGATGAGATACGCAAGCTCAAGCAAGCTGGTTGCGCGGTGCTGGTGATTTCTGAAGAACTTGATGAATTGTTTGAATTATGTGACCGCATGCATGTCATCGCAAAAGGCCGTTTGTCGCCATCGATAGCAACAGCCAGCGCGACCAGGGAAAAGATAGGATTGTGGATGAGTGGTTTGTGGGAAGAATGGACAACGGCAGAAACTGTGTCCCTCGGTAAAACCGGTAGCAGCGGCAGCCGCAAAAAGAAACCATACAGCAACGAGCGGGGTGAGCATGCTTAAGCTGGAATTGCGTGCCGCCAGCTCGCGCAGCATGGCTTATCTTTCTCCTGTACTGGCTTTGTTGCTGACGATCTTTTTCGGTGCCCTGCTGTTCATGGCACTGGGTAAAAATCCTTTGACTGGCTTGCAGGTATTTTTGATAGAACCGATACGCAGCAAGGCAGCCATCGCTGAACTGCTACTGAAGACGACGCCACTGGTCTTGTGCGCACTAGGGCTGTCGGTCTGTTACCGTGCCAATGTCTGGAACATTGGTGCTGAGGGGCAGTTGATCGCCGGTGGCCTGGCCGCTGGCAGCACTATACTATTTTTTGACACAGGCACACCAGGTTTGTCGGGCGGCATGGTTTTGTTGCTGGCAAGCTGCGCTGGTGTAGTCGGCGGTGCTTTGTGGGCATCCATCACAGCCTTGTTGCGTGACCGCTTTAATGCCAATGAAATTTTGGTATCGCTAATGCTGACTTATATCGCGCAATTGCTACTGATGTACGCCGTCAATGGCCCGCTGAAAGACCCACATGGCATGAACTTTCCACAGTCCAAAGTATTTTCCAGCGATTATCTGCTGCCGCACCTGTTCTCGGGCAGCCGCTTGCATATAGGCTTTATTGTGATGCTGGTTGCCAGTGGCTTGATGGCGATATTTGTCTACCGCAGCTTTGCTGGTTATAGATTGACCGTGGGTGGTCTGGCACCGTTGGCAGCACGTTATGCAGGCTTCTCCAGTCGCCGTGCCTTGTGGACATCCTTGCTGATATCCGGTGGTTTCGCTGGCATGGCGGGCGCATTTGAAGTGGCCGGGCCCATAGGCCAGGTCTTGCCTTCGATCTCGCCTGGCTATGGTTTTGCTGCCATCATCGTCGCCTTTATAGGTCGCTTGAATCCCATAGGCACCATCTTTGGTGGCCTGGTGCTGTCGCTGTTTTACCTTGGTGGCGAGATGGCGCAATCGCGCCTGGGCCTGCCTTCTGCCATCACTGGCCTGTTCCAAGGCATGCTGCTGTTTTTGCTGCTTGCATGCGATACCCTGATTAATTACCGCCTGCGTTGGCAGAAATAAGCGACCATGGAAAATTTTGCTGCACTTATCGCCGCCTCCATCAATTCCGGTACACCGCTATTGATCGCCGCTTTGGGTCTGTTGATCAATGAGCGTGCAGGCGTGCTCAATCTTGGTGCCGAAGGCATGATGCTGGTGGCGGCCATCACCGGTTTTGCGGTCGCCCACCAGACCCATATGCCCTGGCTGGGTTTTGTTGCTGGCGCTATTGCTGGCATGCTGATGGCGACTTTGTTTGCCTGGCTGGCACTGGTGCTGGTGACCAACCAGGTGGCAACTGGTCTGGCGCTGTCCATCTTTGGGGCAGGCCTGTCGGCCTTCATAGGGCAGTCTTTTGTCGGTCAGTCCCTGCCTGCAGGGCCACATGGCATCCCGTTTTTATCGGACATCCCCTTCCTCGGCAAGGCCTTGTTTGACCAGCATCTGGCAGTGTATTTTGGTCTTTTGCTGTGTGGCGGCATCATCTGGTTCTTGTACCGCAGCCGTGCTGGCCTGGTCTTGCGGGCAGTAGGTGAATCGCCAGAATCTGCGCATGCCCTGGGTTACCCTGTGCGCAAGATACGTTATCTGGCCCTGCTGTTCAGCGGTGCCTGCTGCGGTATCGCTGGGGCTTACCTGTCAGTCGTGTATACACCGATGTGGGTAGAAGGCCTGGTTGCAGGGCGCGGCTGGATTGCACTCGCACTGACCACCTTCGCCACCTGGCGTCCGGCACGGGTCTTGCTGGGTGCTTTACTGTTTGGCAGCGTGACGATATTGCAGTTCCATTTCCAGGCGATAGGCATTGCCATACCCTCGGAAATTTTATCCATGCTGCCCTATCTGGCGACGATTATCGTGCTGGTACTGATCTCGCGTAACCCTGACTGGATACGTCTGAACATGCCTGCTTCCCTGGGCAAGCCTTTCCGTCCGGGGTCAGCTTGAATCTCTATTAATGTAATTTGCTGTGCGTTTTTTGAATAAAACTGAAAATCAAACCAAGGAAGCTATCCATGAAAATCTCTCGCAGAAAAACCCTGGCAGCCGCGCTGTCCCTGGCTATCGTCGGTCTTGCTGGCTGTGGCCAGAAGGAAGCAAGCAAATCCGCCAGCGCAGCAGCGTCTGCACCAGCCAGCACCGCTGCCGCACCTGCTGCGGCAGAACCTCTGAAAGTCGCTTTTGTATATGTAGGCCCGGTCGGTGATGCAGGCTGGACTTATGCCCATGATGTTGGCCGCAAGGCAGTAGAAGCCAAATTTGGAGACAAGGTCAAAACCAGCTTCGTTGAAAACGTACCAGAAAGCGCTGCTGATGCAGAACGCGTGATCCGCGACCTGGCTAACCAGGGCAATAAGGTGATTTTCGGCACCACCTTCGGTTACATGGAAGCCATGCTGAAAGTCGCCAAGGATTTTCCTGATGTGAAGTTTGAACATGCCACCGGTTATAAAACTGCTGAGAATCTAGCGCAATACGATGTGCGCACTTATGAAGGCGCTTACCTCGCCGGTATCGCCGCAGGCAAGATGAGCAAGTCTGGCAAGCTGGGTGTGGTTGCCTCTCTTCCTATTCCTGAAGTGCTGCGCAATATCAACTCCTTCACGCTGGGCGCTCGCTCTGTGAACCCCAAGGCCACCACCAAGGTAGTCTGGGTCAACAAATGGTTTGACCCTGGCAAGGAACGCGAAGCCGCCACTACCCTGATTGGCCAGGGCGTGGATGTGCTCATGCAAAACACTGATTCTGCCGCAGTCGTGCAAACTGCAGAAGAAAAAGGCGTGTATGCTTTTGGCTGGGACAGCGACATGAGCAAGTTCGGCGCCAAAGCCCACCTCGCCGCATCCGTCATAGACTGGGGCGTGTACTACACCAAGCGCGTGGATGAAGTGCTCAACAAAACATGGAAATCAGAGACCACCTGGTGGGGCCTGAAGGAAAACATGATAGACCTCAAAGCCTTCAACACCAGCCTGTCAGACGAAGTCAAAAAACTCATCGCCGACAAACGCCAGGGCGTCATCGATGGCACAGGCCCGATCTGGAAAGGCCCGATCAAGGATAATATCGGCAAGGAAGTGCTGGGCAAGGATGCAGTGGCGGATGACAAGTTCCTGCATGACATCAAGTTTTATGTCGAGGGTGTGGAAGGCAAAGTGCCGGGTTGATGTAGGAGCATCGTTCCCTTTCAAGACGAAGAGATGAACTGTAGGTTGGGCTAAGTCTTATCAGCCCAACATTCGGCGTTTAAATAAGATATACGTTTGCTGAGCCCCAATGTTGGGCTGATAAGGCGAAGCCTAACGAGGCCCGGCTCAAGCTACATCTATATTTTTACACCATCACCTTAGCCGAAGCCTCGGCCACTATCCTTCTCAACCACTGCACCTCTGCCGCCGCATGTGCGCGTTCATGCCAGAGCATGAAGAACTTCATCTTGGGTACGGTGACCGGCATGGGCAGGACTTCTATCGGCCAGTCTTTGGCGCATTGCACGGCAAAGCTGCGGCTGGTGGTGAAGATGAGGTCGGTGCGTGAGAGTACATAGGGCACCATGCCGAAATAAGGGATGGTCATCTGTATCTTGCGTTTCAAGCCCTGCTCTGCCAGCGCTGTGTCGATGATGCTGCGGTGGCCCATCATGTAGGGCGTGGGGGCCAGATGTGCCATTTCCAGATAATATTTGATCGACAAACCTTTGCTGACGACTGGGTGTTTGCGGTTGACCATGCACACCACTTCATCTTCAAACAATTGCGCCAGATGCAGGTGGGGTGGCAAGTCTGGCCAGTTGCCGATAACGCAGTCAAGCTCGCCACTTTCCAGGCCAGCGGCATAATCAAAACCGGCATTCAGGGCATGTACGGTCAGGCCAGCATTGGGGGCTTGTTCACGCAGTTTTTCTATGATCAGGGGGATCAGCAAGGCACTCAGGTAATCCGGTGCACCGAGGTGAAAGATGCGTTGGGTTGAGGCGGGCATGAAAGCTGGAGCCGGGCTGGCGATGCTTTCCAGTACATTCAGGCCCTGGCGTGCCAGCAACAAGAGTTCTTCACCGCGCTCTGTCGCTGTCATGCCGTTTTTGCCGCGTACCAAAATGGCGTCGCCTGTGATTTCACGCAGTCGCTTGAGCATATTGCTGATGGCAGGTTGCGACTGTCCCAGCTTCATGGCGGTGCGGGTCACACTGCGCTCGGTCAGCAGGGTATGCAGGACGCGCAAGAGATTGGTATCGAGCTGATCCATCAAACGCTGCTGGCTCATGCTGCTACCTCTGGCAGGGGCAATACATCACCGTCGACAAATACCAGCATCTGGCCAGATGCACACTGGGTCCAGCTTTCATTGGTGGTCAGTGGTTCGGTGACGATGATGGCGACCTTGTCGGCAGGCGTGGTCACTTGAGAAAAATCCACGGCCATATCTTCATCCGTCAATGCTGCTGTGCTGAAAGGATGCTGGCGCACGATGTAGTAAAGCTTGGTGGAACAATGGGTGAACAGGGCTTCGCCATTAGACAGCATCATATTGAAAGTGCCATAACTGGCGATCTCTGCGGTGATCTCGCGCATGAACTGAGCCAGTTGCTGCACCGATGGCAATTGCTCGCCAAAATGGCGGCGCATGCGCTGCAGCAAATAGCAGAATGCCCTTTCGCTATCGGTATTGCCGACAGGCTGGAAGCTGCCATCCAGCACAGGCGCGAATTCCTTCAAATCGCCATTATGGGCAAATACCCAGTAACGGCCCCAGCATTCACGCACGAAGGGGTGACAGTTTTCCAGGCTGACCTGGCCTTGGGTAGCCTTGCGTATATGGGCAATAACATTCTTGGATTTGATGGGGTAACGCTTGATGAGCTCGGCCACCGGCGATTCCACCGCCGACTGGTGATCGACAAACAGGCGTACGCCGCTTCCTTCAAAGAAAGCGATGCCCCAGCCGTCCTTGTGCTCGTCCGTCAAACCGCCGCGTGTTGCAAACCCGGTAAAACTGAAAACGATATCAGTCGGGGTATTGCAGTTCATTCCTAGTAATTGACACATGATGCATATAGTGAAAACAGTTTGCACATACCTTACCATAGGCAAACCTGCTTATTATTCCCATCTATATAAGATTTTGAAGTTTGCTTATGTTATTTACGGCCAGCTTTGATGGCAAAACAACGGCCAGCAGCATAAGCAGGGAATGCCCGTCTGAAAAAATGTCCCTTTAAAGATGCCATCGGTAAATGTTTTACATTTTGACCGTAGACTAAGCGTATATTGAGGCAGATAATCTGAACGTGGCCTGAAATCAGGCTGATAAAGGAATAATCATGCAAAATTTCAGCACCGATGCCTTATTGCTGGCAGTACCTGAATTAAAGGATGTTGCGCCCAAACACTACCCGGACCTGGTGTTACTGGCAGCGCAGAAAACATTCAAGACACGCAAGCCATTCTGGCGTGAATTCATGACGGCTTTGACAATATTCGCAGCAATTTATCTGTCCAACCGCATAGCGGCACCAGACTCGATATGGATTAGCTGCGTGCTGACTGTCGGGCTGGCTCTTGTTTCCATGTTTACAATAGACTTGGTGTACTTCCGCAAGTTAAAGCCAGCAATCATTGATAGGCTTGCCAAGATCAAATCTGGTACAAAAGAGTAAACGCAGAGTAAGCGCAGCCCAGATCTTAAGCCTCAAGCCTCGGACCTGAGGTTTCAGGTTTTTAAGGCAAACACTTTTTGAAATTCACGTTTGCCCTTGCTGGTCAGAGCCAGCGCCCGGCTATCAAGGTCACGCTCCAGCCAGGCGTGGTTTAGCAGCAAATTCAATAAAGCGGCACCCAATGCGCCACCCAGATGCGGTGTGCGCTCACTCCAGTCCAGGCATGAGCAGGCGAAACGCCGTCTGGCCTTGCGGGTAGTGGCGATATCCAGACCCAATTCTTCCAAGCCTTTGCTGCCTGTGCTTGTCAATTCATAGGCGGTTTCTTCACCATCCACAGGTCTGATCCAGGCATGCTGCATCAGGTAATCATGTACACCCACTGCCACCTCACCCGCCATGTGGTCATAACAGGTACGCGCCTTGCGCAGGCGGTCTGGCGTGTTGGGCACAAAGCGTGATTTGGGCAAACCTGCGATCAGCAGCAGGGATTCCAGTGCAATCGCGACTTCATTGCTTGCTAACTGGTAGTAGCGATGCTTGCCCTGCGCCACCACGTTCACCAGATGCTGCTCAAGCAATTTGCTCAAATGCACACTGGCCGTGGAAGGACTGACCTCAGCCACGACAGCCAGCTCAGTACTGGTGCGGGCGCGCCCGTCCATCAGGCTGCACAGCATACGGGAGCGCGCAGGCTCGGCAATGGCACCAGCCAACTTGGCTAATTGGGTATCGGCGTATTCTATATTGGTGGGATTGTCTGCATTCATAGTTTGATGGTAAGCGAATTGTTCAATGCAAACAAGCCCTATACTGCATTTCATTACTTACCCAACGGCCATGCCATGACACATCCAATCACCATCCTGAATGCCGCTTGCCACCCAGACCCTTATCCGTATTACGCCAGCCTGCGCGAAGGGCCCACGCTGGTTTTCGATGCAGAACTCAAATGCTGGATAGCCAGCCGTGCCGTCGTCGTGCAACAAGTGCTGGAATCACCTGCTTGCGCCGTCAGGCCAGTTGCCGAACCCGTGCCGCGCAATATTGCGGGTGGCACGGCAGGGGAAGTATTTTCAAACCTGATACGCATGAATGAAGGCCAGGCACATGCACTACCCAAGCAAGTCATACAAAGCTCATTACGCAAGCTGGACTTGTCTGGCATCTCTGCATATACGCAGCAGCATGCCGCTCAACTTGCAAGGAAATATGATGTCACTACAGGGAACGGGCTGACACAATATTTGTTAGCTTTGCCTGTTCATGTCATGGGCAGCATATTGGGATTTGAAGAAGAAACCTTGCCTGACCTGGCAAACTGGATGGCAGATTTCGTACGCTGTCTGTCCCCCTTGAGCACAGCAGAACAAATTGATGCGGCACATGTGGCTGCTCAGGCTTTGCAAGACAATTTCCGCCAACTGCTGCAAGACAGCCAGGCAAAACCGCAAGGATTTTTGGCAGGTCTGCAAAACGAAGCTGAACTATGTGGCTGGCAGCATGCTGATGGCACCTTGTCCAACCTCATAGGCTTGCTGTCGCAGACTTATGAAGCCACTGCTGGCCTGGCAGGCAATGGCCTCGTTGCCTTGCAAGCACACCCCGTCTTGCTGCAAGACTTGCGTGCAGACACTTCTGCCCTTGCACAAAAATTAAGCCAGTTCGTAGCCGAAGTGGCGCGTTACGATGCATCAGTACAAAACACCAGGCGCTTCGTTAACCAGGCTTGCGAAATCGCTGGCCAGTCCCTGCAAGCGGGCGATGTCATCGTGGTCTTGCTAGCTGCTGCCAATCGTGATGCTGCGGCCAATGCTGACCCGGACATGCTGCAACTGAACAGGGCAGACAGAAAAGTATTCACCTTTGGCCATGGTCGCCACGCCTGCCCGGGCCAAGACATTGCAGAGCGCATCACAGCCACTTGCCTGTCTCATTTGCTGAGCACAGCTGCATTTGATTTTGCTGCACTACGCTGGACTTACAGAGCTTCGCTGAATGGCCGCATCCCGGTATTTACTCACAACATCTAAAACAAGGAGAACACATGATAGCCGTGATTTTTGAAGTCATACCACATGCAGAAAACAAACAGGAATACCTGGATATCGCAGCAGGGCTTGCACCTTTGCTCCGGGAGATGGATGGTTTTATTTCCATAGAGCGTTTCCAGAGCCTGATTGACCCCGGTAAGATTTTGTCCCTGTCATTCTGGCGTGATGAAGCAGCAGTCGCCAACTGGCGCAATACCGAAGAGCACAGGGCGGCGCAATCAGAAGGACGCGGCCACGTGTTCGCAGCTTACCGTTTACGTATTGCATCGGTAGTGCGTGACTATGGTTTGCTGGAGCGTGAACAGGCACCGGCAGATAGTCGCCATGTACATGGCTAACGCATAAGTGCACCCCAAACTTATGGCGCAACATCCCGCCTAACCAAAGGCAGTTTTCATATCCAGAGAGAATATCAACATGTCTGAACTACAGCTCTACCTGAATAGACATTTCCTGAACAGAGCACAATTCGCAGCAGCCTGCGCAATTTCTGAAGCAGAATTGAATGACTTGTTAGCAGCACAAATATTGCCCGGTCCTTCTTATGTAGTCTCAGAAAATGCCACCATCAACTCTGCTGTATTTGGTGAGTCAGATGTCAACGATACTGTTGCTGGAGAATATTTCCGTGGCTGTCATACCGTCTGGTGCGAAAGAGCAAAACAGCTGGTGGCTGAGCACGGAGAAACAGCGGCACCAGAACTGATGAAGCAGGAATTCATGCGTGACTATATCGCTGCGCTGACAGAAATGAATACCAGTGTATGGCATCTGCGAGACTGCTTTGAAGCGGATGGCACGGTCAACATAGCCGGGCTGGCGGAAAATGCAGAACTCCACTGGAAGCATTTACTGCTTGGCACCTTTGGCATATGTACGGCCAATCCAGTTTCTGCCGCTGAAATTGCATGCAAAGGCGTTTTACAAGAAAAGCTTAGCCACCTGACAGCCAATGGCAGCAAGACTGATTTCAGTGCGGCTGAAGCGAGGGGAATTCTGCCCGTAGTCGATGCCTTTGCAAACGCCGCCATGTGGTTTTCACCGGCAGAATATGCACGCTCCAGTCGCAAACGCCTCGTCGATGATCTGCGACCGCGCTTACAGGCAGCCATGACTATGTAAGTGCTGCACATGCCCTCAGGGTAGTTTTCTTCAATACAGGTCAAGTGTGGTCACGTATAAATCTGTCTATCGACTCACTTATACGGACCACGTTTATGCTCAATCTCTATCTCTCCATGGCCGCATTTGCGCTGGCCTCATCCATTTCACCTGGTCCTGTAAATATCGTTGCATTACGGTCGGGCACACAGTATGGCTTCCGTGCCAGCCTTGCCCATGTCAGCGGCGCGACCATAGGTTTTACGATCTTGCTATTTCTGACGGGCCTGTGTCTGCATGAGCTGTTAGCCATCATGCCTGCGCTGGCGCAAATCATAAAATGGGCAGGCGTCGCTTTCCTGCTGTTCCTGGCTTACAAGCTGGCTGTTGATAATGGGAAATTGGAAGTGGATGAACATGGCAAGGGACCGTCAGCCTGGTATGGCGCGCTCATGCAATGGCTGAATCCCAAAGCATGGCTGGCATCTATCGCAGGCATGGGCGCTTATGCAGCGAATGGTGACACCAGCATGGTGTGGCACTTCACCATCATCTACTTCTTCATCTGCTATGCATCGATAGCCGCCTGGGCTTATGCGGGCACGGCCTTGCGCCAGCTTTTCAAAAAGCCAGCGCTGATGCGTGCCTTTAACCGCAGCCTGGCTGTGATGTTATTGATCAGTGCCGTGTATTTGGTGCTGAGTTGATCCAAATTTTCAAGCCTGGTATTGTCCCGGCGTCGCCGCCAGCAGGCGTTTGAAAACACGCTGGAAATGCGCCTGATCCGCAAAGCCTGCTTCCAATGCAGCATCGGCAATGGTCGCACCTTGCCGCAATTTCTCTTGCGCATATTGCACACGGCGATTAATCAGGTAGGCATGCGGCGTCATGTCATATTGCTTCCTGAAAGCGCGGAATAAATAAGAAGTGGACAAGCCTGCGTGGGCAGAAATATCATCCAGACTCAGGTCTTGCGTGCAATGTTCATGGATAAAATCAGCGGCCAGTTTGAGCCTGGCATTTTCCAGTTGCAGTTCTGCCGGAGCAGATTGCAGGTGCTTGTGCACCTCAGAAAAATACTGGATCACATTACCCTGTTTGCTAAGCAGTTCAGCTTCGCTATCTATCAGGGTTTGATATAAATCGAGCAGGCCTTCATACAGGAAAATATTGCCCGACACCGCACTGGTATAAGCCTGAAATTCCGGTTTTCTTACTTGCCCCAGTTCAGTCTGCAAAGCTGCCAGCCAGTTGGCATCAACGTACAACATGCAAAAAGCCCAGGGCAAATCATCGACGGGTTTACAGATATGCACCTGTCCCGGATTGATGATCACCAGCTCACCTGCATGCGCAAGATGCTGCACACCCGCCATAAAGAAATTGCTTGCGCCAGCAATAATCGCGCCTATGCAGAAAGTCGCATGTGCATGTCTGTCATAACTGTCTGAACGGCCTTCAGGCAGATAGCGTGCCTCGATAAACGGTAATCTGTCGTCGCGCCAGAAGCGCGGGACGGTATCTATCAGAGTCTTGAGTTGCGCCATGTTTGATGCCGCTGCCTATTTTCCGATACAGAAACGCGAGAAAATCACACCCAGCAAATCGTCGGAAGTAAATTCACCAGTGATGCTGTTCAGGCGATCTTGTGTCAGGCGCAGTTCTTCGGCAAACAAATCCAGCGACTGATCATTTTGCGCTGCGTATTCCGCTGCGTTTTGCAGATGCTCATGCGCGTGTTTCAGGGCGATAAGGTGGCGTTCGCGGGCAAGGTAGAGTGATTCACCGGTTTGCTCCCAGCCAGCAATGCGCAGCAATTCCTTGCGCAGCAAATCTATACCTATGTGTTCATGGGCAGACAGATAAATATGTGTGGCATCTGACATTTCATCGACGCTGGCATGATGGCCGGACAAGTCTATCTTGTTCCAGATGCGTATCACCGGCACACCTTCAGGGAAGCGGGCGACGATGGCATCATCAGCGCGGGTAGGGCCGCGGCTGGCGTCAAGCAGATGCAGGATGACATCCGCCTTTTCTACTTCTGCCCAGGTGCGTTCTATGCCTATGCGCTCTACCGTATCGATGGCATTGGCGACCTGGCCTGCTTCAGGTTCATCATGCTCGTGGCGTATGCCTGCGGTGTCGATGATATTCAGCGGTATGCCTTCTATATGAATAGTCTCGGTCACCTTGTCGCGGGTAGTACCGGCGATGGGGGTAACGATAGCGACATCATCGCCAGCCAATACATTGAGCAAAGAAGATTTACCGACATTCGGCTGGCCGGCCAGCACCACGTTCAAACCGGCGCGCAACAAAGCGCCTTGAGCAGCTTGCTCAAACACTTTTTGCAAGGCCGTTTGTATAGTGGCCAACTGGCCGCGGGCATTGGATTTTTCCAGGAAGTCGATTTCTTCTTCCGGGAAATCCAGCGTCGCTTCTACCAGCATGCGCAAATGCACGACTTTTTCTACCAGTGCATGGATGACTTTGGAAAAAGCACCGGACAGGGATTGCGATGCAGACTTGGCTGCCGCCTCGGTCGATGCCTCGATCAAATCAGATACCGCTTCTGCCTGCGCCAGGTCCAGCTTGTCATTCAGGAAGGCACGTTGAGTGAATTCACCCGGCTCGGCCAGACGCAGACCCGCATCCTTGCCTGCTTCCAGGCAGCGTGACAGCAGCATTTGCATGACCACCGGGCCACCGTGACCTTGCAGCTCCAGCACATCTTCGCCGGTATAAGAATGCGGTGCCTTGAAATATATCGCGATGCCCTGGTCAATGACCGTGCCATCTGCCTGGGTAAATGGCAAATAACTGGCATGACGCGGCTTGAATTGTGTATTGCCAAACAGGGCCGCGACGACAGGGGCAAGGTCTTTGCCGGAAATGCGCACTACACCGATACCACCGCGCCCGGGGGCAGTAGCAATGGCAGCGATGGGAATGGGTTCGTAGATCATGTTGAAATTCTATCTGTGCTTGCACATGATGAGTGCAAATTAGTCAGTGGGTTTGTGACGGAAATGCGACAGAGCGTATACCTACAAGAGCAGATATCGTAGGTTGGAACATATCTGTGCAAAAACAAAAAAGCCCGCAAGCAAACTTGCGGGCTTTCTCATTTGCTCAATTTTTAAGCTCTATCTTCAAGCCTTATGCTCGGGCGGAATAAACTTGTTATTGATGACCCACTGCTGTCCAATCGACAAGATATTGTTAACTACCCAATACAACACCAGGCCAGACGGGAAGAAGAAGAACATGACCGAGAATGCCAATGGCATGAACAACATCATCTTCGCCTGCATAGGATCAGCCGGGGCCGGGTTCAGCTTGGAGGTGATATACATCGAGATCGCATAGATCACCGGCAAGATAAACCATGGGTCAGGTGCAGTCAGATCCGTGATCCAGCCCACCCATGGTGCGCCGCGCATTTCCACGCTGGCTTGCAAGACCCAGAACAATGCCAAAAAGATAGGCATCTGGATCAGGATAGGGAAGCAGCCGCCGAGAGGATTGATTTTCTCGGTTTTGTACAACTCCATCATGGCCTGGTTCATTTTTTGCGGATCGTTTTTGAAACGTTCACGCACGGCCTGCATCTTCGGCGTCACGACCTTCATTTTTGCCATGCTGCGATAACCGGCAGCCGACAATGGGAACAAAGCCAGTTTGATGGCAATCGTGAAGACCACGATCGTCCAGCCCCAGTTACCCAGCATCTTGTGGATTTGCTCCATGACCCAGAACAAAGGCTTGGCGATGATGGTCAATACACCATAGTCTTTTACCAGCTCAAAACCTGGGGCAATTGCTTCCAGCTTGGCAGATTCTTGCGGGCCTGAATACAATTGAGCATTCATACTGACGGTTGCACCCGGTGCCACTGTGCCCATGGGCAAGACATTACCGACTGCGAACAGATTGGTATCAACTTGTTTCGTAAAGATTTCACGCTTGGTCTTGTCTTGCGGGATGAAAGAAGACACAAAGAAATGCTGCAACATCGCTATCCAGCCATTGTCTGATGCTTTGGCATGACTATCTGAACCTTTGGCGATTTTTTCAAAATCCAGTTTCTGGAATTTTTCTGCATCTGTATACACAGCAGGCGCGTAGAACTCACCACTGCCAGAGAAAATGCCGCCACTCTCAGGCTTGGTGCCGTCATGCAGTAATTGCAGATACAGAGAAGGCGTAACCGCTGCCGCACTGGTATTGGTAACATCATGACGCACATCAATCAGGTACTCACCTTTTTTGAAGGTATAAGTCTTGGTCAGCTTGACGCCACTTTGCTCGGATTCCAGCACCAGTTGCACCTGGTTGCCACCTTCCAGGGTACGTACACCTGGTTTGGCAACGAAGCCGGATTTGTGATTAGGGTAAGCACCGCCCAACAAACCGGTTTGCGCCAGATAAGTGCGTTTATCAGATTTATTAAACAGGAACACATTTTTAGTGCGGTCCGTGTCATTTTTATGCTTGAGCAATTCCAGCTTTTTCAGCTCGCCACCAATGGTATCAATTTCCGCCTTGACGACATCAGTTGTGATGATAATGGTTTCACTCTTGATAACAGGGGCTGCTGTTGCATCCGTACCAGCAACTGCGGTAGCGCTTGCCGATGTGGCTGTAGCAGCGGTAGCACTATTGCTGGCAGAAGCCGAGGCACTGGCCACTTTGACAGATGGTGGCGGTGGAGCGAACATAGACGGCTTGCCGTTATATTGCCCCCAACCATTCCAGAGCATGAGCAGTGAGAAAGAGAAAATTACCCACAGGACGGTACGTTTGATATCCATTTGTGTATGTCAGGAAAGGGGAGAAGAATGTCCAGTATGCTTGCCATCATGGCAGCACTGGGCAGATGTGGGGGCAGTTTGCGATTTTTCACTAGCAGGTGGCACATTATCCACGCCGCCAGGATGCCAGGGATGGCATTTGCACAAGCGTTTGCCTGCCAGCAAGCTACCCTTGGCGGCACCATGTACCTTGATGGCCTCTGCTGCATATTCAGAGCAACTGGGATAAAAACGACAGTTCTGCCCCAGCATGGGACTAATTGCCAGCTTATAAAATCTGAGCAACAGGAGCAGCAGGGTTTTCATCTCAAATGCCCTAAAGTTGACTTACTGGCAGTTTGCTAACCGCCACTGCGCAAGCCGGTGCGGCAAATAGACGCAAGATTTCCGCCCTGAGCTCACGCTTGAGCTGGGCGGTCGTCGCCGGCCCTGCCTTGCTGTTAACAGGGCGGGACAGCCGCACGATGCAATCCACATTCAGCAATGATGCGTGACGAAAAATCTCGCGGGTGACACGCTTGATCGTATTGCGCGTCACGGCACGTGGCGCAAAACGTTTAGCGGCCACCACACCCAGACGGGCATGCGGCAAATCATTGGTTCTGGTGTACAGCACAAAATGCGCGGTCTTTTGCACGGGGCGCAAACGAAAAACGGATGAAAACTCATCCGTTTTAACGATGCGTCGAACGCGGGCAAAATCTGCGCCGCCTGCACCTGCCTGAACTGGCTCAGTTATATGATTGATCATGCGAATTCAGCAAGGCTGGCGCAGACCAAAACTGATAATCAAGCTGCCAGGCGTTTACGGCCTTTGGCGCGACGTGCGTTCAGAACAGCGCGGCCACCGCGGGTTGCCATACGTGCGCGGAAACCGTGGGTGCGCTTGCGGCGAACGACGGAAGGTTGGTAAGTACGTTTCATGTTGGTCTCGCTAATTGAGCAATAAAAAAAATCGGAATTACGGATAAAGGCTGTCTTGGGTGCGACTTCGGCTTGCACATTTTCGTCAGGCCTTTCGCCTTTACTGCCCCAAAACCGCTGCTCATGGTGTTGCGCATCAATCCATCAAAAAACCGATAATTAAAGCCGCACCAATAAAAGAGGGGTAGGGAACCCTGAATTAGACACCATTTTTGCTTTGCGTGTCAATCACTTAGCGCAAAAATTAATCAATCAGGGCACAAGCATTGGTGCAATGCAAAGAATAAATTTAAACCCAAACCTGTGGATAACTCGGTCAAGCGGGGTTAAAATAGCGGATTAGCGCGGCACCGTTTTATGTCTTCCAGACAACTTACCCAGCGATAGAGGCGCAAACCTCACAGTAATCTTTACTAAATATCGCACCGGTAGAATTTAATTCGGCACCGCGCATTTGCATTTAATAATTAAAGTCATACATGGAAAATTTCTGGCAGGCCTGTTCTTCCCAACTTGAGCAAGAGCTTCCACCACAGCAATATAGCGCCTGGATCAAACCGCTAGTACCGCTTGACTATGAAAACGGCAAGCTGCGCATTGCGGCGCCCAACCGTTTCAAACTGGATTGGGTCAAAGCCCAGTTCGCCAGCCGCATCACCGACCTGGCGAACCAGTTCTGGGATGAGGATGTCGAAGTACAGTTTGTGCTTGATCCGCGTGGCAACAGAAAGCCGGCTCCCCCAGCGGCGGCTGCGCCACGTTCGCAAGGTTTGAATGCTGACCTCGATGCCCAGGGCAGCGTGCCAGAAATGATGTCCGAACCGGCGCAACCAGAAGTATCACCGCGCCGCGAACAAAGCCGTATTAATTCCGACCTCACCTTTGACAGCTTCGTCACCGGTAAGGCCAACCAGTTGGCCCGCGCTGCAGCTATCCAGGTGGCGAATAACCCTGGTGTTTCGTACAACCCATTATTCTTATATGGCGGCGTTGGCCTGGGTAAAACGCATTTGATCCACGCCATTGGTAACCAGATCCTGGTCGATAACCCGAACGCCAAGATACGCTACATCCACGCTGAACAATATGTACGCGACGTAGTGACCGCTTACCAACGCAAGGGTTTTGACGAGTTCAAACGCTATTACCATTCGCTGGATTTGCTGCTGATCGATGATATTCAATTCTTTGGCGGCAAGAGCCGTACACAAGAAGAATTCTTTTACGCCTTTGAAGCCCTGATTGCGGCCAAGAAACAGATCATCATCACCAGTGATACTTACCCAAAAGAAATCACCGGCATGGATGACCGCCTGATTTCGCGCTTTGACTCTGGCCTGACAGTCGCCATTGAACCACCAGAGCTGGAAATGCGCGTAGCGATTTTGCTCAAGAAAGCGCATTCAGAAGGCGTGAATATTTCTGACGATGTTGCCTTCTTCGTCGCCAAGCATCTGCGCTCCAACGTGCGCGAACTTGAAGGTGCATTGCGCAAGATCCTGGCTTACTCCCGCTTCCATGGCAAAGAAATCACCATCGACGTGGTCAAAGAAGCCCTGAAGGATTTGCTGTCGGTACAAAACCGCCAGATTTCCGTAGAGAACATACAAAAGACCGTTGCTGACTTTTTCAACATCAAAGTCGCCGACATGTATTCGAAAAAACGTCCGGCCAATATCGCAAGGCCACGCCAGATTGCAATGTATCTGGCCAAAGAACTTACGCAAAAGAGCCTGCCAGAAATCGGCGAACTCTTTGGCGGCCGCGACCACACCACGGTCTTGCACGCCGTACGCAAGATCACAGCAGACCGCACCAAAAACCCCGAATGCAACCATGAGCTGCATGTATTAGAGCAAACGCTCAAGGGTTGATGGGCTGGATGTTGTAGGATGTGCAAGTTGGGATGGTTTTGGCGGCATGTAGATGAATAGGGTGCGCCATGCGCACCAAGTCAGTAAAGCCAGCTAAAACGGTGCGCACGGCGCACCCTACGGGTTGGCAAGGGTTTTGCTCTGGAATTGGTGATACGCGAAATCGTATTAACGTCATCCCAGCGAAGGCTGGGATCCATCTGCGCAAGAGCCGTTTGCACAGAGCGACATAGAAATTTGGCAATATGATGTGACTCCCTCCCCCTGAAAGGGAGGGAATGAAAAATTTGTAAGGTGCCCCATGCGCATCAAAGTAACAAGCAATACCGCAGTAAATATGTGAAGCAGTTTATAAAAAACAGTAAGAGATAATTTAAGTTCCTTATCACCATAATTTAGTGAGGATATTCAAATGCAATTGGTTAAAACCCACCGGGACACCCTGCTCCGGCCTTTGCAAATTGTGAGTGGTATTGTCGAGCGTCGGCATACATTGCCGATTCTGGCCAATATCCTCATTCGCAAAGACGGTGAACAAGTGTCGTTCCTGTCGACAGACATCGAAGTGCAGATCACGACCAAGGCGGCCATAGGCTCAGGCGGCGACGTCACAGCCACGACGGTAGCAGCCCGCAAATTGCTGGATATTTTGCGCGCCCTGCCAGATGACAATGATGTTGTCCTCAAGCTTGAAAACAAGAAGATGACCGTGCAGTCAGGCAAGTCGCGCTTCTCCTTGCAAACCCTGGCGGCAGAAGAATTCCCTACCGTGGCCCAGGCCGAGCATTTCAATGCCAGCGTCAACCTGCCACAAAAAACCCTGAAGCACCTGTTCAACATGGTGCATTTCTCGATGGCGCAACAAGACATTCGTTATTACCTGAATGGCTTGCTGCTGGTCGTTGATGGCAAGAACGTCATCGCCGTGGCAACTGATGGCCACCGCCTGGCGTTTTGCCAGGTCGAAGTTGAGCAAGAGTTCCCGCGTCATGAAGTCATCATCCCCCGCAAGACCATCATCGAGATGCAGCGCCTGCTGGAAGACAAAGAAGACCCGGTACAAATCGACATCGCCAACAACCAGGTCAAACTGACTTTTGCCGATATCGAACTGATTTCCAAACTGGTCGAAGGCAAGTTCCCTGACTTTAACCGCGTCATCCCAAAAGGCTATAAAAACAGCTTCACGTTGGGCCGTGAGCAATTGCTGCGTTCACTGCAACGTGCCGCGATCATGACGTCGGACAAGTTCAAGGGCGTGCGTTGCGTCATCACCCCTGGCCTGATGCAGATCCTGTCGACCAATGCCGACCAGGAAGAAGCGATAGAAGAAATCGAAATCGACTACGGTGGCGACAGCGTAGACATCGGCTTCAATGTCAGCTATCTGCTCGATGTATTGAACAACCTCAAATGCGACCAGATATCGGTCTCTTTGGGTGACTCCAATTCATCCGCACTGATCACTATCCCCGACAACACCGACTTTAAATATGTCGTCATGCCGATGCGGATATAGTTTTTTTATGTGCTGAATTGCCGTGAAAGCTGTACGCAAAATTCACGGCAATCTCATTACCGTCATTCCCGCGCAGGCGGGAATCCACCGGGCTGGCGCCCCAGTGTCGTTGTGCCGTAATGCATCAACAACGCAGACAGTGGATCCCACCTGAATAAGAATGACAAAGCAGTCCCTGAATATGTTTCACATTGGGCGATTGACACAATTGTCCAAAACAGTTCGTTTTTTTAGAAGGTAGCCATGTCCGATAACACCCAAGACAACACTCCAGCCCAGCCCAATCAATACGGCGCATCTTCAATCCAGATTCTGGAAGGCCTGGAAGCCGTGCGGAAACGCCCCGGCATGTACATCGGTGACACCTCGGACGGCACCGGTCTGCATCACCTGGTCTTTGAAGTGCTGGATAACTCGATTGATGAATCCCTGGCAGGTCACTGTACCGAGATCAATGTCACCATTCATAGCGACAACTCCATCTCGATTACCGACAATGGCCGCGGCATCCCTACCGGCATCAAATGGGATGACAAGCACGACCCAAAACGCAGCGCCGCAGAAATCGTCATGACCGAGTTGCACGCAGGTGGCAAGTTTGATCAAAACTCCTACAAAGTATCTGGCGGTCTGCATGGCGTGGGCGTGTCCTGCGTAAATGGCTTGTCCAAGTTGCTGAAGCTGACTATCCGCCGCGATGGCAAAATGTATGCGATGGAATTTGTCCGTGGCGTACCGCAAAACCGCGAACTCGAAACCGTTGATGGCATTGTTACCTCACCCATCAAAGTCATGGGTGACACAGACAAACGCGGCACTGAAGTCCACTTCTGGGCCGATGAAGAAATCTTTACCCATGTTGAATTCCATTATGAAATCCTGGCCAAGCGCATACGCGAATTGTCCTTCTTGAATAATGGCGTACGCATCAAGCTCAACGACCACCGCACCGGCAAAGAAGAATTGTTTGCCTTTGAAGGCGGCACCCGAGGCTTTGTTGAATACATCAACAAAAACAAAAGCATACTCAACCCAACCATTTTCCAGGCCACTGGCGAACGCCTGTCTGACCAGGGCACCAACATCACGGTCGACGTCTCCATGCAATGGAATGACGCCTACAATGAACAGGTATTGTGCTTCACCAATAACATCCCGCAGCGCGACGGTGGCACCCACCTGACCGGCCTGCGTGCCGCGATGACCCGCGTCATCAACAAGTATATTGAAGAACACGAATACGCCAAAAAAGCCAAGGTCGAAGTCACTGGCGACGACATGCGCGAAGGCCTGACCTGCGTCTTGTCCGTCAAAGTGCCAGAACCAAAGTTCAGCTCGCAGACCAAAGACAAACTCGTCTCCAGCGAAGTGCGCGGCCCGGTAGAAGAAATCGTCGCCAAGACCCTGTCTGACTTTTTGCAAGAACGACCAAACGACGCCAAGATCATTTGCGGCAAAATCGTCGAGGCATCCCGCGCCCGTGAAGCAGCCCGCAAAGCCCGCGAACTGACACGCCGCAAAGGCGTCATGGACGGCCTGGGCTTGTCATCCAAACTGGCAGACTGCCAGGAAAAAGACCCGGCCCTGTGCGAACTGTACATCGTCGAAGGTGACTCTGCGGGTGGATCAGCCAAGCAAGGTCGCGACCGCAAGTTCCAGGCCATCTTGCCACTGCGCGGTAAAGTACTCAACGTAGAAAAAGCCCGCTTTGAAAAAATGCTGTCCAGTGAACAGATCACCACCCTGATCGCCACCCTGGGCACCAGCATAGGCCCCGACGAATTCAATGCCGACAAACTGCGCTACCACCGCATCATCATCATGACCGATGCTGACGTTGACGGCGCCCACATCCGCACCCTGCTGCTGACCCTGTTCTATCGCCAGATGCCACAACTGGTAGAACGCGGCCACATCTACATCGCCCAGCCACCACTCTACAAAGTCAAGGCAGGCCGCGATGAACGCTATCTCAAAGATGACGCAGAAGAAGCCACCTACATGATGACCGTTGCCCTGACTGGCGCATCCCTCACACCAGGCACAGGCGCAGCCCCCATCACTGGCGAAGCCCTGGGCGAACTGGTACGCCAGTACAACCTGGCCAACGCCATCATGATGCGCCTGACCCGCGTCATCGACCGCGCCGCCCTCACCGCCATCATGACCGGTGTCACGCTGAAACTGGATAATGCAGAAAACGCAGAAGCATCCGCCATCGCCCTGACCGCCGCCATTGGCGACAATGCCGTGAAAGCAGTAGTACGCAGCGACGAACTCTCAGGCGCATTCAGCCTGCGTATAGAACGCCTGTACCACGGCAACATCAAGGTCAGCAGCATCGACGCCGACTTTGTTGATGGTGCCGATTACCAGGTACTGGAAAACGCCGCCACGACTTTCAAAGGCCTGCTCACAGAAGGCGCATTCATCCGCCGTGGCGAAGGCGAAAAAGCCAAGGAAATCGCCGTACACGACTTCCACCAGGCCATGCTCTGGCTACGCGACGAAGCCGAACGCGGCGTCAGCAAGCAACGCTACAAAGGTCTGGGCGAAATGAACCCAAGCCAACTCTGGGAAACCACCATGGACCCCACAGTCCGCCGCCTGCTCAAAGTACAGATCGAAGACGCCATTGCCGCCGACCAGATCTTTACAACATTGATGGGTGATGACGTTGAACCACGCAGGGCGTTTATTGAATCGAATGCGTTGCGGGCGGGGAATATTGACGTGTAGTATAGTTGCATTAGAAAAGCCCACAAAGATGGGCTTTTTTATTTATCTACAAGACCCAAAATTTGGTAAGTGCGTTGCACAATATCAATATTTACATATTATTCGAAGTTTCGATGAAACTAGAACACACGAATTACATACTGATATACATGTGAATTTTCAGACTATTGAGAAAATCTGTATTCAATCTCGTGGTTTCTGCAAACAAAATATCTTATGCAATGAACAACACTGAAATCGTCCAAAAACTCTGGAATTTATGCGACATCCTGCGTGATGATGGAATCAACTACTCTGATTATGTTTCCGAACTAGTCCTCCTGCTATTTATTAAAATGGAACAAGAGGTTCAAGAGCATCGTGTAATACTCAACCCTTTAGCACGCCATAAATTGCCGGAGTATGCCCGTTGGGAAACACTCGCTCAGCTGCCAGAGGAAAAAAGGTTAGACCACTACAAAAAAACTCTAAAGAAACTCAGTGAAAGCGAAGATCAGCTTATAAATGCGATTTATGCAAACGCACAGTCGCAATTGAAAGAGCCACGTCATCTAAGTCAATTGATTAAATCACTAAACAGTATTGGCTGGTTTAGTGAGAAAAAAGACGGCCTTGGAGATCTATATGAGGGTTTATTAGAAAAGAATGTAATTGAAACAAAATCTGGAGCGGGACAATACTTTACTACTCGCCCACTAATTGACAGTATTATTGCAGTAGTTAAACCAAAAGCAGGTGAAATTATTCAGGATCCAGCAGCGGGTACTGCTGGTTTTTTAATTTCGGCCAACGCTTACATACGAAGTCAAACAAATGATTTTTTTGGTTTCCCCCCCCAGCAAATAGAATTTCAAAGAAGTAAGGCCTATGTGGGAGTGGAACTAGTCGCTAGTACACGACGCTTAGCCTTAATGAATTGTCTACTTCACGATATGGAGGGGGATGATGAAGGAATCGTCATCCTGGGGAATACCCTCAGTGATTTAGGAAGAAATTTACCTCCTGCCGACTTAATTCTTAGCAATCCACCATTTGGAACAGCAAAAGGTGGTGGGGGTCCAACTCGAAAAGACCTGCCATTTACGACAGGAAATAAGCAACTTGCGTTTTTACAGCATATTTACTTGGGTCTTAAACCTGGTGGACGTGCTGCAGTCGTGTTACCTGACAACGCCCTTTTTGAAACGGGTATTGGCTCAGAAATTCGCAAAGATTTAATGAATAAATGCCATCTACATACGGTCTTACGATTACCTACTGGTATTTTTTATGCTCAAGGGGTGAAGACAAACGTAGTTTTTTTTACGAAAGTTAGTGATACCGCAGTAGGTAGCACTGATGAAGTTTGGGTTTATGATTTACGTGCCAATATGCCTAAATTTGGTAAACGAACCCCGTTTAGTCGCAAGTACTTTCGAGAATTTGAAATTGCCTATGGAGATGATCCGTACGGCAAAAGCACACGTATAAATCAAGGGGAACAGGGACGTTTCCGTCTCTTTAAACATTCCTTGATTGCAAACAATGACTACAGTCTAAATATATCATGGCTAAAAGACGAAAATACGGAAGATGCTGCGGACCTGCCAGACCCGGCAATGCTCACACAGGAAATTGTAGTTGAACTTGAGGCGGCGATAGTGGAATTACAAACGATTCTGGACGAATTGGGTAAGGCATGAAAACTCTACCTCTCGGATGGACACACGCAAAACTCGGCCAGGTTATGGAATTGAAATATGGTAAGGCTTTGCCTGATAGGGTCCGATCTGGTGCGGGATACCCCGTCTATGGTTCAAATGGAGTAGTTGGCTTCCATCACACTCCACTAACTGATGGAAAAACCATAATCATAGGGCGGAAAGGCAGTGTTGGGGAAGTAAGCTTCTCAGAAACCCCATGTACACCAATTGATACCACTTATTACGTTGACCACTTCCCATTTGGAGATCCAAAATATTGGTTTTATCAGCTTAAACAACTTAACTTGGCGTCATTAAATAAATCAACTGCGATTCCTGGTTTCAACCGAAAAGACGCATATTTATTAAACATTTCCCTACCACCGCTTGCGGAACAAAAACGAATTGCAAATAAACTTGACGCCGTACTTAAGGTGGTTCGAAACTGCCAGAAACGCCTTGACAGTTTGCCAATTAATATAAAGCGTCTTCGGCAGTCTATCCTCGTCGCTGCTACATCTGGCGAGCTGACACGAAGCTGGCGAAAAAAAATGGGGAAACGAACGGCAAATGATGTCACTTGGATTAAAGAACAAGGAAACGATGTTTTTGATGTGATTACCAGCGGCTCAAGAGGTTGGGCAAAATATTACTCGAACGAGGGTGCAATTTTTCTTCGTATTGGAAATTTGAATCACCAATCCATCTCCTTAGATTTATCGAAAATTCAATATGTAACTCCCCCAAAAGATGCTGAAGGCAATCGGACCAGGGTTCAAATAAACGATATATTAATATCAATTACCGCAGATGTTGGAATGGTTGCATTAATTGATGGACCACTACTATCAGAGGCATACATTAATCAACATATATGCTTAGCACGACCAAAATCAGAATATAACGCAAAATATTTAGCTTATTTTTTGGCCTCACCTACAGGGGGGGTAGCACAACTTCAAAATCTCAGCAAAGGCGCAACAAAAGTTGGATTAACATTAGGCGACATTCGAAATCTTGAAATTCAGATTCCCCCTTCTGAAGAGCAGCATGAAATTGTGCGACAAGTAGATTCTCTTTTTGCTTTAGCTGACAAGTTAGAGCAACGCCTTTCTAAAACATTCATTGCGGCCAATCGGTTAATGCCAGCGCTATATGAAAAAGCTTTGCATGGCGCACTCGTGCCACAAGATTCAAATGACGAATCAGCTGAAGATTTGCTGAAAAAAACGAATGTTCACATACGAAACATCGGGCAGAAACCGCCAAGGAAATTAATAAACTCTGCGAAAAAAAATATGAATCTAAATCAGATTAGCCCCATTTTGGATATTTTAAATCAAGAAAAAAAATCTCTTTCAGGTAGAGAGTTATTTATATTAGCTGGATATCCTCAAGAAGCGTCGGTGCAATTATTAGAACAATTCTTCCTCGATATTCGTGACCAAATAAGCAATGGGCTTGTAATAAAAAAGCGCCCAAAAGATTCCAATGAAGACTGGTTTGAATTAGCCAACAATGCATGATGGAAGAATAAGCAATGAAAATTGACAAATTTCATATTCGTTCGAGATTTAAAAACCTTGAAAATGTGTCTATAAATTTTGCTGAAGCGAGTTTGATGACGGTTATCGTTGGTCTCAATGGCTCAGGGAAATCAAACGTGCTCGAAGCCTTGGTATCTATCTTCCGTAATTTAGATTTAGGCGAATCTCCACCTTTTTCGTATGCACTGACGTATCAGTTAGGCGATGCCCATTCGGATCGGTGGGACGAAATTGAAATTGATGCCGATCCATCTCGACTCGGCCTATCTAAACAATATCAAATAACAATAAAAAAACTCAAACTGTACGGCGCTAAAAAAGAACTAAATGCTGTCGAGAACCCAAAAGATCCATTGCCATTTTCAAAAGTAAAACGAGATCCTAAATCAGGTGTCGCACCATATCTACCAAAGTATTTGTTTGCTTATTACTCTGGTCCGAGCGACAGACTAGAATCGTACTTCAGAAAACATCGGACAGATTTCTATAATAAATTACTCAAAAACGAAGTTGATCTCAAAGGTGATATCCGACCATTATTTTATGCAAAACCATTTCATAGTCAATTTGTGCTCCTTGCCTTCTTTTTGAGCGCCCAAGAAGACAACGAAAAAAAATTTTTACGCGATGAACTAGGGATAGAAAATCTCGATAGCGTCCATTTCGTAATGCGTAGACCATCATGGGCAAAAAAGAAAGGAGAACTATTTTGGGGTGCGCATGGCGTAGTCCGCAAATTTCTTGACGAGCTATTTCCTTATGCATTAGCGCCGATTAAGGTCACCAGAGGGGAAGATACTACACTTACTGGAAGCCAAATCAAGAATGAATTCTTCCATTTATTTTTGCCTGACGTCACATCACTACGAAATTTTGCAAAGAATTTGAGCCCTGATGAATTATTCAAAATGCTTGAAAGTACGCTGTTATCGGAAATGATTTCTGAAGTAAGCGTTCGCGTAAAAATCACTTCTACGGATGAATCTTTAACTTTCCGTGAATTGAGCGAAGGGGAGCAACAATTATTGACCGTCCTAGGCCTGCTAAAATTTACCGGTGGCAAAGATTCGCTGTTTCTCCTAGACGAACCAGATACGCATTTAAATCCATCTTGGGCAGTCAAGTATTTGAGCTTTTTGGAGCGATTTGTTCCAAATCACGAAACAAGTCATCTCCTGATGGTAACCCACCATCCACTGGCGATTGCAGAACTTGATCGTAGCCAAGTTCAAGTTATGAAGAGAACATTAAGAGAAATTCCCAGTCCCTTGGCAGACGATAATTCTTCTGTAATGCAACGTTCTCAAATTACGGCTTCAATGCCGAATGAGAGCCCACGAGGTATGGGGATCAATCTGATTCTACGAAGTGATATGTTTGGTTTAAAAACAACGCTCGACAATAAAACAAATGAAAAAATAATTGAGCGCAACAAATTGGCAAGTAAGGAATCGTTGCAGGGTAGTGAATTAAAGAAATTAGATGTTTTGAATGAGGAATTGGACAAATTAGGTTTTAATTTTATTTCAGACGATCCTGACTATACGGATTTCCTCAATAAAAAATATCATCAAAAGAATGACGAGGCAAAATAATGCGCTGGATATGTGAAGATCATATCGAAGAATGCTTAACTGAAGAGTGGCGAAAAACAGCCGGGGATGCACTTAAAGCACTTGAAAACGCATCGACAATAACAGCGAAAAAAGCCATCTTGAAGAAGGCTAGTTCTTCAAAAATTTGGCGTGACTTTTATAAACTTTTACCAGAAAATTTGAAAAAAAAATGTTGGTATTGCGAAGCTGCAGATGTACGGTCAGACTTTCCGATAGATCACTTTAGACCGAAAAATAGGCTCGATGGTGACGAATTACATGACGGTTACTGGTGGCTAGCTTTCGATTGGAAAAATTATCGTTGTGCATGTACATTTTGTAACTCGCATCGAAAATTTACAGATACTAAAGGGGGGAAAGCATGTCAATTTCCGTTGGTTGAGGAAGATAAACGTGCGTATAAACCTGGAGATGATTTCAATTTAGAGGACCCAGCATTTCTAGACCCGTTTAACCCCGAAGATTGCAAATCAATCTGGTTTGACAATGATGGAAAACCCGCTCCGTCAGAAAATATCAATACTGTTCAACGCAAAAAAGTAGAAAATTCTATCGTAATATTTCATCTTCATGAAACAAGAATTTGCAGAAAGCGAAATAACATTCGAATTGACGTTAACAAAAAAATTGTGAGCCTTAAAGCTGCAAAGGAAATCGGCGACAGAACACAAATTACTAAAATTACTAAATCTTTAGCGAAAATGGTTCGGGAAACTGAAGAATACTCTCGTGCTGCAAGTGTATATCTCAAACCTTACCGTTCACTCCCTGAAATAAGTGCGATACTGAATATTGATTGATCGGATTAGCGGCGGTACCTGCAATAATTTCTGTTACTATTGATCTTTACATAATACATGACAGTACCCTTGTGTTGGTTCTTATAGGAGAATCAGCACGCGATGTGTTGTCATCATTTAGGAAAACCTCAATAATTGGCGCTGGTGACTCGCTCAAAAAATAAAGGAAAGCAGAGCACGACGCGGCTTCCGCCCCCCTAAGCGAACGTTGTGCTGCATCGCAATCCTAGCTTTCTGTCTGTTCACTTTCGCGCGTAATCTCACGATAAATACGCACTGAGGCAGCAAGCCAATGCACGACCGCATTCAGAGAATTCCCGGATGTAGCACAATGCTTCCTGGACACTTAAACCACCGCAGTATTGAACGACTCGGGCCGCCGTGCAAGCAGGTGAGACAGCCGTTGAAGACCCGCCTGTAAGCGTCCACGGCCCTTAATGCTGCCCAAAGAGATGCGGATTGCATTCACTGATCCGCGGCCACTTGCGGATGCCTCTGCCGGCGTAACTGCTATGCCCTCGCTGTCTGCCGCGCGCGCAAGCTGTGCGGAATTCCAATATGCTGGCAGCTCTAGCCAGATATGCAGGCCGTCTCCGGTGCCGCTGTATCGCCCTGCCAGAATATCCCTGGCCATGCTGTGGCGCAGGCGCGCCTCTTTGCGTATGCCTTCCATCAATCTGTCAGCCGAACCGTCGAGTATCCACTGGGTGGCCAGTGCGGTCGTCAGAGGGGTGACCATCAGCGCAAATGAATTTAGCGCGACCAGGAAACGTTCGCGTTCTTGCGTGGCGGGTATGAGCACGAAGGCGACGCGCAAGCCGGGCGTCAGGCATTTTGACAGGCTTGAGATGTAATACACCTGTTCCGGGGCAAACGTGGCAATAGGTAGTGGCGGGGCATCGGCAAGGGCCGGTAGGGGTCGTCCTCGACGATGCGTACATTGCAGCGCTTCGCGATGCTGGCGAGTTCCTTGCGCCGGTGTTCTGGCATGGTGATGGCGGTCGGGTTCTGTAATGTGGGATTGAGATAGACCAGCCTGGGCTTGTGCTAGCCGCTGCCTGCAAGGCATCTGCAATTTGCAAGAACCGTGGCCCGCCGTTCATGGCAAATCATGGCAATCAGGTTGGTAAATTTTGTCTTGTGTGTTTTTCAACTGGGACATTTTGTCCTCATGTATGGAAATTGCTTTCAGGTAGTATGCAGGAGGATGTGGAGCAACACTATCCTTGCAGGGCAGTCGTTGGGGCTTTCACCGCTCTGATCTGCATTCGGCAGCTTACTTTGCTGGATGCCTGTGGGGATGGTTTGAACAAGAAACGTAGCTGCTAAAGCAAGGTTTTAGTTAGTGGGCTTCACGATAGATAGTGGTATGTAATAGCCTGGAAATACTCAAAATGATGGATTGGATACCTGTAGTCTTGGTGACGTTCAAGATTCTCGTGCTTGGCGTGGGCATGTTTTTCGCCGTCAAGTGGCATTATGATCAAGGGAAGAAGGAGCAGGACAACGGGCTGGAGCAGCGCGCGGTTTTACGCGCGAGTGGCAAGGTGGCCGTCATCTTCATGCTGTCGCTCCTGGGCCTGGGGCTTTTCACCTTCGTGCTTGCCAGTACGTTTGGTTTGGACTTGAGCTTCCCATGATGGCTAAGAGTAGTTGGGCGATATGCAGTGATATGGCAGGCTGCTCGGGCCTCAGGGTTGTTGCCGCTTAAAAAAGTCCCAAATCATTTCCGCCCCATTCGGGGCCATTGGCGATGGGCCTAGCAGGCGGGCGCGGCGGTAGTAGGGTTGCGGTAGGCCATGTCCACCGCCGTGGATGGTGACGAGTTCGACTTCGGTTCTGGCGTCCTGCTTCCAGCTTATGCGTTCTACATCGACACCTGATATTGCGGTCGTCTGTGCTGTGGGTGTGCTGGTGATCTTGTTCAGGTCTGCGAAATATTGTGCCGATGCGCGGGCGTTAAGTACGTCGCCGCATTTGTAGAACAGGCCTAGCAGGTTCACTTCGCCGCCGTTGTAGGGCACTAGCGGGTCTTTGGTGCCGTTCATGATCATGACGGAGGTTCCGCCGGTGCTTGCGGGTTTACAGCGGAAGTTTTGCGGAACTTGCACGCTGGCGGATACTGCGGCTACGGCGCGGAAGCGGGCTGGGGATTCCAGCGCGAGGCGTAGTGACATGAAGCCGCCTGCGGAGACGCCGGTGGCGAATACGCGGGTCTTGTCTGTGCCCAGGTCCTTGACAAGTTTGTCGGTCAGGGCGTTGAGGAAGCCGACATCGTCGATGTCGCGGCCATTGACCTGGTAGTCGCCGATTTTGCCGCAATCGTTCCAGTCAAAGCTGTGGGAATTGGGGTAGACGATGGCAAAGCCATGCTGGTCGGCGAGGCGTTCGAAGCCGTAGCCGGTTTCTACGCGTATGTCTGCTGCGCTTTGGCCGGAGCCGTGCATGACGAGTACCAGGGGTGCGCCCTTGGGCAGGTCGCGGGGGACATAGCTGATGTAGGTGCGCTTGATGCCACCTGCTTGTATGCTGCCTTTTTGCACAGCGCCAGACAAGGCTGGGCGCACAGGTGTTGGGGAATAAATGAAGTAGGCGAACAGCGCGCCGCACAATGCGATGAGGGCAAGCAGGGCAAGCAGGCCCAGCAGTATCCAGGCAAACCAGCGTAACACTCGTTTCATCTTGCACCTCGATTGCCTGGACAGGTTAATGTAAGCAAGACAGCAATAAACGAGTAAAGCGGCCTGAGCGCATTCAGGTGAAACGATGATACAGGCATCATTTGCTTAACTCCTGTTGGCCGCTGGGGCGTAGGTAAATCAATGTGAGACTGCACCCTGATTTGATGCTGCTGATTGTGCGATTACTCAACTATTCGACTTCGCGCAGAATTTTTTCTACTGTCACGAGCCTGCCGTGCATTTCTGCCAGCGCTACCTGGCTTGCACGCGCTCGGTAAGCTTCGTCCTGCCCGAGGCGCACCCTTACCTGCACAACATCGGATAGGTATTTCATGAAGTAGACGATGACGGCAGCAGCAGCGGGGAAGAAGAACGCAGCAAATAACATTTTAAGACATGTTAACCCCTATGATTCTGGTTTGTTGTGCAGAGAAAACACCGCCGCAGCGATACCGCTTACTTCAAAATATTTAGAACTCATTTCATAAATAGGATGAGTGCGAACAAGACGATTTGGGATGCAGTGCAAGACGTGACGCGCAGCTAAGGCGTCCGCCTTTGCAAGCGGCACAACGCTGCAATGCGCCCAAATCGTCAGTTCCCGAAGGGTTTGCCTCATAACGCGCGCTGGACTGCGTTGGACTCGTTGTCAATAGGCAAAGCTATTGACTGCCTCGTCCGCCTTGCCAGCCCACGTTATGAGGCAAACGCATCTCACCCTATTTATGAAATGAGTTCTAAATGCTTTGCCTTCATGAGACAGTAGGAGCTGGCTGATGTAGTTGCGCCCTTGCGTCTCAAGCGCAGCAACAACGCGCAAGCGGTGCGGGTTGGACAACGCCGCCAGCACTGCCAGCAAGTGATCGCCTTTGAGCGCATCTTTTCTTAATTTCTTTCATATGTGAACAATATCTTACCCATATCAGCGTGCAAATAACTTTTTGTATTTACTTTTTGCTGGAGCTTATCGGGCAAAAGGCACTGTCGTGATGTGGGAACAAGGGCTTTTCGCACAAGAGGAAAGAGTTGATGATGGGGCGGATAAGCTCGGACTGAGCCAGCTTATGGTGAATGTCTGTTTTTTTATACAAATACTATCCCACTCACACTTTGCTTGCCCAAGACCAACAGACTGCCAGCATAATACCTGCTGACAAATTACCCACTGAAAAATGGCGGATGAGCTTATCTCCGCGACCTTATCTCAGGAGACAGCTCGTTGAAGCAGACTAGAGTACTTATTGCAGGCGCAGGCATTGCAGGTTTGACGGCGGCGCATGAGCTGGCCGAGCGCGGCTATTTGGTGACGGTGGTGGAGGCGCTGGCTGTGCCGGGTGGCAAGTCGCGCAGTATTCCGGTAGAGGGTTCGGCTACGGCAGGCCAGCAAGAGCTGCCGGGCGAGCATGGCTTTCGCTTCTTCCCTGGTTTTTACCGGCATATCCCCGACACCATGGCGCGCATACCCTGTATTCTGGCAGATGGTTCTTATGGCAGCGTGGCAGACAACCTGGCGCACACTACACGCACACTGGCGTTGTCAAAAAAGGGGCGCTGGGAAGTGCCTAACCAGTTGCGCTCATCATCGCGTGACGCGGCATCGCTGCTGTCTTTTCTGTACGATCTTTTTGTGGGCAGCGGTGTTGATGTGCCGCGTGAAGACATGCTGCATTATGTGCGCTGCGTGTTCACCATGCTGACCAGTTCAGATGAGCGGCGCTTTGGTGAATTTGAAAATATCTCTGCCTGGGATTATTTCCAGGCACCGTCACGCTCTGAGGCTTATCAGAAGTATGTCATCAATGCCGTGACGCGCACCCTGGTGGCTTGCCGTGCGGCAGACATGAGTGCACGGTCCAACGTGGTGGTGGGCATACAACTACTCAGCGATATTTACCGCAGTTGTGCCGACCGGGTCTTGAATGGCCCGACCAGCGAAGTATGGATAGCACCATGGGTCACGCATCTGGAACACCTGGGGGTGGAGTTTATCCAGGGGGTGTCAGTAGAAAATGTGTTGTGGGATGGTGAAGCTGCACGTGCCTTGCAAATGGACGATGGTAGAGAATTGGCAGCCGATCACTTCATCCTTGCGCTGCCGCTGGAAGCCTTGCACGCTATCAGCAATGACGACATGCTGGCGAGAGCACCCAGCCTCGCCAGGCTGGGTGAACTCAAGACCGAGTGGATGAATGGCATCCTCTTCTATCTCGGGCAAGACATAGAACTCAATCACGGGCACACCATATTCCTGGATGCGCCGTGGGCATTGACCTCGCTATGCCAGCAACGCTTCTGGCCACGCGGGCTGGCCCAATATGGCGATGGCACAGTGCGCGGCATTATCAGCGTTTGCATATCTGATTTTGATGCGCCGGGTGAATACATACGCAAACCTGCCAAGGATTGCACGCCAGTAGAAATACAGGAAGAAGTCTGGCAACAAATCCTGGCCCACCTTGCACCGGCAGACCGGGCAGAGCTGGAAGCAGCGGGAGTGATCGCCTGTTCCATCGACCCATCACTGCGCTGGACAGAGCAAGGCATGGAAAACGATGCGCCGCTTTTCGTCAACACCGCCGGTTCCTGGGCGGCACGGCCTGAAGTGGATATAGGCATCAGCAACCTGTTTGTCGCTGGCGATTTTGTGCGTACTGCGACCGATGTGGCGACCATGGAAAGCGCGAATGAATCTGCACGCCATGCAGTCAACCACATACTTGATCTGACTACATCCAGTGCCGCACGCTGCCAGTTATTCCCGCTGGAAGAACCGACGGCACTGACACCACTCAAGGTTATAGACAGGCTGCGCTTTGAGGCGGGCCTGCCGCACCTGCTGGACCTGGTGCCAGTATTTTCTGGCGAAACCATCGCCTGGCTGGGTGGCATGACTGGCCGCGTTGCCGAGTATTCTGTCAAGGCGGGCGATATCGTGCGCCAACTCGGCTGGGACCAGCGCCTGCCCGAATTTGAATCCAGGGCCATGCGCTTTATCAACAACCTCAGCAGGGGCGTGGCACCAGTATCCAAATGGGCCAGCACTACGCCTGACTTGAAATCAGGTACAGCAGAAACACAGACTAATACATCCGGGGTCAACGCGCTGATCAATGATGTAGTCGGCTCCATTAATGACAAGGCACTGGCAGACGACCTCGATAAATTACGTGCACGTTTGATCAGCGCGCTTGACCAGACCGACAAACACTTCAGAGAATACGGCGCCAGCCACCAGCGCCATCTTATCGATGGCGTACTGGCAGACTCGCTGTTCCAGTCCGGCAAGCGCCTGCGCGCAAGCTGCGCTCTGCTGTGCTCCATGCTCATGCGGCGCTTCTTGTCAGAAGAAGCGGTGCAAGTCGCCATCATCACAGAATCGATACACGCCGCCACCCTGCTGCACGATGACATCATCGATGAAGCCGACCAGCGGCGCGGCCACCCCACTGCATGGAAAAAATATGGCGTAGGTGCCGGTGTGCTGGCAGGCAACCTGCTGGTCTCACGCGCCGTGCGCTCACTCTACCGCATAGGCTATAACGGCCTGGCCGATGACTTGTTTGAAGTCATAGAATCCATGATCGCCGCCGAATCCGACCAGCTATCAGGCCGCCGCAACCTGGAAGCCTGCGAACAAGACTACCTGCGCATCATCGACGGCAAAACCGCCGGCCTGTTCGCCTGGTCCTGCCGCGCCGGTGCCACCGTAGGCGGCTGCAACGCCGCCACAGTCACCGCCACAGCCAATTTTGGCCGCCACATGGGCCTGGCCTTCCAGCTCATCGACGACATACTCGACCTCGCCCCCGATACCAAGGACACCGGTAAAACCCGCTACACCGACCTCAGCACCGGCCTGCTAACTTACCCCTTGCTACTGGCCCGCCAGCGCGACCTGCAAGGTTTTGATGTGCTGGCAGCGAATGGATTTGCAGATGCCGCCGAGGTCAGTACGTGGCTGGTCGCCAATGAAGCGCTGGAGGATACGCGGGCTGAGGCTGCGAGGCAGATTGCCATGGGAGTGGATGCTTTGCTGCCAGTGCGGCATTCTGCGGCTAAGGCGGCCTTGATTGAGTTGGCGCGGGCTTCTACCAAGCGGCTGAGATAAGAAATGTGCAAATGCCTTCATATTTGATTCGACCTTTACCTGCCCGCCTATGTTTGATACCCAACAAACACGCGCTAGCGTTTTGTGCATAATCTACTCCATCTCTTTTCCACCAAGCAGCCAATTTCACTATGACCTGGATTGTATCGTTGCTACTTGCGCTGCTTGCTGTCGCCGCTATCGTCGCAGGTCTTGCCTTCTATGGTGCGGCGCGCTGGGCAGATAAGAGGCTGTTCGAGATCTTATTGTAAACAAAAGGAATATTGCGTAAACTTAGGTGATGAGAAAAGCCTACCCAAGCGACATCAGTAGAGAACAGTTTGCAAAGATAGAAGATATTCTGCTGAGCGCA
>NZ_JACOFX010000059.1 GCF_014284125.1 Undibacterium umbellatum | reverse complement strand
ATATTTACTGCGCCACCACATGTTTGTTTCAAAATGCCGTCGTGCCTTTTGCTTCAACGTGTGGTTGCGTGAATCGCACCAGTCACCCATGTGGATCTAGCGAAACATAAAGCTGGATTTCGCCCAAGTAGCGCCGCTACTCCAGAAGCATCTCAGTACCGCGTTGCGTCCAAGTGATGGGCAGATCTGTGGCTACCGGATTCGGTTCCAACCCCTTGTGGCTCGCATTGCAGACGACTCATGTTAAAACAACGATTGTGATGGCAGATACTGCGTGTCCAATCAGATCTGATGGCTTGTGATCCAACCCCGACGTCTGGCTCACGCAGTGCTGCCAACTCTCAGGTGAAACAGCGTTCCACCGAAAAACTTTCCCCAGTCTTCAGCATATGAAAACAAGCTCTTGCCAGTTTGTGTGCTACCGCCTTGATGGCGATAATGCCGTTGCGCTTGGCTTTCTTGCGTTGATAGAATTTCTTTGCCGCCTCAGAATAACGAATCGCAAAATTCGCAGCTTCCACATAGGCCCAAGCCAGGAAGCGATTCCCGTTTTTGGTATTGCCTTCCCCTTTCTTTTTACCGTTCGAGGTATGCATACTGCCTACACAGCGACAGTAAGAAACATAGTTGCCCACATCTTTAAACCGTTCGATAGAGCCGGTTTCCAGCAAGATCACCGTCGCCAACGTATCACCAATGCCAGCGACGCTTTTGAGTAATGACAACCCTGGGTGAGTAGCACAGACCTTTGCCAGTGTTTTTTCGATGTGAACGATTTGCGCGTTAAGGGCATGCATGACAGACAGAT
>NZ_JACOFX010000058.1 GCF_014284125.1 Undibacterium umbellatum | reverse complement strand
AGAGGCTGTTCGAGATCTTATTGTAAACAAAAGGAATATTGCGTAAACTTAGGTGATGAGAAAAGCCTACCCAAGCGACATCAGTAGAGAACAGTTTGCAAAGATAGAAGATATTCTGCTGAGCGCACGCAAGAAAACCAAGCCGCGCCAAGTGGATTTATATGATGTTTTTTGCGCGGTATTGTACGTGTTAAAAAGCGGCTGCCAGTGGGACATGATGCCGAGCGACTTTCCTCCCAAAAGTACGGTGTACACGTACTTTAAGCAATGGAAAGAGAAGCCGTTGGGAAGTGAGTTAAGCCTGCTGGAGCAGGCTTTAAAAAAATCAGGTTGGCGCGGCCCGTACCAAACATGGTCGGAACGTACACAGCACCTTTTTGATCGTTGACGCCCAGAGTGTCAAAAACACGGATACGGCAAAACACAAAGGCTACGATGCAGGGAAGAAAATATCAGGAATCAAGCGCCATATTGCGGTTGACACAGAGGGGCTACCGCATGCCATTGCCGTGACAACAGCCGACATCACGGATAGAAAGGGAGCACTGGAAGCGTTTGAGCAGCACAAGCATTCCTTGGGCAAGGTTGCCAGCGTGCTCGTCGATGGTGGTTATACGGGGCGCCCTTTTGCTGAGGGTGTCCATCAAATTCTGGGGGCGTCCGTACAAGTTGCCAAGCGCAATGAACTCCACACCTTTAGTGTCATGCCTCAGCGGTGGGTGGTGGAACGCTCTTTTGCCTGGCTTGAGAAATGCCATCGCCTTTGGAAAAACTGTGAGCGACAATTGAATACCAGCTTGCAATTCGTTAATTTGGCATTCCTCACTTTGCTCTTGCGGCGGGGGTGATCAAAAAAGATCTCGAACAGGTTCT
>NZ_JACOFX010000057.1 GCF_014284125.1 Undibacterium umbellatum | reverse complement strand
GGCGGATTCAAGCTCGAAGTGCAACCCTGTGTTATAGCGATTGTATCTGAGCCATAAAAACTTCGTGCGGTGTTTTGTAGCCAAGGCATTTTCTAGGTCGATGATTCAAGTAATCCATAGCGTCAGTCATGTCTTGCGTTGTGATGGATTCAAAACACATTTTCTTCGGAAAGAACTGCCGTATTAAACCATTCATGTTTTCGTTAGCGCCGCGCTCCCAAGAGCAATAAGGATGGGCAAAGAAATACTGCACATTAAGGCTCTGTGCAATACGTTCATGCTGAGCAAATTCCTTACCATTGTCAGTCGTCAACGTATGCACCAATCCAGAAAAAGGCGCTAGCAAAGAGATAATGGTATCCGTCACCGCCTCAGCAGTTTTGCGGGTCACTTTTTCTAGCAAGGTGTAGCGCGATTTGCGCTCATTGAGTGTGACCAGCGCTTGCTGGTGATTCGCGCCGATAACAAGATCGCCCTCCCAGTCTCCATAGCGCTTGAGCGTGTCCACAATCGCTGGGCGCTCTTCAATCGAAACCTGATTGGGTATGGTACCGCGTCGTTCACGATTGCCATAGCGCTTCTTGCGTATCTTCTGGCAGCGCAAGGTTTTGTGTAACGTGCCACCACGTTGCTTGTCCGCATAGATTCGCCAATAAATGCTTTCGTGACTCACTCCAGGGAGAGCATTGGCACGGAGATAGCCGCTGATCTGTTCCGGGCTCCAATACGCTCTCAACCTGTCTTCTGCAAATGCCCATGTCTCAGCGGAAATAGTCACACCATTCTTTCTGGCTTGCTTTTCGAGACTGCGTTGTTGAGCCTGTTTTGGGCGGTATCCTCGACCGCCACTATTGCGTTTGATCTCTCGACTGATCGTCGATCTGCTACGCCCCATCACCTCTGCTATCTCACTTTGCCTATGTCCTGCCTTCTTCAGTATATAAATCTGGTATCGTTCGTCTTGGGTAAGATGTGTGTATGTCATTTCGGGCAACTTTGACTTGGAGGTCTGGAAGTTCGGATGCTACCGCATCTTCCCATTCAAACCAATTTAGCTTCTGTTGCACTTCTTATTTGAACTCGCG
>NZ_JACOFX010000056.1 GCF_014284125.1 Undibacterium umbellatum | reverse complement strand
TATGTGCTGGGTGATGTGGCGATGAAAGACGGCGTATTGAATGAGGTGAACAGCGAGGATTTTTTTGATATCGGCAAGCTGTCGATCAAGTCTTTGAATAAGTCTGTCAATCTGACCATTAACCGCGACCGCCATGAATACCGTACAGACTGGCTTGACCTGATCTGGACGGCCTTTGGTGCCAAAGGCCTGGTGGCGCTAACTTTCTGGTTTGGATCGCTGTTTGCGGAGCAGATCAGGTCTAAACAATCGTCTTACCCTTTTCTTGAGGTGGTGGGCGAAGCCGGGGCCGGTAAATCGACCTTGATTGAATTTTTGTGGAAGCTGTTTGGCCGTAACGGGTATGAGGGCTTTGACCCGGCAAAGTCTAGCCTGGCCGCAAGAGCGCGTAATTTTGGGCAAGTGTCTTGCCTGCCGGTGGTGTTGATTGAGTCTGACCGCGAACGCATGGGCGAAGACAAAAGCCATGTGAAGTCATTTGATTGGGACGAGCTGAAGACGGCCTATAACGGCCGCAGCATGCGGGCCAGGGGCATGGCGACGGGTGGCAATGAGACATACGAGCCGCCTTTCCGGGGATCTATCGTGATTTCTCAAAACAACCCTGTAAATGCGTCTGAGGCGATTCTGTCGCGCATTGTGCATTTGTATTTTGACCGTTCGACGCAGACGGCCGCGTCCGGAGAGGCGGCCGACAAGCTGAAGTATATGTCTGTGGAACAGGTTTCAGGCTTCATTCTTGCCGCCACCAAGCGCGAGAAGGCCATCATGGAACTGGTGGGTACCAATACGCCCTTGTACCTGAAAGAACTGCGCCAAAACAAGAATATCAAGATGCCGCGCCTGGTGGAAACCCACGCGCAAATGCTGGCCCTGGCCGATGCCCTGGCGCTGGTGGTAAAGCTGCCTGAATCGCAGCAGGCCGCATTAAAAGCCCAGATCGTGAACATGGCCGAGGAACGTCAGCAGGTTATCAACAGCGACCATGTGCTCGTGCAGGAATTCTGGGAGGCGTTTGATTATCTGGATAACGGGGATATGTCGATCTTGAATCATTCGCGTGACCCGTCTTTGATTGCAGTCAATCTGAATCATTTCCTGCAGGTGGC
>NZ_JACOFX010000055.1 GCF_014284125.1 Undibacterium umbellatum | reverse complement strand
AAGGGCTTGGGAATAGGCAGGTGGTCAGCGTCAATGACAGCGACACCCAAAGCATCAGACACGCGGCGCAAATCAATATACAGGCTGGCCCTGATGGCTGGCTCACTGTTTTGGGCTATTTTTTGAATCAGGTCATTTTTTAGATTTGACAATATCAAGGTATCGCGGGCGCTGAGCCCGTCGATTTTATTGCGTATGCCTATAGGCCTTACTGGGTCACGCGGTGGCAGCGTGGGGATATCAAGCACTTTGTCGCCGCGAGATGCAGCCCCTTTTGACCAATACTCCCAAAGTACATCGTCGCATTCTTCCTGATAACGGGTGATCTTGTCTTTGAGTTCTGGCTTAACTTTGTTGGGACTGATGGAGTAAAGCCAGGCGGGGAGTTTGCGTAATGGCAGGCAGATCATGTCGCGGTTTTTGCCATCCTCGGCAACCATTGGGATGATCCCAATGGTTGAACTGAATTTCTCCGTCAATTTAGTGTATTGGGTTGGCCAGTCCAAACCCATGTTATCGACAATGGGCTTCATTGCGACCACTGGCTCATTGTCTTTCCCGATCATCACCAGCGTGTCTTCATAAAACGGTACAGGAATAATTTGTGTTTGCATGGCGGTATCTCGCTTATTGTTTGGCTTGACGGTTGGATTTTGCTTTGGGATAGGCAAAGGCGTTGAGCTCGGGTACTTCTGCACCTAACAAGTCGCTGACTTTCCGTAAATCCACAAATAAGCCTGCACGTACAGCAGGGCTGTTGCTTTTTTCGATCTGGAGCATGAGCTTGTATTTTTGCTGCTGTAACAGAATGAAATCGGAGATAGTGATTTGGGTAGGCATGCTGTTTCCTTTAATTTGTTTGGTCGGTTGTGCGCGCATAGAAAATAGTAAATTAGTTTGCAAAATATTACGAGACCGCGAAGAGTTGACACAAATTGCACATTGTGAAATGTGGGCGATGTTTGCGGCAGATCAGATCAAATCAAGTCAGACAGATGGTTCCAGGTGGTGAGGAGGCGTTGTTGTACGGGGGAGAGGAGGGCGTGGAGGCCTTGGGGGGCGAGGGGTTGTTCGCCTGCGGATTCGAGCAGTTGCAGGAGCATGGTGAGGGCGCTGTCGGTGACGCCCATGTCGGCGTTAATGCGGTCTAGCTCGGTTAAGGCGTCGCAGATGCTGGCGAGGTC
>NZ_JACOFX010000054.1 GCF_014284125.1 Undibacterium umbellatum | reverse complement strand
GAATGTAGGTCTATGCCGCAAAATAACATACCGTCCTCCCCGTTAAAGTTTCGTTCGCACCTTAACTTTACTCCTTTGGCTAACGCCAGAGGAGGGAGGCGGCTAGATGATTATCAGGTCTTACATTACGACAATTCTAAACTAAGAAAATGTATGAATGTAAGACCTGACCCCGGCTTCCAAAGCCGTGGCAGCAATTGAAACGCCGGGCTGTTTGCAGGCCTGAATTACTTGAGCCTTGAATTCAGCACTGTGCCGCCGACGCCGTCTTGGCGTATTGATCCCATCATCCATCATGTACAAGTGTCCACTTATTACGTGGACACGATCATCTACGCTTAAGCCCTTAACTTCAAGATGACTTCACCGGATACTTACGCTAGATCCACATGGGTGAAGCTGCGATTCACGCAACCACACGTTGAAGCAAAAGGCACGACGGCATTTTGAAACAAGCATGTGGTGGCGTGGTAAATATTATCGCGGTGTGTTGCGAGTATATTGTTCGGCTACTTGACTATCGGGGGCTAGTGGGTGAACCCGGCCTTGTGCTCGCATCCGGGTTACCGGAGGGAGTGGCCTTTTTTTGTTTACAGATATAGAGAGATCAGCCGTATTTGGTACATCAACATATTATTAGCGCCTTCTTGCGGCGCAATGGATGAAACCCATTACGCCCTACAAATGCTTACACCTTACGGTCTTACAAAGGCTTACGTCTTACCGCGTTACTTATTGCCCCTTGCCGCGTTAAAAATACTTTGCCCAAGATAGACCGGCGTAGCCAAGCATAGATGCCACGAGGCCAGACAGTACGATTCCATCAGCTGGAAAATCAAGAACCCAACCAAAACCGAGGCCAGCAGCAAAGGATAGTAGTGTTCGAAGAAATGGCCGGTTCTTTCGCCTTTCGCCAAGCTCACTGTCGAACGCGATAATGGCTCCAATCATAAACCCGAAACATGCAAATGCAGCTGCATGCTGGAGCCATGAAGCATTCACATAACTTCGAAAGACTGCATCAATAACTCCAAAACCAGCAAAAAGCACCGTAGAGATTGCAACAATAATGAGGTCAAGTTTGATCGTGATTTTCTTCATTTTCTTTTGCGTCGCACAAAGCGAAGATGGGGTCACACAGACACAGACACAGACTGGGTCAGGTCTTACATTACGACAATTCTAAACTAAGAAAATGTATGAATGTAAGACCTGATAATCATCTAGCCGCCTCCCTCCTCTGGCGTTAGCCAAAGGAGTAAAGTTAAGGTGCGAACGAAACTTTAACGGGGAGGACGGTATGTTATTTTGCGGCATAGA
>NZ_JACOFX010000053.1 GCF_014284125.1 Undibacterium umbellatum | reverse complement strand
TCACTAGTGTCCCAACGTTTTCACATCAGGGGTTCGTAAGTCAATGATTTGTTTGCACAAATTGATGTTTTTATCTGGTCTCGATTTGAACGTCGAGGTGCAGAATTGGAGCTTTTTGCGAATATCCGCCAAAGGCTCCTATGCATCAGGGCAAACTCGTTTTCTCGCAGGTCATGACGTATTTGCCACTGACTACCTTTCGACGATGTGTAGCAGCCCACAGGGGCGAGCACAAGGTCAAGGATTTTTCCTGTCTGGATCAATTCTTCGCCATGGCATTTGCGCAGTTGACCTATCGAGAATCGTTGCGCGATATCGAAGTCAATTTGCGCGCCCAATCCCATCGGCTGTACCACATGGGGTTTCGTTGCGCGACGATTTCCCGCAATACGTTGGCCAATGCAAACGCTACGCGCCCCTGGCAAATCTACGCCGATCTGGCGCAACATCTGATTGCAATGGCGCGTCCGTTGTACGCCAGCGAGCCGTTTGGCGTGGACCTCGATGCAACGGTATATGCGTTCGATGCCACTACCATCGACCTGTGCTTGTCTGTTTATCCGTGGGCGCCTTTCCGGTCCGCCAAGGCGGCAATCAAGTTGCACACGCTGCTGGACCTGCGCGGCTCTATTCCCAGCTTCATTCATATCACCGACGGCAAGACCCACGAGGTCAATATTCTCGACGATCTGGTCATCGAGCCAGGAGCATATTACCTGATGGATCGCGGCTATCTGGACTTCGCCCGGCTGTACAGCTTGCATGCGACGGGGGCCTTTTTTGTCACCAGAGCAAAAAGCAATACCAAGTTCAAGCGCCGGTACTCGCATCCAGTCGATCGAGCGACGAGCAACGTTATTTGCGATCAAACGGGTGTGCTTCCACTCTTCTACGCAAGCAAGGACTACCCGGCGAGTTTGCGTCGTGTTGTCGTCAAGGACGACGCTGGCGAAAGGGTCACTTTTTTGACCAACAATTTCGCTCTCAAACCCGAGATGATTGCAGCGCTTTACAAGCAGCGCTGGCAGGTCGAATTGTTCTTCAAGTGGATCAAACAACATTTGCGTATCAAGACCTTTCTGGGAACCAGCGAGAATGCGGTGAAGACGCAGATATGGATCGCGGTCTGCACTTACGTACTCATCGCTATCGTCAAAAAACGTCTGCATTTGCCTCACAGTCTTTACGAAATTCTACAAATCCTGAGTCTCACCATGTTTGAAACAACGCCAATAAATCAACTACTTACGCCGTCATCGGGAAATCTCAATGACGATAATCAACCAAAACAGATGTCTCTCCTATGAGAAACGTTGGGAC
>NZ_JACOFX010000052.1 GCF_014284125.1 Undibacterium umbellatum | reverse complement strand
CAAGTCCGCTCCTACTGTTTGTATGCACACGGTTTCAGGATCTATTTCACTCCCCTCCCGGGGTTCTTTTCGCCTTTCCCTCACGGTACTGGTTCACTATCGGTCGATATCGAGTATTTAGCCTTGGAGGATGGTCCCCCCATGTTCAGACAGGATTTCTCGTGTCCCGCCCTACTTGTCGCAAACTTAGTTCCACACCGATGATTTCATATACGGGGCTATCACCCTCTATGGCCGGACTTTCCATTCCGTTTTATTATCAAAGATGCTAAATCTTGCAGGCTCTTCCCATTTCGCTCGCCACTACTTTGGGAATCTCGGTTGATTTCTTTTCCTGTAGCTACTTAGATGTTTCAGTTCGCCACGTTCGCTTTGCAACCCTATGTATTCAGGTTGCAATGACCTTACGGCCGGGTTTCCCCATTCGGAAATCTGCGGATCAATGTGTGTTTGCTCACTCCCCGCAGCTTATCGCAAGCTACTACGTCCTTCATCGCCTGATATCGCCAAGGCATCCACCATGTGCACTTAGTCACTTGTCCCTATAACGTTAACTCCTGGTGTCGCATTATTGAATCACTTCAACAATCCGGTTCATCACCAAGAAACGGTATAGTTCTTTACTACTTATGAGTATTACTTTAGCGTTTGCCGTATCTCAAGGAATTTGATTTTTTCTAAAACTTGTCTTTCGACAGCTTTTCAAACTCTTTTTAATACTATGTTTGTTCGATACAATCACAACCCTTCCATAATTTCCATCAATAACTGTCGTCATTGATTTCTCTTTACAGAAATAATTTTGATTATTTCTACTTTACTTCTTCTAAATTGTTAAAGAACGAGAACTACTTAATTACTATTGTCTTTCGCTTTGAAAGTACAAACCTAAACCTCGGTGCTAACTACTGCACTGACTTAGGTTTGCGATTTCTTGGTGGAGGATGACGGGATCGAACCGACGACCCCCTGCTTGCAAAGCAGGTGCTCTCCCAGCTGAGCTAATCCCCCATTAGGATCCACTACCTGTAAAACCGTCGCTTTTGCGTCGCTTTTACTTCTAAAAATTATCTGGCTTTGCCAGTCATTTTTAGCCATCTATCCCAAACGAAAGTAGGTTTGTACTTTCGTTTGATTGATTTGGTGGGTCTGGTTGGGCTCGAACCAACGACCCCCGCGTTATCAACACGGTGCTCTAACCAACTGAGCTACAGACCCGCTACTGAACCTTCAGTCGCTGTCCGGTCATTGCTACCCCGACGCAAACCGTTCTCTGTTCATTATCATTAACAGTCAATAAGTGTGGACACTTAACTACGCGCTACTCTAGAAAGGAGGTGATCCAGCCGCACCTTCCGATACGGCTACCTTGTTACGACTTCACCCCAGTCACGAACCCTGCCGTGGTA
>NZ_JACOFX010000051.1 GCF_014284125.1 Undibacterium umbellatum | reverse complement strand
TGATGAAGCCGCCTGCTGCGCCAGCACCTGCTGCTGTACCGATGGTGATGGTGCCTGTGTGGGCGCCAACGTTGGCCAGAGCAACTGTGTTGGATTCTGTGTCAGCATCGACCAGGGTGATGTTTTCAACAGCGTTGGTGTTCAGAACGAAGTTGAAACGTGGGTCTGTATTGGAACCTTCAGCAATCGTCACTGCAACTGTGTCGGATGCACCAGTGGCTGTTGCCAGGTTGGCGTTGATGGTGGATTGACCAATAGCGTTGGAACCTGTGTCGCTGTGCTTGATGCTGATGGCTGCTGCTTGGCCAACTGTCAGGTTGTTCAGTGTGAACGTGGAGGTACCAGCTTGCGGTGCAGAATTCGCTGGTGCTGCTACGTTGGTGTTGGAGACGTTACGTACTGTCACGCCTGTCACGTCTGGCAGTTTGGCGAAGTCAACTACGGAGGCTGCATTGTTCATCAACACTTGCAGGGCTTCTACTTTAGTGATGATGGAGGAACCAGCTGCACCGGCTGTGACGTTACCGCCGTTGACGATGATCAGGGTATCTGTGCCGTCGCCGCCTGTCAGGCTGTCACCTGTTTCGATGGTGTCTGCCAGGTAGAATGTGTCAGCACCAGTACCGCCAGTAACTGTGACATTTTGTACTTGACCGGATGTGTCAGCTTTGCCTGTTGTGAAGATGCCATTGCCCAGGTTGATTGTCAGGTTGCCTTTGAATGCGGATGCATCAATGGCAGACAGACGGCCTGCAGCTTGGAGGATACCACCGGAGAAGTTGGTGGATTCAATAGCGGATACGCCATTGACAACATTGGATGTCTGGGCCAGTGTCAGGTTGGTGTCGCCAGTGATGACAACTTTGCCTGCTGTACCTGTGTCCATTGGCAGGTTCAACGTGCCGATGTTGTTGGTGTTGCCTGTGCTGTTGATGGTCAGTGTTTCGTAACCTTGGTTAGCAACGCCTGCAGCGGATGTGCCGGAAACGTTTTGACCAATGTTGACTGTACCAACTTGGACGTCGGACAGGTTCAGTGTCGCTGTGTTCGCGCCCAGCAATGTGCCATTGCCGAAGGAGAATTCAACCACGCCAGCATTGTTGGCGTTGGTGTTGCTCAGGGACAGTGTTTCTACAGCTTGTTTGATGTTTTCAATACGGGCTGTGTTAGTACCTGCTGTGGAAGCAACGCGGTTGATGGCGATGTTTTTCAAGCCTGTACCATCTTGCAAGTCGATCGCAACAACGGCGTTGTTGTTGATGTTATTCGCATCAGCAGAGCCTGTGAAGGAGAACGTGGCTGTCTGGATGTTTTTCAACGTTGGGGTGATGATTGGTGCGCCGTTGTCGTTGGCGTTACCTACTGTGGCTGTCAGTTTGTTGTTGGCAGTCGCAGATGTGTTGGAGCCTGTGAGTACGTCTTCGTCTTGCAGGGCATTGACACGGGAACCACCGTTTGGTGTGTAGACCAGGCCAGCTGTGAAGTTTTCTGCTGTAGCTACGTCTGTGTTGCTTGTCAGTGTGAAGTCTTTAACACCACCACCGTTGACGATGGATGCCAGTGTGG
>NZ_JACOFX010000050.1 GCF_014284125.1 Undibacterium umbellatum | reverse complement strand
ATCATTAACAGTCAATAAGTGTGGACACTTAACTACGCGCTACTCTAGAAAGGAGGTGATCCAGCCGCACCTTCCGATACGGCTACCTTGTTACGACTTCACCCCAGTCACGAACCCTGCCGTGGTAATCGCCCTCCTTGCGGTTAAGCTAACTACTTCTGGCAGAACCCGCTCCCATGGTGTGACGGGCGGTGTGTACAAGACCCGGGAACGTATTCACCGCGACATGCTGATCCGCGATTACTAGCGATTCCAACTTCATGTAGTCGAGTTGCAGACTACAATCCGGACTACGATACACTTTCTGGGATTAGCTCCCCCTCGCGGGTTGGCGGCCCTCTGTATGTACCATTGTATGACGTGTGAAGCCCTACCCATAAGGGCCATGAGGACTTGACGTCATCCCCACCTTCCTCCGGTTTGTCACCGGCAGTCTCATTAGAGTGCCCTTTCGTAGCAACTAATGACAAGGGTTGCGCTCGTTGCGGGACTTAACCCAACATCTCACGACACGAGCTGACGACAGCCATGCAGCACCTGTGTAAAGGTTCTCTTTCGAGCACTCCCAAATCTCTTCGGGATTCCTTCCATGTCAAGGGTAGGTAAGGTTTTTCGCGTTGCATCGAATTAATCCACATCATCCACCGCTTGTGCGGGTCCCCGTCAATTCCTTTGAGTTTTAATCTTGCGACCGTACTCCCCAGGCGGTCTACTTCACGCGTTAGCTGCGTTACCAAGTCAATTAAGACCCGACAACTAGTAGACATCGTTTAGGGCGTGGACTACCAGGGTATCTAATCCTGTTTGCTCCCCACGCTTTCGTGCATGAGCGTCAGTGTTATCCCAGGGGGCTGCCTTCGCCATCGGTATTCCTCCACATATCTACGCATTTCACTGCTACACGTGGAATTCTACCCCCCTCTGACACACTCTAGCCTTACAGTCTCCAATGCAGTTCCCAGGTTGAGCCCGGGGATTTCACATCAGACTTATAAAACCGCCTGCGCACGCTTTACGCCCAGTAATTCCGATTAACGCTTGCACCCTACGTATTACCGCGGCTGCTGGCACGTAGTTAGCCGGTGCTTATTCTTCAGGTACCGTCATTAGCATTCCGTATTAGGAAACACCGTTTCTTCCCTGACAAAAGAGCTTTACAACCCGAAGGCCTTCTTCACTCACGCGGCATTGCTGGATCAGGGTTGCCCCCATTGTCCAAAATTCCCCACTGCTGCCTCCCGTAGGAGTCTGGACCGTGTCTCAGTTCCAGTGTGGCTGGTCGTTCTCTCAAACCAGCTACTGATCGTCGCCTTGGTAGGCTTTTACCCTACCAACTAGCTAATCAGATATCGGCCACTCCATGAGCATGAGGTCTTGCGATCCCCCACTTTCCACCTTAGTGCGTATGCGGTATTAGCGTAACTTTCGCTACGTTATCCCCCACTCTAGGGTATGTTCCGATATATTACTCACCCGTTCGCCACTCGCCGCCAGGTTGCCCCGCGCTGCCGTTCGACTTGCATGTGTAAGGCATGCCGCCAGCGTTCAATCTGAGCCAGGATCAAACTCTTCAGTTTAATCTCTGTTTTGTGACATTTCTGTCTGTGTCAT
>NZ_JACOFX010000004.1 GCF_014284125.1 Undibacterium umbellatum | reverse complement strand
GTCTTGGGTAAGATGTGTGTATGTCATTTCGGGCAACTTTGACTTGGAGGTCTGGAAGTTCGGATGCTACCGCATCTTCCCATTCAAACCAATTTAGCTTCTGTTGCACTTCTTATTTGAACTCGCGTTCCAATTTTTTTTATCCAGGATGCCATTAAATTTCCTGATCTTATCCATGCCGTAAAAATGGAACCTGATCGTGGCTTCCCGCAAGCAGCAACTGCACATGATACCTTTTGGGATTTCATTTCACTGACGCCAGAAGCCATGCACATGGTGATGTGGATCATGTCAGACCGCACACTGCCAAGATCATTGCGCATGATAGAAGGCTTTGGCGTGCATTCTTTCCGGCTCGTTAACACGGATGGAGAAGCCACTTTCGTGAAATTCCACTGGCGTCCAAAAGCAGGGTTGCAATCCACCATTTGGGATGAGACAGTCAAAATTGCCGGTGCTGACCCTGACTTCCACAGGCGTGATTTTTTTGAAGCCATTACTGCAGGCGACTTCCCTGAATGGGAACTGGCGGTGCAGCTATTCACGCAAAAAGAAGCAGATCAATTCCCGTTTGATCATCTCGATGCCACCAAGCTCATACCTGAGGAACTGGTGCCACTGACTGTCGTAGGGCGCATGGTGTTGGACAGGTGGCCAGATAACTTCTTTGCAGAGACAGAGCAAGTGGCGTTTTGCCCATCGCATATAGTCCCCGGCATTGATTTCTCGGATGATCCTTTGTTGCAGGGGCGTTTATTTTCTTATCTCGATACGCAGTTGTCCAAATTGGGTTCACCTAATTTTCACCAGATTCCTGTCAATGCACCAAAGTGTCCATTGGCCAATCACCAGCGTGATGGTCATATGCAAATGGCGCGCCCTACAGGCAGGGTTGCGTATGAGCCAAACACGCTGGCAAAGGACGCGCCACGCGAACAGCCATTGACAGGTTTTAACAGCGTGGCAGAGCCTGTGGCAGGTGACAAAGGCCGGATACGCCCTGAAAGTTTTGCAGATCATTACAGCCAGGCACGTCAATTTTTTGCCAGCCAGGACGAAACAGAGCAAGCACATATTATTGCGGCACTGGTCTTTGAACTGTCAAAAGTCGAGCATCCGCATATACGTTTGGCGATGGTCGGTCATATGCGGTATATCGATGAAGAACTGGCACAACGCCTGGCCCATGGCCTGGGCATCAAGGAGTTACCCGCGGCACCTGCCACCATGGTAATAGTACAGGATTTGCCCGTATCACCAGCCTTGCGATTGATAGATAAAATGAAGGATACCCTGGCAGGTCGTGTGGTCGGTGTACTCATTGCCGAAGGCTCAGATGCCAAGATATTGGAAAAAGTAAAAGCTGCTGTGGCCAGCGCCGATGCCAAGTACAAGATCATCGCACCGCGTATCAATGGCGTACATTTGTCAGATGGCACAGAAGCCAAAATAGATGGTCAACTGGCAGGCAGCCCGTCGGTGATATTTGATGCCATCGTTGTTGTTCTTACTGACGAATCGGCAAAAAAACTGGAAGGGGATATGGCAGCCTGCGACTTTGTCAGGGATGCATTTAGTCACCTGAAAGCGATTGCTTATGATGCGGGTGGCGAGATCCTGCTGAATGCAGCGGGCATCAATAAAGATGCTGCTGTCATATCCACGGATAAGTTGAAAGACTTTGTGGCGGCAGCAAAAACGCGCATGTGGGCTCGTGAAAAATTTGTGCGCCCATCGCTTTAATAAGTAGAACTGTATATTGAAATAAAGCCTTATGCATATCAGTGCATAAGGCTTCATTTCTTATCCCTTCTGGCGAGGGACTTTGCTATTGCTGATATTTTTTCAGTCGGGTTTGATGTTGCTCGCTTGCGAGAGAAAGAAGCGCAACATTTCGCGGCTGGCGTCTGGCCCTGAAGCGTCGGTATAACTGCCTTGGCTATTACCGCCTGACCAGGCATGACCAGCGCCGTGGATGACCCATTGTTCAGCATGGGCTGGCTGGGATGCGACATCGCCAGCGTAGCGCGTGCGTGTGTAGCGGCGACCGTTCTTCCCGCTGCCGTTCTCTTCTTGTGCCTGTAATGACCTTGCCTGACTATGGTCGAGGTAACGTGTCATGATGTGATCGGCATTCTTGTTGTTGACGGTATGATCCTGATCGCCATGGAAGACGATGATAGGTATTGCCGCGCCTGCAGAAGGCTTCTTGCTTTGGCTGGCAGCACCACGCATGGCTGCCAGTGCGGACGGTAAATCGCTCGCTGCGCCGAAAGGCAGGCCAGAATGAATGCCAACTGCGGCATACAGCTCGGGATAGGCATCTGCCATGATGGCCGCCATAGCACCGCCAGCAGACATGCCAGCGATAAACACGCGTCTCTCGTCGACATGATAATCAGCCATGATTTCACGGGTAATACCAGCTATCAGAGCAGGTTCACCCTGGTCACGTTTTTGATCCATAGCCTTGAACCAGTTCCAGCATTTCGACGTGTTTGCGCCCTGGTCCTGAGCCGGATAGACCACGATGCATTGCTGCTGCTCTGCTATCAAATTCATACCTGTGCCGGTGGCAAAATCATCTGGCCCTTGCGTGCAGCCATGCAGCATGACGATCAGAGGTAGGGCCTGTCCGGTATTTCCAGCATAGCTGGAAGGAACATACAGTTTATAGCCGCGCTTGCCATGGGCATTGGCATAGCTGCCGCTGATGAATCGGCCTGCATTACTTTTATCACTTTTCCTGGTCTGTAGAGTGTCAACATCAATGACATCTGCCTGAGGCGCAGCTTCGCCTCGTGCCTGAACATCGTGTTTCTTTGCAGGCCGTGGGTTGATGTCATGCAGCGACTGCTCCCACTTTGCATCGTCTGCTCTTGTGTGATGTATGTCTGCATGCGTATCTGCTTTTGCAAGTCCTGGCAAATGATCGTTAAGAGTACGTTGTATCAGTTCTGTGACGGCAGTCAATTTCTGCAATTGCTCTGGATTAATGCTGCCCTTAACTGGCACGGCAAATGCCTGTGCATCGCGCCAGGATTGTCCTGCCATGCGCATGCGGGCCAGCAGGTCTTGATTAAAATTCATGTTCTACTTTCAATGTTGGTGCATATGAAGCGGACTTGTGCATTCAAAGAATGCGGTCTGCCAGCGCGGCTTTTACCGCGCTACTGGCCTGGAATGCACCCAGGACAGAAATAGATTCGATACTCGCCACGGCAAGCTCGGGGCTGACATCGGCTGCAATACTGGCCAACCCCAATACCTGTATTTGCAAACGCTGCCCTGCATCCCGCACGGCCTCTAGATCGGCACGCGTGTAATGCTGCAGACCCAGTACCAGGCTCTTGCGTATTACTGTCTGGCGTATGACTTCAGCATGAGTCAGCAACTGATTGCGTATTGCTGTACGTATCAGGTCAGTACGGTTCGAATAGAAACCTTCCTGTACCAGCAAATCAACCTGACCCAGATCGACCAGGCCAAGATTGATGGTAATTTTTTCAGTATCGCTAGCCTTGGCCCGTATGTCGGTGACAGTCATATTTTTTCTTTAACTTTGAACTATCATCCATTTGGATGGCAATTGGATGTTTATGGGATGTTAATTGGAGTATATCAATGGATTTATCAAAGTAAAGCATTAATTTGTATAAGAACTTTTTTGGCTCTTCGTCCTACAGGGCTTCAGCGCAGAGACTTACCAAAATGCACGGAAATAGATTCTAAGCCAGTGATACCTGTCCGCCTGAGCTTGTGGTTGATGTATTTGATTGAGGCAAGACTAGGCAGCTCATGGGTGTTTTTCCCTGCCCTCTGACGGCGACAGGCGGGTACTTTTATTGCAGATTGTCCTAACTCGTGGTTACGGTTCCAATACAGCATTTCGAGAAACGTGCCAGATCACATTGCGCTTAGCAGCAGCGTGGTTTTTTTGTCTTTCAGTGAGGTGAACTGACAATAGTACAATATGCATTTTCGTCAAGGCTCCACTTAAGCAGCATGGGAACATATATAAGCGTCAGAGGCTGGATAGAATGCCGTGAAGAGTCTATCCCACAGATCAAGGCAGTCATTTCATCCTTCATTGATAAAGCCAGGGATTACAGATTTGATGCAACAGGAGCAGAAATGTATAACCAGGGCTGGGTAATACCAGACACGCATATCAACTGGACGCATTACATCTTCTATGGTGCAGATATACGAATCCAGCGCCTCAGCTACATCAGAGATCAGCTAAAAACACTCACAAAAGAAATCATTCATACAGAAGACTGGGCAACCGACTACCTGACAGGAATATTTCATGCAGATCATGAAGATGGGACAGAGAGTTATATATGGAAATTGTCCGAAGGTGAATTCTACGAAGAAAAAATCACAAGATGTTCACAACATGAATAGGTTTGAAATCGATCGGGGTTTTCGGGAATCAATGCACAGCCACGATCAGATTGCGTAATCTTAGATTCGAAAGTCAATGCTGAAAAATGAGCTTTATAGTCAATAAAAAAGATCCGGTCAGAAGGCGCTACTCCATGTTTGTGAAAATCGCCTTTGCCATAATTTCAGTGCCAGTAATTTTGATTGCTCTGGTGGGGTATATAAACTGGTCTGCTGAAAGAGAAGCGCAGGCTTTCTGCGATGCGATTGAACTGGGCTCAGACATTTCTCTTGCAGTCACAAAATTTGAAGAAAAATTAGGTAAAAGAGGTGCTCTTCATTACGGATCAGTAGAAGATAAAGGCCACACCTTCTTGTTTCCTGGATTTATGTTTGACAAAGCAGTCTGTGGCGTGTCGGTGGCCTCAGATGGGAAAGCCATATCCAAATATTCACAAATGCAGTACGACTAGCTGGGGTCAAGCGACAGAGTCATTGTAGCCTTTAACTTGCTCGCATTGTTATGACCCTTTTTATACAGAGTGACAAGCGTCCTCGATAGAACTATCAGAGGACAGTTGAGAACAAGAAGCAGAAAAAATTTTAAGATGGTATAGCGTACTCGACATGGCGAAAGATAGTGGCTGTGTGTCAGGTTGTCGTGGTTAATTGAATGCGGAGTTCAGGACGATATGGAATTTAATTGGAATTGGTTTATGGGTGTCGATTTTAAAGGGCGTTGGCTTGTCACTAGAGGCCAAGCATACTTTGAAGTGAGTGAAGATAATTGTGATATCTCAGGTGTGATGTGCCTTGGAGATGTGTGCACCAAGGACTCCGACATCTATGCAAAATTTGTGGGTAAGGTGAGCGACGACAGCGAAGTTGTGATGACAGTGACGTCTAGCAAGGAGGATGTACCACCATTTGAGGTTTCCGGAACAATGTTTAGCGCAGAAAATGACAATGAGATTTCATATACCTTCGTTTTAACAGACGGGACTACAGTTCTCGGATTTTCTTGTTGTTCCAAGTTATAGGTGAACATCCGCATGAAAGAAGGGGGGCAGCTCTTACATTCCTGCATTTTCTTAATTTAGAATTGTCGTAATGTAAGCGGAGTAATCGGCTCGCTGCCGAAAATCGCGCCGAAGCAAACACTAGAATTTACTCGTTAAAATTCAATGACTTAGAATGTTTGCTTAAGAGACCTGACGCTATTTTGATCGGGGACTAATGGGTGCCCCTATTTTGATCGCTAGGTCGCGCGTGACCTAGCGATCAGCAAGAATACCGTCGCTGACATCATTCATCGACACAAATCAAATGATAGGATGTCCATTTCGACGCCATCCGGAACCGAGCCTTGATGCAAACCCCGATATCATGCAGCCCGCACCCCTCACGCTACACCGAGCTTTCGAGTGGAGCCGATCCTGGCCGTGGGATCGAAGCGGTCTGGGTGTCCGTAGCTGACAAGGCCCGCGCCCATCGGGTTTTGCCCGACGGGCGTTGTGATATCATTTTACGGTTCTGCGCCAAGGTACGTCCGATCAATAGCATCACCGTTGTGGTGACAGGCCCGACGACCCGGCATTATGATGTTGTGGTGGAACCGGGCATGGGCTTTGCTGGTATCCGACTGCGTCCGGGCTTTTTTTATCCCATTTTGGGGCTGAGCCCTGGGCTTTTGCGGGACGGGAACCTTATGGGTGAGGCGGCGATCGGCGCCTGCCCACAGCTTGCCGATCTATGTGCAGAGGCGACTTCACCGGACGATCTGCCGGGCCGGTTGGTTGCTTTCGTGCAACACCGCATTGCGCTTGGGCACAGTCTTCCGCCCATAAAGACCCTGCGCATTCTAAGCGCGCTCCATGCTTCCGGTGGCCGACTTGCGGTTCAGGATATAGCGCGCATGCAGGACATCAGCACCCGGACGGTTCAGCGGATCGTGCGCGATGCGACGGGCCTGCCACCCAAATCCTATGCCCGGATTTTGCAGTTTCACCGCGCACTGCGCCTGCTTCGCGACCATCACCTGCGCCCATCTGAAGCGGCGTTTGAGGCGGGATATGCTGATCAGGCCCATATGACCCACGCTTTACGCGATTTTGGCGGGCTTTCGCCTGCCCGGATGGGGGATGTGACACTGGTCACGCTTGGCGATTGATGTCTGATTTTTACAAGACCGGCAGCGGCGCCGCTGGTATGGTTGGGGGAAATGAACAAGGAGGTCCCTATGACAGTCAGATTCGGCTATACCATTATTTATGTCCCAGATGTTCGGGCAACCATCGCCTTTTACGAGGCGGCCTTCGGCCTGACGCTGCGGTTTCTCCATGAAAGTAACCAATATGCCGAGATGGAAACCGGCGACACCACCCTGGCCTTCGCGGGTGAAGAGATGGCCGAGATGAACGGGTTGGCCATTCGCCCCCTGCGTGCCAGTGATCTGGCCCAGGCGGTGGAAATCGCGTTGATCTGCGACGATCCGCAATCGTCATGGGATAGAGCGGTCGCGGCCGGGGCAAGCCCGCTGTCGCCGCCAACGGCCAAACCGTGGGGGCAGATCGTCGGCTATGTCCGAGACCCGAGCGGCGGCCTGGTCGAGCTTTGCTCCGACATGACAGCAATCTCCTGAGGGGGCCACAATGCAACCAACAACAGCTTCTCCCGCCATTACCACACCGCATGTCGCCGCCTCTCGTGCGTTCTACATTAAACATTTCGGCGCCCGCCTCGTGTTCGATTGCGGTTGGTTCATCAGCCTCGAATTCGGCCCTGGACTGTCGCTGCAATTCATGGAACCACAGCACGAGCAGCCAGCTTGTGACCCCACGGGCCTGACCTATAATTTCTGCGTTGCCGATGTGGATGATACCTACAACGAACTTCTGGTCACTGGCCTCACCCCTGACACTCCACCCGAGGATCACCCTTGGGGTGACCGCGGCTTTGCGCTGCGCGATCCAAATGGGGTCATGCTCTACATCTATTCCAACCGGGAACCCGCACCGGAGTTTCGCACCGCCTTTCTAGGGGGAGGCTGATGCATGAACAGGGTCGAGAACCTGCTTGAAGACCTGCGCCTGTTCTCTTTGCATCTAGCACGGGTTTTTGTGGCGACTTTGTTGACGCCAACCATGTCACGCTGGAATTCGGCGACGGAAGCACGCTGCCCAACCTGCAAAAAAATAGGGTCCAAAAAGATAGGGTCACCCATTAACCCCCAGAAAGATAGGGTCAGAAAGATTGGGTCACGTCTTACATTACGACAATTTCAAACCAAGAAAATGTATGAATGTAAGACCACATCTTTTGCAGCTTTTGCGCCCTCGTCTAGTGATGAGGTTCTCGGGCAAGTTGTGATTTAACAAGAACCTTTAAAACGATTCCCATTCATTTCCAGCCGGCGCGACTGCTTCGAGTTTCTTTGTTGCCTGCCTGCGAGCTGCTTGGGTCGGCGAAGCCGGAAGGGCGACCGGGCCTTCCTTACGAATCGATGCAGTCGACCTTACAGGGCGAGCCGGAGCAGCTTCGACTGAAAACTGTGAAGTGCTATCAAGCTTGAAAATCGCGACCGTTTGCGCCAATTGGTCAGCCTGCTCCTGCATCGATTCGGCCGCCGCCGCCGCTTCTTCCACCAGCGCTGCATTTTGCTGCGTGACTTGATCCATCTGGCCAATAGCTTGATTCACCTGTTCGATACCGGCACTCTGCTCCTGGCTGGCAGCCATGATTTCAGCCATGATATCGGTCACCCGCTTGACACTGCCGACGATCTCACCCATGGTGCTGCCGGCTTCGGCCACCAGTTTGCTGCCGGCGTCGACTTTCTCCACGGAATCGCCAATTAAGGTCTTGATCTCCTTGGCAGCTGCAGCAGAGCGTTGCGCAAGGTTGCGCACTTCGCTCGCGACGACGGCGAAACCACGCCCTTGCTCACCCGCGCGCGCCGCTTCGACAGCTGCGTTCAAGGCAAGAATGTTTGTCTGGAAAGCGATGCCGTCAATGACCGCGATGATATCGACGATCTTTTTGGCGGAATCGTTGATCGACCCCATCGTGTCAACAACTTGGGCCACAACCTCGCCACCCTTGACCGCTACACCCGATGCAGTTACAGCCAGTTTATTTGCTTGTCGCGCATTGTCCGCATTCTGTTTCACCGTCGCTGTCAGCTCTTCCATGGAAGTAGTGGTTTTCTCAAGTGATGATGCCTGCTGCTCGGTACGCTGAGACAGGTCTAGGTTGCCAGATGCAATTTCCGATGAGCCAGTTGAAATCGACTCGGTTGCACTGCGCACACGCCCCACGATACTCACCAGACTGTCACGCATTTCCTTCATTGCTGACAATACGCTTGTCTGGTCGCGAGAGTCGAGGCTAATAATAACGCTAAGGTCGCCTGATGCGATGCTGCGGGCAATTGCACTAGCTTTACTGGGTTCGCCGCCGAGCGCCTTCATGATGCTACGGGTAATGAGAGTAGCAACAACTGCACCCACGATGAGCGCACCGAAGCACATAATCATCATTAGTGTTTGAAAACCACTGGCTGTACCCCGTGCAGACGCCGATTCGGAACGATTCAAGTTTTCTTCGAAATCGATGAGCTTGTTAATGCGACCAAGCCATTCCACAAAAGCAGGGCGTGCGTCAGCTAGCATTATTTGCTTGGCTTGCTCGCTCTCGCCAGCACGACGCAGTTCGACGACTTTCTTAATCAGGGGGAGCGTACGTGCTTCTGTTTCCTTGATGCTTGCCAGGATCTGCTTTTCCTCGCTACTGATGTCGGTTCGCTCGCTAAACATTTTGTCCAACGGCCCTGCGGACTTTTCATAGTCTGCCGAGAGGCTGGCAATTTTCTCAAGAACAGGCTGCAGCTCGGCCTCTGTTGGGACAAAGATCACATCGCGCAACGCGATTGCCCGATCATGGACGCTACCGCGAAAGTTAATCGCATAGCGTTGCTTGACGCTGTTGACATCCCCGATCGTGGTCAGGCCTTTGGAAATCGAGTTGACCTGCGCGATCCCGATGCTCGTAAGAACTATCATCATTGATAAAACCAAGGCAAAGCCAGCCCAGATGCGTGTCCTCACCGTCATACCACGCGCTTCATTCGTCATCATGTCACTTCCAATCGTTAATATTTTAATACAAAAAATCGGCTCATTGCATTATCAAGCTGCGACTTCTTCGAGAAGTCCTATATCAACCTGCGACATCAGCCGGGCAATATCGACGAGGATGAGCATCCGTTCATTCACTGTGCCAAGGCCAATCAAATAATCGCAACTAATGTTGGTGCCCATCGCAGGGGCTGGCTTGATCTGATCAGGCGTTAGCGTTATGACATCGGACACACTATCCACGACCATGCCAATGATCCGCGCGCCGAAATTGAGAATAATGACGACCGTGAACTGGTCATATGTAGGCGTACCCAGATTCAACTGAATGCGCATGTCGACGATCGGTACGATCACACCGCGAAGATTGATCACGCCCTTGAAATGGTCCGGCATGTTGGCAATTTGTGTAACGGCGTCATAACCCCGGATTTCCTGCACCTTCTGCAGATCCGTACCGTATTCTTCGTCGCCAAGGGTGAACGAAAGTACTTCCATGTGGCTGTTCGCTTGCAGGGGCATATTGATAGGTTGAAAGGTGTATCAAGGAAAATTGAGAATATTAAATGCGGGCGAGATTATAGGGAGTCTCGACAAAATATCAGTAATCAGAATACCTGATACTCGCTATATTTATCAGCCGGTAAAAAATGCGAAAAAATGGTACGGACGTGACCTAATCAAATTTCAACGCGGCCTAACAACGCGGCGGATTTGGGCCGTTGATGACTACATTTTTCGTTGCGGGGGATGGGCAACGGGAGTGGCGAAAATTCAAGCAAGCTTTGAGGGCGATTTTTTCGATTTCAATTTGCCACTTGAGTTTTAGCGGTAATGCACAGATGAGAGAATAAGCGAAATTTTTCCGTGCGGAAATGTATTTTTGTTGGATTTAACAATCTCATACAGACATGTCCTTAAAACAGGTATCGATCAGCGGGTTAAAGTGTTGCTGGAGCCACTTTCAGAATACTTCATCATTCAACCCGGTGAGAGTGTCGAGGTTCACGCTATCTGTGACGACAACACCAATAGCATCACGTTTACTGTGGCGACCAATGATTCATTCTTGACGATATATGCACCAGGCGAGATCGCTGGTTTCGTTGACTGTTACATGACACGCGATGGTGTATGTTTGGCAGCAGATGGGAATTAAAGTGGTAAAACTCAAAATGTAAAGGGGCGAGGGGGCAGGTCTGACATTCATGCATTTCCAACTCGGCGGGCGATAACGCCCTAGTCGCCTCTACTTACTACATAAAGTTTCAATTTTCAGATAAAAAGGCCTGCAGAGATTCTGCTACTTGGCGCATAGGTGGGTAGCCGGGTTCGCATAACCAGACCGTACCAGTCGTGTTGCAAACACCGAAATAAGAGTCGGAACTGGTGGTGGCTATGCAGATAGGCGCGTCTTCTTGCAACATGAGTTGCACATTATTTGCTGCCGACTTTAGTTCGTCTTGATTCCAGCTCGCATAGATGGTGCACTCTTCGCCGGAGTGATTTGCGTATATGGGTCTTCCAAAATAGCTGGTAAAAAACTCTGCTATTTCAGGTCTTAAGTCAAGCGCACTAAACGCGGTGTCTCCCTCGATCGCTACTGGACGCCAAGCGACTATGCCTTCGTTGTCAATTGGCAGAATTGCGCACGGTGAAGGCCAATCTGGAATGTATTCTATTTTTTCTACATTTGCTTGCCACTCTAAACCAGCTAGCAAAAGCTCTGCTATCGTTTTCATTTCGTGATTACTCGGATAATGGTCAATAATCTTATCATCATTGATCGGATTCATCGGCTAGCATATTCGATTTTCCCATTTGAGACTCATTGCCTGGCCGCCGCTGTAGAGAACAACTCGATTTTGAGGCAGGCCTTGGATACGACTTGTCCATATTTTCAGGCTTGCTGGCTAATAGATGCTGTTACTCGATAAACATCTCAGTATCACGTTGCATTCCATGCGCAGGCAGATCTGTAGCTGCTGGAATCAGTTTCAGTTCATCGTGTCATGGATGGTAAATCGCATCAAATTTATTACCTTCATTGAGTTTGGAGATCAAGATCAGCAAGTTCGCAGTTCCCGCCTGCTGGAACCAGGTGCGCACTTCGTGGCCAGCGGTGGTGTATAGGGAGTGGATTTCCGTTTCGCCACGCGCACGGCGCTCAGTATTTTTATTGTCGCTGTAGCGCGTACCTGCCGCATTCCAGGCGCTCAGGCTGCGCAAGCTGTAAAGTTCTTCGCGGCTGGGGTGGGCGATATGCTGGGCTTGCAGGTATTGCCAGTGCGCTTCGGAATGCACTGGCGCTTCGCTCACCATCACAGCCAAGCCTTCATCAAACCATTGCGGAATTTCTTTCCAGGCATGGAAACCCAAGCGTTTAATCATTTCTGCATGCGACCATTCATGGGCGATGAAGTGCCAGTTCAGTCCTATCGGAGATAGCAGGATGCGGTTTCCATATGCCTTGGCAAACGTGCCCTGGCCACCAAATGACCGCAAGCATTGCTCCGTCATGCAGGCGTGGACCACTGGTTTGGATAAAACGCTGCCATACACTGTGCCCAGGGCTTTTTCCGCCACCAGCATGTCGGCCTGCAAGCGGGTTTGCGTGGCTTGATCGGTACCCACTTCGACATAAAGATTCGGGCTGACTTGTACAAACCCAAACGACTGAGGTGCGAGAAATTTAACTGCTTTCAGTTGGCTGCAGCCACTGAGAGGCAGGATCATACATAGGGCAAGAAGAGATGAGCGCATGTGGTATCCAAAAATCTAAATGAGAATAAATGGACAGAGGGCGGCAAATCGAAAAAGGATTCAAAAATTTCAAAATCATGCGCTAAGCTCACTGAAAGGTGCATGCACTCAGTGCCCAGGGGGGAGGCGCACAAACTCAAGGCTGCCGTATAAAATCCACCAGTTCCAGCGTCTTTTGATCCGGTTTTGGTGTAAAGAAGCTGACCACCAGCATGGTGATGAAACCTGCGGGCACGCCGAAAACGCCTGCCGATATCGGGGCGATGTTGAACCACTGGTTGGCGGGATTGCCGCCGAACAGGGGGTGGGTGTAAAGCATATAGAACACGCAGATGACAAAGCCGGTGATCATGCCGCAGATGGCACCCTGGCGGTTGGCGCGTTTCCAGAATATGCCCAGCACCAGCGCCGGGAACAGGGCGGATGCGGCGACCGAAAAGGCAGCGCCCACCAGTGACAGGATATCGGCGGGTTTGAGTGAGGCCACATAGGCAGCGACCAGCGCCACTACCAGCAAGAGCAATTTGGAGATGGTCACACGCTTTTGGGTGGAGGCTTGCGGGTCGATGATTTTGTAATATATGTCGTGTGACAGTGAGTTTGATATGGTCAGTAACAAGCCGTCGGCAGTGGACAGGGCGGCGGCCAGGCCACCGGCGGCGACCAGGGCAGAAACCACATAGGGCAGGCCAGCGATTTCTGGCGTAGCCAGCACGACGATGTCGCCATCGAGCACGATCTCGGCCAGTTGGACAATGCCGTCACGGTTGATGTCGGTGATATTCACCAGCGGGTTGTTGCGGTCTATATTGGCCCAATAGGTGACCCAGGAGGGCAGTTTGGCGAATTCACTGCCGACCAGGGAGTTGTAGATGTCATATTTGACCAAAATCGCCAGGGCCGGGATGGTGATGTACAGCAGCATGATGAAGAACAGCGACCAGAATACCGAGTCGCGGCTTTCCTTGACAGTGGGGGTGGTGTAGTAACGTACCAGCACATGGGGCAGGGCGGCTGTGCCCATCATCAGGCATAGCACCAGCGCCATGAAGTTATTGCGCTTGTTGTCGGATTCGTTTTTGTCTTTGGCCGCATAGGGCGTGTATTTGGAAAAACCGGGTTGCGCCTTGTTCAGATAATTATTGCGGATATCGCTCCAGCGGCTTTGCGCTTCTTGTGGTGATTTTGGATAGTTTGCCAGCACCCGTCCAGCGGCCTTAATCTCCAGCAGCGAGGCATTGCCGGACTTTAATTCTTCCAGCTTGTGTTGCAGTTCCAGCCGGTCTTCTTCCCACGAGAGTGGCAGTTGCTGTATTTTCTTTTGCAGCTCATCGGCGCGCTGGCGGTAGATGGCGCGCACCTCCTGCTCTCTGGGGTCTGACTGAAAGCTCTTTTCCTTGCTGACCAGTTCAGGCAGCACGGCGCCATATGACAAGGGGGCAACCGGATTATTGGTATGCTTGACCGACAGCCAGGCCACCGGGATCAAAAACGCGATAATGATGATGATGTATTGCGCCACCTGGGTCCAGGTAACGGCGCGCATGCCGCCAAGAAAAGAACACACCAGTATGCTGGCCAGACCGAGGAAGATGCCCACCGAAAAATCCACGCCGGTAAAGCGCGATGTGATCAGGCCCACGCCATAGATTTGTGCCACAACATAAATGAAAGAGATGAACACGGTGGCAAACACGGCGATGATCCTGACCATGTTGTTTCCTGGTGCGCCGGCAAAGCGCGCACCGAGAAAGTCAGGGATAGTGTATTGCCCAAACTTGCGCAGATAGGGGGCTATCAGCATCGCTACCAGGCAAAAGCCGCCAGTCCAGCCTATGATGTAGGCCAGGCCATCAAAACCCTGCAGATACAGGCCACCAGCCAGGCTTAAAAAGCTGGCGGCAGACATCCAGTCGGCGGCGGTTGCCATGCCATTGAAGACGGCAGGCACTCGCCGCCCGGCGACATAATATTCGCTGATGTCGGACGTGCGGCTGACTACGCCAATGCCAGCATACAGCACGATGGTGGCGAACATGAAGAGATAGCCTATCCATGCACGCGGCACGCCTTCTTTTTCCAGTATCGCCAGGCTGATCAGGAAGATGAAAAACAGCAGGGTGTACCACAAATAGTACAGCGTCAGTCTTTGGGTGAAGCGTTTTTGTGGCATGTGATCAATGTCCTGTTTGCTTGCGGCCTATCCAGTGCATACCCAGGGAATAGATAGCCAGTATCATGACAAAACTCAGCGTCAGGCCCTGGGCTGCCATGTAAAAGGAAAAAGGCCAGCCAAAGAAAGTCAGTGCTGATAATTCACGCGCAAAAAATAATACGCTAAAGCACAATGCGCCCCAGCACACCAGCAAAACTGTGGTCAGCCTCCTGGTGTGACGCCAGTAGTGTTTGCTGACGCTACCTGCGTTGTCTGCTTGATTGCTCATGACAAACCTTCCATGGCTACTTCATCATAGGGATTCAACTGGAAAGAAATGCGGAACAGGCAACCGGGATGAGCAGCATCTTGCGGTTGCGGGTTATCCAGTATCTGTATGCGGGCATCATGCTGACTGGCGATTTCGCGCACGATAGCCAGGCCCAGGCCGCTGCCCTGCACATTGCTGCCGAGGATGCGGTAAAAGCGTTCAAACACGCGCTCGCGCTCTGCTGGCGGTATGCCAGGGCCATTGTCTTCTACTTCCAGTATCGCCAATGCTTCGTCATGGTCTATGCGTACGCGCACGGTCACGCTATGTGCTTGCGGGGTATAGCGCAAGGCATTGTCGATCAGATTGCTGATCATTTCACGCAGCATCAGCGGGCTGCCAAAGATCAGCACGGCATTCTTGTCTTGCTCGAAACCCAGGTCTATCTTTTTTGCGAAGGATGTCTGTATCCATTCCTGCACCACATTGCGTGCCAGGATGTTGAGATCGATTTGCTCGCGTGGCTGGTTGGTGGGGGCGAGGTTTTCTGCGCGGGCCAGCGTCAGCAATTGATTCACCAGCCGGGTAGCGGCTTCTGAACTGGTGGCTATCTGGGCCAGCGACTGATGTATCTCATGTTGGTCAGTCTGACGCAAAGCCAGTTCGGACTGCATGCGCATGCCCGCCAGCGGGGTTTTCATCTGGTGGGCAGCGTCGGCGATGAAGCGTTTCTGGATGGCGATGGTTTGCGCCAGGCGCTCCAGCATTTCATTGAGTGATTTGACCAGGGGCGTAATCTCTTCCGGCACATGGCGCGAATCAATGGGGCTGAGATCATCCGGCCTGCGCGCCCTGATCCGTTGCTGCAACTCTGCCAGTGGCGACAAGCCACGGCTCAGGGCAAACCAGACCAGCGCCAGGGCAATCGGCAAGATGATGAATTGCGGCAGTATCACCCCCTTGATGATTTCATTGGCCAGCAGGCTGCGTTTTTCCAGGGTCTCTGCCACTTGCACCAGGGCCAGGTGCGGGTCTTTGTTGGGGCCACGCTTGCCCGTCCTGTTGAGGTCGATATAGCTATAGGCGATGCGTATGTCGATGCCGCGCAAGACAGCATTCCTGAATTGCACGCTGCCTGCGGGCGGTTTGTCATCTTCTGCTGGAGCAGGCAAGTCGCGGTCACCATCGACGACTTCGCCCTTGAGGCCCTTGATCTGGAAATAGATATTGTCGAGATCATCGGCACGTAAAATATCACGCGCCGGATTGCTGAGCTGGGTAATGGCTTGCCCGTCAATTTCCTTGACTTGCTGTGACAGCACCAGCACATTGTCTTCCAGCGCCCGGTCAAAAGGCTGGTTGGCGATGGACTTGGCCACCAGATAAGTGATGGCGATGCTCATGGGCCATAGCAGCAAGAGCGGGGCCAGCATCCAGTCGAGGATTTCGCCAAACAATGAACGCTGGATTTTTTCTTCCGGCTGCTTGCCTGCCGTGCTGTCAGGCGCTATTGCGTCGCTGTCGGCACTGCCTGGCGGGACACTCATTTTTGCTCAGTTGTAGTGGCCGGTGTAGCTGGCGTCGCTGGTGCAACTTGTGCAGCGCCGGAAGGGGCAGCAGGGACAAAGAATTTTTCCAGGCAATAACCCAGGCCGCGCACGGTGGCGATGCGCACGCCATCAATTTCTATTTTCTTGCGCAGGCGGTGGACATAGACTTCGATGGCATTGTTGCTGACTTCTTCACCCCATTCACAGAGGTGATCGACCAATTGCTCCTTGGACACCAGCCGCCCCGTGCGTTGCAGCAACACTTCCAGCAAGCCCAGTTCACGCGCCGACAAATCCAGCATCTGTTCATGGATATAGGCAATCCGCCCGACCTGGTCATACGTCAGCGGCCCATGCTTGATGACAGTCGGCCCGCCACCAGCACCACGGCGCGTCAAAGCACGCACCCGTGCTTCCAGCTCGGACAGGGCAAAGGGCTTGGCCATGTAATCGTCGGCCCCCAGATCCAGGCCCTTGACCCTTTGCTCTACCGAATCTGCCGCCGTCAATATCAGCACCGGCAGACGTGAGTTGCGCGCCCGCAGGCGGCGCAAGACTTCCAGCCCACTGAGCCTGGGCAAGCCCAGGTCGAGTATCAGTAAATCAAAATCCTGGGTAGTCAGAGCAGTATCGGCCGCCTCGCCGTCGTTGACACAATCTGTGGCATAACCGGATTGTCGCAGCGAACGGGTGAGGCCGTCGGCCAGGACGCTATCGTCTTCCGCTAGCAAAATACGCATGGTGGCTTCTATCTTGTTTGTCTCGTTATGATGGCGATGGCCTCCATAGCATCCAGTGCTGCTTATGCTGCATTGTCATTACTGAAACAGATGCATGCTCAGCCAGCTTCAAGATGTCATGGTCGGTCACAAAACATTTGATCTATGTCAAATTTTCACTACATCCCGCCGTGGCAGCAGATATAGCGTTTCCATAACTTTAACTCAAAACCAGAGCCTGCTTTGTAGAAGATCGTTGCGAAAGAGCAAAGCTGTCGCTTTATTTGCCTTCTGATTTGTCACCTCGGCTATCACTCTCGCTATTACCCTCGGGGAGGGCGCGAATTGCCACCAGGCGTGACACCACCAAAACGGTAAGAAAAACCGACGTAGATCAGGCGGCCATCATAGCGGCGTATGCTACTTTCTTTCAAAATATCAGTATCGACCTGGGTTTCAGTCTTGTTGGAATTGAAGATGTCCGTCACATTCACGACCAGATTCAGGCTCTTGGTGATGTTGTGGCGATAGCTGAAATTGGCCGTGGAATTGGGCTGGCGATAACCCTCGCCCGACACGGTGCGGCCCTGGGTGTTAAGGCTCAGTTGCAGGTGATCGTCGTCAGTAATCTGATAATTGATCCTGCCGCGCACGCTCAGGGAAGTAGATGGCCTGTGGACTTCCTGCCCGGCAGTGTTGATATAGGTTTGTTCACCCAACAAGAGATTGCCACTGGTGTTGATGGAAAGCTTGGGGGTGAGCTTGCCGCTGACGGTGAACTCCAGGCCACGGGTATGGCTGCCACCACCATTGTCTGGCGTGGTCAGCAAGACACCGTCTTTGAGAAAAGTCCGGCGATAGATGATGGAGTCGCTCTCTTTGCGATAATAGGCCCTGAGATTGACATCGAGCTTGTCAACGCGTGTTTCATACGCAAGCTCAAAAGAATCGGTCTGGGTAGGTTTCAGTCCGGGATTGCCGCTGGAGGCATTCAGTTCGTCGCGATAGCTGACGTAGGGGTTAAGTTCATTCGCACCGGCGCGGCGTATGCGGTGGGCATAACTGAAACGCAGGGTGGTATCGTCCGACAGTTTATAACTTGCAAAAAAACTCGGGATATAGCTGAGGTAATGATTCGTTGCCGCAATATTGGCACTCAGTTGCCGCACATCGATGTGGGTATATTCTGTCCTCAAACCTGCCAGCACCCCCCATTGCTCATTCAAGCGCAACTGGTATGAGCCATACAGTGCCAGATTCCCTTCATCCAGGCTGTAGCGATTGGTTCTGGTTGTGTTGACAGTCCGGGCATTGCTGACCGGGTTGATATCGAAATAGCCGGTATCAAATTCACTCTTATTGTCGGCGATTTTATAACCCAGCTTGACCAGGCCATTGTCATGCGGGCGCTCATAGTCACCCGTGAAGTCGACCAGCTTTACATTGCTTCTATTGTCTTGCAGGGTATACCTGTCGGACATCAATTCGGGTTTGACTGCATACACATTGGCATAATTGCTGACACTGGCATTCTCGGATGACGATACCCGAAAATCCAGTTTCAGGTTTTCGCCACTGATGTCCCCCTTGTGGTCAAGACGCGCACCCCAGCTATAGCTGGTGCCGTCACCCTTGCGCTGGGTGGTGCGTACATAATCACTGAACAAGGCATTATCCTTGTTAAAGGTCAGGTAGTGATCTTCAGATTGCTGGTCGTTGTTACGCGCAGAGTAAGAAAAATTGGCTCCCAGGGTATCTTTGGCACCCAGGTTGTAGGTCAGCGCAGCATTCAGGCCGGAAGAATTATTCAAACCTTTTGCGCTGGAAGTCTGGGTGTTATGTGTCGCCGCCCCTATGCCATCGATGCGGTCACGTACCGCATCGCCTACAGAATTGCGACCATCATGGCGGAAATTGACGCCACCCTGTATGCCCCATGCACCTTCATGATAACTGCCAGAGAGCGCAGTATTGTAGCGACCCGCAGAACCGCCATTGGCATTGATGACGCCGAAGCCACCCGGCTGGCGCGTGCGTCGCATGACCAGGTTGATGATGGGGCCACCACCTGCCTCGTTGCCGAACTGCGCACCGGGGTTATTGATGACTTCGACCGATTCAATATCATTCCCAGGCATGGCTGCCAGGGTAGCCGCGCGGTTGTCTCCCTGCAGCATCGCAGATGGCTTGCCATCAATCAGGATTTGCACCTTGGTGCTGCCACGCAGGCTGACCGTGCCATCCGGGTCTACATTCACTGAGGGCACATTGTTTAAGGCATCAGCCGCCGAACCATTGGTGCTGCTGACATCAGATTTAACATCATAGACCTGGCGGTCGATACGGTTGCTGGGGCGCTCTGCAGAGACGGTGACCGTTGGAGCTTCGACTTCAGGCGGCGATGCTGGCTTGGTTTCAGTCTTGATTTCGGGCTTTGCTGGCGTAGCGGGCGCAGGCTTGGTAGCTGCTGGTTTCGTTGGCGCTGCAATTGCCTGTGCCAGCGCCGGATTTACCCACATGGCTTCGGTGAAAAATGTGCCCAGTAAGAGGGCAAAAAGACCTTGTTTATGATGTCTGGATGTTGTAGTCAGAACCTTCGCCAGTTTGTTTTTTTTATAAAGTGTCATGATTTTACTTAAGTGGGCTGCTTGGCGACGGCTAGTGGACTGTCACAGTGAAATCGAGAGTGAAGGACATGTGCCCGGCGAATCAGGGCAAGGAGCAAAGCACAGCGATAGCGGGGCTATCGCGAGCATTTGCAACGCTGCCATGATCGCCGCGCACATGGCAGGCACTCCGATTTTCACTGTGAAAGTCCACTAAAGCATCAAAGGCCTGGATTTTACCGTAGTTCAAAAAGCATCCCTTGTGTACTTGCCTGCTTTATTCACTCCGTTACAAATAAGGTCTTTCATCACCATCAAATTTAGCTAAACGTGAAGTTGAAAATATGTCGATGGCGTGACATTCACAGACGACTTAGACTTTTTCATGTCGAATCATGTGTGCATTGCTCCACAAGAGTTTGCCAGACACCTGAGTGATTTTGATTAGAAAACATATTCAGATTCCAGATATGTCAGCCAAGCAGAGACCAGGAACATGAAAGACAGAAAAATGAAAATGCGTGAGACAGTCATGACACACTTAATTTGGCTGGCACATGGCCTATCAGGACCAGGCTGCCGCAGTCTGTGCCGCCAATCCGGGCTTGTGCAGCAAATTGCCGGTCTACACCTTTGGTCAGGTGGGTGGCATGATAGGCAGTTGTATCAACCAGTCAACCATAAGCATGAATATGATCCGCGCGGGAATTATGGGGTAAATTATTAAGATAATTTTTTGGGGAGGATAGTGAAGCTGTCGTTGAATTATCAGTTTAAGTAATGGCATGCGACTGACGCATTGAAATAAATGTAGGTTGGGCTGCGCTTTACCAGCCCAACATTCAGCCTTCGATCAACGCATAAAAAAAGAAACGATATTTTTAAGTTTGGTTTTTATTGACTTGCACACGATATTTGCTATTGCAGGCCGGGGGTAGCCCGGCAGCTACTCCCTTTTCTTGCTTCGCCAAGAAAAGGAAGCAAAAGAAGGCGACCCAGGCGTCGACGCCCCTGCGGGGTGCCCGTTTGTGCGATACAAAAAATGGGAAGATCCGAAACTCGCCTTCGGCTCAGACATCGGCTCTTCTGTTTCCATTTTCTGTACCGCACAAACGGCATCGACACATGGGAACTGCAAAAATTCAAAAACAACGTCAAAATCAAACTCAACAGCAACAGCAACAGCAACAGCAACAGCAACAGCAACAGCAACAGCAACAGCAACAGCAACAGCAACAGCAGTCCCCAAATTCAAAATCCGGCTACTCGAACGTTACAGCAATATACTTACCAAAGCACTGTCAAATACTTCACGAAAAAATTTCACCATGTCCCCATCCACCAATTTTTCCACCTACCTTAATTCCATCCCCCTGGTCGCGATCCTGCGCGGCATCCAGACCCATGAATGCGAAGAAATTGCCCTGGGTCTGTACGAGCAAGGTTTTCGCTGTATGGAGATACCCCTGAATTCGCCCGATGCCTTGCGCAGCATAGGTGTGCTGGCCAGGGCTTTGCCTGAGGATTGTTTGCTGGGAGCGGGGACGGTATTGCGGCTGGAGCAGGTGGGGCAGGTGCAGGATGTGGGGGGCGGTTTGATTGTCATGCCGCATACGGATGTTGCCCTGATCACAGCGGCCAGCCAGCGTGGCATGTACAGCCTGCCGGGAGTAGCGACCATCAGTGAAGCCTTTGCAGCACTGCATGCGGGGGCGGATGGGCTTAAGTTGTTCCCCGCAGAGTCGGTGCCACCTACGGTGTTAAAAGTCTGGCGTACGGTCTTGCCTGCCGATAGCCTGTGCCTGCCAGTGGGTGGCGTCAAACCGGCAGGCATGCAAGCGTATTTGAAGGCGGGCGCGAATGGTTTTGGACTGGGTGCCAGTCTGTATCAACCAGGCTGGTCGGCCCAGCAAGTCATGCAGGCTGCTAGCAGCTTTATCAATGCACTGGTGGGCAAGGATTAATTTTTTGTGACCCTGAAGTAATCGAAATCCACAAAGTTGTTCGCCGATGCAGTTGTGTCGTTGCTGATGCTGAACAGGCCCATCTGCGCACCTACCCAGCGCCCCATGCTGGCGGTGAATGCCATGCCTATCGCTGAATATTGCTGCTGGTCAGAGCTGTAGTAGAAGCGGGTCTTTCCGCCAGCCTGTACCTGCATGCGCAAGTAGGCGATGTTGCTACGCCAGGGCAGGCTGGCCTGAATAGTTTCTGTGCATGGGGCAGCAGCCACCGCTGTCTTGATGCAGGTAGTTAACAATAGCTCGCGCCCCTGCGCTTGCTGCACCCCTAGCCATGCATAGTTGAGGCCATACAGGATGAGGCCGCTACTACCATCATTGTTGAGATGGTTCACGTCCAGTTTGACATCTACCGTAAATTGCTCTGCTGGCAGTTTTTGCAGCAACAATGCGGGTACATTTACCAAATTTTTTTCAGCAATAAAGCTGGTGTCATATTGTGTATACAGGCGCAAATGATCCGGTCTGTCTGTCTGTCAGTGAAAACCAGGTGGCTTTCCAGTTGGCATTCCACTGCCATTGCAGACCCAGTTGCTGCTGGTCGAACTCATCTGTGGTAGCTGGTTCTGTGACAGGAAAATTCCCCGCCAGCGGCATGGCGTGGCTGAGTACAGGCTCACCCTTGCCGGTATTGTTGATGTCAGTTCCTATGACCGGCCAGCCATCTTTCCAGTGCATCGGTTGCAAGTGGACGATGCGGCCATAGGCGCGCTTGTCCTGGAAGTGATAAAACCAGTCAGTGCCTTGCGGCGTTTGTACCCAGGCACCCTGGTGCGGGCCGTTGGTGGTCGACGCGCCTTGTGTCATGACTATTCTGTCTTCATATGGCCCCGCGATATGACGCGAGCGAAAGACTGATTGCCAGCCTTCTTCTACACCACCAGCAGGGGCGAATATATAGTAATAGCCTTGATGCTTATGTAGCTTGGGTCCTTCCAGGGTTTTGTAGTTGGGCAGTTTATTGCCGTCGACGATGATCTGGCCTGCGCTATCCAGTATCCTGGTCGCCTCGTTGTTCATGCGACGCAGACTCAGCACATTATTGAAACCAGCACGGCTTTTGGCCCAGGCGTGGACAAGATAAGCCTGGCCATCGTCATCCCACAAGGGGGCAGGATCAATGATGCCCTTGCCCGCCAGCAGCAGATGAGGAGTGCTCCAGGGGCCACGGAATTTTTCCGCTGTCATCACATAAATACCCTGGTCCGGGTCAGGATAAAAAATCCAGAAGCGATTATTGTGATAGCGCAGACAAGGCGCCCACACTCCCTTGCCATGCTGTGGTTGTACAAAGTCTGCCAACGGTAGTTGCTGGGGCAGGGCGTGCCCAACCAGTTGCCAGTGCACCATATCTGCCGATTCCAGCAAAGGCAGGCCAGGAGCGCTATTGAAGCTCGATGAAGTCATGTAATAGCGGTCGGCTACGCGTATCACATCAGGGTCAGAATAGTCGGCATGGATGACAGGGTTTTGATAGCGCGCCTTACCTGCATCATTGTCGGCAGCAAAGCTTTGCCCACTCAGAAAGGCGAGTAGCAGTATGACCTTGGGCAGCCAGGACTTGCATGGCAGACTCTTTTTGCAGTATTGCATAACATCCTTATTGGTTGACCAGTTATAAATTGGTAAGGCCAATTATGCAATCCTTGACCTGCGCATGCAAGCAAAGTTTTTACGGAGAAGCATTTGTTTGTTGACTTGAATAATTACACGTGTAATCATCAATTATCGATTACATCTGTAATTGATCAATATTGCCGGAGACAATAATGAAAAACATCGCCATCAGCGAAGCAGAATCGCTGGTCATGGAAACCCTGTGGCAACGCCATCCCCTGGCGGCCGAAGAGGTCAGTGCCATTCTCGTGCAACAGCAAGACTGGCAGGAAACCACCGTCAAGACGCTGCTGAACCGTTTGCTGAAGAAAGGTGCGATCAAGGCGGAAAAAGACGGCAGGCGCTTTCTGTATTCACCTGTATTGAAGCGCGAGCAATGGCTGATGTCCGAGAGCAAGGGGTTTTTGGACCGTATGTTCAATGGCCGCATTGCGCCTTTGGTTGCCCACTTTAGCGAACAAAAAAAATTATCCAAACAGGATATCGCCGAACTCAAACGTCTGATCAAGGAGCTGGGTGATGATGAATAGTTTATTGCAGCCCGCATTGCTGGCTTGCCTGGTCACCAGTGTATTGATTGTCTTCATCCTGCTTGTCCGGCAAGGATTGCGAAGGCTAGCTGGTGCCAGTATCGCCTATCAGCTATGGGGAATTTTGCCATTGAGTTTGATTGCCATGCTCTTCCCGCATCGCCAATATCTGGACATGCCCACAGCGCATGGCGCTCCTGCTGACCAGGTCATTTCCAGCATGGCTCTGCTAGACATTGCACCAGCCAGTATCTGGCCAACTATGCTTGTCAGCGCCTGGATTATAGGTGGACTTGGCATGTTGGTGCTGTTTGGAATGCAGCACCAGCGTTTCTTGCGCCGTATGGGAACATTGATCAAATGCGAGGGCTTCTACCTTACCAGTGATAATGACATTGGCCCCGCGCTGACAGGATTTTTCAAGCCAAAAATCATCGTGCCAGCAGATTTTTTTGAGCGTTATAGCGCAGCAGAACAGGCACTTATCATCCGTCATGAACTGGTGCATCAAGGTCGTGGAGATGTCATTGCCAATACCGTGTGCGCATTGATGCAATGCCTGTTCTGGTTTAACCCCTTGATGTTTATTGCGGCAAGGTGTTTTCGACTCGATCAGGAACTGGCCTGTGACGCGCTTGTGATAACACAAGACCCACAAGCCAGGCGTACCTATGCCGAAGCCATGCTCAAAACCCAGCTCAGTATCACCCCCAGCGCCCTGGCCTGTCATTGGCCGTCCCGTCATCCCTTAAAGGAGAGAATCATGCAATTGCAACATTCAAAACCTGGTCTGTTTAAACGTAGTGTCTCCTATCTCATGCTGAGCGGTTTGTGCGCTGCCAGCGCCTATAGTGCCTGGGCAGTTACGCCAAGCAGTGTGGTGCTTACTCAAGCTGCGCAGAAACAGGAAGCCATTAAAGCTGGTGTCGATAGCTATCTCGTCAATACCGATATCAGCGTAGGCGGCGAAACTCTTTCACCTACCGTCATGGTCGAGCAGGGCAAGCAAGCCACGATAGGTCTGACATCAAAAAAACAGCAAGCCAAATGGGAAATCAGTTTCACCTTGCTGCCAGCACCGGCAGACAAGTACAAAGATGCCGTCGTCATCGCCATGAAAGTCGAGAAAGATGGGGCGCTGGTGGCAGAACCCAAACTCATCACAGGCTTGAATCAAACAGCCACATTGCAAAAAGAAACGCCGGATAAGCAACTGGACTTTGATATCAAGATGACGGTCAACCTGGCAAAGAAGACAAACTAAACAGATCGCAATCTGGCAGCAAGGTCAAGATCAGGCGATTTGACTTTGCTGTTCTGTTAAAATCTACTGCATAAGCTCGTGTATGTTGGAGAAGCTAAACATGGAAAATTTCAGGCAAGTATAGTGTTAAAACACGCAATCACAGAAACCAGGGAATACCAGGAAATCAGCAAAGTCTACGGAGCGCGCCAGGCCGCACGCAGCCAGGAATTGCTGATGAAGCATATCGATGATGGCCTGGAAATCATGATAACTCTGGATGCCAGCCTCAACGCCTTAAAGGCTTTTTGTCTGCACCCACTGTTTCAGGCAGATCAGGAACTAGCGACATACGCACCCCTGGTATCAGCTTTTTCGCCAGAGGTGATCTTGCTGGTCATGGAATACCGACGTGCTGCCAATGCCTATTTGTGCAAGCCACATACAGATACCTGGGAAATCGCTGATCTGCACTTGTATGTGGGATGGATATTGCCAGAGGTCAGAAAAATGCTGCTGGCTGACAAATTGCAAAACCAGGCAGATTTTTTAATCCATCATGCCGATACTCACATACGCAAAGCAGAATTGAAACGCTACTTTCAACTCTGGATTGACTACTTGCATGCGATGGAATAAGGTCTTCAAGATGAAAAAATCAAACATGGCTTTCATCATCAAAAAAATCAGCATCGCTCTGCTGTTGTCCTGTGCATCAATTGCCATGGCTGCATCAGACAAGCTCTGCACTGGTGATGCCGGGCTTAAGAAACAGGAAGGCTACTGGAGCAGCAGTTCTTTTCTTGATTTGCTGAAAAAACATGGCAACTGGACTGGCGCGATGGCGGCGACGGATGGCCAGCAAGTGGCGCTAACCATCAAAGACGGTCAAATCAAACAAAACCTGGCCTGGCATGAGGGTGACGAAACAGCATATTGCCTGCGTCTGCAAGGCGACAAAATCTGGTTGCTTGGTGATGGCAAACGCAGGACAGAACAAGGCCCTTATCAACGCCTGGGCAGGCTTGCCCAAAAAGAAGCTGATTTGTATCTGGCACGTATCATACAAGGCTGTTTTGTCGGCGAAGAAAAAGAGCAATGGTGTTTTCAGAACGGCAGACTTAGCATCAATGGCAAGCCATCCAAAGCCAGTCTGTCACTGGATTTATCTGAACTCGATTTGTACGGCACTCCCTTGCGTGTAGAGGGCCGCAAACTGCCATTCTGGTATCTGTTCCAGCGTGGAGAAACTTGGGCAGTGTTTGAAGATGATTATGCGAGCAATGAAAAACGCGTGCCGGTAGACCCCAAAACCAGCAAGCCCTGGCGCGTGCTAAGAAAACAGTAAGCCTAAGTGATATCCCGTTTGCCTGCGCTGCGTCGCTACTTCAGCACAATCAACGCCAAGCGCCTTGTTGTATTCTTGGTCCTGCTTTTGCTGGCTGCGTATATCCAGGTCTTGCTGAGCATCGCTTATTATCCTGCACTGCTCAGCCAGAAATTTGCAGAGCCTGGAAAGATCAAAGCAGATGCGGCGATAGTGCTGGGAGCATCCGTCTGGAAAGATAAGCCATCACCAGTATTTGCCGAGCGTATCAAACACGGCATACAGCTATACAAAACTGGTCAGGTGTCTTACCTGATCTTTACCGGCGGCTTGAGTGCCGGTGATCGCCTGTCAGAATCAGCCGCGGCCCGTCAGTACGCGATGGCTGAAGGCGTTCCTGCCGCGCAGATTTTGATAGAAGAAAGCTCGACGAATACCTGGCAAAACCTGGTGCAGGCTTGCCAGCTCATGCAGGAACAAAAACTGCAAAAAGTGCTGATCGTCAGTGACCCACTGCATATGAGGCGGGCGATGGCTATGGCGAATGAGTTGCATATCCATGCTATCTCCGCTGCTACACCGACCAGCCGTTATGTCAGCTGGCGTTCAAAAAGCCAGTCTGTACTCTACGAAGGATTTTATTACCTCAAGTACAAGCTGGCCAGTGCAGTGCCTGATCCCTGCAATGCCAGCAAGAATGATAAATAGAGCTACGCTGATTAGACATTATTCAGAGCTTGTCAATCGGACTTCAAGCTTGTTCAACATCTTGAATAAACCCTTGTCATCCTCAGGATAAGGATAATCAAAAAATTCTATCGGCATCCATTGCGCAGCCTGGCCGGGATGCACATAGATTTCAAAATCATCGACCAGGATGCTTTCTTCCACTATTGCATTCGGTATAAATTCCAGATTCTTGGTTTCACCTTGCCAGTTGATGTATTCAATATTGGCAAACCATGTTGGTGTCTTGCATTCGTCCACTAGCAGCCGGGCAATCTGGCGGAATTTTTCTTCTTTGACTGTCGTGAACATGACCAGCCATGGGAAAAGTGCAGCGCAACGCTCCAGGAATTCAAACAGGCCAGGGCGCGGAATCTGGCTCATGGCGTTTGAAATCAGTGTGCCTTCAAGGTCGAGTGCCAGCACTTTTGGTTTTGTTTTTTTCATTGGGCAAGACGAGATGGCAGAAGGCATAGTGTCGCATCCTCATGCCTGTCACGCAATAGGTGGAAATCAGAAATAGTATACAAATTACAAGGGCCGAAAACTGCCAGTCAGGGGTACTACGCTATGGAACAATGCGCATCTTTCAAGCACAATAAAAGAGAACCCACCATGCAACAACAAATCAAACTGGCCCAGGAATTTCGTCAATTGAATCAACAAGGTCAGTTCCTGCTGGCCAATGCCTGGGACATCGCCAGCGCCCGTATTTTTGCCAGAGCGGGTTTTCCTGCCCTGGGTACGACCAGCGGTGGCATTGCATATTCTCAGGGTTTTTGTGATGCCGAACTGATAGGGCGCGACAAGATGGTGGCGCAAATTGCCGCTATCGCCAAATCAGTCGACGTGCCTGTCAACGCTGATATCGAAGCTGGCTATGGTGCTGCGCCGGAAGCGGTGGCAGAGACCATCAGGCAGGTCATCGCTGCCGGTGTCGTTGGTGTCAATCTTGAAGACAATGCTCACGGTTCTGCCGACACAGCTTTGTTTGCTGTGGATGCCCAATGTGCACGCATTGCTGCAGCAAGGCAGGCAGCGGATCAGGCTGGATTGCCTTTGTGGATCAATGCCCGCACGGATACTTTCCTGCTTGGCCTGGGTGAAGATATCGAGGCACGCATAGCGATGAGCATACAGCGTGGCAATGCCTATCTGGCAGCCGGTGCTGACATGGTCTTTGTACCGGCACTGGCTGATCTGGCTATCATTGCACGTCTGGCGCAAGCGATCAAAGGACCGCTCAATATCATGGCCATGCCAGGTGCACCGATCGCGCAGGATTTGTTTAATGCCGGTGCCAGCCGCGTCAGCCTGGGTGTTTGCCCCATGCTGGCAGTGATGGGTACGCTGCGTGATATTGCAGAAGAAGCCAGGAAAACAGGCAGCTGGCAAAACATGGAACGCAGTTTTTATGGATTTGCAGAAGCGGAAGAATTGTTTGCTTGAAGGATTTCAAGCCTCTGTGCCGTCTCAGTGTCTCTGTGGTGAGATTTTTGGTCTTATTCCGTGGTGATAGTGAACAAAAGTTATTTGTATTTTCGCCAGTTTACAGCCTGAAAAATTCTTCAGGCTTTTCTTCGCCAAACTCTGCCCAGTACCAGTTGGCCATCAAGAAGCTGCAGAGCAGATAATCTTCTGCATACCAGGCTTGCTCATCATTATTTCTTTGCCAGACGAACCAGCTTCAGTCATTGTACGCATATCGCTCATCCTGTCTGCGTAAAACCTTGCCAGCGCGTTTGCCAGTCAGCTTGCCATCTGCCATGGCGATGACGCCATTCACCAATACCCACAGCACACCTTTGGCAGCTTGTTTGGGCTGCGCAAAAGTGGCTGCGTCACTTATTGTGTCCGGATCAAAAATCACCAGATCAGCCCAGCAGCCGCAAGCGATGCGGCCACGTTGTTTGAGGCCAAAGTGATCGGCAGACAAGGTCGTCATGCGGCGTATGCCTTCAGCCAGGCTGAAGAGTTTTTCTTCGCGCACATAATGGCCCAGCACGCGCGGAAAAGCGCCCCACAGGCGTGGATGTGGATGCGCATCATGTGGCAAACCATCAGAACCTATCATGGTGTGCGGATAGCTGAGTACGCGCTGCACATCATCTTCTCGCATCTGAAAATAGACTGCGCCTGCGGGATGCAGGCGGCGCGCTGCTTCTTGTTGATCGACTTGCCACTCAGCGGCAATATCTGCCAGGTCACGTCCTGACATGGCCGGGTAAGGTTCAGAAAATGTCACCATAATGCGTATGACACCATCGACATAATCGGGGTCTAGCACGGTGGAACCTGCGGCATAGGGATAGGCATCCAGCCCTACCGCCTGATTGCGACGGCGCTCACTGATATAAGCCAGTGTTTCGGTCGTTCGTCCCCAGTTGGCCGTGCCTGCGCATTTGTGATGTGAGAGTATCACGGGCAGATTTGCCGCCTGCCCGGCATCGCAGGCTTCTGCCAGGGCATCCATGACGCCATTGTATTCATCGCGTATATGCGAGGTGTACACCCCACCAGCCTCGGCGCTGACCTTGGCAAGTGCGATGACTTCGGCATTGTCGGAGGCCTTGCTGGTCTGGTAAAACAGGCCGGAACTGAAACCCAGTGCGCCAGCCCCCATACCTTCTGCCAACAGGGTTTGCATGTGGCTGGTTTCTGTTGCGCTGGCAGGGCCTGACCAGTCTGCCATCGCATTCACGCGCAGGGTGGAGTGTCCTATCAACATGCCTACATTGACGGCTGGCTCAGCAGCTGTGACGGCGGCGGCATAGTCAGCCACGCTGGCAAACTGGTAGTCTTTTTGTGCGCCTATCAGCGACAAGGGGGCAGGCACTGCAGCACTGGCTTGCAAGGGTGCAAGGCTGATGCCGCAATTGCCGGTGATGACGGTCGTCACGCCTTGCGTCAGCTTGGGCTGCATGGCGGGTTGTTGCAAGACTACCCTGTCATCATGGGTATGCACGTCGATAAAACCGGGTGCCACGGCCATGCCTTTGGCGTCGATGATGTGCAGCCCTTTCAGGCTGGCAGGCGCTGCGATGGCTGTTATCTTTTGGCCACATATGCCTATGTCAGCAGGGTAGGGTGCGCAGCCGCTGCCGTCATACACCAGGGCATTGCTGATCACGACATCAAATGTACCGTCTGGCATGATCAGAATATGGTGTTGATGGCAGACTGTACGCGATAGGTATCATCGACCACCAGCATTAGCGGCCACTTGTCAAAGGTCGTGCAGGGGTGGGAAATGCCGCAGGCGATGAGGTCGCCCACTGCCAGGGTCTGGCACAGGCCACTGTCTTTGGGCAGGCGCAGGTAGGCATGCTGGTCATTCATTTTTTCTATCTTGCAAGCGGCTGGCAGGGCAAATGGGGCGCTGGCGTGGCCTGGTCTATGGGTGGCAAAAGGCAGGGGCATGTCAATGTCGTATGAAGCATCGCGCTTGCCCATGGTCAGGATGGCCAGGTCGTTTTCAGGGCGCGATTGCACCATGCTCCAGACTTCCAGTGCGGGTCGCAAGCCACCTGCTGGCAAGTCAGCAACGCGGCCATGCATTTCTTCCACCAGGCCATGATAAAAACCATGGTCATGCGTGACATAGCAACCGCTGCGCAAGATGGGCAGCAAGGGGAGTGAGAGTTTCATTTTGCTGGCAAACTCCTCGCCCACCAGGTCAAAATACGCAGAGCCACCAGCAGAGATTAATATCTCGGGCAAGTCAAATAATTGTTCGCGGTCTGCCTGCTGGCTCAGGGCCAGCATATCTTGCAAAAAGCTTTTTACTTGCATTAAATCCTGCTCGCGGTTTTTACCAACCAGCAAGCCTTCATAACCTTCTACACCTGCCAGTTGCAGGTAAGGACTGCGGTGAATATGGCGTGCCAGTTCCAGCGCTTCCTGCCTGCTGCGGCAACCAGTGCGACCACCTGCAAAGCCCAGTTCCACCAGCAGGGGCAAGGGTCTTTGCAAGCCCGCTTCACGCACAGCATCTGCCAGCATGTTGACACCGACGACAGAATCACAAATTGCATAAAAAATGAATTCAGGGTCTTCTGCCAGCAAGGACAGGGCAGAATGGATATCGCTCTTGCTGACGAGCTGATTGGCGATGATGACGCGTTTGACGCCAAATCGCTGGGCTACGCGCATTTGATTAACATTGGCCAGTGTCATGCCCCAGGCACCATTGCGCAATTGCATGTCAAACAGTTGCGGGCTCATGGTGGTCTTGCCATGAGGTGCCAGAACGATGTTACGGCTGGCGCAGAAAGCCTTCATCCATTGCAGATTATGTTGCAGGGCGCTGCCTTTCAATACAGCGACAGGGAAGCTGGTGTCGGCGTTCAATACATTCCAGGCTTGTGCGCCAAGGTCTTTTTGCAGCAGCGGGGCAGTCAGGGCCAGCCCCTTGGTGCCTGGTAACAGGCTTTGTTCATTCAGTGATGTCAGGTTCAGCATGGGGTTCTCTAAATTCTTTAAATTCTTGGTATTTTGCTTTCTTGCTTTCTTGCTTTCTTGTTTTCTTGTTTTCCTCTGTGCCCCTCTGTGCAAACTCTGTGTCTCTGTGTTGAAAGGTCTTAAACAACTAGAACTCATTTCATAAATAGGATGAGTGCGAACAAGGCGATTTGGGATGCAGTGTAAGGCGTGTCCCGCTGCCAAGGCTCCTGCCTTAGCGAGGGGCACAACGCTGCAATGCGCCCAAATCGTCAGTTCCCGAAGGGTTTGCCTCATAACGCGCGCTGGACTGCGTTGGACTCGTTGTCAATAGGCAAAGCTATTGACTGCCTCGTCCGCCTTGCCAGCCCACGTTATGAGGCAAACGCATCTCACCCTATTCATGAAATGAGTTCTATCTAAATTTCTTCCTGCGTCAATTCCATCGCCATCATGCGGTTGCCTGCCATCAGGCCACCGTCTACTGGCAGGGCTACGCCGGTGATCACGCGTGCCGCATCGGATGCCAGGAACAGCACTGCGTCGGCAATGTCGTCTGGCGTCGCAAAGTCTTGCAGCGGATACCATTTCTTCAAGTCTTCAAACACTTGCGGGTTTTTCTCGGCGCGTGCTTGCCAGGCCTGGGTTTTTACTGTGCCGGGACAGACGATGTTGGCGCGTATGCCATGCTTGCCCAGTTCCATGGCCAGTGCCTTGGTATAACTGATCAGGCCAGCCTTGGCGACACTATAGGCGGGGTGGCCCAGCGAGCTCATGCCATTCACTGAACCTATCAGGACGATATTGCCCTTGCGTTTGCTCTGCATTCCGCTGCGCACGGCTTCCACGCTATGAAAAGTACCGTTCAGGTTCAGGTCCATGTCCTGCTTCCAGCTGCTTTCTGTGGTGCTGGCCAGGTTCAGGCTTTGCGCTGCGCCTGCATTGGCGACCAGTACATCAATGCTATTGCCTTGCAGGGCTGGTGCCAGTGCGGTTTGCAGGGCGGCAGCGTCAGTCAGATCAGCGCCAACGGCAACACAGTCTTGTGGCCCCAGTTTTTTCACCAGCGCTTCAAGTGCTGCACCCGGCAGATCCTGGGCGTATACCTGGTCGCCATTCGCGATAAAGCGCTGGCACAGTACGCTGCCTATGCCGCCGCAAGCTCCGGTGATGAGTACATGACGTTTCATGCTACATCCTTTCCAAACTGGCTGTTGAGTGTCGCTGCCAGATGATCCAATTGTTTTTGTGGTAGCAAGCCGTAATTGTAGAACGCAAAATCACTGATGCCCAGTTCACGCAAACCTGTGATGGCAGTATCCAGTTCTGCACCGGTGTTGAGATCAGGATAACCGGGGCGCAAGATTGCCCGTATCTTTTCTGGCTTGTCACCGATGGCACGCAGGGTATGGCGCGCATCATGGATGGCGCGTGCCGCTGTGGGTTCGTAGAATGGTACTTCCAGATAATCTGCCACGTCAGCCAGGGCTGCCAGGTCACTGCCTTCCTGCCAGCAATCGGCAGTGGGCCTTTGCACCGTGGGGATGATGGCCAGTTGCGTGGTCTTGCGTAATTCAGCAGCGATCTGGCTCACCAGTTTGGTGACACGATGCTGGCGCAAGGAAATGAAGGCACGTAGTTCCTGGTCCCTGAGCAAGTCTGCCTGTATCCAGTCCTGTGCCTGGTTGGCGGTGACAGGCACGGGGTTACTCAGGTAGTCGTTGATATTGCCAGCAATGCGTTGTTGCACAGCCTTAATCTGTATGTCTTGCTCAGTTGCCGCACGCTGGCAGGCATCGCAAAAGCACATGCCCAGCATGACATCCAGCCAGGCGTTCGTTGGTAACTGGGCAAATTCATGGTGATAGCCATGTGCATAGGGTTGCCAGCCAGGGCTTTCCAGTATCAGGCTGCTTGGCTCATATTGCTGCACCAGATCACGGCAAACAGCACGCGCATATTCCAGCACGGCTGGCTGCATGGGGCACAGGCTATACACATAGCGGTCACCAAAGACATTTTTCGTCGTCAGATGTGGATAAGCCGCCCCCAGGCGGCTGTTGTGCAGCAAGACTGTCCAGGCATGCACACGCAGGCGGCCATCAGCCAATAAGTCTGCCAGCACATTGCGAATGGCGGCATCGCTATGTGCCTGCGGTTTGATTTCGCCATATCGTTCTTGCCGTGGTTCAAAATACAGCACGCCATCTTCAGGGAAAATCACCTTCGGCCCCTTGCGTGCATGTGGCCGCAAGAATTTGCCTGCATGGTAGCTGCAAGCCAGGCTGACGTCGGTGACACCCATGGCCAGCGCCGCATCGACAAAGGCGGATACACCGATATCCAGTACATCCCAGGCATAGACATAGATGGATCGGTAGGCAGTATCTATTTGCATGTGCATGATTATATCTACGGTTGTTAAGACGAGGGCTAACGCAAAACCGCCCCAACTGCGTTGCAGCTCCTCGCCGTACTTCAAGTACTGTCTTCGTCGCTACGCCTTGCTGGGACAATTTTGCGTAAGCCCTATGGGGACGTCAAACTGGTTTGTATGCCGTGACTTCTATCTCTATCTTGCAGTCAACCATCATTTCAGAACGCACGCAAGAACGTGCCGGTGGATGTTCACCAAAGTAGTCGAGATAGATGCGGTTGAAAGTCCAGAAGTCGCGCGTGTCATCCAGCCATACCGTCACCTTGACGACATCGGCCAGCGTGCAGTCAGCCAGCGCCAGCACTTTTTTGACATTCTCCATGGTGTGCCGCGTTTGCGTTTCTATGCCACCATCTTCGACTTCGCCGTTTTCTTTCATGGCCACCTGGCCAGAACAAAACACAAAGTCCCCAGCCCGCACCGCAGGCGAAAATGGCAAGCGCTGCCCACCAGCACCCTGAGGAATATTGCCGTAACGTGTAATTTCTTTAGTCATGATTTCTTTCAACGAGTAGGTAAACCACTAAGCACAGTGTCTCTGTGGTCAGCCTTGTGGTCTGCACCAGTATGTGGGCGGCAAGAGCCTTGCTGGGGCAATTTTGCGTATGTCCTATTTATTTTATTAATCCGCGAGCCGTGGCAACTTTGATGGCTCCCAGCCCTGCCAGATGCGCTTGCACTTCATCGCTGACCACGGTCACCTTGCCTGAGAAATAATCATCGTTCTGTATCAGCAAGGCCAGGGCTTCTTTCATGATGGGCTTGCCGCAGATGATGACGGGTGTGCCCGGTAGCATCTTGATGGCCGTGCTGTTTTTGAGTGTCAGCAAGTCGGCACCAAGGATGGCACCCAGCAGGAAATTGGCCCTGTCATTGCGCTCATAAATAGTGAACTGGTCAAGTATGCGAACATTGAAGCAGGTGCGACCCAGGCCTATGGTTTGCGCTGATTTGGCACCGGCCAATAGCATCTCGGGGCTGATGGTGGTCGCAAATGATGATTCCAGCGATTGCGCCAGGATAGTATTGTGGGTGATGACATACATCAGTTCACCCGCCAGCGTGGTCACGCAGCCAGTGATGCGGTTCTTGTCGTCGATACACACAAACTTGGAGTGCGAACCCGGCATCACCATCATGGCCGGGCCGGTAATGCCCATCTGGTCAATGACGCCAATGACTTCGACTTCTTCACCGCGCATCATGTCCATGGATTCACAATTGTGCAGGCCTATGTTTTCCACCACATTGCGCACGCCGGGCACAAACCACAGGGGCTTGGAAAATACTTCGGGGATGGTCACCGACACCATGCCGCGCGCCAGTTGCTGCAAGCCTGCCGGGGCCAGCACATGCGGCAGTTCAAACAGCCCGACGTTAGAGCTGATCATGCCCGAACCCAATACCAGGCTGATATCGTCTTCATTCAGGCAGGCCTGTTCCAGGGTTTTCAGCAAAGTGGCGCGCACACCTTTTTGCAGTTTTTCGCGGTTACCACTGATTGCCGTATCACGCACACCCACTTCATGCGCCTGATGCGCAATCACGACGCCATCGCGCCAAAGGGTCACCCTGGTATTGGTGGTGCCGGTATCTATCGTCAGTATGTGGGTCATTGCAATAAGAATCAGTATAAAGAGCTGGAAAGTGGCAGAAGCTTAACCATGCCCGCCTGGTCTTGCCAGCGATTAATTTTTGAGACTGCGTTTAGATTATTTCAATGTCGGGGTGGTGCTTGATCTGTTTGCGAATTGTAGGTTGGGCTACGCTTCATCAGCCCAACACTGGGCTTTTAAACGACGTATACATTAATTAACCGCCGAGTGTTGGGCTGGTAAACCGTAGCCTAACGAGGCCCGGCCCAACCTACGAATAATGAATGCCCGGATTTTTTTTGTGCATTCTCTTGTATTTCTCTGTGGTGTAGCAGGGAATTCGAGTGGCATGCCGCTCGCCTGCGTAACGAAGACTGCTTGTAAGCAGTCTTCCCTTCCTCCATGTCTCTGTGTTGAGAGGTTTTGTTCTTATTCTTCCAACCCTCACACGCATACTGCCAGAAATCCAACATCTCATCGCCTCAAAATATTTCAATCTTTCATTAAACTAAATTTAATGAACATCTGTTACCGTATTGTTTTTTGATGGATGCCCATGTCTAAACGTCTTCCGCCCTTGAATTCGCTGCGTGTTTTTGAAGTTGCCGCCAGGCGGCTGAATTTTACGCGGGCGGCGGAAGAGTTGCATGTGACCAATGCGGCAATCAGCCACCAGATCAAGTTGCTGGAAGATCATTTGGGCATCGATTTGTTTCATCGAAGCAATAATGTCCTAAGGCTCACCGAGGCGGGGGAGTTATATCTGCCACGCATACGCGAAGGTTTCAGGATTTTCCAGCAGGCGACGGATGCTTTGCTTAATGATAATAATGCCTTGTTGCGCGTGGGCGTGCCACCATCGTTTGGCTCCAAATGGCTGGTGCCGCGCCTTTATCGTTTCCTGAACCGGCATCCGCATATACGGGTAGAAATCGTCTCTGAAGTGGACCGCACTTACCGTGATTGCGATATCTCCATTGATTTTCGCCGTACCCAGTTTGCTGATTTCCGCATCGAGCCTTTTATCGCGACGGAAGTTTTCCCGGTCTGCAGCCCGGCCATCGCCGAACAATTGCAGACACCCGCTGACCTGGCCAGGCAAACCCTGCTACATGAAGTCAGTGCCATGAATGACCCCGACTACCCCAGTTGGCAAGCCTGGTTTTCTACCCTGGGTTTGCCCAACCAGGAATCCCGCCAGGGGCCGCTATTTACCCTGGCCCTGATGGCCTTGCAGGCAGCCATAGACGGGCAGGGCATTGCGCTTGGCCAGGCCTTGCTGGTGGAATACGATATTGCTGCGGGCCGCCTGACAAGGCCGCTGAATGTGGAAACCCCGTTGCGGCTTGATTATTACCTCATCTATGCGGCAGACATGAAAGAGAACCCGGCTTTTCAGGCGTTTCATCAATGGCTGATCAGCGAGGCAAAAGCACATTGAGTCCAGGCTAACTGCAGCATTGATACAATGTTACTTTCACATTAATTGCCCCGCCTATCAGCCTTCATGCGCTCGCCTGCCGATATTCTCGATGTTTTGATAATTTGTCCAGCCAGAACGGCAGAAGTCTTCACAGGCTTTCAGCGTATGTCTGCCTGCAAGGTCGATATCGTCAGCGATGGTCTGGACAGGCAAAGCAGCATCCAGATCACAGCCAGGCAGCTCAGCCTGCACTGCCGTTATGGCAATATCCCTTGCCAGTTGATGATATTGGCAATAGCCGAAGTCTTGCATGACCAGCATCACCATCCCATCTCGCAAGTCTTGCCTGGCGTGCGAGAACTGGTGCTGATAGGCGAAGGCAAGCTCATGCTGGAGCAGGCCATGTTGTTGTCCGGCCATGGCCGGAAGATTACGCTGGTACGGCACAGGCCCAGCGACGCCTGCCGCCGCGTCGTCAACCATTATTTGTCGCGCCTGCGCCATACTTGTTGACCGTATTGGCCTGCCATTCAAAATTTCTTGATGAAGGCAAAAAATAAATCTCACTGTTACAAAAGACCGGACACAGTTACATTGCTGTATGCACATTATTATTGCTTGCCATGTGCCTGAACTTAGCGCCCCAACATCAAAGATAGGATGAATACCCAATATGCAAACTTTGCACGCCGCCATACGCAAGACTGTCATCGCCAGCCTGATCTTCCATGTGTTCAGTGGTGTCAGCCAAGCCGCGCCTTTGGGGAACATGCAAAAAATAGCAGCCGATGCCAATCAGATAGAACTGGTGACGTCAGATGGCAGCATCGTACGCATCAGCCTGCTCAAGCCCGATCTGTTTCGCGTATGGGCTGGCACAAAAGGACAATTGCTCGATGCTGGTGACAAGGCCGCGCCCATCGTGCTGAAGCAGGATTACGACAAAGTCCCTTACCAGTTAACGGCGCAAGCTGATTCAAAAGCCGAATACCAACTGGTGCAAACCTCGGCCATGGCCTTGCGCATCTACCGCGCACCACTGCGTCTGGCCCTCTACAAGCCAGACAATAAAACCCTGGTCTGGCAAGAAATCCAGCCGCTGGAACTGGGTGACAAAGCCAGCTTCCAGACCCTCTCCAGCAGCGCAGATGAAGTCTTATTTGGTGGCGGCCAGCAAAACGGTGCCTATGCCTTCAAGGGCAAGCAGATGGAAGTTTCCTATTCAGGAGGTTGGGAAGAAGGCGATAGACCCAGCCCCGCGCCTTTCTACATGAGCAGCAAAGGCTATGGCGTCTTGCGCAATACCTGGAGCAATGGCAGCTATGATTTCCGCTCGAATGAATACCTGAGCACCAGCCATCAGGAAAAACGTTTCGATGCCTATTACTTCGTCGGCAATTCCATCAAGGACGTACTGGCTTCGTACACAGAACTGACAGGCCGCGCCAGACTCTTGCCGCGCTGGGCTTATGAATATGGTGATGCCGATTGCTATAACGATGGCGACAATAGCAAAAAGCCCGGCACCGTACCCGGCAACTGGAGCGATGGCCCGACAGGAAAGACGCCGGACGTCATCAATTCCATCGCCGCCAAATACCGCGAACACGACATGCCCGGCGGCTGGATTTTGCCGAATGATGGTTATGGCTGCGGCTACACCAATCTGCCCGAAGTCGTTGCCGGGCTGAAGAAACATGGCTTCCGCACTGGCCTGTGGACAGAAAACGGTGTCGATAAAATCGCATGGGAAGTCGGCACCGCAGGCACGCGTGCGCAAAAGCTGGACGTGGCATGGACAGGCAAGGGCTATCAATTCTCGCTCGATGCCAACATGGCAGCAGCCAAGGGTATACTCGACAATTCAGACGCACGCCCCTTTGTCTGGACCGTCATGGGCTGGGCAGGTACGCAACGCTATGCCGTTACCTGGACGGGTGATCAGTCTGGTAGCTGGGACTATATACGCTGGCATATCCCCACCCTGATAGGTTCAGGCCTGTCTGGCCAGGCTTATGCCACCGGTGACGTCGATGGCATTTTTGGCGGCAGCCCGGAAACCTTCACCCGCGATCTGCAATGGAAAACTTTCACACCCGTGCTGATGGGCATGTCAGGCTGGTCCAAGTCCGGGCGTAAACATCCCTGGTGGTTTGATGAACCGTACCGCAGCATCAACCGCGATTATCTGAAACTCAAGATGCGCCTGATGCCCTACATGTACACCTATGCGCATGAGACTGAGCTGACAGGCGCGCCCATCGTGCGTGGCCTCATGTGGGATTATCCGCAAGACCCTAATGCCAATAACGAAAACTACAAATACCAGTTCATGCTCGGCAAAGACTTTCTGGTTGCGCCAGTGTATCGCAGCCAGGTTGCAAGCAGAGGCTGGCGCAAGGGCATCTACCTGCCGCAAGGCCAGTGGATAGACTACTGGGATGGCCGCGTTGTGCAGGCCGATGCCAAAGGCAAAGTCATCGACCAGCAAGTCACACTGGAAAAACTGCCCGTCATGGTGCGCGCTGGCGCGATTTTGCCCATGTACCCGGTCGCCCTGTTTGATGGACAGGTGCCCAAGGACGTGCTGACCCTGGATATCTACCCCCATGGCAAATCCAGTTTTACCCTGTATGAAGACGATGGCGAAAGCCGCCAGTATCAGGCTGGCAAATCCAGCCAGCAAGTCTTCACAGTCGATGCGCCAGAAAACAAGGCGGGTGATATCCGCATCAATGTCGGTGCAGTCAATGGTAGCTACACAGGCATGGAAGCGCAGCGCATCCTGCAATTGCAAGTGCATAGCCGCGCAGAGCCAGATGCCGTCACTTTTGGCCAGCAGACTTTGCCCGCCTTCAAGACCCGTGAAGAATTTCAGAAAAGCAGTACAGGCTGGTTTTACGACACCAATGAAAAATACGGCACTGTCCACGTAAAAACTGCCAAACTACCCGTAGATAAAGCCTACAGCTTTCACCTGGCAATTGCCGCCAGCAAGCAACTGGCAGCGACGGCTGACTACCCGGCTGCACCTGATCTGGGCAACACCATCGCTGCAGACAACCTCATCGTCTTGAACCGCCCGGCAGAAGAACCTGGCCATCCGCTGGAAAATGCCTTCGACGGCAAGCCCGGCACCTGGTTCCGCACCCTGCGTGACCAGTCACAAAAAACCGGTGCCCATGAATTCAGCCTGGCACTGGGCGAACGCCGCATGGTCAGCGGTTTTGAAATCGCGCCACGCAATGACAAGAACTGGCAATACGGCCAGGTCAAAGACTTTGAAATCTACCTGGCCGATACCAATGGCGAATGGGGCAAACCGGTTTACACAGGTCGTCTGAAAAAACAGCAAGAAAAACAAAAAGTGGAATTTGCCGCCAGAGCAGGCCGCCTGTTCCGCTTCCGCGTACTTAGCACGCATGACCAGAATGATGATGGCGAAGCACAAGACCCGATGGTGCTGACCAGCACAGGCGCGACCAACACTGCCAAGGCATACAATGCCTTCAACCCCGTGATCGTCACCCCCATCACTATTTCAGAGTTCAGCATCCTCGAACACCCCATGCCCGACAAGCCCAAGGCGCAAGTGTTCTTGTCTGATGCTGTTGCCAGCAATAGCGCCAGCTACGCCAGAGATATGGCGTATAAAGTCCAGGCAAGCAAAGGAGACGCGAGCATGCAAATGAACGGCCTGCGCTTCCGCAAAGGCCTGGGTGTGACAGGCAATAGCGAAGTCGGCTACAAACTCACAGGCAACTGGCAAACCTTCCGCGCCGACGTCGGCATAGACGACAGTTGCCGCAACAACGGCGGCCTGCAATTCCAGGTCTGGGGCGACGACAAACTCCTGTTCGACAGCGGCCTGATCACAGCACCAGCCGTAGTCAAACCAGAACTCGACATACGCGGCATCAGCAAGCTGGTGTTAAAGACGACAGGCATCAAGGCGAATGACAAAGCCAGGGTGTGCGCAAACTGGGCGAATGCGTCGGTGATCGGGTTTGCGGGGGATAGGGTGGGGAAGTAGCGATGGATAGAAAAATAGAGATCACGTTGATAATTCCCAGGGCGTGACACTTCTGTCTATACTGATTATGTGACTGCATCACTTGGAGGTGACGCAGTCATTTTTTTTGAGAAATTAAATACAAATTTCCTAGCTTGGCAAATAAATAGATTCATATAACGACGTGATGCAATTTGGAAATGTTTACGAATGAAAAATTCTTCTAAGTCGTAAATTTGTCTTCTTTTTAACTTGAGTCAACACACAAATACAACAGAAAAGTTTTAATTTTGTTAAATGTCTAAAATATATCACTCTCTTGGTAAATGTAACCGAATGTAATGCATATACTTAAATAAAAATTAAGTAAATTTAAAATCAATTTTTTTGAATGTTGGTGTCACTCAATAACAGGAACGAAGTATGGCAAATACTAAGACCACAGGAAGCAAAGCAGCCACATCAGCCTCCAAAACTCTACATAGCAATTCAACTGGTGCAAATTCGAAAACTGCCGCTGCTAGTGCTTTGTCACAGACAAGTGCACCTAAAAAACAAACTTCGTCCTCTGCTGCAAGTGCTGCTTCTCAGGTGTTGCGTGATGGTCGAACGAGTGCTCAATCGAAATCAGCTGCTGGTAGTGCGTTAGCGCAGGCAAAAAATAAGAAGTGATATTTGTTGAATATCGAACTAATGCAAAGACCTGATCTAGTTAAATATTATGCGTAATTTTCGATTATTTTTTTTGATAACGCTTCTTTTTTTTGAGGTTGCAATTGCATCAGAGGCACCAACTGTCGGTTTGCTCTATAACACCAAAGAAACGCATTCTCTTACATATAGATGTTTAAATCGAGAATCAAACTTATTAGACTGCGAATTTACACAATCAAGCGTTCGAAGATTGACGAGTCCAGAGAACTTGCCTGAAAAATTAATTAAGGCAAAAGAAGAATACAATAAAAATCCAATCAAATTTAGTGCAGAAGAGTGCGACTCTTATCGCCAAATGATTGAGATATTTGACGGTAAGCGCAAAGCGCCGAAAAGTGAAAAATTAAGTCAGATGAGTGCCACTGAAAAAAGGGATGGTGCAAAATTGGGGCGAGACTTAGTTGCGTTCTGTGATAAAGCTGATGAAAGCAATTATTTAAATATTGTCCGCAATAGTCATGACCGTGAAATGCGAACATGCAAAGTTTCTTCTCAAACATTTAAGCAGAGCTTTCAACCAGCGCCACAATTTAGTGGAGAGATGCCTGTGTGGATTGCAAAATCAGCACCTGACGGCGAATGTGGAATTGTCCAATTATCGCGCTTCGAATCCGAGAAATTTAACAAAAGTAATTATTTGTATTGGAAGTACATTGCTAGAAAAGCTGTCACCAATCCAAATGGCACGACATCATTTGGCATTGCATGCAAAGGATTTGACGAAAATGAATACGTATACGACTGGCGAGAAAAAGAGCATCAATTAGGGTGTGATTACATTAAATTTACTGTATTTTAAGCTGCTATCTCAAATCCAAAATTCCTACAAAAATTGAGTGAACTCGCGTAGATGCGATTAGATTCTGTGGAAACCTAGCTACGCTTGCTAAATAAAAAGCAATCAGGCTTGATGCAAAGCCTTCAAAACCAGCTCTGGCGCAGCGGCAAATACTCTGAGTAGGGAATCTGCCGCACCAGTTGGTTCACGTCTGTGTTGTTCCCAGTTTTGCAGGGTCTTGATACTGACGTTCATGACAGTGGCAAAATCGCTTTGTGACAAACCTGTTTTCTCGCGCACTTGTCTGGCATCGATTTTTGTATGTGGAATTGCTGGCACAGTGGCAGTTTTGTTTCCTGGTTTTGCCTGAACTTTGTTCGTCTTGCCAGATTTATTTAATGTCGTAGTACGAGCAGGCTTGGCCTCGCCTTTAGCGATTTTGCCTGCTTCTGCAAGACTGGCAACCAGGTTTGCGAATAATTCTTTGTCCATTTTTAACTCCTTGCATTTGCGACTTACAATGACTTGGCCAAATCTTTGAGTATGGCTTTTTCGGCGGCTGATAAATTGTCTTTCACTGATTTTGGATAAATCACGAGCATGTAGATTTGGTCATTTGCTGATTTAAAATAGTAAATTGCTCTTGCCCCGCCGCTTTTACCTTTACTGCCGTAATTGACACGTATCTTTCGAATTCCACCGCCACCACTAATCAGGCTGCCAGATTCAGGGTTTTCTACCAGTTCGTTTTGTAATTGCCTGTATTCTTCATCAGTCAACAAGCCTTTCAATTGACTGGTAAAAACAGTAGTTTCTACAAAAACCATCGACACCCTTTCAATACATTGATACCTTATCTTTATATTATACGCCATTGGCGTATATATCAAATTCCCCGGAAAGCCGTTCGAGCGAAGTCAAATCATGATAGAGTTGTGTAATGATGTTGGTAAATTTACATTTGCCATGTAACTTTACTGTTGGAAAGGACTCGCTTGGAACTTGCTGACGCAAATGATGTTGCAGGGTGTTTAGTAGCCCGCGCAGGTTCAATTAGATTCTATGCGTAATCGTATGAATATCAACAGAAAACCTCGCGCACCATTTCAGGCTTTTACCGATTGCAATCTCCTGCTCATTTCTGTGCCGTGAGATGTCTCAGAGCGGCAAGTCTACTTCGTCACTGGCAAAGTACGAGGTCTTTGTGCCCAGCGCCTGCAGGCTGATCTCATGGGCATGTGGGTTATGGTATTCCAGCTTGAGTTTATACGTCTTGGCGGCATCGACGGTCAGTACGGCGAGGACTGGCCTGTGCGTGGTTTCTGTCTGCATTTCATCAAACAGCGAATGCATCAATGGACCCAGCAAGTCTGTGTATTCAGGCGGGGCTGGTAAGACCCTGAGTGTCTTGCCCAGTCTGGACATGAACTGGAAGCTGGCTTGGTTTTTATCCTGGGCCAAAAAACGGCAATACGACTGGTCCCAGGCTTGCGGGGACTCGGAGGTGAGTTTTAAAAGAACTTTTGCCATCAGCAGGGTAAGTTCGTTTTTCTTGGACATGCAGATTTCCGGTAAGGGGGTATGCCGTCATTCTACTATGCCCAAGAGCTTTTTTTATTGCCAGGAAGTATGCATTATCCCTGTCGTTTCTGTGTCGACTATGGACTGTCTCTGCCGCCTTACATCGCTTGCTTCATATTTGGTTGCACTATTACTACTATTTGGCAGGAGAGTCCACGGTGAGCGAGCAAGCGCCGTTTTATCAGAGACTTGGTTTCAATAACTGTGGTTTGAGGCACATGCGCATGTTGCTGTCATTGATGGTGGTGTTGAATTTCTCTTACTGGATCTGGGGCCGTTACATACATCCGGAAAACTGTGCTGACTGGTTTCTTTAATAACGCAGCCTTTAGCGAAATTTTTTCTCAATATTGGCACTGGTGCCATCGTTCTCCATATTTTTCAAGATCATGTTCAAGCGATCTATACGTTCCTTGGCGACGCCGTGGTTGCAAGCCAGGTAGAGATATTTGGTTTGTAAAGGCAAGATGGGTACGATTTGATTTTTAAGACCCAGGTCCTTAATGAACGCATGCCCTACCAGTTCGCCTGTTATCCAAAAATCAAAACGTTTTGCTAACAATTTCCTCGGATTGTCGCGGTCAGCATTGGCAAGTTCAGTGCGAAAGCCCTTGGCCAGTAAATGCTCTGATACCGCACCTTGGCGATAAGCACCCAGCAAGTAGGGATGCAAGTCATCTATGCTGATCGGGCGGCGCGTATCGTCGGCACGCGCAAACACTGTCCATGTGTTTTTTACCAGGGGGCCTACCCACTGGAACATCGCTTCGCGGGCAGGCGTGCGGGTGGTGACATAGATGCAGGTATTTGCATCTTTCTGCGCAGACTGGAAAGAGCGCACCCAAGGAAAGAAATGAATACTGTATTGTTCTTCTGCCCGTGCCATTAACTCGATGATTTTTTCCGACGCCAGGCCTTTTGCTGACTTACCATCGGTGTCAGGATAATTGAAAGGCGGGAAGTCTTCCGAATTCAGGATCAGGGCAGGGTAGTTCGGGGATACAGGTTTTTGGGGCTGGGCAAAGCTGTGCCCAGACATGATGAAAATCATTAAGAATGCCATACGCAAACAAGCGTTGATACAGATGATTTTCATGCTGCTCCTTTGCCTGGCGTTTTTCATCAGGTTGGTCTGGCAATGTTCTGCAAATGCAATTCTTCATTTGACTATAGCAGCATGCGCTCGCATCAGACAAGTTTTGCACTCGAAAGTGACATATTCAGCTCGCGAATGTCTTGATTCTTGCTGCTTCAAATTCTGCAATTGCCACAGGTTTGCCAAAATAATAACCCTGATAGGCATAGCAACCCTGGCTGGCGAGGTAGTCTCTTTGTTCTGCGCTTTCTACACCTTCGGCGATGACGGAGAGGCCCATGCTCTGGCCGAGGGCGACGATGGTCCTGGCGATGGCGGCATCATTCGGGTCTGTCAGTACATCACGGACAAAGGACTGATCTATCTTTAACTGATCCAGTGGCAGGCGCTTGAGATAGGTGAGTGACGAGTAACCGGTGCCAAAATCATCCAGTGAAAAGCACAGGCCAGCGGCCTTGAGTTGCTCCATTTTGCTGATGGTGTCTTCGACATCATCAACCAGCAGGCTTTCGGTCAGTTCCAGTTTCAATAATTGCGGATTTGCGCCAGTCTCTTGCAGAATGCCGAGGACTTGCTCAACGATATCTAGCTGCCTGAACTGGCGTGCACTGACATTGACGGCGATGGTCAGTTGCGCGCTGTCGGCGTCTTTGGCCCAGATCAGTAATTGCTGGCAAGCGGTGCGCAAGACCCACTGGCCCAGCGGCAGGATCAGGCCAGTCGCTTCTGCCAGCGGGATAAATTCGGCGGGTGAAATCATGCCGCGTTGCGGGTGCTGCCAGCGTACCAGCGCTTCGGCCCCCACCAGTTCGCCATGGCGGCCCACCTGGGCCTGGTAATGCAGACGCAGTTGTTGTTCACGCAAGGCTTCGCGCAATTCTTTTTCCATGCTTGCTCGCGCGCTGACGACGGCTTGCATGGCGGGGTCAAAAAAGCGCAGGGTGTTGCGGCCTGCGGTCTTGGCAGCATACATGGCGAGGTCAGCTTGCTTCATCAATTCTTCATAGCCGCAGTCGTGCACGGCAATCAGGGTCGCGCCTATGCTGGGTGTGCTATGGCATTCATAGCCTTCGAGTTCATATGGCTGGTTCAAGGCAGCGAGGATTTTCTTGCCCACCATTTCTATCTGGCTGGCAGCTTCATGAGCAAATTCGCTGAGATTTTCCAGCAAGACGACAAACTCGTCACCTCCTATGCGTGCCACGGTATCACCTTCGCGCACGCAATGGATGAGGCGTTCCGAGACTTGCTGCAACAACAGGTCGCCCTTGTAATGGCCCTGGGTATCATTCAGGGTCTTGAAGTTGTCGAGGTCGATATACATCAGCGCGCCCTTGTGGCCACTGCGGGCGCAAGCGAGCAAGGCTTGCTGCAGGCGGTCCGTCAGCAGGCGGCGGTTGGGCAGGCGGGTCAGCGGGTCATAAAATGCGAGGGTTTTGATTTCATCTTCTGCTGCCTTGCGCATGGAGATATCGACGAGGGTGCCGACATAATGCAGCAATTCATTATTGTGCCCATACACGGCGGTGATGGCCAGCCATTGCGGGCTGATATGGCCGTCTTTATGCCGGTTCCAGATTTCACCCTGCCAGGAGCCGCTCATGCCCAGATGTACATCCATCTCGGCAAAAAACTCCGTGTCATGGCGGCCAGAATTAAGAATCTTGGGGCTTTTTCCTATCGCATCCTCGCGGCTATAGCCGGTGATCTCGGTAAAGGCGCGATTGACTTGCTGGATAATCTTGTTGGCATTTGTCACGAACATGCCTTCATGCGATTCAAACACGGTGGCGGCGAGATGCAGGCTTTGCTCTGCCTGTTTGCGCGCTGTTATTTCGCGCACAAAGGCCGGGAATAATTCCTGGCCTGGCAAGTAACGCACCGAGACTTCAACATCAATGATATGCCCTTCCTTGCATCTGTGCCTGGCTTCAAACTGCATGGCGCCAGCAAGGCGTACATTGTCCAGTCTTTCATGTGCGGGCTTGCCATGTTCTTCGTACAGCAGATCGATATCGTCTATGTTCAGATTTAGCAGTTCTTCGCGGGTGTAACCCATCATGCTACATGCAGTTTCATTGACGGCCTTGATGTTGCCATGTTTATCCACCATCAAGTAAGCATCCATGGCGGTCTGCAAAATCATTTCATCGAGATCGGTCATGCGCTTGCGTTCGGTAATATCGACGGCAAGGCCGCCAAGCTGGCGCTTGCCATCAGACGCAAGAAAAACAAACTTGTTGACCAGCCACCAGCTATTGCTGCCATCCGCATTGACAGAAGGCCAGATGGCTTCATCTTGCCCGCCACTGTTGAGCAAGGCCAGGTCACTGGCGCGGTAAGCATCGGCAAGCTCGGCAGGCAGGAAATCATGGTCAGTTTTTTCCAGCACCTGATCTGCCTGAAAGGCGAAGCGACGCAAATAGTTGTCACTGACAAACTGATAGCGGCCGTCTTCGTCCTTGATCCAGGCAACGATGGCACTATTGTCAAGAAAAGCGCGGAACTGGGCATCACTATGCTGCTGCGCCGCCAACATGCGATTGAATTCAAAGGCCACGGCCTGCAATTCAGCAGGCCCCTGCAATTGCGCCCTGGCGCCCAGGTCACCATGGCTGACCGCATGGGCGACACGTCCCAGGGCAGTCACGGGCTGGGTGATCCAGCGTCCTATCACACGCGCCACCAACAACAGCAGACTGATCATCGCCAGGCTCAGGCCTATGGATTCATAGGCACGGCTGCGGGCCTCGGCAAATATGGTAGCCGATGGCACACCGACAAAGGCCACCAGACCATACTCAGTCAGCGGTGCGACAGAAAAGAAGCGAACTATCCCATCTACGGCCCGGCTTTCAAATTCACCGCTTTTTACTTTGACGATACGCCTTGCAGCATCTGCATTGGGGCGGGTGCCTATGACACCATCGGGATCAACATTACGCCACACCATGATGCCATCATCGCGGAAATAACCAAAGCGGCTGGACTCAGGCAAAAATTCGGCAGGGATGGCAGGATCATAAAAATTCACATCCAGCGACAGGATGACGAGCGCGATGATGGCTTGCTCTTCATTGCGCACAGGCAGGCTCATGACGGTATTCCAGCTTGCCGATGCATTCAGGCGGCGTGGCGGCGAAATGCTCAGTTTCCCGCTCTTGATGGTATCTGCAAGTTCAGCAGTACTGACCACGGCTGTGATGGATGCTGCGGAGCCAGTCCTGGCGCTGCACAGTATTTGTCCTTGCAAATCGGTAATCACAAGGCGGGCATAGGCCGGGTTCAGGCTGGCGAGGTTAGCCATTTTTTCAGGGCAATCCTGCAATTGCAATTTTCTGACCAGAGGTAAACTGGCAACACCTTCCATCAGCTTGTGGGCCTGATCCAGTTTGCCACGGGTATTCTTCAACATGACATTCGTCATGATCTTGAGGGAATTTTTGGTGAATTCGGTGGATTGCTGGAAGTCGTGATAAATACCAAAGCCCACAACCGCCGCCAAAGGCAGGGATACTGCCAGCACAAGCATCAGCAAATAATTGCGTATGGACCTGGCCGGTGCTGGCGGCACTCTGACGGGCAAGTCTACACGCGGTTCAGTCATGATGCTTTTCCACATTGGGTGATTTGAAAAACCTCAGGCTTTAAGAGCAATAATTTAACATGCTCTCAAGATGATTAGCTTTTCAAATGGTGACTTAAGGTAATATTTTTCTCAATGCTGTGATTATTATTTGATAGCCAATATTAACCATATTGGCATCCCCGGTGCAAGGCGAAATGGTAAAGCGGGCCTTGCGGCTGCGGCCATCAGTGTGAGGATTATGCGGCGGTTGCCAGACGCAAGACCAATGGCGCATCCGGGATTGGCATGAGAGGGGGGGCGGCAAACATTTTTTTGACCAGATACGCCACACGGTTTTTTTGAAAATCTTGATAGACTGCCAAAATGCGCTGGATACCCAGCTCTTGTGACTGCAATTCCAGTTCTACCATGGGGGAAATCCAGTCGGTCCTCCAGAGCATGTCAGCGCCATTATCGAGCTGGGTGTGCGCAATATGCTCCGCGCCGTCAGCAAGTTCGCAGACCAGTGCAGATTCAAAATTCGGGTCATAGTGTTTTTTTAAGGTGCCCAGACCAAAATCGACCAGGTATTGTTCATTGACGATACAGACGGCATGGCCTTCTTTTTGCCCCTCATGGGCAAAGCCCTGATAGCCTATGTAAAAAACGCCATTATCTTTCCAGATTTCACCATAACAAGCCTGGACTCTGGCCTGATAGCCTTTTGCTGACAGTATCTGTGCCAGCATGGCTGACATGGCAAAACAGGAACTGCCAAAGTGATGGAAAAAACCGAGTATGTCAAAATCATCCGCAATCCGGCTCAAATCCCTTGCCAGATCAGGCTCTTTTACTACATGTAGAAATGCTGTGTTCATGTGCTCTGAATGGATAAAACGAAACTGGGCAGTTGCGTTTCCATTGATAAAACTATTAACCAGCAGTAATAATATACAGTTTACATTGTTTAACAATATTAATTCGGTGACAAATCATGGATGATTGTAAGCAAACATTTCGGCATTAAAATGGTGTGATGAAATTTCACCGAAACCTGATGTTTTTGGTATGAGTTCAAGCATTTCGTCACTCAATATGATTTATTCTGTAAGGCGAAACCTTTCCTCCTGTGTTGCACAGGCGGCTAGTATTTTTATCCCTGAATTGCTTAGGGTCTATATTTTTTGATCAGTGTGCTTTGACGAACAGACGCGCAATCAGCTCCAGTGCTTTTATATCGATTGTCTATATCGCTTATTGAAAAGTTACTTTTCTGCTCTGGAGAAACGGATGAAACCCACATTACCTATTCTCAGCACCTGCGTGCTGTTGAGCTTGCAGGCCTGCATGGTAGCGTCTGTGCAGTCAAACGCACTTTCAGACACGCCAGGTTTTGGCAGCCAGCCTGTATTGCCTGAGCCGGAACAAAAATTGCTGCCCACCATTCATATCGCCAAAGCGGGGGCGGTACTGGTGGCAGATGACGTTGGTAACATCATCTGGAGAGTCTCGGCTAAATAAGTCAGGTGCTTAGCACTCATCCCTATTGATGAAATGAGTTCTACTTTACGACGTGGCAGTTTGCTTTTGTTTTTGCAAGCTGCCCAGTGAGTACGCATACTGGCGAGTAAACTCTGCACCGAGCAGGAAAATCTGTGCCGAATAGTATACCCACAACAAAATCGCGATCATTGATCCGGCGGCACCAAAGCTGTTGGCGATGCCACTGTTGCCTATATACACGCCTATGGCATATTTGCCAGCATGGAATAAAGCGGCTGTGCCGAGTGCACCTACCCAGACATCATTCCACGACAGGCGTACTCTTGGCAGCATTTTGAAGATGACGGCAAACAGGCAGGCAATCACGGTAAAGCCCACCAGGGCAGAGAGGGGCAAAAACACCAAAGTCACGGTAATCTGGCTGCCGCGCCAATAATGCTCCAGTGCCAGCAAGACCGCGTTGACCACCAGTGATACCAGCAACAGGAAGGCCAGCACCAGGATCAAGCCAAACGACAACAGACGAGTACGCAGCAAATACCAGATACCGTTATCTGTTTGCAGTGGCACTTGCCAGATTTCATCCAGGCATTCTTTTAATTCGGCAAACACACTGGTGGCGCCCACCAGCAACAATACGCTGGCAATGATGGTAGCCAGACGGCCTTCATCCTCATTGCGTGCGCCTGCCAGCATGGCTTGTATGGCCTCGGCGCTGGTACGTCCAACCAGACCTTGCAGTTGATGGAATAGCTGCCCCTGGGCAGCTTCTTTACCGTAGAAAAACCCGGCAATTGCCAGCACCAGTACCAGTATTGGTGCCATTGAGAACAAGGTGTAAAAAGCCAGCGCAGCTCCCTTGCTGGAGGAGCGGTGGCGTATCCATTCAGTGACGGCGCACTGCAAGATGCTGCCTATGCCGGGCAGCAAACGCCCCAGAGCAATGCTACGTTGCAGCAAAGCCCTGGGTATATGTGACAAAGGCTTCAGAGCCGCTCGCCACGTATCACACGCAGCAGCACCATGACGATGGCAACCACCAGCAAGATATGGATAAGACCGCCGATGGTGTAAGCAGACACCATGCCGAGCAGCCACAAGACAAGTAAAATAATAGCGATAGTATAGAGCATGATTTTCTCTCAATAACAGGGGCGCGATCAAGGTGATTGCGCCGGGTCAAGGAAGCTGTCCACCTGGTTTGTGACCAGGTGTTCAGTACTGGTAATATCTACAACTAGATGCAAAGCGATACATTTTGTTGCTACGCACCAGTCTCACCATTGCTATGCTGGTTTGCATGGGATTCAAAATGTGCTGTTATCTGGTCGCACACCGTCATCCTGCTGCAGGAGTGAATACGCGTCTGTTCGCCAGCGTACGGACGTCGCAATGCAGCGCTGTCAGCATAGGGTCTGGCAAGTGCTGAGTGCAGCAACTTTTTCAGGGGTATTCCGCATGAGAGAACTTCCGCAAAATCGCTCTGGCATAATACGGTGGCCCATACAAGGCATGTGCATGAAAATGCCATGCTGGGTCGCTGGAGCGGTTTTGCGCAAGTTGCTCTTGGTGATGCCAGCGACTACATGGCTGGCGAAGTCATGAGTGCGCCTGAGCTGCCATCTCAGCCTGCTTCAGAAAAGCACCCTGAAAAATCTGCCACCGCCAACACAGCTACCTTATTGATGGCAGATACCGCAGTCGCCAGTGTGGCGACTGGTGATGCCAATGCCGCTACTGTCACCCCGGTGAGCAAGCCACCATCTGCGTCGCCATTACTGACCAGCACGCCCGCCATCAGACCGCACAGTCGCTGGACACGCCCTCGCATCATCACTGCGATCGTTGTTGCCTTGATCCTGTTTATTGCCGGGGGTATCTATGTGCGAAATCTGGTCATGGATGGTACAGACAATGCTGAAAAACTGCTCACTGCCCAGGTGCAAAAGGCCGATATCGAAGATGCCATCACCGCCACCGGCAGCCTGCAACCGAAAGACTTTGTCGATGTCGGCACCCAGGTATCCGGCCAGCTTAAAAAGCTGCATGTGGAAGTCGGTGCCATCGTCAAGGCCAGGGACTTGCTGGCTGAAATAGACCCCACCGTGTATTTGTCCAAGGCCGACGCCGACCGCGCCCAGTTGCGCAACCAGACTGCACAACTGAGCGACAAGCAAGCCCAACTGCAACTGGCTGAGCTGCAACTGACGCGCCAAAAAAACCTCATGCAGGAACAGGCCACGACAGAAGAAGCTTTGCAAATCGCCCAGGCACAGCAACGTTCTGCCGTGGCCCAGGTAGCAGCACTCAAGGCCCAGATGCAACAGACTGAATCGACCCTGCGTGGTGATGATGCCAATCTGAGTTACACCAAAATCTATGCGCCAATAGCAGGCACGGTAGTCTCGCAAACTGCCCGGCAAGGGCAGACCCTGAATTCCAACCAGCAGGCACCTATCATCATGCGCATTGCCGACCTGTCCATCATGACCGTGCAGGCACAGGTATCAGAAGCTGATGTGGGCAAACTCAAGTTGGGTATGGATGTATATTTCACCACCCTGGGTGGCAGCACACGCCGCTACTACGGCAAGCTCAGGCAAATCTCGCCTACCCCAAATGTTGTCAATAACGTAGTCTTGTACGATGCCCTGTTTGAAGTGCCGAATACACGCCAGAACCTGCTGCCGCAAATGACGGCGCAAGTATTCTTTGTACTCGCCAGTGCCAGGGATGCCGTCTTTGTACCGCTGACAGCCCTGCATGCCGTGCCTGAAAATGGCAAGCCTGCGAAAACTGGCAGGCGTGGCGGTTCGGCTCAGGACCCGCGTGGCCAGTTCAAGGATGGCAAGGCCATGGTCAGCGTCATGGATGCGGACGGCAAAGTCAGCGAAAGGGCAGTGCAGGTTGGCGTCATGACGCGGGTGTCGGCGCAAATCCTGTCGGGCGTGGAAGTAGGTGAAAAAGTGGTGGTTGGCACCAGGTCAGCCGCCGCCCCGGCGACCGCAACGCCAGGTGGCGCCCTGACCGGCAATAATCAGCGCGGCGGCCCAAGATGAGCAGCCCCGACCTGCCGTTAATAGAATTGCGTGATGTCAGGAAGTCTTACCAGACCGCGGACATGGAAGTAGAGATTTTGCATGGCATCAGCCTGAAAATCTATGCGGGTGAATTTCTTGCCATCATGGGCGCATCTGGCTCCGGCAAGACCACGCTGATGAACATACTCGGCTGCCTGGACCGCGCCACGTCTGGCACGTATCTGTTTGAAGGCAATGATGTCTCCGGTTTCGAGCGCGATGAACTGGCGCGCTTGCGGCGTGAAGCCTTTGGTTTTGTGTTTCAGAGTTACAACCTTATCCCCACTGCAAATGCGGTCGAGAATGTCGAAGTGCCAGCTCTCTATGCCGGTGTGGCACCCTTGCAAAGACGTGAGCGTGCCAATTCCCTGCTGACCACCCTGGGCTTGGGTGAACGCCTGCGTAACCGTCCCAGTCAATTGTCTGGTGGCCAGCAACAGCGCGTCTCGATTGCCCGCGCCCTCATGAATGGAGGTCGCATCGTGCTGGCAGATGAGCCTACCGGTGCGCTCGATACCCAAAGCGGCATCGAAGTCATGGCCTTGATGAAAGACCTGTCGCGCCGCGGCCATACGATCATCCTGATCACCCATGCACAAGAGGTGGCCGAACAGGCGCATCGCATAATTCAGATCAAGGATGGCATGATCGTCGCCGACTCTGGTACGCGCAGCCCAGATATCACAGCGCCTGAATCCAGGGCAGCACAAAAAGACAATCCCACGCTGGACAATACTTTCAACAGCAGTGATGACCGGGGTGAAGCATTCCTCAGTGGTTTGCTGGCTGCCGCCAAGACCGCACTCAGGGCCTTGCGCTCGAATCTGTTTCGCACCGTGCTGACTTTGCTGGGCATCGTTATTGGCGTTGGTTCCGTCGTTGCCATGCTGGCCATAGGCGATGGTGCCAAGCAGACTGTGCTGGCACGCATCAGCTCCATGGGCAGTAATTTGCTGGTGGTGCGCCCTGGTGCACCCAACCGCCGTGGCGTTGGTGGCAGCGTGGCGACACTGGTATCTGCAGATGCCGACGCTATTGCCAGCTTGCCCAATGTCTTGACAGCCGTGCCTGAACTCGGTGGCAGCGTCACCGCCCGCTTTGGCAATGCCGATTACCAGACCCAGGCCACCGGCACTTCGGCCAGCTTTCCACTGGCGCGCAACTGGGGTGTCAGCCAGGGCAGCTTTTTTTCGGAAGACGATGTCAGCAGCTACACCGCCGTGGTCGTGCTGGGACAGACCGTGGTGGATAATCTGTTTGGCCGCGACAGCAAACCCATAGGCCAGTATGTGGTCTTGAATAATGTGCTGTTCCAGGTGATAGGCGTGATGGCCGCACGCGGCGCATCGCCTGGCGGGCAAGATCAGGATGACGTGGTACTTCTACCCTTGAGCACAGGCAGCCTGCGGCTGTTTGGCCAGCGCTTTTTACGCACCATCACCGTCGCAGTCGATGATGTAGCAGGCATAGATGCCACCCAGGATGCCGTCAGCAGCTTGCTACAGGCACGCCATCGGGCGGTCGATTTCCAGATTCGCAATATGGCCAGCATACTGGAAACCGCCACCGATACACAGAATACCCTGACCGTATTGCTGGCTTCTGTTGCTGCGATTTCCTTGCTGGTGGGTGGCATAGGCGTGATGAATATCATGCTCGTCAGCGTCACTGAACGCACGCGGGAGATTGGCATACGCATGGCGACTGGCGCACGCATGCGCAATATCCTGCAACAGTTCTTGATCGAGGCACTGGTCGTATCCGTGCTGGGTGGTGCGCTGGGCGTGGCACTGGGCATGCTGGCCGCTCTCATCATCAATATGTTTGGCACACCGATACAATTTTCCATCGCACCGGTGGTGCTGGCTTTTGGCTGCGCACTGGCAATAGGCCTGGTGTTTGGCTACTTCCCGGCACGCAAGGCAGCCCAGGTTGACCCTGTTATCGCACTGGGCAAATGATGAAACGCTATCCTGACACCTTGACATCCAGCCTCAGCCTTGGCCTTGCCATTGTCATCTTGCTGTTACTCAATGGCTGCGCCAGCCAGAGTACCAGTCGGGACAGTGCCTCTGTCGTGAAAGACCTGCCTGCACAATGGTCAGAGGCACAGGCAAGTTCTGCCAGCACGATCACTGCGACATGGTGGCAAGATTTTGCTTCACCTGAACTGGATAGCCTGATCGCGCTAGGTTTGCAAAATAATCCTGATCTCGGCATGGCCGCTGAACGTATCGTGCAGGCAGAAGCGCAGGCCCGCATCGCCGGGGCATCGCTGTTTCCTGTGTTGTCTGGTTCTGCTGGTGTATCGCATCGCGAAACACGTGGCGGCAACACGGCAACTACTGATGCAGGCGGCAGTAATAACAATAGCAGCAGTAGTGGCAACAGCACCAGCCTGGGCCTGAGCGCCAGTTATGAATTCGACTTCTGGGGCAAGAATGCCGCTGGTGTGCGTGTCGCCAAAAGTCAGCAACAAGCCAGCCAGTTTGATCGCGACAGTCTGCAACTCAGCCTGGTTGCCGGTATCGCCACAGGCTATTTTCAAATCCTGGCAGTACGTGAACGTCTGGCCGTGGCACAAGAAAACCTGACAATTGCGCGCCGTGTCTTGCAAGTGGTGGAAGCACGCGTGCGTTACGGCGCAGCCGCTCAACTCGATCTGACGCGCCAGCGTGCCGCCGTACTAAACCAGCAAGCCGCCATCCCACCCTTGCAACTGCAAGAACAGCAATATCTGTATGCCCTGGCAATCTTGCTGGGACAGGTAACACCTGGCTTCCAGGTCGCAGGTGACAAGCTACAGCAATTGAATCTGCCTGCCGTGGCAGCCGGAGTGCCCGCCAGCCTTTTGCAGCGCCGCCCTGACCTGGCCAGCGCCGAAGCGCAACTGGCGGCTGCCAACGCCAACATCGATGCCACCCGCGCCGCGCTGTTCCCCAGCATCAGCCTCAGCAGCTCTCTGGGCCTCGCCAGCGATAGCCTGCAAGGCCTGGTCAATGCCCCATTGACTACCTTCAACATCGCCGCTGGCCTGACGCAAGCCATCTTTGATGGTGGCCGCCTGCGCAGCCAGGTCAGCATCGCTGAATCACGCCAGCGCGAATTGCTGCTGGCCTACCGCAAAGCCGTACTGGCTGCCCTGGCCGACGTAGACAACGCCCTGGCAGCCAGCAGCCGCGCCCAGTCGCTAGAGAACCTGCTGCAAGCCAGCCTGCAAGAAAGCGACCAGGCCTTGCGCCTGTCAGAAGTGCGCTACCGCGCCGGTACCGACGACCTGCTAGTCTTGCTCGATGCCCAACGTAGCCGTTTCCAGGCACAGGATCAACTGACACAAATCCGCCTGTCCAGATTGCAGGCGCAACTGGGCTTGTACAAGGCGCTGGGGGGAGGGTGGCGGGGGCAGTGATCATGCTAAGGGAAGCTTATTGCATAGGTACTTAATGAACTGAACAATATGAATAGTGGTCGTATTGACGTTGCTGTTGACTTTGACGTTGCTGTTGTTTTTGACGTTCGCAGTTCCCATGTGTCGACGCCGTTTGTGCGGTACAGAAAATGGAAAAAGAAATGACCGTTGTTTGAGCGTAGCGAGTTTCGGGCATTTCCCATTTTTTGTACCGCACAAACGGGAACCCCGCAGGGGCGACGACGCCTGGGTCGCCTTCTTTTGCTTCCTTTTCTTGGCGAGCAAGAAAAGGGAGTAGCCGCCGGGCTACCCCCGGCCTGCAATCGTGAATGACTGATGAGAGTATTTGAAAATCCAATTCGTAAATCCTCGATTCTGAATTTGATACATTGCGTGGCCCGCTACGAACTCCGCTGGAACGCCAGCCCGATGGATTCCAGCTAACCACACGCTGGAATAACGTAGCTGAAGGAAACGAGCGTATCACCCATGCATGCTTCGATAGGGATCATCGATTCATCAAACTGCCATGCGCACCCCTTAAAACTACCCCAGCCAGCAAAATAAAACTTGGTACGCCACCGAACAGATCAAGACCCAATAACACGGCAAGCTAGTCAGCATGTGCATCAAAAAATAAATCATCATGCCCGCCGCCCCCACCAGCCCCCCTGAACCAGTCGCGACCATAACAAACAAAGTTGCCGGCCAAATAGCTGCCAATGACCCCGCCCCCATGCCTGCCAGCATCAAGCAAACGACACCAGGAGTGCTGGAATTTTCCGGCACGTGGACAGTCTGCCAACTAGGCAAGGTCATACGCCAGATGGATGCCTTGCTCATGCGACATCCAGCAGTGGTGGAACTGGACGGCCAGCAAATACAAAAAATCGATAGCATCACGGCCTGGGTATTGCAATCGCGTCTGAAAAAAATGCGGGACAGCGGCGTGCAATTGAAGATGAATGGCTGGCCTGCGCAATATCAGCAAATGCTGGATGGTTTGGGTGAAATACCGCCTGCTGCTACCCCTGTCAAAAAAACGCCAGGCATGCTGGAAAAAATCGGCAAGGCCAGTGTTGATGTGTACAAAGACAATCTGGCATTGTTAAGCTTCATGGGCGAGACCGCCCTCAGCCTGCTGGGTCTGTTCCTGCATCCGCGCCGCTGGCGTGGTCGTACTATCCTGCACAATATCCAGGTGGCCGGTTTCGAGGCATTGCCCATCGTCGGTGTCACTTCATTCTTGCTGGGCATCGTAATCGCCTACCAGGGCGCAGACCAGCTCAAGCATTATGGCGCGAATATTTTCGTGGTCGAGCTGGTTGGCTATGCCATGCTACGCGAATTTGCACCACTGATTACTGCCATCATCATCGCCGGTCGTTCTGGTTCTGCCTATGCAGCGCAGATAGGCACCATGGTCGTGACCGAGGAAATCGATGCCCTGCAAACCATAGGTATCAAGCCCATAGAATTGCTGGTGCTGCCCAAACTGGTGGCGCTAATGCTGGCCTTGCCGCTACTGACCCTGTTTGCCGATCTGGTCGGTGTCACAGGTGGCATGCTGATGGCCAGCAGCCAGCTCGACGTGGGCACGCATGAATTCATGACCCGCTTTGCCACAGAAATCCCTCTCAAGACCTTGCTCATAGGATTGGGTAAATCACTGGTGTTTGCAGCAGTGATCGTCATCATCGGCTGCTATCAGGGTTTTCGTACCAAGGGCAATGCCGACAGTGTAGGCCGCCAGACCACTCGCAGTGTGGTGCAGGCGATATTCATTGTGATCGTGCTGGATGCCGTGTTCTCTGTCATCTTTAATTTGATGGGATTGTAATGACAGATACTCAGTCCACGCCCCAGGCTGCGAGCTATGACTATGCCATTGAAATGCAGCAAGTCTGCACCCGCTTTGGTGACAAGGTCGTGCATGAGGGGCTGGACTTGCAGATACGCCGTGGTGAGATATTTGCGATCGTCGGCGGCAGCGGTTCTGGCAAATCGACTTTGCTGCGTGAAATGATTCTGCTGCACACCCCGGATTCAGGTACGGTCAAGGTACTCGGTTGTGATCTGGCTGGCGTTAGCGACGAACAGGCCAGTTCTTTACGTCAACGCTGTGGCGTGATGTTTCAAAAAGGCGGCTTGTTTGGCACGCTGACAGTCACAGAAAACATAGGCTTGCCATTGCGCGAACACAGCGAACTGGATGATGCCAGTATCAACGACATCGCTGCCTGGAAATTGTCGTTGAGTGGTCTCGAGCCAGAATCGGCCAGCCTGTACCCGGCAGAATTAAGTGGTGGCATGTTGAAACGTGCTGCACTGGCGAGGGCATTGGCACTGGATCCGGAACTCTTGTTCCTCGATGAACCGACTGCCGGCCTGGACCCCGCCAGTGCCGGTGGCCTGGACACCTTGCTGCGCGATCTGCATGCGCTTTACCAGCCCACCATCGTGATGATTACCCATGACCTGGATTTGCTATGGCAAGTCACGCACAGGGTGGCAGTGCTGGGCGAGGGCAAGGTGCTGGCGGTGGGCACCATGGAAGAATTGGCTAAGTTGGAGCACCCCATCATCCGTGATTATTTCGATGGGGCACGCGGCAGGGCTGCGCAGCAACAAGTTCATAGCAATGAAAAACATAGTAGTGAAAAACGGGCTACACAGGAAAATCCATGGAAACCAAAGTAAATTATGCTGCCGTTGGCGCCTTTGTGCTGGCACTGGGCGCGTTGCTGGTGGCTGCGGTATTGTGGCTGTCGGTCGGCTTGGGCAAGCGCCAGCAGACCGTCTTGTACCAATCCATTGTCAATGAATCAGTGGCAGGCCTGAATCTGGAAGCGCCTGTCAAATATCAGGGCGTCAACGTCGGCAAGGTACGCAGCATCAGCCTGGACCCAGCCAATCCGCAGCAGGTACAACTGGTGTTTGCCATTGTCGCTGGCACACCCATTAAGACCGATACCCTGGCAGTACTAAAAACCCAGGGGCTGACAGGTATTGCCTATGTAGAGTTGAGCGGCGGTTCGCCGGCAGCGCCACTGTTACAGGCAACAGAAGGCCAACCCTATCCACAGATACCGACGAAACCCTCTTTAAGCGCCAGGCTGGAAAATGTCTTGAGTGCGGTGCTGGCCAATCTCGACCGTACTGCAGCCAATGTGAATGCCATCCTGAACGATGAAAACCGCGCAGCCTTCAGCAAGATTTTGCGTGACACCTCCACCGTCATGGACACACTGGCCTCGCAAAAAAATGCCATGCGCGTGGCTATCAGTGATGCCGCCATCACCACCCACAATACTGCCCAGGCCAGTGCCAAGATCGATGCCTTGTTCCAGCGTATAGGCAAGAGCGCCGATGCAGTGGCGAGCATGGCAGACAAGGCAGGCAAGGCCAGCGACAGCACCAGGAAAACTGCCGATGAACTTGGCGGCGGCGTGCGACAGTTAAGCAGCGACACGCTGCCAGAACTGCAAAGACTGATGGCAGAACTGACGACCTTGTCAGCCGCCATGACCCGCCTCATAGAACAGACCGAACACAATCCCAGCAGCCTGATCAGAGGGCGACAATCACCACCGCCAGGTCCGGGTGAATCCAAAGGAGTCACGCCATGAAGCAGTCACATCACATCAGTTTGATCGCCACACTGGTAGCAACTCTCACTGCTTGTTCAGCCCTGCAACCTGCCAATGTGCCACCGATGGCAGTGTACAGGCTGGATGCCGTCGTGCCCAGTAGTTCACCTGTGCCCGCCAATGCCACGGCCAGTATCCTGGTTGGTAATATCCGTGCTGCGGCTGGTTATGATACCAGTCGCATGCTCTTCATGCGGCAGCCCTACCAGATCGAAGAATTCCAGCAAAGCCAGTGGCAAAAACCACCTGCTGCCATGCTCATGCCCCTGGTTGCCACCGCACTGGAATCGAGCGGCATCTTCAAGGTGGTCTTGCAGGCACCCAGCGCTGTGCTGACAACTTATCGGCTGGACCTGGAAATACTCAGCCTGCAACAAGACTTCAGCAGCACCCCCAGCAGCATCCAGTTCAAACTGCGCGCTCATCTGTCAGACCGGCAAAACCAGCAAATCATTGCCTGGCGCGAATTCAGCGCCAGCACCGCCACTGCAAGTGAAGATGCCTATGGCGGTGTTGTCGCCAGCAATCAGGCCGTGGCCCAGGTCTTGCAGCAATTGCGGGTGTTTTGCGTAGAGCAAATTACACAAACAACGCAGGCAAGAAAAAAGCAGCCTTGACATCAGGCTGCTTTTTTATCGGCGTAACTGGCTGTAGCTGATCAAGATTTGCGACAACACAGCAGGCCCACCAGCATGCCGACAGTTGCAGCCACGCCTATGGTGCTCCAAGGATGTTCCTTGACATACGTGTCGGTAGACACTGCCATCTGCTTGCCAGTGGCCACGACCGACACTTGCGCATCGTGCGTCATGGCCATCGCCGCATCCACCATCTTCATACCGCGCGCACGCATTTCATCGGCTTTTTCGCCGGTGAGACTTGCCGCAGAATTAAACAATGCTTGCGCATCTTTGAGTAATACTTTGATGTCTTTGTTGACAGATTTAAAATCAGATTCGAGCATGATATTTCCTTTAGGTGTTGAGTTGGAACTGCAATTCTTGAAGTTGGTGCTGCTGTGGTGATGCTGCGTTTCTTTATGGCGGGCCTGGCTTATGCCAGTAAATCCCGCATATCATCCGCATGTTCTTCTTCCTTGGCCATGATTCCCACCAGCATATGGCGCGTAGTTGGGTCGCTGTCACCGATTTTTTCCAGCATCTGCCTGTACGATTCTATGGCCACACGTTCCGCAATCAGATTGGCTTTCAGCATGGCGCGCACGTCCTCGGCATCATCATATTCAGCATGGCTGCGCTCAGCCAGTGAGGCCGGGTTAAAGTCAGGCTTGCCGTTGAGCTGGACGATGCGTTCTGCCAGCAAATCTGCATGTCCCTGTTCTTCCATGGCATGTTGCAAAAACTCTGCCTTGATAGGTCCATTATGTACGCCAGCTACTGTGTAATAATGGCGCTTGTAGCGCAAGACACAGACCAGTTCGGTGGCCAGAGCACCATTGAGCATGGCGATGACTTCCTTGCGATTGCCCTGATACCCTGCGGTGACAGCACCGTCATCAAGATTCTTGGCTGCTTCGCGTATGGCCGCTGTGTCCATGCCATTGCGGAGATTGCTATTGACTTCATGCATGATGATTTTCCGGTTAAAGAGATAATAAGGAGTTCTGATAGACGACTTGCTTCGCCCAGACTCCTTTATATACTCCGCCAAAAATGACGTCAGTACGCTGCCGTACATAGAGCCATATTGTTTTCCAGTAGGCTATAGTCTGGCAATAAAACATCAACTACTTATTCATGAAAATCAACAATAAAATAGTGCGCATCAGTCTCTGGCTGATGCTGGGGGTGATCAGCCTGGTGGCTATTTTCGTGGTGATCGTACTCAATATGGACTGGAATCGCGCCAAGCCCTGGCTCAATGAGCGCACCAGCGAAGCCCTGGGACGGCCATTCAGCATACGCGGCAATCTGGCCCTGAGTTGGGAAGAGCCGCACAGCGGGCCAGAAACAGTGACTGGCTGGCGCGGCAAGATTCCCTGGCCGCATTTGCTGGCCCAGGATATCCATATCGGCCTGCCACCAGATATTGCAGGGATAGCGCATCCAGAAAAACCAGTGCCGGCATCCGCTTCCGCCTCGGGTCCGATTCCGGCAGTAAACATGGCACAGATCAATGAAGTGTCTTTTTCGCTGAACCCGCTGGCCTTGCTTGAAAAAAAGCTGGACATCCCTGTTTTGCGCTTCCAGGACAGCAGCCTGTTCTTGCAGCGCTATGCCGATGGCAGCAATAACTGGACCTTCAAGAAAAACACTACATCCTCACCCTGGCGGCTGGAATTGCACAGAGTGGTACTCAGCCAGGGCAAAGTGCATTACATAGATGCCATCCGCCATGCAGACATCAGCGCAGATATAGACAGCCTCAGTACGGATGTTGACTATGGGATCAGCTGGAAACTCAAGGGCAAACTGTATGGCGAAGCTGTCACTGGCAGTGGCAAGGCAGGGGCCATCCTGAGTTTGCAAAATCAGACTCAGCCTTTTCCCATCCTGGCACAATTGCAAATGGGGCAAACCAAAGTCAGTGTCGAAGGCAGTGTCACCAGGCCCAGCGAACTGGCAGCCGTCAATATGCAACTGAAAATATCCGGCAATAGTATGGCGCGCTTGTATCCGCTGACCGGCATAGTCCTGCCTGAAACCCCGGCGTATAGCACCGCAGGCCATCTTAGTGCCACCCTGGGCAAGATCGACAATCACTGGAAGTATGAAAAATTCACCGGCAAGGTCGGGTCCAGCGACCTCGCTGGCAGCCTGGATTACCAAACCAGAAAAGGGGGCAAGTTGCGTCCCCTGTTGCAAGGCAATATGCGCTCTGAAGTTTTGCAATCTATCGACCTGGCACCGCTGGTTGGTGCCGATTCCAATGCCAGCAAAATCAAGCGTGGTACGGCAGCCGTGCAACCTGCTGACAAACTCTTGCCAGTAGAAAGCTTTCATACGGAACGCTGGCGCAGCATCGATGCAGATGTAAGCTTGAGCGCCGCCAAACTGATACGTCAAAAAGTCTTGCCCATACACAAACTGCAAACCAGGCTGATCATGAAAGATGGCGTGATCACCATGCTACCCCTGAGTTTCGAGTTGGCTGGTGGACAGATGCAGGCGCATATTACTCTCGATGGCAGTGGCGGCGACGGTAACAAAGTCAAGAGCAAGGAAATGGTTCAAGACAGCAATATAGCCCAGGCACCAGCCATACGGGCAAAAATGCAGGTGACGGCAAGACATGTGCAATTGCAAAAATTCATCCCCACGCTTGCCGCATCAAAGCTGACTGTGGGGGAGATCAATGCCGATGCCAGGCTGACTGCCACCGGTGATTCTGTGGCTGAGTTGCTGGCATCATCCAATGGCGAACTGAGCAGCGTGATCAACCATGGCTCTGTCAGCAAACTCTTGCTGGAAGAAATGGGCTTGAATATCGGCAATGTCATCCTGACCCGTCTTGCTGGTGACAAACAGGTCAAACTCAATTGCATGCTGGCAGATTTTTCGGTCACCAATGGTCAAATGAATGCACGCAGTTTTTTGATTGATACTGACGAGGCACTGATAGACATCACTGGTAGCATCAATTTACAGAAAGAAGACTTGAACCTGACGATCAAGCCCAACAGCAAGGGCTTGCGCATCCTGTCCTTGCGTGCGCCATTGTATGTACGCGGCACGTTTTTACATCCCCAGGTGACGGTCGATAAAACCGTCATGGCCATGCGCGCCGGTGGTGCCATCGGACTGGCCTTGCTGAGCCCTTTTGCTGCCTTGCTGCCCCTGATTAATACAGGGCCGGCTCAAGAAAGTGGATGCGGCAGTTTGTTGAAAACTGCCAAATAAAACTAGTAAGGACTGGTCCTGATCATCAACGCCACTTTACGGGTTTCTGCCAATACTTCATTGACAGCCATTTCCAGTGTATAAGTTTTTTCTTCGGCATCACGCTGGGGTTCTGGTGTGCGGAACAAATGGCGGCTGCGCTGATGCACCGCCTTTTCATGTACGTTAAAGGCGAACAGCATTTCTGTATAGTCCATGATCGTGCTCCTTGCTTTGTTATTACTTTTGACGCAAAACTGGCGCTGTGCCTCTTCAGCCAACAGCACCAGTTTTTGTGTCACTTTTACTCGTCATCTACAAAAACGAAATGCTGCTGTTCATAGATCAAGGTCGTCTTTCTGACTGCGGCGATCTGCGCTTGCAGCGTTTCGTCATGCATTCATACTGTCAGGCCGTAGTAACTGTGGATGGAGTCTGCCCATGCCTGGTTGGCCATATCTGGCCAGTTGTCAGAATCAAAACCGGGTGCGTTTTCAAAGCGGGTTTTTTCGATGTTCAACACAAAACGTTTGTTGAGGGTATCGAGCGTCAGCGCTGACCATGGTACGGCAAACAATTTTTCGCCTATGGTCAGGATGCCACCAAAAGCCACTACGGCATAGGCAACACGGCCTGTGCGCATGTCCAGCATGATTTCCTTGATGTCACCCAGATTTTCATCGGCCTGGTTGACGACGTTGTTACCGGTAAGTGTGTTGGCACCCATCAGTTCAGGGCCTGGACCTTGGTGTCCATTGCTGCTGACAGCTGGACCGTTGGGCGTATATGTACTGGACGTAGTATCAATCATTATCTTGTCCTTCTGGGTAAGTGGAGACTTGAGCATGCGCGCTTACACTGTTATGAACAGTTCGATAACGCACATAGCAGCAATTATTTTGACGACGATGCAGGAAAATGGCACCGTCGTGATGTATGCCAGCAGCGCCCCAGATTCTGGGATAGGCAAGATGATCCATTAGTATCATTTCTATATGAATGTGAATTCATATTACCGACCGTCAAAGATTGCTAAATATGGTTTTCCATCCGGCAATTTTCCTCTACCTTCATGAATAGCAGCGCAAAAGTAACGCCGCAAATATGTCGCTTGAAGAAAGTGAAATACATGACAAGTTAAACCTCAGGGTGCTTGTTGTTGAAATAATATTTGTGCGCTGTCATGTATTTTGCTGATTTATTTTTTGGTAAAGATTGATGATCGGAGCAGTGCAATGAAGACGACGCTAAAAACCAGGCTGATGCTCGTGATGGGTATCATGAGTGCGATGATAATACTGGTCGGGCTGGCAGGCCTGTTTGCGATGAATGCCTTGCACCAAGGTCTTAAAACCAGCCATGCAGAGCACACGTTAGTGCTGGATAATATCTACCGCATAGAGAAATTATTATTAAATAGTCGCTATGCTATTCCAGCTTCTTTGGCCGATCCAACAATAGAAGGAATGCAGGCAAGCGCAGAGGAGATCGAGCGCGACAAGCGTGATATGGATCAATTGTGGATGCAATTTGCAACTCATTCCATGTCACCAGAAACCAGAAAAAAAGCAGACGAACTGACAAATTTGCGTATCGGTTTCGACCACGCAGTCAGCTTGCCTCTCATCGAAGCCCTGCGCGATGCTGACACCTCAAGAATCAGAGAAATCAAGCGGCTCGCCGAGCCGCTTCATGGCCCCATCATCAACGCCGTGCAAGGCTTGCGGACCGCGCAGCTGGACCTGGCGAAAAAAGAGTATGCAAGTGCACAAGCCAGATACGACACAGCAAACCAGCTGATACTGGCTATCATCGCCCTGGGCCTGGTACTGGCCGCAGCACTGGCTTACTTCCTTATCCAGGTCATGTATCGCCAGCTTGGTGGTGAGCCAGCTTATGCCGCTCAGATAGCCAGACAAATTGCTGACGGTGATCTCGATGTCAACATCACCGCAGATGTGACTGAGGGGACAAGTTTGTTGGCCTCAATGCAGCAATTGCAGAGGGGTTTGACAAAAACCGTCAAGGACATGCGTCTGGACACTGCCCACATCGCCAGAACATCTGGCCTGCAAGTGAACCATAATGCAATGTTGTCCTCGCGCATTGATCTGCAAGCCAGCTTGCACAGGCAAATAACAACTGCCACCAAAGAACTGGCATCAGCAGTGCGCCACAATAGTGAGAAAGCACGGCAGGCCATGCAAGCGGTCGATGACAGTAGCGAACTTGCCATTAAAAAAATGGAGTCGGCCAGTGGGGCGTTTGAGACAATCACACAAATCCGGCATGCATCGGACAAGATTGCCGACAACATCCACGTGATTGATGAACTGGCCTTCCAGATTGACACCCTGGCGCTCAAGGCCACGATGGAAGACGGCACTGCATCTGATGCAAGCCAGGGTCTTGCGGTGACAGCACCAGAAATACGCCACTTGGCCCAGTGTGTTGCCCTTGCCAGCAAAGAAATAAAAAATCTGCTCAATGAGTCGCAGGAGAAAATGGAGAACGGCAGCAAGCTGATCAGCCAGGGCGGCGCAGGCACTGAACATCTGCTCACTGCCATACAGTATTCCCATACCGTGATGGCAAGTATCAATGCCTCCACCAAAGAACAGGAAGCCAGCATCAGGCAAATCAGGCACGCAGTCAGCGACATGGATTACGCGAACCGCAAAGACGCCATCCTGCTGGGCGTGAGCACGACCACGTCCAGGTTAATGGAGCAGCAGGCAAACCATCTGGCGCAACTTGGTGGCGGCTTCAAACTTGGAACCATGCAGGGACCTCAGGCCAAATTGCAGGTCGTCAATGCGATTGCGGCGGAAGATATGCCACCCAAACGCCCCAACTTGCGTTTGGTGCGTCCGTAGGCGTATAGCAGTCCTCGATAGGATGGAAAACAGCATGTCGTTCGGATTCCCTGCTGGTTCTCCGGGCAGGCATAGAGGAATACACACCAGAGCCAGGGGCAGTTTCGTCGCTTGGGCTGGCCCAATTTGCAAACTGCATACGTCGATTGTTGATACTGCCAACCCTCAGTTCGTTGATTGAGTCACTTCCAGCTTGTAAAAGCCTGCCACAGGATTATCTTCTACCGCCACCGCAGTGATGCTGGCGTTTTCATCACTAAAGTTCACTGTCGGCAGCGTAATACCGTTGATCACAGCCTGTACCGTATAGCCGGGGCCGGTCTGCAAATTGAGTGCGTTAAAGCCACGTCCCTGGGTGATTTCCTGTTCGAACAAACCATGCATTTGCAGGATAAAGCTGACTGGCGGAGTACAGGTCTTGTAGAGCTGCATGAAAGGCGGTTTGCTGCTGCCGGTTTCCACCAGGCGCAAGACATAGGATTTGTTTTCCAGGTCCTGGTCTATCTGCGCGACATAGGCGGCGGTGTCATTCAATTGCATCCTGTCAGAGACGTATTCGGTATTCAGAAAATTCGCCCTGGCGATGATGGTGCCTATCATATCGGTCTGGATTTCCAGCTTGCCATTGCCACTCAGGTGTGTCCAATGCGCAATGACGAGATCGCCTTTGTTGATGGTGAAGAAAGCTTCGTAGCCAGTGTTGTTGACGATGGTGATGGTCATGAAATACTCCAGATGGATTTGGCTTAATTACATGAGCTATTTTACATTGTAAAATGGCCAAGGCAAGCCACGCACTTTAGCTCTTGCTTGCATCTTCAGCCAGTTCTTTAAGAGAGTGACCACAAGCCCTGCACTTTATTGCCTTGGGCTGAGGTACGATAACGCCCAGGAAAAAATATATACCGAGAGCACTGAGCATGCCCGGGTTGGTATTGCTGCTTGAGATATCGCGGCTACCGCAATGCGGGCAAGCATCTGCCTGTTCAGCAGCACCAAACTCGGCATCCGTTGCCGCTTGCAGGGCAGCGGCATAATCCCCCTGCATATACTGCTCAAGCACTTCTTTGGCGCGGTCCTGCGCTGCATAAGGCACACGCAAATCTACGCCACCCAATGCCATAGACCATTGCCAGTTGAGCCAGACTACATGTTCGCTAGCCAGACATGCCGGGATGTCTTCCGATTCCAGCAATCCCCGCAAGATATGGGCATCCCAGGGATTGAGAAAAGTGGCGATGGTGATTAGGTCTTTTGATTGAGTCATGCAGGTGGGCGCAAGAAAAGTTTAGGCCAGTAAAGATGTTGAGAACAAGAAAAATATGGGGGCTCAGATATGCTGACGCAAGTATACACCAGCAACATGAGCAGGAATGATAGTCAGCCTGCGCGACGAGGCCAGGGATAAAATCAATTCAAGCCAGCCCCCTCATGCATGCGCAAGGCCGTACGCATCTGCCTGACTTCTTCCAGTGGGCTGCGGCCAAACAGGCGTTTGAATTCGCGGCTGAATTGTGAGCTGCTTTCATAGCCCACGGTATTCGATGCGGTATAGGCATTCATGCCGGAACGTATCATCAGCAGGCGTGCCTTGTGCAGGCGCATGGCCTTGATGTACTGGACGGGTGTGGTGCTGGTCACCTGCTTGAAGTGCAGATGAAAGGCGGGCAGGCTCATGCCTGATTCACGCGCCAGGCTGTCCACATCGAGCTTGTCGCTGTAGCCTTCATGTATCTTGCGCAGGGCGCGGGTGATCTTCTGGAAATGGCTGCCCTGGCTCAGGGCGGCGCGCATGGCTGCGCCCTGTTCGCCCATGAGGATGCGGAAGTAAATTTCCCGCACAATGGCAGGTGCCAATATCTTTGCCTCCAGCGGCGATGCCAGGGCTTGTAACAGGCGCAGCACGGCCTGGGCCAGGGTATCGTCCACCTGCGTGGCATACATGAAGGCTGCGGCTGCGCTTGTGCCACCGTTCATGCTGGCAGGCTGTGCAATTTGTGCCTCTTCAACTGCTAGCGCCAGTTCTGCCGCCAGGGTCTGCTGTATGCCGACATGGATACCCAGCATGGGTTGCTCGGTGCTGGCCTCGGTATCGGCTTCAAAGGGCATGGGCGCAGAGACCACCAGGTATTGCCGCGCATCATAGATAAACATGGCATCCCCCAGATAGGCCCGCTTGCGCCCCTGCACGATGATGCAGATGCAGGGCTCATACATGACAGGCGTGCGGCTATAGGCATGGTCGCTGCGCATGAAATGCACATAGTCCAGCGCCGAGGCAGTAAAGCCCTCTTGCGGCGTCAGGCTGGCCACCATGTTGGCCAGTTTCTGGTTGATATCGTCCTGGTTTTGCATAAGTGTGAAGAAGAGGAACAGGCATTCATCATAGCAATAATCGCCGCAAATTTGCCGGGCGCAATAGGATTAGGCAAGAATCAGAAAGTTTCCGGCATTTAGTTTGTGGTGCTGTCTGCCTATCATGGCCACATTCCGCAATCAGCGGTCATACTCGAAAGGCAGATCATGAAACAAAAAACCTGGTTAATTACTGGTGCCACCCGCGGCATAGGCGCAGCCATAGCCAGGGCCGCACTGGATGGTGGCGACAAGGTCGTCGTTACTGGCCGCGATATCGGCAAACTGCAAAGCCAGTTTGCCAGCTATGGTGATAAAGTGCTGGCACTGACGCTGGATGTCAATGACGAAGCCCAGGCTCAAGCCGCCGTCAAGGCCGCCTGCGCACAGTTTGGCAGCCTGGATGTGCTGGTCAATAATGCGGGCTATGGTCAACTCGGTCTGTTTGAAGAAATCAGCACCGCAGAAATCCGCCAGCAATTCGACACCAATGTGTATGGCAGCATGAACATGGCACGCGCAGTCTTGCCTGTCATGCGTGAACAAAGGCGCGGGCATATCTTCAACTTGTCATCGATAGGTGGCGTGGCCGGTTTTGAAAGTGCATCTGTCTATTGCGCCAGCAAATTTGCCATCGAAGGATTCTCAGAATCACTGGCGCTTGAAGTGGCACGCTTCGGTATCCATATTACTATCGTTGAACCTGGCTTCTTCAGGACAGATTTTCTTGACCAGACATCGGTACGCTATGGCGACAAGACGATAAGCGATTACGCCAACAGCGGTATCAACAGCCGTGATACCTTCGCCAGCTACAACCACCAGCAAGCTGGTGACCCGGTCAAACTGGGTGCTGCGGTATTGGCCATCAGCAATATGGCAGAACCACCATTGCGCTATGCAGCCGGTTCTGATGCCGTAGAAGTCGTCGCTGCCAGCCTGGAAAAACACCAGCAGGAATTGCAACAATGGCGGGTATTGTCGGTGTCAACTGACGGGGATTTTTGAGTAATTCTGGCCTCACAATAGGGAGCACTGCGCGCACAGTCTTTGACGTATGAAAAACAATGATGGTGCGCACTCCGCATCCAGCAAAGACGCCTCTCTTCCATCTTTGTCAAATATGCAAAATGTGACATACTTGTGCTGTACTATGACAAGTAGTGAAGAGGAGAGGGTGAATGCGGGGTGCTTCGTTTCTGCATGCGTTTGCTGGAAAGTGGTTCAAGGGAATAGCCCTGGCCGCTGGCTTGCTTGCCAGTGGCATGAGCCAGGCTGCTGGGGAGACTGCGGGCGAGATCAACTGGTATGTCTATCCTTTGCCACCGCTGTATATCCCTGAGGGTCCAAACAAGGCTGAGGGCATCCTTGATCTTGCTTTGAAACGCCATCTCATCCCCGCCTTGCCTGCCTACCAGCACAAGCTCATCCACGTGCCGCTCAAGCGTCTGGAGTTGATGCTCAGAGATGAACCCAATGCCTGTGCCCTGGGCCTGTTTAAAAATGCCGAGCGCGAAAAAACCATGGTGTTCTCAACGCCATTCTTTGCCCAGATATCACCCGGTGCCATGATGCCGCGTGCGCAGATTGCGCAATTGCGCCCGTATCTGGGGGCGGGCGACAAACTCAACCTGAGCAGGCTGCTGGAGGACGAGGCCCTGACTGTTGGCGTGCAAAGTGGCCGCAGCTATGGTGCTGCCATTGATGAACTATTGCAGATCTATAAGGATAAGGGCAAGAAAAACATCCTTCTCAACAGCGCCCCCAATGCGGCGAAAAGCCTGTTCCAGATGAATGCCCTGGGTCGCGTTAACCTGATCCTCGGCTATCCCTATGAAGCCAGTTTTTTGAACAGTCGTGACAGTGCAGATTTTGTCGACCTGAAATTCTATCCCCTGCAAGAGCAACCCCCTTTCCTGCTGGGTTATGTTGCATGCGCCAAAAGCCCGTTTGGCGAACAAGCCATAGAACAGATTAATGCCGTCCTTGCCCGCCGCGACTTTCTGGAAACCATCGCTTCTTACTACGAAGGCCGGTTGCCTGAAGATGCTCACCCGCTGGCTAGGCAGGTGTTTGGCATGGCTTTTCCTGTCAAGGCAAAACCGCGCAAATAAGTTTGCATAAATGAGTTAGAAGTTCCAGGTGCTACAATTCCGCACCAGATCACTTCCTGACGACTTAGCTCACATTCGCCATGCAACTCGACCGATTCGACCGCCAGTTACTCAACCTGGTTCAGCAAGATTCCAGCCTGGCGGCTGAGCGCCTTGCCGAACAGGTGGCCTTGTCACCTTCGGCCATACAAAGACGCTTGCGCCGCATGCGCGAGCAGGGTGTCATCATGCGTGATGCCGCGGTGCTTGACCCTGCTCAAATAGGCCGCCCCAATTTCTTCATCGTCTCGCTGGAAGTAGAACGCGAGCGACCAGAGCTGCTGGCACAATTGCGTTCCTGGCTCAATGAGCAAGAACAAATACAGCAAGCCTTCTATGTCACCGGCGAAGTCGATTTTGTCCTCATCGTCACGGCACCTCACATGGAAGCCTTCGAAGCACTGATGTCGCGCCTGCTGCAAGAAAATGCCAACGTCAAACGCTACACCACCAACGTCGCCCTGGGGCTGGTCAAGCGTGGCTTGAGTATTCCTGTGCCGCTGGATGAGGCAGAATAATGTTAATCCATTAGTCCTGGGTTTCACCTGATAAAGGCGTCGCCAGCATCGATGGTCGTGCGATGAAGGCTTCATACCATGCCGTCAATTTTGGTCGTTGATCCCTGAAGCCAGGTAGCTCACGAAACTCCAGCCAGCTCAGCGATGTTGCCACGGCGATATGGCCGACATGCACCGCGCCGCCCACATCCAGTTCCTGCTCCAGCCAGTCATAACTGGCCAGCAGTTTTTGTGTATGGCCATCACGCAATGGCGGATAGCGCAAGGCTTCTGGCCGGCGCGAGGTTTCCCAGCGTACTGCAATGCCAGAGTCTGCCATCCCCTTGGCGACGGCCTGCACCCGCAAGGCATGCCAGCGTGCTTCGCCCTGCAAGGGGATGAGCGGGTGGCCCGTGTGCAGGCTGTCCAGGTACTCGCAAATCACATCAGAATCAAAAACAGGTGGCAAGCCAGGCCGCAACAATACCGGCACTTTGCCCAGCGGGTTTTGTGCATAGACGGCTTCATTGCGGTTGGTCGGGCTGGTTTCATGGTGGATGACTTCCAACTGGCCAGCCAGGCCGGCTTCATGTGCAAATACCAGGGCTTTGCGTGCATAGGGAGAATGGGTTTGATAAAGTAATTGCATGGCGATGTTTTCATGTAGTGAGAGACTGCCCCATGCTAATCCCAGTCTCGCGCGTTTTCGACGCAATGGAGGGCTGTAATCTGCCTGTTTCTGGCAAGTTCTCACCATCTTTGCGGCGTAGATTTTTGGCGAAACGGTAATCTGTGCAGATGAAAACCACATCACTACACCATATACAGGCATCCGACCTGCTGAATGCTTATCAGGCCACAGACTTGCTGGACTTGCCACAAATGGCTGCCGCGGCCAGAGTCCGGCGCGTTCTGGTCAAGGCAGAAAACCAGCGCCCGCTAGGTAATTTCAAGGTACTGGGCGGCATGGTCGCGGCCTTGCGCGCACTGGCCCGCGCCACAGGCAAAGCGACGCTGGAAGAACTCCAAACAGCCACCAGGCTACCCCGACTCATTTGCGCCAGCGATGGTAACCACGGCCTGGCAGTCACAGCCGCAGCCAAACGCGCAGGCACAAAAGCCATCATCTACTTGCCAGAGGGCGTGGCAGCAACCAGGGCAGAGCGCATACAGCATCTGGGTGGTGAAGTCGTCTGGATCAAGGGCAGCTATGATGAAGCGGTCTTGCAAGCCGCAGCCGCCGCCAGTAGCGGCGCAGGCTTGCTGGTGGCAGACACATCGGCAGACCCGCATGACATCGTTGTGCAGGACGTCATGGATGGTTATGGCCTGATCTGTACAGAATTGCAACAGCAATTGCCGACAGAGCTGGCGCAGCGGCCCAGCCACCTTTTCATCCAGGCAGGCGTTGGTGGCCTGGCCGCCGCGATGGCGCAGGGCTTGCGCGGCGGCATGTGCGACCCACGCCGCATCATCGCCGTCGAACCTGCATCAGCCGCCTGTGTCTCCCTGGCCCTGCAAGCAGGCAGCCCGATCAATGTCACTGGTGACCTGGATACTAGCGCCCAGATGCTCTCCTGCGGCCTGGCGTCTGCCCCGGCACTGGCGATTTTGCTGCAACACCAGGCCAGCGCCATCAGCGTCAGCGAAGCGCAATTACAGGCTGCCATCAGCATCATGCAAACCTACGGCGGCCCAGCCAGCACCGCATCCGGCTGTGCTGGCCTGGCGGGTTTACTGCATGTCGCAGCAGACCCTGCATTAAGAGCAGAACATGGGATCGATGGTGATAGTTGCGTGTTGCTGGTAGTGACGGAAGGTGCGCTGTCAGCACTTGAATGATTTGGCATGCTAAGCCATGCCTTCCGGCGAACGGTATCGTTTCAGCATCCCTGAAGACAATACACACTACCGACAGGCAAGCCAGCAATTTATCTTGTCTCAGCTATGCTCCTTGCATATACTGAGGAAACATTATCACATCGGGAGACATCATGAAGCGATTTGCAATGATCTCTCTGGCACTGTTAAGTGCCATGATTTTCCCGAATGCTTATGCTGACAGCCCGGCTGACGCCATAGACATGGTTGAAAAAGGTCTGGCCTACGTCAAGAAAAACAGTGTTGAAGCACTCATCAAAGAAGTGAATAACAAAAACCCTGAATTCGTCAAAGGCGACCTTTACCTCGTCGTGCGTAGCCTCGATGGCACCACCCTGGCGCATCCTATCAATCCCAAATTGATAGGAAAAAACATGATAGTCTTGCCCGATGCTGACGGCAAATTCTTCCGCAAAGAAATTGTCGAAGGCGCAAAAGCCAAGGGCAAAGGCTGGGTTGATTATCGCTACAATAATCCTGTCACCAAACAACTGGAAAACAAATCCACCTACTACGTGCGCAGTGGCGAGTACACCTTGGAAGCGGGGATTTATAAGGGCAATTGAGGTAGCCCGAAATAGGTATCATCCTCGCCAAATATCAAGCCGGAAAATATCAAAACTAATACAGCTAATCGCACCTGTGCGACCTCGCCATCAAACGTTATCCGATGTGAAGATCATTTTAGTCGTGACAACTCGAATTGAATCGATTGCTGTTTCAGATCACACTGAGATTTGCCTGGTATCCCGCGCGCAGCTACAACGGCAGTTGCTTCAGCATTTTGTTTTGCATCGATAAGGCGAATGTTTTTCTTAAAAGGTTCACTGCTTTTTAACTTATCTTTTCCAGCATAGTTTCTCCTGATACGATTTGACTTAAGGTCAAAAGAAAAATTGGAAAAATCAATTTGTAATTTTGCACAGACACTCTCCATGTAGAAAATTGTTGTTGGGTGACTGGTTTGCTCAATGCCATTGCCACCCATCTCGCTAACATGGCGCTGAAAAATTCATAAGAACGTCGTGAAAACCTTACTTCCCCACCCCAGTCAAATCAGCCTGAAAACCCGGCGTACTCCGGGCATCCTGGTCAGCTCCTATGCTGGCAGATGCGGCGCTTTGTTCATTGACGGATGCTGATGCTGGGTTACTTTCCAGTGCCGTATTGATGGTGTCAGCCAGTGGCTTGGGTGATGGTACTTTGGCGAATTGAGGTGGCACGCCGCTGGCCAACAATTGCTTTTGTTCTGCGGGTAGTTGCTGGTAGGCCTCCCACTGTTTGGATTTTTGTGTGGCTTCGAGTTTCTTTGCCTGGGAATAATTCAGGCGGGCGATTTGTTTTTGTTCGGGGCTGAGTTGCGCCCATGATTCCATGCGCTTATGAAAGCGTTTTTGTTCTTCAGGTGCCAGGCTGGCATAGCGGTTGGCAATTTTCAGCCATTTCGCTTTATCCTTTTCATCGAGCTTGTCCCATTGCAATTGCAGGGGCAGCAAGGCTTTTTGCTGTGCAGGATTTAATTGATTCCAGCCAGCTTTGCCAGACGCCGGTGTGTTGCCTGCAAGTTTGGTGCTGGCCTGTGTCAGTTTGATGGGGGCTGCAGTGTGAGTGGTATCGGTAATCGTGACATACAGTAGCCCGGCTAAAGTCGCGATGCCTAGTATTCCAACGATTGCGCTTGTGCTTGCTAATTCTGGGGTCTTGCTGACGGGTTTCATGTAGCCACTCTCACTGAAAGACTGCGTAGACTACATTTTAGTCTTCATTTGCGTTTTCGTCAGTGAAATGACCAAGAAACATCTTGTATCAGGCCCTTGTGCCCACCAGTTCCATGCAGGTATTTAATTTCCAGATGGGCCAATGTCTTTGTTCTTGCGTTGATACTTATCAAATGCATCCACTTCCAGCTGCCATGCACCTGCCTGTTCGCGCAGCCAGGTGGTAAAGGCATGTACTTCGGGCAAGCTGGCGCTATCTTCTCGCAAGATCAGGAGGTTGTCGCGTGGCGTTGGGCAAATGGTGTCGCAGGCCAGGACCAGGCTGCCCGCCTGCAAGCGCCGCCAGGCGATGGAGAGGCGGCCAAGGGCAATGCCCTGGCCAAGCTGGGCTGCTTCGAGCAGCACGTCGGCATCGTTAAAGGCTTGGCCTTGCAGTGTAAAGTCTTCTGGCATGTCTGCGGATGCAAGCCATGCTGCCGGGTCCAGCGACAGGTGTTGCAGCATGGCGCTGGCGGGCCAGGATGTGGGATCGGTGCCCAGCTTCGCTTTGAGTTCTGGAGAAGTCAGGGCCATGAGCCGGTCTGTGAACAGGGTTTCGCAAATCTGGTCTGTGCTTTGGCGGCTGCCGTGGCGTATCGCCACCATGGCCACGCGCGGTGCAGCGCGCACCAGGGCATAGTCGGTATCAATGATCAGGCGGATATGTGGATTGGCAGAACTAAAGCTGCCCAGGCGCGGCAATAGCCATTCTTTGGCGATCGATGCCAGGGTGGCTATGTGCAGGGTTTTCTGGGTGGTGTCGGCTGGCGGGTAAATGGCCTGGTGCAGGGCAGACAAAGGCCCGGCCAGGCGCGTCAGCAGGGCGGTGCCATCGTCCGTCAGGCTCACCTTTGGGCCATGGCGCTTGAACAGAGTGAGGCCGCTCCAGTCTTCCAGCTGGCGTATCTGGCGGCTGATGGCACCGGGCGTCAGGCTCAATTCTTCTGCTGCACGGCTAAAGCTGCCCAGGCGCGAGGCTGCCTCAAAGGCTTGCAGGGTGAACAGGGGCGGCAGTTTGCCATGCATATTGATTTTTCCTCACTCTCATATTGCGAAAGTATCGTTTTTTGTCCTGACATATTACGACAATAATTTCAGCATTGTTCAATCCAGGAAAAAGCAAATGCAAGCAATCATCGTCAATCAGTTCGGCGGGCCAGAGCAGTTACAACTGCAAGAAGTGCCTGCCCCAACTGGCGAAGTCATCGTCAATGCCGCCTGGGCGGGGGTGAATTTTGTGGATATCTACCAGCGCGAAGGCCGTTACCCTGGCGTCAAACTGCCCTGGGCCATGGGTATAGAAGGTACGGGCATCGTTGCCTCGGCCCCGGCAGACAGTAGCTGGCGCGTGGGTGACAGAGTGGCTTACACCATCGGTGTACAGGGCAGTTATGCGAGCCAGGTAGCGGTGCCTGTCGCCCATCTGATGCGCGTGCCGGATGAGGTCAGCCTGCGTGATGCCTGCGCGGCAATCGAGCATGGCCTGACTGCCATCATGCTGGTCGATCAGGTGGCGCGTTTGCCCAGGTCTGGTGCCGTGCTGGTGCATGCCGCGGCTGGTGGGGTTGGCGGCTGGCTGGTGCAAATACTGCTGGCACGTGGCTTGACGGTGTTTGGAACGGCCTCGTCTGCCAGTAAGGCAGACTGGTTGCGCAGTGTTGGCGTACAGCCTGTTCGCTATGATGATGGTAGCAAGTGGCTTGCCCAGGTGCTTGATCAAACCCAGGGGCGTGGCGTGGATGTGGTGTTCGATTCTGTCGGTAAAAGCACATTCACGCAAAGCCTGGAACTAGTCGCCGCTTGTGGCCACGTCATCCTGTTTGGTGCAGCCAGCGGCCAGCCTGATCCTGTCGATGTCTTGCAACTCATGAAGAAGAGCATCACCCTGACGCGCCCGGTCTTGCCGCATTATCTGAACACGGCTGAGGCATTGCAAGAAGCTGCCAGCAAGGTATTTCAATATCTGGCCACAGGCATGGTCAGCTTGCGCATCCATGCAGAATATCCCTTGGCCGATGTAGCCCAAGCCCATATTGCACTGGCAGAGCGCGGCACACAAGGCAAGCTCTTGCTCTCGATTAATCCACAACTTAGCTAAAGAATCATCATGACTAGCATCTCACAAAAACTGCAAGAACTTGGCCACACCCTGCCACCAGTCAAGGCACCGGCAGCCAATTATCTCAGCTACACCCTGCAAGGTAATTTGCTCATCATCGCCGGACAAATCGGCCGCCCCGGTGCGGCCAAGGCTGGCGTGGTCGGCGCTGGCTTGTCGCCGGAAGCCGCAAAACAGGATGCAGAAATTGCCGCCCTCGGTGTGCTGGCCATCATCGATGCCGTCACTGGTGGCGATGTAGAACGCATCGCCCAGGTACAGCGCCTGGGCGTCTTCATTGCTGCAACACCAAACTTTGACAGCCATAGCGCCATCGCCAATGGCGCGTCAGACCTGATGGTAGCCACCCTCGGTGAACGTGGCCGCCATGCACGCACGGCGATAGGGGTATCCAGCCTGCCGACGGGTGCAGCCGTTGAAGTGGATGCGATAGTGCAACTGGTGCCAGCATGATCAGCACTGAACAGCTTGCTCAATTGCGTGCGCAAACTCCGGGTCTGGATAAGGGCCTGCACCTGAACCATGCCGGTGCTTCGCTATTGCCACAGGCTGCCTTGCAAGCCATCCATGAACATCTTGATCTGGAAGCACAGGTCGGCCCCATGGAAGCGGCCTTGCTGGTGGCCGACAAACTGCAAGCATTGCGTGAAGATGCCGCCAGACTCATCAATGCCCGCAGCGATGAAATCGCCCTCATGACCTCAGGCTCCAGCGGCTTTGGCAGTGCATTCGCCGCCATGCCGAGATTGCAGCAGGGCGACCGCATACTGGTAGGCAGACAAGAATGGGGCGGTAACCTGGCAAACTACCAGCGCGCAGCACAGGCAGCCGGTGCCACGGTAGAAACCATCCCCTGTCATGCCGATGGCAGTGTCAATGCCACCGCACTGGCGCAGATGATGGACGGCCGCGTGCGCCTGGTTTCACTAACCTGGCTGCCCGCCAATGGCGGCCTCATCAACGATGCAGTTGCCGTGGGCAAGGTCACTGCCGCAGCAGGCGTGCCTTATCTCATCGATGCCGGGCAAGCCCTGGGCCAAGTACCTGTTGATGTGCAAGCACTGCAATGCGATGTGCTCAAAAGCGCAGGCCGCAAACACTTGCGCGGCCCACGCGGCACGGCCTTGCTGTATGTGAGCAAATCATTTCTCGATAAACTGGAACCTGCCTGGGTCGATGTATCCTCAGCCCCCATAGCAGCAGACGAAGTGCAGTTACGCCAGGGCGCCCGCCGCTTCGAAACCAGTGAAGCCGCCGTGGCCCTGCAACTGGGCCTTGCTGCATCCGTCAAACTCGCACTGACATTGGGCGTGGAAAATCTCGGCAGTGTCAGCGCTGCGCTGGCAAAAGCCTGCCGCGCAAGGCTGGCCAGCATACCCGCCATCAGCCTGCATGACATGGGCGAGGGCGCGCAATCAGGCATCGTCGCTTTCAATTTTCGTGGTCATGATGCGGTGGCACTTAAAAACAAACTGGCGCAAGAGCGCATTTATATCGGTGCCAATGGCGTACCGTACACGCCGCTGGACATGCAGGCACGTGGCCTGCACAGCATTGCGCGGGCATCTTTCTCTTATCTGAATACTCTTGATGATGTGGAAAAGCTGGCGCGGGCGCTGGAAAGCATGGCTTGACTTTGTGTGCTGCGTGCTACCCATCATGCGCAGCATGCAGCACCTGAATTGGCGATGTGAAACATGATGAAATTATGTTTCTTATTCGTTTGAATGGTTGACAAAACAACATCGCTTATGTTTTCATTTGCTTAAGCCCCGGACTTAAGCCAGTGGCTCTCCTGACTGAATTTCTCGCTCGCCATCTTGCGAGAAATCCTCTTAACGACACTCCGGGAAAATAACATGGGACTGTTGGACTTTTTCAAAAGCAAACCTCCTGCACGCACCTCCCTGGAGCAATTGTCTTATAACATTGCTTACCAGATACTGCCCCATTACGTTTTCCGTCAGGCAAAGCAGTTATTTGATATCGTCGAAAGTTCCAGCGAGACTTCGCATTTTCTGTTTTATCACCTGGCCTGCAAATCACTTTCCATCCCCAGCCTGCAAGATGAAGCCGGGCAATATCACTGGCACCAGTTTGATCTTGATGCCAATCATAGCTTGCTGGTACTCGCCTATCCACAGCCGGTGGCGGTGGACCTGACAGGCAAGTCCGTCAAGGAAATAACGCAAAGCGCAGGCACCTGGGTGATAGCACCGCATTTCTCCGGCGTCGTGCGCGACAAACGAAATGAGCACATCCGCTACTATGTGTTAGGCCAGACCTCCATGGGCGGCGGCACTGTCTTGCGCGAGATAGACGACATGGCGACCAACGCCAATCTGGGCGCTGGGCCTGCGCCTGAGCTGGATAGTTTTGTGGTTTTGATGCGGCAGCGTTTGGAAGAGTCTGCGGAATGAATTGAACGCTGGCAATACCAGGTAGGGGCCGTTACTTGTAACGTCATCACTGAATAAGAGCAAAAATATCACTACAGAGATACTGAGATACTGAGACACTGAGATGGTGCAGAGGCTTCAGTGTCGTAGGTACGATTAGCATCGCGCAATCATACATTCGTACGCATGTTGTGCCTGGAAATGGCAGAGATGTTGAGCCTCAATTACTGTTGCCCCTGGCGTCATCGAGCTGCTGGAAAAAGCCAGTAGTCCAAATATGATCTCGGAGTGTTCCGAGTATTTGGTTCGACTACATGACTATCGAGGGCTAACGAGTGATCCCGATTTCACAACTGATCTAAAATACCTCCACTCATTGTGACCATAGCTCTTCTCGGCAAAAACAACTTAATTAACTGTCTATCAATTGAGTAAAATTCAGAGTCGACATTGATTTGACCACTACTATCTTCAAAGCGTGTTGCCTCATTTATTTTGCCATTTTCATTTGTCGATCTAAATTTAGTAAAAAACTCCAAATCCAAATCTTGTCTTGCTGTCGTATTGGCAAATGCAGACTCATAGTCTTTTATAAGAAAACAATTTAAAAGAAAACCAGCTATGCTTTCATGCACCAAATCGTATCTCTCACCTGAGTCATAAGTAAAAATTTTTCCTGACTCGTGCTCAATGCAATACGCCTCACCAACAAAAGTGGAGCCAAAGTAAGTATATCCATTTGGTAGAGCCATATCAGGATGATTTTGGGTATAAACTCTAGCAAATTGCTCGAAGTCAAAATCTCCTCCATAGTTCTTAAAGATTTGCACCCGACCATTCTGCACCTCAAATCCGAACTCCATCAAAAAATTCAAATGATCTTCGCGCAAGAAAATATTTTTCTCGTGTACGAATTGCCAGATTTTTGACTCGGCAACAGGTGTTTTGTCTTTCACATATGGCGTCAACAAATTTACTAGTTTATTTAACGTGTTCATCTCAAAAGCACTGAATGGTTTTCCCCCGCTGGGTTTGAAATGTATGAATATCGAGCCTGAAACAGCTCTTATTCATTCAGCCTCAATTGATTCGGCAATAGAGCCAGGGTTGCAATAGTTCTTCCTGCACTATCGCAAAATTCAACTTCATATGCTTCACTTGGCTGTATGTAAATGTCAATTACAGTACCTTTCGTCCCCACAAGTAGACCTTCATCAGATAAATTCTCGTTCAAAAAAACAACTTCGAAAAGTGCAAAACTCATTATAAATTTCCCCATTTACAAACGAAATCGTAGTCATTTTTAAGACTGTTCATCCTGGCTCTAATATCCATCCAGCGATTAAGGGCGATTAGCAGTCAGTAATCGCTCCTATGGTTGGCGAATGTCTGTAATTTGTAGGATGCCCCGCAGCTCGCGTAGGTACGATTAGCATCGCGTAATCGTACGCATGTCGTACCTGTAAATAGCAGCAATGCTGAGCTGCTACTTGTTGCATGCGAACGATTACGCTGAGCTATATCGTACCTACAAAGTGCATCATTCTATTATTCTACTACCTGCATCCAGCGTTTCTCCTGCACGCTGCGTTCCTTAAAATACTTGCGTGGATTGCCGCACATGAAGCAGCTGCATCTTGTTGCCGTATTCAGCACCGAGCCTAATTCGGCCAGGGTGAGTCTTTTTGGCCAGCGATAGAAATAGTATTGACGTTTCTTTTTAAGCCGCGCAGCATGATGCCTGCGTAGGGCGCGAGAGAGATCTTTCATCATTGTTCCTCATCAATCCTGGCGGCCCGATTGCCGCTTTATGGATCAGTAGGAACTGTCTGTAATGATGGTTCATGATGTGTACTCTTTTACCTGTGTCGATATTGCGTAGTTGAGGATGCAATTGTTTTTTGCAAGAGCATATCTGGCGAAAGCAATCTGCATGATGCGCCGCAGTCGACTGGCGGCGCTGTGCTCAGCTATTCAATACTATTTAGAAAAATACTGTATGTCAGCAATTTTTCTGAGTTCATCATAGTTAACGACCACCACACCGGCATGCATGCCGATGGCGAATTCCTCATCATGCATGGTGATATTGGCTGGTACAGAGTACCACGGCGCATTGTGAACTATGATGCTCAAACTAACTTCATCCTTGTAAAATCTGATTACTTCCAATTCATTTCTTGTCAGCACATATACGCGGTCTTGCGTTGTAGCGACATCGACGGGTGCGCCTGTCAACAGGGTGATTAGCACCAGCTCAGGTTTGCCGCTACTCTCATCAATGCGGTAGAGACGGCCACTGTCGCTAAGGTGATGCGCAAGTCCGGCAAGTACAAAAATTTGCTGGTTCAGTTTGAAGAAACCCTTGATGTTTTCTTTAATGACAGTGAAGGATTTTCCCTGTTTATCGGTAGCGATCAGTTTGCCACCAAACTCGCCATTGTCGCGTGCTTCATAGTGATATCGCTTGCTGTCGATATAGAAGCTGAGGCCATTTGGCGTACGTTGACCCTGATTGACAACGAGCTGCCCTTTATCACTTTTGACGCCATAAAAGGGAAGATGAATGCGATCCAGCTTTATGCCGCCTGGTTTTTCCCGTGTTTGCTGGCTAAAGCCCATGGCTTGCAATTGTCCGGCGAAGTCAGTGGCCTGTGCCAGGTTGGATGCAAGTAAGGTGAGTATGAATGCGATTATTTTCATATTTCCAACGCTTCCAGCGCCGTCCTCACATCTTCCAGCAAATCATCCACGTGTTCCACCCCCACATGCAGGCGCAGCAGCCAGCCGGTTTTGGGGGCGCGCTGTGGTGCCACGGCGATGAGGCTGTGCACGCCGCCCCAGCTATTGCCCAGAGTGAATAGCTTCAGCGCCGCGACAAATTTTTCTATGTTGGACAGCTCATTTTGTTTGAGCGTAAAAGACAGCAGGCCATTGCCCAGCTTGAAATCACGTTTCCACAAATGATGATAAGCATCGCCTGGCAGCGGCGGATAATGTAGCTGGTCTATCGCCGCATGGCTTTGCAAAAATTCTGCCATGCGCAATGCGGATGCGTATTGTCTTTCCATGCGCAAGGCTAGTGTTGGCAAGCCTCGCAGGGCCAGGAAGCATTCATCGGGGGCGACGTAATAGCCCAGCAATTCTGCAGTCCTGCGCAGTTCGTGATGGCTGGCTTCATCGCGGGTACTGACTGCGCCCATCAGTAAATCAGAATGGCCACCTACGTATTTCGTTAGGGCCTGTATGCTGAAATCCACGCCCGAGTCCAGCGCCCTGAAACCCAGCGCGGTGGCCCAGGTATTGTCGATGGCGACCTTGATCTGGCGCGCATGGGCGGCAGCCACGATGGCGGGTATGTCTTGCATTTCCATGCTGTTGGAGGCAGGGCTTTCTGTCCAGACCAGCTTGGTCGTATCTTCAAAAAAATCGGCAATATCTGCACCGACATCATTGGGGTAGATGGTATGGCGCACGCCCCACTTGGCAAACAGGGTTTGCGTGACTGTCAGGGTGGGGCCATAGATGGTGTCTGGCAGCAGCACATGGTCACCTGCACCCAGCAGCATGCTGTTGACCAGCACGATGGCCGCCAGGCCGCTGGGCACCAACGCGGTGTAACCGCCGCCTTCCAGTTCGGACAGCTTATGTGCCAGCGCATAATGGGTAGGCGTGCCGTTTTGCCCATAGCTATAACCGGTATGCGCCTGTTCCTGCCTGTGCAGGAAGGAAGCGACATCGGGGAAGACGATGGTCGATGCATGGAACACGCCTTGCGACAATGAGGCAAAGCCTTCGGGTATATCGCTGGCAGGCTGTGCCAGTTGGCTGCTGATATGAGTCATGGTTTTATCTCAGTCTCAAAATGGCAATTGCGCCGCCGGGATGACATTGATCTGGCCCATCTCGCTCCACACCCAGTTATGGTGGTTGCTGATGGTAGGCGCATCCAGGTGTGGGCGCTGGCGCGTGGTGTGGGCATCGGCCACTACATTGGTCTTGATGCCCAGGGCTGCGGCCTGGCGTATCGCGCTGTCCAGGCAAAATTCACTGGCATAACCGCAAACATAGATTTCATCGATGCCACGCTCTGCCAGCCCGGCCTGGAAACCGGTTTGCTGGAAGGCGCTGCTATGCTGCTTGTGGCAGATATAGTCGTCAGCTTGCGGCGCAATCTCCATGGGGAAATGCCAGGTCTCGCTGTCTTTTTCCCATACCGTGCCTGCTTCATTATGCTGTACGTAGACGACCGCCATGCCCGCCTTGCGCGCCCTGGTGATGAGGTCGCTGATGCGGGCCAGCACCAGTTCAGCCTGATAGGCGGGCGGCTCGGTGAAGACGGCTTTCTGGAAGTCGATAATGAGCAGGGCAGATGACATGAGGGAAGTCTCCAAAAAATGAGCTTAGTCAGGTGAGGGTGGCTGGGGCCGGGTCCATCGTGGTCTTGGTGGCCAGTTGCAATAAATCTGGCGGCAGGCTCCAGTTTTGTTTGATGAGCTGCACAGCAGCCTGGCTGTCACCAGCACGCAAAGCCTCGATGATGGCCGCATGTTCTGCAACTGATTGCGGTGCCATGCGCTGGTCACCAAAATGCGCCAGTTCTATGCGGCGTATGCGCGGGCGCAGGCTGGCCAGCATCTTTTCTATTTCCAGATTCATGCTGACACGAACGATGATGGCATGGAATTCCGCATCCAGCGCCGTGGCAAGCTGGTGGTCTTGCGCCGCAATCGCCGCTGCCAATGCGTCATTGCTCGCAGCCAGCTCCTGCAAATCGGCAGGCGTCAAATGTGGCAAGGCGAGTTCCAGCGCGGCGGCTTCCAATGCGGCGACGACTGGATAAAGCTGGGCAATATCGGCCAGGTTGGACGGTGCGACCTTGGTCCATTTATGAAAACTGGTGACGACCAGACCCTCATCCTCCAGTTGCCGCAAGGCTTCACGCACGGGCGTGCGCGACACCCCCAGCTGCGTCGCCAGCTCCTGGTCACGCAGTATCTCGCCAGGGGCGAGCTGCAATTCTATGATCCATTGCTTTAGATTGCGGTACACCTCTTCTCGGGCAAGAGAGCGGGTTAAGGGGGCTGTGCTGGCTGGGATGGGCATGCTGGTTTTTGGCTGTGAATGACTGCTAATGCGTTGTTCTGGTAAAAGTACTGAAGAGCAATATGTAATATATTACAGGAAATAATATTTGTCTTTCATAAAAATATGTTGTTTATGTGAAATGACAAGTGCTTTAATGATAACTTGTTGCTATGTTCATATTCACGCTTGGGTGAGGGAAGTAAGCACGCGTCTTCTTGCCGCAATCGCTCATCAACATTTTTGAGAGACATCAATGAAAAAAATACTTTTTCTGCTGCTCGCATTCCATTCTGTTTTATGCCCGGCACAAGAAATCTGCGTAGCAAGCAAGATGAATGCAGAACTTGAACAAGTGCTGGAGCGTGATCAGGGTTTGCGTACTGCGCATATGCTGGCTGGCTATGATCAACAATTTGCGCCCGGTCCTGAAAATAAAGCCAAAGTAGAAAAAATCCTGCAAGACATACTTGTGGCAGATGCAAAAAATCGCGCCATCGTCCACGATATTTTCAACACCTGTGGCTGGCCTGATGCAAAACAACTGAGCTACAAGGCCAACTCTGCCATGTTCCTGACTATCCAGCACAGCAGCAAGGAAGACAGAATCGAATATTTTCCTTACTTTGAAAAGCTATATGAGAATAATCAGCTGCACAGTTTTCGCTATGTCATGATGCTGGACCGCATGCGTTTTGATCAGGGCTTGGGTCAGCTGTATGGGACTCATTTTGTTCCTGGAAAAGACGGCGTAGAATTATATGGGGAGGTTCATGAACCAGAAAAGCTTAATGAAAGACGCGAGAAAATAGGTATGCTGCGCATTAAGGTGTTTGATGAAAAATATCCGCCGCAGGTAAATAAGCTTGTTGCTGTGGATAAAAACAGATAGGTACTTCAATATGTCGCTACACAATTGCCGGATGTGCTGTGCGTATCAGAAAATAATCGAGGATTACGGATGACAAATTTTGATGTATTGTTTGAGATGGTGGTCTCGCTCTGGCCAGCAAGCATTGATGTAAGCAGTAAAAAATTTCATGATAACGGTGGCGTAACCATACCTGAGCTGAGTACACTGCATGATAGAGTATATGAGGATATCTACGCTATTAAAGACAACGAGCGGTTGCTTAAAATGGATTGGGCGATTTTTACGGTACTGCATGGTAGTGCTAAAACCCAGGATAAGATTTTTCCACGGAATATAGACTTGGAAAAATTGCACGAAGTGTTTGATGCGTGTCTCGCACCAGAATTTCGAAATTGACGTCGCAATTTAAACCTCTTGCGACGCATGAAATAAGCATAAATTTAAGGGTATAAACGTCGTGTCGATTTCTGGCGATTATCCTTACACTCGTCATGCCGGACTAGATCCGGCATCCAGCGTCGTCCAACCGTGACTGTAAATTTCCTGGCGGTCTATGCGCTTGCTGATTTGTGATCAACGGATTACTGCACATGTGCACGACCAACGCCGCTGGATGCCAGATCAAGTCTGGCATGACGTTTTGGGATTGGTCGCTTAGAATGAGTGGTGCGTTCTTTTTAGACGATGCAGAAAAGCCAATCGCAGGCGACGAAGCGAACTTTAAACCTCAAATCCACACATCCATCGCACTGGTACGCTCACCACCTTCAGCGCCGGTGTTGACGACACCGCGCGGTTCTATCAGCAAGAGTTTGACTTCATCGACCGCACTGGGTTTGTGTTCTACGCCTTTCGGTACGACAAACATTTCACCTGCTGATATCAACACATGGCCATCGCGAAAATCGATGCGTAATTGTCCTTCGAGGACGATGAAACTCTCGTCTGTGTCTGCATGATCATGCCAGATGAAATCACCTTGCAGCCGGGCGACTTTGAACTGGTAGTCGTTCATTTCGGCGATGACTTTTTGTGACCACTGTTCGCTGAACAGGCTGAATTTGCTGTTGAAGTTGATGCTTTGATAGGTCTTGCTGCTCATGGCTGGTATCCCTGGCTATGTTTGAAAAGCCCCAGCATACGCAAGCCCCATCTGCAATTCTTGTACGTTTGTGCGTCAGTTCTTAACGACGCGTCACCTTGCCATGCATGTTCAGCCAGCGCAGCGGTGTCAGGCCAAAGGTTTTGACGAAGTGTTTGCTCATATGGCTTTGGTCGCTAAAGCCAGCCGCCAGTGCAGCATGCACCAGCGTGTACCCTTGCATCAGCAGGCTCTTGACCAGGTCCAGGCGGCGCATGGTCAGGTAGCGGTAGGGGCTGGTGCCGAACAGCAGGCGAAAGTCGCGTGACAGGCTCCAGCGGTCGCGGCCACTGTGTTCTGCCAGTTCTTCCAGAGTGATATTGTTGGTCAGCGCGCTGTGCATGTATTCGCGTGCCCGTTCCGCCGCGCGATAATCAAAATACTGTTTGCTGGCGGCATCGACGATGTGTTTGTCAGAGCAGGCGTGCAAGGCCTGGGCCAAGTCGAACAGGGCATCCTGTTCTTCCATAGCGTCCATGGGGCTGTCCATGCGCTGTATCAGGGCCTGGGTGGCGGCAAACAGGCGCGGGTCTGTCGAGAGGCCATGCCTGATAAACGGTAAGGCCTGGCCGCCCAGTATCTGCTGTATCAGGGCAGGTTCGACATAGATCATGCGGTAATGAAAACCTGCCCCTGTGCCCGCCTGCCCATCATGGGCCTCGTCAGGATGCAGCACCATGGTGCCACCAGGCAGGCTATGCCGCTCACTACCGCGATAGAGAAAACTCTGTACGCCGGACAGGGTGGTGCCGATGGCATAGGTATCATGCCTGTGCATGGCGTAGGCATTGCCAGCAAAAAAGGCTTCTATGCGTTCCAGCCTGGCAGAGCCAGGTGCGTGAAGTATCCAGTCGCTGCGGTGTTTGTTCATGACGATATGGTCCCTCTCAGGCATCTTATGCTAGCATCAATACAAGCCTGCCGCCCAATCGTCGCCAAATACGTGGCAGGCGCAGAAAGCAAATAGTCATTCATAGAGAATGTCTCGGATTTCTGGCATACAAGGTAATTGGAATAGTCCATCATATGTTGAGAATCAATCAAAAAATCACGAAAGCTATGGGTCTTTGCGTGGGTGCTTTGCTGCTCAGTGCCTGTGGCCGATATTATGACGTGGTTGACGACAGTGCCATCAAAGTCATCCGTCGCAAGGAATATGCGACGCAGCCTACGTTTTTTCAAGTCAGCCAGGAAGACCGGGTTGCCTATTCCATTTCCGCAGACAGCTACATCCGGCAAGTGAGTATTCATGTCAGCACAGATCATGTCTTTGAAAAACGAGGCCCTGAGTATACTTTTGCCGTGCTATGTCAGTCAGCCATGGTACATAATCATGGCAAGATTTACCGCCCAGTCCATATAAACGCAAACACATGCGATACCATCGACACAATCACGCGGGAGGCGGAGGGATTTAGTGGCAGTACACGCAGCAATCTGTTCATCAGCTTCCATCTTGATACCCCTCTCGGTAGTGATTTTCAGGTCACCCTGCCAGCCTTCATGGCGCTGGAGTCGCGCAATAATGTGCCATCCGTGAATGAATTTTCCGGCCCCGCTCAAACGAGGATCACAATAGGTACAAGGTGGATAAAACCTGAACCCTTTACCGGCATACATTAACAAACCTGGCGCGGCCCTGCATCGACAACATCGGCAAGCCATGATTGCTACGATACTTTAGTTGAGGCTTACATGAGACCATATCATTTCCTCTGCCCGCTTTCAGTGTTTGTCCTGGCCGCCAGTCTGGCACTGCCTGTACAAGCTGCTGCCCCGGTATGGCAGCGCTTGCACCTGCCTGTGCCTGAGCAACAGGCAGGTTATGACTTCCCTGTGTATGCCAATCATGTCCTGAAAGGGGACTTGCGCCAGATACGTGAAGTCATCATCGTCCAGCATGGCATACAGCGCAATGGGAATGATTATTATGCAGCGGCGATGGCCTTGTTGCAGGCATCTGGCCGTTCGCAGGATGAGGTGCTGGTGCTGGCGCCTAATTTTCCTGGCAAGCCCGATGTTGACAAGGGCTTTGAGCAAATGCCGGTCTGGTCTGTGCAAGGATGGACGGGGGGTGACGCCGCTTTGCCTGGCACCGGGACGCTGGCTGGTCTCAGTTCCCTGCAGGTGCTGGATGATATCGCTCAGTTCCTTGCCGATAAATCGCGTCTGCCGCTGCTAAAGAAAATCACTTTCGCCGGACATTCTGGTGGCGGGCAATTGGTGCATCGTTATGCAGTGTTGAACCATGTCGATGAAAGCTTGCGGGCCAGAGGGCTGGACGTGCAGTATGTGGTGGCGAACCCGTCTTCCTATTTACACTTCACGCCTGACAGGCTACAGCGTACCGGTCAATTTGCGCCCTATGATAAAACCATCTGCCCGGCCTATGATGACTATCGTTATGGCATGCAAAATATGGTCGCCTATGCCAGGGGCATGGCGGGCAAGGATTTATCCCAGCGCCATCTGCAAAGGCAGGTGACTTATCTGGTCGGCAGCCTTGATACCGACCCCAATCACCGCGTACTAGACAAGTCTTGTGCAGCAGAGGCCCAGGGTGCCACACGTTTCGAACGCGCCCATGCTTACTGGGCCTATGAGCAATACCTGAGCGGACAAAGCCAGGCAGGCAAAGTTTCAGACAAAGCATCAGGCAAATTCGTGCATCATTATTTTGATGTGCAGGGGGTGGGGCATGACCAGAGCAAGATGTTTGGTTCTCAATGTGGGGTGAGGCTGTTGTTTGGCGACCAGGCGACTATCGGCAAGCAAGCGGCGCAATGCAAATCTGTGCAACCATAAAAAAATGCCCTCAAAAAACGAGGGCATTATAAAGAGCGACTCCAGATGGGGACTGGAGCACTACCGGGTTGGTTCTGTGTTCAGGACTTTTGCCTCAATTGTGCTGCGAAAGTCCCGGTGTTATCTGTATCAGCGATTCATGCGGTTGCTCGCCTCTATCATCGCATTGTAGGCTTTGGTGACTTTTTCCTGACTGCCTTCCACCATCCAGCCTGAGCCTGGCTTCAGCATCATTTTTTCACCTTCGCTGTACGCCACCTTGTCGCGGATACGGCGTACGCGTTCTTTTGCAGCTTTGCGATAATCTTCTGTTGCACGTTCAAGAGTGGACCAGCCGCTGGCCGCGCTTTCGCTATTCTTCTTGGCGTAGGCGATGGCTTCATCGGTAAGACTTTCATAGTCGGCCAACAATTTACCGGCGGCAGCAGCGTCGAAACTTTCTTCACCGATCAGGCGCACCAGTTGCTTGGCCTTGCTCATCAATGCCATTTGCAAATAGGGCAGCTGGCGGCCTTCGGATTTTTCCAGTTGCTGCATTTCTGCATCCAGGGCCTTGTCATTCTCGACTTCGATTTCATTCGAGAAGACATTGCTTTTTTCTTCAAAGCGTTTCATCGCATCGGCTAGTGGGCCATGCAGTTTCTTGCCTTTGGCAAAGGCATCGTCCTTATAATTGTCGCGGCTGTAGTACACTTCTGCTTCAGTAACCAGCGCGCCCAGTTCACTCAGGATGTCGATATAGGCAGTCGCGGCATTGTCGAGCTTGCTTTGTGCGGCCTTGCCAAAACTTGCTTTGCATTTGGCGATGTCATCCATATCGATTTTATACAGACCATACACCACCATTTCTTTTCCGTTTGGGCCTTTGTCCATGTCCTTGACCCAGCTTTGATAGCGCGCAATGCTGCGGTGGGCGTCACCGTCCAGCTTGTTATAGCAGGCGATATAGTCTTGCAACTTGCTGGAACCAGCCTCTGCAGGTTTGGCTGCTGCATTGCTGGCAGTTGCTGCCGGGGTGCTTGCAGCGACAGACGCTACTGCTGGCATGGATGCCATTGCTGGGGCAGAGGGATCTTCGTTTTTCTTGCTGCAAGCGGTAGCCAGCAAGGCCAGGCTGATGCAAGCCAGAGTATGGGCTGTGGTGGATTTGTGTGTCACTGTATTATTTGGGGTAGATATTCTGCTATGGGAATGGCTTGCACATCAATAAATGTCAAGCTGGGAGCGCCATCTTAGCTTTTCATTTTTCAAAGAGTTGCAACAATTTGTATCCAGTTGTGTGCATGGTTTCACTCTATTTGTTTTCTGCGTTGCGGTGCGAGATGCGGCAGGCGCGTATCGCACTGCAGTTGGGTGCTCGCGTGATCTGCTGCTAGCTTGACGACCGATCGCCCAGGCACTTTCCTGAGTATCGCCCACGCTGCACCTGCCTATCTGGATTTGCATGGCGAACCCGCAAGCCCTTGCGGATTTGAAGCACCGTCAGGCAGTGCATTATTTTTCCCTTGGCAGCAGCAATCAGGTCCGCCATACCGGTAATGACTATGCTACTGTGGGTTGCATGTGCCGCAGCAACGTCAAGTATCAAACTTGAAGTCGAAACTATGCCATCGTTTGCACCTAAAGCAGCAGCACGCAACCATCCTATATTTTCCAGCCTGTGAAACTCTCTGTGTCGATAGGCCATGCGTGAGATCCTTTCTTGATACTGAATAGAACGTCCATTGCGCCAGCTTTCAGTGTGGTCACGTGAAAAGAAATACGCAAAGCAGAGCATGCGGAAAAGGATCGTTTGCTTCGTGCAGTCATATTGGCTTTTTGGGACAATCGGAATCCGTGCGCCTGCGTAAATAAGCCAGGATAACTGCATGGAAAATCTAAAATCGAGGCATGAAAAAAGGCTGTGGTCACAAATAGTTTCCAGATCAATGGCCAGCGGACCTGGGTACAACACCTTGTCAGATGCGTCTTAAAAAATCACAGCGCAATTGTTTGCATGCAGGTCTATGCCGCAAAATAACGTACCGTCCCCAAGTTAAAGTCCGTTCGCGCCTTGACTTTATTCCTTTGGCCAATTGCTGAAGAGGGGGGCGGCTAGATGATTATGAGTTCTTCATTCATGCAGATTATTGATTTTAATTGTCGTGATGTAGGACCTGATTTCATTTTGATCTGGCATAAAAGCGAAATGGGTTCTCGTTCACGAGCAGCTTATGTAGCGCATACGCCAGGCTCGCGCTTACGTTCAAGATCGTCAACAGGTGCTAACGCTGCGGTAGTTTGCCCTGTATTCATCTGTGACGAAGAGGGCGCAGGCTCGTGAACAAAAGCCTGCGCCCTGCATTGGTGCTGCCTTCGGTGCTTTTCGCTATATTACTTTTCTCTGTTTCACCTCTGCTTATTCATTGTCGACATTGCGCAGGCTGCGGCTAAGCTCGACAAAATTGGGCTTGCCGTTTGGCTGTTGCTGGGGCGCTGTGCTGGCACTGACTGGTGCTGCGGTGGCCACCGTGCGGGTGCTGACTTTTTCTACCAGGTCGGCTGGATGAGGCAGGGCTTGCTTGAGGAAGTTGTTCAGCAGGCTGCGCTGCCCGACTGTCATGTCGCGGGTGACGGGCATGAAGAGGTAGCTTTCAAAAGCTTTGGGGTCGGTCAGGCGCTGCAGGATGCTGGCGTAGTTGTGGACTTGTACCGGGTTGGCCAGGTCTAGCCAGTTGTCCATGCAGGGTGCCATGGCGTTCCAGTTGATGAGGACGTTTTTGTACACATTGTCCCAGGTTGGTGGGAGGGCGGCAGTGGCGCTGTCGGCAGGCAGCACGCGCACGTAGGCATAGGTGTAGGTCTGTGTGTCGATGCCGTCTTTCAGGTCGGGTGGGGGGGGCAGGTTTTTTCCGAGCAGGGGTAGGTAGCCATACACATTGCCAGTGCTGGCATCGGCGCTGATGACGAGCTGGCCCTGGGCATTGGTTTTAAGTTCTTGTGTGCCGATGATGTCCAGTTCTTCGGTCTGCAGGTTGGTTTTGACTTGGTAGACGGTGACGTCGCTGATTTTTTGCACGGGTTTGCCATGCAGGTAGAGTTGCAGTTTGGTGTTGCCAGCCGGGCCCTGGTCGAGGTAGAGATTGGGGCTTTGCGGGATGATGCGGGTCGCCGATTCACTCAGCAGCAAGCCTTCTTTGCTACTGCGTAATTGCCAGTCGGCCAGTTCGGCATGGGCCAGGTCGGCGGCGCTTAAGGCCGGGTTGAGCGGCACGCTGACAATGCCGGCGCTGGCTTCATAGGCGTGGCGGTCATATTGGGGGTAGTTGAAGCTGGCCAGTTGGTATTCTTTTTTGCTGGCTGCATCGACGGCCACCACTTGCAGGGTGCCAAGGTCTTGCTTGATGAGGGCTGCGCCGGTTTCGCTGATACTGTTGGAGAGATCGAGGTTGACATGGCCGCGGTCTATGCGGGCATGGGCCGTAGCGACAAAGGCTTTGGCATTGGCATCGGGCAAGAGGGCGCGGTCACTCGGTTCGTGCGTGGCTTCGCCCTTGCGCCAGACGCCGATGGTGCCGACGATGAGGCTGCGGGCGGGATTTGGCTGGAAGCCACCGGCCAGCAATTTTTGGTAGAGTATTTCGCGCTGGTTTTGTACCGGTATGCTGGGGGGCTTGCTATTTTGCAGCGTGGGGTCATCAAAATAAATGGTGCGGTAGGCATTGAAGGCGACTACCAGGCCAAGTGCGTCTGGCTCATGCAGGGCTTGCTGCAGGGCGTGCAGGACATCGCTGCCGTGGCTGTTGATGGTGAGGCCAGCGGTGGCGAATGTAGTTTGCCAGTTGACGGAGGCGCCGCCAGCAGTAAAGCCGAAAGGGTTGCGATTAAAGTTGATGTAGCGGGCGGTGAAGCGTTCATTACGCGGTGCGACAATGCGGCAGCCGCCGTCTATGCCAAAGCGCAGTGTGTCAAAGAATAATTGTGAGGAGCAGGAACCATACGGTTCCAGGTCAACCAGCATGGCGTTAAGGACCGCCGGTGCGCCGCACAGTTTGTCGGTGGTGACCGGGCCATGGCCGAGGTCAACGGCTGTGACGCTGGTGTCAAAGAAGGCGGAGCGGTGGGTGCCGTGCGGATTCCAGTTGCCACCCTTGGCAGCTTCAATGGCTGCCTGGCGGAACTGGTTCATGCTCTCAGATGGGGTCAGGGCGGGTTGGGCGGTGTCTTCATTATAGAAATTGGGGTAGTTGTTGGTGACGATGGGGTCCCAGGACATTTGTCCCCTGAAGTGGATGCGTGGTAGTTGCAGAATGCTCATGCTGTTTCTCCCGTGATCGTTGCGGTGTGCCGTGTTCAGGCAGCGTGGTAGATGAAGGCCGGTCCGGCCACTTTGCTCTTGTCGGCCAGCGGCGTCTGCAGGACGTGGATGGCGGCCATACGCAGGTCAAACATGCGGCGTACGGCAATGCCAAGCTGGGCGGCATCGCCGTTCAAGGCCAGGTTAAGGCTGTCGACCATGGCGGTGTAGGCAACGGTGCAGGCTTGCTGGGCGGCACGGGCGGCTTCTGGCTGTTTGCTGTAGTCGAGCAATTGTGGGTCGTTAACGGCGGGGTAGGATTTGGCAAAGTCAACGCCTAGCGGCGCACCCCAGGCATAGCCGGGATTGGCCGGGATGCTGGTGAGCACCTGGTTGCGGTAGATTTCTTCAAAGCGGTAGAAGTGAGCCAGTTCATTGCTGAAGTCGAGCGGGCTGGTGCTGGTGGCTTCACCTTCGGAGACAATGACCTGGATGGCGCGGTGGGCATCGGCATAGTTGTTGACGGCAAAGATCTGGCCAGGGAAGAACTGGGCGTCGCTGATCTGGTTGCGGTTCATCTGCCAGGCGCTGGCGGGCAGGGATTTCAGATAGGCATCGAGGGCTTCATAGAACTGGCCGATGGTGACGGCCTTGGTGGCAGTCAGGGTGGCCGTTTTGAGCTGCGGGAAGTCGATTGGGTCTACCGGCATTTCTATGTCCATGCCCTGTTTCATGGCGTCCTTGCCAAACGGCAGCAGGTGCAGGGTCAGCACTTTGCCATCAAAGCCGATGTCGCCCGGCAGGGGCCCAGGATAGACCGGTGCCACCAGCTTGGGGCTGCCGCCGAGAGAATTGAGGATGTTGGCGCCCAGGCAGAGGTGGATCATTTCCTGATGGGTAATGGTTTGCAGCCGCGCCATGGCGGGGGCATTGCTACCCGGCAGTATGCTGAGCTGGGCATACAGATAGGGCGGCAGGGTGCCAAATTCAACATTGATGGCGGTTTGCAACATGGCCTGGGCATCGGCGATGCTGGCAATGGGGTTGAGTTGCAGGCGTATCATGCTTGCCCCCTTATAGCGTGGGGGTGCTGGGGGCTGGCAAGAGTCAAAGAGGTGTTCATGGCGCTTCTCCTATAGCTGGCAAGGTGGTGTCGCGGGTGGAAAGGATGGAGCAAGAGCAGGCTGACCATAAGGCCAGTCTGTTGCCGCCTGCTAGCTGTCTGCCACCTCATACACAGGCGGTAGACAAGAAGCAGGCAGACGGATGAAAATTAATATAATGACTTTACTATATGATAATAAGAATGCCAGCATTATTTTGTTAAATTTGCATGAATGATGCGTTTAACAACAATTTCGATGCGAAGCAGGTTGGTTTTCAAAACCAAAGCGGCAAGCGCGGCACGATACCCACCGCGCTATCGATGGGTATCCCATCATCTGTTTGATACTGTGGAAGAAGTACGGGATTGCGGCACAGGGTGGCTTTGGCCATACAGTCACCAAAGGCGCAACATGGCCTTGGGTGGGTGGGGCTCCGAAACAAAAACTCGCCATTGCGGCATAGTGCTAGTTTTAGCTACGGTAAAAAAAATGGGGGGACCAGCCCCCCGTAGATCAGTCGCGCCTACTACACATTAGGGCGTGTTGACATATCTTTTAGTCAAGCGAATGGGTGAGAAACCTTGCCTGGCTAGGCGTGGGGAGCGCTGCTTGGCGAGCCAAGTGAGCGACGCACAACAACGCCAGGCGAGGTTTCTGGCCTATTCCCTCCGGGTTCCACCTAGGCGGCCCCCACCATATCGCACGCTGGACTGCGTTGCGCGTCTTGTCAGGGGCGCCAGCCCTGACTGCACCGCACGCCTTGCCAGCCCGCGATATGGCGGGAACGCTTTGTCTAAAAGATATGTCAACACGCCCTAGTCAAGCATTGGGGAAATCGGGCCAGTCGTCGAGCGAATCGATGTTTTTCCAGGCAAGCACGCAAGCATTGATGGGATCGATGCCGCTGAAGATGGCGGCCTCGGCCCAGCGCCGGCGCAACAAGCCGACCAAAGGCTTGCCTTCTTGGTTAATCCATTTACGCATCTCGGTCGGCACGCCAGATTTCTGATGGGAGTTCAACTTGACTAGCATGGTCGACTTGGACAGATTGCCGCCACCCAAGTTGTAGGTCCAGGAGATCAGAGCAGCCGCTTCATTTTCGGTCAATTCCACGTTGACGCGCTGGGCGACATCTCGCGCCGCGCCGCCCATGTCACGTCGAAGTAATTCTTGCGCCTGGGCTTCGGTGATCGCAGCCGTTCGCGGCGTCACCGCCTTGCCGTCAGCATCGACGATGGTGCCGTAACCAATTGTCCAGGTGCCGCCAGGTAAGGCTCCGTTATCGTCGTATGGGTTGCTGAAGAAACCTTCGATTCGTTTAACTACCACGGTGGCAGCGGGCGGCACGCTTTTGCGATCCCAGAGCAGAGCAGGCATATCGACACTCCTTTATGAAATGGTGATGGGGACGGAAGAAATTGAGCTGCCGTCAGCTCTTGTATTGTGCACCGATTCATGTAATTTGTGATAACTATTGATAATTTTTTTGCCAAAGAAAGACACCACAAAACATGTGTCGCAAAAGCCGGGGCCACCCATTTCCCCACGTTAGTCAAGTAGGCGAACAACATACTCGCAACACACCGCGATCATATTTACTGAGTCACCACACACTTGTTTCAAAATGCGGTCGTGCCTTTCGCTTCAACGTGTGCTTGCGTGAATCGCAGCTTCTCCCATGTGGATTCAGCGAAACATCATCCTGGATTTCGCCCAAGTATCATAGCTATTCCAGAAACATCTGAGTACCGTGTTGTGTCTAAGGGATGGGCAGATCATCATCCAGCTGCCTTGTGTACAATACTTTGTCGGATTTGACTTAAATAGTCACAGCGCAATTGTTCGAATGCAGGTCTATCCCGCAAAATAACATACAGTCCTCCTCGTTAAAGTTTCGTTCGCACATTAACTTTACTCCTTTGGCTAACGCCAGAGGAGGGGGAAGGCTAGATGATACCCAGGACTTTCATTCATGCAGTTTATTAGCTTTGAATTGTCGTCCCACATTGTAAGCAAGCTGGGCCATGCCAGCGACTGAGCCGGACGAGGAGGAGTCAGGGCGCTGTTTGAGGTAGGAAAGTCAGCACGTTTTGCTGGTTAGGAGCTTGTCAATGCATCGGGGGGCAATTACCTTTGATGGTGCATTCCAGGCCGCTGGAGTTGATTTTGGATTTTTCGTTCTTTGACAGGTTGATGAGTTCTTTGCTAAGGCTGGAGAGAATCTTGAGGTTTTCTTCCTGTGCATGGGACAAGCGAGTAATGGCGGAGCTGATACCAGCGGTATCTAGTGCAATGTTGGGAGTGGGCTTGTTCAATAGAACGATCAGGCGCGTGTTAAGTTCATCTTGAATTCGAAAATTGTTTTCCAGTTTGGCTTCCAGCGTGGGCAGGGCGACGTTGACCTGATGTTGTAAGGTGGTTTCAGTTTTTGCGTCTCCATTGACATTGACGTCGATGCTGACAGGCGCGGCAATTGGTTTGAGGGTGATGGGCAGGGAGGTGCTGACGGGGTCGACATCAAACTTGACTGGAATGTTGATGGGTTTACCGTCACCGCCGATATGGATGTCTCTGTTGGTGCCACCAGTTCCAATCTTGCCACTTGCTTTCATGGATATGTTGAGTGGCTCAGTATGGATGGCCATGAAGCCGCCCATTGTTGCGGGGCCGACAAACAAGGCGGTGGCAAGCAGGCCGGGTAGGGCGGATTTGTTCTTGTCTTTGTCATCGCTCTTGCTCCCCATCCAGCTTTTGAGCTTGTCAATGATGTCATTGCTGTCATGGTGAATCAGTCCTTGCGATTCTATGATGGCGATAAGGATGAGTGAGGCGCACAGGATGATGATGGCATACAAGGCGGCCAGACCAATTTTATAGACGAAGTTGCCCGCGCCACCCGGCGAGAAGAAGAATCGTTCCAGCAATTTTGCTTTGCTTGCTTCTTCAGCGTCTTTGTCAGCAGTCAGTTTGTCCGCATAGCCAGAAAAATCAGGGTTGTCGTACAGGCTTTTTTCGCATTGTTTGAGAACTTCTTTGGTTACCCTGATGTGTGAATTGTCGCTGCTGGTCTTGAGCTGGGCTTGCAGGTTTTTCTCCAGGGAGAGGCAGAGGATTTGCTTTTGTATGAGCAGATTTTTATCGTGGGCGCTGTTGTAGTGGTGTTCAGTGGCGGTGATGACATATAGCAAACTGATCGCGAGCAGTAGCACGACGATAATGCTGCTGGCGGGTTTGCGCGATGGCGGTGTGGGAGCGTCTGCTGTCCCTGGTACGTTGGCAGGTGGGCTGGCGCTGGCTGCGATGGACTCGTTGCTGGGGGTATTGCCGGTGGTACTGTTCGTACTTGTTATGCCAGCATGCGTGGCCGTGTTTGCTTCCGGTGCCGTGGCTTGTGTCGCGTCGATTGCTGGCATGCTTGCTCCTCTTGCTGATATGCCTGGGTTGCTGATCTGCTGATCTGCTACACGGCAGTGTTTGAATGGCCGTTGTGTTATTCCGATTTTTTATCTTCGGGTTTGTCAGCCGTATTTTTTTTGACAGCATCGGCCGCAAACAGGTTGACTGTGTACACCTTGCCGCCCTGAGATTTGATCACGACGTAATCTTCGCCCTGGATGATGTAGATGCGTTTTTTATCGCTATCAGACATCGCCTTGATTAACTCTACTGTAAGCTCGGATTTGACTAGAGGCGTTTTTGTATTACCTGAAAGGCCTTGGGCGCATGCGCGCCCGTCAAGCATCAATAAGGCAATACTGATAAGCAGTGTTGTCGTCAGACTGATGTTGTGCATGTTGTCCTCCCTGTGTCTTGGTCTGCGCCGATGGCTGGCTTATTGCTGTTTTTTGAGTGGCAACCGGTGCGAACATCACCGGCACTTCGCTTTGCTTGCCAGGCGTGCCAGTGTTTGGAAATCTGCCTTATATCAAGGGATGTTTCCAATTTTTTTTGCGGAAAATCACGTTTCACCTAATGCGTATTAGGCTAGCATTTTTCATAATTAAAATGAGCAAAAAATCAATATATTTTGCAGATTGTTGCAAATTTATCTAATTTTCTTGTTGTGGGGAAAACTTTGCGGTGGTGGCTCTACCAGAGGCTCGCCATGCCAGCACATGGCATGGCTGGCATTGCTACTACTGGGCTAGCTTATGTCATGATGCCTGCCTTTTTCAATTCAGCGCTGATATAGACGCATGCTTTGTCGAGGATTTCTGGCTTCTTTCTGAAGACGACGAATTGGGCTATCCAGCGGGTGATCAGCCATTGTTTGCTCAGGTAATGCTGGATCAGATGGTCCACCACGTTGTCGAGGCGGTTTTTGATCTGGCTGCGCAGTTGTTCAAGTTCGTCCTGGCTATAGCTGGGCCAGACTGGTTTGTAGCATCCGTCGATGAGGCTGTTGTTGACCAGGGGGATGATGGGCAGCAGGCGCGGAGCTGGGATTTTGACTGTGTCCTTGTCCTGCTTCTCGATCTCGCCCTGCTCTTCACCCTCGCCCTCACCTTGATTCTGGCCTGGTTGCTGTTCCTGGTAGCGCAGGGGTTTGCCGTCTTTGTCTTTTACGCAATATTTGGCGCGCATTTCTTCTGGCCAGTGTTCGAACAGGGGGTTGTTTTCTGGCAGGACGAAGTGGTCTTTGAGGAATTTCTGCATATTGCGACGACCCAGGAAAAAGTCGTGGGCGCGGAAATCCTGCTTGAGGAAGCCGCCAAAACCACCGAGGGTGCCACAGGCGATGGGGGTGGCGGAATTGTCGCGGCTGGGGGCGACCATAAAGCGGGAATAGACGTTTTCATCTGCGGCCAGCAAGAGTTCATCGGGTTTGAAGCGAGCCTGGTTGGTGAGGGCAGAGAACAGGGCCATGCCGGTGCTGATGATGTCGGGCACTTCCGGGCTGGCCGGGTATTGCTGGGTAAATTCGCTGTTATTGGGGAAGGGGTCGATCAGCAGCAGACCCTTGGTGGCTTTGTTGCCTTCGCGCGGATTGTGCTGGCCATCGGTGAGCAGGGTTTTGCGTGCCAGTTCCAGCGGTTCATTGTTCATGACGCCGCCATCGACGCAATAATAGGCGTAGTGGTATTCTGGCGGCAACTGGCCAAAACTGGCAGGGATGTTGCGGTAGCTGGTGCATTGGTGGGGAACAGCGTCGGGCGTGGGTACGGGCCAGCTACGGGCGCCATACAGGTCAGTTGCCGGGGCGCTGGCGATGGAGTTGTCGAGCAGGCGTGGTGCCAGGCCGAAGGGGAAGGCACCGGAGGCCAGCGCGGCCAGCTTGAGTTTGTCTTTGATGGGGGAGTCGGTCTGGAAGTCGACCCAGCGCATGCTGTGGCGGTCTGGCAGGGCTTGGTCGCCGTTCTGGTTGATGCGAAAATGAACATAGTCGGCATGCAGGGACATATTGTAGCTACCTTGCTGGCTGCCAAGGAGGTTGAAGCCATAGGGAATGCCGCGCAGGTTGGTGACGGTGAGGATGAGTTCAAAGTTGCTGGCCAGGTACGGGCGCGGTGCGGGGCGCGGGTTGATGGAGACGCCGCTGTTGGCGATGTCGCTGAGGATGCTGGAGTCCAGCAGAGAGGTGACGGGGGCGTTGTCATGTGCCAGGTCTTTGCTCTCTAGCAGGTGGCTGATGTCGATGCGTTCTACCCAACTGTCATAGAGTTTGTTTTGGCCTGCCTTGTTGCGGGCATCGTCGGGGCTGGTAACAGGTGGCTGTTCTGAGGCCAGATAGGCGGTGGCGATGGCGGCGGTCATGGCACCTGCAGAAGCACCGGAAAACACCGACAGTTTGACATCATGCGGAGGCACAGTGGTGTTGCTGTTTTGCTGGTCTTGCTCCTTGGCAGCATACCAGGCATCGAGTGCCTGCACCATGAAATCGACGACGCCGCCGGTATAGGCACCTGCCGAGATAGCGCCGGCGCCCACTAATCCTATTTCATAAGTCTGTTCTGACATTGCTGCTCCTGTTGTGATTTTATGCGAGTGAGGCTAGCTTTTTTACCGCCGGTAGTGCTTACTGAGGTGTTGCGAGCAGCTTTATGAACTTACTTGGGCTTACTTGAGCTTGCTTGGTGCTGCCAGGTGATGATGTGGGGTGGTGATGACGTGCATATGAATTTATTAAGTAAAATAACATATTTATAAGTATAAAAAATGCCAAAATAGCATGATTCTGATCATTTGTTCAGTATGCATACATGGCAAGACAATTTGTGAAACCAGATGACTTGGTAAGGATAGAAGGCGCAGGACATGGTGGCGGGCGCGCAGCGGGGTGAAAATCGCTTATTCGGCGATGGTCGTGGCAAATGCATTCATCGAGTGCTCGCTCGAGGGAGGGCTTAACAATCTTAAGCCGATGAAGCTGCAAAAAAAGATTTTTTATGCCCAGTCCTGGCATTTGGCCCTGAAGAAAGATCCGCTGGTTTGATGATTTTTTTTGCAGCTGGCAATACGGGCCAGTGATCTCTTAGCTCTACCACGAGTTCAAGGAATATTGCGTGCAGCCGATTTCTGCGTATGGCGGTTTTGCAAGGCAGGAGGGGGGCTTTCATTCATACATTTTTTTAATTTAGAATTGCCGTGACGCAAGACCTGCCCAAGGCATTATCCCCTGGGCGGCAGTATTGGCGAAACTAGCCATACCCATAAGCTATTCCGGTGCGCTTATAGTTTGGCTTGTGCCGTTGCTCGTGGCGTCTCTTTGAATTGCGACATCAAACGGCTGGACGGGCTGTCATGCATCGTCAGCAAACCGGTATTGGTTACAGGCTTGGCATCTGGCTCAACAGCCACTGGCGCTGCTTGCCTGGGTTGTTGATCTTCCTTGCCATCGAGTTTGATGGCGGTTGCTGACGAGGCCGGGGCTGGCACAGCTGCGGCCGCAGGCGTCGTGGCAGAACCAGTAGCAGCCAGTTTGCTCTCTTCCTGCGGCGCACCCAGGGCTTTGGCGTTTTTTGTATAGATCTCCATCGCCGGGTTCATGGGTTCTGTGCTTCTGCCCAAAATATCCAGCCTGTCAATGGTAAGACGATCCCCAGGTTTTTTTATCCAATACATTTTATGCTGCGATGAATCGTGAATCGCACTCATGGCTGGGTCTGCAGGTATCTCCAGTTTCTTGACCAGATTGTCCCCCAGCGAGACATTGATAAACTGCGACATCATATTGAAATTGCGATTCGACAAGCCATTTTTTTCGTAAGCGCCGCCAATATCGCAATGCGCCCCGGCCACTGTCACTCTCAAAAAACGGCCATCAGCAGACGTGCCTTCGGGCCAATAATTTGTTCCGGGAAATTGCACCCGTTGCTCATCCTTGGCGCTAAATTGCAAGCCCGACACAACCGACGGCGCAGGTCTTCGGTCACCTAACCATGGCACACCCGTGCCGACGGGGTCGAACAAAGCCAGGGTTTGCGGCATGCTGTCGCCTGAGCGCAGCGGCGGCGCAGTATAGGACGCAGTAGGCGGGCCTGAGCCATCTAGTGGTGCCTGTACGATTTTGGATTGCAGGTCGAGCACCCCGCGTTCAGCGACGAGACGAGAAAATGTCGCCGCCTCTTCAGCGCCGCGACTAAAGCCGGTGTTGATGACGCTGATCTTGGCATCCGGGTCTTCCCTGAGCCAGTTGTTAGCTACAACCTCAAACTTTCTGTACATGGCCTCAACGCGAGCGCTGTGCGTCAAGCCCAGCGCACCATCGGCCGTGCCCATGACGCCACCTTGCGTTCCTGGGCCTTCTATGTAACGAGAAGCGATATTTGGATTTTTCCTATTGATGTCTTCAAGTTGTTCCTTCAAAATGCCAATATTCGTCAAGTGCTCAGGGTCATTGATGGCATCATTGCCAGTGCCATCAAAAAGGGCGACAAATACTCTGGCATGCGGGTCATGAGTGTCGTAAATCGTCGGTACTTTAAATGCATCGACCTGGGCTTGCGCTTTGGTGTAAGTGGCGAGATCTTCGGGCGTCGCCACTTTGACGTCCACGCCATCATTGCCTGCGGTTTCGGCCATCATCTGTCCTGTCAAAAAGACTTACAAGGTTTTTGAATACGCCAGCACACAATTGTTGTGGACTTCACGGCGGGTGGTATTAGGGTCTTCGGGGATGATTTGTATTGTGGTGAACATATATACGTTCACAGTGCGGTCATTTGCTTCGATGATGATGATGGGTGGAACACCTGAAATTGGCATGGGTTTATAAATGCGCGCCGGGTCTTCTTTATGAAGGATTTTTCTATCTTTAAAAATACTGTCGAGATCCAGTGTATGCTTAAGCTGTGTACCGTCTTTGGAGCGCCATTCCATTTCTACAGGGCCTGCAAAGGTCGGGTATTCACCTGAAGTAAATCCTGGCATTCGTGTTGCATCCGTCTCAGTCTTCTCTCTGGCCATTTCACCTATGGCAAGGGCATGCGGCGAGTTGGCATAGACCAGGCGAAGGTCACTGGCGCTAAAAACCTGGACACTAAGGTCATGTGAACTGAACTTCAAGAAATCATCATCTGCTGCCATGGCGATATGTCCTATTTGTGTTTGTAAAGTGACTGCCAGAAAAGACGCCGCCAATTGCAGCACTCTTCGTCGGGGGCGGTTGTCCAATGTGACTGTCATGATTCTCGCTAGATGAATGCGATGCCATTGCTGTTGTGGTATGGTGACTCCATCAACATGACACAAGCACGCACGAAATTGAAGTAGATATTTTTATGAGACTAATAGTGCTAAATTATAGTCAGATTCAAGTTCGACCTGCAAGCCAATATTTGCGTTCTTCGGACAAAAGCCTGGAAACTGCCATGCAGCCTGCGTGATCTTGATAGTGATCACCCATGGTGGGTAGCACAGACAAGAAGCAATCACACGCTCAAGGCCATTGATTGCAGTAATGCGACGAGCGGCATCATCATTGCCATGCCGCCGCCCCAACCAAGAGGGGAGAAGTGGCAGCAAGAGTGTGAAAGCCTTTCACGAGAGAATACGCGCTCCGCTCGTCTACGACGCCACGACGAGGCAAGCGCAGGTTCAAATCCTGCACACCTGTTCATCACAAAAGTTCGGGCTCAGTTTTTATTTTCCGGCCATCGTTGCCTGGGTTACAGCCATCATCTGTCCTGTCAAAGAGGCTTACAAGGTTTTTGAATACGCCAGCACACAATTTCTATGGGCTTCACGGAGGGTGACATTGGGGTCTTCAGAGATGATCTGTAGGGTAGTAAACATATACACGTTCACGGTGTGGTCATTTGCTTCGATCACGATGGTTGGTCCGCCACCAGAGAACGGGTAGGGTTTATAGATGCGCGCCGGGTCTTCATGGTGGAGCACTTTTCTGTCTTTAAATATGCTGTCGAGGTCTAGCGTGTGCTTGAGCAGGCTACCGTCTTTGGAGCGCCATTCCATCTCTGCCGGGCCTGCGAAGGCTGTATAGCCTGAACTAAAACCTGGCGCTCGCTTTGCATCCGCCTCAGTCTTCTCTCTGGCAATTTCACCTATGGCAAGGGCATGCGGTGAATTGGCATAGACCAGGCGAAAGTCACCGCCGTTAAAAACCCGGACACTAAGATTATACGAACTGAACTTCAAGAAATCATCATCTGCTGCCATGGCGATATGTCCTATTTGTGTTTGTAAAGTGACTGCCAGAAAAGACGCCGCCAATTGCAGCGCTTTTCTTCGGGGGCGGTTGTCGAATGTGTCTGTCATGATTCTCGCTAGATGAATGCGATGCCATTGCTGTCGTGGTCTGGTGACTCCATCAACTTTACACAAACTCGCATGAAAGTGAAGTTTATCTTTTTTATGATATGCGGATTCGAATTAGACGTGCAAGCCTGCGTTAGCGTTCTTCGGACAAAAAGCGGGGATTCGTACTTCCAGCAAGGAAGTACGCTGCAAAAGCCATAACAACGCTGGTCTGGGGAAATCAAGACGCCAGAATTTACTCTGCGTTTGCCACCTGTACATGCTTGATAGTGGCTACTGCCGGGCTGCGACTATCCCAACCACCACCCAGTGCACGTATCAAACTCACTGCTGACCTGGCGCGCGCACCATCGAGTTGTGCAGCGATGCGCTGTTGCTGCAATACGGTGCGGTCAGCATCGATCACGTTCAGGTAACTGACCGAGCCTTCGCGGTATTGCACATGCGAGAGTTTCGCCGCCCGCTCTGCCGCCTGCACGGCATTGTCTTGCGCCTGAGTCTGGTCACGCAAGATGCGCAAGTCGGCCAGGTTGTCTTCTACCTCCCTGAAGGCATTCAGCACGGTCTGGCGGTAGTTGGCCACGTCTTCTTCATAGACTGCGCCAGCCCTGTCCACACTGGCCTGGCGGCGACCACCATCGAACAAGGGCATGGACAATAAAGGCCCCAGCAAGAAGGTACGGCTGCTCCAGTTCAGCAAGTCACCCAGGCTGGCTGATGCATAACCGGCAGAGCCTGTGATATCCAGTCTTGGGAAGAAGGCAGACCGAGCCACGCCTGTGCGGGCATTGGCGGCAGCCATGCTGCGTTCAGCTGCTGCTATGTCTGGCCTGCGTTCCAGCAAGGCCGATGGCAAACCTGCCGGGACATTGACAACGATGCGTGACAAGGGTCGTGGCAGGAAATTGAATTCTGCCGGTGTCTTGCCCAGCAAGACTGCCAGTGCATGCTCTGCCACCGCACGGCTGCGCGCCAGGCCCAGTGATTCTGACTGCGCTGTTGCCAGTTCTGCCTTGGCGCGTGCCAGATCGAGTTCGCTGATATCGCCTTCATTAAAACGGGTTTGCACTAGCTTCAGGGTTTTCGAGCGAAGTTCTACCGTAGCGGCATATAAAGCCTGCTCTGCATCCAGTTCCCGCAGCAAAAAGTAAGCTTGTGCTACATCGGCTTGCAAGGCCAGTTGCACGGACTGGAACAGAGCTTCATTCTTTTGCGTATCTGCCGTTGCGGCATCTATGCTGGAGGCGACACGACCAAACAGATCCAGCTCATACGATGCGCCTAGCTGGGCATTGTAAGTGGTGCTGGTCGGCATCCTGGCATTCTCAGGCAAACCCTGGGACGCCGGTGCTGCACGCCCACGGTTTGCACCCAGGCCCGCATTCACTTGCGGCAACAGGCCAGCGCGGGCATCCTGCCGCAAGGCACGGGATTGCTTCAGGCGTGCGGCAGCGGCTTTGAGGTTCTGGTTGGCCGCCATGGCCTGGCTTTCCATCTCATTGAGGCTGTCATCTGCAAAGATTTTCCACCAGTCGCCACGGGCAACTTCTTCTGAGGGTTGTGCTTCTTTCCAATTGCTGTTTGCCTGCACTTCTTTATAGGCAGCGGGAGTTGTCACTTCCGCTTTCTGATAAATCGGTGCAACTGAACAGCCAGCCAGCACCAGCAATAACATCAACAGGGATGAAGCAGATTTCAGGGGTTTGATTGTATTCATCATCATGCTCTCTCAAATTTTTACTATCGCGTGGCCATGGGCGACGGCTGGTGCTTCATGCACCACCGCAGAATGCAGCTTGCGGCTACCTGCAAGAGTACGCAGCAATACATAAAACACAGGAGTCAGGAACAGGCCAAACAGGGTGACACCCAGCATGCCGAAGAACACCGCAACACCCATCGCTTGACGCATCTCAGAACCAGGGCCGCTGGAAATCACCAGTGGCACCACACCCATGATGAAGGCGATGGAGGTCATCAGGATAGGGCGCAGACGCAAACGGCTGGCATCTATCGCTGCCTGCAAAGGCGTGCTGCCCTGCAGTTCCAGCTCCCGCGCAAATTCCACGATCAGGATGGCATTCTTGGCCGATAGTCCCACCAGCACCATCAGACCTATCTGGGTGAAGATGTTGTTATCACCACCCGTCAACCAGACGCCGGTCAGGGCCGCCAGCAAACTCATGGGCACGATCATGATGACTGCCAGTGGCAAGGTCAGACTTTCATACTGCGCCGCCAATACCAGGAACACCAGCAAGACACTGATAGGGAATACCCAGACACCTGCATTGCCCGCCAGGATTTGCTGGTAAGTCAGATCAGTCCATTCAAACTTGATACCGGCAGGCAGGGTTTTTGCAGCAATACGTTCTGCCGCAGCCTGTGCCTGGTTGGATGAATAACCAGGTGCGGGGCCACCATTGATATCAGCCGCCGTGTAGCCGTTATAACGCACCACCATTTCCGGGCCAAAGCTAGGGGTTACCTTGACCAGGGAAGACAGCGGCACCATTTCGCCAGCGCTGTTGCGGGTTTTCAGTTGCAGGATATCTTCAGGCTTGGCACGATAAGGTGCATCTGCCTGGGCACGTACCTGATACACGCGGCCAAAGCGGTTGAAGTCATTTACATACAAAGAACCAAGATAAATCTGCATGGTGTCAAACACATCGGTTACCGGCACACCCAGTTGCTTGGCCTTGACACGGTCGAGATTCACATCCAGTTGCGGCACATTGATCTGGTAGCTTGAGAACATGGGACCCAGTTCTGGCGCTGTTTTGGCAGCGGCAATAAAGGCTTGTGCTGCGGCATCCAGTTCTGCATAGCCAAGTGCACCCTTGTCTTCTATCTGCATCTTGAAGCCGCCAACTGTGCCCAGACCCATGACAGGTGGTGGCGGGAAGACGGCGATGAAACCATCCTTGATCGCTGAATACTTCTGGTTCAGCTTGCCTGCAATCGCATCTGCTGCCAGCTCCTTGCTGCGGCGTTCTTCAAACGGTTTCAGCGTCACAAAAACAATACCGGCGCTGGAGCTATTGGTAAAGCCGTTGATGGACAAACCCGGGAAGGCAACTGCACTCTCCACACCCGGTTCCTTCAAGGCGATGGCCGACATGTCACGGATGACTTTTTCAGTACGATCCAGCGTCGCACCATTCGGTAATTGCGTGAAGCTGATCAGGTATTGCTTGTCTTGACCCGGCACAAAGCCGCCCGGCACGATATAGGAAACACCCACGGCTGCCGCCAGCAACACCACATACACCACCATGCTGGAAGCCTTGCGGGAAATAACACCGGCCACACCTTTGGAATACTTTTCAGAACCGCGATTGAACATGCGGTTGAAGGCATTGAAGAAGCGACCAAACAGACGGTTCATCACCTTCGTCAGCCAGTCTGGTTTTTCGTCATGGCCTTTCAACAGAATTGCTGCCAGTGCTGGTGACAAGGTCAGCGAGTTGAAAGCAGAAATCACGGTAGAGATGGCTATCGTCATCGCAAACTGTTTGTAGAATTGCCCGGTCAATCCAGTCATGAAGGCCAGTGGTACGAATACGGCAACCAGCGTCAAAGCAATCGCGATGATGGGGCCACTGACTTCACGCATGGCTTTATACGTCGCTTCTTTCGGCGTCAGGCCAGCCGAAATATTTCTTTCCACATTCTCCACCACCACGATGGCATCATCGACCACAATACCGATGGCCAGCACCATGCCAAACAGTGACAAGGCATTGATGGAATAGCCAAAGCCCAGCATCAGAGAAAAAGTACCGACGATGGATACCGGCACGGCCAGCAAGGGGATCAGCGATGCACGCCAGGTTTGCAAAAACACGATGACCACCAGCACCACCAGCGCAATCGCTTCAAGCAAAGTCTCGACGACCGCATGGATACTGGAACGTACGAATTGCGTAGGGTCATACACGATCTTGTATTGCACTGAGCTTGGGAAGTCTGCCGACAATTCTTTCATGGCAGCGCGTACCTGGTCAGACACATCCAGCGCATTGGCACCCGGTGCCTGGAAGATAGGTATAGCGACGGCTGGTTTATTGTCCAGCAAAGAACGCAAGCCATATTCAGAGGCATCCAGTTCTATGCGCGCCACATCCGCCAGGCGGGTGACTGCCCCATCGGCAGAAGTCTTGAGTATGATCTCGGCAAATTCTGCTTCCGATTTCAAACGGCCTTGCGCATTCACATTGAATTGCAAAGGTGTGCCCGGCACATTAGGTGATGCACCGATGACACCAGCAGCAACCTGCACATTTTGCTCGCGGATAGCATTCACCACGTCAGATGCGGTCAAGCCACGCTGTGCCACTTTTTGCGGGTCCATCCAGACGCGCATGGCGTAATTGCCAGAGCCAAACAAGCCCACTTCACCCACACCCTTGATACGCGCCAGACGGTCTTTGACATTCAGCACTGCATAGTTGCGCAGGTAAGTCATGTCATAGCGGTCATCCGGTGAAATCAAATGCACCACCATGGTCAGCGCAGGTGAACTTTTGATGGTTGTCACACCAAGGCGCTGCACATCTGCAGGCAGGCGTGGCAAGGCTTGCGAGACACGGTTTTGCACCAGTTGCTGTGCCTTGTCAGGATCGACACCAAGCTTGAAGTTGACCGTCACCGTCAGGTTGCCATCACTGTTTGCCTGTGACTGCATGTACAGCATGTTTTCCACACCGTTGATGGATTCTTCCAAAGGAGAAGCCACGGTTTCTGCAATCACCTTGGGATTGGCACCGGGGTACTGCGCCCGCACCACGACAGAAGGTGGCACCACCTCGGGATATTCCGAGATAGGCAACTGGAACATGGCCAGCGCACCGGCCAACAGGATAATTACCGACAGCACCCCGGCGAAGATGGGGCGGTCGATAAAGAATTTTGAGATATTCATGATATTTTTCTATCTGCGTCTATATTTATGTATGTGACGATTAAGATTTGTTAGCTGGAGTAGCCTTGTCTTCAGCACCTGCAACCGGGGTCGCTGGGGCAGCAGATGCGGGAGTTGCGGGAGGCGCTTTACTCATCGCCACCACATTCGGCGTGATGGTGTCACCAGGGCGTGTACGTTGCAGACCATTGACGACGATGCGTTCACCGGCTTTCAAACCAGACTCCACGATCAGCAAATCTTCCTGCCTGTTACCGAGGCGTACTTCGCGATAAGCTGTGTGGTTGTCCTTGTCGACTGCCAGCACAAAGCGTTTGCTCTGGTCTGTGCCCACGGCTTTTTCATCTATCATCAGGGCCGCATGTGGTGCGCCACCACCCAGGCGTACACGGGCATACAGGCCGGGCAGAAGCAAGCCATCCTGGTTTTCAAAAACGGCGCGCACGCGTATGGTCCCTGAGGAAGTATCGACGCGGTTGTCGATGGAAACCACCTTGCCCTGGCGTGAGTAACCTTCTTCATTCGCCAGACCCAGGAAGACCGGCACCTGGGCATTCTTTGCCTGCGCCGGGTTGACGTATTTCAAGAAGCTTTGTTCATCTACATCAAAAGATGCATACACTTGCGAGACAGATACCAGCGTGCTCAAAGCTGGTGAGCTGGCACCGACTGCAATGACATTACCGACTGTGACTTCAGCGCGCGAGATGCGGCCCGCAACGGGGGCCGTGATCTGGGTATATTCAAGATTGAGTTTTGCTGTCTTCAAAGCTGCCTGTGCTGCCAGTACATTGGCTGCTGCTTCACGCGATGCATTTTGTTTTTCTTCAAAATCACGGCGGGCAATGGCGTTTTCACCGAGCAGTCTTTCGCCACGGGCAAGGTCAGAACCTGTGTAGGCAGCGCGTGCCTCGGCAGCAGCCAGTTGCGCCTGGAAGCGTGCCACTTCAGCAGCATACGGGCGCGGGTCTATGGTGAACAGTAAATCACCTTTCTTGACCAGGCTGCCGTCCTTGAAATGCACGGCAGTCAGCGTGCCGCTTACCAGCGGACGTATCTCGACGCGGTCTACCGCTTCTAGCTTGCCTGAATAATTTTGCCAATCGACGATATTGCGGCTGACGACTTCGGCGACATCGACTGTGGTTGGCGGTGGAGCAGCTTTGGGTGCGGCATCGCTGGCTTCAACATTGATGGCACCTATGGTGCCTGCGGCAGCGATCAACAGAACAATGGCAGCGCTGATGGCGATGGATTTGCGGCTTGGTGCAGTGGACGTAGTGGATTCAGACATGATATTCCTCGTGGATGTTGGATGTAAGTTACTGAGTTCTTGAGAATTTTTTGTTTCGTCAGACATATTATTTTTCCTCCAGGGATACGAAAGCAGATGTAGTCAATTCCATAGGTAAGGCCAGACGGCGGCGCAAAAAATCTGCCACTTCCACCAGTACGGGCTGATGCTCAGGCAGTGATGCATGCTTGATCCCGGCAAAGCGGGCTACTTGCACAGGCACACCAACGGTGATCAGGGCAGCCGCATACTTTTCTGCCTCCACATGCAAGACATCATGTTCAGCAGTGGCGATAAAGGCGGGCGACAAGCCACCGAGGCGGCTGGATTCCAGCGGTGCAGCATAGGGGTGCAGGCGTTGCAATGAGCGCGGCAGGTATTGGCCATAGCAATGCGCGCATTCTTGCGGGGTCAGGTCGGATTCCAGTTTCTTGGCGTCACCCAGACGTGTCATGCTGGGGTCCAGCATCGGGCCTATCAGCGCTTGCGCCAAAATCGGCGGGGCATTGCGGTCACGTGCGATCAGTGTCAGGCAAGTCGCCAGGTTGCCACCTGCATCGTCGCCCGCTACTGCCAGGCGGCTGGCGTCAGCCCTGATGCTGGCGGCATTCTTGATAGCCCACAGCATGGCGGTATACGCATCTTCCGGCGCGGCAGGAAAGGGCTTGCCCGGAGCCAGTGAATAGCCAACGGACAAGACGATGACATTGCTGTTCCGCGCAATAAAACGCGCCGGTACATCGGCATCATTCAAGGAACCGCTGATGAAACCACCACCGTGGAAATACAGCACCAGCGGCAAAACTGCATTGCCCTGCGGGCGATAAAGGCGCACGGGAATGACCCCCAGCGGGCCAGGGATAAGGAAATTTTCTATCTGCAAAGATGGCTCAGCCGTCTTTGTGGTCTTTTTTCTTTTCTTGATGGTGTTGCCGGGGTTGCCAGAAATATCGGGAATTATTGCTGTTTCGTCCATCATATTGTCGCCAATCGCGCCAGAGCTTAGTGAATGGACCGAATAGTAGGCACTATGCGCTGCCGGATAAACGCCTATAATCGAACATGACTATTCCGCCAGGCCGACTAATCAAGCATCAAATTAGGTTTATACTTCGTTCAGACGAATAGTCCTTGACTATGCCAACCAGTTATTCAGGAGTACCGCGATGGACCGCTTCCAGGCAATGCAAGTCTTCACCCGCGTGGTGGACAGCAATAGTTTTACCCGTGCCGCCGACAACCTCGGCTTGCCGCGTACTACCGTCACCACCATCATCCAGAACCTGGAAAGCCTGTTACAGGTGCGCCTGCTGAACCGCACCACCCGCCGCCTGAGCCTGACGCCAGATGGCGCGGCTTACTATGAGCGCTGTGTGCGTATTCTGGCGGATGTGGACGAGACCGAATCCTCGTTCCAGAACGTGGCGCGCGGCCCCAAGGGGTCTTTGCGCATCGATGTGCCGACCTCGATAGGCCGCCTGGTCTTGCTGCCGCAAGTCTGCGAGTTTTATGATCGCTATCCCGATATCAAGCTTGTCATGGGCATGGGTGACCGCATGGTGGACATGGTGCAAGAGGCAGTTGATTGCGTGATCAGGGTGGGGGAGTTGCAGGATTCCAGCATGGTTGCCCGCCGCATAGGCACTTTCCAGAGCATCACTTGTGCCGCGCCTGACTATCTGGATTTGCATGGCGAACCGCAAGCTCTGGAAGATTTGCAGCACCATCAGGCCGTGCATTATTTTTCCAGCCGCACTGGCCGTAACCGGGACTGGGATTTCATCGTCGATGGCAAGAACATAGCCCTCACCGTGAACGGCAAAATCTCCGTGAATGACTCGGAAGCCTATCTGGCCTGTGCGCTCAAGGGGTTTGGCCTGATACAGGCACCGCGCTTCATGCTGATGCCACATCTGCAGTCGGGTGCCTTGCGCGAAGTCTTACCGCAATGGGCACCAGCCCCCATGCCCATCTCGGTGGTGTATCTGGCCAATCGCCATCTGTCACCCAAGGTGCGCGCCTTTGTTGACTGGGTGGCCGAGCTATTCCCGCGCTGCCCCTTGTTCAGCGGCCGCGATGCCGAGTTCCTGAATGGCATTACTGAATGCGGCTTCGCTGGCAAACCAGAACAAGGCACGATGGGCAACACCCTGCGCGCAGTGCTGGAGCATCAGAATGTGGCGGAGACGGCGTATTGAGGTGTTTAATTGCGTATTTTCAAAAGACCAAACTTCTCACCACAGAGACACAGAGGGAACACTGAGATTTTAAAGGGGGAAGCGACGTACTCGAATACTATGCTCACTCAAAAATCTCTCTCTGTGCTGACTCTGTGTCTCTGTGTCTCTGTGCCTCTGTGTTGAGTGGTCTTGAAGCTAGCAGGTTGGGCCCGGCTCAACCTGCGGCCTGGCAAAAAACCTCAACGCTGCAATTCCTTATCCCACTTCATGATCCATTCTTCAGGATCAGGCTGGCCATACACTGACAGGCGTTTTTTTGCCATGCGTGCCCAGCGTGCCAGCCAAGACATGCCATATTGACGGCTGGGCCCGGCTGGTAATTGATAGGCCGGGTCTTGCAATGCCTCTTCCAGGGTGATGAACTGATAGCCGCGTTGTTCCAGTTTGCTCAGCATCTTGTCCAGCATGTCGGCATTCAATAGCGAAGCATGGATGTTGAGGATGTGGGAAACCTGCCGTCCAAACATTTCATCACTCATTGTTTCGAAGGTGTTGACGGCGCGGTCAAGATTGGCCAGATAATCTTTGCGCAGGCGCTCGGCATCCTCCTTGCGGTTTTTCAGAACGGCATCCTCGTACACGCGGGCATAGGTGAAGTCATCATGCTCTATCGTGAAAGGCGCGATCTTGTAGTTATGCTGTTGCAGGAAGTCTTCAAACTGCTTTTGCACTTCAGCGTTATCGCCAGTCTGGTTGTGTGGGTAGCGGTAATAGCGCGGTACCTGCTTGCGTTCTTGCATCAGCCAGCGTGTGAAAGTGTCACCACGCAAGACGGCTTCCTGATACTTTGCCAGGCTGCTGCCATGAAAACCCAGATGACCAAAATTATGATTGCCCAATTCCATGCCCGCATCCAGCCATGACTCCAGCAAGCCTATGCGGGCATCGACCTCGCCCTTGACCAGCAAACGGTCTTCGTTGACAAAGCCCAAAGCCTTGACCTTGTGGGCCTGCAAAGTCGCCAGTATCGCCTTGGTCGCACGTTGTTCATCGGCGAGTTTCAAACGCCGGGTTTCAAATGGCAAGTCGTCGATGGTGATGGCAATGCGGCGCACGGCAGTCGCAGCACTTTTTGAATCGGCCTTTACTTCAGATGTGGCTTGCGCCTGCGCGCTAACAGGCAGCATGACAAAGGCCAGTGCGGCAGATGCCAGCAAATGCCTGCCGCAGGAAGACAGGTTTTTATACACAGAATTCATTGAATACCATTATCGTTACATCGTCTCAGGCAAGCCGGGTTTCAAGCTGCCTTTAGCGAAAATGAAAAAAATCAAATCAAAAAATGCCAATATTGAATTGATGGGTTGATATAAACACAAAAATGATAATGTTATCAAGCGATTCGGCAAAGTTTGCTCAGGTTGGGCCTCAATAAGCGTATTCTTCATTTTGCCAATCACCCAGGCACAGGCTCCGCATCATTTCCAAATACATCCCACACACGGTCCTCAGGCGCTGATGTAGCAGCGGTCACCATGGCGGCTGCAAGGTCGGCCCTCGTGAAAGCCCCACGCAAGCTCGTTCTGTCGCCACCGTAGATGCCATCTTGCAAGCTGCTGCTCACATTCTCGAATCTGAAGGCCTGAGTGCCTGCTCCACCAACGCAGTAGCAAGAAAGGCTGGCGTCAGCATAGGCTCGCTCTACCAATACTTCCCCTCAAAAGACGCCATCAGCAGGGCGCTGATATTGGAGCAAACCACGGCACTCGTCGAAGATGCCGAGAAAATAGACCTGGAGCAGGGCGGCCGCAAGGCACTCTAAGACTTGATAGCTGTTGCCGTCACCCACCAGCTAAAAAGACCAGCGCTGGCAAAAATACTCGACGCCGAAGAGCTACGCCTGCCCCTAGCAGCAGACCTCAAACGCCAGTCCACCCGCCTGCGCAAAACCATACGCGACATACTCTCTCAGGCCGATATGCCAGAAGGTGCCAGCGATACAGAAGTCATGGTTGATTTAATGGGCATCATCAAGGGTAAGGTTGATGCAGCGGGCGCGCGCAAATACGAGTGCCGCCAATTTGCGCAAGCGGGTGAGGAGGGCGGTGTTTGGGTATCTGGATGCGGGGGAGTAGAACTACGGAAGGTGCTGGTCTTACATGAAGATAGTGTCACACGACTGAAATAGGCGAAGGTAAGACTCTGTTATTTTGTGTTTTTGCAATGATTTCCAACTGCTGGACAATAGTTCATGGATATAATGCCAACACTGATTATGCAGGCATGATGCTGATATCAAACAAGATAAAAAAACTGAAGGGGGAAAATCCGTGTTCATCGTCTGGGGAAAAAACATGTACGCAAAAATATTGGCTATGCAGCCGATTTTTGCCCTATCTGCCGTGCGCCGCAGGCATTCAGGCTGGTCCGCGTCGGCCTGGCTGGCCATGTATATTACATTACCTCCGGTGACGGGGAGTTGCTTAGCCATGAGCGTGAATGCCTGCAATGCAATACGCTGTTCAATGCCGATCCTGCCTGGTATCACACACTGTCCCAGAAGTGGCAATCGCTTGCTGAGCTGATAAAGACGACTTTCCCAAACCTGTCGGAAGTGTATAAAGACAGGCTGGAACTCGCAGAAAAAATCATAAAAACGCCAGCCCTGCTGACGCCACAAGAACGCGCTTCCATGATCAGGATACCCTTTCATCTCTTGTCGCCCCTGGTAGAACGGCGCATGGCGCAGACTCACATAGACCTGGGTATCAGTCTGGCGCTGGTGGGTTCGATTTTTTTCATCAGCATCGTCCCCGTACTGCTAATGAAAATCCTGCCCTTTGACGAAGGCCTGATCTTTCTTGCCTGCGCCATCACCGCCTTGCTGGGAATAGGCTGGCAAGTGCTCACAGCAGGCAACCGCTATGTCAAACGCCGCATCATCCCTGTCCTCGGCCCCAGTCTGAAACCCTTGAGACCGACGGAAAGCGAATTGAAAACAGCTCTGGCAGAATTGAAGGCAGACCGGCAAAAAATGGCGACCAGATTGAATATCGCTGATCTGCAAAAATATTTATGAAGGGCTGCTTTTTCTCAAAACCTGGGTGACGTTGATGGCAGAAAATCTGGCAAGACCAAGTGGCTACGATTAGCCCAGCGTAATCGTACACAACCGTGTCGCCAAAAAAGGTAAAGACCTCAAGCATATCGCAAGATACTCGCTACGCTATCTCAGTATGAACATGGTTTATTTTCGACTGAAAACCGTAATGTAGCCATGGTGCAGAAGAGAGTTGGAACAGGTAGCATGCGTACGATTACGCTTGCGCTAATCGTATCTACGGCCCTGAAAAAAGCGATAGAAAAAACACAGTCACAGTTGTTGTATTTTGACTAATTGATGTGGTAATTACATTAATTAAAGATGTTTTTATGTTAATCTCAATTTTGTCAGCGATTTTCCAGGCATCCTTGTAGCGTTCGTCGCTTTCATCCTGTTTTTGATCGACAGCCTTCATTTTAACAATCTTCGTCAGCCTGACGTTTTTAGCAGCTTGTGCGAATACTATCCTGGGATTACATCACATGAAAATTCAGCGTTTGATCGGTAGTGGGTCGTCCCTGCTGGCGGCTCTATTCTTTGCGCCGCAAGTCGCGCATGCTTATTTTGAAGATATCTGTGTCTCCAAGAAAGACCGCAAGATCGTGGCCTGCGTGGAGCCGCGTGCGGCGTGTGCGAAGACGCCGTCTGCAGGTAAAGCTTGTCCGGCGCAGCTTGCGCAGGCGGTGAAGCAAATTGCCGCGCCTGTTCCCGCCAGAAGCATGATCCATTCAGATGCCACTTACTTTTTGGCGCAGGCACTGGGCTATAGGGCCGATGTGGCGTATTGGATTGTTGCTTACAATGAAGTGGCAGACTACACGCAATATGCACCCATTGATCAGTGCGGCGTGCAAGCGTCTGCTAGCAACTCTGGCCAGTCTTATATCACGGCCAAATTTAATGGTTTTCAGCGCACCAATGCAACAACCGATGGCCCGCTGTATCACTACGTGCTGCCGTTTTCTCCTAACGGTGCAGGCACGGACGTGCATGGTGCCAGTGGTATCCAGGCCGTGTACCCGTTTCACTTCCCTGTACCCGGCTATCCGCTCGTGATTGACGATGTTTATGAGGGTTCGCTCTCCAATATGCGGCAATGGGCCATGCAGCCAGATGAAGAACCTGGCTTGCTGTGCGCGGCAGGTTTGACAGTGCCCAATGGCGCTTCCAATTTCAGTGGCCCGGCGTGCAGGACCGGCGTCACTGTGCAGGGAAATGTGCCAGTGATTACGCGCTCCCAGAAGGGTGTTCAGGTCAGCTTCAATTCGGGAGATAAAATTCTCGACAACAGCAGTGGCGACGTCAGCTACCGCGAACTTGGCTCCTGGTTGAAGGACAAGTCACGCACCACCGGTGTCTTGTGGAAAGACCCAGCCTTGCCGCCGGTTCCGGTGCAGCTTGCCCGCATCGGTTTGTACATACATAGCATGCAGGACACGGCTTCGCATTCGACTTACTGCGGTGACGATGCGCCTTCTCCTCCTGGCGGCACCGATGTCGGCAGCTATATGAAACTCGACGGCAATAAGTTGCAACTCATCTTTGGTGCGACCTGTGCCACGGCGCCGCACATCGCCGGGCATACAGAAGAAACCGCGACTGGCGATTCTCCCTTGCCCCTGCGCAATTACACAGCACTCAATATGACCTTGAACGAGCTGATTATTTTTGGTAATACGGTGGCCAAGGCCAAGGGATGGATCGTCAACCCTGAACTGCTGCCGCCTGATGTTGTTGGCGGTAAAAACGCACTGGGGCAAAGTGCCGCTGATCTGCAGGCCAGGCTGGTCGGTACCATCACACAGGGTAAGAAATGGACACGCGGCGAAGTCTACCAGTCCAGCCTGGTGACATTACCACTGCAGCAGCTTTCCACTTTGAACCGGCTGCATGCGATGAACGCCGCCCTGGCGTCGTACTCTGACTACGTGCAAAAGCAATACACGGCACCTGGCCGCTTTACGCCATTCGAGCTGATGCCTGGCAATGCGAAAAACCCGCAAGATACCAGCGCCTGTTTTAAATAGGATAGGGCTTGCAAAAAATTGCACCAACAAGGCTATCGCTGTAGGGAACCCTCTCTTGCCAGAGAGGGTTTCAAGCTTGGCAAACACGAGCTAGTTTGAAAACACTGACTACGCCTCCAAGACAAAGAACGTGTTTCGCTTCAGTCCCCAGCATTCCACCCCTGACAGGAGTCATCATGAGCAATGCAGCATCAACACCGGACGCCAGCCAGTTCAGCCTGCTATTGCCGCAACTCAGTCTGCCTGACGCAGACAATGCCGAAGAAGAGTATGCGTATTCGCTGGGCATTCAAGCCTACATCTATGGTTTCCCCTGGATTTACAATGCGCAATTGCGCTGGTTGTGGGCCAGCGAAGCAGGCAAGCATTTTTCAGAAAAGCATGGGCTGCCTGACCTGTATGCGCCTATCAATACCTTTCATCACGCAGCCGTACTGGCTACTCCGGCAGCACAAACGGGTGGTGCGCCCAATACCGATACGCTGTACTCCACTGCCTGGCTCGACATCGCCGAAGACCCCATAGTTATCTCGGTTCCAGCAGTCACCGACCGGTATTTCGTGATCGAAATGGTGTGCATGGATGCCGACAACTTTGCCTATGTGGGAACGTATGCCACAGGTACAGAAGCAGGCAACTACCTGATCGCACCACACCACTGGAACGGCACGGTGCCAGATGGCGTGGCGGATATCTTGCCGCGCTCGCGCACTGATACCGTATTCCTGCTGGGACGCACCGGAGTCAACAACAGCAGCACGGCCGAAGTTCAAGCCGCCAATGAGGTCCAGCAGCAATACCTCTTAACGCCGCTGGCCGACTGGCCCAATGCGCCTACGCCGTATAAAAAACCGGTGATGATACCCTGGGGTGTGGACTACAACCATACCGCAGGAGCATGGCACACCATGAACGAATCCATGACACAAAACCCGCCCGGTTTGCCACCGGGGATCAATCAGCAGCAATTGCTAAACCTCTTTGCCACGATCAACATCGGCCCGAACCAGCATGTAGAGCAGCAATCCGAAGCTGCCCGCATCGGTCTTCAGCGGGCGGCGAAAGATGGGCTGGACTTGCTGAAAAAATTCAGCAAATCTCGCGGGAAAACGGTGAATAACTGGACGTATCCACCACAAGACGTGGGCCGCGCCGGGCAGCACAGCGACTTTATCACCCGCGCAGCGGTGCAATCCCTGTCGGGCATCTGCGCCAATGACCCGGACGAAGCGGTGTATATCAACACCAGCATCGACAGCAAGGGCAATGAATTGAATGGTTCCAATTGCTATCGCATGACGTTTTCGGCTGGCAATTTCCCGCCCTTCAACGCTGACATGCATGGCTTCTGGTCGGTCACCTTGTATAACTCGACTTACAATCTCTGCCCCGGTTCCAGCAATTATTCCATCAATGGCTACTACCCGGAATTTTCAACCACCGATGCCGAGGGCGGCATCACCATCGTGATCCAAAGCGACAAGCCCGACACCTTACCTGCCGGAAGTTACTGGTTACAGTCCCCCAGCGACGAAAGTTTCTTTTTGATTTTAAGAGTCTACGTTCCCGGCCCCACTGTCAGCTTCACGCAAACCTATAGCCCACCAGCGATTATTGTTGAAAGTTGATTGCACCAAGTAGAAGAGCGACACTGCCGCTATAAAGGCCCCGGTGATGAGCGCAGAAGCGAAATCCGGGGCGATGTCTTTCATGCATACATTTCCTTGGCTTGGAGATGTCGCGATGTCTTGATGTTGTGCCTGCCTTCGTGATTGCTACGCATCCACCACCAATCCCGTGCTATGGTATTGATTTTAGAGCTCATTCGCATGAAAACACTGACTGGTATCGTTCTGGCGAATAGGAAGGCATTTGGATGAACAATACGTTTAAAGTCGGGTTCAGATCGTCACCTGTCACTGGAGTATTGTTGCAAGACGCTTTGCCGGGTTTGGTAGATGCCCTAACTTCGCGATTAGCGACTATTGATAGAGAAAATGTCAGTCATCAATTGCCAGAGGTTCTGATTCCCAGTCAAGCTTTGGCTGGCACGAGTGATGACTTTTCATTTTTAGCCTACCCAATTTCTACCACTTACCCTGAGGTGCGGGAAAACCTTGTTTTCACAGAGAGTGAGGTATTGTTTATCAATTTGTTCGACGGAAGGGTAGTAGTGGAGCTCAATGAATTTGGCATGGCAAATTGGTTCTTTTTGCAGAATTTGCCAAATTTCTATTTCGAGTTATTAAAGCTGCATGGAATAATAAATGCATCTGAAAACCCGCGTCCTATAAGGGAATGGGGTTGAGCAGAGATAGTCCCCGGAGATACGATTAGAGTAGCGTAATCGTACACAACAGTGCCCCAAAAAAAGGAAAAGACCTCAAGCATATCGCAAGATACTCGCCAGTCTATCTCAACATGAACATGGTTTATTTTCGAATGAAAACCGTAATGTAGCCATGGTGCAGAAGAGAGTTGGAACAGGTAGCATGCGCACGATTACGCTTGCGCTAATCGTATCTACGGCCCTGCATCTGGTGCTGGGCCCACGCGACGATGGCATGCCTGTGCGTTTTCAGGTCAGGATAGATGGCCATGTACCCGGTGCAGACCACGGTTCAGATACCGATGCAGCAGGCAATGGCATCATCAGCGATGCACGCCTTTACCAACTGGTGCGCCAGTCTGGGCAAGGTCAGGGAATTGACGTTTGAAATCCGTTTTCTTGATGCAGGTGCAGGCGCGTTTGCCTTCACATTTGGCTGAGAGTGCAGATGTTATGAACTGACAGGCGTTGCGGAACACAGTTTTGATTAGTGCAGCGTAATCGCGCACGAGCATGCCATCCAAAAAGGAAAATATTCCAGGCTTAACGCATGATCAGTGCCTATCCATTTCAAGATGAACGCGGTTCATACTCCGTTGCAAGCCGCAAAACAGGCGCGATGCAAAGACATAGCATGTCTACGGTGATGATGCGTTAATCGTATCCAGACCTCTAAAAAATGAGAACGAATCATGGTTTTTAATGCAAAATATGGCCGGAGTGGAAACATTGATATTGAGATTCATTTTATAAGAGGAGAAAAAGTGATCAAGCGATTTGTTAAAAGTGGCTTATTGATTTCGGCGTTGGTTGCGCCAACAGTTTATGCAGCACTCGCTGATGCGCCTGTTGTTTTCAAGGAAAATGACTGGCGTGTGGTACGCAGCGTTGACATGATGACAGATAAGGTCAGTTGCACAGGCTTGCTGGGTGAGGGTTTTGAAACCCAGTTAACGGAAGATACGCTCTATATAAAAATCAAAGGTGGAGTAGATTCCGTCACTCTCAGGTTTGGAGATAAAGAGGCAAGGCCGATGCGCCTTGCCAGTCAAACTGAAAAAAATGTCAGATCGGTCACTTTGACTGGCGCTGAATTTCAAGAATTGATTCAGAGTGAAAGGCTGCGTGTTGAGGTGTTAACCATGTTGCAGCAATTGGTTGCGAAGGATATAAATACTAAAGGCGTGCGTCAGGTAGTCGAAAATATCAGAGCAGGTTGCCCTGTACCTGCACCAAAAGAAGTTGCGGCGACTGCTGACGCCAGAAAATCAATTGAGCCCGTTTGTTCAAAACTTGTAGTAGATAGAATGCGTCTTGCTAAACTCAAGGATTCGCAAATTGCACTGATCTGCAAGGACGAGAAGTAATATCAGACCTTAGCCAGTTGGCGCATGGGATTTCTTCGTAAAAATATGAAGAATGATATCTCTGTTGCATCATACTCGCAGAGTGCCTGCCCATCAGGAAAACGGCTGCTGAACATGTATCTGTTCAGCAGCCGTTTTACTAAGCAATGCTAGCGAATTACACCAGCTTTACAAAGACTTCAAGAAAGCCAGCACCGCATCACGATCAGCCTTGGACAGGTTCTCGAAACGCTGGCGGGATTTATCTGCTTCGCCGCCGTGCCAGAGTATGGCTTCGGTCAGGTTACGGGCGCGGCCGTCGTGCAGGTAGCCGACCTTGCTGTTATTGCCCATGACTTTGTCGGTATAGCCTATGCCCCACAGCGGCGCGGTACGCCACATATTGCCCAGTGCCTGGCCTTCTACCAGCTTGTCGGCCAGGCCAGCGCCCATGTCATGCAGCAGCATGTCTGTGTATGGCCTGATGGTCTGGTTGCGCAATTCAGCCAGCAAATGGCCGCTGCCCGTTTTCATCTCCACCGTGTGGCAAGCTGAACAGCGCATGGACTGGAATACCTTGGCACCCGCACTGACTTGCTGAGGATTGATAGCATGTTCCTCCATGGCTGCCACCCCTTTGGGGAAACCGCTGGCGATGCTGCGCTGTGCAGGCACGGCCACCAGGCCCAGGTATTGGGTGATCAATTGCAGATCATTTTCCGAGATACCTTTTTGTGTTCCCGCCTTGGCGCAGCCAGCCGGATCTGTCGTGCAGCTACGGTTAGGGTAGGGCGCAGAGGTGACTGCCATATCCAGCAACAGCGCAGCGGCAGTCTGGTGGCGCAGGGTCGCCTTGGATGCCTTCCAGCCAAAGCGGCCTACGCGCACTGCACCGGTTTCTGGTTCATACACATAGTTGGCGGTGCCCATGACACCATCGGCATCTGGCGATGTGCGGGCACGCGCCAGGATGTCGGCTTCAGGTATGGCTTCGAGCAAGCCCATGCCTATCATCGGCTGGGCAGCGCGCAGCGAATACACGCTTGGTACGGCACCCTCAAATGCCAGCGTGGGTTTGCGCAGTTCTACGCTGCTGCCGTCGGCCAGTTTTGTTGTGCGGGTTTCAAAACCGGCGACGTTGACATTGGTGCCCCAGTTTTGTGGCATGCCGCTGCTTGAGTAGGCATTCATCTGCACCACGGTGCCATATTGCGGATGCGGCAATTGCTGGCCCGCTGCATTGGTAGCTGCCACCCGTACCGACATGCTGTCGAGACGCTGGTTGATGGCGACGGGTGCAGGGCTGCGACCATTATTGACGTGGCAGGCAATACAGGCAGACTGGTTGAAACGCGGCCCCTGCAAACCCACGGCTTGCTGGTAACGGTCATTGCCATTCTCGTTATGGTCACCCGTGGTGAAGTTGGTATGCACCAGGCGGCGACCTTCAACAAAGCGCTGTATGTTTTGCATGCCCGCATTATTGTGCGGCTGCTGGAACATGAACAAGCCATTGTCAGAATAATTGTAAGAGACTGAGCCCTGGCCACCAGACAAAGTTTCATCCGGCAGTGGCACCGAGTTCAAACGTGGCTGTACGCCATACCAAGGCTTGAGACCAGCACCAACCACATAAATCCATTCAGAAGAGTAATAGCGCACACCGCCATTATCACCCTTGGCAGCCATGCCCTCAGGCGTGGAGAACATGGATGGCGACACTTCGATAATGTCACCCACCACCAGCGGGCGTGCCGGAATGTTTTTGCCATTCGGGAAGCCGTTTGCATCCAGGTCGCTATGTCCGGGATAATTCTTGACCCGCAAGGTACAGGCACCATTGATGCCGTCAGCACTGCTGAGCTTGTTATTGGCAGGGTAGGGTACGGGTTTACAGATGGCGACATTGCGGTCTACCAGCTCACCCGGATTCATCCAGCCATAACCGGTGACGCCAACGCGGTCAAAGCCACGGAAGAAAGCCACGCCACCCGGCAAAAAGTCCACGGTATTGTATTGATTGACTGTGAGTACAGGCTTGGTCACGCCTGCCACGCGGCTATTGTCGATGATCTCAAAACCCCAGGTGCGGTTCTTGAAATATTGCGCCACAAAGGTCAGGTAATTGCCGGGGCCTTTATCGACTGGCAAGCCGGTTGCAGCATCAACAGTTTCATTCGGGCCATAGCCTATCTCATTCCATTCTTCGCCACGTTCACGGCCATGGCGCGCCAGGCCGCGTGCGCCAAAGCGTGTGACCAGCGTGCCGTCAGGTAAAGTGAATTGCAGGCTTTCCAGCGGTTCTGCTGCAGCAGGCAAAGGTGCCCAGCCACTGCCACTGGCAGGGAATTTTAAAGCAGAGGTGGTGGCATCTGGCAGGGTGTTGTCGCTGCCTGGTGACTTGAATTCAACTTCAAACAAAGAGTAACCATACTGGGTAGCACGGGCCACGCCTTGCAGGCGTAGGTAGCGGGCATTTGCACCCAGGTTAAAGAATTCTTCCGAACCACCTTTGCCACCGCTGACATAGCGCAGTTGCGTCCAGGTCTGGCCATCGTCGGAGACGCGCAGGGCGTATTCCTTGCCGTAGGCGTTTTCCCATACCAGTTTCATATAACCGACTGGTGTCTTGGCACCAAAGTCAAACTGTATCCAGGCACCATCTTCAGAGGTGCTGCCCCAGCGGGTATTGGCTTTGCCATCGATCGCCATGGCGGCTGACATGGCCTGGTTTTCTACTGCGGATGAAGTCGCGGCGACAGGCTTGACGGCAACACCAGGCTTGCTCAAGTCTATCGTTCCAGGGTTGCCGGGCTGGCTGGGCTGGGTTGGATCTGTGCCAGGTTGTGTTACTGGCGTGCCTGTGAATGCCTGTATCTCGATGATGGAATAACCATACTGGGTAGAACGCTTGATACCCTTCACGCGCAGGTAACGGCCTTTGCCATTCAGCTCTGTCAGGTCTTCAATACCACCCTTGCTATTGTCTACCGTCTTGATCGTGGTCCAGTCACTATTATTGTCAGAGACTTGCAGCAGGTATTGCGTGGCATGGGCATTTTCCCATTGTATGCGCACGCGGGTGATGGTTTCAGACTTGCCAAAGTCCAGCGTCAGATACTGGTCATCGGTAAAAGCACTGCCCCAGCGGGTGTTGTCATTATGGTCGATTGCCGCCGCTGCCGACAGGTCACCACGTTCAACTGAGCTGGCGGTAGCGCTGACAGGTGTCAGTGCAGTTTCTGCAGGTGGGCCTTGCGGTGGCGCAGCCATGGGGCTTGTGCTTGTTGTACCTGAATCGGCAGTGCTTGAACCACCGCATCCTGCCAGTTGCAGGCAAAGTAGCGATGAGGCCAGGCAGATGGCCGTCATGCGATTGGATAGTTTTTTCACGTAGGAACTCCTGGTTTTTACGTTGGCGCATATGGATGCGTGGATGTGTGCACGGCATCTGTCTATATTGCATGGCACATGCTTGTGGATGTGCCAGTGAAGCCTGGTCTGTACCATGCCTTCACAAAAGAGAATCAGGTAAAACTGGTCTGTGTTACTGGTCGAGGCTTGACAGTATCCAATTGCCAGGCATGTTGCAAGGTCGCGCAAATGGGCTGATGTCTGCCCTGAAATGGGGCGTGGCCCATCTCAAATTTTGTCATTGGGGTTGACAGATTTGGTCAGTCTGGAAAGCATCCCAATACTGACTGGAAAATTTGTCCTGCAAAAGTTGGAAACTTTTCCATTCTTGTGGCAATTCGCGTGGTAATACCACATGCACAAACCCTCTGCAGACCCAGATGCGCCGCTGACAAAAAATGGCCATGGAATATCAAAATTAACTTTGTTATTGACAAAATTTTCCTGAAAATGAAAGTGGTATTACCGCTCCTTTGTTTATGACAAAATTGTAAGAAACAAATTGATTTCCCTGTTACAGAAAACTTACAATTGGTCCGCGGGAAAAGCAGTTGCCAACCCTGTTTTGCAACAGCATCAGACTGGGCAAATCTTGTTTGTGAGGAGGCAGGTAGTAGTGGCTACCGTCGCGAACATGACGAGTGACATGCACAGGCTGTTCGCGGCCAAAGCCGTTTATAAGGGTTAATGCAGGCAAGCTGCTAGCACGAGGTAGTGGGAGCCAGGATTTATTCAACGATCAGTGTATACGTCACAGCTTGCGACATATTATTGCCACGTCCGCCAAAGTTGATCGTATGCCTGACAATAAATGACGGTAGAAAATGTATCGCAAATACTTAAATGAAATCTTGCAATAATGAAAATTATCCCCAACTGACAAGCGGATTTTAGTTACTCAATAAAATTTGAAAGTAACAAATTGATTTCTACATCATGGAAAATTTTGCACAAGCGCTCAACTGACTATTCAGTTGATTACCCAGGCGACGACGCTTTGGCCACGTAATTGATTATCAAGTTCTTCACATTGGCAACTCACTAAAGGAAAATCACCTAATGAATGATCATAACCAGCAGGCCACGCAAGTTCTCGACAAGGCGAGGCAGGCGCATGCCGCACAAGAATATGAATCATCGCTGGTATCCTATGAATGGTTTTTTGATCATGCCCTGGACGAAGACCAGGCTACGCTCTACGGTGTGCGGCTGTCATTTTGTCTTTTTGAATGGGCGCGACTGGGCCAGGAGTATGAGCCAGCCCGGATTCGTCTGGAACAAAAGTTTGAACACAGCATCCTTGCGCTGGAGCAGTCGCGCAATCCAGTATATTTTCATGACTATGCCGCTATAGGTGCCTGCCTTAATCAGCAAGAGACCGTGCTGGAAAAATTCATTGGTTATCATCAGGCAGACCCCAAACTCGCCAAAGAAATCGTGCATTTCATCTGGGACGAATTGGTCAGTTCGCCACACATCGCCGTGTGCGCCACTTATATTGACGATGCGCTGGCATTCTATGAAGACAAGCTGGAAAAACATGACGAAACACTGAAAATCTGTGCCACCATGCCGGAACTTTCTAACGATGATTTTATGCAAGGAATGTGGGACAGGTTCATCAAGGATGTCACCAATATCATCAAGGTATTGCGAGCTACTGGACGTGCTGAGGAGGCTGTCGCTGTTATTGCTAAAGCGAAAGCGGATCTGGAAGAAAGAAACTACGCCCATACTTTGGCAGGATAATTTTTACAGGCAGGTGCGAGCCTTGCAATAATGCAGGGCGGCTTTATTAGCTAACACTGTGTCAATTGTTCGCACCTAAAGCCGCTACTGAGGAGTAAGATGAAGGGGGCCTAACCACACTCAATGCATGGCAACTGCCCTTGCTTGTCCAGGAGAGACGGAAATCCCATCCGCCTTGTCCAGCCGCCCCGCCAGCGTCGTCAAGCCCCAGGCACCCACTACCACCAGCGCACCTATCCATGGTGTATGCATCAAGCCGATATGGCTGACTATCAAGCCACCTGCCCAGGCACCGAAGGCGATGCCAACATTAAATGCCGCGATATTTAAACCTGATGCCACGTCTATAGCCTGTGGCGCATCCTGTTCAGCCCGCTGCACTACATACACTTGCAAGCCCGGCACATTACCAAAAGCCACTGCACCCCAGGCCAGCACGGTCAGCAAGGCCAGCCATTTGTTATGCGCAGTAAAAGTCAGCACCAGCAACACCAGCGCTAACAAAGCAAACACGATCTGCAGTGCCGCGACTGGCCCTTTTTTATCTGCCAGCTTGCCACCCCAGATATTGCCAAAGGTGACCGATACACCGTACACCAGCATCACCAGGCCCACCGCATTGGCGCTAAAGCCGCTGATGTCTTGCAGTATCGGTGCCAGGTAAGTGAAGGCGATAAAGCTGCCGCCATAACCAAGGGCTGTCATCGCATATACCAGCAAGAGGCGCGGTTTTTTCAGCACCGCCATTTGCGTCAATAAAGATGCAGGCTTGCTGCTGGCGATGGTGGCGGGGATCAATATCGCGCAACCGATAAACGCAATCACACCCAGTGCCGACACTGCCAGAAACGTCGCCTGCCAACCCAGATGCTGTCCTATGAAGGTACCCAGCGGCACCCCCGTGACCAGCGCCACCGTCAGGCCGCTGAACATCAGCGCAATCGCACTGGCTGCCTTGTCCTTGGCGACCAGGCCAGTGGCGATCGTTGAACCTATCGAAAAGAACACCCCATGCGCCAGGCCAGTCAGCACCCGTGCCGCCATCAGCGAGGCATAGTTGGGTGCCATCCAGGCCACCAGGTTGCCGATAGTGAACAAGGCCATCAGGCCCAGCAATAACTGCTTGCGTTGCACGCGGCCAGTCAGTGCAGTCAGCACCGGCGCACCAACAGCCACGCCCAGCGCATACAGGCTGACCAGCAAACCGGCAGAAGGAACAGACACCGCCAGGCTGCTGGCGATGGTGGGGATAAGGCCGACAATCACAAATTCTGTCGTACCGATGGCAAAGGCGCTGAGTGTCAGCGCCCAGAGAGCAAGTGGCATGTTTGACTCCAGGTAATGAAAATAGAACGAATACGGAGTCTGATCCCATGCAGGGCAAAGAAAAATAGCTTAAGCTACACTTAACTTATGACTCGGAGTCAATAATGCTAAGCTTGGAAACCATGAAGGCTCTGGTCGCGGTGGCTGATACCGGCTCGTTTTCAGCCGCTGCCGAGCGTCTGGGGCAAACGCCATCCGGCATCAGCCGCAGCATTTCCCGTCTCGAAGCACAACTGGGCATGACGCTGATGACGCGCACCACCCGCAAGCTGGAGCTGAGCGAGGAAGGTCACTGGCTATTGCAAAGGGCAAAGAAGATACTTTGTGATATTGATGACACTGAAGAACAACTGACTGCACGCCTGTCGCAGCCATCCGGCCTGGTGCGGGTGAACGCCGCCACCCCCGCACTTGATCACCTGATCGCGCCATTGGTGGCGGAGTTTCTGGATGCCTATCCCCTCATCAGGCTGGAACTGGTCAGCGGCGAAACCTTTGTTGACCTCATCGAAGAAAGGGCCGACCTGGCGATACGCATAGGCCAGCTCAGCGATTCCAGCCTGCATGCACGCCGCCTGGGTAGCAGCCGCATCCGCCTGGTAGCCGCACCGCATTATCTGGCACGCCATGGTGAACCACAGACCGTGGCCGACCTGGCGCAGCACAGGCTGCTCGGTTTCACCGCGCCCGCCAGCCTGAATACCTGGCCGCTACCTGCTACGGATGCCGCAAACAATGAAGGCTACATCATCGACCCCGTCGTCAGCGCCAGCAACGGCGAAACCCTGCGTCACCTAGCCGTGCAAGGTGCTGGCATCGTCTGCCTGTCCGACTTTCTGACCATGGCCGACCGCACCCACGGCAGGCTCAAGCCCGTGCTGCCAGACATCAGCCTGCCCTGGATGCAACCAGTCTGGGCGGTATTCTATAAACAGGAGGCGATACCCCCACGCGTGGCGGCCTTGCTGGATTTCTTGATGACGAGGTTGCCGCTGGACAGGATGTGAGGGGAGGGGCGGCCCAAGCTACATTGTTGCAACCCACACCCGCACAACCCGCATCCACTACTCCCGTGCCGTAATCGTCAACACCGGCGCATCCGGATCAGCCACATTCAGGGTAAAGCTATACTTGCCAGCCTGTGGCGGCTCAAACCACACATCCTTGCCTGCCCAGGCCAGCGCCTTGCCAGTATTGATCGCGAAATTGCCTTTGGTTTCATTGGCCCTGGTGTCACCTACACCAAGTTCGACCATTTTGAAGTCTTTCGACACTATCTTGAACTTGCTGATGCCCTTGGCTAAAACCACATCCACACTAAAATTGCTGGCATCAACCTGCGTTAAAGGCAAAGAGTTATCCCATTTGTTCATGGTGCCGCTCAGGTAGATAGGCTGGGCAGTGAAATGGGCAATGCTGGTGGCTGGTGATGGCTGGAATTCGACCAGGGTATCGTCAGGCCAGTTGCGGTCAGCAAGCGGCAGCACCGCATACTTCAGGCGATGACCACTCAAAAGCACCGTGCGTTTATCACCCGACACCAGGCTGACGCTGTCCGTCGGGAAAGGTGTAAAAGTACCATAGCTGACCCTGGAGGACAGGCACCAGTCGGTGCCGCCCAAAGCCACTGCGGCAGCGGCACGCAGCAAGACATTGAATTCTTTCTTGGCAATCGCGATGGCGACCTGGCATTCAAGACGCACATCACCAAGGCGGCGCATATTTGCCGGGACATTGGCGCTGGTCACGCGTGGCATGCCACTGAATTCACCGCGTGCGCGATTGAGTATCAATTCGGCCTCGCCATCGGCTGCTGCCTGGTCACGTGGCAAGATAAAGCTGCCATCAGCAGCAACCTCCACCGGGATGGACATGTCATCATTGGCGATGCGCAGGCTCAGACCGGCCAGCGAAGTACTGGCATGCCTGGGCTTGAGCACGAAACGCAAGTTATCCGCCGTTGGCGCCAGATGGTGCTTGCTCTCAAACATGTCCAGCCCGGCCAGCATATTGCGGTAAGAGCGCAGTTCAGGATTCTTGATACCATTGACGGCGACCGACTGGGGTTCTTCTGTGGTGGTAGTTGCTGGTGGGACTTCAGTGGCTGCGGCAGGCTGGCTGAGTTGAAGCACAGGCAGGAGTAGAAACAAGCTGCTGATGAGCAATCGCGTCATGGGTATCCATGGTGAGTTGATAACAAGCCGCAATATACGCTACAGTTTTACGTCTCCGCAACCGCTAAAACGACGACGCAAGGATATTCATTTTTGTGGGCCGGCAAGCTGAACTTTATTGCCTTCAGCCACTCACAGGCTGTGGTTCGGCTTTGAAACTCAAAGACAGATTTGTGCTGGATGTCAAAAAAATCAAATAATCAATATATTGCATTGTTGTTTTGCAATTGCATTAGCTACAGATGGGTGGAGCGCCTATAATGAGTCGAAAGAGTGTGGCTGGCCTGGTCACACTCCTGTCCTGTCTAGATGGAATCCCTGCCATGTTTGCCATGAGCAAGCCACCACTCGCTGTAAAAACCCGTATCCATAGCTGGATACGCTATTTCTTTTTCAGCTTTGCCACCTTGTCCACCCTCTGGATGATCAACAATGTCCGGACCCGCGATGTCGATGACAGCATGTTCCAGTCCAGTACCAGCATCGCACTCACTGACACCCCGGCATCCCTGGAATTGCGCCCCTTGCTGGCCCAGCCAAAACGTGGCCTGATTTTTTTCTGCGGCAGCGGCATTGCAGCAGATGCCTATATCCCCCTGCTCAGGCCAGTGGCCGAAGCCGGCTTTACGGTATTCATCATCAAACTGCCCTGGCGCTTTGCCCCGCTGGAATCCCACAAGGAAATCGTCTTGTCGCAAGCCAAAGACATCATCAGCAGCCATCCCGGCCTGCCATCCTGGGTGATTGCCGGTCATTCCCTGGGCGCTGCCCTGTCGGCGCGCTATGTGCAGACCGATACTGACCATATAGCCGGCATGCTGTTGCTGGGTAGTACCCATCCCAAATCGGCCGACCTGTCGGGTTTGCGCATACCCGTGACCAAAGTTTTTGCCACCAATGACCAGGTCGCCCCAAGAGAAAAAATCATCGCCAACAAAAACTTGCTGCCCAGACAAACCAGATGGGTAGAAATTGACGGCGGCAACCATTCCCAATTCGCCCATTACCGCTACCAACTCCTGGACGGTGACGCCACCATCCCCAGGGAACAGCAACAGGCGCAGGCCCGCGAGGAAATCCTGGCGATGCTGAAACAAGTCGATTGATCTCTCAAGCTTGTTGCAAACACAGGCATAAACGCATTACATTGTCAGCTTGAAAAAAGCTGGCCAAGAAAATGAATGCGAACACTGCACATGCAGAATAAACTGTTTAGTTACCAACTTTGCATCAGCAGCATAGCCGCATGCTGCCTGCTGACAGGTTGCCCGGCGACCGAACAAGCCACAGCCAGCCAGGCTACAGCGCTGCTGCCCGCAAGTGCTCCCACTCATCCACCGGCAAGCCCGCCCGCAGCGGCCAGTTTGCCATTAGCGGCCAGCATCGCGAAGTACACTGGCCCCTTCGGCCTTGCCATGGCCATCAGCGAAACCGAACTTGCCAGCAGCCTGGGTTTTGTCAAATCCGACAAGGCCAGGCATTTGTTCCAGGGCCAGCCCCCGGCACCGGCAGATGATTTTAGTGACTACTACGCCATCACCGCCCCCATCAGCGGCGTCTGCAAGGTAGGCGCATCCCGTACCATTACCGCTGTCAGTGGCACAGGCGCACAAATCAAAGCCGCTGCCGACCGCATCGCACTAGCGCTGGAACAGCAATACGGCAAACCCAGCCTCAAAAAAGACAAAGCCAACACCGACATCTACACCCGCCGCCCGCAATTCTGGATGGTCGGCCTCAAAGAAGGTTCAGTCAGCTACGGCTACCTGTGGGCCAGCGGCAAGACAGAGCGCGAACTCCCCGACAACATCCTCAACATCATCGTCTTCGCCCAGGCCAAGGCCATCAACCGTGGCGAAGTCGGCGTCAGTTATGAATTTGCGAATTATGCAAATTGCCAGAAGGAGTGGCGTAAAGAGAAGGGGAGCAAATCATGAATCCACATGTAGAGAGAAAACGTCGCTGGCAAGAATTGGAAGAGCTAGCCTGGGCACATTTTATACGTCTGCTTGGCGAAACTCAGATTCCGGCAGATGAGGCAGGACGCATCACCTCTGGTGTCATTATCATCCCAGGAAAACCAAGAAACAGCGTGACCCTCAAAGTTAGCCTTTTGCCACCCGCCAAACCTGAAGAAGAGATGTGTGTCAACGGCATACCTATTGATAATCACTGGGATACAAAACCCTTGTGCATGGTGGAAGTCGATGCTGCAACTGAAGAAGTCAAAGTCACCATACTCAATGAAATGCCATGGTTAAGACATAATATGTTGAAATAAAACGTAGAGAAAAAAATGAATCAAAACATAGACCCCAAAGACGTACCGCAATGGATAGCAGCCAGCACTACGCTGGCAGACGCTGCTGAACTGCAAGCCTGGTCCATCGCCATGCTGAACCGGATAGAACGTGGCGACCTGATCATAGGTATCCTGCCCGTAGACGAAGCACGCCAAGTGCCGCTCGCCTTGCGCAAGGCGCTTGATCTTGGCCTGGCAGAGGCTGGCATAGAGCTGGCGGACTGGCTGGTGCGTAGCCCCATCGATGACGCCGATGTTCCTGCGGCAGAACAAGTCTTGCTGGAAGTGATCGCCCTGGGCAAACATGCTGCTGCTGTGCCGCTGATGCGCTATCGCTGGTTCTACCGGCGTGAAGACTGCGCCGAGGAAGAAGCGCAACAAGCCTTTGCCTTGCTACATCAATGGTGCATACAACACCAGGACGACAGCGATGCCCTCTACCTGCTGGCACTGGTCACCTGTCATGGCTTTGGTACGGATGCCAACCCAGCCAGGTCGGCGCAAATGCTCAACAAGGCTGCCTCCATGGGCAATGCCGATGCCATGTTTGAGCTGTATATCTATCATTCCCAGGGCATAGGTGTCGAAGTCAATGAGGACAAAGCCATCATCTGCCTGCGCCGTGCTGCCGAAGCAGAACATCCTCGCGCCATGTACAACATCGGTGCTTTCCACGCTACTGGCCGCCACGTAGAGCAAGACATGGCACTGGCAGTGGCATGGTATAAACGCGCCGCAGAAGCCGGCCACCCCAAAGCTGCAGAAACCCTGGCCCTCATGTATGAACATGGCGAAGGCGTGGAAGAGGACGAGGAAATGGCGCAAAAATATTGGGATATGATTACCTGAGAAGGCTGAGCGCAACTTGTTGTGCTCACGAAATCAAGACCACTCAATACAGACGCGCAGGGCAGGTACAGAGTGGACAATGAGCGGCCAACTTTAGTTTTATCCTCACCCAGAAAGATGCACATGCACATCGCCATTCTCAGTTTTGAGGGTTTCAATGAACTTGATTCACTCATCGCTTTAGGCATACTGAACCGCATCAAGACACCAGGCTGGCGCGTTTCCATCGCCAGCCCATCTGCACAAATACGCTCCATGAATGGCTTGCTGATGGAGTCACAGATATCCTTGCAAGAAGCCTGTACGGCAGATGCCGTCATTGTCGGCAGCGGTTCACGCACCCTGGAAGTGGTGGAAGACGCGGCCCTGATGGCGCAATTGCAGCTTGATCCATCCCGCCAATTGCTGGCTGCACAATGCTCAGGAACACTCGTGCTGGCCAAGCTGGGTTTGCTGGACAAGGTGCCAGCCTGCACCGACCTGACCACCAAGCCCTGGGTGCAGGCGGCAGGCATCGACGTACTCAACCAGGCCTTTTACGCCAGGGGCAATATCGCCACCGCTGGCGGCTGCCTGGCATCGCAATACCTGGCCGCCTGGGTCATCGCCCGCCTGGTAGACACAGAAGCCGCAGCCAGCGCCATCCATTACGTCGCCCCGGTGGGTGAGAAAGAAGAATATGTCGAGCGGGCGATGAGGAATATTGCGCCGTATTTGTAGTGCCGGGTTTTTGATAAAAACCAAAAATATCACCACAGAGACACAGAGACACAGAGACACAGAGACACAGAGACACAGAGACACAGAGACCGGGAAAGACTGCTTGCAAGCAGTCTTCGTTACGCAGGCGCGCGGCACGCCGCACGTAGCCCCTGCTACAACATAGAGATGACACAGAGTTCAACTGCGCGCGCGGCTCACGACATGTGGGGCTTCTAAAATATCTCTGTGCCTGCTCTGTGTCCCGGAGTCTCTATGTTGAGTGGCCTTGAAGTTTTTAACACGGCAATTGCACTTGGCGCAGTCAACACTGGCTAGCGAGTCGGCTTATTGTGATGCTCGGAAACGCGTGCAACAATTAAAAGCGACATCCCCCAAACCGTCATGCCGGACTTGATCCGGCATCCAGCGACTTTGCTCGGTGTGTTGGATTATCTCGTCTGTCATTTTTGTATCAGGAACTTTTTTTAGGGTGCGCCATGCGCACCACCGGATGATCGCTGTTCTTACATCTCTCCCTCGCTCCTCACCGCGTCAACCGATACAAATAAATCGCCGTCCTGATGGTCGCTCTCTGTATCGATGAAATATCCAGGTCTTCATCCGGTGAATGCGCACCTCTGCCAGTGGCACCCAGGCCATCCAGGCTGTCTACGTAAGGCGCGACGAATTGGATGTCACCTGCGCCGCGCTCACCCGGTGGGAAGGCTTTTATCTCGCCCAGGCCTGCGTCAAAGCTGGCTTTGGAATACAGGTCCAGCAGGGCGTAGTTGCCGGGTGTGGGGGACATGGGCGGGTAGTTTTCGCTAAAGCGTATGCTGGCGCTGGTGCCGGGCAGGTTGTTGCTGACGATGTCTTTCATGCGGTCTTTGGCGCGCTGGCCCTGTTCTGCACTGAGGTAGCGCAAGTCACCATGCACCTGGGCGCTGGGGGCGATGACATTGGTTTTGCCAAAGACTGTGCCCTTGCTGTTTTGGCCGTCGTAACTGATCTCGGTGCCGCCAAGGATATTGCCGGGGTTGAAAGTCAGGTCAGGCTCTATCAGTTGCTCGCGAAAGCTGTTCAGTATGCGCGCAGTTTCATAGATCGCACCATAGCCAGTGTGGCTAAACACGGTGGCAGAATGGCCTTGTTTTGCTTTTACATCCAGCACAAAACCGCCTGATGCACGGCGGCCTATGGTGCCGGTGGCATTGCCCTGGTTGTCCAGTGCCGTGCCTTCAAAGGCCAGTGCCACGTCGCTGCGTTTGGCAGCATTGATGAGATCAGCACGTGAGGTGGCGATGGGATGGCCTGCGCTTTCTTCATCACCGCTGAAGATGACCTGGATGCGGGTATTGTCGAGCGCGCCCACGGCATGCAGGGCGCGCAGGGCTTCGATCATGATGACATCGCCGCCTTTCATGTCATTCACGCCCTGGCCGCGCACGCGCTTGCCTCTTCTCTCCCACAATTGCACGGGGCTGTCTTTTTCAAAGACAGTATCCAAATGGCCTATCATCAGCACCCGCTTGCCCTGGCTACCTTCGCGCTCGGCCAGCAAATGCCCGGCACGGTTCATGGCGGCGGGCATCTCAGACCAGCTGGTCTTGAAACCCAGGCCATCCAGCTCAACACGAAACAGCTTGCCCACTTCACGCACGCCTGCATGATTGAGTGTGCCGCTATTGATGTTGACGCTGCGCTCCAGTAATTGCAGGGCCGCTTCTGATCTGGCATGCACTGCGGCGACGATTTGCTGCTCAGTCGGTGACAGACTTTGCGCGCTGGCAGTGACGGTCAATACGCTGGCAGCTAAGGCGATGCAAAAGGGGAGCATTTTTTTTGTGAACATGGCACAGCCCTGTTATGGGTGGTGGCTGGTTTGGACAGATGCATAATGTACACGGTTTTGCATAAGACGGGGCTCGATGAACCATCTGAGGAAGCGGCGAGCGCATTCAAGACCGCTCAACACAGAGGCACAGAGACACAGAGTAAGCACAGAGAAGTATTTAGAGAGTTTGCTTGCCACCACTGGCATTTGGGTACGACGCGCTTAATTAATTATCTCGGTGTTATCTCGGTGTCTCCGTGTCTCCATGTCTCTGTGGTGAGATTTTTGGTCTTTTTAAAAACACAGGTCGACCATTGCCCAACAAAGCCATCCCGCCTATCGCCAGCAGCACGCAGGTGATGCCCGTGATCTGGCTGGCACTGATGGTCTCACCCAGCACCACAACTGCCAGCACCGCAGCAGATACCGGGGCGAGGGCGGTGAACAGGGCGGCTTCGCTGCCGCTGACTTTGGCGGCACCGGCATACCACAGCAAAAAGCCAGCGACCGTCGGCACTATTGCATAGTAGATGACGGCCCAGATTGCCTTGTTGCTGACGGGTGTTTGCCATGCCATTTCAAACAGGGCGGGGAGGATGGACAAGGCCAGCCCCAGGCCCGTCATGATGGTGGACAAGGCCAGTGGTGGTATCGCCGTCTTCAGGCGTTTATTGAGCAGGATGAACAAAGCTTCGCAGACGATAGCAGCAAAAATAAGGGCGTTGCCAAGCAGCGAATGCTGACCAGCATTACCAGACCCGTCTTCCCTGACTGCAATCGACAATACCCCTGCACCTGCCAGTAGCACCGCCAGCAATAAGCTGGCATGTGGCCTTTCACCTAAAACAGCAATAGCAATCGCGGCAGAAACAATGGGCAGGGTGCCGATGATGACGCTGGCATCTGCGGCAGATGTGAGGTGCATACCGGCGATCAGCAATGTGGTGTAGCCGACACTGCCAGCCCCGGCCTGCAAGACCAGCAAGAACCAGTCCCGCTTACCCAGCTTTGGCAGGCGCGTACCGGTGACGCACATCAAGATTAAAAAGCAGGGGAAGGCGATGGCAAAGCGCAGGGCTGTTGCGGTGAAGGCCGGCAAGTCACTGCCTATGATTTTGCTGGCCACTACCGTGCTGCCAACGACGAACATCGCCAGCGCCAAATATGCATATCCCACTAATTTCTCTGACATTGCCTGCCTCTCTATGGATGAAAAAACCACAGCGTGCCAGTTTGAAATTGCGGTGTCTTGAATAAAATTGCAGCTTATCGCTTGGTGCTATAAGCCCCTGGCGATATCCCGAAGTTGCGCACAAATAGCCGCGTCAGATGGCTCTGGTCAGCAAAGCCGCTGTCCATGGCGACTTGTACCAGCGGAATGCCGGCATCGATGAGGCGGCGGGCGTGGTGCAGGCGGCGTTGCAGGAGATAGGCATGCGGCGTCATGCCCGTGACTTTGGCAAAGGCGCGCAAGAGCTGGAAGCGGCTCATGCCACTTTGCTGCGCCAGGTCTTGCAGGCTGAGGATGGCGGTCGGGTCGTCATCAATGCGGCTGCGTGCATGGTGTATGGCAGTCGGCGTCGTCTGGCCGAGCACGGCAGGCTGTTGCATGACACTGGCGAACAGCAAGAGCATTTGTTCTTCTGCTAACATTGCCACATGCGGTGTTGCAGTCATCGTCGCAAACAATTCCTGCGTTGCTTTTCTGATATGTGCATCACGCATGACTGGCAGGCGAAATTCGGCCTGGGCCATTTTACCTTCGCTGATATCGGTCATCAGGCTGGCGATCAGCGCCGGTTCAAAGTACAGCATCTGCCAGCTACGCCCGCTATCCCCTATCGGCGTGCCATCATGGATTTCGCCAGGGTTGACAGTAATCGTATCCCCCGCCATGGCTTCGACCATGCCCAGCCTGCTCAGGGACTTTTGCGCACCCTGCACCAGAACGCCTATGCCAAACTGCTCATGCATGTGCCGCCCAAAGCGGTGCCGGGATTGCGCCCGCACTGCTTCCACGCCAGGCAAGTGGCAGGGCAGCAGGGTGAATTGTTTTGGTCGGCTGGCGGGCATGGGGTGATGAGATAGATTTAATGAAAGTTAATATTGCAATATTGCATGATTTTCCTACAATGTGTATGTGCAATGTTGTGCTTGTATTATTGAAACTGCCAAATGCAAGGGATGTCAACGATTGTTGCTAATGACATTATCGTGTGTGGATTTTTGGTGCAAGTCGTATTTTTCTACTTTTTTTCGGGTAAGCTAAGTACTCAATAAGCAAGTCTGAAGAAACACCTTCATTTGCCTCCTCGCCCTGGTTTTAAGTCGATCAACACAGTAGCGATGCGGTGAAACTGATCAAAAACCGGTTTGATATCTTGGCAGAGGACTGCAAGGCATGGGGGATACAGGCACTGGAAAAAATGCACTTTCACTGCATGTGCTGGTGGCTGATGATGATTTCTTCATGCAAAGGCTCGCCACTATCCTGCTCAATAGTCTGGGCCACACTGGTGTGGTGGTTGACGACGGTGAAAAGGCCCTGGCTGCATTAGCCAAAAGACGTTTTGACCTGGTTCTGATGGATATCATGATGCCCAATATGGATGGCTTGCAGGCGCTTGCCTCATTGCGCAAACAAGAGCAGGTTAACGGCAGGCATCAGCGTGTCATCATGGTCACTGGTCATGCGGAACCAACGGACAGAGCCAGACTGAGCGCCGCGGGAGCCGATGGCTATGTCAGCAAACCTCTGGAGATCGACGCACTGGAGCGAGAACTCCGGCGTGTGATGAGCTGGCATCCTCACGAGTAATCAGATAGTGCAACACGGTTTCAAATTTTGCATCAGCTAAGTAAGTCATCAAGCAGCAAGCGGCAGCATCGTGGTCAGTTTTTGCATCAAAGCCGGGTTGTGTGTCTCAGGAGACATTTCATGCACACTTCGCTCCCTCCATAGCGCTAAACTTCGTATCAAAAGGACGTGAGTATGTCGAACATTGTCAGAGCCAGTGCGGAACTGAAACAATTCTTGGCCGCGCCATCTGCCAAGCCCAAATATGATTCCGCCTTCGCCGCCCTTGGAATCTGGAGCATGGGTGTGGTCTTGATGCGCAATTTGCGGTTTAAGTCAAAAGCGGCTGTCATTTGCCTGATGTTTTTGATCCCCATGTCATTGATTTCTTGGCATTATGTGAAACAGACGCTTGAGAATATCAATTTCTCGGCTAAAGAAAGACAAGGGGTCGAATACAATCAGATTGTTTTTCAGATGATCGACTATGCCCAGCAATTACGCCGAGACTCTGGCCTTGCAATTGCCAACGCAGGAGCTGCTGCCACGGTTGAAGCGACCAAAGAAAAACTGAAAGTATTGCAGGCCAAATTGGCGGAAGCCGAAAAAAAATATGGGGCTGATTTTGGCAGCGCGAAAGCCTTTGCCCAAGTCCAGGCAGCCTATGCTGAGACAGCCTCTGCTAAGACGGTGGATGAAGTTCTACTAGTCCATGGCAAACATATAAAAGCCCTGCTCGAGTTGATGGGCCTCGTGACCGATGGTTCAAACTTGACCCTGGACCCAGAAGTTGCGAGCTTCTACCTGATGGATGCATCTTTAGGCCATATGCCACAGGTGATTGATCAGACGGGCTTGTTGCGTGGTATGGGCATTGCGACATTGCAACGTGGCAACGTCAGCCCTAAGCAGAGTGTGGAGCTGATCAGTCTGCATGCGGTTGCAGCAAATGAATTTGAAGGTTTACAGGAAGCGCTTGGAAAAGCTGTGGGAGCCGATCCCGCTCTGGCGAAGCAAGTGGATACAAAAAAAATCAGTAGCGATATATCCTCATTTATAACAGTGTTTGAAAAAAATTTCGTTGAAACTCAGAATTTCTCACCTGAATTTCAAATCGCTTTCGTCTCTCATGCGAATAAGGCTTTAGAGGAGCAACATCTACTGGCAGGCCACATGCTGGCTGAGCTTGATGAAATTCTCGCAAACCGCATCGCAAGCATGAAAAACGCACTATATACAGGATTTGGTCTATTTATCTTTTTCATGTTGCTGGCAGCCTATTTCTTCTACAGCTTCTTTCTGGTGACGCGCGGCGGGTTGCAGACAATCAGAAAGCATCTGGATGAAATGTCGGGGGGCGACTTGCGGGTTTCTCCCGCTGCACCGTGGGGTAAGGACGAAACAGCAGATGTGATCGTCGATCTGCGCAGGACCTATAATGCCCTGCATGAACTGATACGCACCGTGCGCCACTCGGCGCGCGCCCTGCACCACACCAGCAGCGAAATTTCTTCTGCCAGCCTGGATTTGTCATCGCGTTCAGAGAATGCCGCAGCCTCGCTGGAAGAGCAAGCCGCCGCCATCGAAGAAATCGGCAGCACCGTCAACAACACCACCGACAAGGCCCTGATGGCGGCACGCTTTGCCGCCGACAACGCCAACGTCGCAGAAGAAGGTGGCAAGGTCATCGTCGATGTGGTGGACACCATGCACAATATCCATGCATCGTCCTCCAAGATCAGCGACATCATTTCTGTGATTGACGGCATCGCCTTCCAGACCAATATCCTTGCGCTCAATGCCGCCGTAGAAGCGGCCCGCGCAGGTGAGTCAGGCCGTGGTTTTGCCGTGGTTGCCAGCGAAGTGCGCAGCCTGGCGCATCGCAGTGCCGATGCCGCCAAAGAGATCAAGAGCCTTATCTCCAATAGCGTCGATCAGATCAACAGTGGCACCGTCGTCGTAGAAAAGGCTGGTGCCACCATGAACACCATGGTCAACAACGCCCGCCAGATCAATACCTACCTGACCGAAATTGCCTCTGCCTCTAAAGAGCAGGCAACCGGTGTGTCGCAGGTCGCCACTGCCATCAATGAACTGGATGAACATACCCAACAGAACGCTGCCCTGGTCGAAGAAACCGCCGCAGCCGCAGGCGCACTGACGCAACAGGCAGAAACCCTGCAAAGCGAAATTGCCAACTTTATTGTTGCCTGATAAAGCGAAAAAACGGGGGGCGCTATGGCCCCCTTGTTACCCTGGCAAATCCAGCACCGCCCGCAGATAATTGATCGGCGCGTGATCAGTCAGGGAGCGACTATTGATCGTGGTCTCATTTGAATCCCACATACCACGTACTTGTAAGCGCCAGTTGAATGACACTGAATTACTGGCGTGTTCAAACTTGGTTAGCGCATTTTTACCAGTTGCCTCTTTGCCGTTTGCATCCAGATAGCGCATGCCCTGGACGTGTGCGAAATAGACGATCTTTGGAAAAATTGTTGAAGCACCAGAGTTTGAAGTAGCAAAGGGTAGAGAATCGGGTGGTACACGGGTAACAAGATCGGCATGATTGACATACCGACGAACATCGCGCAGATCAAAGACTTGGGCGAATTCTTTATCGCCAACACGCGGTGATCCAAAAGTAATCAAAGTGCTGTTGGTATGGATGGCTGCCGCCAGCGTTGCTATTGCGGCCCCCAGACTGTGGCCAGTAAAGTAGACCCTCATGTCCTGATGTTTTTTAAGCCATTCATTGAGCTGGCCTTCAATACCTTGGTAAGATGCCAGAAAGCCGTTATGTACACAGCCCTTGCCTCTCCATGGTACTGGCCAGAAAAAGCCATCGATGAAGATATCTGCAGGCTCATCCGTTTGTGACCCACGAAAGACAACATAGGCTTTCCCCCCTCTGGTGGCGGCGAAGCCCTGCGTACCGGTGCGTGCGTCGATCAACAGCACCAGGTGATTAAAACCTGCATCGACAAGTATTTTAGTGAATTCTTTGCGTACAAATTTGCCTTGGTCGTCTAGCCCCTCGTTTTCGTAACGCCAATACGCCAGCCGCGACAATTCTGCGCAAAGTGCATGTTCGCTTGCCGGAAAATTATTTGTCAGTAAGGGAGCTTGCAGCTCAGGGTGAAACAGGGCAGTCGCGCTATTGTCGTAGTTCATGCTATTTCCTTGTTGTCGGGGAGGAGAAAATATAAGATAAAACATAATTATCTATTTTGCAAGCCTGCCCTGCCTGACGCAAACTCTTCTCATCCTCCCTGAGTCATCGCCACCAACTGACTGAAATCCCGCACAAAATGGGTCTGGTCAACGTAAGTCGGTTCGATTGCCTGCCTGTTGTCGCCTCCAGTGCGTTCTCGCTGTACACTGCGACTTGACAGACTCAGGCCTTAATTCCCGCCTACCATCGCAAAGGAGCAGAGTATGCAACACCCACATCACATCAGCGGCACATTTGAAGTCAAACTCAACCCGCAAGCCGCAGCACCAGGAATAGAAGCTGCCAGGCTGGGCCGCATGACGATAGACAAGCAATTTCATGGCGATTTGCAAGCCCACAGCCTGGGCGAGATGCTGTCAGCCATGGGCGAGATCAAAGGCTCGGCGGGCTATGTCGCGATAGAACGAGTAACTGGCACCTTGCTGGGCAAGAAGGGCAGTTTCGTCCTCATGCACACCGGCACCATGAACCGTGGCCAGCCACAACTGACGATACAGGTCGTACCTGATTCAGGCACCGATGCGCTGACCGGCATCAGCGGCAGCATGGGCATTGAAATCAAGGAAGGGCAGCATTTTTACAGCTTTGATTTTAGTCTTCCCTGAAGGCGGTTGTTGCCGTGACTGGCAATTCCTGATCTGCCTGATTTTCTTGTTGCGGGCCCTGCAGTCTGCACAGAGCCAGCAAGTGGCAAAATTCATTGCCGGTGGCCTGTTTGGTTTGAATGCCATCTTGCAGTTCATTGCTTACTACAGGAAAAAACACCAGACTGAAGTATGGGAGTAGAGTCCCGTGGGCTGTATTACAATTGGCGTTTCTATCAAGCATCTATAAAGCATGCACCCTGGCTGGAACCCCACCCGCAGAAATAAACATGTCGGCACCAAGGCCCACGGCCACGGCAATGACAACCGCATGGTCGTGCCTGAGGCCTGGGGTGAGTATTTTCTGGAACAACTGGGCTCGCATGTGCTGGTCAAACGCCAGATCAATGGGCGTGAGATGCTGTTCTTTGTCCAGCCTACGCGACCTGGTCACTTTTACCCTTGCAGCATAGACGATATTTGCAAGGTGCTGGCAGGTTGCCCTGACGAGGTGACGGCAGCTTTTGATTTCATCGTCCTGCGCCAGCCCACCCGCAAACAGGGCATCTTGCAGCCTGTGTGGGGCCGGGCAGCGTACAGGTATGAAATACGCAAACAACGTGGTGCCGCTGTCATCATTGAGGCGCAAATGCCTGACTCTTATATCTGGTCCAAGTCAACCAACCCTGAGCAAGCTCGTGAGTTAAAACGCTTGCGGCAAGATGGTCATCACATCGAAATGACCCGTCGCGGTGTCCAGGTTACGCGTACCGCCCAGTCTTCACGCAATACCATACTGTACCGTACACTCTTGCATGAGATAGGTCATCACCTTGATATAAACCGCAGCACCTATGAGGAATGGGCCGCAAAAACCCAGGCGACCAAAGAAGACTATGCGCACCGCTTCGCGGCAGAGTTGTATGCCAGGCTTGAGCAACAGGCTGTTGTGCCGTTCGCACCTATACTGGATGAGATTGCGATGGCACAGGATGGGCTTGATCTTGCATGGTTTCATTCACGAGACTCTGCAACAACATCGTAAGTTACGGCTGTCTTTGTAAACCTCTCACCCCAGATGCGCAGAGAAAGCACAGAGGAATATTCATTCTTCGCCATGTACGATGATGACACTGAGCGCACCGCAATGTGCCCCCCGCCATGACTACGTCACGGCCATAAACCGGTGGCTGGGTACGCCGCGCGCGCCATCTCCATGTCGAGAAAATGATGAGGATCGCGCACCCTGGCACCCCGCTGGGTGATTCGTTGTCCATCAAAAATACCTGACCCATGCCTTCCCGCTTTGCCGTTTATAACGTGCGAAGGCGCGGCAGGGGTAGTACAGCGCTGGTATCAGGGCTACAGCAATCAACCAGACTTGCCAGACATGCTCAACACCAAACCGCTGTCCATGGCTGGCACCAACAGCAGCGAGCATCAGTTTTTGCAAGCCCAGCAGGACAAGCAGATGCAGCAGGTAGTAAAACATGGGGGCACCTCCAAACACACTGGCGATGCGGCTTAACTTGCCGGGGTATTTTTCCAGCAAGGATAAACAGCATATGCCTGTGCCCAGTGTCAGCAGGGCGAAGTCCAGTGAGGGCGGGTACTTGGTCAGGTTGAAAAAGGACATCAGTGTGAGCAGTTCGTTGCCATGATCTTGCCAGGGCTGGGTGTCGCCATAGCCATTGACACAGCGCAGCACGACAAACATCAGCAGAGCGGTGGTGCCCAGGATGGCCAACAGGCGTTGACGGCGCGGGGCGCTGATGCCTGTCGCATACAAATGGCCAGCAACATAACCCAGCAGAATGATGCCTACCCACGGCAGCAGAGGGTAACTGACCTTGATCTTGATGGCTGCGTCGCTGATGAGATAGCCCCTGTGCAGCAGCAAGGTCCATAAGCTATACGATGCGGTGCCCGGTGCAAAACTCAGGCCAGCCAGGGCATTCTGCCCGCCCACGATCAGCAAGCCCAGCAGGCCCAACACCAGCGGCGGCAACTTGTGCAGCAAACCCAGAATAATCATGGCAAGACCGATGACCCAGATCACTTGCAAGTAGATGGTCGGCGGCGGAAATTGCCCGGCCCAGGCGAAATTGACGACCGTCAGTTCCAGCACCACCAGCAACAAGCCACGCTTGATGAGAAAGCCACTGGCATCGCGCGGGCCTGATGGCGGGTTTGCGTACAAGCAGGCAGACAAACCCGTCAGGAACACAAACACCGGTGCACACAGATGTGCAGCGAGCCGTGTAAAAAATAATGCTGGCGCAGTCTGGCTCACGTCCATGGGGTCGCTGACTTGCTGATGCAAAAAGAAAGTTTCGCGCACATGGTCAAACATCATGATCATCATGACCAGGCCGCGCAGCGCATCGATGCTGTTGATACGCTGCTGGTTTGGATTATTGGCCGTCATCGTCAACACCATCAAAACTGTTGATGCAGGGTGAGACTCACGCTGCGCTCTGTACCAGGTGCCACCCACAACTGGCTATATGAACTGGCGTAATAGCGCTTGTTGAACAGATTATCCACATTCAGCGACACCCGCGTGGCTTTGCTGGGGCTGTAAGAAGACATCAGTTTCACTGTGGTGTAGGCGGGCAGCATAAAGTTCGAAGACACCGCCACGTCACCCAGGCGTTCTCCCACATAATTGATGCCCGCACCGACGCTGGCTCTGGCTGTGCCTATGTTGAATAACTGGCTCAGAATGAGGTTGGCGCTATGTTTGGCCACATTCGGGAAACGGCTGCCAGTGATGATAGTGTTGTCGCCCTTGGTGACGGTTGCATCGGTATAGGCATAGGCGGCAGACAGGCGCAGGTCATTGGCGATGTCGCCCGCCACATCCAGCTCCAGCCCCTTACTGCCCACTTCACCTGCCGCAATCGAGAAATCAGTATTGGCCGGGTTGGTGGTCAGCACATTGCTTTTCTTGATACGGTACAGCGCAAGAGTGGCGCTGGTCTTGTTGTCTGGTGTATCAAACTTGAGGCCCACTTCATAGGAGCGGCTTTCTTCTGCCGGGAAGGCGGTGTTGCTGATGCTGATGCCGCTATTCGGTCTAAAACCTTTTGCCACATTGGCATACAGCGATATGCCTTTCACGGGTTGATACACCAGGCCAGCACGCGGGCTGGTGGCACTGAGTGACTGGCTGCTGGCGACGGACGCGCGGTAATTAGTCAGCGTCTGGTCATAGTGGTCACTGCGCAGGCCCAGCAGTGCCTTCCATTGCGCCCCAAGATCAAGCTGGTCTTGCAGGTAAAACCCTTGCGCACGCTGGTTCTCCAGGGTGTTGATCGACAGCGTCAGCGGGTCGGCAGTTTTGCCATACACAGGATTGTAGATATCGATCGCATAGGCATTGGTGGCTGATGGATTGCGGCGCAACTGCACGCGGCTGTCATCAAACTGGTAGGTATCCACACCCAGCAGCACATGGTGTTTGATGCCAGCAGTGTCAAATTTGCCGACCAGTTCCACCCGCGCAGATTTGTCCGTCGCAGAAAAATCACGGTAGCGGCGCTGGCGGCGCAAGGTGCGCCCATCTGCCAGCAGATTGTTTGCCTCGGTGGAGTAACCGCTGAGCGCACTGTCGCGGTAAGACAAGCCACTTTGCAGCGACCATTGCTGGTTGAAATCATGTTGCACAAACACCTGATGCCCCAGTGACTTTACCGTCATCGGGCCGTCCCCTGGCTCACCCAGAAAGCGTGAATTGGGTATCAGGCCCAGCTTGCCATTCACGGCCAGCACGCCACGGTCGAATGGTGTTTTTTGTTCACTGGCTTCGAGTTCATACGACAGGGTAGTGCGCTCACCGATCAGCCACACCAGCGAGGGCGAGACAAAGCTGCGCTTGCTGCTGATGGTGTCGCGGTAGCTGTTACCCTGTTCTGCCGCCGCATTGATGCGGTAGGCGATGGTCTCGCTGACTGGCCCGGTCAGGTCAGCAGCAATACGGTAAGTCTGGTGGCTGGCCAGCGTCAGGTCAACATCATAGGCAGGCTTGAAGCGCGGTTTCTTGGTCATGATATTCACCGTGCCGCCGGGTTCGCCACGGCCATATAGTGCAGACGATGGCCCTTTCAATATCTCTATGGATTGTGTACTCGCAGTATCGCGCAAACCATTGTAACCACGGCTGGAACTGAAACCATTGACCATATAGTCAGACCCAAAATTGGGGTCGCCGGTAAAACCGCGCATGGCATAGCTGTCCCACAAACCACCGAGATTGCTTTGGCGCGCAATGCCACTCGTCAAGTCCAGCGCATTGTTGAGGCTGGTCACGCCATTGTCCTTGAGCAGATCAGCCGTCAATACCCGCACGCTTTGCGGCAGGTCTGCCAGCAAGGCATCGGTCTTGGTGGCACCGGTGGCGGAGATGCTGCGGTAGTTTTGTCTCTGGGCTTTGATCAGGACTTCGCTTTGGGTTTGTTCCTGGGCGTGGGTGAGCACGGGGTATGCGGCGGCGATGAGCAGGGTGAGGTGTTTGTAATGCATGGGATTCCTGAGGAAATTGAAAAATTGATTTGGGGACGGAGGTTGAATAGGGCGTAGGTTGGCCTAACCTGCGCTGGTTCGGATAAGCTACTTCGGATAAACATAAGCCTCCACCTTCACCCCCTTGAGGCGATACCCCGCACTGCCCATGGAGGTATCACTACGGATGGTTTCCAGCACGCCGCTGACCCATACCGCATCCATCATCTGTATCTTGGCGGGCTTGTCGAGCACGACATCGATGATCTGGTTGGCAGGTGGCGGCGGGGTGTGGATGCAGCCGCCGAAGTAGGGGACGAGTAAAAATTCGCGCAATTTGCCGCGTTCGCCGTCCAGCGGCACGATGAAGCCGGGGATCTTGATGCGCGTACCATTGAGGCTGGCCTCAACCGGTGCCTTGTCCCAGGCTTCGCGCATGGTTTGCAGGGCGGCCATGGCGCGTGGGTCGCTGTCGTTGAGGAAGTTCATGTCCAGGTTCTTGAAATCCTTGCTGGGGTCCCAGTTCTTGGGAATCAGGGCTTCCCACCGTATCTCTTTGTAGCTTTCACTTGCGGCGGGCGTGGCTGGTGTTTTTGGTGTAACTGGCTTGGGCGGCGCGGCTACAACCTTATTCTGTGGCAGCCTGTCCCCCAGCTTGTATTGCCCGGCGGGTTCCGCAGCCTTGGCTGTCATCAGCAACCAGGCAGTCAGCATGAATAAAATACAGCAGGCGCAGCCCAGCCAGAACTGGTAAGCAAAGCGCGAATTTTTTCTTTGTTTCATGGAGATCCTTTTTCTACAGACGCGGTGTCAAGCCATCGGCCAGGGAATTTCGGTAAGCCAGGCAGGCAGGTATCAGGCTGGCCAGCATGCCCATGAGCACCACCATGCCCAGCAGCGGGATTTCTGTGGCATTGATGAGGCCAGACTGGATGAGGATGCCGTAATGCATCTGTACCCAGTCCTTGCCTGCCAGCGTCAGCACATCGAGCAGGAGCAGGCCGCTGATAGCCCCGGCGATGGTCAGGCCCAGGCTCTCTGCCATCAGCATCAAAAACAGATGTCCCGGCCCAGCACCGGCAGAACGCAGAATCGCCAGTTCACGCCTGCGCTCATTCAGGCTCGCCAGCATCACCGCCAGCAAGCCTGCACTGCCCAGTACCACCAGCAGCGAAGACATCGCCAGCAAGACCCGCTCAACGATGCTGATGACTTGCCACAACTGATCAAGCGCCACACCCGGCAGCACGGCCAGCAAGGCTTCTCCATTTTTAGTGTTGATCTGCCGCTGCAAGCGAAACACCATGCTGCGCTTGTGCAGGCCCACCAGCACAGCGGTGATTTCTTTTGGTTGCAAATCAAACTTGCGCGCATGTTCTGCCGCGATAGAAAAGCCCGGTACAGGCGCACCACCCTGCCAGTCAAGATGAATAGCCTGCATGGATTGCAGGCTGATATGCACGCTGCTATCTACCGGCGTACCGGTGCGCGCCAGCACGCCTACTACCTTGAAAGGCTTGTCGGCATGTTCAGCCAGCGCAGCATCGCCAGTACCATGACTGAGCGTGATTTTTGAGCCGACCTGGTAGCCCAGATTGTCTGCCACATCCGCCCCTATGACGGCAGCAAACAAATGGTCTGCACTCTCGCCAAAGGCTTGGCCCGCCCGCAGTTGCAAGCCTTGTGCATCACCATAGCGAAAGCGGCTGAAGTAATCTGGCGTGGTACCCACCACCGCAAAGCCGCGATGCGAGTCACCCAGCGACAGCGGCACGGCCCAGGCCACCGCCGGGTCTTGCAGCAAATCCTGGTAACTTTGCCAGGCAATATTATTGGTCGCCGCACCAATGCGAAACACCGCGTACAGCATCAGTTGCACCGGGCTGGTACGCGCACCTACGACAAGATCAGTGCCAGAGACGGCATGCGAAAAACTCTCGCGCGCATCATTGCGCAGCCTCTCTACCGCCAGCAACAGGCAAACCGAGAGGCTAATGACAAACAGCATCAGGCCCAGGGTCAGGCGGCGGTTCCAGGCGCTCTTGCCTGCCAGTCGCAAGAAATAAAATAACTGCGAAAATAGCTGCGAAAACATCAGTGATGCTCCACGCGGTTAATTTTTTGCAAATCCAGTTCGCGGCTAAACTGGCTGGCCAGTCTGTGGTCATGGCTGACAAACAACAGGCTGCTGCCATGGCTGACGCATTGCTCCAAGATCAGCGCGATAAAGTCTCTTTGCCTGTCGGCATCCAGTGCCGACGTAGGTTCATCAGCGATGATGATTTCTGGCTGGCCGATCAGCGCACGCGCCGCAGCCACGCGCTGTTGCTGGCCTATGCTAAGTCCTGTGACATGGCGCTGGTACAGGTCGGCATCCAGCCCCAAAGTATTCAGTAAAGCCATTGCCGCCTCACGCGTGCTGCCATGCGCTGCACTGGCACGTTGCTGCCGCCTTTGCGACAGGCGGCAGGGCAGCAAGACATTCTCGAGCATCGACAGATAAGGGATGAGGTTGAACTGCTGGAAAATAAATCCCGCATGATCCACCCGGAAACGGTCACGCGCTGCGCCAGACAAGCTACCCAGATCACTGCCCAGCACCGTGATCTGCCCACGCTGCGGCGTGATGATGCCACCCGCCAGCGACAGCAGCGTGCTCTTGCCACTGCCGCTGGGGCCGTACAGGAACACGCTTTCACCCTTGCTGATACTAAAGTGCTCTATGTCCAGACAAGCTGCCTGCCCGCCCTGCCAGCGGAACAGCACGTTGCTCAGGCTCAGCGCGGGGCTGCTGTCTTTTTCTATTGCAGACATCACCATGTCAGCGTGCGTTGTTTCGGCGTTAGCGTTGCCGCCACTTGCCCGCGCGCACCAGCCATTTGCGCATCGACTTTGTGTATCGCAGGGAAAGCATCAAACAGACTCAGGTGCAGCGATTTTAATGCTGCGGCTTTGGTGCAGCTATATTCATATTCAGCATGAAGATTCGCATGTTCATCCTTAGACGCCGTAGCCGCTGCAGCTTGCAGCACAGGAGCAACTACCTTCACGGTGGTGAGCTGGCAATCTGCCTCGGCATTGAGCTTCAATAAGGTGTCTGGTTTTTGCATGATATCAAGCAAAGCCCTGGCTGCCTGTTTTTGCTTGTCCGTTCGCGGCGCATGTTCAAAGCCCAGCAGGTTATCCAGCGGGCTGTCAAATTCCAGCGTCAGTCTGTTGCCATCCTGCGCCAGCAATACCGTGGCGCTGCCGTGTACATGGGCTTCATGGGCGGTGCTGCTGGTTGCTACTGCTTGCAATAAGCTTAGAAAAATGATCTGGATCAGTTTGTTCATGCTGTTACTTCCATGTGCTGTGAGATCGTATCGTCATCATCGCTGTCATCCACTTTCATCCACGATGGAAACGGGTCGGCATAGCTGATCCACTGCACTGCTCCCTCTGTCATTTCGGCCGTTGTCAGCAGACAGGCATCCAGCATCGCTTCTATCGCCGCCTGATCCATGTCCACACCGATGAACACCAGTTCCTGGCGGCGGTCACCATAGGGTTCTATGCATTTGCTTAAAATATGCTGCTGATAGTCTGCATCCTGCGGCCACTCTGCCTTGTTGACGGCAGACCACCACAAGCCCGCTTGATGGTGACGGCAAATACCGCCTGCCTGCGACCATTCGCCAGCGATATCCATACGCGTCGCCAGCCAGAAATAACCTTTTGATCGCACCACACCCGCAAAGCCCTGGTGTATGCAAGACCAGAAACGCTGCGGGTGAAACGGTCTGCGCGCGCGATAGGCAAAGCTGCGTATGCCATATTCTTCGCTCTCAGGCACATGCTCGCCGCGCAGCTCTTTGAGCCAGCCTGGTGCGGCAGATGCCTGTTCAAAATTGAAGCGGCCTGTGTTCAAAACCCGGTCCAGTGGCACATTGGAAAAACTGCAAGGCACGATATCGGCTCGCGGGTTTAACGCACGCAAGATCTGGCTCAGCCTCTCAAACTCATCAGCACTGACCATGTCGGCCTTGTTAAGCACGATGACATCGCAAAACTCTATCTGCTCCACCAGCAGATCAACCACAGTGCGTTCATCCTCTTCACCCATGGAGGTGCCACGCTGGTTAAGGCTGTCACCCGAGGCATAGTCGCGCAAGAAGTTATAGGCATCCACCACCGTGACCATGGTGTCGAGCCGCGCAATGTCAGACAGGCTGCGACCATCTTCATCACGGAAAGTAAAGGTCTCGGCCACCGGCATGGGTTCGGATATGCCGGTTGATTCTATGAGCAGATAATCAAAACGCTGCTCACTGGCGAGCCGCTGGATTTCTATCAGCAAGTCTTCCCGCAGGGTGCAGCAAATGCAGCCATTGCTCATCTCCACCAGCTTCTCGTCCGCCCGCGACAATTCAGCCCCACCTTGCCGCACCAGGTCTGCATCGATATTCACCTCGGACATGTCATTGACAATGACAGCCACGCGCTTGCCTTCACGGTTGTTGAGGATGTGATTGAGCAGGGTGGTTTTACCTGCACCCAAAAAACCTGAGAGTACGGTCACGGGCAAAAGCTGGGTAGTCGGCATGATGAGTCCTGTGTCGGGGATAGGTGGTGGCGGGTGCAGTAGTGGTATTCGATGACAAATCAGGGGCAGCGGTTTTTGTGTTATCAGGTGGGATATCCAGCCCTGGTCATATTGTTAAATGCAACTTTGTTGCATTATTTACTTAAAAAAACAGACTGGTTTCAGTCTGCACGTATCAAGGTATTCCACAATTTTCCAGCTTTGCGTAGCGCTTGCATGGACGCGCACGCGGCGCTGAACATCAGGCAGATCAGCACGCAAATTCGCACGCCGATTCGCAAGCAAATTAGAATGCAGTTCGTCAAACATGCAGGCAGCATCAACCATGCGTCTGGAAACACATGATCTACAGCGGAAAATTTATTTGCAACACAATTGCATTTCCAGAATCATAAAGTAATTCAAATTGTTTTGCAACACTGTTGCAATGAATCTGAGTGTCAGTGAATGGAAAGCTTGATGGTGGTTGCGTCGCAGCGGTGTTTTGAACATCCGCAAAGTAGGGCGCATCGCCATGCGCCGCATGGGTTGACAGGACTCAGGGCTAATAATCCATGCCGGGAACCTTGCAGACATACGGCGAACAATGCGCCGTATGTCTATCCAATGACTGCCAGGCTCGGCATTCGGTCGATGCTGACCTGTCATCAACATATCAGGAGGCAGAATTTGACGCCGCAGCCATTACTCTCCCACCAGTCTCGCCACATAAGGATTAATAAACATCCCGGTAGGGTCACAACTCTGGCGATAATCATCAAAGGCTTGCACGCGCTCCTTGCGGCGGCTGCGTAACTGCTTGATGAAAGCAGGGTTGAAGGGCTGCGTTGCTGCCGCAGGGCCGGTGGCGGGGTCATAGAAGCCATACATTTTGCCATTGTGGGGCCAGCCACCGAGGGCGACCCATTCGCTTTCGACTTCGGCAAAAAAGTTCAACAGCTTGGTGGGGTAGTCGAGTCCGCTTTTGTCTTCATGCACGGCGACGAAGGCGATCAAATCGAGGTTGACGAAATAAGCCTCGGCATTGCTGGTATAGGTGCCTGCCATGGCAGTGTTGCCACCCTTGATGAAACGAAATTCCATTGGTGCGGCGATGTGAAAGTTGCTGCTCTTGTTGACCTTGTCGCTGACTGACTTTAATGCACCCCATACTGTGGATAAGCTGCTGGCACCCAGGTCAGGCAGTTCGATAAAATAAGACATGAAGATGACTCTGGCAGCATCGCCCAGCCACAGGTCAGAATTCTTTTGCGCAGCGGCCTTGACCTCACCCTTGATGACGGAGATCGCCGTCGAGGTGATCAGAGCCGCCGCAGCGGTACCGACTATTGGCGCATCAAAGCTTTGCGCATAGATGGCGGCGTCTTCGGCCAGGTCTTCACCAAAGGGTAAATACGGTGCGCCAAATTCGTCTTTCTTTGCCAGTTGGCAGGCGTCTGGTGTTGGTTCCGGGGTAGGGGCTGCACCTGAGCCGCTTTCCACATTCCACCAGGCCGCCGTAAAGTTGCTGGTGCCGCTCAGTGCATAGGGGTTGAAGAAGGTTTCCACCCTGGATTTGGATGCCAGCAAGGCAGACAGGCCAGCACCAAAGTTGGCAGCGTTTTCCCAGACATAATCAGTGATGCCGGCGCTCAGGCAGTTGGCAAAAGGGCGTGGCATGACGCTGATGGTCACGGCTGTGACGACACCCAGGGCACCGAGTGACACGCGGGCAAATTGCAGTGGTGACCAGGCACCTACTTTGGGCGTATTCGCATCAATGGTGTTGACGATACCGCTGGGCCCCATGATGGCAAAGGCAGTCACGGTCTCGGCAAAGATAGGTGCCTGTACAGTCGCACCATGCACGTCCACCGCGGTCATGCCACCAAGGCTGAAAAAGCCGCCAGCAGTCACGGTTTGCAGCATCAGTTTGTTTTGTGTCAGGAAAGCGTCAAGTTCATCTTCACGTACACCCGTATTCACGGTGACGCTTTTGCCGTCGCTGTTGATCTGCATGCGCTGATCCCCTTCGCGACCCAGGTCGGCATAGCAAGACAGATCGACGATGACGACACCACTGGCAGGTGTTTCACTGCTGGCCACCAGCGGGGTTTGCGAGTGGCGCTGGCCGGACACACGTAGCTGCTTGTTCTGTGCTGCGGCATTGGTGACGATGGTTTGCAATTCTGCACGCGTGCGTGGTGTGTAGTAATAATTGTCGCCCTGGTAAAACAGATTCTGACTCCAGTTTTTCCAGAGAGGGGAGGCGGGTTTGGTATTGTCTGCGCTGTTTTGTGGCATGGCTTACTCCGTGGTTGGATGCAAGTGGTGATGACTTGAATGATGGCAGTCTTTATGTTCATATTCACTCAAGGGGATAGTATTAACACATGCAAAGCACGCTTTGCACTGTCTGTGTTCGATCATTCCTAAATAGCTTTGATGACATAACCACCCGTAATAGTAGGATGATCGCCAGACTTTTTTGGGGGCGAAAATTTGTAGTAAATCGCAGCCCCCTGAAATTCCATTCGATTCAACTTAATGACTCGCCCGGTTTTTAGCTCGTTAACTTGATACCCTAATTCTGGCTTCGCGTTATCAAACAGTTCAATCGTAGAAAACTCAATAACCTTACCGTTAGTCAAACCTTGCGCTATGAACGCGTTAACTGGTCCGCTTTCAAGAGGGCTTGCATTTTTATTCCGTCGTAGCCCAAAAACAGGAAAATGGCCACTATCCATAATAAGCGGGGCGACATTGGTTTGTTTTTTCTTTGGGCCAGTATTGCCGTTTTCATCCAGCACTGTTCTGGTTTTTTTCAGGCTGTTGTAAAAAATTTTAATCTGCTCATTCGGCGCTAGTCCACCTATGTCCGTCCAGGCCTGGTTGATAGGGTCATCCGCTGCCCTATCTGCAAATTGCAACAAGGTATTGTGTATGCTGGCCTTGTAGTATTGCCCATTCTCATCTTTGAGAATATTTAATGAAAAAAGCTTGGGTTGTTTGTTTTCTTTACTTCGCACGGCATCTTGTCCAAAGACAGGCAGCCAATGAAATAGATGGGCCAGGAATCGAACATAGCACTCGTAACTGCTCTTGGCCGCAGCGTTTTTCTTTTGAACTTCGCTATCACCGGCGTTATTCAGCGCCGGGTTATAGGCAAAGTCTTGCTTCCAAAGTGCGAGTTGTGCGTCGGGAACTTTGAAAATGGGGTTCCTATTACATATTTCTGCAAATTGTAGATCAACGTTTTTTTGCCTGTAGTAATCCTGAGTCTTGCTGAGTTGCAAAGGCATTACCTTCATTTCGCCCAAGGCAATAAAAAAGAGAATGAGCGCGCGATTACTTTTGATGTAATTCCACACCAAGGCATCCTTGCCTTGTATTGCACCATCGCTGGTGACGATATGCAAGACATCGCTTTTGACTTTTTTTATGGAAATTTGCAAAACTTGAATGCCAACAGCTTGAAACAGATGTTGAAAATCAGGGTCGGCATACATTTTAGCCAGTAAAGAGAGTAAGCCACCGCCTAAGCCAGCAAAACCTCGTCCCCAGGTAAATATGGCACCATCCAAGATATTAATGGATGCGCATGAACCTTCACTTTTGAATTCTTCCCATACCAATTCCTTGAGTTCATGCGAGCCTACTGCCTGTGGTTGGGGGTCAGCATCTGGATAGCCTCCATAGGAGCTGTGTTGATCGTATTTGAATAACCTGGCTTGTGTTTCGGCGGGGATGATCCTATCTTTTTCGACCAGAAATTTGGCGCGGTTCCAGTGAACCAGCCATGGAGATTCTGTTTGCGATGAACTGGCATTTGCAGAGCGAAGATTGGCACCCTGTTTTTCATAATTCAAAAGTAGTTTTAAAACACCAGTCCAACGTGCGTTTTGTCCAACGACGGGCGATTGTTCTGCCACGTCTTTCATCTTTTTAACTTTGTCGATACCCGTCCTCAGCAAACTCTCAAGAAAAGGAAAAGCATGTTCATCGGCTAAAGCGTTGAATTCGAAGGCGAGTAATTCATAAAGATTATCAATATCACCTGTGTAGCGACTTCGATGCGCTTCAATGGCGTTAAAATAAAATTTGATGCGTGCTTCAACCGGGTAATTTTGAATACCTAACTCCGCTTGCAGACGCCCAATATCGGCAGGCGTGACGATCTTAGCCCGCTCTATCAGCAGATTGGCATCCAGCAATGAGCGCAAGGCGGTCTCGGTGGCTTGCCTGTTTGTAGTACGCGGGGCAGGGATCGTATAAGGAGCCGCTATTTCTGGTGGTGCGGGGCTTGCTGCCTGGCTGGGTTGCACAATAGACCCAGGGCCAGGCTTGATGGGCGTTGGAATAGTTGGCTTGCCCATGATGTGCTTACTTCATTCTGCCTGTTTTTGGGTCGTACTCAACGGCAACAGGCACAATCTGATCGGTAGGAACAATTTCTATCCATTGATCGAACACATCAAAATACGGGGTATCTTCTTCTGCACCTGGTTTAAACGCAAAACTATTTTGCAAAGGATAAAAACCGTGCTCAAACACCTTGTTAATGGGGCGTGACAGTACTTTGTCCCTGTCGTCGATCACTACTGGATTGCCGGCCTCATCAAGTTCATCTGCCAGTTCTTTCTTGCCAAAAGCCTGATTCGCTTTTTGATATTCATGTTTCTTATTGAGTTTATCAATGAGTTGATTAATGGATTGCTCAATACTCATGGGAACATTGTTTTCATCCAGCGTTTCTGTCATCGCATCGAGGCCATCAATGCCTTCGACGTTGGCACTTCTTAACCAGGCGAGGGCTTCCTTCTCCTTGCCGGGCCGTATAGGCATGACGGCTTTGACCCAGGGAGCATTTAAAAAAGCGTTACGCATATTATCTCCATCCAATTGCATGAGCCAGCCCAAAGACGCGCCCAAAGGGGCAGGGGCTGACTCTTCAGTAATGAGATAATTATCGCTACGTTGTTCATTACTTGACCAATTGGCGAGATACGCAGAGTTGATCTGGGTTTCGTTGTTGCGTTTAACGGGCTGAATGATGCTCAGCGGAGAGGCAAAATGTGCCCTCCATGCAGCCTGCCCCGTGTTGTTCGCCACAGTGGTGGCGGTGCCTTCTCTATTCAGTGGCGCGGTGCCCACAAACTGGCCATGATGGACGGAGGGCTTCCACCATTCCGGGGCGACAAAATAGAGCATCTTGTCAATATCAAAGAGCGAGTTGAGGTACTCGGACAAATTGTGGCGCACTGCCAGCTCTTCTGCGCTCTCTCCTCGCTGGTAATTGTCTTCATGCATTAAAGATTTGATGAGATTGCGATAAATGATAATGCGTTCCTCTTCGCGCAAATCCTCATTTTTTCTCGGCCTGATCTCTGACGAAAGCTTAATCCGTTCACGCACTTTCTTTATGAAGTCTTCTTTTGCTGCAAGGCTGCGCTCTTCCGTCGTCTTGTTGATCAGCGCATCATTGTCCTCCTTGTTTTTTTGAATCGCGGCTTTTGATGGAACATAACGAATTGAACATTTGAATTTAAAATCATAACTTCTGTCGTCTTCAATTCCATCGTCATTGTGAATGTCCAGGACAAAAGCCAGCTCAGTAATGCGCTTCTCACCGTCCACAACGATTGCGGCTCTTTCTATGATTTTGAAATCCCATGGAGGGCCGTTCATTAAATCCAGGGTCCACTGGCTGAGGATATAATCCTGTCTTGGCGGGATGACAGGAATGAGTTTCAAGATATGTACCCCGTTAGGTAATTCTGTGATTCGCCAGGGGTAACTGATTTCACTGGGAACATCAATTGATTCAGGCAGAATAATTTTTTCCGGGTCGTGTATTTTGCTCAGCGACTCATCGCTCGCAATGTGGACAAGATTCGCTAATCCCAACTGCTTGCCTGGTTCGTCGACAAAAGTTTCCCAGCACAAGTAAGTGCCTATGTCTTGCACTTGTATCGCAATTTGCCGCATTTTTCGGCGCATTTCATAATTAATGAGTTGCGCTGTATTGTTGGCCAGTATGTAACGCTTGCTGTGAGTGTCATTCGATTCGATGACAGTCTTGAAGGTGGTTTTATAAGTTTGCTTTAATTCCTGGCTGATTTTTTCACTCTGCTGGCGTGTGCGCTTATGGGTGGATTCTCTGGCTTCTTCCTGAGATTGCGCGTAATCAAAATTAGAGCTTGCAGTGACAGACATATACGAGGCTGTCACACTCGCGCCAAATTTAATATCTTGCCTGTTGCTTTCCCTGACCAAATCACTCATTTCTTCATCAGACTTTTTCTCCAGCTCACTTTTAAATAAGGTCTCGGTCGAAAATTCGGTCGATCTCTCAGTCAGGATACGCTTGCTCGACACTTCAATTAATTCGGCGGAGGCGGCAGGGCTAAGCCAGATGTGCTCTATGGGCGTACCTAAAAAGGTATCCAGTTCAAAGAAATACTGCCTGAATAAATGCACCAAACCGATAGGCGATAAACTGATTGCCTCTGCTTTTTCCTTGATGCTGGCTTGAGTGCGGTCAAAGAAAAGCTCACCCAGCGAGTGAAAATTCAAATTTTCAAATGGCCCTGAGTTGTTTTTTAAAAACAGACTTTTGAGTGTGTCAAACTGCTTTTTCTCTTTTAAGTACAACAGCATTCCGGCTACTTTGGACTCATGCTCCAGCAAGCTTGAAAAGCCTTGCCGCTTCATTTCATCGCTTATATTCTGTTCGCCCTCAAAAGATTGGCTGGCGGCGTTGATCACATTGCTTAGTACGCCATGTTCATCCTGGCTGTTTAAGGTTTCTTTAAGCGCATCGGCATGAATGAGCAGATCACACGCGTCAATAAATTTGTTTTCCAAATCACCTGCATCGACATTCGCAAGCCGATCAGCGAACGCGCTGCTTAATGCACTGAGGAGAAAGCTGCTTTGGTTTGGTGAGACAACCGGGTTCTGAACGCTACCTACGTTGATTTCTATCAAATTTTTGATCGTGCTTTGTGCCGGCCTGTTCGCCAAAAAAGCTGCAGGATTGCCTTCTTGTTGCAAGAACTTGTAACTGCCCTGAACTTGTTTTAATGCCTCATTGAGCGTAATAGACTTTTCACGCTCCAGCAAACGCGCATGACGTTTCCCTTTTCTTTTTGACTTCCAGCCCAGCAGGGGTTGATACACACCCAGTAGTTCACTGGCATAGGGCAGTACCCCTATATATTTCGTCAAATCGCTTAGTTTTTTGCCTGACATAACAACCCCTTAACTTTACTAAAAGTGAGAAACCATGAGCAGATTTTTGATACGGACTACAGCAATGAGAAATGGCGCATCATGAACGCGCTTGAGCTTGATATTGAAGGTCTTACGCAGTGTTTTCATGCATTACCCTTCCAGTTTTCTCCTGTAGAGGTATGCAGAAGAGCGGGGGCCCATTGCAAGTTCCAAGCATCAGCAACGATCAAATTAATGTTAATTAGTCTAGCATAATATTTAATGAAGTCAGTCTATTTCATGGCGAGGCGTCAGGTTTGTTAGCCTCTCTTCATTATGTAAAAATGCTCGCCTGTAGAAAAAATAAAACATTAATTGAATAAAATCGTCATCAGATGCTTGTTTTATTCAAAAAGCTGTGGCAAGATACATCCATCGAATACAGCAACAACAGCTTTAATACAAACATCAAACTTAAAGAACAGGACATATTGTGAACACAACGCTACTCCAACAACTGAACCAGAACTTGCGCCTCATCGCGCAGGGTATGGCACAGGCTGGTGCAGCGCTGCTGGATGCACCTTTGTCCCCATCCCTTTCTGTAGCCGCTGGCCTGCAGTCGCAGCCAGCCCTGCAACCGCAACCAGCATCACCCAGCCCGCTCTTCGCCTTGCCCTTGCATCATCTGGGCGCATGCGTGCAACTCAACATCCGGGGGGAAACCCCGCAGGGAAACGTCACCAGTTAAAGGTGTACGCCAACTGTAGCGACAAGCCCGGATGCGATTAACGCACCGGGCTTTTTGGTTTTATAACGCAGAATTTTTAAGCTTGATTGCAGATTGCAACAAGCAAGTGAGTCATATCGGAGTGTGGCGCAGCCTGGTAGCGCTACTGCCCTGGGAGCAGAAGGTCCGAGGTTCGAATCCTCGCACTCCGACCAGTTTGAACGTTGCATCGTTCTGTAGGGGGCGTCGTTTTTACACGGCGTTCTCTACACCCTGAATTTGCTTTCTGTCTGCAATTCAGGACAGGAACTGAGTAACGATGAAAGAAAACTCAGCCTGCTTTGGGGTGGCCATAGCTTAACGGTGAAAGTCGCGGATTGTGATTCCGCTTATCCCGGTTCGATTCCGGGTGGTCACCCCAAAGCAGGTTGAGGTAAATGAATTTTGCGCATGTGGTGGAATTGGAAGACACCCTGGTTTCAAAAGCCAGTACCGCAAGGTTTGAGGGTTCGAGTCCCTCCATGCGCACCAGTTTTACAGGGGATTAGCCAAGCGGTGACGGCATCGGGTTTTGAACCCGACATTCCAAGGTTCGAATCCTTGATCCCCTGCCAGTTTGAGTAGTGAAGTTTTTCGGAGTGTGGCGCAGCCTGGTAGCGCAACTGCTTTGGGAGCAGAAGGTCCGAGGTTCGAATCCTCGCACTCCGACCAGTTGAATCGCGCAATTTTATGCTGCGTGATGTGAATGAATAAATGCGCATGTGGTGGAATTGGGATACATGCTGGTCTTAGAAACCAGTGCCGAAAGGATTGGGGGTTCAAGTCCCTCCATGCGCACCAGTTATATAGGGGATTAGCCAAGCGGCCAGGCACCGGAATTTGAGTCCGGCATACCAAGGTTCGAATCCTTGATCCCCTGCCAGTTTGAGTAGTGAAGTTTTTCGGAGTGTGGCGCAGCCTGGTAGCGCAACTGCTTTGGGAGCAGAAGGTCCGAGGTTCGAATCCTCGCACTCCGACCAGTTTGAACCTTGCATCGGTCTGTAGGGGGCGTCGTTTTTACACGACGTTCTCTACACCCTGAATTTGCTTTCTGTCTGCAATTCAGTATAGGGAATGAGTAACGATGAAAGAAAAACTCAGCCTGCTTTGGGGTGGCCATAGCTTAACGGTGAAAGTCGCGGATTGTGATTCCGCTTATCCCGGTTCGATTCCGGGTGGTCACCCCAAAGCAGGTTGAGGTAAATGAGTAATGCGCATGTGGTGGAATTGGAAGACACCCTGGTTTCAAAAGCCAGTACCGCAAGGCGTGAGGGTTCAAGTCCCTCCATGCGCACCAGTATGTTGAAATTTGGAAGCGTGGCAGAGCGGCCATTGCAGCTGTCTGGAAGACAGTAGGACCGAAAGGTTCCGTGAGTTCGAGTCTCACCGTTTCCGCCAGTTAATGCCTCTGTATGTGTTCAAGGGGCAGAAGTAAAGCGCGTGTGGTGGAATTGGTATACACGCTGGTCTTAAACACCAGCGCCTCTGGCATGTGGGTTCGAGTCCCACCACGCGCACCAAGAGCACCAAGAGCGCGTCAGTAAAGCATATGCGTGCGCGAGCGAGTTTGCGTCTACAAAGCATGTGGCAGAATAAATTTGAAAGCGTGGCAGAGTGGATCAATGCACCTGTCTACATACAGCATCGCTGTCGGGGGCCGTGAGTTCGAATCTCACCGTTTTCAGGTAAATGGAATGACAGGTCAGAAAAGTGTTCTAGCATTGCCCTTGGCGCTTGCAATATTTTTATATTCTTGCACGCCCATCGTTGTTAAAATGCGGCCCTCTCTGGTATTGGCGTGCGCGTGCATTTCACTTTCGCTCCCACTGTCAATCTCATTGAGAGCAGGGCATTGCTGCTGCATTTTGCGCAGTGCGCTCTCCCTCATTCTATTTGAAAGCTCATACTGATGCGTTTTTTGATTTTCCTTATTAGTCTTGTGGTTCTTGGAAAATTCTTGTTTGGTATGGGGCAAGAGGGCTATCAATCCACAGTGAACGATACCAAAGCGAAATATGCCGTAGAGCGTATTCAGGAAAAGCTGCCCATCAAATTTGAGAACGGTGTGAAAATTGAGAAGGCAGAATACTTTGACCATACAGTCAGCCTGTACTCGACTGAGGGATGGAAGCGGGAGATCTCTACCGAACAGCGTGAAGAATTTAAACGAGTGCTGGTCCAGGCTTACTGCAAGGGCAAGATGAAAACCTTGTCGGAAGCAAAGCTCAGGATTGACTACGTCTTCACTACGCAGGCGCGTTCATTGAATGACTTGTCCACCGACACCTGGAAAGTTGCCCTGCAACCGGGCGACTGCAAAGAGCAGCACAGAATCAACTGATACTGACAAGAAAGCGGTACTCTGGCCTGGCCAGTGCGTACTGTTTTTTCTTGCCGCCATCAGTTCAAATGAAAAGACTCAAAAAACGCAGCAATCCTGGGTGAATGCTCTTCGCTTTTTGGTCCAGTTACCTCGATGAGGTAGACGGTTTTTCCAGCCAGGAAAAATGTCACTTTCTTGATCTCTCCCTTGGCAGACAAGACCATGCTGCGCCCCGCGTTTCCCTTTAGCATGGTGGTGTTATCTTCAATGACGATGGCTTTAAGATCACTGACGATGCCATCCCTTATTCCTTCAAGGAAGAGACCCGGTTCGTCTGGTTTGCTGGCAAGATCGAAATACGTAATGGCATACTGGAGCTTGCCAGCACGCGATAAATAGGTATGGTGATTGCTGACCCCGGCGTGTGCTGCAAGCCGTTGCTCGACAGGCTCGCCGGGCATGCTGATACTGAAGTGCTGTCCTGGTACAGAGAGTTCTGTCAGTGCCGACTCCGGGGCAGCGCTTGAGCGACTGTTCATATAAGACGCATAGCCAAATTCAGCCAGTATCAGCACGACCGTCAACATGATGACATTGCTCATGTCATGATTGGATTCTGGTATCGCCTCTTTGCAAGCCAGTAAACCTATCTTGTAACCCTCGGCACGCAGAATAGCTCTGGCGCGCAGATTGATGGCCAGCACGGCCAGGATATTGAAAAATGGGATAAAAGCCAGGATGCCCACGATAATTTTAAATGACCGCCCCCAGTCAGCACCACGGTACACGCGTATCAAGCCAAATAGACTCATGACGGCGACCAGCGCTAGAAACGGAAACACCATGATCGCAGCTTGCGTGCCGCGCAAGTGGAAATGCTGTACCGACCAGACGATGCCGCCAAACATCAACATGGCCACATTGAGTAAGCGCATGCCGCTGGCAAGATTGCCTAACTCCACATAATCATAAGAGTCTTGCGCAGGCTGATGTCGGGCACCAGTCCCGCGTGTGCTGGCCGGTAACGCCGGTAACACCGGAAACGCCATGCCTATGTCGCAGCGGCTAAAGATCCAGTTGTACACAGCGCGATTCATGGCAAACACTGGTGTTGGCGCGCTGATGGTCACTGAAATCAACATGCTGTCGGTGCGCAGGCAGCATATCAGCAGATGGCTATCTTCCTCATCGCCAGGCAAGCGGCCCTGGTATTCTGTGACTATCCCCTGGACGCGGCTTCCCCAGTTCTCGCCCTGAATGGCAACGGGTTTCGCCACCTGCGTCATCTCTGGCATTTCTTTCGTCAGCATAGGCAGGCGCATACCCACCCATTTTTCTATCGACACATCCTGCCGCGCAAAGCCCTTTGCCTTTAGCTTGGTGCCAGTGGCCATATCATGCAATCGTAAGGAGCGGCTATTCTTGGTTTCGTGCCACTTACCTGGCGCATACAACTCCAGTCCCAGGCTGACGTTACGAAACTCCCTGGGACGCAAATTGGCGATGTCATGCCCAGTCAACTCGCGCTGGCTGGATGACACATGGCTTACTTCAGGCTGACTTTCTGACTTATCCCAGCCGTCCAGGCTGAGAGCCCCGGCCGATTGGCCTTGCGGCTTGGCGTTGAAAGAGTCAAATTTCATATTGCGCGTTCTTGTTATGGAAGGCAAAGCGACGCTTCGCCAAAAATCAAAGCGTGGATTAAAACATTGACACCATAATTGTGTCAAATTGTTTCAGAAAATTACAAATGGAAACATTTGTGGAAATGAAATAGTGACAGGCAGGGCGATTGTTCATGCCCTGCCTGTCAACACGCCCTAACAGCATCTGATCCGTCGAAGAAGCTGCTTTATATAAACAAGAAGAGTTACTACCTGAAATTGATAGTCACTAAGGCATTGCTGGCAAATCAAAGGTCGTCATGGGCGCCTGGTCTTCGTTGAGTATTCTGGTGACTGCATTAATAAATGCCTCTTTCCCCGGTGCCGGGCCCGGACCATAATTGCTGCGGCTGCCATTACAGATGCCGGTCAGCATGGTAAATGGCTGGCCCCCTTGCGGCATCACACTATATTCCAGGCTGAAAGTACGATAGTTGTCAGGCGGTGCCTGGCAGACGATGGCCATGAAGTAAGTTTCATTGCGATACAGGGGCATGGGCATTTGTATCGTGATGATCTCGGTGCCTTTCGCCGTGTGGTCGATGAAGACGGCAATCTCTTCACTGGGGATAACATCGGACGGGTTCTTGATGGTGCTGCGACCAAAGTCGTCCCAGGTATCTGCCACCATCTTGCGCCCATCCTGGCGCAAGTGTTCTGTGAAAACGGCCGCGACATCTTCACGCAGGAAGCGCGGCAGGATAATCCGCGTCATTGCCCAATGATGGTCACGCTGCCCCGACTCCGTGGGCAAACGGATCGGCCTGCTTGATGTCTGCTGTTCTTGCTGTTTGCTGTAAAAAGAGAATGTGTCGTTTTTAGAACTCATGGAGACTCCTGGAAAGTGATGTCGTCAACATCAGGGGTGGATGAGAAACAAGCTAGTAAAGCAAACGTCAACACAAACGCCAGATCAGGAGGGCGCTATGAAAATAGCATGGTGTTCTTGTGAAAAGATGCACAAGTCAGATCCCCCTTTTTTCTGGCGGACGCGGATTATGAGGCAGACAATTGCCTGACGCCAGTGCTTGAGATGAAAATAATCGAAGAAATTTGCAAGCTGTTGCAATGCCTCAACGAGGCTGCAATTTATTGACATGCAAGCCCGTGCCACGAAGTCATGGCCTGCATTTTGGCTTTATAATACGAATCATCAAGCCTTTGATTCTTGCTGATCAGAATGGTGTACATGGCAGTACACTTGTACTGCTCTTTGTCAGCTTTCCACTACCCCCGCCAACAACTCATCCACCACCCAGGTTTGCAGCCAGCCGCCTATCTCACTGGCGATTTCTGGTTTGTCTTCTGCCACCTGTTCGCATACATCAGCAAAACGCTGGCCCTGGCTCACACCTTGCAGGGCTTGGGCTTCTTCTTTATTCAGCGATCTGAAACATGCCTGCAATTGTTTGCGCCAGACTATCCAGGTGGTGGGCTGTTCATTGCATGCTGGCGCAGGTGGTGTCTGGACTTCACTCAAGGCCAGCCAGATGGCGACGGCATTGCTTTGCATGGGGATGAATTGCAGCGAGCTGCTGGTACGCAAACCCACGGTTTCCCAATCGCTGATTGTGGCCAGATCAGGCAGGCCAAGGATGGGATGATCTTCTGCATCAAAGGCCAGACCGAGCGCCCATTCAAATCGCGCCAGCTCGGCCACTTGCGGGTGATCAGGAAACTGCGTGCCTAACTGCGCTGCAAATGCATCGCCAAACCAGCGCAGGTTGCGATAGGGCGAAGGGTGGTTTTCGATATACGCTGCACATGCCTGATAAAACATGGCATCACCCAGATAGACGTGTGTTTTGCTGTACGCCTCGGCTAGGGCATCACGCAAACGCAGGCGATACGCCTGGTAATAAATATCCAGCCGCGCATCACGGTCCAGGCCGGGTGTCACTGCCAGGTGCATGTGCATGCTGCCAGCATCACGCTGCCCCAGAATAAACTGCTGAAAATCGGATTGCAGGTACTGAGTCGCATTCATGTGATCTTCCTTTTTTATGCGGCTATAGCTGGCGACAAAATGCTATTGCAAATACTGCGCGCCCGTTCAAGTTCAGCCACCAGTTCGGCCAGTGGCGGGATATTGTCATCACGCTCTATCATGCTGGGCACCGCACCAAAGCGGCGTATCGCCTGCGCATACAAGTCCCATACCGGGTCGGCGATGGGCTGATCATGGGTATCGACAATATGCGTGCCATGGTCACTATGCCCGGCCAGATGGATTTGCTGCACACGTCCAACAGGGATGCCGCGCAAATAGTCCATCGCATCAAAACCATGGTTGACGCTGCTGACATAGATATTGTTCACATCCAGCAAAATCATGCTGTCGGCCTGCTCGGCGATGGCGGCGACAAATTCCCATTCGGGCATGCTGTCGCTGCTGTATTGCAGGTAACTCGATACATTTTCCAGCACCAGCCTGCGCCCTAATACATCTTGCACCCGGCGTACATTATTCACCACCAGGGCAATGGTTTCCTCGTTATACGGTAGCGGGAACAGGTCATGCATATTCTTGCCATGTACACCGGTCCAGCAGATATGGTCAGACACCCACATCGGTGCGACTCGGTCGATGAGTTTTTTCAAGTCACGCAGATAGTCTGTTGATGGCCCCTCCGGTGTGCCTATCGACATCGACACCCCATGCATGACGACGGGGTAATCAGCACGGATGGCATCGAGCATGGCCAGTGGTTTTCCACCAGGCACCATATAGTTTTCAGACAAAATCTCAAACCAGTCCACCGCCGGTTTGTCGGCCAGAATGGCCAGATAATGATCGGTGCGCAAGCCCAGGCCAAAGCTGGCAGAGGTAGAGGGATTTGTCATGAGGTAGCGATGTGAAGTGAAAACAGAAAATGCGCTGGCTTGTATCGCCAACGCATTTCTTTGACCAGGCGAGGATGCCGGATTACTTGTCCAGATCAATGATCTTGCCGCCTTTGGCCAGGCATTGACCGGCAGCCACGGAGACAAAGCCATGGCCTTTGCAAGAGTTCTGGCCCTTGCAGGCGTTTTCGGCTGTCTTGCAATCGCTCGTACCTTTGCAGCTATTAATGCCAGCACAATGTACCTTGTCACCTGCACTGATGGTGCTGGTGCCAGCAATGGCAAAACCAGACAAAGCCATGGTAGCGGCAGCAGCAGCGATCAATGCACCAGCTTGGATAGATTTTTTCATGATGTGTTCTCCGAAAATAGATGAAGGTAAAAAAAGTGGTGATAGTTAAACCAAGCTCCTTGCCTGCCATGCAAATTCGCATCAACAAACAGAACTTATGCATCAGTCGGCTGGATTTCGGATTACTTACACATCTCTTTAAAATATTTTCAGAAGTTCTTTTTGCAGGAGACACTAGCGCGATTCGCTTGTGGTGAGACAGCCTCGATGCGATCTCTGTTTCCCCATGTCCCTGCAGTGAGATGGCTGGTCTTTTTCAAAAATCATCGCAATAAAAAATGGGCTTGCTCATACCTGATAAGCTACACTCAGGGCTTATTTCTATTCTCATCACGAGCATGCCTGAGCATATGTCTATTCAACATTCCGACAACGCCGCAGAATTTGTTGCCCACAGTGACGATGTCTTTGGCCGCATCGCCAGCCGTTATGACAGGCTGTGCGATCTGTTCAGTTTTGGCATACACCGCATGTGGAAGCGCCGTGTTGCCGACATCATCGCGCAGGAAGAATGGCAAACCTTGCTTGATGGTGCAACAGGCACAGGTGACATCATGTTGCGCGTGTTAAAAAAGCAGATCCCTGCCAGCCGCCGTATTATTGCCTCTGACATCAGCCCGCAAATGCTGGCCATTGCGCAAGGCAAGCTGGGCCAGCATGGTGCGCAAGTCCAGCTTTGCCAGCTCGACATGCACAGCATGCCTGACATTGCCAGCGGCAGTGTTGATGCCTACTCAATTTCACTCGGCCTGAAAATATGCCAGCGCCATCTGGCCCTGCAAGAAGCCCTGCGCGTCTTGCGCCCTGGTGGCCGTCTTATCATCCTGGAGGCGTCCAACATTCGCCCTGCATGGTTACATCGTGCCTACCTGATGTATATGGCTATCTGTACCCCCGCCATAGGCTGGCTTGCCACGGGTGGCGATGCATCCGCCTACAAATACCTGCTGCACGGTGTACGCGAATTTCCCGGCGCAGAACAACTGGCCGCAGAAATGCTGGACATGGGCTTTTGCGATATCCGCTATGAACGCCTGTCGCTGGGGATAGTGGCTGTGCATATCGCCAGAAAACCCGGATAAACCGGGACTTCACGCTGTATGCCCACCGCATGCCCACTTCGTGCTCTCATCAATTGCGGCGTGGCGCGGTCATGCTGACAGGCATGATGTTCTTGCCGGGGCTGGTGTTGGCATTTATTTGAAGGCCAGGATGGGGATATCAAACACGATCACGCCTGCCTCTCCTTCATTAACGCGGGCGACCATGCTGCCGTCAGGTGCGATGATGCAGGTGCAACCATGGCTGATCTTGTTTTCATGTGTGCCGACTACGTCAGATGAAGCCACCCAGCAGCCATTTTCCATGGCGCGCTGGCGTAGATTGTCCACGCTTTTGCTACGCCATTTTTCGGCGGTAGAGGGGGACAGCATATTGTTCAAGGGGTAGCATAATAATTGCGCGCCTTGCTGGCTGAGTGTCATTGCGCATGCAGGATAATTGGCGTCATTGCAGATATTGATGCCGAAAGAAAATCCAGAGCGGTCAAACACGGGCGATGCCGCCCCTGCCAAAACGCCGCGTTCATTGGGATGCTGTTTGGCATAGGTGCCCAACAGCCTGCCTCGCCGGATAACAGCCGCAGAATTGTAGATACCTGCCGCGCCTTGCTCAAAGAATCCTATCATGATGTCAGTCTCAAATACAGATAAGTCTGACAGCATTTGCTGGAAGGCGGGGCTATTGATGGACAGGGCACGCAGCGCTATCGTAGGCGCATCTGAGGCATATCCCAGCAAATAAGATTCTGGGAAGATGGCCAGCTCCACACCATGATCCCGGCACCAGCGCAGGTCTTCCTGTAATCGTGCCGTCGTCTTTTGCAGGTCATCAAAAACAGGATGGCGCTGGAAGGCAGCAATGCGTAGTTTGTTCTTGTTCATTATTAATTTGAACTCACTTTGCTGAACAATCGTTATCGGGCTTTTTTGAATGACTAATCTCGTGTATAAACATCTGTCATTAATGTGTCATCAGGGAGTGAGTCAATGAGCTCATTCAGATAACGATACCAGGCTTCGTTTTTTGAAGCGATGTTGCCCCACCCATTAAAATCCTGATCATCTATTACCTTGCCATTCATTATCAGGGCACTTCTATTAATGAGCATATCAACATTTACCTGAACGAATTTCTCGCGAGGATACTGAAGGAAGATATTCCGGGAAAGACCTGCATAGCTAAGCCTGGTATGCGTTGGTAATGGCATGCCCGCTGCGGACAAATCCCAATATTCACCAGCTTCCTCCGCTATGTCGCCTCGCATTTTTTTCCAATCAATTTCCCGTTTCAAGGCACTGCCTGTATAGCCAGGTGTGCTCGATCCAGATATTCTGTCTGATGCGATAGTTGATGTTGCAGCAATGCCGGGTTTAAGCATCCAAGAAGTTGCCAGCACTCCCCAGTTGACCCAAAAACTATATGGCCTGTCGCGATGAAATATTTCACTCACCTTGCCTGCTTCATCCAAACGTACCCAGCCAAACCGGTCCTTATCCAAAAAGTCTGGTGTTTCTCCAGGTTTTAGTATTCTTCCTAAACTTCGACGTTCACGTACATAGCTTTCAAAACTCATGGATGTTGCGGGTGAGAGGCCAGATTGGGAATCTGCAAAATCTTCCAGAGTTTCTTGAAGTATGTCTATGCTTCGAACATGCTTGTCTACATAACCATCAAAACTTCGAAACGGTTCCATTTGTTCTTCTGCATCTGGCCCTATAACGATAAAGGCTCTACCTCCCATCTTGTGCTCCCTAGTGTAGGTCAGTAAACGAAAATGCTAGTATGTAGGTATGCTTGTCATATCGCAATCTCAATTGTTTTTTATGCCGTCAGCCAACGAATGAATGGCGCTCTGTTGCGAGAGTTACAGAGACACAGCATTCATTGCTTGCATCGGCTGAGAGAAATTCTTATGCAGTTAAATTGATGCCGTGGCAATTATAAGGAGCGGCGTAGTCGTTGGTAATATTACTTTGAACCACGAAATACAAGCTCACTCCCCCAGGCGCAGCATCGCCACCGATGCATCATCCGCCTTTTTGACTGTCATGCCACCAGCACCGCCTGCTTCATGCGCGCGCAATTCCTGCATCAGCGCGTCCAGCCCACGGGTGGCGCAGTCTTGCAGCAGGCTTTGGTCGGTATTGAGGTGGTAGCTGTCCACCAGCCTGTAAAAACCATCTGTCATGAGTAGCACATATCCTGATGAGTCCAGCGGGATGTGGTGCTCACGTGCGGCGAAATCCCCCTGTGGATGCAGGCAGAGTATGGATGGCTGCGTGTTCATGTTTTGCGCCACACGCCTGTCACGCAGCATAGGCAAGAGCCTGGCCCAGCGTGCCTGCTCATCCAGGCCTTCCTGTTTCAATTGCTCTATCGCGGTTTTGAGTATGCCTTCTTGCGGGTTGTGATAGGGGTCTAGATCGGTGGCCTTGCCCTGCGCATCGAGCAAGAAAGCCTTGCAGTCACCCAGTGCATAGAGGCTGGCTCGCTTGCCATCTGCCGGCACGCGCAACCAGGTCAGGGCGGCAATTGGCCAGGCATACGTGGGCATGGCGGCTGCTTGCAGCAAAGTCGCGTGCTGCTCACGCAGGGCCAGCAAGGCCAGCGCGATGCTGTCTGCCTGCGTCAAGCTGGGCGTAGCGATTTGTGTCAGTGCCGCAGAAAATTGCTGTACGAACCAGGCGGGGTCCCCCATGGCGTCATCGAGATAGTGCTGTCCCGATACCGAACTGGCGCCATCAAACATCAGCAAATCCAGTGTACCGTCATCATGGCTGAGACTGAGTATCAGGTCTTCGTTGGCTTTGTTACCGCCTGGGGTGGATAGGGTAGAGAGGGTGGAGGTTTCTGTGGTGTTCAAGGCGCGGTCCCGGTGCACTATTCTGAAGGCAGAATATAGCACCGGAACACGCCGTTGGCAGTCCTGCTGCTTATTTCAACTTCCAGACAAAGGCCAGATTATTCCAGCCCGGTGTGACACCGACCTGAAAACGGCAAGCCTTTAAAGCGCGCAAGGATTCTTTGTCAATCACGCGAATGCCGCTGCTGCCGGCAATCTTGGCATCCACAACGCTGCCTTTTTCATCCAGCAAAAAATTTAGCCTGACCTGGCCTTGCACTTCATCTGTCAGCGTCCTTTGATCATAGGAGGGTGCATCACAACCAGACTCCACAAAAGCCTGGCTGGCATTCATGGCAAAAGCGGGGATGGTAACCAGGGCAAAAGCCAGGGTGGTGACGACGGCATATAGACGCAAATGTGGGGTCATAATGAACTCCTCAGAAAAAATAGATTGATCGTTGAACCTGGGGCAAAGACTGCCATGTCGCAGGCAGATGACTGCAATATACGTGGCCCAGGCGGCGCAAAAAAATCACTATTTCATATAGGCATTATTCGCAAAAAGCATAATGCTAGTCGTGCATTATTCAGGTGCACGCAGGCTATATTGAATCGACAATAAACTCTCCACGCCAGTGCAAAAACAGCAGCCAGGCCCCTGTTTGCCAGGCTTTATTGCCATGTTGGTGCAGAAAATATTTTTTGATAGGAGAGAAAATATTTTGGGGGTTTGTGGTTATGTTGAGCCTTTACACGAGACCAAGCCCTTGCATGCTCATGACCGCAAACCCGTCATGCCGGACTTGATCCGGCATCCAGTGGGTTCGCTCACCTGCCGCCAGCGTGCTTTCTTGCTGAGGCATTCATACTCTGTTGTGCATTTGCGGCCAAACGGGTGGTACGGCTAACGACACTGGATGCCAGATCAAGTCTGGCATGACAGTGTGCGGGGCCTGTCGTCGCAGGCTAGGTATTTTATCCCTGCGGAATGCTTTGCTCGAATTTGAAATAATTGTGCGGGTCGTACTTGTGCTTGACGGTTTTCAAGCGGTCCAGGTTAGGGCCATAGTAAGCCTTTGCCCAGTTGGGTTGTTCGCGATTCGGGAAATTGACGTAGGCTTGCGGCAGTACGAATGGGCTCATGGCAGTAAAGTAGTCGCGCAGCCATTGTTGCTGTCTCTGTACCACGTCCAGCTTGTCGATCGGCCCCCAGGCGGCTTCCATTTCAAAAATATAATTGGCATTGCGATGTGGGTAGGCAGTGGCGTTGACGGCCACGGTGCGCACCTTGCCACCAATCGCAAACAGAATGCCCATGTTTTCTGGCACCAGTGAACCGCCTGGCCATTTCAGCATCCAGCGCACCATCATTTCCATGCCCTCTGGTGACATTTTTTCGCCGACATAAGAAGAGCGCAGGTCATACATGCCATTGGGGTCGTCGGTGATCAGATAATCACGCGCCTGCCAGTAAGTCATTTCACGAATATCCGCTTTGACAGGCGTGAGCATGTTCAATACTGGCTCCAAAGCCTTCATCGCAGCTTCTTTGCCGCCAAAAAACTGGCCCAGGGTGGTGACCTGCAAATCTGCCATGGTGTAGTTGCTGCCTGCACGGCGGGGCACGATTTTGCTGCGGGTAGAAATGGTGGTGGGATTATTTTGCTGCAGGTCCTGCAAGGCAGAAAACAATTCTATCTGTTTCTGTGCAGGCCAGAGGATATTGAAAATGGTGACATTGTGCGACACATCCACCAAGTTAAAGGTGAACGAGGTATTCACCCCAAAATTGCCGCCACCGCCGCCGCGCAAGCCCCAGAACAAATCCTGATAGCTGCCCTTGTCTTCGGCCACCACCAGTTGCTGGCTGGGTAAAACAATTTCTGACGATTTCAGGCTATCGCAAGTCAGGCCCGCGTGGGTGGCAGAAAAGCCCCAGCCACCACCCAGCACCAGACCCGCCGCACCCACAGTGGGGCAACGGCCCGATGGCACAGCCAGGCTGCTGCCGCTAAAGAAGTTGGCCATGTCCTGGTTGCTGACACCTGCTGCAATGGTGCAGGTGTTCTCCTTTTCATTGACGCTGATGCCATTCATCGCCTTAACGTCGATCAGCAAACCCCTGGTGGTCGAAAAGCCTGCGTAATTGTGGCCACCGGAGCGCACCGCAAAGGGCTGGCGATGATCTATCGCCCAGCGCAGGCACAACTGCACATCCTTATCATTGGCGCACATGGCAACGGCGACGGGCAGGATGTCTGCATAGCGCTGGTTGTTCGGTGCTGCGGCCATCATGTAGCCCAGCTCGCCAGGCAAAATCAGGCGTCCAGCCATGCTGCGTGCAAGCGCCGCCAGGTTGCGCTTGCTATGCAGCGCCGGTGCCGCGCTGGCCTCACCTGAAATACCCAGCATGCTGGCAGTGGCAAGGGCGGTGGATGTCTGCAAAAAACGGCGGCGGGAGGGGGTGGGAACCAGATCGGGGACTAAGGTGGGGACTTGGCTAGTTACGGTATCCATAGACTTCTCCTTGAGTTTGGCAAAACCAGCGTTGAATGCAGGAATGGCAGTGTGAAAAGCCCCAGGGCCAGTTCGCTACCGTCCGCCAGGCGCACACTTTTGCCCGACCAGGTAAAACGCACGGCAGTTTTTTGGGAATATCCACAGCAAAAGCTTGATGCTGACGCTTGTTTTATCTTGAAATAAAACTAATATATTGTCTTTTAAAATAAACTTTATTACAAGATAAAGCAAGCTCATCCATGCAAAAAACAACTAGTGGTATTTCGGCATTGAGGAGTAGTGCTTTACGCCGGCGGCGCGATCAAGTTTGGCATGATGTGCAAGTGGATCAGCCTGTATACGGTCACCATGATTGGCACCCATAGGAGCGGCTTTAGCCGCGAATTCCTGACCCGGCACATCTGTTCGCGGCTGAAGCCGCTCATACGGGAGTCATCCTCAATTTCTGACTTGCCGGTGAAATAGAGCACACCGTTAGCGACACGCACGTGCGGCGCATTGCGATGCTCTTCCGGCTACGTCGGAAGCGCGGCCTTCTGCGAGCAGAGAGAAGGTTTTAACGCAGCACCTTTAAATCTTTCATGCCGGACTTGATCCTGCATCAAGTGGTTTATTTGTACGAGTCCAGTATGCTTTGCTGCTTGCCGAAGTTTCATCCGCAACAATCAAGAAAGCGTTAGAGTTGAACGTCATCAGAAACTTGAGCAAATTTGGCATGATGTTCAGGACGTTAGGCTATAAAAGTTGCAGATGATTGTAATTTAGAGTAGATTTAAAATTACTAAATATCCTATTGTGATCCATACAATGGAGGTGCAGGTAAAAGGATTACGTTAAGATGCGAGAGTGAAATTATTGCAGCAATACATTTAGGAAAATGTTGACTATGCTACTGTGCGACTAACTGCTGAGTAGTACGATCGCGCTACCTAACTCAAACTTACACTTAACCCGATTTTCATATATTCGTAACGGATACATAATATGACGCTTGACATCAAGGGCGGTCTAAAAAACACGTCGGCCAGTAAAAATAAATATATAGTTTTTGAAGAATTACTTTCCAATTCCATTGATTCGTATCTTATTAGGAAAAAAGCAGAAAGCTGTGTTCCTCCATTCTTTGTTTTGATAAGCCTTGATTTTTATAAAACTGAGTTTTTTAACGCCGGTTATGACCTTCGTGTTTCTTGTACTGACAATGGCGCTGGATTTGGTGAGAAACAGGTCAAGGCTTTTGTTACGAAGGACTCAACCTATAAAGATTATCTGGAAATTGTCGGCATTGGAAAATGTAAAGGTGCAGGTAGGATTCAGTTTTTTCATTATTTTAAAAAACTGCAGATCAGTAGCATTTTGGCCGAAAATAGTAAGACGATTCATCGCACGCTAAGTATTCGTGCTGAAACTCGCGAAGTATCTGAGGAAAGTTTCAATACTGTAGAAGTGGACGCACAAGAAACTGAAACAACACTAATACTTCAGGACTTCAATAAAACTCTTGCGGTTGTTGAGAATGCTGGGTCACTTGATTTGAGAGAAGAATTTTCGGCGAAAGCGGTGCATAGCCACTTGTATATCGCGTTTCTTCAGCGCCTCATAGTTTTAAAAGGCTTAATCGGTGAATTCTCAATATCGATAAAGCAGACTAGCATTGACGCAGATGAGGAAGTTCCTAGTCAAGAACTATCGATATGTTCAAAAGATCTTCCAACGGCAACAGAAGTTAAAAGGCTGCCTTTGACTTGTTCGCATGACAGAGAGCTACTTGATCGAAATATCACGTTAAACATAACTCGATATTCATTGCCTTACCAAGCATATCCCGGTTTAAAGCATGAGGTTGCGCTCTGTGCGAATTTTGCGTTGGTGCAATCTTTGACGAAACAATTTCTGAAAAAAACCTCAGACAGAAATAATCCAATAAATGGGAATTTTGAGTTGATTTTAGTAGAAGGCGAATTCCTGGAGGGTAAGGTAAATGAGCAGCGAGATGGCTTTAATATACCAATGGAATGTGGTTCTAATGGAGAGCTTGATTCGACCTTCTCTCTTCAAGATATTATTGATTCGTTGTCTGACTATGTCTATGAAATAATCACTCCAAGTGATTTTGACAAAGAAAAATTAATTTGGTCAACTCAAGCCCGATTTGGTATCACGCACGCAATGCTAAATTCAGTGAATATTAAAGTTCATTATAGTGATACGGAAGAAAATATCGCACGGCGAGTTCTTAGAAAATTTCAGGATGAAATAGTTCGCGATACGTCCGATATTTTTAATATCAAGGAAGAGCTACTAGGTCTTGATCCGAGAACTAGTGATTTTAGAGAAAAGGTAGCGCTTCTCTCATGGAAGTACACATCTAATATCAAAAAAGTTGACATGGCGAATCTCTCTCAATTGGTAGTTCGAAGAGCATCAATGCTTGAGATTTTAAAGAAAGCCACTGAACTTATGCTGATTTGCCAGGATGAAGATGGCAAGCGGGATAATGAAAAGATAATTCACAATATTTTTTTCCCACGTGGAAAAGATAATTCTGAATTGATTGACCACGATATTTGGTTATTGAATGAGGAATACCACTACTTCGAACATATAGCATCTGATAAAGCTTTATCTAGCATAAAATTTGACAAGTCAAATATGCTATTTGAGCCAGAAATCGACAACGAGCTAGAGAAACTGTTCGCAAAAAACAATAAAAATCACTCACAAAAGCGACCGGATATTGCTATCTTTAATAGTGAGGGAGCTGCTATTATTATTGAATTTAAAGCACCAGGTGTCGAGTTGCAGGAGCATATTTCTGACCTTATACAATATTCCAGGTTACTTGCATCAAAATCAAATGGAAAGATCAAAAAATTCTATGGATATTTGATTGGGGATACATTAGACGAAACCAGAATGCCTGGAACTTTCACAATGTTTCCTAGCGGCCTTGGTTATTTCAATACAGAGCCTGTTACGCAAGCTAACATTAAATATGGAGAGTTGTATTCTGAGATTCTGTATTATGATCAGTTCATTCAACGCGCAGAAAAGCGTCTAGAGATTTATAAGAAGAAATTGAGCATCGAATTCTAGATATGGCTTGTTCCGATATCTAGTGGGTTCGTACGTTTGCTGTCATGTACGTTTTTATTCAGGCAAACACCGACTAATTGGGATTCTATGGCATGACGAGGTAAGGCTTCTTGTTGAAGATGGGGATTTCGATGTATTGAGCAGCGTGTCAAAGGCAGAGTCAACTCAGATTTTCCCTGTGAAACTCGGTGCAACCTTTTGTGGTGCAGCAGGGATTTCGTGCGGCCCGCATAGGGCGGCCCGCCGCGCGCCTGCGTAACGAAGACTGCTTGCAAGCAGTCTTTCCTTTCTCTGTGTTGAAAGGTCTTCACAACATCACCCAGAAAAACAAAACCCGGCCAATCCAAGATCGCCGGGTTTTTTCATTCTATCCGCCAGCCAGTGCATACCTGACCAGCTATTTCAACACCATCAGTTCTGTGTCGATTTTTGCGCTTTGCCTGCTACTTTTTCAGCATTGGCTTTGTCAGCAGCCAGACGTGTTTCATTGGCTTTGACCAGGGCCGCTTTCTGGGCTGGGTACCAAGAGTAGCCTTCCATGCCGATTTCTTCGCCATTGGCGCGTGCTTCTTGCAGTTCAGCGACGACTTGGGCGCGGGTTTTTTCTACTGGCGCTGTGTCAGCAGCAAAGGCGGCAGTGGCTGTCAGAAATGTAACGCTGGTTGCCAAAAAGAGTTGTTTCGCATTCATGATCGTTCCTATCAATATAAGTAAGTTTCAGGGTCAGCCACCTCGGTGATCTTGCCCAATTGTCATGAGAAGTGAAATTTCACTTCCGATAACAACTGAATCAAGTCGTCGCCAGTAGCGCGGTGTAGAGCTGGATTTATGTTGCACTGCACCGATGGAAAGCAGTGTATGCTTTTCGGATTCAACAATAAAGTATTGAAATGGGAATATACTATTGCTGAAACAGGAACAATAAAGGACTTGAAATGGACAGATTGCAATCTATGCGCATTTTTGCCAAGGTTGTGGAGCTGGGCAATTTTGCCAGGGCAGCCTCGGCAATGGACATGTCCAATGCGGTAGTGACCCGGTATATGGCCGATCTGGAGAGCCATCTGGGCACGCGCTTGCTGAATCGCTCTACCCGCAAATTGTCGCTGACCGAGACTGGCATGGTCTACCTGGAAAGGGTGCGCGCCATCTTGAGCGACATCGACGACGCCGATGCCATTGCCTCGTATGCGGCGCAAAAGCCCAGCGGCACCTTGCGGGTGTATTCTGTACCGCATTTCGGCAAAGCGCAACTGGCCCCCTTGTTGCCTGAGTTTGCCAAAGAATACCCTGATGTCATGCTCGACATCAAGATCACTGACCACCATGTTGATCTGGTGGAAGAGGGGATAGACGTCGGCTTTTACCTCGACCTGCAAAAAGTCGATGGCAGCATGATCTCGCGCAAGCTGGCCACGTCCGAGGTCTTGCTCTGCGCCTCGCCAGCTTATCTGGAAGAGCATGGCACGCCAGCCACGCCTGAGGATATCTCGGGCCATCGCTGCCTCAACTTCAACTATGATTTTTTGCGCGATAACTGGATGGCCTTTGACAAGCGCACCGGGCGCGATTCTTTCCGCAGCATCCCCATACAGGCCAAGGTCATCAGTAATAATGCCGACGTCTTGCGCGCCTGTGCGCTGGCAGGCATGGGCCTTGTGCTGCGTACCTCCTTCCAGATTGACGATGATCTGGCACAAGGCAGACTGGTGCGCCTGTTCCCTGAGCATTGCTTTGGTGCGGTGTCGATTTCCATGGTCTACCCCAGCCGCCGCCAGTTATCGGCCAAGGTAAGGCGCTTTGTTGATTTCGTCGCCAGCAAGTTCCCACACCCGGAAGAGGACATGTGGATGGGCGGTTGTCCCTACCGCATACGTGAAGAGAAACTCAGAGAACTTGGCATCCCTCATCCTGGCAAGGTACGTACCGGCTGAGCTGCGGCACTTTGCAAAGGAGCGCTACGGGCTAGGGTACAGATTGCATGCTTGTAAGCAAATGTAAAATCGAATAGTCATACTTGTGTAACATTATTTGAATACCATATGCTGGTAGTGTCTCCTTAGGTATTGTTTGCCACGAAGTCTCCCCCTTCGTGGCTTTTTTTTGTATTTTTTGGGCGAGAGCATTCGCTTCGCCTGCGCGATCATGCAGGCAAGTAGTGATGACATCAGCCTCTGGCTTGCCAAGTTCACAGGCTCTACCGTAGCGAGGTACGATTGGCGCAAGCGTAATCGCACGCATGCGGGGCATACAATATCGACAGACGGTTTATCAACAACACATGCACTGCATTGCGAGGCGGTGGCTGGCTGCCTTCAACTGGCGACTGGTGGAGCGGGAGAATTGTACGATGACGGTGGGCTAATTGCAGCTACGTGAGCTGCGAGCAACAAAATCAGAAATAAGTTACAGTGAATCAGCATGCGAGCAATTGCGCTTCGCCAATCGCACACGAGTTAACCTACATTTTTATAAGATGAAATTCTTTGAATCGCTAATTAAAGGGGAATATGACTTTGATTTCACGTCATATCAACGATACTTGCAAGTGCATTGTGATCATTTTCCGCCAGACGTGTATGCCTTCGCGGTAGATAATCGAAATTACGATATGAGCCATCAAAGTCTGCATGATGCCTGGCTTGAGCGATTTTGCATCTCGGAACCAGCGAGTGGTGAGCGCTCAGAAATGCGCGCCATTCAGATTGAAGCAAGCTTTCTGGGGCCATACCATGATCTTAAAATCCATCTTGTTTATTCGGGTGTGATTGAGTACAGCATCGTGACACCGCAAGAGTTTGTTCACCCACCATTTGGGACAATTGGCCATGGCGATTTATTGATACATGAAGTGAGTTTGACAGACGACAATCAGGCCGTGGTTCATGAATGGTATTTTTCACGGGGCAGTGTGTTCAGGATAGTCTGCGAGACTTTCACGCGTACGCTAGAGATGTTGTGAGCAGGTGATGGTGCCTTTGTGCATCAAGAGACCATCGCGCAGGCGTTGGCTTCAACATCTTTACCATTCCCCACTGATGCCCTCACTACTGATAGAAAATCTTTTATAGGCGGCTTCGCGATCTGGCTCACTGGCCAGGTAATTGGCCCACAGCAGTGGAAATTTTTCTGACAAACTGACGTGGGTGTAATCCTGCCAGTTGAAATCTTCAGGTTTTACTGAGTTCTTATCTACTTCCCACGCGCTGGGCGCATCGAAGATTTGTTTGCCTGTTACTTTTTCATAGGCTTTGTAGATAGCGTAACAATAGGACTCATCAGAAACACGTGGGTAGCCATCACGATCATGGACAATTTCCAGCATTGCCATGCTGTCCGGGTTAAGCAGCGCCTGTTCATAAGCTGTCTGGCCCATAGAGACCAACCAGTAACGGAAATACAAAAAACTATCGTCAGACATATAGTCCTGACTCAACAGACATCCTGCGCCATACACGTCGCCGGTCTCTGCTTGATTGACGAGCTTGTGGAAGTGGAGATTAAATTCGACGATGAGTTGCGGTGCCAGTTTGCTGAGATGGTATTCCAGATCTTCGGCGCGAAAACGCTGGTAGCGCGCCGTGCGATTGGTGACGGCAACGATGTGCCAGAAATCCTGTTCATTCATAAAGATGCGACTGCTTGTTCTCGATATCGCTATTGTAAAGCAGCTTTGCTTGGGCGACATGACGAAAGGGCAGAAGCACGCCCAATGACATTAGTGCGGTAGGTACGATTAGCGCAAGCGTAATCGTACGCATGCGGGGCATACAATATCGACAGACGGTGGATCAACAACACATTACTTCATTGCGATGCAGTCATGTATGGCGCGTTACAACGCACCACTGATGTGTCAAAAATAATTTACGCTATTTTTTTGCGAACGGCCAAGCAATGTTCATCATGACGCAGCAAATGCATCACATAGAGTTGAATTCCAGCGCCGGTGCGTTACGGCACACCCTACCAGCCATCAATCCACAAACTCCGTCTTGAAATCCCAGGCATCAAAACCGCCCACATTGGCCGCGATGCCGCCAGTATGTTCCAGAAAAAAATGCACGGTGCGTAAAAACTCGCGGTAGTCTTCAAGTGACGCAGCCCTGATTTGCAGCGATGCCACGCACAGGTTTTTGGCTTCATGCACTTGCTTTTTTTCCTTGTAGTGGCCGTCCTTGCGGTACTGGATAAAGCGGGCCAGTTCATGCGCGGCGTCACCACCTTTTTCACGGTGTACGTAGAGTTGAAAGTCGCTATCGCGGCCATTGGCATAATGCTTGGTCAGCTTCAGCGTGGTCCAGTCTTTGGCGACGTCATCGCCATAAAAATCGCCATCAGAATCAAATTCTTCTGCTTGCCAGAATGCCGGACAGAAATCATCTTCGCCTGGCATGGCGACGTGCGCATACAGAACGATGATTTCCGAATAGATTTTCATATTCCTTGCCTCTAAGGATGCCGCACTCACAGGGTGCGAATAAACATGTTGCAACAGTATAAGCAAACATTGCCGATTACACTTTTTGCTGCAAGTGCAAAAACGATCCATGCAATGCATCACCTTCATTGACCTGCATCAAAGCTTGCGCCGCTGCATGCCAGGGACAGACCACACACCACCAGGAGATAGCGCGCAAAAACTTTGCATAGATCAACTGTACCGAATATTTGAATTCCGTGCTTGCTATTTATGATGCGATGTTTTCACCTTCGACTTTTTGCAACACACCCTGAATTTGTGTAATATGAAATGCCAGCGTCTGCAAAAGCGGGGGGATGCCGCAGCCCGCCAGTCACACACTTAATGCAAAACATGAACTGATGAAGACATTAGGGTCGCCACACCTGTCGCCATTTGCCTGCCACAGGTGAAGACTGCCGCGAATGCCGCAGTGCACGCGCCTATTTTCCGAATGGCGCAAGTTTCTTGCGCACTGTCAAAATCAGCCAGGCTTGTATGGGGGGATCAAGACAGTGCACATGCCTTGTTTAGTCTGCGAATGAACATAGCACCAGGCAATGTGCAAGGTCAGCAATTGTCTCCAGGCGGCCATAGAGGTCTTGGGCTGATAAAAATCAAGACCGCTCAGTATTCGTACCATTTGATATGGTTGTTGTTAATTACCTCCCAGCTAGCACCTTCGTCTATAGTCTTGTAGATGTTTTTTTCGGTGACGATGTAGATATTTGCCTGCTTGTCGAGCTGTAAGTCTTGTGTCGGGTGATGAGCAGAAAATTCTACTGCGGTTCTATTATCTTTGCTCCTGAAAACTTTATATCGCTGCGACGAGGGGGCACGTTCGTTGATTGCTGCAATATAAATTGCATCGCGACGAGAAAACAGGATCTCAGACGGGCTTGCGGGGATATTGAAATCGCGAAATTCCCAGTGCACACCGCCATCGCTACTAACAAAGATTTGGCCTTTACCTATCAGGAATAGGTCACCATTACTACTTGCATCGAAAGATACGTGGCTCAATGGATCAGTCAATGCAGTGCCAAATATCTCTGGGAATTTGCCAGCAGTAACTACATTCCAAGTCTTGGCCCTGTCTTCACTCACTATCAAAGCGTGCTGACTCAATAGATAGACCTTGTTTTTATCGAAAGCTATGTTCAGAATACTTTGGGTTGGCCCAAGTAAAGTCGGTAATGGTTTTTGGCTGGACCAACTTTTTCCGCCGTTCTCAGAAATATGCAATTTATCTTGGTCGCAAACAAAAATGTAACCTCTGTCATCTATCTTGTTTAGATATTTTCCTCCTCTGTAGCCCAGATAGCTTGACCAATTTACGTCTGCTGATATGCCTCTCATTCGCCATGTTTTCCCTTCATCTTTGGAGGCGTAGATGTTTCCTCCCCTTATGACCAGCAGCAACTGCTTTTTCTGGCGTACGAAGAACCCGCTTCGTCGATGGCGATCTTCTTCAAAAACTCTGGTCCAGGTTTTTCCTTGATCACTACTTCTGACCACGCCATTATCAATCAACGCCACCAAGGACTTATCCCGTGCCAGATATAGTTCTCGAAACGGTGGATGGCGGGGTATTTCTGGCAGCTCTGCCAGCGCATTGGCCGATACGACTACAAATGCTGCTGCAATGAAAAGTCCGCGAAGCAAGTTCATCATGATCTGCATGGCACCTTTTTGGTCTGCAAAGTAAATGGGAAAAAAAGCAAATTCACACTGAGATGGAAGCCAGAAGTTGCCTGTTATGTTGTCGCTAAGGTAATCGTTGGCGCTTCTGCGCTCATGAGTACAAAAAATGACAAAGTGGTGTTATGAATTAAATGGATTCAGCCAGCATCCTACACGTTCGCAGCGACCAAAGATTTCCTCGCCATCCGGCTCACCGAGGCATTCTCTGCGTCTTGCGCCAGCGCGTTCAAAGCCACCCAGGCCAGTGCATGCGATTCATCGCTGACGCTCACACTGTCATTCACTGCCTGGAATAAAAATCGCAAGTCATAATGAAAGTGTGCTGGTTCGTTTGCTCTGGCGGGGATGGGGTGTACATCCACATCAAACAAGGCCGCACTCAGCAATTGCAAACCGTCGATGCCGCTTTCTTCGCGCGCTTCACGCATGGCGGCGGCTTGTATGCTGGCATCCTCTTCGTCCACATGCCCACCCAGTTGCAACCAGCGATTGAGTTTCTTGTGATGCGTCAGCAAGGCTGACTGGCGATCGGCAGAAAGTATCCAGGCAGATGCCGTGATATGCCCCACCAGCGTGGTGCGGCTGCAGCAATCGGCGGTGCTGCCGACAAAATCCAGCGCCTTGTGCAGATGTGCGGCTTCTGTGGCATCAACAGGGACATGGGCGTTTAATAAAGCGATGAGCTGGGCTTGCATGCGGGCTAAAATGAGCTTGAAGTGGGGGTGAAGTACCGTCCAGGTGAAAACGATCGTGGGCGCGTCATGTGATTGTCACACTATTGTCATTACTATACCAGATAATCTGGCATACACTGGCACATTGCCTGCCGCTTGCCAGGCAAACGGCGGGGTCGCAATGGGCAAAGCAGCATTTTTGAATATCCTCTACCTGGGAGAACAACAGCAATGAGTACCGTCTTGTGGATGACACTGGAAAACGATTCCGACGATTTTGCGCCGGATGACCTGGCTTTTCTGTATGACAGCATGGATGCCCTCGATGAGAAATGCGCTACGCTCGATATCGTCGCCCTGACCGAGTTTGTCGATTTTTCTGACATGGAACTCAATGTCAGCGAAGAAGATATGGATGAAGATGAAGCAGAGCAATGGCTGGCCGACAATGCCAAATGGGTCAGTCCCACCGAACTGCTGTCCACCCTGCGCGTACTGGAACAAGCCCTGGTAGAAGCCGACGATGATCAAGACCTCATCGAAGACCTGCAAATTTGCATAGAACGCTGCGAAACTGCCGAACAAGATGCGGTAAGGGTGCGCCTGATTGCGGTGATGTAAGGACCAGACTGAGATGCGAGCAGGGTGCGTTTTGACGCACCGCTTTCGCATTGCCAGCGCCCTCGTTTTTGCCGCATAGTTGGTGCATTGCAACGCTTACCCTAATCGCTGTTGACTTGATATGTGTGCAGAATCTACGAATGCGGTGCATTAATCATGCCTGCATGCAGCTATTCATTTCAAGGCAGCTCGGACCTGGGAATGAATGTTGAATAACCGCTAGGCTGCAAAAAAGTAAGACCTTCATCTGTTTCAATGACCTTGCATTTTTTCAGGTAAGAGATGATATCCTCATCCCGGTTGAAAAGAGAAATGTCTACGCTGATAAATCGCTTATAAAAGAAAACATTCAAGACGTAGCGGTCTTCCTCATCAGTAAATTGATGTTTATGTGTTCCATCAGTTGAGATGGTGACATGGTGGCCACCCCTCTTTTTCTGATCTTCATACGAATAGATTTCGCGCACCTTTTCTCCCGGCTCATGGAACAGGAAGTAAGTAAAGGCAAGCAGCGGAAGCACGGCAAGGAATATCAAGGAAAGTATGCTCGCTACTTTTTTCAAGATGGAATTCATGTCTTACTTTTAAGGGCGGCCAGGTTTTGGCCTATTTCCGTATTGTTACCATCCTCGGGTTACCTTTACAGTTGGTGCGTTAAAACGCTTCCTGCTTCCTGCTTCCTGCTTGCTGTGACTAACCGCGACCAGAAATGTGAATTAATATTTTGACGTCGTTTTCACTTCGATTGTCATGGGTGTTTAGTCAATATAGAATTTTGCAGGAATGAAAATAAGCATCAAGAAGGGAATGGCTGTCAATCCATAAACAAGACGATCCAATATCTTTGTCTTATAAAGATACCTTCCAGCGATCCATAATGCAAGGCTCACAGTGACATATTCAGCCACAATGATTCCACTAAAAGAGCTTAAAAAGAATTTACCTTTCATCCAAACATTCCAATGATAATAGACGAGCCAGACTGTTCCAAAAGAGTTAATGCTCAAAGAAAAAAAATATAAAACCATGCTTATTCGTTGCTGCCAAACGGCCATTATCGAACTCCTTGCTTGTATAGATATTCTGCCAGGGCATTTCTTCTTTCCTTACCTGCATCTGAGTCCGGGGCATAATAAAAATGACCTTCCCCAGTACCTGCCAACATCTGTTTGATTAAGGTAGGTGCTCCCGCAACCAAGGATGTGAGTGGTATACCTGCCTTGATTGGATCGCCCTGTTTTTCAAGATCTAATACGATAACATTGTTAATGTTCTTTGTGTTCTTGACAGTTTTTAGGAAATCATCGCTGATGGGAGATCCGATCAAAACAAGATTGTCTACTTTTGTACCTGCTCTGGCGTAGTTTACGGCGACTTGTGTTGCCACTTCTGAGCCATAGGAGTAGCCAATGAGGTTGAACTGGCTTCCACTTTGATCGAATTTCTCAAGCGGAGTAGGAAATGGGTGTCGACCATATCGATACGCTTGCACGCCAGGCCCTGCATCTATTAAGGTTCCATACGACCAGGTATCCCTGTTTGCTGGCGTTAATTTTATTCCGTGCTGGTCAAACGCACGGACCATATCCTGGATATAGGGGCCATCCATTCCCGCTCCACCAAAGAACACATTGCCCTGGATAGTTTCACCAGGTTGTAAATGGTTTGTAGGAATCTCTTTTGGAACTCTTTGGATGGATCGTAAGCTTTCGTCTCCGCCGCGAACATCAATAGCACCATAATGAGGAGTGCCTCCAAAAGGTGACGTTTGTAACCCGCCAGTACGCATCAACGGTGCGTCCTTTGGAATTAAATTTCTGTTTCCCAGGATATCTTGATTAAGCATCTTACTTAGATACGCGATTTCAGAAGTTGATAAATCTTGCTGAGATATGTTTGGACGGTCGGAGGAAAGTCGACGGATATTATCTATATCCAATGCTCTTTGGCCGATCTTATGCGTATCCCCATTTATGCGGCTATTCTGAGGGATCATGTAGGTTTTCCCTGCCAGAATTCGACTGCTGTCAAGGGTATTGGCTTGCATGAAGTTACCAATTTCTCGTGGATCACTCTTACCAATTATGGAAGAAATATTATCCGCTTGCGAGGCAGTAACGAGTCGTATCGCACTAGTTGGTGAGTTTGGGCTTTCGCCAAAACCCATAGCCTGGTTGGACCAAGCATCAATATCAGATGTAATAGCATGTTTCATATTGATGGATGGGCGATACGTCGCTTGTTGCCATGATTCATCTTTAAATAATCTGGTTTTTCCATCGCCATTGGCTAGCTGATCATTTTTAAAATAGATATTCATGAAATTATTTTGATAGCGTGACTTATGATTCTCCGGAGAGTCATCTTGCGGCTCATTAGAGTCATTTACATTTGAATCTCGGTCCCTTGAATCCGGATAAGAAAACCTGTTCAACAGCCCCATTTTCCCGCGCATTACAGCTTGATCCTCTGATGCGTCTTCCTCACGCTCATGCATGGGATTGTACGACCATCTATCCAGGTCGTCCGTCTGCGCAGCAGGCACACTCGCGCCTGATTCATCATTGGCCGCCATGGCACGCAATAACAAACCTTTGACCGGCACCGGGCTGGGCATATAGTCGCTGCTGCTGGCCGTATCGAGTGGCAGGAGGCTGGAATTCTGCGCTGGCAGTCTGGCGTACAGGCGCGCAGGCAGTTGTTCGTCTTCGTAATTGTGGATGTCCGAGAAGGGCATCATCCGGATGTGGTCTTGGGCGTCAGGCTGGCCTGAATAGCTCGCGGGTAGCAAGCCGGGGGCAGACCAGTCAGCGTATTGTTCGTCGCCTGTCTCATCTGGCGAGTTGATGAGGTAGGGCAGGCCGTCCTGGCCTATGATGCGTTTGATTGCCATGATGCTCCTGTCTTGTAGCGATGGTATTTTGGTCTTAGACCTTGTATGCACCAAGCAGGCAAAATGCCATGTCGCGCATGTCTTTTAAATGGCGTTCTGTGGCGGCCAGCGCGGCGCTGCTGCTGATGTTGCCGGTACTGCTGCTGGTATTGCTGGCACTCCCTGATATGCCTGCATTGCCAGTGGGGCGCAAGCCGCAGTGCCAGAGTTCATCCATGAGTTGCTGGGCATCTTCATATGGCATCGTCAGTGCAGGTGCGCCGGGCTGGCCTTCTGGTACTTCAGCAAAGTGCAGGGGCAGTGCGGTGTGCAGCTTGCCTGCGTGGCGGCGTGCCAGGCGCAGGTCGATGTTGCGGCTCCAGGGCAAGAGCTGGCACGATACGCGCAAGGGGCCACAGGTTTGCTCAGTCATGCTGCTGCCCTGCCGGCCTGCCTGCATCCTGCTTCACCATACAGGGCTATCATGAGCGGATCAGTGCGACGGATTTTGTCTGTGTCGGGTTTGATCTGGCGGGTGTACATGGTGGGAGCGGGTTTGCCGCTGTGCCAGCCAAATTGCAGTTTGCTGCGGCCACGGGGCGTGGGCGTGGCGCGTTGTACGACATGGCCTGAGAAGCACAGGTCACTAATCAGTTTGCGCGCATAATTCTCCGAGGTACGCAGCTCGCGCATGATGTCTTCAATGAACAGGAATTTGTCACTCAGGATTTGCGCCACCTGGGCATAGCGTACGGCGATGTCGTTTCTCATGTTGTTTCCTTTCGGCGGTTGTTAATTGCTTCCCCTGGCAGGGGAGAGGACTACATTTTTTTAAATATCCTGTGTTTTCTGGCATTCAAAACGGCAAGTCATCATCCATGTTGTCCCAGGTTTCAGGCGTTCTGGCTGGCTGTGGTGTTCTTGCTGGCAGGCCATCGGCACTACCTGCTGGCGTGCCAGGTTTGCTTAACATCTGCATGGTGTCGCCACGCACTTCTGTGATGAATTTGTCCTGACCATCCTTGTCCTGGTACTTGCGGGTGCGCAGGCTGCCTTCGATGTAGACGCTGGCACCTTTCCTGAGGTGCATGCCCACCACTTCTGCCAGACGGCCAAAGAAGCTGACGCGGTGCCACTCTATGCGTTCCTTGCGCTCACCGCTGGTTCTGTCTTTCCAGTTGTCGGTGGTGGCGATGGTGATATTGCTGACGGCTTCGCCATTGGGGGCATAGCGGGTTTCCGGGTCGCGGCCCAGGTTGCCGACGAGGATAACTTTATTGACAGTTGCCATTGATGTTGTCGCCTTGCAGTAAAAAAATCGTTCAGTGTTGCAGTGCCGTTTTGCATGCCGCCAGACGGCTATAGCCCAGGTTTCTGATCATGCGGTAGACAGCACACATGATGCGCAGGCGCATGTGCAGGTGATTGATGAGGGCGTGTGTATCGTTCATGTTGTGGCTTTCTCTAATGATTGGCAAAGTTGACGCAGGGCTTGTGCTTCCGGCGCGGCAAACCACTGACTATCCTGCCGCAGCCTGGCGGCCAGGGCTTGTGCCCTGTCGAGCAGCTCTGGTGCCATGGCCCACACGCGGGCATTGGCGATGGCTTCGTCAGATGGTTGCAGGGCATCCGGGTTGCAGATATTGCCGCTGGCATCGTAATGCGCTTCGGCCTGCCAGCCGTAGGCAATCGCCATGCACTGGCTGCTGCGCGCATCGAAGAGGGCATTGCCCACGGCACGTAACTGGCGGCTATGTTTCATTGCACACTCGCGCCAAAGCCGGTCATGCGTTCTGCTTCTTGCGCCAGTTGGCGCAGTGCCTTGTTCTCAGCTTGTGGTTTGTTGCTTGTCTGGGCCAGCTGCGCGCTCACCGAGGCGTGTAATGTGGCCGCCTGGCTGGCAGGTGCCGCCTGTTGTTCAGGCTGATCTGCATTGCCCGGATGGTCTTCTTCATTGCTCATCATGCTCAGCACGGCACAGATGACGATATACGCCAGTGCAGTGATCAGCCAGTCTGTCAGGGATGTTTTCATGCTAGTCCTCACAAAATTCAGGCGAGCGCATACACAGCGAAAAAACGCACTCGTTCTCGTGTTAATCAATCTAGAACTCATTTCATAAATAGGGTGAGTGCGAACAAGACGATTTGGGATGCAGTGCAAGGCGTGACCTGCAGCTAAGGCTCCTGCCTTAGCAAAGGGCGCAACGCTGCAATGCGCCCAAATCGTTAGTTCCCGAAGGGTTTGCCTCATAACGCGTGCTGGACTGCAGGTGCTGACAATTCGACTCGTTATCAATAGCACCGCTATTGACTGCCTCGTCCGCCTTGCCAGCCCACGTTATGAGGCAAACGCATCTCACCCTATTTATGAAATGAGTTCTACTCAGATGGGGTGATGCTTTGGTGTGCAACGCTGTTGTCGCTGCGGTGCTGCTATAGCTGGCCATTGCGGCTGGCTGGGTGCTGGAAAAAACGGATGACAATGTGATGCGCTGGCCTTGCCCGCCGCGTGTGAGCGCGGCAGCAGAAGGTGCAAGGCCAGCGCAGACAAGGTGCCGGACGCTACTCCGGCGAACGTGAAATTAGCCGCGACCCAATTTCACCAGCGTCTACTTTTGCGTGTGCGATGCGATTAGTTGCAGCGCGTTTCAATGTTGAATAAATGCTGACAATGCTGTGTTGAAAATTCAGTGTTCAGATTTCAGCGCACAAATTTCAGTTCAAGACTTATTGCTGCCAGTCCAGCATCACCTTGGCCATCATCCTGCCAAAGTTTTCATACCGCCCCTGGTCCAGCATGCTGGCCATTTTGTTGCATTGTTCCATACTGCATTCAGCAAAGGCGTCGATCAGGTTTTGCCCGTTGATGAGTACCGCCGTCGATGCAGTGGCTGGTTGGGCGTAATAGGTTTTGGGTAATCCAAAATAAGTTTGCGTGCTCATTTGTCGCTTTCTTTGTTTGTCTGACCATGTATAGAACTATACGCTTCCGTATAATCCTTGTCAATACGAAATTGTATTAAAAAGTATGATTTCGTATGGAATTGTTGGTTATATGTAAACGTGGAAAGTGCAGGAATGGATATAAAGGACGTAAAAAAACCCCAAAAGACAATCTTTAATTTTGGGGTTTACCTTACCGGGGGGGGGCTTCAATGACCTTGGAATGATGGGGATTCTTTCAGAAATATATTATGCAAGCTTGCAATGCAATATAAGCCTTTATTCGAAATTAATACAGAGCAGTCTTTACCCACCCACCACCTCCGCCGTCAACCTATCCAGATTCTGCTCATTCGCTGGCACCACGATATGCTCAACCTGGCTGGCAATGTCAGCATCTTCAAAAACCTGTGACCATGACACCAGGGTGCCCGTCGCTGACGAAGCCAGCGAAATCGTCAGGCGAAACCTGGGTTCGGAAATGTGCTGCACGACCACCAGGCTGGGTGCCTCTATCTCGGCAAACTGGCTTTCGTTGAGATAGTTTTTATCGTTAGGCCCGTGCATGACAAAAGACCAGTAGCCGCCGGGCTTGAATTCGCAAATGCTGAAACTATTGGTAAAACCGGCAGGGCCCCACCAGCGCGCCAGGCGTTGCGGGTCGCTGATGGCGGCGAAGACTTGCTCTGGGCTGGCGGGGATGTCGCGTGAGGTGGCAAAGGTAGTCATGAGTGTCTTCCTTGGTGTGGTGGGACAAGTCTTGAATCGGTTTGGCGATGGTATGCCAGTAAGGCCGAGGCCAGTATCAGTTAGCCCCTTTCGCTGCCTGCCATTCATCGCGCAGCAGGCCAAACATCCAGGTATCCTTGATCTCACCTTTAAATTTCCAGCGCTGGCGCAGCAAGCCCTCCTGGGTAAAACCCAGTTTGCGCAAGAGCTGGGCAGAGGCGGGGTTGCGCGGATCAACTTCTGCTTCCACGCGGTTGATAGCCATCTCGCCAAAGGCATGGGTCAGCAGGGCGCGCAGGGCTTCGGCCATGTAGCCGCCGCGCCAGTAGGGCTGCGCCAAGGCATAGCCCAGTTCACAACGCTCACACTCGGTATCAAAACGAAACAGCAGACAAGCGCCGATGACCTTGTTGCTTTCCTTATCGACGATCACGCATTGCATGGCCGCCGCCTGCGCCGCCATCTCCTTGACGCGCTGGTACCAGCTATGGGCAGCGAGGGTGTCGGTCCAGGTGATATAGGGCAAAAAGCGGGTGACGGCCTCGTCAGAAAACACCTGGTACAAGTCAGGCAGATCGCTTTCTTCTATCATGCGCACGATCAGGCGCGGGGTGTGGAGTGCGTAGGACAGCGTAGTTTGCATATGTGTCGGGGCATACGCAAAACCGCCCCAGCTGCGTTGTCGCTCCTAGCCGTACTAGAGTACTGTCTTCGTCGCGACGCCTTGCTGGGACAATTTTGCGTAAGCCCTATTTGAGTTGGTTAGTAATCATGGGCTTCAACATTACCTATCATAGCAAATGAACATGAAACTGCGGTGACCATCGCTGTACTTATATAGACAGCACTTTCAAGCCGCATCAACCACCTTGCCTGTATACAAAGCGTCCGATAATCTTCAGCAAGCCCACATTCTCAGGCGTGATGCGCTCATCGGGATAAGTGCGCTTGTCCGGGTTGCGGCTTTCCAGCACCCAGGTGCCGTCGATTTCGCGGCGCAATTGCTTGATGCGCAGGCCGTCAGGGTGCTGGATGGCAAAGATCTTGCCGCTTTGCGGTTCGGTCTTGGTCTGGTCGATGATGACCATATCGCCATCGACGATAAAGTCTGCCATCGAACTGCCGTCGGCATAGATGGCGGCCAGGTTTTCTGCCTTGACGCCATATTTCTTGAAAAAGCCGACCTCTTTAATGAGCTGGCCCTTGGGCTCGGCGTCTTCATTATGCGCGCCACCACCACAGGAGCCTTTGGCTGAATAGTAATTAATAGCGGCAATGCCGATGCTCTCATCAATTACAGCGGCAGGCTGGCTGGATTCATAGCCGCGCAAATCCTTGCTGCGCAAATCTGACAGGCTGACATTAAAGAACTTGGCAATTGGCGCCAGCGACGAAGTGCGCGGGTCCTTGGTAATGCCCTCGACGATACGAAAGATCGTCGCCTGCGGCACCCGGACTTCATCAGGGAACATTTTTTCCAGGGCAGTTGCCAACGAAGTCGGGTTCATGCCCGACTTATCCATAAGGTATTTGATATTAGTTTTCGCGTCCATGGCTGCATTATGCGTTATCGCATTAAAAATGCCAAGAATTAGTGAAAAAAACTTGGATGGTAATACGAAAATGTATATAATTGAACTTGTGGGGAAGAGCTCGCTTACTTTAATCCGGTATGCATCCGACAATGAAGCGAAGGTATCAATCCACATATCCTACAACCTTAAACATAAAGCCGTTCGCCTGCCTTGATCTGTTACCGCGCGAATACTGTTTAACCATCTACTTACTCCACCAGGATTCCCTGGTCACCATCAGCCGCCTGTGTTTTTGCTACCCGGCTGATTATTTTGTCGTCTTTCTGACGACCGAGGCCCTGCATGCAGGGGGCATATAAATTTGACGATGAAGACCTCTCTACACAGAGGAACGAGATATTAAGAACCGAGCCCAGGCTCCTCCCCTAGAAGGGGCGGGAGTCATGTACACGTCACGTGACAATGGTTCTTGCAATAGCTCATTGCCCTTTCTGTGTTGATAGGTCTTCCGGTTCTACCTAACCGCACCATTATTAAAGCTGCCCACGCAGCCACACTACGACAACATGACAATACAAAAAGACATCCAGCGTCAGGTGTCCGCACGCGCACGCCTGATCGGGTACGCCTGTGGAAAAAATCCATCAGCAATACCAACCAGGAGCTGCCTATGCTGAGCCAGTCACCCGCAACCACCGACTGGCAGCATCTGGACAACCGGGTGATTTCTCCCACCCACACCATCACCCCACGCCGCTTATGCAAAGGCCCGCGCTGCCGTCACGGGCGCGGACAAATGCGGTCAATACGGCAGTTTTGCAATGCGCAGAATCAGCCTGTGTATACGTATTGCAAATTGTGTCGTGGTGGGTAGCAAAAAGAGACCATCCACCACCGAGCCACAGAGAAAGCGAAGTGTTGGACTGTTGCCTCGTAGTCTGGCGAGGTCCGGTGCAACCTGCATGCCCTGTGTGGTCAGATTCAATCAGTATTAAAAGGAATTTTTTACATGCCCCGCGCAAGAAATATCAAGCATAGCTTTTTTAAAAATGACTTGCTGGCTGAAATCCCTCCTCTTGGCCGCTTGCTGTTTGCTGGTTTGTGGACTATGGCTGACAGAGAGGGCCGACTGGAAGATCGCCATAAAAGAATCCGAAGCGAGATCATGTCTTATGACGATTGCGATATCGATGGCCTGCTGAACTCATTAGCCAAACATGGCTTTATCGAGCGTTATGTGGTGGACGGCGTAGGCTATATTCAGATCTGCAAGTTCAAATCCCATCAGCATCCGCACAGGAATGAACCACCCAGTGCCCTGCCAGCACCAGGTCAGCACAGTGCAAGTACTGTGCAAGCTAACAACCCTGCACCAGAGTTAACGGATGCTGCTCCGGCTGATTCATATAATCTGATTACTGATTCCTGTAATCTTATAAAACCTGGCATGACTTCGCCCTGTCAGGAAATCGATGGTGAGGAATCAAAGCTTGCCAAGCCAAAAAAATCAGGCAAATTCGACGAATGCCCCGCCGAATTCGAAGCCGCCTGGAAAGCCTATCCACGCCGACCCGGTGCCAGCAAAAAAGAAGCATGGCAAGCCTGGCTGGCGCGACGGCGAGATGGTGTCGATGCAGCACTCATGGTCGATGGTGTCAGGCGCTATGCCGCCTACATCGTCGCCAGCGGGCAGTCACCCAAATTCGTCAAGCATGCAGCCACCTTCTTTGGTCCCTACGAGCACTACAAGGCCGACTGGAGCATGCCTGCCGATCACGCGCCACCTGCCAGCAGCAAGCACACAGGGTTTGCCAACACCAACTACACACAGGGGATAGCCCAGGATGGCTCATTCTGACAGCAGCAGTTTTGTCCGCGTCGGTGGTATGCAGCTCTGCAGCGAGCAAAGGCATTGCCAGCAGCACGGTGGCTACACCGCCTACTCGCACAAGCCCGGCATCTGGTCTGGTTGCGAGCAATGCCAACAAGCCAGCGACGCGAAACAACGCCATGCCAGCATGCAGCAACAACGGCAAGCGCAACAAGCCGCACTGTGGCAAAAACGTCTGGGTCGTGCTGCCATACCGGCACGCTTTGCAGAACGCAATCTGCAAAATTATCGCCCTACCTGCACCGCCGCAGAGCAGGCATTGCGCACTTGCCAAAGCTATGCGCAAGAGTTTGATGCAGTCCTTAAAACAGGTCGCAGCCTGATCTTTTGCGGCAGCGTGGGCACAGGTAAAACCCATCTGGCCGTGGGTATTGCCAGACACATCATGGAGGCAGGCAAACAGGCCGTGATGAGCTCAGTGTTGAAAGCAGTACGCCGCATCAAAGAAAGCTACCGCCGCGACAGCCCTTACACCGAAGCGGCACTGATACAGGAATTTGTAGAACCAGATTTATTGATACTCGACGAAGTCGGCGTGCAGTTTGGCAGCGAGACAGAAAAAATGCTGCTGTTCGACATCATCAACGGTCGTTACGAAGTCATGAAACCCAGCATCCTCATCAGCAACCTGGGCCTGCCAGAACTCGAACGCTACATCGGCACCCGCGCCATGGACAGACTACGCGAAGGCGGCGGCAAGGCCCTGGTGTTTGATTGGGAATCGTATCGGCGGGTGGTTTGATATAGATCTTAAAGCCTTAGAGTTTAAAAAAAATACGCAAGCAACACCTCTACAGCCCATGCACAACAAGGAGCAAGCATGAACGCACGTCAGAATTTTGCACACACAGTTACCAAAAGCAATGATCCACAAAAAGAGCAAAAAGACCTCTTGACCTATTGGCTGGACCAATGGGCCATGTGGATGAACAACAACCACGCAGAAATCGCCCGCGACACCGGCATCGGTGGCGGCATCATCGGCAAAAATGCCCTCAGCAATTATTGCGTCGCCAGCGACGATTGCCATGCTGTCTGGGATTTGGAAAGGGATAAAAAGGTCAAGGAAATCGATGCCCTCATCAACGACCTGCGCCTCGAACAACCCTGGACCTACTGGGCCATCTGCAAACACCTGGGCCTGATGAACTTCTGGAAATACCCCAAGCTCGACCCGCAAGAAGCCTTTATCAATGCGCTGGACGAACTGCAATACCTGGTCGAAGAACGCAAGCTGGTTTTGTAAGCCCGGCACAATCAGCCGCGCACCCTGCACATTGCGCATCGTGCAGGGTGCGCTCTAACACACCACCCCGCACCACTTCGTACCGCCCGCAGCATTTCCAGCCAATTTTTCAAATATCCAAATCAACGCCCGGTACGCACGGCGCACTCTGTACTGAGCAATTGCCACGCGCAACAGGGCAACCAGCCTATACCTCCCATTCAATAGCACATAAGGAACAACCATGCCAAACATCAGCAGCATACGAGGCCGCGACGGCCTGTACTACCGCATTCCCGATTTTGATGAGTTTGACGGCTACGATAATTTCAATGCGCCAGTTTACGGTAAAGACCTGGCAGACGAACTGCAACTCTCAGATCTTGACCCCAGCATTCCCCGCTTGAAGTCCAATACGATCGTCAGCAGAGGTGGTCGTGATGAAGACCGCTACCGTCTACCGCTTTCTGCTGACATGGGCAGCCGCTTCTCGCCAGCAGAGTCGGACATCAGGCTAGCTGCTGCAGATGAACATTTCTATGGCGGCAGCCCGCAAACCTACACAAAGAGGCAAAGTTTACTTCCTCGTGCCACGCCAGGCCAAAGCGATCCTGGCGATATGTATGATTCCTTGCCCGGGATCATTGCGAAGCAAGGGCCGCCAAGTTTTACAGACCGCGATACCGGCGCCATGGGCTGGGCAATACCCTACAACAAGCCTCAAATGGCACCGTTGACAGAAGAGGTCACCATTTTTGGACCAGGTGCAGGTAAAGAAAAAGTTTTCACAAAATGGTCACCGCCACCGCCGGGCTATTACTACTGGCAAGAGTTGACCGATGAACTGCCACAGTTGAGAAAGTTCGAAACTCCCGATCAATCAAGGTTGCCCGATTCTTTACGAATGCTACATACCGGGCGGCCGAATGAACGCATGGAACTGGACAGGATCGACTATGCGGCACGGTTGAGAGCAAAGAACAATCTCGAACTCGCTTTGCTTGGCCCTATTTTCAATGCTCCCGGCTTTTATACCCGCCTGTTTGGCGGAAATGAAGAACAAGTCGAATCTGCAAATCAATTTGGCGCCATAGGGCTTGATATTGCAGGGGCAAGGGCAGGGACGTCTCAACGAAACGCTACTACTAGTCAACGACCAAGGGGAGACAGCTTTGTTCCCCCTTCTCGCAGAGCGACATTTTTTGATGAGTACCCGGGTTTCTATGGCAGAACGAATGCAATCCGCGATGGCATGCAGCCTGAAAGCCGCATCATGTCAGAAGCAGCAATCAAAGAAAAGCGCCCCTTTCCGATAGGTAGCTTACCATCTGACTGGACAAGCAGACTCGATGAATTCAGGATGTTTCCTAACCAGACTAATGCAGAAAGTTTGGCACAACTGGCGGCAAAAAAAGCGCGGGACATCGCGGAAGAAGGAATGGTAAGCGCCAATATTGACAGAGTAGGTAGAGTGAGGCTTGGATATAGCAAGAGACCTCGAAAAGCATTAGAGATTCCTTCAATAGAAAACGCTTTCGTGCAAAACATGATCAACAAAAACAATTTAAATCCAGAAACTGCAGGATATCCCGGCACCTGTGCAGAACCCCAGATTTTTTCACAGATGTTGAACAATAATAATCAACCATCGGGTTTCATGGGGGCAGCACAGATACATGATCCGACCGGCAAGATCAGGGCAGCCTGCCGGAATTGTGGTTCTGTGAATCGCTATTTCGGGGTTGGTTATCGCGATGAGGATTTGGGAGTTGTACCTCCGCAAAAATAGGAATGCCCTGCATCGTCAATTTGTAACTATTTTTTATTTTCTCATTAGTGTTGACGTGCACAGGGTGTTGCGTGCGTCAACGCTTTGAACCAATATATCAAGTAGAATATTTGTATCAGAGAGCCTGACCTGAAGAAGTATATAGATTGCGCAATGATAGATTATTCTGGAGAAATAAATGAACGAGCAAAATCAAGTACAGCAAGCGAAAGAACCGGAATGGATCAATCACCCGCTTGTTGGTCAGTACATGTACCGTGTTAAGCATAATGACTGGGTTGCAAAGGCACCTGTACATGGGATTGATTACTCCGTCTCGTTAAATGCAATGGGAACCGAACCCATCCAGGCGCAAATGGACACATTTGCAGAGTTGATTGCACGGCTGCCCGGAATCATTAGCTCATCCAATTTGCCTGATGCCCCCACGGATGAATGGAGAGAAAAACACCCCGAATATCGCTTGCTTAATGCAAAAGTTCAGTATTTGTCGATCCGTGAAGACGGCAATTTTCTTATTTATCTTGGTGCTTTTCCTGAAGATGACTGGTCCCCAAGCTTCGAGACATCGCCAGACTTCATCGTGATTGAAGCTGAGTGGATCACATAAGCAAAAAAAATTTGGTGTTATATCGGATCTCGTTCAAGGGAGCAGGAATTGAGAGTAGCCTGCGTAGATACAATTAACCCGGGCAGGTACGATTAGCATAGCGCAATCGTACGCATGCAGTGCCATCAATAACCAAAGGACTCAAGAAAATACTGTATTCGTCATTTATCCATCCCTGCACGAGTGCGATGTATACTTGATTCAATATCAAAAAGCCGTCGTGCTTTTCAATCAGTAAATAAAGTTGCAGCTCACATGCGTACGATTACGCTGCGCTAATCGTATCTACGCGGGCTGACCTAAAGAAGCATATAGATTATTCTGGAGAAATAAATGAACGAAAAAAATCAAGTGCAGCAAGCCAGTGAACTGGAATGGATCAATCATCCCCTTGTTGGTCAATACAGATACCGCGTTGAGCAGAACAGTTGGATTGCAAAAGCACCTGTACATGGGATTGATTACTCCGTCTCGTTAAATGCAAAGGGACCCGAACCCATTCAGGCGCAAATGGACACATTTGCAGAGTTGATTGCACGGCTGCCCGGAATCATTAGCTCATCCAATTTGCCTGATGCCCCCACGGATGAATGGAGGAAAAAACACCCCGAATATCGCTTGCTTAATGCAAAAGTTCAGTATTTGTCGATCCGTAAAGACGGCAATTTTCTTATTTTTCTTGGTGCTTTTCCTGAAGATGACTGGTCCCCAAGCTTCGAGACATCGCCAGATTTCATCGTGATTGAAGCTGAGTGGATCACATAAGCAAAAAAATTTGGTGTTATATCGGATCTGGTTCAAGGGAGCAGGAATTGAGAGTCGCCTGTGTAGATACAATTAGCGTACCCGATATCAGGAAAAATCACGTGCCAAATCAAACAAATTTAGAACCTTCATACTTGGATCCTGAATTGATTCCCCATCCTCTGGTCGGACACTTCAGGAGAGGACCATCGGGTAGCTGGGCTGCTGATACTGCCGTGCGCGGCATTGATTATCCATTCAGGATAGCCGCAAAGGGAACCGAACCATCACAAGCGCAAATGGACAGGTTTGCAGAATTGATAGCACTGCTCCCTGAAATCATCGCCTCTTCCAATTTATCGGATGCGCCCACGGATGAATGGAGGAGCAAGCACCCTGATTACCGGATCGCCAGCGCACGAATTTCGTTTTTTCGTTTGTACGAGGATGGCAGATTTTTTTGAGTTTTGATGCCTATTCTGAAGACGACTGGATCCCTATGATTGATATCTCTCCCTACTTCAAAGTCACATTGGCTGAGTGGGGGGTGTGATTCAGGCCGTGTAGATACTGTTATTCCGGTCAAGCTAAATGTAAGCTAGCATCGAATGGTTTGCCAGATTTCAATACGCCTAAAGCGACCTGAACCAGCTTTCGCATCATAGCGCCAATAATGAGCTTGGCAGGTTTAATGAAATCAAAGAAAGGTGGACAATGAACGACTTGATGAACAGAATCAGTAACCCTGCGTGTAAAGAGCGCGATTTGCTCATTGATGAGTTGAACGACCTTATTGTTTATGGGGAGGTAAATCCGACAGATCTGGAATCTATCGTGAAGCAATTAATGAATCAACTCAAACATGAAGCTGATCCAGCTGTCAATGAGAGTATATTCAATCTCCTTGCGACAGTATTTGACAATGGGGATTTAACACACTTGATTGCAGATGAAACTGCTGAACTTTTAAACCAGCTTCCAGCCATATGTCTGGTACATGCAATACCAATCATTGCATACTCACATCGACCAGACAAGTCAAGCTTATTGCGGCCGTTTGTCCATGACAAAGATGACGAAGTGAGGAAGATGATATCGGAGATATTGAAAGACTTGAATGAGTAGAAAAAGATCCTGAACGTCGTTTTTCAGATGTCAATTTCGAAAGCGATAAGAAGCCCGCGTAGGTACGATTAGCGCAGCGTAATCGTACGTATGTGATACGCATTGACCTGGTGCGCATTGCAATTTTCTGCTTGCCGTGGCCGATATTCATTCACGTGCACCGTGATGAATGGATGTCGCGGCACTTTCTCAAAATCCCGGTAAGCAGGGCGTATTGTCACTCACCGGTTCAACGTGAAATGCAGGCAATTTGAAGAATGGCGCGTCGTGATGCACCCTACGTATTGCGGGTGGCACAAGCGTGATGAAGGTCAGAACCAAAGAACTCACTACAGAGACACAGCGGCACAGAGTAATGTCCGTGTTGACAGTCGCAAGGTATGTGCTTTAGTAGGGGGCGTTGTAACGCATTACTCCGCACAATCCCCGTACCACCCGCAGCATTTCCAGCCAATTTTTTCAAACAGCAAAATCAACACTGCTACGCGCAGCGCACCCTGCACTGAGTAATTGCCACGCGCAACAGGGCAGCAAGCCCGCACCCCAATTCAACAACACATAAGGAACAAGCATGCCAAACATCAGCAGCATACGAGGCCGCGACGGCCTGTACTACCGCATTCCCGATTTTGATGAGTTTGACGGCTACGATAATTTCAATGCGCCAGTTTACGGTAAAGACCTGGCAGACGAACTGCAACTCTCAGATCTTGACCCCAGCATTCCCCGCTTGAAGTCCAATACGATCGTCAGCAGAGGTGGTCGTGATGAAGACCGCTACCGTCTACCGCTTTCTGCTGACATGGGCAGCCGCTTCTCGCCAGCAGAGTCGGACATCAGACTAGCTGCTGCAGATGAACATTTCTATGGCGGCAGCCCGCAAACCTACACAAAGAGGCAAAGTTTACTTCCTCGTGCCACGCCAGGCCAAAGCGATCCTGGCGATAGGTATGATTCCTTGCCCGGGATCATTGCGAAGCAAGGGCCGCCAAGTTTTACAGACCGCGATACCGGCGCCATGAGCTGGGCAATATCCTACAACAAGCCTCAAATGGCACCGTTGACAGAAGAGGTCACCATTTTTGGACCAGGTGCAGGTAAAGAAAAAGTTTTCACAAAATGGTCACCGCCACCGCCGGGCTATTACTACTGGCAAGAGTTGACAGATGAACTGCCACAGTTGAGAAAGTTCGAAACTCCAGATCAATCAAGGATGCCCGATTCTTTACGAATGCTACATGCCGGGCGGCCGAATGAACGCATGGAACTGGACAGGACCGACTATGCGGCACGGTTGAGAGCAAAGAACAATCTCGAACTCGCTTTGCTTGGCCCAATTTTTAATGCCCCCGGCTTTTATACCCGCCTGTTTGGCGGAAATGAAGAACAAGTTGAATCTGCAAATCAACTTGGCGCCATAGGGCTTGATATTGCAGGGGCAAGGGTTGGTAGACCGCGAAGTCGTACTACTTATGACAGTCAACAATTATGGGGAAGCAATACAGTTCCTCCATTTCGCAGAGCGAATTTCTTTAATACAAATTCAGGCTTCAGTAGTAGAGCGAATGCAAATCGCGACAGCATGCGACCTGAAAGCGGCTTCATGTCAGAAGCTGGGCTTAAGGATGAACGCAATTTTTCAAAAGCTGATTTACCAGCTGACTGGAGGAACCAGCTTGATAAAGTCCGGATATTTCCAAACCAGGCGAATGCTGAATTTTTGGCACAACAAGCGGTGAAAGAAGTGCAAAACGACGCAAAATCAGGAATGGTAACCGCTTTCATTGACAAGGCAGGGGGAGTGAAACTCGGATATAGCATTAACCCTCGAAGAGACTTAAAGATTCCGTCAATAGAGAATTCTTTCGTAAAAGAGCTGATCGACCAAAACAATTTACATCCAGATACCGCAGGATTTCGCGGCACCTGCGCCGAACCTCAGGTTTTTTCCCAGATATTGAATAATAATGAACAACCCTGGGGCTTTATGGGAGCAGCCCAGCTACATGATCCTACAGGCAATATCAGAGCCGCCTGCCAGAATTGTGGTTCGATCAATCGCTACTTTGGCGTTGGTTACCGGGATCAGGATGTAGGAGTAGTTCCTCCAACAAGATAGAAATACCTTATATCGCCAGTTCGTGACGAATTTTCCCTCGTCTCCTCATTGGAGGAGACGTGCGCGGTGGCAGGTACTGCTACATGTTGAAAAATGTATACCGTGTAGAATGTTCGTATAAAAAAATTCTTGTCGATGAAGAATATCGACAATACAAAGACTCATTATTCTGGAGAAGAAAATGAACGAAAAAAATCATGTCGCACAAACCCAAAACCTGAATTGGATAAGTCACCCGCTGGTTGGTCAGTACAGGCACCGCGCCGAACACAATGACTGGATTGCAGAAGCAAAAGTACATGGGATAGATTATCCTGTTTCGATAAATGCAATGGGAAGCGAACCGATTCAAGCGCAAATGGACATATTTGCAGAGTTGATTGCACGGCTACCTGAAATCATTGCCTCATCCAATTTGCCTGATGCTCCAACTGAGGAGTGGCGAAAAAAGCATCCTGATTACCGACTCCTCAACGCGCCAATCTCTTGTTTATATTTGCACGAAGATGGCAGTTTTTATGTGAGACTTGATGCCTATCCTGAAGACGACTGGCTACCAGGATTTGATATCTCTCCGGACTTTAAAGTCATACTAGCTGAATGGGGTGTGTGAGCTGGCAAATACGAACACCTGCATTTTCAAATCGCGCATGTTCCCGTAGGGGGGCTTTAGCCGCAAATGCTTATCATACTTATTTTTCGCGCCCGAAGCTGTTCTTGCGGGCAGCAATTTCCTTGACGTAGGGCGCATTGCAATGCGCCGTATGTGATCACCGCATTCTCTCGAAAAACATCTTTGCCGTATGCCAAGTGCACATGCGGCGTAATATATTGCGCCCTACATCACGGCAATGTACAAAAAAAAAATTGGATATGCCAAAAACTGCGTCATGCGGTCAGTAGGGGGCGCGCCGTGCGCACTATATTTCACCATTATTTTGCAGGCATTCACATCAAAAAAACCGGTGCGCCTGACGCACGCCGCTCAACAAACATCGCTGTATCAAGCTCTTGATGCAGGAGAAGAGTTTCTGCGGGAGCGGCTTTAGCTGTGAATGCTTGCAAGGGTCGCAAGCTTCGCGGCTAACGCCGCTCCTACAGGAAGCAATTGCTGTAGTGCAGGGCGCATTGCCATGCGCAACAGCAATGCCACAACAAGGCAACAAGCCTGCATCTTCATTCAAAAACAAATAAGGAACAACCATGCCAAACAGAAGCAGCATACGCGGCCGCGACGGCCTGTACTACCGCATTCCCGATTTTGATGAGTTTGACGACTATGATAATTTCAATGCGCCAGCTTATGGTAAAGACCTGGCAGACGAGTTGCAATTCTCAGACCTCGACCCCAGCATCCGTCTCTTGCTATCCGGCACCGCCATGCGCAGAGCCGATAATGATGAAGACAGCTACAGGCTGCCGTTGTTCGCTGACATGGGCAACCAATTCTCCCCGGCAAACACAGGCGTCAGGCTGATGGCAAGAGACGACAGCATGCCCACTACTGACGCCGGTGGCTTCGGTCGTGAATACCTGCAAGCTAGCACCCCCGCGAGGAGCTGGCTGTTGAACACCATGTCGAATAATGGTGAGACAAACAGCGAATCTTTTGCTGCGCAAAATTTAGCGCCGCGAAATACGGGATTACTCAGCAGATTTGATACTTCGACTCCGCAGGAATATAGTTTAGGCATCGTTAGTCCTGATGACCTGCAAGAAGGCAATTCAACATATACCCCGTATGGCAGAGAGAAATTAGCAGATGACGATAGCGCTAATTTCTTGCCTGATTATTCTTTGGGCGCAAGTCTTACAGAAAGGATTCGTCCTGAGGACGTAGGAAGCCTGCCCCTGCAAAGAGACGTTAGCAGATTGCGTGGCATGCCCGTCTTGACGCGAGAAGAAGTAGAACGCGGTGTCAATATCCCGATAAAGATAGACGACTTGCTCAGTAATGCTGCAGACCTCAGATTTGCACCTCGTACACACACTATCCAACGTGGTGATAATCCCTCGCAGCTCGGTAAGCAATATTTTAATGATGGCCGGGCAGGCATGTCCATCCTTGCTCAGAATGGATTAGCAACTTCCGCCGATGGTGCACGCAATCTACCAGTTGGACGCGTCTTGACTATCCCGAATAACATCACCAATGCGAACCTGCGTGCAGGTGGCCAATTGATTGCGGCTGATACGTCTGAAAGACGGCAGGCGATTGAGCTGGCACAAAGGCAGCGGGTTGAACAATCAAACGCGCAGGTCAGCTTTGGGAATGGCGTCAGGCAACACAGTAGAAACGAGCTTATTTCATCATTTAAGGGCATTAAAGAAGGCATCATGGATGTCGGTCGGCACTTGAAAGAGAAACACGGTGGCGATACTTTTAGTAAGGGATTTGACCAAAATTCCATTTACATTACCACCTATGCAGATATCAATAAAAAAAATCCAGAATTGGGTTGGACTGGTCTCGCACCATTTGCATCGAACGAAGTTCGTGCCGCACTCGCATGGCTTGCCAAGCGGTCTCTGAGAAATAGAGGCGAGTCAGTAGAAGGTAAATATTTTTTATCGGCTACACCTGATAGAGGATTGGATAGCTCTTCCATGCCTGGCATGGCCTTTGATAACCTTGCCAAAGGAAATCAGCAAGTATTTGAAGACATTACGCCGTATCTGCGCTTTTATCAGCAGCATGGTGCTGCGAAATTGCTCTCGATTGCCAATGATATTGGCATGAAAGATGAAATGAGAGAGGCATTTGAAGCGCTTCAAGCCAGTCAGGAAACCAAAGACCCCGAGCGGGCAGAAATACTTCGCGCTATTTCAGCCAAGAAAATGCTTAATCATGAACAAAGAAATGTTCTTCAAGAAATGTATAAAAAACCCATGATGAGCGGAGGCGCATGGATCAACGGTGCTACCGGTTCACGAATACTGCCATTGGATGTGCATGTTGGTCAAAAGGGGGAGCCCGGCTATTTTGAAATTTCGCCAACGGATAAAAGCATCGATCTCTCTAACATTAATGAACGCTGGGCTTATGCAAGCACGGGGCTGGATCAGTTTACTAACCGATACAATAACCCGGCTACTCGTGAGATCACGCGCCAGCAAATTCAGAAGATGGCCGATCCCAGGAATCTTCATCCAATCCCAGTTGAGATCGTGCCGCATTTGAAAATATCAAAATAATGGAAGCAAAGAGCCTGTCCGGGACGTAGGTAGAAAGTGTAGCGTAATCGTACGCGTGGCTATCAGCGCCGTTATGATAAAAGCATGATGCACGCATTTACGCTACACTGATTACAACAATAAAAACAATCTCAGTCTGAAAGGAATGTTGATGAAATCTCAAAAAACGGCAGGTCTGCTGCCTGACAGCATCATTGATGCGGAAGGGGCGAATATATGATGGGGGGAATGGGTCTTGAACTCGCTTATCTGGGGGGGGTGTTCTATGTATCTGGGCGGCGGCTTACCTTGCATCAGGGTTTGGTCTTGTCTATGCCTACAAAAGGCGCAGAACCAATTTTGATAAGTCGCTCATTATTGGTTTTTTATCCCTCTGCGTCTTTGTGCCTACAAGTATTTTCCTGATCAAGCGCATTTGGCCTGCACATATCAATGTAACGGTGGACGAGAGCACGACGATAGATACAATCATGTCGCAAGAAAAAGCACACTGTTTTAAATTTACCGGGCTCGATAATAACTATTATTGCGACGGTATTATTTACTACTTGACCGTCCGTCTTCCCGATAAGACTGATTTTCGGGCAAAAGCGAAAAGTATCTCACTGTCTACCTATCCGGATAGCAGGAAATTGAAATCGATAAGTGTCGATGTCAAACAAAGCTATTCAAAAGAAGAGCTGACAGCCTATCTCAAGCGCAAAGAAGAACAGAAAGACGGCGACTTCACTGAAAGCATGATTCCGCAGAAAATCTCTGATGAAATAATTCCCTGGCTGTCGTCCAGTAAAGAGTCATGGTATCGTCAAGTGGGATGCGTCAAACCGGATTACAGGCTGTGCTTGGAAGCGTATCGAAAAGACTCTGGAGATTACACTTTGCAATTTTGGTTAGAAAAAAAATGATCGTCAAAACATAAGCATGTTGGAAAATGGGATGAATGCGGGCGGCGAGCATGTTTGCACGGTGGGACTAGCCCGTGTAGATACGATTAGCGCAGCGTAATCGTACGCATGCAGTGCCATCAATAACCAAAGGCCACAAGCAAATACTGTATTCGTCTTTTATCCATCCGTGCACAAGTGCGATGTATACTTGATTCAATATCAAAAAGCCGTTTTGTTTTTCAATCAGTAAATAAAGTTGCGGCTCACATGCGTACGATTACGCTGCACTAATCGTACCTACGGGGGGGAATGGGAATTTGATGCCGTCAAAAAAGAAGCACATGACTGTCCATGGAATAAAACACCTGATCGCGATGTTCGTATTGGCCATCTGGACAAGCACAGTCGCCGCCGCGCCGCCGTTGCCGCTCCAGTCTGGACAATATACGTTCAAACACAGATTTGCAGAACAACCCAACATGCCCAGCCTGGTGCTGACGGCCAAAATTCGTGGTCATCATATCGTCTTGATCAACCGGCGCGCATCGGAAGTTTTTCCCAAAGGCGTCATTGCCGAGGGAACGCTAATGTGGCATGCAGCATCGAAACAATGGATCATAGGCACCAGCAAGGCTGACCGCTATGCCAGGGACGTTGGTGGCTGTAGCGATGGCCCCGATGTGGTTGATTTGCGTAAAAGGATTTATTGGACCTGTTAACGAAATCAGCCATGGCCTACAGGTAATGTTCGTAGTAACTGATTCATGAAGGTGCTATCAGGTATGATTTCTTTCAAATGCTTCGGCAATCAGCTCGCATCAGAGAATCGAGGGCAAGATATATTGTTACAAGATGGTAAACGGAAGTTCCGACTTGTCTGAGTTGTAGGTTTCACCGGTAAAGACCACGACTAGCTCAAGTTCAGGAATGATGAAAATGTATTGCCCGCCATTGCCCCAGGCAAAATACATCATCAGCCCGTGTACCTACGCGGGCTGCGATAGCAGCCGAAAAAGGAAATTCGGTTGATTCCCCCGTAGCAAGGTCGAAATTAATACAACAAATATTGGATGCTTGGGAATGAGTATAGTTTTAAAAAATACAGAATTTAACGAATTGAAGGTTTTTATAGAACCATCTACAGATGAGATTCTATTGAAAAAAAATGACGCATTGGCGATTCAATTGAAGGGTCAAGATACTGTGCCACTCGAAATTCATTCTTGTGAAGATGCGATGGTTGTATGGATTCCTCACGGTCAATCTGCCGATTTTTACATAAACGGAGAAGAGATTGAAACCATGTGTAGTCAATACTTCTGGTAGAAATGCGGAGTTGATAATGAGTTCAAATGCGCATTGGTTTCGATTTCGCCCGAAGGCCGGGTTCAATCCGTGTAGGTACGATTAGCGCAGCGTAATCGTACGCATGTGATGCCCGCATTGACCTGGTGCGCATTGCAATGTGCTGCTTGCCGTGGCCGATATTCATTCACGTGCACGGCGATGAATGGATGTCGCGGTACTTTCTCAAAATCCCGGTAAGCAGGGCGTATCACCACTCACCGGTTCAACGTGAAATGCAGCCAATTTGAAGAGTGGTGCGTCGTGATGCACCCTACGTGTTGGGTGGCAACTCATCGGTAATGAAAGTCTGGACCAAAGAACTCACCACAGAGACACAGAGGCACAGAGCGGGCACAGAGTAATGCCCTTGGTGACAGCAGCAAGGTGTGCGCTTTAGTAGGGGGCGTTGTAACGCACCAGCTCAACGGGGAAATCGATTTCCCCAAAAAAAACGACGTCATGCATAAAGCAGGCGTCGTTTTTTTCTGTGCTGAGAGGACTTGATTTATTCATGTTCCTACGCGCGTAACGCATGAGCAGGGCAAATGGTTGACAGGTGACATGCGGTTTAGAATAACAACACTAAGCTGCACAAGATGTGGTTTTTTGCGTCAACGCAAAGTCCCTGGATGGCGTTTTTGGCTTACGTAGGCTGACTACGAAACAAAAAAATCAGCAAAACAAAAGCAAGTAACCCAAACAAATAGGAAAACATATCATGAACAAACTGATCACCGCCATCATCGCTTCCACAGTTGTTATGGGTAGCGCATTTGCACAAACACCAGCCAGCGCTTCTGCGACTGCGGCATCCAAACCAGCACCAGCAGCTTCTGCCGCAGCCGCCAGCGTCGCAAAATCTGCTCCGGCTGCGAAAGTGATGGCAGCGTCGGCATCGGCAGCAGCTTCTACTCCAGCAGCAACGGTACCTGCTACTACGCCAGAAGCCAAACCAGCCAAGCCAGCCAAAGCTGACAAGAGTGCCAAGAAAGAAGTGAAAGCAGCCGCTGCTTCTGCCTCTGCCAGCGCCGCTTCTAAATAAGTTTTAACGCAATCATATGCATACCGGCAGCAAAATGCTGCCGGAAAAAAACACCACCACACCAGGATATAAAAAATGAACAAGCTCATGACCGCACTGATCGCTTCTACTGTTTTGATGGGTAGTGCATTTGCACAAACGCCAGCAGCACCGGCTAAGGCTGCAACAGCACCAGTCGCCGTGGCCTCTGCATCTGCAGTGGCCAGCACACCAGCACCGGCTGTGAAGGCTGCAGCAGCGACGACTGCGACAACTGCAGCAGCAGAAGTCAAACCAGCGGTAGAAGCCAAGCCAGCGGTAGAGAAAGAAGTCAAGCATGCCAAGCAGGAAAAGCATGCGAAGAAAGACAAGAAAGCGGACGAAGCCAAGGCAGCAGCACCAGCAGTAGCGGCAGCAGCACCAGCAGCAGCCGCGCCAGCAGCATCGAAATAAGCCGCTAAGCCTGCACCCTTGTAATGAGGGTTGCGCTTGAAAAGATCGACGTGCTATTCATCTGGATAGCATGTCGATTTTTTTGAGGGATGGCGGCGGTTATTGGTGCATTTGTTGCGCAATGCACCAAGCCCGCGTCCAGCCATTTATCGTGCTATCGGAAAGCTATAACTTGCGCCGATGCCCAGTGGCAAACCAAGCATCCAGAAGCACAGCAAAAATGTGGTCCAGAGTACCAGCAGGGCAACTGAGTAAGGTAGCATCAAGGCAATCAAGGTGCCGATGCCGGTTGATTTGACATACTTCTGGCAAAACACCACGATCAATGGGAAATACGGCATCAGCGGCGTGATGATATTGGTTGACGAATCACCTACCCGATACGCTGCCTGGGTCAAATCCGGTGACACACCCAACTCCATTAACATTGGCACCATCACCGCACCGATCAATGCCCACTTGGCAGAAGCCGAGCCCACCAGCAAGTTCACCAGACTGGTCAGTATCACGATGCCGATCAAGGTTACGCCCATGGGCAATGCAAGCTCTTTCAAACCGCCAGCACCTTTGATGGCAATCAATGCGCCAAGATTTGACTGTCCAAATGCGTAGATAAATTGCGCGCAGAAAAATGCCATCACTATGTAATAGCCCATGCCGCTCATGGACTTGGTCATGCCTTGAATAACATCACGGTGATTTTTTACCGTGCCCGCAGCATAGCCATACACCACGCCGGGAATCAGGAAGAACACTAAAATCAAGGCGACGATCGACTGCATCAAAGGTGCCGTCGCATGGGTCAGGCTGGCATCAGTACCACGCCAGGGTGAAGTCGCCGGATAGATAGTAACAACCAGCAGTGCAATACACAACAACATGGATAAGACAGCAAAGCGCAAACCACGTCGCTCAGACAGCGTCAACGGGTCCAGGGTCGGCAAGCCTGCCGGATCACCATCGACAGGCGTGTTTTTCAGGCGAGGTTCTATCACTTTATCCGTCAAGAACCAACCGATAAACACAATTAATATCGCTGAAGCAGATGTGAAGTAGTAATTATTCAAAGGGTTGATAATCAACTCTGCCGCTGCCGGATTGGACGAGAGACGAGCCGATGCCTGAGTCAATCCGGCCAGCAATGGATCGAGGCTGCTCGGGATGAACAAGGATGCCGAGAAGCCGCCGGAAACACCGGCAAAAGCAGCAGCTATACCTGCCAGCGGGTGTCGCCCGGCTGCATAAAAAATTACAGCGCCCAATGGGATCACCAGGACATAGCCAGCGTCAACCGCGACGTGACTTAAAATACCCACAGCCACCAGGACTGGCGTCAATAACATTTTTGGCGTTACTGACAAAATAGAACGCAAGCCAGCGTTGATAAAACCAGTGTACTCTGCAACACCAAGCCCTAGCATCGCAACCAATACCACGCCTAATGGCGGGAAGCTGACAAAGGTACTGACCAACTTTGCCATGAACGTGGTGAGTGCAGCTCCCTCAAGCAAGTTTTTAATTTGAATTGGCTTGCCATTGCGTGGGTCAATTTCAGTAAAGCTCACACCCGACAACGCCCAGGAAATCACCCAGACAGCAATCATGAACAAGGCAAACAAGATGGCGGGATCGGGTAATTTATTGCCGACGCGTTCAATCACATTCAGGCTACGGGCAAACCAGCTTAGCCCACCTGACGACGCTGAATTTTTCGTTGCTTCAGTCATGTCTTCTCCATAGTATTATTAAGTCTCATCGGTTGAAATAAATCATTGATCGTCTGCCGCAAGGTAAACGACTCTCGCAAGATGCTACATTTCAGATTGTGTCGCAATGGAGGGTGTCCGTAAAACTGCCATTGCCAGACAATTTGCAAATCGAGCAATAATAGACTCTCTGCATACGGTAATCAAGCGAATGTATTATCCGTTCGGCATGACCTTGGCCCCAGCCTTGACGCAGTTGAAACTGGAAGTCGAAAGTACATGGGCACTGAATATTTATGCTTGAACTTTCTGGCGAAGTTGAGAGTGTTGGCAGCCGACAGAGAGCATCCGAATGAGTACAGCTACGCCGTTGGCGTTCCCGGATTATTGTGGCCCACATCACCGCACCAGACTTGAAGAGCGGCTTTAGCTGCCAGCATGTGGCTGCATGGGTCCGCCTGCCTTGACGTTGACTCATCATGGCCAGCGCGAAGTATCCCAATTGACTAATTTAGTTTATCATTGAATAACATTTGTCAAGTATCAGTTTTTTCTGATGCAACAGGCAAAATGGATATGGATGAGCCGGTCAATATGGCGATTTCGTCGATTCACACTCTTGAGATGAAGGATGCAACATGATGCAACATGGCATGAATAGCCCTTTTGGGATGCGATCAGGTTTTGGTGATGTGCCGGTCGGTGCGGTCGTCGCTTTTGCTGGCGGCCATAGCCCAGCTAACAGCAATGACAATCTGCCTAACCCATTGGAAGCCTGGGGCTGGATGGTTTGCGATGGACGCTCGCTCTTGGCTGTCCACTATCCCGAATTGTACGCCGTGCTTGGCTATCGCTATGGAGGTCAAGGTGAACAATTCTGTATCCCTGACTACCGCAACGCGAGCTTGCCAGGCGCCGAAACTGCGGCAACAACAGGAGGAGATGTCAAGGGTATCGCTTACATCATCAAGTACACCTATGGCCTTGTTCCTTTGGCTCGTTAGCCTCGCTTTTTGCGCCTCGCTGGCAATCCACAAATTTCCTCACGCAAGGTGAGGAAGCGGTGCCCAAAAATCAGCAAGCCAGCCAATCTGGTGCAGTCAGTGGCGGCTGTGCTGAAGTTATCAATCAACTGCGCTGGCAGAGAAAAATCAATGAGAACACTGAACATGAATAATCCCTTATTTCGGCCACCAGGATTTGGCCAGCCAGGATTTGGCAGCACTCCGATAGGCACGATCGTCCCTTATTCTGGTTACCTGGATACCTCCAATGAGCACATGAGCACCGCGCTCGAAGCGAGGGGATGGATGCTTTGCGATGGCCGTACGCTGTCGGCTGCCCGCTACCCCGAATTGTTCGCAGTGCTTGGCTACAGCTTCGGCGGCAAAGACGATCTGTTCCATCTACCTGACCACCGCTTCACTGCTTCACCGGAGACCGATGATGGTATCCGTCCAGCCATAGATGAGACGAAGGTGAATGTGAGAAAAAGTATGCATATGATCATTATGTGCACCTATCGAAAAATACCTTTTACCTCTTAGGTTTATGTTTGTCCTCAACTGATTCAGGTGCGCCCATTAGAACCTGCTCAGGGGCGCAGGTGCGACTAGCGCAGCGTAATCGTACGCATGTGATGCCGAAAATAACGAAAGACTTCAAGCAAATCTCATGATCGCCGTCTCTTCATCTCAGCACGATAATGGCGAATACTTGATTCAAGCTCAGAAAGCAGTCGTGATTTATCAGCAGCACAGAGAATTGCCGCTGACCATGCGTACGATTACGCTGCGCTAATCGTACCTACACGAGCTAATCGTACCGACACGAGCTTTGTAAGAAGTCGATAAAAAGTTTTGTTTTTTGTTGTGTTTTTTTGTAGGTATATACATGTCTCTTTTCAGTGGATTTTTTATTCTTTTCTTTTTATTTTCTATCGTTTTTATTTGGGTAAAAAAGCCACCTCTTCCAATTGGCTCTGGAAAAAACACCAAACGGATTCGATATGAGTCTGACTCTTCTGCTTGGAAAAAGCTCGCAAGTTTGTATAGCTTAGTAATTGGTGCTTTTGTTGTATTTGACTTATTTAGGATGTATTTCCACTAGGGACGTAGGTACGATTAGCGCAGCGTAATCGTACGCATGCTGTGCCGAGAATAGAGAAAGGCTTCACATAAATCTCATGATCGCCGTCGATTCATCTCTACACGAGAATGACAAATACTTGATTCAGGCTCAAAAATTAGTCATGATTTTTCAGCAGCATAAAGAATTGCCGCTGGTTGCATACGAAAATATTAGATGGTGCATTCCACTACGGGAGAGAGCAATGATAGCGCCGGACAGAAAATATTTGATTGACCTCATTGCAAAGATCATGAACGCGGAAGGGACTGAAGAGGAGCTTGATGCGTACATAGATAAGTTAGAGCAAGTTTCGCCGATGCCTAACGTGACTGGATTGATTTTTTATCCTGAGAATGGTGAAGTATCTGCGGAAGCGATCGCTGATGCGATTCTTAATTTCAAGCCAAAACTGTTGTCGGAATAAAACGATCCGTAAGTTGGCGCAGATAAAAGAACGTAAGTACGATTAGCGCAGCGTAATCGTACGCATGTGATGCCGAAAATGACGAAAGGCTTCAAGCAAATCTCATGATCGCCGTCTCTTCATCTCAGCACGATAATGGCGAATACTTGATTCAAGCGCAGAAAGCAGTCGCGATTTTTCAGTAGCATAGAGAATTGCCTCTGACCATGCGTACGATTACGCTGCGCTAATCGTACCTACGCGAGCTCGAGGAAATATGGGTAATTCAAACGAAACTATGTTCGAGAAAAATTCTGTATTACAGACATTGAACGCCTTGATTTTTGCAGGCAAATATTCAGCTATTTTTTTTCCAATATTTACTTTATATATTTTTGCAACGATATTGATGGCTGGAGTTGAGGGAGCTACTTCTAGCGTCGTAAATTTGACTGGAGAGCTCATAGCTTTTCCAGAGAAGTTACTGAATTCTAGTGGAGGGGCATATGCCCTGCAAGCGTGTATTTTTTGGACATTAATTCTTTATTATATTTTGTTTTTGATATCGCTATGTCTTAATATCGGCAAAAAAATAATAGCAATGATCTAAATAAAACAAAAATATCAGCATTTTTATCGTTACTTTTTTTTACTTCTTTTCTTTTGATTTTGGTGATGTGGAGATAGCTGAATTATAGAAAAAGGAATGTAGGTACGATTAGCGCAGCGTAATTGTACGCATGTGATGCCGAAAATGACGAAAGACTTCAAGCAAATCTCATGATCGCCGTCTCTTCATCTCAGCACGATAATGGCGAATACTTGATTCAAGCCCAAAAAGCAGCCGTTATTTTTTAGCAGCGTAGAGAATTGCCGCTGTCCACGCGTACGATTACGCTGCGCTAATCGTACCTACACGGGCTGGCAGAGAAAAATCAATGAGAACACTGAACATGAATAATCCCTTATTTCGGCCACTAGGATTTGGCCAGCCAGGATTTGGCAGCACACCGATAGGCACGATCGTCCCTTATTCTGGTTACCTGGATACCTCCAATGAGCACATGAGCACCGCGCTCGAAGCGAGGGGATGGATGCTTTGCGATGGCCGCACGCTGTCGGCTGCCCGCTACCCCGAATTGTTCGCAGTGCTTGGCTACAGCTTCGGCGGCAAAGACGATCTGTTCCAGCTACCTGACCACCGCTTCACTGCTTCACCGGAGACCGATGATGGTATCCGTCCAGCCATAGACGAGACGAAGGCGAATGTGAGAAAAAATATGCATATGATTATTATGTGCACCCATCGAAAAATACCTTTTACCTCTTAGGTTGATGTTTATCCTCAACTGATTCAGGTGCGCCCATTAGAACCTGCTCGGGGGCGCAGGTGCGACTAGCGCAGCGTAATCGTACGCATGCGATGCCAAAATAACGAAAGGCTTCACATAAATCTCATGATCGCTGTCGATTCATCTCAGCACGAGGGCGATGAATACTTGATTCTAACTCACAAAGCAGTCGTGATTTTTCAGCAGCATAGAGAATTGCCACTGACCATGCGTACGATTACGCTGCGCTAATCGTACCTACACGGGCTGGGAGATTGGGCGACAGCGCGGGTCAACGATTGGCTAGATCGGCATCCAGTCGTCTAATGGGACAAGGGAAAGCATCTTTACGACCCGTTTAGGAAGGGGTGGTTTCAACGCGCAGCCCTTCGGCCTTCCATTCGGGAAATCCTGCACTCAATCTGCGTGCCTGCAAACCATTGGCTCGTAGGGCCTCCACGGCATGGGTGGAGAGGACACAGTACGGCCCTCGACAGTAGGCCACGATTTCCGCGTTCGGAGGCAACTCAATAAGTCGGCGCTCCAGCTCTTCGGCGGGAATGTTGATGGCCCCCGGCAGATGCCCCAGCGCGAACTCTTCTTCCGGGCGCACATCGAGCAGAACAACGCTATCGGTCTCAATCCGGCTCAGCAGTTCTTCGATAGAGACGCCCTCCAAGCGTTCCCGTTTGTGGATGCTGTCGGTGACGAATTCTTCGAGTTCTGCATGCTGATGCTCCGCGTAGTCCCGCAGGGACGCGAGCAAGCTGGCGATTGGGCCTGCACCCATGCGATACAGCACATGCTTACCGTCCCGCCGAGTTTGGACTAGGCCTGCGCGCCTCAGGTGTTGCAAGTGCTGGGACGCGTTGGCGAGGGACAGCCCGGACAGTTCTGCCAGGCGCTCAACAGCGCGTTCCCCCTGGGCGATGTGATCAAGAAGGACGAGACGATGGGCATGCCCCAGCGTCCGGGCAATCTCTGCCAGTGCGACGAAACGCTGAGGGTGCGATGGAGGGGTTGTAGGGATCATTGACATAACAATAGCATCAATCTATCATTCAATCAATCAATTGAATGTAGTGTGTTCTTTGGACAAGATAAAAGACGAACACGGCGGTGGTTCTGACACTAGGTCATTCAGCCACATAGCCGCATATCCGCGCCTATCCCTGCCAGTCGTCGTGACTTGATTAACTTAAAAGGAGTCTTCACCCGTGTCACCAACTCTCCCAAATAACGGCATCGAACCGCCTCAGACTGCTACTCGAGCAGGTGGGCCGCTACAAGGTACTGGCCTGGCCTTTACGATCCTGGCAATAGTCCAGGCGACCCTGATCTTCACGATCACCTTCATCAATGTGCCACTACCGAAGATCGCCAGCGAGTTTGCGTTAAGTCCCGCGAATCTGTTGTTGGTGACAGCGGCCTATGGACTGCCTTTCAGTGGCCTGCTGTTGTTCGGCGGGCGATTGGCAGACCGCTATCGCGGGCGGCAGATGTTTGGGGTGGGGCTGTCGATCTTAGGACTCGCATCCATGGTCGCCGCCTTCGCTCCCAATTTCGAGGTGCTGGTAGGCATGCGCTTCGCGCAAGGTGTCGGTGGTGCTCTGACGGCACCCGCTGCTATGGCATTGTTGCGCACACTGTTTCCCCAGACGACGGCCTTTGGCAAAGCGATGGCGACATCGGGCGGCCTTTCCGTGCTGGGGCCGACGGTCGGCCTGGCTGCCCTAATGTCGGTGGCTGTGGTACAAGCGGATGTTGTAGTCGGGTACGTATGGGCATTAGGTACGACCGCAGTCGTGTATGTCATTGCAGCACGCCTGGCGATGGTCCTACTCTATCGCTCCTCAGCTCAAGGGCTGAGAGGATGCCGACCGATTCAGGCGCACTAGAAGGGGAATGCCATGAACAACGAACTCGAATTCCTCGTATGCGCAACGCTGATCGGCATTGGCGCAACTGTCGTGATGGATTTGTGGGCAATCTTCATCAAGCGCTGCTTCGGCATTCCGTCGCTAAACTATGCGATGGTCGGACGCTGGATCGGTCACCTGCCGAGTGGACGCTTCACACACGAGAGCATCTCACGGGCAACTCCCATTCGTGGCGAAGGCGTCATCGGCTGGGGTGCCCATTACGGCATCGGGATCGCCTTCGCGGCGGCGCTTCTGGCGTGTGTGGGTATTGAATGGGCGCGCCAGCCCACCTTTCTGCCCGCTGCGATCTTCGGGGTGCTCAGTGTCGCGGCCCCGTTCTTCATCTTGCAACCTGGCATGGGTGCGGGCATTGCCGCATCGAAAACACCGCAGCCGAACACCGCGCGCCTGCGCAGTCTGATGGCCCATGCGTCGTTTGGCGTTGGGTTGTTCGTAGCAGCCTGGGTTGTAGCGATCTCGCATGTTTCTTGAAGTCGCCGCGATAGCGCAATGATGGTTGAAGCGATGGCGATGCCTTGTGCAACGCGGTGGCCGAAGCCACACACAAACGCCTCATGGGTACGGCACGCCCTACACCGGCGTTGTTGCACGGACACCAAGTGAATCGGGTAAAGTGCTGGCCCCTGATAATCCGTGCCGGTCCATGCCCAACAAACACAACGAAAAGCGACGCCACCACATACCGAAGATGAAATTCAAGGTAACGACCTGGGCGGAGTACCACGCCGGTCTTCGGCGGCGCGGTCGCCTGACCTTGTGGGTGACAGATGAAGCAATCGCCCGCTCATCTCAGCAACGAGTGTGATGAATACTTGATACAAGCTCATAGAGCAGTCGTGATTTTTCAGCGGCTTAGAAAATTACCGTTGTCCATGCGTACGACTACGCTGCGCTTGTATCGACACAGGCTCCACCACGTTCTGTCACCTTTTGCACCAGCCATTCCCCCACTTCGATCGTAGACGGTTGCCCTGAATCGTTGTTGCTCAGCACAAGCACAAACAAGCCGCTATCGAGGGTGCGTGCGCTATAGCTACTGTAGCCGCTGATGCCTCCGTCATGATCTACTACGGAGATGCCATGAACCTGGCGATTCTCCAGGCCGTAGCCATAACCGCACAGCTCGCCGCTGAGCAGGCGTGTCGGGGCACACATCTGTTGCCAGCTTTCTTTCGAGAGCAGAGTCGAGCGTGCCATGTGTTGCTCCCAGAGGTACATATCTCCAATGCTTGAGACCAGCGCGCCTGCGGCGAAGGGAATCGACATGCTGATGACAGGTGCAAGCTGCAGGTCAGGCTCTTCCGTGTAGCCTTGCAGGGGGCAGAGGCCTGCGTATCCTTCCATGCCAGTGGATCGCATTCCGAGCGGCAGAAACATCTGGCTGCTAAAGAACTGTGCCAGCGACATGCCTGAGACTTTCTCAATCACCAGGCCGAGCAAAAAGTAGCCGGAGTTGCTATACGAAAACTGGCTTCCAGGCACAAACAGCAGTGGCGTATCTTGAAACAAGGCCACTACTTGCACTGGCGACAGGTCGAGTGGCTCCACCAGCTCAAAGTCGGGGCGGTCTGTGTAACAAGCCAGGCCAGCGGTGTGGTTCAACAAGTGCTCCAGGCGAATTCCCCGGCCCAGCGCTGGAAAGTCGGGGAGGTGAGTATGCAGCGCGTCTTGCACATGGAGTTGCCCGCGCTGCGCGAGCAGCATGATGGCTGCGGCCGTGAACTGCTTGGTCAGCGAACCCATGCGAAAGACACTATCGGTAGACAGGGGGCGAGCCTCATCCATGTGCGCCATGCCGTAAGCGGCCTGCAGGATGACTTTGTCATGCTTGGCAACCAGCACCGCCGCCCCTGGCAAATGGCTGGGATAAACACTGCGCAGGTAAGCATCCAGCTCAGTGCTGAGCGCGTTGTGGTCGGGATTGGTTGCGGTCTGCATATTCAATTGGGTTCGCAAGAAGGTTTATCGTGTGAGTCGGCGCATCAGCCATTCCAGCGGCCCATGCTCGAAGAATTTCGTCCACACACATGCGAATGTTAAGGCAAGCAGGCAGTACGTGGTGGCGGCCACTGCAACCTGCACCAGGCCTTGTCCTGTAAGCCAGCCCATGGCTTCTAAAACTCCCATGCCGATGAAAATGTGCGCAATATAGAGCGTGAGCGTCATGCGCCCAGCCGGAAGCAAGAGTCGCAAGCCAGCAAACTGACCCCAACGCGCTACGATAACAAGACAGAGACCGATGATGCTGGTAGCAACCCCGGCACCGGCCAGCATGTACAATGGCATCGGCGGCATGGGGCTGACACCAAACAGATCTGCATACGCCGGCCACAAAGCGATAGCCTCTGCGGATAGCCAATGGGCGAGAAAAGCGCAAGCCGCGCCACCCACCACCATGGCAACCTGGGTGCGTGTGTTGTGCAATGCGGTGCGCGCCAGAAACATACCCCACAGCAGAAATGCCACCCATGGCAGCGCCGGGTGAAAGCCATTAAAGAGCAGGTGTCGCAGGAAACCAGGCAGTGTCCAGAAACCAGCGTATTCCAGCGTCGTCCAGTTCCAGCCCTGGTTGTAATCAAGGAAAAAGCTGAGCAAGGGGAAAGCCACAACAATACCCGCCATACACCCCAGCAGGGCGCGACTACCCAGGGGCAACAGCACAACACCCACCAGAAAATACACCCCGTAGTAATGAATGATATCCGCTGGAAACACCAGAAAATTGAGCATTCCCAGCGTCACCAGGAAAATACTCCGGCGCAAGGTGAGTGCAATCGCCTCAGAACGCGCAAGGCGGCGCAGACCCATGGCAAAGCCCATGCCAGCCAGCACCACAAAGAGGGCTGCACTGCGGCCTTGCAAAGCTTCAAATGCGTGCGCTAACCAGGTGGGTTTGCCATGCTCAACCCCCATGGCCAAACGAAAATTGACCAGCACCATCCCCACCAGCGCCAGGCAGCGCGCCAGGTCCAGGCCTTCAAGGCGAGGTGACGTTTGCGTTTTCATGGTGATGGTCTCATGGCTGCAACAGCTTGTTTAACAGCAGGGCCAGCTCGTCTTCCGTCCTTTTACGTTGCGCCTTCTTGCTGGCAAACAGTACCGCGCGAAGAGCATGCCCCTCGATAGCATCCAGCACCAGCGCCGCTGTCGTATCTGCGGGCAGTGCGGGGTCTATCTCCCCGGCTTGCATGCCCGCTTGCAAGGTGCGGCGCAAGGCAGCGACCAGATTGCGGTGGTTGTCTGCAAAAAGCCCCGCAAGCACCGGATTGCGGGCAGACTCTGCAATCACCTCGCTGCTGAGCATGACGCTGCCAGGTTCTGAACACAAAGCGGTGTAGTCCCTGGCAAACTTCAAGAGGCCACTCAGCGGCGAAGCGCGCTCCAGCGCAAGCAGCAAAGGAGCCAGTTCCCGCATCTCCAGGGCTGCAATTTCAGCAATCAAGACTTCTTTTGACGGAAAGTGGTTGTACACATTGCCCACACTCACGCCCGCCAGAGCGGCTATGTCGCGCATGCTGGCCTGATGAAAGCCTTTCTCTACAAAACAGCAAAGTGCAGCCTGGAAGATGGCTTCACGGCGAAGGCTGGTAGTTTCTTCGCGGGTCTGGGAGGGGTGTGGATTTTTCATGAGACCAAGCATATCACAATCTGAACGATCGTTCATTCAATAAATTTGCCTGGGTGGCTGTAATTACCTGTCCTTTATTATAGCCCGCGTAGGTACGATTAGCGCAGCGTAATCGTACGCATGGCCAGCTGCGATTCCTGGCGCAGATTGAAATGCACACGCCTATCAATCACCACCACAAATCTCCGCCGCCACATCACCACACCAGTCAACAGGATACACGCCTTCGCTAACATAGCGATGAAAAGTGGAATAGGGCCAGTCACAAACGCGCCTGACCAAGCCATGTTTGAGCGGATTGACATGCACGTAATCGACATGCCTTTGATAGTCCAGCTCATCGCGTATCAGATGTTCCCAATAGTGGCGTTGCCAGATGCCGCGTTCACCTGCAGCATGGCGTGCAGCGGAGAGTGATTCTGTTTTGGGCAGTGCGCGTGAGAAACCGCTCTTAATGAGCCGCCAGCGCAGGCTAAAATCGCTGTCACCTTCAGGCAGGGTGAAGACGCAATGCATATGCTCTGGCAAGACTACCCAGGCATCGATATGAAAGGGATATTTACGCCGCACATTCTTGATGATCTCGCGCAAGAGTTCAATCTCGCGCACCAGCAGATCGTTGCCTTGCCGTTGCAGCAGGTTCACGGTGAAAAACCATGTTGCTCCCGGGATGAATGCGCGGCGGTAATTGGGCATGTTATTTGGGGAAGATCAGATGTTTTACGGTTAGTCATGCGTACGATTACGCTGCGCTAATCGTACCTACGCGGGTTGAAGAACTATAAAAATCAGGATGCGTCTTCATTTGCTAATGCTTTAGGGAGAAATATTTTTGCTTTATCAGATATCTCTTCCCATTGCGCAGTTGTCAAAGCGACGTTTTTTGGAAACGAGTAAATGGTAAACAATATTTCCCTATCCTCAGTGAGGCTGATTTCCATAAATGGATTAATTTTATCACTCTCCTGATAAACACATAGATATGCATATGTGCTGTTTACATCGCCTACTGTTTCAAAAATAAGTGCAGTCATTACTGTTTCACTCCTCTGAATCCAATGAAGTCATCATTTGCGCGCCAGTTGGCAGCAGCTCGCGTAGATACGATTGGCGCAGCGTAATCGTACGCATGGCTGATTGAAAATCACGACTACTTTACGATATTGAATCGAGTATACATCACACCCGTGCAGAGAAGGACAGACGGTTATCATGGGATTTACTTGAGTTTCCGGCATCGCATGCGTACGATTACGCTGCGCTAATCGTACCTACGGGTAATCGTACCTACGCGAGCTTTTTGTAAAGCGTAAAAACATGGGAGAGTATCCTGGGGATTTTTTAATGGTATGTTTGTAGCTCGCGTAGGTACGATTAGCGCAGCGTAATCGTACGCATGGCTGCTCGATAAAATGACTGCTCTACGATATTGAATCAAGTATACATTACACTCGTGCAGAGAAGAACGGATGGTTCTCATGGGATATGCTTGATGTTCCGGCATCGCATGCGTACGATTACGCTGCGCTAATCGTATCTACGCGGGCCAGCTTGGTAAGGAAGCGTTTCATATGCGGGTCCGTGCGCTCAAGCGGGACTTCGTCGAACGGAAACCAACGTGCATCCCTGAACTCGCTTTCGTCATATTGGAAGTTTTGGTAACGGCTAGCGCGCACTACGTACCATAGCGAAACATCCGTATGTCCCGCCGTCAGCCCAACAGTCGTCGTTATGGTCAGGAATAGAGGTGCCTCTATTGGATGTGATGCCACAAAGCCGAGTTCCTCTTCCAATTCACGCACAACTGCAACACGCGGGTGTTCGCCTTGTTCAACATGGCCACCTGGCGGAAGCCACAACTGTGCATTCCGATGATCGACCAGTAGGACATGCCCATCATCTACAACAACAAAATAGGACACAAGATGCATCGGTGGCGTGGCTGGCTTTGCTATGCGACACAAATCAACACCGGAGTCTATCCATGCAAGGCAGCGAGAAATATCATCACCTTCCATGGCATCGTGAGGAGCGATAGAAATAACTTCATCCCGGATTTGGTTGCGCATAGTAGTCTTTAGTGTTTAGCTCTTGTAGCTCGCGTAGGTACGATTAGCGCAGCGTAATCGTACGCATGGTAAGCCGCAATTCTCGACGTTGATTGATAAAATTGGCTGACGTCAGATTTTGAATCAAGTATACATCACCCTCATGAGGAGAAGGACAGACGGGTATCAGAGGAGATGCTGGATGCCTTTCGTTATTTCCGGCATCTCATGCGTACGATTACGCTGCGCTAATCGTACCTACGGGCTATTGTGGACAGGTCGCCCAAAAAAAATTCACTCTCCGAGACCCAGCTTATAACCGAGCCAGCATGTAAAAACGTAAGCAAGGAGCACGAGCATCATCACCAACCAGACTGGTGGTGGCCAATCGACAAACCTGTCGAGAAATTGACGGGTGATATCGAGATTCAAAAACAGCGTCAAAGGTATTTCTGCGACAAGGCCTGCACCTATGTAAAAAGATGCAGATTGTTTCCAAAAAGAGGTTCTTACTTTTTTCATGGCGATCCTGGCCGCTTATCATCTGCAAGATATCTTACGCCTTCAATCTCGCGTAGGTACGATTAGCGCAGCGTAATCGTACGCATGGCTGATAGAGAATCACGACTTCTTTAAGATATTGAATCAAGTATACATTACACTCGTGCATAGCAGGACGGATGGTTCTCATGGGATTTGCTTGAGGTCTTTCGTTGCTTCAGGCATTGCATGCGTACGATTACGCTGCGCTAATCGCAGTATCTACGAGCTAGTTACAAGCAAATGCACCAAAAAGAAAATCAACTCAATTAAAAAAATTTGGTGATAGTCGCAAAAAGAACAAAGAATAATCCCAGCAGAAGGAATAACTGCGCCATCAAAACAAAAAAGAATCCGACGCTAAAGAATATGCAAAGCACTGCCAATATTGCGATGGTAATGTAAGCAATCTTATCCTGGTGTTCAGCTTCATATGCATTCCATTTTCTAAGATGGAGGATATCCTCTTTCCGCATAGTCTTGTGTCTGATTCTCCATAAGGTCTTTGCATACATGCCGATTAAAATAACGAGCATCACCAAGGCGGCCACTATGCTGATAATGAGCTGGTGAACAGATATCCGCAGTGACATCGAATGGAAAGAAGCACCGGTAGCCAGACTCAAAAGAAGAAATATCCCTCCCAGATAAAATGGTTTGAATTTTTTATACGCACCATCATTGTGATGGATAATATCCAGTTGCTGCAATTCAAGTGCAGCATCTTTGTCAAAATTGGGTGGCATATCTTGCAGGTGTTTTCAGTATGAAGATAGAGTTATTTTTAGCGTGAGGCAATGCTGAGCGATGAGTTAGCGCGTAGGTACGATTAGCGCAGCGTAATCGTACGCATGTGAAGCATGGTTTGTTATTTTTAAAACTGGTTTTCTCGAGAAAATTCATATTAAGAGCTTCGTTCTTCCGGCGCTTGAAGGCAGAGATTTTATAGGCGATGTTGTGACTTGTCCGGCATCGCATGCGTACGATTACGCTGCGCTAATCATACCTACAGAGGCAAGGTATCTACTCACTTGCGCGCACCCAATACACTCCCCCCGACTTGCTCCGCCAACTGCCGTGCTGCCTCTGACATGGCCGGGGCTATGGCTTCGTATGCGGTGCCATTCAGGCGCACGGTAAATACCTGGTGTTCGCGCTTGAGCAGTTTGCGGCTGTGGTCGAGTACGACCCAGCTGGCTTCGAGGGTGAGTTGGCTGCCGCTGTGGATGAGTAGCTGGTCGATTTGTACTTTGACGAGGTAGCGGGGCAGGGTCTTGCCTGGGGTGGCGGCGATGCTGGCGTTGATGCCGGTGTCTGTGGAGAGCCAGGCGTCGGGCAGGTTTTTGCGCAGGTGGGCGGTGAGGGCGTGGGTGAGTTGTTCATCCAGCGGGGCCAGCCAGCGTTGTTCGTCAGAGATGAGGGATTCGGTGGCAGATTTTTGGATGACCAGTTGCTGGCGGTTGACGGCCTCTGGCAGTTTGACAGTGGCGATGACGACTTCATATTGCGCCTCGGCATGGCTGGCGCTTGCCACGGGGTAGTCGAGGCGGTACAGGTGTTCAACGGGCGGTGTGGCGCAGGCGGCCAGCAGCAGGCTAGCCAGGGATATCGTCAGGAGAGGCAGGCTGCGCATCATGGTTTTACCTTTTGTTTGCCAAAGACGAGGGCGTCGGGGTGGCGTTCGAGCGTGTCGGCCAGGTTGGCGACGGCGCGGGCAGATTTGGCGACTTGCTTGAGTGATTCGCGCATGTCTTGCTGCAGCGGGGCGTCTTCTGCCAGCAGGGCATTGGCGCTGTTCAAGGTGCTGCGTGCCTCTTTGAGGGTGGAGGTCAGCTCGGGCGCGACTTCGGCATCCAGGCGGCGCACCAGTTTTTCTGTGCTGGCCAGGGTGGTGTTGAGCTTGCCCAGGGCTTGTACCAGTTCGCCTGATATTTTGTCGAAAGGCAGCTTGTCTATCTTCTTGGCGATGCGGCCCACGGTGTCCTGGATTTCACCCAGGCCGCCGCCGACGGTAGGCAGCACGGGGTAGTCGCTGCGCCAGTCCATTTTTGCGGGTGCGGCATCGGGGAAAAAATCAAGGGCGATATAGAGCTGGCCTGTCAGCAGGTTGCCGCTGCGCAGTTGGCCGCGCAGGCCACGGGCGATGAGGTGGTCAAGCAGCGATCTTTCCTTGGCTTCGGTATCGTCATCGGGCAGGCGGGCGCCTGATCGGACGCGGGCTTTGAGGCGATCAGGGTAGAGGCTGACTTCGACCGGGAAGCGCGGCAGGCGGCCATTCTCGGTGAATTCTACGCCCAGGGATTTGACTTCGCCGATGACGATGCCGCGCAAATCAATCGGCGCACCTTTGGAGAGGCCGCGCAGGGTTTCAGGGAAGTACATGAGAAAGTTGCGCACCTTGGTGTCTGGTGCACGCATGGCATGTTCACGATCTTCAAACAGGGGGAAGACGCTGCCCTCGAAGGCGGGTTTGCCACCGGGCAGGGCATCATCATGTTCCTGGAAGGCGAGGCCGCCTTCAATCAGGGACGTGAGCGATTCTGTGGTGACGCGCAAGCCATTGGCATCAAGCTGCATGTCAACGCCGCTGGCATGCCAGAAGCGGGTATCGGCAGTGACGTACTGGTCATACGGTGCGTCAATGAAGACGCGGATGGTAACGCCCTTGCCATCGCGGTCTAGCTGGAACTTGGTGACGTGGCCAGCATTGATGTGGCGAAAGAAAATGGGTGAGCCATAATTGACCGAGCCAGTCTGTGCACCGTGCAAGACAAATTCGCGCCCTGGCGAATCGCGGTTGACCAGGGGTGGTTCTTCCAGGCCGGTAAAATCATTGGTGGTTTCTTCTGCCTTGCCGACATCAACACTGATGTAGTTGCCGGACAAGAGGGTGGAGAGACCAGAGACAGAGCCGCCAGAGATGCGTGGCTTGACAATGAAGAAACGGGTATCCGTGGCCAGAATGTCAGAGGCACTTTTGATGAGTTGCGCCGTGATCAGCACACGCTGTCGGTCTGGTGACAGGGCAATGGCTTTGACATGGCCAACATCGACATCCTTATAGCGCAGTTTGGTCTTGCCTGCCTCCAGCCCTTCGGCTGATTTAAAGTTGATGGTGATGACCGGCCCCTGGCTGGTAATGCCTTGTACCACCAGCCAGACACCGATGAGGGCCGCAATGACAGGCACCGCCCAGACAAAGGAGGGCAGGCGTCGCCTTGGCCGGACCTTGACGGCGGGCACGACAGCGTCGACTGCATCAACAGTAACAACAGTTTCACCAGTCGGTGCGGACTGGTCTGCTGCAGGCGTGCCAGGATGTTCAGAAGTTGGATCACTCATGCGACTTTGCTACCCAGATTAAACGTGAATCAAAGCTTTGTGCCGACAACATCGTCAGCACCACGACAGCACCAAAAGCCAGCGCGCCACCCCCAGGGTGTATCGCTGCCAGGGACTTGAACTGCACCAACGCCACCAGCACCGTCACCACATACACGTCCAGCATCGACCAGCGGCCCACGGCTTCTACCATGCGGAATAACTGGGTGCGCTGCAACGCGTTCCAGGTGGATTTTTTCCAGCAGGTGTACAGCAGCAGGCTGATGGAAAACAGTTTGAGCAAGGGCACGACGATACTGGCAAAGAAGACCAGTAGCGCCAGCGGCCACGAGCCTGTATGCAAGAGCACCAGCACCCCGCTCATGATGGTGTCATCCTGCGTCCCAAAAATGGTATTGGTTTGCATGACCGGCAAGAGATTGGCGGGTATATACAAGATCGTCGCCGCCACCAGATAGGCAAGTGATTTGGTCAGGCTGTCTTTGTGGCGCAAATGCAGGGAGGCACCGCAACTGGGGCAATGGGTGGCAGCGTCGTCATGGGTGCAGCACAAGGTTTCGCAAATATCGCAACTGATCAGGCCGGCAGCAGCACCAGTCTGGCCGGCCAGGCCAGCAACGGGGATGTAGCGGTGTTCTGGCGGGTGATCAACCATGCGTCACCCCGGTAGGTGCAGTCTTGTTGTCTGCCGCACGCGCCCATAGCCAGACATTGCGCGGTGTCAGTACCGATGTCAGTGCCGCCGAAAAAAAGATCAGCGACGCGCATGACCACAAGGCAGGGCCGATGACAATGTCAGCCATATGTTGCAGCTTGACCAGCGACACCAGCAAGCCCAGCATGAAAATCTCCACCATATTCCAAGGCCGCAGGGTTTGCAAAGCGCGCAAAGGTGCGCCCAGCGCCCGGCTGGCGTCACCAAACCTGATCACGCACAGCAAGTAAATGGCGACCGATATCTGCATGGCCGGTGCCAGCATGGTGGTCGCGATCACCAGCAGCGACAAGAGATGCATGCCATCGTCCCACATTGTCAGGGCCGCACGCAACAAGGTGGTGTCGCGGGTGACTTGCTGCACCTTGAGCGACAGCAGCGGGAAGCTATTCAAGAGCAATAACAAAATCACCGAGGTAAGAGCCAGCGCCAGCGCCAGGTCGACACTGGCGCTGCCATTCCTGTACAGCGTCGCCCCGCAACGCGGGCAGCTCGCGGCTTCACCCGTCGCCAGCGGCAAGTCCATGCAGATCAGGTCACACTCATGGCAGACGATCAATTTGTGGGCAGAGGTAATGGGCGCGATCACTTTCTTGAAAAACCAGCGAGAATTGCCAGCTTGTAAGTGTAATCAATTTCTTTCATTAATCAAAGAACATCAGGGGCAGAGGCTGCTTAATTGTGTCTGACGCAAAAAACATGCTCCGCAGAGGGCGTGATTGCTATCAAGGGCAGGGTGAGGTACAACGTATCCTGCAAAGCAGACGCCCCACCCACGCTTCAAAAGAGACGCATTTGCGCATTAACGATAGGCATGATATCTGCCCTGTTTTGCGCAAGCATTTCCAGTAGCTGGGTTTTCTTTTGTTCGCTTGCTTTTCCAAATTGAAAACTGTAATACACAGCCACGAATGACAGGATGATGACAGCGGCGCTCCCTGCCGCAGCAATCCATGCATCAAGCTCGATGGGAGAGGAGGAAAGCATCACCATCAAAACGAGCGTCGCATAAATAATGACTGCAACCAGCGACAATCTGAGGTAGGCAAAGGCAATCGACTTCAAGTTGATGGCAATGCGCAGCGCCTGGCTCTCATCCAGCACAATAAAGCTGCCCTGATAAATGAGCGGAATAAAAAGCAAGTGATGGAAACGCGTTGCAATATGAATGCGGTCATCAATCGTTTCAACGTGTCCAAAGAATTTAGTGCCAAAGATGAGCATTATTGCAGTTAACTCCAAAAGGGAAAGGGCTTGCAAAGAGGGGGATGTTCTCTGCCAACGATGTTTGACGAGCTGCACGCCACACTAACACGTCTATTCTACTCCCCACGAAAACCGAAACAAACCACAAATTCAACGCTGCTGCGAATGGAAATAAATTGCTGATTGCTGCCTTATCTATGGCGAGTGATTTTTTCCACACATCGGCATTCATATTGCAGGTGGAAACGCAGCAATCATGCCAGTGCAAGTTGTCAATCGCTGGTTTATCCTTTACATTGATCGGCCCATTTCCAACAATAAAAAAACAAATGAACATACGACCCTATTTACCCAGCGACTGGGAGCGCCTGTGCGTCATCCATGATGCCGCGCGTGTCTTTGAATTGCAGGCAGCGGGCTTGATGGATGCGTTTTTAACGCTGGAGCAAACCGGCGAAAATGAAGGCTTGTTCGATGGCGCATTGGTGGTGGCTGAAGTGCATGGCCAAGTACAAGGCTTTGCAGGCTGGTCAGAAGACGAATTGACCTGGCTGTATGTAGACCCGGCCATGTTCAAGCAAGGCATAGGCAGGCAATTGCTGCGCCACGCCATCGCCGCGCTTGATGGCAAGCTTGATACAGAAGTCCTGGAAGGCAACGAAGCCGCACTGGCTTTGTACCTGAGCGAAGGTTTCAAAGTCCACTCCCGTTCTGAGGGCAAGCTGGTGGGCAATGAAACGTTTGCGGCAACAGGCTATGTGCTGCGGCGTGAGTAGTGCGCTCTATTGTGCCCGATGCAAAAGCCATTCGCTATACCCGCAAGTGCGATTGGCATAGCGTCAATCGCAGGCTTGGCGTGATGTGACGCTCTGCAACGGTCATGCAAACCACTCACCACAGAGACACAGAGACACCGAGTAAGCACAGAGGTAGTTCGAGGAATCTGCTGCAAAGTGTTATCTTTCGGGGTGATTAGCAATCGCGTCATTGCCCCGCAGAGTTGAAAATGTGTGAATGTCAGACCTGGCCCGTACCACCGAATACTTGTGAGTAGCATATATGTTTCCTAATGAATTTCGCTGTTCCAGTTGCCAGACAACTTTTCGAGCGCCGTTTCGCGAGGCTTATTACTACTTGGGTTCGGTAGCCATGGGACAACAAGTGGAAGATAGCCAGTTACTTGAAATCCCGCTGCGGCCTGCCTGGTGCAAGGATTGTGCATGCTTATGCGCTGCCGAAGACATACTTCCATTGCGCGACTTTGAAAACGCCTATGGCGCTGCACGTGCCGGGAAAGAGATAGACTATCCTCTGCATTCAGCATTTATGGATTCTGAACAAGTCGTAAGCGAAGTCGGTCATTATCTCCGCTGGAGAATGGCACGCCGCCATGCACCACGGGTACTCTGTTGTGGCGGTACGAACTTTCAATATCTTGACGTTGCGCAGCCCTTGATCAAACATGCTGAGTGCGATTTTGGTTTCATAGAAGGCGAGACGCTGCATATTGGCCCATATTGCGGGCCCGGTCCTGGAGTGCTTAGCGCAGCCAATATTCGCTTGTATGACAGCGAGGGTGGGTTGTTAGGGCAACTGACTTGGCGAAGAAAAGAAACTAATGGGTGGGACACAGAGAAGCTCAGTTATCTGACTCCTACTGAAGATTAGCACCACGGCATGATCGCCTGCCGGGTTGGAAATGTATGGATGTCAGACCTGTACCATCGCCGTAGGTAAAAAATGAGAATGATCAAATTAATGGCTGACTACAACTGTTTCCCCTTATGGGAGGCTTCACCGGGGGAGATTGGGAACATTGACCACGACAGCCTCCCCATTTCAGATGAACTGAAAAATCTACTTTCATTGTGGGGAGACGAATATACGGAAACATTAAATACTGAAGATCCGCTAAATTCAGGCTTTAAAAATGCAGATCACGAGCGCAATTTCATAACGGCTGGCGAGCGCCTGGCTGGAAGATTGCAGAAGGAACTCGGGCAAAATTTTAAGATAACTACCCAAGTAACCCCTGGGAGCTATTAGCGATCGCGCAATCTCCCGCCGGTTTGAAAATGTATGAATGTCAGATCAGTCCCTCACTCTGTTACGTCCCCTCGACTGACTGAATTTTGTTATGATCGATAACCAATATTGATCATACGTCAAACCCATGTCAAACATACTGCTGGAAGGCTACACCACCGACGAAATCCTGAACCTTCCTGCTGAACTGATGCAGTCCATCATACTCAGCGACGAAGCGCTGGTCTTCAAGGCCGGGTCAGCCAACATGCTGGGCCGCTTTGCGTTTCTGGTGACACCCTCATTATGGAACTGGCGCACGTTGATGGTGGCGGCGAAGGCGCTTTACCCGCCCTGGCATCATTGGCCAACCGCTATGCGCAACGTGAAGGTTTGCAGTTTCTGGAATGGCGTGTGCACGCCGTACATTGTGCCAAGCCCAACCTGAAATTACGCCGTGTACTGGAAAGACGCGGCTTTGTCGTGCGTGAATTACCAGACGTGGGGGAATGTTTTTGGTTGAGGAGCGCAGTCAATACCTAGCCTAACCGATAGAGGCATGGTAGACAATTAATCTTTCACCACGATGGATCTTGACCCATTCAGTATCGTCCTGGATTTGCTCGCTGCATCCCTTTCGCCCTCTGTAAAAACCCTTGAAATTGCCAAATAAGCGCGAAAAAATGTGTTGTATAATCTGAGCTAAACGCAAGCGCCAGCAATCAGAATGACTTTGCGAAAATAGGCCGTGTCACCCCTATCGTTCGATGCGATTAGGCTATTGCTGGCCGTAGAACGAAGGCACGTGTGCAGCCACAACGATCACGTGGGTTTTCTGCAACTGCGTATCTTGAGAAACGATTTTTCGATTCGATTTCTTTTCAAGAAGTTGGTACGACATAAGCTGCTTTCCTGGGCCTACATCCAAGCGCCGACATCAAGGAGAATGACAAATGATATGTGGGAATTTTTACGACCAACGGCGCAATAGCCTGCATCGACTGTTATTTTCTTTATTGATGGGTTTGTTGCTGATGGCTTGTGGCGGCGGTTCAGACAGATCGCAGGCAACGTCTGGTAATTCGGTGAACACTGCGGGCGTTGACACGGGCGCTGGCACGGGCAACGCTGAAATCAAGGTTTTGATGATCGGGAATAGCCATACCCTTTTCAACAATGTGTCAGCGCGGTTAGAGGCGATAATGCGCGTTGCGCATCCAGGAAAGACCATTTCGGTCGTTGCAGCTCCGGCGAGTTTGTTTCTTGACGAACACTCGAAGTATGAGCCCACGCTAGCTTTACTCAATAATCAGAAATGGAATGCTGTTATTCTGCAGGCACAGAAATACAGTAGCTCGGGCGTCAATTCTTATTCCATTGCTGAAGCAATCACTTTGGTTGGTTTGGCGCGTAAATCCAATGCCTTGCCAGTGCTTTTTCCAGAATGGCCGCGGAGGGGCATCGCGGAGACTGATCGTATCTTTGCTCAGCATGTCAAGATCGCTGAACAGGCTCCCGCTTGTATCGCGCCGATTGGTCAGGCGTGGGATCTTGCTTTGCAAGACCGCCCTGACTTGTCTTTGTATGCTGACGATGGCAACCATTCGGCACCAGCTGGCGCGCAACTGACGGCTTTCGTCTTGTACGCGACGCTGTCAGGAAAATTGCCTTCGTCACTACCTGACATTGCTCCTTCAGATATCAGTCCACAAGTGCAACACCAGTTACGTCTCGTGGCAGACAATGCGGTGAAGGTACTCTCGCCGTACAAGTATTGTCCGCAGGATAAACCGTTACTTTAAATGTCGGGAGTCGGTCGCTCCTTTTCCCGCAAGACAGCGGTGCTGGCTGGCAAGCATATGATTGATTGACTCCAGTTGTTATTTTTGATGCAGATTTTGCGTCTTTAATAGAGCGATCATCTCATCCAGTTCTGCCTGGGTTTTTACTGCCTGGTCGGTACTGCCGCTATCGTATTCCCGGCGAAAGACTGGTTCTCCCAGCTTTCTGTTTGCCCATGCCATGCCCTTGAGGCCGCCAGATTTCAGTCGCAAATAAATGCCGACGTAGTCCGTATAAAAACCTGGATAGTCAGAGTCTTCCACGCCTTTATTCCATTCGATACTGACATGGATTTTGTTGAAGGCGACGGTCTGCACGCAATTTTTTTCTGGTGCAAAACGAAACACTTCTTCAGCGATCAGCAATTGTTGTTTGAAGTCCAGCAGTAGCGTTTTCGTCCCTACATATTGCTTTCTGGTCCTGTAGTCGCGCAGGGGGGATTGCTTACGCAGCGATAAATACAAGCCGCTGGCATAGGCGAGTGGCAGCGCATAGACACCATGCATATACTGTGGAAGGTCGATAAAACTGCTGGCGACCCAGAGCAGTAAGAAACAAACTGGTAGAAAAAACAGGAACCATATTAACGGCGACCAAAATAGCATGGATACCAGTACACTCCAGAGTGACTCTTCATAGGTCGCCACTTTCAACATCACCAAATTGTGTTTGACTCTCAGTGCATAGCGCAATTCCACTTCTGACTGGCCATAGCCACCGCCGCGCTCGGTTTTTTCATCCAGTGAATAATTCCACATTCATGTTCCGGTTCTTCAAGCTGCATAAGAGCCTCATTATAAACATCATTGATGTGAGGAGAAAAACTCAATCCGGCAAGCGAAAAAATAAGGCCCCGGAAAAATCCCGGGGCCTTACTTCATCTTGCATACTGCATTACTACTTGCTCAGGGCATCGTTCAATTCGTCGCCAGCAAAGTCACACCGCTGATGGTGCTATACGCTTTGACCAGGACATAATAAGTCCCGGCGGCAGGTGTATTGATGGTGATGCTTTCATTGTTGCTGGCACCATTGGATTTTTGCAGGTAAGACGTTGTGGTCGGTGCAGAACCCAGTTTGACATACAAATCAGCATCGCCAGAGCCGCCGCTGGTTTTGAATGTCACTGATGGGCGGCCCGCAGGCACCACAAAAGTGTAGACCGATGAAGCACCAGAAGCCAGGTTGATACCTGTCACCGGTACGCCATTGTTCAACACATTGCCGGGTATGCCTGCCTGATAGCTGGCTACCAGGCTGATGCCATTCGACGCGGTGTAACCATTCAGCAAGACGTAGTAAGTGCCTGCTGTTGGTGCGGCGATGGTGATGGTTTCTGTGCTGGTCGAGCCATCTGATTTTTGCAGGTAGGTCGTGGTGCTTGGTGCTGCCCCCACTTGTACATACAGATCAGCATCGCCTGAGCCGCCCGTGGTCTTGAACGTCAGGTTGCTGGCACCGGCTGGCACGGCAAAGGTGTACACCCGGTTGGCACCGGTTGCCAGGTTGATGCCAGTGGTTGGCACATCCTTGACCAGGACATTGGGTGGTGGTGGCGTCGAGCCCATGGCCGCGGCAAAGTTAGCCATGTTCAGGCTGCCATAGCCGCTGGCATAATCCCAGCCTGCCGTGGCGCTGTATCCGCCATTGCTGCCAGAAGTGATGTCGTAGAACATGCCCGGTGTGCTGGCGGCTTTTTGATAAATCGCCGCAGCAGGGAAGGGCAGGCTGTTATTGTTCATCGACTGCACACGCGCCCAAAAGCCGGTGAAGATAGGTGCTGCCAGGCTGGTGCCACCAATTTGCTGGATACCACCATTGACAATCACCAGTGCACCACTGGCAGGGTCTGCATTGAATGAAATATCTGGCGTGCCTCGCTTGGTAGAAGAACCCAAAACGCCGGAACTGATTTGCCAGCTGGGTGCTGATTCCGTCAGGGATGGCCCACCGCCTGCGCCACCGTTTGCATCGGCCTGGCAACTGGCGGCCGTGGTACAAGCCCACACCGTTTCAGAAATCCTGGTCGTGCCTGAAGTGTTGAGCAAAGTACCGCCCACCGAAATCACATAAGGTGAAGCCGACGGATAACTTTGCGATGTACCAGGGCCACCGCATTCATAAGCACCGGAATCACCGGACGAGACTGCAAAAGTCTGGCCCTGTGCTACCGCAGTCTGGAAAATCTGGTCATTGCTGGCGGTGATACCCGCATTGAACGCATCGTTTTCACACATGCCCAAAGAGACATTGATGACCTTGGCCACGTTGTCGCTGACAGCACGGTTATAGGCCGCCGTGATGTCCGTCAGGTTCAGCGTGGTGGCCGTGTACAACACCATTTTTTTGATGGTGCCGCCCGCCGTTGCCAGCGCATCTTGCGTGTCCATATTCCATTCACCGACACCGGAGGTATCAGAGCTGGGCGCACCTATCGTCACTGTTTCCACATTCACCGTTGGGTAACCAGCCTTGTTGGTGAAGGTGTTCAAGTCCTTGATGGTTTGCGTCATGCTCCCTTGCGTGATGATGCCTATGGTGGCATTCACCGCACTGGGCAAGCTGCTGGCATTGTAGATGGCAGAAAACTCGGTAGGATTATGCCCACCGACAGCCAGGGTATTGGCATGTGGCCTGACCAGGTTGGTGCGGTAGGTATGCAGGTTTTGCAAGCCATGCACTGCCAGCACCGTGTCTGCCAGTGACTGCGGCACCTGTGCATCTGTCGTGTTGACATGCACAGAACGACCCTGCACCGAGTAGGTTTTCAGATCTGCATTGAAAGCCGTTTTCACCGTGGCTGCCGCACCGTCTGCCGTCACCAGCATGCGGTTATCCGACACCGAGATGTTGACGAAACCACTGCTCTTCAAATGATTGACCACGGCCTGCACTTGCGCTGTCGTTGGTGCATAACGCGACATGAACTCGGCACTGGAAATCGACCTGGTGTTTTTACCGTTGAGGATACCCGTGGTCAGGGTATCAAGCTCAGCCTTGTTACGCAGCTTGAGTGCAACCACCACCCGCGTCGGCGCACCGGCCTGCATCAGCGCGGCAGGGGCAGACTTGGCAGTCAGTGCGGGTGGTACCACCGTCGCCTTGGTGGCAGTCGGTGCCCATGCTTCGGCAGCCTGGGCGGTGTTAAACATCATGGCCAAAGCCATGGAAACACCAGTTACTATTTTTAAATGACAACTGATACGCATTACTTCTCTCCTTGTTTTTTTGATGCGAAGTAGTGTCCGGTTCGTGTTGGCGGCCGGTACAGTGAGATGCTCATCCCTGCTCTTCCCAAAGCAGGGATGGATGCACAGACAAAAACGGTGTATCCGCACCGTCTTCACCCTACATCCAAGGATTTCCAGGCAAGCTGCGCGAGGCCCACCCTTCATTCCGCATTGCCATGCAAGCAATTGATCAGATTGCTCACACTGCAATTCTTTCAGGCAATAGTAAGACCACTTGCAATAGACACACGCCATGCAAGGATATTTGTACTGCTAAATTTTGAGACGGCAAAAATGAAAACTAATACCAGTTTGCCGTTTTTCAACGAAAATGATTATTAACATTCTTTAACAATATGTCAAAAGCAATAAGTGTTTATGTATATACAAATAATTTCTGCCAACACCCTTGATATTTTTGAAAACTTATTTTCACAGAGGAAAGTAGATAGTTTCATTACTGAAAATGCATGAATGGAGGCTGATAAATCGGTTGTGAAATTGCAACAATATGTGCCTGAAAATACAAAACAAGGACAATTCTCTGTGCCGATTTGTGCATTTTTTAAGCAGTTTCAGCACAAAAAAAGCTTGTTGTGATACAGGTTTTTTACAGATGGCGTTAAGGGTGAATCACGTTGGGGTGAAAATGTGGTGTTTAGAATTAATACCCTAAATTGTTTGCCGCAATTTGATGTGGGCAGTGGTTTGATCTCGGGAATAGGCAAAGGGTTTGCGGGCGCTTGCATGCGCATGATTGCGCGATGGTAATCATATCTACGAGCGCTCTTCGGGACTTGGGGTGCGATAATGCGTAGATGCGAACATCACTAGATACCATTCTCTATCGAAACCTATATTTTGGAACGAACTACCAATGAAACCAGAAGACAGTGAATTATTAGAAAAACGAAAAGACGGCTTGAATGAATTTTATGAAGGACTTATTCCAACACTTGTAGAGTTTGTTGGTGTAATGGGAATTCAGCCGGCACATGAAGTTTTAAAAAATGCCGAAATGTTTGCAAGTTATCTGGATAGCGCATTACAAAACATGGCGATTGCAGACCATGACGACAGGACATGGCTTATGTTAAGAGTTGGCCAATTTATCGGCGAGTATTTCGTGCAAAAATACAGTGGATGTTGGTACGTCAACGACATAGAAAATTCTCGATATTTCGCAAGATATGTCGTTGGCAAGTTTGCCAGCCTGAATAACATGACCCCCATGCTAGATCCATTTCAAATTGCAGAGGTTTTTGTAGATAGCCCTGTACCGAGGAAACTAGAAGGTCTGCTCAATGAAGTTGATGTCGAGTTGATTCAAATGTCGCATGCTGAAAAGTGATATCGGCTAGCTCGCGTAGGTACGATTAGCGCAGCGTAATCGTACGCATGAATCACTTCGATACGATCGATTTGACACGCAGGTAGTGATGTAGATTTCTCCTTAACAGTAATGCAGTTCCTCGTTCAAAATGGATGTTTCAAGATTCAAAGAGCGGAAAGACATTGCAAATTTCCGTATTGAATTTGTATCCAGAAATTTCCAGGTAACGCACAAGATTGTGCAATTGCATGCGTACGATTACGTTGCGCTAATCGTACCTACGAGCTGGTTGGTATGCATTGAATCCAGGACGCCTATTTTTTCCGCACAAGACAGTATCTACGAGATGAATGAAGCGGCAAATACATAAGCCCTGCAGTGTCATGTGTGACTCATAAAGATGAGTGGTGCTGTTCATTTTAATTGCATACTCATATAAAATATACAACGTCATGAACTGCGGTCAACAAAAGCGGTCAACAAAATTTTTTCCGCTTCTCATCCATGCACCCGAAAAGGAAACGAATGCGTCCTTACCATGTACTGCCTGCCATATTGAGTTTGCTGTTGTCGTCCCAGGTTGCCGGGCAAACCACTGCGTCTGCAATTCCAGAAAAAAACACGGCCCTGTCGCCCGCTATGGAAGCAGCACTCAGAGACAAGCTGCAAACATTGTTCCGTACGGTTTGCAGCAAGGATGAATTTTCTGGTGCCTACCTGGTCGCAAAAGGCGACAGCATCATCAGCGAGGCGGCATGTGGAGAGGCCAGCAAGCGTTATCGTGTGGCGAACACGTTAAGTACCAGGTTTAATGTGGCCTCGGTCGGCAAGATGTTTACTGCAGTTGGCATAGGCCAGCTGGCAGAGGCGGGGCGTTTGTCGTATGCCGACCCGATCAGCAAATATGTGGATGCCAGCTGGCTGTCACCTGAAGTGGCGAAGAAAATCACCATAGGCCAGTTGCTGTCGCACACATCTGGCCTGGGCGATATTTTTAATGACAAGTTTTTTAACAGCCCGTACAGGCAGCTGGTTTCGCTGCAAAACCTGGATGGCTATAAAGCATTTACGCGCGACGCAAGGCCAGAGTTTACGCCCGGCAGCAATTATTTGTACAGTAATATAGGTATGCTTTTACTGGGTGTCATTATCGAAAAAGTTTCTGGAAAATATTATGACGACTATGTGCGCCAGCATGTTTTCCATGCGGCAGGCATGCTCAGTACCGACACCTATGTCAGGGACGAGGGGACAGAGAACCTCGCGACTGGCTACCTCAGCTTGCCAGCATCGAAGACCATAAAGGAAAACACATTGCTGATACCTGTGCGCGGCGGACCTTATGGCGCAGCATATTCTACTGTGCATGATTTGCAGCGTTTTGCCAATGCGTTGCGGGCAGATAAATTGCTCAAGCCAGTAACACGCCAGTTATTCTGGCAAGACCATACCGGCGGCCGTGCAGACAAGGGCAGCTATGGATACGGCTTCGAGCTAAGCTCGGGCAAGCTGGGTCAAGTCGTGGGCCACAGCGGGCAGTTCCCTGGCATCTACAGCAAACTCGAAATGTATCGCGATGCAGGCTATACCGTGGTTGTGCTGTCGAATTATGAACCCGGCGTGTTACCACTGGCAGGGCGAATTGCGGCGGTGCTGGAGATTGTGGCGGGGCAATAGGTAATTAGGGTGTGTTACAACGCACCTGCTTTCTGGAAGGCGTGTCCGGGTTTGCAGAGCAGTAAATCAGCGAGGGCTATTGACAGCCTGGATCATCTTGATATAGCCTTGTTGCACTGTCTCATGCAGACACCCAATAATTCTTTTAAGAGTAACCATGCAAACTGTTTTGTATCCACGCATTGCAAGTACGCCGGAGCCGCGCTCCCTGCGTAGCTTTGCCTGCGCGAACAGTGGTTTGCTGCTTGCTCGCATTAATAATAATGATTCCAACTCGAACTCGGGCTGGAGTCGTTTCGCTGTATCTGCGCATTATCAGATTAAATAGCGAATACCACGATTCAAAAAGGCCCGGAGATTCCGGGCTTTTTCATTTCCGGAATCCGAAGGCGGCATTTTTATCAACCCGCAATCAAGGAGAAGGACATGTTTACATTCGAGGAAATCGCTGTACAAGCAGGAAAAAGAATCAGAGTAGAGGGTTTTGTGGCGACTACCCGCATACAGAGCAAAATGGCGTTTGTCATTTTGCAGTCGGGCGCGAGCAAAGTGCAGGTCGTGGCATCTGGTACGGCGCGTGAGCAAGCGAAGGGATTGATGCATCAGGCCTATGCTGCGGTCGAAGGCACTGTAGTCGCATCGGCGCAGGCGCCTGGCGGCGTTGAGATACAGGCTGAGTCAATAGAACTGCTGTCACCGACAATACAATGGCCAATATCCGCAGACAGTGAAATTGGCGCCAGGCTGGCATGGCCGGCGGCGCGCTTCCGCGAGCGCAAAGAGGCACTGGCGCTGATAGCGCAAAGTGAAATCGAAATGGAAATGACCAGCTATCTCAGGCATCAGGGTTTTATTGGCATACATTCGCCAAAGTTGATGGGTGCGCCATCTGAATCAGGGGCCGAAGTATTTGAAGTGAAATACTTTGGCGAACGCGCTTATCTGGCCCAGTCACCGCAGATATACAAGCAAATTGCCATCATGGCGGGCCTGGGCAAGATTTATGAGGTCGGGCCTGTGTTCAGGGCAGAACCCAGTTTTTCATCGCGCCACGCGACCGAGTTTATCTCCTTTGACGTGGAACTCGAAGGGGTGAAAAGCGAAGTCGAGATCATCGATCTTGAGTGTGCAATGATCACTGCCGCCTTGCAGCAAGTGATTGCCAGGATGGGGCCAGAGCTGGTATTACACTATCCCAAAGCGAGGGTTCCTGGCCCCTGCATCATGCTTGAATTTGCAGAAGCACAGGCCTTGCTCGGTGTATCCGGCGACGAGTCGCTCAGTGCTGAGGAAGAACGAAAGCTGGGCGCGATGATGCAGGAGCAGGGCCATGAGCTGGTGGCACTGACCCGCGTACCATGGAAGCAGAGACCCTTCTACCATATGCGCGAAGGCGAGCGCCTGACACGGAGTTTTGAGTTGTTGTATCGTGGCGTTGAAATTACCACGGGTGCCATACGCGAGCACAGGTACGATATCCTGATGGCGCAACTGGCAGAAAAGGGGCTGACAGGAAAGGGGCTGGAGTTTTATCTGGAATCATTTAAACTCGCAGCACCACCGCACGGTGGCTTTGGCCTTGGTCTGGCCCGTTTGACGGCCTTGTTCCTGGGCTTGCCCGGCATTAAAGAGGCGACATTTATCCATCGAGGGCCAGGGCGTTTGTCGCCGTGAATGTGGAATTTTTTGAGAGTAAAGCCCATGAGTCGTAGCCATCGCACTAATCCTATCAGCGGAAGAGCCGTCTGTAGTAGCGAACGCAAGGATAAAAAGATGTGGCATACCCGCTGGCGCACGACCGAGCGCATGGCCTTGCGCAGCGCCAGCCCGGAAGAACTGGCGGCGCACCTGCCCGTGCTGGAAAGAGAGGTCAGCAATGTGTGGGCCTTTGGCAAGGACGGCCACACGTACCGCCCATTTGCGCGCCAGGAAAAAGCTGCTGAACATATCGCCAATCGCATAGGATGCAATCCGCAAGAACGTGCATCGCTTAAAAAACGCTTGTTGAAAAAATGGATGGGGAAGTGAGAGTGAATTTTTGCAATGATGAAAATGCGATAAACGAAGCAATTATTACGCGTGCGGCATGCTCAGAAATTCATGCGATGTCTTAGGAGCGAGCGAGAGCATGGAGAAAATTGCACAGTCAAGCAAGCTGAGTTTTGCTGACGTGAATGGACAAAACTCGGCATGATAGATGTGCCAGTGCCTTGCAAGGTGTTGCTGATGCAGGAATTAAAAGCCAAAGTGGAAAAAGAATTTGGCTGGCCAGTCTATGCGGTTGCACCGGGACCTGATTTTTCTATTTGTTTTCAAGAACGAGCGGTCTGGTGAATGTGGTAGCTGGCACGTTAGTCAAGGAATGCCAACGATCAGGTCAAGCGTTGTCTACTGAGGTATGGGAGTTGCCTGGCAATATGCAGAAAGTGCTTTGGACGTTTCCGCTCAAGTAATAGTGATAGTAGTTAGTACGGATAAACTTGGATTTTGTAGATTGATTTATGCATAGAATAATATTGCCTTTTGTATTTTTACTGACTCTTACATCACAAGTGAGAGCAGAATCATTTCTTCTTTTTCCGTCCATGAGTTCTGCTGAAGAAAAACTGGAGGTGTGGCTGGAAAAAAATCAGGACAAGTTGCCGCATGTGACGCAAAGAGTCAATCTGGACAGAAAATCTTATCTGCTTGGGGTATTTCATCTGGTTGGCAGCGGACTGCCTCTCATTGATGCCTATATCTATGCTTGCGGTGATGACTATTGCAATCTGATGTCGGTTACCAGGAGCATACTTTTGCCCAAATCGGCTGATGCGCAGCTTCTGGTGAAATTCAACAAAGCGACTGATGAAGTGTCTTTGGTGTCGGACCAGGGGCTGGTCTATGTAACTATGCCGATGCGGAATTACCGGCAAGGGTATGTTAGCAGAGGTATTGTGCAGGAATAATGCATTCAGAAAATTGGCTCACCATGCGCCTCGCATTCAGTAGGGGTGGCTTTACAACGCGCCGCCCAGGCAGACCTTTAATGGGCTTAAGTCAAGGTGGGCAGTGTGACCAGCGTTGGCAGTCATGAGGCGAGAGTTTGAATCTGCGCCCATGGTCATGGCCAATTGGTACCTGAAAAATTTACTGCCTTCTCAGGACTTTTTGACCCGCTATAGATGTTAAGATCCAGGTCAATTTAATTTCTACAATTCCCAAAAAGTAAGGCCCTTGCATAGGCTCTGCTTATCATGAATGCTGACCTGTATGCGTCTCCTTCTTTTAAAAACTTTTCTAATATGAAGAATTTCCCCCTTGTACCTGCCCTGGCTCTGCTACTGTCAAACGCTACGTATGCTGATACGGCTGGCAATGTCAATGAACTGATCTCGACGGCGGCGAAGGAGTCCTCCCGCATTCCAGCGAATATTGAGAACAGTCTGTCATTGAACCAGCAGGCTCTGGTCATCGCGGATAAGGTGCAAACTACTTCTCCTCTGTTACTGTTCAGGGTTCTTACCCAAAAAATGGAATTGCATATCAAGTCCAGGCAACTTGACCAGGCACAAAAAGTTTGCTCACAGATATTGGCTTTTAGAGAGATACATCCACAATTGACAGGGCAATCTTATGCCAATTTTCTGCACATGTATGCAGAACTGCTCTTGTTGCAGGAGAAGCTTGCTGAAGCAGAGCAAGCCTCACTGCAGGCGATTGAGATTTTTGGGAAGAACAGCGGCAGTGTAAGGGCAACTCGCCTGGATGAGGAATTTGCCTTCCTTGGCAAGGTGTATGTGCGTCAAAGAGAATGGGATAAAGCCGAGAATTATTTGAGGTTGGCCGTTTATCTTAACAAGGTAAAGCGAGAATTTGGGCTGGACAATTCATACAAGAAAAACGCAGTGCTTGATCTGATCAAGGTTTATCAAGAGACGAAACGTGATGATCTGGCAAAGCAGGTGGAAGTGGATATGAAAGAGGTATTGAACCCGCCGAATATCATATGGCAGGTGGCGCTCAACCCAAAGTACAAAGCTGCTGAGCTGGTCAAAGAGAGTTGCAAGAACCCGCCTTTCCCGCCTGAAACTACCCGATACGCGATGGAGGGTTCAATGAGCTTGAAATTCCTGATCGCAGAAGATGGTGAGGTGATAGGCAAATATGCATCCATCAGCAGTGACTGGAAGCGGCTGGATGATATGGCACTCTATGCAATAGCCCAATGCAAATTTAATGTGGCAACATTTGAAGGACGCCCTGTTGCGGGATGGGCGTATTACGAATATGACTGGAAGGTCAATCCTGGTGGTAAGCCCTACCCAAAGCCAGAGTTAATCGAATCCAGCTATCAATCCGACATTTTTGACATGGAATTCACTACTGCCAAACCTCAGGAAAATGAAATCAACTTCAAGATCGATGTTGATGGAAAGCCCTATGGTTTCCGTGGTGGAAATTTCAAAAATGAGGGAAACTTGTACGGTGAACTGATCGGCATACTCGAAAAGTGCAGGTTTATACCAACGGTCATTGATGGTGAAGTAAGGGGAAATAGGGCAAGTGTGCGTTTTGTCCGCAAACAGCCTGCCGATAAAAATATAGTCAGCTTGTCACAATAGTGCACCAGTATTCTTGTTACGGGACAGGCAACCAGTCGGGTGCGTTACAAGGCAACTCTTGTATCGCAAAAAACTTACTTCTTGCCATTTGCTGGCATAAAAATCCCAGAAACTGGCCGCTAATCAGTATATGGCTGGCATTCATTTCAACATGCGTGAGCGTCGCGGTGCCATGCAGAGCAGGGCTGTGTGACTCTGGCACAGTGGATAGTACCAAGGTCAGCACGACGATGGCGATGACGCAGATAGTGCCGACCAACTAGATTATCCCACCTGTCTTGATATCCAACTTCTATTTGCCAAGTGCCAGTATTTTGTTTCCGGATGAGTGAGGCTATCTATTGCAAATAGTGTCTGCATAAAGTCTCACCAGGATGCCAAATGATAATAAACTCTCGTTCTTACTGCGCCAGAGTTTTTCAAGTAAAGTGCGCGCACGGAAATAATAACTGATTTTGCTTTCCGGGTGATTCGGTTTGGCGCGGATGAAATAGGTGCCAAACTGCGCAGGCGATTGTCAGGTCTTTACATAGGCGTCAACAGGAAACAGATGATCAAAGTCACAGAACTACAATTTGAATATGGGCGCAAGAGTGTCTATGAGGATTTCTCGCTGCAACTGACACAGCCTGGGGTGTATGGTTTGTTTGGCCGCAATGGCAGTGGTAAATCGACGCTGCTCAAGGTGCTGGCGGGTTTGCTGTTCCCGCATGGGGGAGCGGTGGAGGTGCTGGGATTTAAACCAGCGGCGCGCTTGCCTGCGTTTCTGGAACAAGTGTATGTGGTGCCGGAAGAGTTTCATCTCCCGGATATCAGCCTGGCGGTGTTATATAAAACCCATGCACCGTTTTATCCGCGATTTTCTGGCAATGACTTTTTAAGCTATGCCGAGATTTTTGAAATCCCACGTGACAAAAGCTTTGCAGCGATGAGCCTGGGGCAAAAGAAAAAAGCGGTTATTGCCTTTGCACTGGCAACCCACACGCCCTTATTGCTCATGGACGAACCTACCAATGGCCTCGACATCGTCGGGCGTTCACAGTTTAAAAAAATACTGAGCGGCAAAGAACATGCCGACCGCATGGTTATCATCAGCACCCACCAGGCGCATGATCTGGAAAGCCTGATGAGCCATGTCTTGTTTGTGGATGGCGGCAAACTTGCCCTGTCGGCCAGCATGCAAACACTGCAACGCAGCCTCTACCTGGGGGTGACGGATAATCAGGCAGATGTAGCAGGTGCCATTTATCAAGAGGCACTGGGAAATCAATGGGCGTATGTGGCGTGCAATCGAGATACCGCGCCAGGTGTAGTCAACCTTGAGCTGCTTTACAAGGCTCTCAGCATGAACAAGCAGGGTGTGCTTGATGCCGTGGCGAGTGTACAGACCGAGACGGGAAAACCATCATGAACAATTTTTTTAGTCCCACGCGCTTTGGCCGTTTGCTACGCGCACACTGGGCCGAAAAATGGCGCGAGTATGCCTGGTTTGTTGCGGTGCTGGTAATGCTGGATTTGATTTTTATGGCGATCTTTTTCAGTAGTGACAGACATACTTTACTCAGGCAGTTTCAGTTTGTGGGACAGATGCAATGGTATCTCACGGGTTTGTTTTTTTCGGGCATAATTTTTGCGGGGCGCTATTTCAAGTACCTGCTTAATCCTGGTGCCAGCCTGGTCGCGCTGATGCGCCCTGCATCCGTGTTTGAAAAGTGGCTGATGGCGTTTTTGGTGATCAGCGTGTTTTATCCGCTAGCTTACACCTTGCTATACATGCTATTGAATTATCCTGCCGTCCAGGTGGCCAAGGCGATGGCTTTTCAAGCGGGCAGTTGTGAAAGCTGTAACTATGATTTTCGTGTTTACTTCCCCCTTCTGACAACGCAATTGGCAGAGGTGAGCAGCAAAGATGCGAGAATGTTCATGACCGGGCAAGTATTTTTCTTTGTGATATTGTCGACGGCGCAGGCGTTTATCGCCAGCGGGACTGCTTACTTCAAGCGCTCGCCCGTGTTGCGCACCTTGCTGGTTTTGTTCTTACTGTTCATCATTTCCATATGGACGGAAACCTTGCCGCAACTGGGGATATTCGCTTTGAATTTTGATGAAGTCCAGACGTACAGCACATCGGAATATGGGCTGTCACTGGCTCTCTGGCTGGGTTTGCCAGCGTTGTTGTGGGCAGCCTTGTACTTTCATATCAAAGAACGGGAGGTCGCATGATACCTCGCTCATTGCCCAAATTGGGTTTGTGGTTGTTTGTGTTTGCCGTGGTCTGGTATTTTGTTGGCAATTCCTTGCTGAAGCAACAGAAAAAAGAGCTGAGCTCACATGAGATAGACTTGCACAAGTCTGGACAACAGTTTGTGGTTGGCAGTGGTGACAGGCTGGTTATACGCAAGCCGGATGCGAACTTTGTCGCCAGGAATATCAAGCTGATTTTTGATCCGGAGATTTCTCAGGTCTCCGTCAATAATCAAAGCCTGGGTATGTCCGTGCGCGGAGATGCGGCTGATGGGGTCATCAATATCACGCTGGAAAGAGGTGTGACACCGGGGGATTATTCGCACAACGAAGTTCAAATCCTCTTGCCTGCTTCTGTCAACAAGCTGGAATTCTCTGGTGTCAACAGCCTTGATATCTCTGGCCGCTTGCCAACATCGACAACGGAACTGAGCCTGGAAATGACAGACTGTGTGCCACAAGTGAACCTGCAACAACTGTCTGTGAAACGACTCAAACTTGCATCGACTTGCCAGGAATTAAAAAAAGACAAGTGTTGCACCGGTAGTTTTCATCTTGGTGAGCAAGTCCAGATCGGCAAGCTGGAAGTGAACATGCTGTATGGCAGCCTGGATTTTTCAAGCGAGATAAAGCCACAAGAAACCCTGCTCATGATTGGTGAAGAGGTTGTCATCACAGGACGCCGCGCATTTTTTGAAACAGCCCGTTTTCAAGGTGGTCCAAGGTGAGGTAATTGTGCTTCTGCGGTTCAGCACTCGCGTGATGAAGGTCTGGACCAAAGAACTCACCATAGAGGTACAGAACGGCCACAGAGTAATGCCCGTGGTGACAGTCGCAAGGTGTGCGCTTTAGTGCGCTGCGTTACAACGCACCAGCTCAACGGGAAATCGATTTCCCAAAAAACAAAACGACGTCATGCATAAAGCAGGCGTCGTTTTTTTTCTGTGCGTCTCAATTTTTTTTGTGCTGCGAGGTCTTGATTTATTCATGTTCCTACGCGCGTAACGCATGAGCAGTGCAAACGGTTGACAGGTGACATGCGGTTTAGAACAACAACACTAAGCTGCACAGGATGTGGTTTTTTGCGTCAACGCAAAGTCCCTGGATGGCGTTTTTGGCTTACGTAGGCTGACTACGAAACAAAAAAATCAGCAAAACAAAAGCAAGTAACCCAAACAAATAGGAAAACATATCATGAACAAACTGATCACCGCCATCATCGCTTCCACAGTTGTTATGGGTAGCGCATTTGCACAAACGCCAGCCAGCGCCAGCGCAGCAGCGTCGGCCAAGCCAGCGCCAGCAGCTTCTGCCGCAGCCGCCAGCGTCGCAAAATCTGCTCCGGCTGCAAAAGTGATGGCAGCGTCGGCATCGGCAGCAGCTTCTACTCCAGCAGCAACGGTACCTGCTACTACGCCAGAAGCCAAACCAGCCAAGCCAGCTAAAGCTGACAAGAGCGCCAAGAAAGAAGTGAAAGCAGCCTCTGCTTCTGCCTCTGCCAGCGCCGCTTCGAAATAAGTTTTAACGCAATCATATGAATACCGGCAGCAAAATGCTGCCGGAAAAAAACACCACCACACCAGGATATAAAAAATGAACAAGCTCATGACCGCACTGATCGCTTCTACCGTTTTGATGGGTAGTGCATTTGCACAAACGCCAGCAGCACCAGCTAAGGCTGCAACAGCAACTGCACCAGTCGCTGCGGCCTCTGCATCTGCCGTGGCCAGCACACCCGCACCGGCTGTGAAGGCTGCCGCAGCAACGACAGCGACAACAACAGCAGAAGCCAAGCCAGCGGTAGAAGCCAAGCCAGCGGTAGAAAAAGCAGTCAAGCATGCCAAGCAGGAAAAGCATGCGAAGAAAGACAAGAAAGCGGACGAAGCCAAGGCAGCAACACCAGCAGCCGCCGCGCCAGCAGCATCGAAATAAGCCGCTAAGCCTGCACCCTTGTGATGAGGGTTGCGCTTGAAAAGATCGACGTGCTATTCATCTGGATAGTACGTCGATTTTTTTGTATCGATTGCTTTGAAATGCAATGCGCCGGGCAGTGCTTTTTCTTATCGTCAACGCTCAACTCTCAACCCGGTTACGCCCCGCCTGCTTGGCTGCGTACAATTTTTTGTCAGCGGCGGTGATGAGGGTGGCTTGGTCCTGGCTGTTGCCGGGCACGGTGGCGGCCACGCCTATGCTGATGGTGATCATCTCGCAGACTCTGGAGGTGATGTGAGGTATCTCTTGTTCGATGATGGCGTGCAGCAAGGTCTCGGCCTTGCTGACGGCGGCGTCGAGTTCGCATTCTGACATGAGGCAGATGAATTCTTCACCGCCATAGCGGGCTACCACGTCATGTGGGCGGCGGAAGCTGGCGTCAAGGCAGGCGGCAACAGCGGCCAGGCAGATATCGCCATGCTGATGGCCATAGTGGTCATTGTATTGTTTGAAAAAATCGATATCGATCATGAGGATGGCCAGGGGTTTGCCATAACGCTGGCAATGCCGCCATTCCTTGTCGAAGGAATTGTCAAAGCTGCGTCGGTTGGGCAAACCTGTCAGGGGGTCAGTAAACACCAGTTCTTTTAACAGGTCGTGTTGCAGTTTGAGGGTGATATGGGTCTTGACGCGGGCGCGCACCACATCCGGGTTGACGGGTTTGCTGATGAAATCGATGCCGCCCGCCATGAGTGCGCGTGATTCTTCTGCCGAGTCGTTTTGGGAGGTGACAAACAGCACGGGGATGTCGGCAGTCAGTTCGTCTTGCTTGAGGCGGGCGCAGACTTCGAGGCCATCCATGTCGGGCATCATGATATCAAGCAAGATCAGGTCGGGCGGGGTTTTCATGCAAAATTCCAGGGCCTTCTGGCCGCTGGTGGCCATGAAGACTTCATGGTCGTCAGCAAAAATCTGGGTGAGGGTCTGGATAGTGATCACCTGGTCATCAACGATGAGTATGTTGGGGCGGCGTGACAAGAATTCTTGATTGTTTGTCAGGGATGCCAGATATTTTAGTGTCGCCATGTCAGTGTCAATAATACTGCAGTCGGTATTTTCCAGAATAGCACCTGTTGCGCTTGATGCAATCCTTTTTGTTGATATTAAGCCGCGCTGTTATTTACGTGCTGGGCTTTAGGGCGTGTTGACATATCTTTTAGACAAAGCGTTCCCCCCATATCGCGGGCTGGCAATGTGGTGGAGCAGGGGTTGCGGGCGGCATGCCGCCTGCCTGCGCAACGATGTGCGCTTACCAGCGCACATGCGCCCTGCAAGGGTGGTGCAGTCAGGGCTGGTGCCCCTGACAAGACACGCAACGCAGTCCAGCGTGCGATATGGTGGGGGCCGCCTAGGTGGAACCCGGAGGGAATGGGCCAGAAACCTCGCCTGGCGTTGTTGTGCGTCGCTCACTTGGCTCGCCAAGCAGCGCTCCGCACGCCTAGCCAGGCAAGGTTTCTCACCCATTCGCTTGACTAAAAGATATGTCAGCACGCCCTAGTAAATCAAGGGCTGTTGCAAAGTCCAGCGCCAGCATGGAATTTTCCATGGCTTGCTGGCGTTCGGCAGACCAGTCTTGTTGCAGGCTGGCTTGCAGTTCCTTGTAGAGGGAACTGGCTTTCATGTTCTGGTCTTGCAGCAGGGTCTTGAATTCTTGCAATTGCGCCGGGCTAAGTTGCGTGATTTGTGGTGGCCTTGCAGCCTGGTCATTATTTTGTGCCTGCAGCCAGGCTTGTACGCTGTCGATGGTCAGTTGCAATTGCGCCTGGGCGACTTTCAGCAGCTCGGGTAGACGGGCCTGGTCTTGCTGGACGATGGCGTTTTCCAGTGCCAGTGCGGCCTGGGCAAAGTCCTTGGCGCCCAGGGTGCCTATGCTGCCGCGCAGGGTGTGCAGACCGCGTGCAGCTTGCTGGGTGTCGCCTTGCTGCCAGTGGCTGATGGCCAGGGCAAAGTCGTCGCTGGCATGATTCATCATGTTTTGTATCACGCCGGACAGGGTCTTGATGAGCGCGGGATTACCCTTGGCCAGGGCCATGAGTTTGGCTGGATCAAAGGCAGTGCTGGTGATGGCTGGCTGGCTGGATGTGGGCCTGCTGTCTGCGTCTGCGTTTGTTATCGGCGGGATATGGCTGGCAGGCTGGTTGCTGACAGTTGGCAGGACAGGTGGCAGGGCAGGCGAGGGGGCCGGGGTGGCAGCTTGGGCTGGTGAGAGGTAACGTGCCAGCGCGGCCAGCATCTGGTCTATGTCTATTGGTTTGGAGATGACGTCGTTCATGCCGGCGGCCAGACAGTGTTCGCGTTCTGAGGTCATCACGCCTGCGGTCATGGCCAGGATAGGCAGGTTCATGGCCAGCTCATTGCGCAGGATGTCGGTGGCGGTCCAGCCATCCATGACGGGCATTTGCACGTCCATCAGCACCAGGTCGAATTGCCCGGCCGCGCTTTTCATGATTTCTACCGCTTCGCTGCCGTTATTGGCCAGTTTGACCACGGCACCGGTTTGCTCCAGGATTTTGGTGGCGACGATCTGGTTGAAGTAATTGTCTTCTACCAGCAAGATTTGTTTGCCGGTGAAGCTGCCAGTGCCTATCACAACCGGGGCGCTATTCAGGTTGGCTGTGGCCAGGGGCGTAGCATGCTGCAGATGGTGGCTGGTTTCTTGCAGCACATCATAGAGGCTGGAACCGGTCACCGGTTTGAGCAGCACTGCATCGGGGGCATCGGGTTTTCCATCCATGTTCAGGGCGCTGCGGTCATAGGCACTAGTCATCAATATCAGGGGGATTTGCTGGCTGGCAAGCAGGGCTTTGATGGCTGCCAGGGTCGTCAGGCCATCCTGGCCTGGCATGTGCCAGTCGATCAGAATGGCACAATAGTCATAGTCGGGGTCGTGCATGTGCGCCAGATGTTCGCGGACTTTTTGCAGGGCCTGCTCACCAGAACTGGCGGTGTCTGCCTGCCAGCCCCAGGCTTGTATGGTTTTGGCGATATAGCTGCGGCTGGTGGCATTGTCATCGACGACCAGAATTTTGCGCGCCTGGCTGCTGCTCGTTGTCAGGCTGGCGGGTTTGCTGTCGTCTGCCAGCGGCGGGGCGACTTGCATGGGCACGCTGACGACAAATTCGGTGCCCGTACCTTCCTGGCTTTGCACGCTGATCTCGCCACCCATCAAATCCAGCAGGCGTTTTGAGATCGCCAGGCCCAGGCCGGTGCCGCCAAAGCGGCGCGAGGTGGAGGCATCGGCTTGCTCAAAGGCACTGAACAGGCGGCTGATTTGCTCGGCCGACATGCCTATGCCTGTGTCGCGGATAATGAACTGCACCAGCAAGCGGTCACCAGTCTGGGCTTCCTGAGGGTTCAACTGCACCAGTAGCGATACTTCACCCTGTTCGGTAAACTTGATGGCATTGCCGGTGATGTTGATGAGCACTTGTTGCAGTCGCAGCGCGTCACCGATCAGTTCCCTCGGCACGGCGGTGTCTATGCCCATCGATAATTCCAGTTGTTTCTCGCCGACATTGACGGACATCATATTGGCCAGGGCGCTGAGTACATCTTTCAGGTGAAAGCGTGTGGGTGACAATTCTATGCGGCCTGCTTCTATTTTTGAGATATCCAGAATGTCGTTCAATATGCCCAGCAGGGACTGGCCGGATGAACGTATCATGTCCAGATAATTGCGCTGGTTAGCGTTCAGATCAGTCTGGCCCAGCAAATAGCTCATACCCAGCACGGCATTCATGGGCGTGCGGATTTCATGGCTCATATTGGCCAGGAATTCTGATTTGGTGCGGCTGGCCATCTCCGCCTGGTCGCGTGCGGCAATCAGCGAGGATTCCAGTTGTTTCTGGCGGCTGATGTCGGTCGCAATGCCTAAAAAACCGATGGTTTGCTGATGCTCGTCATGGATATTGCTGATCACCAGATTGACCGGAATATGCTGGCCCTGCTTGCTGATAAAGGTCCACTGCTGGCTTTGCGGCAAGCCGCGCCTGGCCTTGGCGACAAAGACTTCAAAGCCTTCTACAGGGTAACCAAGCTCGGCGGTGAGTTGTTCACCCCTTGCCCTGAGTTCTTCCTGGAGATGGAGTATGGCGGGGGTGTGCAAATTCACCAGCTCGTCTGCGCCATAGCCAAGCATGCGCTCGGCACCCTTGCTAAAGAGCGTGATCGTGCCCACCATGTCAGTGGTGATGATGGCAAATTCACTGGCAGCCTCGATCACGCTGGCAAATTTGGCCTGGGCACGATTTTCTTGCAGCTGCGCTTCTTTCAATGGCGTGATATCGGATGCGAAAACATAGAACCCCTGCACCTTGCCTTTGACTATGTGCGGGGTATAGTGGGTCAGGGCATTGTGCAGCTTGCCATCGCCGTCAACGATAGAGCGCTCAAAAATACGCGCCTCGCCTGCCAGCGCAGCGTGCATGTGCGCTGAGTTTTGTTCATATATTGCCGGCCCTAACACTTCGCTGATATGCATGCCGCGTATCTGATCTGGCGTGAGGCCAAACCATTTTTCGTAAGCGGCATTGGCAAAATGATTATGCAATTTCTGGTCCCAGTAGCCTATCATCGCCGGCATATGGTCGATGGTGGATTGCAGCGATTGCTTGCTCTTTTGCAGCTCTTCAGAAAACCGCTGCCGCTCGGCTTCCCTGATCTGGTTTTCATTGCGCGCTGCCGCCATCAGCATCGGCGGCACCGAAGTAATCAGGATGGGCAGATAGACAAACAATAATTGCCAGCGTGCCACGCCACCCAGGGGCATGACATGGCCAAGGCTCAGCATCAGGCCCAGGCAGGTGATGGCCAGCACGGTCAGCAAGTGGGCTTCATCAAAATTGAGCCTGTGGGTAGCAAAAGTCAGTGCCACCAGGATGTAGAGAAAGGGCAGCGGCAGATACAGCAGCGCGACCACCACCAGTACCAGTATAGGCAAGGCATAGCGGGCAAAGCGTTGCCAGTCGATGCGGCTGGCCCAGGCGGGCGCCGCTTGCAGCCGCATCCTGCGCACCAGCGGATAAATCAGGATCAGGCCCAGTGAGGCCGATACATACCAGCCAGTGAAAATCAGTTCAAACTCGCCCAGACCCACCCAGGCCACCAGTGCTGCGGCCAGCGTGGCACTGCAGGCGCAGGGCAGCAAAAAACCCAGCAGTATCATTTTCAGCATATCGCTGCTGGAATGTTCAAAGTCCTGAGCCAGCCCGGCATGGCGTATGGTATAGCTGACCAGCGCTACCTCTGCGGCATTGGCAAGCGTGTACAGGGTAGATACCGCCAGGTTATTGCCCGTCAGCAGGTTGGCTGCCAGGCTGGCGACCATGGTCAGTGCCAGTATCTGCAATTGCCGCCTGCGCCCCTGGCCGTGCATATAAGCCACAGCCAGCGCATTGGCAAACCACAAGATGGACACCTGGTTTTCACCCCGCGTCAGCCACATGCCTGCCACCGCCAGCACAAAAAACCAGAGGCTGGCCGGCAGCAATACCCTGGCGGCAGACATGGGATTCTGCTGGGCTGTCATCAAGCATGTTCTCCGGTTGTGGGGCAGCGTAAAGCGGGCTGGCAATATTGTTGTCGCTTAAGTTTACTCGATTTTCTTGTGAGAATTACAGCATCTTGCTGCAAGATTGTGGTTTATTGGTATTGCAGTGGCTTTTGTACTGCGCCCACGCTCATCCCTATGGGGCGTAGCAGCTTGTCTGCCGTACTCAGGCTGGGGCTGGATACTTCACGCTCTATGTCTTGCAAAGTCCGGGCAGACACCCCGCAAAGCCGCGCATATTCAGCAATGGTCAGGCGCAGGCTCATACGTATTTTTCTGATGACAGCCGGAACCGGCATGGCCGGTTCTGCCGCCAGTTCTTCCGCCAGTGTTCGCCGCGCCTGTAACTCTTCTGCTGGAGACAGTGGTTTGAAACGCTTGTCCATTTACAGCTTCTCCAGTTGCTTGCGGATATTCATGATGCTTTGCTCCAGCGGTGTCAGGAATTCTTCTTCTATGCCCAGATCCCTTGCATCATCAAGCAGACTCGCCATTGGCTTTGCCATCATTCGTATGCCATCTGTTACTACAGCCTTATCGAGTGCCGCCGCTGCACAGGCTTGCTGGATAACACTGGCCCAGTCTGGCGAACCGCCGTCATCTGCTTGCCAGCGTATCCTTCTGGCAATGCCATCAGGATGCAAACGCATCGGCGCAAAATCAAACAAGGGCGTCAGGACGATATTGCCGTCCTGTCTGCGCTGTATCGCAGTGTTACGTGCATGATTGTCTTTGTTGCCAAGGGCGATGTTGGCGATATCGCGTTTGATGTACTCGATGATATCGAGCGTTGGATCAGTCACGACTTTTGCCAGGCGCTGGCAAATTTCATTATGTGTAGGAAGATTGCCCAAGCCGCTGATGCCGCATAAGGATGCTATGCTTTCCTGCGCGTGTCGGAGCACCTGAGCGTCCTTCACTTCGCGGTCAAAACGGGGGATGAACAGAGCACGCCCGCGCAAGATGAGGTCGGCGTGCACGTGCAACCCAAGTCTTTTGGCGAGGTGCATGTATGGAGCTTCCAGGCGCAGGATGTTGGCCAGGTCACGGTTCGCACCACGGCCAAATTTAACGATAAAATGTTCCGCTGCTTGTTCATCAGGCAAAGTGTGATCCAGATAAAACAGACCATCGTGTGCCCGCGTCAACAAAATCTTTGGCCATTCACCTTGTATGCCTGATGAGCCCGCCAGAAACAAACCATGCTGCGCCAGGTATTCGTTGAAATCCTCAGCCCTTGCTGCTACTTCATCTGCGGTGAAGCCCCGCTGCTTGCCCTCACTATTGCCACTACGGGCTGCGACCCATTCATGCGCTTCTTTTACCCTGATGTTGCCAATTGTATTGCCAGCACCAGCAAGTAACAAAGGCCAGTCTGCAGTGCCCGCATCAGATGCCAACTGGTCCGCCATCTTGAGTTGCCGCAATAATTCAAGACGACCATATCCTTGAGGTAATAAATCTATGAGAAAAGCTGGCCAAGCCTCGCTGCTGCGACCAAACAGATCGACAGGCATATTTACCGTCAGCGCCGCTGCATCTGCTCTTTCCCAATACTTGAGCGTATAGTCGGGTGAGTAAATTATATAAGTGGCAGCCGCTTTTCCCAGTCGTGGTTCACCCGTCAGTTCAAGTGCAGCCGCATCACGCCAGGAAGCGTCAATGAAAAGTTGAAGGGTGCAGGTGTTTGTGAGCATATGCACAGTATAGTATCACTATCATGGGTGCGCAAGCGCGCTATTATGATAGTTTAGTGTGTTATTGTTTAGCATGATGATATGCTATGAAGCAGCTTGAAATGTCAGGGACATGGCTGGCGACTCAATCGTCGATCGCCTCTATCCCCTGCAGTCGCAGTTGTTCTATGTGATTCTTCATGGCCTGGACCATTTCTGGTGCGTGCCCTTGCCGACGACTTTCAATTGCTCACGGCTGCGGTATGATTTTGTCGGATTGCCAGGGAACTTCTTGTCCGTCAGATTCGGGTCATTGAAGATCTCGCTCATCGCTTCCACGATATAAATCCTGCCCGGGCCGTCACCGGCTGCCAGCTCTGCACCCCAGGTAGCGGCGTCCAGGGTCGCGCTCAGATACACGTAAGTTGCCTTCTTTCGCTTGCCATAGTTCGAACGGTAACCCGGCGCGATGAGATCGCCCACCTGCAGGTCAGCCCTGGTACCGTGGTAAAGCGTCTGCGCACGCAGATCGACTGTTTCGCTGTCGCTGCTGGTGGGGCCAGAATTTGCCATTGAAGCACTGCTCATCAATACCTCCAATTTGTGCTGGTGGTATGTTTGTGTGACTGAGGCAGGCAGAACACCTGGTCATTGCTATTGTAATCAAAATTGATTGGCGCAAACCGTCTTCCCCGAACTTGGCCGTGATGCTGGGCGCAATATATTCTTGTGCAACATGCGCCTGTGCACGCCGCACACTGCAAGGATGATTTGCTTTGAGAAGTGATGATTTCATGCGGCGCATTGCAATGCGCCCTACGTCACTGCAATTGCAACCGCAGGAGCGGTTTTAGCCGTTAGCTGGGTGCGGCAACAGTCATTCGCGGCTGAAGCCGCTTCTGCTAAAGACGGAGTAGGTGCTTGAAAGGGCAACTTGTACTTGCCCCGTATAAGCCAATTAAGCCATCTAAATCAAATAAGCCACGCAAGTCTGGCAAGCCAGGCTCAGGCCGCGACCAGGCTGCGCCTTATCCCTTCGCGCATGCCCATGGTCAGGCCATCACGCGAGCGGTATTCGCTGCGCTTGTTGGAAGGGCGCTCAGAAAGTGGCACGTCCTCGCTCGCCAGCGGCAGCAGGTAATTGCCATTGGCAAGTGCGCAGGCCCCGGCAGATTGCCACAGGCTGTCGTACTCTGCCTTGATGGTCTTGCTGAAGCGGTAGCGCCAGGACTGGTAAATATGGTTCTTCTTGGCAATGCATTCTATGCCCGTGCAGTGCAGCTCGCGCGCCAGGCTACGCAAGGCTTCGATCAACAACAGGCGTGGCTGTATGCCAAAGAGGTTCTTGGTGCAGGCGCGCATGGTCTCGCGCGCGTTCTGCTTACATGATTGCACGCCACCTACTCTGATCATCAACTGGTGGCCTTTGCGGTCAAATGAAAAGCTAATGCTTTGCAACAGCTGGCTACCCTGGAACAGGCCCAGGCTCAAGCCGCCTTCACGTTGAAAGGCGCAACTGCGGAACAGGCTGATACGGTAATTCTGTTCATCCTTGCCCACGATGGTGGCCAGGGTAAAGTCGCTACCTGCCAGCATCTCCTGAGTGCGGCGTCTGCCAAACAACTGGGCGGATAAATGGAAATGATTGCGCAACAGGCGCAGGCGCGATACGCAACAAATCTGGCGGTCAAAGAAGGGGCGGTGAATGGCGTCCAGCAAGGCCATATCTCTTGGTGCAGCCTTGCGCAAATAGGTCTGGTGCAGGAAATGAAACCAGCGCAAGCTCACTTGCGGGCGCGCACTGCTGCGTAACAGGAACAGGACTTTGCTCTTGAGGCTGGTACGCTCGTCCGCCAGGCGCACAGACAGAGCCCAGCGCAGGCTCGCCGTGAAACTGCCTGTTGCATACAACTTCTTTGTATCAATAGCCTCCAGTACCCTGCCCGCAGTCCACAACTCACGCCAGTTCAACATGTTCACAATCGCACCATTTGTTTCGTATTGCAGATTAATGTAACGCAATGTATCAGAAGGGGAAATATATTAGCAAGCTTAATTTGTCATCATTTTGTCAGCAGCTTGTCTGAAGTTAGGTGAATATAGGGAAAATAGATAGTTTCCACATGGAAATTCTGCTGATCATTGGAGCGAAAAAAATGCGAAGTTAGCCGATTTTGAGGCCGGATATTTTGCTTTGTAACATAATGTTGCGGTTTTTGCCTGTTTTGGCAGGGAGCTGCGGCGCAATGTTGAGAAGCCTGCACGACGACCTGTTGCGGCCAGCGACGTCATACGATAGGGGAAACGAGGGGAAACGCAATTCGGCCAGTGCGCTTATAGCCAAAGCTTTACACCGGAGTATTGCCGATAGGAAATATAAATTATGAAGTACGCAATACTTTTTGCTAAGACGAAGTAAAATGTGGACTATCGGCATGTAGCACAAGATTGGTCTGGCTTAGTGAGGCGCGATAGAGATGAAAACACCTCCCGCAGGCAATACAACTATCATCAGAACGATGATAATCGGGGCTTGCATTGTCATCATCCTGGCTTGCATCCTGTACAGCATCTTCCTGCTGCCTTATTCGGGCAAGATCACTGACATCATTGTGGGCATCGTGCTGGGTCTGGCTGTGCTGGCTTTGAAACTGGTCGGGATAGAGCGGAAGGATACGGGGCGCGGGCTGTAGCTTTGGCCACGCATGTCATCAATCGCGAATGGAAATCATAGGACTCTCGCAATGCACATCCCGAAAATCAAAGACGCGCTCATCGCCATCTGGTTCGTGACATTAGCGATGTGGCTGCCACCAGTCTGGCAATATTTTTTCCAGACAGACTTTTCTTTAGGAATATGCGCGGTTAGCAAAATTGTGTAGTTTGCTGCGTCCATTCTTTCGTTCATACTGGTCTATGCAGTTTTGCTGATGCTCACAAGCATCTGCCACAGCCTGACAATTCCCCCATCCCTATCCACGCAGCGTATACTGGCTGCTACTCTCTGCCATAAAATATAAATTATTTATCTAATAAGTGCTCGTCACCACAAGGCGCATGCATCCAACCACATTCAAAGCACATGAACAAAACCTGGGCCTGGTCTGACATCATCGCTGGTTTGTCGCTGGCGGGTTTGCTCTTGCCTGAGGCAGTGGCCTATGCCAGCATTGCCAATCTGCCGCCGCAGGCAGGTATCGTCGCCGTGTTTGCGGGCCTGGTCTGTTATGGCCTGATGGGCAGCAGCCGCTTTGCCATCGTCGCAGCCACCTCATCTTCTGCCGCCGTGCTGGCCTCGGCGACGGCAGCCATGGCTAACGGAGACGTGGGTTTGCGCATACTGGTGTCGATGGGCGTGGTCATCATGACGGGCGTGTTTTTCATGATTGCCGGTGTGGCCAAACTGGGCAGCATTTCTGACTTTATCGCCCGGCCAGTCTTGCGCGGCTTTGCCTTTGGTTTGTCTGCTGTCATCATCATCAAACAGTTTGCCCATGTGGTCGGGGTGCATGTTCATCATACTGACATGCTGCGCTTTTCTTATGCCTTGCTGGAGCAACTGCCACAATGGAACTGGCTGTCGCTGGCCGTGGGCCTGGTGGCCTTGCTGCTCTTGTTTGTGCTGGCGCGCTTTTCTTACCTGCCAGCAGGTTTGCTGGTGCTGGCCCTGGGTATTCTGGCAGGGCAGTGGCTGGGCTTGGCCCAGTACGGGGTGCCACTGGTTGGCAAAATTGATTTGCAACTGCAAGCCCCCAGCTTGCCAGATTTGACCTATATCCAGTATCTGCGCATCGGTGAGCTGAGCATTGCCATGCTCTTGATTCTGTATGCCGAATCCTATAGCGCCATCCGCAATTTTGCGATACGCCATGGCGATACTATCGCCCCCAACCGGGATTTGCTGGCACTCGGTGCTGCCAATCTGATGTCGGGCCTGTTCCAGGGCTTGCCCGTGGGTGCAGGTTTTTCTGCTACGGCTGCCAATGAAAACAATGGCGCACGCAGCAAAGCGGCAGGCTGGGCCGCCGCAGCGACCTTGTTGATCATCGTGCTGACCATGCTCTCAGTGATTGCCCTGACACCTGCGCCAGTGCTGGCGGCCATTGTCATCCACGCGGTCAGCCATTCATTGCGGCCATCGGCGTTTTATCCTTACTTCAAATTACACAGGGACAGGTTCGTGGCCCTGGCTGCGGTTGTAGCCGTGCTCTTGCTGGGGGTGCTGGATGGCTTGCTGGTGGCTATCGGCATCAGTTTGCTGATGCTCTTGCGCAGGCTGGCCTATACCAGTATCTCGGTCCTTGGCCGTTTAAATGGTGGCCACGACTTTGTCAGTCTGGTCAATTATCCCCAGGCCAAATTCATCCCCGGCGTGCTGATCCTGCGACCAGAGAGCGGCCTGTTCTTTGGCAATGCTGAACGCACCATGAGCCTGGCCAAGCAATATGCCGTCGCCAGCGACGCCAAAGTCGTCGTCATGAGCCTGGAAGAATCCCCCGATCTTGACAGCTCCAGCATAGAAGCCCTCTCAGACTTTTGCGCCAGCCTCTATCTGCAAAAAAAGCACCTGATGCTGGCCCGCCTCAAATCCGCCAGCCGCATCGTGCTGGAAAGAGCAGAGATACCCCATCTGCACATCGGCAGTTTCAGCGAACTCAGTGTCGATGATGTGGTCACCATGGCGCGGGAGTTGTATGTGGAGAAGGTTTGATGGGGCTAACTCAGAGCCGCCCCGGCTGCGTAAGTCTGGATCAAGTTGGACTACACTGCGCTGCTTCCGCTACTTGATTGCAATGAGTAATAGTAATATGATAATTTCATATCGCTTACCACACGTACTTATTTTTTTCGCATGTCGGTTCAGCAGGATTTACGTCCATTGCCATGTTCTGGATGGCAAATGCCTACAGAGTAAAGTCGTCTGATTTTCCGCAACCCGAAAAGGCCTGACTGTTCAGCACTACACACATCACGCGTCTGCGTTTTCCATTCGGGCAAGCAGAGAAATGCTTAAAGTTAACATTATGTAATAATTATTTTGCATTATCTTTGTGACTATTGGTGTACCATTTTGACATCTGTTCTGAACAAGGTTTTTCCCTCACACCCATAGGAGACCGTATGTCGAATGATGCACTCAGGGGGCAAATCCCCACCAGTTTTTGTCCAGTCAAATGCCGCCCCATTTCCTGTTTGCCAGAAGACACGGCAGCGGTGCTTGCCCTGGCGCAAGCGGCGGTGAATGTGGAGAATTTCACCATTCCTTTGTACCTGGCAGCGATGTCGTCCATACAGGGTACGCACACGATCAGCAACCCGCTGGCGCAGGGGCGCTTGTGGCCCGGCATGTCCACCACGGCGGGCACCACGCTGACGTCCAACCAGCGTGCCTACAATACTGTGTTCAGTGTGTTTATCCAGGAGATGTTGCACCTGCAACTCGCTGCCAACCTGGCCACCGTGCTGGGCGCGCCGCCGCAATTCTTTGACAAGACCTTGTTGCAAAATACAAATGGCGGCTGGGCTTGCTATGGGCCGACACTGACAACCATCCCGCACATTGTTGACCTCACCGATACCACCAGTTTTGCCGACGTGAAAGTCAACCTGGCTGCGCTGACAACAGAGCAGATACAACTTTTCCTGGCGATAGAACAAAGCCATGATGATGCAAGGGCAGACATCAAGGCCGACAAGCTTGCCGACTATTTCCCTGCCGTTCCCTTTGAAAACTGGACAGCAAAAAACACCGAGGCCAATCTTCCCCAGTTTGGCACCATAGGCTGGATGTACCAGTGCTTCATGCAGTACCTGGCGATTGAGTATGAAGGCGGCGTAACGCTGTGGTCCAAGCTGTTTGATGCCAGCAGGCTGGATCAGCAGCGCGATATCTTCAATGGCAAATACAGCGGCCATAGTCGTGATGAGTATCCGCTGATGCCCATGAAAATCAGCGCCAGTGACCCCGACATGGCCTTGCTGCAAGCCATCGACATGATCAATGGCATCGTCAACCAGGGTGAGGGTGGGGTAGAAAACTTGCTCAAGGGCTTCCGTTTGCAGGTTCAGCGACGCATTTATAAAAACGTCTCGCTTGATACCACGGTCGGCTTGCGGGATGAAGTCACCGACAATGCCGTTGAAACCCGCTTCCGCCCCGACCGCGCAGCGCTGATAGTTGATTACCCGTACGAACCAGGCAATGTCGATGCCCGCTCGCATGGCGACGTCATCGACCACTGGGATCGTTTTAATGAACTGCAAAACGTCGTGCAAGAACCTGATTACCTCAATTTTGCCCAATGGTATGCCGCAGGTAATGCCTGGACAGGTGCTGACCTGCAGACATCAGCCTATCAGCCACAAGCCAACCTGCCCAGCCCGGACGAAGTCGCTGCCTCATTGACCGCCATGCGCACGGGTCAAGATTATCCGCAATTGCTGGGGCAACTGGTGGCAGGTGCTGTCGATGGCATCAACAAGGCGCTGACCCAATACTGGGCCAGCAGCAGTGCCAGGTTCCCCTACCAGGCCATGGCGGCTTCTGGTGACCGCATGTCGCTGTACTGGGCTGTGTTTGGTGAGGCACCTGATTTGTCTGCCAGCGGTAGCTTGCCTCCCATTACCGATGCCGACCGCCATGCCTGCCAGGGTCTGAGTGTGCAAAATCCGGGCAATAGCTGCGCTGCGCTGGCGGCTTACCATACCTGCTCCAGCTCCAACTCCTGCAAGGGCCTGGGTGGTTGCGGTTACCCCATCATTGATACGGCAGGGAATTCAAAAAACTTTATCGCCCCCAGCGACAATACCTGTAATCAAAAAGGTGGTTGTGCCGTACCGATCTCGGTTTTCCAGACTTATGGCAGCGGTGGCACCATGGATATTGCCGATATTTTCAGCACGCCACCGGCTACGCTTGGCACCTTTGGTTTTACCCAAAACCAGACCGTGTACGCTGCAGCCTGGACTGCTTATACCGCCGTCATGAATGCACAACAGCCCCCCGTTGCTGCGGGCAACCCGCCTGCAGCAAGCCCGCTGCGCATGGTCTTGCCGCCTAACTGAGCATCATGTGCAGGCAATCCCGGTGAAGCAGCCAGACATCATGCACAGCACCAGCCAGGGCGCAAGCCAGGCCCGGCTGGGTTTGCCCAATCTGGGCATGGGTCTTGGCCTGCGCACCCAGCACCTGCCAGCCATACTGGCTGGCGGTGCCAGGGTAGACTGGTTTGAAATCATTTCAGAAAACTTCATTGATCATGCAGGTTACAGCGCCCATGTGCTGGAACAACTCGCGGCTCAATTGCCCATCGTCATGCATGGCGTTTCACTGTCGATAGGCAGCGCCAGCCCGCTCAATCTGGAATATCTGCGCAAGCTCAGGGAGCTGGCAAACCGCGTCAGTGCAGTCTGGGTGTCTGACCACATCTGCTGGACTGGCCTGGGCAGCCATAATTCGCATGACTTGTTGCCGCTGCCTTTTCATGAGTCTAGCCTGCAACACCTGATCCAAAGGGTGCATCAGGTGCAAGACATATTGCAGCGCCCGCTGGTACTGGAAAACCCAAGCAGCTATATACAGTTTGCCGACTCCACCATGCCAGAGTGGGAATTTATTTCCCGCCTGGCTCTGGCCACAGGTTGCGGCCTGCTGCTGGATGTCAACAACGTCTATGTGAGCGCCCACAATCACGGTTTTGATGCCATCGACTACCTGCGCGCCTTGCCGCACAGTCACATTGTGCAACTCCATCTGGCGGGCCCCACCCGCGCAGGCGAGTTACTCATCGACACCCACGACGCACCCGTGCCCACTCCTGTGTGGCAGCTGTATGCACTGGCGCAAAAACTCACCGGCGGCGTAGCCACCCTGCTGGAATGGGATGCCAACGTCCCTGATTACGAAGACCTGCTGGCAGAGCTGGCCAAAGCCAGCGCCGTGCTCGCCGGACAGTTGCCCCAGCAAGCGGTACAGCAGCAACAAGGTCTGCAGTTTGCGCATCCCATTGATTTCCACCTGCCAGCAGCAAGCCAGCACAGCCATGACCATCTCGAACCAGCCTGAACCCGCAACGCTGGTGCAGCTACAGCAATGGATGCTGGCATCCATCACCAACCCACAGGGGCTGGCAGCGGGTTTGCAGCATGCCACCATTGCCCACGGGCGTGATGCCAGTGCCATGCTGGTAAAGGGCAAAGTCGCTGATGTTCAGGCCGGGCTGGCAGTGTATGCCAATGGCTACTGGTTGCGCCTGCTGGCTTGCCTGCAAAGTGATTATCCGGCTTTACGCCTGCATCTGGGCGAGGATTTATTCAACTTCTTTTGCCGCAGCTATCTGGCGAGTTTCCCGCCTGCGAGTTATTCCCTGCATGATCTGGGCAGCCACTTCACCCGGTTTTTACGGCACACCCAGCGCAGTGCCGCCAGAGAAGGCCACAGCCTGCGCTTCCCGCTTGAATTGGCCTTGATAGAACATGCCCGCAACTGCGCGCAACGCGCACCCGGCCTGGAACAAACCGACTATACCGCACCAGACCCCATGGCAGTGTTGCTCGGTGCGAAAACCGTCATCAGTCTGCCTGCCACCACACGATTGCTGCTCACTGCACACCCGCTGTCCGCCTTCCAGCCCTGGCTGGCCGCTGCCACAGTCCCCGGCAGTGCCAGACCGCAACATCCATTGGTAAGGGCCACCTCCTGCATTGCCATCAGCCGCCACCGCTACCACGTCAGTTGCCATGCACTTGAGGACTGGCAGTTTTACGCCCTGTCTGCCGCCAGACGACAAGCCCGCACACTCAGCCACTGTGCACAGGCTGCAGCCAGACGCTGCCACATGCCCGTCACCGAAATCCATGCGAAACTATCTCTATGGCTGCCAGTCGCCAGTGCCACCGGGCTGCTGATGACCGCCCAGAGCACCACAACTGAGCAGGGGTGACCTATATCCAGTATCTGCGCATCGGTGAGCTGAGCATTGCCATGCTCTTGATTTTGTACGCCGAATCCTATAGCGCCATCCGCAATTTTGCGATACGCCATGGCGATACTATCGCCCCCAACCGGGATTTGCTGGCACTCGGTGCTGCCAATCTGATTCAGCGAACTCAGTGTCGATGATGTGGTCACCATGGCGCGGGAGTTGTATGTGGAGAAGGAGTAGCTGCGCGGGAGAAATCAGAAATAGACAAACGCAGCCGTTGATTTGGACTCGTCGTAATGCGCCCAACTTAAAGGCAATTGCCATAGGTAAGACGGGCTTTCGCTGTGAACTGGGCATTCGCAGCATCCATTCGTTGGCAAAGCAGGCATTTGCCATGATGTGAGGGGGTTGGGGGAGGCTGGCTATGTGTTTAATGTGAGTAATGGTAATATGGCAAGTATGCATAATAGTCAGCATTATCAAATAAGGAATCCCGTGCTGTTAAACAAAACCAGATCAATTCTATCCATCGTCTGGGGCTTGACCATATTCGTCTGGTTGCCGCCGATCTGGTTTTATTTCGTCCAGGCTGATTACTTCCTGGGGAATTTTCGTGGCCTGCAGGATTTCAAAGTGTCAGCCCCTTTCCTCTTGATCATATCTTGCTGGGCTATCCTGCTAACACTACGTAAAACCAGAACACAGAAAAATGTTATCGGTGCAGGTAGTTCTCTCATGAGTTTGGGTTTTTTGCTCATTTATTATGAATTCTTTCATCATACTGGCGGCTTCGTCATCCTCTTTTCAGGAATGATACTGTTAAGTATGGTGAGGGGGGAGCCAGTGGCCGAAGATGGGAAATAAGAACCCTGCGATGCTGGTTTCAAAACAAAAACAAGTCCTCCTCATCGTCTGGGCATTGACGATACTCGTCGGGCTGCCACCCACCAGGCAATATTTTTTCCAGACAGCTTACTTTTTCCCCGGCGTCTATGGTGTGCGTGACTTATGGGATTCAGTATATTACCTGCTGCTTATACTTGCCTGGTCTGTAATTTTATCGATACCAAAGTACAGGACCGAGAAAAACATCATCGGTGCCGCATGTTCATTTCTGACTCTGGGCTTGCTGCTCCAAACCTATGCCGGTTTGCCACTGACAGGCAGCCTCATTTTCCTGCTGGCCGGGTTTGCCTTATTGCATACCTTGACAGGAGGTGTATCCAGGAAGATGGACGACAAATCTGCTGAACTCCATCAAGGCGATAAAAAAGCGCCTGTGAAAAAAATTCTCAGCACCATAACCGTCTGGGCCAGTGTCTTCATGCTTGCCTTACCCTGGTTTTGGGTATTCTTGAGCGGAAAGGACTTTTTTCTCCGCAGTATGCGCGGTGTGCAAGACCTGGCTGTCGCAGCGCCTTTGGTGTCCATCATGTTATTCTGGGCGGTCTTGTTGTCCTTCCCGGCAAAACACACTGTCAATGCCAGATCAGGCGCGGCTGCTTCTTTGCTCGCGATTGCGGTGTTCTTTCGTTCTGATCCAGAATTTTTTCATGCGAGCATGGTAGTTCTGCTTTTTTGGCAGCTATTGCTGAATGCGGAGTTTCTTGAAACACGAAAGTTTGCCCGCAAGGTAAAAAAAGTCTATGTCACTCCCACGACCAACGATAGCGAGCTGGCCAGTTTCTATCAAGCTGTGAGCCAGAAAATCGACAGCTATGTCGCCAGTAACTTTCCATCAATGCACGACAAGAAACTCCAGGGCCAGGCCTACGTCTCCATTCCGATTAAGGAAGATGGCAGCATCTATTTAAGAGGAGATGGCATAAAGCTTGAAACATCATCAGGTAACCATGACCTGGACCTGGCCGCCCTCAGTATCGCCCGCCGTAGCGGCCCCTTCCTCAGTTTTTCTAAAAGCAAATCCACAGGCCGTGAAATCGAAGTACGCGTGATTTTTTATCGACTGAGATTTGAAGAAAAGTAGCCGCTACAAGATGCTCAGCTATCAAGCTGCATGTAGCGCCTAAGCAAAAAATCAAGCATGAATCTTCAACATCAATTGCGCCACAATGCGGTGCTAAAAAATAAAATACTCTGATGCAGATATCCAAGCACAAACAAGTCCTCCTCATTGCCTGGTTGCTGACACTGACTGTCTGGCTACCACCTGTCTGGTACTATTTTTTTCGAACAGACTATTTTTTGGATGGCTTTCGTAGACTGCAAAAATTTTCATACTCAGCTCCTTTCCTGTTAATCATATTTTTCTGTGCAGTCCTTCTTTCCTTGCCAAAGAGGCAGACAAGAAAAAACATCGTCGGCGTGGGGTGCTCATTCCTGACCATCGGGTTTTTACTGCAAACTTATGCGATGTTTCATCGCACGGGTGGCTTGATCATCATGGGCGCTGGTCTCGGATTATTGAGTACTCTTGCAAGGGGTGAGGGCGAGCCACTCAGCAGCACAACAGCTCAGATTTCGAAAACAAAGCCTGCAAATCAAAGAGACGGCTTTTTCTTCGCGTGGGTAGCCGTTGCTATTCTGGGTACGCCCATGTTGTGGTATCGCGTAGTCGGCACGGACTTCTTTTTGACGGGAATGCGTAGTTTGCAGAACCCGGCTTTCGCAGGCCCGTTTTTTCTCATCATGTTATGTTGGGCAGTCTTGTTGTCGTTCCCCAAAAGACAGACAGAGAATACAAATAACGGCGCAGCGTCGTCATTGCTGACCATGTCGATTTTTCTGTTTTGGTATGCAGAATTCATACAGACAGCATTTTTTTCTTTGTATATTTGTACGATGCTGTGGATGAGCCGGACTTCTCAGCAAAAGGCTGACAATACGCAAGTCAACAACGCCGGATAACTGAATTCTCCTGAACTGCCAGTCGGATTCTTGGTGAACGTCGTTGTGCATCGGAGCCGAAATTTGGCTGCTGCACCAGTCTTGTAAAGCGCCTTGTAACGTACCACTAGCCTGTCCTGCAATTTGCTATCATGTCACGTCAACAAAATCGCGGTACGCGTTATGGATATCCAATTTGAAGAAATCGAAGAATTTCAAGATCTGTATCTGAAGCTGGCACAGATAGGCTGTGACGTTGAATTCGCACCCTTGCGTATTCCCGTTGGCATGCCCGTCACTGTAGAAACGCACCGGCAAGCAATTTTGTTTGCCTCGCAGTTGATGCAGAAGCGCTGCGATCAGCTCAAGCAGAGGCTGTCTGAAGCATACGACTATCAAGAACGCTTTAAACCAGACCATATTCAATTAGCTGTCCATGCACATTTGCTGGATGCGCCGCTCGCTATGTCCAGGCAACAGTTCCTTGGTCAGGCTTGCGATCTGGAGCAGCGTCGCCTTGTGCTCAAGAGTAAAGGAAAACAATTTCCACTTTGGGCTTTCTGGTTTGGCGATGATGAAATTCCAAAAAACAGAATAGCCCTAAACTCGCTCTACGGAGACGAACCCAGCTTCACAGACATGTTTTGTGAGCCAGAACATGGTTTGAATGGCGACAACGCCAAGATCAATAGTGCCTACTTTGAAACGATAGATTGCTTGTTCAATGGGATGCACGGCGAACAGGATATCTATGCCTGGAACCCGGACTGCACAGAATATCTGAACCATGACGACCACAGGGCACAACGTTACCTATGGACATTTCACCAGCGCGACAGTGATCGCATCATAGTGATATTGATGGTGTCGGGCGATTAAAGCCAGGTGCAGCCTGTGGTACTGCTTAACTGCCATCGCTTATAATGAAAAAAACACTGAAAGTATCCATGCAATTCCGTACAATTTTCCTGCTCCCCCTGTTTCTGCTTCCTTTGCTCGGCCATGCACAAGCACCCAAAGAACTCGTACTCAATAAAGAACAACTCGTCAAATACGGAAAGTCGTATAAAACTGCCGAAGTGATTTACCTGCGCAAGTTTCTCAATACCTATGCCAGTCATCGTGAGGCAGTGTCTCCTGTCGATGAAGGGGCCGCCAAGGTGCTTGATAGCCTGGCGCTGGACAAGAAAATATTGAAAGGCAAATTCATGGTCTATCAATATTCCAACATCATCGGTGGTGGCAAGGGCGTCTCCATCGTCTCGCAAGATCACCCTGAAGTCATTCTCGATTTCTGGGTATATAAAATTGAAGATGGCGCTTACGAAGTGCGCGATCTGTTGATACAGGACGACAAGCGCGATATCGACAGCTTCAAGATCACCTATCGCAACTATTTACATCACAAGACTTTGGCGATGTGAACGCTTGCTTGGTGTGCGTCGCAAAGACACTCCACCAGCACTGAATGAAGCAGACCCACATGTAGAAGGAGCATTCATGTTCGGAAAAAAAAAGAAAGACCCATCAACAGACTTGCTCAGCGAACCGCGCGAGCAGCACTATATATTCGCCCACCAGGGCGTGCGCCAGGCATGTGTAGATAACCCTTTGCAATTCTTCTCCATCATTGCATCGGAAGAACAAAGGCCCTACCTGGCCTGGATGTGGGATGTCTGCGCCAGGCATGTCAAAGAACCTGCCAGTGAGTTGAATGTCGACGATGTCGAAGTCACGACTTGCCGCCTGCTGCAATACCCCGCCGTGATACTCAAAATGCCAGAACCCAGAGCAGTGGCAGAAGTACACTACGTCGCCGCAGTGTTAATGTTGGATGGCGAAAGCGAGCAAGTACCTGAGGACGTAGGCGTGCGCTACTTCACCCTGGAGTGCGGCATCAATATGGACGGCACACGCAGGACAGTCTTCTGCGAATGGACTGCCGACGGCGACCATAGCAATTTTGGTGATGGACCGCAGGCAGAGCCTGAGGCGTTCATGCGTGTAGTGGCTGACAGGCTGGCTGCGTAAGTCAGGGAAAGTAGCTCATGCAGGCGTGAATGGTCTCGCGTATTCTCATGCATGATTTTGAAGTAAAGAAATTTCAGGCCTGGTTATTTTGACTCACAAAGTAGTGCCGGAAAATGGTAATGGATATAGAACAATCTTGTGGTAGTTGCGCCACTTCGATGAAGGTCAATTATAGTCTGCGCTTCTCTAAAGGGCCGTCCTGGAGCAGCTCTTATCGCTGCCATCAATGTGGAAATGCAATCGAGGTAGATGCAGACGGACCTCTGGGTAATCCTGTTCGGGCAAAGCTGCTTGAGAAGTATGGTTGCGTTGCTCTGATTTTTGGCGGCAGTGTTTCTGACATGAATTTGGTTAAATTTATCAAATCTCTTGCAGCAACGGATATCAAAAAAGCGTTTTCATTGGCGAGGAAAATTCGCGAACAAGGTGGAATTTGTGGGTTTTCCTGTGAAATCAGTTGGTTGAAACTCTGCGCTGAGAATAACGGGATCGTTGATTTTCAGGTAGTTGACTTGATTCAATGCGTTGATGGTAAAGCTTATGCTTTCCTGGATTTTTTTGACGATTTGGGAAATTAGTGTCGTGGGTAGGATTGGTGTAGTAGGTACGATTAGTGCAACGTAATCGTACGCATGGTCATCAGCAACTCTCTACGCTGTTCAATAGTTGCCGCCACTTTGTGATGTAAAATCAAGCAGTTATCACATTTTCGCTGAGATGAGTGAGCGGCATCCATGCGATGCTTGAGACCTCTCGTTATTTGCACACCACATGCGTACGATTACGCTACACTAATCGTACCCACGCAGGCAACACAGGCCGAACGTCCCATCGCGCCACAATATGTACTGGCCAGTCCACGCTTGCGCGCTTTCCTTGCATCAGCAGCTTATAGTCATTATCCGTGATGAGGCAAGGCACGCGCTCGGTGTGGCGACCGTAGTTCACTTCCGCTTCAATCACCGGGCGTTCAAGATAAGCTTGCAAACGCGTCGCATCGTCGGCGGGCAAGTAAGCGCTTGACCTGCGGATATCGGCCAGCAGGCATAGTCTGGCGTTGGCGGCACTGGATAAGTCATCAAGCAAGTGGCTCATGTCCGTCATCGCCGTGACCAGTCTGGAATAAATAAAATCAGTAAATGAAAACGCCTCTATCGTATGTGCGTCAGAGTCATGCCAGATATAGACAACGACGCATTCGCCTTCATGCTCATCTTCATGCGTTGTCAGGCAAAAGACATCACCTGCACCAGCGATGTAGGTACGATTAGTGCAACGTAATCGTACGCATGGTCATCAGCAACTCTCTACGCTGTTCAATAGTTGCCGCCACTTTGTGATGTAAAATCAAGCAGTTATCACATTTTCGCTGAGATGAGTGAGCGGCATCCATGCGATGCTTGAGACCTCTCGTTATTTGCACACCACATGCGTACGATTACGCTACACTAATCGTACCTACGCAGGCAACACAGGCCGAACGTCCCATCGCGCCACAATATGCACTGGCCAGTCCACGCTTGCGCGCTTTCCTTGCATCAGCAGCTTATAGTCTTCATCAGCGATGAGGCAAGGCACGCGCTCAGTGCGGCGACCGTAGGTCACTTCCACTTCGATCACCGGGCGTTCAAGATAAGCTTGCAAACGCGTCGCATCGTCGGCGGGCAAGTAAGCGCTTAACCTGCGGATATCGGCCAGCAGACACTGTCTGGCGTTGGCGGCACTGGATAAGTCATCAAGCAAGTGGCTCATATCCGTCATCGCCGTGACCAGTCTGGAGTAGATAAAATCAGCAAATGAAAACGCCTCTATCGTATGTGCGTCTGAGTCAAGCCAGATATAGACCACGACGCATTCACCTTCATGCTCATCTTCATGCGTTGTCAGGCAAAAGACATCACCTGCACCAGACTGGGCAAAAGGGAAGAAGCTGCGACCGTTCTGGCTTTCAGGGTGCAGCCAGCCCTTGATGGTTTCTGCAATCGCTTCTGCATCCAGCCATTCAAAATCATAGCTGCTGGCCAGCGCAGGCGGTGATTCTTGCAGGTAGTGTTCCCAGTTGGCTTGCCAGTCTGCCCTGTCTTTGCCATAGCTGGTCAAGCCATCGCGATAGAGTGCCTGCAACAAGGGCGGCAATTCTATGTGGGCTGCCTGGGCGAGTGTGGAAACTTCTTCCAAGATATTTTTCATGGGGATACTCTTTGCTGCTTGATCGTGACCTTTTGTTGTTTGCGGCATCGCATGCGTACGATTACGTTTCACTAATCGTACCTACGGGGGCTTGATTACCTCTTACCTGTTTCTTTACATATCATTTCGATCTTTTGCAGAGTCCGAATCGCACCTCTCCTGTTTGGAAAGTTTTTTTGCCGAGTAATAGAGATATAGTGAAAGAACGAGAAATAAAGTCGATTGACTAAATTTTTCCAATAGACCAAAAATCCCAGCATCGATTACACTAAGCAAGGCACCTAAAAACAAATCTTTAGATCGAATTTTTAATTTCAATTTCTTCACCTTAAAGAAACTACGGATAGCTGCATTTGTACATTGCAAAAATCACATTGTCGTAGGTACGATTAGTGAAACGTAATCGTACGCATGGTGAGCAGCAATTCTCTATACTGCTTTATGATCCCGGACAAAGCATTCATTGCACTCGCGTTGAAATGGAAAAGCGGTGACCGTGGAGCTTGATTATAAGCTCTCGCTATTTGTGGCACGACATGCGTACGATTACGTTTCACTAATCGTATCTACGGGGGCTGTATGTCCCTCTTCAAATGGCCTCGATTACCTTTGATGCCGTTTCCACAGTTCTCTCATTCAATCGGACAGTTAATGTAGAGCCTTGCCAAGCATAAATGATTAACGAGTTATTTTTAAACTCAAGCTGCAACCGTGCATTCGCAATCGGGCCAAATCCTACTACATTTACTTTGTCTCCTTGCTCAATCGCAATTTCCTCCGCCCATGGTTCAATTACTAATTTGGAAATACTTTCAGGCATATTGTCTAATAAGATATTTTGTTCGCTCATGGAAGCATTTTTCTCAATCATTTTTTTACCCCCAAAGTTCCAGTTTGCAGGTTGCGTTATAACGCACCCTGGTTACGGCAACGTCCAGCTTCACCCCGGCATCCCCAAATACAATTCCTCCACCTTGGCCCTGGCCCACGGTGTCTTGCGTAAAAACTTCAGGCTGGATTTGATGCTGGGGTCGCTGGTGAAGCAGTTGATGTCTATCATCTGGCCTAGTTGGTCCCAGCCGTAATAGTTGACGAGTTGTTCCAGGATTTTTTCCAGGGTGATGCCGTTCAGGCTGCGGGGGGCTTGTGCGCTCATGTGTTTTTCCTCGGTGATACCGGATGATATCAGGCCGCAGCGAGGTCGGCATCTGTCTGCCAGGCTTATATCGCGCAGGTGGCGGTATCTGATGCCTGTCGTGGCTGGCTTTCATACATGGCCTTGCCAAGCACGACAGGCGTGCTGGCTGGCTGCGCGATGCCATTCTTGATCGCGACAATTTCTGCCATGATGGAGAGGGCGATTTCTGCCGGGGTCTTGCTGCCTATGTATAGACCTGCTGGGCCATGCAGGGCTTGCAAGGCAGATTCAGGGATATCGAAATGGATGTGCAGGCGTTCGCGTCTTTGCTGGCTGTTGCGGCGTGAGCCGATGGCGCCGACGTAGAAGGCGTTTGATTGCAGGGCGTCGATGAGGGCCAGGTCATCAAGCTTGGGGTCATGGGTGAGGGCGATGACGGCGGTGCGGTTGTCGGGTTGCAGGCGCAGTATCAGGTCGTCCGGCATTTCATCACTGACGACTACCCCCGGCAATTGCCAACTGGCGCGGTATTCTTCACGCGGATCGCAGACGATGACGGCAAAGCCCAGGCTCAGTGCAAACTGGCACAGGTAGCGCGACAGATCACTGGCACCGATGACGATGATGCGTGCCTGTGGGCCAAGGTACGTGACCAGTTTGTGATCATCCAGCCTGGGCAAACCATCATACTGGCCTGCCTTTAGTTGAGCATGGCCAGTCTGCAGATCGAGCGTGCGTTCCACACTGCGGCGCTGCTCGCAGGCGAGCAGCAATTCATCCAGACGGCTATGGGCAGATACTGGCTCCAACACCAGCTCTACCGTACCGCCACAGGGCAGGCCAAAGCGGTGCGCCTGGTCGGCAGAGATGCCATAGCGCAGCACCAGCGGCAGATTGCCTGCACAAACAGCCTGCACGCCTTCTTCCCTGATACGGTGGATGAGGTCATCTTCTATGCAGCCACCCGATACCGAGCCCACGGTTTCACCGCGCCCGTTGATCGCCATCAGCGACCCTGGCGGGCGTGGTGAGGAACCCCAGGTGCGCGCCACCGTGACCAGAATGACTTGCAAGCCCTGCGTGTGCCAGCTTAGCGCAGTACGCAGGACCAGGGTATCGAGATCTTCCATGCTTTGACCTTAACTGATTTGACCTTAGGCCGTCTTGAATGGCAGTTCACGCCAGCGCTTGCCACCTGCTCTGGCAACGGCATTGGCAAATGCCGGGGCCAGCGCTGGCAAGCCAGGTTCGCCCATGCCGGTAGGTGCATCTGCACTAGGTACGATGTGCACGGCAACCTGTGGCATGTCGGTAATGCGTGGCACAACAAAATCACCGAAGTTGCTTTGCTCGACCACACCATCCTTGAGCGTGATGGCTGCGCCTGGCAGGCACATCGACAAGCCCATCAATGCCGCACCCTGCACCTGTGCTTCCACCGTTTTAGGGTTGACCGCCAGATTACAATGCACGCCAGCCGTGACCTTGTGCAATTTGGGCTGGCCATTTTTGATGGATGCTTCTACCACATAGGCAACGATGGACGAGAAGGATTCATGCACAGCGACGCCATAGGCGCGACCTGCAGGCAGTTTCTTTTTGCCATAGCCAGATTTTTCTACCGCCAGTTCCAGGGCTGCCTTATGACGTGGATGCTTGTCACCCATCAGTTTCAGGCGATAGGCCACCGGGTCTTGCTTGGTGGTTTCGGCGATTTCATCGAGCAGGGTTTCCATCACAAAGGCAGTATGGGTAGAGCCCACACTGCGCCACCACAAGACCGGCACATTGATTTTTGGGTGATGGACTGACAGGCGCATCGGCATGTCATACGGTTCTTTCATGCCTTCAACGGCGGTCGCATCGACGCCATTCTTGACCATCATGCCTTCGAATGGCGTACCGCTGACGATGGACTGGCCGACGATGACATGGTCCCAGCCCAGGATATTGCCCTGCGCATCAAAACCGATATCTGCCCTGTGCACATGCATGGGGCGGTAGTAGCCACCCTTGACGTCATCTTCACGGCTCCACAGGGTGCGCACTGGCGCATCCAGGCCAGCGGCGACTGCTGCCTTGGTAACATTGCAGGCTTCCACCACATAATCGCTGGTAGGAATGGCACGACGACCAAAACCGCCACCGGCCATCTGGGTGTGGACAGCGATGTTTTCTGGCTTCAGGCCCAGCGCGGCGGATGCGGCAAAGCCATCCAGACCAGGCATTTGTGTGCCAACCCACAATTCTGCCTTGTCGCCTTTGATGGAGACGGTGCAGTTCAAGGGCTCCATAGGCGTATGGGCCAGGTAAGGAAAACTGAATTCAGCATTCAGTTTATGCGGTGCAGTGGCGATTTTTGATACATCGTCGTTGTACTTCAATGCGCCTTGCTGCTTGGCCAATTCTTTATAACTGGCCAGTTGTTTTACGCTATCGACTTTTTCTACGCTGCCCAGATCCCATTCCAGCTTCAGCACATCGCGCCCCTGCTTGGCTGGCCAGTAGCCAGTAGCGATAATTGCTACACCTTCGCCACCGCGATCTACCGGCACACGTACCACGGCCTTGACACCCTTGATGGCCTTGGCAGCGCTATCATCGACAGACTTGAGTTTGGCACCAAATACCGGCGGACGCGCGACAACAGCCGTCAGCATGCCGGGCAAGTGCATATCAATCCCAAAATCCTGGGTGCCAGTTGACTTGGCTTTGGCGTCCAGGCGGCCTGTGGGTTTGCCGATCAGGCGGAAGCTTTTTGGGTCTTTCAGAACGACTTTTTCTGGCACTGGCAATTTCATGGCCGCTTCTGCCAGTTCGCCATAGGTCAGTTTTTTGCCACCTGGCCCGACGACCACGCCTTTTTCTGTGCGCAGGCCAGAGGCATCAACACTCCATTGTGTCGCCGCAGCCTGTACCAGCATGGCACGGGTGCGTGCACCCAGCTCACGGTACTGGGTATAAGAATGGGCGATAGAATTTGAGCCACCCGTCAAATGCATGCCATATGCCGGATCGACATAGGCGGGGTGATTACTACCATTGGCATACTTGACCTTGCTCCAGTCGGCATCAAGCTCTTCTGCCAGTATCAAGGGCAAGGCGGTTTGCACGCCCTGGCCAAATTCCAGGCGGTTAATCGTTACTGTGACCGTGCCATCCTTGGCAATCTGGACAAAGGCACCCGGTTGCTCGGTTGGTTTCAAACCGGCGGGTGCCTTGGCTGCGGCGTCCTGGCCTATCGCCAGCATGGGGTAGCAACCCAGGGCAAACCCGCTGGCAGTTGCCATCTTCAAGAAGCTGCGGCGGCTCAGGCCAGTTGCACTAGTTTCGGGGCTGGTGGATTGCAACAGAGATTGCAAATGGCGTGGCAGTTCATTCAAACGGGCTTCAAAATGCATGTTGGTTCTCCTGATCAGGCCAAGGTGGATGCGGCGTCATGAATGGCGGCGCGGATACGTACGTAAGTACCACAGCGGCAGATATTGCCCGCCATGGCGCTGTCGATGTCGGCGTCACTGGGTTTCTTGTTGGTTTTGAGCAGGGCGGTAGCGCTCATGATCTGACCGCTCTGGCAGTAACCACATTGGGCCACGTCATGCTTGACCCAGGCGGCCTGCACGGCTTTGCCGACCTTGTCCTGACCTATGGCTTCGATGGTGGTGATTTTTTGGCCAACAGCGGCAGAGATGGGCGTCACGCAAGAGCGTATGGCCTGGCCGTTCAAATGGACGGTGCAGGCACCGCACAAAGCCGCACCGCAGCCAAACTTGGTGCCGGTCAGGCCCAGCGTATCGCGCAGGGCCCACAGCACAGGCGTGTCGGGGGCGACATCGACGCTGGTATTCTTGCCATTAATAGTTGAGTTGATCATGAAAACCTCCAGTATGGGGTGACGATATGTTGTTGATGCCGGGATGGTGCCGGATTGGTGCCAGGTGAATGGCGGCGGCCATGCCCATGTTCAGGCTGCCGCTGCAATGCGTTAATTGACGGCTATTGTCAGCTCTCCCGCCAATAAAGCGTTTGCCTGATTCGACGTATTTCTTGCCTATTTCGATGAATGCCCGGCAGAAATTGAAATTTCCACCCTGAAAATGGTAGGCTGACGATAGTTCAAAAACCTACAGTTCAAAAAACCTAGCGTCGTATCATGCAGACCTCACTCCAGACAGCCGCCTATCCATCATCAAGCCCCTCTTTGGCTGACATGGTCGGCAACATCATTCAGGCAGACGGCGACTGCATCACCCAGGTACCAGGCTTGATCATGGTGAGACGCAGCAAGATCACCGACCCCATGCCCTGTTTCTATGGTCTGGGGCTGGGCGTGACCGTGCAAGGCAGCAAGCGCGTCAATCTGGGGGAAGAAGTATTTGACTATGTGCCAGGGCAATCCCTGGTCACCTCGGTCGATTTGCCGGTGGTGTCTTATGTGACGGCTGCCAGCAGCACCAAACCATTTCTGGGCATGTACCTGACACTTGATGCCCATACCATCACCCAGTGCGCCGCTGGCATGACATTCGCTGCACCGCTCAAGGCCGCATCCTCGCTGGCGATGTCTGTCGTGAATATGGATGAGGGTTTGCTCGACGCCATCACCCGCCTGGTACGCCTGCTGGATGAACCGCAACTAGTGCCCATGCTGGCGCCGCTGATACAGCAAGAGATTATCGTCCGCCTGCTCAATGGCGAGCATGGCCCGGTCTTGCGCCACCTGGTCACCGCTGGCTCAACGGGCCAGCAAATTGCCCGCGTCATCGCCTGGCTCAAGCAGAATTACACCGAGGACGTTGCCATCGACGAGCTTGCCAGCAAGGCCCACATGAGCGCCTCCACCTTCAGGCTGCACTTCCGCACCGTGGCAGGCATGAGCCCCTTGCAATACCTGAAACACCTGCGCCTGCAAAACGCCCGCCAGATCATGCTCATTGAAGACATCGACGCCAGCAGCGCCGCCCTCAGAGTAGGCTATGAAAGCGCCTCCCAGTTCAGCCGGGAGTACACGCGGCTGTTTGGTGAACCACCGCTGCGCGATATCAGGCGTATGCGGATGGGGATGTGAGGGATAGTTTGTAAAGTTTGTGCGCTAATTTATGCTTAAGGGGATGTGTACTTTACATGACTACGCATGATGGGAAGCGCAACGACGCAAGCCTTGCTGGCTCTACTACTTGCCAGATTTGGCTGCACTTTTTTCCAGCGCCGCGGCTTCATCTTCACGGCCAGTTTTGCGGTAAAAATCGACGAGCTTATTGCGGGTCCGTATGATGCGTTCGTGATTCGGGACCATCGCGTACTCCACAATTTCCAGTGATTGTTTCAATAGTGGTTCCGCCTCAGTAAACCTGGATAATTTTATATAAAGTGTCGCAAGCCTTTCCATACTTGCTCCTACCACTGGCTGATTTGCACCGGCTGCCTTTTTCCAGATGTCGGTGGAGCGCTTATAAAACAATTCAGCTTCTTCGAATTTACCTTGCTTTTCAAGTAATTCTCCAAGATTGCCGGTCATGACCGCCATCGTAAAATTATTCGTACCCTTTACTTTTTCAGTGATGATCAGGGAGCGTTTAATCAAAGGCTCTGCCTCGGCATATTTATCCTGGGCCAGGTAAAGCATGGCCAGGTTATCGAGGGCTGAGGCCATATAGGCATGTTCCGGACCCAGCCCTTTTTCTATGATGACTAGGGCGCGTTTGTATAAAGGCTCAGCCTCAGCGTAGCGGCGTTGCAATTTGTAAGTTAAGGCCAGGTTATTCAAAACGAGTGCTACGTCGATATGGTTTGGCCCCAGTGTTTTCTCACGAATTGCCAGCGCACGAAGGTATAAAGGCTCGGCTTCTGCATATTTTTCTTGCGTCCTGTATAAACTACCGAGTTCATTCAGGCTGCTGGCAACATTCTGATTCTCCGGCCCATTTGCCTCTGACAGACGCAATAATTGTTCCGCGGCAGTGATCGCTTCGGCGTATTTCCCCTGTTTGGAGAGTGACTGAACTTTGTCATAAAGAACTTGAAGTTCATTGGTTTGCGCATTAACAGGGTTTAGTGTTGCAGCTGCGAGAGAAAGCAAAATGATGCTTAGATATTTTTTCATCTGATTCTGTAAAATTGGGATTGCTGAAAAGGCGGTCTGCCCATTCAGCGCCCTATAGCTGTTGGCTAGTACTGGAAGCCAAAAATTATACCTGATCATTGCAAATTAGCATCTTCTTAAATAAACCATTTCATGCATTTCTTTCACTACTTGCCATTCAGAGGTACAGTTGATCGCGTTGGCAGATAGCGGATATTTCACGCGCATGTTGGCAATCTGCACATTTTTTGCTCAACTTATTGCACTGTTGTAGTTGTCCTGATTGCGATAAACTATGAAAATATTGGCGAGCCACAATGGCTTATGGCTACGCGATTTTCTCGTGTGATTGATGGTCACTCAAAGAAATTGAACAGGTGCAAAAAATGAATCCAGATCAGGCTTTGCCAGGTTTCCGTCTCGTTGGCGCGGGCACAACATTTCAGGCGCGCGATATCTGCGACATGGTTGCCGAATCCCAGCTTTTCGCTGACCTTGAGTGGAAAGACATCGAGGCCCTGGCGGCCTATTTGCAATGCTATGAAGTCTCGGCAGGCACGACCATTTTCAGGGAGGGCGAATCAGGTTCTTACATGGGCCTGCTGGTCAAGGGTGAAGTCGGGATACTCAAGACTGATCTGGACGGCACGCCTCACCGCATCGTATCGGTAGGGCGCGGCAAGACCATAGGCGAGATGTCCATCATCGATGGCGAAAAACGCTCAGCCACCTGCATCGCCTCACATACCAGTATCCTGCTCTTGCTGACCAAGGACAATTACCAGCGCATCATCAGGGAAAAGCCAGCGCTGGCAGTGCAAATCCTGGCCCGGCTGGCCAAACTCATGAGCCAACGCCTGCGTAGCGTGAGCGGGCAACTGGTGGAGTTTTTGTGAGAGGGACTGGCAAGCAGGAGTTAAATTGCTGGCTTGTTCTTAAGCATGCTTTGCTTTCACGACCTCAAAAAAGACACGGCTAATCAACGCTGGATGCCAGATCAAGTCTGGCATGACGGTGCAGTGGCTATTGTTGGATAGGGGATTTCCGTGCATGGACCAGCACAGTGGACGTAGTCAGGGTCGTGTGTCCTGTGGGTACGAGAAACGAAAGTATTGCCGTTTGCATTGGAAATGACAAATCGCCGGATACGGATATTCATTTTCGAGTTCATATCCTCAAACCCGTCATGCCGGACTCGATCCGGAATCCAGCGACTTTGCTTGCCCAATGTCACGCATGTTTTAAGCTGTGATTTGATCGCGCAAAGGCTGTCTTTGTGTGCAGTGATCAGGCAAAATTCTCAAAAAACAAATCAACAAATGGCAGGTTTTTCATCTCTGGTTCTTGCAAACGCTTTTTCAGCCTCGGTATCAAAGGATGCAACAGCAAGGCGTCACGCAAATCGCCCTGATATTCATAGTTGGCCGCCTCTATGATTTCTTCCAGTTGTACTGCGGCACATGTGTCGAGCATTTCCAGCGCCACATCAAAGCCTGTCATGGGTTTGGATAGCAATAGTTTTGAGATAGCGGAAGCCTTCAGCCATTGATCTGCATGCGGGCTGTGTAACAGCAACATGCATAGTTCTTCAAGCGCAGGATGATTGCGGCGCCAAAGTTCTGAGAGTGCAAATTCGGCACAATTGGGTTCTTCATGTTCTCTGACCAGTTGCAGCAACGTGCCCTCCGCGACCGCAGGCCAGTCTGGCTCTGTGCTTGGGTATGCGATTTGTATCCAGCTTGCTTCATCCATCATGGTCGTCCTGGAATAGGGAAATTCTTGTGCGCAGGCACACTAAAGCGCATCCCATCAATCCTTTATTCCCTATTGATCCTCTTCAACCTCTGCCCCAAGATCGCCCAGACACAATCCTCGCCATCGACATTGCCGCAGATAGCCCAGCCCGTGCCTATCTTTTCTACGGTGGTGACGCAGTCGAGTTCTGCACCCAGTTTTTTGGCCCAGTTTTCGGCGGCGCTTTTGCCTTTGAAGAGTTCCTTGCCTTCAAATATCACGGTGGTGTCAAAGACGGGGGCGGCGAATACGGTGTTCATGCGGGTTCCTGGGCGGGGTGAGTAATGTGAAGTGGAATTAATGTGTTAAGTAGAAGTTGTGTGCCAGTATAAGATGCTTTGTTGATTTAATTGCTTTTATCCTCTGCATGCACCCTTTGTAATGCGCTCATGATCTGGGCAGTTTCTTCTTGCGACCCCAGCATCAGGGTTCTGCATACTTGCTTGGTTGGTCCTCTAAACTGGCGAAATGCTAGACTTGCATTGACATCGTTCATGGTTGATTTCGCCAGATCAAGTACCTCACAAAAAAATTGGGAATAGGCTTTATGATTGGCGTTGTTATCACCTATATTGATTAAGCCGTAAGCCCCGCCACGCAAGACAGTATGAACGACCATGCCGTCATGCACGGTGAACGACTGTGGTTTTTCCAGTGCGCATTCTGCCACCATGAGCAAATCAAGCAGATGCATGAAGGCATCGACTGGGATGTCTGTCTGTGAGCGAAGAGTCGGTGTTTGTTTTGGTATTTCCCAGGCTTGTTGCCAGACCGGTGACAATGCTGCTACTAGCGTGAGTTTGACTACCCCCTCTTTTTGAATAAATGTCAGACACATTTCTGGCTCATGGGATGTTTTGAACAATACACGCAAAGCATATTCTGCCTGAGCCATATCATCGTCATTGGCAAAACCCCCCAGACCAAGAGCTATGCAAATGTTTTCTGAATTATAGTTTGCTGGATACATTTTGTATTTTGATCGTCAGTTTTTTACGCAATTGAAGTTTGCTTCAAAGCCACATGACGCATTCAAAAACAATTCGTGGTTACCGTAGACCCAAAACGTGTCGATGTACATTGACGTGGTGGCGGCGGCGGCGCTGGTGTCTGCTGAATGATCACCTGCGGTGCTTGTCCTGGCGCCTGTGGTTGAGCTGGCGGGTTAAGCATTTGTAGTAACTGCAAATTTTGCAAGAAGTTATTTCGTTGTTGCAATTGAGCTTGTTGCTGCGCTTGCTGTTGGGCCAGTTGCAGTTGAGCCTCCTGGATTTGTAGCTGGCGGCGGGCTTCTTGCTGCCTTTGCTTTTCTGCATCGCGCTGTTGCTGGTTTTGTGCTTCGGCATAGCGTCTTTGCGCTTCTGCCTCTTGCGCTTGTCTGGCATCGGCCATGTCTTTGGCTTGCAGGCTGGCGACCGTGTTGCTGAGTTTGTGATTGAATTCCAGGTCCAGTTTGGCCCTGCTCCTGGCCAGTTCACCGTAGCTGTACTTGCCGCCATACAGGTCGGCAAAGGCATTGCGCAAATCCAGCCGGTAGGCGCTGATTAACTGTTCGATTTCTGGTCGCAGTGTTTTCTTGCGCGGTTCGGCATGGATATCGATGCATCTTTCCCATTCAGCGACGACATACGACAGCGCCGCCTTGTCCTTGGCATTGGGCTTGGTGTTATTCGCCATCAGTTCCAGGCTGCTTGTCTTGCGGGTATCCATGAGTAGCTTGCCAGCCAGTGATTTGGTTCTGGTGTCGTTGTAAAGTGTATCGAGGCAGGCGAGCGATTCTTTTTGCAGCGCCTCGTTTTCCACTTGCTGTTGTTGCGCCAGGGCTTGCTGGCGGCTGGCATTGGCTTCGGCTTCTCTGGCATTTTTTACTGCGTCGCGCAGTTCAGGGTAAAGCTTGTACAGCCTGTAGAGCGAGCCGTCGGCAACTTCATCACCTTGGGCGCTGGCCTTTTCATAAAAGATGGCGGCTTGCAAAGGGTCTTTTTTTACTCCGCCCAGACCATTCGCATACAGCCAGGCCAGGCTGGACTGGGCTTTGACAAAGCCTTGTAGTGCAGATTTTTTGTACCAGGTTTCAGCATGCACATAATTTTGCGGTACGACTTGCCCGGTTTCGTAGAAAAACCCGAGATGAAACTGCGCTTCTGCATTGCCTTGATGAGCAAGTTTTTCATACATGTCAAACGCAGTCTTCAAATCACCTGACTGGCGAATCGCAGTTGCTTCAGCAATACTTTGCGAAGCTGCAGGGTAACAGGTCAATAGTATGGCAACAGCGAGACAAAGCCGGAGATTTTTTTTCATGGCGCAATCAAGACGGGATCATATGGACGATAGTAGCAGATATGGCAATGAACGAACTGGCCTTCCATGAGTTTTTTTGCTAAAAGAATGTGAATGGCAGTCAGCACAAACCATGCAAAAGCGTGGGTTTGTATGCAGCAAACTCACAACATCAAATGCAAAAAAGCTTTCTTTCCTCAAGCAGCCCTTGCTACAATCCGTCCATCGCAGCATTACCGCCTTATGTGATCAAGACCCATCCCGGATATGTTGGCCAGCCTAAAAAAGAAGTTAACAATAGCTGGTGCGACACAACAAGCATGACATGTTCAGCAAGATGTCACACAGCAATTCGCTCTGCAGACATCAAAAAATACTTGCGATATAAAATCTGAATCTCTTTTCAGAAAACTTTAAAAATGCGCGTGGCAGCATGGCCTGTGCCTGCGACTTTGCGCGCCCAACAATAAGAAAAATATGAAAACAAATTATTACCTCGTCATCGACTTTGAAGCCACCTGCTGCGACCAGGGCAGTGTGCCGCGTGAGCAGATGGAAATCATCGAATTCGGCGCTGTTATGGTCGAAGCACGCCAATTTCAAGTTGTCAGCGAATTCCAGCGATTTGTGCGGCCGGTCAGATATCCAGTTCTGACCAGCTTTTGCACAGAACTCACCTCCATACAACAACATGACGTGGACAGCGCGCCTTTATTCAAGGACGTGGCCGCACAGGTTAAAAAATGGCTGTATCAATACCAGGGTTTCGTGTTCTGTTCCTGGGGCGATTATGACCGCAAGCAATTTCAGCAGGATTGTGCATTCCACCGCATCCCCAATCCCATAGGCGCACCGCACATCAACCTCAAGCCTTTGATGTCTGAGCGTTTTAATCTGAGCAAGAAACTGGGGTTGGGGCAGGCAATACGCCATGCCGGGCTGGAATTTGCCGGCACCGCACACCGAGGCATAGACGACGCGCGCAATATCGCGCGGCTGCTGCCGTTTTTGTTTGATGCGGGGATGCGTTAAGATGAGGGCAATACAGATATAGACCTTGCTTGCTAATCTTGGCGTGCCGCGCGCGTCAATACTTGCCGGCATATGCTCATTCCAAAATATGAAATATCCTCTACAAACACACAAAACAGGCAGATTTTTCCCCGCAAGTGGAACCTGTGGCAACTGCGGTAAGCTCGCTGACGGGAAATTTATTTGTTTTTCAATCAATGCGATGGAAAGAATTGGTAATACAGATTCTTTTGCGCCCGCAGATGTCATTACTTCTGTCAGCCTGTTAGATCATGGTGTGACTGAATCAGGCAATCCACTGACACTATTTGATGACATCAATGACGCTTTCTTTTGTTCTACCGCTTGCTTGCGTGCTTTTTTTGATCGAGTGATTACTGACTTTGAGAGTGGCTGTTCGTAAATTTATAGGGTGAATACAGCGTACTCTAATCTCGCCTTACAGTAGAAAAATCAAAAGCGAGTTGCCCGCCTGGTGAGATGGACATTATCAGAGTATCTCTGCACGAATCTTTCTCGCTCTTAATCGTTATGTCATAAATGCGGCAATTGATACTGTCTTCCACCGCAAAATCCAAGCAGATATTTTCTACATCGAAAAAAGTAAAAGTAGAGTTCTGTTTTCCAGGATACTCAGGCAAATCAAGGAAGTTGAGATAGATGTCGTCCACATCAATCATCAATGTCTCATCTGACTGATTGACTCTCACATGAAACCTGGCGTCATGCATACCGCCAAGTGCAAGAAAAAATGCTGCAGGATCTTTAATATGGGTATGCATGATTTACGTATGCCGTACTGTTTTGTAGATTGCTTTAATTTCCATCAGCACGATGGGTGGGCTTGGAGAATACGCCAGCTTCGCTATTCAATGCCACTGGTGCGCCAAAACGCAATAGCCTGCCTGCTCCAAACGCCAGTACAAAATCTATACCTATGGAAACGGCAAAGGCCAGAAATAGCCCATAGATACAGGCCGCCAGTGCAATGCCACGCATGAGTTTGTATGTTTTCTCATTCTTGAGCCAGAATAAAAATAACAGGCTGGTGGAAAAGAATAGATGTATCGCCACCAGCCCAGGATGTGTCAGCATGCGCCCAAATCTATTTTCTTCGGTAAAAGACCAATGCACGCCAAGTAGCTGTCCACCCATCAAGATCAGGATAGTCGCAATATGAAGTGCCAGTAAAATCACGGCATCGCTGTAGTTGTTTTTCATCGGTAGCCTTACCTGCGCAATCCAGAACAAAGTATCGATGCTGCTAGTGTGAATGTTTTGAGATTCATTTTTTGATCAATTTTCTTTTTGTGCATGATCTTCTGCTCGATGGATAGGCTTAGCAAATATGCCGGTTCCGCCACGCAGTGCGACTGGCGCGCTAAAGCGCATGATTCTGCTGGCACCAAATATCAATAGAAAATCTAGACCTATCGCATGGAAGATAATCAGGTAGGCTCCGTAAATACAGCCAATCAGTGCGATGCAAAACATCAGTTTGTGTGTTTTCTCGTTCTTGAGCCAGAATAAAAATAAGAGGCAAAGGGAAAAAGATAAATGCAGCATTGCTAAGCCTGGGTGTGCCAGCAAGATCCCAAAGGCATTGCTCTCGGCGAAAGACCAATTCATTCCCAGAAACTGACTTCCCACCATGAACAGAATGATTGTGATATGAAGCAGTAGGAAAAACGCTGCGTCGTTGTAACTGTTTTTCATAAAGAAAATTTATCCTGAAAGATAGCAAAACCTATGGAATTCTCTGCGTGATTTTTATGTTTGCTATTGGCATGCAGGATGTCACGCACGGTCTCCGGTAAACACTCAAAGCCAAAGGTACATTTTATTTCTATATGCAAGCTTAATATTGTCTAAATCTGGTGCGCACGGCGCACCCTACAAATTAGTTAAACCAAATTATTCTGCCGCCCGTTCCACACTGTACAACTGCTTATGCCCGCGCTCTTCATACAGTCTTCTGTAATAGTCAGCGACCCTGAAGCTTTCGTAAGTCTGCATGAGGATGCAGTTGCCATTGTCATCCAGCCGGTACAAGTGATGGGCTTGCAATGCTGTTTGCGTTTCGGGATGAAACTTCTTGATGTAATCGATACTGTCAGTCCATAAGTAAAATTCATACGCGCGCAATTGAAGATAATCCAGTACGGCGTCAATTTCCAACAAGTCCAGATAGATATTGCACTGGTCTATGCTGATCTGATATTCCAGTGTGATTTTATGTCCCCAGGGTAGCTCAAAAAACCAAAGCTCTACCGGGCCTGGGCTGTCCCAGTCACTGGGATGATCTGAATGCTTCTCGCCAAATTTGTCGACGAAGCTGGCATACGGCATGCCGACGGTGATGATGATCGTGCCCCTGCTGATATCGGCGCGGGTGATGGGGTGGATGTTTTGCATAAGGGTAGCTTTGATCTGTGTACTTGACACATTCACCGTAGCACATACTGATCAAGTGCCTTGAGCAGGTTGCCAGGCCCAGCCATCTGCATTGACAGTTTTTGCGCTGCATCGGCTGATTGTTCAGACATTGTCGCAAGGATCTTGTCGCGACTTGTTTTAGCACCTTCGGTATTCGAGCTGGCTGCCAGCGTGTAAAGTGCGCAGGCTATTACCTTGTTTTGTGATACGGCGGCTCCTTTCTCGTACATTGCCGCCAATGCTAACTGGGCATCGCCATTGCCCTGGTCAGCAGCTTTACGAAACCAGCTTAAGGCCAAAGGAAAATCTCTGGGCGCGCCCGTTCCATTTAGGTGCAAAATGCCTACATAAAATTGTGAGGCAGCATGTCCCTGGTCTGCGGCTTTGTGAAACCAGCTATAAGCTTGCGCGTTATCCTGTGTCACGCCTTCGCCGTCGAGATACATGGCTGCCACGTTGAATTGTGCAGTGGCAACGCCTTGAGCGGCAGCCTTGCTGTACCATGCCAGCGCTTGTGCATAATCCTGCTTTACCCCACGCCCTTGGTTGTACAGGTATCCAAGACTGAGTTGTGCGGACCGGTCTCCCTGTTCTGCTGCTTTGCCATACCAGGTAAAGGCTTTTGCATGGTCTTGCGGCACTATCAGGCCCTTGTCATACATGAACGCCACATTGTATTGTGCAATGGCCCGGCCTTGCTCTGCTGCTTTGAGATACCATTCAAAAGCTTGTTGAGCATCTTTGTTGATACCTTCGCCATTGTTTAGCATAAACGCCAGATTGAGCTGCCCATCGGCATCCCCCTGGTCTGCCGCTTTGCGGAACCATGCCGCCGCTTGCGCTTCGTCTTTGGTGACACCTGTTCCAGTAAAGTAGATGTGGCCCATTTGCACTTGGGCCTCAGCATCGCCAAGCTCAGCTGCCTTGCGGAACCAGATGAGTGCCTCTGTAGAATTTTTAGGAACACCTTGCCCAAGTTCGTACATGACACCAAGCCTGAATTGCGCTGTGGGCACATTCTGCGCGGCTGCTTTGCTGAACAAAATGAAAGCCTGCTTATAATCTTTTGTTACCCCCCACCCTTTATAGTAAAAAGCACCCAGGTTGTGCTGTGCGCTGGAGTATCCCTGGTCGGCAGCTTTGCGATACCATTCTGCGGCCTTGGCATAGTTTTGCGGCACCCCCTGGCCTTTTGCATACAAGACGCCCAGATGAAATTGCGCTACGTTATTGCCTTTTTCTGCCAGTGGCTGCCATTCCTTGAGTGCAGCTGCAAAATCCTTTTTCTCTGCCGCTTTAAATCCGGCGTCAAGATCTGCATGAGCAAGAGACGCATGGAGTGCACCTGACAACATGAGGAGGGGAATGATTTTGCGCATGGACATTTGAGTAATTGATGAACAAAGATTTATTGTAAATGAAATAAGTGAGGTGCGTCAGGTGTTGCGCTGGATTTTTTGTAGGAGTGGCTTTAGCCGCGAATGCCTGATATAGCTAACAACGATAGACAAGGTAAAACGTTCGCGGCTAGCGCTACTTCTACTTAGTTATTCCTGCTTAACCGGTTTTGCTGACATACTTCAAGGCCGCAACCATAGCTTGCGAAAATCCATCCAGCCACAACGTGCCAGGGTCACGCCGCCGAGTTGCGGGCCATAGTCTATGCCGTGGCGGGTGTGGCGCATGGGTAGTATCCAGGCTTGTTTTACCATACGGGCGAAGCAGGCTTCGATGAATGCTGCGCGCTTTATCGCGTCTGCCTCTGCAGCGATTTTTGTGCTGGCTAGCGCCAGCCAGTTGCGCGCTGTTTTGTCCGTCATTTGCTTGACCAGTGATTCTCCGGCCAGCCAGCTGTACAAGCCAAATTCCATGTCATTGTCGAGTACGTCACCAGCAATCACGACGTCCGCCCAATCCCGCCAGCCGTAGGGGCCAAATTCGGGAAAGGGCAGGATGTGGATAGTGACGGCGGCTCCCGCCTCGCGCAGCCTGCCCGCGACGCAATGGGTCAGGGCTATATGGCTGTCCAGCTCATAGGTCACTATGTCCAGATGTTCTGGCAAGGTGGGTGCTGTTATCGTCGTTTTTTCAGGTAAATGATTCCACTGCGGCAGCATGCCAAAAGCCATGGGGCGGGTTTCTTTTGCGGCCAACTCTGCCGCAGCGGGGCGCAACCAGGCACCGATGGTAAGGCGTGCAGCAGGCGTGGCAAATTCTGCGCGGGCCGGGTTCAGCATGACCAGGTCACAGCCTTGTTCCAGCGCGCGTATTCGCGACCAGCTATCATCAGGTGCAGGTACTTGATCAGGCGATGCATGCGCCAGATGCAGGTCAACTTCAGGCAAGGGGCTGCCATGTGGCACGACCCATAAATCAATTTCATCCAGCAAAGCGCGTTCGCGAAAATAGCCATCAAACGCTGCGAGCGTGGCCCGGTGTTCATTGTTGCGTATCAGGCGAAAAGGCCCGGCACCCATAGGCAGGCTGGCGAAATCTGCGCGTTTGTCATCATCCACTGGCATGATCACGGCGGCGTGGTGCGCCAGCAGGTGCAGCAGCAAATGATCGGGTTTGTTGAGTTGCAGCTTCACACTGCGCTCAGTACCACTGATGCTGGCCAGATGAGCAAACATGGCGCGGTAAGGGCCAGCGGTATCACGGGCGCGTTGCAAGGAATAGACCACATCCTCGGCCCGCACAGGGCGGCCATCGTGGAATTGGAGGCCGGGCCGCAGGATAAATTCCCAACTGCTGCCATCGGCACTGGCATCCCATCTGTGCGCCAGTGCGGGGATGATTTGTTCGCTGGCACGATCATATTCGGTCAGACCAGCGCATATCTGCATGATGATGTGCTGCTCGGTGCGGCGGTTGATGTGGATGGCATCCAGCGCATGCAGCGGGCGGTAGAAGGGCATGCGCAAAGTGCCAGCACGGCCACTGCCCAGATAGCCGGGCAGCGATTGCTTGAGGCGTTCACGCCCCGCACTGGGCAAGCCATCGAAGGCAGCTTCCAGTTTGCCGTCAGCCAGCAGGTGATGCAGTCTTTGCAGGCGCAGGCTTTCATGGTCTTGCAACAGGCGCAGGCGTGAGCGATGACCGCGCCCATTGCCTGGCTGCCAGTCTATCCAGCCTTGCTCCTGCATGCGCTTGAGCAGTGTGCGCGCATTGCGTTCGCTACAGCACAGGGCCGCAGCAATCTGTGCCAGGTCAGGTGCAGGGGCGCTGGGGTGCCAGTCGGCCAGGCGCTGGAAGTGATCAAGCAGGCGCATCTTGGTGTCGTAATAAAGGCGGAAAGAAATACTTGATTCTATCCGTTTTTGTCTTTCCGCCTTTGATATACGCTAGTGGACTGTAACAGTAGGAAACGGAAGTGAAAGACATGCGCCCGACGCATCAGGGCAAGGCGCAAAGCGCAGCGATAGCGGGGCTATCGCGAGCATTTGCAACGCAGCCATGGTCGTTGCGCACATGGCAGGCACTTCGTTTCCTATTGTTACAGTCCACTAAAACATTGATTAACCAGGTTCTCTCGCATTCCTTCATGTCCACTCCTTCGCTTTGGCAACACGCCAACTTTCGCCGTCTGTATGCATCGACCATCAGCTTTTCGCTAGGCACACAAATCTATCAACTGGCCATGCCGCTGATACTCTACCAGTTGACGCAATCTGCCGGGGTCATGACGGGCATGCGCGCGGTTGAGTTGTTGCCTAACTTGCTGCTGGCAATGTTCATCGGTGTTTGGGTAGACCGCATAGACCGGGGCCGCTGGGCGCGCTTTGCCATTGTCGGCATCGTCGTGTTAACCGGCATGCAGGCAATGCTGCTGGATAATGGTGCGCGGGCACTGTCATTTTTCTTCATCACCGCCTTCCTGCTGATGACCCTGCATTACCTGTATGCGATATGCCGCATGGGTATGCTCAAAGAAATGCTGCCAGAACAATTGCTCTTGCCCGCCACCGGGCAGTTGACGGTGTTAAGCCAGGTCTTCAGCATACTTGGCCCGGCTTTGGCGGGCGCTGTGATTGCCATACGCATGGACCTGGGCCTGTGGTTGCCCATGGTTGCGATGATGCTGGCCGCCTGGTTGCTCAGGGATTTGCAACTGCCAGTGCGCAAGCCTGATCCCGATGGTTTCTGGAATGAGTGGCGCGATGGCTGGCGCGTGCTGGTCGCCAATAAACCCCTGTGGCACATGGCCTGGCTGGTGGTCATCATCAATGGCAGCGCGGGCGTGGTAGATGTACTCTTTTTGTTTCGCGCCCGTGACCAGTTGCAACTGGGCGCGGCTCAAGTCGGCCTGATGTATGGCGTGGCAGGCATAGGCGGCGTCATCGGCGGCCTGGTCGCCAGCCGCCTGCGCCAGCGCTTTGGCCTGGGCCGCCTGCTGGCGCTGGAATTGGGCGTCGAGGCCTGCTCCATGCTCTTGTTGGCCTGGGGCAATAGCATCCCCTTGTTGTTGCTGGCACTGAGCATCAACAGCTTTTGCACAGTCATCGGCAATGTCTGCGTCTGGGGCTATCGCCAGGAGAGTACAGACAGCCGCTACATAGGCCGCATATCCGGCCTCACCGGTTCGCTGTTCAAACTGCTGATGCCTGTGAGCCTGGTGTTGTCGGGGGCGCTGGTGGGTAGCTTACCGCTGGCGTGGATACTGAGTGCCTGTGCGGTCACGCATTTTTTGCTGGTGGTAGGGACGCGGGTGTCGGCGGTTTATGGGGTGAGGTAGGGGGAGCTTATTTGATCAGTTTTGCGGTAGCGGGCAATGGAAAAAATAGTGATGCAGATTGGTAAAGGTAATTCATAGTTTCAACAAAAAATATGCGACAAGGCAAGCATATGCCAATCCTATGATTTGCAAAATTCCAGAATAGTTCTTTGCTTTGTGCTGTTCCTGATTTGATAGGGGACGGTCCTCAAGCTTAGGTCCGTTGTCAGCTACTTTTAAATTTACCCAAAGTACGCAGGCCCAGACCAATTGACACAAGAGAACTGAATAATAATCATTATTTGGGCTGTTACCAAAGATTTTCGTCATTAGAAACACGCAAAAAAACAAGGGGATATAGTTCAATATTCCAATAATGGGCGCAATGGCAAGCAGAAACATTCCCTGGGCTGGCGAATTGTCTTTAAAACGGCGGGTCGCTGCTGGCACTATCAAACAGACGATAGGAGTAAAGAAAACAAAGGCGTCAATCCAACCAAAGGAGCCAAGTGAATTTGAACCTTTGCTAAATAGTAGGGTGAAACCCCAAGCAAAAAAACCAATGATCAGTGAAGTGATGGTACCAATGATCTGCTGCATTTAATTTTTCTTTATTTTTGTAGGTTAGTTTTGATCGGCTGGCCCATGTTGTAACTGAGCATTTCTTAATGCATCTGTATCACGGAAGGTTTAAGGCTACGCTGATTAAGTAAACGGATTCTATTCTCAAGCGTTAAAGACTGACAACCGAACAAGACGTTTGACTTCCATGAAACAACAGACACTGGCGATGGCAGAAGATCAGAATGCGAGCTTTGAACAACATCGCAAACCGACACGACGTGACGTTTTTCTCGACACGATGCACAAGATAGTGCCGTGGAAGGAACTCTGCGCAATCATTGAACCGCATTATCCGAAGCGCGGGAACGGTCGACCACCAATTGGCCTGGAACGAATGTTACGCATTCACTTCATCCAGCATTGGTTCAACCTGGCCGACTTTGCTTGCGAAGAAGCCCTATACGATAGCGTCAGCCTGCGTCGCTTTGTTGGCATAGATCTTGGCTGTGAGTCGGTGCCTGATGCCACCACGATGCTCAAGTTCCGGCATTTGCTGGAGCAGCATAAGCTCGCTGAACAGTTATTCACGGAAGTTGGCCGCGTTCTTAGCAGCAGCGGCATGAGTTTAAAGACAGGCACGATCGTCGATGCGACCATTATTGCTGCACCGAGTTCGACCAAGAACAGTGAGAAGCAACGTGACCCCGAAATGCGGCAAACGCGTAAGGGGAAGCAATGGTACTTTGGGATGAAACTGCATATCGGCGTCGACAGCCAAAGTGGGCTGACACATAGTGCTGTTGTGACATCAGCCAACGTTCATGACAAGCATCCCCTGCCCAAGCTGCTGCATGGGCGTGAAAAACGGGTGTACGGTGATAGTGCCTATGCCAGTCAAAAGAATTTGATTCTCTCCAAAGCACCAGGAGCCAAAGACTTTACCAATCAACGCACCCGCAAATCAGGGGAGATTGACGAGGTTGAGCGAGGCAAGAACCGCAATAAATCGAAGATCCGTGCGCGCGTTGAGCACGTCTTTGCGGTGGTCAAGCGCCTCTGGGGATTCAGCAAGGTGCGGTATTGTGGATTGGCAAAGAATGCCGCACGCGCATTTACTGCGCTGGCCTTGGCCAATATTTATTTATCGCGTCGGCACTTGCTGGTACAGGTGCGCCCATAGTGGACAAAAATGAGCAAAAACCCCATCAATGGCCTGATGGGGGGAGCAAAAATAGCTCGAACGACGCTTTTATCAATTGAATGTGCTACTTGGAGTTTCGTCCATCGAAAATTGATGCTTATTCAGCGTAGCCTTAAGTGCAATGCGAATTCAATGATGGATTTTTAAGTGTTCTTGAATTTGCAATTCAAGGCCATGCCTGCGCACTATGCAAGACCCTGAGTATGTTAATGGTACTTCTATCAATCGAATAAACGATGATGTAGTTGGGATGAACAACTGCTTCACGGGTTTTTTTGACACGGCCAGGTTTGTACATACGTGGGTTGAGCAAAAGCTGATCTGCCGTGTGCTCAAAAGCTTCATCAAGATCAATCGCAGCTTGTGGTTTGTCTTCTGCGATGTAGTCCATGATACGTTCGCGATCTGCCAGCGCGAGTGGTTTCCAGATTAGTTTCAAGCTTTGTTGCCCGCAATACGCTGCTTCAATGCTGCGCGCTTGGCGGCAAAATTTTGTTTGACATCTTCATTTGCGATACCAGGGGAAGGGTCATCCAGCGAAGCTTGCACTTGTTCACGAAACCACTTGTTGTAAGCGGCGGCTGCATGTGCCTGGCGCATGCGTTCTGAGGTGTCTTTCCGAACGCTGGTTTTATCTGATGCATCGCTGTGTTTGCTGGCATCGAGCAAATCGACGCGGGTGATATGCAATTCGGTTTTCAAGTAATCCATGCAGCGGTCAAGTGAGCGCCACACGCGAGGCTGGTCAGTTCTTTGTGCGCCCAGCGGTTTTTCTGTAATACCAAATTTCAGCATGACACCCCAACCGCCTGGCTGACCGATGATGGACGCGCCCTGTATGGCAGAGGCATCAAGCATGCGCTTGGCCATGGCGGTGTCTATAGTGTTGTTGCTCATTAAATACTTTCTGCTGAACTGTATTCGATGACTGAATTATGCATTTTATCTAATAAATATGCAATTGCTAGTAGATGAATGTGCAGAAATGATGATTCACGCAAACTTCACTCCTTCTCCGAAATTTTTGCCTCCCTATTTGACAAGCTGCAAAAACAGGATTATTCTATTCGGATGAAAACACTGAGCATACTCTTTTTTACCTCCGCCCTCCCGGCATGTCAGACGACATCCCGGGGCCGCTGATGTGTGCCCGTTGAAACTCTGATCAGATAGCATCAGGAAAAAACAAAGGCCCACAAGGGCCTTTTTTGTTTTCCAGTACTTTGTTTTCGGCGCTCTGTTTTTGCCCTTGATAACCAAAAACTGAGCACCATTTTAGTCAGCACTTTGTAGTGCCATTTGAAGCAAACATTCTCTCATTGAGGAGCCATATAACATGAAGTCAGCAGATGTAGAACGCGCGCGGGTCCACTGAAATGAGGGTGGTCGCATGGCCCCGCGGCGCTGTCACCAAGACAACCCACGACCGCTCGCTATGTAGAAAGACCCATCATGACGAACACTGTCCCCCGTGCCGCTTCCAACAAGGCATCTGCTCACTCTGCGCTCAACAATGTGCGCAACAACTGGCGCAACTTTGGCATCATCGCGCATATAGACGCTGGCAAGACCACGCTGTCTGAACGCATCCTGTTTAAAACTGGCGAAATCCACCGTACTGGCGAAGTCCATGAAGGCAATGCCACCATGGACACCATGGCACTGGAAAAAGAACGCGGCATCACCATTGGTGCAGCGGCGACCCGCTGCGTCTGGAACGGTCATGAATTCACGCTGATTGATACACCAGGCCACATCGACTTTGCGATTGAAGTTGAACGCTCCCTGCGCGTGCTGGACGGTGCCATCACCGTTTTGTCCGGCGTGGCTGGCGTGCAGCCGCAGACCGAGACTGTCTGGCACCAGGCCGAGAAACATGGCGTGCCGATGATCATCTTCGTCAACAAGATGGACCAGACCGGCGCTGACTTTGCCCGCGTCACAGAACAAGTGCGCAAGCAACTGGGTGCGCGACCTGTGCCGCTGGCGATACCTGTCGGTGCAGCGGATGAGTTTGGTGGCGTCATTGATGTCTTGCAACAGCGTCTGCTGCAATGGGATGCCAAGGGCAATATGACGGTGCTGGCTTTGCCCGCAGAATTGCAGGCGCAAGCGCTGGCGGCCTATGCGTATGCAGCCTCGGTTGCAGCAGAAGCGAGTGATGTGCTGACGGATGTTTATCTGGCGAATGACACGCTCAGCCAAGCAGAAATATTGCAAGGTTTGCGTACACTGACGCTGGCCAGAAAAGCCACGCCCATGCTGGCAGGTTCTGCGTATAAAAACGCAGGTATAGAGCCGCTGCTTGATGCCGTGATAGCCTGGCTGCCTGCACCTGATGACCGCGCTGCTCCTGTGGCAACGCTGAACGGTGACAGTGTGACCGTGGCAACTGGCGATGCTGATCCTCTGGCGGCGCTGGTGTTCAAGGTCACGCATGATGAACATGGCTCGCTTGCGTTTGTGCGTATTTATGGTGGTAGTTTGCATGAAGGTGCAACCATCTGGAATGCGACTCTCGATGCACCTGTGCGCATAGGCCGTCTGTATGTCGTGCATGCTGACAAACGTACGTCGGTGGCTGAGGCAACAGCGGGCAGTATCATCGCCATCGCCAACCTGAAAGACGCGCTGACAGGCCAAACCCTGTCTGGCAAGTCGCAGCCGTGGACGCTGGAAACCATTCATGCTGGCGAGCCTGTGGTGGCGCTGGCGGTTGAGCCCGGCAGTGGTACTGACCGTGCCAAGATGTTGGCAGTGCTAGACAAGTTCCGTCGTGAAGACCCGTCTTTGCGTCTGGAAAATAATGTCGAAACTGGCGAGACCATCTTGTGGGGCATGGGTGAATTGCATCTGGATGTGGTGCTGGAGCGTGCTCGCCGTGAAGCAGCGGTGGATATACGTGTCGGTGCGCCGCATGTGGCTTACAAGGAAACCATGGGCCTGCCTGTGGTCGAAGCAGAAGGCAAGCTGGACAAGCAAAACGGTGGCAAGGGCATGTATGCCCGCGTTGTTGTGCGGCTTGAGTTGCTTGATGAAGGCGAGTTTGCCTTTGCCAATGTCGTCAAGGGCGGCGTGATACCAACGGCGTTTTTCCCGGCTGTTGAAAAAGGCGTGCAGCAGGCCATGCAACAAGGCCCGCTTGGGCAAAAAGTGACTGGCGTCAAAGTCACTTTGCTTGATGGTGATTTCCATGCCGTTGACAGTAACGAAATGGCTTTCATCATCGCCGCCAAAGAAGCGGTGCTGGCAGGCTTGCGCAAGGCCAAACCGGTCTTGCTTGAACCGGTCATGAAAGTGACTGTTGATGCTCCCGCCATTAACACGGGCGACGTTATCGGCGACTTGCAAAAACGCAGTGGCCGTGTCTTGGGCATCACCGAGAACACAGGCCGTGTTGAAGTCGTGGCTGATGTGCCTTTGACCAGGTTGTTCGGCCATACGAACGACTTGCGTTCCTTGTCACAGGGCAGGGCGTTTGCCAGTGCGACGTATGCAAGGCATGCGGCTTGTGATGTGAATGAGGCGTCGTTTGTGTAAGGCCATGTAGTAATGGCAGATGATGGGCAGGCGGTAGTTGGGTTTGCCTGTTGTCTGCAAGCAAGTCAAAAAAGCCAGGGCGGGTGCTCTGGCTTTTTTGTGGTTTATTTATCATTTAATGCTAAATTACCTGTTAAATTTAATTATTGTTGCTAATATAAGAAACAGCAAACATTAGTAAAATATAAAACCATATGAAAAACATGGCTCATTGAAGCATGTAGATATTGATGTAAAGCAATACGTGTATTCTTGTGCGCGCCATAATAAATATTGGGGCAGAGATTGTTGAGTACAGGCAGAACCTGTCCCCGTTTGTTTTCCGGCGCAAGAGCCTGATTGTGCGCTGATCTGCACCAGGGGTCAGGCCCAGATCCATCGATTTTGTATAGATACAAAATGCGTCCATAGCACCAAAATGGTGTGCGGATTTTTAATCGGGCACGAGCTTTCGTGACTGGTGATAGCAGCGGATTTGGAGCACAGCATGTCAACACATCCTGACACCCAGGCAAACGATTTTTCAGATTCACCCTGCGAGTTTCTCGCCTTTCGCCTAGGCGGCGAAGAGTATGGTGTGGATATCCAGAAAGTGCAGGAACTACGTGGCTACGAGCCAGTCAGCACCATTGCTGGTGCGCCTGCTTATCTCAAAGGTGTCGTCAATTTGCGTGGCGTCATCATCCCTATCTTTGACATGCGTATCCGCCTCAAGCTGGGTACGGCAAGCTATGACGATACAACGGTCGTCATTATCTTGCATTCATCAAACCGCATGGTGGGTATTGTCGTTGATGGCGTCTCTGACGTGACCACGCTTACCCCAGAGCAAATCAAACCAGCACCCAGTTTCAACACCGATTTCAATGCAGACTACGTCACAGGGCTTGGGCTGCAAGACGATCGCATGTTAATCCTGATTAATTTGGATGCGCTGCTGCAGGACAAGGAATTGGACGTCGCCACTGCCACCGCCTGACGTAAAAAAGCATCTGGATTTCATGTAGATAGGTGTCGCAGCTATTCTGTCATCGTGGGTCAATGTCGTCGCAATTTCTTGAAGAGGTGAGCTCCCATGCGCAATAATCAACCAGTCAGCGGAAAAGAAGTTGAAGTGAAAGACGGGCAGTCCATCGTTTCCAAAACGGATCTCCAGGGCAATATCCAGTATTGCAATCCCACCTTTATTGAAATCAGCGGTTTTGAAGAGCATGAGCTGATCGGTTCGCCGCATAATCTGGTACGCCATCCAGATATGCCCGTCCAGGCGTTTGCCGATATGTGGAGTACTGTCAAGGAAGGCCGCCAGTGGGATGCCATGGTCAAGAACCGTTGCAAAAATGGCGACCACTATTGGGTAAGGGCGAACGTTACGCCCGTCATCGAAAAGAATCAGGTAGTTGGTTATATGTCGGTCAGGACCAAGCCCAGCCGTGCCGAGATTGATGATGCAGAAAAACTGTACCAGCGCATGCGTGAAGACAAGAGTGGCAGCATGAAACTGCATCATGGGCAACTGGTACAGACCGGCCTGAAGGGTAGGATACAACGTGGGCTGGAAATGTCTGGTACGGCGAGGCTCACCCTGGGCATGCTGGCCATCTTTGCCGTCGTCGCGGCTGGCAGTGTGGCGCACTTCATGCGCTCTGGCTTGCAGTTGTTTGACCTGGCCATCTTGTGCCTGGCCAGCGCATTGATCGCCTGGAATGGTTTTGCCATTCATCGTGCTTACCTGAAGCCTTTACAGCAAGCCGTTCAGGCTGCCCGCACCATGGCAGGTGGTGACCTGACTGCAGTCGTCCCCAAGGGCGATAACAGTGACATGGGGCAACTCATGCAAGCCATGCGGCAGATGAATATCAATCTTGTTGCCATCATTAATGACGTTCGTAGTAACGTCAATTCCATTGCCAGGGGCAGCAGGGAGATTGCAGACGGCAATATGGACCTGTCCAACCGCACAGAATCCCAGGCATCGAGCTTGCAGGAAACTGCCGCCAGCATGGAGCAGTTTGCATCTACCATCAAGCAAAATTCGGATAGTTCGGCGCAAGCAAGCCAACTCGCAGAAGCCACCTCCAGGGTGGCGCAGCAAGGTGGTGAGATGGTCAATAAGGTGGGCACCACCATGCATGAAATCAGCGACTCGGCAAAAAGTATAGAGAACATTATCAGCCTGATTGACGGCATTGCCTTCCAGACTAATATCCTGGCACTGAATGCGGCAGTAGAGGCAGCCCGCGCTGGTGAGCAGGGGCGTGGCTTTGCGGTGGTTGCCAGTGAAGTGCGCAATCTTGCCCAACGCTCTGCCGGTGCCGCCAAAGAGATCAAGACACTCATCGGCGACTCCATGAGCAAGGTCGGCACGGGCAATAAACTGGTTGAAGAAGCAACCAGTACCATGTCGCAACTGGTGACCTCAGTGCAAAATGTCACGAGCATTATTCATGAAATCAGCAATGCCAGCCGTGAACAGAGCGATGGTGTAGAGCAAATGAACCAGGCCATTACCCAAATGGACGAACTGACACAACAAAATGCAGCCATGGTGGAAGAGGCCGCTGCATCTTCTGGTAGCCTTGCTGAAGAAAGCAAGCATCTGCAACAAGCCATCAGCGTTTTCAAGCTGAATGACGGTAGTGTGGTTTCCGCTCACGCCAGGCAGGTCAGCGTGCACCGCGCAGACGGGGCGATGCCAGTTTCGGCCGCAGGCACAAAACCGAAAGCCAGGCAATTACAGTACAAGGCCGCTTGAGGCGCTTGCGCAGGCAATTGCTTAGACCCTGGCAAGTAAAGACAGAGTCAGGAAAAAAGCCAGGGTTGTTACCCTGGTTTTTTTGCAGGTATAGAGAGGCAAGCTTTTTGTACGATTTTGGTGCGCTTTTGATGTACTTTTCTTGGGCGCTGATGCTCTCTCGATAAGAAACCGGGTTTGCGCTCAGATAGTCAGGCCTTTACGCACTACAAACCAGCATTATTGCCTTGTGCAGTGGTACAAAAATTGCTGGTGATAAATATCCCATTGCATATCAGGACGTATTTCTCACCATGCATGACTCTACTCCACTGTCCTCTCTTTCATTCCTGCCAGAGTATGTAGAACACTGCACCACGCCTGAACTGCTTGCCTTGCTGGCGCAGGCGTCGGTGCTTGATCCGGTCGAGCAGGCTGCGGCTTTTGGGCGCTGGTGGTTTCATCCTGGCAGCGAAGAAATGGTCTTGTCTATGGCTGCTGCCACCCTGTTGGGTGTGCAGGCAGGCTGGCATGCCAGCCCTGCGAGCAGTTTTAACAGGGTGCTGCTGGAAGACATGCGCCAAGGCTATGGCTTCCTGCAAAGCGTTGATGCCAGGCGCACTTCGCTGGAATGGGAGTGCCGCATTTTTATTGAGGGCAGCGGCTTGCGCTGGTTGCGCCTGACATCAATTGCCAGAGCGCATACCCACGAACTTTGCGAAGGCATACTGACTGACATTACGGCGGCCAAACATGCGGCCATGCGCGAACGGCTCAGTTTCGAAAGCACGCGCTTGTTTGTTGGCGCAGATTCCATAGGCAGTGCCGTTACCAAAGTCATCCAGCTCGTGTGTCAAAACCTGGGCTGGGACTGGGGTGCCTATTGGGCTGTAGAGACCGACAGCCAGGGCGAGCGCAAACTCAGCTTGCAAAATTACTGGCATGCGCAACATGAGTCCCTGACCATGTTTACCCAGGATAGTCAGGCCATGCAGGTGCGACCAGGCATAGGACTGGTAGGGCAGGTGTGGCAGCAAGGTGAGCCACGCTGGGTAGAGAACATGGATGGCGATGAAGATTTCTTGCGCAATCAAAGTGCTAGCCGTTGCCAGTTACGTTCTGGTTATATCTTCCCGGTTGCCTATATCACAGACGAAGGTGAACGCCACTGCCCCGGTGTGCTGGAATTTTATAGTCACTTGACACGTCAGAGCGAAGCACAATTGCCGACGCTCTCAGCCACCATAGGCGCACTGATTGCACAGACAGCGCAACGATTGGAGCAGCAGGAAACCATACGCCTGCTGGCACAAATTGATGGCCTGACCGAGCTGGCCAACCGCAGCCATTTTTACCAGATACTCGACAGCACCTGCAAGCGCAGTGCCGTCAACGGTGCAGTATTTGGCCTTATTTTTATTGACCTTGACCGTTTCAAGCCTGTTAATGACGCCTTTGGTCATGAGGCTGGCAATGTTGTCCTGCGTGGTTTTTCACAGCGTCTGCAAGCTTTGGCCATACCGGGCAAACTGGTCGGCAGGCTGGGTGGCGATGAGTTTGCCATCCTGTACCAGCCCGATGGTTCTGAGACACTCTTCAATGAACAGCTTGATCGCCTAGTCAAGCAAGTGCTGCATGCAGCGCAATTGCCTTTCATGTTCAATGGCCATGAGCTTGCCGTGTCTGCCAGCATAGGCATCAGCATCTATCCCGACAATGGCCTGACCGGGCCTGAGCTATTGCGGGGTGCGGACACCGCCATGTACCGTATCAAGAAAAGCGGCCGTAATGCCGTCAGTTATTTTTCCAGCAGCACCTCATACACCCTGGCCGTACAGCAATCCGACCTGGCCCAACGCCTGACCATGGAGGCAGAGCTGCATCAGGCCATCGCCGACGATGACCTGTATCTGGAATACCAGCCCATCTTCGCTGGTAACGGTCAGATTCATGCCATAGAAGCCCTGATACGCTGGCGCCGCGCCAATGGCGACATCGTGCGCCCGGATATTTTTATCCCCATCGCAGAAGAAAGCCGTCTCATCATCCAGATCGGCAACTGGGTAGTACACCGCGCCTGTCATGACCTGGCACGCCTGCACCGCTCTGGCTTTGAGAATTTAAAGGTACATGTCAACATGGCCGCCTCTGAATTCACCTCCAGCACCTTGCCCGACGAATTGCGCGCCATCGTCGATAAATCCGGCATCAAACCACACCACCTCTGCCTGGAACTGACAGAGAGCATGCTCATGCAACAGCCAGACCACGTCATCCCCATTATGAGTATGTTGCGGCGTATGGGCTTTGGCATCAGCCTCGACGATTTTGGCATGGGTTATTCTTCACTCGCTCATTTAAAAAACCTGCCCATCTCCTCGATGAAGATAGACCGCTCTTTCATCATGGGCCTGCCCCAGCAAAGCGAAGACCGCGCCATCGTCCGCACCATCATAGAACTGGGCCGTAACCTGCATTTGAATGTGATTGCTGAAGGCGTGGAGACGGACAATCAACTGGCATTCTTGCGGCAGTTTGGCGACACGCTGATACAGGGCTTTGTGCTGAGCAGGCCACTGCATGTCGATGACTTGATACGGGTGTATGGGGCAGAACTGGATTTGCCTGTTACCACCAATAGGTAGGGTATGTTGTCAGGCATCTTGCAGATGGCCATTTGATTTCTGTTGCATTGTCAAATCTTATACTCGCGTCAAATAGCATGCGTCTGACAAGCATCACCAGCATTCACAACTGCTTACATTAATTGCTGTTTATTCTACCCAGTTTACTATACTGATCTCCAGCTGCCGACAACTTGCGCAGCGTCTGCCCTCTTGCCAACTTCTTCCGGCAGGAACGTTCCATTCAATCAGCACGAAGTTCTTACATTCACCCTATTTTATTCGGAGACCGTATGAATGCGATCAAACTTATTTTGATGTTCGTTGCAGCAATGGCAGTTCAAATCAGCACTGCACATGCCGGGAATATCTCCTTGCGTGTTGCTTATAGCGATGGCAGGCAGAGCGCCAGTTTTACACCAGTTCACGCCGAGCTTGGCGAATTTGCCCTGACGCCCAGCTTGGCAGATGGCGGCCAGACAGAGAAGTGGCGCGTCGTCGCCAAAAATGCACAGGGGGCTGTCATCCATGAAGTGCTGGTGAGGAATGCACAGCAGCGTCATATAGAAGCTTTCGACCCCAAAACCGGGGCCATTGAAGTGTCTCAGCAAGTCAGGCAGGCAGACGGTGTCTTTGAGGTGTCGATGCCTTTTGATGCAAAGATCGCCAGCATAGAAATCCTGCAGCAATCCATGGGGGCCGCGGGCGATACTCGTATGACACCTGTACCACCGCAGCAGACCGTATTTGGCCGTGCTGCGCTGGAAAAAATGCTGCGCAGCAGCCAGTTGGCACGCATGCGGGCCCCGCCACCTGCTGCAACTGTCACCACCATCGTCAATAATGGTCCGGCAAATGCGCGCATGGATCTGGTCTTTGTTGGCGACGGATATACCGCTGCCGAGATGGGCAAATGGCGTACTGACGCGCAGAGAGTGATAGATGGTTTTCTGGCCGACCCTCTGTTTGTCGCCAACCGCGCCAGCATGAATGTACACCGTGTCGATGTCGCCAGTAATCAATCCGGAGCCGATGAGCCGGATAAAGGTGTTTACCGCGACACCGCCATGGATGGCAGCTTTTATTGCTATAACATCGACCGCCTGCTCTGCGTGAATTCGACCAAGGTGTACAACATCATCGGTTCTGTGCTCGCGCCTGACCAGCGCGATGTTATCGTCGTCGTGTCCAACTCCACGCGCTATGGCGGCTCTGGCGGTGAAATCGCTACCTTGTCGATGAATGCCCAGTCCGTAGAAATTGCCCTGCATGAGATTGGCCACACCGCCTTTGCACTGGCCGACGAATATGATTATGGCACCTGCAACCAGGGGGCAGAGCCGACTTCGAGTAACGTCTCACTCAACGGCACGCGCAATGTCAAATGGGGGCGCTTAATCGCCTCTACAACTGCCGTGCCGACCGGCCTGGGGCAATATCCCAATGGTACGGTTGGTACCTTCCAGGGCGCGCAATATTGCAAGACAGGGAAATACCGCCCCACAGAAAATTCACGCATGCGCACGCTTGGCTATCCATGGCATGCCGTTAACGAAGGACTGGCGAGGGCCGTGTTTGCTTCATACGGACAGCCTACAGGCGGCCTGGTCACCCAGACAGGTTCCCTGACCAACGGCGCGACAGCCAATGCACCCAGCGCATCACCCGGCTATATCCAGGCAGGCAGCGGCACCTTCAGCATACAACTGAGCGGGCCAGCGGGCACCGACTTTGACCTCTACCTCTACAAATATTCAGGCAGCGCCTGGACCAAGGTAGCCAGCAGCGAAGGCAGCACATCGACCGAGTCTATCAACTACGCTGGCACGGCCGGCTACTACTATGTGCAAGTCAAATCGTATTCTGGCAGTGGCAATTACTCGGTGACGTATTTGTTCCCACCGCAGTAGAGATGGGATGGGCGTTTTGAGATGCTGTCTGGCAAAACGCCCATTCTTTTCTTGGTGAAAGCAAGACCAACAATCTCACCACAGAGGCACAGAGACACAGAGGGGGCGGTGGGCATAGAAAATACCAGGCAATATCTTCTTTTAGTCTCTTGCATTCCTCTTTGGTGCATCAGAGAATTCGTGCGGTATACCGCATGCCTGCGGAACAAAGACTGCTTGCAAGCAGTCTTTCCTTCCTCTGTGTCTCTGTGTCTCTGTGGTGAGTTTTTTGGTCTTGTGTGTTTCGCTGCTCAGCGTACTCCACGTTCACTGCTTAGGTTAGTAAAATTATTCTGCGACCCGCGGCCAGCTAAACCTGAACACTGCCCCGCGTGGCTGGTTGGCAGCAAGGCTGATGCTGCCGCCTAGCGACTCTATGGTTTTCCTGATGACGGCCAGGCCCATGCCGCTGCCTTCTACTTCGTCGCGGGGGCGCAGGGTCTGGAACATGGCGAAGACGCGTTCATGATGTTCTGGGGGAATGCCTGTGCCGTCGTCGGCGACTTCGAAGATATAGTGTGTATCTTCGGGCGAGGCAACAGAGCGCACGATGATGTGGCCGCTTTTTTTGTCGTGGTGTTTGATGGCATTGCTGATGAGATTGCGCAAAACCAGTTCGAGGGCGGCTTTGTGGGTGGGGGCTTTGGGGAAGCTGCCTTGCAATTCAAGATCGAAAGAGGCGTCGCTGCAGCATAGTTCAAAGACATCGCGCACCAGTTCGGCAAAGTCAACGGTGATGATGTTGCCGCCAAGTTTGTCGGCGCGAAAGTAGAGCAGCAAGTCTTCCAGCAATTTTTCCATGCGGGTGATGCGCACGCGCATGAGGTGCAGGTGTTCGCGGGTTTCTTCGTTGATCTGGCCTTCCAGGTCTTCGGTGATCCACATGGCCAGTTGGCTTACGCCGCGCAAGGGGGCTTTCAAGTCATGCGAGGCGACATAGGCAAAATCTTTTAACTCTTGATTGCGGCGTGAGAGTTCATCGATGAAGTGCTGGCGTTCGGAGATGTCGACAATGGCAGAGAGTATCTTGGCGCCGTCGGCAGTGTCGATGGGGTTAAGACCGATCTCGACCGGGAACTCGCTGCCGTCCTTGCGCAGGGCATACAATGTGGGAGCTGGTTGCATTTGTTGCATTTGTGGCGCTTGTGGTTCATGGTGCTGCTTGCGAAAGCGCTCAGGTACGAGCAGGTCAAACGCGAGTCCCACCAGTTCGGCACGCTGGTAACCAAAGATTTTTTCTGTGCGGTCGTTGACCATTTCTATCAAGCCGTTCTGGCCCACCAGCACCATGGCATTGGGGGCAGCATTGACGACCAGGCGGAAATGCCTTTCGCTTTGGGCGAGACGGGCAGCGAGTTTATAGCCATTGCTAAAGTCGCGTGCAGAAAGGGACAGGCCAAAGATCCGGCCCGCTGCATCACGGATGGCGGAGATGCTCAGTGACACCGGCAGCTCGTTGCCATCGGCGTGCTGGCCCATGGTTTCAAACTGGCCGATGGCGCTGCCTTGCTCCAGCAGTTGTATCAGGGTCAGGTGATCCGGCAATTGACCAGCGGGGAAGAGCAGGGCAAAGGCCTGACCGAGTATGGCCTCAGGCGCATGGCCAAACAGCAGGCTGGCGGCATGATTCCAGCTGATGATATGGCCATTGAGGTCGCTACCGATGATGGCGTCTTCTGATGAATTGACAATGGCAGCCAGTAATTCCAGGCTTGCCTGAGATGTCATGGATGTCCTGTTCTTGTCTGACATCGCCATGACTATGCCTCGACTGTTTTACGTGGCCAGGTGAACCTGAAGATGGCTCCGCGTGGCTGGTTGTCGCTGAGGGCGATGCTGCCACCCAGGGATTCTATGGTTTTCTTGATGATGGCCAGGCCCATGCCACTACCTTCTACTTCATCGCGCGGGCGCAAGGTCTGGAACATGGCAAACACGCGTTCGCGGTGTTCTGGCGCAATGCCGGGGCCGTCGTCGCAGACGGCAAATTCCAGCCATTGATCATTCGGGATGGCTTGCACGACGATGCAGCCTTGCCTGGTGTCGTGATGTTTGATGGAATTGCTGATGAGATTGCGAAACACCAGTTCCAGCGGTACTTTGTGCGTATGGTAGCGCGGGAATTCGCCCTGCAATTCCAGCCTGAACGATTTGTCGGAGCAGCAGAGATCAAACACATCGCGCACCAGTTCAGCAACGTCTATGCGTTCTACCGAACCACCTGATTGCCCGGCACGGAAGTAGAGCAGCAAATCATCCAGCAGTTTCTCCATGCGTTTGATGCGCATGCGCATCAGGCGCAGGTGTTCATTTGTTTCGTCATCGATCTTGCCGGCCAGGTCTTCAGTCAGCCAGGTGGCCAGTTGGTCGACGCCGCGCAAGGGCGACTTGAGATCATGCGAGGCGACATAGGCAAAACTATTCAATTCCTGGTTGCGCCGTGACAGTTCATCGGTGAAGCGTTTGCGTTCAGAGATGTCGACAATGGCAGACAGCACCTTCAGGCCATCGGCAGTTTGTATGGGATTGAGGCCAATTTCTATCTGGAATTCGCTACCATCCTTGCGCAAGCCAAACAGGTCACGGCCTGTGCCCATGGCGCGGGTGCTGGGGCTGGCGAAGTAACTGCTGCGCAAACCGGGATGCTGTGGCCGGAAGCGGGCCGGGATGAGGATTTCCATGGGCTGGCCCAGTAGTTCTTCACGCTGATAGCCAAACAGGTGCTCGGTCTGGGCATTCACCATTTCTATCTTGCCCAGGCTATCTATCATCACCATGGCATTCGGCGCGGCTTCGACGACGAGGCGGAAGCGCTCTTCCTGGCGCTTGCGTTCGCTAATATCGACGATGGCTGACAAGACCTTGATGCCGTCGGCAGTTTCTATGGGGTTGAGACCGATTTCCACCGGAAACTCGCTGCCGTCCTTGCGCAGGCCAAACAGGTCACGGCCAGAACCCATGCTGCGACTGCTTGGCTGTGTGAAAAAATTGCTGCGCAAGCCAGGGTGGTGGGCGCGAAAGCGGGCCGGTATCAGCACTTCCATGGGCTGGCCCAGCAATTCTTCACGCGCATAGCCAAAGATGGCCTCAGTCTGTGCATTCACCATTTCTATCTTGCCCTGGCTGTCTATCATCACCATGGCATTTGGTGCGGCTTCCACCACCAGGCGGAAGCGTTCTTCCTGGCGTTTGCGTTCAGTAATATCGACAATCGCCGACAAAACCTTGATGCCGTCGGTAGTTTCTATGGGGTTGAGGCCTATCTCTACCGGGAATTCGGTGCCATCCTTGCGCAAACCATACAACTCGCGTCCCTGACCCATGGTGCGACTGACGGGGTTGGCGAAGTAGCCAGTGCGCAGGCTGGGATGATGACGCTGGAAGCGAGAGGGGATGAGGATTTCCAGCGGCTTGCCCAGCAATTCTGATCGGGTATAGCCAAAGATAGTTTCGGCCTGAGTGTTCACCATTTCTATCAGGCCACGGCGGTCTATCATCACCATGGCATTCGGCGCCGCATCCACCACCTGGCGGAAATGACGTTCGCTTTGCGTCAGGCGGGCGGCGATGCGGTAGCCTACGCTGAAGTCACGCGCAATCAGCGACAGGCCGATGATGTTGTCACCCTCGTCGCGTATGGCCGAGATGGTCAGGGCCACCGGCAGTTCTGTGCCATCCTGGCAGCGCCGCATGGTTTCAAAATGACCTATCGAGGCACCTTGTTGCAAGAGTTTGATGAGCGAGAGATGATCGGGCAATTGCCCGGACGGGAAGAGACTGGTAAAGGGGCGCTGGTAAATTGCCGTGACGCTATAGCCAAACAGGATTTCTGCCGCATGGTTCCAGCTCAGGATATTGCCGCTGAGGTCGCTGCCTATGATGGCATCATCGGCCGAGGCGACGATGGCAGCCAGCAGGGCGTGCTGCTCATTCACACAGTTTGACGGGCGATTGCTAGCTGTGTCATTCTGGTCCAATTGGTTCATGGCGGAAGCTTCCGGTCAGGTAGCGATCTTCAAATTCACTCGATGGTATCGGGCGAGAATACAAATAACCCTGTAAAAGCTCACAACCGCGGTCGGCACAGAATCGCGCCTGATGTTCGGTTTCTATCCCTTCTGCCACCAGCGACAATTCCATGGTCTGGGCAAAGGCGATCATGGCAGCCAGCAGGCGCTCCGGTGAATCACCCTTGCCGACACCGGCGACAAAGCTCTGGTCTATCTTCAGCACATGGATGGGGAAGAGTTTCAAATGCCCAAAGGAAGAATAACCCGTGCCAAAATCATCGAGTGAGAGCTTGACGCCGCGCCCAACCAGCTTGTGCAGGATGGTGGCGACATGATGGGGGTCGCGTATCAATGCATTCTCGGTAATTTCCAGCTCCAGGTAACTGGGATCAAGGCCACTGGTCAGCAAAGCTTCATCGACGGTATAGATGAGATTGTCGCCCTGCAGCTGGATGGCTGAGACATTGACTGCCATGGTCAAGTCTTGTGCGTGCAAGAACGGCAGCGAGCGCCATTCCTGTAACTGGGCGCAGGCGGTGCGCATGACCCACTGGTCGATCTCGAACATCAATCCCAGTTCTTCTGCCATGGGCAGGAATACGCCGGGTGTCAGCACACCTTCGACAGGGTGGTGCCAGCGCAGCAGCGCTTCCATGCCACCTATGCGGCCATCAAAAGGGTTGATCTTGGCCTGGTAATACACTTGCAATTGCTCATTGCGCAGGGCGTGGCGCAAATCACGTTCCAGGTACATGCGGTGGCGCACGGCCTGGTGTAACTGATCAGAATAAAAATGGCTCTGGTTGCGCCCCTCTTGCTTGGCGCGGTACATGGCAATGTCGGCGCATTTCATGAGCTCGGTCGCATCATTGGCGCACGAGCCAAAGACGGCAATGCCTATGCTCATGGTGACATGCCATTCCAGGCCATCCAGTACGATGGGTTTTTTGAAGGCTTCGACGATGCGGCTGGCCAGCAAAATAGCCTGGTCGATTCTTTCCATATCCTGCACCAGCACCACGAATTCATCGCCACCCAGTCGTGCCAGCAAGTCGCTGCCACGGGTGGTGGTGCCCAGGCGGCGCGCCACCTTGATGAGCAACTGGTCGCCAATGGCATGGCCGTAGGTGTCGTTCACATTCTTGAAACGGTCCAGGTCCAGCAGCAGCACCGCCATTTTTCCATGCAGGTTTTCGCGCTTGGCACGGCTGACGGCAAAGGCCAGGGCACGTTCAAAATCATAGCGATTGGCCAGGCCAGTCAGGGCATCATGCTCGGCCAGTTCGCGCAACTGGTTATAGCTGCGGCTGAGTTCGGCTTCGAGTTTATGACGGTGGCGTGCCTGGTGCAGGGCGCGCATCAGCCGTCGTGCATTGACTTCTTCTTTTAACAAAAAATCTTGCGCCCCGGCGTCTATGGCTTGCTCGGCCAGGCTGACGTCTTCCTGGTGCGTCAGCATGATGATGGCAGCATGGTGGGTCTTGTCGAGGCGCAGGCTTTTTAATACTTCTATGCCGTCACGGTCAGGCAGGCGGTAATCCAGCAAAATGACATCGAATAAGGTCTCTTTGGCTTTGAGCAAGCCATCCAGCGCGTTGCTGGCTTCGACGATCCTGACGCTGACCGAAACCTGTTTGAGCGCCCGGATAACGTTGCGCCTGTCAACTTCATCATCATCGATGATGAGGATGTCGAGAGTGGAAGTTTGGAGGGGGGCGCTCAGTATCATGTTTGTACCTCAGGCTACAGGCAGCTCAACTACGCGCCAGTAATGATCCAGCATTTCAGTGACGCGCATGAAACCGTCACCGACATGCTGTTTGACGATATAGCCAGCCACATGCTTGGAATAAGCCATCAGCTTGTCCTGGTCATCTTGTGAAGTGGTCAGCACAAACACCACGGCAGAGCTCAGGTTTTTGTCCAGACGCAATTCAGCCAGCAACTCTTGCCCGTTCATGCGCGGCATATTGATGTCCAGCAAGATGATATAAGGCTTGGGCAGGCCTTCGGGCGAGCGCAGGATTTCCAGCGCTTCAACGCCATCGCGGGCGCGCACAATTGGGTTGGCGATCTTGAGTTTTTTCAGAGCGCGTTCTATACCCAGGACGTCTACATCATCGTCATCGACGACCAGAATGGTGACTGGCCGGGTTTGCGGAATGCTGTCATTCATTAGACATCCTTTCTCCTGCGCTCGTTTATAAATAATACTCTACGGCAATATCATTGCAATGTGAATTTTGTAACAGTTTCCCTTGAGGCGATTGTGTCAGCCTGGCCAGCCCATAGACAAATTGTCTTTAAATGATGAAATTAAAACATGATTACCAAATTTACATCTATGTTATGCAATTGTATATGGGCCTGCAATATTGATATGTATTATTTTTAATTTATTAACATTCAATAAGCAATTTGTTGCAAAGCGGCCTGCAAGTCGCTGATGAGATCATCCACATCCTCCTGCCCTGAGTGCAGGTACGCCACGCGGCGATTGTCTGGCAGCATTTCCAGCACGTTGTTGATGGTGAATGGCAGACATGACCAGGCTCGACTATCCAACCCGGCGCGTGCCTGTGACAACTTATTGCAGGCTGCTAAAGAAATGGGCAAGGCGGATTGGCTAACAACTGACTCAAGGCAAGGCATACTGATAGCAGCCATGCTGCCCGATCGTCAATTTCGGTGGGGGAAGACGACGCTTGGTTCTATATTTCCATCGTGCTGGATTTGTTCAAACGTGAAGTGATAGGCAGGTCACTCACACCGAGAGTACGCGGTCACCTGTGTTGAACATGGCCGGGTTTCGTCGCAACCAATGCGACTATTCCGGCTCAGATAAAGTCCCGCTTCGTACCCTGAATATGTAATGTCATCAAGATAGCGAATACTGCGACGAGCACTTGTACTGTCACGATAGTCGTTGCAGTGGTGTTCCACATCATGACTGGACCATACACGAAATGCGCAACCGGATCGAGAAAGGCGATAGTCCACAAATAAGCGGACGTACCCAACTCGAAGATCAAAATGGAAAGAACGGTCATCGGCAGCGACTGGAAAAGCAAGCTGACACTCAGTATGCAGGTGTAGGCGACAAATATGCCCAGAAATACCATGGTAACAAATGGAACCGCGCCCTGTGGAAAGAGCCCAAGCCCAAAGGCGAAGTAAAATGCAACCGCACTGACCACCAGCCAGAAGACGGTAAATACCGGCAGGTTGATCAATAGCTTTGCTTGAGTGAATTCCTTCGCTGAGACTGGCAGGCTCATGATGAAGGGCTGTGTGGATTTTTCTTTCTCAAACACGTTTGTCTTCATAAGTAGAACAATGCCGCATGTCGCAGCAGGCCCAAGCAGCATCATAAAGCCGATATTGATAAGCACCCAGTTTGGAATGTTTCCATGGAGCAGCGGCAAAATGCCGATGAAGCTCAGACTCACCAGAGCAAACATCAGTATGGTGCGGTAAACGAGAAGGAAATCTTTTTTGACAAGCTGGGGGATGATCGAGACGTTCATTGGATAAACTCCATCATTGTCATTGCCTTGGCGCATTTGACGTTTGCGAGAAATATCTCTTCGAGGCTCAAGCGTTCGATGGCTGTGATGACCTGGCCTGCGCTGTTGAATTGCGCGGGAACGGATTCATCATATTCATTGACAGTCACCGCACACAGATGACCGCTCTGCTGAATATCCTTGATATTTGGCAGGTTTGGCAAAGGTTTGCTTTGCATATTGGTCAGGCGCAGTCTGCGCCAGCCATCCATGAAATCTTCTTTGTTGCGGGATTCGATGATGCGGCCGCCATAGATAAAGGTGATGTAGTCGGATATCTGCTCTATATCCAAAGTATTGTGTGATGAAAAAAGAATGGATCGTGTTTCGTCTGCAAGCGCATTCATCATTTCGTCGAGCACTTCCTTCCTGACTGCCGGATCCAGGCCAGTGGTTGGCTCGTCGAAAACCAGCAATCTGGGCCGTCGTGCCAAGGCTAACAACAACGTAGCCTTGACTCTTTGGCCGTGGGACAGGCCTTTGACCTTTTGATGCTTATGCAAGTCGAAGCGGCGCAACAGGATGTCGGCATAGTCGGCGTCCCAGGTGTCAAATATCGATTTGATGAAATCCATGTGAAAAGCAATTGTTTCGCTCTCATAAAGCCGCATGTCATCTGAGATGAAACCGATATTGCGCTTGGCCGCGATTTGCTCGTCTGGCATGGCATGCCCCAATACCCTGATGGAGCCAGCGTCTGGCCCCAGCAAGCCCATCACCAATCGCAAGATCGTCGATTTGCCGGCGCCGTTAGGACCGACCAGCCCCATTACTGCACCTTGCTCGAAAGACAGATCAACGCCTTGCAGCTTAAAATGGCTGTAATCCTTGGTAAGGCCTTTACACTCTACTGCAAGCGGCAAATCCATCCGGTTTTCTCCCTATTCCATAAACTGCTTTATCAGTTGCAGTATTTTGTCTTCTGGTATGGCAAGTGATTTTGCCAATTTGCTGGCCTGCTCCAGATGCTGGATTAACTCTTGTTTCTGAACTGTGGCCAGGTCAAGCGTGTCGCTTACCCAGCTTCCTTTGCCCTGCTGGGTAATAATTACTCCTTCTCGCCCCAATTCCAGATAGGCACGCTTGACCGTGATAATGCTTAACTTGGTTTCCGTAGCCAGCTCGCGAACGGAGGGTAAAAGTGTATTGGGCGGCCAATCGCCAACGGCGATCCGCTGTTTAATTTGTTCCATGATCTGCTGATACATGGGACTTCTATCTGTTTGAGAAAACACAAAACCATATTTCATATACACAGTATATACAGATAAATTAATGTTATGCAAGCCATCATGATGAAAATTTGATTCAGGATGCGTGGGATACCAAGCCGCGCTGTCTGGCCTGCACAAATTGTAACTTTTGATTACACTTTTGCCATGCAAGCTGTGAGAATACCCGGAGACACAGATTTATAATGTGCTATAAATACTTTCCGTAATGATAAGGTTGGCACGATGCTCAAAAGAATAATGCATTTAATCACTATTCCTCTTATCAGGAACATCCTGATAGCCTGGTTCCTGTTCTACCTTATTGCAATCACCTTCAGCGCCCAGTACATGATCAATATCCTGGGTTTGCCTGTGGTCGTCTGGTTTATCTACAGCTTCTTTGCAGGCCTGTTTTCGGAAACGCGCAGACACAGCAAGCTGGTGGCGGAGATTCAGCAATTCTCGGGCGTCAACAGTGCAAAATGTGCCGATGTCTGTGACCACGACGGGCTCGCCGTTAACTATGATACCAAGTCCATCTTTATCATTGACGAGGGCAAGTCCAAATCCTTTGCCTGTGCCGATGTACTGTTTTACGAAGTCGTGGACAACTCCATCCGCGGCATGAAGGATCCTGAAATCGCCGGTGGCGGAAATGGTGGCTTTGCGACACTCAAGCGCTGGCTGACCTATTCTGACGCCATCGGCAGGGTCAAATTCTGGATCAATGATGCAGAGCACAGCGTCATCACCATCGCCGTCTCCAAGAAGAACATCATTGATCAACTGCACCATTTTGCATTGAGCAATGGCATGAAACTGAAAACCTGATGACTTAATTTCTTTGGACGCCTGAATACCATGTTGAATACCTACACGATCAAGAACATCCATGTTGGCCTGGCATGCGGTATTGCCGCGCTGAGCCTGGCCGGTACAGCCCAGGCCCAGATGTGGACAGCCATGCCCGCCATGGACCAGGATGCCGACGTCATCACCCAACGTGCTGATGACCCCATCTATAGCCGTATGGCGACAGATCCCAAGTTCAGGGACTTTGCTTACTCCGCCATCAATATCAAAGGCGAGCAGCTTGGTTACAAGCTGGTGCTGGAATCACGCGCGGCTTTGTTCAGTCAGCAAGAGTTGCGCCAGGTGTACAGTAGCAAAGCGGGCAATTACCATGTCAGTTACTGGGTCAGAGAATCACCCAACTTCCGCTCCATGCCATTTAAGCGCAATGCCTCCATGGCCCTGATCGTGGTCGATACCGTGCCAGCCCGCCAGGACGACCCGCAATTCAAGGCCAACGCCAGTAAATTGCCGTATGCCGTCTACCAGATCAAATGGGACCAGCCCCGTAACAACCATGTCGCCACCATGCGTGTGGACGACAGCGGCTCCGCCGTAAAGTGGGATTGCAAGACCAAGGACGGCAAGCCCATGCCCACCATGCTGCAACCGGTGGTCATCCACAAGCCCAAGTTCAAGGATGAGCAAGAATACTACCGCACCGGTTATTACATCGCCGACGACGGCAGCCTGAAAGACAATGGCGCAGGCCGCTTCAACATTTGCAAAAAACGCAGCGTCGGGCCGGATGACGAGGTCGCAACGTGGAAAAGGTTTTTTAGCTAACTTGCTGCAACATACATAGCAAAGGCAGTCATGGCGGCATCATCGTTTTCAAATGGGCAAAGTCAGGGCAGGCATCCAGGATAAGCTGGGCTTGCTCCTGCAAATCAGGGTCTACGCGCAAAACCCATAAAAACATGGCAGCCATGAGTTGCTGCGTTCTTTCTGTTGCCAGCACTCCTGCCACCGATAGCCTGGCACCACTGCCTTTTTTGATAAAGGGTGGAAAGTCAAAGCCGGGGCTATGGTGCCAGCACGAAGCGCCTTCCCAGAATAGCTGAGCCGCCTCGGTGGACATCACTTCTCCAGCGACGCTGCGGGCAAACAGGATCAGGTGATCGCTGTCTTCATCAAGTTGCAGGCGCAAGGCATTGCTATATAGAACCTCACCTATGCGGGCAAAGCTCGCCTGCAAGCTTGCTGCTTCAAGCAACTGAGCAGATGCAAGCAACTCTGCCAGTAAATCCAGGCCATCAAGCTGCGCGCGGCTGATGTGCAACTTTTCCGTGAGCGGGTTTTTTCTGTATTTTTTGCTGCGTTTCAATGGATGAAATTTTTGAATTGGACAAGTAAATTGATAGTAACACTGCAGGCGAGATGCCTGGGTGAATGAGCGCACAGATCACTCTGCAGATTGTCGCTGTCAGATCACTTTTTAGCTGTTGCCGTCGGTCAGCCATGCATGATGCGCTCGGTCAGCGCCTGCAGTTCTGCCAGTGGCATGCCGTGCTTTTGATAATGGTATAAAACGTGATCACATTCCTGTAGCTCTATTGCCGGGCGTTCGCCCAGGGGACGGGTATGCAAGATGGTTTCCAGATGGAGAGTGCTTTTCTCATAGGGCAGGGCAGAAGAAAACCAGGCAAAGTAAGGCGGCTCATTTTCGCGGCCCTCTTCTTCCCATAACTCGCAGGTGCGATTAAAATTTTCAGCACTTAAAGAGACCCAAGCCAGCCAGACAAATTGTTCGCCCGTTTCTATGATGGGGATTTCTACTCGCCCCAGTACGAAGAAATATTGCTCATCCACCATGCACTGGTCTGACGATAGCACGCAACGTGCGTCGCGTTCAGCTTCTGGTATGGTGCTCCATATTTCTGGAGCGGCAGGACCATAGCACATGGCATAGCCTTCATGAAATGCACCGCATGTCGCACATTGAAAACCGTTCGTAGAAATCATGACTGCAATAAATGAGGAACAGGCCGCAAGTCTAGCATGAGTAGCAATCTGTACCTGGCGTTAAGCGTTATCATGGCTAAAGCAGGCTATTGCAACAGTCCAGTTCGCTATGTTCTAATCGTCGACAAAGAGATCATTGACAACTCGCATGCCAACAACTCATCCCAACCAGCGCCGCCGTGTCTTACTGCTCGCTCCCGCTTGGTTATCGCTGGCCAGCACGTCCTTGAGTGCCGCCAGCCCCTACCAGAAAATCCAGATCGATGGCTGGACCCTGATGTTCGACCAGGGTTTGCAAACCGCAGATGCCGCTGCCAGGTCTGCTTTCATGACAGCCTTGAGCGGGCAATTGAGCACACTCAAAAAATTGCCCGCCCATACACAAGGCAGTTTGCGGGGCGTCAGTATCTATGTGTCCAGCGGCACTTACCGCGCTTTCGGTGCACAACATCATCCCTCGGCGAAATGGTTGCAAGAACATGGCTACCCGATCGAGTTTGCCGGAAATATAGAAATCTGTAACTGGAGAGAATTCACCACCCTGGTCAATTCGCAAGCCTGTGCCCTGTTGCATGAAATGGCGCACGCCTATCATTTTCAGCACCCCGAGCTGGATGCCACTATCCTGCGCGCCTTTGAAAATGCCAAAGCCGCTGGCCTCTACCGCCAGGTCACCCGCGACCACAGGCCAGCGTTGCAGGCAGCCTATGCCCTTAGCAATCATCAGGAATACTTTGCCGAACTCAGCGAAGCCTACTTTGGTGAGAATGACTTTTTCCCTTATCGTAGTGCGGAGTTGGAGCACTATGATGGGCAGGGCTATGCCATGATTGAGAGGGTGTGGAAAATTCTTTGAGTGAATACGTCGCCTGTAGTCATGTGATCGTTTGATTCATACCTGGAACTCATACTGACAATGCGAGGTCAGCGCTTGTACCTGGTGGGAAAATAAGAAAAGGCCAAAATTTCTAAATAAAGGGAAGTACTGCATGATAAATTTCAAAAAATGGTTAGAGCAAGCGGGACTAGATGAGGGAACTGGTATTTTAGGAATATCTGCTAAAGAAATTGAATTGATTGAACAGAAGTACTCTATTCGCTTACCCAAGTCGTATAAGGACTTTCTACAGCAATGCGGAATTTCAGCTGGGTTATTTTCGCGAGATATTAGTTTTTTTTATGATGATGTGCTGTATATGTGGGACAGCTTTGGTGAAGCTGTTCGAGAATGGGGAGTGAGTTTTTCACTTCCTGAAAATGCATTCCTCTTTTCAGAATACCAAGGTGGGTCATATCACTATTTTATTTGTGATGGGAATGATAATCCTCCAATTTTCGCATTCTCGGAGGCTAATCCTGTGCCTATTCAGATTTCTTCGGGCTTTGTTGAGTACATCAAAGATTCAATTTCAGCGTATCAGGATATGTTTTATAAGAATCCCGACAAAAGATGGTTTAAAGAGAGTTAGTTATGATAGCCTGCTACGGCTCTGTTTTTTCGAAAATAAAGCTGACCATTATTGAGCAGACTGTCAGTAGCTGTAAGCACAACGTAATCTTATGTATATTGCGCAAAGAGCGGTAGCAAGCGCTTCAAAACTATACGAACGGTCCTGTCATGTTCCTCCAAAATGCATCGTAAGGATGCCCTACGGCCTAGTAAATCTCTGTTTAGTAAAATCTATAAACATCATCCAAATATAAAACTGGAATTGCACGCCCGTCCATAGGGCGGTATATATACAAACTGCAGTTTCCTAATCAAGGTGCAGATGATAGGCTTACTATTGTCATACCTGGATAAAACCACCAAACCGAAGAGAGACAAACCAAGCCTGGCAAGTGCAACATGTGCAGTCAAACCTAAATTACTTATATCACTATGCATGCGACTAATACAAAAACACAATGGGGACAATTTTTACCACTGGTGACAGTGTTTTTTTTCTGGGGATTCGTTGCTGCCAGCAATGACATTCTCATCCCCGTCTTTAAAGAAGCCTTTCATCTTAGCCAGGAGCAAAGCCAACTGGTGTCCCTGGCTTTCTACGTGGCCTATACCGTAGGCTCACTGATCTATCTGGCGGTATCACGTTTCATGGGCGTTGATCTGGTCAATAAAATGGGTTACAAGAACGGGCTGGCGCTCGGGCTGGTGATCTCAGCGGCAGGCACGCTGTTGTTTTTGCCAGCGGCAAATACCGGCTCCTTCACACTGATGCTGTCGGGCTTGTTCATTGTTGGCCTGGGGTTCTCGCTGCAACAGACTGCCGCCAACCCGCTGGCAATCGCCCTGGGTTCCCCTGAGACAGGTTCGCAAAGGCTGACACTGGCGGGTGGGGTCAACAATTTTGGCACGACCATCGGCCCGCTCATCGTCAGCTTTGCCATCTTTGGTGCGCCGACGAGCATGAACCGCCAGCTCAGTATAGAAAGCGTCAAATTCCCGTATCTGATGCTGGGTGCGGCGTTCTTGCTGGTCGCCATCATGCTGAAGTTCTCTTCTCTGCCTGATCGTCCGGCGGTACAGGCCAATGAAGATTCCGGCCATGCATCGGGCAAGCAATCGGCACTGCAGTTCCCGCAACTGGTCATGGGCATGCTGGCTATTTTTGTGTATGTGGGCGTAGAAGTGTCTACCGCCAGCAACCTGCCAGCCTACATGGAAAGCAAGCTGGGTTTGCAAACCAGGGACGTGGCACCGTTTATCTCGCTGTACTGGGCCAGTCTGATGATAGGGCGCTGGACCGGTGCAGTTGAAGCCTTTGATGTGCAGGCTGGCCTGGGCAAGCTGCTCAAGTTCCTGGCACCTTATCTGGCTTTCAGCGTGTTCCTGCTGGTCAATGCGATCGCCCAGCATGAGCTCAGTCAATTTTATGTGTATGCCGCCATCGTGCTGGTACTGATTGCAGCCGACATGCTGAGCCAGGGTAATCCCGCCAAAATGCTGGGCATCTTTTCCCTGCTGGGGATAGCTGGCCTGGTCATCGGCATGAGTACCTCGGGCATGGTCAGTGTGTATGCATTCACCAGCATAGGTTTGTTTTGCAGCACTCTGTGGCCCTGCATCTTTACCCTGGCAATCAGCGGCCTGGGCAAGCACACAGGCCAGGGCAGCAATTACCTGATCATGATGATCATGGGTGGCGGCATCGTCAGCTGGTTGCAGGGATATGTGGCTGACAAGATAGGCATACAAATGAGTTACCTGGTGGGCGTCGTCTGCTTTGCCTACCTGGCATTCTATGCCTGGAAAGTGCAGGGCATCTTGCGTGCGCAAGGTATCAAACTGGGTAAAACCAGCACCGCCGGGCATTAAAAATAGCTGTTGCTGACTTGCATGGCGCGCCGCTTCAGGTGCGCCATTTTTTTTGATCTGCATCAATAAAGCGCTTTTTTTAAAGTTTGTTTACTAAAATTAATAAACTAAGACAATTTACCCGCCGTTTATTGACCCTCGATTTTGCCACCTGTATAAAAGAGTTACTCTGTAAAACACTGCATTTTCTGAGGATTTACAGGCTTTGTTGACATGCGCTGATACGTTTATTAAACCTGCTTAATCCTGCTTAAGCCTGCTTGAGTTTGCTCAAGGTCGCTTGAATTTACCCTTGGCAAGGCATATGCAGCACGCAGATGCGGCGCTGATGTTGATAAACGCAAGAATGCATGAAGCGCATTCAGAACAAGAAGCCTGATCAGCACAATGAACATGATGAATGCCCGTTTTCCAGATATCGAAACTGACCTAACCAGCAAGGAGTTCACTTCATGAGTGTGACCATACGCGATATTGCACAGGCGACCGGACTGTCGATTGGTACGGTATCACGCGCATTGAAGAACCAGAGTGGCCTAACCGAGGCCACACGCGTGCGTGTCAGCAAAGTGGCGCGTGAGCTGGGCTATGATTTTGGCAATCTCAAGCAGGGCCGGATCAGGCGCATCGTTTTCCTCCTGCATCGCCAGCACAATACCCTGTCGAGCAGCCCTTTTTTCTCCCCTGTACTGCATGGTGCCGAAGAGGCTTGCCGCCGGGAAGGGATAGCACTCTCTTTCGTGGCAATCGGCCCCTCAGAGCCTGTCATGGAGCAGATACGCCTGCACCAGCCGGACGCGATATTGTGCGCTGGCTTTTTTGAGCCAGAACTGTTGCAAGCCCTGCTGCACACCAGCAAGCCCATCGTGCTGGTAGACATGCGTTTGCGCGGCTATACCTCGATCAACCCCGACAACCGCCTGGGTGGCTTCCTGGCTACCCGCCATCTGATACAGACTGGCCGCAAACGTATCGCCATGATCTCAGGCTCACTGGCACATTTCAGTATCCAGGAAAGGGCGCGTGGTTTCCGCCAGGCCCTGTATGAATCCAAGACCCTGGCAGATCCCAGCCTGGAAGTCAGCATCCCCGACCCCAGCGACATTGAAGGCGGCGTGCGCGAAGCCATGCGCGAACTGCTGAGCCTCAGTCGCCCTCCTGATGCCGTGTTTTGCTACAACGATAGCGCTGCTCTGGCGGCGCTGCACTACTGTCTTGACCTTGGCATGAAGGTGCCGCATGACATCGCCATAGTTGGTTTTGATGATATCAGCGCTGCCGCCAAGTCGATACCTCCCCTGAGCAGTATCAGGGTGAACAAAGAAGCACTCGGTGCCACCGGCGTGGATTTGCTGATACGCAAACAAGCAGACGACATCGTAGAAAAAACCCTGGCCGTTGAACTGATCGTGCGCGAAAGCAGTTGCGACGATTAGTTGTAACGATCAGTTGTAACGATGATTTGTAACAATTTTTGGCCCTTATTGACCACCACCCATACCTGTATGCATCCCTTTCCTGACTTCAAATCAATTTCTGTCCTGACTGACCATATCAGTGACACGCTGAATTTTTACTATCCGCGCAGTATTGATGCCAGTGGTGGCTTCTACCACTACTTCAAGGACAATGGCAGTATCTATGATAGCCAGAGTCGCCATCTGGTCAGCAGCACCCGCTTTGTCTTTGTGTATGCCATGGCTTATCGTCAATTTGATAATCCAGCCTATCTGGAGCAGGTGAAGCATGGCGTGGATTTCTTGCGCCAGGTGCACCGTGACCCGGTGACTGGCGGCTACGCCTGGCAATTGCGCTGGGAAAACGCCAGCAAGACCGTCGTCGATGGCGATAATCACTGCTATGGCCTGGCCTTCGTCATGCTGGCTTATGCCCATGCATTGATGGCTGGCGTGGCAGAGGCTCGTGGCTATCTCGATGAAACCATGGCCTTGATGGAACGCCGGTTCTGGGAGCCTCAACATGGTCTGTATGCCGACCAGGCCAGTGCCGACTGGCAGCATCTGGACAGCTATCGCGGTCAGAATGCCAATATGCATGCCTGCGAGGCCTTGCTGGCCGCCTATGAGGCAACCGGTGATCTGCATTTTTTGCACAGGGCAGAAACCGTGGCACACAACATCACCCAGCGCCAGGCTGCGCTGGCGGGTGGCATGATCTGGGAACACTACGACGCCAACTGGAACATAGACTGGAACTACAACCTGGATGACAAGGCCAATCTGTTCCGCCCCTGGGGATTCCAGCCTGGCCATTTCACCGAGTGGTCCAAGTTATTGCTGCAACTGGAAAGCCATGCCCAGCATCTGCAACACGACAAGGAATGGCTATTGCCTACTGCCGAAGCCTTGTTCCAGAAAGCCATGCAGTTCGCCTGGGATGAACAATACGGTGGTATCTGCTATGGCTTCGCCCCGGATGGCAGTATCTGTGATGGTGACAAATACTTCTGGGTGCAGGCCGAATCCATGGCTGCCGCAGCCCTGCTGGCTAAACGCACAGGCAAGCAAAGCTATTGGGACACCTATGAACACCTGTGGCAGTACAGCTGGCAGCACATGATAGATCATGAGTTTGGTGCCTGGTTCAGGATATTGTCGCGCGAAAATAACAAGCTCAGTGATGAGAAAAGCCCGGCGGGTAAAGTGGATTATCACACCATGGGTGCCTGCTATGAAATCCTGCGCGTTCTGAAGGAGGAGAAACATGGAAGCTGAATTCCCCATCATGCTCAGTGCCGGTGAAGCCCTGACCGACATGATCGCTTGCGGCCCCGGCCAATGGCGCAGCGTGGTTGGTGGCTCGACCTGGAATGTGGCCCGCAGCATGGCCAAACTGGGTCTGGCAACCGGTTTCGCAGGTGCCGTCAGCAAGGATTTGTTCGGGCAGGAACTGGTACGCGCCAGTGCCGATGCCGGGCTGGATTTGCGTTTGCTGCAGCAATACGATCGCCCGCCATTGCTGGCCATCGTTGGCGAAAGCACACCGCCCAGTTACTTCTTTATCGGCAGCGATAGTGCAGACCTGCATTTTGACCCGGCACAGTTGCCGACAGGCTGGAGTTCACGCTTGCAATGGGCGCATTTTGGCGGCATCAGCCTGGCCCGCCAGCCGCTGGCAGGAAAATTATTGAGTCTGGCACGTCAGTTGAAGGCGCAAGGTGTGCGGATTAGTTACGACCCGAATTTCCGCAACAACATGAATGCCGACTATGACCCCATCCTGCAAGAAATGGGGCAACTGGCAGACCTGATCAAGGTCTCTGACGATGACCTGCGCGGCTTGTTCCGTTGCCAGGATGCTGATCAGGCATTCACGCAATTGCGCGCCATTAACCCTGCCGCCACCGTCTTGTACACCCGTGGCGAACTGGGCGCTTCATTGCATGTAGCAGAGTTGGTATGGCAGGCCGACGCCATTAAGGTGACGGTGGCTGACACCATAGGTGCAGGCGACGCCAGCATTGCAGGTTTGCTGTATAGCCTGACCATGCATCCGGAAAGAGAGCAGACCAGCCACCTTCGCTTTTCCCTGGCGGCCGGTGCGGCAGCTTGCCTGGCAGCAGGCGCGCAGGCACCAAGCCTGCAACAAATCGAAGCACTGTACAACGCTTCTGTATAGAGATCTTGAACAGAGATCACAGACAAAGACCCTGACAAAAAAACATCCATATCAGTGATTGAGGAGAACAACATGCGTATCAAACTATTGCCCGGCATACTGCTGGTGGCCGCTCTGAGTATCGGCAACCTGAGCCACGCCTCAAAGCAGGAAACCGTCACGGAAAAAGAAGCTGCCCATCTGGCCCAGCAAGTAAAAAAGGAAACCCAGCATGCCTGGCAATCCTACAAGCGCTATGCCTGGGGCCAGGATGCCTTGAAACCGGTGAGCAAAACCGGCCATAACTGGTATGCCCAGTCATTATTGATGACACCGGTGGATGCGCTCGATACCCTGTTGCTGATGGGCTTGAAGAAAGAGGCTGATGAAGCACGTGAGCTGATTGCCAGCAAGCTCTCTTTCGACCAGGACATGGATGTCCAGAATTTTGAAATCACCATACGCTTGCTGGGTGGCCTGCTGTCTGCCTACCAGATGACCGAAGACCCAAGATTGCTGGCGCTGGCCACGGACTTGGGCCAGCGCTTGCTGCCGGTATTTGAATCGCCCACTGGCATGCCTTACACCCATGTCAATCTGCGCACTGGCAAGGTACGTGGCAAGATCAGTAACCCGGCAGAAACAGGCACCTTGCTGCTGGAGTTTGGCATGCTGAGCAAGCTGACTGGCAACCCGGTTTATTATGACAAAGCCAAGCGGGCGCTGGTGGCTACTTATGATCTGCGCTCCAAGCTGGGCCTGGTTGGGTCAGCCGTCGATGTCGAGGCGGGTGTCTGGGTCAACAAGAACGCCCACATCGGTGGTGGTATCGATTCCTACTATGAATATCTGTACAAATGCTGGAAGTTGTTTGGTGACCAGGATTGTAAGACCATGTGGGAAAAAAGTATCCCCGGCGTTAACCAGTATTTAGGCGACGAGGTACGTGGCGAACTCTGGTACGGCCATGCTGACATGGACAAGGGCACCCGTAACGCCACGCAATATGGCGCACTCGATGCCTTCATGCCAGCCTTACTGGCTCTCGGTGGTGACATGGACAGAGCCAAACGCCTGCAGGAATCCAATCTGAAAATGTGGCGTCTGCATGGCATAGAGCCAGAAGCCCTGAACTATCAGACCATGCAAGTTACTTCGCCGGAATATGCCTTGCGTCCTGAGATCGTCGAGTCAGCGTATTACCTGTACCACTACACAGGTGACAACAAGTACCGCGCCATGGGCAAGGAATTTTTCCTCGACTTTGTCAAGCGCTGCCGTAGCGAAGCTGGATTCACCGCGCTCAAGGATGTCCGCAATACCAGCCGCGAAGACTCGATGGAAAGCTTTGTATTTGCCGAAACCTTCAAATATTTCTATTTGCTGTTCGCACCAAAGAAGACTCTCAATTTTGATGCAGTCACTTTCAATACAGAAGCGCATCCATTCAAGCTGAACCAAAAGAAATAAAGCAAAAGATGAACCTTGCCGCCATCACGATGACGGCAAGACAAAAACACAGGAGACAAATTGAATACTCTATCCACTTTCAGGCGCTTAGCTGTCGCCAGCATGATTGCGCTACTGGCCGGCACTAATGCCAGCAGTATCGCTTATGCAGATACAGCAAAAGACAAAAACTACCCGGTCAACACCTTTATTGGCACCCAGGATGACGGCAATACTTTTCCTGGAGCTGTCGCCCCCTTTGGCATGATACAGCTCAGCCCTATCGGCGAGCACTATTCAGGCTGGCGCTATACCGATCAAAAAATTCGTGGCTTTGGCCATTCGTTCTTGTCTGGCGCTGGATGCTGGGAGCAGGGCGGCCAACTCTCAGTCCTGCCCGTCACAGGCAGCATCAAACCTGGCGGTAATTTTGATACCAGCAAGCCGGGCAGCTTCGACCATAAAGTTTACGGTTCCCGCTACACCCACGATGGTGAAGTGGGCCATGCGGGTTACTTCAAAGTCAGGCTTACCGATTATGGTGGCATCACTGCTGAGACTACGGCAGTCACCAGGGCTGGAGCCGAGCGTTATACTTTCCATGAGACCACTGAAACAGGCCATATCCTGGTCAATCTTGGTCAGGCAAATGAACGGCATTCAGTGGTAGGCAGCCATCTGCAAGTGCTCGATAATCACACCCTGGAAGGCAAGATAGTCACGCGCAGTTTCTGCGGCGGCGCGCAATACACAACCTGGTTCAGGCTGGAATTTGACCAGCCTTTCCGTACTCATGGCATCTGGGATGAAAGCGGCGGTACTGAGGCCACAATGCAATTGAGCCAGCAAGGTGACAGCAAGCCGCATGGTGCCTGGCTCAGTTTTGACCTGAAAGCGAACAAGGCAGTCACCGCCATCAGCGCTATTTCCCATGTCGATGCAGAAGGAGCAAGGAAAAATTTGCGCGCAGAAGGCAAAGTCAATGGCAAGCTGCGCAGCTTTGACCATATGCGCAAGCAGGCGCAGGACGAATGGGATAAGGAACTCTCCAGCATACGCGTAGAAGGTGCAAGCACGGATGACCGCACCGTCTTTTATACCGCGCTTTACCATGCACTGTTGCAACCGCTGACAGGCAATGATACTGACGGGCGTTACCGCGGCTACGACGATGTCATCCACAAGGTCGACAATGGCAACTACTACGAATTCTTTTCACTATGGGACACTTACCGCGCCCAGAATCAGCTGATCGCATTGCTGCGTCCAGCCAGGGCGCGTGATATTGCCGACTCGGTCTTGAAGATACAACAGCAGGCAGGCTGGTTGCCGCGCTGGGGTTATGCGAATTTTGAATCGAATGTCATGACGGGTGACCCGGTCACACCTTTCATGGCTGACTTGTGGCGCTATGGTGCCCTGGCGGGCAAGGAAAAAGCTGCCTATGCTGCCTTGCGCCAGAATGCCTTTGAAGTGCCAAGTTTTAAATTGCGCTCAGAAGGGCGGGCAGGCAACCCACAATATCTGCGTGATGGTTTCGTGCAATACGATAAAGGCTTCAGGGCCAAGGGCATGGATGTAGATCCGCATCATGGTGCCTCAGCAACCCTGGAATATGCCGCAGCCGATGGCGCACTGGCCTACATGGCAGAGGCGCTGGGTGAAAAGGCAGATGCTGCCATATTGCGCCAGCGTGCGCAAAACTGGCGCAAGCTGTGGGACAAGGATGCCGCTGACAAAGAGCTGGGCTTCAAGGGCTTCCCACGGCCAAGACTGGAAAATGGTAGCTGGTACTCAGAACTGCAAGGCCACTACAATCCGCGTGCCGAACATGGCTTTCATGAAGGCACAGCCTGGCAATACCAATGGCTGGTGCCGCAGGATGCACAAGCCTTGTTTGCCGAAATGGGTGGGCGTGAGGCAGCAGCCAAGCGACTCGATGCCTTCTTTGCCTTTGATGAAATCGAGAAGAACGATTACCAGGCTGTACGCAAGGACTGGGTGGTGGGGCCATACAGTTACTATAACCAGTATCGCTACAACCCCAATAACGAGCCGGATTTGCATGTGCCATGGATGTATACCCTGGCAGGTCAACCCTGGAAAACCACCACGGTCCTGCGTGCCGCAGAAACCCTGTTCAGCAATGCCCCGAACGGCGTGACTGGCAACGATGATCTTGGCACCATGTCGGCCTGGTATATTTTCAGCAGCCTGGGTATCTATCCGTGGATGCCGGGCAGCGGCCAGTTCTTGCTGCATGCACCCAAATTTTCCAAGGTCGATCTGGATCTGGGAAATGGCAAAACGCTCAGCATAGAAAGCAAGGCTGCAGCCCGTACGCCCATACGCTATATCCGCCAGGCGCAGTGGCAGGGCAAACCGTTGTCACGGGTATGGTTATCCTGGGAGCAGATACAGGCCGGTGGCAAACTCAGCCTGGACCTGAGCAGTGATGACAAAGCCAAATCCTGGGGCAGCAGTTTGCAGGCACTGCCGCCAGGCGCGCTCGATAAACAATAAAAACTAATTAAGCTTCACACACTCAACGAGTTTATAGGCAGGACTGCCCCCGGTCCTGCTTTTTTTGTTTCAGCCCACCAGATTAATCACGCCAACTGATCCAACACCTGGCGCAACTCCCGTACAAGCTCTGTTTGTGTTTCCAAAAAGTCCGCTGCAAGCCCGTGCAATTTTCTTTTGTGATGTAACGTACCGAAATGCACTCCACTGGCCGAGGCGTGCACTTCGGTGACGCCGCTTGCTGCCACTAGGACAGCCAGATTCTCCGGCCTGATACCTGCGCCAGCCATGATGCTGAGGCGTTGGTTTGCCTGGCGCACCAAGCTGGCGAGTTGTGCATTACCTAGCGGGGCAGAGTCTGCCAGACCTGAACTCAATATGCGCTCGAAGCCAAGCGAGATGATCTCCTCCAGGCTGCGCTCTGGCGCGGCACAAAGATCAAAGGCGCGATGAAAGCTCAATGACATATTGCCTGCCGCTGCGCGCATGGCGCGGCAGAATGTGCTATCCACCTCTGCTTCCGCATCCAGTGCGCCAAGCACCACACCATCGCAGCCCGTCTGCAAGCAGTGTTCTATATCGTAGAGCATGACTTCGCGCTCCGCCTCGGTGTAGATAAAATCCCCTGAGCGTGGCCGTATCAAGACATGGATGGGTATATGCAAGCGTTCACGCGCAATCGCGATCGTGCCATGCGAAGGCGTGGTGCCGCCTTGTTCGAGGTTATCGCAAAGCTCGATCCGGTCTGCGCCACCGGCCTCGGCAGCCAGGGCAGACTCGATCGAATTCGCAGCAATTTCCAGCAGGATCCCCGCCATCAGCGTACTCCTGTTTGCCAATTCCATTGGGCCGCACCCAGCAAGGCAAGCTGGCCGGGTTCTATCAGATAGACCGGGACATTTTCTACCACCGCACGCATCACACCCTTGTTTAAAAAGCGGTTTCTGAAATCGCTTTTTTGCAGGAGTTCGCTGATCTGCGCGGGTATCCCGCCTGCCAGGTAGACTGCCTGCGCACCATAATAAATCGCCAGATCGCCGAGCAAACTGCCCAGCAAGGCACAAAAAGTCTCTACGGCTTCCTGGGCAATACTATCTTGCCCGGCGATGGCAGCAGCGCTTACTTGCGCCGGGGTTTCCAGGGTACTGGCTTTGCCCTGCATGAGCGCAAGTGTGCGATACAGACGCAACAGGCCAGGGCCAGACAAAAACATTTCATTGTCAACATGAGGCGTAGATTTCCAGCATTGTGCAAGCAGTAATGCCTCTTGTGGATTGCCAGCCGCCAGTGCTGCATGGCCCGCTTCCGTCGCCAGTACCTGAGAAGGTGGCCCTGGCAGCCAGACTGCCGCGCCCAGCCCGGTTCCTGGCCCCACCACCAGCACTGGTCCGACCAGCGCTGGTGCATTGCCTGGATTGAGGATGAGCGCATCTGCCGCGTTGATGACAGGCACCGACCAGGCAAGTGCCGCAAAATCATTCACAAAGCGCAATTGCGCAAGTCCGCTCTCTTGCATGGTTTGCATGCGAGAGACAGGCCAGGGCAAATTGCTATTGCGCACCTGGTCTTGTTGTATCACACCGGCAATGGCGATGCTGGCTTGACTGTTGGCTTGATTTAATTGCTTGTCAGTCATTTCACGATAGGCACGAATAATCGCGGCCAGGCTGGAATAATCCGCGCAGGCAAAGCGATGATAATCCCTGAGTTCAGGTTCGCCGTGCGGGTTTAGCCCGGCAATGGCAAAGCGGGCATGGGTTCCCCCTACATCCGCGACGATCAGTTGGTTTGATAACAGCGTCGACATATCAATACCTGAGCGTGAATTTTTCAGCACTATTGGCGGTCGTGACAGCAGATAAATTCAACTCTTTATCGCCTTTACCGAGAAAACCAACACGTCGTGCCTGCACAGGGAGAGTCTTGCCGTTTAACTCTACACTGTTGACACCATGAAAACCGTGCAAGAGGATTTCCAGCTTGCGGAATTTGGAGCCATGTTTTCCTTCTACAGCGTCGAATTGTATCTCCTTGCGCTCTGGCTTAAAGCTGATCTGGCGCTTGTAGTAATCGCCATTTTGATAGGCATAGGATTTGCCGTCATCTTCGTAATAGCTGACAGTGTTGCCTTGCGTTCCGTGATAAACATGGATGAACAAGGTGTCTTCCGGTTGCTGCGCCGTGCTTTGTACCAGCGACTGCATAGGCACGATGCTGCCCGCCTTGACATAGACTGGCAAACGGTCAAGCCGCAATTCCAGCGCCCTGGCTTGCTTGCCAGCTTCCAGCTTGTCGCTATACAAGTCATACCAGTCACCCTGGGGCAGGTAGAGACGGCCAAATTCCTTGTTGCTGGCAAAAGGCGCAACCAGGAAAGCATCGCCAAACATATACTGGTTTTGGTAATGTCTGCTATATACCTGTTCATCATGGGTGTAATCTATCGCCAGTGAGCGCATGACCGGCAGGCCGGAGTTGCTTGCCTGGTAAAAACTGGAATACAAATAAGGCATGAGACGGTAGCGCAAATTAATATAATTGCGGCTGATATTGAGCACGTCTTCACCATAAGTCCATGGTTCAGACGAGCGGCTGTCACTGGCCGCATGATTGCGGAAGTAGGGCGTGAAAGCACCTATCTGCATCCAGCGTGCATACAGGCCAGGCGCAGGCGTGCCGGTGAACCCACCGATATCCATGCCAGTAAATGGCATGCCGCTCAGGCCCAGGCTATTGAGCAGGCGTACACCCAGCAACATATGATCTTCATCTGCCGTATTGTCACCTGTCCAGATCGCCGCGTAGCGCTGCAAGCCAGCATAGCCTGAGCGTGACAAGGTGAATGGGCGTTCGCCTGTTGCCTGCTTCATTCCCTCATGGCTGGCTCTGGCCATCTCCAGCGCATAGACATTGCGGCCCTGCTTGTGGGTAGTGGGGTGGCCATCATAATCGAAGAGAATATTGTTGGGCATTTTCTGGCCCCAGGTGGATATCTCGTTCATGTCATTCCATATACCGGCCACCCCTTGCTTTGCATAACTGGCGATTTCAGCCTGCCACCAGGCGCGCGCCGCAGGGCGGGTAAAGTCCGGGAAATACACCCAGCCTGGCCACACTTCGCCGGCATAGGGCGCGCCATCGGCATAGCGCAGAAATACATCCTGCTGCATGCCGCGTGCATAAGTGCCATAGCCTGGGTCTATCTTGATGCCGGGGTCAACAATTACGGTGGTTTTGAAACCCAGTGCTGCCAGCTTGTCTGTCATGGCCTTGGGGTCAGGAAATGCCTGCTTGTCCCAGCTGAATACGCGATAACCATCCATGTAATGGATATCGAGGGTGATGCCGTCTGCCGGGATTTTCTTTTCGCGCAAGGTGTTCGCTATCCGCATCACTTCTGCTTCTGGATAATAAGACCAGCGATTTTGCTGATAGCCCAGACTCCATAAGGGCGGTAAGGGCATGCGCCCGGTCAGGTCTGTATATGAACGGATAATGTCTGCCACACGCGGCTGGAAAATGAAGTAATAATTGAGCTCACCACCCTGGGCGGAGAAGGAAGAAAAACGCCGGTTGCTGGCACCAAAATTAAAGTCAGTCTGGTAGCTGTTGTCAAAGAAAATGCCATAGCTCAAGCCATGATGTATGCCTATGTAGAAGGGGATGCTGGCATACAGGGGATCGGTTTCTCCGGTATAGCGAAAGGCATCGGTATTCCAGTTGGTGTAGGCACTGCCACGTCTGTCGAGGTTGCCGGTTTTTTCACCCAGCCCGATAAAGCGCTCACCCTCTTGCAGCGTCTTGTAGCTACCGACTTCGTCACCTATCCAAGCATTGGACAAGCCAGGTTCATCCTGGTTGATGAGCACACCTTCTGGCGTTTCAAAGCGCACAGAAAATGGCCGTTTCTGTATCTGCACCTGCAAGGCAGCCGTTTTCAACACCAGCTTGTCTTCCTGCTCACTGAGCTGGAAATCTGTCTTGCCGGGCTTGCCAGTGACGGCATAAGAAAAATCCGGCCCCAGGGCTTTCTTGTCTACGCGCACACGTATCACACCGGGGGCAAATACCGTCAGTGCCACATGGGCATGCTCAGTGGCTATCGCCACGCCGTCGGCATTGCGCGTGAAAGAGGTCAGCTTCCCTGCCTGCATGACGGGTTGGGCTGAGACTGGATTCACCTCCAGCAACAGGCTGGCACTGCATAGCAGGATAGACAGGGCGGTTTTTAGATTTGGCAATTTTCTTCGCATGTGATTTCTCGTTAGGGGTGCGTAGTTTGGAGTTGGGCAAGATGCTGTATGCGCAGACTGGCGCGCAAAGTAGCCAGGCTTTGCACACTGTCCAGGCGCAGGGAAATGCTTTCGCCAGGGAGTAATGTCAGGGCATTGTCCGACAGGCGTGCTTGATGCTCGCCAAAATCCAGCCAGACTGCACGCGCCAGCTTTTCTGCCCGCAAGTCCAGGCGATAATGATCAGCCTCAGCGACTATCTTTGCCTCCAGCCCAGGATTGGGTAATTGCATGTGTTTCGATGCCTGCAGATAGGCAATGCTGCGGGCGATGCTTTTTCCATCTTTCATCAGCTCTACCACAACATAAGCGGTGCTGGCATCCGCTCCCGCTGGCAAGTCTGTATCCTTGATCTGTGCCAGTTCCGTGGCGCTGGTGGCGGGCAGCTTGAGTGCCTGGGTTTCATCGCGCAAGGCCTTGCCATGTACGTCCATGATGCGCAGTCGCCACGCCAGGTTTTGCTCTTGCAACAGGTCTGACATGACACTCAGGCGGGTGATTCCCTTGTCATGCAAGGCGGCCACTGTCACTGGTGCGAAGAATCGTCTGGCATGAAAATGCAAAGCCTTCCAGTGACCAAAATAATCCACGCTGGACCAGGATGCACCTGGCCACACATCATTCAGTTGCCAGTACAAAGAGCCCATGGTGCGTGGCATGCTGCTGCGGTGATGTAGCGATGCCAGCTCTATACCTTCAGCCTGCATCAACTGGCTCAGGTAAATAAAGTCAGCGAAGGTTTTTGGTTCATGATAATTCGCGCGGATGTAGTGCAGCAAACGCTGGTTGCCTTCACCGGCCAGGAACTTTTGGTGGGCGCGGATCAGCGGGCCATCGATCTTTTGTTCACTACGTGGCGCAAAACTATCGACCGTGCTTTGCACTGGCCAGGCTTGCAAGCCAAATTCCGACATGAACCTGGGTGTCTCGGATAAATAAAATTCGACTGGCTGCGAACCAGCCCAGACATCCCAGTAATGCTTGTCACCGTTGTTACTATCGTTAGCCTTGTCAGCAAGATCATTGCTGGGTGAGCTGGACCAGTAGGGAACACCCGCACCATGCAGAGCAACCTGTTCACGCAAATCCTTGCCAAACAAGGCGACATAGCCTGCCCATACATGCTCGGCAAAAATCGGATTTTCTTCAGTGAGTTTTTTTCCTATGCCCCAATCCTTCCAGGCTGTTTCTTCTTCATTATTGCCGCACCAGAGTACGATACTGGGATGGGAACGCAAGCGCAATAACTGGTCTTTGGCTTCGGCGACAACATTGGCACGGAAAGTTTTGTCATAGCCAGGCACGACACCACCGCCAAACATGAAATCTTGCCAGAGCATCAAACCAAGTTCATCTGCCATGTCGTAAAAGGCATCGCTTTCATAGTAGCCGCCACCCCATAGCCGCAACATATTCATGTTGGCATCTTTTGCATACTGCAAAATCGCCCGCATTTGTTCAGGCTTGACGCGGTTGGGGAACATATCGAAAGGAATCAAATTGGCACCCTTGGCAAACACCGGTACGCCATTGATGACAAAGCCAAATGCCTGCCCCCATTGATCCTTGTCACGGCGCAGTTCCACCTGGCGCAAGCCCGTGCGTTTTTTTACTTCGGTGATGAGTTGCTTGCCCTTTTTCAGACTGAGCTCAAAGCTGTACAAGGCTTGCTCGCCCATGCCATGCGGATACCAGCGGCGTGGATTATCGAGCTGTAGTGGCAAAGAGAGCTGGTTGCGGCCCTTCCTGACGCTGGCATGCAAGCTCCTGGACATGATCTGCTTGCCCTCCGGGTCACTGACGCGCACTTCCAGATCAACCTGGCCGTCTTTATCAGCTTGCAATTCAAACTTTGCCTCCAGCTCTGCGCTTTGTGCATTCAGCCTGTCTTGCTGGATATGAAAATCCTGCAATAAGAGATCATCATAGCTGGCAATTTTTACCGCGCGCCAGATACCGGCAGTGACATAGCGTGGCCCCCAGTCCCAGCCGTAGTGATAGCCAGGCTTGCGGGAAAAATTGCCCGTCATGGCGTCACGGGGTTCATCACCAAACGGCGATGGATAGTTGCCCGCCAGTTTGATCGGCATGGCCTGCACTTGTGGCAACAGTCTTTGTATGGGTGAATGCAGGATGATTTTCAATTCATTCTGGCGTTTTTTCAGCAGCGTCTTGACTGGTAAAACCCAGCGTCGGAAGGCATTGTCTGTCGCTGCAATTTTCTTGCCATTCAAGTAGATATCAGCAAAAGTATCCAGCCCCTCGAACACCAGGTCCTGGTGTTTTGATGTCAGGTTTTTTTCATCCAGATCAAATTCCAGTTTGTATTCCCAGGCAGCATTGCCTATCCATTGCAGGGCGGCTTCGGCATCGCCCACATAAGGGTCAGCAATCAATTGATGCGCCAGCAAATCGGTATGCACATGGCCTGGTACTTGTGCGGCACGCCATTGTGTGGCTTGCGCATGCTGAGCGGCAGCCGGGTCATCGGGCAGCAGGCGGAAAGTCCAGGTGCCGGATAAATCCTGCACGCGAGTGGAAGCCGCCACGGCAGGCGCGAGCATGAGCAGACTGGATGAGGCAGCAAGCAAGGCCATGCAAGAGTTGTGCACAAAGCGCATGAAGGAATTCCGGGACGTGTTCATTTAGAATCCGATGATGAAAGGAATGAGGGGGACACAGGCTGGACCGGTCACTGCCAACGCCCGCCATGTACAAATGGCGGGCTTTACCGAGATCCCATGCAGTACGAAGTCAGCTTATTTTTGCACAATGCCAGCACTACGAATGACGCTACGCTGTACGGCGCTATGTCTGCCGTCCGGGCTCACCGTCAGCACTTGCACGAGGCTATCCTGGCCTGGCTTGACAGCAATCACCAGCGGGCGAATATATTGAGGCGAGCTTGTGTCCGGCACTGTGCCGTCAACGGTGTAATACATCTTGCTGCCCGCGACAGGTGCGTGCAGGGCCAGGGTATGTGTCTTATCCATTGCATTAACTTGTGCTGGCAGACCAATGGGGCGGGGGATGCGATAGGCCAGCCCGGCTTGTTGCAGTCTTGGATAGTGGGCCTCCAGCCTCTTTTCAAAGCTGGCATACTCTTTTCCTTGTTGCGCAGTCCATGCCACTTCTGCCATAGCCAGCAGACGCGGAAAGGCCATGTATTCAATCATCTCTGGCTTGCTCAGATATTCAGTCCAGATATTGGCTTGCACGCCCTTGACATGGCGTTGCTCTTCAGCTTTGAGCACAGCAGGCACGGGATTGTAGGCATACACTTTCTCGATAGGCAGCTCGCCTCCCAGTTCCCACGACTCTTGTTCTTTTGGCCCCTGGCCAGCATCAAAATAGCAGTGGCTGGTCGGGCTCATGATCACATCATGGCCTTGTCTGGCTGCCGCGATACCGCCATCTTCACCACGCCAGGACATGACGGTGGCATTGGGGGCCAGGCCGCCTTCCAGAATTTCATCCCAGCCTATCAGGCGCTTGCCTTTGCTGTTGATGAATTTTTCTACGCGGCGTATGAACCAGCTTTGCAATTCTTCTTCATTCTTCAAGCCTTCCCTGCGCATGACTTCCTGCGCGAGCGCACTTTTTTTCCAGCGCGCCTTGGGCACTTCATCGCCACCTATATGCAGGTATTGGCCAGGAAACAAGGCCATGACCTCGGTCAGCACGTTTTCCAGGAAATGGAAGGTGGCTTCACTTGGGCAAAAGATATCTTCAAATATGCCCCAGTTGGTCGCTACCTCGAACGGGCCCGGTGTACAGGCCAGTTCAGGGTAGGCTGCCAAGGCCGCCTGCGCATGGCCGGGCAATTCAATCTCTGGCACAACCGTGATATGGCGGGCAGCAGCATAGGCAACTACTTCTTTTATCTGCTCCTGGGTATAAAAGCCACCATAGGGTTTGCCATCACCAATGTAAGGCTCGACATGACGCTTCAGCGTGCTTTCCTTACGCCAGCCACCCACTTCTGTCAGCTTGGGATAGGCTTTGATTTCTATGCGCCATCCCTGGTCTTCTGTCAGGTGCCAGTGAAAAGTATTCATCTTGTAGAACGCCATCTGGTCGAGGAATTTCTTGATAAATTCTACCGACACCATATGCCGTCCCACATCCAGGTGCATACCACGCCAGGAGAATCGCGGGTTGTCAGCAATGCTGGCAGCAGGCAAGCGGGCCACGTCGCTGGCCTTGGCTGGCAGCATTTGCAGCAAGGTTTGCATGCCATAGAACTGGCCTGCTGGCGAGCCTTTCAACGCTATGGACTGTGGATTGATCGCCAGTGCATAGGCTTCATCCTGGCTTTGCTTGTTGGTCGATTGCGCTTCAGTCTTCAACAGCAGATAATTGGCATCGCCCTTGCCTGGCAGTTTTTGTAGCACGGCCAGCCTGAAACCCAGCGTTTGCTCCAGCCTGTCATTCAACAGGCTGGCATTCGACAATGCAGCCGCATCACTCGCGAACAGCCGGGTTTTACCAGACAGGCTAAAACTACCTTGACCCAATTGTTGACTGGCAGGTTTGGGAATCACAGCCAAGGCATGCGATTTTTCGCCAGGCTTTTCCAGTTGCCCTGCAAATGAGTTTACACAGAAGATACCGCTGCAAAGTGTCAGAACTGCCAAAACCTGGTAGGACATTGTGAGACTCCAATCAAGCTGAAATGAAAGCCAGGGCGGGAATGCTGGCTGGCTGAAAAACCAAACACCTTAATATTAAGAAAACATCAAGGGATCATACTCAAATAAGTGTGCGGGGACCATGTGTGCCAGGGCGTGCTGACACCAACATGAAGAGTTGGGCGAGATTGTCTGCTGCGTTCTCATAGTCTCCTTGCCTTGGTTTAGTGATGGTTTAATAAACGCAAAGTCTTTGTTTTTCTGCCTTTATTTTGTGTTTGCACCAGGCTTTTTTCGTCATGATATTTATAACGCGTCAAATTATTTACTTCAATTGAATCAAAAAAATGCATGCTTGTTTATAAAGTTCACTAAACAAAATGGTCGCCCAACTTGGGGCGCACTGACATGCAAGCCTTGCGGCGCATAGGCAGCTGGCAATATTTGTATTTCCTTTATGTCCAGACATCGTGGTTTAAGCCGGGTAGTGCCAGCAAATCACGATTTTTTTCTCCATTTAATTTCCCAAATCAGATGCGGTTGCGATTTGCCTGATGACCGCCAATCTACAGAATGAGGAACATGGAAAATCAGCCTTTTGACGGCTTGCCATTGTGGCGGAATCGCCACACATTCACCCCTGCTTGCGTTTACTAATCAAACTAAACTTCAGCCTAATTCTGAAATTTTGTTTGAGTGCCGTATTTTCTTTTGTATAAACATCTCTGGGTGCAATGCAATGCCCAACGACATGCAGAAGTAAATTGTGTCGTTTAGTAAATCGTCGGGACTCTCACCAGTTTGCGTTGTACGCTCTCTGTGAAAGCGAACAGATGCGGAAGGTACCGGTCTGCTCCACGAATGAAGAGAACCCTGCCAGCGCCATATAACAAGCCCGCTATTGGGCACAACCAGGAGACATACATGAGCTTCAGAACCCATTCCGCTTCACGCCATCGTCATTGCCGTGTAAGGCCCATCGTCATGGCGGTGGGTGCAGCATTGCTGGCCTTTTCCACTGCTTACGCGCAAACGGCGACTGCTGAAAAACCAGCAGAAAACTCGGCAGAAAAGGCAGCCGAAGCGAAACAGCCGCCTTCAGTGGTCGTGACTGGCTATCGTTATGCGATCGAGAAAAGTCTGGATCAAAAACGCACTGCCAACTCCATCGTTGAAGTGGTCACCGCAGAAGATGTCGGCAAGTTCCCGGACAAAAACGTGGCAGATGCATTGCAGCGCGTGCCTGGCGTTATCGTTAACCGCAGCGGTGGCGAAGGTAAAAATGTCAGCGTGCGTGGCTTGTCTTCTGAATTGACGCTGACACAGTTAAACGGCAACTACATCGCCACGGCAGAATCCAACGGCGACCCTACACGCTCATTCAACTACATGCTCATGCCGTCGAACATGCTCTCCAGTGCCGAGCTGTACAAGACACCGGAAGCGCGTTTCGACGAAGGCGGCATAGGTGGCACAGTGATCCTGCGCACGCGCCGTCCGCTGGAAGTCAAGTCCCATAGTGGCTTTGTCTCCGCCGAAGGGACCTGGGCCGACACCACCAAAAAAGTCGATGGACAAATCTCTGGACAGTATGCCTGGCATGATGAAAGCAATCGCTTCGGCGTGCTGGTTGGCTACACCCAGCAAAACCGTACTGCACGCACCATGGGTGCCAGCACAGAAAACTGGCAATGGTATGCAGACAACTACAAAACCCACCCCGCAGTTGATGTCAATGGTGGCCCATCAGGTCTGAACTCCAAATGGTGGGGGCAGTCTGGTTTCTACGACCAGAGCGGCAAGTACTACAGCAATTTCATGATGCCAACCTCGGTCAATCTTGATGTCAAGACGGAAGAGCGTGAACGCAAGGGCGGGCAATTGACATTGCAATTCAAACCAGTGCGCAACCTCAACCTGACGGCCAACTACTTCCGTTTTGATTTGTCGCAAAACTCGCAGACCAATACCTTGAAGATTCCTGAATGGAATCTGGCACGCTATGACGGTGATGGCAACTGGCCTGGTGGCCGCATGCTTGACGGACTGACTTTTGACCGCAGCGGCACCATTGTCACCGGCGCGCAATACAGCGCCCGCCCAGGCAAGACCTACTATTGCAGCGGCAATGCGGCGGCAGCGGGCGGCATCAAAAATACTGGCGGTTTCGGCCCTGATGACTGCACCATCCCAACTCCGCAGATCACGGGCAGCTTCAACCGCGAACGCTCCTTGTCGCAGACTGCCGACTTCGAAGCCGAATGGCGCGGCACGTCGATCGACGCTACTTTCAAGGGCGGTCGTACCTGGGCCAGCGGCGGACCTGAGATGCAGTTCACCATGCCGATCAAACCGCGCATGCAAAACGCCGACAGCAGCTGGACGCTGGGTAACTACGCCAGTTCCTGGAGTACGGTAGGTACGCCCACCATGACCTTCTCGCCGCAACTGATGGCCAACCTGCAAAAAGGTATAGGCGAAATCGATCTTGGCTCCACCTCGTCTTCATGGACCAAGAACAGCACCGAACAAAAATATGCACAGGCCGACTTTACCTGGCATACCGACGGCAACTGGCTGGACTCCTTGCAGTTTGGTGCCAAGTACCGTGATGGCGGCACCCACCGCAGCACTGGCAACAACTACTGGGCTTGCAAGGGCACCGATGGCAGCAACTACGACAATCGCTACCAGGCTGGTTGTGACTCCAGCGCGTCCAAGTTCCAGCCGGGCTTCTTGTACCCGACATCGCTGGACAATATTGCGGGCGGCTTCAGCTCCAGCGCATTCCCGGCGATCAATTTCCCGGCCTATATTGCTCACCTGGACCAGACTTACGGCGCCATGCGGACGCGTAACGAAGACAACTTCGTCTATAACGTCAATGAAAAAATCATGTCTGCCTATCTGCAAGCCAATATCAAAACCGATCGCCTGCGTGGTAATGTCGGCGTGAGACTGGTGCAGACCAAGCAACATGCTGATTCTACCGATCAGGTTGACTACTACAACGACTACTTCTTCAACGGTGCCAACGGCACACCGGCACCATGCCGTGCAGGTGGCTTGCCAGCCACTGGCGCTCCGGCGGGTTCTGGTTGCGTGAGTGGTTACACCACGGTGCCAGAAAGCATGGGACGCAAATCCTCGTTCGTGGTCAGCTCGCTTGACCGCAACTACACCGACGTCTTGCCAAGCTTTAACCTGGCCTATGATCTCCGTGATGATTTGGTCGTGCGTGCAGCAGCTTCAAAAGTAGTGGCACGTCCAGGCTATGGTGACATCGCCTCTCCAGGCAGCCTGAACTACTACAGCCAGGAGTATGTCAATGACCGTCGCCTGACTGGTGGTGCGGATCAGCAGGGCTGGTTTGGTCAGGGCAGCAACAAGTCACTGGAACCGTACAAGGCGACTCAGTTTGATCTGGGCCTGGAATGGTACTTCCATCGCGGCTCGGTGCTGGGTGCTGGCATCTTCCGTAAAAACGTCAGCAACTTCGCGGTGCCTGTTGTGCTGAGCATGCCCATGGTTGTTGGTGGTAACACAGTGACCGTGCAAAACTATTCAACCAGCGCTGGTGGCCGCGATGCAGTCTCCCAGGGTGTTGAACTGTATGCACAGCATACCTTCAAATCCGGGCTTGGCTTCCAGTTCAACTACACCTATAACAATACCAACCAGGCTGCGATCACCCTCGCCAATGGCAAGGAAATCGGCAAGTCACCATTGGTTGGCAGTGCCAAAAGCCAGTCTAATCTGACCGTGTTCTACAGCACCGATCAATACCTGGTGCGTGCTTCGTACAACCGTCGTGGTGAAGTCGTCGGCGGTCTGGTGAATGGCCTGAATGTCTACCAAGACCCATACAGCCAGCTCGACCTGAATGCAGCGTACAACTTTAACGCCCAGCTCAGCCTGACTGCCTCCGTGCTGAACCTGACCCAGGCAGAGTCAAGTTCTCACCTTGGCAACGACACTAAAGACCGCTTCTACTCCAGTGGTTATGCAGGTCGTGTATTCTACGTAGGGATGAATTACAAGTTCTAATCGATCAGTTTCTCATCTAACAGTATTACCCGCCACCTCCCCGCGCCGTCAGGCCGGGGAAGGTTTTTACAGGCAGTGGCCGACCAAGCGGCCACTGCCGTTTTTTCTGGGAGGCGCAATGACAAGCAACAAGCGTATCAGCAATATCACCATCGTTGGTGGCGGCAGCGCGGGCTGGATGGCGGCTACTGCTCTGGCCACCTACCTGGGCAAGGGTGCCACCATACGCCTGGTCGAATCTGAAGAGATAGGCATCGTTGGCGTCGGTGAGGCCAGCGTCCCGCACATCAGGCTATTCAATGGACAATCGCTGGGCATAGACGAAGCCGAGTTTGTCAAACGCACACAAGGCACCATCAAGCTCGGCATACAATTCAATGACTGGGGCCGCATCGGCGACAGCTATATCCACGGTTTTGGTGCCATCGGTCGCTCACTGGGCCCACTGCCATTTCACCAATTCTGGCTCAAGCTTTTTCTGTCTGGCCGCGCCGCACCCATCGGCGACTACTCGCCACAGACCGTGATGGCACCACGCGGCAAGTTCGCACCCCGCGACCATAATGCTGCACCCAATTCCCCCCTGGCCGACATCGCCTACGCCTATCATTTCGACGCCACACTGTATGCCCGCTATTTGCGTGAACTGGCAGAAAGCCGTGGCGTGCAACGCATCGAAGGCAAGGTGATTGGCATTAAACAGCGCGCCCACGATGGCTTTGTCGAATCGCTGACCCTGGACAGCGGCGCAGTCGTCGATGGCGAATTGTTCATCGATTGCTCCGGCTTTCGCGCCCTGTTGATAGAGCAAACACTCAAGACTGGCTACCTCGACTGGACACATTACCTGCCCTGCGACCGCGCACTGGCAGTACCGAGTGAAAGTGTCGATCCTATCACCCCCTACACGCGCGCCACCGCACGTGCCGCAGGCTGGCAATGGCGCATCCCGCTCCAGTACCGGGTGGGCAATGGCTACGTCTATTCAAGTCAGCACATCAGTGACGACGAAGCCGCTGCAACCCTGTTGGCCAACCTCGACGGCAAGGCGCTGGCCGAGCCGCGCCAGCTACAATTCACCACCGGCATGCGCAAGAAATTCTGGAACAAGAATGTAGTCGCCTTGGGTCTGGCCAGTGGCTTCCTCGAACCACTGGAATCAACCAGCATCTACCTGGCCCAGTCCGGCATAACCCGCTTGCTGAGCCTGTTCCCCAAACGTGATTTCAATCCGCTGCTGGCCGAACGCTACAACCGTGAATCCGTGACAGAATACGAACGTATCCGCGATTTCCTGGTCCTGCACTACCACGCCACAGAACGCACCGACACACCGTTCTGGAACCATTGCCGCACCATGGAAATCCCCGACAGCTTGCGCGAGGCGATAGACCTGTTCCGCTACGATGGTCGCTACTTCCGCAACGGCGAAGATTTCTTCGCGCTACCAAGCTGGGTCCAGGTCATGCTGGGTCAGCGCATCACTCCGCAAGGCTATCACCCCATCGTCGACGACATGCCCGAAGACAAACTGCTCGACTACGTCGAAGGCATGCGCACCACCTTCCTGCACGCCGTCTCCGCCATGCCCACGCACCAGCAATGGATAGACCGCTACTGGAAGGCTGCAGCGCAATGAGTGGATACTGATTTTTGGATTAGTCAGCAGCGTGCGATTGACGCAGCGCAATCGCACGCATGTCGTGTATCAAAAGACGACAACACCGCATCGATGGGCACAGCCTGACAAAACACTGACAGAAATTGAAGCTTGTACGATCAAGCTACAACATGCTTGAAGCTGAGGGACAGATAGATGGAAACACTTGAAGATGACCAGGTCTATCGCAAGAATGAAAAGCAAATCAATCAAGAACATGGCACATATTGCTCAACAAAGTTGAGGGCAGATTTTATATCCATGCATTTCTTGGCGTAGAATTGCCGTCATGTAAAAAATCTATGTTTCAACGTGTTTTCTTAAGAGACCTGACGCCATTTTTTGTGTCCCCATATTCTGTGTCGTTCAGATGGCGTTCATTTCATAACGGGCGCGACGATGCCGATCAAAAATACCAATGTTTAAGTAAATCCGGTAAATTCGTCATGTATACATGTAGGCGAGGGAATTGATATGAAAAGTATTATTTTTATGAGCATTCTTTTTTTCGTATCTTCAAATTCATTTGCTGATCATGTTTTATTGTCCAATAAAGAGAACCGCACTTTACTTGATAGACAGAGTATATCCAAAAGAGAAAAGTCGTCCAAAGCGTATGTCGTGGATAATCTGCGCTTATCAAAAATAGAACTTAATGACTTAATCGCAAAAGCGCAAACTGGAGACATGTGGGCAGCTAACGCTTTGGGGATGTATTACGATATAGCGGGTAAGAACTTTGATAAAACGGTGTATTGGCTCAGAATTTCTGCGCATAGAGGAAATCCTATTGCTCAGTATAATCTTGGCTCTGTTTTGCAGAGAGATAGAACAAGGACAAGTTATATTGAAGCGCTACGCTGGTTAGAGTTGGCCGAACAGAATGGTGTTTCTCAAGCCAGGTATCCAAAACAAAATGCATTGAAATGGATGAATGACGATCGTAACAAGGCTGAAGTTATTCGCCAGCCCTGATAATCAAGATGTTTTCAACAACGCCTACCTTCAAGTAAAGTTTCATTGATTTTTTTAAATTATTTAATTTTTAATGAATAACGTTACCCAAAAAAAGACGAGCATCCGGGAAATTTATAGAATTATGGAAACCGCAGACCGAAAGTATGCGATCACTATCATAATGTCTGGTGCGGAGGTAAAGTTATTCCGACACTTTCTTGCTCGATGGACTGATGTATCCAATCCATCAGTATTTGATTGGATTGCCTTTTCATTCTTACAACTAAGAATATTTTTTACTTGTCAAAAATTGTTTTTACTGGCGCCGCTATATGATCCTGAACTGCTGGAAAACATTGAGTTTCTCGAGTTGGAAAATAAACTTGTGCAGGTGGTTTTTCATCCGGTAGTTTAATCGGAAACTGGGGGCAGCTCTCTTAAGAAAACATTCTAAGTCATGGATTTTATATGAATAAATCATAATTTTTGCTTCGACCCGATTTTCGACAGAGAGCCGATTACTGCGCTTATATGCATACATTTTTTTAGCCTGGAATAGTCGTAATGTTTCTTAAGGAGACCTGCCCGCCTCTTGCAGTTTTATGGAGTATGAAAATGTATTGCTATCATCGAATCGAAAGCCCTCGGGCGATTGATATAACTGAGATTAAAAATTTGATTTCCCCGGGGTGGCGTGTCGTCATTCAATTTGGCTCGACGTCGTCCTGCTCACCTGAATTACTTGCGGAATTAAATCAAGCAGCAAAATTGATAGGCCCTGACCTTCAGATACGTTTTTGGGGACATTTTGGTGAGCAATTTAATGCGTCCATACTACGGTCTATTCCAGAAGCGACAAATGTCATTATTGATGGCATGAATAATTGCATTAATATTTGCGATCTTTCATATTTGAGTAATTTAAAAGAATTGAACCTAGGCGCATCTGGGTTTGATGTCCCAGATATATTATCTATTGAAGCTCTTCACGGATTAGATACCCTTTTCATAGGCGAAAACAAAAAATCAAATATTGACTTGATTCATTTAAGAAAATATCAGAAGTTACGCGATTTTGGTACGGGAGGGCAATTCAAAAATATTGATGTCATCACGCAATTACCGAAACTCCGTAATTTATCATTACTCCAAATAAAAAATACGCTTGACTTAAGCTTTGTGTCAAAAATTCGAAATTTACAAGATCTGTCAGTTCAATTTGGAGGTTATGAATCAATTGCGGAAATTGAGGCACCAGAATTAAGAGAATTGAGAATCATGAGAGTGCGAGGACTGAAAGAACTTGGGGATATCGGTAGATTTCCCAGGTTGGAAAAATTGGAAATATCAGGTCAAATTCAATTAGATAGCTTAAAGCTAGGCGAGAATCCTTTGCTGAGAGATATTTATATCTCGACATGCAAAACATTGAGCCGTATTGATGGCTTTGAAGGATTACCTAAGTTAGAGCAATTATGGCTTTTTCGAACGGCGCTGGATTATGACGCATTTATTTCTGCAAAAATGCCCTCGTCTTTGCGTGGAATTACTTTTTTCAATGGTGGAAAGAAAAAAGACGACGTGATTGAAAAAGATTTGTCCTTGAAAGGCTATCGAAAGTATCAATTTGAAGCATGTGTAGCTCCGATTAGCGAAGTGTAATCGGATGTTTCAAACAAAACCGGTGTCACCCATTAGGTTCTATGGTTCCCGTCAAGTTTTTATCGAGATGGGATCACGAAAACGAAAAGATAGGGTCAGGTTTTGCATTCATACATTTTCTTAGTTTAGAATTGTCGTAATGCAAGCATAGTAATCGACTCACTGCCGAAAATCGCGCCCAAGCAAACACGAGAATTTACTCATTGAAAATCAATGACTTAGAATGTTTGCTTAAGAGACCAGACCCAGTTTTTCGCTGCCCCGTTTTTCCAGGGCCGCGATACCGATACTGCGGAAATGCTTTATCTGAAAGAGACCTCAACACGCCCAGGGTGTCGATGTGACGTCACACGCACCGTGACAATGTTGAACCTCCCTGGCCAAGAAAATGCAACTTAGCCAAGGATGAAATGCTACAACTTACCGATCACTTTATTGAAGATTGATCGCCTCAATACGACTATCGCCTTTGATATACAAAACGCCGCGATCTGAGATAGCGAGTGAGCCACCGAATGGGTGTTCCCAGACGACTTGACGGGTTTTGATGTCAATCGCAAGTGTGTTATTGCCGGAGCTGATGAACACCAGATTATCAGTCACCACCATATTTCTAAAGTTACGAGAAACATTGTCTGAAGACAGCGCACTCGCCATCCATACCAGGCTGCCAGTTTGTGCAGAGCGTGCCTCAAGTACAGTCCCATTGGCATTGAGAACAAAGACCACATCCTTGGCATAAGCTGGGGCAGCTGAGATGTTGCCAGTGACACTCCAGGCGCGGGTTTGCTTGCTCAGATCAAAAGCTTGCAGACCATTGCCGCTGACAAATGCCATATTTCTTTCGGACAGAACCGGCGTTGATCCACCATAACCCGCCCAGGAAAAATCAGGGTTCTTGATAGTATAGGCGACTTTTCCATCCGCTTTGCTGACTGCATGCAAACTGCCAGACAGATAGGTGTAGGCAAAATTGGCATCGACCGCAGGGGTCCAGGTATCATATTGTGGCAGGCCAATTCCCCACGATATTTTTTGTTCGCCGATACTGTACTTACTCATCCCGCCGTAGTAGCCACTTTCAGTAAACACTTCATTGCCATAGACAGTCGGCGCAAGATAGGTTTCCCACTGTGAGTTCATCGCAATCTTGTTGAGCAAAGCACCAGTGGCCTGGTCGAATACCCAGAAAAACGTATCACTATGCCCTGTTGAAGTCACGAAAACCTTGCCTGATCCAGCCGCCGGCGCGTTGGCTTTGGACAGCTTTCCCATCGGTGTTTTCCACAGAACTTGTCCATTGCTTTCGTTCAGCGCGGTCAATTCATAGACACCGCTTGGGTAAGTGGCACTGGTCTTGTTAAGAAAGACCACACCGTTTTCTATGCTGATGTCAGACAGGAAGCCGGCACTAGCAGGTGTCCAATTCCAGCGCCTTAAGAAATTGCTGGGATAGAAGCTCGCAGGTACATAACCACTATGCGCCGCATTGCCCTGGAATGTGCTCCAGCTGCTGACCTGCGGCAAGGATTTCAACGGCGTTAAATTGGTGTTGGAGCGTACTGTAATCTTTAAAGGGATTTGGCGAGGTGAGCCGTTGAACGGCCATTTACAGTCAATTGGATCATCGACACAGGTACGTACTTCCAGCGTGCTGTTATAAACACCCGCCTTCAAAGCCGGGCTTGTTTCCAACGTCGCAATGGTCTTCGTATTGGAGACTTTATTGCTGCTCTTAACTGTCGAATTGCGCGCTGAATCGTAAATGCCAAGATTAACAGGCTTACCAATATCCGTCACAGATTCTGCAGAAATGCTGAACTGCCTGGTTTCTCCTTCGTAGTAGGTAAAATCCAGTACAGAAGGCAAGCTATTGATATTTAAAGTAATTCCGGCTGCTTTTGATTTGAGCGTGAACTTATAAGGAACTATCCAGGGAGAACCGGCCAGAGGCTGGCTGCAATAGTTCGGATCGTCGACGCAAATTCTGACTTCAAACTGGCCTGAGTATGTCCCCGGCAGCAGATTGGGCCGCACTACAAAATCAGCGTTGTATTCTTGATTTGGTTTATATTGGAACCCCATATTCGATGAGGAGTAAGTCAACTTGTCCTTGTCGACGATACCGACATTGAACGATGCCGGAAGGTCTTGACCTGGTTTGACGCTGATCTTCATAGGAAGATTGTCGCCCTCATTGCCTGATAAATCAATGCTTGCTGGCGAAATGCTTACACGCTGGGTAGCATCTGCCTTGGCTTTGACGGTGATTTTATAGGGCAAGGTCCAAGGCGAGCCTTGAAATGGCACGTTGCAGACCCTGGGATCATCTTCACACAGCCGTACTAAAATCTGCGAGCTATAGACACCGGGCTTTAATCCCGGATTGCTATTGAGCGTCACTCGGTATTGCATTGGCGTTATTGCCGAAACACCGGTGTTGGGCGTGATCACGCCAACATTGTCAACGATCGCAATGTTGATGGTTTTAGCAAATGTCTTCGTTGCCGTACCGACGATATTCACCGGCAGACTTTCCCCTTCATAGACGGTAATATCTACTTGTGCAGGATTAAAAGTGAGCCAGTCCCCAGCCGGATTACTATTGTTCCCGGTGTTGGACGAGCTACCGCCGCTACTGCCGCCGCCGTTACCAGGCGCACTGCCACCGCCACCACCGCCACAAGCGGAAAGCAAAATTGCACAGAATAGTGTGCAAGAAATTTGTTTGAATAATTTCATTGAAGTAGTTATTTTGTATTGAATATATTAAAGCGCCATTATTCACTGGAAAAATCACAAGTGAATGACAAGGCTGATTGAGCTGAGTCGATAGCCCTGGCTGATTCAAGAACGCTAATTTTATTGCTGAGATTTTGAGCACGCGATCATCCATGATAAAGACAGGCTGGTCAAGTAAATTCACCGTTCAATCTCTTAAAAAGACATTCTAAGTAATTGATTTCCAATGAATAATCTCATGCGGGCTTTGGCAGGTCTTTGAGCGACTGCGCCTAAAACACCGACATTTCACCCCTAAGATTGCTGTCAGGACGCACCCGATTGGCGTGCATCCCTAACTCAAAACCGCCTATCTGGGCCAAAGACGCGATCATTGCCACGACAATTTCTGAGGCACTACGCAATGGGAGATCTAGGCAATGGAGGGTCATAGAAAAAATATGGAGACGATCAAAAGCACTGAGAAATAATGATAAGCTCTCAAACGACATTTGTTTCTGGAGTATCGACAATGGATTGGAAGCGGGAGATTTTGATCGCACACATGGTGAGACAAAAAAATGCAGAGGCAGACCAAGCGTCATTGTGGGAATATCCATTCCCTGAAGTCGCCGCTTCAACAGAGCAAATCGACTCGACCGAGAAAATGCTTGGTTTTTCACTTGATCTGGAACTACGCCTGTTCTTATTGCATGCCAATGGTTGGCACAGCTTTTTCCAGACAATTGACCTGTTTTCTGCAGAGGACTTGGTACAAGGCGCGCGTTTTGACCGCGCAAATGCCCTGTTGCAAAGCCTGGAAAGCCTGCAAGAACTGTGTGGATTTCGACGAGAAGAATTAACACCGATCGCCGTAGCAATGGAAGACATCGATGTATTCGTCATTTCAACCCCGAACTCGACAAATCCAGGGAAAGTATTTTGGTTGGCAGGGCAGGTAATCGATGAATTTACTGGCTTTGATGAATGGTTCCTGGCGATGGTTGACTATAGTCGTCATCAATACAGGCAATTAATTGGTGAAGAGTGATATGAAGAGTGAATACCATTTTTGGCAAAAGCCAGCGTCGGCGCTAAACATAGTACATCATATTTTGAATAGCTAAATTTCGAGCATAGAGAATGCATAAGCGTATTGTAAAGTGGTCGCTCTTGATCGTAGTCATCACTTTGGGGACTTATTTCACTGGCTATTTTTATTCCAGTACAAGCGAAGCATTTGAGGTTGCAAAAGACTTCGTTTTTAGATCTACCATTGCACAAAAAGAACTTGGAGAAATTACTGAATTTAAATTGGCGCCCTTTGGATATGAGTTGGAGTCAGTTGGTGATCAGGGGTCTGCCGAGTTTGAATGCAAAATAATTGGCAAAGCGAGAAGCGGAAAAGTGTACATAACCCTGAAAAAGAAGTCGTCGGTATGGCAGGTAATTCATGCAAAATTGGAAGTGGATCAATTTGAATTCCAACTTATTGAAGCGCACAAAAAAACAAAGGAGTCATCTATTGGCTCGCGTGGCGCCGACTAGCGAAAGTAAAAGTCAGGGGCGTGTTTTTCGTTCATGCTTTTTCTTAGCTTAAAATTGTTGTTATGTAAGGCATGACCACATTTTCTATTTTCTGTAATGTAAGACCGGGAGTTGAAAATGAAAGTTTTATCGTTGGATGAAGCTAATCTATTTCTATCTGGAATTGGAAAGAAAATTGGCAATTGGAATCGTATAGAAGATGCAGTTATCAACCAAAATAGCAATGGACATTGGATAAATTATCAAATGCCTAGCGATGCGCAAGAGTTATTAAATTTTGCAACTCACGTAGTTTCTTGGCTTCCAAAGGGGAAATGGAAAATATTTCAAATAGACGATTCTAATTGCTTGGATTCGATGCAAATTATATTGATACAAATACTGCTATTCGGAGCAGGAAAGTTAGATCGGAATTTGCCGCGAACTTTTCTATTCGAATTTTCAGAAGATAAAGAAATTAATAATAAAACTGAGCTTTTGATTGCAAATCTGATGCACTTGTTTTTGCTTTTTGAGGGGCATGCATATATTGTTTCTGAAGGAGGAATTGCCGGACAGTGTGTCGCAGTGCAAGATGGATTTGTTTATTTCTCTTGTAGGGACAAAGAGCTAGATGGGGCGGCATGTTTGCTAAAAAGGTTTGAACGGAATCGTTTAGCATCCCCTCCTTGGATAATGCAAATGATCAACGATGGGCTAGAAGGCGAGTAGTTTCCGAAAAGGGGTCATTAGCTTGCGTAGCTCCGATTGACGAAGCGAAAGACGGGGTCAGATTCTAAAGTCTAAGTAGCCGAACAACATACTCGCAACACGGAAAGTTGGGGTCTTAGATTCATACATTCTCCTGGTTTGAAATTGTCGTAATGTAGGACCTAAGCCCATGTTCGCAAAATTCCGAGGTGTACCACCAAAATGAATGGCAGGACTTCATGGATAAGCCAGATGACGATGTATAACTTATCATTCGTGTGGTACGGCTACGCCGCCCCACAATTCAAACGCTAGAACTCAATATGTCGCACACACCAAAAACCCCTTTGGAAATCCAAGAGAAACTAAGTTCTTTACGCATGCTTAGGTTTGTTTGCCATTTTCCATGGCTAGTGACGTTTCTATTTGCTGCTAGTTTTTTGGTGCTTCCATCGAGCTTCAAGCATGCGGTTCTGCCGATTTACCAACTATTTTTTTTCTGGGCATTTGTCGGATTCTTTCTCAGTTTTTTTCTTCACTCATATCTTTGTCCGAGGTGTGGTGAGAAATTTCACTTCAAGCGCTATGGCACAGGCTTTTTTTCGCCCCATGTCTCTAACAGCTTTTCAAGAAAATGTTTGCATTGCGGACTTAAACTTGACGGTAGTAATTTATGAGTTCTAGCCGCTGCGCAATCGGCCCTTGAGCAAAGATGGGTCAGCTCTTACATTCATACATTTTCTTAGTTAGGAATTGTCGTAATGTAAGCGTAGTAACCGGCCCCGCAAAGCCGGGGTCAGGACTTACATTAAAAAGCAGGGGTCACCCATTAGCCCCGGTAGTCAAGTAGCCGAACAACATACTCGCAACACATCGCGATAATATTTACTGCGCCATCACACGCTTGTTTCAAAATGCCGTCGTGCCTTTTGTTTCAACGTGTGGTTGCGTGAATCGCACCAGTCTCCCATGAAGGCAGGGGGCATGTGGCAATTTGATAGACCGCATGGTTTGCCCTGCCATACCTGCTGAGCATATCGCTGGCGTACCATCCTTCCTGGTCAATGACATCAAGCGCATGGTAGCGCTGGCAAAAGAATTGTGACGCTGTAGCGATTTACATGCGACATCGCCCGCCTGTGATGGCAGGCGGGCGATGATGGCCTTGGAAGCTGTTCAGCGGCAAACCCTGTTATTCAAAAAAAGTGACGGGGCTCGCCCTGGCCTGGCTGGACTTATTTGGGCGCTGCCTTGACGACCACTCTGGCTTTGACTGTTGCATTGCCATAGCTGGCGGTATAGATAAAGCTGTCGCTGCCTTTGTATCCTGGTGTCGGTATATAGCTTACTGCGCTACCAGAAACACTGGCCGTACCATGTGCTGGGTTGGTGGCAAGTTTATACGTTAGCTTGCCCTTATTGCCGATAGAACCTTGCAAGTTCAATGTCATTGGCTCACCAGTATTGGTGGCCGTGACTGTATTGGCACGCAGGCTGTCATACATTTTGATAAAACGAACGCCTCCGGTCACTGTCACCATCAGAATAGAACCATCTCGTGATAACTTGGTACGTCCCTGTTTGTAGGCGTTATTGCCATTGGAGATGAAGTTGTCTTCAAAATCATAGCTTGCCACCTGCTGCAGGGTATTGGAATCGTATGCTTTGACTTCACGCGTTTCAGCCCATGGGAAATAAATCAGATTTTCAACAGGGTGATAGGCAACACCGATAGGTTGTGGGCCAGCATATTGGCCTATGACTCCTTGTTTTGCATAGTTTGCGCCAAAAATCTGTGTGCCAAAGTAGGTGGGAATGGCAAATTGTGTGCCATTGCTGTTGGTGGCAATTTCATAGTTGTAAGCAGATGTGCCAGTCTGGTAATTATTGAAGCGTTTCAAATTATTGTTTACAACGTCATATAGTCCCCAGGGGCCAGCTGAACTGTTTGATTCTGCAAATGCAACCACTGCGCCATTGCCACTGGCTGACAACATCGTGTTCTGGCTAAAGATATTTTCTGGGTAAGAAGTACCAAGCTTGCTCCAGTTGAACGTGGCGGGATCAAGGCGGCGCAGAGGAACCGTGCCAGACCCGGCAAACTGTGATGATGCAAAAATGCTGCCATCACCGGCATACGCTACAGACCACATACCATTCTCCATGAATTCTTTTTGCATGGAGACCTTGCTGATTGCCTGAGGCCCGGTCAGATTGCCGTTCAAATTGATCAGATATACCCATTGTGAGCTGCTATCGCTAGTCTGATCTGCGACTACCAGGGTATTGCCGTCGGGCGACAGATCTATCCCTTTCAGTTGAGCCTTGCTGCCACCGCTAGTGACAGGCCCTAGTACGATAGGTGACAAGAAACTGCCACTGGTAAGGTGATAACGCAGTACCTGGTTGGCATCGGTAATGTAAATGATATTGCGAGCCGCGTCGTGCGACATATCAACACGATTGGAAGAGGGGATGAGCGTGCCAGCTGCGAAAGCGCCTGACATGGATAACAACAAAGCAGTACCTAATGCAACCACATTTTTTTTGAATATCACAAAAACTCCTTGTAGAGAAAGTCAAACTTTATTCGCATATAGGGGTATTGCAAATAAAGCATTAATATGATGACATTCAAACTCGGGTGATGCAAGTTAGTTTTTTGTGATTTTTGTATGCTTTCATCTTGAAAAAACCGCCCATAATCCTGTGACATCGAGATGTAAAGCTGGAGTCAGGTGTCTTAAGCAAACATTCTAAGTCATTGATTTTAAAAGAGTGAATTCTAGTGTTTGCTTCGGCGTGATTTTCGGCGGCGAGCCGATTATTACACTTACATTCATGCATTTTCTTCGTTTGGAATTGTCGTAATATAAGACCCCGTCTGTTAGGGATGCAAACCTGAAATTGCCAGACCAAGTGACGAATAACAACTGGCGATCGGAGAGCGATGCAACAACAATTGAATGAGTTTCAAACTCAATCCCGTGGTCAAAATTGTGAATGTAAAAAATGATGATGCCTTTGCATATTATTTATCATAGAGATTAAATTACAGGTTGATTTTAAATGAAATTGAAGATGATTTTTCTAAATAAAGCGCTAATTTGCGTCATCAGTTCTATGGCTTATATCTTGTCCATGTCTGGTTGTACAAGCGTTGAGCACAATAAACAATTACAAGATGTAGCGGTATTTTTAGATACTGAAAAATATAATGAGCAGGATGTCGTTGTTCGTGGGTTTTTGCGGTACCGATTCGAAAATCACAATATTTTTCCTTCTCGTGAAAATATGAATCGTCAAAACTGTGTCCCGGTATTAATTAAGAATGCACAAAAAGAAATGATAGATCTTGCAAGTAGTTATGATGATTCTTTTGTGATCATCAAGGGAAAAATAGTAAGAATTGCTCCACCGGGAATGCTCTCAGCTACAAACTGTAAACAATTCGGTTTGGAGGTGAAGTCGATTGATAAAAATGTGATTAGCCCATTACTACCCGCTAGAACTCATTTCATAAATAGGGCCTGTTATCTTTTTTTGGATTATGTTAACTTTGGAGCATGACACGAAGAGAAGAATTAACCGAAGATCAATGGAGCATATTGGCTCCCTTAATTCCAGAATCGACCAGGCGTAGTGATGGTCGTGGAAGGCCCGAAGTGCATGATAATCGTGCGGTGCTCAACGGGATTTTATGGATATTACGTACCGGAGCTTGTTAGGAATATTTGTGACAAGATTTTGTTATGTCATTCTCAATCCATTAGATAGCGATGCCGAAATGCAGAGACTATCTAAGACACTTGCAGTCCTGAAACTTTGTGATAATTCATTGAAGACCTGGGTTGTGGAAAATCATCAAGTACCTACCAGTGACGCAGAAGCCGGGGTCAGGTCTTACATTCATACATTTTCTCCAAAGCAGGGGTCAGGTCTTACATTCATACATTTTCTTAGTTTAGAATTGTCGTAATGTAAGACCTGATCCCGGCTACTGGCATGACTTATGGGATTTAAGTGGACGGATATCCGGTGAACCGCCTTGGGCATTTCAGTGTTCCGATTTAAAGGACAATGAGCGTGGATTCGCATGTTCTAAAACAGGAGGCTGCTCACCGAATGGAAACGATTGCCCAGAACAGTCATGCGTCAAATGCTGTTCAGGTGGCACAGGTTGAAAGGCCATGCATGGTTGTTCGTCTTTTACTGCTATTAGTTTTTTGTGTCGTTTTGCCTAGTTGTGGCAAGCCGTCATCGGATTCTGTATTGACCGACTTTAATGAAATATTTGTCAAAGAGTCAGAACGCAAGTTTTCATTCGAAAGACATAGAATTTATAGTGGTGAGGGGGATACTGGCAATGTGTACATGCATGTCAAATTTCGCCTAACTGCCATTGCAGATGCTGCCGTCGAAAACGGGTTATTCACTGGCATAAAATTAAAAAAGGGTCAGATGGAAGAGAGAGAAGTAATTCTTCTCTACCAAAATACCCCGCAGGAAAATTGGAAATTGACTAAATATTGGCTGGTGCCAAAATAATATAAATACGGCACGCCGGAAAGGCCATGTGTAACGCGGTAAGGCGTAATCGCAAAAGCCGGGGTCACCCATTAGCCCCCGGTAGTCAAGTAGTCGAACAAGATACTCGCAACACACCGCGATCATATTTACTGCGCCACCACATGTTTGTTTCAAAATGCCGTCGTGCCTTTTGCTTCAACGTGTGGTTGCGTGAATCGCACCAGTCACCCATGTGGATCTAGCGAAACATAAAGCTGGATTTCGCCCAA
>NZ_JACOFX010000049.1 GCF_014284125.1 Undibacterium umbellatum | reverse complement strand
TTCAAAAAATAGCCCAAAACAGTGAGCCAGCCATCAGGGCCAGCCTGTATATTGATTTGCGCCGCGTGTCTGATGCTTTGGGTGTCGCTGTCATTGACGCTGACCACCTGCCTATTCCCAAGCCCTTGCCCGTCGAGCCTGCGCCAGCCAGACCCAAGCAGCATGCGAGCGTGACGCAGTTCTGGAACATCATCAATGAACTCGATGAGCTGGGCGTGATGACCAACCACAGCCGCTCCGCTGACCAGATCGCCATTAACCTGCCCCAGGTCGCAAAGCTGGCCGTTCAGCACAAGATTGCCTTGCCCTACCTGTCAATTTTGCGTAAATACATCTCAGAGTCACAAGACCCAGCCTTTATCAAGCAAGCCACCATCAACAGCGGTCTGCTCAACAAGTCAGTCAAATGCTACGTATTTCGCGCAAGAGACACACACGCCAACAATTGAACAGGACACCACCATGCAACCAGCCATCACCACCAAACCCCTGACCACCAAAGAACGCCAGCTAGTACAAGCCGCCCACCAGGCCGCCCTGGACAAGCTAAAAACCACCACCCACCCTGTCAAACGGCAGTGTCTGCTTGAAGAACTAACAGACTGGTGCACCCTGCTGGGCTATCCATCGCCCACGCAACTAAGGCACTGATGCAATACACCAGCCAGACGCAGACAAAAAACCTGTGTCTGGTGTTGGTATTGATACAATGTGGCATTGAGCCAAGAAAATTGGCAGCCACGTCAGGACAATATGACAGCCCCGAACGAATCAAGTCTTGCAACGTTAGTAATGCGCCTTCGCGCCGCCACAGGTATATCAGTGCTGGAGTCCAAAGCAGTACTTGAACCGCTTTCGGAGCAGCATCGTCTACTGTATGTGGAACGATTTGAACGGGGCGCACCATGGTTCTACGCGTCATTACTGTTTGACCCAATCGAAGTTGACCCAGAGTATTCTGATTTAATTGAAGCCATCCGCCTCGAAGCAAGAAACAAGCTCGACGCCGGGGAACTAGGCGACGCCCAACGCGGGCGAACAGCAAGAATGTGGGGCTGGATGAAACAAGAACTCAAAGCACGCCACAATATTACCTGGCGCACTCCGTGGGAAATGTCGCCTTGGATTGCGCTTGATTAACGCAAGTTTTCGCACATGAGCCCGCGTAGGTGCGAATAGCTCCGCGTATTCGTACGCATGATTTAGCCGGTGTAGATGCAAATAACCCAGCGTATTCGCCCGTCAAGTTGAGAATGTAGAAATATCAGACCCCGCGCCGCGATTTTTCTCGGTCATTTTGCAAAAAACCAAGCAATGTATGCCCCAATATTTACAATGAACGAAATAACCAACGTTACGGCGCGATACTTGTAATAATTCGGCCCAAATGAATCATACACCTGCATCGAAAAAATCCTTTTTGTTCCATATTTTCTGCAGTCGTCAATTAGTAAAAATAGCATTATGACGAAAGCAATTGCAGCCATTCCATATTCGCCTTGGACACTCCATAAAGAAACCACAAATGCTATAGTCATTTGGATCCATGCCATGCCGACGAGTGTATTCTCAAGAATCTTTTTAAACATTTTCATCGCTAGTGTCCCAACGTTTCTCAAAGGCGAAACATTTGTTTTGATTGGTCTGCGTTACCAGACTTTACCAATGTGAGCGTTCTACGAATAGCCCCGCGTATTCGTACGCATGTTACCTCAAAATATCTCACACCCCTCGCGCACGCGTAAACGCCGCTGAGTTACTAAGCCGCTTAGCAACCCCTCCCCGCGTGACTGGTTAGCCCGGTCACGTCACCATAGACGGCATGGAATTCACCCTTGCCGACCTCTCCCGCCGCCTGCAAAATCTCGTCCGCTTTGGCACCATCGCCGAAGTCAAGCACGGCCGCGTACCGCAAGTGCGCCTGCAAATTGGCGATATCGTCACCGGCTTCTTGCCCATGGCAACGACACGGGCAGGCAAAACAAAGACATGGAACCCGCCCACAGTTGGCGAGCAATGCGTTTTGCTTTCACCCTCTGGTGAATTCGCGGGCGGCGTGGTCTTGCCAGGCATTGCCAGCAACCACAACCCCGCACCAGACA
>NZ_JACOFX010000048.1 GCF_014284125.1 Undibacterium umbellatum | reverse complement strand
ACGAAGACTGGAATGCCGGGGCTGATGCCGCTGTCGTCATTGCTGATCTGACCGGCAATGGCGTTACCGTTACCAATGTGGTGGCACCTACCGTCACCTCGGCTACCTACAACGTCGGCACGGGCGTGCTGGTTGTCACGGGCAATAACTTCCTGTCACTGACAGGAGCCAATAACGACATCACCGCCAACCGTATCCGCTTCCTGGGCCAGGGTGCCATTAACTACACCCTGACCAATACCCCGAATATAGACATCACCTCCAACACCAGCTTCACCATGACCATGAGTGTCACCGACAAGGCGCAACTGGCACTGAAGCTCAACAAGGATGGCAATTCTTCCACCGACAGCACCACCTACAACATCGGCATGCTGGAAGACTGGAATACCGGTGCCGCTACTGCTGTCGTCATCGCCGACCTGTTTGGCAATTTCATTACCGTCACCGGCAACAACGTCGCTCCCGTCATCGGTGGTGTGGTCGCTGGCCAGACTGTGACCGAAACCACCACGGTTTCTCCGTTCACCGGTGTCACCATCACCGATCCGGATGTAGGTGCTTCCGAAACCATCATCATCAGCCTCGATACCGCCGCCAAAGGAGCCTTTACTGCCGCCTCTCTGGCAGCCACTGGTTTCTCGACTGCTGATGGTGGCCTGACCTACACCCATGCAGCCGGTACCCCGGCTGCCGTTGAGGCAGCCATCCGTGGCCTGGTATTCCAGCCTGCGGCTGGCAGGGTGGCTGTCGGTGGCACAGAAACCACGACGTTTACCATCAGTGCCAATGATGGTATTGCTTCTGCGGTACTCAATAACACCACCACCGTGATTGCCACAGGTGTCAATGCGGCTCCGACCAATATCACACTGTCGAATGCGGCTGTACAGCAGGGCTCTGCTGACAATACGACGGTTGGTACGCTGACTGCGGTTGATCCTAATCCGGGTGATACGGCAGCGTTCACCCTGGTAACAGGCAATGGCACGAATGATAAGGACAATAGCAAGTTCACTATCTCAGGCAATAGCCTGGTGGCAAAGAACCCTGTGGGCATGACACCGGGTAATTACAGTGTCTTTGTGCGCGCCACCGATGCCTTGGGTGCTGCCTATGAGAAGAGTTTTACTATCGCTGTTGGCGATAATGTTGCGCCTGTTGCTACCGGTATTACCCGTATCCAGCCTGAGAACACCAGTCTGGGTACGATAGAGTACAAAGTGAGCTTCAGTGAAGCGGTGACGGGTGTGAATGCGGCTGCCTTTGCCCTGGCCACTACAGGCACTGCGGCAGGTACCATCAGCAGCGTCACCCAGCTTGACCCTTCTACCTATAGCGTCAGGATCACGGGCCTGGCAGGTGATGGGACCCTGGGCCTCAATCTCAAGGGCAGTGGCACAGGCATTGTGGATACGTCCAGTCTGCCACTCAATGGCGGCTTTACCGGGCAGTTGTATCAGGTGGATCATACCGCGCCGACAACGGGCATAGGCTCTGTCCGTCTGTCGAATGATGATGGTGTCAGCGCTACTGACTTCATCACCACCATCAGCAATCAGACCATCTCAGGTAGCCTCACTGCCGGTCTGCTGGCGGGGGAAACCGTGCAGGTGTCACTGGATAATGGTGCCAACTGGATCAATACGCTGGCGACCGCGGGCAGCACCAGCTGGAATTTACCGAATCAATTACTGTCTGGCAGCAACACCCTCAAGGTCAGGGTGGTCGATTTGGCGGGAAACAGTGGAACAACGCAACAACAAGCTTATTCCATCGTTAATTACGACAATAACAATACCGGCACCAAGCCCTCTGACAATACCATCCCTGTTACTGATCCTGACGCCGATGGCGATGGCATAGTGCAAAACATAGAAGCGGCAGTACCAAACTGGCTGGCCAATGGCATAGGTAATGGCAAGGGCGATGGCAACGGTGATGGCAAAGCAGATCAATCACAAAAAGACGTTGGTTCCCTGTTATGGAACAACGGCAGTCTGGTCAATACCCATTATGCGACCGTGAGTGTTGATCAGTCACTGGCCCTGGGCAAGGTCACCACGACGGCCAGTCCATCGAATCTCCCCAGTGACTTGCAACTGCAGTATGGCCTGATCAGCAGCCAGGTCAATGGTGTGACTGCTGGTAAAGAGATCAACCTGTCGCTCTACACAGACAAGCTGGGCTCGGTGAATGGCTACTGGGTACAGGACAAGGCGGGTCACTGGAGCAACATCGCCAGCACAATCACTGAAGTGAATGGCAAACTGAAAGTGGATTTCAGCATCACGGACGGCGGCTTATACGACAGTGATGGCAAAGTCGATGGCAAGATCAGCTTTAGTGGTGGTTTGGGCTTTAAAACCAGCTCGCTCCCCGGCGACAAGGATGGCGATGGCATCCCGGATGCCATAGAAGCAAAAGTCGGTACCAAGGTCGATGTCAAAGACAATGATGTACTGCACCGTTCTGACTTGTTTGCCATGCAGTTGTACCGCGATGTGCTGTTCCGTGAGGCGGATGCGGCAGGTGTGCAGTACTGGCAACAGCAAATCGACAGTGGCAAGATGAGCCGGGCGCAGGTGGCGGCGTCCTTTATGGAGTCGGCTGAGTTCCAGAGTGGCATAGGCGGTATCACACGCCTGTACTTTGGTGCCTTTGACCGTGTGCCTGACCGTGAAGGCATCGCTTACTGGATGCAGGCGCAAAAGGAGGGCATGAACCTGTCCAAGATCAGTAGCTCATTCGTGGCAAGTGCTGAGTTCCAGAAGACTTACGGGGCATTGGACAATACGGCATTTGTGGACAGGGTCTACCAGAATGTGCTGCACCGTGGTTCAGACGCAGCAGGCAAGGCTTACTGGCTGGGGCAACTGGGCAATGGCCTCTCCAGGGGCGATATGCTGGCGGGTTTTACGGAATCGACGGAGTTCAAGGCGAGTTCTCAATCCAAAGTATCGCTGACGCTGGATTACATCGGCCTCTTGGGTCATGCACCAGATCAGGTGGTGTTTGATCAACTGTTGGCACAATCAGTGACTGATACGGTGACGCTGATCGGGCAGTTTATTAATTCACCTGAGTATCTGGCGAGGTTTATGGCTTGATCATTAAGC
>NZ_JACOFX010000047.1 GCF_014284125.1 Undibacterium umbellatum | reverse complement strand
GGGTCCGTCTAAACAAACGGAGCTAAAGTTCCACAGAAATGATAAATCAGCCGTTTTTTAAAGTCCGTTGACATATTCTATCCCTCGACCATCAAATCGTTGAATGTAGCGCGTTCTGACAGGCCGATCTCTCGCCCCCTCCCCAGCACTTAAATCGCGATTATTTATGGCCGCGACGCACGGCTCCAGCGCTTTATCAACCATTCCAGCATATCGCCTCTCGAATTGCAGTCGGTTATTCAGGATAGAATGCCCGCCCGCATTTTTCATTTCACGAGAGGTCTCCAATGCCAAGAATGACTATTTTTAATGCCTTGGAGCAGGCGGCCTTCGATTCTCCACCTGTATTTAATAATACTGAGCGCTATAATTTCTTTTTTGCACCTCTCATGTTCACTGATCTGATGGAAGGGATGCGAACGCCGACCAACAAGGTTTGCTTCATCGTAACCGCAGGCTATTTTAAAGCGCGCCGAAAATTTTTCGCACGACAATTCCACCAAGCGGACATCGAATTCGTCGCCAAACAAATTGGCCTAAATCCAAGCGATATTCTGCCTGAAGCTTATAGCAAAGTAACCTATCTTCGGCACCAAAATTTGATCTTACGTTATTTTGGTTGTAGTGCTTTTGACGATGCCGCGAAAGCATTCACAGCGAACGAAATCGCGATGATGGTGCGCGTTCAATTCCGACCAAAATTAGTTCTCCTGGAAATCATCGAACAGCTAACCACCAAAAAAATTGCAATGCCTAGCTACGCCATTCTCGCCGATCTAATTGTGGAAGCGATCAACGATTATCAGCGTGAGCTAGGGCACATTATTACCGCTAGTCTTACCGAGTCACAGCGGGAGAAACTCGATTCCCTTCTGTTGAAAGAGACGAAGTACGGCACAGATGATAGTCGATGTTATTCGCTCACGTTATTGAAGAAGCCATTTCAGTCGACGCAGCCTTCGAAAATCAAAGCTAATCTAAACGACTTGGGAACCTTGCTCGCATTTTATCTTGATTTGAAACCGATCATCGATTCACTTTCCTTGCGTTATGAGTGTGTTCGTCATTACGCCTATTCTGTGATCAAATTTCAAGTGCCGCAAGTCTCTCGCCGTTCGGCGGAAGATCGCTATTTGCATTTGATCGCATTCATTATTTTTCAGACCTATAAATTGCATGACACGCTGATTGACATCTTGTTGTTCACAGTGCAGTCGGCTCGTAACATCGCTGAGAAAGCCCATAAAGAATCGTACTATCAAGACCGAGAACAGCGCGAGCAAAAATTCTTTACGCTCGCAGATCGCCTTGGACAGACCATCATCGGAACTGTATCGGCAATCAGGCATATCATCGCCGATGATGCATTAACGGACAGCCAGAAAGTCATCGCTATCGACACAGTGCTATCTTTGAAGACACCAAAAGAATCACCGGTTGAGCAACAGATCAATGACTTCAAACAGAACATGGCTACCATCCATCGTGGACAGGACTATTACGTGCTACTTGAACAGCAGTCGTTGAAACTGCAAAATCGCGTTGCGGAAATTGTGCGCCAAGTGCAATTTGATTCGCATTGCCGCAAGCCAGAATTATTTGTGGCCGTACTGCATTACCAAGGTAATGCAGGCGTCATCGATAAGCATGCGCCCACCAATTTTCTTTCTTACGAAGAGCGGGCAGCTGTCGTCGGAGTTGACGGAAAATTTCGGATCTCGCTCTATAAAGTACTGCTTTATATTGCGATCGCCGATGCGATCAAATCCGGCACCTTAAACTTGGTGCACTCTGAGAAGTACCGTTCTTTGGATGACTACCTGATTGCGAAGTCCGATTGGGACGCGAACCGCGAAACCTATATACGCCGTGCGCAGTTGGAACAATTCGTTGATTGCGGAGCCACGTTACAGGAACTTAATGAGGCGCTCGACGCCCAGTATGAGGAAACGAATAGGCATTTTTCTGCCGGCGACAATCCACTGCTCAGTCTTCGCCCGGATGGCAGCTTTCAGATCAGCACACCGAAGCTTGAGGAGACAGAAGCACTTTCTCTTTCTACCTTTTTCCCAGAACGCAAATACATTTCTTTGCTCGAAGTATTGGCAACGGTAGATCAAACAACAGGCTTTCTCGATGAACTCGAACACTGGCAACCAAAGCATCAACCAGCCAAGCCACAAAAGAAAGTTTTCTTCGCCGGTATCATCGGCTATGGATGCGACATCGGTCACAGAAAGCTTGCGCAAATCTCCAAACAAATTAACGAGAATGAACTTGATACTGCAGTCAATTGGTACTTTGCTTCGACTAATATTCATAGTGCCAATGATCGTATTTTGCAGTTTGTCGATAAGATGGAATTACCCAATCTTTATCGACAACAAGCAGACGTGTTGCATACTTCGAGCGATGGGCAAAAATTTGAAGTCGCTGTCGACTCCTTGAATACCAACTACTCATTCAAATATTTTGGAAAAGATAAAGGTGTGAGTGTCATAAGCTTCATCGACATGCGCCACTTGCTATGGCACTCTACCGTCATCACTTCCGCTGAGCGCGAAGCAGCTTACGTGATCGATGGTCTGATGCACAATGATGTCATCAAGAGTGACATTCATTCCACGGACACGCATGGTTATTCAGAAGTGATCTTTGGATCGACATATTTGTTGAACACCATGTTCGCGCCGCGTATCAAGGGCATCGGGCGACAACGTCTCTATGCATTCAAGAATCGTAAATTTTACGAGGACAAAGGATATGCCGCGCTGCTACCGCATCGAGCGATTCGCGAAACGATGATTGAGCCACAGTGGGATGAAATTTTGCGCTTCATCGCGACCATTCGGTTGAAAGTGGCAACGGCATCGCAACTTTTTAAACGATTGAATTCTTATTCCAGACAACATCCCTTGTACCAGGCATTAAAGGAATTTGGTAAGCTACCGAAATCAATTTTTATTTTAAAATACGTCGACGATCCGATGCTCAGGCAGTCGATCGAAAAGCAGCTCAACAAGGTTGAAGGATCACACAAATTTGCCAAAGCAATTTCCTTTGGTCACAATCACGAGTTCATTCAAAGTGAAAAAGAAGATCAGGAAATCGCAGAGGGTTGCAGGCGGTTGATCAAGAATGCGATCATCTGTTGGAACTATCTTTTTCTGACGCGCGCTTTAGAAGATGAACCAGATGAGGTGCGCAAAGCGGAATTGATTGAAGCGATTCGTAACGGTTCAGTGGTCACTTGGCAGCATTTCAATTTGCATGGCGAATTCGATTTCTCTGATGATCGAATGGTTGATTCGGTCGGATTGACTGCGCC
>NZ_JACOFX010000046.1 GCF_014284125.1 Undibacterium umbellatum | reverse complement strand
TCAGTGCAGACAACTCAGGAGACTTCAACGACACCTCGGCAGCGGTTTATCTGCGCTATAGCTTTGAGCCACGCAAGAGCCCGGTCGGCTTCCCGCCTGTCGCTCCCAAGGCTTACTATCAGGGTAACTAAGCGTCTGACGCAGACACCTGAACTGGCACCCGAATAAGCATCCGAGATAGCCAGCGAGGACAAGATAAAACCGTCATATCTGCCAGGATATGACGGTTTTTTATCGGATTTACAATAGATTTACAATTCCTGCCACACATATACTTCCTATTTAGGCTGGCTTACTTCAAAATGCAAGTGAAGTGAGGGTTTGTTTATAAGACATCGCTAGTCAAATCGCTCACTGGTTAAGAAGTGAAAAAGGGGACATGAATGACTTTTAAGAAGAAAGCGCTGGTACTGGCGCTTTTGACGGCATATCTGGAAAGCGGGACAGCTCTCGCGAATTCCCCTTTGACGCAGCAATTGAAAGAACAGGCCCAATTCTGGGCTCAGCGTGGCAAGGATGAAAATGCGGCCGATGCCTGGCGCAAGATTTTAAAAATTGAACCGTCCAATGTTGACGCCTTGCTGGCGCTGGTTTTATTCGAGGCAAAGGCAGGCAATACCGCACAGGCAAAATCCTATTATTCCAAACTTAGAGGTGCGCAAGCCAGTATTTCACAACTACGCATGGCTGAAAATGCCGTATTGCACGGCAGTAGTGGCGGCGGTCAATTGGAGGAAGCACGCAAGCTGGCCAAGCAGGGTGATGCTGATAGTGCCGTGGAAGCCTATAAGCAAATGGGTGATCCCTCCAAGCTGAAGGGCGACGCCGCATTTGAATATTTCCAGGTACTGGCAGGTACCAAGGCAGGTTATTCAGATGCAAAACGGGGCCTGGAAAAATTACTCAAGGAAAACCCAGGCAATACCCGTTATGCCCTGGCTTATGCCCAGGTATTGACGTATCGCGAGCCAACACGCATTGAGGGCATGGCCGCGCTGGAACAACTCACCGCCAAGGCTGACGTAGGCAAGCAGGCTGGTGACTCATGGCGTCAGGCGTTGAGCTGGATGGGCGTCAAGAATGAAAATGCCAAACACTTTCGCCGTTATCTCGATAAATTTCCTGAAGACCAGGTCATCAGTGAGCGCCTGGCAAGTTTAAGTCGCCCTGCAGCACCCGCAGTGCCTGAGGAAAAAGCAAACCCTGCCAAAGTGCTGGCGGCAGCAAAGCAGAGCACAGCGGTGAAGGCGGTAGCTGAAAGCAAGCAAAGCATAGAATCCGCATCCAAGGCAGAAGTCGTGGCGAGGGCTGAAACCAAAGCTGAATCCAAAGCTACAACCAAGGCAGAGGTACATGCAAAAACGACTGGTGATGCCCCGGAGAAAATCCGTATCGCCGCCTTCAAGGCCCTGGACGATAATGACCTCAAGGTGGCAGAAGCAGCATTTCAGGGGTTGATTAAATCCCACCCCAGAGATTCTGCCGGTTATGGTGGCATGGGACTGGTGAAAATGCGCCAGGATGAATTTATCGAATCACGTACTCTCCTGCAAAAAGCAGTAGAGTTGTCGCCTGCCAGTCGCAAGGATCAATGGAAGCCCGCCTTCGACCGTGCCAATTACTGGGGCATGATAGCGGATGCACGCAGCGCGTTTGAAGACAGTGATAGTGCCAAGGGCATCGCTTTGTTGCGCAAGGCTGTCGCCATGGACCCCAAGGAATCGGTCGGTATTCTGCAGTTAGGCGATGCCCTGCAGGCTGAAAATGATCTGGTTGGCGCAGAGGCAAATTTCCGGCTGGTCTTGCGCGACGATAAAAAAAATCTGGGCGCACTCGATAGCCTGATCGGTCTTCTGGCTTTGCAAAAACGTATCAAGGATCTGGAAGAGTTGAGCGCCTATATGTCGCCGCGCCAGATGACGGTACTGTCGGAGTTAAAGGCAACCCAGTTATGGGACAGGGCCAAGGCTGCAGAAGCAGCAGGCGATATCGCAACTGCGCAGGCCAGCCTGGAAGATGCCGTGCTCATGACGCCAGATAATCCCTGGTTGCGCATGGCCCTTGCAAAAATTTATCTGGGCCGTAACGCTCCAGGCGCGGCACGCGCCCTTATGGATGCCATCGCCAATGTAGAAAATCCCCAGGCTGAAGCACTGTATGCCAGTGCTTTATTGAGCGCCATGCAGCAATTGTGGTGGGAGGGGCTGGTGACGCTGGAGCGTTTGCCTGCCGCTGCCAGAAAACCTGAAATGTTCGAGTTGCAAAAACGCCTCTGGACCAGGGTGCAGGTGGATCGCCTGAATGTCTTTGTTAACCGTGGCGATACTGCAAGAGCGCGTGAATTGTTGGGCATCATAGAAAACACGGCAGGCAATAATGCCGAGTTCGTGGGTATTATTGCAGCCTTCCATATGAAGGTGGGCGACCCTGCTCATGGACTGGCACTGGTCAAGCGGGCCGTAGAAACTGCGCCCAATCCTCAGGCTGGTTTGTTGTTGCAATATGCCATGGCCTTATTGCGCGCCAACCAGGAAGCAGAAGTGCTGGCAGTCATGCGCAAGGTGACTGATATGCCCAGGCTGACAGCAGAAGAAATTACCGATTACAAAGACTTGCAACGCATCGTCTCCATGCGCTATTCAGAGCGCGCACGCGAAGCAGGTGACTACGCCAGTGCCTTCAATTTCATCCAGCCCATGCTGATGGATAACCCTGAAGATAGTTTGCTGCTGCTTGCTCTGGCGCGCATTTATTCTTCATCAGGTGATACTGATGCAGCCAAAGACTTGTATCAGCGGGTGCTGGAGTCGGAACCAGAAAACCCGGAAGTCTTGCAAGCCCTGGTGTACGCAGCCATACAGGTCAAAGACTTTGGTACAGCAGAGCAGCACCTGACAACCCTGATGCAATTACAGCCTGGTAATCCACGCTTTATTTCCCTGGCTGGCAATCTCGCACGTGCGCAAGGTCATAGTGGCAAGGCACTGGAATACTTCCGCCAGGCTTTGGCGCTGGAGCAGGCGCAAAGGCCAAATAATGGCATGGGTGCGAATGGTATACGGCTGGTCGCCCAGGCCCCGGCTGCCAATGTGAATGAGTTCAGTGTTAATCCGTTTACTGACCGTAATGGCAGGGGGCAAACTGCCGTCGCCGTGAATAATGTGCCAGTGCAGCAGGCAACTGCGAATTCCCGCAGCGCCCTGTTTGCCCCGGTCGGTGTACCATTGCAGCAAGTGCTGCAGTATGCGCAACCTCAGTATGCGCAACCTCAGTATGCACAACCTCAGTATGCACAACCTCAGTATGCACAACCACAGTACGCGCAGCCTCAGCCGCAGTACGTGCAACCGCAATACTCGCAAGCTCAACAGCAGTATGCACAGCAACAATACGCGCAGCCTCAACCACAATATGCGCAAGCACCCCAGCCTGCCCCTCAATATGCGATACCGCAATTGCCCGCTGCTACCCTGGCTGCGGCACAGCAAGGCCGTGCAGCCAGCCCAGCTTCCGTGGTTGCAGCACCGATGGCGAGTATTCCGCAATTGCCAGCCAGTGCATTGAATAGATCAGCAGCACCTTTGCCATCACTACCTCAGCAAGCCTATGCTGCAAATACTGCAACTCCTGGCACAGTGCAGGGCGGTTCCAGCGGTAATGTCAGCAGCGCGACGGGTGCCGCTACTGTCTATCAAATTCCACCAGCAAATATCTCGCGCACGCCGCTGACTCAGACACAGCCGGTGCAACATAATCCGTTGCAAAACCAGGCAGCACCTAGAAGTAATTATGATGCCAGTGGCGGTACTGGCAATGCACCCTCGGTGCTGGCGCCTTATGTCCCGGCCAAGGTCAGCTACACTGCTGCACCAGTCGCTGTGCCGCAACAATATGCAGCAGCCAACACAACTGCAGCAACAAGCAGAGCCAAGCCAGTAAAAGCCACGAATGTCAGTCCAGAAGAAGCGGCGTTGCTGAAAGAAATCGACGCCATCAACGACCTCAAGAGAACGGAAGTTTCAGTTGAAGTCGCAGGC
>NZ_JACOFX010000045.1 GCF_014284125.1 Undibacterium umbellatum | reverse complement strand
GGTAGACAAACTCACCGCCCAGATTGCAAAAGACCAAGCCCAGGCCAGCGAAACAGCCAGAGAAAACGAAAGGCTCATGTCCCGCAGCCTCGCCACCATCGCCACCACCCACCAAAAAGAGCTACAAGATGAAAAATCCAAACGCGACCAGTTTATTGCTGACGTGCGCACTGGCACTGTGCGCCTGTCAATCCCCGTCCAGGCTTGCAGCACCAGTGTCAGCCCAAATACCCCCGCTAGCCCCAGCAATAGCCCAGAAGCGCGAGCCCAACTTACGCCAGAGGCTGGAGCAACTCTTGCAGCCATCGCCGCAGACGGCGACGACGCCATCCGCCAACTAAACGCCTGCATAGACAGCTACCACACCATCAGCACCGTCATTAATACGCAGAGATAGCATGTACAAACCCAACAGCCTGCGCGCCCATTTAACCGCCGCCATCGCCGATCTACAGCGCAACCCAGACAAACTCCTCGTCTTCGCCGACAAAGGCAGCCTGCACACCACCCGCACCGCCTCACGCTCGTTTGAATACGCCTACGTCCTCAATATCATCGTCACCGACTACAGCGGTGAAGAAGACGCCCTCATCGTCCCCCTGCTCGATTGGCTGGCAACCCACCAGGCAGACCTGCTGGGCAACGACGACAAAGCCAAAGGCATACGCTTCATGGTGGACTTCAACAACCACAACAGCGTTGACATCAGCCTGGAGATAGACCTGACAGAGCGCGTCATCGTCAAACAAACCGGCACCCGGCTAGACATCACCCACGCAGGCGAAGTCACCCCCACCCCAGACTACACCGCCCCCTGGTGGCAACTCTACAACGGCACCACCCTGCTCGCAGAGTGGCAGGTGCAACCCATCCCACCCGTATAGCGCAACACCATGCAAGACGACCTCACCGCGCTGGAGACATGGGCCAGCACCCTCCTGGCCAGGCTAGACCCCGCCGCCCGCCGCAAATTAACCAGCCAGATAGCCCAGGATTTGCGACGCGCACAGCAACAACGCATCAAAGCCCAGCAAACACCAGAAGGCACTCCATACACACCAAGAAAACCGCGCAAAGCCTTACGCAGCAAGAAAGAGAGAATAAAAAAGCAGAAGGCCGCCATGTTCGCCAAGCTGCGCACTAACACACACCTCAAAACAAAAGCCGACGGCAATGACATCACCGTCGGCTTTTTTGGGAGGGTTGCACGCATAGCGCGTGTGCATCAGTCTGGCTTGAATGACCGTGTGGCTAAGGATGGGCCAGAGGTCACCTATGCAGAACGCCGCTTGATAGGTTTCAATCAAACAGACAAAGAGACGATTCAGGAATCAATCCTGAGTCTTATTCGAAGTTAGAACTTATAGCGCAAGATCGTGCACGCGGCCATCATCTTCCACAATTCTTGCCATGGATATTTCTGTCAAAATAAATCCGGTTTTATCTGCATCCTGGCGAACTAAGCCCCTCAACTGTGCCTTATTCACATAGGAATAGCAGTTGCCACACAGTGAACCTAAACTACCTTCCAGGACAGTCACAAAGTTATCATCAATAATTTTGATTACTTTACCTCCGATTTGGCGAAAGTGTTCATCCATATGTTCATCACTACTAAAAAGCAATATTTCTTCAGCATTCTTCCCGCCTTCAATTAAAAAAGTTTTCAGATTGCGCCAACCAAATCCAACAAAAGTACCTTCCAGCAGAACTTCTTTATCTGGACTGATATTTTCCGAAGTCATTTTTTCCATCGCCTTTTAACAAATAACTGCATCTATAAAGTAAGTTGCAGCATAACCCAGACGGCAACGGGCTGGAAGTGGGGTTCTATGGCCGCTTAGCCCGTTATGCGCGGGCGCATCAATTGTGATGGGCACGCATCACTCAATTTGCTGCAAAACTATGCAATCAATTTCAGGAATACTTACACTTATGTTAAATTACTATCTTCAATAAATGACATAACTACCATTCGAAATAGGAACAAATTGATGAAAAAAATACTTATTCTCTGCGCGTTAATCGTTGGCTGCCAATCGGTCAGCCCGGTGGTGTCTATTGGCAAGGATACCTACATGGTGGGTGCAAATTCGCGTGGGGGATTTACGTCTGACGCAGAAGTTACCGCGCTAAGTGTGCGGCGAGCAGCAGAGTGGTGCGAAGCGCAAGGCAAGCAAATGGAACTGACCAACTCAACCAACTCTGGAACGCAAGGTTGGACGCCGCAACAGTCCCAAGTTATGTTTAAGTGTATTTCTAAATAAAAAGAGACACTGCCGCCTTGAAATACAACTGATGTGCGATTACGTCACACTAATCGCACCTACGCGTGCTCACGCTCCAGCTAGCCCAAGACCTGCGCCGCCAGCAACAAACCCGCATCCAGGCACAACAAAACCCAGACGGCACCACCTACGCACCGCGCAAGCAACGCAAAAACATAAGGGGCAAACAAGGCCGCATCAAAAAGCAAAAAGCCAGCATGTTCAACAAGCTGCGCACAAACACCCACCTCAAGGCAAAGGCAGACGGCAACGGGCTGGAAGTGGGTTTCTATGGCCGCGTAGCCCGTATTGCGCGGGTGCATCAATACGGGCTACGGGATAGGGTTGCGGCGGGTGGGGGTGAGGTTCAGTATGAACAGAGGCGGGTTTTGGGGATGAATTCACTAGAATCAGTGATAAATTCGCAGCTATTCATTTGTTATTGAAACTCACTTAGCTGATTGTATTTTAGTATTCCGTTCAAATATTAGTCTCTTTTTCTCTTGTGCGGAAAGAATAGCGTTGGCCTCATTGACCATAATAGTAATCTTCTGTGAAATCAAATCAAATGCACGACGAAACTCACTAGTTCCGCGATATGAAATTATCGCTAGAATTGGTACTTGCAGTTCTTCTGTCTCCGAAAACGTGAAATTTGCCATACCCTTTAGTTCTGCTAAAGTAAGTTTCTCTGGAGCTGCATCCAGAACTGCTTCCACTATGTTTTGAAAAAACATTTCCTTGAAAAAGGAAGTGGATCCCATAACTGCCACCCCTAGCCGAAACTCAAAAAGATCCTTGTCTGATTTCTCGAAAAGCGCTCGTAATTGTGGTGCAATAGCCTGAATTGCTTCATTTATGCTTTTGTCGGAATTCCAGTCTATTGACTCGATTATTTCGGTTCGAAATGCATTGAGTTCCGGTAGAGTAAACTCTCGTGCAAAACGGATTGAGTCTATCTCTTTCAAGAATCTCAAAACTTGATTCCAACTTAACTGCTTAATAAACTGCGATTTATAAAAAATCTCAGCCACATCATCTTCGCTATGCTTGACAAAAGCAGCAGCATAATACTCTAAGATACTCATGTGAAGAAATGTCGTTCTATCAATCCCCTCTTCAAGCATCAAACATGTAATTTTTACGATGTCATGCTTAAATTTTTGCTCGTCACAAGAACAATGAGTTACGTATTCAAGAGCACTTTCAAAAGCGATTGTGAACTTTTCTCTTGATAACGATCTACCAAAGCCATTTTGAAGCACCATAAAGCAAAACGCTTCAAATAAAGATTGCAACTTACGCTCTGACAAGCCTGACTGAAGTGTTCTCGTAAAGCCTGCTTTGAGTCGATCATGTGTAGTAAATACTACGTGGAACAGTTGTTCAAAGAACTCTGATAACGTCGAAGGGATCTCTTTTTCATACTCGTAAACTATTACAACAAGTGTTAGCATCAATGGCGTTGAGATTAATGTCGAAAGTCTACTAGGACCCTTCTTTATAGCTTCGCAAATTTCTAAGTTCTTAACAACATCAACACCAAGCTTTGACAAAAATGGAGCGAAGTCACTCTCTTCCAATTTACACAGATTAAAAACTTTGAAGCCAGCCAATTTCTGTATTTCGTTGTCTGGTCTAGAAGTGACAACAATTTGCAATCCGGGATAACGAAGAGCTAAATGCGAAATTTCATTAAGGGTTTGCACAATTAACGATTTATCCAATTCGTCAAATCCATCTAGAAGCAATACAAACCTTCCTGATTTCGCAAGATAATCAAAAGTCTTGTCATCCACATCAATATCAAAAGCCTCAAGATACTTATATATAGAAGTGAGCAACGTAAAACTCGACAGTAATGTACGCAATTCAATAAAAATTGGAATTCTCAAGGATTGATTAGTGCTAGCTTCTTTTATTGACAAATATCGAAGCAGCATTGATTTTCCTTGCCCGACGACGCCCTCAATGACGAGATTACCTTTACCAAAGCTACCAAGCTTTACTACATTCTTAAGAAGTTTTTTGGTCCTTTTTTCTTGTGAACTAACGTTAGGGGGGTAATAGAAATCCAATAAAGCCACTTCCTCTTCTTTACTCCAAATAGTTCTTACCATCCCCAGCTTGTAAATATTCATAGCTAATTTTTCTGCAAATCCACTTGCGTCCCAGCGTTTCAATCCGGTCACAGTTGCCTCTTTAGCGTTTTTATATAAGTCGGAAACTATCGGTGACAACAATTTAGCGCCTACAGTCAATAGCGCAGCAGTTCCAATTACCATTATTTGCTCCAATCAATTATTCAATACAAAGTGATCTCAAATACTTATCTCAATTTTTCCTCTAGTAACTTGTATTTTTAAAAAGTTACCGATTTAATCAATATTCTCTAAATAACAATTTATTTCTAAAATAGCAAAAGGAAATCACTTTCAAAAGCAAATTGTTGTTAATTGCTTACCACTACGAAACTTTAGTGTTCATAACCATACACATTGCCAAACCACCCATATCTGAGCTATCCTTACGGTCGGTGCTCAACACACCCTCAACTAGCGGTAACCCCATTACGTCCGACATCGGGGATTTTTTTCGTCCATAGGTTTCCTATGGTCGGGTAGTGCGCAACCATACAAGACCCGCAAGGGGAAAGTTGCGAGCCGTCTAGTTGCGGTGTTGAAGTACCCGACCACCCTCTCAACAAGGGTAATAATCAACATATCAACTAGGAGGCCATCATGGCTGCTCATACCCCTATTGCGTCTGCAATAGCTGCATCATCACAACCCTCTTTTGCCTTTTCCAAACTGCAAGACCTGCGCGCCAGCTTTGAACGCCTGCGCGGCCTGCA
>NZ_JACOFX010000044.1 GCF_014284125.1 Undibacterium umbellatum | reverse complement strand
GGTAGACAAACTCACCGCCCAGATTGCAAAAGACCAAGCCCAGGCCAGCGAAACAGCCAGAGAAAACGAAAGGCTCATGTCCCGCAGCCTCGCCACCATCGCCACCACCCACCAAAAAGAGCTACAACATGAAAAATCCAAACGCGATAAGTTTATTGCTGACGTGCGCACTGGCACTCTGCGCCTGTCAATCCCCGTCCAGGCTTGCAGCACCAGTGCCAGCACAAATACCCCCGCTGGCCCCAGCAATAGCCCAGAAGCGCGAGCCCAACTTACGCCAGAGGCTGGAGCAGCTCTTGCAACCATCGCCGCAGACGGCGACGACGCCATCCGCCAACTAAACGCCTGCATAGACAGCTACCACGCCATCAGCACCGTCATTAATACGCAGAGATAGCATGTACAAACCCAACAGCCTGCGCGCCCATTTAACGGCTGCCATACCCGATCTACAGCGCAACCCAGACAAACTGCTGGTATTTGCAGACAAAGGCAGCCTGCACACCACCCGCACCGCCTCACGCTCGTTTGAATACGCCTACGTCCTCAACATCATCGTCACCGACTACAGCGGTGAAGAAGACGCCCTCATCGTCCCCCTGCTCGACTGGCTGGCAACCCACCAGGCAGACCTCTTGGGCAACGACGACAAAGCCAAAGGCATACGCTTCATGGTTGACTTCAACAACCACAACAGCGTCGACATCAGCCTGGAGATAGACCTGACAGAGCGCGTCATCGTCAAACAAACCGGCACCCGGCTAGACATCACCCACGCGGGCGAAATCACCCCCACCCCAGACTACACCGCCCCCTGGTGGCAACTCTACAACGGCACCACCCTGCTGGCAGAGTGGCAGGTACAACCCACCCCACCCAAATAGCGCAACACCATGCAAGACGACCTCACCGCGCTGGAAACCTGGGCCAGCACCCTCCTGGCCAAGCTAGACCCCGCCGCCCGCCGCAAACTCACCCACCAGCTAGCGCAAGACCTGCGCCGGCAGCAACAAACCCGCATCCAGGCACAACAAAACCCAGACGGCACCCCCTACGCACCGCGCAAGCAACGCAAAAACATCAGGGGTAAACAAGGCCGCATCAAAAAGCAAAAAGCCAGCATGTTCAACAAGCTGCGCACCAACACCCACCTTAAGGCAAAGGCAGACGGCAACGGGCTGGAAGTGGGTTTCTATGGCCGCGTAGTCCGTATTGCGCGGGTGCATCAATATGGGTTACGGGATAGGGTTGTGGCGGGTGGGGTTGAAACTCAGTATGAACAGAGGCGGGTTTTGGGGTTGCCAGATACAAGTGTCTTTGAACAAAATTTCATTTCTAAGTTGTATGAATTCAATTCTCAGTGAATAGTATTATTGTTGCTAACAAAGATTGCAAATTATTTAATTTTAATAGTAAAATAAAAACGTCCCCTGACGCCTCTTTTATCGATTCTGTTATACCCTCTATGTTTGAGGTATCACATACTTGAGGCAGGCAATATCGCGGTTTCCATAGAAAAGAATCGGAACGCCTGTTTTTGCGATGACGGTTAAGTTTCTATTTTAAAAAACACGTTATGCCCCCAGGCAAACTAAGGAGGTATAGATTTATGAATGGTTACACGGTATGTTCGTTTGAAAAAAATGGAACCAAGAATTATTTGGTTCTTGACGTAGTTGTAGACGTTGAGCAAAGCCAAGCTTTACTGCATGCCTTTAATGGAGATGGAAGCTGTACGCCATTTCCCCTCTCTTTTACTGCAAAATTTTCTGCACAAGACTTACTGAATGAGGCGTTTAAAGATGGGATTAATCACGTGAAAAACATTGAAGGATGGAGCGGAGAAGGGCGCAGTGAGGATTTGAGAGCGTTGTTGGCCAATCCATCCGTTTTAGTTTTTATTCGAGATAATTGCAAATCGGCGATATTGGCTGCTGACATAGAAAAGTTATCAAACCCAAATGCATAGTATTACGGTCGAGAGGTACGCTCCACCAAAAAACTTTGCTCCCCCATCGTAACGCAACAAGCTATATACCAATCTCGCCTCAAAGCAAAGGCAGACGGCAACGGGCTGGAAGTGGGTTTCTATGGCCGCGTAGCCCGTATTGCGCGGGTGCATCAATATGGGCTACGGGATAGAGTTGTGGCGGGTGGGGGTGATGTTCAATATGAGGAAAGGCTGGTTTTAGATTTAACTCTCCATGCTATTTCAAAGATCACTGATCGCCTAAATTATCAGTTCATTTCTGATTAAAGGAACGTTGTAGATTCAAATCAATTTTCAGTTAAAAGATACTCTAACTTTATTCTTGCCTTTTCTATCAAAATATTTCTCGTGCTCCATATTTCCCCCTGTAAGTCTCGCGCCTCTTGATCGTATATCGTATCTCGAATTTTTTGTTTATCCTCATCTGAAGTAGCTTTGTCCATTTTTCTATGTTTCTTATAGATCAGTAGATAAAATTTCTTAGCACAGACAATAAAATTAAGCGCTTCCCCGGTTAAGTCAGGCAAGTAAAGTTTAACGATAACTAAAAGATTTTCCGTATCATGTTCATGATTTTTGGCTAGATCCAAGATATCTAACGCACTACTGAGTCGTTCATTTAGCACTTCTTCCACTTTCATTACCAAGGTAACGAGTTCCTCGATTTTCTTTATTCTTATCGAGGTCATTTCCTTTTGAACCCAATCATTGCGACCAATTCGTGATTTAATTGCTTCCACAGTTTCTGTCGTATCAGTTTGTTGCTTCAAAATTTGAGCAAAATTTTGTTCGTACATATCGTATTTTGATTGCTCAAGTTCTTTGAATTTAGCAACTTCATTCTTTAAAACGTCCTTAAAATTTTCCATTTCATTTTTTAGTTTTCCCGCAGAAGTGAAGTAGCCACCTAAATAGGCAAAAAAACTTAAAGCCGAGAAGGCCAGCATTGCATACAGCAGAACAAAAAAATTACCCTTATACAGTTCATTTATTATTTCTTTTGCTAATTCTGAGGGATTCATGATTGATCCTTAAATTTGGAGAAATAGCACCACCTATTCGCACACATGATCCTGCAATGAATATTGGATACTTTTACTGTCCCCACATACGTGCAAATATCGCAGCATGTTCGCATCTACGTAAGTTATCTTAGGTTATATTTGGACGAAAACATTGTCGTCTGTCAGTGTTCCAATAGTTACAGTAAGCGCATCTATGAAATAAATCTCCATCGGATCTGTAATTTTCTTTATTCTTGGCACACGATCAATTTCTGCATCTTTTGGCACAACAACTACTACATTTAATTTGGGTATTGGATCAAGTGCAGGATCACCAGGGAACGCATCACGATATTTTTTTATAAGTTCGCGCCAGCGCATTGAAAATATTAATGGGGTATGAGTGATTACCTCAACTATGAACATATCACCATCTTTACCCGCGCTGAAATCACCCAGACCGGTTTTGCTCGAAGTTAAGTACATTTGTACTCCAAAACCATTCCTAACAAAATATTCTGCAACTGATTCAACTACGGTGTGAGAAGTCGCTCCAAATACGTCGGTTTTAAGTTCGCTAAAATGCGATTCGAGAATTATTTCTCTTTCGTCGGCATTGATATCAATATCACCAAGTTTAGAAATCGCTTTGTCAATGATAATTTTGATGTCCGTAGAAAGTCCTTTAATCTTTTCAAACTCTGCTTTTTTGACATTTCGGTTATGCGCAACCTTGTTCCTCAACTCATATAGCATCTTCCATTTTGTTTCGAGACTGCTATCTTTTTTATCAACCAACTCTGAAAAATATTTTTCCCAATTTGATCTGGGAACATACTTTGAAATTTGCTCTTGATCTGCTTTGGAAAAGTTCGTCTTGGAAAGTAATCTAGTCAACTCATCTATTCCTATATCGCGTTTTTTTTCAAATAACACTTCATTCAAATGAATAAAATCTAATTTATACAAGTCGTTAAGGTATGTGTCCTCATCTCCGAAATTTTTGATTTTTTTCTGCAATGCATCATTGAAGGCATCCTTAGACCAATTCATGCCAACCGTAATCAACATAAACTTTGCGATGAGGCGTCGCATTAAATTTTCTGTCTCATTAATAATTGGATATGATTTTTCGGCATAAATGCGGCCAACGTCATCCCATAAGACATTGATTGAAGTTGAGCCAGGTGAAATCCTTTGAACTATGGCTTTAATTTTTTCGCAAAGCTCAAAGAATTCATCTACAAAATTCTGATCTTCACACTCCATAGAAAATAAGAAATAACGCTCAGCTTGTGACTTCACTTTGGCAGTATCGACACGAAATTTTACCGAGACTATATCTTTTGACTTGGGCGATCTTCTAAATGCGAGATTTTGTCCTGTTATGGAGATCAACGAGTCGATCTTGAGAATATCAACAAAACCCTTCTTTGTATTGCAAAACGAATCATTATCTGGAATGAGAATTAGAAATTCAGCGCGCAAAAAAAATCTCCTTTAAAAATCTTAAATAAAATTAACGAGCGATGTCAGTGATACACCCAAACGGACACTTGTGCTCTTGCAGCAGCTTGCCTATTTTGGCTAGTAGGTGCGAATAACATTCGCACCTACACCATCTATGTTTTCTTAAATTCAGTTCCATGACATTTTGGGCACGGTGGTAGCGTGTCAGTTCTGTCGTTCAAGAATAAACTTTTGCCACATTTGACACAAACATATGTACCAATCCCTGGTTTTTCTCCGGTGGTAGGCATGTAAATCTCCTCACTTTAAGTTAAATTTCGATTTCAATAAAATATGTTCCGCACCCAGCTTATATTCTTAATGAACACAAGGCCTGCGTGCATTTCATTAACGAATTTATATTCAAATTTAGCAAATGTTTTATGTTTGTAAATGGTTAATTGTTGTTAATTACTTACCATTACGAAACTTTAGTGTTCATAACCATACACATTGCCAAACCACCCACATCTGAGCTATCCTAGCCACTGGTGCTGAACACACCATCTAACAGCGGCAAGATAACCCGCGCCCGAAAGTCGTGGTTTTTTTACGTCCATAGTTTTTTCTATGGCCGGGTAGTGCGCAACCATACAAGACCCGAAAGGGGAAAATTGCGGGCCGTCTGTTAGCGGTGTTCAAGTACCTGGCCGCCTCTCTGAACAAGGGGCGAAATTGAACGAAACTAACAGGAGGCCATCATGGCTGCTCATACCCCTATTGCGTCTGCAATAGCTGCATCATCACAACCCTCTTTCGCCTTTTCCAAACTGCAAGACCTGCGCGCCAGCTTTGAACGCCTGCGCGGCCTGCAAATCGACGCCCTCAAAGCCATGGGCTTTGACACCCTCCTCGACGACCTCGCCAGCATCTGCGACGCCTTAACCGAGCTAGACCGCATTAACGCCGACATGGGCGTCACCGACAGCGCCCTCACCATGCTCCTGCAACTGCTCGAATCCGCAGGCGAACAACCCCTCGCCC
>NZ_JACOFX010000043.1:2751-8191 GCF_014284125.1 Undibacterium umbellatum | reverse complement strand
AATGACCGACGAAGAAAAATATCTTTCTGGGATGAATTTGGAAGGTCTTTCACCGCAAGCTATACAAATATATATTGCGCTCGCTCAATCCAACAGTGGCGACCCGATCACCCAGTCATGCTTGGATTGCAACCAGCTACTGAATGTGGAAGCACTGAGTATAAATAAAGGCATTAGACCGTGCGCTTGGACAATTTCCTGCCCATGCGGCAAATGCAATACAACTTTCCGAGGACTTTAAATGGCAGAACTTCTTTGGTAAGCCAGATGGTAAAGTATAATTTGTCATTTTTTTGGGACGGCTGCGCCGCCCCACAATTCAGACGTTAGGCATACATATATGTGGGAAGGTCAATCAACTTCTAGGCTGTCGCAGCAATTGGCAGGTGTTGCGCTTGCGATTGTTTCGCTCCCGTTCGCTTCGCTCGGTGCAGTGGGCGTGTGGCGCTGCATCGTTAGAGCTGAAACGACTTTAGCAATTATTGCTACTATGGCAATCGCACTACTTGTTGGTATCTTCGGGCTAACAATCGCATATCGAATTTTTTTCGGAAGAGGAGTTCGTAAGGGCGGTGGCGTTCTATCTCCCTTCGCTTTTCGAGTCGGTGGCTTTGCGTCGTTAGCATTTGCCGCATTCTGCACTTACGAAACCTTTGTCGATGGTAAGTCTGAGATCGTCGTGGGTGTTTTTTCCTCACTGTTTCTTGCCTTTATTTTCTTTGTAGCTGCTCGGCACCGAGGTGCAATGCGCTCTATTAAGTAAGCATGCTTCGATATCCTCCCTTTACCCCTAGTTAAGCCTAGCGGCCCTTGTGTAAATAAATAACCACTAATGTCGCTTACTATTTACATTCGGTTTATGAAACTCAATAGAAATTCATGTGTAGTTGTGTGTATAAATGCTTGTGTGACCGAAATCAACGGCCCGCAATCTTAAGAAGCTTTTGCTCTTTCTCGTAATCACAGCGGCAATCTGAATCGCAAAACAATTCTCGATACCCCACAGGCTCGTCACAGAACAAGCAATGCAAATCAGGCTCTACAGCAGGGAAGCGCTGCATATTGTTCAAAGCAAATTCAAGATCAAGACTAATACGCGCATCTGCGCTGTCAGCGATATCACTCATTTTGTGGTGCCTCCTGCGTCACCTAAAGAATATGGGGTAAATCTAATTACTTCCTCGCCTATCCACTCGTTGCACTCCCTAAACCGCGCCTGCAGCGGTTCCAGCTCGTTCATGGCAAACACCCTGGCCGCAGGCTCCACAGCCCCAAAACCGCCCGTATTGTTTGGCACCAGGCCCAGCAGTTGCGGCGGTACCCGGTGCGCCGCCAGCATGTCGTCGCGTGTCACGTTCTTGATGCTAAAAAACTCATCCTTGGCCGCCACCTCAGACACTGGCAATATCTGGATCCCGTCTTTCTTGCCGTTCGGCGCATACATGAACACATTGCGGAAATTGCCCGGCCCCTTGCTGTCGCGTAATGCCTGGCGCATGTTGTCGACGTCGCTTTGATTCTGTGCCGGGTCCGTCATGTACAAGATGAAGCCCGCATGGGAGCCGTTCTTGTAATACTTACGCCTGAACAGCGTCGCCGCCTCGTTTAACCAGGCAGAATGCAAGGCGCTCAAATACTCAGGCAGGCCATAAACCTCCTGATTAATATCCGGCTCCATCAAATGGAAAATCGCCCCAGACTCAAACACATGATCTTCCTGCCAGCCACGCACAAAGGCGTATTGGTTCAAGTCATCACTGCAGCGGCGCATGTACTTGGCCAGGGCCGGCTCAAGCTGCAGCGGCTTGCCCGTGCGGCTTTTGCGGTTTTCCAGATAGGCATTGCCAAAGACAAGGAAATCCAGCGCAAACCGGCTAAACGCCTCGCGTGACAGCAAGGCATGCGGCACAAAGGTGGCCGCCAGCAAGTTGCGCTTGACATAGATCGCCGTTGAATGGTGCACACTGGCCCTGAACGACTTCGCCAGGCCGTCCCAACTGATAGGCGGCTCGTAATACCGCCCGTTCGTCCAACACTCGATATAGTCCAGAATTTCAGCCCGGTCTAATACCGGCGTAGGGTCACCAAAGCTGAACACCTCAGCACCCGGCAACGCTGGCAAGGCCTGTACCGCGTCTGCCTGGCCTTCTGACGCGGCATTAAACTGCCCGCGCCTCTTCTTTCTCGTCATGAATACACCTCCATAAATGATTGATTGCTGCCTATGCCACCATCCAATGGCTCATGGTCCAGCGCATGCATACACGCCCAGGCAAGGTCTGCATGCCCGGTTTCCTCGCTTCGGTCTGCCACATAGGTCACATGCTGGCCGCTGGCCGTCAGCGTCTTTTTAATCGTCATAAATGCCTGCGCCAGATCCGTGGCCCCGGCGTCAAATTCCAGACGGCCCTTGCTGATCACGTCGCGGGCTTTGATGACCATGCGGCTTTTAACCGCCGGGTCATAGTTGATCTTGGTCACATTCGGGTAGAAGTTTTTAACCAGCTGGTGCACACCCTCGCCCATGCCAGTGGCATCAATGCCAATAAAGGCAACGTGATAGCGAATCGTGGATTGCCGTATCTGTTCCGCCTGGGCCGCAAAGTCCATGCCCCTGAACTGCATGCGCTCCAGCACCCGGAACTTGCCGCCAGGCGTGCGCGGTGGCGCCAGAATCACCAGCCCGGCACTATCGCCAGTAAATGCCGGGTCATACCCTATCCAGACCGGGTTATCACCGTATGGCCGCGTGGTAAATGGCTTAAAGTCTGTCCAATCCACCCAGGCGTCCACCATGCACTTTTGCAGCTCTTGCAGAGGGAAGACAGAGGCCGTGTCATCAATAAACTGGCACATCAACAGGTTTTCAAACTGGTCCGGGCTGTACTCATAGGTGCGCAGCTCGTCGATATCGAACAGATCACAGCCCCCAGCCTGGGCGTCCATGATGGTGACAATTTGCCGCCACATCTTGTCTTCGCCCGTAAAACCGCTGGCAAGCCGTTTGTGACTGACATCAATATTGACCTGGTCTTTTTTTGGTCGCCGCTTATTGAACAGCTCGCCCGTCCAGAATGGGTAAGCCTCATGCGTTATGCTGGAAGGCGTAGAAAAATAGGTCTTACGCCACTGCTTATGCAGCGCCATGCCAGACGCCACCTTGTTCAATTCCTGAAACTTATGCGTCCAGAAAAATTCATCAAAATAGAAATTGCCGTGATAACCCTGGGCCGTCCTGGCATTGGTACCCAAAAAATAAAGATGCGCCCCATTAGGTAAAACAATAGGATCACCGGCCAGCTCAATCCCCGCCGCTTCCTTGGCAAACTGAATAATGTATTGCTTGAATACATGCGCCTGCGCCTTCGATGCAGACAAAAATATCTGATTGCGCCCCGTCTCCATCGCATCAGCCAAAGCCTCCCGCGCAAAGTACCAGGTAGCCCCAATCTGGCGCGACTTCAAAATCACCCGCGTGCGCTCATGCCCATTACGCAGCCATACCTTTTGATAATCAAACAGCGAATCCCTAAACGCCTCTAGCAGCTGATCCCGCTGCTCATCACTAAAATCATTGCGCGTCGGCTTTTTCTTAGGCCCGGCATTGCGGTTTGCTAGCTTAGGATTGAGATCCACTTCATTGCCGCCCGGTGCCTCATAGCGGCGCACCCGCGCTGTCTGCACTGCCTGGCGCATCAGCAAATCAATCTCTTTGAAGTCGCCGCCGGTCTTCACCTCTTTGGCAATCAACTGCACCAGGCGCGTTTCAAGGCTGGCTTCTATCTTCTCTATGAACGGCGTGTCGTCCCATTTTTCACGATCGCACCAGCTCTGCACCGTCGTGCGGGCAATCTCCAAATGCCGCGCAATCGAAGACACCCGCCAGCCCTGCCAGTACAAGGCCTGCGCGTGCTTTTTAAGATCGTAAGTAGGCGCAACCGTTGCGCCAAGGGTGGAATCTTCGGGCGCATCCAGTTCGTTATCGGGGGAAATTTCAGACGGGCATTCGTCGGCATTCGCATTCATGCCGCCAGATTAAGGGCATCGCGCCCGCGTAGGCATTGCGGCAAAGTTGTTAAAAATCTTAACAACTCCCAGCCCGTTGAACACAGTCAGCGCAAGTAAGACCATGGGCACTCTTCAACTGCCCAGCCCCTTATTTCATCATGTCCACCAAAAAATTCAAGTCAAAATTCTTCCGCGTGGCGCTCGAAGGCGCAACAACTGACGGCCGCAAGATAGAACGCAGCTGGATACAGCAAATGGCTAAAAACTTCGACCCGCAAAAATACGGTGCCCGCATCTGGATGGAACACATACGCGGCACCCTCGCCGACAGCCCCTTCCGTGCCTATGGCGATGTAACAGCAGTCAAGGCCGAAGAAGTCACCATCGACGGCGACAAAAAACTGGCCCTGTTCGCCCAGATCGAGCCCACAGACGACTTGATCGCCATGACCAAGGCCAAGCAAAAGATTTACACCAGCATAGAAATCAATGACAAGTTTGCCGACACCGGCGAAGCCTACCTTGTCGGCCTGGGCGTCACCGACAGCCCCGCCAGCCTCGGCACCGAAGTTCTCAGCTTTGCCGCCAACAACCCCAACGCCAACCCCTTTGCAGGTCGCAAAACCAACCCTGCACACCTGTTCTCTGCTGCTGTTGAAGCCAATCTTGAATTTGAAGAAATCGATACAGAAGCCACAGGCCTGGCAGCCAAAGTCAAAGACCTGCTAAAAGTCTTCAACAGCAAAAAAGGCGGTGACAACGCCCGCTTTGATGATCTTGGCCAGGCAATTGAAACCGTAGTGGAACACACCGCAGACCAGGAACAGCGTTTTAGTGAATCCAACAAACGCATCACCGAGCTCGAAAAGAACCTCAAAACCGTCACAGACAACTTCAACAGCCTGAAAACCCAGCTCGACAAAGAACCCGGCAACCAGACGACCCGCCCAACAGCCACAGGCGGCAACGGTACAGAGCAGACCGACTGCTAAGCCAAGCAACGAGACAAACAGCGAACCAAACAACAAAACAAACAACAGGACATTCACATGCAAAACACCACCCGCAAAGCCTACAACGCACTCGTCACCCGCCTGGGCGACATCAACGGCGTAGACGACGCCACCAAAACCTTCGCCATCGCCCCCAGCGTCCAGCAACGCCTTGAAACCAAAATTCAAGAATCCAGCCAATTCCTAAGCCGCATCAACATCATCGGCGTACAAGAAATGGAAGGTGAAAAGCTACACTTAGGCATCAGCAGCCCCGTCGCCAGCCGCACCGACACCACCCAGCAAGACCGCCAAACCCGCGACTTAACAGGTCTGGAAAACGGCCGCTACAAATGCAGCAAAACCAACTACGACACCCACGTCCCCTATGCCAAGCTCGATGTCTGGGCCAAATTCCCCGACTTCCAAACCCGCATTCG
>NZ_JACOFX010000043.1:0-2655 GCF_014284125.1 Undibacterium umbellatum | reverse complement strand
AAGCGCCCGCCGCCGCCAGATCGTCGACAACGCCAAGCGCGACCGTATCGAAAACTACGAATCCTCGAATGACGCCTACGTCGTCGAAGACTACGGCATCGCCGCCCTCGTTGAAAACATCGAACTCGCCTAAGTCACACGCCAACCATGACCACAGCCACCCACAACAGCCCCGCCCAGCGCCACGCCGCCCGCATCCTCGCGGCCAAGGCAGCGGCAGCATCCAGACACGGCCAGCCCATCCAGGGCAGCGCCTACGACTTGATGCTCGCCAAACTCATCAACGACAAACAAAGGCTCAAAGCCATCAAATCCATCCAGCGCAAAATAGAACTCAAGCGCGAAATCCTGCCCGACTATGATGACTGGATCAACGCCGCCCTACAGCACGGCAACGGCGCACAAGACCTCGTCTTAACCACCGCCCTCGTCTGGCACATAGACGCAGGCAACTACGCCCGCGCCCTCGACATCGCCCAATACTGCCTCGTCCACAACCTCAACCTGCCAGACCAATACGCCCGCGATGTTCCCACCATGCTGCTCGATGAAATCCCCGGTGCCTACCTCGAAGGCCGCTTTGAAACAGCAACAGCAGCCGTAGAAACCCTACGGGCAGTACAACTGCTCACCGTCAATGCAGACGTACCAGACCAAGCCAGCGCCAAGCTCTACAAAGCCCTCGGCTATGCCCAGATAGGCAAGATGGGCAACGGCGACATTGACTTTGACCAATTGACTGAAGAACAGGCCAGCAAAGCCCTGGACAACCTGCGCCGCGCCCTGGACCTCTTCCAAAACATAGGCGTCAAAAAAGACATAGAACGGCTAGAACGCCGCCTAAAGAAAACTGCAGACGATGAAACGGCCACCAGCCCGCCACCATCTGCATAACAGGCACCCTCCGGCGCCGGGCGGCGTGGGCCGATCAGGGATTTCTAGCCATTTCCCCTGTGACAGCCCACCCACCGCCCCCTTGACTGACCTATCAACGATCCAGACCCATGCCATTTATTGCCAACGCACCAGGCGGCCAGCTAGGCCCAAGCCAGCCAAACAACCTCATCACCAATGATGGATTCTTCCCTGACATAGACATCGCCAACATGCGCGACGCCATCAGGCTAGACGGCACAGTCACAGACGCCCGCCTCATCGCCGCCACCGTAGACGCCATCATCTTTGTCAACAACCAGGTCAACGAGCTAAAAGCAGCAGCACAAAACGCAGGCCACACCAGCATGGCCGCCATACCCGCCGCCCAGGTCAACCGGCAAAGCGTCCTCATTGCCCACTACCTGCGCGCCGTCTATTGCACGGCAAAGGCAGACCTGATTGAACGCTACAAAGACTACGACACCACCGCCACCACGCTCGATGACAAAAAACTCGTCAGCTTTCTGGCAAACGGCCCCGACGAAGAACGCAGGAATGCGCAGTGGGCAATGTCCAACTTGCTGGGCCGCCACCACGTCACGGTCGAATTGATATGAATTTGCCACCCCTATGATCGTCCGCGCCCAACAAAACGACACCTTAGACCTGCTGATCTGGCGTCACCTGGGCAGCACCGCAGGCATTGCAGCGGTGCTCGCCTTAAACCCCGGCATAACCAGCCTCGGCGCATTCCTGCCTATGGGCAAAGCCATCACCCTGCCAGACCGCGCACCTGCAGCCCCCGTGCTGCAAATGATCAACCTGTGGGACTAACCATGAACGACAACCACATGGAAACAGTAAAGGCCATACCACCCGTCGCCATCAGCGCCATCACGTTTCTAGGCGTGCCACTCAATGAATGGGTATTCATCCTCACCATTATTTACACCGTGCTACAGATCACCTTCTTTGTGCGCGACAGAATGCTAAAGCCCTGGCTGCACAGACGTGCTAACGCACAGAAAGGCAAAAGCCAATCATGAGTACAGACATCAAACAAAAACTCATCGCCGCAGGCATCGCCGCCGCCTTGCCCTTGATCGTCCTGTTTGAAGGCACCCGGCAAACCGCCTACCTTGACCCCGTCAGCATCCCCACCATCTGCCGCGGCCACACTGGTGGCGTCAAGCTCGGCCAGACAGCCACCATAGAGCAATGCGACGACATGACAGTGCAAGACCTGCTCAAAGCCAAAGCAGCGATGGAAAGCTGCCTCAAAGTCCCCCTCAACGACAACCAGCGCGCCGCCTTCACGTCATTTGTATTCAACGTCGGCCCAGGCCGCAAAGGCGTCAAAGACGGCTTCTGCGTGCTCGAAAACGGCAAGCCATCCACCATGATTACCTTGCTCAATAAGGGCGACTACACCGGCGCATGCAACCAAATGCAGTTTTGGAACAAAGCCGGTGGCGTGGTCTATGCAGGCCTCACCAAACGCCGCGCCGCTGAGCGCCAACTCTGCCTCACACCCGCATAGGCCAACCCATGCTCAACATCATCAAAGCCCTAGACCCGCGCCCCTGGCTTGCCCTCGCCATCGCCGCCGCAGCCCTCTTCTGCGTCGTCAAATACAAAGACGCCATACACCAGGTAGACAAACTCACCGCCCAGATTGCAAAAGACCAAGCCCAGGCCAGCGAAACAGCCAGAGAAAACGAAAGGCTCATGTCCCGCAGCCTCGCCACCATCGCCACCACCCACCAAAAAGAGCTACAA
>NZ_JACOFX010000042.1 GCF_014284125.1 Undibacterium umbellatum | reverse complement strand
CTGATGAACCCTATTGGCCTGGCAATTACCGCCATTGCTGCAGCGGCATACCTGATCTATCGCAATTGGGCGCAAGTCAGTGCCTTCTTTAGCGGGCTATGGGCATCCATCAAAACCAGCTTTAACAACGGCATCGCCGCCCTGAGCGCGTTTATAGATGGCTGGCACCCGGTAGAGAAATTCCGCAGCATGATGGCGGCAGTGTATGGCTATTTCACCATAGACCTGCCCGCCAAGTTTAGCGAGTTTGGCAGCAACATGATGCAAGGCCTGGTGAATGGCATCACCAGCGCGGCTGGCACGGTGCGCGACACCATCAGCAGCATGGCGGATAACGTTGTGTCCTGGTTCAAAGAAAAACTAGGTATTCATTCACCCAGCGTGGTCTTTGCGGAACTGGGGCAATTCACCATGCAAGGCTTGTCTATCGGCATTGAGAAAGCCCAGGCGCTGCCGCTGGACAAGCTTAACGGCGTTACCAGGCAAATGACAGCCATGGGCGCAGGCATGGCCCTAGGTTTAACTGGGGCCACCATGACGCCCGCATTTGCCCAACTGCCACCAGTACCATTCAACCCGCAACAAGCCGCCCTGGTGCAGTTTGCAGCGCAAAGGCAAGAACCACCACACCTGGCCGAGCCGATCAAGTTTGACCGCCGCCCACCAGTGCAGGCGCAAGGTAGCAGCACGGCCAGCGCACGAAGCAGCCCGGCACCAGCCGCCAGCAATATACAGATTGTGATTAACCCGCCTGCAGGAATGGACCCGCAAGCCATTGCCAAAGCAGTGGCCGCCGAGCTGGACAGGCGCGAACGACAACAGAGCCAGCAGCGCCGGTCTGCCATGCATGACTATGACGAGAGTTAACGAAACTGAGAAGGAGTGCCAGCAATGATGATGAGTTTAGGCCAGTTTGTATTCAGCCTGTCCACGGCTGCGTATCAGGAATTCCAGCAACAAATCGAATGGAAGCACCCGAACACCAGCCGCGTGGGTGAGCGTGACGCGCACCAGTTTTTAGGCCCAGGTGACAACACCATCACCTTGTCCGGCTGGATGGCCCCCGCCTTTGCCGGTGACCCGGCGTCTTTGGATGATCTGGAAGAAATGGGCGATGCTGGCGACGCCTATGTGCTGGTGGAAGGCACCGGCCGCATATACGGGCAATTTCTGATCACGAATTTGACCAAGGGCAAAAACACCTTTCTGGATGATGGCATGCCGCAGAGGATAGATTTTTCACTCAGCTTAAAGCGTGTTGACCTGGGCGACCAGGTGGACCCGCACACAGGCGGCCCGGATCTGGGCGAAGATATGATTGAATGGGAAGAGGTAGATTTAGAATGAGCCACAACAAACCAGCCTTTGCCATCACCCTGGACGGCCAGGACATTACCAGCAAAATCTACCCGCGCCTGGTCAGCCTGACACTGACCGAGGCCAGAGAAAACGCCGTCGACGAACTCAACATCACCATAGACGACAGTGACGGCCGCGTGGCGATACCGCGCAAAGGCGTCAAGATTACCTTGCAGCTAGGCTGGTACGGCAGCCCCATGGTGGACAAAGGCACTTTCGTAGTCGATGAAGTGGAACACGAAGGCGCGCCAGACATGCTGGTCCTGCGCGCCCGTAGTGCAGAAATGGCAAAGCCAGTACGCACCCGCAAAGATCGCAGCTTTGATCAAAAGACCGTGGCCGATATCGTCGGCCAGATTGCCAAGGACAATGGTTTAACACCCAAGGTAAGCCAAAGCCTGCAAAGCAAAATCATAGACCATATAGACCAGACCAATGAGTCAGACATCAATTTTTTAAACCGGCTGGGCAAACGCTTTGATGCAGTCGCCACCGTCAAAAAAGACGCCCTGCTCTTCTTGCCCATTGATGAGGGAGCAAACAGCAAAGGCGAAAGTCTACCAACCATCACACTGGAACGCCGCGACGGTGACAAACACCGCTACCACACCGCCAGCCGCGACGCCTACAGCGGCGTGCGCGCCCAATGGCATGACCCTAACGACGCGAAAGAAAAAAGCGAACTGATAGGCGAGGACGACAACCCCAAGCGCCTGCGCCACACCTACCCCAATCAGGATGCTGCAGAGCAAGCAGCAAAAGCAGAAATGAACCGGGTCAAGCGTGGCAAGGCCACCATGCAATTTGCCCTGGCCCTGGGCAGACCAGACATTACCCCCATGATGGGCGTGCGCATCCCCAGCTTAAAAGCACCTATCGGGGATACAGAATGGATCATCGTGAAAACCACGCATAGCGTGACGACGCAGGGGTTTACTACTCAATTGGATATGGAGACGAGGAAGGGGCAAGATGAAAGCAGCGTGAAGCCTATAAAAGACTCAGAGCCATAGCCTCCTGCCCCGTCTTTGCGCCTGATTATGATATTTCTAGCGCAATTCATAAGCTAGTGCAACAGTTAGTTGCTATTAAGGGGGGCTGCTGCTAGAATTTACTTTTTATACTGTAAAGTTATACAGCATAATTTCTAATACAAGTCATAAAAGAGGTAAGCTATGGAACAATTGTTCAAAAGTTCGCTTGCCCACATGGGAGAAGAAGGCGCAGCTCGAGAACTATTAAATAGATATTGGGATCGCCGACTACCAATTGACCCAGTCAAAATTGCTACGGCAGCTGGTATTTCGGTATATGGACGTGGAGGGTGGGGTGAGGATTACCCTTATAGCGGCTATTACAGAATTTTTAACGGTATCCAGTCTATCGAATATAACGTTTCCGAGGCACCCGTGCGTCAGCGGTTCACTGTTGCGCATGAGCTTGGGCACTTTGCTCTTGGACATGAAGATGCCCCCAGAGATGTTGGTAATTTTCAGTCCAGCCGCGACTTTCGAGAGCTGCAAGCAAATAAATTTGCCGCTGAGCTTCTTATGCCCGCTTCGCTGGTGAGAGAGCACTACCTTAATGGAAAGGCAGGCAGTGTAGAAGCTTTGGCAAATATTTTTGGTGTTTCCAAAGATGCAATGGGTTATCGGTTAATTAACTTAAGATTAATTTGATAAATTGAGTGGTGTTTCTAGTATCGATTGTAATTAGGTGAGGAAATAAATTGGGAAATGAACAATCTGAACATCAAATCGCCGCTCCCTCGGAAGTTCAAATCAAGACAGAACTTGATACATACCCTCAAGTTAAAAACACCGGAAATCCAGGTGATAGTCTCCCACTACCGAAGGTCAAGGAAGATTTATTAAATGATGGCATCGAAGATCAGCAATCCCGGCGACAACATCGACCTAAAATTCTGACCACTGCAATAATCATCTTAGGATTGTTCACCGCGTGCCTTTGCACAGTAGTGGGTACATTGAGTACAGGATTTTATCAAGCGATACAACCTGACAACATCGCAAAATTTGTAGCGGTAGAATTAAAAGAGGAGACTGATAAGGTTATCTCGAAAGAAGTAGATAAAGAAAAAAATTCTTCTAAATCAGAAAAAGTCTCAAATGCGAGCAAAGAATCAAAGGCGTCCGATACTAAGAATGCTGATGAACAAGTCGTAGCCAAAGAAAAAGAGCCCATTAAAGTGGAGGCAAAAATTTACGGCGAAATACGTGACTCTATGGTTCCGCTAGTTGCCTTGGTATCAATCCTCGCTGTGGCTATTGTAGTTATTTTAGGTACTATGTTAAAAGCAGCTTTTGCACCGTACCCTAACAGCAATACCGAATTTAAAGAAACTGAAGAAACGTCGCCAGTACCCGTGCTCGAAGCTATCAAGGGACTTGTGGACTCATTAAAGGCGGCGCTCAAATCAGAAAATTGAACCGCCCGGACCGACATGTATAAATAACTAGAGCCGCGTAGAGGTGATTAGCAATACACAAATTGAAGGCCTGAGTGCATAGGGGATGGTCAACAATCGCATAATCGCCCGTTGGGTTGAAAATATATGAATGTCAGACCTGAACCCGCTCCCTTGTCCCCTGGGTGCGCGCCTGTGAGGTCATACTACGCGCCTTACTATTCAACAGGTATACTTATTCCAGCATCATGCGCTAACGACTCAAGAATTTTTCTGGATAATGGCCAGTCACTTAACAAACGAGCCTTTTTCTTTTTTAGCATCCAATAAACAAATAACAAAGTGCTTTGAGAATAAAGAATATTGCTTGCTGGGTTGTCTTTAACAATCTTAAATATATGCGAGTCCGTATCAAGAAATTTTTGAATATTTTTAACAAGCTGACCGTTGACGCATTGCTCAAATTTATCCCAAATTAATAATGAGGACTTTTGAGTGTGACTATGCATCCCAGTATTCGTGAAATAAATGTTATCCAGCTTATCAAGAATTCCAAATTCTTCTAACGGACCATAGTTGAGTTGAGCAGTAACGGAAGCAAAAAAATCATCTGTCGTCTCAATTAATGCCATACTTTTCGCAACTGTTCGATGCACCCCAGGCTTTACCGTTCTTTTGGCTTTATATATTGCATCATGGGTCAACTCTGCATGTGCGTGCTGCAATAAAGTTCTAATTTGCACCTCACATGGAGTTGTACTAGGGACCAAAACACTATCAGTTTGAATATCATTGCGCGGACGCAAAATGTAATGAACCGACTGATATGTGAACAGTAAAGGAGACGTTTCTTTATCTTTATCAAAATGCTTGCATGCATCGAACGTCCACATAGGACTATTTTCAATCAGATCGCAAATTTCTTTAATATCATTTAGTAAAAGAACGACAAACCTCACACCAACTTTATCTTCGATTTCGTTAAATGGGTCCTCGTATTTCTTTTCCGGCCGATAAAATGCCTTGTCAATGAGCGACGTGTCGTCTTTCAATCTACATTTGGCAGGTATTTTTAAAAAGCTATCTAAATCTTTGTTTTTGCTTTTTAAAGCAGATTTTACAGAATCAGCGACAAAAGCCCCCCACGCTTGATAAACAGGCTTTTCTGCTTCCCAAAGTGCTCTGAATTCAGTCTCTGTCATTCTTGATGAGTTATTCTGTCTTTAATAATAATCTTTGTCCACTCTGCTGGTGCCCCTGTAGCATCAAGGTCACCATCAATTGTTTCAAAAGTGATGGAGTCTTTGAATACATCTGAGGGCGCGCTGATTTTGACGTTTTTACTAAAATTTAATCTTCGAATTTTGAGTTTACTTTCGATGTGTGCGATATCTTTAGTGAATGCTGTGTCCGGCAAACCTGCGTCGTCTAAATGAGATTTAAAACTGTCTTTAGTATCAAGATCAAAATATCGGTCTGCAAATTCGTCTGCGCTAATAGTAGAGGACGCATCGACCCGTAAATATGTATTTAAAGCACTTAGCAAATCAGTTTTTTTTGCCTCTGGAATATCTAAATCCGAAATAAATGAAATCGTCGAATCATAAAATTGCTTGGTTGTTCTGGCGCTAGTCTGAGGATAACCACAGCCTAAAAAGGATGAATAAAAATATAATGCCGCTGCTTTTCCATCAGACTGACTAATCTGAGAGTCAGAAACCATCACAACCCATTTATTATTCAGATTTGTGTCGAGATGGTGCCAATCAGATTTTTCAAGAAAAACTGCAGTTTTATATAAACGCGAACTCGGCGTTAGTAAAACTTCTTCTACAAATTTAAGCGATATTTCGTTAGTGCGCTTATCAACTTTTTTCTCATACGCGCTGTGAATATCGGCTTTAATTATTCCAAGGTACCTTTTGCCTGACGCACCGTATTGCCCACTAAACACTACAACTATGCCTCCTGGAATGGACCTTTGATGTTGCGCCGAGTTCAGTTTTTGTGCAATGTCAAAAGATGAAGGAGCAAAATCATCATCATTTTGATCAGCCATCTTATCAATTAAAGCAGGTAGTCCATTACTTCCCAGATCAACGATTTCCATTTCTACTGCCTTGGATCCGACACCAATTGCGTCTATAACACGGCCTTTGAATGCAGCAACTGCCGCTCCATCAAACCTGGTGTACTCGTGACTTTGCGTTGGTGCGACCTTCCTACCGTCGTCGTCGTTACGAAATATTTGATGAATAATAATTCTATCGACCGAGAAATTTATTAATTGCATTAGAAGTCCCAAACTGCTGTCAGTTTTATTGAAATACCGCGTTGAAAAATCTATTTACACGCGCACTTATCCGCCAATCCAACTGCAAAAAACTCAATTCATTGTCGGTTTAAATTCAACTCCTTCGTTACATCCAGTTACATGCAATTAATAATACATGCTAATAATACATTCTATTTTTTTAATTTTTCTTTGTTGCTTTTTTGGTCATAAATGTTAAAAATTATTGAATTGCTACTTGAAGCGCGTTCTCTTTATTGAACCCCATTGAGGCGCTTGCTCAAGCATCTGACGGCATTCTTTATACTCACCATTTTGCATTCGCATAACGGTGCCAATTGAGTGATGTATGCCGTTGATATAACAATGGTCAGACGAAATGGCATCAGTTCCGGTCTGGCTGCGTGCAGGAATGATTACTGTCATCAAAACTGTGCAGGTCATGACGGCCCAGGCTGCGAGAGCATAGGTTGCTGTGCGCTTGAGCTTATTTTGACTCAATGCCCGAGGTCGGCAGTTATCGCAATCGTCATCTGATTTTTTATTGCAGATCGTGTTGTGTATCGCCAGCGGCGACATGACGGTGATGTCAGCTCTTTTATCTGCTGTTTGGATTCGCAGTTTTGTTGGCTCAGTTTCTGAGCCAACGTTGATATGCATGTATGTAGTTAGTCTTGGCGCTTCGTGCACATGGCCTAAGACTGCTTGGCCGACACTCGCATCAATGTCTATTGATTGGCTTGCATCGGCTTCTACTTCTTTGATTTTTTCCCTGGCATGTTGATGGTGTTTGGCCCATTAATGTCACCGACAATTTGTTGGCCGACCTTGCCATGAATGATGCTTTGATTTTTTGATGCAGCAGGATTGCCACTCAGTCCATCGATCATGCCAAGCACGCCAGCCTTACCACGAACGTCTAGTCCTCGGTAGCCTTCGATGAGCTCACTTTCATCGTCAGTCAGGTTATTTTCAGCTTTGACTTCCGTGAGTAAATAAGTGACGTCTACGCCAGCCCTGGCAATTAATTCCAAATATTCCGAATCTGGCTTTCTAGAACCGTTTTCATAATTGAGCTGGGTGTCCTTAGTGACCCCGCCCAATGAAGCAAATTTTTCTTGGTTTAAACCAAGTCTCTTGCGCTCTGCGCGCAATCTCTCATTAAAACTAGACATATGCCCAATAATTTGTTTGACATGTGGTCAATTGCCCACTATATTAGCTACACCCTGTAACTACTCTCAATAATACATTATGAGCCTGCCCTCTATTGCTAGTCGTGCACCAAAAATCCCTTTGGCTGTTCCTCTTGCTTTGCGCTTGTCTGCCGACGAAATGGCGAAGACAGACAAATACGCTGCCCTTGAAGTGCGTTCTCGTTCTGCTTTTGCGCGCATGTTGTTTTTGCGCGGCCTGGCAGACTACGAGCGTGAACTTGCCGAATCCAAATAAGCGAGGCCGCCATGTACCACGATCCTAAATGCAAGCGTGACCGTCGCTTAACGCTGCGCTTTGATGACTATGAGCATAATCTGATCCAGGCACTGGCGAACTACCAGGGCGAGCAGCCTGCTTCTTTACTGCGCCAGATGGTGTTGCGTGAAGCAGCGGCTTTGGCGTCGCAAATGAACGATGAAATGGTATCCCAGAGCCTTGTCGATTGACAGACCGCAACACGGCCACTAAGAGGCCATTTATAGCTGCCAAAACGATGCATGAACATGAGATTAGGCTAAGTGAGAGCGAACTGGAAATGCTTGAGAGGGTGCGGTTGCGGTATGGTTTGCGTGACTTGGACGATACGGCGGAGTTCTTGGCTAAACGGCTGCTGCGCTGGAAGATCAAGCAAATTACGGGGCGTGGCCGAGCAATGTATTTAGTTTCACCTGAAAGGACGGAAGAATGAGAGTGATAGGAATGCCTTGCCCGCACTGCTCAAACACGGTGCGAGCTATCAAGAGCCGCACGCTGTCAAAGATGTTTAAGGAAATCACCTACCGCTGCACAAACGAGGATTGCGGGCATGTGTTCATTGCTGGCCTTGAGGTGTTGCGGACGGTGTCTTTGTCGGCAACGCCTGATTATGGGGTGAAGATCCCCATTAGCCAGCATGCGCGGATATCTGCCTTAAACCAGCTATCGCTGAATTTGTCTGTGGCGTGACGCTGATCTAGCGACGCCAATTTAACCCGAATTGTTGATTGAACATGCCTGTTTTCAGGCATGAGGGACTTTTTTTGCCTAAATTTTTTGGAGTGACTATGCGTTTGACCTTTGCAAGCCGGTTTGTGCTGGCACGAGCGATACACAAGGAGCTGAAGGCTTTACAACATGGCTCACAGATTTGCCGCCTGTATAGCCAGGCGCTGATTGGTGAAATGATCCATGACCTGGGCGGTATGGCTGGGGAGTGGTGAGCATGAAGCAGGCAGAAGACATCTACACCATTGACGCCTTTGCAAAGCGAGGCCGCGGCAGACCAAGAAAGCCTGATGCGAAGTCTGACGCGCAACGCGGGCGCGAATACCGTTTGCGCCGCCGTGCTGTTGTGCTGGATACGCCCGCTTATACGGCGCCACATCGACGGGTTCTTGGCCCAAGTGATTCTCTGCTTGAGACAGTGCTGACCTTAGAGCATCAGAGGCATGTCAAGCGCATTAAAGACATTCATGCGATTGCTTCGCAAATTGGGTTGCTTGAACCAATACACAGGCAGCTTGCCGCAAAAGGCTTTGTGCTGCCCATCAACGATATCAAGCTGCGCGGCCAGTCGCTGGTCGTCAGGGAAACGGGCAATCGCTCTTTAGCCTTGTTATTTGCCCTCATTGATTTGGGTATGAAGGTTACAAGCAAAAGGCAATTTCAGTTGCATACCAGCGTAATTCTTGAGCTGGGCAAGCTCAATCTCGTGATTGCTGTACAGACTCGTTTCTTAGAGGGGCATTCGATATGACCAGGCACTTAGCAAGCCAGTCTGAACTTGAGCAAGTGCATACAGCATTACACGTTGCGGTGCCACTAGACCAGGCCTCGCCGCTGATTTTGGCGACGCTGACGACGATTGCGCATTGCTGGCGCGGCCGAGTACCGGCGCATTTGTTTGGCAGGCCTGCAGCAAAACCCAAAGACCAGGCGCAGCCCGGCAAACAGCCAGTAACCGATTTTAAACGCCGTGCAAGCGGTGATTTTGATTGAATGAAATGAACACTACATCCAACACCTTAAACCTGCCTGAGCGTGACCGCCAGCCCATCATCAAGATGATGACGATGCTGTATCCCAGCGAGTTGTACGCTTTAAGAGATTACCTTGACAGCGCGTCAAAGGAACTTGATTCAAGCAAGCCAGAGCATGAAGAAATCTGGGGCGGCTTGTGCATGCTGAAGCACAGTATCAAGCACGCAATTATTGATATTGAATCAGCGAACAGCAAGGCGGGCGTGTAATGGATGAATCGCTCCGTCACGAAATCCTGCAGCGCCTGGCTGAATTCAAATTCAAGCCAGAACAAAACGGCATGCTGCGCGGTGGCATTTGCCCGGCCTGCCAGAAAAAAGAGCTGTACATCAATGCCGAACACCCCTGGGTGATTCGCTGTGGCCGCCTGAATAATTGCGGTGAAACCAGACACGTCAAAGACCTGTACCCGGATCTGTTTGATAACTGGTCTGAGCGTTACAAGCCCACACCAGAAAAGCCAAACCCGAACGCGGCGGCCGATGCGTATATGCAGCATGGCCGTGGCTTTGCGCTGGCGAAGGTGCAAGGCATGTATACGCAAGAGTATTACTTTGACCAGGAATTGAAGATAGGCAGTGCTACGGTGCGCTTTCCTTTTGGGAATGGCTATTGGGAAAGGATCATCGATCAGCCCTACCGCTTCGGTAAAAAGAAGGCCCACTTTAAGTATGGTTCCAAGTATTACGGCCTGTGGTGGAAGCCTGACCCGGTTGTGATTCAGGATAAAGCGGAAATATGGCTCGTTGAAGGCGTTTTCGATGCGCTGGCGCTGATGCACCATGACATACCTGCAGTTGCCCTGGGAAGTTGCAATAACTACCCAGAGGAGGCATTGCGTAACCTGGCCGCCTCGCGTGGGAACATGGATTGCCGTCTTGTTTGGGCGCTGGACGGCGACAATGCCGGGCGCAGCTATACCAAGAAGCATGTTGATAAAGCCAGGGCTGCAGGCTGGGAGTGTGCGGCTGCACAGAT
>NZ_JACOFX010000041.1 GCF_014284125.1 Undibacterium umbellatum | reverse complement strand
CTGATGAACCCTATTGGCCTGGCAATTACCGCCATTGCTGCAGCGGCATACCTGATCTATCGCAATTGGGCGCAAGTCAGTGCCTTCTTTAGCGGGCTATGGGCATCCATCAAAACCAGCTTTAACAGCGGCATCGCGGCCCTGAGTGCGTTTATAGAAGGCTGGCACCCGGTAGAAAAATTCCGCAGCATGATGGCGTCTGTGTATGGTTATTTCACCATGGAGCTACCCGCTAAATTTAGCGAGTTTGGCAGCAACATGATGCAAGGCCTGGTGAACGGCATCACCAGCGCGGCTGGCACCGTGCGCGATACCATCAGCAATATGGCGGATAACGTTGTTTCATGGTTTAAAGAGAAACTGGGCATTCATTCGCCGAGCGTGGTCTTTGCAGAGCTGGGGCAATTCACCATGCAAGGCTTGTCTATCGGCATTGAGAAAGCCCAGGCGCTGCCATTGGACAAGCTGCAAGGAGTAACCAAGCAAATGACGGCCATCGGCACCGGCCTGGCATTTAGCGCGGCAATTAACCCGGCATTCGCGCAGGTGCCACCGCCATTATTTAACCCACAGGCGGCCGCCCTGGTGCAGTTTGCAGCACAAAGGCAAGAACCGCCACGCCTGGCCGAGCCTATCAAGTTTGATCGCCGCCCGCCAGTGCAAGCGCAAGGCAGCAGCGCGGCCAGCGCAGGCGGTAGCCCAGCACCAGCCGCAAGCAATATCCAGATTGTGATTAACCCGCCAGCAGGCATGGACCCGCAAGCCATTGCCAAAGCCGTGGCCGCCGAGCTGGACAGACGTGAACGACAGCAGAGCCAGCAGCGCCGGTCTGCCATGCATGACTATGATGAATCGTAGGAAGGACGACACAAGATGATGATGAGTTTAGGCCAGTTTGTATTCAGCCTGTCCACGGCTGCGTATCAGGAATTCCAGCAACAAATCGAATGGAAGCACCCGAACACCAGCCGCGTGGGTGAGCGTGACGCGCACCAGTTTTTAGGCCCAGGTGACAACACCATCACCTTGTCCGGCTGGATGGCCCCCGCCTTTGCCGGTGACCCGGCGTCTTTGGATGATCTGGAAGAAATGGGCGATGCTGGCGACGCCTATGTGCTGGTGGAAGGCACCGGCCGCATATACGGGCAATTTCTGATCACGAATTTGACCAAGGGCAAAAACACCTTTCTGGATGATGGCATGCCGCAGAGGATAGATTTTTCTCTCAGTTTGAAACGGGTAGATTTAGGCGACCAGGTAGACCCGCACACAGGCGGCCCGGATCTGGGCAATGATGTCATTGAATGGGAAGAGGTAGATTTAGAATGAGCCACAACAAACCCGCCTTTGCCATTACCCTGGACGACCAGGACATTACCAGCAAAATCTACCCGCGCCTGGTCAGCCTGACACTGACCGAGGCCAGAGAAAACGCCGTTGACGAACTCAACATCACCATAGACGACAGCGACGGCCGCGTGGCGATACCGCGCAAAGGCGTCAAGATCACCTTGCAGCTAGGCTGGGAACATTCCGGCATGGTGGACAAAGGCAGCTTCGTGGTGGATGAAGTCGAACACGAAGGCGCGCCAGATATGCTGGTCCTGCGCGCCCGCAGTGCAGAGATGGCAAAGCCAGTACGCACCCGCAAAGACCGCAGCTTTGACAAAAAGACTGTGGCCGATATCGTCGGCCAGATTGCCAAGGACAATGGTTTAACACCCAAGGTCAGCCAAAGCCTGCAAAGTAAAATCATTGACCACATAGACCAGACCAATGAGTCAGACATTAATTTTTTAAACCGGCTGGGCAAACGCTTTGATGCGGTAGCCACCGTCAAAAAAGACGCCCTGCTGTTCTTGCCCATTGATGAAGGCAGCAACAGCAAAGGCGAAAGCCTGCCCACCATCACCCTGGAACGCCGCGACGGCGACAAACATCGCTACCACACCGCCAGTCGCGACGCCTACAGCGGCGTCCGCGCCCAATGGCATGACCCCAACGACGCTAAGGAAAAAAGCGAACTGATAGGCGAAGACGACAACCCAAAACGCCTGCGCCACACCTACCCCAATCAAGAGGCGGCAGAGCAAGCAGCAAAGGCAGAGATGAACCGGGTAAAGCGTGGCAAAGCGACTCTGCAATTTACCCTGGCCCTGGGCAGGCCAGACATTACGCCCATGATGGGCGTACGCATCCCCAGCTTAAAAGCACCTATCGGGGACACGGACTGGATCATCGTAAAAACCACACACAGTGTCACCGCGCAGGGGTTCACTACGCAATTGGAGCTGGAGACGAGGAAGGGGCAGGAGGAAAAGGACGCGGGGGCTGTAGAAGAGTCAGAGCAAAAATGATAAGCTAACTAAATGGCAAGGCTTCCAAATTTAATACCTCCCCCAGTGTGAACAATAAATATGTCAACCGATCAAGATATGAGGATGAGACTAATGTATGTCATTCGCCCAAAAGATGAGTTAATTTCTGTCATGAAGAATATTCTTCACCCAGAGGACCTGGTGAATTTGTCCCGTCCCTTTATAGTGATGACTGAAGAACATCCGTTTGAGCCGTATTTTGAGGGCTATCAACCTGGCATTATTAAGGCTTGCAAGGAAGAATACTTAATGTACGAGTCAAAATTCAAATGGTTATGGACCGCCGAATTTAGAAATGCCATCGGTATCGGCGTCGGCAATACTATAGATGCCTTCGTAGAGAAAAAAGATTTGCGAGATTTTTTTGATAGATGGTGGCAAATAGAACGCGCTGGTGACTACATTGAAATAGGACCGAAATGGTTATTACCTAGTGAATCGGATTGAGGCGCTGTTCGGAATCAACCCACATGAGGAAAAATGAAAGAACCGACTTTACTTGAAAAAAAATTGGCCGAATTAAAAGCCAGAATTCAGCGGGCAGAAAATGACATTTTTCTTGCGGACTTTTTTGGCGTTGCTAAAGAAAGCTTCACTTGGGTGGAGAATAAAGACATTGGAAAACTATCTGTAAATGTACCGTCGTCAAAAAATCGAATTTTTATATCCAAGGCTTACAATGACGTCTTGCTAAAGCACTCCTTTGAACTCGTGGAAAAATTTATACAATTCTCTAAGTTTGAAAAAATCTCTGTTTCTTTCACACTTCCAAATGGCGACTTTCCCGATTGGTTTCACTTAGATGCGAACCAATTTTATGATTTGGCAATTAAACTTTTCAGACTGTCTCGCAGTGTTGACCTAGTACTCAAAAGCGGCAATGATATCTACGTTTTTTTTATCCCAGAAGATGACTTATTAATTTTTCAGTCGCGGGAAAATTAACTTTCGCGTAATCGCCCGCCGGGTTTGAAATGTATGAATGTCTGACCTGCCCCCTCGCCCTTATAGTTATTTCAACAGGATTATGATAACACTAGCAATGAAGTCATGGAAAATGGGACTGCAAACGGTTTCATTAGTTCAGGCTGTGAAACAGTATTCAACAGGTTCACTCATTAAAGCTAAATTTGAAGTTGATCGATTATTAACTGGAGAATCGGTAGCTTTGCAGTTTGCTTCGGAAGCGGAAAGAGATGATTTTAAAACTAAGGCGGAAGTTTTCGGTGTTATTTTCGATTAGCAGCGCGTAATCGCCCGCCGGGTTGGAAATGGATGAATGTCAGACCTGACCCCGTCCTTTGCGTGACCCCGTTCCTCCGCAATTTTTCAACAGAAAAGTCAATAAATGAAATTCTCAGAGCTTCTTGATAAGCATATGAAAGATGACGATGTCATCGACGTGCTCGAATCTTACGATATCAGCGTAATCTATGATTTCGATAGAACGCATGAAGGTATGGATGACGTCTATTGGGCGGCCTCGACTGATGCAGGCTTTCAGTTCCGATTCGACAAAAATCAAATGCTTGATACTATTTTTCTTTATATGGTGGCTCGCGAAGGATTTACTCCAATTTCCCGAAACAATATCGATGTACCGGTTTTCGACACCTTTGATGACGCTGAGCGTGAATGTCGTTCGAAAGGCATTCCCTTCAAACAGAGTCAAGGCACACCGGGTTCCGATATGTATAAGTGGTGGATTAAACTTGATTATGGGACGCACACTGCGCACTACCAATTTAAGGAGGGTACACTTCGCATGGTAACTTTGGGGGCTAGAACGAGCTCCCAATAATACTTTGATTGTCCGGATTGGGGCGATATCACCAAGCCCGCGTAGGGGCGATTAGCAGCGCGTAATCGCCCGCCGGGTTGGAAATGTATGAATGTAAGACCTGACCCTGCCCTTTATTTTCTTGAGAAATCTTACTTTCTTATAAGCTGAGGCAGGTCAATTAATTAATGGTTCAATTCATGAATAAAAGTGTCCGGTTTTCTATTGCCGCAACAGCCTTTGGCATAGCTCAGTGTGCTCAAGCCAGTAATATGTCAGGCGCTTTGTCCATTGCGTTCGGTATTCCGGTAATGGTTGTGGCCTTAATCATTTACGGCACTCTGGCAGCCTATGGGAAGCTTTATTACTGGCTCCTTGTTGCTGCCATAGGGCTCTTCATTCCATTAACATTGTTCGGTATATTAATGGGTAAAGATGCTTGGTACAACATTGTTGGGGTGCACGCTAGCACAGAGTGGGGTTACTACTCGTGGAGTTATTACTTGCTCTGCATATTGATCTTTCTTTGCTTCTTGAAAATGCTCAAAAATCAAAATGAAGAGAATTAATATGAGTTTTGAGTCTAAACAAGCGAGCAGTATAGCGGCTGCTTGTCGAAAAGAGGGCTTGAACGTAGTGGAGAAAATTGATGATACTCCTCGCTTTCTGCCTACCAACGAGATAACAAATATGGCACTAATAATTGAAGACGATCATTTGGCAAAGCAAGTGTACAAATTTGCTCTGCAAAACGGTATTACTGTCCGGCATATTGAAGACTGAACCCGCGTTGGGACGATAAGTGCCGCGTCATCGCCCGCAGGGTTTAAGATGGATGAATGTCAGACCTGACCCAGCACCGCCGTTCAATTTAGCGTTATATGTTACTACTATGCCCCCTAACGAAAGAGACTTTCAAATTGGCACTTACGTTCAGAAAAACCCTGAATCATGGGTTGCAAACGACTTTGACTCTTGGGGGCGGGGGATAGGCATTGGCGAAATTGTTGAGCCACCATTTCTACTCGGCGATGGGGAGCTAGATATTCGTTGGCCTGCAGGTAGGTGCTTCGAAACCACCGATCAATTATTGCCAGCAAGTCCTCCAAATGACCATTCCGTATAGCATTGCGGTCAATTTGAAGTTAGTCCGTAGGGGCGATTAGCGTCGCGTAATCGCCCGCCGGTTTGAAAATGTAGGAATGTTAGACCTGACCCCTGACCCTGCGCCAAGTTGGAAATATAGAATGTCAGACCTGACCCCTAGTCCCGTTCCGCCCCTCCTGACCCCTAGCCGTTCCGCCCCTCCAGCATCTGTAAGTCAAGAAGCGCTATCCAAAATTTTATGTAGTTCTGAATAATTACCGTCGAGCAGCGGAGTGCTGTTGTAGAAAAACTGCGAACTGAATTTTCCCTCTTCATCTATTACCAATAGAAAGCCGGTCCACTCATCACCATTTTTAATTGAAACTTCATGCAACTCCTCTAAGGCGTCGATAGTCTCGCAAGAACCACCCACTTCATGCCCGTCGTATTTGGTCATTTCGGGCGAACACCAGCATCTTGCCGTTGACTTATTACGTTTAGTCCCATCGTCGCAGCTAAGTAGCTCATAGTAATGGACAATTTTTCGCCATCCTTTTGGTGCAGTGTATGCAATCTCTTGCACGATTAAATTTACTAGTTCCGCAATTTGTAATGAATTCATATTTCTGGCATTGAATTTAAAAATGTATGAATGTCAGACCTGACCCATGGCCCTGAACTTCATCTACAGTATCAAACAGATGGTGGGCTAGCCAGTCATAACGCACTGTCCGGTTGTAGCGTTCCACATAGGCATTTTGCTGCGGCTGCCCAGGCTGGATATATTCAATCCTGATCCCGCGTCGATCAGCCCGTAGGGGCGATTAGCAGCGCGTAATCGCCCGCCGGGTGGGAAATGTATGAATGTCAGACCTGACCCCTTGCCCCGTTTTTTCCGAGATTGAGATTTCAAAATCACTCGTTTTCATCGTTTTATGCCTTTCGCTATTTCAACCCATTTATTCAGGGCATTTATTACTTTATCCAGTGTCGGAAATGTATGAATGTGAGACCTGACCCCAAGCCCGCTCAGACCTGACCCCAAGCCCGCTCGATTTCCAAAATAATTCCTCTACCACATTAACTTTAATTGAATCTTTTAACATCGTAGGTCACGTAGAAAGACTCGTCACCATTAAGCAACTTGTCCAAAATCAGCTCGAACTCCGCTCGTAGAGCGTCTTTCATAAGGGTTTTGAAATCAAATCCTAATGCTACGCGATATTTGACGTGATCCACAAACTGGCCTGGCAAACGTACCCGGTAGTTCTTCACGTAATGGATATGTGACGAATCCCAAACATACACACCGTCAGACCATGTTTTCGATGGAATAGAAAATTGCTTCGTGATCGGATCTCTAATATTGCTCAGCCACTCATCGATTACTGTGCACGACTCCATATAATTGGCAATAGCATGCGCATCTTCTACACTCAACACATCAAGGTTATCTACTAAGCTGATAGAGCTGGTGCACTTGCCCCCTTCGTCCTCTATATATCGCGGCAATATCTTCATAGTTCACTTTCCTGGATTTGGATGAAAAACCTTAGCACGTAGGGGCAATTAGCGGCGAGTAATCGCCCGTCGGGTTGGAAATGTATGAATGTCAGACCTGACTCCGCTCCTGAGTATCAGATCTCTTGCGGTAGAGCGAACCCCGCACGCAATGAATTAAATACGAGATTGGTCAGAATATTGATCAATTTCGCCTAGCTGCACACCCGTTATTGCCATAGCTAGAAGCTTTTCTTTTACAGACTCACTAGCAATTAAAACGACGCGGTACGCATCATCTAAAAAAAACAAATCCTCATTCTGAATGAGACTTGAATTCAAAACTAATTTTTCAATGCCCGTGACAAGACCATATTTTTTCCCAGAAAAAATTGAATTAGTCTCATTAATAGCTTTTATCCTACGCATCACATGTAATGCAAAAAATTCTAAATTTTGCATCCCGCACATCAATTTAACAGGTACGAACTCAATATTGACTGCGGTACTTTCTAGTAGATTTTTTAGTCTCTTTGACACTACATTCAAAGATCCACATTCAAAAAAATCAGAAATATTATCAATCTTATCTTCTTGCAACGATAAGATAACCTTGTATGAGGTAGGAATTTCCCAGGCTTTAGTTTGAGCAATTGGCAACCTGCATTCGCCAGAATTTAACCAATCTAAATATGGATCAATCTCATATTTTTTATCAAAGTTAACAACGTAGTGCATTACTTTTGGCATCCTTGCTAATACTTGAATCAGTCTTTTATGTGAGGCATTAACTAATGAAATTTGTATCGATTCAATGCCCTCCACTGAGGAGCATGGTTTGGCACGGCCACACATTCTTTGTATTGCCCATCGTCCATTTTCTCGACACTGCCGACAGAGTGCTTGTTGCCGTCGTTGTAGCAATTGTCCTGAATTTGGCTTTCGTATTGTTGCTTTGTAGATGCGGGTAGCACGGTCGCTGCCATGACTGCGCAGAAGGCCAGTGACGCAAACATTACAAAACCTGTTGCATACTTTTTTAGCCTGCTTTGTTTTTGCGCCAATGCATGGCACTTGGCGCAGATTGTTTCTAGGTTTTTATTGCAAACGGTGTTGTGTATCGCCAAGGGTGCGGTGACGATGACATCTGTTCTTTGGTTTTCTGCACAAATTTGCAGCTCTGTTTGTTCGAATTCTGAACGTGCATTTACATGCAGGACAGTTGTAAAACGTGGGGCTTCATTCAACTGTCCTAAAACTGCTTGCCCGACACTCACTTCTACATCTGTTTCATTGCTTGTGTCGGCTACTACTTCTTTGATTTTTTTGCGCCAAAAGTGAAATGCTGTGACTCTGCGGTTAAGTTTCCATTAATAACCTGGTGCACTTCACCCTGAATGACATTTCGTGGTGCGTCATTAATTGGAGACATACCGCTGATCAAGGCCATTACTCCAGCTTGACCACGTTCATCTAAGGCCCGAAAACCAGTTATAAGCTGCCTTTCCCGCTCACCCAATGCATTAGCCGCTAAATCGCCAGTCAGAAGATAGACGACATCTACACCGATCTTGGATAGCAGAGCCAAATACTCCATATTCGGGGCACGTTCATCTTGCTCATAACTAACCTGTGCACGTTTTTGTACACCACCCGCAGCGGCGAAATCAGTTTGATTCAAACCAATCCGCTTGCGCTCTTCTTTTAGTCTTACCCCAAATGTGCTCATAAAATCACTAAATATTATTGACATGTGCGTTTTTTCACACTAATATCACGTTACTCCTAACGTAACACAATGATACATTATGTCCATTGACACACAAACATCATTCCGTCGCGCCCCCAGAATTAGCAAGGCTGCTCGTACCCCGATCAGCTTGTCGCCCGAAGAAATGGCGCAGGCAAATGCCTATGCCATTGCCGAGCAACGTTCCCTTTCTTCTTTCCTTCGCGTTACCTACCTTCTTGGTTTGAAGGCCTACGAACGCAAGCTCACGTCCAAGTAACCAGCCCAGACAGGATACGACCATGTATGCAGACAAAAAACGCATCAAGGCCAATAAAATGATGATCCGCTTTGATGATTATGAATTTGAGTTAATCAAGGCCATGGCCGCTTATCAGGGCGACCAACCTGCGGCATTTATGCGTGATCTGGTCTTGCGCGAAGCCATCGCTTTGCTGGGTGAACAAGTCCCAGAAATCTTATCTGCAAAGTAATCACTTTGACAGACACCATCAGGCCATTTTGAAGTAGACGAAACAAGAAGATGCCTTCACTCGATACCGATTTCACGGACGCTGAATTAGAAATACTTGAAAAAGTGCGTGTTCAATGGGGGCTGCGTGACCTTGATGAAACGGCTGAATTTTTGGCCAAGCGGTTTTTGCGCATGGGTATGCAGAGAATGACAGGCAGCGGCCGCGCCATGAATTTAGTTTCACTTGAAGATTTTGAAAGGACACCGGAATGAGAGTAATCGGTTTGCCATGCCCTCATTGCACGCAAGGTGTGCGCGCCATTAAAAGCCGCACCATGTCACCCATGTTTAAAGAAATCACGTACCGCTGCAATAACGTGGATTGCGGCCATGTGTTTGTGGCTGGTCTTGAGGTGTTGCGCACCTTGTCTTTGTCTGCCACGCCTGACTATAAGGTCAGGATACCTATTTCAAGGCATGCCCGACAGTCGGCCTTGAATCAGCTATCGCTGAATTTATCCGTCGGGTGACGCTAATCTAGCAGAACCAATTTAACCACTATTGCAGTAGCCAACATGCCTGTTTTCAGGCGTGAGGGACTTTTTTTACCTAAAACTTTTGGAGGCCTACATGCGTTTGACATTTGCATCCCGTTTTGTCCTTGCCAGGGCTATACGCAAGGAGCTGAAGGCCTTGAACAATGGCCCGCAGATTTGCCGCCTGTATAGCCAGGCGCTAATCGGCGAAATGATTCACGACTTAGGCGGCATGGCTGGGGAGTGGTGAGCATGAAACAGCCTGGTGATGATTTTACCCGCGACATTTTTAACAAGCCTGGCCGGGGCCGCCCTCGCAAGGTAAATGCCAAGACTGCAGCGCAGCGCGCCAAGGAATACCGCGACCGTCAGCGGGAACAGAAATTCAACTTTTTAAGGGGGCAGCGTCATGAAATTGCCTGATGAAGTCTATGTGGCGCTGTTGGGCGCCATCAGCCTGGGGATTGTGGAGAACGAACGTTTGCGGGGCATTGCCGAACGTCTGGAAGACATCGAGGCAGAGCAAGAGTATTCGCGCGACGTGCGCTTGCTAGAAGAAGGCCGCCAGTTGTTGATTAACGAGCAGCATAAATTTTCGTGACGTCACAAAAAATCATGCCTATTCCAGCAACCACAGACGACGAACTGCGCAAGGTACATGCCGCCCTGCGCATCACGGTGCCTTTTGAGCACTTGCCACCATTAATGCGCCACAGCCTGGCGATGGTGGCGCACTGCTGGCGTGGCCGAGTACCAGCGCATTTATTTGGCAGGCCTGCTGCAAAACCCAAAGACCAGGCGCAGCCCGGCAAGCAGCCAACAACAGACTTTAAACGCCGTGCAAGCGGTGATTTTGATTGAATGACTATGAATACCACACCTACCACTATAAACCTGTCAGACCGCGAACAGCAGCCCATCGTGTTCTTGACCGCCTACATGTACCCCAGCGAGCTGCAGCCCTTGAAAGAAATGCTGCAAGAAATGATGGATAAGGTTAATGGATATGATCCCGCACAAGCAGAGCTTTGGGGCGGTCTGTGCGCGCTTATGTTTGGGGTTAAGTCCGTAATTCAAAACTTGGATTCAGCGAACAGCAAGGCGGGCGCGTAATGGATGAATCGCTTCGTCACGAAATCTTGCAGCGCCTTGCTGAATTCAAGTTCAAGCCTGAACAAAACGGCATGCTGCGCGGGGGCATTTGCCCGGCCTGCCAGAAGAAAGAGCTGTATATCAATGCAGAACACCCTTGGGTGATTCGTTGCGGCCGCCTGAACAATTGCGGTGAAACCAGACACGTCAAAGACCTGTACCCGGATCTGTTTGATAACTGGTCTGAACGTTACAAGCCCACACCAGAAAAGCCAAACCCGAACGCGGCGGCAGATGCGTATATGCAGCATGGCCGTGGCTTTGTGCTGGCGAAGGTTCAGGGCATGTATACGCAGGAGTATTACTTTGACCAGGAGCTGAAGATAGGCAGCGCGACGGTGCGCTTTCCTTTTGGGAATGGTTATTGGGAAAGGATCATTGATCAGCCTTACCGCTTCGGCAAAAAGAAGGCGCACTTTAAGTATGGCTCCAAGTATTACGGCCTGTGGTGGAAGCCTGACCCGGTTGTGATTCAGGATAAACCGGAGATATGGCTGGTAGAAGGCGTTTTTGACGCGCTGGCGCTGATGCACCATGAAATCCCTGCAGTGGCCCTGGGTAGTTGCAATAACTACCCAGAGGAGGCATTGCGCAACCTGGCCACCTCGCGTGGGAACATGGATTGCCGTCTTGTTTGGGCGCTGGACGGCGACAATGCCGGGCGCAGCTATACCAAGAAGCATGTTGATAAAGCCAGGGCTGCAGGCTGGGAGTGTGCGGCTGCACAGAT
>NZ_JACOFX010000040.1 GCF_014284125.1 Undibacterium umbellatum | reverse complement strand
GGCAAAACAAAGACATGGAACCCGCCCACAGTTGGCGAGCAATGCGTTTTGCTTTCACCCTCTGGTGAATTCGCGGGCGGCGTGGTCTTGCCAGGCATTGCCAGCAACCACAACCCCGCACCAGACACCAACCCAGACAACACCCGCACAGAATACCCAGACGGCGCAACGGCTGATTACAACCATGCAGAGCATCACTACATCATCACATTGCCAACCGAGGGCAAGTTTAGTTTTGTCGTCGGTGCAACCACTCTTGAACTGCGCAACGACGGAGTGACCTTGCGCACGCCTAAATTTGAGGGCGTCAAATCATGAGCCATGGCATTGCTGTTAAAACCCTGGACCGTGCAGGCGGCCCGCATCGAGCTGGCGGGCAGGACTTCTTTGCTGTCGATGGCGCGCTGGTTGTGGTGCTGGGTGACAGCATTACCCCACATGGCCCCGTACCGCATGCCAGTCCAGTGATGGCGCAGGGTTCTGCCTGGATGACTTTGAACGGCATCCCAGCATGCCGGGCCGGACACCTGGCGTCATGCGGCCACGCAAGTACCGGCCGTAGCTGGTTTGTCATTCCCGAATAAGGCAAGGGAAATAACACCATGGCAGGCATGAATCTATCAACAGGTGAACGCATCGCAGGCCTGGCGCATTTACGCCAGAGCATTGCCGATATTTTGACCACACCCATAGGCACCCGCGTCATGCGCCGCGACTATGGCAGCCGCTTGTTTGAACTGATAGACCAGCCAGACAACGGCAGTACACAAGTGCGTCTGTATGCCGCCACGGCTGAAGCCCTGTTGAAGTGGGAACCCCGCATCAAGCTAACGCAAGTCAAGCTGTACCGCACAGACACGCCCGGCAAAGTCATCATTGATCTTAAAGGCCAACTGGTACGCGCATCCAAGGCGTTTAGTTTGTCTTTGCCTGTGACGGTGAAAGCATGATTGATTTAACCAAGCTGCCACCGCCTGCAGTCGTCGAAGTGCTGGATTTTGAAGCACTGGTCAACGTGCACAAACAAGACTTGCTGCAACGCCAGCCCAGCGCGGCCAATGTGCTGGCCTTGCCATCTGAACCCCTGGTCAAGCAGGTAGAAGCCTTTGCTTACCGTGAAATGCTTTTGCGCGGCCGCATCAACGACGCCGCCCGCGCCAACCTGCTGGCCTTTGCCACCGGCACGGATCTGGACCATAAAGGCGCTTTCTACAACCTGGCACGCTTATCAGGCGAAGCAGACGAGCGTTACCGCAACCGCATACAGTTGCGCATTGCTGCCCTGGCTGGCAATGGCACGGCAGAGCAATACCACCTGCTTGCACTGTCTGCCAGCGCCAATGTGCGCGACGCCAACGTCACCAGCGCAACGCCTGGCAGCATTGCCGTGGTGCTGTGGCTGATCGATGCCAGCCAGGCGCAAGCCACCAGCGCCGCCGTACTGGCGGCCATGAACGCACCCAACGCCCGCCCGCTGGGTGTGGCTGTCAAAGTGGTTGTAGCGCGGCCCGCGGCCTTGGATGTAACGGCAACCTTGTGGCGCGAAGCCAGCGCACCGGCTGATATCGTCACGCAAATTAAGGCGCGCTTTATTGCTGCCATTGCCAGCTATGCCAGCCTGGGCCGCAGCGTGCCACTGTCCTGGGTAACCGCGCAACTGCAACAGCCTGGCATTGCCCGCGTTGAATTCCCCATTGCAGGCCAGCCCGCCAGCAATACCGTCCTGGCCGCAGATGAATACGCCATCGCCGGCGCCATCACTCTAACAGATGGCGGTGTAGCGTGACTGATCTTGCTTTGTTACTGCCACCCAACGCCAGCGAGCTGGAACGCAATCTCGTGCGCATTGCCCCGCGTGCGGATCTGGATACGGCTGCAGACGCACCGGCCAACATCGCCAGCACCATGCCTGCAGCTTTCCAGCCCTGGCTTGCCGCTGAATGGAACCTGTCGCAATTCTCGCTGCACTTTGCCAGCAATGCCGAGCTGATCGCCGCTGGCTTGCCCTGGCTGCTGGAACGCGGCAGCGCCGCCAGTGTCGCGCGCGCCTTGTCCTGGCTGGGATATGACCAGGTTGCAATAGAGGAAGATGAATTTCTGGTTCACATCGACCCAGGCACCACGGCCGCCGCGCTGGATCTGGCACGTATACGCCAGGTGGTGAATGCATCCTTGCCCGCACACAGCCGCTTTTATCGCCTGTATCACGGTCTTGACCTGCGTGCAGGACGCTTTGACGCCACCAGCTTTGATCAATGCTTGTTTGATGATGATTCTGGTATCTGGTCCGGTGACCCGGCTACTGATGGCGTAAAGCTATCTTTCGGCGAAACGCACACGGCCGCAGTGAATGCGCCGGCAGCCTTACACCCGATAGCCGCCCACCGCCCGCGCCAGTTAAACATCATCGTTGACGATGCCTTGATGCAGCTGGATAGCTGGGTGCTGGATAGCGAAATCCGTTTGAATAGTGTCGTCAGCATCAGCGACTTGTCCAGCGGGGTGGTGAATCAGCCAGCCATGCAACCCTTGCTATCTGCTCACCACGCCAGCTATTGCGCCGTGCTGATGGCGCGCGCCATGCCTGCACCTATCACCGCCATTGCACCAGGCACAGCAAGCACAGTTTGCAGCCCGGCCTTGCCTGTTTATGGCTGGGCTGACCAGTGGACCAGCGGCTGGGCCGTCTGCTACCCCTTAATTTCAAATCCATAGAAAGGCACTGACATGGCAGTCCTGCAAGACCAAGGCCGCATCGAGCTGGCCGAACAATTTAAAAACCGCCCGCTGCACCTGGCCTGGGGACACGGCCTGGCCGCATGGGACGCCGCGCCCGTATCCGAACCCATCACTGCCACCGCCCTGGTGGACGAGATAGGCCGCCGCGTGGCATCACAAAAGCAATTCGTGGTACCAGAAACAGACCCCAACGCACCCAACACTATCAAAGTGCCAGGCGGTGACCTGTACCGCATCGTCAACACGCCATCACGCTGGGTATTGGTCGAATTTGTCTTTGACTATGGCGACGGCGCAGGCCAGGACATACGCGAGCTGGGCTTGTTTGTCGGCACTGAGGTGGCCGCAGGCCTGCCAGCCGGGCAACGCTATTTCACCCCCGCACAAATCACCGCGCCTGGCCGCCTTTACATGCTGGACCGCATCCCGCGCCTGATACGGTCTGGCGCGACTGAGCAAGTCTATCGCTACGTTTTGCCATTCTGAACAGGACACCCATGGAACAAAACATCAACTTACCCGGCTACCTGAACCGGCACGACGCTGCCAAGCAGTTTGACACGCTACTGTATCGCTCGGACAAGGTCATCCAGTCTGACGAACTCAACGAAACACAAAGCCTGCTGCAAGCTCGCATTAAAGGCGTGGCTGATGTATTGCTGGCAGACGGCGCGGTTATCCGTGACGCCCGCATCGTCGTCAATGCCAGCACAGGCGCGACTACCTGCGAATCTGGCGCGCTGTATGTGGATGGCGCAGTGCGTGGCATAGCGCCTGCAGCTTTAACCATTGCCGTGGTCGGTATCGTCATCGTGGGCGTGTACCTGCAACCGCATATCATCACTGAGCTGGAAGATCCCAGCCTACGCAACCGCGCACAAAATACCCGTGGCTTTGACAAAGCCGGTGCAGGCCGCCTGCAAAAGCTGCTGGTCTGGGGCTTTGCCGGTGACGGCCAGTCTGGTGATTTTTACCCTGTCTATACGGTAGAAGACGGCACAGTACGCAGCAAAGAACCACCGCCCCAGCTCGATGGCGTGACGCAGGCACTGGCACGTTATGACCGTGACTCATCCGGCGGTGATTACGTGGTGAACGGTTTGAACGTTTCCGCTGCAGACAACCTGCCCAGCGGTGAACAGGTTTACACGGTCAGCGAAGGTCGCGCCCGCGTGTTTGGCTTTGCTGTTGAACTGCCAACCAGCCGCCGCCTTGTTTATGCAGCCACGCCAGATTTTAGGTACATCGAGAACGAGCCGCACCAGTCCACCGGCACAGCGGCACAGCGCGTGAACTTTGACCGCAGCCCGGCTGCGAATGTCACTCACGTGACCATCACAGCGCAAAAAACCATAGACGTAGCACACGGCGGTTTTACCGGCGCACAAGACCCGCTGGAGGATGGTTCTGTACTGGCTGTGCTGTCTGTCAAACAAGGCGCTACCACATACCTTAAGGATGTTGACTGGAAATTCACCGCCCAGCAGATGGACTGGTCATTACCTGGTGCAGAGCCAGCACCCGGCACCACTTACAAAGTGACTTATCAATATCTGGCAAGCGTGCCGGCAACAGCGTTTGATGCCGATGGCTGCACCGTCACCGGCGCAGTGGCAGGAACGCCTATCCTGGTGAGTTATAACCGCATGCTGCCCCGTATAGACCGCCTGTGCATGGACAGCGCAGGCGCGCTGGTCTGGCTGCCTGGTGTGGCAGCAGACCGCAACCCCAGGCCACCCAGCGTACCGGCCAACCTGTTGCCGCTGGCATCTGTGGTACAGAACTGGCGCGCCGGTGCACGAACGGTGAACAATGACAGCGTGCGCGTGGTTCCCATGGACACCCTCGCTGCTTACGCCCGCCGCATGGACTTGCTGACTGAATTAATGGCCCAGCAGCGGCTTGAATCCAGTACGCAATTGCGTGATGCCACCGCCAAGCGCGGCTTGTTTGTTGACCCCTTCATGTCTGATTCTGTACGTGACCAGGGCTTGACGCAGACCGGCGCAATCTTTGGCGGTGAACTGACTTTGCCTGTGTCAGTTGAACCGCGTTTGTTATCTGTCGATATGGCAACACCTTTAACACTGGCTTACAACACTGTCACCTTGTTGGAACAGGCTTTGCGCACTGGCAGCATGCGTATCAACCCTTACGACGCTTTCGACCCGCTGCCCTCTGATGTGACCCTGAACCCAGCCATAGACCGCTGGACAGACTTAAGCACTACCTGGTTAAGCCCTGTCACTCAAAACATTACAGAAAACCAGACCAGGACCGTGCAACGCTCATCAGTACAGGCTGATGGCGAAGCCTATGAGCGCATCAATGTCCTAACAAACGAAATCAGCTACAGCAGCAAACCGGCTGAATTCATCAGGCAAATCAGTGTTGGATTTACGATTAAAGGCTTTGAAGCAGGCGAAACCATACAAACCTTGCGCTTTGATGGTATCGCCGTAGTACCGGGCAACATCGCCACGCCAACACCAGGCAGCATCACCGGCACGTTCATGATTCCCGCCAAAGTACCAGCAGGCAGCAAACGCGTGGAATTTGTGGGTACGCATGGCAGCTATGGTGTGGCGATCTATAGCGGCATAGGCCTGGAGGCACAGGACGTGCGTCAGCTGGTGACGGTGCATACATCGGGCTGGGTAAGCTTCTTTAAGGTAGATCCACTGGCCCAGACATTCACGCTGGCCGCTGACCGCCAGATTGCCGGGCTGGATCTGTGGTTCACGGCCAAGGGCAATTCTATGCTGGCGGTGCAAATACGTGAAACCCGTATGGGCATCCCTGACCAGAAAGTCATTGTACAAGCCCGCCTTGCTGCATCCACAGTCAATACCAACGGCCAGGCAACCCGTATCAATTTTGATTACCCGGTCACGCTGAGTGGTGGCGTGGACTATGCACTGGTGATTTTGTGTGACGATGCCACCACGGCCGCCGCCATTGCCGAGCTGGGCAAGTATGACGAGCATAAGGGCCAATGGGTAACCAGCCAGCCTTATACCGTGGGTGTGCTGCTGTCTTCTTCAAATGCAACGACATGGACGCCACACCAGGACAGAGATTTAGCGTTTCGTCTGGTAGCCGCTGAATACACCGCCACCACCCGCACCATAGAGCTGGGCAATACAAATCTGAACAACGTCACAGATTTAATGCTGCTGGGCCTGGTAGAAGCCCCCAGCGCACAGACCCGCGTTGAATATCAAATCACTTTGCCGGGTGGCAGCGTCCTGAATCTGGATGACGGCCAGCCGGTGCGCCTGGCTGCGCCAACATCAGGGCAATTCAGTGTCCGGGCCAAACTCACCGGCACGGCCAGTCTGTCACCAGTGCTACACCCAGGCGTCACGCTGTTGGCTGGCACGGTTGCCAACCAGGGCAGCTACATCAGCCCGCTGGTGCCTGCAGGCCAGAACGTCCGCGCCCGTATCGTCATTGATAGCAACCTGCCTGCAGGATCAACCCTGAATGTCAGTGTGGCACCAGAGGCAGGCGGTGCGCCGGTCTACACGCCTGCTGCCTTTGTATCAAGCCGGGACATTGCTACCGACTGGCATGAGCTGACCTATGAATTAAACGGCGTCAATGCTGATCGCTTGCGGGCAAAGTTGGAAATGACTGGCAATACAGCAGCCAGGCCACGTCACCGCAATTTGCGCGTGATTGTTATCTGAGGATTGCCATGCAAGATCAAAAGACACCTAACCAGCAATACAAGCTGCCCCACATTCAAAACACCGGCGCGGAAGAAGTAATAAGGCTGCGTGACACCATCACCGCCATAGACAACGACGTGGCCGCCCTGAATGTGGCGCTGGTGACCAAGGCGGGCAAAGTCACTACAGACAATCTACAAGCGCAGATTGATGAGCTTTCTATTCTTATTTATGCAGGCCTGATATGAGCACAACCAACTTAACGGATTTCCGCGACCAGTACATCGCCCGCGCCAAGGCGCTGCTGCAGGCGACTGACATAGCCAATGCAGACAGCAAGACATTAATCCTGACAGGTGCCGTGTTTGGCAGCCTGGACAAAGTCATTAATGCGCCCCTGATAGGCCGCGACACCCTGGCCCTGTTCGATGCCATGACCAGCGCAGAGATAGACACCTGGCTGGCCGACGCGGCCCACCGTAGCGCATGGCAGCGGCTTTGCACTGATGAAGCCCGCACCATACAAGTGGCGCTGCAGGACGACTTGCTACGGCCCAAGCTGATGGGCAGCACACTGGCATGGACAGACATCATTGCATCGAGCGTCATGCAGACATGGATACAAGGTAAAGCCGTCTACCTGGTGCCCTATATCGCTGCAATACCTGGTTGCCTGACATTGACAGCATCCAGCCGCACGACTATGGACAAGTTTGCCAGTGTACAAGCTGCAATGACACTGATCTATGCAAGCGCCAACTGGTTAAACGCGATTGCTGCCAACACCCCGGCGCAAGATGCCATAGGGGCCAGCCTGATTGCTTTGCGAGAGCTGGCGAAATCAAGTGCTGCTATGAATACGCTATACACCAAGCTGACCACCATCATGGTGTTTCTGTTTGCTGATGCCGCTGCCTCGGTGGATGCCTGGAACTTTGTATCGAGCGAAATTGCCGCAGGCCGCACGACGCTGGCAAGCACTTTCTTCGGTGATGCCGGTGTACGCAACGCCTTGCACGGCAATACAGGCATCACAACGGCTTTGACCACAACGGCCAGCGCCCTGTATCAATGGCTGTTCACCAACAAAATGACCGTCTTCCAGCGCACCTATGCGGCCAGCACGGCACAAAGCGGCGCGGCTATAGGCGGCAAGATATTGATGCTGGCGATGTCTGGCGCGTATAGCGCCGCTGGTCCGTCTTACTTCTATCTGACCGGCACCAGCAGCCAGTCATTGCAGGCCGCCAACGGGGCGGGCTATATCACCCTGACCACAGCACACAAGGCAGTAGGCAGCCAAACCGGCCCGCTTTATTTCACAGACGCCAGCACCGGCAGCTATTACATGACGCTGGGCTATCTGGTTATTTAAGGATCAAGGAGGATTAAATAAGATGACACAATTGATATTAGATGCAGCCAATCAAATCACCGGCTACACCCACGACGACCAGCAGGCCGCCTGGGAAGGCGTGCGCCTGGTACCAGCTCCGGACGGCTTTAACCCGGCATTGCTGGCCCATTACACCGCCAAGGTTGCCAAGGGCAAGACCACCATCACCCTGAACATGGAAGCAGCATTGACAGCCGCCAAAGCTGCCTGCTGCAGTCTCATCAAAGAAGAAGCAGCCAGGCTGATTGCCGCCACAGACTGGAAACTGCAACGCGCCCAGGAACGTGACGCCGCAGGCTGGGGCAGTCTTGCCGAGATTGACCAGGTGCTTACCGAGCGTGAAGCGATACGCCAATCCAGCAACGCCGCCGAGCTGGCCGCCAACGCCCTGACCGACATCACAACCGTGCAGACATTCACCTGGTCAATAGATGTTCCGGTATCGGCCCCCAATCGCCTTACACGCGGCCAATTCCTTGACCGTTTCACCAAGGAAGAAAGAGCCGCCATTCTTGTCGCAGCAGAAGCCAACGGCACCTTAAAAGCCTGGGTAATGCGCCTTGAAAACTCAGACTGGATCAAACCAGCAGAAGCCACACCCGGCCTGCAGGCGCTAGAAATCGCCGGGCTGATACAGCCTGGCCGTGCAGTACAAATTTTATCTTAACCCTCCCAACCACCACAGGAGCAACCACAATGCCCGTAACAAGCTATCACCATGGCGTGCGCGTCATCGAAATCAACGAAGGCACCCGCCCTATACGTACCGTTTCTACTGCAGTCATCGGCCTGGTTGCCACGGCTGACGATGCAGATGCAACGGTCTTCCCCCTGAACGTGCCGGTGCTGATTACCAACGTGCAAGCCGCCATTGCCAAAGCAGGCCGCACCGGCACGCTGGCTAAAGCCCTCAACGCTATCAGCTTGCAAACCAACCCGGTCACCATCGTGGTGCGCGTGGATGCTGATGAAGACGAAGCCATCCAGACCGCCAATGTGGTCGGCACGGTGACAGCCAGCGGCCAATACACAGGCGTCAAAGCCTTGCTGGCTGCGCAAACCAAGTTTGGTATTAAGCCGCGCATTTTGGGCGCTCCTGGCCTCGATACGCAAGCGGTAACCACCGAGCTGGCCGCCGTCGCTCAAAAGTTGCGCGCCTTTGTGTATGCCTCTGCCTGGGGCGCACAGACCAAGGAAGCAGCCATCGCTTACCGTCAGCACTTCGGCCAGCGTGAGGTCATGATTATTTGGCCGGACTTTGTCCACTTCGACACAGTCAGCAAAGCCAGCGCATCCATACCAGCCGTCGCCTATGCGCTGGGGCTGCGTGCCAAGATCGACAATGACACAGGCTGGCATAAATCCCTGTCCAATGTCGTGGTCAATGGCCCGACCGGCATAGCGCGGGACGTGTTCTGGGATCTGCAATCATCGGCCACAGATGCAGGCGTCCTGAATGCTGCGGGCGTCACCACCCTGATTAACAAGACTGGCTACCGCTTCTGGGGCAGCCGCACGGCCGAGGAAGCAGAATTCTTTTTCTTTGAAAACTACACCCGCACGGCGCAAGTGCTGGCTGACACTATCGCCGAAGTGCATTTCAGCTATGTAGACAAGCCCATGCACCCGTCCTTAGTGCGTGACTTGATTGAATCCATCAATGCCAAATTCCGCGCCCTCAAAACGGCCGGGCTGATCATCGACGGCAAAGCCTGGTTCAACCCAGCGGCCAACAGCAAAGATTCATTGAAGATTGGTTCACTGACGATTGATTACGACTACACGCCAGTGCCACCAGTAGAAGACCTGGTACTGCAACAGCGCATCACAGACCGTTACCTGGCCGACTTTGCCAAGCAAATCACCACTTAAACCCTGATTTAATAGAAGGAGCAAACCATGGGACTACCCAGCAAGCTTAAAGACTTTAATTTGTTCAATGATGGCCTATCGTATCTGGGCCTGGTGCCTGAACTGACCTTGCCCAAACTCAGCCGCAAGATGGAAGACTACATCGCAGGCGGCATGTCCGGGCCTATCGAGATTGACTACCACAACGAAAAAATCGAACTCGACTGGACCGCAGGCGGCCTGCTGTATGACGCCTTGCTGCAATACGGCGCCGTCACCCACAACGCCGTGCAGTTGCGCTTTGCCGGTGCCTACCAGAATGACGATACCGCCCAGGTGGACGCCGTGGAAATCGTGGTACGTGGCCGCCATAAGGAAATCGAAATGGGCAGCGCCAAGATGGCCGACAAGGGCGAACACAAGTACAAAACCACTTGCAGCTATTACAAGCTGATGATTAACGGTGAAGACATCATCGAGCTGGACTTTATCAACGGCGTGGAAATCGTCGGTGGCATAGACCGCCGCGCCGAACTGCGCGCCGCAATCGGCATGTAAGAGAAACCCCTCAATCATCTTTAATCAGTAGTCCTACCAACTTTTAGAAAGCAAAACCATGGCAATCAACAAAGACGAAGTGATCGTTATCAACGGCAACACCAAAACCATCACCCTGGATGAACCACTCAAACGTGGCGACACCGAAATTACCACCATCACTCTGCGCAAACCAAAGGCTGGCGAACTGCGCGGCGTTTCCTTGATCGACTTGGGCAATATGAACGTCGTCGCCCTGCAGCAAGTCTTGCCGCGTATTACTGCACCCATCCTGACCGCGCAAGACGTTGCCAGCCTTGACCCCGCAGACTTGATGGATATCGGCATGGAAGTAGCAGGTTTTTTGGTCAAGAAAGCGGACCGCATGGTCTTCCAGAAAGAATAGAAGACGCCATGGCAGACCTGGCGATTGTGTTTCACTGGCCGCCGTCTGCCATGGATGATTTGACTGTGTTGGATTTAATGGACTGGCGTGAACGCGCCAGAGTGAGAAACTCAGCGGAGTAATTATGTCAGCACGTGACCTGAAGCTGCAGGTAATCTTTAACATGATAGAGCGCGTTACCGCGCCCTTGAAGCGCATCATGGCCCAGTCGTCGGCTAGCGGCAAAGCCCTCAAAGCCTTGCGCGACCGCCTCAAGGAAATGGACGCGCAACAGAAAAACATTACCGGCTTCAGGCGCATGTCTGCCAACTTGCGCGAAACCTCCGGGCGGCTGGGTGTAGCCCAGCAAAAGGTCAAAGCCCTGGCCGAACAAATGCGGGCAACCCAACACCCCACCCGCGCCATGACAAGGGAGTTTGACCGCGCCACCAGGGCGGCCAGGCTGATCAAGGAACAGCTACAGCGAGAAAGCCAACAGCTACAAGTCTTGCGCAGCAGCCTGCATGCAGCAGGCATCAGCACCCAGCAACTGAGCGCCCATGAACGCAGCTTGCGCAATAATATGGCGGCCACCAATGCCCAGATAGCGGCCCAGCAACAGCAGTTAGCTGGCCTGGCAAGGCGGCAGCAACAGGTTGCCGCTGCCAGGCAGCGCATGGACAGTACCCGCAATGCAGCCAGCAATGCCAAGATGACGGGCTTTGATATGGCGATGACAGGCGCGGTCATGGGTATGCCCATGATCAAATCCTTGAATGAATCCAAGCATTTTGAAACGGAAATGAACCGCATTGTGGCGCTGGGCATGGGCGATAAAATCTCAGCAGACGCCATCAAGTTTAGCCAGGGTATGAAAACCTATGGTGTCAGCAGCCTGGAAAGCATGGAACTGATGCGCGATTCGCTGACCGTGTTTGCAGACCTGCACCATGCCGAAATGGTCTTACCCACCCTGGCCAAGATGAAGTTTGCCAATGCCGCCATGTTTGGCGAAGAAGCCGGGGCAGAACGCGGCCAGACCTTTATGAACATGCTGAAAGTGATCGAGCTGCGCGGCGGCCTTGCCAGCAAAGAAAAATTTGAGCATGAAGCCAACCTGGTGCAAAAGGTCATCACCGCCACTGGCGGCCGTGTCGGCCCCAATGAATGGCTGAACTTTATCAAAACGGGCGGTGTAGCAGCAAAGTCCATGCAAGATGAAGCCTTTTTCTACAAAATGGAACCACTCATCCAAGAAATGGGCGGCCATCGCGTGGGTACGGGCCTGATGTCGGCCTATTCCAATCTTTACCAGGGCAGGACCACGGTACGCGCCGCGCAAGAAATGGGCAGGCTGGATTTGCTCGATACCAGCAAGGTGCAGTACAACAAAATTGGCATGATCAAACAAATCAAGCCGGGCGCACTGGCAGGCGGTGACTTATTAAAATCTGACCCCATGGCCTGGCTGGAAACGGTCTTGCTGCCCAAGCTGGCCGCCAAGGGCATTACAGACCAGGAGCAAATCAAGGACACCATTGCCACCATCATGACGAACCGGACGGCGTCTAACCTGTTCACGCAAATGTATTTGCAACGCGCCCAAATCCACAAGAACGCCAAGTTAAATGCAGGCGCGGCCAATATCGACACACTGGACAAAGTCGCCAAGACCACCGCCAAAGGCAAAGAGCTGGAAACCCTGGCAAGAATTCGCAACACAGAAAAAGAAATAGGTGAACAAGTCTTGCCCATCTATGCGGCCGCCTTACAAAAGCTGGCAAGCGCCCTGCAAAGCGTCACCACCTTTATGAAAGAACATTCCACCACCGCCAAGGTTGTGGTGGTGGGCTTTACGGCGCTGGCGGCTACCATGGTGGTGATGGGTGGCGTCACCATCGTGCTGGCCTCCATCATTGGCCCGCTGGCCTTGCTGCGCTTTGGCTTTGCCATGCTGGGGATACGCGGCGCCTTGCTGGCTGGCACCTTTGCCCGGCTGGGTGCGGCCTTTGCGCGTATCGGCCCCTTTATTGCCCGGATAGGCGTCTGGCTGCGCGGCCTGTTGCCTGCCTTGCGCCTGGTCGGTACGGCGGTGATGTGGCTGGGCCGGGCCTTCCTGATGGCTGGCCGCTTCTTACTGATGAACCCTATTGGCCTGGCAATTACCGCCATTGCTGCAGCGGCATACCTGATCTATCGCAATTGGGCGCAAGTCAGTGCCTTCTTTAGCGGGCTATGGGCATCCATCAAAACCAGCTTTAACA
>NZ_JACOFX010000003.1 GCF_014284125.1 Undibacterium umbellatum | reverse complement strand
TGTCTGGTGCGGGGTTGTGGTTGCTGGCAATGCCTGGCAAGACCACGCCGCCCGCGAATTCACCAGAGGGTGAAAGCAAAACGCATTGCTCGCCAACTGTGGGCGGGTTCCATGTCTTTGTTTTGCCAGCGCGTGCCGTTGCCATGGGCAAGAAACCGGTTTTGATGTCGCCAATTTGCAGGCGCACTTGCGGTACGCGGCCGTGCTTCACTTCAGCAATAGTGCCAAAGCGGACTAAGTTTTCTAAGCGGCGGGAGAGGTCGGCAAGGGTGAATTCCATGCCGTCTATGGTGACGTGATCGGGCTAGCCAGTCACGCGGGGAGGGGTTGCTAAGGGGCTTAGCAACTTACGAGCGTTTACGCGTGCGCGAGGGGTGTGAGATATTTTGCGGTAACATTCGTACGAATACGCGGGGCTATTCGTACCTACGCGGGCTAATAAACACCACTAAATCATGCGTACGAATACGCGGGGCTATTCGCACCTGCGCGTGTTGATCAGGGCAACCGCAGCAGCGATTACCTAATATTCAAATTTAGCTTTATATTTCCAATTTTTATTGTCATCCATAGCAACCGAATAAAGAGCTCGCACCCAAATATTCGCACCGTTATCTCTCAATAGCCCTGATAATTTATAAAGGCCATCGTAAATATCATCTGTACCTTGAACAATTTCCTTACTGCCTTCGTTGTTAAAAATAAGTACTGAAATTTTTTCAATACCACTACTCTCATCTCTTTCAACTTCCATTTCTGCAGAAGTCCAAGATTCAGGTGTTGCCATAATTAAGGCGTTAGCTATATCAAAATCTAGCTGCGCTTGCCTTTCCAATATTGAGCTCAAAATTCCCCCTAAATTATTAATTGTTTATATTGAATTGCACTCTCTGGAAAGCTGGAGATTCACCTCTCAGAATTCAAGTAAGTTTCTCTTGCCCGCGTAGGTGCGAGCAGCACGCATGTCGAGACTGAAAATATCAATAACCACCACTAAATCATGCGTACGAATACGCGGGGCTATTCGTACCTACGCGGCCTAAGTGCCTCGTTGCATTTTTTAGTTCAAGTAGAGCATCTATTGCAAGAGAATAACTCCAACCTGGCGAGTTTAGAATTTCCCATGCTGATTGATGATTCTCTTTTTCTAAAGCCAAATGAAAATCACTGACCAAGTCGATTGAGATTTCCTGTTCTCTGGATCGACGTTCAAATCCAGAGTTCCCATGTGTTGTACCTGGACGATTATCCGCCAAATATTTGGGGATGCCAGGTCCGAAAATATCAAGTTTCCGCAATTCAAGAAGGGACTCCTGTTCGAAAGAAGAGGTGGCCTCAAAATTCCAGACTTTGCAAAGTCGTTTGAAGTCTTCCACTATTTCTTCATCGTCAGGTTCTACATAGTCTGTGGCTGATCGCCTTACCAGATAGTAACCAAACTGATTTTCTGTCAATCCTATTTCATATATTTCACTCGCTTCAATGTCGAAGTCTAAAAAGCAAAATTCCTTTTGGAAAACGTTTTGAAGGTACAAACCCGTATATGAACGAGAGCTGTGCCCATTTGCAATTGGCACCAAAGCTGGCGGGAAGCCCATCCCATCCCAAAAGGGAATATTCAAACCAAGAATTGATGAATAGTCGAGGCCTTCTTGTTGGAAGGCGACAATTCTGTGGCACCCTAATTTTTTAAGAATAGATTCGTATGTCATATTTAATCTGGCTTCACCAAATAGCCTGTGTAGGCGCGACTAGTGAAACGTAATCGCACGCATGTCGAAACTAAAAATATCAATAAACATTGCTAGATCCTGCGTACGAATACGCGGGCTACTCGTACCTACGCGGGTTGATATATTTTTTTGGAGGAGATTGTAAGGGCGCCCCCGGTTTTGTGCGGAAACATCAAAATTCAAGTTCCTGCAATCAGAAATTCCTCTAATGAATTAGCGATGACACTATACGTATGTAGCTCATAGTCTTCAGTACATACTTCACCTGATTCGTTATTTATAACCAACAAGATTCCAGTTTCCATAGACATTCCTATCGGTATGTAATCCAATTTACCCTCATGAGCATCCCGATACCCAAGCAACCTCAAAAGGAAGCTTGATTTATAATTTCCGGGAATTATAGGATCTAATTCAAAATACAAGTCCTCTATTTGAATACGTAGGAATCCAAACCACCAAGAATTTAATAGGTCTTTAACTGATTGATGTACTGTTATGCCAGAATTTATCTCCAATTGAATCAAATCAAAATACTCATCCTTAACTCTTGGACGCCAGCGCACAAGTCCATTATTTTCCTTTCCAACAAAAATTCCGTCACTTGCACCAAGCGGAACGCCAATCTGGGGAAGATCCTCATCCTCCATTTCATCGAACCATTTAAAGTATTCACCTAAAGCTTTTTTAATCGTAATTTTAGTCATTTTCAACTCGCTAAACCAATTTTAAAAACAGCTATAATAGTTCAGCAATCTTATCATCCCCTCCCCAAAGTCCTAGCGTCATTTCTATATCTGTTAACCAAGCTGCATATTTATTGTTTGCGCACTTCCCAATAAATGGCATACCTACTACCAGTCTTGGATCGTTAATATACTTCCCAGTAAATCCTTGTAGTCTGGATAGGTATTTTTAAATTCACCTATAGTTTTAAGTGATTTTTAAGTGATTTAAAATTGACCCACGAATTAATTCCAAGTCTGCAATACTAAATCCCAACAAGCTTCGTTCTGCATATCTGATCTCTGGCCCATCTTTGGCAACGCGATCATTCAAACCAAACTGATGCACTCGCGCAATGCGAGCAACCCGCCCAAAAAAGCCCACAGCAATTTGATTTCCATCTGCTTTTACTTTCAGATTGGCATTGTTGCGCAGCTTGGTGAACATGGCGGCCTTCTGCTTTTTGATTCTATCCTTCTTATTGCGCAAATCTTTGCGCGGCTTCCTGGGCGTGTACTGAATTCCTTCAGGCGTCATTTGCGCTTTGATGCGCTGCTGCTGGGACCGTCGCAAATCCTGCGCCACTTTCAAACTTACTTTGCGCCGGTTGGCCGGATCGAGCTGGGCAAGCAGGACGCTTGCCCATTGTTCTAGGGCTTTGAGATCGTCAGCCATTGTCTTGCGCTGGATTAAGTATCTGCCATTCTGCAAGCAGGTTGTCGCCGTTGTAGAGCTGCCAGAATGGTGCTGCATAGTCTGGCGTGGTAGCTATCTCGCCCGCGTGGGTGATATCAAGCTTTGTGCCTGTTTGCTTGATAATGACGCGCTCGGTAATGTCCAGCTCCAGACTGATATCGACGCTATCGTGATTATTGAAGTCAACAATAAAGCGTATGCCCTTATTGCTTTTGTCTTCGTTGCCCAGTAAGTCGCCCTGGTGCACTGTCACCCAGTCCAGCAGTGGCACCATGAGCGTGTCTTCTTCGCCGCCGTAATCGGTCACAATGACATTCAAGACATAGGCATATTCAAAAGACCGTGAGGCCGTGCGCGTGGTGCGCAAGCTGCCTTTGTCAGCGAAGACAAGCAGCTTGTCTGGGTTGCGCTGCAGATCCGGCAAAGCGGCTGTCAGGTGGGCGCGCAGGCTATTTGGTTTGTACATGATTGGTAATGGCCCTGATGGCCTGGTAGCTGTCTATGCAGGCGTTTAGTTGCCTGATGGCGTCGTCACCGTCTGCGGTGATGGCTGCAAGAGCTGCTCCAGCCTCTGGCGTAAGTTCGGCTCGCGCTTGGTCGCTATTGCCGAATCCAGCGGCGGTATTTGTGCCGGTACGGGCGGTGCAAGCTTTGACGGGGATTGACAGGCGCACAGCACCAGTGCGGACATCACTAATAAACTTGTCGCGTCTGTCTTTTTCATCTTGCATTTCCTTTTGGTGAGTGGTGGCGATGGCGGCCAGGCTGCGGGACATGAGCTTTTCATTTTCGCGTGCGGTTGCGCTGGCTTCTGCTTTGTCCTTTGCTATCTGGGCAGTGAGTTTATCTACCTGGTGTATGGCGTCTTTGTATTTGACGACACAGAACAGGACGGCGGCGGCCACGGCCAGGGCTATCCATGGTCGTGGGTCCAGTGCTTTGATGATGTTGAGCATTCGTTCACCTATACGGGTTTGAGGCAGAGTTCACGCTCTGCGGCGCGGCGCTTGGTCAGGCCTGAATACACCACGCCACCGGCTTTGTTCCAATACTGCATCTGATTGCATGCGCCGGTGTAGTCGCCTTTGTTGAGCAAAGTAATCATGGTTGACGGCTTGCCACTTTCCAGCACGCAGAAGCCGTCTTTGACGCCTTTGCGGCCTGGCCCAACATTGAAGACAAAGCTTGTGAAGGCGGCGCGCTGGTTGTCGTTGAGTGGCACTTTCAGACAGCTTTCCATTGATGCCTTGGCTTTGAGCAAGTCTTGTACTGTCATATCATCGCATTGCTCTATGGTGGCAGTCTGGCCCAGCTTGACGCCACCAGTGTGGCCCCGGCAAATGGTGGGGATGCTGACAGGATCAAGGTAAGCGGTTTGCCGTGTGCCTTCAAACAAGACAATCAAGGGCAAGGCTGCAGCAATGCCAGCAGCTATTAGTTTTTGTTTGATATCCGTACTCATGATTGGCTTTTGCCTTTCTGCGCATTGGCGCGCCGGTGCAGCCAGGGCTTTAACATCCTGTCGCGTACAAAAAAAGTGATTTGCAGCACGGTATAAATAATCGTCAGGATGAATACCCATTCATTGAGGGGGATGCCCAGCAAGGTGATTGCACTGATGGCGATAGGTGGCATAGATTTCACTGGTTCCATGTGGTTGTCGTTCATGGTTAGTCCCACAAGTTAATCATTTGCAGCACAGGTGCTGCCGGTGCGCGGTCTGGCAATGTGATTGCCTTGCCCATAGGCAGGAATGCGCCCAGGCTGGTGATGCCAGGATTTAAGGCCAGCACCTGGGCGATGCCTGCAGTGCTGCCCAGGTGCCGCCAGATGAGCAGGTCGAGCGTGTCGTTTTGTTGGGCGCGCACTATCATGGCTATATCAATTCGACGGTGACATGGTGGCGGCCCATCAAGCTGGAGATTGCCCACTGCGCATTCCTGCGTTCGTCATCGGGGCCATTTGCCAGAAAGCTGACCAGCTTTTTATCGTCCAGGGATGAGGCGGTGCTGTCATAGTCTTTGTATCGCTCGATCAGATCCGCTTTGGCGGTGCAATAGACGGCGCGCAGGTAATGGGCAATCAGGACGCTTTGCCGGTTGACCTGGGCGGCTGGTATGGCAGCCAGGCTGGCATGACCAGCGCCCAGGGCTGAGGCTTTCAGCTCTTTGACCTGGTCATTGACAAAGATGATGGCGTCCACCGTGGCCGCGATCAGGCGGGCATCAGTGACGGTGCCGTCCAGCCTGATGGCGTCGCGCATGGCGCTGACATCCAGATCCGGAAAAAATCCATCATTGGTAATGATGTTGTTTGGCTGGCTAGTGCTGGCCGTGCCGCCTGGTGCGTTGGCAATAAATGAGGACATGGGTCTGGATCTACATTGAGTCAATCAAGTGGGCGGTGGGTGGGCTGTCACAGGGTAAATGGCTAGAAATCCCTGATCGGCCCACGCCGCCCGGCGCCGGAGGGTGCCTGGTTACGTAGGTGGGGTGGCTTTCTCTCCACCTTCATCGCCTACGATGTTCTTGAGACGGCGTTCAAGCCGTTCTATGTCTTTTTTAACGCCTATGTTTTGGAACAGGTCCAGGGCGCGGCGCAAGTTGTCCAATGCCTTGCTGGCGGCTTCTTCTGGCAACTGGTCAAAGTCAATGTCACCGTTACCCATCTTGCCTATCTGGGCATAGCCCAGCGCCTTGTACAGCTTGGCGCTGGCCTGGTCTGGTACGTCTGCATTCACGGTCAGCAGTTGCACGGCCCGCAGCGTTTCCACGGCAGCGGCCGGGCTTTCAAATCGGCCTTCGAGATATGCGCCGGGGATTTCGTCCAGCAACAGGGTGGACACATCACGGGCGTACTGGTCAGGCAGACTCAGGTTATGAACCAGGCAGTATTGCGCTATGTCCAGGGCGCGGGCATAGGTGCCAGCGTCTATGTGCCAGACCAGGACTGTGGTTAATACCTGGTCTTGTGCACCGTTGCCGCTCTCCAGTGCGCCGTTTATCCAGTCATCGTATTCAGGCAGAATTTCGCGCTTGAGTTCGATTTTTCGCTGAATAGACTTGATGGCCTTGAGCCTTTGCTTGTCGTTGATGAGCTTGGCAAGCATCAGCTCGTAGGCGTTGCCGGTGAGTTCGCCGCCTTGGTTACTTTGTGCATTGGCCCGCTCGGCGGTGATACGGGCAAAGTGGCGCATGGCCAGGCTGGTGTGTGACATGATCAGGCCACCAGCTCTATATGTTCAATGGCTGCAGCAATGCCGTAATCTTCGACGACATAGGCATCATTCGAGGATTCATAGTTTTCTATGCGGTCACGCTTTGGGTTTTCCATGACCTGGCGACGGCGTGCACCTTCTTGAAAGTAGATAGACAGATTGTCATAGCGCGTAATCAGGATGCTGTTTGCCGGGAAGTAAGGCACTGTTGCCGCCTGCAGGCCACCGATGCGCTTTTGGCTGATGATGATGTCAGATGCCAGGGTTTCGGTTGCTGCCTGATTTTTGTTCACCAGGGGGAAATACTTGTCATGCATGAGCTGGCGGCCGACGATGCAGACTAAACCGGCATCTTCGCGGAACCATGGGTCCAGCAGATTGATGGCGTCATACACGGCGGCGTCAAGGTTGGCGAAGTCGCCACCGGCTCCGATTTTGATTTTGTTGGCGGTGGCACCAGATGCCAGGACACGCTCAGGGGCGTTTTCTCGCATTTGCTGCAGCCAGCCTTTATTTACGTCTTGCAGCAGCGGGTAAGTAGCGATATTGGTATTGGGTGCCACTGCCGTGCCGTTAAAGCCGATGACCATGCGGTCCAGCGCCTGGCGTTTGACGATGACATCACGGATACGGGTTTGGAAGTCGGCAAACTTGGCCCAGGCATCGAGCTTTGCATACGGGATATGCGTATCAAAATCGGTCTTGGCACAGCGGTAGCGATCATTGGACAGGCTGGTTAAATCGCGTGTCTGTCTTTCTGTCTGCGTGGTATCGGTACGGCTGGCGACCGGGCTGGTGATACCGAGGTGCAGCTTTTCGCCTTCCATTTCGGTCACGCCGATGATATTGATTTTGCCTAAGAATTCACTGGATTCTTGTATCTTGGTTTCCAGCTTTTGTTGCACTGTCGGGGCGATGCTAAAGGTCTTGGTGGCGTCATCGACGCCGTTGAGTTCGCTCAGGCGGGCCAGCAGGGAATTGAAGGCCAGGCGGGTATTGTTTCTCATGCGTGCTTACTCCGTGTTTTGTGTGTGTGCGTTGATGTTGTTTTGTTTGCTGTGGCTTGCCGGGTTCAGCAGTCGGTTTGTTCTGTGCCATTGCCGCCTGTAGCTGTTGGCCTGGTGGACTGGTTGCCGGGTTCTTTGTCGAGCTGGGTTTTCAGGCTGTTGAAATTGTCTGTGACGGTTTTGAGGTTCTTTTCCAGCTCGGTGATGCGTTTGTTGGATTCGCTAAAACGCTGTTCCTGGTCTGCGGTGTGTTCCACTACGGTTTCAATTGCCTGACCGAGATCATCAAAGCGGGCATCGTCACCGCCTTTTTTGCTGTTGAATACTTTCAGCAGGTCTTTGACTTTGGCAGCCAGGCTGGTGGTTTCAGTGTTGACTTCTTCAAATTCAAGATTCACTTCGACAGCGGCAGAGAATAGATGCGCAGGGTTAGTCTTGCGGCCTGCAAATGGGTTGGCGCTAGGGTTGCTGGCCGCAAAACTCAATACTTCGGTACCCAGGCTGGCCGGGCTGTCGGTAATGCCCAGGCCGACAAGATAGGCTTCGCCGGTGTCGGCGAATTTGTCGTTAATCTCTACGCTGGTGTAAATCTTCTGTTTGGCTTTGGACAGCGCCACCAGATCAGGGGTAGGTTCGATTTGGGCATACAGGGCCAGTTTTTTGCTGCCGTCTATGGTGACTTCTTCGGCCTTGACGGCTGTTACATCGCCGTAGGCTTTGAAGGGGCTGTCTGGCACGGTGCCGCGTATATGTTCTAACCAGATGCGTGCGCCGTATTTTTGCGGGTCGAAGTTTTTAGCCATTTGTTGAATCCAGCTGCGTTCTATTTTGCGGCCGTCAGTTGTTGCGCCTTCGACTGCAACGCGGAAAAATTTAGATTTGAATTTTTTTGTGCTCATGGTTTTGTGGGGTAGATTGTCGGTTTCAAGAATTGATTTCTGGCTGTGCAGTTGGCATAGTCCGCTCTGTGGGTTTTCCCTTCAATCAGCAAGGAGTTGATAAGATTTATATCAACTTGCCGGGAGTGCCTGCGCGGGCGCGAAGCCCGTAATCTGACGGCATGATTGATCTTGCCGACGAAAATACGTCTGAAACTCTCCCCGAAAACGACACAGAAGCGCCCACAGATGGCGCGACTGTCGCGCCCACTTACGACCTGAAGAAACACGCGCAGGCCTTGTACTGGCAGGGCTGGCGCATTTCATCTATTGCCCGGCATCTGGATATCAAGCGCACCACTGTGCAGAGCTGGTGCGATCGTGAAAAATGGGACGACACCCCGTTCATAGAAAAAATTGAAGCCAGCCTTGAAACACGCCTGGTGCAATTGATTGCCAAGGAGGTCAAGACCGGCGGCGACTTCAAGGAAATTGATTTGCTGATGCGCCAGGCGGTGCAAACAGCGCGGGTGCGGCGCTATGAGGCACCGGGCGGCAATGAGGTGGATTTGAATCCTAAGCTGGCAAATCGCAATGCAGGGCCAAAGAAGAAACCCACGCGCAATGATTATAGTGATGACCAGCGCGACCAGTTGCTAGAGGCCTTCCGCGACTCTCTGTTTGATTATCAAAAGGTATGGCTACGCAATGGGCATGAGCGCACGCGGGTGATTTTGAAGTCGCGCCAGATTGGCGCTACCTGGTACTTTGCGCGTGAGGCTTTGGCTGATGCCATGGAGACCGGGCGCAATCAGATTTTTCTATCTGCGTCTAAAGCGCAGGCGCATGTATTCAAGCAATACATTATCCAGTTTGCCAAGGAGGCGGCGGGCATCGAGCTGGCCGGTGATCCTATTGTGTTGCCGAATGGGGCGCATCTTTATTTTTTGGGTACCAATGCCAGGACGGCGCAGGGTTATCACGGCAATTTCTACTTTGATGAGTTTTTCTGGACGCACAAATTCCAGGAATTGAACAAGGTGGCGTCTGGCATGGCGCTGCATAAGCAATGGCGTAAGACTTATTTTTCTACGCCATCGAGCATCACGCATGAGGCATACCCGTTCTGGACGGGGGAGCTGTTTAACAAACGGCGGCCTAAAAAAGACCAGGTCAATATTGATGTCAGTCACAAGCGGCTTGCGTCTGGCTTTACGGGCGAAGACAAGATGTGGCGACAGATTGTCACTATCTTGGACGCCCAGGCGGGCGGCTGTGATTTGTTTGATATTGACGAGCTGCGCACCTATGAGTACAGCCCGGACCAGTTTGAAAACCTGTTGATGTGTCAGTTTATTGACGATACGGCGTCAGTTTTCCCATTGCAAGAGCTGCAAAAGTGCATGGTGGATGCCTGGGTGGATTGGACAGACTTTAAACCCTTCACCACGCGGCCATACGGTGATAACCCGGTGTGGATAGGGTACGACCCTGCATTCACCGGCGATAGTGCCGGGCTGGTGATACTCGCGCCACCGCGCACGCCAGGCGGCAAGTTCCGGGTGTTGGAGCGTATGCAGTTCAGGGGCATGGACTTTGCGGCCCAGGCTGAACAGATACGGCAATCCACAATTCGCTATCACGTTGCCTTTATTGGCATTGATGCCACTGGCATGGGCGAGGGTGTGCACCAGTTGGTGAAGAACTTTTATCCCAATGTAACCAAGATCAACTATGACCCGGCTGTGAAGAGCCGCATGGTCATCAAGGCCCGCGATGTGATCAGCAAGGGCCGTCTGGAATTTGACGCCGGGGCCACGGATCTGGCGCAGGCATTCATGACGATTAAAAAGACGCTGACGGCCAGCGGTCAGCATGTGACCTATGTGGCAGACCGTAGCGAAGAAACCGGCCATGCAGACCTTGCCTGGGCGTGTATGCATGCGCTTGATCATGAGCCATTAGACGGCGGCATAGGCAGCAATCAATCATTTATGGAGGTGTATTCATGACGAGAAAGAAGAGACGTGGCCCATTCAAGGCGACGTCAGAAGGCCAGGCTGAAGCGGTAGCAGCCTTGCCAGGTGCGGAGGTGTTCAGCTTTGGCGACCCGACGCCGGTATTAGACCGGTCTGAAATTCTGGACTATATCGAGTGCTGGACGAATGGGCGGTATTACGAGCCGCCTATCAGTTGGGACGGCCTGGCTAAGTCTTTCCGCGCAAGTGTGCACCATAGCACTGCAATTTATGTAAAGCGCAATTTGCTGGCGGCCACCTTTGTGCCGCATGCCTTGTTGTCACGCGAGGCGTTTAGCCGGTTTGCGCTGGATTTTTTGGTGTTTGGCAATGCTTATCTGGAAAACCGTAAAAGCCGCACGGGCAAGCCTTTGCAGCTTGAACCTGCGCTGGCCAAGTACATGCGCCGGTGTAGTGATGACTTGAACCAATACGCCTTTGTGCGTGGCTGGCAGGAAGATCATGTATTTGAGTCTGGAGCGATTTTTCATTTGATGGAGCCGGATATTAATCAGGAGGTGTACGGCCTGCCTGAGTATTTGAGTGCTTTGCATTCTGCTTGGTTGAATGAGGCGGCGACGCTGTTCAGGCGCAAGTATTACAAGAACGGCTCACACGCCGGTTTCATCTTGTATATGACCGACCCTGCCCAGAATCAAAGTGATGTGGACAACATGCGCCAGGCGCTGCGCGATAGCAAGGGACCGGGCAATTTCCGCAATGTGTTCATGTATGCGCCGAACGGCAAGAAGGACGGCATCCAGATATTGCCAGTGTCTGAGGTGGCGGCCAAGGATGAGTTTTTCAGCATCAAGAACGTGACACGCGATGACATGCTTGCCGCGCACCGGGTACCGCCCCAGCTGCTAGGCCTGGTGCCGAACAATACGGGCGGTTTTGGGGCTGTGGAACCAGCGGCCAGGGTGTTTTCCATGAACGAGCTGGAACCGCTGCAGGCGCGGTTTAGAGAGTGTAACGAGTGGCTGGGCGAGGAGGTGATCCGCTTCACGCCTTATTCATTAGGTAATGAGGGAGGTAATACGAAATGAGTGATGTTGCGGATATGTCAGATAAAAATGTCGAGACGTTTATTGCTTCGGCGATTGCGCATGCGCGGGGCGGGGTGCGTATGCGGTGTACAGGGGCTTGCCGGTTTTGTGATGAGCCGGTGGCACCCGATACGCTGTTCTGTGATCGGGATTGCCGGGATGATTTTGAGCGTGAACAGCGGATTTTGCGGATATCTGGTAAGTAAGAAAAATTCTATTTAGCGGTGATCTTTCTTCTACCTTGCAAGATCGTTAAGATACTTACTTAATAGAGCGCATTGCACCTCGGTGCCGAGCAGCAACAAAGAAAATAAAGGCAATAAACAGTGAGGAAAAAACAACCACGACATTCATAGACTTACCATCGACAAAGGTGTCGTAAGTGCAGAATGCTGCAAATGCTAAAAACACAAAGCCACCGACTCGAAAAGCGAAGGGAGATAGGACGCCACCGCCCTGACGAACTCCTCTTCCGAAAAAAATTCGATATGCGATTGTTAGCCCAAAGATACCAACAAGTAGTGCGATAGTCATAGTAGCAATAATTGCTAAAGCAGCTTCAGCTCTTACGATGCAGAGCCACACGCCCACTGCACCTAGCGAAGCGAACGGGAGCGAAACAACCGCAAGCGCAACACCTGCCAATCGCTGCGACAGCCTAGAAGTTGATTGACCTTCCCACATATATGTATGCCTAACGTCTGAATTGTGGGACGGCGCAGCAGCCCCAAAAAAATGAAAAATTATACTTCACGATCTGGCTTACCCAAGAAGTTCTGCCATTCATTTTGGTGGTAGATGCTCATGCCTCAGCCGCCTGACCATTTCCTATTGAAAGTTTCAATTTTACAACAGTGGCGGAGGCAGTTCATGATATGCAGGTGGCAACGCTCAAATTATGAAAACACAACTTCATCATTTGGATTGGTAACACACGACACAGTCAATCCGTCTACAAATACCATATAACCTTCAGGAAGCGTTAGCACATCAATTAGCTCTGGTCTAAGTTGAAGAAGTTGAAATGCATAAATTGCACTTAATTCATCTTTCTCTTCATTCAGGTTTGTTTTCCCGATATACCAACCAGAGTCATTCTTTTCAAGATCAGGTGCGATCCTTTCCAAATAGAACGATGACTCATCCAACACACCTTTAGCCATGATGACTTTATTCTGAAAAGCAATTGGCACCTGCTTCGCTCCAATACCGCTTGTAAATTTGTTTTGCTTGGCTATTACATTCAGTGATACGTCTACAGAATTACGAATATCCTCGAAAGGATTTCTATCGAAATCTGGCTCACAGACCATAAAAGAGCCGTCGTCTTGCTTGATGAGGGATAAGATAGACCATCCTATCTGTATCCGTGTCCCATCGTCAAATTTCACTCCCCTCTGATACATTTGTTCCAGGACACCCAATAACCACTTAGCTTGCAAATCAAGTTCTGATTCACAAGCGACCTTTATTAACGTCCCACCAATTTTGGCACTGTTAATCAAAACCATTATTCTTACTCCTTTTTAAGCGAATACTTCTACATTTTCCCTCATTTCAAGGCCTGGCGCGCAGACATCCCCCCACCACGCCTGCCCGCTAAATGGGTCTCTTTTTACTCAAATATGCGTCACCATTTAGAGTCAAGCCCAGCTTACGTTTGCGGCCACCCGCATAGCATCAAATGATGACGCATTTTGACGCAAATTTTCATGAGATGCGCGTATCGCAAGTCGCGGTTTTGAATTCGCGTTGTCGGTGGGATTTTGAGCGGGGCTAGGGAAAAGAGTAATTTAAGTAAGTCGAGAAAAAAAGATGGCTTAAGTATTTGATTTGTATAGAGATATTAACTTACATCTTTATGTAAGATTCTGTAATTCAAAAGGTAAGAAAAATCTAAGTGCTTGATATTAAAGGATATTTAAAAAGTGAAAAAACACTCTTTATATAGGTAATTAGCTTACTTCTTCATTACATAATTCTTACAGTTTGCTATTCTCTTAAAAGCCTTATGTATCAATGGTTTTCACGCTATCAAAAATTATTCTTACTTAAATTACTCTTTTCCGATGGGGTACTTTATTTTAGACAAGCCGCATTTTTAACCGGGTTTTATCCGCATGTTCAAAGCACATGCCGTTACGAACGTAAGACCAGTCGGGGATGTTGAGTCCACCATCATTACTCACTTTAGCGTGAATATAGATTTCGTTCAGTTTGTCGAGATTGGGCATGCCGGACATGCGCAGCACGACAGTAGGGGGATTTCTTGAATGACTCAAATATATAGAAAGTGAAATGGTATGCCTCGAATTATCAGTGAAAAAAATGGCTTTACGTTATTCGCAGAGAACAAACTACCTTTCGGGGATAATTTGCCATTGCTTTGTGATTCAATGGATTTGCTAAAAAAATTAAAGTCAAAAAAGATTGTCGATATATTTAAATTATACATAGAACATCCTTCTAATTATTTATATGGCCCGTATAACATTCCTGAAAATAAATTGTTTAAGCATGGGAGTGGGCCAATATTTTTTGTATTGGAATCTGAAGTCTGTGTTGGCTTTTACGCCTCTTCTTTAAATAGCTCAGTACTGGTATGGCAAGAAAATTTACCCTTGGTATTTGGCCTTTTAGAAAAGAAATTTGCCCATTTATTAAATTCAGGTTGTTTGGTTAGTTGTCAGGATTTACGCTTTGGTGATTATCAATGTGCGAATGTTCTTGGTAGAAGAATAGACCAATTAACTATTTACAAGACTTCTGAGCCCCGGAATAACAATTATCGTAATGAACGTGGTTTGTTGGTAACTTTAGACGACAAAACAGATTTTTTGATCTCAAAAGGTTTGCAAGAAAATTGCGATTTCAGCTTGATGTCGGACGAAAAAATTAGAAATTCTTTAAACGGTTATTTAACTGCGATTGAAGTTTAAATATTTTGGTGCGAACCGCCATCAATTAATGGAATATAGGGCGAGAAAACCAGACCGGCCAGGTGTGTTTATGTCTGCTTCAATGAATATCACTATGGTTCAAAACTGAGCTATAGACGCCGATAAAACATATTGTTTTTGGTGGGAAATTTTTCCCGCAATTCTGAAACCTACTACGTTTCTCAGACGGGGAATTTTAAGAAAATTTCTTCATTTGCGGGAACGAAATCCCGCTGAAAGCATTGAATTTTCTGGATTCTTCTTAAAGCTTGGGAAGCTGCCGTTCTACCATTAAACTACACCCGCGATCAATTTATTCTACGCGGGTTTCATGGGTATTTGCAATCTGCACAAATGTCGACTGTGATGGTAGTCATGTCTTACGCGCCATCCTATACAAAGCAGATTCTCAGCTATAAGTCTTTCCGTCAGAAAAATTTCTTCAGACAATAGATCGACTTCTACGATCTATTGGTCTGATATATTCGATTTGAAAGAGCAATTGGTCGTCCCTATACTAAGTCTATCAATAACTGACAAGGGAGAATTGATATGCACATCGACATTCAGGCACGGGGTTTTGAACTCACCGACAGCTTACGTGAGCACACCAGGCGACGCCTGGGCTTTGCCACTGACTGGGCGCGCGACGAGGTTAGGCGCATTAACGTCCGCTTATCAGACATTAATGGGCCTCGTGGCGGCAAAGACAAGCGCTGCCTGATTCAGATTCCACTGACTGGCAGGCCGGACATTGTGATTGATGAACTGGAATCGGATCTTTATGTCTCCATCGACAAGGCTATTGGACGAGCAGAACGCGTGCTAGCCAAGCAGATAGAGCGTGCACGAGAACATCCACACGATACTTTCAAAAATCTCCCTGCGGCTGACGCGCAAGAGACTGAAACCACCAGCACACATTGAACAATATTTTAAGCAATCATTGAATACGAAGGAGCCATTTTATGAGACAGTATGCAACCAATAGTCCGGAAGCCATGGCAAGAATACTAGCACTCTCCATGCTGGTTGATGGATGTCTGGATAAATCGGAATTAAATGTAATGATGCGCTTTGGTGTACTCGAACGTCTGGGTATGTCAGAGGCAGACTTTGATGATATTGTTCACCTGCTTTGCGAGGACATGTTGCAATGCGTTCCGGGGATTGCGCATGGACAAATTGAACTTGATGAAGCGAGCATTGACAGTATTTTGCTCGAAATCCAGGATACGCGACTGCGCAAGATCTTGTTGAAAATCATGCTTGCAGTGGTCTACGCGGATCAACAATTAAGTGTAGGTGAAGCGGTATTGGTATCGAGGGCAATGCAGGTGTGGGAACTGGATCTGGCTGAAATTGGCGGCCTGGTTTATTCCTTTACGTCAGATTTGCCAGATTCGGGCGATAACTCTTACGGCTCGCGCGACAGCAAAACATTGCCATCGAATGTAAGGTCGACTATGCCATCGATTCTGCAAACACATTTCTAAAAAGTGTTTCGATATTTATGCCAAAGAAATTTCTGCGACGTGTCTTGCCAAATCAGGATAGTATCCAAAAATATTCGGTCAGCCGACGATTCGCAGGTCGGCTTGATATTCCTGACATCTGGCAAGTAGAGTGTGAAAAAATAGCTGCGGGCCTGGCTGTGGGTGTGTTTTGTGGGATGGTACCAGGACCATTGCAAATGATTTCAGCCGTCGCCTTGACGCTTTTGCTGAGAGTGAATTTGCCGATGGCGCTGATTGGTACTTTCCTGACCAATCCCCTGACCATAGTACCGATCTATATGCTTGCCTATGCGATAGGTCAGAGCATGTTAGGAAGTACAGATTGGCGCGAGCTCCCTGCCTTGCCGGTAGCAGACTGGACAGCACCAACCCAGGCGATTGAAAATTGGGTAGTATGGGTCAGTGATCTAGGCACACCATGGCTACTGGGTATGCTGGTATTGGCATCTGCTCTCGCGGCACTGTCATACTGTGCGATGCAGGTGATCTGGCGTAGCTACCAATACCTGATGATGAGACGTAGATTGCATCAGCGACAACAACGACTTAAAATCTCGGAACAAAAGTTCCCCCCTTCAGTTTTATAAAAAGCAACAGTAGTCAACAGCAAGAAAGGCGAGCAAGTGGCAGCACTGAATTTCAAGCATCTGCGTTATTACTGGATGGTCGCGAAGACGGGCAGTATCGCCAAGGCAGCTGAGCAATTGCATTTAACCCCACATGCAGTCAGTGGTCAGATCAATGAGTTCGAAGAAACCCTGGGTGTTGAGCTGTTTCGCAAAGCTGGCAGAAACATTGAACTGACAGACGCTGGACGTCGCATCCTGACTTACGCCGATACCATCTTTAACACCAGTGATCTCTTGCTCGATGAACTTCGCGAGCAAATGTCGAACCGCAGACGCATCTTGCGTATAGGCGTAGCCGACGCCGTTACCAAAGTGATTGCCTATCGACTCATACAACCGGCATTAGCACTCGACGAAGCAATCCGTATCAACTGTCGTGAAGGTCGCCTCGACTTGCTCCTGGGCGAATTGGCCCTCCACAAGCTCGATGTGATTATTGCCGATCGTCCCATGTCTCCGGGCTTGAATGTTCGCGCCTACAATCACTTGCTGGGAGAATGTGGACTGACCGTCTTTGCGACTTCTGCACTGGCTCAGCAGTTTAAAGGAAAATTTCCAAAATTACTGAATCAGGCACCTTTTTTGATTCCGGGTGAGGATGTTGCCATACAAGCGAGATTGCTACTTTGGTTCGAAGAGCATCAGCTAAGACCTAGCATCGTTGGGGAATTTGATGATAGTGCATTGATGAAAGCTTTTGGCAGTGCGGGCGCTGGTTTCTTTGTTGCTCCCAGCGCTATGAAAAAAGAAATCTGCCAGCAGCATCATGTAGTTGCCATCGGCGACATTCCAACAGTTGTCGAGCAAATTTACGTGATTACCACTGAACGGCGCCTGTCTGATCCTGCAATCCTCGCCATTAGTAACACTGCGAAGAATGACATTTTTGGACGTGGATGATGACCACAAGCCTCCCATATCGCTGCAGACGACGCATGCGTTGAATCAAATGACGAATGTACTGTCAAAGTCGAAGTAGAAGCGAAAGACAGGATGTCTATGAATCGAGCAAGACACAAAGTGCAGTGTTGATGGTGCCATCACTTGCAATGCAGTCCGATCTAAAAGCACCTGACAAGTGCTCTACTTCGAATTGTTGCTGCTCGCTAAGACGTGCGTCGTTTTGCGACTGCTTCGATTTCTATCAGTGTATCAGGTGTCGCCAGTGAGGCGACGCCTATTCCGGTCAGAGCCGGACGGGATGTGCCTAGGTAGCTGAGTAGTATTGGTACGATAGTTTCCATGTGCTCTGCCAGTTCACCTCTGATATAGACGCGCAGGTGCAACAGGTTTTGAACTGAAGAATTTGCTGCTTCCAGTACGGTCAGCAGGTTTTTTATTGCGCCCTCTGCCTGTGCTGGCATGCTCTGGTTTTTTACCTGATAGTTGCTGTCCCAGTCTACCTGGCCGGATATAAATATCAGGCCACTATCTGCATCTGCCGCTGCCTGCGACATGCCGAATGGTGCGCCGTCATACAGCGTGGCGGGATTGATTTTGTTGATGCTCATGAAAACCTCTCTATGTAATAAGGAACACAGAGAAAGTGTAGTGACCGCAGCCGTGCTTGGCCATCAAGGTGGGCTTGTAGCGGATACAAGCGCGACTACGCTATTGCAGGAAATTTTTGACGTATCCTGTCGAGGAGCCAGAGCATGAAGGCATCGTCTTTTGCACTGGGGTGAAAGGCGGCGACGACTTCATAGCCAGGTGGATATTTTTTAAGCGGTATTTCAAACAGGCCTGCACATGGCATCAGGCGCGATGGCAGAAAACCGACCATATCAGTTTGCTTCAGATATTCTTGCGCCATGAAAAATGAAGGTACGGACACACGTACTTTACGCGGCAGGTTTTGCTGCTCAAACCAGCTGTCTGCTGATCCTTTAAAGCTGGCAATGCCGGGTGAGACCACGACGAAATCATGTTCGACCAGGCGCTCAAGCGGCAGATGGTCATCAAAAACAATATTCTTGTTGGCGGTCACGCAGAGATATTTTTCAGTGAACAGGGCTTCAGAAACCAGGCCCTCTGGCACATAGCCGCTGGAAGTCAGGGTAAGATCAATGTCACCCTGACGCATTTTCTGTATCAGGCTCGCACTCTCGATATTGATGACGATGACTTTGACCCCGGGTGCAGAGATTCTCAGGTCTTTCATCAACTCGCCGACGATGATTTTTTGCGTATAGTCGGTGGCGGAGATGACCAGAGTTCTCGCTGTATTTTCTGGTGTGATGGTATGCGGCAGCGGTATGTCATTGAGGTGCATTAACACCTGGCGGATATGCGGCTGTATCAATTTTGCGTAAGGGGTAGCCACGACACCATGCCCGGTGCGGACAAACAACTGGTCGCTGAGTATCTCCCTGATTTTTTTCAGTTGCAGGCTGATGGCTTGCTGTGACACCGCAAGATATTCCGCTGCCGCTGACAAGTTTTCAAACTTGTATAAAGCATCCAGGGTTCTCAGATGATTGATTTCCAGCTTTTCTATCATGCGGTTTCTTATGATATTGCGGTGTTGTGATATGACGCCTGGCGGCTCAAGACCGGATTGTCTAACAATTCCCAGAATCGCCCGGATCAACAAGCATCTACAAAAAAGCACAGCCTACTGGAATATAGCCACAACGTCCAGTTGCCGGCAGGCCATGCTGTATGTGTATGCATCAGCTTTTTAAGACGACCACATTCTATTGCCTCTCTCCAATTGAAAAAAATTGTGGCCTGTACATATACGTCTTTGTATTTTCGATAAGTTGCATTAAAATTAATAGATAGCTACCCTATGCGAGGCAAAACTTAACGCCTTTGCCGGATTTCTCTCGATGCTCTACCCCTTACTGCCAAAGGATGATCATGAGTACAACAAGCCCCAACTCCAGCAACGCTGGCAACCCCACAGGCGACACCAGCACAGCACCTGCCAGACCCAATATCCTGTTCATTATGGTCGACCAGATGCGTTATCCGCCCAGGTATCCTGATGATCCTCTGGAGCCGCTGTACCAGATCTTGCGGTTTGAAGAAGGCAGCTTGCTGGATAACCCTTATGCCGAATTATTCCCCGGCTTTGTCAAACTGCGTGAGCATGGTGTGTCGCTGCAAAATCATACCTGCTCCAGCATTGCCTGCGTGCCTGGCCGTGCCACTATCATGACCGGGCAATACAGCGCTCATAGCGGGGTGACGCAGACCGAGGGCATGTTCAAGGTGGATACTGATCCTGCCTTCCCGTGGCTGCCGCAAGATGGCGTGCCGACCATGGGTGACTGGTTTCGCGCGGCGGGTTATGAAACGCATTATTTCGGGCGCTGGGATTTGTCGGACTCCCCCACGGGCAGTCTGGAAAACTGGGGCTTTAGTGACTGGGAATATTCCATCCCCTCTGACCAGCGTTTTGGCACGCCTAACCTGGGTGTGTATCGCGACAAAAGCTATACTGACCTTGTCACCACTTTCCTGCGTCGCAAGGGCCTGGGGGTGCAGGCGAATATCATCAACAGCAATAATCCAACCAATGCCAGCTTCAAATTGCGGCCATGGCTGGCGGTGGCATCGTTTGTCAATCCTCATGATATTGGCGCCTACCCTTTCCCCTGGCAACCAGCAGTAGAAACACCAGCCAATCCGCCAACGCTGGGCGATATCATTGCCCCCTTTGGTGCACCAGTAAAAGGTACGATGAGCCAGCCGCCGGTATATGGCAAGGCCCCCAATCAATTCAATGCTACTTATCGCGTGCCGCTGAACCCCGGTGGTTTCAAGCTGGGTGAAGTCAAGCTGCCAGCCAACTGGCGCGGCGATTTATCAAGCAAGCCGGATTGCCAGTACGATTATTCGTACAAGTTCCAACTGGCGCTGACGACACTGCGCGGCCAGCATGCCGTGGTGCCCTCGCCCTACCCGTTCAAGATGCAGAGCAATGCCGAGGACTGGTATCGCAACTACCTGGCGTTTTACCTGTACCTGCAATATCTGGTGAATGTCGAAGTCAGTACCATACTTGAGCGCCTGTATGAAAGCGGCCTCGATCAAAACACCATCGTCGTGTTCACCTCTGACCATGGCGAGCTGGCAGGTGCCCATGGCGGCCAGATAGAAAAATGGTGTGGCGCTTATCAGGAAGCCATCCATATCCCTGCCATCATTTCTTCACCGCTGGTGAATGGCGACAAAACCATGCGCACTGTGCAATGCCATACCACACACGTAGACTGGGTGCCCACCCTGCTGGGCCTGGCTGGCTATGACAAGGACGACAGACAGGCGCTGGCAAAATTCATCCAGGGCCACGATGTCAAACCCCTTGCTGGCGAAGACCTGGCACCGGTCATACGTGGCGATGCACAGGCAAGTGAACGCAAGGGCGTGCTGTTTGTCTCTGACGACAATATCACCGCGCCACTCGATACCAACTACCTGCCTGACAAATACCAGTGGTATGTCAACATCACAGAGCGTCTGACCAGCCCCACTGGCAAGCCAACAGAAAAACAACCACTGACCGCATCTGGCCCGGTGGTGCAGCCCAACCACATACAATCCTACTTTGAAAAACCCTGGAAGCTGGTGCGCTACTGGGAACCGCAAAACCCTGCCAACACGCAATGGGAATTGTATAACCTGGATGCTGATCCAAATGAAAATCACAACCTGCTGCACTGGGATAAAACGACTGGTGAACCGCTGCTGCGTTCAGGACAAATTGTAGAACTGGGCCTGAACCTGGCCCGTACCGAGTTTGACCTGCAATATCTGCGCAAGGCCTTGAATCAGGCTCTGATCAAGGCGGGCTATACACCGCAGAATATGCAGGAGATGGGTATCGTGGCGGATGGGCAGGTGCCTACCTAGATGCATTTTTTTGGCAGGGTGCTCTTATGTGCCCTGCTTATTCTTCATACACAAAAGCGGTGCGCACGGCTCACCCTGCAGCTTATAGTCTCATTTGTTGACCAGGCATATTTCCCAGGGCACCCGCAATGAGCAGCCCTTGATTACTTCCCAACGAGTAAAATACGCATTGTAGCCAGATTAAACTTCTGGCATCCATCATCGCAATCAAGAAGTAAATGAGTCCTTTCAAATTCTCTGTATCAAACAATGGCACAGACGACCTCGTCGTCTGGGTAGAGCCATGGGCGCGTGATTTCACCCTGGAGCCTGGTGAAAGTCTGGAGCTGATTTCCAGTGATCAAGAGTCAAAGGTAGACCTGCACAGAGAAAATGATTCATTACAAATTTACCTGAATTCTTCCAGCGATTTCATTGCGCAGCAGGCTGGCGACACTATTCATTGCGGCCATAAACGCAGGCCGGCATGCGCGTGAAAACCACCTTTGTGTATTGCAAGCCCCTGCTACTGTCCTGCACATTGGCAGCCATCGGCAATGCCGTTGCAGAAATCTGCATCGCCATCTTCCTCAGAAAATTTTATCCTGAGTTTGGGGCCAGGGATTTATCGTTTTTGGATGCGATCCAAAAATTGGGAAGTGAGCTGACGGCAACCCCTGCCGCCTTGATATTAATGACGATAGCTGGCTTCATACCACTCGCCTTTGCATACAGAAAACACTTGAGCAAGATTTATTCTGCATCTATAGCCTGGGGGATTTTTATTGGCTTCAATGGGGCGAATTTGCGTTTTATTTGCACGACGAATGCTCTTGAAAGCATGCTCAGTTTTATCTCGCCCTCACGCTGGGATTTTTCTGATGCGAATTTTTTCTTTTTTTGTCTCGCTGTTCCTCTGATGGTATTGGTGATGATTATCATCTTGTTCCGAAGTAAAGCATAGTCGAATCGAGTGCCCTGATCCTGTACATCATTGCATCAGCGTTTCACCGCAAAAATCTCTTCCAAAAACGCACTGACCGCATCGACAGTCGGCTCCAGCCAGGGATCAAATAACCAGAAGCTATGCGGCGTATCTGGCAGTTGCACGTGCTTGGTTGCAATGCCCAGAGCCTTCATTTTCGCCATCATTTCTTCCCGGCCCAGGCTAAAGCGTTTTTGTGCACTGCTGATGAACAAGAAGGGAGGTGTATCTTTGCTGACATGGCTGAGCGGGGATGCTTCTTTCCATACTGCTGTTTTTTCTGCATAGCCACCACCCAGCCAGGCACCTGCGGCTGTCGTTTTTTTGCTGGGGTCATCTTCATATCTGCGTGCTTCTTCTGAAGTAAAATCTGACAAACCATCGATATTGATGACGGCTTGCACCGTGCTGGAAACGGTGTTGGAAACAGCACTGGAAGCAATACTGCCCCCAGCCTTTATGTCGAAATTTGCCATGTCATTGGTCACACCGACCAGTGCAGCAATTTGCCCGCCTGCGGACCCACCCGCTACGGCAATTTGATGCGGGTTGACATGGTATAAGCTGGCGTGGCTGCGCATCCAGCGTACTGCCGCCTTGACATCGTGTATGGCAGCCGGGTAGCGTGCCTCTGTCGATAAGCGGTAGCTGATGGCGGCACAGACATAACCACGTTCTGCCAGACGTATCGCCATTGCGCCAAGGTTGTCACGTGAGCCTGATCGCCAGCCACCGCCATGCACAAGTACAATCGCTGGCCTGACTGGGTTGGCAGGGTTGACACTGAAGCCTGCCCCCTTGGCTTGTACAGGCAGGTATAAATCCAGTTGCAAGTCTTTATCCCCATGACGGACATAAGGCAAATCTGGCAGCAGCTTGACGCTGGCTGGCAAGGTCTGGCTGGCGATCCGGATGAAAGGATAGCTGGCTCTCAATTTTTGATAAGTGGACTCTGCGGTATAGGCAGTTTCTGCAGGCACAGCCTTGGTCCTGACCGCGCAAGCAGACAGCATGATGGCAGCCACTATACAAGTCATGCTGGCGGCAAGAAATTTGGCAATTGAGCTGCTGATGCGTGCTTTCAAACTCCACTCCTGGATTATGGGGACTTGCCCCCTGTTTGTATTAAACTGATCTATACGAGAATATAGCAGCAAGAGGGGATTGTAATACGCGCTAGCAAATCAATTTGATTCCATCATATGAGAGGATATGCCTATGCAAGCACGCATCACCGTCATTACCCTGGGCGTCGACAATCTAGAAACCTCGCTGCATTTCTACCGTGATGGCCTGGGGTTTTCTACTGAAGGCATCATAGGAACAGAATTTGAATTTGGCGCTGTCGTCTTCATCTCACTGCAAGCCAAGCTGCGCCTGGCGCTGTGGCCACGCAAGAGCATCGCACATGATACCGGTCTGAAGCTGGCAGCAGCCAGTGCCACAGAAATGACCCTGGGCCACAATGTAGGCTCCAAATCTGAAGTGGATGCTGTCATGGCCAAAGCCAGCAAGGCGGGGGCAACCATCGTCAAGGCAGCGCATGATACTTTTTGGGGTGGTTATTCAGGCTATTTCCAGGACCCGGATGGGCATCTGTGGGAAGTGGTCTGGAATCCGCAGTGGGAACAGGATAATCAGCCTTAAGTCTGATTTGACTTGATGCTATCTTGATTTGATGCCATCAACCCAGCGCATACAAACTCGCACAACCATAATCTGTTTGGACACCAAGATACTGACCTACCCACCCTATGCTACAGCGTTTGACGACATGTTCTATCCTGAAGCTTAAGGTGCATTCCAGGGTCGCGAAGTCGTAGATCTGCATCTTGTTGCGATTGGCAATGGCACATAGTTTGCCATCTGGCGACAGGGCTATCGAAGTTCTGCCGTCAAAGCTGGAAGCGGGCCAGCCTGCACGCAAAGACATGCTTTGCATGTCGAAGCACAAGTGGCTGGCATTACCGTATGCGGCCTCGGCGATCAGGTAGCGGCCATCGGGTGTGTATCTGAGCAGCTTGATCATCTTGAAGTCACCAGCGATGCTGGCACGCACCGTGCCTGTCGCGATATCCAGCAAGACAATCTCTCCTGCGCGTGCGCAATAAGCGACGGTATCACCATTGGGTGACAAGGCTGCCTCCATTTGCGGGGAATGGCCGCCATACAGTTCATAGGGCAAAGGGAGATTCAAAAGCTGTTGACCAGAATTCAGATCAGTCACCACCAGATTGGGTTCAGCATACCAGACAGCAAGGCTAGCCTGCGCGTCAAGGCAGCTTACCGGATGGGGATTGGGCGTAGAAAGGATAGTGTAGGCAGTATCACCTTTTGTCCACGATAAAACCTGATGATCGGCCTTGATCAGCAGACGCTGCATGGCTGGCAGGTAAATCGCCTTCCACACCATGCGGTGCTGGGGCAATTCTGGCAATGCAGTTTTCTTGCCTGAGACATCCAGTAAATACAAGCAATCACCAGGTCGCGTATCGTCAAAACTATTGCATAGCAATTGCCCATCTACGTCGGCAATCGGCAAGGCACCTGTATATGCCTTGCTGCGCAGGCAATGCATGCGCGGTTCACCGGCTTGCGCACCGGCTTGATCGAGAATGAAGCCTTTCTTGATTCTGGACCATTCCTCTTTCTCTGCCCATGCCAGGGCGGCATCGGGATTATCCTGAGGCTTGTCGCTCTCTTTTTCTTTGCCAGGAACACCAGTGCGGACACGCACATTCGAACCATCACAAAAACTGCTCCAGTTCTTACCGTTTTCGGGGTCTGTTAAATGACGGATGCGCATGGTTTTTGAAAGTGTCAAAAAAATTTGGAGTGGGATGGATTCAAGTCTCCTCCCCTATGAATGAATTCTAACCCAGCCAGGAAGGAGGCATTAAATTCTGTTGTACATTGTATAGACACTTTTGTTTCTCGCCGTTACACTAAAATCTGCCGCTTCGAAAAATTGACACAGCTGGCATACTCAAGAAAAACTTTCGTGAGATCAAACATGGCTGAGAACAAAACCAAGGCAACTGACAATAGCGTAGACGACTACATCGCTGCCATCGCCGATGAGACACGGAGGCAGGACTGTGAAATCTTGATACAACTCATGTCCAAGGCCACTAAGCAGCCTGCCGTCATGTGGGGTGACAGCATCGTTGGCTTTGGCAATTATCACTACCGCTATGAAAGCGGTCGCGAGGGTGATATCTGCCTGGTAGGCTTTTCTTCGCGCAAGGGTGACATCAGCCTGTATGGATTGTTCGCTGCGGCCAGGCATGCTGAGTTGCTGGAAAATCTGGGCAAGTCAAAGTCTGGCAAGGGCTGTCTTTATATACGCAGGCTCAGTGAGATTGACTTGCAAGTGCTGGAAACATTGATAAAGGAAGCAGCTTCGGTAAAAGATAGGGCACAATGTTAAATTATTACTATCAAAAATTCCCAAGATGAAATTCCTGCGATTAGGCTTAGCAACATTTGCTTGTTTATTATTCCAGCAAAGCCAGGCTGCTGACGTTACCGTACACCTTAAACTGATCTCTCCAGAGAAGCTTGAAGTCAGCTATCAATTGCCGCAATCATGTGATGTCATTCCATTCCTGAACCATGAAACCTTGCCCAAATTTGGCGGTGAGATCCGGGCAAGATGGCAAGCTGTGGATGATTGCGGTACCGCTGACGGAACTACACTCACCAAAACCAACAAGGCATGTTCAGGGCTACGTTTCGATGTGCCTGCAGCGAGCAAGTTTTATGACCGCGTATCACCTGGTTCCTTCCCCATGGGAGAAGGCATGTATGTCAATACGACCAGCTACGCAGTCAGCGACAAGTGTGGCTCAGTAGGTTACCAATTCTCAGCGCCGGGCAGTATTGCTTTCAAAGGCCAGCTCTTTCAAGAGACAGCATCTTACGATGCATATGATGGGCAATACATGGCCGTGCTGTTACTGAAGAAGCAGATTTCATCAAAAGCTGGTGTCATCAGCTATTTCAATCCCGCTCTAGGCGAAAAGAATATCCAGTTACTGCAAAACATCGCTGATCAAGCGGTAGATTTTTATTACCAGGCATTACCCGATGTCGGTTTTCGCAAGCCAATACTTGCCGCAACTGTGGCGCAAAATGATGGTGGCCCAAGTTTTTGGGGAGATGCCGGTGACGTCTTGAGGCTGGCGCTTTATAACTGGCCGGAGCATCCCAATCCTGATAGTGACGGACGATTGAGGAAATTTGTCTGGCATGAATTTGCCCATCGTTTTCAACCACCTTCAGCAAAAGAACGTGAGCAGCACGCACCCTATATTGTGGAAGGAGGTGCAGAATACCTGCGCTGGACAGCAAGCCTGAAAACGAGATGGGTCAGCCCTGAAGATGCTGCATCAGAACTGGGCACTGCCATTTCCAATTGCATCTTCGTGGCGGGAGAATATAGCTGGAAAACATTGCCCCAGAATCTGGCAGCCAGCGGCTCTGTCCCCTACGACTGTGGTCTGGCCTTGCATGTCATGGGCCTGGCTGTACGCCAGAATGATGGCAGCCCTCTGCAACAAATGAATGACTACTATCGAGCGTTTGAAACAGGAAATACCAACAGCTTTGAACAAGCCATCGAATGCGGTAAAAAGAAAGAGTGCACGCCACAATGGTTGCCAAAACTCATGGGTGAGCAACCCATGTCAACAGTCTGGCCAGAATTTCTCGCCAGCACGCAACTGGCAAAACCAGCTCCATTACCTACAACACAGTATGCCAAGATCCAGCGCATGGCATTTGCGACTTTGATGGAAGAAGACTGCAATCGCAACATCAGCTTTTACACTGAAAAAGATGCCTTTGTTGTAGGAGAAATAAAAGGCTGTGGTCTGTTTAAGTCCGGTATGAGTGTCCATGAAATGGACGGAAAAAAAATATTCGGATCTTCTCTGCTCGTCGATGACATGGTAAGAGCCTGCAAGGCTAGCGGCAAAGTCAGCCTGGGTTTAAAAAACGGAGAATCGATAGCCGTGCCGTGCAAGGGGGCCTTCAAGTTACCTCAATTTTATGCTGTGGATATGAAGCGCCTGATGCAGAAACTGGATTTGTAGGCTTGGGAGCAGATATCAAGAGTGAGGAATACTGAATCTTATCCGGCCTGATATTTGTCAGGCGTTACAGGACAGACTACATTTGAGGTGATAGCGGATATGAATGATCTTGATGACATTTCTGACAGAATCAAGGACATCATTCTGCATCAAAAAAATCAAAAACTGATCAGCACGGCATTAGGTTTTTTTCCATGCGCTACCAGCAAGAAAACAAGATTCTGCATTGTCGGAAACAATGCAGAAAAATGCGAGTCACCAGCCTGCTCACTGAAAATTGAATTTCTTATTCACTCACACACTTGCCCATGCGACGAAAACTGGCCTGACAATATCTCCTGATCTGTCAGGTCATTACCTTGCCAAAGTATGACTTTTGCTGCCCCAGCACCAAAACCAAGTTCACGAAATGCGCGGTTTTCGACCTGGGTAAAACCTCCTTCAGGATTACCCTGGGGATGGATAATGAGCACGGGTGACATCTTGAAAGTTGCTCCCCCCACCAGCCTGGACAGAAATGCCTTGATGAGTTGTTCTGCCACGGTAAAGTCAGAAACCAGGGAGCGCGGGTGAGCGAAAGGGTTGACCACGATAGCACCATGCTGGCTTGCAGCAGCCGCACGTGCAGCTGCACCGACACCCAGCAATTTCTGGTTTGGTGGCGCACTGATTGTCAGCTCAGGTATTTCTGAAATCGACTGGCCAGACTTCACATCCCGCATGCTCAGACGATCAGGGGAAATCTGTACGTAGATAGTTGACTGGAGAAAGCTAAACATAAAAGCTCCAATTTTTTTATTTCAATGATTTATGTTAAGGATACATTCATTTTTTTAACATGCAGGCACTATGCAATCGCATCAGCGCAAACTAATCGTGCTTACCAGTTGACGGGCAACTCAATTGTGCTTGTCCAGCCAGGCTGGTTTGACATACACGGTTTTCGATTCGAAGTCCAAATCCTTTACCCAATAACGATCTCGGCAACCCAGCTTCCACAGTTTGGCGCCTGCATCCATGCACGAATCCGGTAGTGTCAACTTATGCTTTAAACAGGGCCATAAAAGATAGCAGGCGACTTCGTCGCACTTGGTCAGATAAATTGCCCAATTTCGCAATACTTCATAATGAGGTATATCGTAAGGATAATGCTCAATCCGATATTCACTTATCGCTTCATACAGAACACCAAATAGTTCATTTTCCGAAACATCAGGAATTTCAACTGGGGCTGGCGCTATCTCTATCGCAAATCCGCGGTCTATAAAAGAAATAATTTCTTCATTGTAGTCCTCTTCCAAAAGCAATGGCCTAAGCATGGAAATGTGTGAGGAAACCAAGGCCAGGAGCTCATTTTCGCTGCACCTTACCTGATCAAGCTGAGGAACGAGATAGCCCCAGCCCGGAATTTCCCTGGCATCGATTTCCAGGTTTAGCAGTCTGCTACGAATTTCTTTATGCTCATCAAAGAGTGACCACGCCGCTTCAAGATCATCTGCGTTTGAAATCGACTGAAAGAAAAAATAGTGATCAACTTCATTGAGCATATCGACAGAATCTGGATCATCACTATTTCTTTTCAGAATTTCAGTCAGCATGTTGAGTTTAGGGTCCATCAAAATTCCATAAAATATAGATGCGCGCAAATCCTGACGCGGCAAACTAACGATAAACACTCCTGATCATAGCCTGATCCTGCGAAACAACTTCCCCACATAGGGATAGATTACGTTGCAAATGTTCGCTTAGTTCATCCGGCAAGCGACTATCCGTATTCAAATGCGTCAATTGCGTGCTGCGCAGTGCGGCATCAAACAATATCGTGTGACCATGTCTACCGATGTTATTGCGTGTGACATTAAGTTTGCGTAATGTGGAAGATGCGTCAATCAGGTGTGCAGCTTGCACAGCACCGTCATCGCCCATGCAATTGGCTTGTGCGCCCAGCACTATGGTCGAGGGTGCATAGCCAAGATTGAGGCTATGCAATGAAGAATACCTGGCTGCATCGAACAGGGCACTGGCTCCTTGCTGGCTGATACCATTGCTGGCCAGTTCCAGGGTATGCAATGTGCGGTTGTGGCGCAAGGCATCTGCCAGCAGCACAGCGCCTTCATCTCCCAGACGATTGACGCTCAGGTAGAGCGCCTTGATATGCGGTGCTTCACGCAGCAGGCGTGCCATGTCAACGGCACTGGCTACTTCCAGGCCATTGCCACTGAGGTAAAGACTTTGCAGGCTATGGTTGTCACTGCACAGGGCATCGACGATGGCTTGCACACCTGATGCGCGCAAATCAGTATTCACCAGATCCAGCACGCGCAAATGCTGATTGCTGCGCAGCATGTAGGCGATAGTCGCTGCACCTTCAGGGCCTAGCGGATTACGTTTCAGCCACAGCCCGGTGATGTTTGGCGCGCTAGCCGCCAGGGTATTGCCCAGCGCCAGCGCACCTGCAGGCCCGATGTTATTGCAGCCCAGATAAAGCACTTCAAGATGGGGATTGATGCTGGCCAGCCCGGCTACCGCGGCGGCTCCGGTATCACCTATTGCATCTGTCCCCAGCATGAGGCTGCGCACCTGGGTATTGTGTTCCAGCGCTTTGGCAACGCTCAGACAATGATCTGTACCCAAGCTTTGTTTGCACAGATCGAGACGACCATCGTCGGTCAGAGTCCCGCGTGGAAATTGCTGACTACCTGGCGCATTATGCTTGATACCGAGGTTGTCGCTGAGATGCTCAAGCAAAGGCTCAAGCTCAGCCGCATCGCATGGCGTGATGCTGACGCGATGCACCGGGCATTGCACATTGCTGTGCTCTTCCATGGCTGCAAGTTGTAATAGGTCACCAGGCATAGGGTTCATAGTCTTTGAGAAAATGACCAAACAGGGGTGTCTCTGCTTCATTGACACCACGCACTATCGGGTCTATCAGGCGTGCCATGCCATCGATGATATCGAGTGGCGTATAAAAGTCTTGCGTTTGCCGCACGTGCATGGCTTGCGGATAAGGTTTTTCATCGGTGATCCAGCCGGTATCCACCGCATTCATATAAATACCATCGCGCGCCCATTCCTGGGCGCTGGTGCGCACCATCATATTGAGTGCAGCCTTGGCCATATTGGTATGAGGATGAAATTCTGTTTTGCTACTGCGATTGAATTGTCCTTCCATGGCAGAAGCCTGGATGACAAAGCGACGCAGATGTGGCGAGCGCAACAGTGCCGGTTTAAGACGGGCCGTCAATAAAAACGGCGCGACCGCATTCACCAGTTGCACTTCCAGCAGCTCCATCGTGGACACTTCATGCAGTTGCTGCGACCATGAATTGCTGGGGCGCTTGTCCAGCGCCTGGCCATAGATGTCTATCTCCTGCTGCGGAAAATAATCTGCATAGCTGGGTAATTGCCCCAGGTATTGCGTCTTCGCTTCCAGCAACCAGGGTGTTGGTTCGGCAGCCATCAAGGCCGCATAGAATTCGCGTGGGCGCTTGATGGTTTGCGCTGCATTGTTGATGAGTATGTCGAGGTGAGGCAATTCCTGACACAGCTTGTCAGCGAACTCTTCTGCATCGGGAATGCAGCGCAGGTCCAGCGCCCTGATGCTCAGGCGCTCTGCCCATACACCAGAATCCGGCAATTCCAGAAAGCGGCGTTCGGCATCTTGCGGGAAGCGGGTCGTCACGATGACATGCGCACCATCACGCAAGAGACGCAATGCCGTTTCGAAACCTATCTTGATGCGCCCACCAGTGACCAGCGCATAACGCCCGCGCAAATCGGCACGCTGATGACGCTTGCCCCAGTTCTTCTCAGCACAAAGCGGGCACAGGGAATGGTAGAAATGATGGAGTTGCTGAAATCCCTGTTTGCAGACATAGCAGCGTTGTGACCATAGTGTCCCGCCATTTACCTCATTGGCAAGCAAAGGCAAGGCTGCAGTTTGTTGCGCGCGCACCAGCCCGGTTTGCAAGCGTGCATTACGCAATTGCTCTTTTGCGGCATCAGCACGTGTCTGCCTGTGTCCGCGCTTGGCGCCTTTTTGTATCTTGGCAATCAGGGTCTTGAAACGCGGATGATCATCCATCTGTGAAGGTTCATCTGCAATCAACTGCAGCACCTTCAAGGCAATGTCCAGTTCTTCATCGGTAAATGCCACCGCGGATATCCTCGTCTGTCCATTAGTACACGCAGGTGTGTGCGCTGAGTGGTGGGAACGGGTTGGGCTTGAACCAACACCTCCCTCATGCATATGTTGACGCGCTTCCATTACGCTACCGTTCCCGGCGACGATTATAGCGGAGCAGGTTTGCAAAGGTCAAAATTTCTCGACTACATCCTCATTACGGCATGAGGCGTTCACCTTGAATTGAAGGGAAAGAATTGGGTTTGAACCAACGCCTTCTGCATGCAATGCAGATGTGCTTCCATTACACCATCTTTCCCGGCGCGGATTATAGCGGAGTAATTTGGAAAGCTAAAAAATATTTCGAATATCATTTCGAGGATATACAAGCTATCGAATTGGCTGGGAACGAGTTGGGTTTGAACCAACGCCTTCTCCCTTGCTGTGGAGCTATGCTTCCATTACATCATCGTTCCCGATACTGATTATAGCCGGGCGCGGATGACATGAGGTACATTCAGCGATGTGGGTTGTGACGCAAGGCACTCTGGTCTAAGAGAATATCCGTGCTGTATAGCTCGAATAAATTGGGAACGAGTCGGGTTTGAACCGACACCATCTCCTCTTGGTTGAGGTGTGCTTCCATTACACCATCGTTCCCGCTATGGATTATAACCGAGCGTCTTTGGCGTGAGCGAAAGCTGACCAATATGCAAGGTGCATGATGTGCTTACTCAATCTGATTTGCATCACTTCAGTTGAAGCGATACCATCACTTTTTTAACGCTGTGTACACATACCCCGTATGCAGCATATATTCGGGAGAGAAAAATGGGTTTGGGTATCAGTGTAGGCATACTGTCAGGAGCGGACAATAATGATGCAGATCGTGATGAAGGGCTGGACCCTGGCTGGACCGCCATCAACTACGTACTCAATGCAGCTGGCTTGCCTGCGCATGCAGAGCCACGCTCGCTTCCGCAACTGGATTCACGCTCTGAACTTGATAGCTGCCCCTATTCCTTTATACACTATTTGCGCCGTGCTTATGCCCACCGCAGGGCAGACCCGACATGGCTTGCAACGCCCTTGCCAGAAGGAGAGGACCCAAGCCAGGATGAAGTACTGCAGGTGGAATATGACTACCTGAGCAGTCATTTGATCTGCCATTCAGACGCCGAAGGTTATTATGTGCCAGTGGACTTTGAAGAAGTCTTGTTCGCCAAAAACGAGGATATTGGCCTGCCAGGCGGCATGCTGGGTTCTTCCTATCGCCTGATGGAAGAATTGATACTGGTGGCACCTGCACTCGGCATCCAGCTCAACAATGGACAATTATCAGATGCCGAAGCCACACGCATCTGCGAAGAGGCAGCGCAGCAAGCCAGTTGTTATCGAGAACTGGACTCATGGATAATCTTATTTGAAAGCGCCCGTCTGAGCCTGACACACAAGACTGCCATAGTGTTTTGCTGAAAGCTCCCCCCAGCGCGCCCTGCATGTCAAAACTGCTGACAGGATGAGCGAATTGTCGGGAAGTTCACTGTGCAAGATGCGTGCAACACAGCTTGCACAAAGGCGCCAAGCCTAATTCGGATCAGACGAATTCTGGTAGGCCTGCCATTGCGCACCGCCTCTGGTGGGCGGTAGCCGGATACCTGAAAAAAACAGATGACGAAGCGTGCCCTCCTCTAAATCTGCCTGTACAGAGACAGTAAAGGCACCCTGTCGTATTCTACTTACATGGACTTGAGAATTTTCTGTCTCTTTGCCTCATGTTCAGGCTTGCTGATCAAGCCGTCTTTGAGAAGAGCGTCGAGTTCTTTCAGCCTGTCAGCTGCGGCCCCTTGCGCTGGCTTGGCTTTTACAAGACTTGCTGCTTCGGACTGGCTTGGACATGACTGCGCACAAGTTTCCATTGCTGTCTTGCATGCTGACTCATTCGCCAGGGTAAACAATTTGAAACCACTCATGCAACTGGTATGGTTAGCTGACCATTGCTGTGCACAGGCACTGTCTATGTTGGCAAAATCAACTTTGGGTGCACCAGCACAGCCGGACAGCAAGAAAGCCAGTGCAGAAATAAGTGGAGTGATTTTTTTTATAGGTATTCGTATCTTCAATCAGGGTAAAAAATGGGCAGCGCAAGCGGGATAAAATTGAGCTCTTCAATGATGAAATTGTATTGCATTTTTTTAAGTTCCCGAAACCTTTATCTCTCACAATGACTAGCCATCAACCATGCAAAGTTGTCGGCACCGCAGCCCTGATCACTTCGATGAACTTGCGCAACCTGGCCGGATAAAAGCGCGCATATGGATATACCAGATGCACAGGCAAGGGGGTGGCCTGCCATTGCGGTACCAGTTGTACCATCCGCCCGCTGGCGATGTCGTCTTTCAGTATCCAGCCTGAACCTATGGCTACGCCCAGGCCTTCCAGCGTGGCAGTGCGCAGGGCGTAGAGGTTGTCGGTACTGATGCGCGGGGTAAAGGCCAGGCGCTGGATTTCGCCGGTGTGCATCTGGCGCAGGAATACTTCGTTGCGGTAAAAAGTGCGCAGCGACAGCCAGGGGAAGCCTGCCAGGTCTATGGCTTGCTGCGGCATGGGCCTGCTCGCCAGTATCGATGGTGCGGCAACGACGATGCGCGGCACTTCGGCCAGTTTGATGGCAACCAGGTTGGTGTCGGTCAGCTCACCTATCTGTATCGCGCAGTCTATGCCGGCAGAAATAAAATCCTGCAGCGTGGTTTCATCATGCAGCAGCCACTCTACATTCACGCGCGGATATAGCCTGAGATAGTCGGCCAGTGGCTTGACCAGTCTTTGCTGGCCAAACGCATGGGGAGCGACGACACGCAGCAAGCCTTCCGGCTCTTCTGTCACGCCGCGCAAGTCGGACTCAAAGGCAGCCCAGTTGACCAGCAAGTTCCTGGCATGTTCATAACAGCGCTCGCCATCGGCAGTCAGGCGCATACTGTGGGTGGAGCGGTTCAATAGCCGCACACCCAGGAACTGTTCCAGCGATTGTAGACGACGGCTGACTGTCGGCTGGGTCGTCCCCAGTTGCACTGCTGCGGCTGACAAATTACCCGCCTCGACGATGCGCACAAAGGTTTGCATGAGCTCTATACGGTCACCTGCGCCCGCCATCAGGGATGCGGTGGCAGCTTGGTCAGGATGCATGAGTTTTGGCTTGGTCATACGTTTAATGTATAACAAATCTGCGTTGTCTGCTACTACCACCTGTCCCCGTCAAGCAATAGACTGTGCAGCAATGTATAAGACGAATCAGAAGAGGAAGCCAAGCATGTCATCCATTCACCAATCGCATGACCTAAGCGCTGCTTTGCAGCCCGAACTGGCGGCCATCAATCTCGCGCCCGTCCATCAACTACCCTCACCACCACTGGTGTTATTGCTGGCCAGCGGGGCTGGCTTGTCGGTGGCATCGCTGTATTACAGTCAGCCCATGCTCGGCATACTGGCCGCCGATATAGGCGTCAGCAACCTGGACGCAGGCTTTATCCCTACGCTGACGCAACTTGGCTATGCCCTGGGTATCTTGTTGCTGGCCCCGCTGGGCGACAGGCATGACCGCCGCAATATCATCCTCATCAAGGCAGGTTTGATGGTCGCTGCCCTGATTGCTGCGGGTCTGGCAAACAGCCTGAGCATTTTACTGATAGCCAGCCTGGCGATAGGTTTGACGGCCACCATGGCGCAAGACATTGTCCCTGCTGCTGCCACGCTGGCGCATGAATCACGCCGTGGCAAAGTGGTGGGCACGGTCATGACAGGCTTGTTGATGGGCATCTTGCTGTCACGCGTGGTCAGTGGCTTTGTGGCGGAACACTTTGGCTGGCGCAGCATGTTCATGCTGGCGGCGGTAGGTGTATCGCTGATAGCCGTTGCCATCTGGCGTGGCCTGCCCCATTTTGTGCCGACCACCACCATGAGTTACCGCGCCTTGCTGGTATCGCTGCTGGACCTTATGCGCCGCCATGGCACACTGCGCCGGGCGGCACTGGCACAGGGTCTGCTGGCGATGGGGTTTAGCGGCTTTTGGTCTACTCTAGCTGTGATGTTGCACGCTGAGCCTTTCCACATGGGTAGCGCTGCTGCCGGAGCCTTTGGTCTGGCTGGTGCAGTGGGCGCACTGGCGGCCCCCCTGGCTGGCCACCTGGCCGATAAACGCGGGCCAGAGCTGGTCACCAAACTGGGCGCCGGACTGACAGCTGCTTCGTTTGCCATCATGAACCTCAGCCCCCTGCTCCCGCCAACAGCACAATTGTGGTTACTGGGCATAGGCACGCTAGGTTTTGACCTGGGTGTACAAAGCACGCTGATCGCCCACCAGACTATCGTCTATGGCATAAACAATGGCGCCCGTAGCCGCCTCAATGCCGTGCTGTTTGTCGGCATGTTCATCGGCATGGCAGCCGGTGCCACCCTGGGTAGCGCCCTGCTGGCGCAATGGGGCTGGACAGGCGTGACTGGCATGGCGACAGTCACGGCACTGGCAGCGCTGGCTGTAAGATACTGGAAAGTGCCAGCAGACGAGGCTTGATAAAACAAAAAGCCAGGCTCGCCAGAGCCAAACTTGTCAGAGCAAGGCCGATTGAGGATACATCTCAATCGGCCTTTTTTAATCTGAGATGTTGCATTGTCATCATAAGTTCTTTGACACTATATCGACAACCGATATATCATCTCTCGATATAAGCACCAACAAACCCAGGGCATCAATGAGCGACATCAACTATTCAAAGTATCTGCCTCTTTCAGAAGCCACTTTCTATGTGCTGGTGGTGCTGACCGAGCCTTTGCATGGTTATGCCATCATGCAAAAAGTGGAAGACATCAGCGAAGGCAATGTCGTCATCGGCCCTGGCACTCTGTATGGCGCATTTGCCACGCTGGAAAAACAGGGCTTGATCGCCAAGGTCAAGGAAGAAGAGCGGCGCAAATACTATGAACTCAGCGACAAAGGCAGACTTGTGCTCGCCGAACATATACGGCGCATGGAAATCATGTTTCGTAACGCTAAATTGGCATTACCAAAATTAAAAATGGAGGAGGCCAAGTGAGTGCAAATCCAGGTACAAAAGTCAGTGAGATATTGGTCAAGAAATTCAAATGTTTCCACTCGTGGGAGGATGAGCAAGAACAGCTTTGGTTGCAGCAAATGGCAAGCCAGGGTTTGCATTTAAAGACACGCAATGTCCTCGGTGTCTATACCTTCGCTCAAGGCACACCTGCACAAATTGCCTATCGCCTCGACTACGTGCCGAACGCAAAATGGAATGTCGCCAATGTCATTGAGCCGGATGACAGCTATCAACAGTTACTGATAGATGCGGGCTGGGAGCATGTACTCAAGGCAAATGGCTGGCAATACTGGCGCATGCCAGTGACGGATACCTGTCACGCAGGAAAAGCAGAAATTTATTCCGACGACGCATCGAAACAGATGAAATACAAGCGACGCATGCCGGGTTTGCTATTTTGGTTTTGCATTTTGACAGTTCATCTCAGTCTCCCCCAATCCAGCTTGCATACTTTGGGTGATGGCAAGCTGGCATATATGATCGTTTATGGGATAGCCATGCCCATCACCATCTACCTGGGGTATTCCATGATACGTATTTACTTGCGTATCAGGGAGTTGCGTCAATAGCTGGACGCCGCACTTTCGTTATCAGTATCATCCTTGGTAGCGAAGCTGGCAGGCACATTCCAGGACTAGCTCCCTCAAGATGCCAAGGACAAGGATAATGCACGATTTACGCTGCCAATTGGCAGCAACTTGGGAATAACTCGACTATGGCCGTACCGAAAAACCGACGGGAATTACTGGACGCTATCAGCATCACCTATGAAAAGCTCGCTGCCGACCTTGCCAGCGTGCCGGCAGAGCGTGCCAACGAAATGACGCTGGAAGGCCATGCACAAGGTACGCATATGAGCGTTGCCAATCTGCTGGCTTACCTGATAGGCTGGAACCTGCTAGTGCTGAAGTGGTCCGAAGCCAGGTCATGCGGCATGCCAGTGGACTTTCCGGAAACTGGATTTAAATGGAACGAACTGGGCCGCCTGGCGCAAAAATTCTATGCCGACCATGCAGGCTTGGACTACGCCGAACTGCTGCGGCTGTTTGCCAAGGTGTACGACCAGATCCTGGCCCTGGTCGAACGTGAAAGCGATGCATCTCTTTACGGTTTGCCGTGGTACGAACAATACACCCACGGCAGGATGATACAGTTCAATACCTCGTCTCCCTATGCAAATGCCCGAGTGCGCTTGCGCAAATGGAAGAAGGCTAACGGCGTCTTGTGATTGCCAGGTTCCAGCAAGCTGACACGGCGACGGGCGATACGGGCGTGGAGCAACTTTTTTAGTTGAACCAATAAGGCGCGGCTGTGCAAAACCCATCTGAAATTTGCCTATCCGCCTCAAAAACGTATGGCACAATAGAATGCCGACATATCCCTTCACTCATAGAGCCGCTACACAGATGTCCTCCAATTCATGCAATCCCGCACCTCTGCACCCAGCCCGCAAAACCTTACCGCCATGGCTGATCTATTTGGTTTTTCTGTGTGCTGCCTTGATGCTGGCATCTCCGGCACAAGCACAAAATGCCATTGATCCAAGACTGTTGCGCCTGCTTGGATTGATGCAGCAACGCCTGGATGTGGCACAAGATGTGGCCATGTACAAATGGAATGCCAAAGCCGCCATTGATGATCCTGTGCGCGAGCAACAGATACTGGATGCTCTTGCGAAACAGGCTCCACAATATGGTCTTGAGCCCAAACTGGCTCAGGATTTTTTTGCTGCGCAGATTATCGCAGGCAAGATGATACAGACGGCCTTGTTTAAGGAATGGACGAGTAAATCGCAAGCGCCGTTTAGTGATCCGCCTGATCTCAAAACGCAAATACGCCCAGCGCTGGATAGACTTACGATAGAGCTGCTGACGGCACTGGCTGCTGCCCAGCCTGTGTTGCAGGATAAAGATAGTCAGCAGGAACTTGAGTTGGCGGCAACGAATTCCAGCGTGCGAGCTGGAGTGTCGCAAACAGTACCAGGATACGCGGCGGCCTGGCAACAAGCTTTGGGGGTGTTGGTTAGGCGAGAAAAGTGAAGCTTGGCGACCAACTTTGCGTAGTCGCCCGCTAGTTTGAAGATATAGGAATGCCAAACCGAGCTCCAGACATTGCAAGTTTCAAGAAAGCCGTTACCATGACTACTGAAAATCTATGCCCGAGAAACAGACACGACCATGAACGATTACAGGCTGTAATTGTTGCCGGACCAGTGGCAGCAGAACCCGTACTCGAAGGCCTGTTTATTTGGCTGCAGGATATGAATTATCCCATCGCCATTCCAGTTGCGGACTTCCTGATCACGGTTGGAGACCCACTCATCCCGCATCTCAAGAAAATATTGTGCTCGAACGATTACATATGGATAGGTGGAGTCCTTGACTATGTCGTGGCAAGACTGGCAACAGAACAAATACATATACTTAAGCCTGAATTGGATCAACTGGTGAAGGTGCCTGGGATTGCGATAGACGTGATATCTATTGGAACCTCTGCCGGAATTTGGGATCAAAAAACATTAAGCCTCATACTCAATACCATTATTCAAACATGTGAAGATCGTTTGCCTGAACTCAATGAATTGAAAGCAAAGACACCTCCAGACTGGATGCTCGATCGTAGCATCGCCGGAACTGAAGAAAATTTACATGGGCTGAAAGCAATGAGAACCAAGTTCTTTCCTGAAAGTGAACATAGTAACGATTAGCTGCTGATAGGTGCAAAGCCTACTTGCCAGCATATCTATCATGCGCCCGCAATCTGGTTTGTAAAATGGCGAAACGGCATTGATTGAATTTCTCCTGAAAAATACCTCCGCCCTGGTAAAACTGCACGTCCATGTATAGAGATGGGATTGAGATTTTTTCTCTTTTAAAAGCATGGCGCACTCGCGACTATGCTGGGCTAGACTCAGCCACGTCTGTCTGAATGGTGCGTTGTAACGCACCCTACACACGGCCAATCCAGAGGCACTAAGCACTCGCATCTTCTGCCACCTCCATCATCAATCTACGCAACCACAAATGCGCATCGCTACGCGCATACTTGCTATGGCTATACACTTTCAGGGTGTAGGGTGGTATGGCAAAAGGTGCAGGATAAATTGCTATACCTGCTGCCTGTGCCAGCGTCGTAGCAGCATGGCGTGGCAGTGTCATGATGAGTTCGCTGCTGGCGATGATGAAGGGTGCTACCAGCACACTGGGTAATTGTACGGCCACCTGTCTTTGCAGTGACATGCCATCAAGTACATAGTCGATGACGCCACGGCTCTCGTTCCAGGGGGTGACGACGACATGGCGGGCTTGCAGATAAGTCTTGAGTGTCAGCTTGCGCTTGATCTGTGGATGGTGCTGGCAGGCGATGGCGACATAGTCATCTTGCAGCCAGTCAAATTCTTCCATGCCTGCAGGCAGTGGCGTGCGTTCTTCATCGTAGCCCAGGGCAAAGTCGATATGACCCGCCGCCAGTTCATCGAGTGCCAGTTTTTGGCTGGTGTTGATAATGCGCAGGGTGATTTGTGGCGAGACTTGTTGCAGCCTGCTGATGAGGCGCGGCAGAATGGCAAAGGCGGTATAGTCACTGGCTGAGATGACAAAATTGCGCTTACTGCTTGCGGGATCGAAACGCTGGTTCAGACTCAACCCAGCAGACAATTGCGCCAGTGCCGTGCTGACTGTGCTGGCAATTTGCTCTGCCCGCAAGGTTGGCTGCATCTGGTTGTCCAAGCGCACGAACAATTCATCGCCCAGTGCCTGGCGCAGTCTTGCCAGTGCGTGGCTAAGGGCAGACGGGCTTAGCGCCAGTTCATGTGCAGCAGCAGTGACTGAACGCTGGTGATACAGGGCATTGAATACCAACAAGAGATTGAGATCAAGCCTGCGCAGATCAAGATGCATATGCTGCATGATAGTGTGAAGTAATTGCACTTGCCGCATTGTAGGCAGGCTTGTTAGGATGTGGCAAGTAAAGTGTTTTTAAGGAATTCCATGACTATCGACATCCGCCCCGCCCTGCCAGATGATGCAGCGCTGATTCACGCCTATATCACAGAGCTGGCAATCTATGAACGAGCCGAGCATGAAGTCATTGCCAGCGTCGATGATGTCAGGCAAAGCCTGTTCGCCGCCGACAGCCCGGCGCGCGGCCTGATCTGCGCCATCGATGGCCAGCCAGTTGGCTATGCGATTTACTTCCTCAGTTATTCAACCTGGCTGGGTCGCAAGGGGATGTACCTGGAAGACTTGTATATCTCACCCAGCCACCGTGGCAGCGGTGCGGGCAAAGCCTTGTTAAGGCATCTGGCGCAAGTCGCCGTCAAAAGTGGCTGTGGCAGGCTGGAATGGAGTGTGCTGGACTGGAATGAACCTGCAATACAGTTTTACCAGTCCATTGGTGCCAGGCCGCAGGATGAATGGGTACGCTACCGCCTGGCAGGTGAAGGCTTGCAGGCGTTTGCTGCGGGCTCAGTGACTGAGGCGGTTTGATATCTGGCTCAGTTGGCAGGGTGCGCGTGGCGCACCCTGCCAGTACCGAGAATGCCTGATCTTTTATAGATCAGACATCAAGAATCACTGCACCAGAGCCGGTTGAATAGCGTCAATCTTGCCGTCCGATGGCAGGGCTGGCACACCTATCAGTTTCATCAATAGCGGATACACGTCGACATTATCAAAGGCTGGCAAGACCGAGGCTTTCTTGAAGGCCGGGCCATTAGCAATGAACAGGGCCTGCATTTCTTTGGAGAGATTATCGTAACCATGCGAACCCTTGTTCGCCTTGCTGACAGCCTTGGCATCTGGCATCACCAGCCAGCCTACATCTGCCGAGCATATGATGCTTGGCACTCGTGGATTTTTTCCAAACTGCAAACGTGCTGGTATGTTTTCTTTTTTCCAGCATTGCATATGTTCATGGGATTTCAGCAGCGCGGTGGCTACTAGTTTTTCTTGTCCGGCTTTAGGTTCTATGCCTGCATAGCTGCCATACGTCACAACTTCGTACGTGGCAGGATTGGCGATCTGGTCCAGTTGTATGCTGCGTTCAGAGCTGGTCGCGGCCATGCCATGATCAGAGACAATGACAACATTGGCCTTGATCTGACGTACTCGCAAGCCATCCATCAGGCGGGCGATGGCAACGTCAGCACTGGCCACGGCTTCGGTCACCTCTGCGGTATCCGGGCCAAAATCATGGCCTGCATGATCGACCTGATCAAAATACACAGTCAGGAATTGTGGACGCTCGCCAGCGGGCTTGTCCAGCCAACTAAGCATGGTGTCAACCCGCACTGCGGGTGCCAGCTTGCCATCAAAGGTGCGATATTCTGAGGGACGCACGCCATGGATGGCGGCTTCGGATCCCGGCCAGAACATGATAGCTGTGTTGACCTTATGTTTTTCTGCGGTCACCCATACCGGCTCGGCCTGATCCCACCAACGCCTGTCCAACACGGCTTCCTTGTTACCGAGCCTGAACCGCACACCTGGAATTTGCTGATCTTCCATGGTGTTACCAACAATTCCATGCCGGTCTGGCCGCAGACCCGTTACCAGGGTGTAGTGATTGGGAAAAGTAATCGATGGATAGGAGGGACGCATGGCCTCGGCACGCACACCATCAGTTGCCAAGGCGTTGAGCGTAGGAGTCACGCCACGCTGCAGGTATTCTGGTTTGAAGCCATCAATGGAAACCAGGATGGTGGGCTGGTAATTGCCACTCGCTTTGGGAACAACCGTTGGCTGTTCAGGTAGACCGGCGCAACCAGCCATGCCCAGGACTAGCAGGCTATACGCAAACGCTTTCAGGTAAAATTTTTTCATGGTGTGCTGTGTTTGAATCGTGGTTGGTACGTTAATCGCAGTTTACAACACAGCCTACCGCAAACATATTACAAGGCTGTGTATGCCATTACGCGATCACTGGCCCCAAAAACAGTACCGTGGCAGGCCCCGTGCGAAAGCTGGGGCTGAGTGCATCTGCCTCTACCATATATGGCATGGCATCGTGTGCAGCCAGGGCAGCTTTGGATGTCCATTTTTCTACCAGTACAAATTTATCTTCATCATCGTCAACGGCATGCATATCGTATTGCAGGCAGCCTGCTTCAGCTCGCACCAGCGGCGCCAGCCTGGTGTATACAGCGATTTGCTCATTGCTTTGGCCAGGTTTGGTCTGTATCAGGATGACCATCATGAATGCTTCTGACATAAAAATAAATCCAGGTGATATTGAGATGCAAGCTTACGCAAGCGATTTGCAGAGTGCGCGAAGCGCACTCTGCCTGTGCTATGGAGTACAACAAATCAAACCATGTCTTCAGGCCTGACCCAGCCATCAAACTCTTCTGCGGTGACATAACCCAGGGCCAACGCTGCTTCACGCAGGGTCGTGCCCTTGCTGTGCGCTTGCTTGGCAATCGCGGCGGCGCGGTCATAACCGATATAGGGGTTGAGTGCGGTCACCAGCATGAGGGAATTGGCTAGCAATTCCTTGATGCGTGCCCGGTTGGCTTGCATGCCCTGAACGCAATGCTCGTCCAGGCTGGCCATGCCATCCGCCAGCAGGCGGCAGCTTTGCAGGAAGTTGTGGACGATCAGGGGTTTGAAGACATTCAATTCAAAATTGCCGGACGCGCCGCCTATGCTGAGTGCCACATCATTGCCCATCACCTGGCAACATAGCATGGTCACGGCTTCGCACTGGGTAGGATTGACCTTGCCAGGCATGATGGAGGAACCAGGTTCATTTTCAGGTATCTGCAATTCGCCCAGGCCAGAACGCGGGCCGGATGCCAGCCAGCGTATGTCGTTGGCGATTTTCATCAGGGAAGTGGCCAGGGTCTTAAGTGCGCCATGGCTGCTGACCATGGCATCATGGCCAGCCAGTGCCGCAAAACGATTCGGGGCCGCGCTAAAGGCGACGCCAGTATCCAGTGTCAGACTAGCGGCAACCAGCTCACCAAAATCTGCATGGGTATTGAGACCAGTACCAACTGCCGTGCCACCTATCGCCAGTTCCTGCAAGGCTGGCAGGGTGTGGCGCAGGGCTTTGTCGGCATAATCGAGTTGTGCCACCCAGCCTGAAATTTCCTGGCCCAGGGTCAGTGGTGTGGCATCTTGCAAATGGGTACGGCCTATCTTGATGATATCGGCAAACTCCTTAGCTTTGATATCGAGACTAGTGCGTAGTTTTTTCAAAGATGGCAAAACTTGTTCAATGACCGCCGCAGCAGCAGCGACATGCATGGCTGTGGGGAAGACATCATTCGATGACTGGCCCATATTCACATGGTCATTCGGATGCACTACCCGGCTCATGCCGCGTGTGCCACCTAAAAATTCAGAAGCGCGGTTGGCCAACACTTCATTCATGTTCATATTGCTTTGCGTGCCAGAGCCAGTTTGCCAGACCGACAGTGGGAATTCAGCAGCATGTGTACCTGCCAACACTTCCTCCACCGCCTGGGCTATCGCCCCTGCCACTTTGCCATCCAGCAGGCCCAGATCACTATTCACCTGCGCGCAACTGCGTTTGACGCGGGCCAGTGCCAATACCAGTTCTGGAGGCATGGTTTCTGTGGAAATGGCAAAGTGATGCAAGGAACGCTGGGTCTGCGCGCCCCATAATGCATCTGCGGGGACGGCAATTTCGCCAAAAGTATCGCGCTCATTGCGCTGCGCGCCGGAATACTTGGTTTTCATTTGCAACAACTCCTGGAATGAGAGTGGAACTTCATGATAAAAAATCTTGAAAGAATGCTCTCATTCTAGCGGTGATTGCAATAGTCTGCCTGATCGCGGTCTGATATTTTTTTGCTTGCAGTGTTCGTCATCAATACAATCAGCGGCGGAGCAGATATAGCCAAGAACAGACGATACAAAACTCAAATTTTCGCATATTCATGCCGCCACCAATTCGGGGTTGAAGTTGCTCCTCCAGCCAAGTTACGCATTTATGCCTGATGTAGCGTCAACAATTGCTTCAACAATGGCCGCAGGATTGCCTGTCCACGAAGTTGCTCTTTCCAACGCGATGGAATGCCCCCTATGCCGTCGCGGATGCCAGCTATGCCACCAGCAATACAAGCTGTCGTATCGGTATCATTGCCCAGGCGAATTGCAGCACGAACTGCTGCTTCGTAGTTTCCGGCTTGCAGCACCATACGGGCAGAGCGCAAGCTATCGACCACGTAGCCGGAACCATAACCTATTGGCTCATCATCCGGCCGTATCGACCATTCCAGCTCCTCAAGCTCCTGGGGCTTATTGGTATAAATCGTCCGCAGTACTCGCGCAGCCTCATTCCAAGGATCAACAACATCATTCAATACTCTGCGTGCCCAAAGGCAATAGAGTGCACAACAAACTTGTGAACGCAGATGCGCATGGGTAAGTTGCGATTGCAATTGTGCGATGCTGACCAAATCAGAATCTGAGCCACGATGAAATAAAACCAGTGGCAATACGCGCATCAATGAACCATTGCCATTATCGTGATCACCGCGCGCACCTGCTTCCAGCGCAGGGGAATTCTGTCGCAGCGCACGAATTGCTTTGCCTGTCGTGATACCTATATCAAAGACAATTCCATCAACCGCCATATAGCCCTGGTCATACCAGAGAACTAGCTTGCGACCTAAGTCATCTGCATCAAATTGCCCACATTCCAGTAACGAGGCCAGCAGGCAAAGTGCTTGTGCGCCATCATCCGACCATGTTCCGGGTGGTACAAGTCGATGTGAACGGTCAAACCCAGAAGGCGGCTGGAACTCTATCAGCTCCGCTGCAGGAATTGCTGATGCATCACGAAACTCGTAGGGAACACCAAGCGCATCACCAATCAGCAAGCCTATCAATGCACCTTCGATGCGTTCTATTTTTGTTGGTTTTTTTATCATCAGTAAATGTCCAGTTCCCTTATTCACGCACCAAACCGCACCAGCATATGATCCGTACCCGCCAGCTCTTCTTCGATGATAGCGGCAATCTGATTCCAGTCACCTCTGGCCAGCCCTGCTCCTATCAAGGGATAAGCGATTCGCAGGCCAGAAAATTCCTGCCGCAGGCGGGCAAACACAGTACGAATAGCTGCATACTCTGCCTTGACACCTTTGCCACGCCAGTCATACTGGGTATAGGCATTGACGATGACAAAGCGTGTGTCGCCTCTGACTATGCTGGCGTAGCTGTAACTGCCCAGCTTGGCATGATCTGCAGGCAGGGTTTCCTGGTCGGCTGCATAAGCTTCTGGAAATTGCTTTTTGATGGTCTTGGCGATGCCAGCACCCATGGTGCAAAAGCAATTGCAGCCGTGGACGATGACATCGAACTGACCTTGCAAGGCCAGTGCCAGTAAATCCCCTGTTATCTCTTTCATTGTCTCAACTCTCTGTCAATTGCCTGCTACCAAAGCGCGTATACAAGTCTTCTGCTATGCGTAAAATATCTTCGCGCATGGCAAGCCGTTCCAGCCACTCGGGAGGTATGCCTTCCACGCCGTAGTAAGCACCGGCAAGCTGGCCGGTGATGGCGGCCGTGGTATCAGCATCGTCGCCCAGGTTGGTGGCAGTCAGGATGGCGTCCCTGAAATTGTCGGTATGCAGGAAGCACCATAATGAGGCTTCCAGCGATTCCACTGAATAGCCGCTGCCGCGTATCTCGTCCCTGTTTTTGGTGATGAAGCCGGCCTGGCTGATGGCCAGCACCTTGGGTTCAGTTGGTGTAAATGGCACATCAACAAACAACTCTGCCTTGCTGCAACCGGCAAACAGGCGGCACAACAACGCCGACAATAACTGGCAGCATTGCATTGCTTCGGGCGCGGCATGGGTGGTACGTGAACTTTCTGCGGCGTAGTGAACGGCGGCAGCAACATCAGGATAGCCAAACATGGCCACTGGTGCCAGGCGCATGAGCGAACCATTGCCTGCGGTATGGGGATCATCCAGGCCGCAATACGGCTCGCCACTGCTGGCATAGCGCGACAAGGCTGCACGTACAGTATTGCCTATGTCAAAACACAGGCCGGTAGAGCTCAGATAGCCCCATTTCCACCAATTCAGATAACGCCCCATCTGGTCTTTGGCATCGAAGCCATCTTTAGTGAGCAGACTCTCTGCCAGACACAGGGCCATGGAAGTGTCGTCCGTCCATTCTCCAGGCAATAATCCAAACGGCCCGCGACCCACCATGTCGGTGACTGGCATGAAACTGCCACGCGCAGAAAATTCCACAGTCGTACCGACAGCATCACCACAGGCCAGGCCTGCCAATGCGCCAAGATAGCGTTTCCGCAATGAGATTTGCATGTCTTTTTCCTTCTTTAGCGACCAATATGGTCAGTCATTTTTCTGTAATACTTAGAGAATAACCATCTTAGTTTAAATTTGCAACTATCTTAGTTTTAATTTGCAAAAAACATTCAATGCAATTTAATGACCCGAAGGCATTTATAATTCAGAAAACTCGGCCATCGCTGTATTTACTTTTCTCATATGTACACAAAAAAATTTTTTATCGAGCAGTTTTCAGAGATGGACAGCGAGCATTTACTCGTCAAGCTATCGAGTGAAGACCTGGCCGACAATGCCAGCGATGCGATCCGCGATATTTTGACGGCGCGCGGCATGTCCGTGACCGAGATAGACAGCATCAGCAAGAAAGTCCACAAGGCGCAATATCGGCTAGCGCGCAGGACGATAGAGTGCGATTTTTGCGGCAACTCTGCCCGCCATCATCCAGTGCTGAACGAAGGCCAGCGGTTTTGCTCGAAGAACTGCCTGCACCGTGCCAGGGTCAGCGAGGCTGCGGTTGATCTTACCGAAGCAATGATATTGCAAGGCGCTGGAAAAATTCGTTCTGGCGCATGCCCCATGTGCAGCAGCATGGCCAGCCCCGTCGAGATGCGCTATTCGTACACTGCGATTTCGTACATCATCAAGAGCACATACAATACCAGGACGCGCTTATGCTGTGTCCAGTGTGGCAGGAAAGAAAATCGCCAAGGCATGTTAGTCAGTTTTTTTGCTGGCTGGTGGAGTATTCCATCGGGGCCCATCTATACTATCGCAGCTTTGATTGGCAACCTGAAAGCCATGTTTGAAATGCGTGGTGCTGGAGAACCCTCAGATGAATTGATAAGCCTGGCCAAATATCAACTGGCGCTAAGTGCTCTCGAAAATCAAGCACAGATGCATTAAGATTGTGCGGGACACGGTTACAAAATGAATCCCAGACCGCCAGCCCCTCCTCTACGCCCTATTCAAAAACTTTCAGGGTTTGGCTCGCGCAAAAAAATTCTCTATTCCTGTCCACCCTTGCTCAACACCAGCAAGCGGTTATTGGCTGGCATGGCGATATCATCCTGCAAGTGCATGCCATGCTGGCTTGCCAGGATCAGAATGTTTTCTATATCGCGTATGCCCATATGTGCGGCTTGTTGTTTGAGTGACGCGTCGAAGTGTTGGTTGCTGGCACTGGTAAATTCACCAGCGTAATTGAAGGGGCCATAAATGAGAAACAAGCCTCTGTTACTCAGCAAGGCTGCGACACCGGCAAACATGAGCTCTACTTCCTGCCACGCCATGATGTGGCAGGTATTGGCGGTGTACACAGCATCAAACTGCGCTTGCGGCCAGGAGCTGATCCCGATATTCAATTCAAATGGTGGCAAGAGATTGAGCAGTGCGGCCTCTGCCATCCAGGCAATGATGCTGGGATGATATTCCTGCCTGTCGCTGGTCTGCCATTGCAGATGGGTCAGTTGCCTGGCGAAGCTCACAGCATGCTGACCGGTGCCGCTACCTATCTCAAGCAGACTGTGACAATCAACCAGGAGAGGCTCTATTGTTTGCAGGATAGGTGTGCTGTTTCTTTCGCAGGCGGCGGAAAACAATTTACTCATCATTCTACTTTCATGTGGCGGTGGTTTGTTGCGACTGCTTGTTGCAATCCTAGCAGCATATGGTGTGTCATTGATGCACGTTCCAGGATATTTTTAGACAATGTCAAGCAGCCGCCATCCCAGCAAATGCATGGAAGTGTATTTTTTCCAGCCATTTTTTTCAAATCTTGACATTTCAAAAGCTTGAGCTTCACACGCAAGTGGTATGCTGAAAATACACTGTGACAGACCCACAATTCATTTTTGCTGCCAGTGCTGACAGGTATTTCTGATGGTGAAAAATGTTGAATCGCTACTTCCCTGCTTGCCTGCTGCCATTTTGTTTTGCGTATAATATTGCGTCTGCAGCACCCAAGTGCCCGTCGCAACCAATCAAGCTGGATCTTCTTGAACTGGGTATTTTCTTCAAATCCGAGCGAGGCAAAGCTGCCGGCAATGGCATAGACCGGGATCTGGTCGATGAACTCAGCAAACGCAGCGGTTGTGCTTTCGATGCCAAAGTGCAGCCACGCGCCCGAACCTGGATAGAAATAAAAGCTGGTCGCATCGACATGATGACGGCAACTCTCAGCACACCTGAGCGCGAAGAATTTCTCTGGTTATTTCCTTACGTACGTGCCCACCATATCATTTTGCTGGGTCCGTCTGCACCAAGCACTCTGCATACCCTGGCACAATTCCAGAAAGCCAGTTCGCTTAAATTTGGTGTCATCAGAGGTTTCGCGCACAGCGCCTTTTATGACCCACTCATCGCGGCCTGGATGCAGGAAGACAGGGTCAGGGTGTATCCGGATGAGGCGCATCTGATCAATGCGTTGATACAGGGCGAAGTTGCCGCTGTCACCTCATATCCTGGAGTCTTTCAGTTTTACATTAATGCCAAAGTCAATCCTAACTCTGTACGCATGGTGGATTGGGACAAGGGTAATTTGCAAGTCCTGGGAAATTTCGGGATCAGCAAGGCGAGCTTCAGCGAGGCCGAAGCGCATGAATGGGGCATGCTGATCAAGGCAATACAGCTGGACGGCACTCTACTCAAAATCTACCGCAAATATGTGGGGGCGCGTGAGGCGCACAATATGCTGCCCTGAAATTTTCTCGCTACGCGAACCAGCTCGCACAGCTATCGTTAATTGTTGATTAGTCACCAGAACAAGATAGCCAGTGATGGTGTAACAAAGAATCAGGCAAGCAGATGCCTGCCACAATCTTTTTCTGCTCACTGATGTGTATATTGCATATCGAATGCGCCTATTTGTTCTTTACTGCCAATTGCTTGTGCAGTAAATCAACAGCGACATCAAGAGCCGCATCATTGCCAGGCTCTTGCTTGCCGGGGTCCACGACTATACTGGGGACAAAGTTCTCACGCGGTGTTCCGTTCAGATGGAATAATTTTTCATTCGGGATGCGGACGATGAAACCTGCGTGTGGCAACTTCACTTCACCCAAGGCACCCAGCAATCCGGCCATGCGGGTGCCGACAATTTTGGCTCTTTGCATGCCATCCAGAGCGATGGTCATGCCCTCACCCATGCTGCCAGTCCAGTGGCCTGCCAGCACGACTATGGGTTGTTTGTAGATGAATTTTCCACGCGGGCTGACGTATTCTACCCAACTGCGCCTGACACCGGATGCGCGCATTTCTGCCACCAGTTCATGCTTTTGGTAAGGCATATCCTGGCTGATCAAGCGACCCATCATGCCACGTGCAACCGTGGTATTGCCACCACTGGGCGTGTCACGCAAATCCAGTATCAGCGCCTTGCTGTTTTCCAGCTTGTCCATTGCTTCATCAAAGGCTGCAATCAGGGCACTATCGCCGAGGCTGTTATTGATGCGGATATAGCCTATCTCACCCAAACTGCGGCTCGATAATGGCGTGGCGGGGCGCTCTACACCGGGAGTGAACGTCATTTCCTGTACCTGCCCCTGCGCGCTGGCAACCTTGATTTTCACAGCCTGGTTGCGCGGACCTGCGAGTGCTACGCGCAAGGCCCAGTCACGCGCTACCGGGTCGGCAGTTGCCAAACTGGACGGGCCAAATTGGGTGACGGCTTGTGCCACCGGCTGCCCGTGCACTTCCAGCACTTTCATACCCACCCGCACGCCCGCACGCTCTGCTGCCGAATTTGCCCTGACATCGGTGATGACGGCATCCTTGCCCTGCCATTCTGCCCACAGGTCTGTGCCAGTCGGCACCAAGCGCGGCGTGGCTGGCAGGCTGGTGGCCAGGTGCGCGTGGGAATCGTATAACTCAGCCACCGCCGCTTCCATCATGGCGACAAAATCCCGCTTGCTGGTGATGGATTTGACTTGCTTGCCATATTTTTCATGCACGGCTTTCCAGTCGGTTTTCCTGGCGTCAAAATAGGCATAGTTTTCATCGACGTACTGCCAAAAGATTTCAAAATCCTGGCTGAAACTGGCGGGCGCGGGTGCTGGCGCGTCGGCAAAAGCAGGCGTGCTTATGCCAAGCACACTGGCAACAGCCAGGACGGACAATAGACGTGGAAATGGGCGCATGAAACTTAATATATTAATGAAGTGAAGGCAGAATTCTAACCGAAAGTGCTGCCTCCTTGCGCCTGGCTCAAAAGACTTGCCATAACTGCCAGAGTGCGAAACCCAAAAGCAGCAAGCCGCCAACCCGATTGATGGTACCCAGCAAATCTGGCCCGACTTGCCTGCTCAGCAAGGCAACACCGGCACTGAGCATGAGCCACCAGATTGCCGACCCCAGGAATACACCCAGCACCATCAGGCCTGCCGCTGCGGTATCAAGTACCTTGGGCCCGGCGACAGTGGCAAACACAGCGATGAACGAGATGATGGTCATGGGGTTGGCCAGGGTCAATGCAAACACTGAGACAAATGCCTTGCCTGAGCGTTGCTGACTCACGCTGGCCGCCTGCCCTGCCTGGCTGCTTGCCAGCAGCAGCTTCACGCCCATCCAGCCCAGGAACAAGGCCCCGCCTATTGCCAGTGGTGTACTCAAGGACACAAAATAATCCGTCACTGCCACCATGCCAAATGCCCCTATCGCACCGTACACCGCGTCAGCACAGGCTGCCCCCATGCCACTGACAAAACCAGTACGCATGCCATGCGCCAGGGTGCGCTGTATGCACAACAAACCTATGGGGCCGACCGGTGCGGCTATCGACAGACCGATCAGCATGGCTTTGAAAAATAAACCAGTTTCCATGAATACACCCACATCAAAAAGAACATGCATCCAGTATGAAGAGTTGCAGCAGGCATTAACATGGAAAAATTAAGGTAAAACTGCTACATTGCCTTCACTATTCTTGTGTATCTACCTGTAAACTAAATATCATGGATATCGACGCCAAAGCCTGGAAAATCCTGGCAGCCCTGCAACGCGACGCCCGCATCTCGTTAAAGGCGCTCGCCGACGAAACCGGCCTGTCACTGCCTGCCACATCCGAAAGAGTCAAACGCCTGGAAGAAGCCGGTGTCATCAAGGGTTATCGCGCTGAAGTGCATGCCGAAGCAATCGGCCTGCAAGTCCAGGCGGTAGTCGGCATCACCGTCCCCCAACCGCAAAAAGCCAGCCTCATCGCTCACCTCAAATCCTTGCATGAAGTGCTGGAATGCCTGCACGTCACAGGCCAGGATTCTTTTCTTTTGCGCGTTGCCACTAGAGATTTGCGTCACCTGGAAAGCTTTGTTGGAAATATTAATCATTATGGCGAGACGCGAACGTCCATCATCATGTCGGCACCGATACCTTTGCGGGCTTTGATGCCGGTGGAGGTTAAGTGAATGGTGTGAACTGATAGCAAGACTGATGCTGGTTGTATTGACGTTGCTGTTGGTTTTGGTTTTGGTTTTGGTTTTGGTTTTGACTTTGCTTTTGACTTTCCGCAGTTCCCCATGTGTCGACGCCGTTTGTGCAGTACAGAAAATGAAAAAAGAAGGACCGCTGTTTGAGGTGTAGCAGGGGTTTCGGGCAGCATGCTGCCGCCTGCGTAACGACATGCGCTTGCAAGCGCATGTTCCTAAAAGCAAGGCCGCAGGCGAGTTTCGGGCCTTCCCATTTTTTGTACTTCATAAACGGGAACCCCCTTTAGGGGGTGGCGACGCCTGGGTCGCCTTTTTGGCCCACCTTTTTTGGCGAGACAAAAAGGTGGGTAGCTGCCGGTCTACCACCGGCCTGCAATCCTAAAACACGTCTGACGGCATTTCAAAATCCAGCTCGCAAACTATACGATTCTAGCATTAATAAACTTCGCAGCATGCCACGGACGCCACTGGATTCCAGCTAAAAGCACGCTGGAATGACGTATTTAGAATTACTGTTTATCGACGCATAGTCAGCTTGGTTAATGCCTTCAAATCCCGCCTCCCAAAATCCCCTGTCCGTTTCCAGCCAGCCCAAACAATTAACACCCCGCATACTTCCTCCATCAAACCAAACATCAAATAACCAATAAGCGAGGACACCATGCACATCAGCAGCGAATCCGCCATACTCTATTTCGGCACCCCCGTCATCCTGGTCAGCACTGTCAATGAAGATGGCAGTTTCAACCTGGCCCCTATCTCATCCATTTTCTGGCTGGGCTGGCGCGCCGTCATCGGTGTAGGGTCGAGTTCACAAACCGCCCGCAACCTGAAAAGAAACGGCCAGTGCGTACTCAACCTGGCATCAGTCAATGAAGTAGCAGCAGTCAACAAACTGGCACTGACGACCGGCTCGGATGCCATGTCGCCATGGAAGGTGGCACGCGGTTACCGCGTGGAGAGAAATAAATTTGAGCTGGCAGGACTGACGCCACAAACATCAGAAACCGTGGCCGCAGCGCGGGTGCAGGAATGCCTGGTGCAACAAGAATGCACGGTCGCTGCCATGCATGGCATTGCAGATGATGAAGCCATGCTGAAGGGTGGCATACTGACATTCGAGTTGAGGATACAACGCCTGCATGTAGATGCATCGCTACTGCAAGATGGTAATCCTGACCGAATAGACCCGGACAAGTGGAAGCCGCTGATCATGAGTTTCCAGAAATTTTATGGTCTGGATAACCAACAAGTCCATGCATCGACCTTATCGACAATACCGGAAAAAGCTTACCGCAGTCCGGATGTCGACAAGGCGCGCCAGATAGCCAAACTGGAAGCTTAGACTTTCATCATGGAAGCGGTCCTGGGCTTGGACAAAAGCTCGGCAAAGACTTGCCAGCGGCTTTGTTCATCACCCGGCTTGGCAAGTTTTTCTACATAGGCCTTGGTCATATCCTGGCCAAGGTTGTAGTTGATGACGTAGGATCTATGCTTTTCCATGAAGCGCAGGCGTTGCCTGGATCTGGCTTCATCAGACAAGGCGTATTTCATCAGCATGGCGACGGCAGCTTCGGTAGCTATGTCGCCATCGAGGTAGAGCTTGGCGACCATATTGCCTGCATAAGTCAGTTTTTGCAGGACTGACTGCATCTGATAGTAATGCTCCACTTTGGCAGGGTCTATGCCTGCCAGCGGGAACAGGACTTCTTTTTCAAAGGCCATGCGCTCGGCATGCGGGAAGGCGACTTCTATGCCGTAGTTGGCACTGCCCTCGGCCAGGAAAGACATCGGTGAATACAGGGGGTAGACGCTGTATTCCACCCAGGCATTTTCATTGACCAGGTGTTTTTCTATGAGCAGATTGAAGACATGGTGGCCGGGGTAGCCTTCATGGCTGGCCAGGTCGATGGCGCGGCTGATGAACATGGGGAAGTCGGTATTGACCTGTATCAGGCTATAGCTATTACCCTTGTACCAGTTGTAGGCACTCCAGACCTGGTCCTTGACATATTCAATCTCAAAATTTTCTTCTTCCGGCAGGCTGATGTATTTTCTGGTGCGTGCGCGGGATTCATTGATGGCGGCCTTGAACACGACATCGAGCTTGTCTTGCGGGATTTCAAATTGTTTGGCGTAGGCACTCAAACGAGTATTCAAATCACCTGCGCCGGGCAAGAGCTCACTCAGTTCGGCAAGGATGGGGTCGAAATCTGCCGGGCTTAAATCGGGTGAGCGGGCATCGTACAAGGCGACTGACTCATCATCGAAAGAGAGTTTATGGCCTGCCAGATGGGCGATGTAGGTGCGTACGGCGGCGACATGCAGGCGCAGAAAATCCTGGCGCAGTTCTTGTCCGGCCTCTGCTGCTGGCAGGGACTGTGCCTGTTTCGTCAATTCTTGCGCTTGCTGCAACAAGTCTGCCAGGGGCAGTTTTTGGGATGCTGCCTGCCATTCCGGCGGGCCATAATAGGCATCGACATAGCCGGGGTCATGCTGGCCTACCGCCAGGACGAGTTTGACATAGGCTACTGCAATCTGGTTCAGTGTCATCAGCGTTCTCCGCATGTATTGATAGAAGTATTGTCGCCAGCATTTTACTGCTGTTGGACGCCTGAAGCTTGCTCAAATTCAGGCTGCTTTGGTCAGTGCAGTGCACAAAAATTGACATGCCGTTCAGCTAACACTATATTGCGCTACCGCCCAAGCTCATATATTTACAAAAACCGAAGCAGGGCGTGATATTGCGAAAAATTTGCAGCCCACAAGGATGCACTCACTATCGGGATTTACGCAAAACTGTTATTGCTAGCCCTTGCTATGCTTTGGGGCGGTTTTGCGTAGATCCTCATTATAAAAATGGAGGATACATGGCTTTACAACAGCTGGATGATGAACAGATACGCACCTGGACCAGAAGGGAAAAGGATCAATGGTGGTTTGATAATGTCTATCGTAAGGACATGGCACAACTGACCTTGCGCTCGGCGGTGACGGGCTTCTTGCTGGGGGGCATACTGGCCGCCACTGCACTGTATATCGGTGCCAAGACGGGTATTGGTATTGGTGTTGGTCTGACTTCGGTGATTTTGTCGTTTGCAATTTTCAAGATTTTGCATAGCCTGGGCGTCACAGCCGACTACAGCATCCTGGAAAACAATTGCACGCAATCCATCGCCACTGCTGCCGGTTATATGATCAACCCCATGATTTCCAGCCTGGCAGCGTATATGCTGATCACCGGCAAGATTATCCCCTGGTGGCAGATGCTGGTGTGGGTCATGGTGGTCGCCTTGATAGGCGTGCTGGTGGCTTTCCCACTGAAACGCCGTTTTGTCAATGAAGACCAGCTCCCTTTCCCCGAGGGCCGCGCCTGCGGCGTAGTGCTCGATTCTTTGTATACTGATGGCGCTGGCGGCGGTATGTACAAGGCCAAGCTGTTGGGCTATACCAGTCTGTTCGCTGGCTTGTACCAGATGATAGTCAGCGATGGCTGGATGCGTCTGATCCAGTTCAAGATTTTGCGCATGGATAAATGGGCAGGCATGGTAGAACCTTGGTATCTGCACGAACGCCTGGACACTTATTACTACAACGCTGCAATCAAGCTCAACTGGTGGATACCCAAGATCATGGGGACGGATATCCGTCAACTGGGCTTGCGCCTGACTGCCGACGTTGCCATGCTCGGTGTTGGCGGCCTGATGGGCATAAGGGTTGCCAGCAGCGTCATGCTGGGTGCCTTCATCAACTTCGTTATCCTGGCACCATGGATGATACAAAACGGTGATATCGCTGCGCGTACCCTGCCAAATGGCACGGTGGTGGCAATTTCCCGTACCGAGATTGTCAATCAGTGGGGCTTGTGGTGGGCAGTGACCATGATGGTGGTTGGCTCCATGGTGGGCTTGCTGGCCAAACCTGAGTTGTTCAAGGCAGCCTTCAAATCCATGACGGGTGGCAGCAAGAAAGAAAAAGATATAGGCCCGGACCCGCTGAAAGACATAGAAGTGCCACTGTGGATTTCTTATGTTGGCGTGCCTATCCTGTGTGCGATTGCTGCCTGGCTGGTCAATACCCTGTTTGGTGTGCCTTACATCATGGCGCTGATCGCCTTCCCGCTGATTTTTGTATTGACCATTATCTGTATCAATGCGATGGCGCTGACATCCTGGGCACCTATCGGTGCACTGGCCAAGATCACGCAATTCAGCATGGGTGCGATAGACCGCAGCAATCCGGCCAATAACCTGTTGCCAGCCGGCATGACGGCAGATATCGCCTTCAATGCATCATCATTGCTGTCTGATATCAAGCCTGGCTATATGCTGGGTGGTAAGCCGCGTCATCAGGTGATCGGCCATATCATCGGCATTGTCTCTGGTGCACTGGCTTGCGTACCGCTGTTCTTCCTGTTGTTCTTGCCACCAGATGCCAACGGCTTGCGCAGCACGGCGACTATCGTCAGCGAACAATTCGCCTTCCCGTCTGCCTTGCAGTGGAAAGGCGTGGCTGAGATCATTGCCAAGGGCGTGAGCGGCTTGCCGACTTCTGCCATCATCGCCATGGCGGTAGCTGGCCTGTGTGCAGTGTTCATCGAAGTGACCAATGTCATCACTCGTGGCCGCTTGCCGCTGTCTGCTGTCTCCATCGGTCTGGGCGTAGTCTTGCCACCAGAATCATGCTTCGCCATGTGGATAGGTGCCTTGATATTCTGGTATATGGGCAAGAAAAATTCTGAAAAAGGCACTAAGGGCCATACCTTCTGGGTAGAGGGCTGTGAAGCCATCAGTGCTGGTTTGATCTCGGGTGCTGCTATCCTGGGTATAGGGAATGCCATTATCAATGTGATGATGTAGTTGTATTGTAGGTTGGGCTACGCTTTATCAGCCCAACACTCGGCGTTTAAATAACGTATACGTTGGCAGAGGCCCAGTGTTGGGCTGATGAAACGTAGCCCAACCTACGATCCCCTTTAAGGTCTATGCCTGCAAATACCGCAACAACATACTGACCAATTCATTTTTTCCACGCAACTGAAACTCCACCGGTGCCTGGTCTATTACCAGCCTGTGGGTGAAATGTTCTATCGCGTGTACCACAAAATAAGCCTGCATCTGACGGTCAGCAACATCGGCAACGTCATGGCGCTGGCTCAGGCAGCGGGCCCCTTCTTCGATCAAAAACTGTTCTGCCTGTTTGGCGGTTTGCCGCAACTGTGCAGGCAGCAAGCCTTCTTCATATAGCAACCTGTGCAAGCCGGGATTGTTCTCATGCAGGACAATCATGTGGCCAACGATGTCATGCAATACAGGTTCAAGCGCTTGAGTGCTCGTGCGCAGGGTTTCCAGCAAACGCACGCTGAGTGCCAGGCCCTCGGCCAGGTGCTGCTCGGCCAGAGCCGTCAAGATGGAATCCTTGTTGGGAAAGCATTGGTAGAGTGAACCTATCGAGACGCCAGCGCGGCTGGCGATACGTGAGGTCGTGCCTGCTGCATAGCCAAATTCGTCGAAAATATGAATAGCTGCTTCCAGGATGGCCTGTACCGTGATCCTGGAACGCTGCTGCGATGGCTGTTTTAAAGGCTGGCCGCTTGATTTTTTCATGACAAAACCCAGCTCCCGAATGCGAATAGACAATATGAATGATTATTCATATTATAGTCCGGCACGATTACAGGACTTCACCATGAATATAGACAAAGCACATTCAGACCAGACTTACTGGCATTGCTACCATGACCCTTCCTTGCTGGCACGCGTGCTGGCTGTGGTGCAAACCCGCCATCTGCAATCCACAGGGGTGGAGTTGCATATAGACCTGTATCAGCAAACTGACCCGGCAGCGCCGGTACTGATCCTGAACCATGGCGGCGGTGGCTATGGCGGTTTGTTTGTCGGCCTGGCACTGGCGTTTTATGAACAGGGCTATACCGTGATCGTGCCGGACCAGAAAGGCCAGGGTCGCTCTGGCGGTGCGATGGGCGATTTTACGGTGGCTGAGGCCGTGCAAAACGTCGTCGACGTAGCCGCCTGGGCCATGCAGGAATTCGCTGGCCCCTTGTATCTGTGCGGTGGCAGCATAGGTGGCGGCCTGACTTATGCAGCAGCAGCCGTAATGGCGAGCCAGGGCAAACCGCCCCTTGCCGCTGTCTGCCTTAATCTGTATGACTTTGGCGACCCGGTCACCGGCCTGGCCTTTACCCGTTTTGCTGCGCTGGCAAAAATCCCTGGCCTGGCCAGGGCGTGCAGGACAATCAGCGGCTTGCTGACAAAACTGGCACCGCGACTGCGCCTGCCCTATCGTCCACTGGCGCGTTTTGAAAACATGATGGATGAGCGTGATCTTGCGATGGGCTTTTACGCCAAATGGCAAGCTGATCCGCTTACCTTGCGTACGGTCACGGCACGTTATTTCGCCAGCATGCTCAATACTGCTTTTGCGATACCGCTGGAAGCCAATACTGATGTACCTGTGCTGGTCATCAACCAGAAGCGCGACAAGATGGTCCAGCCACGACTGACGCTGGAATGTTACCAACGTCTGTCAGGTCAAAAAGACTATGTGGAAATTGACTGGGGACACTTCTCCTTGCTTCCACAGTTCAATGCTGAACTGATAGTTCTAGGCCAACAATGGATTAGCAAGGTAACGAGGGCCGTTTAACAGCAAATACAGTATTTGACTTCCCAAAACTAGGATTTGCATGCATGAGTTGTACAATACATGCATGATTAAAATGAGTCGAAAACTGACGTTCAGTCTCTCTATGTTTTTTGCTATCGTTGCCTGCGCGGGCTGCGCTGATAATCGCGAACAACTATACGATCTTGCGCCAGGCAGCAATGTGGAAATACTGAGAGAAAAAACGAGCGATAATAACGCGACAGTGATACTTATCAAGAACGAATATCCTGGCTATGCAGCGCATATCTGGCCCAAAACTGGAAAAGCAGTCATTTCAGTAACTGCCGATCTAAGCATATATCGCAGATACACCGAAAACTATCGCACTCAAGTGCATTGCGGCACAGCAAGTATCCAGTATCAAGGAAAACTGTATTTTCCCACCAAGATGACGACAGAAGCAAAAAATGCCCCCTATTCCATGCAGTGTGATGGTGACAGCGTAAAAACCATAGGCGATTATTCGGTATCAACAACAGTTCCACCTACTGTCAACATTGTATTTGATCTCCCTGCGTCCATGGAGGGTGCCGTATATGTCACCATGCCCTTTATCGGAGATAAACTTCCTCAAAGAGACTTTGAAGAAGCCAGCAATGCAAGAACATTTGAGTATGTCATCAAAAAATTTGCCCAGGTTGGTGGCTGGCACTGAGGCAATGTCAGCGCAAAATCTGTGACAGTATGGCTGACGGCGAGTGGGAATTGCATACAGCGGTCACGCTCTCGCTGGATCAACTGGGCAGGGCAATCGACCGCATCTGCCAGCATCTTCGTAGCCAGCCGCGGTCGTACGAATTGCCAGCCTTTCAGCTCTTGCTGCCTACAAGCTGCTAACAAAGCTCCATATTTTTTATCTGTGTTCCACAGAAATCTCTGGGAAAACAATTGTTGGATACGATAGCCAAATAAAACAGCTATCCCACCACTGCCGCACCTGGCGCATAGTAGGTGACTTCAAAACGGATACCATCTGCATCTTTCATGAACAAGGCAAGTGAACCACCCAGGTTTTTCAGGTCCGGCACGGCAAACCCGGCTGCATGCATGGAGTGCCGGATTTGCATGACCTGTTCTGCCGATGTTGCGCCAAAGCCCAGGTGATTCATGCCTGCACCATAGCGCTCGTAGGGGCGGGTATCAGGATGTGCCTGCAAGAACTGGAAAAAGAAGCCCTCACCATCAGTCCAGACCTGCGGCTTGCTCTCGACAAAACCCAGTTGCGGCAGCAGGCATTCATAATAGGGCATACTGGTTTCCAGTGAACTCACCAGCAAGCTGATATGGTCTATCTTCATTTGCTCACCCCGTTTTTTGTTGGCAGGGGATTGCGCGGGCTTTCGCTGTCCCAGGTTTCTGACAATATCCAGTAGCGCTGGCCATCGAAGTACAACTGGATATTATTGATGCCGCGACTCGTCACTTCGCCATCAGGTGTCTGCCGTGTTTCATAGGTGCTCCAGATGTGGGTGGAGCTGCCAAAGCTTTTCACTTCGCGTGCGATTTCGCGCTCATAAAAACCAGTGTCATAGACAGGCTTGCTCCAGACATGGAATTCTTGGACAGAAAAAACCAGCAGGCGCGGATCGCCATTCTTTTCATGTACTGTGGGGAAAATTTGTGCACGGGGATGATGTAATGAGATATCCCTGGCAATATTGCGCGGCGTATTGGGCGGACCGGAGACAACCTCATAATAGGCGTGCATAATGCCATCGATACTGCTGACATCTGCCGCCAGCGGATAGGTTGTTGCTGGTGCCACTGCGGCGGCAGCATCAGCTCGCATTGGAAATACAGTGATCAACAGCATCAGGCTGGCCAATAAAATCACCAGTATCTGTTTGCCAGTTGAGCTGGCGGGGATGGTAAATTGCGCTTGCATACAAACTCCTTTTCAAAGAAGCGCCAGTATCCAGTACCTGCATATTTGCCACTAGCGACAAATATGCACCAGGGTATAGAGAAAAACTAGTCAGGTAAAAAACATCGTCATGCAAAAAATTCCAGGTTTGAATGATTTACGTATTTTTGAAGCAGCGGGTCGCCTGCAGAATTTCCGCCTTGCGGGACAAGAGCTCAGTCTCACGCATAGTGCGGTCAGCCATCGCATACGCTCACTGGAAGAGCAACTGAGGCTGGAATTATTCGAGCGCCAAAATGGTGTCAGGCTGACCGATGCCGGGCGTGAATTGCATGCGGCAGTCACGCTCTCGCTGGATCAACTGGGCGCGGCAATCGACCGCATCAGCCAGCATCATCGTAGCCCGCGCCAGGTGGTGCGGATTGCCAGCCTGCCCGCTTTTGCTGCATACTGGCTGCTCCCCAGGCTACATGACTTTTATCTCACTCATCCCGATATCTCCCTACAAATACAGGCTAGCATAGAGCTGGCCGAGCTGGGTGAAAACGGGGTTGACCTGGCCCTGCGTTTTCTTGGTAAAAATCCTGGTGCTGGCAACGCAGCCAATGTGCAGGTGCACAAACTGCTGGACGATTATTATTACCCGGTAGCATCACCAGACTTCATCGCCAGACATCAGCCTGCACTGGTCGAAGATTTGCTGACCTTGCCCTTGTTGGTGCATGCCAATACCATAGGTGCAGGTTCGTCCTGGTCAGCCTATTTCAAGGCCCTGGGTTTGCCCGCACAACAGGTTTTGCGCAGTATCAGCTTTGATGATGGCAATCTGGTTTTGCAAGCTGCCGAACATGGCCATGGCATTGCCTTTGAACGTCACAGCCATGTCTGTGGCAGGATCAGGCAAGGGTATTTGCAAAGAGTTTTTGACAGTGGCTTGCATAGCCAGAAGCATTACTATTTACTTTCCACCAGGCAGGGCTTGAACATCACCGCAGTCAAATGCGTGCACGACTGGCTCATCAGCCAGGCGCAGGAGTTCGTGCAGCAAAGCGGGCCCGAGCTGGCACAGGTGCAATGCTTGAATTTATCTGTTGAAGATGAAGTCATGCCATCATCTGTAACGCCGGGCTAAGCAAGTTGCTACAAAAATATACAAACATTGTCAAATATCCTGACATCCAAATGAGCAGCTCGTGCGTTAAGGATAGAACTAGCCATGTTACTAGTCATTTTGTTTAACCCAATGCCGGGAAGAAATTCATGCCTGTCTTACATCGCCCCACCCTGCTCGCCAGAGTACGCCGTGCTCCCTTGTTGAAATTCGCGGCGCTGGCCGTGGCCAGCCTGTTTGTACTTACCCCCGTGCATGCCCAGGATGAGCCACCGGGCCGCGTTGCCAGGGTCAGTTACTCCCACGGCAATATCAGCTTTGCCGATGCGGGCAGCAATGACTGGACTGCGCTGATGCTCAATCGTCCCATTTCTACTGGTGACAGCTTGCAAGTGCCCTACGCTGGCAAGGCAGAATTGCGTGTGGGTCCGAATGTCTTGCGCATGCAGGAAAACACCCGCATCAGCTTCAACCTGCTGGACGATGACAATACGCAAATCGACTTGAATCAGGGTGGCATGGTGGTACGTGTGCGCGAGCTCAGCAGCAAAGAAAATTTTGATATACGTACACCAAACATGGTGTTCTCGCTGCAAGAGCCTGGCGAATACAAGATCACTGTCAACCCTGACAACAGCACCACGGTACAGGTAAGACGCGGCACCGCGATTGCTCACGGTGAACGCGATACCATCACCATCAGGCAGGGAGAGCAAACCCGCTTCATGGGTAGCAATCTGCAACACAATTCCATAGGCACAGTCTCGCCACACGATGCTTTTGATCTGTGGGCGGCTGACCGTGACCGCGCTGAAGAAAACCTGGAAACCGTGCGCTATGTCTCGCGTGAAGTGATAGGCTACGAACAGCTTGATCAATACGGAGTATGGGAAACAACCACCAATTATGGCGCAGTCTGGTATCCGCGCCAGGTCAGTGCCAGTTGGGCACCTTACCGTGATGGCAACTGGGTCTACGTCGCGCCATGGGGATGGACCTGGGTAGACCGTGCGCCCTGGGGTTTTGCGCCTTACCACTATGGCCGCTGGGCGTATGTTGGTACTCGCTGGGCCTGGGTGCCGGGTCCGCGACATCACCATCACCGCCCTGTCTATGCACCTGCCCTGGTGGCCTTTGTAGGTGGCGCTCATTATATCCCTCACAAACACGGCTCCAAGCCTTCGGTCGCCTGGTTCCCCCTGGGGCCAGGAGAGGTCTACCGGCCAGGCTATACCCGCAACACCCAGTACATACAACGCCTGAACCAAAGCCTGGTCGTCAACAATAGCGCGACCAGCGGCCGTTACGTCAATCAGGGTGTGCAACATGCCATCACTGTTGTGCCAACTACCACCTTCACGCGTGGTGAACATGTCATGCCAGTCTCGAGCAGCAGGCTGGTGACATCTGGCAGGCAAACCCCGGTTGCGCTGACTGAGGCACCGAGTATCGCGCCAGGCAGCAATAATCGTTTTGGTGAGGCAAGACAGCAAAACTGGCGTGATGGTGACCAGTACCGCCAGAGAAACCTGGTGCTGCCTGCCACCCGCACTGAGCAACGCCTGAATGGGATAAACAATTTGAGTCCAAATGAAGGCCTGCCTGTCTCACGTCCGGCGGAAGTCAACAGCAATCCTACACAAGGCATGCGTCCAGTTGGCGCGGGCCTGGTCACGCCGAATACTGGCGTACAAAGCAATAATGTGTATGCGCCTCGCCAACCAGCGAATATCGCGCCACAGCCAGGCAATGCTGCCAGCATCAATATTGCGCCTGCGGTGAATGCGCCAACAAATAACAATGCGGCAGCGCCTAACCAGATCAGGCCTGTGGAGAATGGCGAGAGAGCACCACGCCCAGGCAGCAACTGGAACAATGAGCCTGCCAACAACCCTGCGAATAACCAGCCTCGCCAGTATGGTAATGGCATGCCAAACAATGGCAATACCATGCCGGGCAATGCCAATGTCTACAATCCACGCACGGCGCAGCCTGCCACAATCAATGTGGTGCCAGCTGTGAATCAACCGGCAACTCAGCATGTAAATCCACCAGTGAACCAGCAGCCGCAGCATACACCATCAACGAATACGCCAGTCAACAATGCCATCATGGGGACACCAAACCCCGGCAGACCGGTAGAAAACAATGACAGGGGAAACCGTCCTGGCAGCACCTGGAATAATAATGGCCAGCAAGAATTGCGTGGGGAAAGACAGCCAGAGCGCAATGTCGACCGTGGCAATGACAGGTCCATAGAACGCCGTCCTTCCATTACTCAGATGGAAAGACCCGTACAACAAGCGCCATTGATACAACCTCCACCTCAGCCGCAGCCTATACAGCAAGCACCGCAGATCCAGCAACCTGCCCGCATGGAAAGCAGGCCGGCACCCATGCCCATGCCATCTTCGATGCCAGCGCCTGCGCCACGGGCAATGCCAGCCCCTGCGCCTATGCCCATGCCTGCAGCAGCGCCAGTCCCGAGAGCCATGCCGGCACCGACACCTGCGCCTGCACCAGCGCCCGCAGAAAGATCGAAAGAAAAGGATGATGCACGCAATGCAAAAATGCGTGGCTTGAGTGAACGCTAAAATGTGAACACAAATAAGTGATCACAATTAAGTGAACGTAAATTTATATCGCCAGCCAGCCCTTGGGCTGGCTTTTTCATTAGCGGCCACTCTATCTTCCCTGCCTTGCCCTCGCTACCTTTTGCGACCTGCTCCTGTCAATCAGTAGCTTGAGGATCTGATGCATCGCGGTTTGCGTTGTGACGAATACATGCTGCAGAGGTTTGAATTTTTTGAACTGCATCACAAGTCCCTTGCCCAAACAGGCATGCCATTCACGGCATGCAAGTTCACTTCGCTCAACGACAAGGAAGACCAGGATGGTTACATCAGACGCTTTACCGCCACTGAGGCAAAGCCCGCAATGCTCAGGATTATCAATGTCAGCTATCCTTGCCAGCATCTGTATTTTTTTTGCCGGTGGCAATGCAAAGGCGCAGACCATGCCGCCTGTCTTTGCCGTCACACTTGAGATGCAAGGCATACGCCTGGTATCGCACCAGGCGGCCACGCCACAAAACGCCGTGCAGGAAATCAAACTCCAGCAGCAATTAATCTTGCAACAAGATGGACAGTTCCGCTCTGTCAGTGAATCTGTCTGGCCGGGCAATATCAAGTTTCACTTCCTGTCCACTGGTAACAAGGATGGGTTTGCCACTGTCGATTTGCTGCAATGGCGACAAGGACTGGAAATTGACAGGCGACCTGCCAAGGACGCCCGTAACGCTTATGCCGATTTTCTATTTTTGAGCCCGGCACTGTTGCTTGAGCAAGCCAGCAAACGCACGCCGCTGAATGGGCCAGGTACTGAAAATGATAAATACCAGGAAGTGAGTTTCGACGATGCCGCAGGCCGCCCTGCCAGCATGATCATCGAGCGCATCAGCGGTCAGGTGCAAAGCGCAAAAACTGCAAGCGCGACCTATGAATATGCCGATTACAGCATGCAAGGCAATTTTCTACAACCCCGACAAATCACCGTAAAAAGTGGCGGCAAGCAGGTACTGCAATGGCATCTCAAGGCACAAGTGGCTGAGCATATCGATGCCCATAGCTTTGACCTGCCTGCTGGCTACATTGAACTGCAAGACAAGGGCATCTTGCGCGCCACCTTGATCGCCCCTGGCACCTATAGGGTAGATGGCAGCGAATCCGGTTATCACACCGGTTTCTCTGTCGGTACGCATAGTGTGGCGATCTATGATGCCCCCATCAGCCCGGCAGAAGCTGCCAAAGTCAGGGCGCTCATAGAAAAAACTGCGCCTGGTCGCAAACTGGCCTACATCGTGCTCTCACATACCCATCGCGATCATATTGCCGGTACACCCTCCTATGTGCAGGACGGAGTGCAGGTTTTGACGGGCAAGGATGGCAAACTGGCGGTGGAGCGGCAGCTAGGCCAGGACGTTGCAAGCAAGGTGCGGGAAATCACAGCCCGGCAAGAGCTGGACCTGGGTGACCGCAACATACACATTTATCCGCTGGCCAGCAGCCACGCTTCCGACATGCTGGTGGCATATGATAAAGCCAGCCAGACCCTGTTTCAGGGCGACCTGTTTTATCTGCCTGAAGTCGGCCCCATCCCGCCGGTTTTTGATGGGGGGCTGGAACTGGATAACCTGATGAAACAGCAACAACTTCAGGTACAGCAACTGGTAGGTGTGCATGGCCGTAGCGGTAGCTTGCAAGAATTTCAAAAGGCACTGGCATTGAGGCGCGTAGCAAAATAAAACCGGGAGGACCTGCGTCCTCCAATTTGTAGAAAACTGTGTCTGCGCGCTTCATATGCAACGCAGTTTGCGTATACTGCTATCGCTCCTGCAGCAATTATTGTAAATTTCAGTAAAGCAATACCTCGCAATTACCTCACAATGAACTTCCAGCACCCAGGCAATACACTTTGCACAACAGGATAGTGAGTCAAGATGCAAGCGTACAAATCCCTCTTATTCAATATACATATATTGCTGAGAAACTTGCTGACCAGGGTTGTGGTTTGCGTATTGACTCTGTTGGTTGTGCTTGCGCATACGCATGCGCAAGCACAAGAATTGCAAATCTTCACAGAAGACTGGCCACCCATCAGTTTTGGCAACGGTACCAAAGCCGAGGGCATGGCAGTCGAAGTGGTGCAAGCCATGCAGGCACATATAGGTAGCAATCAACCCATACAAGTCGTGCCCTGGGCACGCGGCTACAAGGCCTTGCTGGACGAACCGAATACCCTGCTATTCACCGTCGGCAGGTCCGAGGAGCGGGAAAAACTCATGGTCTTGCTAGGTCCCATCGCCATCTCCACCACTTCACTGTACACGCGCAAGGGCAATGCCCTTCGCATACACAGCATGGGGGAGGAGATACAAAAACTCAAGGTCGGTGCTTACCGTTCCAGCATCTTTGCAGACACGGCACGCAAAAAGGGTTTTCAAAATATAGAACAGGCACCAACGCCACAAATCATTGCCAACATGTTGCTGGCTAAACGTTTTGATTTATGGGTGGAAGGCAGCCTGGTAGTTTCTTCTGTGCTCAAGGAAATTGGTCATTCTGCCGATGATGTGGAAAAGGTTAAAGTCCTCGACAGCCTGGAACTGTACCTGGCTTTTTCCACCTCCACGCCACCAGCCACCATCAAGGTCTGGGAAGAAGCCTTGCGCTGGCTGAAGAAAGAAGGTCACTTTACTCGCATCCATCAAAAATGGCTACCAAACGAGCCGCCACCAATGGCAGTGATCAGGCTGGACCCGCCTGGCAAGCCCTGAATATGGCCTCAGGCCATGACGACATTGTCCAGAGTAAAAGAAAAAGGCGTGGAGTTAGGGCCAGGGCCACCACCGGTCATGACGATATCTGCACTCGCTATACCCAGCAGTGACAATTCGGTGTTGATATTGTACGTAATGGCCGAGTTCATGACTTCACCTTGCATGATCTGAGAAGCTACGCCTATCCAGATTGTTGGCTTGAATTCAAACACGGCTGGCCGATCCCGAGTGATGGAAGTTTTGGTTGCCAGCAATTTCCCACTTTTATAAATGGATGCATTGATAACACCTTTCATCAAATCATTACGGACTTGTACTGCCTTGGCACTGGTGCCATTGCCAGCAGCAACCAGCCTGTCACCGGAAGTCGTTAGCTGCATACTATATAGTTTTCCAAATTCCGCCTCTAATTGCGGGGTAGGGTTACCATAGGAATCACTCGCGCCGACAGTCATGCTCATGGGAAAAGTAAAGGGGTGGTTGTCGCCAAAACCACAGTATTTGATGACCATCCAGGCAACGGACAATTCGTCAAAATCTGTTGCCTCATTTTTTTGGAAGATGATGACATCAGAATTATTGACGTCATTCGAATTATTGATGAAGTTCAGTTGAACATCCATGTCAGGCCCTTTGAATTTAAGGTAAGGTTTTGGCGTAAATATCAGTTATCGTGAAAGACAAACCACGAGCATGACTTCAGGCATGTTGAATATTATCCAGAACAAAAGAAAAAGGTGTGGAGTTGGCACCTGGGCCACCGCCGGTCATGATGATGTCTGCACTGGCTACGCCCAACAGAGAAAGTTCAGTATTAACATTCGATAGGATAGCCGAGTTCATGACTTGCCCCTGTTCTACCTGGCTTTCCACACCTATCCAGATGGTGGGCTTGAACTCGAATACCGCTTTTTGTCCCGGTGCAATCGAAGTCAGGGTTGCCAGCAGGGTGCCATCCCGAAAAACAGAGGCATTCACTGCACCTTGCGGCAAGGCATTGGCGACATGTATCTGTACCGGATTTGTTGCGCAACCAGCCTGAGTTAGTTGCGCACCCGAGTTTGTTTGCTCCATCTGCAATAACGCGCCTTTTTTTGCAGCAAGTTGAGGCGTGTAATTGCCCCAGGAATCACTGGCAGAGACATAGGTGGCCACTGGAAAGCTAAAGGGGTGACTATCACCAACGCCGAGATTTTGTATCACCTTCCAGGCAACCGCCAATTCATTGAAATTGCTCGCGGCATTTTTTTGAAAAATCACTACGCTGGAGTTATTGCTATCATTCGATCGGTTGATGAGGTTAAGCTTGATATCCATATGCAGCCTTTACTTTCTGTAATGGGTGACTCATTTCGTGGATGAAATAAATACTTTTGGACTGCACATCCATGCCAAATGCAAGTCCGGCGACGCACGATAAAGATAACATATTTTCAACTATCATCAATAGAGGACCAGCAACTCAGGCGGGTATTTTCTTGCCCACCTGTTGCTGGCTGAGCAGTCTGTAGCGCCGAGCATCGCGCCAGCACTCGTACACGAGATACAGTGCATAAGCCAGGCAGCCTAACTGTATGCCCTGGCCCAGGCCTTGCAAATCCACAATCGTCGGCGTACCCGTGCTGACGATGAGAGCATCCAGCTGACTAAAGATAAGAAACAAGATCACGTACAAGCTGTTTTGCAGGATGTTCAGTTGCAGCTTCAACTTGCTCCAGACCGGCTGGCTGGCACACCAGATACCAAACACGACTGAAGCGATCAGCAGCAAACTCATCCATGGCAAATACGCTGTGATGGCAGGCGAAAAATCCACCCGCAATTGTTGCAGGCTGGCTTCTGACATCCAAAATTTATGCCAGATTAGCAGCAGGATAAAACCGCAGCCTGATAAATCAGTGATGATGTCGCTACCGCGTATCCGTTGCCAGTCATGTTCCTGCTCAGGCAAGTCTTGCACCCGCCAGCCCTTGTTGCTGGCCCAGTTGGGCAACATCCCGCTTTTGGCCGCCAGATAAAACACCAGCGTCACCGAGGTAAACACCAGTGCCCCCTGCTCTATAAAGCCAGCCAGCAATTGCATCAGGGCCTGCCATACCTTGTAATGGGTTGCTGCCAAAAACACGGTGCCACTTTTCAGTGTCTGTAACAACAGGGTAATACCGAGGGCATAGCTCATGACCAGCTTGTAGGCGGGCATCAATTCACTGCTGACCAGCGGGATGACAGGTGCATAGCGGGCTGCTACCTGGGCCGGGTGTCCATGTTTTTCCAGCACGGCAACCACGTCATCCTGGCTGGCTTCCCTGCCGGTTTGTTCATGGATGGCATCGAGTTGATCCAGGATATTGGCCTGCAGTTCACGGCCTATGTCTTCTCTTTGCGCCTGCGGCAATTCCAGCTTGACCGCATGTATGTATTTTTGCAGCAGATTCATCGCCCAGTCTCCAAAATAGTAGTCAGCGTGCCATTCAAGGCTTGCCATTCCTGCGTGAGTTTTTCCAGTAGTTCCAGACCTTCTTGCGACAGGGTGTAATAGCGTCTTTCACGGCCTTCACCCTGTTGCCATTCACTGTCGAGCAAACCCTGGTCAGCCAGCCGCCTGACCAGGGGATACAAAGTGCCTTCATCGATATCCAGTCCATGATCGAGCAAGGCTTTGCGCAGGGAATAGCCATACTGCGCCTGTCGCAAGGAGCCGAGCACGGCCAGCACCAGGGCACCGCGCCTTAGCTCCAGACGCATTTTGTCCAACCGGTCTTCTGACATGTCTTTGATTCCTTCTTTTCAATAATACTGTGTCGTGCACAGCATAATACTATGCGGCGCACAGTAAAAATACAAGGTGTTTTTTTACTGGCATGCGAAAACAGTCCGACAGCCTTTGATCCCTTATTTCCTGAATTCATCAGATTTTTTTTGCTTTCGTCGGAAAATGCGAGACGAAAGCCGTGCAGGCAATTATTCTTGGCAGCAATCGCAAATACGAAGGAAATAACAATGTTCACGACTATCTGGTTTATCTTACGTGCCAGTTTTGCCTGGAGCGCACTGATCCTGTTTGTCACTATTTTTATAGTTAACGGGATATTCAGAAACCACCTGCCGGGTGAGTTCATCCTCCTGCCTTTCAGCCTGGTGGCACTGGTCATGGGTATCAGTTTTTCGCATGTGCGCAGGGTTAGACTGATTTCCAGCAATGTGACGGCCTTGACGCTGGCTAACCGGCAGCGACGCCAGATAGAAATCCCTCTGGAAGCCAGTGAAGCCTTTGAACTGGTCGACGCTGCGATACGCGAATTGCCTGGTGCAGAAGATGCCGAGAGTGCCAGGGACAGCCTCCAAATTCGCGCCAAGATCAAGCGCATAGATCCTTATCAGTCCAATTTCATTGATGAATTAAAAGTACTGGATTTTTTGACGACCAAGCGTAATCAAATCTTGGCGACCATCACACCGGGCGACGGCATAGGCAGCCTGACCCTGATTTGCGAACCAGAACGGCCAGCCTGGACAGATTTATTCCTGGTCGACAATGGGACAAACCTGGAAAATGCCGAAGCGATTACCCGCGCGATTACCCGACGTATAGCAGAACGCAGGCGCAAGGAAAAAGCCAGCGCTGCGCAATCCGTCACTGAAAAAGAATTGACGGTCGCCAAGCTGAATTTACTACACGCACAGGTAGAACCGCACTTCCTGTACAACACCCTGGCCAGTGCGCAGTTGCTGACGCGGGCTGATCCGGCCGCGGCTGACCAGATGCTGGGCAACCTGATTACTTACTTGCGCCACTCCCTGCCACGCACTGAAGATACAGCTTCCACCATAGGTGAAGAACTGGAACGCTCCATCGCCTATCTCGACATCATGAAGATACGCATGGGCGCACGGCTGAATATACAAATACAAGTACCATCAGAATTGAAAACCCTGCCCTTCCCCATGATGATGTTGCAAACCCTGGTAGAAAACGCCATCAAGCATGGGCTGGAACCCAAGACCGGTGGCGGCACGATCTGGATCATCGCGCGGCAGCATGAAGGCAATGTCGCCGTCACTGTGGCTGACGATGGCAATGGTCTGGGGACAGAAATTGGCGGTACTGGCATAGGCTTGAAGAATGTGCGTGAACGCTTGCGTCTGGCGCATGGCAATGCGGCAGGTTTTGTGCTGGTTGGTAATTTCCCCAGCGGGGTTGCAGCCACTATCACAGTCCCTGTCATTAAAGCGAAGGGAGAGCAACATGCCTAGATGTGTCATCGCCGAAGATGAAAGCCTATTGCGCGAAGCCTTGTTGCAGCAACTCAGCCTGGTCTGGCCAGAGCTGGAAATAGCGGCAGCCTGTGATGATGGCGGCAGCGCGCTGGAAGCCATCGCCATGTATCAGCCGGATGTGGTGTTCCTCGATATACGCATGCCAGGTTTGAGTGGCCTGGAAGTAGCAGCCGCCATGACCGAAGTCAGCCCGCGCAGCCAGATCGTGTTCGTCACTGCCTATAACCAGTATGCCATCGATGCCTTTGAAAAAGGTGCCGTCGATTATCTGTTGAAACCGATTACCCAAGACAGGTTGCTGGCCACCGTCAAGCGCCTGCAAATGCGTGCGCTGACTGGCGCGATAGATTTGCAGGCTGTCAGCGCCCTGGTGCGCCAGCTTAGCGGCGGCCCAGCAGATGTGCCCAAACCTGCGCCGCTGGTGTGGATCACCGCCAGCGTAGGCGCGGAAACCCGGCTCATCATGGTCGACGATATTGCCTACTTCCAGGCTGACAGCAAATACACCGTGGTCATGACCGCCGAGGGTGAATCCCTGTTGCGCAAACCCATACGCGATTTGTTGCAGGTGCTGGATAACAGCATGTTCAAACAGATACACAGATCGACTATCGTCAACCTGCGCGCGATTGCCTCCGTCAGCCGCGACGATACGGGTAAAGGCCTGGTCAAACTAAAGACACGGCCAGAGACGCTGAGTGTCAGCCAGCCCTTCATGGTCTTGTTCAGGAATATGTAAACGATGCGTTACTTCAATAGTCGGGCCTGCATGCAGGCATTGTTATACTCCACTAAGTCCCTGCTGGCCCTGTCGGCGGCGGTCAGCCTCAAGGTACTGGATGCCCAGGACAGCGATGGCAATTACCTGTATGCACGTGGCCGCCACAAGTATTTTGGCATAGGCGCACTGGTGATTTTCTTTGCCGTGTTTGCCGGTTATGGCATGGCACATATGCTGGCGACCATGGTGAATGTCAGCAGCACGGGTGCCATCATTGCCGGTTGCTTGTGGGCGGTATTCCAGTGGTGCCTGGAGCGGCAGATGATCATGTCGATACAGTCAGATGCCAGTTGGGGTGCGAAGAGCATGGGCCTGTTCTGGCGCAGTCTGCTGGCCCTGCTGTCGGCGATTACCATGGTCTACCCTTTTTATGTCGACAGCAACCGCGCTGAAATCACAGTAAAAACCGGCGAACTGGAACGCAGCCGCCTGATACACAACCTGCAAAGTGCGCAACAGGCAACGGGCTTGCCAGCCCTGCAGCAAGATGTAGTAGCACTGGATGACAAGCTGAAAAAGGCAGAAGAAAAACTGTATGGCGAACCGCCACAAATGGCAGAAATGCGCCAGCAATTACAGACCCTGCGTGAGCTGGCAAAAACCGAAGAACGCCGCAGCAATGGGCAGATCGCCAACTGGCGCAAAGCCATGACAGTAGCCTTGTCTGCAGAAGCTGTCTTGCTGGAACAAAAAATCAGCGCCGCACAAAATCGCATCAACAATGCCAGGGCCAGATGCCTGCGACAAGAACAGGACATCAACCAGACCCTGATCGCCTGGCGCAAAGAAAAACTGGCTGAGAAAGCGCAACTGGCAGAAGAGCGTCATCAAGCCAATACGATAGTCAACAAAGCCAGGTCCGATGCACAGGCACTGGAAAAAACCCATTCAGCACATATACAGGCCGCATCGCACGCCGGTTTCGCCGCCGACTTTGCCGCCACCTGGGACATGCTGCAAAACGATGTACACAGACGCCTGCAATTCATCTGGTGGCTGTTGTGGTTTTTAACGATAGAACTGGTCGCCATCATCGTCAAGTTCACCAACCACACCGATGTCGATGCCAGGTTGAATGCCGACGAATACCTGCTGAAACTGGGCATAGCCAGCAACAGCCGCGTGCGCCAGGCGCAAATTGAAGTCGCGCAATTACGCGAACTGACTGCCCTCAAGGGCGAGCACGCTGCCTTGCAAGCGGACGATGGCATCAGCGCCGCAGCGCTCGCCACCATACGGCAAATGCAGCAACTGGAGCAGCAAGCCAATTTTAGTTCCAGTATCAGCTCCGGCAATGCGTCTTCGGGTTTGCGGTCTCTATTGCAAGAAACCCTGAACACCATGAATGCGAATTTTTTACGCTTGCTGGCACCCAAATAAAGAGGTCTAATAGCGCCACGATTATTTCCAGTCCATCAGCCCATGAAACTCGCCGTCATCGCTTTTGCAGCCTTGTCCAGCACGATGTATTCTGCATCAGCCGCAGAAGCCTGGATAACACAAAACAGCGGCACCGAAGTTGAGTTGCGCGGCTTGTCCGTGGTTAGCAACAAAGTCGCCTGGGCCAGCGGTGCCAGGGCCACCATCTTGCGTACCATTGATGGTGAACACTGGCAGAGCATGCAGGTAGGAGGTGCAGATGGCCTGGATTTTCGTGACATCCATGGCTTTAATGCCCAGCATGCCATCGCCATGAGTGCCGGGCCAGGCGCTTTGTCACGTCTCTACGAAACCAGCGATGGTGGTGCCAGCTGGAAATTGCTGAAGACCAATGAAGCCAGTACAGGGTTCTGGGATGCGATCTCTTTTGTTGATGGCAAGCAAGGGATGATATTTGGTGATGCTGTCGATGGCCAGTTCCAGGTCTTGTTGACGTCTGACGGTGGCCAGAACTGGCAAGTACGCCGCCATGCGGGTTTGGCTGCACTGACCAATGAAGGTGCGTTTGCTGCCAGTGGCACTTGCCTCGCAACTTATGGCAACAAGCAAGCCTGGCTGGTCAGTGGCAGTGCTGAACGGGCGCGCGTGTTTGCCAGTACCGATGCAGGTATGAGCTGGTCTGTCGCGAACCTGCCTATACCTGCTGTTGTTGCCAGCAAGGGTGCTTTCTCGGTCGCTTTTCTGGATGAAAAAGATGGCATGGTGGTCGGTGGTGACTACAAACTCCCGCAACTCGATAGCCTGAATGGGGCGCGTACGGAAGATGGCGGCAAGACCTGGTTGCCAGCCCCGGTATCACCGCAGGGCTTCATGTCCGTCATCACCACTGTGCCGGGCGCAGCCAGGACTTATGTGGCGGCGGGTCTGGCCGGTTCCGGCATTTCGCGTGATGCGGGCAAGACCTGGCAAGTGCTAGATAAAACACCAGTGAATACGGTCGCTTTTGCCAACTCACAAACTGGCTGGGCAGTTGGCCCCAAAGGTTTGCTCATGAAGTTCAATTATGTGTCAAAATAGTATTACTGAGTAAAATCCTGACAAGTAGATGCTGGTACTAAAAAGTGTCCGGCCTGTCCGCAGTGTCCGCTAAAGATGTGCATAAGCGGACAGTCTGCCGCTGAATTTGCAGCAGCCTACATACTTAAGTATGTGCTTTTGCTCAGTTTCATGTCTGGCACGCTCTTTGCATTTATCATAGCAAGACTGCCATTCTGCAAAAGCCCTGCGGTAGACAATAAGGAATATAAAAATGAAAACGAGACTGAATTTACTGGTGAAGCTGGGACTTGCAAGCACCCTGCTGGGTGCCATGCTGGTTGGCAATGCTGCGCCTTTGGCAGTATCCAATCTGGATGCCCAGCTGATTTCCTACTTCCGCCCTTACGCCCCTGCGGCAGAAGTGCTGGTTAAAAAAGTGGAAAAGAACCTGCCTGCCGAAAAAATCGAAGCGGCAGCCAAGGCTGCAGAGAAAAGCAAAGCGGTGAATGACACCCAGATTTGCGAAGACACTGAGGCAAACAAAAATCTGGACGCCGAAGGTTTTCAAGGCAGGCAGTCTGGCATGACCAAGCTGCGCTAAAGATTCAGGCGGCATCAGCCAGTATCCAGCACTTTAGTGAGTAGCCCCACCGGCAATGCGCAAGTCTTTGTCGGTTTTTAATACACTTTCCAGCACTTTCAAGACTGCTGTCTTCAACATTTCCAGCGGCATGCTGGCCGCACCAGTATGAGCAACCGCCTGTTCCGGCAAATAAGGGATGTGGATAAAACCTGCCCTTTGTATGGAATCCATGCTGCTTGCCATGTGCATCAGGCCATAGAACACATGGTTGCAGACAAAAGTGCCTGCGGTTTGTGATATGGAGGCCGGTATCCCGCTCAGATGCAATTCCTGTGCTATTGCCTTGATCGGCAAGCTGCTGAAATAGGCAGCCGGGCCACCTGACACCACCGGCACATCGACAGGTTGTGCACCGGCATTGTCAGACATGCGGGCGTCATCGACATTGATGGCGATGCGCTCCAGGCTGATATCCGCCCGCCCCCCAGCCTGACCCAGGCAAATCACGATAGCTGGCTGATGCTGCCTGAGCGCAACATCCAGTATCAACAATGAATTCACGAATTCACAAGGCAGGCGGGCGCTGACGATCTGGTGGCTGTCGCCTATCAGCAAACCATCCAGCCTGCGCACGACTTCCCACGAGGGATTGCTTTGCTCGCCGCCAAAGGGATCAAATCCCGTCAGTAAGATGCGCTTCATGCCAGCCCCCATGTACAATTATGAAAATACCAAGAAGTGTATCAACAGGATAGTACAACCTCGGGCCAGCGATGCGGTGAATATTTAGTAACTTAAAGACTATTTAACTTTAGCAGGAAAATTGCAAAATTCAGGCTACAACACCCGATACGCCAGTCGGTCCAGCCGCGTGCCACTAAGCCGCCCCAGCAATTTGCGTACAGGATCAGGGTAATCAATGTTTTTTTCCAGCTCACGATAGTGTGTGATGACCGCCGTTTTTTCCATGATGCTGTTCAACTCATCTTGTCTTTGCTGCCGCAATTCATGCTGCGGATCATGGATCAGCAAGGCGTTTTCCAGGTCCAGGCGAAAGGCACGCGGATTGAGGTTATTGCCGGTCATGAGGGCATACTCCTGGTCTATCCACATGCCTTTGAGATGGTAGGTATTATCATCATCCTTCCACAGGCGCAGTTGCAATTGCCCGCTGCTGATGTCTGCCTGATGGGACTTGGCAAAGCGGCGCAGATTGACCTCATACAGATACGGCAAGGCCGCAATGACCTTGAAAGGCTGCTCTGGCGGGATGAAGAAGTCATTGGCTGTCTTGTCGCCAACGATGACGCAAATGCGCACTCCGCGCTTCAGGGCGCGGTTGATTTCACGGGTGACCGCCAGCGGGAAATTGAAGTAAGGCGTGCAGATGGTGATCTGCGTCTTGCTGGCAGACAGCAACTGGCAAATGACTTTGTTGAGCGGATTATTTTTGCCGACGCCCACCAGCGGCGTCACACTCAGGCGATGTCTGTCGTATTCTTGTTCGGCCATGTTGCAGTCATAACGGGCGCTTTTCAGCTTACTCCTGAACTGCTTGATTTCGCGGCGTATGCTACGCGTAGCGGGTATCTCAGGCATATCCAGCCTGTGCACGGCAGCGGCAGATAACAAGTGTTCACGGATGAATTGCACCATGCAGTTGGCCAGCACTTTGTTATGGATCAGCAGGTAACGGTCATGACGGTATTTGTCTTGTTTGTGCAGATACACATTGTTCAGGCTGGCACCGCTATAGATGACTTCATCATCAATGACGAAGCCTTTCAAATGCAGCACACCAAATAATTCGCGGGTTTGTACCGGTATTCCATACAGCGGCACAGCATAGGCATTTGCCTTGCTGGCCTCTTGATACCAGGCTGCATTGCCGCCACTTTTTGCAGCACCAATCAAACCCCGTTGCGCCCGGTGCCAGTCGACCAGGACAGCAATATCGAGCTCAGGGCGGGCAGCCTTGGCTGCATATAGTGCCTGCAGGATCTCAGCGCCTGCTTCATCATTTTGCAGGTACAGGCTGCATAAATATATCCTGTGCCTGGCAGCGGCAATTTTTGCCAGCAAAGTGTTGCGGTAGTCTGCTGCACTAAGCAGCGTCTGGACGGTATCTGCCTGTAACGGGATGCCGTTTAAATGCGTAAGGTCGGAAGCGGACTTGAAGAGGCGCATGTCTATCTATGGATACCAGTGAAAACCTGATGATGGTAACACCAGCGCGGCCTCAGGTGCTAGCGAAACAGATGCGCCATCCTGAAGCTGGAATATTGCCCCAGTTGCTGAAAATGCTGATCCAGCCAGACTTGCGCCCTTGCCCTGCCCTCGGCATGCAGGCTGTGCAAAAAAGCCGCCTGTGCATTCATTTTGCTGTGGCTACTTAACTGGCTCATGAGTTCAGGTGCAGCAATCACATGCAGGTTCAATTTGCGCAGACGACGTTCCAGCCTGCCCCAGGTCAGCCAGCCACGATCTGCTTCGCGCTTTGCCAGTAACAAACCCTGCGATTCAGTGTGAAAGGTAGAACTGAAACTCATCTCAGTCAGCCGCTGCCAGATTTCGTTGACTGTGGAAGGCACCTCCCCCCTGGGCTGGGCATGTAGGAGAATAGCGATAATGTCGGGCGCCTTGCATTTATGTACTAGCGGGAATAATGGAGGGTTGGCAGTCAGGCCGCCGTCCCAGTATGCCTCGCCGTCTATCTCGACCGCCCTGTGTATCATGGGCAGGCAGGCTGAAGCCAGCAAGACATCCAGACTCATCTGGCGGTTGCGAAACAGTTTCAAGCTACCAGTACTGACCTGTGTCGTGGCGATGAACAGCTCAATGCCAGGTTGCTGACGCAAGCGTTCAAAGTCTATCTGCGCCGCCAGGATATCTCGCAAGGGGTTGATGTCGAAGGGATTGAGCTGGCTAGGTGAAAAGAAACGCGCCCAGGAAAACAAATGCTTCATGGCGGCTGGCAATTCAGATTGTGTCGCAATATCAGCCGTCAACGCATGTTCATCCATGACTGAGCTAAAGGGGGAACTGCTGGCGACGCTATCCCAGAAATTTTTCAGTGACTCTCTGGCACCATCTGCCCCGCCCTGCAGATAACCATGTGCCAGCGCCACCGCATTCATGGCCCCCGCACTGGAACCGCTGATCGCCTCTATGCTGATGCGCCCATCTTCGAGCAAACGGTCCAGAACGCCCCAAGTCAGTGCGCCATGTGATCCGCCGCCTTGCAATGCCAGTGTGACTGCCTTATTCATTCCATTCCCTTTCAAGAGGCGTATGCCATGAGGGAGAGTGAATCATGGAGGTGACCGGCTTATGGCCTGGTCAGTGTGAGGGAATGGCAAGCAAGTGATGTGCCTGTGGGGGATGAAGTGCGTTAACTTCGTAGGTTGGGCTGCGGCTTACCAGCCCAACACTGGGCCTTTGATAAACGTATACGAAATTTATAGGCCGAGTGTTGGGCTGATGAAACGTAGCCCAACCTACGATGTTACAAGCGTTTCCACACCTGCCACCACTCCCTGCCCGCAAACACGGGTATGGAGTCACTGACAGCCCGCTCTTCAAGCAAGGCAAAATACGGCGACATCAATTCCGTAAATACTGCGCTGTGGATGGTGAACGGAGGCCCTTTCAGCGACGCATCTTCAGCATCATCAAAAAAGAAAAACCCTGCCAGCAAGGCACCTGAGGACAAAAGTGTCGCCCAGCGCTTGACGATATCTGCCCGCATCGCAGGAGGTAGTGCGCAAAAGAAGGCGCGTTCATAAATCAAGTCCAGCGGTTGTGCGGGAGTGTAGGCAAAAAAATCTGCCTCGATGACATGCTTGCCCCACTCACCTATCGCCGCTTGCGCGCTGCGCACGGCAGCAGGGGAAAAATCGATAGCCACCACCGGCCAGCCTGCCTGTGCCAGAAAAGCCGCTTCGTAACCATTGCCGCAACCGGGGATCAGAACATTCATTGGCCCGGCAGCAGTCTGCATGAAGGCTTGTAAATCCACCGGAACATTACCTTTATCCCATGGCGTGAAGTTTTTTTCAAAACGTTCATCCCAGAATTGCGGGTTACGTGGATCACGGTTCAGGAAATCAGCCATGCTGCATCTATCCAATTTTGAAATAGAAATGCAGCAGCAATTGCGCCACCACAACGCCAGAAAACAAGCCCGCACCGAAATACACGATAGTGCGCAACAGGCGATTGGTACGTCTTTGCTCTGTCAACAAAGCCATCAGCATTTCATCGCTATGCCCAGGTTCGGCCGCACGTGTCAGAGCCTGGTGCGCCAGGCGTGGCAATTGCGGGAAGATGTGGCTATAGCGCGGTGCTTCGTCCTTGAGTTTTTCTATCAGGCCGCGCCAGCCTACCTGTTCGCTCATCCAGCGTTCCAGATAAGGTTTGGCGGTTTTCCATAAATCCAGGTCAGGGTCCAGCTGACGCCCCAGGCCCTCAATATTGAGCAGGGTTTTTTGCAGCAGCACCAGTTGCGGTTGCACTTCTACATTGAAGCGGCGCGAAGTCTGGAACAGGCGCAACAAGACCTGGCCAAAAGAAATGTCTTTCAGCGGGCGGTCAAAAATGGGTTCGCAACAGGCGCGCACTGCGGCTTCCAGCTCATCGACGCGGGTGTCCTTGGGTGCCCAGCCTGACTCTATATGTGCTTCTGCCACGCGTTTGTAGTCGCGGCGGAAAAAAGCCAAAAAATTTTGCGACAGGTAGTCCTTGTCGAAATCATTGAGTGTGCCAACGATGCCAAAATCCAGGGCGATATAACGGCCCAGGGTAGCAGGTGCCGTCGATACCAGGATATTACCGGGATGCATATCTGCATGAAAAAAACCATCGCGAAACACCTGGGTAAAGAAGATGGTGACGCCATCACGCGAGAGTTTGCCCAGATCAACACCAGCTTCGCGCAATTTATCCAGTTGTGAAATCGGTATGCCCTGCATGCGCTCCATGACGATGACGGAAGACGAACAATAATCCCAGTGCATCTCTGGTACCATCAGCAAATCCGAGTCGGCAAAATTGCGGCGCAACTGGCTGCCATTGGCCGCCTCTCGCATGAGATCGAGTTCATCGTGCAGGTATTTGTCAAACTCGCCGACCACTTCCTTGGCTTTCAGGCGCTTGCCATCGGCCCATAAAGCTTCCAGCCAGCCGGCAGCAATTTGCATGAGGGCGACGTCATCATCGATGACTTCTTTCATGCCGGGGCGAAGGACTTTAACAGCCACTTCGCGGCCATCTTTCAACACGGCGAAATGCACCTGGGCGATGGAGGCAGAAGCCACTGGAACGCGCTCAAAACTGGCGAACAACTGATCAGGATGCGCGCCCAAAGATTTTTTGATTTGCGCTATCGCCAGATCAGGGTCAAAGGAGGGTACGCGGTCTTGCAAGTGTGCCAGCTCTTCGGCAATATCAAATGGCATGAGGTCACGCCGGGTTGACAATACCTGGCCAAATTTGACGAAGATGGGGCCGAGTTCTTCCAGAGCCTTGCGCAGGCGCTCGCCACGCGGGGCCGAGATGTCCCGCCAAAATATCAATATGTCTATCAGGCGCGCGGTGCGTGGCACCGATAAACCGGAAATTGCGATTTCATCTATGCCATATTTGATGGCGATACGTATAATTTTTGCCAGCCTCAGAAACTTCAATATCATCCGCGCAACCTTTCCAGTTTTTCGATGCGCTTGATAAGACGCTCGACATCATCCCGCGTCTTGGTGACTTCGGTACTAAAGCCCTGCACGGCCTGGGGCCGCACCAGCATGGGGTTTTCTTCCAAAAAATATTCTGCCAGGTTTTCCTGGAATTTTTGATGGGTTTCCAGCGCCGTCTTGTGCAGGGATTTGGCCAAGCCCACCATGCGGACTGCTGCCACGTCACCAAACAGTTTGCTCAGATCTTCTTCCGCTTCCCAGCGCAAATTCTGGCTGAGATTGGAAATAGTGTTGGCAAAGTCCGCATCACCTTCAATTTTGACATAAGAAAAAGCACGCTCGCGGTTTTGCGCTATCAGCGGCAAGTCACTGAGTTTGACGTAGATGGTCACTTGCACCTGTTCACCGGCAGCGGCGCTTTCCAGCAGGCCATCTGGCGCGACTTTCAGGCGTAATTGCATGGTTTGCAAGTCTATGCAGGCAATCTTGCCAGCGTGTGGCAAGAGCTTGTTCCTGGCCCAGCTTTCTTGTGCCAGAAGATGATTGATAAAGGGTGCAATGGTGATCATGTTCAAATCAGGGCAATTACAAAATACCTGGCCAGCATGGAATGCTCAGCCGGAAATATCATGCAAAAAAATCGTGCAAATAAAAAACCGCCCGGCAATTTGCGGGGCGGCTTCCAGTTTAACAGCTAATCGCAGCGAGCATCGCTGCGTAGCATCAAACTCTTTCAAGGACTCTCGCAAAATTATTCCAGCAAGACTGCAGCGACGACGACAGTACGATAAGTACGGCTAGGCGCTGAACGCCGCTGGGGCGGTTTTGCGTGAGTCCTTGCTTACATTTGCTGAATACCAGCTAATACCCAGCCGCCCTGACCATTGACTGACTTGGACAAATTCCAGACTTCAGTAAAGGCTTCTGCAGGTGCATTTGCAGATTCCTTGATCATGCCGCTGAACTTGACGCTGGCCAGATACTCTGTAGCCGTGGTTTCCACGCCCAGCATATCTGCATTCAGGGTGACGACATCCGTCACATTGGAAGATGCGCCACGTTCCTGGATTTGCAATTTCAGTTCTGCATACATTTCTGCCGTGGTGAATTCACGCAAATCATTGATGTCTGCCTTATCCCATGCCGCTTGCAGGCGGATGAAATAAGTCTTGGCATTACGCAGGAAGCCAGGCACATCAAAGTCTGCCGGGATAGTCCAGTTAGCGTTACCACTCAGATTGCTGCCTGAAGAACCTGGCGCATTGTTTTGGAATGCCATAGGTTCAGGTGCCGCTGACGGCATAGATGGGGCTCCGGCAAAAGCTGGCTGGTTAAAGCCATTACCCGTACCCTGGCGGTTCCGATTGCGGAAGAAACGCACGACAAAGAATATTGCCAGACCAATCAGGGCGAAAGTCAGTAAACTACCCAGCATGCTGGCGAGCGCACCACCCAGACCCAAATGAGACAAGGCTGCAGCCAGCAAGGCGCCTCCGATCAAACCACCGGCAATACCCTTCCATGGGATGCCAGGCTTGGGCGGTGCTACAGCAGGCGTAGCAGCAGGTGTTGCCGCTGGCGTAGCGGCATTATGTGTAGGTGCCGCTGCCGGCGTTGCCTGGCGTGACACATTATTCGATTGCTTGCCTATCGAGCTGCCGCTACCAAGTCGCTTGGCTTCTGCGTCAAAGGATGACATAGTCATCGTGCTTGCAACGACCAGCATGGCGATCAGAAATTTTTTCATCATTCGACTCCTGTTTGTTTCCAGATTATTTCAAAGCGTATTTGCTTCAAATCTATTACTTCAATACTTGATACCTGTGTGCAATGCAGCCACACCTGCCGTCAAATTAAAATATTGCACACTTTCCAAACCTGCTGTTTCCATCATCGTTTTCAGGGTTTCCTGATCGGGATGCATGCGTATCGATTCAGCAAGGTACTTATAGCTGTCAGCATCGCCAGCGATCTTTTGCCCCATCCAGGGCAAGACCTTGAAAGAATACAGGTCATAAGGTTTTTGCAGAATTTCCGGTACTTTGGAGAATTCCAGCACCAGCAATTTGCCACCCGGCTTCAGGACACGCTGGATTTCTGCCAGTGCCTGATCCTTGTGTGTCATATTCCGCAAACCAAATGCCACAGTGACCCTGTCAAAGTAATTATCCTGAAAAGGTAATTTTTCTGCGTCACACAGTAAAGTGGGGGTGATCAGGCCCTTATTCAAGAGGCGGTCACGCCCTACCCTGAGCATGGATTCGTTGATATCGGTATGCCAGACTTCACCAGTCTTGCCCGCCTGACGCACAAATTCCTTGGTCAGGTCACCCGTACCACCAGCAATATCGAGCACCTTGAAGCCAGGGCGCACGCCAGCCTGGGCGACGGTGAATATCTTCCATACCCTGTGCAAGCCAGCCGACATCATGTCATTCATGACATCATATTTGGCGGCGACGGAGTGAAAAACTTCCGCAACCTTGTGGACTTTTTGATCTTCTTCTACGGTGGTATAACCAAAATGGGTGGTATTGCTCATTTTCTTAACCTCATGCATGCATAGCTATTGGTATCATCAGGGAGAATTGTAGCCTATCCCCAGGCCAAAGCCTTGCCTTATCGCCAAAATCAGGCCTTGCTGGACTGATCTTTGAGAGCGGCCACCAGCTCCAGTTGCCATTGCGCAGCCGTCCTGGCATTCCAGACCAGATGCACTTCTTCGCTACAGCTAAAACCGCAATCTACCACTTCCAGCCGGACCAGTTCAGTATCAGCCAGAGCAAAATCGGGCAGATAGGCCAGCGCCTTGCCTGATTTGAGCATGGAAAGCAGTAACTGCAAATCATCCATCCAGTAAGCAATCTTGCGCGGCAACTGGTCATCCCGCCAGCCATCTGAACGCTTGCCGCGCTGCTTGCCACAAAACAATGAGCGGGTGGGACTGACAAAGTCATGTGCCAGCACCTGGCTACTGCTGACTTGCAATGCACCAGCCTGCTCAGGCGTAGACAACACCAGCGGATGTTGCAAACCAGCCAACAACTGCAAATTCAATGCCCCCAGCGACAGGCTTTGCCACTCTGGCGACCAGTATGCTGCCCGGCCATCCAGCACTTCTGCCGTGACCAATGCCGTATTGGCCTCGCCACGGGACAGTGCAGCCAGGGCATCTTCTTCATACATGCTGCTCATATGCAAGTCAGCAGCCGGGTAGTCCGCCATGGCCCCGGCTAGTTGCCCGGCATGCCGCCACAGCAAAATCGCCGGGCCAGCCACGCGACAACTGAAGCTGGCTTGTTCACCGCCCACATCAGCTCTGGCCTGCTCAGCCATGGCCAGCATATTACGGGCAAATTCCAGCATGCGCCGGCCACTGGCATTCAGGCTGAGTCGCTTGGCAGAACGATCAAACAGCACCGTATCCAGGTCCCCTTCCAGTCTGCGCAAAGCTTTGGATACTGCCGACGGTGTCAAATGCAATTCTTGCGCTGCTGCCCCCAATGATGGCTGCCTTGCCACGCAGGCGAAGATTTTCAGGTCTATCAAATTCATGATTGCTTAAGTTTCTTAATTAAGTTTCCCAACTAAGTTTCCAATCTGGACTTTAAAAGTGAATTTATATTGCTTTACGAGACATTTTAACAGACCTACTATGCAAACATCTCCCTCCTTGATCTGATCCGACCATGACCAACACTGAAAATGTAATTCACCAGCAATGGATATACAGCCGCCATCCGACTGGCATCGTCAGCAATGAACACTATGAATTGCGCAGCCAGCCCCTGAATACATCCCTCGACCGCGACGAGGTATTGATTGCCGCCCGCTTTATCAGCGTAGACCCCTACATGCGCATCAACCAGTCTGCCAAGCCTACCTATAACCCGGAACCACACCCACTCAATACCGTGCAGGCGGCAGGCGTGGTCGGCCAGGTGCTGGCCTCGAATGCCACCAGCCTCAAAGCCGGTGACTGGGTATTTGGCATGACAGGCTGGCAAAGCCATGCGCGCGTGCATGTCAGCGCACTGAGCAAAATCGACCCGACGATTGCGCCAGTATCCACCGCGCTGGGCGTACTCGGCATGCCCGGCCGCACCGCCTGGTTTGGTTTGACGGAGGCAGGCAAGCCACATGCCGGTGAAGTAGTCGTTGTATCCGGCGCAGCAGGTGCGGTTGGCTCACTGGTGGTGCAATTCGCCAAACGCCATGGCGCAAAAGTTCTGGGCATCGCCGGTGGCGCAGAAAAATGTGCCTGGCTGAAGGACAAACTGGGAGCAGACTGGGCACTTGATTACAAGGCATACAGCAATGACGAAACATTGAGCCAGGAGATACTCAAGCTCACAGGCGGTGTCGATGTGTATTTCGACAATGTAGGCGGCATGGTCACCGACGCCATCATCCCCATCATCAAGCGCCGCGCCCGCATCATCATCTGCGGCCAGATCAGCCAGTACAACGGCGGCCTTGATGTGCCAGAAATGGGCCCCCGTCTGCTGCAGCACATGCTCTACCAGCGCGCCATCATACAGGGCATACTGGCCCGCGATTACCTCCACCGCATGGATGAAATGCTGGCCATCGTCTCGCCCTGGGTCAAGGCTGGTGAGCTGGTGTTTGAAGAGACCATAATTGATGGCTTTGAACAATTGCCGAACGCCCTGAATTCTTTATTCACCGGCGAACATCGCGGCAAATTGCTGGTGAAGGTATAAGCACATGAAACGCTTGCTCTCATTCATTCTGTTGAGCTTTTGCTTCATCTTCAACACCCACGCCGAAAACAAACACGGCCCCACCTGGGGCGTACACGGCATGCTTTTGTTCGGCAACAGCGAAGGCATGTACGTATCCCACCTGCCCATGTTCCATGCACCGCATGATTACCAGGTCGTCTTGCAGATACGTTGCCTCGATCAACAACTGGATGCTGCCATCAAAGCCAGACTAGAACAAAAACTGGTCTTGTGGACCATGGAACCAGAACAATTCGAGATCGCCAGACTGGCCGCAGACAGCAAGCTGCCCTTGAAACAATTCAAGGCCAATATCGTGCTTGGGCATTTTGAACAGGGTGGCAAAACCGAATACAAGGATGTGGCTGTCATCGTGGAAAAGACCCTGATCTTCCGCCAGCTATCGCCGCAAATGCGCGAGAACAAGCAGGCCGTTTATCATCAGATAGGCAGTGGTTCGCATCGTTTCCTGCTGAAGGAAATTGATAGCAGGCCCGACTTTGATCATGTGCTGGCGATCACTGTGCCTGCGGCTGCGGCGATGGCTGATGTGATGGTGAAGAAGACGGGATTGCAGGCTGCGACTGATGCGGAGTTTTTGCGGGTGTTGCAGGGTCAGGTGGATAAACGGGCTGGTGTTAAGGGGAGGATTTATCTTGATCGGGCGGATTTGGAGTAAGCTGACAAGCTGGACACGCGTCACTCACCAGCGCACATATTAGCGTCGGTTTTGAAGTTGGGTTTGACTTTGGGGTTGCTTTTGACTTTCCGCACTTCCCATGTGTCGACGCCGTTTGTGCGGTACAGAAAATGGAAACAGAAGAGCCGATGTTTGAGCCGCAGGCGAGTTTCGGATCTTCCCATTTTTTGTACTGCACAAACGGGAACCCCGCAGGGGCGACGACGCCTGGGTCGCCTTCTTTTGCGTTCTTTTCTTGGCGAGACAAGAAAAGAATGTAGCCGCCGGTCTACCACCGGCCTGCAATCTTAAATAACGTGTGCAGGCAGTTAAAAGCGAATTCAGAAATATCGCTTCGTTTTTAAGAATGCGTTGCTCGGAGGCCAAGTGTTGGGTTGGTGGAGCGTAGCCTAGCGAGGCCCGGCCCAACCTACAAGCGAACATTAATAAACTAAACGGTATACTACGAACGCCGCTGGATTCCTGCCTGCGCAGGAATGACGTTAATATGAGTAAGGTTTATCAAAAGATGGCATTGCTGGTCTACACCTGAGACGTGAAATTTGAAAACTGAAATCTTAGATCGACACGCGCTCAATGCTTAGTCCCACAACTCCCCCCACCCTTCACAGGCATGGGCGCATCCCGCCCAGTATCCCCCGCAAACCCCGCCGCCTGCAATTTCTCCAGATATTCCTGCCAGACCTGAGACTGGTTTTCACCCAGCCAATACAGATAATCCCAGGTAAAAATCCCCGAACTATGCTGGTCAGAAAAAATAGGCTTGATCGCATAATTACCCACAGGCTCTATGCCAACAATGCCAACATCACGTTTGCCGGTTTGCAGCGTCTCCTGCCCCGGCCCATGACCACGTACTTCAGCAGATGGAGAACACACGCGCAGTAATTCAAAGGGCAGAGAAAACTCCTTGCCATCATCAAAAGCGACTTCCAGCACGCGCGATTGCGTGCGGGCGTTCAAGGAAGTTGGTTGTGGTTTGCCTATGCTCATGATGAAAAATTCGAAATAATGGTTTGCTGTAATTGCGGAATGCGAGCACGCCGTATATCCAGACCAAACTGGTCTTGCTCGTCGCTACGCGCAGCAGCCCAGATAGGATTCGGGAAATGCGCATCATCGGCATAACGTGGAATCAGATGCCAGTGCAAATGCGGCACCATATTACCCAGGCTGGCGACATTCATCTTGTGCGGTTGCATGACTGCACGTATGGCTGCTTCTACCTTCCAGACGGCTTGCATGAAAGTATTCTTGTCTGAATCAGACAGATCAGTCATTTCCTTCACGTGCGCATTCCAGATGACGCGGCAAAAGCCGGGGTAATTCGCATCATCCACCAGGATGACACGCAATTGATCGGTGCTGACGATGACATCGCCAGCATTGGCATCACATAATTCACAAGTAACTGACATTACACCAGCACCCTTTCTATACCACCGTTATTGGCTTTGGCGACATATTCCGGCATCCAGTTTGGCCCCAGGATATGCTTGGCCATCTCGACGACGATGTAGTCTGCGGTCGTGCCAGAATCTTCATCATAGCGCGTCAAGCCTTGCAAACAGGCCGGGCAGGATGTCAGGATTTTGACGTCGCCGGTAAAACCATCAGCGCGCAGTTTGTCTGCGCCCTTGTTCATTTCTTCTTCCTTACGGAAGCGTATTTGCGTGGAGATATCAGGACGCGATACTGCCAGCGTACCTGCTTCGCCACAGCAGCGGTCATTCTTTTCTATCTTGACTTCATCGACCGTAGTGATCAGTGCATTGACCGTTTTCAGCGGGTCTTGCAATTTCATCGGTGTATGGCAGGGGTCATGATACATATAACGCGTGCCATTCACTGCCGCCAGCTTGACATCTTTTTCGAGCAGGAACTCATGGATATCGATGATGCGGCAGCCTGGGAAAATCTTGTCGAATTCATAGCCCTGTATCTGGTCGTAGCAGGTGCCGCAAGAAACCACGACGGTCTTGATATCCAGATAGTTCAGGGTATTCGCCATGCGATGGAACAGCACGCGGTTATCGGTGATCATTTTCTCGGCCTTGTCGAACTGACCGGCACTGCGTTGCGGGTAACCGCAGCACAGATAACCTGGTGGCAGCACGGTTTGCACGCCGACATTCCACAGCATCGCCTGGGTTGCCAGACCAACTTGTGAGAACAGCCTTTCTGAACCGCAGCCGGGGAAGTAAAACACGGCTTCAGTATCAGCTGTCGTGGTTTGCGGGTTGCGGATGATGGGGACCATCTTGTCATCTTCAATATCGAGCAAGGCACGCGCGGTTTTCTTGGGCAGATTGCCTGGCATTTTCTTGTTGATGAAGTGAATCACCTGCTCACGTATGACAGGCTTGCCCAGGCTGGCCGGTGGTGCCTTGGTCTGCTTCTTGGCGAGCTTTTTCAATACGGTATTACCGAGGCGCTGTGCCGCCACACCCCAGCCAAATATGACCTGACGTGCGGCCTTGATGGTGGCCGGGTCTTTGGCATTCAAGAAGAACATGGCGGATGCGGTGCCAGGGTTGAACGACTTCTTGTCCATCTTGCGCAAGAGATTGCGCATGTTCATCGACACATCACCAAAGTCGATATCGACCGGACAGGGCGTCACGCATTTATGGCAGACCGTACAGTGGTCGGCCACATCCTCGAATTCTTCCCAGTGCTTGATGGAGATACCACGACGCGTTTGTTCTTCATACAAAAAGGCTTCGACCAGCAGCGAGGTTGCCAGTATCTTGTTACGTGGCGAATACAGCAAATTGGCGCGTGGCACATGGGTCGCGCAGACAGGTTTGCACTTGCCGCAACGCAGGCAGTCCTTGACGCTGTTCGCAATCGCACCGATATCGCTTTGCTGCATGATCAGCGACTCATGCCCCATCAGGCCAAATGAAGGCGTGTAGGCATTGCGCAGGTCGGCAGCAAAGTCTGGCAGGTTCAGCAGCTTGCCCTTGTTGAAGCGGCCTTCTGGATCTATGCGTAATTTATACGAGCGGAAATCCTTGATTTCATCTTCAGTCAAAAACTCCAGCTTGGTGATACCTATGCCATGCTCGCCAGAGATGACGCCATTCAGTGAACGGGCCAGCACCATGATGCGGGCAACAGCATGGTGCGCCACTTGCAGCATTTCATAATCGTCAGAATTGACAGGCAAGTTGGTATGCACATTGCCGTCACCGGCATGCATGTGCAGGGCCACGAAGACGCGGCTGCGCAAGACTTTTTTATGTATGGCCACGCATTCATCGAGTATCAGCTTGAAGGCAGAGCCATTGAAAATCTGGCGCAGTTGCGCACGGATTTCTGTCTTCCAGGATACCCGTACTGTCCGGTCCTGGACGATGGAAAATACCGTCACATCAGGCTGTATTTTTAATCTTTCGTCGAAGACAAATTCCAGCTTGTCCAGACCCAGTTCCAGCAATTCTGTTTTTGCTTCACTCAGTGGTTTGTCGAGATTATTCAGCAAATAAGTCCAGCGTGCTTCTGCTGCCTGCAACAAGGCATTGGCTTCATTGACGCGGTCTTCAAGCAATTCAGATGCAGGGATATCATCGCCAGCGGCATCTTCACTTTTGCCCAGCGGCAGATTGCGCTTGGCGAAAAAGCCCTTCAGGCCATCCAGCAAGGCCAGCTTGTTTTGTATCGATAATTCTATGTTGATACGCTCTATGCCATCGGTATATTCACCCATGCGGTTAAGCGGAATTACCACGTCTTCATTGATCTTGAAGGCATTGGTATGTTTGGAAATCGCTGCCGTCTTGGCGCGATCCAGCCAGAATTTCTTGCGTGCTTCAGGACTGACGGCCACAAAGCCTTCACCGACGCGGGTATTGGCAATGCGTATGACTTCAGACGCGGCCTGGGCCACGGCGTTTTCATCATCGCCGACGATGTCGCCGAACAAGGCCATCTTGGGCAAGACACCGCGCTTGGATTTGGTCGTATAACCAACGGCGCGCAGATAGCGTTCATCCAGATGTTCCAGACCAGCCAATATCGCGCCGCCCTTGCGGGTTTCGTTATCGAGGTAATCCTTGATTTCGACTATGCTCGGTATGGCATCACGTGCCTGGCCGAAGAATTCCAGGCAAACGGTGCGGGCAAACTTCGGCATCTTGTGCAAGATCCAGCGGGCCGAGGTGATCAGGCCATCGCAACCTTCTTTTTGCACACCTGGCAAACCCGCGAGGAACTTGTCGGTCACGTCCTTGCCCAGACCTTCTTTGCGGAAGACGCGGCCCTTGATATCAAGCTGCTCGGTCTTGAATGGCTGCTTCTCGCCCGGATGTGTCCATTCGAGCTTGAACCTGGCTACTTCCACATCATGGATTTTGCCGAGATTATGCTCAAGGCGTGTCACTTCAAGCCAGTCACCGTTAGGATCAACCATGCGCCATGAAGCCAGGTTGTCGAGCGCCGTGCCCCACAATACCGCCTTCTTGCCACCGGCATTCATGGCGACATTGCCGCCTATGCATGAGGCTTCGGCCGAGGTTGGGTCTACGGCAAATACAAAACCTGCTTTTTCAGCCGCATCAGAAACGCGCTTGGTGACCACACCTGCGCCTGAGTAGATGACCGCATAGTCGCGGTCTACGCCAGGCAGGCGTGTCATTTCGACCTCGCCCAATTGTTCGAGTTTTTCTGTATTGATGACCGCCGACAAAGGTGTCAGCGGGATAGCGCCGCCGGTATAACCCGTGCCACCGCCACGCGGGATGATGGTCAATCCCAGTTCTATACAGCTTTTGACGAGGCCCGCCATTTCATCTTCTGTGTCTGGCGTCAGCACGACGAATGGGTATTCCACACGCCAGTCAGTCGCATCAGTGACATGCGATACACGGCTCAGGCCATCAAACTTGATATTGTCTTTTGCCGTGAAACGCGCCAGCAGCCTGTTGGCTTTCTTGCGCAAATCATAGGTATCGCGAAAATCCTTGGAAAATGCTGCCACAGCCCTGCGGGCGGCCTGCACCAAAGTCTCTACGCTATTGCTGCGTTCTGCATCATCGTTGACCGTGCTCAGGCGGCGCTTCTCGACTTCAGCCAGCCTGTGGTTCAGCGCATCAATCAAATCCTGACGACGCTTGGGGTTGTCCAGCATGTCGTCTTGCAGATAGGGATTACGCTGCACGACCCAGATATCACCCAGCACTTCATACAGCATGCGCGCAGATCGTCCGGTCTGGCGTTTGCCGCGCAATTGATCAAGCAATTGCCATGCATCTTCACCTAACAGGCGGATGACGATTTCGCGGTCAGAAAACGAGGTGTAGTTATAGGGAATTTCCCGCACGCGGGTCGGGGTGGCGCCTTGGGGTGCATCTGCGAGCAAGGCCTGGATCTGGGCTGGAGCATTCATCAGTGACGTGGTTGGACGGATATATAAAAGTCCATTCTAGCTTATTGCGATGCACAACGCGCCAACAGCCTTGAAGTTTATACGGTAATGAATGGTGATTGTGGCAATTTTCCAAATGGAATTTGGCAAAAGTCGTCAAAAATGACGCAAAAGTGGCCAAGCTTGCAAATTCATCTCAATTACGGCTGGACAAATGTTGGGCAGGAAAATTTGATTTACATTATTTCTTTCATTCTACACCGCCTTGACAATGTATATGGCCGAAAAGTACACATAAACCATTCAAAATCATCTTAAGCTTGTATCAAAGCTCAAAGAATTTCATTGTTCTTTCAGGCAATATTTACTTATAAAGATCACTACGGCAATTTATTGCCTGTTTAATAAATCAGCCTATGCCCACAAATCTTTACCCTTATGCAAGCGCCCTGTTGTCTGCAGTAATCGCTTTGCTCATCCTCATTCCGCTGGCACGTATCGTACCCCAGCGATTAATCACGCAATGGCAAGCAAATGAGGATACTTTTTTAGTCAATGAAAGCACAACTGCTGAGGACAGGAATTACTCACTCTCGCTCAACAATAAACTGTTACTCATTTTTGCGGCTACCGTCAGTGGATTTTTAATCATCCACCAATTTGGACTCAAGGTCTCTTCAATCGCACTTAGTGCTTACTTTCTTTCCTTGTTGCTGCTCGCAGCTATTGATTTGCAACACGACATACTGCCAGATGTGATCGTTTTTCCCACGCTGATTTGTGGCGTGCTTAGCCATATATTTCAGGATCAGGGATATTTATTTATCGTCGCTGCAATCCTTGCTTATGCTTTGCCATATGCGCTGGTGCGCTTGCTCTACTTGCTCACTAAAAAAGAGCTACTTGGCGGTGGTGACCTGAAGTGTTTTGCAATGGCAGGTGCATGGTTTGGCATTGATTCTTTAGGCACTTTTTTCCTGATATTTTTTGCCACTCTTTGCATGCAAATTTTCGCTCTTGTCATATTCAGGCACGCAAGTCGCCAAATGCCTACGGCACTTGCACACTTGTCGGCTGCTATATTTGTGGCAGCAGGCATAGCTTACTTTTGAGATTACTCGTCACCAATCTAACGGCAGATGGTGGCCGGAGACAATACCGGACTGAGCAGATAAAGGAAGGGAAAAGTGGCGACAAAGAATGCCGCCACTTACAACTATATACTGTGAGGGAGTCGCTCGCTCACAGTATTAATCAAGCACCAGGCTGACAATCAACCCAGCAAAGCAGGCGCAGTTTTGCCCAGTTTCAGGGTAGTTTCCACTGGCAACCAGTTACCTGTGGATTCCTGGCGGCCTTGCAGCAGGAAGCGTGGGTTGGCTTCTTTGGCGGCATCAGCAGCGGCTTTGGACAATTCACCGATCTTGCCTTTTTTCAGGCGGTTCACGACCAGGCCGATTTCTGTTTCTTTGAAATCGCGCAGCATGTCGTAGTCACCATCGCTGTCACCAGCAACAAATACCGGGCCGTAGCCTTTTTTGGCAACCAGTTCGCGTTTGATGACGACAGTTTTGCCTGGGCCCCAGTTCAAAGGCCAGTCTTTGCGGTAGGCGTTTTTGTAGACATCGCCATTTTGTTCCAGGCGCAGGCCCAGGACGTTTTCACGTTTGACGTGGTAACCGTATTTAGGATTGGTCGCGAATACGGCAACCACATCTTCCAGCGAAGCGGTGCTGACATAAACGTCGATACCGTTCTGACGGAAAGTATCCATCAATGTCGCCACTTCTGTACACAGGCGTATGCCCTGGAAATGGGAAGTCGTGATCACGCCAGCTACGCCTGGCAAGGATGCCGGGCTGGTGAATTTGATCTTGCTCAGGCCCATGCCCAGGTTGGCATCGTTGGATGCTTCAGCCAGTGCGCTGACTTCTGCCACGGTCATGTTGGCAAAGAAGTAGATCACCCAAGGATAACCAACGTTCACGCCATGCGTATCGTTGACGGCTTCATACAGGAAGTAAAGCTTGGCACGGAAGTCCTGGAACTGTGGCGTTTCCATGATTTCTTCCAGGCTGCGGCTACCGGCCATGCCTTTGTAATTGGCATGCAGGTAGGCATAGTCGCTGTCGAGGTCGGTACAAACGCTTTCCAGATCCAATACCTTGCCAGCTGCATTTTTGTAATCAGCAGTGAAGTTACCAACCGGTACGTTTTGACGGATAACCGCAGAGAATTCTGCAGGGGTCAGTTTGAACGCCAGGTGGTTGATTTGATAGATCAACAAGGCTTCTTCGCAATCATTCATGATGCTGGTGTTGTCCCAGTCAAACACGGCGTAAGGCTTGCGCTTGGCTGAATAATTTTTGCTGGCGCTACCATTGCGGGCGATCATTGCAGCGACCATCTCGCGGTTGCGTGGCGACCATTTGGCAGCATCCAGATGCACAGTCGCTGCACTTGTTGCCGGTTTTGCCATTGCTGGCGCGGCCAGAGTGACGCCAGCTGCAGTGGCCACCAGGCCTTGCAAAAATCCACGACGTGGTTGTTTATTTATTGATTTGCTATCTTGCATTTAATTTCCTTGTAATACGCATGCCTGAGCCGCATGCGAGGGCGGGTATTCTGGTCAAAAAACATGTAAAAAAACAAGCCTTGTTAGTGCTATTTGTACCACTCTTGCTGATCCTGCTATCTGGCTAACTGTGCTATGCGTGTTATACGTGCTTGTAAGCAAGCATTATAGTCAAACATTCTGGCATGTCTGCGTAAAGCATAAAAAATTCAGGGCGATTTGTATATACCTTTAAGCTGGCTTAATTCCCGCATCAACATGCTGCCCCTCATGTTCTACTATATCAAGAGCAGAATGCAAATGGCATAAATGCACTTCTGATGTGGCAAACAGGCGTATGGGCAAATCACTCATGCCTATGCCGCGACTGGTCAGCAAAGTGCGACCGCCTGGCAAGGCAAATAAACCCCAGGCATAACGGCGCTCACCCGAACCGGGCGGCAAGACCAGCGGCGTGCCGCCAGGCGCAGCAATTTGCCCGCCATGGGTATGGCCGCAAAAAGCAAGCTGAAAATCATGCCCAGCCACATGCTTGAGGCCCAATGGCGAATGCATGAGTAGCAGGCGCACCTCCCCGGCCCCGGCAAAGGTCTGTTCTGCATCTGGCATGCCAACCCCAGGTTCATCCATGCCACAGATGGAAATGGCGTCAAAGGGGGCGGGCAAGCGCCTGTTTTGATTAACCAGGACTTGCACCCCGGCATCCTGCAGGCAATTGCTAATGTGCTCGTCGTCCAGCCACAGGTCATGATTCCCCATGACGGCAAACTTGGGCGTAGCGGGATCAAGCAAGCGCAGCGGTTTAATCAGATGCTGCATATGCCTGGCATGCAGGGAGACATAATCTCCACCAAACAGGATGACATCCTGCTCAAAAGCAGCAATGGCGGCGAATGCCTGTTCCAGCAAGCGTACATCCGTCAACGGGCCTGCATGCAAGTCTGAGATGAAGGCCAGCTTGCATTGGTAGCCCTTGGGCACAGGCAGATAGAGGTCGCGCCTGTCCTGATGGAGCTGGCCTTGCAGTCGCATGGCATAGGCGATGCGCGCCGCCCAGTTTTCTTTATAGAAAGCAGCTTCCAGCCCCTCGCCGGCTTGTCGCCACTTGCCATAATACTTGCCTCTGCCCATGGTCTAGAATATGAGGTTGGCCAGCCTGGCCCAGAAACCTTCTGGCACTTTGAGCAATAACCAGGTAATGAGGACATAGCGTAAAAATTTACCGATCGCCATGTAGAACACGCTGGGCCAGAACGGCAGGCGTAACCAGCCCGCCAGAGTACAGATGGGGTCACCGATGCCAGGTAGCCAGGCCATCAGCATGGTCTTGGCACCAAAATGCTGTAGCCAGCGATACCAGTAACTCTCGCGTTCGCGGTCAAAAGCCTGCTTGGCGGCATAACCCATACCGTAGTCGACCATGCCCCCCAGGGTATTGCCTATGGTAGCAACGATGATGACTTGCCAGAAAATCGCCGGATTGCTCTTGATGACAGCAAAAACTGCCGGTTCAGACCCCATGGGCAACAGAGTGGCGGAGATAAAACTGATGATAAAGACTGAACTGAGACCAATTTCAGGCAGTGCCAGCATGCTTAATATCCAATGGACTGCGGCTTCTATCATCGTGGTTTGATATGGCTGTAAAAAGCATACATTATAATGGCGCCTGCAATTTCAAATCAGTATGCAGTGACTTAGAGCTAAATTAGCTCTAGATCACTAGTAGATCAGCCATTTTTAACTAACAATAAGACATCCATGAGCACCGATTATCTGAAAAAGATCCTGACAGCGCGCGTCTATGACGTCGCATTTGAAACCCCGCTGGAATACGCCACCAGCCTGTCGGCTCGCATGGATAACCGAATTTATTTCAAACGCGAAGACATGCAAAGCGTGTTCAGCTTCAAGCTGCGCGGTGCTTATAACAAGATTGCACACCTGACGCCTGCGCAACTCAAGCGTGGCGTTATCTGCGCCTCTGCCGGCAACCATGCCCAGGGCGTGGCCCTGAGCGCCCGCAAGAAGGGTTGCAAGGCCGTCATCGTCATGCCAACGACAACGCCGCCCGTCAAAATCGATGCAGTGCGTGCCCATGGTGGCGACCTGGTTGAAATCATCCTGTTCGGCGATTCCTATACCGATGCCTATGGCCATGCGCTGGAACTGGAAAAGAAACGCAAGCTGACCTTTGTCCATCCCTTTGATGACCCGGATGTTATCGCAGGCCAGGGTACGGTGGGCATGGAGATATTGCGCCAGCATTCTGAACCTATACATGCGATTTTCGTTGCCATAGGTGGCGGTGGCCTGATCTCTGGCGTGGCAGCTTATGTCAAGGCGGTGCGCCCTGATATCAAGATCATCGGCGTCCAAACCACGGATTCTGATGCCATGGCGCGCAGCCTCAAGGCTGGCAAGCGCGTTACCCTGACTGATGTTGGCCTGTTCTCCGACGGCACCGCTGTCAAGCTGGTGGGTGAAGAAACCTTCCGCCTGGCCAAGCTGTATGTGGATGAAGTGATTACCGTTGATACCGACGCTGTCTGTGCCGCCATCAAGGATGTCTTTCAGGACACCCGCAGTATTTTGGAACCTGCTGGCGCCCTGGCCGTGGCCGGTTGCAAAGCCTATATAGAACGCGCCAAGGCCGACAAGAAACCGCTGAAGAATGAAGCTCTGGTGACGATCGCCTGCGGTGCCAACATGAATTTTGACCGTCTGCGCTTTGTGGCCGAACGTGCCGAAGTGGGTGAGGCGCGTGAGGCGGTTTTCGCCGTGACCATACCAGAAGAGCGCGGCAGCTTCCGCCGTTTCTGTGAACTGATAGGCGCGCGCAATGTCACAGAATTCAATTACCGCATCAGCGATGAAAAGGCGGCGCATATTTTTGTGGGCATACAAGTACACGATAAGCTGGAATCTGGCAAAATTGCCAAGAATTTTGAAAAGCATGGTTTTGCCACGCTGGACCTGACACATGATGAGCTGGCGAAATTGCATATCCGTCATCTGGTCGGCGGCAAGAGCAGCCTGGCCAAGGATGAATTACTGTATCGCTTTGAATTCCCTGAGCGCCCAGGTGCATTGGGACGTTTCTTGAACAGCATGGCACCGAACTGGAACATCAGTTTGTTCCACTATCGTAACCATGGAGCCGATTACGGCAGAACTTTAGTTGGTTTGCAGGTTCCAAAGAAGGAAATGAAGGCTTTCCGCGAATTCTTGGCGACCCTGGGTTACCGTTACTGGGATGAAAGCAAGAATCCCGTTTATCAATTATTTTTGGGCTGATACAGCCCATCGACTTAAGTAATACAAACATTAAGTAATACAAATAACATGACAGATTCCGCACCAAATACGCCTGAGCATTCCTTACTGGGCAAACCGGCGACCTACAAGTCCGAATACGATGCCAGCCTGCTGTTCCCTATTTCCCGTAGCGGTAAAAGGGAAGAGATAGGCCTGGGAAGCAGCCTGCCCTTCTTTGGTGTGGATATCTGGAATGCCTATGAGATCTCCTGGCTGAACATGCGCGGCAAACCGCAAGTGGTAATAGCTGCCATTACGGTGCCGGCGGATTCACCCAATATCATCGAATCCAAGTCTTTCAAGCTTTATCTGAACTCGTTTAATCAAACCCGTCTGGCAGGGGCAGATGCCCTGATCAGCCTGTTGCAGGCAGATTTGTCTGCCGGTTTTGGTGCTCCTGTACAGGTAAAGCTGACTACGCCAGACCAGTTCGACAAACTGGCCATGCATGAGTTGCAAGGCCAGTTGCTCGACAGGCTGGACATCGAAGTCGATAGCTACACCCCTAATCCTGCACTGCTGACTGCCAACTTTGATGAGTCGCCAGTAGAAGAAACCCTGATCTCGCATTTGCTAAAGTCCAACTGCCTGGTCACCGGCCAGCCAGACTGGGGAAGCGTGCAAATCCATTACGTTGGCCCGCAAATCAACCAGGAAAGCCTGTTACAGTATTTGATAGGCTTCCGCGACCACAATGAATTCCACGAGCAATGTGTGGAACGCATTTTTGTCGATATCATGCGCCACTGCAAACCGCAGAAATTGTCAGTCTATGCACGGTATACCCGTCGCGGCGGGCTGGACATCAACCCCTGGCGCAGCAATTTCAGTACGGGCCAGGGCCCGGACAACCGCCGGAATGCGCGCCAGTAGGACAGGCAGCATCCCCATTATTCCTATTTTTTGTATCCATTTGTAACCAATATTATGTCGACGTTCATTCATTTATCCCTGCGCGCTGCCTTGTGCATCTCCAGTTTCATGCTGTGCACCGTGTCCCAGGCGCAGACCACGACTCCCCCGGCTCAAGAAATAGGCTGGTGGGATAGTGCCAAAGCCAAGGCCAATAAAATCCTTGATGAAGGCGATTTGTCACTGATGGTTGCCGGCCACACTCACCATGGCCGCAATACTTACACCAAGGAAAGAATTGCCGAACTGAATGAGCACACCTGGGGCATGGGCTTTAGTAAAGCCATACGCACCAAGGACGATAATGAAGAATCCCTGTACTCCATGGTGATCTCGGATTCGCACTTCCGCCCGCAACCCATGGTGGGCTATGCCTATCAATGGACAAAAACCCTGGGCGAGAAAGTCGAAGTTGGTGGTGGTTTGACGGCTGTGATGATCAGCCGTACTGACTACTTTGGCGGTTTCCCCTTCCCTGCCGTATTGCCAATTGCCTCGATAGGCACACGCAATAGCAAACTGATGGCAACTTATGTCCCACGTTTTTCCAAGAACAAGGGCAATGGCGATGTATTGTTTCTGTTCGTGCGTTTTGATCTGAAATAAAACCCGGGGCAGATCAGTGTCTGATGACCTTATTTGCCCGTTGTCTGTACTTAAAATTCAGGCAAATTTGCCCCGCACTGTATTCATATGTTTTTAGTATGCTAGCTAATTACCATCATTGTCCTAAGAACTTGCATGATGTAAAGTAGACAGACTTATTCGTTTTATAGATTGTCGTCGTGATAATTCCGGTCCCGTTTTCAAGCACTAGCACACACGAGCCTGTCGCCAGTCAAGACTGGCATATGGCCTTGCTGGAGCATAACCCGGACGCGATGTACGTGCTGATCGACGACAACCTGATCTATGCCAATCCAGCTGGTGTAGAACTCATGCATGCCGGGGACGCCCAGCAATTGATAGGCTTGAAACCTGAAGCCTTTTTGCATGGCAGGCATCATGAAGGCGCCAAGACCATACTGCAAAAACTGCGGCTGGATGGTGCCCAAAGCAAACATACCTGCCAGTGCATACGGCTTGATGGGCAATTGCTTGACATAGAGGTCCGGGGCACGCAATTCACTTTTAATGAACAAACCGCCATTTTGCTGACGGCGCGCGAAATCACTCCCCGCAGCAGTTCACGTTCCAGCGCTACTGTCACCGCACTGCCCCTCATCGATCAAGTCCGTTACAAATCCAGCCGCGTCCATGAAGCCCTGCATCACGAGAAAGAAATTCTCGAGATGATCGCACTCGACAAACCCTTGAGCGATATCCTGGAAGACGTTTGTGACCGCATGGAAAGGCTGCTCGACAATGGTGCCCTGTGTGCCATCACTCTGTATGATGCCAGCACCCAGCAGCTGAGTTTTGGTGCAGGCCCTTCGCTGCCCGATGGCTTTTGCGCTCTGCTTGGCAACATGCCGGTAGATACTAGCTCAGGTTCTGCCTCGGCCGCGATCTATTACCAGCGCACCACGATAGTCCAGGACATTGCCGTCAGCCCGCTGTGGAAAAACCTGCGTGAACCGGCCTTGCGCTATGGCTTGCGTTCTTGCTGGTCACTGCCTATCACGACGGCCTTCAATACCCTGCTGGGTACGGTTGATGTGTATCACCAGATGGTGCACAGCCCGAATGAAGACGAGCAAGCCATGATGATGGATGCCTGTGACCTTATCGGCCTGGCTATCGACAAAAAGAACATGGAGCAAAGCCTGGAGGAAAGCGAAGAACGCTATCGCTCCGTGGTCACCAATCTTAGCGAAGGCATCATGGTGATAGGCCCCAGCGGCCAGATCCTGACGTGCAATCCCAGCGCCCAGCGCATCCTCAAAATCGACGATATCAGTGCTGTCGGCAGACGCCATCGCTATTTCAAGAACATACTCGGCGATGAAGGACAATGCATACGCATGGGCGATGACCCGGCATCAGTCGTGTTCCGCAGCAAGACGCCCATTTTGAATTTATCCATGGGTGTGGAATTACGTGATGGCTCCATCGTCTGGTTGCTGGTGAATGTACTGCCCATCAACAAGAAAAGCAGCGCCTCTGTATCTGCCGTGTTGATTTCATTTACGGATACGACGGAAGTACGCGAAACGCAAAGGCAATTGCATTTCATGGCATCTTATGATGCCCTGACTGGCTTGCCTAACCGCCACCAGCTCAATCAGCGCCTGACCAAAGCCCTGGCGGGTGCCAAGCGCACCCAGCACCGCCTGGCCTTGCTGTTCCTTGACCTGGACAGGTTCAAGAACGTCAATGATACGGCTGGCCATGCGGCTGGTGATACGCTCTTGCGGGATGTGTCTTCGCGCCTGAGCTCTTGCATACGTACTACCGACATGCTGGCACGCCTGGGAGGTGATGAGTTCGTCATCGTGGCCGAAGCCTTTGAAGACGCCATGCAACTCAAGGACCTGGCTGAACGCGTGCTGGCACGTATGCGCGATCCTTTCGTGATTGATGGCAATGAATATCACCTCGGCACGTCCATTGGTATCAGCGTCTACCCGCATGACGGTGAAGATGGCCCCACGCTCATGCGCTGTGCCGATTCTGCCATGTACCATGCCAAGGAATCTGGCCGCAATAATTACCAGTTCTTTACGACTGAACTCAATGTCCGCGCCCAGCACCGTTATGCGCTGGAAACCAATCTGCGCCGCGCCCTGACCGACAATGAATTCCTGGTGTATTACCAGCCCAAGATTTGCCTCAGCACCTCACGTATCGTCGGTGCCGAAGCCCTGATACGCTGGCAAATGCCGGATGTGGGCCTGGTGCCCCCCAATGAATTCATCCCTATCTCGGAAGAAATCGGCCTCATCCTGCCATTGGGCCGCTGGATTTTGCGCCAGGCTTGCCTGCAAACCCATTTATGGCGTGAACAGTATTCGCCCGACCTGGTCATCAGCGTGAATATCTCGCCCAAGCAATTCCAGGACCCCGGCTTGCCCAAGTACATAGAACAAGTCTTGCATGAAGTCGGATTACCGGCATCTGCCCTGCAACTGGAGATTACCGAAGGCTTGTTGATGGGCGACGCCGACTTGCTGTTACCGGTTTTTGATGCCATCAAGAAATTGGGCATCAGTATTTCACTGGACGATTTCGGCACAGGCTTCTCATCTTTATCGTATTTGCAACGTTTTCCTATCGACAATCTAAAGATAGACCGCTCTTTCATCCGCGACATCCCGGGCAACCCGGATTCCGTGGTACTGACGCACGCCATTATTGCCATGGCAAAGGCGCTGGGCATGAGCGTCACAGCCGAAGGTGTAGAAAAAGCCGACCAAATGTTCTTCCTGGCCGACTCTGGTTGTCAGGAGATGCAGGGCTTTTATTTCAGCCAGCCACTACCTGTAGAAAAATTTGAAAAATTACTGAGAGACAACGTTCGCTAAAAGTGTTGTCAAGTTTTGCGCATATCAGCCAAAAGAAGCCTATAATTTGTCAAAACCCAATTTTGTGCATTGCACCATTTCGCTGTAAAACGATCTTGCACCATGACGAATATTGCAAAAATCCTGCCTCTTAACAACGTACTTCTGGATCTGGAAGTCTCCAGCAAAAAAAGAGCATTTGAACAGGCCGGGCTGTTATTCGAAAATAATTGCAGCATAGCGCGCTCAGTTGTCTCCGATAACCTGTTTGCCCGTGAGCGCCTTGGCTCTACTGGCCTTGGCCATGGCGTCGCCATCCCGCATGGCCGCATCAAGGGTTTGAAGGCTCCGATTGCTGCCCTGGTCCGGTTAAAAGAGGCTATCCCTTTTGAATCGCCAGACAGCCAGCCTGTCAGCCTGCTGATTTTCTTGCTCATGCCTGACAATGTCACGCAACAGCATCTGGAAATCCTGTCTGAAGTGGCCGAGATGCTGTCGAATGAAACTTTCCGCGACAGCCTCAACACTGAAGCCAGTGCCGCTGCGATTTATGAAAAAATCATGGCATGGCGTCCCAATTTGCCGGGTCATGCCTGATGACCGGTCCGGTGCAGCCATGTCAAAGCATGGCTCCTGGACACAACCAGCAGTTCCTTCCAGCCACCCTGTAGCATATCGTCAGATTCAGCCCAACTAGCCATGCCATCATTGACAGAACTCACGGTACAAAAAATCTACGACGATAACCGCGACACCATGCAACTGGGCTGGTTTGCCGGTTTTGCTGGTGCAGACAAACAAATCACAGGCGACGCAGCTTCTTCTGCCGACCAGGTCGGCCATTTGAACCTGATCCACCCTGGCCGCATACAAGTGCTGGGGCATCAGGAACTCTCGTATTACAACCGCCTGTCGAATGCTTCGCGCAATAACCTCATGCGTGAACTGGTCGCTGGTGCGCCACCTGCCCTCATCGTGGCACAGGGTCTGGAATCACCACCGGCATTTTTGACGACTTGCGACGACAACAATATCCCGCTGTTCTCCACACCCTATCCATCGGCGCAAGTCATCGATTATCTGCGCGTGTATCTGTCGAAAAAACTCGCACAAAAAATCACCATGCATGGTGTCTTCATGGACGTGCTCGGTGTCGGTGTGTTGATCACCGGCGAATCCGGTTTAGGCAAGAGTGAACTGGGGCTGGAACTGATATCACGTAGCCATGGCCTGGTGGCCGATGATGCCGTCGAATTTTCACGCATTGCCCCCAATATGATAGAAGGCCGCTGCCACGAGTTGCTACAAAACCTGCTGGAAGTGCGCGGCCTGGGCCTGCTAGATATCAAGACCATCTTTGGTGAAACCGCAGTACGCCGTAAGATGCGCCTGAAACTTATCGTGCATTTGGTACGCCGCAGTACCCTCGAAGAAAATTACGAACGTCTGCCGATAGATTCGCAAACCGAAGAGGTGCTGGGCCTGCAAATCAGAAAAGTCGTCATCCCGGTGGCTGCTGGCCGCAATATCGCGGTCTTGCTGGAAGCAGCGGTGCGCAATACCATATTACAATTACGTGGTATTAATACTCTGGAAGATTTCATGGAGCGGCAACGACGCGCCATGGAAAACGGCGACTAAGAGGCTGTTGTAAAATTAACCTGGCGTTGTTGCGCCTCCTCAATTTTAAACCTGGTACTAGAGTACTGCCTGAGTCGGCGACGCCTAGCCATCTTAATTTTACAACAGCCTCTAATTATCTACGTCACCTGATATGGACATCCTGCTTATCTCCGGTATCTCCGGCTCCGGTAAATCGGTAGCCCTGAATGTAGTTGAAGATGCTGGTTATTATTGCGTCGACAATCTGCCACCCAGCCTGCTGGCTGAGCTGATTAATACCCTGACGCGCGAAGGCATACCCGCTGCCGCCATCGCCATTGATACCCGTAGCGCAAACTTACTGACGGGCTTGCCTGACTCCATCAACACCCTGCGCGCTGAAGGCCATCATGTCAAAGTCCTGTTCCTGACAGCCAGCACAGAATCCCTGGTCGCCCGCTTTTCAGAAACCCGCCGCAGCCACCCGCTGTCGCACCGCCTTGGCCTCGACAAAGAACCCGGCGACAGGCTCAGCCTGACTGAATGCATACAGGAAGAACGCGAGATACTCTCAGGCATACAAGTCGTGGCCCATGTCATCGACACCAGCGACCTGTCCGCCAACAAGCTGCGCGCCTGGGTTAAGGATGTCATACAGGTAGGCTATACCCCACTGACCCTGATGTTTGAATCCTTCGCTTTCAAGATAGGTGTGCCGCTGGATGCCGACTTTGTATTCGACGTCCGCATGCTGCCCAACCCGCATTACGACCCCGTGCTGCGCCCGCTGACCGGCCGCGATGAGCCCGTCATCCAGTACCTCAAGGAACAAGCCATGGTGGACGAGATGTATAGCGACATCAGCCAGTTCATCAGCAAATGGCTACCCGCCTTCAAACGCGACAACCGCAGCTACCTCACTGTCGCGATAGGCTGCACTGGCGGCCAGCACCGCTCTGTCTACATGGTGGAAAAACTCGCTGCGCATTTCAAGGCGCAGGAGCAGGTGTTGGTCAGGCACAGGCGGTTGAGCTAAGGTACAACTGATAGATCAAAATTGGGCAATGCCTCGTAAGGTTAGGCACAGCCCAAGACTATATTTTTGATTGACGCATCTCTGACAAAAGGCTGTTTAAGCTGCATCGTCACATACGCAATACCCCATCAAACATTTCCCCAGGCACTAAACAGTTCAAGAAACTTCCGCCATCCCGACATGTCCAAGCGTTTCCATCACTTCCATCAAGAATAAAAATGAAAACCAAACCACAAAAGATCTGGACGGCGACAATACTCATTGGCTTGTTGTGCATGGGCCTGGCGGCATGCAGCACGGCACCACAGGCCACCACACCGCGTTATCAACTGAGCGCTGATGCGGCCTGGAGCAAACTCAATACTGTTGCCTATAAGGGCAAGCAGGATGATATTTTCTTTGTCCAGCCTGACTTGGGCTGGTATGTGAATGGTGCAGGCAAGATTTACAAAACCACGGATGGTGGCCAGAACTGGCTGGAACAATTATCCAGACCCGGCACATTTTTTCGCACGGTAGGTTTTGTCGATGCCATGCACGGCTATGCTGGCAACATCGGTACGGATTATTTTCCTGGTGTTACCGATACCACGGCGCTGTATGAAACCCGTGATGGCGGTGTCAGCTGGCAAGTTGCCAAAGGGCAGGAAGGCATACAGATCAAGGGTCTGTGCGCCATTGACATACTGCACAATAAATTCATCAATTCTGGCGTACTCGATAAGCGCACCATCATCCATGCTGGTGGCCGCGTCGGTGGCCCGGCGACTTTGCTGCGCTCGCTTGATGGCGGCTCCAGTTGGAAAAGCATAGACATGACGCCTTACACAGGCATGATACTCGACGTCAAATTCTTTGATGCGATGACAGGTTTTGTGTTTGGCGCATCCAGCAGCGACACGGAAAAATCCCGTGCCCGCATCATCATGACCAAAGATGGTGGTGCAAGCTGGAAGACCGTCTATGAATCCAGCCGCCCGTATGAGCTAACCTGGAAAGCCAGCTTCCCGACCCGCGATACCGGCTATGTGACGATACAAAGCTACAACCCGGACCCGGCCACCAGCCAGCGCTATGTTGCCAAGACAGAAGACGGTGGCCTGAGCTGGAAAGAAATCCCCCTGGTCAATGACATCAAGGTAAGAGAATTTGGTGTTGGCTTCATCGATGCCAACACTGGCTGGGTAGGTGCCATGGACGGCGGCTATCAAACCACTGATGGCGGCCTGAGCTGGAAACACATTCCCATGGGCCGCGCCGTCAACAAGATACGCCTGCTACCAACAGGCAAGGGTTTTGTCGGCTATGCGATAGGGACAGAGGTGTTCAAAATCAAGCAGGACAATGCGCGTTTGCCTTGATGGGCTTGCTGGCTTCTATTTTGAATGGGTGCGGGACCTTGGTGGCCCCGCTACTTTTAAGTTAGTTTTGGCTTTGACAAGAAACTATTTCTGTACACAAATTTCAATGACAATAATCCTCAATTGCCTCCCGCAAAATCTCAATAATCCTGCCTGCAATGACTTCATAGCAAATACGCCTTTGGCAGACTGGATGCAGGTACTGGAGCATCTTCAACAGACATTCGGCCTGCCGCCTGGCACCTGGGAGAAGATACCGCTGGGTGCGAATGCCTTGTTCGGGCTGGGTGATGGAGTGATCGTCAAACTCGTGCCCCCCAACTGGCGTCGCCAGGGGGATAAGGAAATCCTGGTTGCGCCACTGCTTGACGGCAAACTCTCAGTGCAGACGCCCAGCCTGATCGCCAGCGGTGAAATTGATCATTGGGTATTCGTGATCTTCAGCCGTTTGCAAGGTACTTTGCTGGCCGACATATGGCCGTCACTGGATCTGGAACAGAAACAATCCATCATGGTCCAGACCGGCCAGCTCTTGCGTGAATTGCGTCACGTACAGTTTGATGCAGACATCGCCATCCGGGTGGACTGGCCAGCGTATATACAAGAGCTAATCGCAGCTTGTATGGCCAGACACCAGCGCAGGAAAATGCCTGAAGGCTTGCTTGCACAAGTCATGCCGTATCTAGAAGCTGCCGGAGACTTTGCCAGCGCAGGTGATCCGCGCTTTATCCACATGGACATACACCCCTGGAATTTAATGGCGAAGCAGGAACAAGACGTTTGGAAGTTAAGCGGCTTGCTCGACTTTGGTGATGCCATCGTCGGCAATAGCGACAGACTGGAAATCTTGACGCCCATGATATTCATGGCGCAAGGTAACCATTTGCTGCTCAAGTCCCTGTTACAGGCTTACGGTGAGATTGGAGATATCAACGCAACAGATTTGCAACGCCAGTTGACCGCTTATATGCTGATCAGGCCGGATTCTGATGTCATGTTTTGCATGCAGCAAGTGCCTGCCATCGGGCAGCGTGACACTTGGGAACGGGTTGCGAAACAGATGTTTCCGCTGTGAAGCCGCGCGAGTAAATTACCCCAGTTGTAGGTGCGATTAGCCCAGCGTAATCGCACGTATGTGATTAACGAGTAAAGCTCGCAATGAAAAGCGTGACCGCTTCATCGGACACACTCCAGGGGAAAATCCTCTCGCGTATAAGGGGATTTGCAGAAATTTTTCAGTCATCACAAACGTGCGATTACGCAAAGCTAATCGCACCTACCTAAGAATATTGTGCGCATCCTCAGTCAGTCGATTTTTCTACCAAACCTTGCGCGTACCTCGCCAGCGAACGGTTGTAGCGTGGCAGATAAGTCGACAAGGCTGTCAGGCTGATCGCCAGCGCCTCGCGTTCGCGCCCAAGGTCAGCCAGCGCCAGGGCCAGAAAGCCGCGTACCGCAGCATCGAGTTCATCACTGCCCATCTGCATTTCTGCAAACAGCAAATCCGCCGCAATTTGCGGATCACCCAGATAACGCAAGGAGCTGGCCATCTGTATATTTGCCCGGCGACGCCGCAAACCCGTCAGTTCAGCGTCCAGTGCTGCCTGATACAGAGGAATGGCAAGCTGAGGAAAACCGCAAGAGTCTCGCGCAGCACCACGCTCAAACAGGCCAATGGCAGCACCTTGCGGTAGCTCGGCAGCCATTGCATCGATGCCTGCAATGAAATCCTGTACCGGCATAGTATCGAGCGCTGCCCATAAGGCAGCCAGTCGTTCGTCCCAGGCTTCGTTAAGCGTAGTCATGGTTTTTATCGTTAAAGTGTGCCGGATCGATTATCCAGCATAAACCATCACAAGGGCCTGGTCAAAAATGGCGGGGAAACAAATATATAAAACCTTGGTGTGCATCAGGCAAAATTTTTTTTGATTTTCCAAATCTCAACACAATCAACTCAGGCTATACTCACTTTGCGTTTCCTCGGTGGGAACTAAGTTGTCTGATTGCAGAGGTTCTGACTCATGGGTTCAGGCTGGCACAGCGTATTTTATGCGTTTGTGTACCGCACCAGACAACTGTTATTAGGTTCGATTCCTATACTACGCAACCATGCTCAAAGATGAGCCTCAGACTCATAATCTGATTGAAGTAAAAATGTGTAATACATCAGTAGTAATCCTCAAGGGAACTGCTTTCCTGTTCTTGAACATGCAAACTCAAGTATTCAGTTTGTATGCGCCTGGACAACGCAGCATCGCTTCGCATGATTGTTACCATGTATGTGTCCCGGTTCTTAATTCAAACTATCAAGGCCAGGAAAATGGAAGCAGTGCTTTTGCTGCCGTTTCTCTGGCGAGCGTACGAGAAGCAAGATTGCGGCACCTTACATGCACGGTCATCCGCCATGCTGCGGGGATAGTTCTCTTGAGGCTGTTCTGCTCAAAGCTGATGTGTGTCAGTGTGTTTTCGCCTGACTGACTTACATAGTTTTTTCTTGCCCCGGCTTCTTGAGTTCGTCCGACGAAATATTTATCTTCATTGAGAATGTCTATGTTCCTCAGAAAAATAATTCAAGACCACCAGATTGGTCTTTTATATGGCCGTAGCGGTTTTGAAAAAATTCTTGTCAAGGGCAGTTATTTTTTGCCCAGGTCCAAGCGAGTAGAGCTTGGCAATCTGACTGATTTCCCGGCAAACATTGCTGACCTTGAGTGGATCAGCTCACATCATGGGGCTGCACTGGCAACAGATCTGGAAATTGTCCGCACGGGCCATGATGAAGTGGCGCTCGTTTGCAGTGGCCAGCAATTTCTGTGCGTGACACCAAATTCCCTGCGCGCTTTCTGGAAGCAGGGTCTGGGCATCAAAGTATTCAGGGCAAATATAACGCCTGACTTGAAGGTACCTGTGGAGTGGCTAAAGCAAATTCCCATCGGCGTGTCAGTTGGCTGCGTCAAGCAGGCTACCATACCGGCAGGAGCGTATGGTTTGTTGTTTGCAGAAGAAAGCTTCAGTGATTTTCTACTGCCTGGCAGACATGCTTATTTCGATGTTTTGCCCAAGACAAAGTTGACGATTTGCCGGCAATCTCAAGTGATAGATGCCAAAGATGTCGTGCATGCCATCGTCGCCAGCGAACATCCAGTTTTGTCAGCACAACTGAACAAGATAGAAACCAGTGACCAGCAACTGGCGGTCTGGTGGGACAAGAATGAATTGGTGCATGTCACTGGCCAGGCAACACCCGCGCTTGCCAGTAGCGACCTGAAGCTGGAATTGATTTCACTGGCACAGGCACCACGCGCAATTGAAAGCCACATCGTTCTGGCTATGCGCAGCAACGCCAATAATGCGAAGTTGCTGGCACCACACATCACAAGTTACGAAGTGCCTTCAGAACATGTGGGCATGTTGTACATTGACGGCGTTTTCCATGCCAGCTTAAAACCAGGTTTTTATGCCTACTGGCACGGTGGAAACCGTTTGAGCCTGACAGTCATTGATACGCGTCTCACAACGCTGGAAATTACCGGCCAGGAAATGCTGACACAAGACAAGGTGCCTTTACGCGTCAATGTCACGGCAGGATATAAAATCACAGACGCACCCCTGATGCTGGCCAGCCTGAATGATTACAAAGACTTCATCTACAAGGAAATCCAGTTTGCACTAAGGGCTGCAGTAGGTGGCAAGACCCTCGATGGTCTGCTGGAAAACAAGAATGAAACTGATGAACAGATATTGCACTATGTTGCTCAAAAAGCGCAAGTCCAGGGCATAGAAATAGTCAGCCTGGGTATCAAGGATCTGATCTTGCCGGGTGAGATAAAAACCATGCTGGGCAAGGTAGTAGAAGCAGAAAAAGCCGCGCAAGCGAATGTGATACGGCGTCGCGAAGAAACCGCAGCCACCAGATCACTCATGAATACCTCAAGAGTGATGGAAGATAATCCGGTTGCCTTGCGTCTCAAGGAACTGGAGACACTGGAAAAAATGACTGAGAAGATCGATAAGATCAGTGTCTATGGCGGGCTGGAAAGCCTGCTTAAACAGGTTGCAGCCTTTAAACCGGCAATCGACAAATAAAAACATCGACATGGTGCGGGATAAGCCTGTCATCTGACATGCTATCCGCGCCATAATGATCAGAGCAGGCGGTCTGTTGTGCTTACTCTGCAGTCTGTGCTAGTCCGTCACTGGCAGGATGTAATAATTCACTGAATTCAATGGTGTGGAGTGAGAGACTCAAGCTCTTCTGCTCTCAATATTCTGACTGTTACGCTGCATTCATTCGCGTTCAATCTGGCAGATGTGCCGCCGTCGGGATCATAATAAAATTGACAATTGGCATCTGTAAATTTCAGCCATAGACGCTGCGCTTCCTGCAATTCCTTTTTCCGCTCTGCATTGAGTTTAGCCATCAGTTTTTTATAGGCATTATTCAGGCGTTTGTCGACACGGGTGTATTCAGCTGAAATGCAATCAAGCATGACCGGGTCAACCCCCTCTGATTTGTCCATGCACTTGTTATATTCGGCACTGCGCGCTGGTTCAGCCCTGCCATATGCGGGTAATGAAAGGGTTGTGCTCAGAGCTGCGGTCAAGATAAAGATGAGTTTGTATCTGGCTTGCATGGTTTATGGATAGATAGGATGTTCGTAAAATTTGCCGGGCTTTTTACACTTCTTTGCTACGATTTCTTTGCCGCTATGCATCGCCCAGGCGGTAATACAAATACTTGCAATAACTGTATTGCATATCTTGCCTGGGTTCAGCAATTAAAGTGCATCAAGTCCTGAAAAACAGCCTGCTCTCGAAAAACAAGCCCTTAATACGTTTACGGAAGATGGCAATGGCTGCAGCAACCAATACAGTGAGCACATTAAAACCAAGTATCTTGTGGCCCCCTACATCAACAAAGGGGATGGCATTGGAAGGCATGGTGGCGGCGTTCAGGCCGCGGTCGTAGCTTGCGCCTATGACCTGGCCTACGTTATTGATGGCATTGGTCAGGTACAAACTTTTGCCAGCCGGATGCAAGGTCATTTTATTGTCGCGCCAGACGAAGGATAAACGCAGGTCCTGGGTATCAACAACGCCGACGACGTGGCCGTCGTTATTGATGCCCGTCGCGAAGCTATCGCCAAAACCTATCTTGGCACCGAGGTCTACCATCTGTTTGCCATCATGGACAAAGGCATGCAAGCGACGGTCCTTCATCTCCGAAGTGCCAACCACAGCGCCCTGGTCATTGATGGCCGTGCCTGCGCTATAGCGGCCACCCAGCGTGCCAAGATCGACCATGCCCGTGTCTTTTTTATATAAAAAAGCATGGCGTGAACCATCGGTAATCATGGAGGTACCCGTTACCTCGCCAGCATTATTAATGCCGCTGGCATAACTGACCCTGCCGCCCAGTGTGCCCAGATCTTGCAGTGCTTCGCCAGGCTGATACAGAAAGGCATGCCAGTCACGATCAGGTGTGTCAGAAAACCCTGCGACCATGCCAGCATTGTTGATGGCAGCGCCATAGCTATGCGGGCCACCCAGGGTGCCGAGATCTTTTACTTCACGATCGCGATTGCGGATGAATGCCCTCCAGATATCGCCTTTTTTGGAAGACCCGACGATGTCACCCTTGTCATTGATGCGCTTGGCTTCACTTTCAGTTTCGCCAGGCATTTCCAGTTTGATCAGCTTGCCATTCTGAACAAACACGGCATGTGGCGTACCGTCCTTTTCCTTAATGACTGCTGCTACCTGCCCCGCAGCATTCATGTCATAGGCTATCGATTCGCCATACTGCTTGCGCTCTATACCCAGTGAATGACTCGTCGCAGCAGCATTACCACCGATCAGAGCGAGCAGAATCAAAGAACTACGCAATGCATGATGCATACAAGTATCCTTTCTGGAGGCGGGTCGTACAGGAGATTTGCAGGCAAATATACAGGATTATTATGTAGCAATAAAGATAAATGATTATTATATGCCACTATCCTTGCACGACTTGGCATGTATGTCCGGGATCGGACAATCTGGACAATCTGGACAATTTGGACAATTTGGACAGTAGCTGCTATAGGCACATTTTCAGCATTGCAGTGCTGATCCTGCTTTTGCGAATTTGCACACCCCTGTTCACAAAATTGACTTCTGTTTGTCGCCTGCATATATTGAAACCACATATGCAAAGAGGGGAAGATCATGTCTTTTCAGCCAGTTCGTCGCCTGATCGCATTGCTGTTCTGTATGCTGGCAAGCCTGGAGACGATGGCGGAAGAAACGCAACTCAAGTTCTATACTGAAGAATATCCCCCTATCACCTTTTCGCAAAAAAGCAAAGCTACCGGCCTTGGTACGGAAGTGGTGGAAGAGATCATGAATCGCCTTGGCATCAAGGCCCCTATTGAAGTCGTGCCCTGGGCCAGAGCCTATGCCTATGCAACGACCACACCCAATACAGGATTATTTGTCACCACGCGTACGCCTGAGCGTGAAAAACTCTTCAAATGGGTAGGCCCGGTGTCGGCAACCACAGCGCATTTCTATACCCGCCGTGGCAGCCAGCGGCTTGATAACCTGGAACAGGCCAGACGGGCCGAACGCATCCTGATTCCGCGAGAATGGTATTTACAGCAAATGCTGCGCGGCATGGGCTTTAACAATATCAATTCTGTGCCAACGCCAGCCGATGCCGTGCGCATGCTGGTGGCAGGACGTGCGCCCCTGATGGCTCTCGACGACGTGACGCTGGCTGATACGCTATCGGCAGTTGGCCTCAATGCCAATGACATAGAGACTGGCTCCACAATTACCCAGGCGGTTCAATATATCGCCTTTTCACGTGACACACCGGACAGCGTTGCCGTCCGCTGGCAAAAAATCCTGGACGATATGAAGGCCGACGGCAGCTTTGAACGCATTTATAAAAAATGGCTGCCAGGTGCAATATTGCCTGAAGCACGCTAAAGCTATGCACAAGAAAAAGCAAAAGAAATAGGTGCAAGCCCGGACAGAAAAGCTCATTTATTCGCCGCTAACGCAACGCTGAAACACGCCTGGGCTGCCTGTAAATTCTAACAGCCAAAAAATCGTGGGCGAAGCTGTTTTAGTTAGCAAGGATATGAATGATTTGTCTATGGCTGTCCCTTCAAAATTCTAACGCTAAGTGTTGGGCAGATAAAGCGTTGCCTAGCGAGGCCCGGCCCAACCTACGATACTGGACCGTGCATTACATCGATTACTTTGACTCGCTGGCTCATTGAAGATCTTTTTTAATACGCATTCTCCCTTGCGAATTCAACCCGGTCAGCAACCCATGCACTGAAGTTGTCGAATCGAGAAATATCTTCCGGCAATTGTTGGCCATCTATAAGCCGATACAAATCCGAGGAGTCTGCCCATACAATCTCATACTCATTATCTGGTTTGTTGTCAGCAATGGCGAAAACAACCCCGCCATCACCCCAATCATTAATAAGCAGGATATTTTGTGGTAACGATATGCTTTTGCGGCAATCCAATGTTTGCTTGACCGAACCTTCCAGATTTTCAATTCCACAGGCCATAGAATAGCCATAAACCGACAGCAGCCATCTCAATGAAGTGGGTAGAGAGAATCCAAGATCACTTTCGTATTGATCAAGATCCGAAACCAACTCTGGATGCACGCCCTGAAGGACATCCAGGTTTGACTTTACATAGAGTTCAAATTCAGTCTGCTTCATTTTTATTTCTGACAGTTTCAAGTGTAGATATGATTCAGCTATTCATATTCGGTAAGTTTGAACCCACCTCGTTCAGAATTTTTCTATTTGAGCGCACAACTTGCCGGTCCACACCCAACAGAAAATCTCAACGAGACTTCTGCTGCTTGGTTTCCATATACACACGCAATAACTGATTGATGCGTGTCTGATAACCCTGGCCTTGTTCCTTGAACCACTCCAGCACATCACTATCAAGGCGGATGGTCACGGTCTGCTTGGCGGGTGCGCGCACTTCTGCGCGCTGGAAAAAATCGTCACCCAACTCGACAATATCGCTGGTGTCGATGTCTTTATCCTTCATCGCTTCCAGGCGATTCCAATCTGTTTTAGATACGTTGCTCATAACGTTTCACCTCATTTTTTGTTGCCTTACGGGCAGAGATAATGCGGATAACATCTCCCTCCCTTTCCACATAGACCACAACGCCTATTACGCTCCGAATCCATCCCAGGCCAATCCAGCGATCTTCGCGATAATCTTCACGATCATCCAAAAGCGTTAGCATGGGATGCCTGAAAATATCGGCCGCATCACTAAAATCTATGCCGTGCTTGCGGATATTGGTTTGATTTTTGTTTTCATCCCATTCAAAGCGCATTGTTCACCTATACATATAAACTGCACTTACTTTGCCTTGATATTTGTATGGACATTTGTATTTACATTATAGGGCAGGATTGTCAGCTTTTCCGGGTTTCGCTTTTATAAGATGACAAAAAAAACGGGACCTTAACGGCCCCGTAATTAATACCAGCTGGCAATCAAGCCATCACACCACAATCGTCTGATGCTCATCATCTTCGCGTGCGCGGATTTCGCCGATCTTGTAGACGGATTCACCAGCCGCAGTCAGTTGTGACAGGGCTGCATCAGCCAGTTCAGCAGCAACAATAACGACCATGCCTATGCCGCAATTGAAGACGCGGTGCATTTCTGCGTCAGCCACACCGCCGTGTTGTTGCAGCCAGGTGAACAGGGGTGGCAGTGTCCAAGCGTCTTTATGCAGAACAGCCGTCAGTTTGTCGCCCAGTACGCGCGGGACGTTTTCTACCAAGCCACCACCGGTGATGTGGGCCATGCCTTTGACTTCCAGGGATTCCATCAATGCCAGCAAAGGTTTGACGTAGATGCGGGTTGGTGCCATCAAGGCGTCACCGAGGCTGCGGCCATGGAAATCGGCATTCAGATCTGGCTTGGCGACTTCAATGATCTTGCGCACCAGTGAGAAACCGTTTGAATGGATGCCGGAAGATGCCAGGCCCAGAATGACGTCGCCTGGTTGTATCTTGCTGCCATCGATGATCTTGGATTTTTCGACAGCGCCAACTGCAAAGCCAGCCAGATCGTATTCGCCATTTGGGTACATGGATGGCATTTCAGCTGTTTCACCACCGATCAGGGCGCAACCGGCTTGTTCGCAACCAAAGGCCACGCCCTTGATGACGTCGGTGGCAGTTGCCACATCGAGCTTGCCGCAGGCAAAATAGTCGAGGAAGAACAGTGGCTCGGCGCCTTGTACCAGGATGTCATTGACACTCATGGCCACCAGGTCGATACCAACGGTGTCATGCTTGTTGAGGTGGAAAGCCAGTTTCAGCTTGGTGCCCACGCCGTCAGTACCGGAGACCAGGACAGGTTCCTTGTATTTTTTGCTGACTTCAAACATGGCGCCAAAACCGCCTATGCCAGCCATGACACCTTCGCGCATGGTGCGTTTTGCAAAGGGTTTGATGGCATCAACCAGCGCGTCGCCGGCAACCATATCGACACCAGCGTCGGCGTAAGAGAGAGAAACAGGGGTAGAAGTGCTCATGATATTCGGCAATAGGGGCAGGAGGCGGTAAAATAGAGAAATTGCCAGAAAAGTCCGGCAAAAGCGCTATTTTAACAAATTGACCGCGAAAACCCCGTATTTTTGGGACAGACGGTAATTTTGATGACAAATGACTACTAACCAACTCTAAAAATGCCATTTTCTTTTACGTCGGAGCAAAAACAATCCATGCTGTGGCTGGCCCTGGCATTTGCCTTGTTGCTACTGCTGTCTTTGCTGGGTCCAGTGCTGATGCCCTTCATCGTCGCCAGCATATTGTCCTACGTACTGACGCCATGGGTAGACAAGCTGTGCGCCCTGCGCGTGCGCAAGATAGGTTTGCCACGCTCTGTGGCGGCTACCCTGGTCATCGTGATTTTGATTGCTGCAGTGCTGGCCATGGTGCTGGTCATGATCCCCATTCTGCAAAAAGAAATACCACAATTGCAAGATCAGATCCCGCGCTTCTTTGACAAGCTCGATGAAATGCTGGCACCCATGCTGTCTGAATTTGGTATCAAGGTGCGTCTGGATAGTACTGGCATTAAGGCTTTACTGACTGAGCAAATGGCAAATAGTGGTGATGTCATCGGTAAGGCCGTCCTGAATTCGATCCGGGTTGGCGGCACTGCTGTGCTGGGCATGGTGGCTAACTTGCTGCTGATCCCTATCGTGCTGTTCTATCTGTTGATGGACTGGCATTCCCTGATCAGGCGTCTGAGTCATTTCATCCCGCGCCGCTATGTCAGCGTCACCGCGAACGCTGTGCTGGAAGTGGATGATATTCTGGCGCAATACCTGCGTGGGCAAATTCTTGTCATGATCGTGCTGGCGGTGTATTACTCGGTGGCGCTCAGCATTGCCCGTTTTGACCTGGCTTTGCCGGTGGGCATTATCACTGGCTTCCTGGTGTTCATTCCCTACTTGGGCTATGGCCTGGGGCTGGTATTGGCGGTGATTGGTGCTATCCTGCAATTTGATGGCTTTAGTGGCCTGGTGTGGGTAGCTGCCATCTATGGCATAGGCCAGGTCGTAGAATCGTTTTACCTGACACCACGCCTGGTGGGTGAGCGCATAGGCCTGCATCCTTTGACCGTGATTTTTGCCTTGATGGCATTCGGACAATTGTTTGGCTTTATCGGCATTCTGATTGCCTTGCCAGCCTCTGCCGTGATCTCGGTTGCCGTCAAGCATTTGCGTGTGTCTTACCTGAATAGTCCATTTTATAGCCAGACATGAGGCAATTATTACTCGACCTGGACGCGCAAAAACTGCCGTCCCTTGCCACCTTTGTGGTGGGGCAAAATGCTGAGCTGGCACAATTGCTGGGCATGTTTGACCAGCGTATCACTAGCCAGTATGGCGAACGCTCGGTCTATATCTGGGGTGAGCCAGGTGCTGGCAAGACCCATTTGCTGCATGCCCTGGCGGCTGATGCTACGGCCCGCTATATCCCGGCAGATGCGCCGGAAAGCGCCTTTGACTTTACCGAAGGTGTCAGCCTCTACCTGCTGGACGATTGCGACCAGTTGCCGCCGTTGAACCAGATCGCTGCCTTTAATCTGTTTAACGAGGCACGCGCTCGTGGCGGTTTCTTGATCGGTGCGGGTAATCGCCCGCCCATGATTCTAAATGTGCGTGACGACTTGCGCACCCGTTTTGGCTGGGGCCTGATTTATCAGGTACATGGCCTGACCGATGAAGAGAAGATCGATGCCTTAGAGCGTGCCGCCCATGCGCGGGGCATACAACTGTCACCCGGCGTGTTACCCTATCTGATAACCCATTACCGCCGTGACATGAGTTCGCTGACCGATGTTCTGGACCAGCTCGACCATTATTCACTGGAAACCAAACGTCCCATCACCCTGCCATTGCTGCGCGAACTGATGTTGCAGCAACAGCCTGGCCTGGACACTACGAACGATTAGCAGACCTAGCATGCGCAATATCGCCCTCTTTGATCTTGACCACACCCTGATCCCCATCGATTCTGATTTTGAATGGGGCCAGTTCCTGTGCCGCGTCGGTGCTGTCGATGCTGATGAATTTGCCCGCCGCAATGCCGAGTTTTTTGCCCAATACCAGGCTGGCACACTGGACCCGGTCGAGTACCTGGAATTTGCCCTCGGCACACTGGCGCAATTCCCGCGTAGCAAACTGGATGACTTGCATCAACAATTCATGCAGGAAGTCATCAATCCTGCTCTGTTGCCTGCTGCCTATGATTTAATCAGGAAGCATCAGGACCAGGGCGACCTGATCGCCATCATCACCGCCACTAACCGTTTTGTGACTGCCCCCATCGCCATCGCGCTGGGCGTAGAACACTTGATGGCGGCAGAACCTGAGCTCGATGCCAATGGCAATATCACTGGCAAGCTGCTGGGCGTGCCCAGTTCTGGCGCTGGCAAGGTCGTGCATCTGCAAGACTGGCTGGTAAAGAAGGACCTGCAACTCAGCGACTTTACCCATAGTTATTTTTATAGCGATTCGCAAAACGATATACCGCTGCTGGAACGCGTCAGCCATCCTGTCGCAACCAATCCCAATGCCAAATTAAGTGCCCATGCACTGGCAAAAGGTTGGCCTCAACTTCACCTGTTTGACAAGCAATGATCAAGAAATTTATTCGCAAAATACTGGGCGTAAAAAACAAGAGCGATGCCGCCAGCGCCAACCAAAAGCCCACTGTGCTGAGTCATAAAGACCACGGCATAGACCCGCAACTGGTGTCCGCGAATGCCATACGCATCACCCAGACCCTGCAAGAAAATGGCTTCAAGGCCTTCGTCGTGGGTGGTGCTGTGCGCGACTTGTTGACTGGTGTCAAACCCAAGGACTTTGACATTGCCACCAATGCCACGCCTGAACAGGTCAAGCGTTTGTTCCGTCGCGCCTTTATCATAGGCCGCCGCTTCCAGATCGTGCACGTCATGTTTGGGCAGGACTTGCTGGAAGTCACCACCTTCCGTGGCGCTGCCACTGATGGCGCGCCCAAGGATGAGCATGGCCGCGTGCTGCGTGACAACACCTTTGGCGAACAATATGAAGATGCCGCCCGCCGCGACTTCACCGTCAATGCCATGTACTACGACCCGGCATCCCAGATCGTGCTCGACTATCACGGCGGCATGAAAGACATCAAAAAGAAAACCCTGCGCATCATCGGCGTGCCAGAAGCCCGCTACCGGGAAGACCCTGTGCGAATGTTGCGCGTGGTACGCTTTGCCGCAAAACTGAACTTCACGATAGATGCCGCCACCCGCGCCCCCATCGCCGTGATGGCACCGCTAATCAACAATGTGCCTGCCGCCCGCGTCTTTGATGAAACCCTGAAACTGCTGACCAGCGGCCACGCCATGGCCTGTCTGCAACAACTGCGTAAAGAAGGCCTGCACCATGGCCTGATGCCTCTGCTGGACGTGGTGCTGGAGCAACCCCTGGGCGAAAAATTCGTGACCCTGGCCCTGGCCAATACCGACGAACGCGTGCAGCAAGGCAAGCCAGTCTCACCAGGCTTTTTGTTTGCATCTCTGCTGTGGCACCAGGTTGTGGAAAAATGGGAAGCCTATAAAGCCGCTGGCGAATTCCCCATCCCTGCCCTGCACCTGGCAGCAGATGATGTCTTAAATACCCAAACCGACGCCCTGGCAATCCAGCGCAAGATCGGCTCGGACATGCGCGACATCTGGGCCATGCAGCCACGCTTTGAAAAACGCGTAGGCAAAACCCCGTACAAAGTATTGGAGCACCCACGCCTGCGTGCCGGTTATGACTTCTTGCTGCTGCGTTGCGCCTCCGGTGAAATCGATGAAGAAATCGGCGAATGGTGGACTGACTTCATGGAAGGCGACAGTGTAGAGCGTGACCGCCTCATCAACACCAAACCCAAGGCAACCGAAGCCGGCCCCAAAAAACGCAAACCCCGCCGCCGCGCCCCACGCAAGGCAGCCGCTGCAGCAGAATGAGCATGCGAATTTTTGTAGGCATAGGTGCCAACCTCGGTGACGCTAAAGTCACTGTAGGCAAAGCCATAGACGCGCTGGCGCAATTGCCGGACACTACCCTCGTGGCGCAGTCCGCCATGTTTGGCAGCGCGCCCATAGATTCGACTGGTGATGATTATGTCAATGCAGTGGCTGAACTGGCAAGCAGCCTGAGCGCCACCGACATTCTGCAACACCTGCAAGCCATAGAACTGGCGCATGGCCGCGAACGCCCCTACCGCAATGCCCCACGTACCCTGGACCTGGATTTGCTCATGTACGGTATGGAAGAAATCAATACCATTGACCTGCAAGTCCCACATCCACGCATGACAGAACGCGCCTTTGTCTTGCTACCCTTGCTGCAACTGGCGGCAGATGTCAGCATCCCTGGCAAAGGCCTTGCGCAAGATTATGTCGCGGCTGTGGCCGAACAACGACTACAGAAATTATCGCCATAGGAGTGGCTTCGGCCGCGAATGATTAATATCATCACAATTCAAATGTTTCCGGCTAAAGAGGCTCCTACAACGCGAAACCAATGATTTGAGCAACATCACATCCAGGACCAAGGTGCCGCTGAAAATTTGAAAACCATTATAGTATTGTATCGGCGTATTTTCCCGTTGGTCGTTCTCTATCAGAATCACCCAATCGGACCATAACTGACGCTACCAATTCAAATCAAATCGGTGAATAAATCGTCAACAAATCACTACAGACAGCTGATTAATGAATCAAGATGATCACTTTGAGAAAGTCCGAACCAAATTTTTTTGGCGGCGGAGCATTATCCTCCCGAACGGGCGGAAACTGGCAATTGTTGTGTTGCTGCGCGAGGAGGACTGGAGGCCGCTCGATACTCCATGGTGGAGGGGGAAGCAGGTTTGCATTATTGGTGTAGAAGAACACGGTAATTTTTTTCTACGCCACTGCGACGGCTCGGTTAGATACTGGGATCACGGCACCCAGGAAGATACAATCGTGGCGTCAAGCGTCCATGCATTTGCAGCATGTATTGGCGAGGCAGATGACACAGGGGCCTAGCACAAGTTCGCAGCTAGAGCCGCTCCTACAACACCCACTGAACGTTTCCGACTTGCTGATGTATGATGTCGCCGTGGTATTTACATATGCGTAAAATGCTACACAAGCATGGCAAAAAAAATCAACATGAAAATTATCCTGCTGCTTTCGCTCTCCAACATCTTCATGACGATCGCCTGGTACTGGCACCTCAAAGGTGGGATGAACAAGCCTTTGTTTGGCGTGATCTTGCTCAGTTGGGCGATTGCATTTGTGGAATACTGCCTGGCTGTTCCAGCCAACCGGATTGGTTTCGCCAGTGGCTGGTCCCCAGGACAATTGAAGGTCGCACAAGAAGCCATTGCCCTGATTGTATTTGGCGTATTCATGGTCATTGTCCTAGGTGAACCTTTACACTGGCGACACGGCGCGGCATTTGCGTGCATCATGGCGGCAGTGGCGTTCCTGTTCATTGGCAAGTGATTAATACCTTGAATCTTAAGAGGCTGCTGGTGGAGACAAAATCGCTGTCAAACAAAAACCAATGACAGCATCACCTTTGGAGAAAAAGAATGGCTGAATATTTGCAAGACCGTAAAGCAGTAAGCATTCCTGGCTTGATCGCACTGCGTGAAAAAGGTGAAAAAATCACCATGCTCACCTGCTATGATTCCAGCTTTGCATCCCTGATGGACCGTTGCGGCGTAGAAATTTTGCTCATCGGTGATTCCCTCGGCATGGTATGCCAGGGACATGATTCCACCCTGCCAGTAACACTGCAAGACGTGGCTTACCACACAGCTGCTGTCGCCCGTGGAAATCAAAAAGCCCTGGTTATTGCCGACATGCCTTTTGGCAGCTATGCCACACCAGAAGCGGCTTTCAACAATGCGGTGCAACTGGTGCAAGCTGGTGCGCAAATGGTCAAACTCGAAGGTGGCACCTGGCTGCTGCCCACCATCAAGTTCCTGACTGAACGCGCCATCCCCGTCTGCGCCCACCTGGGCCTGACACCCCAATCCGTGCATCAACTGGGCGGCTACAAGGTACAAGGCAAGACAGATGTCTCCGCCAACCTGCTCAAAACCGAAGCCCTGGCAGTACAGGAAGCCGGTGCCACCCTGTTGGTACTCGAAGCCATCCCCGCCAGCCTGGGAAAGGAAGTCACAGACTCTTTGCACATCCCCACCATAGGCATAGGTGCAGGTGTTGATTGCTCAGGTCAGGTATTGGTCATGCACGATTTGCTGGGCGTCTTCCCTGGCCGCAAAGCCCGCTTCGTGAAAAATTTCATGGAAGGCCAGACCAGCATCGATGCTGCGGTTTTGGCTTATGTGGCAGCAGTAAAAGACAAGTCTTTCCCGGCGCTGGAACATAGTTTCTAAAGTTGGCAAGCTCGTCGACAGGGCCTTGCTCAGTCGGCGAGCTTCTCGCTGATCAATGCATTTGACCTGATCTTTCCCAGCCCAAAATTTCTAAGCATGCATCCAGCAAAACCAGCGCAATGTCGCCTGCGAATCTGGTAATTCAGGATCATCATGTTCGAATCCAACTTCTATGCCCGCCGCAGTAGTGGCAATCATGGCATACGGCGGTGCGTGCTCGCGCACATCGGTAATTTCCAACCCGGCTTGCCTTGCCATTTTTAAAAATTCTGACAAAGGCAAACCTTGGCGCAAAAATTTCCGGTCTTGCAAAAGCAGAGGCCCGCCATCAGCTTGTTGCGCTACACCAGAAAATGTATCGACGAACACTGTAGCCAATTCTTTTTCGCCAGCAAAATGAAACTCCAGATCACCATAGGCGACTACGAGGGGAAAGCAGGCCGCACTACCCGGCTGGTAAGGCAAGTCCAGGTCATCTGGCATATATACTTCATCCGCTGATCCCAGGCAGGCAAACACATCAACCGGGCTACAATGTTTACGCGGAATGAAAGCACCCAGGCTGCCATCCCGCAAGAAGCCAAGCAAAGAAATTCCTGTCCTCATCATTATCTGATTTTATTCCGCCAAAGCGGATTGTAAAGATACAGGCTTGCCAGCTTGCGCCAGCGGGAACAGCCACCAGCGCTTACCGGTTTGCGGTTCGGCGATATCGACTTCCTCCCCCATTTGCGGTGTGCTTATCCTTGCACCCTGCTGCTTGGCCAGCGCGACAATGCGCTCAAAAGGTTCGAACCAGCTATGCATGGATAAATCAAAAGTACCATTATGAATAGGCAGCATGGTTTTGCCACGCAAATCAATATGCGCTTGCAGCGATTGCTCTGGCTGCATGTGCACGTCAGGCCACATCTTGTTATAGGCACCGGTTTCTATCAGGGTCAGATCGAAGGGGCCGTATTTGTCGCCTATCTCTTTAAAGCCTTTGAAGTAACCAGTGTCACCGCTAAAGAAAATTTTCAGCTCAGGCGTGAGTATGCTCCAGGATGACCACAGGGTCTGGTCACGGTCATGCAAGCCACGGCCAGAAAAGTGCTGGGCAGGTGTCGCGACAAACTGCGTGCCATTGATCCAGGTGCTTTGCCACCAGCCCAGTTGCTGCACTTTGCTTGCATCTATACCCCATTTGATGAGGCGATCACCCACACCAGTCGGTGTCAGGATGTGCTCAGTTTTTTTCGCCAGTTGCAGGATAGCGGCATAATCCAGGTGATCATAATGATCATGCGACAAGATGATGCCCTTGATGGGTGGCATGTCAGCAATACTGATCGGTGGCTGGTGAAAACGCTTTGGCCCCATCCACTGGAAAGGTGAGGCCCGCTCAGAAAACACCGGGTCAGTCAGCCAGAATTCACCCTGCAATTTCATCAGCATGGTCGAATGACCTAGACGGTACAAACTATAGTCTGGTGCAGCCAATAACTGTTCTTTCGTCAATTCAAACACAGGGATACTGCCACCTGGCACCGTATCCTTGGGTTTGTCGAAGAAAAATTTCCACATAATTTTCATGTTGCCCAACAAACTGGGTTCACGGGTAGGTGCCTGGTTGACAAAACCTGCACTGGCAGGCTGCGGTGGCACAGTGGGTAACTGCTGGGCATTACTGGGAGAAGAAACATAGGCCATGGTGATCAACACTCCTGTCATAAAGAGACTGAATACAAATCGCGAAAATTTGGGCATAAAATGAAAAACTGGCTCACAAATTAATTACTGCATCGAATTATTACACTACACAGTGTAGTTTCTAAATTTAGAAAAGTAAACTACTTAGTGTAAAATTCTTTTTATCCGCAGCCTCTCGCTGTAAACCAGTCAAGATTACTTAAATACAACATGTCCGAACCCGTACGCCAGACCGACCGCAAACGCGAAGCCATCCTGCAGGCAGCCATCCATGAATTTCGCCTCAATGGTTTCGATGCAACCAGCATGGACAAGATCGCTGCCACGGCTGTCGTCTCAAAACGCACGGTGTACAACCACTTCCCTAGTAAAGACGATTTGTTCGCCGCAATATTGTTAAAATTGTGGCAAAGCGCTGTTTCTCAGGATGATTTTCGCTATCAGGCCGATAAAAACCTGCGCGAACAGCTGGAAACTTTCCTTGGTAACAAGATGCGCCTGATGAGCGACACCAATTTCATCGACCTGGTACGCGTCGCGGTCGCCGCCACCATCCACACCCCGGACCGCGCCCGCGACATGGTAGAGCGCATGAGCAAACGCGAAGAAGGCATCGTCGCCTGGATCAGGGCAGCGCAGGCCGATGGCAAGCTGAAAGCTGGCGACCCCTACTTCATGGGCGACATGCTGCAAGGCCAGCTCAAGTCCCTGGCCTTCTGGCCGCAGGTGGCAATGGGACAGCCCATGCTGGAAGAATCTCAGCAAAAGGTCTTGATCGAACTGACGGCGGGAATGTTTTTGGGGTATTACGGTGTGACGCATGCAAGCCTTGTAGGTACGATTAGCGCAGCGTAATCGTACGCATGTCAGCTCGTAGCTCCAGATTAGTCGCTACTTAATCGGACGCATCACATGCCTCAAAAATGACAGAAACATATCAAACTGATTTGTCATATCATGCCCCTGGTGCCCTCAATGCAGGAACCACGTCAAGTCAGGGGATATGTGGATGACATCAATACAGCAATCATTGCATGGCGGCACAGCTATCCGTATATGGCCGCTGATTGCCATCCTGGCGATGCACATACTGCTGCTCCTGGTACTGTCTCAACACAATACTCGCCAGACTGATAATACGGCACAAGGAACAGACGTAACTTTCCTGACCTCTGTGGCGAAGCAAAGCTCGCCATTGATACCAAAACCCGAACAAGAAAAACCCGCGCAACAAAAGCCACCGCTTACTTCTCAAAAAGAAACCCCGCTTCCAGCAAAGAAATCAGCAGCTACAAGCCCTGCAGCAGTCGATAAATTGCCCGTACCTCAGGCGACAGAAAAATCAAGGAGTGATATCACAGCAGGTATCGAAGCAGGTGTCGAAGCAAATTCGTCTGCCAAAAATTCAATCAATATTGCGCAACTGCGCTCACAGGCAAGATTGCTGGCCAGAGAATCAGCACAGAGTGGTGCCAGTGAGTCTGGCAACCAAGGCATACTTGGCGAATATTACGGTAGCTATCAAGGCGCCGACACAGGTACGTTTTATATCCACGTTGACCATAAAGGCAATATCCTCGGTTCTGCCGACTCGCACACCGCCCGCAGCAGCTTTACCATTACTGGCAAGGTATCGACCGACGGTGTCGTACAAATGACAGGAAAAGGCCTTGCCGGTTCAGCCAGCTTCGATGGCAAGATCAATCTGGCGACAGGTGCAGTATCCGGGCACTGGAATTTGACAGGTTTTGGAAAAGGACAATTCAGCGGGCAACGTGCTAAAGCTGCCGGTACCAGGACTTATTGAGGCGATAGGCCAAGGCTGAATAAATGAATTGATAAAACTTTTTTGGGACTGCGGAGCATAAGCACAGGTATGTCAGGTAGGTCCGATTAGCTTGCGTAAGCGGACGCATGCAAGTCGCCGCTAACAACTCAGTTAAAAGAACGTACCAAACATTAAACTAAAAAAAGCATTTCTCTGACAGCTTTAACGCGAAGATCTGAGATACTTATTTTGATGCACACTATGCGTACGATTACGTTGTGAAAAATCTTATCTACGCGCTGGCCAGCACCTCCCAAATCCTGGATTAATCTACACTCAACTGCAACTCATCATTGACGACGCGAAAACGAAAATGCACCTCATGTTCCGGAGTAACTGAAAAATAAAGCGTCTCAGATTCCTTCCTGTCTTTTTTCTTGTAATCAAGTTCGCGCACAACAATTCTATGATCACCTTGCTTGACACGCATCAAAATAGAATTTTTTGGTGCAATATCTTTCTTGTGGGTGGAGGCAATATTGCCATCAATGTAAACCGTATATTGCTCCTGAATTGCCAGTGCATTCACACCAAAATCTATGCTGACAAAGCAATTATTTTCTTCAAGGAATTTTGCTTCTGCCTCCAGCATCCATGAGTTTCTGGTGCGGCCGGTATTTTCCTTTATCCACAATGATTCATCTGTGACCACCACGCCATCTTTAAAAGGTACATAGGTCCTGTCGATGTAAATTCCTTTGGAAAAAGCAAGGTAAAAATCCCCCGTCAATTTCTCATGAGCGATATCGCAAAATTCAACGCGCTGGCCAGGATATTCGAATCCCTGCAGATATAAATGACCGTGCTCATCCAGCAGATAATGCGATACGTAACCACGCCAAAGTGCTGAAGATACTATCTTTACAGGTTTTGGCAAGGTTGAAAATTCATATACACAATATCCACCCTGGATAACTGGATTTCCTGTCGTGACGAAACCCAAAAAATAGCCTTCGAGTTTGACGTCCTTATGCCTGCAAATAAATCCTTCAGGTCGTTGCACTGTCATCGCTTGCAATCTCCCACATATCCTCCGATAAAATAAAATCGTTTTTCTTTTGTGCAGCCTGACTCAACTTTGCTTCAATGATCGTTTTCAATGGCGTAGGGCGTAATGCAATGCGCCGCATGGTGCGTCAAGGTTCCGGGATAAATATGTATGTCGTGTGCGATGCGCACATACGGCGCAATATATTGCGCCCTACGATTATCCAGTTGCAATTTTTATTCATGCGACTACGTTCTGATCATCACACAAAAAATTTTTTGCCATCACCCTTCCACCTTCTCCAGCACCGCCAGCATCGCCCTCAGCCCTTCATTCAAACGTTTCAAATCCGCAGCACTCAAACCAGACATGATGCGCCTTTCATTTTCCACATGAGCAGCCACTGCGCGGTCTACCAGGTCTTTGCCGGTATCTGTCAATTGCACCAGCATGCTGCGGGCGTCGTCGGGGTTTTGCAGGCGTAGTATCCAGCCGCTGGCTTCGAGTTTTTGCAGTCTGTGGGTCATGGTGCCGGAGGTGACCATGAGTTTCGAGAACAGATCGGTCGGGCTCATGCAGAAAGTGGCGCTGGAGCGTCGCAGTGTGGCCAGCATATCAAACTCCCAGGCGCTCATGCCGAAGCTGCTGAAGGTGGCTTCCAGTTCGCGCCCCAGCAGGTCACTGCAACGGCGCAGGCGGCCTATGTTTTCCATGGGGCTGCAATCAAGGTCTGGTCTGGCAATGCGCCACTGCTCCAGTATCTTGTCGACTGCATCCATTGTCTTTTCCCCCATCTTGCTTACTCCCTGATTATTTATTCTTTGCAGGCGTCCATTATATGCGCTGGTTGCTGCGCCTCCTTGCCCATGCCTTGAAAGACCACACGCAGCACGGGGATTTTATCTTGATATCAAGATAGTTTGTGCTACCATGATTTATCTTGAACTCAAGACATTATCATGAAAACTGCAAATATGCCTTCCCGACTTAACTTCTGGCTCGATACCTTGTTGACTGCGCTGGCACCTGCCATCTGGGGTTCGACTTATATCGTCACGACACAATTCTTGCCACCAGACCGGCCATTTACTGCTGCCTTGCTACGCTGTCTGCCCAGCGGGATTTTGCTGGTGCTGTTTTGCAAGCGCCTGCCTTTGTCGCGTGAATGGGGACGTTTGCTGGTGCTGGCGGCGCTGAACATAGGTTTCTTCCAGGCTTTGCTGTTCATTGCGGCTTATCGCCTGCCTGGTGGTATGGCAGCCGTGATTGGCTCCATACAACCCTTACTGATCATGGCGATGGCCTGGTTGCTGGACAAGCGCAGGCCAGCGGTGGTGGCAATCACGGCCAGCATCTTTGCGGTGCTGGGCATGGCAGCTTTATTGCTGTCGGCGACTGCAGTGATGGATGCCGTGGGCCTGGCTGCCGCTGCGACAGGGGCGATTTGCATGGCGGGTGGCACATATTTGTCGCGACGCTGGCAAAGCAGTTTGCCGGTGTTGGCTTTCACTGGCTGGCAGCTGTTACTGGGTGGCTTGATCCTGCTGCCTTTAAGCCTGCTAGTGGATGCCCCACTGCCTGCACTGAACCTGACGCAGATATTGGGTTATGCCTATCTGTCCATTGTGGGTGCACTACTGGCGTATAGCCTGTGGTTTCGCGGCATAGCGCGCTTGTCACCAGTTGCCGTGTCTTCACTCGGTTTGTTAAGCCCCATCACCGCCGTCATCCTGGGCTGGGTCGTGCTGGATCAAAGCATGCGGGGGATGTCGCTGGCAGGTTTATTGATCGTTCTTACCAGTGTCATCGTCGTGCAAAAAAGCATGCGCAACCAGGCCTGAAATTTTTATCGCCGTCACTTTCATCTTCACCTTCATCAAGGAAAACAAAATGCACGCATCCATACAAGAAATTATCGAGTCCCGTGTCTCTGCGAATAACTACGACAGCAATCGCAAACTCAGCCATGCCGAAATCAGCGAACTGGTAAGACTGGCGACCCTGGCGCCGTCTGCCTATAATTTTCAGAACTGGAAATTCCTGGCCGTTGTCAGCGACGTGGCCAAGCAGCGTTTGCAGGCAGCAGCTTTTAATCAGCAAAAGGTCAGCGATGCTGCAGTGACTTTCATCATCTGCGGCACGCTGAATGCGCACACTCAGCTTGAACCCGCCTTACGCCCGGCTGTTGATGTGGGGATCATTGACGACCAGATGTTGACGACATGGGTGGGCATGGCAACACAAAGCCATACTGATAATGCGATGTTGCAAAGGGATGAGGCCTTGCGCTCAGCTTCACTGGCGGCCATGACGCTGATGCTGGCAGCACAAGGCAAGGGGCTGGCATCTTGCGCCCTGAGTGGCTTTGATACAGATGCGGTGACGCGTGAGTTTGATTTGCATGAAACAGAAATCCCGGTCATGCTGATCACTGTGGGTTATGCGGCGGCAGGCAACTGGCCGCAAAAACCACGCAAGCAGTTGCATGAAGTTATGCAACTGCTTTGAGAATTTACCAGGGCAGCGTCTCTCCAGCATAGGTATAAAACTCGCCCGATTGTGCAGGCTGCATGCTGTCGATCAAAGCCAGCATTTCACTGGCTGCCTGTGTGACAGGGCGGCCTATGCTGGCACCGCGAAAGGGTTGTGACAATGCAGTGTTGACCGTGCCGGGGTGCAAGGCAAATAAAACTGCGTTTGGCTGGGTGCGTTTAAGTTCTATGGCTGCGGTCTTGATCATCATGTTCAATGCGGCCTTGGAGGCGCGATAGCTATACCAGCCGCCAAGCCGGTTATCTTCTATGCTGCCAACCTTGGCAGAGAGCATCGCCATGACGCCTCTTTGCTTGTCGAGCAGAGGTGCGAAGTGACGCAGGAGCATGGCCGGGCCAAAGGTATTGACGAGGAAGGTCGCCTGCATTTGTGCATACTGCAAATCGGCCAGTTTTTTCTCAGGCATGAAGTCAGCGGTATGCAATACGCCAGTCGCATTGATGATGAGATGAAAAGGGCCGTGTTCTTTCATCACAGTAGCGGCTTGCGCGATGCTCTCTTCAAGGGCGAAGTCCAGTGGCGGCTGGCTTTGGCGATGCAGGCTTACAACCTGGCCGCAATGTTCTTGCGCACGCAATAATTCTACAAATGCCGCACCTATGCCACCAGAAGCGCCAATCACAAGCGCCCTGAAGCCCTGCGGGAAGGAGCTTAGTAAACTATCCGCCATCATACCCATCCTTGTTTCCACATGGTCGTGTCAGTCAGTTCCCGCCAGGCGATCTTACGCTTGGCCTTGGTATAGACAGCTTCAAGCTCAACAAATTCTACCTGGGTATTCATGACAAGCTGCCCTTCTTGTTGCTCAGGCAAATAGACTTTACTGACCAGAAAGTGCTTTTGTTTGGCAACGACTTCTACCGCAGTCCATTTGGAGAGCATGAGCTTGTTTGGCTGTATGGGATTCATTTTCTGGCTTTCAAATGCGAGGTGCTGCAAACAATGTACTTAAAGATCGTCGAGGCTGGCGCGTATATCTGTTGCCCTGTCGCGTAGCCCCTGCAAGACTTCTTTATCCATTTTCCTGAGTTGCGGGTACACCATGCCTATGCGCGGGTTGCTGGATAACTTGTCTTCGTTACGCGCAAAAAAATCCCAGTAGAGGGCATTGTAGGGGCAGGCACTTTCACCAGTGCGTTGCTTTTTATCATAATGACAGCCCTTGCAATAATCACTCATTTTGTCAATATAGGCTGCGGCTGACACATAGGGTTTGGTAGCAAGCATACCACCATCAGCAAACTGGCTCATGCCCAGAGTATTGGGCAACTCTACCCACTCAAACGCATCAATATAAATACCGAGATACCAGCGATGTACCTGCTGTGGCTGCAAGCCCGCCAGCAAGGCAAAATTACCAATGACCATCAGTCTTTGTATATGGTGGGCGTGGGCATGTTCCAGCGACTGGCTGATGGCGCTGGAGAGACAACGCATTTTTGTTTTTCCAGTCCAGAACCATGATGGTAATTCTGCTTCATGGGCAAAGAAATTATGCTCATCATAGCCGGGCATTTGCGCCCAGTAGATACCACGCACATATTCGCGCCAGCCCAGTATCTGTCGTATATACCCCTCTACCGCAGGCAAGGCGGCATGACCTGACCACAAAGCAGCTTCGACCTTGCTGACCACTTCTTGTGGATGCAGCATGTTGACATTCAGGGCAAAGGAAATCAGCGAATGGAACAATCGCCATGACTTGCTGCTCATGGCATCCTGAAACTCACCAAAATGCGGCAGGGCATGCTGGATAAAAGCGTCGAGTTGCGCCAGTGCTTCTGCGCGGTTCAGTGGCCATGCGAAGTTGCTTGCGTTTGCGTCGCCAAAGCTATTGATCCCTGCCTGCTGTATGGTTGCCCATAAAGCTGAATGATCATGCCGTGGCCGGAAATCTGCCGGCTCCCAGGGTATGCCTGGCCAGACTTTGCGATTGTCGTGATCATAATTCCACTGACCGCCTACTGGCTTGTTCGCCTCTTCCAGCAAGACCTGGTGCTTGACGCGCATGTGGCGATAGAAATTTTCCATCAGCCATTTCTTGCGACCTTCAAACAGGATGGCGGCTTCATCACGGCGGGTAAAAAAATGTTCGCTACTGCACATGCGGCAATTGATCTCGCTGGCGTCGCTGTAGGCAGCAAGTTGCGCATCGAGCTTGAATTCATCAGGCTCCTGGTATTCAAACTGGCTGCACTGATAATGCGCCTGCAGCCAGTCAAGATTGGCTGTCAGTGATTGTGTATTGTCTGCATCATCGATAGTCAGATAGTGCAGGCGATGTCCGGCAGCTTGCAGTTGCGTAGCCAGATCGCGCATGGCAGCAAAGATGGCGATGATTTTTTGGGCGTGGTGCAGGACGTAATCCGTTTCTTGCCGGATTTCCATCATGACATAAACGACATCGTCGGAAGTTTGGCTAAACCAGCTATGCACAGGATTGAGCTGGTCACCCAGAATAAGGCGCAATGTGGTTGCGGGTGCAGCAGTTTGCATGGCGCTTTCCGATTTGATAACGGCTCTCAAGCCTGTGACTTGCCACTGCTATTGCCGTGATTGTTGTTGCGACAGCGCTGGGAACAATATTTGACTTCGTCCCAGTTTTTTTCCCATTTCTTGCGCCAGTTAAATGGCAAACCGCAAGTCTGGCAAAGTTTGCTGGGCAAATCTGATTTTTTTCGCATTTTCATTTGGATAACTCCATTGCGAAGATGCATAGTCGTTGCAAATGTAGCGATGGCTGCTTAATGCAGCCATCTATCCAGTCTACAACTTAATTGTCACTGATTTAGCCACTTATTTCGCCACTTCATCATAACGCGCCAAACTGGCTTCGAGGTGCGGGGCCAGTTCATCGGCTGAGCTGACGGTCATCCCCAACTCACTGAGCAAGCCATCACGCAAGCCGTACACCCAACCATGCACGGTTAATGGCTGGCCACGGTCCCATGCATCTTGCACGATAGTGGTCTGGCACAGGTTGACGACTTGTTCGATGACATTCAATTCGCACAGGCGTTCGCTTTGTTGCTGCAAAGACAGTGCCTCACCCAGGTATTTTTCATGCTTTTGATGCACGTCCTGCACATGGCGCAACCAGTTGTCTGCCAGGCCAACACGGCGTTTGGTCAATGCAGCATGCACACCTGAGCAACCATAGTGACCGCAGATGATGATGTGCTTGACGCCAAGCACGTCAATCGCGAATTGCAGTACCGACAGGCAATTCAAATCAGAATGGACGACGACGTTGGCAATATTGCGGTGGACGAATAATTCGCCAGGCAAAAGACCCAGCAATTCATTCGCTGGAACGCGGCTATCAGAGCAGCCTATCCATAAGTATTCAGGGCTTTGTTGTGCTGCCAGCTTCTTAAAAAAATCAGCATCTTTTGCCGTGATCGCAGCAGCCCAATTGCGGTTGTTTTCAAATAATTGCTGTGGAGTCAATCCAGTGTTGCTTGTTGCGTTCATGCTCTCGCCCATTTATTTTAGACAGGCGAGATTCTAACCGCATTGGCGTTTGGCTGCATAATATATCCTGGCATGCTAATCTACCATGGTCCATCTGACATGATCTATTTGACATGGGCAAAAAAATTGCCAGGCGTATCTGCCTTGGCAATTCTTGAGGAAAACACGCATCCAGTGATGGAGATGGAGTTCAGACATGATCTCAGGCAAGCATGGCAAGACAATAGCGACTTGGCTTTATGCATTCGGCTTTTTTTTCCTCAGCAACACTGGGCCCGCCCAGGCGCAGCAAGAAAACTTGCGCATTGCCACGTTCGGCCAGGGTGGTCCCATGGAAAAAAATGCTGCTGCCTATCTGACTGAGCATTATAAAAATCTGGGCGTGCAGATTGAGTTTGTCAACCTGCCTGGTAATCGCGCCTTGCAAGAATCCAATAGCGGTCGCCTTGACGGTGAACTCATGCGTAAGGCAGGCCTGAGTATGGAATATCCTAATCTCCTGCAAATTTCAGTGCCTCTGGCAAGCACCAATACCGTAGCTTTTGCCCTGGATAAAAACATAGATGTTGATAAAGGCTGGGACAGTTTGCGCAAGCACACTTTTTCATATGAAATGGGCACCAAGCTCATAGAACAAAATACCCTGGGTTTCAGTACCGGCCATGCCGAACAAAATATCAAGGCAGCCTTCCGGCAAATGCTGCACCGGCGCGTAGAACTGATCATCATTGATGAACAGGCTGGCTTGCAACTGGTGAGAGAAATGGGACTGGAAGGCACCGTGCATATGTTGAAACCTGCAATCAGCACCACTCAACTCTACCACTATGTGCATAAAAAACATGCTGTCCTGGCAAACAAGCTGGAAATCTTGTTACTCAAAAATTATTAATCCAGACTGACGCGCTGCTTTTGCAAGAAACGCCGCACGGTTTTATCCGGCTCCAGCCCTATGGCAACATCATAAGCCTGGCGTGCTAGTACCAACTCACCGGCACTTCTCAATAAGTGCGCCCGCGCTGCCCAGTAAGCCTGGTAATTTTGCAGGCGCGGCTGTGCCTGTACAGTAGGCAGCATATGCAAAGCCACTTGTGGGCCTGCGGTTTCTGCCACTGCAATAGCATGGTTGATGGCGACTACGGGGGAATCGGTAATGTGCATCAACTGCGCATACAGTTGCACTATGGCTGGCCAGTCAGTCTGGCCGCTGATGCGCCTTGCTACATGGGCAGATTGTATGGCCGCTTCCAGTTGATAGCGCCCGGTTTGTTGCAATGCACTAGCGCGTCTGAGGATTTTTTCAGCAGCATGGATAAGCCGACCATCCCACAAACTGGTGTCTTGCTGTGCCAGCGGCACATACTCACCGCTAACATCTCGGCGCGCTGGCCGGCGCGATTCTGTGTACAGCATGAGTGCCAGCAAACCCAGCGACTCTGCTTCATCAGGTTTCAAGGCAGCCAACAAATCTGCCAGCCAGATGGCTTCATCAGTCAGATTAGCTTGCCCTTCTGCACCAGTAACATCAGCCCAGCCTGCGGTATAAATGGCATAGATGGCGTCGGTGATGGCATCCAGCCTTTCACCGATGACGCTCTGGTCCGGCACTAACAAAGGAATGCCGGAATCACGTATCTTGGCCTTGGCCCGTACCAGCCTTTGCGCCATGGTGGCTGGAGAAACCAGAAAGGCGGAGGCTATTGCCGCCGCATCCAGGCCAAGGATAGTTTGTAAAATCAACGGTGCCCGCATGCTGGCATCTATGGCAGGATGGGCGCAGGCAAACATCAGTGCCAGACGCTGGTCCGGGATTGCAGCGCTGTCTACCTCCTCCATCAATTCATCGCTGAGCAAGAGCAAATCAGGCAGGGCTGCTGCCTGGGTTTGCCGCTGGCGCACGACATCGATCATGGTGCGCCTGGCCACGGTCAATAACCAGGCTTCAGGCTTTGCCGGTATGCCAGTTTGCGGCCAGTGCTGCAAGGCACTTTCAAAAGCCGTGGACAAAGCATCTTCTGCCCAGGCCACGTCATGCGAACGTGCCGACAAAATGGCAAGCAGCCGCCCATAGCTGTTACGGACGGCGGCCTCTGCTACCCTCGCTGCTTCGGAACTTGCAACTAGGCTGCTGCCGTGCATTCGTCACCAGGCATATTTTCTGAAGGCCAGACAGGTCTGACTTCGATAGAGCCATAGGCTGCACCGGGGCAACGTGCTGCCCAGTGCATGGCGGCATCCAGGTCGGCCACATCGATAATGTAGAAACCACCGAGTTGCTCCTTGGCTTCGGCATAAGGGCCATCCAGCACCATCGTCTTACCTTCGCGCACGCGCACCGTGGTTGCGCTGGTCGACTCACGCAAACGCTCGCCAGATACCAACACACCAGCCTGCATTAACGCTTCGGAATAGGCACCGTAGGCAGCTATAACTTGCATCATCTCTGCATCCGGAATTTGTTGCTCTTCGGCTTCATTTGCGGCAATCAATAACATGTATTGCATGATTTTCTCCTTTTCAATTGTAACGGGCAAGATGCGCCGTCATGACAATGACGTTTGGGATACAGACAAATCGACAAAGTGCTAAAAATAAAAAAGCATGGTGCAAAATAAAATGCGAAGTCACGTACCGCAAAAATTTTAAATATTGAAAATATCGACGCAGGTGCGGCGTTTGTCGCCATTAAAATTATCTTTTCCCAGTGAAATCTTGAAATATATTTGCAATAAATTGGCATTGATAATATTGCACTCATTTCTAGTAAAAGTCATTCGTGATCATGTACGAATTAATTTCATAGCTTGCGCGCATTGCGAAAACTATTCTGACATCAGAGGATGACAAAATTCTTTCATGATTTCAGTCAGTCTCAACGGAAGCCCGGCATCAAGCCTTTGTTCGTCTGTAATCTGAGGGTTGATGGGGCAAACCTTAAGAGGCATTCTTGACACCAGTTCCAGCCCATAATCCCTGGGTATGCCGCTGGCCTTAAGATAGCGTTCAACCCGGCTAACCATGCTTCCGGCCTGCTCAAATAAGCCTAACCTGGCAGCCTTGCGTGCAAAAAAGAAACCTAGCAGATGATTTTCCTGAGAACGCCAACTCTCATTTTCTTCAGATTCAGAACCAGTATTGGTATGTTGCAAAATAACCGACACCAAAGCTAACTCCCTGGCTGTCCAAGGCAAATCATCCACCATCATCTCAAACAGGCGCATCCGGTGGGCAGCATCCGACTTCAACTCAGCCGCCCTGTCATAAACATCACCTCGTTTAAAAAGCGAACGAGTCTTTTGGTCTGACTGATAGATCTTATCGATTTCAGCAGCTCTTTTTGAACTTTCGGCATTGACTGACGCCACAAAAATAAGATTTGCAAAGAACAGTATGATTTTTAAAAGTCTCATGCAACTACCTACATGTTTAAATTTGATGATTATCTTGTCTGTCTACAGGAATACTCCGATACGCCAGATAGTACAGGCGCAAACTTGGCAGGAAGAGCAAATGTCCCGCACCAGATGCCATCGACGCCGCTGCCTTTTAACCTCTATCGCGCTTTCTTGTTTGTTAATACTATATCTGCATTTATAGGGATCCTCACATTCCAATTCTGATCTGAATACTTAATTTGAAAGAGCAAGCATTTAACATTTAGTTTTCAGGAGGTACGAACCAAACTCAGAAAATTGAATTCATACTCCTGTCGAATAAAAATGATCATTTACATAAGTGATTTCGCTTATTAGTTCAACATTAACGCCCTGGTATCAACAAGCCCCTTTGCACTGCCGGACGCCCCACAAACTCGGCCAGGGCGCGTTGTACATGCGGAAAGTCATTGATACCTACCAGGTCACCGGCTTCGTAAAAACCGATCAGGTTGCGTATCCATGGAAAAATCGCGATATCGGCAATGGTATAGGTATCGCCCATGATCCATTTCCGGTCTGCCAGGCGCTGGTTGACTACGCCCAGCAGGCGTTTGGATTCTGCCACATAACGGTCACGCGGGCGTTTGTCTTCATAGGTTTTGCCAGCGAACTTATTGAAGAAGCCAAGCTGGCCAAACATGGGGCCTATGCCACCCATCTGGAACATCAGCCATTGTATGCATTCATAACGCTCTGCCGCATCGGTGGGGATACATTTCCCGGTCTTGTCTGCCAGATACAGCAGGATGGCACCGGATTCAAACAAGGCCAGCGGTTTATCACCTGGGCCTTGCGGATCGATGATGGCGGGGATTTTATTGTTTGGGTTCAGTGACAAGAATTCTGGCGAGGTCTGGTCATTGGTCTCAAAATTGACCAGATGTGGTTCATACGGCAGGCCAATTTCTTCGAGCATGATGGAAACTTTCACGCCATTTGGAGTGGGCAGTGAATACAGTTGCAGGCGTTCAGGATGTTGTGCTGGCCATTTTTTATTGATGGAAAAATTGCTTAATACGGTGCTGGACATGGTGTTTCCTTCCTAATGTGTACTTGCCCTTGGGCATAAAATGGTGATGCTAATCTATTTAGGAAATTTCTGCGCACGATGGCAAGTCTCTGTTATTTGGGCTAAGCTGCACGACTTGTATTTTGCTTGGTCCAATTTTTCTCATGCACCGAACCCTCGTCATCCGCCTGCTGTTTGTCATTGCCATGCTCGCCATCATACTGGGGCTATTGCGCTATCTGCCCAAGGATATGCCAGCCACCATGCCTGAAAACATGCTGGCTAAAGTCGGCGTGATTAAAAAGCCATCCGGAACTTCGTTTGAATGGCAAGCCGAACTGGATGTGTATGCTGGCCTGCCGGATGTCGATGCCAGTTATTTTTCTGACCCCTATGCAGTAGCGATAGACAAGCAGGGCAATATTTTTGTCAGCGATGCGGGCGAACATAACCAGATCAAAAAGATCGGCAATGATGGGGCGGTTACACCCTATGCCGGTTCTGTCGAAGGTTTTGCTGATGGCATGACAGATCAGGCAGCGTTCAATACGCCGTCTGGCATTGCGCTGGATGGCAAGGGCAATTTGTTGGTAGCAGATACTGGCAATCATGCCATACGCAGTATCAGCCCTGAAGGCATGGTGACTACCCTGGCAGGCAATGGCAAACCCGGTTACCACGATGGCATCGGTACGCAAACACAATTCAATGGCCCGATAGGAATTGCAGTTGATGTAGCGGGCAATGTCTATGTAGCGGATACCTACAACGACCGCATACGCAAGATCAGCACTGATGGCCAGGTCAGCACACTTGCTGGTGGCAATGGGTCGGGTTATCAGGATGGCCCGGCAGCGACTGCCCTATTTGATACACCTACAGGTGTGGCAATCAATAGCAAGGGGGAGCTACTCATCGCCGACAGCAAGAATGACGCCGTACGCAGACTGGGCATGGATGGGCAAGTCACAACCGTGGCGCGTGCCCTGGATGACGAAGAAAAACCCCTGATGCGCCGTCCTCTGAGTATAGTCGCCACCCATGACGATCACCTTTATATAGGCGAGGCTGGCAAGGGCCGCATCATACAAATTTCGCCCACAGGTGAAATGCGTGGCGTAACAGGTGTCGGTATTAATTTTGAACCTGGAGATGAGACAACCCCACGCTTCCAGCACCCTACAGGCATAGCGCTGAACAACAACGGCGCTTTGTTTGTCAGCGACTCAGTACGCCTGCAATTGCTGAGGATACGCGCCCGCGGCGCTGCTGATACCGCAACTGACACGAAACCTCCAGCACCAGCACCCGTGCACAAAATCAAGAACACCCGCCTGGACGATGAAATCAAATCCTACCCCTGGCCCATCAAGCCACAACAGTCACCACATGAAGTCGTCGGCACCATGGGTGAAGTGCGCGGCAATTATGAGGGCGAAAGTCGCGATCATTTCCATGGCGGTCTGGATGTGCAGGCAAATATGGGCACGACTGTGTACGCCATCGCCAGTGAAAAAGTGCGCGGCACCAGCGGTAGCTGGGGCTACGGTGGCCTCAGCGAAGGCATCAAGCTCGACAGCATGGCTTACATCCACATGAAGGTGGGGCGCACAGCTAAAGATGCGCTGATCGATGACGATAAATTCCAGCTGCAGACGCTGGCAGATGGCAAACCCTATGCAGTGCGTGTCAGGCGCGGCACCCGCTTCAAGACAGGCGAAGCACTGGGCAGTATCAACCGCATGTTCCATGTGCATCTGGAACATAATCACGCGGGCCTCAAAATCAATCCGCTGCAACTGAACTTCCCCGGCCTGGTAGATACCGTCGCACCTGAGATAGAAGACATCACGATCATCGATGGCAGCGGCAAAGAGATCAAGGACAAACAGCAAGGCCGCCTGCTATTGTCCAGCCAGGTCAAGGATTACGGCCTTGTCGTTGATGCCTATGACCAGGTGGACGGTAATGCCAAACGCCGCCGTCTGGGCTTGTACCAATTGGGTTATCAGCTCTTGTACACCGATGGCAGCCCAGTGCCGGGCTATGAAAACCCGCGCATGACCATGGAATTCAATGCCCTGCCACCTGACCGCGAAATGGTCAAATTATTGTATGCAGAAGAAAGCGGCATCACGGTACACGGAGCGAAGAAAACCCGCTTTTTGTACTTGGCCAGCAATTCGGTCAAGGATGGGATTGCTAAAAAAGGTAGCTGGGACGTCAGTAGGTTAGCACCTGGCAACTATGTCTTGCGTATCCATGCGGCGGACTTTGCGGGGAATGTGGCGAAAGATAATCGGGACCTGAGATTCACTTTGGAATAATGCTTTTGGAAGAGCAAAGTAGCTACCATCTGACCAATCATCTGCTACATTAAAGACACTAAAAACTCTTCACGATGATACATATTCACATAGCACGGTTACTTTTCCTCGCTGCTTTGACTCCGCCAACTTGCCCTGCATTTGCAGAAATTGTTCCAGAGTCAGTTGGGCATGGCCTGGTTTCGTTCGGTGGCTACCAGACGAAACAAACAAAATCCCTGGCAGATATCCCACAAGCCGTAGTAGCACGACTTGACGTACATCTTAAAAAACGCCTTGGAGAAACACAATACGCTCATTTGAAATTTTCCGGTGCTCAGTTGTTAGACGCACATTCCAAAAATGACGAGAGCAATGTCCCCGCCTATATATTGCAGTTCGATTTTGAATTGCCTGGAACACCCAGAATCATTTTCCCTGCTGAGATCTGGCTCAAGTCTGACGCGAGTGTGATCAAGGAGATTAACCTACCTGCTTATGCGAATTCAACAAACAAGCAAGTGTTTCATAATTTCAAGGAATTTACAGAGCTCATAGCCAGGAGAGGTTTTCTCGAAAAGAACATGGCTTATGTGCTTGAACACAATGAAGATGGCGTCATCGTCAAGAAAGGCTTGTTCGAGAGAAACATGACCGTCAGGCTAGAATACTATGAAAAACTTGATACCCTCGCCTGGGTCTATACCAAAATATTATCGGACAACAGTTACACCACAGAGATGAAATCCATTGTGATCAATGCATATTCAGGAAAAATTATACGTACCCTAAAATCCCGCGCTATTCGTTGAAATGCGGTGCCAAGTCCGGCACATTTTGTACCAAAATCAGCCAGCCACACCCAATATCACACTGGAAGCCTTGAACAAGCCTGTCACTGCACCACCCACAGCCATGCCCATGCTGGTCGCGCTTTCATTGGTGATGATGGCGGCCAGGGTCGCACCACCGGGCAGTTCGACTACCACTTCAGTATTGACTGCACCGGGCAGGATACGGCTAATACTGCCTGTGAGCTGGTTGCGGGCTGACAACTTGGCATTGCTATCATCTGTCATCAGGATGATGGAAGAAGATTTTACTAATGCAAATGCTTCTGCTCCTATTTGCAAACCCAGTTCCTGCGCACTCTCATGGGTGATGATGGCGACGATCTTCTGGCCACCGGCGATTTCCAGTTCCATCTCATCATTGATGGCGCCGTGCTTGACCTGGCTGACTTTGCCGAGGAACTGGTTGCGTGCGCTGGTTTTCATATTCATATTCCTGATCAATAAAAAATCGTCAGCAATGCCTACTGCCTGCCTGTCTAGCTGTGCGATGAAGTCGCGGTGTTCTTTTTCTATGATCTTGAAATTACTGACCAGTTGCTCACCGCGCTTCGTCAGCCGTGTGCCACCACCTCCCTTGCCACCAGTCAGGCGTTCTACCAGAGGTTCGCCTGCGAGATTATTCATGGTGTCTATGGCATCCCAGGCAGCTTTATAACTCATCTTGACAGCCTTGGCCGCCTGAGTAATCGAGCCGCTTTCGGCAAGCTGGGCCAATAAGGCAATGCGGCTTTGGCCGCCAAGGTTTTCTCCATCAACAGTCATCCAGACTGAGCCTTGCAGTGCGATGGATTTATTTTTTGTGTTCATTGCTTTGCCGTCTCCTTGCCCTTTCATGCTGCATCCTTAACGATGTTAATGAGTCTGCCATCCTGCAAATTCAGCACATGTTCACCAAACACCTGAGCATCTTCTGCATCATGTGTGATGAGCATCATGGGGATATTCAATTGCTTTTGCAGGCTGTCGAGTTCTTTTCGCATGCTGATGCGCAGGGGCTGGTCGAGGGCGGCAAAGGGCTCATCGAGCAAGAGTGCACGTGGTTCGGCGATCAGGGCGCGGGCCAGTGCTGTTCTCTGTTTTTGTCCGCCTGACAATTCATGCGGCATTTGCCTGGCCAAAGCTTTTATGTGCAGGGCTTCGAGCCAGTAATCGACCTTCTCATCCTGCACTTTCGCGGAAGGATTACGCCAGCCATGAGCCAGGCCAAAGGCGATGTTCTGTGCAACGTTAAGATGTGGGAACAGGGCATAGTCCTGGAATAAATAAGCCAGCTGGCGACGCTGTGGTGGCAAGTTGATGCTGGCAGTATGGTCGAACAGGGTATTGCCAGCGACATGGATGTAGCCAGTATCGGGAGTCATCAAACCGGCGATGGCTTTCAGTACCAAACTCTTGCCAGCGCCGGATGGGCCGAGTATGACGAGACGCTGGCAATCGCTGCGAACCACAACATCGAGTTCAAAACGACGCTGGCCAGATTGCAGGGTCTTGTGTATGTGCAGGTCAAATTGCATCGTGTCCTTTCACATGCGGTTGGCGATGCGGCCAGGCGCCAGCTTGCCTGCCAGCAGTAACACCGCAATACAGACTGCCGAAGTCAGCAGTACCAGGGTATTGGCAACATCGTCCTGCCCTGCCTGTACTGCTTCATAAACGGCAATCGACAAAGTCTGGGTCTTGCCTGGTATGCTGCCAGCCACCATCAGGGTGGCACCAAATTCACCCAGGGCACGGGCGAAGGCCAGCAAGACGCCAGCCAAGATACCGCGCCATGCCAGCGGCAAAGTCACGCGGAAAAAGATCGCCATTTCTGATATTCCCAGAACCCGTGCAGCCTGTTCCAGTTGCCCGTCTACCGCTTCAAAAGCCGCCCGCGCCGGTTTGAATACCAGCGGAAAGGCAACGATGGCTGCTGCGATGACTGCACCTTGCCAGGTAAAAATGAAGCTGAAGCCAAAATGATCCTGCAACCATGCCCCCAGCGCGCTACGCCGCCCCAGCAAGACCAGCAGGTAATAACCGAGTACGGTGGGCGGCATGACCATGGGCAGGGTCAACAGGGTATCGAGCAAGTCACGACCAGGGAAGCGCTTGCGTGCCAGCAGGTAGCCCACGCCTATGCCAAATATCAGATTCAGCAGCGTGGCCCAGCCCGCGACTTTCAATGACAATAGCAGGGCTGTCCATGCTGGATTCATAGCTGGCCTTAAGGTTTTTGGAAACCGTATTTAACAAGGATGGCCTGGCTTTGCGGCAAGAACAAAAAAGCGATAAAACGCCTGGCCTCGTCACCATTACTGCTGGCCTTGATTTTGGCGACAGGATAAGTGACAGACATGTCCAGCGGTACGGCCATGACGACTTTGACCTTGTCTTTCATGATGGCAGCATCGGTCGCATACACAAAGCCGCTATCGACTTCACCACGGGCCACATAGTCGAGCGACTGGCGCACATTCTGAGTGTAGATAGCCTTGGCTTCCAGCGCGGGCCAGAGCTTGGCTGCGGTCAGCGCATACTGGGTATAACGCCCTACCGGCACGCTGCCAGGGTTGCCAATGGCAACGCGCTTGACGCCAGCCTGGCTCAAATCCTCCAGGCGCTTGATAGATAAAATGCTATCTATGGGCGCAATCAGCACCAAAGTGTTTTTAACGAAATCACGGCGGTCGCCAGCGACGACCAGGCCCTGCTTTTGCGCTTCATCCATGCTCTCCTGATCTGCCGAGGCAAACACATCGACCGGTGCACCTTTGGCAATTTGCTGCAGCAGTGCGCCAGACGCGCCAAAGTTCAGAGATACCTTGGCTTCAGGATACTGCGCCTGATAATTTTGGGCGATTTCCTTGAAGGCATTGGTCAGGCTGGCAGCGGCGGAGACTGTGACTTCTGCGGCAAGGCTCGTGGCAGAGTTGGTGCAGAAAGCAATACTAACAATGAGTTTGCCCAAGGTCTTGATTTGCATGAGGTGTCCAGACAATAAGTGTCAAACAAGAAGCGTAATATACACTTATATATAGCGCATGAGAAATAGCTTCATTTGAATACTTGATATGCATCATGGAAATAATTATCCCTGTCTATCCGTAACTAGCGCTCAATAACAAAGAAACACCTGAACTGAAGCAGGCAATAAAAAAGCGCAAGGATTTGCATCCCTGCGCCTCTCATCTGATTCTGAAGGATTAGCGCATACGCGTATCCTCTTCTGCCAGCATAGCTTTTTTGAGGCTGCGGTCTACCGGGGATTCACCCAGCCAGATGCGCAGCAAGGCGTTGTAGAAAGCGATGTCCGGATAAGGATCGCCCATCTTTTTGCCGTTCAGTGCCACGACTGTGCCGACACCGGGTATCCAGTCATTGGTCATGACATCGCCCTTTTTGAGTTCCGGCACGGAGGCAAACAATTCACCGAAGCGGATAAATTGCATCGTCATTTTGGACTTTTCTGCCTTGTCGGTGTTTTGCTGAATACCGGTCATGAAGCCACGCCCGAATTCTTCATTGCTGAGGTCACGCAACATGACGATAGTCACACGGCGTGGCCCGGCTGATGCCAGTACTTCTGGTACTGTGGTCTTTTTCTCTTTCAGATACAGACCCGCTGCATAAACTTTGAAAATAGCCTTGTAGCGTATGCCAGCACCGTTGAGGCTCAGTTCTGTGCCGCCTACTTGTACACTTTCATCAAATTTAACACCAGCAACCTCTGCGGCACTAGCCTGTACACTCATACACATAGCCAGCGCCAGTCCTGCTAAGCGCATTCCTGTTTTATTCAATTGCATTTGTCTCCCCTTTTATTGTGCGTCCGTTTTAGCCGTCACGCTTTGGGTTGCAATAACGGTTACTCTAGCTTACCTGAATTTCAACTCTAGGGCTGTCGGCTTTTTTCAGGTATTGCCGGCTCGAAATAAACTCGTCAAAATCCTCTATGGGGATGGGCTTGCAGAATAGATAACCCTGATACGCCAGGCAACCTGCTTGCAGCAAAAACTCACGCTGTTGTTCGGTTTCTACGCCCTCGGCAATTACATTCAAATCCAGGCTGCCACCCAGACTGATGATGGTGCGGACAATATTTGCATTGTTCACATCGTCCGGCAGATTGTGTACAAAGCTGCGATCTATCTTGAGTTGGGTCAGGGGCAGGCGTTGCAGATAAGACAGGGATGAATAACCCGTTCCAAAATCGTCCATGGAAAAGCCAACGCCCAGCTTTTTAATGGCATGCATTTTTTCGATGACGCTGGTGACATCTTCCAAGACCACACTTTCTGTCAATTCCAGTTTCAGCAAGACCGGGTTGGCACCGGTTTCATGCAAGATGCGCGTCACATCTCCTACAAAGCCAGTATGGCGGAACTGGCGGGCACTGACATTCACAGCCAGTTGCATGCCGGATTTTACGGGGTCACTGGCCCAGGTGGTGATTTGTCTGCAAGCAGTTTCAAGTACCCATAAACCTATGGGCAGGATCAGGCCGGTTTCTTCTGCCAGTGGAATGAAATCCAGCGGCGACACCAGGCCACGGCCAGGATGCTTCCAGCGCAGCAAGACTTCTGCACCTATCGGGTCACCCAAAGCACTGACCTGCAACTGATAATGCAAAATAAATTGATGATGCATCAGGGCATGACGCAAATCGGTTTCCATGGCCGTGCGGAATTCCAGTGCAGCCTGCATGCTTGGGTCGAAAAAGCGGACATTATTCTTACCCATACCCTTTGCCTGGTACATGGCCATGTCAGCGCGGCGCAATAATTCGTCTATCCCTACCGCTTCCACACCAAACATGGTAATGCCTATGCTGCCCGAGCTTTCATAGTCGATATGACCAAGATTGATGGTCTGGCTCAGCGTCAGGCGAATTTTTTCAGCGACGTGTTCTGCCAGGCTGGCCGCATGCTGCACTTCTTCATGCAGGCCTTCCAGCAAAACCACGAATTCATCACCACCTGTGCGTGATACTGTATCGTCAGCCCGTACACAGGCGTGGATGCGCTTGCCTATCTGAGTCAGCAGCATGTCACCCATATTGTGGCCCTGGGTATCATTCAGGGTTTTGAAATTGTCCAGGTCTATCATCAGGATGGCGCCATAACGCTGGTGTCTGCGACTCAAGGCCAGGGCGCGTGCCAGCCTGTCGAGCAAGAGACGGCGATTCGGCAAACCCGTCAGCGGATCGAAAAAAGCTAGTTGATGAATTTTTTCTTCGGAGACCTTGTACTCGGTAATATCGTTGAAGGAGCCGACATAATTGGTCACGCTGCCATCGTTACCCAGGACGGCAGAGATCACCAGACGTTCCGAATAAATTTCACCATTCTTGCGGCGATTCCATAACTCACCCTGCCAGCGATGATTGAGGCGTATTTCTTCCCACATCTGAGTATAAAAAACTTCGTCATGGCGGCCTGATTGCAATAGCCGGGTGCTCTGACCTACGGCTTCAGTGGCCTCGTAGCCAGTGATGCGGGTAAAGGCTTTGTTGACACGCAAGATTTGCAGTTTGTCATCAGTGATGAGTATGCCCTCTTCCGTCTCAAACGCCATGGCCGCAATTTCCAGCTCTTTGTCGGCCAGTTTTTTGTCAGTGATATCCCTTAACAAGGCCACATATTGCTCTAAATGTCCGTGCTGATCATGCACTGGCGTCAGTAATAGTTCCAACCAGAGTTGCTGTCCAGGATCGCTTTGCCTGCTGTATTCCAAAGTGAGCGGCTTTTTTTCTCCACTGTCTTCAGCCAGCATGGCAGCCACCTCGGGCGCAAACAAATCAGCCAGTTTTTTTTGATACAAGGCGTCCTGTTTATAGCCACTCAAATGGCAGGCAGCCTGATTGACGTAATTGATATGACCATCATTGCCAGCTATCATCACCCCTTGCGAAGTTGCGCTCAAGGCTTCGTTGCGCAAACGTAGCAGTGCTTCACTTTCGCGCAAACTTCGGGCATTCAAGTCACGCTGTCTGTGTCTGATAATGGACTGGTAACTGAGCATCCAGACCATCAGGCAAACTACCAGGCCAAAGACTTCGATGAATCTCGACAATCTGGTGGCACCCTGCCACCCACCTAGCGGCAAAGCTGCCAGTTCCCAGCTACCGCCCGGCAAAATGATGCTCTGGGTAACGGCGTCGCTGCCAAACAGGCTACTCTCACCTAAAAAGACCTCTCCCTTGCTGCCCTTGGCATCGCGCCCGCGTATTGCCAGCTGGATCTCCTTTTGCATCTGGGCGATACCTGCCTGTTCCAGCAATCCGTCGTAATTGACCACCATGGCAATCGAACCAAGAAATTCATCGCGGTTTTCATGTTGATACACAGGTATGCGCACTACCAGTCCAGTCCCACCTTGCACCAGGTTTAGTGGTCCGGCAATTTGTATATTGCGCTCTTCCATCATGCGCTGGTAGACAGGCCATTGCTGTGGCAGCTTGCGATAATCGGCACCCAGGACTTTTTCATTGCCCTGGTAAGGGTAGACATAATTGACGATGGTCCCTTTGACAAGCACCAGATTACGGATACTGGGATTGGCATTCGCCACTTCTGCCGCCAGTACCTTGAACTCCTGTTCTGGTAAATCCGGCTTGGTGGCAAAGGTGACGGCCAGCACCCTGGCTGCTGAAATATTCGAGGTCAGACCCGCACCCAGTTTGGCGCGCAAGACCACCAGTTTTTCTATGAGTTCGACCTTTTGTTTCTGGATAGCCAGCTCACGCTCATTATTGTCGACTGCCCAAAAACCAAAAAACACAATCAGTGCCGCTCCCAGCGCAAATAATCTGGGATATCTGGATGACATGCCTATGTATGAATTATCCATCAAGGCCTTAGTATGCTGAAATATGTCCTGAAAAATGTCCCGACAGCGGGTTTCAATCCGGGGCTTGTTTGTGGCTTGATACCATCCTGCACTCAGCGAGATTCAGCAGCTGCTTTATCTCACAATAGTATCAGAATGCTACCTTAAACTATTGCAAAATTCAGGACTTGAGACATAAGAAAATACATTCTATCCCCAGCGGCAACAAAAAAGCCTGCCAAGAGATACTGGCAGGCTTTCGTGTTGGATTAAACAGACTTATTCAAAAAATTTCTTGACCTTGTCCATCCAGGTTTTGCTTTGCGGGTTGTGCTTGGGGCCACCTTCTACCGTCAACTTTTCGAAGTCACGCAAGAGTTCTTTTTGCTTTTCTGTCAGCTTCACCGGTGTTTCGATGACAACATGGCAGAACAAGTCACCAGCATAACCAGAACGCACACCCTTCACACCCTTGCTGCGCAGGCGGAAAGTCTTGCCAGACTGCGTGCCTTCAGGCACGGTGAACGATGCCTTGCCGCTCAGGGTCGGGACTTCGATATCGCCACCTAGAGCTGCCTTGACAAAGGAAATCGGGATTTCGCAATGCAGGTCATCGCCTTCGCGCTGAAATACCGGATGTTGCTTGATATGGATTTCTACATACAAATCACCCGGAGGGCCACCATTGACACCTGGTTCACCATTACCGGATGAACGGATGCGCATGCCATCGTCTATACCTGCTGGTATTTTAACTTCCAGTGTTTTGTTACGCTTGATGCGGCCTACACCAGAGCAAGCAGTGCAAGGATCAGGAATCATCTTGCCTGTGCCATGACATTTGGGGCAAGTCTGCTGTATGCTGAACAAGCCTTGTTGCATGCGTACCTGACCATGGCCAGCGCAAGTGGTACAGGTGACTGGCGAAGTGCCTGGCTTGGCGCCGGAACCATGGCAGGTATCGCAAGAATCCCAGCTAGGTACGCGGATCGTGGTATCAAAACCATTGGCAGCCTGTTCCAGCGAGATTTCCAGGTTATAACGCAAATCAGCACCGCGATACACCTGCGGGCCGGCGTTACGGCGACCACCACCGCCACCAAAAATATCACCAAAAATATCACCAAAGGCATCGGCAAAACCACCAGCACCGCCGCCACCGCCGCCGCCCATATTGGGATCGACACCGGCGTGACCATAACGGTCATAGGCATCGCGCTTCTGGCTGTCGGAAAGCATCTCGTAAGCCTCTTTGGCTTCCTTGAATTTTTCTTCCGCGACCTTGCTATCCGGATTACGGTCCGGATGGTACTTCATCGCCATTTTGCGATAAGCTTTTTTGATCTCGTCTTCGGTGGCGTTTTTGCCTAGCCCAAGAATCTCGTAAAAATCACGCTTCGCCATCTCTTGTTAACCTCAGTATTGTTCTTGAACTTAAGCCAAAACTTAAGCATCAAACTTAAGCGCAAACGCCGGGCAGGCACCGCAAAGCGAGCCACCCGGCGCGTCATGACGGGCACGCCCGTCACAGTGTGTATTACTTGCTGTCTTTGACTTCTTTGAAGTCAGCGTCAACTACATCATCATCTTTAGGTTTGGCATCTGCACCGGCAGCGCCTGCACCACCAGCAGCTGCACCTGCAGCGGCCTGTTGCGCCTGCATGTCGGCATAGACTTTTTCACCCAGCTTTTGTGATGCTGTGGACAATGCGCCCAGCTTGGTGTCGATCTCAGCCTTGTCACCGGATTTCAATACATCTTCCAGTTCCTTGATGGCGGCTTCGATTTTCTCTTTTTCGCCAGCTTCCAGTTTCTCGCCATGTTCAGCCAGCGCTTTCTTGGTGGAGTGCACCAAAGCGTCGCCCTGATTGCGGGACTCAGCCAATTCCTTGACCTTTTTGTCTTCTTCCGCGTTCAGTTCAGCGTCTTTCACCATTTTCTGGATTTCATCTTCAGTCAAACCAGAGTTTGCCTTGATGGTGATTTTGTTTTCTTTGCCTGTGGCTTTATCTTTTGCACCTACATGCAAAATACCATTGGCGTCGATATCAAAAGTCACTTCAATCTGTGGCGTGCCACGGGCTGATGGTGGAATACCTTCGAGGTTGAATTCGCCCAGGCCTTTATTGCCAGCAGCGATTTCACGTTCACCCTGATACACCTTGATGGTTACCGCAGGCTGGTTGTCGTCTGCAGTAGAGAATACCTGGCTGAACTTGGTCGGGATAGTCGTGTTCTTCTGGATCATCTTGGTCATGACGCCACCCAGGGTTTCGATACCCAGGGACAAAGGTGTCACGTCCAGCAACAACAGATCTTTACGATCACCAGACAAAACGGAACCTTGAATCGCTGCACCAACGGCAACGGCTTCATCAGGGTTCACATCTTTACGCGGTTCCTTGCCGAAGAATTCTTTAACAATCTCCTGCACCTTTGGCATACGTGTCATACCACCGACGAGGATGATGTCGTCAATATCTGTAGTTTTCACGCCTGCATCCTTGATCGCCATGCGGCAAGGATCGATTGTTTTCTGGATCAGCTCTTCTACCAGGGCTTCCAGCTTGGCACGTGTGATTTTCAAATTCAAATGCACAGGTGCGCCGTTTGCCATGGCGATGTAAGGCTCGTTGATCTCTGTCTGTTGCGAGCTCGACAATTCGATTTTTGCACGTTCGGCAGATGCCTTGATACGTTGCAAAGCGATAGGATCTTTGGACAAGTCCAGGCCATTGATCTTCTTGAATTCGTCGATGATGTAATCAATGATGCGTTGATCGAAATCTTCACCGCCGAGGAAAGTATCGCCATTCGTGGACAACACTTCAAACTGCATCTCGCCATCTACGTCAGCGATTTCAATGATGGATACGTCGAAAGTACCGCCACCCAGGTCATATACTGCAATCTTGCGATCGCCTTTTTCTTTTTTGTCCAGGCCAAAGGCCAGCGCAGCAGCTGTTGGCTCGTTGATGATGCGTTTGACATCCAGACCGGCGATACGGCCAGCATCTTTGGTTGCCTGACGTTGTGCATCATTAAAGTAAGCAGGAACAGTGATCACTGCTTCTGTCACTTCTTCACCGAGGTAGTCCTCAGCGGTTTTTTTCATTTTACGCAAAACTTCAGCAGAAATTTGCGGTGGTGCCAGACGCTTGTCGCGCACGGACACCCATGCATCGCCATTGTCAGCTTTGGAAATGGTGTAAGGCATCAGACCGATGTCTTTTTGCACTTCTTTTTCTTCGAACTTACGACCGATCAAGCGCTTGACCGCGAACAGTGTGTTCTTAGGATTTGTAACAGCCTGGCGTTTGGCGGATGCGCCTACCAGAATTTCGCCGTCTTCCTGATATGCAATGATGGAAGGCGTAGTACGCGCACCTTCTGCATTTTCGATCACTTTTGGCTGGCCGCCTTCCATGATAGCAACGCAAGAATTGGTTGTACCCAAATCAATACCAATCATTTTTCCCATGATAATTCCCTCAGAATGTAGATTTTTTTGTCAATGTTGGTGAATCGGTCTGCTTTATTAATTTCAATTGAATTAGCAGAATCTGACTCGTCTGTTTCGGATATATGGTAAAAAACACGCTTTTCAAGCCATTTCTGCGTGTTTTTTACGCTTTTCTTACTTTCCTTGCGCTACTGTCACTAAAGCCGGACGCAATAAACGGTCGGCAATGGTATAACCTTTTTGCAATACCGTCACGACAGTATTGGCATCTTGCTCAGCAGGTACCATGGAGATAGCCTGATGCTTCATAGGATCCAACTTATCACCCTGTACAGGATTGATTTCGGTCAAACGATTCTTTTCAAATGCAGCACTGAGTTGCTTCAGCGTCATTTCCACGCCTTCTTTCAGCGCCTCGATTGATGGAGTATCAATCTTCAGGGCCATTTCCAGACTGTCCTTGACTGGCACCATGGCTTCAGCAAAGCCTTCGATTGCAAATTTGTGCGCCTTGCTGATATCTTCCTGAGCGCGGCGGCGGATGTTTTCACCCTCAGCCTTGGCGCGCATAAAGGAATCTTGCAATTCTTGCACCTTGGCTTCAAGCTTGGCAATCACTTGCTCGGCAGTTTCTGTTGCAGGTGCGGCAGGCTGTGCGGGTTCCGGCGCGGATGTCTGCACAGTTTCACCTTGAATTACACTTTCCTGTTGAACTTCCGGAGCGGCGGCTTCTTTTATTTCTACCTTTTCCGCGTGCTGGTTTTCTTGCTCTTGCATACTTACTCTCCCAATCAAAAACATACATTGCCCCTGCAATTGGGGATATATCCTTACGATTTCAAGGCTTTATCTAAAAAAATCCTCAACTTCCATGATTCACGGCAATCTCAGGCCACACAAGTCCTCTATTTCCCATGTACAAATAGACACATCTCGTCACAAAACCAAGACAATCCATTACTGGAATCCGGCGTAGGGCGTCCTAAAATAGTGTCAGGGACACCATCATTCGAGGTTACCATCATGAAACTCTCTGTTATATCTCTGCTATTAATTGCTTATACCATCGCCACCGTCGCCTGGATATGCTTATCCCAGAGCAATGTCATGGCTTCATGATCTTTGCCCCAAACCTGGCATCATTGATTGCAAAATTGCAAGTTCACATCACGCGTCGAACGGCCAAGTCTGCCCGCAGATAAAACAATTGCTAAAAGGCATTAAATAAACACATAGATTAGGCAGCCTCATCAACGAAACTGGCCGCATCTCAAGTAAAATCGCCTGTTGCGAACAATTCAGCGCAAATCAGAGTTTTTTACAGGAGTGAGGCATGATTTTTGTCACAGGGGGCGCGGGTTTCATTGGTGCCAATTTTGTTCTGGACTGGCTGGCCCAGTCGGATGAGTCTGTCCTCAATTACGACAAACTGACCTATGCTGGCAATTTGAACAATCTGGCCAGCCTGAATAATGATGCACGCCATGTATTTGTCAAGGGTGACATCAATGACAGTGCACATCTGTGCGGCTTGTTTTTTGAATATCAACCCAGGGCCATTATCCATTTTGCGGCAGAAAGCCATGTCGACAGGTCAATTGTTGGCCCGGCCGCTTTTGTTACGACCAATGTGAACGGTACCTTCGGCCTGCTGGAAGCGGCACGCACCTACTGGCAAAGTCTGGAAGGCGAAGATAAAGACAACTTCCGTTTCCTGCATATTTCCACCGATGAAGTGTATGGCACGCTGTCCGCAGATGATGCGGCATTTAGCGAAACCACGGCCTATGCGCCGAACAGCCCTTACTCTGCAACCAAGGCAGCCTCTGACCACCTGGTGCGGGCTTACCACCATACCTATGGCTTGCCTGTGCTGACGACCAATTGTTCGAATAATTATGGTCCTTACCATTTCCCTGAAAAACTCATCCCGCTGATGATCACCAATGCCCGCGCCGGCAAGGACTTGCCTGTGTATGGTGATGGCCTGCAAGTACGCGACTGGCTCTATGTCAAGGACCATTGCTCGGCAATACGCCGGGTACTGGAAGCCGGCAGGCTGGGGGAAACCTATAATGTTGGTGGCTGGAATGAGCAAACCAATCTGAGTGTCGTGCATACCCTGTGTGAATTACTGGATGAATTACAACCCAAGGCGCACGGCAGTTACAAGGATCAGATCAAACATATCACTGACAGACCAGGCCACGACCGCCGCTATGCCATCGATGCCCGCAAGATAGAGAGAGAACTAGGCTGGAAACCGCAAGAGACTTTCAGCACCGGTCTCAGAAAGACTTTGGAATGGTATCTGGCCAACGACGACTGGACCAAACAGGTACAGTCAGGCGAATACCTGAAATGGGTAGCACTGCAATATGAAGATGAAGAGCAAGCATGAGCAATAGTGTGAATAATACCTCGGCCCGCAAGGGCATCATCCTGGCGGGCGGCTCGGGCACCCGCCTGTATCCAGTGACGCAGGCAATTTCCAAACAATTGCTGCCTGTCTATGACAAGCCCATGATTTATTACCCGCTGACATCACTGATGCTGGCGGGCATACGCGACATACTTATCATTTCTACGCCACAGGATACGCCGCGTTTTGCCGAACTGCTGGGCAATGGCAATCAGTGGGGCATACAAATCACGTATGCGGTGCAGCCATCGCCAGATGGCCTGGCCCAGGCTTTCATCATAGGCAAGGAGTTTGTCGGCAACGCCAATACGGCCCTGATACTCGGTGACAATATTTATTATGGCAATGATTTTGAATCACAATTGCGCCAGGCGGATGCGCAGCAAGAAGGCGCAACGGTATTTGCCTATCACGTGCAAGATCCTGAACGCTATGGTGTCGTTGAATTTGATGACAAACGCCATGCCATCAGCATAGAAGAAAAGCCGCAACAGCCAAAATCCAATTATGCCGTCACTGGGCTGTATTTCTACGACAATCAGGTTTGTGATATCGCCGCCAATATCAAACCATCTGCACGTGGCGAGCTGGAAATCACCGATATCAATAATGTATACCTGAAGCAGGGCAAACTGGACGTGCAATTGATGGGCAGGGGCATGGCCTGGCTGGATACAGGCACCCATGAATCCCTGCTGGAAGCAGGCCAGTTCATTGCCACTATCGAAAAACGCCAGGGCCTGAAAGTTGCCTGCCCTGAAGAAATTGCCTACCGCCGCCATTACATCAACGATGCCGAGCTGGAAAAACTGGCGCAGCCACTCAAGAAAAACGAGTATGGCCAGTATCTGCTGCAACTTTTGAACAAGAAAGCGTATTGAAACATGAAAGTAATAGAAACCGGATTGCCCGATGTCCTGCTGCTGGAGCCCAGGGTCTTCGGTGATGACCGCGGATTTTTTTATGAAAGCTTCAATGCCAAGACCTTTGCCGAGCTGACTGGTGTCGCCACGGCTTTTGTGCAGGACAATCATTCCAAGTCGGCCAGGAATGTCTTGCGCGGCCTGCATTACCAGATACGTCAGAGCCAGGGCAAACTGGTACGTGTCACTGCAGGTGAAGTGTTTGACGTGGTGGTGGATTTGCGCAAGTCTTCGCCCAGTTTTGGCAAGGTTACGGCTGAAATCTTGTCGGCAGAAAACAAGCGTCAGTTGTGGATACCGCCGGGGTTTGCCCACGGTTTCCTGGTCATGAGCGAGAGTGCAGAATTTCTGTACAAGACCACCGACTACTGGGCGCCAGAACATGAGCGTTGCCTGCTGTGGAATGACCCCGCGCTGAGCATAGAATGGCCTTTGACGGATGCACCTTTACTGTCCGCAAAAGACGCACAGGGCAAACCCCTAGCCGAAGCTGAGGTTTTTGCATGAGGATATTATTGACAGGCACGAGTGGACAACTGGGCCATGCCCTCCTGTCACACTTGCCTGCAACAGCAATAGTGCATGCGCCGCAAAGAGCAGAACTGGATTTGAGCAATGCCACGCAATTGCGCCAGTGCATCACGGACTTCAAGCCTGACCTGATCATCAATCCGGCTGCTTATACAGCAGTAGATCTGGCCGAGAGCGAGGCAGAAAAAGCCCATGCCATCAATGCGATTGCACCCGCCATCATGGCAGAAGAAGCACGCAAGCTTGGCGCTGGCCTGATCCATTATTCAACGGATTATGTCTTCTCAGGTGACAAGTCAGATGCTGAAGGAAACTGGCAAGCCTACACAGAAGCTGATGCGACGGGTCCCTTGAATGTATATGGTAAAACCAAGCTGGCTGGCGAACAGGCCATTGTTGCCAGTGGCTGTCAGCATCTGATCTTGCGCACCAGTTGGGTGTACTCAAACTTTGGCAAGAATTTTTTCCTGACCATGCTGAAGCTGGCGCGTGAACGCGATCAGTTGCGCGTGGTCAATGACCAGTGGGGTACGCCCAATTCGGCCGACTGGCTGGCTGCGGCTACCTGCGAGATACTGGCACAATTGCAGCAACCACAAGATGCGGCGGCCTGGTGGCAGCAATTTGGTGGTGTGTATCACTTCAGCGCCTCAGGCAAAACTAACTGGTTTGCCTTTGCCACGGCCATCATAGAATTAGCGGACCAGCAAAACAAACTGGGCAAGGCTGCGCCGCAGATCAGTGGCATACCAGCCAGTGAATATCCTGTACCCGCGCGTCGCCCGCATAACTCTTTATTGAGTACAGAAAAATTGCAGGCTGCATTTGGATTGTCCATACCAGACTGGCGCAGCACCCTGGATGCCTGCATGCAAAGTGTGCAGGCTGCTGCGTCTGCACCACTAAATTCAACAACTCAAGCTCAAGGTCAGGCCAAGTGAAATTGCAAATGATACCCATGCGCGTGCTCGGTGATGAGCGCGGCAGCCTCGTCGCCGTCGAGGCTAATCAGGACATCCCCTTTTCCATCGCCAGGGTTTACTATATTTTTGGCACACTGGAAGGCGTAGAGCGCGGCTTTCATGCGCACAAGACCTTGCAGCAAGTGGCTGTTGCCGTACGCGGTTCTTGCACCATGGTGTTTGATGATGGTAAAGAACGCGTCGAACTCGAACTTGATTCACCGGCCAAAGGCGTCTACATAGGCACGCGCATCTGGCATGAAATGAAAAATTTCACGGAAGATTGTGTCTTGCTGGTGTTTGCTGACCAGCACTATGACGAGGCAGATTATTTGCGCAAGTATGATGAGTTTTTGAAGTTCATAGAAACCACCTGAATTAGTAAATCACAAAAAAACCTCTCACCACAGAGACACAGAGTCACAGAGGAAAACATGTGAGAAAGTCCATGCGAACTCTCTGTGTCTCCATTCTTTTGAACGAATGGATAACATGAAATCTTTACCTTATCTGGAACTCAAGCCTCAGCATCAGGATTTGCGTGCGGAGCTGAACCAGGCTTTTAATGAAGTGCTGGATAGCGGCTGGTTTATCCAGGGCAAGCAGCTGGAAGCCTTTGAAGCTGAATATGCTGCGTATTGTGGCAGCCAGCATTGCGTCGGTGTCGGTAATGGCATGGATGCGCTGCACCTGATCTTGCGTGCTTATGGCATAGGTGAGGGCGATGAAGTGATCGTGCCTTCCAACACTTACATCGCCAGTTGGCTGGCGGTGTCGTATGCGGGAGCAACGCCTGTTGCGGTAGAGCCTGACCTGGCTACTTACAATATGGATCCTGCAAAAATCGCCGCCGCCATTACTCCCAGGACCAAGGCCATCATGGTCGTGCATCTGTATGGGCAAATCGCGGATATGGACCCAATTCTCGCCATCGCCCATGAGCATGGTTTGAAGGTCATCGAAGATGCGGCGCAATCGCATGGTGCAACATATAAAGGGCGCGTCTCTGGTGGCCTGGGTGATGCTGCTGCGCATAGTTTTTATCCCGGCAAGAACCTGGGTGCGCTGGGGGATGCTGGTGGTGTCACCACCAATGATGCAGAATTGGCCAAGCAATTAAAAGTCTTGCGCAATTATGGTTCGCAAATCAAATATCATAACGAAGTCAAAGGCTATAACTCTCGCCTTGATGAATTACAGGCAGCTTTGCTGCGGGTAAAACTGCACAGGCTCGATGGCTGGAATATACAGCGCCGCGCACTGGCGCAACAATATCAGGAAGGTTTGAAAGACTTGCCTGGCCTGGTGATACCATTTGTTCCTGAGTGGTCTGAACCGGTATGGCATATCTATGCCGTGCGTCATGCCAAACGTGATGCCCTGCAAAAACACTTGCAGGATGCTGGCATAGGCAGCCTGGTGCACTACCCTATCCCGCCACATCTGCAACCAGCATATGCTGAATTGCAACTGGGTATGGGCAGCTTCCCGCTGTCTGAACAAATCCATGCAGAAGAACTGAGCCTGCCGCTAGATCCTTATCTTGCACCAGAAGATGTCAGCCGCGTCATTGCAGCCGTGCGCGATTTCGTCCTGCAAGCTGCTTCAACTGCACCAACTCGCTGACAATGACACTTGTACGCACCAGCCTGTTAAATGCGATTGCAGTCATGATCAGGATGCTGACCATGCTGGGCCTGAACAAATTGCTGGCCGTGTATGTGGGGCCAGGCGGATATGCTGTCATAGGCCAGTTCCAGAATGCCGTAACCATGATCTTGTCATTTGCCAGTGGCGCGATTTCCACAGGCGTGACCAAGTACACGGCTGAACACGGCGACGATGCCACCGCCCTGCAAAGAGTATGGGCCAGCGCGGCGCGTATCTCATTGTATTGCTCACTGGCGACTTCTGCTGTCATTGCCCTATTTCATCAGCAACTGGCGCTGCTGCTATTAAAAGATGCGCAGTATGGCAGCGTCTTCTTGTGGCTGGCGGCCAGCCTGGTGTTGTTTGTGTTGAATACGCTGTTGCTGGCAATCCTGAATGGCAAAAAAGCAGTCGCCGCCTATGTCGCTGCCAATATTGCCACCAGCATCGTCACCTTGATGATCACCTGGTTGCTGGCCAGCGTCTGGGGCTTGTATGGTGCGCTGGTAGCGCTGGCAGTGAATCAATCTTTCGTCGCCATCATCACTCTGGCGCTTTGCCTGCGCAGCAAGTGGTTCAGCTTCAGCATGTTGTTTGCTACAACCGACCGCGCCATGCTGCGCAAACTGGGGGCGTATGCACTGATGGCCGTCGTCACCGCCACCGTCGTGCCTCTGAGCCAGATGCTGATACGTGATCATCTGGTACAGGATTTTGGTTGGCAAGAGGCTGGCTACTGGCAGGCGGTGACACGCATCAGCGATATCTACCTGATGCTGATCACTACCACGCTGACCGTATATTACCTGCCACGCCTGGCAGAAATCAAGGCAGCGGCGGAACTGAAAAAAGAAATCGCCCGCGTATATCGTTTTGTCTTGCCTTTGACTGCGCTGGGTGCGGTCATGGTCTATGTTTTGCGTGACCTCATGCTGTGGCTGGTCTTCACTGAAGAATTCCGACCCATGTTGCAACTACTGGCCTGGCAACTGGTGGGTGACTTTATCAAGATAGGTAGCTGGGTGCTGGGCTTTGTGATGCTGGGCCGGGCGTTGACCAGGCCCTATGTGATTACTGAAATAGTCTTCAGCCTGTCGCTGGTAGTGCTGACCTATCTGTTGACCCCGGCATTTGGTTTGCAGGGTACAGTGATTGCTTTTTGTATTAACTATGTCTTGTATTGGGCATGTATCGCCTGGATTTTGAAAAAATATGCCTACCGCTAAACTCGCCCTGGCCAGTTTCATACAAGATTGCGTAGACCGCGTACTGGCCGCAGGTGAGCTGGATGCCTGCGTGCGGCGCGCCCGCGCCCTGGGTGAGTTGTTGTGGAAAAACGATCTGGGCCAATATGCCTTGCCCGCACTGGAACTGGCGCTGCTGCAACGCTACCAGCACTTGTTCAAAACCCCTGCACAACAGGAAATCAAGGCAACTTATCTGCACGTGCTGAGCCAGGCTTACACCGCCAGCGGCCATACCCGCGTGGTAGAACACCTGATTGCCAGCCAGGCTCTGCAGGATTCTGCGGTATTGGTAACGGAAAAAGCACCGCCGGCTACCTGGGCGAAACTCAGTACACCCGGCCACCCCTGTATCTGCATGCCCAAATCCAGCGACAGGCAAGAAAAGCTACAGACACTGCTCAATTATTTTTCACAATACAAAATTGTGGTGCTGCATATCCACCCCTACGACATTGATGCTGTCATTGCAGCAGGGCTGGCCAGGCAATTGTGCGGCACCCGTATTTACATGTACAACCATGCCGACCATGTGTTTTCTTATGGGCATGGCATGGCCGATGTGGTGCTGGAACTCAGCTATTATGGCTGGGAACTCAGCAAGCTGCGTGGCAGCCATGACAAATGCGTGTTTGCCGGTATCCCGCTAAAGTTGCCTGATGCCACTACCGCACGGCCAGAAAATGCCACGGGTCATATCGCCAGTGCTGGCTCTGCCTATAAATTCAAGCCAGGTGGGGACTATTCCTTCCCTGACTTTGCAGTACGCCTGCAAGCCAGGACGGGGCGTAAGCTGATGCTCATAGGCCCCAACCTGAAAACCAACTGGTGGTGGTGGAAACCTGCGCGGCAAATGGGCGCGCAAGCGATTTTCCATCAACGCATGGCCTATCAAGACTATTTGATTTGCATGCGCGACGCCAGCGTTTACGTGGATAGCTTCCCACTGACCGGTGGCACAGCCTTCCCGGAGATGGCGGTCAAGGGTTTGCCCAGCTTTGGCATCTTGACCGGCGCGCATGGTTATTCACCGGCGGACCTGTTCAAATCCAGCAGTCAACAAGCCTTGCTGGACGATATGGACGATTACCTGCGCCACCAGCAACGCAAAGGTATAGAGCAGACTGTGATACTGCAAAAGATCAGGGAAGTGCACGATATAGAGCAAGTCGCAAGGCGCATCAGCCAGGCCGAAATGGTGAATGCGCAAGAAAAACAACCCCCCTGGCATAATCCTGCACCTATAAACTGTGATTTCTATGAGAAAATCTGGTACACAAGGAAATTGTTCACGCCGCCCATCCATAACCTCCCTGACTGGAAATTGGGCGTATTATTTTTAAAGTATTGGATACAAAGTCGCCAGCTTAGTCACCAGGCTTAATTGCTAGCTCATTGCTAGCTTAGTTGCCAGCTCAGTTGCCAGACCTTATGCAGCATCACTTAGCAAACTATGATACATGTCGCAATCGTCAGTCACGGCCATGAAAATCTGCTTATTGCAAGCGGTATGGGTGGCTTGCGCGATGCCGCCGCAGGCATGCATGTATGGATCAAGGATAACCAGCCATCCGCGGCTTTGAAGGCCTATTGCCTGCAACACGGCGTTTCTTACGTAGACGATAAGCCAGGCCTGGGCTTTGGCGAAAACAATAATTACCTGTTTGACCTGATCAGCAATAGCGTAGGTTTTGCCGAGGGTGACAGCTTCATCGTCATGAACCCGGACATTACCATCAGCGCCACCACCATCACTACCCTGGTAGAGAATATGCAGCGCGATGCCTTCCCGGTCGCCACCATCAATCTTTACCGTGACGAACAACACTTGCATGTAGATGCGAATGTACGCCGCTTCCCGAATGCCATTTCCTTGCTGCGCATGGTTGCGGTGCGGTCCCTGTCCGAGCCATATGACAAGAAAAGCATGACAGAAGCCTGCCATGTGGATTGGGCCTCTGGTGCTTTCTTGGCTTTTGATGCACAACATTATCAGGCACTACAAGGTTTTGATACCCGCTATTTCATGTATTTTGAAGATGTGGATATTTGCTACCGTTCCCAGCAATTGCTGGGCAAGGGTATACGTTTTTATCCGCAACTGCATGCCACCCATACTGCTGCCCACAAAAACCGCAACCTGGTATCCCGCCATGCCAGCTGGTTTTTCCGCAGCTTTTTGAAATTTCTGTCGCGTCGCTATTTTGTCTATGACAGGCGGTCCAACCTGTCGGCCCCTAAATAAAGTATGAAGCAAGCAATCTTGTTGACCGGTGCCAGCGGCTTTGTCGGCCAGGCTCTTGCCCGCGCCTGCCTGGTTGCTGACGCAAGCCTGATTTGCCCCACTCGCCGTTCCCTGGACTGGCAGGCCGCAGAGATGCGCAATCCCCTCATCGGCGATATGGCAGCTGACACTGACTGGTCGGTGCATCTTCAAGGGGTGGACCTCGTCATCCATAGTGCAGCGCGGGTCCACGTCATGCAAGAGACAGCCAGCGACCCTTTGGTGCAATTCCGCGCCGTGAATGTCGCTGCCAGCCTGCAACTGGCGCGCCAGGCTGCCACTGCTGGCGTGAAGCAATTTATTTACCTGAGTTCGGTCAAGGTGAATGGCGAAGCCACCTCCCCTGGTCATCCCTTTGGCGCCGATGATGCCCCGCTGCCGCAAGATGCCTATGGCATTTCCAAGCAGGAAGCCGAGCAGGCGTTGCTGCAACTCGCTGCAGAAACTGGCATGGCTGTCACCATCATACGCCCGCCCCTGGTCTATGGGCCAGGCGTCAAAGCCAATTTCCTGAGCATGTTGCGAGGTATACGCCGTGGCCTGCCCTTGCCATTGGGTAGTATCCATAACCAGCGCAGTCTGGTGTACCTGGGTAACCTGGTCGATCTCATCCTGCATTGCCGTTTGCATCCAGCGGCACGCAACCAGATATTCATGGCATCCGATGGCAGGGATTTATCGACGACAGAATTATTCCGCCTTTGCGCGCAAGGCTTGCAGGTGAAATCCCGGCTGTTTCCTTTTCCGGCCAGCCTATTGACACTCGCTGCCGGTCTCATAGGCAAGCGTAGTGTCGCAGACCGTTTATGCCAGTCATTGCAAGTCGATATCAGCAAGACCAGGGAATTGCTGGCCTGGTCACCGCCCTATACCGTAGAACAAGGTTTGCAGGCTACTGCTGCAGCACTACCCTCTGAATGAATATGTGATTATGTTAAAGCGTCTTTTCGATCTTTTCCTTGCCCTGACAGCCAGCCTGTTTTTGTTACTGCCTTTGATCATCGTTGCCATCTGCGTCAAGCTGACCTCACGCGGCCCTGTCGTCTACTGGTCTGACCGGGTCGGGCGCAATAATGTCATCTTCAAGATGCCCAAGTTTCGCAGCATGCTGATCGATACACCAGCAGTTGCCACCCACCTGCTGAGCAATCCTGATCAATACCTGACACCGATAGGTTCGTTCCTGCGCAAGTCCAGCCTCGATGAATTGCCGCAATTGTGGAGCATACTCTGTGGCGACATGAGTTTTGTGGGCCCACGCCCTGCCCTGTACAATCAGGATGATCTGATTGCCCTGCGCACTGAAAAGCAAGTACATACTATCCCGCCAGGCTTGACAGGCTGGGCGCAAATCAATGGCAGGGATGAACTACCGATTCCTGTCAAAGTGGACCTGGATGCATATTACCTGCAGCATCAATCCTTCATGCTGGATATCCGTATTTTGTTCCTGACCTTCTACAAAGTGGTGCGTCGTGATGGTGTTACACATTAATAAGGACTGGCAAATATGATGCAATCCCTGCTGAATCTGCCGCGTCTGCAAAAGCAGGTAGTTGCTGCTGTTGCAGATGCAATTTGTCTGCCGCTGACCTTTATCCTGGCGATCTGGCTGCGCTATGAAACTTTTAATGGCAGCCTCTTCAATCATTACCTCTGGCTCATCGTTTCTGTACCTTTGATTGCCATACCGGTCTTCATACGCATAGGTTTATACCGCGCTGTCATCCGTTTCATCGACCAGAAAATCATTAGCGTGGTGATGATAGGTGTCAGCCTGTCGGTCTTGTTCCTGGCTTTTGTTGCAGTCATGCTGCACATCACACCGCTGTCGCGCGCAGTGTTTGGTTTCTTCTGGGCAGGGTCCATCCTGTATGTCGGTGCCAGCCGCTTTTTGGCCAGGGCCTGGCTGCTGCAAGCTGACATGACAGAAAACGCCACCCGTATCGCCATCTATGGCGCTGGCAAGGCGGGCGCGCAACTGGCCACGGCCTTGCGTGCCGGTGGTGAATATGTCTGCGTGGCCTTTATCGATGACAGCAAATCAGTACAAGGCTCTACCATAGGCGGCGTCAAGGTTTTCGCACCCGAGCAATTAAAAGATTTGGCCGAACGTCATGACATACGCGAGATCTTGCTGGCCATGCCCAGCATCAGCAAGACGCGGCAAAAGCAGGTGCTCGACCAGCTCGAACCTCTTAAGTTGAAGATCAAGGTCACGCCATCAATACAAAGCCTGGTAAATGGCGAATTGCGCTTGCAGGACATACGCGAAGTCGAGATAGAAGATTTGCTGGGCCGCGACCAGGTAGAACCCGATGCCCGCCTGCTGAGCATCTGCATCACCGGCAAGCGCGTCATGGTCACCGGGGCTGGCGGCTCTATAGGTTCTGAACTATGCCGCCAGATCTTGCGCCAGCGCCCCACCAAGCTGGTCTTGCTGGAAATGTCGGAATACGCCCTGTATGCAATAGAACAAGAATTGACTGGCCTGCGCCAGCAACTGAAGCTGGATGTGGAAATCCTGCCGTTTTTGGGTTCGATACTCGACAGCGCCAAGCTGGACCGCATCTTCACCACCTGCGAAGTCGAAACCCTGTACCACGCCGCAGCCTACAAGCATGTGCCACTGGTAGAACATAATCCGGCTGAAGGCATACGCAATAATGTCTTTGGCACCCTGTCGGTAGCGCAGGCAGCGATGGCAGCAAAGGTCAAAAATTTTGTACTTATCTCGACCGACAAGGCAGTGCGCCCTACCAATGTCATGGGTGCCACCAAGCGCCTAGCAGAACTGATACTGCAAGCCTGCTCACGCCGCCAGCAGCATACCCGTTTTTGCATGGTGCGCTTTGGCAATGTGCTGGGTTCATCCGGTTCTGTTGTACCACTGTTCCGCAAGCAGATCATGGCCGGTGGCCCGATCACCCTGACCCACCCCGAGATCACCCGTTATTTCATGACCATACCCGAAGCCGCGCAACTGGTCTTGCAGGCTGGTGCCATGGGCGAAGGTGGTGATGTGTTTGTACTCGACATGGGCGAGCCTGTGCGCATCATCGACCTTGCACGCCGCATGGTGCACCTGAGTGGCCTGGAAGTGAAGAGTGAAACGACACCAGATGGCACCATAGAAATCCAGCATGTAGGCTTGCGCCCTGGCGAAAAACTCTACGAAGAACTGCTGATAGGCGACAATGTCGAAGGCACTTCTCATCCGCTGATCATGCGGGCGCAAGAGAATGAATTGCCTTGGGATCAACTGAATACCCTGTTGCAGGAATTGAATACAGCCTGCATCGCCTTTGATTATGCGCAAATCCGCGCCCTGTTGCTGCAAATAGTGGCAGAATACGAGCCACAATGCGGAATTGAAGACCTGATCTGGCAAGCCCAGCAGCTTGGCTCTGATGAGCAGGCCAAAAAGGCCAGCACTGGTCTGCTCCACTGATACTTTTTAATAAAGAAAAATAATCATGTCCCTACTCTCCCCCAGCATATTCAAAGCCTACGACATCCGTGGCATTATCGACAAAACCCTGGATGCAGAAGTTGCCCACCTGATAGGCCAGGCCTTTGGCAGCGCTGCCATCGCCAAAGGTGAAAAAACCGTGGTCATAGGCCGCGATGGCCGTTTGTCCGGCCCTGACCTGATCACCGCGCTGGCCAAGGGTTTGCAATCGACTGGCGTCGATGTCATCGACCTGGGCGTGGTGGTCACACCCATGGTGTACTTTGGCACCAACGTGCTGGGTGCAACTTCTGGCATCATGGTCACTGGCAGCCACAACCCACCTGACTACAATGGTTTCAAAATGGTACTGGCGGGTGAGGCAATTTATGGCGACGCGATACAGGCGCTGTACCAAACTATATTGAACAAAGATTTCAAGCAAGGCAGCGGCAACTACCGTACACATGACATCAAGGCGACTTATCTTGAACGCATCATCGGCGACGTCAAACTTGCCCGGCCATTGAAAATAGCCGTCGATTGCGGTAATGGTGTGGCTGGTGCATTTGCAGGTGAGTTGTATCGCGGCATGGGTTGCGAAGTCATCGAACTGTTTTGCGAAGTCGATGGCACTTTCCCTAACCACCACCCTGACCCAGCGCACCCTGAAAACCTGCAAGACCTGATACGCTGTCTGCAAACTACTGATGCAGAGATAGGCCTGGCTTTCGACGGCGATGGCGACCGCCTTGGCGTTGTCACCAAGGATGGCCAGATCATCTACCCAGACCGCCAACTCATGCTGTTTGCCGAAGACGTATTGACACGCAACCCAGGCGCGCAGATTTTGTACGACGTCAAATGCACACGCCATATCGCACCGTGGGTAAAGGCACGCGGTGGTGTACCGCTGATGTGGAAAACCGGCCATTCTCTGGTCAAGGCCAAACTGCGCGAAACCGGCTCACCGCTTGGTGGTGAAATGAGTGGTCACATCTTCTTCAAAGACCGCTGGTATGGTTTTGATGATGGCCTGTACGCCGGTGCCCGCTTGCTGGAACTCGTCAGCCGCGTGGCTGACATGACAGCCACACTGAACAACTTGCCGCAATCCACCTCGACACCAGAACTGCAATTGCAACTGGCCGAAGGTGAAAACTTCAAGATCATCGCTGCGATGCAGGCGAATGCCAGCTTCCCTGGTTCAGACGAAATCATCACCATCGACGGCCTGCGCGTGGAATATCCAGATGGTTTCGGCCTGGCCCGCTCATCTAATACTACCCCTGTCATCGTCATGCGCTTCGAAGCCGAAAATCCCGAAGCACTGGCACGCATACAAGGTGCGATGAAGCAGGCTGTTCTGGCTGTTAAGCCAGATGCTGTCTTGCCATATTAATTTCCAAGACCGAAAAGATCACCACAGAGACACAGAGAAAAACAAGAGAAAATCTTTTGAAGTGAGAGCACTTAGCAAAACTCTTCTCGCCTTTAGTTTTTCTCTGTGCCCCTCTGTGACTCCGTGTCTCTGTGGTGAGCAGTCAGGTCTTCACCCGTATCTACTATCCAAGTGAAAATTCTTCTTGTTCGTGTTTCGTCGCTGGGCGATGTTTTGCATAATATGCCCATCGTGGATGACTTGCGTCGCCAGTTTCCGCAGGCGCGCATAGACTGGGTGGTGGAAGAAGCCTATGTGCAACTGGTGCGTCTGAACCCAGGTGTGGACCAGGTCTTCCCCTTTGCCCTGCGCCGCTGGCGCAAAAGCCTGGGGCAGGCGGCAACGCGGCAAGAAATCAAGAATTTCTTTCGCCAGTTAAGGCAAGAGCAATATGACCTGGTACTTGATACCCAGGGCTTGTTGAAAACCGGCATTATCATGGGCCTGGCAAAAACCGTCAAAGGGGGCAAGAAAGTCGGCCTAGCAAATGGCACTGAGGGTTCAGGTTATGAAGGTATTTCCAGAATTTTCCACGACATCAGCGTACCGGTAGACAAGCGCACCCACGCCGTTTTGCGCGGCCGCCTGGTCGCTGCCGCCGCTGGAGGCTACACCGTCAACACACCTGCCAGCTTTGGCTTGCAGGCACCGGATATACCCGCCGATCAACGCGCATGGCTGCCAGCTACACCGTATGCGGTGTTCTTTCATGGCACCGCAGGTGCAGCCAAGAAATGGCCGCGGGAACACTGGCAAGCGATTGCCGCCGAATTAAGAAACTACGAATTACCGATACTGCTCCCATGGGGCAGTGCTGCTGAAAAAGCTGAGGCAGAAGCGATGGCAGCCGTCATGCCTAACGCCAGCGTCTTGCCTGCGCTATCCATGCAGGCCGCAACCCTGCTGGCGCAAAAGGCACGCCTTGCCATTGGTGTGGATACCGGCTTGACGCATATCGCTGCGGCTTACGAAACACCGACCATAGAAATCTATTGCGCTTCTCCGCGCTGGAAGACTGAGGGTAACTGGTCGGACAGGATTATTAATCTTGGGGATAATGGGGAGCCTGCAACTGTTGACGAGGTTCGAGGCGCGATTAGCGTACTAATGAGAGCAACGGGAACAAAGCAATAATTAATAAAGCCGTGTCCTTAGTAACGTCATTCCAGCGTGCTTTTGGCTGGAATCCACCGGGCTGGCGCTCCAGTGGCGTTCTTAGCACATCAAATGGTGTATTAATTTCAGAATCGTGCACTTTAAAAACTAGTTTTTACAAATACCTGCACACGTCATTCACGATTGCCAGCCGGGGGTAGCCCGGCAGCTACTCACCTTTTTTGCTTCGCCAAAAAAGGTAAGCGAAAAAAGGCGACCGAGGCGTCGCTGCCCCCTAAAGGGGGTTCCCTTTGCTGCAAGTCAAAAAATGGGAAATGCCCGAAACTCGCTACGCTCAAACAACGGTCATTTCTTTTTCCATTTTCCGCCTCGCAGCAAAGGCATCGACACATCGGAAAAGCAAAGTCAAAAACAACGTCATCGCAACCGCTACTCAAATTAGCGGGGGCAAATTGGGACAACGGAAGAAATTTTTAAGTAATTAAATTCTAACGACATCCATCTGCATTGCCTCTTGTATGCGCCCCTTTAATGAACGCATCAGTTTAATTTTTTCAGGCCCAGAGGCATGTTGAATAGCTTGTCGAGTTTCAGCAATTTTTTTATGCCTTGAATTCGGCAACTTTACTTCGTTTCCAACTATTACCGTACCAGTTACACTTTTCACGGCTTCAGCTGGATAAGTTTTTGTTTTTGATGATTTGGTCTTGAGACCATGTTCTCGAACTATCTGGCGAATTTCAGAGATTTTTTTCTTAGTTGCATTTGGTCCAGACAACGTTATGTCATCTACGTAAAGCGTCATCTTATTTTCAGAGTCAATTGCATTTTTATTTATTTTCTCAAACATAGGTTGAGCCGAAAAAAAAGCCAATCGACCACTTAGAGAACTACCAGTTGGTAAGTGCGCTTGTTTAAAACAGCAAATATCAGCAAGAATATCTGCAACATCATTAGCGCATTTGAATTGATGAACAAACATGCTCCAAACCATTTGCCGTGTTGTGCTTGGATAAAACTTTGATATGTCTGTTTTTATTAGCGGAAATTCGCCTATGTGTTGTCTTGCATTATCAACATACGAACGCCCTTTTTGTGAATACACATAATCTGGCAGTTCTATTTTAGAAAACAAATTCCCGATACGCTTATGAACTTGAGCCAACCATTTTATTGGCTGTTGTATTTCACGATTTTTCTCATTAGTCCAGACCCTATAATTTTCCGGCGCCAAAAGCCGATCAAGCATCGACAATTCAATTTGAAGAATTTCCTCGAGACGCCCAAGCCCTTTAATTTTATAAAATGGGGACTGATGCAAAGGATACTTGCCTTTAACCATGAGTCACTGACTCGCTTTCGTCAATCCATTCCAATATGCGTAGAATTTTATCTGCTGCAATAACTCTAAGTTTTTCACCAGTTTTATTCTGATCACTCATTTTTTCAGAGAATAGCAAAATTGAAGATACTGGCATTTTAAAAATTTCCGCATATTTTTCCAACAAGTCTACACCTGGAATTTTTACACCTGATTCAATTTCGCTTAAATAAGAATTTGAAATTCCAAGTCGTTTTGCTAAATCTATCTGCTTGAATTGATGATAAGTTCTCAACAGTTTTAATGCTCTGTTCAACATAATTCAATTCCTTAAAAATAAGAGAGGTGCTAGCTCATTTGAAGTGATCAATTACTCGAAAAATCAGGCTAAGCAAATTCAAAACGAATGCTGCTGCTTTGAAGATCGCCGGACGTTTGAGTAATTGCTTAACTCTATGAACTAGCCCCCGCCGCTTGGAGGTTTTGAGGTCACTCATAGTGATTCTCCTTGGTTACACCATCAACACCATTGTTGATGGCCGTCGTCCATAACCAAGCAAAGCTAAACGGCAGGTTTTCCCCCTCTTATCCGTAACGCATGTTCGGGGTCGTCCCGAACATGCAGTCACATGACCAGATCAGCACTAAGGCGACATGGGCATGACACAAGATAGAGCCTCTCGGCTCCACAGGTTGCCTAAGCAACCCACACAGTACGACGGTTGTACTCTGTTAACCTCAAGGAGAATAATAGTGGAAGAAATACGATTCCTCAATAAATATTTCGCCAATAGCGAAATATTTATTGAAATCAGAGAAAATTATTTCAATGAAGAAATAATCGTAAGCACAACTAATGCTGACTAGAGTTGCATCATCGCAGCTTACAGACTATACATAAGGGGAATCACCTTATATTTCCAACGTCCCAAACGACTTCACCAAATCATCCAGCGATTTCAACTGCGCCAGGAAAGGCTCCAGCTTATCCAGCGGCAAAGCACTTGGCCCATCGCATTTGGCTTGCGCCGGATCAGGGTGCGCTTCCAGGAACAAGCCCGCCAGACCAGTCGCCATGCCTGCGCGGGCCAGTTCGACGATTTGCTCACGGCGGCCACCGGAGGCTGCTGCGCCAGCTTCGCGTTGTTGCAGGGCGTGGGTGACGTCGAAGATAACGGGCAGGTTGTTGGTGACTTTTTTCATGACGGCAAAACCGAGCATGTCGACTACCAGGTTGTCGTAGCCAAAGCAGGTGCCGCGGTCGCAGAGTATCAGTTGGTCGTTGCCTGCTTCCCTGAATTTTTCGACGATGTTTTGTACTTGGGAAGGACTGAGAAATTGCGGCTTCTTGATGTTGATCACGCGACCGGTTTTGGCGAGGGCCACGACGAGGTCGGTCTGGCGTGCCAAAAAGGCTGGCAGTTGCAGGACATCGACCACTTCTGCCACTTGCGCGGCTTGCCACGGTTCATGCACGTCGGTGATCAGGGGCACGCCAAATTCTGCCTTGATGGCTTCGAATATCTTCAAGCCCTCTTCCAGGCCGGGGCCACGGTAAGAATGGATGGAAGAGCGGTTGGCCTTGTCAAAGCTGGCCTTGAAGACGTAGGGGAGGCCCAGCTTGCTGGTGACACGCACGTATTCTTCGGCAACGCGCAAGGCCATGTCCTTGGATTCCAGCACATTCATGCCGCCAAACAGGACAAAGGGGCTTTGGTTGCTGGCTTGAATTTTTGGGGTGATGGCTACGGTAGTCAAGATGATTCCAGTTCAGAAAAAATAGGCTGTTAAAACTATATACAAGCAATTTATTTTCAACAATACCTTAGAGGCTGTTGCAAAGTTAAGATGGCTAGGCGCCCCCGGCTAGGCGCCGCCGACGCGGACAGTACTTTAGTACCGGGTTCAACAACGCCAGATTAATTTTGCAACGGTCTCTAAGAAACCCAGCGCAGATAGTCTTGCCACTGCGGGTCAAATTCGCTGCTGATTTCAAACTCCAGCGGGGCAAAGTTTTGTGCCAGTTTATGTGCCTTGGCCATGGCAGTTTGTGCATCACTGACATGCCAGTTCATGCTGCGTACATTGCCATGCAAGGTGATCTGGCTGGTGATGCCTTCCTGGGTTTGGGTCAACAGGGTTTCCAGCTGGTCTTCAAACTCGCGTGCGGTTTCCAGATCATCTTTGTGATCCAGTACCACATCGACCTGCACGCGCCACAGCATGTCGGCCCTGCCCACCAAAGACATGGCAGATTCATTGCGTTGTACCAGCAGTTTGTCGTCGGGGTCGGTATTGCTGACCAGCTCAAAGCCTGTCCATTCATTTTCACCGGTGGGGAACAGGGCAGTATGTTTGAGCTCATCGCGCCAGAAAGCATCCAGCACAGCCGGGAAAGTAGCCAGGCTGACGGTTTTTTGGGCTGGTTCGTCTTCCATGAATTCAACCGGGCCTATCTTGATGGCAAAATCATATTCACCCAAGGCATGGTCAAGCAGGATGAAGGACATATGCCTGGCATGATCGATCATGTCTTGCGGTATGGGCTTGGCAAACCACAATTGCAAACCCACCCTGCCTGCATCTGCATAATGGCTGACCAGTATATCTGCCGGGTTGAGGCTGAAATTATCCATATTAATGCCAAACTCACCCATTTCGGCACGAGCCCTGAAGGCAATCACATTGGGGAACATGGCCAGTTTGGGTGCTGATCGCGTGAGCGTCATGACATCCTGAAAATGCTCTGTTGCGCCGTGAGCGGTGATAATCAGATCATATACGCCGTCTTCATCCCTGCCTTGCAACTCAGCAGCCAGCTTGGGAAAGCGGGGTTCAAGCAGTGTATTGATGGTTTCCATCACATCGCGGATTTCCATTTTCTGCAATTGTGGCTGAGCATTTGCCAGTGCCTGCCAAAAGAGTTCTGTGCTCATCTGTTCATTTCCAGGATGGTGGGTGGTTCAACATGTCCTTACATGTTGTTTAAGAGGCATAGGATATCATTTTATGGGAGTGGCTTTGTAGAAACGCAAAGTAGCTTGTTCAGCTTTCTCTTTTTTCAAGCTGCATGTGTAGAGGCAATCGCCACAGGAGGGCAAGCCCAGTTGCCTCTTGCCAGTGCATGAGCGACTGTTTCGCGTTTTTGCCTTATCAAAAGTGCAGTCTGCGGGGGCATAAATGCTACTTATCAGAAAATTAATCATCTGGTTTATTGGCGTTGGTTTCTTGTTAAATTGCAAAAATACATGCTCATCGCTGCATTTAGTCCAGGCAAGACATGCACCCTTGTGTACCGTTTTCAGGTATATTCCCCCCTCTTCGCCAACACTCCCCAAGCTTGATGTCTGCTCATCGTAAAAATCTGGATGGTTTTGCCATTTCGCTTATGCTTTTGCTCTGCATGTGCTGGGGTCTGCAGCAGGTGGCTGTCAAGCTGGCGGCCCCGGTAATAAGTGCCAGCATGCAATTGGGACTGCGTTCTGGCCTGGCGGCGGCGATGGTGCTGCTATTGATAATTATCAAAAAGATTCCATTTTCTTTGCGTGACAAGCATGTCTGGCCTGGTATCGCTGCGGGTGTCTTGTTTGCCATAGAATTTTTATGCATATCGCTGGGCTTGAAGTACACCACGGCTTCGCATATGTCGGTGTTTTTATATACAGCCCCTATTTTTACAGTGCTAGGCCTGCACTGGCTGATCCCGGCGGAACGTTTGCAATCAACTCAATGGATAGGTATCTTGTCTGCCTTTGCCGGGGTTGCAATTGCTTTCTCTGGGGCCTTCAGCAGCAGCCAGCGTGATGTGGCTGACATGCTCATCGGTGACAGCTTTGGCGTTGCGGCAGCAGTGCTGTGGGCAGCGACCACAATTACCATACGCAAATCCAGCTTGTCTGAAGCTGAGCCGACCACTACCCTGTTTTACCAGTTGGCGGTGGGTGCGGTGATCTTGCTGGCTTTTGTATTGCTGCGTGGCGAGAGTCTGCCTGCGCAATGGGATATGACCAGCATCATCAGCCTAGCCTTCCAGACGGTGGTGATTGCTTTTGCTAGTTACCTGACCTGGTTCTGGCTGATGCGGCGTTATCTGGCATCACGTCTTTCTGTATTTTCTTTCCTGACACCCTTGTTCGGCGTGGCCGCTGGTGTCATTCTTATGCACGATCCCATTAGCCCGCGTTTTGCGCTGGGCGCAGTACTGGTGTGTGCTGGTATTGTATTGGTGAACTTCCGTCGGACATAAAGCATGCGTCTTCTTTACTCCCTAGTATGGGGCTTTTCCCTGCCGTTTGCCCTGTTCCGCCTCTGGTGGCGTGGCCGTCTTGAGCCTGGCTATCGCCAGCATATAGGCGAGCGCCTGGGCTTTTACCCTGCCTCTGCCAGCATGCCTACGATCTGGGTGCATGCCGTCTCAGCCGGTGAAACCCGTGCGGCAGAACCGCTGATACGCGCCCTGCTGGCACGTTGCCCTGAGCGCCGTATCTTGCTGACTCACATGACCGCCACAGGTCGCGAAACTGGCGACAAGCTATTTGCCGATGTAGGCCCGCGCCTGCAACAGGCGTTTTTACCATATGACATCAACTGGATGATCCTGCGCTTCTTGCGTCATTTTTCGCCGCAATTATGCATCTTGATAGAAACAGAAGTCTGGCCCAACCTGATCGCCCAGTGTGAGGCGAAGTCCATACCGGTGACGCTGGTGAATGCCCGCCTTTCAGAAAAGTCTTTGCGCAAGGCACAGCGACTGGCTTCATTGATTTTACCTGCGGCGCGTGCCATCAGTTGCGTGGCAGCGCAATCAAATCCTGATGCGCTACGCCTGCATGAGCTGGGCATAGAACAGCCCGGTGTGACTGGCAATATGAAGTTTGATGTGACGCCTCCGCCTTTGATGGGGGAGCGCGGTGCCGCCCTGCGCCGCAGTTTTGGCGAGCGCCAGGTGATATTGTGCGCCAGTACTCGTGATGGCGAAGAGGAATTGATCTTGCAAGCCTTTGTAGAGCAAGTGCCTTTACTGCAAACCAACCCGCTGCTGATCATCACCCCGCGCCACCCGCAACGCTTTGATCATGTAGCCAGCCTGCTGGAATCACATAGTATCAAATACCTGCGCCGCTCCAGCCTGAACCATGAGGAAATCGCTCCTATAGGCGAAGATATACGGGTCGTGCTGGGTGACAGCATGGGTGAAATGTATATGTACTATGCCGCTTGCGACATTGCCTTTGTCGGCGGTAGCCTGGTGCCACTGGGAGGGCACAACCTCATCGAGGCCTGCGCCATGGGCAAGCCTGTGCTGACGGGCACGCATACCTTCAATTTTTCTGAAATCACGGAGCAGGCTATTGCCAGCGGCGCGGCCTTCCGTGTTGATGGCGCGCTCAGTCTTTTCCAGCAAGCGCATTCTTTGCTGGCAGACAAAAAACAATGCCAGCGCATGGGTGAAGCGGCTTATAACTTCTTCCTCCAGCATCAGGGGGCGACTGCGCGTACCATGCAGATGCTGGAGAAATATCTATAAGGCCGGACTATCTGCAGGAGCAATACTGTCAAGTATCTGCAAGGCGATTTCAAAATCAAACACTTGCAGTGACTGTACAAATTCTTCAGCCTGCGTCCCCAACGCCTGGCGCAGGCTGCGCTGATGGGTATTGAAATAGTCCAGCGCTTCACTGTCTGACTCTTCCAGATACTGGCGCAGCGTGGCAAATAGACGGGCGCATTCTGTCACATCAGCATCTTTGGTTGCCAACTCACTTTCTTGTTCTTGCCTGGCTGCTTCTTTTGCAGCTCGTTCTTGCAATGCCTGCTTCAATGCATGGATCAACCCGGCACTGACGGCTGTGAATTTTTGTATCAGTGCCTCATTTTCCTGCGACTTTTCTATCGCCAGCTCCAACTCGGTTGATACTTCTGCCAACTCGGTCGCACCAATATTGCCAGCAGCGCCGCGCATGGTATGGGCCTCGCGCTCGGCAGTGACACGATCCCCCTTCTCCAGCGCCAGCCTGATTTTGTCTGGCGTGGCTGCGGCGCTGTCGACGAAGATTTGCAACAGCCGCAAGTACAGGTCGAGGTTTTGTCCACAGCGGCGTAAGGCTGGTGCGACATCAACTCCGGGTATAGCCAGATCATGATCCGGCACTTCCACTTTTACTGGTTTGGCTGTGCTTGCTAATGCTGCCTCTGAGGTAGTCGGTTTGCTGCTGGCGCTGACAGGTATATCGACCTGATAGCCCGGCATGCGACGCCCACACCAGCGGCTCAGGGTAGCAAAGAAATCATCCGGGTCTATCGGTTTGGCGATATGGTCATTCATGCCGGTATCAAGGCAGCGTTGCCGTTCTTCATTCATGGCATGGGCAGTCATGGCGATAATCGGCAAGTCCAGCCATTCGGGGTAAGAACGGATGACGGTAGTCGCTGCATAGCCATCCATCTCCGGCATTTGCAAATCCATGAGGACGATGTCATAAGGATTGCCAAGATTGAGTTTGTCGATGGCGATGCGGCCATTGTCAGCCACGTCTACGACGATGCCAGCCTCAGTCATCAGTTCCGCCGCGATTTGCTGGTTGATGTGATTGTCTTCCACCAGCAAGATGCGCAAGCCTTCAAAGCGGCTGTCGTTCTGCGTCTCTGTTGCAGCGCTGACCGGTGCTTCACGCGATGTGGCACTGATGCGCAACAAAACCTCCAGCAAACCGGCCATGCCTATGGGTTTGGACAGATAGGCGACTGGCGCATAAGCCCTCGCCTGCAAAGTGGTGTCATCAAAATTCATGGTGGTCAGCATGACTACTTGCGGGGCTTCCTTGCCCATGCTGGCCGCGATGCCATTCATGGTAGCGGCACCGTCCATGTCGGGCATGTGGGCATCCAGCAAGAGCATGTCATAGGGCTGACCAAGTACGCTGGCCTCGCTGAGCATATGCAAGGCCAGCTTGCCACTGTTGGCGGCATTCACTGTCAGACCCAGTTGCTGTCCCAGTTTTTGCAAATGCTGGCGCGCCACATCATGGTCGTCCACCACCAGCAGTTTAAGATCGTGCACATGTGGCGGCAACAGGGTTTGCGTGGCAGCATTGGCAAAGGCAAACCAGCAATTGAAGTGGAAAGTGCTGCCCACCCCGACCTTGCTTTCCACCCAGATAACACCACCCATGAGTTCCACCAGATGCCGTGATATGGTCAGCCCCAGGCCAGTGCCGCCATACTTGCGCGTGGTTGAACTATCTGCCTGGGTGAAAGCCTGGAACAGGTTTTCCTGCTGCTGCTCTGTCATGCCAACACCGGTATCCTGCACACTGAATTGCAATTGCACCTTGTCGATCTCTGCCTGCACCTGCTTGACCAGGATAATGACCGAACCCTGGTCGGTAAACTTGATGGCATTGTTAACCAGATTGGTAATGATCTGGCCCAGGCGCAAGGGGTCACCGCGCATGCTGGAAGGCACATGGGTGTCGATATCAAATACCAGTTCTATGTCTTTTTCTGCCACCTTGTGGCTGACGATGGTGGCAACATCGTCGATGACATCAGCCAGCACGAATTCGGCAGATTCTATATCCAGCTTGCCCGCTTCTATCTTGGAAAAATCCAGTATGTCATTCACTACGCCAAGCAGAGATGTACCGGCGCTATGGATTTTATCGATGTAGTCACGCTGCTTCAACGTCAGGCGGGTTTTCTTGGCCAGATGAGACAGACCGATGATGGCATTCATGGGCGTGCGTATCTCATGACTCATATTCGCCAGGAAATAAGACTTGGCGACCGTGGCCTGCTCAGCCTGTTCCTTGGCTTCACGCAACTCATCTTTTTGCAGATAGGTTTCAGTTTCATCGATCCAGAAACCATTCCATATCCAGTCCCCATTGACACGCTTGGGAGCCACGGTTTGCGAACGCAGCCAGCGAACCTTGCCATCCACCAGGACACGCTGGTGGAAATTGCTGGAGCTGCGGCCATCCACCGCCCGCTTCAGGCTGGCTTCTGCCGCTTCCCTGTCTTCAGGCAGCGTGGTACGCCAGCGTGCAGTCTTGTCGGCCAGGATATCGGCAGCCGGGACGCCCATGACGTTTTTGACGTTCTCACTGACATAGGCATATTCTCTCTGACCATCCGCCCTTTCACGGAACTGGTATACCGATAAGGGTAAGACATCGGTCAGGTCGGTCAGGCGTTTGCGTTCGCGGTCAGCATCTGCGGTTCTTTGTTTGACCAACTCTTCCAGCAAGCTTTGCTGGTTGGAAAAACGCCTGACCCGCCAACGATAAATCACGTACACAACCGCCAGCAAGAGCAGGCTGACGATGCTCCGGAACCACCATTCCATCCAGAACGGTGGCGTGATGGTGATAAGCAGGCTGGCACCTTCATCATTCCACTCACCATCCTTGGTGGCAGCTCGTGTCCTGAAGATATATTCACCCGGCACCAGATTGGTGTAATTGGCAGCGCGATGGGCTCCATCTATTTGCACCCAATCTTCGTCAAAGCCATCCAGCTTGTATGCATAGCGATAATGCAGGGGATCTGAATAATTCAGTGCTGCAAACTCTATCGAAACCACACTATGTTTATAAGACAGGGTAATCGACCTGGCATCAGAAATATTGCCATCGACCTGCACCCCTAGCGGCAATTTACCTCCGCGCACCGACTGATTGAAAATTAGGAAGTCAGTAATCGTCGTCACCAACTTACTGGAGTTGTCGCGTATGGCAGCGGGATAAAACCAGGTCATCCCCTGGAAGCCACCAAAGTACAGCGCTCCATCAATATCCCGGTAGCTGGCACCCACAGTGAAGGTACCGTTGATAAGGCCATCATCTGCAGTGTATTTTTTCAATGTCTTGCGATCAGGCCCCAGCTTGTACAAGCCGCCATCGGTGCTGATCCACAGATTGCCGGCATCATCTTCAGCGAAACCCGCCGTCGCATCGTTGCCCAATGCCCCACCAAAACGGATGAAGCTGATCTTGCCATCTGCCCCTTGTACCATCTGGTTCAAACCGCTGGCTGTTCCTACCCAGATTACGCCGGCTTTGTCTTCAAACACTGCATAGACGCGGCTATGGCTGAGGCTGTTGGGATTATCCGGCTCGTGGCGGTAATGTTCAAAGCGACCAGTGTTGCGGTCCAGTTTATCGAGACCACCAAAGGTGCCTACCCACAAACGATCACGGCGATCAAACAATAAGGACACCACGCGGCCATGACTGAGGCTGTCGCTGTCCCTGGGGTTGGTCATATAGCGACGGAATTTGCCATCCTGCATGAGATTGAGCCCATCATCACTGGCCACCCACAGATTCCCCCCCTTGTCATAAGCCAGTGTATGCACAATGCTTGAGCTGAGGCTGTCAGGTTTTTTGGAATCATGCTGGAAATGCGTGGCACGTTCTGTCGCTGGATCAAACAGGTTCAGGCCATTTTGTGTGCCCACCCAAAGCTTGCCATCCGGTGCCAGCTTCACGGCCCTGATCTTGCTGTTACTGAGACTGCCTGCCTGGTTCAACTGGTGATGAAAGGCCCGTATCTGACCGGTTGTTTTGTCCAGCCTGTTGAGGCCATTGCCGGTACCTATCCAGATCACTTCTTCCGTGCTGGTAATGGCAGATACTGTGTTGCTGCTCAGGGTCTTGGCTTCGCCCGGCAAATGCAGCAAGCGCTCAAAGCCACCGCTGGCCAGGTTGGTGCGACTTGCCCCACCCAGCCAAGTGCCTACCCATAAAGTGCCAGAGCGGTCTTGCAACAAGCGGGTAACGCGGTTATCAGCCAGGCTATGCCTGTCGCTGGCATGATGACGGTAAGATGAGAATTTTTTGTCTTCCGGGTTCCTGCGCTTGAGACCATCATCCGTCCCTATCCAGAGTACACCATCGCGGTCTTCCAGCAAGGATGTGACTGGACCTGGGTCCAGTCCATCCGCCAAGCCCATACGGTTTTTTTGTGTGCGCTCGCCGCTCCACACTTCCAGACCTGCAGCCGTGGCTATCCACAAATTGCCGTGCCTGTCGTTGAGCAGGCTTTGCACATTATTGTGGCGCGGGTCAGGCCTGACATCGCTGTCGAGACGAAAATTTTCAAAGGCAGTCTTGCCACGGTACATGACGCTCAGACCAGCGTTTGTACCTACCCATAAATTGCCATCTTTATCGAGGCTGAGTGCATTCACCTGGTCACTGGCAATACTACTGGCGTCTTTGTCGTCATGGCGCAAGATCTGAAAACGCCCGCTGTCGGGATCAAAATGTGCCAGGCCATCGCCAGTCGCAAGCCATAGTCCGCCAGCACTGTCGCTGATGATGGCTTGTATCTGATTGCCACCAGAACTGCGGATATCTGACAGATTAGGCTTATACCTGACCATGGTTTCGGTCGCCATGTCATAGCGATGCAGGCCACCATTGCGCGTGCCTACCCAAATCCTGCCCTTGTCATCCTGATGCAAGGCCCAGACCCAGTTATCTGCCAGGCTGTCAGGGCGATTGGGATCATGCCGAAAAAAAGCGACCTTGGCACCATCATAGCGATGCAAACCACCCTGAGTGCCGAACCACATATAACCCTGGCGGTCTTGCAGCATGGATTGCACGGATTCATGCTGGAAGCCCTGCTCACGACCTACTTGCTCAAAGCGCAGGCTTTGCACACCGGCAGCAAAGACTGCTGAACTGGAGAGCAAGGAAAGCAGACTCAGCAGGCAGAAAAAAGCGAACAGAAACCGGGGAGATAGGTATCGCTTAGCCAAACTGTCCTGCCTCATTATCTGTCCTCAGAAATATGCGTGTTTTTATCATGGAAGTTTTAAGCAAGTATATGTTATTCAGACATCAAGAAAACATAGATATATCGATCTGGCCCCCAGATTTTTTGAGTTTGTAGGGAAATCGCGAAAATGCAGTAAAAATGGCAAGGGATAGCGATGCCGCATTTGCCAGAAAAATAGTAAAGTACCTATTTCTTTGTAAAAGCACATATCTGCCTGGCAACTCTGTTGACGAAATTTTTTGTACTTAAAAATCTGCTCATGACATCTACGTACAATGCCCGATCAGATCAACTTCAGGCATTTCGCTGCATATTCCGGCAAAAACTGAGCAGCTTCCTTTAACCAAAAAACTCGTATGTTTTTAAGGCAATTTTAGCGTGATTGTTTTGCTATTCCCGGCCTGGTAATTTGGTTTTAACTTGAAGCGGGTCAAGAAAAAATCCGGCAGCGAGGTTTATAATGGAGGCATCCGACGTCAGGATGGCAGGCACTACAGTGTCCGATTTTCAATAAAGCAATGTTTGTATCGCATGTGTTTTGCATTTTTTTGATAAATAGGACTTACACAAAATTGTCCCAGCAAGGCGTAGCGACGAAGACAGTACTTTAGTACGGCTAGGAGCTGTAACGCAGCTGGGGCTGTTTTGCGTAAGTCCCAATAAAGATGATGCCACCCTGTTTCACCAAATTGTATAGCCCCAGAGCCTAAGCCTGGTAGCCACTTTCCCTTGTTGAAATTGCTGGTCCAGACTGGCGGGCTTTAAGTTTCTCTCTGCAACAAGTAACAACGAAAACCTCTTCATATGAACGCAAATGAAAAAATTTTAGGATTGACGGAAATGTCTCCTCAGGAAATCTCCCTCGATGTCTTGCTGGAAAAATATGCCAAAGGCGATGAAGTCACCATCCATGACGTGCAGTCACGTGTTGCCAAGGCACTGGCCAGCGTAGAGCAGCCAGACTTCCAGGCGTACTACGAAGAAAAATTCTTGTGGGCACAAAAGAATGGTTTCGTCCCAGCAGGCCGTATCAATTCTGCCGCTGGCATGGACTTGCACGCCACCCTCATCAACTGCTTCGTACAACCGGTAGGTGATTCTGTTTCCAGCGCCACCGATGGCAAGCCTGGTATTTATACAGCCCTGGCAGATGCAGCAGAAACCATGCGTCGCGGTGGTGGTGTAGGCTATGACTTCTCCACCATACGCCCTAAGGATGCACTGGTACGCGGCACCCGCTCACGCGCTTCCGGCCCTGTGTCTTTCATGCAGGTTTTCAATGCATCCTGCTCGACGGTGGAATCTGCCGGTGCGCGTCGCGGTGCGCAGATGGGTGTCTTACGTGGCGACCATCCTGATATCCTTGAATTCATCCGTTCCAAAGACCAAGGTGGCCTGACCAACTTCAATATCTCCATCGGCGTTACCGATGAGTTTATGGAAGCTGTCGCCAAAGACACTGATTACTGCCTGGTCCACAAAGCTGAACCTGGTGAAGACAAAAAAGAGGCCGGCGCTTATCAGCGTGAAGATGGCCTGTGGGTATATGAAACAGTGCGTGCACGCGATCTGTGGGATGAGGTCATGAAGTCGACCTACGACCATGCAGAACCGGGCATCCTGTTTTTATCGCGCATGAATGCAGAGAATAATCTCTACTACTGCGAAAAAATCGAAGCCACCAATCCATGCGCAGAACAACCGCTGCCTGACTATGGCTGCTGCTGCCTGGGTTCGATCAACCTGACGCGCTTCATCAAGGGTGCATTCACCGATGCTGCCGAGTTTGATTTCACAGCATTCGAAGCCGTAGTGACAGTAGCGACGCGCATGCTCGACAATGTGCTCGATGCTACTGCCTGGCCTTTGCCACAGCAAAAAGCTGAAGCCATGTCCAAGCGCCGCGTGGGCCTGGGCTTCCTTGGCCTGGGCAGCAGCCTGGTCATGCTGGGCCAGCGTTATGACTCTGATGCAGGGCGTGCTTTCGCGCAAAAAGTATCTGAAGTCATGCGCGATGCCGCCTACCTTGCATCGGCAGAACTGGCCAAGGAAAAAGGCCAGTTCCCATTGTTTGACAGCACAAAATACTTATCAGGTGCTTTCGCCAAACGCCTGCCCAAAAATGTGCGAAATGCGATTTCCAAGCATGGCTTGCGCAATTCCCATTTGCTGTCGATCGCCCCTACCGGCACCATCACCCTGGCCTTTGCTGACAATGCATCGAACGGCATAGAACCAGCTTTCTCTTGGGTGTATAACCGCAAGAAACGCATGGCTGTTGGCGATGCAAAAATCTATGAAGTGGCTGACCATGCATGGCGCTTGTACCGCCATCTGGGCAATGATGTCTCCGACGACAGCAAGTTGCCTAAGCAGTTTGTCACCGCTCTCAATATGTCTGCCAGCGACCACATGAAGATGTTGCAGGTAGTACAGCCTTACGTAGATTCTGCGATTTCCAAAACCGTTAACGTACCGGCAGATTATCCTTACGAAGATTTCCAGAACCTGTACATGGATGCCTGGCGCGCTGGCCTCAAAGGCCTGGCAACTTACCGCCCGAATAGCATACTCGGCAGCGTTTTATCTGTCTCCACTGAAGCCGCACCAGAAGTCAAGCAGACACCGGACGACGACCTGCTGCGCAAGCAATTCGATGGCCGCCCGTTTGGCGATCTCGAATCGGTCACCTCCAAAGTGCAGTACATGACTTACGAAGGCAAGAAGACTGTCTACCTGACCGTCAGCTTCATTCACATAGATGGCATGGTCGGTGGCGAGCGCGCGACGATAGAGCGCCCGTTTGAATTCTTCATGCCTGCGGGCCAGAAGAATGATGGCCAGCAATGGATATCAGCCAGCATGCGCTTGCTGTCCATGGCAGCGCGCTCAGGTGGTTCCATCGCCAAGGCACTGGCAGACATGCGTGAAGTGGTGTGGGACAAGGGCACAGTACGCTGCGGCATGATCACAAAGGACGATGGCTCACAAGCACCTTTGTTCCATGAATCCGAAGTCGCTGCCATCGGTTACTCGCTACAACGCATACTGATGAAACGCGGCTTCCTCGACGCCGCAGGCAACCAGATCCCTATCACTGTACTGGCAGAAAAGTTCAAGCAAAGAAGCCACCACTATGGCATGGACGACCTGGCCTATGAAGGCGAAAACGCAGCACCGATCAGCTATATCCCGACAGGCAAAAAATGCCCGGATTGCGGCGCACATGCCTTACAAAAAATAGATGGCTGCAGCCGTTGTGTTTCTTGTGGCTATGTTGGTGCTTGTGGTTAATATTTGTGGTAAGGACTTTTAAGCAGCTTTGTAGCTTTTACCAAAAGCTGCTATTTTTATTGCATAAGTCGCTATATGACTGGGAGATAGCAGTAGTGGGTGAAACTAGAAAATTCTGAGCCGGTTGCTCTTGGAGATGTCGACTCAGATTGTGCTTTAAAGATAGTTAAATAGAATGGGAAGTTCGTATTTTCGAACTTCCCATTTTTTATGTTAATCAGAGTATTTCAGTCGGGCAGTGAGGTATTGAGTAAAAAATTTTACTCAACAAACTATACGAGAAGTCACAGATACTTATTCATTACCGTGTGTATGCGTGAGGCAATTGATGTGTCACCAGGCAGTCGCACAAACGAAACAACCCTGCTGTTCGTTTGCTCGCTGATTTGCCCCTTTTGGTTCAAATAACCACGCAAGCGCATAGGGCTCATCAGTATTTACTGGCAAACGCAATAGAACCAATTGACTACAAGCACTTATCTTAAATGCATGCAATAATGGCATTCTACGGCTGAATGTCTTATCCGTTTATCCGTAATCGCATCCCTCGTACTCACCTGGGGAACCAGAGTTGAGTCCGCATCATCACTTTTAACTCCTCCTAGGGTTCCTGCATGAAACCGAAATGGCAACCGATTCCTCTTCCGGGCGACATCGCCCCCTATGGCGATTCCGCCTTGCAACCCTACCTCGACAAGGGTAAAGCTGTTGTCGTTGCTGGCGGACCTTTGGGTCTGTCACTCGTCAAGGTAAATGCGAATCCCTACCTCATGACGTCGATTCAGGCACAGTCGCGCATCACCGGATTCGCAGTGCACTCGGGCGAACTTTTCTTGCAGGATGGGCCTGTACTGAGTCGATGGGAGCTCACCAACGGCACCTGCGTGGCAGCCATCAACTTGCTCAATCCCAAACTTGCATGGAAGCTTGCTGACGGCGCGGTGAACTGGAGCTTGTTGCACGGGCTCGATAATTCGCAAAACAACAAAAAACTCGCACTAATGAGCGCCCGCCGCAAGGCCGAGTGGCTCACATTGCTTGAAAACTGCGAAGCATTCCAGCGTGACTCCTCCGCAACCCGCGCGCCTGACGAACAGGCAAAGCTGCTCGCGATGATCAGCGACCTGGTACAACTCATTGGCGCGAACCGCGGCCAGATCCGTTCCCAGTTGGCGGCAGCCGAGGAGGCTGCAGCACAAATGATTTTCTCGGCGCCGGTAGTTCGCACTCACCAGGTGGCAGCAAAGGCTGGCGCGCTGGTGTATGTGATAGGCCGTGACGGAACTCTCCATCCGCTTGACGACAAGCTACAGCGCATGGGCACCGCCCGCCATGACAACAGCGCGCGGCCCGCACTTGCGATGATAGAGTCTGAAACCGAAGCCCATAGCGACGAATTTGCGTGTCGCCTTTTCTACGTGACTGGTGAAGGCCTGGTGCGCGAGATTGAAGGCAATTCATTACCGCCCGCGGTCAAAGGTGAATGGAGAGCCCGCGGGCGCTCCAGCCTGCAGCCCGGCATCAGGCCACGCATAGACTCAGGCCTGCTCTGGGGAAACGATGCGCAAGAGACCGGAGTGTTCGCGCTGCCTATAGACGAGCCCGGCTCAGCATCGCGTATCAAGCTTGCGCAGGGTGAGGAATGGCGCTGGCTGGAACTGCCAAAAAAAGGGCAGCTCGCTCTCGTTTGCACCGACACATCATCGCGCCTGATCTCGTTCGCCAAGAGTAATGTCACGCCTGAACGATGGGGCGCGCGCAAAGACAGCACGTCGCATTACAGCAGTTTCCTCGAAACTGAGGGCAGGCCTCTGATGGTCGCCGAATTCGATCGCGAACCCCGCCAGCCTGGTGCCGCCCTGAGCTTCAGGGTACTGGTTGCAAACAACGTGGATGCAGCCGACCAAAGGGCAGTTGCCTGGTATCCGCCACCGCCAGAAAGTATCCGCAATGGCACACTGGAAGCGTTTTCCTCGACAGCCAAGCCGCCAGTGAGCATACGCACACAGGTGACGATTTCCATGATAGATGCGTATATGATTGCGCGGGACAGCAGCACACGCGAGCAGTTGCATGCGCTGCTGGCAGACGGCGCGGCATCCTGGCGCACGCACAAGGAAAAAATCCTGAAACCCTACGCAGATGCCGTCGCGGCAGCCGCAGCGCTAGGCGAACTGCCACTGCCACCAATGGCTGGCAAACATGCTCTCTATTCCTACCAGGTAGGTGCAGCAGTCACCAGCGAAGATGCTGAAAACGCACGCAAGGTACTGGAGCGCATGCGCGATCTCGCAAATCCAGTATTCGTGCGTGTTATCTACTCAAGCGCGGACGAGGCCTGGGGCGGCACTGAGGTCAACCACAGATCGCACCCTTTGGCGAACGAGCGCGTAGAACTTCAATTTAGCAATGGCGACCGCATAAGCACAAGCACCGATGCAAATGGCGACGCCGCACTCCCGTTCTCGCGGCTGGGATTCACCGTCACATCCGCCTCTGCCTCTCCCCGGGCGGTCGACTCCAGAGCAAGATCCTTGCCCACCGTTCTCAAAGACCGAACAGGCAACGAGATCGTCATTCATTACGTTAAACGGCTTGATACAGGCGGCGGCCGCTTCCCAAGGAAACCTACATGACTACTACTATTGCTGCACTCCCCACACCCGAGCGCCTTGGCGAACTATGGCGTTTCGATGGCTTTGGCGCACTCTCGCCGCAGCAACCCCTGGTTGTCGCAGGTGACCGGCTGCTCGGTGTTGCGGGAAGCACACTGTTCGCGATCGACATCTTTCGTGGCAAGGAACCCCTGCCCGATGCGCAGGTCGCCGAGCCGGGTTTTCCGTACACGTTCAAATCGCATTACGGTGATGACCCTTATCTCGTCGCCGCAGCGGGTGTCGTGTATTTCATGGATGGCGAAGAACTTACCGCATTGCGACTGGCTGATGGCCAGCCACTGAAGAAGCGCAACAAAAAAGGTGACTGGGAGCTTTGGGAAGCACCGCGGCTCTCGCAGGTCAGCGGCCTGGTCGCCGCAAAAGACAAAATCATCGCCGTGCACATCGGCGATTCAGGTAACACGGAAGTTTCCGGTTTTGTAGCCGTCAACGGCGAGCCTGCGTTCGGCCCTCTGGTCATCAGTGACCTGAGTCCCGGCACTGTAAGCTATGGCGAAGGCGCAGTATTCTTCGTGGCAGACGGCAAGCTTCACGCAGTCAACGTAGATTTCGGCGATGACAGGTTCAAGTACACGAAAGGCGGTATTTCTTCAGAGCCCCTGCATGCAAACGTAAAGCCCTGCGTTGCCAGGGACGTCGTCATCGCTGCCAGCTCGTCGCTGCATTTCTTCGATGTCAAGACAGGTGCTGAGGTGTTTTCTGCCATCAAGCCCACGAATGCAAATGATGTATGGCTGTCGCCTGTGCTGGCTGAAAAAGCAGGCCTGTTCATCGCAAGCAATAGCAGTGAAGTGATTGCAGTACGCACCACGGATGGCAGCGTCGCCTGGCGCACCAAGCTCAACAAGCCCGGTTTGCCATCGCTGCTTGCAGGCCGCGTCATGGTGACCTCGGATAACCGCAGGATGCTCTCGACGTTGCTATTGTCTACCGGCGAGATAGAACGCCGTATGGAACTTCCCGAGATAGCGGGTGATCATTCACCTGTCGTCGCGAACGACACGGTGTTTATTCCTGACGTTGGTGGCTCGCTCGAAGCGCGGCCCTTTGCGCGCCAGCATGCCGCACTGTTTGACGGTATCAGTTCCTGCATTGACGTAGAGGCAGATGGCAAGCAGTTCGACTTTGGCATGGAAGACTTCAGTATCGAAGCGTGGATACGTTCCAGCGAAGGTGGCGAGATCGTCTCCAGCCACGTCACAGAGGCTGGCTCGAAAGAACATGGTTTTCGTCTTAACCTTGGCGAAAACGGTGAATTGCGCGTCGCGATCGTTGATGCAACAGCGAAGCGTGTGCATGCAGGCCGCACGCGCGAAACACATGCCAACGATGGCGAGTGGCATCACATCGCACTGATACGGCGTGACCAGACACTGCTCGCGCTGCTTGATGGTAAATCGCTGGACGTCTTCTTCCGCGACGATTCGCAGGCAGGCCTCTCTATCGGTGGCAAGAGCGCGCTCACTATCGGTGCGGCACGGCCGTCAGCAGGCGGACAGGCTGAACAACACTTCAACGGACTGATCCGCGAATTGCGTATCTGGGATCGCGCACTCGACGTCGCTACCGTGCAAAACAACCGTCATGTGGCACTCACCGGCAATGAACCGCGTCTGAAAGGCCTGTGGACACTGTCAGAAAAACATCTTCCTGGCAAGGAAACACCAGTAGTAAATGCCGTCGCAAGACACGCCAGCAAAGCAACTTTCAAAAACGCGGCCTCGACACCTACCGACCTCACACTCGACAATGCCGGTTTCCCGTATCTGCTGCATGAAGTGCAGAGTCACTGGCCTTATGCTGGCACCTGGGCTGCACGCGGTCAGCAACCGGTAGATACAGCGGCAGCGCTGACAGGCGGTGCGATTGCATTTGGCACGAGCAACGCGCTATACGGTGTTCGTCGCGCTGATGGACGCCGGATGTGGCAGATCGATATGCCAGGTGCAGCTTCAGCACCAGTGGCAGACTCAGGTCGCTTTTTCGTATTGACTAGCGATGATGGTCTTATCGGTGTGAATGCAGTGACCGGTGAATACGCACGCATCGATGCTTTCGCCGGTTTCATGAGGCCGACCAATGCGCAGCTCGCCGCGCCAGCCGTCACACAGACACATCTTGCAGCAGGCACGCCTGCGGGCGAAATTCGTATCGTCGACCGGCTCGCTGTACCTGTCGGCGTTCGCAATATTTCTGTATCGGCTGCGGTGCGCCAGTTGACTCTAGGCGACAAGCATCTGTTCGCCTTATGTGGTTCACCGGGCGCACTCAAGATGGTCAGCATCGATCTGGCAAGCGGAAACCAGGCGAGTACGCCAGTAAGCACGGATGCTTACGCAGCGAGCCGCGAATGGCTGTTCTGCGTGTGCGACGCCAAACTCACACGTGTTGCGGCCGATAATGCTGCTGTGGTTCTGCAGGCCAATGCCGCTGTCAATGGTGCGATAAGCGGGATCGCCGCAAGGCTGGACCGCGACCTCGTCGTCGTTGGAACCGACAAGGGCGAGGTCTACGGATTTGCCATCTCTGACCTGGCGCTACGCTGGAGCGTGAAACTACCGGCAAGTCACGCACTCAAAACGCATGAAGCTCATTCAGTGTACGCGCCGGTGTTCGATGCCGCCGGACGTGTTTGCTGCACAACGAGCTCGGGAACGATTGCCATTCTCGATCCTGTGACAGGCGCGCGCGTCGGCCTGTATTTCAATGACCAGGGCATTGTAACGCCTGCTGCATTTTCCGCGGCCACGGCTTACTATGGCTGCGCCGATGCGGTTGACGCTAACGCCTTCAGGGACGGCGCGCTGCACAGCGTCGTCTTCGGCGACACCATGGTGCTGCGACTCGGGCTCAATGAACTGGGCATGCCTTCCAAGGCAGAACCCTACGCCATGGTCGATATTCCAGCGGTCGATGCTGCGAAACACACCCTGCATTTGATGGACCCTTCGTTCAGTTGCATAGAAGCCTGGGTCAACGTGCCGGATGCGCAAGTAGATTCCAAACGGCGGCCTGGCGGTGGCGTGCTCGGCATCTGCCCAACACAAAACGGCGAGTTTGACGTCAATCTTGAAATCGATGAAGACGGCACGCTGCACTACCACGCACGTTCTCTGCAACGCGGCAAGTGGAAAATGCTGAAGCTGAGTGCAGATGCCAAACTGAGTGACGGCAGCTGGCATCACATCGCAGTCTCGCGCTCGACCGAGCAGTCGGCGATCATTTATATCGATGGCGTGGCCGTGCCAAATTTGACGAGCACCCTGGTCGAGGAAGCACCATCGCACACCTCATCTGGCCTGAAAGCCTTCATCGGTGCGGCAGCAGGCCCGAATCTGGACGCGGTGCGCCCTTTCTGCGGCATGATTGCGGATGTACGTGTGTGGGATACCTATCTCAAGCCTGCGGAAATTGCAGCACGCATGTACGTAAAACTGCGCGGCAGCGAGCCTGACCTGTTGGCCTTCTGGAACTTCGACCGTCAGAACGTCAATGACGCGGGTGTCGACCATCACCACGGCACGATCGTCGGCGTGGGCCAGGACCCGGTCTGGTGGTTGTCGGATCTGGCTTTCGAGAAACCCTCGTATCCCTATGTATCGACCCAGGCGAGCATAGTACGCAATGTCGCTGGCGAGCCCAAGACCTACCAGATGACTTGCAAGGTACACCGTGCCGACGGCAGCGGTATGGCAGGACAAGCAATGAACCTCTGGTATGTGCGTAATCGTGACGACCAGCCTGAATCGGTTCTCTTCAATTCAGACGGCATCACCGGTTCGCGATCTGCAGAGGAACCTGAACCGGGCGTAGCTTCGCCAGATGGCAAACAGCGTGTATTCTCGACGACCACGGGCAACGACGGAAGCATTTCCTTCTTCGTGACGCCCTCACGCGTAGATCACACGCCAGCCATTGACCTGCGCGCAGGTTTCATGGCGAGTTACGAACGCTTCCACGTCAACGTCCTGATGGACGAACAGATGCTGGTGCCAGCAACACCACCCACACTCAGCGTGCAAAGCAAGCTGATCCAGGACTATGCCTATACCAGCGGCAACAAAATCGACGAGAGCCGCGATCGCTCAACCTGGAGAACAGTAATCCGCGTTACCAACCCTGACGGCACGGTCGTGATCGGTGAACCAGTGTCCTTGTGGGGTGACGAGCAAACCACCGTACAGGTTGCGGGCCGCTCGTATGCGATCAACAAGGAGAACAGTGCAGAACTCACGACCGACAGCCAGGGCGAAGTCATCATCATTTCTGATGCATCAGCATTAACCGCGCCCATCCTGATGGCGCGGGCTGGCTTCATGCACAGGAATGACCGGGTAGTGATCGCGGCCGATCAGGAGTTGCATCGCAAACTTGCCAACGTGCGCGGTTCCGATTTCATGGAAAAACGCACCACACGATGGAAACCAGGCATGAAGGAAGGCGATGGTGAAGCCTTGCTCGCGCCGGACTATGCGCAGCACGCAGACAAGGTAGCCAATGCAATCACGACTGTAATGGCATCGGCGAAACCAGTTGATCCGGCTGCGTCCAAGGAGCCGCGTGGCGATGCGCATATGCTGCGTTCAAAGGCACGCAAGCAGGCCAAGCGAAATCTGCATGGTGCGGAAAGAGCACTTTTTGATGCGCAGCCTATGCGTCAACCACAGCGCCCTGCTGGCAGCGACCGCGTCGCAACCTTCCGCACCATGACTCACCTGCCTATGCAGCAAGCGCTCAATCCCGAAGCGACCCGTGCAGCGCTCAAATCCAATCTTGGATTTGTGTTTGAGGCCATCAACGACCCGCACGGCAATCAGGGGCTGCGCTTTGAGATGCTTGAAACGCAGGCAGAGGTAGACGAAGAACGCGGCGAGGCGACTCCTGAACGCGTGTTGCTGCGTAGTTTTTTCGGCGACCTGTGGGAGGGTATCAAGGATGTGGCAACGGATATCTATGAAGGTGCCGTGAAAATCGTGGTCTCCATCGCCGATACGGTCGAACTCGCTATCACCAAGATGGTCGATGGCGTGCTGAGCGTGGTCCATACCGTCGTTAATTCGGTGGTTGAAGCGGCGAATGCTGTCGCGGGCTTCTTCGAGCAAATCGGTGTGATGATCATGAAAGCGATCGAGTTCCTGCGCGCCCTCTTCAACTGGAAGGCTATTCTTGAAGCGAAAAACATCATCAAGGGCGTCATTGAACTGAGCCTTGACGCCACCAAGCGCGCCATGTCTCCCGCAAAAATTGAGGCTGCATTTCTGCCTCTCATTGACGCGATTGCGGTCAAACCGAAGATGAGGAACGAGAGTGTGAATGGAGGAGCGGCTAGCGCAGGAGAATCCGACTCGCCAGCTCTCAATGAATCGCGCGGTGTGCAGGGGCAGATGGTGATACAAAAGTCGCGGGAAAACCCAGTCACCGGTGTGACTTCAGCCGGACCAACTATCGCCGTCAGTAGCGAAAGTCCTTTCGACGATCTGATCAGCAGTATTCCGTCATTGATTTCCGGCTTGCTCGACACATCGCTTTCCGAGATGGTGGACAAACTTCTCGCTGTCCTGAAGAAAGGCGCAGAGACGAGCATCCGGCTAATGATCAAGGAGCTCACTGCAGTGAGTGGCGCGCTGATCGAAGGACTGGACTGGATCATGAAGATTCTGAAAACAGAAATCAGGGTTCCCTTCCTCAGCGATTTGTACCGGTGGATCACAGGTTCGGAACTATCACTCCTCGATCTGGTCTGTCTCGGCCTTGCTGTGCCAGTGCATATAGCACATCTGGTCGTCACGACGCTGTCAGGCCGGATGAGCACTTTTGCTGAAGACAACAAGGGTCTCGTTGAGAGCATGAAACGTGCCGAACAGGGCAAGGCACCGCGCACCTTACGCAAGACTACAGGTTCTCTACAGCTGTCCAGGGTACCCAAAGAACCATATAAAATGGACACGTCCAGCGAAACTTTAATCATCGTGCTGCGCTCGATCAATCTCATCTCCGGCCTGGCATCCGACGCTCTCTTCACCAAGAGTGTGAGCTCAGGCGGTATCGGCGCGGCGTCACAGGCCGAAGCTCGTGTGCGTGGAATGATGAAAATGCTAAAGGGCGCGACCGGAATAGCCGCTTCCTTTTTGCAGACTCTCAAGTGGACGCCAGCATTCAACGACCGAATGGAGAGCGGACTGAGCCCCGAAGCTTGGGAGATTGTCAAACCTAAAGAGTGGATGACGTATAGTGTTCTCAGCGTACTGGTCCTGGGTGACGCAATCACGTTGCTCGGCGGTGTCTACCAAGTCGTGCGTCCGCCTGCCCCTCAGCAATTGAGCGAGCTAGGCGGCGGGATCGCTGGTAGTTGGCTCGACCAGAAAGAAGCTATGATTGCCAAGTGTGCGCCTATTGCATGCATCTGCCTGCTTGTCGCACGGACTATAATTTACCATCAAGCGATGACGGTTCTTGATCAGGATAGGGCACACGAGAATCTCAAGATGCAAACGCGTTTGTATTTTATCCGGGACGTCTCCATGATCGTGGCGCGCATGCCCTGGTTCATGTTCACCCAGACAGGCGCGAACTGGTTCCGCCAGTCGACTGGCGGTGCCGTGACGGCAATCTACGCAGTAGTGACTGGCGTGCGCGCGTTGGCAAGCGGTACTGCGCTGGTAACGCACAGTTTGGCTAGCTTGAAATACGGTAACGAGGATTAGGTGAGTGCTGGTTTCCGGGCGGTTCCTCTTTCCTCGATAGGGGAGCCGCCCGGTCCATTCAAATCCAAGAAAGTAGATACGACTTATTCAAAAATACAGATTACTAATGAACAAAAATCCTGGAAGGTAATTTAGATAAGCAACTGCTCTCTAAAGAACTGATCAAGGAAATCACTAAGCCTGCACAACTTGTGATTACGTGATTAAGCGTGCAGGCAACCAGAAAAGCAATTGCAAAAGCCGTTCAGTTGAAAATTGAACGGCTTTTCATACATTTTATTTGAAGCGATGACTTCTATTAAAAGCCTCCAAGTCTATTCTGCCGCTCAAAACTTCAGAAACATAGGAGCCAGCTGACGACGCAATATCTTCCGTCAATATATATTGCAGATACGCAATCGAAAAAAGGGCAGATGATTTTTTAATGCATTTAAATCTTCAATGTTTTCTTTCGACAACATCGAAAATGAAGCAACGCTAGCCCTTTCATCTTCCCTCAAACTTCTTGGTAATTTTTTCTCGACAAACTTTTTAAGTGCGTGGTAAAGCGTTGTCATTATTTTCTTCTCTGGTTTTCATTTTTTCCCAAGCATTAAGCCTGCAGGTATTTACTAGCCAGGTCGAATAGCAAATCTGTTTGAGGATGCACGCTTGTTCCCGTGATCAGTGCCAGCTTGAGTGCCAGCTCATCTCCTTCTTTCAGCTTGCGGTAAGACACTCCATGCAGGCGCAGTGCCTTGAACGATGCGGGCAGCAAGGCTATGCCTTTTCCAGAGGCAACGTCACTCAACAGGACATGGTGGTCATTCGGCTCGAGCAAAAAGCGGGGCGCAAAATGATGCTGCCGGAAAATCTCATGGCAGTAATCAAAAAATGCGGGTTGGCGCGCACGTTCAAAATGATACACAGGCTCGCTGGCGATATCAGCCAATGACAATTGCCGGCGACTGGCCAGGGGATGTTTGCTCGCTAATGCCACCATCATGGCTTGCTGGCCTAGCGACTGAACAGGAAAATCCAGTGTCCGGGTCGGCATGGCTATCACGGCAGCATCAACGCGCCCCGCCTTGATTGCCGCCACCAGCTTTGGTGAATTATCGTATGTGATTTCCACGGACATGTCAGGCATGGCAGTTGCTACTGCCTGTGTCAATACATTGAAACTGCCAGCTTCAACCGAAGTCGTCAGGCCCAGGCGCAAATGGGATGGTTCAACCAGGCTGGCCATAAAGGTCTCAGTTTCATCCAGCATCGCCAGTATGGCCAGTGCGCGTGGCAGCAAGAGTTTCCCAGCCGTGGTCAGTTGCACGTTCTGCGTATCACGCAAGAACAATTTGACGCCTAGCCGCTGCTCCAGATTTTGAATCGCCCGCGATAAAGGTGGCTGCGTGATATGCAATTGCTCGGCTGCCAGACGGAAATTCAGTGTCTGCGCTGTGACTACAAACATGTGCAACAGGTGGGTGTTTATTTTACTCATACCGAAAAGGTATCACGCATTTGGTATTTCCACAAAGCTCATCTGTTGCCTATGCTGGCGCTTTCACTCAAGCAAACAGGGAAAGCATCATGAAACAAAGGAAAATAGGAAACAGTGGCATGGCGACTTCCGCGATGGGACTCGGTTGTATGGGCATGTCTGAATTTTACGGCAATGCTGACGATGCCGGTTCACTGGCGACCCTGGACGCTGCCTTTGAAGCTGGTGTCACCTTATTTGATACCGCCGACGCCTATGGCATGGGGAAAAATGAAGAGCTGCTCGGTCGCTTTATCAAGGGCAAGAATGACAAGCTGCGCATCGCTAGCAAGTTTGGCCTGATTCGCAAGGAAGGCAGTTATGAACGACGGGTCGATAATAGCCCGGCCTATATACGCACTGCAGTCGAAGCTTCGTTGCGCCGACTGGGCATTGAAGCTATCGATCTTTACTACATCCACAGGCTGAATCTGGACACTCCGCTGGAAGTATCCATAGGCACTCTGAGCGATCTGGTTGCTGAAGGAAAAATACGGGCGATCGGCTTATGTGAGGTGTCGCCAGAAACCTTGCGTCAGGCCTCCACCATTCACCCTGTCGCGGCAGTGCAAAGCGAATATTCCTTGTGGACCAGAGATCCTGAAGCGGGTGTGCTGCAAGCTTGCCGTGAAGTCGGTGCCAGCTTCATTGCGTACAGCCCACTGGGACGTGGGTTTTTAACAGGGGCAATTCAGGATAGAACCAGTCTGTCCAAAGGAGATTTTCGTAGTTTCAATCCACGCTTCTCGGATGAAAACCTGGTACGCAACCTGGCGATAGTCGAGGTCATCAAACAATTCTCGCTGGACATGGGTTGCACTCCCGCTCAACTGGCGCTGGCCTGGTTGTTGGCTCAAGGCGAAGACATCATCCCCATCCCCGGCACCAAACGTATCAGCTACCTGCATGAAAACCTGACAGCTATCCAGATTTCTCTCAGCAAGTCGGACCTGGATAAAATCTCTCAGGCATTGCCTGCAGGTATGGCTGCAGGAGAACGTTATACCGAGGAAGGTATGAAAGGCATGCATGCATGAATGCATGATATTGAATGTGCAAGCCAGAACTTTTGTAAGGTATGAAGCCAAAAACCTTTCCCTAGCCATTGCGGTAGGCTTTTCAACGCATGCAGCATCCTTGCCGGATATGCTATTGTCTTGAAAAGCCGTAAAGGACAGGAGTTTTTCCTGGAACTCATTTCATAAATAGGGATGAATACTAGAACTCATTTCATAAATAGGATCACTAGTGTCCCAACGTTTTCACATCAGGGGTTCGTAAGTCAATGATTTGTTTGCACAAATTGATGTTTTTATCTGGTCTCGATTTGAACGTCGAGGTGCAGAATTGGAGCTTTTTGCGGATATCCGCCAAAGGCTCCTATGCATCAGGGCAAACTCGTTTTCTCGCAGGTCATGACGTATTTGCCGCTGACCACCTTTCGACGATGTGTGGCAGCCCACAGGGGCGAGCACAAGGTCAAGGATTTTTCCTGCCTGGATCAATTCTTCGCCATGGCATTTGCGCAGTTGACCTATCGAGAATCGCTTCGAGATATCGAGGTCAATTTGCGCGCCCAATCCCATCGGTTGTATCACATGGGATTCCGCTGCGCGACGATTTCCCGCAATACGCTGGCCAATGCAAACGCCACGCGCCCCTGGCAAATCTATGCCGATCTGGCGCAACATCTGATTGCGATGGCGCGTCCGTTGTACGCCAGCGAACCATTTGGCGTGGATCTCGATGCAACGGTCTATGCGTTCGATGCCACTACCATCGACCTGTGTTTATCGGTTTATCCGTGGGCGCCTTTCCGGTCCGCCAAGGCGGCAATCAAGTTGCACACGCTGCTGGACCTGCGCGGCTCTATTCCCAGCTTCATTCATATCACCGACGGCAAGACCCACGAGGTCAATATTCTCGACGATCTGGTCATCGAGCCAGGAGCATATTACCTGATGGATCGCGGCTATCTGGACTTCGCCCGGCTGTACAGCTTGCATGCGACGGGGGCCTTTTTTGTCACCAGAGCAAAAAGCAATACCAAGTTCAAGCGCCGGTACTCGCATCCAGTCGATCGAGCGACGAGCAACGTTATCTGCGATCAAACGGGTGTGCTTCCACTCTTCTACACAAGCAAGCATTACCCGGCGAGTTTGCGTCGTGTCGTCGTCAAGGACGACGCTGGGGAACGCCTCATTTTTTTGACCAACAATTTCGCTCTCAAACCAGAGATGATTGCGGCACTTTACAAGCAACGCTGGCAGGTCGAATTGTTTTTCAAGTGGATCAAGCAACATTTGCGTATCAAGACCTTTCTGGGAACGAGCGAGAATGCCGTGAAGACGCAAATATGGATCGCGGTCTGTACTTACGTACTCATCGCTATCGTCAAAAAACGTCTGCATTTGCCTCACAGTCTTTACGAAATCCTACAAATCCTGAGTCTCACCATGTTTGAAACAACGCCAATAAATCAACTACTTACGCCGTCATCGGGAAATCTCAATGACGATAATCAACCAAAACAGATGTCTCTCCTATGAGAAACGTTGGGACACTAGTGAAATAGGATGAGTGCGAACAAGGCGATTTGGGATGCAGTGCAAGGCGTGTCCCGCTGCTAAGGCTCCTGCCTTAGCGAGGGGCACAACGCTGCAATGCGCCCAAATCGTCAGTTCCCGAAGGGTTTGCCTCATAACGCGCGCTGGACTGCGTTGGACTCGTTATCAATAGCACCGCTATTGACTGCCTCGTCCGCCTTGCCAGCCCACGTTATGAGGCAAACGCATCTCACCCTATTTACGAAATGAGTTCTACTAACCAAGGATACATATGAAGCTATCACATTCAATTCTTACTATCGCATCGCTGGCAGTATGCAGCCTGGCACCAGCATTGCTGGCACATGCCAAGACACCTCAACAACTCAGTGCAAAAATCGATGGCAAACTGTTTGAAAGCGATGATGATGGCATCACTTATCTGATACCGACCAAGGGCGTGCTCAATCTGATTGCCGTCACCAAGGGTGCATCCACCTATCCTCCGCCAAAAACACTGTCAGACCGTCTGGGCATTATTTGCAAAAATTTTAACGGCAAACCTGTCAAATACCAAGGCAAGGATTTTGGCAGCAACGGCTGCGAAGTTAAATTTACCAAGGGCCAAAGCAAGCAACCATTTGGAGAGCCCGTCGCTGAATACGAGGTGCGTGACGGTAAGAACATGTTTGAGATTACCTCCGTCAATGGCAAAGTCATCGAAGGCAAGTTTTCTTTTGAACTCAAGGACAAGAAAACCAAAGCAGTCTTGAGCATCATAGACGGTACATTCAAGGCTGAAGATCGCCAGTTGTAGAACTACAACTATGCATCTATAAAGTACATCATCAATGCTAATTTGAAAGTCAAGGGAACCAGGTCTTGAAAATCAAGAACGGCGTAGCTGAATTATGGGCAAGTTTGAATCCTGCCATTGATCTGGGTGAGATACTGGACGGCTTCGTACAGGCTTTTGCAGGCATCGCAGGGAATGAGACTATTGGGAAAGATGAGCATGCGGCAGTCTTCGATGAACAGCAATTTTGCTTCGTCGACGGACGCCCGTTTAATGCCTTGGAACAAAACACGCAAATAGTACACTTTGAACATGGCGCTGAAATTTTGCAGAATAATTTTAGTATCGCCATGCCTGGTGATGCCTCATCACGCAATGTGACCGAGTTTCTGGAATTTTGCTGGCCCAGCAATGGGCCGCGTGCGCAAGCGCAAATCTGGCTGGAAGCCTCGGCCCCCTGGTACATTAAAAAAACGCCTGCGCTGGCTTTCTATGGTGTGCGCAATACCGTCTGGAAAGACCCCTACACCAGTGTACACTTTAGCATTGCTGCTGGTGCATTGGGCTTGCATAGTCTACATACCGCTTCGCTGTTGCAGGTGCTGGAACAAGATCTGGAGTTTAATGGGCCTAGTGATATCCTGGCTGAAATGCAGGCGAAGCTATCGCCTGTACATGCCAGGATAGTGCAGTATGAAACCGAACATTCATCTTTTTTTGAGCAGCGACGCCAGGAATTTTTATCTTTGGGGATGGCAGTGCTTGCGCGCTTTGCCTTGAGTGAACATTTCCTGATACAGGAACGCGAGTCAGATACGCCTGTCGATTTGCTGATAGGGAAAACTACAGATGAGAAAAATCTATGGTCCATGCCCGATCCCAAGGCCTTGGCATTGCGTGCCTGGTGTGAACGGATAGGCTGGGAAGGTTTTGAAGAGCAACGCGCCCTGGCTTACCTTCAGCATCACAAGCAGGATGACAAGATCGCGAAACAGATAGTCGGCATCTGCATCAGTCTGGGAAAGTACACCTGGCCAGGCCTGATAGCCGTATTGGCGGCACCACCCATCAGCTACCAGTGTCAACTGGAGATCATCAGTTTCCTGGCCGATCCCAATTGGCCTGGCGCTGGCGAAGCCTATGATGTCATACAAAAAAAACCCTCATTGTTTGCCCAGGCTTTGCAAGAAGCTTATCGCGAAGCACAGGAAGAAAATGATGAAAGCTGGCGGGGGATGATAGGAGATTTACTAGGAATAGAAAGCGATGGCTGATTTTGCTGCCCGGTCAGAAATGGTTCTGAAATGCCCGCCTTGCTTTGCCACGCTCTGAAATACGCAGGCTATCAGCTTATACGTATTTGTAAGGATTTCCCTTGTTGAATTGGGCTTCCTTGCTTTTTTCTTTTCCCTTGAAGACAGCTGGGCCCATCACTTCGATACGTGGCTCATTGCCATTCATGAGTATCCATGGGGTGTTTTCACTGCCCGGCTCTGATGTTTTACCTGAGGGTGCCAGGGTGATGCTGTCTTCATTGATGACGGCTGTGCCGATGACATAGGTGTACACCGTATCGTCATCCGCATACTTGGAGGTTCTGAAATCAAAATCGCATTCAACGATTTGCTCGCCATATTGCATGACCATCTTGGGGCGCATGGAGGCGACAGAAACCGCACCATTGGAGAGTGCCGAATACACACTGAATACCATCACCACCTGGCCACCTGAGAGTTTTGCAATATCAGGATTCACTTCCACCACTTCAGTTGCTGGTTCCTTGGCAGAGGCACTGACGGTATCACCGAGATGCAGGGCGTAGGGTGTCGACATAAAACTGCCTGGCGCATCCGGTGCGGTGATGAACTTCATCTTGCCATCAGGCAGCAAGAGGCCAACGCGCAAATCCAGGTCGTCGTTGTCGTCTTCGCCGTCGCCATTATCCAGCCAGGTCGCCTTGACGACGAGTTTCCTGGGTGCGCCCGCCCCTTTTTCCAGTGACACTTTATGTGTTTGCCCGACCTTGGTGAGCGATACCTTGGACAAGGATACTTTCTTGACTTCTGCCTGCTCTGAAGCTGGCGCTGGTGCTGGCTCGGCCAGGCTGCCACCAAAATGGGTAACCAGAGCATCCAGGCCGCCGTTAAAGCCCTGGCCTATGGTCATAAAACGCCACAGACCATCCCTGCGATAAAACTCGGCAAGCATGACCGCTTTTTCTGCGCTGAAATCTGTGCCTGAAAATGCAAACCTGGCTTTTTCAATGTCCTGGTCCAGCAAGCGCAAATACCCACTCTGTAGTTGCGACATGGTCCCGCTGCCGTCGATACTGGTTGTGATGACGATGCGGTCTATCGTCTGGGGAATTTTTTCCAGTTCAAACTGGAAACCCTGCAGGTCACCCGTTACACCAGTAAGTGAAATGCCGCCACAAGGCGACGTAGCCTGGTTGAAGAAAATCATATAGCGGTCATCCGACAGCTTGCCCTGGGCATCCAGGCCAAAACAGGCGAAATCGAGGGCCAAGCCCTGTCCCTGCAGCCCCACACGTACAGAATTACCAGCAACAATATTTGACAGCGGCAAGCGCTGGCCTCTGGCTAGATTTTCCATGGATGGTCCTATTCCTTAGTGCATTCAATTAGTGGGAACAATGACATCAGTCACAAAATATTCTGTATCGCCAAAGCATGATGTTGGCACGCCTTTGTGTTGTCCATACTTGACCACTACCCTCTTCCCGGCAGCAGCACTGATTCTTTTGGCGACGGCATCATCTCTTACAGTGAACTGGAATTTCTCCGGAATGGCACCGGGCATGGTAACGAGAGCAAGCTCGCCTTCCCATGATTTGCATATCCAGCCACGCTTGGACATTTTTTGCATGTAACCGGCACGTTCACCTTCAGAAAAAGCATAACTGAGTGTGATCCATGTGTACAAGGAAAACAGGATGAAAGGGAGTAGCGCGACAGTCGCAACAATCAATTTTACTTTTCTAGTAACTTGCATCTTGTTCCTCGTTCACTGGTCGGGATACATCGTGGGAGTGCTGGCCAAATAGTTTCGAGCGTTCCAGGGTTCTGATAGCCCATGCCTTGTGGGTGGCAATCTCGCACATGGCGTTATGCATCTTGAATACGGCAGGGCTGTTGACATTCAAAATGGCACTTGCCGATTCCATTTCTGTATTCGATACCCTGTAATGGCATTCTATTTCTTCAATCTGGTCCGGGTGTATCGCGGTTTTTCCTACCAGGCCGTGGGCCAGGTCCTGTATTACCTCCTGGTCCAGCAATTCAGGCAAATCGAGATATTCAAACACGGGCGCTGTCAATTCAAAGCCATGCGGTTTAAAAATGGTCACCAGCTTTGCTATCACACTGCCTAGCGGTGTTTGATAGATTGTCACTGAGCGAGGTCGACGCAAACCCAGCAGCGCCAGCAAGTCATTCCCGCCTATCCTGAGCGCGAGGATGCGAGCCTTGACTTCGGGTGCCAGTAAGATGCTACGCAACTGACGCATGGCATCATCACAAAATACTTCTGCAGTTTCCAGCGTAGGCATCAACAGATGTGCAGTATCTTTGACCAGCGCAAAGTAGTCATGGAAATTTTCTGCACTGGCTTTGGGGATGACAAAGCCAGTCAATTTTTCTGCCCCATGCATAGCCAGCACTCGCTTGAGTACCTCGACATTTCTGACGCGTACAAAGCGATCTGCCTTGCATGCGAGGTGCATGTTTTCCAGCGTAAGTTGCAGGTTGAACAGTGCATAACCCAGTGCTTCTTCCGAAACGGCGTCTTCAGTGCAAAATATCAGGGAGCGCGCATTCGGGAGCAATTCACCATTGGCGATCGCCAGTAGATTCTTGTGATTTGCTGGCACATACAAGGATGCGCCCATAAATTGATTAGCCATCTAACGCACTCCGTATTATCGATACAGCCTGATAAGGTAAATGAACATCGACTTCCAAAGGAACTTGCTTTTCTTTTGCCAGGACGATGAGATGTTGTACATCGATGGCATCCGCATTCCTGATGAGGACCACTCTGGGTACACGTCGCAACAGCACCCTGGTGGCCTCACCTATCCCTGGTTTGATCAGGTTGATATCTGTCACCTGAAAGCGCGCCATCATGGTTTGCAGGCAGGCCAGTGAGACTGACGCGGCCTTTTCCCGGTCTACCGGCACTGCATCCAGCGTCTTCCTTTTTGCAAAGACCTGGCTGGCGAGTTGAATAATGTCGTCAGCAAAACTGATGGACCTGTCATGCGGCAGGAATTCATCATAGAAAACACAGCCATGAAAATCATGTTCAGTGATATCCGCATTCAGAATGGAGCGGCTGACCAGGCCTGACACTGTGGCATTGAGTATGCTGGACGGAATTAAATAATCATCGCTACTTGCGGCAAATGCGGCCGTTCCAGCCAGATCCGACAAGACATACAAACCTGGATCTATCGAAGTCCCATGCACGCGATTGAAATCATCTACAGTTTTGTGCAACTCCCTGGAGATGACACCTTTGCCGGTCCAGCCATCGACAAACACGATGGAGGTATCTTTGTGTGTTTGCAAGATATGCTGTAGAGCGACGGTATCAATGCCGCGGTCACGGATAATGGAAATCGAGTAATGCGCGACCCTGGCCCCCATGCTGGCTTCCAGCACATGCTTGAGTATGACGCCAACAGGCGTGCCAGCCCTTGCCAGTGAGACTATCGTCAACTCTGGCCCTTTGCGTTCACGGATAATCGCCGCCAATGCAACGCAGTCCTCTGCCATTTTTTGATTATTGGCAGCGCAGGCTTGCTCAAAGATGTGCAAGTAGGCTGGCGAAGGCAATGCCTCGGGCGACAGCATTTCACTGTAATGGCGCTGCCCTGTCTGTATCAGCAATTCTTTCTCTGACACTTTGGTGAAACTCATCAGTGGCAGTTGCTTCAACAAAAACTTCACATCGTCTGGACGATAACTTCCACTGAAACTCATAGAGCCTCCAGCGCAACACCAGCCAATTGCGTGGACCTGGGAATGATCGCGTAATCACATTGCGACATGAAGCAGGCATCAGACTTGCTGTCGCCCATGCCAAAGCTGAGTATTTCACCGTGTTGTTCAGACAAAACCGCCTTTAGGTGCAAGACCGCATTGGCCTTGTTCAGTGCCTTCGGCAGCACAGCCAGGTTATTGCCATTACGGTGCAGATAGTAGTCTTTGCCATCGGATGCCAGCCAGGGGGCGACCACATGTTTTTCCACTTCAGCCAAGGGTTCCGGCTTTTTGTGGGGGTCTTTCAGGACCATATAAAATGGCGTTCCAAAGTCCTCGATCAAACGGGCTTTGCCGGTAAATCCCACTTTGCGGCCATAGTCATCGATGTGCTGCATGACATCCATCAAACCCGGCAGGGCCAGATGCATTTGTGATTGCTTGGCCGAGAGATAAGACAAATCTGCCTGCCCGTCTTCACTCAAGATCACGCCGCCATAATTGATGATGGCGTAGCTATTGAAATCCAGCTTGACGCGATTGTAGGCATCAAAATTTCTTGCTGTCGTCGGGATCAGCGTCATCGATTGTTCGAACATGCCCAGCAACTCGCGCTGCTTTTGGGTTGAATACGAAATCGGTGCGCCATCTTTCAAGAAAGCGATGGGTTTCAGATCAGTGGCATCGCCACACTTTTCCATGGACTGGAACAGTGTGTCATCCAAATCAACAAAGAGAAATTTTTTCAAAATGCGACTCCTTGGTAAAGTGAATTAAGTCCGCGCCAGTCTGTCTTGCTGTTTCCAGCAGTGCGTCATTGACGGGTGTTTCATGGCACAAAAACACATGGTCATACTGACGATCTGCGACGTTGTATACAAAATTGGAAATACCTTCTCCATAATTATCTGCAAATTGCAAAATGCTGCTCACGTCCCCCCATTGCATGATGGGTGAGCGTGTTGTTGACTGCACCTTGACATCAAGCCCGCGGGCCTCCAATGCCAAACCCAGGCTATAGGCCGGATGCATGAATTCACCTGTACCAAGCACCAACACTTTTGCATCTGGTGGCAAGCTTTGCGCCAATGTGCTGACTTGCGACTCGTCCAGGACGAGTTCATGCGTAATCCCAACCCGGCCAAACTCAGTGCTGGCACCGCGATCTACCGCTGTTTGAAATGCTTGCGCTGGCACGTCCGGCACCAGGTATTCACACTGCTGAAAATCATATTCACCAGTCAGCGCCGAACCTATGGTGACTTCCAACCCAAATCTGACTGACAAGCTATTGTTTCTTTCTTGTCCCATGAAATTGGTAATCGTCGACAAGTGCAGTCGTCTGATATTCGGATTAAATTGCTGGAATGCGTTCTTCAGATTAAGAAAAGTATTACCTGTACTGGCTTCATCATCCACCATCACCAGTGATTGCGCCTGCATGATTTTGTTTTTCATGAGCGCATCTTTGGGCATGTGAATAAACTGGCGCGGAGCATGGCTATGTGCTTCTTCAAACTCGATCAATTCATAATCGCCTACGTGATAGCGGGTGGTATGAATAAACAGCACAGATTTTTCTGGATGCATGCGTTGATACGCTTCAAATACACCCTGGCCCAAACCTACCGCGGTTTCTGCCATGGCGATAAAGACCACAGGATCAGGCAAGTCTGCGGCAATTTGCTCAGCCAGGGCTTCATGGATCTCTTTCATGAGCGAGGGACGGACAGGCCAGTGCTTGCCCAGTACCTTACTCAGGAACAGAAAACCGCGTTTCAGGTTGGCACGTGCGGCAAAACCCATCAATGAGTCCAGGCTGAATAATTGCTCGTGCACAGCCACAGACAGCAGCCCAGTCGGCAGTTGCTGCTTTATCTGCATACTCATTGCTGGTGATGATTGTTGCGCCATAATCGTCATACAGAAGCAATCGTTATTGGTACTGAAATTTCCATCACACGGATACCCTGATCTATAGCCGACACTTCCAGCTTATCAAAACCATCTACAAAACCTTTGACAGCCAGGTAAGGCAAGTTAGGCCCGGCCTGGCACGCCATGGCGATACCACCAGACATGCGGGCATTGATTTCGAGCAGTCGCGGCTTGCCCTGGGTTTCTTTAAACTGCACGTTGTAGATGCCATTCAACTGGAATTGCCTGGTCAGCTCCTTGACCGCCTGCATGATAACGGGGTCGCATTCTATGGTTTGCCCATAGCCTGCCAGCGGCGACTTCTTGCGTGGCACTGCTGCCACCACTACACCTGCATTGCCGACGCAATCAACGCTGTACTCCGGACCTTCCAGATATTCCATCAGCAGCATGGGCTTGCATTCGCCCATGTCTGCCAGGCCACGCCGAAAATCTTGCAGGCCTACTTTGTACTGCTCGCCAGCAATCAGCAATTGCGCGGCATTGCGCTCCTCGTCGAGGATACCAAAACCCAGGCCATACACTGATATCGATGGTTTCACGCACAAACGCGGAAAACGTACCTTTAATTCGGCGTAGGCTGCATCAAATTCAGCAACGCAAGTGAATACGCGGTATTCAGCAGGAAATGCATCAGACAATTGCACTTCTGCGCAAAATTGTGCCTTGTCATTTAACAGCCGCAAAACTTCTGGCGTCGCCACATTCATCACACGCGTGCCCTGGGCTTCAAACCGAGCTTTGTGTTCGGCGATCAATCTGGCTTCATGACCCGGCCAGAACAAATCAACCTTGCGATCAATGCAAGTTTGCAAACACCAGTCGACGTATTCTTCGCCACGCAAATCTCTGGGTTCAAGCAAGAATTGATCGGCCACGCGCTGGGCAGCTGCATGTGGGTTGGGGTGACTATAAGTAATCGTAAATTCGTTCGTCACATCGGCCTGTTTGATCAGGCCGATGGCTGCATAGACAGACGAAAAAGTCCGGTTAAACCAAAGATGCATGTATCGCTTACAGGTGAGGAGTGATTTGTGGCATCAAATCATTGAATGTGCGACCTGAGCCGATTTCACCGATGGCATGCATTTTCCATTCGCCATTGTGACGATACACCTTGCTCATGATCTGTGCACTGTGGCTGCCCAAGGTCGTCAGATTGAAGCGTGCTACTTCCTGGTTATTAGCACCATTCAAAATGCGGCAAGTGGCGTTGTCCACTTGCGAAAAATTTTGACCAGTAAAGCTGTTGACCGTAAACACCAGGCTTTTGACAGTGGCAGGAACGCGTGTCAAGTCCACTGTGATCTGCTCGTCATCACCGTCGCCCTCGCCCGTACGGTTATCACCGCTATGCATGATAGAACCATCTTTTGACTTCAATTGGCGGAACCAGACAACGTCAACCAGATTATTCTGTTCATCAAACATCAAACAGGAAGCGTCCAGATCTATTGTTGGCGCAGATCCACCGAAACCCAGGAAACCTTTCGATTTCACAGCGTCCCAACCCAAACCCATAATGATCTTGGACAAAGTTGTTCCAGCTTCTTTGTCGAGGGAGATCTTTTGTCCCTTACTGAGATTCACACCCATCTTGATACTCCATTTCTATATTGATGATTACAACTATCGACCGGAACGGCCACCAGCTACTTTTTGCATCCATTCCACGAACGCGTCACGGTTGCGCGAACAGATAAATACTTTTCCACTACCTTTAAAACGCAAAACTATGCCTTCACCACTGGTCACACTATTGACGATGTTGCCCAGAAATGCACCTACACCGCTGCTGTTGTTAGCCGTGGTTACAGATATCTCGTATTGCAAAGTATGGTCCCAGCAGACGACATGTGAATTATCGATAATCACATCTTTTCCCGGAGACACTTCCAGTTCAAACATGGAACCAAAACCGGACACCACCATTTGCCCTGAACCTGAAGATTCCATGACGAAGAAACCACCGGATTGTGCAAACAAGGCATTGCCTATATTTTGCATCCGGGTTTTCATTTCTACACCTGTCGTCGCAGCGACAAATGCGCCATCATTCAATATGTATTGGCGCGGACCAATATCAACTACTTGCATCGCGCCAGGCAATACAGGGGAAAGCAGGCAATCGCCATCGCCATTGACTGCTTCTATATGTTGCTGGAAGAATGACTCGCCATTCGCCATGCGGCGCATCAATGATGAAATCAATCCTCCCTGCATCTTGCCCTTCAATTCCAGGTTGGCTTCCATCATGACCATGGCATCTGATTCACAATAGATTTTTTCACCTTTTTTCATGGTCACGTGGAGAAATGGATCCACGTCACCAGTCGTTGTAAATGTAGGCACGATTCAGTCTTTCTAAAATTAAATTAAAATGCCGCGGCTTTTTGCCAGCTTGATCCATTCTGGATATTCACTCATGAGCAAGTCATACAGCTCATCATCGCTTAACTCATCAGGTGCAGCAACCGAGAAATAGCTGGCATTGTCGATACAGCGGCCTTGCAATTCGTCGAGTTTTTCCAGAAAGGGAAAATCAGAACTTGCAAACGACAGCAATTTTTTGCTCTTGGACTTCCTGCCTTTACCTATGCCCATGAATTGCCAGAAAATGGGTTCAAAACTGGCCCATTTGAGCTGTTTTTCTGTGAAGGATTGATCCGAGGTAGAGCCATCCGTCACGAACATGACATACACAGGTAGATTGGCCGGACTGACTTGCGTTGCTGCTTGTCCATTATTCGCAGGCACATAGAATTTACGCACAGCTTCCATGGCAAGACCGTATCTGGTATCACCTTCCAGCGGGTAAGTGTGAATAGCCTGCTGAACAAAAGCCTGGCAATTCTGCAGCCCCATCGCTACTGGCTGGTGTACATTTTTCCCAAACAGGAAAACATCGATTTCACCATCATCATCAAACTTGCAACCGAGCGCCAGGATTTTTTCAGCAAATTTTTGTACTGCTCCCGACTTGTACAAGCCATTCATGGAACCTGAAATATCGAGCACCAGACAAACCTTGGCCTTGTGCGAACCGAGTCCCACTTTCTCCAGCGAGAGGGTGGCTTTTTTCACCAGACTGACTAATTGGGGCGCTTCTTTTTCAACACGTTTTTCCAGCAAAATTCTTTGTTCGTTTGCGGCATTATCCGCTACCGTTGCCGGCTCGGCAGCAGCCACCTCACCACCAAAATGCTGTACCAGCGCATCCAGGCCCCCATTGAAGCCCTGGCCAACGATCATGAGCCGCCATTGACTGTCCTTGCGATAAAGTTCAGCCAGCATGACTGCCTTTTCATTTTCAAAATCTGCTTTTGAAAACGCATAGCTGGCATGGTCTTTCAAGACCACGGAACCAGACTGTATCGCTTGCATATTGCCCTGGCCATCGATACTCATGGCGATCACCAGTCTGTGTATGCTGGCAGGCAATACATTCAAATTAAAGTTGAAGCTGCTTACGGCGTTCAATTGTGAAAACCGTACGCCGCCGCAGGGCGAAGCCGGCTGGTTGAAGAAAGTCATATAACTTTCATCAACCAGCTTGTCAGCTGCATCCAGCGCAAAGCATGAAAAATCCACGGCATGACCAGTTACTGTCATGTCAATCTGGCAGCGATTATCTGACAGGATATTAGCAAGCGGTAATCGCTGCCCTTTAAGTAACGGTGTCATACCAGGATCTCAATTAAAGATGATTAAGCATTGACACCAAAGGATCTTGCCAGTGGGCCCAGGCCGCCTTTGAAGCCCTGACCGATGGCCTTGAATTTCCATTCTGCGCCAGCACGATAGATTTCACCAAAGATCATGGCAGTTTCAACAGAGCCATCTTCAGACAAGTCAAAGCGGGCGATCTCAGCATTGCCATCGCCATTCAGGCAACGCATGTAAGCCTTGCCAACCTGACCAAAGTTTTGCTTGCGTTCTTCTGCTTGATGAATAGTGACGCAAACAGCGATCTTGTCGATTTCTGCTGGCACCATCGTCAAATCAACCAACACTTTTTCGTCATCACCATCGCCACCGCCAGTAGTATTGTCGCCGGAATGGGTAACAGAACCATCTGTGGATTTCAGGTTATTGTAGAAAATGAAGTCGGAATCAGCACGGACTTTACCGTCTGCTTTCAACAAATAAGCACTGCCATCCAGATCAAAGGCAGAACCGTCAGTTGAGCGCGGGTCCCAGCCCAGGCCAATAACGATTTTTTTCAAGCCAGGAGCTTCTTTGCTCAAGTTGACGTTACCGCCTTTTTGTAAACTAATAGCCATTTTATTTCCTTTGTAAATTAGATGAAATTGATTGCAAAAAAAAGCCAACTACACTTAACACATCTTGTCATCAGGCGATCTGTACACCATGTTGCGTCGCCAGTGCTGACAAGCCTCCAGCAAACCCTTGTCCGACTGCCTTGAATTTCCACTCGCCATTGTGGCGATACACTTCACCAAACACCATAGCCGTTTCTGTCGAATAGTCTTCCGACAAATCAAACCGGGCGATCTCGCCATTCGTTTCATTGTTCACGATACGGATATACGCATCATGTACCTGACCAAAATTTTGCTTTCTGCTCTCTGCATCGTGGATGGTGACAGCCACCACCAGGCGTTTGATTTCAGCAGGCACCAGGTTCAGGGTCAGTTTGATTGCTTCATCATCCCCATCGCCAGCCCCGGTTTTATTATCACCTGTGTGTTCGACTGAACTGCAGGTGGATTTCAACTGGTTGTAGAAGATAAAGTCATTATCACTACGTACCTTGCCGCTCTCACCAACCATAAACAAGCTGGCATCGAGGTCAAAGTCATGCCCGTCAGAGGCACGCGAAGACCAGCCCAGACCGACCAGCACATTGTTCAGATTCGGGTCTGTTTTCGATAAATTGACGTTACCGCCTTTTTGCAGACTGATAGCCATACACTCTCCAGATTATTTTTGTTCTGCCAATAATGACTGACGTTTGTGTTTTACTGATGACCATACCGATGCCACGATAAATGCCACACCAATCAAACCTGTGAAAATTTCAGGAATATGATATTTCATGCTGGCGAACATGATCAACGCCAAAATACCAATCGCATAATGCGCGCCATGTTCCAGGTAGACGAATTCCTCCAGCGTGCCCTGCTTTACCAGATAAACCGTCATGGAGCGTACAAACATCGCGCCTATGGCCAGGCCCAGCATAATGATGACAACATCATTGGTAATCGCAAACGCGCCAATCACACCATCGAATGAGAAGGATGCATCCAGCACCTCAAGATACAGGAAACCACCAATACCACCACCTTTAACCACGGCACCGATATTGACATCAGTTTCTTCTTCTTTCTCCAGCAAGCCGCTAATAAAATCCACACCAACGTAGACAATAATGCCCCACACACCTGCAATCAGGACAACAAAGCGCTTGGCTTCTTCAACCATGGAGACGCTAAACACCACCACCAGCAGAGCCAGTAAAACAGGTACTGCACCTACCTTGCCAAATGAAGCCAATTTCTCTTCGACATTGCCCATCCAGTGAAGTTCTTTATCTTCATCAAAAATGAAGTTCAAGAATACCAGCAACAGGAATACACCGCCAAATGCGGCAACTTCTGCGTGATGATTAATCAAATGCGTAGAAAATTGCTTGGGATCATTAATTGCCAGATTCCAGACTTCCATCATACCCAGATCCGCCGCCTGGGCAACAATCACCAAAGGGAAGACCAGACGCATGCCGAACACAGCGATCAGGATACCCACCGTCAAGAAGATGGTTTGCCAGAAGGCATTCCAGTTTTTGAGAACAGAGGCATTGACGACTGCATTATCAAATGAAAGAGAAACCTCCATCACCCCTAATATTGCAGCAATGCCCAACGCAGTCATCGCCCCAGCGATGCCCGTGTGGACATAACCCCAATAAGCGGCAAGCCCCAGACAGACTGCCGTTATGAAGAAGGAAAACCTAAAGTGTTTCATTTTGTTTCCTAAAAGAATAATTTAATGAAGTGTAACTATGCCAAGAAAAATTGAAAAAGGTAAAACAACAAAGAATTTACCGTTGCAATGCACTTTTGTCCATTTGAATACGGATTTATCTGTTTATTTTGTCCAATCTTAATTGGTGCCAAAGTATACACATATCTCAAAAGCAAAACGTATTGATCAAGAGAATCATTACGTCACGCTATAAATCAGGCATTTATTGATATGCAGACAGGTACACTATAGAGGAAAAATTTTTCTGATACACAAATTATTCCGTAATTGTGGAGTCAGATAATAAGTGCTAGGATGTCAACATGAATAAACGACGTCATCAATGGTTAATGCCTTTGCCAGGTATGGAGTTGCTGCATATTGAAGAGGCAAATCAGGATGAAATAACCATAGGACTGGAAACATCCAATACCCCTGGCGCTTGCCCGCGTTGTACATCTACCAGAGTGACCGGTTACGGACGGCTCAATATCAAAATCCGTGATGTCAATCTTGGTGCCCGCGTGGTGTTTCTAAATATAAAACGGCGCAGATTTCGTTGCCAGCAATGCTTAAGCACGTTCAATGAAAGTATTCGCCACATTTCTGAGCATCACCGCGCTACTGAAAGATTTATTGAGCATATAGGAAATCTGGCATTACAGATGTCGTTTACTGCCATTTCGAGGCAATACCATCTTGACGAAAAAACGATACGAAATATTTTCAACGAAGCCCAGCATCACCGCAAGAGCAAGAGCCTGGTCATCCCCCCTGAGCTGGTACTACTCTGGACACCGCACCTGCTAAAGCATGCGCGCAGCATATGGGTCAATACGGCAGAACTATCACTGTATGAAATGCAGTCAGATATCAAGCCGCCGACGCTACAAGCTACGCTGGACAAATTGATTGCTTCACAGCATACAAAGCGTATTATTGTGCCGCCTGACCCTGCAATCATCAAGACATTGCAAAAAGCTGCAGTCATCCCACTCAGGCTGGATAGCCGTACTTGTCAGCGCCTGGTCAACACTATTTGCTTGCCATTTCTGGAAAGCAAGGAAGTTGCTGATTATCAGCAACAATTCAACAAATTCACAGAAGCAATATCTATCGAAGAATTTCAGAGTTTGTACCATACAGTCATGCAGCCCCCCAAGCCCATCAAGAGCAAAATGAAACATGTCATGTCGTCACTGGCCTTGTTTGCTGATGCACAATACCCGTTATTTGAAAAAATTTCAGATGAATGCGATATTCAGCTCTACACACTTGCCAATGCGATTAACAACCAGTTTGCGCGCAGGTCCTATGAAGTCATGCATTCTGTCATGATACTTGACCAGCACTTGCATAAATTCAAGCGTATACAATCAAGTCCATCGAATCAAACAAGTGATGTGTACCCTGGCCCTGAAAATCAACTGGATTATTACAAGATGGATTATGGTACACAGATTAATTTACTCAACGCTCGCCTGAACGCACTCAATTTACCAGTCAGTTTGTTGTAGCAATAAAGTCGTAAAATAGCGCTGAAGTCCCTACACTTTCCTGAGGAAGAAAAAATGAGAAAATTACCTGTTTATTTATTGCTGGACTCCTCTGGCTCCATGCATGGTGAGCCAATTGAAGCCGTGCGTAATGGCCTTCAAACACTGGTTGCTGCATTGCGCCAGGACCCGCATGCACTGGAATCTGCCTATTTGTCTGTCATAACCTTCGCAGATGCAGCTCAGCAAGTCGTACCGCTGACAGAGTTAAGCCAGTTTCAAATCCCGACCATTACTGCCAGCGGCACCACTGCCATGGGCACTGCCCTGAGTCTACTGGTGGAATGCATTTCCCGGGAAGTGGCTGTGACCAGTGCTGAAGTTAAGGGTGACTGGAAACCCATCGTGTTCCTGATGACCGATGGTGAAGCCACCGATGACATGACCAATAGCATTGCCGAATTGAAAAAAGCCAAGGTTGGGACATTTATTGCCTGTGCTGCTGGCCCAAATGCCAACACCAGCCATTTGTCGCAAATCACAGACTCCGTCGTCAAACTTGATACAGCTGACAGCAATACCATCAAGGCCTTCTTCAAATGGGTCAGCGCATCTATCGCGACCACCAGTCAGAAAGTTGATTTGCAAAAGAAAGAGACGACAGGCTTGAGCGACCTGCCGCCACCACCACCCGAAGTCAATGTAGTTCTTTAATTTCTCAATTTTTTAGGAGTAGCTATGGCAGTGAGTTTGAAGAAGGGCCAGGGCGTCAGCCTGCGCAAGGAAGAAAATGATCTTTCAAAAGTGACTATAGGGCTGGGCTGGGACGTTGCCGAAGAAAAAAAAGGCTTTCTGGGAAAACTGTTCAGTGGCCCTGCGGAAGAATTTGATCTGGATGCAATCGCGATATTGCTTGGCCCTAAGGGCAATATTCAACATCTTGGCAAGGATGAAAATGGCCAACCAAGCATTGCTGGCAGTGACGTAATATTTTTCAACTCACTCAAGCATCCCTCAGGAGCCATCTGGCTTACAGGCGATAACCGCACTGGTGACGGTGATGGCGATGACGAACAGATTATCGTCAAACTCGACCAGATACCCGCCATCTATGAACGCATCGTTTTCATCGTTGCCATTTATCAGGGCCGGGAACGCAAGCAGCATTTTGGCAGGATCAGCAATGCCTTTATCCGCGCGGTAGATGCCAAAAACAAAGAGGTCTGCCGCTATGATGTTAGCGTCGATAGCTCTTTCAATAACCGCAGCGCACTGACCTTTGCAGAATTTGTACGAGAAGGGGCCAACTGGTCATTCAAAGCCATAGGTACGCCACTGGATTCGGATAATTTGATGGAAATCATCCGCCCTTACCTGTTTGACCCAACTTAATCTGAAAGACCACTATGTCCGGACGCCGCTTACCTGTTTATATTGCCCTTGATACTTCTGGGTCGATGCGTGGTGAACCAATACACTCCGTCAATGTCGGCATACAAGCGATGCTGACATCATTGCGCCAAAATCCATTTGCGCTGGAGAGTGTCTACCTGTCCATCATTACTTTTGACGGCAAGGTGACAGAAATACTGCCTATGACGGCACTTGAAAATGTCCGCATCCCGGAGATCGTCTGCCCGGAATCCGGCCCGACATTTTTGGGTGAAGCATTACATTTCATTTGCGACAAAGTTGCAGTCGAAGTCAGGAAGTCAACGCAGGAAACAAAAGGTGACTGGCGTCCATTGTTGTTCATCATGACGGATGGAAAGCCCTCCGACACTTTGCAATTCAATGAAAGTATTCCGAGAGTAAAACAGGCAAATTTTGGCACCATCATTGCCTGCGCCGCCGGTCCTAAAAGCGTGCCTGATCAGCTCAAGGCACTGACGGATACCGTGGTCAGCCTGGACACCATGGACAGCAATAGTTTTTCCAGTTTCTTCCAGTGGGTCAGTGATGCTGTCACTTCGGGTACAACGAGCATGGGTACAGCCACAGCCGTGGAATTGCCGCCACCACCACCAGAAGTTCAGGTTGTCCTCTAACATTATTCTTTAAAGGATTTTTGATGCGCCGCCTACCTATTTTCCTGATGCTCGACGTTTCTGAGTCCATGGTTGGAGATAACCTGCGCCAGTTGCAACAAGGCCTGGAACGCCTGGTGACGAGGTTGAGAACTGATCCTCACGCACTGGAAACCGTTTATCTCTCTACTATCGTCTTTGCGGGAAAACCGCGCACCCTGACTCCTTTAACTGAACTGGTGTTTTTCTATCCGCCACGCCTGCCGGTCGGCTCTGGCACTTCTCTGGGTGCTGGCTTGATGCACCTGATGGACGAGATAGACCGCAATGTGGTCAAAAGCACTTCCGAAAAAAAGGGCGACTGGAAACCTGTAGTCTACCTCATGACCGATGGCAAGCCCACTGATGACACCAGCAAGGCGCTGGAACGCTGGAAAGCCCAGTATGCCAGCAAAGTCACCCTGGTCGCGATAGGCATAGGCAAGCACGCCGCATTGGGCACCTTGCGCCAGCTGACTGAAAATGTCATCCAGCTTGATACCAATTCCGAAGAGGATTTCAAGCGCTTTGTCGACTGGGTCACCATGTCTGTGGTGGCACAAAGCCGCAGCGTCTCCATGAGTAATGTCGAAGGTGTCAATCTGGCCAAGCTTGATGACTCGATCATGAAGAAAATTGGTGACATTGTCGATGCGGCGGTCGTTGATGAAGATATCGTCGTCCTCACAGGTCAATGCTCAAACAATAAACTACCCTATCTGATCAAGTACGAACGCATACAAAATCAGCTGCAGCTCGAAGGGCATGCATTCAAGATCGATCAGTTTAATCTGACCGGGGTTTATCCCATGGAAAAAGATTACTATGACTACTCAGACCAACGCGCCCTTGTCAGCACCGTCAGTTCTGATGCATTAATTGGCAGTCCAGGCTGCCCGCATTGCGGCAACCCCATCGGTTTTGCAATGTGCGCCTGTGGCCAGATCATGTGTCTGAAAGGACCAGGCTCAGCAACTTGCCCAGCCTGTAACAAGGAAGGCAATTTTGGCTATTGTGAAGGCGATGGGTTCGATGTCAATCGTTCCCGCGGCTAGTATCCAGGAGATTTTGTGAGCTCAAAAAGCACTGCCATCGAACTGTATGCGCATATACTGCTGGAACAAAATGGCAATAGCAAATCTGACATTGATCACTACATAGGAGATCCGCGCTTTGGGAATTTTGTCAAAAAACTTGAGGGATACATGCTCAGGGATTTCAATGCATTCCTAAAGTCCAGGTCCACATCAGCGAACCCGCCTGCGACTGAATCCAGGTTTTTTCCCCCACGGAATTTGCCTGCACCTCCTGTCGTCACGAAACATGAGTTTAGCGAACTGCCCCCTCTTGCCTCCGCTTCACCCAAGTCAACACCGCCTCAAGAAGCCAAGCCTGCAAGCCAGTCCTTAGCGCGTAATACAGAAAGTGATGCAATGAAAATACCGTCTCAAGTTGTTCCGGGGCCTGCTACCGATGCTGCCGCATCTCTCCCTCCCGCCACGACGAAAACACCCGCCGCCATCTCGGATCACAAGAATATCCGCTTTGTCGTATCGAACGCGCGTTGCCAGGAAGCCTACACTTCAAAAGTAATCCCTGATCAGGCCCAGACCGAGAATTATCAAATTCTCGACATCATCATCCCTGAGCAATTGGGTTTGAGATACAACGACGTACTGGAAGAACTGAGCGGCATACCAGCGGTTCAGGGAGATTTCCCGATTCAGATCACTTATCGGTTTACCAATGAACAGGCAAATCGCCTGGCGACCTTGAACATCACTGTGACACCCAATCCAAAATCCATGTGGCTCAATAAGCCATCCGATAAAAGTGCGATTTACTGGAAGCCCGACGAGGATGCGAAGTTCGTCCAGGGAAAAAATCTTAATCTTGTCGCAGCCAGCAAGCGCGGCCGCTCACATGCCCATGTGGGTTCATTTCGCGACGATGATTTCAGTATTGAGTATCTGACAGAATCTGACTGGGGTATCGCCATCGTATCAGATGGTGCCGGCAGTTGCAGTTATTCACGCCGTGGCTCCCAGATTATTTGCGATACTGCCATGCAACATATTAAAGGCACCCTGAATGCTGGAAAATCAGATGCCATCGGTTTGGCAGCTGAAAATTATTCGCGCGCACGCAGCGCAAATACCGATGCTGTACAAACTGAAAAATTGCGGCTGGAACTGCGCAATGAGTTATACCTGACCGTGTCCCATGCAGCCTATCACTGTGTCGTCAAAATCCTGGAAGAAGTCAGCCTCGTCGCAGATGCAAAGCTGAAAGATTTTTCCAGCACGGCACTGATTTCCGTCTGCAAGAAATTTAGCTTTGGTACCTTGTGCGCTGCCTATTGGGTGGGCGATGGCGCTGTTGGTGTCTACAGTTCAAGCAAGGGTATCAGCTTGCTGGGCGAAGTCGATAGCGGCGAGTTTTCAGGCCAGACACGTTTTCTGGACAAAGACGAAGTGACTGCGGAGGCCCTGAGCAAACGCCTGCGTTTTGATGTATTTGACGATGTCACAGCCTTTATACTGATGTCAGATGGCGTTTCTGACCCTAAATTTGAGACCGAAGCTCGTCTGGCGCGTAGCAAGGATTGGGACGCTCTATGGCAGGATATGAATGCCGCTGTGGCGATTGTGCATGATGATGAAACGGATGCAAAGGCACAGAAATTGCTGGATTGGCTGGACTTCTGGTCACAAGGAAATCATGATGACCGCACCATCGCGATTGTTTACTAAGGATGCCTGATGAGTAAAATTGTTTCCCTTAAAGCCTCTGATGGAAGTACTGTTGAATTTATCGACGAGATCAAAGCATCTGGCGGCATGAAGGATGTGTATTTTTCACCGAACAAGGATTATGTTGTCGCCTTTTTTCGGGGTGACGCCGATATGGCAACCAAAGAACGGGTCGCCGTCATCACAGGCACTTACCGTGACCGTATCTTTAACCAGGTTGGCGGAGATTACTGGAAAAAACTGTTTTGCTGGCCGACGGCCATGGTTGAGTATCAAGGAAAAATCGGTGTCGTCGTGCCTTTCTACGACCCAGAATTTTTCTTCAAGATTGGTTCGCGCAACAATGACATGTTGCAAATCAAAGGAAAGGAGAAAGAAGGCAAATGGTTTGCCTCGGCCAATAATCGCAACAAGTTCCTGGATCCACGTGAACTGGGCGACTGGATGCTGCAGCTCAAGCTATGTCTGATGATATCGCGCGCGGTAAGGCGCATGCATTCGGCCGGCCTGGCCCATAGCGACCTTAGCTATCGCAATGTCTTGATTGATCCATCCAGTGGACGCGCCTGTCTGATCGATATCGATGGCCTGGTCGTGCCCGGAAAATACCCTCCCGACGTAGTGGGTACTCCCGATTTTATAGCCCCGGAATGCGTCGCCACGGCGCACATGGACAAACACGACCCCAACCGTAAATTGCCATCCATCGTGACGGACCGGCATGCCCTGGCGGTACTCATCTACATGTATCTCTTGTTCCGCCACCCACTGCGCGGTGACAAGGTACATGCGGCTGACGCTCAGCAAGATGAAGAATTGACGATGGGAAAAAATGCCCTGTTCATTGAGCATCCGACAGATGACAGTAACCGCATCAAACTGGCTAATGTCAAACCAGCGGAGTTGCCGTGGAAAGATATCAGCAAGATCCCTTATCAGATCACCGGACCTTATTTGTCCGAGCTGATACTGAAAGCATTTACGGAAGGCTTGCAAGACCCGACTGCCCGCCCTACGGCAGATGAATGGGAAAATGCCTTGGTCAAATCCATCGATTTGCTACAGCCATGCAGCAACAAGGCTTGCGAACAAAAATGGTACATCTTCGACAATAAGACAAAGGCCGTTTGCCCTTTCTGCAAAACGCCGTTTTCAGGCCCGTTGCCTGTACTGAACTTGTATTCATCGCGCAAGGATGCCAACTTCCGTCCTGATAATCATCGCTTGATGGTGTACACCAATCAATCCCTGTTCCAATGGCATATCAATCGCAATATCGTTCCCAATGAACGCTTGACCGATGATCAGAAAAAGCGGGTTGGCTACTTCGTCTATCACAGCGAAATATGGTATCTGGTCAATGAAGGCATGCCTGATCTGACCGAGGTAGCCACTAAAACACCAATACCGATAGGTGGCAAAGTGGCGCTGGAAGATGGCAAGCAATTGCTCATGTCAAAACAGGATGGTGGTCGCCTGATTGTAGTGCAGATGGTGCTCAACTAACACATGCGGTCATCTGTTTGACCTAGAACGCTCTGTTTGCATTTTCTACCGCAGACAGAGCGCCGGGGACAATATGGTGCTTTTCAGGCGAGATTTACCTTGCCAGAATACTGACAAGTTTCTTATCAAATTCCACGCCTTTTACCCCAATCATCACTTGTGCTTTTGTACCGTGCACAGTCACTTCCGCTGTCTGGGCTGAGCAATTTTCCTTAATGACCGTAATGGCAGCCAGTTCTTGCGATGCCGCATTCGCGGTAGATCGCAAGTGATACTGAGACGGCGCTGTTTTATCAGGCGGCACTTCAAACTGATCTGTCATACGCATGGTGGATGGGAAATTATGATGAGTGATGCAAATCGATGATCCTCCATTGTTCAGCCTTGCCATGCCTGGCGTATCGAACTGAAACGCCGAAAGTGCATGGAAGTTCAGTTCCCAGGTGCGGGCTGTAGCACTGGTCGCCCAATCATAAATTACGGTGATTTGCTCGTTTCTGAAATAGGCAATAGAGCGCACGGCATTGCTAAGCAAAGGCCTCCACGCAGATTGGGGTGTCGTAGATACGCGCTGTCTGTACGCTTTACTCGCATCACCGGTCACAATGGCAATATTATTCACGTCTATCGCGTTATACAACTCTCCAGATGCCTCAGTGCTATCGAAAGGTGTGGTGGGGCGCGCAGGTATTGCACTTGAAGCAGACTCAGATTGCCCAATGCCGCCATCAAAAGTCAGTGCATTATGTGAACGGGTAGATTTAGTAAAAAGATGATGTGCAGACCCGTACTGAAAATAGTATCCACTGCTGATCAACATATCCTTGCCTTTGGAGACCAGGGTAAAACTATTTTGATCCGCATAGGAATGGCTGTAGGCGCCCGACTTGCTTGACCTGAAAGCGATGCTGGATCTTTGCGCATCAACACCATTGCTGGTCAGGGAGGCCAACCCTGCCTCCGGGAAAAACCAGCTATGTTGTGCAGGCGGTACAGCGGCAACCGGAGTGGAGCCCATGCTGATCAAACTAAAATAAGTGATGGGCCGGATAATTTGATTTGTCAGATTACCTGGATTTGCCTGGAAATACCATTGGTGTACACCATTTTTGGTAAATAAGGCATACGGCTGCAAAGTGTCATGTGAATAACCAAAATACATATAGTTGTAGGTGTGGTCGTTACCAAAAGGCACCATCAATTCTTTGTATAAGGGCGCTGTAAATGCCATCAGATAATCCACATATTTTGCATAGTAGGGAATACTGCTTAAATCATGACCGGTTACTGTTTTGATCGTCACCAAGGTATCCAGCAAAGTCGCCACATACCAACCATAGCCGTTCCCGTTAATAAAGGCGCCGTCATCTCCCCCCAAAGCGGTGCTGATCGCCAGGAAACTGTCATAGACATCCATCAGGGCATTTTCAGCAAACGGGAAATTACTGTCACCAGCCAGCAGTATCAAAACGTTGACGAGAAAACTGACATTGGTGACACCGTGTGAATTCATTTTATTTTTATGAATATCATTAATCAGATTTGCCATTTGTGCATACCTGACGCCGATTACCTTACTAATCATGTCGCGCTGGGCTGGCGTCAGATCGTCATAAAAGTAATCATAGCCTCTGGCAAGCGTCTGCAGTACTTGCCGCGCCGCTTGATCCTGAAAGGTATAGTTGGTGGTGCCGCTGACTGCATCCCAGCGCGCCAATTCGAGTAATCGTGCAATACCGGCTCTTTTTGTTTCTGTATCATTGGTCAAGGCGGCGACATAGGCCAGTTGTGCAAATTCTTTTCCAAATTGCGTTGTGGTCGCATTCAATGAACTGATCCATTGTGAGTATTCCAGGTCAGTTTGAAATTCAGCTCTGGTTCTTTTCCGAGGTTCAGTTGTTATGGGTGAGCTGGCGATTGTGGATGCCTGTTTACGCAAATTTGCAAAGGGTGAACTTGCATAGGACTGCAAGTTTGCAAGCAAACTTTCGCGCGTCATCCCTTTGGGTAAGCTGCGTGGGCGAGCTCTCAGTTTTGCTGCTTCCGCCATCATGCCTGGCGTCACCACCGGGATGGGGGCGGCATTCTCATTGATAGAAAAATGGCGGACACCGCTTTTGACAGTACTTCCGTTCTTTAGCTTGAAGCTGACGGACCATTCATAGTCGCCAATAGGCAATGAAGAAGGAATTTGAAAATGTGGAAATTTGCTGCCACCTGACAAATATGGTCTCCCCCCCTTGCTGATCGTGACGCTCCAGGGGGCAGGGAGACTAGTATCAATATCACGGTAGCCCACTGGCCATTGCAAGACTGGGGGGTTGGTACCGGAATAGGCGCAATCTTCAGGATAAATTTTCCCTGAGGATAGCGGTAGTTCAGCAATGAAGTCAGACACAGGACCTGCAACACAAGATGAATTAGACCTCGATTTAACTGCATTGCCGTCATATGTGGAAATAATGTGCGGTGGCACTGACGAATTCCCAGCTTGCGCTTTCAGGGTATGGTTTTTCACCGCACTGCTTGGCACTGTGTGAATCTGTGCGTTGCTTGAATAAGGTAGGTTGGTGCCGCTAGCTTGCAGTGTGCTGCCAAGCTTGACGACTCCCTCTGTTGTTGAATTACTCGCTGCCTGCGCTGGCAGATTCATCAAGTACATGAAGCAAAATAGAAATTTAAAAATTGAGAGCAGTCTTGTGACGTATGGAATTGATGCCATTTTTTACTCCATTCAGTTGTCATTCATTGAAGAGCAGTGCGTGGGAGCGAGCATTTAAAAATCAGGCTCCCAGTATCGTTCTGTGCCCGTTCTACAAACCAAGAAAATGCCGCAAGCATCTGATGCTTTCCCTTGCTTGAACCAGCAACTACAGCGGGATCACCTCTCAGGAAGCATTGCTCCACCAAGAGTTTTCACAATTCAATTTGCTGCCAGGTCAATTTGCACCAGCATCTTCTGCCTAAGGCATCTAAGGATTATTTGCCAATTGATCTGTAAGGAAATTTGCCACATGGAACTATTGTTACTGTAAACACTTGTGTTAAATACGCAATTAGACCTTGGTATATATAGACAAATGCGCGGGGAAATGCGCAATGCATCAATTGCGCGATTTTTGCTATGGAAGCAAAACAAAGGAGTGAAAATAAGGTATAGCGGGGCTTGTTGCGTGCGGCTCAGTATCGACGTGAGGCTTACCTACCAGAAGTACAGGAACGCTCTGCGTTGATGCTTTCCAGCCTGGGCGAGGAAACTTGAAGGTGTCGTCCCAAAAACTATCCCTTACTTTATCATGTCTCACAAAAGAATAAGCAGAGAGCGTTCGGCACGGCTTACCAAACAAGGCCGCCCTCTTATTCAATTTGATGAAAATGCTGGCTTCCCTCATGCCCTCCATTAATTCTTGGCGTGCAATAGACTCTTCAATTTTTCCAGACCAACTGGTTCTTCAGCTTGTAAGGGGATAACTGCCCACCGTGATGCATATTTGCTTGCAACGTCATTGATTTGCACCAGCTCATTGCGTGCCCTTTGACGCAATAGACGTGAGCTTGGATTTGCCATCGCCAGGCTGTTGTTGATAATCCATGCCCATGGTTCTATACCAGCACGGCGCAAATCTTCCTGCAATCCAGCAGCCTCCAGCACTGGCGTGGTCTCAGCCAGGGTGACGATGACAACTTTGGTCTGGTTCGGGTCTTGCAGTTGCATCATCGGGGTGGTGAAATGCACGCTGGTATTTGCCATCTGCCTTTCGATTTCTCTATGGTAAGCACCGGTCGCGTCGAGCAAGAGCAAGGTGTGACCAGTCGGCGCTGTATCCATGACGACAAACTTCTTGCCTGCTTCACGGATAATGCGAGAGAAAGCCTGGAACACGGCAATCTCTTCGGTACAAGGTGAACGCAAATCTTCTTGCAGCAAAGCGCGACCTTGTTCATCCAGTTCCTTGCCCTTGCTTTTCATGACTTGCGCACGGTAACGCTCCGTCTCAACCTGCGGGTCTATACGGCTGACTGTCAAATTCTCCATTGTGCCATCCAATGTTTCAATCAAATGTGCAGCAGGATCAGAGGTGGTCAAATGTACCGGGTAGCCACGACTGGCCAGCTCGACCGCAATAGCCGCAGCAACGGTGGTCTTACCGACACCACCTTTACCCATGGTCATGATCAGACCATGGCCACTGCCAACCAGGCTGCCTATCAGATTAGACAAACCAGGTACGGCTGGTATTTCCACGGGAAGTGAACTTTCATGCTTGCGTACCAGGCTTTCTGGTGCCAGCAATGCACGCAGCGCGTCCAGGCCAACAAGGTTGAATGCTTGCAATGGTACATAGTCAGTAGGTGCGTCACACAGTATGGCTGGCATGGCAATCAAAGCTGCCTGTTCGCGCTTCCAGACTGCTGCGGCAAGTATGTCACCTGCGACTTCGCTTTCAGGCAGTACGCCATTGATGACGAGATACTGATGTTTGAAACCTATATCTGCCAGCTCTTCATGAGTGCGAGCTGCTTCCCGCAGGGTAGCGCTTTGGGCGCGTGCAACCAACACCATGCGGGTGCGTTGCGGGTCAGAAAGTGCATCAACAGCGGCATGATATTGCTCGCGTTGCTTTTCTAATCCTGCCAGTGGGCCAAGACAGGATGCATCGCCTTTACCTTCTTCCAGAAAACCTGACCATGCGCCCGGCAGTTGCAGCATGCGTATGGTGTGCCCCGTGGGCGCAGTATCAAAGATGATGTGGTCAAAGTCTTTGAGTATGGCGGGATTGGTCAGCAGATCAGTGAATTCATCAAAGGCTGCAATCTCGGTCGTGCATGCACCGGACAATTGTTCTTCTATGCTTTTGACGACGGCATCTGGCAATACGCCACGAACTGGTCCGACAATACGGTTTCGATACACTTGCGCAGCTGCTTGCGGATCAATTTCCATGGCAGACAAGTTGGCGACCTCAGGCACCGGAGTGATGGCATTCCCAATTTGTATGCCAAATACCTGCCCAACATTGGAAGCCGGATCGGTGCTGACGATTAACACCTTTTGTTTCTGGTCGGCCAGATTGATCGCGGTTGCACATGCCAGCGAGGTCTTGCCAACGCCACCTTTGCCTGTGAAGAATAAGAACTTTGGGGGGTTTGTCAGAAAAAGCACGGGATTCCTTTGGTCTACATTGAATGCAACTTACGCCAACAGACTCACGAAGGTCTGTACGCCAACACATACATCTCACTGATTAGTCCTTAGCAGCTCTTACCACCGCCGCAGCAAGATGCGCTAGAGGATGTCGCACTAGCAACCGGAAGTATGCTGACGCCAGCCCAGCGCGCCAATTCAGCACGTCTTGGATAGCGGCCCGTCAACGCGATTTCACCGTTGACCAGTACCAATGGCAAACCTTCTTGACCAGAGCGTTCCAAAAATCCTTTCACAATGAGATTTTCAGCAAATGCCATTGGCTGCTGAGCCAGGTTGAAACGCTCAACAACTCCACCTTGAGACTTCAACCAATCGGCATCCGCAGAAAAATTGACTAATTGCTGGTCAATATCTACACCGCAAACACCCGTGCTACAGCATAGTGCTGGGTCAAATACTTGTATTGTTGTCATAAAACACTCCCTTTACCGTGGATTTATGCTGGTTCTTTAAATGCATCATTTCCATAATAGTGGAATTATAAAAACAAATTTGCAGGATGTGCATAAGCTTGATCGTGATCAAACTTATGCTGTTCTCATTCTTGCAGAGCAACTTGCAATTGCTGGGAAGCCCCCTAAAGCCCAAGTAGCAACATTGGTGTAACAAGGCTGTCATGCTCAGGCCTTACAATTAATTCCATATTTATAGAATTGCAGTAATGTAAAAGCATATTTTATTCACGATATAAATTGATTGAGCGTAGCCATGCATGCCATTTTTAACAGAAAGTTCGTTGCCGTCATTTCCTTGATGATGAGCATCGAATCCCGTGCCGCCTTTTCCAAACCGCCAGTCGCTGCAGCCGGTGCTGGCTTGTTGACTGCGGGTATCTGCCGGATTGAGTCTGAACGCAGTTACAAGCTCAGCTTGCAGATTGCCCTAGGCATCCTGGGCGACCAGGCACGCAAAGAACTGGACCGGTCGACTGCATCTATCGCCCGTATGCGCCAGGAATTGAGTGGACTCAGCGACAAGTCAGCCAAGACCAGCAAAGCGTTGACCAGAGCCAATGTTGCGTTGACAGGTCAAATCGATAGCCTGCCCAAATTGACAGCAGCCAATGCCAGCGTGATGTATGACGTGAATGAGGATTTGCTAAACAAGCTGAATTTCCTGTCGTTCTCGCTGGAAGCTGATGCCACCGAAAGCAGCTCACGTCTGGCAGCATTGGCACTCAGGCAAGCATCGCTGGCACAGCGCATGGCAAAAATCATCTTGCTCAGGTCATTGGATAAGTCCATGGCATACAAACAGGGCTTGCAGGTGGACTTGAACCAGTCCCGGATCGAATTCAAGAATGGCCTGGACTTGCTGGCAGCAGAAGCCGAATCCGACAAGCAACTCAAAGCCCGTGTTGAAGTCGCCCGAGGCCAATGGCTGTTCTACGAGTCGGCTCTGGCTTCCATGACAAATAGCGCCAACGATTTGCGCAGCATCGCAACGACCAGCGACCGTATTGCTGAGCAAATGATCGAGCTGGTGCATCTGAGCTATTCCATGCCTATAGACAAAATGAATACCGCACGCTGGCAATACTGACGCAACACTGGCTGGACATGCTCAGCGATCACACCCAACTGACCCTTACACCGCAAACCAAGGAAATTTCATGAAAAGCTTCCGTTTTGATTATCTGACCTCTCTCGTCATGCTGACGCTGACTGCTGCCGTCGCAATGCCCGCCAGCGCTCAGACTTTTATAAAAATTGATGGCTCCAGCACCGTATTCCCTATCACAGAAGCAGTTGCTGACGACTATCAGGCCACCAAGGGCGGTGCAGTCAAAGTAACTATTGGCATTGCTGGCACTGGTGGCGGCTTCAAGAAATTCTGCAAAGGCGAGACTGATATTTCTGATGCATCCCGGCCTATCCTCAAGAAAGAAATGGAAGAATGCGCCAAGAACGGCATCAAGTACATGGAATTGCCAATTGCATTTGACGCCTTGACGGTAGTGGTGAACCCCAAGAATAAATTCCTCAACAAAATCACGGTCGAAGAACTCAAAAGAATGTGGGAGCCAGCAGCCCAGGGCGCGATTATGCGCTGGAAGCAAATCAATCCTGCCTGGCCAGATACACCAATCAAGCTCTTTGGTGCCGGTGCCGACTCCGGAACTTTCGACTATTTCACCGATGCCGTTGTTGGTAAAACAAAATCCAGCCGCACTGACTATATTTCTTCTGAAGATGACAATGTGGTTGTGCAAGGTGTAGCACGCGATCCAAATTCCATAGGCTATTTCGGCTATGCCTATTATGTCGAAAACAGCAAGAAACTTAAACTTGTCCCCATCGTCCACCAGGCCGGCAAACCTGCCGTCGCGCCCTCAGTACAATCTGTCATAGATGGCAGTTATCAGCCGCTGTCTCGCCCCATCTTCATCTACGTCAGCGCCAAAGCCGCAGAACGTCCTGAGGTAAAAGGATTTGTCGATTTCTATCTGGCCAATGCACAGAAAGCAGTCAAGGAAGCAAAGTACATCCCGCTGACTGAGAAAGACTACAAGCATGCCATGCTGAACTTTGCCAACAAGAAAACGGGCACTGCTTTTGGTGGCGAGCCAGAAATCGGCGTCAAGATCGCCGACCTGCTGCGTCGCGAACCCAAGGAGTAAGTCAGATATCACGATATTGCCTGGAGACCGCTCATGAACGTCATTTACCTCAGAAAACGTACTGTCATCAAGATTGCCCGCTGGGTCTGGGTAGCTTCTGCAATCCTGATCGTTTTGGTGCTCAGTTCAGATTTGCTATATAGATAATTTTTTGAAGAAAATTTGATTTCGCTTTACTTGAATTCTACATTTCCATTAATATAGAAATATAGTCGAAGCGACTCAACCTTTTGATATGCAGATCATGGAAACTAAAAAAGTCTTATTGGCATTGGCCGCCCTGGCGCAGGAATCGCGCCTGGCTGTCTTCCGCTTGCTAGTACAGGTTGGCCCGGAAGGCATGGCTGCCACCAAGATCAGCGAACAACTGGGCGTGCCACCGTCCTCCCTGTCATTCCATTTGAAAGAACTGTCGCACGCTGATTTGGTGGAGTCACGCCAGGCCGGGCGTTTTGTCATCTACTCAGCAAATATCACCACGATGAACCAGATGCTGGGCTTTCTGACTGAGAACTGTTGCGGCGGCAATCCATGTACACCAGTCCAGGCGCAGCAATGTGCCACTGTTGAATCATAAAAGTCTGCTTTTACCCTCATTCAATTATTTAGACGACTTATGAACGTTTTATTTCTGTGCACCGGCAACTCTTGCCGCTCCATCCTTGGCGAAGCTACCTTCAATCACCTGGCACCAGCTGGCTGGAAAGCCATGAGTGCGGGCAGCAAGCCAACAGGCCAGGTTCATCCACGCTCGCTGGCTCTGCTGGCACGCGAAGGTATCTCGACTGAAGGCTATGTCAGCAAGTCCTGGGACAATCTGCCAGCGACACCAGATATCGTCATTACCGTTTGTGCCAGCGCTGCGGGCGAAACCTGTCCAGCTTATCTGGGACCAGTCTTGCGCACGCACTGGGGTGTAGAAGACCCGGCACATGCGACAGGCACAGACGAAGAAGTCGACGCCGCCTTCATGACTGCTTACCGCATCTTGCGCGCTCGCATAGAAGCATTCCTGGCACTGCCACTGGAAACACTGGCGCAGGACAAGCAAAAGTTCAAGGAAGAGCTTGACCGTATCGGCAACCTGATTCCGGCATAACACTGTCTTTGCCCACCTTCTTTCCAGTCTCACCCAGCCATAGCCAGCCATCAGGAGAACTCCATGAGCGAAAAAATCTATACTGTCTTGTTTTTATGTACCGGCAATTCTGCCCGCAGCATCATGGCAGAAGCCATGCTCAACGCCATGGGCAAAGGTCGCTTCAAAGCCTATAGCGCTGGCAGCCACCCTGGCGGTGTGGTCAACCCTATGGCAATTGAGCAGGTGACGCATTTTGGTTTTGATGCATCTGGTTTGCGCAGCAAGAACTGGGATGAATTTGCTACTGCAGAAGCACCACATATGGACTTTGTGATTACGGTGTGTGACAAGGCTGCCGGTGAAGTCTGTCCTTTCTGGCCAGGCCAGCCGATGACGGCGCACTGGGGCTTTCAAGATCCGGCAGAAGCACAGGGTTCAGAAGAAGAAATCCGTCAAACCTTCGCACGCATCTGCCGCGAAATCAAAACCAGGCTGGATATTTTCTTGAGCCTGCCTATCAATAAACTGGAAAAGCTCGCCTTGCAAAGAGAGCTCGACCAGATAGGGGCGACCAAAGTATGAGCATGGCACGACGCTTAGTTTCTGAGGGCCTGGGCACAGCCATGCTGCTGGCCGTGGTGGTGGGTTCTGGCATCATGGCTGAGCGCCTGGCTGATGGTAATGTCGCCATCGCCTTGCTGGCAAACGCGCTTGCCACTGGTGCTGGCCTGATCGCCCTGATCCTGATGTTTGGCACGATATCGGGAGCACATTTCAATCCTGTTGTGACGCTGTCAGAAGCATTCCAAAGGAATATGCCCGGCAAGGAAGTGCTGCCTTATATCCTGGTGCAAGTGCTGGGCGCTTTTTCTGGTGTCGCTGCCGCACATGGCATGTTTGAACATCCCTTGTTTTTCGCATCGGAACATGTACGCAATGGCATGGCGCAATGGTGGAGCGAGTTTGTTGCGACCTTTGGTTTGATCGCCGTCATCATATCCTGTACACGTAGCCGCCCTGCGGTGACACCGTTTGCCGTTGCTGCCTATATCACGGCAGCATACTGGTTCACTGCATCGACTTCATTTGCCAACCCTGCCGTGACATTGGCACGCGCTGCCAGCAATACTTTTGCTGGCATCCGTCCTATCGATGCTCCGGGTTTCATCATCGCCCAGATACTCGGGGCAACTGCAGCCACCCTTGTATTTTGCTGGCTATATCCGGCAAAGCAGAAAGACACTGTCAGCCATTAATTAATGAGATATCCATGACGATCACCATCTACCACAATCCCGATTGCGGAACTTCGCGCAATACCCTGGCCCTGATACGCAATAGCGGTACCGAGCCAGAAATCATTGAATACCTGAAACAGCCACCAGGCAAAGAGAAACTGCAAGCACTTATCGCGGCAATGGGCCTACCAGCGCGCGAACTTTTGCGCAAAAAAGGCACACCGTATGAAGAGCTGGGTCTAGATGATGGCAAGTGGACGGATGATGAACTCATCAACTTCATGGTCGCCCATCCGTTACTGATGAATCGCCCTGTCGTTGTCACCGCGATGGGAACCAAGCTATGCCGTCCTTCTGAAGCTGTGCTGGATATTTTACCGACACCACAAATTGGCGAATTTACCAAAGAAGATGGCGAGAAAGTCATTGATGCGGAGGGCAATCGTGTTCACCACAAATGACTTACCCAGCCTGCGCCAGGATTTGTTCCAGCTGCCGGACACTGAACAATTGTTTGCACCCGCACGCGCCACTCATGCACCGCGCATCCTGCTCCTTTACGGTTCTTTACGCGAACGTTCGTACAGCAAATTGCTGACGCTGGAAGCAATGCGCTTGCTGCAAGCCATGGGTGCCGAAACCCGTGTCTTTGATCCGCATGGCTTGCCTTTGCCGGATGAAGTGCCGGACAGCCATCCCAAGGTACAGGAACTGCGTGAACTGGCACTATGGGCTGAAGGCATGGTCTGGACTTCGCCAGAACGCCACGGCGCGATGACGGGCATCATGAAGGCGCAGATAGACTGGATACCCCTGTCCATCGGTGCCGTGCGCCCCACGCAGGGCAAGACGCTGGCTGTGATGGAGGTGTCTGGTGGTTCTCAATCATTTAATGCTGTCAATCAAATGCGCATCCTGGGCCGCTGGATGCGCATGATCACGATACCGAATCAATCATCGGTAGCAAAAGCTTTTCTGGAATTTGATGAAGCTGGCCGCATGAAACCATCGTCTTACTATGACCGCGTGGTTGATGTCATGGAAGAGTTGATGAAGTTCACTCTGCTGACACGCGATGTCGCACCGTATCTTGTGGACAGGTACAGCGAACGCAAGGAAACTGCAGAAGAACTTGCCAAGCGCGTCAATCAGCGTAGCATCTGATTGTTTGTCTGACATCCCATTGGCCTGGCGACAGGCTAATGGGATGACTTGAATGCCGTACCTGAATACGACTAATTCATAGCCCAGCCTCTTTCTTAAATTTCATGATGGCTACTCCTACGGCACTCGAGGCTGCTGAATAACTTGTACCAGCATTAATCATTGCTTCAGCCTCTAGATATTTCTTGGCATTGATGGCTTGGGCCACCTTGCCTGCTTCAGTGTGAAATGCTGCATGCCTGGCAACACAATCCGCATGTGTCGCCAATTTGCCGAATGCTGTCTTACCTTCCCCATGTAAATATTTGCCCAGGTCACAGCAATTGTCTTTGGCGATGGTCGCTGCATCCATGGCTTCTTTTTTACTGATTGCCATACGGAATTTAGTTTTCCATTCGGAATGTTTTGCTACGGCATCTTCCAGATCCATGTATTCCCCCATTTAGTTTTTGACCTTCGTTCAGCATAGATAGGCTTGGAACGCCTGGCTTGATCCAAGTCAAACTCTGACCACGGTTCGCTCTATGAGTTTGTCTAAAAATTTGGTTGTTATGTCCGCAAATTTCCATACGATGTCTTTTGCCAATGAAAATCTGTAATAAATTATTACGTATTCACCCTTGAAAAAAATTAATAATAGATTAACCTTGAATAATTGACATGCAAATAAAGTAATAAGTATATGCAATAAATTCCTGCTTCAACAAAATCCCTACCCATTCAGTTTTTTTGCATTTTTGAGCCAGCTTCCAGCCAGCTCATGGAGGGATTTTGTCGCTTGTTTTTCTTGCGCTTTTTCGCTGGCAGGCGTGGGCATCATGATTACGTTTTACACGCGTCATCTTGCGGTAACAGTGTCGCGTGCTGTTGTAGCAAGGCAGGGGCCCGGCTTCTGTCGATTGAGTTTGAGCATTGTATTGTTATCCAAATTTTTCTGAATCCACAATCAGGTATCTGAAAAAGCCCGATGTCTGATCTGTGTTTCAGTTTCAACCGAATGGAGAACTGTGATGGCGAAAGACAAGTATTTTGTAGAGGTGTTGGCGGCAGACCCGGCGAATATTCCCGAGGTAGTTTTGCTCAATGGCTTTGTGGGCAATTCCGCTCTGGAAAACTACACACGCCTGTATCTGAATGCCGTACTGAATGAATATTATGAAATCCCCACTGAGGCGATTCTACACACGGCCCCGGCTACCGCCGGCGCCAATAATCCATTGGAAACCGCCTATCTCTGGGTCAAGGCGGATGCCGAGTTAATACGCAAAGGCAAGAGTGTTGCGGACACCAAAATCAGTTTCTTCAGCGGCCCCATACAAAACGCTCAGGCAGCCACTGCCGCTGCCAATGCCGCCCAGGCTGCAGTTGCCGGAGGGCCCACTGGCGTATTGAACTGCACTCAAGCTGCACCTGTATGCGGCAATACGGCATGGCAGGGCTGCCCGGATAAATCAAATTGAAATATTCGTGATGTGAAGGGCTGCAGATTGACCGGCCTTTATCTCATGCGAATGTGTGAAGAATGGCGCAAGCATTGCCTTCGTGCGAAGGCATGACCTGTTGCCATGAGTTTGTTCCCTCGTTGTTCTTATCATTCATGAATTGTAGTTTCACTCTTAGGAGAGTTTTGTTATGACTACTCAATTTCCGAATTGCCAGATGCCCACATTGCTACCACAATGTCTGCCACCAACCAGCCCCATCGCCTGTCACATTCTGACACAACCGCAACAATGCATCCCCCAGACCTCACCCGCCATCTGTCATGTGACGCAACCACCGCAATGTTTTCCCCAAACATCGCCAGCCATCTGCCATTTCACCCAGCCACAGCAATGCTTCCCACAAACGCTGGCTGGGCCAATCTGCAACAATGTCACCAGCCCTGTGATGTGCCGGATTACCCGGAATCACCCTCTATGCGACATACAACAATGTCAGGCGAATACACGTATTTTCCCCACGAAACCATTCGACCCGACCATAGTCCAAAACCAGACACCGGTATTTAATGGCGGCGTGGCTGCCGGAGGTGGTCTGGCTGCACCAGCGCAAGCGCAAAATTTCGCCGGCGCTGCTGCCCCGGAACAACAATTTGCTGCGCAAGCCAACTTTGGCCCTACCGGCATACAACATTGCACAGTAGGACCACAATTTTGCGGCAATACCGCGTGGCAGCCATGCCCGCCAATTGGGCAGACAGGTGTCCAATATTGCACCGCTGCACCGCAATTTTGCGGTAATACTGCGTGGCAGCCTTGCCAGCCAATTGGCCAGACAGGGGTACAGAATTGCACCGCTGCACCGCAGTTCTGCGGTAACACTGCGTGGCAGCCCTGCCCCCCACAACAGGCCCAGATGGCGATTCACCCGACCACAAACCCTACTGCCAACACCCATTGCTTCATTTGCCCACCGCTCACTGTTGATGCACTGCAGGCCGCACCACAACAGGCTCAGGCCATGAATCCAACAGCCAGCACCCATTGCTTCGTTTGCCCCCCACCTACCCTGGAGGCACAGCAACAAGTAGGCCCGACCGGTGTTCATTTTTGTACAGCCGCGCCACAACTTTGTGGTCATACCGCGTGGGCAAATTGCCAGCCATTGCTGTCGGCACCACCACATTGCCCAACAGTATCCCCGGTTTGTCAGCCACAAGCGGTAGCTCCTACGCATCTCCTGGGTTGCACTTGCCTACCCATGACCGTTGGCCCTGTTATTCCTACCAATAACATGCCAATTTGCGGTAACACTTGCCTGCCCATGACGGTTGGCCCTGTGATCCCTACGCAAAACATGCCAATTTGTGGCAACACTTGCCTGCCCATGACAATAGGCCCGGTCATCCCCACGAATAACATGCCAATTTGTGGCAATACTTGCTTGCCTATGACGGTAGGGCCAGTGATGACAGTGGCTGCTTGCTAATGAGAGCGCCAGTGAACTAAAGCAGTACAGAGCAGTTTGATCAGCCCTGGTAAAACCGGTCGGGATAAATTCCCGGCCGCGGGTTGACTCATTCTTTGTAAACCCCAAGTGCAATTGTGCACCTGGGGTTTCGGCATATTTGCTTGCACAATTGAAGGAGTAAACAGAAATGTTTTTGACCGCTTCCAATATGGCCCACTATCTGCTGGCACGTGGCACGATCCCACCAGCTGTGGTCGTCGATGGTGATTTTATGGTGGTAGAGGCAGGCAGGCGCAATCGTAATTACAAGATCATACGGCGCGATGGTACTGGCTTGTTCGTCAAGCAGATCAAGGAAGTCGAACCGATGGCGATTTCGACCATGCAACGTGAAGCTGCCTGTTATCGCATGGTGCAAAAAGAAGGCTATCAAGCTCTGGCGAACCTGATGCCCAATTTTGTCGATCACGATGCGGCCCGGCATTGCCTGACAGTAAGTTTGCTACCTGGTGGTGAAAACCTGACGGAATTCTATGCCCGCAAAAGAACATTCCCCGCCGAGATCGGCAAGTTGCTGGGAGTTGCGCTGGGAAACTATCACCAGACCCTGCGCGGCAATACTTTACAGGCAGAAGACCTCAGCAGCTTCCCGCGCATGGTGCCATGGATCTTGAGTTTTCATCAAAACAGCATGCAGGCTGGCAATACCCTGAGCGGTGGCGTGCAACAGCTAGGTGCACTGATCAGGCAATATCCAGATCTGCAACAAAATCTGGCACGGCTGGCACAGGACTGGCGTTACGACAGCATTATTCATGGTGACATGAAATGGGATAACTGCGTAGTGTATCCAGCCCCTGATGGAGAAATGGCTTTACGCATCATAGACTGGGAACTGGTTGATTATGGTGATGCCAGCTGGGATACAGGCGCGGTACTGCAAGCCTATCTGACCTCGTGGATTTATTCCATGCCGCTGTATCATGATTTCAATCCCACCAGCTTTGTTGACAAAGCCGTCTACCCGCTGGAGGGGATGTATCCATCCATCCATGCCTTCTGGCGCAGCTATGTGCAAACGGCGGGCATAGATAAATCGCAGGCTTATGCCTACCTGCTGCGCTGTATAGAATACGGCGCAGTACGCATGGTGCAGACGGCCTTTGAATCACTTTACTATGCCCCGGTCATGACAAACCATGCGGCAATCTTATTACAAGTCAGTCAAAATATTTTACGCAATCCGCGCCAGGCAGCATCGGCCTTGTTTGGATTTGGCGGGGAGTTGCAATCATGAGCGACACATCGATAAACGAAGAACTAAAGGGCATCTACGCGGCCCTGAAAATCAACAACCAGCACAGTTATGCGCTAGGTGGTACGTCCCCGACTCCCGTATTCATGGCAAGCGGCCAGAACAATCCGGTCCAGGCATTGATCGCCGCCATCAATACCAGCCTGTATGGAATGTACTATGTACGCGACACTGCAAACGAACCTGTATTGCCTTCGCAAAGTCTGGTGCCCAACCTGAGCCAGGCCAATCAGACCCCAGATCGCTGGGACCCCGGCTGGAAAATTTATCAGCAAAGCCCCGATGGCCGCGTCATGGTACAAAAAGGCGAGCGCAGCCGTACTGCTGTCGTTGGCGAATATGCTGCCAACAAATGGCCGGGCATGGCACCTTTGGCGGGGGAACTGGTGAACTTGCGTGTCTATCCCGGCACGGCCGATATGCAACAAGGCTTTTACTATGCCTTTGGCAGTAATCTATCTGACCAGTTTGATGACTATGAACTTATCCGCTTTTACTTCAATGTACCAGCCAGTGCAGCGGCTGAGTTGCTATATGGCCTGACGATGCAACTGAATCGCTATGCCCTGCCATTCCGCTATAAAACACTGGTTGACGCCGGCGCCTACCGCCGTGCTGATGCGGCAGTGCTATATATCGCCAAACGCCATTACCCCATGGTAGCAGCGCTGATACAGGATTTGCATGCCAGCATTGGCAGCAAATTGCGCCCGGTCACCCCCATGTTTTGCAAAACCCTGGTCGATGGCATCGGTGTGGCAGAAGAGCCAGGCACAGGTGAAAGTTTTGGCATGCACAGATGCAGGCTGGTCGCCGAAGGCATGGTCGATGCATGGCTGGCCGGTTCACAAAGCGTGGATGCGCGTGCAGACGCAGTGCAAAAACGTTTTGCCGCCAATGGCATCGATATGCGTACCCCTTACCTGAATCGTCATTCAGTCAATTTATTTGAAGCACCCCTATTTAACGGAGGCTTGCAGCTATGAACGCACCTATCGACGTACCAATGAGCGCAGCGCTGCATTCGTACAAGGAAGTCTATCTCGACGTGGCCGACCGCATAGGCCGCAGTTTGTGCCGTGATGCCGTCTGGGATGGTGCGCGTTGCAACTGGCTGGGTTGGTCTATGGAGGCAGTGAATCAAGCCTGGGTGCCAGCTTACCGCTCCTTTGCAGGTGACTTGTATGGGGGCACCAGTGGCATCGCACTATTCCTGGCAGAGCTGCATCAGTTCAGCGCCGACAAGCAACAAAAGCGCGTACTGGAAGGTGCATTGAATCAGGCTTTATCACTATCTGGAAAAATGCAGGGCGCGGCGCGCAGCGGTTTTTATGCAGGCAGTAGCGGTTTTGCCTATGTGCTGGTGCGCATAGGCACACTATTAAAAAATGAAGCCTTGATAGCACGTGGCCTGCGTGAAATGACCAGCCTCACAGAAGAGGCACCAGATACATTATTCATTGATGTCATAGGTGGAAGTGCCGGAGCCATACCTGCCATGTTGAAACTGGGACTGGAACACCAGCGCCCCGACTTCATCGCCACGGCGCAAATCCATGGCGATTATTTACTGGCACATGCGAGCAAAAGCGACGCAGGCTGGTCATGGGAAACTATGCATGTACCGGGACAAAAACATTTGACCGGTCATTCGCATGGGGTAGCAGGCATCGTCACTGCCTTGCTGGAACTGTATCGCGCCACAGGTGAGACACGCTACCTGGATGGTGCCAATGAAGGCCTGCGCTATGAACGCAGCCTGTTCAGCGCCCAACACAATAACTGGCCGGATTTGCGCATCATGGATGCCAGCCAGGCTGAAGCCCCCCCTGTCTATAACATGGCATGGTGCCATGGCGCACCCGGCATAGGTTTGTCACGCCTGCGCAATGTGGCATTGATGCCGGATGATGCAGTGCTCATGCAGGAATTAAATGCGGCCATACAAACCACTGCCAGTTCGCTGATGCCAGCCTGGGTGCACGGTATGGGTAATTTCTCGTTATGCCATGGTGCTTGCGGCAATGCTGAATTGATGATCATGGCGGGGCAATACTTAAAGCGCCCTGACCTGACACAAATCGCTGAAAAGATAGGGCAAGAAGGCTGGCAGCATTACGGCCAGTCCGACATGCCCTGGCCTTGCGGGGTGGCTGGCACGGGTGAAACGCCGAACCTGATGCTGGGGACGGCGGGTATAGGGCACTTCTATTTGCGTCTATATAATCCTGAGGCCGTGCCTTCGGTGTTGATTGTGACACCGCCGGAGAAGGTGTGGCATTGATGTCTCACTATGATTGAGTTCGCAGGTTGTGCCGGGCGAGGTCCGGCACAACCTGCGAATTACGTAAAGGGTGCTTTTTACAAACCTTACAGCAAGCGACTATAGTAAGCCACTTCCGCTTTCAAACGTGACAGTTCAGCCTGGTCACCACGTGCAACTGCATCCTGTATGGAGATGCCATACAAAGCCTGAGGCGGCAAGCCCTTGGCTTTCATGGTCTTTTCCAGTGATGGCAACAAGCGTTCTATTTCTGATGCTGCGGCCAGATAGTCCAGTGCCTGATCGCGGATGGCGATCATTTTACTGACATCGCCACTGGCGATGGCTTCATGCATGGGCACGCCATACAAGGCGGCCATGGGTGCTGCGTGAGTTGGGGAAACCATATCTACTCCTTCAAGAAATGCTGGCAGCTAATGAAAACCGTTAACTGCCTTGCGGATTAAGGGAAACATACTTCAACACCAAAACTATCCCGGCAGCAGAAACAAAAGCCGGGCTTTGATCGTCAAGCTGTGCTGGTCAGCACGTGCAGACGATCGAGTACGCTCTTGAGTTCTGTCATGACGGCTTGCCGTCTGGCTTCTTCAATGGCATATTTTTGTGCTGCGGTAGCGACATCGACATGGCAATGCGGACACTCGGTTTCATCTGGCCAGATGTATTCATTACAGCCACGGCACAGATCCAGTTCAGGCAAAGGATTATTGCTGGTGCGTTCTGCCACCCTAGGTGCTGGCGCAGGTTCTTCCGGCAGCACTTGCCTTCCTGGAATCGCTTCTTCATACAATTCAAATCTGCCTATGGCAAAAGGCTTGTCAGGCGCTGGTGCCACTTTGCGGATTTTCTCATGTATGCCACGTTTTTCCAGCTTCAGTGCGCGGTAGTGGCAATAGGGATTATTGCCTGGTTTGCCGAACAAGGAATCTGAAGTCCAGGTGCAGCCACCACGACAAACATCTGCGTAGTAGCAGGTGCGGCAATGGCCCCATAGCGAATCAATATTGCGCATGCGGCCAAAGTGCAGGGCTTCGGAAGTATTCCACAATTCTGCCACGGCGGTATCACGGACATTGCCACCGCCATAGGTTTCCGTTGCCAGTGATGGGCAGCCCTTGATGGTGCCATCCGCCTCAAGACCAATGACATTCTGACCGGCAGCGCAACCTGTCCAGTGCAGGGTTTCATCACCCAGGCCACGCCAGTGATGCTCGAAGGGACCGAAGTAACCGAGGTTGTTGCCAAAGGTCAGCAACAGGCCGCGTTGCTGGCCTTCATGGTAAAGACGGTTCAGCAAGGGCATGAGTTCAAGCACGCGATGCGGTTGCAGCAAGAGGTGGTCATTCTCTACCGCATTGCCCATGGCGACTGTGATCTGCAATTGCCAGTGGGTGGCACCGGCTTCGATGATGCGGTTGAATAGCGGTTCGAGCTGATCTATGGTTTCTGCCCCTATCTGGGTATTGCAACTGACACCCAGGCCCAGGGACTTGGCGGTTTCCATGGCACGCAGGGCATCATTCCAGGAGCCGACGACACCGCGCACCCTGTCGTGATAATCCTTCATGCCATCGATGGAAACACCGATGCCAAACAGACCAGCCTGTTTACCTGCTTGCAGCCTGGCAGTATTGAAGTTGCGGGCACCGGTTTGCATGCCTACCCGTATGCCATGACCGGCGATACGTTCCACCATTTGCAGCCAGTCCTTGCGCAAGAAGGCTTCGCCACCTATCAAAGTGATTTCACGCGTGCCCAGGGCGGCCAGTTGATCAATCACGGAAAAGGCTTCTTCTGTGGAGAGTTCACCCACCCTGCGCTTGCCTGCACGTGAACCGCAATGGCTGCATTTCAAATTACAGGCAAGAGTAATTTCCCACACCACGTGCACAGGCGTATGACCGTTGAGATCAGACAGCGTACGCGCCCTGGCGGGTTGAGAAGCTTGAGATATAAGAGCAGTTTGTTCCATACTTGGCTCCGGTGGCAAATGCCAGCAAGCTGGCATCCGGGATAAAGAGGTACTTGCTTACTTGCTGGCGTTGAGCTGTGCCAGCAGGCTTTGTGCGAGTTCTTTCAGTCGGTCCACTTCGGCCTGATCACCACGCGCCTGCGCGTCCTGAATCGCGACGCCATAAGGTGTGACAGGATGAAAGGCGGCAGCAGTGTTGCTGGCTCCACCGAGCATACTGGTGTAGGAAGCCAGTTCGGATTTGAGGCGGGCAATTTCAACTGCATCGCCACGGGCAACGGCATCTTGTATGGTGACGGCATACAAAGGGCGTATGACGCCGCCCTTGCTTTTGATGGCGCTTTCCAGTTCTGGCAAAAGACGGGCAACATCGGCTGCAGCAGCCAGATGGCTGAATGCAGCTTCACGTGCAGCGCTCAATTTGGCGGCGTCGCCACTGGCAATTGCATCACTCATTGCCACTGCATACAGAGGAATGAAACCGCCATAAGTTTCTTTATTGGTAGTCATAAGTTACTCCTTGAGGTGAGTCTGGTTTATGAAACTGGGGTGGGTATCTATGGAATTCTGGAAACCTGCCTGCTATCAATATGGCAAGCTTACTTAGTATATTTTCAATTATCGAAAAGTCAATGTCATTATTCTTTTTTAAGTAAAGATATTCGAAGCAGTGATTTACAATCTTCATTTCCGGCAAAACACGATAGTCAGAACATGCATGTGAATAAAATCAGTGGCACTGAAGGCTATGCCGAGACAGCCGATTACCTGGTCAATCAGTGGCAGGAAATTTCTTTTGAAGAACACCACGCCACGGTTTTGCATTTACTACCGACAGCGCCCTGTCGTGTACTTGATATAGGTTCAGGCATAGGCAAAGATGCAGCGGCGTTTGCTGCCATGGGACATAGCGTAGTCGCGGTAGAGCCAACGCGGGAGTTGCGCTTGCCGGGCATAGCTCTGCATGATGCGCCAAACATCTGCTGGCTGGATGACAGCCTGCCAGACTTGTCGAGGCTGTGTGCCATGAACCAGACTTTCGACCTCATCATGCTTAGCGCCGTGTGGATGCATCTTGATGCAACGCAACGGCAACACGCCATGCCCAGGCTGGCAGGCTTGATGAATGCATCTGCGACCCTGATACTGTCCCTGCGTCATGGCCCCATCCCAGTTGGGCGACGCATGTTTGATGTCAGCGCAGAAGAAACCATGGAACTCGCAGCCATGCAAAACCTGCTACCCATCTTGAATGTGCGGACGGCATCCATACAAAAACTGAACCAGCAAAGTGGGGTCAAGTGGACGCGACTGGCTTTTCGCAGGTTCTTGTCCTAGCACGAAAGGTACATATCACATTGACCACAATTATCTTTTGTGAAACACTGTCCTGCATTGATAAGTTCCATTCAGAATCATTACATGGCAAACCCTGTACCCATCGTTCTACCACAGCTCATGATCCAGCAACGATGCGCATCCAGCATCATCTTGCGCGGACTGAATAATCCGCGCGGCATCAAGCTCAAGCTGGATGGCAGTCTGTTGCTGGTGGAAGCAGGCAGCGGCAATGCAGAGCAAGTTTTTTCTGGTCGACTAGTGCAGTTCAAACTGGGTGTGGACGGCGAATATACGAAACGCGAGATACTCGCTACCGGTTTTCGCTCCATGAATATGCAGGCACGCATGTGCAGGGATGAAATATTTGGCCTTGCGGATATCGCTTATGGTGACGGTCGCTGGCTGCTGAGCCAGACTGACTATGTAGCCGGTTCACGCATCCTGGATTTGACTACCCTGCCACCGCAAGCTGCATTCCACAGTCATGGCAATCTGAATGCGCTTTGCTATCACCCGCAAAGACAAAGCTGGCTAACAGTGAAGCCTGATACCAATCAGGCCATAGAATTTATTGATGACCAGCCAGAAACTGTAGTCGGCGTGCTGCCAGATTTGTCTGGCGGTCAGCATGCGGTGCCAGTCACGGTGATTCTTGATCAAAGCTGGCAACGAACGAATAGCAGCCAGCCTGTATTGATTTCCCTGTTCTCAGGCGAATTGCAGGGTGATGCTGACAAAATGGGGATCAACTTTGAAAAAGGCGTCAGCAAAATCGTCAGGCTGGATCTTGATACCGGTGAGGTCAGCGCAGTAATAACAGGTCTGACACTGGCCACTGGCATGGCGTTTACTGAACAAGGGCAATTGCTGGTGCTGGAATTATGCGATGATTTTTTAGAGCCCATGCCAGTAGATCACATACCCAAAACCACCTGGCATGGTGGCTTCAAACGCTATTCTGGCCGCCTGCTCAGTTTTGACTTGAGCAAGCGGACTGTGACTTGCCTGGCCAGATATCTGGATACTCCATCCAACTTATGCGTGGCAGGAAATACAGTATTCATCAGTGAAGGCATGGGCCTGCCAGGTCGCCCCATCGCCAATGCAGATGGAGAAACCGTAGCACTGGAAGGCTATGTGCGCAGATTAGTTCTGCCCGAAAACTGAACGAAATTCAGGCAGCTTGCAGGCGCGCAGTCAGTTCAGCCAGTTTGGCTGGGAAAGGTGCTTGCGCTACCCACTCAGCCGGATCACCTTCTTTTTGCCAGGCAAAACCTACCACCGCCATGACATCACCCGCCTTGCTGAGCAAAGGAATAGCGATTGCCGCCTGGGCACCAACTGCTTTAGCACCGGGGCGTATATTGCCGCTTTTATCGTCTTGCAAATTACAGGTCTGCACTGGTGCCTTGCTCAACTGTGCCGCACCCGCCATGCCCTTGCCATGACTGACATGGGCGACGATGGCGAGTACTGGTTCTGGTATGCGCAAGGCAGCACTCAGGTATAAATCTTCTCCGCGCTGTATATGGATAGTGCCTGCGGCAGCATCCAAATTGGCGATGCTGTCTTCCAGCCATTGCTGGTGTTCGGTATTTTTTTCAAACATATTGATTCTCCTTTGTGTATCAATGTGGCACTTGCTGCGACTCTTGCAACAGTTCTTGCCAGCTCATATCTTTCGCTGCTGTTTTCAGATTCTGTTGCTGGCATAAATTGCGTATTTTGCTGTCATGGGCAGGCAGGCTCTTGGCGATGGCCAGCCGTTCTGCCATGCTGCCTTGTTCGAGGACGCGCAACAATTCAGCCTCACCTACAGCATCAAGTTGCGGTGTCACGCAACGCCATAACTCAGGGCAGATGGCGCGCCCTGCGGCCCAGCGTTCATGCGCCAGGTCGATCAGGATGCGTGCCAGGGCAGGATTATTTCTTTGCTCCAGACCTTGCACTGGCCACAAGGAGCTATCGAGAAAAAAGCATTTGACGACCATCTGGTTCCAGGCGGCTTCATCAAATGCCTGCATGGGATAAGGATTGCGATGCGCCATGGCTTCAAAGATAGGACGCATGCTGGAACGTATGGCTTCACGGGCGCGGTGTTCTATCACGCTGGCGGCAGGATATAAGGGGAAGCCGGAATACAGGGCAATCAGTTCATTGATTTCAGCACTGTCGGCGATACTGTCCAGTTGACTGGCAAATTGCGCTTCATCACCGGCATAGCTGGCGAGTATGAAGGCGACCCTAGCGGCAATATCGACACTCCAGCCCGAGGGATCAAAACCGGGACGCAGCGAATTCGCAGTTGCCAGTTCATCGCTGCTTAAATTCAAATCAAGCTTGCCCAGTTTGCGCGCAGCCATACCCATGGCGCGATAAACATCACGCTCCTGTTTTGCCGTGCTGATTTGCTGGCATTGCAAGCGGAACCACAGCAAGGCTTCTGGAGTGCTGCGCGCTGCTATCCAGATATCGAGTTGCGACAGGGCTGTAGCAGTTGGAGTAAGAGCCTGCATTTCTTCTAACGATGGATGTCTCATGATGGCCGCCCTAAAATGATGGATCAGGTTCCTGGAATGACACGCTGCAAAACCCTGGTCATGACAAAGGCACACAGGCAAAACGCCACGGCAGCAACACCGCCACCAGCGATGGCGATGACCAATGCATCCAGCAGCGAAGTTGCAGCAATCAATTGCGCTACGGCCTTGGGTACCGCACCTGCGATATGGCGGGTGATTAACAAGCGCACGGCAATGATGTCTGCCGCAATCAGGGCCAGCAACATCAAAAGAGCCAGGCCACCATCGGTCCAACTGGTGACAGATCTGCTGCCATACAAAAGCACGGGCAATGCCAAGATCAGCAATGGCCACAAACTACCCAAACGATTCAGACTCTCTTGTTTTGCTGCATAAGTCAGACCCACTACATGCGCCCAGATCGCCAGTGCTGCCAGGACCACGGTTGTATTGAACAGTCCAGTGTTTTTTAGCGAATGCTCGGCTGAAGTAGTGAGCTCTACCATCATCACGCTGGCAGCAGCGACAAAATACACCAGGGCGCGACACAGTCCCATGATCAGCGGACTTAGAGGATTGCCCTTGTGCCAGACGTTGTACAACAAGATGGTAGCGGCCAGTGCACAACCGCAAACTATCGCCCAGGTGCCGTAATAACTGAGTATGGCGATGCCCGCAACTTGCAAGACAAAGCCGATGGCAAACACCGCACTTGCGCTGATCTGGCCTGAGGGAATGGGTCGCCCCGGTCTTTCACGGGCATCGATTTCCCGGTCAAATGCATCATTCAAATACATGCCCGCGCAGTAAAAAGCTGATATCGCAAGCATGACCAGCAGCGTATGTATGATAGATAAGGGACGGCCTGTAATGCTGCCTGCGACGATGGCACCAGCCAGCACATTGGTCCATACGGTGGGCAGGTTGGACACCCTACCCAATCGCAAGTAGATGCCCAGGCGGCTGTTATTCATGACTAAAGTATTCATGTCAGCAGTTCTTTCATGATAAAGCTCAACTCACGCGCAATTGCATGGGCTTTGGATTCATTTTTCAAATGTGCGGGCAAGACATCCCAGGTATAAGTCTCCACTTCCAGATGGCTGGAAAGCCCCTGCTTGCGCAAGGCTTGCAGGGTCGCCAGCAAATCAGTCCGGGTTGAACCCAATTGCTCTTCACTGTCCCAGAATATCGGGACGTGACAATGGACACGCCATTCGCCATCAGCCTGACCAGCCTGATAAGCCGACAGTGCGGCAGGCAGGTCGGTATAGCGTTGCAAGCTATCCTGATTATGGACCACGACCTGGTGCAGATACACGCCATCGTCAAAACGCCGTAGTTCATTCACCATCCCTGCATGCATGGCAGGGATGCGCAAGGCGCAGGACAACTGTATCTTGAGTATGCGTATGCCCAGCTCTGTCAAGCTTTGCATGGCACTCACCGGGTCCTCAAATTCAACCGCGGCATGGCAAACGTCATAGCAAACCCCCAGATGACGGCGCATCAGGCGGGCGGCTTGTGCTTCCGTGCAGACGCATAATTCTGCAAGCCTGGCTATGCTGTCCTTTGTCCACAATTGACCGCAAAAGAAAGCTGCGGTCTCGTCCATGGTTTCCAGAAAACAGCAGGGTTCAGGTTCCAATGCCAGCGCTATGCATTTGCCACTTGTTTGTTCCAGTCCGGCCAGCATGGCGACTGCGGCTATCAGTTGCTCAACAATCTGTTGTTGCGCCCCGGCTGTTTGCGCTTCTGATTTATACCCACCGGGCACGGTGGAAATACTGCCTTCCACATCCTCCGGCAAAAGCTCAGCCAGAATGTGGGCGCATTGCCTGGTATAGCGTAAACGCTCGGTATCGCGCCAGTCTGGCAAATACACTTGTTCTTTGACCCTGACGCCATGGAAAGGCCCGTAAGGAAAAGCATTGATGGTGAAGACATAGGCGCCCAGTCGTGCCAACTGCATTTTGAATTCCTGCAAGCTGGCCGGAATGATGAGGCTATCGGCTGCCTGGGCAGACAGACGCAAACCTATGCCAAATGCCTGGTCAGCGACCAGCTCCAGTTTTTCCCTGAGCAAAGGTATGGTTTCTTCCAGGCTGGCAAGCACTTCATCCCAGCTTTCACCTGCGTGTATATTCGTGCAGTAGGTCAAATGCACGTTTTGCGGTGGCAGGGATAATTGCATGTCAGCCTCAGTCGGTCAGGACAACTGAATTTGCCTGCTTGCTGTGCAACCAGTCTATTGCTGCGCGCACCAGCCCTGCATCCATCTCGTGGACTTCTACACCACTACCTATGGCGGCCAGCAGCGTGATGGTCAACTCGCCTCCCAAGTGTTCGCGGAATTCTCTTAAGCCCTGCAATACCAGCAAGTCACCTTGCTCGTCCTGCGCCAGTAATTGTGCATGCCACAGATCAAAACCCAGTTGCGTCAGCAAGCGATGAATGCGGGCGTCTTCCCCTTCTGGTAGTAAACCTGCAAGGCAGGAATAGCGTGCATCCAGTACCAGGCCTATGGCGACCGCTTCGCCATGCGATAGCGCATGTGCAGTCAGGCGTTCGAGTTTATGCGCGACCCAGTGACCATAATCCAGCGGCCTGGCCGAGCCGCTTTCAAAGGGGTCTCCACCATGGGCAATCTGGTGCATGTGCAAACTGGCGGAGCGGGTGATCACTACGTTCAGTACATTGCTGTCAAATGCTGCCAGTGCGGGCAACTGCTTTTCCATCATGAGAAAAAATGCATGGTCGCGTATCAGGGCAACCTTGACGGCTTCTGCCAGCCCGGCCCGCTTTTCACGTGAGGGCAAGATATCGATGAAACGTGCATCATTGATGACTGCCCAGGGTGGGGCAAAGGTGCCAATGAGGTTTTTTTGCCCTTGCCAGTTGACCGCATTTTTGACACCAACACCGCTGTCATCCTGCGCCAGCACCGTAGTCGGGAAACGTATATGCCGCACGCCGCGATGGAAGATGGCAGAGGCATAGCCCACTGCATCCAGCACTGCGCCACCGCCAATGGCGATGGAATAAGAATGCCGGTCTATTGCCCGCTCTGACAGAGCCTGCAATAGGCGTTCCACCAGGCTTGCATCATTCTTGCAGACTTCACCGCCAGGCAGCAGGTAGATCTCGCCTGCCAATTCCATGGCTTCGTGATGAAAGCGCAGATAGGCAAGTATCTGCTCGACCAGGCCGGGCATGGCCCTGGCCAAGCCTTCATCAAGGAAAATCGCCAGCCTGTGCCTGCGCTGCGGTTCACGCAAAGTCACCACTGCACGAAAATCTGGATTGGCAATATCAAAGGCATCACGGGTGGAAACCACGGGAAAGGTGTAATCGACGCGCACATGTTGCTGTTGCCAGCCTGTCCGCGCAGTTGCAGGCGCGACCACTTGCAGATCGGGCAGCCGGTTCAGTTCAGCCAGTTTCACGATACATCCTTTCCTGGTTTATCCACGTTTTTTCCTTCAAGCCTTCCTTCAACCTGGGAATGGCAACTGGAAGCTGGGCCCGGCATTGGTGCCATCGTTCAAGCCTGAAGGCGTAGCCATCAATTGCTGTGCTGCCAGTCCCAATGAGAACATCAGGCCCACGGCTTGCCCCAGTGTTTCTGGTTCGCCATTGAAGGCGATGTGCAAGCCATTCAGCAAGGCTTGATAAGTGCGGGCAAATTGTTCCTGCAAAATGCGGGCGCGTGAACCCTGGGGATACATCGCCAGATTGGGATCATCCATCATCGGCCAGACACCATCTGGATCGAAAGGAATTTTTTCGCCGCTATAGGCAAAGCCATGTTCATTCTTGACCAGGCGATGACCATTGACGATTTCGGCATACTTGTAATAATGGGACAATTCACCATCACCATCGCCTGGATGACGCGCTCCGGCACCCTCACCCTGACGTTTGATTTCATCAATGGCACGGCAGGCATCGGCCAGTGAAGTAATCGCAAATAACTTGCCTGTGCCATGCCATTCTGTGACCTGCTTGTCGGCATTGCCAAAACTGATCTGACCGGCATTGCTCAGTTCCGTCAAGGTCTGTTTGATTTCATCATAGAACCAGCCTATGGTGTACTTGGATGTATCAACAGGTTCACCCTCCCTGGCACGGTAATGCACCGGCTCTATGGTTTTCTCGGGCTGTTCTATGGACATGAAGGCACGCAATTGATCAATCGAGCATTTGCGCAAGCGCACACTCAAATCTGCACGCAAGCCACCTGGCAGTGAGCCGGGATAAACAGGTACAAATTTGGGCCGATTGAAGCTGGGCTTGCCGCCGATGGATATCATCAAATTCGCGACCAGAGCCATATGCAGCATTTCTTCCATCACCACGCTGCGTATCAATTGTGCTACTTCGATATTGGCATTTGGCTTGATACTGTAGAGCGCTGTCAGGTAAGGCGGTATGGTTGCATGCTCCAGCTCTATGGCCTGTTGCAGGGCACGGTGCAGATCAGGAACGGAATCGAGTTCCATATACACAGGATTGTCCAGCCACTTTTGCAGCATCTCGCGTTTCTTGGTGGAGAGGTCACGTGTCACGGGCATGTAGTTGGGGTCAGAAACCGGCGCCCTGAAGACATTTTTCAGTGCAAAAATCTTGTTCGTCAAACTGGCGTAATTCGACAGGTCAACGATCTTGTGCATGATGGGATACAGATCGGCGTATTGCTGAAAGATGGGACGCACATCACATAACCAGTCTGGCTTATCAGGAATGGTGTAGCCACTGAATACCAGTACATTCAGGCTCAGCGCACCATTGCCCACGCTTCCTGTGGCAGGTTGGGCACTGCCTATCTGGTAAGTGATGCCATATACCTGGCCATCGATATAGCCACGCGGATTACCGGGGTCCGAGGCTTTCAAGCTCAATTCCGCGGTACCGTCGCTATCGGTAATGATGCTCGGCTGGAAAGTGAGCGCCTCAGGTGGGGTGCCGACTTTTTGCGGGCCGGGCACCGGGCCTTGCTTGATCTGCCCTTCCATGGCGCTGGAATCGTAACCCAGGCTGATCCTGGTGTTTCCCAGGGGCTGACCAAAACTGCTGGCATAAAATGTAACCGTCTGATTTTCTGGTGGATTGAACCTGAAAACAAAATTGTCGGCACGTACCCATTGCCCATTCGGTGCTTCCGCGAGCAAGGGTTGGGTGGCATTGGCCACCAGTCCCAGAGGTGTATTGGCAGCCGCCGCCAGTTGCGTGCTGTTCAAAGGGATGGAGACTATACCCGCCGTGCTTTCATACCAGCGCTGGCCCATGTAATTGACTTCAGCCAGCAATTGCGGCGCACCATCGTTAGGCAACAAAGCCACCGTCAAACTGCCGGAGTCGGCCCGCGCACCACCCAGTTCCTTGATGGGCAGGCTATTGCCGAGATCAAGGGTCAATACATTACCGACAATTTGCCCTATCGCATCATTGGCGGTTTGCCCAGGCACTGCCCACAGGCGGCGGCCAGGGACAAAATGGCGCGGCTCCTTCGCTTCATGCAAGCCTATGCTGCCCACCACGCGGCCAAAGGTAAAATTGGGCGAGGACATGGTATCGTCGAAACTATCGACATTGAACTTGATACTGAAGTTGTCTGGATTTTTATTCTCGGCCAGCAATTCATTCAAGAAGCGCGAAGGCCCGGCACCGGTGATCTTGATTTGTTCCAGCACAGATTGATAATAGGCACAAAAAAAAGAGTCTGGCTGGCCGGGTGGATAATTGACCCAGATATCGGCAAACGGGGCGACAGCAAAACGGCTCTGGAAACCCATGCCTGTGGCCTCACTACCGAGGTTGACCGAAAAGCCCCAGATTTCCGACACCATTTGTTGTTCACTATCAAGATCCACCAGCTTGCCTTCTACCCTGGTGTCTGAACCATTCACGGCCAGGCCGATGACGGGATCGAGACTGGGATCTGAACAAGTGCTGCCATCGCGGTAGACAACGCTGGTGACCACGCAATTGCGGAAACGCCAGGAGCCGGTGCCGTTAGGGTTCCACCAGCCATTGGTCGCGCCAGGACCTGGCATCTGGTAATTGGAGCGGAAACGCGCTGTATCGAAATGCTCGGGATCGTTGTTGATGGTGGACACATCGGCCTGGAACTGGCCGGCAAACACTAAACGGGGCGGACTGAGGTAGCTCATTGGTTCTCCTGTGGTGGTTGCACCAATCGATACCGGATAACGCAAAACCGTGACAGCCCGAGATGATTTTGCGCAAGCCCTGAAAAGATTGATGAAGTACATGGGGTTGCCGTTGCAATACCGAAAAACAGTGACATTCCACTCAACTGAGCCGGAAATGTCCATTGCCTTCCGTACATCCTTGCATATACATTGCAGAAAACATAATTACCAATATTGAAACAATAGTGCAAAACATGCAATAGCTTCGCGGCATCTTTTCTTGAAATATCTTTTCCATGCAACATTTCTTTTTAAGGAATACTTTCCAGCAAGTAGCTATTGCACAAAGCCAGGATTAAATTAATAATAAGGAAACAATACGTCGCTAAGCTGGTGCGACTATTCGTCTGACTGGTGGCAAGATGTACTGCGCTCCCGGACTTCACCGTAGTATGAATAAGCAAAAATTTACTCATGCAAAGCTTGTTGATATTAAATATCGTAGGCCTCACCCCCAGTCTGCTGGGTGCGCTGACACCGAGGCTGTCTGCCTTGGTGGCCAGCGGCAATATGCTGCCACTAAAAAGCGTGGCACCAGCCGTCACGTGCACCGTGCAAGCCACCATCATGACCGGGCTATCGCCACAGCAACATGGCATCGTCGGCAATGGCTGGTTATTCCGCGACCTGGCAGAAATCTGGTTTTGGCGGCAATCCAATAAACTCGTCACTGGAGAAAAAATCTGGGAAGCAGGCAAGGCGCGTGATCCCAAATTCACATGCGCGAATTTGTTCTGGTGGTACAACATGGCATCGACCCATGACTATGGCATCACCCCTCGCCCCATCTATAAGGCAGATGGGCGCAAGCTGCCGGACTGTTATACGACACCGCCAGCATGGCGCGATGAACTGACACAAAAAATCGGTGCCTTCCCGCTATTCCAGTTCTGGGGCCCGGCCACCACGATCAAGTCCAGCCTCTGGATTGCTGACGCCGCCAAGCTGGCCATCACAGAAAAAAACCCGACCCTGACCATGGTCTACCTGCCGCACCTGGACTATGACTTGCAAAGACATGGGCCAGACCTGAGCAATCCGGCAGTACAACAATCCTTGCGCGATATTGATGACGTGGCTGGTGACCTGATCGCCCATGCCCAAAAGGCTGGCCGCCGTGTCATGGTCTTGTCCGAATACGGCATTACTGCCGTTGACAGACCAATACACCTGAACCGCATCTTGCGTGAAGCGGGGTACCTGACCGTGCGCGAAGAGGATGGCGCAGAGTTACTCGACCCGATTGCCTCCAGCGCCTATGCCGTGGCTGACCATCAGTTTGCCCATGTATATATCTCCAGGCCAGAATTGATTGCGCCAGTACGCAGGTTGCTCGGCAATGTCGCTGGTGTAGAAGGCATCTGGGCTGGCAGTGAGCGTGCGGCCATAGGGCTGGATCACCCCCGGTCAGGTGAACTGGTAGTGATGGCAGACAAGCGCTCCTGGTTCACTTACTATTACTGGCAGGATGATGCGCTGGCACCTGACTTTGCCCGCACGGTAGAAATCCACCGCAAACCCGGCTATGACCCGGCTGAGCTGTTTGTCGATACCAATATCAGCTTCCCCAAGCTGGCAGTGGCATGGCGGCTGGGCAAGCGCATGCTGGGTTTTCGCAGCCTGATGAATGTCATTGGCCTGGATGCCAGCCTGGTACAAGGCTCACACGGCAGGCCGGTGGATGATGCAGCCGATGGGCCTTTGCTGATACTCGATCGCCCGTCAGCAGATGGCAGGAATGAAGTCCATGCAGCGGATATCAAGGACATCGCCTTGAAGATCATGTTTGAAAATGCAAACTCAGGAGCTGGCAAATGAATGACAACGGTAAATTTTCAAGCGACTTTGTCGCCGACAGTACGATCGTGGATGAAATGTTTTCTGACCGTGCCGTCACCTGCCCCTGTTGCAATGGCACGATCACACCGCAGATGCTGCAAAACCTGCTGGCCCAGGCCGGACAATTGCAACAGGGCCAGACGGCATTCCGCCAACTCGCCAGCGGTGGCAATGGCATGATGATAGACCCGCATGCGCATATGATCGCCCGCACTACCGATGACTATGAAGCCATGGCCAAAGCCGGCATTGTCGCCGTCATCGAACCGGCATTCTGGCTGGGGCAATTGCGTACCAATGTAGGCAGCTTCATCGATTATTTTTCCACCATCACCGGCTTCGAGCGCTTTCGCGCCGGGCAGTTTGGCATACGTCATTACTGCGCTATCGGCCTTAATCCCAAAGAAGCGAATAACCCGGCACTGGCAGAAGCGGTGCTGGACATCATGCCTCGTTACTTGGGCAAGGAAGGCGTAGTGGCACTCGGTGAAATTGGCTACGATGAGCAGACAGAACTCGAAGACAAGGCCCTGCGTGCTCAAATCGCCATGGCGATAGAATTTGAACTGCCCATCATGATCCATACGCCACACCGCGATAAAAAACGCGGCACCACCCGCACCATGGATGTGCTGGAAGAATGCGGCTTTGATCCGGCACGCTGCGTTATCGACCACAATAATGAAGAGACTGTGCAGGAAGTGCTGGACCGCGGCTACTGGTGCGCCTTCACGATTTACCCATCCACCAAGATGGGGAATGAAAGGCTGGCCGACATCGTCAACCAATATGGCCCTGAACGCATCATCGTCAATTCTGCCTGCGACTGGGGCGTGTCTGATCCGCTGGCCGTACCCAAGTCCGCCCGCCTGATGGCCAGCCGCGGTATCTCTGCCGAAGTCATTCATCAAGTGGTGTATGCCAACGCATTGTCTGTGTACGGCCTGAACCAGGAAATGCAGGAGGCCCACTGGTGCCAGCCAGCCAAAATAGACCAGCGCACCCTGTATAGCGGCAATTCGGTGTTGCGCGGACAAACACCGAGGGTGGATGAAGAAGTCTTGAATCCTGACATTATCCGTTAAGCCAGCTAGCCACGACCCGGATCACCTTTACTTTCGCCAGTTTAAACAATTACTGGTTAAAATAAGCGTCATTTTCTACCAGCAAAGAAGACTGACGCTTATGTTGAACTGGCTTAAAAAAACTTTTTCAAAATCACAAGAAACGCCCGAACCCCAACAAGTTAGCGCCCCTCCTAAAAAACCCGGCCCGGTCTTGGCAGCGGATGAACCAGCAACAGTTGCCAGCAATGTCGCAACAATGCCGGTATTTGCCGGGCATCATGATGCCATCGCCGTAGCCTACGAAAAACTGCAACTTGACCCGGCTGAAAACCTGCCTGCCAATATCCTGGCTGACAAGCTGTATGAAAAATTCTTGTTGCCGGAAGCCGAGGCTGTCTATCGCATTGTCCTGGAAAGCGAACCAGAATCATTGGAAACCTGGATCAATCTTGGCCTGTGCCTGGATGGGCAATCACGCTTTGCGGAAGCGATAGCATGTTACCGACATGTCCTGGCCCGGCAACCTGGCAATATCATCGCCCACTTCAATCTCGGCGTCAGCCTGTCGCTGGAAGGGAAAAACCACGATGCTGAACAGGCTTATCTGCACGCCCTGGAACTCAATCCGCAATTTGGACATGCGCATTTCAATCTGGCCATGCTTTTTCAGCAGCGCGATGACCTCAGTGCTGCCACCCATCATTATGAAGAATTATTAAAACTGGAACCCCAGCATTATTATGCCTATTGCAATCTCGGCATGATACACGCAGCACAGGGGCGCTACCTGGATGCCGAGCCTTGTTTCCAGCACGCGATTGCCTGCCAGACCGAGATGACAACTGCGGATTTTTTCCTGGTCAACCTGTATCAGCAACAGGGTAAACAGCAGGAAGCAGAAAATGTATTAAAAAACCTGCTGACACGCCAGCCCGCCAATACGGCAGCAAGGGATGCCCTGTTAAATCTGTATTTGCAGTCCTCTCGTTATGCAGAGGCTGAGAGCATATATCGCCAGATGCTGGTTTCTCTTCCACAAGAGGCCATCATTCATTACAATCTGGGCGTGGTTTTAAAAGAACAGGGGCAAGTCGAGGCAGCAAAGAACTGCTACCTGCAAGCTCTGCAACTGCAACCAGTTTTTGCCCAAGCGCTTGGCAATCTTGGCTTAATTTTCCTGGATCAAGGGGATCTTGCACAGGCGGAAAGTTATTATCAACGCGCCTTGGAGCAGGACCCCAAATTTGCCCTTGCCTATGTCAATCTTGCACAGATTTATAAGTTAAATGCACAGTTTTCCAAAGCAGAAGCAAGTTACCGCAAAGCCCTGGATCTGGATAAAAACAATGCCAGTTATCACAGCCATCTGGGCCAACTCTTTTTTGAACAACAGCGCTATGACGACGCGCAAACCTGTTACCAAAAAGCCCTGCAACTGGACCCCAACTCCATCGTATCCTTGCTTGAACTTGGTCAGTTACACATGACCTTCAACCGGGCGACACAAGCTCGTACCTGTTTCGATCAAGCGATAAAAATCAAGCCAGATTTAGCCCATGCCCATAATTGCCTGGGTGTGTTGTACGACGATCAGGGCATGATCCCTGAAGCAGTTGCTGCTTATCGCCAGGCACTGGAATGCCAACCGGATTTCTCTGAAGCCTATGGCAATCTGCTGTTTTCCCTGAACTATCATCCCGACCTGAGTGCAGAAGAAATTTTTGCCGCTTATCAGGAATATGAACGCCGCTTTGTAGCGCATTTTTACCCGCAATGGCACCCGCATACCAATAGCAAGCAGCCAGCACGTCGCTTGAAGGTAGGCTATGTTTCACCGGATATGCGGCGTCACCCGGTCCAGCATTTCCTGGAACCATTGCTGGCTCAGCATGACAAGAGCCAGTTCGAGATCTATGCCTATGCTGAACTCGCGTCAGAAGATGCTGTGAGTGTACGTTATCGCAAGCATGTGGATCACTGGATACCAACCAGGCATCTGAGCGATGATGCCATGGCCGAAAAAATACGTGACGACGGTATTGATATCCTCGTCGATGTCGCTGGTCATACAGGTAATAACCGCTTGCGCGTCATGGCCCGCAAACCAGCTCCGGTTTCGATCACCTGGCTGGGTTATGCCTATACGACAGGCTTGACGGCGATAGACTATATGCTGTCCGATGCGATTTTCGCGCCACCAGAGGCAAATCATTTATTTGCTGAACAAGTCTGGCGCGTCGAAACGCCATCGCTGGTCTATCGTCCTGCAGAAGGCATGGGAATGTACAACACCTTGCCCGCATTGACAAACGGATATGTCACGATAGGCACGCTTAGCCGTGCCGTGCGCATCAATCACAAGGTGATCAGGGTTTGGGCCAGCATATTACAGAAACTGGAGAATTCACGGCTGGTGATAGACAGTGGCAACTTCAAGGATGAAGCCATGCGCAAGTCCATGGAAGATAAATTTGTGGCCCTGGGGATAGACCGCAGCCGCTTGCAAATCGGCGCTCACAGTCCGCCATGGGATGTTATCCGTAGCATAGACATCGGACTGGATTGCTTCCCGCACAACTCTGGTACGACTTTGTTCGAATCCCTGTACCTGGGCATTCCCTTTGTCACCCTGGCGTCTCGCCCCAGCATGGGCAGGCTGGGTAGTAGCATATTGAGCGGCCTGGGCCGACCTGAATGGATTGCAAGGACAGAAGAAGAATATGTGGACAAGGTCGTCAGCCTTGCCAGCAATCTGCCGGAGCTCATCACCATACGTGCTGGCTTGCGTATGCAAATGCAAAATAGCCCATTGATGGATGAAGCAGGCTTCTGCCGCAAGATAGAAAATGCCTATCGCAGCATGTGGCAAGTCTGGTGCGCCAAGGAGAACTAGAACTCAGGCGGAGATTATGCAATCCATGGGAATATCATGTTCCTGCGCTGCAAATTCTGCCTGGGTGCAGGCATAGGCCATACCGATCGCCCTGGGCCGTGGTGCAACGGCAAGAGTACGGTCATAAAAGCCGCCGCCATAACCCAGGCGGTAGCCTGCCGCATTCCAGCCCAGGCAAGGGATAAGCAAGACTTCAGGCTGCGCCACCAGACGCCCGTGCGCCGGAATGGCAATACCATAGGAATCGACTGTCATGGCATCCCCTGCCTGCCAGGACAAAAAGCTTAAAGGCATGTCTTTGGCTATCACCAGCGGCAAGGCCAGTTGCACGCCCTGCTCCTGCAATTGCTGATAATAGGGACGCAAGTCCGGTTCTGCCTGTATCGGCCAATACACAGCCAGGCTGGCGGGTGTATTTTGTTGACACCATAACAGCAATTGCTTTCCCAATTCAGCATCCAGCAAGCTTTTCTGTTCCGGCGTAATGGCCTGGCGTTGTTGTCGCAAAAACTGACGCAATTCAGTGCGGCTTTGCGCTGTTTCAACGCTGAGTTTGTGTGCGCTATTCTTGGGCTGTGTCATACTGTCAGAAATGTAATCTCAAACTGTCAAAAGATGTCTGTGAAAAAAAGTTTAGCTGGTCTTAGCCTGATGATCTTAGCAGGTTTCGCAACAAGTCCTTTCGCCTATGCAGCGCCAGCGAAAAGGAGCCTGATTGCCAATGATGATGACCGTTTCATGGCCTTGCGTGATGCCGCCTTCCATGAAGACGCCGCCAGCACCGAGCAACATGCAGCGGCATTGAAGAATTATGACATCCTCTCCTATGTCGATTATTACCGCCTGCGCTCACGCCTGGTAAAAACGACCAACGCTGAATTCCGTGACTTTATCAGCAAGTATGAAGGTAGCGCCATCGCTGACCGGCTACGCAATGACTGGCTCTTGCTGCTGGGCAGGCGTGGCGAATGGGACTTGTTTGATCAGCAATATCCACAATTTGTTGTCGCAGATGATAATCAGTTGCGCTGCTATTCCTTGCTTTCCAAGGCAGTAAAGCAGCACAAAGTGGCAACAGAAGCGCGCAATTTGCTCAATAGCCCGCGTGACTATGGAGAAGGCTGCTATGCCCTGGTCACTTACCTGACGACGAATGGACAATTCAACCAGGATGATTTGTGGGCGCAAATGCGCATGGCGGCAGAAAACGGCGCCTTGCCACTGGCACAACGCCTGGGTAAATTGCTGAATGTATCAGAAAAGCAAGTTACAGAAGCCGTGGACAAACCGGCTGGCATGCTAAAGAAAGCCCCGGATGCCGGGCATGCCGCCCACGAACTGTATCTGATTGCCTTGGGACGCCTGGCAAAATCTGATCATGAGCAGGCAGCAGAAACCCTGAGTCGTCACAGGAACTTATTCACGGACAATGAAAAAGCCCTGGGCTGGGCGCAGATCGCCATGCAAGCCGCACAAAAACTGGAACCGGAAGCCCTGGCTTACTGGCAAAAAGCCGAAGGCGCAGTCTTGACACAAGAAGCCCATCAATGGCGCACCCGTACAGCCTTGCGTGAAGGGGACTGGAAGCTGGTGAAGTCCAGCATCACCGCCATGCCTGCCAGCCTGAAGGCAGACCCGGCCTGGGTTTACTGGTATGGCCGCGCATTAAAAGCCGAAGGCAAGCATGAAGAAGCGCGCGCCCAGTTCGCCAGCATCGCCGATCAATTGCATTTCTATGGTCAACTTGCCCTGGAAGAACAGGGACAAAAAATAGGTGTCCCCGGCACCGTCAAACCAGTAACGCCAGAAGAGCTGGCGCCGATGGAAAGAAATCCCAATTTGCAAAGGGCACTGAAATTCTATGCCATGAATTTGCGCTTCGAAGGCACGCGTGAATGGAATTGGGAGTTGCGCAAGATGAGCGAGCGCCAGCATCTGGCTGCAGCCGAACTGGCAAGGAAAAACAACTTACTCGACCGCATGGTCAACACCTCCGACCGCACCAAGGGTGAACTGGATTTCAGCCAGCGTTACCCTACGCCATTCAACGACAGCATGTACAAGACTACCCAGGCACTGGGCATGGACATGGCCTGGGTATATGGTTTGATACGCCAGGAATCACGCTTCATCATGAATGCCAAATCGCATGTGGGTGCATCTGGCCTGATGCAATTGATGCCAGCTACTGCGCGCTATGTTGCCAAGAAGATTGGCCTCGGTAATTTTGTACCTACCCAAGTCAATGATGTGGAAACCAATATTGCGCTTGGCACCAATTATCTGAACATGGTATTGACCGACCTGGGTGGCTCGCAGGCTCTGGCATCCGCTGCTTATAACGCTGGCCCTGGCCGCCCGCGCGCCTGGCGTTCCAAACTGACACGTCCGGTGGAAGGAGCCATTTTTGCCGAGACCATTCCTTTCAATGAAACCCGCGGCTATGTCAAAAACGTATTGTCGAATGCGACTTACTACGCTGCCCTGTTTGAGAAAAAACCGCAGTCACTGAAGAAACGTCTGGGCATGGTCGTCCCCAAGGGCATGACGGCCACTGAATCCGATGTTCCTGCCAATCTTTAAGTGTAGACATCATGCAAGATACTGAAATGCAACCTGCACTGGCCGCCTTGCTGGACCAGCACCGGGCCGGTTTGCGCCTGGTGATAGGCAACAAAAATTATTCCTCCTGGTCCATGCGCCCCTGGGTACTGATGAAGGCTTTTGGTATACCCTTCGAAGAAATACGCATACTGCTGAACCAGCCAGATACCACCAACCGCATTGCTGAATACTCTGCTGCCGGTCGTGTGCCAGTCTTGCTGGCGGGTGAAATCACTGTATGGGATTCACTGGCAATTTGCGAGTACCTGGCCGAACAATTTTCCATACTTAATCTGTGGCCAGAAGATGTCGCTGCCAGGGCCACGGCGCGCAGCATCTGTGCCGAAATGCATTCCGGCTTCTCTTCACTGCGTTTTGACATGCCAATGAATATCCGTGCCGACCTGTTTGGCAAGGGCCGCACAATAGGCTCGCAAGCGGACATAGGCCGCATCAGTGAAATCTGGGAAGATTGTCTGGCATCCTACGGCGCCCATGAATTCCTGTTCGGTGCATTCTCTATTGCCGATGCATTCTATGCGCCGGTGGTCATGCGCTTCCGCACTTATGGTGTCTCACTGGCACCAGCCCTGCAAGCCTATGTCGACCGCGTGATAGCACACCCTGCAGTCGCATTATGGGTGCGGGAAGCATTGATGGAAACCGAATCCATGCCCGGTCATGACAACCGTCATGGCGAATAAGAACGGCAACGGCTACATGAAGACTTATATAGTTGGTGGTGCGGTACGCGACGCCTTGCTCGGTCATCCAGTCCAAGACCGCGATTACGTCGTGGTAGGCGCATCGCCAGAAGAGATGCTGGCCCAGGGCTTCTTGCCTGTCGGTAAAGATTTCCCGGTATTCCTGCATCCCAAGACCCATGACGAATATGCGCTGGCTCGCACTGAACGCAAGACAGCCGCCGGTTACAAGGGCTTTGTCTTTCACACCGATGCCAATGTCACGCTGGAACAGGATTTGATACGCCGCGACCTCAGCATCAATGCCATGGCGCAGGATGATGACGGCAATATCATTGACCCCTACGGTGGTTTGCAAGATCTGAAAAACCGCGTGTTTCGCCATGTCTCCATGGCATTTTGTGAAGACCCGGTACGCATATTGCGCCTGGCCCGCTTCGCAGCACGCTTTGCCACACCGCCTCAAGATTTCAGCGTAGCCGCAGAAACCACGGCCCTCATGCAAACCATGGTGGCCGCTGGTGAAGTTGATGCCCTGGTGCCAGAACGTGTATGGCAAGAAATTTCACGCGGCTTGATGGAAGTGCGTCCTTCCCGTATGTTTGAAGTCTTGCGCAGTTGCGGCGCACTGCAACGCTTATTACCCGAGATTGATAGACAATGGAATATACCGGCCGCGGCTAACTCCTGCCGGGCTGAGCAATTGATGCAATTGCTGGATGCAACGGCAACAAACAAGCAGCCGCTGACTACACGTTATGCCGTACTCTTGCACGATCTGACCGCAGATCAGGTCAATGAGCAAACCGCTACGGCGCTAGAAAAGCAACGCATGGCCGTGGCCGATGCGATTAGCCAGCGCTTGAAAGTACCGGCAGAATGCCGCGACCTCGCCGTCATGCTGGCACGTGAGCATTTACATATCAATCTAGCCATCAGTCTGCCTGCTACCGATATCATCGATTTACTGGGGCGCTGTGATGCCTATCGCAAACCCCAGCGCTTCCTCGACGTATTGAGTGCAGCAGCCTGCCTGTATGCGCAGACAGACGAGACATATGCACCACAAACCCGGCTAGGCAAGGCGCTGGAAGTGGCACAACAAGTCAATGGCGGTGAAATTGCAGGGCAATATGTCAACACCCCGTCACAAATTCCAGTGGCAATACGGGCAGCCAGAATCGCAGCTCTGGAAGCCGCCAGCGTATGAATGGGACAGAATAGAAGTTTTATTCTCAAAAATAGCGCTTTTCTGGAATAATCGAAACAGATCATCTACAATGCATTGTGCAGTGCACAAAAGCTACCCATAAGGAGCTGCTATGAATGCGTCAGACGTTTTTCCAGAAGATCCAAAACACTTGCTAGACTCTACCAAAAAGCCATCGCAATCCACCATTTTCGTCAAGGAATTATCAGAAAAGGACAGGCATCGCATCTTGAGACATTTTCTTGGACTCGAAGAAAGTGACCGCTTACTACGCTTTGGCACTTATCTCCCGGATGCCATGATAGAAAAATATGTAGACGGCATCGATTTCTCCCGCGACAAGGTATTCGGCGTCATCAGCCACCATTTCCGCGTCGTCGGCGTCGGCCACCTGGCTTATGCGCCACGCGCCGAGGATGATGAAGCCACGGATAAAGACAAGGTCGCCGAATTTGGCGTTTCTGTCTCCACCTCAGCACGCGGCAAGGGCATAGGCTCCAGACTGTTTGAACGCGGTGCCATTCACTGCCGCAATGATGATATTGACACCTTGTACATGCATTGCCTGTCATCGAATCAAACCATGATACACATCGCCAAAAAAGCTGGTATGGAAATCCACCGCGAATACGGCGAAGCCGACGCCTACTTGAAGATCCTGCCCGCCGACGCCGCCAGCGTCTTGAAAGAAGCCATGCAAGAACAGGTTGCAGCGATTGACTACACCATCAAGGCAAATACCCGCGCTGCTGCCAAATGGCTCAGACATTTGCCGGGGATGAAGGGTGGGTCGAAGTAGCTAAGCCAAGACCTTTCACCACAGAGGATGGAAAGACTGCTTGTAAGCAGTCTTCGTTACGCAGGCGCGCGGCATACCGCACGAAGTCCCGGCTACACCACCGAGACACAGAGAAGATCAAGAGGAAAGCAAAACCTGGTTTCTCTGTGTCTCAATCGTCGATTACTTGAATATCTAGAAATCTAGGTACAAGTCGTAATTTGAAGCTTAAGTATATTAAGGATGCCTCCGTCAGTGCTCTTTATACCCCCACCACCACCGGCAAGGCTGTCGTATCCTTAATCTGCTGCAAGGCAAAACTAGACTTCACATCCAGCACCGCCGGATGCCGCAACAAGGTCTCCATCATGAAGCGCGAAAAGTGATTCATGTCTTCCACATGCACACGCAAGAGATAATCCATTTCCCCCGTCATGGCATAACAGGCCACCACCTCTGGCCACTGCCCTACCGAGGCCGAGAAGTCATCACGGGGTGAGCGTGAAGCGCCCTTGCCGGGATTATCGCTATGCTTTTCCAGCCGCACATTGACATAAGCCAGCAGGCCCAGGCCTATCTTGGCGGGTTCCAGCAAGGCCACGTATTTGCGGATGACGCCGCTGTCTTCCAAGCGCTTGATGCGGCGCAGGCAGGGGGAGGGCGAGAGATTAACGCGCTCTGCCACTTCCTGATTGGTGAGCCTGCCATCTGCCTGCAAAATCGCCAGGATCTTGCGGTCTATCTTATCCAGTTCAACCTCAAGCATAATCTGCCCCATATTAAATAAATTTAGCAATATTATTGCTCAAATCAATAAATCATTGGGTTATTTTGCAATTATATGGCGCGTTTTGCAGACTATACTGAGAGCTTGAGCTACATCAAAGCCAGTCTTAAATTGGCTAGTTGCAGCGGACACTGATGATCACACTGAGGAGACAGGCATGACAATCCAAACTTGGGAAAACCCTATGGGTACCGATGGCTTTGAGTTTATCGAGTACGCAGCACCCGATCCAAAAGCACTCGGCGAATTATTCCTCACCATGGGTTTCACCGCGATAGCCAAGCATCGCACCAAGGATGTGACACTGTTCCGTCAGGGCGAAGTGAACTTCATCATCAATGCTGAACCTGATTCTTTCGCACAAAAATTTGCCCGCAAACATGGCCAGTCCGTTTGCGCATTCGCTTTCCGCGTCAAGGATGCCAACGCTGCCTACAAACGCGCACTGGAACTGGGCGCCTGGGGTTTTGACAATAAAACCGGCCCTATGGAATTGAATATCCCTGCCATCAAAGGCATCGGTGATTCCCTGATTTACTTCGTTGACCGCTGGCATGGCAAAGATGGCGCAGATGCAGGCGCCATCGGCAATATCAGTATCTACGATGCTGATTTCGTGGCACTCCCTGGTGTGGACTCCAACCCAGTTGGCAAGGGCCTGACTTATATCGACCACCTGACCCACAATGTACACCGTGGTCGCATGAAGGAATGGGCGGATTTCTATGAAACCCTGTTCAACTTCCGCGAAATCCGTTACTTCGATATCGCTGGCAAACACACAGGCCTGAAGTCCAAAGCCATGACTTCACCTTGCGGCAAAATCCGCATTCCTATCAATGAATCTTCGGATGACAAATCCCAGATCGCAGAATACCTGGATCTGTACCACGGTGAAGGCGTGCAACATATCGCCATGGGCACCGACAATATTTATGACACAGTGAGTGGTATGAAAGCCAATGGCGTCGTATTCCAGGACACCATAGAAACTTACTATGACCTGGTTGACCGTCGCTTGCCTGGTCATAACGAAAATCTGGAAGAATTGCGCAAGCTGCGTATCCTCATCGATGGTAAGAGCACAGAAACATCGCGTGAATTGCTGTTGCAAATTTTCACGACCACGGTCATCGGCCCTATCTTCTTTGAAATCATCCAGCGCAAGGGCGACCAGGGTTTTGGCGAAGGTAATTTCCGCGCTCTGTTTGAGTCTATTGAGCTTGATCAGATCCGTCGTGGCGTCATCAAAGACGAAACAACTGTCTGATTTCGCTAACAGCTAATGGAGATATGAAAGAGGCTGGTCATCATCTGATGCCGGCCTTTTTCACTGAAAAATATGGATACTATCGCTACTTCCGCTACTACTGTCAGCAACGACGATTTCCTCGCCACCGTTGCTGAAAAATCCAATGGCGCAGCCCTGCGCGGCAACTATGAAAAAGCCGACGAGCAATACGTCGTAGCACAAGACTGGGATGCCTACACAGAAGAAGAACACGAATTGTGGCGCAAGCTCTACCAGCGCCAGATGGAACTCTTGCCTGGCCGTGCCTGCGATGAGTTCATCGAAGCCCTGCACAAGATGGATGCCTCGGGTGGCATACCAAAATTTGATCGTACTTCAGAAGAATTGTTTGCCGCTACTGGCTGGCGCATCGTCGCCGTGCCTGGCCTGATCCCTGAACTGACTTTCTTTGAACACCTGGCCAACCGCCGCTTCCCTATCACCGTGTGGTTGCGCAAGCCTGAAGAATTCAATTACATCGTTGAACCCGATGTCTTCCATGATTACTTTGGTCATGTACCGCTGCTGTTCAATCCTGTCTTTGCTGACTATATGCAGTTGTATGGCAAGGGTGGCTTGAAAGCGATGAAGCTGGGCGGCCTGGATTATCTGGCACGCCTGTACTGGTACACGGTGGAGTTTGGCCTCATCAAAACTGATAAGGGTTTGCGCATCTATGGCGCAGGCATCTTGTCATCTGGCGGTGAAGTCGAATATTGCCTGAAGCCTGGCACACCTTCGCGCCACATCCGCCTCGAGATCGAACGCTGCCTGCAAACTCTGTACAAGATAGACAGCTTCCAGGAAACCTATTTTGTCATCGACAATTTCCAGCAATTGTTTGATGGCACGGCACCAGATTTCACGCCCTACTATGAGCGCCTGAAACGACTCGATGCCTTGCCAGCCAATACTTTGTTGCCAGGTGAAGTTGAATTGCTGCCGTAAGCCAGCAATCAGTCAGCAACAAACCAGCCTCAATGTAAAAAGAAAATGGGACATCAAGCACGATGTCCCATTTTTTATTTTTGCGCAGTAACGGTATTGGATACGCGCGTCCACACCTGGCTGCGGCCATTTTCAGGACTATCCTTGTAGGGCGTGACTTCCAGCTCGGTTGAACTCAGCATGCGCATCTGACAATCATAAGTCTGGCCATCAGCACGGTTGAAAATCTTGCCTGACCAGGTGGCGGCCTTGGTAGACAGGGTAGGAGTGAGACCTGCCATGATCGTCTTGCCCATTGCAGGCGCAGCAGATGCTTCCAGCACCCGGCTGACCTTGCCGCACAAAGCCTGACCGCATTGACCAATTTCTACTTCCAGATTGCCACTCTGCGTCAGCCAGGTGCCTGCAACTGCACCCTGCTTGCTGGTTTGCTGGTTGCCCTGGATTTCAGCCTCCACCGATGCCAGATAATAATCAGACAAACCTGCTTGTTGTGCCTGTGCAGACCAGGCACTCATCAATAAAGTGGCGCAAGTGGTGATAAGGATAATTTGCTTTTTCATGTTGACTGTCCTTGATTTATAGAAGTGATGAATTCATCACGGCAAGATCATTAGACAGGAGCAAGGTATCTGGCACATGTCAGGAAATGCCTTATTTGCATCTACATATGTGCCGACGGCATTCAGATACACTGGGATACAAAAGATTTTGTCCCTGCCGCGATTTAGGCTATAAAGCTTCATGAACGAACCATCAAGAATGAATGCAAAGTCCAGCGCATGGAAAACACTGAATCCCCGGATCACATCCTCATCGTTGATGACGATGCAGAAATACGCGAACTGACTGCCCTGTACTTGCGCAAGAATGGCAACAAGGTCAGCACGGCAGCAGGCGGCAAGCAAATGCGCGCCTTGCTCGAAGGAAGTGCCATCGACCTCATCGTGCTTGATATCATGATGCCGGGCGAAGATGGCCTGAGCCTATGTCGTGAATTGCGCTCTGGCCCGCACAGAGTCATTCCCCTGTTTTTTCTGACGGCACGTGCAGAAGAAACTGACCGCATAGTCGGACTGGAAATGGGTGCCGACGATTATCTGACCAAGCCTTTCGCCGCACGCGAATTGCTGGCCAGGATCAAAGCGGTCTTGCGCCGCACGCGCATGCTGCCTCCCAAGCTGCGCGAACAAAGACCACCAGCGATGTTGCAGTTTGGTGACTGGCAACTCGATACCCTGGCACGTCATCTGCTCGATAAAGACGGTGTCATGGTGACACTCAGCGGGGCTGAATACCGTCTGCTACAAGTCTTTGTCGAGCATCCACAAAAGGTGCTTAACCGTGACCAGTTACTGAACATGACCCAGGGCCGCGATGCCGATCTGTTCGAACGCTCCATAGACTTGCTGGTCAGCCGCCTGCGTCAGCACTTGCGTGATGATGCGCGCGAGCCGCGCTACATCAAAACCGTGCGCAGCGAAGGTTATGTATTTTGTGCACAAGTCACCGCACATGAGGAAGTCTGATGCATCTCATCGAAAGCCCGCACTGGCCGCACACCCTGTTTGGTCGCCTGTGCCTAATTTTACTGAGTGCCCTGCTGATGGCCTATGCACTATCGTTTGCCTCGTCGCAATGGGACAAGATGCAGGTCAGGAAAAATCACATGGTCTATTCGGTAGGCAAGGATGTCGCCAATGCGATTTCCTTTCTCGACCGCCTGCCAGTCAGCGAACGCCAGGCCTGGCTGGGCAAACTGGCCCGCAACAACTATGAATATACTTTGCAGGCGGCCCCTGCGGATGCCACGGACAGCATAGATCTGGACATTGCCAACGAGGCCATAGAGGCCATTAAAAATAACCTCGAACATCCAGCAAAGATCAGGATCAGCGTAAGTACGGAAGGCGATAAAAAAATCCTGCAATTGCATCTGGCCTTGAGCGATGGAGCACCAATCACTATTCGCCTCACCGCATCACCTTACACCATACAGTGGAGCATGCTCTCGCTACTCTGCGTACAGCTTGCCATCGTCATGCTGGCAGCCTGGCTGGCAGTCAGGACAGCGACACGCCCGCTGGCGATGCTGGCTGAAGCAGCCGATGCGATGGTAAAGCCAGGTGCCAGGCCACAGTTCCCTGCCCGGGCACCGCGTGAAGTATTCCGTGCCGCAACCGCCTTCCAGAACATGCAAGAACGCATAGATACATATCTGGCGGAACGCATGCAAATCCTCGCATCCATCACCCACGACCTGCAAACGCCCATCACCCGCCTGCGCTTGCGTACCGAACTGATGGAAGACGATACCCATCGCGACAAGATGCAGGCAGACCTGCAAGCCATGCAAAAACTGGTAGAACAAGGCCTGGCTTATGCCAAGGTACAAAATCAACTACAAGCCGACCAGGAAGCCGGCAGCAAGATCAATCTCGACGCCCTCGCAGGCAGCCTGGTGCAAGACTATTGCGACACCGGGCAGCAGGTCAGCCTGCGAGGCAATAGCGGCCAGACTCTACAAACCCGCCCATTGGCCCTGTCACGCCTGCTGGGCAACCTCATTGACAATGCCCTCAAGTTTGGCAGCGAAGTAGAAGTTATTCTGGGCAGCGACCAGCAGTGTGCCGTCATCACCGTACAAGACCGCGGCCCCGGCATCCCCGAAGACCAGTGGGACGCCGTCATGCAACCTTTCGTACGACTCGAATCCTCCCGCAACCGTGAGACTGGTGGCGCAGGTCTTGGCCTGGCTATCGTCGCGCAACTGGCTATACAGCTACATGCAGAAGTAGGCTTTGCCAATCGTGAGGGTGGGGGTTTGGCTGTGAGTGTCAGATTGCCTTTGCAGGCTGGTGTGGAGTAAATCGGTGTGCAATTTATCGCGAAGAATGTGAGTGGCGGCCGTGGTGACGTTGAATTTGACGTTGGGGTTGCTGTTGAATTTGACTTTGCAGTTGCAGTTGCAGTTGTTTTTGACTTTTGCCGTTCCCATGTGTAGACGCCGTTTGTGCGGTACAGAAAATGGATTAGAAATGCCCGTGTTTGAGCGCAGCGAGTTTCGGGCATTTCCCATTTTTTGTACTGCACAAACGGGAACCCCTTTAGGGGCGGCTACGCCTGGGTCGCCTTTCTTTGAATTCTTTCTTTGGCGACGCAAAGAAAGAATTTCGGCTGCCGGGCCGAGACCCGGCTTGGTACTACGAAGGGCAATCGCTTTAGTCAACGAACGACGCTGGATTCCAGCCAAAAACACGCTGGAATGACGCTAAACTTATTGCTGTCTAATTGAAGGCCTAGCAGCCAGGTAAGTATAAAAAGTCGTTTAGTCGATATGCATCAAAATGCCAAGATGCCGATCACACCCTCCAATACTCCCCCTCCGCCCTCTCCATCAAGCCATTCATAATAAACTCCCGCCGCAAGGTCGCAAAATCAGCATGAAACTGCAGCAAAAACGCATTGATATCAGCCTCCACGTAACGCCGTTCAAACTGTAATTGCTCCACCAGCCAGCGCAAGATCACCAGCCGTTTTTTACGCTGCTCAGGAATACTCACCAGACGCCCGTTCTTGACGAAGGACTTCATCACCCGCTCAGCTTCAACGTCAGTAGACTGCAAATCCAGCATGATTTTAGTAGCATCCCAGTTCGCGTTGAAACGTTCCGTGCGACTGGATTGCAGTCGCTGCTGCGCCAGATTCAGCCAGCTTGCGCTTCCATAACCCTGCACCAGATCATGCCCGATAACATTCCAGAATTCAGGTGCAGCACTAATACCCAGCGCCTGCAGATAATCACCGGTAACGACCAGATATTGACAGCGATAGGGCAGCAAATAACCAGCTTCATTAGCCCGCAATTGCTGCTGCGCTTCGGCATAACTGGCATACCAGTGATTGATGAAAACAGCCACTTCGGGACCATGCCAGAAGTCCCCCATGTCTTCACCAGGTCTGGCCTCGCCACCGAGGACGATGCGGGCATGTTCCCAGTTCTGAAAACCGGCGTCGGCTGCAGCCAGGTTCATGCAGTGCTTGAGTTGCCAGCTTTCAGGGATTTCCCAGTTGCGCTGGCGGCTTAAGATCAGGGCGCGTTTGCTGGCTGCGGTATTACGTGTCTCCAGCAATTTTTGCAATAAACGAGCACGCGTTTTGATTTCTGTAGTAAGTGCGTTCATGCTGTAGCTCCAGTCAATATGGGCTGTAGGGCAATGAACAATGATGGGTAGTATGACGATAACATGATGAACTCCAGTTCGCTTATCGACGACCCGCTGACGTCAAACGAAACATGGCAATTATCACATTAATATGGATGTGCATTTGCAGGGTGAGAGCCTCTTGTGCGGGAAGGCGCCCCTTAGCACCTGCCGTGATTGTAGGCCAGTATAAAAACAACGTCAACCATCTTTAACTTCGTGAATATGTCTTGAAACCGAGCTGCTTCTCTGCTAAACCCTGATAATAAGCAAATCATTATTTACTTTCTGACCAAACACCGTGGTGTAAAAGGGGAGAGTTTTGATTCATCAATCCGCAAGCGAAGGGCATGGCCATGCCTCAAACGACAGCATACTGATCGTCGATGATGCGCCGCCGAATATAGGTTTGTTGTATGCCGCGTTGCAACAAGCGGGTTACCAGATTTATGCTGCAACTTCAGGAGCCCAGGCGCTGCTGATCGCACACGAAGTACGGCCCAACCTGATCTTGCTTGATGTCGTGATGCCAGGCATGGATGGCTTTGAGACTTGCAGGCGACTCAAGAATGAGGCAGCAACTGAACAAATCCCTATCATTTTCATTACTGCTGCCAATAGCACCGAAGACATCGCCAAAGGTTTTTCGGCAGGTGCTGTCGATTACCTGAGCAAGCCACTACGCGTGGACGAGTTATTGATCAGGGTAAAAATGCATTTACAAAAACAGCATTTCCTGCTGGTTCAGCAAGAGCAAACAGAAAAACTCAAACTCATTGTCGATAATATGTCCGAGGCAGTGGTCTTGCTGGATGCCAAGGGCCAAATAACATTTAGCAATCCGGCTTGCCATGCTGGCTTGGGTTACACCGGTGATGAGGTTCTAGGCAAATCCATCACTTCACTTTTAAGTGAACGCCAGCCTGCCAGTTGCCTCAAATTTTTTTCAACAGACAGCGACCTTAACATCAGTAGCCCAACCCACTGCGGCCCCAGCGAAGTCTGCGTGCAGCATAGCAGCGGCAAAGCCCTCAATATGGATTTGACCCTGGCCTCGGTCTTTTTACAAGAACGCCATTATGTGGGCTTACTGAGGGACCGCCAACCAGAATTGCAGCATCATGCAAGCTTGCTGGCGGCAGACTGCGATCCCTTGACCAATCTGGCCAATCTGCGACGTTTTGAAGTAACTCTGGAACAATGCTGGCAATACTGTTTGTCCATTGTCATGCCAGTTTCACTTTTGCAGATACGCATCCATCAACGTGAAGATTGCTACCACCATGCAGAACGCCATGCTGGCGATCAGATATTACAAGAAATTGCCAGGATTTTGCTAGTGCAGGCCAACCGCCGCAATGGTTTGGCGGCACGTATCGCCGAGCATGAATTTGCCTTGCTCGTGCCAGATTTAAGCAAGGAAGCAACAGCATTTCTGACCCATACGTTGAGAGATGAACTCATGCTCTTGCTCAAGCAAAAAATACCTGCCTCAAGAACAGAACGCGAGAAGGCAGGTGGTATCAGTATTGCCTACGCCAGCCAGGTGCCGCATGCTGGTCAGACTGGAAAGCAACTTTTGGATGTCCTATCGAATGCCTTGCCAACCCGCCAGTGTGATGAGGTTAGCCGCATCATCGCCACAGAAATGTAAATGAGTAGACGTAGCTATCCAGACTCAAGCATGAGGAAAAAATATGTCCATAAATAAACAGGAAAACACGGCAGAGTATCTGGATGATACTCCCGTGATTTCTGCAGAAGAAGAAATACTCAGGCGCTCACCTCCCTGGCGCATACTCATCGTCGACGACGATCACAACACCCATACCGCCACTTGCTATGCCCTGGACAACCAAAGCTTTCGTCAACGTCGCTTTGAGTTTATCAGTGCCTACAGTTCGGAAGAGGCATTCGTGATCTTACGCGATACTCCCGATATCGCACTGGTGATACTCGATATCATCATGGAGACTTCCGATGCTGGCCTGCAACTGGTCAAAAGAATACGCAATGAATTGAATAATCATCTGGTACGCATCGTCTTGCGCACAGGCCAGCCCGGGCTGGTGCCAGAGCACCGTATCGTCATGGATTTTGATATTGACGATTATAAAAGCAAGACCGAACTGGGCGGCGGTAAATTGTTTACCATGGTAGTTTGTGCCTTGCGCGCGTATGACAATTTATGCGAGATGATGGCGGCACAAAAGGCGCTCGGCAATTCCTTGAAAAAAATCCAGAACCTGGAAACGGCGTTGAACCAGCATGCCATCTATGTGATTTTGGACCGCAGTGGCAACATCATCGCCGTCAATGACAAATTTTGCACAATTTCAGGCTGCAATGCCGTTGAATTGATGGGCAAGACATTTGATCATCTATGTCTGCAATCCACGACCAGCAGTGCATTGAACGATATATGGGTGGCCATGGATAAAGGCGACATCTGGCAAGGCACGGTCGCCGGGAAATCCAGCCTGGGCAAGTCTTACTGGATGAACACCAGTGTCGTGCCCTTCATGGATCATGATAATCAGCCCCAGCAATATGTGGTCGTCGCCACCGATGTCACCGAGGCCAAGCTTGCCCAGCAAGAAGTGCTGGAACTGAACCGTGACCTGGAGCAAAGAGTCATACGCCGTACCAATGAATTGGAATTGGCCAAACTCGCTGCTGAAAAAGCCAACAATGCCAAATCAATTTTCCTGGCGAACATGTCGCATGAAATACGGACACCACTTAATGCCATTTTTGGATATGCGCAACTCTTGAGCAAGGACGATCGTTTGCCCGCCGAACTGGCAAGCATAGTCGCACCGATAGAAAAGTCAGGCGTGCATTTACTCAATCTGATCAATGACATACTTGATCTATCGAAAATAGAAGCAGGCCGCATGACTCTGGAATTTGGGCAAATCGACCTGGAGAGCCTGGTCTCCGAGGTCAGCGACATCTTTGCCATGCGTTGTGCACAAAAAGGGATACACTGGCATTGCGCGACCAGCTTTGCGCCGGCAAGTTACTTACTGGGCGATGGTGAAAAACTGCGTCAGGTCTTATTGAATTTGCTGAGTAATGCTGTCAAATTCACTGATTGTGGTGAGGTCGTTCTGACGATCACAGAAAGTGCCAGCGACAAACCTGATCACGCCCGCCTCAGCTTTGAAGTCACGGATACTGGTCTTGGCATACCCGAAGAACAGCAGTCCCTGGTGTTTGCTCCCTTCCATCAGGCGGAACCAAACAACAAGCGCGGTGGCACAGGTTTGGGACTGGCCATTTCAAATCGCCAGGTGGAGCTGATGGGCAGTCGCTTGCAACTGGCATCTACGCCGGAACATGGCTCCCGGTTTTATTTTGAACTGGAATTGTTGCGCATACAAAATGCCACACCAACAAGCAACCGCCCTGTGCACGGTAAAATCAGCCTCTTGCCCGACCAGCAGTTGAACGTCCTGGTGGTAGATGACATAGAAGAAAACCGCGATGTACTAGCGCGCATGCTGAAAAGCCTGGGGGCAACAGTCAGGCAGGCCGAGAATGGTGCAACTGCCCTGGAAAGCCTACGCGCAACACCTGCCGACATTATTTTTCTAGATATCCGCATGCCGGTCATGGATGGGATAGAAGCCATGCGTCACATACGCGCAGAATGGCCACAACCACAGCCAAAATGCGTGGCACTGACGGCCTCAGCTCTTCTACATGAACGCGAACACTATATGCTGGAAGGTTTTGATGACTTCATCGGCAAACCTTTCTTGTTCGACACCATCTATGCCTGTCTAGGCAAGCAACTGGGCATGCGCTTTACCAGCAAGACAGAAGACTCGCCTGAGATATTGACAAAACCCACCATGGTCAAGTTGCCAGAACGATTCCGGGAGCGCTTGCTGACAGCAGCCAGAACAGGCTGGGTCAGTGGGCTGGAATCCACTCTGGCTGAACTGAAACAATGCGGCACCGTAGAAGCAGCTTTGGCCAGTCATTTGACGAATTATCTGATGCAATATGACATGGATGGTCTGGAACGCGAACTGATGACAGGATCCGAGCATGTTTAGACTAGGCAGCAATCCAGCCAGGAATCGCGAAATGGCCTTGTTAATCGTCGATGATATGCCGGACAACATCGGAGTCTTGCGTGGCATGTTGTTACCTTATGGGCATCAGTTGTTCGTTGCCACATCTGGTCAGGGTGCGCTGAACATTGCCGCCCAGGTGCCGCTGGATCTGATCTTGCTGGATGTCATGATGCCCGGCATGGACGGTTTTGAAACTTGCCGCATGCTGAAAGCAAATCCGCAGACCAGGGAAACACCGATTATTTTCATCACGGCAAAAACGGATACCCAGGACATCGTCGAAGGCTTCAATCTGGGTGCGGCCGACTATATCAATAAACCAGTACGGATGGAAGAAGCACAGGCTCGCATACAAACACAATTGCAGATACGCAGTTATATCCTGGAGCAGAGAGAACAGGCAGAACGCATGCGTGCCATCGTCAACAATATGGCAGAAGGCTTGCTCATCATAGAAGCAGATGGCCGCATACAATCCAGCAATCCTGCGGCAGATTACCTGTTTGGCTATGCACCGGACCAATTACAGGGGCATTCGATTTTTGATTTGCTCGATACTGCTGCCAGCCAGGAATACCATCATTATTTCAGCCGCATCGCCAGTGATGGTTCGGGCATGCAAATCCCGCAGCATGGCAGTCGTGAGGTACAAATAAAACATCATAGCGGCGCCATGCTCAATGTCGATTTATCCATCATGCCCATGTTTGTACGGCAGCCGCTGTTTGTCGGTTTGCTGCATGATATTACCCGCCACAAATTGTCTGAACATGCCTTGCGCAGAGAAGCCAGTATGGACGCCCTGACCAATGTGGCCAATCGTCGCCATTTTGATGCAAGCCTTGAAAACATCTGGCAATACGCCGTCGAGAATGAGCAAGAACTTTCCCTGATCTTGCTGGACGTAGATCACTTCAAGCACTACAACGACACCCTGGGACATCAGGCAGGTGACCGCTGTCTGCAACAAGTTGCACAGGTCTTACGCACAATTGCGTCACCACCAGCTACCCTGATAGCCCGCTACGGTGGCGAAGAATTTGTGATCCTGTTACCCAATACCGGTCAGCAAGATGCCCATGACCTGGCATGTCAGGTGCAATCCGCCATGGAAGCCAGGCAATTGGCGCATCCTGCATCAACATGCTCTGCCTGGGTCACCGTCAGTATAGGTGTCTGTAGTCTGCGACCGAATGCGGCAATCAGCAGCGAACTCTTGTTTCTGAATGCTGACCAGGCCATGTACCAGGCCAAAGAGTCTGGCCGCAACCGGGTCTGCACAGAATTCGGCCAGGCAGAAAAAAGTGTATGACTAATGCAATGCGGGCAAGCCAGCCAACGACACACCAAGGACGATCAGCACGGCGCCGATAAAACGGTTCAATACAACTTGTTGCCTGAGCATGCCGGCACGCAGGCGGTTGTCTGAAAAAAACAAGGCCACCAGGCTGAACCATATCCAGTGGGCGACAGACATGAACAAGCCATAACCGATTTGTGCCAGCAGGCTGGTATCAATTTGTACCACCTGGGTATAGGTGCTGACTACAAATAAAGTGGTTTTGGGATTGAAGGCATTGGTCATGAAACCAGCACGCAAGGCCGGCCAATTACCCATCTTCTGCCCTGCCCCTGCCTCTGCACTGATGACGGCACGGGCAAAAAAAGTCTGGTAACCGATATAGATCAGGTAGATCGCACCTATGATCTTGATGGCAAAATACAGGCTGGGTGATTTTGCAATCAGCAGGCCCACGCCCAGCATGGTATACATGACATGCACTTGCACACCCAGCGCGATGCCGCTGGCGGCCAGCAGGCCTGCACGGCGACCATACAGATAACTATTCCTGGTGACCATGGCAAAGTCTGCTCCAGGGCTGATGACGGCCAGGATGGTGATGATGGCGACGGCAATGAGTTCTGTCATGTTTTTCCTAAAGATAAAATATTCATTTGTGATCCGATTTGTGATCAAATATCACGCATGAACAGATTCTGAAGGCAGACAGTCGATTTGAAAATCGATATATACTCAAACATATCATTGAGAAAATCTCACAGATGAGCTATCACCTACCATCGCTGAATGCCATACGCGTGTTCGAAGTCGCTGCACGCCATTTGAGCCTGGTCAAGGCTGCGGAAGAACTGCATGTGACCCACGGTGCTGTCAGCCGCCAGATCAAGCAACTGGAAGAAAACCTGGGCCTGGAATTATTCGAGCGCCGCAACCGTGCCATCTTTTTAACGCGCGCTGGACTGAGCCTGCAAGGCACTTGCACTGACATCATGAGGCAACTGGAAGCAGGCCTGCGCCAGCTCAGGCAGGCAGATGATCAACCTCTCGTAGTCTCATGTGAACCGACCATAGCCATGCGCTGGCTGATTCCACGCCTGGGTAAATTCAGGCAACTACACCCTGAACTGGAAATTCATTTGTTTGCCGCTGGCGGCCCTGTCGACTTGCGTCATGGTCACATAGACCTGGCATTGCGGCGTAACGATTTTGTCTGGGATGCAAACTATCATGCGACCAAAGTTGCCCGGGAATTGATCGCCCCAGTTTGCACACCGAGCCTGCTGAAGCAAGGTAAGCCAGCGCTGAACCAGCAATGCCTGTTACACACTGCAACCCGGCCAGACGCCTGGCCACAATGGCAAAAACTCAGCGGGCAAGCTGTGCGTGGCAAAAGCCGGGCGACCTATGAACATTTTTACCTCAGCCTGCAAGCAGCTTGCGCGGGTCTTGGCGTCGCCATGGCATCAGCCTATATGGTGGAAGATGAAATCCGCAGCGGGCAATTGCTGGCGGCGCATAATTTCAGGGCAGATGGCAGTGATTATTTCTTGCTGTCAGCGCTGCCCTTTGATGAGGACCGACGTCGCCTGGCATTTCTGGAATGGTTACAGCGGGAATTTGAAGTGACGGCACAGACCGTCACTGGCCAGTATCAGTAGACGCTGGGTTCACCAGGTGGGCGTGTTTTGAAACGTTTGTGTGCCCAAAAGTATTCTGCGGGCGCCTTCAAGATTTCTTGCTCAATAAAGGCATTCATAGAGCGCGTAGCGGCCACGATATCGTCACCCGGGTAATTTTTCCATGGCTCGTGGAAAGTCACTTTCCAGCCCTGATAGTTGGGCAAAATAGTGGCAATGACGGGAATGACTTTGGCACCGGTAGTCGCCGCTATTCTTGGCACTGCTGTCAATGTGGCAGCGGGCACCCCAAAGAAAGACACGAACTCGGCATCCTTGGCACCAAAGTCCATGTCTGGCAACATGAAAAAGGGCAAGCCTTCACGCATGGCGCGGATAATGGGCTTAACGCCTTCAGCCCGGGAAAACAGTTTTACCGGACGAAAGCGCGAGCGCCCCTTGCGCAGGGCTGCATCAAACACCTTGCTGCGCTGTTGAGTATAGATGGAGCATAGTGAGGATTCCAGCATGACTGCCACGCCTGCCACATCCAGGCTGACGAAATGCGGGCACATCAAAATAGTCGGGCCATCAGCCATTGCCGCCATCGGTACGGCAGGATCTATCTGTATCAAACGCTTCAGGCGCGCCTCTGAAGCCCACCAGAGTATGCCGCGCTCCAGCACGCTGCGGGCATAGACCTGAAAATGCCGTTTTGCCATGGCCAGCCTTTCAGCTTCGCTGAGTTGTGGCAAACAAAGTGATAAATTTGTCAGCGTGATATGTCTGCGCTTGCGTATCACCATGAACAGCAAGCTACCAACACCCTCACCAAGACGGCCCAGCACTGGTAAAGGCAACCAATGCAAAACCCACATCAACACCAGCACTGCCCTCATGCCTGGCCCCGGTCAAAACGGGATTCAGGTGAGTCGATGCCGTCCGGCTTCTTGTAGCGGTTATAACTCCAAAAATACTGTGCGGGCGCGCGGGCGATCAATTTTTCCATGCCGCGATTGATGGCCGTGGCCTGGGCCACAGGATCAGTACCCAGCTCCTCTTCAAAAGGCACGAAGCGAATCACATAACCGCGCCCACCCGGCAGGCGTTCGGCATAAGTCAGGATAATCGGTGCACCTGTCATGCCATGCAATTTGGCAGACAAAGTCATGGTGTAGGCGCGTTTGCCAAAAAATTTGGCCCAGACGCCCTCGCCTTCTTGAGGCACCTGATCAGGCAACAAGCCTATCGCCTCGCCTTTTTTCAAGGCTTTGGCCATGATACGCACGCCAGACAGATTGGCAGGTGCAAGCAAGAGATTTTCGCGCGCCCTTGCTCCCTCTATCAAAGGCTTCAGGGCAGCTTTGCGTGGTGGCCTGTATAGGACCGTCAGGCGGGTTCGGACTGCAATGCTTTGGGCAACAATTTCAAAACATCCCAGATGAGGTGTCAAAAAGATCACGCCATTTTTGGCATCCAGTGCAGTTTGCACAAGCTCCCAATTCTCTATCGTAGCGGTTTTTAATACCCGGTCTGGCTTGGCGCACCAGATAAAGGGCAACTCCAGGATATTCTTGCCAGCCTCTCTTACGGCCTCATGCAAATGGCCCGAGAAACCGGCGCGGCTTATATTGTGCTTGAGGCGACGGCGATACGACCCGGACAGCAAATAGACGAACCAACCCAGCGCGGCTCCAGAAAAATGCAAGACCGACAATGGAAAAATGGAAAGAAAACGAAACAAAGTGACAAGCATGACGCCGCTCAAGTATCAGTATAATAATAAGGGTATATTCGACAGACTAGACAGAACGAGCGTAAAATATCACACATTGGCTGGCTTGATTACATAAAGCTGGCTACCGCCGAGTTAACAGACAACTTGCGAGGCGGTTAATAAAACTCGCTAAAGCGTCGCAGGACTCTTCCGACTGCGGCACATTTATTACGGTCAATTTTTTATAGGAGCCTGCGATGGCTAATGATTTTCTTTTCACCTCTGAATCGGTATCCGAAGGACACCCGGACAAAGTCGCCGATCAGATTTCCGATGCAATTCTGGATGCGATCTTTGAACAAGATCCACGTTCCCGCGTTGCCGCTGAAACCCTGACCAATACAGGTCTGGTGGTTCTGGCTGGCGAAATCACCACCAATGCCCACGTTGATTACATCCAGGTAGCACGCGACACCATCAAGCGCATTGGTTACGACAATACTGAATACGGAATTGACTACAAAGGTTGCGCAGTGCTGGTTGCTTACGACAAGCAATCCAATGATATCGCCCAGGGTGTAGACCAGGCGTCGGATGATCACCTCAACACCGGCGCTGGCGACCAGGGCCTGATGTTTGGCTATGCCTGCGATGAAACACCAGAACTGATGCCTGCGCCGATTTACTATGCGCACCGTCTGGTAGAACGCCAGGCACAATTGCGCAAGGATGGCCGCCTGCCTTTCCTGCGTCCTGATGCCAAGAGCCAGGTCACCATGCGCTATGTTGATGGCAAACCGCACAGTATCGATACTGTCGTGCTGTCCACCCAGCATCACCCTGACCAAAGCGAAACCTCGACCAAGATGAAACAGTCTTTCATCGACGCTGTCATTGAAGAAATCATCAAGCCAGTCTTGCCGAAAGAATGGTTGCTCGACACCAAATTCCTGATCAACCCGACTGGCCGTTTCGTTATTGGCGGCCCACAAGGTGATTGTGGCCTGACTGGCCGCAAGATCATTGTTGATACCTACGGTGGTGCCTGCCCTCATGGTGGCGGTGCATTCTCTGGTAAAGATCCTACCAAGGTTGACCGTTCTGCTGCCTATGCTGCACGTTATGTCGCCAAGAATATCGTCGCTGCTGGCATCGCCCGCCAGTGCCAGATCCAGGTCGCTTACGCGATTGGTGTAGCACGCCCGATGAACGTGACTGTGTATACTGAAGGCACAGGCGTCATCCCTGATGACCAGATCGCCGCTTTGGTGAACGAGCATTTTGACTTGCGTCCAAAAGGTATCATCCAGATGTTGGACTTGCTGCGCCCTATCTATTCCAAGACAGCCGCTTACGGCCACTTTGGTCGTGAAGAGCCAGAATTCACCTGGGAACGTACCGACAAGGCAGCAATTTTGCGTGCCGCTGCCGGACTGTAGCCTCTTTATTATTTTAAGTAATAGGTAGCACTGGGAGTAGAAGCAAGAATGCCGGTCAGTTTTATCAGAAGTAAGTTCTGCGCATCTCGCTGCAAAAAACTCGGTGCTTTGTTTGCGGTGGCTGGCCTGTTGGCCATGCCATCTGCAAACAGCCTGTCTGCTACGCCAGCGCCTTCAACTGCACCACCACCTGTTCCAGCCAAGCCAAACGTCAAACCCAAAACCATCAGCGACTGGTGTACACCACTGGTAGCGCGCCTGCCCAAGGTCAGCCTGGCTGACTGCAAAAACAGCAAGCTCAGCCCCACAGGTGCCAATTCGCTCAATGGTTTCCCAGTATTGTTCCGCGATATCAAGGCTGATGCCAAGCATCCGCAAGCCATACGTGTGCTGCTGCTGGGTGGCATACATGGCGATGAGCAAACAGCATCCTCCGTCGTGTTCAAATGGATGGACACCATGCAAAAAAACCCGCTGGAATTTAACTGGCGCATAGCGCCTGTGGTGAATCCTGATGGCCTGCTGGCACCCAAACCACGCCGAATGAATGCCCGCGGCATAGACCTCAACCGCAACTTCCCCACGCCAAACTGGCAAAAAGAAGCGCCAAGTTACTGGGCGCGCGTGACCCGCAGCGACCCGCGTCGATATCCAGGCAAAGCCCCGATTTCTGAACCAGAAAGCCGCTGGGTCTATGAAACCATAGAAAAATACAAGCCCGACGTCATCATCTCGGTGCACGCGCCTTTTGGCGTACTGGATTTTGACGGCCCGGCCACACCACCCAACCGCTTTGGCCGCCTGATCTATAACCGCGTTGGCGTCTACCCAGGCTCCCTGGGCAACTATAGCGGTCTGCACAAGGATATCCCTGTGGTCACCATAGAACTACCCAACGCCACGCAGATGCCGCCAGACGCCGAAGTACAACGCATCTGGCAAGATATGCAAACGTGGATACGGCAAAATGTGGCAGCGCCGCTGAAGACGGCACATAATCCCTGAGACTGCATTGCCGCACCGCTTATTCTGCTATGCACTGGATTACTTGGCCGCTTCATCTTCTCGCAAAAAGGCCATGGTCCTGTTTTGCTCCCGCAACCATTGCTGCGCCAGGTTTTGCATTTTTTCCAGAGATATCTTCTCAGTCATATCCCTGACCGTAAAATTCCAGCTCCAGTCATTTGCAACGATGTAACGTGGGAGTGATGTTACATAACGCTCTGGGTCATTCATGCGTGACTGAAAACCTTTTGCCATTTTCGCCTTGGCACGATCCAGTTCAACTTGAGTGAAAGGATGTTCCAAAATATCTTTTTCCAGACTCAACAGCCTGCTCTTGGCATCGGGCAGCAAATTACCTGAGCCATATGGCAGCAGCGATCTGAAGACCAGGATACTGTCATCCATATATGGGGTCACAAAAGCACTGATTTTTTCTGTTATCGTGTCATCCGCAGATTTTTTTGCCAGGCGTCGTTCTTCCATCATGCCAGCAAGTAAATAGACAGCGGCGAAATCTGAATTGCCAACAGGTGCAACACGATAGGCACTGATAACACCAGGCGCTGTGCGTTTATAACTTATGCTTATTTCTTGCGCAGAGGATTGAACAATAGGTTCAAATCTCCTATGCAGCAGCGCAGCTTCAGGTTTGGGTATGCTGGCAAACCGGGCTTGAATAAGCTGGAGCATTTCTGCGACATCAAAATTACCTGCAACAATCAAGCTTGCATTATCAGGCCGATAATGGCTTTGCCAGAATGCTCTGAGTTTAGCCAGATTGATATTTGCCAAGTCACTTTTTCTACCCAAAACATCGCGGCCACTTCCCTGCCCAGGCCTCATCGCAATAGCAGCATTTACCAGCAAGCTTACTTCGTGATTACTGACTTTATCATCCATCTCTTGATAAACTTCCTGCAATACAGTTTTCAAGCTGTCTTCATCATAATCAAAATGACTCATGCGCTCTGCATCCAGCGCCAGTACCCACTCCAGTTCTTTACGGCTGGCAATATAATTTGTTCTGTAATAGGTAAAATCACTGCTGGTAATGCCCAGACGATTGATATGCTTTACTTTTAAATCCTCTGCCAATCTGGGGTAAAGCAAAGAACTGCGCTGTGCGACAAAGTGCTCAAACATATGCGACAATCCCGATTCACCCTCCAGCTCGCCAGCACTACCTGTACGATAGACCAGATTAACAACGTAAAGGCTGGATTTGAAGTTTGGCATTAACAAAATCTGCAAGCCATTCTTCAACTGATACTCTTGTACATCTTCGATAGTACGAACGAAGCGTGCTTGAGTCTCATCACTTTCGATAATCAGTGTCTTCTCTGACTCAGCGGCCAGACTGCATACCTGAATTTGCCAGGTAAAAATGAGCAACATCAATCTGAAAAAAGTGCGACTGATCATAAATATGAAAGCTCTTTAAGAATTTACGTGGATTTTATTAATTTTTACTTAATGGAAATTGCCGCATTGACGCATTTCGCTTTCCATAGACTATCTTTAAAGAACATGTTTTTTTCAGTTTCCTGGCTGGATTTCAACAGCAAGCAGGCTAAGCGAAAATCGAAATCGCCAATGATGGGGTTGGCAGATAAATCTTCGATCTCTGACTTGGTAGGGATATACCACCCCAAAATCTGATTGTCGGTCTTATTAATGAAATCGAGCAATTTTGGTTTTCCAGAAAAATAATCTTCATCCCGTTTCTTTGCCCATGCGTAGGCAAGTATGTAAAAAGGATTAAATCGGTCCCAGGTTGACTTTCCCAGCCAATACCTGTCGATGCCGCCGTGAAATCCAAGTACGCCATTGATTTTTCGTTTTTTTGCAGGCAAGAAAAAGATGTTCGCACATGCGGAAAGGCAATATCCATCAACTTCTATTTCCAGATCGTCGTCCTGTATGAGTTTGCCTATCTTATATGAATCAACCGCGTCGCCACCAAGGCTGTTAAACACCAGGCGTTTGGTAATGCCTTTCTTGTACAGCGACATAAACTCAGCGTATGATTTTTTCAGGGTGACATTGCCGTGAAACCTGAGAGTATGGGTATCAACAGAAATCCAGCCGCAAGGATTTGGATGGACGCAGTTAGCCTGCAAGAATTTTTCTGCAGCGTCGCCAAATTTAGAGGAAGTATTTATTTTTCTTGATTCAGCGAATGTAGATTTCGGCAGTAATCCCAACAATAAAGAACACAAAATGAACTGGCAAATCCGATGGCCGTGATTAAAAAAATTTTCTTGAAATTTCATTGAGTCAAATCCAGGAACCAAGGCCGCCTTATTTAGAAACGACTTGATAATCTATATTGCTGACGACATTTCTTCTTGCAACTTTTATCTATGGAAACCAGCAAACTTGTGCATCGCCAGCAGGTTTATCATGCAATCTTTTGTATTGCTAAGCAAAAGGGCAAAAATAAATGCGTCCGTCATATTGATCGGCGAATTTTTCCAATTTCTAGTAGCAAGTATCAATATTGAGAATAAAAGAAAGGCCAGACCTAATCCTATTGATTCCCGCGCTTTGGGCACTATTCGGGCATCAAGCTTTTTATGTTCCTTGAAGCTATCGTAGCCATAAAAAACCAGGAAAGCCAGGGCTGGCAGCCAAAATCCCAGTAGTGGCGCCTTGTTGAAAATAGCTAGTGCCGCAAAGTAAATCAGCACAGAAATATTGCAGAAGATGAGCCCATAAAACATTATTTGCTTGCTGCGGACATCATTTGTTTGCGTAGAATTCATTTTTCTCATTTTTTAACAATGACAACGGCACCTGTGTGGGCAGAACTGTAGGCAAGGGAATCTTGTTTAAAGCATAAATGAAAGTCTCCCATTAATGTTAAAAAAAGTTAAAAATATATTTATATCAATTATTGCCACTATTTGATATACATTTGCTAAAATCGCGCGCGCTGAAATGCCAGGTCAGGCAAACAGGGCCGCAGCAATTTCTTGCCACGGCCCTCAACTATTTGATTGAATGATCAATCATCTCAAACTGATGGTTTGCCTTTTCCACGCCGGGTCTTGCCACTTGTAGAACACACTCAAAGAACCCGGCTTGTCTGCACCATTTTCAACTTGCAGGCTATCCATGCTGACGACTTCAAAGCTCTTTTTGAAGCGGCCTTCGACTTTGGCTTCACGGGCTACCAGCATCTTGTTGGTGCCTGGCACCCAGCCTGCAAATTCTGCATAGCCGAGATCAGGGTCAGTATTCGCGGGTGGCAGGATGTCGATAATCCAGCCCTGGCTGGTCTGGTGGAATAGCCAGAGTTCGCGCCAGTTTTCCATGGGTTGTACGGCCAGTGTCAACGCTGTGTTTTGAGCATTGGCGCGGGCGGATGCGGCCCAGACTACGCTATAGGTGCAGCGTTTTGCCAGAGGGGTTTTTACGTCATGTTTGGCATCGGTCAGCATGACGCAGGTTTCGCCTGGCTGGCCTGGGGCGGTGATGATGTTCAGGCCGGGTTTGGGGATGATCGCCGGTTCAACCGCCCAACGCGTTGCACCTACACGCACACCAGCGTCGGCGTAGGCATACACATCTTCATCGGTGAATTCTTCTTTGTTGACTGCTGCCAGTTCTGTCAATGCGTGGTTGGCGGCATCTTCCACTTTCTCGCCTTTGCGAGCACGCTGAAAGGCGATGCTGGACCAGACGCTGGCCTTGCGCATGCGCATGCGGTTTTTCAGATACTCGGGCAGGCTGGTGGTATTGACCTTGTCAAGTACATCGGCGCGCCACTGGTCGAGGGCATAGCGCTCGGTCGGGCGCATGGTGGGGTCTATGCAATCCTGCCTGGTCAATGCCAAGGCAGCGCGGGCTTTTTGGTCGGGCGTGGCATTCATGGCAAGTACGCGGCGGAATGCTTCGCCGTCATAACAGAGTTGCATACGGCCTTCGCGTTCATAGCCTTTGATGTTGATGCCGTAATTGGCGACCACTTCCAGGTGGGCTGCAATAGTCGCTTCATTTTGCTTGGGTTGTTTGCTGGATGCGCGTCTGGCAAGGCGTTCTGCCATGCTGCCGAGCGCATCAAAAGCTTCTGCGTTTATCGCTTTGACTGGTGCTGCCTTGAGGTAGGCAGCGGTATAACTGATGCCAAGTGATTCTGCGCCCGGGGTGTCACGCAGAAAGCGGATGACGGCGAAGGCATCGGGCGCATCGTCAGGCTGCATGGACACCAGGCGCACTTGTGAAGCCTTGATATAACCAGCACGTTCGCGCCTGTGGTCATACACTTGCAGGTAGTCGAGTTTTTCACCACGGATTTCCAGGCTATCCCCCTGCCACAGCACGGCTTGTTGTTGTGCGCCATCCTTGGGAGCAGCGCGCAATTGTGCCTGGTCCTGGGTGACAACAGCGAGTACGGCGACAGCAGCTAAAGTAGCAAACATGATTATTGGCTCTCTTTGTTTTCATTAGTGGTTTCTGTTTCAGCTTCTGTCGATACTTTTTGCATACCCTGCTTGCCGTTCCTGCCGCTACCCAGCAATGCGGCACCAATGAAGCTGCCATCTGTTGGTGGTGGTGCGATGATGACCGAGATCTTGTCTGACAATTTGTCGGCCATGGTTTTCTGTATCAACAAGGGGTGCTTGGTCAGGAGGGCACCTTCCCTCTCCATCTGCACGCTGGTGACCTTGCCGACCAGGTCTTGTCGGTAGGCTTCTGCATCGGCCAGTTTGCGGCGTGAATCGGCTTCACCCTGGGCTTCGATGACGCGTGCCTGGGCTGTACCTTCCGAGGTTTTGATGCGAGATACCTTTTCTGCCTCGGCCTCAAGCTTGCGTTGCTCTATCTGTTTTTGCTTGAAAGGCAGGACATGCTTCATGGCTTCTTCCTCTGCTTTTGCAGCGATGATTTGTTCATTGCCTGCAGCTTCTGCCGCCTTCTCGCGTTTGATCTTGTCGGCGTCAGCTTCCAGTGCAGTTTGTTTTACCTGTTTGTCTTTGAGTTCCAGGGTGTAGCGCATTTTTTCGCTTTCCAGTTCTTCGGCCAGCAGTTTTTCCATGCCGCGTTTATAGTCGGCAGGCAAATCGATCTTGCCCATCGTGACACTGCGCAGGATGATACCGTCAGCGGCCAGCCTGGGTTTTAGTTCCGCTTCGATCTGCTTCTGGATTTCTGCACGTTTGCTGGAGAATATCTCGCGTACTGTATACATGGTGAATGCCTTGTAGATCACGCCCTGCACTGCCGGTTCAACGATGTCGGTATTGATGTTCTCTGGCAGGCTGGTGGACATATTGGTCAGCTTGGTTGGGTCAACCGCATAACGTATGCTCAGGTCTACTCCAAGTGACAAACCTTCTACCGACTGGAAAGGAGCATCACCATCGGCACGGCTGCTGCGACTTGGCCGGTATATCTGGTCTTGCAGGTTGAACAGGCGCAGCTCATGCAAGCCGGGGATGACGATCAGGGCACCGTCGCGCACCTGGTCAGCATGACCGGTCAGCTGATTGATGCGAACGCCGACTTCACCACGTGAAATATGCTTGATTGGCGGGTGGGTGCTGATGGCGTAGATGGCACCACCGACCATGCTGAGAACTACCAGGCGCTTGAAAGTAACTTTGCTGAACATGCCTGATTCTGTCGTGACCCTGGCCCCCGCTTTGATTCCCGATGCGCTTTTGCTGAAAACGGAAGACAGAGTGGATCTTACGGCTTGTACCAGGGATTTGATACGGTCAGACATGATAGCTCTCCAATGTGAGTGATTTTTTAGGGTTGGTGCTTGGCATTTGCCCTGCATCCCTGAGACACATCATGCGCTGTACTGGACGGAACATACAATGCTGGGGCGGGGGCAGAAATATCACTGTGGCAAGCTATTTATTCCGCGCCTGGAATAAGCCTTGCCGCGTGTGAAGAAAAACTCACAGCGGCTTTATGACTTTTGCTTGAAAAGCGTAGATACTGCGGATATTGAGATTCTTGCCGGAGAAACCCGTGGTCAAAGTAGCTGTCATTGAAGATGATCTGCCCACCAGCAATCAGTTAAAAACCTGGATAGAAGCAGCAAAGCCGGGCATACAGATAGACCAGTGGTTCAGCCGCGATGATGCCGAAGCGGCCATCGCGCGCGAAAACTATGATCTGGTGGTGCTCGATATTGAACTGGGGCGCGAGCGTCATGCCGGGGTTGCCATCATCAATGCCATCAACAAGCAGCATGCAACGCCAGTGCTGGTGGTGTCTGCCATGCCGGCCACCATTTACCGCAGCATCATGAAAGCGCTGGACGCCTGGGATTACCTGCAAAAAGCCACCTTTGAAGAAGCAGATTTCATCGAAACTTTTCTGGAAATCCTGCGCTCGGTCAAAGAACGCAAGCTGCACAAAGAGAGCCAGAGCGCTGCTTATAAAGAGGCAGCGAAATCCCCAGTCGCCGACCAGCTTAGCATGGACCCTTTGCGCCAGCGCACTCCTATCTGGCGCGGCCAGCGTATCAACCTGCCGCTGACTGCCCAACGCATACTGGCAGCCCTGTTTGCCCGCCGCGGCCAGGTAGTGTCGTATGAAGACTTGTATGAAGTCGTCAAGAGCGGGCGCAACCGCGACAATATACGCAAGCATGTGTCAACCATACGCGATGCCTTCCGCGAGATTGATGCAGATTTTGAGTGCATAGAAAACGTCCCCATGCGCGGTTTCAGATGGATGGATGACGACGCAGGCAGAAGCTGAGATGGGCAAGTTCTTGCTGGCGACTTACCGGCTGCGAATATTATTTCGCGGCGTTTTTCTATTGCTGGCGCTGGCAACCGTGGGCCTGGCGCTGTCTGTCTTGCAGCAGGAAAAACAGCTCAGCTATAATAATTACCAAAGCAATTTCAATAAAACTCGTCTGCAAATATCGGCCACGCTGCGTCACCCTGCGGGGCAACTGGCGTTGCTGAATCCGCCTGCTGACAAACAGCGCGCTTCCTTGCGACCGCTATTGTTACCCTATTCTGCGATCGATTTTGATGACCAGAACAAGGTGCAGCAAGCCATCGCCATGTCGGGCTGCCTGGTGCAATATGGTAATGAAGGTGCACTCTGTAGCGGCATAGGCAATAACCCCTGGGCAGGCGGCTTTATTTATATTGCGGGTAACTTCAACAGCAACCAACTGGTCTCGCATAAACGTGGCAATGAAAGTCTGACACAGGCGCACAGGCTGAAAGTCAGCGTCAGCCTGCGCGGCCAGACATATCGCTGGATCGCTCCGTTTGAAGAAGAGATTGCACCAGCAAGGCAAAACCAGGGCGTGCGCGGACGCTGGACCGGGTTCAATGAAAGCGAAGCCAACAGACCAAATGCGCGCCCCATAAGGGACTTTCGCGGCTGGGCCTGGCAGCAGGCGATCTGCAACCAGGCGGATCAGGATGACAAGGATACTGACTGCCAGAAAAATACTTTTTTCTCGCTGCGTTTGCCTATACCGGTTTTACAAGAAGCCTTGTTTGAAAAGAAACGCCCGGTCTGGCCACCGCAAGACCTGGACCAGATGGAAGTCAGCCTGTCCGTGCTGCCACCCGACTCTGAAACCGCCCTGCTCGATAGTAAGAATGCCCCGACTGCTACGCCGTTTTCTCTTAAGGATTTGCAAGACAATCTTTTGCCTGGAGAAACCCTGCGCATACGCAAGCGCGATGCTCAAAACACCCAGGATGACTTGATCAATCTGACGGGCGCCTTTGAACAAATTGATGATTCATGGAATGTATTGACACGCCTGATACGCCGCCTGCCTGTGGATGAGTATGATGTCCCGATGGAGAGCCGGGAAACCATCAGCACACCATTAGCGAATTATGAAGTCTTGCTGAAGGGTGACGTGCGCAGTGTCAGCAAGAGCCTCAGCGTAGTTGCCAGCCGGGTGTCCTGGTTTGTCGGTGCGATGTTGCTGGCGCTGACAATGGCCTGGCTGTTGATCGAGGTCAGCATCATACGGCGCATCACCCTGCTGACCAAACGTGCAGTATCACTGTCGAAGACCATGAAGCGCGCAGGCGAGCTTGAGCAATTCGATGTCAGTGATTTGCGCAGCCCGGATGAGCTGGGTGTGCTGGCCAGTTGCCTGCATGATTTGCTGAGGCGGGTAAAGGAAGATGTTGAACGCGAAACCATACGCACTGAGCAAGAAAAAGAAATGTGGCATGCCGTCGGTCATGAAATCATGTCGCCGCTGCAGTCTTTGATGGCCTTGCATGGCAATGCAGATGACCAGAGCAACCGCTACATCAGCCGCATGCAGCAGGCCATACGTGTTCTGTATGGCAGTGCTTCACCGAGCGAGGCATTTCAGTCCACCGTATTGCAAGTCAGTGAAATTGATATCACCCTGTTCCTGAAAAACGTCGCAGACAATGCGCCCATGGTAGGCATACCGGATGTCAGCTACCATGGCACGGATGATGTCGTCATGGTCAAGGCAGATGAATATTCGCTGGAAGATGTGGTGACCCATGTCTTGCGCAATGCCGAGCGTTACCGCAAGCCAGGCACTGCTATCAGTATCCAGTTGCAGAATACTGAAACGGCGGCGACCATCACTATCCACAATGATGGGCCGCATATTGCAGACGACCTGATCGACAAGATATTTGAATACGGTGTGTCAGACCAGCATGACTCTGGTGCAAACGGTAACCGCGGCCAGGGGCTGTTTGTGGCCAAGACGTATATGGCGAAGATGGGGGGGACTATCAGTGTGCAGAATGTGGAACGGGGTGTGAGTTTTGTCCTCACTTTGCAACGAGGAAATCCTTAAATCTGTAGAGGGACGAAAACGACGACACTGGATTCCGGCCAAAAACACGCTGGAATGACGTAGCTGATGCACGGAAAAATATAACTCATCCAGTCTATATCGTTTTCAATAAATTATTAAAAATACACCAATCCAGCGACTTCAGCAGTTTTTGCCGAAAAAGCAAAACTTAGTTTTGCTTCACACCGCAAATGACGTCGCACTATCGGAAAACATCGCTTTAGAATCCTTGACGGGTGCGCTGAACTAAATGCCTGCTCACGGGGTCAATTACTGCACTATCTATATAGTCATATTCAAACCCTTGAGAACCTGTTTGCGATCTGTAGCGAGCGAGCGTCAGCGGGGTGAAGAGCAGCGCAAAAAGCGGAATGCACTCTAGTACATGAGCATTTTGAGCAGCGCATGAGCCCCGATCACGCTCGCGCAGTAAGATCGCAAACAGGTTCCAAGAAAAATACCAGGCTGAGACTGCCTGTCCAACAATAAGGAAAGCAATGAAACCACAATTAACACTGATCGCGGCGCTGTGCATGGTAGGTGCAAGCAGCCTGACCCTGGCCCAGGCGGAAGACAAACACCAGTGGCTGGAAGATGTCTCTGGTGACAAGGCCCTGAACTGGGTCAAGGACCAGAACAAGGTGACTCGCAGCAAGCTCGACAATGACGCAGGTTTTGCCAAGCTGAAAGCAGATTTGCAAGTCGTGCTGGATTCCAAAGACCGTATCCCTGGCATACGCAAAATGGGCGATGCGGTCTACAACTTCTGGATGGATGCAGAACACCCGCGTGGTGTCTGGCGTAAAACCACGCTGGAAGAATACAAGAAAGCCCAGCCAAAATGGGAAGTCGTGCTGGATGTTGATGCACTGGCCAAGGCAGAAAATGAGAACTGGGTCTACAAGGCCAGCGTATGCCGCGAACCAGTGTATGACCGTTGCTTGATCGAATTGTCACGCGGTGGTGCTGACGCCGTTGTCACCCGCGAATTTGACCTGAGCAGCAAGTCCTTCGTCAAAGGTGGTTTCAGTCTGCCAGAAGCAAAAATGAATCTGGACTGGGTCAATAAAGACACCCTGTTCGTCGCCACAGATTTTGGTGCTGGCACGCTGACCGATTCTGGCTACGCACGCGTCGTCAAGGAATGGAAACGTGGCACAGAATTGTCTGCTGCCAAGACCCTGTTCGAAGGCCAGAAAACTGATATGGCCGTAGGTGCTTATTCCAGTGACCATAAAGGCGTGCACAGGGAGTTGGTCAATCGTCAGATCACTTTCTACACCTCAGAACAATACCTGAAGGAAGGCGACAAGCTGACCAAGCTTGATGTTCCCGCCAAGAGCAATGTGAGTTTCTTTGACAAGCAAGCCATCATCACACCACGTGAAGCGTGGAACGTAGGTGGTAAGACTTATGCATCCGGCAGTGTACTGGCCATCGACTTTGATGCCTTCATGAAGGGTAACCGTGAGTTCACGGTCTTGTTCGAGCCTAGCGACACGACCTCGTTTACGGGTGCCACTGTCACGAAAAATTACCTGTTGCTGCAAACCCTGGATAACGTCAAGAGCAACCTGAAAGAATGGAAATTCGACGGCAGCAAATGGTCTTCCCGTCCGGTCAGCCTGCCTACCCTGGGTGCAGTTGGTGTAAGTGGCATTGATGCAGAAAATTCTGATGATTACCTGATCAGCTATTCTGATTACCTGACACCCAGCGTCTACATGATGGCCCATGCGGGCAATGACAAGCGTGAACTGTTGAAATCAGCACCTAGCTTCTTTGATGCCAGCGCCTATGAAACAGTACAAAAGTTCACGACTTCCAAGGATGGTACCAAAGTGCCTTACTTTGTCGTGCGTCGCAAGGATGTGAAATTTGATGGCAGTAATCCTACCCTATTGTACGGCTATGGTGGTTTCCAGATTTCCCTGACACCTTCTTACTCTGGTGGCCTGGGCAAGAGCTGGCTGGACAAGGGGGGCGTGTATGTGGTTGCCAATATCCGCGGTGGTGGTGAATTCGGCCCGCGCTGGCATCAACTGGCATTGAAAGAAAACCGTCAACGCGCTTATGATGATTTTGCTGCCGTGGCAGAAGACCTGATCGCCAGCAAGATTACCAGTCCCAAACACCTGGGTGCCATGGGTGGCAGTAACGGCGGTCTGCTGGCTGGTGTTGCATTGACTCAGCGCCCTGACTTATTCAATGCCGTAGTCAGTCAGGTGCCTTTGCTGGATATGCGTCGCTTCAACCAGTTGCTGGCAGGTGCTTCATGGATGGGTGAGTATGGCAACCCTGATGTACCTGCAGAATGGGATTACATTTCGAAATACTCACCTTACCAGAACGTCAAGGCAGGGGCAAAGTATCCGAATGTCTTGTTCATCACCTCTACCCGTGATGACCGCGTACATCCTGGCCATGCGCGCAAGATGGCTGCCAAGATGATGGACCAGGGTCACAAGAATGTCTGGTATTACGAAAACATTGAAGGTGGCCACGGTGGTGCAGCCAACAATGCACAACGTGCCGACATGAGTGCGATTACGTACACCTTCTTGTGGAATATGCTCAAGCGTGACAATGAGTCTGTTCGGGTGCATTAAGCCGACAAGTTGAGTCACGAGTATTGGCATTAAAAACAAAGGCCCGGGATATCCCGGGCCTTTGTTTTACGATGAAGCCTGTTTTAATTTACCTTGTCGGAAGGGAAGCGTATGGTTTCCTTCAACAAAGAACCCATGGGCCAAGCCAGGTTCATATTCTTAGGTTGTATCGGTTTGGTAAACCATTTTTCATACAACCTGGTAATTTCACCATCTGCCATCATGCGCCCCATCTCTGCATCGATGGCTTTCTTGAACGCTGCATCGCCTTTAGGCAGCATGATCGCATACGCTTCTGAAGCCAGGGGATCGCCCACGATAGTCAGCTTGGCCGGGTCTTTGGCCTTGGCTTTCAGACCGAACAGTATCGCTTCATCCTGGGCAAAAGCATCTACCTGATTGGTTTCCAGCAGATTGAAAGAATCACTATGATCCTTGCCCTCGACCATCTTCATATGCAGGGCACGCACCTTGTCACGCTCAAGTACGAATTTGTCGGCAGAAGTACCCTTGGTGAAGACAACTTTCTTGTCTTTCAGGTCTGGCCAGTTCTTGATGCCTGAGCTGGTACTGACCATCATGCGCAGAGTGGAAAAGAAATGAGGTATCGTAAAATCGACTTCTTTCCGGCGTTCTGCCGTATTGCTGGTAGAGCCACATTCCATATCTGTTTTACCTGAAGTCATGGCCTGGATACGGTTATCTGCTGTCACGGGAATAAAATTGATTTTTAATTGTGGCAGCTTCAATTCCTTCTTGAGCGCATCGACCATTTTTGTGCAAATATCTATCGTATAACCGATAGGCGCTTTACTTTCTGACAAATAAGAAAACGGCAATGCAGCTTCGCGATAAGCAATATTGATGGTCTGGCTTTTTTTGATGCGGTCAAAAGTGTCAGCCACTGACACCTGAGCAAGAACAGCAGCCGACGCAAAAACGCCAGCCTGGAGAATACAGCGCAATTTCATATGATTTCCTTATGCTTTTTCAGCATGTAAGAAGCATTTGTTTGGAGGCTGTTGCAAAAGATAGTCAGTGTCGCGCTTATTCAGCTAGTGGACATTGCCTGAGTATAGGTAATACCAAGGGCCGATGCAATCAGGCCCGGATAATTTTGCAACAAGCGCGGAGATTATAGAACTCATTTCATAAATAGGGTGAGTGCGAACAAGACGATTTGGGATGCAGTGCAAGGCGTGACCTGCAGCTAAGGCTCCTGCCTTAGCAAAGGGCGCAACGCTGCAATGCGCCCAAATCGTTAGTTCCCGAAGGGTTTGCCTCATAACGCGTGCTGGACTGCGTTGGACTCGTTATCAATAGCACCGCTATTGACTGCCTCGTCCGCCTTGCCAGCCCACGTTATGAGGCAAACGCATCTCACCCTATTTATGAAATGAGTTCTAGTAATGAGGCGCGAGATTATATAGCGCTCTTATGGCGTAGTCCAAGAAGCAATCCTCTATGTCTTATTAGCAAGACAATTTTACATAAGTCCCGTTTAGGCAAAGTTTAAGCACTACTAAATTGCTGTTGACTACCAGCTTTTTGTGGACGACCAGGGTCACTCTTCACTCACCTTGCGCTGCATATCAGCCAGATAGGCGTCCAGTTCAGCGGTGCTGGTAAATATCTCGTTCAAAGGCGCTGCACGCACAATTTCAAACACTTTTTGCACCTGCCGGCTAAGATTGACGAAATAAGTCACCCCTCCGTGATTACGCATAGTCTTGCGTATCTTGGCAAGCACCCGCAAACCCTCACTGGAGATAAAAGTCAGTGCCTCCATGCTCATGACCAGTATCTTGACGTCTTCACTGACACTGCTGGAAAAAAACTGCTCAAGATCGGCTGCGGTACTGGTATCGAGACTACCAGCCAGATCTATTCTGGCTGTGGGCAACTGCGTTTCGTCTATGGAAATTTCTAACACTGTCTGTCCTCTATGATCCGGTTTCTATTTTATTGTTTCAGGGTTTGATGAGGTATTTACGTATGTGCAAATTATTCTGACCATGTGCATAGTTGTAATCGATATGGTCGGCCAGGGCATTCACCAGATACAAGCCCAGGCCGCCAACAGGGCGGTCGGAAAAATCCATCTCCAGATCTGGCTGGGTGGCTCCGTTCAGGGGATTATAGGCATGCGAGTTGTCCACCATATCGATCACAATTTCACTATCGTGCAGATGCACATCCAGCCTGATTGATGCAGGATCTTGTTCTGTCGCACCATGCTTGAGCACGTTGACCAACACCTCTTCGGTAATCAGCTGTAAATCGTCGACAATATCATCACTGACTTTCTGAGCACGCAAAAACCCTGCCAGCCTGGGCTTGACCTGTTCATAGTCAAGCGGCTGACCATTCAGACTGATCTGCCAGTCGCCAAAAGCTGGCTTGCGTCGTTTGACTTCAGGGTGAAATTGCATACTTAATAATGTCAAATCGTCAAACTGCGGTGCTTGCGCTATAAACTTCTGATGCGCTAACGTCACTATACGAATAATGTCTGCTGCAAATGCCGGTGCCTGTTGACTAATTGTAGTCTGTAATCGTGCTTCTGAGAATTCTTCATTGTGCTCATTCCTTGCATCGGTAATGCCGTCTGTGTACAGAATGATGATGTCCTGCGCATGCAAGCGGCTTTCGAATTGCGGGAAACTTCCCTCTTCCTCCAAGCCTAAGGCAGGCCCGGTCTGCAATGGCAACTTGCTGACTCTCCCATCCCTTAAGAGCAATGGTGCATCATGTCCTGCACTGGCGTATTGCATGCTCCCGGTTTTCAGGTCCAGCATGGCAAAGAACATCGTTACAAAACGACACTCTGGGTTGTTGTGTGCCAGTTCGCGGTTCACTGAAAACAACAGCGCTGCCGGTGTACTGCTCTGGTGTGCCAGCGTGCGCATCAAGCTAAGGGTACGCGCCATGAACAGCGCTGCAGGCATGCCCTTGTTGGCAACATCACCAATGACCATGCAAATACGATCATCGGCCACATGAAAGAAATCATACAGGTCACCACCAACTACCCTGGCTGGCTGCAGCAAGGTACTCATACTATAGCGTGGATCTATTGCAGCTTCTGCGCTGGGTAACATGGCTTGTTGTATCTGGGCGGCGATGGCGAGTTCACTTTCCATGCGCTGTCTGGCGGCGGTGGCCTCCTGCAATTCCAGTATGCGCAACTTCAATGAATCACGCATGCGCCTGAATGAACGTGAGAGTCGCCCGACTTCATCGCTCCTGGGAATTTTTGTCAATTCAGTATCGAGGTTGCCTTGAGCAATTTCTTCGGTGCTTTTACTCAGGCTGCGCAGGGACTTGGTGGTCTGGCGTGACACCAGGGCAATGGCGATGCACATCAACAGCATGTCCTTGCCCATGGAAAGGATGGCCAGCATAAAATATTTGCCCAAGTAGTTCTGGATTTTTTCCTCAGAAAAATAAAACCCATAGACCAGTGGCATATCCTGCAGTTGCAGGCTGTAGTGTATGTCGCCCCCCTTGCCAGCACCGCTGTTTGGCCGCGTTGACAGGTCTTCCGGAATGAACTCTGCCCCCAGCAAAAAGTGGCCGTTCAGCCGGTTGATTACGTAAGGCTGGCCTTGCACACTTTGGTCTACCGCATCAACCAGATGCAAATTGTTTTGCAGGTCTTGCAACAATGGCTGCATATTAATCTGGATGGCTATGCTTTGCTGTGATTTTCCCAACATATACACACCAGTACAGAAAACCAGCTCCTGATTGCGGATATGCTCAGCCCAATAATGATGACCATCAACAACATTGCAAGAATTCAATAAGTCGACATCTGCAGTTGTACTTTGCCATGGCTGCCCATTTGCTTCTGCATGCCAGCCAAAGCTGTGATCCTGGCCTGTAGTGCCAGAAGAAATCGCCAGTTTGCTGATATAGGGGGAGACTGGCAAAATTGCTTTGAGACCATTCTGATCAGCAAGATGGAGGCGCTCGTCCATTTGCACCAGACGGGTCCCTTGTTCGCCTATCAGGTGCAGGCTGGACTGGTGCTTTGCCACAGCAGCATCCAGTTTAGACAGCGCGATCTGGTTTATCCAGCCGGTCATGACCTGTTGCATCAAGGCGCGTATCTGGTAGTAGGAACTGCCATAAATCACCACTGCCGCCATCAGGCAGGCAAAAACCAGGCGGTAAGTAATACTGGTGAACTGAAATGCTCTTAATTTAATCACAATGTATGTCTATACGAAAGTCTGCCGGGATGCGCGACATTGAGGTCAAAGTTTGAGGATACTGTATCATTTCCTGCTTTGCCATCAATCGAGGAACTGCATTTGATGCATGCAACCATTTTCTGTCTTGCTGGTCTGAACCATTCATGAGTCTGTACCAGCTTTTAGCACAATTTATTCGCCAGCACTGGCGTCAGTACATCAGTGCTGGCCTCATGCTGTTTGCCGTTGCCGTCATGACGGTCTTGATACCACGCCGTGTCGGCATGATTATCGATGGCATGGTGGCGGGTCGTTTTGACAACACTGCCCTGATGTGGGAACTGTCCTGGCTGCTGGGCATGGGCCTGGCTATCTACTTCCTGCGCGTAGGCTGGCGCACGCAATTGTTTACGGCTTCGTATAAACTTGGCATGCAGTTACGCACCCGCTTGTATGAACGCCTGAGTGTGCAGGGGAGCAGTTTTTTCCAGCAACAAAGAACCGGCGACCTGATGGCGCTGGGCACCAATGATGCAGATGCCATAGAGCTGGCCGCAGGTGAAGCCGCCCTCGCCGGTTTTGATGGCAGCATGACCTTTGCCCTGGTGATAGGCATGATGCTGCTGGGTGTGGACTGGCGGCTGGCACTGGCGGCTCTGCTGCCCTTCCCTTTCATGGCCTGGGCCTTCAAGCATATTACCCATCATATACAGGATGCTTCACGCGATTCTCTCGACCGTTTCAGTAAGCTCAACGACCAGGTGCAAGAGACTTTATCCGGCGTGCGTACCCTGCGCGCCCTGGGCCTAGAACAGCGCAGCGCCGCACAGTTTGCCGAACTGGCAGAAAATGCCGCCGCTGCCAGCCTGAATGCCCAACGCTGGGAAGCCGCCTATGAACCTGCAGTGGGCCTGTCCCTGACTGCGGCTGGTGCGCTGACGCTGGGCGTCGGTGGTTATCTGGTATGGCATGGAGAAATGAGTATCGGTGCGCTGACCAGTTTCTCAATGTATTTAGGTCAGTTGATCTGGCCGATGTTTGCTGCTGGCTGGGTCTTGTCGCTGCTGGAGCGCGGCAAGGCAGCCTGGGCGCGGCTGGAGCCGGTCTTGATGCAGGAACTCAGTGTCAATGATGAGGGCAAGCTGGATACGCCACCAGCCGGTAATTTGATCGTGGACAATGTCAGCTTTGCGTATCCGGGCCAGACCAGGCCAGCCTTGCAGGGCATCAGCCTGCATATCGCACCGGGGCAGACTATAGGCATAGTCGGACCGACTGGCTCGGGCAAATCCAGCGTTGTGCGCCTGTTACTGCGCCAGATCGAGGCAGAGCAAGGCCATGTGGCCTGGGGTGGACATGCGCTGGCAGACTACAAGCTACAAGCCCTGCGCCAGGCGATCAACTGGGTAGCACAAGAGCCATTTTTATTCTCGGCATCGATTGCTGACAATATCTCGCTTAGCAATCCTGCCGCCACTCGTGCCGAGGTGATGAAGGCCGCAGAACTGGCATCGGTAGATGATGATATACAACGCTTCCCATATGGTTATGACACGCTGGTGGGTGAACGTGGCGTTACTTTGTCTGGCGGACAAAAGCAGCGCGTGGCCATCGCCCGCGCCTTGCTGACGGCCAGCCCCTTATTATTGCTGGACGATGCCTTGTCGGCAGTGGATACCCAAACCGAAACGCATATCCTGCAGCACCTGGCAGAACTGAGGCAAGAACATCCTGAACGCAGTGCCGTCATCGTCAGCCACCGCCTGAGTGCGGTGCTGGAAGCCAATCACATCCTGGTTTTGCGTGAAGGCAAAATCATAGAGCGAGGCAATCACCAGGCCTTGCTGCATTTGAATGGCTGGTATGCAACGCAATGGCGTTATCAACAATTGGAAGCAAGCCTGGATGCAGCCTGATACCAAACAATTACCCGCTGCCATGTCAGAAAAAAAACAGGCAGTGCACTTGCTGCTGTATGCAGCCCGCAGTGAAAAACGCCATGTCTGGCTGGGCATTTTCTTTTTATTTATCGCGGCTGGCCTGGAGGCGATTGGCCCCTTGCTGGGTAAGGCCTTCATAGATCGCTACCTGTTGCCGCATCAAATGGATATGGGCATGGTCATAGGCTTGCTGGCTGCCTATGTGTTATCAGGCTGGGCTGCGACCTGGCTGCGTTATCTGCAACTCACCAGGCTGGCAGGCGTCGCCATGCGTTCAGTGCGGCGCTTGCGTGAACAAGTGTATGAGCATGTCTTGCGCCTGCCCATGGCTTTCTTTGACAAGGCGATTACCGGGCAGCTGGTCAGCCGCGTGACGAATGATACCGAGTCAGTCAAGAGCCTATATGTGCAGGTCTTGTTCGTCATGCTCGACAGCACCATCGTCGTCATCGGTGCGCTGACTGCCATGGCCTGGCTGGAATGGCGCTTGATGCTGATTGTCATCATGCTGATACCGGCAGTCATCATCATCGTCTGGTTTTACCAGCGCTGGAGTGCGCCAGCCGTCAGCAAGGCTCGCCAGTTGCGCAGTGAAATCAATGCCCAGGTGGCAGAAAGCATCAATGGCATGAGCGCGCTGCAAGCCAGCAATGCCGAACGCCGCTTTGGTGAACGCTTTGCCACGACCAACCAGTTGCATTACGCCGCCAGGCTGGATGAATTGCGTGCCAATGCCTGGTTGTTGCGCCCGGCGCTGGATTTGATGAATTCGATCTTGCTGGTGGTAGTGATTTTCACTTTCAGTCAGCGCAGTTTTTCTGGTGTCGAAATCGGTGTGCTGTATGCCTTTGTCAGCTACATCGCCCGTGTGGTGGAACCGCTGATACAGATCACCCTGCAGTTTGGCCAGATACAGCAAGCCGTGGTCTCAGCCGCACGCGTCAACACGCTGCTGAATGAACACCAGCACGTACAGGCCAGCAGCGATGCACGCATTACCGATGGTCACCTGACGCTAGACAAGGTGAGTTTTGGTTATGATCCAGCACAGCCAGTCTTGCATGACTTTAGCCTGGATATTCCGGCTGGCAGTTTTTATGGCATTGTCGGTCATACCGGTAGCGGCAAATCTACCCTGCTGAGTCTCTTGCTACGCTTTTATACACCGCAGTCTGGCCGTATGGAAGTTGATGGACAAGCGCTGGCCAGTGTCACGGATGCCCACTTCCGCGAGAAGGTGGGGCTGGTGCCGCAAGAACCGTTTTTGCTGGCAGCAAATGCACGCGAAAATATCGCCATGGGGCGCGACATCAGCGAAGCAGATATCATCGCCGCAGCCAAGGCTGCGCACGTGCATGATTTTATTTTGCAACTGGAAAATGGCTACGATACCCCGTTGGGTGAAGGTGGTGCACGCCTGTCCACAGGCCAAAAGCAATTGCTGGCGATTGCCCGTGCTCTGGCTGGCAAGCCGCGCATCCTGTTCCTGGACGAAGCGACTTCGCATATCGACAGTGAAACCGAACAAGTGGTACAAACCGCGCTGACAGAATTGCGCGGCAAGGTCAGCATCATCGCGATTGCCCATAGACTCTCCACCATACGCGATGCCGACAGCATTATCGTGCTGAACCACGGCAAGCTGGCGGAGCAAGGCAATCATCAAGAATTAATGCAAGTGGAACAGGGCATTTATCAGCGCCTGTATCTGCTGCAAACCCTGGAAGAATAAGGAATAGTATGAAGAAGTGGATAGTGTTTGGCCTCAGTCTCTGTACCACCCTGTTGCTGGCAGGCCTGGCCTTTATATTTTTTGTGGTCGCACCTGGCCTGCCGACACTGGAAGCAGTGACGGACTACCGTCCAAAGATCCCGCTGCGCATCTATACCGCAGACAATGCCCTGATCGGTGAGTTTGGTGAAGAACACCGGGACTTTGTACCTATCAAGCAGATTCCTGCCGTCATGAAAAATGCCTTGTTGTCGATAGAGGATGCGCGTTTTTATGAACATGGCGGAGTCTCTTTCATCAGCGCCGGTCGTGCCATCCTGGCAGACTTGAGCCGCGGCTTTCATCAGGGTGCATCGACCATCACCATGCAGGTGGCCCGCAATTTTTTCCTGACCAATGAAAAGTCACTGGAACGCAAAATGAAAGAGATTTTGCTGACTTACCGGATAGAAGATGCGCTCAGCAAAGACCAGATCCTGGAACTGTATATGAACCAGATTTTCCTGGGCAAGCGCAGCCACGGTTTTTCCAGTGCAGCCAAGACTTATTTTGGCAAATCGCTGGACCAGCTCAGTCTGGCAGAAGCTGCCATGCTGGCTGGAGTGCCGCAAAATCCGGTGCGGCATAACCCAGCCGTCAATTTTGAAAAAACCAAGCAAAGGCAATTACTGGTCTTGAAGAGCATGGTCAGGAATGGCTATATCACCCAAGCACAAATGGAAGCTGCCGCCAAAGAAGAAATCAAGGTTGTCAAAGGCCAGCAATTCGATACCCATGGTGATTATATTGCCGAGATGGTGCGTCAAAGTATTTATGCGCAATACAAGGAAGACACCTATACCAAGGGCATCAAGGTGTACACGACGATCTACAAGGCTGAGCAAGATGCCGCTTATGAAGCGGTGCGCCGCAATATCATGGCCTATGACCAGCGCCATGGCTACCGCGGGCCTGAGGCTTATATTGAACTCCCTGCGGATGAAGATGAGCGAGAAGATGCGATAGACCAGATTTTGCGCAAACATCCCGACAATGACAAATTACTGGCGGCGGTCGTGATCCAGTCATCCGCCAAGATCATCAAGGCTGAATTGCAATCTGGTGATAATGTGGAAATCACAGGCGAAGGTTTGCGCTTTGCCGCAGCGGCGCTCTCCGACAAGGCCAAAGCTGGCATCAAAATACGCCCAGGTGCCGTGATACGCGTGATGCAGGACAACAAGAAGAACTGGGGCATTTCACAAATGCCTGAAGTCGAAGGTGCATTTGTTGCACTGAACACCGAAGACGGTTCCTTTCGTGCCATGGTGGGTGGTTTTGACTATAACCGCAAGAAATTCAATCATGTGACCAGTGCCTGGCGCCAGCCCGGTTCCAGCATCAAGCCCTTCATTTTTTCTGCTGCGCTGGAAAAAGGTTTTTATCCAGGCACCCTGATCAATGATGTGCAACTCTCCTCCACGTCGGAAGAAGCCTTGCGCTGGGATCCACGCAATGATGATGGCAAGTACGATGGCCCGGTCAGCATGCGTACGGCACTGGCACAATCCAAGAACGTGGTGTCAGTACGTATCCTGAAAGCCATCGGTGTTGATCATGCCAAGACCTGGTTGCCACGCTTTGGCTTTGACAAGGACAAGCACCAGGCCAACCTGACCATGGCGCTGGGTACGGGTTCGGTAACGCCGCTGCAGCTGGCATCGGCTTATGCGGTATTCGCCAATGGTGGCTATGCTGTGAATCCCTGGCTGATCAGCAAGGTGGTGGATGGTAAAGGTGTCGTGCTGTTTGAAAACAAGCCTCCTGCCAAGGCCCAGGAAGAATCACGCGTCATCGATGCACGCAATGCCTATATCACTGACCTGATGTTGCGTGAAGTGGTGCGTAGCGGTACTGGTGCCAGCGCCAGTAGCAAACTTGCCCGCCGTGACCTGGCAGGCAAGACCGGCACTACCAGCGAGGCTGTCGATGGCTGGTTTGCCGGTTATGCCAGTAATGTCGTGGCGGTTGCCTGGATGGGCTATGACGACCCCAAATCGCTGGGCGGACGTGAATTTGGAGCCACTCTGGCTCTGCCTATCTGGATAGACAGTATGCGTGTAGCGCTGGCAGGCAAAGCCGAGGTGGCGCGAGCAATACCTGAAGGTATCAGCAATGCCGAAGGTGACTGGATGTTCAATGAATTCCTGAACGGTGCCGGGGTACGCACCCTGGATATGGATGATGCACCACCAGCAGCGGTAACATCAGCAACGGCACCAGCCAACGCCGTGACACAGTAGTCGCTTAAGAAAAAGCCCGCAGATCGCTCTGCGGGCAAGTATCCCGACCTTTGGAGGTAAAACTTTTCAGGACTGGCGCATGGTAGTAGCTGGAAATGACAGCATCATGACAGCATAAAAAAACCCACTGACCTAAGCCAGTGGGCTGAAAATCCTGAGCGGGAAGCTACACAGGATGGTGGTAATTCAATATTGCCGAACATTTTTTACGAACGTCTATTCAACAAACAGGGCGCAAAGCACCCTCTTATTCCGGGCCTGAAACACCCGGCACATTTTGTAGACTCTTCTGCATCCCTTTACAAAATGTCAGGTTAAGAGATGACTACTTCCTACCGCCCTCAAAGGTCTTTGCCACGCGAACCGCAATTCATGCATGGCACACCAGGCACCATCTACATTTTGCAAAACGATGGCTTGCGCCAGGGTTTGTACAAGATTGGCGCTACCCGCCGCTCTGGCGTCTCCAAGGCCATGGAACTCAACCGTGACCAACAACAGCTGATACCAGGCTCCTACGAATGTGTATTCGAACTGCATGCCAAGGACTGCGGTCAGGCCATGGATGAAATCCTGAAGCTATTCCAGCAACAACGCCGTGGCAAACGGGGCGATGAATTCTACGAATTTGACCTCGATGCCGCAGCAGAAAAAATCGCCAACACCATTGCCACCATCAATCGCCAGGGCCTGGTACGCCAGCAACATACCCTCTCCATGATGCGTCACCTGGAACCGGATGAACCGACCACCAGCAATGCCGAAGCCTTCAGCCCACCGCCTGCCGGCATTTTCAGGAAAGCGATAGAGTGGGTGAATGGTTAAAACGGTCTCAGATAACGGCTTTCAAGTAACTACGTTCACGTACTGGCTCCGGAATCTTGCGCAAGGCTGCAAAGCCTTGCTCAAGATCAGCCAATAAGTCTTGTACTGCTTCCAGCCCCACATGCAGGCGCAACATCGGTGTCTGCCATTTATCGGCATTGACTGTGCGGTACGAAGCCGGGTTGGTAGGCAAGATCAGGCTCTCGAAGCCACCCCAGCTAAAACCGATACCAAACAAACGGGTGCGGTCTATCAATGCAGCAACTTGCTGTTCGGTGATGTCGGCTCGGAAAACTGCACCCATCAGGCCGCAGGCATATTCAGCCTTGAAATCACGCTTCCATAATTCATGACCTGGGCTGCCTGGCATTGGAGGATACAAAACCTCTGCCACCTCTGGTTGTTCTTGCAACCAGCGAGCTACCACATGAGCACTTTCCCTGTGCGCCGCCAGACGTGCCGCCAGTGTGCGCAAGCCGCGCAAGGCCAGTGCGGCATCGTCTGCACCTATGGTCATGCCTAGCTGGCGATAGCAATTGCGGATGCGCTCTTCCAGCGCTGCCGTGGTCAGGATCGCGCCCATCAAGGCATCTGAATGACCAACGATGTATTTGGTCGCTGCATGGACGGAGACATCGATACCCAGCTCAAACGAATCCCAGCCTATCGGTGTGGCCCAGGTGGAATCAGAGACCACCACAGCACCCCGCGCATGGGCAGCGGCCGCGATACCAGGAATGTCTTGCACTTCAAATGTCAGCGAGCCTGGTGATTCAACAAAAACTACCTTGGTATTGAATTGCATGAGTTCAGCAATGCCTCGGCCCACCAGAGGATCATAATAAGTGGTGGTCACACCAATTTGCTTGAGCATGCCTTCGCAGAACAAGCGCGTTGGGTCGTACACGGTATCAACCATCAGCAAGTGATCACCAGGCTGCAGCAAGGCCAGCAAGGTAGTTGTGATGGCAGACAGGCCAGAAGGTGTCAGCATGCAGGCAGCAGCACCTTCTGCCGCGCACAAGGCTTGTTCCAGCGCCTGCGTGGTTTCATTGCCGTGACGGCCATAGGCTCGGCGTGTGCCGCAAGCGTCTTTCAGGGAAGCAACATCGGGAAACAACATCGTTGATGCCCGTACCACGGATGGATTAACAAAGGCCGCATGATCTTTGCCCTTGCGACCAGCATGGGTCAGGCGGGTGGCGGTTTGCAATGGGCTGTCGACTAAGTTCATAAAACATCCGTTTCTGTATTTGCTGATTTTTACCTCTGCTGAGCCAGCCACTAAAAGACCTTGCTTACAACAGGGGGAGTACAAGCCACATGCTAACAACAGCCGGAAAGAATTTTTTACCAAATTATTCAGATTTTTATGCTATTTTTAGAAAAATTTACTAAAAATGAGAAAAAATGGACAAAATTGATCTAGAGATCTTGAACATTTTGCAGAAAGATGCCTCCATTGCACTGGCTGACCTGGCCCATGCAGTGCATTTGTCGGTCACGCCCTGCTGGCGGCGTGTGCAAAAACTGCAAGAGGATGGGGTAATCAAACAGCAAGTCACGCTATGCGACCCGGTCAAGCTGAACCTGGGCCTGACGGTGATGGTGGCGCTGAAGGCGGCCCAGCATAATGAAAAGTGGATGCAGCGTTTTATTGCTGGTGTCGGCGCGATACCGGAAATCGTCGAGATCCTGCGCATGAGTGGCGAGATCGACTACCTGTTGAAAGTCTATGTGCCTGATATGGCAGGTTTTGATCAGGTCTATAAAAAACTGGTGAAGGTAGCCGACTTGCAGGATGTCAGCTCCAGCTTTGTGATGGAAGTCATCAAGAATACCACGGCCTTACCGCTGAATTATGCGGTGCTGAAAAGCGGTAAGTCCTGAGTTTGTTCAACCTCTGAAGCGATAATGTTCTTGCGTGAACAAGTCTATGCCACATTGCAGGTTTTCTATCCAGTCCAGAAAAGCGGTGATAGCTTCACGGCCTTTGAAATACCGTCCATGCTGCGGCACCAGCATATCGACATCCATGGTCCTGACCATGTTTGCCCACAAGCGGCAGACTTTGTTGGACACCATATAGCGTTTGTGAAAACCGCTCATGGTGTGCACATGATCGAGGAATTGCGCCTTGGTAGTAATGGCAGCTTCTATGTCATGTGCATCCACCATGGAGGCACCCACGTCGCCAGAAAACAGTATCTTTGATTTGCTGTCGTAGAACTGGAAATTGCCTTCTGCATGCAGAAAATGTGCAGGCACGGCATGGATGATGGTGTCGCGCAGACGCACCGGCATTCCTTCATCCGGAATGCCGACGATGCGGCCTTCTGCACGGTTCAGGTTACAGAAATGCGGCACAAAGCGCGACCATAATTTCGATACATACAAATCACAATTCGTACCCATCAGCCACTTGTCGAGCGCACCTATGATGTCCGGGTCCTGGTGTGATGCGAACAGGTATTTGAGGTCTTTCTTCGGCAAATATTTGTGCATACTCACTAGCAGTGCATTGTAGGTCAGGTTGCCGGAAGGGTCTATCAAGGCACCCTCACCTTCTGATACGACAAGGAACTGGTTGGCCTGGACGGCATGGTCTGCAGTGTCATCCAGCAGATCATTAAACATCACGCAGATGTGTTTGCCATCATTAAAAAGTTCTATCGCCAATTGATCCTCGCATAGCTGAGCTGTGAACTGGTCATTGTAAGAAAACTGGCAAGCCTGCCCTTGACATGGATCAAGTACAAGCCAGTCCTTTGGCTAATCCAGTTCACATGAAATCTTGTCATCTGTACTTACTGCCACAGCGCGAGACTGGCAAAACAGCTACACTCTTGTGAGCAGAAGTAAATCAATCACCCCATTTTTCCTGGCTGACGCACGCATGATAGAACGCATACTTTCCATCATCCTTCCTGTATTCATTATCATAGGCCTGGGTTACGCCTATGCACGGCGCAAAGGTCCGGCGGCGGCAGCAGATATGGTCTCGGTCAACCGTATCAGCATGGACGTGCTATGCCCACTGCTGATTTTCACTGCGCTGGCGGGCAAGGATTTTGATGTGACCCACAACCTGTGGCTGATACTGGCGGGTCTCCTGATTGCTCTGGGCTCAGGTTTGCTGGCCTGGCCTGTAGCGCGCCTGCTGGGTTACGATGTGCGCAGCTTTGTGCCGCCCATGATGTATAACAACTGCGGCAATATGGGCTTGCCGCTTGCGGCACTGGCCTTTGGCACCAGCGGCCTGTCGGCTGCGGTGGCGCTCTTCATGGCTTGCAACCTGGTGTATTTTACTGTGGGCATACGCATCATCCAGCACGGCCATCCTGATCATCAGGATAACCCATGGCGCTTTTTGTTAAGCCCAATGATGCTGGCGATGGCGGCGGGTATGTTGTTCGCAATCTTGCATGTTCCCTTGCAGCCTACACTCTTCCTGGCTTTGAAAATGACGGGCGATGCCTGCATCCCCATCATGTTGTTTGCTCTGGGTGTGCGCATGCTGGACATCAATTTCGCCAGCTGGCGCATAGGCGTGGCGGGTGCCATCGTTTGCCCGCTGGCAGGTTTGCTGGTGGCCGGGATACTGGAATTTATCTTGCCGCTGACAGCAACCCAGCGCGGCCAGATGTATCTCTTTGCCGCTCTGCCCCCAGCAGTATTTTGCTTCATGGTGGCGGAACAATACCAACAGGAACCAGATAAGGTGGCTTCGATAGTTTTGCTGGGTAATGCTGCTGCCCTGCTGTTTGTGCCTTTGGGATTGTGGCTGGGTTTGCGTTAAACTTTCTCACAATAAAAATCCCCGGAAGATGATGTCTTCCGGGGATTTTTTGAGTCTTTACTTACATCAAACCAGGCGCTGCCAGATTGCAGTCGTTGCCGCAGCCTGATTCAGGGAATAGAAATGCAAGCCAGGTGCGCCACCAGCCAGCAGGCGTTCACACATGGCAGTAACCACATCCAGCCCAAAGGCTTTGATGGATGCAGTATCGTCACCATAACTGGCCAGTTTCAGGCGTATCCAGCGCGGGATTTCTGCGCCGCACATTTCAGAGAAACGCTGTAACTGTGTGCTGTTGGTGATAGGCATGATGCCCGCCACAATAGGCGCCGTCACACCCGCCTTGCGCGCTTCCTCCGTAAAACGGAAGTAGGCATCAGCATTATAAAAATACTGGGTGATGGCGGCATTTGCACCAGCATTCATCTTGCGCACGAAGCTGTTCAAATCATCCTGCGGCGAGCGTGCCTGCGGATGCATTTCAGGATAGGCAGCCACTTCGATATGGAACCAGTCACCGGTCTCGGCGCGAATGAATTCCACCAGCTCATTGGCATAACGGAATTCACCGCCCATGCCATAACCGCTGGGCAAGTCACCACGCAAAGCAACCAGGCGACGGATATCATTGGCCTTGAATTCATTCAATATAGTGCGAATGGATTCACGTGTACCACCAACGCATGAGAGATGCGGTGCAGCATCATGGCCTTCACGGCGTATCTCGGTTACTGTATCAAGCGTGCCCTGCTGGGTAGTACCACCAGCACCAAAAGTGACAGAGAAATATTTGGGATTAAGTTCGGCCAGTTTGGCCCTTGTGACACGCAGCTTTTCCGTGCCTTCCGCCGTCTTGGGCGGGAAAAATTCTATGCTGAAATCAGGCGTTGTCATCTTTTTTCTGTTGCAACAATAAGGTCGAGAGTGCCCAGGAGATCACGCTGTACAACAAAGCTCCAACAACTGATGCCCAAAAGCCAGTAACGTGGAAGCCATCCACCATATTTGCCACGCCCCAGAACAGCAAGCCATTGATGACAAAGATAAACAAGCCCAGACTTAACACCGTTGCAGGCAAGGTGAGTATCACAAAGATCGGGCGGATGATGGTGTTGACCAGACCCAGCACCACAGCCACAACAAGCGCTGTGCCAAAGCTGTCGATTTGCACCGACGATATCAGATATGGGATCGCCAGCAAAGCCAGCGCATTAACTAACCAGGTTGCCAGTAAACGCATACATGCTCCTGTCCATAGATTTGAAAGCTACCCCTTGGGGGTAGCTTCACAACACATAAATCCGGATCGGCCATTAATATCGCAAACACAAGGCAAACCCGGATGGTGATTAATAACGGTAGTGATCTGGCTTGTAAGGGCCATTTTGATTCACGCCGATATAGGCAGCCTGTTCTTCTGTCAGCACGCTCAGTTGTGCATTGAGTTTTTTCAATTGCAGACGGGCGACTTTTTCATCCAGGTGCTTAGGCAGAGTGTAGACGCCTACTGGATATTTCGCTGTGTTGGCAAACAATTCAATTTGTGCAATTGTCTGGTTAGCGAAAGAAGAACTCATCACATAGGATGGGTGGCCAGTACCGCAACCCAGGTTCACCAGACGACCTTCTGCCAGCAAGATGATGCGCTTGCCGTCAGGGAAAATCACGTGGTCAACTTGTGGCTTGATGTTTTCCCAGGTGTATTGCTTCAATGCGGCAACGTCGATTTCATTGTCGAAGTGACCGATGTTGCAAACGATGGCCTGGTCTTTCATCTTCAACATGTGAGCATGGCTGATGACGTGGTAGTTACCTGTTGTCGTCACGAAAATGTCGCCGTGTTCAGCAGCATATTCCATGGTCACGACGCGGTAGCCTTCCATCGCTGCCTGCAATGCGCAGATAGGATCGATTTCAGTTACCCATACTTGGGCAGACAAAGCACGCATGGCTTGGGCAGAACCCTTGCCTACATCACCGTAACCGGCGATAACGGCAACCTTGCCAGCGATCATGACGTCTGTTGCACGCTTGATGCCATCAACGAGGGATTCGCGGCAGCCATACAGGTTGTCGAACTTGGATTTGGTGACGGAATCATTGACGTTGATAGCAGGGAAAGCCAGTTTTCCGTCTTTGTGCATCTGGTACAAACGATGTACACCAGTGGTCGTTTCTTCTGTCACGCCCTTGATTTCAGCCAGGCGCTTGGAGTACCAGGTGCCATCAATCGCCAGGTGTTTTTTGATCGCATTGAACAGGCAGATTTCTTCTTCTGAACCTGGATTAGCCAGCACAGAAATATCTGTTTCTGCGCGGGTACCCAGATGCAGCAACAAGGTCGCGTCACCGCCATCATCAAGAATCATGTTGGAATAGCCGCCGTCTTTCCATTCGAAAATACGGTGAGTGAAATCCCAATATTCATCCAGGTTTTCGCCTTTGAATGCGAAGACCGGTGTGCCGCCAGCAGCAATCGCCGCTGCTGCGTGATCTTGCGTAGAGTAGATATTGCAAGATGCCCAGCGCACCTCTGCCCCCAAAGCAAGCAGTGTTTCGATCAACACAGCAGTCTGGATGGTCATGTGCAGAGAGCCGGTGATACGGGCACCCTTCAGAGGTTGGCTGGCCGCGAATTCTTCACGGATAGCCATCAGGCCTGGCATTTCTGTTTCGGCAATGCGGATTTCTTTACGGCCCCAGTCAGCCAGACTCAGGTCAGCAACGAAAAAATCCTGGGAAGTATTGGTAGTGGATGTGTTTGCTACGATGGCGTTCATCACGCCCTCCTTTCTGATGAAAAAAGTAACGTGAGCGCAGTTATGAATATCCCAAGCCTGGCAAAAACTCGTCGTTTTCGTCGCAACGCTCCTTGGAAGACTTGAAGTATAGCGCAGCTCCGGGCTTTGTGCAGATTTCTTGCTATTTGTAACGAATAAGTCCTAAAAAGAAAACTGACCACCCTTTGCAGGGATTTGGCATTTAAGCAATCGTGAGACTTTTATAGAATTAGTTTAGTATTTTCTCAAAGCAAACAGCCTCTGGCCGTCCAGCATATTTACCAAAGTTTGGAATCCGTGCATAGCCATGTTTTTCATAAAAGGCAACGGCTCGCTGGTTGACCAGGCGGGTTTCCAGACGCAGTCTGTGATAACCATATTCCCTGGCAGCAGCCTCAAGATGTATCAGTATGGCAAGGCCAGCGCCTGCAACCTGCGCATACATACGCTTGACCTCCGCCACACCTTCGCCTATGGGGCGAAAGGCACCGCAGCCCACTGCCTTGCCTTCCACATTACATGCCAGCACAAACAAGGCACCCGGCACGCGCACATCCGCTGCATCAAAGGATGAACGCCCACTGTTACCGGTAATGGCAGCCAGGCGGGCGGAGAGTTCATCCAGTAAAGCAACAGCCTCGGGTAGGGCGGGATCTGCGGCGGCTATGTGAAACTGATGCATGCGAGTAAGTACCAGCTAGTCTGTTAATGCCCGTCAAAATTACAGACTGTGAACAACGGCAAGCCACTGTCCTTGATGATCTTGGACCCACCCAACTCAGGCAAGTCAACGATGACAGCGCCTTCCACTACAGTAGCGCCCAGGCGTTCCAGCAATTTCTTGCCTGCCATCATGGTACCTCCAGTGGCGATCAGGTCGTCGATCAACACTACACGGTCACCTTTTTTGCAGGCGTCGGAATGCAATTCAACCGTCGCACTGCCATATTCGAGTTCGTATTGCTCAGACACCGTATGGAAAGGCAGCTTGCCTTTCTTGCGGATAGGCACGAAACCCAGGTTCAGCTCATAGGCCACCACAGAACCGATGATAAAGCCGCGCGCATCCAGGCCAGCCACGACGTCGAGCTTTTCATCCATGTAGCGATGCACGAACATGTCAATCAGTACACGGAATACTTTAGGATTTTGCAACAAGGGGGTAATGTCGCGAAACATCACGCCAGCTTGTGGCCAGTTTTCCACCGTGCGTATATGTTGTTTAATGTATTCGGCCGGATTCAACATCGAGCATGTCCTTCAATTTAAAATAACCCGCTATTTTAACAGCCGCTGCTCTGCTCTAGCGACTGCTTCGGAAGTTCCCCTGACAACGACCACGTCACCATCCTGTAAAACGATGTCATCCAGATGATCAAGCCTGGCTTTGCCGCGCCGGACGGCATGGATATCGACTTCAAATTCTTCCAGCTTCAAGTCTGCCAAATGTAGACCGAGTGCATTGGCGCGTTCGGTCAACACGACGGTATGCAAGCGTATCTGCATGTTCTCAGGGCTATCGGCAGCATCACTGGCACCGTGAAAGAAGCCACGCAGGGATTCATAACGGGCATCCCTGGCCGCCTGCACCCTGTGTACCACGCGCCGCAAGGGCACACCCAGCATGACCAGGGCATGGGACGCCAACATCAGGCTGCCTTCCATGAGTTCTGGCACTACTTCGGTGGCACCAGCCGCCCTGAGTTTATCAAGGTCTACATCATCATGGCTGCGCACAATGACAGGCAGACTAGGGTTCATTTCATTGACGAAATGCAAAATCTTGAGGGCAGAGGCTGTGCTGGTGTAAGTCACTACCAGCGCGGAAGCACGGTTGACGCCAGCCGCCAGCAGACTTTCACGCCGTGCCGCATCGCCATAAGAGACATTGGCACCGGCAGTCTGGGCTTCCCGCACACGGTCAGGATCAAGATCAAGCGCGTGGTAATCGATATTTTCTTCTGCCAGGATACGCGCCAGGCTTTGACCGCTGCGGCCAAAACCGGCAATGATCACATGCTTCTTGGTGGTCATGGTGCGTGCAGCAATTTGAGTCAGTGCCAGCGATTGCATCATCCATTCATTGGCGGAGAACTTCATGACGATGGCATCCGACTTGGCCAGGATAAAAGGCGAGATCAGCATGGATATCACCATCGACGCCAAAATCAATTGCACCAGCAAAGGGTCTACCAGTTGTAAACCACCTGCCTGATTCAGCAAAACGAAACCGAATTCACCCGCCTGTGCCAAGCCCAGCCCAGTGCGCAAGGCAACACTGGTGGAATTGCCGAAGACACGAGCCAAAGCAGCAATCAGTACAAATTTCAACAGAACCGGCCCGGTCAGCAGCAACAACACCAGCCAGAATTGTTCAAATACCAGCCTGACATTGAGCAACATGCCGACGGTAATAAAGAACAGCCCTAGCAACACATCGCGGAAGGGCTTGATGTCTTCTTCCACCTGATGTCGGTATTCGGTTTCAGAAATCAGCATGCCGGCAACAAAGGCCCCCAGCGCCATCGACAAGCCCGCCTTCTCAGTCAGCCAGGCAGCACCAAGAGTAATAAATAAGAGGTTCAGCATGAACAACTCTTGCGAGCGCCGCCTGACCACGATATGGAACCAGGCACGCATGAGTTTTTGCCCTACCACCAGCAGCAAGATCAGCACGACAACTGCCTTACCACTCGCCAGTGCCAGGGTCTTGCCCAGATCAGGAGACTTCGATGCCAGTGCTGGCACCAGGATCAGCAGCGGCACCACGGCCAAATCCTGGAACAGCAGCACGCTGATGATTTGCCTGCCATGCAGGCTTTCCAGCTCCAGCCTTTCCGTCAACATTTTGGAGACGATAGCTGTCGATGACATGGCCAGCGCGCCACCAAGCGCGAATGAAGCTTCCCAACTAATCTGGAATATGCTGGGCAGCCAGCGGCTGGCGATCCAGCCAAACAGCATGCTGGTGATGATGGTGACCAGCACCTGCGCCATACCCAGGCCAAATACGGCCTTGCGCATGGCCATGAGCTTGGACAGGGAAAATTCCAGGCCTATGGAAAACATCAGGAACACCACGCCGAACTCAGCCAGTTCATGGGTAACCGCACCGTCTTCAGCCACCCCCAAGCCATGCGGGCCGATGAGAATGCCGACCACCAGATAACCCAACATGGGCGGCAGTTGCAGCATGCGGAAGGCGACCACGCCCAAGACGGCAGCAGCCAGCAGTAAAAGTGTAGTATCCAGACCTGTCATGTTGTCTATTATTGCCGATTTATCGCCTTGCTATCCTGCTTTTGGGCAAACATAATTCATTACGTTACAACTGGCAAAGTTTTTGCTTTGAGGATTTCGTTTATACTTCCGACATGAATGAACTGAATGCACCTTTAACTTTTAAACAACAACCCACGACAGACGCCGCTGCCATAGCAAAGCGCGCCCTGAAACTGGCCTGTGAAACCTTGCAAATCGAGGCTGATGCCCTGCTTGCCCTGCAAAAACGCCTGGGCAATGGCGATGCAGCCGGGTTTACCCAAGCGGTCAGCATGTTGTTGGCATGCCACGGTAGGGTCGTGGTTTCTGGCATAGGCAAGTCTGGTCATATTGCACGCAAGATTGCGGCAACCTTTGCCTCTACCGGAACGCCGTCGTTTTTTGTCCATCCCGCGGAAGCCGCTCACGGCGACCTGGGCATGGTAACACCGCAGGATGTGTTTATCGCCATCTCTTACTCCGGCGAAGCCTCAGAGCTGATGTCCATCCTGCCCATCATCAAACGCCTGGGTGTGAAACTGATCGCCATGACTGGCAACCCGGAATCCAGTCTGGGCAAGCTGGCCGATATTCATTTGAACCTGCATGTGGACAAAGAAGCCTGCCCGCTGAACCTGGCACCAACGGCCAGCACCACGGTCACGCTGGCACTGGGCGATGCCTTGGCGGTGGCAGTGTTGGATGCGCGCGGCTTTCGAGAAGAAGACTTTGCCCGTTCCCACCCAGGCGGTTCACTGGGCCGTCGTCTGCTGACCCATGTCAGGGATGTCATGCGCGTTGATGATGCCATACCGCAAGTCGGCCCGGAAACCAGCCTGAAAACTGCGCTACTGGAAATCACCAAGAAGGGCATGGCGATGACTGCCGTGGTGGACGAGCACCAGCATGTGCTGGGCATTTTCACCGATGGTGACTTGCGCCGCCTGATGGATGGCACGCGTGATTTTACCCAGTTGCGCATAGCCGATGTCATGAATCACGCACCGCGTCGCATACGCCCTGAACAATTGGCGGTGGAAGCTGTCGAAGTCATGGAAACTTACCGCATCAACCAGTTGCTGGTCGCAGACGACAGCGGCAAACTGGTGGGTGCCTTGCATATACATGACCTGACCAGGGCCAAGGTGATTTAATGGATAAAGCGACAGCAATAGCAAGGGCCAGCAAGGTCAAATTGATGATTTTTGATGTGGACGGCATCTTGACCGATGGCAGCCTGTATTTTGGCCCCGAAGGTGAAATGATGAAGTGCTTCAATGTGCTGGATGGTCAGGGCATCAAACTCCTGCAACAGGCAGGCATCATCACGGCCATCATCAGTGCGCGGCAATCGGCCATCGTCAGCAAGCGTGCTGCGGATCTTGGTATCAGCCATGTCAGCCAGGGCATCCATGACAAGAAGAGTGCATTCCTTGAACTGCTGGCCAAGCTGGATATCCCGGCACAAGAATGCGGTTTTATCGGCGACGATGTGATTGATTTGCCGATACTGACAAGAGTTGGCTTTGCTGCCAGCGTACCAAATGCCCATGCCGAAGTTCAACAGCGCGTGCTATACATTACCAATGCCACCGGCGGCCAGGGGGCAGCGCGCGAAGTATGTGACTTTATCCTGCGGGCACAAGGCAAATATGAACAGGCTTTGCAAGCATATCTGACATGAAATCCCACCTGACCATAGACCGCTTCCGCATCTGGCTGGCCGTGATCCTGCTGGGCGTGATCACCATGGGCACCATCTGGGTCATGGAAGTCATACGTCGCAATGCCGACGATGAACAAAACCGCAGTTCAGCCAGATCAGCGCCAGATTATTATGTAGAAAAATTTAATTTCATACGTCTGTCAAATAATGGCAAGGCCAACTACCACATCACTGGTGACAACCTGGTGCATTTGCCTCGCAATGACAGCATAGAAATCCGCAACCCGCAAATCAATAGCTTTGATCAGGGTCGCCCACCTCTACATCTGCGTGCTGACCTCGCGGTAGTGGCACAAAAATCATCGTTGATCACACCCAGGCGTGATCATGACGAAGTTCATTTGTACGACCATGTCAGCATGGAAAGGCCAGAGGGTTTAAGTTCTCAATTTGTCCGCGTAGAATCGGATTATCTATTGCTATTGCCAGATGAAGATATTGTCAGAACCGACAAACCCATCTCTATCACCACAGGTAAATCAACATCGACGGCAACCGGCATGCTGGCCAATAATTCGACGCAACATCTGGCACTGCTGAGCAAAGTCCGCATACAGCTTAAAAAGCGTGAAACTGCTCCGGCAAGCACACTCAAATAATTCAGAAAGCAATCATGCATATGAAAAATACTCCATTCTCTCTCGTACGCTTTGCCAGCCTCGCGCTTCTTGGCCTGGCTTGCGCCTCTGCCCATGCAGAAAAAGCCGACAGCAACAAGGAAACTATCATCGAAGCCGGTTATGGCGAGAGTGATGGCAAAACCAGCGTGCGCAGATTGTCCAAGGGCGTTTCCCTGATGCGTGGCACGCTGGTAGTCAAAGCCGAGAACGCCGTTGTCACAGAAGCCCCGAATGGTGACCAGTTCGTCGTCCTGACTGGTGGCAGCAACCGCAAAGTCAGTTTCCGCCAGAAACGCGACGGCGGCCCTGACCTGTGGGTGGATGGCGAGGCAGACCGCGCGGAATACAACCAGAGTACAGAAATCGTCAAATTCATTTCCAAGGCCAAGGTGCGCTATCTGGAAGGCAAAAAAGTCACCCAGGAACAAGAGGGTGAATACTTGTCTTATGATAGCAAGAATGACTTTTTCATCGGCACCAACTCGACCAGTGGCCAGCATGTAGATGGCTCGGGCAGTTTGAAAATCATCCTGCAACCAAAACCAGAAAAGCAGGCTAATTAAGATGACAGCAAAGTCCAGTACCTTGCTCGTCAAGGGATTGCAAAAACGTTATGGTGCACGCCAGGTGGTGCGCGATGTATCCCTGCTCTTGAAAAGCGGCGAAGTAGTTGGTTTGCTGGGTCCGAATGGTGCCGGCAAAACCACCTCCTTCTACATGATCGTAGGCCTGGTACCTTCAGATGCGGGTGACATCACGATTGATGATGTGAATATCTCTCAATTGCCCATCCATGAGCGTGCCGTACTTGGCTTATCTTATTTGCCACAGGAGGCTTCGGTATTCCGCAAGCTGACTGTCGAAGACAATATCCGCGCCGTACTGGAATTGCAAAAAGACAGCGACGGGAAATTTCTTGGCACCAAAAAAATAGAAGAAAGACTGGATGCCCTGCTGGCCGATTTGCAAATAGAAAAAATACGCGAAAGCCAGGCATTATCTCTCTCGGGTGGTGAACGCCGCCGTGTGGAAATTGCCCGCGCACTGGCCACTAATCCACGCTTTGTCTTGCTGGATGAACCTTTTGCCGGTGTTGACCCTATCGCCGTCATCGAGATTCAACGCATAGTGCGCTTTCTCAAGGAGCGAGGCATAGGTGTACTGATTACCGATCATAATGTGCGCGAAACACTGGGCATTTGTGATCACGCCTATATCATAAATCAAGGCGCGGTACTTGCCAGCGGCAAGCCTGACGACATTATCCAAAATGAATCTGTACGTCGCGTTTATCTCGGAGAACACTTCCGGATGTGACGGGAATCATCATGAAACAAAGCCTGCAACTACGTACCTCACAACATCTGGCCTTAACGCCGCAATTGCAGCAATCAATACGATTATTGCAGTTATCCACTTTGGAATTGCATCAGGAGCTGGAGACGCTGCTGACCGATAACCCAATGCTGGAACGCGTGGACGATCCCCTCGATCATGCCGTGCGCCTGCTGGCTGACGGTGCCATCAATACCAGCAGCACCTCTGCCGATGCTGGCATGGAAGTACCAACACAAAGAGAAGAAACCGATAAATCCGCCGAACCTGCGGCGGCTGATGCCGAAACCGTCATCAGCAACGACAGCACTACCTCCAGCGAAGAAGACTGGGGCTTTGATGACGTGCAGCATGGCAGCAAGTCTGGTGATGATGAAGATGGGCGCCCGCAACTGGGTGCCGCCCACATCACTCTGCGTGAACATTTGCTGGAGCAAATGCGCCTGAACTTGCGCGAACCGCGTGACCGCGCTCTGGTCGAATTGATGATCGATGCGCTGGACAGCAATGGCTACCTGACCGAAACCCTGGACGAAATACATGCAAGTCTGCCACTGGAACTTGCCGTCGAGCCAGAAGAACTTGGTTTTGCCCTGAACATGTTGCAAAGCTTTGACCCGGCAGGTGTCGGTGCCCGCAGCCCATCTGAATGCCTGGCCCTGCAAATCAGGCGTATGCCCAAAGTGGCTTTTGTCACACGCAGGCTGGCATTGCAAATTGTTGAAACACAACTGAGTTTATTTGCACAAAGAGATTTCACCAAACTCAAGAAAATTCTTGATTGCGACGATGAAGATTTGCGCGATGCACAAACCGTCATCAGGCTTTGCCAGCCCCGGCCAGGCATTGCCTTTGCGGTTGATGAATCAGATTATGTGGTGCCAGATGTGATCGTCAGAAAATCGGACAATGGCTGGCAGGTCATGCTGAATCAGGACGTGATGCCCAGGCTGCGGGTCAGCAGCATGTATGCCAATATCATGAAGCAAAACCGCGGTGAGGCTGGGCTGGGCACACAATTGCAGGAAGCACGCTGGCTGATAAAGAATATGCGGCAACGTTTCGACACTATTTTGCGCGTTGCACAAGCGATAGTTGAAAGACAACGCAATTTTTTCACCCACGGTGCTGTTGCCATGCGCCCCCTTGTTTTGCGCGAAATTGCTGATACACTAGGATTACACGAGAGCACTATCTCACGTGTAACAACTCAAAAATACATGTTGACCCCACATGGCATGTTTGAGTTGAAGTATTTTTTCGGCAGCCATGTCGCGACGGAAACAGGGGGTGAAGCATCTTCCACCGCGATACGTGCACTCATCAAGCAGCTGATAGGAGCAGAAGACCAGAAAAGCCCACTCTCTGATAGCAAAATTGCAGACATGCTGGGTGAACAGGGCATGGTAATTGCCCGACGGACAGTTGCCAAATACCGTGAAGCCCTCAAAATCCCCCCAGTGAGTTTGCGTAAATCTTTGTAAGTAGTCCTTGTAATCACGGTTTGAATTGCTATATATGATTTAGCTCAAAGCAAATAAAGGCCAAGAGCGTATCGTTACAGCAAGTAACATCACTATAGGAGCACAGTATGAATCTCACCATCAGTGGACACCACGTCGAAGTAACTCCTGCAATTCGTGAATATGTACATACCAAACTAGAACGTATCAGGCGGCATTTCGACCAGGTCATTGATATCGCCGTCATCCTGACGGTGGACAAGCTCCGGGAAAAGGATAAACGACACAAAGCCGACATTAACCTGCATATCAGCGGTAAAGATATCCATGTTGAAAGTCTGGCGCATGATCTGTATGCAGCAATTGATGCACTGGTAGACAAACTGGATCGCCAGGTCATCAAGCATAAAGACAAGATCCAGGACCATCAGCACGACGCTATCAAGCACATACCTGATCCGGCATCGGCTTCATAAGACCCCAGTCCTTACCCGAACAGGGTTGTGGACATCCAAAACAAGGACGCTAGAAGGCGTCCTTTTTGTTGGGTGATGGGTTTTGATTTAACGATTTACCTCAATCATTAATTGAATTGCCCTGCGACAATCCGTACACGTATTAACCATCATTCCTGCGTAGGCAGGAATCTAGTGGCGTTTGTTGCATGCAGCACTTTGACTAAAACGATTGCTCTTTGTGGATACAAGCCGGGTCTCGGCCCGGCAGCCGAAATACTTTCTTTGCGTCGCCAAAGAACGTATTCAAAGAAAGGCGACCCAAGCGTCGTCGCCCCTGCGGGGTTCCCATTTGTGCAATACAAAAAATGGGAAAGTCCGAAAACTCGCTACGCTCAAACATCGGCCTTTCTCTTTCCATTTTCTGTATTGCACAAATGGCGTCGACACATGGGAACTGCCAAAGTCAAAAAACAACTTCAACCCCAAACCCGACAGCAACTGCAACTGCAACTGCAACTGCAACTGCAACTGCAACTGCAACTGCAACTGCAACGAGCATGCTGTTTTTACGCTATTTCCTCATAAGCATATACACCCCGTGACGCCCACGCCTGACAAAGTTAAAATAGCAGCTTCATCCCCTACCCTGCATAGTCAATCACCATGAGCGAATTTGTACTTACCTCCGTCAAGAACAATATAGGCTACATCACCCTCGACAGACCTAGAGCATTGAACTCGCTGTCTCTCGATATGGTAAGAGCACTGACTACGATTTTGCTGGCCTGGCAGGATGATCAAAGTGTGCGTGCCGTGTTTATCCATAGCAGTAGCGAAAAGGCATTTTGTGCTGGTGGTGATATCCGTTTTTTCTATGACGTAGGTACTGCCACACCCAAGGGCGACTCAGCCCTGCTGGAAGATTTCTTCACTGAGGAATATGCCTTAAATCATTTAATCCATTTCTACCCAAAACCCTATATCGCGCTGATGAATGGCGTGGTGATGGGCGGTGGTATGGGTATCGCGCAGGCAGGAGCAAATTGTCGTTTGCGCATCGTCACTGAGCGTACCAAGATGGCCATGCCGGAAGTGAATATTGGCCTTTTCCCAGATGTGGGCGGCGGCTATTTCCTGTCTCGTACTGAGGGTGAAATTGGCACTTACCTGGGCCTGACAGGTGAGATCATTACAGCCGCTGATGCCATCTACGCAGGGCTGGCGGATGTCTATATCCCCACCGCAGAAATACCAGCATTGATGAACTTGCTTAGTGAAAGCAAGGCTACAGACTTGCGTCTGGCGATACGCGATTTTGCTACGGCTTTTGTAGATCAGGCAAAACCGGATACCAGCAAACTGGCTACACAACACGCTGCAATCAACAACATATTTGCTGGCAATAGCGTTACTGCCATCAGTGAAAAACTACAACAGGACAACAGCGAGTTTGCCCAGCAAACCCTGGCCACCATGCAAAAGCGTTCGCCTCTGCTGATGTCAGTCACACTGGAACAATTGCGCCGCAGTAAAGACATGACAGTATCAGCATGCCTGCGCATGGAAAGAAACATGGTACGCCACTGCTTCAAGCATGGCGAAGTGCTGGAAGGTGTACGCGCGCTGGTGGTAGATAAAGACAATAACCCACGCTGGTCACCTGAGACATTGGAGGAAGTGACGACAGAGCAAGTGACAGGGTTCTTTGCAGAAGCCTGGCCAGCTCATGCGCATCCTTTGCGGTATTTGGAGGGGTGAGTTGAACTGTTGATTGATCAGAGTGTTAATCAATCACGTATCTAAAAATTTAGACCAAGGTCGTGTTGACGTTGATTTTGACTTTCTGCAGTTCCCATGTGTCGACGCCGTTTGTGCAGTACAGAAAATGGATTAAGAAATGCCCGTGTTTGAGCGTAGCGAGTTTCGGGCATTTCCCATTTTTTGTACTGCACAAACGGGAACCCCGCAGGGGCGACGACGCCTGGGTCGCCTTTCTTTGAATACTTTCTTTGGCGACGCAAAGAAAGTATTTCGGCTGCCGGGCCGAGACCCGGCTTGGTTCTACGAAAGGCAACCGCTTTAGTCAAAGTGCAATATTCAACGAACAACACGGCATACCACGAACGCCGCTAGATTCCTGCCTACGCAGGAATGACGTGAATAAGATTGCCATAAAATCCAAGGCTGAGCAGCTAGCTATGGGCGACCATCACTTCAACTCAAACGCCTTCTTATCCCCCTTAAACCACCCCGCCAACCCCGCAACAAATTCTTGCGCCCCATTCCTATCCCCATACCTCAAACCATGACTGGCACCAGGAAATTCCACAAACTGAAAATCCTTTTCTGGATGCTTCAAGAAATGATCCCGCAAGGCATGCCCTGATTCAATCGGCACACTCTCATCCTTCTCACCCATCGCTACCACCATGGGAATATTCAGACTTGCATACACATTCAAAGGATAAGTAAACAAATGACCTGACCAATAGGCATAGGGATGACCAAAGAACTCTTTCTTAAGGCTCTTGCCATCTTTTTTGATCTCTGCATAGACCTGTAAAAAATAGTCGCGTGAAAATGGCTTGGCATAAGGTTCCACCCCGCGGTCTGCAAAGATCAAAAACTCTTCACTCTGCGGTAAACCTCCACTACCCGCGGTTGCCAGCCAGCCGATTTTATTGCTGTCCCTGGCGATATAAGGAGCAACCGCTCCCCCCTCAGAAAAGCCCAATACAGCAATAGACCGTGCAGGCATTTTTTTCAGTTCAGGCTCGATCGATAGAAATTTCAAATGATCGGACAATCGTTTGCCGAACTGATCTGCAGCCAGAAACGCTTCAGAGCATTTGCTGCCATCTGCATTTTTGGCAACGCCAGGTTTTTCCAGATAATAGACATTCACCGCTCCGGGGTAGCGCTCAAAAAACATCGGCAAACGAACTGCAAAATCATCACATCCCGAACCGCTGACCAGTAATATAGGACGACCAGGTGTTATCGCCGCAGGATCAGATAAATGATAGTAACGCCTTTGCTTGCCATCGATTTTTATGCTGTGTTCTTGCAGCACAGGTGCCGCCATCGCGGAAGCGCAAAAGAACGTGATGAATGCCAGAACGATTTGGAGAACGCGCGAAGAAATAGAATTGATATGCATGGGCTGGCGTGATTTACTTAAATGACTTAAGAAAATATCACAGCCCTGCCAGCAATGCGATAAAAATGAAAATGGGGAGCAAGCTCCCCATTCCTCAAACTTGCCAAACTTGCATGAGCGTTGCTATCAATGCTGCGCACCACCACCCAAATAAGCAGCCTTCACCGCCGGATCATTCTGCAAACTGGCCGCCGGGCCATGTACAGATATTCTGCCATTTTCCAGCACATAGCCATAGTCAGCCACGGCCAAAGCAGCCGCTGCAAACTGCTCCACCAGCAGCATGGTCGTGCCCTGCTCTTTTAAACGCACGATGATGCGAAAAACTTCATCGACCAGAATAGGAGCAAGTCCCATCGAGGGCTCATCCAGCAAGACCACATCAGGATTAAGCATGACGGCTCTCGCCATCGCCAGCATTTGTTGCTCACCGCCAGACAAGGTACCAGCCAACTGGTTCTTGCGCTCTTTCAGGCGCGGGAACAATTCCATGGCTTTTTGCAGATCACTTTCTATATCTCCACGCGGGCGGCTTCGTGTGAAACGCGGGAAAGCACCAAGCAAAAGATTATCGGTCACCGACATGGTGGCAAACACGCGTCGGCCTTCCGGCGAATGTGCCAGACCTGCCCTGGCGATCTTGTGAGAATCCAGACCGGTGACATCTTTACCAGCCAGAGTAACGGTGCCTTCTTTAGGCTTCAACATGCCGGAAATCGCGCGCATGGTAGTGGTCTTGCCAGCACCATTGGAACCAATAAGGGTGACGACTTTGCCCTTGGGCACGTCCATGGAAATACCATGCAAGACTTCGACCTTGCCATAGGCTGCATGCAGATTTGATATGGTTAACATTGCTCTCTCCTTATGCTGCAGCAACTTCAGTGGCATCAGCTACGCTGCCACCCAGATAGGCTTCGATCACTTTTGGATCGGCCTGTACGGCTGCCGGTTTGCCCTCGGCAATTTTCTGACCAAAATCCAGCACAGTCACAGTATCGCAAATCGACATGACTACATCCATATGATGCTCGATGAGGATGATGGTGATACCGTGCTCACGTATCTTGCGGATGATGGCGATCAAGTCCTTGATATCAGGCGCAGTTAAACCAGCGGCAGGCTCATCCAGCAGCAAGAGCTGCGGATTGAGACCCAGCGCGCGGCCGATTTCCAGCAGGCGTTGCTTGCCGTAGGGCAGATTGCGCGCCTCTTCATTGGCCAGGTCAGCCAGGCCAACAAATTGCAAGATGCTGGCCGCACGCGCTCTTGCCTGCTGTTCTTCACGCAAATATCGTGGCGTATGCAGCATGGCATCACCCACATTACTGCGGAAGGTGCTGTGCAAGCCGACGAGGATGTTTTCTGTTGCCGTCATCTCACCAAACAGTTGCACGTTCTGGAAAGTACGGGCAACACCACCCAGTGCAATTGCCGAGGGCGTGCTGCCAGAGATGACTTTACCGGCAAACTCCACTACCCCATCAGTAGGTTGATAAATACCGGTCAGCACATTCATCATGGTACTTTTGCCGGAACCGTTAGGACCGATCAGGCCATGCACAGTACCTTTGTTAATTTGCAGATCAACCTGGTTCAGTGCTTTCAGACCGCCGAATTGCATGAGAATTTTTCTGCCTGTCAGCAAGACACCAACACGGGTATCGCTGGCGTTGACTATGGCATTGCCTGCATTGGTCTCGGCGCTTTCTGCGTTGACGATGAGATGCTGCTGCCCCTTGCCCAGCAAGCTGTTGACGAAACCGACGATGCCATCCTGCAGGTAATACACGACAAACAAGGTCATCAGGCCAAAGATGGTCAGACGCCAGTCGGTAATGTTTTCCAGCTTGTACGAGAACAAGGCCATGGCCACAGTCGCACCAACTGGCACAATAAGTTCCCCGACTGTCTTGCGCTTTTTGCTGATTGCCAGGCCACCGGCAACTACGGCTATCAATGCAGCCACGGTAGCGATCTTGCGGAACAGTTCTATATCAGCAAGCAGGGATGGCAGCATGACGACGATCAAAGCGCCCAGCAGTGAACCGGTACGTGTCTTGCGTCCGCCCATGATGACTGCCAGCAAGAACATGATGGTCAGTTCAAAGTTGTAGGTATTCGGCGAAATATACTCTTCCGAATACGCATACAGGCTGCCTGCCAGACCAGCCAGCGCTGCGCTGATGACGAAGGCGATGACTTTGTACTTGTAAACTGAAACACCCATGCAATCAGAGGCAATCGGGCTGTCGCGCAAGGCCTGGAATGCACGGCCGTAGTGAGAACGCAAGATGCGGTGAACCACAATCAATGACAGCACCAGCATGACTGCGACAAGGTAGAAAAAACCCACTTCACCGAGCTTTTGCCCAAAGATGACAGGCTTGGTGAGCTTGATACCCATTGGCCCTTCAGTCAGGAAACTCATTTCATTGATGAGAATCTGGATAATGGTACCAAAGGCCAGTGTCACCATGGCCAGGTAAGGCCCGGTCACACGTAGCGCAGGGAGAGCCAGCAAGGCACCAAATACGGCTGTGACAGCGATACTGCAAGGAATGGCGACAAACACCGACATACCAAGCTTGAACACCAGCACACCCGTTGTATACGATCCTATACCAAACAAACCGGCATGGCCGAGAGAAACCTGGCCGGTATAGCCAACCACGATATCCAGACCAAATAAAAGTATGGCGTAGATCAGTATGGTTTCTGCCAGGTGCAGGTAGTAAGGATTGTGCATGACAACCGGCACCAAGGCCAGTGCACCTATACCCAGTACGGAAAGAGTTAAAGTCTGCTTATTCATATCTGGACCTCACACTTTCTTGATGGCAGCTTTGCCAAACAAACCGGCAGGTTTGACGGCCAGTACCAGCAGCAGCAAGACCAGGCCTGGTACTTCCTTGTAGCCGGTGGAAATATAGAAACCTGTAAGTGTTTCAGCAATCCCCAAAATCAGGCCACCAACAATGGCACCTACGCCAGACGTCAGACCACCGATAATGGCGACGGCAAAGGCTTTTAAACCCAGTGCAGAACCCATGGTCGCGCCGGTCAGCGTCAAGGGTGCCACCAACACGCCAGCGAAGGCAGCGGTAGCAGATGACAGCGCATAAGAGAAGGTAATCACCATGCTGGTATTGATACCCATCAGTCCAGCTGCATCCCTGTCATTGGAGGTTGCCACCACAGCCTTGCCATAAATCGATTTGCGGTTGAAAAATTCTACTGCCAGCATCATCGCCAGTGCGCCTAGAACAACCACGACTTGCATGGCTTGCACATTTGCGCCAAGCACCTGAAATGGTGCAGCGGACAAAGGAGATGGGAAGGTCAGATCATCCTTGCCCCAGATATTTTCTGCAACGTTTTTGAAGATGATGGCAAGTGCAATGGTGGACATGATCCAGCCAAATTCTGATTTGATCTTGATGGCAGGCCGTACACCTATCCATTCCACCACCATGCCTTGCAAGCCACCGAAGAGCAAGACTATCGGTATCATCACCCAATAATTCATGTAGGGGCCACCGTGCACATTGCCGACCACACTTAGGCCGACCAGTGCACCCAGCATCAACGCCTCGCCCTGACCGAAGTTGAGGGTACCTGAAGTTGCAAACGTGAGTTGATAGCCGAACGCGATGACAGCATAAATCATCCCCAGGGCGATGCCGCTGAAGACGAGCTGAAGTAATATTTCCATTTTGATTCACCCGTGGAATGCAGCCTGCCAAGGCTCTCCAAAATTGTTGGAGAGCCTGATGACGGCTGTCTGTCTGAATAACAAACCAAGCGCCGCGCAGGCGGCTGAGCTAAGGGCAGGTGTTACGCCCAGCCCTTATTTCACCTGGACGATCTGCCCAGCTTTGGCAAGGCCCATGACAGGCATGCCAGCTTTGATCGCTTCATGATCGTCATGCGTGAAAGGTTTGTTATAGGTGGTGATCACGCCTTCCACTTTTTCATTCAGATTTTCCAATGCTTCGCGCACTTTGACACCATCTGTACTACCCGCCTGTTTGATAGCAGCAGCCAGCAGATAGATGGAGTCATAGCCTTGTGCAGCAGAAACGGCAGAAGGCATGCGCTCGACCTTGTAAGCCTTTTGATAGGCTTCGATGAAAGCCTTGCGCTTGGGCGTATTCGGGTCCTGGATAAAGGTTTGCGGCATCATGGCACCATCACCATTTTTACCAGCATTGTCGAGGAAGTTACCCATGGACAAAGTCCAGCTTCCTATCATTGGTACTTTCCAGCCAAGCTTTTCCATGCCGTTGGCGATTTGCGCCAGCTCAGGGCCTATGCCATAGGTCAGGATGGCTTGCGCACCACCCTGCTTGGCTTTCAATAACTGGGCTGTCATATCGACATCCTTGACATTGAATTTTTCTACTGCAACTGGTTTGATGCCTCTGGCACTGAGGGTTTTCTCCAGGTCTTCACGACCCAGCTGGCCATAATTGGTTGAGTCAGCCAAGATGGCGACTTTGGTGAATTTGTTTTTGACGACGGCCTCATCAACAATCATGGCTGACTGTATGGTGTCATTGGCTGCCGTGCGGAAAATGTAATTATCCTTGTGCTCAGGTGCCAAAAATTGCTTGGTCACCACGCTGCCTGTAGCGACATTGTTCAAGACAGGGATTTTTGCTTCCTGATAAAAACGCTGGGATGCCAGCGCTACGCCAGTATTGATATAGCCGACGGTAGCGACCACTTTTTCTTTGTTGATGAGCTCTTGTGCTACTTGCACACCGCGTTCATTTTTTGCTTCATCATCACGCTCGACCAATTGCAACTGTCTTCCCAGCACACCGCCTTTGGCGTTGATTTCACTAACGGCAAGTTTGACGCCGTCACGCATGGACACACCCATGGGTGCGGAACCACCAGTGAAAGGACCGGCAACACCGATCTTGATAGGCTCTGCTGCATTGCTGGCAGCGGCCAGGCCCAGAACGATGGATGCGACTAGGGTTTTGACTTTGTATGACATCTTGGTCTCCTGATTTTTATGTGAGTACTTCAAAAAAATAAATTCATGAATTACCCGCATAAATTAGCAGGAAACGGAAATATTCTCGGACTCCGTTCTACTTAAGTAATACTACGCACGTCGAGGTGCAGGAAAGGTCCAAGGAAATTCCTGGGAAGCACAAAGCCTTATACAGCAAGGCTTCTAGAGCACCTGCCCAATTTCCAGAATAGAAAAAATGGGTAGGAATTATGGCCAAAGGAAACTCTTTCAAGCTTGCGATGAAAGAAATTCATCGCATCTATGGCTGACAGGAAAGAATGTGACAAAACCTGTGCAAAAAAGCTGCAAAATTTTGTGAGAGCGAAAGATTTTCAAACTGCGGCAATCAATCTCCATCTTAATGGCAAGGCAAATTCTTGCCTTGCCATTGCTGATTCACTTACTTCAACAAGCTAAAGACTTTACTGATAGCCTTGCTGCCAGCACCTAATGGGTCTTGGCGGATCGCTTTTTCTTCTTCTGCTATCATCAAAAACAAGGCATCCATGGCTTTTTGAGTGACATAACCTTCAACTGTTGCTTCTTGCTGCGACACTGCACCAAATTTCTGCGCTTGTCCCATGATGCCATTATATTTAGCCGACAAACCCGCCTTGTCAGTCACTGCTTTGACCATGGGCAAGAATTTTGCACTGAGGGGTGTTGCTGTTTTTTGTTTGAAAAAATCTGTCACCGAGGTTTCGCCGCCTGTCAGAATATTCTTTGCATCGGTCAGGCTCATGGATTTGACGGCATTCACCAGCAAAGGTTTGGCCATCGGCACGGCAGCTTCTGCGGCACGGTTCATGGACACCACCAATTCATCAAGTTGCTGGCCTTTGCCTGTCATCTGTAAAATTGGGCGTGCTTTTTCCAGTATTGACGGCAATTGGATTTTAACTTTGTCATTATTTAAAAAACCGCCATCGACACCAAGCTTGCTGACCGCTGCAGCAGAACCTTTGTCGAGGGCAGCTTTTAACCCGCTGCTTGCATCCTGATTGCTGAGATCAGCCAAAGAGATGGCATGCGCTGCCGCAGTAGCGAAAACCAGGCTGCTGGTCATCAGCAGGCGGGCGAACAAAGTAGAAATGGATGGCATGGTTTCCTCCTGTTAAAGAGTTGCTATTCTATACAAGACTCAGTGTATATCCTCAATTTGAATGTACAAATTATGTGAATCCATGACTCAGCTAAGAAGTTTACCCAGTATTATGTTTTAGTGAGAAACGGCTTTGGTGATGAAGCTAAATCTCGTCCACCATGTACAGACGCCTGTGCTCACGCATGGCATAGCGGTCTGTCATGCCTGCGATGTAATCGGCAATTTTCCTGGCTTGCAATTGCTGCGCTTCGCTATCAGATTTGCGGACTTGATAATCAGCAGGCAACAGGTTCGGTTCTGCATGCAGGGCATCAAATAATTCAGTGATGGTGCGCCTGGCTTTGAAGGTCATACGGTTAACCTGATAATGGCGGTACAGGTTTTCAAACAGAAATTGCTTGAGGGTTTGTGCCTCTTGAAACATGGCATCTGAAAAGGCGATCATTCTTTCCATGCGGCGTACTTCGTCCACTGATGTGGGGGCACAATTCTGGATGTTATTTGCCGATGTTTGTATCAAATCGACGATCAGGGTATTGATCATGCGGCGTATGGTTTCAGCGATGCCACGACGACCGCTGATACCTGGATAAGTAGCGTCAACAACCGCGCGATGACGGGCATAAATATCGACTTCCAGCAATTGCGACTCAAGCAGCAAACCGGAACGCAGGCCATCATCAATATCATGATTATTGTAGGCGATGGAATCTGCCAGGTTGGTGACTTGAGCTTCCAGCGTTGGACGTTGTTTATCGATAAATCGCTGCCCGACATCACCCAGCATTCTGGCATTCGTGATGGAACAATGTTTGAGTATGCCTTCCCGGGTTTCGTAGGTGAGGTTAAGCCCATCAAAAGCACCATAGCGCTCTTCCAGTTCATCGACCACACGGAGGCTTTGCAGATTATGTTCAAAGCCGCCAAAGGGCTTCATGCAGGTATTCAGGGCATCCTGGCCGGCATGGCCGAAAGGGGTATGGCCGAGATCATGTGCCAGTGAGATCGCCTCAACCAGGTCTTCATTCAGACGCAGGTTGCGGGCAATTGAACGGCCTATCTGTGCTACTTCAAGGCTGTGTGTCAGGCGGTTGCGAAACAGGTCGCCTTCGTGATTGACGAAAACCTGGGTCTTGTATTCAAGACGGCGAAAGGCAGTGCTGTGGATGATACGGTCACGGTCGCGCTGGTATTCGCTGCGCGAGGGCGATGACTCTTCAGTATAACGCCTCCCTCGCGTGTTGGCTGATTGTGCAGCATAGGGAGCGAGGTGGGCGTCGGTGAACATGGTCGTTAGTTGATGATGCAGCTACGCAGGGTTGCCAGCAAAGTCTCTTGGGGCACCGTAGTGATATGCGCCTGCCCCAAAGGTTTCAACAGGATGAACTTGATTTTACCGCCTTCATTTTTCTTGTCGACTTCCATCAATTCCAGCCAGCGCTCTTCACCAAGATCAGGAGCCACGCCTGGCAATCCTGCAGCCTCTACCACTTGTTTGATACGGGTCTTGGTCACGTAATCAATATAGCCCAGGCGACACGATAAATCAGCAGCCATGACCATGCCACAGCCTACCGCTTCGCCATGCAGCCATTTGCCATAACCCAGGCCAGATTCTATGGCGTGTCCAAATGTATGACCAAAATTCAGGATGGCACGTAAACCACCTTCACGCTCATCCTGGCGCACGATATCTGCCTTGATTTCGCAGGAGCGCAAAATCGCATGCGTCAGGGCCTTGGGGTCTTTGGCGCGCAGGGCCGCCATGTTTGCCTCTATCCAGTCAAAGAACACGGGATCAATGATCGCACCATGCTTGATGACTTCGGCCAGGCCAGCGGAGAGTTCATTGTCAGGAAGGCTTTGCAGGCTGTCGATATCGGCGATCACTGCTTCGGGCTGATAAAACGCCCCTATCATGTTCTTGCCCAAAGGGTGATTGATACCGGTCTTGCCGCCGACGGATGAATCGACTTGTGACAACAAGGTGGTCGGGATTTGTACGAAAGGGACGCCGCGCATGTAAGCAGAGGCGGCAAAGCCTGTCATGTCACCAATGACACCGCCACCCAAGGCCAGCAAGGTAATTTTTCTATCGCATTTATGTTCAAGCAGGGCATCAAAAATCAGCATCAGGCTGGTCCAGTTTTTTTGCTCTTCACCATCGGGCAAAACGACGGACAGCACTTCCTTGCCAGCGGCGCGCAAGGCTGCTTCCAGTGCGGCAAGATAAAGGGGGGCAACAACTGTATTGGTGACGATGACGGTTTTCTTGCCCTTGATCTTCGACTGCAAAAACTGGCTGTCGGATAACAGGGAAGTGCCTATGGCAATGGGGTAGCTGCGTTCACCCAGGTCCACATTCAGGAGTGTCGTGGTGCTGGCAGTGCTTTGGTCTGACATATTTGTTTTGCTATGGCTAAGTAAGGCTTCAGGAATGTCGAGTAATTTTTCCTGAGCTAATTTTTCCAGTACGGATTGCACCAGAAACTGTACGTTGGGCCTGCCAGTTTCAATACTGACATGGGCAACTTCCTGGTAGAGGGGGGCTCGCTGGGATTCCAGCTCTTCGAGTTTTTTGCGCGGGTCTGCAGTGCGCAAAAGAGGTCTGTTCTTGTCGTGGCGGGTGCGCTGCAAGATGCTGTTTATACCTGCACGCAAATAAATGACAATGCCGCGTTCATGCAAATACTTCCTGCTATCTGCATTCAACACGGCACCACCACCTGTAGCCAGGACTATATTTTCTTGTTCAGTCAGATCACGGATCACATCCGCTTCACGCTGTCGAAAACTAGCCTCACCTTCAATCTCAAAAATCACGGGAATCGAGACACCTGTACGTGCCTCAATTTCGTGATCAGTATCAATAAAACGTTTATTGAGTTTTTTTGCCAGGGCCCGCCCAACCGTGGTTTTGCCGGAGCCCATCAGGCCTACGAGAAAAATATTCTTCAAAACTGTTTACCTGGCTTAAGACTTTTGCTGAACTCCCCAGAGTTTGAGGCTCTGGGGAATATAAAGGTTCGAAGCAAATAAACAGCTATTGTGTAGAAATTTTCCGCTTCAGGCAAACCTGTCGAGCCATATTAACAGCCAGCACCACCATTCAAGTCTTTAATGGTCATAACACTGGTTGTTGTTATATTCAGGCTGTCTTTGACTGTGATGGTCACATTGGTATCAGCAGCCACACAACGCGTACCTTGAGTACCCAAACTTACGTTTACAGTACGGCCCGTAAATGTCAGCGGATTCAAAGGATCAGGGCTAGTTCCTGCAACATTGGACAACACGGTGTTATTGGTGAATACCTGGAATGGTCCATTACCACCGGAGATTGTCAGCGGGATAATCGCATTATTTGTCTCATTAATATTCCACACTGTTGGGCTCAGGAACATATTAGATGTTTGTGCCGCTACTGTAACTGCAACGCTAGAAACCGTACCCTGTGCATCAGTCACAACAATGTTAGCAGTACCAACCCTTGCAAGAAACACTGTAACGTTCCCAGCTGCGGTCAATGTTGCACCGCTCGTAATAGTCGCATTACCTGGAATACTGGAAGTTGCCGTATATGGAGCGCTACCACCGTCAACTCGAATAGTCACAGCGTCACCAACAAATCCACTGATTGACGACGGAGCAACGGAAAGAGTCGAGTTTGTACCGGATATTACATTCACAGTAATTGTGACTGGAGCACCCACGCTATCGACCAATCTGACTGTTGCTGTACCAGGTGCCACGCCAGTAATCGTCATCGTGCTACCTGTTACGGCGACTGTTGCAACCGAAGTATTGCTACTCGTCGCGGCATATGGTGCCGTACCGCCACCGATAATGTAAGTAGGGGCAGACGCTGGGGCTATAGTTACAATATTTGGTGCGGAGGTATATAGAGCTACTGTTGCACCAGTGCCCACACTAACTACAATAGTGACAGGAACGCCAGCCGCATCTTTAACTACAATATTGGCTGTCCCTGTCGCCAGTGCCGTAATCGTGAAAGTACTACCTGTCAGAGTTGCTGTTGCAATTGCAGTATTACTGCTGCTAACCGAATAAGGCGCAGTACCGCCACCAATTTGATAAGCAGGACTGGACCCTACAGCGACTGTGACAGCAGCTGGAGCTGTTGTAAAGAGCGCATTAACCGTACCGGAACCCAAAGTTACGTTCACGTTAATGATCTTGCCTGCTGCGTCCCGCAATACCACCACTGCTTTACCAGAACCAACACCAGTCAATGTCAGACTGTTTCCTGAGGCTGAAGCAGTAACTACCGAGGTATTGCTACTTGTAGCCGTGTAAGGAGCACTACCGCCACCCAGTACATAAGTGCCACTACCATTTGCAGTCAGAGTAAGATCCAGTGGAGCAGTTGTATAGAAATCTGCTCCAGAACCGATGGTTACATCAATCAGCACTACTGCCCCAAAACTATCTTTTACAGTAACTATCGTCTTACCGGCAGAAACTCCATTGATCGTGAATTTGTTTCCGTTAATACCGACACCTGCTATCTGGGTATTGCCACTAGTGACTGTGTACACCTGGCTGCCACCACCGATAGTAAATGTAGGGCTGGAAGTTCCAATGCCTACGGTTAAAGTAGCTGGTGCTGAAGTAAACAAGTCTGCATTCGAACCAACTGTCACTCTAATAGTCACATTACCAACTGTTGCATCACGAATCACGACACTGGATGTACCTACGCTAATGCCAGTGATAGTCAGTTTGGTGCCTGAGATCGAGGCCGTTGCAACCGCAACATTGCTGCTACCTACCGTATAAGGACCCGCACCGCCACCCACTGTATAAGTTGTGGCAGCACCGACACCCAGGTTAATATCACCTGCAGCATTGGAGAACAAGGGATCCGCAGAACCTACCGTAACATTAATAGTGACTGAACCGCCTATGGTGTCCTTGACAGAGACCGTTGTTTTACCACCGGCAACACCGACAATTGCAAAGCGATTGCCTGATGAAATTACTTGAGCGATAGCAGAATTGCCGCTGCTTACAGCATAGACAGCGCTACCACCACCTATCGTGAATTCAGATGACTGAGCGCCGACTCCAACAATGACATCACCTGGTGCCGTTGTAAACAAGGCAAGACCAGTTCCAACGGTGACATCGATGGTGACTGACGCGCCAGTAGAATCTTTTACTGTCACAATCGACGAACCACCACCACCGCCAGTGATAGTCAGGGTTTGCCCAGTAATGCTGACTGTGGCAGCCGATGTACTGCTGTTGGCCTGATAACCAGGAACACCGCCACCAATGCTAAAAGTTTGGCTGGCACCTGGAGCCACCGTGATTTTATCGGGGGCCGTAGTATAAAACTTGACATTCGTGGTGGAACCTGGCGAACCGCCGCCACCGCCACAAGCCGTCAGGCCAAAAATTAAGAGTAGTGCGAATAGACCGCGAATATACTTCATCATGAAACACCTATAATTTTACGAACTCAGGAAATCGGTTTGCATATTGCTATGCGTTCAACATCATATACGGCTATTGCTTGCTACTGAATTTTTCAGCAATAATTTTTGGGGTAATGAATATCAGCAATTCGGTCTTTTCATTTGTTCTACCTGTGGATTTGAACAAATTCCCAAACAAAGGCAAATCACCAAAAAATGGCACTTTAGTCACACTATCGCGTTCAGTTTGCTGGAAAATCCCACCTAGCACCACGGTACCGCCATTTTCAACCAAAACAATTGTTTTTACCTCTTTGGTGTCAATCGCAAAGCCAGCCCTAGTTTCTTGGCCAACACTGTCCTTATGCACATCAACATCCAGAATCACATTGCCATCTGGTGTAATTTGTGGCGTGACTTCCAGTCGCAACGAAGCCTTACGGAAGAAAATCGATGTCGCACCGCTGGATGTGGCTACCTGATAAGGCAATTCAGTACCTTGTTCTATCGATGCTTTTAATTGATCGGCAGTAACAACCCTTGGACTGGAGACTATTTTACCCTTGCCATCTGCTTCCAGCGCTGACAATTCCAAATTCAGGAAACGGTTAGCCGCAGATGAAAACAAACTGACAGCCAAACTACCAGGATTCAAACCATTAGCTCCTGATGCCGGCAAATTCACAAACTGACTATTTGGCGCATAGCTTGAATCAGTAATTTTTGCAGTGCCTTGCTGCTCACCCAAGCCAAGATAATTACCTGTCAGACCAACTCGTTGATTACCTGCAAGCTGGTAGCCCACGTCACCACCACGAAGACCACGCATGTCCAGGAAGCCCAGTTTTGCACCAAGACTTTTGCTAAATTTATCATCCGCCTCAACTATCCTGGCTTCAATCAAAACCTGCCTGGAAGCAATATCAGTTTTTGCAATTAATTTGCGGACTTCTTCGAGTTTGGAAGCAATATCAGTCACGAACAACTGATTGGTACGCGGTTCAATCACAGCGCTACCCCGCTTAGACAACAGGCGATTATTAGCTCCGCCTTCATCCCCAAAAACTTTCTTGAAGGATTCGGCTTTTTGATAATTCAACTGGAATGATTCTGTTTTTACAGGCTCTAATTCTGCAATTTGCGCCTTTTGCTCAAGTTCAAGCTTTTCTTTGGTCAGCAACTCTTCTTTCGGAGCAATCCAGATGACAGAACCATTCTTGCGCATATCCAATCCCTTGGATTGCATGATGATATCCAAAGCATGATCCCAAGGTACATCTTTCAGACGCAAGGTAATGGTGCCATTGACTGTATCGCTGGCAATCACATTCAAACCACTGATTTCTGCAATGATCTGCAAGATGGCACGGACCTCGATATTCTGGAAGTTGAAAGAGAGTCGCTCGCCACGATACCCTTGCGTGCCCTGGGTCAGCTTATTTGGATCTTCTTTGATAGGTTTAACTTCCACTACAAACTGGGTATCACTCTGATATGCGCTGTGTTCCCACAAGCCTGTGGGTTCTATCACCATGCGGACATTCTCACCAAATGGCGTCGTAGTCACAATCTGGACCGGCGAACCGAAATCAGCAACATCCAGGCGGCGGCGCAGCGTTTCTGGCAAGCCTACTTTGAGGAAATCCACGATGATTTTTTGACCTTGCTGACGAATGTCTACCGCTACCTGGTCCAGTGGCAAATCGATGACAATGCGGCCCTCACCAGCACTACCGCGACGGAAATCTATATCGCGCAACATGCGTTTTCCAACAACTGCTGGCTGCACAGTCACTGGCAAGCCTTGCGAATTGACTGCAGTAGCAGTACCGCCTGAAGCATCAATTGTGACTATCAATGAGTTGCCGTCTATTGCTGTAGCATAGTTGAGAGACTTGTTCAGATTGAAAATCACACGCGAACGCCCGGTTGCCTCCACTAGATTGATGGCGCGCAGGTCGCCCATATTCATTTCGAATGCCGTCTTACCTGTATTATTGCTAACGTCGGCAAAATCAAGCGCGATTCGGGATGGATTGGCAATTGAAAACCCAACAGGTACTTTTTGCAAAGGCTGCTTAAGGGTAATTTTGACAATAATATTGGCACCTTGCTGATTTGCCGTCAGCGACTCGATCGAATTTGTTTGTGCAAAAGCTGCACTACAAAAACCTAGCAAAGCACATAAAATCAATTTAACCAATTTGGCGCCCCTTTTACTTGTATTTATCAACGCATTCATTTCTTAGCCTCCTGCAACTCTAACTTGGCTTGACGCTCAATCCAGTCGCCTGCGGCATCCTGAACTGTTTCCTTGATTTCAATTTCATTTTCTGAAATCTTTGTAATTAGTCCCAGATTTTGCCCCATATAAGCACCCAACTTGACTTGATAAACTGTTTTATCCACTTGAACCAAGCCATAAACCATTTTATTTTTCTCTATCGTCCCTACCATTACCAAGGTATCCATCGGGAAAGCTTCCAGAGCTTCTCTTGGCCTATCCAGGTTGGGAGCTTTAATACCATTACTTGATGCCGCTTTCAAGCGTGCCAGAACCACCAGCAACTTGGCTGGATCAAATGGCTCTATCTCTCCTTTTCCCGCGTAAGAAAATGGCGTGTACACTTTTGGCGGACTAATTTTCGGGATCACGGCCTTGGCTTGCTTTTGCTCAGCATCCATCCAGGCTTTCAATTCAGTTTCTTCAGCATCGCCACATGCTGACAAGGACAGAGCCAGCATCATGTAGATTGTTGGCCTAATGAGAAATTTCATCATTTCTTAGGCTCCTTTTTCTTCTTGTCAGCCTGATCCTGAACCTCATCCTTATTCAGGTAGCGGAAAGTCTTGGCTGTGACATCCAATGACAATCCCCCCTCTTTCAAAGCGGTGATACCCAAATTATTCAAGGTAACAATCCTTGGCAATTTTGCAATATCTGCTACAAATTGCCCAAGATCGTGATAACTACCTTGAATCTTGATTGCAATTGGCAGCTCAGCGTAATAATCCTTTACCGCAGGGGATCCAGGTTTAAAGGAGTCAAATTGCAAACCGCGCCCTAAACCTGCCTGGTTAATATCACCCAGCAAAGCAGCCATTTCGGCCTGACTAGGGAGCTGTTTTTCCATGGTTGCAACATATTGCTGCACTGTCTTGCGCTGCTCTAACAAGGCATCAAGATTAATTGCCTGTTGTAGCTTGGACTTGTATTCATCCCTGAGCTTGACTTCTTCCGCTTGACCAGCTTCTATGGCTTGCATCTGGCCATCCCACTGGAGAAACCACCCCAAAGCCACCACGGCAACAACCACACCAATGGCCGAAGCCATACGTGGTGCAATTGGCCAAAGACCAGGATGAAGTCCATTCAAGCCTTGAAACTGGGCGTTAATAGACTGACCAATTTCATTCAGATTAATCGCCATTTACAATCTTCCGTTGTATTGCATATCATTACGCGCTAAGGCGCACCAGGTTTATTAACCGTCGTCTCACCAGTCTGCGATGCTACTTCCTCTTTTTCACGAGGACGTTTTATACTCACATTGACTTGGAATTCGAACACCTTTTTCGAGTCCTTGCCAGTCTGCAAGGCCGCTGAATGTATATCATCCAAATCCGGTTTGTACATCCAATCTGATTTTGCTCCCAGGTTTCTGATAAATTCTGCAACCCTGTCCTGAGATTGGGCATAGCCATTTAAAACGACTCTTTGCCCTTCCTGTTTTAAAGTACGCAAATAAACACCTTCAGGCGTCAACTTCACCAGCTCGTCAAGCAAATAGACTGGCTGATTCCGGTCACCCTGCAAATCTTCCACCGCCTGCTGCCTTGCTTTCAACCCAGCAATCTCCTGTCTGAGTGTCGCAATTTCTTTTATGCGCTCGTCAAGCTTGGCATTTTCTTTCTTGATGAAAGCATTCTTATCATTTTGCGTAGTCAACTCCCGCGAAAAGTAAGCACTCACCATCACCACAACAAGTGCGCCGACGATCGCGGACAACAATAACAGCCCATAAAAGTCACTTTTTAGCTGCTTGCGCTTTTCTTCCCTGTGCGGCAGGAGATTAATCTTGATCATTAGCCAAATCTCCGTAATGCCAGGCCACAGGCAACCATGTAAGCAGGAGCATCAATGCGCAAGGTCTTTTCATTTACCCCTGAACCCAGTTCCATGCCCTTGAACGGGCTGACCACGGCAGTGGAAATTTTGGTACGTTCGGCAATAATATCCACCAGTCCTGGTATCACTGCGCAACCGCCAGACAAGTAAATCTGGTCCACCCTGGTATAAGGAGTGGAAGTGAAAAAGAACTGTATGGCACGAGTCACTTCCAAGGCTGCACTTTCCAGGAAAGGCTCAAGCAATTCCATTTCATACGTATCAGGCAAATCGCCATTTTTCTTTTTTATTTCTGCTTCTTCTACGGACAAACCATAATTTCTGACGATGTCCTGAGTCAGTTGCGCGCCGCCAAATTGCTGTTCACGCTCATAAATAACGTCACCATTAAGTATGATGAAAATATAGGTACGCTTGGAACCAATCTGGAAAATCGCATAAATTTGATCCTTGCCGCCATTTGATTGCTGATCTATCAGGCGTGACACGGCTGCACGCGCAGCATAGGATTCAATATCCATGACTTTAGCTTGCAAACCTGCAGCCTGAATCACGGCCACGCGATCTTCAATTTTTTCTTTTCTCGACGCAGCAAGCATCACTTCTATGTCTTCTTCCGCATTTGCTGCCGGACCCAGCACACAAAAATCCAGGCTGACTTCATCCATGGAAAAAGGTATGTACTGACTAGCCTCAGACTCCACCTGCACTTCCAGTGCCTGCTCAGTCAAGGTTCCGGCAAGTATTATTTTTTTAGTAATGACGGCAGAAGCCGGCATTGCCATTGCCACATTCTTAGCCGAGGTTCCGCTTTTCTTAACGAGTTTGCGTACTGCCTCGGTCACTTGTTCAATATTCTCGATATTGCCATCCAACACCGCACCCTTGGGCAGTGGTTCGGAGGCATAGCGCTCAAGTCGATATGACTTGTTGCTCCCTTCCGAAAGTTCAACAAGCTTGATATCGAGAGAACTGATATCCAGACCAAATAGTGGCGGATTTTTTCTGCCGAGCAATGAAGCCAGATCTAAAGCCAAGAATATCCCCTCACGATTACATCATCATTTCAATTTACACAAAATTACATGTGCGAATCATTCTAGTTCCTGGAGTAAATTCTCTTTAAAAACCGCTATTTACGAGACAATTATCCAAGCTTACATGAAATCCTAGCAATAAGACTGGCATTGGTAAAGCAATTTCCACGCAGCACTACCCGTATGCGTTGCCAAATATCCACGTAGATCAGGAATATTTTGAAATTTGCTTACAAATCCGTCTATCTGCTGGCGGTCTCATGCCCGACGAAGGCGGCTATAATGAGCACTGCCTTATTTACAATTACCCGCTATGTCAGAACAAAACAAAGAACCCGACAATAAAACTGAGCCACAACAACGCTCTGCAGGAAAGCTTTTGGCCCGCATTGTACTCGGAACTACGGGCGTTTTATGCGGATTAGTTGTAGCAGGAGTACTTATTGTCGGTTTCGCTCTGACCATGGCCTACCCTAATCTGCCTGAACTTGATTCAATCACGAGCTATAGGCCAAAGATGCCATTACGGGTGTTTTCGGCGGATAACATGCTGATCGGCGAGTTTGGCGAAGAGAGGCGTAATGTCGTGCGTTTCAAAGACATTCCGGAAATCGTAAAGAAAGCGGTACTGGCGATCGAAGATGATCGCTTCTATGAGCACGGTGGTGTTGACTACCTGGGTATCACCCGTGCTGCCTTGCATAATCTTAGTGGCGGTGCCAAACAGGGCGCATCCACCATTACACAGCAAGTCGCCAGAAATTTCTTTCTGTCCAGTGAACAGACTTTCAAGCGCAAGATTTATGAAATCCTGCTCGCATGGAAGATAGAACAGAATTTGAGCAAAGATCAGATTCTGGAAATTTACATGAACCAAATTTACCTGGGGCAGCGCGCTTATGGCTTTTCATCGGCCGGGCAAATTTATTTTGGCAAGGACTTGAAAGACCTGACCATTGCCGAGGCGGCCATGCTGGCAGGCTTGCCTAAGGCACCGTCTGCCTATAATCCTGTGGTAAATCCGAAACGCGCCACAGTCAGACAGCAATACATTTTGCAAAGAATGCGCAATCTCGGCTACATCACAGAGGCGCAATATGAGCAAGCCAAGAATGAAGAATTGGTCACCAAGACAGATAGCGGTGAATTTGGTATTCATGCTGAGTATGTTGCAGAAATGGCCCGTCAGTTGGTCTACGAGCAATTCAAGGAAGAAACTTATACCCGTGGTTTGAATGTGTACACCACCATTACCAAGGCGGACCAGGACACCGCCTATCTGGCCTTGCGCCGCGGCGTCATGGATTATGAAAAACGCCACGGTTATCGTGGACCGGAAGCCATTATCGCCATACCGGAAGGCAAGGAAGCGGCAGAAGATGCCATAGAAAAAGAGCTGGCCGAACATTCCAACAGCGACGATTTGCAAGTAGCCATGGTGCTGGAAGCAGCGCCAAAACTGGTGCGGGCAGTCTTGTCGTCGGGCGAGGAAATTCGTATCGAAGACAGCGGTCTTACATTCGCTGCCAGTGGCTTATCAACCAAGACTCCCGCCAACAAGCGCATACAGCGCGGGGCCGTCATACGCGTGGTACTGGAAGGTAAGAACTGGAGCATCACGCAAATGCCTGAAGTACAATCTGCCTTTGTTGCTGCTAACACCACAGATGGTGCCATCCGCGCCTTGGTCGGTGGCTTTGATTACAACTTGAACAAGTTCAATCACGTCACCCAGGCTTGGCGCCAGCCTGGCTCCAGTTTCAAACCCTTCATTTATTCTGCTTCACTGGAAAAAGGCCTGTCGCCATCAACCATTATCAATGATGAGCCTCTCAGCTTCGATGCCGGTCAGACTGGAGGCCAGGCCTGGGAACCCAAGAATTATGACGGCAAGTACGAAGGCCCGATGACGATGCGCCGCGGCTTGACCAGGTCGAAAAATATGATTTCCATACGCATCCTGCACAAGATAGGGGCAAAGTATGGTCAGGAGTACACCAGCCGTTTCGGCTTTGTGCCTGAGAAAAACCCACCTTACCTGACGCTGGCTCTGGGCGCAGGAGCAGTCACTCCCCTGCAAATGGCGGCTGCCTATTCCGTGTTTGCCAATGGTGGTTACAAGGTCAATCCTTATCTGATTTCCAAGATTACCGACAGCAATGGCCAGGTACTGGTACAAACCAAGCCGGATATGGCTGGCGACGAAGCCAATCGCGTCATTGATGAACGCAATGCCTTCCTTATGGATAGTATGATGCGTGACGTCGTCAAAATGGGGACTGCCACCAAGGCACTGGTGTTGAAACGTCCTGACATTGCGGGAAAAACAGGGACTACGAATGACTCTATTGATGCCTGGTTTGCTGGCTATCAATCGAAAGTCGTTGGCATTGCATGGATGGGATTTGATCAACCAAAAAATCTGGGCAATAAAGAAACAGGTGGTGGCCTGGCCTTGCCTATCTGGATAGCCTATATGCAAAAAATCCTGAAAGATTTCCCAATAGAAGAAAGACCAATCCCGAAAGGTATTATCGCGGTAGATGGCGACTATTACTATGCAGAAAATCCCCCCGGATCAGGCGTCAGTACGCTGGCGCCCCCTGTGGAATTGATTGAAGAATAGTAGCAAACTTGTGATCAGCGACCTTGCTCTTGCGCAACGCGGGACAAGGTTGCAAATAATTCCGAGCCGTCTCGGGTATTGAGCCACTGACAGCCATCATATTTGTAATGGAAGCCACCGCTGCGTGCGGCCACCCACATTTCCTGCATTGGTGCCTGGCTATTGACGATAATTTTGGAGTTGGTATCAACAAATTCCACAGTCAATACATTACCGCTGCGGCTGCATTCCACATCGTATTCATCTTTTTCAAAGGCTTGCTCAAATAATTCTTCCACCTGTCGCAAGCAAGTATCTGCCAGTACCAGGAATTCGGATTCAGTCATGCTAAACTCCAGCGTCTTTATATGTAAAAACGCCATTCTATACGGTGTTCGGGGAATACAAGATGCGCAAACTGATTAGCCTATTTTTCATCATGTCTTTATTGACGGCTTGCGGCCAAAAAGGCCCACTGGTCATGCCAGCCAAGCCTGCTCCGGCAACTGCCACCAGCACACCAAATCAGCCCTGAGAATGACTATCCTCAGGGCGCAAGGTAACAGGACTGGCCAAAGCCGGACGACAGCCTTGCACACCTTGATAGATCGCTGCGATGCTGGTCATATCCCGCTCACGCTCTCCTGTCATGTCGAGATAATCGACCAGTGATACTTCTCTTTTGGTGAAGTCAAAATAAGCACAACCCAGTGGTACGTTTGCGCTGGTTGCAATATGGTAAAAACCGCTACGCCAATACGGTTTCAAGCTGCGCGTACCTTCAGGCGCGATTGCCATCCAATACCAGTCTGCACGATTGATTTTTTCTGCCAGGCGGGCAATTGTCCCAGTGGATACACCACGCTCTACCGGTTCGCCGCCCAGATATCGCACCAGCTGGCCCAGGGTCGCCCCGGTAATTCCTTCAAATAGCGAAGATTTGGCGATAAAATGAAAAGGCATGCCTATCGCCAGCTTGGCCAATATGCCAACCATGAAATCCCAATTGGAGGTGTGGGGAGCAACAATGATGACGCCACGCGGCCCAGGTAAAGGGCGATAGCGTACACGCCAGCCAAAGACACCCAGGATACTGATGGCAACTCGCTGAGTACGGGTTGCTACTGCTTTTTTTTCCAGTAAAAAATCTGCCATGTTTTATGCACGTGAGCAGTTCTGTGCCTGCATTCTTCAAATGCGCGATTATGCCTCGAAGAAATATGCGCTGTAAAACAAGATCAATGTGCACCCGCAACATGAGAAGCCGACAAGTTGCGGGCGAGATTCAAGCTCCGGTGACAACCACAGGGTCACGACCAAACCAGCGCCACCACAGACGTATCATGAGCAAGCCGGCAACGATAAGGCCAAATAGCACAGGCTGGGAAAAATCACTTTTGCCTGCCTTCATCCAGAAGTAGTGCAGCACCCCCAGTGGTGCGATCAGGTAAATCAATCTGTGCAACCACTGCCAGCGCTTGCCGCCCAACCGTTTGATCATGGCATTGGTGCTGGTCGCAGCCAGCGGGATCAGCAAGACAAAGGTAATAAAGCCGACCGTAATGAAGGGCCGCTTGATCACATCTTTCCACATTTCTGCTACATCAAAGAAATGATCAAACCAGAGAAAGGTCATGAAATGCAGGAAAGCATAAAAGAAGGCGTACAAGCCCAGCATGCGGCGGCAGCGGATTAGCCAGGGCATATGCAGCAACTTGCGCAATGGCGTCACCGCCAGTGTAAAGCACAGGAAATACAGCGTCCAATCACCTGTATTGCGAGTAATAAATTCAACCGGATTCGCGCCCAGTTTATCCAGAAATACAAAGCTGACCAGCCGGATAAATGGCAAGAGCGCCAGGATAAACAAGACTATCTTGAACCAGGAAACCTGCTTATTGGTGAGCAACATGAGGCGTTAATCCTAGAAAAGCTTTTTCAAATCCATGCCAGAATACAGCGACGCCACTTCGCTATAGCCATTGAACATCAGGGTCTTGCGCTTGCGGGTAAACAAGCCATCTTCACCGATGCGGCGTTCAGTCGCCTGTGACCAGCGCGGGTGATCGACATCAGGATTCACATTCGAATAAAAACCGTATTCGCTGGGTGCCGCGATATTCCAGGCCGTGCGTGGCTGGTCTTTGACGAAGCGAATCTTGACGATGGATTTGGCAGATTTGAAACCATATTTCCATGGCAAGACCATGCGCACTGGTGCACCATTCTGGTTGGGCAAGACTTCGCCATACATGCCAAAGGTCAGCAAGGCCAATGGATGATTTGCTTCATCCATACGCAAACCCTCTACATACGGCCATTCCAGCACTGGGCTGCGCAAACCCGGCATTTGCTTTTTGTCTTCAAGCGTGACGAATTCAATATACTTGGCGTTGCCTGTAGGTTCGACTTTTTTGATGAGATTGGAGAGAGAGTAACCTACCCAAGGGATCACCATCGACCAGCCTTCAACACAACGCAGGCGGTAAATACGCTCTTCCAGCGATGCCAGTTTCAGCAGGCTGTCCAGATCCAGCGTCATCGGCTTTTTAACTTCGCCTTCTATGCTGACGCTCCATGGCCGCGTTTTCAGTGTGTGCGCAGTAATCGCCGGATCAGCCTTATCCGTACCGAATTCATAGAAATTATTGTAAGTGGTGGCATCTTTATAGGCGGTCTTCTTTTCCACCAGAGCATAGGCAGAATTCAGATTCGCAGCCAGTTTTTGTGCGCCAGCATTTTGGGCAAAAGCAGCGCGATTGGCCATTTCAAACAGGGCGGTTCCAGCGATTGAGCCCACGGCCATCTTGCGGATGAAGTCGCGGCGCGCCTCAAACACGGCGCGCGGTGTGATTTCAGAAGAGTAAGGCAGGTCTATGCCATTGGGACTACGTTTTATCAGCATGGTGGACTCCGTGGTTGAGACTGGCACAACAGCCATTTGACATCGTTGTTGCGCCCTAGTTTCTCATGAGTCGCAGTTTCCTGCTGATTCTTACAAATTACCTCAGTATTTATAGCGTGCCATACGAATGCAGGCCAGAGAGGAACATGTTCACGCCCAGGAAAGCAAAAGTGGTCACCAACAAACCAACCAGCGCCCACCATGCAGCTACCTGGCCGCGCAAACCCTTCATGAGGCGCATGTGCAACCATGCTGCATAGTTGAGCCAGACGATCAGCGCCCAGGTTTCTTTCGGGTCCCAGGACCAGTAGCCTCCCCAGGCTTCAGCCGCCCACAGCGCACCGAGAATGGTGGCGATGGTGAAGAAGGCAAAGCCAACGGCAATCGCCTTGTACATGACATCGTCCAGCACTTCGAGTGCAGGCAAACGGTCAACGAGGTAGCCTTTAGATTTAAGCAAATAGGCAACAGACACCATGGCCGCCAGTGCAAAAGTGCCATAACCGATGAAATTGGCCGGTACATGTATCTTCATCCACCAGCTTTGCAGGGCAGGCACCAGAGGCTGAATTTCTGCAGCATCACGGCTGACGGTGTACCACAGCAGGAAACCAACTGCTGCTGAAATGATCAGCATGACAAAGGGCCCCAGTTGGCGGGTACGGTATTGTTGCTCGTAATACAAATAGAACAAGGCCGTAATCATGGAGAATAGTATGAACACTTCATACAGATTCGATACCGGGATATGGCCAACATCAGCACCGATCAGGTAAGACTCATACCAGCGCACCAGCATGCCAGTGAAACCCATGACGACCGCAGACCAGCACAAGACTGAACCAAGGGAAGCACCAAAATCAGAACGGGCAATCAGTCCCCCCCAGTAAAACAGGGTGGACAGGAAAAACAGGGTACTCATCCACAGAATCGCCGACTGGCTGGACAAGAGGTATTTCAAGAAGAATTTCTTGTTTGCCATATCCAGTGACCCACCGTACATCTGTATGGCAAGCAGGCTCAATACCGCCAGGATCACCATCAGGGTGCGCACTGATTTCCAATGCCAGCCCAACCAGGCAAAAGTCGGAGCTGCCAGCAAGAGGATGCCTTTTTCGTAGACATCCATATAAGCACCAAAACGGCTTAAGGCAAACAGGGACGCCAGGCACAAGACCACGGCATACAACCAGTCAGCGATAGAGAGGCGTTTGAAAAAACCCTGGTAGGGTGAGTAGTTCTGTGTGATTTCCATCATATATCCCCAGATGCATGGCCATCAGGCCGTATGCTTCCTAGTGTAGTCGATTACGCTGCAGTTAGTGGCTACTTGCAGTGTTAAGGCTGCGTACTCAATTGCTGTAAATGTATCTTCAACTGTTCAAATTCTTTTTCAAAATCCAGGGTCTTGCGCTGAGAACTGAGCGCCATCAAGGCATGTGTGCCTGCAACATCGTCCCTGATCCATACCCAGAGGCGGCGTTCACGTATGTAAAACATCGCAAATACACCCAATACCAACAGTAAACAGCCCAGATATACGACATTCTTGCCTGGCGAACGCGTCACTTGCAGAACGGACGCCTTGACCTCCTCAAAACCCGTGAGTTGCAGGAAAACCGGTGCGCCATAGAAAAACGCATCAGAAATCGCTCCGGTTGCCAGTTGCAAGAAGCGTGCATGTTTCTCATCCAGCTCCAGTGCTGGCAAGCCTTCTTTTTCCCTGGCGACCAACCACAAATCCCACATACTGCCATTCAAAATCTTCATGAAGACATCGGCCGCCTTGCCTTGCTCTGCCTCAGGGATTTGCTCAAGAAACTTGGAAATTACCACAAACCCGGACTGCTGTTCATCACCGGCAAAAATGTTCAGGCTTTTCCTGGCTGACTCTGTCAATTGCGCCTGCACTTGCTCTGCGTTCGGCATGTTCGCCGGTAGCGCACGTTTGGCATAGCGTTGCGCGGCCAGTTCCCGTAATTCAGGATTTTGCACGGCAGCGCGCAAACGCATCCATTCCTTGACGCTGTCTTCATCATCAGCCGGTATGCGCAAATAACGGAAAGCCTCGGCCGGGGTATCGCGGGTACCCGCCAGTATCATATAAGCACCATCGATCAGCACAGGCTGCATATAGTTATGAAATTCCCTGGCCTGGCCAGTTTTATCGCGCAATTTATACTGAAGGCTAGGGCCAACATTTTTCAAGTCTTTATTATTCGCATTCTTGGCAGCAGAGCCCAGGTGCTTGTTCAAGTCAGCGGTGAATTTTTCATTCAAGCTTTGATTCGGATTAACCGCCCTGACATCCGCACCATTACGCGCCATATTCTCGACATTGAAAGGCCGAAAGCCTGACCACTCTATCGTGTAGTCATTCCCTGTGCCTGGCTTCAGAGCGGTGCTGCCGCCCATTTCTCCGCTCATGGCCAAAGTGCTGACATCCGGCCCCAACATGGGATAGGCCTTGACTTGCAAACGGCTTCCACCATCCTCAAAACTCGATTGATAAACAGCAATACCCTTGTAGATCAAAGGTTCGTTGACCTTGATGACAGAGGAAAATGACTTGCCGGTTTCATGGTCAGTCACTTCCACATCACTGGCAAACAGCTTGGGCATGCCAGTCGAGTAAAAATCTATCGTGAATTTTTTCAGTTTGATGGTGAATGGCAAATCCTGCACCAGTACTCCGCTTGCCTGTGGCAAGATTGCGGTACTACTGCTGGCCCCTTCAGGGATCATGGTATTGCCACGGAAGGTGGGGTTAGCCAGCGACAGACGATGTTGTTCAGGTATCTTGGAAATAATGCCGCTTCCCTCAAATGGCACTTTACCCATGAACCATTGCTGAAAACGTATCGAAAGATCCGAATCAAGCAAGCCACCCACGCAAATGATGACGATCGCACCATGGGCAAAAATATATCCCCATTTGTTTGCAGCGCCTTGCTTGGCGGCAATCAGGGTCGCTCCCTCTTTTTCGACGAGCTTGAAGCGATAACCTAACCTGGCCAGATGAGCCAGGATTTGCTCTGTCACTTTGGCCCTGGCATTGCTGCTATGCCATTCAGAGCGGTGATGGAAATTACGCAGTGATTGCTCACGCACAGTATCGCGCCAGCTGCGCATATCCCTCATCATCTTCGGTGCATTGCGTATCACGCAGAGCGAAGTCGAAATCACCAGGAAAGTCATGATCAGCAGGAACCACCATGCAGAATACACCGCATACAAGCCCAGCTTATTGAAAACCTCAAACCAGAAAGGGCCGAACTGATTCACATAGTTCGGCATCGGTTCATTTTGCTTGAGCACTGTGCCTATGATTGAGGCAATCGCGATCAATGTCAGTAAGCTGATGGCAAAGCGCATGGAAGACAGCAACTCCACCCCGTCTGCAAGCCAGGCACGCCGGGTTTGTAACTGTATTCCGCCAGTATCTGCAGGCTGATCGCCGTCTGTCTTATTGTTCATACTCTCTGCTTATTGCTTGTGATATTACTTATGAGGCTTGCGCAAAATGAATGTGGCAGATGTTAGAGGAAACATCCATGCCAGTAGGTGTTTTATATCAATATCCAGGCGCAACGAATAGTACACGTTTCATCAAAAAATGGCTGAAACACGCGCAAGCACTTTGCACACCTGTCTGGCAGCCGCTTTCATCATGAAAAAAGGGGATGGCTATTGCCACCCCCTCCTCAATTACTCTATCTTTGTTTATTATTTCAAACCTGCAACGTAGTCCGCTACCGCTTTAATTTCATCTTCAGACATTTTCTTGGCGATAGTCATCATCTGTGCACTGTTCAGACGGGCACCAGTGATTTTTGCGCCATCCTTGCGGGAACCGTTCTGGAAGCCAGTCAACTGGGCAATCGTGTAATCCTGGTGTTGACCAGCAATACGAGGGAATTGTGCAGGGATACCAGCACCATTCGGGCTATGACAGCCAGCACAGGCTGGAACGTTTTTCTCAGCGATACCACCGCGATAGATTTGTTTACCCAGTTCAACGATGTCTTTATTTTTTGCAGTACCTGGTTTGGATTTTTGTACCGACAGGTAGGCTGCAACGTTTTTCATGTCTTCCGCAGTCATGGCCTTGGCAAACGCGGTCATTACGGCATTTTTGCGTGTATCACCAGTGAAGTCTGTCAACTGCTTTACCAGGTAAGCTTCGTGCTGTGCCGACAACTTGGGGTTGGCAGCGATGGTCGAATTACCAGCTGCACCGTGGCAGGATGCACAAGCAGCAATGCCGCGTGCTGCATCGCCGTTGGTATACAGGGCTTCGCCTTTGACAGGATCAGCTTTGGCTGGCTTGGCTACTTCATTAGCGTAGACCGAGGAGGCAAAAGAAGACACCGCCAGGACTGCGACGCTGATGGACTTGGACAACGATAAAAACGCACGGTTCATTCAAACACCCTGAGACTAAATAATGGAAATCTGCCCTATTGGCGACGCATTGCAGCTATTTTGATACGTAAACAGCACTTTTTGGCAACAAAATACGTTCAAAACTGGCATGTGGACATGGTTTTAATCGCTGCCCAAGACCTAACCCCTTATTGTACAATAGCTTTCGGGCGATTTTACTGCCTTATGTTGCATTTTTCCATTATTCCTTTCCTCTATGTCTATCCTCTGGCAAGCCCGCTTCTTCACTACAGTGAACCATCTGCGCGATCTCCCGCGCACCCACGTGCCCGAAATTGCTTTCGCTGGCCGCTCCAACGCTGGCAAATCGACTGCAATCAATACCCTGTGCAATCAGAAAAAACTCTGTTTTGCCTCCAAAACACCGGGACGCACTCAACATATTAATTATTTTTCCATTGGTGGTGCCCATGTAGGCCAGCATCGCAAAGATGAAACCAGGGTCGATGAAATTCGCGCCCTGTTAGTAGATTTGCCAGGTTATGGCTATGCAGAAGTACCTGGGGCCGCCAAACAACACTGGAACCAGTTACTCGGTGCCTATGTACAAAGACGTACGCAATTAGCGGCGCTGGTCCTGATCATGGATGCACGTCGTCCGTTTACTGATCTTGATATACAGATGCTGGAATGGTTTGCACCAACTGGGCGCCCTATCCATTGCATTTTGACCAAGGCCGACAAACTCAATCGCAGCGAATGTACTGACGCTTTGCGCAAAGCCAAGGCTGTGCTGGACAGTTACGTTGATGATGAAGGCCCGCTCTTCCCTTTCAGCCTGCAATTGTTTTCTGCACTGAAACGCATAGGTATAGAAGAAGCTGATGCAGCGGTACAGCGCCTGGTTGGACTGGACCGTGACCCTGTCGTCGACACTATTGATGAAAACGATGCAGATGCGAACGCAAATGTAACAGATTCGCCTGCAGAAACCCCGGCGGACAAGCCTGCCGACGCAGAATAAAAAAACCCCGGCAAAATTAGTTATTTGCCGGGGTAATAACACCGTTACGAATAGGGACGCACGGTGCCCGCTCAGGGAGGAGAAGCGGTAGGCGTGGAGTTGATCCAACCTATGCATTAAGATGTTGCAACTTCAAAAAAGTTTCATTAACCTGCATAAAATTCTTTTCATTGATTTTCATCTGACTATGTCATCCATAAAACAATCTCATCCCTCAGCACATTTCCCCGCAATACGTATGCGCCGCATGCGTAAGGATGCGTTTTCGCGCGCATTGATGCGTGAAAACATGGTCACTGCATCTGATTTGATTTACCCCGTTTTTGTCATCGACGGTGTCAACCAAAGTGAAAAAATTTCATCCATGCCTGGCGTGGAAAGAGTAACGATAGATTTGCTGATGGGCGTGGCGGAAGATTGCGTGGCCCTTGGTATTCCGGTGCTGGCGCTGTTCCCTGCCATCAACCCGCAATTGAAAACGCCAGATGGCGTAGAAGCCACCAATCCCAAAGGTTTGATCCCTCGCGCAGTACGCGAGCTGAAAAGCCGCTTCCCTGAACTGGGTGTATTGACCGATGTCGCGCTGGACCCCTATACCAGCCACGGCCAGGATGGTTTGATCAATGCTGACGGCTATGTCCTCAATGACGAAACTACAGCCATGCTGGTACGCCAGGCATTGGTGCAAGCCGAAGCTGGTGTCGACATCGTTGCCCCCAGCGATATGATGGATGGCCGCATAGGTGCGATCCGCCACGCGCTGGAAGTCAATGACTTCATCCATACCCGCATCATGGCTTACTCTGCGAAATATGCATCAGCTTTTTACGGCCCTTTCCGCGAAGCCGTATGTTCTGCTGCCAACCTGGGCAAGAGTGATAAAGCCAGTTACCAGATGGACCCGGCCAATAGCGATGAAGCCTTGCGCGAAGTCGCTCTGGACCTGGCAGAAGGTGCTGACATGGTGATGGTAAAACCCGGCATGCCTTATCTGGATATCGTGCGCAGGGTCAAGGATGAATTCAAGGTGCCGACCTTTGCTTATCAGGTCAGTGGTGAATATGCGATGATCAAGGCCGCTGCGCAAAATGGCTGGCTCGATCACAACAAGACCATGATGGAATCCATGCTCGCGTTCAAGCGTGCTGGTGCCGATGGCGTCCTTACGTACTTCGCCCGCGACATTGCGCGCCTGCTGAAGCATACTGGTTGATCACCATGTCTGCGATGTTGCGCTCTGTCTTCATCTTCATTTTTGCTGCGCTGGCAATCGCCGGAGCAGAACTGGGAAAAGAGATAAGCAGTGCGCAATATCTCCACTACATTTTCAAACCACTGACGACCCTCACTATTTTCTTTTTTGCCTGGCACAGCAAGCCTGTCATCAGTCGCACCTATCAGCAAGCCATACTGGCAGGCATCATCTGCTCGCTGATTGGCGACGTCTTCCTGATGTTACCGTCTAGCGTATTTCGCCAGGGATTCCTATGCGGCCTGTTGAGTTTTTTGCTGGCCCACATTTGCTTCTTGCGCGCCCTGCTCACAGATAGCCGCTTCGCTGGCAAACCGCTGGCCTTTGTCAGCATCGCAGCACTTGGTATCATCAACCTGTCCATATTGTGGCCGGGCTTGCCCAGCGCCTTGCAGATACCAGTCGTTGCCTACGTCTGTCTGCTGCTTTGCATGACAGCACAAGCCATCAGCCGTGGTTTGCAATTGCGCAGCATGTCTGGCCGCCTGGCTTTGATTGGCGGCCTATGCTTCATGCTGTCAGATACCCTGCTCGCTTACAATCGTTTCTACGCACCTATTGCCCATTCCCCTTTACTCATCCTCAGCAGCTATTATCTGGCGCTGTGGCTGATTGCTGCTTCGGTCACATCATTCCCCTCTGAATAAGGCCAGGATCATGCATGAAAAAATCATTACCTTTGCCAGCCCGGTTTTTTTCATTCTGATCGCCCTAGAATTTATCGTGGCACGCAAGCGCCAGCGCCATTTGTATCGGATCAATGATTCACTCAACAGCCTATCCCTGGGTGTCATGAGCCAGATCATAGGAGCATTTTCCAAGCTGTTTTCGATAGGCATGTATGCCCTGGTGCTCAAGTATCTTTCGCTGTTCAACCTGCCATCAGACAGTGTCTGGGTATGGGTAGCGGCCCTGCTACTCTACGATTTTTTGTATTACTGGCTGCACAGGATGGGGCATCAAACCAATCTGTTATGGGCTGCCCATGTCGTACACCATCAGAGCGAACAATACAATCTGAGCACAGCCTTGCGGCAAACCAGCACAGGCCCCTTGTTTGGCTGGATTTTTTATCTGCCCATGGCGCTGATAGGCTTTCCACTGGATGTGTTTATTGCGGTTGCCCTCATCGATTTACTCTACCAGTTCTGGGTACACACCGAACAGATAGGCAAGCTCGGCTGGTTTGACCGCATATTTGTGTCCCCCTCCAATCATCGGGTTCACCATGCTGTCAATGACATGTATCTGGACAAGAATTTTGGCGGAATACTAGTGATCTGGGACAGACTGTTTGGCACTTTCATCGAAGAGCGAGATCATGTAGCTATCGTCTACGGCACGCGCAAGCCTCTGCGAAGCTGGAACCCCTTGTGGGCCAACCTGGAAGTGTACGAGCAAGTCTGGCGCGATGCCTGGCACACGAAAAACTGGCTGGATAAATTGCAGATCTGGTTGCGCCCACCTAACTGGCGTCCTGCCGACTTGCTGGCGCAATCTGCGCCTACCACATTCAATTTGCAACGCCCCATTTATGATCCCGCCATGAGCAAGGCTACAACATGGTATTGCATCGTGCAGTTTATCCTGCTGCTGCAAGCGGCGACGCATTTTTTGTTGGTGTATAAATCCATCAGCGCCTTGAATGCCACCATCTATGTGAGCTGGCTGGTTATGGGTCTTTGGTGCATAGGCGGCCTGATGGAAAGAGGTCGTATTTACCTGTTGCCTGAGACCGTGCGTATACTGTGCATCCTGGTGATGAATTTATTTACTGCCAACTGGTTTTACTCCTTTGCATTGTCCACGCCAATTCAGGCATTGCTGACTGCCACTTGCCTGATTTCGCTGGTTGGACTCTGGCTTATTTTCTCCCGACAAAAGACGCATGGACATCTTCCACATTAACGATACGCAGACCCTGAAAAATCCTGACAAACCTGAAACCCTGATCAATGCTGTAGGTTTTCTGTGGCTCGATGCCAGCCATGATGAAGTCGCAGCAGACCCGGAAGCATGGCGTAGCAGTGTCGAGGCCATGACGGGAACGCAAATTTATGACTTGCATTTGAAGGACATCAGCAATCTCTCGCACCCATCCTATTTCGATGCTACTGAAGACTATGAAATGGTGGTGTTTCGCAAGCTGACACTGACAGAAGCAAATGGCGACAACAAGAGTGGCGTGAATCGCAAGATACCTGCAGCTCTGAATAAACTGGCGACCTCGCCAGTGTCTTTTTTGCTGATGAAAAATGTTCTCATCACAGTACGCCCTGCACAAAGCCGCACGGTCGAACTGGCGCGCCAACGCCTGCTGGATTATCGATCGAGAGCAGAGAATAATACCCACGGCAGCCGCTTGCCAGCGTCACCGGAAGAATTGATGTTGCGGCTCTTGAACGCCATGGTCGATCAATACCTAGAATTGCGCCATCCACTGACCCAGCAACTCGATCGGTGGCAACATGCCTTGCTGGACCCGCGCCGCCCTTTCAATAACTGGCTGGCCTTGCTCGACTCTCGGGTGGAACTACGCAAGCTTGATAACCTGTGTGAAGAACAGCGCGATGCCATGCAGGAATTGCGCGACCATATCGTCGATACCCACGATGGCAATAGCCGTGCCAAGGATTTGCTGCTGGTGCGCACCAATGATGTGATGGAACATATCAGTCGCGTGCTCAATCATGCTCGCCGCCTCGAAGCATCACTGGAATCGGCAGTGCAAATCCACTTTGCAGCGATGGCACACAGAACCAGCGAAATCATGCGTACCCTGACTGTGATCACCGCCCTGTTCATGCCCTTGACCTTACTCACAGGGATCTTCGGCATGAACTTTGAAGTCATGCCCTTGCTCAAGCATGCTTCTGGTTTCTGGTACATCATGGGAGGCATGGGTGTCATCGTGGTGCTCTTGCTGATTTATTTCCGCAGCCAGCGCTATCTGCAAGATCAGGCCAGCCGTCGCATTGAATGACATACTGGATAAAATGCGGTCTGCGTAATACGATCTGTGAAGACCAAATCAACAAACTAATTTAAATACCAATGCAAGAACATACCTTTCTCTGGCATGACTATGAAACCTTTGGCGCTGTCGCCCGTCGCGACAGGCCTGCGCAATTTGCCGCCATACGCACGGATGCTGAACTCAATGAAATCGGCAAACCGCTCATGCTGTACTGCCAACCCGCCAATGATTTCTTGCCTGACCCGCAGTCTTGCCTGATCACCCATATCACACCACAAACCTGCCTGGAGCGTGGCATACCTGAGCATGAATTTGCATCAAAGATAGAACAGGAACTGGCCAAGACTGGCACTATCGGTGTCGGCTATAACACCATACGTTTCGATGATGAAATTACCCGCTTCATGTTCTGGCGTAACCTCATCGACCCGTATGCGCGCGAATGGCAAAACAATTGTGGCCGCTGGGACATCATGGACATGGTGCGTACCTGTTATGCGTTGCGCCCGGAGGGTATCAACTGGCCAAAGAATGATGAAGGCAAGCCCAGCTTTCGCCTGGAGCACCTGACCAAGGCCAATGGCATTGCGCATGAAGCAGCACATGATGCCTTGTCAGATGTGCGCGCGACGATAGCTTTGGCACGTCTGATACGTGAGCGTCAGCCCAAGTTATTCGATTTTTGCTTTGCCCTGCACAAAAAAGACAAGGTTGCATCAGAAATTGATATGCCCGTGCTGAACAAAGCGTTCTTGCATGTGTCGGGCATGTTCCCGATAGAGCGTGGGTGCTTGGCCGTCATGTGGCCGCTGGCCATGCATCCCAAGAACAAGAATGAAGTCATCGCCTGGGACCTGTCCCATGATCCGACAGAGCTGGCGGGACTGGATGCAGAGACCATACAGCTGCGCATGTTCAGCAAGAGCGATGCCTTGCCTGAAGGTGTGCAGCGTCTGCCAGTGAAAAGCATACACATCAACAAGTCCCCCATCGTCATTGGCAATCTAAAAACCTTGACTGCCCCCATGGCTGAGCGCTGGAAGATAGATATGCATCTGGTGCAAGAGCACATCATCAAAGCGGCCTCCCTGCCCGCCTCTGCCAAGGCAATCTGGGAAGAAGTGTATGCCCGCCCTGAGGCTGCGGCCAGCGACGTCGATGAAGACTTGTATGGCGGCTTTGTGGGTGCTGGTGACCGCCGTCTACTCAATGAGTTACGCCGCAAGAAGCCAGTGCAACTGGCTGCCGTCAGCGTCGTCTTCCAGGATGTCCGCCTGGCCGAATTGCTATTCCGTTACCGCGCCCGTAATTTCTTTGACAGCCTGAGCATGGAAGAAAAGGAAACTTGGGAAGAACACCGCGCCGCACGTTTGCTTGATGGTGCAGGCAATGCCAGGACGGTGGACATGTATTTCAATGAGATCGATACTTTGTCAGAAACAGCAGATGAAGCGGCAGAAGAGATTTTAGGCGCTTTGTATGACTATGCTGAAATGATCGTGCCGTCGAGATAAGCTGAATTCATTCTGCATTTCAAAAACAAAAGCCACGAGTGACTCGTGGCTTTTGTTTTTTTTACTGATGCACTACATGAGTTGCGCAAAATTGTCCCAGCAAGGCTATCGCTTTCAGGAAACCTCCCTTGCAAGGGAGGTTCGTTGCATCGGCAGGCAACATGTTGCCTGAAATCCCGACTATACCATCAGCGACGAAGACAGTACTTTAGTACGGCTAGGAGCTGCAACGCAGTTGGGGCGGTTTTGCGCAAGTCATGGTTTGTTTGGCTGTGGTGTCACGCGCAGATAAGGGCGGGCAGCGGTATAGCCTTTAGGATATTTTTGTTTGATCACGTCTTCATCCTTGATAGACAACGGAATGATCACGTCATCACCATCACGCCAGTTACCTGGGGTAGCGACGGTATAGCCATCTGTCAATTGCAGGGCATCAATGACCCGCAGGACTTCATCAAAATTGCGTCCTGTGGTCAGAGGATAAGTGATGATGAGACGGACTTTTTTATTCGGGTCGATGACGAACAAGGATCGCACAGTCACAGTCTCGGACTGGTTAGGGTGGATCATGTCATACAATGCGGCAACTTTTTTGTCGGCATCAGCGACGATAGGGAAACCGACTACCGTATTTTGTGTAGCTTCAATATCCTTGATCCATTGCAGATGGGATTCTGCACCATCGACTGAGAGGGCGATGGCTTTTACATTGCGCTTGTCAAATTCTGGCTTGAGTTTTGCTGTCAAGCCGAGTTCTGTTGTGCAGACGGGCGTGAAGTCAGCCGGATGGGAAAACAAAACTACCCAGGAATTACCTGCCCATTCATGAAATTTCAAAGGGCCGATAGAAGAATCCTGTTCGAAATCAGGGGCGATATCGCCTAAACGCAAAGTCATATTTTTCTCCAAAAAGAAACAAGAGTTTGAATATAGCCCCTCTGTCGCCCTTACTCAAGGATAGTTTTGTTGCATGCTTATACATTCTAAGAATATGCTTTATTTGCCCTCAGCACGATTCAAGGATTGCAGGAATTTATCCGCATTCTGATAACCGATGACGCGCTGACGGGGAATTTCCTTACCCTGCGCATCAAAGAAGATAATGCCTGGAGGGCCGAACAGGCCAAAGCGTTTCAACAGGGCTTTATCATCGGCATTGTTGGCAGTGACATCAACTTGCAGCAAGAGCATATTGTCGAGCTTGGCTTTGACCTTGGTTTCTGGGAAAGTCAGTTTTTCCATCTCTTTGCAAGAGACGCACCAGTCCGCGTAAAAATCCAGCATGACCGTTTTGCCTTTGGATTGCGCCAGGGCAGCATCAAGTTCTGCAATGCTGCGCACACGGGTAAATTTTACATGTTCCGTACTGCCACCGTACAAGTGGGCAACGGGAGAAAATACATCGCGGCCACCAGTCGCAACACCAACGAGTTGCACGGCACCGAGCAGGGAAAACATTACTGCCACAGCTTTGGCGAACATGCCACTACGATGGAAAAATAATTGATAGATGGCATAGGCAAGCAACAAGATGGCCCATCCCAGCATTTGCGACCAGGCCGGGATCACTGGACTGATCATCCACAGGGCCATGGCCAGCATCAAGACACCAAAGAAACGTTTGATACTTTCCATCCACATACCAGCGCGTGGCAACAGGCTACCGGCCGAGATACCCACCAGCAGCAATGGCACGCTCATGCCCATCGCCATGGCAAACAAGGCCGAGCCACCAACGACGACATCGCGGGTCTGGCTGATATAAACCAGCGCACCTGCCAGTGGAGCGGCCACGCAAGGGCCAACGATCAGGGCAGAGATTGCCCCCATGAAAAACACACCTACCAGCTTGCCATTGCGCTGACCTTCTGATGCAATGGTGAGCTTGGTTTGCAAGGCAGCAGGCACCTGCAATTGATACACATTGAACATGGACAGCGACAATATCACCATCAGCAAGGCGAAGGCACCAAGTACCCAGGGATTTTGCAAAGTAGCCGACAAACCTTCGCCAACCAGTCCCGCCGCTATGCCGAGGGCCGTGTACACCAGCGCCATGCCAAGGGCGTAGCACAAGGACAGCAGAAAGCCGCGACTGCGTTTGATGCCAGCACCTTCACCGACGATGATGAAGGACAAAATTGGCACCATAGGCAAGACACAGGGAGTGAAGGACAAGCCCAGGCCAAGCAGTAAGAACAAAGGCAGGATCAGGACCAATCTACCGCTCTTCAGTGCAGCGCTGATGCTGCTGGTTTCCTCATCAGTGCTAGCTTCTGCGCCTTTGCCATTGGATTCTGTACTAACATTAGCGGTAGCAATGCTGGCATTTGCTGCGGTCTGTGTGCCAGCGCTGTTGGCCCCAGTTATCTGCAACTTAACCGGCGTCTCCAGCGGTGGATAGCACAAACCTCCGTCAGCACAGCCCTGCCGCCCTATGTTCAGGGTGAAATCTGCCGCCGCCTGGACAGGCACACGCACCACCAGGGATTTACGATAAGTCTCTACTTCTTTTTGAAAGGTTTCATCAAACTTGACCTTGCCAGCTGGCATGGTTATGTCACCAATCTTGGCATCATCTGAGCTGAATTTGAAACGTTCACGGTACAGGTAGTAACCGTCTGCTATCGTAAAAGTCACCTCGGCCATGCCTGGCTCTATCATTCTGGCAGATACTTTGAATGCCTCTTCAGGGTCGAGGAAGTCTTCTGCCTTGGCATTGGATGACAATAGGGAGGCAAACAGCAAGGCAGCCAGCAAGGCACACAGGCACCATAGCTGCGATATCCTGACATTCTGGAGCTTGGCTGGCATGCTTACAGAAAACAACGGCGTTGAGGTATTCATGGCGTTTCAGTTTCTTTTCTCACCCAGTCCAGATAAGCCGGTAGTCCGGCCAACAGGGGGATGGCTATTATTTCGGGTAGATCATAGGGATGCTGGCTCAGTATCAGTGCTTCCAGCCCGGCATAGCAAGCTTGCCGGGTCTTGATCATCAATTGCACTTCTGTATCAGCCTGTTGCTCGCCGTCCCAGTTGTAGATGGACAATATATCAGGAGAAATGTTCACGCAGGCAGCCAATTTTTCGGCGACGATCTGGCTGGCCAGCTTTCTGGCCATGTCGCGGCTGGGCAGATTAGTCAATACCAGGATCAGATTGTCATTATCCATTGTTATTCTCTATTTGGTCGAACGCCATGCCTGGCCATTACAGGGCACCACAAAATATGTGTCCCGGAATAAGTGCGCATATGCAAAAAGCCGTTCAGTTTACACTGAACGGCTTTTTCTAGTCTTGAGCAGGAAGCCCAGGCTTGCTAATTACTCAGCAACAGGTGCATCAGCTGCATCTACGCCTTCTGGACGGTCCAGCAATTCAACGTATGCCATAGGAGCATTATCGCCAACGCGGAAACCCATTTTCAGGATACGCAGGTAGCCGCCGTTACGATTTGCGTAACGTGGGCCCAGTTCAGCAAACAGCTTAACTACCATTTCGCGGTCGCGCAAACGGGAGAAAGCCAAACGCTTGTTAGCCAGTGTGTCTGTTTTACCCAAAGTCAGAATCGGCTCGATAACGCGGCGCAGTTCTTTAGCTTTTGGCAAAGTTGTTTTGATGGCTTCGTGACGCAACAGGGATACTGTCATGTTGCGCAGCATTGCCAGACGGTGGGAAGAAGTACGATTCAGCTTACGTAAGCCGTGACGATGACGCATGGTATTTCCTTTCAGATTTAAATGCCAGCTCTTCTATCGATAAGTAAACTTATCGCGGGCCGGTAATTATTTTTACTACAGTTAAAAAACGAGCAGGCTGTCCCAGCCCACCCGTCAGACAAAATTATTTTTCCAGGCCAGCAGGTGGCCAGTTTTCCAGTTTCATGCCCAGAGACAAACCACGGGAAGCCAAAACTTCTTTGATTTCGTTCAACGACTTGCGACCCAGATTTGGGGTCTTCAACAGTTCATTTTCACTACGCTGTATCAGATCACCAATGTAGTAAATGTTTTCTGCTTTCAGGCAGTTGGCTGAACGTACTGTCAGTTCCAGATCATCGACTGGACGCAACAGGACAGGATCAACTGCAGGTACGCGGGATGGAGCTTCAGCAGCGGCTTCAGTACCTTCCAGAGCGGCAAAGACATTCAATTGATCAACCAGCACGCGGGCAGATTGACGGATTGCTTCTTCAGGAGAGATAACGCCATTGGTCTCAATATTGATGACCAGTTTATCCAGATCAGTACGTTGTTCAACGCGGGCAGATTCCACAGCGTAAGAAACACGGCGTACTGGTGAGAAAGACGCATCCAATATCATACGACCGATGGTTTTGTTCGCATCTTCAGACAAGCGACGAACGTTACCAGGTACATAGCCACGGCCTTTTTCTACCTTGATCTGCATGTCCAGCTTACCGCCGGCAGTCAGATTGGCGATAACGTGATCCGGGTTGATCAGTTCTACGTCATGCGGCAGATCGATGTCGGAAGCCAATACTGCGCCTTCGCCATCTTTTTTCAATGTCAGCGTGACTTCATCACGGTTGTGTAACTTGAAAACTACACCTTTCAAGTTCAACAGAATGTCGACGACGTCTTCTTGCACGCCATCAAGGGAAGAGTATTCATGAACGACACCGGCGATCACAACTTCAGTCGGTGCATAACCAACCATAGTGGACAACAGGACGCGACGCAACGCGTTGCCCAGTGTGTGGCCATAGCCACGTTCAAACGGTTCCATCACGACTTTAGCGTGACCGGCACCCAACATTTCCACATCGATAATACGTGGCTTTAACAGATTGTTTTGCATGAATGTCCTTTTCAATACCCTCGGTTCGTTACACCGATAAGGCTGACGGCATTAAAGAAAAAAGCCTGCCTGTAACAAAACAGGCAGGCGGTGAAACTTAAGTATTAACGAGAATACAATTCAACGATCAAGGATTCGTTGACATCGTGAGCGATGTCGCTACGATCTGGCATGGACTTGAAAGTACCTTCCAGTTTTTTCGCATCAACAGCTACCCATGAAGGCATGCCGGATTGCTCTGCCAGGGACAGCGCTTCAGCGATACGAACTTGTTTTTTAGCTTTTTCACGAACTGCAACTACGTCACCAGCTTTAACTTGGTAAGAAGCGATGTTAACAACGATACCGTTGACTGTGAATGCTTTATGGCTCACCAGCTGACGTGCTTCAGCGCGTGTGGAACCGAAGCCCATACGATAAGCAACGTTGTCCAGACGGGATTCTAGCAATTTCAACAGTGTTTCGCCTGTGTTGCCTTTTTGACGGTCAGCTTCAGCGAAGTAGCGGCGGAACTGACGTTCCAAAACGCCGTACATACGTTTAACTTTTTGCTTTTCGCGCAATTGGTTACCGTAGTCAGAGGTACGAGCACCGGAAGTGCGACCATGTTGACCTGGTTTTGCGTCCAGTTTGCATTTGGAGTCCAGGGAGCGACGTGCGCTCTTCAAGAACAGGTCCGTGCCTTCGCGACGGGAAAGTTTTGCTTTTGGTCCGATATAACGTGCCACGATATTTTCCTTGTAAATGACGTAATGTTTTCTACACTACGCTAGTCTGATCTACCTGCAACCAGACGGTGGTCTTAACAACAAAGGCTAAGCCTTTGATTAATTTGTACTACTCTAAAATTTCCACAACACAAAACCCGCCAACGGAATGGCGGGTCTGCATTCTAACGGAGATTCCGCAAGAATGCCAGCAGAGAATAAATCTGCTTGCTTAAGGCGCTTAAATAACCAGCGTCTTAGTGTTCCAGCTTAGATACGACGACGCTTTGGAGGGCGGCAGCCGTTATGTGGAACTGGAGTAACGTCTTGAATCAGGGAGATCTTGATACCCAGATTGTTCAAAGCGCGTACTGAAGATTCGCGACCTGGGCCTGGGCCTTTGATACGAACTTCCAGATTTTTGATACCGCATTCAACGGCCACTTTACCTGCTGCTTCTGCTGCGACCTGCGCTGCAAACGGAGTAGATTTACGTGAGCCTTTAAAACCAGCACCACCGGCAGTTGCCCAAGACAACGCATTGCCTTGACGATCAGTGATCGTGATGATGGTGTTGTTGAAAGAAGCGTGAACGTGAGCAATACCTTCTGCAACGTTCTTTTTAACTTTCTTACGCGCACGTGCTGCTGCAGCGTTATTTTGAGCTTTTGCCATAATGTTTTCCTTGGATCCGGGCTAGCCTGGATTATTTCTTCAAAGATTGCGCTGCTTTACGTGGACCCTTACGAGTACGCGCATTTGTGCGAGTACGTTGGCCACGGCAAGGCAAGCCTTTACGATGACGGAGACCACGGTAGCAACCCAAGTCCATCAAGCGCTTGATGTTCATGGACAGTTCACGACGCAAGTCGCCTTCGACGATAAATTTACCGATTTCGTCGCGAAGCTTCTCGAGTTCGTTGTCATCCAGATCTTTAACCTTTTTATTGGTCAAAACACCTGTTGCGTCACAGATTTTCTGTGCGCGTGGACGGCCAATACCATAGATAGCTGTTAAGCCGATTACGGTATGCTGATGATTTGGGATATTAACCCCTGCGATACGTGCCATTCGTTATTCCTCGTTCAATAACGTTAATTAACCTTGGCGCTGCTTATGGCGTGGTTCTGTGCAAATAACACGAACAACACCCTTGCGCTTGATGATTTTGCAGTTGCGGCAGATCCGCTTAACTGATGCGAGAACTTTCATTTTTGCCCTCTTTCCTTCTAGTTCATTTTAAATTTACTTGGTACGGAACACTATTCGCGCCCGGCTCAAATCATAAGGCGTCAATTCCACTGTCACCTTATCACCTGGAAGAATACGAATATAGTTCATTCGCATCTTCCCGGAAATATGGCCAAGTACAACATGCCCGTTTTCCAACTTAACTCGAAATGTTGCATTCGGAAGATTCTCAAGAATCTCGCCCTGCATCTGTATAACGTCGTCTTTTGCCATTCGATCTGCTGTCCCCTGGGCGATTACCTCGAAGGAATCCCGCCCTTGAAATTTGCTTTACGAAGAAGCGATTCATATTGCTGGGACATAACATAGTTCTGTACCTGCGCCATAAAGTCCATGGTCACCACCACGATAATCAGCAGAGACGTTCCGCCGAAATAAAATGGTACTTTCCACTTCGCAATCAAAAATTCTGGCAACAGACAAACCAGCGTAATGTAAATCGCACCTGCCAGCGTCAAACGCATCAATATCTTGTCGATATAGCGTGCGGTCTGATCACCAGGACGTATCCCGGGAACAAAAGCACCACTCTTCTTCAAGTTGTCTGCGGTTTCTTTACTGTTAAATACCAATGCGGTATAGAAGAAGCAAAAGAAGATGATCGCTGCTGCATACAACAAAGCGTGTATCGGCTCACCAGGCGCCATCGACGCTGCCAGATCCTTCAGGAAAGTGATAAAACCACTTGTTGAAGATTCTGCACCCTTGGTGAACCAACTGGTAATCGTCGCCGGGAACAAGATAATCGAAGAAGCAAAAATAGGAGGAATCACACCAGCCATATTCAACTTCAGTGGCAAATGACTGCTTTGCCTTTGCGACACCCTGTTGCCAGTTTGTTGCTTGGCATAGTTCACCAAGACCTTGCGTTGACCGCGCTCGACAAACACCACAGCAAACGTTACTGCAGGAACTACAACACAGATAACCAGTGCAGCAAAGTTACCCATTTGACCAGTACGGACCAGTTCAAACAAATTACTCAAACCACCAGGCAAACCTGCTGCAATACCAGCGAAAATGATAATTGAAATACCATTTCCCAGACCGCGTTCAGTGATTTGCTCACCTAACCACATCAAGAACATAGTGCCTGTCACCAGTGACAAGACCGTTGTTAAACGGAATGCCAATCCAGGGTCAAGTACCAAGCCGGCCTGACCTTCCAGACCAAATGCGATGAAGTAACTTTCGATCAAGGCAAGAACCACAGTGCCATACCGTGTATATTGCGTAATCTTTCTACGGCCGGACTCACCCTCTTTTTTGAGAGCTTCCAACTGCGGAGAGACGATCGACATCAATTGCATGATGATCGACGCAGAAATATACGGCATGATACCCAGCGCGAACACGGTAAATCTTTGCATCGCACCGCCAGAGAACATATTAAACATACCCAGCAAACCACCCTGGTTTTGTTTAAACATTTCTTCCAGCACTTTGGCGTCTATACCTGGTACAGGAACATGTGCACCAATCCTGTAGACAACCAGTGCCGCCAGCAAGAACCAGAGTCGCCCCCAGGGAAACCCGCTTGCAGCACTTTTAGCTTGTTGTGGAGATGTTGCCAATTAATGCTCCGGTTGTCTGCTCAAATTAAGCGATTGTGCCACCAGCAGCTTCGATTGCAGCTTTAGCGCCTTTAGTGACGATCAAGCCGTTCAAAGAAACTTTCTTGGTGATAGCACCAGACAAGATCACACGGACTACACGTGCGAGCTCAGAAACTACGCCGGCTTGTTTCAAAGCCAAAACGTCGATCTCTGTCACTGGCAGGTTTTCCAGATCTGTCAGGCGAACTTCTGCTTTGTACGGAGTTGCCAGTGATTTGAAACCACGTTTTGGCAAACGACGTTGCAGAGGCATCTGACCGCCTTCAAAACCGACTTTATGAAAGCCGCCTGAACGGGATTTTTGGCCTTTATGACCGCGACCCGCTGTTTTACCTAAGCCTGAACCGATACCGCGACCAACACGACGTTTGTAGTGTTTTGCGCCATCAGCTGGCTGGATTGTATTCAATTCCATAATTTGCTCCGATCGCAAACCTGACGGCTTACGATACAACCTTCACAAGATACGAGACTTTATTGATCATGCCGCGTACGGATGGCGTGTCTTCCAATTCGGAAACTGAATTAACACGACGCAGACCCAGGCCACGTACAGTTGCACGGTGATCCTGGCGTGTGCCGATCAAACCTTTAACCAATTGCACTTTTACTGTCTTAGACATGAGGTGCTCCTTAACCGAGAATTTCTTCAACAGTTTTGCCACGCTTTGCAGCGATTTCAGATGGAGTACTCATCTTGGCCAAACCATTCAAAGTTGCACGAACCATGTTGTATGGATTTGTGGAGCCGTTGGATTTCGCCACGACGTTTACAATACCCATTACTTCAAAAATCGCGCGCATTGGACCACCAGCGATAACGCCAGTACCTTCTTTTGCTGGAGAAATCATGACGGAAGATGCGCCGTGCTTGCCAGTAACGGTGTGTTGCAGAGTACCGTTCTTCAAAGTCACTTTGATCATCTTACGACGTGCTTCTTCCATCGCTTTTTGTACAGCAACTGGAACTTCTTTCGATTTCCCTTTGCCCATACCGATACGGCCATCGCCGTCACCAACGACTGTCAGCGCCGCGAAACCCATGATACGACCACCCTTGACCACTTTGGTCACGCGGTTGATCGCGATCATTTTTTCGCGCATGCCATCATCCGGCTTGTCGGCTGCTGTTTTTGCTTGCATTTTTGCCATGACAAATTTTCCTTAGAACTTCAAGCCAGCTTCACGGGCTGCTTCTGCAAGCGCCTTGACGCGACCGTGGTAACGGAAACCGGAGCGGTCAAACGCAACTTCGGTAACCCCTGCTTTGATTGCCTTCTCTGCAACACGTTTGCCGATCAAGCTCGCTGCAGCAGCGTTGCCGCCAGCACCAGACTTGCCAGCCAACTCTGCACGTACTTCTGCCTCTACGGTAGAAGCCGATGCCAACACTTTGGCATCTGGGCCAATGATGTTTGCATAGATGTGCAGGTTTGTGCGATGCACGGCCAGGCGGTTCACTTTGAGTTCTGCGATCTTGGCACGGGTTTGACGTGCGCGGCGCAGACGTGATTGTTTCTTGTCCATCGTCAACCCCTATTACTTCTTCTTGGTTTCTTTAATCACAACCACTTCGTCCGCATAGCGAACGCCTTTGCCTTTATAAGGCTCTGGACTGCGGTATGCACGAACTTCAGCGGCGACCTGACCAACTTTTTGCTTATCAATCCCTTTAATCAGGATCTCAGTTGGAGTTGGTGTTGCACATGTAACGCCAGCTGGCATTGCGTGAACAACAGGGTGCGAGAAACCAAGAGACAAATTCAATTTGTCGCCTTGAGCTTGCGCTTTGTAACCAACACCGACCAGGTTCAGTTTCTTTTCGAAACCTTTAGTGACGCCGTTAACCATGTTGTTGACCAGGGCACGCAAGGTACCGCTCATCGCATTGGCTTCACGACCATCATTCGCTGGGGAAAAACTCAAAGTGCCATTGTCGTTCGCAACTGTCACCAGGCCGTTCAAGGCTTGAGACAACACGCCCTGTGGGCCTTTAATTGTAATCTGCTCTGTCGAAATGGTGACTTCAGCACCTGCCGGCAAAGCGATTGGCATCTTACCTACTCGAGACATCTTTCACTCCTTAGGCGACGTAGCAAATCACTTCGCCACCGACACCGGTTGCGCGCGCTTTGCGGTCAGTCATAACGCCTTGTGGTGTGGAAACGATCGCCACTCCCAAACCGTTCATGACACTTGGGATCTCGTCTTTACCTTTGTAAATACGGAGACCTGGACGTGATACACGTTCCAAGCGTTCAATCACAGGACGTCCTGCGTAATATTTCAAGCCGATTTTTAATTCGGACTTACCTGCAGTTTCAGAAACTGCGAAATCTTCAATGTAACCTTCGTCTTTAAGTACGTTCGCAATTGCGATCTTTACTTTAGAGGACGGCATCGCGACGACAGTCTTTTGAACAACTTGTGCGTTACGGATGCGGGTCAGCATATCGGCGATAGGATCGCTCATACTCATTGCTTATTCTCCTATTACCAGCTGGCTTTAGTCATACCCGGGATTTCACCACGCATGGCGACTTCACGGAGTTTAATACGGCCCAAACCGAATTTACGGAATGTGCCACGTGGGCGACCTGTCAAGGCGCAGCGGTTACGCTGACGGGTCGGATTGGAGTTACGTGGCAATGCCTGCAACTTCAGACGGGCAGCGTACTGCTCTTCTTCAGTCTTTGATTGGTCATCAATGATGGCCTTCAATTCGGCACGCTTACCAGCGAATTTCTTCACCAGGTCTGCACGCTTTTGCTCACGATTAATCAGTGCCAGTTTTGCCATGGCGACCTCAGTTTCTGAACGGAAATTTAAATGCGGCGAGGAGCGCTTTCGCTTCTTCGTCGGTCTTTGCTGTTGTCGTGATACTGATGTTCATACCACGCAACGCGTCGATCTTGTCGTATTCGATTTCAGGGAAAATGATTTGTTCCTTGACACCGATATTATAGTTACCACGACCATCAAACGCACGACCAGAAACGCCACGGAAGTCACGTACACGTGGCAAAGCCACAGTAATGAAACGGTCCAGGAATTCATACATCTGAGCGCCACGCAAAGTTACCATACAACCAATTGGGTAGCCTTCACGGATTTTAAAACCAGCGATCGCTTTGCGAGCTTTGGTAACTACTGGTTTTTGACCAGCAATCTTGGTGAGGTCGCCAACTGCATGCTCAATAATCTTTTTATCTGCAATTGCTTCAGACAAACCCATGTTCAGGGTGATTTTCAAGATGCGCGGAACTTCCATGACTGACTTATAAGCGAACTTTTCAGTCAGATCACCAACGATTTTATCTTTATATATTGCTTGTAGACGGGCCATGATGTTATGCCTTCACAACTTCGCCAGTCGACTTGTAGATACGGACTTTCTTGCCATCCACTACCTTGAAGCCTACACGGTCTGCTTTGCCAGACGCTGCATTAAACAATGCAACATTCGACACATGAATCGGCATCACTTTATCCACGATGCCACCTACTGCGCCAGTCATTGGGTTAGGCTTAACAGCTTTTTTAGCAACGTTAATACCTGCAACAACAACGTAATCGCTATCGATACATGTTTGTACCTGACCGCGCTTACCTTTGTCTTTACCCGTCAAGACGATGACTTCGTCGTTTTTACGAATTTTGTTCATCACGACCCCTTACAGCACTTCTGGAGCCAAAGACACGATTTTCATAAAGCGCTCAGTACGCAGTTCGCGTGTTACTGGGCCGAAAATACGAGTACCGATAGGCTCAAGTTTTGCATTCAACAATACTGCAGCATTGCCATCAAATTTGACCAACGAGCCATCTTGACGACGAACACCCTTAGCTGTCCTCACGACAACGGCGTTGTAAATTTCACCTTTTTTTACACGACCGCGCGGAGCAGCAGACTTTACAGTGACTTTAATTACGTCACCAATACCCGCATAACGACGCTTGGAACCGCCCAACACTTTAATGCACAGAACTTCGCGCGCACCAGTATTGTCAGCCACTTCCAGCCGGCTTTCTGTTTGAATCATAATGTTCTCTTTCCCAACTTAATCCACACAACTTGCGCAATGCAAATTTGTAGTCAGTCTTGGTCCCGCCAGCTAACCCCTACATAACCTACAATGCACGAGCCAACTGATTAGGTGGACGATTTTTTAACCACTTTCACAACAAGAGGGCGCTATGAAAGACATTTAGGCTGCCACTCGCACACTTTGCAAATGACAGCCCATCATTATTACACTAAAAAACGATTTGTGCAATAAATTTATACTACTTGTGCGACTTGAACCACACGTGTCACTGTCCAAGCTTTAGTCTTGGAGATAGGACGACCTTCTTGAATTTCAACGGTGTCGCCGGCCTTTGCCTGGTTCGCTTCATCGTGTGCGTGGTACTTGGCACTACGGACGATGATCTTGCCATACAAAGGATGCTTGACGTGACGTTCAACAACCACTGTTACGGTTTTGTCCATCTTGTCGGAAACAACCTTGCCAATCAATGTGCGCTTCAGTGCGACTTTAACTTGATCGTTCATTATTTGGCATCCTTCTGGTTCATGACGGTTTTCACACGTGCGATGTCACGACGAACTTTCTTCAATTGAGAAGTGTTAGTCAGCTGTTGCGTAGCGATTTGCATGCGCAGGCTGAATTGAGCCTTCAACAATTCATTCAGTTCTTTGGTCAAAGCCGCCTGATCCTTACCTTGGAGTTCAGATACTTTCATTTACAACTCCTATTATTGGCCGACTTGACGGACGACGAACGTAGTCAACAGCGGCAATTTAGCTGCAGCCAAGCGGAACGCTTCGCGTGCCAGCGTCTCATCGACACCATCCATTTCGTACAACATTTTGCCTGGTTGAATCTCGGCAACGTAGTACTCAGGATTACCTTTACCATTACCCATACGGACTTCCGCTGGTTTCTGGGAAATTGGCTTGTCCGGGAAAATGCGGATCCAGATACGGCCACCGCGTTTAATGTGACGAGTCATTGCACGACGCGCTGCTTCAATCTGACGCGCTGTGATACGACCACGACCAACTGCCTTCAAGCCAAACTCACCGAAGGAAACTGCTGTACCACGAGTATGCGAGATACCCTTGTTACGGCCTTTCTGTTCCTTGCGATATTTTCTGCGTGCTGGTTGCAGCATGATTATTCTCCTGCTTTCTCAGCCGGTGCTGCAGCGTCAGCTTTTGCGCGTACGCGCTTGGCTGCCGGGGCTGCTGCGCCGGTCGTCGGTGTTTGTCCTTCTGGACGCTTGGCGCGTGGACGGCTATTTGGCTTGCCATCATCACGACGTGGGCCACGACGTTTTTTGTCGTCTTCCGGTGTCGATTCAATAACAGGCGCATCGCCATTTGCCAAACGATCGCCTTTGTAGACCCATACTTTTACGCCAATAATGCCGTAAGTTGTGGATGCTTCGCCAAAGCCGTAGTCGATGTCAGCACGCAGAGTATGCAGAGGCACGCGGCCTTCGCGATACCATTCTTTACGTGCGATCTCGATACCGTTCAAACGACCACCAGACATGATCTTGATACCTTGAGCGCCCAAACGCATTGCATTTTGCATCGCACGTTTCATGGCGCGACGGAACATGATGCGTTTTTCCAGTTGCTGAGCGATAGAATCAGCGATCAGTTGAGCATCGATTTCTGGCTTGCGAATTTCTTCGATGTTGACGTGCACTGGCACGCCCATCAATTTCGACAATTCAGCTTTCAATACTTCAATATCTTCGCCTTTTTTACCGATCACAACGCCTGGACGGGAGCTGTATATCGTGATGCGTGCGTTTTTAGCAGGACGCTCAATAACGATGCGGCCTACAGACGCGTTTTTCAGTTTCTTCTTCAGGTATTCACGTACCTTCAGATCTTCGATGAGCATAGTGGCAAAGTTACCATTGCCAGCATACCAACGAGAAGACCAGTTACGTGTTACTGCCAAACGAAAACCGGTTGGATGTATCTTCTGTCCCATCGTGACTCCTTAGTTACCAACGGTCACATAAATGTGACAGGATTGTTTAGAGATACGATCACCACGACCTTTAGCGCGTGCTGTGAAGCGCTTCAGAATCGCACCTTTTTCGACATAGATAGTCTTTACTTTCAGCTCGTCGATATCCGCGCCATCATTGTGTTCGGCGTTTGCAATTGCAGACTCCAACACTTTCTTGATGATCGCAGCACCTTTTTTAGGGCTGAATGCCAGGATATTCAATGCCTGATCTACTTTTTTACCGCGAATCAGGTCAGCCACCAGGCGACCTTTTTGCTCAGACAGACGCACACCGCGCAAATTTGCTTTAGTTTCCATCATCGGTCCTTATCTCTTAGCCTTTTTATCGGCAGCGTGACCCTTGAACGTACGGGTCAGCGCGAATTCGCCGAGCTTGTGACCAACCATGTTTTCGGAAACATAAACTGGTACGTGTTGCTTACCGTTATGAACCGCAATGGTCAAACCGATGAAGTCCGGCATAATTGTCGAACGACGGGACCAAGTCTTGATTGGCTTCTTGTCTTTGGTCGCTTGCGCGGTTTCGACTTTCTTCACCAGGTGGGCGTCGCAAAACGGCCCTTTTTTCAATGAACGTGTCATGTTTTATCCCTTATTTCTTGCCACGGCGTGAGACGATCATCGAAGTAGTGCGCTTGTTGCGACGAGTCTTCTTACCCTTGGTTTGCTGACCCCATGGTGATACTGGGTGACGGCCGGCTGCAGTTTTACCTTCACCACCACCGTGCGGGTGATCGACCGGGTTCATGACCACACCGCGAACGGTAGGACGAACACCACGCCAACGCATTGCACCAGCTTTACCGATTTTGCGCAGGTTATGCTCACCGTTGCCTACTTCACCGATAGTCGCGCGGCATTCGATATGAATACGACGAACTTCACCGGAGCGCAGACGAACCTGAGCGTAAGTACCTTCACGCGCCATCAATACAACGCCAGCACCAGCTGTACGTGCAATCTGAGCACCTTTACCTGGCAGCATTTCTACGCAATGCATAGTTGTACCGACCGGGATATTGCGGATAGGCAAACAGTTACCAGATTTGATTGGCGCTTGAGAGCCGTTCATGACCTGATCACCAGCAGCCATACCTTTGGGAGCAATGATGTATGCACGCTCACCATCCGCGTAGCACAACAAAGCAATGTGCGCTGTACGGTTAGGATCGTATTCAATACGTTCTACTTTTGCAGGGATACCATCTTTGTTGCGTTTGAAGTCAACCAGACGATAATGCTGCTTGTGACCACCACCGATATGACGGGTAGTGATGTGACCGTTATTATTACGGCCAGCAGTTTTTGATTTCTTTTCCAACAAAGCAGCGAACGGACGACCTTTGTACAGGCCTTCTGTCACTACCTTCACCATACCACGACGACCTGGTGAGGTTGGCTTCATCTTAACGAGTGCCATGCTTATGCCCCCTCAGTGAAGTTAATTTCCTGACCTGGCTTCAAGCATACAAAAGCGCGTCTTGTATGATTGCGGCGGCCATTAAATTTACCGGTACGTTTTTGTTTACCTTGGCGATTTGCTACTTGTACGGATTCAACTTGTACTTTGAACAGCAATTCGACGGCAGCTTTGATTTCTGGCTTGGTTGCATCTGGCATAACCAGGAAAACCACTTGCTCATTCTTCTCAGCAACCATAGTTGCTTTTTCAGAAATAACAGGAGCCAGCAACACCTTCATCAGGCGTTCTTCGCTAATTTTGACTTGTGCGCTCATGCCAGCATCTCCTCAATCTTTGCCAGTGCTGGCTTGGTGATCAACACTTTCTTGTAGAACACCAAAGAAACTGGATCAGCATAACGTGGTTCAACAACCAGCACGTTTGCCAGGTTACGCGCTGCCAACATCAGGTTTTCATTGAATTCGTCAGTAATGATCAGGACGGAATCCAAGCAACCCATTGCTTTCAGTTTGTCGGACAACAGTTTTGTCTTAGGTGCGTCAACAGTAACATCGTCAACCACATTCAAACGACCTTCACGAGCCAACTGGGACAGAATCGAGCAGATACCTGCGCGATACATCTTTTTGTTAACTTTGTGAGAGAAATTCTCATCAGGCGAGTTCGGGAATATACGACCACCGCCACGCCATAATGGAGAAGAAGACATACCAGCACGTGCACGACCAGTACCCTTTTGACGCCAAGGCTTCTTGGTTGTGTGATGAACTTCTTCACGATCTTTTTGTTTGCGATTACCGCTACGAGCATTGGCTTGGAATGCAACAACGACTTGATGGATCAAGGCTTCATTGTAATCACGACCAAAGATAGTATCAGGAGCGGCTACATTAGACGCTGCTTGACCTTGTTCGTTTAGGAGCTTCAGTTCCATGGATTAGGCTCCCTTCTTGGCTTTAACTTTAACAGCAGGAGATACAATCACCTGACCATTTTTTGCACCCGGCACGGCACCCTTCACCAGCAACAACTGACGCTCTGCATCTACGCGAGCGATTTCCAGATTTTGCACAGTGCGAGTTGCATCACCCAGATGACCAGTCATGCGCTTACCAGGGAATACACGACCTGGATCCTGCGCCATACCGATAGAACCAGGTACATTATGCGAACGGGAGTTACCGTGAGTTGCACGACCAGAAGAGAAGTGATGGCGCTTGATAGTACCGGCATAGCCTTTACCAATCGTCACACCTTGCACGTCCACTTTTTGACCAGCTTCGAACATGCCAACAGGCACGACATCGCCTGCTTTCATTTCAGCGGCTTTAGCAGCATCAATACGGAATTCTTTTAATACAGTACCAGCTTCAACACCTGCTTTTGCGAGGTGACCGGCAGCCGCTTTTGTTACGCGGGATGCACGGCGCTGACCGAAAGTTACCTGAACAGCGGAGTAACCGTCTGTTTCAGGAGTTTTGACTTGCGTCACGCGGTTGTTGGACACGTCCAAAACAGTAACAGGAATCGAATCCCCATCATCTGTAAAGATGCGCATCATGCCAACCTTGCGACCAACTAGGCCCAAGCTCATTGTTTTCTCCATTCTCACCTACGATTGGGTGAGGCTGATGTTTAAAAAACTTAAACGAATAGGCCAGCCGGAGCTGACCCACATCTAAGCCTTCGATTATAGCCCGCAAATTTTTTATTTACAAGACTAATTTATTTGAATTTTCGAAAAATTGTGGTATGTCGAATTTTCAGTATTTTTCTGAGAATACTAATTTGCATCAGTATGCTCAAATCAATAAGAATTATTGCAATTTGATTTCTACGTCAACGCCAGCTGGCAGATCGAGCTTCATCAACGCATCAACTGTTTTGTCAGTTGGGTCAACGATGTCCATCAAACGCTGGTGAGTACGGATTTCAAATTGATCACGGGAAGTTTTGTTCACGTGTGGGGAACGCAGTACGTCGAAGCGCTGGATACGTGTAGGCAAAGGAACCGGGCCTTTAACAACAGCGCCAGTGCGCTTGGCTGTTTCCACGATTTCCAGAGCGGACTGATCGATCAGTTTGTAATCGAAAGCCTTCAGACGGATACGGATTTTTTGATTTTGTGTGGACATGTTCATTCCTATAAAGAGCGAGCCAGGTACGGCAGAGCCGCCGGCATATTTAATAAAGAGCGAAAACTAAATTGGCTGCCGCATTAAATTCAATACGGCAGCCAGCTAGTATACTACAAATTACAGCAGATATTACTCGATGATTTTAGCAACAACGCCAGCACCGACTGTACGACCACCTTCACGGATAGCAAAGCGCAAGCCTTCTTCCATCGCGATCGGGTTGATCAGTTTTACAGTGATAGAAACGTTATCAC
>NZ_JACOFX010000039.1 GCF_014284125.1 Undibacterium umbellatum | reverse complement strand
TGTTCGAATGTAGGTCTATGCCGCAAAATAACATACCGTCCTCCCCGTTAAAGTTTCGTTCGCACCTTAACTTTACTCCTTTGGCTAACGCCAGAGGAGGGAGGCGGCTAGATGATTATCAGGTCTTTCATTACGACATTTCCGACCTGATCGCCTTGTCTTGAGGGGTTTGAGCCACGACGCCCAGCCAGACAATCTCAGTCAGCCTGCACGGCCTCACCCCGAGGCCGTGCAAACGCTGCCAGCATCTCGGCCAGCACCTCGTCGTGCGACTTCACGCCAGCTAACACCTGGCCGTGTCGCCAAGCCTGCTCGTCCGTCACTGGGATGTCCGACAAAGCAAAGGAAGCAACCACCTGCATAAAATCCTCATCCGCCCACGCCAAAGCAATCCATGCCCGCCGCTGCCGCCGTTCCTCCAGCACCGAGGCAGGCACCACCATAGCGGAATGACATTGTTTCTCAATAGCCATCATTACCCCTCAGAATTTCAGATAATTTCACAAGTTTTCAGATATTTTCATGACTTTGCACATATTTTCACGATTTATCAGATATTTTCAGATGTTTTCACGATTTTTCATTTTGCAGCTTCTGCACCCTAAAACCAGCCTTGCATACGCCCTTTAAAAGCCTGCTTTCCTTGTTCGCAATACATCGCTTTGCCTAAAATTTCAGCAAAATACCCGTCCGAATTTCGTATACACCATACGCACCTTAAAAGGTGGCCGGAAACCCGCGCCAATACTAGGTTTCACTTTTAAAAGGCCGGATGACTTTTAAAAAAAATTTCCAAGTCATTGATCTCAAAGCAGAAAATTCCCCGAAAACCTTAAACACCCAAAATCAGACGCAGTATGTTGCCAGACCTGTATAAAACAGACAGAAAACTCTCCCCCGCGAGCCGTAAATTCCCTGCACAGCCTATTCATTAAAGAATAAAAAAAAGCCGCTCCCAGCCCTGGCTATAGCGTAGAGCATTGGGTACGGCTTCAATTTTTTAATAGCAGCTAAAGAAAAAAATCCCCCTTAGCTGCTGAGGGTTAGGCTGCTAGTACGCGATCCATCTTAGCCCGCTTCACAAGGCTATCCATCAGAATGATCAGCGCCTGCTGATCCACGTCGGGCAATGAATCGACTTCCTGCAATAGCGCATACAACTTAGGGTTATGCACGACTGGCTCATGAGTCGTTGTTGTGCGTCCCGTTAACTCATCAAGAGTGACGTTCAACACATCGGCGATCTTCATGAGTGTATCAAGCTGCGGAATGAAATTGCCGCGCTCCCAACGGTTATAGGCGCGCGAGTTCGCGCCAATCAATTCGGCCAACCTGGTTTGCGTCAGCTTGCGCGACTCACGTAGTGTTTTTAACCGCTCTGCAAAAGCTGCCATGTCTTGCACCGTAACCTGTAAAACGATGCTTGCCATTGTAGGGCCTCCTTTTTATGCTCTATTGCATTCAATCATATGTGTCTATATCATAGCATCCACATATGTCTATTGACAGGTTTTTTAGCAAAAGAAGGATTTATGGCACGAATACCAACAACCGAACTCGAACAGCTAAAAACCAATATCTCCGTCACCCGCTTAATCGAGGCTGCCGGCATTGTTCTGAAAAAGTCCGGCAAAGACCAGCTCGGCCTGTGCCCCTTCCATGCCGACGGCGAACCCTCTTTAATCGTCACTCCCGCCAAGAACCTGTGGCACTGCTTTAGCTGCCAGATCGGTGGCGGCCCGATAGACTGGGTGATGAAGTTGCGCGGTGTCAGTTTCCGCCATGCGGTCGAATTGCTCAAAAGCGATTCTTCTTTAGCCGCCAGTCCTGCCGGTGAATCCCCCGTCAAACGCAGCATCGTACGCAGCCTGCCGCCGCCAGTTGTGTTTGATGCCGACGACCAGGACTTGCTCAATCAAACCGTGGACTACTACCACCAGACCCTGCTCAACTCACCCGAAGCCCTGGCCTACCTCAAACAACGCGGCCTCGATCATCCCGACCTGATCAGCCGCTTCAAACTCGGTTACGCCAACCGCAGCTTAGGTCTGCGCCTGCCCGCCAAACAAAACCAGACCGGCGAACAAATCCGCAGCCGTCTCCAGAAAATCGGCCTCTACCGAGAAAGCGGCCACGAACACCTCAACGGCAGCCTCATCATTCCGGTACTGGACGCCTCCGGCAAGGTATTGTCAACTTGCTGAACGGAGACAGCGAGTTGTACAATTCCAGGCGAACTTGCATCTGCTCGGGTAACACGGTGTCACGGACTAGGCATTTTTTGCTACGTCGGTGACTTCATTCCATATGGAAAATGCCTGCGTACGAACGCGGCGGTACTGCTCCGTTGTCAAGCGGTTGCGCTGGCACCGGAAGGCATTGTTGATCGGGCCATGTGCCGACAAAAAACGTTGAGCGTGGCCGGATGACTTGAAGCGCCGCATCTGTCGTTCTCGTTGCCGTGTTGGTTGGTGCGAGAGTTCAGCCCGGTTATTGAGACCTTTGTGTTGGCGATGCTCGACACCAGGCATGATTTGCATCTTCGCCGCAGCATAGCTCTTCAGCTTGTCAGTAATTAGCACCCGTGGTGCATAACGCAAGCCCTTGAGCAGTTTGCGGAAAAAACGTTTTGCTGCCTGTCGGTTGCGCCGACTCTGCATCAGAATATCGAGCACATGACCGTTCTGATCGACTGCACGCCAGAGGTAATGGTGCTTGCCCTTGATTGTTAGCACCACCTCGTCGAGATGCCATTTGTCCCCGCGCTGCGGTTGACGCAGGCGAAGTTCATTGGCATAGCCTTGCCCAAACTTCAACGTCCATTGGCGGATCGTCTCGTACGTGACGATGATGCCACGGCTGGCCATCAGTTCTTCTATGTCGCGAAAACTCAGCGCGAACCGGAAGTAGAGCCACACGACATGACTGATGATTTCTGCCGGGTAGCGGAAGCCGCGGTAAAGTAGGGATTTTTTCATCCCTCTACTTTACAAAATTTCCGCGCCGCCCGTAAGTTGACAGTACCAGATTTATTCATGGTGGGCCTTCGGGTTGATATGAAACCAGTTTAGAAAGCGCCGTACAGATTCTGAGAACCGTCAAGCGAAGTAATCTTGTGAAAAAAACGAAGTAAAAGTGCGAACAAATGGATCCAGTTATCAGTCTATCGAATAGAACCCATAAAAATCAATGACTTAATCTATGATGCGAAGTAATTCTGCGAAAATGTGAATTTTCGATTAATGTTGCAATTTTAGTATTTAATAAATGCTCGTGGATGTATACGTAAACGCCAAGTGCGCCAGTCCAATTCCTTGGCTTTCAGTAAATCCACGCACTCAATCCAGTTCATCCATGACGCTTCCAGCGCCTTACTCAATTCATGCAGTCCAGCGTCAATATCATCAAAGGCTGGTTGATTCGCTTCCCATTGAGCAATGCCAAACAAAGGCAAGCGATGACCTCGTCGAAGCAAGTACGGATTGGAACTTCCTTGCCACGTCATCCGCCAATACAGGAAAGCAAGAATGAGAGGCGATGGGGCAAGTTCGGTAGATTGCCCCTTCAAAAAACGCCGATACCACTTACGTGACTTTTCTGGGCAGTAAAGCCAAAACTTCTTCGCATGCATCCAATAAACTATCTCTAGGCTCTTGGACTGCGCTGAGTCCAACCAGGCACTGCGAAACTGAGGCAAAATCGAATGTGCAAACGATAGCGCTGGTCTCAGTACCGATATTTGCTCATTTTTAAATGCTGGGTCAATTTTGACGCCATTCATCACACCAGCCGTTTTAAATAAACTCGGATCAGTCGCCAGTAACTTTACAAATGCCAACCAGCGCGCAATAAGCCGGATCGTTTGCGGCGATACGGTGCCAGCGATCGGATAGCCTCCTCGCGAGACTGGTAACTGCGGCGCGTAGCATGCGGGGCAGTTGATTGGACCATGTACGGTTGATAGTCCCAGGTCATAGTTGATCTGTACGCCGCAGTGCGGACAGCACTCGCGCAATGGTAAATCATGTAGCGGGCAAGTGGTGAATACGCATAATTGGTGAATAATGAAATGATGCCCAAGTCTTGCGCAAGCAGGGCATAACCGTAACTGTTTGCACACCAGTGGATGTAGTGCTTTTAGAGCTCCTCCAAAAAATGCGACCTCAATCTGATTGGGCAAACAATCCAAGGCTCGCCCAAGTAATCGTGCATTGCGAGGTGGATCTACGCGCACCAAGGGCAATTTTCTCCTTTGCGACAGTCCCAGTTGCACAGAAATCTCGAAGGCTGACAAGGCATTTGCAGCCGCAAGTTTTGCGCTCAATGCCCAGACGGTTTCGTAGGGGGCGAACAAGTGCGGTGCCAACTTCGGGCAAGCCACTACCGAAATACCACCCGTCGGAACGATGAGTAGTGGCAAGCGTTCTAGCACGGCTGACATTAGTGCCCCAGCCCCCTGGCGTTGCGTTCTGCCGCCTGTTCAGAGGCAACATAACCACTATGTTTTACAACCGCCGTCCAATGCTGTTCCGTCAGAACAAAGTCAACGGCATCGTGCAAAAACCCCTCTAACAAAATAATTTCCACTGCGCGTGAAAAATATTCCATCGGGATTTCAACTTCGCCCGCCAATGCCGCTTGCTGATGTGCCAAGGCAAAGGCATCCCAGAGAAGATGCGCACTTTTTTCTAGCCGCAGTCCCGCGTCGAAAGCGTAGGGATAATAATAGCGTGTGAAACTCCAATTACTTCCGATCGGATATTCATGTTCATCGTAGCTCTTTAAACAGGTGGCGGCATCCACCGCACTGAGTACACCTCGAAAGCGCAATGTCTCAACCATGAAACGTTTAACGATCTGCGTATCGCCAGATTCCTGAAAGCGCGCCCGTTGCTCGCAGAGCCGTTCCTGCCCAAAGAGAAATGTCGTTAAACGCACACCACATTGCGCAAGTTCGTCATGGACGTCGCGCAACCATTCGTATTCATGCAAAGAATAACGTTGTGCCTCGTCGCAAAAGAAGACCACTATAGTACTTTTCTGTGCCTCAGCAACTGCAAGCAGTCTGTCGTGTAGCGCTTTGCGTTTGCTTGAATTGCGTGCAATATTGGGTTCTGGATGGCGCACCGCGCGTAACAAACTTGAGAAGAATGCCCCCTCACTGCGAGTCGATTTATGCTCTGCCTGCACATGGAAAGTGGGTATCTCTGGTCTTTCCCGGTGAATCAGTAAGCGCAGGTATTCGATAGCGTATGTCTTGCCAAGTCTGCTTTCACCAAATATCAAGGCACCTGGGATGCGGTACTGCAAACACCTGTCCACTAACAACCAACAGGCTTCGATCGCTGCGGTCGCCACACGATAGGTACGGTTAGTCAGCGGATGCAGTTCTTTGGAAAAAGGGCGTTCAAGCAATTTAGGTTTAGTCACTATTTTCCCCTCCTAGCGTCGGATAACTAACGTGAAAATACTTGTCCGGAGCCAATAATAAGCCTCTTTCCCTTGACCGGCTCACTGGTCTTGCCGACGGCTGTCACGGGTGCGGCCTGTTTTTCCACTCCGGGATCCGGCTTGTGTTTGTCTGCTGGTCCGGGGGGTGCTTTAGGACTTGGCGAGGCGTTCTCGACGGCACGGCGTGCGACTTCCGCTTTGCTGGCTGCACGACGCCGTTTACCCGCTCCTTTGCGCAAATAATCGAGATAACACTGCACGGGATCTTCTGTGTGAGTGATGCGCATCTTACGTTCGCGCACAAGGGCAGAAATCTCTTTGCGCATACGCAAAGTATGGGCTGTGTGACGCCAGCTGCCTTGTACCTCGACTACGCATAGCTCTCGACCGCTGACATCGAACACGCGCAGCGCCCGCACATCCTCGACATCAAAATAGAGTCGTACAGCTTGACCAATCAAATCCGCTCGCCCTGCTAAGATATGGCTGGTATAGCGTGCGCCAAAAAAATGAATATAGGGCCGAACACCATTAACGATGCTGCCGCGTACATGCCCTTCATGCTCATGTTGCAGTAGGCACAGGTGACGGCGCATGGGTTCGGCAAGCCAACGCAGCGCGATGCATTTCTCCCGCACGTAGTACGCCAGCATTTCCAGAGGTGATCTCCCTCCCAAACTATCGTGGGCGCTGGCGTTGTAATTGGCGATCGCGACCGCCGTCAGTTCGATCAATTCATCGAGTCGGATGACTGCAGGCGAGCTCGCGGTCAACTCGGCAATGCGTCGGCGCGGATCATGGGGCGCGGTCCCCGTCGTACCTGGTAAGCGATGGGTAAGAACGGATCCCAGGGTTCCGAAAAATCGTTCAATATGGGGCCGCTCGTTGGGGCGGCAAGCAGGGCCTGCATGCGCACCACATCCAACAATCTCGGTGAGTAGGCGTAGCGTATCGACTGCCAAGTTGGCCCGCGCATTGTCAAACCGAAACCAGTTCCAAGCGGCATAGCCAAGTTCGGGGAGACGTGCTGAGGGCATACCAGCACCTGGAGCATAACGTAGACCTGGAATTGTCAACGTCGGTGCTTTCCATGGGACCATTGCCCGTTCTACCGTTTTGAGTACGTCAAACCGGCTATATTCCGGTTCGAGAACGATGTGGTAGCCCAGTACCGCCCTACTGCAAATATCGATGATGGTGAGCAACCATACACGTTCGATTTCAAAGGATTCCTCGACACCCGCGACGCGTTCAAAGACAACTCGTAGTCGCACATCAACGCGGTGACCGTCGAATTCAACTGCGTCATAAGGGTTCGCGGCTACCAGGGGCAATCCTTCTACGTTCGGGCGCACGCCACCAGAACGCTTCTGTGAGAGGGCGGCGCGCGCAGCTGTTTCAAAACTACTTGTTGCGATGGATTTGACCGCCGCTGCTAGGCTACGAATACCTCGCTCTGCCTGCACCAAGGGGTAATCGCATTCAGTCAAGCCAAGCTCCAAACAGCGCTTGCGAAACTGCTTATGTAGTGCGCTTAGTCCGCCGACGACCAGACCTTTGGGTCCCTGCCGCACCACCACATGGTGCGCTTTGAGTTCCATCACAATCAAGGCTTCAAGTTCTGGGTGCCGTTCGAGCAACAGGGAAAAAGCACCTGCTTTTCCAGCCGAACCTGGCCGGGTGATCTTTGCAGTGCGCCGATAAGATTGAACCCGTTCGAATGGGATCAATGCACGAAATCCCTGCAAGCGACCATCCGCATGTGTCTGAAGACATCGGTCGTAAAGTCGACGAATTGAATTATAGGGAACCCCAGTGACTTCCTCGATAGCACGCAAAGACTCACGCTGGCAATACCGGCGCACAGCTTCCTCGCGGGCCCGGAAAATTGATTGCTGCTCACTCGGTAAAGCTGTCCAGGCTACACTTGGCCATGTGCTGCAATCAGCACGATCTGTGATGGTACTTCGTCGGCTACTCATGGGAGCCGCCTAAAATTGATTCCAGGACCCAGTGCTTGCACCCGAAGCGCATCGGCTCTTAATCGACCTTGGTGCAAGAGCATAAAGACAGCGGTGCGCACCAACATGATGTCGTTCGGCTGAAAATTGCGCTCAATTTCGCCGAGTGTCGGCGCTGTCAACGCTGCCTGCTCGATGTCCGCCAATAATTGATTGCTAACAAAACACGCGTTGGACGAGAGGTAGGGCAATATGCGCATCCAGTTCTCAATCCAGACTTCATGTGAAGCCAGGCTCTGGGGCTGAACATAGTGCACATCAATGTTCTCGGTTTGACTCAAGGCTCCGGCACGTCCAAGAAGTAAATCCGATGTGGCGATCCAGCATAGTTCGCGATGGCCAGCTTTAATCCAAAAATCGATGAGTTGTTTATCTTCCCCGCTGCGCCAATAGGTTGGACGCTCGCAATAGGCGGAAACACGTGGATTGCTTTCCAGATAGGTACAAAGCTTAACGTGCTGCGGGTTGAACAAGGTCACCCGACGCTTAAGTTTGGGCGCCCAAAACTCAAAACGCGCAGAACCTTTTGGACGCACGATATTGATCGGTAAAATGAACCGTGATGGCAAAATGCTAGGCTCCATATGAGTCTCCAGCTATTTATTCACAAATTAGCACATTTACTTCGCATTTTAAAGATGTTCCAATATTGCTTCGCAAATCTGCGAAGCAATTAAGCGAACAAGAAAATAGCAATCATTGCAAAATGATACACTTACCGATTTTGGTTTGTTCGCAGAATTACTTCGCTTGACGGCTAGCAGCCATGATGCTGGCTTTGTCACCAGTGGCAATGCGGCTGATGTCAGCAGCCGACACGGAGACTTCAACCTTCACTGGCCCAGCGCCAGCCACGCGGAAGAGTTCGGTCTGCGGTTGCACAAAACCACCCAGTGTCCCCATTTGCGCAGTGATCTTGCCAGCAATAGGACTGACTACCGCCACTGATTTGCCATCGCCAGAGACCTGCGCGGTACGGGCTATGGTGGCAGCGCGTTGTGCTTCACTCTCTGCTACTGCCAGTGCAGACTGGGCAGCTTCCATTTCCTGGCGTGGCGTCACCCCTTGCTGGAACAGCGTGGATTCGCGGGCAAAGGTCTTGCGTGCCAGCGCCACTTTGGCGTTGGCGACCGTCCTGTCGGCGGCCATGGCAGTTGCCTCCATACTCTCTACCAGCGCCAGAGATTCGCCAGCACGTACCGTGTCGCCCAGTTGACGATGGATGCGAGACAGATTGCCCGATGCACGCGCCACAATGATGGCTTCACTATTAGGTGGCGCTGTGACGGTGCCCGAAGCCAGAATCTCCGCTTCCAGGCCACCATTGAGCACCGGTTCTACTGCAATCTTGGCGATGTTCAGGTATTCGACTGGAATCTTGACTTCTGGCGTGCCACTCTCTGCCTGTGCAGACTCAGCAGCGCTGGCTGTGCTGGCAGCGGCAGGTATCGTTGCAGGGGATTTCTTTGCCGCCATCCAGTGCGAAGCACCGAATCCCAATGCGGCGGCGACTGCGACCATGCCTGCGGTGACGGGCCAGTTCATGGACCGGCGTTCTTGTTCTATCATGGTGATTCTCCAAATGCGATGCGGCCTTCAGCCGTTGAAAGAGTGGCGAGTGCGCGCACACGAGACAGGCGGGCATCAATAGTGAGTGCCTTGGCTTCTGACAGGGCACGGCGGATAGCGAGCAATTCGACTAGCGCGGTCTTGCCCGCGTCATAGCCGACCCGGCCCAGTCGGTATGCTTCTCCTGCTGCGGCTTCACCTTGTTCTGCTGCTTGCAGGCGCTTTTCTGATGCCTGGACTTGAACCAGGGCCGAGCGATGCAGCGCTGTAGTTTCAAGCCGGGCTGCTTCTACACGCATGGATGCGCTGGCAGCGCGCTCCCTGGCGGCGGTGACGCCACTCTGGTTGCGGTCAAATAGCGGGATATTGGCCGTCAAGCCTATGGTTGCGGCTTTTTCTGTGCTCCAGCCAAACTTGCGCATGCCAACACTGACACCGATATCTGGCAACCAGCGCTTTTCTTCCACGCGTATTTGTGCAGCGACTGCGTCGCGCTCTGCCACAGCACTCGCCAGTGCGGGCGTGGCATCAGCCGACCATGCACCTGCGGGACGCACTGCACTTGCGGTCGCCAAAAAAGGATGGTCGATCTGTGTAAAGGATTCGGTGGCACCGACCAGGGCGGTCAATCGCTCAAGCGATTCAGTAGCATCGGCAGACGCTGACTGTACGGCAGCCTGGGCCGCAGCGACACTCGCACGTGCCTGTGCCAGCCGCAACTCAGCCTCCCGACCAGCCTTTACCAGGGCCTGGGCAGCACGAAAGTCATCTTCAGCTCTCGTAAGTTCGGCATCTGCGACTTCCTTGCGCTGTTGCATGGCTTCAGCGGTGGCATACCTGATTGCCAGTTCATTGGCATAGGAAACACGTGCCTCACGCTCACGAGCGCCAACGGCAGCAGACTTGAGCTGTTCAGCCTCAATACGTGCGGAACGCTTGCCACCCACTTCAAAGACTTGGGTGATGGCATACGTATCCTGGCGCTGGCTGAGACCGCCAGACAAGGGTGCGCCCAGGTTCTCTGCGGTGACGCTCAGGGATGGGTTAGCCCAGGCACCAGCCTGGCGTGCATCGGCACTGGCTGCCCTGACGTTGGCAGCCTGTTCGAGTAAATATGGCGCGTTCAGTTGCGCTTGCTGAAGCAAGGCTGCAAAAGACGGGGTCTCAGCAGCATGGCTCAAGGAGACGCCAGAACCGAGCAGCAATATGAGAATTGCACCGGTGACAGATGAACGCCCACGCGACAATGCGCGCAAGCATACGGAAATTTTGTACATGAATAGCCTCTGCGGGATGAAATAGATTGCAGTTAGGCGGGCGACAAGACAGAGCGGCCATCAAACATTAAATGGTCACACAGGACGAATTACCCGCGTTTCAGGCGGATGTACGGGGAGGACGCAATAGGGGAATGGTCGTGCGGTCAGAAAAGGTATCAGACCATAAAACAGCAGGTGTAGGCGACACCAATGCATCAGCTGCTTGAACGGGCACAAAAAACAAGACATTCAAACTGCCAGCCTGGTCGTAGTCAGCAAGATGCTCTACGGACTTCAAGGAATCATCCACATTCGTGTCATCATCTTCATCCGCATCGTCGTCATGGTGATGCAGGACGTGATCGGCATGCTCGGCAATGTGCTTGATGACGAACTCCATGTCATGGCTTTTACCGCTACCCAATACATGCGTGACGTTACGCTCCGTGGCAGCAATAGCCTGCCATGGAAGTATCATCATCAAGAAAATCAGGAGTGCCTTTTTCATATTGGGTAAAACGCAGGCCGTTTGTCATCACGCATTGTATAAGTTGGGGGATTATATCCCGCCGGGAGGATGGCGTGTCAATGCCTAGTTCGCATCTAGCATAAAGCTGCTAAGGTCGGGTAATTCACCGCTCGCTATTTGATGTTAATCAGCCCCTTGCAAAGTCTCTCGCATGCGGACTACCGCAATCACACCCGATAAAAATGTCAGTGCCGCGACAAACCACATGGCGCTGGCAATGCCAAACAAATCCGCCATGACTCCAGACAATAAGGCACCAAACGCATAACCGAGGTCGCGCCACAAGCGATACACGCCGACAGTTGATGCACGCCATGCCGGATTGACCACATCACCAATAGCTGCCAGCAAGGTTGGATACACCATGGCTGTACCTATGCCCAACAATACTGCTGCCAGCACAAACCAGATAAAAGTGGAAGTAACAATGATGAGCATGATCGCCAATGCCTGCAACCACATTCCCGCCACGATCAATCCCTTGCGGCCTATGCGGTCTGAAAGAGCACCGGTGAATAATTGACAGATGCCCCAGACTGACGGATAAACGGCAGCCAACGTACCTATCTGCGTCAGGCTCAACCCGGCACCAGCAAACACCAGCGGCAACAAACCCCAGGCCATGCCGTCATTCAGATTATTCACCATACCTGCCTGGCTGATCGATGACAGATTTGGATTGCGCCAGGTGGTTTGCCAGAATATCTCTTTTTGCGTTGGCAAGTCTTGAGGCACTGAAGTTGTCAGCTTGGCTTCATGTTTGGCATGCCCTTTGGTGTCCCGCACTAGCCACAAAGAGAGCGACAAGCCAGCCACCACGAATACCACGCCCAGATAAAATGGCTGGGGGCGCAAGCCATAACGTGTGGCGATCCAACCCGTGGCCAGTGCCGCCATACCCACTGCGAAGTAACCAGCAAATTCATTGATGCCCATGGCCGTCCCACGCTTCCCTGGCCCGGCAAGATCGATTTTCATGATCACGGTGGTGGACCAGGTCAGTCCCTGGCTAATACCCAGAAAGACATTCGCCAATAATATCCAGTTCCACGATGGTGCCCACATCAGTAAAAATGGCACAGGGATAGCGATCACCCAGCCAGCAATCAAGATGACTTTGCGGCCATAGGTATCTGAAAAGCGACCAGCGAAGTAATTCGTTAGCGCCTTGGATATGCCAAAGACCACGATGAAAGCCAGTATTGCTGTGTGCGCTACCAGATGAAATTCTTGCTCGGCGATTGCTGGCAGAACGGTTCTTTCCATCCCCACCATAGCGCCGACAAAGGCATTCACGACAACCAGCAGACTGAATTGTGCCAGATTGGCGCGCAAGCCTAACTGAGGCACTGTATCTTTCGTCACAGTCATCGTCATGATGCTGTTGTCAGTGCGACTGTCTGGCCCAAGTTACTCGCAATCAGTACATCCATATTGGCTGGTCTTGGTGGAATATTGGCAATCACTGCTATCACAAAATCTTGTTCATTCAATGACAGTAAAGGATTCCAGCGCTTTTCGAAACCGATGGTTGATGAAGGCTTGCCAGAAATGTCCGCGCCACAACTGCTACCCGCCTGATGTCCTGGAAATATTTCCAGTTCGTCAGGACGATTCAATAACTGGGTGTGCAGACTACTCCACAAGCGTGCCGCCATTTCCTGCTCGCGCCCGGCCAAATCGGGGCGGCCAACAGAACCCACAAACAGGCTGTCGCCAGTAATAACGAACCAGGGTGTTTCGCTACGCCTGAAATCAGAAACCAGCAGGCATATACTGCCTTCCGTATGGCCCGGAGTATGTAGTACCTGGATGCGGGTATTTCCTGCCATCAGCACTTGCTGGTCGTGCACAGGTAAGAAATCATAACTGGTCTTTGCAGCATTGCTTTCATGCAATGCATAGTCAGCACCGCACAAGCTTGCCAGTTTTCTACCACCTGACAAATGATCTGCATGGATATGGGTATCAAAAACTGTGGTGATCCCGACATTTAGTTCTTTGGCCTGCGTCAGATACCAGTCTTCGTCACCCGCCAGCACGTCAACGGCAACCCCTTTGCCCTGGCCGCCGCAACCAAAGAAATAGGAAATGGAAGCGTCCTGGTTCACTCTTTGTTTAAAGAACATGATGACCTCTTAAAAGACCATGAGCTTGTCAGCCCACTCTGACCAGTCGGCCAACTCTTCCAGTGTGCCCCTGTGTATGCCGCCGAGCATATCTTCTACTTGCAGACCACGCACATCCATGCAAGAGCCACAGGCGGCTACCTGGCCGGATACATCCCCCATCAACTCTTGAAGTAAAGGTAAGAGGATGGGATGGTTAACCAACTGCTTCTGATGTGCATTGGCGGTGTTGACCGCATCCCCCATCAGATACACCCGGACATGGTTGTGCTGGCGTTTAGCAAGAGCTGCTGCCAGACGCAGACCGTTATAAGTCAATTCACTGCCGTAAGGCGCAGCGTTCAGAATAAAGAGTGCATTCATGTTTATTGGGTCCGTCTAAACAAACGGAGCTAAAGTTCCACAGAAATGATAAATCAGCCGTTTTTTAAAGTCCGTTGACATATTCTATCCCTCGACCATCAAATCGTTGAATGTAGCGCGTTCTGACAGGCCGA
>NZ_JACOFX010000038.1 GCF_014284125.1 Undibacterium umbellatum | reverse complement strand
CCTGAGTCTCACCATGTTTGAAACAACGCCAATAAATCAACTACTTACGCCGTCATCGGGAAATCTCAATGACGATAATCAACCAAAACAGATGTCTCTCCTATGAGAAACGTTGGGACACTAGTGATCCTATTTATGAAATGAGTTCCAATAAAAAATCGGTGAGACTGGCACAGACACTTTAAGCTGATTGTTGCGCAATGCAAATAATTGCAAATGATGTCTGGTTTGCAGGAACTGAAAACTCTTGATGCAATCGCGGTTAAAAATTTGAGAAATCCAAAATGCTCAGCAGAAAGTTATATGTTAAATATGCTTTTTTCTTTACGCTACTGTAATGACTGATAGTATCAAAACCTTTCATAGTACGATCTAAGCCCAAAACCCCCTTCTGTTCGCGTCTTTCAAAACTACTCCCGGTGCTACCATTTTTGCTCAGGTGCAAAACAAGTTTCAGCACCGCGCAGCGCTAGAAGGAGTTTCGCATGTTCAGCATCTTTGGTTCGTCCAAAATCAAATGTCCCCAGTGTGACCATCACAATATACAAGAAGCGGTGTATTGCACGCACTGCGGCCTCATGCTGAGCAGCCCGCGGCATGAGCCTGTCTTACGCCAAAAACGCTGGTTGCCGAAAGAGAATGAAGTCGCCATGTATTTTGGTGTGCGACCGCTGAGCAGTATCGCCAGGCAAGACTTGCATATTCCCGTCAGCGCGCGCGCCTATGTAGTACAAGAGGGCCGCTTTGTCGAATTGCTCGCGGGTGATTACATCAACCAGGATATTTCCAGCCAGCTCATGGGTTTGCAAATAGACAAGTCAGCAGAAATCCTGCTGACTCGCCTGAATCCTTTCGCCCTGCTATTTGCCTTTGAGGATTTACACACCGCAGAATTCCTGGCTATTGCTGCCAAATTTGTCATCAGCGTCAAGATTGCCGATGTACCTGTGTTTGCCACACATTTCATGCATGCGCCCGGCATCATCACTTGCCAGCAACTGCAGCAGTTGCTGGAACCCATGGTGCGCCAGATTGCGATAGAATTTTTGGGCGCCCAGTCCTTGCGTGAACTGCAAGACAATGCCCATTTGCGCCAGCAATTGGATGAGCGTCTGTTGTCGACCTTGAACCAGTCCATTGCACAATACGGCTTTGTTGCTACCCAGGCTGTTACCCGCGAAGTGCGGCACGACAAACTGACAAATGACAGAGAAAAACTGGGCGAAAAAATCAGCAGCCTGCATCTGGTCATCGATGGCCAGCGCGCCCAGCTTGAGCACAGCAAGCTCGTCGATGCACTTTACACCAATACCGAATGGCAAAAAATCGCCAGACAAGAAGAGCAAATCCGCTTGCGTTATCGCCATGAAGAAATGCGTCATCAATTTGGCAAGGACTTAAGCTGGCTGTACATGCAAGGCCAGGTCGAGAGCGCCAAGAAACGCCTGAGTCGCGCCAAGTTGCGCCAGGATGAAAACGAGAGATTGCAAATCATACGTGCACGCGAGTTGGAATTGTATGGCCGCATCGTCGAAGCCGGCACCCGCAAGCAAGCACTGGAACGTGGAGCCGGCGACACCATCAGAGAACTTGAACACAGCCTCAAGCAAAAATCTGAACAGCGCCAGAATGAAGCCGACCAGTGGTTGCATATACGCACCATGGCGCGCATCAAGATGCGTTCAGAGTCAGAAATCACACAGTTGCAAGGAAAGGAAGCTGCGCAACTGATGCAGCAAAAAATTCAGCATCAGTTACAAAAATTCCAGCTGGAACATGAATTCACCCAAGCCAGCCTGATAGCAGACCAGGATCAGCAAAAGCTACAGACGGAACTACTGCGCCACAAACAAAACCAGTTGACACGCCGGGAACAGGAACTGGAAGATGAAGAGCAAAAGAATCGCCTGATACTTGTCAGCATAGAAGCCGAAGCCAGGGCGCGCGAATTCCAGCGCATACAAGCCTGGGAAGAAGAATTGCAGCAACAGCGCAAACGTGGATTGCAGCGCGAAGACAGCATCAGTGATATTGATGCCGAACTCAAGCTCAGCCAGGTACAGGAAAAAATCAATGGCATCCGGCGCGGTGATGCGCAGGCCGATGCCATGGTGCAGCATGACAAATTACTAGGTACACTGAAAGCCCATGCCCTGTTTGAACAACAAAACCAGCAGCATCAGCATCAGGCTGCGCTCGCCAGTGTGGAAGTTGAAACCCTGAGGCAGCAACTCAAACAGCAAGATGATGAACGCCGCTGGAAAAAAGAACTGCAGCAGGCAGAAGCCGAGCGTGCCGATAAATTTGCCAGGCTGAGCCTGGAACGTGAGCAACGCCAGGCAGAACAGGCACACGATGCCCTGCTGGCCCGCATCGCCATAGAACGCATGAATGCCATCGCCAACTTCAGCGAAACCGGCAAGATCGCCACCGCCGAACCCGCCAATGCCCTGGCTTTGGCCGAGATCGTCAAAGTGCAGGCACAAGCCAGCTTGACGGCAGAACAAATCCTGGCCATGCAGGCGGGTAGTTCCGAGCATGCCGCACTGGCCATGAGTGCCATGGCCAGTACCCAGCAAGGCATGACCTGGGACCAGGTTCTCAAGATGCTGCAAGAACGCATACAGGATGAGCGTGTACAAAGAGAAGCTGAACAGCAAAGACGTCACGAGATAGACCTGAGCATGGCACAAAATGCGGGTAACCGTGTAGCCCCAATTGCTCAGGCAGGAAGAAAATAAGTCATCACAATGCAAACGCCATTACAAAAAATCCGTGAATTGCGCGCATTGCTGGATGAGGGTTTGCTATCGGAAGAAGAATTCAAGCAGCGAAAAAATGCCATACTCGATACCGAGCTGGCTCCTGTCATCGCCAGGCAGGGCAAGCAGCGCAAACCGGAGAATGAGCAAGGCACAGACCTGGGTTTTCTGGCCGGGCAAGAAGTCGGCGGTCTGTCGAAACGCTACCGGCTTGAGCGGCTATTAGGGCAGGGCGGCATGGGCCAGGTATGGCAAGCCAGCGACCTGGCAACCCAGGCCGAACTGGGTCATAGCGAAATGGTGGCACTCAAGATACTGCCACCACAACTCACTCAAAGCGCCCTGCATGCCCGTCTGCTGGTCGAAGAAGCTTCGCTGGTGCGCAAGCTGGCGCACGAACATATCGTCAGGGTCTATGACTGGGCGCGTGACCCAGCTACCAATAGCTATTTCATCATCATGGAATATCTGGATGGACAAGACCTGGAAACCTATCTGACCCGCCATACCCGTTGCACCCTCAAGCAAGTGCTGGATATGCTGGGCCCAGTAGCAGATGCGCTGGACTATGCCTGGGCAAAACATAAACTCGTTCACCGTGATTTAAAACCCAGCAACCTCTTGCTGACACAAAGCGGGGAAACCAAGCTGCTGGACTTTGGCATCTCTGCCCGTTTGCGCAGCCATACCCAGGCTGGCCTCATCTCCACCAGCATGACGCCATCACGTTCGCCTTACGCTGGTACGGCAGGCTACCGTGCGCCAGAAGCTGGCAGCCACCAGCACAGTCCCGCGCTGGACGTGTATGCCGTCGCCGTCATGATTTACCAGATGCTGGAAGCTGCCATGCCCTTTGGTGAATATCGCCATCCGCAGCAGCAACCAATACAAGCTGCCACGCTCAATGCTGCGCAATGGCAAGTCTTGCAAAGTGGCTTTGCGATCCAGCCAGACCAGCGCCCCGCCAGTGTCCGTGCTTTATTACAGACCCTGCAAGCCGCAGGCAAGTCTGCTTTGAATGCCGCAGCAGGCAAAGCTCCAGGCCACAACAGGCAACAGCCTGAGTCGGGCGTCTCTCCAATAGAAGTCGCAGCCCGCCAGCGTGCAGAATTAAGACGGCAACGCAAGGAGCTGGAAAAGCAAAGGCGCGAACAAGCCAGCGCTGCCTTGCATGCCCTCATCGCCAGACAAAACCGCCAGCGTGCCATAGAAGATGCCCAGCGCCGCCAGAAAGAAGAACAGATAAGGCAATACAAAGAGCAGCAAGAAAAACAACGCCAGCAAGAAGAAGCAATTGCTGCCATGAGACAAGCAGACGCGCACAGTGATGTCACTATCACCTGGGAAGAAGCGCAACGCTATCTGGCTGCGATCAGCCGCAATGCTGGCCCTGAAAATGGCTCAATACCAGGGATTGTGGCGTAGATAAACACATGCCATGCCTAAAAAACGGCACGACCCCGCTTGCAGACCAATTTACTCACGATCAAATTGATTAATTTTTCACTGCAGCAAAAATTGCATCGGCAACTGCTTTGGGTTGAGACAGCATAGGCATATGGCTGGTTGGCAGCGTGGTCGTCACGGCATTGATCTTTTTTCGCAAAAGCAGCCTGCAAGGCCGGATCTATCGTGCGGTCCTTGCTGGCCTACAACAGAATATTTAAGTCCCTACAAGCCTCGTACCAACTCCCGCATCTGCACATGCAATTCATCCTCCCATTCCACCTTCAACTGCTGCTTTGCGCGCAGATAATGATCAGTGAACAAGTCGAGATACATCTCCAGCGCCCCCGCAGCCGCAGTCTCACCAGCCAGTCCCAGGCATAGGGCTGCCACTTCCGAGGTACACAAATGATCGTCCCTTCGCGAGCGGCGCAAGCGGTAACGTGAAAGTTGTTCTGGCAACAAGCTCAGTACAGGGAACTTTGCCAGGTAAGGGCTTTTTTTGAAAATCTTGCGGGCTTCTGGCCAGGTAGCATCCAGCAAAATAAACAGCGGGCGCTTGTGGTTATCCTGTTCTGCATCTACAGGCAGCAACTCCGAAATCACCCGCTCTGGAGTGACAAATTCACCAGGGAAGACAACATACGGCTGCCATTGCGGGTCAGCCAGCACGGCCAGCAAGGCTGGATCGACTTCAGTGCGTGCCCAGCCAAAGGCCATGGTGTCGGGCACCACATCGGCAATTAGCCAGCCGGTATTGCTGGGTTTCAGCGTCTCATGTTCGGCCATCAGCAGGCACACCCCCGCACGGGTAGGCACGACGGGGCGCAATTCGCACAGGCAATGGCTAAGTATCAGCCTGCAGCCGCTACACCGCTCACCCTTGGGGCCACCACGCGCAAGAAACGGCCTGGTACTGCGCTCAAGACGGGCAGAACGCAAGCGGGATACAGCGTGTGGCAGGGGAGTGGGTTTCATCAGTGAATCAGGATAGTGCATGCAGGCAACAAAAGCAGCATGCCTGTTCAGACAGCAAACAGGCAGACAATCATATCGGAGGGGATTTTGGCGTCCTGCCTAACGATGCGGACGCCATGCCAGCCAACTCTGGGCCGAAGAAACGGGCACTGCAAAAGCCAGCACCCGGCTGTAACTCAGTAATGGCGATCAGCGGTAAAAAGCCTCAACCACACCCTTGACTTTGATCATCAGGGGATTGCCCTTGCGGTCACGGGCCTTGCCAGCAGCAACGCTGACCCAGCCTTCGCTGATGCAATATTCTTCAACGTCATTGCGCTCTTTGCCATTGAGCTTAATACCGACATCGTGTTGAAACACTTCGGCGACATGATAGGGGCTGCGCGGATCAACCGACAGGCGATCTGGCAATGGGGGTAGTTGTGTAGTGTCATTCATATTCGCAATTATCCCTTAGAAGTGGTGACGATTCAATGACTCTCATACTTTGGTATAAATAAGTTAACATGTAGAACACAATGAATCAGGCCATTTTAAATTCAGAATTTCTCGCTCAGCCCATAGGATCGCCATCAACAAAGCGGCACAAACACTTGGCACCAGCAGGGTATGCAAGAGTAAGCACAATTTGGCCAGGGAATAAATCGATAGTTAAAACAAATTGATTCAATCAATTAAATTGATTTTACCTATTATTTATCCATCTCTACAATCGATCAGGTAGTAGAGCTCATCACATCCTTTTGATGAAATGAGCTCGTGTGTCACTCAATCAAAGGAGATAAGAATGTCAAACGAAGCAAAATGCCCATTCTCAGGTAACGCCCGCACCGCAGTGGCAGCCAGCCACCCAAACGCAGACTGGTGGCCAAATCAATTGAACCTCAAGATATTGCACCAGCACTCCCCTGCATCCAATCCGCTGGGTGAAGATTTTAACTACGCAGAAGCATTCAAGACTCTGGATCTTGACGAAGTCATCAAAGACCTGCATGCCCTGATGACAGATTCGCAAGAATGGTGGCCTGCTGATTACGGTCACTACGGCCCCTTCTTCATTCGCATGGCCTGGCATAGCGCGGGTACCTATCGCACCAGCGATGGTCGCGGCGGCGCTGGCGCTGGTGCGCAGCGCTTTGCACCCCTCAATAGCTGGCCTGACAATGGCAATCTCGACAAGGCACGCCGCCTGCTCTGGCCCATCAAACAAAAATACGGCAACAAACTGTCCTGGGCAGATTTGATGATCTTGACCGGCAATGTTGCGCTCGACTCCATGGGCTTCAAAACCTTTGGTTTCGCCGGTGGACGTCCCGACATCTGGGAACCGGAAGAAGACATCTACTGGGGGCCCGAAGGCAAATGGCTGGATGACCAGCGCTATAGCGGCGACCGCGACCTGCAAAAACCGCTGGCCGCCGTACAAATGGGCCTGATCTATGTCAACCCCGAAGGCCCCAATGGCAACCCCGACCCAATCGCATCGGCACGCGATATCCGCGAAACCTTCGCCCGCATGGCCATGAATGACGAAGAAACCGTCGCGCTGGTCGCAGGCGGCCACACTTTTGGCAAAGCCCACGGCGCAGGTGACCCTGCCCAGGTAGGCGCAGAACCCGAAGGTGCCAGCATAGAAGAACAAGGTCTGGGCTGGAAGAACAGCTTTGGCACAGGCAAAGGCGTGCACACCATCACCAGCGGTATAGAAGGTGCCTGGACAGCCACGCCCATCACCTGGGATAACTCCTACTTCGAAACCCTGTTTGGCTATGAATGGCAACTGACCAAGAGCCCGGCTGGAGCCCATCAATGGACACCCACCGATCTGGCCGCCAAAACCACAGTACCAGATGCGCACGACCCATCCCTGCGTCATGCACCCATGATGACCACAGCAGACATGGCCCTGCGAGTGGACCCGGCATATGAAAAAATCTCGCGCCGTTTCCTGCAAAACCCGCAAGAACTGGCAGATGTTTTCGCTCGTGCCTGGTACAAACTGACCCACCGCGACATGGGTCCCATCACCCGTTACCTTGGCCCTTTGGTAGCAAAAGAAGAACTGATCTGGCAAGACCCTATTCCAGCAGTCAATCATGCTCTGGTCGATGAGAGCGACATTGCCAGTCTCAAGGCAAAGCTGCTGGCATCTGGCCTCAGCATATCGCAATTGGTCAGCACTGCCTGGGCTTCGGCATCTACCTTCCGTGGCAGCGACAAACGCGGTGGCGCGAATGGCGCGCGCATACGCCTGGCACCACAAAAAGACTGGCAAGCCAATCAGCCAGAACAACTGGCCAAGGTGCTGGCCAAACTGGAAGCCATACAGGCAGAGTTCAATGCTGCCCAGACTGGTGGCAAAAAAGTCTCCCTGGCTGATCTCATCGTCCTTGGTGGTACCGCAGCAGTGGAAGCTGCCGCCAAAAAAGCTGGACATGAAATACAAGTGGCCTTTGCCCCAGGCCGCATGGATACGACGCAAGAACAGACCGACGTAGAATCCTTTGAAGTCCTCGAACCTGTCGCAGACGGTTTCCGCAACTACCTGCGCAAAGGCCTGGAAGGCTCTGCTGCTGCACTACTGATCGACAAGGCGCAACTGCTCAAACTCAGCGCGCCAGAAATGACCGTGTTGATTGGTGGCTTGCGTGCCCTGAACGCCAATGCCGGACAATCGCAACTCGGTGTATTCACCAAACGACCAGAAACATTAAGCAATGATTTCTTCGTCAACTTGCTGGACATGAATACCAAGTGGCACAAATCAGGTATAGAAGGCGTGCTCGAAGGCCGTGACCGTGTGAATGGAGATGTGAAATGGACAGCCAGCGTAGTTGATCTGGTCTTCGGTTCCAACTCACAACTGCGTGCTGTGGCAGAAATCTATGCAGGCAGTGATGCACAACAGAAGTTTGTACATGATTTTGCTGCCGCCTGGACCAAGGTCATGAATGCGGACAGGTTTGATTTGTCGTAAATCTCATACAGGCACCTTCCCCTTCAAGGGGAAGGCCAGGATGGGGATGGGTTTCCATTGCAATTTGGGTGCAGGCAACTTAGCTGCAAACTGTCCCCTTTAAGCACTGCCATGGTGCACCCAGCAAGCGATCTGGACTCCGTCAAAACCAGATCTGGCCCTCGCATTCCCCGTCACCCCCAAAGCATCCTTGTCAAACCCTGCCAGCTCATGTAGCGTGAGGAAATTGCCTCCAACTCCGCTTGCGTGATCATCTCATGCACATCGGCAAAACCCAGCGGGTACGTTCCTTTGCCATTTGCATGACCTGTTCAGGTACATTCTATGCACCCGCAAAAAAAAATGTAAAGACGCAGGCGCCTTATTCGCGATTGAGCTTGCGAGCATGCATAATCATTCTTATACCAAAAAATGTTCCGATAGGGATGCCTAACAATAAGGGAACCGCCAAAAAATACGAAGCACCAGATGCCCAATTTTTGCCCGTTTCAACGGCATCACTAGCCTTGTAATGTGCAAAAGCCCAAAGTATAAAAATACCGCTGAATACAGTCATCTCTATCAGCCCGCCTTGGCCTTTGCCAAAGCTGCTAAAAAGTTCGTAAAGAAATGGCAGCGATATGACGCCGTAAATCACGGCAAAATAAAGATGCATGCTGGTCAGTGCGCGTACAGGTGAATTACTGTCCCATGAAGAAGACATATGTGGATCTTTCAAAATTTTGATATTAGTGGTGTATATGCGCCCGGTGCGCGGCGAAAGATGCTACACGACGAAGCAATCTTAAGCAAATGCAGAGCAGATACCATGCAAATTCGAAGACGATCAATTTGCCGTGGTTTTGTCTCAGGCCGGTTTGGACATTGCGTATTTCTGTGACAGTTCACTGGCGTCTGCGCTTTCAGGTTGAACTTTTCCCGTCACCCGCAAAGCATCCTTGTCAAACCCCGCCAGCCGCTTGTAGCGCAAGGAAATCGCCTCCAGCTCCGCTTGCGTGATCACATCTTTTATATCAGCAAAACCGAGGGGGGCACGTTCCTCTGCCATCTGCATCACCTGTTCAGGCCCATTCATACGGTTGCGCAATACGATGCCTGTGGTGCGCGGCAAACGCTCAGCCTCATACTCACGCAGCGCATACAAAATACTCGCTTCACCAACGAGACAGTCAGTCAGGTAGCGCGCATCAAGTATTGCCTGCGCACTGCCATTTGAACCTATAGGGTACATGGGGTGGGCCGCATCACCCAGCAAAGTCACCCGCTCAAAAGTCCAGCGCGGTAATGGGTCACGATCCACCAGTGGGAATTCATACACCACTTCTGACTTTTCGATCAGATCAGGAATATCTATCCACCCCCAGTTCCAGCTATCAAAGGGTTTGCTGAATGTGGCTTTATCCACCTTGCGGTTCCAGTCCGACGTTGGCAACTCACCACCCGGCACACGTAACTCGGCAATCCAGTTAATCAGCGAACGACCCTGCGCACGCAATGGTTCAGAGATAGGGTAGCAAACAAATTTCTGGTCCTGATGCCCCGCCATGAACATGCTGCGTCCGTCCATATACGGCGTAGCCTCCGTCACACCGCGCCACAGCATACGGCCAGAAAAACGTGGTTGGTCTCCCTGCGGGTATAAAAAGCGTCGCACTGCCGAATGTATGCCGTCCGCACCGATGAGCAAATCAGACTCCACCAGCACTGCCGCCTTATCCACCTGTCTGGTGAAAGTAGAAATTACCTTGTTCGCCACCTGTTCAAAAGAGGTAAATGCATGCCCCTGATGAATGCGTCCAGCACCCAGACGTTCGATGGCATTCTGCAGCAAAGTCATCTGCAATTCACCACGGTGTATGGAATATTGCGGCCAATCATAACCAGCAGCACGCCCGCGCGGCTCTTGCCAGATTTTTTGACCAAACTTGTTGAAATAAGAAAGTGATGAAGTCTCGATACCTAGTTCAGCCAGGCAGTTTTCCAAACCCAACTGGCACAATTGCTGGCTCGCATGCGGTAGCAAATTGATGCCCACACCCAGCGGCTTGATCTCATTGACTGCTTCATACACTTCAACATCGATGCCGCGCTCATGCAACATCAGGGCAAGAGTCAGGCCACCTATACCGGCACCGGCGATTACTACTTTCATGTCTTCCTCCCGAAATTTAACGATGCTGCACGTTTTTAGATACGACTATATTGTTCTACTGTATAACAATTATTCGAGATTACACAAGCACTGTTGCAAATTTCCAGACGCCTGGCTCTTGCGCACTAGTAATGTGAATTCGCTAATTCAAGACAGGCAGCATGTACAATACTTCTAAGAACAAGCTCACTCATATTGCCTGATCATGCCCAAACAAAAAACAGACATCCTCAAAGCGCAAACCAAGACCAGGGCAGCAGCCCCGAAGCGCCAGAGCAGCACGGCACAGCTCCCCACTTTCAACGCCCGTATAGAAGGCATAGAGTATGGCATTCTTGACGAACTGACCGGCTACGCCGTGCGCCGCGCCCAGCTATCCATCTATGCTGACTTCAGCGCCAGTCTGGGCGTTTACGACATCACACCTCAGCGTTTCTCATCTTTAGTGATTGTCGGCAACAACCCGGGCATTTCCCAAACCCGCCTTGCGGAAGTCATGGGCATAGCCCGCTCAGGCGTAGTAGCCATTATCGACAATTTTGAACAAGCTGGCCTGCTGGAACGCCAGGACTCCGGCGACCGCAGATCCTACAATCTGCACCTGACCAAAGAAGGCCAGAAGCAATTAGAGAAATACAAACTGGCCGTGAAAGAACATGATGACAGGGTCAGCCAGCAGTTGTCGGTGAAAGAGCGTCAGCAATTGCGCGCCTTGCTGGGGAAGTTGTGTATAGATCCTAAGTAAGGGATTCCTTCTGCACAAACAAACTTGCAGTCGTCGCAGGTTTTGTACCTTCACGTCCACCTGGCTACCTCCAGCACGAAATCCAAAAAATTCCAAATCCCCACTTGCAAGCAATCCAAAATATTATTATATTGAATAACTGTTATACGACATAACAATATTGCGTTGCAATAAAAAATTGCCAGGCCGGCCAGCAAACAAGCTTAGATGGCGAAAAGCAATGTCGCGTCGCATCCGCATCTGCAATACCAACAATAATTCAGGAGACAGCAATGCAATTCAACATCAAACCGACGATATTGGCTCTGCTGATAGCAACAATCGCAAGCACGGCCCAGGCCGACATCACCATAGGCGTCAGCCTGCCACTGACCGGCCCCGCATCTGGCCTGGGCATTCCCACCAAAAACGGCATAGCCCTGTGGCCAGAGACCATCGGCGGTGAAAAAGTTAAACTGATCGTCCTCGACGATGCATCCGATACCACACAGTCCAGCAAAAACGCCCGCAGGCTCATCACTGACGACAAGGTAGATGTCATCGTCGGCTCCACTGCCACACCCGCCTCCGTTGCCCTGGCAGAGGTCGCATCTGAACTCAAGACGCCACAAATATCGACCTCTCCTGTTGAGGTCGCGCCCGGCAAAGGCATCTGGACATTCCGTGTCGCCCAATCGACACCGCTCATGGCTCATGCTGTAGCCGACCACATGAAAAAAACAGGTGTCAAAACCTACGCCTATCTAGGCTATTCTGATGCCTATGGCGAAACCTGGTTCAAAGCAATTACTGCCGCTGCCAATAAAAATGGCTTGCAGTCTGTTGCCACAGAGCGCTTCAACCGCCCTGACACCAGCGTCACAGCACAGACGCTGAAACTACTTGCTGCCAAGCCAGACGCGATACTGATAGGCGCATCTGGCAGCGGCGCAGCCATGCCACACAAGGCACTGATAGAGCGCGGCTACAAAGGCAAGATCTACCAGACACACGGTGCAGCCTCGCGTGACCTCATACGCCTGGGCGGCAAAGACGTAGAAGGCGCGTTCGTCGTCGCAGGCCTGGCCATCTTGCCCGAACTTCTGCCAGACAACCACCCATCCAAACAACTGGCCACAGACTTCACCAATCGCTATGAAAAACAATATGGCGAAGGCAGCAGAAACCAGTTCGCAGCGCATGGCTACGACGCCTACCTGCTACTGAACCGCGTCATTCCCCTGGCCCTGAAAAAAGCCAAACCCGGCACGCCAGAATTCCGTACAGCTTTAAAAGATGCGATGGAATCCGAGATCGACATCCCCATCACCCAGGGCGTCTTGCATTACACAGCAAATGACCATTTTGGCCTGGAAGAAAAGGCGAGAGTAATGCTGACCATACAAGGTGGCAACTGGAAGGCCGTCGGCCCTTGAGATGTCGGGCGAAACCTGAAATGAAACCCTGATCGTATGAGCAAGCGCCGCCAGAACTGCGGCGCTTGCTTTTCTCATCTCATTGATTGCTGGCGTCGCTTTCAAGTTTCCCCCACAAGCGTCGGTATGTGCCGTCACGATCGTGGTCATGAACTTGTTTTGGGATATTGAAACGCCTGCCATTGCGTGGGTCTGTGCCACGCCCTGCGATATACAGCCAGTTCCCTTGATTGCTGTACACATCATAATCAATGAGCTGAGCTTCAAACCACGCAGCACCAGCCCGCCAGTCGCAAGCCAGCTCATGGATAAGATAACTGGCAACCACCTGGCGCATGCGGTTGGATAAATAGCCTGTCGCAGCAAGCTCCGCCATGGCTGCATCAATAAACGCATTGCCTGTCCGGGCCTGGCACCAGTCGTTAAATTTTTCCGCATCATGTGGCGGCATTGGCAAATCGGTCAGGCCCTTTGCGGAATATAACTGCCGTCCGTATTTGAGATGCAGCAAGCGAAAATAATCACGCCACAATAATTCAAACCAGATCCAGTAACTGCCATCATTGGCACCAAGCTCTGCTTCAAATCCTTTTAGCGCGCTAAAAATCTGGCGTGCTGATATCGCACCAGACGCCAGCCAAGGAGAAAATTTGGTCGAATAATCCAGCCCCGACAATTGATTGCGGGTTTGCTTATAGGTATGCGGTAGCTTACGCTTCAAATAGTTTTCTACATGCGCGTTAGCTGCAGTTGAACCACCAGAAAACGCAGGCAAAAAGTAGGGGAAAGATGAGCGAGCATCATTCAGCAATGCTGCTGCTTCAGCGCTTGGCTCTACCGAGGCAGCGTGTGAGTCAATTGCCCACTTCCTCGCAATCTGGCCAAAGTTGTCCGGCAGAGCTGGCAAGGAATGCGGTGCTGGTAGCGGTGCGGGCGGCTGCACGCCTTTGGCTTCGATGAGAGTACGAAACTGCGTAAATACATCAGGCAGCGCATCCGCCCCGAAGGGTAGATATGTTGGATCAAGCAAGCTAGATTGCCAGTGCGTATGCACAGTTAAACCTGCAGCGCGTAATGCGTAGATATCATCTTGCTCATAAGGTGCCGCAATCTCTTCACAGTAAACTACCTTACTACCTAGTTCTCTGGCAAGCAGCGGCAGAAATTCCACGGCACTCATGCTGACTTCCAGTAGCTGGCTGCCCATTGCGTGTAACTGCTGACTTAAATCAGCTAAGGCAGATTCCACAAAGCGCTGGCGATGTAGCCCAGGGTGCGGAAAGTTCCAGCGCTGTGCCTGCAAAGTAGCGGATGGGTGACAATACACAAATACCAGGTTTTCAGCGTGCTGGCAGGCGCGAATTAATGCCTGGTTATCTGCCAAACGCAGGTCATTGCGAAACCAATAAATCACAATGCCCGGTGTGTTGGACGTGCCCGTCTCTTGAGCTTGCGCTGTAATAACATTTGAACTATGACTCATCGCTTTCCTTATTCTGAAACCGTTGCTCTCGTCTCACCAGTCCAGTTCTAATTGCAGGCTGACAGGCTGTTTGCTGGATGCAGTCTGCTGGTGTGTCTTGCCTGGAGTCTTTTTGCGCGAACCGTGCTTTTCTATGACGGCCAATTTTGGAGCCTGCATGTGGGGCTGCTTGCGCAAGTCAAATAGCCGGGTCTTGGCAATGCGAGTAGCCTGTTCCAGATCAACTATAGGCGCAGGTATATCGACACCCACTTTCACACCACAAGCTGCCTGCACATCTGGCGGCATGCGCCATGGTTCAAACAACCAAGTGTCCGGTACGCGACGCATCGCAGACAGCCAGCGACGCACGAAATGTCCATGGGGATCATGGTCACTGGCCTGCTTGACTGGATTATAAATGCGCGGCACGTTCATTCCCGTAGTGCCTGATTGCATCTGCATCTGGCTCCAGTGTATGCCTGGTTCATAATCCAAAAACTGGCGTGCGAGCCAATGCCCGACTGGCCGCCAGTCCAGCCACAAAGGATAGGCAGCGACAGAAACCAGCATGGCGCGCATTCTAAAATTAAGCCAGCCTGTTTGCCGCAACATCGTTACACACGCATCAACCAGCGGCCAGCCAGTACGGGCAGAAATCAGAGCCTCAAAATGCGCCTGATTGAATTCCTGTTCACGCAAACCATCATAGCCGCGATGCATATTGCGGTATTCGATTTCTGGCTCGCTCTCCAGTTTTTGAATAAAGTGGCAATGCCAGTACAAGCGACTGATAAAGGCTTCCAGCCCTTTCTTGTGACGCTCAGCCGTTACGGGCAAGCTGGCGATATGGTCGCGTGTGGCATGCACGATTTCCCGCAAACTAAGACAACCAAATGCCAGATACGGCGACAGGCGCGAACAAGCCGTGGGTGCCGATAAGGGCGATGAAATCCCGCCGCGATATTGATGACTGCGCTCACGCAAGAAGCTATCCAGTATCATCAAGCCGTTCTGCCTGCCACCACGCTGGCGTGCAGGTGGATTGAAAGGCTCCAGATGCAAGTCCTGTACTGAAGGTGGCAATCGTGGGAGTGTAATTGCAGGCGTCAACGGTGAAAATTTTGTGGCGCTTAAGGGCGGCAGCGCTACACAGGGCGAGTCATTATGCGCATTCCAGCTGGCCTGCCAGTCATCCCTGCTCCGCAAGCGACGCACCACACCAAACTGGGCAAACTCATGCCATTCCACTTGTTGCGCGCGGCACCAACGAGCCAGCGCCTTATCACGCTGATAAGTGACGTTGTTACCCGTTTCTTCGTGTGAATAAATAGCCGAGAATGGCTGATGGGTAAAAATGTGCGCAAAGACCTCAGTGACTTCACCCGTCAATATATGCAGTTGGCCACCGCTTTTGCGTAAAGCAAGATAAAGCTCACGCAAGCTCTCAAGCAAGAACTGGTAATGCTGGTTCGCCGCATCAGCCTGCGCCCACAAAGATGGCTCAACAACGTACAAGCACAGCACCGGCCCTTTGCTGGTTGCTGTATGTAGCGCAAGATGATCATGCAAACGCAGATCGCGTTTGAACCAAACGATGCTATATGTCATGCGGGCATTATATCAACGCCTGTTTATTTTATCCGGCATGCACAAAAACTGGCAGGCAAGCCTGCTACTCCTGTTTGGTGGGCACCAGCTTGCTTACGTCAAAGCCTTGCGCCACCAGCCGTGCGACCAGGGCATCGTACTTTTCCTTATCGACTTTTTTCGTGCGCGACAATATCCACAAGAACTCGCGCTTGGCTTCGCTGACGGCAACCAACTGATAATCCTGGTCCAGATCTATGACCCAATAATCACCCCACACCATAGGCAGAAAAGACAAAAACGCTGGCGCAAAGCGCACTTTCAACTTCGGTGAGCTTGAGTTGCCCACCTGCCTGGCCTCGCCTACAGCCTCGATGACTTCGCCACCACTTCCCTGGCAACGGTTGGTAACCTGTACCTTGTCATCCGGTAATGCTGAATACGTCGCCGAGGTGAAGCCCGTACACTTCTTCTGGAATCGATTTTCAAACTTCGCGATTTCGTACCAGGTGCCCATGTAGCGCGGCACATCCAGTGCGGCAATTGTCACAACAGGCTTGGCAGCGGCTTGCGGTGCATCGGCAGCATTCGCGCTCAGGCTTAATGCAAACAGTAGCGCGCAGATGACTCTCTTCTTCATTAAATTCTCCAAATGACTTCATGGTAATTGCAGCCCTTGACTACAGTGTGGCGACACTTCCCTGACATAACAATATACAGTTAATTTGACAGACGTATCACAGCTCCCCGGGCGAGCTCAGACATTTGCCAGCTATCATCTGCCATGAGCTACCTGTCCCATGCAACCGTATGCGCTGGCTGGCCAGCTGTCTAGAATTCATAGGCCAGTGCAGTGATGGTGCCACGCCAATATGGCTTGCGCCCGTCAGCATGAAGCCATGCAGCTTCACCGCTTAGCGGCACCAGCATGCCATCGCGTTCCTGATAATTGAACCAGCGCCCTTCCCAGGGTGTGTGCACGATAAGCTTGCCCACCAAGGCAGCGCGGGCTTCAACCCGCACTGATTCAATCAAGCCAGCCTGATTAAAACTGACCAGCATGGTCGCGCTAATCGCACCATCGGCAAGCGTCGCGCTGGCTGTATGCTCATCAACTGCCTGCCACTGCACCCCCTGGCTGGGGAGCAAGGCAGAAGGGTACCAGGTCGCCTCAGCAAAAAAGCGCATGAATTCAGCTTCGGCCAGATCGCGCGCGCTGATCTTGTCCACCATGCTCCACAGGCCAAGTAGGGAGGGGGTCAAGATACCTTCACCACCCACATAGGCATCATGTACATAAACAGCTATACCCGGCACCATGGCAATGCGCGCATCCCAGACAAAGCCCGGCCTGCGGGTAATGACCCGCTGTGTTGATGCAAACGACTTCCACTGCTCACCAGCCACACTCAGGTTAAAGCTGCCAGTATGTGCAACACTCGCAGCAGAAATGATGGCCTGGCCATCCTTTAATACCGTACGAAAGTACCGAGCCACCGGGGCGGGTAGGTGTTCAAGTTCTTGCGCGCTGTATCGCGATGCTGTTGCCGCCAGGCGCGCACTCTCCAGCCGCACCAGCAAGCCCCGCGTCTTAGAACCTGTTCGAGATCTTTTTTGATCACCCCCGCCGCAAGAGCAAAGTGAGGAATGCCAAATTAACGAATTGCAAGCTGGTATTCAATTGTCGCTCACAGTTTTTCCAAAGGCGATGGCATT
>NZ_JACOFX010000037.1 GCF_014284125.1 Undibacterium umbellatum | reverse complement strand
ACCATGTGCTCGTGCAGGAATTCTGGGAGGCGTTTGATTATCTGGATAACGGGGATATGTCGATCTTGAATCATTCGCGTGACCCGTCTTTGATTGCAGTCAATCTGAATCATTTCCTGCAGGTGGCCACGGAGAAACGTCAGCAAGTACCCCTTTTGCGCGACTTGAAGAAGGTGCTGAAAACCAGCAGCCGCCGCAAATTTGTAGAAACAAACCGGGTTGTCAACAGCGTGATCCGCAGCACGCAATCACCCATGGCCACCCCTTCCACATCAGTGAAATGCTGGATTTTCCAGACTGAAAAATAACCAAAGAAAGGACGAAATATGAGCTTTCAAGTCTATGTAAGAACGGTCACAAGCAAGTATGAGTACATCGCCATTGCCCAGGACGCCTGCGCTGTCTTTGGCGCAGCCTATGACTTTTTCGGTGCCTGTGGCGTCACTGTCAAACCGTGGCGAGGTGAAAAATGATTGTGGCTAAACACCGTATTTTGCAGGCGTATGCCGTCACTTATGAGCCTGGTAAGACCAAAACGGCCCGCTTTGATGAAGTTGCCCGGCTGTTGGGTATCGATGCTGAAACAGTGGCCGTCATCGTGAATGAAAACGTGGGGGTGCAGTGAAATGAGAACGGTGAAAATTACTTCGTACATGAATGAGGCTCAGGCCCAGGCTTTGGCGCAATTTTTTAAGCGAATCGGGTTTTCTGAATTTAAACAGCTTGCTGTCAGTATTGATGAAGCCTATTTGATGCAGGAAGGTGCGCTGAAGGTTGCAGATGCGCTTGCGGATAATGGCTTTGCGCCTCGCTGATCACTACGGAAAAATACAAATGTCAATAATTCATGTGGTTTCAATTTCTGGCGGCAAAGATAGTACAGCGACGGCAATACTCGCCATCGAGCAACACGGCGTAGCCAATTGCCGGTTTGTTTTTGCGGACACTGGAAACGAGCACGAAGAAACATATAAATATGCGCTGTCTTACCTTCCGGCAGCGTTGGATATTCAGGTAGATGTCGTGCACGCCGATTTTTCAGACGAATTTGCTGTTAAGCGTGCCAACCTGGCCCGCATTGCTGCAGGTGAACCAGAGTCTGCAATTTATGGGACGCGCAAGTTTAAATACAACTGGACGCCAGAGGCCGCAGCACGGGCATTAGAGCTGCTTTACACCACCGGGAACCCTTATCTTGATATGTGCATGTTAAAGGGTGGTTTTCCCTCTAGAAAACGTCAATTTTGCACCGAGTATCTGAAAACGATCCCTTTAACCGAATACTGCATGAATGTCATTGACGATGAACATGCGGTCTGGTCTTGGCAAGGTGTACGCATTGATGAAAGCCATTCAAGGCGGACGCGCTTGCAGGGAACTGGCGCATGTGTGAAATCGTTTGAAGTCGTTGGCGGAGGCCTTTTCAACTACAGACCTATATTGCGCTGGAACGTGCGTGATGTGTTTTTAGCGCATGAATTGGCTGGCATTGAGCCAAACCCTTTATACAAGCAAGGTATGACGCGGGTTGGCTGTATGCCCTGCATCAATTGCAGCAAAGCGGAGCTGCATGCAATTGCAAAGCGGTTCCCAGAACACATAGAGCGCATTGCCAAATGGGAGGCGCTGGTTTCTGAAGTCTGTCGGCCGCGTTCGCCTGTCTCATTTTTTCACCTTGGTACCCAGGGACACAAGGGTCAGGCATCGACGATTTTATCTGTCGTTGAATGGGCCAAAACAAGCCGAGGTGGTAGGCAGTTTTCCTTGTTGACTGACCTGGACGAGCCGACTGCATGTTCGTCCGCTTACGGCCTTTGCGAGTAAAGAGCGTTGCTACTAAGCCTCCAAACAGCAGTTTTAACTATACATAATTTGTAGTCGCAGGACCCACAATAAATAAAAAGAAAGGAACATCAATATGAGCGATCGTGAAATTCTGGAAAAATTCGCTGCAGCCGTGGCAGAAAAGGTACGGCCTGCTGTACCACTTGCCGTTGACTATTGGGATATCGCCCACATCGCAACTATCCTGAAGCGAGAGCCGCAGGTGGTTCGTGAGCGTATGGCGTGCTTGCCGAGCTTTCCTAAAGCCAGGCGCTTGCCAACCAAGACAGGCAGAGCGCAGCCACTATATAAGGCCACTGAAGTACTGGCGTGGATAGAAAGCTATATCGAGAAAAACTAAGGACAGCCACCATCTGGTGGCTTTTTTTATAATTTCTTGGCTATCTCTGCTGCAGTCTCGTTGTAATAGATTTGCAGCATTTTTAAATCAGTATGCCCAACCATGCGCGCCAGTTCTAACACGTTGAGTTTCTTGGCCAGCCTTGTAATGGCTTCGTGCCTGGTGTCGTGGAAATTTAGACCGTCAATATCTGCTGCCGTTTTCATTTTTCTGAAATTGGCGTCCAGAGTCGATGATGTCAGATCAAACAGTGTTTTGCCCTCTTCGGGCGTTGGCAAATATCCCAGCAGCTCGACGGCCCTTGATGACAGGGGAACATCCCGGCGCTTGCCGTTTTTGGTGTCGTGCAGCTTGGCAACGTTGCCGTTGATGTCACCAGGCTTAAGCCCGCAGATTTCGCCGGCACGCATGGCGGTTTCGATGGCAAATAGAAACGCTATGCCTACTTGTTGCTTTTTCTGTTTGGCGACCTCTTCACAAAAGCCGGATGCCAGCGTGATACGGTCGATCTCGTCTTCTGATATCAATCTGTCACGTGGTGCGGGGTTTTTGGGCCTGCGCACGTCAGTCGTGGGGCTGGATGAGATCCACTTCCATTCGCGCCTGGCGGTGCTGAACACATGGGATAGCAATGAAAGATCACGATTGACCGTTGAACCGGCCACTTTGTCGACGTTAATACGCTTGTCGCGCCATTTGCCGAGGGTATCGGCAGTGACGGCCGTGATATTAAAATCACGCAATTTGACTTTGCCGATCAGCTCTTCGCCCAGGGTGGCCAGGCGTACTTGCTCCCATTTTGGCTTTTTTTTGTGGATGGAAACCTCTTTTCCGTAACGGTCAAAGGCATCACCTACTGTTTTTTTGGTATTTATTCCCTCAGAAATGTCGCGCCGGATCTGAGTTTCGCGCTCTGCGGCCCAGGCTACGGCCTCTGCCTTGGTGGAAAAGGACGCAGATTCGCGTACACCTTTGATAGCAATTTGGACGCGCCAAGCGTTCACTGCCTTTTTGAAGCTAGCCATGTTCGTAAATTGTTCGTAAATTTTTCGTAAAGGCTAACAGAAAACAACGTTTTTAAGTGTTATTTTGTAGTTTTGACATTCTTGGATATCAACGCTAACCCTTTGATTTTATTTGGATTATGTTGATTTTAGGGGGCTATTACTTTGGGTGCCTGGTCCCGCCGACAGGAATCGAACCTGTATCTTACGCTTAGGAGGCATACGTTCTATCCATTGAACTACGGCGAGACACGGTGAGAAATACCCGGTTTTACTTGTGCATTTCTCAATCAGCCCGCCATCTTACCTGAGCTTGGGCCAACAATCAATTCAGCAGGTGAGTTTAGCCGCCTAGCTAGCGTACAATACTGCTTTTCTCTAATTTATGTCCGCGCATCTCCCTGATGCCGGTTCCACAGGGTTTTATGGCAGTTATCTCATTAAGCGATGCCCAATTGGCATTCGGTCACGTTGCTCTGCTCGATCATGCAGAGTTTTCCATAGAAGCAGGCGAACGTGTTGGCCTGATCGGGCGCAATGGTACGGGCAAATCTTCCTTGCTCAAGATCATTGCCCGCACTTCCAAGATTGATGATGGCCTGCTGGTCATGCAGCAAGGTATCAAGATTGCCTATGTCGAGCAGGAACCGCAATTTGACATGGAGCTTAGCGTGTTTGATGCGGTTGCATCTGGTCTGGGTGAGCTGCCTGCCCTGTTGCAGGAATATGAAGCTCTGACTGGCCAGTTTGGCGGTGACAATGATGATGCCCTGATGGAGCGCATGCATGACATACAGGTAAAACTGGATGCAGCAGATGCCTGGAGCTTGGGTAACAAGGTAGAAACCACACTGGACAAGCTGAACCTGTCAAAAGACGCCATCATGGGCACGCTGTCAGGCGGTATGAAAAAGCGCGTGGCCCTGGCATGTGCGCTAGTCAGTGCACCTGATGTCCTGCTGCTGGACGAACCAACCAATCATCTGGATTTCTCATCGATACAGTGGCTGGAAGTTCTACTGAAAGACTTTAAAGGCAGTGTGCTGTTTATCACCCATGATCGTAGTTTTCTGGATAATGTAGCGACGCGCATCATAGAACTGGATCGCGGCAAGCTGACTTCTTTCCCTGGCAATTTCACGACTTACCAAACCCGCAAAGCAGATCTGCTGGAAAATGAAGAAGTAGAAAACGCCAAGTTTGACAAATTTTTGGCGCAAGAAGAAATCTGGATACGCAAAGGCGTCAAAGCCCGTCGCGTGCGCGATGAAGGCCGCGTCAAGCGCCTTGAACAATTGCGCCTGCAACGCAGCGCCCGCCGTGAACAGCAAGGCCAGGTCAAGCTGGATGTAGGCTCTGGTGAACGTTCAGGCAAGATCGTGGCCGAACTGGAAAATGTCAGCAAACGCTTTGGCGAGAAAGTCATCATTGATGATTTCTCCAGCATTATTTTGCGTGGCGACAAGGTTGGCCTGATAGGCCAGAATGGTGCCGGTAAAACTACCCTGCTGAAACTGATTTTGGGCCAGGATGAACCAGACAGCGGTACCATCAAACAAGGCAGCAAATTGCAGATCGCTTACTTTGACCAGATGCGCGCGCAACTGGATGAAGAAGCCAGCCTGGCAGACACGATAGCGCCGGGTAGTGACTGGGTAGAAGTCAATGGCCAGCGCAAGCATGTGATGTCTTATCTGGGTGACTTTTTGTTCGCCCCAGAACGCGCCCGCTCACCGGTTAAATCACTCTCAGGTGGTGAACGCAACCGCCTGTTGCTGGCCCGTTTGTTCGCCAAACCAGCCAACGCACTGGTGCTGGATGAACCGACCAATGATCTGGATATCGATACGCTGGAATTGCTGGAAGAATTGCTGGAAGAATACACTGGCACTGTCTTTCTGGTCAGCCATGACCGTACCTTCCTCGACAATGTAGTGACCCAGGTTATCGTGGCTGAAGGTGAAGGCCAATGGCGTGAATTTATCGGTGGTTATAGTGACTGGGAACGCTACCGCAGCACAGTGCCGGTCACCAAAACAGCGAAGACCGAGCAAAAACCAGCAGTGGCAGCCGTATCGACCATGAGTGCACCGGCAGCAGCCAAACCGAAAAAACTCAGCTACAAAGAGCAACGTGAGCTGGAAGAACTGCCCAAGCTGATCGCGGCACTGGAAGCTGAGCAGGCATCCATCACCGCAAAACTGGCCGATGCCAATCTGTATAAAAACGGCCCTGAGCAAGCCAATCAATTGAATGCACGGCATACTGAAATTGATGAGCAATTGCTGGACGCACTGGAAAAATGGGAAGTGATAGAAGCCAGGAGCAAAGGCTAATTACCCACAGCATCCCCTAGCAATTGCTGGGGATGCATTACAGCAGGGTGCGCCATACGCACCACCCCACTCTCGAAAAAACCCTTTCAAACTCTACGCCATCTGCGAAAAATCTTCATCCCGGTTACCATGCTGTGATGATTTATTTTTCGCAATTTTGATGCATGATTCCATTCATCAATTAAGAGGGAGTAGCCATGACAAAAGTAGCATTGGTCACAGGTGGCAGTCGCGGCATAGGTGCTGCCACGGCACAGCAATTGGCAGCCGCCGGTTACGCAGTCTGCATCAATTACCTGCACAACCATGAAGCTGCACAGCAAGTCGTGCAAGAGATACAGGCGCAAGGTGGCACTTCCATTGCCATACAGGCTGATGTTGCCAACGAAGTGGAAGTCGTGCGCCTGTTTGCCGAGATGGATGCGCAATTGGGCAAGCTGGATGCACTGGTCAATAATGCGGGCATCCTCATGCAACAATGCCGGCTGGAGGATTTGACGGCAAAACGTATCAACCGCTTGCTCAGCACCAATGTCACCAGTTATTTTTTATGTTGCCGCGAAGCGGTGAAACGTATGTCGACCAGGCATGGTGGTCGAGGTGGCGCCATCGTGAATGTGTCATCAGCCGCGGCGCGACTAGGTTCAGCGAATGAATATATTGATTATGCGGCCACCAAGGGCGCGATTGATACCCTGACCAAGGGTTTATCGATAGAAGTGGCAAATGAAGGCATACGCGTCAACTGTGTGCGGCCTGGCTTGATTTATACCACCATGCATGCTGACGGCGGTGAAGCCAACCGCGTCGAAAGATTAAAAGTTGGCGTCCCCATGCAACGCGGCGGCGCACCCGAAGAAGTAGCTGCGGCTATCTGTTTTTTGTTGAGTGATGCGGCTTCTTATATCACGGGCAGCTTTGTTGACGTATCAGGTGGACGATAGATTTATTGTTACACACCACGGGCTGATGCCATCGCTTGCAGGGTCTGATCCCAGGCCAGCAATTGGGCTGGTGGTTCGTCAAAACGTATTTGCAGCAATGCAAATGGTCCCACGCTTAAACTCCCTCGTTTAAACTTCATCTTGACCAGCACCTCTGCATGCAGAGTATCGCGTGTATAGATTTCATGTGAAAAATAGGTGCATTTTTCATTTGCATACATGATACGGGTATCTACCCGCACTCGTTGAAAAAGACGTACCGGCCTCATAAAACTCACCAGCTGCGATACATTCACAAAGGCCGTGCCGCTCGCCAGCATGGGAGCCAGCAATCCAGTTCTAATCACAAAATCCAGTTGTGCGGATTCTGCAAGCAGAAAATACTTATCACTCTTCAAAGTCTTGATACCTGTGTCCCAGGGGCCAATCCAAAAATATGTGCAAACCCTGTTCGCAACGCCTGTGCACTTGCGGCCAAATCGACAGGAAAACAAGCCAAGTAGTACTGTGAAAATATGACGGATCAATCCAGACACAGCTACACCCTCTATGCAAGAGAAAGGATAAAACGATAAGCAGTCATCGCTTTGGCAACTTGCTCACGTATAAGCAGGACTATTGGAGATACAAGCCGTGAACTAAAAACCTTGTGAGTGTTTTGACCATTTTACCATCGGGGATGGTAAAGTTCAGCTTTAAAGATTTTCAAAAACAGGCTTACTCAGTATGTTAACATTTCGCGCCCTCACCACATCCCTTGGCATTTCAGCATCCCTGTTGGTGGGTTTAAGCACCGGCTTTGCCACGACAGCTCAGGCGCAAAATTTGTATCGCTGTGGCAGTACCTACCAGGACAAGCCCTGCGACAATGGCCAAGCCGGTCAATTGATCAAGAAAAATCCCAGCCCGTCAACTTCAGACAAACCTCCGCTGGATGCGAATTGCATACGCCGTGGGGAAGAAGCAAAAAAAATACTATGGCTAAAGGAAGGTGGCGCATTCCAGGATAAAGTGGCAGCAGATGCCAAGACCGGGGACCAGCGCAGATTGGTTGCAGATGTCTATGCCCTGCGCGGCAATTCCAATGACATACGCCTCAAGATAGAAAGCGACTGTATGGCAGAAAAAGAGAATGACCGCAAATTTATTGGCCGCTCGAATGAGGATGACGTCAACCGCCATCTGGCCGCTGAGCGCAAAGCGACAAACGGGATGAATTCAAAAGAGAGCGGCAAACCTGATGCCAGTGAAGCTGCGCGCAAGCAAGAGGCATGTGAGAATGTACGCAGGCAGATCAGTGCTGTAAGCACCAATCAGAAAGTAGGTGGCAGCGCGCAAGAAATGGAAGCCATGGCTGACAGCAGGCGTAAAATTGAGGCCAACCTGAAAGATATGGGCTGCTCCAAATAAGCATGTAAGGCCTGGGCAAGTTTATGAGTGCAGGAACAAGCTCACTCTTGACTCCGACCACACTTAATGCATCAAACCCGGATACCAAACACCTCTTCCGTCGTACGCACCATGATGCGGCTATTGACGGGCGTGGCAATATTCGACCACACCCAGTTATGATGTTCGACTATTTTTTCTGCCCGCATATGCGGCCTGTCCCCCGTTGTATGGGCATCTGATAAAGCTGTTACATCAAACCCGTGAGATGCTGCTGACCGTACAGTCGTATCCACACAAAATTCAGTTGCCAGGCCGCACAAGATCAAATTGCGCGCACCAGTGATTTTCAAATGTGCCAGCAAACCTGTCTCAGCAAAAGAGTCACAGGCGGTCTTATCAACAAATACATCGCCAGGAGTAAAAGGCAACTCTGGTATCACCTCCCAGCCTGCCGAGCCTAACATTGCATCATCATTGGAATGGCGCACAAAGATGACTTGTCCACCATGCTGACGAACATGCTCAGCAGCACGACTGATACGGGTAATCACATTAGTCTTGTCAAAACGTGGCGTTCCACCATGCAGCCAGGCGTTTTGCATATCAATAATTACCAAGGTATCCATTTGGCAACACCTCAAAGTTCTAAAACCTTATGATACTGCGTCCAGCGTCTGTGCGTGCAGTGCAGCAATCCTGTCAAGGCGTCTAATTTGTTAAAAATTACTGCAAGCAGAAAGAAAAATATTAGTTCAGCAAGTTTTGTATTGCTTCATTTGCAAACAACTCTATTAATTGGTCAGCCACTGCCCTTACTCTGGGAGATCGCCTGACATCATCGTGCATGACCAGCCAGAGTTTTCTTTGTACGATACTTGCATCTTGCTCTATGCGATACAAATCACGGTGAATCTGATGTAAATAATGTGGTAATACAGTGACCCCTACACCTGCGGCCGCACATTGCGCCATGACCATCTGATCATTGCTGCGTAGGTTGACTTTGCGTTGTCCCAGGTAATTTTCCAGCCACTGGTGATGTGGCGTGGGAGAATTTTTTTCATATGCAATAAATTCCCAATCCCCGGCGGCATGTTTCTTCAGATAGGATTTGCTGGCATACAGTCCGTAGCCTACGCTGGCAAGGGGTTTAATGACCAGGCCCGCAGTTTGCGGGCGCGTCATGCGCAGGGCTATATCTGCTTCGCGCTTGCCCAAGCTGACATGGTGACGTTCAGCCTGTAATTCCAGTTCTATGTCAGCCAGGCTGGTGCATATTTTTTTCAGATTAGGAGCAAGTACAAAGGTGGATAATGTAGGAGGTGCAGAAATGCGCACTACTCCCTCCATTTTTCCTGTCTGCAGTGCTTTTCTTTCAAAACTGAACCAGCGTTCTTCCACCTCCCGGGCATGAGCAACCAGGTCCCGTCCTTCAGTCGTCAATTGCCAGCCACGCACCAGCCTGTCAAATAATCGCAAACCTAGCGCCACCTCCAGCGCATCAATGCGCCTTGCAACCGTCGTATGCTCAACTTGCAGGCGACGCGCAGCGCCGGTCAAGGTGCCGCTGTCGACGAGCGCCAAAAAATAACGTAGATCATCCCAATTCATCATGGTGCAATTATGCACAGTCCGGGCGAAGATTTCAGTAATTTTCTTTTTCTGCTACTTTGATTAAGCTGCGAGTCATTCGTTCAACGAGAGAAAGACTATGCAAGCAATACAATTATTTTCGCAAGGTGGTCCGGACGTACTGGAGTTACGTGACGTGGCAATGCCTTTGCAAAAAAATGGCGAGGTGCTGGTACAGGTTAGCTACGCCGGGGTAAATTATGCAGATGTGTACCAGCGCAATGGACAAAATCCAGCCATCCTGCCTTGCATCCCTGGCGTCGAGGGTGCTGGGATTGTGATAGCAGGAAATGCGTCTATACCATCTGGCAGCAGGGTGGCATGGCTATCGCAAGCAGGATCTTATGCGGAACACCTTTCCATACCAGCCTGGAAACTGATCGTATTACCAGCAGACGTGAGTACGCACGATGCGGCAGCAGCCATGCTGCAAGTCGTTACAGCACAATACCTATGTGAAACCAGTTATCGTGCGCAAGCTGGCGAGACGGCACTAGTGCATGCCGGTGCAGGCGGAGTTGGCCTGCTGCTGACCCAGATACTGAAACACAAAGGGCTCACAGTCATCAGTACGGTATCAACTTCAGAGAAAGCCAGCCTGGCACTAGCAGCCGGTGCTGATCATGTAGTACTGTACAGCGAGACTGATTTCATCCGTGCCGTAAAGGATTTGACGCTGCAGCAAGGTGTGCATGTTGTTTACGACTCAGTGGGGCTGCAAACTTATCAAGGCAGCATGGCATTATTACGCCCTCTTGGGAGCTTGGTGCTGTTTGGTCAATCCAGCGGCAATGTGCCACCCATTGACCCCATGCACTTGTGTCGCCAGGGATCCTTGTTTTTGACGCGCCCTACCCTCGCCCACCATGTTGCAGACGCGGAGAGTCTCAAATACCGCAGTCAGCGAGCCATAAGCTGGCTGCGCGATGGCATAGTCGATTTGCGCATACATCATATCTATCCACTGGAGCAGGCAAGCCTGGCACACGCCGATCTTGAGTCACGTCGCACTACCGGTAAATTACTACTGGCTGTCAGCTCAGCTGCGCGCAAGTGCCTGACAAGGAGCAAGCATGAATAATACATTCAACAAAATAGCATGCATGGCACTGAACTGCATTGCACTACTAAGCCCGCCCGCCCATGCTTTCATGGAGCAAGACATAGACAAGCACATGCAAGCACAAAAGCGCTTATCTGGCACCTGGAAGCTGACGGCCGCACCAGAAATACGCGCCGATGGTAGCCAAAGTGCCAGTTTTGGCATCAATCCCCATGGCTTACTCATCGTTGATGAAAATGGGTATTACTCTTTACAGATCTACAAATCCATACGCAGCAAATTTGCAAGCGGCGACAAACGCAAAGGTACAGAAGCTGAATATCGCGCAGCCGCCATCGACACCAGCTCACATTATGGCCGTTGCTTTATCGATACCGAACGTAATGTGCTGGTGTTCAGAATAGAACATGCATCCCTCCCCAACTGGGATGGCAGCGAGCAAACCAGCCAATTCGAACTCAAGGGCGATGAATTGACATATCGCGTACCGGCCAGTGCCAGTGGCAACGGCATCGCTGCCATTTCTTCATGGAAGAGGTTGCGCTGAGGGCAAGCGCAGCTCAAGTAATTTCAACCTGTCGCGAATATTCGCACCCATTGCTATTTGTGGATTGGAATAGCCATCGGTCTTGCCAGCCTCTTCTTCGCGCTGTTTGATAATGGGTCTTGCCGAAGCAAGCGCAGTTTCAAAAGACAGAGTCTTATTGCGTAACTGTTCATCGTACATGGCGCGACCAAAAAAAGTCAGGTCTGATTTACTGCCACAACCATAGGAAGTATGATCGGCATCAGATGCGGTCATTACCAGCGTGTCAGCATCTGACAAGGGTGCAATCCAGTTGCCGGCATAGCAGGCAGAAATTGATATTACCCTGTGCTTGATGCCAGCCTCACCCAGCCAACGTTTCAAGTCTTCTGGTGTAACGGTGTTAACCGTCAACGGCCACATCCCGGCCGACAATTCGCCATCGCTGGCACCATGGGAAGACATATGCAGGAACAGGATATCTTCATTGACATCCATACGTTTTGCCACGTGTTGTATGGCCCGCTGCAGGTTCAATGGAGTTGCCCAGGGCAGGCTATTCATGGTACCGGGGTTATTCACAAGTTGCAGACTGCGCCCAGCAGCATCAAACCGTTTCTCCATGACTTGCGTGACCATGCTGGTTTCATTCAGGAAGACATTTTCATCACCATAAGGTGCAAAGTTCAGGCTATACAGATCAATAATTCCAGTCCTTTGCGGCTGAAGCCCGCTCATTTTCTCCTGGAACAATGCCGCTTGCGCCTCAAATACTTCCTGAGAAATATCCGGCGTCCTATCACTACTATCTGCTTCGCTGCTTTCCACTCGTTTCGGATACCAGAAATGTGGAGGACGGGTAGTGATTTGCATCGCAATGCTGCTGACGGTGACAAAGAATATGAGCACCATGGACCAAGCACGGCGATCACATGCTCTCCACAAAAAGACTGATTGAATTGCTATCGTTAACAAGAGCGGAACAAGGTAGATCAGCCAACTGATGACCTGACTGAAACTGCCATACGTGATCCAGCCCAGGTACATCGACAGGCCAAAAGGCAGGTTTAAGATCAAGAACAAAAACAGGCCTTGCGCCATCGAGAGAACAAATAAATGACTGGCGCTGGGCGCCGTGCTGCCATTGCTTCCATCCGGTTTAACAGGATCCCGGCGCAAGCTGAAACAAAGCCAGGCCCATGACGCAAACGCAAACCAGTTTGCGCCTATAGCGCGAAAATGAAAATCAGCAGGGCCCGCTATTGCCAGGCGCTGCAAACACAAGGTAGCGAGTATGTACCCAGTCACCAGGATCAACATGATGACCGGTGAAGCGGGTATTCCTTCCCAGCGTGGATGCTTTAAGAAACTGGTTCTTAAAGTCTCATTGATTAAACGCCCCCACTCTGGTTTTTCTTCGGCACTTATGTTTTCAGGCGAAGTAGCAGGTAATTGTGGCTCCAGCCCACCCTCTGCTTTTCCAGGCTCATTTGCAGCATGCACATTATTGGATTCGGACATAAAAACTCAGAATGATATTTTTTTGGATCAGATTTAACATTGAATCGTCACTGCAAAACTGGCAGACATACTCAAACTGGGCATGGATTGTCTTGCCAACATTATCTGCGTGGAGCAAAGTAACGCGATCAGAAAAAGACTGGCTCTACCTCTAATTTGACAGCAAATCTGGCATATACATCGGCGGATACTGCCTGAGCCAGCGCCCGCACCTCTGCCCCGGTTGCACCACCATGATTAACCAGCACCAGCGCCTGCTTCTCATACACGCCCGCCCGACCCAGTTGCCTTCCCTTCCAGCCACATTGATCTATCAGCCAGCCGGCTGCCAGTTTGTAATCGCCACTATCCTGGCGGTAGCTGACCAGGGTGGGATACACAGCCAGCAAACTGTCGCGCTGAGCTGCAGGTACGATCGGGTTCTTGAAAAAGCTGCCTGCATTACCTATGTTGGCTGGGTCTGGTAATTTGGCCTGACGTATTTCAATGATGGCGGCACTGATGTCCTTGGGCGTCGGGCTATCTATCTGATGCTGACGTAGGTATTGCGCGACATCGACATAAGCCAATCTTGCCTGCCAGCGCTTTGGCAACGCAAAACGTACGTTGACGATGACCATGCGGTCTTTATACTCCCGCTTGAAAATACTATCTCGATAGGCAAAAGCACATGTTGCCTTGTCGATATCGACCAACTCGCCGCTGGTAAAATCAAAAGCAGTCAGGCCGGTGAATACATCCTGGATTTCCATTCCGTAGGCACCGATATTCTGTATCGGTGCAGCACCTACGGTGCCAGGTATCAGAGAGAGATTTTCCATCCCGCCCAGGCCCTGCTCCAGCGTCCACAGCACAAACTCATGCCAGTTCTCGCCTGCTGCTGCCTGTACGTAGACATAATCCTCATCCTCATCAAGGATTTGCCTGCCCTTCAAGCCCATCTGCAAAACCAGGGCATCTACCTGATCAGACAACACCAGATTGCTGCCACCTCCCAGGACCAGGCGTGGCAGAGCTTTAAGCTGGGCATCGGCAAAGATGGCTTGCAGTTGCGTTAGCTGCTCTATACGCAAAAATTGCCTGGCACGGGCCGCAATACCAAAGGTATTCAAGCTTTGCAGAGAATAATCTGCTGAAAATGTGAGTAAATTCGTCATAAGACCCGAATTATAGCCTTTGCTCTCTCATGCCTGCCTGCATTTGCTAAAATGGCGGTTAATTCATCATTTTATGCAAGGAAGCAAGATGCCCTCTTTCGATACCGTCTCTGAAGCGAACATGGTTGATGTCAAGAATGCCATTGATCAAACCAATAAAGTGGTCACCAACCGCTTTGACCTGAAAGGCAGTAGCGCCAAAGTCGAACAAAAAGACCGTGAATTGACGATCTATGGCGATTCCGAATTTCATCTTGATCAGGTTCGCCTGGAATTGACGATGACACTGGCCAAGCGCAATGTCGACGTGCGTTTTCTCGATATGGGTAAGATCGAAAAAATTGGCGGCGACAAAGTCAAGCAAGGTATCAAGGTAAAGAACGGTATAGAAACCGAAGATGCCAAGAAAATCGTTAAAGCCATCAAGGACAGCAAACTGAAAGTGCAAGGGAGCATACAAGGCGATGCAGTACGTGTCACTGGTACCAAGCGTGATGACCTGCAAGCCGCAATGGCGATGTTGCGCAAGGAAATCAAGGACCTGCCTTTGGAATTCAACAATTTCCGCGACTAACAACTAGATTAAGCCAATAATGCCATTATCTGTGAAATATTTGAAACGACTCAGTGCTATGAGCTTGCTGGTTTGCTCCGCATTGAGCCATGCGACCGATATAGGTGTGGTTGGCTTGTTCCCGGGCAAGGCTATCCTGGTGGTAGATGGCGCACCACCTAAAACTTATACAGTAGGCAGCAATATCAGCAGCGACACCAAACTCATCGATGCAGATCGCGAATCAGCCACTGTCATGGTGAATGGCAAGCGCAAGGTCTTGATCCTGGGGCAGACAGTGCACAGGTCCGCGGCCAGCAATAATAGTAGTGTCGTCTTGAAAGCTGGTGACCGCGGCCACTTCATGGCACAGGCAACGGTCAATGGTGGCAGCGTGAATATGATGGTCGATACCGGAGCCAGCCTGATCGCCCTGCCCGCTGCTGATGCCATCCGGCTAGGTATCAACTATAAAAAAGGTCAGCTAAGCTCAAGCCGCACTGCGGGCGGCGTTGTCCCCACGTATATCATCAAACTGGATACAGTCAGGATTGGCGACGTGGAACTCAATCAGGTTGATGCCTCGGTGATAGAAGGAGGTCTGGATGTGCCTTTGCTGGGCATGTCTTTCTTGAACCGTATGGAAATGCGGCGTGAGGGGGATCAGATGACGTTAACAAAGCGGTATTGATTTTCCTCGCCGCTACCTGTCTTGCTACAGCTGAACACATGGCTATTGTGCAGACAAATAACTCATTCTCTAAACAGCAAATCACCACTGCCATAAGAAATATAATTCTCATCACAAACACCACAAGAGCGCCAAAAATAGCTTTGATGTTTACTGCAAAACGAGTTTATATGTGGATCGCCGGTTTCTTCTGCGACGACACTGGTGCCGGCCAAGAATCCACTGGGTGGGGCGGCACTTGCTAGTTCAAGCGCAGTTTTCCATCCCAACGTACAAAAAACTTGCATTCGTCTATCAAGTTTAACCGCTTTACTCACCTCTTGATAACACTGAGCAAGACTCAAATAATTCTTATACAGCTCGGCCAAATGCTTTGCAGCAGCCAATTTGCTATTCGGGTCAGGAGTCGCCCAAACCGAAAACAATGCGGGGTCATCAAGAAACATCGGTTCCATACCTATCGACCTGCTGTAAGAAGCAAAATTTCACGCCATCTCGCCCAAGTAATATCCCAATATATTCTTGCAGAAAGTCCGTCATAAGCACCAAATGAAAAACCGTCATTCATTTCTATGAGTGCAGTCTTTCCTTGCGGTGTGACACCAAAATCAATGGCAAAACCTGCTGGTGCAATGTGGGCATCCAATAGTGCTTGCAGCGCCTTCTCTATGACATTCATGTCTGGCCGCATAGTTCCATCACCGCGATGATCACAGAGTTTGATATCCTGAATTTTTCCATACAAAACATACACCCGCCATTCGCTCAAAAAAGTGACTGGTTCTGAAACCCATACTGGCATGCTTTTAGAAACCCCGTTAAACCGATAGTCGTCAGCAAATTCTGGAACAAATCCAGTAAATCGCTTCCAGCCTGAAACTGGCTTGACGAACACCCGTGGCCCGCCATTCTCCAAACGATCCAGCACACGTCGCAAGCTTTTTTCTTGCCATACTTTCCGGTACAGCCAGGGCTTCAATACTTCAGGGTACGGTGTATGCTCCGGCAATTGCGTTCCCAGCAAACGTAAAGCATGGTGCACGAAGGGCACCGTCCCCATCACCAGCGTGTCAACTGAAAGTGCTAACTTCCCGCGCTCCATCATTTTTTCTGAGGCAGTCTCGACTGGCAGGTCGAGACTGCCTGCATACTCTGCGATCAGTCTTTGCTCATGATCCAGCTTGCCTGGCATTTTTGCAGAAACAATCACTTTTGCAGGCAAAGTAAGCATGAAACTCTAGAGTAGCTAAGGATATTTGAAAGTGCAGGTTCAATAAGACTGCTTCAACCGCCTTTGTTTTACTGCCTCAGCCAGCCCTTCCAGCACTTTGATACTTGACTCCCAATCGATGCAACCATCTGTCACGGATTGACCATAGACCAGTTCCTTGCCTGGCACCAGGTCCTGGCGACCAGCGACCAGATGGGATTCGATCATGACACCCACAATGCGAGTATCGCCATCGGCAATTTGTTTGCCTATGTCAGCGCATACGGGTATCTGGTTGGCAGGATTTTTCGAGCTATTGGCATGTGAAGCATCAATCATCAGGCGTGACGCCAGGCCGCTGCTGGCGATGTCCTTGCAGGCAGCATCAACGCTAAGGGCATCATAATTGGGTGTCTTGCCACCGCGCAGAATGATATGGCAGTCTTCATTGCCATTGGTAGAGACAATCGCGGAATGGCCGCCCTTGGTCACGGATAAAAAATGATGTGGTTGAGAGGCAGCCTTGATCGCGTCAACCGCAATTTTGACATTGCCGTCAGTGCCGTTCTTGAAACCTACAGGGCAAGACAGGCCGGATGCCAGTTCTCTGTGGACTTGTGACTCAGTGGTGCGGGCACCAATTGCGCCCCAGCTAATCAGGTCAGCAATATATTGCGGGCTAATTACGTCAAGGTATTCAGTACCTGCAGGCAGGCCCAGTTCATTGATGTTGAGCAGCAGTTCACGGGCAATGCGCAAACCATCATTGATACGGAAACTGTTGTCGAGGTAAGGGTCATTAATGAGCCCTTTCCAGCCTACTGTGGTGCGCGGTTTTTCGAAATACACGCGCATGATGATTTCCAGCTCACCGGCAAAACGTGGCCGCTCTGCTGCCAGTCGTTGGGCATATTCCATCGCGGCCTTGGTGTCATGGATGGAGCAAGGGCCAATGACGACCATGAGTCTGTCATCCTGACCATGCAAGATACGATGCAGGGCGGTGCGGGCATTGGCGGCGGTTTCCGACGCTTTTTCGGAGCAGGCAAACTCACGTATCAAATGTGAGGGTGGAACCAGTTCCTTCATTTCGCGTATGCGTAAATCATCGGTGCGTTGCATGTCTTCTCCTGAAAATTTCTTAAAAAAAATAATATTTGTCAATGTAGTAAAAATTCTGGCCGGTAAAGATGATTACTATTCAATTTGTTTTCTGGCCTCATCGCGATTTACTGGTAATAAATGCAAGGGCAAAAAAAAACCGCCTGATCGGGCGGTTTTTTAGAATTTGGGTTTAGCTCTTTTTCTTCGAGTGCTTACCGTCTTTCCACCGCCCTTGGCTTGGAATAGCTAAAATAAAAGAAGAAAAAGAAAGCAGTGTGTTTCATATCAATATTTGCGTATGTATTCAGCTCAATTATTGTTTATACATGATTATGCCCATCAAAATGGGCATCTCAAAACTATAGTGCCTCAGAATTCAGCAATTTGCAAGAATGTTCCAGAAATAAGCTTATTCATTTTGTGACGCTTGCACTCATTCATACTCATTTTTTCCACAATGGAGGCGGCTCTGGCGGAACATCCCCCTGATTGGGATAGGCACCAGGAACCGGGGCTTTTCTTTGCACTGCCGTGACTTGCGGGGTATTGCGGTTCATCCAGTTGCGCAATTCATTCAGGTTGGCAGCGATATCGGTACGATTGGGCGCAAGGCGGCTTGCTCTTTCCAGCAAGTTCAAGGCTTTTTCATTATCGCCTTGAGCGGCCAGTGCTACCGCCTGGTTATTCAGTGCAGAAGCATCAAAGGGATTGATCTTGGCGGCTTCGGCAAATTTTTTACTGGCTGCACTATTATTCCCTTCTGCCAGCAAGTTACGTCCTTCTACATTGGGATCTTGCGCATGTGCACTGGTGCTTGCACCCAGCACCAGTGCACATGCGCTGACAAATTTAACAATGGATCTCATGACTTTCATCTTGCTTTCTCAATTAATACATTAATTACCCTGATAGTAAGCCTTGGGAGCGACAGGCGGGAAGCCGACCGGGCTCTTGCGTGGCTCAAAGCTATAGCGCAGATAAACCGCTGCCGAGGTGTCGTTGAAGTCTCCTGAGTTGTCTGCACTGA
>NZ_JACOFX010000036.1 GCF_014284125.1 Undibacterium umbellatum | reverse complement strand
TCTTGGGTAAGATGTGTGTATGTCATTTCGGGCAACTTTGACTTGGAGGTCTGGAAGTTCGGATGCTACCGCATCTTCCCATTCAAACCAATTTAGCTTCTGTTGCACTTCTTATTTGAACTCGCGAAAGTAGAAGATGCCTACCAATTTATAAAAGAAAAAATAATTCCAGACTTACCAAGTACAACTCTGAATATGTGGAGTAGTGATATTGGTTTTGACTTGTTAGTAGCGTCACCTGGAGACCTGCACGAACATGGGGTAGGCGAAGCTTTGGCAGAAATACCTGAGCACTCAAAAGAATTTCTCGAACTTATGGAAGTTCCGCTGAGTGAGGTTGAGTCAATCGAAAAAACGGCTTGGTATCAGCTGCGATGTGCTTACATACCAATATTGTCGGCGCAACATTGGCATCTGCAAGTACCACGTGAGATGCTGGCTAAACATGTAGCCGCAGTTTGTGAGTTTAATGTGGGTCAAAAATTGCCGGAGAAGTAATTACGTGAATACATAAAATCGGCTCATTATTTTAAAAAAATAATGAGCCGTTTTTTTGCACTTCTATTCTTACACTTTTATATCCGTTCCCACGCCATGCGCCTGCTGATCTGCATGGTAGCTAGACCTGACCATCGCGCCAACGGCGGCATGGGCGAAGCCCATTTTGTAGGCTTCTTCTTCATACATCTTGAAGACATCGGGGTGGACATAGCGGCGTACTGGCAAGTGGTGGCCGCTCGGTGCCAGGTACTGGCCTATGGTCAGCATGTCGACATTGTGGGCGCGCATGTCGCGCATGACTTGCAGGACTTCTTCGTCGGTTTCACCCAGGCCAACCATGATGCCGGATTTGGTTGGGGTGTTGGGGTGTTGCTCCTTGAAGCGTTTCAGCAGGTTCAGGGAATATTCATAGTCAGAACCGGGGCGTGCTTCCTTGTACAGGCGCGGGGCGGTTTCGAGGTTGTGGTTCATGACGTCTGGTGGTGCCATGTTGAGAATTTCCAGCGCGCGGTCCATGCGGCCACGGAAATCTGGTGTCAGGATTTCTATGCGTGTCATGGGTGACAGTTCGCGCACTCTGGTAATGCATTCGGCAAAGTGGGCAGCGCCGCCGTCGCGCAAGTCGTCGCGGTCAACAGAGGTGATGACGACGTAGCTGAGCTTCAGCGCGGCGATGGTTTTTGCCAGGTTGGCTGGTTCATCGACATCAAGAGGATCAGGGCGGCCATGGCCGACGTCGCAGAAGGGGCAGCGGCGGGTGCATTTGTCTCCCATGATCATGAAGGTGGCCGTGCCTTTGCCAAAGCATTCGCCGATATTTGGACATGAAGCTTCTTCGCAGACGGTCACCAGTTTGTTGGCGCGCAGGATGTCTTTGATTTCATAAAAGCGGGTGGTCGGCGAACCAGCCTTGACACGTATCCAGTCTGGCTTGGGCAATCTTTCCATCGGCACGATCTTGATAGGGATGCGCGCAGTCTTGCTTGCCCCTTTTTGTTTCTCGGTAGGATCGTAAGCGGTGGTGGCGACGGGTGTGTTTTCGGTTGTCATGGTATGAAGCGATGTCGAAGAATCAGGGGGCAGTCAAAAGATCTTGCAAATTCTGTGCGAGTGCATTCTGGACTTGGGCTAGCGGCACGGTCACGCCCAGGGTTTTCATGTCCACGGTGGCAAGTCCAGCGTAGCCGCAGGGGTTAATCCAGGAAAACGGTGTCAAATCCATATCTACATTCAGTGATACGCCATGATAGGTGCAGCCGTTGCCGCGCACTTTCAAGCCCAAGGCAGCGACCTTGGCGCCTTGCCACTGGCCGTCGCTGACATAGATGCCGGGCGCGCCTTCCTTGCGTTCACCAGCGAGATTATACGCTGCCAGGGTGTTGATAACTGCCTGTTCTATCTTGTTGACGAATTCTCGGGCGAATAATCGTGCCTTGGGATGGCTGCGGCGCAAGTCTATTAGCAGGTAGATCACAACCTGGCCGGGGCCGTGGTAGGTGACTTCGCCGCCACGGTCGGTCTGCACCACCGGGATGTCATGGGCGGCCAGTACATGCGACTGGTCAGCACCCAGGCCCAGGGTGTAGACGGGCGGGTGTTCAACGATCCAGAATTCATTTTGCGTGTGCTCATCGCGGGCATCGGTAAACGCGCGCATGGCGTCGAAAGTGAGCTGATAGGGCTCAATGCCGCGATGGATGATGCGGGGTGTGACGTTGGGGGCGAGGGCAGCTTGCATAGGCTGCTAGTGTAACATTTTGTGGGGGTGAGGTCTTTGCTTGTGTAAATGCCATGCTAGATCGACAAGTGATATGTTTATGGCATATCGTAGGTTGGGCCAGGCCTCGTCGGGCCGCACTGTATCAGCCCAATACTCGGCGCTTAAATGACGTATACGTTTGCTGAGACCGAGTGTTGGGCTGATAACCCGTAGCCCAACCTACGAGTGGCGATTATGCCGCTCATTAAATTCGCACTGTCATCGTTTTTTCCACCCTGGCGCGACCGCCCACCATAAGGCTGGGTATCCGTCCTTCTTGTATTTCCAGCTCAACCTTGATAAGGCTGGGGGATGCTGGTTCCATAAGTACGCCTTGTTCTATCTGCAAAGTTGGGCCGGGGATGTTGTACTGGCTGTAGAGCAGGCAGGCCAGGGGGCCGGCGGCGGTGCCGGTGGCGGATTCTTCGCCTATGCCGTAGCGTGGGGCAAACATGCGGGTGCTGGCCGCTTGGCTAGTGTCTTGCACATCGAGAGTGAAGGGATAGAAGCCGACGAGGTCGAGTTCTTCGCTGATGTTGCCGATCTCTTCATGGTCAGGCTGGATATTTGCCAGGCATTCGCGTCCTATGATGGGAATTGCGAGGAAGGCATTGCCGGTATTGACGATGGTGGGTAGGCGGTCGCGCAGCAGGTCATGCTCGGTCAGGCCCATGCTTTGCAAGATCCGGGCATACAGGCTGGCGTCGTCGATGCCGTTGCTATCGTCGGCAAAAATGGTTTGGTAGCGCGGCGTGCTTTGCTGCATGAAAGCCAGCTCTCCCTTGATGAGGATATCGCGGTTGCCGTCTATGGTTTGCTTGCTGCACAGGCCTTCGTGGACTTTGCCCATTTCACGCAAGAGTGAGAATGTGGCTACTGTGGCATGGCCGCAGTGGGCAATCTGGCGGTTTGGGGTGAAGAATTCCAGCTTGTAGTTGGCGCAGTCTGAGTCTGAGACGAAGGCAGTTTCAGATAAACCTACGGCGCGGGCAATTTGCAGCTTTTGTTCTGCCGTGTAGCTATCTGCATTCAACACAACGCCTGCCGGGTTGCCGCCTTCATTTTGCTGGGTAAATGCGTGAACGATATGTACTTCTATCGGCTTGCCCATGTCCATTCCTATGCTTGTCGGAACGGACATTATAGGAGTTTAATCCCCCAGCTTACCAGTTGGATTTTTAGAGGCCTTACTTGGTATGCGCAGCAATCACGTCAGACGTATTCCTGACGACGCAAAATTCATTGTGCAGGCTGGCGAGGTGAATGCGGTGGATTTCTTCTGCCGGTATCAGTGCGCCATTGACACCAGGCCGGTCAAAGGTTGCGCAGGCATCGGCCACCAGTTCTACGCTAAAACCCAGGTTACCCGCCATGCGGGTGGTGGTTGAGACGCAATGATCAGTTGTCAAACCAGCAATGACGAGTTGTTTGATGCCCTTGGCGTGCAACCAGGCTTCGAGCTCGGTGCCGATAAAGCCGCTATTCACTTTTTTCGTAAAGATGATTTCACCTGGCAATGGGCGTGCCAGGGCTTTGAATTCAAAACCTTCTTGCCCGGCACGCAAAGGCGAATCTGGTTCTTGCGACTGATGGCGTACATGGATAACAGGCAACTCTTGCTCACGCCAGTGTTGCAGCAGGGCAGCCATATATTGCTCGGCTGCCGGATTATTACGCTGTCCCCACTTTGGATGATCAAAGCCTTGCTGTACGTCAATCAAGATCAATGCAGTCTGTGCCATATTCGCCCCGGTGCTGCTTTTAGTGTTCAGGCAAATGCCTGGCTCAATTTACGTGTCAGTTTTTGCAGGTAGCTGGTGCCAGCCATGGTTTTGACATTGATCACGCTGGATACGGCAGACAATTCGATGACGCTGGCTTGATTCTCAGCTTCGATGACGACGAATTGATTGGCTGGTATGACCATGGATTCGCCAGTGCTGAGCCAGTAGTCATCAACCTGGCCAGCAACTGTCAACCAGACGCGGCCACATGCCACTTCAATTTTACGGGCGTGTTCGGCTGTGCCTGACAATGTGGCACCAGCGGCGATCATGTATGATGGGTTTGCGAAATTATTTGTCATTTCCTTGCTCCTGGTATTTTACTGCTAAAGTGGCAATGCATTCTACTAAACAGAGAGTGAAAATCATTTTGTTGCACTGCGATAGAAGCATTGTAGTCTTGTCTCACAAGAAAATAAAACGAGTAATTTTTGAATGCCTTGCTAAAATAATTCACAATAAATTCACACTAAGCTCATAAAGATGGATTTTCGAAGACTCCCCAATCTAGCTGCCTTGCGTGCCTTCGAAGCAGCGGCGCGCCATCAGAATTTTTCCAAGGCGGCGTTGGAAATCCACCTGACCCATGGTGCGATCAGCCATCAGGTCCGGGCGCTGGAAGAGGAACTGGGCGTGCCCTTGTTTATCCGTCATGGCAAGCGCATCAGCATCACCCCTGATGGTGAGCAATTTGCCGCCACCATCAGAAAAGCCCTGATGGAGCTGGGTGACGCCGCTGATTTACTCAAGAAGCGCAATAAACAAAAGCGCCTGGGGATTACTTCCTTACCGTCATTTGCGGCACGCTGGTTATCGCCGCGCCTGGGGCGGTTTATTGAGCATCACCCCGACCTGGAAGTCAGCCTGCAGTCGAGTAATCATCTGGCTGACTACAATATGGAGTCTATCGATGTGGGCATACGCTTTGGCCTTGGCAATTATCCGAGCATGGTCAGTGAGTTATTGATGGGGGATTACTATTACCCTGTTGCCAGCCCGCATTATCACGGCGGCCAGTTGCCACAGACACCAGCAGAGCTGGCCAGCATGCAATTATTGCGTTGTGATGGTGAGCCCTGGGAACCGTGGTTCAGAGCCGCTGGCCTGGATAATGGGGAGCCGACTGGCGGCCTGGTCTTCCAGGATTCCTCCATGCTGGCGCGTGCAGCAGTCGATGGGCAGGGGATCGCCCTGGGAAGACATATTATCGTACAGCCTGATATCAAGGCGGGACTGCTAAATCGCCTGTTCAATATCGATATACCTTGTGAAGTTGCCTACTATCTGGTCTATCCGCCAGATGCGCTGGCAAAGCCGCAAGTCAAGGCATTCAGGGAATGGCTGCTGACTGAAATAGCCGAAGAAAAAAAGCAAATGAAGATGGCAGGCGCACTGGCCTGAGCAACTCGCCTGACCGGCACGGGCCAGTCAGGCGATTTTTGTTACAAGACGACTTTCACCATAGGGTGTGATGACAGGGTACGATACAGATTATCCAACTGCTCACGGCTGGTGGCTAATACAGTGACTGTCACCGAGATATAAGTGCCCTTGCTGGATGGGCGCATTTCTACCTTGCCAGCATGGAAAGTCGGGTCAAACGAAGTCACGACTTCCACCATGGTTTGGGTGAATTCTTCATGCATAGGCCCCATGATCTTGATGGGAAAGTCACTGGGGTATTCAATCAGACTTTCTTCGGGGGGGATGGGTCTCATTTCCATGCTGATTCCAATATTTAAATCATTCAAGTCCAGTATATGGGGTTTGTTGGGGAGTTTCCAATAGTCTTTGAACGACAGGTCAACATCAGAGGCATGATAGAGAGCCCTGCCTGATCTGGCGACTGGACACGGCTCTGTTCCTGGTTGCTTATTGCCAGGTCAATATCAATGGTGATGTTGTTAACTTCAGGCTTGCTTGGCCTTTTGGTAAGCCGCATACAGCTGATGATAAACCGCCCCTGGTTTGCCATTCCCTATCGTCACATCGTCGAGCTTCACCACTGCCAACACTTCCTTGGTGGCTGACGAGAGCATGACTTCATCAGCGGCAAAGACTTCTTCACGTGTAATGCGGCGGGCCAAGAGTTTTATCTGATTGTCAGCGCACAGCTCTTCTATGAGGCCGTAGCGTATGCCTTCGAGTATCAGGTTATCTTTTGGCGGGCCCATCAGGACGCCGTCCTTGACTATCCACACATTCGATGCCGATGCCTCGGTCAAAAAGCCGTCGCGGAACTGTATGCTCTCGGCGGCACCTTCTTCTGCTGCATTTTGTGCGGCCAGTACATTACCCAGCAGTGAGATCGATTTGATCTCGCAACGCAGCCAGCGCTTGTCTTCCATGGAAACGCAGGCAACCCCATTTTCGCGTGCAGTCGCAGACGGCAGGACGATGGGGTTGGTCATGATGAAAACAGTTGGTGTGACATCCTTGGGAAATGCATGGGCGCGCTTGGCCACGCCACGGGTGACTTGCAGATAGACCATCTGGTCGTCGGCTTCATGGGCATCCATGACCTTGGCGATCAGTGCCAGCCATTCATCTTTGCTATGCGGGTTTGTAATACCTATGGAGGTCAGGCTGCGGAACAGGCGCGCCAGATGCTGGTCGGCGCGGAACATCTTGCGTTGATAGACAGGGATGACTTCATAGATGCCGTCGCCAAAAATAAAGCCACGGTCGAGTACCGGGATTTTGGCTTCGGACAGCGGCGTCATTTCGCCATTCAGATATACCAGGGGATCATTCATGATGTCTGTGCAAGTGGTGAGGAAAAGGACTTATTCTCACACAGAATCCCGGCTATGCTTATGCAAATAACGCATACAAGCATAGCCAGGAGTGATGCGCGACTTGAGGTCGCGCATCAGTTGACGTTGTCCTGCAATTTACTTGAACATCAAACGTATCGAATCCCAGGCGCGGCCAAAAACGCTGGCCTGGTTGACCTGTTCCAGGGCAATCACCGGGACTTCTGCGACAACTTTGCCATCCAGCATCATCTTCATGGTGCCAACCTTGCTGTTCAGTGCTACCGGGGCCACCAGCGGGTCTTTGCGTTCCAGCGCCGGTTTCAGATTGGCGGCAGCACCTTTGGGCAGGGTCACATACAGTTCACGGTCAAAACCTATCTTGATCTGGGCCTGCGTGCCTTTCCAGATTTCTGGTGTGGCAATGGACTGGCCCTTGTCGTACAGCTTCAGAGTGTCAAAGTTCAGGTAGCCCCAGTTCAGCAATTTCAGGCTTTCTTGAGCGCGGACCTGGTCGCTCTCTGTGCCGATGACGACCGAGATCAGGCGGCGCTGGCCTGTGCCATTCGGACGATTTGCAGAAGACACCAGGCTATAGCCGCCAGCTGTCGTGTGGCCGGTTTTCATGCCATCGACACTGGGGTCCAGCCATAGCAGGCGATTGCGGTTAGGCTGGGCGATCTTGTTATAGGTGTAGTTCTTGGTTGAATAGTAAGTCTTGTAAAAATCAGGATGATCAATGATCAGGCGCGCGGCCAGGTTGGACAAGTCCTGGGCTGTCGAATAATTATCCTTGCTGGGCAAGCCATGCGGATTGGCAAAGCGTGTGGATTTGAGGCCCATGCGCTCGGCCTCGCGGTTCATTTGTACAACAAAGGCTTCTTCACTACCGGCCACGGCTTCTGCCAGGGCAATCGCGGCATCATTGCCAGACTGTACGATCAGGCCATACAGCAATTCATTGATGGTGACTGGCTTGTTGGGCTCGATATACATTTTCGAGCTACTGCCATCGACTTTCCAGGCGCGAACAGAAACATTGATGCTTTGTTCCAGGTTGAGTTTTTTGTCCTTAAGGGCAGAAAACACCAGGTAAGCCGTCATGATCTTGGTCAGCGATGCTGGCTCTACGCTCATGGTGGGTTCTTTGGCGGCGATGACCTGGTTACTGGTGGCATCGAGCAAGAGCCAGGCTTTGGAAGCAATAGTAGGTGCAGGCAGGGTTTGCGCTACAGCAGCTGTCATGGTCAGCAGCGAGATGGCAATGGAAGCAAGGAATTTTTTCATTGATGAGCTAGTAAAACAAAGGGTGACAAAAAACGAATAATAGTGTGTTCAGCAAATCCATTCTCTGCAACTTATCTGTAAATGGACTGCATGGAATCTGGTCGCGACAGCATCAGGCTCTATCCCACATGCTGGTGATGAGTTGTTTGATATGATGCAGGCGACGGTGGAAAAAATGGTCGGCACCAGGTATCACGGTGACAGGTATGTCTTGCGGGCGCAGCCAGTCCAGCACGGCACTCAGAGGGATAGTGTCATCCAGTTCACCGTGTATCAATATGGTGTTCGCGGGTATGGCAGGCATCTCCCATTTGCCAGCAGCTGCACCGACCAGTGCCATGCGCTCTGCAGGCTTGCCGTTTTCTTGCAGACGTTGTTGCAAACGGGCTTGTACAAAAGTACCAAAGGAAAAACCGGCCAACGCCAGTGGCAAATCGGGGTAGCGTGCCCGCATGGCAGCCAGTAATAATTCCATGTCGTCGGTTTCGCCCATGCCGGCGTCATGCGTGCCTTCTGACTTGCCCACACCACGGAAATTCATGCGCACGGCCGCATAACCCAGGCCCGTGAAAGTACGTGCCAGGGTTTGTGCCACCTTGTTGTCCATAGTGCCGCCAAATAGCGGATGCGGATGGGCTACCAGCGCCAGGCCGATAGGGGCAGCATGAGTTTCAGGATCAGGCAAGTCCAGTGCGCATTGCAAATTGCCAGCCGCACCCTGGAGTGAAAAATGTTCAGTCTGCGCATTCATGATGATCAGACTTTCAGACGTTCGACGACACCGCCGCCTATCAGGTCCACATCAATGATTTCATCAATATCGGATTGATCGACAAAGGTGTACCAGGTGCCTTGCGGGTAGACCACAAGCACTGGACCGTCTTCACAGCGGTCGAGGCAACCGGCTTTATTGATACGGATTTTGCCTTGGCCATTCATGTCCAGTTGTTTGATGCGGCGTTTGGCATGTTCCTGGGCAGCTTGCGCACCACGGTCAGCGCAGCAAGGACGGCCATCTTCGCGCTGGTTTAGGCAAAAAAAGACGTGTTTTTGAAAATAGAGTGCTTCAGACATAAGATATCCAGCCTGGGGTTGATGCCGCCACCGGTTGGTGGCGTTTGATGCCCGCTATGATACTGCAATTGTGCAGTCATGGGATTTTTACGCCGGATGCGGTTTGCGTAATAGCGCCCAGATCGCCAGAAACGGCCAGAGCAAGGACAGAAACTGTGCCGCCCCGTTAAAGTTCAAAAACTTGCCCTGTACCCAGGTTTGCATGGTGGCCGCAAAGTAAGGGTTGTCCGAAACCAGGTTGATGACGATCAGCGATATGCTCAGCATCAGCAAGGCTAGCCGCCTTTGTACATGGGATGGTGCAAAGGAAAAACCATATAGCATGATGAAGCTGATCAACAAGCCACCACGCGCACCCGGAGTCAGCCATGCAAACGCATATTCGGGTTTGAACAACAAGGCGCTGGCCAGTGCCTTGATCGTCAGCGCGGCACCCAGCAACAAGACGGACAAGATAGTTTTTGGAGCATGGCGGTTCATCAGGCTGAGACAAATCAGTAAAGCTCCGGTGCAACTGCAGGCAGTGATAATGGTTTCTGATAGCAGATATTCCTCGGCACTGAGCTCGTAGCCTTGCAGCAGGAAGGTGCTGATGTCGATATCCATTTCCATCAATTCGCTCAGGATTTGAGAAATCTCGGGCAAGACTTGACCCAGGCCAAACAGGTAGGCTTGTGGATAAATCTGCGCCATGGCCCACAGGCCCAGTACCAGGATTTCACGGCTGGATTCTTTATGCGTCCATTGCTTGCGCAGTAATTGCAGGCGGCCTTTTTCGAGTATCAGTGGGGTCAGCAGGGCTCCCAGCAGCGCGCCCAGCATGGCGCCCGAGGTATTGGTCAAAAAGTCCAATAGAGAAGTCACGCGGCTGGGCAAGAAGTTTTGCACTATCTCGGCCTGCGCCGAAATCATCGCCCCCCCCAGTGTTGCCAGTAATGCCGCCCACCAGCGTCTGACCAGTGGGTAAAGCGCGAACACCATCAACATGCCAAAAGGTATGTAGCCGACCACATTGATGATGGCGTCAAAGCCACCCCAGTAGCGCGGCCATTGTTGTATGAGTTCTGGCAACGCTGCCCAGCTATTGGTTTGCCAGCCAGTAAACGGGAACCAGCTTGCATACAGTATCAAAAACAGATAAGCGACCAGACTCACCCTGGCAAAGGGGGAACTGTGCAAGCTGCTTAGTTGTGGACTAAGTTGCGGTATTGCTGGCTCATCAGGCAGGGCTTCTGATGACGTTGTACTGTGATCCGGCTGCATGCGGTCGGTTTCAGACATTGACTTGATCAATCAGAATTACTTCAACGGCAGGCTCATAATCCAGGATTGTATGTTGCCTATGCTAGCATCGGCGGCTTCACGCATGGCTCTTGCCCCACCGGGTGCATCGGCTGTGCTGGCTGCCACTTTTTGCTGGAAGCTTTTTTGGGCTATCAGTTTATGTCCCTTAATAACAGAGGCCCGCAGGCTGATTTGCGCATCGCTTTGATTGGCAGTAGTGAAAATTTGTGAGAACTCATCGATTTCCAGACGCAGGATGGGCAAGTTCGCAGCTCCGTCGGTGTTTGCCAGTACATCCGCGCCCTGGGCTACCAGACCTGCCTTCAATCTTTGGGCCAGCAATTGTGCCGGTGGCATGCTCCAGCGATGCAGGGAGTATGCCTTGAGCTGCTGCACATTGTCATATTGTAGTCTGTATAACATGGCATTGCTGTCGAGCGCCGGGGGAATGCTGATTTCAGCTATGCTGATTTGCAACTTGGCTGGGCCTGGCTGCACCTGTGCATTGACAGCAAGTGGTCCGAAATCATACTGCTGAAGTTGCTGTTTTTGCGGTGTGGTGCTGCAGGCTGACAATAGCATGAACAAGAATAAAGCCGTGCCAGTGTTTCTAATATTGCTAAGGCGGCTAAAAAAAACTGGATATATCATGCGAGTTCCTTTACTTGGGAGCGACAAAGCCAGGCTCGCCCGGACCGGGTGCGGGGACGGGGTTGCCAAATAAAAGGCTTTGCGGCCTTTCCTTGAGTGAGTCTGACAGGCGGCCAAAAGAACGCAGGCTGGCCTTGGCTTCACCGGCTACACTTTGCACCTTGGGCAGGGTGTCCAGGGTCAGGCTGTTGCCAACATTGTCCATCACCAGACTGAATCTTGCCAGCGGGCCATCTTCTGCCTGCAGGGTGGTCGTCAATTGATTCAGGTTATTGCTGAGCTTGCCAACATTGCCGGACAAAGTACGTACTTCGGTCATGGTCATCTTGGCCTGGTCTGCCAGTTCAGGCAGGCGCGCCAGAGTGGGCTCCAGCTTGCCTGGCAAAGCTTGCCATGCGGCGGCGGCTTTGCCAAAATTGTCTATCGTAGTCATCACCGATTTCTGGTTGGTCGGATCGAGCATGGTATTCAGGCGGCGGGTCAATTCTTCCGTCTGCACCAGGATGGCCTGGCCGCGTTTTTCCAGGTTTTGCATCATGCCGGGGCGCATGGGGATGCGTGGCAATGCTTGTGTATTACTGTCAGCCACCAGCAATTGCTTGGAAGTGCCTTCATCATCGAGTTGTACAAAGGCGATGCCGGTGACACCTTGATAACCCAGTGTAGCAAAGGTGGAACTGGTGACTGGTGCATCTGGAACGATTTCCAGTCGCAAATTGATTTGCCCCGGGTTTTTTTCATCAAAGTCGATATCGGTGACATTCCCCACCTTGATACCTTTATAGCGCACTGCTGCCTGCAAGTTCAGGCCAGATACCGCCGTGCTGGTCACCACTTCATAAGGCACGCGTTTGATCTTGTCGCGACCTAGCCAGATGGCCAGCACGGTCGTCAGTATCAGCAGAGCGATCGTGAAGAAACCTGCCATGAGCGCATGAGATCTGTTTTCCATAACTTATATTTCCTGATGCGTTTGAGGTGGCAGCACTTCCATGGCGCGCTGACCGCGGCCACCCAGAAAGAAACTGTCGATAAATGGATGTTTGAAATTCACGACTTCTCTCGGCGAACCCACAATAACCACACGTTTTTCCGCCAGCACGGCGATCCGGTTGGATAGCGCAAACAAGCTGTCGAGGTCATGCGTCACCATAATGACAGTTAAACGCAATTGCTGGTGCAAGGATAGTATCAGTTCGACAAAACTGTCGGAACGGTCCGGGTCCAGCCCTGCCGTGGGTTCGTCAAGGAACAGCAGTTCCGGGTCCAGCGCGAGTGCACGTGCCAACGCTATCCGCTTGATCATACCGCCGGACAAATCTGCCGGCATCTTGCGCGCATGTTCAAAGGCAATGTCGACCATATGCAGTTTCAGATAGACCAGGTCAGTGATCAGATCTTCAGGCAATGTGCCCAGTTCACGCATGGGCTGGGCGACATTGTCAAACACGCTCAGGGCCGAATACAGGGCGCCATGCTGGAATAACATGCCAGAACGTTTGCGTAAATAATCCAGATGCAGAGCTTGGGAGGAGTGCAAGTCTTCACCAAAAACCTTGATACTGCCGCGTGTCGGTACCTCCAGCCCCAGCATTTGTCGCATCAGGACAGTCTTGCCTGAACCTGAACCGCCGACAATGGAGAGAATTTCACCTCGCCTGACGCTTAGTTCCAGTTGGTCATGCACCACGGCACGGCCAAACTGGGTGCGCAAGTCGCGGATTTCTATAATGTTTTCGTTTGCCATCAGTAGCCTGCCTTGCTGAAGATGATGGCGAATATGGCGTCGGCGATGATCACGACAGTAATCGCAACCACCACAGAATTGGTGGTGCCACGTCCCAGGCTCTCGGTATTGGGTTCGATGCGCAAGCCATAGTGGCAGGCAATCAGGGCGATCAAAACTCCAAAGGTGGCACCCTTGGCCAGGCCTATCCAGAAATTGATCAGAGGTACGGCTTCCGGCAATTTATAGATGAAAAACTCTGGCGACATGCCCAGCAAGGCTTGTGCAGAAATCATGCCGCCAGCGAGGGCCATGATGTCGGTCCAGATCACTAGCAGAGGCATGGCCAGGGCCAGTGCCAGCACCTTGGGCATGATCAGGCGGTACCCGTGAGGGATGCCCATGACACGCATGGCATCGAGCTCTTCAGTCACCCGCATGACACCGAGCTGTGCCGTGATGGCGGAGCCGGAACGCCCTGCCACAAGAATGGCCGCCAGCATGGGCCCTAGTTCGCGGATGATACTCATGCCCAGGATGTTAACAATAAATAAATCACCGCCAAAAGTGCGTAACTGTTGCGCCGACAGATAAGACAGCACCACCCCGATCAGGATACCGACCAGTGCCGTGATACCCAGTGCCTGCGCACCAGTGCGATACACATTGGCTGACAATTCCTTCCACGGTGCCTTCATTGGGTGCCGTACAAAGCGTGCCAGGTCCAGCATGAGCTGGCCCAGCAAAGCCGTGAAACTATGCAAGTGATTGAACAGGCCCAATACTTGTGCGCCCAGTTGCATGGTGCGTGTCAGTCTTGGCTTGGCTGGTAGTGGCACCACAATCCGGCTTACTTTCTCCAGGCGGGAAAACAAACCTTCATGGACTGGCAGCATGCTGAGCTGACTAGGTCTTTGCTTGCCCCAGGCGCGCCACAGCATTTGAGCGCCGATGTGGTCCAGGGTGCTGATTTGCGTCAAATCCCAGTGCAATTCAGGCTGGTTTCTTGCCTGCTGCAACTGTGTGCTGATCTCACGCATGACCGCCGGGCGGGATAGGCCGTGCACCAGCCAGGCACCTGCAACGATGACGGCAGGCTGTGGTTGGTGGGTGAATTGCAGGGTGGGTGCGATCTCATGTGGCATATTCCGCAAGTGTAAGTGAGAAAGTGCATTTACTGCAATCAAGCGCCCTAACATCCACCAGGTATAGGTATTTGATACCCGCTGTCTATTTTTCTTGTACTAAAGGAGTTTTTTTATCCATGACTTCGCGGCAATCCCCTTTCAGGGTAGCGTTGTCATAATTGGTCCAGCCATAGCTGTCGACATAACGGGTATGGGTCTTCAACTGTTTGCTGAGTATGCTCCACTCCAGCTTTTCATCCGGGTAGCGGATATTCGCCATGTCCAGCAAGCTATGAAACACATTTTCTGTCGATAACCTGGCTTTTTGATGCAGGCGCAACTGGACTATTTTGTCCGGGAAATGCTCTTGATAAGCATCGGAATACCACATGAAGGCCGGGATATGGAATTCATATTGGGTATTGTGGCCATGGAAAGCCAGATTGCAAGTGCCGTCATACAGCGTTTGCCCGTGGTCAGATATATAGAATAGCGAAGTGATTTGCGAGCTGGCCTTTAATTTTTGTATGACTTCCGACAACATCCAGTCCGTGTACAAAATCGAGTTGTCGTAACTATTGTTTAAGGCTTGCTTGTTCTTCAGGTCGGTATAGGCAGGATTGACGACGCCAAACAGTGACGGTTTCCATTTATCAAAAGATTGTGGATGACGGTGGCTGTAGTTCCAGTGATTGCCCAGGGTATGCAAGACGATCAGTTTCTTGGGCGATGCATCGCGCATGGCATTTGCCATAGGCTCCAGCAAGACCTGGTCAAGATTGGAGCTATTGGTGAAACCACCCAGATTCAAGAACTGGGTGACATCGGCTTCTTTGGCGAAGACTGAGGTGGGGGTATCAAACTGGCCAAAGCTCATTTGATTCGACAACCAGTAAGTCTTGAAGCCCGCTTCCTTGAACGCCGTCAAAAATGATTTCTCAGAGAAGCCTGCTTTCAGGCTTTGTGCGGCCGGTTTGCGTGAAACGATGATGGGCACCGACAAGCGGGTGGCCGAAACGGCCGTCACCACATCGCTGAAGCTGACCAGATTACTTTCCTGTTTGAGCAGGGGATTGGTGTCGCGTTCATAGCCATTCAGACTCCAGCGGTCAAACCGCGAAGACTCACCAATCACCATGATAATGGTTTGTGGCGTTTCAGGATTGCCATCCAGATGTGCCTGGAAACGGAAGGCGCGACTTTTTTCAGATAGCTTGGCCAGATAATCGCGTTCAATCCAGAAATCATTGGCACGCAAGACCAGGCCAAACGGCCAGGTGCGTATATAAGTCTCTTCATCGTAAGGAATCTTGGCCCAAGAAGGCAAAGCTGGCAAATGCTTCTTCAGGCTGGACCACCATTGTGTCAGGATATCTGCTGAGGCGTTGCCTGAGCTGGATGCAGAAGCTGCGGCACTGGCAGATGCCTCTGTGTCGTTATCTACCGCGGATACGGCGGATACACTGCTACTGGCAGGTGCCGGGGTGACGCCTATCTCTTCACCATATGCCCAGCAGAGTAGACTCAGTGCAATGACCAGTAACACCAGCCAGCGTGAACGGTGAGTCCAGTGCCAGTGACTATGGGCTTTGGCAACGCGCAGCAAGCTCCACCACCAGGTAGTGACGCCTATCACCAGCAAGAGCAGCAACCAGACTTTGTTGCCGAGGAATTCCATCGCCTCCTTGGGGCTGGTTTCCAGCATGATGCCCAGATGGTGGGTTGATATACCTTGCCCAAAATACAGGCGCAGGTAGACCTCAACAGGCACAGCAAAGAATGCCGGTAGCAGCAAGTAATGAAACCAGCGTGGTCTTTGTAGCAATGCCCAAAAGCCCAGCCAGGTCACCAGGCCTAATGCCAGCAGGTGAAAGGGTTTTTCCACAGGCTGGCCTTGCAGTAATGGGAAAAACGGCAGACTGGAAATCAGCAGGTAACTGGTTAAAAGATACAGTGAGGCAGGGCGAAACAGGGCAGGCATTATGTTTGGGTAGTGCAACGTGATTGGTGTCCAGGCTGCGCGCAGCCTGGTTTGCCATAGAGATGACCCAGTCTTGCATTAAGCTGGCGTTTAAGGGCGTAAATAGTAAATGATTTACTTTGTTTGAGCAGATCTAAATTGGGATTTAAGCATATTTTGCTTTTCATGCACTTCATTCGAGTGCCTTGCAGTCTGGTAAACCTTGATTTTTTGCCGAAATTCCCTACCCTGAAAGGCTGCTCCCAGCCTTGCAAATTAAGCTAAGCACTTGAATTGTTGAAATAAAAAGCGTTGACATGCTTGTGCGAAGCGACATAAAATTGCGAGTTCTCGATTTTGGGTTTGCATTTGCTATTCATGTTTTGCCCGGTTTTATCAGGTAGGCAATGCTTAAAAAGCAGGCAAAAGCAGGTGGTCAAGTCGGGTTGGTCTGAGGATTCAGGCTGAAAAATGATTTTAAGTTCCCGGGCAACCGTTTCCGGGTTTGTGTTTAACGTTGTATTTTGTTGGATTAAAAACGATGCCAACCATCAATCAACTGATTCGCCAACCACGTGTTTCTGCACGTGTAAAAAGCAAATCGCCGGCGCTGGAAAACAGCCCGCAAAAACGTGGCGTTTGCACCCGCGTTTATACGACAACTCCAAAAAAGCCTAACTCGGCTTTGCGTAAAGTTGCCAAAGTTCGCCTGACTAATGGTTTCGAAGTTATTTCGTACATTGGCGGTGAAGGCCATAACTTGCAAGAACATAGCGTAGTGTTGCTGCGCGGTGGTCGTGTAAAGGATTTGCCTGGTGTTCGTTACCATATGGTTCGCGGTGCTTTGGATACTCAAGGCGTTAAAGACCGTAAGCAAGCTCGCTCCAAATATGGTGCTAAGCGTGCTAAGGCAGTTAAGAAGTAATTATCTCGTAATTTAATCTCCGTAAGCTATTACGGATCAGTGTCGGTTTGGAAATGAGCCGAGTAAGTGACCGGTTATGATGGCCTGTCGCGAGCGTGGAGTAAAATGTTGCTTTGTGCTCAACTGAAGATTGAAAGGAATTGAAATGCCACGTCGTCGTGAGGTCCCGAAACGGGACGTACTGCCGGATCCAAAATTCGGTAATGTAGAAGTAGCAAAATTTGTAAACGTGTTGATGTTGTCCGGCAAGAAGTCTGTTGCTGAAGGCATCATCTACGGTGCATTCGATCACATCCAACAAAAATCTGGTAAAGATCCTTTGGAAGTGTTTGCGCTGGCAATCAGCAACGCCAAGCCACTGGTCGAGGTTAAGTCCCGCCGTGTTGGTGGCGCGAACTACCAGGTGCCTGTAGAAGTGCGCCCAGTTCGTCGTCTGGCTTTGTCTATGCGTTGGTTGCGTGAAGCCGCTAACAAGCGTAGCGAAAAATCCATGCCACAACGTTTGGGTGGTGAATTGCTGGAAGCCGCAGAAGGTCGCGGCGGCGCAATGAAGAAACGTGATGAAGTCCATCGTATGGCTGAAGCCAACAAGGCCTTCTCTCACTTCCGCTTCTAAGAGTAAGAGTAAGGAGCTGTTGTATGTCTTTAGTGCAACGGCTCTGGCAAGTATTTTGAATCAGGCCGGGCGCGATTTTTGTAAAAAAATGCGCTCGGTTTTGTCCATTAAAAGATTTAGGATTAGCTATGGCCCGTAAGACCCCCATTGAGCGCTACCGCAATATCGGTATTTCTGCTCACATTGATGCCGGTAAAACAACAACGACAGAGCGCGTCCTGTTTTACACAGGTGTAAACCACAAAATTGGTGAAGTGCATGATGGCGCGGCTACCATGGACTGGATGGAGCAAGAGCAGGAACGTGGTATTACCATTACTTCTGCGGCGACGACATGCTTCTGGAAGGGCATGGCGAACAACTTCCCAGAACATCACATCAACATCATCGATACACCAGGCCACGTTGACTTCACTATTGAAGTTGAGCGTTCCATGCGTGTTCTGGATGGCGCTTGCATGGTTTACTGTGCAGTAGGTGGCGTTCAACCTCAGTCTGAAACTGTATGGCGTCAGGCTAACAAGTACAAAGTTCCACGTTTGGCGTTCGTCAACAAGATGGACCGTACTGGCGCGAACTTCTTCAAAGTGTACGATCAAATGCGTGCACGTTTGAAAGCCAACCCAGTTCCTCTGCAAGTGCCTATCGGTGCTGAAGACCTGTTCGAAGGCGTTATCGATCTGGTCAAGATGAAAGCGATCATTTGGGATGCAGCATCTCAAGGTATGAAATTTGAATACCGTGATATCCCTGAAAACCTGTTGGCTGACGCACAAAAATGGCGTGAAAACATGGTTGAAGCAGCTGCAGAAGCCAGTGAAGATCTGATGAACAAATACCTTGAAGAAGGTGATTTGACTGAAGAAGAAATCAAAGCTGCCTTGCGTCAACGTACTATCGCTTCTGAAATCGTTCCTATGATGTGCGGTACTGCATTTAAGAACAAGGGCGTTCAGGCGATGTTGGATGCGGTTGTTGAATACCTGCCATCTCCATTGGACATCCCACCAGTTCCTGGCGTGAACGAAGATGACGAACCAGTTGTCCGTAAAGCGGAAGATACAGAGAAATTCTCTGCATTGGCATTCAAAATCGCAACTGATCCATTCGTTGGTCAATTGTGCTTTATCCGTTGCTACTCCGGTACTTTGAATTCTGGCGACAGCGTTTACAACTCTGTTAAAGAGAAAAAAGAACGTATCGGCCGTCTGGTTCAAATGCATGCGAACCAACGTGAAGAAATCAAAGAAATGATGGCGGGTGATATCGCTGCGGTGGTTGGTCTGAAAGATACAACGACTGGTGATACGCTGTGTGATGAAAAAGCAATTGTTGTTCTGGAACGCATGATATTCCCAGAGCCAGTTATTTCTCAGGCAGTAGAGCCAAAAACCAAGGCCGACCAGGAAAAAATGGGTCTGGCATTGAACCGTCTGGCCGCTGAAGATCCATCTTTCCGCGTACGTACTGACGAAGAATCTGGTCAAACAATTATCGCCGGTATGGGCGAGTTGCATCTGGATATTATCGTTGACCGTATGAAGCGTGAATTCAACGTTGAAGCCACAGTAGGTAAACCACAAGTTGCTTACCGCGAAACTATCCGCAAAACTTGCGAAGAAATCGAAGGTAAATTCGTTAAGCAATCCGGTGGTCGTGGTCAGTACGGTCACGTTGTTCTGAAGATCGAACCGCAAGAACCAGGTAAGGGCTTTGAATTCGTTGACGCGATCAAAGGCGGTACAGTTCCACGCGAATACATCCCTGCAGTTGAAAAAGGTGTTCGCGAAACACTGACTTCCGGTGTATTGGCTGGCTACCCAGTTGTTGACGTTAAAGTTACACTGTTCTTCGGTTCCTACCATGACGTTGACTCCAACGAAAACGCCTTCCGTATGGCTGGTTCGATGGCGTTCAAAGACGGTTGCCGTAAAGCAAGTCCAGTTATCCTGGAGCCAATGATGGCTGTTGAAGTAGAAACACCAGAAGACTACGCTGGTACAGTCATGGGTGATCTGTCTTCACGTCGTGGTATGGTTCAAGGCATGGACGAAATCGCTGGCGGCGGTGGCAAGATCATCAAAGCTGAAGTGCCTTTGTCCGAGATGTTTGGTTATTCCACATCCCTGCGTTCCGCTACACAAGGTCGTGCAACGTATTCCATGGAATTCAAGCACTACTCTGAAGCACCTAAGAACGTGATTGACGCTATCGTCACATCCAAAGCTAAGTAATAAAGAATCAAAGGCCTGCCCCATGCCGGGGTAGGTTTTCTATTGTTGATAAATCGTTCTTTTTGAAGGAAGAATAAAATGGCAAAAGGTAAGTTCGAGCGCACCAAGCCGCACGTAAACGTTGGCACAATTGGTCACGTTGATCACGGCAAAACCACACTGACAGCAGCGATTGCAACAGTCCTGTCGAAGAAATTCGGCGGCGAAGCTAAAGCATACGACCAGATCGATGCAGCACCAGAAGAAAAAGCGCGCGGTATTACTATTAATACAGCCCACGTAGAGTACGAAACAGCTGGTCGTCACTACGCCCACGTTGACTGCCCAGGCCATGCTGATTATGTTAAAAACATGATTACTGGTGCCGCGCAGATGGACGGCGCGATTCTGGTTTGCTCCGCAGCAGACGGCCCAATGCCACAAACTCGCGAACACATCCTGTTGGCACGTCAAGTTGGCGTTCCATACATCATCGTATTCCTGAACAAATGCGACATGGTGGATGACGCTGAGTTGCTGGAACTGGTTGAAATGGAAGTTCGTGAATTGTTGTCCAAATACGAATTCCCAGGCGACGACCTGCCAATCATTCAAGGTTCCGCTAAACTGGCCCTCGAAGGCGACAAAGGTCCTCTGGGCGAAGAAGCCATCATGAAACTGGCTGACGCTTTGGATTCCTACATCCCAACACCAGAACGTGCTGTTGACGGCGCCTTCCTGTTGCCAGTGGAAGACGTATTCTCCATCTCCGGTCGCGGTACAGTCGTTACTGGCCGTATCGAACGCGGTATCGTCAAAGTTGGCGAAGAGATCGAAATCGTTGGTATCAAAGACA
>NZ_JACOFX010000035.1 GCF_014284125.1 Undibacterium umbellatum | reverse complement strand
CTTGGGTAAGATGTGTGTATGTCATTTCGGGCAACTTTGACTTGGAGGTCTGGAAGTTCGGATGCTACCGCATCTTCCCATTCAAACCAATTTAGCTTCTGTTGCACTTCTTATTTGAACTCGCGATGAGATAAGAAAATATGTCCTTCCAAAATCAGCAAAAATGGGAATTCTTGACGAGTGTTTTGCAAATGAAGGGAATCTATTACATAATCAGGCGGAAGAGTATCTTGAAGAATATTCAAACTCTATCGGAACTTCACCAAGCAATATTTTAGACTTTCTAGTTCAAAACAAAAAAATAAGTTTGGATGATGATTGCATTGTACCTGTAACACTTCCAAAACAAGAAGCCGTCGCATATATTCTTAGTTGGTATGATAAGGGATTGCCTTGGATGGATATATCAAGGCTAATTAATTTACGTCAAATTGCAAATGTTCGCGAATCATGGTTGGATTCTAAGGCATTTGATTCCGAGTATATTTTCCAGTGCGACCGAGGTAAATATAAGCATATCAAGTACTTTAAACGTAATCTCGATATCGGCTATATTTTTTCCTCATTGCATAAATATTTATCTGACAACAGCTTAAGTGGCATACATGTCAAAGATTGGCATGATCATGCCGAAGATCAAATCAAGTCGATTGACTATTATGAATTAAGATTTGTATTGCGCAGTTATGCGAAGGATTATGGATATTGTTTTGATGGAAAAAGTGGTCGAGACAACATCAGTAATGATTCCAATTTTAAAACCGTAACTCAAAGAGAAATCATCCTCAATAAAATGCTTGAGTTAGGTAAAGTTATGACTAAACAGGAGATAGCTCGCCTTATACGTAGCGAAAGTTTAAATCATGCATCACTGTATTTAGCGGAGTTGATTCAAGCTGGACAAGTTGTCCAAGTTGATTTCGCAAAATATACCACTCCAAACATTGTATTCAAAAATATCGACATCGAACAACTTACCAAAGAAATTGTCAGAATTATTGAAGAGTCAATGCGACCAGTTGATTCGTCAATATTTGAACTATCAATCAATCAAAATCTTGGTTACTCATACTCCAAATATTTTTACGCTTCAATTGCTTTACAGATGCTAAATGAGAAGGGATGGTATGTTGTTCAAAATAAGATTTTCTGGAATAAGCCTATTCCTTTTAATAGCTTGGCAGATATTTCAAGACAATGTTTAATGATTGAAAATAGCACTAGCGATAATTTTCGCCTTCTTTTAAATCATGTCTTAATTGCTGAAAAAGAAGCAAAAAACAATATAGCAAATTGGAGATCATCGTATGAGCAGCAAACTCATCTGCCAGGTCAGTGACATTCCAGTGTTTATAATCAATTTGATTTTTTTTGCATTGACAACAGATTATAGTGCCGTCACGTTTGCCAATGACGACGTCATCAACTAACCAATTTATAGAGTCGATTTCAATCCAATCATAATCTGGATCAGAAAGGACTGTTAAGGCCCAATCTAAGGCAACCATTGTCTGGTAGCCATCGCCTCTATTTGAGCGAATTCCTGCAAGACTCATTTATTGATCCAAGTAAAGAGAGTTTCATTACTTCAGGTATGTACTGATAATGCAATATTAAATTAATACTTAGACTATTTCTTGTAAATGTTTACTTCGATTGCTAATGTCAAAACCAATACTTTTCTATGGATTGTGCCTGAAAAATACAGCTTTCCTATACAAAAGTATCACTTATGGCATAGATGAAGTTTTTAAATTAAATAATAAATGGATGCAATAAATAAGAAAGCCGCCTAGGAGGCGGCTTAAAAACACATGTACTTGAGTAATTGATTAGACCCGTTCTAATTCCCCAATGGGATTTCCCCAGTTCCTCAACTTATGCCCCTTTACCGCATAAAAGAAAATCATCAGATAGCAGGGCAACATGACCCAGTAGGCGGTTTGGGGGTTGCCTGTATCGGAGAATTTTCCGTATAGCATCGGCAGTAGTGCACCACCGGCGATGCCCATGATGAGCAGGGCGGAACCGGCGGCGGTGTATTTGCCCAGGCCTTGCAGGGCCAGTGGCCAGATGGATGGCCAGACCAGGGCGTTGGCCAGACCCAGCATGGCGAGGAACATTACTGTATTTGGTACTACTGGCACGCCTGTCCAGCCGATTATTGCTTGGGAGATGTTGGTGTCGGTGGCTGAGCTGGTGGCGACGCCGACGGTGAACAGCAGGCCACTGACTGCCGAGAACAACAGTGCAGTTTTTTGTGTCATCAGCTTGGGGATGGTGGTCGCACCAAGGATGTAGCCTATGACCATGAAACCCATGGTGTAGGAGGTCAGCACGGCATAGTTGCTGACACCCAGGTTGTGGCCATACAGGCCTATGGTGTCACCAGCGATGACTTCGACGCCAACATAGGCAAACAGTGAAAGCGCACCCAGCACCAGTTGCGGGTATTGCAGCACGCCCCATCTGGTGACTTCTGGCTGGTTCTTTTCCTCATCTGCCCGCAATTCTGGCAGTGAAGAAAAATGCACGATGCCCATCACCACCAGCAAGCCGCCCGCCATGATGGCATAGGGATAAACCAGGCGAGATGACAGTTCAGAGCGCAAGGCCAGGCGGCCTGCATGATCAAGCGCTGCCAGTGCCGTGTCAGAATACTGCTCCATACCAGACAAGATCAGCGCAGAAAACACCAGTGGCACAACGATGCCCGCGCCCTTGTTGAACAAACCCATGATGCTGATGCGCATGGCAGCGCTCTCGCGTGAACCTATGCAGACGATGTAGGGGTTGATGGCGGTCTGCATTAGTGTCATGCCAGCGGCCAGGGTGAACAGGGCCAGCAGGAACAAGCCGTAATAGCTGGACTTGGCTGCCGGGATAAACAGCAATGCCCCCACCGCCATGATGCCCAGGCCGAGGGTCATGCCGTTCTTGTAGCCAGTGCGGCTGAGTATGGCTGCCGAGGGCAGGGCCATGACGGTGTAGGCGATGTAGAACGCAAACGTCACCCACAACGCCTGGAAGTTGTTCAGGTCGCAGACTATTTTCAGGAAAGGGATGAGTGAGCCATTGAGCCAGGTGGCAAAACCCAGGATAAAGAATAAGAGGCTGATAAAGAACATGGCGATGACCACGTCCTTTGTTGATCCTGACGCTTGATCATTGTTATTCATGAGGTGTTCCAGACATATTTAAAATGGTCACAGTGATCCAGAGCTGAAGGACAGTAACAAGTCCCTGCTTGTGCAAAAAAAGCCTCCCCTGCTGCTTATATGGGGAGGCTCTTGCGGCGCTCTATTCGATGATCCGACATGCTACAGATCATCACGGCACAGATCAGAACTTGGCTCTGACGCCTACGCTGTAACGTGCGCCGTTTTCATACACGCCCACTGGCAAGCCATCGGTGGTATTGGTGCGGATGACAGAGTTGGTCAGATTCACGCCAGATGCAAACAGGCTGATTTTTGGTGTGATGTCCCAATTGGCCGTAGCGTCCCACTGGCCATAGGCGCTGGTGACATCCTGGCCGCCTTCATTCAGGCCACCGTAGGATTTGGAGCGGTAGTTATATGAGAGGCGGAAGCTGATGCCGTTCTTCTCATAGTAACCACTGGCGTTCAACTGGTTGCGTGAATTGCCGATGACATTCAGTTTTTGACCACCAGCGATGGAACCTGCCTTGGCATCCGTGAATGTGTAGTTCACGATGGCACCAAAGCCATTGCCAAATGCCTGTTGCCATTGCAGTTCCAGGCCGTTGATGACAGCACCATTGTCGGCATTATGCGGGCGTGTTACCGGGCGCGTAACGCCGCCGACATTCTCTTGCGCTGTCGAGGTGTAGATGAAGGTATCCAGGCGTTTGGTGAACAAGGTGGCAGACAACAACGATGCATCAGAAAAATACCATTCTGCACCTATCTCGGCCTGGTCAGCATGGTAAGGTTTCAGCAAAGGGTTACCGGCTGTGGCGGCATTGGTGGTGCCGCTGACTTCGGTACTCGCGCTGAGGTCGCTGTAAGTGTTGCGTGCCATCACGCGGGCTACTGCGCCACGCAGTATCAAGTCTTTGCGCAAGTCATACACGACGTTCAGGCTGGGCAAGACATCGTTATACGTACGTGTCGTGCTGCCGATGACATAGTTGCCCTTGCCTGTCAGGTCTTGATAGGCTTCAGAGGTTTGCTCAGTTTTGACCAGGCGCACACCAAAGTCGCCACGCCATTTGTCGAGTGCATAGTCGGCCTTGACATAGGCGGCGGTGATTTTTTCCTTGATCTTGTAATACTCGCCCTTGGCTTCTTTATAGACCATGCCCTTGTCATACATGGCAAAACCCTTGCTGGCGGCCAGGCTGTCATTCACCCATGCATACTGGGTCAAGGAACCGGCGGTTGCGGCAGCCTGGCTCAGCAATGGCGACGGGCCGGTCGATAAATCAGCCAGGCTGAAAGACTGCCAGCCAGGGCTGCCAGGGCCTACTGTGCCTATGGTGCGGTGGTTTTGTACAGTGTTGTCACGGTATTTCAAACCAAACTTGATGTCCTTGATGAAGGAACCGGTCAGGTCCAGCGTCACGTCAGCTTGCGCATAATTTTCCTTGCTTTCCATCTTGCGTATCCAGTCACGCGCACCTTGCAGCGTGAGCTTGCTTGGGTCCAGCGGGCTCATATCAAGATAGGTTACTTCATAGGTATCTGGTGCGGTATTGATCGTGGCGCGGGTATTGCCAGTGAACCAGAAATTGCGGTCATGTTTGCTGCCACCCTCTGCTGACGTGCTACCAAGCTGGCCATGTACTTTCCAGCCATCACCTTCATAATTGCCTTCCAGATCCAGCACCTTGGATTTGATGTAGGCTTCACGGTAGATAGGTTCAAACGAGACGCCCGTCGTCGGCCCTACAGTACCGCCAACAAAAGCCTTGGTACCATCAGAGGTGGTGATGAAGCGTGGATTGGTGACGCGGATAACATTATTGCCATCAGCCAGGCCACCTACTTGCCACAGGTAGTTCTGGTTATTATTGTCCATGCTCATATCTGAATTGATGTAATTCAGAGAGAGATCGCTGTCACGGTTAGGCTTGATTTGCAGGGTGACATTGCCCGTCGTGCGCTCACGGTCCTGTCGGAAAATCGCAGTACCACCACCCCAGGATGCATAGGCGTTGGGTGTGGCGACATTGTTTTGATCGATGATGGTGTACTTGGTGGAGTCAGTAAAATTCTCCAGGCCATCACGGCGCATGGTGCGTTTTTGTTTGCTCAGGGACAGCAAGATACCGAGTGTGCTTTGATCATTCTTCCAGTTCACCAGGCCAGAGATTTGCGGGTCTGTCTTCTTGGGCAATTCAGAGTAAGTCGCTTCCAGCGAGAACTGTGCAGTCAAAGGGGTTTTGAATTGCAGGGGTTTGCGGGTCTTGACATTGACCAGGCCGCCGATACTGCCTTCATCCAGATCAGCGGATGGGCTCTTGTAAACATCGAGACTGCCGACCAGTTCAGATGGCAGGATGTCATAGTTAAAGCCACGGCTTTGCGAATCGTTTTTCCACCAGTAGGCAGAGGCTACCGACTGGCCATTCAACTGTGTCATGTTGAGGCTTTTATCTGTGCCGCGTACAAAGATATCGCGGCCCTCACCCCAGGTGCGGTCAACAGAAATGCCGGGCACGCGTTGCAGGGAATCAGCAACGTTTTTATCCGGGAATTTGCCCAGGTCTTCTGAGTTGACGCTGTCAACGATGTTTTGCGAATCGCGTTTGCCAGCCAGGTTTTTTTTCAGGGTGTCGCGTATGCCGCGCACTTCGACTACTTGTGAGCCAGGTGCGCCTGCAGGTGCTTCATCTGCCGCATACACCACATTAAATGCGCTTGTACCAAGGACGATGGCGATCAGTTGCGGTAACAGTTTTTTCTTGAATACGGGTTTGTTCATGTAAGTCTCCTTCAGTTAGTTTTACTCATAGGTATCACATCTTTTTTTATTGCAGCAACTTGACCTCACCAGAGAATGCCACGGGCGGGGTAAAAAACTTTCTTCTCAACTCTTTTTAATCCTGGCCTTTTTTCTTGCTGCAAACAGCAAGAAAAAAATGCCGACGCCGCACTAAGCGTCGGCAAAAATAGTCATACTTCTTGGGGGAGGTATGATCTCAGCGCTTGAGCCTGTACACACTTGCAAAACTGTTCTGTATCTTTGTTGCTGCTTCCTTGCCTGTGATCGTGCCATTCAAGAGATCGGCATTCACGTTCCATAATTCCTGTTCCATGCTGGGCTGGCCGCGGTTCAGTATCTGTGCGTTGACACGGATGCTGGATTCACAAGTGGTGCGCCATTCCATCATTTGCTTGCCTATGGGGTCACGTACTGCGATCAGATGATTCGACAGTGAAAAAAATCCGGTGACGCGGTTGGTATATAAGTCGGCAAATTCCTGTGAGCCCAGCCATTCAAGAAACTTGTAGGCATCTTCCTTGTTGCGGGATTTCTTGTTGATGCCTATACCTATATCCATGTGATCAAGGATGTAGCACTTGTCGCCGGTTGCGCGGACGGGCGGTGCAAACACACCAAAGTCCAGGCCCTGCACCTGATTGAAGTAAGAGATATCCCAGGAGCCAACCGGGTAGACCGCCGCTTTGCCAGAGGCGAACTGATGCTGGCTGTCGCTATAGGTTTGCGTGCTGGCCGTGCTGGGCAGATACGAGCCCAGCTTGGCGGCATAATCAAAGGCGGCCACATACTGCGCATCAGTAAATTTTGCCTTGCCAGCGATAAGCGCCTTGCGGCCTGTTTCACCATGCCAGTAGTTGGGTCCTATGCTGGTGAACAGGGTTTGCGTGGCTTCCCATTTTTCTGCCGTGCCCAGCGCCAGTGGAACGTAGTTGCCACTCTTTTTCACCGCATCCAGTATGGTCAAGAATTCTGCCTGGGTTTTTGGTGCTTGCAGATTGAGTTTCTTGAAGATTTTTTTGTTGTACAAAAAACCGTGAATGACAGATGCCACAGGCATGCAAAAAGTCGCTTTCGCATCATCAGTCTGCCAGGCCAGCAAGGCAGTGGCTTCAAAATGCTCCATGCCTGGCTTGCCATCGAGTTTGTCCAGAAAGCCTTTGTTATACAAAGTCTGCGATACATCGAAAGGGCGGCAGGCGACCAGGTCGCCTGCTGTACCACTGCTAAAACGTGTCAGCAGTGTGCTGTCATATTCTGTTGGCGTAGTGGGCGTGAAGCGGATATCGATGCCGGGGTGGCGTTTGGAAAATGCCGGTATCAGGACTGTCTCCCACAAAGCCTTGTCATCCACGCGCCAGCTCTCCAGGACGAGCGTGCCAGCATTGGCTGTGCTCATCATGGCGGTGGCGCATAACATGGCGATGTAGGGGATGCGGTTCAAGAGAAACCCTGTTCAGAATAGTTATCCGGCTAAACCAATCGATATAAATGAATTACCTGAAACTGATACTAGCAACCTGATGAATGTAATGCCACTTGCCTATCTGTTGAGTTCGGATTTTTATAAGTGATTGATTCATTGAGGATTTGTGTGAGCAGCTCAGGTGAGCAGCTTACAAATCCTTACCCGGTTTTGACACTGGTATTGTTGCTTGCTGGGATGTGGACGTTTTGCAGATGTGTGGATTCCTAAGCTGGTAAAACTTAACTTAAGAATTCCTTACAAAACTTTACAAAAGTCCAGATTCAGGTGTTGTGAATTGCGCAGACGAGTGTCCGCCTGTCTTTTAAAGACAAGCTGAGGCAGGAAGAAAATGCTGAGATGCTAGTGATATGCCTGCTCAGGCATTCGCCGCGCCTGGCAAAGTGATGGTGGCCTTCAGCCCGCCTTCTAGATGGTTTTCCAGCACCAATGTGCCGCCATGGGCCTGGATGACGCTGCGGGCTATGCCCAGACCCAGGCCCATGCCAGTTTCATTCTGGCTGCGGCCATGTACCAGGCGTACATAGGGATCAAACAAACTTGGCAAGGCGTCTTCCGGCACACCGGGGCCATGATCGCGTACCTGTATGACGACAGTATCCGCAGTAGCGTGAACGCTGATTTCAGCGCGTTCGCCATAGTAGAGGGCATTGTCCAGCAGATTGCCTATTGCACGTTTTAGCGCTAATGGCTTGCCATGGACGGTCACGCCTGAATCGGCAAATGCCACATTATGCTTGGCCAGATGGGCACTGCGCACCAGTCTGCGTATCAGTGGATCGAGTCTGACTTCGGTAGGGTTTTCATGGATGTCGCTATCTTTTACGCATTGCAGTGCACCCTTGACCATCATGTCGAGGTCATCCAGGTCTTCTTCAAACTCGCCACGCAAGACATCGTCATCAAGTAATTCTGAACGCAGCTTGAGACGCGTGATAGGCGTGCGCAGGTCATGAGAGATGGAAATGAACAAGCGTTCGCGATCTTCGATATAGCTCTGTATGCGCTGGCGCATGGCACTGAAGGCGCGGGCGGTATTGATGAATTCCTTGCTGCCAGTTTCAGGCAAGTCTGGCACCTGCTCACCCTTACCAAAAGCAGCTGCCGCATCTGACAGGGCCGCCAGTGGGCGGGTAATCCAGCGTACCACCATGATGGAGAGCAGCAATACCGCAGCCAGTGACAGGCCTTGCAAGACCAGACGGTCAAAGGACAGGGGGTCATTGCCCTTCAAAAAATAAGGGTTGGGCATCAGTGCCGCCATGTATAACCAGTTACCCGGTTCCAGCTCGGTTTGTATCACCAGCACAGGTGCAGGTTCAGGCTTGATCAACAAGATATGTTGCACCCAGCTCTCAGGCAGGTCAGTGATGCGGGTGCCATCGACAGAGGTCGTCAATTGATCTGGCCAGGCGAAGGCGAGCTTGAATTCCGGGTATTGTGGCAAGTCAGTTTTGAGGGTATTGCCAACCTTGCCCAGCACCGTATGCGCCAGTGCCTGTGATTCTATTTCTGTGATGGGTACATAGGCATTATTCGCCTGTACAAAAAAACGCGTGCCACCCATCTCGCGGAATTGCTGTATCAACACGGTGCGGTAATTCGGCGGCAGGCTGCGGAAGAAGCGTATCGCGCTGGATGCACTATGCCCCAGGTATTGCGCTGCCGTGCTCGCTTCTATCTCGGCCTTGGCACGTTGTTGCGTGGTCCAGATGGCACTGCCCACCAGTTGCGTGAGCAGTACACCGCAGACCATGACCAGCGACAAACGGCCCAGCAGTGATTGTGGCAGCCAGCGTCTGAGCATGATGGCAGATTCAGGCACTTGCCACGCTCACATCGGCGGAAAACACATAACCCGCCCCGCGCACGGTCTTGATCAGGGTAGGCTGTTTGCTGTCATCCTTGAGCAGCAGGCGCAGGCGGCTGATTTGTACGTCCAGTGAGCGGTCCAGCGGACCGGCATCGCGGCCTCGGGTTTCTTCTGACAGCACATTGCGGTCGAGCACATCGCCAGGGTGCTCGACAAAATATTTCAGCAATTGATAATCCAGCCCGGTCAACGCCACCAACTCACCGGCATTGTCAGTGACCTTGCGCTCTATCAGGTCCAGTGTAAAACCCAGGAAACGGTAATAGCGCGGGGCTGCCGCCACATCGGCAGTTGCGGTGCGCCGCAATATGGCCTTGATGCGCGCCAGCAGTTCACGCGGGTTATAGGGCTTGGCGATATAGTCGTCGGCGCCAAGCTCCAGTCCGACGATGCGGTCAGTGTCGTCCGAGCTTGCTGTCAGCATGATGATGGGGATATTTGATTTTTGCCGCACTACCTTGCACAGGGCAAAGCCATCGGTGTCGGGCAACATCACATCAAGTATAACCAATGACAACTGGTTCATCTGGCTATTGAATTCAGCCACGAAGCTCTCGCCATTGTGCGAGAGTATGACTTCATACTGATTCTTTTCCAGATAGGTTTTCAGTAACACCCGGGTCTTCTGGTCATCATCGACTATCAGTATTTTGCGTGTCATCTTTGTCTGCCTCACATCTTATGGAGTTTGTTTTTTATTATTGCCAAGTGTCTTGTACATCGCCATCAGCCTGGCCTGGGTGTCGGCGGGGCTTAGCGTGGCATCGATAAAGTATCTGTGTATGACGGCGATGATGGCATCCTTGCTGGTCTCGTCAGTAGCCATGCGGTGCACCAGGCTGGGGGCTTGCGTAGCTGTACCCTGGGCAAAGGTTGTCCATGAGGCACGGGCACAGCTATCCATACGCGCAGGGTCTGCATCGCGCCTTACCGATACCGAACCCTTGACGGCATTGTAGTCAGCCTGCACGGCTGGCGTGGCGACCAGGCGTGCCAGTTTTTCTTGTGCGGCGATGCGCGAATAGTCGTTGGTGAACATCGAAAAGGTATCGACGCTATACAAATGATACTTGCCTGTGCCTGGCATGGCCGCGCAGGAGAAAGTTTCATCAGTGGCAAAACCTCCATCATTGAGCTCACCCTTGACCCAGTCGCCAGTGATCATCATTGCTGCTTCGTTTTTGGAAAACTGCTTCACCACTTCTGTCCAGGGGCGCTCATCGACAGGATTATTCATCCAGCCTTTCATCTGGCGCAAACGTTCCAGTGCATGAGTAAAGCGTTTGTCCAGGACAGCCTGGGCATTTTGTTTGACGAATAATTCGCGGTGGTATTCTGGCCCGCCTTCAGCCAATATCAGGTTTTCAAACAGGGTGGCAACTTGCCAGGGTTCGCTGCTTTGTGCCAGTGGTATCACGCCTGCGGCTTTCAGCCTGGTTGCAACGGCGACCAGTTCATCCCAGTTTTCTGGTGGTGACAGCTTCAGTGTGATGAATATTTTCTTGTTATAAAACAGGGTGTTAATGCGGTGTATACCGAGCGGTGCAGCCACCACATGTTTGCGGTGCTGTATCAGGTTTTGTATGGTCGGGAAGAAACTGGTATTCCATTTGTTGGCCGTAGCAATCTTGTCCAGTTCCAGCAGAAAGCCCAGGTCTGCCCATTCACGTATCGAGACACCAATAATCTGTGTGACCTCGGGTGCATCATTGGCCAGTACGCGGCTCTTCAATACCTTGCCCGCACCTATGCCTGCACCACCAGGGATGCCAGCATCACGCCAGGTGATACCTTCGTCTGCCATGCGAGCCGCCAGCAGGCTTGCTGCCTTGCGTTCGCTGGCAGAAGTCCACCAGTGCAAGACTTGCAACGTGCTATCGGGTTGCGGTGTGGCTGCATGGGTAGGCATCGTAGAGAGAAGCGCGCACAAAACCCCAAGCACCGCCGCCCTGGCTAAGCGCCAGACTGGTGGTGAAGCAGCGACATGGTGTGCAGGTGAAATCAAAAGAACTTTTCCGGGCAGGTTATTGCAGCAGGGAAATCAGGTTTTCAGGTTTGATCTGGAATATCAGGCCGGATGCATATTACCAAAGGGGGCTGCTTTCTGGTAGGCATTGTTCTTTTGTGTACACAATGCGATTGGGATATCGTTTTCGCCTTTACCTATTAGCATGCGAAATCTATCCAAGTCTCAAAGACCGCCGTTCTCGTAGGTTGGGCTACGTCTCATCAGCTCAACACTAGGCGTTTAATAACGCATGCTTTTTTTGAAGCCCAGTGTTGGGCTGGTAAACCGTAGCCCAACAATCAGGACTTACCGTGCGCCTCATTTTGATCAATCCCTTCTTCTCACCACCATCCTCTCCAACAAATCAAATCCCCACTGCGTCAGCAAAGCCAAAGCCGCGGCAGGTATGGCACCTGCCAGCAGCATCTGGTTGTCATTCAAGGCCAGGCCTATGGTGATGCGTTCACCGTAACCGCCTGCACCGATGAAGGCGGCGATGGTTGCCGTGCCCACGCTCATGACTGCTGCCGTTTTAACGCCAGCCAAAATCATGGGAAGGGCCAGAGGCAAGTCTATATTCAACAAGCGCTCACGCGATGACAGACCCAGTGCCAGTGCCGCCAGGCGTAATCCGGCAGGTACTTGCACCAGGCCGACGCAGGTATTACGGACGATGGGCAGCAGGGCGTATAACGATAGGGTGATCAGTGCAGGGACAAAACCTATCCTGCCCAGCAAGGGTATCAACATCGCCAGCAAGGCCAGTGAGGGTATGGTTTGCAAAATGCCGACAGTCGCCATGACTACTTCGCGCAAACGTGGTGCAAAGGCAGCGATAATGCCCAGCGGGATGCCGACCAGGCATGCCAGGGCAACCGACATCAATACAAGACTCAGATGCTGCCATGTCAGCTTCAAAAAATTGGCTCCAAATAATTTGGACATGAAACCGGCACGTTCAGCATTCGGCGGTGACTTTGCCACAAATTGCTGCGCAGCCTGGGCAAAACTCAGTCCTTCAATTTCTACCGCTGCATTCATCGCTATCATTTGCGCATTATCTATCTTGCCTTCCAGTTTCTGTATGGTTGCCCAGGCCTGTGGGAAGCGTGCTGGCACATCCAGTCGGTACAGCAAGACAGCATCATAACGCGGGAAATAATTTGCATCATCCACCAAGACGCGCAGACCCAATTGCTTGATCTTGGCATCGGTAGAATAGATATCGATGACATCTACTTGTCTTGCAGTCAGTGCTTCATAAGCGATGCCATGATCAAGCCCGCTCGCCTGTTGCGGCAAATGATAACGTTTGACAAGACCTGGCCAGCCGTCGGCACGACCCAGAAATTCATGGGAAAGGCCAAAGCGCAAGCTGGGTTTTATCGCCAGATCGGTCAGTGATTTAATATCGGCAGCATCAGGTCGCATCGCCAGCGCATAGGTATTATTAAAACCCAGAGGAACAGCAACTCCGAGACCTTGTTTAGCCAGTTCAGCCTGCATCTGCTGCATGCTGATTGCGCTCTCATGTTTTAAAATCTCGGTATTGATGGTACCCATGTATTCTGGATAGACATCGATACTGCCATTTTTTAATGCATTAAAGACGATCGCGGTATTGCCCAGCCCTTGCTGATGTAATGCAGGACTATGGGATGCCGCAGTTTGCGTAAGGATTTCTCCTAGCACATAGGATTCAGTAAAACGTTTGGAACCAACCTTGAGCGTATCAGCGGCCTGGGCCTGGGCTACAAAACTGTATAGCAATAGCAGTTTCAGAGCCAGGGACAAAAGGTATTGCAACCTGCACCAGATCAGCATGGGTTTGCGCTCCGCTAAATTGTGATCGACACTGCGATGGAATATTTCCCTTGTATTCTACATGCCGTTTGCAAATGTCCATTTCCACCCTGATTCTGGCTGAACTGCCGCTATTCTTGTTTTTGCTACAGACCTACACTGGAAACACCAGATTACCAAATAACACCTGAAGACCTCTCACCACAGAGGTACAGAGACACAGAGAAAGACAAGAGGAAAAAACCTCTGCTTAAACTGGTAACAGATCATTTCTCTCGCCTATGGCGAGTAGTACGTAATGAACGAGTTTTTCTCTGTAGTTGTCCTCTGTGACTCTGTGTCTCTGTGGTGAGGGGTTTTTGTATTCAGTAATCTGAAAGTGAATACATTATGGCAATGATGGCCAAGATGAAGTCAAACAAATCAGGAGTGCTCATGTCCAACGCAGGATCTACGTATATACCCATCAAGGAAGTCAAACAGGACATGCATGCTGACGACGCACTCAGTGACTTCAGCGCACGTGAAATCACGCTCAATGAAGTCAGCAAGCGTGTCTATGTCGCTGGCACAGGGCCTGCAGTTATCGTCATGACAGAAATGCCTGGTATCAGCCCGCATGTGGCACGCTTTGCACGCTGGGTGCGTGATGCCGGTTTTACCGTGTATATGCCTTCACTGTTTGGGCGTGATGGTGTGGTGGTATCGGCAGAAGAAGGCGCCGCCGTGTTCCAGAAAGCTTGCGTCAGTGCAGAATTCCGCGCCTTTGCGGGCAAGGGTTCCAGCCCGGTCACCTTATGGTTGAGGGCGCTGGCGAGGCTTGCGCATGAAGAATCTGGCGGTCCTGGTGTGGGTGCAATAGGCATGTGCTTCACTGGCAACTTTGCCCTGTCCATGATGCTGGAGCCATCAGTGCTCGCACCAGTGGTATCGCAGCCATCCTTGCCTATGGATGATCCAGCAGGCACGGGGATAGAAGCTGCTGACTTGCAAGCAGTGCGTCAGCGTCTGGAAGCAGAAGACCTGACAGTCTTGGCTTACCGTTTTGCAGGTGATGCATTTTGCCGCGCACAACGTTTCGCAGCATTTTCAGAAGCTTTAGGTGAGCGCTTCATCAGTAAGGTATTGCCAGATAGCGCCGCCAATCAGGATACTGCGCCTTTTTTTAGGCGCTATGTGATGACGCCGCATAGTGTGGTCACTGCTCACCTGATAGATGAGGCGGGCCAGCCAACCGTTGCTGCACGGGATGAAATACTGGCTTTCTTTGCGAGCCGCTTAAAGCAAGCGTAAACAAAAAATGCCTGGATCTGAATCCAGGCATTTGCGGTGATACTGTTTGCCAGCTTACTTCTTGAACGCTGTCACAGCAGCACGACCAACCGCAGGATCATCGGTAAAGAAACCATCAATCCCGGCTTTCAAATAAGCCGTTATTTCTGCAGTGGAATCACCACGCTGCGTCAGCGAAGTGGCATCACCCAGGCGCATGCTGACTGGCAGGAAAGGATTCTCTGGGCGCAGTGTCCAGGTATGGACTTTCAGACCAGCGGCGCGGGCATCAGTGATAAAGCTGGTGACTGGACCCAGTTCATTCTTGGCATCGCGCGGGATGATGACTTCCTTGTAGGGCGATACTGCATCTGCATACTGTGCGATTTCTTTCAAGCCTGCGGGCTTGACGAGATCTGCATAAGTGCGGCTGCTGCCTGCTGCGACAAAGTCATACGGCGCATTGCGTGGCGCGCCGTTGACAGGTGCATTCAATGGGTTATCGATCAATTGCACCAGGCGCATTTCTGTCATGCCGCGCAATTCTTTTAGATTCGCGACTTCAAAAGACTGGATGAACACCGCTGCATTTTTGCCCTTGTAGCCATTTGCTACCAGCACATCCACCAGACGTTTTTCCAACGGCAGACCTATGGATTTGAAATAAGTGGGATGTTTGGTTTCAGGATAGATGCCGATGACGCGGTTCTTTTCCTTGGCCTGTTGCTTGACCAGGTCAATGACTTCTTGCAGGGTTGGTACTTCAAACTGGCCATCATAAGCCGTGTTGGCTGGGCGATTGGCCGGGATGCGTTCCTTGGCGCGCAGGGTTTTCAATTCTGCCAGCGTAAAATCTTCAGTGAACCAGCCAGTGACCGGGATGCCGTCTATGGTCTTGGTGGCTTTGCGGCCAGCGAATTGTGGCAGCGTGGATACATTGGTGGTGCCAGAAATTTCATTTTCATGGCGCGCAACCAGTACACCATCCTTGGTTGGCACGAGATCCGGCTCAACAATATCAGCACCGTCATCTATCGCTTTTTGATATGCGGCCAGCGTATGCTCAGGGCGCAGGGCAGACGCACCCCTGTGGCCTGTCACTGTCGGCACAGGTGGCCAGGACAAACCAGGGTTTTGCAAATCAACAGCCTCGTTGCTACTGCCGCCGCAGGCACTCAGGCTCATGCCTGCAAAGACGGCGCACAGCAAGTGCGCGGTGTTTTTTGATATATGTCTCATCAAAGTATTCCTCAAGATTCATTACAAGAAAATGAGGCCAGGCTAACTGGCCAGATATGCGTCATAGCCATCATGATGGCGATGGCAGAAATGTAAGGCTTAAGAGTTACCGGATGATGACTTGAGGAAATATCGGATGAGTTGATTATGTTGTTGAAGACTGGGCTAAAATGAAAAAAGGCCAACCAAAGCTGGTTGACCTTCTTTGCGGCTACATGCAGTGATTCACCAGCATTTTGTATTACGCAGCCTGCAGACTTGGGTAGTCGGTGTAACCTTTTGCGCCAGGCGTGTAGAAGGTAGCTGCATCAGGCGCATTCAAGGCGGCGCCTTGCTTGATGCGTGCAGGCAGGTCAGGATTAGCCAGGAAGCTGGTGCCAAAGGCCACGGCATCCAGCGCGGAGTTACTGATCGCTTGTGCAGCTTCGTCAGCGTTGTAACCCATATTGCCGATCAAGACACCTTTGTAATTGGCGCGTGCGACGGTCATGACATCACCAGTTTGCGCCTGGAAGAAGTCAGAACGCATCAAGTGCAGATACGCCAGATTGTATTCATTCAAACGCGTTGTCAGATAGGAGATCAAAGCTAGAGGATCGCTGTCTTTCATGCTGTTATAGCTGTTGATTGGTGACAGGCGCAGACCAACTTTATCGGAGCCAATTGCATCACTGACTGCAGTCAATACTTCAAACAAGAAGCGTGCGCGGTTTTCTATGGAACCACCATAGCTGTCAGTGCGCGTGTTGGCACTGTCACGCAGGAACTGGTCTATCAAATAGCCATTGGCACCATGTACTTCTACACCATCAAAGCCAGCAGCAATCGCATTTTTTGCACCTTGTGCATAAGCAGCGACCAAGGCAGGGATTTCATCCAGACGCAATTCGCGTGGCACTGCATTCGGGACTTTGCCGTCAGGCGTGTGGACTTCGCTGTCGATCGCTATGGCACTTGGGCCGACGTTTTCTACACCGTTGTTGAATGCTGGAACTGCAGCGCGGCCAGCGTGCCAGATCTGCATGAAGATTTTGCCGCCTTTGGCGTGTACAGCATCGGTCACAACTTTCCAAGCTGCGATTTGCTCGGCATTGTAGATGCCAGGTTCAGCGTAGAAAGCGGATGTATTTTCAGCCACCATCGTGCACTCAGTCACGATCAGGCCAGCTGTGGCGCGCTGGCTATAGTATTCCGCCATCAGGGCGTTAGGCATGTGACCCGCATCAGCACGTGCACGTGTCAAAGGGGCCATCAGGATGCGGTTAGCGAGAGAGACAGAACCGGTTTGCAGAGGATTGAATAGCATTTCTTAATTCCTTTATTTGGGCGATAGGAGCGAGTGTACAGCGTTTGGGCCAGCAAAAAACTGGAAAAACTTAAGCCTGGTAAGCAAATTCAGCACTCCATATGTAGCTGACTCAGGGTACTTCAAGATAAAAATTAGACTGGTCGTCTAGAAAAAACTTGTTGCAATAAATGCCTTGTGATCATGTTGGTACGAAAAAGTATTGCGTTTTACAACTTGAGCATCTTGCGGGTAGCCAACATCGCACTTTCCAGCGCACTCATGTCACGCCGCATCTTGGTCAGCAAGGTGGCACCCAACCACATCTGGTACAGAGTCAGTGCGCAATGGTCTGCATCCAGATCCGCAGGCAATGAACCATCAACGATACCTTCGCGCATGCAATCTGCCAGCCTGGCGATTATACTGTCAGTGCCGTTTTGCAAGGCCAGGCGCATCGCTTCAGACAAGTCTGATACTTCACCACCCAGCTTGGCCGCCAGACACTGGCATTGCACACCTTCACCCGGACGCTCCGGCAACCAGCCCTGCCAGTAACGCATGAGACGCGTGGCCGCCGGTACATCTGTGTTTTTTAATACGAGATCCACCGCAGCCAGGTAACCAGCAAAATAATCATCCAGCAAGGCTTCGCCAAACAATTCCTTGGATTTAAAATAATGATAGAACGAACCCTTGGGTACGGCTGCCGCCTTCAACACCTCATTCAGGCCGACCACGGAAAAGCCCTTGCCCAGAATAATGGGCTTGGCTGTATCGAGGATATGTTGCCTTACGTCAGTGCGCGGAGTATTCATAGCTTGAATTCTAAAGCAAATTAGACCAGTCGTCTAGTGATTTGCTTTCGCAGGGGGAAATGAGTTTGGAAAGTGATAGCGATTGGTGTCGACTAATTAATGGGGGAAGGTGACAAGCCGCCTTGCTTAAGCGGCTTGTGCTAATTGCTCAAGCTATTTTTTGACGAAAGCATCAAAAAAATATCTGTTGATGCAAAGAAAACGCAGGCTGGCTGTCCTTATCGTCCAAAAAACTCTGCATGTATCGCCTGTAACGCCAGTTTCCTGTCCTCTTGCTGCACCAGCATATATGCAGCCACTTCGCTGGCGCCGGCAGCCGCCAGGCAGACATGCACTCCGGCTGCAATCGCCGCCGACAAGGCGCGACTGGCAATTGCGCCGCCCACATCAGATGCTTCCAGCACACCATCGCCAACCACGGCGACAATCGCCACATCAGCATTGCGTGATACTTCGACCACACCGGCCAGGTGATGCTCCATCAGTGCAGCGTAGGCAGCATCCAGATTATCGCGTGATACCAAAATATTGATGGCAGTCTGTGCCGTCAGCACGCTCTTGATATTGATGCCATTTGCATCCAGGGTATTTGTCACCTGCGCCAGGATACCTGACTTGAAGCCGACACCGGGACCGTGCAATTTCAGGATCGCCACGTCTTCTGTCGAAGTGACACTCTTCACCACATCGCGCGTCACCTTGCGTTGCGCATTGATGACGGTATAAGGTTGCAGGCCACGCTCAGGGCGGGTGATGTTCAGTATACGGATGGGGATATTCTGGTCGAACAGAGGCTCTACCGTGCGCGGGTGCAAAATCTTGGCACCAAAATAAGACAGCTCAGCTGCTTCCAGATAATTCAATTGCGTAATCGTGTGTGGTGCGCTTACCGTGCCTGGGTCGGCACTGAGAAAACCATCAACATCTTTCCACACATCCAGTGATTCTGCGCCTATGCAACAGGCAATTGATGCGGCTGAATAATCAGAGCCGCCACGTCCAAACAAGGTGGCCTTGCCGTCACGGTCAACGCCATAAAAGCCCGGCACGACGATGACATCATCGCCTGCCAGTGCCCTGGATACGGCTGGTGCACTGGCATCAAAATCGCAGGCAGCATTGCCAAATACGCCATCGGTGATCAAGCCTATGTCTTCTGGCAAGGCTTCGCGTGCGCGTATGCCATGGCTGAGCAAGACTTCGGTCAGCAACAGGCTGGACAGGCGTTCGCCATAGCTGAGGATGGCATCATTTACAAAAGTAGGTACATCGCCTATGCAATGTATGCCTGTCAGGTAACGATCCAGCTGATTCAGGCGTACCGAGAGCGCCAGTTCTATGCGTGCGCGGTCGGCGGGAGCGCTGATATTGGCTTCCAGTATCTGTTTTTTCAGGGCGCGCAAATTTTGTGTGTAATCCTGGCTTTCTGCCAGTGCTGCCGCAGTTCCTGCGCCTTCTCTTGCAGCTTGTACACAGGCGATGAGGGCATTGGTAATGCCATAAAAAGCAGATACCACGAGAACTAAAGGTTGTTGATAGCTTTGCACCACATTGACAACGCGGCTGATATCTTCAGGCTGGCGCAGATTGGAGCCACCAAATTTAACGACGATTTTTTTCATTGAGTTTCCAGGGCAGGGATGGCATGTTGACCACAAACATTCCGCAGACAGAGATGCGAAATGAAGTATATCGAAACGACTAGGTTAATGCAGCGCTGCAATCAGGTCAACGCGGCGGTTCTGGCCTATGAAAAAAAACTGATGGCAAAACACGGTCATATTCCTCCATTTGATCTGGCGCTTACTCTCTATAGTTGTAGCATCGCCCGTACTATGACCTTGCCTCACCATGAAAAAATGCCTGGCCCCGGATCACCCGCACTGCACGCATTGGGTAGCAGAGGGTGAAACCGTTTGTACAGCGGGTCACCAGCAAAGGCCAATTCCGCAGCGGCTGGAATTACTTCATGCATCTGCGGACAGCCTGGTGCAAAACCACGAAGCAGTGGCGCCCGTCAACTTGCATCTGCATTTCAGTGGTTATGATCCCCGCGCAGCAGGCGGACGGCAAACCATCAGGCTGGAATTGCGCGGTACATTGCCGCCAGATGTCACCAGCATAGAGGTACAACTACGCTCTGATCTCATCGCCATCACCGAATCAAAACAGCGTTTTCAGCGCACCGCATCAGGCCAGTGGCCTGCGTTGCTCATCAGCTTTTCATCCAAAAACAAAGAGCATGGTCAATATCCGGTCGAGGTTGTCTTGTTGCATGAGCAAGCCAACAGGCCGAGGCGAAAATGGCTTTGCACCAGCGTCATTTTCGTCCCGCGTGCCGATGCCTCACTGACCGAAATTCACAGCGTCTTTCTGGCGACGCAAAAAAATGTCAGGGTGGTGGCAGAAGATGGTGCCATTGCCACATTCAGTGGCCAGGGACAGTCCAATGGCTATGCACAAGGAAATATAAATATAGAAATCAATGCCAAGGACGCCGCCATTGCTAAAATGGAAATGCGCGCAGCTACAGGCAAATATGAAATTGCCATGGGTACCATCGCCTGGGATGAAGAGCTCATCGAAGTCAGCCCTGAAGCAATGAGCATTGCTGCGCCAGCAACGCCCCCGCCAGAACCAGTCAGGCCAGCGGTAAAGCTACCAGCAATTTCAACAAAGACAGCAGCACCGACAAAAACCGCCAGCCTGATCGCTGGGCAGGAACGGATAAGACTCTTTGCCATGGAAGAATGGGTGCTGGGCCGTATGGAGGAGCAGCCGCAAGCCGATATCCTGCTCAGCCATCGCGACCATAGCGCAGATGAAAACGCTAGGCTGACCCGTCGCATCAGCGCCCGCCATGCCATCATCCGCAGAAAAGGGGCGGGCGCAGAAATCACCGATGTATCGCGCTATGGTACTTTGCTCGATGGCATCTGCATGGAAAAAGACCAGGCCTATAATTTGCGAGCAGGCATGCAAATCGAATTCTGCGCCAGCGTCAGAGGCATAGTCAAACTGCAAGTCGTGGCAATTTTGCCACATGCTGCCATTCTAGGTGATGCTGCTACAGGGCCAGGCAGTAGCTTGCTTTACTTGATTAAGCCGCAAACCAGAACTCTGCCTACAATACAAAATTTACCAGAAGGATTACCAGTGATACTTCATTTTCAGGACGGTTTCTGGCATAGGGATAAGTTTACTTTGCAAGATACCAGACTGGATTCACTTGCAGATTTGAGAGCACTCACTCAGTTACCGGCAGGCTGTCGTTACTTAAACTCAGCATATCCAGATAACAATCAATAGAACGGCAGACGGACTCAACATCCCCAATTGTGTAGCGATGCAGTCGGAGCGTTTTTACCGGGTTTTGCAGTAGAAGACAATAAAACAAACCTGCCGCTACTGTTTGATCCATTGATGGCGATAATGAAATCAGGAAAGCCATCACCATCAATATCGGAGATAGCTCCCACGCGCGAATCCCAGCCGAAGTAACCCAGTGCATATTCAAATTTCTTGCCATCATATTCAATGAAGTAAGTTGCCCCTTCTCCATAAGCTGCGCCGTTTTTTCCTTTCAAGCCATTTTGAACGCGCATGCCAAATTGCACGCCGTTCAATTCCAGCCGGTATTGATAATCCAATTGAGGTTGTAGAATACCTGTCCCGTTTTTGAATACATAAATGGGATGCTTGCCTGGCTTGAATTGTACGCCTGGTACACGCAGATATTGAAGACCGTCGGATTCGTCCATAGTCTCAAGCTCAAAATTGGATGGGTGATCCTTGGTCGGGATTTGCGCTGTAATTTTCTTCAGCCAATCTGGCATTTTCTCTTTACTGGATGCTGGCCTGATTTCCAGTGAGTTTTCCTTAAGGTCAAGAGAGACCCATTGATCTCCCGGCCATTTGGCAGGTAATATTTTTTCAAACTGCTTGGGCACGCCGTAACTCCCCACGTCCTGCCGCCATTCTCCTGACATGAGCAAAGTACCAACCTCCATATCAGCCGCGTGGCTGACAGACGCAAACAAGGAAACACTCAATAATAGTAAGAATGGTCGGAAATTTTTCATGTATTAATAATCAACAAGAATTTTATTTTCTGGCGAGCAATGGTGATGGCATAAAGTGTACAGCATTATAAATAGGACTTATGCAAAATTGCCCCAGCAAGGCGTAGTGACGAAGACATTATTTTAGGGCGTGTTGACATATCTTTTAGATAAAGCGTTCCCGCCATATCGCATGCTGGCAATGTGGTGGAGCAGGGGTTGCAGGCGGCATGCCGCCTGCCTGCGCAACGATGTGCGCTTACCAGTGCACATGCGCCCTGCAAGGGCGCTGCAGTTAGGGCTGGTGCCCCTGACAAGACGTGCAACGCAGTCAATAGCGATATCTATTGACAACGAGTCCAACGCAGTCCAGCGCGTCACGTCTTGTACTGCATCCCAAATTGTCTTGTTCGCACTCATCCTATTTCACTAGTGTCCCAACGTTTTCACATCAGGGGTTCGTAAGTCAATGATTTGTTTGCACAAATTGATGTTTTTATCTGGTCTCGATTTGAACGTCGAGGTGCAGAATTGGAGCTTTTTGCGAATATC
>NZ_JACOFX010000034.1 GCF_014284125.1 Undibacterium umbellatum | reverse complement strand
GCCAATGATAGTGCTGCAACCAGTGTGAAAGTAGGTTATCGTCAGGCTTTTATTCCGCATACCCCCGCTTATTCAGTTAAGCGGGGGTTTTGCTTTTGTGCGCGCAACAAAAACAAAAATAACAAACCAAAACAAGATCAAAAACAAGGTCAAGACCTCTCAACAATGAGGCACCCAGACACAGAGTCGCACCGAGAAAAGCAAGAAAAGCAAGAACAAGCAAGAACAGCAAGAACAAGCAAGAACAGCAAGAACAAGCAAGAACAGCAAGAACAAGCGAAATCTCTGCTTTTACTCTGGGTCTTTGGTTTCTGATTTTATTTCCAGGCGACATAGCTTCCTTACCGCAGTACAGTATGCTGTGCGTACCACCAATGCCTCATCGCCACATCGATATCATTGATCACCGCATGGCTCATCGACCAAAGATACTGGGCTCCAGCCTGCGCTGGAGCGATGGTATTTAGGTTCGTTCTCTTGCGGAATTGTCGGCTGGCTGCCAGAACTGTTGATGACGTGCTGGGTAGTTCAAGCCTTTGTATCCGGATGTGGAATTTCTCTCCACATCGTCGCTCCTGCGCCGGCAGGAGGCTACCGGGCTGGCGTTCCAGCGGTCTTTGTGGATAAATAGAAATATTTGTTTGTCTTGCTGGCTCTATGAACTTCTATATACTCTTCAGTCAATACCACAGTTTGCGCAACGCCAATAACACCGATGATTACGTGCAATCTATCCTTCATTTGTCCAAAGACGTGGAATGAATTGACTCGAACAGAGAGTGATAAAACGAGATATTGTGATAGTTGCAGTCAGCAAGTCCATTGGGTAGATACGCAGGTAGACTTTGATCGTGCAGCAGCAGATGGCAAGTGTGTTGCATTTGAAGCGTACGGCACACCTATGCTGGGATTTCCCGATGGAGTAGAGCAAGAGCTCATTTTGCGAATTGAGATGCAGGTTCTGTCAGCCAAGCAGCTCTATTTTCTAAAATATGAGCTGTACCTAACTTCTACATTCAACGAAATCAAGCATTTGCATGCTGTCGGGTCATCTGAAATCGTAACGGATCCACGCAGCATGCGTGAGTTGGCTCAACGTTTGAACGAACTTGATATCAAGAATCAGATGATCGTCAATGAACTATAGTAGGCGCAAATTGCCTTAAGGCTCGTCTGCACACTCTATGTAGAGAGACGTTGAGAAAAAGGCTGCCTACAAGCAGCCTTTTATTACATGAAAGTCTCTGCAGATGAGGTCTCAAAACCTTAAAACGCGTACCCAGCCTTCAATACCGCAAAATTCACACCAGGATTAGGACTTTTAATTCCGCCATTTGAATAATGCTGGATCTTGAAGCTCACATCCCAGCCATCCTTGGTGACATAGCCGACGCCGATATGGTCACCGAACTGGAAATTGGTGGAGAAGCGGCGGCCGTTGTTGTCATAGATGTCTGACAGCATATGTAAACCTATGCCAGCTTCGCCGTAGAATCCTTTTTTGCTATCATTTTGAAAGCGGAAAACTGGCGTCACACCGAAATCGGTCAGGTTTTGTGTGCCGCTCTTGCCCTGAAAATTACTACCCCGCCATTGCGCGAGGGTATAGTCCCAATAGCCACCAATGTGGGTGCCGTTTGAGGCAAACCATTTATTATCCCAGTTCGATTGCAGGCCTAGGCGCAGCATCTTGGTTTTATTGCCTGTGGCAAATTCCAGCGAACCAGAATCTATGGCGAATACGGAAGAGCTGGTGCACATTGCTGTGACAGCAATGGCAATTACAGATGAAATACGCAGGCGCATAAAATGGGCTTTCAGGTGAAAATAGGAAATCAATGGGACATGAATATAAAACCTCAGCCGCTATTGTAGCAATCTCTTGCAATACGCTCCTATGAGCTAGCGTTTACAATTTGGTTCCGGCAATCATTTAAGCATTAAAGGATGGGTGTGAAGACAGTATCTGAGACAAATATCGCTTTTTTGGGAACAGGTTTGATGGGTAAGCCTATGGCGCGCCGTCTATTGGCTGCTGGCTATCCTGTGACAGTCTGGAACCGCACTCGGGCAAAAGCCGAAGTACTTATGGCAGATGGTGCCAGAGTTGCAGGCTCTGCCTTGCTGGCAGTACAGGAAGGCAAGCCTGATGTGGTGATTACCATGCTGGAAGATGGTAATGCTGTCGCTGCGGTGATAGGGCAGATTTTGCCTGACTTGCGTGCTGGGAGCATCGTCATCGATATGAGTTCCATACAGCAATCCCAGGCACAGGCTATGCATGCCTTGCTGCAAAAACAGGGTGTGCACTTTATTGATGCGCCGGTCTCCGGTGGTGTGATCGGTGCGGAAGCCGGTAGTCTGGCCATCATGGCAGGGGCGCACGAAGCAGTCTATCCCGCAGTGATAGAGCTATTGTCTGTCATGGGAAAGCCGCAGCGTGTCGGTGATCCTGGGACGGGGCAGTTGGCCAAACTCTGTAATCAGTTGATTGTAGGTGCGACGATAAATATCGTGGCCGAGGCTTTATTGCTGGCACAAGCCGGTGGTGCTGATCCGGCTGCGGTAAGGCAAGCCTTGCGAGGCGGTTTTGCCGAGAGCCGGATACTGGAAGTGCATGGGCAGCGTATGCTGGACCGAGCCTTCATGCCGGGCGGGCAGGTCAAGAGCCAAGCGAAGGATATGGAAAACATCCTCATCGCAGCACAACATGCAGGTGTGGATTTACCAATCACCAGGCTGGTGGCAGATGTTTACCGCAGCTTGCTGCCAGTTCATCCGCATGCTGATCACTCAGCGGCTTTGCTGGCACTGGAACAAAAGAATCCCGGCAAGCGTCTCACTGACAGGCCGGACGTATTGCCCGCTTAGCAGCAATTTTGCTGATCTGTAGAAAAACAGCATTTGTGTATCGGTAGGCAGAAATGGCTCTGGCATAAGATAGACAACAATGGCAAAAGCAATAAGGCTGATAAAGCCACGAAAGCCAATACAGTACCAACGCATCAAGCAAACAATGGAAGCAGGATTACTATGAACAGCACTATCGTCAAAGCTGTATGCCCGCATGATTGCCCTGATACTTGCGCCCTGCATGTGACAGTGGAAGATGGCGTCGCCACCGCAGTCAAGGGCGACCCCGCACATCCGACCACCGCAGGTGTACTTTGTACCAAGGTGTCGCGTTATACAGAGCGCACTTATCATCCTGACCGCTTGTTATACCCACAAAAGCGTGTGGGTAAAAAGGGTGAGGGCAAGTTTGTCCGCATCACATGGGATGAAGCGATTGCGACGATTGCTGAAAAACTCAAGCCACTGGCAGCCAATAATCCTCTGTCCATACTGCCCTACAGCTATGCTGGTACCATGGGCCTGGTGCAGGGTGAGAGTATGGCGATGCGCTTCTTCAACAAAATTGGTGCCTCCTTTCTGGACCGCACGATATGTGCGACGGCAGGTGGGGTTGGCTATAAATATACGGTAGGCACACGTCAGGGTGCTGACATAGAACATACCCAGAATGCTCGGCTGATCATCATGTGGGGTGGCAATCCTATTGCATCCAATCTGCATTTCTGGATGCGTGTGCAAGAAGCCAAGCGCAATGGTGCGAAGCTGATTGCGATTGATCCTTATCGCTCATTGACCGCAGAAAAATGTCATCAGCATATTGCCCTGCTGCCAGGTACAGACTCTGCGCTGGCGCTGGGTCTGATGCACGTCCTGATACGCGATGATTTGCTGGATCACGACTACATCGCTGAACATACCCTGGGCTTTGAAGAATTGCGTGAGCGGGTAGCCGCATGGACACCAGAGCGTGTCGCTGAAGTGTGTGGCATTAGCGCAGGTGAAGTGGAACAACTGGCGCGTGATTATGGCGAATGCGGCAAGCGCGGTGAAGCCAGCATGATACGTATGAACTATGGCGTGCAAAGGGTGCATGGCGGTGGCATGGCAGTCCGCAATATCGCCTGTCTGCCAGCATTGACCGGTGCCTGGCGACATGCTGCTGGCGGTACGCAATTGTCTATGTCAGATGCCTTCCCAAAAAATACCACAGCCCTGCAAAGGCCAGATTTATTTCCTGAAGGCTTGCCTCGCCGTACCATCAATATGAGCACCATAGGCGATGATTTGCTGAGAGAAGCATCGGCAGAGTTCGGTCCCAAGGTGGGAGCCGTGATTGTCTACAATTCCAATCCCGTTGCTGTGGCACCGGAATCATCCAAAGTGGTGCAAGCTTTTGCGCGGGAAGATTTGTTTACCGTAGTGCTGGAACACTTCCAGACTGATACTGCTGACTATGCAGATATCCTGTTGCCTGCGACAACGCAACTGGAGCATACCGATATTCATAGCACCTATGGCCATCTGTACATGATGGCGAATAATCCGGCGATTGCGCCCATGGGAGAAGCCAAACCGAATACTGAGATTTTCCGCCTGATCGCCAGGGCCATGGGTTTTGAAGATGCCTGTTTTGCTGACAGCGATGATGATATCGCTGCACTGGCATTCAATAAAAATCATGCGCATGCAGTGCATTTTGACTGGTCTTCCCTGAAGAAAGCAGGCTGGGCAAAATTGAAAGTGGCAGATGCGCCGTTTGCGCATGGTGGTTTTGGTACGCCATCCGGCAAATGCGAATTCTATAGTGAGAGCATGAAGCGAGACGGGCTGGATCCCCTGCCTGCGTATATCGCTCCCTATGAGTCACTGGCATCGAATGCAGAGCTGGCAGCGCGCTATCCACTGGCCATGATTTCGCCACCGGCACGTAATTTTTTGAACTCCACTTTCGTCAATGTGCAAAGCCTGAGGGATACGGAAGGCCAACCACATCTGGATATTCATCCGCAGGATGCTGCCAGCCGTCATATCGTACAGGGCGACAAGCTCAGGATATACAATGACAGGGGCAGTTTCGAAGCGATAGCCCGCGTTACCGATAAAGCCAGGCCGGGCCTGGTAGTGGGCTTGTCGATATGGTGGAAAAAACTCGCTGGCGATCATAAGAATGCCAATGAAGTCACCAGCCAGCGCCTGACCGACATGGGCGGTGGCCCGACTTTTTATGACTTGCTGGTAGAAGTCGAAAAATGCGCCCCGGTAGGCCCGGCATAGATTACTGTCCCCTCATGATGAGATCAGAAGAGCAGCCTGTCATGAAGATGCCTGGCTGATTTTGTCCTAACTCAAAAGCACAGAAAATCATTTGGTAAAGTTTTGCTGCGCTGCGGCATTTTCATAGAGAATGCCTTCAACTAAGCTTTAAATCGCTTGCTTTAGCCGAACTTAGCCGATAGCATCGAAGCAGGGAACGCATGCCCGCAAGGCTTATCATTTATATATGTACCAAGCATGTGCTGTAGAGCTTATTGCAACGCTTATTACAGCGCTTATTACAAAGATAAATGAGAGCAAAAAAATGCAGCGCAACGCCAAAAACAACAATCACTGGAGATGGAAGATATGGATAAAATTTGGCTGAAGAACTATCCTGCAGGCGTACCGGCAGACATTGATATCAATCAGTACCAATCCCTGGTGCAGATGATGGAAGAGTCATTTAAAAAATTTGCCACACGTGATGCCTATGCCTGTATGGACAAGCGCATAACCTACGGTGAACTGGATGCAATGTCCAGGCAACTGGCAGGCTGGTTGCAAGCCAGAGGTTTGAAAAAAGGGGCCCGTGTTGCCATCATGATGCCTAACGTCTTGCAATACCCTGTCGTCATGGCAGCGGTCTTGCGTGCCGGCTATACCGTGGTTAACGTCAACCCTCTGTACACACCGCGTGAGCTTGAGCATCAACTCAAGGACTCCGGTGCAGAAGCCATTTTCATTCTGGAAAACTTTGCCACTACGCTGGAGCAAGTACTCAGCAAAACCGCAATCAAGCACATCATCGTCGCCAATATGGGCGAGATGCTGGGTGCACTGAAAGGCACTATCGTCAATTTTGTCGTGCGCCATGTCAAAAAAATGGTGCCAGCATTTTCATTGCCAAATGCTATCCGCTTTAATAAAGTAATGTCAGAAGCGGCAGGTAGCAGCTTCACCCCTGTGGCTACTACGCATGATGATGTGGCATTCCTGCAGTACACAGGTGGCACTACCGGTGTCTCCAAAGGCGCGACTTTGTCGCATAAAAATGTAGTTGCCAACATCCTGCAAAATGATGCATGGCTGTCACCCAGCATGGCTGGTCATGCAGATGAACAAAAAGTCATCGTTTGTGCCTTGCCGCTTTATCACATCTTTGCGCTGACTGTCTGCAGCTTGCTGGGCACGCGTATTGGTGCGCTGAATTTGCTGATCCCGAATCCGCGCGATATCCCTGGCTTCATCAAGGAACTGGGCAAATACAGGGTGAATATTTTTCCGGCAGTGAATACCTTGTATAACGGCTTGCTGAATAATCCTGGTTTTGCTGCACTCGATTTTTCTGGCTATGAAATTTGCAGCGGCGGTGGCATGGCCGTGCAAAAAGCCGTGGCCGACAAATGGCTGGCGACCACTGGCTGCGCAATTGCTGAAGGTTATGGCCTGTCCGAGACTTCACCTGTTGCCACTGCCAATCCGGCTGATACCAAGGTATTTTCCGGCACCATAGGCATGCCTATTCCTTCAACAGAAATTGCCATCCTGGATGATGACGGCAATCCAGTTGCCTTGGGTGAACGTGGTGAAATCGCCATTCGTGGTCCCCAGGTCATGGTTGGTTACTGGAACCGCCCTGAAGAAACTGCCAAGGTCATGACAGCAGATGGTTTTTTCAAAACTGGTGACGTCGGCATCATGGATGAGCGTGGCTATACCAAGATTGTCGACCGCAAGAAAGACATGATCCTGGTATCTGGTTTCAATGTTTATCCGAATGAAATTGAAGAAGTCATTGTCATGCATCCAGGCGTGCTTGAATGTGCCTGTATCGGTGTGCCAGATGCCAACTCTGGCGAGGCAGTGAAACTGTTTGTGGTGCGCAAAGATCCTTCTTTGACCGTTGACCAGCTCATGGACTATTGCAAGGAGCAGTTCACTGCTTACAAAAAACCTAAGTACATCGAGTTCCGCTCGGATTTGCCCAAGACTAATGTAGGCAAGATTTTGCGCCGCGAATTGCGTGATGAAAAGAAAACCTGATCTCACTTGTCCAAGTTAACAAAGGAAGGCATTGCCTTCCTTTTTTTGTTTGCACATGCATTTGTTATGCAGAGACCACGCCTGATTTTCCATCTTCGATGACAAAACTCTTCAGTGTGGCAATACCGGAATCGGCCTTTGCAACATCATCCAAACCCAGGAAATGTGTCTGCATTCTGGTTTGAGAAATATCTATCAGCATGAAGCCACGTTTGTCACTGCGGCCATATTTGATATGCGGATTTTGTGCCACGTACTGATCAGTCCGCTCTTGCGGGCGCGAGCTTGACGTTATCGATGTGCCACAAAATTCTGTCGCCACTATCGGGTTGCTGGCAGATGCCTTGGTATAAAAATCGCGCTTGAGGTTCGCCGCATAAAAAGTGTGAACATCACCAGAAATGACGACAGGATTGGCGGGCTTGTGCTTTTGTAAGTCCTCCATCAAACGTTGTCGGGCGACTGGATAACCATCCCAGCCATCAGTCCAGAATTTGCCTTCACCCTCGTGACTGACTACAGTCTGGCTGGATTGCGCCATCAAAGTTTGCTGGGTGAGAATATTCCACTTTGCGTTTGAACTGGCGAAACCGCGTGCTAGCCATTTTTCCTGCTCTATCCCCAACATGGTGCGGGTAGGATCCATTCTTTCACTGCATTCGGCATTGCTGACAGAGTTTGACCCTCCTCGACCAGTCTTGGCGCACGCCTGATAAGAGCGGTATTGGCGGCTATCAAGTACATGAAATTTTGCCAACCTGCCCCATTCATACCGATCATAGATACGCATACTGGCAAAGTCAGTATGGCTGGGGTGCAGACGCACCGGCATGTGCTCATAAAATGCCTGATAGGCAGCAGCCCGCCGTAACAGGAAATTGACATCCAGCCTCTCATCCCTGTCATTGCCATAATCATTGGCGACTTCATGATCGTCCCATGTCACTATCCAGGGCGCGACATGGTGGGCCGCCTGCAATTGCAGGTCAGTTTTGTATTGGGCATAGCGGGCGCGGTATTCCGCAAGGCTAAAGCTTTCTATATCGCGATTGCGTGGTCTACCGGGGTGGCGCAGATCATAAGGCCCCCATTCATAAATATAGTCGCCCAGAAATGCGACCAGATCGGGATTGGCAGCGGCAATATGCCTGTGTGCTGCATATTCACCAAATTCCCAATGCTGACAAGAGGCCACCGCCACCCTTAAATTACTGACAAGTGCATCGGCTGCAGGGGTAGTACGGGTGCGTGCCACCGGACTGACCGCATCACCAAGGATGAAGCGATACCAATACCAGCGATCTGCCTGCAAATCGTTCGCTTCGACATGCACGCTATGCGCCAGTTCGGGCAGGGCATGGGTCTCACCCTTATTGACCATGCGGGTAAATTGCTCATCTTCGGCAATTTCCCACCTCAGTTTATACGGTACAGGAGGCAGGGCAGCTGCATTCAAAGGTTCGGGCAACAGACGTGTCCACAAGACCACGCTATCAGGCCGGGGGGAGCCTGAAGCCACACCCAGGCTGAATGGATAGACGCTGCTGCGTTCGGCAGCCCATCCAGGAAATGCCTGGGCCAGTGCAGCAAAGGTAGTGAATCGCAGGGACTGCTGTAAAAACGAACGACGTGATAACTTCATAAAAATGCTCAGCCCACCGTGGTAATGTCTTCCAGTGGTGGAATCTGACGCGGTTTACGATCATCGCCCGTAGCGACATAAGTGAGGGTCGCTTCGGTGACTTTGACAGTGGATGCCTGCAGGCGATTACGTTCTGCATACACTTCCACCGATACCGTGATCGAGGTATTGCCAACCTTGACCACTTCAGCATAGAACGACAACAAGTCACCGACAAACACCGGTTGTTTGAACAGGAAAGAATTGACCGCGATAGTTGCAACCCGGCCATTCGCGCGGCGCGCCGCTGGTATGGCACCGGCAATATCGACCTGGGACATGATCCAGCCACCAAATACGTCGCCATGGACATTGGCATCAGCCGGCATGGGCATGACCCTGAGTGTAGGCATATGGGATGGCAGCCCGTTGGAAATTTGTTCAGTCATGATGGTTTTAAATAGTAAAGTGTGCGAAGAGGAGTGAGACAAATCTTAAACCAGATTTCATGCGGGCTGAGTAACGCAAGTGGCCTGCCAGCGACTTGTAGAGTGATATATTGTGAAGTTGATGCCAATGTAATAATTCTGCAAATGAGTTTAAGTACAATTCATGTCATGCAAGGGTCAAAACCAAAGAAGAAATGAAGGAAGAAATGGCGGGAGAAAAACAGGAAGAATCAAGATTGCTGGACGATGTGGTCATGCGCACAGTTGCCAATCCAACAGCCAGCCATGGCTGGCACCAGATGGTGGATTTGATGCGCCGCCAGGCAACACCTGCATTGAGCTTGCAGCTAGAGCAGTTTTTGCTAGCGAATGTCGCAGCTACTGGCCTGGCCGGTTTTTATCGCGCCACCTTTCTCGACATGTTGACTGGCAGGCCAGAGTATCTGCAGCAAGCCGGGCAGCTCGCGCTGACTTTGCAACCGTATGATGCCGACAGACTCATGACTTTCCTGCAATATGGCTGGCAAAGAGTATTGCTCGATATCCCCGGCCGCCAGGCTTTTCAGCAGAGGCTGCAAGAGTTATCCCTGCCAGCAATTACCACCAGCCTGAATGCATGGATATGGCAGCAAGTGCAGCCCACGCAAGTGCTGAAGAAACGCAGCATCAGTGCAGTGCGCAAGGTTGCACTGATTGCACCCTATGTAAGTAATATCAAACACCCGCCCACGCTGATGGTTTTGCAGCAGGCAGAAAATTTGCGACAGCTTGGCTTTGAAGTCGTACTTTATTCAGCGCAAGAAATGCTGGGGCCAGATTTTAAACATTATCTGGGCAGCCATTCTTATACACCAGAGCCACAGTTTGTTACCGCTGGCTGGGACAAATATCTGGGGCAGGGTGGGCAGGTCATGACTGGCGATACGCGCTTTTCGCTGGTTCAAAGATGGAAGAGTTTGCTGGGACAAATCGCCTTGTTTGATCCTGATCTGGTGATGTTTGTGGGTTTGTATGCTGGCCTGGCGGCAGCAGTTTATCCGGCGCGTCCCGTGCTCAGCCTGGGTATCAATTCTCTGTCACCCATGCTGCCCGCCGATGTATGGCTGACCGCGCAGCAAGAGCTGGATGGCGTGCAGGCTTCGCAATGGACTACTGCTTTACCGGCCAGCCAGGCTTACTACCATTCTTACCGGATACAAAGGCCAGATGTCAAACAGGGGCAGACACGTGCGTCTTTAGGGCTGGCGCAAGACAGGCTGATCCTGGTCACTCTTGTCAGCGAGAGTGAGGCCAGGATCAAGGGGGAGTGGGCAGTAGCCATGTTGCAAATGCTGAACCTGCATCCCCATGTCCAGTGGCTTATCGTCGGTGGTAACGGCGTCTTGCCATCTGCTTTGCAAGCCGCCAGGGCGGTGCAGGTCCAGTGTGTTGCGTTCTGTGCCGACGCCGTTAAATACCTGGCTTGCAGCGATATTTATATCAATCCGCCCATGATGGGCGGTGGTTTTGCGGTGGCTGAAGCAATGGCGCTGGCTGTACCGGCCTTGAGTTTGCAGGGATCTGATGGTGGCGACAAACTGGGTAGTGCGGCGCAGGCAAATTTGCAGGAATATTTCCAAATCCTGATGCTGTGGTTGCACAACCCTGATGCCAGAAAAACTGCAGGCCTGGCCATGCAAAAGCATTTTGACGACTACCTCGATTTGAATAAGGCCGCCGCCAGTCTGCAAGGTGCTTGCGAACTGGCAGTTGCGCGCTTTAATCTCAGGACGGCAAAACAGACTTCTTGAATTTTGCCGGTATGCCCAGCATCAATGCGCCAGCGTCGATGTCGCTGATGACCACCGCACCGGCACCGATGAAGGCATGGTCGCCGATGTGCAAACGCTCAATCAGGGTGGCGCCTATGGCAATGGTGACACTATGGCCTATGCGCGATAAACCGCCGACATTGCTACCAGGTTGCACCCTTGAAAAAGCACCAATATGGGTGTCATGCCCAATAGTGACACCCCGGTTGACAAACACATGACGACCCAGCACAGCACCTGGACCGATGACGCTATTGGCACCGACAAAGACACCGGCAGCCAGTTTTGCCAGCGGCGATACATAAGCGCGTGGATGGATCAGGGTATGAAATTCCAGCTTGTGATCCGGATATCGTTGCAGTATTTCTGTTTCCAAAACGCTACGAGTTGGTGTGGTTGGCCCGAGAAGATAGAGTTCGTCCGCAGCAGGCTGGAAATCCGCTAATTCCAGGACTTCAGGTACGGGGCCATAGGCCGCCCATTCCGCCAGGCGGTCTTGCAAGCTGATATCGCGCTCGCCCGGCGTTTCAGGTAAATGTAAAACAATCCTGGAAACCACCAGGCCATTCGCCAGCGCGCAATCAAACAAATCAGACAAAATATTGCTGCTGCCAAAAATAACCAGCTTATTTTTCTTCATATTGCTGCCCTTTTGGACAAGCCCAACATATCCCGGACTTGTGCCGGCGTAGCGATGGAGCGCCCGAGAGCATCTGCCTGCGCCACGATACGCTGGACCAGTTGCACATTGCTGGCCAGTGTCGTCCTCCCTTCATCCAGCCATAGATTATCTTCCAGACCGGTTCTGACTCCATGACCCATGAGTACCCCCAAGCCATTCGCCGTAGTTTGAAACTTGCCTGTGCCGCCTAGTGACCAGACAGCATCTGGCGGCAAATCACCGACGATGGTGGCCAGGTGCAACAAGCTGGCTTGCGCCGTCCCTGGATTACCGAGAATGATATTAAAATAATAAGGTGGACTGATCAGGCCCTTATTGATGAGTATTTTGGCAAAATTGACCATGCCAAGATCAAATATTTCCAGTTCTGGTTTGATGCTGTTTTCCTGCATGATCTCTGCCAGGCGCATGATGGTATCCGGCGCATTGATACTGGCTTCACGCGAAAAATTCATGGAACCCAGGGTCAGGCTGGCCATATCAGGTTTTACATCAGTTGCCAGATACAGGCTGCTGGCGCGTTTTTCCACAGTTGGAGTACGTCGCCCGCTGGTGGTGGTGACGATAATCAGTTCAGGCGCTTGAGCTCGTATGCCACGGATGATTTCAGCATAGATATTCACATCATCGCTAGGTAGTTCCTGCTCATCGCGCGCATGAATGTGCAGCATGGACGCGCCTAGTCTGGCACATGCCAACGCATCAGCGATGATCTCTGCCGGTGTCAGTGGTACATGGGGGGACTGGCTACGCACTGGCACCATGCCAGTAGGCGCAAGATTAATGATCAATGGTGAAGAAAAGCTCATAGGCTGTATTCTGATAGTAACCAGGAAATGACCAGTGTGAGGCAACACTGGCGAAAAGCAAATTGTACGTTAGCTCAAGGACAAAGTCCGCAATGCTGCGTTTGCGATTTACATATGCTTTGTGCTGTGCCGATAGAAACAGGGTTTATAGCCTATAATTTTCCTTATGCAGCATTTGCATGAAGTGTTTTTCTCTTTGTTGCCTTCCGGTACAGTGTAGCAGTTGATACAGAACGTCACTTGCGATAGTGGCGGGTACTTTGTTGTTAACTGTGATAGGCCGCTATGATGGAAGGTGATTTTGTTGAATTGCCAATTCGCGTCAGCCTCCCTTGCGGCTGGCAAGCTCATTCAACCCTCATACGAGTACCTCTTTAATGCGACGCAGAGAATCCGTTCGTAATCCGTCTTCCTCCAGTCAGGCCAGTAACCATGGTCAGCGTGGTGACTGGTCTACAATCCAGACACTTTTGCCTTACTTATGGGCCTATAAGTGGCGCGTATTACTGGCGCTTAGCTTTCTGGTCGCCGCCAAGCTGGCCAATGTTGGCGTACCCATGGTTTTGAAGAACCTGGTGGACAGCATGACCATCAACCCTGCCCATCCGGCCGCCGTCATGGTCTTGCCAGTGAGTTTACTGGTCGCCTATGGCGCACTGCGCTTGGCGACGACCCTGTTCACAGAGTTGCGCGAATTCGTGTTTGCCAAAGTTACGCAGCGGGCAGTACGTACGATAGCCTTGCAAGTATTTCGCCACCTGCATGCCTTGTCTTTGCGCTTTCACCTGAATCGGCAAACCGGTGGCGTCACCCGCGATATAGAACGTGGTACCAGAGCGATATCCTCGCTGATTTCCTATGCCTTGTTCAGCATCGTTCCCACCTTGCTGGAAATTGCGCTGGTCCTGGTTTATCTGGGTACGCATTACGATAAATGGTTTACAGTGATTACGGCGACTGCGTTGGTGACGTATATCGTGTTCACCATCGTTGTCACCGAATGGCGCACACATTTTCGCCGCACCATGAATGAGCTTGATTCCAAGGCGCATACCAAGGCCATTGATTCCTTGCTCAACTATGAAACCGTCAAATATTTTGGTAACGACGAATATGAAGCCCAGCGCTATGACCAGGGATTGCAGAGCTATGAAACTGCTGCGGTAAAATCACAGAGCAGCCTGTTCTTGCTCAATACCGGGCAGTCGATGATTATCGCCACTGCCGTGACGCTGATTTTGTGGCGTGCGACCCAAGGAGTCATCGATGGCACCATGAGCCTGGGTGACCTGGTGCTGGTGAATGCCTTCATGATACAACTGTATATTCCCTTGAATTTCCTGGGGGTCTTGTACCGTGAAATCAAGCAAAGCCTGGCGGATATGGAGCGGCTGTTTTCGCTCCTGGGACAAAATCGTGAAGTGGCAGATGCCGAGCATGCCCAGGTCTTGCAGGTACACCACAGGAATGGTGCAGAAATCCGCTTCCAACATGTGAATTTCAGTTATGAAGAAAAGCGCCAGATTTTATTTGATGTGGACTTTACCATTGCACCAGGTACGACCACGGCTGTGGTGGGCCATAGCGGATCAGGCAAGTCAACTTTGTCGCGTTTGTTATTCCGTTTTTACGATATCCAGTCCGGCCATATTTCCATTGACGGCCAGGATGTACGCGACGTGACCCAGGCATCCGTCAGGGCGGCGATAGGCATCGTGCCGCAAGACACGGTGCTCTTCAATGACAGCATAGAATACAACATCGCCTATGGCAAACCGGGTGCCAGCAAAGAAGAGATTATTGCGGTCGCCAAGGCCGCCTACATCCATGATTTTATCGAATCGCTGCCAGATGGTTATGACAGCATGGTTGGTGAGCGTGGCTTGAAACTGTCCGGCGGTGAAAAGCAGCGCGTGGCGATCGCCCGCACCTTGTTAAAAAATCCTTCGATTCTGATTTTTGATGAAGCCACTTCTGCACTGGATTCTCAAGCTGAGCAATTGATACAGGCGCAATTGAAAGACATTGCACGCAGCCGTACCAGCCTGGTGATTGCGCACAGATTATCTACCGTTGTCGATGCCCAGCAGATTTTGGTAATGGACAAGGGACGTATCATAGAACGTGGTACCCATCATGATTTGCTGGCCTTGCAGGGTACCTATGCACGCATGTGGGAACGCCAGCAAAGCAAGAAAAAAGACATGACTGAAGAAGATGATGACGAAGCAGATGAAACTGAATTGATGGGTGCATAAAAATGGAAACCAAGTGGCTGGAAGATTTCGTATCACTGGCAGAAACCAATAGCTTCAGCCGCTCCGCTGAGTTGCGACATGTGACGCAACCTGCATTCTCGCGTCGCATACAATCGCTGGAAGCCTGGCTGGGCAGTGACCTGATAGACCGCACGTCCTACCCCACACGGCTGACACATGCGGGTGAGGTTTTTTACGAGCAGGCGATTGCCATGCTGGGGCAAATCAATAATGCCCGTGCCCTGTTACGCGGCAAGCGCACCACAACGCAAACCACGGTGGATTTTGCTGTCCCGCATACACTCTCACTGACCTATGTGCCACGCTGGCTGACCAGCCTCGAAGCTGCTTTTGGTGAAATCAATAGCCGCTTGTTGGCCCTGAACGTGCATGATGCGGTCATGACGCTGGTCGAAGGTGGTTGTGATCTTTTGCTGTGCTATCACCACCCGCGTCAGCCGCTACTTCTTGATAGCAGCCAGTACGACATGATCAGCATGGGGACCGAAGCTTTGCGGGCCTATACCCGCTGTGATAAACATGGCGTACCGGAATTGCTGTTGCCAGGAACAGAGAGGGAGCCACTACCTTTTCTGGCGTATGCCAACAATGCCTATCTGGGGCGCATGGTAGACCTGATTTTGAATGACACGCGCCAGCCTCTGCATCTGGAAAAATGCTATGAAACCGATATGGCAGAAGGCTTGAAAATGATGGCGCTGGAAGGACGTGGCATTGCCTTTTTGCCCGAGTCTGCAGTGACCCGTGAAGTCAAGCAAAAGCAACTGGCCCGCGCCGATGATGGTAGTGGTGCCTGGGAAGTGAATATGGAAATCCGCCTGTATCGTGAACGGCCCTCAATCCAGAGACCGGGCAAGATGATAGTGTCCAGATTGTGGGAGTATCTGGAACAATTGCAAATTGCAGAAAAACTGGACAGCAGTAAGCATGGGAAATCACGCCGGCGTCGTGAAGAGCATTAACAAGCTCCAGCGGATATCCGTACTAAAACTGCATCAGTGACTCCTCATCGAGCTATTTTCGTAGCAGCAGACTACATTTTTACACTATTCAATACGATGATTTTTTTGTTTATCTTGCTGGCACTGCTGGCTCTCAATATCTATTCCACGCACCGTATCAAACGTGCTCTTGAACCAAGTTTCCAGAGAACGATGTTATTAATCAGTGTCTGGGCCATGCCATTTATTGGCAGTTTTTTTGCTTTGCCAGGCTTACCCAAAAACGCACATGAAAGCAGGGCTCTTCCCCCTGAAAAATTGCCGGCCGGATTTATTCGCGAAGAGATACCGGACCTCATCAGTCTGCCAGGGGTGACTCCGTTCAATCTGTTTGAACATATCACTTTCCTGGACAATATCCCCGTCATGAACTGGGCGGCTTTTCATGCATGGCTGGGCACGATCAACGATGCCGGACTACAACGCCATGCACGTCTGCTGGGACAACGCGCATGGCTGGCTTATATCAAAGAGGGGATAGGTTCGCATTGTTATATGTATGAAAGCGAGAAGGCGTTGATCGTCTCATCGTCGGAGCCAAATGTCATTGAGGCCAGTGCCAGGTTTATTGAAAAGAATCATGCGCGTATTGCTAAGTTACTGCCTGGAGTCGCACAATTTCCGTCAGATATGAAGAGCATCTTGCTGGTGCTCGACAATGAGGATATGTACTATCAGTATGTATCTGCATATTATCCTGAGAGCGGGGAATTTGCAGCCAGCGGTGGCATGTTCATTGATGCAGGCTGCCCGCACTTTGTCACTGTTCTTTCGGATTTATTGATGATAGAACCTGTGATTACGCATGAAATGACGCACAGTGCCTTGAATTACCTGAAATTGCCGTTGTGGCTGGATGAAGGAATTGCCGTAAATGTCGAATTTCAGCTCAGTCCATTTCTGCAGGAGGCGAGTAGCGCAAAAAATTTGTATGCCAGACATTTGCAATTCTGGAATCCTGAAAGGATTCAGGAGTTCTGGTCTGGCGCTTCATTTTCACGTAGCGGGGAAAGTAATACTCTATCCTATGATCTGGCACGCATACTCGTGAAGAATCTGAGCCAGGATTGGCAGGCTTTTGCCCGCTTTGTTGCCGCCGCTAAAAGGGAAGATTCTGGCAGTCGCGCTGCACTTGAGATTTTGAATATCGATCTGGGGGCAAGCGTTTGTGCTTTATTCGATACACAGTGGGAGTCTTCCTGGTCTCCTCACATCCGGATGGGAAGTCAGGCTGTCGCCGCTTGAGTGCATTTTCCGGCGTCGGATAAGTACTGTCAGTAATGGCTGTAAAACCGAAATATATAGGTCTTTGGGAGTTGTAAAAAATATTCCATATCATGCGGCCACTTTCATGGTTATGCATTTCATGCATAGATTCATGCAAACAAAGCATTGGCTGACTTCAGAATGAAAAGACTACTATGCGTCTGCTTTCAGCGCCGGTGACAGACTGGCCTGGAATACCAGATTTGCAAACCAGTTCAACCATCTTCAAGAGGTCATATCATGTCCACCCAGCACCAGATACCGTCTTATCTTACCCCGACAGAGACAGGTCCTTGGTCAGTTTACCTTGAGCAAATTGATCGTGTTACACCTTATCTCGGCCATTTGTCGCGCTGGGTAGAAACCCTGAAGCGCCCCAAGCGTATCCTGATAGTTGACGTGCCTATCGAGCGTGATGATGGTTCTATTGCCCACTTTGAAGGCTATCGTGTACAGCACAATACTTCCCGTGGCCCGGGCAAGGGTGGCGTGCGTTTCCATCAGGATGTGACGCTGTCAGAAGTGATGGCCTTGTCTGCCTGGATGACGATCAAGAACTCGGCAGTGAATGTGCCTTATGGTGGTGCCAAGGGTGGTATCCGTGTTGATCCAAAGACCTTGTCACGTGGCGAACTGATGCGTATGACGCGTCGTTACACTTCTGAAATCGGCATCATCATAGGCCCGGACAAAGACATCCCGGCACCTGACGTGAACACCAATGAGCAAACCATGGCGTGGATGATGGATACTTATTCCATGAATGAAGGCCGCACAGCTACGGGCGTCGTCACTGGCAAGCCGATTTCCCTCGGCGGCAGCCTGGGTCGTCGCGAAGCGACTGGCCGTGGCGTATTCGTAGTTGGTAGCGAAGCGGCTGCCAAGCGTGGCTTGAGCATTGCAGGCGCAAAAATAGCCGTGCAAGGGTTTGGTAATGTGGGTGGTATCGCAGCCCGTTTGTTTGCCGATGCTGGCGCCAAGATCGTAGCAGTACAAGATCACGGCGGCACGATATTCCATTCAAATGGCCTAGATGTTGCAAAATTGCTGGACCACGTGGCAGCCAAAGGCAGTGTTGCTGGTTTTGAAGGCATAGAAGCGGTTTTGCCAAATGATGAATTCTGGTCTGTGAACTGCGATATCATGATCCCGGCAGCGCTGGAGCAGCAAATCACAATGAAGAATGCTGACCAGATCCGTGCCAAAATCATCCTCGAAGGCGCGAATGGCCCAACTACACCAGAAGCTGACGATATCTTGCGCGACAAAGGCATCCTGGTTGTGCCAGACGTAATCGCCAATGCTGGCGGTGTGACCGTGTCATATTTTGAGTGGGTACAGGATTTCTCCAGCTATTTCTGGTCGGAAGATGAAATCAACCTGCGTTTGACCCGTATCATGAAGGAAGCCTTTAATTCTGTCTGGCAGGTCACGGAAGACAAGAATGTCTCTCTGCGTACTGCAGCCTTTATTATCGGTTGCTCCAGAGTGTTGCAAGCACGCGAAGTGCGTGGACTGTATCCATAATCTGGAATTGTAAATAGCTATCAATCACCTATGCTGATAGGTGATGGTAGCCAGATGTCATTCCTGGCGCGATTTTGGGGCTTTAGCTCCAAAATCGCGTCTTGCTACCTGTTTACTTATCCTGTAAGTGGGTAAGCCCGGCAAACATGGTGACACGTTTGATGTCATCTGGACTTAGTACTAGCAGCGTATCCTGCTTGATAGGCTTGGAACGATAATTGCATACTTGTTTTTAAAATTTTTACAAGTGCGATTGTCAAATATACTGAATAATATTTTGTTAAATGTGAATTTTTCTGTTGAATTTTATTGATCTTTATCATTACCATCCTGAATTAAGTTCAAAGGGGATTATATGGAAGCTTCAAAATGGATAGTAAAGGCTGGCTTGCCCTGTGCGCTGGTACTGTGCTCCCCGCTTTCATTGGCTGCGGATACCCTGTCGCATATTAAAGAGACGCAAACGGTGACTATCGCGCACCGTGAGGCGTCTTTTCCATTTTCTTACCTCAATGAGGATAAGAAACCCATAGGCTACTCCATGGACATCTGTCTCAAGGTAGTTGATGCGATCAAAAAAGAACTCAAGCTGCCGCAGTTGAATGTGAAATACGTCCTTGTGACAGGTAGTACGCGCATCCCAGCCATTGTTGAGGGAAAGGCAGATATGGAGTGCGGCTCTACCACCAATAATGCAGAGCGTCGCAAACAGGTGGCGTTCACCATTCCCCATTTTTTTGCTACCGCGAAAATGCTGGTCAGGACGGATTCTGGTATCAAGAACTGGACTGACCTCAAGGGTAAAAAAGTGGTGACCTCCAAGGGGACCACGACCGTCAAGTTGCTCAATGATCGCGACAAGGTCAGAGGTCTGGATTTGACATTACTCGAAGGCAGTGATCACAACGAATCCTTTAGCATGGTAGAAAGCGGCAAGGCGGATGCATTTACCGTCGATGATGTGCTTTTGTATGGTCAGCGTGCCAGTGCCAAAGACCCGACGAAGTTTGTCGTGGTGGGCGATGCGCTTTCGACCGAACCATATGCCATCATGTTGCGCAAGGATGATGCTGCCTTCAAGTCACTGGTTGACCGCGAAGTCGCACGGCTCATGAATGATGGTGAAGTCACCAAACTTTATGACAAATGGTTTCGCAAACCAGTGCCCCCAAAAGGGGCAAACCTGAACATGCCCATGAACTTTCTGTTGCGCGACAATATACGTTTTCCCACAGATAAGGTGGCAGATTGACAGGCACTGTCTTTGCTTGCTATCTCAGACAGACGTGGTTTGATGCTTAGTTCAGTATGCATCAGGCAGATCTGGGTTTGCGCGGTTTGGATGAAAATTCGTATGGGCCAGGTGAAAGCTGTTGCTGACCATATTTTTAGCAGTACATAAGTAGTAATACGTATTAAGCCGATTGAAAAAAACGGTAATTTGCTAAGGGTTTTTGTTAAACTCAAAGCCATGACTTTTTGATTTAAACTTTCTGGAGACAGTATGAAATTTTCGAAATTGTTGGTAGGTCTGATTGGTGCAGGTTTGATCGTCGGTGTAGCACAGGCGCAAGATGCCGGAACACTGAAAAAAATCAAAGAAACAGGCACCATCACTCTGGGAGTGCGCGATTCTTCCATTCCTTTTTCCTACCTGGATGACAAGCAGTCCTATCAAGGCTATTCCATTGATTTGTGCCTCAAGATTGTTACTGCAGTGCAAAAACAACTGGGTCTGACTTCTTTGAATGTCAAAATGAACCCTGTCACTTCAGCGACACGTATTCCGCTGATGGCAAACGGTACGATAGATCTGGAATGCGGCTCTACCACCAATAACGTTGAACGTCAAAAACAAGTGGCATTTGCACCTACCACTTTTGTGACAGCTAACCGCATTTTGTCGAAAAAATCTTCTGGCATCAAAACGCTCATGGACTTGAAGGGCAAGTCCGTGGTTTCCACTTCCGGTACTTCCAACTTGAAGCAATTGACGCAGTTGAATGCAGACCAAAATCTGGGCATCAATATTTTGCCAGCCAAGGATCATGCAGAAGCTTTCCTGATGGTGGAAACTGGCCGTGCAGTAGCGTGGGTAATGGACGATATCTTGCTGGCATCACAAGCATCCAATTCAAAAAACCCGGCTGAGTATGAAATCAGCAAGGAAGCCCTGTCTGTTGAGCCATACGGCATCATGTTGCGCAAGGATGATGCCGCGTTCAAGAAAGTTGTTGATACAGCGATTTCCAATGTACTGACTTCTGGCGATGTTAACCGCATCTACCACAAATGGTTCATGCAACCTATTCCACCTAAAGGCATCGCCTTGAACTGGCCTATGTCTGATCAGCTCAAGGTAGTTGCTGCCAAGCCTACAGATTCAGGTGAACCTTCTGCTTATGCCGCTGTTCCAGAGGCTCAAAAAGCCGTTTTGAACAAGAAAAAATAATACATAGCAAGGCAAGGTAGTCCGATAAAACGGGGGGATGCACCTCCCGTTTTCTTTTGCAAGACTATGCATGCATGATTTTGCAAAAGCGGACTGAAAGCGCTGCACAGGAGGAGATTATGAACTACAACTGGAATTGGAATATCTTTTGGGACATTGCGCCCGATGGAACGGGAACCTATTTTGAATCCCTGATCGCTGGTCTGAAATGGACACTGGCGACAGCAGGTTTGGGCTGGGTGATTGCATTGGTTTTGGGCCTGGTGATAGGGACACTCCGCACAGCACCAAATAAATGGTTGGTCAGGGCGGCAAATGCCTATGTGGAATTATTCAGGAATATTCCACTGATTGTGCAAATGTTTCTCTGGTACTTTGTCTTCCCTGAGGTCTTGCCTGAATCATGGGGCACAGCACTCAAACAATTGCCGAATGCACCTTTCGTCACGGCAGTGCTGAGCCTGGGGTTTTTTACTTCGGCAAGGGTGGCGGTACAGGTATCAACAGGTATCAATGCTCTGCCACGCGGGCAAAAAATGGCGGGGACGGCACTGGGCCTGACACTGCCACAAACTTACCGCTATGTGCTCTTGCCCATGGCATTTCGCATCATCATTCCTTCACTGATCAATGAAGTGGCGGCGATCATCAAAAACAGTTCGGTGGCTTTGTCCATAGGTTTGATAGAACTGATGGCAAGTACGCGTTCCATGCAAGAAATGTCCTTTAAGACTTTTGAGGCTTTCAGTGCTGCCACCATCATCTATCTGATCGTATCTGTGGTGGCGATCCTGCTGTCGAATTTGTTGGAAAAGAAACTGCGCGTACCAGGCTTCATTACTGCTGGTTCAGCCAATAGTGGAGGGCACTAAACATGGGTAATTTTGATTTTGATGTCATCCAGCGTTCCTGGGTGTACCTGTTCCAGACTGGCATGGTATTCACACTGAAGCTGACCTTCCTGTCAATGACAGGCGGTATCATCATCGGTACTTTATTGGCGATGATGCGTTTGTCCAGCAACAAGCTGATCAATCTGGTGGCGTCCGGTTATGTCAACCTGATGCGCTCGATACCTCTGGTATTGGTGCTGTTCTGGTTTTACTTCCTGGTGCCTTATATTGGTGCCTGGATAATTGGCGCAAATGAACCTGTGGCCGTTGGTGCTTTTTCTTCTTGCCTGATCACCTTTGTCATGTTTGAAGCTGCTTATTACTGCGAAATCATGCGTTCCGGCATACAGTCTATCCCTCGTGGGCAGATCTGGGCTGGTTATGCGATGGGCATGAATTACTGGCAAACCATGGGGCATATCGTCTTGCCTCAGGCTTTCCGCAATATGATCCCCATATTGCTGACGCAAACCATCGTTTTGTTCCAGGACGTGTCGCTGGTATCGATCTTGTCCATTCCCGACTTTTTCGGTTCTGCAGCCAAAGTTGCACAGCGTGATGGACGTCTGGTGGAAATGTATACCTTCGCAGCGGTTGTCTATTTCATCATGTGCCTTGGCTTGTCTGCACTCGTGAAGAAATTGCAGGCAAAAGTGGCGATCATACGTTAAGAATATTGTGGAGATTTCAAATGATTAAATTGAATAATGTCAGTAAATGGTATGGTCAGTTCCAGGTCTTGACCGATTGCACAACCGAAGTGTCCAAGGGTGAAGTGGTGGTTGTTTGCGGTCCTTCCGGTTCAGGCAAATCAACCCTGATCAAAACCGTCAATGGTCTGGAGCCTTTCCAAAAAGGCGAGATCACGGTAGAAGGCGTTTCTGTTGGCGACCCAAAAACCAATTTGTCCAAACTGCGCGCACGCATAGGTATGGTGTTTCAGAACTTTGAATTGTTTCCGCATCTGTCGATACGCCAGAATCTGACTATAGGCCAGGTCAAAGTATTGGGCCGCTCTGAAGAAGAAGCGACTGAGCGCGGACTCAAATACCTGGATCGAGTTGGCCTGATTGCCCAGAAAGACAAGTTCCCTGGTCAGTTGTCTGGTGGTCAGCAACAGCGTGTGGCGATTGCCCGCGCTTTGTCGATGGACCCAATAGCCATGCTGTTCGATGAACCTACATCGGCACTTGATCCGGAAATGATCAATGAAGTGCTGGATGTGATGGTTGGCCTGGCGCAAGAAGGCATGACCATGATGGTGGTGACCCATGAAATGGGCTTTGCCAAAAAAGTCGCGAATCGCATTGTCTTCATGGACAAAGGCGCGATCGTTGAAGATTGTTCAAAAGACGAATTCTTTAATAATGCCCGCTCAGAACGTGCGCGCGACTTCCTGGACAAGATCATTCATTGATATTTTTAGGTCAGTACACCTAAGTTTGCAAAACAGCCCTGAATTTCAGGGCTGTTTTTGTAATAAGTGATGATTTCTGTGAAATCTGTAGAAATTGTGATTTCCGTCACAAGGAAATAGATACTGTCATGCTAATCTTCACTCGCAAAAAAAATGCACTGAAAAGTAGTTTTTGAATTATTTATTTTTGTATTAATAACAATTAAACAGGACAACACGCAATGGCCAACACAGCAGCAGACATTCAAAAGCTTTACATCGCTTACTTCAATCGCCCAGCAGACCCAAGTGGCCTGGCATACTGGATGGCGCAAAGCTTCACACTGAACCAAATCGCTGACAGCTTCTCCAAGCAAGCAGAATATGCAACAG
>NZ_JACOFX010000033.1 GCF_014284125.1 Undibacterium umbellatum | reverse complement strand
TCATGCACCAGATCAGGTGGTGTTTGATCAACTGTTGGCACAATCAGTGACTGATACGGTGACGCTGATCGGGCAGTTTATTAATTCACCTGAGTATCTGGCGAGGTTTATGGCTTGATCATTAAGCCGATGGAGAAAAACCGCTTGCAGTAAAACTGCAGGCGGTTTTTTTTTGCGAATGAGATTCGGTTTTGTTTTTTTCATCGCATTTACCCATGTAGTTTCTCCCTGTATTGCGTGTCCCAACAAGCGGTGCCAATAGTCATGTCCTCAGTCAGGTATCCGGTTATTTCCTCCAATGGCAGTTGTTCTCTTTCTCCTCTGCATTTCCGCAAATCTCATGAATCTGTTGTTTAAATAATTTCGATTGGCTTTTAGTGCGCTATCGCACAGATGAATACCTCTGAAAAAAGAGATAAGGAATAGTTGATACGTTTTTCAAATAGAAACCCTTGGTCAACTTGTCAAAGCATTCATGAATACAGACTGCCTCCAATAAGTGATACCGGCTCAGATGAGTTATTTCGCTTCAGGTTGCGATCGGGAACAAGGCAAAGAAGCAAAAGTATTGCATTGCGGCCAAACCGAAATTACTCGGCACCGGACTCACTTGAAAAAAAGGCAAAAATGAATATCCTACAGCGTTACTTGCGGCCGCTTGCATGCGTGTCTGCAATGCTCATCACCTCATTCATTAGCGGTTGCGGTGGTGGTGATCAAGGCCGAGACCCGATTTTGGGCTTAAGCTCTACCACACTGACCACACTGACGGTCAGTCCTGCCACGGCGACGGTAGCGAGTGGAGGCATGCAGCAATTTGTAGCGACGGCAACATTTGCCGACGGCGCCTCCCGTGATGTGACGACGACTTCAGCTTGGTCGTCTGCCAGCCCGACAGTGGCTACTGTGGATAGCACTTCTGGCGTTGCAAAAGGTGTGGTAAGCGGCACGGCAGTCATTTCTGCCAGTTTTGGTGGCAAATCAAGCTCTGCTACGCTGACAGTGTCGCCCGCAGCGCTGCTGTCAATTGCGCTACTTCCTGCCAATACCTCCCTGGCGATAGGTGGCAAGCAACAGTTTTCAGCAATGGGAACCTATTCTGATGGCACCACCAGCGACATCACTGCCATTTCCAGTTTTACTTCAGCTACACCTGCTGCGGCTACTATCAGTAGTACAGGGCTGGCGACTGGTGTGGCTGCAGGTTCATCGGTGATCAGTGCAATGTCTGGCACGAAGACGGGGACAACTCTGGTGACCATAACGCCTGCAAGTTTGCTGTCCATTGCCTTGACACCGGCGAATCCGCCCATGCAAATAGGCACGACGCAACAATTGACGGTAACTGCAAAATACACTGATGGCAGTAGCGTCAACGTCACCAGCACCAGCAGTTTTACTTCTGCGGCACCCACTATTGCGACGGTTTCGTCAGCTGTGGCCACCAATGGTATGGTGACTGCCCTCGCTACCGGGACTTCCGTGGTAACCGCGACGTTTAATGGCATGAGTACGACGACGAATGTGAATGTCAGTTCAGCTATTCTCTTCACGATTACCGTGACGCCAGTCAACGTCAATCTTGCAGTTGGAAGCATCCAGCAATTGATTGCCAGTGGCAATTATTCTGATGGCACTACAGCAAATATCAGCAATGGTGTGACATGGACCAGCAGTACTCCATTGGTTGCGACAATCTTGCAGAATGGCCTTGCCACTGGTGTAGGAACTGGCACTGCGCTGGTGACTGCAACATTGGGCGGCAAGACAGGATCAGCTTCACTCAATGTCATTCCCGCTGTTACCTTGAGTTCAATTGCCATCACGCCCTTGACGGCAAATGTAGCGATGGGTTCAACCCAGGCATTTTCAGCTATCGGTACTTATTCTGATGGCAGTAATGTCAATCTCACGAGTTCTGCAAGCTGGAGTTCTGCTAACACTGCAGTGGCAACCATCATGTCAACCGGAATTGCGACGGGCGTGTCCCCGGGTACATCAGTCATCACGGTCACTTCGGGCACGAAATCGGCATCAGCAACACTGACAGTCTTGTCGACAGCTGCATTGACCTCAATTGCCGTCACACCTGCAACTGCCAGCATTGCTGTTGGCACCACCCAAGGTCTGGTTGCAACCGGGACTTATTCAGACGGCAGTAGTGCCAATATCACGAATTCTGTGACCTGGAGTTCTGGTGTAAATGCGATTGCCACGGTCAATGCCAGTGGTTTGGTGAGTGCAGTCTCGGCAGGCAGCACACCTGTCGTTGCCATATCTGGTAGCAAGTCCGGCTCTGCCATGCTGAATGTCTTACCGGCTGCCACTTTAAATACCATCACGGTAACGCCTGCCGCACCCACCATTGCCATTAACGGTGCACAAAGCTTTGTCGCTACCGGGAATTTCTCTGATGGCAGCAGTGTCAATATCAGTAATTCCGTGACTTGGGCAACTGCCAATGCTGCTGTCGCCACTGTGTCAGTCAATGGCGTCGCCAGTGGCCTGTCTGGCGGTACGGCTGCCATTACTGCCAGTTTTTCTGGCAAACTGGGTAGCGCCAGCCTGGTTGTTGCGCCCGCATTGACACTGACAAGTATCAGCCTCGCACCTGGTAGTGCGACTGCACCAGCAGGATCATTACAGCAGCTCACGGCAACCGGCACGTATTCAAATGCATCGACCAGCAATATCAGTAATACCGTAAGCTGGGTCTCAAGTGCCAACAGTGTCGCCACTGTTTCATCTAGCGGACAAGTGATGGCTATCGCTGCAGGTGTCACCAACATTTCTGCGACGCAGGGCGCACAGACTGTCACCACCAGCTTTACCGTCACCGCGGCCCCAGTTGCCAGTATCAATTTGGGCAGTGCAGCTAGTTTTGCCGTTCTTGCTGGCACATCCATCACCAATAATTCTGGTGGGACGACGCTGGTATCCGGTGATGTGGGATCAACATCGCAGACTGTTGATCCGGTGCAAACTGCCGGATTCAGCAACTACAAATCAGGAGCGATCCTCAACACCGCATTGGCCGACTTACAAGTTGCAATTGCCGATGCCAACAGTCGTACCTGTACCGTCAATGTACCAGGCGGAATTGATCTTGGTGGCTTGACGTTCACGCCTGGCGTGTATTGCTACGCAGGTGCAATCACGATCACCGGGACTTTCACCCTTAATGGTCCAGGTCTGTATCTGTTCCGTAGCAGTTCAACTTTGAACACCTTGGCGAATTCTATTGTTGCCTTAAATGGTGGCGCAACAGCGGCGAGCGTGTTCTGGGTACCTGCTGCCGCGACGACGCTGGGTGCCAATAGTGTATTCAAGGGAAACATCCTGGGGCAATCAGCAGCCATCACGATGGGTGATGCAGCGAATTTGCAGAATGGCCGTGTCTTGACAGGTAGTGCCGTAACTCTCAAAAACAATGTGATCGCACGTTGAATAATGCATGAATATCTGACAGGAGTCATGGTGACCCCTGTCAGCAGTCTCAGATAAACCCACCGGGAGAAACACATGGCGCTGCCAAAAAAATTAGCCACACTTAACTTGTTCGTTTGCGCACTTCTTGTCAGCCAAATGGCGCAAGCAGATGAACCCTGGACCAACCCTGAATGGGCTGACTCGGCCTGGTATGTAGGAGCAGGTGCGGGCCGGGCAAATACCAGTATTGACAAAGACAGACTGATACGCAGCCTGATGGATAATGGCGCTAGTTCAGTGACGTATGGATCCACAGAGCGCGATACAGCCTTCAAGCTTTTTATGGGCAAGCAAATGAATAAATATTTTGCTTTGGAAGCGGGATACTTTGATTTGGGCAAGTTTGGGTTCAATGCCAGCACGACACCACCAGGTACCATCAATGGTGAAGTCGGCTTTCGCGGTTTTAATCTGGACTTGGTCGGGCAGTTGCCACTTTCTGAACGATTTTCTTTGTTAGGTCGAATTGGTGCCAATTACACCAGGGCAGATGCACATTTCAGCGGTAACCGCCTGTTTGGGATCACAGATCCAAATCCTAGCGAGAAAAAACTGAATCCTAAAATTGGGATAGGTCTGGAATACAAATTCACGCAAGCACTCGCCATGCGCGGTGAAGCAGAAAGATACCGTGTCAACGATGCCGTGCGCAATCGTGGCGATGTCGATTTTTATTCTTTTAGTTTAGTCTATAAACTGGGCAAGCCCGCTTATGCCAGACCGGTAGCTTATACCGCGCCACCTACGCCAAGAGTGGAACAGGCACCGCCAGTGATGGTACAGAGTGCGCCACCGCCACCACCAAGGCCGCAGCCAGTTTCTGAAAAAGTCACTTTTAGTGCAGAAGCACTGTTTGACTTTGATAAATCTGTCGTCAAACCAGAGGGCAGGCTGGCACTCGATGATTTGCTGAACAAGTTGCAGGGCATGAATACGGAAGTGATGATTACGGTTGGTCACACTGATTCTATTGGTAGCGATGACTACAATCAAAAATTGTCCATCCGTCGCGCAGAAGCCGTCAAAGCTTACCTGGTCAGCAAAGGAATAGATTCCTCGCGTGTCTACACAGAAGGTAAAGGAGAAACCCAGCCTGTCGCCGACAACAAGACCAGTGAAGGGCGAGCAAAAAATCGACGCGTCACGGTAGAGGTGGTTGGCTCACGTCGTTAATAGAAAAGCGGCTATCTGTGAGGGTGTGCTTACACTCTCTTTTTTACCTGTTCATCTGTAATAAATGTCGTTCAGAGATAAAGCTGAACGACATCTTCCTGTTATTGCAAAGCGCCAAGCAGGCTATTCCATAAAGTTGTAGTTGCATGCGCTTCCTTCTTCACTCTGTCCGGTGCCACTCTGGCTCTATCTTCACCTTGCAGGCGTATGCCATGTTGCAATTTTCGGAATAAGCGGTAGGCATCAGATACCTGATTCGCTAACAGCAAATCTATCAGGCCTAGTTCACCACAGCGTTTCAATAGGGCGATATTGCCCTTGTTGGCAGTCAGTTCTGAGTACTGGCTGGCGTATCTCAAGACCAGATACTGCACGATGAATTCTATGTCTATCATGCCACCGGCATCATGCTTGAGATCAAACAAGTCACTGCGATTGATATTGGCGTCGCGCATTTTTTTGCGCATGCTGATGACTTCTGCATGCAACTTGTCAATGTCTCTTTGCTGGCGCAAAACCTGTTCGCGTATTTGCTCAAACTGCTCGCCGATGTGGGCATCGCCCGCACAAAAGCGGGCGCGGGTCAGGGCCTGATGTTCCCACAGCCAGGCAGATTTTTCCTGGTAACGGGCAAAGGACGAGACCGACGACACAAGTAAGCCACTGGCACCATCGGGGCGCAGAGCGATATCGATATCAAACAGGATGCCTGCTGGCGTATGGCTGGTCATCCAGGTAATAAAGCGCTGTGCCAGCTTGGCATAATTGGCTGGAGCGTCCTGGTCTTCATCTTCATACAGGAAAATCACATCAAGATCAGAGGCATAGCCCAGCTCCTTTCCACCTTGCTTGCCATAGGCGATTACCGCAAAACTGGGTTCGGCCTTATGCCTGCTGGCGACGGTTTGCCAGGCTGACTGCAATACAGCGGCCACGATGATGTCAGCCAATTGCGACAGTTCATCGGCCAGATGCTCGACGCTAAGCTGGCCTTCCAGATCCTGTGCCAGCAAGCGAAATTGCATGGCATGGTGCATTTCACGCAGGGTTTCCATCTGCCTTTCTGTGTCGCCTGCATGTTGTGCCAGATGTTCTTGCAAATCCAGGCGGAATGCAGGCCAGTCAGGGCGTTGATGGAGTGAAGATTCATCCAGCAATTCATCCAGCAACAAAGGATGACGTGTCAGGAACTTGGCGGCCCAGTCAGATGCCGCCATCATGCGTATCACTCTGGCAAGTGCGTGCGGGTATTCAGTAAGCAATGCAAGATAGGCGGCACGACGGGCAATTGCTTCCATGAAATCCAGCAGGCGGTTCCATGCCAGCAATTGGTTGCCGCTTTGTCTGGCAATGATGTTGAGGGCGTGATTGACCAGGGCGACCAGTTTCATACGGCTGGCTTCGGACAGGGATTGCACCCTGGGTGATTGCCAGGTCGCCACTAGCCGTTGACTGAATGCAGTGGCATCCTGTGCCGAAAATTCCAAACTTGCCAGATGCGCGGAAATCAGTTCATCACTGTCAGGGCTGGAAAGGCTGACTGCCAGCATGCCTTGCTCATTCTCGCTATTGTTTTCTGCCTTGTCACGGAAGATGGCATCAAATTGTTCTGCGATGAATTCTCGATGCGGGCGTAACTGCTCCAAGAGTTCTGTCACACAGGCACAGCCCATCATTTGTGCAATTCTTTGCTGGTCTTCCTCTCTGGCTGGGAATGTATGAGTCTGAGCATCATCAAGATACTGGAGGCGATGTTCCAGATTACGCAAAAAGGTGTAAGAAACCAGCAGTTTTTCTATAACAGGGGCTTCCATGATCCCTTTTTCTGCCAGGGTATGCAAAGTCAGGCGGGTAGAGCGGTCGCGCAAGCTGGCATCGCGGCCACCACGTATTAACTGGAAGACCTGCGCCAGAAATTCCACTTCTCGGATACCGCCGCGCCCCAGTTTGACATTATTGCTGCGCTCTGGATGCTTGCTTTCCTGGCGTACGACTTCTGCCCGGATCTGGCCATGCATGGAACGTAGAGAGTCAATCGCACCATAATCGAGATATCTGCGGTACACAAAGGGACGGATGATTTTTTCTAGGGCTGCGATATCGTCGGTGTCGCCGGTCATCGCCCTGGCCTTGACCCAGGCATAACGCTCCCATTCGCGCCCCTGTATCAGGAAATACTCCTCTATCATATTGAAGCTGGCCACCAGTGGGCCAGACGCACCATTGGGGCGCAATGCCATGTCGACGCGAAAGCTATAGCCATCCTCGGTCACTTCAGAAATGGCCGCGATGAGTTTTTTGCCAAGGCGGCTAAAGTATTCATGATTGGAGAGGCTGCGCTGAGTTGAGTCCGTGATCTGTGTTTCACCATCTTCTGCATAGCAAAAAATTAAGTCTATATCAGAGGAGACATTCAATTCATAGCCGCCCAGCTTGCCCATGCCCAGCACGATCATGGTTTGTTCTTTGCCGCTCTCTTCACCTGTTGGTATGCCGTGCATAGTGTGCATTTCAGCATTCAGTGCCTGCAAATGTTGTTGCACGACAAAGTCGGCAAACAGGCTGATAGTCGTCACAACTTCATTGAGATCGGCTTGCCCGCATAAGTCACGCTTAATCAGCGTGCATACCACCAGTTTGCGCAAGCGGCGCATGGCCTTGTTAAGAGTGGCACCCTGGTATATTTCTTTTTGTAAAAACTGCGCAAAAAGGTCTGGGCTCAAGGATAATTCAGAAACTTGTTGCAACTGCTCATTTCTGCTGGCATCTGCCTGTATGCAATGGGTAAAAAAACGGGAAGCTTGAAGAATATTGGTATTGGTTACGGTGCTTGCAGTCATAATAGGCGCTGGGTCGTCAGAGTTGTCTTTGATTTTAAGCGATAAGGACAGCGACAGGCTATGCAGGCCAGGTCACTCGTGCATACAAGCAGAAATAAACTTATACTCCTTGGGAGTATCAAAAGTAATGCCTGCAAGAAGTGTAGCTTCTTGGCAATATTGATGAAAATAACAGAAGTAATAATAGAAATAATACTAGAGACAATTTATCGAGCAGGCAGTATGTTTACAATTTCGTGGTCTTGTTGTTTTGTTGTACAGATTGTGAGGATTTACGCAAGAGTAATGAATATTGCTTATTTGGAAACTCATGGTTTTTGCGCAAGTCTTACTTACAAAGAAATTACATCTTGGCAATGACACAAGCAGATCAAGACAACATTGCTAATACCTCAGTCAAAGACGACAAACCTGGCCACTTCTGGCGGCTGTGTCGTTTTACCTGGCGTACCTGCAACAAGAGCCTGCGTTTTACGTTCAAGCTGATACTGGCGTTGTATTTCCTTTTTTGCATTCTGGTGCTAGTGCTTCGCTATGTGGTATTGCCCAATGTTGATAGGTACAAACCTGATATTGAACAGGCAATTTCCGTTTCCTTGGGACGGCAACTCCAGATTGCTAATTTGCATGCATCATGGCAGGGTCTGAATCCGCAATTGCTGCTGGAAAATGTTGTCCTGTATGATAAGCAGGGCAGGCAGGCACTTGTTTTGCCTGAAGTCTCTGCCACCATGTCCTGGTGGACTCTGGCGGTAGCTGACTTGCGCTTTGAGCGTATCGTCGTCAACCAGGCTACGCTGGACATACAGCGGGAAGTGGATGGCAAATTGTATGTAGGCGGTTTTCATATCGACCCTGCGGCAGAAGGTAATGGCCAGGGGCTGGATTGGGTGCTAGCTCAGCATGAAGTCTTGATACGCAAGGCTTCAGTGCGTTGGACAGATAAAGTGCGCAATGCCGCCGAGCTTAATTTGCCTGATGTGAATTTCCTGCTGCAAAACCAGTGGCGGCATCATCGCTTTGCACTTAAGGCGACACCAGATGCCAGCCTTTCTGCACCACTTGATATTCGTGGTGACTTTCAGCATCCGGTGTTTGCAAAAAAAGTGTCGGACTTTTCTTTATGGACTGGTGACCTCTATGCCGACCTTCACCGCACTGACCTGGCGGCGCTGAAGCTCTACCTGGATTACCCTGCAGATGTTAAAAAAGCCTACGGTTCAGTTCGCGCCTGGCTACATCTGGACAAGGGCAGGTTGGCCGACTTGACCGCCGATTTGAGTCTGGCTGATGTCAAGGGTAAGTTTCGTGCTGATTTGCCTGAGTTGGATGTGGCGCTGGTCAGTGGCCGTCTGGTGGCCAGTGAACCCTCGACAGCCAAACACAAGTTCCTGGCGGCTTTGATGGGGGAGGCTGGGCATAGTATATCGCTTATCAATTTCTCCATGCGAACACGCGATGGGCAGCAGTTGCCTGCAACCACCATCAGGGAGACATTTACTCCGGGTGATAAAGGCCAGGCTCAAAAGGTAGAACTGTACGCCAAGACTCTGGATTTACAGACGCTGGCAAATTTTGCCGAACATTTGCCTCTACCTGCCGATCAACGTCAGATGCTGCTTGATTTTGCACCCAAAGGACAACTCAAGGACTTTACTGCCAAATGGCAAGGTATTTATCCAGATGTTTCGGCTTATAGTCTGAAGGGGCAGTTCATCGATTTGTCCATGACGGCACAGCCGGTGCAATTAGCCAGGGCCAAGACGGCAACTTCGCCGGCGAAAGCTGCCGTGCCAGCCATACCCGGATTCGAAAACCTGTCTGGTACCATACAAGCGAATGACAAGGGGGGGAGTTTTGTGCTGGATTCAAAGGACCTGTCCCTGCGCCTGCCTAGTTACTTTGTTGATCCTCTGATGCCTTTCGAACGCTTGAATATGCATGCGCAATGGCAGTTCGTTGAACAGGATAAATTGATCTTCCAGATTCACAAGATGGATGCGCAGCAAGAAAACATGCGCGCTGTTTTGTCTGGTAAGCACATCATGTCCATGCGTCAAGGCGCTGACGCCCAGCCTGGTGAAGTCGATTTGACAGGTAGCATTTCAGGTTTTGATTTGAAACAACTGGACCGCTATATACCCGCCGTGGCAGAAGAACATTTACGCCATTGGCTGCTCAATTCCATACTTGATGGCATAGCCGATGATGTCAGCGTGCGCATAAGGGGTGATCTTGCCCATTTCCCGTTCAATTCTACGGATGGAAAAAAAGCGCGCAAGGGCGAGTTTTTAGTCAAGGGCACCCTGACTGATGCAAAGTTAGACTTTACCGCAGGTGAATTGAATGAAGAGGGTAAGCCGTTGTGGCCCGTCATTGATAACATCAAGGGTGGCTTTGTCTTTGATAAAGCCAGAATGGAAATTACAGGCGAGACCGCCAGGACCCTGGGTGTCGATCTGAAGAAAGTAAAAGCCATTATTCCGGATTTGTCCGTGCATGGCGCAACATTGAATATCGATGGTGCTGTCAGTGGCAGTCTTCAAAATATGCTGGCCTATGTCAGTGCCAGTCCGGTCAGTGGCTGGCTTGGACATTTTTTGAGAGAAGCAAAAACTTCCGCACCCGCCAGCTTGCAACTGAAACTGCAATTGCCTTTGATGCATATAATTGAATCAAAAGTCCTCGGTGTTTTGCAATTTGCGAATAATGACGTGGTGTTGCAGCCTGGCATTCCTCAAGTGACGGGTTTGAATGGTAAGCTGGAGTTCAACGAGGCCGGGGTCAATCTGGGATCGCTGAAAGGCGTGGTGCTTGGTGGTCCGGTGCAAATTACCGGAGGCTCGCAAAAGGACAATAGCGTCAAGGTCAGGCTGGACGGTGCGGTCACTGCCGAAGGAATCCGTAAGATCATGCCAGCTTCCATGGCAGACAGCCTGTCTGATCGCATTAGCGGCAGCAGTAAATACAGTGCCAGCATACATGTAAAAAAACGTCAGCCAGAAATCGTGATCGACTCCAGCCTGGCAGGCATGGCCTTGAATTTCCCCGCACCCTTGAAAAAGAGCGCCACCGAACTCATGCCTCTGCATTTTGAATTAATGCCGCAAGCAGGCCCTGATGCGCAAACTTTGCGTGATGAAATTCGGCTCAGTCTGGGAAACTCCATCAATGCAAGGTATTCCCGGCAAAAACAGGGGGCTTCGCCCTGGCAGATAGTACGTGGTGGCATAGGTGTGAATGCCCCCGTACCCGAACCAGACAGTGGTTTGAATGCCAATATTGAGTTCAAGTCGCTGAATATAGACGAGTGGCGGCGTTTGATGTCGCCGGTTGCCAAAGCTGTGCAATCAGGGGCTGCTACCGAACGGGATAGTGCAGAAGTGGATCTTTCACCCTATATCGAGCCGACTACCATGGCTGCCAGAACGCCTGAGTTGCATATCATGGGCAAAAAGCTGGAAAACGTTGTGGTCGGCGTTTCACGGCAAAACAAAATCTGGCAAGCGAATATACACTCGAATCAGGCTGCTGGTTATCTGACCTGGAGCGAGGGCAGCAATGGTCAAGGTGTGGGTAATGTCACAGCACGCCTGAGCAATCTCATCATCCCGCCGTCTGCTGCTGCCGATGTAAGTGATTTGCTGGAGGGAAAAAACACCACGGCACAGATACCTGGGCTGGATATCGTGGCTGAAAATTTTGAATTGTTAAACAAGAAGCTGGGACATCTGGAACTGCAGGCTGTTAACCATATCAGCAGTCAGGCGGGAGTACGTGAATGGCAGATCAATAAATTGCTATTGAAAAATCCCGATGCAGATTTTAACGCCAGTGGCAAATGGACTAGCCAGGGCGGTGAGGGGCGCACTCATCTGAGCTATGTGCTGGATGTTGTGAACTCTGGGAAATTGCTGGAGCGAGTGGGATTTGCCGATGTGTTGAGTGGCGGCAAAGGTAAACTCGAAGGTGAAGTGAACTGGAACGGCTTGCCCTTTGCTATGGACATACCCAGTATGAATGGGGAAATCAAGATGGTGCTTTCCAGTGGGCAATTTTTAAAAGTAGACCCTGGCGCTGCGAAATTGCTGGGCGTGCTGAGCCTGCAATCTCTGCCGCGTCGTTTGACGCTGGATTTCCGTGACGTGTTTTCCGATGGCTTTGCTTTTGACTCGATAGCTGGTATCGCCCAGATACAGCAGGGTGTAGCAAAAACAGATAACCTGAAGATGCTGGGGGTGAATGCCACTGTGCTTTTGCAAGGAAATGCGGATATCGTCCATGAATCACAAGACTTGAACGTCACAGTGATCCCGGTGGTGAATGTGGGGACAGCATCAGTCGTCTATGGCCTGGCAGTCAACCCCGTCATTGGCCTTGGCACCTTTCTTGCGCAACTATTTTTGCGTGAACCTTTGAGCAAGGCGTTTACTTTTGAATACAAGGTCAGCGGCTCCTGGAAGGAGCCGACAGTGACTAAAGTTGATCATCGCGACAGTTCGTCGGCAAAGATCAAGGCGGCCAGCAAACCCTGAGTCTTGAGTGATGCCAGACAGAGTCATTAAAAAAAGAGGTAGATATGAAGATTGCAGCATTACAAATGATATCCTCACCGGTGCCGTCAGAAAACATGGCAACTGCCAGGCGTTTGATGCAGGAAGCGGCTGCCTCCGGTGCGAAACTGTTACTGTTGCCTGAATATTGGCCACTGATGGGCTTGCAGGAAACCGATAAAGTCGGTATCGCCGAAGCAGCAGGCCGAGGGGTGCTGCAAGCTTTTATGGCAGAGATGGCTAGTAGCCTGGGTGTCTGGCTCATAGGCGGTACCATCCCTTTGCAGGCAGCAGATGCAGACAAGGTCTTGAATACGACCTTGGTCTACAATCCCCAAGGTCAGCAAGTGGCCCGCTATGACAAGATGCACTTATTCGGATTCAGCAAGGGCGAAGAGTCTTATGAAGAGGCGCGCACTATCGTCGCAGGCAACCAGGTCAGTAGCTTCGACGCTGGTTTTGGTAAGGTAGCACTGTCGATTTGCTATGACTTGCGCTTTCCTGAACTGTTCCGCGCACTTGGGACTTGCTCATTGATAGTCGTGCCGGCAGCATTTACCTATACGACAGGCCAGGCGCATTGGGAAATACTCTTGCGCGCCCGTGCCATAGAAAACCAGTGTTATGTACTTGCTTGCGGTCAGGGTGGCAAACATGTTAATGGCCGCCGCACCTGGGGGCATAGCATGCTGATTGATCCCTGGGGTAAAGTCTTGAATGTACTGGAAGAAGGTGAGGGTATTGTCAGTGGCGACATTGATGAAAGCCTGATCATCAGCATACGGGAAAGTTTGCCGGCGTTGCGCCATCGCAAATTATAAGAAATGTCCAGAAATAAGCTGACAGCATCGTGTGCATGCGAACCCAGTGAATCCCGCAGATGCTCTACAATGTAAGTGTGTGCGCCAGTGCCTGGTTACCCTAATGACCAAAGTGCGCTTATTTGAATCGCAGTGTAAATAAATTATATGACTCCATTTGATCCCGCTATTAGCCACCTCGCCATTGCACGAGATATTTTGCTGACCCCTTTTGGTCTGGATGAGGCTAAACTCAGCAAGGTGCTGGGCACAATGTTTACCCACAAGGTTGACTATGCCGACCTGTATTTCCAGTTTACCCGCAATGAGGGCTGGAGCCTGGAAGAGGGCATAGTCAAGACCGGTAGCTTTTCCATCGACCAGGGCGTCGGTGTGCGTGCCGTATCTGGCGACAAGACGGCATTCTCTTATTCGGATGAAATCTCGGAGCAAGCTCTGTTTGATGCTGCCAAGGCTACCCGCACCATAGGCCGTCAGGGGGCAGGAAAAATCCAGGTTGCATCCAGCTTGCAAGGGCTGGATAACCGATCCCTGTATTTGCGCGATGATCCCCTGCATTCCATGGATGCCAATCAAAAGGTGCAGTTGCTGGAAAGACTGGAGAAAATTGCAAGGGCCAAAGACCCGCGCATAGTTCAGGTCATGGCCAGCATGGCGGGTGAATATGATGTGGTGCTGGTGGCGCGCAGTGATGGTGTCATGGCAGCCGACATCCGTCCTTTGGTCAGGGTCTCACTGACAGTCATCGCAGAACAAAATGGTCGCCGCGAAATGGGTAATAGTGGCGGTGGTGGTCGTTATGATTATTCCTATTTCACCGATGCACTGCTTGAACAATACGCAGATGAAGCAGTGAAATCCGCTTTGGTGAATCTGGAAGCACGTCCTGCCCCGGCAGGCCCGATGACAGTGGTACTTGGCCCCGGCTGGCCAGGTGTGCTGTTGCATGAGGCGATAGGCCATGGGCTGGAAGGTGATTTCAACCGCAAGGGATCGAGTACCTTCTCTGGTCGCATAGGCCAGCGCGTTGCTGCCAAAGGGGTAACGGTTGTTGATGATGGCACCATGCTGAACCGTCGCGGTTCCCTGAACATGGATGATGAAGGCAATTCAACCCAGTGCACCACGCTGATAGAAGATGGCATTCTGAAGGGCTATATGCAGGACACCATGAATGCCCGTTTGATGAAAATGCCGGTGACCGGCAATGCCAGACGTGAGTCCTTCGCCCATCTGCCGATGCCGCGTATGACCAATACCTATATGCTGGCTGGCGACAAAGATCCCGAAGAAATTCTCGCATCTGTAAAAAATGGTCTCTACGCTGTCAACTTTGGCGGTGGTCAGGTCGATATAACGAATGGCAAGTTCGTTTTTTCAGCCAGTGAAGCTTACATGATAGAAAACGGCAAGATCAGTTATCCAGTGAAGGGTGCCACCCTGATTGGCAACGGACCGGAAGTGCTGAATCATGTCAGCATGATAGGTAATGATTTGCGTCTGGATTCAGGTATTGGTGTCTGTGGCAAGGAAGGGCAAAGCCTGCCAGTTGGCGTGGGTCAGCCTAGTCTGCGCATTGAAGGTTTGACAGTCGGGGGAACTGCCTGATGGTTTGTGTCAAGGCGCGTATTAACAAGCAGGACAAACAGGAGTTGCACCCATGTTAGTGATCGCCATCGTCTCCGCGAAAGGCGGGGTCGGCAAGACGACGATTACCGCCAATCTTGGTGTCGGTATGGCGCAGCGTGGGTTTCCCGTCACCATTGTTGACCTTGATCCGCAAAATGCCATGCAATGGCATCTTGGTGGGTTGGAACAAGATGAGAGCAATGGTGTCAGCCTTTTGACAGCGGCGCGCGCCAAACTTATGGATGCGTGTTATACCAGTCCCTTTGGTGTCAATTTTGTGCCCTTTGGCAATGGCGGTGAAAAGCAGCGCATTCGCTTCGAAGATCTGCTGGATCGGCAGGAACCCTGGTTGCGGAAAAAATTGCAGGCAGCCAAACTACCGGCCAACGCCATCGTTTTGCTGGACACACCGCCTGGCCCATCGGTGTATTTGAAGCAGGCAATTCATGCGGCAGATTTTTTGCTGGTGGTTGTGCTGGCAGATGCGGCTTCTTATTCAACCCTGCCGGAGATGGAAGAATTGATTTCCACCTATGGTCACAGGACTCAGGCTGATGTTGGTTCAGCATACATCGTCAACCAAGGTTCGCAAAGACAACTTGCGCAGGATGTGCTCACACTGATTGCCGACAGGCTCGGTGAGCGCATGGTCCCCTTCATTGTCCAGGAAAGTCCGCAAGTCGAAGAGGCGCTCGCCTATGAGCGTCCGGTACTCGAATACAAGCCGGATAATCCTGCGTCTCTAAGCATACAAAAAATCATAGACTGGTTGTTGACTGGTTTGAAGGGCGGGCGCTGAGTTTTATCCAGCATAATGCGAGGCCGTGGCCTGCCTTGGACCGACAGAATTGATTTATCTGAATATGCGTTGATCTTCATCAGTGCAACTTTTTTCGATGAAATATCGAAGGAGTATCGAAGGAATAAGCAGCAAACTAAGCGGTTTTAGCGACGCAATTGTAAAAATGGTATTCAACATAATTAAATATCTATAAATCCTTGGTCCTATTATTAATTGTTGACATTTCACCATGCACATTGGCTGGACTAGCGTTAATCGCGAGTGGTAAAGTCGCAACGAATCAACACTCTCTATGATTTGCGTGTCACGATAGTAGCCATAGAGAAAAGTCAACGCAAAGGCCAAATCAGCATGTCGACAAATACCATTCGTTATTACGAAGAGCAGCAGTGCTCAAACCAGTGGAGATCTTTCCTGGGAGCATTTTCTGCGGAATTCGCTTCCAAGGGCGAGCTTAGCGATCTGCGCGCATTCATGCATCAACTGGGGCGCACCATGGCAAAGGGTTTTCATGTTGCTGACGGCAGTAGCCTGCAGGCACTGGAGGCCTGCATGAATCAGGTCTGGTCAGAGATGAACTGGGGTTGGGTCGAGCTGGTAGAAGAAACCGATGCCCTGGTGGTCGCCCATCACGCATCTCCTTTGAAAGTGGCATTCGGCGAACATTCGCTGGACTGGTCGCCAGCCCTCCTGGAAGGGGTCTATGCGCAATGGTTTGATGGATTGGGCATGGACAAGTCTCTGCGCCTAGTACAGCGCGCTGGGATATTTGAAGAGGGACAGTTATTTGTATTTGATTTGAAGAAGCAGTCAGAAGAACCGTCTTATTTCACACGTCGTTAATGTAATCATGACGCTGCAAGTAACCGGGAACTGGTGGATATTATGGATGATGATGTAAAAAATCTTTTTCAAAAGTTTGGGCAGTCGACTGAAGCTTATCGCGAAATCAATCGTGATGCAGATAGCGAGCAGGCCAAGCTGCGCTGGCCTTTATTGCGCGATGTCCATCTGCATGCCGGACACGCGCCAGCACGGGCCCATCACCGGGATGAGGAATTGGCAGAGCCAGCACGGCATAATGAAACTCCATTTCGTCCGGCGGCAGGCAAGCCAGCAGCGAGCCGGGCTACTGCAGTAAAAACAGTCCCATTGCAAGCTGCGGCGGAGGTTCACGCTCATGGTAAGCCAGCAGCGCAATTATCCTTAAAGCAAATGCTGATGCAGCAGGCGGCTGTCGAGGAGCTAGACACCGAAGTAGAAGTGGCGCCACCATTTTTGTCCAGGATATTGCCAGCCGCACCCAGGCAAAATGTGGCAAGTCGTAAAGAAGCTGGCAGCAGTGGTTTGTTTTTTAACAGAACGCAAGCTGAGCGTGAAGCAGAAGTGCCAGTGCCTGCCACACCTGTGTCTGCTACGATGGCAAGTACACGCAAACCTGTGAGCATGGCTCCAGCACAAACGCCAGCTACTGCGGCGACATTCATCCACAACATACCTGCCGCGCATGTCGTACCAGCAAAGCAAGTGCAGTCCAGTGTAGAGGAAGTTGTCACTCAAAAAGTGGCTGGCAAGTCTGTCGCAAAGGACCAGCCTGTCAGTGCTGTCTTTGGTCGTCTGGCTGGTAAGCAAGATGAAGCCAGACCAGAGGAAACTGGCAGTAATTCATTTTTCAAAAAATTATTTAAACCATGAAGGTAGTCGCTGTCATTTCTCCCAAGGGTGGAGTCGGTAAAACGACAGTGACTGCCAATCTGGCGGCATCTCTGGCTCGTTTGGGCCCACGTATCAGTATCCTTGATCTCGATCCACAAAATGCACTGAGATTGCATTTTGGTATGGCGCATGATGATGCGAGTGGCATTGCTCAGCAAGACACGATGGATGGCAGTTGGAAAGATGTTTTATTTGAAAGCGCCTATGGCGTCGATTTTTTGCCCTATGGCAGTGTAGACGAAGCGCAGCGCGCAGTGTTTGAACAAGAAATCAAGAACAATCCCAAATGGCTGGCACAGCATCTCGCTAGCTTGGGTTTGCCTGATACTAGCGTAGTGCTGATTGATACACCGCCTGGCCCCAGTATTTATTTGCAGCAGGTATTGGACGTGGCGAATTATGCACTGGTTGTGCTAAAGCCGGATGCCGCCTCGTATTCAACCATACCATCCATAGAGTCGCTCATTGATTATTATTGTGCTGACCGTAAAGGGTTCCTGGGATATTGCTATTTGTTGAATCAAATGGACGCTGCAAAGCAACTGAGTCGTGATGTATTCGGCATGTTGCGCAGCAGTCTGGGTAAGCGCTTCATACCTGTGACGATACACAAGGACGAAGCGGTTAGTGAAGCGCTGGCTTGCCAGACACCGGTATCGTATTACTCTCAGCATTGCTCAGCCACTCATGACATGCAAGAGCTGACAGCCTGGCTGCAAACAAATTTCAGATTGGTTGACTAAATGCGTTCGATACTCAACTCCCGATATCTCTATGGTCGTTTAAACGACCTGGGGCGCGCCATGGTCAACTGGCCAGGCTGGGAGCGCAAGACGCCACGCTTTCTGGCCTTGATGGTGGCAATCTTTTTGTACTGGACAAGTATCAGCATCCCGCTGGATTTGCCTCTGCAAACCCTGTTTTCAATTATCATTTTCGGCACGGCTCTGTATCTGCGTCGCTACACTGGCACCCTGATATCGCTGGTGATGGTGATGTTTTCCATCAGTGCCACGAGCCGCTATATTTATTGGCGCATTACTTACACCATAGGCACTGACAATCTGGTCGACTTGTTCTTCGCGCTGGTGCTCATCATGGCGGAAGTGTATGCCTGGTTGGTGCTGCTACTGGGGTATCTGCAGACAGCCTGGCCCTTGAAGCGCAAGCCGGTGATGCTGCCAGCCGATACTTCGACCTGGCCAACCATTGATTTATTCATCCCCAGCTATAACGAAGACCTGAGTGTGGTGAAACCTACCGTGCTGGCAGCAATGGGCATAGACTGGCCCAAGGATAAACTCAATATCATCATCCTGGATGATGGACGTCGTCCGGCCTTTGCTGAGTTTGCGGAGTCGGTGGGTGTGCAGTGCTTTACCCGTGCCGATAATAATCATGCAAAAGCCGGCAATATCAATGCAGCCTTGAAGCGCACTACGGGTGATTTCGTCGCCATCTTCGATTGCGATCACATGCCGACGCGCTCATTTTTACAATACACCATGGGCTGGTTTCTGGTCGATCCCAAGCTGGCCATGGTACAGACCCCCCATCATTTCTTGTCACCCGATCCGTTTGAGCGCAATTTGCAAACTTTCCGCAATGTGCCTAACGAAGGCGAGTTGTTCTACGGCCTGATCCAGGACGGCAATGATTTGTGGAATGCGACTTTCTTTTGTGGTTCCTGCGCTATTTTGCGCCGTACTTACCTGGAAGAAGTCGGTGGCATCGCCGTTGAAACAGTGACGGAAGATGCGCATACTGCCTTGAAAATGCAGCGCCGCGGTTATAACACTGCTTACCTGGCATTGCCTCAGGCGGCCGGTTTGGCCACTGAGAGTCTGTCCGCCCACGTTGGTCAGCGTATCCGCTGGGCGCGCGGCATGGCGCAAATTTTCCGCACCGATAATCCCTTGCTGGGCAAGGGTCTGACTTTCGGCCAGAGATTATGTTACAGCAATGCCATGCTCCATTTCTTTTATGGCTTGCCACGCATGGTGTTCTTGCTAGCCCCCTTGTCGTATCTGTTCTTTGAAGTCCACATCATCAAGGCGACGGCCTTGTCGATTGCAGCATATTCCTTACCCCATCTGCTACACGCCAACCTGACCAACTCTCGCATACAGGGCGCGCACCGGCATTCATTCTGGGCTGAAGTGTATGAAGCAACACTGGCCTGGTATATCTTCCGCCCTACGCTGGTGGCGCTGATCAATCCCAAACTGGGTAAATTCAACGTAACTGCCAAAGGTGGTCTGGTAGAGCATGAACATTTCGACTGGACCATTTCTAAACCCTATCTGATCATGCTGGGCATGAATGTGCTTGGTTTTTTTGTTGGGATAGGGCGGGCCTTGTGGTGGAATACTTACGAGCTTGATACCGTGATTCTTAACATGGTGTGGACTATCTATAACCTGGTCATTCTGGGAGCCACACTGGCGGTAGCAACAGAATCCAAGCAGGTCAGACGTACTCATAGGGTCCGGGCAGTGTTGAATGCCACCCTGCGTCTGAATAACGGTCACTCCATCGTTTGCCGTACCGAGGATTTCTCCATGGGGGGTATGTCTTTCCGGGTGCCAGAAGGTTTTCAGATGCACAAGGATGAAGATCTGATGATTTCATTGTATGGCACCAATGGAGAATCGGTTTTTCCGGCCAAGACGGTGTTCTTTAAAGACAATCTGCTTAGTGTGCAATTCCTGCCACTTGATTTGCAGCAAGAAATGGACTTGATTAATTGCACCATAGGCCGCGCCGACGTGTGGCTGAGTTGGTCAAATGACCGGGATATTGACCATCCCTGGAATGGTTTGAAAGAAATCGCTTACCACAGCATGCGCGGATTCGGCAGGTTTGGTACCAGCATCAAGCAATACGTAGTGGAAAGAACAGGGCATATGAATAAAACAAATGAGGCGTCCATCGTGAAAACAATCGTGACAAGTGTACGGGCCAAATTATCGCGCAAAGGCAGTAGCACAGCTTTGGCCATCCTTTGTGGCTTGACCGCCGTCGGGCATCATGATGATGTACTGGCGAGAGCCAAGCGTGCCAGTGCTGCAGCAACGGCGGAACCGGTAGTCGCTGAAAAATTGGCGATAGAAGATTTGCAGCCAACTACGATAGTGGGGGGGCAAAAGACTTATAACATCAGCCTGAAAGATATGGTCGGCGTTGGCTCCAGCGTGGAATTGCGTGGTACGGAAGGCGAACGTTCCTTCCCCTTTACCGTACGTAGTGATGAGGTGATTACGGCAGCCAAGGTCAAGTATGGCATCGCCTATTCTCCGGCCTTGTTGCCCGACCTTTCGCACATACAAGTATTGGTCAACAATGAACTGGTCAGTGTCGTGCCCTTACCCAGGGAAACCTCCAAAGGTATAGTGCGTGAAGATGTCATCGACCCACGTTTTTTTGCTGATTTCAATCAACTCAGTTTCAAGTTGATTGGTCACTACACACGCGATTGTGAAGACCCTTATCACTCCAGTTTGTGGGCCAAAGTCAGCCACACAACCAATCTGGAATTGACGGTATCCCCGCTGACACTGGCAAACGATCTGGGCATGTTGCCAGCGCCGTTCTTCGACAGGCGCGACAATAAACTACTGGAATTGCCTTTCATATTGCCAGCCACACCGTCGCTGGAAGTCTTGCGCAATGCGGGTATCGTGGCTTCCTGGTTTGGTCATTTATCGTCCTATCGTGGTGCACGTTTTCCTATCGAAGCCAATGCCCTGCCACGTGGTAACGCCGTTCTGTTTGCCACTGCCAATGAAGCACCGGCTGGCATAACGCTACCAGCGATAGCCGGGCCTACCCTGGCGATCATGGCTAACCCGGCCAATCCCAAAGCAAAATTATTGCTGGTGTTGGGACGCGATGTGGCTGAACTGAAGATTGCAGTGCAAGCACTGACCATGGGCCAGTTGGCCATGTCTGGCGAATCTGCCTTGATCAAAAATTTGAAAGAAATTGACCCACGTAAACCTTACGATGCACCGAAATGGCTGCCTACTGACAGACCAGTCAAATTTGGTGAACTAGCGGCACCACCGGCATTGAAAGTGAATGGCCTGACGCCAGACATCATCAAGGTCAACTTGCGGGTCGCACCAGATTTGTTTACCTGGCAAAAAGAAGGCGTGCCTATCGATCTGCGTTATCGTTTCACGCCACGTCCTACCGTTGACAAGTCAACCCTGAATATCGGTATCAATGATGAATTCGTACGCTCACTGCCTTTGTCTGGCGGTCAGGTAGATAAAGGCAAGATCAAAGAATCGGTCATGCTGTTCTTCAAGGATGGCCAGCGTTATGCACAGGATGAAATCCAGGTGCCGACTTTCCGTATCGGTGCTGAAAACCAGTTGCAGTTCCATTTCTTTTACGACTACCCAAAACAGGGCGCATGTAAAGACGTTTATCTGGACAATGTACGCTCTGCCATAGACCCAGATTCGACGATCGATTTTTCCAATATGCCGCACTATGCAGCGATGCCTAACCTGGCATACATGGCTAATGCCGGTTTCCCGTTCACCCGTATGGCCGATCTGGCACAAACAGCCATCGTCATGCCAGACAGGCCAAATACCCAGGAAATGGAATTGTTCCTCAACGTCATGGGCCGCATGGGTGAGTCTACTGGTTACCCTGTACTGAACAGCACTCTGATTCGCAGTGCAGACGTTGAAAAACATAGCGACAAGGATTTCCTGTTGATAGGCACGAGCGGTAATTTGCCTTTGCTAAAGCAATGGTCGAAATACATGCCCATGAGCATGGATGAAAATGGTAACCGCCTGCAATTGCCAACTGGCTTCCTGCGTCTGGTAACGCGCTGGGCCGGTCGTGATCTTGACAGCATGGAACGCCATGCTGGCGAAATGCTGGCCAAGACTGGTAATGCCTTTGGTGCCATGATGCAGTTTGAGTCCCCCCTATCGAGTGGACATAGCGTCATTGTCATGACTTCGGGTGATTCCGCCAGCCTGGCCGACCTGACCATGGGCTTGAACAAGGCTGATTTACGCAGCAAGTTCCAGGGCGATTTGGTCTTGATTAAAGGCGAGCGTATCGCCAATGCACAAATTGGTGATACTTATTATTCTGGTAGTTTGCCTGCGTGGACCTGGATCAAATGGCATTTGTCTACCCAGCCTTTTGTCATGATTATTTTCCTGATGCTGGCATCGTTGATTGCTGCGACCATGTTGTTCCGCTTCTTGCGTAAAAAAGCGGCATCTCGTCTGGCACTGGAAGATAAAAAGAAATAATACATTTTATTAAGCGCAGGTCAGGGGGCAGTGTTCTATCTGAAGATGAAATCAGAAAGATAGCGCTGCCCGTTTTGCTCTGTTAAAGTAAAAACTGGATAACAGTGCTGATTTTCTGAGGTGCGATCAAGAACTGGGCTCACAGAAAAAAGCGATCATCAGGGGATGTAAATGGTCTTGAAGAAAAAAGCGGTGGTATTGGCGCTTTTGACGGTTTTTTTTGAGAGTGGAACTGCGTTCGCGCAATCAGCATTGACGCAGCAATTAAAAGAGCAGGCACAGTTCTGGCAACAACGTGGCCGCGACGACAATGCGGCAGATGCCTGGCGCAAGTTGTTGAAGGTCGATCCCAATAATATCGATGCCCTGATGGCCTTGTCCGTACTGGAAGCCAAGGCTGGCAATCCAGAGCAGGCCAAAACCTATTTCGCCCGTCTGCGTGGCACACAGGCAACTAGCGCCCAGGTGCGCAATGTCGAACAGGCTTTGCGTAAAGGCAGTGATGGCGGCATTGGCCAACTGGAGAATGCCCGCAAACTCGCCAAGCAAGGCGATACTGAAGCTGCCGCCGATGCCTATAAACAGATAGGCGACCCCTCCAAACTCAAGGGTGATGCCGCTTTTGAATATTTCCAGGTGCTGGCTGGCACCAAGAATGGTTATACCGAAGCCCGCACGGGACTGGAAAAACTCAGCAAGGAAAATCCCGGCAATAATAAATATGCTTTGGCTTATGCTCAGGCGCTCACCTATCGTGAACCCAGCAGGGTAGAAGGCATGATCTTGCTGGAAAACCTGGGTAGCAAGCCTGATGTCGGCAAGCAGGCGATCGAATCCTGGCGTCAGTCCCTCAGCTGGATGGGGCTGAAACCGGAGAACGCCAAATATTTTAGCCGCTACCTCGACAAGCATCCTGATGATCAACTCATCAGGGACAGGCTGGCTGGTTTGTCCAGACCTGCACAAGTCGTCGTGCCATCTGCGGCACCTGTAGCTGTTGTTGCATCTCCAGCCACGCCTAAAGTGAAGGCGATAGAGAAAGTAGAGAAAGCTGAAAAAGTAGAAAAACCTGAAAAAGTAGAAAAATCCGAACGAGTAGAGAAGCCTGAAAAAGCTGCGCCCAAACCCAAGCCAGTAGCAGAAAATCCTATAGAAAAAGGCCGCATAGCTGGCTTTAAAGCACTGGACGATAATGAGATCGAGGCTGCAGAAACAGAGTTTCAGGCACTGATCAAAAACCATCCGAGAAATCCCATAGGTTATGGCGGCATGGGTCTGGTCAAGATGCGCCAGGAAGAATTTATCGAAGCTCGTGGCTTCCTGCACAAAGCGGTCGAGTTTTCGCCAGCACAAGCCAAGGATCAATGGCAGCAAGCTTCTAACGATGCCAGCTATTGGGCTACTGTCACTGAAGCGAGAAATGCCTTTGAAGACGGTGACAGTGTCAAAGGCATAGGCTTCTTGCGCAAGGCCATCGCCCTGAATGAAAAGGAACCTGCCGGTATTCTGCAATTGGCGGATGCATTGCAAGCCGAAAATGACTTGAAGGGTGCAGAAGAAAATTATCGCCGTGTTCTGGATGCAGATAAAACCAATATCCGCGCACTTGATGGCGTAATCGGTGTGCTGGTGTTGCAAAAGCGCATCACGGATCTGGAAGCGCTGGGAAGCATCATGTTGCCGCGTCATCTGGCCATTGTCGCTAATTTGAAATCAGATGATTTATGGAGCAAAGCCAAGACTGCTGAGGCTGCCGGTGATATCAATACTGCACAGAAAATGCTGGAAGACGCGATCATGATCAAGCCGGACAATGCCTGGCTGCGCATGGCACTCGCCAGGATATATCTGAAGCGCGATATGTCCGGCCAGGCCAGAGCTTTGATCGAAGCCATGACCAATGTTGAAGCCCCCGACCCAGAAGCTTTGTACGTCAGCGCCTTGCTCAGTGAAATGCAGCAATTTTGGTGGGAGGCATTGAATACGCTGGAAAGAGTCCCAGCAGCTTCACGCAAAAAAGAAATGGTGGATCTGCAAAAACGCCTGTGGATCAGGGTTCAGATAGACAGAATCACGCTTATGGCCAAGCGTGGCAACACCAGTATGGCCAAGGAGGTCCTTGCGAATGTAGAGCAAGTTGCAGGTAATGACCTGGAATTCACGGGCACCATGGCCAATCTGTATATACAGTTGGGGAATACTGAACGTGGTTACGGCATGTTGCGCCAGGCCGTGCAAAATACGCCCAAGCCAGCGGCGGGTTTGCTATTGCAATACGCCGGTACCCTGATGCAAGCGAATCAGGAAGGCGAGCTGGAAGCGGTCATGCGCAGAGTCGCTGCCATGCCCAATTTGCAAGAGGCTGAAATTGCCGCTTTCACGCAATTGCAAAGAGTGTTGGCCATGCGCTATGCTGAGCGCGCCCGTGAAGCGGGAGACTATGCGAATGCTTATGCCTATATCCAGCCCATGCTGATTGCAGACCCAGACGACCATATGTTGTTGTTGACACTGGCGCGCATTTATACTGCATCTGGCGATAGTGCATCTGCCAGGGAGTTGTATGTCAAAGTATTACAGAGCGACCCTGAAAATCCCGAAGTCTTGCAAGGTCTGGTATATGCAGCAATGGAGGCCAGGGATTTGACGAATGCCGAAAAATATCTGAGCGTCCTGCTGATCCAGGAACCAGATAATCCGCGTTATCTGTCGCTGGCAGGCAATGTCGCCAGAGCGCAGGGCAACAATAGTCGCGCCCTCAGTTATTTCAAAAAAGCCCTAGCCATGGAACAAGCGCAGAGAACCGTGGTTGGTTCCGGCCCAAATGGTTTGCGCCTGGTTGATACAGCACCGGCCAGCACAGTCAGTGACTTCAAGGTCAATCCCTTTGCTGACCGCAAGCCTGTCGGTGCTGCTCAGCCAGTGCAGCCGCAATTGAAAATGGTAGCGCCAAACGCAACTCAGGGGCCGGCATTGAAAGAGACCCAGAGTGGTAGCTCGAGTATTAACTATACTGGCGGTATTTTTGCCCCGGTTGGCAAACCATTGTCGCCACAATCTGCAACAGCGGCAGTTCCACTCAATAATGTAGCGCCTGCGGTTGTCGCGCCCAAGGCCATTCCCAGCTTGCCAAGTTTTCCTGTCGTTCCAAAAACGCAGGTAGCACCTGCTAGCGCACCTGCTAGTACACCGGCGAGCTCAACACCTCCACCTGCCAAGACGCCAGCGAGTTCGACAGGGATTTTGCAGCCACCATTACCTAAAGCGGTGGGCGCTCCGCCCGATCCCAATCGTGATCGGCAAGATACCTATAGCAATGGCGCAAGCATGCAAGGCTCCTATCCGGGAGGGCAGACCATGTTGTCGCAATATAGTCAGGCGACACCTTATATCCCACCCAAGGCAGGGTATACCGCTGCCTTACCTGTACCGCAGCAATATGCAGCAACAAGCAGAGCCAAGCCAGTAAAAGCCACGAATGTCAGTCCAGAAGAAGCGGCGTTGCTGAAAGAAATCGACGCCATCAACGACCTCAAGAGAACGGAAGTTTCAGTTGAAGTCGCAGGC
>NZ_JACOFX010000032.1 GCF_014284125.1 Undibacterium umbellatum | reverse complement strand
CGCGGTTAATGGTCAGATTGACAGACTTATTCAAAGACTTGATCGACAGCTTGCCGATATCAAAAAAATCCTCGCTGTTCACCTCATTCAATACGCCGTCTTTCATCGCCACATCACCCAGCACATAACAGCCATGCTCAAGGCTGTAGCCTATGTAATCGATGGTATCCACACGCTTAATGTTGTAAAGCTGATCCGCAAGAATCCGCTTTAACTGGTTGCTGCTGCCGTTATACATAGCGCCCCCAGCCATACCCAGCAAACGCTTATTAAACTCCGCAGAGCAGGCAATTTGAGATGCAGTAAACGTGTTCTTCACCGGCTTGCCATCATGCGGGAATGACACCCGGAAGTAATACCAGCTCTCATTCGTGATCAGGTTTTCTTGAAAATACAAAGCCTTCGGCAAACAGTTGGCAATTTCATAGACCGTGCTCGATGTCACCAGCGCCTGGTCGCGCAAGGCATACTCAGACAAGGTTTTTGAATCCTCGCTGTTGTCCTGCTGCTCCCTGGCCTTGTTATAGCGTTCCAGATCCAGACGGAACCAAAACAGCCGGTTACCAAAATCAAAATAAAACTCAGTCTGGCCGCCGTCATGCTTGTAGCGCAGCAAAGCTTTTTCCTCCGGGGATTTCGCCAGCAGCAAGTCACCGTGATAACGGTATTCCTCGATATCATTTTCAGACAGTGCATCACGCTGGTGGGCGTCATTCCAATCCAGCTTATTCTTGCCATCCTGCGGTATCTGTGCCGCCGCACACTCCCAGCCTGCAGCCCTGGCTTTGTCTACATGCTTCTTGGTATAGCTGCGCCCGGCATTGTCGCCGTCCAGCGCCCATACCAGTCTGCAATCCATGTTCCCACGCGAGGCGGACAGGTTGCGCAAAGCCTCCTCTGGGTAGTTATTGCAACTTCCCAGGGCAACCGCAGGTATGTCATGGTGCATCAGCGCCAGCGCATCGAAAACGCCTTCAACGATCCATATTTCCGCTTTATCCTGAATCACAACCGGGTCAGGCTTCCACCACAGGCCGTAATACTTGGAACCGTACTTGAAATGCGCCTTCTTTTTGCCAAAGCGGTACGGCTGGTCAATGATCCTTTCCCAATAGCCATTCCCAAAAGGAAAGCGCACCGTGGCGCTGCCTATCTTCAATTCCTGGTCAAAGTAATACTCTTGCGTATACATCCCCTGAACCTTCGCCAGCGCAAAGCCCCGGCCATGCTGCATATACGCATCTGCCGCCGCGTTCGGGTTTGGCTTTTCTGGTGTGGGCTTGTAACGCTCAGACCAGTTATCAAACAGATCCGGGTACAGCTCTTTGACATGCTTGGTTTCACCGCAATTATTCAGACGGCCGCAGCGAATCACCCAGGGATGTTCAGCATTGATGTACAGCTCTTTTTTCTGGCAGGCCGGGCAAATGCCCCCGCGCAGCATGCCGTTTTGTTCTGGCTTGAACTTGAATTCAGCCAGGCGCTGCAAGATTTCGTGACGGAGCGATTCATCCATTACGCGCCCGCCTTGCTGTTCGCTGATTCAATATCAATGATTGCGTGCTTGATGCTGTGCTTCAGCATGCACAAGCCGCCCCAGATTTCTTCATGGTCGGGCTTGCTTGAATCAAGTTCCTTTGACGCGCTGTCAAGGTAATCTCTTAAAGCGTACAACTCGCTGGGATACAGCATCGTCATCATCTTGATGATGGGCTGGCGGTCGCGCTCAGGCAGGTTTAAGGTGTTGGATGTAGTATTCATTTCATTCAATCAAAATCACCGCTTGCACGGCGTTTAAAGTCGTTTACTGGCTGTTTGCCGGGCTGTGCCTGGTCTTTTTGCTTGGCTACAGGCCTGCCAAATAAATGCGCTGGCACACGGCCGCGCCAGCAGTGCGCCACCATGGCAAGGCTGTGGCGCATCAATGGCGGCAACTGCTCAAAAGGGATCGTGATGCGCAAGGCAGCATGTACCTTGCGCAATTCGTCGTCTGTGGTTGCTGGAATAGACATGATTTTTGTGACGTCACGAAAATTTGTGCTGCTCGTTAATCAACAACTGGCGGCCTTCTTCCAGCAAGCGCACATTGCGCGAATACTCTTGCTCTGCCTCGATGTCTTCCAGACGTTCGGCAACGCCGCGCAAACGTTCGTTCTCCACAATCCCCAGCCTGATGGCGCCCAGCAGCGCCACATACACTTCATCAGGCAATTTCATGACGCTGCCCCCTTAAAAAGTTGAATTTCTGTTCCCGCAGACGGTCGCGGTATTCCTTGGCGCGTTGGGCTGCACTCTTGGCATTTGGCTTGCGTGGGCGGCCACGGCCAGGCTTGTTAAAAATGTCGCGGGTAAAATCATCACCAGGCTGTTTCATGATCACCACTCCCCAGCCATGCCGCCTAAGTCGTGGATCATTTCGCCTATCAGCGCCTGGCTATACAGGCGGCAAATCTGCGGGCCGTTGTTCAAAGCCTTCAGCTCCTTGCGTATGGCCCTGGCAAGGACAAAACGGGATGCAAATGTCAAACGCATGTTCACCTCCAAAAATTTGGGCAAAAAAAGTCCCTCACGCCTGAAAGCAGGCATGTTGGCAACTAAAAAAATGATTAAATGAGTGCGGCTAGATCGGCGTCAGGCAGCAGTCAGGTTTAATGACAACTGATTCAAGGCAGACGCCCTGACGTGTCTTGATATAGGTATCTTCACGTCATAGTTAGGTACAGCAGACAGCGACACCGTGCGCAGCACTTCCAGACCGGCGATAAACACATGGCCGCAATCCACGTTATTGCAGCGGTAGGTAATTTCTTTAAACATCGGTGACAAAGTGCGGCTCTTGATAGCGCGAACCGGGTTTGAGCAGTGGGGGCATGGCATACCGATTACTCGCATTCCGTTGTCCTTTCAAAATCTTCTGGTGAAACTAAATTCATTGCACGGCTACGGCCCGTCAATTTCATCATGCCCAGGCGTAAAGCCCTTCTAGCCAAAAATTCTGCTGTCTCGTTCAGATCAGCAAGGCCCCATTGCAAGCGCACGGCTTCAAGTTTTTGTATTTCATCGTCAGTGAAGTCGGCTTGTTTCAAAGGCATAGGTTTTTTGGGGCTTAAAAGTGGCAAGTTAGCATCTGTCAATTGAGCTAAATTGCCGCTAAGATTTAATGACAGATATTTGCGGCAATTGGGCTTCAGCCTCACGCAATACCAACTCCCGCAAATAGGCAGATGGCTGTTCACCCTGGTAAGCGGCCATGGCGATGATCAATTCAAATTCATAGTCATCAAACCGCAAGGTCAATTTATTGTCCTTCAAGCGTTTTTTGTCTGCGTACATGGTGTAGTCCCTGAATGTGGCTTATTTAGCGTTGAGCTGGCGAAGGTACTCTTTGAGTCCCAGCAAATAGGTGACGCGCAGGAAGGAAGCAACAGAACGTTGCTCGACCAGAGCATGTGCTGCTGCCTGGTCGTATTCCTCTTTTGAAAGACTAATAGGGGTGCGGATTGCCCCTTTTATTTGGGCGGCGCGACGGAAAGATGGTGGATTGTCAACTGACATAATGTATCATTGTGTTACGTTAGGAGTAACGTGATAATAGTACGATAAATCGTACTTGTCAATTTATTTTGAGTGAATATGAGTACATTTGGGGCAAGGCTAAAAGAAGAGCGCAAACGGGTTGGAATGAATCAAACCGAATTTGCTGCGGTCGGCGGTGTGCTGAAGGGCGCGCAAGTAAATTACGAGCAAGATGACAGGCTGCCAAACGCAGAGTACCTCACCTTGATATCAGAACTTGGTGTGGACGTTATGTATTTACTGAAAGGATCAAGAGTTGCAGCCAGTTTGGACGCGATTGAAAGCGATCTTTTGTCAGGCTTTAGGAAACTAGATCAACGTGGGAAAGCAGGTGTGCTGGCACTGATTGCCGGAATGGCTCCGGCAGAACCCAAAGCAAAAAATATTATCCATGGCAGCATTGGCCAGGTGATTGAAGGAAACCTGACTCTGGAGTCACAATCTTTTTCGGTCGGAACCAAAAAAAATAAAGTCAAATAGATGGTTTTGCTGATGCAGTAGTGGTTACAGCAGGTGTATGAAAAAATATGACAGAAAAAAATGAAATTAAGGGTGATGTAGGTCAGCTCGTCATGGGTGATTCAAACGTTGGTACATCACTCAACAATGTTGTGAATTTAAACATGGGCGGTGATGAAGAAAAAAATCTCACCTGGTTACAGCGCAATGAAATCACCAAGAAAGTAAAAAAACTTTCTTCCGTATCTGGCCTGAGCGCATTAAAGATTTACCGGGAACTGCTCAATAAATTCGGTGCGGACAAAATGGATAACTTCCCGCGCAACAAATTCAACGAAGCTTGCGAGTATATAGAAACAAAGTTGGCTGAATTTGAAGATGAGAATTTAGAACAGGATATGCCAGACGATCAGCAAACAACGCTGATTCAAGAAGTCCCATGCAAAAACTGCCAAGCAAACAGCGTACTACTTAAAAAAACAAATTTCAAATTGCATGTGCTGTTTGGCTTGATGGTGTTGATGATGATTACAGAAGCTGTTTTCTTAATGGTCGCATCACCTGCAAAAGCAAGTCAAGAGAGATTAACTATCGACAGGCCAGTTGAACAGAGCTGCCACTATGACGGAAAAATTCACTCAATTGGAAGCACAGTAAGAATGGCAGATGGAATCATTCGGCAATGCATGGATGCACCTAGCGATGCCCCATCTTATTGGGTTTTGCTTTCAAAAGGCAAACTTTAACTCGCTCGTTGAATATTCCCACCAAGGAGACTCAAATGGTAAATAAGAGGTCTTGGGGCACGTGGCCCAAGAAGATGATAGAGGAATTTAATACGGTATCTGGAGTTGTAACAGCTGCCTCTGCACTTTTCGCTGTTGGCACTTGGTCCTTGATGTCAGGCACATACGCTACATTTTTGGCAAGTGGGGGGGCAGTTATAGCAGTAGTAGCAGTAATTTCAGCAGGCTATCGATCTTTTCCGGCGCCCCTCCGGCAGATCGAAGATATTGTCGGGAAGATGGTTGATCTACGAGATCTTTCTAATATTCACCCTACACCAAGTATCTTAGCGATAGTTGGTGTATCTATGTCTGGCAAGACAACACTAAGAAATTGCTTAGCTCACGTAATATCGGATCAGGCAAGGACACAAACGGTGACAGCGCAAATACTCGCTCTACAAACTGCCCCTCCCACTTTTATTGCACTTCTTGATGGTGGTGGTGAAAGATACGCGCAGCAGTTCGACTTGGTTGCCAAATGTGATCACTTGTGTATTGTTATTGACCATAACACGTCTAGTGACGAAGCGGGCGTACTACAAGAACGCCTGGATCAGCATGCTGAGTTTCTTAAACAGGTCCGTCATTTCTTTGATCAAAAGGAACTGCCTAGTAAAAAATCAATTCAATTGCTTGTAAATAAGAAAGATTTGTGGAAACTTGCAGAGAAGTCCGATATAAAAATACTCGATCAATTTTGTGAAAGAGAACTTGGATACTGGAAACAGGGACTTAAAAGTAACAATATCACTATGCAGCACCATTCAAACGAAGAACCTGCGGATATAGCACGCTTTACTAAATATCTTAAAGAATGCGTAATTTCAGGAGGAATTCCTCATGAGTGATCGGGCTCTGGCAGTAATAATTAAAAATTCACCTATCGATTTTGTCCTGACTGGCCCGTTTGGTGGTCGTGACAGAGTAATGATTAGAACGGAAAATGCAGGTATAGATTTAATTGCTTCATGTTCTCAGTCAGTTGACCGCGTCCAGAAAAGATTTACATCTGATCCTATTTTGGCCGTATTTGGTGGACGTAAACGTCAGTTAAATGTTGTGTCAAGTATGCCAGTTCCAGACATCCGTCGTGATGTAGATGAGCGAGAGTCGCGCCTTAATTTTGCTTGGGTCGGTCTTGCTTCTACTATGCAAATTGAAAAAATCAATTATCTTTTTATTCAAAATACCCCGGATATTTTTTATGCTATCAAAGGTCGTGACGAAGAAGATGTCGAATTCAACATTGCACCGATAGTTCTAGCATGCAGTGAAATGAATGAGATAAGACGCCGCAATGGTCGGATGCTCCGAGTTCTTACTGGATTTTATGCGGTTCTGGCACTTGGAGTTGCTGTAGTCATGAAGTTTTGAGTGTAGTTACTTCTAACTCAACTATTGCCAGCAGCTATTTTTGCTTTATTGGTTTTCTTAAGGACACTAGATTTTTTTGAAATAGTTTATGAAAACACGACCCAAGTTTCCACTAACATTGCCAGAGTATGAGCGAATTTTTAGAGTAATTCATGCAGTTCTATTGTCAGAAGGTGCCGATATTTCAAAAGCATGTGTCTTTTTTTCTATCGCAGGTGCATATATATTAGACCGCGATTATGGTTTTAAGAGTGCTATGCCTATTGCTGGAGTAGCGGGATACAATTTGAGAATTAAGAGCAATCAGTCGTTAGTTCTGGGTACAGTCGAATCAGGGATATTTGCTTCGTCGGATGAGAATTTCCATTGTTGGATTGAACTTGATGATTGGATTATTGACTTTACTGCCCCACTTTTTAATTCGATGGTTGACCGAATACGAGCAAATGAGATCATTCAGCCAAAGATGTTTCAAAAAGAGAATTCTAAAACAGTAAAGGTACTTGGCGATCTTAATGTCGCTGGAGCATATTTTCATTGGCCCTCTCCTAGTCTAACAAACCTAATCTTGAAGAATTTCTCGCAACTTCAAGGGAACTCGGATCTGGTGAAAATATGCGCAGACTGGCATAAGAAACCCCCAAGGAAAATGCCTGATTTTATTAATGTTTCAAATCAATTCGGTGAATTGAATAAGGTAACGCTGTCAAAATTAAGTTTGGCTGGAGCCTGGTAGTCAACCGAGCGGGCGATTACGTGATTGCTAATCGCCCCACGATCTACACGCACTTCTTGCATCAAATTTCCCCATGTCCTATTTCAATTGAGCAGTTTGTTCTGTGCCCCGAATTAAATCGAGGTCGCGGTAGCGTTGGCTTCTAATCGCTTCTTCTATAAATTCTTCGACGTGGCAATTAGTTCTTATTTCACCCATTCCTGGTTCAATAAAATCAATTATTTCCTTTTCAAGTATTTTTTTACTGATGGAGATAACCTCATTTTTAGATCCATGCATATTTGACGCTGTAATATTGACTAGTATTTTCGTGTCTGTATCTTTATGCGGGCTTAACCAGCAGAACCCTTTAAATATCCACTCCTTACCATGTCTAAAGTCTTCACACTGTGCGATAAGTGATTCATCACATCTACCTATATTTATTCTGAATTCATCTCTTTCGAGTATGGGTTTTGATGTTGGAGTATGTATTATTGGAGGCCGGTATAAATCATGGAGTTTATTTTTAGGACGAGGTGCTGTTGGGAATCCAGACATGTAGAGTACTTTCTCATTTACCCAGCCATCGATAATTTTTATAACTATCTCAATATTATTCGCTGGTATAGCGCCGATATTCTTTACCGAGATCGTGAATGGTATCTGATTAAAATATGTCTCTAATCTTAGATGGTGACTTCTAACGAACTGCGAAACTTCTTTTGAAGCGTATTCTTCGTAAACGCGGTCAAAACTTGAATCATATTGATGTAATGGAGAGAAGAGTCTATCGCTCATAGATTGTTGCGGTTTTGGGTTGCATTCGAGAATATGGCTGATAGTTTGCTGTGCGGATACTTCATCGAGGTTCTTAATCTTAAAAATCTCAATTGGAGTTTGTGGGAAAACACATTTAATTTCGAACTCAGGCTCAGTTTTTTTAATTTCTCTTAATTCACGTTTCAATTTTTCCACTTCAATCTCTTGCGGAGTAGGCCCCAATTCTGGGAGCCATTTGTCAGAGATGCGCCTCGCTTGTATTCCATGGTTTTTGCATGAAAATAAGAAATTGATGTCTTGACTTACTGCGACCACTTTATTGAAATCTATATCCCCTGAATTGATGATTTGAGCAACAATCCTGTCATCACCTTCTGACTGATTTAGGTCGTTATAAGTTGTCCAGTCAAATTTTTTGATAGATGCGACGTAAATGTCCACACATAAATCACCTTTTACTATTTCTATTGGCGCTTCGGTTTCAAGAGTTTGTGCAAGAAGTTGATTAAATGCGCGAGCTCTTTTCCCGACTCGATTGTCTTGCTTTTTTTTGTCAACCTCTGACAATACTTGAGGGACAACTAGAATTAATATAGATCCATTGGTCAAAATTTCATGCCAGGGCAAATTGGCCAAAGGCTTGCACTCCAATATGACATTGCTGTCAATAAAAGCTATAGCTGAGTATTTTTTATATTGGTCATCCATAAGAGGCCTATAGAATTTTTCTACATTTCTGAAGGGCAATTTCAAAGAAATAGCAGTTGCAATTCAATCGTATATTTGTAGATCGTGGCTCGTCTAGAACTAAACGATCGCACGAATGATTACTCATAAGCCTCTAGAATATCATCAATACTCTGTTCCATCGGCTGTACTCGAACTGTTTGCTGTACTTCTCGTCTCCATCTCCAATTGCGTAGTAAACCCCTGCGCCGTGACACTGTGCGTGGTTTTGATAATGATCCAGTCTGTATCCCCAATAGGCGCTTTTAAGCTGGGGATACGCACGCCCATCATGGGGGTAATGTCAGGCCTGCCCAGGGCAAGGGTAAATTGCAAGATGGCTTTGCCACGCTTTACCCGGTTCATTTCCGCCTTTGCTGCTTGCTCTGCCGCCTCTTGATTGGGGTAGGTGTGCCGCAGGCGTTTAGGATTGTCGTCTTCGCCTATCAATTCACTTTTTTCTTTCGCGTCGTTGGGGTCGTGCCATTGGGCGCGCACGCCGCTGTAAGCGTCGCGGCTGGCGGTGTGGTAGCGGTGTTTGTCGCCGTCGCGTCGCTCCAGTGTGATGGTGGGCAGGCTTTCGCCTTTGCTGTTACTGCCTTCATCAATGGGTAAGAACAAAAGGGCGTCTTTTTTGACGGTGGCCACCGCATCAAAGCGTTTGCCCAGCCGGTTTAAAAAATTTGCGTCTGACTCATTGGTCTGGTCTATGTGGTCTATGATTTTGCCTTGCAGGCTTTGGCTTACCTTGGGTGCCAGGCCGTTGTCTTTGGCAATCTGGACCACGATATCGGCCACGGTCTTTTGATCAAAGCTGCGGTCTTTGCGGGTGCGTACTGGCTTTGCCATCTCTGCACTGCGGGCGCGCAGGACCAGCATGTCTGGCGCGCCTTCGTGTTCTACTTCATCCACCACGAAAGTGCCTTTGTCGACCATGTCCGCGCCGTTGTTCGCCCTATGCCAGCCTAGCTGCAAGGTGATCTTGACGCCTTTGCGCGGTATCGCCACGCGGCCGTCACTGTCGTCTATGGTGATGTTGAGTTCATCAACGGCGTTTTCTCTGGCCTCGGTCAATGTCAGACTGACCAGGCGCGGGTAGATTTTGCTGGTAATGTCCTGGCCGTCCAGGGTGATGGCAAAGGCCGGTTTGTTGTGGCTCATTCTAAATCTACCTCTTCCCATTCAATAACGTCATCACCCAGATCCGGGCCGCCGGTGTGCGGGTCAACCTGATCGCCCAGGTCAACACGCTTTAAGCTGATAGAAAAATCTATTCTCTGCGGCATACCATCATCCAGAAAGGTGTTTTTGCCCTTGGTCAAGTTGGTGATCAGGAATTGCCCGTATATGCGCCCGGTGCCTTCCACCAGCACATAGGCGTCCCCAGCATCGCCCATTTCTTCCAGGTCATCCAAAGACGCCGGGTCACCGGCAAAGGCTGGGGCCATCCAGCCGGACAAGGTGATGGTGTTGTCACCTGGGCCTAAAAACTGGTGCGCGTCACGCTCGCCCACGCGGCTGGTGTTGGGGTGCTTCCATTCGATTTGTTGCTGGAATTCCTGATACGCAGCCGTGGACAGGCTGAATACAAACTGACCTAAACTCATCATCATGGTGCGTCGTCCTTCCTACGATTCATCATAGTCATGCATGGCAGACCGACGCTGCTGGCTCTGTTGCCGTTCGCGCCTGTCCAGCTCGGCCGCTACGGCTTTGGCAATGGCTTGCGGGTCTGCCCCTGCAGGCGGGTTAATCACAATCTGGATATTGCTTGCGGCCGGTGCCGGGTGATTGCCTGCGCTTGCCGCGTTGCTGCCTTGGTTCTGTACGGGTGGGCGTCGGTCAAACTTGATAGGCTCGGCCAGGTGTGGCGGTTCTTGCCTTTGCGCCGCAAACTGCACCAGGGCGGCTTGCTGTGGGTTGAATGGCACTGGTGGCAGTTGTGCAAATGCCGGGTTAATTGCCGCGCTAAAGGCCATGCCCGCGCCTATGGCCGTCATTTGCTTTGTAACGCCGTTAAGCTTGTCCAGCGGCAGCGCCTGGGCCTTTTCTATGCCTATCGACAAGCCTTGCATGGTGAATTGCCCCAGCTCCGCAAAGACCACGCTGGGCGAATGAATGCCCAGCTTTTCTTTAAACCAGGACACAACGTTATCCGCCATGTTGCTGATGGTGTCGCGCACGGTGCCAGCGGCGCTGGTGATGCCGTTTACCAAGCCTTGCATCATGTTGCTGCCAAACTCGCTAAACTTGGCGGGCAGGTCAATGGTGAAGTAGCCATACACAGCCGCCATCATGCTGCGGAATTTCTCTACCGGGTGCCAGCCTTCTATAAACGCGCTCAGTGCAGCGATGCCGCTGTTAAAGCTGGTTTTGATGGATGCCCATAGCCCGCTAAAGAAGGCACTCACCTGCGCCCAGTTGCGATAGATCAGGTAAGCCGCTGCAGCAATAGCGGTAATCGCCAGGCCTATGGGGTTAAGCAGAAAGAAGCGTAGCACCACTCCAAGTAAGCGCATTAACCACATAAAGCCACTGCCCACAGCACGCAAGACAGGGCCAAGGCCGCGCAGCCAGACGCCCATCCGGGCAAAGAAGGGGCCGATTCTGGCAAAGGCCGCGCCCAGCCTTGCCAGTGTGCCAGTCATAAACGCGCATCTAATGCCCAGTATGGCAAATCCAAAACGCAGTAAGGCCAGCGGGCCTATGATGGTGGCAAGGGCAATGGTTAGCGTACCCATGACGAGTAAGCCAACGGCCAGGCCAGCAAACGTAATAGTAAGTACCTTTGCTGCCGTCTCGTGCCGGTTAAAAAATGCTGTCAATGATTGAATGGCCGAGGTGAGCATTTCAAGGCCACGGTTCACGATGGGCAATATATGCTCGCCAAGTTGCTGCTCCAAAGTATTGCGACGTGCAATTAAATCAGCATATTTACCATTAACAACCTGTCCAGACTCTTGATACAAAGGCTCGACACCGAATGCGCCTTTGGCTGCTTTGCGGTGCTTCTCAATATTGTTGCGCTCCAAGTACCAGGAGCTATACAAATTGGCCGCCGTACTCTTTGAGAACATGGTGGCAATTTTTTGCATGACCTGGTTATCTGTCATGCCAGGTTTTTTAATTTTGGGTATGACATCTTCCATCAAATACTGGAAAGGGTCAGCGGTGTACTTTTCTGATGCGCGTAATGCATCGGGCATCAGCTTGGTGATATGCCCGGTTGTGCCGTATTTGATTGATTCTGGCTTGATCAAGCCTGCCTTCATCAGTTCTTCTGCAGTTTGTTGCGTGGTGCGGCCTGCTGCCCAGTTGTTGTACGCACTCATCAAGCCCGTACCTGTACGAAAGCCGCCCATCTCTTGTACGCTGTGCAGCATCCCAAAAAAGAAGCTTTCGTCAGATAATTGTTTGGCGGCCACGCCACCCGTTTTAATCATGTTCAGCAATTCTTCAGGCTTGACCAGTCCACCAGAGGCAACATAAGCCTTAGTGGAAAAATCCAGCACGCGTTTGAAGGTGTCCATGTCCTTTAATGCGCCGCGCAGTTCTGCCACTTTGATCAAGTCCATAAACATTTGCTCTGCGGCCTCGCCGTGGCCTTCACCAGCGCCTTTCTTTTGCATCACACCCTCGATACCGAACTTCATTTTAGCCAGCATGGGGGTGATTTCCTGGGCGTGGTGAAAGTCGCGCAAGATAGACTGCGCCTCTGTCAGCAGTTTTAAATTGTCTAATGTGCTGCTGCCCATGATGTTCATACCTTTGGCAAACTGCACACCTTCTTGCACCATGTGTTCACCAATGCCCAGAGCACGCAGACGAGAGGTTTGCTGTTGAAATTGCGCTGCCTGGTCTATGCTTTTAATGACTGGGATACCCATGGTGCCACCTGCAACGGTCATACCCAGGCCATTGCCAGTCATATTGCCCGCCGTCGTGCGGGTTCTGTCCATGCGCTGGCGGGCAGCGGCTACTTGCTCATGTCGTCGTGACAAAGTGGCTAAGTGCTGTTGCTGGGCGACGATTTGCGCAGAGGTGGCGGCCATGTTATTGCGCAAAGTGCGTTCATGGGCGCTCAGTTGCTGGGTGCTGATGCCTGCTGCATGCAGGCTGCTGCGCAATACCTGTAATTGCTGGCTTTCACGCTGTAGCTGTTCTTTGATCAGCCTGGCCGCCCTGGTGGCGCGTTCAAACTCCCGCGTCATGGCGCGGGTGGGGTGTTGGGTGTTGCGCATTTGCTCGGCCAGGGCTTTGACCTTTTGCTGGGCAGCACCCAGCCGCCCGGATGTTTCGCGCAAGCTGGCAGACATGCGCCTGAAGCCGGTAATGTTTTTCTGTTGCGCGTCCATTTCCTTGAGGCGGTCGCGCAAGGCTTTGAGGGCTTTGCCGCTGGCCGACGACTGGGCCATGATGCGCTTCAAGGGCGCGGTGACGCGCTCTATCATGTTAAAAATTACCTGCAGCTTCAGGTCACGTGCTGACATAATTACTCCGCTGAGTTTCTCACTCTGGCGCGTTCGCGCCAGTCCATTAAATCCAAAACAGTCAACTCATCCATGGCAGACGGCGGCCAGTGAAACACAATCGCCAGATCTGCCATGGCGTCTTCTATTCTTTCTGGAAGACCATGCGGTCCGCTTTCTTGACCAAAAAACCTGCTACTTCCATGCCTATATCCATCAAGTCAGCCGGGTCCAGGCTGGCAACATCTTGCGCGGTCAGGATGGGGGCAGTAATACGCGGCAAGACTTGCTGCAGGGCGACCACGTTCATATTGCCCAGGTCGATCAAGGACACACCGCGCAGTTCGCCAGAGCTGGGCTTACGCAGGGTGATTTTGTCGATGATGATTTCACCGCGCTTGATGGGTTCGTCCAGGGTGATGGTTTTGGATTTTGTGTTGTCTGTAGTTGGGGTAGTCATGGTTTTTACTTTCTAAATGGTTGGGTGTGATGCTGGTTAAATTGTGTTGGTGTTACATGCCAATGGCGGCGCGCAGCTCGGCGCGGCGGTCTATGCCACCGACGATTTCCACGCCGTTGATGAAGTCCAGCTCGATGATGTCTTCGCCGTTAATCATCAGTTTGTAGTAGCTGCAAGTGGTCTTGTACTTGTGTTCGCCCTTGTCGGCCATCTTGGCGCTGCCCATTTCGATTTCCTTATGGCGGCCACGGACGACGATTTCTACGGCATCCACCTGGGCGGTATCGTCATTCTGGTAAGCACCGGCAAAGCGCAATTGCACGGCGTTGTGTGTAACGGCACCGTATTGCAGCAAGGCGTCATACAGCAGGCCGCCAGCGGTCCAGTCGAGTTCGATTTTTTCATTGTGGTAGTCGATCTCGATAGGGCCAGACATGCCGCCTGCGATGTAGTCTTCCATCTTGCGGCTGAGTTTGGGCAGTGTCAGTTCAGGCACCAGGCCCAGATAGGACAGGCCGTCATTGAACAGGTTGAAATCTTTAAGCTTGCTAGGTAATCCCATGGTTTGCTCCAGGTTGTTGGGGATATGCCCGTCATGTTGACGGGCGGTTTACTGGTTTAGGTGGTGATTTGCTTGGCAAAGTCAGCCAGGTAACGGTCTGTGATGCGCTGTTGCAGTACCAGGTCTTCTACTGGTGGCACTGGCGTGTAGTCGTAGTCAATCGTCAGAGAGCCGATTTTGAGACTGTCCTTGCTGTTGGCGGCAGGGTTGAACCAGGCTTTGCCATCAATAATCAGCCCGGCCGTTTTGAGGGCGCGGAATTTGGCGTCAATGGATTCAATCAGGTCACGCACTAAAGACGGGTGCATGGGCTTATCTACATAGGTGAAATGCACCTCTGCGATGGTGTCAGCCAGCACTTGCGCGGTGCGGGTGTAGTTCTCAAAGAAAAAGAACTCCGCTTCCTCGGCTGTGCGCGAACCCCAGAAGCGGTAGCCAGTTTTGTTAATCAGGGTGGTGACGCCTGCAGCGTTTAACACACCGGCATCTGTGGCACTGCTTTGCAGATCCCAGAACACGTCGCGTGCTATGCCGGTCGGGCCGTTCACCACGACATTGGACAGGGATTTATGCCAGCCTGTGTCATTGTCGATTTTGGCACGCAGGCCCAGGGCGTAGGCAACGGCAGGTATAGAAGCATTGGCCTTGCTGACCGTGTCAAAGTGCACAAAGTCAGGCCAGATGATCATCACTTCACGCTGGCCGAAGTGCTGGCGGTAGGCAATTGCCGCCTCTTTCGTTTGTGCGCCCCATGCGCTGGCATACACAAAGGCGCGCAGCTTTTGGGCGACGGCGGCCAGCTCAGTGGTCACGGCTTGCGTATCGAGGCCAGGCGCGCCCAGGATGCGCGGCTTGATACCAAACTTCGTTTGGGCTGCCAGCAAGGCTTTAACGCCCGTATATTGGCCGCTGGCTGTCACCGTGCCGACCACATTGGCGGTCTGGATGGCTTCGTCTTCGTCAGCATCCACGCGTACCACGATGGTGACCGGGTTGGTTTGCAGGCTGATGGCGTTCAAAGCTTTAGCCAGCGTGCCGGTGCGGCCTGCCTTGGCAATGGCGGCTTGTACATTGGTAATCAGCACCGGCACGTTTAAGGGGAACACCGTTACATCTGCATCGTCAGCCGTGGCAACCAGGCCGATGACTGCAGTAGAAACGGTGCGTATAGGGCGGGTGCCTTCGTTGATTTCGATGACGCGCACGCCGTGGTGATAGCTTGTTACGGGCATAGGTTTTACTCCTGTGGTGGTGGGGAGGGTTAAGACAAAATTTCTACTGCACGGCCTGGCTGGATCAGCCCGGCGATTTCCAAGGCTTGCAAGCCGGGTGTGGCTTCTGCTGGTTTGATCCAGTCTGAGTTTTCTAATCGCATTACCCAGGCTTTTAAACTGGCGTTGGCATCAGCAGCGGCCAGAATGGCGGCGGTTTCTTCCTTGGTGAAGCGGTCTAGGAATTGCCCGCGTGTCAGGCGGTTGGGGGCTGGTACCGGGACATCTACCGACCAGGTGAAGGCCTGTACTGCGTTGATATCGGTCAGGGCGTTGGCGACCAGCTCTGCGGCATTGCTGCTGCGGCGTATTGCTTCACGCTCGGTAAGCACCTGGTCAATCTCGGCCAGATTGCCCCAGCCAGCCGCGTCACGCTCCTGGGCGCGTTGCAGCTTCCAGTCTGTGGCGGCAATCAACCTGGCCGCTTCTTCTTTGATTTGGCTGCAGCGGGCAGCTTTGACGGCTGCAAGTGCCGTATCCATGTTCAGGGTGATAGTGGTCTTGCCCTTGGCTACCTTGGCGCTGTAATGGGCCAGCAAGGCAGGGTTAAAGCCTTCCGGCGCTGGTACCAGGCGCACGCCATCCCAGGCGGCCTGCTGGTCGTCTTGTGTGCAGCCGGTGATTTGATTGGCCGCGTCGATGATTAATTGTGTCATGGCGATAATCCTTAAATAACCAGATAGCCCAGCGTCATGTAATAGCTGCCGGTGCTGGCGTCAGTGAAATAAAGCGGGCCGGTTTGGCTGCCTACGGCTTTGTGTGCGGTGGTCAGGGTGATATAGCCCGCCCCGTTGGCGGCCTGCAATGACTGGCTGCTGGTGCCGGTCAGATAGAAGTAAGACGGGCCAGCGGCGCTATACGCGCCAGACATCGCCAGCATCAATATCTTGCCGCCTATGGCCGCGCCGCTTTGTGCCGTGCTGGCCGCATAGGTGCGCTGGAAGACCGTCATTTTGTTAGTGAACAGCCATTGATACAGGGCGCTGGCCGTGGTGGTCAAAGCCGTTGTGATGCCTGTATTGCCGTGCAAGGCAGCACGCACACCGGCATCACCAAAGAAAGTGCTTGCCAGCGTCGTGCGACCTGCGGCAATTTCGCTCGATACAAAGTTCCAGGCATCCACCGAGGCAGCGGCATCAGCAAACAGAAACACCATGATGCTGGTCAGTTTGGTGTATAGCGCATTCATGGCCGCGCTTGATTTAGCCATTTCGCGCAATGCAATCAGGCTGGCCCCAATGGCGTCTTGTGCTGGTGTATTGGCTGCAATCGCGTTTAACCAGTTGGTGCTTGCATAGATCAATGTCATAGCAGCTTGAACAGATGCAAACTTGTCCATCGTGCTGCGGCTGGATGCTGTCAATGTCAGGCAACCAGGTATTGCAGCGATATAGGGCACCAGGTAGACGGCTTTACCTTGTATCCATGTTTGCATGACGCTGGATGCAAGAATATCTGTCCATGCCAAAGTGCTGCCCATCAGCTTGGGCCGTAGCAAGTCGTCCTGCAGGGCCACTTGTATGGTGCGGGCTTCATCTGTGCAAAGACGTTGCCAGGCGCTACGGTGGGCAGCATCGGCCAGCCAGGTGTCTATCTCTGCGCTTGTCATGGCATCGAACAGGGCCAGGGTGTCGCGGCCTATCAATGGCGCGTTAATGACTTTGTCCAGACTGCCAAAGACTGCGCCTGTCAGGATTAATGTCTTGCTGTCTGCGTTGGCAATGTCAGTCGCCTGCAGCAGCGCCTTGGCGCGGGCAATATACTGGTCGCGGAAATCCGTTAAGTTGGTTGTACTCATATCAGGCCTGCATAAATAAGAATAGAAAGCTCATCAATCTGCGTTTGCAGGTTGGCGGTCGTGGTTTTGTCAGCCTTGGTACCCAAACCTACGGCCAGGGTGTTGATGTCTGCATCTATGGCCGTGATGGTGTCTCGCAGCCGGTCAACTTCCTGCGCGCCGGGGTTTTGGATGTGGGGCAAGTTGTATTGTCGGTTAGGTGTCTTTTGATCTTGCATGGCAATCCTCAGATAACAATCACGCGCAAATTGCGGTGACGTGGCCGGGCTGCTGTATTGCCTGTCATTTCCAGCTTGGCCCGCAAGCGGTCGGCATTGACGCCGTTCAATTCATAGGTCAGCTCATGCCAGTCGGTAGCAATGTCCCGGCTTGATACAAAGGCTGCAGGCGTGTAGACCGGCGCGCCGCCTGCCTCTGGCGCAACACTCACGCCCAGGGCAGCGCCTGCAGGCAAGTTGCTGTCAATGACGATACGGGCGCGCACGTTTTGGCCTGCAGGCACCAGCGGGCTGATATAGCTGCCCTGGTTGGCGACCGTGCCAGCCAGCAGCGTGACGCCCGGATGCAGCACTGGTGACAGGCTGGCCGTGCCGGTGAGCTTGGCCCGGACGCTGAATTGTCCTGATGTTGGCGCAGCCAGGCGCACCGGCTGGCCGTCATCCAGATTCAGGACGCTGCCACCGGGTAAGGTGATTTGATATTCAACACGAGTCTGCGCGCTGGGCGCTTCTACCAGGCCTAGCAGCATCAAGTCTGTGACGTTATTCAGATTGGTATTGCCCAGCTCTATGGTGCGGGTGGTGGCCGTGTATTCTGCCGCTACCAGCCTGAAGGCCAGGTCACGGTCCTGGTGTGGTGTCCAGGTAGTGGCGTTGCTCGATGACAGCAGCACGCCCACGGTGTACGGCTGGCTGGTTACCCATTGGCCCTTATGCTCGTCATACTTGCCCAGCTCGGCAATGGCAGCGGCCGTGGTGGCATCGTCACACAAAATCACCAGTGCATAGTCCACACCACCGCTCAGTGTGACCGGGTAATCGAAATTAATGCGGGTTGCCTGGCCGTTGGTGTTGACGGTAGATGCTGCCAGGCGTGCTTGCACAATAACTTTTTGGTCAGGGATGCCCATACGGGTTTCACGTATCTGCACGGCCAGCATAGAATTGCCCTTGGCCGTGAACCACAAGTCAAGCCCGGCAATTTGGCGGTCAGCGGCCAGCGTGAATGTCTGGGCCAGTGGATCTACCTTAAAGAAGCTTACCCAACCTGATGTATGCACAGTGACCAGCTGGCGCACGTCCTGCGCTTCCAGACCTATGCCGCTATAGATAGCCACGCCGTAGCTGCCATGTGTACCCACAAATTCCACGCGCTTGCTGCCTGCTGGTACTTTGGCCGGGATCATAAATGCGCCGGTGATGCTGCCGGGTGTTGGTGTAGCCAGATTAGTGGGTATCACTGCTATGCCATCAAAGCGCAAGGTTTGTATGGTTTCGCCTGCCTCAAAGCCTTTAATCGTAAAACCGACACTGATTTGCCTAATGAATTCAGCCGGCTTGCTGCTGTAGCTGATTTCGTTTGTCAGTACATTGATGCGCTCATAGGTTTCGCCATCAGCCTGCACTGATGAGCGTTGCACGGTTCTGGCCTGGTTTTCTGTGATGTTTTGAGTAACCGGGCTTAACCAGGTAGTGCTTAAATCTGTCCAGCGGTCTATAGCCGGGTTCAGGATTACATCAGAGGGCAGCGGGTCGAAAGCGTCATAAGGGTTGATACGCATGCTGCCGGTGCGCAAAGCCTGTTCCAGCAGCGTGATGGTGGTGTATGACAGCGTTAAAGGTGCAGCCATATCGACAGACAGCAAATGCGGCTCTACCGCTACGGGCAAGGTCAGCTCACCACCAAAAATTGCGCCGGTCTGCGTCAAGCCCTGGTCACGTACAGAATCAGACATGAAGGGGTCCACAAACAAGCCGCGCTTTGCAGTGGCATCCCGCAATTGCGTACTGGATTCAAGACGTTGCTGCGCCATCATCTCTATCACTAAATCCATGCGCCTGGCATACGCGGCCAATGTATCCATAGGAACCACGCGAACGCTGTCATTGATGACTGTGCGTGTGCCGGTGCGCCAGTTCTGCTGCACGCTGGCAAGTTGCAGCAGATTGGCCGGAACACTTGGCGGCCTTGGGTTGCGGTCTGCAGCCACACCAGGCAGCCAAACCAATGCGCCTGCGCTATCCATGCACAGACGGTCTATACGGGGCAGCATACGGTTATAACTCACCAGGATAGGCGTACCAGCCACCGCGCCGGTGACAGTAAAGCCGTCCGCATCAAACGCCGTTGCTGGCACCGTGGCAAGGTATTGATAAGTCACTTTGTAGGTGGTGCCGGGTGCTGGCTCTGCGCCTGGTAGTGACCAGTCCATCTGCTGGGCGGTGAATTTCCAGTCAACATCCTTAACGTATGTGGTTGCGCCTTGCTTCACAGACAGCACGGCCAGTACAGATCCATCCTCAAGCGGGTCTTGTGCGCCGGTAAAGCCGCCGTGCGCTACGTCTATGGTTTTTTGTGCGGTGATGGTCACGTGGGTGACGTTGGCGGCCGGGCTGCGGTCAAAGTTCACGCGCTGGGCGGCGGTGCCGGTGGATTGGTGCGGCTCGTTTTCTATGTACCTAAAATCTGGCGTGGCAGCATATACAAGGCGTCGACTTGTGGGCAGTTCAACTGCGAAACCAAACACGCGGGCGCGACCTTCGCTGACTGTATAGACCTGTTCACCGCTAGGCAGGTTGTCTGCAGCGGAAACGTTCAAACCGTTCACAACGTAATCACCGCCAGATGAGTCACGGTCATAGCGGGCCAGGGCTTGCGTGACGCCATCGAGCTGGGGCGGTGGTTCTTTGCTGCGGACAGTGCCATCTTCGACTGTATAGACAGGGTAGAAATCACCAGGCTGGCCGTCACCGGCAAAGCCCCATGTAAGCAGCTTTTGCAGGCGGCCTGCACCGGCTTTATCAAAGCCACGGGTATTCTGGGCGCGGTTACGTAGGGTTGGGTCTTCCAGCTCGGTGACGATGTGCGGTTGCAGGTACACGCCGACGATGACGATACCGACTATAGCAATTTGCAGGGTAGCCGGTGCTACACCGCGCACCGCGCCGTCCACATACAGCGCGCCGGATTCGCAGGTAGTTGCGCCGGTGTTGGCATTGACAACGATGCGGGCATCGCGCACCAGGGTACCGTCAGCCATCATGACATCAGCCACGCCTTTAATACGGGCCTGCAGCAGGCTTTGTGTTTCGTTCAGTTCGTCAGACTGGATGACCTTGTCAGAACGGTACAGCACCGTGTCAAACTGCTTGGCTGGGTTATGCCGGTTCAGGTAGCCGGGGAGATTGATATTTTGATCCATAGATATCCTGCTTAGAAAGGCAACACGTAGCGATAGACTTGCTCAGTTGCGCCTGAGCGAATCAAGCGCGGGATGTGGTCCAGCATGTACAGGCGGCCAGGTGCGGTGATTTGCGCCGGTGTGAAATAACGTTGCCCGGCTGGCAGGCCTGCGGTTACTTCGGTGCCGACAAACAGGCCCAACTCGCGTATGTCCTGCCCAGCACCGTCGCCATAATCAAAGACAAACTCGACTAATACCCAGCGTGATGGCGTATTGACGATGCGGTACAGGTCACCGCCTGGCACCCTAATAGTGTTGGGTGCGTTGGGGTCTGTCTCTGGTACCACGAATTGCTTTTGGCTTGCCACGCGGCGGCCTATCTCGTCCACCAGGGCGGTGGCGGTGATGGTTTCAGATGTGGGCGCGGCATCCCATGCGGCCAGGCCACGGCCCCAGGCCAGATGCAGCGGGCGGTTTTTAATCAGTTCGGCCAGCTCGGTGCGGCCTTGGTCTTGCAGGACTGCCATGTCAGTGCCTTTCTATGGATTTGAAATTAAGGGGTAGCAGACGGCCCAGCCGCTGGCCCATTGGTCAGCCCAGCCATATACAGGCAATGCCGGGCTGGTGACGCTGGTGGCGGTGCCTGGTGCAATAGCTGTGATAGGTGCAGGCATGGCGCGCGCCATCAGAACGGCGCAATAGCTGGCGTGGTGATTGCCCAACACAGGCAGCAAGGCTGGCTGATTGACCACACCGCTGGATAAGTCGCTGATGCTGACAACGCTGTTTAAGCGGATCTCGCTATCGAGTACCCAGCTATCAAGCTGCATCAGGGCATCGTCAACGATGGTGTTTAACTGCCGTGGGCGGTGCGCGGCTATCGGTTGCAGGGCTGGCGGCGTATTGACTATGCCGGTGTGCGTTTCACCAAAGGACAGCTTGACGCCATCAGTAGCCGGGTCACCGGACCAGATACCAGAGTCATCATCAAACAAACACTGATCAAAGCTGGTGGCGTCAAAGCGGCCAGCGCGCAGGTCAAGACCGTGATACAGGCGATAAAAACGGCTGTGAGCTGGTATTGATGCGTTCACCACCTGGCGTATACGTGCCAGATCCAGCGCGGCCGCTGTGGTGCCTGGGTCGATGTGGATTAAGAATTCATCTTCTTCTATCGTTACCTGGTCGTAAGCCAGCCAGGACAAGGCACGCACCACACTGGCGGCGCTACCGCGTTCCAGCAGCCAGGGTAAGCCAGCGGCGATCAGCTCGGTATTGCTGGCGAAGTGCAGCGAGAATTGCGCCAGGCTCCATTCAGCGGCAAGCCAGGGCTGGAAGGCGGCAGGCATGGTGCTGGCAATGTTTGCCGGTGCATCTGCAGCCGTGTCCAGATCCGCACGCGGGGCGATGCGTACCAGGTTGCGTTCCAGCTCGCTGGCGTTGGGTGGCAGTAGCAAAGCCAAATCCGTTGAAAATGCGGTCATGCCACACCGCCATCTGTCAGTTTGATGGCGCCAGCGACGGCGTATTCATCTGCGGCCAGCACAGTATTGCCAGCGGGTTGGCCAAGGGCGGGGAATTCGACGCGGGCAATGCCGGGCTGTTGCAATTGTGCGGTTACCCAGGACAGTGGCACGCTGCGGCCCAGGCTGGCAAAGCTGGCAATAGCAGCCATAATGCGTGTTTTAATTTGCGTGACGATATCAGCCGGGGCGCTGGCTTCGCGCCACAGTGTTGCAGAGACATTCAAGGCCACAGGGCGCGCCACGGCCACGCTGACAGGCACACCCAGCGGGCGGGCGTTGGGTGCGTTCATGGCGGCCAGCACGGCGGCGCTGGTGGCTTGTGCCTGGCTAGCATCGATCAGCCACAGCACCACGGCAATGCTTCCGGGCGTTGAGCTGGTGACATTGGCGTCGCGCACGTTCTGGCTGGCAGATAGTGCAAGCAGGCGGTATTGCTCTGCCGTGCCATTGCCAGCCAGGGCGGCAATGCGCAGTTGGATACGCAAGCGGTAACGGTCGTCTGCTTCGCCTGGCAAGCGGGCAAGGCCATAGAATGCGCCTTTATGGTCCAGGTCTGTTCCGGTGGCAAAGGCCAGCAGGTTGGCGCGGGCGGCATCGTTAACGCGGCCACGCAAGAGCATTTCACGATAGGCAAAGGCTTCTACCTGCTTGACCAGCGGTTCAGATGGCAAGGCCAGCACATTGGCGGCGCTTGGCTGGCGTTGCAGCAAGTCTTGCTTGTGGGCGGTGACTAGGGCTTCAAAGTCCAGTTCTTCAACGACTGCGGGCGGTGGCAGCGATTTAAGATCAATCATGCTCATGCTTTCACCGTGACAGGCAAAGACAGGCTAAACGCCTTGGAGGCGCGTACCAATTGGCCTTTTAGATCAATGATGACCTTACCGGGCTGGTCTGTGCGGTACAGCTTTACTTGCGTTAGCTTGATGCGGGGTTCCCACTTCAACAAGGCTTCAGCCGTGGCGGCATACAGGCGCACTTGTGTGCTGCCGTTGTCTGGCTGGTCGATCAGTTCAAACAAGCGGCTACCATAGTCGCGGCGCATGACGCGGGTGCCTATGGGGGTGGTCAGGATATCGGCAATGCTTTGGCGTAAATGCGCCAGGCCTGCCAGACGTTCACCAGTAATTAAATTCATGCCTGCCATATCAGCGTCTCAGTCTGGAATTAAGAACCAGCTACGGCCGGTACTGGGGTGGGTGCAACTGGCGTGATGCCCGGCGCGGCATGCGGGTATGCCGTTCAATGTCATCCAGGAGGAACCCTCTACCATCACCGGGTTAGCGTGCGGTACCGGGCCATGCGGGACGATGCGATCACCCAGCAGTACAACAGGCGCACCATCGACAGCAAAGAAATCTTGCCCACCAGCTCGATGCGGGCCGCCAGCGCGGTCCAGGGTTTTAACGGCTATGCCATAGCTCATGATTTGACGCCCTCAAACTTAGGCGTGCGCAAGGTCACGCCATCGTTGCGCAGTTCCAGCGTGGTATTGCCGACGACAAAACTAAACTTGCCCTCTGCTGGCAAAGTGATGATGTAGTGATGCTCTGCGTGGTTGTAATCAGCCGTCGCGCCGTCTGGGTATTGGGTGCGGGTGTTGTCTGGGTTGGTGTCTGGTGCGGGGTTGTGGTTGCTGGCAATGCCAGGCAAGACCACGCCGCCCGCAAATTCACCGGAGGGCGAAAGTAAAACGCATTGCTCGCCCACGGTGGGCGGGTTCCACGTCTTTGTTTTGCCAGCCCGCGCCGTTGCCATTGGCAAAAAGCCGGTTTTGATATCGCCAATTTGCAGGCGCACTTGTGGTACGCGACCGTGCTTCACTTCGGCAATGGTGCCAAAGCGGACGAGATTTTGCAGGCGGCGGGAGAGGTCGGCAAGGGTGAATTCCATGCCGTCTATGGTGACGTGACCGGGCTAGCCAGTCACGCGGGGAGGGGTTGCTATGGGGCTTAGTAACTCAGTGGCGTTTACGCGTGCGCGAGGGAGAAGATATCTATTCTTAGATTGGATTTGCGCGATCAATGTGAGCAAATATTTTTTCACATAAAGTTTTAATTGGATCGTTCAATTCCCAGTCAGTTGTGTTCATTATATGAACAGCCTTTCTGCAAAATTCCACCTTTTCTCGTATCGTTCCACTTGTGTCTGCAAAGACCCGAATAGTGCCCTCGGCTGATCCTTTTCCTGGCAGATTTTCATCCAGGCCTTTATCTAACAAATAACCAATCCCTTCATTTGGATCCAAAAAATAGCCAGCCGGAATGCTATTTAGCTTTGATTCGTCATACGACGATTTATCGATTCTGCGATTGGAAAATACATCTAGAGCGGTACGGATGATTATTTCATGTGGAAGAATATTCTCCAATTCCTTTTCTGCTAACACTATAAGCCGTTCTCCAAGTTGACGTTCAAGAACCACTGCACGGTTAAATTCACCTTGCCCTTTAGTTCTTATATCGCCATCACAAATCAAGATTGCTTCAGCACATAGTTTTATGGCACTTAATCCGGCATCGTCAGCACTTGATATATCGGCGTCATCGAATACCCAATGACCTAGCGTGCCGCCTTGATATTCAACGAACGTATAGTGAAAATTCTCCATGAAGCCAGAATAGCGGATTTTAAGAGCTCCGTCGTCCATTTGATGGAGGTATCTCTGCATAAAGGCGCCCAAATAGAATCTGTCTGTAATCCCCTCGACCCAAATTGTGCTATTCGCTAAATATACTGATGATGGATGCACGCCTAACTCATTTAATACTTCCCGGTCATTGGCAGCATCTCTGATCACAAATCGTTCGCTTGAACCGTCTGGCAGAACATGTTTTTTTACCTGATGTACTGTGACGCTATCGTTCGTCTCGGTTAAATCCAAAAGATGATTTGAATGGGTTGTGATGAAATACTGATGCTCCGTCTCTCTTAGAAAAAAAAGTGCTAACGTGCGAAGAAGACCTGGATGTAGACATTGTTCAGGTTCTTCTATAAAGAACATTTGAGGTGTATCTTGTAAAAATACGACTGAAGTTACGACAATAATTTGCTGTAGACCATCACCTAGATCAAAAATTGGTCGTTGTTCAAAGCCACCTATTTGTACCGCAATGGTATCTTTTTCGTACTCTGGGATTAACGTTACTTGCTGGCCACCAAAAAAAAACTTCCCCAATAGATTTTCGTAACGCCGAATCCGCTCACGTTGTTCTGGTTTTCCAAGCAAGTGTGTTGACAGAAGTTTATATAGGCTTGCCCCAGTGTAGACATCTTGCGATGTTAGCTCATAAACTAATGTCCCTTTGGTATCTAAAAAATAATCTTTATTTGTTCTTTCCAAATAGGGATCATTTTCTGCGGACATGTTGACTGGTCGCAATCCTCGCAGTATTGGAAGGTATGTTCTTTTTGGTATGGATAATTTCTCTGAGATATCGTCTGGTAATGAGAAAGCATGTCCGCTATTGACCAAATCTTCAATTTTTTTTTGCAAAGAATTGAAGATTGGCGATGCGGTTCTCAACTCGCCTCGCTCACAGATATGGAATAAATCGCTTATTCGATTAGCTTGGGCAGCATAATCTTGTCCAAAAAAAATTTTGCCGGCCTTAAGGTCATCCAATTCCCTGCCTGTTATTACGTTAGGAGCTACCGTAGCGTCCTGTGAATATGTAGGAAACCACTTATTAATTAGATCTGTCATTCCTTCCCGTAAAATTCTCTCTGAATATTTAATGTCGTTGCGATTTGAAGTGAACAACAAGCGCAGTAACCTGCTCTTCCCGGAATTATTTGCGCCAACAAATAAGTTAAGTTTCGCAAGACGAATTTCAGGGTCTTCAGTTCTCCCTTCGACGCTGTAAGTGCTTAAATTAGTTGACCAGATTTTTTCGAACATAATTTTGTCTTTATAAAAATAATCTTTACCTTATCATAACTTATATAGTCTTCAGCTATTCAAGCTAGAACTGGCACATTTTGTGTCGTTCCCCACCCAAGCTGACTTATATTTAGTTTTGCAATTGAGGTTCTTGCGCTTGAAACACATAGCACTTAACTGACTTGTTCAGCAAAACACTATTGACAGCTGCCATTTTGAGGAAGGCGGGTTCTTTGCAGGTTTCGATGTGCCGACGCACTGTTGGCATATGGGGGCAGGGGATTTTGTGCTTGGTGGCAAGCTGGACGACTTCTGGCAGGTTGAGGGCGATGCGGCCAACGCTGCGGCTGTGGTTAGTAGTGATGCCCAGACCATCCAGCTCGGCAATAGTGTCCCATAATTGCGCTATGCAGAGGTGTTGCCTGGGTCTGGCTGGCGCAGGCTCGACGGGTAAGGGCTTGGGAATAGGCAGGTGGTCAGCGTCAATGACAGCGACACCCAAAGCATCAGACACGCGGCGCAAATCAATATACAGGCTGGCCCTGATGGCTGGCTCACTGTTTTGGGCTATTTTTTGAA
>NZ_JACOFX010000031.1 GCF_014284125.1 Undibacterium umbellatum | reverse complement strand
ACGTTGAAGCAAAAGGCACGACGGCATTTTGAAACAAACATGTGGTGGCGCAGTAAATATTATCGCGGTGTGTTGCGAGTATCTTGTTCGACTACTTGACTACCGGGGGCTAATGGGTGACCCCGGCCTGGACCCCGGCCTGCGGTAGCCACAGATCTGCCCATCACTTGGAAGCAACGCGGCACTGAGATGCTTCTGGAGTAGCTGTGCTACTTGGGCGAAATCCAGGTTTGATGTTTCGCTAGATCCACATGGGTGACTGGTGCGATTCACGCAACCACACGTTGAAGCAAAAGGCACGACGGCATTTGAAACAAGCATGTGGTGGCGCAGTAAATATGATCGCGGTGTGTTGCGAGTATCTTGTTCGACTACTTGACTACCGGGGGCTAATGGGTGACCCCTGCTTTCAACTGAACCAAAATCTTCGCCAGTCTTTTAAAAATTGCTGATCTGGCGAAGGGATTTGGTTTAACTGAACAGGGCAACAGGCAGCAGCAAGCAGCAAGCAGCAATTAAAAAGCTAAATCTCCAAGAGTTGGAATTTGTTCTGGAGAAAATACATCATCAAAACCGGTATCTAAAACAACTGGTAAAAAAGAATTTATAGCTCTTGTAAATTGCATGACCAAAGGAACCGAATTCTCAGTATGATTGTATGATAACTCGATATACGAAACAGGCTCAGCACCTAAGAGTTTCTTGAATGCTTCCAATTCGTCTTGTTCGAAACAAATAAGATCACCACTTAATAATTGAATTTTCAAATATGCTCCACTTACATCATCATAAATGCACCTGTCTTTTTCTAGATCGTTTATACCCATTTTTTCACCAGCTTTTTTTAAATACTCTAAAAATATTTCTTGAGTTAGATTTTTAGAGGTGACAATAGTTGATTCCATACTCATATTTTTTACTTTCCTGTTTTTTGCTCTAATTGCTGTAAATGTTTTTGTAGTGAGTCAATATCTCTAAAAAAGGCACTGGCTCCAGAGTCCATTGCACTTTTCACTTTTCCTTGTCGATAATTTGGAGCGAATAATATAACTGGTTTATTGTCAGGGTTAACAAATGGATTCAAGTATTTATCCTTAATTTGATCGTTTTTAGGTGTTTTACCATTCGTGATTTCTATGAAAGCTACTCGCGTTTCAATATCTAACTGCGCAAACTCATGCTCGGGTTTTTTCATAAAATTTTCTTGAAATGGAACCTTCTTATTTGGCGTTATCACTGAAAAACCAATTAATTTATCTCTCAATGCCAAGGCGACCTTTCCTTCAAGTTGCGTATCTTCCAATGACCTCCCGGTTAGAATTTTCCCGGTTTTAGTACGCCCAGCAAGAGCATCTGCAATTTTCTGATCAAATTCGCCTCTTTCACCAGGTGTCTTAAACGCCTTATCAAACGCAAGCTGAATTTTTGACTTTCCAATGTTACCAGCCGTGTTTCCTAATCTATATGGCTTAGTCGACTGAATACTATTATTGTAATCAGCAATTGGTTTTTGAGCATAATCACCTCGTCCATTTAAATTCGTCAGTCTGTTAAACTCAGATTGATTTTCCGCCCTCAGTCCTCTGAGCGGGTCTACACGTGTTTTCAAACTAATTCCACCTGCAGCAGCACTTTTTCCTACACTAATATTTTGCGCTTGCCCTGCAGCATCGCCCTGCCCAAGGGGTACGAGTAAAACTTTCTGATTAACCGTCTTAACATTTAAAGTAGTTTGATTCTGTTGTCTGGACAACGGCTCAATTTCAAACGGTTTTTTCGCCCCAGTAAATTGCATTGGTTGTTTCATTGCGGCTCCTGAATTAGCTAAGCCATCCAGTGCTAAACCAATCTTACTAGCATGGAGGATATCTTCATCCGATCTTCCAAAGATCATTGGGATGCCCGCTGCGATCGCTGGAATTGGCCCCTGCAACATATTTTCTAGAATCTCAGCCCGAATGTTTCGCTTAGGAAGACCCCTTTCAATCAATAGCTGCGGCGCAACATATTCACTCGCGTTCCAAGTCCGACCTACTTTTTCCGATAAAGTCCCGCCTGATTTCCATGCTTGACCCATCTCTTTGAATCTGTCGAATTGATGCTGCTGAAACTTACTATCATAGTCGCGTTCCTGCTCAGTACGATTTGGCAGATAGATGATTTCAGGCGTCTGAGGTTGTTCTGATTTTTGCTCAACAGGAGCAGGGTAACGCTTCGCCAAATTTTCAGTTTCGCTTTTGGCCATTGCCTCGTAATCAGGCACAACAATACCATCACGCTTTACTTTACCAAGAATCCCGATTTCACCATTAGGGTTACTGCCATTACCGAATGACCCTGTACGACTTGCCTCGCCATTGTTTTCGCCAGACTGCGGATTTTTAACAGGGCCTTTTACTTTGCCATCGGTACCATTGCCGCTTTCTGGATTCGGCTTCTCCACCCCAACGTCCGTTTTATCGTTGGTACTGTTGCTCTGTATTTCACCTCCACCGTTACCGCTTTCTGTTCCAGCAGCATTTCCACTAGTCGGCGGGAGATGTTGAGCGTATTTGACTCCTGTAGGCGTTTCAAAGGCCCAAAACATCTCGTTATTACCATCTACCATCGCTTGTTTATTTGTCCAACCAGCAGGCGCTATACTTTCGTTCCAATAAGGATTTTCACCCTCTTTGGCTTCCCGCCAAGTTTTATAGTCAGCTGTACCGGTACCACTCGCATAAACGGGATCACCATTGCTATTTTCCCAAACCTTCGCCCTTCCTGCGGCTGGGTTCCTCCCACCTTTTGCTAATGTTAATTTTTCGTTCTCGCTCCCAACGCCTCCAGAAATAGCAGTTTTAAGGCCAATATCAATCAGACCGTCCTCATCTATACCTTGGGCAGCCAACATTCTTGCTGCGGCAAATCGAGTGCTATTTTCATCGTATTCATTGCCAGCAGAAGCTTGTTGCTTTCGGTTCCAAGCGTTTGCGGCAATCATGAATTTATCCGGATCTGCCTCCAAACCTTTTGCTTGTTGATCTTGCTCCCAAGCACCCCACGCTTTCTGCATAATAGATGGATCGTTATTTGAGCTGCTCTCTCCCAAATTGATACTTGTCTTTATTACTGTGCCATCCGAAATATAATTGCCACTTGTATTCCATGCTCCAAAACCTGTGCGGCTCGAATTTGCGTAATCCTGAGAGACCATGTCCTCAACCGACACCCCCCCACTACCCAAAGGCCCACGCTGACTCAAACGTCTGGTTTCATCCTGCGCCTCAAACGCAAGGCGTGCATCTTCTTTCGTCCGTTCTGCTGCGCGCCAATCCGAAAAAATGTCCGGTTTTAATTTAAACTCGTCCGGTTTCGAATGCAGCTCTTTTTGTTGCGCTTCTTCTTTCTTGCGCAAATCATCCATCCCCGTCTCAACTATTCCATTCGCCAGCGAACTCGCAAACGAACTAATCGCAATTTGCTTAAGGTCTACACGACCATTCTGGTAAGCACTTGCCGCAACGCTAGATGCCATGCTGCTGACAGTGGCACGGGCTAGCTTGCCGCCCCACTCACCAAAGGCACCATTGAACAACTTGTCGCCCATGGCAGAGTTAGCAGCTGAACCAGCCAGACTACCAATGCCCGTAGCAGTCACACCTTTCCAGTCAAACTCCTTTTGCCAACCTGCTGCAACGGCTATTTTTTGGGTAATCGCATTACCTGCCATGGCGCGGCCTGCTATGCTGGCGGCACGCTCAAGCGGGCTAAGTGCGCTGGAGACGGGTCCTAAAAAGCCTCCTATACCTGCTGTGATGCCTGCACCAAGGCCCGCCAGACCAACTTGCTTCCAACTCCATTCCATGTCTGGATTGATGACTTTGCCAACCGCCTGGCTGGCAATCGACCCTGCGGCTCCTGCAACGAAGGCTGTGCCTGCGGTGGTGAGAATGGCACCGAGTGAGCCAGCGGTGGTAACCGCGGTAAGTCCTGCACTTCCTGCCACTGATGCGGCAACACCTCCTCCAACTGCACCTCCTGTCAATACGGATGAACCCGCTGCCATGGTCTGCATGAATGCGCCGGACGCGCCTGACAAGATACCTGCTGTATAGACGGTCACTACGACAGCCACCACGATCATGATGATTTGTGTGATGGTGGCACAAGCCCCCGGCCCAGGTGCCGCCAGATTAGGCAACTTGCTACCTTCAATCTCACTGGCGTTATAAACCTTGAAGCGCTCACTATCAACCCGCCCGGTTTGCGCGGTATTCGGGATGGTGATGACATTGCCTTCAATGAGGGCGCTCTCTGCGGTGAGGCCATTGGCGTCGGCAATCAGATACCACAGGCTACTGGTGCCGTAGACGGCACTGGCGATACCTTGCAGGGTGTCGCCGCCTCGGATGGTGTAGCGGCTGACACCACCGGGGTGGCTGTCGTCGAGCATCTGGAAGAAGGCGTAGTTGCCGGTGTCGATCTTGCTCTGGTTTTTTCCTTCGGCATCGACACCAGTCTGGGCCTGGATGTTGCCGTTGGTGTAGTGGTATTCCATCCTTTCTGTGCCGTGTTTGCCGTCATCATGGATTTTGCTGAGGATCTGGTTATCGGCGTTGTAGATATAGTTGCTGATTTCTTCGCGGTCTTTGCCATCGCCTTTGCCCTGGTTGACGGTGACGAGCTGGTGGTTCTGGTTGTAGACGAGGGCGCTGTTGCCGTTGGCGTCACCAAAGGCGCGTACGCGGTTTTCTTGTCCGGTGGCGTCGATGTCGTGCAGGTACTGGAAGGTCTTGTTGACCTTGTCGTCGATCATATGCAGGCTGTTGGCGATGAGGTGGCCAGCATTGTCATAGCGGTTGGCGGTTTCCTGCATGCTGGCTTTTTGGGTGCCAGGGTCATTGTCGGTACGGCTCCACATGAGCTGGCCGCTTTGGTCGTAGCGGCTGCGGGTGGTTTTGCTGATCATGCCGCCTTTGAGTTCGGCATAGAGGGTGACATTGCCTGCGCTGTCGTATTCCCATTGCTGGCTGCTGCCATCGGTGCTGCTGGCATTGGTGACGCGGTTGTAGGCGTCGTAGCTGTAGGTGGTGGTGACGCCGCCTAAGCTGCTGGTCTTGCGGTTGCCTGCGGCATCATAGGTGAGGCTGACCTGGCCGTCGGCGGTGACGGTGGAGGCAATGCGGTCGGCTGCATCGTAGACGCTGATGTGGTCAACGCTGACACCGCCACCGCTGCCGGTGACGCGGGTGCGGTTGCCAACGGCATCGTATTGCATGCTTTGAGTGACGCCGTTGAGGACGTCGTTAAAGCGGGTCAGGCGGCCTAACTCGTCGTATTCATTGCGCACATCGCGGTCATGGGCCTGGCCTTGGGCATCGCGCTGGCTGCGGACTTTTTCTTGTACGCGTTGGCCTTTGATGTCGTAGGCGTAGTCGGTCTGGGTGCCAGTGGCGCTGTCGGCCACCTGGATGAGGTGGCCAGCCTGGTCGTAGGTCTTTTGGATGTTCTGACCTTCTGTACCAGTTTGTTTGACCTGACGCCCTTGTTCGTCGTAGGTGTAGACGGTGGCATGGCCTGCCTGGTCTACGCGACGGGTCATGCGGCCAAAGCCGTCGTACTGGTAGGTGGTGCCTTTGCCATTGCCATCCACTTCGGCAATGAGGTTGCCGTAGGTATCGTAGCTGCGGTAAGTCGTCACTGCCTGCGGCTGGGCTTGTTCGACGCTGCGTTTCCATTCGGTGACGCTGGTGACGCGGCCATATTCGTCATAGGTGGTTTGACGGCGGTGGCCGCTGGTGTTGCTGGCGTCGCCTGTGTCGTGCTGGGCGATGCGCTGGCCCCAGGCGTCGAGTTCAAATTCGGTCTTGCCTTGTTGCAGGAGGCCATCACGCTGGTCGTAGCGCAGGTTGGTGTAGTTGATATTGCCGTCGATGGCGTAGATGGTGCGGCCAAAGGCGTCGTGCTGGTATTGCTGGATGAGGCCAGTGGCGTCGGTGACTTTGTCTACCTGGCCGCTGAGGTCGTAATGGCGGTAGCTGGTGTGACCATTTTCATCGGTGGTGGCGACGAGGCGGTTCTGGGCATCGTAATGGAAGCTCTTGGTATGACCCAGGGCATCGGTCTGGCTGGCCAGGCGGCCTGCTTCGTCGTAGGTGGCGGTGCGTACATTGCCAGCGGCGTCAGTACTGCTGTTGACATTGCCTGCGTAATCGTAGGTCTGGCGGTTGACGGTGCGCTGGCTGCTTTGGCTGAGAACACCATTGGTGTTGGTGGTGGCAGTGAAGCTGTCGCTGTAGCTGGCGTCCTGACGGCCAAGGGCGTCGTAGTGGGCGTAGCTGGTGGAGACGGCATTGCCGCCTTCGGTGATGGTGACGTCGGTCTGGATGGCATGGCCTTCGGCATCGACTCCAAAGTTGCGCCAGACGTGGTCGTCACTGCTGCTGCCGATGAGGGCATTCATGGCGTTGTAGCGGTTGTCGCGGTAGTAACCTGCGACACCGGCGACGATGTCTTTTTTACCGCTGGGCTGGCCGGTGGCGCTTGTGGCAACGACCATGGTGTCCATGAATTCTGCTGCCGGGCGTACATTCAGGCGGCCACCGTTGAAGCGGCCATTGTTCATGACCAGGCCGGTGATGGCGGCACCGGTTTCGGTCGCCAGCACGGTTTCGCTATAGGCTTCGTGGTTGCTGGTGAGGTTGGTATTGGCCTTGTGCCAATCAACGATGACTTCATGGCCCTGGGCATCGCGATACCAGACCTTGTAGTGGATGGCTTTGGCTGGCAATGGGATGTGCTTGATCTCTCCCTTGAAGCCGCTGCCATAGGGTTCCATGATGATGTCGTTGGCGAAGCTGAGACCGTCACCTGTGGCGGCATCATTCCAGGAGAAGTGCATGTCAGTCGCCACGCGGTTTCTGTCGCTGGCGGGCAGGATGCTGAAGAGGTCGAGGTCGTAGCCTTTGTGGACCCAGTAGCCGTTGTCTTCGCCATTGACGAAGTTGGGGACCCATTCCATCCATTTGTTGCTACTGATGCCAGTCTGGTTCTGGTCTTCGTTGCGGTTGCTGTAGTAGATGCCGACCGCACTGCTGTTGACGGCCAGGGGCAAGTGGGCGATGACGCGGTCATCCACACCAGGGTTGCCAGGGTCGTTGGCAACCGGAGCTTTGCCTTTGATGCGTTCTGAAGGTACAGGTTGGCCTTTGACGACGATAACCTGGGAGTCGCCATCCGGCGGGGCTGACCAGGCGACTGTGTTGTAAACGGTGGTGTTGGCGGTGTTGCCTGTCATCTTGTAGATGATGTGGTCAACGATGACTTCTTTGCCGTCTTTGTCTACGCCTTCGACCAGAATTTCATATTCAATACCGGCGTACATGGCTTTGGTATCGCCCAGCACGAGCTTGTACTGGCCGTTGTCGAGGGTATTGCCGGTGGAGGCGAATGGCTCGTTGTTGACGCCTTTTTTGTAGATACGCCATTTGGCGGTCAGCAGGCTGATGTTGGTCGCTTCCAGCGGTTGCATCTGGCTGTCTAACTTGAGCAGGAGGCCTTTGGTGGTGCTGACTTCAGACAGGGTGTTGATGCTGCCCTGGCGTTTGGCCGGGGCTTCGAAGTTTTGTTCTGTGCTGGCGAAGGCTATCCCGCTGGCGTTTTGCCAGCCAAGACGGAATGCCAGGGTATTGGGATCAAACCCTGCTGGCAAGATACCTTCGTAGTAACCATCACCGACGGCGCTCATGGGGACCGATGCATTGGTCGCCCCTTTGGGGCCATAGATTACGGCAGGGCTGGTGAGGCCGGGGCCAAAGCGGGCCTTGACATGCACCTGGCCATACTGGTCAACACTGGCTTTGACGTCTTGTACTTCTGGCGGCATTTCCAGCTTGACTTCTTCGCTGTAGGCAAGATTGCCTGCCTTGTCTTGCGTGACCACGCGGTAGTAGGTGGTGCTGTTGTAAGCAGGACGCGGGACATTGCTGTAGCCGTCTTGCGAATTGCCATTGACAGTCAGCTCAGACTTGTTGGTGTAGCCATCCAGGGTGGCATGGGAGACGCTGTCCCAGACAACGTAGGATGGAATGCGCAGGTCACTCAGGCGGTAGCTGATGTTGAGGGTGGTGCTCAAGCTGTCGCTGAGGCTGGCACGTACATTGGTGGCAGCTATGGCATCGCTGGCGCGTTCACCAGTGACACTATGGGTGACATTGCCAGCCGCATCATAGGCCTGGCGTGAGCCTGTGCCATCCGGGCCGACGATATGGGTGACGCGGTTGGCCGCATCATATTGTGAGCGGGTGATACGGCCATTGTCGTCAAGCAGGGTGCGGTTGCCGAGGGCATCGTACTGGTAGTTCTTGGTGTAGGCAGTGGTGAAGACGATGTTGAAGCTGTCAGCATCCTTGACCGAGGCACTGGCCTGGGAGGTGGCTTCGGCTTCGCTGGTCACCTGGCCACGCGCATCATAGGTGTAGCGGGTGGCCTTGTCACCTGGGTTGCCGGCCACCAGTTGCAGCAAGGCGGCAGGGTTGGCCGTGACGCTGCCCAGGTCAACGCTGCCAGGTACGGCAGTGACATAGCTGAGCTTGGCTTGCAGGTGACCCTGGTCATCGTAGCTGTAAAGGCTCAGGGCGCGGCCTGTGCTGACGCTGGCGATGCGGCGGTTGCGGCTGTCATAGTAGTTGTACTCTGCCTGCTCGACGCTGCTGCCTGCGGCGATGGTTTTTTGTACCAGGTTGCCGCTCTTGTCGTAACGATAGCGGGTGATGGTGACATCGGTGGTTTCGGCATGGCTGTTCTGATCCATCAACAGGACTGCCGGTGTGCGCTGCTCTACCAGACGGTTGGCTGCATCATAGACGTAGTTGGTAGTGGCAACTTTGCCACCGACGGCAACCGGGACCTTGGTGGAGTCGAGCTTGCTGAGGTCAATGGCGGCGGTGTACATGCGCTTTTGCAGCAGATTGCCGCTCTTGTCGTACTCAAAACGGGTCAGGTAACCCAGGGCATCGACCTGGGCTGTCAGGCGGCCTGCGGCATCGTAATAGCCATAGGTGTGGCTGCCGTTGACGGCGACGGATTCGATGACATTGCCAGCGGCATCATAGCGGGCTGTTTCTTCTGGTCGCTCCAGGTTTTTACTGCCACTTGGGTTGGCAGTATTGCTATTGCCCAGATGGGTGATGACGACTTGTGGATAGACTTTGCGTACCTGTCTGCCCATCTGGTCGAATTCAAAACCATACACACGCACCTCACCTGCCGGTGCAACCGGACGGGCAGCCGGGTCTTGCGCTGCCTTGTCGAGACGGGTCATGTACATGCGTTCGGCCACTTTGTCGCCAAAGGCGTCGTAGTCGTACTCATGCAGGACATTGTCGGTATCGAGCTGGGCGATCAGGCGGTTGTCGCGGTCGTAGTAGTTGGTAGTTTTAAAGCCGGCAGCGTTGGTGATCTGGATGACATTGCCCACCGCATCATATTGCATGGTGGTGAGGCCATTGGTAGTGCTATAGCCACTGTCGAGTTCAAACTTGGCAACGCTGGCATAGGTGACACTGGTACGCTGGTTGTTGGCGTCATAGGTGTAGGTTTTATGACCGTCCTTGCCATATTCATTGGTGATGTTGCCGTTGATGTCGTAGCTGAAGGATTGCAGGAACGTGCCGGAGGCATCCTTGACTTCTTTCAGGCGGCCCATGGCGTCGTATTGGCGTGTGTTCAAGCGCCCTTCGCCATCGCGGCTTTCAATGACGTTGCCGAGGTCATCGACAGTCTGGGTCTGGGTGATGGCCAGGCCGGATGGGTCTAGCGTGGTGCTGACGCGGTGGCCGTCAAGGTCGTAGGAATACAGGGTGCTGCGGGTGACTTCACCGGACTTGCTTAATTGTTCGGTGATGACACGCCCTGCCCCATCGTAAGCAAATTGGGTGGTGACGCCGTCTGCGGTGGTCTTGCTGAGCAGGCGGCCATTGTTGTCATAGGTGTAGCTGGTATTGCGCTTGACAGCAGTTTCCACAAAGTTTTTATCGAGCACGCGGTTGCCTGCGCCATCAATGATGAATTCGCTGCGGACATGGTCAGCCGTAGTCTGGGCAATGACCTGGTTGTTTTTGTCATACTCGATGCTGGTGCTGCGGTCCATGGCTTGCTGCACTGCCTGCGGCAACTGGCTGACATTGACGCTGCCGCTATAGCGGTTGGCGTACTGGGTCATGCTGGTGCGGTTGTCGGCACTATCGTAGTGATAGCTGCTCAGATAGCCTTCTGCATCCAGGCTGGCGACCATGCGCTTGTCGGCGTCGTACCAGAAGTAGCTGGTATTGCCTCTGGCATCCTTGACACTTTGGCGGTTACCGTTTTTGTCATAGGTGTATTCGGTGCGTTTGCCAGCATTGTCTATGCTGGCCACTTCCCTGCCATCGGCATCATATTCATGCTTGATGGTCTGGGTGCCATTGGTGGTGCTGACTTCATTGCCAAGCACATCAAACTCATGCTTGATGAGGCTGACACCGGCGATGCTTTCTTGTACCAGGCGGCCATTCGCATCGTAATCATAGGTGGTGGTGACGGCAGGTCCATTACGGTTTTTGCGCAATTCGCTGGCCGGTTTGGTGGTGTGCTGTTCACCATAGGTGTAGATGGTTTCTGCACCTTGTGGGCTGACGACCTTGATGACACGGTCAGCGCCATCATAGGTATAGCTGGTGGTCGCCGGGCGGGTATTGCTGGCTTCGGTGACGCTGGTGCGGTTGCCACGGGCGTCATAGCCATAGGTGGTGATATTGCCTTCACCATCGGTGCTGCTGACGAGGCGGTTGAGCTTGTCGTAAGCAGCACTGCGGGTGGACACTTTTGCCAGGGCGGCCTTGTCAGCATCACTGCTGAGCGCCGAGCTGCTGGCAGGGCCAGCCGGTGCCGCGGCATAGGCACCGCTGGTGACGGTCAGCTTGTTGTCAAACAAATCGTAGGTGATGGCGGTTTGATAGCCTTCGCCATTAACGGTGGTAGTGACACGGTCTTTTTTGTCATAGGCATAGCTGGTGGTGCGGGCATCTGTACCGTCAGTCTTGGCGGTGGTGTTGCTGCTCAGGTTGCCAGCGATGTCATAGCTGTTGCTGTAGAGCTTGCCGGTTTCTGTCTGGGTGCTGAGCAGGTTGTTGCTGACATCAAAGACTTGCTGGGTCAGGTGACCTTCTGCATCGCGGATCTGCAGGCGGTTGCCACGGCCATCCACCACAAAGCTGGTGATGAAGCCCATAGGGTCGGTGATGCCGACGAGTTGCTTGTCGAGGTTGTAGCGATAGTTGGTGGTACGTTCTTTGCCCGCCACGCCTTTCGCTTCTGTGCTGCTGATGAGATTGCCTGCACCATCATAGGCGTAGGTGGTCTTGACACGGGCATTGTCGGTGCTGCTGTCGACGTTGTGGTTGGCGTCGTAATGGAAAGTCTGTTCACTAACGGTGCTGCCATTGACTTCGGCGATGCTGATGCGGTTGCCCAGGGCATCATAGGCGATAGCGGTCTTGCGGTTGCCTATCGTCAGGTTGGTGCTGAGGACGAGCTGGTTTTCTGCATCATAGGAGTAGATGAACTTTTGTTCTTCAACCAGACCTGCGGCAACTGTCTGTCTGATCTTGTTGCCATTGGCATCGTATTCATACAGGCTGATATGGCCCAACGGGTTGGTGCTCTTGACGAGATTGTGAACAGCATCAAAGACATTGGTGGTGACGCGGTCACCGTCAGTGACGACGAGCAGGTTGTCGACAGCATCAAACTGGTAGCTGGTGACTTTGCCAAGCACATCGGTGTCGGACACTTTGCGGCTCAGCAAGTCATAGCTGCTGCTGGATTGACGTTCTTGCGGCGTACCGATGAACTGGGTGACGCTATTGCGGTTACCCAGGTTATCGTAGCCATAGCTGTTGACAGCGCCATTGATATCGGTCATGCCTGTCATGCGGTAGACATTGTCGTAACGATAGCTCTGGGTAAAGGCGACATCCCCTGCCCCACCTGCGCTGGTGCTGGTATGGCCAGTCTTGCTGGTGAGGTTGTTGACGAGATCGTAGGCAAACGTGGTCAGGTAGCCTTCTGCAGTTTTTTCTGATGCGCGGCGGTTGATGTCGTCGTAGGTATAGGTCGTGGTGGCGTATTTGCCATTCTTGTCGATTTGCTGGCTGCTTTGCAGGACGTTGCCAGCGGCATCGAGGACGTAGTTGGTGGCATAACCATTACCATCGGTCAGGCCAGTACGCTGGCCTGCGCGGTTGTAGCGATATTCGACGGTGAACCCACCACGGCTTTGACGTACTTCGTTGCCGCTCTGGTCGTATGCATGGGTAGTGGCATGGCCATTACGGTCAGTGTCGCTGATGAGTCTGTCATTGGCGTCATAGCTCAGTGTCTCCATGCCATTGCGCGCATCTGTTTTAGTCAGCAGATTGTTTTTGGCGTCGTAAGTCAGGACGGTAGCAAAGCCGAGTGAATCGGTCTGCTTGACCAGACGGTTTTTAGCATCGTAGTCATAACTGGTGCTATTGCCGATTGCATCAGTCAGTTTGACGAGGTTGCCAGCCTTGTCGTTGAGATAGGTGGTGACGCCACCGAGCGCGTTGGTTTCCTTGACTTTTTGGTTGGCGGCATTGAAGGTCCAGGTCGTGGTGGAAGCCTGGCTAGTGCCAGATGCTTCGGTACGGCTGGTCATGCTGCCTATGCCATCATAGGTAAAGGCCGTGATGATGCCATTGGCCGCGGTGCTGCTGCTCAGGCGGTCATTGGCATCATAGATAAAGCTGGTGGCATTGCCCAATGCGTCGGTAAGCTTGGTGCGGTTGCCGACGGCATCGTAGTCAAACTTGTTGACGGCACCGATGGCATTGGTTTGTGTCGTCATGCGGTTGATGGCATCGTACACCATGGTAGTGGTGTGACCATTGGCATCAGTGCTGGTGAGGACGTTGCCAACAGCATCATAACTTTGACGGCTGATATGACTTTCGCCATCGGTACGCTGGATCTGGCGGTTGACGGCGTCATAGACATAGCCTTCTGACTGGTCGAGCGCCGCATTGCCAGTGACGCTGATGGCAGTTTTACCATCCCAGTTGGCGACTGCAAACTTATTGGCGAAATGGGTCTGGGACACCAGATTGCCCACCTGGTCATAGCCACGGCTGATGACAAAGCCTTCTGCATCCACACTCGCAACAAGCTGGTTGATGGCGTCGTACTGGAAGTAGCTGGTGTGCTGATTGGCATCGACAAAGCGGATACGGTTACCAACAGCATCATAGACGTGCTGGGTGACACCGCTCAATGCATCGGTTTGCTTGATGAGACGGTCGTTGCTGTCGTAGGCGTATTTGGTGACATTGCCGTTCTGGTCTGTCAGCTTGCTGCGGTTACCCACGGCATCATACTCAAAGGCTGTTACATAGCCCAGGGCATCGGTCTGGCTGATGAGGCGGTCGACGAGGTCATAGGCATAGCTGACGGTATTGCCGTTTTCATCTTTGGCAGCAATGCGGTTACCTGCCGCATCATAAGTGAAGCTGGCTGTCTTGCCCATGGCATCGGTACGGCTGGCGAGACGGTCAACGGCGTCATAGAGGTAGCTGGTGACATGGCCGTTGGCGTCGGTGACTTTGCTGCGGTTACCTACTGCATCGTAGTCGTAGGCCGTGACCTGGCCGAGGGCGTCGGTTTGTTTGGTCAGGCGATAGACTGCATCGTAGGTGTAAGACGTGGCATGGCCATTGGCATCGGTGAACTTGGTGCGGTTACCTTCGGCATCAAGGACATAGGTGCTGACTTTGCCGAGGGCATCGGTCTGGCTGATGAGGCGGTCATCAGCGTCATAGGCATAGCTGGTGGCATGGCCATTAGCGTCGGTGACTTTGCTACGGTTACCAACGGCATCGTAGACAATGCTGGTGACCTGGCCGAGCGCATTGGTCTGGGTGATCAGACGGTTGTTGGCGTCATAGTCAAAACTGGTGCTGTTCTTGTTGGCATCGGTCGTTTTGATACGGTTACCGACGGCATCATAGGCATGGCTGGTGAGCTGGCCTGCACCATCTGTCTGGCCAGTCAGCCGATTGGCATTGTCGTAGATGAAGGTGTTTTCATGACCGTTCTTGTCGGTAATCTTGCTGCGGTTACCAACCTTGTCATAGTCATAGGTAATGAAGTTGCCCAAGGCATCGGTTTCTTTGGCGAGGCGGTTCAGGGCATCGTAGGCATAGGTGGTGGCATGCAGGTTAGCATCGGTGAGCTTGGTACGGTTGCCGACGGCATCGTAGTCAATGCTGGTGATTTTGCCAAGTGCATCCGTCTCGCTGATAACGCGGTTATCGGCATCATAGGCCCAGGTGGTGGCGTGACCATTGGCGTCAGTGGTCTTGGTGCGGTTGCCGGCCGCATCGTAGACATGGGTGGTGGTCTTGGCTAGGGCATTCTTTTCTGCGATCAGGCGGTTGACAGCGTCATAGGTGTAGGTGGTGGCATTGCCATTCCTGTCTGTGACTTTGGTGCGGTTGCCGACCGCATCGTAGGCATACGATGTGGATTCACCGAGTGGGTCTTTTTCGCTGGTAAGGCGATAGATGGCGTCATAGGTGTAGGTGGTGGCATGGCCTAGCGCATCCGTGCGCCCGGTGAGTTTGCCGACTTTATTGTAGACATAGCTGGTGACGTTGTCGAGCGGGTCTTTTTCGCTGATGAGCTGGTCATCAGCATCATAGGTGTAGGTCGTGGCCTTGCCATTCGCATCTGTGAACTTGGTACGGTTGCCGACAGCATCGTATTCAACTTTGCTGATGTTGCCGAGCGCATCGGTCTGGCTGATCTGACGGTTCTTGGCATCATAGGCAAAGCTGGTGGTGTTGCCATTGGCATCTTTGGTCTTGATGCGGTTGCCAACATTGTCGTACTCATGGGTAGTGACTTCAGCCAATGCATTGGTGACAGTGATGAGACGGTTAAGCAAGTCATAAGCATAGCTGGTTGCTTTCTGGTTTCTGTCGGTGACTTTGGTGCGGTTGCCAACGGCATCATAAGCGTAAGACGTGATCTTGCCGAGGGCGTCTTGTTCACTGATGAGCTGGTTATCAGCGTCATAGCCAAAGGTGGTGACATTGCCTCTGGGGTCAGTGGCAGTAATGCGGTTGCCGGCAGCGTCATAGCCATATGTGGTGATATTACCGAGTGCATCTGTTTCAGTCACCAGGCGATTGGCTGCATCGTAGGCATAGCTGGTGGCATGGGCATTAGCATCGGTCAGTTTGATGCGGTTGCCGACAGCGTCGTATCCGATGCTGGTGATCTCGCCCAGTGCATTGGTCTGGCTGATGAGGCGGTCGTTTGCATCATAGGCAAAGCTGGTCACCCTGTCATGGGCATCAGTCAGCTTGGTACGGTTACCGACGGCATCATAGCCGTAGGAGGTAACGTAGCCTAAGGGATCTTTTTCGCTGATGAGGCGGTCGTCGGCATCATAGGTATAGGTTGTGGCATGACCGAGGGCATCGGTGGTCTTGATACGATTGTCTACAGCATCGTAGGCATAGGTAGTGACTTTACCAAGAGCGTCTTTTTCACTGATAAGACGGTTATCGGCATCATAGGTGTAGCTGGTGACGTTGCCATTGGCATCGGTCATTTTGTTGCGCTTGCCGACAGCATCGTATTCAAACGTGGTGATCTTGCCGAGGGCATCTTTCTGGCTGATGAGCTGGTTGACAGCATCATAGCCATAGGTGGTGACTGCGCCCTTGGCATCAGTCAGGCTGATGAGGTTGCCTTGCTTGTCGTAGTCATAAGACGTTATCGCACCGAGGCCGTCCGTCTTGCTGATCAGGCGATTGGCTTTATCAAAGGCGAACTTGACTGCATGGCCATTGGCATCGGTGACTTTGATGCGGTTGCCAACTTCATCGTAGGCAAAGCTGGTGACGTTGCCGAGGGCATCGGTCTGGGTAATGAGGCGGTCATCTGCATCGTAAGCCAGGCTGGTAACGTGCTTATTGGCATCGGTGACTTTAATGCGGTTACCGACAGCATCAAGTTCGTAGCTGGTCAGGTTGCCGCTAGGGTCTTTTTCAGCAACGAGACGATTGTTGGCATCATAGGTGTAGCTGGTTTCATGACCATTGGCGTCGGTGCGCTTGGTGAGTTTGCCGACTGGGTCATAGACATAGGATGTCACGAAGCCCATAGGATCGGTTTCACTCAGCAGGCGGTTAACTGCGTCATACACATAGCTGGTAGTGTGGCCGTTGGCATCGGTGCGCTTGACGAGTTTGCCTACACCGTCATAGGCATAGCTGGTGGTGTGGCCCAGTGCATCGGTTTCGCTGATGAGCCTGTCGTCGGCATCATATTCAAAGCTGGAGGCATGTTCATTGGCATCAAACAGCTTGATGCGGTTGCCTACGCCATCAAGGACATAGCTGGTAACTTTGCCGAGTGCGTCTGTCTGACTGGTAAGGCGGTTGGCATCATCATAGGCATAGGTGGTGGCATTTTTATTGGCATCCGTCATCTTGATGCGATTACCAACGGCATCGTAATCAAATGTGCTGAAGTTGCCCAAACCATCTGTCTGTTTGATCAGGCGATTGACGGCGTCATAACTGAAGCCGGTGACATGGCCTATACCTTCGTTGCGGCTGATCAGGAGACCGATACCGTCATAGCTGAGGTAGGTGGTGTTGCGCAGCGGGTCGGTGACGCTGGCGAGACGATTCACACCATCATAGGTGTAGCTGGTCACATGGTCATTGGCATCGGTCATCTTGATGCGGTTGCCACCAGCGTCATAGTCATAGGTCGTGACTTTGCCGAGTGCATCGGTTTGGCTGATGAGGCGGTCTTCGGCGTCATAGGCAAAGCTGGTCACATGCTTATTGGCATCAATGACTTTGCTGCGATTGCCAACGGCATCGTATTCATAGGCGGTGACATTGCCTAGCGCGTCTTTTTCAGAAACCAGGCGGTTGTCAGCATCGTAGCTGTAGCTGGTGGCATGGCCATTGGCATCAGTGAGCTTGGTGCGGTTGCCGACGGCATCGTAGGCAAAGGCCGTCACCAGGCCGAGTGGATCGGTTTTTGTGGTCAGACGGTAGATGGCGTCATACACCAGGGAGGTGGCATGGCCGTTGGCATCGGTACGCTTGATCAGTTTGCCGACGGCATCATAGGCATATTGAGTGACATTGCCGACGGCATCTGTTTCGCTGATGAGGCGGTCATCTGCATCATAGACGTAGGTGGTGCTGTGCAGATTGGCATCCGTGAGTTTGGTACGGTTGCCAACAGCATCATAGGTATAGGTGGTGACCTTGCCTAGGGCATCGGTCTGGCTGGTCAGTCTGTAGGCTGCATCGTAGACATAGCTGGTGGCATGGCCATTGCCATCGGTGACTTTGGTACGCTTGCCGATGTTGTCGTAGACATAGCTGGTGATTGCGCCGGTACCATCGGTTTCACTGATGAGACGATTGAGCAAATCATAAGCAAACGTGGTGACGCGTTTGTTCCGGTCGGTGCTGGTAATGCGGTTACCAACGGCGTCATAGGTGTAGCTGGTGACTTTGCCAAGTGCATCTGTTTCAGTGATCAGACGGTCATTGGCATCGTAGGTGTAGCTGGTGGCGTGCAGATTGGCATCTGTGCGTTTGCTCAGATTGCCGACAGCATCATAGGCGTAACTGGTGACATTGCCGAGAGCATCGGTCTCGGTCAGCAAGCGGCTTTCTGCATCATAGCTGTAGCTGGTCGCATGACCGTTGGCATCGGTGACTTTGCTGCGGTTGCCCAGGGCATCGTATTCTATGCGGCTGATATTGCCCAGCGCATCGGTCTGGCTGATGACGCGGTTGTTGGCATCATAGGCATATTGGGTGGCATAGCCATTGGCGTCAGTGACTTTGGTGCGCTTGCCTACGGCATCGTATTCATAGGCGGTGATATGACCCAGCGGGTCTTTTTCGCTAACCAGGCGGTCATCGGCATCGTAGGTGTAAGTCGTGACATGGCCATTGGCATCCGTGCGTTTAGTACGGTTACCTTCTGCATCATAAGCGTAGCTGGTGATATTGCCGAGTGCGTCTTTTTCATTCACGAGACGGTCATTGGCATCGTAAGTATAGCTGGTGGCATTGCCATTAGCATCTGTCACTTTGCTGCGGTTACCTGCCGCGTCATAGTCTACGCGGCTGATCTTGCCCAGGGCATCGGTCTCGGCAATGAGGCGGTTGGCAGCATCGTAGGTATAGGTGGTGACGGCCAACCTGGCATTGGTGCTGCTGATGCGGTTACCTACAGCATCGTAGGTATAGCTGGTGATATTGCCCAATGCATCGGTAAGGGTGACCAGACGGTTGAGTTTGTCATACGTGGCGCTGTTGACATGGGCATTAGCATCCGTTGTCTTGAGGCGATTGCCAACGGCATCGTAGGTATGGCTGGTGACGTTACCCAGCGCATCCGTCTGGCTGGTCAGGCGGTTCAGTTTGTCATAGGCAAAGCTGGTGACATTGCCTTTGGCATCGGTCAGTGTGCTGCGGTTGCCATTAGCGTCGTAGCTGAGGCTGGTGACATTGCCGAGGGCATCGGTTTCGCTACTGAGACGGTTATTGGCGTCATAGCCATAACTGGTGGCATGGCCGTTTTTGTCGGTGACTTTGCTGCGGTTACCGACAGCATCATAGGCATAGGCAGTGATAATGCCGAGAGGGTCTTTTTCACTGATGAGGCGGTTGTCAGCGTCATAGACGTAGGTGGTGACATGGCCATTGCGGTCTGTCACTTTGGTACGCTTGCCTACTGCATCATATTCGTAGGACGTGATTTGACCCAGAGGGTCTTTTTCATTGACGAGGCGATTTGCAGCATCGTAGGTGTAGACCGTGACATGGCCATTGGCATCGGTGAGTTTGCTGAGCTTGCCGACCGCATCATAGGCATAGCCAGTGACATTACCATTGGCATCCTTGACGCTGATGAGCTGGTCGTCAGCGTCGTAGGTGTAGAGGGTTTCACGGCCGTTTTTGTCGGTGACTTTGCTGCGGTTGCCAACAGCATCATAGACGTAGCTGATGACTTTGTTGTAGATGTCGGTTTCGCTGACCAGACGATTCACAAGGTCATAGGCGTACTTGGTCAGGACACCATTGGCATCGGTGCTGCTGAGGCGGTTGCCGACAGCATCGTAGGTGTAGCTGGTGACCTTGCTCAATGCATCTGTGATGCTGAGGAGTCTGTTGAGCTTATCGTAGGTGTAGGTGCTGATGTTGCCTTTGGCATCGGTCTTGCTCAGACGGTTGCCCATGGCATCATAGGTGTAGCTGATCAGGTTGCCGAGGGCATCTGTTTCTGTCAGCAGGCGGTTGTTTAGATCATAGGTGTAGCTGCTGGAATGGAGATTGGCATCGGTGATCTTGCTGCGGTTACCAAAGGCGTCATATTCTATTTTGGTAATATTGCCGAGGGCATCGGTCTGGCCAGTAACGCGGTTGAGGGCGTCATAGGTGTAGCTGGTGGCATGGCCATTGGCATCAACGACTTTGCTGCGATTGCCTACGCCATCGTATTCGTAACTGGTGATGTGACCAAGGGCATCTTTTTCTGATACCAGGCGGTTGTCGGCATCGTAGGTATAGGTGCTGGCATGGCCGTTGCCATCAATCAGTTTGCTGCGGTTGCCTACGCCATCGTATTCGTAAGTGGTGATCTGGCCGAGGGCATCCTTGATGCTGGAGAGGCGATTGTCCGCATCGTAGGTGTAGCTGCTGGCATGGCCATTGGCATCCGTGAGCTTGGTCCGGTTGCCTGCTGCATCATAGGTGTAGCTGGTGACTTTGCCGAGGGCATCCGTTGCCGTTGCGATGCGGTTCAGGGCGTCATAGGTGTAGGTGGTGGCATTGCCGTTTTTGTCGGTGATGGTCGTGCGGTTGCCCGCAGCATCATAGGTATAGCCCGTAGTCTGATACAGGGCATCTCTGACTGCAGTCAGTTGATTGACCGCATCATAGGTGTAGCTGGTGACGCCGGCATTGCCATCGGTCATGCTGAGACGATTGCCAACATTGTCGTAGGTATAACGGGTGGATTTACCCAGAGCGTCGACGGTCTTGATCAGGCGGTTGTGGTCATCATAGGTGTTGCTGGTGATGACTACGCCATTGGTGTTGATTTCTGTGAGTAAATTGCCGACATTGTCGTAGGTGTAGCTGGTGGTGAAACCCAGAGCATCGGTTTTTTTGATGATGCGGTTATTGGCATCGTATTCGTAGCGGGTAGTAAAACCGTTTTTATTGGTGACAGCCGTCAGATTGCCCACTTTGTCGTAGACATAGCTTTCGCTGAATCCAAGCGCGGACGTAAGTTTGCTGAGCTGGTGCTTGCCATCATATTCGTAGTTGGTGGTGTGACCATTGCGGTCAGTCACGGCCGTGCGGTTGCCTACACTGTCATAGGTGTAGGTTTCTGCCACGCCCATGGCATCGACAATCTTGTTCAGTCGGTTGTCAGCATCGTAGAAGTAGCTGGTTTTATTGCCATTGCCATCGGTCTTGCTACCGAGCTTACCTACCGCATTGTAGGTCTGGCTTTGCACATTGCCCAGGGCATCGGTGGTGCTGATGAGCTGGTTGTTGGCATCATAGACATAGGTGGTGGCCTTGCCATTGGCATCGGTCAGTTTGGTGAGGTTACCAACACCGTCGTATTCGTAACGGATTTTATTGCCCAGCGCATCTTTCTTGCTGAGCAGACGGTTTTTATCGTCGTAGACGTAGTTGGTGACTTTGCTGTTTTCGTCTGTGGAACTGATTAAGTTGCCAGCGTTATCGAAGACGTTATAGACCCAAGCAGAGGCATTGCCATGCATGAGATGCTGGCCATCAGTCGTGTAGATGTCGTTAACAATATTGCCGTTTGCATCAGTTACCGTAATTTTTTCCTGATCCCTGTCATAGTAGGATTCACGATAAGTGGTGACCTTACCCAATGCATCTGTCTTGCTCGTCAGACGATGGGCAGCATCATAAGCAAAGGTGGTCGTATGGCCATTGGCATCGGTGACGGTGGCCAGATTGCCGACCGTATCATAGGTGTAGGTTTCTATGCCACCAAGTGCATCTGTCTTGCTGATGACGCGGTTGCCAGCATCATAGGCGGTTTTTTGCGTATAGCCTTTGGCATCTTTGGTTTCGATGAGATTGCCGACGTTGTCATAGGTGTAGCTGGTCTTGTTGCCAATGGCATCCGTTTTTGTCGCCAGGCGATGATTGGCGTCATAGGCATATTGAGTTGTCTGACCCAGCGCGTCTGTCATCGCGACACGATTACCAGCAGCGTCATAGCTGTAATGCGTTACTTGACCTAGTGCATCTGTCTGGCTAATGAGTTGACTATTCAGATCATAGCCAAAACTGGTGGTGTGACCATTCTCGTCGGTGATGCTGCTACGGTTACCCATGGCATCATAGGTATAGGTCTTGCTAAAACCCATCGGATCTGTCTGTTTCGTCAGACGATTGAGGGCGTCGTACGTGTACGTGGTTGCACGACCTGCTTTATCTGTTGACTTGACCAGATTACCGTTCGCATCGTAGGCGTAAGTTTTTGTTAAGGCAACATAGGCACCTGTTTTTTCAGTCAATACCCTGCCGTTTTTATCATAGGTATATTGTGTCTGTGCTAAACGACGCTTATTGGTAACGCCGATTATTTCCTTGGTGTAGTAATCATAGCTGTATTCTATGTCGCCATCCAGACCCGTCGTATTGTCTGTGCTTTGATAAACCTTACCTGAGAAAGCGTACGCATAGGATTTTTGCGTGACAACGCCATTTTCAGTAGTGCTGGCAATATTACCCATCACATCATAGGTAAGCAGCTTGACCTGCCCCACTGCATTGGTTTCTTTTGTCAGGCGATTGACTTTGTCGTATTCATAGAGAGTGACATTGCCATTCTCATCGGTCAGCGAAGCACGGTTACCGTTATTGTCATAGACGTAGGATTTAGTCTTGCCGAGGGCATCAGTCTCGGAAATCAGTCGATTGCCGGCATCAAACTGGAAGCGCTGTACATTACCCAACCCATCCGTAATGCTGGTGCGATTGTGGTTATTGTCGTAGGTATAGCTGGTGATATTGCCCAGTGCATCAGTCATTTTGACCAGTTGATTGTCGGCGTCATATGCAAAAACAAACTTACCACCATTGGCGAAGGTAACGCCGGTACGATTGCCTTCCGCATCGTAGGTATAGCTAGTGGCATTGCCCAGAGCATCCGTTTCTTTGACCAGGCGATTGGCACCATCGTAGCGAAAAGACTTGGTATTGCCGCGTGCATCGGTAGCCGTCAGGCGGTTACCCAGGGCATCATAGGTATAACTGGTGGCGTTGCCTTCCGGGTCGGTTTCCTTGACTAAGCGGCCTGCCTTGTCATAGGCCCACCTGGAGATGAGATTGCCTGGCTTGGTCGCAGTCAAAACACGCCCCATGCCATCGTAGGTATAGTCAAAAATACCGACAGGCGTTTGATCTTGCGTTAACCGCTGTGCATTGTCGCGACTATGGTTAATACTGCTTCCATCCCATAATGTCTCGCTATGCAAAATGCCATTGGAATTCCACCAATTGGTATGAACGCGCCCCAGGGCATCCGTTTCAGTTTTTACCTGATGTGCAATATTGTAGGTATACTTTGTGACCCTCCCGTTCCCATCAGTTGCGGTAATCCGGTTGTTAGCACCGTCATAGGTATAGCTGATCACCACACCCAGCGGGCTGGTCTGTTCCAGCAAGCGATTATTTTTATCGTATTTGTACTTGGTGGTATTGCCCAGTGCATCGGTACTGCTGACCTTGTTGCCGGCGGCGTCATAGACATTGCTGCTAACATGACCCAGTGCATCTGTGGTGCTGAGCAAGCGATTTTCAGCATCATAAGCAAAGGTGGTGACATGGCCGTTGCCATCTGTTACATGGATCTTGTTGCCCACACCGTCATAATCGTAAGCAGTCACCAGGGCCAGGCCGTCAGGATCTTTGATTTCTTGTATGCGCTGGCCTTTGTCGTTGTAGACATATCTGACCGTACTCGCCACGATGCCGCCCTGGCTGTGGGCAACCGTCAATTCCCTGCCTTTGGCATCGTGGGTGTAATCGGTTTGCAGCTTGAGACCTTCTGGATCAACAATGACACGTGCCAGTTGACCGTTCAAATCATATTCGGTCCTGGTTACCGTGCCAGCAGGGTCTGTCATGACCACTGCACGACCATTATTCTCGTAGGAATATGTGGTCTTCAGATTTAAGCCAGTTGGATCAAAGACTTTACTCAGGACACGATTTTCTGTGTCGTAGGTAAACAATGTGACTCGGCCAGACGCATCATTCGTTTGTTTGACGCGGCCCGCATTATCATAGAAATAGGTAGTAGAAATATTGCTCGATGGACGTGATTCTACGTAAATACTGCCATCATCGTTATAAGAATTGGATTCAATACTGCCACTAGAGTCAATAATGCTTGCAACTTTCTTGTTGGCGTAACCATCCGCAACAAAACGGGTTGTGCTGACAATGCCTTCCGGCGTGGTGACGATGAGCGTACTATCACTATCGTTATAGACGTAAGTCGTTGCACGGCCCAAGGCATCTTTGATTTGCAGCTTACGATCAAAAGCATCGTAAGTCATGGATTGCTGTGCACCGTCACCATTGGTAGTGACGATGAGACGACCCTTGAGGTCATACTGATTGGTCGCTGTCTTGCCATTGCCATCGGTCACGGCAATCACACGACCAAATGCATCGTATTGCGTGCGCTTGACTGAGGCCGTATTACCTGCACCCAGTATCTCCGCCAGTTTCAGGCCACGGTGATCATATTGATAGGCCATGACTTCTTGCAGCATGGTGCTGCGGGTCAGGCTGGTTTCCTTGACCAGTTCGCTAAAGGCATTGTATTCACGGGAAGTAGTATTACCCGTGGCATCAAATGCATTTTTGATTTGACCACGCAGATTGTATTCTGTCTGCTTCAAGGAATCATGCAGGGGATCATTGGCATCTGCCAGCTTGGCCAGCAAGGCAGTATTTTTGCCACCAGCCAGTCCATCAAGATTGATATGTTTGGCGAATTGTTTGGTCTCTATAACTTCACCAAAACTATTGTAGCGAATGGCTTGTATATCACCCACGCTATTGATGGTGTGGGTGAGACGACCTGCGTCATCATAGAAATATAAAGTCGTGGCACCTGTGGTGGCACTGCGCGAGCGCACCATCAGACCATTGTCGTCGTACTCATAGGTGGTTTGGTATTTCTTCCAGACGGCATCATCCTGTGCTGAGTAGCCGCTGACATTGCCATTGCTAGTAATGGAAACTGCCCCCAAGCCATAAACATCGGCGATTTTTCTGCCCAGCAAATCATAACGGACTGCCATATTGCCTGAATCGCCCACATCCTCAGTCTTGACGATACGGCCCATTTCATCACGGACATAGCGTTTAACACCAGTAAGCGTGCCAGAACCGGACTCCGTATGAACGAAATTATCTGCAAAAGCGCCATAGTTAATTACCTTGTCCTGGCTGTGGGTCTGCGGGCGCAATTGCTCCAATTTGGTAGCGGTATCTACATTGATGGCCTTGTTTGCATAACGCGTTGTTTTTGCAAGTCCGCCGTAGTAGCTATATTGGTATTCTGTAAGGTAATTCTCCCCGTCCAGTTGTCCTGTCAATTTATCCATGCCATTGTAAAAAAACCTGATCTGGATATCTGCACTGGATGCGCCAGGTGCCAATTGGGGTAAGGTGGCTGTCGCTCTCAAGGCGACATCGGTCGCCGTGGCGAATTTGACGGTTTTAGATATCCGGCCAGCGGCATCGTAGATATTCCTGGTCAGGTAGCCTTCGGCATCGAGTACAGCGGTTTGTTTGCCATCCTTATTATAAAAATACCGACTTAGCCTGTCGTCTGCGGAGGTCACAAGTTGCAAATCAGCAGCAGTCAATTGTGCTGGCAAAACGCTCGTATTGATGGCATTGGCGTAAATGGTTTTGCTGATCAACTGCGCATGGCTGTCAAACATCTGTTGTGTGACATAGCCCAGTTCATCAATGGAGTAAATTTCCTGATTTTTTTGGTTGTAGATTTTACGGATGATCCTGTCTTCATTGGAAGAAATGGGCCTGAGTGTATCCAGCGCAGGGTGGGCTGGTGTCCCATCTGTATTCAATAAAAGCGTGGTATTGACCAGAGTGGCATAGCGGACGGAACGCGTCAGATTACCGAGTGCGTCGTAGACATTCTCTGTCATCCCTCCGAAGCCATTAACTTCTGCAATCTGCCGGCCCATGGCATCATAAAAATAGTGGGTGCGTACGCCGCGCTCATCTTGTCTGGTAGTAAGACGACCATCAGCATCGAAGAAATTTTTTGCTTGCGCCAGTACTGTGCTTGTTACTGGATTGCTTTGTATGACGCTGATTAGATTGCCAGCCGCATCATAGACATTGCTGCTAGCTAGGCCACTTGCCAATTTGGTGGTGATAGTATGGCGCGCGTCGTCATATTGGTAGAGCGTGATGATGCCAAATTTTTTCGAACTCAACATCCTGCCCAGGGCATCATAGGTAAAACTATTCAGGTTGGTCCTGATCAAATGTCCTTTGGGATCGTAGACCAGATCTTCACTGAAACCGCCGGATATAGGATTGCCGTTGCTATCCGTTCCCTCATGACTAATGATTGTTTGGAATCCCCCACGATAATCCGAATTAAGGTATTGAATCAGCGTGGTCTGTGTTTTATCCTGAGCCGCAACCCAGCTTACCATGCTGGCTTCGGACAAGACACTTTCCAGATTAAGCGTACTGACATCGAGGGCTGCGCCGTTATATACAATTTTTGCGGTGGCGTTACCTTGCGAATCGTTGCGATATTCAGTGACACGTCCTTCAGGACTGATAATAAAACGCACATGGTCTTTAACATCATAGACATAGCGTGTTGCGACTAAAGTGAGATCCCCATTGCTGGTATTGGCAGTTTCAGCCAACAAGCGATTTGTGGAGCTGAAGATACGCTTGATGCTATTGCCCAATGCATCTTTTTGCTCAACCTGGTTACCATTGGCGTCATATGTCATGGTGCTGACATTGCCGTTACCATCAATGGTTTGCGTTATGTTCCCTTTTTCGTCATAGACATAGCGGGTTTCATAGCGGACGCCATTAACTGCAGGACTTTGTATTTTCGTGAGCTGACCATCCACATCATAAAAATAGCTGGTCAGATACCCCATCGGATCAATCAGGTCTGTCCTGCCCGCAGCAGTGTCGTAAATGAACTGCGTTAAATTGCCCTGACCATCTGTCATGGTGGAAATTTTGAATTGCTCTCCCACCTGGATGTACGTAAAGGTCTGGGTACTTCCATCAGTCTGTCCAACACTGGCGATGCGCAAGCTGTCGCCATCATAGGTGTAAGTGGTTTCGTATTTGTTGGCAACGCCGTTGGTTGTCGTGCCCAAGTTGAAACTAACGCTAGCCAGGCGATTTAAATTGTCGTAGGTATAGGAAGTGACTGACTGATTGTAGGAATCTGCAAGACGGACCAGGTTTTTACCAGCATAGGTCAAATTAATTGTATCGCCAGACGCATCCGTGACTGAAGTAATTAACTTATCGCTATTGTAGGTATAAGTCGTCTTTGCTCCATCAACATCACTACTGCTAACGATTAAGCCCAGGGCGTTATATGCCTCTGTTTGTTGAGTTGCACCATCGCGCCACTCCCAGGTTGAGTCGGCCGTCTTGTAGGTCAGCTTATCGTAAGCACCCTCGCCAGCAGTGCTGACATATGATTGTTTCGAGATATCGTAAGTGTAGATCGCCTTGCTACCATCACCTTCGGTTCTGATGACGGTGCTTCCGGCTGTATTGATCGTACCACTAAGCAAAGCAACCGATTTGTAAACGCCTATATGCCAGTTATCGCCATTATCACCATCATTTAACTTACCTTGGCTGTTGTAGGTGCGCAATATCGATAAATCCAAGCCTCTAGATACATAGAATTCATCCTGCCGCTGTATCATCAAATTGCCATTGGCAGCATTGACGTAGATATTCTCATTGTTTGTGCCAGCCCTGGCATTGCCCGAGGCGCCCCGGTTACCAAGGGTGTTCATTGAGCTATTTTGCAATCCCAAGCCGCTACCAGTCACAATCGCTGTCATATTTTTTCCTGTATGTCGAAGTATTCGTCCAAATGCTAAACACGCTGACGTGTTTGTTCTGTCCTAATAGTCCAAACATTTCGGAATTTGTTTAGGTGAAATCGAAAATAATGTACACATCCATTGATTATTTTTTAAATTGACAGAATTTATTATAAATATATTGAGAATCAATCTAAAATGCAGAATAAATGACGGCGACTATATTTTTTGACTGAGCGGTTTTTTGGCGGTTTTCTCAGTGGAGCAGTCTGGGAGTTGATAGATCGGGCACGCACTTTGATCTGCATGCGCGCTTCTTTTTGGCTAGAATTTATGTGCAGACGCTGGCTACACTGGAGCAAAGGCACTTCACCCTATTTGATAGCACGTACATTCCGCATGCAAAAAGGGCATGGGCAGCAAGCTGCTGAGCTTGCGAGCACCTATGTAGACCTTGGATTGTTGAAGTCGCGGGGAAGTTGGTTCAATCGTTTTCGAAAACAATTGCTGAGATATGAAAAACTGGAAAGAAGTTGCCAGGTACTTAATCACCTGGAGGATGCAAGCATTGCCTTCAGAAAAATGCTTTTGGAAAAAAATTATTACTTACCGATAAATTCTAAATTTATTTTACGCTACCTATGGCAAACTATTTTTTGGGGGAGACTCTTTCTCAGCGTTCTCGATTCGTGCGAATTCAGCCCTAATGCCTTTTACGGCTCCTATTAGAGGAGCAAAATACAACCGTGGTGTTTCTTTGGCTGCAATTCTGATTTGTTGAAAAACTCGTCTTAAAGTCACTTCCATATCTCCTTGACAGAAATTTTGTCAGTTGAATCAAAGGCTTCCAAAAAACTCAACCACAACGATGTTTTACCATATTGTCAGCGATGGTGAACTAAGGAACCTCTGATTAAGTCCGGTTCGCCATTCGTAAGTCATTGATTTTTCGAAAATTAATTTTGCGATTTTGGACCTAATCAGAGGTGCCCTAAATTCTTTCAAGGCAATAATAGTAGGATGTAGCTCTAAGGAAGGGTAAATTAATATGCATTATTATTGCATAAACTGCTCAGCCCGTTTACCGCGGTAGCTGGCGATTGCATATAATCCAGACACTACAATTGTGACCGCTGGCACTATCAAAACCAAGTATGCCAGGCCACTTATCTCAAAATCCATAGTTACCTCTTCGACTTTAGCCTATACCTGCTTTATTTTATGAAATTTTTTCTGGATTGCAAGTAGTAGTATCTTTAGAGAAGGCGATTCTGGTTAGATATCTGGCTGCTGTCTTTTGTATGGGACAGACTTGGGCCTCACGTCATTAGGCCCAACGAGAGAAAGCAGCGATCCTTTTCACGATTAACGTGAACCGCGATGCGAAGGCATGCGCAACATCATCATCCTGCTGATCAAAACAGACTCATTATCATGGTTGCTGGTATTGCCTTAAGAGCCTTTTTTCCAGATCCACCAGACTGTATAGCTTGAGACCGTACGGAATTCTACAGATTTTTTTACATGCTATCGCTGCCAAGTATAAAGCCTGCTCATAAAAATGATTTAGGCAGAAAGAAGGTGGAGTGTTTCTGTCGTAAAACGTCGTATTTTGTAGTACGCAATCTTGATAGAGCTAGACCCCAATATCCAATGAAGCTTGCGATTTGATTACGATCCGGGCAGGGGCGGATATCACCGGGATTTTCTGCTTGAAATACTTGCAAAAGGGCGGGAAAAGCGGTCTACTAGCGTTGTGGGCAAAGGTCCACACATTTCGAGGGGCATCAACCCCTAGTCTTTAGAAAATTGGCCGCAAATGCTCTAAAGCATCGCTTTACATTTTTCATAACGTTAAATATTTTTTAATTTATTTATTTATTTTGTAAAACTGCAATCCGTACATTTCCGAGTGCTAGTAATCTTCTATTTTGCTAATCAAATTCTTTTAAATCAATGGCTTAGAACTTCGCACTATTGATCATGCTGTTCGCTTTAATCGCTTTTCTTTCTCGACCAGGAACAAATACTTCTGCGCGGAAGCCTGTTTCTTAAGGCCGAGAAACTGCCCTACTAACTCAACCGAGGCATTTTCTTTCTGAAGCTCACGAAATGCAAAAGAGTTGCGTAGCGTTCTGCCGCCGCTATGGGTGGTTTCAATACCGGCACGTTCGAAGGTAGCTGTGACTTGTCTGTAAACCGTCGCCTTGTTCAACGGCTTCAAATCTGTCAAAGAGGCAGGGAACAATAGTTTGGTGGCCAGGCCCATTTGTTTCCTCTCCATCACCCAGTCCATCACGATATCCACCGCAAAGGGGCGTAATTGTGTCCGATGGTTGGTACCGTTCCCATCAACCGATGCAGGAGAGATACTGATCGGAACCGAACCATTGATATCGATCTCCCCGATATTCTCAATATACAGGCCAACGACCTCCGACACCTTAAGACCCGCCCCAAGCATGATCGCCTGCATCGCCCTATCACGCCTCTTCTTCCAGCCTTCAAAGCTCCCATGGCCCTTATACGGGCTTGCCAAGGGCAAATTCCGGATGAACAGCGCCTGCTGTTCCAGCGTGAGCGCCACCTTTGACTTATCCCTCCCAGTTGAAGCACTGTTAAACAACTCAACCGTAGCAATAGTTGCTGGATTCGGCTCCATCGCAATATGCGCATACACCCGCTCCAACAGCCTCAAATACCTCACCCTGATAAGGCTCAAAGGCTTTGTGTTTCCCTCCCCTTTCTCAGCCTCCCCTCCATCAAGAAACCGCACAATATCACCTGGCGATACTGCGCGCAGCGGCTTTCCGTCCAGGTAGCGAAGGAATTTACCAAACATCGCGATATAGACGGTCATAGCTGAAGCACGCATAGGGCGTGCGCTTTCACCAGAACTCCCTTGTAGGCCCCTTGGGCGCCGCCCCAAGGATACAAAAGCCTCTGTTCTGACGAAGGCTTGGAATGCCTCCAGGGGAGCTAAGTCCCAGTTTTCAGGGGTATCGAAAATGTCCATACGAATAAAATGCAATTAACGGAAAAGTTATCACTGATAATAAAATCAGCTTACAACGAAATACGTTGATCTACCAACTCTAACGTCACTACCAGACAATGTTTCTTGGCTCAGGGGCTTGCTCGTTAATTGCATTTGCTGTTACGTCTTGAACTACCAGAATCATAGCATAGTACTCTTTCTTACTATCGCCACGGCAGGACGATGCATAAAGTGGAACTTCGGCTCTACATGCAGTAGATGCGACACCAAACGGTCGCTTATACGAAAAAGCTTATAGCATCTGGTTCCTATTTTTTCGACTTTGAAATAGGTCCTTTTTTAAAATTCGAGTAGAAAAAAGCTATTTCTTCGTATTTTTCATACCGTTTCAAAAAAACCGGGCAGCGCAATTCAAGTAATATTGCTGAAATTTTGCACCTAACAGCAAATTGAACACCAGGTTAACATTGCAACCCAGAGTCGATATTTAGACATCTGCACATTTTTTGGCTGTATGTTTTTTTATTTTAATTTTTCTTGCAAATGTACGGGATGTAATTTATTATGCAACCTGGTATGAAAAAATAAAGGATTGTTATGCGTAATTATCTTGGTGTTCGCCTTAAATTAGCGAAAGAATTCTCGGGTTTCACCGATTCAGATCGGAAATTCAGGGATACTTATCGCGGCGAAGATCAGAATTCGGCGCATAAATATTACCAACCGTTTGAGATCAGAAAAATCAGATTACATTTGCTCGGATTGGAAGATAAAGAACAACGTTCTTTACCTCCAGTAATCAATTTTCGAATGGCAAAAGGCGGCACCGGCAAAACCACAATCGCAGGCAATATCGCTGCATGTCTTGCGCAATTTGGCCACAAGGTACTTGTCATAGACGGAGATCCTCAAGGTTCGCTTAGCAAAATGTTTGGTGTTGATGTTAGCCAGGAGATTACCCATATTGGCACCCTTATGCAAAGGGCGTCAAAGGGTGAACTCCCGAAAGTTCAAGATGCGATTGTTCCAATTTATTCACATGGTATGCTTGATTTAATACCCGCAGATATAACACTGGCAAATGCTGATACCTGGTTAATCTCTGCGATTGGTAGAGAGAACACCTTTTTAAGATTACTTGAAAAAGAAAAAGATTTCTTTTGTCAGTATGAAGCAATAATTATCGACTCCGCGCCTGCTTCTTCGTTACTCACTCAAAGTTTCATGATTGCATCAAAAACTATCATGGCTGTGGTCAATCCGGAACCTGAATCAGTCAAAGCGTTGGATGTGCTGAAGTCAAATATACTCGAAATTAATAGTGCTATGACCCAGAGGGGTTTTAACCTCGACATGCATATTATTGTCAATAAATTCAACCAGACCAAAAAGCCACACCAAGAATCGCTCCAATTCATTATTGGAGAGTACAACGGCAAGATTAACGACACCATCGTCCGAGATTTCATTGGATTCCTTCGGCAGACAGATCTATTTGATGACACGAATTCTGGCCCTGTTCTCGAACGCGAGCCGGGTAGCGTGGGTGCACGGGATATTATTGATTTATCTAAGTCCTTAATTAAGTTCCACAATATTCCTCTTTCGGGTCAGAAATCATAAAAAGTGCGGTTATGGCAAGCAAACAAATAAAAGTATCCGGGCTCATTGCGGCTGGGACCATTAAGGACCCTGGACCGATTCAGGGAGATTCAATTGTTGACATCGTCGCCACGGTGGATGTTCCAACAAATGAAAGCAAACATTATGTAGATCTTCCTCTTGATCTAATTGACGATAGTCCATATCAACCAAGATCAGTCTATCGTGGCGAATCTATTGATGACCTTGGACACACCTTAGCTTCTGCAGGACAGAAAGAGCCAATTCAAGTTCGGCCGGTTGGAACTAGATACGAGTTGATCGCAGGGCATAGGCGTTTGCGCGCAGCGCGGAACTTGGGTTGGACAACGATCAAGGCTTACGTCATTCATATGAATGACCAGGAGGCCGAACTTGCCACCCTTGTTCACAATGAAGGCAGAGAGGACCTTTGCGATTACGAAAGAGGAAAGGCATTTTCCCGTGCACTGAGTAGAGGTCTGGCCAAAAATCAATCTGATTGTGCTGCGAAATTTGCTACTAGCCAGGCTGTTGTTTCCAAGTGCATTGGCATGAGTAAGTTGCCGCAGCCAATTGTTCAAATGCTCGAAAGCAAGCACGATCTGTTTGGCTATAACTGCTCTGAAACAATACACAAGCTAGTTGCAGAGTACCCAGAGAGACTTGAGTTAATCACTGAGGCAGTTGGTAGATTGAACTCTGGTGCAGATCAAAACGGAATACGTAGCTGGGTCGAGCAAATGATTGGGATAGGTTCTCGTAAAAAAGGCCCTACCCCACTTGTTATCACTGATGACTCTGGCAAACAGATATTTTCTGCTGTACTTGACGGTAGGGTGCTTACTGTGAAAATCAGCGACCCAACCATTGACGCAAATATGGTGCAAAAACGCGTATCGGAGAAATTGTCCGAGATCAGTAAATCTAATAATGTTGAAATTGAATAAATTATTCTACTAGAATAATTAAGGATTCCAAAAATGATATAACAAATTTGAAAATCCTTAAATACAAAAGCCCCGATCTGGAAAATCGGGGCTTTTGATATTTTGGGGCCTACTTAAGTATTTCGAGTCTGCCGGAAAATAAGAAGAAACCTGAGAACTTCATCTTATTCCCCTAAGACCCATTTGTCAAAACTTTTTCAAGCTTTGCTTGGATCGAGGTGGTATATGCACGTCCCTACTGTACATGATGTTATTAAACCCTATCAGAAGTATCCAAAGGTTATTCAGCAGTCTATTCTCCGGGTTGAGACCCACCCAGCATTCTCAATCCTGACAAAGGCAGGTAAAAGGGTACTAAAGTGCCTACTCACTCGGGTAAACCAAGGTGATGGTGAGTTCCCGATACGAGCCAGATTAGACATGGTTGCGGAAGGAGCTGACGTAAGTTACAAGACAGTGCAGCGAACGATGCAAATTCTTAAGTCGCTCACCTGGCTGTCACCAGTTTCCCCAGGGAGGACAGACTGGGGCACGTTTAGTTCTTTTCGTTATCAGTTTTCAGCCGACTTTTGTTCGTTGGTGAAACTCCCTACGAAATCTAAAACAATAAATCAGATTGAGGATGAGACAATTTTGTCCGACGGTACTGTATACATAGATCTTAGTTTTAAAGAAGATCAATTAAAGATTTCTTTAGAAAACAAAGGCAAAAACCCAATAACCCTCCCTGAGGAATTACGCGAATTAGAGGCGTTCGGGGTAAAGGAAACGGGTATTTGCAAGCTCAGGGGATTAGCGCATACAGCCGGCTATAAACTTGAGCATATTTGGACTGTAGCCAAATCATACTGTGAAAAGTTCAGAATCAACGGTAATCGACTTTACCGATATATTTCAAGAATGATTCAAACAACTAGCGATTATGAAAAGCGAGCTCTGCAAATTCTTCGTATGAACGATGTATCTGAAACCTCCACGATTGAAAAACCTAACGGAGCCAAATATAGTTTTAAGAATTTCGTTGGAACCGGTGTACGAGTCAGAATATTTGACGGCATCGCTGAAGTTATCAAGCAAAACGGCGACGTGTTCACTGTCTCTGGGGATGCACTGAAGAAGCTTTATAAGGATATCGAAGATAGACGATTGGTTAATCAAGACGATTCTCGATACTGCGCTAACCGGGCGCCTGAAACAGAAAAGCGAAGTAAGGACGCAAATAATAATGTTAGATGCACAACGTCGGTGCATAGTCCCGTGTTGTCGACTATCGAAATGCGACCAGCTATGGTCGAAGCGAATAGGCTATTGATTAGGCAACTTTTGAACATTAGAAAATAGTCTCATGCAATGCTCCTTATGTTTGCTTGCTGCCCTGGTCGCTTTGGGTCACTGCTTGTACTTGGATCGGGTGGTGTGTCTGTTGATTTAAAGTATCGCAATCATTTCATACTCACTTTGTTGTGTTTTTGATTTGGTATTTTTACAAATGTCAGTTTCTATTGTGATTCCGCTGAATGACCCTTTACCCTCTCTTTGGGATAATATTTGTATGCGCATCGTGATAGTAGTTGCGTAAGCCGATAAGGTAGTCATAAGCTAATCTTGTTTTGATGGGAGGTAAAGTTAGTTCGCTTTGAATGTATGCCGCGACCCGGCAATGCGCTTTAGGCTAGAATGAGGTGTACTGTCAATAGCGGACACTCATGTTCTAAGCTGCCTGTGACTGCCGATTAAAATTTTCAGCAAACAAGGCTGGCGATATATTGCCAAGACGCGAGTGACGTCGCTGGCGGTTATAAAA
>NZ_JACOFX010000030.1 GCF_014284125.1 Undibacterium umbellatum | reverse complement strand
TGAAACGATTACGCGCCAATGATAGTGCTGCAACCAGTGTGAAAGTAGGTTATCGTCAGGCTTTTATTCCGCATACCCCCGCTTATTCAGTTAAGCGGGGGTTTTGCTTTTGTGCGCGCAACAAAAAAAACAAAAATAACAAACAAAAACAAGGTCAAGACCTCTCAACAATGAGGCACCCAAACACAGAGTCGCACTGAGGAAGACATGCGGGATTCTTTGAGACAAGCAAGAACAGCAAAAACAGGAGAACTTCTCTGCTGTTACTCCGGGTCTTTGGCTCTTCACTTCACTCTTTATTTTTATGTTGCAGAGAGCGATTTGTCGCAGTAGGTTGCGCCGCGCGCACCACTTGTGTACTTTGCACATCTCCGGGATCATCACAACCAACGAGACTGGAGCTCCAGTTAGATAGCACCAGCCATTGTTGGCGAGAGGATGCTGGGCTTAGCTCCCTTGCAACCAGGATTGTTTGTTGAATAGTGCTCTTTAATGCACGACCCGGGCTTTGTGTGCAGAGGCTGGCATTTCAGCGTAAAACCTTCAAATCGCTCCTGCACGGTCAAGAGGATGCCAGACTTGTTTATATTGCCATTCAAGGTCACAATGATTTTGTAGGGTAACAGCTGTATATCTTCCACTCATCAGTAGAAGCTTACCGTTAATCGCGAAAGCATTGATGCATGCAGGCAATCAAATATATGATGTACAAACATAAGGCGAAAGAGTATGAACATGCAAAAATATAAACTGCTGCACTCACAACATGGCTTTACCTTGCTAGAACTATTAGTCGTGGTAGCCATCGTTGGCATCATTACAGCTATCGCCTTGCCAAACTACAGGTCGTTTCTCGTCAGTAATCGTAGTGCAACAAATACAGCTCTTTTGCATGGCGCGATCACACATGCAAAAACACTGGCTGGAATTAGCGGTGCGGTCACCATCTGCAAAAGTGAGAATCCTGATGCGCCCACACCGACTTGTTCCAATGTGGTCAGCAATGGTGCCGCAAACACTGGATGGGGTAGTGGCTGGATTCTTTTTCAAGATAGAAATGCCAATGGTCAATATGATGTCGGCGACACCCTTGTAAAGGTACAGCCGCCCTTGTTTTTGGGTGTTGCCGCAGGCTCTATCATTCCCGTACCAGCCGCACAATCCATTACCCTTGGAGGCATAGGCGGCACCACGATTGCCGGCGCTGCCATGTATTTTTATGTCAAACCACCGGATTCCTATGTAGGTCCTACCTATAACCGATATGTCTGCCTTTCCACCATAAGAAAAGTCAGTGTTGTAAAAACTTTACCTTGTCCTGCTTGAGGCTGTCATGAAACAGTTTAATTTCTATAAACAAAAAGGCGTCTCGATGGTAGAAATCGTCGTGGCCATGGTCATTCTGTCGATAGGGCTTTTGGGCGTTGCCAGCTTGCAGGCGAATACCTTGAAATATTTGAAGGCCTCAAACTATCGCTCCGAGGCCAGCCAGGCTGTATATGAAATCGCAGACCGCATGCGTGCTAATTTTATGGCAATTCAGGTAAAGACTCCTGCTGGGACTATTATTTATCCCAACTTCTATAGTTATCAAACCGCATATAGCGCGACTGTAGCAAGTTTACCAACGGTACCGCCATGTGCGGTGCCTATCAGTTGCACGCCTAAAGAAGTTGCGGATAAGGACGTGGCGGAGTGGCTGAGAAACCTTGGGACCCGCATGAATGGTGGTGCAGGCAATATCAGTCAGAATGCTAATGGTGGCTACGACATCTATGTTATGTGGAAGGAAGTCAATTATACGGCGCTCGACCCTTCATGCCCGAATGGTACTCCACCCTCACCAGGTGCTGGCGTGCGTTGTATAAAATTAAGTATTACACCTTAAGCGAGGCGAATGTGAACGGTATTAATTTAAGATATTCCCAAGGGAGGTCCCTGGTTGAGTTGATGATATCCATGACAATTGGGCTTATCATTTCGCTGGCCGTGACTTCACTATTTGTCAATAACTCAAAAACATATAAAGTCTTCGATGACAAATCAGTCATGGAAGAGAACGGCAGGATGGCTTTAAACATGATTGCCTATCATGTGCGTATGGCACATACAGCACCAACGAAAAATACTTCAAATCAAGCTGAAAGCGGCGGAGGTGTTTCTACTTATGACACCGCTCTGTTCGGAGATGCAATTTTTGGTTGTAGTGGAGGCTTTCTTTCGCCTGTTGCCGTTCCCGCTGCTTGTAATCCAGCCACTACGGGCCCTGATAGCCTGTTGATCCGTTATGTGGTTGATATTGATAATGCCAATGCGGCTGCAGCTTCACTTGCTGCGCCAACTGATTGTTTGGGGCAGATGGTACCGTCAGGTCCTGAAAATTTTACAGTAGAAAATCGTTATTACATCGCGAGCAATCCTGCAACAAATCAAAGAGAACTTTATTGTGCGGGAAATGGCGGTGTTCCACTTGGCGCCCCATTGCAGGCTGGAAGGCCAATCATGGAAAATGTAGTTGATATGAAAATTATCTATGGTTATGACCCCAATTATACTAAATCAGTAAATAGTTTTTATAGCGCTGTCGATTTGGCGTCTCCGACCGTGCCGGAACCAAATGAAGCGTTGCGATACCCGCTGCCACTTGATCCCTCGGATAAGGATAGCAAGTGGAGCCGTGTAATCTCAGCAAAAATCTGTATGGTAATGCGTTCTGGCAATGATGGACTGACACCAAAACCCATGACATATACAAATTGCTCTGGCTCTGTCGTTACTGCGACGGATAAACGCCTATATTCAACGTTTTCAACTGTAGTTGGCATACGTGGCCGCCTTCCTGGAAGAACATTATGAAAAATCTACACAACTCCCAAAAGGGCTTTGTCATGTTGACAGCCATGGTATTTCTCCTGGTTTTGACGATTCTGGCCCTGACTGCTGTGCGCAGAGCAACACAGGGTGAGAATATAGCCAAGAATATGGGGGAACAGAACGTTGCTTTTCAAACGGCTGAAACCGCCTTGCGTTACTGTCAAAAAGATTTTGAGCTTACTCTTGCTGGAGGATCAGCATTACCTTTGGGTACTGTTCAAACAGTGCATGGCATACCCATCAATTTGTATCAGGGCGGATTTCCTGATTTCCTTCTCCCTGACCTCTGGAGAACGAGAAGTAACTGGATCACTCGAGGATTCAAGCTGCCCGCCAACACTGTGCAGTATGTGTCCGAGCAGCCAGAATGCATCATCGAGGAATGGATCAAGCCAAATAAAGATGGCTATGGACTGGGCAGTAATGCGGGTAGTGCAAATTTGAAATCATCCTACGTAATTACTGCAAGAGCTCAGGGAGTGAATTCTAATTCAGTAGTCTGGTTGCAAGTAATCTGGTATCTCGGTAGTGGCTCGTAATTTTCGCTGTACGCTACTCAAGGCAGGTAAAGTAAATTGAAGAGGACATCATGACGAATAATTTAAGAAAACCAATCAGCTACTATTTGATCTGTGCACTGGCTGCACAGTTTGGCTGGTCTGCTTACGCACATGCAGGCATTTCACAAATGCCTCCACTGGTGAAGCCTAATGTGCCACCAAATATTTTTTACACGCTGGATGATTCTGGCTCCATGATGTTTGAGATGTTGCCCGACAATATCGCAAGAACTGGCAATAATGACGCAAGTGGCACTGGGTATAGTAATTACTGCACTAATGCTGGCGGTTGCTGGGTTACCAGTATGTTCCCAAGGCCTGCGAATATTTATAATATTGCTGGTGACTACGCTCTGCAGAATCGTGTGGTTGTTGGTTTTAATCACAATATTACAGTAGCGCGCTGGCGCTCGTCGGATGTCAATAAAGCGTATTATGACCCCAAGGTTTTGTATCAGCCTTGGGCGAGCCCTACAGGTGGTCTAATGGCACCCGCCAACCCCCAGGCTGCCCTATTGAATCCCGTTGCTCCTGACGGTGGTACGAATACCACTGTGATGAATTTGACGCAGAATCAAACCTTTGCCGATGGCTATGTAGCATGGCTGAATAATGCGGCAACTGCTTATGATACTGCGGGCCGTACCATATTTCCAGCTTTGTACTACATTTATAACCCGGGCGGTAGCTGCAACAAGAGTACCTTGTCTTGCTATACCAGGGTTGAAATCAAGACTGGCACAAGCTTGCCAGCCAAAGCTGCTACGCGTACAGATTGCCCAGGCAGCTCTTGTACCATTGCGCAAGAACAGCAAAATTTTGCTAACTGGTTTCAATACTACCGCTCACGTATTCTTGCAGCGCGTGCTGGCACAGGGCAGGCATTCTCCAAGCAAAGTGCAACCTTGCGGGTAGGCTTTGGTACGATCAATACCGCTGGCACTGTGATTAGCAGGATTTCCGACGATTTTAGTGATCCCAACAAAACCGCCTTCTTGAACACCCTGTACAAGCATAGAATGCCTGCGTCAAGCACACCTTTGCGCAAGGCGGTTGATGAAGTAGGGCAGTATTTCAGGAATCGGACCGCCACAGGCCCATGGCAAACACAATATGGCGTTGGTGCAACCACGACACAACTGACATGCCGCCAGAACTATAATATTTTGATGACGGATGGCTATTGGAATGATGCTGCCGCTGGCGGTGGTCGCACTCTCAATTACGATGGCACGGCTGGTCCCACTATCACAGGGCCAAATGCATCAACTTTTACCTACAATCCGGCGAATCCAGTCGGACCATACGCAGATACCTTTGATAATACACTGGCAGATATCGCGTTTTACTATTGGTCGCGTGATTTGCGCGAGGACTGGGGGCCTGAAAAGAAAAATGTTCCAGTCTCTGGTGCCGATCCAGCTTTCTGGCAGCATTTGGTGCATTTTACAGTCGGCCTCGGAGTAGCCGGTAATTTGAATTACCCTGGCGATTTGCCTGCATTAACTGCTGGAACCAAGCTGTGGCCAAATGGCGCATCAAATCAAATTGATGATCTGTGGCACGCTGCTGTAAATTCACGCGGCAAATTCTTTAGTGCATCCAATCCTACAGAGTTTTCTGCTGCGCTTGAATCGTCATTGAATACGATTTCTGAGCGCGTAGGTGATGCTGCTGCGGTCGGTACATCCAGCAATACAGTCGGTAGCGGCACTAGTTTATATACTTCCAGCTACCGTACGTCTGACTGGTCTGGCAAGATTGTGCAAAGACCATTGGACGCAGACGGCAACCTGACAGCAACTGGCTGGGTTGGCTCCGTACCTGCATTTGCGACAAGAAAAGACCAGGTGTACACCTATGTTGATGCAGCGACAAAAGGGCGAAAATTTGAACTGGCGAATCTGACCCCAACTGATCAGGCTTATTTTACAACTGAAGCGGCCACTTATACTCCTGCCAACTCTGTCACGGGAGCCAATATTGTGGACTATATAAAAGGCGGCCCTGACCTTGCGATATTGCGGCCACGTACCCAGGCATTTGGTGATTTTGTAAACTCAGCACCGCAGTACCTTAAAGAAGGCAATAATGATGGTTACAATTTCTTGCCAGCGACTGCTCCCGAAAAAGCAAATTCGTATAATGATTTCCTGACATCCAAGGCTGGACGTGCCCCTATGGTCTACATTGGTGGCAATGATGGTATGTTGCATGCACTTGATGGTGCGACCGGTGCCGAGAAATTTGCTTATGTGCCTAAAGGCATTATGAGCACGTTGCCACAACTTTCCAGAACGACTTACGGGCATAAATTTTATGTGGATGGTACGCCTACATTGGGTGATTACTGGAATTCAGGCTGGAAGACTGCACTGGTAGGAACGACTGGTGCGGGTGGTCGCTCTGTGTTTGCACTTGATGTGACGAATCCGACAGGCTTTGATCAAAGCAAGGTTTTATGGGAAGTCACCTCAGCAGACCAACCTGATCTTGGATATACCATAGGCAATGCAAAAATAGGCCGTATGCCCAACGGTGACTGGGTTGCAGTACTGGGAAATGGCTACGAGAGTGCAAACAAGCGTGCAGTCTTGTTTTTGATCCGGCTAAAAGATGGGCAAGTCACTAAAATTGATACTGGTGTAGGTAGTGCGGGAGCTCCAAATGGCTTGTCTTCACCAACCTTGCTGTTCAACGTAGACTCGACCATTAAGGCGATTTATGCTGGCGACATCCAGGGTAATCTGTGGAAATTCAGTACAAGTAATAGTGGGGCATCTGTTGCCTTCTCTGGGGTACCTTTGTTCAAGGCAGTGCGCTCAAGCAAACAGCAGCCAATTACTGCGCAACCAGACCTTACTTTTCATCCCAAAGGCGGAGTAATGGTACTGTTTGGAACCGGCAAGGTGTACGAGACCGACGATGCCTTGAATACGGATGTTCAATCCATGTACGGAGTATGGGACAATACCGGTGTTGCAAATGTTACAGCGAGTGCCATTACTGGAGGTCCGTCAGCACTGCAAAAGCAAACGTTGACTGCGTCTGGTAACAGTTATACTGTTGATAATAAGACGGTGGATTATGCTGTGAAACGCGGCTGGTATTTAGATCTTGATACCGTCCTTTCTACTGGTGAGCGCATTACGATAGACCCACAAGTGTATTATGATGAAGTCATCTTTACGTCTATTATTCCTGCTGGTGCGACAGATACTTGCTCCTCTGACGGAAAATCAACGACATTTATCTTGCGTGCGTTGACGGGTGGTATTTTTCCTTACCCGGTATTCGATACAACTGGCGACGGTAAAGTAGATTCGTCCGATACATTGATCGCAGGCAAACAAGGTACCTTGACCTTCGGTACTACGATTTTGCAAAAAGGGAATAAGTCGATTATCTATCAACCACCATCATCGGGATCTACTGATGTGAATGGACCTAAACCGACTAAAATGGATATTTCTCAAGGCGCGAATCCAGCGACCCGTGTTTGGAAACAATTGCTGCGCACAGATTAAGAAGTCCAACAGATAATTAAGTAGAGGTGTTAAGTGTTGCTACGTAAACGTGAAAAGGGTTTTACCCTGATAGAACTCATGATTGTTGTTGCCATAATGGGTATATTGGCAGCAATTGTCGTGCCGTCCTACCTTGATAATGTGAGGAAGGGGCGTCGTAATGATGCAAAGGCCAAACTGACGGAGAATGTGCAGTTTATGGAAGCTTTTCTGTCAATTAATGAAAGATACGATCGCGATAAAGGAGGGACGAACGTCGCGTTGCCAATTCTGGTTAGTCCCGCCGGAGCAACAGGGGGTAATGTAGACTACAACATTAGTTTTTCTGCACCGACCACGGCGGTAACCTATACGATCCAGGCTGTTCCAGTCAACAAGATGGCTGGAGATGCCTGCGGGACTTTTACGATCAACAATGCTGGCGCGCGTACCGTATCAGGCTCGCTTAGCATGGCAGACTGCTGGTACAAATAAGCGGTATTTTTTGTACCTCAGTTCTTCCTGACCTCTTGTATCGCCTCGGCAAATTCGGATACATCCTCAAAGCTTTTGTAGACAGAAGCGAAGCGGATGTAGGCGATTTTGTCGAGGCGTTTCAATTCGCGCATGACCAGTTCACCCAGGTGGCCGGAAATGACCTCGCGCTCTCCGCTGGACAATAATTTTTCTTCTATTCTTTGTATGGCGGTCTCGACTGCTTCGGCTGATACGGGTCGCTTGCGTAATGCGAGCATCAGGCTGGCGCGCAGCTTGGTTGTCTCATATTCTGTACGGCTGCCATTTTTCTTGACGATGACGGGCATCACCAGTTCTATGCGCTCATAGGTAGTGAAGCGCTTGTCACAGTCGGCACACCGGCGGCGCCGGCGTATGACATTGCCTTCTTCTGAAACGCGAGTGTCTATGACCTGGGTGTCATCGAGGTGGCAAAAAGGGCATTTCATAGCGTATGGTGCTCCGTTGGTTTTTCTAATTGTTTTTTATATTTTGATGATACAAAAAAGCCACTCAAGCGAGTGGCTTTTATTGTGCTGTCTGATACTTAAGCCTTGCTTCAGTCGAATCTCTTAAGCTTGATACACTGGGAAAGCATCTGTCAATTGTTTGACTTCGGCCTTCACGCGTTCTATCGTCGCTGCATCATGCGGATTGTCGAGTACGTCGGCAATCAGATTACCTACTTTAACTGCTTGTTCTTCCTTGAAACCACGGGTGGTGAAGGCAGGGCTGCCCAGACGGATACCGGAAGTGACCATCGGTTTTTGCGGGTCGTTAGGGATGCCGTTCTTGTTGCAAGTCATATGGGCAGAACCCAGTATGGCTTCGGCTTCTTTGCCTGTCAAACCTTTAGGACGCAGGTCGACCAGCATAACGTGGGATTCGGTACGACCAGAAACGATACGCAGGCCACGTTCAGTCAAGGTGTTTGCCAATGCAGCAGCATTCTTGACGACTTGTTCCTGGTAAGCCTTGAATTCTGGCGTCAGTGCCTCTTTGAACGCAACTGCTTTACCAGCGATGACGTGCATTAACGGGCCACCCTGGATGCCTGGGAAGATCGCCGAATTGATCTTCTTGGCGATCGCTTCATCATTCGTCAAAATGATACCGCCACGTGGGCCGCGCAGGCTCTTATGAGTCGTGGATGTGACTACATCAGCGAAAGGCACAGGGTTAGGATAAACACCCGCAGCGATCAGGCCAGCATAGTGGGCCATGTCAACCATGAAGTAAGCGCCGATTTCTTTGGCGATTTTGGAGAAGCGTTCAAAGTCTATGCGCAAGGCAAATGCAGAAGCACCGGCAATGATCAGTTTAGGCTTGGTTTCGCGCGCCAGTTTTTCCATTGCATCGTAATCGATATCTTCTTGCTCATTGAGGCCATAAGACACGACGTTGAACCATTTGCCTGACATATTCAAAGGCATGCCGTGGGTCAGGTGGCCACCTTCAGCCAGGCTCATGCCCATGATGGTGTCGCCCGGATTCAGCAAGGCAAAGAATACGCCCTGGTTGGCTTGTGAGCCAGAGTTAGGCTGTACATTGGCAAAGTTGGCATTGAACAATTGCTTCAGGCGATCAATAGCCAGTTGTTCGACGACATCCACGTGCTCGCAACCACCGTAATAGCGCTTGCCTGGATAGCCTTCTGCATATTTATTGGTCAACTGGGAGCCCTGGGCTTCCATGACTGCTGGGGAACAATAGTTTTCAGAGGCGATCAACTCGATATGCTCTTGTTGACGGACGTTTTCTTTTTGTATCGTAGCAAACAGTTCTGGATCTACGTTGGCGAGAGTATGATTTTTTGCAAACATGGCGGTTCCTGATTATTCCTGTTAATAAACAATGATTGTTGTTAATGAGGTGTCTGAAACGGATAGGGGGCAGCCTCATTGCTTTTACCATCAGGCTACCCAGGCGCACGGCTGGAGTCAGTTTGACTCCGAAATCTCACGCTTCCCGATGGATCTCCATCTTGGGCCAGGATGCTTGCCCGTCTAACAGGGCAGATATGGCCACTTCGCCAGTCACGTGAGATGAAATGGTGCAAGGATTTTACGTGATGACGTTTGAATGGGCAAGTGTCAGCGTCGCTATTGAAAAAATTAATGTTCGCACAAGTATGTATCCCGAAATTTTCGACGCTCAAGTATTGGATGGCAAAAGCACTTAAAATAGTATGCTTCAGAGCTGCATATGTCAGCTAGGCAGGTTACCTACAAAAAATGAAGGAATTCAGCATGATCGTATTGATTACCGGCGCAAGCTCAGGTTTTGGTGAAGAAATGGCGCGCAAATTTGTCCGGGAAGGGCATAAAGTCATCGCAGCAGCCCGCCGCACTGACAGACTGGATGCCTTGAAAGCTGAACTCGGCGCAGCCTTGTTGCCAGTGACACTGGATGTCACCAGCAAGGACTCCATCCAGCACGCGCTGGCAGGTTTGAGTGCAGAATGGAAAAACATAGACGTACTGGTCAATAATGCCGGCCTGGCACTGGGCACTGAACCGGCACACCTGGCTTCCCAGGATGAATGGGATACCATGATAGACACCAATACCAAGGGTCTGGTCACAGTCACCAGGGCAATTCTGCCAGACATGGTGGCACGTGGCACTGGCCTGGTCATCAATATAGGCTCTGTGGCTGGTGAAACACCTTATCCAGGCGGCAATGTTTACGGCGCAACCAAGGCTTTTGTCGATCAATTCACCCGCAATTTGCGTGCTGACCTGGTGGGTACAGGGGTGCGTGCCACCAATATTGCTCCCGGCCTGTGTGGTGGCACTGAATTTTCCAATGTACGCTTCCGTGGCAATGATGATGCGGCAGCCAAGGTCTATGAAGGCACAGTACCGCTGACGGCTGTCGATATCGCTGAAACAGCCTGGTGGATCGCTACCTTGCCTGCGCATGTGAATATCAACCACATAGAGATGATGCCAACTTGCCAGGGTTATGGACCACTTGTGATCAAGCGCGCTACAGCGTGATCCTCCAGCAGTTTCTGAGATGTGCTACTGCCGTCAACGATGACGGCAGTAGCCAGTACTCGCCTCCCGCATGGCATATATCCCCTTGAGCATGAGTGACAAAGAGCAAATATACGCACTGAATAGCTGGTAAAGTTTATACTATGAAAACAGAATTTGTATGGCCAGTCAGGGTCTACTATGAAGACACGGATGCTGGCGGCATCGTTTTTTACGCGAACTACCTGAAGTTTTTTGAGCGTGCCCGTACTGAATGGCTCCGGGCTGCGGGCGTCAATCAGCAGCAAATGGCCGATGAACATGGTTTGATGTTTGTCGTCAAAGCCACCGCAGTCGAGTATCATGCACCCGCCAGGCTTGATGATGAACTAAGACTGACTGTTGTGGTCGAAAAGCTGGGCCGCGCGTCTGTACAGTTTGTGCAAGAGGCCTGGTGTGGTCAGCGTTTGCTCGCCAGCGGCAAAATCAAGGTGGGCTGTGTCAGCAAGGCTGAAGTCAGGCCAGCGGCGATTCCTGCTGAAGTGTTGGCGAAGATAGGCTGAGATTATTTTATATTTTAGGGCGGTAACAATGCCCGCTGTTTTGTTTTTGAATTGATTCAATATGACTGTTACCCAAGACCTCTCATTTTTAAGTCTGATCGCAAATGCCTCGATTCTGGTGCAATTGGTCATGGCACTGTTGTTAGGCGTGTCGCTGACCAGCTGGACTTACATCTTCAGCAAAATGTTCGCTATCAAAAAAGCACGCGGACAAACAGAAGAATTTGAACGCAACTTCTGGTCCGGTGGTAATTTGGTTGATTTGTATGCTGCTGCAACGAATAGCCGTCGTGCTGGCCGCGATACCAGTGGCGCTCTCGAACGTATCTTCGAAGCAGGCATGAGCGAATATCATAAGGTCAAGACCGCCAACAAGGCGGCGCTGGATGCTGGTGCCATGCTGGACGGTGCGCGTCGTGCTATGCGCGCTTCTTATCAGCGTGAAATGGATTTGCTGGAGTCGCACTTGTCCTTCCTGGCTTCCGTCGGCTCTGTCTCCCCATACATTGGTTTGTTCGGTACAGTCTGGGGCATCATGAATTCTTTCCGTGGCCTGGCCAATGTACAGCAGGCGACACTCGCAGCCGTGGCCCCCGGCATTGCTGAGGCCCTGATTGCGACGGCAATTGGCTTGTTTGCGGCTATTCCTGCCGTGCTAGCCTATAACCGTTATTCCCACGATATCGACAGGCTGGCGATACGCTTTGAAACTTTTATCGAGGAATTCTCGAATATTCTCCAGCGTCAGTCACGCTAAGGACGAATGAAATAGCATGAGTACCCTGCGTGGCGAACGTAAACGCAAATTCAAGGCAGAGATCAATGTCGTTCCGTATATCGACGTGATGCTGGTGTTGCTGGTGATTTTCATGGTGTGCGCGCCGATGACCAATCCCAGCGTCATCAACCTGCCCACTGCCGGACAATCTACCCAGCCGCCATCTGATTACATAGAAATCACTTTGCGACCCGATGCGGCTTCCACCATCAGCATCAATAGCAAAGCTGGCAGCAATGGCAATAACCGTCAGGAAAGCAAGGAAGAAGCAAAAGACCGCAAGCAGTTGATGCAAAAACTGCGCGAGTATCATGATGCCAAACCTGAGTTATCCGTATTGGTATCTGCTGATAAAGGCATGATTTATGACGAGGTCATACAAGTGATTTCAGAAGCAAAAAAACTCGGCATCAATCGCGTTGGTCTGGCGACCAAGTGAGTTTTCTTAGATGCAGATAAACCTGCGCCCGCTACTGATATTCTTCTGTGCTGTTGGCTTTTGCAGTGCAGGCACGGTCAGGGCGCAGCAGACTGTGCCAACTGAAGCTCCAGCCGCTGGCTTGCCTGCACCTGATGGCGATAGCGAAGCGTCTGCCAGTACGATCAGCACGGCCAGCAGCGGCCGCTTGCAACTGGTGGCTGCCAAATCGCGTTGGGCAGATTTACTGAGGGAGCATATCCCGGAATTTGCCAACAATGCCGAAGCACAAAATATCACCCCCGCACTGATCAAGAGATTACGCCTGGATATCAGCAATATCCTCTCCACAGAAGGCTATTTTTCGCCGCAAATCCAGTTTGACAACCCCGATCAGGCCGCAGCCCCTGGCACAGCAAGTAAAATCATCCGTGTCACAGTCGAGGCGGGGCCACGCACAGTCATCGAGAATGTATCACTAAAAGTGCTGGGGCCCATGGCCGATGCCATTGATGCAGGCGACAAAGCCGTTACTAAAAGACGGCGCGCCCTGCAGGAAGACTGGGGCCTGGCAGTGGGCCAGCCATTTCGTGAAAATGACTGGTCAGACTCGAAGAACCAATTGCTGGAGAGTCTGAGGTCTGACACCTATGCCGCAGCCGGCATGACCTTCAGTGAAGCAAAAATTAATGCTGATCAGCATAGTGCAGTCCTAAAGGTTGACGTTGATAGCGGACCGGTTTTCACTTTGGGTGAAATGCGCGTCACTGGTTTGCAGCGTTATCCATCCTGGCTGATAGAGCGCTATCAGGCGCCTCGAAAGGGAGAAGTATATTCTCGTTCGCGCTTACTGGATTTCCAGCGCTCTTTGCAAAACTCGCCTTACTTTGCGACCGTGGCGGTGGGTATAGATCCTGATCCTGAAAAAGCCGACGCTGTGCCAGTTGATGTTACTGTCGTGGAACGCCAGGCTCGCGATCTGAGTTTTGGTTTGGGTTACAGCACCAATACTGGCTACCGCAGCGAGGTGGCTTATCGTGATCGCAACATCCTTGACCAGGCTTGGGATTTGCGCAGTGCCGTCAGGCTGGAGCAACGCCGCCAACTTGGCTACGTCGATATTTACCTCCCGCCCCGGGAGAGCAAATTCCTCGATTCTTTTGGTGTGCTGGTAGAGCGTGAGAATATTGCTGGCGTACGTTCCAGCCGCAGCGCCCTGGGTGTAAAACGCACCAGTACACGCGGGCATCTGGAACAGCGCCTGGGCTTGAATATCGTCAGGGAAAAAATTTCTCCTGATGGTGAGGCAGAAGAAGTCAACAAAGCCCTGGTTGCCAGCATAGGCTGGACCTGGCGCGATGTCGATCAGCCCTTTGATCCGCGCAAAGGGCAGATTTTGCAATTTGATCTTGCTGCCTCCGAAAAAGCATTGCTGTCTGATCAGCGCTTCATACGCAGTTATGCGAAATACCAGCGCTGGATACCAGTACGCAAAACCGACACTGTGATCTTGCGCGCTGAACTTGGTGCTGTTTTTTCCAAAGATGAAGAGGGTATCCCGGAAGACTATCTGTTCCGTACCGGTGGCAGCACCACAGTGCGCGGCTATGGGTATCAAACCCTGGGCATACAACATATAGGCAGCACCCGTGGTGGTCGCGTCATGGCAACGGCCAGTGCAGAATATGTGCATTGGTTGAATTCATCCTGGGGCGCTGCCACTTTTCTGGATGTGGGCAATGCTGCCGACAACTGGCGTGAGTTGAACTTAAAGCAAGGCATGGGTGTGGGTGCGCGTTATAAAACCCCCGCAGGCCCGATAGCACTTGATCTGGCTTATGGTCGCCAGGCGAAAAAAGTGCGACTGGATTTTTCTATCGCTATCGCGTTCTGATATGAGTGCAAACGACAAAGATCAGGTAGAGAAAAAACTGCCCGCTAAAAAAAAGCGACGTCCTTTGCGCCGCTTAAGCTGGTTCACGGCAAAGTTGTTTCTGCTATTGATTTTTGTATCTGGCCTCGTTCTGACCTGGATGTACAAAACTGAAAGCGGCACGAAAACTGCGTTGTCCATGCTTGAAAAGCTGAGTGTCGGTAGCCTTAAGTTCAGTGGTGTGCAAGGCACACTGGATGATGAACTCAAGCTTGATGAATTCAGTTTCATTTCCCAGGATTTGCATGTCAAGGGAAGCGCTGTCATATTGCAGTGGCGGCCAACTGCCTTGTGGCGACGTCACATCGATATCACTAGTCTGCAGTTAATTGCATTGACTGTTGCCACCCGTTCAAGTGAAAGTGCGGCCAGCATACCTGTTGATATCGGTCTGCCCTTTAGCCTGAATGCACCCAGGCTGGCATTGGGGCGTTTGCATATCGCCAGCTTGATGGATGGCGGCAAGCAGGTAGAAACCCTGCAACTCAGCGGCTTGACTGGCAGTTTTTCTTATCAGGACAAGCAATTCAAGGCACAAACGATACTGACCAGCCCCTGGGGCAAGCTAACAGGCAATGCTGATCTTGGCAGCCTCGCGCCTTTCAAATTGAATAGTCGCCTGAGCCTGCAAGGAAAACTTCAGGAAGGCATACCGCCAGTTACCTTGCAGGGCGTGGTTTCTGGCAGCCTGCATGACATGCAAGTTGCACTTGAGGCGGCGCTGGATAGTGCAACTGACAAAACCATCAAAAATCAGCACCTGCAAGGTCATGCCAAAGCACGCATCAGCGCATTCACTGCACCGTATGTACGCGAGCTGGATATCGATGTTCAGCATCTTGACCCATCTGCCTGGCAAGCAGGTGCACCGCAAGCAGACTTGCGCATATTGACGCAACTGAAACCAGTCAGCGCTGACAAGAAAAAAAATCCTGAATTTGGTTTGACCGGCCCCATCACTATTCACAATGCCCAGGCTGCCAGTATCAATAAGCAAGGCTTGCCTGTGCAGTCGCTCAGTACCAAATTATTCTGGCAAGGCCAGCACCTGAGCTTGAAGGACCTGGCTGTGCAACTGGCAGGCAAGGGCAAGTTACACGGTGAAGCCGATATCAACTGGCAAGCAGCTGACCTACAAGCTGACTTGAAGCTAAACCTGGTCAACATCGACCTCAATCAAATCGACCAGCGTCTGCATGCCAGCAATATACAGGGCAAGTTTTTTGCCCAGACCGCAAAAGATAAAAGCATCAAGCTGCAGGCAAAGTTACAGGACGCTCGCGCCAGCCTGAATGCAGAAGCCAGTTATCAGCATGAAAAACTGCTCTTGAAACTGGATAAAATTGATTTGCAGGCAGAAGACGCTCACTTGCAAGGCACAGGCGATATCAGCTTCGCTGGCAAGCAGGTATTCAATCTCAAAGCCAGCCTCAAGGACTTTGATCCGGCACGCTGGGTGGCAACACCTGCAGGTCGTTTGCAGGCCGATTTCAGTGCTCACGGTCAGCTTTTGCCACGGCTGGATGTACAAGCGAATCTGCAGCAATTGCAAGGGCAATATGCAGGTCAGGCTGTGCAGGCAGGTATGGACATGCGCTGGCTGCAAGATCAACAGCTACAAGTCAAACAACTGGATCTGCGCTTTGGTAAAAATACCCTGACGGGGCAAGGTAACTGGGGTAGTGCAGATGATATCTTGAAGCTCAATATTGATGCCCAGGATTTAAGCCACCTGAACCCCTTGCTCAGCAATTGGCAATTGGCCCTGGGAGGTAATCTGAAAGCCGATGCCACTTTGCGTGGCCGCTTCAATCAACCTGCCGGCAGTCTTGACGCCCTGGCAAAACAAGTCATCATCAAGCGCGGCAATCAGCAAATCAGCATCGCCGAGTTAAAGTCGCGCCTGAATCTGGCAAATGGTATCAAGGGACAATTTGAAGGGGAGATTGTTGCCAGTCATATTGCTAGTGAGGTGCCCGCTTCAAGCAATGCAACTAACACGTCCGTCAGCGCTGCCGTCAACCACAAGCCAGACAAAATCGAACAAGTGATTTTGAAACTGCAGGGTAGGCGCGATGCCCATAAGCTGAGTCTGGAAACCATTTTCCCCAATAAACAAACCCTCAGCCTAGCTGCCAGTGGAAGTATGCAGGCTGACGCAAAAAATGACGCTGCCTGGTCATGGAATGGTCAATTGCAGGCATTGAATTTAAACGGCCAGCCTGATCTGCGCTTGCAAAGTTCAGCGTCTCTGCAAGTATCTGCACAGGCTGTGCGTCTGGGTAGCCTGTCGCTGCAAAGTGCCATGGGTAAGCTGCAACTGGATGAACTGGAATGGACTCCGGCCGCACTCAAGACCAGTGGCCAGGTCAGCGATGTCCAGGTAGTGGAAATTACCAACCTGTTTTATCCTCAGCACGCAGTCAGCGGCAACCTGAAGTTGAATGCGCAATGGAAATTGCAATTAAAAGAGAGTGCTCAAGGCGAAATCAAATTGCAGCGCCAGAGTGGTGATTTACGCTTCAATGATCCTGAAGGAACCGGTACTTCAGTGGCCCTCGGGATAAGGGCAGTGCAATTGCAGATGAAGCTGGGTGGCCTGGTAGCAGGTAGTGCGGGCGAAAATGTGAGCCTGGATTTAGTTGCTGATGGTAGTCGCCTGGGACAATGGCAAGTCAAGGCAAATACGCAGTTGAGCAAACAAAACGATGCCTGGACAATTCTGGCAAGCGCGCCACTCAGCGGGCAAATCACTGCAGCCGTGCCTGATCTGCAATGGCTGGGGCCTTTCATCAATCCTGGCGTGGTGCTTAAAGGTAAACTGAATGCCGATGCACGCCTGTCAGGCAGCATAGGCAAACCAGGCTACCGTGCCACTCTGGCCGGGCGTGAAATGGAAATCGCCTTTGCATCCGAAGGTTTGCTGTTGCCAAATGGCAGCTTTGATGCGCAGATAGAAGACAAACACCTGAAAGTGACGAACCTGCAATTTTCTAACACCGTCACGAACATGCCACGTCATGCGCAATTCCAGGGCGTGAACTGGATAGGAAGAAAAGGCGAATTCAAAGCCAGTGGCGATATCGACATCGGCAAGGAAACCGGCAGCATACAGGCGCAATGGACCCAGTTCCCGCTCCTGCAACGCAAAGACAGGTGGCTGGTCGTCTCCGGTGAGGCGAACATCGTTGAAACCAATAATATCTGGAGCCTGACCGGCAAAGTGCTGGCTGATGGTGCTTACTTCAGGCTGCCAAAATTACCCCCGCCAAGTCTGTCCAGCGATGTCGTGGTGATACGCAAGACTGACAAGGCAGTGGCCAAGGCGGCTGAGGCGGACAGCAATCGCAAAAGCTTGAAAACCCGTGTCGATGTCAGTTTCGATATGGGGCCGCGCTTTGTCTTCGTTGGTCGTGGCCTCGATACCGGGCTGGAAGGCAGCTTGCGCCTGCGTTCCATCGATGGCAGCCCCTTGCAGGCAAATGGCTCGATACGTACCCTGAAGGGCGTTTATGAAGGCTATGGACAGCAATTGGAAATAGAACGCGGGATACTGAATTTCCAGGGGCCACCATCCAATCCCGGCTTGAACATCCGCGCCCTGCGCAAAGGCTTGCCAATCGAAGCTGGCGTGGAAGTGTTCGGCACAGTCAGCGCGCCACAAGTCAGGCTGGTGTCTGAACCTGACGTGCCCGATGCAGAAAAACTCTCATGGCTGGTGTTGGGGCGTGGCTCTGATCAGCTCGCCAGCGGCGATGCCTCGCTGCTGATGTCGGCAGCAACGGCAATTTTCGGGGGCGATGGCAGCCGCAATGTGCCGCGCGACATCGTGCAAGGCCTGGGTTTTGATGAGTTTTCGATAGGCTCTTCTTCAAATGGATCATCCAGCCGTTTGCCAGGGCAAACCATTGCCGGTTCCACAGGCACCAGCAATGCCACGACAGACCAGGTCGTCAGCGTAGGCAAGCGCCTCATGCCTGGCCTGGTACTATCAGTTGAACGTGGCTTGTCTGACGCCAGTGGCGGCATCAAGCTGAGCTGGCAATTGACCAGGAGGATCAGCATCATTGGCCGCGCTGGCAATGAATCTGCGGTGGATGTGAATTACACTTTCTCCTTCAATTAAGGCATACAAAAAATAAGGGGCAATCCATGAAGATTGCCCCTCCTGATTGCCCTTGCTGTATAGTCTTGAGCCAATTGGATCTTACTTGCTCGCCTTTTTCTGCTCAGGATACATCACGATCTGCGCATAATTCTGAAAGTTGAAATAACGCTGGGCGGCTTCCTTGATTTGTGCTGGCGTAATCGCACGTATGCGTTTTTCCACCGTCAATATGGATTCAGCGTCGGTTTTGTAGAACACCGTATTTTGCAAGTGATTCAGCCAATTCTCATTGCTGCGCAATTCTTGCTGGTGTTCTTTCAGCCATGACTGCTTCACCTTGTTCAAGTCTTCCACTTGCGGGCCAGATTGCTGCAGTTTTTTGATTTCGGCAAACAGGGCCGCAATGACCTTGTCCACATTCTCAGGGCTGCATGGCAGCTCTGCATCTATGCTGTACCTGTTTTGTGGGATGCGTTCAAACGATCCATTCATGCCGCCACTATAGATCAGGCCCTGCTTTTCACGCAGCACGTCGATGATCTTCAAGTTCAAGATATCCACCATGGCATGAAAGCGACCATTTTCTTCTCTTGAGTAGGTCGACGGGCCATTAAAACTCAAGACCACGGTACTTTTCTCTTCGCCACCGATATACACGTCTTTCTTGGCCACACCTTGTACGGGATTTACATGCAAATCCTGGTACTCCGTCTTGATATCAGCATTCGGCAAGCTGGCCAGATAAGTCGCAATCAGGGGTTTGATTTTATCCAGTTCAAAACTGCCGACAAAAATGAAATGCATGTCCTTGGCACTGCCGTAGCGTGACTGATAAATTTCCATGCTGCGGTCCAGCGAGATTTTGTCAAAATCTTCTACCCTGGCCAAACGCGAGACGCGTGGATGATCTTTATAGATAGTCGTTGTAATTGCATCTGAAAAAATAGCTTCAGGACGTGCCGAGGTGTTTCTGGCAAGTTCTTTTTGCGCGCTGATCAGTGTCTGGAACATCACCTCATCCTTGCGCGGGCTGGTCAGGCGCAGGTACAGCAATTGCAGCATGGTTTCTATATCATTGCTGCTCGATGCGCCACCTATGCTCTCGGAATAATTATCCATGCTGGTCCTGACATTGGCTGATTTGCCTGCCAGTGTTTCCTGCAAATCTTTTTGACTGAACTTGCCCATGCCCATGCCCCAGACCACAGGATTGCTATAAAAAGTATTGTAATAATCAGCGTCAGGGAACAAAGACATGCCACCAGCCCGACGCGCGCTCAACAAGACTTGATCATTCTTGAAATCAGTTTTTTTCAGTGTGACCTTGACGCCATTCGATAAAGTCATTTCTACAAGACCCAGCAATTTGTTTTCTTTTTCAGAAACGATCTGGCCGGGTTGGGGTAGTGTCGCCATCAGGCTGGCATTGGCAACATTTTCTGCCTTGGCCTCGGCTGGCTTTTGTTCTGCCTTGGCAGCCATACCCAGCAAATCTGCTTCGCTCGGTATGGTTTCGCCCGCCTTGTTTGATCCTACGTAAAACATCAGTTTGACGCTATCATCCGGCGTCGCTTGCTTGGCAAAGCGATTCATTTCTTCCAGCGAAATACCATCGGCAAATTCCTTGAAGTACAGGTATTCGTTCTTGATGCCAGGGATCGGTTCATTGGTCAGGAAATTGCGTATATATTCTGCCGCAAAGCTGGCCGAGTTGGATTTGCTGCGCTCATTGAACATGCTTTCATATTCACGTGCTTCGATCTTCTTGGCCCTGTCAAGTTCGGCAGCCGTAAAACCAAATTGGCGCACACTGTTTTTCTCATGCATCAATGCATCCAGTGCTGGCTGTATGCCTGCTTGCGACAGCATGGCAGTCGATATGAAAGAATCATAACCGGATACCACAGGCTCACTACCAGCAGAAGCCCCGAGGAAAGGTGGCTTGGCCTGCTCGGTCAATGCGCCCAGACGGCGGTTTAACATGGCCTTGTACAAACCTCGGACAATATCCTGGCGGTAGTCGGCAATCACATTATGCGGCGACTGTTTTTCCAGCGGATAGCGCAACATCAGCAAATTATTGGTGGCTTCCTTATCGGTAATCACCAAGGCTTTGGAGGCAGTATTTTTGGGGATGCTGATTTCAGGCCTGGCGCGCGCAGGCACGGGGTTTTTCAAACCTGAAAAATACTTGTGTACCATCTTCTCGGCTTCATCAGGCTGTACATCGCCAATGACGACCACAGCCATCAAGTCTGGCCTGTACCAATCCTTGTAAAAACGGCGCAGGGCATCATGCTTGAATTGCCTGATGATGTCCTCTTTACCTATGGGCAGGCGCTCGGCATATTTTGATCCATTGAATACCTCGGGCAGTAACTGGCGTGTCATGCGGTCACTGGCACCTTTGCCCTGGCGCGCCTCTTCCAGAATAATGCCGCGTTCCTTGTCTATGTCGGTGGCCTTCATCTCCACGCCTTGTGCCCAGTCAGCCAATACCTGGAAACCTGTCTTCAGGTAAGCAGGCTTGTCGGTAGGGATGGGCAGGATATATACCGTCTCATCAAAGCTGGTATAGGCATTCAGGTCAGCACCAAATTTCACCCCTATGGATTGCAGGTAAGAAATCAGTTGATGCTTCTTGAAATGTTTGGAACCATTGAAAGCCATATGCTCAGTAAAATGCGCCAACCCTTGCTGGTCATCATCCTCCAGCACAGACCCCGCTTTGACGACCAGACGCAACTCCACCTTCTTGCGTGGCGTATCGTTTTTTTGGATATAGTAAGTCAGGCCGTTTTCGAGCTTGCCCCGTTTCAAATCAGGATTGATGGGGATGGGGTCATTTAAGCGTATCTCTGCCAATGCTGGCAGACTGATAGGCAAACTGACGAACAGCAAGAACAGCGTGGTTGCCAGGCCTTTGCCTGGTGTTGATGATTTTGTGGCTAAGGTTTTTACGGTGTTTGGCATGAATAGCAGCGAAGGCTAGATAAAAATGCCAGTGTACCTTGTTGGCGAGATGCCGGTGGAATGGGCTTTGTATCGATTTGCTACAGGGATGTGTGCCTGAACTATGTTTAGCTACCACAACCCCCGCCGCAGCCACCGCCGCAACTTGAGCCACCCCCATCGCAGCTACCGCCGCCGGAGTCACAACTGCCATTGTCAAGACTGCTACTACTGCCGCTGCTTCCGCAAGATGAGCCATTATTGGCCGCCTGTGCTTGCTTTTTCACCATTTCTTCATAGGCCAAGGTAGAGATCAAGCCTGCCGCCAGCAACTGTGCCGCGCCTAAGCTTTCCGGGTAGGTGGATTTGCCCGCACCTACGCCTCGCGAGTTCATATTCTGGAAACCTACACGGGCAGATGTCGCAAAGTAAGAATAATCATGTGGCATATGCAGCTTGCCATCCAGGGCAAACAGGCGAGGGACAGAGGAGCTGCCAGGCCAGCTACCTTCTGCTCTCTGTGCCGTGACCAGGCAATTGGCCAGAGCCAGATCCATCTCGCTGGCCATCTGTTCTGCTTCCACATGCGGTATGGTGCTGCCAAAGTGTTTGCAGCAAAACTTGTCCAGATGGATGGATGACCAGTCATTCCATGCATGCCAGACAGAATCTGCCGCCTTTGACGGTAGCGCACAAGCTTGTTTGCTGCGCTGGACACAACTGAAGAACATCATCAGCCCCTCAGCTGCACGGGTAAAAAAAACGGCATCACTAGGGATGCCGGGGAATTCATTTTTTGCAGTTGTCTGCCAATGCAGGAACACTGCATTTGGTATCTCAACCAACTGACGCCTGTAGTCGGAAAATTCGGTGATATTCCTGGCCCGCATCATTTGGTATTTTTGTTTTAATTTACTTAGCATCGTCTTTAATCTCCTTTTCTCTCTTGTTGTAGTGATTTCATCTTAGAGAGGATTTGTGACAAATGCATGACAAAAATGATGAGGGAAAATACGTATATGGTTTATCTCCTACTTAACGGAAAATTCTCTTTTATGCCTTGGCGAGAATGGCAGGCGCAATGACTTTATGCGCTGGCCCGACGAAAACCATATACGCTCTCCCCAGATTATTGTGTACATGCACCACGGTGCTGAGAACGATAAAGGGCTGGCCATCCCTGGTTTGCTTACAGACCGATACCTTGACATCCAGATGCTTGTCAGAATCGCAGAGTATGACTTCTTCATCTGACTTGTACACCAGTGAAAATATTCCGGCCTTGTCACCGACCTGATAGTCTTCTGCAGACTTGCTCTTGTTCAGTGCCTTCATCCCACCCACATTCTTTAAACCAAATAAAACCACCACGCGATTACGTATGCCCATCAAGGCATTGACCCAGGCTGGCGTTTTGGCAAAGGTGTTCATATAGATTTGCATCGCGCTTAATCCTGCATGATCGAATGGCGTTTGAAAGCAATCATAAAAATAGGCACCGGGTATATCTTCAGCAATTTTGCTCTTGGCAGGGATTGCGGTTTCTTTTACTTTTGGGTTCATGATCATGCCTTTGCGTGGCTAAGCGTGAAAGAACGGTATATCAGGGCAAATGCAGGCGGAAATGCCAACCAAAAACCCGAGTCCGGCATCAGTACGACGCCGGTCACGCTGAGTAAAAAAATACCCCAGGCCAGTCTATTGCTGGTGCTAAAGTCTCTGGCCTTTTCCAGGCTCGTAATTGCCGCGCCCAGCATGGCGAAAACAGGACCAAATAGAAAAAACCAGACTGCCAAACCTATCATAGGGTCTCTGCCAACAGAGTTGAATAAACCCTTTTGCCACATCCCGATAAACACATCCCCAAAAAATATGCCAGTTGCAATCGTATGCAAAACGGCGACGGCTATTAGCCAATAGCCTGTCCAGGCTAAGCCAGATTTAGTGCGCATTTGTACTTCTCCCTTTGGTCCAGACGATATCTGTATTAACGACGGCACCCATAGTCTTGAGCATATTTGTCAGCCCCAGGTAGATGCGGTTAAAATGAGGCAAGTCTTCATGCCAACCCGGCACGATTTTGCTATCGCTTGCTACGGCGGTTTCTGTGATCTTGTTTCTCATGCGCTTAGCCTTTCGCTGGAACGCCTGCTCATCAAGGCAATTGCTACAGGCATGACCAACCAAAAACCGGACATAGGCATCAGTACTACGCCGAAAATACAGAGAAGCAACATGCCCAGGCCCAGCGAGCTGGCTTGAGTAAAATCAGGTTTGCGTTCCAGGCTGTTGATAGTCATTCCCAGCAGTAAAACCGGGCCGCCAAACAACAAGAACCATATTGCAGCTGACCGTAATGGATCACGATTGACAGTATTGAATACGCCACGTTCCAGCATGCCCAGATAGACTGGGCCATAGATCAGCATGGACACGACCGGATGCAGCGCCGCAACGACGATCAGGTAACGGCCTATCCAGATTTTTCGGGGTTTAATTTGGGTTGACATGAGCTGCGCCTTGCCTGGTCCAGGCTATTTGTGTATTGACGACAGCCCCCATTTTCTTGAGCATATTCATCAGCCCCAGATAAGCACGGTCAAAATAAGGCACGTCTTCATGCCAGCCTGACAGGATGCCCGACAGCAGCCTGCTATGTTCGGCATTGATGGTTTTGGGGTAGGGTGATTTATTACTGAAATCAAACTGGCTGTCTTGAAATGCTTCCATCTTCCAGGCATGCAGGTCGGCAAGTGCGGTCATGACGCTATGATCAAATTCATCTTGCGTGACCGTATCAGAAAACAGACCCAGATCTATATATGCCAGGCGCAGGATGCGATTACGCTCCACTTCATCCTTCATCAAAAGGGCGCGCCAGCTCCGTGCCATCGCATCACAAAAGCTGAACGAGATTTTACTGGTGCAACCAAAATCCAGCACCGCCAAACGTCCGTCTGACATGAATAAAAAATTGCCAGGATGCGGGTCCGCATGCACGCGGCCCAACTCGCAAACGCTGAACCAGAACCAGTCAAACAACAATTGCCCAAAGTGATTGCGCTGTGCCTGGTCAGGTGCTGTCGCCAGCCAGGCATCAAGATGCAAGCCATCGAGCTTTTCCATCGTCAAGACGCGCTTGCTCGACATCTCATCGAAGCATTTGGGTATCACGATGCCAGGCAGGTTCACATGCTCATGAAACCAGTTGAGCTGCATCGCCTCATGCTCATAATCTAGCTCTTCACCCATCTTGATTTCCAGCTCACTCATGAAGCGGTCTATGACTTCCTTGCGTGGCAAGATGGTAGTACCCACCGCCAGGGTTTGAAAGATGCCACGCAGCATGCGCAAATCACTGCCTATGGCAGATGCAATGCCGGGGTACTGCACCTTGACTGCCAGTTGCCTGCCATCAGCCAACTGTGCATGATGTACCTGTCCCAGACTGGCTGCTGCAAAGGCATGTGCGTCAAATTGCGCATACAGGTGTTCTGGTGCCATGCCAAATTCACGCTGGAAGACTTTATGGATAAGGGCGCGGTTCAGTGGCGTGACCTGATGGCAGCCTTTCGCCAGTTCGCGGCGTATGCCTTCCGGTAAAAAGTCAGCTTCCATGCTCAGCAATTGCGATACCTTGAGGGCACTGCCTTTTAGCTGGTTGAGCGCCCTGAACAGTATGCGTCCCAGCTCAGTTTCATGGCGTTCTTGCGCAGCTTGCTTGTCGTCATCGCTGCGCAACATTTGCCGCGCCTTGTGTCCCAGCTTGCTGGCACCAGCCTGCGCCAGTGCCAGGCCTGTAATGGCAGTTCTGCCCAGCTTGCTGGCGGGCGGTGCCTTGTTCATCGTGCATCCCCCAGGCCACGTCCTAATCCATTCTGCACGAGCTTGACCATTTCCAGCAAGCCAGAACCATTTTGCATGATGCGCGATAACTGGTTGCGCAGCATGAAGCTGGCCAGCTCAGATACTTTATTGACGATGCCACTCTTCAAAGCCATGACCAGTATCGCCAGTGTCATGTCCACCAGTTGCGTGGTATTCGCAAATTCTTCTGAATCGTCCTTGAGCCAATAAGCGATGACAGCAAACAGATAATCACCAAACAAACCACCAATCAGGTTCTTGAAATCGCAAGGTGAAATATCGCCACGTTGTTCGGCCTCTTCCAGCAGGCTGATGATTTCCTGCTTCAGGGTTTGCTGACCAGGCATATTGTCACGCATCATCAGCAATGGTGATTTGCCAAAAATATCACGTGTAATTTCTACAAATTCACGATCACCCAGCAAGATCTCCAGCAAGGCATCGACCAGCCTTTGCAGCTTTTCTTGCAGGGTAAATTCTTCCCAACCCGGCGTTTCTTGCGCCACTTCCAGGGTGATTTCTATACTCAGTTCATAATAAGCCAGCAGGATTTTTTCCTTGCTGGGGAAGTACTTGTAAATCGTCGCATCCCCTATGCCCGCCTCACGGGCAATCTGCTTCATGGTAGCGGCGTCATAGCCTTTTTCAGTAATCAGATCGACCGCAGTGCGTATCAAATTGCGCCGGGTTTGCTCTTGCTGGGACTTGGAAGTTTTCATAATCGAGACGAACTTCTATAAAAATGGTGATTGAGTTCCATTAATATATACATAGTTTCGTTAAATAACAAGGTTTACTTGTTTAATGGAGTGTTTGTGTTGATTGGGGCGAGGGGGCTGTAGGTTGGGCTGGCAAGGCGTAGCCCGACCTATGCACTGATACTTCGTAGCCTGGCGGTGCCCGGATCAATCACAAGATACATACACCACAAGGCTTAATGGCATACTGTAGGCAATAAGCAGATCAATATATGACACGCACGTTCGGACATACATGCATATAAACCAAGAATTTTCGACTATACATTCCAGGATAACGAGCAGCTTCAAACATGATGTATTCGCTCGCCCACTTTTTTACACATACCCAGCTGGTTTGCGCTTTGAATTGTCTGAAAGCGGAAGCTCGCTTGATCAATTCATGACTGCCATGCGAAAGGCCACATCAATATGCAAAGACATTTTTGCAAGGGAAGCAATGATCACGGTTTGCTTGCAAAAAATTGTCGGGGCGAATCGATTTTCTATGAAATCAGTTTTGCGTGAGCTACACACGGCAGGTATTTCAATCCCTCGTCAGCGCTGTATATGGACAGCACAGGATGAAGATGATCAGGTTTACTGGGTAAATCTAGCTTTCGAGATATCATCAACGGCGCTTCAAAGTTTATTGTGGTGCGCATTTGCTTTTGACTTTTCTATACGTCCGAACCCGCATTGCAAGGTCTATTTATTCAATCTGCAAAAAGGAATTGCCGTTTTTCCATATGACGACAGGGGCATGGACGTAGCAGGAGAAAATCACGAATTACTTTTGCATTTGTACAATAAATATAACAGGCAATTATTGGATTGCGACAGACTAGCAATGGATGCGACATTTACAGCATAAAGGTGATCATTTCGGCACTTTTTGACTCACCTCACCGCCCACCATCCCGGCAACAAAGCCCGCACATCCCCACGCGCAAACCTGTCATCAATCAAATACACCACACCCTTATCATCCGTCTGCCGTATCACCCGCCCGGCAGCCTGCACCACCTTTTGCAAGCCAGGATAAAGATAAGCATAGTCATACCCAGCCCCAAAGATCTTGTCCATGCGCAGCTTGATCTGCTCATTGATGGGATTAAGCTGCGGTAAACCGAGCGTGGCAATGAAAGCACCAATCAGCCGCGCGCCCGGCAAATCGATACCTTCACCAAATGACCCGCCCAGCACTGCAAAAGCAATACCCTGACTATCCTCAGTAAATTGCGCCAGGAATTCTTCACGATCGGCTTCATTCATACGCCGGGTTTGCAAACGCACCGGAATATCAGGATGCTGGTTGATAAAGCTGCTGCTGACTTGCTCAAGATAATCAAAACTGCTGAAGAAGGCCAGATAATTACCCGGCTGCGCCTGATACTGTTGCGCCATCAAGGCGACGATAGGTGCAACAGAACGGGCACGGTCAGCATAGCGGGTAGAAACACTATCCACCACATGCACCTGCAACTGATCAGCAGAGAAGGGCGATTCCACATCCACCCAAGCCGTGCCATCTGGCAAGCCTAGCGTGTCGCAATAGTAATTCCAGGGACTGAGAGTGGCCGAGAACAGCGCCGTCGTATGGCTGGCTGCAAAACGTGGTGTCAGAAAAGCAGCAGGCACGATATTGCGTATGCATAGCGTTGATGCACCATGCTCCTTGCTGATATCAAATATCGAATGATCAGCAAAGCTTTCTGCCAGACGGTTGAACAGCAAGGCATCCAGATAAAACTGTTGCAAATCCGGTGCGAGCTGGCTGGGGTTATCCGCAAAATAAAGACCGATTTCTGTACATAGCCGCGTCAGTGCCGTCAGCAATTTCTCAGGTGTCTCTGCATGGGCCTGATAATCAGCTTCCTGTTCTTTTTCCAATTGCAGCCAGGCGCGATACAAGTTGTTCAGAGGTTTTTTGAGTGCTGGCGGAGGAGTTTTGCGCAAGCGTTTCAGGCTGTCGCGTTGCAGCTCTGCACTATACATCTGCCGCGCCCGCGTCACCATATTGTGCGCCTCATCTACCAGCACGGCGACACGCCAGTTGTTGACTATCGTTAAGCCATGCAGCAAAGCATAGAGATCAAAATAATAGTTATAGTCGCCTATGATGACATCGGCCCAGCGCGCCATTTCTATGCCCAGATAATAAGGGCAAACCTGGTGTGCCAGGGCGACACTGCGCAAGCCTTCCTTGTCCAGCAATTGCTGTTCAACAGCGGCGGCACGCGCAGCAGGCAAGCGATCATAGAAACCTTTGGCCAGCGGGCAGGCATCACCATGACAGGCTGCTTCAGGGTATTCACATGCCTTGGTTTTGGCTACCAACTCCAGCGTGCGCAAGCCCAGGTTAGGCGTGCTGTTTTGGATATTGCCCAGCGCATGCAAAGCCAGTTGCCGTCCTGATGTTTTTGCGGCCAGATAAAAAACCTTGTCCAGCTTATGCTCCGCTGTCGCCTTCAACAGCGGGAACAAACTGCCTATGGTCTTGCCTATACCCGTAGGCGCTTGCGCCAGCAGGCAACAGCCGCGCTTGCTGGCCTTGTACATCGCTTCTGCCAGTTGCCTTTGCCCCGGTCTGAATGCCGCATGTGGAAAGACCATATCACCCAAAGCCAGATCACGCGCAGCACGATGCGCCACTTCCTGCTCAGCCCAGGCAATAAAGCGGCTACACAGCAGCACAAAAAAATCTGCCAATTCAGCAGCAAGCAATTCCTGCTGCAATACCGTTTCTTTTTGACTTTGTATATTGAAATACACCAGCGCCACACTGATCTTTTGCAAGCCCAGTTTCTGGCATAACAAATGCCCATACACCTTGGCCTGCGCCCAATGCAAATGCCGGTGATTATCTGGCATGGCATGCAAGTCACCCAGAAAGGTCTTGATTTCTTCTACCTGCTGCAAGTCGGGATCATAACCATCAGCGCGGCCACGCACTTGCAAGCTGCCATGCTGGCCTTCCAGCTTCACTTCGCGCTGGTAGTTGCCGCTTCTGCGCAAGGCCACAGTTGCATGCCCGGCCATGCCTTGCTCGGCAGTGGGCGAGGGCGTAAAGCGCAAATCGAGGTCACCTTGCTTGGCCGTGAACTCGCACAAGGCACGCACGGCCACGGTATAACTGGCGGTGCTATTACTGCTCACTGTTCAGCCTCTTGCCATTCCAGGTAGCACACTGTCACAGGCATATCATGTGTCGCGCAAAAGTCCAGCCAGCGTTTCTGGTTGTCCTGCAACTTGTCGCCTGGCCCTTTGACTTCTATCATCTGGTAACGCCGCTCTTGCGGCCAAAACTGTATCAAGTCTGGGAAGCCATTACGGTTGGCACGTATGTCGAGCAAGATGCGCTCAAAACTATGCTTCAAATGTTGAGCAGGTATGCAAGCCAGCGCCATCTCCAGCAAGTCTTCAGACAGCGCACTCCAGAACACAAAGGGTGATTGCAAACTAGACTTGGCTGCATAAGTTTGCCGTATGGTCTGGCGATAAGCCCCCGTATCAAGCTGCGCAAAACAGGCAGCAAAATCATCCGCTCGCCGCGCCTGGAAATCAACACTCAATAAATCCGCAGGCCCACGCTGGAAAGGATGAAAAAACGCCCCCGGTATCGCCTTGAAAATCACAGGCCAGCACAACAAACCAAACAGAGAATTGATAAGCGCATTCTCCACATAAAACACCGGCGCATCATCACTATGCAAATGATCACGCACCACATACTCGACCACATAATCCTCTTGCGGCAAGGGCAGGCGCAAGGCCAGCTCTGTCGGTGGCTTGCTGGTCGCCTTGGCGGCTTTAGCCAGCCCCAGCTTGCGACTAAGGCGCGGCGCAATACGCAACATCTGCTGATGCTCTGCCTCACTCTCTGGCGCTTGCTGTGCCAGCGTCAGCAAATCATAGGCAGCCTGCGTCTGTTCGCTTTTCTCCAGCACACGTATGGCACGCAAGCGCGCACCAGGATAAGTGCAGCCCGCATACACCTGCTGCGCCAGCGCCCAGTCCTTTTGCTTTTCCAGGTGCTCGCCAATCTGATACAACAAGCGGTTACGGCGGCTGGCCAGCCAGGCATTGTCCAATGCATGCAAACCAGTCGCAGCCAGTTGCGCCAGCACCTCAGGCACAGGCTGCTCCCCATGAAAAGCCTCACGACAGGCATGCAAAGCCAGATAAGCATCGATATCCGCCCGCTTGCCAAAGCCACGCGAAGCCGCAGAAAACTCCACCTTCTCATACTGGAAAATACCCAGGTCAGACAACACAAACTCAGACCAGTCCTGATACAGATTGCCAAAAAACAGCAACCGCAAACGGTCACACAAATCCTTGTTCAGCACCTGGTAAGCCACATCATCCACAGCACTGACCGCACCTGAGCACCAGGCAGAAAAAGCCCGGCTGCCCGTATTCCGCAAGCCAAACAAACCCAGTTGCTCAGCCTTGGGCAATTTCTTTTCCGCAGGCGTCATCGCCAACACCAGCGCCAGTTCAGGCTTTTGCAGCAAATCAAACAAGCCAGCAATATCGACCACTGGATCAGCCTGCACCCAGCCCACATCCACCAGCGCCTTCATGGCTGCCCAAGTATCACCAATTTCGCCATACACCAGCTTGCTGGCCCTGAACACGCAACCCTTGCGCATCACCATACGCACAAACAAAGCCCGCGATGCCTGCGGCAGGCTGCCAAACTGCGCAATAAACGCCTCTTCATCATCAGCCAATAAATCCGCATAGCGCCCACCCACCCAGTCCAGCACGGCCTGGAAGTTTTCAAGGTAGTAAAAAGGATTATCCAGATTGGCAAGCATGGGGGAGGGAGTAGCGTTTAAATAACTGTATATGCATACAGTTTAGCTCAATGTTAGACACTGGGCAAACGCCAGGGATTACAATGTAGGCTTGCAGCTCCTTCCCCTTCAAGGGGAAGGTCGGGATGGGGATGGGTTTCAGTCGAAAACCCCAGGTGCGATTTGCCCTCCCATCTGCTCACAATTTTCAAAAGATCAAAAAATGAACAAAGCCGAAGCCATCCAAATCGCCAACGATTCCCTGCAAGCCAACGTCCTCAACGAAGGCAACACCCAATTCTCCCAAGTCGTTCGCTACGGCAACGACGAAGGCTGGTGGCTCAACATCCCCCTGACCAACTTCAGAAAAGAAAACCACTTCCTCATCTGCAGCGAAAAAGCCAAAATCATCCGTCACCTGATGATCAAAGCCAACAACATCCTAAGCCCCGCCACCAAGTTCCGCGTCAAGGACGGCATCGCCGACATCTTCATCTCCTCCGCCAACCCCAAGCGCCTGACCGATGTGCTGCAAGGCGGCAGCAAGTACAGTTTTAACAAGCATTTGGTGGATGAGCATAGGTATTGAGTTATTGGCGCTTCGCTCTGATAATGCGTCAATTGCTACTTTAAAAGACAACAAAATAATATGAGTGAAATCAGCTTATTCCGCCTGAGCGATGGCAAAGCCACCATGCTGCAAGGCGATACATCCGGCCTTGAGCGACCTTTACAGACACTGATAGAAAATAACCTGACAAACCTGCTGCGCATACGTTTTCTGGCATCTGAATACAGTACAGGTAAAACTCACGGAGGGCGCATTGATACGCTAGGCCTGGATGAAAACGCCTGTCCAGTGATTTTGGAATACAAGCGCTCTGTGTCTGAAAATGTCATCAATCAAGGCTTGTATTATCTTGATTGGTTGATGGATCATCAGGCAGAGTTCCAGCTATTGGTAGCAAAAAAATTGGGTGAGACTGCCGCAGCCAGCATAGACTGGAGTGCCCCACGCCTGGTGTGCATAGCCGCTGATTTCACCAAGTTTGATGCACATGCAGTACAACAGATAGATCGCAATATTGAGTTAATACGCTATCGCTTATTTGGTGAGGATTTACTGCTATTGGAACAAGCCAACGGTGGCAGCAATCCCACACCTAAAACGATCAGCAAGTCTGTCAGCGAGGTCACTCCTGCTAATCGACCCAGGAGTGGCGACAAGTCATACGCAGAATGGTTGCATGAATTGTCTCCACATCTACGCGAATTATTGACGACCGTTGAGGACTTCATTGCCTCACTTGGTGATGACGTAGAGCGAAAAGAACTAAAGCTCTATGCTGCATTCAAGCGCCTGAAAAATTTTGCCACTGTTGTTCTACAAAAGAATCGTATCGTGTTGTATTTGCATCTCGATCCAGAGCAATTTGCTGTCATGCCTGCCAATTGCAGGAATGTGAGCAATAGCGGCCACTGGGGAACTGGTGATTTGGAAGTGTCGGTTTCAAACGGTGATGATTTTGAAAATGCCAAGTCGCTCATATTACAAGCGTATGAGGGTAGGGTGACTACGCCTTTTTGATTCAATTCATCAGCGCAATTCTCTCCGCGATGTGGAGAGAATTGGAAACTCACGGCGCTGGTCGCGTCAATAAATCAAAAATCACCTTCGCAAAACCGGCATTGCGTTTAGGGTCAGACAATAACTGCATCATCTGGATTTGATGCACTTCACTACTATCCAAAATTGCGTCGTCTACTGCCTTGGAAAAATCTCCCAGCATGGCTTGTTCTGCGCTGTTGTTGGCGATCTGCTGCATGACGATAGTGTTTTCCCTGACCTTGTCGCTGATGGTATAGGCGTAATTGACCATGTCCTGGTCACTTAACTGGTCAGTGATGAACAGTTCGTTGAGTCTATGGACAATCTGCGACAAGAATTCGGTTTTCTTGTCTTTGGCCTTGGCTGTGCCTGCGCCTTCACCTGGCACTAGCTGGTATTCTTCCTGATCTTCTTTCAGCATCAAATGCTGCTGGCGGATTTTGGATACGCGGTAGTGGCTCAAAGAGATAGTCGATAAATCGATATCGTCTTCATCAACGATGGTTTCTCGCAGCATGGGGCGCAGGTTGCGGGCGTACAGGCTGAGTTTTTCCAAATCCTTGTCGTCGTAATCGACGATTTGCGACATGAATTCATAAAAGCGCACAAAAGTGCCCAGGTCTTTTTTGAAAATCTCCAGCGCATCCCTGGCTTTCTTGCAGTCTTTAAGACTGTTTTCTGCATTGGCAATCAATACCGCATCATTGAACTTCTTTGTGCGTTCAAACATTTCCTTGGCTTGCTTGTAAGCCTCTACCGCATGCTTATAGCGTTTTTGCCAGCGCTCTACAGCGGGTTTGCAGATGTTGGCAATGGCGGCGTTGCTCTTGCTTTGTACAAAGAAGGCTTTGCAGAATTGTTCAACCTCTGTCCAGGTAAAAATATCCGCGGTACGCAATTTATCAAACAGGTCAAAAATCAGGTTGGGGTTGGATACGTCTGCCAGTTCTGCTGTTTGAAAATAAGGCTGGAAGGAGGAAAGGATATCTTCAGGCTCATTAAAAAAATCCAGCACAAAAGTACCAGTCTCTTTTTTGCCAGGGTAAGTACGGTTCAGGCGCGACAGGGTTTGCACACATTCCACTCCACCCAGCTTCTTGTCAACATACATGGCGCACAGCTTGGGCTGGTCAAAACCTGTTTGAAACTTGTTGGCAACGATCATGAGTTGATAATCATCGGTATCAAAAGCCTTGCGCATATCGCGGCCTTTTAAGGCCGGGTTCATATTCGACTCTGTGAATTTTTGATCCAGCAGCGCTTCGATGTTCGGGTCTTTGTCGTTAAATTCTACTTCGCCTGAGAACGCCACCATGGCCCGTATCTTTTGATAGGCAGGTTCGCTTTCACTTTTCTTGGCAATATAAGCGTCTAAAGATTTTTTATAGCGCACGGCCTCTTTGCGTGAGCTGGTCACCACCATGGCCTTGGCTTGCCCACCCAATAAACCCATGATATGCATTTTAAAATGCTCAACAATGATCATGACCTTTTGGCTAATATTGTGATCATGCAGGCGCACCCACTGGTTGAGCCTGACTGTGGCTTTCTTGCTTTCTACCTGTTGATCAGCATCGTTGATACACATTGCCAGGTTGTATGCCACCTTGTAATTGGTGTAGTTTTGCAATACATCCAGAATGAAGCCTTCTTCTATCGCCTGGCGCATGCTGTACACATGGAAGGCAGCAGGCTTATTGGTTTTTGATGCCTGTTCTTCAGGGCGAGGGCGGCGGCCAAATAATTCCAGCGTCTTGGTTTTGGGTGTTGCGGTAAATGCCAGATAGCTCAGGTTCTTGGAAGCACGGCGCGAGGCAACCGCAGCGTCGATGATATCGTCAGAGGTGATTTCATCTTCATCATTGGCGCTGCCATCCACCATCAAGACTTCTTTCAACTTGCGCGCTGTCGAGCCAGTTTGTGAAGAATGCGCCTCGTCAGCAATGACCACATAATTACGTTCTTTCAGGCTCACACTGTTTTCTATCGCCTGCAATACGAAAGGGAAGGTCTGTATCGTCACGATAATAATTGGCTGTGAGCTTTCCAAGGCCTTGGCCAATTTTTCTGATTTGGAACCATCACCTTCCTGATTATTGATACGCCCAACCACGCCGTCGGTATGTTCAAACTGGGCAATGGTGTCTTGCAATTGCGCATCCAGAACAGTACGGTCTGTCACTACAATCACAGAATGAAATTGCTTATTTCCCCGTTCATCATACAAAGACGATAACTGGTGCGCCACCCAGGCAATCGAATTTGATTTGCCTGACCCCGCGCTATGCTGTATCAGATATTTATGCCCCGGCCCCTCAGTACGTGCAGCTGTCAGTAATTTATTCACCACGTCCCACTGGTGATAACGCGGGAAGATCAGGCTTTCTTTTTTATACTTGCGGCCTTCCCAGTCTTCTCTTTCTTCTATCTGCAAATGCACATAGCGGCCCAAAATATTCAGCAGATTGTCGGGCAATAAGACTTCATTCCACAAATAATCAGTGGCGTATTGCGTGACATCTTCAGGCACTTCATTACCAGCGCCACCATCATGCGTACCCTTGTTAAAGGGCAAGAAGAAAGTATCTTCACCCTCCAGCCGGGTCGTCATATAGACTTCATACTGGCTCACCGCAAAATGCACCAGTGCACCGCGCTTGAAAGTCAGCAGAGGTTCAGGCTTTTTGGCGACAGGGTCAATAGGCAGGCGAGTAGCGCGGTACTGACGCATGGCATTGTGCACCGCCTGTTTAAATTCAGACTTCAATTCCAGAGTCGCAACTGGGATGCCATTGACGAACAAGACCAGATCAATGCGCCAGGCCTTTGCTTTTACACTGTTTGCCTCATCCGTACCCGTAGCGTCGTCATTCCCGCGCAGGCGGGAATCCAGTGGCGCAGCATCCGCCTCCTTCACCCAGGGGCTGTAAACCAACTCAGGCACCACACGCAAACGATTCTGCTTATAACGCGCCAAAGTATCGGGGTTCAAATCATGTTCAGGCGCAAACTGGCAAAGCGAAAAGCGCGTACCACGGTCTTTCAGTTCATGCCGCAAGACACCCAGGGTGCCAAAGGTACGCATCTCTTTATTCGCCGCATTCGGGTCAGCCTTGTTGAGCTGCTGTGCCAGCCGCTCCAGGAATTTTTGTTCAGACTGCACTGGATACAAGCCACAAAACTTTTGCCATTGCTCGTCTTGCGTATCTTTGACAAAGCCCAGCACATCTTCAGGATACAAAGCCAGCTCACGGTTGTAATGTTCCGCCTTGCCGAGCAGCCAGCCATTGGCCACAAGCTGGCGTATCATGTCGTTTTGGAAGGTCAGTTCGTTGGCTTTGCTCATAAAGAGGTTCTCTGGTGTAGGCTTGGTTTAATCAAAGGCTATCAGGCGGCTAAGGCTGTGTCGCTGAGGGCTTGCCAGTCGCGTACGTCGATTTTTCCGGTGACGGCTGCGGAGATTAGAGCTGTGCGGCGTTCTTGAGCCAATTCAATTTGTTTATTTGCTCTTTCAATCAAAAAGTTAAATTTTTCTTTTTGTCTCTTTATGAATAAAAAAACTTCATCTTGTTCTTCCAAAGGGGGACATGCAACCAATATCTCATTTAGGACTCCAATATTAATAACTCCCATTGTTCCACCTCGACTTAGTAACTCAAATTGTTTGAAAACCATTTCACTTTTGAGAAATTCACATAAATAAAGTGGATTGCAAATCGTTTTAACTTCGGCCTTGATCAAACGGGGATTAATAATCCCCGGCTCAGCGCTATTTGGAAAAACCGCTACTTTCCCAAATGTACCAACACAACTAATAAGGATATCCCCCGGATTTGTGCTGTAACGAAAGAGTTCTAAGAAATCGCGCTTTGAAACGTAGTAGTCGCCGATAGTAAAGTCATTCGGAATAACTTGTTCTTGACCGTAAACTTTATAGCCTTCTTTTACATACATGTCTTTTGTGATACTTGATCCAAAGGGACCAGCTATGATTCGATCACATAGGAATCTGAATTTCTTTACGCCCCAATGTTCCGGCACTTCGCCTAGCCACTCCACACCAGAGTCCCGCATGGGGGCGTTGGGGTTGAGGCCTTTGGTGACGGCATGACTAATCACCGCCTGCCGTTTTTCTTTCAGCAGCTTGATCAACTCTTGCTGCTTCGCGATCAGGGTATCGATCTTGGCGGTTTCGTGGTCGAGGAAGTTGGCGATTTTTTGTTGTTCGTCTTTCTTCGGAATACCGATTTTTTCTGATAAATAAGCCGCTGAATCCAAGTTCTGAATTCCTGTATTTTGTTTTATTGAACAAAAATTCAAATTCTCAAAATAGAAACGACTAAAAACATAGTTCATATAGCTACTGTCAAAATCTCGAAGCGGAGTCATCTTTGCGACAAAATTTGATGTCACAGCTTCAAAAGTTTTGTCAAACAGTACAACTTGCCCTACGAGCGTTTTTTCACCCCCACCGGACTTTTCTAGCAGTAAATCACCACGCTTCAGTCTTCGGTTTTGTTTTTCTTTAGCTTCAATCCTTCGAAACGTGTAGCCATCTTCGTTTATAGTTAAACGTTGCCGATCAAAATCAGCAACACGGATAACGATAGTGTCGTTACCATCTTGTTGCGGCTCTTCGCCCCAAATACCGTTGACACAACCATCAACTGTGCGTTTAAGTTGCATAACATGCCAATGCATTGGGACTTTATCCAACCACTCAACACCAGCATCCTTATACTCAGGATAAACCTTATACCTACTCATACCCCTTCCTCCTGCGCCAGATTCAACAGATAAAACTCATGCAGCTTCGCTTGCAGTAGCTTTTTGTCGGGCAGTTGGGTTTGGTATTCGGCTATCATGGCGGGGGAAAGGCTACGGCTCAGTGCGTATTCGACGACTTCATCATCTTTGCTGGCGCATAGCAGTACGCCGATGGCGGGGTTTTCATGTGGCTTTTTGTGGTCGCGGTCTAGGGCTTCCAGGTAGAAATTGAGTTTGCCCAAGTGTTCTGGCTGGAATTTGTCCACTTTGAGTTCTATCGCCACCAGTGCGTTTAAACCGCGATGGAAGAATAAGAGATCGAGTGCAAAGTCTTGTTTGCCGACTTGCACAGGATATTCACTGCCGACAAAACAAAAGTCGCGCCCTAATTCGAGCAAGAAATGCTTTAATTTGGCGAGCAGGCCCTGATGCAAATCAGCCTCGCTGTGTTGCTCTGGCAGACTTAAGAAATCAACGATGTAACTGTCTTTGAAGACGTTTAAGGCTTCGGGGTGTAATTGTGTCAGCACCGCTGACACTTTTGGCGGTTGCAATACCGTACGCTCAAAAAGCGCGGTATTGTACTGTCGTTCAAGATCACGACTAGACCATCCCTCTTGTACAGACATCCTTAAATAAAATTCACGCTCTTCGCTCACTTTGCTGCGACTGAGAATCGTCAGGTTATGTGTCCACGGCAATTGTCTCACCAGTGGTGCGACAATTTTGTCATCTTGATAAGCATCAAAAAACTGGCGCATACGGAACAGATTGCGACGTGTAAAGCCCTTTAAATTAGGCTGAGTAATCGCTAAATGTTTTGCCAGCGCATCGACAACACCATCGCCCCATTCTGCGGCCTTGATTTTATTGCTGATGTAGGCACCAACTTGCCAATACAGTTCTATCAAGGTGGTGTTCACGGCTTGATAAGCGTGCTGGCGTGCGGCGGTGATCAGGTGTACGACTTCAGCAAAATCGGGCTGCGCGCCATTGCTCAGGTTTGATTTGCTCATGAATGCACCTCTTGCAGCAGCTTCATGATTTCTGCACTGACTGCATCCAGATCCGCATCAATCTCTGCCAGGTCACGCGGTGGCTGGTATTGGTAGAAATGGCGGTTGAATGGGATTTCATAGCCGACGACACCGATTTGCTGGTCTTTATCGTCTTTTTTGCTGGCATCGATCCAGGCGTCTGGCACGTGCGGTTGTACTTCTTTTTTGAAGTAGGCTTCGTTGATTTCGTTGACTGTTTTGGATGGATCAAGGGCGACGTTTTCAAAATCACGCAGGTCGCCATCGGCTTTGTATTCTATGGTTTTGCCATCCACGTTAAACAGGCCATAGATAGGATCAGCCTTGGTTTTGTGGATTTTTTTGATGACGGGCAGGGCGGCTGGGTTTTTCCAGCTCACTGCGGCTTCGATGACTTTTTTGTCTTTGGCGTCCAGGCTGATGTTGGCCAGCTTGGCTGCCTTGACAATGGCGTCATCGTAGTCGTTCATGTCGTCAAACTGTGACTTGCCTATCTGCGCTTGCAGGGCCTGGGCTTTGAGCATGCTGGCTTTGGCACTTAACCAGGTATCGCGGTTGAGCAGGTCTTTGATTTGCTTTTCTTTGAGATCAGCAAAATGGATTTTGATGTAGCGGCGTATGGTGTCTTCATGCTGACCAAGTTCGCCATAGTTCATGCAATCCGTTGCATCGCTCCAGATAGCGCCTGGCAGATTGGCGAACTCTGCGTATGCCCATTGCATGATGCTGTTCAATGCGCCGGATTCAAAGCGCAGTGTAGCGATGCGTTCATCAGAGAACTGGTAAGACTGTCGTAGCGGGCGCTCGATGGTAATGCGGCGGTAGCCAAATTCATGGGTCTTGAAAATCTTGGCGGCAAAGGTTTTTGCTGCCTCCGTCTTTGGGTTTGCCGATTGTCTGCCGCGATTACTTTTTTGTTCGGTAGGTTTATCCAGTTCACGCGCATCAACGGCTTCAAAATCACCAAAGCAGCGGATGATGGTGGCGATGTCGTCGGCGCTCATTTCATTGCGCTTGCTGCCCAATGACTTGCGCATTTTGCTGTAAAGATTGCTGCCGTTGATCAGTTGCACCAGGCCTTTTTTCTCGTCAGGCTTTTTGTTGGACAGTATCCATACATAGGTGGCGATGCCGGTGTTATAGAACATATCAGTCGGCAGGGCGACGATGGCTTCCAGTAAATCTGCTTCGAGAATATAGCGGCGGATTTCAGACTCGCCAGAACCTGCGCCGCCAGTAAAAAGCGGGGAGCCATTGAGGATAATGCCTATGCGCCCACCGCCATCCTTGGCATCGCGTAACTTGCTGATGAGGTGCAACAGAAACAGCAAAGAACCATCTGATACACGGGGCAGGCCCGCGCCAAAGCGACCATCAAAGCCTTTTTCATTGTGTTCTTTGATGATGTCTTCTTCTATCTTTTTCCAATCAACACCAAAGGGGGGATTGGATAGCATGTAGTTAAAGCGTTCGCCATACAGTTGATCGTTGGAGAGGGTATTGCCAAGCTTGATGTTTTTGACCTCTTGCCCCTTGATCAGCATATCTGCTTTGCAGATGGCATAGCTTTCAGGATTCAACTCCTGGCCATACGCGCGTATGACGGCGTTGGGATTTAATTCATGTACATATTCCATCCCTGCCGACAAGAAGCCGCCAGTTCCTGCTGTAGGGTCATAGATGGTGCGGATGATGCCTGGGGTGGTCAGTGCTTCATTGTCTTCTATAAACACGAGTGAGGTAGTCAGGCGCACGATATCACGTGGGGTGAAGTGTTCACCTGCAGTATCGTTTGAACTCTCAGCAAAGCGGCGTATCAGTTCTTCAAATACCAGGCCCATATCATGGTTGGACACGGCGCTGGTGCTCAGATCAATGGTGCGTACTTTTTGCACGACCTTGTAAAGCAAATTGGCGTCGTTGAGCTGACCTATGAATTCAGCAAAATTGAAGTATTCAAAAATCTCACGCGCATCTTTAGAAAAGCTTTGGATATAGCTTTCGAGGTTGGCTTTGATACCGCTTTCACCCAATTTGGACAAATCCATTTTGGATGTGTTGAAGAAACTCAGGCCACCAGTCGCACGCAAGAGCAATTTTTCCTGCGCCTCTTCGGGCAAATTCATGCTTGCTATTTTCTGCTGTTCCGCCAGTACGGCTTCTTTGCTGGCTTCCAGCACACATTCCAGGCGACGCAACAAGCAAAACGGCAAGATGATGCGACCATACTGGCTTTGTCTAAAATCACCACGGAGCAGGTCGGCAATTGCCCAGGATTCGGTGGCAAGGTTATTGGATGTTTGTGTCATGGATGATTCTTTGTTCTTCAAAATCGTTGAGCTGAAGCAGTTACATCGCTGCTTGCAAATGTGCATTGCAGACAAACGAGATGTTTTCGTATGCTTGCATTTGTTTGATTTGTATATTACCTGAATGGCAATTGGCTGCCTATGAGATTAGGCCAGGGGTATCGCAAAAAATGCGATGAAGTGAGGTATCCTGATTTTTTAGGACATTCCTGTTTGTTAAAATAAACGATCAGGAGAAATAATGAAACAGAAAAAGAGATATACACCGGAATTGCGGGAAGAAGCAGTGAAACTTGTGTTGGCACAAG
>NZ_JACOFX010000002.1 GCF_014284125.1 Undibacterium umbellatum | reverse complement strand
TCGCCGCCAGGTTGCCCCGCGCTGCCGTTCGACTTGCATGTGTAAGGCATGCCGCCAGCGTTCAATCTGAGCCAGGATCAAACTCTTCAGTTTAATCTCTGTTTTGTGACATTTCTGTCTGTGTCATTCGCATGACACATCGCTCACTCAAAATACTGACAGTTCAGTGACTTATTTCTAAATCACCGTCTTGCTTTATACTTCTTGTGAACACTTGCTATATTATTTAAGCATTTCCAAGCAACCTAAGTTGCTTGGTGCGCTTCACCAAGTGCCCACATTTATTGACTGTTAATTGTTAAAGAACCGTATTCTTTTCTACCTCACCGGACTACTTATTCATCCAGTTTTGCGGCGCAGCGTTGTGTGCGTTAGCAGCAGAGAAACGAGATTATGAAGCACTTCTTTGTCGCTGTCAACACCCTGTTTTTATTTCGTTCAGTTTAAATCTTTTAGATTTAATCCCAACTACTTCAGGCTATTTACAGACCAGGCTTTCCGCGTCATTTCTTTCGCTCAAACCAAGAATTACTTCACTCTCTTCATCCCCGCTCTTCAGCGGGAGGCGAACTATAGCAAACTTACTGATTGCAGTGCAAGCACTTTGCGGTAATTATTTACTTGCTTCTCCCGACTCTCTGTAGTGATGGTACGCACAGCGCTACCGGCTAAGTCGGCATCAATTTCCATGCAAGGAAATCTTTATATGAAAGCACATGCGGTTAAAATACCGGATTCATCAAACCACTAAGCAAGGGCTCTCTTATATATATAGATATAAGAGAGTCATTTTTATCATTAGTGCTATCTGGACCGAATTTATGTTGCGCATTACCGATTTACAACTTCCACTAGACCATGCCGAGGACGAGCTGAAAGCAGCCGTGCTGCGGGAATTGGGTATTACTGAAAACGAGCTGATTAACTTTACTGTATTTCGTCGCAGCTACGATGCACGCAAGAAGACGGCGATCATACTGATCTACACGATAGATGTGGAAACAACAAATGAAGATGCTCTGCTAGCAAGCCACAGGAACCGCACAAAATTGTCGGCGACGCCGGATACCACTTATAAATTTGTGACTCGCGCAAACAATAAGCCTTTTAAGCGCCCTGTTGTCATAGGCTTTGGGCCTTGTGGCCTGTTTGTAGCACTGCTGCTGGCTGAAATGGGATTTCGCCCTATCGTGCTTGAGCGCGGCAAGACTGTACGCGAACGCACCAAGGATACCTGGGGCCTGTGGCGCAAACGTGAGTTGAAGCCAGAATCGAATGTGCAGTTTGGCGAAGGTGGAGCAGGTACTTTTTCTGACGGTAAATTATATAGCCAGATCAAAGACCCCAAGCATTATGGCCGCAAGGTACTGACGGAGTTCGTCAAGGCTGGTGCGCCTGAAGAAATCATGTATGTCAGTAAGCCGCATATAGGCACCTTTCGTCTGGTGAAGATGATAGAAGAGATGCGCCATAATATAGAAGCTCTGGGTGGTGAAATCCGGTTTGAGCAAAGAGTGACGGATATTGATATCGTCGATGGCCGGGTTCAGGGGGTGCAGTTAAATGACGATGAATACATAGAAACGGCACATGTGGTGCTGGCGATCGGCCATAGTGCTCGCGACACATTCAAGATGATCGCTGATCGTGGCATATATGTGGAAGCCAAACCATTTTCGATAGGCTTCAGGGTAGAACACCCGCAGTCTGTTATCGACAAGGCGCGCTTTGGTCCCAATGCAGGCAACAAGATACTGGGTGCGGCAGATTATAAGTTGGTGCACCATGCCAAAAATGGTCGTTCGGTATATAGCTTTTGCATGTGTCCTGGTGGTACGGTGGTGGCAGCAACGTCTGAACCTGGCCGTGTTGTGACAAATGGCATGAGTCAGTATTCGCGCAATGAACGCAATGCAAACTCGGCCATCGTGGTGGGCATTACCCCGGCTGATTATCCTGGAGACCCGTTGGCGGGTATAGATTTGCAGAGGGCGCTAGAAGAGAAGGCGTATGAAGCAGGCGGACAAAATTACAATGCCCCCGGCCAACTGGTGGGTGACTTTTTGGCTGCCCGCCCGTCTACAGTACTAGGGACAGTGGAGCCATCTTACAAGCCCGGCATTACCTTGTGCGATCTTGCCACAATTTTGCCTGAATTTGCCATTACGGCAATACGCGAAGCCCTGCCTGAGTTTGACAAAAAAATCAAAGGATTTGCCATGAAGGATGCGATTCTGACTGGCGTGGAAACACGCACATCTTCGCCCATACGTATTAAGCGCAATGACGATGATCTACAAAGTTTGAATACCCGCGGTCTGTTTCCTGCAGGCGAAGGTGCTGGCTATGCAGGCGGCATCTTGTCTGCCGCAGTCGATGGTATCAGGGTCGCCGAGGCGGTTGCCCTGGATATACAGGCGCAATCATAAACGACAATATCAGGTAGAGAGAATGAAAATGGCAAAAACCTGTCAGGTTTTTGCCATTTTTTCATCTGCGCCTTACCCTAGTAAATCTTCCAGCCCTGCAGCCAACTCATTGAGCGGCGGCATTTCCTCCAGTATGAGTTCTGGTTTTATTCCTAGTTTTTTTGCCACATCCGTTGGAAAGGTCGCTTCGCGCTCTTCTTTTGAGTAATGACTTTCTTCTCCACGTGCGCACCAGGAAGCCAGATGTACGACAGCGCCTATCTGATCAAACTCTGATTGTTGCAATGGTTCTGCGCAGGCTTTGATGGCCGTTGCAAAACTGTCAGGAAAGCGCCAGCGTTTAGCCAACTCAGCACCGACATCAAAAAAGTTAAAGCCAAAAGAGGTGTGCTCTACATCTGGTCTGCGTGCATCCAGCGGCCCGGCAGTTTTATCGACTTGCAGCATTTGCTCAGGCATGCCCGCATGCATGACCAATTGGCCTATGGCATGCATTAAACCTACGGTGAAAGCAAAATCTGAATTGCAATGGGCTTTTTTTGCCAGCCATTTTGAGACGACGGCAGTATGCAAGCTATAGCGCCAGAATTGCTTCAGATCCACCCCAGGCATGGACTTGAAACCGCTAGTCAGGCCACTACTGACCACCAGTGTACGCACGGTCATGAAGCCCAGCATCAACACTGCATCGTCAACCGAGCCTACCGTTCTGGAGGCATGATAATAAGAGGAGTTTGCCAGCCGCAGCAATTTTGCACTCAGGACCTGATCTGCAGACAGCTTGCGGGCAATTTCGTCTATGGAGACATCATCATTATTAAAACTGTCTATGACTTCCTGGACGACTTTGGGGATCGAAGGCAAAGCATTTTGCTGCTGAAACAGAGTCTCGATTTTCATAGGGCATCTCCTTTGGGGATGTAGATACAAGAGGTCTTAGCCTCTCATTATTTCCGGAAATTGATACACCTTCAACAAACTTCCCTTGGCGTGGGGAAGAATGCACATTGCTATCAAAAATCATACTCTGATATTGGTTTTTCAGAAATGCTTTTTTGCTGCTTGCGTTGCTTTGCATGTCGTGGGCAATATCACGATTGCGTTTCCCCTTACGTTTACCTGCGCTGCTTTTGCTGGAACAAACAGGAATTGTTAGTTTCCTGTCAGCAGGCTTTTTGTCTTATTTCTTTACTTCACTTTCTGGTGGACATGGTGGTAAAGTAGTTTTAGCCTCATGAATAAGTTTAAGCCAGTGCAAGCAGACAGGAGACACATCATGCAAAATGCCTTAGAACTCGCAACACAAGTTGGTGAAGAACTCAAATCCAAGAAACTTATTCTCAGCATCGCAGAATCATGCACTGGCGGTGGTGTTTCCCACGCCATCACAGAAATTGCCGGATCTTCAGAATGGTTTGATTGTGGCTTTGTCACCTATTCCAACTCCTCCAAGACTGAATTATTGGATATACCAGCCGCATTGATCGCACAGCATGGTGCTGTCAGCGAAGAAATAGCAGCAGCAATGGCACAGGGGGCCCTGGCCAATTCAGAAGCCCATCTATCACTATCAACCACTGGGATTGCTGGTCCGACTGGGGCAGTGCCCGGCAAACCCGTAGGCACAATTTGCTTTGGCTGGGTCGTTGGTGGCGTCACACATACCGAAAGGCTGGTATTTGCGGGAGACAGAAAAGCTGTGCGGGAGCAAACCGTTGCTCATGCTCTGACCAAGCTTTTGAGATACATCAGGGAACTTTGAGTCGCCGATAGACAAGCAGACATGCAGTATGCCCATTGCACGTCTTGAATTTACAATGCGGCCGCTTTGTTATTCCCGGTTTTGCATCAATAACTCATTAATCAGTACCGATTCTATCTTGTCAGATTTCAAGGCTTGATTGAGACCTGATTTTAGCTGTGCCCTGACAGCATCGAAGCCTTCTTCGCTATGTAAATCGTCAGGGTCAATTTTGGCGAATTCGATTTGAAATACATTGGATAATACTTTTCTGTTTTCAAACAACCATTCCTTGTCCTCAGTGCGGACTTGTATGGTTACCTGCATGCGTACTACCTGGCCATTCAGATTTGCCACTTGCTGCGGCAATTCAAAATAACTTAGCCCGGCAGCATTCGCAGTCACACTGCGCATGTAAAAGAATATCGCCAGCAAAATGGCAAAGCCAAGCATGACAATCAATGCAGCATAAACCCCAAACCGATCCGATGTGGCGCTTTTTTTTCCAGATTTTTTTTCCAGCGCTGCAGTCTTTCGATTCGGAGCAGGTGGAGTACTGCGTGCGGGACCTGCAGGTGCATTGGGCTTAACCAGCGGCGCAGCAACTACCTCAGCCGCATCTCCATCGAAATCAAAGTCCAATGCAGGATCAGGTTTCTTGGGTTCGCTGCCATCTATAGCCTCAAAATCAAGTTGTTCAATGAGCAAACTGGCCCTGGACCTATCTTTAGACATGACTACCTCATAGAGCTGGCATATGGCCAAAGGCCACAGCGCCGACCTAGTGATTATATTGCTAACGGGGAATTTTTAAAGCTGGCCTAGCATAACGCTATTTTACTCAATTTCATAAAGCGTCAATGAATACATCTTCATTTCCCGCTGATGTAGACCTATTCCCTGAAATGTTTTCTACTTTGTCATTATTTTTATGCATTTCCTAAAATCTATTGAACGCTTCGTTACAAACTAGGGGTGTAAAACAACTGCTGATTTCGCTATCATGTCGGCATTCCCCGCAAGTCATTACACGCATGACCACACCCGCCATCCCCAAAGTCAGAAACCTGAGCATAGACAATATCAAGGCCGTCTTGATTTTTCTGGTTGTCTTTGGTCATCTGATAGAAATCTACGTGGGTGAAGATCATATATTGCGTTCCGTCTGGATTTTTGTGTATTCCTTCCACATGCCCATGTTCGCCTTGATGTCTGGCATGTTTTCCAAGGCGCAGTGGGATGATAAAAATACCACGCAACTCATATCTACCGTCCTGGTGCCCCTGATAGGTTTTGAGATTATTTATGAAACGACCGAATTTCTATTGAGAGGCAATGCCAGCGTCTATGCCGGCCTGGTCGCGCCTTACTGGATGTTGTGGTATTTGTTGAGCTTGTTATGCTGGCGCCTGTTGCTGCCCTTGTTTTCGCGTATGCAATTTGGCGTCATGCTGGCATTGGCACTCTCGCTGGCTGCCAGCTACTCTGAGCATGCTGGTTATTTCCTGGGCATATCACGCACCCTGATTTTCTTCCCTTACTTCTTACTGGGATGGAAACTTGGACAAGACGTGTTCAATGCGAAGAATAATGAAAAACTGTGGCTCAGTGCCGCCGTTGTGATCACTGCCTTCGTCGGTGCATTCCTCCTGAAGAGCGATTTCGACTATCGCTGGTTCTATGGCAGTTATTCCCTGCACAGGCTGGAAATGGCGAATCTGACTGGCAGCATGTATCAGTTATTGCAATATGCAACGTCCACGGTGATAGGATTATCTGTCCTGTATTTGCTGGCACAAAAAGAACTGGGACTGGCGAACATAGGCAAGCGCTCTATCTATGTGCTGGTGTGGCATGGCATGGCGTTGATTATTCTGCAAGAGACGGGTGTATTGCGTGCCATTTTCAAATATGAAAATACGATTGCACTGGCAATATCGGTCTTGCTCTCGATGCTGATCACCTGGGTATGCGCCCATGAGAAAGCCGAAATGCTGACCAAACGCTTTATCCTGAACCCCTTGAACTGGTTATTGATACCTCAGCCTGCGACCATTGCTGACGTGGCACCAGAAGCACAGGACAAGACTGTGCATCAGGAACCTTAAGAACCCTGTTTGCGATCTTACTGTGCGTGCGTGATCGGGGTTCAGTGCGGCTCAAAATGCTCATGTACTAGAGTGCTTTCCGCTTTTTTCGCTGCGCTTAAGTTGCCCTGAATGTTGCCCTGACCCCGCTGACGATCGCTACAGATCCTAAACAGATTCTAAGAAATATTGTAGAAAAACTTCCTGATCGGTGTCCTACTTATCAATTCTGGCTTGTATTTTACCTTCATCAAATTGCTGCGGGTGCTTGCCTGAAATTCCACAATAAAACTCGCGTATCTTTTCCATATCAGCAGTAATGTCACCGCTTAAGGCAAACATTTTGCCGATGCCGCCAGCCTTGCGTTTGAAATCCAGATAGCCAAGTGCAATTGGTACGCCTGCCCCCTGAGCAATATAATAAAAACCTGTCTTCCAGTGTGTGACTTTGCCGCGGGTTCCCTCTGGCGGCACGATAACAGTCAGTCTTTGATTGGCATGAAAAGCATCGACCGTGCCTTGCACCAGATTACCGGACTTGGCCCTGTCTACCGGAATACCACCGAGCCAGCGCATGACGTGGCCCACAACGGGCGGAAACAGGCTGGATTTGCCCATCCAGTAAACCCGCAAGCGCAGGGCAAAACAAACCATCAGCGTAATGGGAAAATCCCAGTTACTGGTGTGGGGCGCTGCAATCAAGACATATTTTTGCTCGGCAGGAACGATGCCCTCCACCTTCCAGCCAGCCAGCTTCAGGCACAACACAGATAGCCAGCGCATGATGGTATTAATGATGGGAGTTTCAAAAATGGTAAGATGCATGCCGTAAGTCTTTGATAAGAAAAGAGAATTCTGCCTTCTCTTCAAGCAAGCGGCATTATAGTGAGCAGTAGCAACTATGGGAACTAGATATCAGCTTTTTTAAGATAAATTAACGAAAGCACTTATCAAAGCAATATAAAAGCAATATCAAACAATACCCAAGCAAGGGAGATCAAGTCTTTACCCAGCTCAGTATGCCTTGCCATTGTGGCAAATCTTTTTCCACCCTGGAGGGAGCGACATCCCATAAGGTGGCCCCATGGGCAGCCAGTTGTATATAGTTTTGGGTATCCCGCAAGAAACCGAGGACTGGCAAACCTAGCTGGTCAACATAATGCTCAAGCTGCTCGGCCGCCTTGCTGCGGGTGTTCACACGCATGCCCAATATCCCAACCTGATAGCCATTCTTCTTGTGCTGGGACAGATTTTTGAGGAATTCTTCCGTTGCCAAAATATCAAAAATAGAAGCTTGCAAAGGGACGATGATCTTATCTGCTGACTTGAGCACAGCGTCAAGCTTGCTGCCTGTCAGGCCAGCCGGGGTATCCAATACCACATGGGTAGTACCTTTTGGGGGCTTCAAAACATTGCGGTCAGCAATATCCCAAGGCTGGATCTGTGGCAGGTTCTCGGGCCGCAAGGACAACCAGGTGCGTGAAGATTGCTGTACATCGGTGTCCCCCAGCATGACCTTATGCCCGCTGGAGGCAAAATACCCAGCCAGGTTGGTGGCCACTGTGCTTTTTCCTACCCCACCCTTGGGATTGACGATTGCGATGACAGGCATGTCCACTCCTTTTTACAGTTTAAGAACCATAGCAACTGCTCAGATTATCCATACTAAGCAGAAGATAGCAAGATTTCATCTATAAAAACGAAAAAACAGCAAAGCAAGCTCAAGCAGGGACCAATAAAGCCAACTGTTCAGGTGTCAGATAACACCACTCTCCTTCTTCCAGTCCCAGCGACTCCAAGGTCAATTTTCCGATGGCGGTGCGCTGCAAGGCAGCACAATGATTGCCCGCTGCCGCCAGCATGCGCTTGACCTGGTGATACTTACCCTGCTCCAGCACGATTTCCAGCAGATTATCATCCAGCTTTTGGCAATGCACTGCGGCCAAAGCTGCTGGCTCATCATGCAGTTTGACGCCTTGCAATAATAGATTCACCAATTCTTCCGTCACTGGCTCAGCAGTCGTCGCCTGGTAGACCTTGGGGACATGGCGCTTGGGTGATGATTGCGCATGGATAAATGGGCCGTCATCAGACATCAGCAACATACCAGTTGTATCATGATCCAGTCGCCCTACCGGTTGCACATCGCGCCAGCTGAATTGCTCGGGTAACAGTGTCAGTACGCCAGGGTGATGACTAGGCTTGCGAGAGCACTCAAAATTGGCAGGTTTATTGAGGACGATGTAGACACGTTCACGAAATTCCCAGTCTTCTTCAAAAATATGAAACTGCAAACCCTGGGTCTCATAACTGGTCTTGACGCTGCGTATAACTTCGCCATTGATGGAGACTTCGCCATCTTCCACCAGATCGCGGCAATATTTTCGGGTTCCAAATCCTTGCGACTGCAGGATCTTATCTAAGCTTAGTTTTGTCATGACGCGACTTTATCAGATGTATGCCTGCTGCGGCTAGTGGGCTGTAACAGTGAAAGTGGACGTGAAGGACATGAGCCCGGCGAGTCAGGGCAAGGCCGAACTTCAAACTATACACAGCGATACCGGGACTATTGCGAGCGTTTGCAACGCCGTCATGGTCGGCGCGCGCATGGCAGACAATTCGCTTTTCACTGCTACAGTCAACTAGTCACACCACCTGCTTTCATTCAAGCACAGCCGTTTCATCGTCCGTCATTTTGGGTTGCAGCGGCAAATTCATTTTGAAACAAGTCCCCTTGCCGAGTTCACTTTCGACCACAATATTGCCACCCAGCACACCGGTTACCAGGTTATACACAATATTCAAACCCAGGCCACTTCCGCCTTGCCCCAGTCTGGTCGTAAAAAAAGGATCAAAAATGCGGCCCAGGTTGACGTTTGGTATGCCGCTACCATTATCACGTACGGTGATTTCCACAAAATCGTCATCCAGAGCACGTGCAGAAATGGTAACTGTGCCGCGAAAATCGCCTTCAAAACCGTGGATAAATGCATTATTGATCAAATTGGTCATGACCTGACCGAGTGGGCCGGGATAACTGTCCATCATCAGCTTGGGCGGTACGTAATGGGTAATGTCATGACGTGTTTTGCGTATGGTCGGTCCCATCGTGACGATGAGCTCAGACAACATCTCATCAAGTGCGAAGACACGGCGATTGGCACTGGTACGGTCCACTGCAACTTGTTTGAAGCTGATCACCAGCTCTGACGCCTTGCTCAGGTTACGTAAGAGCAAATCAGCTCCCGTCTTGGCGTTTCTCAGGTATTCTTCGAGTACAGAACGGCGCATGCCTTTTTCAAACTCGACCATCACATCATTCGTATGCTGGGCCAGGGTGCTGGCAACAGTGACGCTGGTACCGATAGGCGTATTAAGCTCATGAGCAACCCCGGCGACCAGAGAGCCCAACGCTGCCATTTTTTCTGTCCTGAGCAATTCCCGCTGAGCGCGCTGGAGGTTTTCCAGGACAATGGTCAATTCGCTATTGGCAGCTTCCAGTGCCTGGGTACGTTCGGACACCCTTCTCTCCAGCGTGGTATTCATATTGCGAATTTCCTGCTCGTTCTGGCGTTTTTCAGTAATATCCTCCTGAACAAGGATAATCAAAGGCTCGTTGCCAAGACGTATCATACGTCCCGACACCTGGCAGAGAATGATTTTTTCTTGCTGACCACAAGTCAACCAGGCTTCATAGTCATGAATTTCACCATCGCGTTCAACGATACGCAGGATTTCGTGAAAATCGTCTTCATTACGCCAGAGTGCCTTCTGGGTTTCTCTATCACCGAGAATTTCATCATGTGACCAATAGAATTGCCTGACCCAGGCATCATTTACGTCGATCATGCTGTAATGCTGGGCTTTACGCAGTACCGTCATGGCGACAGGAGATGCCTGAAAGATGCCAATGAATTTTTCTTCTGTCACCTTCAAGGCTTGCTCTGCACGAAGACGTTCATTGAGTTCTTGCTGCAAGGTGATGTTTTGCGCTTCCCGCTCGGTGATCAGCCTACCGAGATTGAGGCGCATTTTGTCCAGTCCCTGCGCCAGATTGCCGATTTCATCTTGCCGCCCCCATTCCAGCGGCTGATCCAGCTTACCGCGCGCAAGTCGGCCCGTTGCCAGTTGCAATTCCATGATGGGTCTGACGATGCGGCGCTCGAACAATAACCAGATCAGAATAAATGAAAACACTACCTGCACCAGCAAAGCCATGCCCAACTTGAGAAAATCAGTCCATAGCTCTTTTTCTATATGCTCAGTAGTCAGTTCCAACTTGACGCTGCCGATGACCTTCGTTTCCAGCAAAATCGGGCGCTCTTCGCGCAAGACCTTGGCATCGGCTGTTTTGAACTTGCTGCTGTGAGCAAAAATGGATTTGGATTCATCCAGCACTTCAACGCTAACCACTTCAGGATTGCGCATGACGGCCTGTATGAATTGATTGGCGACAGCCTTGTCCAGCGTCCAGACGGGCACCGCCATGCCACGCGCCAGCATATCAGCGTACTGCGACATGGGATTGCGTACCCGCAATTGCAATTCACGCTCGTATCTGTCCTGTACCAGGAAACGTCCCAGAACTATCGCAGGCAATACGATGCCAACCACAACGCCGAAAATAAGAATCTGTCGGAGAGAGAGTGTACGCAATGGTTTACCTGTTGTTTGCGGCGACTATTTCGACTGTTGCTTGCGCCACAATTGTATATTTGCTGTGATCAATTTACTCATCACGTTTTGTTTATCCAATTTATAAACAGCCTTGGCAATGCGCCCGCGCATTTCCGGTGTATTGCATGCAGACTTATGAGATAAAGTCAAATATAAATTTTCATTGGTAATCGGTGGCGCGACGGTTTTCAAGCCTGAAATATTCATCTTGGCGACATAGGCCAAGCCGGGGTCTTCTTCATAAATCAAATAATCTGCACGCGACAGACTCAGCATCTTCAAAGCCTGCTCAAGGCTGGGAACCATGGATATTTTCAATGACTCCTTGGCATAACGATCAAATTCTTCACCAAAACTGTTATTGATGACAGTCACCCCCTGCTTGCCAACAAGGTCTGACCATTTTTTATAAGGTAGAGTGAAATTACTGCGGGTCCAGATCACTGTCCTTGTTTCACGAAAAGCCGGATAGAAATAATCCATGTATTCCAGTCTGGGCTGAGTGAAAAAAGCACCCGCCAACAAATCCACGCGCCCCAATTTTGCCTCTTCCTGCACTCGTCCCCAAGGGCCGATATATTTGATATCAATGGGGATACCAATTTCTTTCGACAATAATTGCATCCACTCGGCATTCGCACCGATCAAGCGATTTTCATCGTCAGGATCACGCCATAGATAAGGAGGATATTCAGGATTACCCGTCGCCAACAATGTCTTGCAAGTTTCATTGGCATGTACGTTTGAACTAAATGCCATTGCAAGCAACAAGCTTACCCAGCAAAGCAACTGTAGCAAGGTTTTGTTTGAATGAATAGCTTTGCAAGATTCAAGCTTCATAGCACGACCTTCTCAGCATTAAACGGGAGGATGGACACTTAAGTCTAACTGCTGGAATTAGGCTTGGCAAGGAAGTAGTTGTGAAGGAGGAACGCTTTCCAAAAAGAAAATAATTCCTCCAAATTTTGACTAAAAATGCAAGATTTCTACCACGTTGACACATGCCCCAAAAGAATTACACTTGCAACCCTTTTTCAGCATATGCTAATTATATTAACGTCTAACAATAGAACTACCATTGCCCCGCACTGCGTCTCCAGACATCAAGCCTGGATCGTGGTCGAAGACATAAGTTTGTCTGTTACCATTTTCAAAGGCCACAGTCACATTCCAAACCTTGGTGGTCTTGACTTTTTGCTCTATCTTATGTCCAGCCAGAGCACCACCTGCTGCCCCTGCGATAGTAGCTAGATCACGCCCTGTGCCACCACCCACCTGATTGCCTAGCAGAGCACCAGCGACGCCACCAGCGATTACCCCAAGGGCACCACCTTCACCCTCTTTGTCTTTGACTTCAATTGCGACGACTTTGCCACAGTCAGGGCAAGCTGGCTCCCCTCTGGCTTGTGCTGGTGCTGCCACTGGCCTGCTCATATTTTGCTTGGCCACAGCCAGGGAATTATTGTAGTCTGCCTTGGCATCGCGCAGACATTGCATTCTGGCCGCTGATCCACCTGCTTCAGCACACAGCTTTTTATCGTCATTGTAGCGTTGAGTAGCGCGTTTGGTATCCGCTGCATACTGCTGTTTGGCAGTCATATTTTGCGCAAAAGCACCTGTCACCGCTGTCAACATCAAGCTGGCCACCAGCAATTTCTTATTCATATAAAGCTCCTCAATTAATCAAAATATAGTATCGCCATGCGAAACTTAAAGCAATTAACGGTCGAGATCAAAAAATGATGACTGAAATCACAATGGTTGACAGTTACACATTAGGCCGGGATGCATAACATGTCTGCAGAGCATAAAAAAACCCGTCATATGACGGGTTTTCCATGTAAGTGCTCAAGCGCTGATCAGATTTTTGCCTTGATGAGCTTGCCCAGTTTTTCTATACCTTCGTTGATACGCTCTGGCGACACCGTCACAAAGGACAGGCGCAGGGTATTTTTTTCAGGGTTGTTTGCATAGAAAGGGCCGCCAGGAACAAAGGCAACATTCTGTTGTATGGCTTCATCCAGCAATTGCTTGCTGTCCATGTGTTCTGGCAGGGTTACCCAGATGAACATACCGCCTTCAGGCTTGGTCCAGCGCACGCTTTCAGGGAAATGCTTGCTCATGGCCTCTAGCATGGCATTGCATTGCTTGGCATACAGGGTACGGATAGTAGGGATATGCTCACTCAGGAAACCATCCTTGATAACTTCATACACTACCATTTGTGTCAACTGTGCAGTGTGCAAGTCGGCTGCCTGCTTGGCTTGTTCGAGTTTGCGTATCAGCGGTGTAGGGCCAACCACATAACCCAGGCGTATTCCAGGTGTCAGCACCTTGGAGAAAGAACCCATGTAAATCACGCCACCTGGATTCATATTCAACATCTTGGGCAAAGGTTCTCCGCTATAGCACAGATCACCATAGGGGTTATCTTCGACCAGCGGGATACCCATGCGGGCGCAGGTTTCCACCAATTCATAGCGGCGCTCAACTGACAGCGTGCGTCCGGTTGGGTTCTGGAAGTTAGGCAAGGCATACATCAGACGTGCACCCGCACCTTTGGCAGCGACCGAGGCTGGTATCAAACCATGATCATCGGTATCAACCGATTCAAATTGAGGGCGATACAGGGAAAAAGCCTGCAAGGCACCCAGATAGCTCGGTGTTTCTACCAATACCTTGCTGCCTTCATCCACCAGCACTTTGCCGAGCAAATCCAGGCCTTGCTGCGAGCCAGACACCATCATGATTTGATCAGGCAGGATTTTTGAATCATTGGTAGACAACGAGTCAGCCAAAAATTCGCGCAAGGGGGCATAACCATCGGTAGGGCCGTATTGCAATGCTGACTTGCCTTGTTGCGTCAGCACCTTGTCAAAGGCAGCGCGCATGCGCTCTACCGGGAAAGTTTCTGGAGATGGCAATCCACCAGCGAAAGAAATCACTTCAGGACGCATGGTTACTTTTAAAATTTCCCTGATGGCTGAGCTTTGCAACTGCTCTGCGCGATCAGAAAATTTCCACTCTATGGGGCTGGGATTCTCAAGTTTCATGCTGGTCTCACTATCTCACTGTTAAGATTGCCATCTCGGGCAAGCTTTTTGTTTTATAAAATTCAGGCGATCTCGACGATCATTTCAATTTCTACGCAAGCACCCAGAGGTATCTGAGCCACGCCAAAGGCTGAACGTGCATGCTTGCCTTGCTCACCAAAGATTTCGCCGATGAGTTCAGAGGCGCCGTTCGTCACCAGATGCTGCTCGGTAAAATCAGGTGTGGAATTAACCAGGCTCATGAGCTTGACGATGCGCTTGACGCGGTTCAAATCACCACCACAGGCTGCCTGCAAGGTGGCGATCAGATCAATCGCGACTGCGCGTGCTGCCAGCTTGCCTTCTTCTGTAGAGATATTTTTACCGAGTTGCCCCACCCATGGCGCGCCATCTTTTTTGGCGATATGGCCGGACAGGAATACTGTGTTACCAGTTTGTGCATACATGACGTAGGCAGCAGCAGGTGTCGCAACAGCAGGCAACTCAATATTTAGTGCTTGAAGTTTTTCGTAAAATGACATGTCTATTTTCCAGAAAAATGCGCAGCAGCCCTCACTGATGCACTAGAGATAATTAAATTTTTATTATTATTTTCTGCAAACTTTAAGAGTTTGCAGAATTCAAAACCTTTCTTCCGGTACATGCTGTCTAGATAAGATCCAAATTAGAGCGCAAATACCAGTCCTCTATTGTAAGCCCGCACCGTTGTGATTAACACCCCCTAGTACATGGCGAATGGCAGATTAAATTTGGTCGGAATGTGCTTTGCAAGAAAATCACCGTTGAATATTCATGCGTCGCCCCATTGCAACGACAATGATGACTGCCAGCGCAAAAAAGATTTCACGACCAGTCAAGACTTCACCCAGTATCAAGGCAGCACCCAGCAAACTCAAAAATGGTTGCAGCAATTGCACCTGACCAACGCGGGCAATACCACCGATCGCCAGGGCCTTGTACCAAAAGAAAAATCCTATGAACATGGAGAATAATGAAACATAGGCGAAACCAGCCCAGGCACGACCAGAAGCCTGTACGCCATAATGCCAACCTAGCCAGATTGTCACCGGCAATAAAACCGGTAAAGCAAGCAGCAAAGCCCAGGAAATCACCTGCTGCCCGCCCATGCTTTGCGACAGCCGCCCACCTTCGGCATAGCCCATGGCAGCAGCGATCACCGCAATGAACAAGGCCAGGTCAGCAAACTGGAACGAGCCACCACCCTGCATCAGAGCAAAGACTATCACCAGACCACTGCCCAGTACCGCCATCACCCAAAAGCCAGTCGATGGCTTTTCATTAAAGCGCAAAGCAGCAAACAGGGCGGTCGCCAGCGGCAAGATGCCTAGCACGATAGCCCCATGGGAAGCTGGCACATAAGCCATGGCGACAGAACTGAACAAGGGGAAACCAACCACCACGCCCAGGGAGGTGATCAGCAATGGTTTAAATTCCGCACGTTGTGGCAATTTCGCCCGCTGTATCCACAACAGCAGGCCAGAACAGAAGGCGGCTACCACGGCACGCCCCAGTGCGACGAAGACGGGATTGAGTTCTGCCACAGCCATGCGGGTAAATGGCAAGGTCAGACTAAAAATCATGACGCCAACCAGGCCCAGGGCCATGCCCTTGTTTTCTTGTATCAGCATGATAGTTTTGTCGATCTCACTGTTAACTCGCCAGCATGGGATAGAGCGACAATACCAGCAGCAAGGCCATGCCGTAGTTGAATATCCGCAAATTGCGCTCCACCCTCAACAAATGTCTGACCCTGGCACCGAACAAGGCCCACAGGCTTACACTGGGTAAATTGATGACCGCAAACACACCTGCGGCCAGGGCAACGATCCAGAATCCACCAGTTGCGGGTATATAGGTACTGAAAGCACCCAGTGCCATGACCCAGGCCTTGGGATTAATCCATTGAAAAGCTGCCGCACTCAAGAAACTCATGGGGCCAGATCTTTGCGCGTTTTCTGGCGCATTTTCTTCCAAAGGCCCGGCATTGGCGATGTTCCAGGCCAGGTAAAGCAGATACGCAGCACCAGCCCATTTCAGCACAACATATAGCCAAGGAAAGCTTATGAAAAGGCCAGCCAGACCGACGCCAACAGCCAGTACCAGCAACATGAAACCTATACTGATACCCAGCATGTGGGGCAAGGTAGCGCGAAAACCAAAATTCACGCCTGATGCAAGCAGCATGAGGTTATTCGGGCCTGGTGTAATGGAGGACACCAGCGCAAACAGAGCAAAGGCCATGAGTGTATCAATTGCCATACTCAACCCCTCGCTGACAATGATCAGAATTCTGTCGTCCGTCCATGCTGTTTCTCCCGTTTTTGCTTTAGTGTTGTGCTATCCTAAACGCAAAAACCGATACAGTACCAATACACTATAAGCGATAATATTCATACTGTAATGGTCAACTATCCATTACAGAAGACCCGCCTGGAGACATGCAATGCTGACACCGACTTTTTTTATCTCACGCGATTCCGGTGGCTCACTGGTTGAGCAAATCGTTAATGCCGTGGCCAACCGCATCGACGATAAATTGCTGCGCACCGGTGCGCGCATGCCTTCTATACGCCAGTTTGCCGATGAACAGGCAGTGTCGCGCTTTACCGTCGTGGAAGCCTATGACAGGCTCGTTGCCAAAGGCTATCTGGAGTCGCGCAGGGGTGCCGGTTTTTTTGTGCGAGAACGGGCTTCCATGTTGAATAACGTACCAAACACTGCACAAATTGCCCCAGTCGCCCAACAACTCGATGTGGTGTGGCTGGTGCGCAATATGTTCCGGCAATTGCCACCGCAAAAAATGCCAGGCTCTGGCGTATTGCCGCATGACTGGCTGGACGGGGAACTGGTAGCGAATGGCTTGCGCTCCATCAGCAGGCTGAACCAGAACCTATTGCTGCATTATGGTACCCAGCAGGGCTTTTTGCCCTTGCGACAGCAATTACAATTGAAAATGGCAGAGTTGGAAATCGCCGCATCGCCTGAACAAATCGTCATGACCAGTGGCGTCACACAAGCACTTGATCTGGTGGCGCGTGAATTTACGCAGCCTGGCGACACAATATTTGTTGACGACCCGGCCTGGTTTTTGATGTTTGGTTCTTTCGCCATCCTCGGCACCAAGGTGATAGGCATACCACGCCTGCATGATGGCCCGGATGTCGCCAAGTTGGCGGAACTGGCTGCCCTGCATAAACCCAAGCTGTATATCATCAATTCAGTCTTGCATAATCCAACTTCGACTTCGCTGTCCGCCGCCAAGGCGTTCCAGGTCTTAAAAGCGGCGGAGGAACATGATTTCATGATCGTTGAAGATGATGTGTATTGCGATATGCACCCTGGGCCAGCGGTACAGGCCGCCACTCGCATTGCTGCGCTGGATCAGTTGAACCGGGTGATTTATCTGGGTGGATTTTCCAAGACACTGGCGGCAAATCTGCGTGTGGGGTTTATCGCTACCTCACCAGAACTGGCAATACGCCTGGCGGACAGAAAGATGTTGTCTACCCTGACGACCACAGAAATCGGTGAACGCGTGGTATACAAAATCCTGTCGGAAGGACACTACCGCAAACATGTAGACCGCATACGTGTGAAGCTTGATGGGGTGCGCGATGACATTACCAAGCGGCTGGAACAACAGGGGATGAAGGTTGATTACCGAACACCGGCAGGAATGTTTTTGTGGACAGAGACTGGCTGCGATACCAATAAGCTGACTGAGAAAGCCATGGAGCAAGGCTATCTGCTGGCACCTGGCAGCTTGTTCTCGCCCAGCCAGCTCCCGTCCACCAAGATGCGCATCAATATTGCCGCAATGTCTGACCCTGGTGTCTGGGAATTTTTGAAACGTGAAATAAATTAGTTGGTTACATGCTTATTAAGTTTTCAATGCAAGCTGGCATTGGCCAGCTTGACACCGAACCAGACAAACATACTGCCCACGCCACTGGACAAACTGGCTGACAGGCGACGGCGCTGACTAAAGCTGCGTGCCAGACGGGAACCCAGGAAAATCAGTACAGAAAGATAAGTCGTGCTGAATACCATCACCACCGCACTCAGTATCAAAAAAGGTACTGCCGGCGTAGGATAGGAAGGGTCGATGAATTGCACAAAGAAAGACAGCAAGAACAGGATCGCTTTCGGATTCAAGAGGCTGATGACCAGTGCGCGCTTGAAAGGGTTTTGCATGTTAATCGCGGTCGCCTGCGTTTCTGCCACAGTCGCTGTCTTGTTGCGCCATTTTTGTATAGCAGCCCAGATCAGATTGACACCTACCCAGGCCAGGTAAGCTGCACCAGCATACTTAACAACCATGAATAAAGCCGGGTAAGTACGCAAGATACCCGCAGCACCAAGAGCGGTCAACATGAGCAAAATACTATCCCCGACAAATATTCCGGCTGCACCTTTGTAGCCTTCACGTACACCGCGTGCGGTAGCAACGGCCAATACATACAGGGAATTCGGTCCTGGCAACAAGATGATGCCCAAGGCACCCAGTACATAAGTCCACAAATCGGTTACACCATAAAAACTCATTTCCCTACCCTCACATCTGACTGATTGATCCCTGCCGGAGCCCGCCATCCATTGCTGCTTGTTTTGCACATCAAACGGGCATAGGCATGAGATTAACATCTTGCTGCATTTCTTGCTGACGCCTGGCAGAGCCCTCACCTGCCCTGCGCAACAGGCTCAATGCGGTATCTCCTTCACGCAAAGTAGCAGTGCGCACCGTGGCGCTGACTTTCATTTCCTTACCTGACACAGATATAGGCATGGCAATCACCGTGGCGCGGGTACGGTCGGCAATTTTACAGGCGTCTTCCGCTGATGCTTCTGGCAAGAGCACACAAAACTCTTCGCCGCTAAAACGGGCGATGCAATCGTAGGAGCGCATGGCACGTTTCACGCGGCGGCTGACCTCGACCAGGATCACATCACCAACCTGTGGACCATGCGTGTCGTTGATAAGCTTAAAATCATCCAGGTCCAGCACCAGCATGGATAATTGTTTACCCAGACGCAGATGGCGCTGCAGCTCAGCGTCAGAGATTCGCATGAATTCCTTCCAGTTGGCGACACCAGTAACCGGGTCTATATTTTCCTGTCTTTCCAGTTCCTGCTCTGCACTCAAAAGCTTGCGTCTATACCTGTGTACATAGACAGCGATGGCATGACCGGTGATGGCAACTGCAGGCAAAATCAGCAAGACGCTGGCCGCTTGGGAAAACGTGCCTGATTGTTTATACAAAAGCAGCAAACAAGATGCTGCGACAAACAAGAACAGGGGCTTGCGCAAGATATTCAAAGCCAGGGGCAAAGAAATAAAAGCCATCAACACCAGCCATGCATCGACCATATAATGCCCCAGATAATCTCGTGGCAAACAGGCATTGCTGATGAACTGCGTCAGCAAGACTGCAACTATCCAGTACATCGCATAGCGGTCCAGTTTCGGGACATTTTCTTCCGTTTCGTAGCGTCTGACCAGCCACACAGAATAGACAAAGACAGACAAGCGCATCAGCAGCAAGACTGCCAGAGGTGTGGCTGGCTCATGGAATAGCACATCCACCAGTGTCAGCGGCAAGAATGCCCACAACATGATACGCACTACCCGGCGTACTTGCGCCCTGTCTTGTTTGGTGTAGTGAGAACGATAATTCTCTTCGCTGACATCTTTATAATTCGTTTGCATTTTTGCACCGTTTTATTTTTTTCAGCCTGTGGCGTCTCCAGCTCGGCTCTTATCAGTCTGTACAATTTTGATCAAGAGTGCATATCTATGCTACATTCTCACTCTAGGCTGCATTGTTTCAGCCATCAAAGACAACAGAACTGCTCAGATTTAATTATATGCCTCACTTCGACAAGCAACATGTTAAAGATTGCATAGGCGACACGCCTGTGTATGGCATGTATGCGTGTGCGCAAGTACTAGATTTCAACTCGACCCGTTGTTGTTGAGTTTGTAGATCCGTATGCAGCGGGACAGTCCCTGCCTGCCAGTCTCAAGTAACACCCTGACACCTTCATCGACCCAATTTACATTTCGCTATTTTCACAACAAATGGACATACTTCTCTACGATAACTGGGAACGCCGCTTGCGCCCTTTCAGCCCCCTGAACAAAGACTGGGTGGGCCTGTACTGCTGCGGACCTACCGTATATGACTATGCCCATATCGGCAACCTGCGCACCTATCTGTTTGAAGATTTGCTACGCCGCGCCCTGGAATGGAATGGTTATACCGTACGCCATGTCATCAACATTACCGACGTCGGCCATCTGGTGTCTGATGGTGATGACGGTGAAGACAAAATGGAAAAAGGCAGCCGCAAAGCCGGTGAATCGGCCTGGCAAATTGCTGACCGTTTCACGACTGCCTTCAAGGATGATCTGCAAAAATTGCACATTCTTGAACCTGCCATCTGGTGCAAGGCCACTGACCATATTGTTGAGCAAATCGATTTCATCGCTGCCATAGAGAAAAATGGCTACACCTATCGCACCAGCGATGGTATTTATTTTGACACCAGCAAGCAGGACGACTATGGTTTCCTGGCACGCATCAAGCGTGATGCCATCAAAGCGGGCAGCCGCGTTGAACTTGGTGAGAAACTGCACGCAACTGACTTCGCGCTGTGGAAGTTCAGTCCGCCAGATGAACATCGCCAAATGGAATGGGACAGCCCTTGGGGCCGAGGCTTCCCTGGCTGGCATATAGAATGCTCTGCCATGTCGGCCAAATACCTGACGCCCTGGTTTGATATCCATTGCGGTGGTGAAGACCATATCGCCATTCACCATAGCAATGAGATAGCGCAAAACCAGGCTTGCCATGGCACCCGCCTTGCCAACTTCTGGATGCATGGTTATTTCCTGCAAATCGATTCTGGCAAGATGTCCAAATCGACAGGTGAATTCTTGCGCTTGCAAACTTTGCTTGATCAGAATATCGATCCGCTGGCTTATCGCTACCTGTGCCTGACGGCACATTACCGCAGCCAGATGCAGTTTAGCTTTGAAGCGCTGCTGTCAGCCCAAACTGCCTTGCAACGCCTGCGCGAGACTTATCATGCCTGGCCAACAGGTGGCAATATCAATGCAGAATACCGCGAGAAATTCACCTCCTTCATCAATGAGGACCTGAACGTACCGCGTGGCCTGGCACTGGTCTGGGAAATGTTGAAAGCCGATTTGTCCGATGCCGACAAAAAAGCCACACTGACAGAGTTCGACAAGGTGTTTGGTCTGGGTCTCGCACAATGGCAACCGGCCGTGCTGGCAATTCCGGCAGAAGTGCAAAGTCTGGCCGAACAGCGTCAGGCTGCACGCAAGGCCAAGAACTGGGCTGAGGCAGACCGTTTGCGTGGCGAGTTGCATGCACTGGGTTATGAAGTCGAGGACAAGGCCGATGGCATGCAAATCAAGGCACTATAATAATTAGCCATGAAATCCAATCAGGGGAAACTAGTGTTTCCCCTGTTTTTTTGGGCGAAGACCAAGGAAAATAATATGTTTAAAAAAATGAATTTACTGCCTGGAAAATTCACAACGCTCTTAGGCCTGACCCTAATACCAGCACTCAGCCTGGCCACAGATTATGTGGAAAGGAAAGACATATCCGCAGAGTTACGTCCTTTCGTCTTACCAAACACAAAATTGCTGGCCTATGAAATGGCCGACTTAAATGCGGACGGCAAACCCGACTATGTTTTCATCCTGGAAAAGCAAAAAAAACAGCCCGATGAGAGCTCCATCGACGAGGGACAACGCCCACTGAAGATCGCGATACGTCAGGCAGACGGCAAGTTAAAACTGGTCAAGACGAATGAAAGAATCGTCTTCTGCTCTGCTTGTGGCGGAGTGTGGGGTGATCCATTTGCTGATCTGACGACGGACAAAAAAGGCTTCACTGTGTCTCATTTTGGTGGCAGTGGCTGGCGCTGGGCAAACAACTATCAATTCAATTATTCACGCAAGGATGATACCTGGCAGTTGGTCAAGGTTACGGAACTATCCTTTCACGCCAGTGACCCGGACAAAGTTAAAGAAAAAATTTACACGCCTCCTAAACATTTCGGCAAAATCGACATCGCCGATTTTGATCCAGAAAAATTCAAAGGCGTGGGTGCCAAATAGGTAATGGGGGGAGCCCCCCATTACCTACAAACTCTTCTCAAACTGCAAGCGTATCGTTGCACTTGCCGGTGTCCTTGTGGCGCGCATAGTGTGTTTGTCCGGACCGTTATATTCTGTAGCCTGCAATACGTCCTGATGCAGGAGATTGTTTATCGACAGGCGCAACTGCGTTTTATTTTCCAGCTTCCATAGACCATACACATCAAGATTACGACTGACACCCGTGTAGGTGCGCAAGTCTGAAGTGGCTTGCACATTGCCGCCTGTCTGCAAATTAAAGTTAACACCAAATGATTGCCGTTCACTGCGCTTGTAATCCATGCCCAGATTGGCAGTAAACGGCACTTGGTCGGCCAGACGATTATCTGCCCCTGGTATGGCATCCAGTTTCGACCAATTACGTGCTGCATTCAGCCGTACTTCCAATGGTGGTGCAGCAGGAAGAAAATTCTGCAAAGCGAACTTTGCATCCATCTCTATCCCCATCACTTTGGCGTTGCCATGGTTATATGGCGAGGTAATCCACACACTTTTTTGCTCATCCAGATTTTTTTCAACCATTTTTTGCTCGTACAGGTTTTGCACAGTTACATACTGCACTCGCTTCACATAGGCTGAAACGCTGAACATGCTGTTTTTGGCGAAATAAGATTCATAAGCCAGATCAGCACCCCAGGCTAGTTCAGGCAAGAGTTGTGGGTTGCCCTGATAATCCGGGTTAGTCGGACCATTGTCATCATTTGCCGTGTAGCGCCTTGGCACCAGGCTGCGCGGTGTGGGCGCCTTATAGGTACGGGACAAAACAAAGCGCAGTTGGTCTTTTTCTTGCTCAGGCAGTTTCCACAATAATTGCATGACCGGGCTCCAGACGCTGGACCGGGTCTGCACGGGTACCATTGACCGGCCTGTAGTTTCTGTATTCAGCCCTTCCCAGCGCATGCCCAGGTATGCTTGCAGGCGGCTCGTCACATCCCACTCGTCCTGGGCGAACATGGCAATGCGCCGCACATTAGCTCGGTAGTCTTCCACTAGCGGCTCACCCACGGCATTGGAATTGGCAGCCCTATCAAATTGCAAGCGCGCTTCTGTGCGTCGCGTCAGGGCAGCATCCCATCCCAGTGCAAGGCTGTGATCGTCACGAAAGCGGCTCAGGTATTTTCCGCTGCTACTGACGCTGCTTTCCGCTGCGTTCGATATGACATGACGGTTGAAAGCCTGGTCTCGCGGAGAAGGATAACCAAAGAAATTGTAGTCTACTTCGCGGTGATTGTAATTCAGGCCCAGCTTTGCATTGAGCTTGCTGTCAGCATCGAGCCTGTGTGCCCAGTTCAGGTCTGTGCGCAAGATTGCTGTGTGCATGGAGGCCAGATAATTATTATCCGGGTATTGTGTCGCATCCCCCTTCACAGTCGCTTCATAGTCACTCCCCCCATTCAAATTGCCGTAATAATCAAAAAAACTCTGCCAGCTCAGCGTGTCGCCATTCTCCAGATTCCAGTTCAGTCTGGGACTGAGTCCGAAGCGCCAAACATCTGCAATATTTTTTTGTTGCATCAAACGCAGAGTTTTAAGTTCGCCGCTTGTGTCATAAATACTCTCTATCACCTGCGGCAGGCTTTCATAGCCAGTTTTCGACAGGGTGCTGGTAACAGAATAGGAAAAACCTCCATTCTTGTCAGCGACTTCCAAAGCAAGCGAAGGGTTCCAGTTATTTTCACCATGCGCAATGCCAATCTTAAAATCTTTCCTGGCACTGTTCACACCTTTTTTGAGGATGATATTGATGGTACCAGCCACCGCCTGTGCACTGAATTCTGCCGTCGTGGTCCGCAGGATTTCCACTCGCTCTATCAACTCAGGTGCGATACTGTCTATGGAAAACCCAGGCGCTACCGTATCGCCATTCAATAAAATCTGGGTATAACCAGATCCCAAACCACGCATGCGCAATTCATTGCCCACGACAGACACACCAGGCTGGCGCTTTAATACAGAAGATAATTGTGTATCTCCATACTGCATAAGTTCAGCTGCATTGACGATGATTTTTGCGGCAGTGTCATTTTTCCGCTGCGCTGTCGCGCCCGGCCCGGAAACTTCCACGGTTTGTACCGTGGAAGTTTCTTTCGCAGGCAGATCCGCTGCATGAAGGTGAGTAGTCCAGAGCAAAATCGAACTCCCCAAACCACTCACTCCCAGTTTCAGAAATGTTTGGACGGACAAATACGAGAGACGAAATTTATTACTTGAAACCAGTGTGGGCATGAAAATAAATTAGTGAGGAGAAGAAAATGATGAAGCGCCATATGCGAGGAAGATATGGCAAACAGATACAGACAAGGGGATCAATTATGAAGTGGGCACGACTATAGCTGAATAGCCATGTGATAAAAGCCCGAAATGAGGTGACAGCGAACTCATTGCCGCTGGCAGATTATTTTGCAGGCAGCAATCCTGTCCTAGGGTCTTTCAGAAAATCATCAAGTATGCGCGCTATGCTGCCGTCATTTTTCATGGCCAGCAAAGTCGAACTCAAGATTTTGGAATGCGCACTGGCAGCAAACTCTGGCCTGACACGCATGACATGAGAACCATACGAAATCACCAGGCTAGGGCCCAATAAGTGGCTGGATGAATTTCTTTCTGCAGCCGCCAGTATGGCGGGTTGACTACCCACTATGCCTGAAATGCGCCCGGCTTCCAGCATGCGCATACCATTTTCCAGGGTATTGATTTCCACCTTTCTGACGCGCTCATCCTGACCAAAAGTACCGTAGCTCAGCCGGCGCATCATGCCTATGCCTCTGTCCGCAGAAAGGGTAATCAAGTCATCATAATTCTTCATGATGGCACCACGCTGCGCCACAACCAGGATGGGGAATTGCGTGACTTCGGACAGAATCAGGCCTTCCTGCTCACTAAAATTTTCTGCCTGGGAAATGCTATAAGCTTCTTTATCTGCCGGAAACATCACGACATGACGAGCACTGGGGACGATCAATAGCTGCAAAGGCACGCCGGAACGCTTGCGCAATTCATTTGCTATGCGCACATTGATGCCATCATAGGCGCCCTTGCCTTCCTTACTCTCTTTGACAAAAGCAAAAGGTGCCACTTCTGTCAAATAAAGGTTAGCCGCACTGAGTAAAGGTGCAAACCCGCACAACAGGCAAAAAATCAGCAAACTCAATACTTTAAGCAACATAAACTCACTCCGTGAGCCTCAAGAAACTATGGCAACAAGCATTACATTATAGGCAATTTTAGTAAAATTTTATAAAAACACAAGTATTTGTGTATCGCAATAATTAAAAACTTAAATTTCCATGCTGTTTAAGCAATCATCTTGAAATCCATGAAAGCGGCCTCACCTTTCATCTGCTCTAGCAATGTTGCATATAAAAGCAGCAGGTAAGTAATTACCACTACTACTAAAAAATCTTTGAGGAAAATCATGTCAGAAAAGCAAACCCTGGGCTTTCAGGCCGAAGTCAAACAACTCCTGCAACTGATGATCCACTCCTTGTATTCAAACAAGGAAATCTTTCTGCGCGAACTGATCTCGAATGCTTCTGATGCATCAGACAAACTGCGCTTTGAAGCGATCAACGATGCCAGCCTATTTGAAAGCGATCCTGAGTTGCAAATCCAGGTCAGCTTCAATAAAGAAGCCCGCACCATCACTATTGCCGACAATGGCATAGGCATGAGCAAGGCTGATACGATAGAACACCTGGGCACAATCGCCAAATCCGGCACCAAGGAATTCTTTGGCAAATTGTCGGGTGACCAGCAAAAAGACGCGGCCATGATAGGCCAGTTTGGTGTCGGTTTTTATTCAGGCTTTATTGTTGCTGACCGCATTACCGTAGAAACCCGTCGCGCCGGTCTGCCTGCAGACCAGGCTGTACGCTGGGAATCCGAAGGTGCTGGCGACTTTAGCGTCGAAGATATCGTCAAAGAAAGCCGTGGCACCAGCATTACCTTGCACCTGCGTGAAGGCGAAGATGAGTTCCTGTCTGGATGGAAGCTCAAATCCGTCATTCGTACTTATTCCGACCATATCTCCCTGCCTATCAAAATGCAGAAAGAAGAATGGGATGAAGAGAAAAAAGAACAAGTCTTGAAAGACGAGCTCGAAACCATCAACCAGGCCAGTGCCTTGTGGGCGCGCAGCAAGTCTGAAATCACGCCTGAGCAATATGATGAGTTCTACAAACACGTCTCGCACGACTACAGCGCACCACTGACCCACACGCATAACCGCGTTGAAGGTCGCAGCGAATACACGCAATTGCTATATATCCCGGCACGCGCACCGTTTGACATGTGGGACCGCAACAAACGTGGTGGCATCAAGCTCTACGTCAAACGTGTCTTCATCATGGATGATGCAGAACAATTGATGCCAGTCTACCTGCGCTTCGTCAAAGGTGTCATTGATTCAAACGACCTGCCGTTGAATGTCTCGCGTGAAATTTTGCAGGAAAGCCGCGACATCAAGGCCATCCGCGAAGGCTCTACCAAACGCGTGCTGGGCATGCTGGAAGATTTGGCAAATGCTGACGGTGACGACGCAAAAGAGAAGCAAGACAAGTACACCACTTTCTGGCAAGAATTTGGCCAGGTCTTGAAAGAAGGTGTCGGTGAAGACAGTGCCAACAAAGAGCGTATCGCCAAGCTATTGCGCTTTGCCTCTACCCACAATGACAGCGATGCACAAACTGTTTCACTGGCAGATTATCTGAGCCGTGCCAAAGAAGGCCAGGACAAGATTTACTATGTGACAGCCGAAAGCTATGCGACAGCAAAAAACAGCCCGCATCTGGAAATTTTCCGCAAAAAAGGTGTGGAAGTCCTGCTCCTGACCGACCGCGTCGATGAATGGATGCTGTCTTTCCTGAATGATTTTGAAGGTAAAGAACTGGCCTCCGTCGCCAAAGGTGGCCTGGACCTGGGTCAACTGGAAGATGAAGCAGAAAAGAAACAACATGAAGAAACCCAGACCGAGTTCAAGGACCTGGTCGAGAAAATGAAAACCGCCCTGGCCGACAAAGCCAAGGACGTCCGCGTGACCTTCCGTCTGACTGATTCACCAGCTTGCCTGGTGGCAGATGAGCATGACTTGTCTGGCAACCTGGCGCGCATGCTGAAGGCCGCAGGTCAAAGTGCGCCGGAATCCAAACCAATTCTGGAAGTCAACCCTGACCATCCTTTGGTACAGAAGCTCAAATATGAAGTCAACAAGTTCGATGACTGGTCACACATCCTGTTTGACCAAGCTTTGCTGGCCGAGGGCGGCAACCTGACTGATCCTAGCGCCTTTGTTAAACGTCTCAATGAGATGTTATTAAGCAAGTAAATTTTGCCAAATGAAAACGGACTCAGCAGTGAGTCCGTTTTTTTATGCTTGAAGCTATTGGCGTACTGGAAAGACTTTATCCCGCTGCTTCCTCTTGAACCAGTCACGCAACATTTGTTCTTCATAGCGGAAACTATTGTTGCTGCCAGCAAGATTGGAGTGCATGAGAAAATTCATGTCCCTGAGATTTTCCGTTCCGGACGCAACACTTTTCCCCTCTCCGTCTTTCAAGTCAAAACTGAAAGTCATGCGCGGCCAGTATAAATCCTTGATGACGCGAATCTCATTCATGGTAGTGCGAAAAAAAGGTCTGACATCACCAGCCAGATCGACGTCAGTAACCGTCACATCCCATTGATAGCCATCTGGAAGTTTTTTCGCCATATCTGCAAAGATACTGTCAAATTCCTTGATCAAACGTCCCTGAAAATCAGACCTGAATTCATTGCCGGAGCGAATATCGGAGAATTTCTCTGGCTCTTGCCAGGTAACCTTCACTTCTCCGGCCTGTGCCTGACCAGCCATCAAGGTAGCCAGAAGCATCGTGCTCATCATCAAATTCATTTTTTCACCTCCAGATTCATTCTACTATAGCAAATATGCGCCTAATTCCAGAATAGTCCATGTAAGCAAAAACAGCCAGACATGCAACTCGCAAGCCGTGGTGAATTTTGTCACGAAGTTTATCAGGCCAGATTGATGTTAAGCAGCATTACCCACGCTTGCAATCCCACTATCCAGCCAAATATATACCGCATGATAGCCCAGCCTTCATCCACCAAGTCCAACTCTACTTTACTACAAGGTTTTCCACCTGTAGTAAATGCAGATACACATACGCTGATACTAGGCAGTTTTCCTGGTGTCGCATCACTTGACGCGACCCAATATTATGCCCATAAGCAAAACCAGTTCTGGCGCCTGGTATCCGCGTCTCTGGGATCAGATCTGGTCGAACTGGACTATGAACAGCGTCTGCAAGTTTTGCTGGCGCATGGCATCGGTCTATGGGACGTTTTTCATTCCTGTGCACGCACAGGTAGCCTGGATTCGGCAATAAGAAATGGCAAACTGAATGATTTCAGCATGCTGCAAGCCAGCCATCCCACGTTGCGCAAGCTGTACTTCAATGGCCAGACGGCAGGAAAAATGGCGGCTTATTTCAGCGAGCGTGGCTATGTCACGGCGATACTGCCCTCGTCCTCGCCCGCTTATGCCATACGCAGTTTTGAAGAAAAACTGCAAGTCTGGCGGAGCGAATTGCGCCCGGCCATTTCCCTCTGAAACATTGTTTAGACAAATCAGGCAGGCGTTTTACTTCAGCTCACTTCTTGGTACTGTAGCCAGGGAACTGCTCAGCTTTTGTGTTTCGCCGACATTAAAGACCAGATCATCTGGCACCACTGTGGCCGCTTTCAAGCCCTGCGCCTTGCTTGCCTTATAGCCAGTTGCAGCATGCACAAAAAATTCTTCCTGCGTTTTTACGATCGATTTGTTGCCCTCAGCTTGCTGTTTATTGCTGGTAGTACTTAATTTCAGAACATAGTAGTCATCTGTGGCATTCTGTAAAAAGCTGAGTTTTCCGGTACTTTCCCAACATGCCTGCATCATCCCTTCCTGCTCTTCTTCATCGTCGCTGCAAGTACCACTATTGCTTTCACCCATATCCAGATCCAGCATCTTGATGGGCTTGACCTCGCTTAATGAGATCAGGAAGGCATAATCATTGGTATAACCCTGATGCACATCGCCACCCTTGAACAATAAGCCATATTTATCCTTTCCCAGCCGCATCAGACTACCCCCTGGTGCTTCGCCGTACGCGCCGGATTCCACCACTTCCTTTTTACCTTTTTCAAATATCCATTGCTTGCCGTTGTAGGCAAATACATAGACGGAAATCATCGCACTGGTAGCATGACTCTGCTCCACTACGCCATCGAGGATTTGCTGGCGCTGGATGGCCAACACCCCCTTGTGCTTTCCTGCTTCTGTATAAGTTGCCACCAGCAAGGCTGTCGCCAGAGTGTCGGCCTCTTTCACATTCCATTGCGCCGTGTTTTTCTCTGGCAGCAGGACGCCCTGCTGTTTGTCGTTATATGTTCCAAAAATGGCCAGCATGGCCGTGTTGGCATTGAATACTTCAGGCCTGGCGGGGTCTACCGGCGAACGGCCAAACAAGACATAGGCAGTAAGGCCAAGCAAAGTCAGGAACAAGGCCAAAAAAATGGCGTTTTTTTTAAATTTCATTGCGAGTTTGGATAAGTGGAATGTCAGCAGCGCGGCATTCTACTCTCATTCACCCGCCCCATTCTTATTTGGAAGGAAAATGCTGGGCCTGGACAGCGCAATACAGGTAGCAAGACAAACATGCATCGTCACTTTCTTGCAAGATTTTCAGGCAAAATTTATTACAACTTGCATGAAAAATGTAAATTTGCTTTCCATGTACGCCATGAAGGTTAAAATAAGCATATGCTAATTAAACGTAAATCCATAGAAGCCGAAGCGAACTACCGCTCTGGCCCCAAAGCCGCGGCACTTAAAAAGCCTAACCGCAAACCCAAATTTGCTCCCGTAACCCTGTCCGAACTGGATGGTGTGCGCTTTTTGCATTTCGGTACTGAATGGGTACAGGGTGCGATGCGCCTGCGCAAACCCGATGCAATAGAACTCGAATATGCACAGCAAATGATGTCCTGGATGTTGTTCATCGATGCGCCACAGCACATTGTGCAACTGGGCCTGGGTACCGGTGCGCTCAGCAAGTTTTGCTATCGTCAGTTTGCAGATGCACAAGTGACTGCGGTGGAACTGAATCCTTCGGTCATCGCCATTTGCGAAAGCATGTTCAAGCTGCCTGCCAATGACGAACGACTGCATGTGCTGGAAATGGATGCCATGGACTTTGTCCTTGATGATAATAATCACGGCCATGTCGATGCCATGCAGGTAGACTTGTATGATGCAACTGCTCGAGGACCTGTACTCGACAGCGCCGAATTTTATCAAGCCTGTGCAAACTGCCTCAAGGATGATGGCATTCTCACCGTCAATCTGTTTGGCGACCACCCCAGCTACGCACGCAACCTGAAAGCCATGCGCTTTGCCTTTGATACCGTGCTATGCCTGCCCGAAGTCCATGACGGTAATGTCGTCGCCCTGGCTTTCAAGCGAAAACCTGAACTGGATTTTCCAGCCCTGTATGAAAAGGCTGACCAGATCAAGGCAAATACCAAACTGCCCGCAAAATCCTGGGTGAATGGACTAAAAGCAGGCTCAAGTACGCCTGCGATCCGAAATAAATAATTTAAAACGGCCATACAGCATGAATAAAACCACACATCGCAGTCTGAACCTGCAACAAATTTTTACATGGCTGATGGCCGACGGCATTATCCTCAAAGAAGATGCCAAGACCCAGTTTCATGCTACCCAGGGTTTGCTCAAGAACGGCCCGGCCAGCATGCACCCGCTGACTGCAGTAGCGCAAGCCAAATTACACTCTGCCATCTCGCCGCATATCTTGCTGACACTGGACTGGCTGACAGAATGGGCCGCTGGCAAAGTCAATATACCTTTCTATCGGATCGACCCCCTGAAGATTGATTTCACCAGTGTGTCGGACGTTATGTCTTCATCCTATGCCACACGCTTCAACATTTTGCCAGTTGAATCGACCAACACCACTGTCGTGGTCGCCACCACCGAACCATTCAATACTGAATGGCAGGATGAGATCCTGAAATTCAGCCGCAAGGAAATTCGCCTGGTGCTGGCGAACCCACTGGAAATCTCGCAGTATATCGTCCAGTTTTTCTCTTTGGCAAAATCCATCAAGGATGCGCGCAAGTCAAATAAAAACGACACCAATTTGCGCCAGAACTTTGAACAACTGATAGAAATTGGCAAGACCAATAAACAAGTTGATGCGAATGACCAGCACATTGTCAATATCGTAGACTGGCTGTGGCAATTTGCCTTCGACCAACGTGCCTCGGATATCCATCTGGAACCCAAACGCGACGTTTCTGTCATCCGCTTCCGGATTGACGGCGTCTTGCACCAGGTATACCAGGTACCTGCCACTATTATGATTGCCATGACGGCCCGTATCAAGTTGCTGGGTCGCATGGACGTGATCGAAAAACGCCGACCACAGGATGGCCGTATCAAGACCCGTACCAGCGAAGGCCAGGAAGTGGAATTACGTCTTTCCACTTTGCCCACAGTCTTCGGTGAAAAAATGGTTATGCGTATTTTTGACCCCGAAGTCGTGGTCAAGACTTTGCCTGAGCTGGGCTTTCCACTGAATGATGCCAAACGATGGGATCATCTAACCAGCAAACCGCACGGTATTATCCTGGTGACAGGACCTACCGGATCAGGTAAAACCACGACCTTGTACACCACCCTGAAAGCCCTCGCGACACCAGACGTTAATGTCTGTACCGTCGAAGACCCTATTGAAATGGTAGAAGGTTCGTTCAACCAGATGCAGGTGCAGTCCTCCATCGATCTGAGTTTTGCCGATGGAATACGCGCCCTCATGCGTCAGGATCCTGACATCATCATGGTGGGTGAGATACGCGATTTGCCGACCGCAGAAATGGCCATACAAGCCGCGCTGACGGGTCACTTGGTCTTATCGACCCTGCATACCAATGATGCGCCGTCAGCCATCATGCGTCTGCTGGAGCTGGGCGTTCCCTATTATTTACTGGAAGCAACCATCATTGGTATCCTGGCCCAGCGTCTGGTCAGAACCCTGTGCATACATTGCAAATCACCAGAAGGCGAATTGGTGGATGCGGTCTGGGAAACCCTGACTGAAGGATGGGGCATCAGCAAACCCGAGAAAATCTATAAACCAGTCGGCTGCCCGGAATGTCGCCAGACTGGCTTCATGGGACGTACCGGTTTATATGAGTTACTAACGGTTACCCTTCCTTTCAGCAAACTGATTACAGAAAATGCTGATATCCACGCCTTGAGGCAGCAAAGCATCAAGGATGACATGAAACCCTTGCGCATTGCTGGTGCTTATAAGATCATCGAAGGTGTTACTACGGCAGATGAGGTTTTGAAAGTGACTTCATCACTGATCTAGCACAGTCTTCAGGATAGTCAGGGATGCGTCCAACACAGGCAAGTGATACGCGACAAATCATAGGGCAGATACTGCTGCTTGCTGTCATGTATGCAGTGTTAGGACGCCTTTCTCTGCTACTGGCCATCCCTCCAGGGTACTCTATCGCGATTTATCCCCCTGCGGGAATAGCGTTGGGCATGGTGCTGACTGGCGGTTACCGCCTCTTGCCTGGTGTCGTCGCTGGTGCTTTTAGCGCCAATCTCCTCATCAACCTGAGCATTTTTGGCAGCATCAATGCCAACGCCCTGATTGCATCGACCATTGTTGCTGCTGGTGCGGCGCTACAGGCTTTTGCAGGTGCCCAGCTGATACTGAGAAAATTGCAGGACAACCTGGCACTGGGCTCTGACAAGGCGATTTTCCAGTTTTTTATCTACGGAGGCGCAATTGCCTGCCTGATCAATGCCACTATCAGCGTGGCTGGCCTGGTCGCGCTTGGCATCATTCCCAAGCAGGACTTCTTCAATAACTGGATAGGATGGTGGATAGGTGACACCTTCGGGGTACTGACTATCGCCCCTATCGTCATGGTAATTTATGGCAAGCCACGCGAAATCTGGCATGCCAGACGATGGAGTGTCCTGGTACCTTTGTTGATTTGCCTGATGCTGGTGATCACAGCATTCACCTTTACCCGCTACCGCGAAGAGCAAAAGCAACAACTCGAATTTCGCCTGAAGGCGGAGCGGGTGGGCCAGAACCTGCAAAACAAGCTCGATAGCCATGCTGAGATTTTGCACAATATTGAGCGCCTGTATGCCAGTTCCATGCAAGTCAGCCGCAGCGATTTTGCCACCTTCGTCAGCCACACGCTACAACATCAGAAAGCCATTACCTTCCTGTCTTGGGCCCCCAGGGTAGAACATCAGCAGCGTGCAAGCTTCGAAGTTTCAGTCCTGCGCGAGGGATTTGCCAATTTCCAGATACTTGAAGTCGACGAACTGCACAATCTGGCAGAGGTGCGTGCCAGGGATGACTATTTTCCCATACGGTTTATCGAGCCATTCTTTGATAATCATCAAATGTTTGGCTATGACATAGGCTCAACGACCATACGCCGGATTGCCATAGAAGATGCGCGTGACAGCGGTCACCTGACTGTGACTGACCCGCTGATTACCAACGACACCGATGGCAGGGAGCAATTGCATGTCCTGCTGTTCGCGCCTGTCTATGAAAACGGCAAGCCGCGAGAAAACATGGAGCAGAGAAAGGCTGCATTTTCTGGCGTTGCTGTCAGCATGCTCAGGATGGCCGACGTGGCCAGGGAAATTCTCTCCAATGAAGACATGCGAAGCGTGCGCATCAAGTTTTACGACCTCTCCTATCCAGGTAAAAAAGAAATATTTATTGATGAAATCAGCGGCCTGGATCAAGCCTATCTGTTTCAGACCACCATCAATTTTGGTGGCCGCCAGTATGCCCTGCAGGCCCAGCCATCTTCAGAATACTGGCGCACCAACATCGCCTGGATCACCTGGATCACCATGATAGGCGGTCTGTTATTCACAGGCTTGCTGGGCGCCTATCTGCTGGTGGCGACAGCCCATACCTTTGGCATAGAAAGCCTGGTGGCACAGCGCACCGCCCAATTGCATGATAGTGAAGAACGCTTGCGCACGGTACTCGACAATGCTGCTGAAGGCATACTCACCACCAATGAAAATGGCATTATAGAATCGGCCAATCGCTCTGCTGAAGTATTGCTGAAGTATGAGCATGGCAGCCTGTGTGGCAAAGATATGCTTAGCCTTTTTCCTGATCCAGCCTCCGGGCAATTTTTATCACGCCATTTACGCAATAACCATCGCGAAACGCAATATGAAGTAGCGAGTAAAAGTGAGCGTCAGGAGTTATTGGTAAAACAAAAAGATGAGTATGAAGTGCCAATAGAACTGGCCATCACCCGCGTGCGCATGGGTACGCAAGTTTTGTATGTCATCATCCTGCATGATTTGTCAGAGAAAAAACGGGTAGAAAAACTCAAGACCGAATTTGTCTCTGCGGTCTCGCATGAATTACGTACGCCTTTGACTTCGATACGTGGCGTGCTGGGCTTACTGGTCGGTGGCGTGGCTGGCGAAGTGCCGGAAAAAGCGCATTCCATGCTGGTCATGGCAAATGACAATGCCAAACGCCTGACGACACTGATCAATGATTTGCTGGATTTTGAAAAACTCGAATACGGCAGTATGCAATTCCATTTTGATACCCTGCCACTGTACGAGTTGATCGACAGCACCCTGCAATCAAACCAGGGATATGCGCAAAGTTTTGACATAGCACTTTGTCATGAATCACAAACCGATCAGGTCATCCACGTCAGAGTCGATGCGCAGCGCTTTGTACAAGTCCTGTCCAACTTGCTGTCAAATGCCATCAAGTTCTCACGCCCACATGGACAGGTCGATGTGCGTGTCAGTGTCATTGACGACCAAGTCAGAGTGGAAGTGCAAGACTATGGCATCGGTATCTCGGAAGAATTCAAGAGCAGCATCTTCCAGAAATTCACTCAAGAAGATGCCAAGGCCGCTCGCAAATATGCTGGTACTGGCCTTGGACTCAGCCTAAGTAAAACCATGATAGAAAAAATGGGCGGACAAATCGGTTTTATCAGCACCGAGAATCTGGGCTCATGTTTCTATATCACTCTGCCCATCGTAGCAGCCCTTACCCCATCGCTGACCGAGGCGTAACGCAGCCGCATTCCCAGCTCCAGCTTGATACGCTGGTTTTGCATGCGTCTTGATTCCGACATGAAAGACAGCAATACCGGACTGACCTGCTGCGCCAGGTCGGCGCGCGGCAAACGCGGTGGTCGAGGCAAGGCAAAGGTATCGGCCACCAGATCAAAATATGCAGCCATTTTCATGTTGCTATCATCAACGGCATGATAAACCCGATTGGGCAAGGCCCTGAACAGAGCAAGCTTGATCAATTGAGCAAGGTCATCTGCATGGATGTGATTGGTGTACACATCATCAGCCTCTATGAGCGCAGGCGTACCCTTTTGGAGACGTTCGATCGGCAAACGATCAGCGGCATAAATACCTGGCACACGCAGGATGGACAGGCATGAATGACTTCGCCTGGCCCAAGAACGCAGACAGTTTTCCGCGGCCACGCGGCGCTGGGCGCGGGCATTTAGTGGCTTTACTGTTCTGGTCTCGTCAAACGATGCGCCAGCACAATCGCCATAAACGCCTGTCGTACTGATATAAACAAGACGGCTCTTGTCAGGTAAAATGGCCGTCAAATTTAGTGTGCGCTTGTCGGTTTTGCCTTCCGATGGCGGCGGTGCCAGATGAACAACACTGTCGACCAAACCTTTGAGGCGGGCCAGGGTATGTGGCTGGTCCAGGTTTCCCAATAGTGGAATGGCACCGGCAGCACGTAACTCTGCGCATCGCCCAGCCTGGCTGGTCAGTGCAAAGATGCGAAAATGCTGGCGCAACAAGGGTAGCAGGCGCATGCCTACATCGCCACAACCTATGATAAGCAAGCGTGGCTTGCCAATTTGTTTAAACTGTTTTTTCATATTCAGGATAGTATGACTTTTCAAGTAAGCGTCACTCCCAGTGGCCGTCAATTTAGCTGTGAAGAAGATGAAACCGTATTGTCGGCAGCTCTGCGCGCAGGCGTCATCTTGCCATATGGTTGCAAAAATGGTGCATGTGGTTCTTGCAAAGGCAAGATAGCAAGTGGAACTGTGCAACATGGTCCGCACCAGCAACGCGCCCTGACCGAGTTGGAAGAAACTCAGGGCATGTCCCTGTTTTGCTGTGCCAAACCACAATCAGACCTGACCATAGAAGCCCGCGAAATCGTCGCAGATGGCGATTACCCGGTCAAGAAAATGCCTAGCCGCATTGCAAAACTGGAAAAACTGTCGCACGATGTTATGCTCATCGCCCTGCAATTGCCTGCCAATGAACGCCTGCAATACCGCGCTGGCCAATATATAGAATTCCTTCTCAGGGACGGCAAGCGCCGCAGCTATAGCATGGCAAATGCCCCCCATCTGGATGAACACATTACTTTACATGTTCGCCATATGGCGGGTGGCCTGTTCACCGACCAGGTGTTTTCCACTTTGAAGGAACGTGACATCCTGCGCTTTGAAGGTCCGCAAGGCACTTTCTTCCTACGTGAAGATAGTGAGAAGCCCATCATCCTGTTGGCTTCCGGCACTGGCTTTGCCCCTATCAAGGCGCTGGTTGAGCATTTGATCCATTTAGAATCCAAGCGCCCCGTCAGCCTGTACTGGGGTGGCCGCCGCCCTGCTGACTTGTATATGCATGCTTTGTGCAAGGAATGGGAGAAGCAGATACCGGGCTTTAACTATATTCCTGTGGTGTCTGATGCATTGCCTGAAGATGAATGGAATGGTCGTAGCGGTTTTGTGCATCAAGCAGTGATAGCTGATCATTCAGATTTGTCTGGCTATCAAGTCTATGCCTGCGGCGCCCCTATCGTTGTAGATTCGGCCAAGCGTGATTTTACGGGACTGTGTCTGTTACCAGCAGACGAATTTTATGCAGATTCGTTTACCTCGGCAGCGGACCTTGCTATCACTTAAAACCAAGGAAGTATTTGCAATCTTCTCTTTCACGGTAAAACCTCATCTGCCTAGTAACCGCCGTGCCCATCAAGCCTCTGTACCCTTAAAGTCGTCATACCCACGCAAGTGGGTATCCATGCAGAGCTTGATAGGCCACATTCACAAAGTACAAAGCATGAGGTTGATCAGCGAATTTCGATTGAAAGTCGCGGGAATGACGAAGTGGAGAGTATCGCTGTGAACGAGGGACTCGTTGGGTGATGCGTCAGCGTGTGGATAAGCGCAGACTTCAGGCAATCATATCCGCCGATCAATATCTAGGGAACCTCTGATTAAGTCCGGTTCGCCATTCGTAAGTCATTGATTTTTCAAGAATTAATTTTACGATTTTAGACTTGATCAGAGGTGGCCTAGATGAAAAACATGGGAACCATGAGGCAAGCATAAACCATCAAAGGTGTCATGCAAAAGCGAAAAGCGAGAACGTCATACAACTGGGATATAGATGACGCGCCAGCTTCGCGACTTTTCTTGTATGCACTATAAAACGACCAAAAAGCCAGCACACAAATGGCAAGCATCGGCACACCAAAGACGTAAGACTTCATCTGCAAGGTAACCAAATTTTTGATGCCAATAACCAATAAAACGGCTAAACCAAACCAGCCGAAAATGCTCGCAATAACTATTAAAAATCCCTTCATGAATTCTTACTCCGCATTAATATCATGATGTGTTCATTCCACCTCATTTTACCCTTTGCTCATCCTGTATAACGTGTCAGCTGACAAGATCGAGGTAGTCCGGCCCAATCTCTGCATACTTTAAGGCCCAGGGTTGTTTTTCTCCCTGCTACAATTCTTGTCTAATGGGTATTCAAGTCTATCTAGGTACTTGTCTAGACTTTTCCCAATTTGTAGCAATTTAAAGTCCTCGTACTTTTTTCCAACCAGCTGAATGCCGATGGGCAACTGTTGGCCACTCAATCCTAACGGCATCGCCAAAACGGGGTTTTCCGTTAGTGTAAAAGGTGTCGTATAAGCCTGTGTTGCCATGTAATAGTGAATATCTAGTCCATTTACTTTTATAGGCTTGTTATAGATGCTGAAATTTCCATAGGATTTGCTTGGAGCATGATGATCAAAGGCGGTCCCTGCGCTCACGGGACAAATGAAAACATCATAGGTACTCAAGAAGTTTTCCATCATATTGATCAGCTTTTCCTGGATATTAATGGCCACCATGTATTTTTCAACTGAAGTTGGCTGAACAATATTTTGGTGCATGGGAACATTCTTGAGTACACCTTTTGTGAATGGCAAACCCAGCCATTTGATAAAATTTGACTTGTTATATCCACCTTGCATGCCGACAAAACTGCCCCATGTTTTCCATGCCAAATAGAAATCTATTTCAGGGCATGCTTTTACAACGGTGGCTCCAGCCTTCTGCAGTTTAGAAACATATTCCTGTATTTTCAGTTTGATCTCATGATCAACACCCACGCCACCAAATTCATCAGTCCAGGCAATTCTTAAATTTTTTATATCAGTGTTAACAGTGTTCTTGCTTAATGGGGTGAGCCTTCTATCCTCAGATGTCGTCTGAGCAATAATGTTCATTGCCAACTCAAGGTCGTCAATATTTCTTGCAAGTGGGCCAGCAACTGCAAGGGATTTTAATCCATCTACTTTTTCTTCAGGATCCATTTGTATTCCCTTGAGAGAAACCGTTCCAAAAGATGGCTTGAACCCGTATACGCCGCAGTACGATGCTGGAAGTCGAATTGAACCTGCCAAATCGTTACCAAAACTCAAAGGTGTCATCCCAGTAGCTAACGCAGTTGCACAGCCTCCGCTACTTCCTCCGCTGGTTTTGGTGGTATCCCATGGGTTATTTGTTTTTCCAAAAATAGGATTATCAGATTGCATATCCATTGCCAGAACCGACAGGTTCGTCTTACCGATAATGATTGCACCTGATGCTTTCAGCAATTTGACAATTTCCGCGTCATGATCAGGTACGTTATCCTGGAGCGGTCGATGTCCGGCAGTTGTCCGCAGTCCTTTTGTCTGATAATTGTCTTTGATTGTGATCGGAACGCCATGAAGTTGCCCCCAGATTTCACCTTTTGATATTGCAATATCAGCTTCTTTGGCTCTTTTTAATGCTTCCGTTTTATTGCGCGTCACCACAGCATTGTAGGTGTGATCGTACTTCTCAATATGCTCAAAAAAAACATTGACTACCTCATAAGAACTCAGTTTTCCTGATCTTATATTTTCGGCTAGTTCACTTGCCGATGAAAACAAAATACTGTTCTGCCTCATTGTCTTTCCAAATATCAAAGTGATTAGAATAGTTAAAAGAAGGATCAAATAATTGATGAACGCTATCTTCAATCACTTGAAATACATTTACAATGAACATACCTACATGTCTATTATTCAAATTTGAATAGATCTATTTTTTACTCTCTTTTTAGGCGAATGCCTGGGATCGCTTGGATATGACGATTCTCTTATGACTAATCTGAGCCTCACCCAGTATTGACATTGACGAACCAATTGAAACAAGTCGCTTAATGGATAAACCGCAAAATTATTTTGACGCAGTGCGCAAAAAGTCCTACTATCCGTTTTATGAAAATTTTTACTGACATGTCCTCACCAAATATTGCACGACGTCGCGACTCGCTTAGCGAGCCTGGGCCGATGTAGGAGTGAGCGTGCGCGTAAAAAGCTGCACCACGAATATCCAGCCACAGGTTTATCCCTGTGGCTTTTTTTTACCTTGAATTTTTATCTTCCCCACCCACTGTAACGACCTTAGGAGTCTTGAAATGGAATTCAGTCAGTACAACGTAAATTCCCTGATGTACATCACCCCGCGCCCTGAACTTGTGTTCGTTGAAGGCAAGGGCATGTACTTGACTGATCACAAGGGCAAGCGATATCTTGATTATCTGCAAGGCTGGGCGGTCAACTGCCTGGGCCATTGTCCTGAAGTGATTCATGATGCGCTGGTCACGCAATCAAAAAAATTGCTGAATCCATCCCCAGCTTTCTACAACGCACCCATGGTGGAGTTTGCTGATCTGCTGACCAAAAACTCTTGCTTTGACCGCGTGTTTTTCACCAACAGTGGTGCTGAAGCCAATGAAGGCGCAGTCAAACTGGCGCGCAAATGGGGCCAGTTGAACAAGAACGGTGCCTTTGAAATCATTACCTTTGACCATGGCTTCCATGGCCGTACCCTGGCGATGATGTCTGCCTCCGGAAAACCAGGCTGGGACACGATTTTTGCCCCACAAGTCAGCGGCTTCCCCAAGGCAGATTTGAACGATATCGCATCGGTAGAAAAACTGATCACCGACAAAACCGTCGGTGTCATGCTGGAGCCCGTGCAAGGCGAAGGCGGCGTGATTCCTGCCAGCCCTGAGTTCATGCAAGCCCTGCGTGAGTTGACTAAGAAGCATGGCCTGTTGCTCATCGTTGATGAAGTACAGACCGGTATGGGCCGTACAGGTGAATTGTTTGGATATCAATTGTCCAACATAGAGCCCGACATCATGACACTGGCCAAGGGCATAGGTGGCGGTGTACCTCTGGGTGCCCTGCTGTGCCGTGAAGAAGTGGCCTGCTTTGTCCCTGGCGACCAGGGCGGCACTTACAACGGTGCTCCTTTGATGGCGGCTGTCGGCATTGCCGTATTCAAGGAACTGACCAAGCCAGGCTTCCTGGCATCGGTTAAGGAAAAAGCAGAATACCTGAGTCAGCAACTGGAAAAACTGTCTGAAGAATTTGGCATGCAAGGCGAGCGTGGCTTTGGTTTGCTGCGCGCCTTGAAACTGGGTGAGAATATCGGTGGCAAGCTGGTAGAAGTTGCCCGTGATATGGAACCAGTAGGTTTGCTGATCAATTCACCTCGTCCTGACCTGCTGCGCTTCATGCCGGCCCTGAATGTGACAAAGGAAGAAATTGATGAGCTGATTAGCATGTTGCGTATCGTAATACAGCAAGTCAAAAACGCAGCCTGAGCTTCAAGATAAAGAAAAAGGCATGTATTGTGAAAGCAATACAGGCCTTTCTTGCACCAAGAGCATTGCCTCTAAAGCATGTTTGACATTTATCAATCTGTATTTAATCTGATTTCATCTTGTATATAATGCACAATTCCATTCCAGCAATGAAAGCGCGCATGCATCACTTTTACAAGCCTCTCGCCCTCAAAATCGCCTTTGGTGTTCTCGGCAGCCTGCTCTTGCTTCAGGCTCCAGTTTCGCATGCCGTGGCTGAACCTATTCCTATTGCTAGTTTTTTCAAAGAATCGCAATTCCATGATGCCCGCCTGTCACCTGATGGCAAAAACATCGCCATGATCATGAAGGGTGCCAATGACCGTATGGTGCTGGCAGTACTGGAAGTTGGTCAACTGCGTCCGGAAATTATCGCCAACTACGAAGACAAGGATGTGCGATCCTTCCACTGGATTAATAACGACCGCCTGGTGTATGACCTGACCGACCTGCAATACAAGGATGTTCAACGTTTTTTCGGCCCGGGCCTGTATGCAGTTAACAAAGACCGTAGCAAGCGCTTGCGTCTGGTCACGCACCAGTACACTGGCGCCCGTACCAAGGTCGTCGGCAATGAATTACCGTGGGACACTCACTTTCTCGACATTGCACATGGTTCTGCTTCACCAGACATATTCGTTACGCAATCAGCAGGAGCAGGTGCACGTGACCTCTATCGCCTCAATACCATGACGGGTAATACAGAAGTCACTCCCCGTCCAGGCAAAGTTAGCAGGTGGTTGATAGACAAGAACGGTATGCCACGTATAGCTGTCACGACTGCTGAAGAAAAATCTGTCATTTACTATAAAGACCCAAAAAAAGATGCCTGGCGCACACTGGCTACGTCTGAATGGGCATCTTATGACAGGATTACTCCTGTGTTTTTCAGCCCTGAAGGTGATCTATACGTACGCGCCAACAATGGGAAAGACCTCAGCTCTTTGTATCGCTTTGATCTGGAAAAAAATCAACTGGACGCTGAACCAGTCATTTCACTGAAAGGCTATGACTTTGAGGGACAACTGATTTATAACCAGTCAGAAAAAAAAGTCCTTGGCATGCGCTATGAAATGAGCAGGCCGGCGACAATCTGGTTTGACGAATCCATCGCCGCCAAACAAAAGCAGGTCGATGCTCTTATGCCAGATACCTTTAATGCATTGCATTTCCCCTCTGATCTGAAAACCAATATCGCACTGGTTTACTCTTATTCTGACGTTGCGCCTGGTAGTTGGCAGTTGTTTAATTTCAGCACAGGGAAATTAGTACGCCTGGGTACCAGCAAGCCTGAGATCAAGCCAGAGCAAATGGCTGAGAAAGAAATGCTATCCTATACCGCCCGCGACGGCATGCAAATACCGGTCAATTTGACTTTGCCAAAAAACAGTACGGGCAAAAACCTGCCCGCAGTGGTTTTGATACATGGCGGCCCATATGCCCGTGGCAATCATTGGGGTTTCAACGCACAAGTCCAGTTTTTGGCTTCACGCGGCTACGCAGTGATAGAGCCAGATTATCGAGGTAGTTTGGGATATGGCTTGAAGCATTTTCAAGCCGGTCTCAAGCAATGGGGACTTTCCATGCAGGACGATATCGCCGATGCCGCCAAATGGGCAGCAAGCAAAGGTTATGTCGATCCCAAACGTGTGTGTATTGCCGGCGCCGACTATGGCGGCTATGCAAGCCTGATGGGCCTGATCAAAGACCCGGACATTTTTCGTTGCGGTATAGTATGGGCTGGCATTACAGATATTAATCTGCTGTATGACACTCACCTGATTGAAGTGAGTGATCAGTTCAAGTGGTTTGGCATGCCAGTATTGATAGGTGATCAAGTCAAGGACGCCGCACAATTGAAAGCCACATCACCTTTGGAAAATGCTGGCAAGCTAACCCGCCCCTTACTGATGGCTCACGGCAAGCACGACAATCGTGTCCCCTTGGAACATGGAACAAAGTTCTATAAGGCAGTCAAGGAAAAAAATGCCAACGTCGAATGGGTGGAATACGCTGAAGAAGGCCATAGTTTCTACCTGCTCAAAAACAATATCGATTTCTGGGGCCGAGTAGAAAAATTCCTCGAGCAGAATATCGGTAAAGGCCAGCCGCTGGCAGCATCAGACGCCAGTAAATAATCTCTCCTGCAGGAAGGCCACGAAAGTGGCCGTCTTTAACGCCAGCCAGTCACGTGCTGGATAAACTGCATACACAGGTGAACCGCTGGGCAATTGATAATTGTCCAGCACAGGTACCAATTCCCCACTCTTCAGATGCTTGCTGACAATCAACCTGTCGATCAACAAGATACCAGCACCCGAACAGGCAGCAGTCACCAGGGCAATACCATTATTCGATTGAAAATGGCTGCTTACCCTTACTTTTTTCATTTCACCGCTCTGCAGCAAAGTCCATTCATCATTGACCCTGCCAGCGTTGATATACAACAAGCAGGCATGTTGGGCCAGATCTTCTGCGACGACTGGATTACCTGCCTTTGCCAGATAGCCAGGTGAAGCACACAGTATGCGCTGGCTATCCACCAGTTTGCGGGCGATCAGGTTGGAGTCGTCCAGATGGGCAACGCGGATCGCTACATCAATTTGATCGGCGATCAAGTCCACTAGTCGGTCTTCAACCTGCAGGGCAAAATCAATTTGCGGATAGCGCTGACAAAATTCCGTCATGACTGGCACCAGCCTGGCGACGGCTGGCATGGGGCAAGTAACGCGCAAGCGCCCTTTGACTTCTTGCTGATGCTGACCTGCCATTTGTTCTATATTCGCAAGAGCAGTATCGATGCGCTGTGCTTCATGCAAGACTTGCTCACCAATCTCGGTCAAGGTCAGCCTGCGGGTCGAGCGTTGTATCAGGCGCGCGCCCAGATCCTCTTCCAGTTTTGCCAGTTGCCGCGACAGCAAAGACTTGCCGCAACCCAGTTGTATAGCCGCCTTGCTGATGCTGCCAGCGCGGATTATGGTGGCAAATGCGGCCAGATGTTGTGGATTCATCACGGAATTCCTTACTTTATAATCCTATATTAGGCAACAATATTATGCAATATTCCCACCTTATCAGGCAACAATATCCAGCCTATACTGCTCTCCATGGTCAGCGCTTTGCTGACTCAACAAGCAACGACTAAAGCCGACAAGGAAAAAACATGAACGCAATCAACTCCCAATTCAAACTTGCAGCCCGTCCACAAGGAAGCATCAAAGCCAGCGATTTCAATCATGTTACGGAGCCATTGCGTGATCTGCAAGCAGGTGAAGTACTGATCAAAAACCTGTATATCTCGCTCGACCCGGCCATGCGCGGCTGGATGAATGAGAGCAAAAATTCCTACATGCCACCAGTGGCGATAGGCGAAGTCATGCGCGCTCTGGCTGTTGGCCAGGTAGTTGAATCAAACAATCCTAAATTCGCTGTCGGTGAGCATGTCAGCGGCATATTGGGCATGCAGGAATACGCCTATTCCGACGGTAATGGCATCCATAAGGTTGATCCTAAACTTGCGCCGCTGCCACTGTATTTGAGTACCCTGGGCATGCCAGGCATGACCGCCTACTTTGGCTTGCTGGAAGTCGGCCAACCCAAGGAAGGTGATACGGTTGTGATATCCGGTGCAGCAGGTGCGGTGGGCGCCATCGTCGGCCAGATCGCCAAGATCAAGGGTGCGCGTGTCGTCGGTATCGCCGGCGGTGCAGATAAAGTCCGTTACCTGGTAGAAGAACTGGGTTTTGATGCCGCCATCGACTACAAGAGTGAAGATGTCAGCGCTGCCCTGAAGCAGCATTGCCCTAAAGGTATTGATGTGTATTTCGATAATGTCGGTGGCGACATTCTGGATGCGGCCCTGGCGCAACTGGCCTTTGGTGCCCGCGTCGTCATCTGCGGTGCGATATCCCAGTATAACAATACAACGGCGATCAAGGGACCTTCCAATTACCTGAACCTGATGGTGAAACGTGCAACGATGAAGGGCATCATGGTGTCTGACTTTTATCCACGCGCCATGGAAGCCGCTATGGTCATGGGTGGCTGGATCATGTCTGGCAAACTGAAAAGCCGTGAAGATATCGTTGATGGACTGGAAAATTTCCCTGCGACTTTCCAGAAACTGTTTACTGGCGAAAACAATGGCAAGCTGATCCTGAAAGTCACACAGGCATAAGCTGCACTAGATCTAGCCACCAGGCTGCTGGTGGCTACTTTACGACTCAGGGCTTCAATACGAAATGCAGGACAGAACGTGCTGGCAAGGTATAGCTGAATTTATTTTTTGAAATATTACTGAGACCACTTCTGACGGTAATGGCATTGCTGCTACCACTGACACCCCAGACTTGGGCATACTTCATGTTCACTGGATGGCTAAGCTGAAAGCTGCTGGACACATTGCTGGCCTGTCGATTAATGGCAATAACATGGATGACATTGGGGTCATTGACATCGACCGCTGCATACACAGCAGCGCTTGTGTTATTGCTGGAAACAGCCTTGACTGAAGTGGCAGGAAATACAGATTTATTGCCGTCGTAGTTTCTATAGATTTTAAATCCGGCAGCGATGAACTGCTCTGCATCACCAAAATAAGTCGCCAGATAAACACCCTGCTTACCAAATGCACCCAAGGCATCTGCCTGGGCGATGGCACCGGTGATATCGCCCTTGCCACCAAAATCATATTCAGTCACCGCCAACTTGGTGCCGGGATAAAAATCATTGATGGAGCGCTGCAACTTGGGCAGCATTTGCAAGGCACGGCCATCGGTAAAACCGTTGCCGGTCTGGGTGATCCAGCTTGGCTCTACATAACTGGCATCCCACAGGCTGCGGGCAGCCTGTACCCGGTCAGTCGCATTGTATGCAGCTTGCGGATAGTAATGAAAAGAAAACACATCCAGCAAACGGCGACCAGCACTTTGCGACGCCTGATTCATTTTCGCCAGATAGGCATTTGCCATGCCCATGCCGTTATAGCGATAACGGTCACCAGTATTATTGCTGTAATAAGGCTCGACATTGTATTGCGCCCAGTCTGTCGGTTGATGCGAGGCGGATCCATCCCACACTGCCCACAGGCTGAACAAACCCAGATAACCGCTCATGGCCGGGCCAAAAGTCTCGGCACTGGCATCCATGCGCTTGATGGTCTTCGCCAAACTGATATTCTTTTGCAATACATCAGTCACGGTCGTCACAACAGGATACAGATTGGCATGTGTGCCACTTTCACCGCTGGGCGTCGTCCAGTGATGCCAGAGATCAGGCTCATTATCGATTTCATAGCCTTTCACGCCTTGCGCAGAAGAAGCCACTCCATACTTTTGCACCAGGAAATTGATCTCTTCGTCTATATAGACCACACCATCATTCAGGCCAGGAGCCAGGCTCAAACCACCAGCCGACGCGGGTTTGTCATTAACGATATTCACCCAGCGCGCGGCATCAACATTGGATGGCCCAGCCGTACTCTGCCACAGTTGATAACCCATACAGCCTGAGGGAGGATAAAGATTGACGATATCTTTGGGTAATTTGCCAGCCGCTGGCAATTGCAACAGAGAATACGTACCCAACACCAGCGACTGATCCTGGAAACTCTGCAATGCGGCACCGGGTGCGTAATACGCCAGGCCATTGTTTGAATTGGGATTACCCGCCCCAGCAGTGGCACTGACACCCGCATTGGAGGAATGACACCAGTCATTACCTGAATTACTGACACCATTTTCCCAGTTATAACTGGTCATGTTGTTGCCACCCAGGCGACGTGAGCGCAAGTTCAGACTTTGCAAACTGGCTTGCCCACCCTGATTTTCCCAGCCGGCACGGTTAGTACCATCGGCGTATGCGTTATAGCCATAAATCAGCGGGCTGATGGTTTTGCGCTCAGCCTGGGTATCGATGGAAAACGTGACATTCTGCGCTGAGGATGTCGAAATTTCCGCAGAAATACCCAAAATTAAAAGAACTTTGCACAAGCTGACTTGTCTCATGATGCACTCCTGGTCTGCTCGAAAGTCATTAATTTCCATGCGGAAACACAGCACTCAGGTTACGTCATATTTTTTAACAATTCAAGATACATGCTATTACCAAATGTAAGCTTAAAGTCGCATACAAACGTATTCCCCTCACATCATAAAAAAGCCACTTACAGATTGTTGCAAATCCATGTATAAAGCTTTGTTTTCAGGCAATACCAGTCTGACATTGTTGTCTTATTGATGAGCAGAATGGCAATGCAGAATTTGTTTATTTTTTAACCAGCTTCACCATAAAAACATCCACCCCCTATTTCGAGACCACAAATGAGACTGTCCAAACTCACCCTCGCACTCAGCCTGACCAGCCTGATGACTTCAGCATTTGCTGCACCTGCTTATTATCGTTTTCCCAGCATACGTGGCGATGCAGTGGTGTTTACTGCAGAGGGTGATTTATGGAAAGTAGCCAGCAATGGCGGCCAGGCGCAAAGACTGACCAGCCATCCGGCATCGGAAGTGCTGCCCGCCATCTCGCAAGACGGTAAATGGCTGGCGTTTTCTGCCACCTACGAAGGTGCTGCAGAGGCTTATGTCATGCCCATGACAGGGGGCGTACCCAAGCGCATCAGTTTCGAGAATGATCAGGTAAGTGTGCTGGGCTGGACCGCCAGTGGTGAAGTGCTGGTCAGCACATTGAACAGCACTGGCCCGGCCTCCCATCGCATCGTGGCCGCGATCAATCCGCAAACCCTGATGCGCAGGGTGTTCCCGGTGGCTGACGCCAACGAAGCCGTGCTGGATGACAGTGGCAAATACCTGTATTTCACCCGCTTTGGCCTGCACATGACGAATGACAATGCCAAGCAATATCGCGGTGGTGCTACCGCACAAGTCTGGCGCTATGATGTGCAAGGCAAAACTGAAGCTGTGCAGTTATTTGCCGACGACAAAAGCAATCACCGCCGCCCCATGCTGTGGAAGGGCAAACTCTATTTCATCAGTGACCGCAATGGTGCCTACAATATCTGGAGTGCCAATCCAGACGGCACGGATACCCGCGCCCTGACCCAGCACAAGGAATGGGAAGTACGTAACCCCAGCCTGGGTGATGGCAAGATCGCCTACCAGCTCGGCGCAGACTTGCATGTGCTTGATATCAGCAGTGCCAAAGACCAGCCCCTGAATATAGACCTGGTATCTGATTTTGACCAGCAGCGCAAACGCCTCATCAAATCCCCGCTGGATTATCTGAGTAATGTAGAAATTGCCGGCAAGGAAGAACGTTTGTTATTCACGGCACGTGGCCGCTTGACGATTGCAGGCACTGGCCCGCAAAGACGCATAGACTTGCCTGTACCTGAAAACGCACGCGCCCGTGAAGCGGTGTTTTCACCCGATGGCAAATCCGTGTATGCAATAGTTGATACCACGGGCGAAAATGAAATCTGGAGATTCCCGGCAGATGGCCTAGGCAAACCCGAGGTATTGAGCAGCAATGGTGACGTACACCGCTACCGTGTTATCCCCTCCCCTGACGGAAAATGGCTGGCACACACCGACAAGCGCGGCAAGCTGTGGCTGCTGGATCTGGCGACCAAAACCAACCAGGTCATTGACGATGCAGGCAAACTGGGCGCTGAAAGACAGGAAGAAGTTGTCTGGTCTCCCGACAGCAAGGCCATCGTTATCGTCAGGGCAAACAATAAACTGCAAAGGCCGCAGATAGGTTTGTACTCACTCGACAGCAAGCAATTGCAGTTTGTCACCAGTGATAAATATAATTCACATACTCCGGTATTCTCATCTGACGGACGCTGGTTGTATTTCTACTCTGAACGCAATTTCCAGGTCAGCAACCGCGCGCCCTGGGGTGACCGCAATATGGGTCCGCATTTCGAAAAACGCACAGGCCTGTATGCACTGGCATTGCAGAGCGGTAACCGCTTCCCCTTCAAGGCGGATGACGAGTTGAGCAAAGCAGCAGCGAATGACAAGGCAGCAGAAAAACCAGCAGATAAGTTGGCAGATAAGTCGGCTGACAAAGCGACAGACAAAACAGCGGACAAGGCCGAAGAAAGCAAAAAACCGTCCAAGCCAGCGCTGCCTGTCATACAGTATGCCGGTCTCGCCGACAGGCTCTATCAGGTGCCACTGGCCTACGGCAATTACCGTAGCCTGGCGCTGGATGACAAACGCATCTACTTCACTGAACAAGATGGCACAGATGGTAAATCCACCTTGAAGACGCTGGCGATCAGCAAGACATCACCGCAGCCAGAAACCTTTGCCAGCAATATACGCCAGTTCGATTTGTCTGCAAACATGAAACATGTGTTTTACCAAACGCACAATCTGACAGGGCCAGGCGATTTCTACATCGTCGATGCTGGAGCAAAACAACCAGGCGACATCAGCAAGGCTAAGGTCAATATTAGCGACTGGAGTTTTTTCCTCAGCCCCAAACAGGAATGGCAGCAAATGTATGCCGATGCCTGGCGCATGCACAGGGATTATTTGTTTGATGACAAAATGCGCGGCGTAGACTGGAACAAGGTACGTAATAAATATGCCCCGCTGGTTGAGCGCATTACTGACAGGACAGAATTGAATGACGTACTGGGCTTGATGGCCAGTGAGGTCAGCACCCTGCATTCGCAAACCCGCCCTGGAGACATCCGCCGTGCTCCGCCAGAAGGCCAGGCTGCTTCACTGGGAGCGGTATTGAGCCGCACAACGGCTGGCTATCGCATCGACCATATCTATCGGACCGAAGCAGAACTGCCTTCAGAACGCACGCCATTGTCACAACCTGATCTGAACATCAAAGAAGGCGATATCATCACAGCCATCAATGGTCAGTCTGCACTGGAGGCGCGCGACATATCTGACCTGTTGACCAATCAGGCCGACAAGCAGGTATTGATGCATGTCAAACGTGGTGAGCAGCCTGCCCGCGCCGTCATCGTCACCCCTGTCAGCATGATGAAGCATGCCAATCTGCGCTATGGCGACTGGGAGCAAAGCCGCAGCGAACAAGTCAACAAGGTTTCGCAAGGCCGCATCGGTTATCTGCACTTGCGAGCCATGGGGGCCCAAGACATCAATAGTTTTGCACGCGAGTTCTACAGCAATATAGAACGTGATGGTCTGATCATTGATGTACGCCGCAATCGTGGCGGCAATATCGATAGCTGGATCATAGAAAAACTCTTGCGCAAAGCTTGGGCTTTCTGGGCGACACCGACTTCTGCACCGTACACCAATATGCAGCAGACCTTCCGCGGCCACCTGGTGGTACTGGTCGATGAATTGACATATTCCGACGGCGAAACTTTTGCTGCAGGTGTCAAGGCGCTGAAGCTGGGGCCGCTGGTCGGCAAGCGTACGGCGGGTGCCGGTGTCTGGCTGTCTGACGGTAACTCTTTGTCCGACAATGGTATGGTCAGAGCCGCAGAAAATGCCCAGTTTGGCATGGATGGTCGCTGGCTGGTCGAAGGCGTGGGTGTATCACCCGATGTTGAAGTCGACAATCTGCCGCACGCCACCTTCAATGGCAAAGACCAGCAACTGGAAGCAGCCTTACAATTGCTGGAGAAAAAGCTCAAAGAGCAACCAGTTAAACCCATGGTGCCGCAAGTAATTCCACCATTGAAATAATTTGTTTTCAGGTTCCAGAAAATCCCCATAGCCAAACACTATGGGGATTTTTTTGCCATAGAGCATAATGATGCAATCCGTGATCCAGCGCACAGAGTGCAGGCAAATATCAGCACATACTGGCCGGACAGTCTGGCGTACAGAAAGCAGGTCCACATGATTATCGCTCCTATCAGCGCTGTTGCAACACCCGTTACAACAACATCAGTGCAAAGTACGCTGGCAGTTAATCACGTCAGCAATGATGCAGTCTTACCCATCAGCAGCAACAAACTAAGTGAACTGGAAGAGATTCGTGGCACCAGCGTGCTTGTCGATGTTTCTACACTAGGCCAGTTACTGGATAGCACGGCGCGACTACAAAGCAGGCAAGCCGCCCAGACTGCATCTGCTGCTCAGACAACAAACGCTACAAACATCACAGCTAAAGCAGATGTCAGCCAAACCGCTGCTGACATTGAGCAAATCACCGCCATTGCCACGCTATTTGTTGATACTTTTAACCAGCTACAGGAAAGCAATTCCAATCTCACCGAGAACCCGCTCATTCCCACGAGCAATGACAGCCTGCTACAGGCGCTCAATGCCGCCAGACCAAATGCAGCGGAAGCTAGCCTGTTCGCGCAATTATCAAAAATAGGGATTAATTTACAGAGAGCGCCCACACCTGGAAGTGACAGTTCATTGACGCTGGACGTCATTGAATTTCAAAGCGCACTTGCACAAAATCCTGGCGAAACCCTGACTTTGCTGACGCAAGCGTTACAGGCTTTGGGTAATGCTGAAAACGATGTTCTTGCACAAAATCAAGACTTGGCTTCAGGCAATATTGCAGCCAGTTTAAGCGCGGATCAGGCAACGGATACTATCGCACCTGCTTCAGTCAACTCGAATGTTACACGCACCTCGGAGACTACAACTTCTGAAAACCCCGCAAATGTCAACAATAATTCTGTACTACCAGTAGAAGTAGATGACCAAGTGCCTGCCGATGCTGATGTACAGCTCCAGCAAATGCTGACAAATGAAGCTTTACAATCAGCGATCAGCAGCACTGCTAATATCACCAATAACGCTATCCAGGCGGCTAAGGCAAGTCCTGCAGTCCAAACAGAAACGGCCACAAGCACTCAGGCTGGAGCTACCAATAGCGCTACAGCAAATGATGAGCCTGCGGCTACGGTCACAGCGACAAATACGCAGGTCAATACATCTGAGAGCCTCCTCAATGCTGATACAACGCTGGCCGATAATTTGCTCAATAATATTAGCACACCAGCATCCCTGCTCAATACCCAGGCTACAATCGCAGGTGAACCCAATACCGCAAGCAGTGTGCAGGAAAATGTGTTCACGCAAAACCAGACTAATCCGACTTTGAATACCAATGTTGTAGCAGGCAGCTCCTTACCTGCCAATGAGTCAGATACAACTGCGCAAGTGCAGATAGCAAATTCAGCTAATCAATTGACGCCATCGAATGCACAATTGAGTAAAGCAGCTACACTAAATCAGAGCAGCACCGCCAACACCAATCGCAGCACTACTTCAGAGGCAGCATTGACCAAAACCCAGGCCGCACTCAATAACAGCAATAAGCCCACAGAAGCAACAAATACACAAAACCAACCTGCGCCTTCTGCAATTGTCAACAACACCAACGGCATTCTCATCAACAATCCTCTTGCGACTACAGGCTCACCGGAGGCGACTCAAAGGGTAACGACAAATAATCCGGTGGCGCAACCCAGGCCTGTTGTCCTGGAAAACGAAGTCAGGGTCAACAATGCCCCTGTCCCGGCGACAAATGCGCAGGCAAATGTCAATCCCCTGATATCTGCCGCCGTGGCTGCCTATCGCCTACGTGATAGCCTGCCACAAACACCCGCAGAAAAACCACGGCAAGCACAGGCTGATGCTGTAACACCGCCAGAAGCTGTTGCAGCAGTAGAGCCGGTAGAACTGGATTTACATGACCAAACAAATCACCGCCAGCATGATGCAGAAGCTGACTTGGCATATCGCCAAGCAAAAGGCCTGGGGCAAGCTGGCAAAAATATAGGCGCTACAGACAATGTTGACGCCAAGGTCTGATTCAATCGCCCTTTAAACGTATTCGACAATCATAACTATGCTCAAAATCCTTTACACGTGCATTAACATGCACATATAATTCATTCATGTCCTCAACATTCTCGATACGCCAGCAGGCAGCGCAACAATTCGCTGAACTGATAGACACGGCTTTTTTCAATGCCTTGTGCGAACCTGTACGCATACAAATCCTGTCCAAACTCATTGAACTGGGGCCCGCCGATATCAGTACACTGGCAGAACATTTCAGCCAGGACCGCTCGGTAATTTCCCGCCACCTCTCCTTACTGGAAGAGAGTTGCATAGTAAGTAGCACGCGGGAAGGCAGACATCGCTATTACGAAGTGAATGGAAAAAGCATATTGACGATGCTGGACAACCTGAGCCAGCAAGTCAGAAGTGTCGTCAATTGTTGCGCCTGTTAGGTAGCCGCGCCTGAATTATTGGAGTATTTTTTTAGCCAATTACATGCATTAGTGTGCACATATGCATCAATTAATTATCAAAGGAACTTACATGGAACTGGAAAATCACCCGAGAGTCAATTCAATAGAGATGCGATCAAGTGGTGGCATACTGCGCTATCTGGCCTTCCCAGCAATTGTCATCTTCGTCCTGGCTACCTCATACTTCAGTTATGCACCTAGCAAGGAACAATTACTCACACCTCTGATTTTCTTCGCTGTCTTCGGCATCGCATTTGCATTGGAACGCGCCTACCCTTTCATGCCAGCCTGGAATGGCAATTGGCGGGCAAACCGTCAGGACGGCATTTTCTTTTTGATTGCACAACCTGTATTGGCCATTGCCGAGGCGCTGGCGCTGTCGTTGGGTGTGAGCCTTGCTACGCATTTGAGTTCGTCGTTCGCGCATACTCTCTGGCCTACAAGCGCTCACATCGCATTACAAGTGATACTGGCCTTGCTGGTGCATGATTTTTTGCCATACTGGTATCACCGCCTAAGCCATCAAAGCAGTGGGTGGCTATGGCACATACACGCCATCCATCATGCGCCTACCAGAATGTACTCGCTCAATTTTGTTCGTTTTCATCCCATCAACAGCTTTGTCAGCAGTTTTTTGATGTTGCTACCGCTGGTCGCACTTGGCGTGCCTGGGCCTGTGATATTCATGGTAGCGATAATAGGCAAAACCCACTCCATGTTATCCCACACCAATTTCGATTTCCGGCTGGGGCCCTTGAATTGGATATTCAGCATGGCAGAATTGCATCGCTGGCATCATGCCCGTGATATGCGCCTGGCCAACGCCAACTATGCTGCTACGATGATTTTCTGGGACATTTTGTTTGGCACCCGCCATTTGCCGCAAGAGGACATCCGCCAGACAGAGCTGGGCATTGTCAACCAAGCATCGGTGCCGAAAAGCTTGTGGGACCAACTGTGCTTGCGCCGCCCACAATCATTGAGATAAAAAAATACCTCCTGAATAAACAGGAGGTATTTTTCATTCCATATACAAGCTAGTTCCTGAGTTGCAGATTCTTTTGGCAGATCAGAACTGGTCTTCAGGCAAGGCCATGACACCAGCACTGCCTTCAACGATGGCAGAACGCAAGCCTTGCGCAGCTGAAAGGATATGGTCAGCAAAGTAACGTGCAGTCGCTATCTTGGCTTTCAGGAAGGCGGCATCACCCTCGCCTGCATCCAGTTTTTGCTGAGCAATCATGGCAGCACGTGCCATTTGCCAGCCACCGAAAACGATACCTGCCAGTTTCAAATACAAAACGCTACCTGCAAACACGCCTTTGATGTCTAGTTTGAAGTTCGTGACAACATAATCAACCACATCTTCCAGCGCTGCAGTGCCTGCTGCCAGTTGTCGCTGTATCGCCAGAGCATCTACAGAACCGATAGTCGTCAATTGTGCTTCTGTCGCGCGCATGTCAGCGATGAAGGCTTTGGCAGTTGCACCACCATCGCGTGAAGTCTTGCGGCCTACCAGGTCATTTGCCTGAATAGCTGTCGTGCCTTCGTAGATCGTCAGAATCTTGGCATCACGGTAGTGTTGCGCAGCACCGGTTTCTTCGATGAAGCCCATGCCGCCATGCACTTGCACGCCAGTAGAGGTGACATCCAGCGACATTTCTGTCGACCAGCCTTTGACGATAGGCACCAGGTATTCATATTTGGCCTGGTTGGCCTTGCGCACTGCGGCATCTGCATGATGATGTGCAAAGTCGCTAATACCAGCGGCCACATAGGCCAGTGCACGGGCACCTTCGGTCTGTGCACGCATAGACATCAGCATACGGCGCACATCAGGGTGGTTGATGATGGCAACCGGGCCAGCGGAGCCTGCCAAGTCACGCGATTGCACACGGTCTTTGGCGTATTGCACTGCCTTTTGGTAAGCGCGTTCTGCCACGCCTATGCCTTGCAGGCCAACGCCAAAGCGGGCTGCATTCATCATGATGAACATGTATTCGAGGCCACGGTTTTCTTCACCAACCAGTGTGCCTATCGCGCCACCATTGTCGCCGAATTGCAATACCGCAGTCGGACTGGCCTTGATGCCGAGCTTGTGTTCTATCGATACGCAATGCGCATCATTACGTGCACCCAGGCTGCCATCAGCATTCACCAGGAATTTAGGGACGATGAACAGGGAAATACCTTTCACGCCCTCTGGCGCATCAGGCGTGCGTGCCAGCACCAGGTGGACGATATTTTCCGCCATATCGTGTTCACCATAGGTGATGAAAATCTTGGTGCCGAATACTTTATACGTGCCATCGCCCTGCGGTACGGCACGGGTGCGTACCATTGCCAGATCGGAACCAGCTTGCGGTTCGGTCAAGTTCATGGTGCCTGTCCATTTACCAGAAATCAGGTTTTCCAGGTAAATAGCTTTTTGCTCGTCGCTACCTGCCGTCAGCAAGGCTTCAATCGCGCCATCAGTCAGCAGCGGGCAAAGGGCAAACGAGATGCTGGCCGCATTAAGCATTTCTATACATGGTGTTGCCACCAGCTTGGGCAAGCCCTGGCCGCCAAATTCTTGTGGATGCTGCACACCCTGCCAGCCTGCCTCACCAAACATCTTGAAGGCTTCTTTAAAGCCCTTGGTGGTGAAGACTTCACCCTCTTTCCAATAACTTGGTGCCTGATCGCCTGGCCAGTTCAATGGCGCAACCACTTCACCAGCAAACTTGGCGTTTTCTTCCAGCACTGCTTCTACGGTTTCTGCGGTTGCATCTTCACAGCCAGGCAAGGCATTGACTTCCGCCAGACCAGCCAGTTCATTGATGAGGAACAGCATATCCTTGACAGGGGCTACATAGCTCATTTTTGTATCCAAAAAAAAGAAAAAGGGCAGGTCAGGAAGATCGCCAGAATGATGCGATAAACCGCTTACCTGCCCCCATCAGGCCGCCGTGGCGACCAACAAATTACAATAGATTATTAACCTAATTCAGCTACCAATTGTGGAACGATATCAAACAGATCGCCAACAATGCCGTAATCCGCAACTGAGAAGATCGGTGCTTCCGGATCTTTGTTGATAGCCACGATGGTTTTGGAATCTTTCATACCAGCCAGATGCTGGATCGCGCCAGAGATACCCACGGCGATATACAGCGTAGGAGCAACGATTTTGCCTGTTTGGCCAACTTGCCAGTCATTCGGTACAAAACCGGCATCCACCGCAGCGCGGGATGCACCCATGGCTGCACCCAGCTTGTCAGCCAGCGGTTCCAGAATCTTGAAGTTGTCGCCAGAACCCATGCCACGGCCTCCGGAAACGATGACTTTCGCAGCGGTCAGCTCAGGACGGTCAGACTTGGCCACTTCGCGCGAAACGAAAGCAGATTTGCCAGAGTCAGCAACAGCAGCAACAGTTTCCACAGCAGCAGAACCACCATTGGCAGCAGCATCAAAACCTGTCGTACGTACAGTGATGACCTTGATCGCGTCCGTCGATTGCACAGTGGCGATGGCATTGCCAGCATAGATAGGACGCTCGAAAGTGTCAGGGCTATCTACCTTGGTGATTTCAGAAATTTGCGATACGTCGAGCTTGGCAGCAACGCGTGGCAAAATGTTTTTGCCATAGGCAGTTGCCGGTGCCAGGATATGGCTATAGCCAGAGGCGATTGCCAATACCTGCTCAGCAATGTTTTCCGCCAGGCCATCAGCAAAATGCGCTGCATCTGCATGTAATACTTTGCTGACGCCAGCGATTTGTGCTGCGGCTTGCGCTGCTGCGCCAGCGTTGTGGCCAGCAACCAGTACGTGCACATCTGCGCCGCATTGTGCAGCTGCAGTTACGGTATTCAATGTGCTGCCTTTGAGGCTAGCGTTGTCGTGTTCAGCGATGACGAGTGTAGTCATGATGTCTTCCACTTGATGTGTTGTCAGGGTCAATATCCCAGCAACAAAAATTATTCTTAAATTCTGTCTTTATGAAAACTGAAAACTATCAGCCAATTACCTTGGCTTCATTGCGCAACTTGGCAACCAGAGTCGCCACGTCAGGTACTTTGATACCGGCGCTGCGTTTTGCCGGCTCAGTGACTTTCAGAGTCTTGACGCGGGAAGCAACGTCTACACCCAGGTCTGCTGGCTTGACGTTGTCCAATTGTTTTTTCTTGGCCTTCATGATGTTGGGCAAAGTCACATAACGTGGCTCATTCAAGCGCAAGTCTGTAGTGATGATGGCTGGCAGTGTCAGTGACAGTGTTTCCAGGCCGCCGTCTACTTCACGAGTCACTGTGGCTTTACCATCTGCAACCGTGACTTTAGATGCGAAAGTCGCCTGTGGCCAACCCAGCAGGGCTGCCAGCATCTGACCAGTCTGGTTACTGTCATCATCAATTGCCTGTTTGCCGAGTATGATCAGTTGTGGTTGCTCTTTATCAGCCAGTGCCTTGAGCAATTTGGCGACGGCCAGCGGTTGCAGTTCTGCATCGCTTTCGACCAGGATGCCACGGTCAGCACCAATCGCCATGGCAGTACGCAGGGTTTCCTGGCATTGCGCCACGCCACAAGAAACAGCGATAACTTCTGTCACTACGCCCGCTTCTTTCAAACGAGTCGCCTCTTCAACAGCGATTTCATCAAATGGGTTCATGGACATTTTAACGTTGGCGATATCAACGCCAGAGCCATCAGATTTAACACGTACTTTGACGTTGTAATCGACGACGCGTTTGACTGGTACCAGGACTTTCATAGTTCTGCCTTTATGAGCTAATTGGGGAATACCGAATTGATACGAATGTTAAAGCTTGATACTAAAAAATTTGCTGCCTGACGTTCCATCATTTTGGTTGCAAGAAAGAAAACGTGCAGAGCTTCTACATTGAGTATGACCTTACAGGTCTGTTACTCAATCAAGTCTCTCATATTACTGCGCTTTCGCACCTGCAAATTGACGTATACGTAAATTCTATTGATTATAAAACGAAAACATCAAGATTTTGCACAATTTAGCACGAGCGTTCTTTTTAATCCACTTTACCACTAGAGCAGAATGCCTAATCCAATACGCCGAAGAAAGCCTATAAGGCCAATTCAAGTCATATTTAAATGGGAGATAAATGACAAATAACAGGGAAATTATAGAGAAACTAAAATATAGAAACGAAAAAACCCGCAACAGAGTGCGGGTTTTCTTGCGCTGCTTTGCCGGCGGGTAAGCAAGCTGAACAAACTATTTGGCTTATTTGCGTTTGATGAAGTACTCAAACTCTTTGCTGTTTTCCTGATGCGACAACAGCTCATTGCCGGTTTGCTTGGAAAAGGCCTTGAAGTCCCTTACCGAACCAGGATCAGTCGCCAGCACATGCAACACTTCACCAGTGAGCATTTCGGCCAGCGCCTTCTTGGTTTTTAAAATTGGAAGAGGACAGTTCAGTCCGCGTGCATCCAGTTCTTTATTGAATTGCATGATTTTCCCAGTAATACAAATTGAGTAAGCACATACGCTCTACAATTAATGCACCAATTCTACCGGAATTTTCATTCGTATGGTGCGTCGCAACAGACTAACAACAAAAGAGCAATTATTTTAGAAAGTTTCTGCACTGAAATAGTGCGGAACAAAGAATTATTCTTTTATATCGACTGCTCTCATCTTAGTCACTAAACTTACTGTTGACTTACTAAATCCAGATATTTCATCAAAACAATTGTAAAACTGCCTTTTAATTGCATTGCAGCATGAATTAGCCACCAATTCTTATTCCAAACTACAAGCCTTGTTTGCATTGCAAAAAAAACTTATTTACTTTCCCATTCACGATAAACTGGCTCCAGGCCACGCTGGCGCATCCAGTCTGCCATGGCGTGACCGGTACCAGCATTCCAGGGACGGAGTTTTTCCGGTTCTATGAGGCGGTATTCCAGCAATTCCGGTGACAGGCTGACCGTGCCCGATGCCTTGACGTGATAAGCAATGATGAGCTCATTCTTGCGAATGAATTCATAGACGCCGATCAGTGTCACTTCATCTGCATCGAGATTGGTTTCTTCCTTGAGCTCGCGCGCCACGCCCTGCTCGGGGGTTTCACCGCGTTCCATGAATCCTGTGATGAGGGCAAAGGTATTTTCTGGCCACGCTGCATTGCGGGCCAGCAGTATTTTGCCTTCAAATTCGACCAGGGCAGCCAGCACAGGCAAGGGGTTGTCCCAATGGGTCCAGTGGCCTTCAGGGCAAGCCAGTCTGAGCTTGCCTGCTTCTTGTTCATCTGCACGTTCTATCAATGATGTTGCGCAAACCGGGCAAAACTTTATTTCCATGCTGACCTCAGGTTTCCCTCAGCGGTATCATCGCCTGTTTGGGATGCAGGCGCGCCATGGCATAACTATCGACATACTGACCATTACGAAAAGCATGCGCGCGCATCATGCCTTCTTTTTCGAAACCAAATTTTTTATACAGATGGATGGCGGCAGTATTATCACAAAACACGGTCAACTCCAGACGCAGGATATTGAGCCAGTTATCTGACAAATTCAGCAACTCTGTCAGCAGCGCAGTGCCTATTCCGCGGCCAGTAAAAGAGTCGGCCACCCCCATGCCGAGGCTGGCGACATGCTGCCGCCTTTGCGGCTTTTCCAGATGCAGGCTGGCTGAACCAACCACCACGCCATCATAGATGGCGACCAGCCTGGTGTCCTTGGGATCGGTCTTTTCCAGCCGTTCCTGCCACATCTCCAGAGAGGGATGTGGCAATTGCAAAGTACCTGCATAGGTGCCGCCACTGGCGAACACCCTTTGCAACTGGGCCGCATCTGAAATTTCAGCGCGACGTATGTGTATCATAGACGTGAAGTTACCCATTCAGTCACACCCTCCAAGGCTTTTGCCAGGCCACTGGCATCAGTACCACCCGCTTGCGCCATGTCAGGACGGCCACCACCTTTGCCGCCAACTTGCTGCGCCACGAAATTGACCAGATCACCCGCCTTGACTTTGGATGTGCTGTCCGCAGTCACACCGGCAATCAGGCTGACCTTGCCGTCATTGACCGCTGCCAGCACGATAGCGGCTGTTTTCAGCTTGTCCTTGAGCTTGTCCATGGTTTCGCGCAGGGCTGTCACATCAGCGCCTTCCAGCGTTGCTGCCAGCACCTTGATGCCTTTGACATCCACTGCCTGGTTCACCAGATCATCGCCCTGGCTGGAAGCCATTTTGGATTTCAGTGTTGCCAGCTCTTTTTCCAAAGCCTTGACATGATCCTGCACCTGGCCGATGCGCAGCGTCAGTTCTTCTGGCTGGGTTTTCAGGGCCGCTGCAGCTTCATTGATACGGCTGTTCAGATTTTGTACCAGTGCCAATGCAACTTCACCAGTCACGGCTTCTACACGACGGATACCGGCAGCCACGCCACCTTCAGCAACGATCTTGAACAGGCCGATATCACCAGTACGGGATACGTGAGTACCACCGCACAGCTCACGCGAAGTACCGATGTCGAGTACGCGCACTTCATCGCCATATTTTTCGCCAAACAATGCCATCGCACCATGCTTGACCGCGTCGTCATATCCCATGACTTGCGCCTGAGTTGCGGCGTTCGCCAGAATTTCACGGTTGACGATGGTTTCTACCTGACGGATTTCATCGGCAGTCATAGGGCCATTGTGGCTAAAATCGAAACGGGTTTTTTCCACATCCACCAGCGAACCTTTTTGTGCAACATGGCTGCCCAATACTTCACGCAAGGCCTTGTGCATCAGATGCGTGGCAGAGTGATTGCGCATGGTTTGTGCGCGGATTTCTGCATTCACTTCAGCTTTGAGGCCTTGTGCCAGGTTGAGACTGCCTGATTTCAAAACACCATGGTGGCCGAATACATCGGCTTGTACTTTCAGCGTGTCACTGACTTCAAACACCGTACCATCTGCTGTCACCAGTACACCGGAATCGCCAGCCTGACCACCTGATTCAGCATAGAAAGGTGTAGTATCGAGCACGACGACAGCTTGCTGGCCAGCCTTGATTTCGTTGACGGCGCTGCCATCGACATACAAGGCTACAACCTTGGCTTCATGTTGCAATTGATCGTAGCCGACGAATTTGGTTTTGTCGCCGCTGTATTCCATTGCAGCAGCCATCTTGAATTTGCCGCCTTCGCGTGAATTCGTGCGCTGCTCTTCCATCGCTACGTTAAAACCAGCTTCATCCAGTACAACCTCGCGCTCACGGCAGATATCTGCTGTCAGGTCCAGCGGGAAGCCATAGGTATCATACAAAGTGAAAGCTGTCCTGCCATCCAGATTTTTGCTGTCTTTGGCAAGAGCGGCTTCCAAAATCTTCATGCCGTGTTCCAGCGTTTCTCCAAAACGCTCTTCTTCCTGCTTCAATACTTGAGCAACACGCTCACCCGCTTCAGCCAGCTCAGGATAGGCAACACCCATTTCCTTGACCAGATCAGGTACCAGCTTGTAGAAGAAAGGCTGGCTTTGACCCAGCTTGTGACCATGACGCAAGGCGCGGCGGGTAATGCGGCGCAGCACATAACCACGGCCTTCATTGCCCGGGATGATGCCATCAACGATCAAGAAACAAGCGCAGCGGATATGATCAGCAATCACGCGCAGGGAATTGTTTTCCAGATCCGTACAGCCAGTTTCACGCGCAGCTGCCTTGATCAGGTTCTGGAAAGTATCGATTTCATAGTTGGAATGTACATGCTGCAAGACCGCAGACAGACGTTCCAGACCCATGCCGGTATCCACGCATGGTTTAGGCAAAGGATTCAGGACACCTGCTTCATCCTTGTTGAACTGCATGAATACCAGGTTCCAGATTTCAATAAAACGGTCGCCGTCCTCATCTGGTGAGCCTGGAGGGCCGCCCCAGATTTCCGGGCCGTGGTCGTAGAAAATTTCGGTACAAGGGCCGCAAGGGCCAGTGTCAGCCATTTGCCAGAAATTGTCGGATGCATAACGTGCACCTTTGTTGTCACCGATGCGGATAATGCGTTCTACCGGTACGCCAATTTCGTTTTTCCAGATATCGTAGGCTTCATCATCTTCCTGATAGACGGTGACAGTCAGCTTGTCTTTTGGCAAGCCATAGACTGAGGTCAGCAATTCCCAGGCGTAGTGAATCGCATCTTTCTTGAAATAATCGCCGAAAGAGAAATTGCCCAGCATTTCAAAGAAAGTGTGGTGACGCGCGGTGTAACCCACATTTTCCAGATCATTATGTTTACCGCCGGCACGTACACTGCGTTGCGCTGTCGTGGCACGGGTGTAGGCACGTTTGTCCTGCCCGAGAAACACATCCTTGAACTGCACCATACCGGAGTTGGTGAACAACAAAGTAGGATCATTGCCGGGTATCAGGCTGGAAGAGCGCACACGGGTATGGCCCTTGGATTCGAAAAAGCTGAGGAATTTATCGCGGATTTCTGACGAGTTCATAAATGATGGTTCTAAGCTGAAAAATGGGTGTAGCTTCTGATTATACGGTATAAATTCAGCTCGATATCTATGCTGACTGGTAGCAGACAAGCAAGTTTATTAAAAAATTTGCTTAAAAATAGAAGACCTCTCAACACAGAGGCACAGAGACACAGAGAAAATCAGGAGAAAGCCAGTTTATATTTTTGTGATTCTATTGTTGTTTTATCGTTATCACCAGGAGTGATTGCCGCAGCGATACGCAAAGAATATGATTGTCTTTTTACAAAAACAAAGTCGCCAGCGCAACTGGCGACTTAATTTTAAAGATGTTTCAGCTTAACCAGCAACATTGGCATTGTGTTTTTTATTCCGTATCTTTTTGCTGGCCCGGTTTTCTTCATGTTGCAGCTTGGCACGCTCAGCCTTGGTGACGACACCGTCCGCTTTGGCTGCTTGCTTGTCGGCTTCAATCTTGGCTTCACGTTTTTCCAGATTGGCGGCTTCTTGCGCAGTCAAAGCACCACTTTCCATACCTTTGGCAATACGCTTTTGCTGCACTTCCTGGCGTTTATCAATATTCGGGGTGTTGGTTTGCGCGAAAACGGAACCAGCGATGAGTGTAGCGATTAGGGCAGCAGTAAATTTGATGGATTTCATGGTTGTTCCTCTAAAGAATGATCTGAGCTAAATGATTGTGTAGCATGAGCACACTGCCCATGCGGCAATAACGAAATCCGGATTTATTCCGATGACAAAGAAAATGTAATCGGTGTAAGCACTCGTAACTATATTCTTTCCTCAAAGAATTTTAAAAATCTGCCGGTATCAAATCTATCCTGTCGGTACAAAAAGCATCGACACCCCATTGCAGCATTTCTGATGCCCGCTCTGGCGTGTTAACGGTATAACAAAACACGCCGTAGCCTGCATCTTTGACTTCCCTCACCTGCTCTTGTGTCAGGTATTTGTGGTTGGTGTGCAAAGCCCGTGCTGCCAGCTCCTGCAGGCGCGCCTTCCAGTCATCGGTGATTTTATCCATCAAAAAACCGCGCGGAATGGTGGGTGCAGCATGCTTGGCTGCCATCAGGGCAGCAAATGAAAAGGAAGAGAACAGCGGCAGATGCAGAGCATCAACCACCGCGACATCAGCAAACAGGGCTTGCGTCTGTTCTGCAACGATACGCCCCGTTTCTTCTTCCGCTCCTGGTGAAGGCTTGACCTCCACATTCATCCAGATGCCATGCTGGCGGCAAAAGCGTACTACTTCCGCATACAGAGGTACTGGCTCAGCTTTGAAACTGTCAGCAAACCATTTGCCAACATCCATCTTCTGCAAATCTGCTGCCAAAGTGTCTGCCACGCGCCCATTACCCGCCACTGTTCTGCCAAATTCAGGATCATGCATGAGCACAGGGACGCCATCCTTTGATAACATGACATCAAATTCCACGGCGGCAAAACCGTGCTCCCATCCGCAACGCATCGCTGCCAGGGTATTTTCTGGCGCAAGAGTTCCACCACCACGGTGGGCGATGACTTTAGGATAGGGCCACATTTTGCTCTCCGTAAAAGAAGATAAATAATATTAATAGGATAATCTAAGATGTCGACATCGTCGCTACAAAAAACCGCACTTGGCCATATCCGCGTTCTTGACTTGACGCGGGTGCTTGCTGGTCCCTGGTGCGCACAAAACCTGGCCGACCTGGGGGCAGAAGTCATCAAGGTCGAAAGGCCGGGTAGTGGCGACGATACTCGCACCTGGGGGCCACCTTACTTGCGCGATGCAGAAGGCAATAACACCACAGAGGCAGCCTATTACCTGGCCGCGAACCGTGGCAAGCAAGCCATTACTGTAGACATAGCCACGCCTGAGGGCCAGCAAATTATTCGCGAACTGGCGGCCAAGTCCGATGTGGTGCTGGAAAACTACAAGGTTGGTCAGTTAAAAAAATATGGCCTCGATTATGAATCATTGAAACTGGTCAAGCCTGACCTGGTGTATTGCTCCATCACCGGCTTTGGCCAGGACGGCCCGTACGCGCATCGCGCCGGTTATGACTTTATCGTGCAAGGCATGGGCGGCTTCATGTCACTGACAGGTGAACGTGATGACTTGCCAGGTGGCGGCCCACAAAAAGCCGGGGTGGCGATTGCCGACCTGATGACGGGCATGTATTCCACAATCGCCGTCATGGCTGCTCTGACACACAGAGACAGAACAGGTGAAGGCCAATACATAGACATGGCCTTGCTGGACGTACAGGTAGCCATGCTGGCCAATATGAACATGAACTATCTGGCCAGCGGCAATGCGCCCAAACGCTGGGGCAATGCGCACCAAAATATCGTGCCCTACCAAACCTTTGCTACCTCAGACGGCCATATCATCGTGGCAGCGGGTAATGATGGTCAGTATAAAAAATTTGTACAAATAGGTGGCTTGCCTGAACTGGCAGATGACCCGCGTTTCAGCACCAACCCGCAGCGCGTAGAGCACAGGGATGTATTGGTGCCTATCCTGGCCAACATGGTCAGGCTCAAGAGCAAGCAGGAATGGATCAGCATGCTGGAAGAAGCTGGTGTACCTTGCGGCCCCATCAATAAACTCAATGAAGTGTTTGAAGATCCGCAAGTGCTGGCACGCCAGATGCAGATCAAGCTGCCCCACCCTACCGCCGGTCAGGTCAAGCTGGTTGCCAGCCCGATGAAGTTGTCGGCAACACCGGTTACCTATTCCTCTGCGCCACCATTGCTGGGGCAGCATACCCAGACGGTGCTAACTGATGTACTGGGTTATGACGCCCACCAATTACAGGCATTGAAAACCAAAAATATCATTTAAAAGATAGGCTGCCCAAGCTCTGGCGCAAAAACTCGCGCCAGCTTCGACGGGCTTTACGACAAAAAACACTGCCTTTGTCTTATCCGGCTACGGAACTGACAACTGGCAGGATAAGCTGACAGCACACCTAGCCATCTGCGTATGATGAAATGAATATTAAATCCTTGCAACAGTTTCAAGTTTATTTACAGGCAAACGTCAAGCCCGATACCTACCACATCCTAATGACGATCGTGGCGGACCTGCCGCGTCTGTTAGTCATCAACCTGGCTTGCGGTTTTGCCGTCACCTATGTCTTGCATGCGGGTGGTAGTTTGTTTCAAAACATCGTGTTTTCCATGTTCATAGGCACTTCAGCTTACACACTGATCAAGCTGTTCAAACGTCTGTTCTGGGGTGCAGGCAAGCCACACACTCTTGGTTTTTATGTCATGTGTTTGATGGTTGCCCCACTTGCCTTATTCATAGGCATGGCCATCGCCTACTTTGTCTTCAATTATCCCATTCCCAACATTAGCAAATTCAGGTGGTCCTACCTAGGCAGTGTTATCATAATGACTTGCATAGTCAGCCTGATCGCTGCCTGGTCATTCTGGAGCCGCAGCCGTATGGCTGAGCTGCAAGCCGCCGCTGAAACCGAGAAAGCCAAGAACGCCGGCATAGAAAAGCAAGCCATGCAAGCTCAACTGCAAATGCTCCAGGCACAGATTGAGCCGCACATGCTATTCAATACTCTCGCCAATCTGCAAGGCCTGATTGCGATAGACCCACCACGCGCACAACACATGTTGGCGCAACTGATCGTCTATCTGCGAAATACCCTGAGCTCTTCCCGCTCAGAGCAAACCACGCTGAAACAGGAATTCACCCTCATGCAAGCCTATCTGGAATTGCTGGCGATACGCATGGGAAAACGCTTGCAATACACACTGGATTTACCAGAAGATTTGCAGCAAACCCCTATCGCCCCCATGCTCTTGCAACCATTGGTGGAAAACGCCATCAAGCACGGGCTGGAACCGAAAATGGAAGGTGGCAGCATCCATGTCGTCGCAGAAAAACAAGGCTCACAACTACACCTGAAAGTCATTGACACTGGCCTGGGCCTGCCCTTCAATTATGACGACAGCAAAAATGTCAGTAGCGCGGCGAATAATATAGGTAACGCCAATATTCGTGAGCGCTTGCAAGCCTTATATGGGACACAGGCCAGCCTGAGTCTGCAAGCCAATCAGCCTGAAGGTGCGATTGCCCACCTCAGCATCCCTATTAATTAAATAATCCAGATGACCATGACAGCCAAACGTGCCCTGATTGCAGAAGACGAACCCATACTCGCACTGACCTTGCAAAAAATGCTGGAAAAACTCTGGCCAGAGCTGCAACTCTGTGCCGTGGTTGAAAACGGTGTGCATGCGGTCCAAGAAGCACTGGACAAGCAACCCGACATCCTGTTTCTCGACATTAAAATGCCAGGAAAAACTGGCCTCGAAGTAGCACAGGAACTGGCCGAAGAATGGCCAGATGATAAAGCCTTCCCGCTCATCGTCTATGTCACGGCCTATGATGAATATGCGATAGAAGCCTTTGAACATTCTGCATCTGATTATGTCTTGAAGCCAGTCAGCGAAGAACGTCTTGGCAAGACTGTGCAAAGACTGCAAGCCAGGCTGGCTGATGGCGTGCAAAGGTCAAATGAACTGGATCGCGTGCTCGAACAATTACGCCACCTGGTGCCCTGCCAGGCTTTACCAGGAGGCAATAGCACCGGCAACCAGGCAACACCAGAACGCCTGCGCATTATCCGCGCCGCAGTTGGCAACCAGATACGCATGATCAATGTCGATGACGTGTTGTATTTTGAAGCCACCGACAAATACATTAATGTCGTCACCAGAGAACATTCATCCCTGATACGCAGCAGCTTGCGTGAATTATTGCCACAACTGGATAGTAGTATCTTTTGGCAAATCCATCGCAGCACCGTGGTCAATACCCTGCATATACAAATTGCCAACAAGGATGACACTGGCAAGATCAGCCTGAAGCTGAAAGGTAGTGAAGACAAGCTACAAGTCAGCAGAGTCTATGCGCATCTGTTCAGACAGATGTAAGCTATCCTGATCCAACAAAACCTGACGAAATACAGATGAGTACAACTAAAAACTTAAGCGATTTGCAATGGCAATGTGCCACTTTTGCCGAATTAAGCAATTTGCAATTGCATGCGATATACCAGGCGCGGGCTGCCGTGTTTATCCTTGAACAAAATTGCGCCTATCAGGATGTAGATGGCAAAGACCCGGTTTCACATCATCTGATAGCCTGGACACCTGAAGGCGAAGTCGCGGCTTACCTGCGCATCGTTCCCGCCGGCATCAGTTTTGCTGAAGCCTCGCTGGGTCGTGTCATCAGTACCCAGGACTGGCGTGGCACCGGCGTTGGCAAAGCATTGATTGCAAATGGCATCAAGGCTTTGCATGCGCTCTACCCAGCCGCAACCATCCGCATCGGCGCACAGGCTTACCTGGAAAAATTCTATGGCAGCTTTGGTTTTGAGACGGTTTCTGACATCTATCTGGAAGATGATATTCCCCATCTCGAGATGCTGTTGGTCGCAAAAGCCTGATTAAATCGCTTATAATGCTGCCAAATCAATGACTTACTGAATTTCATCATGCCCGCTGTAATACAAACACCCGATAAACCCTACGTCAATATTTCTGCCTACAAGTTCATCACCTTTGATGACACTGCTGAAAAACGCCAGGTATTTCTGGATAAATGCAAAGAGCTGAATCTGAAAGGCACGGTATTGCTGACGCCAGAAGGCATCAACATGTTCCTGGCCGGTTTGCGCCATGAGATTGATGCCTATATGGACTGGCTGCACCAGGACCCGCGTTTTGCAGACGTCGTCGCCAAAGAAAGTTTTTCTGATCACCAGCCCTTCACCAAGATATTGGTCAAGCTGAAGGCAGAAATCATTACCATGCGCATGCCGCTGATCAAGCCTGAAGAAGGCCGCGCCCCTGCCGTTGATGCCCATACGCTCAAGCGCTGGCTGGACCAGGGTCATGACGACAATGGCAAAGCCGTGGTCATGGTCGATACCCGCAATGATTTTGAAGTCGATGTTGGCAGTTTTGACAATACCATTGATTACCGCATTGCCAAGTTCACTGAATTTCCGGCTGTCATCGAAGCCAATCGCGATGCCCTCAACGATAAGACGGTGGTGACTTTCTGCACTGGTGGCATCCGCTGCGAGAAAGCTGCTATCCACATGCAAAATGTCGGTTTTGACAGCGTCTACCAGCTCGAAGGTGGCATCCTCAAGTATTTTGAAGAAGTCGGTGGCGATCATTATCATGGTGACTGCTTTGTGTTTGACTATCGCACAGCACTGAATCCACAACTGGAAGCCACAGATACCAAACAGTGCTTTGCCTGCCGTGCAGTAGTCACCCCGCGTGAGCAATTGTCCCCCTGGTATATCTCAGGAAAATCTTGCCCACATTGCAAGAAAGAATCGACAGGGGTAGCAGAAACTGAAGCCACAGTTGCTCAATAGTCAAAACTGCTGAAATAGACTTTCAGAAAAAGCATTACTGAATTTATCGGTAATGCTTTTTTTGTTTTCCGCAATGAACTTCATCAAGTTCAACCAGTCTATCCATCTACTCGCCCTATAATCAAGAGCACCTGCTCAGACAAAAAACATCCTCCCAGGGACACCACATGAAACGCATATTACTCAGCACTCTCGCCTTCAGCTTGCTGGCCAATGCCGCCCAGGCAGCAGAAACCAGCCCGGCGACAACAGTCGCCAGAGCGACCTCCCTTGGCTCTGGCATACAGTCAGAAAACTTCGACAAGACTGTACGCGCCCAGGATAATTTTTACCGCCATGCCCAGGGTGCCTGGTTGTCTGCCAATGAAATTCCGGCTGACAAGTCAGACTGGGGCACTTTCATGAAAGCGCGTGAGGATGTGCAACAACAGTTACGCAGCATTGTTGAGGGCGCAGCCAAAGATAGCAAGCAGCTGGCAGGTTCAGATTTGCAAAAAATCGGTGATCTCTACAATAGCTTTATGGATGAGAAAAAACTCAATGCGCAGGGCATCGCTGCATTGAAAAATGAACTGACACAAATCGCGGCAATACAGAATAAAAAAGCCATTCCTGCCTTGATTGCACGCTTTCATGAGATTGGCGTGAACACTCCCTTACGTGTAGGTGTCGGCCAGGACAGCAAGAATTCCAGCCAGTATGCCGTTGATGTCTCCCAGGGTGGCCTGGGCTTGCCTAACCGTGATTATTATCTGAAGCAGGATGATCAGAAAATGGCCGACATCCGTGCAAGGTACAAGGTGCATATAGAAAAAATGCTGACGCTGGCTGGAGAGAAAAATGTAGCTACACAAGCAGACAATATCATCGCACTGGAAACCGAGCTGGCCAAGGTGCAATGGACGGCGGTAGAAAACCGCAACCCGGTCAAGACCTACAATAAATTGTCTGTCGGTGAATTAAACAAGATGACGCCAGCCTTCGATTGGGCAGCTTATTTGAAGGCTGCGCACATGCGTCAAAAAGTGAGCGATCTGATCGTGCAACAGCCCAGCTTCGTCAAGGGCTTTGGCGATAATCTGCATGCCATTCCGCTGGAAAATTGGAAGTCCTATTTCAACTGGCATTTGATCAGTGCTTACAGCCCGTACCTGTCGTCAGAATTTATCAATGAAGACTTCGCCTTCAAGGGTGCGGCGATTGCCGGCATCAAGGAAAACCGCAGCCGTGACAAACGTGGAGTCGCCCTGGTAGATCAGATGCTGGGTGAGGCGGTGGGCAAGATTTATGTAGAAAAACATTTCTCGCCTGAAGTCAAACAGCGCACAGAAAAAATGGTGGGCTATTTCCTCGAAGCCTTCAGGCAGAGCATAGATACCCTGGACTGGATGAGCCCTGAAACCAAGAAACAGGCGCAGATCAAACTCTCCAAAATCAGTGTCAAGATAGGCTATCCAAAACAATGGCGTGATTATTCCAGCCTGACAATAAAGAGCGATGACCTGGCGGGTAATCTCATGCGCGTACGCAAGGCAAATCATGATAGAGAAATCGCCAAGTTGGGCAAGCCCATAGACCGTGAAGAATGGCATATGACTCCCCAGACGGTGAATGCCTATTACAGCCCGGAGATGAATGAAATCGTCTTCCCGGCGGCGCGCCTGCAGTCACCGCTGTTCGATGTGAACGCAGAAGACGCTTTCAACTACGGTTCACTGGGCATTTCCATCGGCCATGAAATCAGCCATGCCTTTGATGACCAGGGTTCGCAGTATGATGGCGATGGCAATTTGCGCAACTGGTGGACTGCTGAAGACCAGGAAAAATTCAAGGCAAAGACCAAGACCCTGGTTGAGCAATACAATGCTTACAGCCCGGTGGCTGGCCATTTCCTCAATGGCGAGCTGACGCTGGGTGAAAACATTGCCGACAATGCCGGTATCGTCATGGCATTGCGTGCCTACAAGCTGTCACTGCAAGGCAAACCTGCCCCTGTGATCGATGGATGGACTGCCGAGCAACGCCTGTTCATGGGCCTGGCTCAAGCCAGACGCGGCAAGTCACGCGAGCAACGTGCCATCACCCTGATCAAGGTAGACCCGCATTCCCCTGGTGAATTTCGCGTCAATGGCAGCCTGGTCAACCATCCTGATTTTTACTCTTCCTTTGATGTCAAACCTGGCGACAAGATGTATTTGACGCCAGAAAAACGCGTCAGCATCTGGTAATCAGCAGCATCCTGCTACCTGCCCTTCCAAAAGCGAAGGCAGGTAGCATGGAAAGTATCCATTTTCCCAATGAGAACAGGATTTGCCACTCTTTTACCAGCTGAGATGGAATGCGGCTAGGTATCAGATTCCACTACCTCTTCTGTAACTATTTGCTACTGACGACAAATAGCTTGTGATTTTATGGTCTTATATTATTGTGGATATTATTTCTACATTAATGGAGACCTCATGTCAGCATCAATTCGTCAATTCGCCCTGATTGCCACTTTTTGTGCAAGCAGCCTGTTACCCCTTTCAGCACACGCTGGACGCGGTTGCATTTCTTGTGGTCCTTCCGGTGGCTCTGAATCCTTGTCTATGGGTGTAGGCATCATCATGCTCGGTGGATTTTCCATGGTGGCCGGATCAGGTGAGATGATCGTTGACACAGTTAAGGCGGGTGCCGATGGCGTCACCGTCGTGTTGAAAGGCTCAACCCAGGCTGTCAGTACCACGGTCAGATTATCTGGCAAGGGCATAGAAAAAGTTGGACTGGTCAGCGGTGCTGTTGTCGAAGTCAGTGCCACCACAACCGGGTATCTGCTGGTCAGTGCAGGCAAGGTAATCGCATTTATCCCGAATGAAATAGGTACTGCCTTGATGCATCACAACAAGGTCTGATCAACTCATATGCGCAAAAACTCACTGACTTCCCACGCTGCGCTGAGCTTGGTCCGGCGCTTACTCATCATCTTCACACTGGCTTGCGCGGCTCCGGCATTTGCAGGGCGCGCCTGCGAAGAAAGTAATTACGACCCCAAGAAAGTCATGCAGGCGCTGGAGTTTGCGCACAAGGCTCAAATCAAACTGGATGAAAGCAAGGCCAATGTTGCCATCATTGCCCGTGTAGGTCAGGATTTGTCCAAATACAATTTACGCTATTCCCATCTGGGCCTGATAGAACGCCTGCCTGATGGTACCTGGTCAGTCATGCATGAACTGAACCAGTGCGGCACTGCCAGCTCAGAATTATTCAGGGAAGGCCTGGGTAATTTTTTCATGGATGACATGTTCGCTTTTGAAACCCTGATCCTCATCCCCAACCCGGAATTGCAGCTGAAAATACAACAAGTAATGACTGATGGCCGCGCCAGGAACCTGCATGCTGCACGATATAACATGCTGGCCTATGCCTATTCCACCACTTATCAAAACTCGAATCAGTGGGCACTGGAAGTCATCGCAGCAGCGCAGGCCAATGATGTGCGCATAGAAAACCGTACGCAAGCGCAAGCCTGGCTTAAATCGGCATCCTATAAACCAGACACTCTCCAGATACCCTCTCTGACACGCCTGGGTGCACGCATGTTCCGCGCCAACGTGGCATTCGATGACCACCCGTTCGACCGCCGCATGGCAGGGCAAATTGATACGGTCACCGTCGAATCCATCGTACACTTCATGATGTCACGCGACAGCAAGGCCGAGAAATTGGTCCTGAAATAACAGCAGCCAGCGTTACCAGTCAGGGCCACACTTCATATGCAGGCCCTGACTGTTCTAGATTGACCTGGTTTGACCGCGCCTGCCAGCAAACCCACAAAAAACCACACCCGCACCGATTAGAAGTTTTATTCAAATACCAAGAATAATCCTTGCCCGCCCTCCCTGCTTCCCGCTAGCATGCATTTAGAACAATAATGAGTTTGCCAATATCAAGATGCAGGCGGCTGATACAGTCGGCCCTGCGTTGCCAGATTTCTATAACAACCAGAGACAAGAGGTAAAAACATGGATAAATTTTGGCTGCAATCCTACCCCAAGGGCGTACCCGCAGAAATCAACTATCAACAATACACTTCGCTGGTGCATATGCTGGAAGAGTCTTTCCAGAAATATGCGCAGCGCAAGGCCTATGTTTGCATGGACAAATATCTGACCTATGGTGAGGTGGATGATCTGTCGAAGAAGTTTGCCGCCTGGCTGCAAAACAAGGGGCTGGAAAAAGGTGCGCGGGTAGCCATCATGATGCCAAATGTCTTGCAATACCCTGTCGTCATCGCCGCAGTCTTGCGTGCAGGCTACACCGCCGTCAACGTCAACCCTTTATACACGCCGCGTGAGCTTGAGCATCAGTTGAATGACTCAGGTTCTGAAGCCATCATTATCCTGGAAAATTTTGCCACGACTTTGCAACAGGTACTAAGTAAAACAAAAATCAAGCATGTGGTCGTCACCAGCATGGGTGATTTGATGGGTGGCCTCAAAGGCATGGTCGTTAATTTTGCGGTACGCCATATCAAAAAAATGGTGCCGGAATTTTCTCTGCCAACTGCCATCAGCTTCAAGAAAGTGCTGGCAGATGGTGCAGCCTTGCAACTCAAGCCTGTCACCATCACGCACGATGATATCGCTTTCCTGCAATATACCGGCGGTACTACTGGTGTCTCCAAGGGTGCCACCTTGTCGCATCGTAATGTCACCGCGAATGTCTTGCAAAATGAAGCCTGGGCACAACCTGCACTTAGCAAGGCACCCAAAGTAGAGTCCATGACCATCGTCTGTGCCTTGCCTCTGTACCATATCTTTGCGCTGACCAGTTGCTGCCTGATGGGTACGCGCCTGGGTGGATTGAATATCCTGATTCCCAATCCTCGCGATATTCCTGGCCTGGTGAAAACCTTGTCCAGTCACCAGATCAGCATGCTGCCTGCCGTCAACACCCTGTATAACGGCTTGTTGAATAATCCGGATTTTGCCAAACTGGATTTCTCTTTATTGAAAGCCTGCAATGGCGGTGGCACAGCCGTCCAAAAATCAGTGGCAGAACGTTGGCAAGCTGTGACTGGCTGCCCCATCGTCGAAGGCTATGGCCTGTCCGAGACATCTCCAGTCGCCACTTGCAACCCGACTGACTCAGTCACATTCAGTGGCACCATAGGCTTGCCCCTGCCCTCGACAGAAATTGCCATCCTCGATGATGCAGGCAACCGTGTGCCATTGGGAGAGCCAGGTGAAATTGCCATACGCGGCCCGCAAACCATGGTGGGTTATTGGAACCGCCCCGATGAAACCGAGAAGGTAATGACAGCCGATGGCTTCTTCAAATCAGGTGACGTCGGCATCATGGAAGCCAATGGTTTTATCCGCGTAGTCGATCGCAAGAAAGACATGATCCTGGTGTCTGGTTTCAATGTCTACCCGAATGAAATTGAAGGCGTGGTCGCTGGCCATCCTGGCGTACTGGAATGCGCCTGCATAGGTGTGCCAGATGCCAATTCTGGAGAAGCCGTGAAATTGTATGTCGTCAAGAAAGATGCTCAGTTGACGGATGAACAGTTGATGACTTATTGCAAGGAACAACTGACTTCCTACAAGAAACCCAAATATATAGAGTTCCGCACTGAATTGCCGAAATCGAATGTGGGCAAGATTTTGCGGCGCGAATTGCGTGACGAGAAAAAAGTTGCGTAAATAATTTGAAGGGAATGCACTATGCATTTCCCTGCAAACAGAAAACAAAAAAACGCCTGACAAGTCAGGCGTTTTTTTGTATCAGGAAGCTGTTCCAGCTTTTTGTAACAAACTCTGCCAGCGCGAGGCCTGTAGCCCCAGCCGTTTGCTGCGGCCTATATACGACCAGGGGTTGATAAAGCGCGTCACATAGCGCCATACCACCAGCGCGGTATCACCCTGCCTGCGGGGTATCACATGCAAGTGTACATGTGCCACATGCTGGTTGGCTGCCTTGCCATTGTTCAGGACCACGGCAGTCGCTTCACTTTCCCCGCCCAGGCGCAAAGCTGATGAAAAGCGGCTCGCCAGTGCAAACAGGTAAGCGACGGTTTCTTCCGGTAATTCTTCTATATGCTGCTGATGCTGATGTGGAATCACCAGCAGATGTCCTCGCGTCAATGGAAACGCATCAAGTATGGCGATGCAATGCTGGTCCCGGTAAACCACTGCAGCTTCACTCTGTCCATTCAGGATGTCGCAAAAAATGCATCTGTGTGTGCTTGCCATCAATTCTTCCTCATACAATTGGATCAATAAAGCTGAATCAATAAAAAACCCGCCAGAGTTTGGCGGGCTGGCCTCGTCATTCTTAAATCTCCTTATGGTCCCTGCACCACTGCTTCTCTTTTCAATTTGTCACCATCACCTGCCATTTTTTGCAGCGCCGGATAATCAATCTTGCCATTTGAATTGAATGGCATCTTGCGCAGCTCTATCAAATCCTGTGGAACCATATAGGCAGGCAATTGCAGAGTGCATGCCTTGAGGATGTCCATTGATGATACGGTAAAGCCACAGCCGTACGCAAGCAAGCCTTGCACACTGCCATCTGCGGCCAAAGGCCAGGGCACGACGGCTACCAGGTCAGATCCACCCAGTCGCCGGATTACCGCCTCCACTTCTTGTACCTCGACACGATAGCCACGTATTTTTACCTGATTATCGATACGACCTCCGTACAATAAACCTGCTTGTGCATCAAAGCTGGCCAGGTCACCGGTACGATACCAGCGACTCGCCTGTTTGCCCTCGAAGTGCATGCTCAGGAAACGCTGGCGTGTCAGTTCGGTGTTTTCCCAATAGCCCTGGGCCAGTTGAGATCCACCCAGGTACAACTCGCCAGTCTCACCTTCGGCTACGGGTGAAAAATGTTCGTCCAGTATCACGACTTCCTGCCCCGGCAAAGGCCAGCCTATGGGCACTACAGGCAAGGCCGCAATGCGCGGGTCATCTGCCTGATAAGGATAAACGGTAAAGGCAATCGTCGCTTCGGTCGGTCCATACAAGTTCTCTATGATGGAATTGGGTGCAGCCGGTTGCCAGTCTTGCGCCAGGCTGGTGGGCAAGGCTTCGCCGCAAAACAGGCTGTATTTGAGGCTGGGCAAAATGTCAGGGCGCAGCGCGTTATAGCGTTTCAGGCAAGCCGCCAGTGAAGGCACGGAAAACCAGTGTGTCAGCTCATGTTGCTGGACAAACTTCAATGGCATCATCATGACACGCCCAGGCACACTGTACAGACACGCTCCGGAACTCAGGCTGACAAAGATGTCGTGCACTGACAAGTCAAAAGTAAAATCAAAGAACTGGGTAAAGCGGTCACCTGGGCCTGGCTGATAACGCTCAATGATATTGGCGACATAGGTACTGGCATTGTCATTGGTGACGGCCACACCCTTGGGCAAACCCGTGCTGCCCGAAGTGAAGAGCACATAGGCGACAGGATTGACTTTCTGTGGCAGGGCAAGGTTGGCTGTATCGGCTTCTGCCATCTGGCGCTTCAGGATGTAAGTATGTTGGCTGGCGCTGGCGGCCCAGGTGGGCAGGCTATCGGTCTCGGGCATCAGCACCATCAATGGATCGGGATAGGCCTGCAATATCTCTTTGGCGGCATCCAAGGAACGTTCATCAACCACGATGGACGTGGATGATGACAGTTCCAGCATACGTAAATTGCGTTGTGCCGGGAACTTCGCATTCAAGGGCACGTAACTCATCCCCGCCAGCAAACTGCCCAACACCGAAGCATAGGCAGTAATGCTGCGGTCAACCAGCACTGCACAACGTTGTTGATGTGCATGCTTGATTTCCCTGTCCAGGGTACGCGAGATTCTGGCTACCCGCAGCAACAGTTCGGCATAGGTATAGACTTGTTCGTCCACCCACAAAGCATTGCTATTGGGGTAATTTCTGGCGGCATTGAGAAAGCCTGAAATCAATAAATTTGCTGTTTTTTTCATGGCAATACCTCTCCCTGACCGCCGCAGCGGTCATGATCGAAAAACGATAAGTCAATTGAACAGTGCCCTCAGCCAACTTGGCCAGAGGGCATTGCTTCAGTTCAAATCAGGCATCAGGTCATGCTCAGCGCATCCTGGGTCTGATCCTGATGCTGAGTAACAAATTGCTTGATCATCGTTGCCAGGTCTTCATCATAGAAATGAGAGAAGTGATCGCCATTTTCATCGAAGGACAACACGCCATTTTCCAGCCCCGCCACCAGGAAGCGGCCTACATCAGCATGTGTCACCAGATCATTGCCGCCTACATGTACCAGCACAGGATGCGGCACATCAGCAGTCCATGCATCGGCACGCTCATTGAACAAGCCGTTCATCATGTTGGCATACCTGAACAGGGATTCCGGCGTACGGAAAGGGACACTGGTCATATACAACAGGAAGGGGTCGGTACTGGTCAAAATGGTGGAAATCATTTTCCTGTCTTCACCATCGTCCGAAGTCGCATGTGCGCCATAAATCAGGTCACAGTACTTTTGCGCAAAGCGATAATTGGCTGCGATTTTCGGGAAAAGCGTACGGATATTTTTTTCAAATTCCGTGATCTTGATTTCATTCGATGCAGGCAATGAAACGCCGCCATTGAGCAGCACTGCCGATGAAATACGATCAGGAAATTCTGCCATGGTACGCAGGCACACCTGGGCACCACTACTCCAGCCAGCGACCGCGCTTTTGGCAATGCCAAAATGGTCAAGTATCGAAATCATATCCCTGGCATGGGTCAGGGAATGGCATTTTTCCAGGTCAAATTCATGCGTGATTGCAGGCACCCAGCGGCTCTCCCAGGTAATGACCTGGAACTGGTCAGACAGGCGTTTGGCCAGCGGGAACATGAAGTCAGACGGCATGCCATAGGCATTCGCCAACACCAGTGGTGGCTTGCTGTTATCCCCCAGGGTCAGCACGCACAGCTCTATGCCATCTGGTGCCGTCACCTGCACGCGGTTAAAGGTGGTACCACTTTGCTGTTCATCCAGTTCCTTGATGAAGGCAGTCAGATAAGTACCATAATCGGCCCAGCTCAAGCCTGCATGTTTGGGCAGGCTGCGGGCAAAATTCTTGATGGTGCGATAGTAGCCGCCATAAAACACCGTGCGCTTGTCAAACAATTCTTCTATCGCCGTTGCCGGCGTATCACGTTCAGGGACGAAGTTGATGCTCTTCATGCCCAATGCCACATCGATTTTTTCCAGCATGGTCTTGACGTTCAAGTCACTGGAATTGGTCAGGTGATACACCTTTTGATCGCCAAAGCCGATATTGCTGAGATAGATCATATCGAACACGCATTGATCCACCGGCACCAGATTACCCGCCGCCGCCAGGTCACCGATCAGGCGTAATGGTGTCTGCAACTTGCTCAGCGTTTCACGCAGGCGGTACATTTCCTGCGTCAAGCCATAGATGCCAAAACGTGTACCGCCACTGCGGCGCGAAGCCAGCGGCCCCATGATGATGGCGGGACGCAGGATGCGGTAATCCAGCCCATTGGCATCACAGAATCTGGCGACTTCGTGCTCACCTTCATTTTTACTGCTTTCGTAAAAATTGTTATAGGCGATATCGACAGGATGCAGGCTTTCCGGTATTTCTCCCGCCATACGGCCGGAGGTATAGGCAGTAGAGATATGCAAATAATGCTGGCAATTGACGCGGCGCGCTAGGTCCATCACATTCTGGGTGCCATTGATATTGTGATGATAAATTTCTTCTTTGTGGCGGTCTTCAAATTTCAGACTGGCAGCGCAATGCCAGAACTCGGAGATGTTGCCAGCCGCGAGTTTTTCCAGGTCAGCCTTGCTGATTGCACACATAGTCTCTGTCATGTCGCCCAGTATGTATTCCAGCTTACTGTCTATGTCGGCCTTGGGAATGGGCTGGTTGTAGGCCGAGGCACAGACTGCAAGTGCATCATACACACGCTGTCTCGCGTGTTCCTGGGATTCGCCCCTGACCAGGACATAGATCTTGCCACTCTGGCGCAAACGCCAGAACAGGAAATTACTACCGAGGAAACCAGTAGCGCCGGTCAGGATAATATTTTTTGTCGTATTGCGGTGGCGGTTCGTCAGTTCCAGCAAGTCACCGTAGCGATAATCAGTTAATTGGTGTTCCATCTTGTTTGTCCTTGTAATTATTGTGCAGGTAAATGTGTCATTACCGGTGTTATTCCATGTAATGCAGTTGTACCCTGTCCAGCGTTCTGACTTTGTCGAGCACGGTGTCGTCGACGACGACTTCCTTGCCACTGATTTCTTCTATGACGAGTACATATTCCACAAAGCTGAGGGAATCGACTACATCGTTTTCTATCAAATCAAGGTCGAATGGAATATCGGATAGATACTTTTTCTTCGACAACAGCCACTGTCTGACTTCATTGATCTTGTCAAGATTGATAATCTGGTTCAAAACTTGTCTCCTTCTCGATTAAATTGGTATCTCCCAGCAAAGCCAGGACTTTCTTGAGCAATTCACGGGCATGAAATTCTTGCCGCACTGGATGGCTCAGCAATGCGCTGCGCACTGCAATGCCACTGGCAAAACCGGCATCGCGATACATGGTTGGGTTGTATAAAGACTCGATCGTGACTTGCACATACTTGCGTAAGTGATTGGAAACTTTTTGCAATACTTCAGGCGCGTAGTCCTCAGCAATGCCATCGGCCAGCCTGGCCAGCAAGATACGGCCAAAAGTGATGTGGCGCGACTCGTCATTGCGGTGCGATTCATTGATTTCACGTATGAAGGGGTGGACCCTGTCATCCAGTGCGATCTTCAGATTGTAGTAATGACCGACTTCTTCAAAGATGAATATCTGGGCAAAACGTACCAGCACGGAAAGACGTGGATCCAGATTCAATTCAGTGAGCTGTATTTTTTTATTGCCGTAAATCTTGCCTGCATAGTTTTCACAGAATTTCGCGAAATACCACATGTGCTGGTTTTCCTCGTCAATGAAATGATGCAGGTAGTCATTCGCTTCTTTCAGCATGGGGGTGTGTAAGAGTTCTGCCACGCCTGCGATCAACTCTTGCTCACCCGTCACATTCAGGCTAAAGAGATTGATGCACTCCCATTTGCTGAGCAACTTGCGTTGCGCTTCAGTCGCCTGCTCATAATAAGGCGTGCCATAAGTCGTCAATAATTCTGGGCTTACCCACCAGTCGGCTTCGCTGATGTCATCAACCCAGTCAAAACGGGTGAAGCTGAATACGTGCCGCTCACGGGATAGCTGAACCAGCCTGGCTATCCTGTCGGTGTACATGGTCTGTGTAATGCTCATCGTTTCCTGTCTCCAACACTTTTATTAATCAGTTAATTTTTATATTGCCATTTTGAGATATCGCTTTAACCACATTAATAAAAGTCCAACATTGACGTCCATCAAAATCGATAGAATTTTTCATCTAAGTTTCTGGCACAGAACTTGATCGCAAGTGCCCAAAAAACTTCAAGACAAGGATGCAAAAATAACCAGATTGAGACACAGGAGAGAGAATCCGCTGATATTTCTCAGCAGAATTCTTGTGGATGGCACAGGCTTGATGAGCAAGCAGACCAGTGCATAGATAGTGGCAAAAAAGACACACATTATTATTTCCGTTGACAGCAACTTGCTACCAGAAATCATTATCAAAATAGCACAACTCATGCAGGCCAGCAAGTTCATGAACCCTATGCCCAGGCAAGCCTGGAGCAGCGACAAGACACCCGCATAACCGCTACGCAGATCAAGTTTGCGACTCAGCTCATATTGCAAGGCACCGGCATACAACATCAGCATGAGCAAAGCATGCTGAGCCTGGAAGTCAACCCAGGCGGTGTTGAGAGAGAATTGCCAGGCAGCAAAACCTGGCAGTAACAAATAATGCAAAAAGGAATATAGTACCGGCCTGCCAGCCAGCCGGGGATGTGCCAGCAGGACAGCGCTGACCGTCAAGACCGACCATGCAACCAGTGCCTGACTGCGCCGCAAGGAAAGCAAATAGTATAATTGCCCTGCCAAGATCAATAATACCAGTAGCCATAATTCATACTGACTGACCTCCCCGCGCAGCAGGCATGAATCCCGCCCGGCCCGCTGGTCCACGTCAAAATCCAGTAGCTCGTCGAGCAGTTTCAACAGCAAAAAAAAACTCAGCGCCACACTCCAGCTCGCGATGGCCAGCCAGGTAGTAAGTGATTGCGCAGACAATGCGATTGTTGCCAGAAAAACACTAGAAAACAACAACCAGTCCTGCCATGAAAATGCCTGCCGGCCCCAGGACAGCCAGCGCAATGCAGTTTTCACCTGCGGCACACCAGGCCAGCAGCCCCATCCAGTTGCACCTCGTCGCCATCTTTCAGCAAGGCACTGATGCCACGCAAACCCACCACGGCTGGGATGCCCATTTCACGTGCCACCACGGCTGAATGTGAAAGCACACTGCCGCGCTCGACAATCAAACCCGATATGCAGGGGAAGAATGGCACCCACCCCGGATCAGTGCGGCGTGTCACCAGGATTTCTCCATTCAACTGCACATCGCTGGTATCGTGAACCACCTTGACCCGGCCTTGTACCAGGCCAGAGCTGCAAGGTATGCCCTGGTAACGCCCCGCGACATCATCAATCAAGCCTGCGGAGACGCTGTCATCGGCACTGACTACCACCATGCGTTCTGGCCGCAGTTCACCGTAGAAATGCAAGCGGGGTGGCACTTCATCCAGCAAGTGAAATACGGCTTGCTCACGCTGTCTTAAGGGAATAATCCCGCTTGCCACATCCTGACTGACAGCGCGCTGTTCTATCAGGCCAAATACCTCGTCTATGCTCAGCAGATAGATATCCTCCACCTTCAGCAACTGGCCATTCCTGACAAAGTTGGCACCCATCGCCCTTGTCAGGTAACGGACAAAACCAAACACCTTGGTCCTGTAGAAGCGCAGATCTTCCCTTTCTTTCACGCAAAGGCGGGCATTTTTTATCAGCCACGAAGCTAGCAAGCGTAAAAAAATATTATTGCCACAGCCTTGCATTACCTTTTGCTCAGCAGTTTTTGCAACCTGGGTGTGTTCACCATCGGCATCTTGGCGAATGGCATCATCGGGCATGAGGTAATTTTTAAGCGCCTGTATGATAAAGGCAGGGTCATCCTTGATACTGATTTCTTCCAGCTTCAATTCATTGATGCAGCGAAATCCAAATTCATGGCGATAGGCATCCATGCGCTGCTTCAGCGCTTGCCAGTCTGGCCCATGAGCTGCCTCTATCATTTGCTGCAATTCACGCACGCCATAGTTGCGCATGGCAAAAGTCAGATCCGGCACCTGCCTGATCCAGGCTGCGATGTCCATTAGCATATTGGTGGGAGCAACGCTGGCCATACCACCCTGACCGCACAGCAGGTCATTGTGCAGTAACGACACTTTTTGCTCATCCTTGCAGACGTAGCGTTTCAGGAAGAGGCGTAACAAGCCATGGAAGGTCTCGGCAAAAAAATCATTGATGATGGGCGCGCGCCAGTCGTTCAGGAGACGCTGTTCCACCCTGTCATAGGTGGCCAGTAATTCGACATTGTTCAAACCTGACATATCCAGATGCATATAGGGTTGCATGAATACATCAAAATCACGGGCAAAGCGGCGGCATATGCTGTGACGACGCAGATAGAAATAAGTCATGCGCACACCCGCAGTCAGGGCACGCCAGCCAGAAACCAGGCGACCGCGCTGAACGGAATGACCAAGCCCCGTCGTACTTGACCTCGCCTGCACACCGATGGAAGCATCGAAATTCTCTTTATTGGTATCAAAAAATGGCAGCAATGACAGGCTGCGGTACCAGCTATTCAAGTTGTAGTAAACATGCCCTTGATAATAGGCGAGCATATTGCGAAAAACCGGCTTCAGGCTTTGTATTTCTGATGCAGGCACGCCAAACATGCCATAGAATTGTTCATAGACTTTCTCATATACCCTGCTGGCAAAAGAAAACGTCAGTGGTGAAGTTACGCCAGAAAAACTTTCTACAATATTGGAATTGTCCAGTATGGTTCTAGGCGATAACTTGCAGATATGCGAGAGATTGGAAACTGGCCTGGCCTGCAGTATGTACAACTGATCTTTTATATATCCCCACTCTATGTCTTGGGGTATGCCACCGTAAGCCAGTTCTATGTTGTGAGCGACCTGCGCCAGTTGCTGTACTTGTGCTTCTGTCAGGCATTCACTGAGTGCAGTTGTGGCATCCACGCTTTTACGTTTCAGGCCATGGCCTTGCTCTTCATCAAAGAACAAGCCTGCTGCTTTTTCGACGATGACCTTCCTTGCTACTATTCCAGACTCATCGATATACCAGGTATCGCAATCCATCTCGCCAGAAACCACGCCTTCACCAGCACCAAAGCTGGCGCTGATGACCATTTCATCTGGGTTGCAATTCATGGGGTTGCCGGTAAACACCAGACCGGATACGTCGGCAAACACCATGGTCTGCACGACCACGGCAGGCCTTATGCAATCACGCGTCAAGGCATGCTCAGATCGATAGGCAAAGCTGCGGTCATTATAGGCCGAGGCATAACATGCCAATATCTTGCTGAAGATAATTTCATCAGCAGGGACGAACAAGAAACTGTCTAGCTGACCGGCAAAAGAATGGGTGCTAGCATCTTCATCAACTGCTGATGAGCGCACAGCAAAATACTCACCCTGCCCCACCAGCAACCGCAAGATTTCTTGCTCGGTGATGGTATCGAGTTTCTTGTCCAATATCAGTTGGCGTGCTGCTGCCATGGCGGCGTCACGTTCTGCTCCAACACTATTGGACGCGGTGAGGCAAAGCCTGTCAAGCACGGGCAAATCAGTACCCATCAATTCTTCAAAGAAGGCAACTGGCAATACAATGAAATAAGGAACCTGGAAACCCGTGCGGCTCAAAGTCAATAAATTTTTACCCTTGCCACCCAATTGAGTGACACTGGCATCCGTCTGCGTCGAAGACGATGAGATAATTTCAGTTTGCATGTATTTCCTGGATACTGGATGGCGGGAGCAAAGAGTAAGCGATGCCTTCCCCTTGCTTGACCAGGGTTTCTATACCCTGGGCGCTGTGCTGCCGGATATCGGCATCGATGCTGATTACCCCTGCCTTGAAAAGTAAAATGATGGTAGAGCCACCAAAATCGAAATAGCCTTTTTCTTCGCCGCGTTCGACCAGGCCACCGCCAGCCTTGTGCTGGTTGATGCGGCCAACGACCAGGGCACCCACATCAACTTGTATGACCTCGCCAAAGTTGCGGGTTTGTATATTGCAAAATTCGCGCTGGTTTTCAGTGAACACTGCCAGCATGTTTTGCAAGGCCAGCGGGCTGACGGAATGCAGGTAACCATTGATGCGCCTGACCGGCCCCTGCCTGCCATGGTCGATATGGATGTAGCGGTGATAATCAGCCGGGGCCAGCCTGAATACCAGGCAATCGCCATCGCGATATCCAACTGCCAGTGCCTCATCGCGCAGCAGTTGCACCAGGCTGAAATGCCGCCCCTTGACTGGCAAGACTTGGTCGGCTTGTATCTTCCACACCGACAGACGGGCATCAGCTGGAGAAAACAGGATACGCTGATCATCGGGTACAGGACGGGAACCCGCTTTCAGCTTACGCGTGAAAAAAGCGCTGAAACAGGGATAGGCATGCAAGGGCAGTTCGACCTCGGCAACATTGATGTCGTACTGCTCGACAAATGCCTGGATTTGACTGGCAGAAGACTTGCGCGACTTCAACCAGCCATACAGTCTTGAAAACCAGGCTCTCTTGATGAAGATATCCGCCAGCGCCAGGCCAAGAGGGTGACCGTAAAAAAACTGCATGAAGCTTTTTTCAAACACTTGCTCGCTGACCAGGCGTGCCTGCTTCCTGTCATACAGCGTGATTTCAGAAACAGCACTCATGCACCGGCGCTCACAGTTCTGGCACTACCCGGTTTGCGAAAGCGCAGACGTGAAATGAACAGGCTGCCAATCAGCAGCGGCCACACATGCAACAGCCACAATAACCACGACAGAGGCCAAGACAGCAAACCCGGCAGCATGGTCACAGGCAAAAGCAAGGCAGCATATGTCACGGGCAAGCCACTGTAATACTTGCCGCGGCTGTCTTCCAGCAAACCATGCACAGTAAAATAAGCAAGCCGCAATACGGCGCAGGCCACATAAAATCCTGCACACAAATAAAAGCTGACAGATGGTGATGGCTGTAAGGCATAGATGAAAACCATGGGTGCCATGCCAAAATTGATGACATCAACCAGGCTGTCAAGCGTCTGGCCAAACTGGCTTTGTGCATCACTACGCTTGCCATGGGCTGACATGCGGCGTGCCACATGGCCATCCAGCAAATCGCAAATGCCTGCACACCCCAGCGCCAGTAGCGCAAACCCAGGATAAGCATGCAATGACAGTATCATGCTAGACAGGCCGCACAGCATGCCTGCCAGCGTAATGAGATTGGGAAGATTAAGATAAGCGAGTATCAGCATGGTGCATTCAGAATTTTTGATTTTTCAATTTCAACTGGAACAGCAGCCAGTTCACCATCAGATGCAAACCACCGCAGATAATGACGATCTTGACGGCATCTATCCATTGCAAGGGCATCAACAGCATCGCCAGCAATAAACAGCCAAGGACAGAATCAATCTGGTCAATGACGATGAATAACCTGCCCTTCCAGCCGCGGCTATTCTGGCCGGGTGCGATGTCCAGTCGACGCTTGACATAGCTGTTAGGCAGCTCTGCCAGCACATAGGCCAGGCCCAGCAGGGCACCTATCAGTGCGGCTCTGAACAAGCCTTCAAGGCTGATAGCTCCCGCCAAATTGAGGAGCAAGAAAATCAGGATGGACCAGCAGGCAGTGCCTATCACCATGCCCCAAAAACCCTTCCAGGTTTTGTTGGCGCCAAACAGGCGGCGGCCATCTCTGGCAAGGCGGCCCGCATCCATGGGATGTTTCCAGCTATCGAGCCATTTTGATTTGACAAACACCATATTGCTGACACCACCCAGCAGCACAGGTGCAATCACCTGCGTCCACAATGCCACCTCATTCATGGATGACCTCAACCAGGCCACGCCCGCCATCTATGCGCACCAATTGGCCATCCACCAGCAAGCCTGTCAGGTTTTTGACAGCCAGCACGGCTGGTATGCCATATTCACGTGAAATCACTGCAGCGTGGGACAGCAATCCGCCAGTCTCCGTGGCCACTGCCGCCAGCAAGGGGAATTTTGCGGTCCAGCCGGGATCGGTAAAACGGGTGATAAGAATATCGCCCTTCTCCAGTCTTTCTGCGTCCTGGATGTTGGCTATTACCTTGACCCTGCCTTCGACTATGCCCTGGCTACAAGGTATCCCTTTGAAACTGGTGGCTGCTACGCTGGCATCCGACAATTCTGCCGTTTGCAAGAAACCTGCCCCTATCTCGTCGGGCGGTGTGAAGTGACGGAAAGACTGGTAATAATCACGGTTCTTGCGCCAACTCTGGCTGGCACTGGTCGCATCCAGACTGCCATCCAGTACGGCAACGACTTCATCTTTACTGAGATGGAAAATATCCTCGACCTGGTCGAGTATGCCTGCACTCTGCAAGTGCTTGCCCACTCGCAATGTAAGTTGCCTTACCCAGTAATAATAAGCCGTTGACAGGTCACGTAATTCTTCACGCCACCACAGGTAGTAGCGCAATTCTTCTATCTTCTTCAGCATGCCAGCACGTTTGTGGAAAGGCAGGCTGGCAGCGAATTGCCGCATTTTTTCTGCATGCTTTTCTGCCTGTTCATGCACACCTTCATGTGGGTTGCTACCCGCCCCCAGCGCCAGGCATTGCTTGAGGTTCTCGAAAATGAATTGCGGGTTTTCACCGAAGCGCTCTACGGTGATATCAAGTTCGCGGGTGGAGCGATACTTGTGGCGTTCCACCACAGCGGCCACCTTGTCCATACCCATGAATGGTGAACCCTGCTTCCAGTCAGCGATGAGTTGCGCCATGGGTGTATCCGTCCAGTAGGCTGCTGCAATCTCATTCTTGCGCAAGTCTTGCGCGCAATCCCATAAATCTATATTCAGGTGCAGGTGGGACAAGCCAGCCAGGCCAGAAATAAAATCCAGTACCGTGTAGCTGGATTTCAATTTCTTGAAATCATCACGGAACAGGGTCATCACATTATTGGTACTGAAAATGTGATGGAAATACGTGTACTCGCTGCGGTAATACTCTTCGTTGACAAAGCGGGTATAGAAAGCAGGCAAGTCTTTATCCGACAAATTTGCCAGTACCTCTGGCAAGGCTTCCAGCCTGGCCATTTGTTCCTGCTTGAAGCCAGCGAGGCGTGACTTGCTGCGCCAGATGATCCATTTCAGCCGGATCAGCACATTCACGCCACGCGCCAGTATCTTTGCCGTCATGGGCGTTACATGGCCATTACCTTCATAGTTGACCTTGACGCCCACGCTTTCATCGAACTCACGCTCGACGAAACCAGGCAGGGTTTTCACCCCGGCCTTGATGGCGCTCAGGTTCCAGTAAGGGCGGGCAAAGAACATGCGCCCCCAGGCATCTACCTTGAATTCAGGATGGATCCGTATACTGCTGGTGTAGTTTGGACAAATCGCTTCCCAGATATAGTCGTAGAGCGACCACATATAGGTCGAACATACGGAAGAAGAGACACCGCCATCCTTGAAGTCGGCATTACTCCACTCCATATTAACGCCAGCATAGTGAATGGCGGTAATCGGCCTGGCTTGCACGAAGTAAAACTGGCCGTCCTGCATGGTCCATTCTATGTCTACCGGAAAGCCATAGGATTTTTGTATGCGCAAGCATTCCTGTGCCAGTGACAATACCTGTGCTTCATCGAGGACAGGACGCGAAGCTTGCTGATCATCCAGCATCTCGGTTTCATTGCTGCCATCCGCCTGCGCAAGGATGCGCAGGGCCTTGTGATGGATATCCCTGCCTGTCAATTGCTCGCGATACCAGTCATAGCGGTACTGGTCAGGCGTCATCTGCCCGGCCACCAGGGCCTCGCCCAGACCAAAGCAGGCTTCAATCACCATCTCGGTATCATGCCCGCTTTGCGGATTGACAGAGAATGCCACGCCGCTGGCATCGGCTATCACCATGCGCTGGAGTATGACGGCCATGCTCCCCTGTTCAAGTGCAATGCGGTTATGCGCGCAGTAGCGCACCACACTGTCGCCAAACAGCGAAGCCCAGCACTGCCTGATGGCATCCTGCAAGGCCAGTTCACCGCGCACATTCAATACTGTTTCATAGATACCGGCAAAAGAAGCACCTGCCAGATCTTCTTGCGTGCAACTGCTGCGCACAGCCCAGGCCGCGTCTTGCTGAGTCTCACTCAACTGGCGCAAGGCAAGGCTGATATCAGGCGGCATGCTGCCTGTCAGCAGGCATTGCCGGAAAGTAGTGACGGCATCATTGACACCAGCCGCATCCGGTGTGCGCAACTGTTCCAGCACTGATTCCTGCATTGCTGAGAGCTGGTTATGTAGAATGAAATCCCGAAAAGCCTGAGTGCTCAGTACCAGGCCATCTGGTACTTGCACACCTATTTTCAACAAAGCCAGCAGCGAAGCTGCCTTGCTGCCAACGATGGCCAGCGCATCTTCCTGCTCCTGCAGTTCAGAGAAGGTATAGAGGTTTTTCATTTGAGACATCAGTAACTCGCTTCCAGGCGCGGGCGCGCCAAAGTCAATCCATGCAATTTGGCGAGCCGGGATATCTCTTGCACCTGGTCCTTGGTGATCTTGCCATAGCTATAGTGGGATTTCAGATTGGCAAAACCCATGATGATGGTTTCTGCATTGCAGGCAAAAGCCAGACCCGGTTCCAGTGGTATGCCGGGTATGGTGTAGGCAGAATCCAGCGGCAGCCTGACCATGCCGCCCTGTATCACCACGACATTGCTGCATTGCTCACGCACCGAGGCATCCACATCCAGCGGCACGGCAATATCACAAATAACTACCGGCCCCTCCGCTATGTGCTGCGGATAAATCAGGGCAGCAGGTGTGGTGCTGGCGCTGAGTATCAGGTTGGCTTCTGTCAGATCGTCCAGGTTTTCACTGATACGTATAGGGGCATGGGTCGTTTCTTCCTGCAAAGCCTGATACAGATAAGCACCAATATCGCCAGGACGCGCAGCAGCAGGCATGGCCAACAGTTTTTTGACGCAGACAAACGCTGCCAGGGCTTGTGGCACACCGTTTAACTTTTCTCCAGTACCCAGTTTCACCAGCAAGTCTTCAAACGCTTCATCGTAAATATTTTTTGCGAGCTGCTGCATGCGCTTGACAGAAGCTGTCGTACCTATCAGCAGCAAGCGTGGCACGTGGCTGGCCATAAGCTCGGAATAAATGCTGGCGATATTGCCAGCCGCACCCACCGCAGCGAAACAGCTTTGTTCCAGTTCAATACCTTGTTCGGCAGCGGTATCCAGCAAGGCTTGTATGCCCATGGCCACGGTCAGCGAATTGCCACTGGTCAGCGCCACATCCTGGCGCAACTGGACACGCTTGCAGTTGCCTGTCACGACAGAACTATAGCCACCAAAACCTATGGCTTCGCAGCCGCGTTCGACGGCATAGTCAACTGCCCTTTGCACACAATCCCGTATTTCATGTTGCTTGCCCGCCTTGACTTGTTCGACAATCATTTCTGAATCAAAATAAAGCGTGATGAATTCCAGCAGCACGCGTTCACCAGTGATGGACTCGATGACTTCTGACTTATGCACCAGTGGCCCCACCATGGGACTGAGTTTGCGCAACCAGGCAGATGCTTCTGCATCGCTGAAGTTGACCAGCGAAGGGTCCCAGTGACGTAAATTGGAAATGATGGATAAGTGGCCGAGAAAAGCCACCTTCTTTTGCACATTTACTTCTGCACCTGCTTGTGCATCTACATCTGGTGCGCTTGTGGCGTGTGGGAACATGGCGCGGTAATCATCCATCTCATCCAGAGCAGGCACATGCCGGTTACCGATGATGTAATTACTCATCTCATAGGCATTTTGCCGGCGCAGGATTTCACAGACATGGGTCAGTGCTGCCATCAGTTTCTGGCATTCTTCATCCGTGATCAGCGCCGCAGGTTCCAGCCTGATGGTAGCCGGACTGGACAAGGTAGGTGCCACCCGTATGCCATGCTTGTTCAACAGATACCCGGCTATCACATAGCCGAGTCGCCCTTCCATGAAGATATCGCGCAAGGTCGTGCTGCCATGCTCACGTGGCATGAACTCCAACCCTAGCAAGAGACCTGCTCCACGCACTTCACGTATGACTTCAGGGTAAGCCTTTTGCAAACCATTCAGCGCTTCTGCCAGTTTGCGTCCCTTGCTGGCACATTGCTCGAGCAGGCCTTCTTGCTCAATCACATCCAGTACCCGGCAAGCCAGGCTGGAAGAATAATCATCCTCAGCAAAAGTGGAACTGTGCAAGAGGCCAAATTCTGGTTCATACCACTCTTGATCCACCAGTATCGCGCTGATTTTTGCCAGTGCACCGCCCAGGCTTTTTCCCAGCAGGCAGATATCGCCGCGTATCCCCATTTGCTCTGCATACAGCAGGCTGCCTGTGCGCCCCATGCCGGTTTGTATTTCATCCAGCACCAGCGGGAAATCATGGGCATCGGCACATGCGCGCAAACCCCGCAGATAACCGATATCAAGAGGATGGACACCGCCCTCTCCTTGTATGGGTTCCACAAAAAATGCAGATACATTACTAAATTCCTGCCTTTGCAGAATCAGCTCGCCATCGTTCTCCTGCACGGTATGCAAATACACCCTGCTGCTGGCAATCACGTCCTGCACCGCATCAAGCTTGCCTGGTGCAAGAAAATGAACAGGTGCGCCAAGACGTTCAAAGGGTTGCCGGTAGCTGCTGTTGTTCGTCAGTTGCAAAGCCCCTGTAGTCTTGCCATGGAATGCTCTCTCCAGGCCCAATAAGACCGGGCGGGCCGATGCGGCCTTGTGATTGAATTCCGCCAGCAAGGCAAATTGCTCAGAAAGTGGCAAAGTGCTGGCAGCCTCACCCAATAAGCCGTTCAAGGTGCTCAAGTCAGCAGCCCGCATATTCAGGCCTTCGCTTGCTGCTCTGGCAGCTTCATACAAATCGCCGTCTATACGTTTTTGGAGGCGGTCTATGCGGGCGCGCTTGCCAAATTCAGCCAACTTCAGCGCCAGCTCGACTGCTTCAGCACCGGAGTTGGCCTGCAAGACCATATGCGGCCTGCCGGTGGTGGCTTGCATGTGTTCCGCCAGCCGCCGTCCCAATTCACCTGCATGTTTGCGCATGCCCAACTGGCCGTGATGCACCATGCCGCCCTGTAGCATGGCAACTGCATGTGCCACCAGTTGTGGATGATTGTGCCCCAGCAGCGTGGACCCGTAGCCACCGAGGAAGTCGATGACTTCTTTTTCATTGCCATCGTCTTCGTGATACCAGAGGCGACTGCCTTCGCCCTTGAAATAATGCTTGTCCAGACCTGCGATGTTCAACATTTCACTTAATCTGGGCTGGCAGTACTGCGCATAATCAGAGGAAGAAACTGTATTCAACTGCGGATTCATCTTATTTCTGTTTCCTGAATAAAAACATTGCCCGGTGATACGAAAGCTTGGCCTGAGTACAAAATCAAAGTGTGAAAATACCTAAACCCAGGCCATGAAATGGCAGGCACATACTCACAATAACGATCCAGACAACGAGGGGGGACGGACCAAGATGGCCCGAAGATTTGTTTTATATTAATATCAATTAAGCATGTCCCACAAAGATTACGATAGAATCATCCATCTATTTTTCTGGTACATAAAATGCTAAATATCAGATGCCTGGCGTTGTTATACGGGCAGAGAACAGGTGTCACCACTTGCAAGGGGGATGCATGAATCCGGCTGACAAATCCCTTCATCAGGACATAGACCGCATTTATCAGCAGGAATCTCGACGAGTATTTGCGACCCTGGTGCATTTGCTCGGCGATTTTGATCTGGCAGAAGAAGCCCTGCATGAGGCCTTCAAGGCAGCGCTGGAACAATGGCCAGAGAAAGGCATGCCCGAATATCCCTACGCCTGGCTGGTGTCGGCAGGACGTTATAAGGCGATAGATAGCATACGCAGGCAAAAACGCTTTGATCCGCTGGACCAGCACATGGAAACCGTGGAAGCACTGGTGGATGAAAGCGCACAACCAGGTGAGCCTGCAGCCGCATCATCGCTGACGGAAGACGACAGGCTACGTCTGATCTTCACTTGCTGCCACCCGGCACTGGCCGCAGATGCCCAAATCGCGCTGACGCTGCGTGAAGTCTGTGGCCTGACAACGGAAGAAGTCGCTCATGCCTTCCTGACTCCGGCACCTACCCTGGCACAGCGCATCGTGCGTGCCAAGGCAAAAATCCGAGATGCAAAAATTCCTTATCAAGTTCCTGGGCAAGAAGAACTGCCAGCCCGCCTGCATAGTGTACTGAGAGTGATTTATCTGGTTTTTAATGAAGGCTATTCCAGCTCAGCCGGTGAATCTGCATTGCGCCTTGACCTGGCAGAAGAAGCCATACGGCTGACACGCCTGCTGCAAGAGTTATTGCCAGAGCCAGAAGTCAGTGGCTTGCTGGCACTGATGTTACTGCATGAATCACGCCGCCCTGCCCGCACCGATACATTGGGAGAATTGGTCTCCCTTGATGAGCAAGACCGGCAATTATGGGATCAAACACTGATACAGGAAGGGTCAACATTGGTGGAGCATTCCTTGCGCTCCGGCCGTTTTGGAGCATATACCTTGCAGGCGGCAATTTCTGCCGTCCACTCAGAGGCAAGTGCATACGCCGATACCGACTGGCCGCAGATCGTTGGCTTGTATGATGCACTCTTGCGCGTCGAAGCCAGCTCCATCATAGAATTGAACCGGGCCATCGCTCTTGCCATGTGTGCTGGTGGATTGAAGACAGGCTTGCAGTTGGTGGAAGCCTTGCTGGAAAAAGACGAGATGCGTAACTACCATCTGGCCCATGCAGCCAGAGCTGAACTGTGTCACCGCAATAGTGATCTGGCGCAGGCAAGGCTGTCCTATGAACAGGCACTGACACTCTGCAAACAGGGACCCGAAAAGCGCTTTATTGAACGCCGCTTGCAGGCATTAACAAATTAAAAGGCTATCTGACACATGCCATCTTTACCCATGCAACAAAAGAAACCTCATTATTTACCAAGGAGATATATGCCAGAACTGCATCACGTCCTTCCCGCTTTGTTAATCAGTCTGCTTCCTGCACTATGCATGGCTGAAGCGACACCCATTTCGCCTGGCCTTGCCTGCAAGTCTGAGAAGCAAGCAATCAATGAAGAAGGTTTTGTAGACATAGGCGGCATACCGCAATGGATCACCATCAAAGGCAAGCATTGCGGCAACCCCGTCATCCTGGTCTTGCATGGCGGCCCCGGCAATACCATGAGCCCCTATGCCAGCGCCATTTATGGTGCCTGGGAAAAAGACTACACCCTGGTGCAATGGGACCAGCGCGGCGCGGGCAAGACCTATGGCAAGAATAAACCAACAGAAGAGACGTCTTTGACAGTTGCACAAATGGCTGAAGATGGCGTCGCACTGGCTACTTATCTGACCCAACATCTGGACAAGAAAAAAATCATTCTGACTGGTAGCTCCTGGGGTTCGATACTCGGCGTGCAAATGAGTTTATCGAAACCTGAATTATTTTATGCTTATGTAGGTACTTCGCAAATCATCAGCTACAAAGAGAACCAGACCGCCAGCTATAACAAGGTAATTGCTCTGGCACAGGCTGTGGGCGATCAGGAGACCGTTGCAAAAGTGCGTGCACTTGGCCCGCCACCGTGGAGTAATCCACGCAATTTCGGCATCTTGCGCAAGGTAATCAGAAAATATGAAGCGCAGCGCACAGACCCTGCACCAGCAACATGGTGGGCACCAGAACCAGCCTACGCCACACCAGCGGCCCAGGCTGATTATGAAGGCGGTGAAGATTACTCTTTCCTGAAGTTCGTCGGCTACAAGGGTGATGGTATGTTCAGCAAAGTAGACTTTGCTTCTACCGCCAGCAGATTTGCACTCCCGGTCTTTTTCGTCCAGGGTGCGGAAGATTTGCTGACCATGCCGGAGATTACCCGCCAGTATGTGGATAGCATTACTGCGCCGCAAAAAGAATATATCCTCGTGCCACGAGTGGGACATGATCCAAATTTACCGTTTATAGAGGCACAATTGAAGTTGCTTAATGAGCGTGTTCGCCCGCTGAGCAATTAATGCCCATTGGCAATTTCATGTCTGTCTAAGAAAATAAAAAAATATTTTTGGTTTAGTGTCGATTTACTGTCCAGCCATTCGACTATCAGATGTGGAGATACTTTCACACGATAGTCCAACAATTTTATAAAGGAAATATCCATGCCACATCCTGTCGCTTACCTGTCTTTCAATGGCAACTGCAAGGAAGCCATGTATTTTTATGAACAAGTCCTGGGCGGAAAAATTACCGTCATGATGAGTGGTGCCGATTCTCCCATGGCAGCCATGATCCCGGCGGAGTCTGCCCACCGCATCCTGCATGCACGCCTGGAACTGGCAGATGGTGGCTTGCTCTATGCGGGTGACTGCCCACAGCAAATGCCCTATGACGGTATCAAGGGCGTCTCATTTACGCTGAATTACGATACCACAGAAGAAGCCGCCAGGATCTTCAACGCACTGGCAGAAGGCGGCCAGATCACCATGCCGGTACAACCTGCATTCTGGGCAAAATCCTGGGGTATGCTGATCGACAAATACGGCACGCCATGGATCATCAATGGCGAGCAACTGCCACTGTAACCTGATCAACGTTAATCCATCCTTGCTGGAGCAGCTATGAAATACCTATGCCTGGTTTATCTCGACAATGAACACTGGAATGCCTGTCCTGACGAAAAATGTGCCGTGTATGCCCAGGGCTTGCTCGACAGTGGTCATATGCTTGCAGCCGAGCCTCTGCATCCCGTACACACTGCAACGACCGTCAGGGTAAGGAACGGGCAATTGTCAGTCACCGATGGCCCATTTGCAGAAACCAAGGAAATGCTCGCCGGTTTTTATCTCATTGATGCCAAGGATTTGAATGAAGCCATACACCTGGCTTCAAAAATCCCGCCAGCCCAGCATGGCAGTATAGAAATACGCCCGGTACGCGCACTGGACTTGCCAGCAGCAATAGCAAATTAAAGGAGAACGACATGCACACGCAAATCTTTGTCAACCTGCCTGTGAAGGACCTGGCCCGCGCCAAAGAATTCTGGAGCAGCCTGGGTTACAGCTTTGACGCCAAATTCGCCGGTGAAAAATCCGCCTGCATCATCTTGGGTGAAAGCATTCTGGTCATGCTACTGGTAGAAGATCTCTTTGCCAGTTTCGCCCACAAACCCGTTTGCGATGCGCATGAGCGGGTGGAAGTCTTGCATGCTCTGACTTGCGATAACCGAGAACATGTCGATACTCTCATCGCAAAAGCCAGGGCAGCCGGTGCCACCATCCCCGATGAAGCAGATGATGATGGCTTCATGTATGCACAGGGTTTTTATGATCTTGACGGTCATGGCTGGAATTGCTGTGCATGGTCAACTGAAGCTGAATGCAAATAAATCGACATGACTCGCTGAGCCTGCCCGTACCGCTCAGTAACACTACTACAAATTAAAGGAAGACAAAATGCATAAGCAAATTTTTGTAAACCTGTCTGTCAAAGACCTGCCCCGTTCCAAGGAATTCTGGAGCAACCTGGGTTATAGTTTTGAAGCAAAATTCACCAATGACCAGGGTGCCTGCATGGTGCTTGGAGAAAACCTGTTCGTCATGTTGCTGATAGAAGAATTTTTTGCCGGCTTTACCAACAAACCCATTAGCGATGCACGTGAACGAACTGAAGTATTGAACTGCCTATCCTGCGACAGCCGCGAACACGTCGACAGCCTGGTGTCCAAGGCAAAAGCGGCGGGTGCCACAGTACCCAAGGAACCCGTAGACCATGGTTTCATGTATGTGCATGGTTTCCACGACATTGACGGTCATGGCTGGGAATTCGTGCACATGGTAGCCGAAGGCGATTGTAAATAAATCTGCGCAAGCTGGAGCTGCCCCACCAAACCGCTTGTTCTTCAGGCGGTTTTTTTATGGGTATTACTATCGCTTTCATGCAATTCGTCACGGCAAACTCAAGCTTGGTCACATTGTCTGTCACCTCCCTTTTCTGACGCGGCATACTTGAATATCTCTATGTATAACTCCTCATGTCGCGGGAAATATTAAATGAAAATTTTTAGCCAGGCCAACAATCTATGCAAGTTCACCTCCTTTTTGTATCGTTTGATTAACTGCTTCATCTTTAGTCTGTTGGCGGCAGCTTCTACGCGTGCGGCAATGCCAGGTGCTGGCCATGACATTCAACCAGGTATCATCTATCACCGTACTGGTGATGAGGTGTTGACGGGGGATTTATACCGTCCCAAGGGAAACGGGAAACATCCTGTGCTGATTGCAGTGCACGGCGGTGACTGGCGTTTTGCCGATGCCAGCCTGTATAAGCACTGGGGACCGTATTTGGCAAAGAATGGCTATGCCGTATTTGCGGTCAATTATCGTCTTGTGAAAGACAAGACTAATCTCTACCCGACGGCAGTCCATGATGTACGAGCTGCCGTGCAATTCTTGCGTCAGCAAGCTGCGACTTACCAGCTTGATCCTGATCGCATAGGATTGATGGGTGATTCTGCAGGGGCGCAGCTTGCGACTCTCGTCGCGCTGGCTGGTGATCAGCCACCGTTCTCGGATGGCATGAATCCCACGACAAAGGTCAAGGTGTGCATAGGTATTTATGGCAGTTATGATTTGACTGCGAAATGGGAGCATTCGAACCGCTACTACCCTGATAATAATATTGCCCAGGGCTTCCTCGGTAGCAGTCTGATCGATAATCGAAAAATCTATTTTGAAGCATCACCGTTGTCGTATGTGACGCGTGATAATAATCACACGCAGTTCTTGTTGAGCTGGGGGGCGAAGGATAAATTTGTTGATCCTGAAGAACAGTCGATGACTTTCATGCATGCCTTGAAGCAGGCGGGGTTTTCTGTGAGTTCTGTCGTGTTGAAAAATGCGGGGCATTATTGGGCTTCTGAGCCTATCAAGGTACCGGGGACTGATTCTGGGTATTTGGCACCGCGATTATTGCAGTTTTTAAAGGAGAAACTGTAGGGGATTTATTCCTGCAGCACTGTAGTAGATGTTCAGATATTTGCGTTGCTTATGCAACGGGATATTGATTGAACTGCCGCCCCCTCGAAGTCGTCATTCCACCGGGCTGGCGCTCCAGCGTGCTTAAAGCTGGAATCCACCGAGCTGCCGCTCCAGCGACGTTCGTAGCAAGCTATTTAAAAAATTAATTTCAGATTTATTCGTGTTTTACGCATCTTTTATTAATCACCTGCAAGCGTCATTTACGATTGCAGGTCGGGGGTAGCCCGACAGCTACATACCTTTCTTGCGTCGCCAAGAAAGGTATGCCAAAGAAGGCGACCCAGGCGTCGCTGCCCCCTGAAGGGGGTTCCCTTTGCTACGAGGCAAAAAATGGGAAGGCTCGAAAACTCGCTGCGCTCAAACATCGATCCTTCTTTTTCCATTTTCAGCCTCGCAGCAAAGGCATCGACACATGGGAACGACAAAAGTCAAAAGCAACGTCAACACGACGTATTTACATATTTCTCAAGCTAGTGGTGATTCAACGTTCTGGATCTCCATAGAAAAACCCGCCAATCAATATGGCGGGTCTTTTTACTTCTGCACTAATTCAACTCACTCAAACTTCTTAGCCACTTCCGCAATCCGCTTACCAAACAATTTCGCCGTTTCCAAGTCACCTGGCAACGGGCCTTCTTCTGGTGAAGAATCGGATGGGGATTGCGTCATCAGGCCGCTGAAGCTGCCGACGTAGTTGATGTCGTTGCGTGTGGCCGCTTTGCTGTTGGCTGGCATCAGACCTGTACCTACCCAGATCATGGAGTGCTGCTGGGACAGGGTGAACAAATAATGCAGAGTGGACAGCTTATCGCCGTTCATCGTGGCAGAATTGGTGAAGCCTGCGGCGATCTTGTCTTTCCAGACCTGGCTATACCAGGGCTTGGAAGAAGCATCGGCGAATTTCTTGAATTGCCAGGATACTGTGCCCATATAGGTTGGTGAACCAAAGACGATAGCGTCGGCTGCGGCCAGGGTTTCCCATTGGGCGTCGGTGATATTGCCTTCGGCATCAATCTTGATGAGTTCAGCATCGGCACCAGCAGCAGCGGCACCTGCGTGTACTGCTTCTGCGGCCTTGGTGGTGTGGCCATAACCTGAATGATAAATTATCGCGACTTTAGACATGTTTTACTCCAAATTTTTTTGAGATTGCTGCAAAAAAAGACAATGCACTAACTCATTTTCATGCCAGCGCATTGCCTGTCTATCCTGCTTAGTGTTTCAACTTAATGAGGCAGATCAAACACCAGCACTTCTGCCTGCTTGCCCTGCTCCAGCACGAGTTTTTCTTCGGCTGACATCATCACGGCATCGCCCTCTCTGAGGGATATGCCATTTACCTGCAATTCACCACGTGCTACGTGGACATAGGTCAGGCGATCTGTTGCCAGAGCTACTTCCTGCCTTTCGTCTGCATCAAACAAGCCAATTTGCAGACGTGCGTTCTGGCGGATCTTGATGGAGCCATCGGCACCATCGCCAGAAACTACCAGACGCAAGCGCCCCTGTTTTTCTTCACGGCTGAATTCTTTTTCACCGTACAGAGGTTCACCACCCAACTGGTCTGGCTGTATCCAGATTTGCAGCAAACGTGTGTGCTCGTTATTGGCCGGATTAAACTCCGAATGGCGCACACCAGTGCCTGCACTCATGTACTGCACATTACCTGGACGTATCGTACTGCCATTACCCATGCTGTCTTTGTGCGCAATCGCACCTTCGAGCACATAAGTAATAATCTCCATGTTCTGGTGCGGATGTGTACCAAACCCCATGGCAGGAGCGATCCAGTCATCATTAATCACACGCAAGGGGCCAAAGCCCATGTGCTGTGGATCGTAATATTCTGCAAATGAAAAACTGTGATGTGATTTCAGCCAGCCGTGCTCGGCGTGGCCGCGTTCTTGTGATGGTCTGAGCGTAATCATATAAGTCCCTTTCAAGTTTCCTGAAGAATGTGTTCAGGCGATGTACACACTATATACGTGCAAGTTTTTTGACATAAGGGTAGAATTTCATACAACTCATTCAAATTATTTGAACAAGCATGAACCTGACTCTGGAAGCACTGCAAATCCTCGATGCGATAGACCGCAAGGGCAGCTTTGCGGCGGCTGCGGCGGCCCTGGATAAAGTGCCCTCGGCCATCACTTACAGCATACGCAAGCTGGAAGAAGACCTGGACGTGCTGCTATATGACAGGCGTGGCCATAGAGCCAAGCTAACGATCGCAGGGGAAGAGCTACTGATGCAGGGCAGGCACTTGCTGAACGCGGCTCAAGAACTGGAAAACCGCGTAAAACGCGCCGCCAGCGGCTGGGAAGCGGAGCTGCGCATCGTCATTGATGGCATCATACAATTCGAGGACATCATCCCCTTGATCAAGGAATTTGAACAACAGGCTTGTGGTACGCGTATCCGTATCAGCCAGGAGATTTTGTCTGGGGTCTGGGAAACCATGGTATCTGGCCGTGCCGACCTGGCTATAGGTGCCGCCTATTACGGACCAGATGCGATACGCATGCAGGGCGAGTTCCAGACCCGTTTGCTGGGCAGCGTGGAATGGGTGTTTGCGGTGGCACCGCAACATCCACTGGCACAAGCTGAAGAACCGCTGACACCGGCGATTTTGCAAGCGTACAGGGCGATCGCTATCGGTGATACTGGCCTGACGCTGCCCTCAATGACGGCAGGCTTGCTAAGCGGGCAAGACACCCTGACCGTCCCTACCATGCATGCCAAGCTGGCAGCGCAACTGGCGGGCCTGGGATGCGGCCATTTGCCACGTCGCCTGGCTTTGCCACACCTGCGCAGCGGCGCGCTGATAGAAAAGAAGACCAGTGCCAGCCGCCCGCCAGAAGACAACCGCCTGGTCTGGCGCAATGCCAACAAGGGCAAGGCATTGCTGTGGTTTTTACAAAAATTGCAAGACCCTGTCGTACAACGCATGTTGATAGGAAATTGAAGAATGTCCATGCCAACAGAAAAGATGACGCAAACATATACAGGACGTTTCGCCCCTTCACCAACCGGCCCCTTGCACATGGGCTCACTGGTCGCTGCCATGGCCAGCTATCTCGATGCAAAAGCCCATGACGGGCTATGGCTGCTACGCATGGAAGACCTGGATTTTGACCGCAATGTCAAAGGTGCAGGCCAGCATATCATCCACTCGCTGCAACGTTGCGGCATGGTATGGGATCGCGACATCACCTGGCAAAGCCAGCGTCAGCATCTGTACGAAGCTGCCATGCAAGAGTTGGGCGAGCATCTCTACCCCTGCGCATGTTCACGCAAGGAAATTGCTGATTCACGCTTGCGACTGGGCGAAGCATCCAGCCAGATTTATCCTGGCACTTGCCGTCATGGCTTGACAGCAGGCAAAATTGCCCGAGCCTGGCGCTTACGCGTGCCAGATCAAAACTATACCTTTGAAGACAGACTGGCTGGCACGCAGCAACAAAACCTGGCGACCGAGGTGGGGGACTTTGTATTAAAGCGTGCAGATGGTTTTTGGGCGTATCAGTTGGCAGTAGTTGTTGATGACGCGGCGCAAGGTATCACGCATGTAGTGCGTGGCGCTGATTTGATTGACTCCACTGCACGCCAAATCTATCTGCAAGAATTGCTGGGTTTGCCTACGCCTTCCTATTTGCATGTGCCAGTCGTCACCAATGCAGATGGCGAGAAGCTGTCCAAGCAAACCGGTGCACTGGCATTTGATCAAGGTGACAATGATATATTGCACGATGCCCTGATACCGGCGGCAAGATTTTTAGGTTTGCAACTGGCCGAAAGCATTGGCAGCCAAGAAGAGTTTTGGAACAAGGCGACTCTGGCCTGGAAAAACAAACTGGACTACACGGAAAAATAAACCCATCAGCATGTCACACCACCTGATCAAAGCTGCCAGCGAAGGCAAATTCGATAAGCTTATCGCCCGACTGGAGCAAGGCGACGAGATGGAAAGCATCCATAAAGGCACAGGCAGGACGGCACTGGCAGAAGGCGCCCTGAACGGCCATGTAGAAATCCTCAGCCACTTGTTGAAGCTGGGTGCAAAATTCGATGAGCCTGACAAGGCCGTAGGACATACGCCATTCTTATGGGCCTGTGCGCAAGGACATTTACCAGTTGCTCGGGTGTTGGCAGTACATGGAGCCAATGTCAAATTTTCCAGCAAACCGCATGGCTGGACTGCCGTCATGTTGGCCGCCTCAAATGGCCACGCAGAAGTCTTGCGATTTCTCCTGGGCTTGGGGATCGATATTGGCGCACTGAGCAGCGACGGTCGCAATGCTTACGGTGTGGCATTAAAAAACCGGCATCAGCATATTATCGACTTACTGGCACATGCAGGTGCAAGTGAACCTGCACCGCTACCGACACCGGCATATCTGCCCTGGCCCGCCAGCACAGGTGATCATGCAGTCAGCAGCGATGCTACAGCTGTCCTGCATCATTTTATACTGGCCATGCATCAATGGGAGAAAGACGCTGCAAGCAAGCATGTCGCGCTGATCAATGGCAGTAAAGAGCACGACTGGCCGGCCATGCGGGCAGAGATGGATATTATATTTGAGCGTTACTGCACATTGAAAGAACGCCCCTATGGCAGGAATGGTGGCAGTTTCAGCGTATCACCCAGCTATCAGCCGACAGAAAGCCTGATGATCGTCACGGACATCAGCAAGCAGAAAAAAGAACTACGAACACGCAACATGGATCGCGAATTCAACTACATCGCCATCCTGAAAAAAGGCGCGTGGCGTCTAGATAGCAAGCAGCAGCGCCTGGTCGGTGGAGACTGGATACGAGACCATTTATAAAATGGTCTCATCAATCAGGCAAGCATTAATCCCTGCCGCGCCCATGTCCATTCCCGTGGCCATTGCCATGACCATTGCCATGATGGCGTCCACGACCACGGTCACCATCATGTCTGTCATCGCGACGGTCGCGGTAGTGACCATCACGGTAATGTGGCACTACCTGGGTGTTGTACCAGTTTTCTTGCACAAAATACACTTGGCGGTCACAGGCATGGTAGCGATAGCAATGCTTATTCCATTTATTTCTGTGGCCTGGTGGCACTACCAGATACATGGGTTCTTGAACAACATTCACTCTTTGTACTATGCGCGGTTCACGATAAATTACCTGCGGCTGGGGAAAGTTGCCAATGTCAACATGGCCATAAAACCCCGGTTGCCCAAATTGCACGGATACACCCACATTTTGCGCCTGAGCTTGTGCTGTCATGAATAATGCAACACAGGCAGCACCAGCCAGCAAGATTCTTTTTGATGTCATGGTATTCATTACTCATTCCATTTCTATAACGTTAACCAACCGAAGCAACTCTATGCCTACACCACTATAACGTTGGGCCAGCATATCTGTTGACTTCAAAATGAATATGCCATGAAATTCACACCTGGTCCGTACGGTAGGCAACACAAATCAAGCATGGAAAAAAACGAAAAAATGCCATGCAACAACTCATTTAACAGGAAATTCTGCCGCCCATTGCTGCGCCTTTTGATCCAGCGCCACCCTGCGCTCTGCCGGGATTTTGGTTGTCAATTGAGCCAACGTGGTCCGGTGTGATGCACAGGCATATTGGGCATCGCGCTTGCCAAATTTGCGCTTGAGCACACATTCCAGTTGATTGGCACCAGCCACATCTTCGTAAGCTGTTTCCAGTGCTTCAGGCAAGACCGAGTGATAACGCAAGACCAGTTGTGCTGATATGCCACGATAAGCCGGATCACTCGCCCCTGCCTGATGGGCATACTTGACAGCATCCTTCAATGCAGCATAGGCATCTGCATGTTTTTTGATGTTGGGGATGCCGGCATTGGAGGTAGTTTCACTGCTTCCGTCACCGCTGCTCATGGTCATGCTCCAACCAGATTTTTCAGTGATTTTTTCTTCCATACAGGCCAGGCGGTTGTTGGCTTCGGCTGCAAGCATGGTCAATGCTTCAACATTACCTTCAACCGCCAGTTTGCGGTTCTTGTTCAACCAGGTTTGAAAATCAGCGCGCAAAGGTTTGGCCGTAATCAAGTCGCAATCGTCGAGACTGATTTTTGCAGCTTGTGAACTTGCACAAGTCAATGCCAGGCAAATCAGGAAACCAAGGTGTGGGATTTCAGGAAAAATTTTCATAGGTGATTTGCCATTTTCAATTCGAATTAGAAGCTGAAGTACAGCTCAAGTGTGGCTATGCTGCCAGAGCGAAAAAGACATGAGAAATTATTTTACAAATTAACACTTTTGTCTTATTCAAAAGACTGCAAAACAACAATCTAAAACTTCTATTATCAAAGCGAAATCGAAGCTTGTTTTAGCTACATGATTTCAACAATCCTTGACATTTTTTAGCTTCCTTTTGGGAGTGAATATTCGTACTCTGAAACTGCAATTTTTAGTTTCCAGAACTTGAGGGCAAACCCGTTGAAAAACGGCGACGCAAAGCCACCGGCCTAAAGTGCATATGCGCCATGGTAGCGGGGTTACCGGTGATGTTATTGCTGTGGCGTGTTATTGCCAAGGCATCTCATTAACTGCCGAATCACCGCCCTCTGCTGATATCGGAGTGCATACGTGATCATCATAAGAAAAATACAGTTCAATTTACTCATGCCACGTGCCTGGCTGGGTTTCATCTTTATCACCGGCGTCCTTAGTGCATGTGGTGGTGACAGTTCTCAAATCAGCAAATCAAATATAGCATCGCCGCCAGCAGAGATCGCAACTGGCATCAGCACACTGGCTGCGACATTAGCAGTCCTGCCAACTGATATCGCCATGCCAGACGCGCAACCCACGTTTCATCTGGCCCCGGTATTACTTGATCCCCCAGCAGACATGGATATGATGGATGCCAGCCAGTCGGCCCGCATGCTAGTTGCCGTGCAAGCCGTACCGCATGATGTACAGAGAGTACATGGTGTGCTTGGTCGCGGATTGACAGTATCTGCAATACGATCTCTGCCACGCCAACAATTTGCGCCAGTACCTGCAACTGATACCGTGTTGCCGATGGCGGGAACTGCGCAAGTGTTGACCTATACACCTGCGCAGATCAGGGCGGCTTATGGTTTGCCAGCACTGCCAGACGGCATGAGCAAGCTGTCTGCAACTCAGGCCGCGCAGTTTGGTGCAGGCCAGACTATCTACATCGTCAATGCCAGGCATGATCCCAATATTCTTGCCGAACTGAATGCCTTCAATCAGAAATTCGGCCTGCCTGCATGTAGCGTGAAAAATATTCCGGTCACGACATCACTGCCCTTGCCAGCAGCGTCTGCCAGTGCCTGTGAATTCTCTGTGGTGTACAGTACCAGCGCTGGCGGCATGAGCAGCACAGTACCTGCATATGATGCAGGCTGGGCTACAGAAATTGCGCTTGATGTGCAATGGGCTCATGCCACTGCGCCCTTGGCACGCATTATCCTGATCGAAGCCGCAGATGCCTCCATGAGTAATATGGTAGGCGGTATAAGACTGGCAAACGCCATGGGGCCTGGTGTGGTGTCCATGAGTTTTGGTGCCAGTGAAGGTAGCTGGACAGCCAGTGTGGAAAACACCTTCACGACAGCGAAAATGACTTATCTGGCCGCATCCGGTGACAATGGTCCTGCTGTTGAATGGCCCGCTGTTTCACCGAATGTGGTGGCGGTAGGTGGCACCAGCCTGACATATGCAGGATCAGCCAGAACAGAAGTTGCCTGGTCCAATACCGGTGGTGGTGTCAGCGCCTATACGGCAACACCCGCTTACCAGACCAATGACATACCGGGCCTGGGCACGCCGGTGCGCAGAGCCGTGGCTGATGTGTCCATGAATGCTGATCCGAATACCGGTCAGTATGTAGCCATCATCACGCCAGGCAGCAGCACGGTGAGCTGGGTCAGTGCAGGTGGCACCAGCCTGGCCACACCACAATGGGCTGGCATTATCGCCATCGCCAATGCGACTTTGGTGCAGGCGGGCAAACCAGTAATGGGGGCACCGCATGCCGTGCTGTACAACAAAATTGCCAGTGTGCCGGGTACATATGCCAGTGCCTTTGTCGACATTGCCAAAGGCAGCAATGGCGCTTGCACCAGTTGCAGCGCCACTACCGGACATGATCTGCTCACCGGCCTTGGCACCCCGAATGTCAGCAATTTGCTCAGTGCACTCAGTGCATCAAGTGGCATTCCCGCCAACACTTCCACTAACACAGCGCCAGTGGTAAGCCCTGCCAGTATCAATGCAGAAGTTGGCACAGTCCTGAGCTTTACCGTATCGGCAACTGCCAGCAACCCGCTTGCTTATACCCTCAGCGGCAATCCTGCCGGTATGAACATCAGCAACGCAGGGATAGTTACCTGGACGACGCCGCTGGCAGGCACTTACGCCGTGACCGTGACGGCACTGGATGCAAAAACTGGCCTGAGTGGCAAGGCCGTGTACACCATCATCATCACGACTGCGGTGCCTCCTGTTGTTACGGCAGCCAGCATCAATGGTTTGGCTGGTACAGCACTGTCTTACCAGGTGTTTGCCATCACCAGCAATTCAGCAAGCTATAGCCTGGCCGGTGCACCCACTGGCATGAACATCAATTCTGCTGGCACGATAAACTGGGCCAAGCCACTCGCTGGCAAGTACCTCATCACCGTCAATGCCAAAGACAGCAAGACAGGCTTGAGCAGCCAGGCCGTCATCAGCCTCACAGTCACAGCTGCAGGCATGAGCATCAACGCCCCGCCTATGGTTGGCGTGGCTGGCAAGTCCATGACTGGCAACATCAGTATCACAGCACCAGGCGCAAGCTCAGTTTCCGTGTCTATCGCGGGCGCCCCCTTGGGTTTAAGTTTCTCCATGAGTGGCTTGAATATCACGAGCAGTTGGGCCAAACCTGTAGCTGGCAGCTTTACGATGAAAATCACGGCCAATGACAATGCGGGCAGAACTGCTGTGGCGAGAATGCTGATTAACATCGCGGCAAAATAAGTAAAAAAGGCAGGGTCTCATTAAACCTGCCTTTCTTCTTGATTGCTGCGCTTTAATGCCCGCTGTGGCCTTGCGGCTTCCTGACTTGCACTTCGACTTCCGGCTTGCCATGACTACCATGCTTCATCCCTGCATGGGCATCGCCTGGCTGACGCGGGGCAGCTGCAACAGGGCCACCATATTCGTAGGCCACCGTGCCCTTGGGGTGCTTGTACCAGCCAGGGTCTTTATAGTCCCCCGGCTTCTGGCCCTTGCGCACTTTGACCACGCTGAACATACCGCCCATCTCCAGCCCGCCAAATGGTCCCTCACCTGTCATCATGGGAATGGTGTTGTCCGGCAGCGGCATTTCCATTGCACCCATGTCCGCCATACCCTTGTCTCCCATGGTCATGTAGGAAGGAATCAGTTTGTTGATCTTGTCTGCGACATCCTTGTGATCGACACCTATCATCGACGGCACATTATGACCCATGGCATTCATGGTGTGATGGCTCTTGTGGCAATGGAAGGCCCAGTCCCCTTCTTCATCTGCCACAAATTCTATTTGCCGCATCTGCCCCACTGCCACATCCGTAGTCACTTCCGGCCAGCGTGCAGTCCTTGGAACTGGCCCGCCATCTGTGCCTGTCACTGTGAATTCATGACCGTGAATGTGGATGGGGTGATTGGTCATCGTCAGATTGCCTATGCGTATCCTGACCCGGTCATTCTTGCGCACATTCAGCGTATCGATGCCGGGGAAGATACGGCTATTCCATGACCACAGGTTGAAATCTGTCATGGTCATGATGTTCGGCTTGAAGGCACCAGGTTCTATGTCATAGGCATTGAGCAAAAAGATAAAGTCCCGATCCACTTCATCAATTTGAGGGGGTCTATTTTTTGGATGGGTAATCCAGGAACCCATCATGCCCATGGCCATTTGTGTCATTTCGTCGGCATGCGGGTGATACATGAAGGTACCGGGGCGACGTGCCACAAATTCATAAACAAAGGTCTTGCCTGGTTGTATTGATGGCTGTGTGAGGCCGGAAACGCCATCCATGCCATTTGGGAGTCGCTGGCCATGCCAGTGCACGCTGGTATGTTCTGGCAAGCGGTTGGTGACAAAGATACGCACTCGGTCGCCCTCCACCACCTCGATCGTAGGGCCAGGACTTTGTCCGTTATATCCCCACAGATGTGCCTTCATGCCGAGTGCCATTTCACGCACCACAGGTTCTGCCACCAGGTGAAATTCCTTGACGCCATTATTCATGCGCCATGGCAGGGTCCAGCCATTCAATGTAACGACTGGATTATACGGCCGGCCCGTTTTTGGTTGCAACGGCGGCATGGTGTCAGGACTGGTTTGTGTCACAGTTTCAGGCAAGGCTGCCATGGCGACTTTACTGACACTGCTGGCTGCCAGGGCACCGCCAGCGATACCTGCCAATTTAAAAAAATCTCTTCTTGTACTCATGATATTTCCTTCGCTGATCTGTGATCAATGCGCTGCTTCTGCCGGAGCAGTGGATTTGACGGGATTCAGATTACTTGCTGATGGACGTCCCAGCAGCTCAGCCTGCAAGGCCGCATCTGCCATCCAGAATTGTTGTTCTGCACTGATGGCTGCCAACACGCTATTGATTTGTTCACGGCTGTCAGCCAGCAATTCAAACACGCTGATAAACATGCCGTTGTAGCGCAACTGGTTTTCTACAGAGATGCGTTTGCGCAGTGGCAGGATCTCGTCGCGGTATTGTCTGGCGATGTCGTACATGCTGCGATAGGCAGAATAACTGACGCGCAAATGCGAGCCAGCATTATTCATCGTAGTTTGCAGACGATAACTTGCTGCCAGAGTATTTGCGTTCATGGCTGTTCTTTGTGCATCACCCCAATCAAACAAGGGTAATCTGAGGCTGACTTCGACACCGCGCTTGATGTCGCTGTGTCCTGCCGCATCAAAGTTGGTATCGCGCCGGATACCTAGCTCGATGTCTGTAAAGCTACTAAACAAACTCAAACCCTGACGTGCAGCTACAGTATCCAGCTCCTGCTTTGCCAGTTGTATGTCGAGACGGTTTTTTGTGGCATGCGGACCTATCGCATCTGCTGCGACCGGAGTGGTGGGCAAATCAGGCAGGTGCTCAGGTAACTTGAGGGCTTTTTCCTGCTCGTCATCCAAGCCCAGCAAACGCACCAGCTCTTCACGTGTAGACAGTCTGTTATGAAGGGCAAAGCTGAGCTGGGCCACTGCATCGGCCTTAAACGCTTGCTGGCGTGCAGCCTGCAAGTTATTGAAGTTACCCGCCTTGAGCATACGCTCTGCCAAAATGGCACTGGCATCGGCGGCTTCGCCAACTTGTCTGGCGTATTCCAGGCTCTGTTGCGCCGCAACTGCCTTAACCCAAGCTACGCGCACCTCGCTGACACGGTCAATGACATCCAGGCTCAGCTGTGTTTGTGCCTGTGCCAGACTGTGCTGTGCCATGCTTTGCCTTTGTGGCAGGCTCAATAAATCAAGCAGGCCAACACTGAGCAAACGGCCAATTTCCAGTTCACCGGATTGACGATTGCGTTCAAAGCTAAAGAGCGGATTGGCGATACGGCCACTCTGGGCCGCCATTGCGCCTGCTGCCTGGTGTTGCGCCAGCATAGCTTGCAGGGCCGAACTATTCAGCAAGGCAATTTGCACTGCGACATCTTGCGTCAACGGTGCTTTCAACAAGACTGCAGCTTGGTCTCGCATGTCTTTTTGCTGGGCTGGCTTGCTGGCCAGGGCAAGTTTCCCCTGAGTATAGGCGGGGTATTGCTGATTGATTTTTTGGGTACTTTGGTCAATATCAAAACTGGCACAGCCAGCCAGTACCAGCAATGCTGGTGCCAGATATCGGTAGTGTATGTGCGACATGAGTCCTCGCGATGAGTTGTGTGTTTCCGCAAAATTGGAGGGGCGTACAATTGTCGTAGGCCGGACAAAGCCCGACCTACAAACCTAAGCCGATTCAGGCGATAGCAGCTTTGGGGGGACGTTCCAGCATGCGCACAGGCACCGATGCTGGCAGAAGGACTGGCAGCACCTGGGCATCATCGTGCACGGGAACAAAGGCAGAAATCTGGATAGCAGGCATCAGGGCCGTGCCCATACAACAGGGGGAAGAAGATTTACAATGATCGCCAACCTTGCCTTTTTCGGCTTCGGTGCCAGCACCACCAGCTTTGGCGGCTGGCTGGCAATGCTCATTGTCGCTGGCAACTGACATACCAGGCTGAACAGGTATATCCATGGCGCATGCCAATTTACTGGCGACAGCAAAGCCCTGCAGGGGCAGCAGTACCAGTAACAGGCAAGCAATAAAAAGACGCCAGGATTTTTTCATGCGCCGACGTTATCACAAAACAAGGATTTCAACAAACGAGCAGGTCAAACAAGATTAGCCCAGCAGTAAATTCAGTGCCAGTATTAGCATCACTACACCTATCAGGCTGTCCAGCACCCGCCATGCCACAGGTTTGGCAAACACCGGGGCCAGCAAGCGCGCACCAAAGCCCAGTGCCAGATACCAGATGATGGCATTCAGGACAGCACCGACGGCAAACCAGTATTTGCCATCATCCGGCTGCTGGCCACCGATAGCGCCAAGCAAGACCACGGTGTCGAGATACACATGAGGATTAAGCAAAGTCACGCCCAGCACTGCCAAAGCCGCTTTACCTGCCGTCATGCTCAACTCCCCGCCTTCAGCAACCAAACTTTGCTGGCTGGAAGCTGCCCGCAAGGACCTCACGCCATACCAGATCAAGAACGCCGCCCCTCCCCAGCGTGCCAAAGCCAACAAGACCGGCTGGCTATTGATCAAGCCACCTATACCCGCCACCCCCGCTGAGATCAACAGTGCTTCACAAACGATACAAATCATTACCGTCAAGCCCACGTGCTGCTTACGCAAACCCATGCGCAAGACATGCGCATTTTGCGAACCAATCGCCATGATCAAACCCGCACTCATGCCCATTCCCTTGAGTATAAAAGCCAACATCATCTGTCTCCCGTTTGTTGATGTAGGTAGTTTGGGCAAGAAAAGGTTTAATATGAAGCAAATTTAAAATATTTACGATTTCATTAAATTTTCTTAATTTTAGAATTAATTCTTTGGATTACTCTGTGCCCCTGTGTTGAGGGGTCGTAAGCAAAAATCACCAATGTCTTCGAATAAAGCATGCAAACAAGACTAGACAGCCGCCAGTGCGAAGCCTTTCTCAGTGTCATTGATCATGGCAGTCTGGAACAAGCTGCGCAAGCCCTGAACCTGACCAGCTCTGCGATTTCCCAGCGCATCAAGGCCCTGGAAATGGAATTGGGCAATACCCTGCTGATACGCAGCCGCCCCTGCCGCGCCACCGCTGCAGGGCAAAAGCTCGTTCAGCACTTGCGCCGCGTCGCAGAACTGGAACAGGATTTACAAAGTGAATTTGCTGGCCAGCAAAGTGCAGCTATCAGCATTGCGCTTGGCGTCAATGCCGATAGTCTGGATAGCTGGCTACTACCTGCCCTGGCTGAGTTCCTCATCGCAGAAAACATTTTGTTGGATGTCGCTATCGATGATCAGGACCATACCCATGACTTGCTGGAAAGTGGCATGGTATTGGGTTGCATATCGGCAGAATCGCAAGCCATGCGCGGTTGCCAGGCTGTACCATTGGGCATCATGCGTTACCACCTGGTTGCCAGCGACGCTTATTGCCAGCGCTGGTTCCCGCAAGGCATGACACGCGAAGCAGCACGGCTTGCACCGGTGCTGACCTTCAATCGCAAAGACAAACTACAGGCCCAGATTCTGCTGGAGCATTTTGGTCTGCAGGAAAACGCCTACCCCACCCATTATGTGCCCGCGACGACGCCGTATAACCGCGCCATTCTGCTAGGTTTGGGCTGGGGTGTCATCCCAGATGTGATGCTGAAAAATCTGGAGCAGGATAAGCTTGTCAGGCTGATGCCAGATCACCCTGTAGATGTGGCACTTTACTGGCACCACTGGAAAGTGCAAACACCCAGGCTGGCACGCCTGACAAATACCCTGGTCAGGCAAGCAAGAAGCAGTTTGCTACAATTTATTCCGCTGGCGCGCTAATTAAATGATCAATCGGCTGCACCTGATTGCGACCATTCGACTTGGCAAAATACAGCCATTTGTCAGCACGGTGAACCAGGCTTTCCACCGTATCAGTTGCCAGCAATTCGGAAACACCAAAACTGGCGGTGACGCGCAATACCTTCCCATCAGGCATGCGAATAAACAAATGCCGCTCTACTTGCCGACGTATTCTCTCTGCGACCTCCAGCGCGGCGATCAGTTTCGTCTCGGGCAACACCATGATGAACTCCTCACCGCCATAACGAACCACCCAGTCCACATCGACACGCAGTTCTTTTGCCAGACTTTGAGCAAAAGTCAGCAATACTTGGTCACCTGCGGCATGGCCGTGTTCATCATTGATTCGCTTGAAAAAATCAATATCGCAAAACACCAGTGACAATTGGCGTTGGTAGCGCACAGCTCTTTGTATTTCTGCCGGCATGCGCTCATTGAATAACAGACGGTTATAACAACTGGTCAAACCATCGGTGATGGATAATTGCTTCAGGCTTTTCATGGCTGCTTCAAGCTGGCTGGTTCTTTCTGCCACCAGGGCATCCTGGTTGGCGATATGCTTTTGCAAACTGTCTTGCATGGTACGAAACCCGTCGACAACCAGGTCAATTTCGTTATAACCGTTTTCTGGTATGCGTTTCAATTCCAGCTTGGTCGACAGTTGATTGGCTTGCAGGTTTTTGACAAAATCGGCCAGTTGGCGCATGGGCTTTTCCAGGTCGCGTCGCAAGATCGCTACTACGGCCACAAAGATGAATACAGACAAAATCACAACTTCAATGATGATGATGATAAAGCTGCGCAACAACTCTTTGCGCAAGACCGTCTGGTCCACCACAAATTCAACTTTACCAACAGAGGTGCTGGCATCTGCCGGTGCAGGTATCTCAAACACCATATGCTGCCCACTGGCGACACGATTGATATCACCCCCGGTAAACTGTTGCCCGGTACTGGCCGTGATGGCGACATAGGCAATGCTGGGGTTTTTCAAGATCTGGGCAATTTGCTTTTGTATGGTTTGCGGCTCTATGTCCCAGATCGCGACCGACAGCAATGGCAGGTTAGCACGGGCGACATCAGCGACTGCCATATTGAAGTTTGTTTCTATGGCACGGTAGTTCAGCCATGCTTGCAAGCTGCTAATGCAAACCACGCACAAAATGACCCATTTGAAGACACGGCGTATCAATAAACTGGCAATAGGTTGCAAAGGTGGATGGCTCATTTGCGCAAGTCTGCCTGGTTCAATATTTGACGGAAGCTGAAATCATATTTTTTGATGGCAGGATTGAGGACTTTACTGAATTTCCTGAAATCAAGCCTGTCAAAATTCTGCGCACCAAATAAATGCTGGAAGCGTCGGGTTTCTTCTGGCGTGAACAAGATGAACATGGACCTGTCCAGCTCCAGGCCTTCGTCAGCAAAATCCCTGCCGTGATGATAGTCATAAAGCATCACCAGGCTGAATGCGCCGGTAATGAAATGACCGCCCGCCAGCGCACTCAGGCTGCCTGACTCCAGTGCCGTAAAAGCTTCGGATGAAGTATTGATACCACTGAAGTACGCATCGCGCCCTGGCTTGCCACCACGGGCGCGCCAGCTTTCCATGGCACCAAAGGCCATCAAGTCATTTCCTGCCCAGACCAGCCGGGTATGTGGATAGCGCTGATACAGCCAGACACTTTGCTCTTGTGCCTTGGCTCGATTCCAGTCGCCATAAATGACCTGATCAATCACTACATTTTTTGCCTCAGCGACCGCGCGGCGCATGCCCTCATTACGTTTATAAGAAGTGGTAGTGGATCTGTCGCCCGCTATCGCCAGCATATGCAATTTTCCGTCACTATGCATTAGTTTTTCGGCCCTGCCGCGCTGTATCAGGGCACGTGCGGTCAAATATCCTGCGTCTTCGGCATGCGGCTCCAGCCCGCCGAGCCAGCCTTTGTAGATTTGTCTGGGGATACCGACTTTTTCACGCTCGCCAGCATCACTAAAGCCGCTATAGGCAAAAAAGGTTTTGATATGGGCACCATCAAGTATCCGCATGGCTTCGGCACCTACGGCATAGTCATTCGAAAGAATCACATAGTCTGGTCTACTGTGCAGAGGGCGCGCTGCAATTTGTCTTGCCAGTTCCAGGGTTTTTAAGTGATCGCGCTCGACATAGATGATTTCCAGTTGCACGCCCAAATTCCGCGCCGCAGTCATCATGCAATTACTGGCGGTGGCCCAATAAATTTCGTCCGACTTCCCCGGGTTGAGAAAGGTAACAGCCATGGCCATCACAGTTGCAGGCACGAGCAGGAAACAGCCTGCCAGCAAGCTTAATATCACACGACAAATCCACATATCCGCCTCCGGGCATTCGATCATGCCGTAGTGAACAACGCAGATCGCACAAGTCCACGCCCGCTTTAAAATCCAAAGATTTGCAAGCAGCGCAGGTTTTTATTCAGGCTCTATTTTGGCGGTTTTCAGGGAAAAAAGTTGCTCATTCACAAAAACTCACATTTATGCTGATGAGCGAAGTCAGGACTTTAGCAAGATGAATTACTTTCCAGTCAACACTTGCGATTGCGCTTTTTCACGTTTGATATTGATGAGAGCCTGGCTGGTATACAAATCAGCAAACCATGGATCTGCGAACAAGTGACCACTCTCTGCAAGTCCCTGAAAATAATCCAGGACCCTGCCCCGCCCTGCACGATAAGCTGCATCATCAACTTCGTTATATTCTATTCTCACTGCGGCTGCGTAAGCCTCGTAGGTATCGACCGCCTGCCCCAGGATAGCCAGATCTACACTGAGCATTGCATCCTTCAGTGGATGCACCAGCATGGCGCTCTGGAAGTGATCAGTCACCCGGATCAGGTCAGCCACTTCCTGCTGATGTTGTGACCCCAAACCAGCCTCCAGCCACATGCGCGCACTCTGCTCTTCATTCGACAGATCTGCAGACTTACCACCATACACGGCATCATGGAACCAAAAAGCTTTTTTCAGTATCGCCACATCCGAATTGCTGGCTCCTGTATTGCTTGCCCAGGCAGAAATTTCACTGAGGCCATGCACCAGGTGATCAAGATTATGATAAGGCCGACGCGCCGCACCATAGGCCTCTTCACCTGTCAGATAATCAAACCAGTGGACAAGTTTGCTGCTGTCAATGTCAGTTTCAGTTTCCCATAGTTTTTGCCAGTCAGTGCGCAACCAGCTCTTGATCCAGGCGATATAGGCTGGCATGGGCATGAATTTTTTTACTGTCCAGTGCCAGCCTACTGGCCCTTGCAAGGCACGTACGAAACTGGAACTGACCGACCCAAGGTCACGTGGCGGCATGACGAAGATAGTCTTGGCACCGTCAAGCACATCGACATTGGTTTGCTGTATCAGGTTTTCATAATCGAAATCAGAGGTATTGCGTATGCCGCGCACCAGATACTCAATGCCGTGGCGCTTGGCAGCACGTGCAGTGTAATCACCTTTGACAATGACGACGCTGACATTGTCCCAGCCACACTCAGCCACACTACGCTCAATGATGTCCTTGCGCTCCAGAGCAGAAAACTGTGGCTTCTTAACAGGGTTTTCAGAAATGAACACGACGACTTCATCAGCCAATGCTCTGGCTTCCTGTATAACCCACAGATGACCATTGGTGATGGGATCAAGAGTGCCAGAGAAAGCGATTTTTTTCATTGTAAGTTCCAGTACGACATATAAGTGAGGTGTTGCTGCAAGACTTCTTGCTCCAGCTCTGCGATGCTACCCTGATTGACTATCTGGTCACAGGCTTGTCTCCGCACAGCATATTCCTTTGCCTGCATACTGAAAACTTGCTTGATTTCCGCTTCAGTCCAGTCAGGATTACGATGACGCACGCGCTGCAGGCGTGCTTCTTCATCTGCCTGCAGTAGCAAGACGCTATCGTACACGAAGCCATCAACTTCATCAGGCAGCAATGCCGATTCCCAAATGACATAGGTGGCTGTTTGCTGCAAAGTCCATTGCCACATGGCCTGCAATACATATGGCTGCAGCAAATTCCGCAAACAGCGGTTCGCATGGGCATCACTGACCAGAACAGTACGCAAAATGCCGCGTCGCAGACGGCCAGCTTCTGTCAATAAGTGCGGCAATATCATTGCGATTTCGGACATTACCGGGTGCTGGCTATCCTGGTGTATTGCGCGCGCCACCAGGTCCGCATCAATCACAGGCACGCCCAGCTTGAAAAAAGCAGCCGCAGCACTGGATTTGCCGCAGCCCATGCCACCAGCCATTAACACCAAACGAGCTTGTCTGGCTTTGTCAGTAACTGGATTAATAACATCATGCATATCACCCCCAATACTGGTTATTCAACCAATATTAAGAGATTAGCGCATCTTCATATAAATGACAAACTTATTTTGGTTGTTCAGCCAAATTAATAGGACGAAAAACCAAGGCGCTTCACAGTAAGACTGATTTCTGCTTTAAAGCTTGCGCTGTCATATCTCCGACATATTACAAATATATTATGCCGCTGCATCTACCCTGCCATAGCGTTTTACTTGATTAAAAAGGAAGAGCAATGATTTCTGATAGCCGGAGAAAGTTTCTGCAATTTTCAGCCGCAAGTGCGGGAGCGAGCATGCTGCCTGGTGTGATACAGCAAGCTCTTGCTGTCCCGGCAAACAATGCTACTGGCACCCTGGCAGATGTTGGTCATGTAGTGATTTTCATGCAGGAAAATCGCTCCTTTGATCATTATTTTGGAACGCTCGCCGGCGTTCGCGGCTTTGAAGACCCACGTGCGATCAGCCTGCCAAATGGTGCGCCAGTCTGGCAGCAACCCAATCCGGCAGGCGGCAGTATCTTGCCTTTTCATTTCGATGCCAAGAATACCAGCGCCCTGTCTGTGGGCACGAATCATTCATGGAAAGGTTCGCAGCAAGCCTGGCAAGCCTGGGATGCCTGGGTCAGCAAAAAGACCGTGCAAACCATGGGTTATTTTGACAGGGGCGACCTGCCGTTTTATTACGCACTGGCTGACGCTTTCACGATTTGCGACGCCTATCATTGCTCCATCTTTGGCGCGACTGATCCCAATCGCATGTACTCGCTAACGGGCACAAGCCAGGGCTGGATAGGTGCCATGGGCAGCCTGTATAACATTGATGCCAAGGGCTATTACAATGCCGACCCGGCCAATGACAATGTCTCTGCCGCTGTCACAGCCAGCGCGCCAAACTGGCAAACCTATGCCGAAGTACTGGAAGCCAATCAGGTGAGCTGGAAGGTGTACCAGGAATGGGATAACTACGGCGACAACTACCTTGCCTATTTCAAGAACTTCCGGGTGAATGCAGACGGCAGCAAATTAAGCAGCAGTTCGCCGCTGTACCAGAAAGCCCGCAGCATGGCACCCGGTGCCAGTGTGGGTGGAAGCAAGGGTGATGGCCTGGTCAGTGCCTTCGCCAGTGATGTGCGCAACAAGCGCTTGCCGCAAGTATCCTGGATATGTGCGCCGAATGATTACACCGAGCATTCGCCCAACTCCCCCAATGCAGGTGAAAACCTGACGGCAAGATTGCTTGCTGCCCTGGTGGCAGAACCAGAAGTGTGGGCCAAGACCGTGTTTTTGTTGATGTATGATGAGAACGATGGTTTCTTCGACCATGTTCCCCCTCATATCCCACCCATTACCGCAGCCATGGGGCGATCAACTCTGGCCGACAATGGTGCGTATGAAAAATACGGCACTGAACCCGTCGGACTGGGGCCGCGCGTCCCCATGCTGGTGATTTCCCCCTGGAGCAAGGGCGGCAAGGTGTGTTCCCAGGTATTTGATCACACATCCAAGTTGCGCTTTCTCGAAGAGTGGCTGGTGCATGGCTTGGGCAAGGACAGGGCAGCTGTCACCTGCAAGCTGATATCACCATGGCGGCGTACTGTCTGTGGCGATTTGACTTCCGCATTTGATTTCAAATCACCAGACCAGAACTGGCCAGCAACAGTACCAAAAACAGCGGCCTACGTACCTGTCAATGGCAAACCCTACCCCGTGCCACCCGCAAACCAGGTACAACCACGGCAGGAAGCATATGCCGCCTCACAAGGGCCACGCCCTGCATGTCGCCTGCCCTACCTGCTGACAGCGCAAGCCAAGTTCAATTCCAGCAAGCAACTGGAAGTAGGATTAAGCAATGCAGGCACGGCTGGCGCAGCGTTCATTGTGTATTCAAAAGTGCGGGCAGATGGCCCCTGGTATTACACCGTCGAGGCAGGTAAGCAAATACAAAAAGAAATCTGGAACTGGAGCACCGCTAACTATCATCTCAACGCGTATGGTCCCAATGGCTTCATGCGGGAATGGGCTGGCAGCACTAGCTCTCTCGTCAAGCCAGAAATCCAGGCTGTGCACGATAGCAACAGCGGCAAGCTGGTGCTGACTTTATCCAATGTCGATAATGTACAACCCTGCACTTTCAACATCAGTGACAATGCCTATGGAAGCCTGCCAAGCAACTACTCACTGGCGGGTGGGCAAAGCTTGCGCCTGGAATATCCATTAATCAATAGCTTTGGCTGGTACGATTTCAGCATCACCAGCAATACCGATACTCAATTTTTGCGCAGGATTGCAGGCCATGTGGAAGCGGTAAGCGGCAATAGCAACAATAACCGAACTGATCCGATGATAGGCGGCAAGCACAAGGAAGCACGCCTGAGCACGACAACCCCACGCATAACAAGCGGCAGTAATTTTGTCGTCTCATATACAGTGCCGCAAACCCAGGTCAGCACCAAAAACTGGATAGGTGTGTACCCTGCCGCAGCAGTGCCAGGCAAGGTGAATTCACTGACCTGGCAATATGCAGGCAATGCTCAGGGTAGCCTGACACTTAATACCGCAAACCTGGCAGCAGGAAATTATGCAGTCTGGCTTTTGTACAACGATGCATATGTATCTCTGACAAGCCCACTGGGATTGACTATTGTCTAACTCGTATTGCGTTCTAAAAGCCAGGTAAATCAAAAATTGCCTGGCTTAAAGATGCCGTACCTGCCAAATAAGTTTTTCTTTGCAAGCACGAAACCAGTTAATAATAAAAAGACCATGAATTTAGTTTGACAAAGCTCATTAGTGAAATTATCTCTTTAACATCCCCCCCAAAACTACCCGCCCCTGTAAAGGTCAATAAATCTATTGAACCGTCGAAAAGAACGCGTAAAACACGCATGCAAATTATGCTTAAGCTACTGATTATTAAAGAAATATTGATTTAGCTCTTTTTTAGCTCTTGAAAAGCCCATGCCTCGCCCATATACTTAGCACTCGTTGGGAGAGAGTGCTAACAAAGTCTTTCCCCAGCTTAATTGAATTCCAATAGTAATTACTCGCAAATTTAAAGGAGCTAGTATGAACCTTCGTCCCCTGCATGATCGCCTGATCGTGAAACGCCTGGATCAAGAAACAAAAACCGCATCCGGTATCGTTCTGCCTGACGCTGCTGCTGAAAAGCCAGATCAAGGTGAAGTGCTGGCTGTTGGTCCTGGCAAATTGCTGGACAACGGTACTGTGCGCGCCCTGGACGTTAAAGTCGGCGACCGCGTTTTGTTCGGTAAATATTCTGGCCAGGCTGTCAAAGTTGACGGCAACGAAGTTCTGGTGATGCGTGAAGAAGATATCTTCGCGGTCGTACAGAAGTAATCGGCATCCACGATATCAATTAAAGAATTCGGAGAATTAATATGGCAGCTAAACAAGTAATTTTTGGTGATGACGCACGTGCGAAAATCGTCAATGGCGTCAACATCCTGGCGAACGCAGTTAAAGTCACCCTGGGCCCTAAAGGCCGTAACGTAGTTCTGGAACGCTCTTTCGGCGCGCCTACAGTAACCAAAGACGGTGTCTCGGTTGCTAAAGAAATCGAACTGAAAGACAAGCTGGAAAACATGGGTGCACAACTGGTGAAAGAAGTGGCTTCCCGCACTTCTGACAACGCTGGTGACGGTACAACGACTGCGACAGTTCTGGCTCAAGCCATCGTTCGCGAAGGTTTCAAATATGTAGCAGCTGGTTTCAACCCAACTGACTTGAAACGCGGTATCGACAAAGCGGTTACAGCCATCGTTGCTGAAATCAAAACTCTGTCCAAGCCAACAACAACCAACAAAGAAATCGCTCAAGTTGGTTCCATCTCTGCCAACTCCGATGCAAACATCGGCGACATCATTGCAAAAGCAATGGACAAAGTCGGCAAAGAAGGCGTGATCACTGTTGAAGACGGCAAATCCCTGGACAACGAACTCGACATCGTTGAAGGTATGCAGTTTGACCGTGGCTACCTGTCACCATACTTCATCAACAATCCAGAAAAACAATCCGTTATCCTGGAAAACCCGTTCATCCTGTTGTTCGACAAAAAAATCTCGAACATCCGTGACCTGCTGCCAGTATTGGAACAAGTTGCAAAATCCGGCCGCCCACTGCTGATCATCGCTGAAGATGTAGACGGCGAAGCGCTGGCAACTCTGGTTGTGAACAACATCCGTGGCATCCTGAAAACTGCAGCTGTTAAGGCTCCAGGCTTCGGCGACCGTCGCAAAGCCATGCTGGAAGACATCGCTATCCTGACCGGTGGTCAAGTGATTGCTGAAGAAGTTGGCCTGACACTGGAAAAAGCGACTCTGGCTGATCTGGGTCAAGCTAAGCGTATCGAAATCGGTAAAGAAAACACCACCGTTATCGATGGCGCTGGCCAGGCTGTAGGTATCGAAGCACGCGTTAAACAAATCCGTGCGCAAATCGAAGAAGCAACTTCTGACTACGACCGTGAAAAACTGCAAGAACGCGTTGCCAAACTGGCAGGCGGCGTTGCTGTGATCAAGGTTGGTGCTGCAACTGAAGTTGAAATGAAAGAGAAAAAAGCCCGCGTTGAAGATGCTCTGCATGCAACTCGCGCTGCCGTAGAAGAAGGCGTTGTTCCTGGCGGTGGCGTTGCCCTGCTGCGCGCACGTCAAGCTGCTGGCGAAATCAAAGGCGACAATCCAGATCAAGAAGCAGGTATCAAACTGGTTCTGAAAGCAATCGAAGCACCTTTGCGTGAAATCGTTGCTAACGCCGGTGGCGAACCTAGTGTTGTTGTTAACGCCATCATTAATGGCAAAGGCAACTACGGCTTCAATGCTGCCAATGACACATACGGCGATATGATAGAAATGGGTATTCTCGATCCAGCTAAAGTAACGCGCTCTGCATTGCAAAATGCAGCGTCTGTTGCTGGCCTGATCCTGACTACTGATGCTCTGGTTGCTGAATTGCCTGACGACAAAGCAGGTGGCGGCATGGGTGGTGATATGGGTGGCATGGGCGGTATGGGTGGTATGGGCGGCATGATGTAATAGCTGCGTGCTACTCTCAGTGATCTAACCGAGAGTCACATTGCTCAAAACCCCGCAACGCAAGTTGCGGGGTTTTTTGTTGCTTGTATCAATCAATATATGAACTGCAGCAAAGCGGATTAAATGGCCAATAATTTCCCGCAGACTCAAGCAAAAGAAGCTTCAAATCTTCGCTCTCTACCCAAGCAGCAACAAATATATAAACTTTTTCTTTCCCGTGCTTGACAGAAAACATCTGTCGCTTGGATACTGCCGCACCTGAAAGAAAATTTTCATATTTCCGGCTCTGAGTTTCATATTTGCAATAAGCTTGCATATGCATCAAGGGGCTGGGCATCATTTCAAGCACGACAACCCGCTTTGGAGAAAATATGGCGCTGCAACAATTAAGCGAAGAGCAAATACGAACCTGGACCCGCGCCCAAAAGGACGAGTGGTGGTTTGCCAATATCTATCGTGGAGACATGGCACAGTTGACCATACGCTCGGCATTCACAGGCTTTTTGCTTGGCGGCATATTGTCGGCAACCGCTTTATACATTGGTGCCAAGACCGGTATCACCATTGGCGTCGGCCTGACCTCGGTCATCCTGGCCTTTGCGATTTTCAAAATCCTCGCCAACCTGGGTCTCGCCAAGGATTTCACCATCCTTGAAAACAACTGCACGCAATCCATCGCGACAGCTGCCGGTTACATGACCATGCCACTCAATACCGTGCTGTCAGCCTATATGCTGATTAGCGGTACAGTAGTCAGCTGGTGGCACCTGGTGGTATGGATGAGTATCTGCTCCATCCTGGGTGTACTGGTGGCCTTCCCGATGAAGCGTCGCTTCATCAATGAAGACCAACTACCTTTCCCTGAAGGCCGAGCCTGTGGCGTGGTGCTGGATGCGGTATATACCGGCGAAGCTGCCAGCGGCATGTACAAGGCGCGCCTGATGGCTTTCACAGCCATGTGGACAGCAATTTACCAGATGATTACCAGCGATGGCTGGATGAAGTTCATCCAGTTCAAAATCCTGCGTATGGATAAATGGGCGGGCATGACAGAAGCCTGGCACTTTCAGGAACGTGTCGATTACTACTATTACACTGCAGCCGTCAAATATGACATGCTGATCCCAAAAATCCTGGGCACGGATTTCCGTGCCCTTGGTCTGCGCTTTACCCTGGATGCTGCCATGCTGGGCGTCGGTGGCCTGATGGGTATCCGTGTTGCCAGCAGCGTTTTGCTGGGCACCATCATCAATTTCGTTTTCCTCGCACCGTGGATGATACAGCGCGGCGACATCGTCGAGCGTATAGCTCCTAGCGGCAAACTGGTGCCAATCTCGCGTACCGAGATCGTCAATCAATGGGGCTTATGGTGGGCGGTTTCCATGATGGTGGTCGCTTCTTTCATCAGCCTGGCCGCCAAGCCTGAACTGTTCACCAGCCTGTTCAAAAAATCCGAACAAAAGAAAGTGCCTGACCAGACCAGCACCATTCTCGATCATATTGAAGTACCACTGATTGTCTCTTACATAGGTATACCCATCTTCAGTATCCTGGCTGCCTGGACCACCCATGAATTCTTTGGTGTGCCGTGGCTGATGTCCATCATCACCCTGCCGCTGGTATTCATCCTGACCATTATCTGCGCCAATGCAATGGCACTGACATCCTGGACACCGACAGGCACACTGTCAAAGATCACCCAGTTCAGCATGGGTGCCATCGACAGCACAAACCCAGCCAACAACCTGATACCTGCCGGCATGACGGCAGAAGTGGCATCGAATGCTTCCAACCTGCTGTCCGACATCAAACCTGGCTATATGCTGGGTGCGAAACCAAGGCAGCAAGCGATAGGCCATATCATCGGCATCTTCTCTGGCGCGCTGGCTTGTGTCCCCTTGTACTTCCTGCTGTTCCTGCCGCCTGATGCAGATGGCATACGTTCCACCGCCACTATCGTCTCCGACAAGTTCGCATTCCCGGGTGCGATGCAATGGAAAGGCGTGGCCGAACTGATCGCCAAAGGCTTCAGCAGCCTGCCAGCCTCTGCTATCACCGGCATCATCGTGGCAGCAGTCGCCGCCACCATCATCGAACTTGCCCGCATCTTTACCAAGGGCCGCTTCCCGTTGTCCGCTGTTTCCATCGGCCTGGGCGTCATCCTGCCACCAGAGTCTTGCCTGGCGATGTGGATAGGCGCAGCCATATTCTGGTGGATGGGTCGCAAGAACAGCACACCTGGCAGCAAAGGTCATGACTTCTGGGTAGAAGGCTGTGAACCTATCTGCGCTGGCCTGATCTCTGGTGCAGCATTGATTGGTATCGGTAATGCGATCATCAATGTGCTGATGTGATCTTGAATTGATACTACTGGCCCCGCTTCTCGCGGGGCTTTTTTATGGCTGTGAAGATTTTTCCTGACGATAGCAATGCGAACAACTTCCAGGAACCAACATGAATATTCAGGGTCAAGGTAAATGGATGCGCTTGCTTAAGCAAGGGCCAGGCAAGTTGAATACTGCTAAAGTGTCATCAAACATGTCATTCTTTATTTCGTCCCTTAATTAATACTATAAAAGCTGCACCTAATCAGGAGCCAAAAACCATGTCCCTTGTGAGCCTTTTCGTCGCAGCTACCTTTTACGCCAGCCTTGGCACCAATCAAACCCCATCCACCGCAGATGCTGCCACCATTGCAGCAATCGAAGCCACTTGCTACGACTATATCGATGGCCAACTGGAAGCAGATCCCAAACGGGTAGCCCGGTCGCTACATCCAGACCTGGCGAAGCGTGCCGTGATCGGCGACACGCCAGACGAACGCCTGGGTCTGCGACGCATGTCCAAAGAAGAACTGGTCAACCTGACCAAAGCAGGCGCACTTAAAACGCCAAAGGCAGAATGGAGCCGCACCTGTACCGTCCTCGACGTGACAGACAAAGCCGCCTCAGTGCGCCTGGAAACCCCGTGGTTTGTCGATTATTTCCACATGGGCAGATTTGAAGACCGCTGGATTATTGTGAATGCGCTTTGGTATAGCAAACCAAAGAAGAGCAGCTAGTCAGTCATGAAAGTTTTTTACTTTTAAACTCCATCTGCTGCCCTACAAACCCATCAAAGGCTTGCAATAGCGGTTGATATTTCTCCTCATCCTGCTCAAGCTGCACCAGCGCATAACAAGCTGCCTCCAGTGTTGATAACTGATCAAGCGCGTGGGCTTTGCGTATGCGGTAGTGCGAAGCTGGCATGTCTTGCAGGCTCAGGCGCGGTAGTTGTTGCAGGCTGGGGTTTAGGTACAGCATCTTGCGGCTTTTACGCCAGGTCGCGTCTATGACAACAAGGCGTATATTCGCCAATGCAAAGTCGTGTGCAACAAATTCTGGAGCTTCGTACTGCAAGTCCTGCGCACCATTTTGTGTGGTTTCTGGATAAAGCAATACCGCCTGCTTGCCACCAGCTTGCAGCAAGCTAATTAGCAATTGTTGATCAAACTGTTCACCTTCCACTATGCATGAATCTTTCAGGCATAAATCAAGCAGGCGTGCGCTGCCCTTGGCGTTGTTGACTTCCAGCGGATGTTGCAACAGCAATACTTCAGGAGCATTGTTGACCTCACAAATCCAGTGGCAGATGCAGGCTGCAGATGGTCGCAAGCATCTTGGACAGGATTTTCTTTTCGGCGTGGGTTCTGACATGCCAACATTGTGAAGGATTGTTATTTAAGCGGCAAGCTTCAAATCGTTTCAGGCAAAGTCGTAAAGGCATCGTCTATCATAAAGAGAACCTCTGCCACTTTATCCACAGTCTTATGAAACTCCCAACTATCCTCGCAGCAAGCCTGCTAATTGCCACCAGCGCCTGCGGTGGTGGCGGTGGCTCTACCGCAGCGACAACTACCGGCACCACTACCGCAGGTACAACAACTGGTACTACTACAGGCACTACTACAGGCACTACTACTGGAACGACAACAGGTACCACGACAGGTACAAGCACCGGAACCACTACGGGTACAAGCACTGGCACAGGTACCACGACCGGAACAGGTACAGGCACCACAGTCGTCACACTGGAGAAAAAAGCTGCTGCGCTAGTTGCCAAGCTGGGCAAGTCCAGCCGCTTCCTGGTCGGCCTCGGCAGTGCTGATCTGGCGGATATACAAAAGCAGGGTATCACCCCGGATATCTATGATCAATATCTGGTTGGCGTAGGTGCTGGCTCATGGCCGACCTGGAACAGCCCGTCTGGCGCTTATGTACAAGTCGTCGCGCAAAATGCAGACAAACTGGGCGCAATCCCAATGTTCACTTTGTACCAGATGGCCAGCAATGGTGATGGCAATTTGAGTGGTTTGACCAATACGACTTTTATGAAAAATTACTGGGACAATGTACGTCTGATGTTCCAGCAAATCAAGGCTTACGGCAAACCTGCCCTGGTCAATTTTGAGCCTGACTTTTGGGGTTATACGCAGAGGATATCCAATAATGCCGACCCGGCTACAGTATCAGCACAAGTCAGCAACAATCCAGATTGCAGCAACCAGCCAAATAGTGTCGCCGGTCTTAGTCAATGCCTGATGCAAATGGCTAGAGCGATTGCACCAAACGCCTATATCGGCTTCCCCCCTGCCCTGTTTGGCGATTTGCATTCAACAGCCATGTCTTACATGTTGAAACTGGGTGCAGACAAGGCAGATTTCATCGTCATGCAAACCCTGGACAGAGATGGCGGTTGTTTTGAAACTGTACCGCAAGTGTCTTACTGTACGCGCGCTGGCACAGGCTGGTACTGGGATGAGTCCAACCTGACTTCCCCCAATTTCAAGGAACATTTCGCACTGGCCAAGACTTATTATCAGGGCTTGCAATTACCCGTCCTATGGTGGCAAACCCCGCTGGGCGTGCCATCGACTCAAATAGGTGGCTCGTCAGGCAAATACCGCGACAATAAGGTACGGTATTTCCTCACGCATGCATCAGAAATGGTGGCGGTTGGTGGCCTGGGTGCCGTGTTCAGCACAGGTGAAGTGAACCAGACTTCTATCAATACTGACGGCGGGCAGTTCAAGACTTATTCCACAAGTTATCTGGCAAAACCTGCAGCCTTGCCCTGATACTGGATATGCCAGCCTTGCTGACATAGGCTGGCATTTTTCAGTTGATCTCTACCAGTGGTATGTGTTTTTTTCTTCTTACCCTCTGGCACTCTATCGATGGTATTGCCACGGCCTTCCACCAGAGACTACGGATCACAATAGCGAGTCTGCGATACAGTTTTATATTCTGTTCTCAAGGAATAGGCCATGCATCAAAGCCTGGCAAATCAAAATAGCGATGGCACGGACTGTTTTTTGCATACTCATGATCTTTATCCCGGAGTGATGTATTGATGCATCAAATCAGGTTTGCGGCAACTGACTGTTGCGTATGGTTTGCACACTGGTTTGGAATAGTTCATTGAGCTTGCCATCCTTCACGGCTTCCGCGATCCTGGTGGCAGGTACAAGGCTAAAACTAAGCGGTGGTGTGCCTGACTTGAGCAAGATAAATGTTCGTTGATGATCATCATCAATCACCGCCCAGTTCAAGCCTGTTTCTTGTACCAGGGCATCAGCAAATACGATCTCCAGTGCTTGAGTTTCATGCGGCGGAAGTGTCTCAATACCTTTTTGCTGAATTATCGCGGTGATGATTTTCAACTTGCCGTCTATCGTGTCAAACTGTTGTCTTGCCTCTGGCAGATACTGGTCTTTGACCCAACTCCTCAGAGCCTCGGCTTTCAGTATGTCGGCAGTGGAAAAATACTCCAGACTCTGGACTTTGTTTGCAGGCAGCGAAGCGGAGGTCTGGCCTAGTCGCAGGCTCTTGCACTCCAGATAAGCCCAGACAGCCCCAACGACCAGTCCCATGGTATGCGCCCAGTTGGCAATTGGGCCGAGCAACCCTGTCCAGCACAATACAAACCATGCCAGCATCATGTTGACGGTTGCCTTGCGCATGATGCCATTGAATGCGGGATCATAACGACCGCGCATCCAGACATAAGAAAACAGCCCGTAAACGACGCCTGACATACCCCCAAAGAACGGGTTACTAGTCAGCAAATATTGCGCAACATTTGAAATGACTGCTGCAACGACGAAAAAACTCAGATAAAACCCTGGCCCTTTTCTGTTTTCAATCACCATACCCAGATCCCACACCCACAGCAAATTGAAGATCAGATGCATGGGGCCGAAATGAATGAATGCCGGGGTCAGCAAGCGCCAGATCTGGCCAGAAAAAACACTGGCAAACCCGGACTGATCAGGGTCGGAGATGAACAGGATACGTAAACTTTCAGCCAAGGTACCAAAACTTGACAACAGCGCGACAAGAGCACTCATTGCAATCAGTGCGATGGATACTATCGAATAGTTTTTAGCTTGCGTCATTGACAATCAGAAAAATCAGCCATTCGTCCATGTTTTGGGTGTGCTCATCCTTGCGAAAGAACCTTGGTTATTAGCGCAACTCTTCTACCAGGCGCAGATTATCTTCAAAATTCCAGATGCGGCGTATTTCGATGACATCGTATTGCGCAGCGATATTAGGTGGGAAGGCTGCGTATTTGGCGTTGAGGCGCACGATACGGCGCACCGCTTCGTCGATGTCGGCTCGGCCGCTTGAACGAACGATGCTGATGTCTTCCACGCTGCCATCGCTACGGATGGAAACCACAACGACAGGGTCGCCACGCGCACGGTCTTTGGCAAGCTGTGAATAATTCAGGCTACCGTTACGCTCTATTTTTTGTTTCCAGCTATCGATGTAAAGACGCAGAGGCACGTCTTTGTCCTGACTGCCAAACAAGCTGCGGCGGCGTGGCTTGTCTTCTGCATCCCTGCTTACTACGGGTGGTGCACCACGCAATAGATCAATACCACGGGCCTGGTCCCTGGCCTTGTTGGCTAGGTCACTGCCCAGTATATTCTTAGGCAAACTAAACGGGTCAGACTTGTTACCCTGAGCGGTACCATTGCCTGGGGTAGTAGCACCCGCATTATTTTGCTGGCCTGCGCTTTGACCTGTACTCTGGCCAGGACTAATGCCCGTGCTGGCAGTTTGATTATTGGCTGCGGCCTGAGCTGCAGCTTGAGCTTGTGCCTGCGCACGCTGTTCTGCGGCGACTTGCTCCGCCCGCTGGCGAGCCGCTTGTTCGTCCGCTTTTTGCCTTGCTACCAGATCATCTGATTTTTGCTTTGCCAGCTGTTCTTCAGATTTTTGTTTGGCAAGCAGTTCATCCTGTTGCTTTTTGCGGACAGCAGCTTGCTGGCGCTGCTCTTCCTGCTTGCGTTTTTCTGCCTCAAGCGCGACTTGTAGCTCTTTCGCTTGCTGCTCTTTTACTTGTTGTTCTTTTGCTTGTTGTTCTTTTGCTTGCTGCTGTGCCTGGGCCAATTGCTGCGTGCGTTGTTTTTCTTCTTCCTGGCGCTTGCTATCTTCCTGGCTTTTTTGTTCGGCCAGTTTTATTTCTTCAGCCTGTGCAGCTTCACGTTGGGCGCGTCGGTTTTGTTCTTCTGCTTCCAGTTGCTTTTGCAAGGCTAATGCAGCCGCCTGCTTGCGGTTGGCTTCATCGGCGACTTTACGGCTTTCTTCGTTGAGTTCCTTGCTTATTTGCTGAAGTTCTGCCTTGCCATCCGTCGCCACTTGCCGTGCCAGGTCTTCGGCTTGCTTGCGCATCAGTTCTTCACGTTTTTTGCGTTTTTGCTCTTTTTCGCGGGCTTTTGCTTCCAGCTCTTGTGGTGTTTCTTGCTCCACACCTTCTTGCGTGACAGAGTCATACTGCTTTCTGGGATCAGTTTCTGTATCCGCTTTCCTAGGAAAGTCGTCAGGATTGGGGACAGCCATGGCGAAGCTGTCATCGCGCTGTATATCCTGGGTAATCACCCTTGCCACATCTGGGGCTTGTACTTTGCGCTGTTGCGCAGCAGGTGGCGTGGTATTGATTTTGGCCTTGCGTGCGGTACTAGGTTTAGCAGCAGGCTTGCTTTGTGCCGGAGCCGGTACAGGGGCTGCCTTTTGCGGCGCTATCAAACGTATGCCAGCCAGGGCGGCTTTACTTTCTGTCTTGTCACTTGCCGCAGCCAGCGGTGCAATGGCACTGCTGGCACTAGCTGGATCAGGCTTGGGCGTCACTTCCCTGGTGGATGGAAGGGGTGGCAAAGGCTTGACGGGTGTGGGGGGTTCGCTACTTGCCGCAACACTGGCAGGCGCCGCTGCATCAGGCTTGCCGGCTGGTGCTGAATTGGCAATCTGTATGTTGATTTGTGGCGACTCGGCCCTGCGCTTGGCCCAGGGTGCTTCCAGGCCGGGCATACCCAAGCCAGGCAAGCCAAACTGCAAGGACAGGATAAATGCATGCACTGCGATAGAGATGAGCAAACCGCCAGTCAGGCGTTGCTTGATCTCTTTGGGTATCGTATGTTCAGTTTGGTCTGGATACAGATTCATGCAGCAGGTTTAATCAATTCCTCAGGTTTTGCACAGGCTTATGGCAAAGATTATCGCATGGCCAAAATGCGAAACGTACTTTACCATCTGTATGGATCAAAAAAGTGCTTCAGCATCATAAATTCATCGCCTAAACTTGCTGGATAATCAAAAAGGAGCTGCAAATGAACTCTTCACTACGTATTTGTGTCGCCACTGCCCTGCTCGGTCTGTCAGTCCTTGGCGCACCCAGCATGGCAGAAGTTGTCAATATCAGCAGCAATGGTTTCCTGGTTCGCCATGAAGTGCAATTGAATATACCGCCTGAAGAGGCTTATGAATTGCTGGTGAATGTCGGCAGTTGGTGGAATCCCTCGCATACGTATACTTTGAACATCAAGAACCTGAACATCGATGCCAGACCAGGTGGCTGCTTTTGTGAAAAGTACCCCAATGGTGGCGGTGTCCAGCATATGAGTGTCGTCCATGCTGCGCCGGGCAAAGCCTTGCGCATGACAGGGGCACTTGGGCCCATGCAGGCGCATGGCTTGGCAGGTAGCATGAGCTGGGATTTTATTGCGCAAAAACCGGCAGACAACAACCAGGCATTGAGCAAACTGGTATTAACTTATAGCGTTGGCGGGTATATGACGGGCAGTTTTGACAAAATGGCACCGATGGTAAACGGCATGCTGGGTGAGCAAATCACACGCTACAAGAATCTGGCGAATACCGGCAAGGTCGACTGAGTAGCAAATCTGCCCTCTGGAATGAGTCTTCCATTATCAGCATGACTATGCTGATTTCGTCGTGCGTCTGCCAAATTTGTGTCAAGACAAATATAGCCACTTTGCCTAAGCTGATGCCATTTTCGCATTTATCATAAATCGGCCGCCCTGCATGCAGGCTTGCCTGATTTGGCAAACCCCTTATTTGGCAAACCCCTTCATAATGGCAAAAACATGAAAAAAATCTCGGTCATCGATTCACACACTGGTGGAGAACCTACGCGCAGTATTGTCGATGGCGGCCCTGATCTGGGTACTAGCGACCTGGCTACGCGTCTGCAAGTATTCCGTGACAAATATGATCATTATCGTTCGGCCACTGTTTGCGAACCGCGTGGTTCAGATGTCGTCGTTGGCGCACTGGCTTGCGCTCCACATGACCCATCCTGTAACGCTGGCGTAATTTTTTTCAATAATGTTGGCTACCTGGGTATGTGCGGCCACGGCATGATAGGTTTTATCGTCACCCTCGCTTATCAGGGCAATATCACGGCAGGCAAGCACAAGATAGAAACCCCGGTGGGCATCGTAGAGGCCGAACTGCATGCCGATAACACGGTGACGGTACACAATGTACCGGCTTACCGTTATCGGCAGGCAGTGCAAATCGATGTCGCGGGGCATGGACAAGTGAGTGGAGATATTGCCTGGGGCGGCAACTGGTTCTTTTTGATCAACCAGCACGGACAAGAATTGCGCTTGTCGAATGTGGATCAATTGACAGACTTTAGCTGGCGAGTCCGAAAAGCACTGGAAGCCCAAGGCATCACTGGCGAGAACGGCGCATTGATCGACCATGTAGAATTATTTGGTCCACCGATATCAGCCGACAACCACAGCCAGAACTTTGTGCTGTGCCCCGGCAAAGCCTATGACAGGTCCCCCTGCGGCACCGGCACCAGTGCCAAACTGGCTTGTCTGGCAGCGGATAAGAAGCTGGAAGAAGGTCAGGTCTGGCGGCAGGAAAGCATACTCGGCAGCGTCTTCGAAGCCAGCTATCGCTATGCAGAAGATGGCAAGGTCCTGCCCAGCCTGCGGGGCAGCGCCTTTGTCAATGCGGAAGCACAGTTAATGCTGGATGAACGCGACCCCTTTGTCTGGGGCATACGCTAGTCTGCTTGCCGCTTGATACAGTCGATCAAGCGGCATTTCCAGAATCAACGCAAAAAGCGCCCGTCTTTTGACACTACAGTCAGCTCGGCATAATCAGAACCCTGGTGATTATTCTTGCCAAAGGTAACGATAAAGCCATCGAAGTCAGTTCGCCCCATGCCTTCAAGTGCAGTAATCAGGCGTTCGCTGCTGACATCCTTGCCTGCGCGTTTAATGGCTTCAACAAACACCTTAGCATCGAGAAAACCTTCTATACCCAGATAAGAGTATTCTTTCACGCCCATCTTGCTCATGACTTTCTGGTACTCCCGGACCAGCGTGGTAGTCGCAGAAAACGGGAAAGGTAATACTTGTGAAATGATGACGCCGACACCATCCTTGCCAAGGGCATTGATACCTGCCTGCGAGGCCAGTACCGACAAGGCAAAATACTGCATGCCCTTGACCTTTTTGTTATAAGCCTGGATAAAATCACTCGAAGGCTTGCCCGCCGTGATCATGATGATGGATTGCACATCGGCGGCTTCCATTGTGCTGACGGCTTTTTCCAGATCAGATGAGTCACTATTGATGCTGACGGTAGAAGCCAGCTTCAGTTGGCGCTTGCCTGCCGCCTGCTCAATGCCCGCCAAGCCTTCCTTGCCAAAGGCATTGTTCTGGAACACCACACCAACTTTCTTAATGCCACGCACACTAAGGTGGTCGATGATTTTTTCAGTCTCGGTAACATAACCAGCGCGGATATTAAAAATGCGGCGATTAAAAGGCTTGCGCACCACTTCAGCACCAGTGACCGGGGCAAAACTCAGTATGTTTGCTTCGTCCAGTAAAGGGATCAAGGCTGTATTGGCTGGCGTGCCCAACATGCCAAACAAGGCGACGGCTTTTTCTTTTTCTATTAATTGCTTCGCATTGGCGATGGATTTAGTGGCGTCATAAGCATCATCCAGAGTGATCAGGCGTATCTTGCGACCATTCACGCCGCCCTGAGAATTGACATAGTCAAAATAAGCTTTGGCACCAGTGGAATGGGCAACGCCAAGTTCAGCCAGGATGCCAGTCAACGCAGTGGATTGGCCGATTACGATGTCATTCGCGTCAGCATGGGCGCTGACGCTGCAGCACAGCATCAAATTCACAAGCAAAAGCCTAGCCATCGCTTTGCAGCGATTCAATTTTAAAAACATGTTGTCTCCAGTTTTTTTCCTCCCGTGCAAGATGCCAGGAGGTGTTTTGATTTTATGTCTCAGGGGTAGCACCCGAGACACTGCGTAAAGAATAGAACACATTTTTGTTAAAGATTGTCATTTGAATGACTATCTTGTTAGCAAAAAGAAATATTTCAATTCTCTCAGGTGCGCACCACAACGTCGCGGTACTCACTGGGTGTCATCCCGACTGTCGCCTTGAAAATGCGGGAAAATGCGCTATGGTCTTGATAACCACAGGCCACCGCAATATCAGTGATGCTTAATTGCGATTCGGCCAATAGTGAGGAGGCTGCGTCCAGTCGAATCTTGACCATCATCTGTCTCGGGGTCAGGGAGAATATCTTGTGAAAATTACGTTCCAGTTGCGCCACCGACAAACCTGTCAGCTTGACCAGGTCAGCCATCGCGATGGTTTGCGTATAGTGCTGATGCAGATGTTTTACAGCAGCGGCAATCTTGGCATACACAGGATGACGTTGATCCGGCATGGCCAGGTCACGTGAAATGCCGGTCATGCCTATGATTTGATGACGGGTATCACGTAATGGGATTTTTTGCGTCAGACACCAGCCTGGCGAGCGGTTGGGATAAAGATGTAATTCCAGCTGATCATGGATTTCTTTCTTGCCACTCAAGACCAGCGCGTCTTGCGCAGCATAACTGGCGGCCAGCGTGGCCGGAAACAATTCCTCGGCTTTTTTGCCTATCAGGGCATCCTTATCCCGGCCCCCGCAACGCCTGACCAGCGTGTGATTCACCACCAGATAACGACCCTCATTATCCTTGACGAAAAACACGATGTCCGACATGGCATCGAACAGACTTTCTGAAAAAAACACATTCGCCATCTGGCTGGCCATTTGCTGGCGTTTTTCCTGAGCAGGAAAAGTGGTGGCTGGTAGCGTCAATTGGTCAACTCCATATACAAAGGGTAATCAGCATCAATCTTATTGCGATTAAAGTAATTTATAAATATATTTAAATTATATTTATAATGCGTAGCTTATCTCAAAATCCAGTCTAAAATCTACACCTATGCCGAATTCTGCGTAAATCCTCAGCAAACAAGGACAGTCCATGGCAAAATTGGAGGCAGGAATATATTTCTACACATCAAAAAACTGCGAAAGTTATCGAAAAACACGTAGAATTTGATGATTCCAGCTTTTTACAAGGTAATATTCGTATATTAATAGGTAAAATCCATACAAAATACAGAACATGGATATCTGATGCTCGCTACCCCTGAAAAAATACTGACATTCCCTCCCAAGCTGCGTGCAGCCGACGTTGCCTATGACGCCATAGAAAGCATGATCGTCACACTGCAGTTAAAACCCGGCTCTCCCGTAGTCGAGTCTGAACTGGTAGAAAGGACCGGCCTGGGCCGCACCCCGCTGCGGGAAGCGTTGATGCGCATGTCCTCGAATGGCCTGATACAGCAAATGCCCAGACGTGGCCTGATCATCAGCGACATCGAAGCCGCCGAGCACATGACGCTGATAGAAACTCGCCGCGTCATCGAACGCCTGATCGGTGCCAGCGCCGCCCGCCGCGCTACACCGCAGCACCGCAAAGACATCATAGAATGCGCCGACAAAATGCTGGTCGCCGCCAAGCGCAATGACCTCAACGACTACATGGCCGCCGACCAGGCCCTCGACCACGTTGTCCACGAAGCCTGCCGTAACCCATCAGCCGTCGCCGCAGTCATCCCCCTCATCATCAAATGCCGCCGCTTCTGGTACGCTTTCCAGCACGAAGGCGACATAGAAGAAGGTGCCCGCTGCCACATGCTGGTCGCCAAGGCGATTGCCAAAGGCAATGAAGAACAGGCAGCCAAGGCCGCGGATGGCCTGATGGATTACCTGGAGTCGTTTGCGCGTAAGGTAATTGGGTAGGCTTATTATTTAGGTGAGGTAGAAACGCCACACCGTAACCAAAAGAATATGAACCAAGGTCGCAGTGACGTTGCTTTTGACGTTGGGGTTGCTTTTGACGTTGGAGTTGCTTTTGACGTTGGAGTTGCTTTTGACGTTGGAGTTGCTTTTGACGTTGGAGTTGCTGTTGAAGTCGGGGTTGGTTTTGAATTTCCGCAGTTCCCATGTGTCGACGCCGTTTGTGCGGTACGGAAAATGGATTAAGAAATGCCCGTGTTTGAGCGTAGCGAGTTTCGGGCATTTCCCATTTTTTGTACCGCACAAACGGGAACCCCGCAGGGGCGATGACGCCTGGGCCGCCTTTTTGGCACACCTTTTTGGCGAAGCAAAAAGGTGTGTAGCCGCCGGTCTACCACCGGCCTGCAATCGCAGATTAATTACGAATGTATTTGAAAATCAGTTACGCAAAACACTACGAATCTAAAATTAATGTGCTTGCCAGCATGCCACGAACTCTGCTGGAGCAACAGCCTAGTGGATTCCAGCCAAAAACACGCTGGAATGACGTTACTCAGATTAGAACTCAAACTCCAGTCATAGAGTGATGAAGCATCACCTTAAAGAATGCCACAAAACACTCTCAATTGTGCCCAATTCTTCAGCAGCTAAGAGTATAATCTTGCCCCTATGGCATTCCACCCCTTTATTTCCAAACCGAATACCCAAGCAATCGCCCTGTCGACTGTTGCGTACGGCCTGCTGTATTTCGTGTTCATCGCGATGCTAAAAGCATCCATGGCACCAGCAACACTGGTGAATACAGATACCGGTTTATGGGGCAACCAATTGTTCATGACCATCTTTGGTTTTGCACAATATGTAGTACCGGGATTGCTAGTGGGATATCTGGCTGAGAAATCGCCGATGATGCATGGGTATCTGTTGGGAATAGCGACAACAGCGCTGGTATATACCTATGCCAGCTTTGCCTATAGCGACACCCCTGCCCAACTCCCCACTTCATATACCGTTTTGTATACCTGCTTTGTTGCGGGAGTCTGGTGCTCGCTTGGTGCAGTCATTGCCGACCATCTCAGAACCCACAAGCAAGAAAAGAAGTAAATCAAGACCAGTCAGGCCGGCGTTTTGCCAGGAAAGCCTGCACACCCTCTTGCGCGGAAGCATCCAGCATATTGCAAGCCATGGTTTGCCCGGCCAGTTGATAAGCTGCTTCCACACCCATTTCTAGCTGTTTATAGAATAACTGTTTGCCCATGCTGATGGCGAGCGCAGGCTTGGCTACAATGCTGGCGGCCAGTTCTGCTACGCAGGCATCGAGTTGTTCAGGGCTGGTGACACGATTGATGAGACCGCGCTGCATTGCTGTCTGGGCATCAATGAAGTCACCAGTCAGCAACATTTCCATGGCTTGCTTGCGAGAGACATTGCGCGACAAGGCAACTGCCGGTGTAGAGCAAAACAGGCCAACATTGACGCCAGACACGGCAAAGCTGGCATTGTCGCTGGCAACAGCCAGGTCACACATGCCGACCAACTGACAACCTGCTGCTGTCGCCAAGCCATGCACACGGGCGATGACTGGTTGGGGTAATTTCTGGATAGCCAGCATAAGCTTGCTGCATTGCTGGAACAGACTCTTGTAATACGCTTCCGAGGAATTAGCCTGCATTTGCTTCAGGTCATGGCCTGCGCAAAATGCCTTGCCAGCAGCAGCCAGCACAACTACCCGCACGCTTTCGTCGGTAGCAATGGCCTTAAATTCAGTCTGCAGGGCAGCCAGCATTTCTTCCGACAGAGGGTTGAAGCGTTCGCTACGGTTCAATGTCAGCGTAGTGACTCCACCTGCGTCGCTACGCAATACAAAAGGCGTGTCTGCCTGTAGACTCATTCTGCGTCTTCCTGTTCTGGCTCCATGCCAGTTTGCACACTCTTGCCCTGTCCCAGCAAAATCGGAGGAACATAAGTCGCCAGCAAATGCTCGCGGCTGGCCGGGGTTTCCAGGCTCACACGCCCTAACGCACCACTGCGGTAATCAAGCAACAGTGTGTGGGAAGCCTTCTCATAATCCCAATCACCACCTTTGAGCTTATAGCCACGTTTTTTGGCCACGCCTTCTATGACAGAGACCGCATCTATGCCGTCAACCGGAAAGCCATAGCGAGCAGTGATGAATTGTGGATAATGAATCAGCAATTGCTCAGCCAAAAAGGTCGCAATTTCTTCTTCTATAAGGGCATTAACACCGACTGCATGACTGGCAGCCAGCATCAGCCCATCCGTAGGATGTTCTATCTTGGGCCAAAGCATACCGGGAGTGTCTGTCAAGATCATGTTCTTGCCCAGGTAAAGGCGCTGCTGGGTCTTGGTCACGGCAGGTTCATCACCGACATTGGCAACACGCTTTTTGAGCAGGGCATTCATCAAGGTCGATTTACCAACGTTGGGTATGCCCATGATCATCATGCGCAGCGGCTTGGTAGGTACGCCGCGATGCGGTGCCAGCTTCAGTGCCAGACCTGGCACTTTGGCAACATCAGACGGCTTTTTGCAGCTCAGGGCAACGGCGAACACACCTTTTTGGGCATTGTAGAAATCCAGCCATGCCTTGGTGGCATTCGGGTCAGCCAGGTCAGACTTGTTCAAAATCTTCAGGCAAGGGCGCTGGCGAAAGTTGCGCAGCGACTCAACCATGGGGTTGCAAGAGGCTTGAGGAATGCGGGCATCCTGCACTTCTATCACCAGGTCGGTGTTTTCCATGGTTTCCGCCGCCTTCTTGCGGGCGGCGTTCATGTGGCCGGGGAACCATTGTATGGACATGCTTATTCTTCTTTTTAGCAAAAACAAAGCGATATTGTACGGAACTCTGCCCTGCTTGCGCCGGATTTTGCTTCCTACATCGGAAAACCACCCCATTTAGGCATCAATTTTGTCAAATTGACATCCTAGATGCAGCAAGGCAGTCAGGATTTTAATCATCAGAGATAATTGAATGGCATTCTCCGGGTTACTATGTATGCAGGCTTGCTGACGTTACATAGGACGAAAATTTTGTACAAACGATTCTTGCTGAGTATCTTGACTGTGCTGTTTGCAAGCGAAGTCTGGGCTAGCGACGTTGCACCCCGTGTCAACAGCAGTACGCCGCAATGTGCCGACTTTTTGCAAAAACTGGGCAAAAAACCTGCTGCACTGATTTTTTTGGGATGCAAGCCCGCCATGGATGCACAAATACACACCCTGCTGGCAAGTTACAAAACCAAGGGGAGTGAGGCAGCACAAATAGAGCGCTATCTGATACGGCACACCAGAATGCTGCCGCTGCACCGTGTCTGCTGCATCTGGGAAAACCGCAATAGCCCAGAGCATGGCAGCGGTAGTGGCCAACTAGGCAGTCATACTGAATTCAATTACAGGGTCAGCATGGGAACCAATGAAAATTTGATCAGTCACCGGAAAGATTGGGCAAAAATAGACTGGTTTTACGTCAACGTTGAACTGGCACTGGAATCACCCTGAACCGTACTTGAACCGTACTTGATTAAAGGCAGGAATCCAAGCTTATTTCTTTTGCACTTGCCCCGCGTTTTTTTCATCCAGCTTTTTGACACCTGCTGCCAGGTAATCAGTCAATTCATTCGGCACGGTCCGCGACAACTGGTAGTGCCTGATCTCGAATCCTTTTGCTGTTTGCGCTATCACGCCCGTCGCCTGGCAGATGCCCATCTGGGTTTGCAGTTGCTCATCAAACCAGATAATCTTGCGGTCTTCCGACATACTGATATGGCGGTTAAAGGATTTGAAAGCCCAGGCGGACGGGCGCTCGAAAAAAAGCTTGGCCCATACCTTGAATTCATCCCGTGTCCAGCGTTCGGTCTTGTCCGTGCCTATGTAGATACCGTCTTTTGCAATCTTGTCAAAATACTGCAGACGTGCGTGCGCGGCATCGTCATGCCATTCATCGATAAAATGGGTCACTTTCTCTGCAAGTACGGTCATGTCTTCAGTCGCAAATGCATTTGCTGGAAGCATAATGAAGCTCATTGCAGAGCTCAAAGTAATGACTTTTAAAATTTTTATCAGCATGATATCTCCTTTGAAAAACCTCATGAAAGCCATTGACGTCGCCCTGTATCCGAAATGTTAAAATAAACAGCTTTATGTCAATATTCAATGGAGAATGGGGCGAATGAAGTACTTGCTAAATAGTTTGCTTGCTTTTTTTTGCTTTGCATTTCCTGCTCACGCACAAAAACTGGCCATCACATCAACAGGAGCAGATTTTCAGCAATTTTGGGCGCAAGCAAACGGCAAGGATCTGGCAGAGCAAGAAGAATTATGGTTACAGTTTGAACGCAAGTACGCAGATGTCTACGAACAATTGCTGCCAGATTTAACAACTCCAGACGGCCACACACTATACAAAAAGAAGATACAACACCTGCTTCGAACCTTGCCAGCAACCGAAAAAACTATATTCCAGCTCTACGCTAATGCAGAAAAACTCACAGCATCACAAGGTGAGCGGTTCAAACGTCAATTTCCTGATATGCAGGATGGCATGCAGATTATTTTCTTGCCTACACTGGGGATCAATGGCGCACAAAGATACCTGAAGTCCAAGGATGCATGGGTGCTTATTATTGGTGTTGATCGTATCGCCGAAACCGGGGAGTCTCTCGACGTATTATTTTCACATGAATTCTTTCATTTGTATCTGTCCCAAAAAACTTCTCATCTGAAGTCCGGTTCTTCCATGGCCTCACCTTTGTGGCATGAGGGGCTGGCAACATATGTCAGCAAAATGCTGAATCCTGAGTCCACGTTGTCACAGCAATTAATGCAGGAAGACTTGGCGGAAGCCTGCATTGAAAACAATATCAAGACGTGGGCAAAAGATTACTCCACTATCATGATGTTGAAACCGCAAGGCAAGCAGTATGCCGACTGGTTCAGAGTCATCAGCAGCCAGAATATCAAACGACGTGGTTATTGCCTTGGCCTCCGTGCTGTCAGCAAAATAGCCGAAACGCATAGCATCATGGAAATGACAACCTGGGGTGAATCCAGTTTCTCCCCAAAACTCCAGCAAGCACTTATAAATCTATCTCATTAGCAATCCAGAGATGCGCGCAATTCATCTCTGCGCGCCAGGATAAATTTAATCTGCAGCTTATCGTGGATTTGCTGAAATTCTCTTGTAGCAAAAACCACGTATCCAAAAGATGAATGGGCCGGTAGGGGATTATTCCCAAATTCTGCCATATGCCCATACTTTATATTCCGCACTCCCCCTTCCGGCATACACGAGTAATCCCCCTTCGCCAACAAAAAACGGGTCTACATCTGCAGTTTCTATGCTAAACGCAGTGTCTTTATAAGCGCATTGTTCTGCATCCTCTGGTGAGTCATCCTTAGAGCTAAAGTCATCATCGTGAAATAGATCGCAATCTGCAGTCTTTTTATCGACGATTTCACCGTTTTTAAATGTTAGCTGGTAACCAATTTCCGAATCGTAACCAAACAGCTCAAAAGCAACGTTTGCATCATTCGTCTTCCATAGCGGTGCTTTACTGCCAAATGTGGCGTGCTTGCCTGGTGAACTGGCAAGCAAATATAAGACATGAATCGAATCCACGCTCATCCAGCCGAACGAAGACCGATACTCTTCCGCTTCGTCTTCTGGATAGTCTGGCACGATCCCAAAAACCAGGAATGCAGGAAGACCTGAAAATACCAGCTTAAAGCCTGGATACTCATGCTCACAAAACCCAATATCAGCAGCTACCATCACTGCATGATCAGATTTGCTGATCCTGGCAACTGGCTTATAAGTGCTTTCCCCGTTCGGTCCATTGGGAACCAGAATCAAATCGCCGACCTTGATCGTATCTATACGCCGCAGACCATCTTTGGTATGAATTAGCGTACCACCTGCAAAACCGCCTGATGTATTCATTGATACTTCTGGAGAATCAAGATTCATATATATTTCCTCAAAAAAATGCGTTCATCGCATTCAACTCTTCTGCACCTGGGATTTTTCCTGGCTACATGTCGCCAACAAGAACCGTATGACTCTTCCAGGTAGGGCATAGAGACACGAGTAAGCTTGAAGCGCAGAAATTAGGGTTCTGACGATTAGGGTGGCGCAAGCAGCACATAGTGTGGCACTCGCATTTCAGCACAGAACAGGATCTGCTCGCTTGCGCTGTATTCAAAATCGCCTACTTCATATTCGCGCTCGCTGATGACATGGATTGTGGAATCCACACCACTGAAGTGAGCGAGTTTCGAACAAATAATAACTTATTTTTTCATGCTGAGTAATGAACAAATTCTGCACTTGTTTGGAAAATAAATTCTTTCGTTTCGTAAATTTGATGTCAAGGTTTGCGGCTGAAGTAAAGACACCTGCATCGGTCCAAGAAGGCGATAGGTATCGAATTCGCGAAGCAATTGATAAGTCTTGTTTGACGAAACTTGCAAACTTTCTGTCGACCGTCAACTGGTTGACGCAAGGATTCGCGCTTCATGACTTTAGCATCAACATTTAAAGAGGGGGAGGATCAGGACTGCGCGGCCAAATAATCTGTGCGCGTTATACGGTAAATCAGACTGGCGGCTTCGCCTGGCACATCCTCTACTTCTGCGTATAGCTGCATGCCGATTTTTTCCAGGGTGCGGCGCGAGGGCGTATTAGCGGGCCTGACCAGGCCATACACGGCATCCTCTGCCAGCACCACAAAGGCAGCATGCAAGGCAGCCTTTGCCATTTCCGTGGCATAGCCCTTGCCCCAGGTATCAGCAGCAAAACGAAAATAGATATTCAGACCACTGAAGTCACCTATCTGCTTGCGCATGACGCCACCAAAACCCAGTACCCGCTCTGGTACGTCTATAGAGCAGACCGTCCAGTAACCAAAATGCTGGCGTTCCCACGCGCTTACCCAGTCATCCAGCAAAACCCTGGTGGTTTCGCGTGATCTTGGGCCGGTAGGGTTATGGATATTGGTGGCAGGGTCACCATGGATGATGGCCGCACTGTCTATGTCACTGCGCTCCAGCTTGCGCAATAACAGGCGCTCCGTCTTCAGCGGGCTCAGGCTACTGAAATTAATCATGACTCAATCCAGATCAGCCAGGACTTTGAGATGAGCCACCACACTGCGCCCCAGTGCTGACAGGTTATAGCCACCTTCCAGGCAACTGACGATACGTTTGTTGGAAAACTCCTGAGCAATCTTCATGATTTCTTTGGTGATCCAGGCATAGTCAGCTTCGACCAGGCCCATTTGCCCCATATCATCTTCACGGTGAGCATCAAAACCGGCAGAGATGAAGATCATTTCTGGCGCAAACTTGCGCAGGGCTGGCAACCACTGCTCGGTAATCAACAGGCGCACGGCGTCACCATAGCTATGCGCCGGTACGGGAATGTTCACCATATTGCTGGCGGGATGCTCCGTACCGGTGTAGGGATAATAGGGGTGCTGGAAAAAACTCACCATGAGCACCCGCTTATCATTGCGGAATGCTTCTTCTGTGCCATTGCCATGATGGACATCAAAGTCGACGATAGCGATGCGCTGCAAACCGCGCACTTCCAGCGCATGCTTGGCAGCCACGGCGACATTATTGAACATGCAAAACCCCATGGCTTCGCTGGGCGTGGCATGGTGACCGGGCGGACGTATGGCACAAAAGGCATTTTCCACTTCGCCATCGAGCACGGCGTCGGTCGCAGCAACTGCCGCACCTGCTGCTCGCAACGAGGCTCGCCAGGTATAAGCATTCAATGAGGTATCAGCATCAAGCGGAAAATGGCTATATTCTGATTTTTCGGAAGGACAGTTTTCCCGTATCCGGTAAATAGCGTCGGCAGTGTGCACACGCGCCAAGTCTGCCTCTGAGGCTTGCGGTGCATCGCGGTGATCTAGCAAAGTGCTGATACGGCTGGCGATCAATTGATCGTCGATGGCTTGCAAGCGATCCGGCGATTCCGGGTGCCAGGAGCCCATTTCATGGCGCTTGCAGTCAGCATGGGTGTAATACGCAGTTGTCATGTCTCTGTGCCAGAACTGCCACAAATCCTGCCTGGCACAAACTGCCAGCGCATAAAAATGTGATATTTGTTCTGCTTATCTTATCTGTCTTAACATCAGTTTCACCTTATTTGTCTGATTTTGCAAATCCGTTTGTCTGAATCTTTTCACCGGGAGCAACAGTCTTTGACATTTCGGTTTACACTGTCATCACAGAAATTTGACAATTCTTGAGTGATGTCGATTTGGTTCGGCAATGAACCTGAAGAATGTCAGCCCAGCATTAACACTGAAAAATAAGGAAAAACATGTTTTCCAAAGTACATAAAGTTGCCAAACAGGTTAATAACGTCATCATAGGCAAGGAGCAGCAAATCAGACAGGCTCTGGTTTGTTTGCTGGCAGGTGGCCATCTATTGATAGAAGATCTGCCGGGCGTGGGCAAGACGACGCTGGCGCATGCCCTGGCGATTTCCCTGGGTCTGAAATTCAACCGCCTGCAATTCACCAGTGATCTGCTGCCAGCTGATGTGGTGGGGATATCGATTTTTGACAGGGAAAAGTCACAATTTGTTTTCCACCCAGGCCCCATCTTTGCCCAGGTCCTGCTTGCCGATGAAATCAACCGTGCCACGCCCAAGACCCAGTCGTCTTTGCTTGAGGCCATGGAAGAAAGACAAGTTTCGGTCGAGGGACAAACCCGCAACCTGCCGAAACCTTTCTTTGTCATCGCCACCCAAAACCCGGCGCACCAGGTCGGCACTTTTGCCTTACCTGAATCGCAGCTGGACCGTTTTTTGATGTGTCTGTCGCTGGGTTATCCTGATGCTGCAGCAGAACGTGCACTGTTGTTGGGTGAAGACAGACGCAGCCTGCTGGCCCAACTACCAGCCGTCATGCAGGCCGAAGAATTGATGGAAGCCCAGCAGCAGCTGAAAAAAATCCATACATCTGCGCCGCTGATCGACTATGTACAATCACTGGCCCATGCCACGCGTCAAGGCGATTTGTTTGCCGAGGGCATGAGTCCACGCGCCTCTATCGCGCTGTTGCAAGCCGCACGCGCCTGGGCTGCCATGGAAGGTCGCGACCACGTCTTGCCAGAGGATGTGCAAGCTATCCTGATCCCTGTGATTGCGCACAGACTGCGCCCACTAAAGTCAATGACAGGCAAAGTCAGCGCCAGCAGCGAATTGCTGGCGCAATTGATGAAACGTGTCAGCGTCTGATCTTGCCAGCAAAAAATAGCCAACTGCATGTTCACATCGATTAAAAAAAAGCTGCGCAAAATCGTTTTCCTGGAGAGCAAGCCAGAAAGCGGTGAAGTCTTCCTGAGCCAACGACGAGTATTTACCGTGCCCAGCAAACCCGGACTGGTATTTGTTGTCTTGCTGCTGCTGATGTTTTTAGCGGCGACCAACTACAGCCTTAATCTTGGCTTTGGCCTGACATATGTCTTGGGTGGTGTCGCCCTGATCAATGTCTTTTATGCCTTCCGTAATCTGGCCTATCTGCATTTGTTGCCAGGTTCAGCCAGGTCTGTTTTTGCCGGAGAAGAAACTGAATTTACAGTTTACCTGATCAACCGCCGTGCCCATGCACGTTACGCCATCAGCGTGGGATTTGCCGACAAGGGCCACCCGGAGAAGTTTGTCGATATTGCTGCAGACAGCCGGATTGCAGTACAACTCAGCTATCCCACCATCAGCAGGGGCTTGCAGGCTATCCCCAGAATACGCTTGCAAACCTATTATCCGCTAGGCTTGTTGCGCGCCTGGAGCACCTGGCTGGCTGATGCCCATGCCCTGGTCTACCCGCAGCCTGAAGTCAATGCCCCGCCTTTACCCATGTCCGGCCAAGGTAAAAAAACCGAGGTGCCGGGTCACGCCGGTGATGAAGACTTTGCCGGAGTACGCGCCTATCAGCCAGGGGACCCCATGAAGCATCTGGCCTGGAAACAGATTGCCAAAGTCGATACCGCACTCGGTGGTCAATTGGTGACCAAGCAGTTTGCCGGCGGTTCTGGTAGTGATGTCATGCTCGATTTTTCTGCCCTGCCCGGCAACATGGACGTCGAACTCAAGTTATCACGCATGTCCAGTTGGATTTTGGAGGCAGACCAGCGTGGGCTGACGTATGGCTTCCGCCTGGGGCAAATAAAATATGCAGCAGCAAGCGGACCAGAGCATCGAGATGCCTGCTTGCGTGCGCTGGCGCTTTACGATATGTGAGCATCATGAAAACGCCCTTATTCCGCACCATCCTGTCACGTGACAAAGCCGACACCCTGCTCTTGATCTTTGCCTGTGCCTTTGTACTCTTGCCACATGCCGATCATGTGATGTGGTGGGTGAATGCATCCTGCGCCTTGTTATTGACATGGCGTGGCTGGCTGACCTTGAGTGGCCGCCGCCTGCCGCATGCCATGTTGCTGCTACCAGTCGCCATCCTGATGATGGCATGCGTTTTCCTGACGCACAGAACTTTTTTTGGCCGGGAAGCTGGCGTCACCATGCTGGTCTTGCTATTGACTTGCAAACTGCTGGAGATGCATGCCAAACGCGATTTATTCGTCGTTATCTTTCTTGGTTTCTTTATCTTGCTGACCAGCTTCTTTTATCAGCAAACCATTCTCGCCGCCGTGCTAACCCTGACAGGTTTGTGCCTGCTACTGACTGCACAATTATCGTTTCACTATACTGGCGTGGTACCGCCACTAAGGCAAAGACTCAAGTTCGGCGCCACTATATTGGGTTTGGCAATCCCGCTTACGATTATCGCCTTTGTGTTGTTTCCACGCATACAGGGGCCACTCTGGGGTTTGCCGGGTGACGCCCATTCGGCACGCAGCGGTTTGTCCAGCTCCATGTCGCCTGGCAATATCAGTGACTTGGCGCAATCCGAAGAGATTGCCTTTCGTGTCAAGTTTACACAAGAAATCCCTGCCAAGCCCTTGCTGTACTGGCGCGGTATCGTCATGGATAAATTTGATGGCCGCAGTTGGTCGCATGAAGACAGGAGATCTCTTTACAGAAATGCAGAAGAAAGAGATTGGATCAGCTATACCGGTCAACCAGTACACCAGGAAATCACGCTGGAAGCCAATGGTCAAAACTGGTTGTTCGCCCTCGACATGCCCGCCAGCAAGCCCGAAATTGAAGGCAGCTCGGCAAGCAGCATCGTCATTAACCAGCAAATGGAAACCCGGCGCGAACAGAGCACCCAGGAAAGAATCAAGTACCAGATAGCGTCTTATCCTGGCTATAGCCTGGAAGCCAATAGCAGCCGTGAAATGCAAGCACACTCTCTGCATCTACCGGCGGGTTATAACCCGCGGACTACCGCCTTTGCAGCCAGCCTGCGGCAGCAATATCAGGATGACTTACAACTGGTTCGGGCGGTACTCGATTATTTCCGCCGCGAAGCCTATTCGTACACGCTCGATCCACCACTGCTGGGCACAAATAGTGCCGATGAATTTTTGTTCGATACCAAGGCTGGATTTTGTGAACACTATGCCAGTGCCTTTGTCTTGCTGATGCGTGCGGCGAATATACCGGCGCGCGTAGTTGCAGGTTATCAGGGTGGCGAACTGAACTCCATCGACGGCTTTCTGGAAATACGACAATCCAATGCCCATGCCTGGGCAGAAGTCTGGCTGGAGGGCAAGGGCTGGATCAGGGTAGACCCCACTGCCGCGGTTGCTCCTGAGAGGGTAGAACGTTCTCTCAATTACGCCGTGCCACGCCAGGGTTTGGCCGGGCTCATGAACCTCAGCCCTGACGGAATCTCTTTTTTCAATCAGATGCGCATGCAATGGAGTGCTGTCAATAACTCCTGGAACCAGTGGGTCCTGAACTACAATCAGAGCAAACAAATCAGCCTGCTAAACTCACTGGGCTTCAAAAAAATCGACTGGGCTCAGATTACCTTGCTGTTTTTCATTCTCACCAGCCTGGTACTGGGTTTGATGGCCTTGCCTTTGATACGCAACCGACCACGTCTAAGTGCTCTTGATAAGGTATACTTTTCTTTCTGTCGCAAGATGGAAAAAAAGACCGCAGCGCGTGCCTTGCATGAAGGCCCTTCCGCCTATCTGGAAAAATTGCGCACCAGCCTGCCCGCAGCCGATTTTGAAAATGCCGAGCGTTTTCTGAAACTGTATGCCAGCGCCCGCTACGGCAAAAACCCAGGCCCGGACAACGTATTGATCCGGCGTTTAAAAACCTTGCTGGCAGCATGCCGCTAATTTTTTATTGACGCATTTTGATTTCTCCCATAACACCGGTAACAAGCAAGCCTGGCACTTTGCAAAACTGCATCTATTCCCTCATCATTGCGACGGCACTTATCATGACGGGTGAAGCAAATGCTGCAACGAAAAAGCAAGTAAAAAAAGCGGCTGCCGCTGCTACTGCAAGTGAAAGCCATTTTGAGCAATGGAAAGAAGTCTCAGGATTTATCGCCAGCATGATCAGCAAGCATGGCTTTACTGAAACTGAATTGAAAGCCACTTTCAAGCAGGTCAAACACATCGAATCCGCCAGGCAATTGATGCGCCCTGCCCCACCGGGAAAGCCCAAGAACTGGAAAGCCTACCGCGCGCGATTTGTCGAACCTTATCGCATTGAAGCCGGCGCTGCCTTCTGGGACAAATATGCTGATGCACTGACAAAAGCTGAGCAAGAATATGGTGTCCCGCCTGAGATTATCGTTGGCTTGATAGGCGTGGAAACCATCTTCGGCAAACAGACTGGTGGCTTTCGCGTCATGGATGTGTTGACTACATTGGCATTTGATTACCCAGACACGCCGACCCGCGATGCGCGCATGCAGTTTTTCCGTGGTGAACTGGAAAACATGTTGCTGATGGCCAAAGAATCTTCGCTCGACCCATTTGTTTTCAAGGGTTCTTATGCAGGAGCTATAGGCTGGCCACAATTCATGCCTGGCAGTATCAGGAAATATGCCGTTGACTTTGATGGTGATGGCAAGATCAATTTGACTGACTCACCAGTCGATGCCATCGGCAGCGTCGCCCACTATCTGGCGGTTCATGGCTGGAAACGCAACTTACCGATTGCTTTTCCAGCGACCCTGGTCGTCCCTGAAAAGAGCGAGCAACTCAATACTGCTCTGGGGAAAGGTTTACTGGCCAGCTATCAGTTGCAGGATTTAAAAGCCATGGCGACAACAGCAAGTAGCGAAGCGCCAACAAATATTTCCTATGGACTCGTTGATCTGCAAAATGGCAATGACGCAACAGAGTACTGGTTTGCAACAGACAATTTTTTTGCCATTACGCTATACAATCGGAGTTATTTTTATGCCATGTCAGTGTTTGACTTGGGCCGTATGATCGCAGCTGCCAGACATAAATAATGAGCATAGAAGCAGGTTGAGGTACATTGGAAGGGGATAATAACAATTTAACAGATTTTTCCTGCCCGAATAAAATTGTTAATTTATGTTATTCTAGTAACTAATTACTGGAATAAACATTGCCATTCAGTATTTTCTAAACTAAAGTGTTGTTATCTAGTTGACACATTTATGTATGAACTAAGCAATGTGTCAAGAGATTTAACAATGGTTTGCTATTTTTCTGACAAGCAAATTATATTTTAAAGATACAATATTACCGTTTGATTAATTTTTTATTGAAGCAACTAAATTTAGCATCAATAAACTAAACAGCGAGGTAATTATGGCAAACCTGACCCAGCTTGAATCCGATGAAATCGACTATGATCCAAACAATCTGTTGGATACTCTGATCAAGCAATTGCATTTGAAAAATGATGCAGCACTCTCCAGAGCATTGGAAGTGGCACCACCAGTAATTAGTAAAATCAGGCATCGTCGCCTGCCTGTAGGCGCATCATTACTGATACGCATGCATGAAATCAGCGATGTCAGCATCAAAGAACTGCGCGAATTGATGGGCGACCGTCGTGCGAAGTTCCGTATCAGCGACAAACAATTCAAACCAAAAGACGCAGCATAAGTCTTTTATTTGATCGGTGGTTGCTGCCTGATAAGTCTTCGGATTTCCAGGAAAACTGCTTTATTGAAAAATACCGAAAATGCGCCAAAAGCGTGATTTCGGTATTTTTTTGGCTTTTTTAATTATGCTGAGGATTTGTGACAGCGTGATGTAAAGAGCTGACAGAGTCGGGCTTGCAGAGTAAATACAGGGTGAGCGCAATGCCAGCACCCACCAGGCTAAGTCTATCAGGCAGGAAATACGCCAGTAGACAAATAGCGGTCACCACGGTCGCAAACGATGAAGACGATGGTGGCATTTTCTACAGTCTGTGCTACACGTAAAGCAATTTCGCATGCTCCTGCGGCAGAAATACCACAGAATATCCCCTCCTCCACTGCCATCCTGCGCGCCATGTGTTCGGCATCGGCCTGCGTCACAGACTCCACCTGATCCACCCTGGCCTTGTCATAGATTTTGGGTAAATATGCTTCCGGCCATTTGCGTATGCCAGGTATCTGTGAACCTTCTTCTGGTTGCGCGCCAATGATGTGGATCTGCGGATTTTGTTCCTTCAAGTAAGCGGATACACCCATGATGGTGCCAGTCGTGCCCATGGCACTGACGAAGTGAGTGACCTGCCCCTTGGTATCACGCCAGATTTCTGGTCCCGTAGCTTCATAGTGAGCCAAAGGATTATCAGGGTTGGCGAACTGATCGAGTATCACCCCCCGCCCTTCTGCCTGCATTTGTGTTGCCAGATCACGGGCATACTCCATCCCCCCCGTCTTGGGCGTCAACATGATTTGTGCGCCATAAGCGGCCATGCTTTGGCGCCGCTCTATGCTCAGGTTTTCTGGCATCAGCAAAATCATCTTGTAACCACGCATGGCCGCAGCCATGGCCAGAGCAATGCCGGTGTTGCCACTGGTAGCTTCAATCAGGGTATCGCCGGGCTTGATCTGACCGCGCTCTTCTGCCCTTTTGATCATGGACAAGGCCGGTCTGTCCTTGACTGAGCCAGCAGGATTGTTTCCTTCCAGCTTGCCCAGAATGACATTATTACGTCGCTGATTGTCAGCACCTGGTATACGTTGCAATCTTACGAGTGGGGTATTGCCTATGGTATCTTCAATGGTCAGATAGGTCATGGTCAGCATGCTTAAAATTACAAAGCCTCATTCTAATCGCAGTTCCCATTAGACGCTTGCAGCATAAGCTAGTTGGTTGGCTGGTGAAACCTGTCTTCTTCAAGCAGAAATGCATTACTCCCCATACAGATCAAGAGTTTCACCTTGTCATTTGAGGTATCAGATATGCTTATACAGATTTTAAATAAGCTAATAAAAAACCTCAGGGTCACCCCTGAGGTTTTTTATTTTGCACATACAGCAAACAGCAATATGCTGGATTTGGCTTTATTTAGCGCTGGCCTTGGAAGCTGCCGCGGCTGCAGAAGCGGCAACGGGAGCCTTGGCAGCTGCCGGGGCAGATGCGGGTTTAGCAGTAGCAGCAGGTGCTGATGCCGCCGCTGGAGCTGCAGCCTTATCTGCAGCTTTATCTGCCGCTTTTTCTGCCTTATCAGCCTTGGCAGACGCTGCACTGGCCACAGGTTTTGCTGCAGCACCAGGTTTTGCCTGGCCATTGACCGTCAAACCGGCAGCAGACAACTTAGCCGAACTCTTTTCGCCTATGCCTTTGACGCGGCTTTCAAAATCTGCCCAGTCCTTGAAGGCACCATTCTTGGTACGCTCTTCTATGATGGCCTTGGATTTGGTCGGACCTATACCCTTGATACCATCCAATGCAGCCTGGTCACCTTTATTGACATCAACATCAGCAAATGCAAATCCGGTAGCTGCCAACAAAGCCATCAAGCCAAACACTAATTTCTTCAACATGCGAATACTCCCTCAATAATTGAACATTTATTTAAGCGGTATAGTTCAGTTTTTATCACTGTCTATATGGATATCAACGGAATCAACTACATTCCGTTGACAAGTATTCCACAAAATCACTGTATACATATGTCAACTTTATTCAATCGCCCAGCCTGTCTATCAAAAAATCAATAAAACAACGCAGCTTGGGTGGCATCTGGCGGCGACTTGCATAGATGGCATACAGATTGGCGGCAAAACCCGGCTCATTACCGCCGACCAGTTGCAAACGGCCGGAGGCAAGATCATCATCCACTAACCAGGCGGGCAAAAATGCAGCGCCCATGTCTGACAGTACGCAATGATAGCTGAGTGTGGTGTCGCTACATTTCATGATGGCATCTAGCTTCAATGGTGGCATTTCTGTTTGTATTGGCAAACGAAACCGTTCCAACTGGACATAATTGGGCAAGATGACAGCCATGGCAGCCTCCTCGGCTGCTTTCTCAGCTCTCTCAAGCAAATAGGCTGGCGTCGCTACCAGATGGAATTCCACCTTGCACAAGCGCCTCGCGATCAGGGCAGAAGAAGGCTCATCGGTGGCCCGCAAGGCCAGGTCAAAGCCATCCGCCACCAGATCCACCATATGATTATCCAGATGCAGATCCAGCCGGACTTCAGGATAGTCTTGCCGGAAATCTGCCAGCAACCTGGCAAAGCCAGGGTTGGCACACCATACCGGCGCACTTATTTTCAATTCACCACGTGGTGGCCCGCTGGTTTGCGCGACCGAGGCGACTGCAGCATCAAGAATATCCAGCGCCTGCCTGCCCTGCGCAAAAAAATCCTTACCCGCCTCAGTCAGACTCATGCTGCGGCTGCTACGGTTCAATAGCCGCGCCCCGAGCTTGCGCTCCAATCTGGAGATATGTTTACTGACCATGGATGCAGCCATGCCCAGGCGATCTGCCGCAGCAGTAAAGCTGCCTGACTCGACGATTTCGCGAAACACCCTGATGCCATTGATATCAAGTTCGTCCATGACCTGCCTTCACTAGTTCAATGTTTCCATTTATGGAAACATTACAATTACTTTACCACCATCGATTTCCACAATGAGAAACATTATGATGGATTACATCGCGCTCCATCATCAAGAAAATGAGCCTCCGTGCTGAATGACTACTCAAGGATATTCATATGAACCTGCCTACCTACTTTATCTCGCATGGCGGCGGCCCCTGGCCATACATCGAAGATATGCGCAAAGCCATGCATGTGCTGGAAACGTCGTTGGTCGATATACCACAACAATTGCCACACAAGCCCAAGGCCATACTGATGATCTCGGCGCACTGGGAAGAGAGTTCTTTTACGCTCATGAGTAATCCCAGGCCGGGCATGGTGTATGACTATGGTGGCTTTCCCGAGCATACCTATCATGTGCGCTACCCTGCCCCAGGCTCGCCAGAGCTGGCTGACCGTGTAATTGGCCTGATCAGGGCAGCAGGACTGCCCACGCAAGCTGATGGACAACGTGGCTTTGATCATGGCGCATTTGCACCACTGGCCGTCATGTACCCTGAAGCGGATATGCCTGTCGTGCAATTATCACTGCGCACAGGTCTGGACCCGGCCGAGCATCTGGCTTTGGGACGTGCCCTGGCCCCCTTGCGGGCCGAGGGAGTGCTGATCATAGGCAGCGGGCTCAGCTACCATAACCTGCGCCGCTTTGGTCCGCTGGCAAAAGAACCATCATCGAGTTTTGATGACTGGTTGCAGGATAGCCTGATCGCCAGCAGCACCACAGAAAGAGTCGCCCGCCTGATCCATTGGGAAGATGCGCCGGCAGCAAGGGTAGCCCATCCAAGGGAAGAGCATTTACTGCCACTGATGGTGGCCGTGGGTGCGGCAGAGGATGAAGTTGCCAGTTGTGTTTATCATGAAGAAAACATCTTTGGCGGTGTGGTGGCATCGAGCTTCCGCTTTGGGACGATTGCCTGATAAACCTGTATTGAGAATGCTGGCTTGAATACTTCAAGCCAGTACAGTTATCAATTTAATGTGCAGACTCAGGAAAGAGTTCTTCTCGCGTCACAGTCGCCGTACCCAGCTTGCCAACGACTATACCGCCCGCACGGTTGGCAATCACTACCGCCTCTTGCATGGACTTTCCTTGCGCCAGCATGACAGCCATGGTAGCGATGACGGTATCACCGGCACCAGAAACATCAAATACTTCACGCGCCATTGCTGGCACATGGGTCACACCATCAGCTGTGAATAAGGTCATGCCTTCTTCAGAACGGGTCAGCAGCAAGGCGTCGATGTGCAGCTCTGCGCGCAGTTGCTGCGCCCTGGCTGTCAGTTCTTCTTCATTTGGCCAGTCTCCAATGATTTGCTTCAGCTCCGACTTGTTCGGAGTCAGCAAGCTGGCACCGGCATAGCGTTTGAAGTCACTGCCTTTGGGGTCGACCAGCACGATCTTGCCTGCGGCCTTTGCTGCAGCAATCATCGCGCTGACATTCACCAGGCTGCCCTTGGCATAGTCGGATAAAACCACGACATCATAGCCAGTCAACAAGGAATTGAAGCGATTGAGTTTGTCACGCAGGACATGCTCAGTCGGACGTTCTTCAAAATCGATACGCAACAATTGCTGTTGCCTGCCGATGACGCGCAGCTTGATGATGGTAGAAATTTGCTGATCACGGCTGAGATAAGCTTCTATGCCTGAAGTCTTCAGCAGGCGCTCCATGCTATTGCCAGCATCATCGTCACCAATGACTCCCATCAAGGCAGCCTGCACACCCAGGGCGACGGCATTGCGTGCCACATTGGCTGCACCACCGAGGCGTTCTTCACTTTTTTCCACGCGCACGATAGGCACCGGGGCTTCGGGTGATATGCGGTTAACTTCGCCAAACCAGTATCTGTCCAGCATGACATCGCCAGCGACCAGAATACGCTTCATCTTTGCATCCATATTTTGCATTATTTGTTCGTCAGTACAGAGCGGCCTATGCCGTGGTATTCAATGCCCAGCTCGGTCATGACTGTAGGCTCGAACAGATTGCGGCCATCAAACACCACAGGCTGTTTCAGTCGTGCCTTGACTTCGTCAAAGTCCGGGCTGCGAAAGGCCTTCCATTCAGTAACAATGGCCAAGGCGTCAGCGTCCACCAGCGCATCCATGGGGTTGGCGGCATATCGTATGGAAGCCAGCAATTCTGGCGCATCATAGAAATCCAGTTCCAGCACGCGCTTGGCTTCCTGCATGGAGACCGGGTCATAAACTGCCACCGTCGCACCTGCGCGCAACAATTCACCGAGCAAAACACGCGAAGACGCCGCACGCATATCATCGGTATTCGGTTTGAATGCCAGGCCCCAGATGGCGAAATGGCGGCCACTGAGGTTTTCACCAAAGCGCTGCTGCATCTTGTCGCCAAGTACCTGCTTTTGACGTGCATTGACTGCTTCCACCGCCTGCAGTATCAGAAGATTCAGACCATAGTCCTGTGCTGTGCGTTCCAGCGCCTGCACGTCTTTGGGGAAGCAAGAGCCGCCATAGCCGCAACCGGCATACAAAAAACTGTGGCCTATGCGAGGATCAGAGCCGATGCCGTGACGTACTGCTTCAATATCGGCACCGACATGGTCAGCCAGATTCGCCAGTTCGTTCATGAACGAGATGCGGGTCGCCAGCATGGCGTTCGCGGCATATTTGGTGAACTCTGCCGAGCGCACATCCATCCAGTAAGTGCGTTCATGATTGCGATTGAAAGGCGCATACAGTTTCTTCATCTGGCTACGGGCTTTCTCTCCCTGCGGTGTCTGGTCGCAACCGATGACGATGCGGTCAGGACGCATGAAGTCTTCTACTGCCGCGCCTTCTTTCAAAAATTCTGGATTGGATACCACCGAAAATTCTGCCGTCACAGAACGTGCCCCTAGCTCCGCAGAAATGGCGGCACTGACGCGGTCAGCCGTGCCGACAGGCACGGTAGATTTATCAACGACGACCTTGAAATTGGTCATGTACTTGCCGATGTTTTTTGCCGCAGCAACGACATATTGCAAGTCAGCAGAACCATCTTCATCTGGCGGTGTGCCGACAGCGATGAACTGCACATCACCGTGCTTGACGCTGGCTTCGATATCGGTAGAAAACTGTATGCGGCCCGCAGCTCGGTTGCGCGCGACGATTTCTTCCAGGCCAGGCTCATGGATAGGGATGCCGCCGTTATTGAGAATATCAATTTTGCGCTGGTCAACATCCAGGCAAAACACATCATTTCCCAATTCAGCCAGGCAGGCGCCTGTGACCAGACCAACATAACCTGTACCAATAATTGTGATTTTCATTTTTTGATCACCATATAAAAATAAGTCATTCCGTGCATCCAGACATCTAGTCATCAACATAGAGTTTCGGATCACGGACCTTATTCAAGATTCTTTAAAGCTCAATGAGTATTCAGGGAATGCTCTTTCCTTATCTGGACCGAGCCTATTAATTCATTACATTGAGTTCTTCAGTACGGCGCGGTGGGTAAGTTTCCCATTTACTACAACCCGGGCAATGCCAGTAAAATTGCCTAGCCTTGAACCCGCAATGCGAGCACTGATAGCGAGCCAGCTTTTGTGCGTAACCGTGGACCAGATTCTTGATGATGGCCAATTCTGGCCTGACTTCAGGTGGCACAACCATGATGCGGCCATCCAGCAATTTATCCAGGCCCAGCAGCGTCGGCGTCCTGCGTAATTCTTCACTGACCAGGCTGTTGACGGCTTCTATACCTTCCAGCTCCAGCGTGGCCTTGAAAGCCACTTCCAGCAAGTCGATCGATGGCGCGTCAGCCAGATAATTCTTCAGCAAATTCAAGCCTTCTTGCGCCTTATCGAGCTTGCGGTAAGCGTCCATAAGGCGCTGAGCCACCAGCGCCACATGCGGCACGCTTTGCTGCTCTACCCTGCGCCAGGTGGACAAGGCTATTTCAGCGTCACCATTGGCCATATACACATCCCCCATGAGAATGATGGCGCGTACATTATTACGGTCTGCTGCCAGTGCTTTTTCCAGATTGGCCAGTGCAGCATCGGTATTGGTATGCACCAGTTCATCCTGGGCAATTTCACAGTAGAACTGGGCAATTTCCTTTTGGCGGCCACCAGCACCGCATTCCTGCAAGGCATTCGCTGCTTCTATGGCGCGCGCCCATTCTTTCTCACGCTGGTAGATTTCCAGCAAGGCGCGTCGAGCCTGAGCTTCAAACGGGCTATTGACGAGCAGGTTATAGGTTTCTTCGGCACGGTCGAGCAAACCGGCTTTCAGGTAATCCTGGCCCAGCTCATACATGGCCTGGGTTTTTTGCTCAGTAGGCAAGTCTGGCCTGGCCAGCAGGTTTTGATGGACGCGGATAGCGCGTTCAGTCTCGCCACGGCGGCGGAACAGGTTACCGAGGGCAAAATGCAAGTCTACTGCCTCAGGATCGAGCCTGACGATGTCGATGAAGGCATCAATGGCCTTGTCCGGCTCGTCATTCAGCAGGAAATTCAAACCCTTGAAATAGCCACGCGGCAGGCTGCGGGATTCCGAGATCAACTGACGTATATCGATACGGGCAGCAGTCCAGCCAAGGGTGAAGAATAAGGGGATACCAAGTAACCACCAGATTTCAAATTCCATGTGCGTTTTTTCTTATTGTGTTTTCAGGTATTGCGAATGCTATCAGGCTGCGGGGCTTGTGTGCTTGCCCTTTGCACTGCTTCACGTTCTTTTTCAATTTCTGCCAGGGTCTTTTTATGCTTGTGCAGGTCGCGTCTGTGGCGAAACACCATAGGCACCATGGCCAGCGCGCCCAGCGTAGCACCGCCAGCAAAAAAAGCCAGCAGCATGATGACCAGCGGCGCAGACTGTTGATAGCCAAAGAAATATTGCAGCGTCACTATCTGGTCGTTTTTCAAGGCAAAGCCAAAGAACAGGATAAACAGGACAATGGCGAACAATCTTGAAATATATTTCATGTATGCTTCCTTGAGGATAAGCGGAAAAATCGTCAATTAAGCAATTAATCCCGAAAAGAGCATTGTACTGAAAAAAAACGGCATATCGGAAAACCGATATGCCGTTTTTATCTTTGCGTCATCTAATTAGCTCAAAATTCCGAGCTCAACAACCAGTCAGCCTGACTTAGTCATCGTGTATCGGTTGCCCCACCATGGCATCAACACGTTCGCGCAATTCCTTACCTGGCTTGAAGTGCGGCACCCGTTTTTCAGGGACCATCACCTTGTCACCGGACTTAGGATTACGACCTATCCGTGGTGGACGACTGTTCAGTGCGAAGCTGCCAAACCCACGGATTTCTATGCGTTGCCCTGTTGCCAGGGCATCCGACATTGCATCCAGTATAGTTTTAACAGCAATATCCACATCTTTAGCTACCAGTTGCGGATATCGCTCTGCCAGACGAGCTATCAGCTCCGACTTAGTCATAGTAATAAATCTTATGACGTAAGCTTAGTTTTTATTGTCGAGCTTGGCTTTCAACAAAGCGCCCAGGCTGGTTGTGCCGGATGCTGCGTTGGAATCAGTAACGGACATTTTTTGCATTGCTTCTTGTGTTTCAACGCTATCTTTAGCTTTGATAGACAATTGGATGCCACGAGCTTTGCGATCGATGTTCAATACCAGGGCTTCAACGCTGTCGCCGACTTTCAGGTGTGTACCAGCATCTTCCACGCGGTCGCGGGAGATTTCGGATGCACGCAGGTAGCCTTCAACGTCGTCTGCCAACTGGATAACTGCGCCTTTGGCTTCAACAGATTTAACTGTACCAACGACAACTGCACCTTTGTCATTCATTGCGCAGTAGTTGTTGAATGGGTCGCCTTCCAGCTGTTTAACGCCCAGGGAAACACGCTCACGCTCAACATCGATAGCCAGAACGATCGCTTCCAGTTCGTCACCTTTCTTGAAGCGACGTACTGCTTCTTCGCCTGTTTCGTTCCAGGACAGATCAGACAAATGTACCAGACCGTCGATGTTGCCAGACAAACCGATAAATACGCCGAAGTCAGTGATGGACTTGATCGCGCCGCGAACTTTGTCACCTTTCTTGTGGTTGATCGCGAAATCATCCCAAGGATTGGCTTTGCACTGTTTCATGCCCAGGCTGATACGACGACGCTCTTCGTCGATTTCCAGAACCATGACTTCAACTTCGTCGCCCAATTGAACAACTTTGTTTGGTGCAACGTTTTTGTTAGTCCAGTCCATTTCGGAAACGTGAACCAGACCTTCGATACCTTGCTCGACTTCAACAAACGCGCCGTAGTCGGTCAGATTCGTTACTTTACCGAACAGACGTGTGTTCGCTGGGTAACGACGGGACAAACCTGTCCATGGGTCGTCGCCCAATTGTTTTACGCCCAGGGAAACACGGTTTTTCTCTTGGTCGAATTTCAATACTTTTGCAGTGATTTCCTGACCAACTGTCAACACCTCGGAAGGGTGACGTACACGACGCCATGCCAGATCAGTGATGTGCAACAAGCCATCGATGCCGCCCAGATCAACGAACGCGCCGTAGTCAGTGATATTTTTAACAATACCAGTAACCACTGTGCCTTCTTTCAGGGTTTCCATCAGTTTTTGACGCTCTTCGCCCATGGACGCTTCAACAACAGCGCGGCGGGACAGCACAACGTTGTTACGTTTGCGGTCGAGCTTGATAACTTTGAATTCCATGGTTTTGCCTTCGTAAGGAGTTGTATCCTTAACTGGGCGTGTATCAACCAAAGAACCTGGCAAGAAAGCGCGGATGCCGTTCGTCAGAACAGTCAGACCACCTTTGACTTTGCCATTTACTGTACCAGTAACAATCTCGCCAGACTCCAGCGCTTTTTCCAGCGCGAGCCAGGAGGCCAGACGTTTAGCTTTGTCACGGGACAAAATTGTGTCGCCGAAACCGTTTTCCAGCGAATCAATCGCTACGGAAACGAAATCGCCGATATTAACTTCCAGGTCGCCCTGGTCGTTTTTGAATTCTTCAACAGGGATAAAGGCTTCAGACTTCAAGCCAGCGTTAACGATCACGAAGTTGTGGTCGATACGGACGACTTCAGCAGAAATCACTTCACCGGAACGCATATCCTGACGTGACAGGGATTCTTCGAACAAAGCTGCGAAGCTATCTGCACCGGTTGCGAAATCTTGGGACATAAAAACAGTAGACATAGTATTTACAAGTTAGCCGGAATAGCACAAAGGCACTGTTTACCGGGTTAGGTTGAACATCCCCTTATTAACCTTGCGTCAATAAAGGCACTTGAAACGACACATGCAGACTTCACCAGCTACTTATTACCTAAGCTACCTATACGGCGTTGTTTGTCTGTGTTTGCGCATACCAGACCAGGACTTTACTGACCGCTTCTTCAGCAGTTAATTCAGAGGTATCCAGGATGATCGCGTCTGGCGCAGGCTTGAGCGGCGCTGTGGTGCGAGCACTATCTCTCGCATCACGTTCCATCAAATCTTTTACCAAGTTTTCCATATTAGCAGAAATTCCCTTTTCAATCAATTGCTTATATCGACGGCTTGCGCGCGCCTCAGCACTTGCTGTCAAGAAAACTTTTAAGCTGGCATCTGGGAAGATGACAGTTCCCATATCACGCCCGTCAGCCACCAGACCGGGCGTATAGCGAAAAGCTACCTGCAAATCGACCAGCGCCTGACGCACTGCTGGCAAAACAGCAATGCGCGAGGCAGCCACGCCAACTTCTTCTGCCCGCACAGCGTCGGTAACATCAGCTTCTTCAAGAAAAACATGTCCGTGAACAAAACGACAAGGCAGGGTTCTTGCCATCGTAGCAATGGCAGCTTCATCTTCCAGTGCGATGCCATGGCGGGTAGCCATTAGGGCAGTGAGGCGGTACAAGGCTCCAGAATCCAGGTAATGAAAACCCAGATGCTTGGCTACCCTGTGTGCCACCGTGCCCTTGCCGGATGCGGTAGGGCCGTCTATGGTGATAACAGGACTACGTGCGGTCATAGATAACAATAAAAACCTTTAAAACAAATCTTTGTGATTAATCTTGGCAAAGACTTCAAAATAATCAGGAAAAGTCTTGGCCACGCATTTTGGATCGTTGATGCGCATAGTAGCACCTCTGCGGGCACGTCCATCGAGACTGGCCAAAGAGAAACACATAGCCATCCGGTGATCATCATAGGTATCGATGGTAGCTGGCAATATATGCTCAGGCGGCGTCACCGTCATATAGTCGGCACCCTCTTCCACTATCGCACCCAGTTTGCGCAATTCTGTCGCCATGGCAGACAAGCGATCGGTTTCCTTGACGCGCCAGCTGGCAATATTGCGCAGCGTAGTGGTGCCATTGGCATACAGGGCAGCTACCGCAATCGTCATGGCAGCATCGGGAATATGGTTGAAGTCCATGTCTATGGCTTGCAAGACACCGTTCGAGCTGGCTTCTATCCAGTTATCGCCACGGGTAATCGTTGCCCCCATCTTTTCCAGCGCTTCTGCAAAGCGTACATCGCCTTGGATGCTAGCCTTGCCTACACCTTCAACCCGGATAGGCCCGCCAGCAATGGCACCTGCCGCCAGGAAATAAGAAGCAGAAGAAGCATCGCCTTCGACATGGATAACACCAGGCGACACATAATGCTGGCCTTTTGTGACTGTAAATGCCTGCCAGCCATCACGCGCTACCGTCACGCCAAATTTTTGCATGAGGTTCAGGGTGATTTCTATATAGGGCTTGGATATCAGCTCGCCTATCACTTCTATTGTTACATCATGCTCACGTGCCATCAATGGCGCGGCCATCAGCAAGGCCGTCAGAAACTGGCTGGAAACATTGCCTTTGACTTGCAAACGCTGGGCATGGATATGGCCACGGCGTATATGCAAAGGAGGGTAGCCAGGGTTGCCGGTATATTCAATTTGCGCACCTGCTTCGTTGAGTGCATCAACCAGGTCACCGATAGGACGTTCATGCATGCGGTGCACGCCGTGGATGGTGTAGTCCCCACCCAACACGGCCAATGCACCAACCAATGGGCGTATCGCAGTACCGGCGTTACCCATGAACAGATCAGCCTGGTGTTTGGGGAAATGGCCTTTGACGCCATCTACCGTGTAATTCTGGCTATCACCATCCTGCTCCCAGTGCACGCCTAATTGCGTCAAAGCGTTCAGCATGACCAGGGTGTCATCGGATGCCAGCAAATCCATGATCTGGGTCTTACCTTCCGCCAGCGCTCCCAGCAAAAGTGTACGATTGGAAATGCTTTTTGAACCCGGTAATTTGACAGTGCCCTGCACCTGCATGACAGGTTGCAGATCGAGGTAATGCGGATAATGTTTGCTTGCTTGTGTCATGGTCTTATTCAATTCTGATCTGAGTTTGAAGACGAGAGAAACGCATAAGCGTTATCAATCCCCACCTTCACGCTGCTGTTTCTCGGCTGCCTCAATGGCGCTAATCCAGTTATGGCGCGCGCGCTGGGCATTTGCGTAAATACCTTCTATGCCGTCACTGTTGGCATCCACCAAATGCTGGCGCAAAATGGACAGGCGGGCGGTGTAAGAATCCAGCTCCTGCAACATCGCGATACGGTTCGCCAGGCTGATGTCGCGCCACATTTCTGGTGATGAACCGGCAATGCGGGTAAAGTCGCGGAAGCCACTTGCTGCATATTGGAACAAGGTATCCGCATGCGGCTTGCGGGCAATATCATCGACCAGGGCATAAGCCAGCAAATGCGGCAAATGGCTGACTGCGGCAAATACGCCGTCATGTGCCGCAGGCTCCAGATGATGAATGATGGCACCGCATTGCTGCCAGGCCCAGGCCACCCTGGCCACATCAGCATCAGTATTTTCTGGCAGGCGGGTGATGACCGCTTTTTTGCCAACATACAAATCCACCAGTGCTGCCTCAGGCCCATTTAGCTCACGTCCGGCTATCGGATGCGCCGGTAAAAATTGCGCAATCTTTTCACCGAGGCTGGCGCGTGCTGCTGCCACCACATCGGCCTTGGTACTGCCCGCATCCGTGACTATCGTACCAGCTTGCAGATGCGGATAAATCGCCTTCAATATCGCGCCGGTTTGTGCGACGGGCGCGGCAATCAGCACCAGATCACAGTTGCGTAATGCCTGCTCGGCATTCAAGGCTATTTCATCGATGATACCCAGTTGCTGCGCTTTTTCCAGCGAAGCTTGACTGCGCCCTACTCCGACTATCTGCTCAACTGCACCAGCCTTTTTTAAAGCCAGGGCAAACGAGCCACCAATCAAACCTACGCCAAAAATCGCTATACGTTGAAAAGCTTTTTGCATCAGGCACTCACACTGTACAAGGGTAAGAGCCCAGCACCTTGAAGAAGGCTGCCTTGTCATTCAACTCGGACATGGCAGCTTCTACCTTGGCGTCCATCACATGGCCTTCCACATCGACATAGAAATAATATTCCCAATTGCCGGTGCGTGCTGGGCGTGACTCAAAACGCGTCATCGATACGCCATGCTTTTCCAGTGGGGCCAGCAGGTTGTAGACAGCGCCCGCCTTGTTGGGCGTCGCCAGCACGATGGAAGTCTGGTCTTTGCCGCTAGGCGTGGTACGCAGACGGCCAATGACCGCAAAACGGGTACGGTTATGCGGGTCGTCCTGGATATGTGCAGAGACTATGCCCAGGTTGTACTGATGACCGGCAATTTCACTGGCAATCGCCGCCACCGTATAGTCACCACTGGCCATGCGTGCTGCCTCTGCATTCGATGCCACTGCATGTCTTTCCACATGTGGATAATGCTGATTCAGCCAGGCCTGGCATTGCGCCAGAGCTTGTGAGTGGGCGCAGATGCGGCTGATGCCCTCCATATTGCCAGACCTGCTCATCAGGCTATGCTGCACAGCTATCGCCAGCTCACCACTGATGGCGAGGCTGGTTTGCAAGAGCAGGTCGAGCGTGCGGTTGATCGCGCCTTCTGATGAATTCTCGATAGGCACGACACCAAAATCTGCCGTACCAGCTTCTGTAGCACGAAAAACTTCATCAATGGATACGCAAGGCAAAGGCTGGATAGCATGACCAAATTGCTTGTAGACGGCCTGCTCACTGAAGGTGCCGACAGGGCCAAGGAAAGCCACCACCACGCGGCGCTCCAGTGCACGGCAAGCCGACATGATTTCGCGGAAGATCAGTTGTATATCGTCACTGAGCAACGGACCCGGATTGCGCTCCGCCACGCCGCGCAAGACTTGTGCTTCGCGTTCCGGGCGAAACACCGGGGCATTGGTTTCTGCCTTGACATGACCTACTTCTTCGGCCACGCGGGCGCGCTGGTTCAGCAAATCCAGGATTTGTGCATCGATGGCATCAATCTTGATGCGCAGGGGGAGTAATTTATTGTCGCTCATACTGTACCTAAAAACCGTGTTTGATAAGGTGTGGGCATGGTCAGCAGTGTTTAACTGCGCCATGCCAGATCATACTTTGCTACTCGCCAGGCTTTTGATCCGGCTTGTCAGCGCCACGGTTTCCAGGTGATGGTGTTGTGCCATGCTCAGAAAGGGCTGACTGGAGTATATATATTGAATAAGTGATTTTAATGCAAACTTGCTCAGGAATGTTTGCGGGCAAATTCTTGCATAAAGCTGACCAAAGCCTGCACGCCGTCTATAGGCATGGCGTTATAAATAGAGGCACGCATGCCACCTACGGATTTATGGCCTTTCAATTGCAACAAGCCATTTGTCTTGGCTTCTGCCAGAAATGCCGCATTCAGGCTTTCATCTTTCAGGTAGAAAGGTACATTCATACGCGAACGGCTACCTTTCTCTACCCGGTTTTCATAAAAATCTGTGGAATCAAGGTAGTCATACAGTAAGCCGGACTTGGCGATATTCTTTTGCTCCATCGCCGCCACGCCACCCTGTTGCTTGAGCCACTGGAACACCAGGCCTGCGATATAAATCGCATAGGTTGGCGGGGTGTTGTACATGGAATCATTGTCGGCAACGATTTTCCAGTCAAAGGCAGAAGGGCAAATAGGCAAGGCATGGCCAAGCAAATCTTCCCGCACGATGACGATGGTCAAACCAGCCGGGCCGATATTTTTTTGCGCCCCGCCAAAGATAACGCCGTATTTGGAGACATCAATCACACGCGACAAGATGTGCGAAGACATGTCCGCCACGATGGGGGCATCACCTGTTTCAAGCGCTACATCTGGCGCGAACTGATACTCGACACCATCGATGGTTTCGTTGGTGCACAGATGCACGTAAGCTGCACCTGGCGTCAATTTCCAACTATCGCGCGGCGGCACAGTAGTGAATCCGCTAGCCTCGCCGGAAGCTGCAATATTCACATTGCCGTATTTTTTTGCTTCCTTGATGGACTTGCCTGTCCAGGATCCGGTATGCACAAAATCTGCCGTTGCGGGCTGTGGCTTGCGCCCCATCAAATTCATGGGGACGATGGCGTTTTCACCCAGGCCACCACCTTGCAGGAACAGGATTTTATAATTGTCCGGCACCGCCAGCAGCTCGCGCAAATCACTTTGCGCAGCAGCGATGATGGACATGAACTCTGGCCCACGGTGGCTCATTTCCATGACGGACATGCCACTGCCATGCCAGTCCAGCATTTCGGCAGCGGCTTGCTGCAATACCTCTTTCGGCAATACTGCCGGGCCTGCAGAGAAATTGTAGATCGTCGTCATGATGTTTTACTCCGCTGTGTCAGCTTCTGGTGCGCTGCCTTCCGCTTCGCCAGCACCGTTATCGCCTGTATCTACATCCGCATCTGTTTCAACAATACGTTGCAGGCCAGACAGCTTGGTGCCATCTTCCACAGCAATCAAGGTCACACCCTGAGTTGCGCGACCCATTTCGCGGATCTCGGAAACACGGGTACGTATCAGGATGCCACCAGTAGTGATCAACATGATTTCATCCGTTGTTTCAACCAGAGTAGCTGCCACAACCTTGCCGTTACGCTCGGAAGTCTGAATCGCGATCATGCCCTTGGTACCACGGCCGTGTCGCGTGTATTCAGTGATAGGTGTACGCTTACCGAAGCCGTTTTCAGTCGCTGTCAACACAGATTGCTGTTCATTTTCAGCTACCAGCAATGCAATGACTTGCTGACCTTCATCCAGATTCATACCACGTACACCACGGGCGGTACGGCCCATAGGACGTACGTCGTTTTCATCAAAGCGTACAGCCTTGCCAGAATCAGAGAACAACATGACATCATGCTTGCCATCGGTCAGTGCCGCGCCGATGAGGAAATCGCCTTCATCCAGATCAACCGCAATAATGCCGGCTTTACGTGGATTACTAAAGTCAGTCAGAGGTGTTTTCTTGACCGTGCCCAGGCTGGTGGACATGAAGACATAATGGTCTTCAGGGAAAGTGCGGTTAACGCCAGACAAAGGCAGGATGACGGTGATTTTTTCACCTTCCTGCAATGGGAACATGTTCACAATCGGCTTGCCGCGCGAAGTACGCGAGCCTTGTGGCACTTCCCATACCTTCAACCAGTACATGCGGCCACGGTTACTGAAGCACAGGATGTAATCATGGGTATTGGCCACGAAGAGTTGCTCAATCCAGTCATCATCCTTGGTTGCAGTCGCCTGCTTGCCACGACCACCGCGTTTTTGCGCACGGTATTCAGACAAAGGTTGCGACTTCATATAACCAGTGTGCGACAAGGTCACGACCATGTCTTGCGGCGTGATCAGGTCTTCTGTGCCCAGGTCAGTAGCGTTATGGGTGATTTCTGAACGGCGTACGTCTTTGTTGCCTTCGCCGTATTCATTGCGAGCCAGGGTCAGCTCATCAGTGATGATGACGGTGACGCGTTCTGGCTTGGACAAGATGTCCAGCAAATCGGCGATTTCTGCCATGACGTCTTTGTATTCATTGACGATCTTGTCTTGTTCCAGACCAGTCAGGCGTTGCAAACGCATTTGCAGGATTTCTTGCGCCTGGTCATCAGACAATTTATACAGGCCATCAGGCTGTATGCCGTAATGCTTGGGCAAATTCTCAGGGCGGAAAGCATCAATGCCAGCTAAATTGTCAGCCGCAGTACGTGTCAGCATCTCGCGCACCATGGAACTATCCCAGGCACGGGTCATCAATTCCTGTTTCGCGATCGGTGGCGTCGGTGCTGCGCGGATGATGGCGATAAAGTCATCGATATTCGCCAGCGCAACTGCAAGGCCTTCCAGCACATGACCACGTTCACGCGCCTTGCGCAGCTCAAACAGAGTGCGGCGTGTCACAACTTCACGGCGATGTGACAAGAAGCAGGACAGCATTTCCTTCAAGTTCAGCAGCTTGGGCTGGCCATTCACCAGCGCCACCATGTTCATGCCGAAGGTGTCTTGCAACTGCGTTTGCTTGTACAAATTGTTCAGTACCACATCAGGTACTTCGCCACGCTTGAGTTCGATAACCACGCGCATGCCCGATTTATCGGATTCATCGCGGATGTCAGAAATACCATCGAGCTTTTTGTCACGTACCAGTTCAGCGATACGTTCCAGCAGGGATTTTTTATTGACCTGGTAAGGCAGCTCATCAACGATCAGTGCCGTGCGATTTTCTTTGCCAAATTCTTCAAAGTGGGTCTTGGCGCGCATGACCACACGGCCACGACCAGTGCGGTAACCGTCGCGCACACCAGACACACCATAAATAATGCCACCAGTAGGAAAATCTGGCGCAGGGATGATCTCGATCAGTTCATCGATCGTGCAATCGCTATTGCGCAAGACATGCAGGGCACCGTTGATGATCTCGGTAATATTATGTGGCGGGATATTCGTCGCCATACCCACCGCAATACCGGATGCACCGTTGATCAGCAGATTCGGGATGCGGGTAGGCAGAACTGACGGCTCTCTTTCCTTACCGTCATAGTTGGGGACGAAGTCGACTGTTTCTTTTTCGATATCAGCCAGGATTTCATTGGCGATCTTGTCCAGACGGCACTCGGTATAACGCATCGCCGCAGCATTATCGCCATCGATGGAGCCGAAGTTACCCTGACCATCGACCAGGGTATACCGCAGGGAAAAATCCTGCGCCATACGCACCAGCGTGTCGTAAATGGAGGCATCGCCGTGGGGATGGTACTTACCCATGACTTCACCCACCACACGCGCACATTTGACGAATGGGCGGTTATAGACATTGTTCATTTCGTGCATCGCGAACAATACGCGACGATGCACAGGCTTTAAGCCATCACGCACATCCGGCAAAGCGCGACCTACGATAACGCTCATCGCGTAATCGAGATAGCTTTTGCGCATTTCTTCTTCAAGGGAAATCGGGAGTGTTTCTTTTGCGAATTGATCCATTGGCGGCCGGCGAATTAGAGCTTGGTTAATTAATAACGTCTTCGACTACGTCCTCAATGACATCTTATTAAGACTATTAAAGACTGACGTTTAACTCTTGATTCTAACATGCCTCCCACCCTGAATTCCATTTATAGCAATTAAGTCAGCCAAACTCTGCCTGTAGCCAGCAAAATTGCCAAGCAAGGGTTTGCAACACTGTCGTTCAAATGACAGCCTGAGCGCAAATTTATATGATTTAATCAAAAGCATAATAAAAAACACCCCTCAAAATAATCAACACCCCCCACGGAGACAACCATGTTAAAGAATTTGACAGCACTTTGCGCGCTTGCCGCATTCACCCTCCCTATAGCAACTGTATTTGCCCAATCCAATCCAGCAGCACCTGCGTCAGCAGCACAAAGCCCAGAAGCCCCCGCCTCGGCCGCCGCACCAGCTACACCTCCAGCACCAGTCGCCCCGCCAGCACCACCTGCCCCACCCAAACGCTGCGACTTTGCCCTCACCCTGCCTAGTGATGAAATTTTCGAGCGCAATAAATCTACACTTAACAGCAAAGGCAAGGAACGCATCGACAATGAAGTCATGGCCAAACTAGCCAACTGCGCCAAAGTCGACCTGATCGTCGTCAGTGGCCATACTGACTTGAACGGTAGCCATGCGCAAACCCAAAAATCATCGGAAAAAAATGCCGATGCCGTGGTTGCCTACCTCGGCAGCAAGGGTCTGAATACTTCCATGGAGACCATGGGCATGGGCAAAACCCAACAAATCAAGGCTTGCGACGACAAACAGCCCAAAGCCAAATTGATGGAATGCATGGCACCAAACCGCCGCATTGTCATAGAGGGGCGTGGCCTGGCCAAGTAAACTCAACGGGGAAAAGTCACCAAAGCTTGGCCTTAAATAAACAATTTCCCCTTTTGAAACTGGTATTAACTTGCCAAAGTGCATATTAAGTTGTAAATATGCGACATATTTGACTAAGTGTAACTTTGCCGATTTAACAATTTTCGTCTTAAACTTGCTGAATATGGCAAAATAGAACGAATGTTGATAAATGGCTTGATGATGTTTGACGAAATAGTAATGTCATCATCGCCGTGTTAATATGTGGTTTTATGCAGTAATTTCGCGCAGTTCATCTGCGGTAATAATCTCACCCGAGAGGAGAAATATGAAAAATTTAGTCAAGCTCGTTATCGCAGCGTCCGCAGTAGCATCCTTTTCTGCTTCCGCACAACAAGACATCATGGCTAACAAGCCACACAGCGCCTATGTACAAGATGGTCGCGGTGTAATTGCACGTGACCCATTTGGTCTGTGCTGGCGCACAGGCTACTGGACACCTGCTGACGCAGTTCCAGGTTGCGATGCACCACTGGTAAAACCAGCTGCACCAGCCGCAGTAACACCAGCACCGGCAGTAACACCAGTTGTGCCTCCAAAACCAGTTGCTCCACCTGCACCTACTTCTGAAAAAGTAACGTTCGCAGCTGATGCATTCTTTGATTTTGACAAAGCTGTTCTGAAACCAGAAGCTAAAGTCAAACTCGACGACATGGCATCCAAATTGAAATCCATCAATCTGGAAGTTGTGATTGCTGTTGGTCACACTGACTCTGTAGGCTCTGACGAATACAACCAAAAATTGTCTATCCGTCGCGCTGAAGCAGTCAAAGCTTACTTGGTAAGCAAAGGTATCGAAGCTAACCGTGTTTACACCGAAGGCAAAGGCGAAAAACAACCAGTAGCTGACAATAAAACAGCTGATGGTCGCGCTAAAAACCGTCGCGTTGAAATCGAAGTTGTTGGTACACGCAACGTTAAGTAATCGAAGCCTGGCTTCTGTAAAAAACCCGCTTCGGCGGGTTTTTTACTTTGTAGTTTGCACAAAAACAGATACGGATCATTTCCATCCGATGTTTGTTTTTCACCAATGCAGTACCTGTCTGAATCGCCTACAATAGCGGTTTCGCAGCTCATGCCCTGACCCGGCACTTCAGACCACATCATGTCGACCTTGAACGCTGATCCCGCAGAAATCCAGAAATTTAGTGAACTTGCCCATCGTTGGTGGGACCCCACTTCCGAATTCAAACCACTGCATGAAATCAACCCCCTGCGACTGGAATGGATCAACCAGCGCGCACCGCTAGCGGGCAAGCAAGTCATCGACGTTGGTTGCGGTGGCGGCATCCTGGCAGAATCCATGGCAAAAAAAGGCGCCATAGTCACCGGCATAGACCTTTCTGACAAGGCGCTCAAAGTGGCAGACCTGCATGGCCTGGAATCTGGTGTGAGTGTGCGCTATAAAAAAATCGCCGCTGAAGACATGGCAGAAGCTGAGGCTGGCCAATTCGACATCGTCACCTGCATGGAAATGCTGGAACACGTGCCTGACCCCGCATCCATCATCAAAGCCTGCGCCAAAATGGTCAAACCCGGTGGCCATTTATTCTTTTCGACCCTGAACCGCAATGCCAAGGCCTATTTGTTCGCAGTCATCGGTGCAGAATACCTGCTGCAAATGCTGCCCAAAGGTACGCATGACTATGCCAAGTTCATCACTCCCGCAGAATTGTCACAAGACATCCGCAATGCCGGTCTCGAATTACATGCGATGAAGGGCTTGAGTTACAACCCCCTCACCCAAATCTATTCACTGAATGCTGATACCAGCGTCAACTACATGGTTGCCTGTACGCGCCCGCTGTGAACTTAACAAATCGCCTTCATCAATCATGAAGGCGTGCTTTTAATTTTTTATTATGCAAACTCCACAAGCAATCCTGTTTGACCTGGACGGTACACTGGCCGACACAGCCCCCGACCTGGCCGCAGCCGTCAATGTCATGCGGGAAAACCGCCAACTGGCACCCGTCCATTACCAGAGCTTGCGTCCCCATGCATCGGCCGGTGCCCGCGGTTTACTGGGCGCTGGCTTTGGCATCACGCCAGAACACCCCGACTACGAAGCCATGCGCATTGAATTTTTAAATCAATATGAATCCGCCATCGCCGTCCATAGCAAACTGTTCAAGCAAGTGCCTGACCTGCTGCGCGGCCTCGATGTCATGGGCGTAGCCTGGGGTATAGTCACCAACAAAGCCATGCGCTTCACGCGCCCGCTGATGCCATTGCTGGATTTGCAGGAAGCACGCTGCGTCATCTCCGGTGACACCACTCCTCATGCCAAACCCCACCCTGCCCCCTTACTGGAAGCAGCGAGGCAGCTCGGCATACGTTCAGAAAACTGCTGGTACGTCGGTGACGACCTGCGCGACATACAAGCGGCAGAAGCCGCAGGCATGACCAGCGTCGCCGCCGCCTGGGGTTACTGCGGAGCCACCGAACCCAAGCACTGGAAAGCCGACGCCATCATCGACAGCCCGCTGGAACTACTGGAACTGGTACGCGCCAAACATTTACAGTCCGTGGGCTCTTGAATCTTCCGTACCAGCCTATATATGGGATATACTAGCAATGCTTAGGGGTCGACCAGGTTTCGACAGGGGTTGCAAAGCAGCGCAGGGCATACCGAGGCCAGACTACCTCGTAAATACAATCTGAACTATATAACTGCAAACGATAACTCGTACGCATTAGCCGCTTAATACCGGCTAACCTTACACCACTTCGTCCATAGGGTGGGCTGGCAACAGCAGTAAGGACATTCATATGGAATCGTCTTGAGCCGGGTTACTTGACTCTCGATTAAATAATAGGTAACTCGTCCTGCCGCAGCGTGTGCGTCCGCGTCGTCAGGATTAAATCAAATGGCAGCACTAAGTATGTAGAACTGTCTGTAGAGTGCTTCTGGACGCGGGTTCGATTCCCGCCGACTCCACCAATATTTTGTTTAAAATCAAAGAATTAGATATTTTCAATGTCATTAAAATTGAGTGTTTTGGGGCTGTTTTAGCACCGGAATGACAACATAATGACAGCATCAAAAGGCGACTTCGGTTGCCTTTTTTGTTGCCTAAATCAGACGTCATATACGGCCTTGATTTGCATAGATGTAGATATCTGGCCATGAATCATAGAATGGTTTTTTTGTTGCTCAAATTTTGGCAAAAAAGGCAGAAAAGTGCGCCCGTTCTAAAAAAGGTACCCCTCGGGAAAACCCTAACTGATTTACTAACCTTACCCTAATCAGGTTAGCTTTTAAATTCTAACTTCTCTAAAAAGAGACTTCCTTTAATATCAAGCACTTAGAAGAGTGTTAGGTTTTGGGTTAGTTGAGGTTAGGTTTTAACCCTAATATTGCAATTTCTTAAAAATCAAAGACTTAGCAGGGAAAAACACTCGTTTTTCAATAGGGTTAGTGATGTTAGGGTTTCCCCTAGCTCAAACCTAAAATCAACATTTCCCCGCCCTCCCCCACTTCGTTGAATTTGCCGAGAAATTTGCGTCAAATTGCGTCAGCTCTTGCGGGCAGGCGTGGTGGGGGGATGTCTGCGCGCCAGGGGTGGACAATAGAAGTTCTTGGCGATACAGTCCTGGTAAGATATATTTTCAATAATAGTTTTCCACCTCCCATATAAGACTGTGAGCAATAAGCATGGACGCCCCAAAACTTTTTATTTCATATAGTTGGTCTAGTGTTGATCATGAGCAGTGGGTATTGGAACTCGCCACACGCTTAAGAGAGTCAGGTGTTGATGTGATCTTGGACAAATGGCACCTGAAAGTAGGCCAGGACATGTTTACATTTATGGAGCAAATGGTCACTGATAAGACCATTTTGAAAGTTGCGATAATTTCGGACGCCGTTTATTCAGCCAAAGCTGATGATCGTTCTGGAGGTGTTGGAACAGAAACTCAGATTATTTCAAAAAATGTCTATGAAAATGAAAAACAAGAAAAATTTGTGGCGGTAATTGTTGAAAAGGATGCGGACGGAAAAGTATGTCTACCGACCTACTATAAATCGCGGGTGTACATAGACATGTGCGATTCAGAACGTTTTGAAGAAAGTTTTGAACAACTCCTGCGATGGATTTATGACAAACCGCTACACGTAGCGCCACCTCTTGGGCAGCGGCCCGCTTTTTTGAGCGATGCTCCAACATTGACACTTGGAACCACAGCAACGTTGAAACGATGTATCGACGCGATCAAGAACAATAAACCAACTGCCTCGGGTGCAGTTGATGAATATTTCACTTTATTTTTTGAGAATTTGGAACGATTTCGCATAGAAGGCAATGGAGCTAATGATTATGATGAAAAAATTGTCGATAGCATTCATGATTTACTTCCATTTCGCAACGAGGCTATAGAATTATTTACAGCGATAGCTAGTTACACCTCAACTTCCGATTTTGCTCAAAAAGTTCAACGCTTTCTTGAAAGACTCCTCACCTATACAAACGCCCCAAGAGACAGAAACACCTACTGGACCTGGGAGGCCGACAATTTTAAATTCATAGTTCATGAGCTATTTTTATATGCGCTTGCAGTTTTCTTGAAATTTGAAAAATTTGAATATGCCGAAGCCCTTCTAGGGCCAAAGTATTATGCTCAAGCAGACGAAAATGTTGGGCAATTTTCACTAGTAAATCATGAAATATTCTGGTGGCCATTAGGTACTATGGAACATAGAAAAAAGCGACTGGATCTTAAAAGATTAAGCATTCGGGCAGATCTACTACTAGAACGTTCAAAAAGTTCTGGGCTAGAATTTCGCTATTTGATGCAAGCAGACTTCGTCGCATTTCTTCGATCTGAAATGCAAACAACAAAATCAACTTGTAGCTGGTTTCCAGAAACATTAATATTTTCAAGTCGTGCCTACGGTGCATTTGAAATATTCGTGAGATCAACATCCAAAACATATTTTGCTAAAGTGAAGCCACTAATTGGGATGGCGGATTCAAGAACTTGAAGATTTAAAGACTTTGATAAAATCATATCAAGATAGAGGACGATACCGTCCTAGCTCGGGATTAAGCGACATCAGTACAAGTAAATTGGTCGGTTTAGAATTGCTTGAAAGTCGGCCGTGAATAAAACCATAAGGTAATTGACTATTTCATCTTCTTCAACTCCTCCAGCAATTGCTTCTGCTGCTCGCCCAGCTCGTCTATGCGAAGTTGCTGTGTTTTGGGTTGATTTTTTTCAGGCGCATTTTGTGTCGGTCCGCTGCCACTCTGGGCAACAATCATGTGTCTATCAATAGACGCTGAGTTCAGCATATTGATTAAATCAACGTAAGCTTGAATGGGGGCGTCTTTGTCGGCGTTGATGAGAGCGTAACTAGCTGCATGCGTATTTTTGGCTTGGACTAAGGCATCATTCAGGTTCGCGATCTTGTCGTGCTTGTAGGCTACAATCGATCCCTTGGATTTTCCATCTTTGTCATTCAGTTGCAGGGCATAGTCGCCACCCGCAGAAATCTGGACAGTGAGATATGCAACATTCTTGGGTAAGCCATCTAACGGCACATGCACAGTACATTGACTCGTTTCTGTCGCCAGTATAAATTTCCTGGTAGTTTGCAAAGCCACTGTGGACATGACACTAACAAGGTATTGGAATTTGGTAGCGCGCTCCGCTTTGATGGTGATCGCAACATCACTTGCACCATTTTTCACTTCCAGCAATTCTTTATTCAATGCAGCCACATGCGTAGCGCCAACCAATACACCTGTTTTTTTTGGGCTCTTATCCCGATCTGAGCCTATTGTATAAGCTCCTTTTGCAGTCAGTGATATGGTCATTGAGCTTGTTTTGACAGGAGTGTTTGCAGCAACCGCCGCCGCTTGATTTTTGTTGGCGGCGCTTTGCATCTGAGCATGGGTAACCGCTGAAAATCCAATCGTCAAACCGACCAAGATGAAGTTAAATTTCATACTCATTCCTAATGCAAAAAGACTTTACGAAGTCAAAGAAATTCAAGCATTGATCATGATTGAATCAATATAACCCGCACGGTACCACCAACGCATCAGCCCTAATTTAAGAATGGAGCAGGAGCGCATTTCCTATACTCTGGTCATCCACAAGCTGGCTGAATTGATTGACGCTACGGCATCCCCTTGCGCTCCTGCTCAGCTGCCATCGCCGCGGGTATGAAACGCGATCACATGGTCGATTTCCAGCCGTATCCCTATCTGCTCACCCAGCGCATGGTTATGGTGACTGGGCACCAGGGACAGTACGCGGCTGCCACTGCTTAATTCCAGTGTGTACAAAAATTCTGCTCCCCGGAATGCCTTGGACACAACGGTTGCATGTACGGGGCTGAGGTCATCGTGAATGATGTCGTCGGGCCTGACGAGCACATCTACCATGCAACCCAGGCAGCAGTCTTCTGGCATTCTGGCGGGTACGATACCCAATTCGATTTCTATTTTATCTGGTGCAAGTACGGTGCCGGAGATGAAGACCCCTTCACCAATGAAGTCGGCGACGAAACGATTGTCCGGTTGATGATATAAATTGTAAGGCGTATCCCATTGCTGCATCTGGCCCTGATGCAAGACGCCGATTTCATCCGCAATGGCAAATGCTTCATTCTGGTCATGCGTAACCAGTATCGCTGTGGTGTTTTGCTGTTTCAGTATGGCTCTGACTTCCAGGCCCAGGCGTTCACGCAATTCTGTATCAAGATTGGAAAATGGCTCATCCAGCAATAGCAAGTCTGGCTTGGGCGCCAGTGCACGGGCCAGGGCAACACGTTGCTGCTGGCCGCCAGACAGCGCATGCGGATAAGCATGGCGGACTTCATTCAGACCTACGATGTCAAGCAACTCTGCCACGCGCAAGCCACGCTCTGCCTTGCCCATGGCATGCAGGCCAAATGCGATATTGCTCTGCACATCAAGATGCGGGAACAAGGCATAATCCTGGAACACCATGCCAATATGGCGCTGATGCGCAGGCAAGGAAAATTGTGCGGTACTGACCAGCTGGCCATTCACATGTATGCTGCCCTGGCCTATGGTTTCAAAACCTGCGATACATCGCAAGACTGTTGTCTTGCCACATCCTGATGGCCCCAGCAAGCATGCTATCTGCCCTTTCTCCAGAGAGAATCCCAGTCCTGAGAAGGTGTTCCTGTCTTGATAGGCATGGGCAATTCCACTCAATGTCAGTACCGGATTGGCGCGCTTTTCTGGTGTAGCTGATGCACTCATATTTTTGCTTTAGTGTTCTGATTGGCGAGTCAACAGGATCACCGGTATCAAACCAGCCAGCACCAGAGCCATGGCGGGCAAGGCGGCGCGATCCCATTGTCCTTCTGAGGTCATTTCAAAGATGCGTACAGATAAGGTATCCCAGCCAAATGGCCTGGTCATCAAGGTAATCGGCATCTCTTTCATGACATCGACAAATACCAGCAAGCCTGCACTGACGATACCTCCACGCAGCAAGGGGAAATACACTTGCCGGAATAGTGCTGGGCCGGTGACACCCATGCTGCGCGCTGCGTCTTCCTGGTTGCGGGTAATGCGCTGCATTGCGCTGTCTATGGCGTTAAAGCCAGGTGCCAGAAAGCGTGCGGCATACGCCAGCAACATCACGACCAGCGTCCCACGCAGGATGCTGCTGTCCTTGATATCCAGCCAGGGCTTGAGGAATGCCAGCATCTGATTATCCAGCCAGGCCACCGGAATAAAAATGCCGACCGCCAGCACGGTGCCGGGGATGGCATAACCCAGGGTAGACAGGCGCGCAAAGAACAAAGTCGGCCAGTCTTTGTACAGACGCAATGCATAAGCCAGTACCAGTGCTGCAGCCACGACCAAAACAGCCGCCATGCCGGACAATAAAATCGAATGCCAGACAAATGCAGGGTAACGGGCATCGAAATCAGTTGCAAATACCTGCACACTCCACACCAATAACTGCGCCACTGGTATCACAAATGCGACTGCCAGCACGGCACTGGCATAACAACAAGCCAGCCAGCGCGAACGTCGGCCCAGATGAATTTTGGATTGATTGGATTTGCCAATAACGTTATAGCGCTTATCACCGCGCAAAAAATGCTCGCCCAGCGCCAGCATCAATACCAGTAGCACCAGAATCGAAGCTAGCTGAGAAGCTGCCGACAGGGAAAACAAACCAAACCAGGCTTTGTAGATTGCGGTGGTGAAGGCATCATAATTGAAGACTGACACTGTGCCAAAATCTGCCATTGCTTCCATCAGGGCCAACAAGATGCCACCCGCTATCCAGGGGCGCGCCATGGGTAAAGCGATTTTGTAGAAGCCTTGCCAACGCGACAGGCCCAGCGACTGGCCGACTTCGAGCGAACGTTTGCCCTGCGTCAAAAAAGCATTACGCGCCAGTAAATAGACATAGGGGAACAGTGCCATGGACATCACCAGTATGACGCCACCAGTAGATCGTATGCGTGGGAACCAGGCACTGCTGCCAAACCAGTCGCGCAACAAGGTCTGCAACGGCCCGGTAAAGTCCAGCAAACCTATGCTGACGAAGGCTGTCACATAGGCCGGGATGGCCAGTGGCAATACCAGTGCCCAGGAGAAGAACCGTCGCCCTGGAAACTCGCACACGGCCGTCAGCCATGCCAAGCTGACGCCCAGCAAACCTGTACCCGCCGCTACGCCCAGTAGCAGCCAGAGTGTGTTCAAGAACAAATCTGGCAAAACATACTGAGCCAGATGCTTCCAAATTTCTGGCTGCGGCGTCAAAAACGAAGCCAACACCACGACCAGGGGTATCAAGGTAAGCATAGAAACCAGACCGGCGGCCAAACGCCACCCTGTCAACCACCTTTTTGCAGCCAAGCAGTATTGGTATATAGGTATCAAAATATACTTAAAAACGACAATTCAAAAAATGGAAAAAGCGAGCACTGGATTGCTCGCTTTTTTGTAAGCCTGCCCTCTTTCAAGAGCAAGCATCGACTATCAATGAACAGCTTTACTTATAACCCGCCCGGTCCATCAGCTTGACTGCATTTGCTTGCAATTCGCCCGCCTTGGTGACATTGATCAAGTTTTGCTTGAATGTTCCCCAGGCCAGCAGTTTTGCATGCGGCTTGATCGCTGGATTGGCAGGGTACTCCATGTCCAGATCGGTAAATAGATTTTGTGCTTTATCCGAAGACAGCCATTCTATCAATTTCTGTGCGCCTGCCGGATTTTTTGCGTGACGGGTGATGCCCGCACCCGACACATTGACGTGAACGCCCTTGGTCTTTTGGTTAGCCCAATACACAGCAATCGGCAATTTGGGATTTTTGTCCATCAAACGGCCATAATAGTACGTGTTGGCAATACCAACATCACATTGACCTGCGCCCACGGCTTCGAGCATCTTGGTATCGTCCGGGAAAACATCTGTTGCCAGATTGCCTACCCATCCCTTGATAATTTGTTCTGTCTTGGGCTCACCATGTTCTTCTATCATCATTGCGGTCAGGGACTGGTTGTACACCTTCTTGGAAGTGCGCAGGCACAGGCGCCCCTTCCATTTTGCATCGGCCAGATCTTCATAGCTTGAGAGGTCTTCTGGTTTGACTTTTTGTGTGTTGTAGAAAATCGTACGGGCACGCACCGACAAACCTACCCACATATTTTTAGGATCACGCAAGTGCGCCGGGATGTTGGCATTGAGTATCGGGGAATTAACTGCTTGCAACAAACCCTGATTGGCTGCCTGCCACAAATTACCTGCATCAACAGTAATGAATACGTCGGCAGAAGTATTTGCACCTTCAGCTTTGAGCCGCTCCATCAGCGGCCCTTCCTTGTCGGTGACGAACTTGACATTGACACCTGTTTGCTTGGTGTAAGCGTCAAACAGGGGTTTGATCAATTGTTCGTTGCGGGCCGAGTAGACAACCACTTCTTCAGACCAGGCAGCTGTGGAGCAGGACAACAAAGCAAGGGATGCAGCAATCACCGATTTCAGATTTTTCACTTGTGGCACCTAATAGCGATAAGAAGACCAAAATTTAACACAAATGAGTATCATTATCAATTCCAACAAGCTCGCACTTGAGTTGATCTGGACAGCATGTATAGTGATCTGCTTTCTCCTATCCGCGGATATTCGTCACATTTTGATTCATCCATTGCCTGATAAAACGTAAAAACATCCATCGTTTGATCCCGGACAAGTTTGCGCCATGCTTCATATAGAAAGCATCAGGCGTCTCGAATACGCCAAAGTCAGCGTTGATGCCATCTTTTTGTATATAGGTGTCACTTCCCTTCCAGTCAATTTGCGGGTTGTGTAAATCTGGCGTTGCTGCACCATAGCCACAAAACGCTCCCTGCTGACTTGAAAATCTTTGCTGTAATTGGCACAGGTATTTTTTATCGAGGATAAAACCTTCCAGATTAAGCCAGCGCCCGCCAAACCAGACCTCAACCCAGCTATGGATAATGCTGCGAGGTGCGAGGACATAAGCGAGGCCAGTGATAGCACCCTTTTGCAAAGCCTTGTCTATGGTGAAACCGTGGAAACGGCAAGGTACGTCCAGCGCACGCAACAATGCCATCAATAAAGTACCCTTGGTATTGCACTGCCCTATACCGTCCGCCAGCACTTGAGAGGCAGGCAGATCATCTGACGTGTTATAGCCAAAGGCTACTTCATCGCGCACATAATTATAAGCCGCACCTATGCGTTCAAATTCATCCAGATTACGCCACCCACGCCCGGCAATCAATGCTTGTATGGATGGGTGCTGGTAGTCCAGCAAAGCACTGGGATGCAACAACACATTGGCGCTCTCCAAACCGCCAGCTTGTGCGCCTTTAATCGTACCTTCTATTGTCATATCAGTCATGATTGCCTGCCTTTCAGCGTTAAGGATGAATACAGCATCCATTTAAAACCCCGTAGTTACTACAGAGTCAAGCAGTATTCAAGCAAAGCAATGATGGCAACAATGCGCCTGACTACTTGCTGGCAATTCTTGGCATATGCCGGTCAGCAGAAACAAACTGGGCTGCTTGAAAAAATTGTTGCTAAATACGCACATCCGCCTCAACGACAACTGCGCCTCACAAAAAAGACTTAGAATATAGGCATGATAAAAATACAATCATAAACCTCCTCCATTTCACCCGATTTCTCAGGTCTTTCCACTCAGGGAGCAGTCATGAAAATTCCAAAAATAAAGCTCAAAATATGGCATGGCTTCTTGTTGCTGGCTTTGCTGTTCATCATTCCACCTTTGATCATTACCTTGTCGCAGAGATGGGAAGTGTCTGACAGTGATCCTGATCGCGGTGCGATGACTGTCAAGCAGGATGTGTTTGGTGACAATGCAGGCAAGATTGTTTATCTGGACCAGAACTGGAAACCCGAGCAAAGCTTGTGGTTCTACACCACGACGCAGGGTTCCAACTTGCTGCCTTATGATTTCTTCCTGGTGCTGGAACAGGACGACAAGCCAGAGTTGTTCCGCAGTGATGAGAACATCAACCGCTATCGCTATCTGCCGCAGAAAAAAACCTCCAGCAACCCAGATGCCTTACCCGTGGGCTTTGTCAAAGACAATTATCTGAGCAAGGATTACATGGGTTTTACCTGTGCTGCTTGCCATACTGCGCAAGTCAATTTCAAGGGTACGGGCATGCGTATTGATGGTGGGCCGGCCAGTGCGGACATGGCGGGCTTCCTGAAAGGCCTGACCCAGGCGATGGTGGCTGTCCGGGACAAGCCGGATGTACAAAAACGTTTTGTCCAGGCTGTTTTGAGGTTGGGTGCATATAGCAGTGAAGCGGATGTGATTGCCGATATTAAGACTTACACCCTGCGCCTGACCAGCTATAACATCATCAATCACAGCCCTGTCGATTATGGCTATGCCAGGCTGGATGCCTTTGGCCGTATATATAACCGCACGCTGGAACATTTGCTGAATCGCCAGCAGATAGAAGAAGTGCTGGGCAAGGTGCTGACTGAAGAAGAAGTGCGGACGGCGCTGGCGGGTATAGGGCCAGAAATCAGTTCTGCCGACCGCGACAAGATCGTAGAAAGAGTGGCGACTTCGGCCAAGAACATCGTCAAACTCAGGCAGGAATTATTCATCAAGGCAGATGCACCTGTCAGTTACCCATTCTTGTGGGATATCGCGCAGCATGACTATGTGCAGTGGAATGGTCTGGGTGGCAATGGTGGACTGGGGCCGCTGGGGCGCAATACGGGCGAAGTGATAGGTGTGTTTGGCTCTCTGGACTGGCATGAAGGCAAGCGCTTCTCTATTACTTCATTGATTTCTGGCCAGGGCTGGACCAAGAAGGTGGTTGAATATGACAGCTCCATCAATACCCAGAACTTGCGCCGCATAGAAAACCAGTTGACTGAATTGCAGTCACCTAAATGGCCGCAAGAGATTTTGGGCAAGCTGGACCAGACCCGCATCAAGCGTGGTGAAAAACTGTTTGCCAATTATTGCGTCAGTTGCCATGCAGAGATAGACCGCAGTTCGCCACAACGGCGCGTGGTGGCACATATGTCCAAGCTAGAAGAAGTGGGCACCGATCCCACCATGGCCGACAACAGTATCAAATATGAAGGTTATTCAGGCATCTTGCGCAATCAATATGTGGGTGCGGGTGTGGGTGATGTCTTGCTGGATAAAAAAGCCCCCATCGCTGCCCTGCTGACAAAGGCAACGATGGGCGTAGTGACCACACCAGATGCTGACAAGGGCTTTATACGCCGCTGGTCTGAGTGGTTGCACAATATTATCCAAGCTTTGTTTGGCAATGAGATCAAGGATTCAAACAAGCATGGAAATTACATCCCGGATACCACGATGAACCCCTACTCGTCCCTACAGGCATACAAGGGGCGTTCACTGAATGGCATCTGGGCAACCGGGCCTTACTTGCATAATGGCTCTGTACCTACCCTGTATGATTTGCTGCTGCCAGCGACCTGCCCTGCCGATCAAAAGGATGCAGAATGCCGCCCTGAAAAATTCCTGGTCGGTTCACGTGAATTTGATGCAGAAAAAGTCGGCATGAAGAGCGTTGCTTACGAAGGTTTTACCTTCGACACCAGGTTAAATGGCAATCACAATTCTGGCCATGACTATGGCAACAAGCCGCCGACAAAACCCGGAGATTTGCCAGTGCTAACGAAAGAGCAAAGGCTGGACTTGCTGGAGTATTTGAAAGCTCAGTGAGCGTTCTTGCAAGGGCCGGTGGTTGATCCCGCGATCAACACCGGCTGCCACAATACCTGCAAGTCTGCTGCAGGTGTGCCATTCATCAGCGCCAGCAACATTTCACTCATCTTGGTGCCTGCCGCCCGGGGGTCAGGCTGGTCTATGGTGGTGACCTGGTCACCGACCAGGGTGTCTTCCATGTTACCCCAGACGATGACGGAGATATCCTTGCCTATGGCAATGCCAGCGTCCATAAGGGCGCGCATGGCACCGACGCCAGAGAGATGGTTATCGACGATGATGGCGCTGGGTCTGGGTGTGCAGTTCAATAGCTGCAGCACGGCCAGGTAACCGCTACGCCTGTCGAGGGCATCCTGTATCAGGTAGCGGGTGTCAATGTCGAGGCCTGCGCCGCTCATGGCTTCAACAAAGCTGGTGCGTCTTTGCCGGGCAAAGTTCAATTCCAGAGGGGCGCTGATGAGGCTGATGCGCTGGTGGCCAAGTTCCAGCAGATGTTGTACAGCCAGCCGTATGCCATTTGCATTGTCATAGTCAAACCAGGCATAGGGTTTATCAGTCTGGGTGCGGCCATGGGCAATGAAGGGGAAGCCCTGCCTGGACAAATAAGCAATGCGCGGGTCTTGCACCATGGTGCGGCTGACGATGAGGCCATCGACGCGGCGGCCCTTGACCATTTGCTCGTACGAAGGCAATTCGTTACCGGGCGAGACGGGCGCGATCATGAGGTTCATCTTGCGCGCTTCCAGTGCCTCGGCCATACCACCCACAACGCCAAGAAACATGGGGTCGCCAAGGTCAGATGGCAGCAAGGGGTAGATCAAGCCAAATACATTGGTGCGGCCCACGGCCAGGCTGCGCGCCATGGGATTGGCTTCATAGCCATGCTGTTCTGCCGCTGCCAAAATTTTTTTGCGCGTCTGCTCACCGACCTCCGGGTAGCCGTTCAAGGCACGGCTGACCGTGGTCTTGGACATGCCCAGGCTGGCGGCAAGCTCTTTTAAAGTAATCGACATAGGACAATTGGCAAAGATGGACAGAAGCTGGGATTATATACTTGCGCAGGCTTGCCAAGTTCATCCATGACCATATCAGTCCAGTCGCTCAATTGCACGCTTGAAGAAAAACAGGGTCAACAAGATCACACTCAAAGGCAGCAGTGACAGGTAAAACGCCGTTTGCCCATTCATCGCACCAAACACATAACCAGTGATCATGGAACCACTGGTGCCACCCAGCGCAGAAAACAGGACCAGCAAACCCGTCATGGCGGCGTGCTGGTTGGTCGGCAAGGAACTCAGCATGACAGAATTAATACCAGGATAAATCGGTGCCATAAACAAACCTATCAAGGGGAAGATGAAGGCCGCCAGCGGCGCATTGCTCCAGCGCAGATCAGGGTTGGCGACGATGTTATGGGTTAATGGCAAGGTCAGCAAGACCAGCGCGGCCATGCTGATGAGGCAGATATTCAATACCAGGTACCAGTTGAGCTTGCGCATGACAGCACCTGCCCCCAGTCTGCCTATGGCCAGGCAGGCAGCAAAAATGCTGGTGGCTTGTACGCTCATGTCCACCGGCATTTTGAGTATCTCATTATTGAAAGTGGGCAGCCAGGTGCCTATGCCCTGCTCCAGCAATACGTATAAAAAAGCCGAGATGATGTAAACGCAGACGAGGGGACGCGCCATCAGTTTAAGCATATCGGCAAAATCGGTAAGCAGGCTGCTTTGACTGACAGTCAGCTTTGCTTCGAATTCGGTAAAGCTGGTGGTCGCAACCAGCAGGAAAGTCACAGCACACAAGCCCGCCAGCAACCAGTAAACGTGCAGCCAGACTGGCGAGGCGGGATCATTGGCATCGATGAAATAGCCAAATATCCAGTAACCACTGAGCACGCCGACCATGAAAAAGCCTTCCAGCGTATTCATCAGGCTGGCATGTTGTTTGCGGTCAGCACTGATCAGGCCTATGGTCGCATAGACCGATACCTTGATAAGAGCAAAAGCGACACCCACGCTAAGGAACAGGAGCTTGGTCATCAAGAAGCCGGGCAACAAGGGCATGGTTGCCGTGCTGACAGTGACGATGGCCATACCGATCAGCATCGCATATTTATAGCCCAGGCGCGGCAGGAAAGATGCTACACAAAACGAAACTATGCTGATGGGGATATCTTTGAAAGCCTCCAGCACACTGGCAGTAGATTTGCTGACACCATAAGTCTGGATGACTTGCAGTATTACCGTGCCCACGCTGTTGAGCAGAATCGCGAATACAAAATACAGCAGGAATAGCGCAAAGATGATGCGCCGCCTGCTGGCTGGCTGCGGGTGTTGCTGGGTCATATCGTCTCCTGCCTTTTTATTTTTTCCGGACTTACGCAAAACCGCCCCAGCTGCGTTGCAGCTCCTCGCCGTACTAAAGTACTGTCTTCGTCGCTACGCCTTGCTGGGACGATTTTGCATAAGTCCTGTTTTGTATTGTATTTTTTATTTGATGCTTACTTTTTTTTTACTGCTTTTACTACTTTTACTGCTCTTACTTCAGATAATCCTGCAAACTGAATTGATGCAAACCTGCGATGACGACATCGGCTTCCGTCAATACTGCCGGGCTACCTATGCCTAGCGCAAACATGTTCGCAGATTTGATGGCACGTATGCCTGCTATAGAATCTTCTACGCCAAAGCATACATCTGCAGTCAAGCCCAGCCCCGCTGCTGCGGTCAGGAAAATTTCAGGGTCTGGTTTGCTATTCTTTATTTTTGCGGCATCAACAACGACATCAAACTGATCTGCGATACCCAGTCTTTCTATCACTGCCTGGGCATTTTTACTGACCGATGCCAAAGCTGTTTTCAAACCGGCTGCACGTATTAGTTGCAAGGATGGTGCCGCGCCGGGCAATAAGTCGGCAGGACTGAGTTGGGCGATCAGACTTTGATAATGCAGGTTTTTTTCATCTGCCAGTGTCAGTTTATCTGCTTCGCTAAAGTCCTTGCCGGATGCTGCCAGGATCAGGTTCAGTGAGCCCATTCTATCAACACCTTTCAATTGCTCATTGAAAGCTTCGTCAAAAATCGCACCGACACTCTCAGCGAGTCTTTTCCAGGCCAGGTAGTGATAATGTGCAGTGTCTGTCAGCACGCCATCCAGATCAAAAATGACACCGCGATATTCGTATTTATGCATGAGCCAGCTCCGGTTGATGCAAAGGCACGCGGCATGTGGCTTGTTGCTCAGTCACTTGCAGGCGTTGCCCTCTATGCTGGAAGTGCAATGCGGTTCCACGCAGGAGCTTATATTCGATGTGGGATTGACTCACAGTGATCTCCAATAGCTGTCCCTGAAAATGCACGCGGAACTGGTAGTCTTGCCATTGCCTGGGTAAGACCGGAGCGAAACTCAGTTGCCCCTTGCTGACGCGCATGCCAGCAAAACCGTAGGCAATGCCCAGCCAGGTGCCGCCCATGGCGGCTGTGTGCACACCATAGTGGGTATTGCCATGGGTATTGTCCAGATCCAGCCTGGCGGTTTGCATGAAATAGTCGTAGGCCTTGTCCTGATAACCGACTTCAGCCGCGATAATGCTGAAGATGCAGGTGGACAGGGATGAATCATGGGTCGTGACTTTTTCGTAAAAATCAAAGTCACGACGCTTGTCATCAAGGCTGAACTGGTCACTGAGCAAGAGCAAGGCCAGCACGACATCTGCCTGTTTGCAAACCTGGTGGCGATAGATGACCAGCGGATGGTAATTCAGCAGCAGGGGATAATTTTCTTTGGGGGTATTGGCAAAGTCCCAGACCTTTTTATTGAGGAAGCTATCATCCTGCTCATGGATGCCGCGCTCTTTGTTATAGGGCAAAGCCATGTTATCTGCTGCGCGCTGCCATGCATTTGCTTCATCCGCTTGCAGATGGATTTTTGCAGCAATTTCAACAAATTTTCCCAGATGTCCCGCCTGCAATTGCTTGACGATACCGGCAGCAAAACGCAAATGCATTTGCGCCATCGCATTGGTGTAATAGTTGTTGTTGACTTGCGCCGTGTATTCGTCAGGGCCGGTCACTTCATTGATGCAGAACGATTCTGCATCTTGCCCTGGCAGGCGAGTGTAATGACCCAGTCCCATCCACAGGCGTGCAGTTTCCAGTACGATTTCTGCCCCTTGCGTCAGCAAGAAATCCGTATCTGCCGTTGCTTCCATATACAGTTTGATGGAATAGGCTATGTCAGCATTGATATGGTATTGGGCCGTGCCTGCAGGGAAGTAGGCTGAGCATTCTTCACCATCGATGGTGCGCCATGGGTAGAGTGCGCCACTGGTATGTGACAGTTGCCGGGCACGCTCCCTGGCTTGCGGCAGGTATTGATAGCGGTATTCAAGCAGCTTTCTGGCGATCTCTGGCTTGTTGTAGAGGAAAAAGGGGAAGATATAAATTTCTGTATCCCAGAAATAATGACCCTCGTAGCCTTCACCTGTCAAACCCTTGGCAGCGATATTGGTCTTGCCATCACGCCCTACAGATTGCAGCAGATGGAACATATTGAAACGCATGCCCTGCTGCAAGGCAGCGTCGCCGCTGATATGCACATCAGCCTGCGCCCAGAAGTCATCGAGATAAGCTTGCTGGCTCGCTGCCAGTTGTGCAAAACCTTGTTCACACACCTTGCCCAATGTTTGTTGACTGAGCGAGAGCAAAGACGCTACCGGATAATCGCGGGATGAAAAATAGCTGCAAAATTTATCCAGCTTTATTGCCTGTCCTTGTACTGCCTGGATGGTGAATTGCTGTTCCAGTTTGTCATCAAACTGCTGCAAGCTGCTGGTGTAGGCACTCTCTGCTTGCAAATGATTTTGCATGGCAGTTGCCAGGCTCAGACCGCTATTGTGGGTGCGGTGCAAGAAGGCAGAAAAATCATCTTCCTGGGTCACTTCGAGTTTGTGCAGAACCGGGCCGCTGATGGCGGAACCTACACGCGGGTCATCACCAGCCGTAATATTTTTTACTGCTGCATCAATGGAAGAAAGCAGTTTGATCTCGCCAGAAAAATTCAGAGGCGTGACTTCATACGACATCGCATATACATGCTTGTTGTCAAAACTGACCAGGCGCTGGCTATGCAGGCGTATGCTGCGCCCCTGCGCAGATGTCCATTGCAGGGTACGGGTCAGCAGGCCTGTACGGAAGTCCAGTTGACGCTGGTAGCTGTCTACACTGCCTTGTTGCAAATCGAAAGTCTCATCTTCCAGCATCAATGTCAGGCATTTGGCATTGGGCACATTCAGCATGAATTGATTGGTGCGGGCCAGGCCATAGGCGTTTTCTGGATACTGTATGGCTTCCGACTCATAGAAACCATTGAGGTAACTGCCGTCCAGTGAATCTGCCGCTGTTCTTTGATTGCCCTCTTCTGCAGTGCCGCGCAAACCTATGTAGCCATTTCCCAGGGCGAACAGGGTTTCGCTGAGCAGGTGATGCCCGTCATCGATGTGATTTTCTGTAATCCCCCAGCCTTCCAGTGGAAATTGATGTTGCAAGGCATCGCTTGTTTGCACGGTCTCGTCCTTCATTTTTATTCTTTATCTCTTGGATATTGCGATTAGCTTTTATCGGCTTGAAACTGCCACAGTCTTTCAAACCGGTTTGAATTCTAAATTAATTCTATTTAAACCGGTTTTAAAAGTCAACAAACTAAATTTTTATTTTTGAGGAAGGTCAACTAGGGCTTAAGAAAAGCTTTGGAGATTGCTACCGGGAGGAAATGGATTCAGGTACATCCAGCGATCAGTTTGACGCTTCAAAATAGAGCTTTTAAAGCAAACGACCCTCTGCTGCGGTCGGCAAACCCAGGCTTGCCGCCGGTAATTGCCCCTGGTCTTTTCAGGTTACTTATTAAATAACTCGCAAATGATAACGATTCTCATTTATAATAATTTTACTTTAGCAATTTCACACCCTCTCAAGCGCCAGCCCCAGCTACACACGTATGCCAGCATCCCTACGTGGGCAAGTGAAAAAACCATGTGCCATACCCGCGGGGAAATCATGTCCATCGTCATTTCTTATTCTTATTTATGTCGACCAATCGTCGCTGCTGTCTTGAAAAACGTTCTCATGAAGCAGTACTACGACTGCCCTGGCTAGTCGTCGCCCCATAAGTAATTTTCATTTCACATCGTGCAGCAAGCTGTGATTGCCTCGGCAATCGCAAGGGATCTGCTCACCCTCATTTTTTGGAAAAACAATATGGACAGCAACAAGCAAATTCAAGCGAGCAGCAATAATCCATTTTATGCAGCGGCAGCCGAACGTACTCTACGTCAGTTCATCGATGCGTTCTGGTTTGAAGGTGCTTTAGATGGGCATCTGGAAAGACAGACTGATGGCAAAAATAATCTGTATTTGCGGGGGATCAATGAGCAGGGCAAGGCGATTGAATACCGGATAGCCGCACATGCTGCAAGCAGCTTTGGCCGCAGCCGATTACATGGCCCAGTGTACGAAGCCAGCAGTGATATGGCTACCAATGATATTGCCGTTGTCTCAGGTGATTTGCTAAGGCCACATGCAGCGCAGAATGGCCCGCGCTTCATCAATGAATTAATTCATACGGCAGCAAAGCAAGCTTGTTCTTTGCAGGCCCAGGCCATGGCAGCACAGGGCCGCGCTGCACTTGATCTGCCTTATGCATGGCAAGAAGCGCAATTGGGTGATGGACATCTCTACCATCCTTGCTATCGTTCTCGTATAGGTTTTAACCTGGCTGACCATCAGCGTTATGGACCGGAATTTGCTCAGGCTTTTGGTCTGGTCTGGCTGGCACTCGATATGCAACTGGCTGATATCCATGGATTGCCCGGTGTTGACTACACACAGTTTTTGCAGGCGGAAATTGGCGCAGCAGAAGTGCTGCGTTTGCAGCAGGCCATCACGCTCTCAGGCAGGGAGGAAGACAATTATTATCTGCTGCCCGCCCATCCCTGGCAATGGGAAGAGAACCTGCAAATCCAGTACGCCGACTGGCTGGCAGATGGCCGCCTGCTCTACCTTGGCGCGGGAGAAACGGTCTGGCTCGCACAGCAATCAATACGTTCACTGACATCTCTGGCTAGCCATGACAGCCACAACCTCAAGCTGCCACTCGCCATCGCCAACAGTTCGGCGGACCGCATCCTGTCTGATCACCATGTTCACAATGCACCACTGATTTCGCAATGGCTTGACAAGCTGTGCAGCGAAGATATCTTTTTGCAGCAGCACTGCAGGCTGGCGGTTCTGGCAGAACCCATGGGCATCACCCTGGCAGCTGCTGCATCACGCCAAGACAGATATGGTTTGCTGGGCGCGATCTGGCGGCAGTCACCCACATCCGTACTCAGGCAAGGCGAACAGATATTTCCCTGCACTGCCTTGACCACAATCGATGATCAGCAACAACTGAATATATTCCCCTGGTTACAACAACATGGCACCGAAGTCTGGGTCAAGGCTCTATTGCGAGCCATGTTGCCACCGTTTATCCATCTGATGCTGGCGCATGGTGTCTTGCTGGAAGCACATGCACAAAATACCCTGCTCATCGTCAGGGATGGCTTGCCAGCAGGTGTTGCTATTCGTGATTTGCCCGGAGGCCTGCATTACATCGCCGGGCAAACCACCAACGAAGCACACTTGCAGCAGTTACGCCAGGCTCCGGCACACCGCAATGCCGCCAATGCCAGCAACGGTTTTGCCATGGGCACTACGGACGAAGCCAGGGATTATCTGCTTGAAGTGCTCTTGTTTATCCACCTGTCTGAACTGGCTCACAGACTGGCGCTGCATCATGGTTTTGATGAAAGCCGCTTCTGGCATCTGGCTGCGCAAATCGTGCTGTGCTACCAGGAGCAAGTGCCGCAGTTGTCTGCAAGCTTTCAGCAATTCAATTTGTTTGTACCCGAACTGCAAATGGAAAAACTGGCCAGCAGGCGTCTTTCTGCGGCCAACGCGCAAGCTTTTCATACTGTCCCGAACCCCCTGCATCAATTCACGCCGTCTCAGGGTGCGTGATGCGGCAAACCATTTTCATTACAGTACTAGGGCATTTTGGTGCAGCCTTTGCTGCGCTGTGCATGCCGCCATTTTATGCACATATACTGCAGCAGAACTTCTCCAGCCAGACCCTGGTTATGGCTGGCTGGTACTTTACCCTGCCAACCCTGGCGGCGGCGATCTCCAATCCCTTGTGGGGCAAGCTAGCTGACCGCATAGGCATACGCGCTTCACTGATACGCGCTCACTGGGGCCTCTGCCTGAGCTTCATTGTCACGGGCATGGCACGCACTCCTTGGGAATTTGCGTTTGGCCTGACTTTGCAAGGTTTGCTGGGCGGCACCTTTGCGGCATCGAACGCTTTTCTGGCCTCTTTCCTGCCTGGCAAGCGCCTCGCTACATTGCTGAGTGTCATGCAAGGCTCGGCCCGTACCGCGCTGTTCGCAGGGCCTGCCATCATAGGTCTGTTCAGCGACGGACAAAATCTGCTGCATATCTTTTTTTATCTGGCAGTGTTCCCGGGTCTGGCAGGGTTGATACTCTATCTGTTGCCAGCAAAAACCAGTACTCCTGCCGCGCATACAATAGCAGACAACACTGGCACAGCACCTGCCGGGGCTGGCGCACTGAGTGCCAGCAGTCTGTACCGCTACCAGGCGCTATTCACCATAGGTACGGTACTGACCTATCCGTATTTTGTCATTGACCTGGCGCAACGCCTGAATATGTCTGCGGCCTGGGCCGGTGCCCTGTTTGGCTTGCCGCATGCACTGTTTCTGGTGCTGGCCTGGCCTATCGGCCGCCATGTCAATTTTTCTAATGCGCAGACTGCACTGGCGCGTTTCTCCGCGCTGACCTGCGCTGGATTGTTATTGCAGGTGCTGGCCAATAATCTGCCCCTGCTGGCCACGGGCCGGATACTCATGGGCGTAGGGATGACCGGCGCTTATCTGGCCATCAATGCCCTGGCAGCATCCACAACCAGAAAAGCCAGTGCCGGCCAGCATTTTGGCAAACTGGAAGGCGCCAATAAATGGGGCGCTGTCATGGCAGGAATTCTCGCAAGCGGTCTGGCTACTTCAATGAGTTATACCGCTCCCATCTGGTTGGCTTGTGCGCTGTTGGCCGGCCTCTCCATTTTTATAGAAAGTAAACGCCTATGAACGCTAGCTTACCGCGGTTCGCCTGGAACCATGCGCCTGACACCCTGCCCTTACTCCATCTGCCGTCTTTGCCACATGCTTTGCCACATGCGAGGCAGGCAGCCAACAATGCTGCCCCTGTCGAAGCCAGCGATTACGCCCAGTTGCAACATGCCCGCGTGCTGCTGAATTGTTATGCGCGTGAGGTCGCCATGCAGGAACATAAGCTGGCCGTCCGTTCCATCGCCCACACCAGGCTGGCACCTGCAGCACTGCGCCAGTATCAGGGCCAGGTGCTGGACATACAGTTACCCCGCATGCAAAGCCGTTTTTGCGTGGGGGTACAACATGTCTCAGTCACCGGCAATTATGATTACATCACCGACATCTATCTGCAAGACCATCAGCAGAGCTGGTCCGTAGCCAGTTGGCGCGAGATTGCCCAGATCATCGTCGCTGACCTCTCGCTGCGCGAAGGCACTGCGTTTAATGCCGACCTGCTACAACAAATCGAGGAAAGTATCGCTACCATGCAGCATTTGCTGGAGGCGCAGCAGGGCAAATTACGTTCTCTCCACACAGACTCAGCTTTACAGCAATACATACGCAGTGAACAGCATTTGCTGACGGGCCACCCTTTTCACCCTACACCCAAGAGCCGTTCAGGCTGGACAAGAACAGAAGAAAAAAACTATTCGCCAGAACATGGCGCAAGGCTGCAATTACACTATTTCCAGATCCCGCGCAGCTGGATCATTAGCGATAGTCTCGATGAGCAAGACTTGTCCAGCCGCTTGCAACAACTGACCGGCCACGGCCTGCAAGCTGATAGCAAACACATCATCGTTCCCCTGCACCCCTGGCAAGCTGACTGGCTCATGCAGCAGCCCCGCATTCAAGCTGCCATGGCCACCGGCGATTTACGCGACCTGGGTTGTAGTGGCAAGCAGTTTTATCCCACGGCATCCATACGCACCATGCTGGCAGAAGATGGCAGTGCTTTTTTAAAACTGTCGCTGAACCTGCGCATCACCAATTGCATACGCAATAATGCGCGACACGAACTGGCTGCCGCATTGACCGCCAGCCGTCTGTACCGTCCCATGAAAGCAGACATGCTGGCGCTGTTCCCGCATTTTCATGCACTGGAAGAACAGGCTTACCTGAGTGTAGCCTTCCCGGAAGACCAGCAACAGAGTGACCGGCAACATAAGGAAATCGAAGACGGCTTTGGACTGGTCTTGCGTGAAGGTCTGGCAAGCCATCTGGCGCAAGGCATCACACCCATGATATGCGCCGCCCTGTTTGGCAACGGCCAGGCGGGTCGTCTGCAGGTCGCTGCATTGATAGAACGGTTTTCTCACAGACATAGTCTGTCCCTGCGCCAGGGCATGCGCCTGTGGTTCAGCCGTTATGCCGAGCTGGCAATTTATCCTGTGTTTTACCTGTTGTTTGAAAAAGGCATCGCCTTTGAACCACATATGCAAAACAGCATCGTCGGGCTTGCAGAAGATGGCACTCCAGTGCGTTTTATCGTCCGTGATCTGGAGCTGACCAGGCTGACACCCAAGGCCCACAAACTGATCAAGGCCATGCAGCTTGATGAGCATACCCGTAAAGAAATCTGTTGCAGCGACGAAGCTGGTTGGACACGCATAGGCTATTGCCTGCTGGTCAATAGTATCTGTGAAGTCATCGCCACGCTGGCGAATGGCAATCATGAACTCTATCTCGAATTATGGGCTTGCCTGCGCAATATACTGCAAAGTTATCTCGCCAATTTCCCCAACCCGGAAGCAGCACGCCGCATACAGGGCTTGCTGTCCGGCGAGCCCTTGCCCGTCAAGGGTAATTTGCTGATCCGTTTTTTAAAGCAGGCTGACCGCAAGGCTGCCTATCTGCCGCTATATCACCCACTGGGCGTAGTCAATGAAGCTTAGCGATTCGTGGCGTGGTCACAGCTCTGTATCCGTTTTTTTTCAACTCCAAATGATGTATTAATTATGCACGTAAAACCTTTTTCACTGATACTCCCGGCCTTGCTAGGTCAGGCTTATAGCCATGCAGTGATGGCGCAAAGCACGGCACAAAATGACTTGCCGTTAATTGAAGTCAACGCTCAGTCCAGGCCAGCAGCTACCCGGGTAAGCGGCGCCAGCAAAACCAATGGCATTTTGCTGGAAACCCCACAGTCGATATCCGTCGTCAACAATGAAGACTTGCGCGACCGTGCCGTCAACAGCAGCAAGGACGCACTGGCCTATACGCCCGGCATTATCGCCGGGCAAGGCGAAGGCCGCCGTGATGAATTTTATATACGTGGCTTTTACTCCCCACGGGAAACCCTGCTCGATGGCATGCGTGACGACAGCCTGTATTTCCGCGATCTTGCCACCACCGACAAACTCGAAGTCATCAAGGGTGCCACGGCAGCTTTATATGGACGTGGCGCAGCCGGGGGCCTGATCAACCGCATTACCAAAAAGCCGCAGGCCAAACAGGACAATGAAATTTCACTGGCCCTGGGTTCGAACAGCCAGCGCAGACTCAGTGTCGATGCAGGTGGTGCCCTGGGCAATGAGCTCAATGCGCGCCTGATTGCTGCCTATGACGCGGGTGACAGTTACCGCAATATTGTTGATCATAGGCGCACGCTGCTGGCACCATCGCTGTCTTGGAATATCAGCCCGCAAACCAGCTTGCTGCTGCAGACTGAAATACAGCGCGAAGACCACACACCTGACCGTGGCATACCATCGGTGAATGGACGTGCCGTGGCGGTTGATGCCAGCACTTTTTATGGTGAAAAATTTGACTTCACCAAAACCAATAGTGATCTTTTTAAAGCCAGGCTGGAACACAAATTCAATCAGCGACTCAGCTTGGTCAACAACCTGCAATACAGTCAGACTGATCTCGATGGTGTGAACACCCGCAACCGGCGTGTGAATGCAGACAATACTGTGTCACGCCAGATTACCTATTTCCCCATACAGCAAAAGAACCTGGTCAACCAGACTGAACTGACGTACGCCATCGGTAATCACCTGTTACTGGCTGGCCTGGAATTATCCCAACAAAAGCGCGATTCCCTGGTCAGGCAGACCGGCACGGCTTACCCTGTGGATTTATACCGCCCCCAGCAATTGCTGGCCGCTCCTGACTTCAGGGCTTTGCCTGTGTCCATAGACAGCCGCTTCAATGCCGACACCACTGCCCTGTACCTGCAGGATCAGATTGCCTTGACGAATGAATGGGACATACTGCTCGGTGGCCGCTTTGACCAGTTCAAGCAAAAGCAAACCAACAGGCTGCTCAACAATGTCGTCAGTGAACGTACCGATAATCTGTTCTCACCACGTATCGGGCTGGTGTATAAAATCACGCCGCAACAGTCTGCCTATGCCACGATCAGTCGCTCACATCAGCCTGCCGGTGGTGATTTACTGTACACCGGTAGCAATCCGCTGAGCCAGGTCAAGCCCCTGAAGACTGACCTGCAGGAAATCGGCTTGAAGCAAGAGTGGCTGGATAAACGCCTGTACACCAGCATCGCCTTGTTCAGGGTGGAGCAAAGCAATCAATTGACTGCGGACCCAACCGACCTGACAGGTTTGCGTCAGTTGCAAATTGGCCGTCAGCGCAACCAGGGGCTGGAGCTTGAACTGCAGGGACAACTGTTCAGCGCTACCCAGGTCAATGCCAGTTACACCTACAACGATGCCAAGATAGTTGCATCGAATGATATACGCATAGGCAACCGCGCAGAAATGACGCCATCCCACAATGCCAGTCTGTGGTTAAAGCAAAGTTTCAGCAAGAACTGGAGTGCCGGTGCAGGCATCATTGCCCATAGCGAGCAGTATGCCCTGACTGACAATACGGTACGTCTGCCAGGCTATGCCCGTGTCGATCTGGCACTGACTTATATGCAGGCCCGTTATGACATTACCCTGAAACTCAATAACCTCGGCAATACCCGCTATATGGAGTCAGCCAACAATAATGTGCAGATACAGCCTGGCGCACCTTTCAATGCCTATCTGGTGCTGAATACACGCTTCTAGTGGACTGTAACAGTGAAATCGAGAGTGAAGGACATGTGCCCGGCGCATCAGGGCAAGACGCAAAACACAGCCATGATCGTCGCGCACATGACAGGCACTCCGATTCCCACTGTTACAGTCCACTAGACACAGGGGCTTGAACACAGCTCCGTAGCAAGGCCAGCCGGATGCATCGCGCATCCGGCTTTTTTTATTTGTTCTTGCGCTTGCGCCACATGCGCCAGCCCGTCAGCATCAACACCAGCGGCACCAGACCAAAGCAGGAAATGAATATCCGGCCCGGCATGCCAAAAGCGATGCCGCTATGCAGCGGGAACAGCGATGCCAGAAAGCGGTCGCCAGCCTGCCCCTGCAGCGGGTCGGCTGCCCTAATGATGCGGCCACTGCCGGCATCTACACTGACCCTGCTGGCACCATCGCCGGTATGCATTTCCTGGGGCTGGCGCAAACGGATTTCATACACGGCAGCAGAAGCCGATGGCAAACCCAGGCGCGAAATTCTGGCATGCGGGAATACGCCTTGTGCGATCAGCATGGCTTGTACAGCAGTGATGTGCTGACCGGCTAGCACATGCGCATCCCCCTGCTTGCGTGCCTCTGTGACTGGCAATACTTTGCCTATGACGGGCAATATCCATTGCGGCTGGTTGAAGTAGGCACCAGAAAATCCCAGTAGCAAGAGCACAGGCAAGGCAAAAAATCCCAGCATGCGGTGCAGGCGAAAATTGATGGCAGCCGGAGTTGCCGCCAGATTGACTGTCAGTGACTGTCGCAAGGCTTTCCAGTTGGGTTTGGGCAGCCATAAAAACAGGCCAATAAGCGACATCAGCACGAGCATGATGCCACTGACTGCGATCACGGTCTTGCCGGTATCACCCAGTAAAACATAGCGGTGCAAGTGATACAGGCTTGGTATCAGCAAACTCCCTGAGATGCCGTATTGCCCCCAGTTGCGTTCACCTTTCACTTCCAGCGTGAGCGGGTCAAGCATGACCTGGCGTGACCAGTCCTGGCTAAACGCAGACTTGCCGGTAGCTGCTCTGGCAGGATACCAGGCAGTAATGACATCTGCCGTAGTGGCAGGCAGCATCAATTGCCTGGGGCGGCCATAAGCAGGATTGGCCGTCAGTATATCCAGCGCAGCCTGTACCATTTCTGGCTTGATCGGTTCAGCAGTTTGAGTTTGATGTGCCGTGCTGAACAGCCCAGGATTGAGTGCGTGATCAAGCTCATGCATCCAGCAGATGATGCTGCCAGTGAGCCCCAATAGCACGAATACACTGCCAAACGTGAGTGCCAGCCACAAATGCAAACGCAGCAATACCGTGCGCACTGACTTAGGCAACATAAGCAGTCCTGAAATAGCGACCATTTGAGATCGTGTGAAACCGGGGATTGCAGATAAACATCGTGAATATCCAGGCTGGAAAAAATGGCTGGCTATTCTTGGAGAATCAGGAAAATGCTGGCTGTAGTGGGGTGCTGCCACTATCTTATCTAAAACAGCCACCCAGATCAATGACAGTTACGGGCTAAAAGCCGCGAGGCGGCTAAACGCCATCACATTCAAGTCTGCCTGACCACCAGCATGGTCTGCAAGACCTCGGACTCGACCGGCTCTTCATTGATGAGACCAAGGATTTTCTTGGCGAGCAGGATGCCGCCATCGCGCAGGTATTGGTGCACGCTGGTGAGTGCAGGGATAAAGCTGGCAGCGCCGGGGGTGTCGTCATAGCCAATGACGGATACCTGGCCGGGCACGCTCATATCTGCTTCGGTAATTGCACGTATCGCGCCCATGGCCAGCAAGTCGCTGGCGGCGAAGACGGCGTCGAAGGCTTTGTCCTTTTTATCCAGGTAGGCAGACATGCAGTCAAACCCGGCTTCAAAGGTAAACGCCTTGGGGCGCAGAATGGTGACGGCATGTTGCTCTTCGCCCAGGGCTTCCATGAAACCGGCGCAACGTTCCTGCACTTCGGCATGGTCAATGTCCCCGATGAACAAGAGATTACGCCGCCCTTGCTGAATAAATCGTTCAGCCACGCTGGCACCACCCTTGCGGTTATCGCTGCCAACGACGATGCCAGGTTGGTTTGCATCCGGTGCGCCCCAGATGACCAGCGGCAGGCCGGAACGTTGCAAGCGATGCACAGCCTCCCCATGGGAGCCCTGTCCCAGCAAGATCATGCCATCAGCCCCTTGTACAGGTGGCGTGTCTATGAGTTGCATGGAAGTCAGCACTACGCTATAACCTGCCGTCGTCAGTTCCTGGGTGATGCCACCCAATAATTCCAGCGGATAAGGGTCAGACATGGGCCTGTCATTGGCAGGCGTCATTTCCACCACCACGGCGACAGAATGGCTGCGGCCCAGGCGCAAATTGCGGGCGCTGACGTTGAAGCGGTAGCCCTGCTCTTCTGCAATCTTGCGGATTTTTTCGCGCGTCTCTACCGTCACCAGCGGGCTGTTACGCAAGGCACGCGACACCGTAATGGTCGAAACCCCGGCAATGGCTGCCAGGTGTTCCATCGTTACCCCGGATTCGGGATGAGGTGTGCTGCGTTTTTTTGCCGACATGCAAAGACCTTATTAACAATTGCCATGTGTAGAAATTTCGGGTGCAGTGATTTCAGCTTCGGGCAAACTCAGCACTATGTCTGGCTTCGCCCTCTGAAACTGATTATTTCCCGCGCATTATGACAGAGCTTGTTTAGCTGCGATATATCCCCCTTCGACGCTGCGCAAAGTGAACACCCTCCTTATCTATGGCTACCGCACAACACAGGGGCAAATCTGGAAAAAACACGTCAGGATTTTTGCGGTGCTCATGCCAGCATCTGTACTGGCAAGTTAGTCAGCGTTTCATTTCCCATTGGAAATTTTTGTATTTTTAACCAATAAATTTATCTGTGTCGAATAAATGACATCGATAACATTTCAATTGACATCGATAACATTTATTGTTTCAATGAGCTTGTTTTTACATCTCGTCACTTGAGTACCAGGGAAACAGGCCGCATAAAAAACCAGGCCAGGCTCATTTAGGAAGTGGCAAGAGGCAACAATGCGTATCATGAAAAATGAACGTATTGCCCTTGAACGGATGTTAGGGACGACAAACTTTAATAATATTCAGGAGCACAACATGAACTGCAACAAGCCCTTCCGCTTGTCGGCGATTACTATCGCCATGATGACATTATTGAGCCAGGCCCAGGCCCAGGTCGCCAGCAATCCAAATACCAATGCAGCCGCTACTACCGCTACGACTGCTCCAGCCAAGGCAGATGAAGTCCAGCAAATCGTCGTGACCGGCAATGCCCGCAGTGGCGGGCAACGCAAGATTGATGCGTCTTATTCCATCACCACCGCCAATGAAGAACAATTGAAACAGGCCGCGCCCAGCAGCACCGCCGATTTGCTGAAAATCGTGCCGGGCATTTATGCTGAATCCAGCGGGGGCAATGCCGGCGCCAATATTGGTGTGCGTGGCTTCCCTATTGATGGTGATGCGCCGTTTGTGACGATACAAATGAATGGCTCACCTTTGTTCCCGCCACCTACCCTGTCTTTCCTTGAAGGCTCATCGCTGTTCCGTATTGATGACACCATAGAAAGAGTGGAAGTCTTGCGCGGTGGCCCCAGCCCGATTTTCTCGAATGGCCAGCCTGGTGCGACCATGAACTTTCTGCTCAAGAAAGGCCGTGATCTTGCTGAAGGCAGTTTGCGCGCGACCGTGGGTACGGGCAATTTGCGCCGCATCGATGGCTATTATGGTGGCAAGATTGCTGATGGATGGCACGGCACCATAGGCGGCTTCTATCGCGTAGCGCAAGGCGTGCGTGACGGGCAATACCCGGCAGACGATGGCGGGCAAATCACTGCCAGCGCCACCAGGAAGCTGGATCAGGGCGAGCTGACTTTTTATGCGCGCACCGTTAATGACAAAAATACTTTTTATACTGGCGTGCCGCTGATTTCTGCCAGCTCTGCGGGTGGCAAGCCAACGGCCTTCCCCGGCTTTGATCCTCTGACCGGCTCGCTGTACAGCAATGAATTGCGCAATGTCGCACTGGAAGTAGGGCCAGGCCAGGTTATCAATAAAGACCTGGCAAATGGCCGTGGCTTGCAAGCCAATCTGTTTGGTGTGGATTTCTCACAAACAATCAATGGCTGGAATATCAGCAACAAGCTCAATCATTTTTCTGGCGATGCACCTACACTGGCGATCTTCACCGGCAATAGTCCTGTGAGCATGTCCAGCTATATCAGTAGCGCTATCCAGTCAGCCAATGGCCAGGCGAATGTGGTAGCAGCAGCCGGTGGCAAACAGGCTATCTCAGGCAAGGCAACTTATCTGAATGGTGGTGGCGCAGTTGCGGGTGATCAACAAGTGATGTCTGCCGGTATCTGGTCTGTTGAAAAGAAACTGAGTTCTTTCACTGATGAATTGCGCATCAGCAAAGAGATCGTCAAAGACCATACCCTCACGGCTGGCCTGTATTATGCTGACTATTCATCCAACGACATGTGGTATCTGGGTAATAGTGTGCTGATGACAGCAACACCAAATGCCCGCCCTATCAATGTACAGTTGAATAATGGTGTGGTCGTCAGTGGCAATGGCCATGACGGCGCATCTTTCTACACCTTGAATGAAAATTTCTCGGCACAGAATACTGCGTTTTACCTCGCAGATGAATGGAAGATCAATGACCGTATCCGTGTTGATGCTGGCGTACGTACCGAGAACCGTCGCTTGAATGGTGTTATCTCGAATCCAAAATCAGTCGATCTCGATAATAACCCGCTGACGCTATACAACAACAGCGCATCGGTACTGAGCGGCAGCAACACCCCGGTCGATCGTTCTGACAATGAAGTGTCTTATACCCTGGGTGGCAACTACAAGGTCTCAGAAAACTTCAGCGTGTTTGCTCGTCTGAATTCTGGCTTTGCGCTGCCGCAGTTCGACACCATACGCGACAATGGCGTCAATGCACCAGTGACCAAGGTCAAGCAATATGAGATAGGCCTGAAAAGTGTGTCTGAATACATCAGTGCCTACCTGACCTTCTTCCACAATACCTTTACCGGCCTGCCCTTCCAGCAGTTCTTGGCAGATGGCCGCAATGTGAATGCGATAGGTGGTTCCAGCGGTTCTGGCCTGGAATTTGAAGTGGCAGCACGCCCTGTCAAAAATTTCCAGATTTCACTGAGTGGCGCCTACCAGAAATCGAAGTATGAAAACTATGGTGCCAACACTGGCAATGAAGTGAAACGTCAGCCTAAGCTACAGTTCCGTCTGTCGCCGAGCTACCGTATCCCGCTCGATAATGGTGATATCAAGCTGTATGGCACTTACACCCATGTCGATGCACGCTTTGCTGACGCAGAAAACCAGCAATCCCTGCCCAAGTATTACACGCTCGATGCTGGCATTTTGGTGGGTCTGGGTGACAATCTGGAATTCCGTCTGGCTGGCACCAACCTGACCAATCAACTCGGCCTGACCGAGGGTAATTCCCGCGTCATCGGCAGTGGCAGCAGCGTGGTCTTTGCCCGACCTATCTTTGGTCGTGCAATTGAGGCGTCTGTCTTGTATCGATTCTAAAACTGCTCTTTATTAATAGCCAAGCGTGCCCCTGTTCAGGGCCACGCTTTTTTTCAGGCGATCAGGCTTTGCACCTTTTCGACCTCGTCAAACAGGAAAAAATGTCCCCCTGCAAAGCAGTGTACTTCAGGCGCATTTACAAAACAATCCGCCCAGGCCAGGCCATCTGCCAGCGCTATCCTGTCATCTAGCCCAAGCAGCACCCTTACAGGTACATCATACTGGCGCTGGTTGCCATCAAAATAAGCCTCCGCGGCACCTATGTCGGCACGCAGGATAGGTTCAAACAACTCCATCAATTGTGGTTCTGCCAGCACTTCTGCTGAAATGCCACCCATGTTTGCCACCCATTCCAGAAATTCCTTGTGCGGCAATTCTGCGTGACGTTGTAATGCGCGGCGATGAGGTGCGGCAGCGCCTGACAACACCAGTCTTTGAGGCGGGCTGGCACCAAGTTCCACCAGCCTGTCCAGCATGGCCAGGGCAATATAGGCTCCCATGCTGTGGCCAAACAAGATATAGGGGCTACCTGCGGTGGCGCGCAAAGTTGGTTCCAGCAAGGCAGTCACCATCTCGGGTATGCTATGCAGCAAGGGATAGCGCATATTGCTGCCATGGCCAGGTGGATCAAAGGTGATCCACTCATGGGCATGCTCACGCGCCAGCCTGGCATAGCTATAAGTGCTGCCACCAGCAAATGGATAGGCAATAATCTTCAATATGGTTTTCCCCTGACACACATTAATTTTAAAAACGACTATAACCCAGGCATGACCGACAAGAATAAAAATCTCGCTTTGATTGCACACCCTGAAATCTGGATAGCCAGACTGCCAGATCTGCGTGCATACCGACAAAAACTACTGACACTGCTGAGCAGTGCAGAACATACCCGCTGCGCACGCTATATGCAACAGGATGACAGGGACAGATACCTGGGTGGACGTGCGCTCAGCAAACTTGCCGTCGCAAAATTGACTGGCTTGCCGCTTGCAGATATCAGCATCACCCTGGCGACATCTGGCAAACCTGCCATTGCATTTGCAAAGGATGAAATCACTGTACCCGCCATCAGTATCTCGCATGCTGGCGAACTGGTCGTTGTAGCGCTCACCTACGCTGCCGACATCGGTGTTGACGTAGAATTATTACACAATGATGTCAATTTGGATGACTTGATGGGCGTCGTTTGCAGCGCAAAGGAAATCACTGAAGTCAATCGCCAGGACGAGAAAAGCCGGATACAGAAATTTTATGAATTCTGGGTATTGAAAGAAGCCTACCTGAAAGCCACTGGAGAAGGCTTATCTGCGGACGCGCGACGCCTGATGTTCACAGTAGATGATGTATCTTCCGTCAGCTTGTTGCAAGGCTTGGATAATAGCCCTGCTCATGCCTGGGATTTTTTTCTCAGGCTATACGACCAGCGACATGTGCTTGCGCTAGCGAGCAGGAAAACTGACGTACCCGAACTTGATGACAGCAGGTACACGCCGACACGCTGCATGCCCGTCTTTAAGGATGCACTGTCTTTATTGAGGGAATATTGCTCAGGAAAATGAATGCGTCACTGATCTTCGCATCAGGCACATAGCCCGGATGAGCCATGTGCTCTACTCTTCTAGCGGGGAGTTACTTCTTGATGCTGAGAACGATAGAACCATTCCAGTTTGCACCACCGTTTTCAACGAGGATACTCAGAACATTGGTGATCTCTGTCCATTCCATAGTGATTTTTGCACCGCCGATGTCAACACCATCAGCCTTCAGTGTGCCATTTGCATCTGACAGCAGTTTAGTACGGTATGCAGGATCTTGTGCGGATTTTGCGATTGCAGTTGCCAGTTGGTCATAAAGATGTGCCATTTTTTTACCCCTAGTTTACGTGGTTCAACGAAGTTAATATCGGAATGAAACGAAACTCTTTGCTACCTATTCAAGTCTAAATTTCGAGCTGAAATTTTAGGCAGCGAGGCTATAGTACACTCGCACAGAAATGATGTCTAGCATTTAACAAAGTTAAAAAAAATATTATTATTTTTGCGTTGTAAAAAGGATGGCGCGCATCAAAATTGCGTCTAAAATATGGAGCAATTAGCCCACAAACTTTCCTGTCAGGAATGATATGCCAAACATAAAGACCTTTACTCCTGCTGGTCGCCTCGATAGCAATAATTCTGCTGCATTTGAGAAAGAAATTCTCAGTGCCATCGACGCCGGTGAAGTCCACATACTGATTGATTTTTCCGATCTCACTTATATCAGCAGCGCTGGACTGCGTGTCATCTTGCTGACTGCCAAGAAGACCAAAGCAGCCACTGGCAAGCTGGTATTGTGCAGCCTGAGTGATTCAATCAATGAGGTTTTCCTGGTGAGCGGCTTTAATACCATCCTGGATATACAGGCGAACAAGGATGCCGCGCTGACGCGTTTCTGATTTCATCACACCGTCATAAAAAAGCCCTTGCATTTTTTTGCAAGGGCTTTGACTACTGAGCTCCGGGTTAACTATGCATCTGCAGCTTCCATGATAGCCTGCGTCCACTCCGCAGCTCTTTCATAGGCAGTGCTTGTCACTGCTTCCTTGAGTTTAGGATCAGCGTCCATCAGTTCCATGAATTGCTGGCGATCAAGGCTGATACATGTACTGTCAACGACGGCACGCACTGACCAGGTACGAGGCACGGGGCGTATCAAAGCCATCTCACCAAAATAATCTCCATCATCGAGCATGCCAAGTGGTGTTTCCTTGTCACCTTCGAGCTTCACATAATTTTCCAGCTTGCCACGGGCGACGATGTAGAACTTGCTGCCAGGCTCGCCCTCTTCAAACACAGGCTTGCCTGCGGCAAAAGATTCCGACACCAGCGACTTCGACAGCTTCAGCAAGACTTCATCCGAGCATTCTGACAGGAAAGGTATGCCTCTCAGGCGCTCAACTGAAATGGAGGCCTTGCCATCGTCGGTAATCGTGAAACCACTTTGCTTGCGCCATAGCATGGCATAGCGGCCATCCTTGGCCAGCAATTCTTCATGCGTACCTGATTCCACCACCAGACCTTTTTCCATGACGATGATGAGATCGTAATTGGTGATGTGGGTAAAACGATGGGTGACAGATACCACGGTCCAGTCAGCCGAAATCGCATCCAGAGTCGCACCGATCTCGGCTTCAGTATGGGCGTCAAGTGCCGAAGTGGCTTCATCAAGAAAGAGTATGCGTGGGTTTCGCAACAGGGCGCGGGCGATGGCGATACGCTGGCGTTGCCCGCCGGACAGGCTGCCACCCTGACTACCGACCACACTTTGATAGCCATCTGGAAAAGTCTCGATCAAATCATGGATGCCCGCATCTTTTGCGGCAGCAACGATTTCATCATCTGTTGCATCCAGCCTACCCATACGTATGTTTTCTGCGATGCTGGTATCGAACAAGGCGGTATTCTGCAGGACCACGCTGGTCTGTGCGCGCAACGAGGCTTCCGTGGCATCACGCAAATCCACATTGTCAAGCAAGATCTTGCCCTTGTTTGGATCATACAAACGCATCAGCAATGACAAGACCGTGGATTTGCCTGAGCCCGAACCACCCACAATGGCAACCGTCTTGCCTGCCGGGATTTCTATATCGACGCCGCGCAAGATAGGGTGATCTGGCTGATAGGCAAATTCCACACCTTGCAGCTTCAGGTTCTCTTGTATGGCTGGCAGCACCTTTGCCGTTGGACTATCTGGCAAGGCAGCCTGTGCGCCCAGCAATTTTTGTATGCGGGAGTAGCTGTTCATACCCTGCACCAGCAGCGGGATTGCCTGAGTCAGGTTGTCGGTAGCGCCGCCGATGTTGAGCAAGAGACCGATAAAGGCAATCAGCAAACCTGTGGTCAAAAAGCCCATCACAGCCAGTACTGCACCAACTCCCAATACGCCTATTTGCAAGAAACCAGCAGCCACATTGGTAGAGCGGCCTATCATGGAGGTGAAAAAATTGGCCTTGAAATCATCTTCCTGCAAGCGCGTCAGTCTGTCGCCAAATTGCTGTTCGCGATATTTGCTAAGGTTGAAGGTGCGTATGGTCAGGTGGTTCAGCAGGTTCTCTTGTACCATGCCCGCATTGCCGGATTGCAAATCATCCCTGGAGCGGCCAAATTTTCGCGCACGTGGCCCGAATGGTTTGGGAGCAAAAGCGATCATCGGCATGAGGAGCAATGCCACCATGGCCAGCCGCCACTCGATGACAAACAGCAAGGTCAGGCTGGTGACTATGGTGACCAGGCGCATGCAAAAGCTGGGCAAACCACGCACCAGTGCCGTTTCTATCGCCATCACGTCGGGACCAAAGCAGGCAATGATGTCAGCTTGTGGTGTTTTGGAAAAAAAGTCTGTCGATTGTTTTTGCAAATTGCTGAACATTTTTTCCTGCAGGCTCTTGGATACCCTGGAACCTATGGTGGCAGTCCCATAATCCTGCATCAGGCCTGCACCGGCATTGAGTAGAAAGCCGACCGCCAGTATCCCCAGCAACATCGCCAGCAAACCCATGTCCTTGTTGAGGATGGCATTGTCGAAGATATAGCGGTAACTCAAAGGCATCAGCAGATTAAAGGCTATCTGCACCAATAAGGCCAATGCCACCAGGCTGGCCAATAGGCGGTAGGTGAAAGCCAGGTGCAGAGCCTGGCCAATGAAAGCCCAGAAGCTGACTTTATGTTCCTCCGCTGCCTTGCCTGATTCATTCTTGGGTGTTGCCGTTTGATCGTTCATGCTTGCTCCAGTTTGCCGGTTCAATGTCACTGCATCTGTTGAAGTGGAATAGCTAGAACTCATTTCATAAATAGGGTGAGATGCGTTTGCCTCATAACGTGGGCTGGCAAGGCGGACGAGGCAGTCAATAGCTTCCCTATTGACAACGAGTCGAATTGTCAGCGCCTGCAGTCCAGCGCGCGTTATGAGGCAAACCCTTCGGGAACTGACGATTTTGGCGCATTGCAGCGCGTAGTGTGTCACCCATCCCTCGCTAAGGCAACAGCCTTAGCGAGGGGCACGCCTTGCACTGCATCCCAACTCGCCTTGTTCGCACTCATCCTATTTATGAAATGAGTTCTAATCTACACCTGCTTTTTAACTCTAAACAAAATCGTATACATCACGGGGATGACGCCCAGTGTCAATACCGTTCCCAGCGCCAGTCCACCTACTATCACGACTGCCATGCCAAACCATAACTCCCCACCAAAAAGCATCAGTGGCACCAGGCCCAGTATGCAGGTGAGCTTGGTCATGACTATCGGACGCAGGCGTTTGAGTGCAGCCATGACCACAGCTTCATAATGTGGCTTGCCCTCATGCAGTTCTTCGGCGATGCGTTCCAAAAGCAATACCGCATTGTTGATGATGATGCCAGCCAGCGCCAGGATACCCATGATGGCCATGAAACCAAAATTTGCCCTGGTCAGCAATAAACCTGCGACGGCGCCGACCAGGCACAGCGGTATGGTAATGGCGATGATCAATACTTTTCTGTATGAAGAAAACTGCCAGAGCATCAAGAGTAATATGGAAGCCAGTGCGACAGGTAAAAATTTTACCAGTGCGCCCTGTGCATTGCCCGAGGTTTCCAGCTCCCCGCCTACACCTATGCGGTAGCCCTCATCCAGTTTGATCTTTTCTATCTGCGGACGCATGCGCTTGACCAGGGCATTGGCCGACAGACTCAGGCTCTTGCCGGACACGGTCACTGTCCTGATGCCATTGCGCCTGCGTATGGCCCCGTCTTCAGGCACGCCGATGAGTTCTGCGATTTGTATCAGTGGCACCGAGGTCTGGCCATTCTCGGAAAACACATTCAGGGTTTTCAGTTTGTCGTAGGACATCATCTCCTTGTCCTTGCCTGTGACGACTATCGGGATGGTCTGGTCACTATCCCGAAAGACACTGACCTGTATACCTGTCAATGCACCGTTGAGTGAAAGCGCCACATCAGAAGAAGTAATACCTGCCCGTCTGGCCATGGCCTGGTCTACCTTGACCAGCAATTTCCAGGTACGGTTTTCCCAGTCATCCTTGACATCGATCGTATCGGGCAGGCTACGCAATTGCTGTTTCAATTGTTCTGCCAGGGTCTTGAGCGTAGTGGCATCACTGCCCGTGATACGAAACTCGACCAAACCAGTTTCAGAACCGCCCAGCCAAAACTTCTTCACTTCGGCGCGCAATTCAGGGAAGTTGGCATACAGGTAGTTGCGGGTACGTTCCAGCGGCGCATCCACACTGGTGCCAAGCGGGACATTAACGACGATATAGCCGCGATGCGGTGCGCCCGCCACTGGAGCCATTGCCAGCACGAAGCGCGGGCCGCCATAGCCAACATAAGAAACCACGCTGCTGACTTCAGGATTGGCTTTCCGGTCCAGCAACCAGGCGTCGATTTTCTTGATAGCCTGCTCGGTTTCTGCATAGGGTGAACCAGCCGGAAGATTGACCAATATCATGTACTGGTTACGTTCAGAATTCGGGAAGAATTGCTGTGGCACCAACCCAAATCCTGAGATGGCGAGTACAAAGGCGAACGTGACCGCAGCCAAAAAAATCAGGGGTTGCCGGAGTATGCCTTCCAGCAAGCGACGATAACCGCGATAAAAGCGACTGTCATAATGCTCTTCCGATTCTTGCTGGTGGCTGGCAGAAACCTTCATGAAATGGTAGCAGACCAGAGGTGTGAAAGTCAGCGCCAGCACCCAGGAACTGAGTACGGCGATACTGGTCACCTGGGCCAGCGAGCGCACATATTCCCCGGTCTGGTCATCGGCCAGTAACAGGGGCATGAAAGCCAGCACGATGGTCAGTGCAGAAGTCAGCAAGGGTGTGGATAAACTGGTGCCAGCATTTATGCAGGCTTGCTTGCGATCTTCACCTGCCACCAGGCGGCGCATGATGTCTTCCGCAATGACAATGCCATTATCCACCAGCAAACCCAGGGCAATGATCATCGAGGCGATGGAGACACGTTGCAATTCTATGCCCATCAGGCTCATGATGATGAGTGACATCAGCATGGTCAGCGGCACGATCGTGCCTACAATAAGACCAGTACGCATACCCAGGAAAACCATGACCACGATCAGCACGATGACCAGGGTTTCATACAGGGTACGCTCTACATCGGCAATCAGGTGGCTGACCACTTCAGGCTGGAAAGTCGCAAAATCGAGCATGAATCCCAGTGGCAGGCCAGGCTTGACTTCGGCTATGCGCGCCTTGAGACTTTGGCCAAAGGCAACTACATTGCCACCTTCGGCCATGGATATCGCCAGGACAATAGCAGGTTTGTTATTAAACAAGGCACCTGTGCTGCGTGGCTCGACATAGGCACGGCGCAAAGTCAGTACATCAGACAAGGCGATCGCCTGGCCAGTCTTGGGGATCAGGATGGGGGTTTTTTCTATATCCGCCATGTCACTAAAATTGCCAGTGGGTTCAAGGGTAACAATGGCTTTGTCAGCGATGACCTGGCCACCAGGCAACACCACATTCTGCTTTTGCAAGCTGGCCAGCACGTCACCCAGCGACAGACCCAAACGCGACAATTGCGCGGGCGAACCTTCCAGATAAATCCGTTCAGCGGGCAGGCCATGCACCTCTACCCTGCGCACACCGGGCAAGCCAGTCAGGTTGTCACGCAACTTCAGAGCGACCTGGCGCATCTCTGCCATGCTGTAGCCATCTGCCGTAATTGCCAGCGTGGCTATGGCAACATTACCAAAGTCATCATTGACGCTGGGACCACTGACACCATCTGGCAGGGATGAACGGGCATCAGCCATCTTGTTGCGCAGCTTTTGCCACAAAGGCTCAAGCTGGAAATACTTGTCATAGAGTTTGACGCTGATGATGGTGCCACCAGTGAAAGCCGTCGAAGTGATCCTTTGCACTTCTGGGATTTCGCGTATTTTTTCTTCCAGCGGTCGCGTCAGCAATTGCTCCACCCGTTCTGGCGACATGCCAGGATAGTAAGCGCTGACGATGGCCTCCCTGACCTTGATGGGCGGGTCTTCTTGCGCTGGATAGTTCAGGAACAGACTGATGCCGAGACCGGTAATGAGGACGATGCAGGCGATCAGCAAGCGCGGATTTTTGAATGCATATGCAGTGAGCTTGATCATTTCTTGGCCTGTGAAAATACATCATTCAAATCCTGCTGCCACCCTTGCCGTCTTTCTGTAGCGCTTTCACCACCTGGCCGTCTGACAAAAAGGCTACACCTGCCACGACCACTTCATCACCAGCCTTCAGTCCTTCATCGACCTCTACATCATGTTCATTGACTGACTTGATCCGGACTTCTACCCTTCTGACTTTGCCACTTTGCCCATCCAGCACAAAAGCGAAACCACGGCCTGGCGCATTACCGGGAACGATGGCTTGCAAGGGCAGGACTATGTTTTTCCTGGTTTGCGCTTCCTGACTAGCGTCACTGCCAAGCGTAAACTGCACATTGGCCGTCACGCCGGGACGCAAACCTGCGGTGTCACCCGTCAGGCTGACGTAACTGGGAAAAGCATCGCCAGCAGTGGCCCTGGCGTCTATGCGGCTGACCTTACCTTCCAGCTTTCGCTCACCTATTTGCACCTTGACGACTGTGCCCAGGTTAAAGCCTGACATTAATTTGTCAGGCACGCGTATCGCTACCCGCAAACCTGCAGCGCCATCCAGACGCATGATGGCTTGCCCTGCATTCACGTCAGCAAAGGCTTCTATCAAACGTGCAGAAATCCTGCCCTCAGCCGGGGCCAGCAGGACGGTGTAATCAAGGTCGCGTTTCGCCAATGCCAAGGCAGATTCGCTATTTCTGAGCCGCGTTTCAGAAGCAGCCAATTCCACCCGTTGCTTCTCCAGCATATTGCCAGTCATGTAGCCCTGCTCCCTGAGTTTGGACTGGGCGGCCAGGGCATCGAGTTTTTCCTTGCGCTCGGTCATGGCGCTTTGCAAACCGGACCGCGCATTTTTCAACTTGAGTTCATAAGCAAGAGGGTCCAGCCTGGCCAGGACCTGCCCCTTTTTTACCTTGTCACCTTCATTGACCGCAAGTTGCATGACCCTGCCCTGCACCGGGAAAGCCAGGTTCCATACCTCGGCCGGTTGCAGTTCACCGACAAGAGAACGATAACGCTGCTCGCCACCTGCCTGTGCTGTCACCGTCTTCACCCTGGGTGTGATATCTGGCGGCACAGCCTTGGGCTTGTCGCCACAGGCTGTCATCATGAAAGGCAGCAATACGAACAACAGCAATTTGTTCAGGCAATGCTGTTTGGTAGAACGGCAAACGGTATAGCAAGAAACTGACATGATGACCTCATTTCAGTGCGTGTGTCCCGGAAAGCAGATCGGCAAGATAGCCAGATAACAGGCGTATCGTCGGATAATCCCAAATGATGGTTGATTCAATTTCGATGCCCAGCAATTCATCGAGTTCAACGATGAGATCCATGACATCGACAGAATCCAGACCCAGGCTGCTAAAGGGCATGTCAGGATCGACATCATCAGGCGGTAGCTCCTGGATGTTTGCGACACGCTCTATCAACCAGTCTTCCAGCTGTTCAGCGTTCCACTGCCTGCTTGCCGTCACGTTTGTCATTGTCTGCCCTGGCGTCAATTGGAATTAGTCTTTATTGCGAAATTCTGCTGATGCATTGTGCGATCTGATACTTTGTGGCAAGTCAGCAAAGGCCCTGCGATTCTGCCCATAACTGGTCTTGCCACTGGTGGTCTTGCTGATACCCATAGGCCCGACAAAGCGCAGATGGGTAATCGCAATTTCTGCCGGGGCCACTGCCAGCCTGATCTGGTTGGCGAGTTTTTCGAGTTCCGTACTCAGTGTCTGTTCAGGGCTGTCGACAAACCAGCTTCGCGCAGTGCGTGCCAGCTCGCAGATGACGATAATGCTTTCATTCTTCGCGCTCGCATCATCATAGGAAAAAACAGCAACATCCTCAATCCCGATTACCGCTTTCTGTATCAATGCTTCCACATCATGTGGATATATATTGCGGCCATTAAGTATCATCAACTCTTTGCTGCGCCCTGTCACATAGAGTTGCCCGTCAACAATGGCGCCAATATCACCCGTCACCAGATAACGTGCGAGTGCCTGATCTGCTAGCCGCGCATGAAAAGTCAGCTGGCTTTGCTCAGGATTATTGAAATACGTCTCGGGTACACTGGGGCCAGTAATCCAGATTTCACCTATCTTGCCGTCCTCCAATCTACGTTTGCTGACCGGGTCGGCAATAGCTACGCGCTCTTGATCTGCATAGCCGCTGGCGACCAGTTGACGACTGTCTTCTTCGCTGAGTGCAGCACTGATATTGCCTTGTTCCAGGCCAAGTATCGATACCGTGCGTATGACAGGATCATGGTTACCTGTGGCAAAAAGTGTGGTCTCTGCCAGGCCGTAACAAGTCAGCATATTGGTATTGCTATAGCCTGCTGGCGAAAAGCGTTGTTCAAATTTTTGCAAGGTAATGGAGCGTATCGGTTCAGCGCCGTTGTAGGCAGTTTTCCAGGCTTGCAGGCGCAGACCTGCTATATCCGCATCAGCTACCCGGTCGGCACACAGTTGATAGGCAAAATTGGGGCCACCAGACATGACCTTACGGCCTTCATCTTGTGTAGAAATTAGTTGCAGCCAGCGCACCGGGCGCTTGATGAAGGCTGATGGTGCCATGCTGACGCCAGGTATACCACCATAGATGGGCGTCAGCAAACCACCTATCAAACCCATGTCATGATAATGCGGCAGCCAGTTAACCATGACGAATTCGGGGTCCACCTTAAAGTCTTTTTGTATCAGCGCGAGGTTGGCTGCCAGGTTGCTGTGGCTGACCAGCACGCCTTTGGGCAGACTGCTGGAACCGGAGGTGTATTGGATGAAGGCATAATCCAGCGCCTTGCGCCCCGCCATGTCACGCCCTTCACCCAATACTTTCAACTGTAAGGTGCTGAGTATATGCAGGCCCTCCAGAGCCGGGCTGGAAGAAAACACATCCTGCAGGCGCAGCGCCTCACTCTCGCTGGTCAGTGTCATCGTCGCACCGCAATTGCTGACAATGGCTTCAAGTATATGTGCCTCGCGCCCGCGTCTGGGCATGGCGATGGGGATGGCGATGATGCCTGCAATTTGGCAAGCCAGGAAGGCCATTATGAAATCCAGCCCCGGTGAAAACGCCAGGATGATCATGCGCGGATGATCATCGGGCCAGCTCAGTTGCAACAAGCCACGGGCAATATCTTCACTGGCCGCATATAGTTGCTGACGACTCAGATGCTCTGCCAGATCTTGCGAACGTTCTGGCACCCAGGACATGGCCGGGGCATGCGCATCCATCTCCATATAGTTGCGATATTGATCCATCAATGTCAGCGGGCTAGCCCTCATATCTGCCATGTCTACCATTCCGTTTGCAATTGAAATAATTCAGCCAGTGCCACGATGGCAGCGCGTTTGCGCTCTTCCAGATGCCACATGTGATAGATGATGATGTTCTCGGCATCATAGCGCTCCTGTATCGCCAGTATCTGGTCGCGGCAAGATGCTGGTGTGCCACTGATATTGACGCGCATGGTAGCCCCTATCCAGCTTTCGACTTGCTGTTTTTGAGCTTGCGCAATGTCATCGGTTTCGGCACAGACGCAACTGAGGGCGATGGCGATTTTTGCTTTGTCGGCACCACCCTGATATTCGCCATAATGGCGTTTGTAGGCACTGGTGATGGCGGCATCTTGCGTACTGGCCCGGTGGAATAGCGAATAGGCGTAACTGGCGGCCGACTTCGCTGCCAGTTCTGCCGTGCCAAAGCCTGAACCCATGATCCACAGCGGTGGTCTCTCTGCAAAACAAGGTGTCGCAGCATGGGCAAAGCGATGTCCTTCAGGAAAATCACCATCGAGGTAACGCAGCAAGGCTGCCAGTTTGTCGGCAAACTGTTTGGTGATGATGCCGGGTGGTTCGACCGTACCTGTCAGTGCAGCCAGGGCAACGGGATCGGCAGGCACGCCGCCGCAAACTCCCAGCACGACCCGCCCGCCTGACAATGCAGATAATCCACGATAATTTTCAGCGACAGCCAGCGGGCTATATAGAGGTAACAATACTGCTGCTGAACCCAGGCCTATGCGTTGCGTGGCTTGCGCCAGTGCAGCCAGCATCATTTCCGGTGCCGCCCAGGAAAAATGGGCTTCATGGTGCTCGGCCAGCCACAGACGTTCATACCCTAGCTGGTCAGCCAGTTTTGCCATCCTGAAGGTTTGCGCCAAAACTTCTGCGCCATTCTGGCCGGGGGCGATGATGCCCAGGTCTAGCAGGGATAAGCTCAAGCTACTCATGCTGCCGCCTTTGCGCAAATGGTGGAAGGATCAGGATCAACTGCACTATAAGTATTCCAGAACAGCACGCGCCGCCCCTGCAGGGTCTGTTTGCGGAACATGGCCAGGGTCTTGGAGATATAGGTAGTCTCGGTGCGAAAGTTGCTGGTCTCTGCCACTTCTCTGGCTGCTTCGTCGGCATCAGGATTGCTTTGCCCGTAACCTGGCGCGGCAAATTCATCGACCCAGAGTATTTCGCCAAACTGTGGTTCTTTTGTATAACCAGCCTGCCGCAGCAAAGCCAAAGTTTTCATCGCCAGTTTTTTCATCTTGGCTGGCCCGGTAATCATCATCGGCACCATGCGCACGGCCACCACACGTATAGGCAAACCCGCCATCGCCAAGCCCAGCCAGACACCGGATGCGGTGGCACAAGTACCGGTAGGGACGACGATGTCATCTATCATGGGTAGTTCACCACTTTTGATGGCATCGGCAATTTCCAGAGCGCCTTCGATGACGCCCAGCACACCTACGGGATGATGTGAACCTGGCGGTATCCAGTAAGGACGCTGCCCCTGATGGCGGGAGTAACGTATCCGCAGGAAAGCCATGGGTACGTCAAGAAAACGCTCACAGCGCAGAAATTCCATCCCCAGTGCTGGCAACAGGCGCTTGTTAAGCCCGGCCTCATGCACATTCGGTTGCGGTGTCAGCAAGGCGCGCGCATGCAAGCCGTGGATACGGGCGAAAGTAGCAGTAGCCAATACCTGGTGGCTGCCCAGCGGCCCCATGGTGGCAACACTGGTCGCGCCTTTGCTTATGGCATCGCCAAAAAAATATTCGAGGTTCCTGACCTTGCTGCCGCCATATATCGGTGAGCTGAGATCATCGCGCTTTACCCATAGCTCTTGCAAATTCCAGCGTGCTGCCAGGCTGGTTTCATGGCTGATGGGGGTCGGCCTTTGTACCAGATCGACAGGTTTATACAAGGCATCCAGGCCGGGTACCATGGCGGTAAGCAGTCGCGCTGTCATCATGCGTGCTCCGCCGGATTGAGCATGGCCGGGCTCAGGTGCTTGAATTCTTCAGCCAGTGCAGTGAAACAACTAGCTTCGTCGCGATCCAGATAGTCTTGCAGACGCGGTTCAAGCTCAGGATAAGTACGCAGTCTTTGCAAGAGTGCAGGCACGACTCTTTGCAGGCAGGCCAGCATCAGCAGGGAAGGATTGCGGTATTCCGCTTCTACATCGGCCACCGGTCCCAGCATGAAGTGGCGTACTGTTTTACTGAGGTCGGCAAAGGCAGCCATCAGCATTTCCATGAAGGCGGCATCAGTCTTGACTTCTGCCATGGGAATGATGGAACCCAGGTCGACAAAGCCGCCATCGATGACGGCATTTTGCATTTCCAGGCAATGGCCTATGCCTATGTGTTCTGTACGGCCAGGCAAGAAACCCAGCGCCAGCATGCGGGCGACCAGGTCTATCCAGCGGTTTACCACTTGTTCTGGCGTCAGGCCATAACCAGCTGTCAGGCTGGCCAGCCTTTGCAGCCACGGTGCATTGCCGAGTTTTTTTAACTCGACAGGTAGATGAGCAACCCGTAATGGCAGGCTTGGGTAGTGATAAATGATGGCAGCCAGGCCATCTGCTGATGAGGTTTCGACTATACGCATCGCGCGTTCTGATAGCAAACTGCGCAAAGCGGCGAGATGACTATCGCGTGTCGACAAGGGCCAGGCTAGCACCAATAATGGTGTAGGTATGCATGCAAGATTTCCAAAACGTTTTAGATGCGCCTGCTGCAACATACAGGCAGCTTTGGCATCTTCAACTGCTTCAAAAGCACTGATGGCCAGCGGGATTTTTTGTTCGACCAGGGCAAAATGCTCAGCCGCAGAAAACAGGGATTTACCGCGAACCGGATAATCAATGCGGAATTGCGACAAGACCGCCAAGTGCTGGTCTCGGTCATGCGCATACACTTCCGTACCCTTGTGCGCCAGCACACCTGCGCCAGCATCCTGGTAAAAGGCTCGCAAGTGGCGATAAGGTCGCTGGTATTCACCCGACTGGAAAGGATTGATACCGTGTGCGCAAGGCAGGTTCAGACGCAGTGCTGCCAGCCGCGTATCAAGATCGGGCAAAATAGCTGACAAGGCCATATGCAGTTCAGGTGATTCTGTCGTCACATCCCACAAGACCTGTTCGACGCTGCGGGCGGTAATGGCCGGGGCTTCTGTCATGGCGCCTTTCATGATGGTGTTACTCCAGGCTTGCGCAAGTCTTTCAGCCTTTGCAGACCGCTCTTGCGCAAATCACGTTTTGCAGCTTCCTGGCGCTCTGTCCCATCTAGTGTGAGCATCCTCGCCAGGCTGCTATAGCTGATACTGGCATCGGCTGCGACCTGGCCCAGTACGGCGAGAAATTCACGCTGTATGCTTGCGGCAGTTGCTGCAGTAAATAATTCGGTACTAAATTCCAGTGTGGCACGTAATTGTGGCTCATCAATGACAGTCAGCAGCAAATCGTATTTGGCGGTATCAGTATGCAAGTCAACAGCCTGTATCTGGAAGTGCTTGTTATCCAGTTGAGCCAGCGGTGCATTTTGCAAGACAAACTTGTGCTGGAACAGCGGCATGCCACCAGCATCACGCGGCGGGTTCAGCTCCTGCACCAGCAAATCAAACGGCAGGTGCTGGTTGAAGTAGGCTTGCAAGCTGGTTTGCCTGACCTTGCCCAAAATGTCGGCAAAGCTGTGGCAATCAGAAAAATTGCTGCGCAAGACCAGTTGATTGACAAAGAAGCCCTGGATTTTTTCTGCCAGCGGATGATCCCTGCCTGCAATATCGCTGCCAACCACAATATCATCCTGACCCGACCTTTGTCGCAAGACGACATGAAAAACCGTCAGCAAGAGCATGAACAGGGTAGCTGAATGCTGGCGCGCAACCCGGCGCAAATCATCAGACAGTTTTGTATCGAGTTGAAAACTGATACGAGCACCGGCATGGCTGCTGTTTGCCGGGCGCGGGAAATCAGTGGGCAAGTTCAAGCGTGGCAAGGAAGCCAGTTGCTGCTTCCAGTATTGCATTTCCTTGTCCAGGTATTGCTCTTCTACCTGTTGCTCCCACCAGTGGCTGAAGTCGGCATATTGCAATGCGGGTTCCGCAAATGCCTCAGTGTTGCCCACCTCAGCGGCATAAGCCTGCAACAGTTCTTGCGCAAACAGGGCGATCGCCCAGCCATCGGTAGCGATATGGTGTATCAGTATCAGCACATAGGCTTGCTGGTCGCCATTCAGTAAGAGACTCAGGCGTACAGGTCTTTCATTTTCCAGATCGAAGGGCAGGCTGGCCAATTGTTTGAGTCTGCCTGCAATCTGTGCTTCATCAAGATTTTGTAGACTGGTATCCTCAACATGAATTGCCAGACTAGCCTCGTCAGCCACTGCCTGCATGACAGCGCCCTGCCCTTGTTTTTGTATGCGCAGATTGAGGATTTCATGGCGTGCCACCACTTGTTGCACAGCCCTCTGAAAAGCGGCCAGATCGATATCACCATCCAGTCTTGCAGCCAGTGTGACATTGTAGTTGGCGCTGGCTGGCTCCATCTGGTGCAGGAACCATAGGCGTGATTGCGCACGAGATAAAGGCAAATCTTTAGCACGATTCAATACAGGTATAGCTGCAGAATGCGGTGCATGACCACCCAACATTTCACGCACCGCTGCTGCCAATGCCTGCAAAGTTGGGTATTCAAATATCAGGCGCAAAGGCAAGTCCACGGCAAATGCCGCACGCAATCTTGCCATGACTGCTGTTGCCCGCAATGAATGCCCGCCCAACGCAAAGAAATCGTCAGTAGCATGCACACCCGGCACAGTCAATACTTCTGACCAGGCGGCAGCAATGATGTCCTGTACAGCGTCATTGCCAGACTGCTGCACAGCATGTGCATTGCCCTTGCGTTCGGGCAGCGGCAGATTCTTCCTGTCTACCTTGCCATTCACCGACACTGGCACGCTGTCAAGCTGCAAGAAATGCGATGGCAGCATGCTGGAGGGCAGTTGCGCTTGCAAGTGCAGGCGCAATTCCTCAGCCCCCAGATTATGACCAGGATGCAGCACATAATAGGCGATCAATTCCTTGTCGGAATTACCCGAGGCCGGGCCGCCATCATTGTGGTCATGGACTATGCATATCGCATCGCGTATCGCTGCATGCCTGCCCATGGTGATTTCTATCTCACCCAACTCTATACGAAAGCCGCGTATCTTGACCTGGTTATCGAGACGGCCAAGAAATTCCATGACGCCATCAGGATAGAACCTGGCGCGGTCGCCGGTCTTGTACATGCGTGCATTTTGCGCATCGTGTACGCCTGGCCTGACATGGGGATCATGCAGGAAGCGTTCTGCCGTCAACTCTGGCTGGCCCACATAGCCTTCGGCCAGGCAATCACCACCTATATAGAGATCGCCAGGCAAGCCTACGGGCAATGGCTGCAAGTCTGCGTCAAGGATGTAGTAGCGGGCATTCTGTATCGGCCTGCCATAGGGGACGCTGACCCAGTCTGGCTGCAGGTCACCAACGACGTGGTAATTGGACCAAATGGTCGCTTCGGTCGCGCCGCCCAGGGCAACTACGCAGACACCCGGGAAAGCCGCTTTCATGCGGCCTGGCAAAGCCAGTGGTATCCAGTCACCGCTGAGAAAGATAAGGCGCAGCCTGGCTGTGGCAGATCGCTGTGGCAACAATGATTCAAGCTGCCACAAGGCAGCAGGGGCGGAATCCCAGAAAGTGATGTTTTCGGTTTCAACTATTTTTAATAAAGACTCAGGATCAGCGATCTCGGCTTCATTGGCTATCCTGATGACACCGCCAGCGGCCAAAATGCCAAAGATGTCATACACCGACAAATCAAAAGCTGGTGATGTGATGAACAACAGCTTGTCTTGTGCACCGATGTCAAAGGTATGGTTCACCCACTCTATCAGGTTGATGGCTTTTTGATGCAAGACCAGCACACCCTTGGGCTTGCCGGTGGAACCCGAAGTGAATATCACATAAGCAGGATCTTGCGGACGTGCCCGATCGTGCAAAGGCCTGACTGGCAGGGATGCTGTCTGATCGACGCACACCACCCGCACTTGCCGCTCAGTTGCCAGGGCTTGCGTGCCATCCATCAAACTGCTGACAGTCAGTATGCAGCGCACTGGCAGGCTATCAAAAATCGCCATGACGCGGGCGGCAGGCAGTTGCGGTTCTATGGGTACATAGTGATGGCCGCTGGCGACTACGGCCAGCAGGGCAATCAGCATTTCGCGGTCACGCGTGAGCCTGACGGCGACTGGGGAATTTGCGCTCAACCCCAACTCATTGAGAGCATGCACCACCTGGCTGACCCTGTCTCGCAAGCTGGCATAGCTCATGCTGCCTCGCGCATCGATGAGGGCTATCGCACCCGGCGTGCGCGCTGCTTGTGCGATGAAGATACTGGCCAGCGTGGCCGTGGTGTCATAAGCACGGGCAGTGTCATTCCATTGCTGCAATTGTAGCTCACGCTGCTCCGCGGTCAATAGATGCATATTCTTGACTGGCTGTTCGCCACTGGCACGTGCCAGTTGTTGCAACAAAAAACGATATTGATCCAGCATGGCTTGCGCTGTCGCAGGTTCTATGCGCGTACTGTCTGCCAGCAGGCGCAAGTGCAGGCCATCGACCATGGGTTCAACAATCAATGTCAGCGGATAGTTGGATTCTTCCTGCAGGTGGTAATCAATGATGCTAGCATTACCCAGTTGATTACCCTGCACGGTAAGCGGATAATTTTCGTAGACGACGATGCTGTCGAACAGCGCCTGGCCCGACTGTAACTGCAGTTCACTCCATTCAGCCACGCGGCTGAGGCTGCTATGCTCATGTTGACGCGAGGCCGCCAGGTGTCTGTGCACATCGGCCAGCAGGTTGGCAATACTATGGTCAGCATTATGTTTCACACGCAGCGGGATAGTATTGATGAACAGACCGACCATCTGCTCTACCCCATCAAGTTCAGCAGGACGACCAGAGGTGGTGACACCAAACAGCACGTCCTTGCTGCCAACATATCTGGACAAGAGCAAACCCCAGCAGGCCATGATGGCGCTGACGCTGGTGACGCCTGTTTTTTGCGACAACGCTGTCAATGCAGCGAAGTCATCAGCAGACAACAGGCTATCCAGGGCGACAACTTTCCTCGTTGCGCAAGTATTACGCCTCAACACCGGCAAGCTGGTCGCTTGTTCGACACCACGCAGGGCATGTCGCCAGTAATCTTCTGCTGCCAAATTATCGCGTTTTCCCAGCCAATGTAAGAAGTCGGTATACGGGCGTTCTGCTGGCAGTCTGACAGACTTGCCCTGTAATAAATCTGCATACACTTGCGCTACTGCGGCCAGCACCAGGCCAGATGCCCAGCCATCGAGTATCAGGTGATGATGGCTCCAGACCATCTCCCATTCATCATCTGCCCAGCGCAAGATGCTGACGCGCATCAAAGGTGCACAATCCAGTGCAAAACCTGACTGGCTGTCTGCTCGCAAGAATTGCTGGCGTAGCTGTTCATGCTCGTCCCTGGTTGACTGGCTGTAATCGACCACTTTGAATGGCAGGACTATATCTGCCTGCAATTGCTGGCGCGGCTGGTCCCCTGTCCACAGGAAGCGCATGTGCAGGGCGCAATGGTGGGCAATGACGGATTCCCAGGCTTGCTGCAACTTTGCAGTATCCAGATCGCCTTGCAAACGTACTTGCAATTGCTGAAAATAGGCGGCGCTGTCCGGTTCACGCAAATGGTGAAACAACATGCCTTGTTGCATAGCCGTCAGGGGGAAAACCATTTCCATATTTGTTCCAGCTCTCATAGATATGTAAACATCATACGTACCGAAAACAACATTCTCATGACCTGCTACAAACTACAGGCCCAGCATGGGTAACAGTATTTGCCGCCCCAGCCCATGCAATCTTTCGACTTCTTTCAATTCCTGATCCAAAGCTGCTACCACCGCATTGACTCTGGGTGCTTCCATCATGGACATATGGTCACCCACGATATCGCGCACTTTGACAAAGCACAGCTTGTCCCAACCCAAGTGCTTTTCTTCCGAGTTGTAATGCACTGCTGCCTCGCGTATGGCTTCTGGCAAGGCCTGGGTGGCTTTCATCAGCAAGGTGCGGCGTGGCAAAGGGCCAGCGGTATAACGGCCTATGACGGTCACATTTTTTTCAAAAACGCGGAACAAGCGGGCGATTTCTTTTTCGTCCGCATGTGGCGGCACATAATCGGCTTCACGCGCCAGTTCCAGCAGGCGCTGCAAGGCGATGTCAAAAGGCAGTTCAGACAAATCGGGACAGGCGATTTCTGCCTTGTGGGCAATCAGGCGTGAGATGGAGCGCAACAAACGCTCACGTCGTGGCGCAGATTCAGCCAGGGGGGCGACCTGGCTGTCTATCAGACACAGGAAGGCAATTTCATAACCACGTGCCAAAGCCTGCCTTGCCATTTCGTATGCGATGATGCCGCCCGACGACCAGCCTGCCAGCAAATAACGCTGGTCCTTGACCAGCGGTGCAATTTTGTCCAGATACAGGCTGGCCAGTTCTTCCACGCTTTCATAAGTAGCTTCTCCCATCAGGCCAGGATCTTGCAGGGCAATCACTGGCCTGTCTGTCGTCAGGCCACTGGCCAGGTCGCGGTAACACAGTACGCTGCCACCAGTGGGATGCACCAGCACCACAGGTGTATGCTGTGGATTACCTGCGCGTATGGGTATCACGACCGGATCAAGTTGCAGGCTTTCACTGCGCAAGAGTTCTGCCTGCGCCGCGATAGTGGGTGCAGAAAACAGCGAAGTCAGCGGTAACCTGTAGGCAAATTCTTTTTCTATCTCTGCCATCAGGCGTACTGCCAACAATGAATGCCCGCCCAGGTCAAAGAAATTGCTGGTAATGCCGACCTGGGATACGTGCAAGACACTTTCCCAGATGCGTTCCAGACGCATTTCCAGCGTGTCACGTGGTGCCTGCGAGGTCACCGTATTCGAAGGCCGCAGTTTCAGCAGTGCCTTGTTATCGACCTTGCCATTGGGCATGAAGGGAAAAGCATCAATAGGTATCAGCCAGTTCGGCAACATGTAGTCTGGCAAGGCAGCGGCCAGCACCTGCCTGATCTCAGCCACAGAAAGCTTGGCATCGGGCTTGAGCGTGTAGAAACACAATAGCTGATCAATGCTTGCGGCATCCCTGTCCACCACCACGGCGGCCATCCGCACTGCCGCTTGAGCGGCAACGATGGCCTCTATCTCACCCAGTTCTACACGATAACCGCGCAGCTTGACTTGCCTGTCGGCGCGGCCAAAACAATCCAGGCGGCCATCGGCACGCCATGCGCCCAGATCGCCAGTGCGGTACATGCGCTCGCCAGCACTAGCGAATGGGTCAGTCACAAATCGTTCTGCTGTCAAGGCATCGCGCTGGTAATAGCCTTGCGCCAGGCTGGCACCTGCTACAAATAACTCTCCACGCACGCCTATGGGTTGCGGCTGCATGTAATCATCCAGGACGTACATGCGGGTATTGTCTATGGGCTTGCCGATGGCGACGATATTGTCATCAATGCTGACTTTTTCGAACACGACTTGCACCGTCGCTTCGGTCGGGCCATACAGGTTGATGCATTCCGCCCCGGCTGGCAATGCCGTCAAGACTTGCCGCGCCAGTTCAGCATCCAGCACTTCACCACCGCAGCACAGGCGACGCAAGCGCAGGCACTTGGCAAATTCAGGCTGGCTTACCATCATGCGCAACATGCTGGGCACAAGTTGCAGCACGCTGATATCGAAATCCTGCAGGGTCTGCATCAGTGCGTCCGGGTCTCTTTCCACACCAGGGGGTGCCAATACCAGTCTTGCACCTGCCATTAAAGGGGCAAATACTTCCCACACCGAGGCATCGAAACTGATGGCAGTTTTTTGCAAGACCGCATCATCTGCGTCCAGCGGCAGATCCCTGAGCATCCATTGCATGTGATTGGCGAGCGCACCATGCGATACGGCGACAGCCTTGGGCTGGCCGGTCGAACCCGAGGTATAGATCAAATAAGCCAGGTCACTGGCTTGCAAGAGAGGAAATTGTGGCCTTGCTGCATTTTCAAGCGCGGGCAAGATATCAACAGTAATCAGCTTTATTTTCCCCAGCAAACCCGCGAATGCAGTTTGCTGTTTGAATTGGGCAGCGATAGCCGCGCTGGTCAACAACAAACTCGCGCCACTGTCTTGCAACATGAAAGCTATGCGATCTTCAGGATAGGCCGTATCCAGCGGCAGATAAGCCGCACCAGCCACTTGTATTGCCAACAGGCTGGCTATCATGTCGACACTGCGGTCCAGCAAAACTGCCACGACTCTGGCTTTGGATTCGTCCTGCTGCCTGGCCAACAGCACATGTTGCGCCAGTTCCTGTATGCGGTGTGAACAAGCCTGTCCACTCAATTGGGTCAGCGAGCTTTGTATGAATATCTGTTCAGGATGCAATGCCAGGCAGTCAAGAATATTTTGTACTGGTGCTTGCCACGGTTCAGCAGGCACCACCACAGTCCCGGCAAAATCATGCATGAGCTGATGCCGCTCATTAGCACCGAGCACACTCAACTGATCAATCTGCGCATCTGGCGTTGTGACTATCGCCACCAGCAACGTCAGCAATTCTTCTTCCAGATTGTGCATGCTGGCAGAGTCGCAGACTGCCATGTCGTAATCGAAGTACATCTCTATCCGCGCTTCTGCATTTGCATAAGCAGACAACACCAGCAGACATTCGTCAGTCCATGAAAACGGAGCATCTGCTACTATCAACTTGCCAGTACCTGCTTGCTGCCAGCAAAAACCGGCAGCCAGCCCCTGTTTGCTATCCAGCGGAGCAATATAGTCTTGCAAAGTGCAGGTTTCATCGATGGCAGAACTAACTGCCTTCAGTGATGCCAAGAAGCTGGCTTGTGGTGCAATGGCTGTTTGCAAAGGAATGAAACGCGCCATGGGCCCCATGGCTGCAGCCATTTCTTCGTAGGCACGACCATTGACCTGATAAGCCACGGGAGGTGATTGAGGATTCAATCGATACAGCAAAACCGCCCAGGCCTGGTAAAGCAAGTGGGCGAGCGGCAGTTTGTGCTGGCCTGCCAATGTATTCAACGCAGCGGACAAATCTGACGACAATGCAAGAGACTGGCGTTTTACATAGGGTGCAGCCTGGCGCTGTCTGCGCAAACAAGGCCAGTCTGGGAGATTGCTGCCTGATGTCAGACTATTGCTGCTATCCCAGGCCGGTAACTGCACGTCTTGCTGCTCCGCAAGCATATCGTGCTGCCATTGTGCCAAGCTGGTAAAAGGCAGGTCTTCTTCTTCAATTTTTGCGCTTTTTGCGCTTTTTTCTTTAACGGACGCGGCACACCAGGCGGCATCAGCAAGTCTTTCTTCCACGCCAAGCAGTATAAACAAAGCCGTCTGTGCATCGGCGCACAGCGCAGACAAGCCAAGACGGTAATGACCTTCATTGAGTTTTTGCAGGCAGGCGCGCTGGTCTTCATGAATCGCCGCCAGTTGCGGTGACGCTGCCTGCATGGGTGTCAATGTGTCAGAAGGAGCCTGCACAGGCAACTGCATGCCGGGCAAGAGGCCAAATTCCATACGCAGGATTTCATGCCTGCCCAGCACATGATCAAAGGCGCGACACAAAATTTGTTCGTCCACACCAGTGCAACGAAAATCAACACTGACCAGATACGTCTGCTGACCATCTCTTTGCGCAAGTTGCCACAGCCTTTGCTGGACTGGTGATAATGAAAATCCGCTTTTTAATTTGCTGCTCACTTGCCTGTCCTTGCCTGGTTTGTGTTTAATTTAGGGAACCTGGCAAGACGCTGGCCGGGCGCACTTCATCGCCCATGGCTGTCAGTATCTTGCGCTCACCGGTAAATCTGGAGCGGCCATGTGCGACCAGCATATTGTCGAGCAAGAGCAGATCCCCCGGCTGCCAGCGGAACTTGACGGTTTCTGCATCATAGGCTGCACGCAGGTGAGCTACCACCTCGTCCGGGATCACCGAGCCATCGCCATAAAAAGTGTTATAGGGTAAATTCTCCACACCCAGGTCACCAGTCAATGAACTACGTATTTCATCCGTCATGCTGGACGGATGCCAGAAAGCGATGTGATTGAACCAGAGTTCTTCACCCGTTTGCGGATGGCAGCGTATGCTGGAACGTACCTGCGACGTACGCAGCCTGTCGCCTTCCATCCAGGTCCATTGCGTATCCGACTTTTGCATATAGGCTTCGGCTTCTTCCCTGCTTTCTACGGCCAGCGAATGTTGCCAGGAGGGGCCAATGCCAGAACCAAAGTTACGCACCAGCATCCAGCCCAGGCGACGGAATTTTTCTTTGACTTCAGTATCTATCGCAGCCAGCACACGGCGCACATCGGCGATCGGGGTTTCACCTTCTGTCTCGGCTGCGATTTCACAAAAGAAGGCGATACGCCCTGGCCATTGGCGTACATACGATAATTCATTATGCAGGGCGATCACATGTTCGGGCGGGAAGATGGTCGAGGTATACACCTGCCCGTCGACCTGCTTGCGGGGCGTGGCTTTTTCTATGTAATTCATGAGCTGCACGCCAAAGGCATTCAAACCTGCCTGGAAATCCTGCACGCCACGCAGATCAAAGTCACGGAACAGCAAACCACCGTATTGCAATAAATCCTGCTGTAACTGCGTCTGGTTGTCCCTGATCCAGCCCAGCAAATTCACGCCCTTGGCATGCGGGCGCAAGACCAGCGGCAGGCCAGATGCACTCTTGAATGGCTGTCTATCAACCAGGCTGCCATCGGACAGACGCACCGCTGGGCGGCGCAGGTTTAGACCGGGTTTGGGCATCATGCTCATGCTATTTCTTCCTTCCCATATTTTGCTTCTGTCGCTGTGCAGCCATTCAATATGCAGGCGATGTATCCAGCCATTTTTTGCGCGATGCTGCGTATCTCCTGCTCCTGATACGTAGTTGCATGGTATTGCCACAGCAAATGCAGGCAACCATCCAGGATATAGGCTTCTATAGCCATCTTATGCAGACGCGGTAGATGTGCTGCCCGTTCTGCACCTCTGTCCTGACGATCTGGTGACCATGACAACAGCTTGAAGACATCATCAGGTGGCGGGTTGATCTGCCCCATGTAGTTCAGGCTGATCTCAGGCATTTGCCCTTGTGCCAGCGCGGCGCGCACTTTTTCTGGCCCCAGGTAGCGCAAAAGTCCGTAGCCAAAGCCATGCGCAGGGATATCGCTGCGTTGCATGGCGATCTCGCTGGCGGCAGCCACTGCAGCTACATCTGTCAGATCAAACCAGGCAGGATAGCGGCTGGTGAACCAGCCTACGCTGCGGCTGACATCCATGTCAGCTTGATCAAGTTGACGACCATGGCCTTCCAGTTCCAGATAGGCGACGGCTTCACCTGTCCACTCACCCAGGCTCAGGGTCAGGGCAGCAATCAGGATATCCTCTGCTGAGACACCGGTTTGCCCCTGTATGAAGCGGCTGGTGATTTCTGCTGGCACGATCACGCTGACCTGTGCGTCTTCATCGATACTGCAGTAGCCATGCGCCTGACCACTATTTGGCAAATTGGGCAATTCAGGTGCGGGGATGGATGTGCAGATTTCCCAATATTCTGCTTCTGCCAATACCACATCCTGGCTGGCCTGTCGTTTCAGGTGTTCTGCCCAGGCTTGTAACGATGCGGTCTTTCTTCCCAGCGCGGGGGTACGCCCGGCTTGCAAATCCAGCAGTGCCTTTCGCAAATCTTCCAGCAGGATTTGCAGGGAAATGCCATCACTGACCAGATGGTGCACAACCAGCAAGAGGCGGGATTTTTGTCCCAGGCTTGCGGGTGTCCAGGCAGCGGTCAGCAAATTGGCATGCGCAGGCTGCAATGTAGCCTGCACTTGCTGGTAGTCTTTTGTCAGATGCAAAACTGGCGTGTTGGCAAGCTCATTAAAATGTGCGTCTTCGTTATTAAAGCCAAGGCGCAGGGCATCATGTTGTTCTATAAGCGCCCGCAATACCTGCTCCAGCATCTCGGCATTGACCCAGTCTGCCATTTCCAGCAAGACGGATAAATTGAAATGTGATGGAGTCTCCTGCATCAGTTCCTGCAACCTGAGCTGCGCGGGCAACAGTCTGCACTTACCTTCAGGCCTGGCATCAGCGCCCGCCATTTCACCTACGGGCAAGAGTTTCTTTGCAAAGTCAGCCAGTACGGGCGCTGCATACAAATCCATGGCCTTGGCTTGCCAGCCAGCTTGGCGCAGGCGTGCGATCATTTGTATCGCCAAAATGGAATCGCCACCACTCCGGAAGAAATCTGCCTGCGGACCCAAATTCTCGCGCTGCAACAGCTCGCGCAAGATCGCCAGCAGGGCGGCTTCTGCTCCTGATATTGTGGCGCTTGCGCTTTCCAAAGCATCATGTTCATCATCCAGCCGAGGCAAAGCAGCACGGTCCAGCTTGCCATTCGATGTATAAGGAATGTTGTTGATGGCGATGACTGCTTTTGGCAGCATGTAATCAGGCAAATACTGCCGCAAATTGGCTAGCAAGCATTGCGTATCAAGAGGTAAGCCTTTATCAACTGCAACGACATAGGCCAGCAGGTAGGGCCTGCCTGGATTTGCAGACTCAGGCTTATGCAAGATCACCGTCGCATTAGCCACATTTTCTTGCGCCATCAATACGGCGATGATTTCTGCGGGCTCGATGCGGTAGCCGCGTATTTTCAGTTGTTCATCCTTGCGGCCAAGTATCTGCATACGGCCATCAGCATGCATGACAGCGAGGTCGCCAGTGCGGTAGACGCGCTCACGTGCTCCGGCTATCTCCGCGGACAGGAATGAGTCGGCTGCATCTTCAGGCATGCCAACATAGCCCAATGCAAGACCAGGGCCGCCCAGGTAAATCTCACCGGCTTCACCAAAAACGCAGGGCTGCCCTGCCACATCGAGTATATGTATGCGATTACTACCCAAAGGCTGGCTGAAGCGCATGCCACCCAAGTCGCCCTGCCATTCACCCACCATGACGCCTATGGTGGCTTCGGTGGGTCCGAAGTGATTGAAAATGCGGCAGTTTGCATGGATATCGCAAAGTTGTTGCAATAGTCTGGCGCTGGCGGTTTCGCCACCCAGTATCAAATGCGTCAAAGGCATGACAGCAGCCTTGTCCTGTGCTGTCAGCAAGGCTTCCAGATGGGAAGGTACAATTTTTAATACATCGACCGGCGTTTGCTGCATCAGGGCAGCATAGCCGTCAGCATCGCGTGCCATGGCATTGCTGATGATGCTCAGGCAACCGCCATGGAACAAAGCAGGCAAGACCGTGGTTAAGCCGAGATCAGCCGCAAAGGTCGATATCACGGCATAGCGCAAACCGGGTTGCAAATCAAAAGCGGAAATAATCGCATCAAGATAATGCTGTACCGCCCGATGCGGCACGGCGACCAGCTTGGGCTTGCCGGTGGAACCGGAGGTGAATAGCTGATAGGCGCAGGCGTCAGGCTTAGTTGCTAGCAATGGCAATGATGGATGATCTTGAGGATGAATCCCCTTGAAACTGGTTGGCAATTGCAGGCAAGGGATATTCATCGCGACCAGCGCATCGACAATATCTGGATTGTCTTGCAAGATAACGCAGCAGGGCTTTGCCTGCCGTATCAATTCCAGCACCCGCCCTTGTGGCAAATGACTATCTACCGGCAGGTAAGCTTTGCCAGCCTTCCACGCCGCCAGCATGCCAACCGGGAATGCCAGGCTGCGGCCCAGCAATAAGAGTACGGGCCCTGCAGTTTGATCAGCACTAAGAATTTCTTTCGCCAGCAGGTCTGAATGCAGATCAAGCTGCTGACGCGTCATGATTTCGGTGGCGTCCAGGCGCAAGGCAATCGCCGGTGGATCTTGCATGGCAGACTGACGGAATCTTTCCAGCAAACCCGGCATACCAGGAACTGATTCAAGCCTGGCAGGTAACCAGACAGCCCTGGCAGCAGCGCGTTCATCAAAATCCTGATCGGTACCTGCCATGCGTTCTATCATCGCGACAAAGCTGTCCAACAATTCCTGCATGTTGACCGTATCAAACAACTGGCTATCGAAATCCAGTTCCACCCGTGCGCCATCTTGCCAGTCAACCAGGTTGCAAGCTATGTCAAAGCGGGCATGGCTAATAGCCAGGGAATGCGCCTCCACTGTCACCCCGGGCAAGGCAGGCATGGCCGCCAGTTTGTCTACATTGAAAGTGATATTCACCAATGGCGGCCTGGCTGGGTCACGGACCAGACCCAGATCATCCACCAGTTGCGAAAGCGGGTAATTTGCATGGGTGATGGCATCAAGGAATTGCTGCTTGACTTCTGCCAATACCTCGCTGGTACTCGCCTGTGCCGGAATAGTCAAACGCAAAGGCAAGAGATGCGCGCAATAACCTGGTGTATGCGCCAGCGCTTCATCGCGACCAGAATAGGGTACACCCAATACCATGTCGCGTCCTGCCCCGGCCCGACGCAGACTGGCTGCAAACGCCGCTATCAATGCCATGCTGGATGACATGCCCAGCTTGCTGGTCTTTTGTTCAAGCTGGCGCAAGATGTTCTTGTCGAGTTCATGCGTCAGGCGCTGGCCCTGGAAGCCACGCATGCTGGCCCTGGCGTGGGCGCATGGCAGCTCTATGCCGGACGGTGCTTGCTGCAATTTACTTAACCAGTATTGCTTATGTTCTTGCTGTTCAGGCGATGAACCTGCATCTGCCATGCGCTGCGCCAATAAGGCATAGTCCGGTTTGCCGATTAAAGCCCGGCCATTCATGAGCGCGGCGAATTCTTCAAACAGCATTTGCATGGATTGCCCATCAATGAAGACATGATGGGCTGCAAACAGCAAGACGGCATGATGCGCATCAAGCTCAAACAAGTCTATGCGGAATGCACCAGCCTGCGTCAGGTCGAAACTGGCTGCAACGCTGTTTTGCAGCGCTGTATCCAGCGTACTGGCAGTGACTTGATGGCTCAGCACTTTCACTGCCACATGAGGCGCTATTTTCTGCAGCCCTGCGTCCAGATCTATGGACGCCCGCAGGGCATCATGCCTGCTTACCAGCGTCGTAAAAGCGCGTTCGATATCAGCATGCTTGATATCACCCCGCAATTCCAGCGCAACGCTGACGACATAGGCTGCCGAACCCTGCTCGGACAAGGCTGCCAGTGTCGCCAATTGTTTCTGGGCTTTCGATAAAGGAAGAGACAGGGACAGGATTTTTTTCTCTGTCTTTGATGTTGGCGAAGTACTGGCGATAAAACCAGCCGTCTTAAGCTCAGCTACACTTTCCTTTACCCGGCTGACTATCGCCGCGATATCATCTTCAGTGTGTGCAGTAGAAAGGAATAAATTGCGCCCTTCCCACACATACAGGCCGCGATACAGCAAATGATAAAAGAAGGGATCAAGGTTTTCACTGAAGACAAAGCGGAACAAGGAACCGAAATTCTTCATGTAGATAGGCGCGCCAGCAGCTGCAAAAACCTGATCGAGTTCCGCCGTCAACCTGGCGGTATTGTCGTTCAGTTTTTGATAGACAGCCAGACCGCCCCGCTTGATCTCTGTCAGCACGGCATGGGCTGCTGCCATGACCAGCGGGTGCTTGTTGAAGGTACCAGCAAAAAAAGTGGTATCTGCTGTCGGGTAAGAGGCATCGCCATATTGCCAATGCCCACCGTCGATGCCTGCCATGATATCGGTCCGCCCAGCGATAACGCCGACTGGCAAACCGCCACCGACTATCTTGCCATAGGTGACAATGTCTGCCTGCACATCAAAGTGCGCCTGGGCACCGCCGGGGTGTATGCGAAAGCCCACCAGCACTTCATCAAAAATCAGCAGGCTGCCAGCCGCCCTGGTCATGGCACGCAGGCTGCGCAAAAAATCTTGTGGTTGCAAGCCGGGGTTACGGCTCTGCACAGGCTCCACCAGCACAGCGGCAAATTCATGCAGGCGACCACGCAATAATTCCAGCGCTTCTGCCGAGCCATATTCAAAGAAGGCCAGGTCACTGACCATGCCTGGCGTAATGCCAGCTACACGCGGCATTACCTTCCATGGGTCATCATTGACCTCACCCAGCACGCCATCAAAATGGCCATGATAACTGTCGCGGAAGATGGCGATTTTGTTGCGACCTGTAAAAGTTCTGGCCAGACGCAGCGCCGTCATGATGGCTTCTGTGCCTGAGCTGCAAAAGGCGACGCGCTCGACCCCTGTTAATTCATTGATGAGGCTGGCGACCTCGCCAGCCATGTCTGACTGCGGCCCTATGCGTATACCGCGTGACAGGCTTTCTGCCAATGCTTCTTTCAAAAATTCTGGCTCGTGCCCAAATAATTGCACACCAAAACCCATGGAAATGTCTATGTATTCATTGCCATCGAGGTCCCATATTTTGGAACCGGCAGCTCTTTGGCCGACGATGGGGTAGAGCATTTCCTTGATAGAGAAACGGAAACCTGCCGAGGCGCGACTATCTGCCAGCACGTGCCGGTATTGCTGAGCCTGTTGTTTGGATAATGCGGTTTTCTTACAGTAGCTGAGGCTAAATTCATCGAGATGCTTGCGCTGTGCATCGCTCAAGTTACCGCTGAGTAGGATACTGTTTTTTTGTTTGGCAACTGGCGTGTTTAGTGTAGCCGTTTCAATCTGTTGCCCGGCGACTACCTCAGACACGACTTTACCCGCCTGCTGCTCAGCCAGATAAGCAGCTACGGCGTCAATCGACGCCAAATTTTCAAAGAAGGCACGCACCGGTATCTTGACAGAAAATTCATTTTCTATGCGGCCCACAGCCTGCATCAATATCAATGAATCTGCACCAATTTCCAGCAAGGGTGCTGTCGCATCGACCTTGCTGACATCAATCGCCAGCAAACCTGCGATGATGGCAATGATGCGGCTGCGAATGGCGGCAGGATCGGTAACAACCGTGCGCGTACTTGCCGATGCTGACTTACTGATTTGAACAGCTTTACTTGGTGGCACAGTCGCATTACCACCATCAAAACTGTTCAAACCCAGGCGCAAAGGAAAGACATCCTTGGTAAAGGGGTACAAGGGCAAAGCATCACCAGCCGCTGTATTTTTCTTATCGACAAATTGCAGCTTGCTCCCCAGCACATTCAGGTGTGCGACTGCTCTCAAGAATGCGACTCCGTCATCCTTAGACGCATCCAGGCATGGCAGGCTGCGCATACTGCTGGCATTGGCGTTTGCAAAATCGTCCAACATGCCAGACAGAACCGGCACTGCTCCCAACTCCAAAGCAGTCTCAATACCGTTTTTACTCAGCGTCGCGATGTTGTCAGCAAAACGCACGGGTTCGCGTGTATGCCTTAACCAGTAGGCTGTATCGTACACGTGGCCGACAGGCAGCAATTCACCTGTCAGATTCGAGGTCACTGACACTTGCAGTGGCTGCCACTCCACCTCTTGCAAAGCCAATTTAAACTCTGCCAGCATGGGTTCCAGCAATACCGAGTGAAACGCAGTTTTTACACGCAACATGCGAACTCGTATGCCATCTGCAATGAGTTTCTGGCTGAGTATATCCAGTTGATCTCTGATACCGGAAATAGTTACGGATTGCGCCCCATTCACGGCGGCGATGCTGATATCTGTATCAGCCAGATAGCGCAACACAGTTTGTTCATCAGCACGCACAGCAGCCATGGCACCATCTGAAGTCAATGCTCCCATGAGCCTGCCGCGCTTTTCAACCAGTTTCAGGGCTTGCTCAAAACTCAGTGCACCAGCGATGACGGCAGCTGTGTATTCACCGAGACTATGTCCCGCCAGCACCGCAGGTTTGACGCCATATTCAGCCAGCAGACGTGCCAACCCCACTCCAAGCGTCAGTAAAGCTGGCTGGGTAAATGCAGTCTTATCGATATTTTCATCGGAGTTCAGCAATAACTGGCTTAGCGACCATGATAAGACCGCATCAGCTTCTGCGATCGTGGCACGGAAGCTGGCGAATTGGAGTAAATCCCTGGCCATGCCTGGCCGTTGCGATCCCTGACCAGGACAAAGGAAGGCCAGTTTGGGCGGCCTTCTGGCAGCAATGGCAGTAACAATCCGCTCACTAAAGCCATTTTCCAGCCATGCCTGCAGGTTTGTAACAGCCTCACCCGCACTGCTGGCCACCAGCGCCAACCTGTGGCGCAAATGGGCCCGGCCAAGCCGTGATAATTGACAGACACCAGCAAAGTCTTGATGAGCGCCATTCTGCAACTTGTACGAGGTCTGCTGCACGAGCCGGATTAAAGCTTCATTGCTGGATGCCGACACGAGCAAAATATCTGGCTCATCTGCTTCAGGACTTTCGGTGGCACAAGCAGGAATAAACTCTTCGAGTACGACATGACAGTTTGCACCACCAAAACCAAAGGCACTGATAGACGCAGCCCTGGGCCTGAACTCATCATTGGCAGGCCAGTCCGTAGTTTGCGCCACCACTTGCAGGCGCAATTGCTCAAAATTAATATGTGGATTAGGCTGGGTGTAATGCAGGCTGGCGGGTATCTTTTTATGCTTGAGCGCCAGTATCAGCTTGATCAGGCCAGCAATGCCGGCAGCCGCTTCCAGATGGCCTATATTGGTTTTGACAGAGCCTATGAGCAGCGGCGTTTTCCGTGGCTGCTGGCCCAGAGTGCGACCCAAGGCGCGTGTTTCGGTCGGGTCGCCCAGTAAAGTACCGGTACCGTGGGCTTCTACGTATTGTATCGCTGATGGCGATATGCCAGCATCAGTGATCGCCGTCTGTATCAAGTGCTCTTGCGCCAGTCCATTGGGGGCGGTAATACCGTTCGAGACGCCATCGTGGTTGGTGGCCGAGCCACGTATCACGGCATGGATACGGTCACCATCGACCAGTGCATCTGACAGGCGCTTCAGCAAAACCAGCCCTGCGCCTTCACCACGGCCATAACCATTGGCAGAGGCATCAAAGGTTTTGCACAGGCCATCCGGTGCCAGCATACTTCCCTTACCCAAAGCGACGCTGCTGTCTGGCCTTAACATCAGGCTGACGCCGCCAGCAAGCACCATATCAGCATCACCTGCCTGCAAACTGCGGCAAGCCTGATGAACAGCAACCAGTGAAGATGAGCAGGCAGTATCTATGGTCATGCTGGGACCACGCAGGCCCAGCACATGGGAAATACGGTTGGCGATGATGGCATTTGACATGCCTATGCCCATGTGGGCTTCTACGTCATCGGTATGGGCAAAGCTGCCGAGGAATTCGCCATTGACTGCACCGATAAAGACGCCCAAGCGCGTCTCTTTCAAACTGTCGGCGGCAATGCCCGCATCTTCCAGTGCCCACCAGGCCAATTGCAAAGTCAGGCGCTGACGTGGATCCAGTGCGTATGCTTCCTTGGGGGAAATACCAAAAAAAGCTGGATCAAAACAGGCTGCATCATCAATGAAACCCGCATAAGGTGCTGCAGATGCGGGCAAATCTTTACTATCCCAGCGTTCTGGCGGTATGCGCTTGACTGCACATATCTCTTGCTCAAGCAGAGACCAGAAAGCCTCTATATTGGACGCACCAGGGAAAACACATGACATGCCGATGACAGCAATCGCATGCTCTGCCACCTGAGTTTCAGACTCCGGCGCAGCCTTGTCCATATCTGTACTCATGATGGACACGAATCTAAGTCATGCCCAAAGGCAATACACTTTGTGAAATATTCTGCATCCAAGCCCAACATAGTTATTAAATCCCTGGTATGCATGGTCGCCTCAATCCAGATGACCTATGTAACGCAGTATCGAAGCATCTATATCGACCAGCGTGTCATGTATCTGTGCGATGACCTTGTGCCCCTCTTCTGCTCCATAGTGCTGCACGACCCGTGTTTCCAGCGTGGCGACCTCGCCGAGTTCAGCGATGGTATTGCCCATGGTGAAAGCATGCAGCCTGACTGGCCCGGCAAAGGTGGCGAAGCAAAATAAAGGGCTGCCAGCAGTCGCCACACCAAGTTGCTGCAAGTTTTGCATGAGTTGCCCCATGCGGCCTGGCTGTGCTTGCAAATTGAGGTAATACAGATAAGGGGGCGGGGTTTCGCGCTCTATCGGGTCTATGCCGTCATTGACGCGGTTCAGCACAAAGCTTTCCATCTGCAAAACGCATTCCTGAAATTTCTCCAGCAATGGTGTGCTGTCGACGCCATACACATCATGCAAGACCTGGTCCAGTGAAGGCATACGGTCCATATCACCCAATTCATCCAACGGTAACATGATGTAGACATAATTTGCGGGACCAGCAACCGTGGCATAGGCCATCCAGCGCATGCGGCGGCTATGCTGCTGATAAGCAAATGCCACCTTGCCAGCCAGCTCTTTAAATTGCACATAGCGTTCGCGGCGCACAGACAAGCGCACGAAAAGACAGTAAGGGGTAGGAAACAACCATTGAGAATTCATTGTTCTTAACCAGCTGAGACGATGTAAAAAGTTTAACCGATCTACCAAGCAGGCGGCAATATGAATGCAGGCAAACAACACTTATTGATGGATAAAATAAATTATAAAGAAAACATGAAAAATCTGTTAATTTGCGTTAGAAATCATCGACAAAAAATTCAAGCGCGGGAATAATAGTCTTGTCAGGCAAGATATGCTTTTGAAGTTGGTATCAATATCTAAAATTCCTGCAGCAAACTGAGTTTGCTCGCGATTTTTCACATCCATTATATTTAACATTTTTTAACCATATGCATGCCCATCTTGTTTATATTGCCTCTTTGTGTGTATAGCAAGAAGTCGTAAAAGAACAGTGAGCGGAATATGCAGGCAGCGTTATCCCATTGCATGCAAGATTCAGCGTGTAGTAACGGACTGTGCCATGGTGCTAATGCACATGCCTGATGCTGATTATCCGGTTGACAGTCGACTACCGTCTTTGAGGAGGCATAGATGTCCAGTGAAGAAACAGCGCCGGGACCAGCCAGATTCCATCACATCATACCCGGCTTGATCTCTGAAATAGAAAGTCTGACCGAAGCCTTGCGTGGCTGGGCTGAACGCCGCCACATACCCGCGCGCACCGTCAATAGCATCATTCTCATGCTGGATGAATTGCTCACCAATGTCGTCATGCATGGTTATGGCGACGATGACAATGGCGAAATTGAAGTCACCGTGCTGACGATAGTGCATGGCGTAGAAGTGACCATCCGCGACAGCGCACGCGCCTTTGATCCTTTTTCTATCGCCGAGCCAGATACAACACTCAGCGTAGATGAACGTGATATTGGTGGCCTTGGCGTCCATTTTGTCAGAAAGATGGCTGACAGCTTTGCCTACCGTCGCGATGGCGACGTCAATGAAGTCCGCTTTAGCAAGAGCTTCCCCTCCTGATTATTTTCAGCAAACAGAACACAGTCCATCGCTCACCGGATCAGAAAATGCACAGCAATACAACGCCAGTCAGCAACAATATCAACTTCTTCCGCAACTATAACCGTCTGGTCGGTTTCACCTATGTCGCCATTGTCTTGTTGACCATGGGTTTCTTCCTGTACCAAATACGACAAAAACATACGGAAGAAGTCAGGGTCATACAAGGCCATGTAGAACGTCATGGACAATTTATTGAATTCATCTTGCGCTCTTCACTCGATAGCCTGGAAGCCATGCGCATCACGGCGGCCAATTTCTACGACACTGCGCCATCAAGCTTGAGCGAAGCAGAAACGCATCCCGGACATTCACCGCTTTTCAAAAAACTCGAACAGAAAGAAAGCAATTTTGACCTCGATAAAGCACCAGAAAAAGATGTGACAGGTAATCTGAACGGTATTGGAAAATTGCAAGGTCGCACGCCAGAGTTTTATCTGGATCTGGAAATGGCTCTGAACCTGAATCAGGTATTCCAGGCCATCGCCTTCAATTTGCCGAATGCCAGTGAAAGCCGTTACATCTCGGTCGACAATTTTTCCAACACCTACCCCTGGATGGATGCAGCCAAACGTCCGCATAGTGAGCAAGTATATCAAAGCCAGGCATGGCTCATGGGCACACCAGAGAGAAATCCCACTGGCGAAAAATACTGGGCACCCGTGTACTACGGTGGCACGTCCAGTGGTTTACTCGTACCAACAGCAGCGCCGGTGTATCATAAAGGCCAGTTCCGTGGCGTGGTATCCATAGATACCAGCCTGGATTACCTCAATCGAATCAACAGTGATTTTGCTTACACGCCAGGCACAGCCTTCCTGGTTGATGCCTATGGCGAAGTAGTAGCTCACCCGGTAGCGTATGCCAATGCCCTTGAAGTACAAACTACACAAAAACTGGATAAAGTTATGCCAGCGGGCATACTTAAAGATGGCCGTCGCCTGGTCGACACAGCCGCCAATCAGGCCGTAGAAATTGGCGACTACCTCCTGATACGTCATCCCTTTATCTCGGCCCCCTGGCAATTGGTGTATGTCGTTCCCAAGAACCAGATCTGGAAAAATCTCTTATGGGAACGCGGCCCCATCATGTTGCTGGTGATACTGGGCCTGACGCTGTTGATGGTCGTCACTTATTATGTGACTACACGCGAATTCATTTCGCCTGCATCCAAGCTGGTGGCACATATCGCAAAAGAAAGCCAGTTCACCCCTGCCCCTATACCGGTAGTGCCCGGCACCTGGAAGCCCTGGTTTGAAACCATTTCGCAAGCATTCAAGGAAAGCCTGCAACTGGTGGGTATCAGGCAGGAGCTTGATATTGCGGCCAATATGCAGCTATCCATCCTGCCACGCCACTGGCCCAATGAAAAAGAGTTCTCCTTATGGGGCATCATGCGCTCAGCCAAGGAAGTGGGGGGTGACTTTTATGACCACTTCTCCCTTGGTAATGGCAAGATAGGTATAGTCGTGGCAGACGTGAGTGGCAAGGGAGTACCAGCAGCCCTGTTCGGCATGGTATCGAAAACCCTGATACGTGCCACTGCAACACGCAATGCCAGCGAACCTGGCGAGATCATTGCCATCGCCAATGACATACTGGCAGAAGACAATGATGAATGTATCTTCGTCACCACGTTCTACGCGGTGCTGGATCCTGCAACGGGCAGTTTTACGTATGTCAATGGCGGCCACCCGCCACCGCTGCTGGTACACATGGATGGCAGCACAGAATTTCTGCCTATGACGGGAGGCAGCGCACTTGGTATCATGGATGGCATACCATTCGCACAAAAAACAATACAGCTGCAAGCTGGTGACTATGTGCTGATGTACACCGATGGCGTAACCGAAGCTTTTAACCCGCAAAATGAAGAATACACGCCAGAACGCTTGCCACCATTATTTGAAAACCGTCCCATTACTGATGTCAATGAAGCCGTCAACCGGACCGTCGCCGATGTTGACCTCCACGCCAATGGCGCGCCTCAATCAGATGATATTACTTGCGTTGCACTACACTTTCATTTTTCAAAAACCAGTGTGGTCGATAATCAACCACAAGCAGATCAGCAGGCATCATGATGACCTCCAAATCCACCATCTTTAGCCTGGTATTGTGCAGCACCTTTTTTATGCTAAGCATGGGCGCGCAGGCGACCAGCCTGGCAGAAATCAAGCAGCGTGGCAAACTCATCGTTGGCGTCAAAAAAGACGTACTATTGTGGGGTTTCCAGGATAATGCCAGCGGCAAGATCGTCGGCATGGAACCTGATCTTGCTCAAAGTATCGCCAATGACCTGGGCGTAAAACTGGAACTGGTAGGCGTTTTGACGGCTGAACGGATTGATGCAGTCAAGCATGGCCAGGTCGATATCCTGATTGCCACCCTGACAGATACGCTGGAAAGGCAAAAAGAACTTAACCTGATCACACCCCATTACTACAGTTCTGGCGTCAATCTGCTGACGCGCAAAACCGAGAACTTCAAGGAATGGACTGACTTGAAAAACCGCCGCGTATGCAGTCGTCGTGGCGCATTCTATAATCGTCAGGTGACGGTAACTTATGGCGCTGACGTAGTTGCGCTGTATTCGAATGACAGGTCTAAACAAGCATTGCGCGATGGTCGCTGTGCTGCCCTGGTGTATGACGATATGTCTATCGCCGCCATGTTGCGGGCGCCAGAATGGGCCAATGATTTTGTCATGCCCATGACAACCATCTTTACCTCGCCCTGGTCGATTGCCATCGCACCGACAGAACGCGGTGGCGAGCTTGAAAAATACCTTTCAAAAACCATTATCAACTGGCACAGGAGTGGGTATTTGCAACAAGTCGAAAAATCATGGGCTATACCACCTTCACGCTTCCTCAATGACAAGCATAAGATCTGGAACAAAAAAGTCGATAATAAATGGTTGTGTGGCGACAGTATCAGCCCAAGTACACCGAAAGAATGCTTGTGAAAGAAAATTTGCCAGTACCTATCCGTGACAATCATCAAATCACTGAGGCGATGACGGATCTGTATGACCGCTATTACACCAGCCACGAGTACGAAAAGCGTTATCCCAAGCCGAATCAAAGCACACTGCATTTTCTGTTTGAGAACGGCGCAAAAGAAGCAAGAGACATTCTCGATTTTGGTTGTGGCAATGGCCGCTATGCACTACCCCTGCTACAACAGACCGATGCAAGGCTGACGGCATATGATATTTCCCATGCGGCGATTGCCGAGCTGTCGCGCTTTTTGCAAGATCACCCCCATGCTGCACGCATACGCCTGTTCGATGGCGAAGCAGAAAAGCTCAATGCCCAGGGCGACTATGACATGATCATGTTAATGTTCGGTGTCCTCAGCCATATCGGTGATCATTCAGCCAGGATAGCCACGCTCAGGCAATTGCGCGGCTTGATACGTCCAGAAGGAAAACTCGTTCTCAGCGTCCCCTGCATCTTTCGGCGTCGCCCCTTTGAACTGTTCACTGCGTACTGGCAACGTGTGACCGGAAAGGCGCGCGATACGCAAAAAGAGCCTGGTAATATTTTCTTCACCCGCAACATAGACAAGCAGGCTCACCAGTTTTTCTATCATCTGTATTCTGTCGCTGGCTTGCGTGCAGAGTTGCAGGAGGCAGGTTTCACGATCACCGCCCTGGCGCCAGAAAGCCTGCTGCCAGAATGGATGATTACCCAGTCAGATTTACTGGGTAAGCTGGATGAGGCCCTGCTACCCTTGCTGCCGGCTACTCTGGGTTATGGCATACGCGCTGTTGCTGTGCCGGTATAAACGTGAATCAAAAACCATGAAGTATTCAAGAATAAAATCATATTGCAGCCGGACTCTTTTGTTTTTGTTCATGAGTTTCTTCATGACTGCTGCACAGGCACAAACAGTAAAAACCCCGGCTGCCAGTGAAAGGCTAGCGTTGATACATGAGCGCGGTGCCATCATCGTCGGCGTCAAAACTGACTACCCACCTTTTGGCATGCTTGATGCCAACGGTATGCCTGAAGGTTTCGAACATGATCTGGCGGCCGATATCGCCAAACGCCTGGGTGTCCAACTGCGAAAAGTCAGTGTCACCGGCAGCAACCGCCTGCAAAAATTGCAGGAAGGTGTGATAGACCTGGTTCTTGCCACGACTGGAGACACGGCAGAACGCCGCCAGATCGTGACCATGATAGAACCCAATTATTATGCATCCGGCGTCACCCTGTTCATGCCGCCGACGGCAAATATCAAGGACTGGGCAGACACCCGTGGCCAGCTAGTGTGTGCCACCCAGGGCTCTTACTTCAACCGCCTCATGCAACAACGCTACCTGATGGAATTGCAGATGTATAACAATGCCAGGGATGCCAAACTGGCTGTCAAGGACGGGCGCTGCATAGGTTATCTGTTCGACAATACCGCCGTCATTAATGACCTGGCAAATCCAGAATGGAAGGGTTATAAAGCGCCATTGCCACCAACCTTGAATACACCTTGGGCGATGGCCATCAGCAAGAGTGAAAAAGGCACGGAATTTGAAAAAAAACTCGGCGATATCGTCGCCGACTGGCATCGCAATGGCTTTTTATTGGAGAGAGAAAAAGCGTGGAATATTCCTTCATCCAAATTCCTGGCAGATACCAGCACCTTGTGGCAGAAGGATGATGCCGACGGCGCAGCTTATTGCCGACGCTTGGCAGACGGTAGCTGGCGCGCAGAATGCCGCAATCCGGTTTTCCTGACATCGACAGATGTGGGTGGTCTGGCGCAACTTGGTTTATGGCTCAATGAAACCACTGGTATCAACCTGACACTCGTATATGACAGCTTTGACCGCCGCCAGTTCTTTTTTGGTTTGCTGGTGACGCTGGTGCTGACCATCTTGTGCATCACTTGCAGTCTCTTGCTGGGCTGGGCGGGCGCGGTGTTTGCAGAGTCGAGAACATGGTTTTTGTCGGCCACCGCACGCTTGCTGGGAACGGTAAGCCGCATGACGCCGCCGCTGCTGTGCATGTATCTGTTGTTGTTTGGTGTAGGTGCCATACTCAGTGAATCTGCTGGCATAGCACTGCCAGCGTTTGGCGTGGTGGTGTTTTGCCTCAGTGTGTATACCGGTGCGGGTGTCATGACCGCCTTGCTGGATGCAGCTAGCGCCTACCGTTTACAGCATGGCGAATTCCGCCTACACTTTGCCAATACTTCACAGATAGCCAGGCTGGCCAGCGGCTCAGTCACGGCTTCTCTCATCAACGTCTCCAAAGCCACCATGATGGCGTCTGCCGTTGCCGTACCTGAATTGTTGTCGGCCACCACTTCCATCATCAACGAACGCGGCAATGTCGGCGTCATGATGAATGCCCTGCTCTTGACCTTCTTATTGATCATCTTTGCCGTCGTACGTGTTATACGCCAGCTCGAACAAAAAATCCTGGCGAGGGTCGCATGATGGAAACCACAGAAATCTTCCAGCACTTGCTGACCTGGACACCGTACCTGCTGGGTGGCTTTGCCATGAATATCTGGATCTCCATCGTCGCCATGGTCATAGGTACTGGCATAGGCTGGGCGCTGGCGTCATTGAGATTATCAAGTCATCCGCGCCGCGTCAAAGCCAGCCTGGTAGCAACAGAATTTTCACGCAGCATTCCCACTATCGTCTTCCAATTTTACCTGGCCTTCATGCTGCCATCCGAGATCTTGCTGCCTTATTTCAAGACCATCATCAGCTTTCCGGTATGGATCAAGGCTGCGTTGGCTTTGGCGATCGCCGTCATCGGCTTCACCAGTGATAACCTTACGATAGCCATGGATGAATGGAAGAAGGGCAATCATCACACCGCCTTCCTGTTCATTCCCAGCTGGACCAGCTATGCGCTCATCATCGTCATGGCATCGAGCACCGCATCCATCATCGGTGTCAGCGAACTGGTCAGCCGCTGCAATACAGTCATCAATGCGACCGGTAACACGCGTTTGATGCTGCCGATTTATTTGTATGCCTGCCTGTTCTTTTTTTGTTTTTGTTATCCGCTGACTTTGTTGATGAGACGGATTTCACGGCAGTTGAAGTTGCGGTATGGGATGGAGAGTTGAGGTAGATATAGAGTGGGCTGGTGAACCGTTGCCCAGCGAGGCCCGGCCCAACCTACGAGAAACACACATTACATCCTCATTAAATCAACTCCAACTCAAATCCGTATGCGTCAACGGCAACTGCCTGACCCGCTTGCCTGTCGCCGCAAAAATCGCATTGCAGATAGCTGGTGCCACCGGCGGAAAGGCGGGCTCACCCAGCCCCGTCACAGGAAAATCCGTCTTCAGGAAGTGGGCCTCCACCTTGGTATAACCATCCTTGATGCGCAGCAAGGAGTATTCATTAAAATTACCCTGCACAACGCGACCACGCTGAATATCAAGCTCAGGATACATCAAGGTACTGATGCCATCCAAAACTGATCCCTGTACCTGATGTTCTGCACCGCTAAGGTTGACGATCTGCGAACCGATATCGGTGACCACGACCACTCTGTCAACCTTGAGCTCACCCTGCTTGCTGACCGTGACTTCAGCCACCTCGGCAATATAACCACGATGACTGAAATGGAAAGCGATGCCCTGCCCCTGCCCACGCGGGAACTTCTTTTTACCCCAGTCTGCTCTGGTAGCAGCTTCCTGTAACACACGCTTCATGCGGCCAACATGATAGGGCTGGCCGCGCTCACCTGTGCCTGGCACGATTTCTTTATCGCCAAGGATATCAAGGCGGAACTGTAAAGGGTCACGCCCTGCTGCATGTGCCAGCTCATCAATAAAGCTATGGAACACCCATGCAAACACATTGCTGCCCGGTGCTCGCCATGGGCCCATGGGAATATTGCACTCCATCAGCGTCTGCTCCAGCAGGCAATTGTCCAGCCACCGACCGGGGAATTCATCGCCTGACAAACTGGCACCACTGCCCGCCTGCAATTGCGGCTTGCCATCTCTTGTAACCTTATTACCAAAGCTTACGAAGTGATTATGCCAGGCGCTGAGCTTGCCCTTGTCATCCACTGCACCGCGCAAGAAATGAAAGCCACCTGCGCGGAAATGATCATGCCGCATATCATCTTCACGCGACCAAGTCAGTTTGACAGGCGCATTGACGCGTTTGGCAATCGCTGCTGCCTCGACGATAAAGTCCGAACTCAAGCGACGGCCAAAGCCGCCGCCACTGCGAATGATGTGCAGCTTGATTTTATCCTTGGGCATGGCCAGGACTTCAGCGACCAGATTCTGGCCAGACTCAGGCAACTGGGTTGGTGCCCAGATTTCCAGGCTGCTGTCTTTGGCATTGTAGGCTGCCGTGCAATTCTGTGGCTCCATGCTGGCATGCGAGATGAAAGCGTAAGTGTAGGCAGCTTCCACCGTCTTGGCGGCTTTGCCCATGGCGGCTGCAACATCACCATCCTTGCGCAAAGTAGTAGTGCCTGACTGGGTAGAAAGTTTTTTTGCTTGCTCAGCAAAACCGGCCCAGCTTTCAGTAGCGCCCTTGCCCTCGTCCCACTTGATATCCAGCTGCTTGCGGGCGCTAAAAGCGGCCCAGGTGGTCTCGGCAATAATCGCGACACCAGGCATGAGGCCGCGCAGATTGTCCGTGCCTTCAATGACAAAGGCATCTTTGACGCCTGGCAGGGTCTTGATATGGTCGAGATTGGCGCTGACCACCTTGCCACCAAAAACCGGGCATTTTTCATACACGGCATACAACATGCCGGGCAATTTCACATCAATGCCAAACAGCGGTTTGCCACTGACGATGGATGGATTATCAACGCCGCCTACGCGCGTACCCAGCAGCTTGAATTGCGCTGGGTCTTTGAGTTTGACATCCTTGACATCTGGCACAGGCAATGTGGCAGCCTTGGCAGCCAGCGCTGCGTATGTCAGTTTGCGATTGCTGGCCGCATGGTGTATAGCACTCTCAGCCGCATGGCATTCAGAAGCTGGCACATCCCAGGTCTGCGCAGCGGCACTAAGGAGCATGGTGCGCGCCGTAGCACCCAGGCGACGGAATTCATTGTAATTGGTTGGCGTGGAAGTCGAACCACCAGCGCCCTGGCTGCCGTAGGCAGGATTAAGGTCACCCTGGATGACGCGCACATCTTTCCAGTTCACTTCCAGCTCTTCGGCTATCACCATAGGCAACGAAGTCTTGATGCCCTGCCCTATCTCTGGCTGTTTGGAAACCAGGGTCACCGTGCCGTCACTGCCTATGCGTATCAAGGCATGCGGGACAAAGTCTGCTGCATTAGTTGCTGAGGCAGCAGGTTTGCTGATCTGGGCCAGTGCACTGTCGCCAGCACCCAGGTAAGCCAATACCAGGCCACCTCCAGTAAATGCCGACATGCGCAAAAAGTCCCGGCGGGTCGGTGAGCTGACTTCTGCTGGCATTGCGCTGTTTATCTGCTTATTCATTTCGCCACCTTCTTCTTGCCATTCGCGAGCTCAGCCGCCCTGTGTATCCCTGCACGTATGCGTATATAGGCAGCACAGCGGCAAAGATTGCCGCCCATGGCGGAGTCGATGTCAGCATCAGTAGGATGGGGCTTGTCTCTCAACAAAGCCGCAGCAGACATGATCTGGCCAGCCTGGCAATAGCCGCATTGAGGAACATCCAGTTCTTGCCAGGCGGTTTGCAATGGGTGCGTGACCTTGGCATCCAGGCCTTCTATGGTAGTGACTTTCTGTTTACCCACGGCAGAAACCGGCACCATACAGGAACGAACAGGCGAACCATTGACATGTACAGTACAGGACCCGCACTGGCCTACACCGCAGCCATATTTGGTACCAACCAGGTTCAGGCTGTCGCGCAGCGCCCATAACAAAGGGGTATCGGGGGCGACATCTACGGCCTGCAACTGGCCGTTAATATTTAGGGTATGTTTACTCATGCTGAGTCCGATAAAGTTGAACAAGTCCAATCAGGCATGCAAGATTGTATGCTCTTTAAGAAAATCAGGTGAAGCGGTTTCAAATCAATACATGATGAGCGATTGTCATGTACAAAGGGATACCGAGCAAGATATTGAATGGAAAGGTCAAACCCAGTGACATCCCCAAATACAGTGCTGGCGAAGCTTCAGGAATAGCAAAGCGCAAAACCGCCGGCACCGCAATATAGGAGGCGCTGGCAGCAAGTACCATCAACAGCGCGGCATCCCCGGCAGGCAAACTGAACAAGGCCGCCAGGCCTAGCGCTATTCCAGCATGGACCAGCGGTGCCAGCAAGGAATAGGCAATCAGCAAGGGGGACTTTCCACGCAATTGTCCCAGGTTGCGTGCAGCCTTTAAACCCATATCAAGCAGAAAAAACGCCAGCATCCCTTTAAACAAATCGCCAGAAAATGGCTGCATCGAGGCCTTGCCTGCCTCACCGGAAAGTATGCCTACCAGCATGGCCCCCAACAACAGTAACTGCGCACCGTCGGTCAAGGACTCGTGCAGTATCTTGCCCAGTGTGGGTACAGTACCAGCCGCACCCACAGTCGTGTTGCGCTTGCGCACTGTATTTGCCACGATCACGGCAAACAGTATCGCTGGCGACTCCATCAGCGCCATTGCGGCCGCCATGTGGCCGCCGTAAGGCAAACCATGGGTATCCATGTACTGCACCGCCGTGATAAACGTGACCGCGCTGACAGAACCGTAAGTCGCCGCAACGGCAACCGCATCAAGCGCAGGCAAAATTCGCTTTAAGGCCAGGTAAGACAATGCGGGAACAATCAGCGCCAATGCGATAGCGCAACCCAGGCTGGTCACCAGTTGCAGGTTAAGGCCAGAATGCGCCAACGCAAAACCGCCCTTCAGACCCAGGGCCATGAGTAAATACAAGGACAGGAATTTGGCAATCTGTGAGGGAATCTCCAGGTTTGATTTCATCAAACCAGCCAGGATGCCAAAGATAAAAAAGAGGATGGCGGGGTCGAGTAAGCTCTGCATATCTGCCTTAAATAAATCGTTGGCAGGCATGGTAAGCGCAGGCCATCATAAGGTAAAATCAATTTTATCGAATATAATCATAGATAAAAACCTATGAACATTAGCTTTAGACAATTGCAGATCTTCATACGCCTGGCAGAATTGCGCAGCATCAGTGCTGTTGCACGCGCCTGTCACGTGACACAACCCACGGTGTCCATGCAACTGAAAGAAATGACAGACACCATAGGTATGCCCTTGTATGAAGTGATAGGCAAAAAACTGCACCTGACCAAAGCAGGCGAAGAATTGGCGAGCACCGCCCGCAACCTAGCACATGAATGGGGCAGCTTTGAACAACAAATCGCTGCCATGAAAGGCTTGACCGCGGGCAGCTTGCGGGTGGCCGTGGTCAGCACCGCGAAATACTTTATCCCGCGTATGCTGGGTGATTTCTGTAGGGAATTCCCGGAAATTGATATCGCGCTCGAAGTGCAAAACCGTGACGGCGTCGTCGAGCGTCTGAGAAACAATTTGGACGATATCTACATCATGTCCACGCCCCCTAAGGACATTGACGTCGTCAAACAAGTATTCTTGCCTAATCCACTGGTCGTGGTTGCTCACTTGCAGCATCCTTTGGCGGGAAAAAACAGGCTGCAATTTGCCCAGTTATTAAATGAGCGCTTTATCCTGCGTGAACGGGGCTCTGGCACCAGGCTGGCGTGCGAGCACTACTTTAGCGAGAATAAGATCACACCCCTGGTCAGACTGGAGCTAGGTAGCAACGAAGCGATCAAACAAGCGGTTGCAGCCGACATGGGGCTGACCATTCTGTCTCGCCATGCGCTGGGCGATCATTTGACAGATCAAAACTTGACCGTTCTGGACGTCCAGGATTTCCCCATCATGTCGAACTGGTATATCGTCCACCTGCGAGGCAAACGCCTGTCTCCCATTGCCAGCAATTTTCTTGGCTACTTGAGCCAGCACGCACAAGACAAGCTTTAATGATCAGATCAAGGCAAAATCAACAGCCCTGAATGCTGAAAAGAATTACGGTCACCACGACGATAACTACGATAGACATGTTTACCTTCCCCAGTCTTGCTACACATGGTGCAAGGCACGGCATGGTCAATCTCGCTAATACCGATTTGCTGCAAGGCACGTAGGGCCAATACGTTCAGGTCGACATGACGGTAACGCGGGTTGATGGCGCTGGCATCGAGATCAGGAAATTGCCGCACAAAATCCGCCGCCAGTTCTTCGCTGACCTCAAAACAGCAAGGTCCTATATGCGCACCGATGGCTGCCACCCAGTCTTGCGGCTGCTCACCTTGTGCCGCCAGTTCCTGCCATAAGGCCTGCACCACGCCGCCGACTATGCCGCGCCAGCCTGCATGGGCAGCGGCGATCATCTTGCCATCACGCCGCGCCAGCAAAACAGGCACGCAATCAGCGGTGATCACGGTTACGGGTATGCCTGGCAAGCGTATGTAAAAAGCATCTGCATCGCCACATTGCTGGGATTTTTCAGTCACTTCCACCACCCGGATGCCATGCACCTGCAACTTGTTAGGTACGGTGTCCCAATGCCCACTCAGGCTGGCCGGGACAAAGTCGCGTGCATTACCAAAGCCATGGCGTATGCCGGGGACGCTGGAAAGAATGTCGCTATGGTGTTCGCTATTGTGGCGATGGTGGCTGCGATGCAAGGCTGGCTCCGGTAATTTTGTTGAGAGCAAGATTTTAGCGACTTTCTTGTCCGGTATGTGCAACAGGTTTTACTTTTAAATACCCACTACTGTTTTTTAGGAACGGCTTTAGCCGCGAAGCTTTGATTCAGTCTCTGGCCTATTCAATGTTCGCGGCTTAAGCCGCTCCTAACGCGTCAATAGGAGCTTAGTGCTGGTGACCATTGACTACAACCGCCCCGGATCGGTGTCTAAATTCTGGTTTGCCAAGCAAGTCAGATCAAGCTGAGGCAGGAAGGCAAAGTGATCGATCGGCGTATTCTGGTCTAGGCGCTGATAGATTGACATACTTTGCTTGGACAAAGCAGCCCAGACACCCCACAAGCCAGAGTATCTTGACGGAAGATTATCACTAAGATAACATCGGTCCCAATTTTTAATATCGGTGCAGGCCAGCGTACCATCAAAAGCACCATTAACTTCTCCCCCCCCTCAAGGCCACTTCGTGACATCCCCATTTACACAAGCAAGACTCACTACCTGGCTATTTTGCCTGATCACTTCATTGCTGGTCGCTGCCTTCAACACCTTGGCCTGGCGCATGACCGGGTTTAATCTTTTTTCTTTCTCTTATATGGTGTTGTTGCCTATCGGCGCACTTGTCATGGGTTTTGCTGCCCTTAGTGGTTTTTACCTGGGAGCAACAAGGTTCCATTTCCAGCCCGGCCGCATTGATTTTGCCTTCTTGCTGATCGTCGCCGTCGCCTTTGCGGTGCAGATTTTTCTTGGTATCTACCTGTCCTTCTATTTCATGGGCAGCGTGCCAAATCCATCGCTGGATTCTTTCATGGAATTCATTTCACTCTACGTGACCAGGGTAAAGCACACCATGCATCTTGACAGGCACACCAGCGACTCCGTTGCAGCAGGTGGCGCGGGCTGGTATCTGCTGATGGTGCAAGTCATGGCTCTGTGCGCCGTAGCACGCACCATCTATGGAGCAACAGACAGACGCGGTAGTGCGCAGTGGGAATAGAAGTTTTGATAAAGAAACGGCTAGTAGTTTCGCGATAAACAATTGCTGTCTCTACTTTGCCGTCTCTTGAAGAAAAAATAGAGGCATTGAAATGCAAGAAAACTAGCTAGCTATGATTAGCTACCTGATTTTCCTATGCAGCCAAGATGCCTCAAAAGACCAGTAACATAATTTCCCCATGTGGGAATTATTTTATCAATCACTTCCGCATCCAATAACAAGCCTTCGTAATGAATGCGGTCATGAACATCTTTCAATTGTCCAAGATCTAAAGACCAAGTTATTTTTTTGGTTGACCGCTCCATTTTGAGTGTCTTTGAAGCTTCATCTAGTTCCGCTATCCATAATTTCCTTCTTCCGCCTGCTGTATAGAAAGTCGTGTGGTCTTCCTGCATTTGCTTTAGTGTATTCAAACTAAATTGGCAATATGGGCAACTCATAAAGTTTACTCCTCACTATTTTAATCGGACCAAAATCTCCACAGAATTATTCTAGATTTATCAGATGAATGCTGGCTAGGTCATATTTCTCTCTCAGTCCTATTAGCAGATGCCTGTTTAATAATTGTACTCCTTCCAAAAGACATCAACTGGTATTCGTCCCCCTCCACGTCACATTCCCGTTCAAGCATCCACAATTCCCATTGACATCCAGTTTTCAATACACTACTGTATTGAAAACAAAACCGATATGGAGACTGCTGATGATGGAGAGAATCTGGACGCGCAGCTATAGTGCCGGGGTGCCGGCGGATATTGATGTGGCGGCGTTGACTTCGATAGGCGAGTACTTTGAACAAGCCGTCAAGGCCTATGGCAAGCGCCGGGCCTTTATCAGTGGCAGCAGTGGCGTCAGCTATACCTATGATGAACTTGATCTGCTGTCGCGGCAGTTGGCCAGTTATTTCCAGAACCAGTTAAAATTGCCCAAGGGTGCACGCGTGGCATTGATGATGCCGAATGTGCTGCAATACCCGGTCTGCCTGATTGGCCTCTTGCGGGCTGGCTATGTGGTGGTGAATGTCAACCCCATGTACACACCGCGGGAGCTTGAACATCAGTTGAAGGATAGCGGTGCAGTTGCCATGATCGTGGTGGAGCTGTTTGCTCATACGCTGGAAAAGGTGATTGCCAATACCAGCGTCAAACATGTCATCGTCACTGGTCTGGCTGACATGATGCCGCCTGTGAAGCGCATGCTGGGTAATTTCCTGATACGCAAGGTCAAGAAAATGGTGCCGCCGTATAAACTGCCCGGGCATGCCAATTTTCTGGATGTGCTAGGACAGGGCAAGGCCAGTGACTACCGCAGCGTCAGGGTAGAACCCCATGAGCTGGCCTTCTTACAATATACAGGTGGCACGACGGGGGTCTCCAAGGGAGCAATGCTCAGTCACTTGAACATACTCGCCAATGCCAAACAGGGTGAGTTGTGGAGCGCACCTTTCATGGATAAGTCGCAAGAGATCATCAGCATCACAGCGATACCGCTTTACCATATCTTTGCCCTGGGCTCTTGCCTGAGCTTTGTTGGCCTGGGTGGCACCAATGTGCTGGTGGCTGATCCACGCAAGATACCTGAGTTTGTCAAGATACTGGCGAAGTATCCCTTTGTCTCTTTACCTGCGGTAAATACCTTGTTCAATGGTTTGTTGAATGACCCTGAGTTTTCCAAGATCGATTTCAGCCAGTTGCGCTTTGCCATAGGCGGCGGTGCAGCCGTGCAAAGGCCGGTGGCAGAACGCTGGCAGCAAGTGACCAACTCACCGCTGGTGGAAGGCTATGGCCTGACAGAATGCTCACCAACAGTAACAGTCAACCCGCTGGACATGAAAGAATACAGCGGCAGTATAGGTCTGCCATTGCCCTCGACCTATGTATCAATACGCAATGCCAGCGGCGAGGATGTGCCACCAGGTGAAGCTGGCGAACTATGCGTGCTTGGCCCGCAAGTCATGCAGGGTTACTGGCAACGCCCGGAAGAAACTGACAAGGTCATGACTGCCGATGGCTATCTGCGCACTGGCGATGTCGCCATCATGGATGAACGGGGTTTTCTGAAAATCGTCGACAGGATGAAAGACATGATCCTGGTGTCCGGTTTCAATGTCTACCCCAATGAAATTGAAGAAGTCGTCATGATGCACGCGGATGTCATGGAAGTGGCCGCTGTCGCCAAGGCCGATGCCCATGCCGGTGAAGTCGTGAAAATTTTTGTCGTCAAAAAGAACTCTGCCCTGAGCGAAGAAAGCTTGCTGGCACACTGTCGCCAGCATTTGACGGGCTATAAGATCCCCAAGGAAATACGCTTTGTCGCCGAACTGCCCAAGAGTAATGTGGGCAAGATATTGCGCCGTGAATTACGCAACCTGGACTGAGGAAAGATAATGACTGAACTTGTGGTCCGCCGTTTGCTGATCGACCTGGCCGCCCCTATACCTGCGCGCTGGAATGGAGGTGATGCCTTTCGCTCCGCATTCTTCAATGCCCTGTCGATGAGCTTCCCTGTGGGTGAGCAATACTTCATCGATTCTGTCAAGGCGGGTTTGAAGACCTTGCCGGATGCAGCCCGTGCAAAGCATGAACAGGAAGTGCGCGGCTTCATAGGTCAGGAGGCAACGCACAGGCGCATACACAGCTTGTTCAATGCGCATCTGGATAAGCTTGGCTTCCCCAACATCATAGAAAGGCGGGCACTGCGACGTCTGGAAAAGAATGCCCACCTCGATGTGCGTCTGCATCTGGCAGCTACGGCGGCGACCGAGCATTTCACCGACATCCTTGCCAACTGGATGCTGCGTCATCCATTTGCCTTGCAAGGCAGTGAAGACAGATTGAAAACCATGTGGCTATGGCATAGTGCGGAAGAATCTGAACATCGCTGCACCGCCTATGATATCTACCAGGCCGCAGGCGGTGACTACCCAAGGCGCATCAAGGTGTTTCGCTATATCACCATGATCTTCATGACGGATGTGCTGTACCAGACCATGCGCAATCTCTGGCATGATGGTGCGCTGTTCAAGCTTTCTACCTGGCGCAGTGCCTGGCGCTTCCTGTTTGGCAAGGATGGCATCATCAGCGCCAATCGCCAGGCCTGGCGCGACTATCTGGCTAAAGACTTTCATCCAGACCAGCATGATGCCAGCCTATCGCGGCAATGGCTGGCGGATAATGCGGGGCAATTTGCCGTGGTTGGCTGAAAGCGTCGAAGTAATAGCGAGCAAGCTTTGCATAAAACACTACTACAAAAACAGGTATGAAATTAAAATCCGTAACTCTGGTGACACTGGGCATTATCGCCGTCGCTGCTGGCACGCTGTATCTCAATCGCATCAATGTCTTACGCTATTCGCTGGGATGGTACACCGATATAAAACATCCGCGTGAATCTTACAGGCCAGTGCAGTGGATGGATGGTCCTGCTCAAACGGCTGGTACTACCCCACGCTTGCCAAATGTGATCATCATCCTGGCAGATGACCTGGGCATCAATGATGTCAGCACCAATGGTGGCGGCTATACCAAGTTAGGGGCGGCAACCCCGAATATTGATTCCATAGCCCGTGATGGCGTCAATTTTGTCGAAGGTTATTCTGGTGCCGCCGTCTGCACGGTATCACGCGCTGCCTTGATGACTGGTCGTTACCCCTGGCGCTTTGGAGTAGAGTTTACACCCCTGCCTGGTGCAATGGCCAGAGTAGTGGCGAAGCTCAATACAGAGGCAGACCAACTGCATCCCACCCTCCTGAATAGTGAAAGAATCCGGGAGATGAAAGACTTTGATGACCTGGGCATGCCTGCGTCTGAAGTCACCGTCGCTGAAATCCTGAAGCAGCGCGGTTACCACAATATCCATATAGGGAAATGGCACCTTGGCAGCACCAAAGACATGCGGCCAAACAATCAGGGCTTTGATGAAAGCCTGTTCATGGAAAGCGGGCTCTACCTGCCGCAAGACAGTGCTGACGTGGTCAATTCCAAACAGGATTTTGATCCCATCGATAAATTCCTGTGGCCCAACATGCGCTTTGGGGTCAGCTATAACGGCGGCAAATGGTTTGAGCCAAACAAGTACCTGACGGATTACTTTACCGATGAAGCCGTCGCTGCCATCAAGAAGAATAAGAACCGCCCTTTCTTCATGTACCTGGCACACTGGGGTGTACACACCCCGCTGCAAGCCAGCAAGGCAGATTATGATGCCCTGAGCGGCATCAAGGACCACCGCCAGCGTGTCTATGCTGCCATGGTGCGCTCGGTAGACCGCAGCGTAGGCAGGATACTGCAAACCCTGCGCGAACAAGGCCTGGATGAAAATACCCTGGTTATTTTTTCCAGTGACAATGGCGCCCCCGGTTATCTAGGCCTGCCAGAAGTCAACCGCCCTTACCGTGGCTGGAAGTTGACCCATTTCCAGGGCGGACTGCGCGTGCCCTATATGGCAAAATGGCCAGGCCATATCACACCCGGTCAGCGCTATGCACAAGCGATTTCCAATATCGACATGCTACCCACCATCGCTGCCGCCACGGGTGCTGCACTACCTTCAACCCGTACTGTGGATGGTGTCAACCTCCTGCCATTTCTGGGGGGCCAGCCTGCCACACAAGCCCAGCGACCCCTGTACTGGCGCGACGGCGACTACCGCGCCGTGCTCCACCAGGGCTGGAAACTGATTTCATCCGAGCTACCCAAAAAAGACTGGCTTTTCAATCTGCAAGCCGACCCCACAGAAAAAGTCAACCTGGCGACCCTGCAACCAGAAAAATTACGTGAATTAAAACTCATGCTGCAAAACCACCACGCCAGCATGCCTGCATCGCTATGGCCCTCCCTGGTCGCCGCCCCCATCTACATAGACAAAACCCTGGACCAGGCGCGTGACAAGAACGACGAGTACACCTACTGGGCAAATTGAAAGCGGGCCTTAGTAATAAGGTCTTTTGAAGCGAATAGCGCAAGCTGTTCGCTTTTTTTTATGCGCAATTCATACGTCAATCAAGAGCACTGAAGGCCGGCTTGTTGCTGTTGCTGTTGCTGTTGCTGTTGCTGTTGCTGTTGCTGTTGCTGCTGCTGCTGCTGCTGTTGCTGTTGCTGTTGCTTTTGCTGTTGCTGTTGCTGTCGCTGTCGCTGTTGCTGTCGCTTTTGCTGTTGCTTTTGCTTTTGCTTTTGCTTTTGCTGTTGGGTTTGCCTTTGGGGTTGCGGTTCCCATGTGTAGCCGCCGTTTGTGTGGCACAGAAAATGGATCAGAAGAGCCGATGTCTGAGCGAAGCGAGTTTCGGATCTTCCCATTTTTTGTGCCGCACAAACGGGAACCCCGTAGGGGCGGCTACGCCTGGGTCGCCTTCTTTGGCTTACTTTTCTTGGCGAGTCAAGAAAAGTGAGTAGCCGCCGGTCTACCACCGGCCTGCGAACTCAATATACGATTGCCGGTACTTGAAAAATAATTCGCAAAATCACAAATTAATAAATCAGCAGCAACAATAAACAGTCAAAAGCTTAAAAGCCAATTGACACATTCAATACACATATGTACTGTTAACAAAAACCACCGACCATCACTTCAGACAAACACCAAGCCAATGACATCCAAACCCTACCAACTGCATGGCTGGCACCTGTCCTACTTCACCGGCAAAGTGATGTGCTATCTGAATTACAAGAAAATCCCCTACGTCTATCATCAGGTCAATTTCTGGACACTGACCAGGACGGGCAAACGCAAAACTGGTGAAGTCGTGATGCCCCTGCTGGTGACACCAGACGAGGCATGGTTACAAGATTCCAGTGTCATGATCGACTATCTCGAAGCGCTCTTCCCGCAAGCACCTGTCATACCACATGGCCCGGTACAAAAATTCGCATCTTACCTTATGGAAGCCTGGGGGGATGAATGGTGGGTGCCCATTGCCATGCACACGCGCTGGAATTATCCAGAAAACTATGCCCTGTTTGAACGCGAAGCAGGCAACGCACTCCTGCCACACTTCCCGCGTTTATTAAAAAAGCGTGCTGTCGCCTTTGTCGCCAACAAGTTACGCGGCATGTTGCATGCCGTTGGCGTTCGACCTGAGCAGCACAAGATGATGAATGAGTGGACCATTAACATGCTCGATTTGCTGGAGCAGCATTTCTCCAGGCATGCATACTTGTTTGGTGATGCCCCGACAATCGGCGACTTTGGCCTGGTGGGCACCATGTATGGGCATCTGGGGCGTGATCCCTGGCCTGCGCGTGTACTGGTAGCACCACGGCCACATCTGCGTGCCTGGATAGACAGAATGTCTACTGGCAAAATTGCGAGCGGCAGTCTGCTCGCAGAGGATAAATTTGCACCTACCCTTGTCCCGATTTTCAAAGCCATCTGTGCAGAATTTATCCCCATGGTGGCGGCCATTAATGAGCAGCTCAAAGCCGTACAAGCGAAAATACCGGCAGGCAAAACATTACCACGCAGGCTGGATGAAATTTGCATGCCCATGGGCAATCAGCAATTTTCGCGGGTCGCCCTACCTTATACTTTGTGGATGGTGCAACGTTGTCTGGATGTGCTGGCAGAGATGAATGCAACGGACCAGATGAAAGTCAGGCTGTGGTTGCAGTCAGTGGGTGGTGCCGACTTGCTGACGCTGGAAATACCACGCCTGCGCCGCATCGGCTTACGTGTGGCATTAGAATCCGGGCTAGTGCAGAATTCGACAATACTAAAAACAGCACAAGGTCAGGCATGAGCAAAACCAGGCAGGCATACATCTTGATCACAGCGATTATTCTTATCGCAGTATTGGCTTTGTTTTTTTTCAGAAAGCCAGCTATTGGTGAAAGTACCTCTACAGGCAAGCCCCAGGCAACAGTTGCGACACCCAGAGAATGCGCATTGCCAGCAGATGCAGGTAAAACGCCCCACCCTGGCATGGTATGGATACCCGCTGGCCGCTTTGACATGGGCGACAGCAAATACCCGGAAGAAATGCCAGTTCAGGAAGTGGCCGTTGAAGGTTTCTGGATGGACAAAACAGAGGTCAGCAACGCTGAATTTGCTGCCTTTGTCAAAGCTACAGGCTATGTCACTGTTGCCGAGCGCCCTGTCGATGAACGCCTGCACCCCGGTTTGCCAGAGGAGATGCGCAAACCCGGTGCGGTGGTCTTTGTCATGCCCAGGGATGCCGATGTGAATGGCCCGCCCAGCCAATGGTGGCGTTATATTCCTGGTGCCAACTGGCGTCATCCAGGCGGACCAGAGACAACGATAACAGGCAAGGAAGCCTTTCCGGTGGTTGCGATCGCGTACGAAGATGCGCAGGCCTATGCAAAATGGAAAGGCCATACCTTACCTGGCGAAGCGCAGTGGGAATGGGCTGCACGCGGCGGCCAGGTCAAGGCAGGTATGGATCATGAGCAACCCAAGAATGCCAATACCTGGCAAGGTCTGTTCCCGGTACAGAATTCTGGCGAAGACGGCTTCATCGGCCTGGCACCAGTCGCCTGTTATGCGCCGAATGCCTATGGCTTGCATGACATGCTGGGGAATGTGTGGGAAATGACGGCTGATACATTCACCCCCAATCATTCATCCCTGAATTCAGCCCCGCACTCACCAGACCAACTTGCCAAGCGCAATGGAGCAGCAGCCAGCCATGTCATCAAGGGCGGCTCTTTCCTGTGCGCGCCCAATTACTGTGTACGCTACCGCACTGGTGCCAGGCATGAACAAGAGGATGATCTGGCTGCCAGCCATCTTGGTTTTCGTACCATCTTGCTGGCAGCACCGCCAACCAGTCGATAGAGGTAACCATGAAACAAACCGCCATAGAAGACTTGCAAATCCTGCTGACCATGCAGCGTGCCGCCTTTGCGCAAGAATCCATGCCAAGTCTTGCGACTCGCCTGGACAGACTGAACAAACTGCTGGCCATGGCGCGCAAACATGCGCTGGAGATTGCTGCCGCTATTTCAGCTGATTTTGGCAATCGCTCTGTCAATGAAACCTTCTTACTGGAACTGGCAACGCTGGAAGAAAAAATCAAGTACTGCAAAAAACATTTACCACGCTGGATTAAGCAAAGACGCTTATCCAGCAGCCCGCAACACTTGTTTGGCAAGAACCGCGTCTTGCCGCAACCGCTAGGCGTGATAGGCATACTCAGCCCCTGGAACTATCCTTTTGATTTGTGCATGGGCCCGGCACTGGATGCACTGGCCGCAGGTAACCGCGTCATGCTCAAGCCATCTGAATTATGTCCGCGACTTTCTGACCTGCTGGCTAAACTGGTGGCAGAATATTTTGATCCATCCGTACTGACCGTAGTGCAGGGTGACGCCAGCGTGGCCGCCAGTTTCAGCAGCCTTCCCTTTGATCATCTGGTGTTTACTGGTTCGACTGAGGTAGGCCGCATCGTCGCGCAGGCAGCGGCAAAAAACCTGACACCAGTGACATTGGAACTGGGTGGAAAATCACCAGCCATCGTCGATGCCGACGTTGATCTTGCCATCGCTGCAAAACGCATCGCCTGGGGCAAACTCATCAATGCCGGGCAAACCTGTGTTGCCCCAGATTACCTGCTGGTACCGCAAGAACAGGAAACGACTATCGTCGCCGCCATCAGCACGGCCATGCAGGACCTCTACCCGCGCCTGGCAGACAATAAAGACTACACCAGCATCATCAGCACACGCCAGTGGCAACGCCTGCAAGACTTGCTGGCAGATGCAGCACAGCACGGTGCCAGGCTGCATGTGATCAATCCGGCTGCAGAACAATTTGACCCGGCATTGAAGAAGATGGCACCTGTCATCGTCACAGGCGTGACGGCCGATATGCGCCTGATGAAGGAAGAAATTTTTGGCCCCATTCTGCCTGTCATGACGTATAAGCACTTTGATGAAGTAGTCAATTACGTTAACCAGCGTGCGCGGCCACTGGCTGTCTACTGGTTTGGCAATGATCATACCCACAGGGACCAGGTATTGCGCCAGACTATCTCTGGCGGTGTCTGCATCAATGACTGCCTCTTGCATGTGGGCCAGCCACAACTTGCTTTTGGTGGGGTCGGCCCCAGTGGCCAGGGTGCCTATCATGGGGAGGCGGGTTTCAATAGCTTTAGCAAACTCAAACCCATTTTCATACAATCAAACTGGAATGTCATGGGCTTTGCCTATCCACCTTATGGCAAGCTGGTGGCGAAAATGCTGAGCATGTTCACACGCTGATACTTAAACACCACTGATACTGCGCCCATGTACTTGAAAAGACTGAAGCAGGCAGGCTGGATTATTCTCGCTTTCCTGCTCGCCACTGCCGCCTTGCTATACGCAAAACTTGACTATATCAAGGGTGGAGCAGAAACTTATGTGTTTGGCTATCCACTGGTGATGATGGAGTTGACGCGCCAGACTACGGTTCAAAGCATAGGCCCGGAAAATCATTTACGGCGTGTCCGGCAATTCCCGGACGCCAACTTCAGGGATGTGGTGAGGCCCAATGTCGATACACTCTACACTACAGCCTTCATCGACATGCAGCAAGGCCCCTGGGTATTTGAGATGCCTGCCAACCAGCAACGCTATGAAGTCATGCCCTTCATGGATGCATGGACCAATGTCTTTGCCGCACCTGGCAGCCGCGTCACTGGCAATTCTGGCGGCAAATATCTTTTGGTCCCGGCAAACTGGCAGGGCGAAGTGCCGTCCGGCATGCAAGTCCTGCGTGCGCCGACTCGAATTGTCTGGCTCATTGGCCGTACCCAGACCAATGGCGCGGAAGACTTTGCTGTCGTCCATAAGTTACAGGATGGCCTGCAATTTCGCAGCCTGGCTGACTGGCAGGAAAATAAACCTGAAGCAGCCCCCATCTGGCGACCCCAGCCGGAAAAATCTCTGCCGCCCATCGTTCAAATGCGGCAAATGGATGTGAGGCATTTCTTTAGCCATCTGAGCAAGCTCATGCAAGACAATCCTCCAGTTGCAGCGGATGCACCCATGCTGGAAAAAATGCGCCGCATAGGCATCGTTCCTGGCGCAGCACCAGACTGGTCATGGCTGGAAAAAAACTGCATCTCCCTGGGCAGATGGCTGGCTGACAGGAAGATCGCACAAGAATTGAAAAAGCCACGTGATGCTGTCAATGGCTGGGTGACGCCACCAGCCATTCTTGGCAATTATGGAACTGACTATAACATCCGTGCTGTGGTAGCAATGATAGGGCTGGGAGCCAACCTGCCTGCCGATGCCATTTACCCGAGCGCCGGTGTCGACGTGCAAGGCCAACCCTTGGATGGCAGCAAGCGCTACAGGTTGCATTTCCCACCAGATCAACTGCCACCAGCGAAGGCATTCTGGTCTGTCACAGCTTATGGCACTGATGATTTCCTCATCGAAAACATCATGCAGCGCCATGCCATCGGCAGCCGCGATGCACTGGTCATGAATGAAGATGGCTCACTTGATCTCTACATCCAAGCCTCTGCACCGCCAGACAAATGGCAAGCCAACTGGCTACCAGTCAAGCAGGGGCAGGGTTTTGCACTGAACGCCAGACTATACTGGCCCAAGGCAGCAGCACTTGAAGGTCGCTGGCATATGCCAGCAATCGAGCGACTTGATTAAAATTTTCCAGCAAACATACTTATGAGTCTGTCCTCCTTTCTCACTAATATTTACTTGCGTTATCGCTTCAAACCCAAGCCTGGTGCGGCGATTGACGTAGCAAAGGCCAGAGAGAAGATCGCTCGCATGCTGCGCTACCAAAGCCACTTGCCGGCCGATATTACATTTACCTCTGTGACAGCCAGTGCTGGCCTGTGCGCAGCCGCCTGGTTTCAGGCTGCACAAAGCGATAGAACGATCTTGTATTTTCATGGTGGCGGTTATTTCTTTTGTAGCATAGAGAGCCACAAACCTGTCTGTGCCTATCTGAGCCGAGTAGCCCAGGCTAAAGTTTGCTCTGTTGATTACCGTCTGGCACCTGAGCACGCTTATCCGGCGGCAGTCGAAGATGCCCTGGCCTGGTACCAGGAGTTATTGAAAACCACGCTCGCCAGCAAGATCATTGTCGCCGGTGATTCCGCTGGTGGTGGGCTTGCCATGGCCTGCCTGCTGGCAGCACGCAAGGCTGGCCTGCCCATGCCTGCGGCAGCAGTTCTGTTTTCACCTTGGGTAGACCTGGCTTGTGAAGGGGCCAGCATGCAAACCCAAGCCAATGCCGATGTCATGTTCTCGCCTGATAGTCTGCCCAAGGCAGCAGCACTATATTTGCAGGACACACCAGCAAAAAATGAACTGGCCTCACCCCTGTATGCTGACTTGCAAGGATTGCCGCCGCTACAAATTTTTGCCAGCCGTCATGAAGTCTTACTGGATGACGCCACCCGCCTGCATCAGGCTGCTCTCAATGCAGGTGTCAGCAGCACTCTGATATTAGAGAGCAACTTGCCCCATGTATGGCCGACGATGGTGAATTTGCCAGAGGCAAGGATCAGTCTGCGGCAGGCCGCCGGGTTCATAAAAGAGCAGAGCAAAGGGTAAATTCAAGTCCTAGCAACTTAATGATAGAACTCATGCTTATCCACGAGCACACAATGTTCCACAGGCACGGTACGCGCTGAAGGCGTAACGCCATCTGCGGCCAATTGACCATACCAAATGGCATAGTGATCTTCAGGCACATCAGGCATGCCATAGTAGCCAACGATAACACCAACATCACTACCGACGCGGACGAACTGTCCAAGCACCTTTGCAGTTGTCATAAAAAATCTGCCTCTGGCAAACATCGAAGCAGCATTATAGCCACAGGTTGATCTGTACTTTTCTTTTCTATTCCACCACGAAAAGGCCCACAAATAAATTTATCGTCTGGGGCAGTATATTTTTTCAATACACTAGTGTACTGTTAACGTCAGATTCAAATTTAACAGTCCGCGAACCCATCTACAGCAAGGCCAGCCAATGACAAGCGCAAGCACAAACAAAGTTTTCGATATCCTCATCGTCGGCAGTGGCTTCTCAGGTCTTGGCCTGGCAATCACCATGCAAAAAGCAGGATATGACTGGCATTTACTGGAACAGGCTGAAACCCTGGGCGGCACCTGGCGTGACAACCATTATCCTGGTGCGGCCTGTGATATCCCGTCCAACCTGTATTCGTTTTCCTTCATGCCAAATCCAGACTGGACGCGTCTCTACCCACCACAGGCAGAAATTGCCGCCTATATGCAACGCTGTGCCGACCAAGGTGGAGTAAGACATGGCATGCAATTTAATGCCAGAGTCGTCAGTGCCAAATGGATAGAAGAGCAGAGTCACTGGCTGGTACAACTGGCCAGTGGCGAAGAATTGCGCGCCCGCACTCTGGCAGCAGGGACGGGTGGCCTTAGTCGTCCGCAAATGCCCAAGATAGAAAATCTCGATGCCTTTCAGGGTGACCTGTTTCACTCCGCCCGCTGGCGGCATGATGTGGACTTGCGTGGCAAGCGCGTTGGTGTCATCGGCACTGGAGCCAGCGCCATACAGATCGTTCCTGCAATTGCCGCGCAATGCGGCAGCCTGACGTTATTTCAGCGCACGCCAGCCTGGATCATCCCGCGCAATGACGAGGCGGTTTCGGAAGCCAGGCGCCGCAGCTATCACGCCCAGCCTTGGCGCCAGCAACTGAGCCGCAAGCTGACTTACATCAAACTGGAATCACGCATGTATGCCTTCACCCGCGCGCAATGGCTGCTGCGCCGGGCGCAGAAACAAGTAGAAAGTTATCTGCGACATCGCGTCAAGGATGAGTCCTTGCGCAAAAAACTGACGCCCAATTACACCATAGGCTGCAAGCGCATTTTATTGTCGGATGATTTTTACCCTGCCTTGCAAGAACCGAATGTGCAACTGATCCCGCATGGCGTGACACGGGCGACGGCAAACGGCGTCATCTGCGCCGATGGCAGCGTTCATCAACTGGATGTGCTGATCGCTGCCACTGGCTTTCAGGTGGCAGACGCCGGTGCACCATTCGACATTACAGGGCGCGATGGCGCAGATCTCAACCAAAGTTGGGCACAAGGGCCGCAGGCTCACCTGGGTACGGTAGTGCATGGCTTCCCCAACCTGTTCATCATGACGGGCCCAAACACTGGGCTGGGACATAATTCCCAAGTCTATATGATAGAGTCGCAAATCAATTTCGTACTGGCTGCCCTGCGCGCACTCGACAAAAAAAAGGCGAGGGCATTTGATGTCAGGGCTGAGGTGCAGAACAACTACAACCAGGCTGTACAAGGCAAACTTGTCGGCAGTGTCTGGAATAGCGGTGGTTGCCACAGCTGGTATCTGGCCGCAGATGGCAGTAACCGCACCCTGTGGCCAGACTTTACTTTCCTGTTCCGCCGTCGCCTCAGGCAATTTGACTGGGCAGAATTTCATGCCCTGCCCAACATAGGCAAAACAATATGAAATCCCTACACAAAAAACTTGTGGTGATCACCGGTGCGGCATCCGGCATAGGCGAAGCGCTGGCGCATGCCTGCGCCGAAGCAGGCGCAGACCTCTTGCTGGCAGATATAGACCAGCAGCGCCTTAACAGCCTTGCAGCAGCATTGACTGGGCAATTCAAGAAAGCAGGAACAAACCAGCGCGTGTTCACGCAAAGCTGCGATGTCGCCAGCGAGGCAGACGTGCAAACCCTGGCTGCCACGGCCGTGCAAGAGTTCGGTGGTGCCGATGTCCTCTTCAATAATGCAGGCGTGGCCCTGGTTGCCCCCGTACTAAGTGGCAAGCTGGCAGATGCACACTGGCTGATGGATATCAATTTCTGGGGCGTCGTTCACGGTTGCCGGGCCTTCGCGCCACAGATGCACGCCAGGCCTGACGCTGTCATCGTTAACATCTCCAGCATCTTCGCCATGTTATCGCTGCCTACTCAGTCCTTCTACAATGCCAGCAAGGCAGCAGTCAGGGCATTTTCTGACAGCTTGCGCGAAGAATTGCGGGTGAGTCGTAAAGACGAAACTGGCAGCAAATATGGCATCCATGTACTATGCGTACACCCAGGCGGCATACGTACTCGCCTGGTTGAACAGGCAAGGCTGGGCAATATCACCGCCATGGCGGCAAATGCAGAAAGCCTGAACAAACAATTCAAGCGCATCGCCCGCACCAGCCCTGAACAGGCAGCAATAGCCATCATAAATGCAGTCAACAAGCGCAAGACACGTTTGCTGATAGGCGCTGATGCAAGAGTCGGTGATTTTTTCTACCGTCTATTTCCAGCCAGGGCATCAGCCTGGTTTGCTGGAATGTTGCGCAGGCAGCGCAAACATTCTTAAAGAAATCGTCATTTTCAAATAGCAAATAACTATGCAATACTGAGCTAAAATCCGCGCTGTAAAAAACGCAGCCCCGACCTTATCGTTACAGAAAAAGTATCCCCCTTCAACATGACTCCCGGCCCCTACCTGATAAAAAACTGCGATTCTTGTGAGCAATTGCTTAGATACGTTACCCTGGCTTCTCGCTTCGTTTTTTTTGGAGCTTACTGGACGGATGGATATGACGAAATTTTTCACGTCATCGACAATGAATGTGTAGGTCTGTGTCCAAGTTGTGGCAAGGCAATTTGGCGTGAGCATCTGCATGAATTAGGCATGGCAGATAGCTTCACATTCCATACTGACACACGAACCGAATTTGAAGTAAGGATTCCTACCGTCAATATCAGCACTGTATTGTTAATGAAAATTGTTCGTGAAGTTTCCAAGTGCTCATTTGCAGAAGCGAAAACCATCGTCAGCCGTCACGAAATTCATTTGAATCCTTTATTTGATCGGGACGACGCCTACGACTATGCAAGGAAGAGGCTGCAAGCTTTAAACGTCCCTTACGTAGTCATCGAACATATCGTTCCTGTACAAAAAGACTTTCCAGAAGAGTGGCTCAAAGCCCTGCCTCCCGTGAGAATTTTCACCGCAAAAAAGTACCAGGAAATTTTGCAAGAGAGTGCATCATTACTCGATACGGAACAAGAAAAATTTCTGCGCAAGATGATCATGCAAAGAGACAATGACCTATATCGCCAAAGCGATGCCACGTCAGAATGGTTATTAACAGAGGAAACAAGATTAAATCTGAATAAGCTTTCTGCAATTTTAGACGAAACGAATATTGACGAGCGCTTGTTAAAGGCAGAGATTGCCCGAAATTTAGGACACTTCGATGCCAGCCTAGCGCTGCTTGATTGTGACTATGAAAATTATGTGCCCATCATCAATTTTTTGAGAAATCATGCTCAAAATCACATGCCAGCTTTATCTTTATTCCCTTAAAAAAATACCTCAGTACTTCCTTACTTCTTTTTAGCCTTGCTCGACTGCTGCTCCTGCACCAGGTAATTAGCAATAATGTTCTTGAGGTATTCCCTGATCATCGGCGGGTTGACCGGGCGGCTCAGGGCCTGGTAACTGCCGACGATAGCGAGGTAAAACAGGGATGCGAGTTCCTGTGATTTTTGCGCATCGTTATTTGTCAGACGCATGTATTTTTCTTTGACCATGTCCATGCGCTCCTGATCTACGTCAACCAGCATCTTGGCGACCTCGGCATCACGCCTGCCGTAGCCACGCAGTGCCAGTTCAAAGCGCATATATTCCAGATCTTTGCCGCCGTGGCGCAAAGCGATGTCGATGAGTCGTTCCAGATCTTTTTGTGGGTCTGGGTCAATTTCGCTACGGGCGATGCGGTCTTGCTCACGCTGGTAATCGCGCCATTGCTTGAGGAGATCGCTGACCAGTTCTGCATGGTCCGCAAAATGCCAGTAAAAGCTGCCGCGCGTCACGCCCAGCTTGTCTGCCAGCACCAGAACCCTGACATTATCAAAGCCGCCATCGACCACTGCCTTGAAGGCGGCATCGATCCAGTCTTCACGGCTGAGTCTGGGACCTTCCGAGGTTTTTCTTGTTTTTGGTGCTGCTTTCATATCTTCCCTTGTTCGTCTACCCTGATACAGATCAGCGCTTGCAAAGTCAGCATTTTAAGTCGAGCACGACGCGGCCACAACAAGCAGACAAAATCCATACACTTGTGTATTTTAATTCTTGACAAGTTGCGCCACCGGACTCTACATTAGCAGTATCAGTACACATATGTATTGAGAGACTATAAAACAACAGGCCGCAGAGCCCTTTCAAATAACGGAGACAAACATGGAACATAAACACAATGTGATGCGGCCTGTTTTGCAACTAGGCCAAGCCTTGAGTGGCGTGGCACTGGCCTGCTGCACCATGACAGCATTAGCGGGAGAAGGCTATAAACTCAGGCAATCCCCGGTCGGCGTGTTTGGCGGTGAGATGGCCGCTTCGATAGAAAATCCCGGCTTTTTTGGCACAGCGGCACTTTCCACTACCAGTATCTATAAAGTCGTCGATGGCGATGGCAATGATATCAGCCTACCCGCCCGCAGCCTGCCGCTCCCCACAGGCACCCTGACCAAGGGTGCGGTACCAGATGGCACATATACGCTCAATGTACCTGCCGCAGCCATAGGATTTGACCAGCCGCAAACCCAGATCAATATCCTGGCCGGTTACCTGACACAAAGCACGTATGGCGACGGGCATATTGCCTTTGCCATGAATATCCCCCTGATCAAGCAAAGCCGCACATTTACGGCTGTGAGCCCGGCTGGCACAGTCAGCCCTACGCCCAACCCTGCCTTGCCAGCAGCTTTGCGCGGTGCAATCAACGGCGTGGCGGCGGCAGCCAATGCACAGGTACAGGCAGCTGTCGCCAGCACCCTGGCCAGCCAGAATGCAGATACTTCAGGTATGGGCGATACCGAGCTGTCCATGGTTTGGATCAAACAGCAAGACCGTCTGAAGATCGCCGCTGGTGTTTCCTTATTTGTGCCTACCGGCAACTACAATAAGGACAGGGGCCCCAACCCCGGCTTTGGTAATTTTTACACTTTGCGTCCCGGTGTGGCTGTCAGTTATTCCCTCAATCCCAATCACGCCAGCGAAGTCTGGGATAGCGGCGTCACCATTGCAGGCAGGCTGTCATTTGGCATGAACAGTACCAACAAGGATACCAATTATCGCAGCGGCAATTTTGTTTATGCAGAAGCCGGCATCATCAAGGTTTCGGGTAATTGGGCATTCGGCTCGAACGTACTGGCCATCAACCAGATAACCGATGACAGTGGCACAGGTGCGCCTGCAGGCGGTAATCGTTACAAGAGTTATGCCGCAGGACCATTTTTATCCTACAAGTTGCCAGGCAAGGAGGCAGGGTTCAATTTGCACTATAGCCAGAGCTTTGGCGGCAGTAATGCCCTAGTATCGCGTACCTTGCAGTTGCGCTTCATCAAAGCCTGGTAAAACGGAGCATGTCCATCAAAAGCCTGTTGATGCCTGTGATTACCCAGCACATACTGGGGCGTTCGCGCTTGCTTCAGCTGCGCGAACGGGCGGTGCGGGCACGATTGCGCAGCGGCACGGTAAGGCAGCTTCATTATTTCCACCAGGCAGATGACCCCTATAGCGTACTGGCGGCGCATAGTCTGGTCGCCATGCAGCAAAAGTATCCATTGGAAATTCTACCGCACGTGGTCAGCCCACCTGAACAGGCGGCGGCACCTGAACGCGATAAGTTGCAAGCCTATAGCCGTCAGGACGGGCAACTGCTGGCGCAGCATTTTGGCTTTCCATTTACCGACTTCGCGCAACAACCCTCAGCAGAAAACATCAGCATGGCGAACCGCTTGCTGGTAGCGGCCATCCATACCGGACAATTCACGCAGCTTGTGGACAGCATCAGTGCCGCTCTGTGGACTGCAGCACATGCGATCACGGAACTGGCAGCTGTGACACTGAAAGTCCCCCCTGCTACGGAAGAATTAACGGTAGCAGACATGCAACGCGCAAATGCTCTGAGAAAGGCACTGGGCCATTACCTGGGTGCCTGTTTCTGGTATGAGGGAGAATGGTACTGGGGTGTAGACAGACTCTATCACCTGGAACAAAGACTGCAAGAGGAACTGGGCAGCGATCTGGGCTACCTGTATCCGCCCCCCACAGATCTGACCGGGCCGCTCAGTATTGCGCAGCCGCCAGAAATCGATTTTTTCTTTTCCTTGCGTAGCCCCTATTCAGCCATCGTTGCCGAGCGGGTATTCAAACTGTGCCAGCTAACGGGAACGAAAATCAACTTGCGTTTCCTCCTTCCGATGGTGATGCGCGGCTTGCCAGTGCCTGCCAACAAAAGACGCTACATCGCCATGGATACAGCACGCGAAGCCCATGTCCGCCATATTCCTTTTGGTCGCTTGAACGACCCGGTAGGCCGCCCTACAGAACGAGGCCTTGCCCTAATACCACTGGCTGAAAACCTGGGACGAGGGCAAGACTATATATTGTCTTTTATGCGCGGCGTCTGGGCCGAGGGACTCGATGCTGGCAGCGATCGCGGTTTGCGCAAAATCGCCGAGCGGGCGGGCCTGCCCTGGGCAGATGTCCAACTGGCGCTGCATGATGAGACCTGGCGCAACACTGCTGAGATCAACCGGGAAGCGATGTTCGCCCTGGGCCTGTGGGGCGTACCCTCGTTTTATTGCGCTGGCGCTGCAGTCTGGGGGCAAGATCGCTTATGGGTCATCGCCAATCTCTTGCAAAAAATGGCAGATTCCGACGAACAATTATCCAAACAAGGCCAAACATGCTGACTAATATCCTCAAACTATCCTGCCTGCTGATCTATGTACTGGCTCTTGCTGCGCTGGCAGGTTTGCTGCCCCCGGCCTATACAGGACCGTGCATCAATCTGGCCGGGCTCTTGCTGATCATTCATGCACTGGAGGCCGTAGCCGTATTCAAGCATCTGGGCAAGTATCGTGGCCCCATGTGGATGAGCCTGCTGCTGACGATCCTGTTTGGCCTGCTGCATTGGCAGCCGCTGCTCAAACTGAAATCCGTCAAGGAATAAGCATGCGCGCCACTCGCTTGCTCGCCCTGATTTGTCTTGCCAGCCATCTTGCCCAGGCCAGCGAATTGCCGCCGTCCCCACCTGGCAGCGCAGGCAAACCCTCCAGACCCAATATCGTGGTCTTGCTGGCTGACGACTGGGGCTTTAGCGATGTGGGTGCCTTTGGCAGTGAAATCGCCACACCCAATCTGGATGCACTTGCCAGACAGGGCACGCGCTTTTCCAATTTCCATGTCAGTGCTTCTTGCTCACCTACCCGCTCCATGCTACTCACCGGAGTGGACAATCATCTCAATGGTGTCGGCAATATGCGCGAAACCATTCCCCTGGAACATGAGGGCAAGCCAGGTTACCTGAGTGTCCTGAATGACCGCGTCGTGACTGTTGCCAGCTTGTTGAAAGATGCAGGCTATCGCACCTATGTTGCAGGAAAATGGCATGTTGGCAAAGAGAGGCACAATCTGCCAGACCAGCGTGGTTTTGAGCGCTCCATCATCCAGGGCGACAGTGGCTCGGATAACTGGGAAACCGGCAAACGCTATCTCGACCTGACTGACAAGGTTTACTGGTATGAGGATGGCAAGGAAGCCAGCATGCCCAAGGAGTTTTACTCTTCAGAATATTATGTGGACCGGATGATCAACTACATCCGCACTGATGAACAGGCTGGCAAACAGGCACAGCCCTTCTTTGCCTATGTCGCCTTCCAGGCCAATCATATTCCCTTGCAGGCCCCGCGTTCATTCATCGAAAAGTACAAGGGTAATTATAAAGACGGCTGGACTGCCCTGCGCCAGGCCAGGCGCGACCGTGCGATTGCGCTGGGCCTGCTGCCCAAAGACACGCCCATGGTCACCATGTCCACCACCAAAGACTGGGAGGCGCTGACAGCCGCCGAGCAAGCCTACCAGGCCAGGCGCATGGAAGTGTATGCAGGCATGGCTGAAGCCATGGACTACCACGTAGGACGGCTGATTGCGGCATTGAAGCAAAGCGGCCAGTATGACAATACCATCTTCATGTTCATGTCAGACAATGGGGCAGAAGCATCCGACCCCTATGCCATGCTCAGTGCACGCCTGTGGCTGGACATGTACTACGACAGCGATATCGACAAACTCGGCGACAAGGGAGCCTACAGCATCATAGGCCCAAGCTGGAGCAGCGCTGCCGCCTCGCCTCTGAGTACCTATAAATTCTATGCCGGTGAAGGTGGCATACGCGTACCGCTGATCATCGCTGGCAAGGGCATGCAGCAAAACCGCATTCACCAGAGCTTTACCCACATCATTGATATAGCGCCGACGATACTGGAGCTGGCGAACACCCCCAGACCAAATGGCAGTTACCAGGGCAAGCCGGTAGAAACCATGCGCGGCAGCAGCCTGATCCCGGTGCTGTTTGATGGCAAAGAGAGGGTCCACCCGACCGATGAAAACATAGGCTATGAATTATCTGGCAACCAGGCATTGTTCAGAGGCGACTACAAGCTGGTGAAAAACCTGCCACCTGTCGGTGATGGCCGCTGGCATTTATATGATATCCAGCTTGACCCTGGCGAAACCCGGGACCTGCAAACCAGCCTGCCAGAGGTGTTTTCCAGCATGCAGGCTGCCTATGCGCAATATGCCAAAGATAATGGGGTATTACCTATGCCCGAAGGTTACGAGCCTACCCAGCAGGTATTCACCAATGCGATGGTGCATGTATATATCCCGCGCTTTAAATATCCAGCTATCCTGCTCTTGCTGGGTCTGGTCACGGCGGGCTATCTGCTGATGCGCCGACGCCGCACAACCCTGAACAAGGCCAAGTCATGAAAAGGCAGCGTTTTTTTATCATCACACTAAGTATCCTGGTCTTGCTGGTCTTTGGCCTGTACTTGCTGCGTACTCCCATCAGCCTGGCGATCGCTGAGAGAATGATAGCCCAGCGACTGAATGCCAATCCCCTGGCAGAATTGCCCGATGGCTTGCATGTTGGTTTATGTGGAGCGGGTTCGCCCTTCCCTGACGACAAACGCTCTGGCCCCTGCACTCTGGTCATCGCCGGACAACGCCAATTCATCTTTGACGTGGGCAGTGGCACGGTACGCAATCTGGGCAAGATGGGTTTTAGTCCAGGGCAAGTTGATGCTGTCTTCCTCACGCATTTTCATTCCGACCATATCGATGGCATGGGCGAGTTTCTATTGCAGCGCTGGGTATCTGCCAGTAACGAGAACCCGGTTCCTGTGTATGGCCCCAAAGGCGTTGAGACTGTGGTGCAGGGCATCATGCAAGCCTATAAACCGGACCAGGGCTACCGCGTGGCCCACCATGGTGAAGCGACCATGCCGCCCAGTGGCTTTGGTGGCATGGTCAAAAGTTTCGCGCCACCGGCACCGGGCACTGTGACACTGATCAAGGATGCCGACCTGGAAATCATCGCCTTCACAGTGGAACATGGCCCCATCCACCCAGCAGTGGGTTATCGCATCAACTATAAAGGCCGCAGCTTGCTCATCAGCGGCGACACCATCAAGTCTGCAACCGTGCAAGCACACGCCAGGAACGTGGACTTGTTGCTGCATGAAGCCTTGTCTGTTCCTCTGACCAACTTGCTGGAAAAAGCGGCTGACAAGGCTGGCAAGGTGCATTTGAAAAAAATCTTCAATGACATCACCAATTATCACACCACACCTGAGCAAGCCGCTGAAATTGCGCGAGATGCCAACGTGGGAGCCTTGCTATTGAACCATATTGCACCACCCTTGCCCCTGCCGGGTATGGAATCTGCCTTTCTGGGTGATGCAGGCAATATCTATCAAGGAAAAATCAAGGTCGGTGTCGATGGCGACTTTGTCAGCATGCCCGCGAATAGCAAACAGATTGTTTTCAGCAAACGCTTCTAATCGTTTTTCATCATTGAGGTTCAGCATGTCAGCACTACCTGTCGTAGAAAAATTCTTGCGTACTCCCGAACATCGATTTGCCCACATCCCCGACTTCCCTTACCAGCCACACTATAGCGAGATAGGTGGCCTGCGCATCGCCTGCATTGATGAAGGCCCACGCAATGCAACGCCCATCCTGCTCATGCATGGCGAACCAACCTGGTCTTATTTATACCGCAAGATGATCCCGGTCTTGCTGGCAGCGGGTTTCCGCGTCATTGCGCCTGACCTGGTTGGCTTTGGCCGCTCGGATAAACCGGCAAGCAGGAAAGATTATTCCTACCTCAATCATGTGTCGTGGATGAAGGCCTGGCTGGTCGCCAATGACTTGCGTGGCCTGACCTTATTTTGCCAGGACTGGGGTTCCCTCATCGGCCTGCGCATGGCAGCAGAAGAGCCTGAGCGTTTTGAGCGCATCGTGCTGGCCAATGGTGCCCTGCCTACCGGTACGATGGCCGTTCCCAAAGCATTTAAAATCTGGAGGGCATTTTCACGTTACAGCCCCTGGTTCCCCATAGGCCGCATCGTCAAGAGTGGTTGTGTGCATGGTTTAAGCAAAGCAGAAATTGCCGCCTATGATGCGCCCTTCCCTGGCCGCTCCTACCGCATCGCAGCCCGCCTCTTCCCCGGCTTTGTACCAACCACGCCAGATGATCCCGAACGGCAACGCAATGAGCACGCCTGGGAAGTATTCAAGCGCTGGGACAAACCCTTCCTGACGCTATTCAGCAACCGCGACCCTGTCACCCGTGGCGGCTACAAAGCCTGGCAAGAACTGGTGCCAGGTGCACAAGGCCAACCGCATGCGATTACCCGCAATGCCGGACATTTTTTGCAGGAAGACAAAGGCGAAGAAGTCGCGGCGGCGATAGTCAGGTTTGTGCGTGAGACTGGCGGCGGGACTCATGACGCCGCTACTGTTGCGCATGCGAGTCCGCCAACTCTTTGAACCTGCCTATCACAAACTGCGCCACTGGTGAATGACTGCGCCCCCGCAAAGAAACGATGCCCAATTCTGAATGCATGGTCGGTATGCCCTCTATCACCAGCGGCACAATTTGCCCGCGCCGGATTTCATCTGCCACGGCTGCATTGATGGCGGCCAGTATGGTGTCAGATTCCAGTGCAGCGCGTTTGAGTGTCAGCACATCATCGCATTCCAGTGCGATAGGCAAGTTCGCATTAACGGGCAAACCCAGCAATTGCGCCAGCGCCTTGCGTATGGCTTGCGGTAAGCGTACCGATGCCAGGCCGTATTGCAAAATATCGGCAGGCAGGCTGCGCGGCTTGCTCAATAAAGGATGATGCGCACGTACAAAAAACCCACCGCGCTGGCGTGCCAGCAAGTTGATGTCCAGGTCCTGGCCGGGCGGAAGGTCACGGGTGTCAGCCACAAAGAAATCCAGTTCTTCATTGCGCAAATGCTCGGCCAGATATTCCCAGTTATTGACTTCAACGCGCAAATTGACACCCGCAAAGTGTTGCCTCAATTCAGGCATCAGCATGGGCAACAGCGTCGCTGCGGGAAAAGGCCCTACTCCTATGGCCAGATCACCGATCTGCTTGCTGCGGTACAGCTCTATGTCTCTTTGCAGGCAGCGGCTGTCAAACAAAAGCTTGCGGGCCCGTTCTATGAAAAAGTTACCGGCAGGGGTAGCCGTCACTTCTATCGTGCCACGGTCAAACAATTGCACACCCAGCTCGGTTTCCGCCGCCTGTATGCTGCGACTCAGGGCAGACTGCGACAGATGCACGCGCTCTGCCGCCCGGGCAAAATTCTTTTCATCTGCCACTGCAACGACGTGCTTGAGACGTTTCAATTCCACGGTATCCCTTCCTGCCATTAAAGCATGCAAAAACAACCATCAATCCATGCATGCACTGCATTGATTCTAGCCCAAGAATGCATTGGACACCAAAAAATTAGCCTCTTACACTCGATAACATCAGGAGACAAGAAATGCCAAAACCCCAGGAATTCGACTACATCGTCGTAGGCAGTGGCTCAGCCGGTTGCGTGCTCGCAGCCCGGCTGACGGAAGATCCCAACATCAGTCTGGCCTTGCTCGAAGCAGGAGGTCCGGACAAGAGCGTGCTGATCCATGCGCCTGCAGGTGTGGCCGCCATCGTACCAATCAAATACCATAACTATGGCTACCAGACCGTGCCGCAAGCGGGCTTGAATGGCCGTTGCGGCTATCAGCCACGCGGCAAGACCCTGGGTGGCTCCAGCTCCATCAATGCCATGCTCTATGTACGGGGTCACCGGCGGGACTATGATCATTGGGCTGCCCTCGGCAATACAGGCTGGGCCTATGATGAGGTATTACCCTACTTCAAACGCGCCGAACATAATGAAGATATACAGAATAGCTACCACGGTCAGGGTGGACCGCTGAATGTCTGCTACCCGCGTCATCAAAGCGAGATCAACCACCTGTTCATTCAGGCAGCATCTGAATGCGGTTTGCCACAAAACCAGGACTACAATGGCGAACAGCAGGAAGGCGCTTTTCTTTACCAGGTTACGCATAAAAATGGCGAGCGCTGCAGCGCTGCCAAGGCTTACCTGACACCCAATCTGGCGCGTCCCAATCTGCACGTCGTCACCCATGCTGTCGCTGCCCGCATCCTGTTCGAGGGCAAGCGCGCGGTTGGAATTGAATACCATCAGACTGGTGAACTGAAACAAATACGAGCCCGTCGTGAAGTTATCCTGTCTGGCGGTGCCTTTGGCTCGCCACAACTACTGCTGCTGTCCGGAATAGGCCAGGCCAGCGAATTGCAAAAGCAAGGCATCCAGCTTGTGCACGACTTGCCTGGTGTAGGCAAGAATCTGCAAGACCATATCGACTATGTACAAAGCTGGCGGAGCAAAGGCAGCGCCGCCAAAGACGCTACCTTTGGCTTGTCGCTCAGTGGTATGACAAAAATGAGCAAGGCCATGTGGGAATGGCGGCAACATCGCACTGGCATGGTCACCAGCACTTATGCCGAAGCCGGTGCGTTTCTGCGATCCGACCCCAGCCTAAGCGTACCTGACTTGCAAATTGTCTTCGTCATTGCTCTGGTCGATGACCATGCGCGCAAACCGCATCTGGGGCATGGCATCTCCAGCCACATTGATGTCTTGCGCCCACACAGCCATGGCACGGTCAGCCTGGCCAGCAAAGACCCGCATGCATCCCCGGTCATCGACCCGCGTTTTTTAAGCGATGAGCGCGATCTCGATTTACTGGTGCGCGGCGCGCAATTCCAGCATAAGCTATTTGCATCCAGCGTATTCGATCACATGCGCGGCGCCATGCTCTACCCCACCCGGGCAGATGATATCGCAGGCTTGCAGCAAGATATCAGGCAAAGGGCAGATACCCAGTACCACCCAGCAGGCACTTGCAAGATGGGCCAGGCCACAGATGCCATGGCTGTCGTCGATGAGCGTCTGCGGGTAATGGGCATGCAAGGCTTGCGCGTCGTAGATGCCTCCATCATGCCCACACTGATAGGCGGCAATACCAATGCACCAACTATCATGATTGCAGAAAAAGCAGCCGATATGATCAGGGTTGATAATTTATAGACACTGGAGACGATATGAAAACACCTCAGCACCTTTGCCTCAAAAAAACTGTGGCTCTGACTTTGGCAGCCACGGCAGCCATGCTACTGACCGCCTGTAGCCAAAAACCGGGCAACACTGCCATGGGTGATGCCACGGCCACCACCGTCAAAGCCAATGCCGACATCGCACAAAGTCTGGCACTGGATGACCAGCAGGATTTTGAAAATGCCAAACGTGGTCTCATCGCCAAACCAGAAGGCAAAATTCTCGGCCCCGCAGGTGAAGTGCTCATCGATTTCGATGCATGGAAATTCATAGAAGGTGCAGCCCCGTCCACTGTCAACCCCAGCCTGTGGCGGCATGCTAAGCTCAATGCGCAAATCGGCCTGTTCAAAGTCACCGATGGCATCTATCAATTACGCGGTTTTGATATCGCCAATATGACTATCATCGAAGGCAAGACAGGCTGGATCATCGTCGACCCGCTGACTGCCAAAGAAAGTGCGGCAAGTGCCATTGCCTTTGCCCGCAAGCGCCTGGGTGACAAACCTGTGACCGCCATCATCTTCACCCATAGCCATGCTGATCATTTTGGTGGTGCCCTCGGTGTCATCACCCCCGAAGAAGTGGCAAGCAAAAAAATCCCTGTCATCGCCCCTGATGGTTTCATGGAAGAAGCCACCAGCGAAAACATCCTCGTCGGCACCGCCATGGCCAGGCGCTCTGGTTACCAGTTTGGTAAAGACCTTGAGCGCTCAGCCAAGGGCCTGGTCGATACTGGCCTTGGTAAAGGTGTCGCCTATGGCAGCATAGGCGTGCTGGAACCCAACCAGCTCATCACGCAGAAAACCCAGGAGCTGACGCTCGATGGCGTCAATTTTGTTTTCCACAATGTGCCAGGCGCAGAAGCGCCCTCAGAACTGACCTTCAGCATCCCCGATAAAAAGGCCTATGCCGGCGCCGAGATACTCGCGCAAACCATGCACAATCTCTTGCCTGTACGCGGTGCCAAAGCCCGCGATGCCCAGCGCTGGGGCGGCTACCTCGAACAGGCCTTAGCACAAAGTGCCGATGCCGAAGTCTATTTTGGCCAGCACAACTGGCCAGTCTGGGGCAAACCACGCATCGCAGAATTCATCACCAAACAGCGCGATGTTTACAAATACACCCACGACCAGACCGTACGTCTCATCAATGCCGGTTACACTCCCTATGAAATCGCCGACAAGATCAAGCTGCCCAAATCACTGGAAAGCTATTTCGGAGCACGAGGCTACTATGGCGACCTGCGCCACAATGTCAAAGCCGTGTATCAGTTTTATCTGGGTGCTTATGACGGCAACCCCGCCAACCTCAATCGCCTGCCACCACAAGAATCTGCCAAACGCTATGTAGACTTACTGGGCGGCGCAGACAAGGCCATCGCCGCTGCGCAAGCATCTTTTGACAAAGGCGATTATCGCTGGACAGCAGAACTGCTGAACCACGTTGTTTTCGCCGACAGTAAAAACAAAAACGCCAAAGAATTACTGGCCCGCACCTACGAGCAAATGGGCTATGCAGCAGAAGCATCCACCTGGCGCAACAGTTACCTGACCGCCGCCACCGAACTACGCAACGGCCCACCCGCCAAAGGCGTCAACCGCGCAACCATGATAGACATGCTGAGCCAAACCCCGATAGAACGCTTCCTCGAAGCCATGGCCGCAGGCCTCAACGGCCCCGATGCCGAGGGCAAAGACTACAAACTCAATTTGGTACTGACCGACACCAAAGAATCCTACGTGCTATGGATAGAAAACGCCGTACTACACCACAAAAAAGCCGAACCAGCAAAAAACGCCAATGCCACGCTCACATTGACCAAACCCATCTTCATCAAGATGATGGCAGGAACGGCTGGCGTCAAAGATACACTGTTCAGTGATGACTTGAAGGTGGATGGCAGCAAGATAGATCTGGTACGCTTCTTTGGCCTCATCGACAAGGCGGCGGGAACGTTTGCGATTGTGACGAAGTGAGTACTGTGCCCCAACTAGTAACACTTACAGGCGGAAAGGAAAAAGGAAGTAAAAAGCAGCAATTTGATGAATCAATGCCTCTTTCTTACTAATCTGGAACATGCCAAGAGCAACTTAATAAATCTGAAAGTCCAGCAGAAGGGGTGGGACTATATTTTTTCGAGACCCTCAAGAAAAAAGATTTGACTACGTCTTCATTACATCATGGTTGGGTGGCGTATCCCTATGAGCTACTTGCAGTAAAAGCAATTTACCGGCGTTGCACAGGCCACGAAGTCTCGCTGGAAGCTGACCACCCCTTGCAGCAAAGCAGCTTAATGCATCCGCCAACGCTGCACCCCTTACCGGAAACGCCAGAGTCACCAAAGCTGCAAGCATTTGTTTCGCAAGTCTTTGCAGACTCCTGGCAGCCATTGAAGGCTGTACCGCTGGTGTAGAATCTGACGCCCGCAAAACGCCGAAGAAACCATGCCAAGGCAAACAAACGCAGGAGGGTTAACTTAGGCAAGCCGCACCTGTGCGAACTATTCCGTAACCTCTGGAAAATTTTGATCTATAAATGCCATGGCGAACTCATTTGGATCAACTAAAACGCCACTTGCCTGTAATCTGGCGAAATTGCTTTCCCATACTTCACGAATTTTCATCGGGAATGATTCTGGCAAATCCATCTGATCGCGAACGATCTCGAGCCATGTTCCGCTTGTGTTATAGACGGCCGCCAGTTTCGGTTCCATTTTTTTCAATGCCTCGCTCTGACCGGCATCAAGTTGATCAATCGCTGCTAATACGTAGCACTCCAGCAAACGGAGAAAAGGCTTTCCTTCATATCTGTTCATAATGTATCTCTTAAAAAATCTGCCTGTTTATAAAAGCACATTTTAAGCAAATTCAAAAATAATGCGAAAAAATCTAAAAAACGATGAATCCTTTTTCTATCTTAGCGACTCTTGCTACTTGAGAGTGCACTCACTGTACACAATCAATTCCCGTTCATGGCCTTGTATGCCACGCGGAGCCTTTAAATACTTTCGAAAGATAAACATCATGTTCAGTAAACAACAGTCAACAACAGGTCGCCGTGCTTTCACCGGTTTATTGCTGTCCGCCTCATTCTTAATGGCTGGCATGGCGGCTGGTACCGCCACTGCTGGAGAAATCGTTCCAGCCAACATGGAAGTCTATAAACAGGCAGCAAGCGCCAAGAAGCCCATCATCATGCATGTACATGCTACCTGGTGCCCTGTCTGCGCCAAGCAAAACCTCATTATTGAATCGCTGATAAAAGAGCCAGAATTCAAGGACGTCATTGTTTTCAAAATCGACTTTGATGCGGATAAAGGTTTGGTCGAGCAATTGGGAGTCAAGAATCAATCAACACTGATCGCAGCCAAGGGCCCACTGGAAGTTGAACGCACGGCTGGCATTACCGACAAAGAACAAATCCGCCAGTTCATCCGTAAATCCCTGTAAGCGGCACGGCACAAGGGCAATCGTCGTGATCACCTTCTTATTCAGTCTCCTGGCAGGAGCCTTATCTACACTGTCACCATGCGTTTTGCCCCTTGTGCCCATTATTATGTCCAGCGCCTTGCAAACAAACCGCTGGGCACCTCTGGCCTTGCTGTCTGGCGTCGTCGTATCTTATACCACCATGGGCACCTTACTCGCTGTATTTGGTAGTGGCTTAGGCATCGATGCAAGGCATGTAAAGACTGCCAGCGCGATACTGATGTTATTGTTGGGTGCCATGTTCTTGCTACCCGTATTGCAACAGGCCTTTATCAAATTGACGACGCCTTTTACCAATACGGCAAATACCCGCCTCTCCAGCTTCAGGGCAGACAGCGTACTTACTCAGGGCTTGCTAGGCATGATGTTGGGCGTGGTTTGGACCCCTTGTATCGGCCCTACATTAGGTGCAGCAATCACCATGGCGGCAGGTGGCAACAACTATTGGCATACACTGCTCACCATGCTGGTATTTGGAATAGGTGCTGCCCTGCCCATGGGTGTCTTGGCCTATGGCTCCCGAGCAACGATAAGCAACACCAAGAAAACCATGGCTGTAGCGGGGCGTCGCGGCAAAAAAATGATGGGCTTGGCACTGCTCTTGGTAGGTGGCTTGATCATTACTGGATCAGATAAATCACTGGAAACACTATTGACCAGCCATATGCCAAGTATGCTCCAGGATTTGACAACGCGATTTTGACCGTGCTCATTGCGTGCTGCGAGCAGGTCAGGTTGACAGGAGTAGCGTTTCGCGGTTGAAGCTGCTCCTACACAGGCAATTATGGAATTGGGCCATTGCGCGGTTCCTGTATTTTGAAATTCCGTGCCACATCAACAATCGCTCCGTCAGACTTACTACCATACCGATACACCGGCACCCACACCAATGCCCCCAGGGTCGCGGCAAGCATGTCTTTATGGGCATCCCAGATATCGCCTTGTTGGCCGTTGTAGGCTTCGGCGTCTTCGGCGGGCATGGTGATCGCGATGAGCCATTCAAACCACTCATAGAAAAGACTGCTGACCATGATGGCGGTCAGTGACAACATCAGGCAGTGGCTGAGCCTGGGCGTGTACTTGTGGCGAAAGTATTCTATCAATGCTGGCACCAGGCAAAAGCCGTAGAGGAAGTGTATCAATCGATCGAAATGATTACGGCTCCAGCCCATGCTGGCTTGCAGGGACATGCCCGTCAGTGATTTGATCCAGGCGTCATAGGGCACATTGGAATACAGCCATCTGGCTGCAACACAGTGAGCAGCCATGAACAGGCAAATCATCAGGAAGCTGGTATTGCTGATGGGATTTTTTCTGGCATAGTAGCCAAGCATGATGAGGCCAAGCACAGTCAGTGAGCTATGCAAGGCTTGCTCATAGGGCCAGATCGGTTTTATCCAGCTCAGGGCAAATACTGCAATTGCAAATAAGAAGGACGCGGTTTTACTGTTATTCATTGCAGGGATGTTGATGGTTTGTGCTGATACTTCTTACTGGCACCCACTTCTTTTTCGAATAATTGAATTTCAGCGCGAAGCTGTTCAAGAGCAAGCATGTTGCATTTTCCTGCGCTCCAGAAATTGCAGCAAGCTATGATTTCGTGCACCCCTGGCGTCGTCGTATAGCGTTCTACGCTGTCCTGATGTAGCGCCAGGACAGGACAATAGTCGTAATTGCTCATCACTTAAGCTGTCAAGAACGGCAATTAACTGGGGTGACGTACTACGATAGCCGTCCACCATGCTGCCACCGCCCTGATCAAGCCTGACAGCGGCACCGCGTTCCAGCAGGTACGCAAACAAGGCAGCGCCACCGTCAGACAAGTGGTCCCATTCCTTGAACCTGCTGCTTGTATGCGCATGCTGAAAGTTTGCCTCAACTGCTGTCAGTTCACGCAAGCGCGCTTGCACAGTATTTTTTTCTTCCATTGTCAACTGTGCCTTGCTGGTAGCACTACCTTCATCGAATCGCCTGATCGTCCAATACTGCATCATGGATAGCCCATAATAATTCGCCCCGGCATCTGCATAGGGATCCATACCGAGGTCAAGTGCAAATAGAATGACGGGCGCGTGCAACGACCTCATTGCACTGGACAACAATGAACGATCACCTTTTTGTTCGCGCAAATCCAGTTCATGGCTCTGTAGGTAATGCAACCAGGCCAGCACATGATGTGCAGGCAGACTATGCGCGGCACTCAAGCCACGCCACCACATCGGTCCTCCGTAATCGCTGCAGTCAAGTTTCAAGCCCTGCTCAACGAAGACCTCTAGCAAGGCAACATTCGTAGCAGCCATAGCGGGTGCAAGATAGGCGCAATGCAGATCAGCTCTATTATTCCCCTCGCCAGATCTTTGCTTGAGCTTATGCTGCAAAAGCACTTTCATTACGGCAGTATTTGCTGACTTGACCGCGCATTCTTCAACTACTCCTGAGATTCGATCCTTTTCTTCTGTGGCGTGCTCCAGTGCCATCTCCAATGCAGGCAAGTCAGCCGCACACGCTGCGATGCGGAGCGGGTTTTGTTGCCACTGCAGTTTGGTTGCATCCGCATTTTTCTTGCTTTCATCTTGCAATCTGGATTTGATAAAGATGGCGCTCAACACATAAAAAGCGACACAACAAACTGCAACCAGAACAAAGGCAAGGATGCTACTTATCAGCACCGAGAAAGCCATATCCCAGGCACTCTTTCTTTTTACGAAGCCGCGCCAAATCGACAGTATCGCAACCACCAGAGCGACGACAGCGCCAGCGCTTCCGGCAAACGAGAACAATCCGCTGCCATCGTGAGCAAGTGCGGCTCCATGGAAAAATAACAGACTAAAAAACAGGAAGTGAAATGCCATGTTGACTGGAATAACAGTTAATTCTATAAAAGGCTTATGCCCGCCCGGCCTATGTCATAACTCATGAAATACGGTGCACGAGCAGAAAAAGATGGTAACTATCCTGCGCAGTCGCCTCCAGGTTCAAGAAACCGCAAGCAAGTCCATAAAAGATTGATGTACCCTAAGCACAAAATCAGATTCCTCTTTCAAGCCTGGCAACACCAAAGTGTATTCCCAAATATTATTCAAAACAAGAGTTGAAGAATAGTCATCTATGTCTTTAATTTCATCCGGCGCAGTAACATTTTTGAGCAGTGCTTCACATTGCAAGAGAGAGAATTTCCTGCAATAAAACATAAAGCAGCCCTCTCCATCTTCATTCAATGAATAACCTGAGGTAGCAAATCCGAAGTCCATCTCAGCATCTTTGGCGAAAAAAATTTCTACACCGTCCTCATCACGTTCAAAGACTTCCATAACAGGCCTGGGCCAAAATTCCTTTATTTTTTTTACGAATGCCAGTTCAATTTCGACCGGGTCAATATTAGCAAAATAGGTATAGTCTGCCCCTGTAACATCCATAGTCACTGCTTTTCTGCCTGTACGGCGCTCTGATACCTGAGCTCATTTCATGAGCCGCATAGTACGCAAGTTTGATCATTTTTTATTCCATACTTAAGTGTGCGCCGCCCGACTCGTCAGTTCTTTGTTAACGAAGCATTCAACATGCAAGCAAAAGTACTGAGGGGCGAGTGCAAACAAGCCCCCTTAAAACCCTGTGGACGTCAACTACTTATGGCGCTACATAAGTAAATGCAGGCGCATGCCATTGCCTGGTGAAATAGTCATTGGTATTGCGTGCATCCAGATTACCCGCGATAGTCAGGCCTGCTTCGCCCACTTTGCTGGTGAGCAGCTTGACCCTGTGTGCCAGATCGGCACTGTCTGGTGCTGTTCCATAGACCGTTTCCAGTGCATCAAGCAGTGCCTTGAGCCATTCGGTGACCCGCAGGGTTTTGCCTTCGGCGTTGTCAGCAATCGCCAGCAGCAGGCAATGCAGGGCACGCATATATTGCATCTTCAATTTATCGGGTTTGATCTGGACCAGCCATGGCAAATGACGCACGGCGACCACGGCAGCATCTTTCATCTCACTTTCTGCTACCTTGAATTCGATGAGCATGGCAACCAGCTGGATATACTCCATATTTGAACGTATCAGGCGATAGCTGCGTTTATACAACTCGCGGGCTTCATCCTTGCGCCCCAAGGCATACTTGGCGAGCATGATCTGAGGCAAATCGATGTGCGGCACCTGGCTGCAAGACAGGTGGCCATCAAGAATGGGCTGGGCAGCAGTGATCATTTCTTCGTAGCGCCCTTCTTGCGCGAGCAAGCGAACGGCGTAACTGTGTTCGCAGGCAGCACAGTCTGCATAGCCATCGCGCGGCTCTGCGATGGCCTTGTCCCAAAATTCCCTGGCTTGTCTCATATTGCCTTGTATGGAATACACCTCAGAGCGTTTGGCATATACCGGACGGCGGCTGAGATTTTGCGCCTCATACCGTTTTGCCATGTCGGCGGCGATGGCGTCTATCTGCTTTTGGTTGATGCGCGAAAACTCAGGCAACATGGGTAGTATCCACTTGCTCGGCCAGAGTATGGAAGTCTGGTCGATGATATCTGGCCGCGTATCAGTAATATGCTGGCACCATGCATACATGGCCAGTGCAAGTTCATCTTCACCGCTAAAGACGGCAACCGTCATGCGTTCATGGCGCGCATCAAACTGCAATGAAACGGAGCCGGAACGGTCGGCAGCGACGATGGCACGATCCAGCAAATCTGCTTTTTCTGATGATCCATAGTCGAATTCCTGAGACTGCGAAATCAGAGAGCGGGCCAGTGCAGCCTCGGTCATATTTTCTAGTGCCATGTCGGTTTTTCTCCAGTTCCCATCAAACTCCATTCCAGCAAGCCGGACAAACCATCGCTCATCAGGTTCAGCTCGCGGCTGCTGAGGGGATAATGCCCCATCAACAGAGCCTGCACATACAATATCTGCACGATGCGTTGCACCAGCGAGGCATCGGGATGTTGTATCAGGCGGCGCACCAATGCGTTACCATAGTTAAAATAAATTTCGCTGTTTTCTTCTTGTTTGACCTGAGTCACAATGTCCTTCCACAAGTCGTCTACATGCTCGGTACTGACTGTCATTTGCCGGCTGATATTGGCATCGCGATTGGAGGCAAACAAAGTAGGCAAATCGCCAGGCTCGAACACCTTGAGCTTGACGGTGCAGGCAAGGCCTTCCAGTGCGCTTTGTGCCAGTTGCATGAAGTTTTGATGTCGCGCCTCCTGTTCATCACTTAAGTTTTGTAGTTGATGGCCAATGTCAGAAGGCTCGACAAAACGTACGGGTGTGAGTGGAAACAGTTCACCATATTTTGCCATCAGCTCGGCATCATAGACATAGCCAGCATTGATGACATCAATGCCCTGCCCTGCTGCAATCTGGGCAATTTGCCTGAAAGCGTCTACGCCAGCAGTACACAGTATGCGCTGGTTGCGCTCCAGATAAACTTGCAGGGTGCTTTGCCCATAATTGGTTTCTATAGGAAACCAGGGTGCGAACAGCTTGAAAAATTCATCGTCTTCCAGCGCCAGTGCTTTTAGCGTCATATGATGATAAGCCATCAATTTTTGCAATTGCGCGGGGTCCCGTCTGGCCAGATCAACCAGATAATTGCGCAGGCAAGCGCCCAGTTCTTCCTGGGTCTTTTGCAGTTTTTCATCCTGGTGAAAAGCATTGCGCGCTGCAGTCGGGCGCAACTCGCTGCAATTGACGACGCACTGTACAAAAAATGCCCAGGGTGGCAACAAGTTTTCCACGCTGTCAGACAACAGCATGCGCTTGAGATAAACCCGGTGCTTGCTTTTGCTATTGTGCGCAGGAGTGCGCTCCAATACATAGGCAACACCATTCACGCCACCGGTTTCTGATACCAGCGGGATAGCATCAAAGAATGCCGTATCCATGCTGCGACGACCAAACTCCATCAAGAAAGCCTTGCGTGAGGATAATGGCAGGTGTGAGGCATCCCAGGGGAAGGTCTGCGTGCGTTCACTGTCATTCACCGCCTTTGACTGGCCCTTGTGCGTCACCTCGATAGGCCAGGGCAATACGCCGCCATAATAGCTGGCCGCTGCAAACACTTTGTCTGCGGTAAACAAGGAGCGCGACTCTGGCTTGGCAATCAGCCTGACCGAAGTGCCTGGCGGCACATCCTCATCCAGCACGGCAATATCATAGGTGCCATCGGGCCGCCCGCGCCAGCGCAATGCTGGTGCATCCGGGCTGGTGGCCGAGCGGCTGACCAGTTCAATTTCATCTGCAACGATGAAGCAAGCCAGCAAGCCTATGCCAAACTGACCAATATAATCCTGCGCCTGACCCACCCATACACCACGTTTGGATGACTCACCGATCACCGCCAGAAAGCGATGCATCTCTTCTTCAGTCAGCCCTATGCCAGTATCGATAAAGCGAACGGCATGCATGTCATCATCAACATGCAATTCTATGCTGCCAGAAAATTCTGCCGCAAGCCGTGTGCGGGCCTGCATGGCATCGCTGGCATTTTGCAAAAGCTCACGCACGAATACATCAGGACGTGTATACAGGTGATTGGATAACAGGTCGATCAAACCAGAAAGATTGATCTGGAAACGGTGTTCCATAGTCGGGGCTTCTTTCAGCATGTAGGCTGTGTTTTGATAGTAAGGAAAACAAATAGCTATATTTATTCATATAACGATAGCCTGACTCTATGCTAACACTGCTGAATCTGTTTGTTTGTTACCCTATGTAACCACCTATAAATTTGATTACAAGCCCGAACAGTTTGAGGGGCGTGTCTATGGCAGAGCCGCTGGTCAAGATGTTGTAGGGGAATTATTGCCGAATCACATAATGTTGGCCTGGCTCGTGGCTCCCAAATATCCGCATCGTGCTGAACACGGCAACACAACTGAGCAAGCTCACCAGGCGCGAGGGAGACATTGCCGTGCGCCTGGTCAGACCCACCGACCCCGACCTGATAGCCCGCCACCTGACCAAGCGCAAGCTGGGCCTGTTCGTCGCCAAATCCTATTTGGAAAACAAGAAATAACAGCAGACAGCATCCCTTTGATAATTACCAAATAGTTAAGGCTGACAACATACTGTGCTCCTACACATGATTAGCAACAACACGAATCAAATACAGACACTTGTATTTTTGATCGTAGATTTAAATGCGATGGCGTTTATGTCATGACATTGAGGTAACGATAGCTGGCATAACCGTGCTCAATTGCATTGTTTGTCTTAAAAAATGAATCGAGCGAGAGTAAAGACTTAGCAGGGGGAATTTAAGGATGCTATCCTTTAGTTCGATATAAAGTTCATGTGAAATGCATGAACTTTTCTAAAAAAAATCAGAATCTATCAAATTTTCATGAAAATTTTACATGAATTTTAATTGTGATATTATTAATCTCATATCCTTGTGAGTTAACAAAGTAAATGGAAGATTTGTTAGAATTTTCGCCTGCTGTTCTAGAATGGGCAGCTACACAATCCGGAAAAACGGTTGGTGAGATTGCGTCTAAAATTTCCAAAAAGAAGCCAGAAGAAATTCAATATGGAAAAATGTCCCAATCGCAAGCTACTAGATTCGCAAAGCTTGCTGGAGTACCTTTTGGTTATTTATTTTTGGACACACCTCCAGGATCTCGAGTAAATCCTATTGCTGACTTTCGTACTACTTCCAATGCAACTCCATTAAGCAAAGATTTCTTTGCGATGTATGACGATATAGATTTTAAGCAATCTTGGTATAAAGATCTGCTGAAGAGTCTTGGTGCTGAACCACTCCCCTTTGTTGCGAAATTTTCCACTAAGTCCTCTGCTGAAGAGGTTGCATTGGATATGCGAAAAACTATGGGCGTTTCATTTGCTGAAATTGCAGGATTGCCAAATTCGGATGCGGTATTTTCGTATTTGTCTGGAAAAGCAGAGGATTCTGGAATACTGATTTTCAAAAATAGCCAAGCTGGAAATAATTGGCGAAGAGCATTACAAGTAACGGAATTCAGAGGTTTTGTTCTCAGCGATAGATTTGCGCCTGCAATTTTCATTAACGGATCAGATGCTCCAGCAGCTTGGGTATTTACTCTTGCGCATGAATTAGCTCATATCTGGTTTGGTGACTCTGGCATTTCAGATACAGATACAAAAAGTGCAAATAAACAAGAGCGTTTGTGCAATTCGGTAGCAGCTGAATTTTTAGTGCCTGCAAGAGATTTTAAGCGAGTATGGGATGAGCGCGACATTGATGTGAACAGCAAGCTAGAGTTAGCGAGAAAGTCTTTTAAGGTAAGTTTACTTGTAATTGCTAGACGTGCATTTGAACTCGACTTAATCCCTTCCGGAAAGTATTCTGAAATTTATCAAGTTGTCAGGAATAATGCAGCGAAACCGAAAGACTCTGAGGGCGGCGATTATTACCGAACATTACCAATTAGAAATAGCAGGCGTTTAACTAATCAAGTTGCTCGCCTTGCTGCTACGGGTGGAATTAGTTTTAGAGAAGCGGGACAGTTACTAAATACAAATCCTAATAACGTCATGACGTATTATGCAAAAAACTCCAATTCGTTTTCTACTTGATTCTGATGTTTTAATTTCCGCAAAAAATTTACATTACAATCCGAAATTTTGTGGTGTGTTTTGGTCTTGGATAAATGAGGCGCATAATGCCGGAAGTTTATTTAGTGTAGACAAAGTAAAGAATGAACTTTTGTCAGGGGGCGATAAAGATGTTCTGTACGAATGGGCTACTCGAACTAATTTAAGTAACTTCTTTTTAAAGACGAACCAATGCGCTAAACAATGGGGAGCCTTATCTGCCTGGGCACATTCTCCTGCTAAGGCGTTTAAAGAGGTGGCTAAGGCAAAGTTTCTTGATATTGAATCTGCTGATGCTTGGTTGATTGCATATGCCGCAGAACATAAAGATTGTGTAATTGTAACAAATGAGGTTTCAGCTCCATTTAGTAAAAGCTCAATTAAATTACCTGATGCTGCGGCTCATTTAGGTGTTAAGACAACCACTATATTTGATCTTTTATGTCGTCATTCAGGAAGTAATTTTATATTTTCACCTTGAATAGTTAAAGAGGTGAGTGTAAATCATTGAAGGATATTTATAGCTTACTCTGTCTCATCGTGACAATCTTCGGATAAGCGCAAGGAGATGAGTCTTGCCAAAATATAAATATAAGTCAACTTCATAGTCGAATGTACTTGAATCTCAAAAAACAAACAATTTGCAGCAACTAAAAAATGACCCTGATTGTTTCCGTAATGTATATAGACGAATTAACTGGAGAATTTTCAGGCGAGATACCTTTACCAGCAGGAACAGAATTGGCCGGTCCTGAGATATGGCGAAGCTCGGTATATGGATCGCCGAAAAGCTTCGAACTCGGGCTTTCTTTACTATGCACACTCAAGCGCCAGGATATTCTTGTACTTGGGAGTGATATTGTCACGTTGAAGACAGAAACCACAACCTTGCTGGACGCTTTAGATCATGACGAAACCTATCAGCATAGACTGGGCAATATTATCCGCGCCTGCGAGCTTGCGATTGCTCACGGCGCGGCTGTGTGGGTTGCATAAAATGCAGTTATAAAAATCGGGAAATAAATAATTCAAATGACAGGTTGCTTGACTTCAAGATTATCATCGCCGACAAGATAGCTTTTACAACGTCGCAAGTATGGTGTGCGAAATATTCCGGGCCCGGATTCAGGAATCACCATACCCCACACATATCCGCTTGGATCACAAAACAATTGCGCGAAACTCTCATCTCTTGCCCGGATTTTCTTTGATGGCCTCTTCAAATATGCTTTCAGCAAGTATTTTATTCTGCCGACATCAGTGATTAATACTTCAGATGGCTCAGGTAGATTTGTTATTTCTTTTTCTTGGCTCATGATATAAAAAGAATGGGCTATTTTTTAAAAACCTGCCAACAGTATGCCGTCTTTATATATACAAACGGACCTTGGTGTTGCAAGGCCCGTTCGTATAATTATTGAGGCAGGTGATAATGGCGAACTGATTACCCCACCACCCCAGCCCTCCCCAGCATCGCATGCAACAACACATTGCACCCCGCCTCCAGGTGTTCTGATTTGGCATCTTCAATTTCATTATGGCTGATGCCATCCTTGCAGGGTACGAAGATCATGCCTGAGGGGGCGAGCCTGGCGGTGTAGATGGCGTCGTGGCCTGCGCCGGAGACTACGTCCATGGTGCTGTAGCCCAGGGTGGCTGTGGCTTCGCGTACGGCGTTGACGCAGTCGGGGTGGAAGGGGCATGGGGGGTAGTAGGAGACGCGTTCTACGCTGATGCTCAGGCCGCTGTCCTTGCTGGTTTTATCGACGAAGGCGAGGATTTCATTGTGCATGGTGTCGAGCAATTCGGAGGATACATTGCGCAGGTCTATGCTGAACTTGACTTCGCCGGGGATGACGTTGCGGCTGTTGGGGAAAACCTGGACCATGCCTACCGTGCCGCGGCCATAGGGCGGGTAGCGGTTGCCGATGTTGACGACTTCTTGCATGATTTTGGTGGAGATTTGCAGGGCGTCTTTGCGCAGGGCCATGGGCGTGGGGCCAGCATGGGCTTCCATGCCAGTGACGATGCAGTCGTACCATGAGAGGCCAAGCACGCCGGGGACGACGCCGATGACCTTGTCGGCATCTTCGAGTACCGGGCCTTGTTCTATATGGGTTTCAAAGTAGGCACCGATGGGGTGCTGGCCTGGCACTTCTGTGCCTTTGTAGCCTATGCGCTCCAGTTCATCGCCTACGGTTTTGCCTTCGGTGTCTTTGGCAGCATAGGCTGTTTCCAGCGAGAATGCGCCGCAGAATACGCCTGAACCCATCATGACGGGGACAAAGCGTGAACCTTCTTCATTGGTCCAGAAGGCGACTTCTATTGGTGCTTCAGTTTCTATGTTGTGGTCGTTGAGGGTGCGCACGACTTCCAGTGCGGCCAGCACGCCGTAGTTGCCGTCGAACTTGCCGCCGGTGGGCTGGGTATCGATGTGGCTGCCGGACATGATGGGTGGCAGCGCCGGGTTCTTGCCTGCCCTGCGCATAAAGACATTGCCTATCTGGTCTATGGTGACGGCAAGGCCAGCCTGCTTGGCCCAGGAGACGACGAGGTCGCGGCCCTGTTTGTCAAGATCAGTCAGGGCCAGGCGTTTGACGCCGCCTTTTGGGGTGGCACCGATTTGTGCCAGTTCCATCAATGAGTCCCAGAGACGCTGACCATTGATGCGTAGATTTGCCGTAGTCATGTTAAATCCTTCATGTTCAATGCTTCTTGATAATTTCTTACGCGCGCATTTTGTTCAGCGCTTGAAACATGGGCGAGAAGGATGGACGTTTGATATAACGCCCTGCCCCCATCTCGGCCATTAATTCACCTTGATTGAACACCAGCTTGCCACCGCTGATGGTGTGGGTTGGTATGCCCTTGACAGTGCGACCTTCAAAGACGTTGAAGTCGCCTTTGGAGAATTGTGTCTTAGCTGACAGTGTCTTGGTGCCTGCGGCATCCCACAAGACGATGTCGGCGTCTGCGCCTTCTGCAATCACGCCTTTGCGTGGGTAGATATTGAAAATCTGTGCACAGTTGGCGGAGGTGACCTTGACGAATTCTGAAGGTGTCAGGCGGCCAGTATTGACGCCAGCATCCCACAAGACCATCATGCGCTCTTCTATGCCGCCGCAGCCGTTGGGTATCTTGGTGAAGTCGTCTTTGCCTGCGGCTTTTTGGGCTGCACAGAAGGTACAGTGATCGGTGGCGGTGGTATGCAGATTGCCGCCTTGCAGACCTTGCCACAAAGCTTGTTGGTGTTGGCTGCTGCGGAAAGGCGGGCTCATGACGTGGCCTGCTGCCTGGACGAAATCTTTGTTTTTGTAGACGCTGTCGTCAACGACGAGATGGCCTGCCAGCACTTCACCAAACACGCGCTGGCCGTGGGCACGGGCGCGGGTGATGGCATCGAGTGATTCCTGGCAGGATACATGGACGATGTAGAGCGGCGTATTAAGTACATTGGCAATGGCGATGGCGCGCTGTGCGGCTTCGCCTTCAACGACGGGCGGGCGAGATAACGGATGGGCTTCTGGCCCGGTCTTGCCTTGCTTTAGCATTTCTTGTTGCAGCATGTAGACGAGTTCACCGTTTTCTGCATGCACGGTGGGCATGGCACCCAGTTCCAGTGCACGGGTAAAGCTTTTTACCAGAATCTCGTCATCGGCCATGATGGCATTTTTATAGGCCATGAAATGCTTGAAGCTGTTGACGCCATGTTCATTGACGAGCTTGCCCATGTCAGCGTGGACGGTTTCATCCCACCATGTAACAGCGACATGGAAAGAATAGTCACCGGCAGATTTTTCTGCCCAGCCGCGCCAGGTATTGAAGGCTTCCATCAGGCTTTGTTGCGGATTGGGGATGACGAAGTCTATGATGCTGGTCGTACCGCCCGCCAGTCCCGCAGCCGTGCCGGTAAAGAAATCATCTTGCGTGACCGTACCCATGAAAGGCAATTGCATGTGGGTGTGCGGGTCTATGCCGCCGGGCATGACGTAGAGGCCACCAGCGTCGATGACTTCGGCACCCGCAGGTGCATCGAGATTCTCGCCTACGGCGATGATCTTGCCATTGTCGCAGAGGACATCGGCTTTAAATTCGCGGTCTGCGTTGACGACAGTGCCGCCGCGTATCAAGATGGTCATGACAGTTCCTTCATTAATTCATTGGGTGCGTAAATCACAGGAGTCGTTTCTCGTAGGTTGGGCGGACATTCGTAGGTTGGGCTACGCTTCACCAGCCCAACACTCAGCTTTCAAAAACGTATACGTCATTTCAGGCCCAGTGTTGGGCAGATAAAGCGTTGCCCAGCGGGGCCCGGCCCAACCTACGTTCTTGCAACCTACCTCGTTATTTTGCACATTCAAAATTCAAACCTTCTTACCACTCATCAAACCCATATACACCACACCGGACAAGGCGAGGCCGACGAACCAGGCGTAGGTGTAGATGGTCTTCAATACTTCTGGAATATCCGGGAAGCTGGCAGGGAAAGCCGCATTCAAGAAACCCGGAATATTCGGCAAAACGCCGATCACGAAAGCAATCACGGCGGCCATGTTCCAGCCATTTTTATAGCTGTACTTGCCTTGATCCTGATACAAGGCAGCGACATCAATTTCTGTCTTGCGGATGAAGTAATAATCAATGATCAAAATACCGGCAATGGGGCCAAGCAAGGCGGAATAACCGATCAGCCAGGTGAAGATATAACCCTGGGTAGATTCCAGTATCTTCCACGGCATCATGATCAGGGCGATGGATGCGGTGATGTAGCCACCAGTTTTATAAGAAATCAGCTTAGGGTTCAGGGCTGAGAAATCATAAGCGGGGCCAACGAGGTTGGCTGCCAGGTTGACGGATACCGTGTCTATCAGCAAAACCAGCAAGGCAATCAACACGGCAATGCCAGTCATGCGGCTGGCGAGATCGACCGGGTCCCACAGGGCTTTACCGTACAGAACCACCGTGGCAGACGTGACGATCACGGCCAGCAGTGCCAGCAAGCCCATGGGGGCAGGCAAGCCTATGGTCTGGCCCAGGATCTGGTCTTTTTGCGATTTGGCGAAGCGGGTAAAGTCTGGAATGTTGAGTGCCAGAGTAGCCCAGAAGCCGACCATGGCTGTCAGTGAAGGCCAGAAGGTGCTCCAGAATTGCCCGGCTTTTTTTCCACCTTCAACAAATTGAGATGGCTGATCGAGGATGGGGCCAAAGCCGCCAGCCTTGTTATAGACCCAGCCCAGCAAGACGAAACAGATGATGATTTTAAGTGGTGCGGTATAAGTTTCCAGCTTGCGTATGGAATCCATGCCGTGGAAGATATACCAGAATTGTATGGCCCAAAAAATCAGGAAGCACACCAGTTGTGCAGCATTAATGCCGAGACCAGCGATATTGTCACCACCTAAAGGGTGACCGATCATGACGCCACCCAGGGTATAAATCATTTGCCCACCAAACCAGGTTTGTATGCCATACCAGCCGCAAGCGACGATGGCACGCATCAAGGCAGGTAAACGCGCGCCGCGCACGCCAAAGGAAGTGCGCGCCAGCACGGCATAAGGGATGCCATATTTGGCACCTGCATGGCCGATCAACAACATGGGAATCAGGACGATGGCGTTGGCCAGGAATACTGTCATTACCGCCTGGTAAGCCGACATGCCGCCTTCAATCAGACTGGCTGCCAGAGTATAAGCCGGGATACACATGACCATGCCGACCCAGAGCGCAGCAAAGTGATACCAGCGCCAGGTACGCTGGGCTTCTGAAGTAGGTGCTAAATCTTCATTCCAAAGTTGCCCGCTTTGTGTCTGCATATACTCTTCTCCAGGTGTCGAATGTGAAACGCTTAATTACGCCTATGTTCTTAGCAAGCTTTATTCCAGGTTTGGCTTAGTAAAGACCTCTCAACACAGAGGCACAGAGACACAGAGAACGGCAAGAGAATTCCCTTGTTTTTCTCCGTGTTTCCTCTGTGTCTCTGTGTCTCTGTGGTTAATGGTCTTCGTCTTGATTCCAAGCAGAATTTATACGCCCACTATTCAGCAAGTACAAGCAATTATTTCAACACCGCACGCGGGTTGCGCGGGTCTTGCGTCCAGTTCATATATGGCTTGCCAGTTGCCTGGGGCACCATGGTGATGCACTGCTCTACCGGGCAGGTGATCTGGCAGAGGTTGCAGCCTACGCATTCTTCCTTGATGACTTCGTATTTGCGTGTGCCATTGTCGCCGATCAATTGCGCGATGGACTGGTGCGATGTGTCTTCGCAGGCGATGTAGCAGCGGCCGCATTGTATGCATTTGTCCTGGTCGATTTCTGCAATGACGGCATAGTTCATGTCCAGGTATTTCCAGTCTGTCGTATTGGCGACAGCCTTACCGGCAAAGTCACTGATGCGTTCATAGCCTTTTTCATCCATCCAGCGGGACAGGCCATCTGTCATTTCCTTGACGATGCGGAAACCATGCAGCATGGCGGCAGTACAGACTTGCACTGAGCCTGCGCCCAAGGCAAGGAATTCTGCTGCATCGCGCCAGTTGCCTATGCCGCCTATACCTGAGATAGGCAAGCCCTTGGTGGCCGGGTCACGCGCTATCTCTGCCACCATGTTCAAGGCAATCGGTTTGACGGCGCTACCACAATAACCACCATGCGTACTTTGCGTGCCGACGATGGGGCGGGCGATCATCTGGTCGAGATCAATCGAGGTGATGGAGTTGATGGTATTGATCAGCGACACGGCATCTGCACCACCATTGAAGGCAGCGCGGGCTGGTATGCGCACGTCAGTGATATTAGGTGTCAGCTTGACGATGACGGGCAGTGAGCAATACTTCTTGCACCAGCGCGTGATCATTTCAACGTATTCTGGCACCTGCCCTACGGCTGCGCCCATGCCGCGTTCTGGCATGCCGTGCGGGCAGCCGAAATTGAGTTCTATGCCGTCTGCACCTGTCGCTTCGACCAATGGCAAGATACGTGCCCAGCTTTCTTCTTCGCAGGGGTACATCAGGGACACAATCATGGCCCGGTCTGGCCAGTCTTTTTTGACTTGCGTGATTTCGCGCAGGTTGATTTCCAGGCTGCGGTCGGTGATCAGTTCTATGTTATTAAAGCCGATGACTTCACGGTTTTTGCCGAAGTGCGCAGAGTAACGTGAAGAGACGTTGACTGGTGGTGGATCTTCACCCAGGGTTTTCCAGACCACGCCGCCCCAGCCTGCTTCAAAAGCGCGGATGACGTTATAGGCCTTGTCGGTCGGTGGTGCAGAAGCCAGCCAAAAAGGATTGGGCGCCTTGATGCCGGCAAAGTTAATCGAGAGGTCAGCCATATTACACCTTCGCTTTCAAATCATTATCAATCGCCAGCGCTGCCAGCTTGCCATGTTGGACTGCCTGCACGGTCAAGTCCTGTCCATCAGCGATGCAATCGCCGCCAGCATAAATGCCGGATACGCTGGTGCGGTATTGGGCATCCACATGGATTTTGTCATTCTGCTTTTGCAGGTCTTTTGCCAGATCATCTGACAGGCTGCTGTTGTCCATGCATTGACCAATGGCCTTGAAGACGGCTTGTGCGGGGATGTCGATGGTTGCGCCGCTGGTTTGCAATTTGCCGCCCACTTCTTTAGTACGGGCGAAGCGCATGCCGCTAACTTTGCCTTCTGCATCACGCAAAATTTCTTGCGGTTGTGCCCAGGTGACTATGCGCACCTGGTTGGCTTTGGCGATGTCCTGCTCATGATGAGTGGCAGACATATACTCTGCACCACGGCGATACACCAGCGTGACTTGTTCTGCACCAAGGCGGGCGATTTGCACTGCCATGTCGATGGCGGTATTGCCGGCACCGATGACCACACATTGTTTGGGCACGGGCAATTTAGTCAGGTCTTCTGCCTGACGCAACTCGGCGATGTAATCAACCGCTGCCATCAGGCCTGGCGCATCTTCACCTGTCAGGCCAAGCTGGCGGCTGGCACCCAGGCCAAGGCCAAGGAAGACGGCATCATAATCGCGGCGCAAATCTGCCAGTTGCAAGTTCTGACCCAGGACCTGCTCATGCTTGACGGTAATGCCACCGATTTGCAGCAGGAATTCAACTTCACGCTGCGCGCTGTCGTCTGTCAGTTTGTATTTGGCGATGCCGTATTCATTGAGGCCGCCGGATTTTTGCTTTGCTTCAAAAATCACGACATCATGACCTAATGTTGCCAGCCTGTGGGCACAGGATAAACCTGCTGGCCCACCGCCGACGATGGCAATTTTTTTACCGGTGCTGGCAGCACGTTGGAAAGGATGCTGTTCGAATTTGGCATTGTCGAGTGCAAAGCGTTGCAGCAGACCTATCTTGACTGGTGCACCCTCTGCATCATGATTGCGCACGCAGGCATGCTCGCACAAAATCTCGGTCGGGCAAACGCGTGAGCAACTTGCACCGAGTATGTTTTGATCGAGAATGACTTTGGCTGCACCATTGATATTGCCGACAGCAATATTTTGGATAAAGCTGGGCACGTCAATTTCTGACGGGCAAATGCGTGTGCAGGGGGCATCGTAACAATAGAGGCAGCGGTCACTTTCTATCGCTGCCTGGCGCTTGTTCAGTGCCGGATTCAAATCAGTGAAATGCGAACGCAGCGTTTCCTGACTTTCTTCTGCCTGAGGTAAATGCTTAAGGGCTTCCAACATGGTGGCTCCAATCTTGATCTGCTAAGTCTTTTTTACAAGCAATTTTCGTGACAGGGATTACTTATTCTGCGGGAAGGAAAACTCTGCTCCCTTAGAAATGCTATCTGGCCAGCGTTGCATAACTGCTTTCACACGCGTATAAAAGCGCACGCCCTCTGGTCCATAGATGTGATGATCACCAAACAGGCTGCGTTTCCAGCCACCAAAACTATGGAAGGCCATAGGCACAGGCAATGGCACATTCACGCCGACCATGCCAACCTGTATCATGCGCACGAATTCACGTGCAGTGCCGCCATCGCGGGTGAAGACTGCCACGCCATTGCCGTATTCATGCTTATTGATGAGGTCTGCTGCTGCCTCCATGTCTGGCACACGTACTACGCACAATACCGGGCCAAAAATCTCTTGCTTATAGACCGTCATTTCTGGCGTCACATGATCGAACAGGCTGCCACCGCAGAAGAAACCTTGTTCATGTCCGGGCACAGTAAAGTTGCGACCATCTACCACCAGTTTTGCGCCTTCTGCCACGCCTTCACCGATCAGGCTTTCTATGCGCTCTTTGGCGGCATGGGTAATGACCGGGCCCATTTCTGCATCCGGCACCAAACCATTATTGATCTTGAGGGATTTGACACGCGCTGCCATGGCGTCGACCAGTGCATCAGCAGCAGAACCAACGGCAACAGCAACCGAAATAGCCATGCAGCGTTCACCGGCAGAACCATAGGCTGCGCCCATCAGGGCATCGACTGCCATTTCCAGATCAGCATCAGGCATGACGACCATATGATTTTTTGCGCCACCCAGTGCCTGCACGCGCTTGCCATTTGCACAGCCACGAGCATAAATTGCCTGCGCAATAGGGGTGGAGCCAACGAAGCTGATGGCCTGTACTTCTGGATGATCAAGCAACGCATCGACGACCGTTTTATCACCTTGCACGACATTGAAAACGCCATCAGGCAAACCCGCCTGCTTGAGCAATTTTGCATGCAACAAGGATGCAGAAGGATCTCGTTCAGACGGTTTCAGGACAAAGGTATTGCCGCAGGCAATAGCGATAGGGAACATCCACATCGGCACCATGACGGGGAAGTTGAAGGGCGTAATGCCTGCAACCACGCCCAAAGGCTGGCGCATGCTGCAGGCATCAATACCACGGGCGATTTGTTCGGAATATTCACCCTTCAGCAACTGTGGGATGCCTATCGCAAATTCCACCACTTCTATACCGCGTGCAACTTCACCCTTGGCATCGGCCAGGGTCTTGCCGTGTTCCTTGGTCAGCAAATGGGCGAATTCATCGGTGTGCTGTTGCAAGAGGTTCAAATAAGCCATGAGCACGCGGGCGCGTGACAGGGCTGGTGTGTTAGACCAAGCAGGAAAAGCTTTTGCCGCTGCGGCGACTGCCAGGTTAACGTCCTGCTCGCTGCCCAGAGCGACCTGGCCTTGCACCGAACCGAGGGCAGGATTATAGATATCGGCAAAACGTGGCTGCAGGCTTTGATGCAGTTCGCCGTTGATGTAATGATTGACTTGATATGTGGTCATGATGTTCGCCGGATTAATCTAGGTGTTTCAAAATGTCGTGCAATTTGCCGAACAGCTGGTCTACGTGTTTTTTCTCCAGTATCAATGGAGGTGACATGGCGATGATGTCGCCAGTCGTGCGTACCAAGACACCTTCAGCAAAGGCTTTTTTGTAGGCTGCCATGGCGCGTGCGCCGACTTTGCCTGGCATGGATTCCAGCTCTATCGCGCCAATCAGGCCGACATTGCGCAAGTCTATGACGTGCGGCAGGCCTTTTAAGGAATGCAGGCCGTCTTCCCAATAGGCGGTCATGCTTTGTGCGTGTTCCAGTATTTTTTCTTCCTTGAAGACTTTCAGCGAAGCCAGGCCAGCAGCAACCGCCAGTGGATGTCCGGAATAGGTGTAGCCATGGAACAGTTCTATCCCTGCCGGGCCAGCCATCAGTGAATCGTAAATCTTTTGGTGGCTAAATACAGCACCCATGGGCACGACACCATTGGTCAGGCCTTTGGCTGTGGTCATCAGGTCAGGTGTAACATCAAAGAAGTCAGATGCAAATGGCGTTGCCATGCGGCCAAAGCCGGTGATGACTTCATCAAATATCAGCAGGATGCCATGCTTGTCGCACAGTTCGCGCAGGCGTTTCAGATATCCTTTTGATGGCAGGATGACGCCAGCAGAACCTGCCAGTGGTTCAACGATGACGGCAGCGATGGTGGATATGTCATGCAGCGCGATAATTCGCTCTAGTTCATCTGCCAGGTGGGTGCCGTATTCTGGCAAGCCACGGGTGAAGGCATTTTTTTCCAGGTTGTGCGTGTGCGGCAGGTAATCAACACCGGCCAGCAAGGTGCCAAACTGTTTGCGGTTGGCTGGCAAGCCGCCGAGCGACATGCCGCCGAAACCGACGCCGTGGTAGCCACGTTCGCGGCTGATAAAGCGTGTGCGCTGTGCTTCACCGCGGCTGCGGTGGTAGGCCAGCACCATTTTCATGGCAGTATCGACCGCTTCAGAGCCAGAGTTTGTATAAAACACCTGGCCAAATCTGTTGCCACTATAGTCGATCAACTGTTCTGCCAGCTCGAAGGCTTGCGGGTGGCCTATCTGGAAGGCAGGTGCGTAATCCAGGGTCGCTACCGATTCCTGTACCGCTTTCACCACAGTTGGGTGGGAATGGCCCAGTGGCACGCACCACAGGCCTGCCGTACCATCAAGTATCTCGCGGCCATTCTGGTCACGGTAGTACATGCCAGAGGCAGAAGCCACCAGGCGCGGGGCCTCTTTAAAGTCACGGTTGGCCGTGAAAGGCATCCAGTAGGAATTAAGTTGTTGTTTGCTGAGCATGGGCTTCTCCTGAAAACAATTTACCAAGTGGTAAAAATATGCTGAAATGCTAAATAAGCATATGCAGTAATGACATATACAGCCAGTTTAATTTCATCCAACCGTATTGGTAGCCAAAGCAACACAGTTGTGCTGGAACTTACACAAAACCGCCCCAGCTGCGTCACAGCTCCTAGCCGTACTATTCGTACTGTCTTCGTCGCTGTTTCTTGCTGGAACGATTTTGTGCAAGTTCCACAGATTTTGTGTGTTTAGCAAGGAGCAAGCATGGACGCCGTAAAAGAAGTGCAGGAAGTAGAACAAAGCCCCATCTGGCCGCAACTGTCACTGGAACGCAGCCGCCAAGCCAGCCTGGTCGAACAGATCGTGCAGGAAGTAAGCCGTCTGGTGCGCCAGAACGATCTAGCGCAGGGCAGCAAGATGCCTTCTGTGCGGCAATTTGCCAAATGCAATGCGGTAAGTACCTTTACAGTTGTGGAATCTTACGAGCGCCTGATTACCCTCGGCTTGCTGAGTTCACGTCGCGGCTCTGGTTATTTTGTCACCAAACCGGCATGTACACCGCAGCCTATGGCGCAAGCCGTCATACCCAGCGCGCTGGATGCCTTGAGCCCCGATTTGTATTCTGGCGTGTCGAGCGCCCTGCCCGTAGGCTCAGGATGGTTGCCGCCTGAATGGTATGGCGACGATATTTTGCTGGATGCCCTGAAGCAATCTATGCGCATCCCTACCCAGCGCCTGCGTGGCTATGGTAACCCTCTGGGTTTCCCCAGCCTGCGCCAGCATTTGGCCAGCAGCCTGTCGCAGGAACTGTTCAGTGTTGATTCTGAACAGATATTGCTGACCCATGGTGCTACTCACGGCTTTGACCTTATCCTGCGCACGCTCTGCAAACCCGGCGACGCTGTACTGGTTGAAGACCCCGGTTATAGCAATCTGCTATCCCTGATACGCCATCACGGCTGCATACCTATAGGCATAGCCCGTGATGAAAAAGGTCTGAATCTCGACAGCCTGATGGAAAAAGCCTTGTTGCACCAGCCCAAGCTGATGTTTGTGAATACGGTCTTGCAAAACCCGCTGGGCACCAGCCTGAGCCAGGCACAGGCGCACCGCTTGCTGGCTCTGGCAGAACAGTTTGATTTTTGGCTGGTGGAAGATGATATCTACCGAGAGCTATGCCCGCGACCAGAGCCCTCGCTGGCGGCGATGGACGGTTTGCGCCGCGTGATACGGGTGGGCAGTTTTTCCAAGACACTCTCCCCAACGCTGCGTGTTGGCTCAGTCTGCGCATCGCATTCGTTAATTGGTGAACTTTTGCGGGTAAAGATGTTGGCCGGTTTGACGACATCTGAAATCAATGAACGCGCCGTGCTGCATGCGATCAGCTCGCGCCTGTACCGGCGTATGCTGGAAAAATTGAAACGCCAGTTGGAAACATCACGCAATGCCAGCATGGACATGCTATTGGCGGCAGGTCTCACACCCCTGGCAGAACCGCGCGGCGGCATGTTCATCAGTGCGGGCTGGAAAGACAGCAAGGCTAATGCCGGCGAAATTTCACGCCAGGCTTTACAGGAAGGCATCTTGCTGGCACCCGACGAATTCTTTAGCTTGCGCGCCAGCGACCACCCCTGGTTCCGTTTCAATATTGCTTATAGCAATTCAGATGCCTTGAAAACCTTTTTGATGAAGCAGCGCCATGGATAGAGCGCCGGATAAACTCACGCGCTCACGCGATGCGCTGGAAGCACGCATCATGCAGGCGGCTGTCGAAGTATTTGCCGAGGCCGGTTATGCAGGTACGGCGCTGGCGTCGATTGCTGAACGTGCGGGTCTTTCAAAACAGAATTTGCTGTACTACTTCCCTACCAAACAAATCCTTTATGAAAAGGTGCTGGACCAGGTGCTGGATCAATGGCTGGATCGCATGAATATCCTGGCAGATCCCGAGCAAGACCCGGCGACGCTGTTACGCAATTACATACGCGCCAAGCTGCGCTTTTCGCGTGAGCAACCGCAGGCATCGCGTGTATATGCGATGGAAGTCATCAGTGGTGCACCTGTCTATGCTGAAACCATGCGCAATAAAATTCTGCCCTTATTGCAAAAAGACATCGCCGTTTTTGAAGCCTGGATGGCGGCTGGAAAAATTGCTGCCGTCAATACCACACATCTCTTGTTCGCCATTTGGGCCATGACGCAATCCTATGCTGACTTTGCAGCACAGATGAGTCTGGTTCTGGGGCATAGCCCTCTGGATGAAAATGATTTTACAGAAGCAGAAACCATGATCGTTGAGATGGTATTAAGCCGGGTTTGTTAGCATCAACCAATCTCCCTATCTGTCTGGGGTGGTTAATCCAGCTGCTATCTGCTAAATTACAGGACAGGAGTAGTATGCCTTGGTTGCTGATCGCACAAAGTTGACCTTTTACTGGAGACACCATGTCTGGCATGGCTGCACAAAAGACGCTGATGCTGCGTAGCATTTCATGCTTGTATTTATTGAGTTTCAGTGCATTGCTGCAGGCGCAGAATCTGCCACAATGCCCTTCCCGCCCTATTGTTCTGGCCTTGCAAGAACTGGGGCAATTCTATCGTGCAGGTGTGGGCCTGGATAAGGATATGGCCGATGAATTTTCCTTGCGCAGTGGTTGCAAATTCGAGACACCTGTATTGCCCCGCTCCCGTACCTGGCACGAGATTGAGGCTGGCCGGGTTGATATGACCTTGTCGGCCTTGAAGACTGCTGAGCGCGCTGAGAAATTCTGGCTTTTTCCCTATCTGCAGTCGCGACTGCAAGTTGTCATCCACAAGGACAAGGCCGTCACCGTCAATTCTCAGGAAGACTTTCTGAAACAGGATAATTTATTCCTGGGTGCAGTGCGCAGTTTCAACCATGGTTATAACGAAGCTTTCGTCCAGCAATTGCGCAAGTTAAACCGCGTGGTCGATGTCAATGACAGCGAGCGACTATATGCCATGCTGGAAGCACGGCGCTTTGATGCGGTCATAGGCTTGCCACTGATCTATAACGCTTACCTGGACAGGGCGCAAATGGAAAGCAAATACAAAGCCATAGACTGGAGCCCGGAAACCCTGAAAGGCTATGCGCATCTGGCGCTCACCCGGAAAAATTTCCCGGAAGCAGAAGCCCAGAGATGGAATCAATTACTGCAAGCCATGATCAAGGATGGCACCATGTTACGGCTCTTGAATAGATACGTTAGCAAGGCAGAGGCAGAAAAGATGCTGGAATAATTATTTTTTATTTATTTCGATTACAATCAGTCAGCTTAGCAATACAGTTCGGCCAAGTCAGTATAATTGATCGGGGGAGTGTATGAATCACGAACAGGGATCAGAAGAAGACTGGATCATCGAAGATGAAAAGGACGACAAATCACAGCAACAGCTTGATACTTCATTTGAGTCACATCCCTGGCGCCTGCTTATCGTTGATGATGAAGAAGATATTCATGCCGTCACCCGACTGGCGCTCAATAATATTGTTTTCAAGGGCAGACCGCTGGAGATCTTTTCTGCCCACAGCGCATCCGAAGCATTCGAGATACTCAGCAAAGAAAACGACATCAACCTGATCTTGCTGGATGTCGTCATGGAAACCGATGACGCTGGCCTGCTGCTTGTAAAACGCATACGCGAAGAACTCAAGAATCAACTGGTGCGCATTGTCCTGCGCACAGGCCAGCCTGGCCAGGCGCCCGAAAAAAGCGTCATCGTTGACTATGACATCAACGATTACAAAACCAAGACCGAACTGACTACCCAGCGACTGTTCACAACAGTGATTGCCTCATTGCGTGCCTACGAAGGCTTGCTGTCAATAGAACGAAGCCGTATAGGTTTGACACGTATACTGCAAGCATCCGCCAATTTGTATGAGCTGAAATCCCTGAAGGAATTTGCCTCAGGGGTATTGAACCAGATCGGTGCCATCCTTGATGTGGGCGCTGATGGCGTTTTATGTCTTTCGCGTAATGCAGTGGGTCGCTCTGGTGATCGGCTGCAGACCAGTATTATTGCCGCAACCGGCACTTACAGCGATTTTTCTGGCTTGAACAGCTTGCCTGCAGACTGTGAATGGACTGCCATTGTAGAGAAAGCCTTTACAGAAAAGAAAAGCCAGTTCCAGCATCCGGCTGATGTTTTGTTCATCCATACCAGACAAGGTCACGAGTTCGCCATTTTGGTGACACCGCCCTGGCCACTAGGGCAAATGCAGCGCGACTTGCTGGAGTTATTCTGTGATCGTATTGCTGCTGCCTTTGACAACCGCTACCTCAATGAGCAATTGCAAAAAGCCCAGGAAGCCTCGGTCGTTGCTTTAACTGACCTGGCAGAATCGCGCGATACTGACACTGGTGGCCACGTGCAACGTGTTTGCAAGCTGACCAACGCGATAGCCAGTGAGCTTAAGAAACGCAATAATTTTGAGACTGACCTGACCCCGCAATTCATGGAAATGGTAGGCATCGCCAGCATTTTGCATGATGTGGGCAAAGTAGCGACACCGGATGCTGTCTTGCTGAAAGCAGGTGGCCATGACAAGCGCGAGCGTATCATCATGGAATACCATGCACTGGCAGGCGAGACTGTGCTGGCACGCGCAGCCACCATGGTAGATGGTGTCAGTTACCTGACTTATGGCTCGCAGATTGCAGGCAGCCATCATGAGCATTTTGACGGGCAGGGCTATCCGCGCCAGTTGAAAGGGGAAGAAATCCCGCTGTCAGCACGCATCGTCGCTGTGGTTGATGTATTTGATGCCTTGCTGCACCGCCGCCCTTATAAGGAACCCTGGACACTGGCAGACACCATTGCCTATATCAAGGCCAGGAGCGGGACGCAGTTCGACCCCCTGGTGGTAGATGCACTGCTGCACTTCATACAGACAGAAAACCCGGACTGGATTGCCGGTGGCGCGCATTGATCAGCGCTTCAAGCTTTCAGGAGCAACGCTGGCCAGCGCCTGGATAATTGGGCATTGCGCCTGCTGCGCCGATGATGCGCACTGATGTATCAACTGTGTCAGCATGTCTTCCATCTTGTGCAGATCGGTCAGTTTGGCCTGTACTTGCAACAACCTTTCCTGCGCCAGCTCGCGTATTGCATGCTTGTCGTTGCCATCTTCCAGCATCAGCAAATTGGCGATTTCATCGAGGCTAAAGCCTAACTCTTGCGCTCTTTTGATAAAACGTATGCGCTCGGCCAGACTGGCCGGATAAGTCCGAAAACCAGTCGCAACCTGGGGTACAGGCAACAAATCGCGGCGCTGATAGTAACGTACGGTTTCTACGCCCACACCGGCCGCTTTGGCCAATTGCCCTATCGTATATTGATCTGCATCAATCATTGCTAAATACTCCTTGACTCTGTTCTTGGGTACGGAGTCTATGATAAGGCAATCAAGCTAAATTTGTATTGGAGGAGAAAACCATGACTGAAAACCAGGCCAATCACCAGCATAGTGGTAATTGCTGTAGTCACAAGCATGAAAGTCAGGTTGTCCCTGAACAGGAAAAGAAGTACACAGACCCAGTCTGCGGTATGCAGGTTAGCAAAAATCCTGAAAAAACCGCCCGTTTCCAGGGTGTCGCTTACTATTTTTGCAGTAGTTCCTGTGTCAGCAAGTTCACTGCTACGCCTGAGAATTATGTCAAGGCAAAGAAAGTGATAGGACTTGGGAGCACAAGCACGGTCACCAGCGCTGCCGCAACAAGCGCCAACAAAGCTTCATCCTGCTGTGGTAGCGGTGATGCCATGCAAAGCGATGTCCAGGGCGAGCACAAAGACCCTGTGTGTGGCATGCGTGTCAATGCGCAAAGCCCGCATCAGTTGAACCATGATGGACAAAGTTATTACTTTTGCTGCAACTCTTGCCTGGAGAAATTCCGCAAAGACCCTGCTGCATGGCTGGAGCCATCCAAGCGCCCTGCTCCCAAGGCAGTAGCCAAAGATGCGATCTTTACTTGCCCCATGCATCTGGAGATAGAACAGGTAGGCCCTGGTACTTGCCCGTTGTGCGGCATGGCACTGGAACCCAAGGAAGCCTCGGCAGAAGAAGATACCAGTGAGCTGGATGATATGTGGCGGCGCTTCAAATTCAGCCTCATTCTAAGCTTGCCGCTGTTGATCATGACCATGGGCGATATGCTGCCAGGTGTTTCCTTTCATCGTCTGCTGGGCATGACAGCCTTTAACTGGCTGCAATTCATATTGGCAACGCCAGTCGTACTGTGGGCTGGGTTGCCATTCTTCGAGCGTGCACTGGCCTCTTTCAAAACCATGCACCTGAACATGTTCAGTCTGATAGGCGTGGGCACGGCAGCCGCTTATTTGTTCAGTCTGGTGGCGCTGCTGTTGCCCAATGTATTGCCTGCTGCCTTCAAGATGGATGGCATGGCACCGCTGTATTTTGAAGCGGCAGCGGTCATTATTACTCTTGTACTGTTGGGACAGGTACTCGAATTGCGGGCGCGTTCGCAAACCAATGCGGCGATCAAGGCCCTGCTGGGTTTGACACCGGCGACAGCAATACGCATTGCAGCCGATGGCAGCGAAGCTGAAATCACTTTGGATGCCGTGCAAATTGGCGACAGCTTGCGCGTCAAGCCTGGCGCGCATATTCCTGTTGACGGCGTCTTGCTTGATGGCCATAGCAATGTCGATGAAGCCATGCTGACGGGTGAACCGTTACCGGTCAGCAAACAGGTGGGTGATAAGGTCAGTGCTGGTACCATCAACCAGCAAGGCAGTTTCAGCATGCAGGCGCAACGTATAGGCAAGGATACTTTGCTGGCCAGTATCATTGATCTGGTGAATCAGGCGGGTCGTTCACGCGCACCGATACAGAAACTGGCTGATCAGGTTTCTGGCTGGTTCGTGCCCGGCGTCATAGCAGCGGCGGTATTGGCCTTCCTGGGATGGGCGGTGTGGGGCCCGGCACCGGGAATGGCGAATGGCTTAATGGCCGCAGTATCAGTATTAATCATCGCCTGCCCTTGCGCACTGGGCCTGGCGACACCGATATCAGTCACCGTAGGCATAGGCCGCGGTGCACGTGACGGGGTTTTGATCAAGGACGCTGAAGCGTTGGAGAGTCTGGAGAAAATCAATACCCTGCTGATTGACAAAACCGGCACCCTGACAGAGGGCAAACCGACGTTGCAAAACTTCAGCGTCGCCGCAGGTGAGTCAGAGGCAAACTTGCTGGCGCTGTCCATGGCACTGGAGCAGCGTAGCGAACACCCGGTAGCCCATGCCATTGTCAGCTATGCAGAAGCACGTGACAGCAAACCTGCGGAGATTAGCGATTTCACGTCCATTACCGGCAAAGGGGTCAGTGCCAGGTTTGATGGCAAGACAGTCTTGCTGGGCAATCCTGCGCTATTGAACGAGCGGGCGATCGACATATCAGACTTTGCGCAGCAAGTCACAGATTTGCAGATGCTAGGGCATACCGTCATGCTGATGGGAGTCGATCAAAAGGCCGTGGCCTTGCTGAGCGTGGCAGACAAGATCAAGGCCAGCAGCAAGGAGGCCATAGCGCAATTACAGCAACAGGGCATACAGGTCATCGTCCTGACGGGTGACAATGCCATCACGGCGCAAGCTGTGGCCAAGCAGCTGGGCCTGGATGATGTGCGCGCCGATTTGCTACCTGCAGACAAGTTCCGTATTGTGCAAGAATTGCAGGCACAAGGTCGTGTCGTTGCCATGGCAGGTGACGGCATCAACGATGCACCGGCGCTGGCACAGGCTGACGTGGGTATTGCCATGGGTAGCGGCACCGATGTCGCCATGCACAGCGCCCATGTGGTGCTGGTAAAAGGCGACTTGGGCGGCATACTCAAGGCACGATCATTGAGCCATCAGGCTATGAAGAACATCCGGCAAAACCTGTTCTTTGCCTTTGCCTATAATTTTGTGGGCGTGCCAGTGGCTGCCGGACTTTTGTACCCATGGTTTGGAATTTTACTCAGCCCCATGATTGCCAGTGCAGCGATGAGCCTTAGTTCTGTATCGGTAATCAGCAATGCCTTGCGCTTGAGGAACGCCAAACTATAGTTAGGACCATCAGGAACAGGTAAAATACGCGCCTGTTCCTGCCAGCACCTGGCATTGCCCTAGTAATCAAGAAGAATTCATGCGTATTTCCATCCTGGCTGTTGTTGTCTCCACCCTGTTTTTCCTGCCCGTCTCGCCCGCACACGCTGCCGATAAAGCCAAACCAGCCCCCAAAAGAAACTTAGAAAAACCCGTCAGCATCACCATCTATGCTGCTGGCGACATCGCCGATTGCAAGAGAAAATCTCCCCTGGAAAGCATGGCAGCCAGAACTGCGGAATTGATTGCTACCGGGCTTGCAAAAGACAGCACAGCAAGGGTAGTTACCCTGGGTGACAATACTTATCCGATTGGCAAACCCGAAGAATTCAACAAGTGTTATGAGCCAACCTGGGGACGTTTCAAGGATAAGACCCTGCCCTCACCCGGCAACCATGATTACGGCATGCCCAAAGCCCTGGGTTATTACAACTACTTTGGAGAACTGGCCGGGCCAGACAGGCGTGGCTACTATGCGACGCAATTGGGCAAGTGGCTGCTTCTTTCACTCAATAGCAATGTCGATAAAAACCAGATGCAAGAACAACTGACATGGTTGAAGGCAGAACTGGCCAACAACAAGCAGAACTGTACGCTGGCTTTCTGGCACCATCCCGTTTATAGCTCTGGTGGACATGGCAACAACAAAAACATGCAGGAAGCCTGGACGATGCTGGCAGCAGCAAAGGCGGATATCGTGCTGACTTCGCACGACCATAATTATGAACGCTTTGCCCCGCTTGACGCCAATGGCGACAGGGATGACAAGAATGGCATACTCAGCTTTATCGTTGGTACGGGCGGCGCCAAACTGACACCCATGTTTTTACCAAAGGGGGCAACCGCAGTCCGAGACAATTCTGCCCATGGAGTATTGAAGCTGGACCTGCATGACAAATCCTATGAATGGGAATTCTTGCCGATACCAGACCAAAGCTTTGCCGACAAGGGCAAGCGAATCTGCCATTAATTGATTAACATATTTCTTTAGGGCAACAGTATACGTCCTGGCTTATATTAATCATTAAGGAAACGGATCGGGCCGTGGAAAATTTATGCACTATACTCAAGTACGGCCCAACGACTTGAGCGCATCATTGTGACAAGTCGTGATTTCCCGCGCCCGCCAGGCGCATACTGGAGTCGTCATGCATATAGAAGAAACCCTCAGGCTGGATTTCAAGGACGTTTTGATACGTCCCAAGCGGTCCACCCTCACCTCCCGCTCCCAAGTCAATCTGGAACGCGAATTTGTTTTTCATCATTCGCGCAAGACTTATCACGGCATTCCCATCATTGCAGCGAATATGGATTCTACCGGCACCATGGAAATGGCCGCTGCGCTGGGCGCGCATCAATTATCGGTCGCCCTACACAAGCACTATGACGAAGATGCACTGGTTGAGTATTTCTCTAACTTGCAAAAGAAGTCGACAGCCTTTTATTCCATGGGGATTACCCAGTCCGATTTCGAGAAGTTCTCTGCTGTCATGGCCCGTGCGCAAAATGCCATAGAGTATGTCTGCATAGACGTGGCAAATGGCTATACCGAAGGCTTTATCAACTTCGTGAAAAAAGTACGCACCACTTACCCGCACCTGACCATCATGGCAGGCAATGTTGTCACAGGCGACATTACTGAAGAACTGATACTAGCCGGTGCCGACATCGTCAAGGTCGGCATAGGCCCTGGATCGGTCTGCACAACCCGCAAGATGACGGGCGTGGGTTACCCACAGCTATCGGCAGTCATAGAATGTGCCGATGCTGCACATGGCCTGGGCGGCCAGATTTGCGCTGATGGTGGCTGTGTTGTGCCGGGTGACCTGGCCAAAGCATTTGGTGCAGGTGCAGACTTTATCATGCTGGGCGGCATGCTGGCAGGTCACGATGAATGTGCTGGTGATCTGGTCGAACGTGATGGACAGCAATTCAAGCGCTTTTACGGCATGAGCAGCCGCGCTGCCATGGATAAATACGCAGGCGGTGTTGCGAAATATCGTGCATCTGAAGGCAAGGAGGTATTGATACCTTATCGTGGCGCGGTTGAGACAAGCTTACAAGACATACTCGGTGGAGTGCGCTCAGCCTGTACGTATGTCGGCGCGCACAAGCTCAAGGAACTCACCAAGCGTACGACTTTCATCCGGGTAACCCAGCAATTGAATGAAGTGTTCGGAAAATCCTGAGTCTCATCCAGGAAAAAGTAGTTTTGCTTCATCAAATCAAGCCAGCTTCAAAAGAAGTTGGCTTTTTTTTCAGAATTTAAAGGTTTTATATGATTTAGATCACATTTGGCACAATTCCTGCATGACTTTGCACGAACAAAGTATTTCTGATATCTGAATTTTCATGATTTCATTCACTTCTGTGAATTGAATATTGCTATGCAAGTATATCCATGGCAGGATACTCGTTCGGATTTATGAAAATTTTCGCAGCAGCGGATAAATTAATGGTGCACCAAAATAATGCAGCCCTAGCAGCGCTCACTATTTTAGGGCGCAACTGACATTTCGCCATGGGTCTGTATCTTGCTTCGTTTTAACTTTAGCTTTACAACAGTTTTTTGCCTGGAGTGATATGAAAACGGTAGTCATTAAAAAAACGGGGACTTTGTCATTTCTTACTTTCAAGCTGGCGTCCAGTGCGCTGCTCATCACAGCTTGTCAAAAAACACCAGAGCCTGCTCCTGCTGCCAGTGCCTCCGAATCATCGCCTCCTGCTAGCATGCCTACTGGCCTGGTGAAAAATCCGGTTAAACATGGCGATACTGCGGACGTTACCAAGTGGATGGATATGGCATCCACTAAGAGTGCTGCGCAGATAGCCAAAGAAGAAAAACTGGCGAAAGAAGCCAAGGAAGCGAAAGAGGCAAAGGAAGCCAAGGAAGCGAAAGAGGCCAAACTGGCAGCAGAAGCCAAAGCACTGGCTGCCAAGGTAAAGGAAGCGCCTAAAGTTGCCTCCGCCTCCGCCACGGCGGTAGCACCTGCTCCAAAACCTGTAGAGGCACCACCACCCGTGGTCGTTGCTGCAGCTCCCAAGCCAGTAGCCCCAGCACCAGCCCCGGTAGAAAACCTGACCTTGAAAGTCGTCTCCAGCGTACAGCCTAAATACCCAAGTACTGCGGTTCGTGCTGGCGTGACATCAGGTGTGGTCAGTGCGCGCGTGCATGTCGATACAGACGGTAAAGTCTCTCACGTAGACATCGTCAAGGCCAACCCACCCAAGCATTTTGACAAGGAAGTGATCGCCGCAGCTTCTCAATGGAAATATGCCCCTATCTCAAAACCCTTGACCACCTTGCTGGAATTTAATTTCAAGCTCGACAATTAAAAATTCAATCAAAAAAAAGCCAGCCTGGCATACATCCAGGCTGGCTTTTTTACGCGCGCTGCATGCTTAACCCAGTCGCAAAGCCTGCCGTTGCCCCTGATTGGCGGCTTCTGCTTTCTTGAATTTTGCGGCCTTGCCGCTATTGTTTTCTGGCATGCTATTCATTTTAAATACACCGACCACCTGATGTAAATTATCAGCTTGTTCCAGCAAACTCTGGGCGGCAGCGGCAGCTTCTTCTACCAGGGCGGCATTGTGCTGGGTGACCTGATCCATCTGGGTAATTGCCACATTCACCTGTTCTATGCCACGGCTTTGCTCTCCACCCGCAGCCGCAATTTCACTCATGATGTCTGCAACTTGCTTGACCGAGGTCACGATCTGGTCCATGGTAACGCCGGTTTCATCCACCAGTGCAGAACCTGCATCGACTTTGGAAACCGAGTCACCGATCAATTGCTTGATTTCTTTGGCGGCACTTGCCGATCTTTGTGCCAGATTACGCACTTCGGAAGCAACCACCGCAAAGCCCCTGCCTTGCTCCCCCGCCCGGGCAGCTTCTACCGCTGCATTCAGCGCGAGAATATTGGTCTGGAAGGCGATACCATCAATTACACCAATGATATCGACGATTTTGCGTGAGCTGTCCTTGATGGCTCCCATGGTGTTCACCATTTGCCCAACCACATCCCCGCCCTTGCTGGCAAAATCAGATGAAGACATGACCAGTTGATTTGCTTGCGCTGCGCTGGCTGCATTGTGTTGCACTGTGGAGGTTAGCTCCTCCATGGAAGAAGCAGTTTCTTCGAGTGAACTGGCCTGGCTTTCAGTGCGTTCAGACAAATCCATATTGCCTGTTGCAATTTCATTCGACGCGGTAAAAATGGTATCCGTACTGGTTCTGACCTGGCTAACGATACTGATCAGGCTCTGATTCATATTGGACAAAGCTTGCAATAATTCGCCCGCCTCGTCTCTGGATGTGATCTGAATATCCTGACGCAAGTCGCCCGCTGCAATATTATTCGCAATCTCGACTGCATAGTTCAAAGGCCGCGAAATGCTGCTGACCAGCCAGACACCCATGAAACTAGCAAACAGTACAGACAAAACAATAAAGATTGCTACAAATATCTGGAAGCTGTGAAAGAAGCTTTGCGAAGCTTCATACTCCTTTTTACCAACATTCAGCTGCAATTGTATAAGAGCATCCATGTTCTCCTTCATGCTTAAAAACAGAGGATCCACCCTAGCATGAAATAACTTGGAAGCGGCATCTAGATCTTTGCCTTTCAAGGCAGCTAATGCAGGATTCAATCCTTCATCCAAAAATTGCTTGCGCTTGGCAGCAAACTGTTCAGCAAGGACTTTTTCTTCCGGAGTCAGATAAGTTGCCATGTATTCTGACCATATCTTGCTGGCATCGGCCTTGCCTTTTTCGACTGTTGCGATATGGGATTCGATTTTTTCCTGATCATCCGTGATGGCCTTGGCGACAATGACCTGATTGCGCATGATGAGGCGCATGACGGTATCCAGTTGCCCCAGGGCGACCAGCCTGTCGTCATAAACAGTCTTGATCGAATTATTGCTGGCATTCAGGCTAAGATACCCAGCCACACCGATGGACAATACCAATGCCGTCAACAAGATAAAACTGAAAATAAGCTTGGTCTTAATGCGTATATCCTGAAACATACTCACCTCCGTAAACACCAGGTTGAACATGAAATACCATGCTTACAATACAGAATATTTGAATCTGGTCTGAAGTAGCAGAACCAGGGGTAAAACACTGAGCAAGATACACTCGTCTGTAAATTGACTGTAAGTGCAAAGAGGCAACAATTCAAGATCTGACTAAACTTTTACAACTCCCTGAGTTGTTTTTCCCACAAAGTATGAAAAATTGTTTCCGTGCAAAAATAGTTCTAGGAGATGGAAATTAATCAGACTTATTGCTGGTATCGATAGCGGCCAATTTGCGCAGCACCTGTGCAGCAGCCATCAGACCGAAGGAGGCTGTGACGACGATAGATGACCCGAAACCGGCACAATTCAAGCCCGTGACGCCTGAACTGTTGTCTGCACCTACTTCACAAACTTCAGCAGTTTCCGGCATGCTGAGGGCTTCCATGGAAAACACTGCATCAATACCAAATTTGCTTTTTGCACCACGCGGAAAACCATGGTTTTGACGCAGGCGCTTGCGCACCAGTGCCAGTAATGGCTCTTGCTCGGTACGTGAAAGATCGCGGATTTCTATCTTGCCGGGATCAGTCTGCCCGCCTGCAGCACCTATGGTAATCAACGGAATGGTATGCTGGCGGCAGTACGCGATCAGGGCGGTCTTGGCTTTCACATTGTCTATGGCATCAATCACATAATCGAAGCCTGGCTGGCCCAGCATGACATCAAGATTGTCTGGTGTGACAAAGTCTTCAACCTCATTCACTTGGCAATAGGGATTGATGAGGGCAATGCGTTCTGCGAGCGCCGTCACCTTGGCTTTGCCTACGGTCTCGGTATTGGCCTGTATCTGGCGATTGATATTCGATTCTGCGACATTGTCGAGGTCTATCATGGTGATGCGCCCTATCGCACTGCGCGCCAGGGCTTCTACCACCCAGGAACCAACACCGCCCACGCCAATGACGCAAATATGTGCCTGCCTGAAACGTTCAAGTGCAGCAGCTCCATATAAACGGGCGATGCCGCCAAAGCGGCGGTCAAAATCGATATCTAGTACATCTTGCATAGGAAATTTGCGCCTAAAGGCTGAACATTGTAAGCAGGCGCTATTTTACTTGATGCATGGCAAGGTGGGACTTTAGCGCCCTGCTTTGCGCTTTAAATCAGAGAATAAAGAGAAGACCCAGGGTCGGGTCGCCATCAAAAATGCCATGCCTTGTCTTTGCTCTGATGACAAGCTGGCATCAATATCTGCCAGCTCATTAAATTCAGTCAACAAGCGCGTCATTTTTCTTTGCAATACGGCAATCGACGCTGGGCTAAGTTCGCGGGTTTCAAAACGCAATACTGCCAGTTCTTCGTGAAAGTCACTTTGCAAGAATTCTTCCATGACCTGCGACTGATATTTCATGCGTATAGGTCCGCCTTCACGCCATTGAAGGGTGGTGTGGGTCAGCAATCTGATGCGGTTGGCTGGATGCAATTCGATCAAACCAAGACGCTCAAGCCTCATCAATAACTGTAATAACTCGGTTTCTGCGATCTCAAATTGCCTGGCAATTTCCTTGACTTGCCATTGATTCAGCAACAGGTAAAACACACCGAGCAACCTGGGCTGTTCTGCCAGAGCTTGCTCCTGCGATTCTGATAGTTCCCCCTTCAATTCTTGCTGTCCACGAGCCAGCCTTGCCAGTTCGAGAAAATCCAGCTCCAGCAACTGACAGATGGATTCCAGTCTGCGCACTGTGAATGTGGACTCAGAAAACAGACGCTTCACACTAGCTTCGCTGATCTGCAAATGGGTTGCCAATTGCGCATAGGTCAGACCTTTTTGCTTCAGATGTTTTTTCAGGGCAATAGTGATTTGTTTAGTCAGGTTCATGATGGGTCCATTCTTTGGATAGAAGACAAATGACCTTCAGTATTGATATTTAATACCATTTTTTATTAGATTGTATATCAATACCTAAAATTGCAAAATGCAATCTTCTATCAAGGAGAGAAGAACATGCACAAACCTGAACCTACAAACATGGTCAACGACGTCCATTCCGCCCTGAACCTGACTACGGTCAGCGAAATCAAGGAAATAAGCAGCCTCCCCCAACTGGCCACCGCCCTGGAAAAAGCCAAAAGCCTGGGCAGGAAAATTGCCATCAGTGCAGCCAAGCATGCCATGGGTGGGCAACAGTTTGCAGAAAATGCCATCTTGCTGGACATGCGTAGCATGGACAAGGTGCTCAATTTCGATCGCGAACTGGGCATCATCGAGGTCGAGGCTGGCATACAGTGGCCAGCGCTGATTGACTACCTTGAAGAAGCACAAAAAGACAGCGCGCATCAATGGGGCATACGGCAAAAACAAACGGGGGCCGATGACCTGAGTATAGGCGGCTGTCTGTCTGCCAATGTGCATGGACGTGGTTTGCAAATGCGCCCCTTCATTGATGATGTAGAAAGCTTCAGCCTGCTTGATGCTGAAAACAATTTGCTGCATTGCAGCCGCGATAGCAACAATCATCTGTTCCGGCTTGCCATCGGTGGCTATGGCATGTTTGGCGTCATTACCAAAGTCAGTCTGCGTCTGACGAAAAGACAAAAAATGCGTCGCGATGTCAGTATCATCTCGCTGGAGGAATTGATGCCCGCGTTTGCACAACGTATAGACGCTGGCTATGTCTATGGAGACTTCCAGTTCGCCATCGACCCAGCCAGCCCTGACTTTTTACAGCGCGGTGTATTTTCCTGTTATTGCCCTGTATCTCATGCAAGCAACATCAAGGAAGAGCATGCGCTCAGTGATGAACAATGGCAACAATTGCTGGTACTCGCCCATGTGGACAAGAGCCGTGCCTTTGATTGCTATGCCCAGCACTATATGGCCAGTTCTGGCCAGACTTACTGGAGTGACAGGCTGCAACAAACCACTTATCTGAATGGCTATCACAAACAGATTGACAGCCTGCTCGGACATCAGGGTTCGGAGATGATCGGTGAATTGTATGTACCAAAAGCTGAACTGCCAGCCTTCATGCGTGATGCAGCCCAGGATTTTCGCCAGCATGGTGTTGACCTCATCTACGGAACAGTGCGTTTGATAGAGGCAGATACAGAGAGCTTTATGCCTTGGGCCAGGCAAGACTATGCCTGTGTTATTTTTAATCTGCATACGGAACATACTGAATGCGGCATTACTGCAACCGGTAGCGCCTTCCGCCGCTTGATCGATCTGGCGATCAAACGCGATGGCAGTTTTTATCTTACCTATGGTCGCTTTGCCACGGCGGAGCAAATTCGCCATTGCTATCCCAATTTTGAAAACTTCCTCGCTTACAAACACCGCTTTGACCCTGAACTGCTATTCCAGAGCACCTGGTTCCAGCATCATGCAGCCATGTTTGCTGCGCACCTGGAGCAGGCAGCATGAAGGCGGATCAAGCCAGCAACACTGCGCTGATCGTTGCCGCAGGAGTGCAAATGCTGGCGCTTGATCCAGACTATCGCGCCATGGTGCCTGCTACCATGGCCGCGCATGGCCATGGTCTATTACGTGCCAGCCATCCGCGCCTGGCCAGCCTGGTAGCGCGGCACTGGTTTCGCACACTGGTCTATGCGGCAGAGAAAATCACCCTTCCTGGTATCTTGCTGCACTATGTCTTACGCAAAAAGGTGATCAGGGAATACACCGCGCAATCTATCGCTGCCGGCACGCACCAGATCGTCTTGCTTGGTGCGGGTTACGATACCTTGTGCATGGAATTGGCTGAGCAACATAAGAACTTGAGGCTGATAGAAATCGATCACCCGGCAACGCAGGCAGTCAAGCGTGCAGCGGCAAATGCATCACAGGAAAATCGTATTCACTATATTGCCGCTGAACTGGGCAAACAAAATCTGGCAGATGTATTAAGAAAGTGTGAGGGCTTTGATGCGAACCTGAAGACCCTGTTCATCGCAGAAGGCTTGCTGATGTATTTAACGAGCAGCGATGTAGCCAGCTTTTTGCAGCAAATACAGTTGGCAAGCACGAATGCTTCGTTGATTTTTACGTGGATGGAAATCCAGACGAATGGCCGGCCTAATTTCCGTCCGGCCAGCAAAATCATTGATTTTTTCCTCGAGAGAAAAGCCGAGCCTTTTTTGTCAGGCATGGCGCAAGACCAGGTTGCGAGATTTCTGCAGCAACATGGTTTTAATCTGAACGACTTGAAAGAAAGCACGGCTGCATCCCAGCAGCCAAACAAGTGCCAAGCTATTGCCGGTGAGTATATTTGCCTGGCTGACTGCCAGCACGCCTGAATTTGATATGACGCAAGCAGGGGTAGCCTGTCTATTGCATAATGAGCATACTCACACAGCCGCAAAGTGAAAATGAATACTTTATTCGACAGTGCCCCAGGCTTTGATCAGCCCCTGGCAGTACTCAAGCATTGCCATGATCGCATACGCAAACAACTGGCGACCATGACCAAGTTGCTGGACCACTTGCCCACTCACGGGGCCGACAAAGAAGCCCAGCAGGCTGCCCAGTCTGTGTTGAATTACTTTACCAAGGCAGCGCCTTTGCATCACGAAGATGAAGAAATTAATCTCTTGCCGGAACTGCAAGTGACCGCCAAAGACGACGATGCCAGGCTGCTAGCCGCGCTGTTGCCAAAAATTCTTGGTCAGCATGAAGATATGGCAGCGCAGTGGCAACAACTGGAGAAACAGCTCAGTGCCATTGCCGCAGCAAGTGCGGCATCCCTGTCTGCCAGGGCGGTTCAGGATTTTCAAGTCCTTTACAGCGAGCACATGCAAATAGAAGAAACTCAAATTGCCCCCATGGCAAAGCGCCTGTTTTCTGATGCACAAATGTCAGCGCTCGGTACAGCCATGCAGGCAAGGCGTGGCATTGCCGCATAAAAATTAACTAGTTTATCAATACCATATCGAGGAAAACCATGTCCGTAGCTGATATCCGCACTGACTACAAAAAAGCCAGCCTGGCTGAATCCGATGTCACTGACGACCCATACAGTCAGTTCGCCAACTGGTTTGATCAAGCTTTGAAAGCTGATGTAGCAGAACCAAATGCCATGACCCTGTCCACGGTCAATCCTGAAGGCAGGCCAAGCTCACGCATTGTCCTCATCAAAGAGTTCGATGAGCGCGGTTTTTCCTGGTTCACCAATTACGATAGTGCCAAAGGCCAGGACCTGGAAAGCAATCCGCATGCTGCCCTGCTGTTTTTCTGGATTCCGCTGGAAAGACAAGTACGCATAGAAGGCCGCATAGAAAAGCTCAGCGACGCTGAAAATGATGCCTACTTCAATAACCGCCCGTTAGGTAGCCGTCAAAGTGCACTGGCTTCGCAACAAAGCCAGCCTATTGCTGACCGTGCCGAACTCGAGCAAAAACTCGCCGCCGTAATTGCTGAATTTGGCGATAACCCACCACGCCCTGCACATTGGGGTGGTTACCGGCTGATACCAGACCACGTCGAATTCTGGCAAGGACGCAGTTCGCGCCTGCATGACCGTATCATTTATGCATCGGATGAAAATGGTGGGTGGAAAATTTCCCGTCTGCAACCTTAAAGCAATCCAGGTCGCTGATTACTAACCGAGCAGGTGATAGTCAGCAGGCCAAATTGGCATAATGGTTTACAGACCGTGGTATTCTCGGTGTTTTTACCCACACCGAAGTCCATGCCTACGAAAAAGATCTTGTTATTAAGCGTTTCCGCTGGTGCCGGTCACAAGCGCGCCGCCGAGGCCATACAGGCAACATCGCTGGGATACCCTGCTGACACTGAAGTCTTGCATCTGGATGTGATGGATTTTGTCACCGCCGGATTCCGCAAGATTTATACTGATTTTTATATCAAACTGGTCAATAAAGCGCCGACGCTGTGGGGTTATCTCTACCATGCCAGCAATGAAGCGCAGTCTGACAGCACCATGGAAAAGCTACGGCGTGGCATAGAACGACTAAATGCTCGCCCTCTACTGCAAGCAATTGCCGACTTTGCGCCAGATGTCATCGTCTGCACCCATTTCCTGCCAGCAGAAATGTTGTCCCGCTTGTTGCGCAAAGAGAGACTGCATTGCCCGGTCTGGGTACAAGTCACCGACTTTGATTTGCACAGGATGTGGGTACACGAACATATGGCTGGTTATTTTGCCGCCAGTGAAGAAGTAGCCGACCGCATGCGCACGTCTGGAATCCCGAGTGAACGCATCCATGTCACCGGTATTCCCATCATGCCTGCCTTCACGCAGCACCTTGACAGGACTGGCTGTGCGGGAGAATTTGGCCTTAATCCTGCACTGCAAACCTTTATACTGATGGGTGGCGGTGCTGGCCTCGGCGGTCTGGATGAAGTTGCTGAACGACTGCTGTCACTGCCAGGCAATTTCCAGCTTATCGTCCTGGCTGGCAAAAACGCACCGGCATTGCAAGCCCTGCAAAAGTTGGCATTGCGTTTCCCTGGACGCTTGTTACCTCAAGGTTATACCGATAAAGTGGAACGCCTGATGGCTTGCGCTGATCTGGTCATTACCAAGCCAGGTGGTCTGACTACGTCTGAATGCCTGGCCATGGGCCTGCCGATGATCGTCAACTCCCCGATTCCAGGACAGGAAGAACGCAATGCCGACTTTTTGCTGGAACAGGGCGTTGCCATGAAAGCCTATGACGATATCAGCCTGGCATATAGACTGAATTACCTGCTGCAGCACCCGGGAAAATTACACGACATGCATGTCAAGGCACAAGCGCTGGGTCGTCCGCAGGCAGCAATGCAAGTCTTACGAACCATACTGGATACACCGGTTTGAGACCTGGTTTGAATATGAAATCTGCCAACAATTCATTCAAGCCCTTCCTGCTTTGCTTTACCTTTGTCTGTGTCCTGGCCTTGTTTTTTGCTCAGGTAGAAATCCAGATAGAAGGCAGTGCAGGCTGGGCTGCCAATCTGCCCACCTGGCGCATAGAAAAACACTGGTTGCTGGACATCTTTTGGGGTGGCCGGGCCATGACGGGTTATCATGCCTGGGTGTTTCCCTTCATTACGCTGTTTTTTCATTTTCCCTTTGCAATGCTGCAGCAATGGTCCGTGAAACTTGAATGCCGCGCCATCGCCAATATCATCACATTCTGGATAGTTGAAGATTTTTTATGGTTTGTCATGAACCCCGCTTACGGCATTTCACGATTCAGCGCCCATGATGTTCCCTGGCATGTACACTGGTTATTGGGTTTGCCTACCGATTATTGGCTGGGCTTTTTTGGTGCTACTTTTCTCTACATTTTTTCGTATAAAAACCATGCTCTACAAGATCAGAAAAATGCAAAATAAACGACTCGTTGTCAGTCTGGCTGCACTGTCTTGTGCTGCTTTTCTCCTGACAACGAATGTCGCCAGTGCACAAGAAAACCGTCCTGCTGACTGGGCCACCCCAGTAGCAGAAGCACAAAACCTGTACCGTATTCATCAGGATTTTTATCGTAGCGCCCAGCTGGATAGCAAAGATGTCGCCTTGCTGCAGTCACTTGGTATCAAGACTGTGGTCAGCTTGCGCTCCTTTCATTCAGACGACAAGTTACTCAAAGATTCCAGCATCAGGCTGCAACGGGTAGGTATCAATACCTGGAGTATCAATGACCAGAATGTCATTGCCGCCTTGCGGGCAATCAAGGCTGCCGAGAAAGATGGCCCTGTGCTGCTGCATTGCCTGCATGGCGCCGACCGCACCGGCCTGGTGACAGCCATGTATAGAATCCTGTATCAGGCCTGGAGTAAAGAACAGGCAATGGAAGAATTGATAAAAGGTGGTTATGGCTACCACAGCATGTGGAGAAATATCCCCAAGTATCTGAAAAAAGTGAATATAGAAAAAATACGTGAAGGTGTGAGTCAACCATGAAGCATGTATTTGTTTTAATCGGCATTACGGCCGGATTATTATTACTGTCGAGTGCGCAGGCAGCACAGCTGGATGCCAGCAAATTCAATGAAACCGAAGTGCAGTTAATTGATCAAAGCAAGCCTGACAGCAATGGCAAGACTTTTGTGGCAAGCACTATCCTGAATGCCCCGGTCGCCAAAGTGTGCGCGACAATACAGGCGTATGAAGATTACCCCAGCTTCATGCCAAATACTGCCAACGCCAAGGTCACGCGCCAGCCAGATGAGTCTGCCCTGGTGGACTTCACCCTGCATCTGCCGCTCGGTAAAGTCAAAAAATACCGTTTGAAAATGACACCCAAAGTCAGCCCTGCCACCTGCAATCTGAGCTGGAAATTGCAGCCATGGGAAGGATTGAAACAGGAAGAAACGATTGCAGACACTTCTGGTTTATGGGAGCTTTCTAGCCTGGTCAGCAACCCTGCAAAGACTGTCGTCAAATACCAGGTATTTACCGATCCCGGACCTGTCCCCTTGGGCCTGGGCTGGATCGTTGATAGCATGAGCAAAGACAGCATACCGAAAATGATGGATGCACTGAGAAACAAGCTGCGCTAAACACAGGGGAGTCATAGCTCCCCTGCTTCCCGGCTCGAATCAAGTTGTTGTTGTGCTGCTGCCATTGCTGGATACGCTGCTGGTGCTAGTAACAATCACAGTACCGCTACTGGCACTGGCGTCTGATGGCTTTGGTACATGTTCAGGAATTTTAAAACCAGCATAAGTACCTGAACTCATGCCCAGCAAGGTCAGGATACTGCCGTCAAAGTCAGGCATGCTGACATGCTGTATCACATACACAAAAAACAGTACGCCAAACAAGATATTAAATACCAGCAATTGAAAGCGGTAAAGTGCCAGGCCTTGCGCATCACTCATGATGTCGTCAAAAAAACCCTTGCTCTCGCCAAACTGATTTTGTTTGCTGGAATCCACACCTGCAGCAGTCAGATAAGTCGCGCTGCCTATCCCCATCAAGCCCAATGCCTGAGTAGAAATATCGGGAATCCCCTCCCCGACTATCCATAGCCACACATAAGAAGCAAACACGATGAAAAACCACCATGCCATCTGCACCCTGGCGAGGCTGTATGAGCGTTTGGCAATTGCCGCTGTGCCAGTATCCCTGAGCAAGCCTGATTCACGGCCAAGTCTCAGCAGGGCATAAGCCACGGCAAAAATAAAACCAAAGCCGACCACGATGTAAGCTGGTTGCAATATCTGGTAACGGAAAGTTCCTGTCGCCAAAACAGAATTACCTGCACCATTATTGAAGCTGACGCTGAATGGCAAATCACGGCGAAAATTGTTTTTGAGTTCACGCCATGGTGAACCCATCAAAGCTTCGCGCTGCGCTGCGGTATTACTACCGTCTTGCTCAGGCAAGAAAAAACTCAGCTTGTTCATCGCAGGATCTGGATTGCAATCCAGGGGCTTTAATTGCGTCAACACGCCATTGATACGCAATTCCACCAAATTGAACTGGTCCTTGAGCACTGTACTGCACACTCCAGGAATGGCGATTTGAAATGACTGGTTCAATTGCAAAGTGACAGGTTCATCTATCTTGCTGATGCTTGCCTGCGCGGTCGCAGCACACATCAGCAGTAGGCAGCACAGTATTTTTCTAAAAAGATCAGACATCGGCTTCCCCCATTGATTTTCATACAAATTCATCATGGTGGAATCATAGCAAAAAACAAACTCATCAGCTTAATTGTCTGACAAGAACAACACTCTGATGGTAGCGCTGGAGATGCTTAAGCCAAACCCAAAATTTCCTGGGTCAACTGCAAGCGTGCAGCATAAGACTGCAGCACATCAAGGCCAGGCTCCTTGCGCGGCCAGCCAAGTTCTACACAGTCATTGTGAAAACGGGGCAAAACATGCAAGTGCAGATGTGGCACGGTTTGCCAACCAGCTTCGCGATTCGCCTGCAAGATGGTCATGCCATCGGGCTGGAATTCCAATTGAACTGCCCTGGCAATCGCATGTGCGGCACGCATCATCGCCATGGCAGTGGTGGCATCCGCATCCATCAGTGTCACATAAGGCTGTTTGCTGGCAACCAGTACATGGCCGGGGTTGATTTGCCCGGCGTCCATGAAAGCAAACACCAAGGCATCTTCATACACTTTGGCACAGGGCAGCTCACCAGAGATCAGTCTTTCAAACAGGGTAGGCATCAATCGACACTTTCATCAGACCATCAGTTTGCTGGCGAACATCTTTCTCGCCTTGGCGACTTTCGGCGCCACCACGAAAGAGCAATAGCCTTGCTGCGGATGCTGGCGGAAATAATTCTGGTGATAGTCTTCGGCAAGATAAAACATCGGTGCCTGGCTGATTTCCGTGACGATCTCATCATCCCAGACCATAGCCATTTCCTTGACGACTTGCTCTGCCAGGCTTTGTTGTTGCGTGTCGTGGAAGAAAATCACAGAACGATACTGTGTACCCACATCATTACCCTGGCGGTTTAATGTGGTGGGGTCATGAATGGTGAAGAAGATTTCCAACAAATCCCGGTAGCTGACGATGGCAGGATCAAAAGTCAGGCGTACCACTTCTGCATGCCCGGTCTTGCCGGTACAAATTTGCTCATAGGTGGGTTGATGCACAGCACCACCAGAATAGCCGGACACTACTTTCAATACGCCGCGGATTTGCTGGAATACCGCTTCAGTGCACCAGAAGCAGCCACCACCCAAAGTGATGGTTTCAAGCTTTATAACTTGTTGATTTTCCATAATATTTCTCCTTTCAGACTGTTCCGTATCTTTTGACAAAACGGTCAAAAGTGCTCTAAAATTTGGCAGAAAATCGCCAAAGATTGGGGCCTGCCAATGTTTGCCCTATCGCGTGGATTAACACAAGTTCAGTGGCAGAACAAGACCAAAGAAAAGCAGGTCAAGTTCCGTGTCCGTGTCAACAAAAAAGTCAATGGTATTACTCGTATGCCGCCAGCGTGTTGAAAATTTCCTTGGACAGCGTTTTAAATTGACTGTGAATGGACTCTGATAGCTTGGTTGAGTTATCAAAGTCTGGGGCTAAAAGTAGGGGAACTTCGAAAATTGAATACTCTGGCATTGCCCCCTCATTGACCCACTTCACTTCCCTTAGTTTTTTCCAATAGAGAACCTGCACATCTTTTGTTTGCCCAAGAAGCCATAGCTCAAAATTTGCATTTTTGTGGTTGAAGACAATCGCAAGCTTTAGCTTTTTCTTCTTGAGGTAATCATTTTGCAAGTAGAAGTACGTGAAATCTACATATCCATGCAACACATTCGCAGTCGAGTATTCACTTTTGTATTTCTTAGAGAATTCAGTTCTTAGAGTTTGAACAATACCAACTAGATCTTGATAGGTCCGCTGGAATTCTCCATTCGAGAAGATGGCTTTATAAGCCGATATGCGTGAATTTAGACTTTTACTCGGCATCACCCGTTCCCTCCAAAATCTGCTGACACATAACCTTGAATAAATTCCTTCCCCTCAAGTAAGTTGAATGAACTCTTATCTACGAATGCCAAAGCACTTGCCCCAACCTTACGGCAGGGAGAGCAGTGGCACATGCCCATCATGCTCGGGGGTGAAGTCAATTGAAATTTGATTGAGCCGCAACAGCAACTACCATTGATCATGGGGAATTCCATCAAGAATACTGCATTTTCATGGCAATCAAGACAAACTTCGTCGTGCAACAGTTGACAGGGTCGAAGAATTTTTGCCAAAAATATGGCAAAACTTCCTTAACAAAAACCTATCTTATTGATTTATCGGATGTTTTTTCATAAAAATGATTCCGTGCACCAGAAACAACCGCCTCCCAGGGTGGCAAATTCAGTCAATGTCATGTTCATGATGTTCTCCTTGTGTATACAGTCTTAGTCTGTATGGAGATCATTTTCTTACATTTATGGAGTTTATGCCAACCAACTGACAAAATGCTGCAAATAGCTTCAAGAGGCGGCCAGTTCCGCTATCTCCCGCGCCTGTTCTATCTCCGCGATAAAGCGCGTGCTGTCCTGGTAGGCGACACTATGATTCAAGCGTTGAAATTTTCCCTGGCTTTCCAGAACAAAACTGGGGAAACCCTGAGCGCCGGCCTGGCGTAATAATCGATGTGCCATCTGCGCCAGAGCTGGCAAATCTGCTTTTGCTCTCGTGTACGCTGCCTCGAAGTCGCTGGCGCTCAGCCCCAAACCCATCGCCAACTGGCTCAAGACCTGGAAATCACTGATGTCAGCCGCATCGATGTAATGCGCATGCTGGATTTTCTCCAGCATGCGCAATGCAGCGGAACCCGATGCATCTGCCTGGCTCATGACGGCTGTTGCCGATGGTACGGAATAATAACTTAGCTCGCCTATGTTCCTGACCCTGTCCAGGTAAGTATTGCCAAAAGTCACGCCAGACAAGGTGGCGATATGCTGGTCAGCCGCAATGATATGTTCACGATAGCTCGGCGGGATGATATTCGGCTGGTCAAACAATAAACCAGGATGAAACACCAGCGGCAATTTTCCAAGAAAGTGGGCTTGCACTCGTTTCAGCAAGGGGCTGACGGCATAGCACCAGCCACATAGGGGGTCAAAAATCATATGTAGTCTGATGCTCATTCCTTGCTCCTGTTTTGAATATCTGTCGCTATTTTAAGCAAGTGGCGGCAAGGGAAAAAGTGCGTATGATGGAAAGCATCTTTCGGTAAAACAGAACAATCTCATAGATATTTTTCGAATAATGCAATTTGATCAATTACGCCGCATGGCCCTGTTTGCTCAAGTGGTGCGCCACGGCTCTTTCTCAGCTGCCAGCAGGGCACTTGACCTGGCAACCTCGGTGCTGAGTGCGGCAGTCTCGCAACTGGAAATTGAACTGGGGGTGCGACTACTACACAGGACGACGCGCCGCCTGTCGCTGACCGAGGTAGGCCAGGATTATTACCAGCAATGTGTGGCCATGCTGGCAGCCGCTGAGGCGGCACAGGAATTGATTGCAGAAAGTTCGGGTGAAATCGCAGGCCGTCTGCGCATTTCTGCCGCCTCTGATGTGGCAGAAAACATCATCTTGCCTGCCCTGCATCCATTGACCAGGGCCCACCCAAAGTTATTACTGGACATTCAGGTAGCAGACAATATCGTCGATATGGCGAGCCAGCAAATTGATTTATCCATACGTTCTGGCTGGATGCGCGATTCATCGCTGGTGGCACGCAAGCTCGCCGATCTGCATGAAGTACTGGTCGCCTCGCCTGCCTACCTGAAAAAATCCGGGATACCACAGCACCCGGAAGATTTGAGCAGGTATCAGATCATTGCGATGACACGCCTGAGTGACCCGACCACACTGACGTTGAAGAACAAGGAAGGTCATACCGTCAAAGTCAGTTTGCCTCCATCAGCCATGACTGATAGCGTGCGCCTGTTGGTGCACATGGCTGTTGAGGGCATGGGCCTGGCACGTTTGCCCAGCTATGCAGTGTCCCAGGATTTGCGGGCAAACCGCCTCGTGACTGTACTGGACTCATGGCAACTTCCTGGGGCGGGCATTTTCGCGGTGACCTTGAAACGTGGCTTGCAACCGCAAAAGGTGAGAGCTGCCATTGAGGCCCTGGCGCAATTTTTGGATGCAGCTTAGCGCGCCACTATTGTTACCTGGATAAAAAACACGCCAGATTGATTGCCTATGCATGCTGTCGCCGCGGAATTTGGGATGAATTGGTTTCCATGCTATCTTTTCCCTGCCCGGTGCTGATGAAAAATCAGTGCACAGATCAACAGCACCTCCAAGAATTGCCAGCACTTATAACATATGAAAAGAATAAGTATGCCCGCGTACAAGTTACCGCAAACTTCACTCAATGAAGCAAGCAACAATCCATACATGGCAAACATAAAACCCTGTCTATCTGCCTTGCTGATCCTACTCTTGTCGGCTTGTGGTGGTGCAGGCACCTCCGAGGAAGGACAGTCAAGCAAGTCACCGGCAGCACCTGCGCCACTTGCCAATGTAGCGATTGCCACTACGGAAAGTCAGCCCAGTGCCACCATACAGCTTGATGAACCGCTCACTCTGGAGCAATTCAAGGCACTCAACAAAGACTGGCCCATCCAGTCCCGGCCTGCACCAGCTCCGGCCACCCTCCTGCCGCCCTTGGTACTTGATACTCAAAACCGGGAAATGGTGAGAAATGCCTACAATACCCTCTACCCGCAGTCAGACAATGTCGCGATGAACTGGACCGGGGATTACGCAACTGGCAAGGCAGGCACGCCCGGCACGCAGTATCAGGACGCTACCTTGTTACGTATCAATCTGATTCGGGCCATGGCTGGTGTACCCGCCAACGTTGCATTTGATCCCACTTATTCAGCCAAGAGCCAGCAAGCGGCATTCATGATGAGCGTCAATGGGCAACTCTCGCATACTCCGCCATCAAACTGGAAGTTTTATACTGCCGATGGTGGCGAGGCTGCCGGTCGCTCCAATCTGGCTCTGGGTAATGCTGGCGCTGATGCCATTTCGAATGGCTACCTGGCGGACAGCGGTGGCAATAATGCAGCAGTTGGACACCGCAGGTGGTTGCTGCATCCACAAACCCAAACCATGGGATCAGGCAGCGTACCTGGCTCTGCTGGCGGCAGCGCCAACTTTCTTTACTCAGCCAACTCTTTGTGGGTCTTTGACAATAATGCTGCTATGGCGCGTCCTAAGCTGCGCGATGACTTTATCGCTTGGCCACCAAAAGGCTATATCCCCTACCCGGTGGTTTATGGCCGCTGGTCGTTTTCATACAGGGATGCTGATTTCTCAAATACCAGGCTCACCGTCAGCAAAGCGGGGGTCAATATCCCTGTGACCATAGAGCCCCAGACAAAGGGATATGGCGAGAACACGCTGGTCTGGTTACTGCAGGGCACGACCGATGGCAGCAAGGCGAGCAAGCCATCAAGTGACGAGTCTTATTCTGTGACTCTGGCTGATGTGCGCATCTCGGGAGCTGCACATACATTTAACTATAATGTGATCGTTTTTGATCCGGAAGTCGCTACGCCAGGGGCAGCCACACCCCAGATCAGTGCGGGTGCCAGCGTCAAGGTCAATGCACCTTTGGCTTTCCAGGTCAAGCCAGTAGCAGATGCGTCTGGCTATGAATTGAAGACTTACCTTAAAGCACCTGTGCCGGACACCTGGACAGTCAAGAACGGCGTCGGAAGCTGGACTGCCACCACCGCTACCAGCTATTCCGCATTTGGTAATAGCAACTTCGTACTTTTCCACGGCGACTTTGGCTTGCAGGCCCTGGCCTGCAATAACAAGCTGCTCATCGCAGCAGGTGGACAAGTCGAATTTGATAAAACAACTGGCTATGCCACACCTGGCGAGTATTTGAAAGCACAAGTTTCGACCAATGACGGTGCCGCCTGGTCTGACGTGTTCTCAGAAAAAGGGACATCGAGCCCACAAGCGACTGGCCACATCAAGGTGGATCTGAGTAAATATGCTGGCAGCACCGTCAACTTTAGGTTTATTGTGACTAGTGACTCAGGGGCCGCGGTGTATACCACGCCAGGTATCTCAGGCTGGCAATTCAACAATATCAAGTTTGCCAATGTTGCACAATTGGTGGATGAGCAAACTGGCTTCATCAATGGTAATCAGGGCAGCATCAGTGTTGCCTTTTCCAAAGCAGGGGATTATCTCGCCATAGCCCGCAACCAGTACCAGGGACGCTTCTTTTCTCATTGGGGAAAACCTCATAATTTCACTGTCAATTCCACCGGGTTCGAAGGCGACCTGGCGAATTATACGATCTCCAAAACTGCCAGCGGCTATGCAATTACTGACAAGTCTGGCAACAGCGCGACCCAGACCGTTCCAGCCTCTGCACGCATCGCCTTCAAGGACGTGACAGTTGCATTTGATGTCGAAGGCCAACCTGGTCAGGCCTATCGCATTTACCAGGCAGCTTTTGGCCGCGTGCCAGACCTGGCTGGGCTAGGCTACTGGATCAAGGAGATGGACAGGGGGACCAGCCTACTCAATGTCGCGGCCAGTTTCATGCAATCTGCAGAATTCAAGACGCTGTATGGTGCCACTCCATCAACAGATATTTTCCTGACAACTTTATATAGAAATATCCTGGGCCGGCAACCTGACCAGGCCGGCTATGATTACTGGAAGGCAGAGGTGCAAGCCAAGCGCATAGACCTTGCAGGTGTGCTGGCAAGTTTTACAGAAAGTCAGGAAAACAAGGCCAGGACAGCATCCGCTACACAATACGGCATCGCATATACGCCTTATCTCCAATAGTCCGACGAACATCATTCTCAACAATAATTGGACTTACGCAAAACCGCCCCAGCTGCGTTGCAGCTCCTCTCCTAGGAGCCGCGTACTAAAGTACTGTCTTCGTCGCTACGGTGTAGTTGGGGTTTCAGACAATATGTTGTCTGCCAACGTAACGAACCGCTCCTGCAAGAGCGGTTTCCCACAGCGATAGCCTTGCTGGGACAATTTTGCGTAAGTCCTGAATAAAAAATACAAAACAGCACCAGCAATACTCAGTATCAAAATAGCAGCGGCTTGCTTTTAAATCTGGCAAGCTGCTGCAAATTAGAATAAAACTGCAAAAACGTGAAAAAATGTAACTTCCCAGCGCAAAGATTACACAAACTTACACAAGAGAACTGCAGTAAATACTCGGTATACGACTAAAATATTTCACTCGAATTTACTGCTGACAGCAATTTGCAGGCTGTCCAGCAAACAGTCAGTTAAATATCCGCCTGCATTCAAGATACAAATCATGGATGCCAGTGTTTAACTAAGCAAATTACTACCGCCTTGCTTTTCAATAAGAACACCATGTTAATTGACGTTATCAAAAACGGCTTCAGAACCATCTTTAGAATGCGTCATGAACGCGAACTGCCGCCACCTGGCCCAAAACCGGCGTTTGGTAGCACCGTTGTGTACAAACGTCTGAAAATGCAATTGATCGTACCTATTGATTATGAACAATGGGAATGGCTGACTGGCAAAGGCTGGCGTACCCTGGACATGCGCGCCAACCGCCGCCGCTATTTCAAGGTACCGCGCAAAGCGGTGACTCGCCTGTTACATGCCAATGAAACCGAACGTGAAGTCTTGCTTCTGCAAATCATAGAACACCGTTACGACAGGTCGCGCCTGCATTAATTCATGCAGACATTAATATACTTGCAATAAAAATTTAGTATATTTATCAATATTCTATTGCAAAGTCTTAAGAAATGTATTTTTGATAAGCATGTTACATCCATTTTCTTAAGTAGCACCAGAAAAAATTAAAATCCTGACAATATTCAAGCAGGCTGCAAGCGGTTAAAATGCCAGCATGCAAAATTTAAGTAACGAAGCTGAGGTTCAGAACGAAGACGATCTCGCTCTGCAGACCTATTTCAAGCCTGGTATTACTCCCGAAGACGTTTCCGCTGTATTCCCCCTGAAGCGTGGCCAGCCTGTATTGCAGGCTTTCACGGCTTTGTTCCATGGCGGTTTCAACGGCGTATTGCTGCGCCTGCTGGTTTTGCGGGAATTGACAGCGGATGTGGAAACACCGTCGCTGAGCCGGGCGGATATCAATGCCAAACTGGGATATCTCGAAGCAGATGCTTTGGAGACGGTATTGTCGCGCCTGCGCTCAACCGGCTTGCTGATCTGGGATGCCAGCCAGTCGGTCTACCGCATCGCACCGACAGCCCGTAACGTACTAGCAGCGATAGAGTCTTTGCTGCACGTCGAAGAAAACAATGACCAGGCTGAGATGAGTTATATGCTCACCCAGGTCGCTGGTGCCCAGGCAGTTGGTGGCGTCTCGGTGGAGCAATTGCATCACTTGCTGGGTCGCCTGATTGAACTGACGGAAGAATTCTCGGATGCGATTGCCTCAGGTTCGGAGTTCCAGCTGCGCACTGCACAGCAAAAATGGCATACCGCCTGCGACTGGGTAGAAAAAGGCTCGGAGATCATTCACGCCATCACCAATGACAGCCGTGCCGATGCGGCAACCCACAGGGCTGCACAGGCGATAGGCCGTGCACAGAGTGCCTTGTTGAATATGCAGGGTATGTTCTCGCGGGCACTGAACCAAATTGAACGCCAGCGTGTGCACCTGGGTCAGTCTGGCTTGTCGACTACCGATATCAAAACCTGGTTGCTGCAAAAAGATGATCTGGCTGCATTAGCAGATGATGCGCTGGCCAAACCGGTGACGCCTATGTTTATTACGCCATCGGAAATGATCGATGTAGCCGAGAGCGAATTACTGAGCCACCGCGTCTCTGCACTTGTCGGTGCTTTGCCTGCTGGTGAAAATGCACCATCAATTGCCAATGATGATAGCGATGCCCTGCATGAGCTTGATCACTGGCTGGCCTTGCTGACTGAGGCTGATGCATCGGAAAAACCTATCTCGTTGCAGGATATTTTATTACCGTCGAATTTTTCGATTGCCTCATACCGCGCCTCCATGCTGCCTTTGCTGGGAGATGCCAATGAATCCGCCTTGCAGGGTGCGACCGGGATACTGGCACGCCTGCCACTGGTCTTCAATTCCAAAGACAAAATGCACAAGGTGCATGATGAACATGTTGCGGCAATGTCGATCGCCAGCCTGAGTGCCCCTACTGAAGCCACTACCGCCGGTAAAGCAAAGCCATCTGCACCCGTCGACCCATCCGCACCACCAGCACCGCCTGTACAGACTAGAGAAACACCATGATCGAAGATGCTCAAATCCTGATCGCCCGCTTGCTGGCGCACCAGACCCTGCGCCGTGAAGACAAGCTGGTTAAACGCGCCTTGTCGGATGAGTTATTTCGTACCGAGATCGACACACGCCTGAAAGCCTGCGGCATGAAGTTTGTCGATAATGTGTATGCAGACTATGTCACTCTGGCCTTGACACGCGATAGCGAATCCAAGGTATTTGGCACCAAAGAAACCTGGCAGAATAATAATTTTGGCCTGGCCCGCGATGGCGTGGCCTTACTGGTGGTCTTGTGGTCCTTGATTATTTTGCCCAAACGCGAACGGCAGGAAGCCCATCAACTGGCAGAAGAAGACCAGAATGATATGTTCGGCAAAGACAAACCCATGCCGCGTGCAGAGGACACTTCGATAGGCATCTCTTACCGCGCCCTGCTGGCAGACTTCGGTGAAAAGCTGGGCAAGAAAACCCGTATGGACATGAACTTGGGTCAGTTGGCACGCGTAGGATTTATCGAACGCAAGGCCGACCTGATCCTGGAAGGCCCGCTGCTGGATCTGCTAATGGATACCGACACCCTGAAAGACCGCATCATTAATGGTGCGTTGTCAGATATATTCCACATCCCGGCACCACGCACACCAGCCGTCATCGCACCTGTGGTTGAAACTCCAGCTGAAGTTGAAACTGCTACAGAAATAAATGTAGCAAGCGTGGAAACACCTGTTGCCAACAACGATGCAAGTGCAAACACCGGCGCTGACTTCACCCCCAATACCGAAAAAGAATAAGCACCATGTTTCATATCAAATCGCTGGAACTTGTCCATTGGGATTATTGGCAACGTATCAAGAACATCCCGCTGGATGCCAAGATCATCACCATCGCCGGGCAAAATGGTTCGGGTAAAACCACGCTGCTGGATGCCTTGCGCACCCTGTTCGGCCTGGAATGTTCCATGGGGCGTTCCTACAAACATTATGCCCGCCACTCTGGCCAGCAAACGGCATGGATACGTGCGGTCGTCGATAACAGTGCAGTTGGGCCGCAGATTTCCAACCGCCCTTTCCGCATGTCGGGTTTGTATGAAGATGAAGTCACGCTGTTTTGCAAGATAGAAAAAAATGGTGGTGACTGGAAGCGTCAATACCTCATGCGCAGCGGAAAGACCGAGATAGAAGAGATACAGGAAGCCAATGACTGGCTGGGTGTGGAAAGCTATCGCAAGCGTTTGTCACATGCAGGCTTGTCAAATGCCATGGGCAAGGTACTGGCGCTGGAACAGGGTGAGACTGACAAGCTGTGTGAATACGCGCCGCGCCAGTTGCTGGACTTGGTGTTTCAAGTCTTTGGCGACAAAGAAGTACTGGATGCCTATGATGATGCCAAGCGCCATCAACGTGATACCGAAACTGAATTGCAGCGCTTTGAAACCGAGCTTGAAGGCGCCAAGACCAATCTCGAAGGCTTGCGCCTGCGCGTTGCCAATTACCACCAGTATGAAAGCCTGAACAAGGAAAAGCGCGATCTGCAGGAAGAAATACTGCCTACCCTGCAATACCATGAAGCACTGGAAAAAGCGGGTACTACCAGTCAGACCCTACGGGCCAGCAAACGTTTTTTAAAGACGCAAGACCTGGCACTTTCTGATCGCCGCCAGCACCTGGCGCAACAGGCGCAGCAAGTCACGGATGCCAAGCAGGCAGAAGCTGCACTGGAAGCAGAAGAGTCATCTCTGCGCGAAAAACTGGGACAGATCAACAGCAAACTGAAACCGCAGGAAAGCTTGCTGGAACAAAAAGCCCGCTTGCAAAAACTGGCTGCAGAAGCAGATGCCGATGTCGCCAATATCGCTGACGATCTGGAGAAAAAAGAAGCCGAACTGTCGCGCCAGAAGCTGGAACGTGATGCCCTGACCCAGCGTATCGCTGGCGAGATGGAAACCATCGCCGCCCTGCAAGGCAAGTCTGCCCTGCCTGATCCTGAGAATGTACGCCAGATGCGTCGTGCACTGGCGGAGGCAAATATTCCGCATTGCATGTTGCCAGAGATCGTAGAAGTTACTGATCCCAAATGGCAGGCTGCAGTAGAAGGTGTATTGCGCGGTTATACCTCAGTGATTTTGCTGGACAAGGCAACTGACGCCTCTGCAGCTTACCGTATAGGTGAAAAGCAGCGCTACAGCCATTTCATCGTGCCAGACCGTATCAGCGCACCTGTGGTCAAGGACCAGAGCCTGCTGTCGGTCGTTAACTTCACCGGCCAGGCACCAGGCTGGTTGATAGAGCAGCTACAACGCATAGACACGGTAGGCTCAATTGAGTTGGGCATGAAGCTGCCCAAGAATCAGGAATGGATTACGCCTGACGCTTATCATTTTGAGCGCCGTGGTGGCCGTTCGCTGTTCGTCGAAGTATCGCGCTATCGCTTTGGTAATGCAGGCCGCACCCAGCGCCTGGAAGCCTTGCTAAAGTCATTGCCACGCCTGCAATCACAAGAAGATGTGCTGACCATGCAGATCAGCAAGCTGGCTGGTGAAATCAGTGCCTACAAGGCGCGCCTGGCAGGTGTTGATGCAGCAAAAGAACTCAGTGCCCGCCATGCCGAATTTGAAGAAGCCAGCCGCAACACGCAACCGCTAAAACAGCAGCGCATGGAAGTCGGCGGCCGTCTGGGTGAAATAGCGCCGCTCCTGAAAGCCGCCACTGAACAGCGCTCGGTCGCTCATTTGAAATGGGAACAGGCCAAGGCTGCAATTGCCGATGCCGAAGCCCAATTGCGCACATCAGAAAAACGCCATGCCGATGAACGCAAGGAACAATTTGAAACCCTGCGCGCCATGCGCGACACCTGGCATACCTTGCCACATAACTGGAAACGCGCCTCGCACCGCAAGGAACTGGTGGCCGAGCATGAAAACGTCCACCAGATAGAATTGCGCATACGCAGCCTGACGAATAACCTGGCGCGTGATGACTGGGAAACCGACTCCACCGTGGTCGATCAGTACACCCGCCTGAATGCCCTGCTGCAAGGCCGCCAGGCAGAGACCGATGAGCGCCGCTATCAGAATAACCGGGCGATAGAAGCCACAGTGAATGCTCGTGCCGCCTATATGGACAGACTGCGCTTCACGATCAAGTCTTACAGCAAGAACATCAAGCAACTCGGTGAGTTGGCAGGTATAGAAGTGCATACCGACCCGGTCAAGCTGGAAAATGACGATATACAACTGGCACAAGCTGGCTTGCATGTTCGCTTCAAATTTGACGGCAAGGGCCCGATAGGTATGAACGATGGTGAAGCATCCGGTGGCCAGCAAGTCATGAAGTCTCTGATACTGCTGATAGGCCTGCTGAAATCTGACGATGGTTCTGGCGGCTTTGTCTTCATCGATGAACCTTTCGCCCATCTGGACATACGCAACATCCAGCTGGTTGGTGAGTTCCTCAAAAACACGGATGCCCAGTATCTGATGACCACGCCGCTGACGCACAATACTGATGTCTACGATCCATCTGAACTGACACTGATCACCAGCAAGAAGAAAAAAGATACCGAGTGGGCGCAGCCTATTTTTGTCTTGCAAAGAAAAACCGAGAAGAACAAGACTGCCAAAGCATCATGAATATTCGCAAATTACTCTTACTGGCAACCACAATTCTTTCCTTGTCAGTCGCTAACGCCGGAGAAATCCATAAGTGGCGCGATAAAGATGGCCGTCTGCATTTTGGCGATCAGCAAAATGCGCCCAAGGGCAGTCAGGTTATTCTCAATTCGACAAACGCGAACAATAACCAGGCAACGCCTGCAGAAACTGGGAGCCAGGACAAAAGTTCTGGCCCCCAGTCCGGACCAGCTTCAATTTCGCCAGCAGCTCCCTATACCGGCAATGCTCCGTATGAAAAAGGAGCGCCAACTGGCATCGCGCCGGAGAAATTGACACAATGCATTGCCATGGTGCGTGAGCATTTCAAGCAAGAAAATTCAGCGAGTGAAATTCGTGCCTTCTTTGTCAAACTTGAATCTGTATGTCCGAAAACCGGATTCATTTGCAGATCTTATAAGTGGAGTCCACAAAAAGACCACTGCGAACCTGTTCGATACAAGGATGGTCAAAATCAGGTCAACCACCAGGTATACAATTCATAGCCGGGGCCAGCTTGCACCTGTCTGCTCAATGAGAAAGACCTGATCTTTGCATGAGCGTCACTTGCCAGGGGTAGCTACTGGCTTGACTGCATTGATTTGAATATTACATAGTAAAGTGTCACAATCAGAATCGACACCACGATAAAAATAATCGGATACAGGCATGCGCAGCAAGAAAAAAAGCAAGGCGACACAGCAAGTCCATAAAAAACTGCCGGAAAGCCAAACGCGCTTTCCCATAGCAAAAGAAGCGGCTTCACCAGGCCATACTCAACTTTGCCAAAACTGTGGTGCGCCGCTGGCTGGCAATTATTGCCAATCTTGCGGCCAGCCAGCCCATGTGCATCGATCGATGGCGCATATCTTTGAAGAAGTTCTGCATGGCATCCTGCATTTCGATCACAAGCTTTGGCGCACCCTGCCTGCGCTAATACTCAGGCCAGGCAAACTTACCCGTGAATATATTGCTGGCAAGCGCCATAGCTACGTGTCACCACTGGCGCTGTTGTTGTTTCTGATCGTTGCCATGTTTTTTGTCTTTTCATTGACGATGAAAGACCCGGTAACTGGACTAAAGGGTAGTTACAAATCCAGGGATGAACTGGTATTGGAAATCTACGAGACCAAAGAGACTCTGAACAAACTCACATTGCCGCAAGAAAAACAGGCGGCATCACTGCCAGACGAAGATCTGGGCAGCACCCAGAAAAAACTGAGCAAGCTTGAAACTGCACTGGCAGAAGAAAACCAGCGACTCGCAAAAGAAGAAAAAGAGCAATTGAAAACAGGAGCAGAAAACAAAAAAACCAGTAGTGAATATGACATCACCCAAGTCAGATGGATAAAAAAAATCCTGGACCGTGCCGAAAAAAATCAGGACCTGACTTTCTACAAATTGAAAGCCAATGCGGCCAAACTGGCTTTCCTGCTGATGCCAATTTCCTTGCCTTTTCTTTGGCTATTATTTGTATTCAAACGGCGTTATAACCTGTTTGATCATGCAGTGTTCTCGCTGTACTCATTGTCTTTCATGAGTATTTTACTGATGTGTATGGCGCTACTGGCAAAACTCAATCTTACTGCCATCGCCGGTTTATTATTTGCCTTTGTCCCACCTGTGCATATGTTTGTGCAACTGCGCGATGCTTATGAACTGGGTTTTTTTGCCAGCCTGTGGCGCACGGCAGCCTTGCTATGCATTGCGGCCCTGTCGCTGCTGATTTATACGGTGATTGTCGCCGGGATGAGCTTTTAGCAAAAACACTACATATCTGGTGCACGCAGCATATATTTGAGCACAGTGCTGCGACTTCTTCGTGCTAAAACAAAATCCGCTTTTTTTTAAACGTAAAACCCTGTAAGCTACTTTGACATTACAGCTGATACAAGCCTGTGGTAGACAAAAACAAGCTACTTCCAAGGCCATATGAAAAAACCAACCAAAGCTGTCTGGTCTGAAAACCCAAAACAGAACAGTATATTAGCTGCGCTACCCAAGGCAGATTACGAGCGTATCTTGCCTGATCTGGAACTGGTATCCCTTCCTTTAAAGTGGACCATGCTGGAGTCTGGTGACCACGTGCGCTTCCTGTATTTCCCTATCTCTGGCATCGTCTCACTGATTTATGCGTTGGAAGATGGTTCTTCCAGTGAAGTGGCGCTGGTAGGTAACGAAGGCATGGTCGGTATTTCCATTTTCATGGGTGGCGATAGTATGCCATCCAGCACGGAAGTCCAAAGCACTGGCAAGGCATACAAGCTCAGCCGGAAGGTCATGAAAAGGGAGTTTGCCCTGGGAGGTAAGTTGCAGCAATACGCGCTGCTGTATACCCAGGCACTGATTTGCCAGACTTCACAAACTGCAGTTTGCAATCAACATCACTTATTGGATCAGCAACTATGTCGCTGGCTCTTGATGAGTATGGACAGATTGCACTCTGAAGACATTGTGATCACCCAGGAAATGATTTCCAATTTATTGGGGGTACGTCGCGAGAGCGTTACGCAAACAATAGGCCAACTGCAAAAAGATGGATTGATTGAGGTCAGGCGTGGTCATATCAAAGTGCTGGACAGGCACGCCATGGAAGCGCGCGCCTGCGAATGCTATGAGGTCGTCCGTAAAGAATACCTGCGTCTGTTACCGCCCGTTCCGGATGCGGACCCTGCTGCGTAACAGCAACAATTGTCCAGACTAAGCAATTTGTGTTAATCAACTGTGCCCCTTATCAGGACACTCTTGACCTGTCAGATAGTCGCTGGAATTTTTTTCCTCACTGCGGGATTGAACAAATAAATCCTGCAGCTTCATTCTCAAGGAACGTGATTGCGCGGGCTTGCCATAGCCGACTCTTCCCATGAAGCCGGTATTTTTCAATATAGCAGGATGGCAAAATGCTGCCAGGCTTTGCTGTAATTCCAGCATCTGTTCTTGTATGCCAGCAGTATCACTACAAGAGCGCCCTGCCTTGATATACCAGCTAAAGATCAGCGGCGTCATTTCCGGCTGCAATTGTATGCCCAACTGTGTGGCGGTCAGCCAGAAGCCTTGCAGGCTACGGCCGGCAGCGACAAAGTCTTCTACCGTTTGTGGTTCTTGCTTTGCCACGATCATGAAATGGGTGGCGCAAAATAATGCCGGAATCAGATCGAGCTGCAAGCGTGGCAACCAGGTTCCTGCCATGTAGCGATTCATCCAGTTGACCCGTTGCCAGCTATGCATCGCCCAGCGCATCAGCAACAGCCCCAACTTATCCATACCTATGGCCTGATCGGGAATACGGTTTTCACTGAACTGTTTACCCCAGTCTATGACTTTCTTATGGGTAGGGAAAGCCTCAGGCATGGTCAGGCGTATTTTTGCATTACGCCATAATAACTTCGCCATCTTCCAGCGCTGTTGCCAGCCGCCAAACCAGCATATGCTGAAGTTCTCACCTACTGCCTGTTCCAGCGCACGTTGATGTTCTTCACTCAAGCTTGAGGTGGATAGGGCACGTCTTTGCACGCTTCTTTTTTCTATCATGTCCACCAATGGGTGTGGAACACAAATATCAACAGGCAAGAGCCTGACCTGATACGCAAGCGTCCTGCTATCGTTTCTATTTTCCTGGCTGTCCATGCGCAAAAATTCTGCACGTCGCTGCTGATGACTGGCGGCCAGACTAATGTTTTCCAGTAGCGCACCCAGGGCGATCTGGCTGGGGCGACCATCGAAATCATAGACGACGGTGTCGCGGGTATCAAAGGCGCGGATGATGAAAGCATCTTCTGAAATTATTTCAAAACGCCAGTTTTGCACATTGTCGCCACTGGGTGCCCAGCGTGCTTTATCCAGTATGTATTCAAGCGGGCTCATGTTGCCTTCCTGCCGTCGCGAATTTCTGGCCCAGCATGCGTCTGGCGATGGCCAGCTTAATTTTTTGCAAGGGATTGCGGTTACCACCGGGTAACCAGGTTTTTTTCAACTCTTGCCGGTAGGCGTCATAATGCATGCCATGTGGTGCACAAACTACCTTACCGCGACCCAACAAGATTTTTACAGCTTCAGTTGCTGCAACACCTGCACATAGCTGGCAAGCCATCACCGTCGATGGTCCTTTCTTTAAATCCAGCCTGACGCGGCTGGAGTCCACCAGGTAAGGCATATGCAAACGGGCTGGTGCCAGGCCAAGTAAAAAACGCAAGCCTTGCTCAAACTCTGATTGGCCCTGCATTTGAAAATATGCATCAAAACTCATCTTGCCGGGCATGAAAGCCAGCACGGCAGTCCCCATACCCAGAGGAGCGGCGGTGACTGCCGGTATGCCCTTGCGATAGCAAGCAGCGAAAACTGCCCGACGGGCATCAAAGGCAAAAAAATCCAGGCTATCAATATAAATATCCACGCCATCGAGAAAGATATCCATATTGCCAGTCCCCACGCCTTGTGGAAATACTTCTATCCGCAACTCAGGATTGATATCTTTTGCCATGGCCTGCATGACTTGTGTCTTGTCCTGTCCCAGTGTGGATAGCATGGCACCTGCCTGCCGGTTCATGTTTGGCAAATCAAATTGATCGAAATCAGCAATATGAAAAGCACCGATACCCAATCTGGCCAGCGTCAGCAAATGCGCGCCACCGACGCCTCCCATGCCCGCAATCGCCGCCTTCTTGCCGCGCAGTTGCGCCTGCTCTGCTTCCGTGAACCAGCCCAGGTTGCGTGAAAATGCCTGGTCATAATCGAAAGCAGGAGTGCAGCCAGCTTGCTTGTCTAGCGATTGTTCCATATTAATTCTCACTCATGCTACGCAGGCGCCCTGCCAAACTAAACTCTTCTTCGGGAGAAAAGAAATAAGGGTAGAAAGAGCGCTCCTTGTCTGCCAACTCTGGTTTTCCACCAAACTGTTTCACCAATGTGTCGAGATAATTCAAGTCTATACCCAGCAAGACTGATGGTGCCTGAATTTGCTGATTTTCACGAACCTCGCTCAAAATTGTGAAGCTCAACATGCGCTGATAAAACGCCACATGTCTGGGATTTACTTCTATGCAGATATAGTTGTAGTGACGGACCTGGAAAGCCCAAATCTCTGCAATATGGAACAGGGATGCCAGCACACTCTTGGATTTGACTTCCTTCTCGACAGCCAGTTTGGTGAACTGGCATAATTTTGCACCCTTGCGCCGCAAGCTGTCGAGTTCAAACTTATACAGACTGTCAAGAGGCAATCCTTCTTCAGAGTCGAATTGCACACTAAGGGTACCAACTGTGCGGTTTTCAATCGTGGCTTGCAGGCTCAAGACATTCATAGTCTTGCGCAACTCATGGTTAGCAGGTTTGGCAGGGTTGCTATAGCCACGTGAAGAATAGCGCTGATTCACCAGCATGCTGATGGATTCAAGATCATTGCTGGAATTCACCAGCTTGACCTTGAAGCTGGAGTTTTGTTTATCTGGCCATGGATACACCGGGGTTTGCTGGGTAAAGGCAGCGTCATTATTTTTGCGCGGGACATCGAGCGGCATACCGATGATGGTATTTGTCTGAGCGAGCGAGTGCATGATCTTATCCAAAGTAGTAAGCGGTTTTAAGAACCTGTTTAGGATCTGTAGCGAGCGTCAGCGGGGTGAAGTGCAGCGCAAAAAGCGGAATGTACTCTCGTACATGAGCATTTTGAGCAGCACATGAGCCCCGATCACGCACGCGCAGTCAGATTGCAAACAGGTTCCAAGGGAAAAGAGACCTTTCCTGTGGCGTGTGCACCCACTTTCTGGAAGCAGAAATATCGTTTCTGCGCAGTAAGTATATTCATGCCCTGACTAAAGTTATAAGCTAAAATAGACAAGAGCTATGCCAATCCAGCCATGACTTGTAAGCAAATTTATGTAATCAAATGTTACCAATTCGTTTTGACCTGCTTTATCTGGAGGGTTGTATGCCGGGTGCCATGCTGACCAGCCTGGATGCCATTACGGCAGCTAACACCTTTTGGAGTTTGCGACATCCAGAAAAACTAAGCAGCATAGGTAGCCGTGCCCTGCCATTTCGCTGGCGCATCATTGATGTACATGGAAAGACCCTGCACCTGCCCTGGCTGGAAAGTGTGATGGCACCAGGTTTCGATAGCGCCGATGAATATCTGCCCGCCAGGCAAACCGCGCTGGTTGTGCCTGGCCTGCAAATAGTCACTATTTATGATCTGGACAGGCGCGTTAAAACCGGGGCCGCAGAAAAAGCCTTGCTACATTCCCGCCATCAATCTGGGGCCATCATCGCTGCCAGCTATAACGCCACAGGTTATTTGGCAGAAGCAGGCTTGCTTGAGCACAAGCAAGCTGCCATGAGCTGGATGATGAGTGGATGGCTGGCAGATAATTATCCAAATGTTTTATTGAATCTGCGTCATGAGGTTGTGGTCGATGGGAACATCTTTACCACTGGTGCCCCAGCCAGCAATTACCGTTTAATCTATGAAATTATACGTTTGCACTCTGGAGATGCCCTGGCCAATAGCGCCATTGATGCCACCTATTACAGGGAAGAGCGCAATAAGATCAGTGCCGACATGAATCTGGTGTTGTCCGCCAAAGCCCGTGATGGCGTTGTCTTCAAGGCACGCGCATGGTTGGAGGCAGATCTCAGACGTCCCTATGATTTACAGGAAGTTGCACATGCCGCTGCCGTCAGCCCGCGCACGATCAATCGTTATTTCAATGAGGTGCTGGGTATGTCGCCGCTCTCTTATCTGCAGAAATTGCGCATACAAAGAGCCAAGCATTTGCTGGAAATCAGTATGCTGGATATCAGCACCATCGTTGAGCAATGCGGCTACCGCGACAATAGCTCATTTTGCCGTCTGTTCAAAAGAGAAACCCAAATTAGCCCCTTGCAATTCCGGCGTCGCTTCAATTTCCGGGTAGACAAACGCTGGTGGCGCGCCAGCGACACTACCTCTTACGACACAAAATGAACCATGCCAAACCAGGGTTTACATCGTGCTTATACTGGATCAGACTAGAACAACTGGTATCTTCTCCAAACAAAAAAATGGAAAACTGAAACATGTTAATCAACTGCGTTACTTATCAGGAAGGTCGCAAACTGTCCGACATCTCAGTGGCAGCAATCAGCGACTATGTACAACATAAGGACCAGTTTGTCTGGGTAGCCTTGCGCGATGCTTCGGATGAAGAATTACAGGAAATGCAGGTGGAATTTGAGTTACATGAACTGGCTGTCGAAGATGCGCGTCATGGTTATCAAAGGCCAAAGATAGAGGAGTATGGCGACTCCTTGTTTGCCGTCATCCACACGGTAGAAATGATAGACGGTGAACTGAATATAGGAGAACTTAATATCTTCGTCGGTGATAACTATGTCCTGTCGGTACGCAACCGTTGCCAACAAAATTTCCTTGGCGTGCGCCAGCGCTGTGAGCGGGAGCCGCATTTGCTCAAGCATGGTTCTTCATTTGTTTTTTATGCCCTGATTGATGCCGTCGTTGACCGCTACTTCCCTGTTGTGGAAGCACTGGAAGAAGAGCTGGAACTCATCGAAGAACAGATTTTCACCAAGGGTAGTGAGCGGGCGAATATCCAGCGCCTGTACCAGCTTAAGCGCAAGATCATGGTGATCAAACATGCAGTCACGCCTTTGATGGAAGCCAGCGGTAAATTATTCGGCGGTCGCGTACCTGCCTTGTGTGTCAATACCCAGGAATATTTTCGCGATGTATATGATCATCTATATCGTGTGAACACGTCAATCGACACCATACGCGACACCATCAGCACAGCAATACAGGTGAACTTGTCCATGGTTGCCATAGACGAAAGTGAAGTCAACAAACGCCTGGCAGCAGGTGCAGCAATTTTTGCGGTACCGACCGCTTTTGCTGGAATATGGGGAATGAACTTCAAGAACATGCCCGAGCTGGAATGGGCATATGGTTACCCGCTGGCTGTAGGCATAATACTTACAACCTGCGCTTATTTATACTACCGTTTTCGCAAGAGTGGGTGGCTGTAAACCGCGCTGGATACTGTTTCAAACGCATCGCAATTCAGCATGGCGATGCGTTTATTCACTTTGCAGCACTTACGCAAAATTGTCCCTGCCAGGCGTCAGCGACGAGATTTGCACCTTTGTAATCCAGAACTAAACGATTTCAATTGCAACAGAAAAAGCATGACACTGATCAAAGCAGATATTGAACTGGCAGATCAAATAAGCAGCACAGCACCAGGCATGCAAACGACGTGAGTAAATAAGTAAACAGAGTTCAATACAGCCTGATTTAGCGATTCGTCACTTCCTTCACGCTTTGCAGGTGAGCGATGCGTTGCTCGTTCATTTCTAGTATGCATAAGTAGCGTCTGTGAGATGTGCCAGTACCACCTGCTGCCAGGTTTGCTTGTAGCTCACATTGCTCTGTCCGGTAAAGCAGGTATTGCCTGCCTGACGATAGCAATTTGCTCTTAACGCGCGCGCGGTTTGCGGCGGTATCATCCCATTCGCTCACAGATGCCAGAGTATCGGCTTCCACTTGCCTGAGTGTGAAATCACTTTGCGTGACACGTTTTCCCAGACACTCCCGCGCATCGGCCTGCCCGCCAAGTGAGAAGCAGTCTTCACCAGACGCTGCACGCTGGGCCTGTGTACCTGCACTCAACATAAGTGGGGGTAAAAATAAAAAGTATTTTAATACGCGCATTCCATCGTCGCTCTGCTCAGATAATTCGAAAACAGGCTTAAGTAGTTAGAACTCATTTCATAAATAGGGTGAGATGCGTTTGCCTCATAACGTGGGCTGGCAAGGCAGACGAGGCAGTCAATAGCTTTGCCTATTGACAACGAGTCCAACGCCGTCCAGCGCGCGTTATGAGGCAAGCCCTTCGGGAACTGACGATTTTGGCGCATTGCAGCACGTAGTGTGCCACCCCTCCCTCGCTAAGGCACCAGCCTTAGCGAGGGGCACGCCTTGCACTGCATCCAAAATCGTCTTGTTCGCACTCATCCTATTTATGAAATGAGTTCTAAATAGCCCGGCTCACATTCAGCTTTATATTATAAAATCTACACCTTGCCCAAACTATTTTTCTTTGCACAGGAGTTAGTGCAACGACCAGACACCTTCATCAAAAAGAGAGCGCATTTATGAGCCCGGACATAGGGACTGCCGCAGAAGTGGCGACAGCAATAATACTGGTGAATGAAGCAGAGAAAACCAGTCATCATGCGACAGGGCCAGAAGCTCATGGTCATACCTGCGCTAATTGCAACACAGCGTTGCAAGGCAGCTATTGCCATGCTTGCGGCCAGGCTGCACACATCCATCGCTCGCTATTGCATTTAATCGAAGAACTCTTGCATGGTCTGCTTCATTTTGAAACCAAGGCATGGAGAACGATCCCGGCATTGATATTCTCACCAGGAAAATTAACCCGCAATTACATTGCTGGTCAGCGTACCCGCTATGTCTCGCCGCTGGCTTTATTTTTGTTTTTGATTTTTCTGATGTTTTTTGTGTTTTCTCTCACAAGCAACAACCCGCTTAACAGCATCTCGGATCAGCCGCATACCAAAGAAGGTATAAGCAAGGTCTTGCAAGAAAACAAGCTTAAACTGGCATCAATGCAAGATCAGCGTGCAAAACTCCCTGCCGGAGATCCCAAGCTGGAAGACCTGAAAGAAAACATCACTGAACTTGAACTGGAAATCACTGCTTTGCAGAGTTCGCTGAGTTTATTGACAGCTCCTAACACAAAAAAAGAAAGTGAGAAATCAGAGCCTGAGAGCAATCGCCTGGCCGACATCGCACGAACAATAGAAAAGAAACTGGATGGAAAAAATGTGAGCTTCTCATCCCCCCAGGTAGAGAAGAAAGTCAGGCATGCACTCAAGACACCAGAGCTAACCTTGTACAAGATAAAAAGCAATGCCTCAAAACTATCATTCCTGCTGATGCCGATTTCATTGCCGTTCTTATGGCTGATGTTTATCTTCAAACGTCGTTATGGCATGTTCGATCATGCCGTATTTTCACTTTACTCCCTGTCTTTCATGGCTTTGCTCTTGATAGTGGCAGCAATATTGAACACCTTCAGCTTTTCGATGACGGCATTGCTGCTATTTATTTTTGTACCGCCTATTCATATATTCCGGCAATTGCGCGGCGCTTATGAACTTGGTACTTTCGCCAGTTTGTGGCGCACATTTGCCTTGCTACTGATAGCAGCCTGCTCATTAATCATTTATTTGTTGCTGATCATCGTTCTCAGCGCATGATCTTCAATAACCGGGAAGTGCCTGCTGCATCAGCAGGCTTCCCAGATTACCTGATTGCGGCCATGGCTCTTGGCTTGATATAGTGCCTTGTCTGAGCGTTCCAACAGGCGACCCAGGCGGTCATCTTCTGGCCTGTAGGTGGCGATGCCTATACTCACCGTCAGGGAAAAGGTTTCGCCACTTGCTGCGCTCAAAGGCAGGGATTGGATGTGGGCACGGATGCGCTCAGCCACCAACATGGCTTCTGGCTGACTTGCCTGTTGCAGTAATACACAAAACTCTTCACCACCCAGACGGCCAAACAAATCAGATTCACGCAATTCCAGTTTGACAGTTTCGGCAAAATGGATAAGTGCCTGGTCGCCACATTGATGACCGTACTTATCGTTAATGGATTTAAAAAAATCCAGATCCAGCATCATCAAAGTCATTTGGGTTTGATAGCGCTGGCAACTTTTGAATATATGCTCGGCATGCTCAAGAAAAGCCCGGCGGTTGGCAATGCCGGTCAAGGAATCCGTTGTTGCCAATCTTTGCAACTCCCTTTCCAGCATCTTGCGCTGGGTCACATCACGACATATTCCTTCTACACCAGCAAAATTGCCGTCATCGTCAAACAAGGCCTGGCTGTTCACCGAGATATCGATGACACGCCCATCCTTGCTGACCATCTGCCCAGGAAAATCATTCACCATGCCATTCAGCATGATTTCTTTTTTGAAGGCATCCCTGTCAGAGGCCTTGGGATATAGTGCTTCGGCGGGCCTGCCTTCTATCTCTTCCGGTGAATAACCTAAAATCTTGCTGACAGCCGGGCTGACTTTTTGCACTATACCGTTGACATCGGTACGGTAATACACGTCTTGCATGTTCTCAAACAAACGCCGGAAATTGAACTCGCTGAGTCGTAACTGCTCTTCCATTTCATTATGCTCAGTCATGTCCATACCGCTGATCATGACGGCATCCCGGTCTTCAAAGCGGATAGCGCGGCTAATCACCAGCAACATGCGAAAATTGCCTTGACTGGTGCGCACACGGAATTTGCTATTCGCATTCGCCCAGTTATCGCCCTGCTTTTTTAACCGCCCCTGCGAGCGTGGCTGATCCAGAGGATGAACAAATTCATCAACAGGCCTGCCTAGCACTAGCTGCTCATCGCTGACTTCCAGTAACTGAAGCGCAGCTGGATTGAGCTTTGCCAATTTGCCATCGACCAGAATCGCAATTGCAACTGGCAAGATATCAAACAGGTAAGCGTAATAATTTTCTTTGCTCAAGAGTATTCCTATCGCTTGGACCGGGCCTGACTAAATAGGCCCATCACTATATTTTACTGCTGAGCATAGGGGAGTAAAGTAATAAAATGCAATACCTTGCAGAATGTTTTTGACTGAAGGCAGTGATTTCAACAAATTCATTTGTTTGTAGATAAAAACATATGCCAGCAAATACACGCTTTTTACCCTATCATTTCAAGCTGCGCTTCAAATACACCTTGTAGTGCTTGTTATTGCCGAGCAAGGCTTTGATCTGCTTATTTTTGAAATCCATTCAGGACAAACCATGAAGAAACGAATGCCCAACACCCTCGTCCCAATGCGCCGACTTTTTGTACTGACTTGCCTCACTGTGGCTACTGCCCTGCCAGTGTTACCGACCCTGGCCGCTGAAAAACCAGTGCAAGCCAAGCTGGTCGTGGTGTTGGTGGTCGATGGTTTGCCACAAGAGCAAGTAGTGCGTTATCGCGATCAATTTGGCCAGGGAGGCTTTCGTCGTCTGCTGGACCAGGGAGCCTGGTTTTCTGACGGACATCAGGCGCATGGCATTACCGTGACTGCAGTCGGCCATTCGGCTGTACTGACCGGCGCATACCCCTACCAGCATGGCGTCGTCGGCAATAACTGGATAGACCCGGTCACGCTGGCATCGGTCTATTGTACGGAAGATAAAGAACACACTTATATAGGCGAAGATACCAAGTCCAGTGATGGCACTTCACCTGCCAATCTGCGCGTCAGCACTCTGGGGGATGAGTTGCGTTATTCGAATGGCGAGCGCAGCAAGGTCGTCACTGTCTCTGGCAAGGACAGAGGGGCGATCCTGCTGGCAGGCAAGACTGGTACCGCCTATATGTATATGAGCAAGACGGGCAATTTTGCCAGTTCCACTTATTACATGAAATCCCACCCGCAATGGGTACAGCAATTTCAGGCAGCAAAACCGCAAGACCGTTTTTATGGCAAGGAATGGCGACCATTGTTACCTGACGCCGCCTATGCAGCCGATGCTGATGATGAACTGGTGATCAATCAAAAGGAAAAAGACAAGCGTTTCCCCTTTGTCTACACCAGTAAGTCCGGCAAACCAGATGCCGACTACTATAAGCAACTGTACACTGGACCCTATCTGGATGAAATGACGCTGGACTTTGCCCGCGCCGCCATCGAAGGAGAAAAGCTGGGACAAAACCCGTCGGGCGTGCCGGATGTGCTGGGGGTCAGTCTGTCCAGTCACGACTATGTCAATCACAGTTTTGGACCAGAAAGCCGCATGTCGCATGACCATCTGCAAAGACTGGACAGAATGCTGGCAAATTTCTTCACCTATCTCGACAAGCGTGTCGGGCTGGACAATACCATCGTTGTACTGACAGCTGACCATGGTTTTCCTAACGTGCCGGAATTTTCACAATCCATCAAACGCGATGCGCAGCGGCTGGACAGCAAGAAAATGATGGTCGACCTGAATCAGCATCTGACTGAAAAGTTTGGACAAAAGGACTTGGTCCGCAAATGGTCTGCGCCCAACTTTTTGCTCGACTATAAGCTGATAGAACAAAAAGCCCTGAAACGCGACGAAGTCGAAACTGCTGCAGCGAGATATCTGCTGGGCTTGCCAGGTGTGGCTGATAGTTTTACCCGCACTCAGCTTGAAAACGGCAACCTGCCACGCACCCGCATGGGAACCCTGATGCAACGCGCATGGCATAAACAGCGCTCAGGCGATGTCTTGGTGGTTGCCAAGCCTTACTGGTATTTTGGCAGTGAAGCACACGGCACTTCCCATGGTTCTCCCTATATCTACGACACTAATGTACCGCTGATACTCATGGGCAAACCCTTCAAAGCGGGTGCTTATGGACAGTATGCTGAAGTCATGGATATAGCGCCAACGCTGGCCCACCTGTTACGCTTACGCCCGCCTTCTGGTTCTGAAGGGCGAGTGTTGACTGAGATACTGCGCTGATCAATATCTGAATGAAAAAAAACCGCATGAATACAAATCATGCGGTTTTTTTTGTTTTCTTTTACCAACGCGGTCAGTCTATTTGGCCTGGCGATAATTGTTTTGCATCGTATAGCCTCGCGCATAGAGCGCAAACAGGAAGGCAGCAAACAGGGCAAAACCGGCAAAGAAGAACATCTGGAAAGCAGTGACGCTCATACCAGTTGCCTTGATTTGCTCTGTTACAGCTGCGCTCTTGACGCTGGAGTTTGCCAGCAATACCCACAGATTGCCTATCGTGACGGACAAATTCCAGAAACTCATGATCACGCCCTTCATCGCCAAAGGTGCCTGGCTGTAGGCGAATTCCAGGCCTGTGGTGGACACCAGCACTTCACCAAATGTCAGCAAGGCATACGGCAAGATTTGCCAGGTGATTTCCAAGGCATTGCCACCATCAATTGCCAACTGCATGAAGCCAACCACGATCCAGGCAAGGCCTGAGAAGGCAATGCCAGCCCCCATGCGGCGCAAGGCTGTCAATTCAACGCCATTGCGTTTCAACAAAGGATACAAGACAATATTATTGAAAGGGATCAGCAACATCACCAGCAAAGGGTTCAACGCCTGCATTTGGGCAGCCTGGAACTCAAAGGAGAAACTGGAGGAAAATATAGAAAATGATATTGTCGGCTTGATCATATCATTAGCCTGCAATACCCAAGTCGATGCTTTTTGATCAAACAGGGACCAGAATGGTGTCACCAAGACAAACACCACCAGGATACGCAAGACTGAGCGTACGCCATCAACCGCGGCGTCAGGATGGATACCACGGGCACGTTCCAACTGCATCCAGGCACCCATGCCACCAAAGCCCAGGACCAGTACCAGCGCCAGACACAGGGCAGCGACGATACCGACTTTAGGGATCAGGAACATGGAACCTATCGCCAGCAAGACACCTGCCACTGCCATGAAATAACCGCTCCTGGCCTGACCAGGCACATTGGTCGTCAAGGCTGTACGCACCACATTCAAGAAGGAATGCGGGTCACGCGGGGCTGGTGGTACATGGATGTATTTGGTACGACCAGACCAGAAAATGATGGTCGCAATCAACATCAGCACACCCGGGATACCAAAAGCGATACTGGCACCGAATTCTTTGAGGAAGAAAGGCATCAGCAAAGAGGCGAAGAAAGAACCGAAGTTGATGATCCAGTAAAAGCCATCAAATACCTTCTGTGCGAGAGAGCGATTCGACTGGTCAAACTGGTCACCGACAAAAGAAGTCACCAGCGGTTTGATACCCCCTGACCCCAAGGCAATCAGGAAAAGCCCGGTATAAAATCCGTTACGGTTATTCTCAAAAATAGCCAGGCAGGCATGGCCGCAGCAATATACCAGGCTGAGCCACAACACAGTATTGTACTTACCAAAGAATCTGTCAGCCAGCCAACCACCGAGCAAAGGGAAGAAATACACACCGATGACGAAAGTATGAAACACTTCTTTCGCCATGCCCTTGCGCAATTCTTCCGGCATGGACAACAGCAGGCTGGTAATCAGGAAAGGCGTGAGGATATTACGCATCCCATAAAAGCTGAAGCGCTCACAGCCCTCATTGGCGATGATATAGGGTATTTGCTTTGGCATCTGCGCTTTTTCAGCGCCATCCATAGCCGCGGATTGAGTCATTCATCTCTCCTGTTCAATTGTTTTTATCACTGCATCAGCAAAAATCTCTTTTGAAGACGGGATTGCTATTTGGGATTATGGATTTGTTTTGTCCGGTATATAAATTGGATATATCTGGAAAAACAGTGGGCGAAGTATCCAGATTTGTGAAGGGGTAGTCAAGCCTGAAAACGTACCTGATGACCAGAGAAAAGCAGCACATGCGAGCTCATCTGGAACAGGGTTTGAAAATGATGCCAGACAGCTATCAGAATATCGCCTTTAACAAATTGCCAGCCGGGCTGCAAGCCTCGTAAATGCTAGCTTTGTGCAGTGCAGAAAGAAAAAACTTATGGATGCATGACTATACGGTTATGAATACAATTTCAGCATAATATTTTTATCCGTTTCAAAGAATATCTCACCCGCAAAATGAAAATGCCCACTGGTCAGGTGGGCATTTCTTGCATCAACTTACAGCAGGTTTGCCGCTGATTTTGCGCCACACCTTAAATGGCAGGCGGTAGATAAAGCGCAACATGATCAGTGTCAGCAAGGCTTCAACAAATGTCGTAATGAAGGCAAAGAAAGTATTCCAGCGCGATTCACGGCTACGGAACTTGGCCAGCATGCGGTCACGGCTGATTTCTATGCTGTCATAGAAAGTCGGCACCACGAGTAAAGTCAGGAAGGTAGAAGTGATGGTGCCGCCAATAATTGCAATCGCCAATGGGCGATAGAACTCACCACCCTCACCCAGACCGATAGCCACGGGCAGCATACCGGCGATCAATGCAAAGGTCGTCATCAGAATAGGACGCAGACGCTTGCGGCCAGCATACATGAGTGACTCTTCGCGGTCATAGCCTTCTTCTTCGCGCTTCCTGGCACAGTCAAGCAAGAGAATCGCGTTCTTTGCGACAAGCCCCATGAGCATGATGATACCGATGAAACTCATCAGGTTCAGTGTACCCTTGGTCATCAACAAGGCAACGACTACGCCGATCAAACTCAAAGGCAAGGACAGCATGACGGCGATGGGGGCAGTGAAAGAACCAAACTGCATGACCAGGATCAGGTACATCAGGCCTATGCCGGATACCAGAGCGATGGTCATTTCAGTAAACAATTCTTTTTGCGAACGTGCCGCACCACCCAGCTCTATGCCAAAGCCAGCTGGGAAGTTCATGGCCTTGGCGAGCTTCAGCGCCTCTGTCGTGACTTCTCCAGAAGACTTCCCTTGTGCATTGGCAGATACTTCTATCATGCGTTTGCCATCGGTATGCTGGATCTTGGCTGGCCCCTTGCCCATGGTGATTTTGGCAATTTGTTCCAGCGGCACCATTTTGTCACTACCCGCCACAGCGATCGGCAGACGCTCTATGTTTTCTGCACTGATCCTGTCATCAGGATGCAGGCGCACTGCCACATCACGCGCTTCACCGGTAGGATCAACCCAGTCACCAATCTCGACCCCGGCAAACGCCACGCGCAAAGCCTGGGCTGCATCATTGACCGAAATGCCAAGAGAGTTGGCCAGACCACGATCCAGTTCTATCTGCAATTCATCTTTGGGATCTTGCTCGGATAAGCCAACATCTACTGCGCCCGGCACTTTACTTAACTGCCCCATGAAATCAGTTGCAATCTCAGTCAGCTTTCTGGAGTCAGGGCCAGAGAATCTGATTTGCACAGGCTTTCTGGCACCATTACTGAGGTCGTCCTGCACCACATATTCAGCACCGATAATGGTGGCTACCAGTTTGCGCAACTCGACGCCAACCTCAGTCGCCGAGCGTTTGCGTTCGGTACTCTTGCCGATGTCGACATACACACGCCCACCGCCGCTGTTGATGACGCTGTTGGTCGCCTTGGTCTCTTTCAGGGTACGTGCCAACTCAGCAGCTTTCTCTACTTTCATGCGACCATAATCGAGACTGGAACTGGATGGTGTGCGCACATCTATCACCAAAGTACCATTGTCTGAGACTGGCAAGAAACTAGTGCCACCCTTGGCTGCATGCAAGGCGATGGCACCGCCAAAACTGAGTGCTGCGATCAGCGCCATCCAGATACGGTGATGCAAGGCCCAGGCAATCACGTTGCCATAACGGTCTGCCTGATGATCAAACCAGGTATTGAATTTAGCCAGCACCAGACTGATGCCACGTTTTTTCTCCAGGTGATGGCCTATCGGGTCACCCCAGTAAGCAGACAACATGGGATCAAGCGTGAACGAGATAAACAGACTGACGAGGACAGAACTGGCAACCGTTAGCGCAAACGGTCTGAACCATTCACCTGAAACACCGGGCATGAAGGCCACTGGAATAAACACGGCAATAATAGAAAAAGTAGTCGCAGCAACTGCCAGACCAATTTCCTTGGTGCCGTTGCTGGCAGCTGTACGGCGGTCTGATCCCATCTCCATATGGCGCACGATATTTTCGCGCACCACAATCGCATCATCAATCAGCACGCCTATCGCCAGCGACAAGCCCAGCAGGGTCATGAAGTTGAGGGTAAAACCACATAACCAGACGGCGATAAAGGCGGCAATCACAGAGGTCGGCAAACTCAAGGCAGTGATCAGCGTGGAGCGCCAGGAATTGAGGAATACATACACCACGAAAATCGTCAGTACTGCACCAAACATCAGGGACTCAATGACATTATTCAGGCTGGATTGCGCATCCTTGCCACCATCCTGCGTGACTTCCAGCTTGCTGCCTTTTGGTAGAGTTTTGTTGATTTCTTCGATCAGTACACGTACTTTATTGGCTACCGTCACGGTACTGGCATCACGTGAACGGGTAACAGAAATACCGACATTGGGGTTACCATTACGTATACTGAAACCACCGATTTCAGCAAAGCTGTCAGCAATTTCGGCCACTTGCGCCAGTCTGACCAGATCAGTACCACGGCGCTTGATGACGATGTTCTGGAATTCTGCCGGGGACTCTATGCGACCTATAAGCCTTATGCTTTGCTCATCGAGCTTGCCGCGTACTTTGCCTACCGGTGCCGTGGTATTTTGATTGCGCAACGCAGTGACCACTTCACCAACTGAGACATTGTATTCACGCAATTTCTGCGCATGCAGCAAGACTGTCAGTTCGCGTCGCAACGCCCCGTTCACACTGACCGTGGCAACACCATCAATGCCACGAAACTTATCGGACAAGTCATCTTCGGCGAGGCGTGAAATCTCGGCATGACTGAGGGTACTGGAAGACAATGCCATCTGCATGATGGGCTGCGCCGAGGGGTCGCTACGCTCCAGTATGGGCTCGCGCATTTCCGTCGGCAATTTATAGCGAACTGATGCTATCGCGTTTCGCACTTCATCCGAGGCTTCGATGAGGTTCTTATTGAAATTGAAAACGATCACGACTTGCGCACGGCCTTCAAATGCTGTCGAACGCACTTGGTACACGCCGGTAATGCTTTGCAGTGATTTTTCCAGGCGATTGACGATCTCGCGCTCCACCGTTTCTGGTGATGCGCCTGGATAAGGGATGCTGACCACCAGCACTGGCTCTTCCACATCGGGAATCTGGTTAACCTTGAGTTTCTTCAGCGCCAGCAAGCCCATACACATGAGGGCGATGATGATCACGATCATCGCGACCGGACGCTTAATACTGAAATCGGAAAGGAACATGATTTATTTCCCTTGTGGATTGGCAGGTGCAGTGCTCGAAGCTGCAATTGCTGCACTTGCCGAAGCCGCTGGCAACACGGCGCCGGCCGTAGCCACCATCTTCACTTTTTGTCCATCCACCAAAGTGGAAACCGGGTTGCGTATCACCTTGTCACCATCGACCAGTCCGCTACGAATTTCAAAATCACCACGACGCGGGTCACGCTCACCAACCACAATACTGATTTTGTTGACAACACCATCCTTGATGCGCCAGACATAAGCCTTGTCGCCGTCACGCACCAATGCCGTACTCTTGATCATCAGGGTCTGGGTCGAACCTGTTTCTATACGGCCCTCTGCGTACAAGCCAGATACTCTTGGTGGACTTGCATCGGCAAAGGCCACCAGCACTTCCACCTGCCGGGTGGTGGCATTTGCTGCCATATCTACACGCTTCACCTTGCCCGCAAAAACCTGGTCACCGTAACCATTGACACGGAAACTAACTGCCTGGCCTATTTTAACCTTATTGACCTTGTCAGCAGCCAGCAAGCCTTCAAAACGCATGCTGGTCGGGTCGATGACCTTGACCAGTTCTTTGCCTATCTGCGCGGTATCGCCGGCAGACACCTTGCGCTCGCTGACTACGCCGTCAAAGGGAGCGCGCACTTCTGTGCGTTGCATTTGCTGGCGCGCCTGCGCTGCCCGTGCCTTGGCAGCCACCAGATCACTCTGGGCATTATTGCGGCGGATTTCCGCATCTTCCAGTTGCTGGGTTGAAGTCATTCCCGATGCACGCAAAGTCTTCAGGCGCTGGAACTGGCGCTCAGCCTGCTCCAGCGACTGGGCAGATGCCCTCGCAGCTTCTTCTGCCGAATTGCGGCTGTCGCGTATCGAGGTATCATCCAGGCGCACCAGCAAATCACCACGTTTCACTGTCTCGCCGTTTTCTTTCAATACTTGCAAAACCACCGTGGACAGTTCAGAACGCAGGTCAGCCTTGCGTTCAGGCTGTATTGAGCCGGTAATCACGGGGCCTGACGAGAGTGCGCTATTCTGGATAAGCTGCAAATCTTCTTGCGTCACCAGCAAAGGGCTGTCCGGTATCTTGCCACTGGCCGACTTTGAACTCGCTGAACCTGCACTGGACTTGGCCTGGTCCGATTCCTTACCCTCTTTCCCTCCCTTGCTGCATGCCGTCAATACCAGGGCAAGGGAAAGGAAAATCAGACTGGGTCGCAACATGGTGAATCTCCGTATATTTATAATAAATGTTTGTCTAAGAAGCTGATTTGTAACAAAAAGTTCTAATTCTTGCCAAGTATCCATGAGCATGTATGCAAGTGTCAATCATGCATTACCTGCTTGCAACACTGACCCCGAGCGCCTTGTTTATGGGCGATTTTCTTGCATTCCCTGCACAAGTCCGGTAGGCTCCCGCCTCCTGCGTGTTTACCAAGTCCCTTATTGTGTCTGTTACTGTGTCGCCACCTGTCTTACTGATCGTTACTGATGTTTTCGGCAATACTCCTGCGATTGCCAGCTTTGCCCGACAGTTTCCTGTGCCTTGCCTGATTGCATCGCCTTTTAGCGGTGAGAAAACACAATATCCGGCAGAAACTCTGGCTTATCATGCCTTTATTGCTGAGGGTGGAGTCGGAGCCTATGCCGAACATGTTGCCCAATTAATAGAGGCAAATCAGTCCAGCCTGCGTTATGCATTCGGTTTTAGCGCGGGTGCCAGCGCCCTGTGGCTTAATAGTGCCAATCCAGCAATGGCAAAGCTGCAGCAAGCCGTATTGTTTTACGGCTCGCGCATTCGTGACTATCGCGACGTGCAACCTGTGTGTCCCACGCGCCTGATATTTGCAGAGCAAGAAGCCGCATTTGAACCAGCAAAACTGGTGGCCGATTTGAGGCAGCGCAACCAGGATGCAGAGCTGGTCAAGGGCAGTAAACATGGTTTCATGAACCCCTATTCTGCCGGTTTTTGCCTGAAAACCCAGGAGCTATTTTTGAAAGAGTTGCTCAATCTGACACAAATCAGCGCGGCGGCCTGAGCCGTTTTGATACCTATAGCTACCAGGCAAGATTGAGTTTCGCCCCCTCTTACCCTATACTTCGCACGCGTGACACAATCACCGCCTTGTGTTTTTGATTACCAACCAGTGATCAGGGACCGTTTTACTTGCATGACAACGCCACCACTTATTTAATAACTTTTTTGCGGCACCAGTGCATCTGCCTGATCTGGCAGCTCGTCTGGTTGATCCGCGCGGAGCCATAAGCATGACCGCCTTTGTATTTAATGAAATCAATTTCGACGACCACGAACAAGTCGTGTTCGCATCCGAAGCCAAATCCGGCTTGAAAGCCATCATCGCAGTCCATAACACCAATCTTGGCCCGGCCATGGGTGGTTGCCGCATGTGGAATTATGCAGATGAAGCCGAAGCTGTACGTGATGTATTGCGCCTGTCGCGCGGCATGACGTACAAGAATGCAGTTGCTGGCCTGCCCATCGGCGGCGGCAAAAGCGTCATCATCGGCAACCCAAAGACTGACAAGACCCCTGCCCTGTTTGAAGCCCTGGGTGAAGCCCTGGAGCGCCTGGGTGGCCGTTATGTCACAGCTGAAGATGTAGGCACCAGCCCGGCTGACATGGCCAATGTCGCCAGCAAGACCAAATATGTTGCCGGCCTGGGCGACCGTGGTGACCCATCCCCGTATACCGCACTGGGCTGCTTCGTGGGTGCCCAGGCAGCAGTCAAGCACCATTTCAAACGCGACAGCTTTGACGGCCTGACCGTGGCACTTCAAGGTCTGGGTCACGTAGGTTATGACTATGCCCGCCAGTTGAAAGAAGCCGGTGCCAAGCTCATCGTCACCGATATCGATCAGGCCGCACTGAAGCGTGCACAAGAAGAACTGGGTGCAGAAGTCGTCGCCATCGACGCCATCTATGACGTGCAAGCCGATATCTATGCACCTTGCGCCCTTGGTGCGACACTGAACCCGGACACCTTGTCACGCCTGAAAGCCAAAATCGTCGCCGGTGGTGCCAACAACCAGCTGGCGACACCAGAGATGGGCGAAATCTGCCGTCAAAAAGGCATCCTGTATGCACCTGACTTTGTCATCAATGCCGGTGGCATCATCAAGGTTTGCTATGAATACCTGAACACGCCAGAAGACGGCATGGTCGCCCATGTGCGTCGTATCGGTGAAACCCTGGCAGAAGTATTTGCCCGCGCCGATGCAGAAGGCTTGCCAACCAGCGTCATTGCTGACCGCATTGCTGAAGCCAAGTTCAAGAAGTAAAATTTCTCGCTGATGCAAGTTCAAAAGCCTCCAGATTGATACTCTGGTGGCTTTTTTTATTTCGTACTTTTGCATCTGCCGCCATCACAAACATCTGCATTTACTGGCCCAATCTCGGCAAGCATATTCTATTTGAAGGCTGGTCTTCTTATCCAACCGGAGAATATGAATGACAATGATTTCGAATTTTCCCATGCTGACCCACTAAAAATCGTGGGCGGACGACAAGATGTATTCCATGCTGAGTGCATTGCCAGAAGAAGAGCTATTGCGCCCCGCCTGACACGTTTTGGCAATATGCTGTGCACCCTGAATCATGTGTATGTCATCGACGATATTTTTCGTGCCCATTTGCTGGCTCAGTCGCATGACTTTCAAGACCGCAATACTGCCACTACAACGTCAGGGATGTGTTGAGAGCATGAGTTACGCAGCGCCTTGAATCAACTCGATTTCAGGCTTACACTCACATGTTCATTCATTAACGACCCGACTGATCATGACCACACTCACTACTGCACGCCTGCGCCTGGAACCAATGAACGACAGCCATTTTGATGGTCTGTTCCACATGAACAGCCAGGTCGAAGTCATGCAATACATCACCGGCAAGCCAGACACGCCAGAAGACACGCAGGCGATGATAGAGCGCGTCAAGTCGCGCTGGATAGAATATGGTTTTTCCTGGTGGAGTTTCATAGAAACCGAGAGTAACGAAGTCATAGGTGCCGGCTGTATACAGCACCTGGGCCGTGACCCGGCCAATCCACTCGAGACAGGCTGGCGTCTGCGCAAGGAGAGCTGGAACAAGGGTTATGCCTCAGAAGCCGCGCAAGCCATGGCTGCATTTGCCTTTGAAAATCTCAAGGCTGAATCCCTGTGCGCCGTCTGTCACCAGGATAACCATGGGTCAGCCCATGTCATGAAAAAACTGGGCATGCGATATCGTGGCATAGAACGCTGGTATGACATGGATACCGCTGTCTATAGCATGGGCCGGGCAGACTGGCTAGCCAATCAAGCGTAGCGTTTACTCGGTCGCCACGACGATGCGGTTGCGGCCACCCTCCTTGGCACGATACAAGGCCATGTCGCTGGATGATAGTGAGACATCGGCATTCAGATCACTGGCCTGCATCACGGCTATCCCTATGCTGACCGTCACCGGGATGATATGGGTGTGCGCATTGACTGGTGTATCCAGCAATTGCTTTTGTACCCGCTGCGCAAAAATGGTGGCATCAGTAATGCTGGTGCCTGCCAATACCACGGCAAATTCTTCGCCACCCACCCGGCCGGCATAATCACTCTTGCGCAATTCATCGTGCAAGATATGAGCAAAATGTCTGAGCACCAGATCGCCTACCGCATGCCCGTAGGTGTCATTGATGAGCTTGAAATTATCCAGGTCACACATGAGTACCGCAGCAGCTTTGCTGGCACCACGCTGTATGCGCGCCAGCTCTTCTTCAATGCGACCCATGAAGCTGCGCCGGTTGGGGATTTGCGTTAAAAAATCTATGGTCGCCAGTTCCTGCAACTCTTGCTCTATACGCTTATGTTCCGTGACATCGGTAATAAAGCCATGCCACAGAGTAGATCCATCCGGCAAACGACGCGGCCTGGCATCCTTTTGACGCCAGCGTATGCCCTGCTGTGGCAGGTTGACTCGGTACTCAAGATGCAAGTGCTCCAGCCTACTGGCTGACTTCAACACAGCATTGCGGTAGGCGGGGAAATCATCGTGATGTATACGTGCATGCACCAAATCCACGGCTTCCTGGATTTGTGCCGGGCTTAACTCATAGATATCGCGTATTCCTTCACTAAGGTAGGTAAAGCCTTCTTCACCATTGGCATGCAAGCAGTATTGATAAGCCAGCCCTGGTACTTCATTGGTCAGGCAGGTCACCAGGTCGGCACTTTCTTGCAGGCGTTGCGACAAGGTGCGCATGGCTGTAATGTCGGTGGTAGTACCTATCATGCGCAAGGGGCTGCCATCTTCCGCGCGGCTGACTACCTTGCCACGGCTGGATATCCATTTATAGCTACCATCCTTGCAGCGCACCCTGTGCTCAACGACATATTGTTCGGTCTGGCCTTCGAAGTGCGCTTTGATCGTGGCTTGCACATAAGGCAAGTCTTCAGGATGAAGCCTGGTAAAACTGTCTTCTATACTATTCGAGATTTCTTCATCGGCATAACCGAGTATGGCTTTCCATCCGGGCGAGTAGTGTATCTGGCCAGACTGTATATCTCTGTCCCAAATGCCAGTGGCACTCCCCTCTATCGCCAGTGCCATGCGCAGCATGCTGGCCTGACTTTGCTGAGCAAGGGCTTGTGCTTGCTGGATTTGCAACTGCTCTTGCTTGTGTTGCAGCAGATTGGCAACCAGGCTGGCAAGCTCTTGCAGCATGTGCGCACTGGGCTTATCAAATGGAAGTTCAGCTTTGTTTAAGCAGCAGATGCGACCGAGAGGAACCTGACTGGCATTGAGGACTGGTGCACTTTCTATAATGGTCAAACCATGTCCTTGCACGACTTTCTGCCAGGCTGCATGCAAATCAGTATCACTTCCAGCGAGTCGCAAACATTCATGCATGCTTTTCATGCAAGACTCAAGCAAACCCGCAGGCAAGCCAGAAGCGATCAACAAACTGTCCTCGCTTGCGACGGTATTGTTCACCGCGATAATCGTCAATAAAGCGGGATAGTGCGCATCCATACTACGAACTATTTGCCGCAGGCTTTCATCGAGCGCCGAATTTTCAGCAATAGCACTCATGCATAGCTTGTACAAGCTCAATAGATGTTGAACTTCATCATTACTTTTAGGCAAAGTATCCGAACTCATCTCTGCTCGATATCCCTGCCGGGAAATTGCTTGCACATGCCTGGACTCATTTCTCGCGATAGATCATCATATACTAAAGCGCCTACGCATGAAGATGAGCGAGATTTTTTCATGTTGGCGCTTTTTACAACAAGCCGGCATGTATTACTGATCACAAACCTTCCAGATAAAAGGCTTCAGGCTGTCCTTTATTGCGCATGAATGCCGAAACTTCATCTTGCCACAATTGTGGCTGCAAACTTGCCGTGCTGCGTGTAATGAAGCGGCGCATGGGCCTATGGTCAAAAGCCTGAGCCAACAGTTTTTGCATACCAGAAAAACTGTCAGGGTTAATATGCACTCCCTGGGCAATGCGCTCCGCAACCAGATTCACTTGATGCAGTATCGCTTGTTCACGTCTGGCATCGCCCTGCACTGCCACTTCATAAAAAGAGGTAAGTACGGCAAAGCCTGGTCGCACGCCTTCCAGTAAGCTGGCTTGCAATCTGTCATGTCCATCCAGTATCAGATACGCATTCAGGCTATGTATATACCAGACCAGTAATGGCGGCAATTGCCCAGCACGAGCCAGCTTGCGCCACCATTTGACGCGCCCGCTATCCTTGTGCTGTGGCGCAAACAGATTCAAGACTTGCCCGTTACCAGACATACACCAATCAAGATAGACAGCAGGTGCCTGCAATAGCTGAAAATCTTCCTCTCCAGCACCGAGATGCCAGTCACGCAAGCGGCGCTTACTACGCCAGTGTGGGTGATAGATCTGGCTGCCATCGCAGTACTCCAGCGCCCATAATCCGTCAGACAAACAACTGATGTCTACGTTGCGCAGTGTCTGCGCAAAATGTTTCAGCCATAATCTTTTTTGCTGCTCGCTGGACGCCGCAGCAATATGCTGAACCTCAGTTGAGCTAATGGCGGGCAGGCAATCCAGTCGCTGCGGCAAATTGCGGTAGATGGTCACACCGTTATAGCCTTCTTCGATTTCTGCCCACAGCAGAGGTAAATCACCAGCATCCAGACGCATACGTTTGCCAGCAGCTGTACGCAAACGCATAGCGGGCTTTGGTGCATTGCTAACAGTGAGCAATAGTCCTCTCCATTGCTCATATTCGCGTTCATGGTCGCCGGTATCGTCCTGATAATGGATGTTGATCGCCATAATGATGTTCTTTTATCAGTAATTTCACAGTCCCTGCTTCTTCAGCGCCTCAATCTCAAAGTCACCATCATCAACCAAACGCTCCCATCCTGCAAATTTGTCCAGCCCCAGTGATCTGGCCATGGACAGCAATAAACTTTGACCTGGCTCTGTACGTTCAGGCACCAACTGATAAACAGGATCGCTGAAAGCTGCCGCTGGCGTCGTGAACTTCCAGCCCATCTCCTTGAACTGGGCCAGCACATCATCGAGCCACAAGGCATTGATCAAATTGTGATGCATGAGCAAGACTTGCGGAATATCGCGACCCTGTAATTGCCAGGACAAGGCTCGATAAGCTTCTGCACGCTGGCGTACATGGGCCAGGTAAGCCAGCTTGATGGGCGTCACATCTGCCTCTGGATTTTTCTTGAGTACCTCTATCAATTTTTCATTCAAACGCCAGTCGCTGGTATCCAGGCTGACATAGGCGTTGCGATAGTTTTGCTGTTTCAAAAAATTGCGCATGCCATCGCGTTTTTCTGGCGTATTACCTTCACGCAGATAAGTATAGCGATACCATTTCTGATAACCCGGCAAAGTGCTGATGATCTGGTCGCAATCCAGGATTTCTTGCTGGTATTGCGCCAGGCTGACTTTGTCACTGTGCAAATTTGGGTGGCTCATGGTATGGTTGCCGACAGCATGACCAGCATCACCCCAAGCCTTGGCGAGTACATAACCAGCGGGTTGTTTTGCCGCATAGTCTGCGGTGACAAACAAGGCGGCAGATACACCATGTTTAGCCAGGGCATTTAACATAGTTTGATTGCGCTGCTCTGGGCTCAGCCTTGGCGTCTGCTCCAGATTAGGGCCATCGTCTATGGTGATGGCGACTGTTTGTGCACCTGCATTTGCAGCAAGCGCCATGCATGCCATCAAGATGAAAGAGCGAGTCACGCCAGTTAAATTAAGGAAAAGTTTCAATTCAATTTCATTTTCTGAGTAAGTTTAATCAATCACATAGTCAGCAGATTCTTTAGCTGGCTCAGCAGCATCAGCCGCTTGAATGAGCATGAACCGCTGACCATTCCACTGATAAAATTCGGCTTGTTCCCCATGGCTTGCCGGTATGGCTAACAGAGATTTCTTATTCCCTGCCTTGTCGTATGTCCATTCAAATGCTCGAGCCATCAGTGTTTGTAGAAGTTTGTATTCACTTTGTACCATGCCATATACCAGTAGCTCTTCATAAGCAACGCGCTGCTGGATTTTCAGGATAACGACAGGTTTTTCTGCCAACGTAAATTCTGTAGGCAGTTGCAAGCGTGGATTATAGCCATGCGCAAACTGTTCTTGAGAAACCACTCGCCAATTCTGTTTTTCTTTTTTCAGTATGCTGACTATGCTTGAAGTTCCAGCTCTGTTTGCATTTCCAGACTGGCTTGACGCTCTGCTGGACCAAGTGACAATCTTCCAGTCATCCTGCATGCTAAGCATGCTGTAATTGTCAAAGTCACTCAGATTTGCCTTATTCCATACAGGAATCGCCTTTTCCTGCTCACGCGCACTGGCTATAGATTGATCGTCTTGCTGACAAGCTGTGAGCATCATCAGGGCAAGAAGGTAAAACAGTGCTTTTTTATATGGCATGAGCTGTGTCAGAAAGATTTTCTTTTGATGTCAGTAAAAATTACCGACAAGCAATAAAACAATCGCCCGTAGCATATCATTAAGTTTTATCAGGCGCATGGAGTGCATTTAACATTACAGGTGTTCATTTCATTTCATCCCCTGCGACTTATAATTCTGTTGCTAAGCCCTTGTTTCTGCACTCGTACCTGCATTTGTCACACCACTTTCAAACCTGGATAAAATTGAAGGAGATATCAGCATGAGTATCGTTAGCTCGCACGAACCTGGCGCATTTTGCTGGGTAGAACTTGCCACCAATGATCAACCAGCAGCCAAAGCATTTTATGCTGAGCTGTTTGACTGGACTGCCAATGACAATGAAGTGGGGCCTGGGAGTTTCTACACCATATTCCAGCTCCATGGAAATGATGCTGCAGCGGCATACACCCTGCATGCAGAACGGCAGGCGGGCATACCACCACATTGGGCGATTTATGTGTGCAGCAATGATGCTGAAGCAACAGCAAAACGCTGTGCAGAACTGGGGGGTGAAATTGTCCTCCCGGCATTTGATGTCTATGACCTCGGGCGCATGGCGGTATTAAAAGATCCTACCGGTGCTTTCCATAACATCTGGCAACCAGGGAAAAATACCGGTATAGGCGTACAAAATGAGCCGGGTTCCTTTTGCTGGGGCCAACTCAATAGCAGCGATACGATCAAGGCTGAAGCCTATTACACTGCCTTGTTTGGCTGGAAAGCCAACACAGGTAGCGATGGTGGCATGACATATACTGAATGGCAGCTAAACGGCACTGCCATCGGTGGCATGATGGCCTTGCCTGATGGTGCCATGGCTCCCTCACACTGGCTGGCATATTTCAGTGTTGTAGATTGCAATGCAAGCGCGGCCAAAGCCCAGTCCCTCGGAGCAGCCACTTATGTGCCACCGACCGACATTCCCAATACTGGCCGCTTCGCCGTCATGGCTGACCCACAAGGCGCAGTGTTTGCCATTTTTCAGCAGGCCTGAAGGCATTAAACACAAACTCAAGCCCGGACTCAGGCTCAGGCCGCAGGCGCTGCCGCTAATTTTCGCAAATGATCAAGCGCATGCACTACGCCTGGTCTGGGGCTGGACAACACTTCCTTGTCCAGATCCCTCAGTTCCGGCACTGCTGTTGCCATGGATGCCTGCGCCAGCACGACGACGTCAATGGCAGCATCATTTTGCAAAGCTTGCCTGATCGCATTGGCTATCGCAAGCCGGTAGGCACCACTGTCTCCTTGCAGGAAAAATTCCCAAGCACCATCAATCAGTAAATTGCTGATTGAAACTGGTGTACTCAATGCAGTGGCGGATTCCTGCAATAGTTCTGTCGTCGGGATCAGCGTGCTTTCCAGCGCAGCCGCCAGCAAGATACGCGGCCCCAGGGCCACAGCACGATCAGCCATCGCACGATCAATTCTGGCAGTTTGCAAGCTTGCCTTTCCACTCATGCGTTCAGCCACACCCCCTATACTGGAGCAGGTGCAGACCACCAGGCGCGCACCACTTGCCGCAGCATCTTGCATGGCAGCGTGTACGCTATTGATCACTGTCGCATCCGCTACGCCCAGCTGTTGTGCTGCGCTGAGCAGGGATGCGTCAACATGGTGATGTACCTTGACGCCAGGAGCCAGTTCTTGCATCAAGGTCTCAAAAGTGGCTATGTGGACTGCTGATGTATGCAAAAAAGCGAGTTCGTGCTGCATAAAGCCTTCTATTCAATTGAGTTTCTTCATATGTGCTACCAACTGATCCAGAGCGGCACCCCACCCCTGGTGGAATCCCATATCCATATGTTTTTGCATGTCTTCTGCATTTTTATGCATGACCACTGCCTTGTATCTGGTGCCCGCTTCATGTGCTTCAAATGTGACGGTGGCGGTCATGAAGGAGTTGCCTGTAGGACGGAAACCTGGTCCCAGTGCATCGGTAAACACCAGTTTCTTGCCTGGTATAACTTCGAGATAACAGCCTGCGTTATCGTGATCAACACCTTCTGGTGAACGCATGACCGTACGAAAGATACCTCCAGGACGCAAGTCAATTTCACAATCAACGGTTTTCCAGGGGGCGGGCGTGAACCATTCCAGCAAATGCGCTGGCGTCGTCCATGCAGCCCACACCAGCGAGGGTGGGATATCGACGATACGTTCAAGCTCCAAATCGAGTTTGCTTGTTTCTGCTGCCACTTCAGACATCACAGGTCTCCTTGATTTTATACTCTGCCAGCATAAGTAAACGACAGCAAAGATGGTTTGAATGCCAGCTCCATTTGCAGACGGCTACCAGCAACTGAAAATACATGCCAATACCGCACTCCACGAATTGGCAAACACGCAAACAAATATAGCGCAAGCGTATGCTTAGATAAACACTTTTATTATGAAATTTGCTCTACTGCGCGATTTTCTCTTCTGGCCGCAGTTGCTTGAGGCTTTGATCGAAAAGTTCGAGCAAAAACTTGTGCCTCGGTGACAGATAGAGGTAGACGGGCTTAAAAAACAAGTCTTGCAAAAGATAGCTATCCGCTGCTTGCTGGCTATTTTCCATGATCTTCAGCGCCAGGGATTTGGTCATGATGCAGGCATCACCATGTTTTCTCAAGACCATATAAGCACAATCATGTTCCGAAGCCACCGGTATCAGGTGCTCCATTTCCTTGTGTGCAGCGATAGCGGCATTGCCACGTACATAAAATACTTTATGCTTGATCAAGTCATTCAGGGATTTGACGATGAGGTTCTTGTCATGGGTCAGCACACTAAAACTCAGCTGCCCCAGGGGCGTGGGCACACGTATCGCCGCCGGAGCCATTTGCTGAAATTCTTCAAAACGCGGCATTTCACCCGCACTTTCATTGTCCTGCAACATCCTCAATGAACGTCCGGGTGGGTAAGCTGTCAGCTTGCATATCAAGCCATTTCTTTGACATAGTTTGTCGAGCAAATTCTTGCTGTCGGCAAAAGCTTCACTTGACTCACTGAGGGAGGACGTAAAACGCAACACTTCCCGTTGCAAGACCTGATCACGAGCATTCACATTGGCGCAACTGAAAAATAAAAGCAGTAAAAGACATGCGCGCACAAACACAGCTTTCTCGTCAGGATTGACACTTCATTCAGAAAATAAACAGTGAAAGCAAATGCAAGTCACTGGAAATACACAAGCAGCACCATCTTAGTATTCAACAATAATCAACGACTTACAAGCGAGAATTAGGGGACTGTTGCGGCGCAGATGCAGCTTGTTATTTTCTGTCAACAATCTTATGGCTCTGACATATCAAATCCATCATAAGCAGCAACTGCACGTTATTTCGCTTTAATCTCGACTCCAATAACATCAGTCCCGTGTCACCTGATGCGACAACATCAATCTGCGACCACTTCTGCCTCCAGCGCCTTAGCTGTACGTTTTGCGTTGTACAGCTCCATATTCAGCAAGCCCAGCCGCTTGGCAACGATGGTGGGCACCAGTGCCTGTCCTGCGACATTGACTGCAGTACGCCCCATGTCGATGATGGGTTCAACAGCGAGCAACAGACCCACGCCTTCCAGCGGCAACCCCACAGTAGACAAGGTCAGCGTCAGCATGACCGTAGCACCGGTAGTACCCGCGGTTGCAGTAGAGCCAAGCACAGAAACCAGGGCTATCAAACCAAGTTGGGTTACATCCAGATGCAATCCATAAAACTGCGCAATAAAAATTGCGGCGATTGCCGGGTAAATGGAAGCACAGCCATCCATCTTGGTAGTCGCACCCAGCGGCACAGCAAAGGCAGCATATTCACGTGGCACACCCAGATAACGCTCGGTAACACGCTCTGTCAAAGGCATCGTACCCATCGACGAACGCGAAACGAAACCCAGTTGCACAGCAGGCCAGACACCAGTGAAATACTGGCGCACTGACAGGCCGTGCAACTTGATCAGCAAGGGATAGACCACGAACAAGACCAGCAGCAAACCCACATAAACTGAGGCACTGAAACTGGCGAGCGAACCCAATGCATCCCAGCCATAACTGGCAACAGCATCACCCAGCAGGGCCAGTGTACCTATTGGTGCCAGGCGTATGATCCACCACAATATTTTTTGTACCACTGCACCGACCGCATCGGTAAAGCGCAGCAGTGGTTCCGCGCGCTCACCAACCTTGAGTGCTGCAATACCTACAGCGATCGAAATAACCAACAATTGCAGAACATTGAAACCCAACTGAGTAGAGGCGACAGCTTTCTCTCCCACCAGCTTGACTGAGCTGCTGGCTGTCATGCCCAGGATATTACCTGGCAACAGTTGATTCAGGAAAGCCCACCAGGAACCTGTCCTCGATGGTGCATTCGCCTTGGCTGCATCGACGACCGCACCTGCACTTGGATTGGCCAGTAGACCTATTGTCAGGCCTATGGCAACGGCGATAAAGGCCGTAATCGCAAACCAGATCAAGGTCTGTGTCGCCAGTTGTGCTGCATTTTGCAAACGACGCAGGTTGGCAATGCTGCTGACCACCGCTGTCAATATCAGGGGCGGTATCATGAGTTTCAACAAGCCCACATAGGCATTGCCGATTGCACCAAGTGCAACCTGCAACCAGTTGGCCTCGCTACCTTGCGTGCCCATGTTACGCGCTATCAGCCCCACCACTACCCCGGCCAATAGACCTATGACTATCTGCGGCCCGAAAGACTTCCACCAGCGTGCGCCATGCCCGCTGGGCAATGCTGATACAGCCACCTTGTTATTTGAAGTTTGCATATCCAGATTCCCTGTGCTTCTGACATGATGATTAATGCCTGCCATCATGCACCAAAGACCGAGCTATTTGCAAATACAGAAATTCATTCCAGCAATGAGCTCTGCGCATAAGGCAAAGTGCACCCACGATTTAGTAAGAAATCTGTTGCCTGACCGAGCCTTAGTCAGCTGGCTTTTTTCTCACACCACCATTCAGGAAACGCTCTATTAGTCCGCGGCGCACCAGCAAATGGTAGCTCAGCACGCAAAACATGCTAGTCAACAGGATATTGCACATCATTCTTCCTGCAGCGCCAAAAGGGCTGTGATATAGCAAGATACCAAATCCCATCGTCCCAAGCATGTGCACCAGATAAACCCAGTAAGAGCTGTCTGCAAGATAAGACAGCAAAAAGTTTTGGCCCGGCAGGTAACGCAGGAACAAGCCTATGAGGGCAAAACTCCATAGCCAGCTCACACTATTGTACAAATACGCCATGACTGCCTGCATGCCATAGCTGGCTGGCTCTGCACTACCCCCACTTTTGACCAGCGCCAGGAACACGATGAAGACGGGCAAGCCAGCGCAAAGGTATAACCAGCACTTGCATTCAAAACGGGACAACAAATCTGTCTGAAAGCGATATAGAAAAATTCCGCAGGTAAAAAACATGCCGCTATGGATGAATTCTGCCAGATACGGCATAAAAGAACCAAGGGGTGTCACCATGCCATTGCGGTAAAAACTCCCGGCCACAGCCAAAGGAAGGGTCAACAAGAATATCCCCCACCAGCTATTGCACAGTATTCTCCAAGTGCTGGCAAAACCATCCTGTAGTATCGATGGAATAAATGCGGACCAGCGTAACAACAGCGCATACACGAGGCAATACATAAACAGGTAATAGATGAACCACAGGTGCAGCAACGATATCTGTGGCCTGCCCGGTACTTTTGGAATCCGCTCAAATTCCAGGCCTATCGTCCCAAAAGCATTCAGATGTGCATACACTGCCACCAGCAGACTCATGCAAACCAGCAGCAAAGGCCAGAACACCATGAAAGGCCAGACCAGTTTGCGCAAGCGCTGACGCAGCATGGCATTTACTCCCCGTCTGTTGGCCAGCAGGGCAACAAAAAATCCAGCCAGGATGAAAAACACTGGCATGCGAAAAGCATGGATGAAGACAATCAGTAAATCCGCCAGCATACTGGTCTGGCTATCGCGCCAGGGGGTAGGTGCAGGATTGACCATGTAGTTGACCGAAACATGCACAACTATACCCAGCCACATCATGATGGCCCTGAGATTATCAAGAGAATGAAGGCGTTGATCAGTATTCATCGTGCATGCTCAAAGTTAGCGTGGGACAGATCTTGCTGGTATCTTGCTTACAGACGGTAAATCCAGTCGCTTTCATTTTTTTTTGCATCGTTGAGCAATTGCTGAGGACTGCGCCCGGATACTTCCTTGCAGTCGCGGATCAGATGAGATTGATCTGCATAACCCATTGCGCTGGCGTGCTCAGTCCAATTCGGTATGTGTCCCTGCTCCAGATCAAGCAGCACCTGGCTATGACTGCGCTTGGCGCGCCATAATCTTGATAAGCCCAGCAAAGGCAGGCCAGCTTCCTTCCTGACCCGCCTTTGTACCTGACGGGCACCTACACCAAGCAAACTGCAACTCAGCCGCAGGCTCAGGTTCTGGCCCATCTTGCGCAAACGTGACCAGGGACTGTTAAACAGGTCGCTGCTGTTTTGTGCAACATAGCTTTCAATCAGCAAGCATCTGTCTGCATGCGAGTCAGCCTGGGCAACAGCTTGCAACAATCCAAGTCCTGAGGGATTCAGTACACCCATTGCATCGACAAATCTGTCCTGCACTGTCGTCAGGTCCAGCTCAAACAAGGCATGAAAGGCATCCGAGTAAAACACCGCCATGAAACTATGTCGGTCACCGAGGTTCATGGACACCCCATACTGGCTCTGGCAACCAGCCACAAAGATCTGCGGCAAGCGCTGCTCACGCTTGGTTTTTCCCTGTTGCAGCAGACTCACCTCACCTTCCAGCATCCAGGTGATGCAACAGAATGGCGTAGCAGGGTAACGATTCAGTTGGTCCAGCCCATCCAGATGACATCCACGGGTATCGCGCACGAGATACATCAACACATGCTCAGCCGCCTGACCACTGGCTGGGCAGATATGCGTTTGCGCTTTGGGGGTAATGTCAGTCCTGTGCATGTAGTGGATGCTACCTGCTTACATGGTGTATGTATTGGACGTTTACGACATTTTTGAAGTTTTATGAGGGCCAGTGTTTGGTTTGTTTGGCCATTGTTACTAATTTGCTCAGATCATCTGGATTGCTGCCGAATGGGTACTGTTGCTGTTGCTGTTGCTGTTGCTGTTGCCGTTGCCGTTGCTTTTGACTTTCCGCAGTTCCCATGTGTCGACGCCGTTTGTGCATTACAGAAAATGGATTAAGAAGGACCGTTGTCTGAGCGAAGCGAGTTTCGGGCCTTCCCATTTTTTGTACTGCACAAACGGGAACCCCCTTCAGGGGGCGACGACGCCTGGGTCGCCTTTCTTTGAACTCTTTCTTTGGCGACGCAAAGAAAGAATTTCGGCTGCCGGGCCGAGACCCGGCTTGTATCCACGAAGGGCAATCGCTTTAATAACGACTCAAGTGCACGACGAACGCCACTGGAGCGCCAGCCCGGTAGCCTCCAGCCTTCGCTGGAGCGACGATAATTTGAATACGGTTTATCGAATGAACCCCATCCTCACCCTTACCTCTCCCGCTGCGGTGCTTGCAAATGGCTTGGAGATGAAGCTAAAACATTCCAGCACGGGCCAATCTGTCAACCAGCAAAGAGCCACGAATGGACTCTGTTGCCTTAATCAGCCTTCGCCCCCACAGGCTTGAATTGCCCCATCACATCGCGCTTGCCCCGCTCAAGATAAGGAACAGGCTTGTCCATCCATTCTGGGCGTGGGCTGCCCAGCAGGTAATGATCAAAGAACTCCGCCATGTGTACCGTGAAATACTTCATATTGTCACGCTCTTTCAAGCCATGTTTTTCACCGTTGAAATTGAACCAGTAAGCCTCCTTGCCCAACTGGCGCAAGGCCGTGAAAAATTCTATGGCCTGATACCATGGCACGGCATCGTCATCATCATTATGGATAGTCAGGTAAGGCGTCTGAACTTTATCGACATGGAATATCGGTGAATTTTCTATGTATTCTGCCGTCTTGTTCCAGGGTGCGCCACCTATACGGCTTTGCTGCTTTTCATACTGGAAGGCGCGACTCATGCCTGTGCCCCAGCGTATACCGCCATAACCACTGATCATGTTTGCCATGGATGCGCCTGCTTCGACAGCACGGAACATATTGGTTTGCGTGATCAGGTAATTGATCTGGTAAGCGCCCCAGCTATGGCCTTGTATGCCCACGCGCTTGGGATCAACATAGCCTTGCGCCAGTACTTTTTGTACTGCTGGCACAACAGCGTTGTACGCGCTCTTACCCGGATGCCCGGTTTTATAGACGATGTCCGGGCGCAATACGATATAGCCATTACTCAGGTAACGGGTGACATTGATGTTCTGGGCAGGTGCAGGTGCGACATAGCGGTGCAGATTGTCTGACATGTTTTCATAGATGTACACCATCATCGGATATTTTTTTGCCGGATCAAAATTCTCAGGCTTGGCCAGCAAGGCTTTGAGTTTCTTGCCATCCAGGCTGGTGTATTCAATCATTTCCTGCTTGCCCCAGTTGAATTGGGCTTGCTGGGGATTGGCGTTACTGATTTTTTGCGGGCTTTGCAAAGCCAGGTTACTGCTCCACAAGTCCGGAAATTCCGTGAAGCTTTGTTGAGTGAACAAGACCGTATCTGCCTTCTTGGCCTTGATCAGCCCAGCAAACATTTTATCGCCATGTATCAATTTTACGGGTTCACCAGATTTTGGATTTTGCTGGTAATAACCAGTGGAGCGATTACCTTCATTGGTAGCTGCCAATATCCAGGCCCCCTTCGGCAAAGCCTTGGCTTCGGCCACTGCGGAAGGTTCGTCAGCAGGAGGTTTTTTCTCCATATCCAAAGGAACATAACGCAATTCCAGATTGTGCTTGCGGCCATAGCCTGCAGTCAGGTTACGGCTGCTTTGATTCTGCAGATTTACTTCCCACAAATCAAACTGATCATACAAGACTACGCTTGCATCATCTTCGGTCCAGCCTGCGAAGCCATAGGCGTCCTTGACCTCTGGCGTATCGCGCTTGGTATCTTCAAAACGTGCCTTAATTTTGCCAGTCAGGTTGATTTTGCTGCCATCGACGGTTGACCAGCAATACCAGATACTGCTGTTGGCATCAAAGGCCATGACGTATTTTCCACCTGGCGACAGGCTGGGCACATAGCGCAGTTTTTGCGCCAGCAAACGAGCCTGGCCAGTTTGCAAATCTACTGCATATGCATCGTGATACAGCGCATCCCATGACTGCAACATCTTGTAAGGCACATCACTGCCCCCCATGGCAAAACGCGGATTATCATTGATCAACACATTCGGGATATTCTTGTTGGCAAGCTGGACGAAGCGTTGCTCAGCAATATGAAATACAGCCTTGTAACTGCGCTGTTTCTCTTTCTCGGCCCTGACCTTTTGCATGGATTGCAGCTCAAGATCCTTCCAGTGCCAAAGATCAACCTTGAAGGGTTCTGGTGCATCTTTGGGATCAGCCTTGGCCAGTTCTGCCGTACCAAAGAACAGGCGCTGACCATCCTTGCTGAAACTCAGACTGGCATGTTCACTTGGCAGCCAACCCGTAGGCAGACCTGCAGTGTCGGCAGTGACGATGGCTTTGGCTTCACTATCGCCAGCTCGCCAGTAATACAGGTTGAAAGCAGTAATTTCTTTTTCGGCTTTGTCAGTCTTGTCAGCATCAGCGCTTTTCTTGCCAGATTTTTCTGCTTCAGCACGCTTCTTTGTAAGATCATCACGATTGCTGACGAAAGCCAGTTGTCGTCCTGCCTCATCAAAATTCATATGCTTGTAACTGCCAGCCCCAGCCATGACTGCACGTGGCGTCAAGTCTTGCGGACTGATCAGGTAGACACCTTCCCGCGCGCCCTCTTTTTGCGTGTCTTTGGTGATGACATTCAAAGCCAGTAGCTCACCATTTTTAGACCAGGTAAAATCAGCGACGTCTTTGAAGCTATCGCGCTTGGCATTTGCCACATCCATCAATAAAAACTCTGTGCCGGTATCTTTTTTCTTTGCTGAAGCATTGGCGGTAGCTGCTTGTTGATCGTCTTCATCCTTCGCGGCAGTTTCAGCGTCTTTTTTTGCTTCTTTTTTTGCTTCCTTGGGTGCATCGAGCAAGACTGCAAGGAAATTGCCCCCTTCTTCTGGCCAGGCAAAACGTTTTACCCGGTCCAGGTTTTCGATTTTCCCAGTCGCCAGATTCATGATACCCAGGCCAGATTTGGGCAAGTCATCCCCCTTCTTTTTTTCTTTCTTGGCCTTGTCCAGCTCTACCCTGGTTGGTGCAATCGCAAAAGCCAGATAACGTCCATCCGCACTGAATGCCGGTGTAGTGCCACGCGGCGCACGTAATTCGCGACCATCCTTCAAATTCCTGACGACGACTTCGCCATCAGACTCTTGCCCTACCAGAGCATAGGCGGCCCAGTTGCCGTCACGGCTCAGAACATTGCCCTGTATGCTGCGCCAATTTGCATAGACGTCATGGCTGATGACTTTCTTTGTATTCACTGCAACTGCTGCAGAGCCTTCTGCCAGCACCGAGGCGGCATTGGTAACAGGAACATAGACCCCATAAGCCAGACATACCAGCAAAGCAATAGCGGTTAAGTTGCGCAGTTTGTGTTTACTAGGGGCAGAAACTGAAGAAGGAGAGGAAGAATGCGTGCTAAACACTGGAAATACCTTTCTTGGAGACTAGCTTTACATCACTACATTGTAATGTCAAACCAAAATAAATCGACAAAACAATTATGCATTATCGTTATTGCGTTGCAGCAATGCTTAAACATATCAGGATTGCACTTGCAAAGATTTGATGACGCGCATCTCACCTTTCTCACCCGCGCCTGAGCCACTGTTCTTGCTTTCTTTTTTTATAATGATCAGTCGGTCGCCGCTCACGCCATATACCAGCTCTTCTTCGTATTTGGTGTCAAAGCTGATGACCACGAAAGCACGCCCGGAAATAGCCTGATGCAAGCGGCTGCCCATAGGCGTACCATCAGCGGCGATCCAGATTTCCAGATTGCCATCGAATTTTTTGACGTATTTGCGTTCTTTTTCCGAGAGCTTTTCAACAGGTATCTCAAAGCTCAGCAAGCGAGCCGCTTTGCCGTTATAGATGGCATCGGTTTTTTCGGTTTTAAATATGGCTTTCTCGAGTGCCCGCGACAGATTACCAACTGCAGAAATCATGGGACGCAGCTCTGATGAATTTACTTCCTTAATGGCAGCAATGGTGGGTGTTTTGGCTTTGGGATCTTTCTCCCTGGCACGCTCTTCTGTTTCCAGACGCGTCAATAAGTCTTTGTTGTAAAGCAGCTGCAAGCCACGCGAGCTATCATCAAGCATGATGCTAACTTGGCCGTTTTGCTCTTCAAGCTATTTACCTTCTCCCTGACGGCTCCAGGTTTTTGCTTCGACTATGGCCTTTAAAGGAGTTTGACCTGGCAAACGCGCCAGTGCAGCCTTTAAATCTGCCAGGCCATCTGCCTGTGCTGCCTGGTTAAACAAACTAAAACAAGCGCCAGCAAGCAGCAACAGCACCTTCTTTCTGGTCAGCATACATTTCCTATCAGCGCAGCTATCGTGAGCCATCTGACCCCGGAGGCAGCTTTAAGTTCATCCCTGCTGCATCACTGCTTAAGTGCCAACCACTTTCTATAGACCAGCAATGCCACTTGCGCATCATTGGCGGCATACATGATTTGTCTGTCATTCAGAGCTGGGGTAGCCCAGTTGGAGGTCGAGGTTTTCTTGGATTTTTGCAATTGCATGCCAAAATATTTGGCCACTGCTGCTTTCGCCCCCATGTCACGCTGCTTGCTCTCACGCATGGCACGTGCGAGGTCAAGCACATGCTGTGGCGAGATACCAAGTTTGATTTTCAGGCGTTTCATGTCATCGCTGAGCCCAAAGCCAACCTTAAGTATCTCTTTGGATTCCAGCAAGGCTTTCACGGCGTCGGTATTTTGCACCTTGACTGTGGGAAAGAGGTAAGCCTTGCTGTCGGTAGCGAGTTGTATCAGATGCGGACCATCGGATTGCTGGCCCTTGAAGAATACCGGCTTGGATTCGGTATCAAAACCCAAAATATCGGCTGCCTGCATCTCTGCATAGGCTTGCTCTGCGTCTGCTGGCGTTTGTACCAGTAGTATGTCTTTTTCCTGGACACCAGGATAAGGGGGGAGGAGAACTTCCTGATCTTCTGTCATGACAGCATGATAAGGGAAACAAGGTGGATATGTCAGGTGTTGACTTGCTACTATGGCTTGTGCGAGGACAAAAATAGTGGAAATAAGCCACAAACTATAAGCCAGCCAGATAAATAATACATTTTTAATATTGTTCAAGCCCTGAATTTGTCTGCATGCGCTTCCATCAATTCCGTCAGCCATTCGACAAACACCCTGACTCTGGGCGATAACTGCCGGTGATGGGGATACAGTATGGATACAGGCATGGGCGGTGGCCGCATCCCTGGCAAGACTTCCTGCATGCTGCCTGCTACCAGTTGGGCAGCCACATGGAAGCGCGGCAGTTGTATCAGGCCATAACCCGCTTCTGCGCTTGCGACATAGGCATCAACATCATTGACTGCCAGTTGTCCTTTCAAGGCCGTGGTCTGTACTTTACCGTCGATGACAAATTCAAAATCCATATTCCGGCCCGTCTGTGACGAGAAATAATTCACTGCCAGATGTGCAGGCAAATCATCCAGCGTCTCCGGTACGCCATGCTTTTGTAGGTAACCGCAGCTAGCACAGGTAATTTGCGTCATCAGTGCTACCCGTTTGGCGATCAAGCTGGAGTCGCGTAACTCACCGCCACGCAAGACGCAATCAACGCCTTCCCGTACCAGGTCAACCAGTCGGTCACTCATGCCGACCTCGAGTTCTATCAAAGGATACTTGGCACTAAACCCAGGCAGGGCCGGGACGACGAAATACTTGCCCAGCGAACCTTGCAAATTAATCCTGAGCTTGCCACGCGGGTTAAGCAGGCTATGGCTGAATGCGGATTCTGTCTCTTCCAGGTCAGCCAGCAGACGCACGCACCGCTGGTAATAAGCGTCACCATCCGCAGTGGTATTCACCTGGCGTGTGGTTCTTTGCAAGAGGCGCGTGCCCAAATGGGTTTCCAGTTGCTTGATGCTCAGGGTGACGCTAGCCCTGGGCATTTGCAATTGCTCGGCAGCGCGGGTGAAGCTGCTTTGCTCGACCACGGCGATAAAGACCTGCATAGCCTGAAATTTGTCCATCATTCACACATTGTTTAGATTTTTTGCACAGTAATGGCAATTTTAACGTATTTATCTATAAATTCTGACTAACTACAATGACTACATCTTCAGCAAACCCGCTGAGGCAATGACAAAGGAGTTTCAGCATGACACAGAACAAAATGACAACACGCCAATTGGGCAAACAAGGCCCGGCAGTTTCAGCACTGGGCCTGGGTTGCATGGGCATGTCGGATTTATATGGCCCGGCTGATCGCGGCGAAAGCATCGCCACTATCCATGCGGCGCTGGATGCAGGGATAGACGTGCTCGACACGGGTGATTTTTATGGCATGGGCCATAATGAATTACTGATACAAGAAGCACTGCAAAGCCTGCCGCGTGAAAAGGTGAAGATCAGCGTAAAGTTTGGCGCATTGCGAGACCCGGCAGGCAACTGGATAGGTATGGATGGTAGGCCGGCAGCCGTCAAGAACGCCCTGGCGTATAGCCTGAAACGCCTGGGTACTGATCACATAGATGTCTATCGCCTGGCACGCATAGACCCGCAGGTGCCGGTGGAAGACACCATAGGTGCCATCGCCGATATGGTAAAAGCTGGTTATGTGCGCCACATCGGTATGTCGGAAGCCGGTGCTGCCAGCCTGCGCCGTGCGGCGGCTGTCCACGCCATCAGTGATTTGCAGATAGAGTACTCGCTGTTTTCACGCGGCATAGAAGCTGAGATTTTGCCAGTCTGCCGCGAATTGGGCATAGGCATCACGGCCTACGGCGTATTGTCGCGTGGTTTGCTCAGTGGTCACTGGAGCCCGGAACGCCATGCTGGCACCAGGGATTTTCGCAGCATCAGCCCACGTTTCCAGGATGGCAATCTGGAGCGTAACCTGGCTCTGGTCGAAGCATTGCGCGGCATCGCCAACAGCAAGGGCATCAGCGTGGCGCAAGCGGCAATCGCCTGGGTACTGGCACAAGGCGAAGACATCATTCCTCTCGTAGGTGCACGTCGTCGCGACCGTTTGACAGAGGCACTGGGTGCGCTTGATGTCGAACTGGATGCAGCAGATTTGCAGGCAATCTCTGCCGCAGTTCCAACAGATGCAGTAGCAGGTAATCGCTACAACGATCATGCCATGGCTTTGCTCGATAGTGAACATCCGTGAAACAATTCAGCTTTTATCAGCAGCATCTGAAAGCTGATCAAGTTGCGCAGTTTTAGGAGGATCGACACGCCGCCTGCGTGGCCTGCCGCTGGGTAGAGGCTCTATGATCAAGGCTTGACCATCGGGCAGGGAAATCGCCAGTTTTTCCTGCCCATCATGCTTGAAATGATACACAGTCGCCGCGCCGACAGCGGCTGATTTTTCCAGCGTTGCTGCCATCAGCAATTCCGGGATTTCGCTTACTTTACCATTGCGCCAGATCAGCTTATTCATGAGTTTACTCATTGATATGCTCACGATAGCGAGCGGCAAAACCTGCTGCATCCATGGGGCGGCCAAAATAATATCCCTGCACCTGGCTGCAACCCATTTTGCGCAAGAGTTCGGCTTGCTCTTTCTTTTCTACACCTTCGGCCACGACACTCAAACTCAGGCTTAAGGCCATGGCAATGATGGCGCTGGCAATCGCCGCATCGTCAGGATTTTCGTGGATGTCATTAATGAAGGACTTATCTATTTTTAGTTCATCGATGGGGAAACGCCGTAAATACGAGAGACTGGAATAACCGGTGCCAAAATCATCCAGGGATATCGACACCCCCAATTTTTTCAATGCGCGCAGCGCCACCAAAGTACTGTTGACATCCTGCATGACCATGCTCTCGGTCAGCTCCAGCGTGACATGGGATGGGTCGGCACCGGTTTCGGCAAAAATGGCAGCAACTCGATCGGATAAGTCCTCTTGCCGGAACTGGCGCGGTGACATATTGATGGCAATCTTCAAATCAGCCATGCCGGATTTTTTCCAGCTGACTTGCTGGCGGCATGCCTCTGCCAGCACCCATTCGCCCAGAGGCAGGATGAGCCCAGTTTCTTCTGCCAGCGGGATGAATTCTATGGGGTGTATCAAACCTATCTGTGGGTGATGCCAGCGTACCAGTGCTTCTGCGCCGACTATAGTACCTGTAGCAAGTTCTATCTTGGGCTGGTAGTGCAGAGTGAGTTCATGCCGTTCCAGGGCACGACGCAATGCGCCCTCCATATTCAGGCGACTGATGGCGGTGACACCCATCTCGGGAATAAACTGGCGCACGCTATTACGACCATGTTCCTTGACGCGGTACATGGCAATGTCGGCATAACGCAATAATATCTCGCCATGATCACCATCTCTGGGGTAAAGCGAAATACCTATGCTGGCGGTGACAAACACATCATGCCCGTTGATTTCGAAAGGGCGCGCCAGGGCCGCCAGGATTTTTTCAGCGACGATATCAACATCACCAGTCTCTGGCAAATCGGTGAGAATGATGACGAATTCATCACCGCCCAGACGGGCCACCGTATCAGTTTCGCGCACGCAATGGCTGAGCCGGTTGGCTACCTGCTTCAACATTTCATCCCCGGCACCGTGGCCGGAGGCATCATTGATGAGTTTGAAATGATCAAGATCAAGCAACATCAAACCCACCGATAAATCCTGGCGCTTGGCCCAGGCGATGGCCTGAGTGATACGATCGTTGAGTAAATTACGGTTTGCCAGGCCAGTCAGGCTATCATGGGTGGCCTGGTATTCCAGCTCTTTCTGGTAATTGACACGCTCACTAACGTCATTGATGACACTGACAAAATGCGTAGTAGCGGCGCCCGTCGCATCCTTGACGGGAGAGATATGCAATTCATTCCAGAACTGGGTTCCGTCCTTGCGGTAATTGCGAAGCAAGGCGCAGCCTGATCTTTTCTCGCGTAGAGCTGAGCGTATCTCTTGCAAATCTGGTTGCGCCAGGTCCTCCCTGACCAGGAAGCGCCCTTCCCTGCCTATGACTTCCTGCGCTGTATAGCCAGTGATACGCTCAAAAGCAGGATTCACATAGACGATGGAGTGGTCGCTGTCATCACTGCGGGTAATCATGATGCCATTACTGCTCGATACCAGGGCTTGCTCACGCAAGAGCAAGGCTTGCTCGACTTCCTTCAACTGGAATTTGCTATCGGTAATATCTTGTTTGACCGCGACCAGATGGGTAATATGCCCTTTCATATTGCATAAGGGGCTGATAATCTGCCGCTCCCAATAAGTAGTACCATCCTTGCGGTGACTGAGTACATCGCCTTGCCAATGCTCACCGACCTTGAGCGCCTTGATGTTGCGCATGACTTTTTCATCAGCAGGGTCACCAGAATTCCAGAACACGTGCGTGCCCAGCACTTCGCTCAACGCATAGCCAGAAATACGACAATAACTGTCATTGCCATATTCGAGTTCACCATCTGCATTGGTAATGACAACCGCAAACGGGCTTTGCTGCACTGAGAGCGCCAGCATTTCCATATTGTCTTGCAGATCATGGTGTTCGTGGGTGCTGCTTAGGGAATGGATAGCTTGAGCCAATTCATTGGCGAAACGGCTAAGGATATTGTATGCATCGCTACTTTCACTAAGATCAAAGTCAGCACCAACCCGCAATTGCGCCAGTACATCACCATAACGCTGGAGGGGCAAAACCAGGTATTTTGTCTCTTTTCCAGCCTCTCTATCGGCACGAAAACGATAAACTTCCGACTTATCCCCTAAGTCCAGCTCCAGCTCAGCAAAAAGATAAGCAGCACGCTGCACCAATATGCGACAGAAGCCCCGCAACATCTCTGACAATTCTGTCGTGTACCACAAACAATGGGAAAGCTCCCCCAACAAGAGATACCACTCTTCCAGCCGATGTGACTCGGCATCCAAAGTAAGGGGCTGGTCAGCTATAGCCATGTCGTTGAGGTCTCCCATTCAGCACGCTGTTTTTATTGGCAAGTGGATTTTTATACCGCGTAGCCAAGCGAATTGCAACAAAAACCACCGGAGGCAAGCTGCCTATTTATGCTGCAATTGCGTTACACAATACAAAACAAATATTTGCAAAACAATAAATAATCTATTGATTCCCTTCTGATTTTCTCTGTAATTTCTCTGTATGTCATTGTCTCTGTGGTTAAAGGTCTTAAGATTTTCCTCATTTATGCCCTCAAAATTAACAAAACAACATCAAGCAAATTCGCCTATCCAGCGCAAAAGCCGTTAAAATCTAAGGTTTGGCAAACTTTATTCATCGCTTCTTCAAGAAGTGACAAAGGCAGATAGCACGATGCTCACATTTCAACAAATTATCCTGACATTACAAGATTACTGGGACAAGCAAGGCTGCGCCCTGTTGCAACCCTACGATATGGAAGTGGGCGCGGGTACTTCGCATACCGGCACTTTCTTGCGTGCCATCGGGCCTGAACCTTGGCGTGCGGCGTATGTACAACCATCACGCCGCCCCAAGGATGGCCGTTATGGTGAAAACCCTAACCGTCTGCAACACTACTACCAATATCAGGTCGTGTTGAAGCCAGCACCAGAAAATATCCTCGACCTATACCTGGGTTCCCTGAAAGCCCTGGGCCTGGATTTGCAGCAAAACGACATACGCTTTGTTGAAGATGACTGGGAAAACCCTACCCTAGGTGCCTGGGGCCTGGGCTGGGAAGTCTGGCTGAATGGTATGGAAGTCACGCAATTCACTTATTTCCAGCAAGTAGGTGGTATTGATTGCAAGCCTATCCTGGGTGAAATTACCTATGGCCTGGAGCGTCTGGCCATGTATCTTCAAGGCGTAGATAATATCTATGACCTAGTCTGGACCGAGCGTGAAGAAAACGGCAAGACCGTGCGCCTGTCTTATGGCGACGTATTCCATCAAAATGAAGTTGAGCAATCGACTTTCAGCTTTGAATATTCGAATACCGATTTCCTGTTCTCCCTGTTCACCAACTACGAAGCAGAAGCCAAGCGCCTGCTGGAAGTGACGGAAAAGTCTCTGGCATTGCCTGCTTATGAAATGATCTTGAAGGCTGCGCATACTTTCAACTTGCTGGATGCACGTGGTGCGATTTCGGTGACTGAGCGTGCTGCCTACATAGGCCGCATACGCAATCTGTCGCGTGCAGTGGCTGCGGCTTACTATGCATCGCGTGAGGCACTGGGTTTCCCTATGTGCGCTGCGGACGACAAGCATAAGCCTGCCCCTGCTGCTGTTACTGCTGCATAAGCTTTACGCCTAGCCCACAAGAACATCATTAAATAGATTCTGGCAACGCGCCAGAACGTAGGATAAGAAATATGAGCCAAACACTGTTAGTAGAATTATTTACCGAAGAGCTGCCACCCAAGGCACTGGCCAAACTGGGTGAAGCATTTAGCGCCGGCATCGTCGCTGGTTTGAAGTCACGCGATTTTCTGGAAGCTGAGTCTGTAGCGACCAGCTATGCATCTCCACGCCGCCTGGCTGTCAGCGTCACTGGTGTACGCGCAACGTCCCCGGACAAACTGATGCGCGAAAAAGTCTTGCCGGTATCCGTCGCACTGGATGCAGCTGGCAATGCTACCGCCCCACTGGGCAAGAAACTGGCGGCACTGGGTTTCCCTAACTTGCAGGTCAGTGACCTGGAACGTGCTGTCGATGGCAAGGCTGAAAGCTTCTTTTACAGCTATACAGCAGCGGGTACTGCCCTGGCGCCAGCAGTGCAAACTGCACTGGAAGAAACCATAGGTAAACTGCCTATCCCTAAAGTCATGAGTTACCAGCGTCCTGACGGCGAGACCGTGCATTTTGTGCGCCCTGTGCACAAAATCATCGCCCTGCACGGCGCTGATATTGTGCCACTGTCCCTGTTGGGTTTGAATAGCGACCGCATTACCAAGGGCCACCGCTTCCTGTCCGCTGGTGAAGTCAGCATTGCCAAGGCAGAAGACTATGCCGCCAGCCTGAAAACCGAAGGCAAAGTCATCGCCAGCTTCAATGAACGTAAAGAACAGATACGTGCCGCCTTGCTGGGCAAAGCAGGTGCAGACCAGGTGCTGATGCCTGAATCCCTGCTTGATGAAGTCACCGCCCTGGTGGAATGGCCAGTGGTCTATGAATGCAATTTCGAGCAAGAGTTTTTGGCTGTACCGCAAGAATGCCTGATCCTGACCATGCAGACCAATCAGAAATATTTTGCCCTGACGGATGCCACAGGCAAATTGCGTTCACGCTTTTTGATCGTCTCGAATCTTGAAACTAGCGACCCGCAATACATCATCCAGGGTAATGAGCGCGTCGTGCGCCCGCGTTTGTCAGACGCCAAATTCTTCTTTGAACAAGACAAGAAAAAGACCTTGGAATCTCGCCTGCCTTTGTTGGCGAACGTGGTCTATCACAATAAACTGGGAAGCCAGGCTGAACGCACTCAGCGCGTTAAAACCCTGGCAGGCCAGATTGCTGCCAGCCTGAATGGCGATGTTACCCTGACTGAGCGCGCTGCCTTGCTGGCCAAGACAGATTTGCTGACCGACATGGTGGGTGAATTCCCTGAGCTGCAAGGCATCATGGGTACTTACTATGCACAGCATGATGGTGAGCACCCGGATGTTGCCGCTGCTGCGTCTGAACATTATCAACCACGTTTCGCTGGCGATGCACTGCCAGCGACACTGACAGGCACTGCCGTCGCACTGGCAGACAAACTGGAAACCTTGGTTGGTATCTGGGGCATAGGCTTGCAGCCTACCGGTGACCGTGATCCGTTTGCGCTGCGCCGCCATGCTCTGGGTATCTTGCGCATGCTGGTAGAAAAACGCTTGCCGCTGTCGCTGAATACCCTGCTAGCACATGCGGTAGCACTGTTCGCTGGCAATCCCAATTTCAAAGACCCAACAGCCGATGTGCTGAACTTCGTGTTCGACCGTCTGCGTGGCCAGTTGCGCGACAAGGGCTTTTCTCAAAATGAAGTCGAAGCTGTGGTTGCTCAACAACCTGACACGCTGGATAACATCGTTGAACGTCTGCAAGCTGTACAAGCCTTTGCTGCCCTGCCAGAATCAGAAGCACTGGCTGCTGCCAACAAGCGTATTACCAATATCCTCAAAAAAGCCGAAAGTACGCCTGGTGCAGTCCAGCCAGCCTTGCTGCAGGAAGCTGCCGAGCAGGCATTGGCCAAGGCCATGGCCGATGTCAAGCCGGAAGTCGATGCCGCATTCGCCAAAGGTGATTTCGCCAGCGCCTTGAAAACCCTGGCAGCCCTGCGTGCAGCGGTGGACAGCTTCTTCAATGATGTCATGGTGAATGCAGAAGACCTGGCGCTGCGTAACAACCGCCTGGCTTTGCTGGCAAGCCTGCATGGCATGATGAACCAGGTTGCCGACATTTCCAAGCTGGCGGCCTGAGGTGGCATTGAAACACCAGAAACACAATGGAACATGTGAGCAACACTAACCAGGATTGCAGATGAAACTCATCATCCTTGACCGCGATGGCGTCATCAATCAGGACTCGGACGACTTTATTAAGTCACCCGAAGAATGGAAGCCGATACCGGGTTCACTGCAAGCCATAGCCCGCCTTAACCAGGCGGGCTACACGGTAGTGGTTGCCACCAATCAGTCTGGCATAGGTCGCAGGCTATTTGATATGGCGACGCTGAATGCCATTCATCAAAAAATGCATACCAGCGCCCAGCAGGTCGGTGCCACTATTGATGCGATTTTCTTTTGTCCGCATATGGCGGATGATAATTGCGATTGCCGCAAACCCAAGCCAGGCATGCTGCAAGAGATCGCCAGTCGCTATGACACCAATCTCAAGGGTGTGCATTGCGTGGGGGATTCCCTGCGCGACTTGCAAGCTGGCTTCGTGCTGGGTTGCAAACCGCATCTGGTGCTAACAGGCAAAGGTAGCAAGACCCAGGAAAAAGGTGGCTTGCCGCCAGGCACGCAAGTCTTCGCTGACCTGGCCGCCATGGTCGACAAACTGGTGGAAAACTCGCCATCCGAATTTAATATCGCGATCTGAACGAATTCAGCATCGCTACAATGGAGACTACATGCTTAGCTTTACCCGTTTTATTCGTTCGCTGATTTTCTTGCTGGTGATGGCGGTAGTCACCATCGTCTGGGCCCCCATCAGCATGCTGTTTGCCTTCTTGCCGTATAACCAGCGCTATTACATTACTGCCCGCTGGAATGTCACGATCATCTGGGCAGCAAAAGTCATTTGCGGCATACGTTACCAGACCAGGGGATTTGAAAACTTTCCAGATGGCCCGGCCATACTGCTGTGCAAACATCAGTCCGCATGGGAAACCATCTTCCTGCTGATGGCAACACCGCGCCCACTGGTTTTCGTCTTCAAAAAAGAAATCACCTATATCCCGTTCTTTGGCTGGGCCATCTCCATGCTGCGCATGATCCCTATCGACCGCAGCAAGGGCAAGGATGCGTTCGCCCACGTCGTGACCCAAGGCCGCAAACGCCTGGCTGATGGACAATGGATCATCATGTTCCCTGAAGGCACCCGTATCGCTGTTGGCAAAAAAGGCCAGTACAAAGGCGGCGGAGCCCGCCTGGCGGTGGAGACCAATACGCCTGTAGTACCTATCGCCGTCAATTCTGGTGAATGCTGGCCCAAAAATTCTTTCACCAAATTGCCAGGCACAGTCACCGTGTCGGTTGGCAAACCGATACCGCCCAACGGCATGAATGCGGTTGAACTGATGCAGGAAGTGGAAAAATGGATAGAAGCAGAAATGCGTGTGATTTCGCCGCAGGTTTATCAGTCTGAATCCAAGTAAGCTGGAATTAAGACATGGAGCGATTTTCCAGTATTTGTTCGCACTTGTCTGGATGCTTAAGATAGTCACTAAGCCAGTCGAAAACCCGACTGGCTTTGTTTTTTATGTCATCACCAAAACCGTATGAACCCAGCAAGCGTATGCCGTTAGGGTCAGCCAAAACACCCGCAGTCAATTGCAATCTGGATTTATCACCTAGTTCTGCAGTAACGCATAACGGTGCCAGATATGCTGCCAAGATGGGGGCCAGTACCAGGTTATGTGATGAGACGACCACCATGTTTGAAGCGGCAAGGCTTTGTAAAACTGCGGCAGCAGCCGAGATGGATTCCTGATGATTCGTGCCGCGAAAAATCTCATCAATGACGAATACAGCCTGCGTATCGCTTTCTGCGATATCCAATAATTCTTTGGCTCGCCTGAGTTCTGCCTGATACAGGCTTTCATTTGCAATTAAAGAGTCTTCACTCTGCATGCTGGAAAACACCGCGCCCACGGGGACGCTGGCAGTAGCTGCATAACAAAAACCAAAGGCGCGGGCGACGATAAGATTCAAACCAAGGGTGCGCAACAAAGTACTCTTGCCTATACCATTTTGCCCTGAAATAAAAGCTCCCTTGCCTTCCAGTGTTATATCCAGGCCAGTAGCCTGCGGCAACAAGGGATGCACGACTTGTTGCAAACACAGTTGCTTCTTGTCTGCTAGAGAGGACCAGCAATATTGAGGAAGCGATTGACAGTGCCTGACCAGTGCCAGATCAGCCTCCAGATTTGCCACGTGCGAGTATGCCCTGCGCAAAAAATCCTGATTTTTACGGACAAGAATGCAGGTCTTGAAAAAATGCCTGACATTATCCAGCAAGAACCAGTCAGCATATTCCCGCATACCAGGCAGGACCACCAATTTATGTCTGCTCAATTCGGCAAGCATTTTCTTCGCAATGAGGAGATCTTCAGGAGATGAATTAGCATCCATTGGATGATGCTCAGCGAGCAGCACGAAGCTGCTGAGCAAGGCTTGCAGTGCTTGCACTTTCTTTGCCCATTGCGTAACCGCATCATGAAAACGTGTCTGTACCCCCAGCAAGATCAGCCATATCGCCAGGACTGCTATCCAGGCAGAGGCCAATGTGGTCATGGCAACGATGAATAACAGACTAATGCTGACAGGCAGCAGCCACATGAATTTATACCAGGCTGCAGGAACCGGGATTGCGTTTGTGAAAAGCTGTTCACTGACTTCTGTTTCAACTTCCCGCAACGGTAAGCAGCACTGCCGCAATGTATCAAGCAATGCAGTATCAGCCATCAATCTCTGCAAGCGCTGCTTGCCTCGCTCATCCTGAACACCCTCGCGCAGCCGTTTATGCATGATTTGCTGGGCGAAAATACTGCTTCCTGCTGTCACTTGATCTGCATAGACATCAAGCAGCATATCGCTGGCTGTATGTTCATCAATGAGCTTTACAACCTCATCTCTGGTAACGCGATAAAACATGGCGATATCGCTACGAGCAAAAGGAAAATCAAGTGCTTGTTTAGGCGCGACATCAGGGATATTCAAGAAAAAACGGACCTTGCAAATTATCCTGCTCCAGTGATTATGCAGCGAAGCTATCTTGTTCATCAGAGCCTGTGAGGTAGGTGGCGAGATAAGGTGGCGATATACGTTATCAGTTGCTCAGTCAAATTGGGCTAGTTGCAGAAAATTCAAGTGAGCTAGGATGAATAAAGGAAATGGTGATATCGAAAAAAACAAATTTTGGAGGCGAAAACACGAACTGCAAAAAATAGGTCAAACTACCGCAATTACAGCTATTAAAACGCCCCCATCCATGCCCGGAATGCGTTCTATCAGCTGAGCACAAATCCCTTTTGCTATTGAATCAGGATCCATTAAGCTTAAATGAAGCCCCGCATTCCTTCGATTGGCAAGGCCATACAAATGGCTTTGCAACTGGATTTATTCAGTGATTTTCTAGTGCCGGACAAATTGCGTCCTGCGCCTGTAAAAGCACCAGCGCCAAACCCGCTTAAAGATGCAGGTCAAGGACATGAGCTACGCCCGGTAGCACCGCCACCGACTACCTTTGTCAACAGCAGCAATAAACGCCGCATCCTGATACAGGATTATTTGCTTGAATATGATTTGCAACGCTCGAAACGACGCAGCATAGGCTTTTTGATCAATGAAGATGGCTTGCGTATTACCGCACCACGCTGGGTGACGATTGCCGATATTGAAACAGCGATACAAGAGAAACAAGCCTGGATATTGCGCAAACTGACTGAGCGGCGTGAACGCACCCAGCGCAAACTGGAACCCAGCATGACCTGGCAGGATGGGGCGAAATTACCTTATCTGGGTGGCGAAATTACCTTGCGGATTGCTCCTGCGTCTGTCATTGGCACGCACTTCCAGAGCGAGCAGGCTGAGCTGATTATCAACCTGCCAGCGGATGCTGGTGAGCAGCAATTGAAAGACCGGGTACAAGCGTGGCTGCAGCAAGAAGCGAAACGGGTTTTCAATGAGCGCCTGCCGGTATTTGCTGAGAAACTCAATGTCCGCTATCAAAGCATGGCTTTGTCGGCAGCGGCAACGCGCTGGGGTTCCTGCACCTCACAAGGAAAGATACGCCTGAACTGGCGACTGATCCACTTCTCGCCCATGATTATTGATTATGTAATTGCGCATGAACTTGCGCATTTACGTGAAATGAACCACAGCCCGCGTTTTTGGGCGACGGTGCAATCGGTTTTCCCTGATTTTGAAATTGCGCGCCAAAACTTGCGTCAGCATGCAGGTGCCAATTTGCCAATATTCTGAAGCAAGATCAACACTGGATTTGCCAGCCTGGCAAATCCATGTTGCCATTTCAGTTACATCACCTCACCTTACTTCACAAATCAGGCTGCCTGATTTGCTTTCATTACTGGCATTATCCTGGGTCAGATTGACCGGGAAACTACCTGGTGGCGTGAATTGCATGCCAGGGTTGTTTGGCAAAATAACAGGTGGCTTATTGAAGCTGACTGCAAAACCAAATTGCCCTGTCGTGACATCCAGACTACCAGTACTGTTACGCAAGAAGATAGTGCCATCCAGAACTTGCACATACAGCCCAGGTACACGCCCTGAACCTGAACCGGGCACTTCATTGGCAGCAAGTTGTAAGGGCAAGATGGCGGTCACAGGTGCATCAGCATCACTGCGGCTAGTCCTGCCATCTGATCCTGTTGTCTGCAATGCTGCGGTTGTCGCCATGTTGTAGGCAGCGACGCTGCTATCAGGCGCAACGTATTCAACAATGAAAGTAGTGCCGCGTATACCTATCGATGCGGTAGGTGTGTTCAGGCCAAATCTTTCCTTATTTCGTTTGCCCAATAAACCTGTAACTGCACGCAAGCCACCTTTGACCAGAGTCATGGTAAAACCATCATTATTGGGTTTGTCTTCTTCAAAGGAAAACTGATCTATCTTGATCTGGGTATTCGGGCGCAAGACGATTTCACTATTGTCGGCAAACTTGATGCGCGCATAAGTATCTTTTTCGGCAATTAGTGTATCGCCCTGCTCAATGGCAGATTGCAGGGACAAGACCTTGACCGCGCCGTCGGCTTTCTTGGCGATCAGGGGCCCGCTCAAATGCGTCACCGTACCAGCGACCTGCGCGGCAAAACTCAGCGCGCAGCTCAGGCACAGTGCTGCAAGAAAGAAAAACTTAATTGCAGTAGAGTTTTTTATCTGTAGCATTTTTTAATACTCCGTTGTCCCTGGTACCGGCAAAACTGCTTCTTTGCTCGAATCTGGTTTCACGGCCAGAATCACTACTACCACTGTCAAAGAAATTGGAAGAATTGGAAATCGCATTCGACATCGCCAAAGTGGAACTGATGAAACTGTTCAAGGCAAAATTAATCGTGTTGTTGAGGATATTGCCTGTCCTGAGATCGCCTATAGGCAAGACCAGCGTGCAACCCAGCAAGCCAGGATTGGCCGCACACTGTGCCTGACTAGGCAAGACAACAGAGCAACCATTCAAAGCCGGATTGGCCGCACAACTCGCCAGGGCTGGCAAGACTGCACTGCAACCGGTAGTGGATGGATTGGCAACGCAAGTCGCCAGACTAGGCAAGACCACGCTGCATCCAGATGCAAACGGCGTGGCGATGCACGTTGCCAGGGTAGGCAAGATCAGGTTACAACCTGGCAGACCAGGATTGGCGACGCAACTGGCCAAACTAGGCAACACTGCGCTGCAACCAGTAATGGACGGATTGGCCGTGCAAGTCGCGAGGCTAGGTAAAACCGCGCTGCAACCAGCCAGGGCGGGATTGGCGGTACAGGCAGCCAGGCTAGGCAAAACCGCAGAGCAGCCTGCTGTAGTTGGCGCAGCAGTACAAGTAGCCAGGCCAGGTAATACGACATTACAACCTGCCAGACCAGGGTTGGCGACGCAACTTGCCAAACTAGGCAACACCGCACTGCATCCTGGCAATGCCGGATTAGCTGTACAGCTAGCCAGACCAGGCAAGACACTGGAACAACCCGCCAGCGTAGGCGCTGCTATACAAGCTGTCAGCGTAGGCAGAACGGCGCTACAACCAGGCAAAGCAGGGTTGGCACTGCAAGCTGCCAGTGTAGGCAGAACAGCCGAGCAACCAGACAAGGCAGGATTGGCGACACAGGCGCTCAATGCTGGCAACACTGCTGAGCAACCTGCCAGGCTTGGACTGATAGTGCAGGCAGCCAGCGTAGGCAAGACGGACGAGCAGCCAGACAATGCCGGATTGGCTGTACAGGCAGCGAGAGTAGGCAAGACTACACTGCAACCAACTTGCGAGGGATTAGCCAAACAAGCCGTCAAGGTCGGCAAGACATTATTACAACCAGACAGCGTCGGTGTTGCGATACAGGCAGTCAAACTAGGCAAGACGGCGCTGCAACCGGGCAAGCTGGGGCTGGCAGTACACGCAGCCAGGGTAGGTAAAACAGCAGCGCAGCCAGGCAAGCTGTTGTTACTGATACAGGCACTCAGGCTAGGTAGCACTGCACTGCAACCTGGCACACTGGGGCTGGCTGTACAGGTAGCCAGCGTGGGCAAGACTGCACTGCAACCTGGCAAGCTGCTATTGCTGACGCAAGCACTCAAGCTAGGTAACACAGCACTACAACCCGGCACACTGGGGCTGACCAGGCAAGCCGCCAAAGTAGGCAGGACGGCGCTGCAACCTGCCAGACTGCTATTACTGATACAGGCGCTCAAAGTTGGCAGCACAGAGCTACATCCTGGCAAGCTGGGGCTGGCCGTACAGGCTGCGACTGATGGTAGGACGGCTGAGCAACCAGCAATATTTGGCGACACCAGGCAAGCCGCCAAAGCTGGCAAGACTACGCTACAACCCGGCGTGTTTGGGCTGGAAGTGCAGGTTGCCAAAGATGGCAGAACAGCACTACAGCCAGTCTGGCTCGGGTTACTGATGCAAGAATTCAGGCTAGGTAAAATCGAACTGCAACCACTGATGGAAGGATTCGCCAGGCAAGCAGACAAGCTGGGCAGGACCGCGCTGCAACCGGCAATGTTCGGATTAGCCAGGCAACTACTGAGACTAGGTAAAACATTCGAGCAACCAAACAACGAAGGGTTGGCGATGCAGGAGCTCAGGCTAGGCAGCACGACACTGCAACCAGCCAGTGTGGGGTTGGCCTGACAGGCGGCTACACTGGGCAAGACTGCGCTGCAACCGGCCAGACTGGGGTTGCTGATACAGTCGCTGAGAGTAGGCAAGACCGAGCTGCAACCGGGTGTAGTCGGGCTGGCAATACATTGTTCCAGCGTAGGCAAAGGCGCATTCTGGAAGGCTTGCTTTGTAACCGTACCGCCCGTGACCGTCCCTGAAATCAAGATGGCATCACCCGCCTTGAGCAAGATATTGCCAATGGTAGTGACGGAGCCGGTACTACCTACGGTCAACTTGTCAGCAGTGCTGCCACTGGACCCGGCTTCCAGAGTAATGTTGCCACCATTTGAACTGGCGACCGTGCCATTCACTGTCAAGGGACTGTGTGCTACCAGGCTGATATTACCCGCCTTGGTGCGCACTGCATCTGCACTATCCAGGGTGATCGCGCCTATATTGTCGATGAAGACACTGCCAGTACTGCCAGCCGTGCTTTGCTGTACATTGCGGATATTCAGGGCACCGGTATTTTTGATGTTGATATCGGTATTTGCACCCGTATTATTTGCCAGCAGGATAGGTACGCTGGTTTTCAACCCTGTGCTGTGTCCTATACCGCCATTGGCAGTTGCATCAAGCGCTCCGCCACTGAGTAGATAGCCAGCAGCCTGGGTAATTGCACCGTTGGCTGCGGCCAGTGTGGCAGTAGCCGTGCCGGTATTGACGTTTGCACCCAGTGCGATATTGCCGGAGTTGGCGGTCAGATATAAATTGCCAAACGTATTGATGCCACCAAGGCTGTATGCACTGGAACCACTCCCCCCACTTAAGGTTGTGACATTGATGCCCTGGGTATTCACCAGGCTCAGGCTGGCATTGCTTTTTGCCGCCAGGTTGGTGATCGTATTTGAACTATTCAGTGCAATGCTATTGCCGGCAACCAGACCCAGATCCTGCACGGTAATCGAGTTGGTCTGCGAAATATCACCACCGCTCAACAAGCCTACGCGTGTCGTCGTCAGATTTTTGATATCCGTAATGGCGCTGGTATTGGTATCGGTAATGCCAACCACAGAAATAGGGCCGGAGGCATTGCCAGCATCGCCACTGCCTATCGCGATACTGGCAGCCGAGACCTTGAACAGATTGGTCACACTCAGGCATGGGGCCACGGTGCATGTGCCAGAGCCAACCGTAATGGCGCGCCCCGCTGTGTAAGGGCGAATGCCAAAATCACCCGCAGTCACACCACCAGGGCCACCCAGTGTCAGCAAATCAGCTACTAAACCCACCTTGCCCGTACCGGCATTGACATTATCGGAAACTGTGATCGACGAACCACTCCCTGTGCTTAACTGTATGGGCTTGTTATTGGTGGTGACGCCAACAATGCTGGATGCAGTGCCTATGCTCAGATTGCCAGAGTTAAACAAGTCGATGCCACCAACGCCCAAGCCACTGACATTCAGGTCTGCCCCCAGTGTTGCAAAATTATTTGAGGTATTCATCAGATTCACTGGTCCCTTGCTTTGCAAGCCAAGGGAGGTGGCGGTAATTGCATTACCTGCTGCCTGACTGATGCCAGAAGTGGAATCCGTCGTCAGTTTGGCTGCTGCATTCACATTTATACCGCTATAGCCATCGACTGTGGTGATATTGAGGTGATTGATGGAGCGATAAGTAAAACCACCCAGGTCTCCTGAACCGGATATCACGCCTATGGTATTTGCTTCTGGCAGACTGACTCCATAACCACGCACCTGCAAGGAACTGGCACCGTCAATAATGGCACCAGTTTGCTGGGAAATCGTGTTGCCGGAATGTAAAGTCAGGGATGTATTGACATTTTGCAGTGCACCGCCAGCACCTGAATTCATGGGGCCTTTGATATCTATGCTGGCACCAGAGGTATTACCTATTTTTAAACGTGCAGCTGTTATCCGGTTCAATTCATCGGTTGACAATTCCAGTGTGTTTCCAATGACATCGGTGGTGCCAGTAGCAAGGTGTATGGTGGCGACAGCATTCCTGTCCAGGCTCACCGAATTGCTACCGGCATTGATATTGCCGAGCAAGTTCATTTTGTCGGATTTGAGCGAGATCGTGCCACCGCTGCTATTGATCTGTGTGCCAGACGCGGTACTGGTCATGATATTCAAGTCACTGGCCAGCAAACTGATGTTGCCGCCACCGCTATTGATATTGCTACCTGAGAGCAAGCTGATGCCACCTAGGCCGCTAACCGATATCAGGCCATTAGTGGCAATGAGTGGCGCGTTCATTGATATGCTATGCGTGGTCGGCGAGCTTAGATGAATCGCCGCACCTGAGGCTTGTTGCTTGACCCCATAACCAGTTGCGCCGATATCGCCAATGACCAGGTTTGTACCTGAACTGGCGATGCGTATATCGCCACTTGCGGTATTGATGGCATTCAGTTTGCTGGCTTGCACACTCATACTGTCAGAGGAAGTCGTCCCATGCAGGCCGCTGGCAGCCGATAGTTTTAAATCATTGGCATAGATTACCGTACCATTTTGCTGGGCGATATTGGCAGCGGAAGTGATGGTGACATTTCCATCTGTAGAAGAATTACCGAGTGCATCTATGCCGCCAGAACCTATATTCACCAGGCCGCTGCTATTGATGATGACATTGCCACCTGCACCTACTGTGCCAGGCGTAGTCCGCAAGGTCTTAAAAGTTGTGCTACCGCTGCCGCTCAGGTTAATTTGCCCGCCATCGGTCGTCAATTTGGCGACGACGATATTGGCAGTTTGCGGCGATGTACCAGTACCGGTTTGCAATGTGATGCTGCCAGTACCAAAAGTCTTGATTTCAAGATTGGGATCTGACCCTGTCAGATTAATGCCCCGTGTGCCACTGATATCAGTAGATGCGTTGCGGGTTCGCAAGGTCAGGCTGGAATTGCTCGGCAAAGATATCAGGCTACCGAAGAAAGTACCGCTGGTATTAATATAATTTGTCGCCTCCAGCACGATATTTGTGCCTGGTGTCAGCCCTTGCAGTTCCGACTGATAGACCGTTGTTGGGCTACCATCGGCGAAATTGATCGTGCCTATCGCAGAACCTTGAAATGTAGCAGTACCGTCAGAACCGCCGTCACCATTCCCACCTGCAATGGTGATGGAAGCTGGATCAAGCAATAAGATACCGTTCTTGCCTTTTGGCGAACTTACATCAACTTTGGCATGAAAGTCCAGGTTTTGCTTACCCGAAGTTTCTACAAAACCGCCATTCCCGCTTTGCGCGCCGCCGCGGGCAGAAATGCTGCCATTCACTCGGGTAACTTCATCTGACCAGACGATCACCTTGCCGCCATCACCAGTCTTCAGCGCATCAGCACTAATTTTGGTATCGCTGCCAACGAAGGCGCGTTTGGCATTCATTATGGCGGGATTATCGCCGTGGTAATCACCGCCAAGCAATACCTGGCCACCACCTGCGTCACCACTGGCATCAACCTGGGCATTGCCAGCCAGCGCCACACGCTGTCCCAGTATTTGTATATCACCGCCCTTGCCTTTGCCAGTGGCCGAGGTAGTGCTGCCAGTATCAAGTATCGTATCCTGACTGGCCTTAAAATAGATTTTGCCGTTTTCACCTACCACTGCACTATTGGCACTGACCAGGCCACGCTGGGTGATCAAACCGCCATAGATACCGACCTTTCCGCCCTGGGCAACGACTTGACCAAGATTCAGTGCCTGATTATTGTCCGCGCTGACGACGACGTGCACGTCAGGATTGGCTGAATCCACCAGCTTGACTGAGCGCCCTGCCGCCAGCAAAATTTCACCCTGAGGTGATGTAATGATGCCGCTGTTTTCTACATCAGGCGCAATCAGATAGACATGGCCGCCTGTTGGTGTTGTGATCGCCCCTTGATTGCTGACCTTGCCAGCCTGCGTGCCAGCATTAAAATTGAATTTGCCAGCCTTGAAATCAGCGTCCGTCATGCCCAGGCTGGAGACTGTCAAGCCATTGACATCGACTTGTGCGCCCTTGCCAAACAGTACGCCGTTCGGGTTGATCAAAAACACCCGTCCATTTGACTGCAAAGTTCCCAGAATCTGGCTAGGGTTTTGACCTATGACGCGGTTCAATACCGTGCTGCTGGCACTCTCTTGTATAAAGCGGGTGGTTTCACCGGCATTGATGAAAAAATCCTGCCAGTTAATGATTGCACCCGGCGTATTGGTGATTGTGAAGATCTTGCCATCCTGATTGAAGATGACCTTGCCATTGACGATCTGCGGCCCGACAGGATTGGCGTGAGCCACACTGGAAACAAGTCCTGACCCAAAGCAGGCTGCCAGCAACACTGGCACAAGCTTGGGTAGCAACTTACTTGACAAGCCCAGCTTCAGGTTCGAGCTCAATGCAGATTCAGATTGAGTGAACATAACAATTTCTTTTCTCATGCTCTTCCTCATCCATCATTAATAGTTGACGCCCAGTCTGACATGCAAGCGCTTGTCATCCTTGCTCAATTCATCCGGGGCACGTAGTGTCTTGCCATAATCCATCTGCAAGGACATCATGCGTGAAATAGCCAGCCTGATACCGATACCGACACTGGCAATCGAGCCAGAGCTTTGCTCGCCCGGCAATGCCTTGTTGCGTGACACATGGGCAGCGTCATAAAAACCCAGTAACTGACATTGGGTAAAACTGGCGGTGAAGCCTGTGCATAAGTTGGGGGTATAGATCTCTGCGCTAACCAGTGCACCGTAATCATTTGCCAGTGCCCTTTCGGTAAAGCCGCGCACGCTACTGGCACCGCCTGCACCAAATTGCTCACCGGGAACCAGGCTATCTCTGGTGTACTGACCGCTGAGCATGAGTTTCAATTGCCATGCCGCAGGTAAAACACGGCTATAACCAAGGCCATAGCGCAGTATGCTATATCCCGCAGTAGCACCACTGCGCACTTTCAGAAAGTCCTCGGTCTTGCCCTTTTCACCACCGGGCAAATTATGCACAGCCGTCAGATAGGCATTTGCTTCACCTGAGGCGGAACTCATGGTAGCGGCATAACTGAGGCTCAACGGATGCACCGTGACATCATTGCCCAGTTGTATGCCTTGCAGGGCGACATTATTCTTGAAAGCCTTGTAATCCCAGCCCAGGATCAGGCGTGAATCAAAATCCTCTGTGCGTCCCAGATTGTAATTGTAGCGGCCACCAATGACAGAGCCGCGGCCACTTACATTCAGGTCAAAGATGCCTGCTGCAATTGAACCAGAATCGACATTTGAATAGCTGGCATACAAATCCACGCTATCGCCAAACTGATACAAGGGCAAATGATAGCCAACACCAAACACCGCGTACTTACTAGGCTTCTGCAACGTGGTCGTATATTGCAGGCTAAGGACATCATCACGTCCACTGATATTGGCATGCTGGAACAACAAACCCAGATGAGATTTTCCGGTATTGCTGTCTCCAGCATTGTCGAGATTGGCGCCAACGGTCCAGGGCTTGTTGTCATTGACATTTAGTATGGCATTGACTTCCCCCTCTTTGGTCGTGGTCTCAAACTGCAAATTGGTTTTCTTGGCGGGGTTTTCGTTGGCTGTCTTCAGGCTCTCGGACAGCTTTTTGATATTCGGTGTATCGCCCTCGCGTAATTGTGGCAGGCTGCGCCTGACATTGTCACTGTCAAAATGGCGATTACCCTTGACGCTGACACTGGCAATACGGGCTTGCACGACGACGAATTTAACGATCCCCTGATTCAATTCCTGCTCAGGCAAGACGACCTGCACCAGACTATAGCCTTTATGGTGATAGGCTTTTTCCAGAGATTCAAGTGCTTTTTGCACATCGGCAAAACTGCGGCTCTTTCCTGTATAAGGAGACAACAGGCTTTCAAGGGCTGCAGCTGTCAGTAAATCATTTCCCTTGACCTCATAACGACTGATGTCAAAGCGCCCGATGACACTTTCAGTATCCTGAGCCGCCAATGGCTGGGTGAACCCAATTGCCAGGGCAAAGGCCAGGCTAAGGCTAAAACGAGATTGGGCTTGCTTGTTCTTCAACGGTCTCATACTAAGATTTCCCAGTTCCTGAGGCGTGCTATACCAAGTTCTTCTATGTGCAGAGCCTTGCCAGCCTCCGCTGATCGTATCGATAATGCCTATCGACTTACTTTTTTGTATCGAATTCTTTTCTGAAGATATGCGCAAAAGAAAATTGCGACTGAGGTGCGTAGTAGAAGTATCCTGCAATCCAATTCCGACCACAAGCACTATGTTGTTAATTCAAACATGACAGCCAGTATTTTCATTTTAACAACAGTGCTCAACATTCATCGCTTGCCAGTACGACGTTTATTAACTCCGCCCTTTGTTTCAAGAATGTGATCAAACTCATCAATCCGAAATGTACGGATAATCTCTATTGAAGGGCAACACAAGGCATCTCCCGCCCCCATTTCCACACCTTTTAGCGTAACTGCATGCTGTTTGATGCTCGCACTGGCGAAGTCAAAAGTGCGCCAGCCACGTTCGCCGAGTTTGCTTGCTGCTACCAGGCGATAACGCCGGCTGTGTTTCCCGGCAATTTCAACTGGCTTCTGTTCCTCAAAGAAGGCAATAAATTCGGCATGGTGATTGCTACCACCGAAACCTTCCAGATTGAACAAGACTACGGCATCATTTTTATTGTCTTCAAATAATTGCCCGTACTTGATGACGGAGGGATTGCCGCTAAAAGTCTCAGCAATGCCATCACCAAACTGCGTGATCAACCTGGCCAGTTCAGCCTTTATCGCAGCCTGTTGCGCTGGTGTAGCGGAGCGTGAAGATGCTGCATCAGCAGTCTTGCAGGTCGTCAAAATCAAACCATACAGCAACAAACTCAATAAAAATTTCATGCCAGTTGCCTAATTAACTTAAGGTATCCGGCTTAAAGTCTTGCCACGACGGCAGCCCGTGCTTGCGTTTTCCATAGGCATAGTAGCAAGCCAGCGTCAGCCCAAACAAGAAGCCGGCAATGATGGATGAATTCAGCATAAGAATTGGGGCGATGCTCACTTTTGACCAGACAAAGAAATACATCAGCAAGCCCCAGCCTACCGTGTAAAAGCTGCCAGAGAACAAGGCGTTTTGCCAAAACTGGGCAAAATGTGGTGGCGCCACATCAAAACCCATACGCCATATCAAGCGTAAGTAGGGTGGAGCATAGTTGCTGCGCATAATACCTGTCTTTTCCAGAAGCATCAAAGCTGCCTGGCGCTTCTGGTCACGCTGCTTGTTTGTATCAGTGGTATTCATCAATCCGCTTTTTTAAAAATACTCTTAGGAAACTTTGGCGCAAATACAGTTGCAAATACAGTTGCAAATAGCTGAATGCAAATCTTGTATGAAGGCGCCGTGGATTATATGCAACTTAGTCCCTCATTTGGATTTTCTGTCTTCAGAGATAAGACCTACCTAGCAATTTTTTTTGGAAATATTGATTTGCAGAAAGAAGACAAATCTTTAGATCAGAGAGAATAACCCAGACTTATATCTGATGAATAAAAAGTCAATCGCAGTAAACTGGTATTACTGCCTATCATATAAGTAATCCTTCAACATTTGATGGATTACTCTCAGGACTCCCCCAAGACGATAGAGATTTTCAAGGGCGCGCAAGCGCCCTTTTTTTTACTCATGCCATTAATTTCATGCTACCCCAACATTTAGGCAGCCCCCCCCCAACACAGAGTCTGACGCCTCGTTGTTACTGATTACCTGGCAAAAGTGGAAGAAACGCTGGTTAGTCAAAGTGTAATGCAGTAGCATCTCAGGTCTTTCGCTTTTTAACAGTTTTAGCTTACGCATGTCATCGTTTCTATCATCGTCGCGACTCGTTTTTACTTGGAAAACTTATCTGCAGCAGTATAAGTTGCCTGCGCTGGCCGCCGCCACTTGTGCCATGCTGCTAGCCTGTACTACGCCGCCAGAGAAGTCCAGCGCTACCAGCAAACCAGGCAAAACCAATCTGACTATCGCCCCGCAAAATGCACCCGCCAATTATCCACCGCAGGTACGCGAAGCACCACCCTTGCCGCGTGAGTTCCGGGCCGCGTGGGTTTCCACCGTAGCCAATATAGACTGGCCCTCGCGGCGTGATTTGAGTACGGAAAAGCAAAAGAATGAAATCATCGCCATCCTCGACAATGCAGTGCAGCTAAAACTGAATGCCATCGTCTTGCAAGTACGCCCTGCTGCTGATGCGATTTACCCTTCTGCGATCGAACCCTGGTCAGAATTCCTGACAGGAGAGCAAGGCCGTCCGCCTTCACCTTATTATGATCCGCTACAATTCTGGATAGATCAGGCGCATGCGCGTGGCCTGGAGTTGCATGCCTGGTTCAATCCTTTCCGTGCCCGCACTGCGCAATCCAAAACTACCGTGGCTGCAAACCATATCAGCAAGCTGGCACCACAAGTGGTCAAGACTTATGGCGACCTGCAATGGATGGATCCAGGTGAACCCATCGCCATGCAGCAGACTCTGAATGTCATCGGCGATGTGGCGCGCCGCTATGATGTCGATGGCATACACATGGATGATTATTTTTATCCCTACCCCATCAAGGCTGGCAATGGCAACGAATTGGATTTCCCTGATGATCCAGCCTGGATAGCCTATTTGCAATCCGGTGGCAAACTGGCCCGCTTCGACTGGCGCAGGGACAATGTGAACCGCCTGGTGGAAGCCATCAACCAGCGTGTGCATCTGGAAAAGCCATGGATGAAATTTGGCATCAGCCCCTTTGGAATAGGCAGGCCAGACAGATTACCACCCGGTATTGCCGGTTTCAGTCAGTATGACAAGCTATATGCGGATGTGGAACTGTGGCTGAGCAAGGGCTGGATGGATTATCTGGCCCCGCAATTGTACTGGCCCATCAATCAGGGGCCACAAGCCTTCAAGGTCTTGCATGATTACTGGCTGGCGCAAAACACCACAGGAAAGCATATCTGGCCCGGCCTGTATACCAGCCGCATAGACAATAGTGATAAGTCCTGGCCTGCCGATGAAATCCTGAATCAGGTAGATGCCATGCGTGAAAGAGGCGGAAATGGTCATCTGCATTTCAGCATGGCCGCGCTGAACCAGAACCGCAAAGGCATACGTCAGCGTCTGGCGACTGAAAAATACACCTCACAAGCGGTGATCCCGGCCAGCCCCTGGCTGGACATCAGCCTGCCAGCCAGCCCTGTACTGGAAGCTGCGGCAGACAAGAAATCAGTGCGTGTCCAATTGGCAGGCACGGTCAACACCCGACTGCTGGCGATCTGGAAGCGTACCGACCAGCAATGGCTATTTTCCGTCGTACCTGCACAGAACATGAGCATAGACTTGGCTGATGATGCCCAATACGGGGCTATCCGCCAGCTTACTGTATCCGCCATCAGCCGCACTGGCCAGGAAAGCGCGCGGGCAAATTACAGCTTACCCTGATAATACCAGTCGGCACACCGGACAAGCAGAGGCAAATAAAGGATAACAAGTGTGGTTTTTAGATACGTATGGAGCGGCCCATCCATATGTATTTTCCATGCGCTATCGCCAGCTTTGCCTCTGCAATCCGCGTCCTCACTGGCTATCAGGACAGTCCTGGCAAACCCCATATCTTTTGGTTATCGCCCGCCATGATATTTTCATTTGTCACTCTTCGGCGTGTAACCCTAGTCTGGAACACACATAAAATTTATATCAATTCTGATCAGCGACGGGATTGAATGCGATTGAACACGAAAAACCGCCTACATCAATGTTGTACGACACAAGGAGAGACCAGTGAAGTTAAAGACCATAGCCAGGTGCATCGCCCTGATAGGCATTTCTGCCGGCAGTAGCGGATGGGTACTGGCGCAGGACAAACCCGCTCCGGCACCGCAAAGGGTAGAAATTACCGGCAGCAGCATCAAGCGCATCGCCAGCGAGGGCGCCTTGCCCATCGAGGTCATTACCCGCAAGCAATTGGAAGCCTCTGGCATCGTCACGGCTGAGCAATTCATTGCCAACCTGAATATCAATGGTAATGGCTCTGACAATCTGGCCAGCAATGCCGATGTCACCTCAGGTGCGCAGCGTGGCAATAATGGCGCATCCTCAGCCAACCTGCGCGGTCAGGGTGCCGACAATACACTGGTGCTGCTGAATGGCCGCCGCGTCGCCACCCATGGCATGAAGGGCTCGGCAGTTGACTTGAATTCTATCCCCATGGCAGCTGTGGAAAGGATAGAAGTCTTGAAAGATGGCGCATCTGCCATCTATGGTACAGATGCAATTGGTGGCGTCATCAACTTCATCTTGCGCAAGAATTACAATGGTGTCGAAGCCCAGGCTTTTACCGACATTACCCAGCAGGGTGGCGGCAATATCAAGCGGGTTTCCGTGGTGGGTGGTTTTGGTGATCTGGAACAGGACAATTACAATGTCCTCATCACTGCCACGCATAGCGAAAACGATGCATTGCGCGGTGATCAGCGTGATTTCGTGAATACTTTCCAGCCCAATCGCGGTTTGTCAGTCGACACGCGCGGCACCCCGCATGCCACGGTATTTGCCACTTCGCTGGCCAATACCATACTCAGCAACAAGAGCAATAATGGCCCGGTCTTTCCTGGCACCAGCCAGGTCATGAATGCCATCAATGTATTGAACCTGCCGGGCGGCGCAGGCTGCAATGCGGTCGATGGCATGTCTGCTTATGATGCCAAACTGTGGGATGTGGCTTCTTCCAAATATGCTTGCGCATGGGATACCGGCCGTGCGGCGGTATTGCAACAGCCTGTGAAGAACGATAACTTTGTTTCACGGGCCACTTTTAAAATTGGCACGCATCAATTGTTTGCCGAATTAGTAGGCTCTCAGGTTGAAGTATCCAAGCGTTTTTCGCCAAATCAGGTATCTCCTGGCACAGCCTTTCCGGCCTCCTCTTTTTATCCAAGTACAGGCTCAGCATATAACGATGTGTTCAATGCGATTGTTGCGGTATTCCCCAGCATAGAGGCAAACCGTGGTGCGCCTATCGCTTACCGCTGGCGCTGCATGGATTGCGGCAATCGCGAAATCACTACCAAGTCTGAAGCAGGACGCTTGCAACTGGGTGCTGATGGCCAGATCGGCAATTGGGATTACCGTGTAGGTCTGTCTCGCGCCTATAGTGAATCCGAATCCAGGCTGGGCAGTGGCTATAACTATACCGTCGCACTGGCGAATGCGCTGGGCACGGGTATCATCAACCCTTTCCTGAAACCAGGTGAAAAGCAAACGCAGGCAGCACTGGATCTGATCAACAGCACCTCGGCCTCTGGCGTAACGCTGTATGGTGGTAAAACTACCTTGACACAAGTTGATGCAGCCCTGTCTGGCGAAGTCTGGAAATTGCCAGCCGGCGCTGTCATGGCTGCGGTAGGCATTGACGTGCGCAAGGAAGAATATGCATTCAATGGCGATTCCAGGGCCTCCAGTGTACGCCCTGCCATCCTCAACGCACCATTCGATGATAGCAATGCGCTGCCTAAAGTCAGCAGGGATATACGCGCTGTGTATGCAGAAGTATTGGTGCCCGTATTCAAATCCCTGGAAGTCACTGTCGCTGGCCGCCAGGACCATTACTCAGGCTTTGGCAACACCTTTAATCCAAAAGTGAGTTTCCGTTATACACCGACCGATGCCCTGTTGTTCCGTGGTTCCTATAACACGGGCTTCCGTGCACCATCGTTTAACCAGCTATTCAATGGCATCACCGAATCACCCTATCTCGGCAAAGATCTGGTCGATCCAGCCAGTTGCCCGACCTTGAAAGTCGATAGCAGCAAAGCGGGTTGCGCGTCCATCACACCAAACATTTTCACTGGTGGCAAAACCACGCTGGGGCCAGAAACTGCAAAACAGGGGACCGTTGGTGTCGTATGGGCACCAAGCACGCACTTCAGTGCCAATGCCGACATCTGGGAAATCCGCAAGGAAAACTCTATCACCTCGGTATCCCTGGCCACCATGCTGCAAAATTATGGATTATTCAGGGAGCAATTCTTGCGTGACAGTGCTGGCAATCTGGTTTTCATTGACCAGCGCTGGGTCAATGCCGGTTCCAGCATCACTCGTGGTGTGGAGCTTGGTGCCAAAGCGAATGGCGAAATCTTGAATGGGAAGTGGGCAGCTGGCCTGGATGGCTCTTATCTGCTGGAGAAAAAATCACGCCCCATGGCGAATGCACCTTATAGTGACAGTGAAGTCGGTAAATTCAGCTACACCGGCGACCTGGGTTTGAAGTGGAAGCATGTTGCCTTTATCAACTATACTCAGGGTGACTGGACAGGCACCTTCACCCAGATTTATCGCGCTGGCTATAAAGATCAGGTCTTGCCTGGCGTGCAAAGCGGCCTGGTCATGCCATCCAACTACAACCCCAATGTCAAGGCCTATACAATTTACAATCTCAGCGCGACATATAGCGGTATCAAAAACCTGACACTGACTGCTGGCATCAAAAATGTCTTCAACACTGACCCGCCGTTTGCCGTCACTTATGACAGCAATACCGGTGCAGGCAGCTCCTGGGAACCTAGAGTAGCTGATCCGCGTGGACGTTCGTTCACTTTGCTGGCGAATTACAAATTCAAGTAAATGAGTAAAGTGTAAAGCAAATAAAAAATCCCCCGATTTAAAAACCGGGGGATTTTTTTAAAGCTAAAGCTTACTGAACAACGCTATTAACTTGCTGCAGGATTCATCAACTTGCCCATGAAGATAATCAAGCCAGTCTGCCTGTCCCTGATCATGAACAAAAAGGGGCGATCCAGCGCCAGTTTCAGCGGTTGATTGACATTGATACTGGTGACGCCAACCACCACGCCTGTCGCTGCTGCTGCCTCTGTCCCTTTTTCATCGACATTGATATATGCCTTGTGCACGACACCAGAAATCGACAGATCACGGTTGCCTGTCATGCCAGAGAAATCTGCCTTGCCAGCATCAAAAGCGGCACTCATACCCAGACTGCTGAGGCTGGAATTCATCGCCGGGTTGGCACTGAAGTTAAACTTGGGCATGCTCAATGCCAGGTATTGATCTTTCAAGCCTGCAGCAATATCACTGACGGCCGCGCTATTCAAACCTTGCACAAAACTGTCAAATTTGCCAGCATCTGGCATCACCACCAGCATCGCCAGTTTGTTATCCATGTATGGCAACTCCACCGCCTGATAGCCCTTGCCTTGCAGATAGGGGAAAGTTGCTGTCTGATTCATGAATGGAAGGCTGCTCACACTACCCTTGCGGTTGGTGAAATCCTGGTTTCGCGTGCTTTCCTTGGTAAATTGTTGCGCCCAATCTGACTTGAACCAGATGGCATTCGTCAACACCACCCGGGTCGATGAAGAAACCGAGTCTGGAGGCAGCAGATCCTTGATCTTCTTTTGGGTCTGCTCTTCGACCCAGTTATTGATGCTCAGACGTGAAGGCTCCGTTGCCTTGACAAAATCCAGTAAATTCACCGCCGCGCCAAAATTGACACTTAGCGCATCCAGATAAGTACCCTGCAAGTTGTAACCCTGTTGTGCCCACAGCGCATTGGAGATATTCAAATTGGGTAACTGGGCATTTGGCTTGGCCGTAGTCGAAGTCTTACCCGCCAATACCAGATCCAGACGATTCAGCGCCGCCTGCAAACGGCTTTGCGGCAACTGGAAAGACAGGGCTTTTTCCATGCCACTCAGCGTATCTCCCTTGGCACCAGCGGCTGTCATCTCCAGCGCCAGCGTCAGGCTGAATGGTGAATACACCAGATTATTGTCGCCTTGTGCATCCAGCAATGGCAAGACTTTCAAGGCAAATTCGGTATTCCCTGCCACTACCGCCGCCAGGTCGGCATCACTGGCCTGGGGTGATGGATTGCGCGCCAGCGAAGATTTGGCAGTGCCGATAGCCTGGGCTTTGCCAGTATCTGATGTCGTGGTAGTGGCTGTATTGCCCGCCCCACCGCAGGCAGAAACCAGGGCGAGCAGCAAACATGAGCATAGTATCGTAGGACGCATTTTTGAGCTTTCAAAATAGGAGGCATGGCGATCATACGCCAGACAAACTGCCAAATCAGCTCAAAAATGTACTCAAATTGTCATTAAATTGTAAATCCTAAAAGATATCAGGTGGCAGGCTTCAGCGTCTCCACTGCCTGGTCGACCACATCGACTACAGCGCCAACCCCTACTCGTTCAAACAACTCGGCAATATCAACGGAACGCATGCGTATGCAGCCATAGCTGGCAGGCGTGCCCAGCAAGCTTTCTTGCGGCGTACCATGGATATAGATAAAACGCGGATAGGCATTGCGATTGCGAAGTTCTGTCCCGCGAAGCCAGAGTATGCGTGTCACCACCGGGTCACGCCCTGGCGCATCCGCCGCCACGATTTCACCGGTTGCCAGCCTGTCTTTGAAGACCGCCCCCAATGGTGCACCCGCACCGATTTTCTCGGCAATCTGCATGCGGCCGCCGGGTGTCATGTAACTGTCTGGCATATCCCCTATGCCACGTTTGGCCGTGGAAATCGCATAGGTCGCAACAGGTTTGCCATCTTCCAATAGCAGCATTTTTTGGTCCGGCACAGAGATGAGCAGTCGATGACGGCTGTCGCCCCCTTGCAGCCAACCCCACTGGCAAGCGGACACCAGCAGGCAGGCGGCCAGTATCAGCAGCAGCTTCATTTTCAAATGAGGGCGAAGAATTTGCATTGTTTATCTGTGCTTTAACAATAAGCCAGCATAAGCTGATCAACAGGTATCTGCAAATAATTCCTGCAGTCGCATGCATTACCTGAAGTTATGGGCCGGGTATCAGCTTTCATTTGTGCTCTGCCTGCACAGAGCTTAAGTTATGCAATAAAAGGATAGCGCCATGTTGAATACCGAAGCACCAAGCATCAGCCACACCGAGCTCGATTTGTACCCGACCACGCAACTGGTTGACGTGCTCATTGATGACCAGTTGAATGCCGTACGCGCAGTCAGCCTGGCTGCAGCACAAATCGCCGCTGCTGTAGATGCGGCAACGCCCCGCATACTGGCCGGGGGGCGTCTGGTGTATGTAGGCGCGGGCACTTCTGGCCGCCTGGGTGTGCTGGATGGGGTGGAATTGCTGCCAACATTTTCATGGCCAAATGAACGCGCCCTGTCCTTGCTGGCAGGTGGCAAACAAGCCATGTTTGTTGCCGTCGAAGGTGCTGAAGATGATGCGGAGCAAGGTGCCAGAGAAATCGTGCAACTTGCCCTGACATCCAATGACGTGGTGTTGCTGATTGCAGCATCCGGTGCAACACCCTATGTACTTGGGGCCTTGCAGGCGGCACGCGCAGCAGGAGCCTTGACCATAGGCTTTGCCAACAACCCCGGCGCGCCTGTGACTTTGCAGGCTGAGATTGGCATCACTCTTGATACCGGTAGTGAAGTCATCTCAGGAAGCACCCGCCTGAAGGCAGGTACTTCACAAAAAGTCGCACTGAACAGTTTTTCCAGCGCCCTCATGGTGCGCTTGCATAAGGTTTATGGCAACCTCATGGTGGATGTCAAACCAACCAACGTCAAATTGCTCAGGCGCACCGTCAGCCTGACCATGCATGCAACTGGTCGCGATGAAGTGCACTGCCGCCGCATTCTGGAAGAATGCAATTTCCATGTCAAGATCGCTATACTCGCCATCCTGAATAACATCAGTGTCAGTACGGCAAGCGAGAAACTGCTGGCTTGTGGAGATGACTTGAGGCTGGCCTTGAAGACCAACTCCTAGCTTTCAAAGCGACGAAGCCTTACAGGCGTTACAATCAAGCTCGTTATTTGCTGAAGGTATTTACACCATGCGTTTGCGTCATATAGAAGTTTTTCATGCCATCATGCAGGCGGGCACGATCAGTGGGGCAGCGCAATTGCTGAATATTTCTCAACCGGCTGCCACCAAGGTCTTGCAGCATTGTGAAATACAACTGGGCCTGAAACTGTTTGAACGCATCAAGGGCAAGCTGCATCCCACGCCAGAAGCGCACAAATTATTTGCCGAAGTTGACAAGCTCAACCGTGACTTGCAATCAGTCCGCAGGCTGGCCAGCAACTTGAAGAACCATCCAGATGAAGCAGTCCGGCTGGCATCGACGCCGACCTTATCGATTACGGTAGTTCCTACCGCGCTGGCCGCCTGGCGCAAGAAATTCCCTCACGTACACTGCACGCTGGCGACGCACCACACTAGCGAGATTGTCAATGCCCTGCTATTGGGTGACGTGGATTTTGCCCTGTCCCTGTATGATCCCTGCCACCCAAATATAGCCTCCGAGCCCCTGATACGCGGCAGCATGACTGCCATCGCCCCACTAGGCAGCTGGTCTAAAGCGCTGGACAATACTGCCTTGCCGGTTGCCGACCTTCCCAAAAATTTGATCGCGCTGGACCTGGATGACCATCTCGTCAGCCGCGTCATGGATGCCTGCGAAGAACAGGGCTTGAGCTTTACTTCTTACACCGTGGTGCAAACCTACTTGCTGGCGAGGACGCTTGTGGAACTGGGCGCAGGCGCGGCAGTCATCGACCCCTTCACTGCCGCCACCTCCGACCATGACAAAGTGCAATGCCGCCCCTTATCGCCGAATGTGCCTGTTGATTTGTATTTACTGACGGTGAAATCAACGCCCCTGTCACGCTCTGCGCGCGCTTTTGTAGAATGCATCAAGGAGGCAGGTGCAGAGTTTATTGCCCGTACCAGCTAAAACAATTTGTAAATCGCAGTGAGTATCTGCTCTTCCCAGATACTCATGCTGGAATAAGCGCCTGGATTTTTATCGGGGTCAGCGGCCACACCGCCTATGACATAGATAATGCCATTGCGCGTGGTCGGATCAAACAGGAAGGCCGATTGCAGACCATAGGCAAAACCCAGGTGACCGACAGGCTTGAAGGAAGGCTGAGACTGTACCAACCTGTCGCCATAATGCGCGGCACTCGTGTCCGTGAAACGCTGGAAACCCAGTCCCCAGGATAAAAACAGGCCTCGGTAATCGTCGCCATTGTGAGTACTCGCGTCGTAGCGCCATTGCTCGGCAATCAAAGCTCTGACACTGGCTGGCTTTAGCAGGCGAACGCCATCAAGCTCACCTTCGTTCATCAGCATCAGCATGATGCGGCTCAAGCCTTGCATGCTGATGCGCAAGCCACCTTGCGGGCTGAACAAAGTCGCGTTCGTACCAGGCCGATAGTTTTGCAGTTCCCGCCTGATCAAAGGCTTATTGCGAAAATCATCTGTCTGTGCCACCCATGGGCCTTGGGCATTCCAGACTTCATTGGCCTGTTTGCGATACAAAACAGACAGGCGCGACAAGGCATCTGTCGACAAGAGTTCTGGGTGATATGCTCCTTCTATCTGCAAGGGTTGCAACACCAGTTCTTGCATCAGTAGATCAAAACGCTGGCCGCTGACGGCTTCCATGACAGTGCCAAGCACTCCCCAATTGAGATTCACATAATGGAAATAAGCACCGGGAGCAAAGTTTTCTCCTGGTTTGGCCTTTGCCGGATCAGCCCATTGCAGACCTTGCGAATAATTCTTGCCACCAGTCTGCAAAAAACTCTGCATGCTAACATCAGCCGGGAAGTTATAGCCACCGTCATCACGCAGGGATGAGATATGGCTAAGCAACATGCGGGTAGTAATAACTCTATCCGGATAATGCGGGTTCCTGATTTGGAAGCCCAGGTAGCTACTGATATCGGCCTCCAGATCAAGCTTACCTTGCTCTACCAGACACATCGCAGCGATGGCAGCCACCATCTTGGAAACTGAGGCAACGCGATACAGGGTTTGCGTATCAGCAGGCAAATTATTGGCCGGGTTTTTCTGGTCGAAATAGCGTTGACCAAACTGCTGCTGGTAAACGACTTTGCCAGACTTGATTGCCAGCACAGACAGGCTGGCGAGTGTTTTATCAGGCCGTGCAGCAATAGCAGCCAGTTGCTGAGTCACCTGCCGTTCATTTGCTGCCTTGCCTTGCGCCATAACCAGGTTTGCCATTAGGGACATAAGCATGAGCAGGTAACTGGCAGGAAAGTACTTCATCCCTAGTCAATGCGCAAATAGGTTTCCCGCACGACGACCGGGTCGCCACAATTGAAATGCCACCATTCGCTATTGATGCCACGAAAACCGCCATGTGCCATTGCTGCCCGCAAAATTCCACGCTGATCAAGCTGGTGCTGGGTCAATTGGCCTTCGGACAGCATTCTTTGTTCCAGCGCAGGATGGGATTTTTCTTCCAGGGCATCAAAGCCACTGCCCATATCCAGTTCTTTACCATCAGCGTCAATCAATGTGACATCCACCGCCATGCCAAAGGAGTGGATGGAACCGCGTGCTGGATCAGCGACATACATGCGCAAGGGTGTGCCATCCAGATGCTGCCACAGCATTTCCTGAACCCTGTGCGGGCGCAGCGCATCCAGTACCAGAATGCGTAAACCGGGGTGATGCTCATGCAACCAGTTGACGGCAGCTTGCAGCGCGTCAACAGCTTCTCTGTGCAACCAGCTACAGTCCAGCTCACCATATAATTCACGGCCGACAAAATTGTCAGCACCGACATAACGTAAATCGATAACAATGCCGCTGACGGTATCCAGCCGGCAAAAATCAGGATGATCTGCAATCAATTCACAACGCACAAAGTCTCCACGCAACAGAGTTTTTCATACAGGCAGCATAGGGGCAGTCACCAGTGCCTGCCAATGAATACTTGCCGATCACATATAACCGCAAGGAATGCTCAAAATCGGCACTGCTCTCGCAATCCGGCAGTGTTTATTTTAGTACTTTATTGCGCGCCGCTACATCAACATCCAGATAACGCCAACTGGTAAAGTCTACAGGGTGGCGGTAATAATTTTGCAGCCAAGGCTGTAATAAATCTGCCGTCACAGGGTGTATACGCGGCACCCAAGGTGTGTAACCGTGCATGAGTTGGGCCATTTGCCGGTATATCGCCGTTCTTTCTGGGCTGTCACCGAGGCGCATCGCCTGTTCATACAATGTATTAAAGGCAGGCAGGTTAAAGCGGGAGTAATTGGCACGACCAGCGTTTGGTCCATACAAGAGCTGGTAAAAATTCTCGGCATCAGGGAAGTCGGCTATCCAGTTGGCTTCTGTCATCTGTACCTTGCCCAGACGGGCTGCACGCAAGACTTCAGAGTGCTTGTCGGTCTTGAAGCTGACATGTATGCCCAGGGCATCAAGATTCTTGCGCCAGACTTCATCACGCAAACGACCTGTGGTACTGGCCAGGCTATGCATTTGCAAATGCAGCGGCTGACCATCCGGCAAGTTACGATAGTGATCCGCCCCACGCTTGTAGCCAAATTTATCCAGCAGGGCATTTGCCAGTTTCAAGTCATATTGCACTGGTGTTTTGTAGTTGGGATCGTAGCCCAGTACATTCGGTGGCAAAGGTGATTGCGCCTGTATCGCCAGACCTTTTTCCATCAGGGCGATGTCTTCCTTGCTGTCATAGCTGAGAGCAATGGCACGACGCAGCGCGATTTTCTCAGGGGTATAACCACCTATCACCGGGTCCTCCATATTCATCCACATGTAATAGGTTTGCAGGGGGGTAAACAGGGACAGACGTATGCCCCGCTGCTGCAAGGCAGGTTTTAATTTACCATCATCGAGAACCATATTCGACAGTGGCGGCGGCACCTGTTCCAGATAATCGAATTCATTATTAAGGAAGCCCAGCACACGTGACTGCTGTTCTTCCATGATTTTGATCTCGACCTTACTGACACGCGGTAAAGTTTGCCCGGCCAGGCTGGCGGCGATTTTCTTTGTAGCGTCATCCGTGCCCTGGTCATTGAACAGCGTCTTGCGGTACTGTGGGTTAGCGAGCAGCTCTATACGAAAACTGCGTTGCCAAGTCCCCAAAATAAAGGGACCAGTGCCTATGGGATGATTACCTACCTGATTCCCATAGGCATCGACCACCTCTTTTGCCATCGCCCCCGTTGCAGTGGTCGCCAGAATGAACAGGAAATTGCTATCTGGTGCATTCAAACGTATGCGCAGCGTGTATTTATCAACGGCTTGCAAACCAGGAATATTGGTTTGCAGATCAAACTCCTGCTTTTTGCCATCTTTCGCGGTACTGGGCCGGAGTTTTTCATCGCCAAGCAACTTGCCTTCAAACATGAATAGCCAGGGTGATTTGACTGCCGGATCATAAATACGCTTGATGCTGTAGATATAATCTTCTGCCGTCAACTCCCTGGGCTTGCCTTTGAATGCCGGGTCGGGCGTGAACATGATGCCTGGTTGCAGGCGCAAGACATAGGTCTTGCCCTGATCCAGAATTTCTGGCATGGCTTTCAGAGTATTCGGCTTGAGCTTGACCGGACGCGCCAGATAGTCGTAGCGCAGCATGGGCTCGAAAATATTTTCATTGATACTGACAGATGGCACGTCCGATGCCACAGCCGGGTCCAGACTACTTTCGGGTGTACTCACCAATACCCGCAAGACTTTTTCTGTACTGGCTGCCGCCTGCGCAGGCAAAAGCTGTATCAAACTACACAAACCCAGCGATACCGCAAACAAAACTCGCAAACTCATGCTTTCACTCCAGCGGTTTCAGCCAGACGCGGATTAGCCTTGGTCAGGTAAAACCATTCTTCACCGGCTTTGGCACTCACATCAGGAAAAATGATGCGTCCAGCCTGGTCTGCCCTGACTTCACAGCCATCGGCACGTATGCCTATCAGCTCACCCTGTGTCAATTGATCAAAGCTGCGCCATTCGCGCACAAAACTATCGTCATCATGCAATTTATCGATGACGTCATAAATACGCAAGGCTTCCATTTCCGTGACTGGCTCTGGTGCTGCACCGGCAATCAAACCCAGGTGACGCAGACTGTTGATGATGGCGGCATAAGCCACTTGCGGCGCTTGCGGGTCCTGATGCTGGCCGCATTCCAGTGTCATGGCATAGCCACCAACTGAGCGCATGTATTCTGTCGTGCCGACGCCAAACTGGGTATTGGCATTGGCAATCGTCTTGGCATCAGCATCATGGGCCAAGCGCTGCTGGCGGCGCTGTACGCCACGCGCATAGGTACTCAGCCAGCCGTCCACCAGCCTGTGTACACCAAGGCGCATGGCCATTGCCAGTTCATGTTTTTCATGACTGAATGATTCTATGGCGCCACGGTTATTCTCAGGCCCGATCAAGACAAAGGGTTCCCCCTCACCACGGAAAGAATGCAGGTCCAGCAAGACATCATGCTGCGCCAGCAAGGGGCAAAGCCAGTTTGCCACATGGTCTTCAAATTCTTGCACATCTTTCGTTGGTATCAGGCGGCGATTCAGGTTACGTTCGCCCTCCCTTTGTCCAAGCTGGTAGGCCAGCGGATTACATACCGGTACCAGTGTCAGCCGTCCGGCCAGCAATTGCAAACTGCCCGCCTCCAGTTCAGCAATGACGCGGCGTATGGCTACGGTTCCGCAAGTTTCATTGCCATGCACAGCACCCGTGACAATGACACTGGTGCCAGGCTGTGGCGAGCTATAGCAGGAGCTTTGAAAATGAAAGGAATAGATATTTGTATTCATGCTTTATTCAGCTTTTTTACCAAAGGCCGGGTCTACTTTAATCAAGGCAGTGACGACGAAAGTAGGCACGGCGGCGATGCATATCCACACAAAGAAATGAGCGTAACCCAGGTACTCTTGCAAACGGCCACTGATCATGCCGGGCAACATCATGCTTAGCGCCATGAAGCCGGTGCAAATTGCATAATGCGCAGTCTTGTGCTCGCCATCGGCGATCATGATCATGTACAGCACATAGGCGGTAAAGCCAAAGCCATACCCCATTTGCTCTATGGCGACGGCGGCACCGATCAGATAAATATTTTGTGGCTGCACAAAAGCCAGATAGACATACACCAGATGCGGCACATTGATAGCCAGCGCCATGGGCCAAAGCATGCGTTTCAAACCAAAACGCGAGATCAATGCGCCACCAGCCAGACCACCTATGGTCAAGGCAATCATGCCCATAGTGCCATATACAATACCGACTGCCTGCGTGGACAGGCCCAGGCCGCCTTTATCCACACTATCAAGCAAGAATGGAGGAGCCATTTTGACCAGTTGCGCTTCGCCAAAGCGATACAGCAAGAGGAAGGCAATGGTCAGCAGAATGTTTTTCTTTTTGATGAACTTGCCAAAAATCGTGAAGAAAGTCGCCACTACCTGATTTGGGTCACCATGCGCCGTATCGCTGGCGGGCCGTGGCAGGGCCCATTTATGATAAACAGCCAGACTGATAAACTTCATAGCCAGCACGCCAAAAACCACGATCCAGGCAAACTTGACATCCCCCGTCAAATCACGCAGCGAACCTGCCAGATAGACCAGAGCCCCCTGCCCGTACAGCATTGCCATGCGAAAAAACATACTGCGCACACCAACAAAAGCGGCCTGCTGATGCTGTTCCAGTCCCAGCATGTAAAAACCGTCAGAACTGATGTCATGGGTAGCGGCACTGAATGCCAATAGCCAGAAAACCAGCAGCGTCGCCTGGAAAAACCCAGGCATGGGTATGGTCAGGGCCACCAGGCCAAACAGCGCACCGATCACCAGTTCCAGCGTAATGATCCAGAAACGCTTGGTCTTGAACATGTCCACAAAAGGTGACCAGAAGGGCTTGATCACAAAGGGCAGGTATAACCAGCTTGTATATAAGGCAATGTCCGAATTGGAAATATCCAGGTTTTTGTACATAATGACGGAAAGTGTCATTACCACGACGTAAGGAATCCCCTGACTGAAATACAATGAAGGTATCCAGCGCCATACACCACTAGGAGCGCTGGGTGACACTTCAGATTTTTTGACTGCAGCAGCTGTCTCGCTTGTCATCTTGATCTTTTTCTTAAGTAGTAGAGCATCTTCCCAGTAAAATACCGGGATTGCGATTGAAATTTTGCCGCTGCTTCATAGCAAAAAGTTATAAGCCGAACGCATCTTTTCATTCGCTGCCAGTAACAGAAGCGCCCTATGATAAACGAACAACTGCCAGTTATTGCAATTCAGCGCCACGATGCCGTATCAATTTTTCCAGAAACTTGCACAAAGCCTGCACAACAAACCCGTCCATGCCATCTGACCAGCAAATATCCGCTCAGCAAAGCACAGCCATTGCGCTAGGGATAGATGCGGGTGGCACGCAAACCCGCTGGGCGCTGGCAAGCAAGGACGAGCAAATACTCGCCAGTGGAACTGCCGCGGGGCTGACCGCGCTGCAAACCGACACGCACGAAGGCATACAAGCCCTGGAGCAAGTGTTTGCCGGGCTGGCCGCCGCGACCAGCAGCCATGGCCAGGTTGGCAGCATACGTGCAGGTATTACCGGTTTTGGCGGTGATGCGCGCACTTTGCCAGATATGTTGGCGGATTGCTTTGGCCTGCATCAAGCTCATGTCTCTGTCAGCAATGACATAGAAATTGCCTATCTGGACATTTTCAAACCGGGAACCGGTTACCTGATCTATGCAGGCACCGGCTCGATTGCTGCCTATATCGATGGCAATAGTGAATTTCACCGTGCCGGTGGCCGTGGTTATTTGCTGGATGATGCCGGTGGCGGTTTCTGGATAGCCCGCGAAGCCATGCGCCAGCTCTGGCGTGCAGAAGATGAACATCCCGATCACTGGAAAGAATCCGAAATGGCCAAGCGCCTGTTCAAACTCATAGGCGGCAATGACTGGAATATATCTCGCGATTTTATCTATCACCGCAGCCGCGGCGACATCGGTAAGCTGGCGCTGGCCGTGGCAGCATCCGCCAATAGTGACCCGTTAGCCATGGCCATACTCAAGAACGCTGGCAAGGAACTGGCGCGCCTGGGCACGGCCATGTGCACCCGCTTTGGCAACAAACCCATCGCACTCGCCGGCAGGGTACAAGAACTGCACCCTGCCATCGTAGAATCCCTGCGTCTGCATCTGCCGCCAGAAATCAGCCTGCGCCAGAGCACTTGCGAAGCCCATTTTTCCGCAGCACGACTCGCTGCCCGACAACTCAAAAAACAATCATGAATAAAGTCAGCCTATATAGCTTATTAGCCGCAATCAGCATCTTCATCAGTGGCTGTGCCACGGTCGGCCCGATGGGCAAGCTCGATACCACTATCTCTGCCAAGAGCCAGGAAGAACGCGTGCAATTCATCATCCTGCACTACACGGCACTTGATCAACCCACTTCATTGCGGGTGCTCAGCCAGCAGGCAGTCAGCGCAAATTATCTGGTGGGCGATGAAGACCCCGTCAAGGTCTGGCAGTTGGTGCCGGAGAACCGCATGGCCTATCACGCCGGACTCAGCGAATGGAAAGGCTATAGCCGTATGAATGCCAGCTCCATCGGCATAGAAATCGTCAATCTCGGCTTCAAGGATACGCCGGAAGGCAGGATTTACTTCCCCTACCCGCAAGCCCAGATAGACCGCGTGATTGCCCTGGTCAAGGATATCTCCTTGCGTTATCAGATACGTCCGGAATACATACTCGGCCATTCCGACATTGCCCCCATGCGCAAATCCGACCCAGGACCACTCTTCCCATGGAAGCAACTGGCCGATGCCGGTCTTATCCCCTGGCCCAAGGCAGAAGAAGTCGCACAGCGCATGACAGCCTATGAATTGCAATTACCAGAGATCAAATGGTTCCAGCAAAAACTCGCTCAATTTGGATATGGTATTCCGCAAACCGGCTTGCTTGATGAGGCAACCCGCAGTGTGCTGGTGGCCTTCCAGACCAAGTACAGGCCAGCAAAATTTGACGGCATGCCAGATGCAGAAACCGCCGCCATGCTCGACACACTGGTTGCTAATCTGAAAGCGAAATGAGCATGGCAGGGGCTACGCCGCCAATCCTCATCATCCCGCCGCAATTGCTGGAACAGCGCAATTTGCTGATCCAGCAAGAAGCCAGCGAACTGGTATTGGCAGAAACAGGCGAAGATGGCTGGCAATATCTGCTGACACCAGAGGCCAATCTAGCCTGGCAGGCAATGAAGCAAGCCGCCAACCAGGATGGCATCGCACTGCTGATGATCTCGGCCTTTCGCAGCATCGCCAGACAAACCGAGATCATCAGCAACAAACTGGCAGAAGGTAAAACCCTGGAGGATATCTTGCTGGTCTGTGCCCCACCCGGCTATAGCGAGCATCACACTGGCCGCGCCATCGACATAGCCACGCCAGAAGACCCGGAACTGGAAATTTCTTTCGACACCACAACAGCCTTTGCCTGGCTGCAAAACAATGCGAAGCGCTTCGGTTTTTACATGTCTTACCCGCATGGAAATAGCAGCGGATTTCAATATGAGCCCTGGCATTGGTGTTTTCAGCCTGAATGAAATTAATCCAGTGTCTGCCTATACCTCTTCAAAGCCACAAACCCCGCCAACAGCAAAAACACCAGCATGGGCCAAAGCTCTGGTACGAGTTGGCCTGCAGTGTTTCCCTTCAATAAAATGCCCCGCACGATGCGCAGGAAGTGTGTCAAGGGCAAGGCTTCTCCTATGACTTGCGCCCACTCTGGCATGGCGCGGAAGGGGAACATGAAGCCGGACAAGAGCATGGATGGCAGGAAGAAAAAGAAGGTCATCTGCATGGCTTGTAACTGGTTTTTTGCTATCGTCGAAAAGGTGAAACCGACTGCCAGGTTGGCCAGAATGAAGACACCTATCATGCTCATCAGCAGGCTGAAGCTGCCCATCATAGGTACGTCAAATAACAGGAAGGCAGCACTGATGATGACGCCCAGTTGTATATAGCCCATCAGTACATAGGGCAGGATTTTACCGACCATGACTTCTGCCGGGCGCACTGGCGTTGCCAGCAAGTTTTCCATGGTGCCGCGCTCGCGTTCGCGTGTCATGGCCAGTGAAGTCAGCATGACCATGGTCATGGTGAGTATGGTGCCTATCAGGCCGGGGACGATGTTATAGCGTGACAGGCCCTCGGGATTGTAACGGCGGTGCACACGCACTTCATAAGCTGGTGAGTCGGTTTGCAGATATTGCAAAGGGCCTTTCAAGTCATGATGCAGGGCCTGAGTGGCAATGGCATTCAATGCAGCAATCGCATTGCCCGATGCCGATGGATCGGTCGCATCGACGGATATCAGTAAAGCCGGCTTGTCACCGCGTACCAGTTGCTGAGTGAAGTGTGGAGGTATCACCAGCATGAATTGTACTTTGCCGTTTTCCAGCAAGGCTTCGGCCTCTCGCTCACTCTGGCCTACCGAGTCGATACGGAAGTAACCCGTGTGTTGCATGGCAACCACAAAGCTGCGCGCCATGGGGCTATTGTCTGTGCTGACCACGGCAGTTGGCAAACCTTTTGGGTCCGTATTGATGGCATAGCCAAACAGGATGAGCTGCAAAATGGGGATACCTACCGCCATGGCAAAGGTCAGGCGATCACGCATCATTTGCTGGAATTCTTTGATGAAGATGGCAAACATCCGGGCCAGAGAAAAACGCTTCATGCTGTCACCTTTTGCCGTATTTTCTGTATTTTCTGTGCATCATCCTTGGAAAAATTATCCGGCGCACTGGCGATCAGGCTGATGAAGACATCTTCCAGATTGGCGGCACTGGGCGTGATTTGGATATTAGCCTGATGCCTGACAGTGTCCAGAGCCTGCAAGATCAGTGCTTCGTCCAGTCCGGCCACATGAACAGCATTGCCGAAAGCAGCGACACTTAGCACACCCGGTGCTGATTTCAATGGTTCCAGCAAGGCACCTAGTTGTTCACCTTGCAGTGTCCAGACCTTGAGTTTGGAGTCACGTATGATTTCGGCCTCGGTACCACGCGCCAGTATTTTTCCGTAGGCGATATAGCAGAGTTCATGGCAGCGCTCTGCTTCATCCATATAGTGGGTGGACACCAGCACGGTAATGCCCTGGCCAGCCAGCAAATGAATCTGGTCCCAAAAATCACGACGGGCTTTGGGATCTACCCCAGCAGTGGGTTCATCCAGCAAGAGCAGGCGTGGTTCATGGATGAGGCAGGCAGCCAGTGCCAGCCTCTGCTTCCAGCCGCCCGACAGAGAGCCAGCCAGTTGATGCTGGCGTGCGGTCAGGCCCAGTCTTTCCAGCGATTGATCAACCGCATTTTTTCTGGATGGCAGTTCAAACAGGCGTGCCACGAAATCCAGGTTCTGGCGTATCGACAAATCGTCGTACAGCCCGAATTTTTGCGTCATATAACCTACCTGGCGCTTGATCTGTTCTGCCTGTTTGATGATATCCAGACCCAAACATGAACCAGTGCCAGCATCGGGTGTAAGCAAACCACACAGCATGCGTATGGTGGTGGTTTTGCCGCTGCCATTCGGTCCCAAAAAACCACAAATACGGCCTTTGGCGACTTGCAGTTCGACTTTGTCGACCACGGCGCGGCCACCATAGGATTTGCTCAGACCATGCACGTCTATGGCAAGATTACCCCTATCGACGCTGGTATTCACCGTGCTTTTCCTGAGCTTGTTACAGCAGCCAGCAGTGATACGTCCAAAGGCTGCCCGGGGTGCAGCAAGAGTTTGTCAGGCTGGTCAGGTTTGGCCTCGACCATGAATACCAGTTTGGCTCTCTGTGCATTTGAATAAATCACTGGCGGCGTGTATTCAGCCTGGCTGGCGATGCGGGAAATGTGGGCAGGGATAGCTGCCCCGCAGCCATCGCAATGCAGACTGACTGCCTGGCCAACAACGATCTTGCCCAGTTCACCTTCCGGTACAAAGAACCTGGCTTTGCGGTTTTCTGGCGGCAGCAAAGACAGCACTGGCTGGCCCGGTTGCACATATTCACCCTGACGAAAAAATACTTCGACTACCAGGGCATTCGCGGGTGAATTTTGTGATTTCTGTCCTGAGCGCCAGGCGGTCTGGCGCAATGCTTCTTTTGCCGCATCTGCACTGGACTGGGCGGCGGCACGTTCATCTGCGCGGGCTGGCAGTTTAGCGACACTCAGCGTGGCATTCAATTCTGCCACGCGTGCTTCACTGAGTTTGACATTGGTTTGTGCATCGTCCACACGGGATTTGGAGACGAAGCCCTGCCCCACCAATTGCTGTTGGCGTGCCAGTTCCTGCCTTACCAGCGCCGCCTGTGCCTGGGCACTGCTCAGTTGCGCCAGGGTGACTGCGATCTCTTCATTGCGCCTGCCTTTTTCGGTATTGCTGGCTTGTGCCCTGGCACTCATGAGACGGGCGCTGGCTTCGTCATGGGCAGCATTTTCAGCTTCCGCATCAAGTGCAAACAGCAAGCTGTCCTTGGCTACTTGTTGCCCTGCCTGCACTTTGATGCTGTCCAGCTTGCCGCCCAGCGGAGCCGAAATATAGATGTATTCCCCTTCGGCGTAGCCTGACCAGTTGGCGGATGGTTTTTCGTTGCAGCCAGCCAGTATGGCAAACGTAGCGAGAGCCAAACTCATTGTGGTAGCCAATTTGAATTTTCTATGCACGGTGTAACTCCTCATTCGTTGCAGCCAGGGCATACAGGGCACGGCTGACGCGGTCGGCAATGGCGGCATCGCTTAACACCTGGCTCAAGGGTTCTTGCAATATGGCCGGGACAAAGCCCATGTCCAGTGCTCGCGGAACGATGACCATGGGGGCGGCGATACTCCCCATCAAAAACGCCAAAGCATGGGTAGGCTGTGCCACGGCTATCTCACCGGCCTGCATGGCTTGCATCAGCAAGCCGGTGATCAGTATTACGTGGCGTGCGCCATTCTTTTCGAGAAACTGCCTGGCGACTTTTTCACCCTGGGCAGCATCTGCCCAGACCCGCCCTATCCAGCTACCATGCTCACGCAATAAACGCCCCAACAAACAAAGAGCTTCGCGCAGACGCTGTACAGGCGAGCCTTCGTGATTAACTTCCGCCTGTAGTTGCGCGAACACTTCCTCATACATGGTCTGCAGCAACTGGGTCAGGAAATTGTCTTTGTTTTTGAAGTGGTAATGAAACATGCCTACATTCACCCCCGCATGTTCAGCCAGCATGCGCAGGGACAAGCCACCGCAGCCATGCTGGGCAAACAAGGCGCGGCCACTTTGCAATAAAACTTCATCGAGCTGTTGGGATGGTCGTGCCATTTTTTCTATCTCTAACAGTTATTATTCAGTTGACTAATAATTGAAGTTTGCGGGCGTGCAAGAGCTAAGTCAAGCGTTTTTTGAAATCTTGGCAAATGCTTGTTTTTTAAAAAATGAAGCAATGCAGCCCCTGCGAAGCATAGTCCGCTGCAATAAATATCGCCCTCATTTCATCCGCTGCAAACGCATTCCGATACTAGAAAATTGCACTTCGTCGCTTGCGGCTGGCGGCCTGCATGGTTGCAATCTACAGTGGAATCACTCCCACCCGAATTGAAAGGAAATATCATGAACATCACAGCAAACATGGACGGTGTTGTCCTCGCTACCATCGCACTGGTCATCCTGAGCAGCCTGGTGCGCGTCATCATCGCTTAAGGACAACCCATGCTAGGCTTTCTGATCTGGATTATCTTGTTTGTGCTCTGCTGGCCTGTAGCCATACTGGCACTGGTGCTGTATCCACTGGTATGGCTATTGCTCCTGCCCTTCCGCCTGCTGGGAATAGCGGTGAGTGGTGTGTTTGAATTTTTGCGGGCCATCTTGATGTTGCCTGCCAATTTGTTAAAAAGCCGTCCATGAATCTGGACGGCTTTTTAGAAGTTAGCGGCCAAACGCAAAATCTGGTCAATGCGCGTGATTGAATAACTCATGCAACTCTTCAAATCTGTCGTCCACTTCATCGGCAGACAAACCCAAAAACTCGCAGGCGGCTCCGCCACCCTTTTCCCATTCGCAAGAAAACTCTTGCCCATGGTATTTTTGTATTCCATATTCAGCTATTAATGCCAGGGCAATCAGGCTTTTGACTGATTCGTCGGTATTTGGGTCATTGAGCACACTGTAGTCGTGATGCAAGAGTATGGCCAGCGACACACTCTCAGGTAACCCCCAGGTGCGCGCCATCAGTGAACCTATGGCGGTATGCGAAGTGGCGTGACGATGGTCTTCTACTGCTGTAAAAGTATCCTGCGCTTCCTGGTTGGCCAACTCCAGCGTCTCTGCATAATCGGGAAAACGTTCCAGCAACAAAGGTATTCCTATATCGCAAAACAGGCCAAAAGTATGCGCTTGATCAGGCGGACATACGCGCAAGCGTCTCGCCAACTGCGTCATGGCCTGGGCGCGCTTGGTAGAAAAGTCCCAGAATTTGACCAGGGAGATTTTCTCAATCTGTATGCTTTGCCTGGCAATTATGCCTGTCATCAGATTACCGCACTGGGTAATCCCCAATAAATTCACTGCGTGCTCAACCGATTTGGCCTTCAGCCGCAGACCAAAGAAAGATGAATTGGCAAGTTTCAATAAGGAAGCTGACATGGCCACATCATTAGCAATGATATTGGTCAGCCTGCGGGGATCTGGGTCATCTGCCGCCAACTCCGCCTGTACGTCAGCCAACAAGCTGGGGCGTGGCGGGATGCGTATCGTCTTGATAAGTGCATCTACGGATTGTTCAGTGGTCAGCTTGGGAGCTGCGGCGGTGCTTGTCATAATGGTACGCTAGGGGAAATTACGCTTATAAATCACATTGTAAGCGTAATTGATTGCTGTATAGAAAAACCTGCGCATAATTCCCGTCCCAGCATCGCCAGTTATTTGATGGGTATGGGGGTACTGCGATCAACAGGAACAGCGGTCACGCTATTCTTAGGTGACCCTTCTATCAATTTGTCAGAATATGTTAAATACACTAAAGCGTTGCGTTTTTGATCCACCATACGGACGATGCGCAGTTTTTTGAACAGGATGGACAGGCTCTGGTTGAATACTTCGTCCTGCTGTTTCAGAGGCCCGGTGAAACTAATAGGGCCAACCTGGCGGCAGGCGATTGAGGCGTCAGACTTGTCTTCTGCCAGACCCAGGCCACCTGAGATGCCGCCCGTTTTTGCTCGTGATATGTAACAGGTTACACCATTCACTTTGGGATCATCATAGGCTTCTATCACGACCTTATGGTCGGGGCCTATGAGTTTAAATGCAGTATCTACACTACCTATATTTTCTGCTTGTGCCGTGAGGCTGCATGCAGAAAATGCGCTGAAGACAGCGACGGCGGCAAATTTCAGTGGTAACAGTTTCATAATCTCGCTCTTTTACTGGAGGCGCCCAAGCCGGGCGCCTCAGGAAGATCAGGCTTATTGTTGTTTATTCAAGTGTGAATGGGCTTTGCTGTACAGGAAATATATTGCAATTGCAACTGCCATCCAGATAAAGAATACATGGTAAGTAGTGGCCGACAAGTCCTTCAGGATATACAAGCAAGCCAATATGCTCAAGCCCGGTATCAGGTAAGGACCAAAAGGTACACGGAAACCACCTGCACCCTCGCCCAGTTTTTGCCTGCGGATGACAGGCACGGCAACCGATACCACCATGAACGCAACCAGGGTGCCCATGCTGACCATATCCCACAGGAAGGTCGAGTCAACCAGGCCAGCGACTATGCCCACCAGCACGCAAACCATGATGGTATTGCTGACAGGTGTACGGGTGCGGGCATGCACACGCTGGAAAGAACTGGGGATCAAACCATCTTTGCTGATGGCAAACAAAATCCGGCTTTGGCCGTAGATGGTTACCAGGGTCACGCTGAATACCGAGATCACTGCACCTGCAGACAAGATCAATGCGGGCCAGGCTTTGCCTGTGACATTTTGCAAGATCACTGCCAGGCCAGCTTCCTGACCTTGAAACATCTTGGCTGGCTGAGCACCAACAGCCGCAACCGCTACCAGCAAATAAAACACGGTCACAACGATCAGTGCCGCCATGATACCCAGCGGCACATTACGCTTGGGGTCTTTGACTTCTGCACCCGCCGTTGCCACGGTATCAAGACCGATAAAGGAAAAGAATACCGTACCGGCAGCCGCAGTTACACCCGCCATACCAGCCAGCCCCTTGCTGTTGTCAGTATTAAAGAAGGGAGTGAAATGCTCGGCATTAAAACCGGAAAACGCGACGATGGCAAAGAAAGTCAAGATAAGCAGCTTGATGATCACCATGACTGCATTCACTGCGGCCGACTCCTTGGCGCCACGCAACAGCAGTATGCAGCATATGGCAACCAGGATCATGGGTGGCAAATTGAATTGTCCAGCATGGAATTCGACCCCATTGACACCTGCGACTATCATGGGCGAACGTAACATCTCCGGTATTTGCCAGCCCAAGGCATTGGTCAGGAAATTATTCAGATATGCCGACCAGCCTATCGCCGTAGCACTTGCTGCAAGACCATATTCAAGCAACAGACAAGCAGCAACGATGAAGGCGCCAAATTCACCGACTGTTGCATAGGCATAGGAATAAGAAGAACCGGATGCCGGGATACGGGAAGACAACTCGGAATAACACAAGGCAGTCAAACCAGCTGTAATTGCAGCTATGATGAAAGACAAAATAACCGAAGGGCCAGCCTTGGGCACAGCTTCTACCATGGTGAAAAAAATACCGGTACCGATGGTAGAACCGACGCCTATCATGGTCAGGGAAAACAATCCCAGCGATCGATGCAGGCTATGGCCCTGATCATCTGTCACCTGTTCACTATGGTCTATGGGCTTGGTACGGGTCATTTGTTGACCCAGGCTAACTTGTCTCAAGATCTATCCTTCTGCTTATGGCCGTCTAGGGCGTGTTGACCTACTAGCTGTTAATAGCTGTTAACTAAGGGGGCTGATGCCAGAAATCATCCTGACTCTGAAGTCTGGATTTTGCTGTCTGCCATTCTGTGGCCCAGCTCAGGCTCGCCCCGAAAATCGCCATGATAGCCCCAAATATGCCGAATTAGATGTCAGTTCGCTTATTTTTCCTGACTTCCAACAGCGAATTTGTAGCAGAACAGAAGGGTGATACAATGCCGCCCCATGTCCGCCCACCGCATTTCCCTGTCGTGTTTTCGCCACCTGGTGCGCGCAGTACTGCTCATGTATGTACTGACGCTGGGTGTCGCCAAGGCATCTTCCGCGGTAAAATCCGGTGAACAGGGCATGAATTTGATTTGTACCAGCACCGGCTATAAGGTCATCAAAGCTGACGGAGATGGTGTCAAAGAGACTGGCAAGAGCATGATGCATTTGCTGGATTGCCCCATGTGCCTGGCTGCCAGTTTACCTGCCGACTTCCCGCAAACTACTGTTTTTGCAGCACCACACGCCCTGTCCTACGCTACGCGTTCCATCCCAGCGGCACGCCTGGCGTCTATTGTAGCTGCCCCACTCCCCGCACGCGGGCCTCCTTCCATCTAAAAAACCGATTTTATTTAAGCTTGCCATGCCTGTGACATATCTGTGTCCAGTGCTATCAGGCATGCATCGCGCATTTGCATGCGCTCCAATTTTTTAGATTATCTTTATGTCGAATTCTTTACGCTCAGTGCGTTTGCGCGCACTGGTGGCTGCCATGGCAGCCGCCTTCCCATTTCTACCTGCTTACGTGCAGGCCAGCGAAACCATAGAAAACACCAGCACTGCCGAGCATGTCATCATCAATGGCAACCGACCGTCCTCCCTGCCCAAGGAAATACCGACCACTATCGAGGGCATCAACGCCAGGACCATGGAGCAGACCATCAATGCCATTGATGCAGAAGATGCCCTGAAATACCTGCCTAGCCTGCTGGTTCGCAAGCGCTATGTCGGCGACTACAACCATGCAGTGCTGGCGACGCGCGCATCTGGCACAGGCAACAGCGCACGCTCCATGGTGTATGCCGATGGCATCTTGCTGTCTAACCTGTTGGGTAATGGAGCTAGCTTCACGCCGCGTTGGGGCCTGGTGACACCAGAAGAAATCGACAGGGTGGATGTATTGTATGGCCCTTTTTCAGCTGCCTATGCGGGCAATTCCGTCGGTGCTGTGGTCGATTATGTGACACGCATGCCCAGGCAGTTTGAAGCACATGCCAAGCTGGTAGGCTTTGGCGAAAACTTCCAGCAATATGGCACAGACAAAAGCTATAGCGGCAAGCAACTCAGCGCTAGCCTGGGCAACAAACAAGGTGCGTTCTCATGGTGGTTGAATGTGAACCAGCTCGATAGCGATGGCCACCCTATTGCCTTTGCCAACAAACTGGCCTCAGCAGGTGTCAGTAGCAATGCGGGCAAAGCTGTGACGGGTGCGATTGCCGACAAAAATCCACAAGGTCTGGACTGGTGGATACTGGGTGCCACTGGCCAATACCGTACCACGCAAGATCACGCGAAAATCAAGCTGGCCTATGACATCAGCCCGACCTTGCGCGCCAGTTACACCTTGGGTTATTGGCGCAACAACATGAATAGTGGAGTCGAAAGCTATCTGCGCGATGCAGCGGGCAATGCGGTCTATAGCGGCGATATCAATATCGCAGGCAAAAAATATACCCTGGCCCCGACCGATATGGCTAACAGCAAAAACCAGCTCGAACATATCACCCACGGCCTTAACCTGAAAAGCAATACCAAGGGCGTATTTGACTGGGAAGTGGCGGCCAGTCTGTATGACTACAGCAAGGATATCGCCCGCTCCCCTACGGTTGCGATTCCGCAGGCAGATACCGGTGGCGCTGGCCGCATTACTGACGGTGCAGGCACGGGCTGGAACACTCTGGCTTTGAAAGGCATCTGGCGTCCAAATACTGAGCACACGGCAGAATTTGGTTATCAGCGCGAAGCCTATCAAATGCGCACCCAGGTATCCGATACCAATGACTGGATGAATGGCGGAGCACTCAAGCGCTTCTCAGCTTTCCAGGGTAATACCCAATTGCAAAGCCTGTATGCGCAGGATGCCTGGCGTATCAGCCCTGCATGGAAAGCCATCATCGGCGGCCGTTTTGAACAATGGCAAGCAGATCAGGGGGCGATTTCAAACGCCACCTCCACCCTGCCCTTTGCCACACGCGAGGAAAACTATTTCTCGCCAAAAGCAGCAATTGCCTACAAGGCCAATGAAGACTGGACGTTGAAAGCATCGGCCGGGCGTGCGGTGCGTATGCCTACAGTGTCAGAACTGTATCAAGGCAGCATTTCCACTACGGCCATCGTCAACAATGATCCCAACCTGAAGCCAGAAAAATCCTGGACCATGGAATGGACGGCTGAAAGGGTATTGAATGAAGGCAAGGGCTTTTTACGTACTACCCTGTTCCACGAGAGGACCAGAGACGCCCTGTATTCACAAGTAAATACCATGGTCACGCCGAATGTGACCAACATCCAGAATGTGGATGAAATCCATACAACAGGGCTGGAACTTGCCTATCAGGCCAGCGATGTCTACTCCCGAGGCCTGGATCTGGCGGCCAGCCTGACCTATGCCAACTCCGAAATTACCCGGAATGACAAGTTCCCCATCAGTGTAGGTAAATGGCAACCACGCGTACCCGCCTGGCGCGCCAATTTTGTCATTAGCTACCGAGCAGATGAAAAGCTGAGCACCACCCTGGGTCTGCGCTATAGCGGCAAGCAATACGGCTCACTCGACAATAGTGACAGCAATGCCTTTACTTACCAGGGTTTTTCCAGCTTTGTGGTGGCCGATGTACGTTTGCGCTATCAACTGGCCAGGCAATGGGCAGCCTCTATAGGGATAGACAATCTGAACAACAAAAAATACTGGGCCTTCCACCCCTACACGCAACGCACAGTAGTCGGTGAATTAAAGTTTGATTTTTAAACTCGCAAGAAATTGAAGGTGCGTTTCGGCAATCGGCGTCTAATTGCCTAAATGCGCCTTCGCATAAGTTTCCTTATCGATCTCAAGTATCTCGACACAAAGCTGCACATCCAGCCCCTGCGGCCAGACATGTGCAGCTTGAATGACGGCCAGTACGCGCTCTGACAATTCGCGTTTCACCTCAGTGCTGCGTCCTTTCAATATCGCCAGTTTGGCATGCAAAAAAGCGCGCTCAGCAGGCGCAGTACCGACGACTACATCATCAAAGCGGATCGCCCTGCTCTTGATATCGACCTCCTGAAAATGACGCGTTTCTACTAAGGACGTATTGATTTGCAAGAGTAATTCCTTGGCTTGCAGGGGGAGATTACTCGAATATTCCACGGTCAGATGAGGCATGTTTTTTCTTTCTTTTTCAACTATGTTTATAACTTGACCTGCATGAGCAGATAAGAATTTCTGATTCCGGTTTGCACAAAACCGCAAGAGGAATACATTCCTGCTGCCGGATTTTGTGGATGCACGGTTAATGAAACTTGCTTAACGCCCCGTTGACGCGCCGCATCCAGCGCCGCCAGCATCATGACTTTACCAAAACCCATGTGCTGATAAGCAGGCAAGAGCGCGATACCCAATTGCGGTGTGTGCTCATCAATATAGGCCAGGCCCATGCCATCCGGCAACAGACGCATCCAGCAAGCGCCTATGGGATTTTCTTCTCGCTCAATGTGTGCAATGACACCAAGATCACTGGCACGGCCCCAGTTTTCAGCATAGATGCGGATCGGTGGCAGTTGCAAAGTTTCCAGCGGGCGCAAACCTGCGGGTGGTGGATCCCACAAGGCGATATGCAAGAAATTCCAGAGCAAATCCTGATGCTGGGGAAGTAAGGGAGAAAAACGTAAACTCATTGCGCATTAAAAACATGTGATGGCTGTTGTCACATTCTAAGCAAATACTGGGACAAATGCATGGCACGGCTTTTTATGCGCGGGAAAGCAAAAAGAGAAACCTGAGCCACACCGCCGTTTCTGGGCAAGCTGGCCCAAAAACGTGTACGACTCAGGATAGAAGTGCAGGTATTATGATCTGGAGGCAACCACCACACTGGAACTACGTGCTTTCTTAAGTTCATCTTCCACATTGCAACCACCGACATTTTCAGAGTCGAATACTTTAGGCTCCCATTTACTCTCCATGATGGAGTCTTTTTTTGCTGTAATGTAGTAGCGAGTGCATGGCATCACATCCAGGACCAGAGTTTTCTGTGATGGTGCACGGGACTGGGAAGAGCTAAGCTGGACAGTGATGACATGTTTACCTGGCGCAACTTGAACTGGTCCTGTCAGATACGATGTCTGATCCACAGAGACTATGTGCACTGGATATTCATGGTTGGGTAAAGGCCGATCAGGATTGCCATTCAGGTAAGATAAAGGCGCCATTTGGCAAGCACCAAGTAAAGTCACACCAAGTGTGGAAAGTGCAGCGACTCTGAACAAAGACTTCATACTTTCTCCTGTATTTTAATTAATATGTTTCCTAAAAAGCTAATCAAGTGTACACCGTCTATATAAAATTGAATACCCACGAAAAGTATCGATTTGTATGTGGAACTCATGTCAGGTAGTCGCCGCTGCTGAATTTCTGATGCATAATCATTAGCCTATATTCAAGGAGCAAGCATGAGCATCACAATGATCATTTTTTTCAAGGCCCTGATCGTAGTCCCGATCACCTTGCTACCCATTCTGAACCCCATTGCCATCGCCCCTATCTTTTTATCCATGACCGGGCCGCTAGAACCACCTCTGGCCAACCGCCTGGCAAAACGTATCGCCTTGAATTGCTTTTTCCTGCTTATCGGTGCCATTTTCGTCGGTTCGTACGTGCTGGATTTTTTTGGCATTTCCCTGCCCATTGTCAGGGTTGCTGGCGGTGTCGTGGTCGCCATGGCGGGCTGGAAATTATTGAATGACCAGGGGCAGGACAATTTGCGCAATTCTGTTGCAGCCTCGCACGGTGGCACCTGGAGCAGGGAAGAACTGCGCAAGCGCAGCTTTTACCCATTCAGTTTCCCGCTGACTGTGGGGCCAGGCACCATTGCTGCCTCGGTCACCCTGGGCACGCAGATGCCACACAAACCCGTAGACTGGATCATTACCGGAGTTGCTTCTTTGTTAGGCGTCTTGTTGACCAGCCTGGTGATTTATCTCTGCTATCGCTTTGCCCGCAATATGGAAAGAATGCTGGGCGATGTCGGCGCCATCGTGCTGCTGCGCCTGTCCGCCTTTATTTTGTTATGCATAGGTATAGAAATTGGCTGGGCTGGTGTTTCCGATTTGCTGGGAGATTTGAAACTCCGCTAAAACCACTCATTTACCCGGCGCATGGCAGGCACAAGCTTCGCCATGTGCTGCGGCCACCAGCTCATGCAAAATGCCGCATTCCTGCCCTTGATGCTGCTCATCACAACGGGCACGCAGTTGTGTTAATTGTTTCTCCAAAGCGCGCATGCTTTTCAGCCTGGCCTTGACACGGCTGATTTGCTGGTCAATCAAGTGGTTAATATCACCGCAGTCTTCCAATGGGCTGGAAATAAAGGTGACCAGCCGTTTGATATCGGCCAAAGGAATATCCAAAGCGCGGCAATGGCGTATGAAAGACAGTCGCTCCAAATGGGCCGGGGTATAGCAGCGATAGCCGTTCTCCTGACGTGCCGGCTCCGGCAGCAAGCCCTGTTTTTCATAAAACCGTATCGTTTCTATCTCAACGCCAGTTGCGTTAGCCAGTTCACTGATGCGCATGCTTACTCCGTTTAAAATGGGCGATGATACTGGTTTCATCCAGCTTACTTGCTACAACTTACTTGCTACTTATTTGCAAATTAGCTGCTGCTGAATTGCAGCTGAAATTATTCTTGACCCTGTAGTGACTCCACAGTTTACACTCATTGTAAACTATCGCTGAGAGATGCAAATGTCTGAAAAAAATACCTGTTGCAGCCATCAAGATCATGAAAAAACTCCCGTCAAAGCAAGTGCTATGGCACCAGTGTTGCCGGCAAATACCAGCAAACTAAGGCTGAAAATCGAGCAAATGGATTGCCCCACAGAAGAAGCCCTGATACGCAAGGCCCTGACTTCTCTGCCTGGTGTGCTGGAGCTGGAATTTGACTTGATCAACCGGGTATTGACTGTACACCATGAAGCAGCTGAGCTTGTCGCCATCCAGCAGCGCCTGGCAGGTACAGGCATGCAAGGCATCGTTCTCAATGGCGAACAACCCGCAATAATACAAGGTGCAGGCTCACCCGCACATACCTGGCTGGATTACTGGCCAGTTGCCCTGGGCGGTGTAGCGGCCATCGCAGCAGAAATGCTGGGCTGGTATAGCGGCGACGAAAACTCCCTCATCATTGCCTTGCTGGCCTTGTGCACCATCTTCAGTTGCGGCATCCCCACCCTGAAAAAAGGCTGGATAGCCTTGCGTCACTTTAGCCTGAATATCCATTTATTAATGACGGCAGCGGTCCTGGGTGCAACCGCCATAGGACAATGGCCAGAAGCTGCCATGGTGATCTGGTTATTCGCCATCGCCGAACTGATAGAAGCCGCCAGCCTGAGCCGCGCCCGCAATATTATCCAGGGCTTGCATTCGCAAGCGCCAGAAACCAGTTTGCTGCAACAGCAAGATGGTAGCTGGCTCAGTGTGGCAACTGATACCGTCGCGCTGGGGCAAAGCATACAAATACGCCCTGGTGACAGAGTGCCTCTCGATGGCACCATAGAAACTGGACAGTCCAGTATCGATGAAGCTGCCATCACAGGCGAAAGCATGCCAGTTGAAAAAAAACTGGGTGATCTGGTATATGCAGGCAGCCTGAATCAGAGCGGCTTGCTGCAAATCAAGGTCACAGCCGTCCAGGCATCCACCATGCTGGCCAGGATTGCACAATCGGTGCAAGAGGCGCAGGGCCAACGCGCCCCCACCCAGCGCTTTGTCGACCGCTTTGCAGCAATTTATACGCCAGTGGTATTTGTCATTGCCTTGCTGGTCGCGGTAGTGCCGCCATTGCTGCTGCAACATGGCTGGCATGACAGCTTGTACCGCGCCCTGGTTTTACTAGTCATTGCCTGTCCCTGCGCTCTGGTGATTTCTACCCCGGTCACCGTGGTCAGTGGCCTGGCACTGGCTGCCAGACGTGGCATTGTCATCAAAGGTGGTGTGTACCTGGAGCAGGCAAGGCATTTAAAAACCATCGCTTTTGATAAAACCGGCACCCTGACTGCTGGCAAGCCGCAACTTACCGAAACGATCAGCCTGAGCGCGCAAACTGCTGAAGACATACTGACCCTGGCCGCCAGCCTGGACGCCCATTCCAGCCATCCGCTGGCAACTGCCATGTTGAAAGCCTGCAAGAGCCCAATGCTGGCAGCTTCGGATATCAAACTGTTCGAAGAGGGGCGTGGTCGTGGTGTCAGCGGACAGATCAATGGAAGCACCTATCATCTGGGCAACCAGGCCATGTGGCAAGCCTTGCAAACTAAAGAGGCAATCAACACACCATCTGCTGCCTTGGAGCAAGAACTAAGCAGACTGGAAGCATCAGCAAATACCGTGCTGTTTCTTTGTCAGGGAAATCAATTGCTGGGCTTGCTGGCGCTGGCAGATCAAATACGCGAACATAGCCGTGCCGCGCTGGCAGAGTTGCAAGCCATGGGCATAAAAACTGTCATGTTGACAGGGGACAATGCAAAAACAGCAGCCGCCATTGCCACCCAGGCTGGCATCAGCGAGTTCCAGAGCCAGATGCTGCCCACGGAAAAACTGGCCGCCATACACAAATATGGCGAAAATGGTTTGACTGCCATGTGTGGCGATGGCATCAATGATGCCCCTGCCCTGGCGCGTGCCGACATAGGCTTTGCCATGGCTGCAGGTAGCGATACGGCGCTGGAAACGGCAGATGTCGCCTTCATGCAGGACGATTTGCGCAAACTGCCAGAAATGATCCGTATCTCACAACGAACCGCAAGCATTCTGACGCAAAATATCAGCTTTGCCTTGCTAGTCAAGTTTGTGTTTTTTGGATTGGCACTGACAGGGCATGCCAGCCTGTGGATGGCTGTATTTGCTGATGCCGGCACCAGTGTACTCGTGGTATTGAATGGCTTGCGCTTGCTGAATAGCAAAAAAATAGCCTGAAGACGATTTTGGGCAAAATGCGGGAATGATGAAAATCATTCCCGGCAGCTCATTTACTCTGCATTGGAGATGGGTTCATTCAGCATCAGCGCATGCTCGACGATTTCAGTCTCGTCACCGATGCGGCTATTCCAGGCACGCACGAAATAAGCCTTTTCTGTCTGGGTCGGAGCTTCATACCAAATCACCATCAATGTGCCTTTGTGGTCGTGAATCTTGGCCAACTTGGTGATGCATGCAGTATTACCATCAATATCGGCCAACCCCATTGCATATCCATAAACACGGCTCAGACGCTCTATGCGGTCTGGCTCGGTCTCGCTATTGGTGGCAGAAATTTTTGGGTGGTCCAGATACATGGTGCATCTCCGTCTTCTGATGGGTGTTTTTCATTCTAACCGATAGACCACGCTGTCGCTATCGGGATTTGGGGGCATTGCCCTGCTAGCCTGAAAAACTCAGGGTCTGTTGCGTTTTTCCCATTTACATTCTTGCCTGGCCAGCACCTTGGACTCAGGATCGACCGTTTCCAGATAAACATCAAAGCCCCATAATCTGGCTACATGCTTGAGCATTTCACCTGTTTGTGGATTCAGGGGGCGGCGCAAATACTGGGTATGGCGCAAAGTCAACGCCCTGTCCCCCTGCATATCTACCGACCACACCTGTATATTCGGTTCCCGGTTGCCGAGATTGTATTGCCCTGCCAATTGTTCACGCAAGTAACGATAGCCATGCTCATCATGGATGGCCGAAATTAGCAACTTGTCTTTGCTGTCATCATCCAGTATGGAAAAGAAATGAAAGTCACGCATCAGTTTCGGTGATAAATACTGCGCAATAAAGCTCTCATCCTTGAAATTGCGCATGGCAAATTGCAAGGTTTTTTGCCAGTCAGCACCAGCAAAGTCAGGGAACCATTCGCGGTCTTCTGGCGTCGGGTCTTCACAAATGCGGCGGATATCCCGCATCATGGCAAAGCCCAGGGCATAGGGATTGATACCATTGAAATAACGGCTACCCACAGGTGGCTGATACACCACATTGGTATGGCTTTGCAAAAATTCCATCATAAAACCATCGCCAACCACACCTTCTTCATATAGCTGTTGCAGTATGGTGTAATGCCAGAAAGTGGCCCAGCCTTCATTCATGACCTGGGTCTGGCGTTGCGGATAAAAATACTGAGATACCTTGCGTATGATGCGGACGATCTCACGTTGCCAAGGTTCCAGCAACGGTGAATATTTTTCTATGAAGTACAGGAGGTTTTCTTGTGGTTCGGAAGGAAAGCGTTGCTTGGCCAGACTCTCAGGCGCTTCATTACGGCGCGGTATGGTGCGCCACAAGTCATTGACTTGCGACTGTATATATTTTTCCCTGTCTTCCTGCCGCTCCCTTTCTTCTGCCAGGGAAATGCGGGCGGGACGTTTATATCTGTCCACGCCATAATTTTGCAGGGCATGGCAAGAATCGATGATCAACTCTACTGCCTCCATGCCATAACGCTGTTCGCAATCGGCAACATAATTTTTGGCAAACAACATGTAATCAATGATGGCGTCGGCATCAGTCCAGGTACGGAACAGGTAATTGCCCTTGAAAAAGGAATTATGTCCGTAGGCTGCATGCGCGATCACCAGCGCCTGCATGGTCAGGCTGTTTTCTTCCATGAGATAAGAAATACAGGGGTTGGAATTAATGACTATCTCATAGGCCAGCCCCATTTGCCCACGCTTGTAACTTTTTTCTGTGGACAGGAAATGCTTGCCGAAAGACCAGTGGTTATAAGACACTGGCATGCCGACTGAAGCATAGGCATCCATCATTTGTTCAGCAGTAATGATCTCCAACTGATTTGGATAAGTGTCGAGACCGAATTGTTCGGCCACCCGTCGTATTTCTTCATGCGCTTGCTCGATGAGTTCAAAAGTCCATTCTGATTGTTCGGGCAAGGCGCGTGCATGTTTTTTTCTGGTGCTGACATGGTCGTTTTCCATGGAGGACCTCATTTTGGCTGCTTCTTGAACAGTTCCCGAAAAACCGGATAAATATCTGCCGGTGTTTCTATTTTTTGCATCGCAAAGTGGGCTTGGTGCTCGGCGACTTTTTCATATTCCAGCCACAGGTTTTGCGGCTGACCATCAGTTATTTCTACATAGGCATAATATTGCACCAGCGGCATGATGCTGTTGATGAGCAATTGCTTGCAAGTGGTAGAATCATTGTCCCAGTTATCGCCATCCGATGCCTGCGCCACATACACATTCCAATCGGATGCTGCGTAGCGCTCACGAACAATCTGTGCAAGCAGATTCAGGGCAGAGGAAACGATGGTGCCGCCCGATTCACGCGAATGGAAAAAAGCCTCTTCATCAACTTCCAGTGCCGTCGTATGATGGCGGATGAAGACGACTTCTATCTTTTCATAGGCCCGCGTCAAAAACAGGTATAACAAGATAAAGAAACGTTTCGCAGTATCTTTCTTTTGTTCATCCATAGAACCGGACACATCGAGCAGACAGAACATCACGCACTGACTGGCAGGCTTGGGGACTTTGACACGATTGCTATAACGCAGATCAAAAGGGTCAAGAAAAGGAATCGCCAGCAAACGGGTACGCAGATGATGTATTTCCTGCTTCAGTGCGACGAAGTGCGGGTCTTTGGGATCCACGCCGACTTCCAGCAAGACTGTCATTTCTGATTCTGCATCTTTCAATCTACGCGCAGACTTACCGCCGACCGCTATCCGCCTGCCCATGGCCCCCCGCAGAGAACGCAGTACATGCAGGCTCGATGCAGTACCCGAGGTTTTGTACCCGGCACGCTGGCTCTTGAAATCTGTCGTCGAGGTCAATTGCGTCTTGACCATATTCGGCAATTCCAGGTCTTCGAAGAAGTAATTCATGAATTCTTCACGCGACAACTGGAATACGAAATCGTCTTCACTGGGGTCTTCGCTATTGCCGCCCTGCCCTTTACCCGAGCCACCACCACCGCCCTTGGGTCGCGCAACCTGATCACCGCGCTGGTATTGTTCATTACCTGGCTGCACACCTTCCCAGACTCCGCCATGGGCATGACCAAAAGTCGGTTCGCTGACATCCTTGACAGGTATGGATATGCGCTCGCCGCTTTCTATATCGGTAATCGAACGCCCCTTTACCGCTCTGGCAACAGCTTCTTTGATCTGCCCCTTATAGCGACGCAAAAAGCGTTCGCGATTCGGGGCAGATTTATTTTTACCCTGGACACGCCGGTCAATCAGATGAACCAAAATGCTCTCCCGTTTGCCCTGAAAATACCTGCACCACTCTGCTACCCACGCATCAGTTATGAAGATTTCCTGACACGCAGATACCATTCACATAGCAGGCGTACCTGTTTGGCCGTGTATCCTTTGGCAACCATGCGTTCAACAAATTCCTGATGCTTGTTAGAGTCGTCTGCACTGGCCTTGGCATTGAAGGAAATGACAGGCAATAACTCTTCCGTATTCGAGAACATTTTTTTCTCGATGACCGTACGCAGTTTTTCATAACTTGTCCAGGCTGGATTCTTGCCTGCATTCTGCGCCCTTGCCCTCAGTACGAAATTGACGATCTCGTTACGGAAGTCTTTAGGGTTGGAAATACCTGCTGGTTTTTCTATTTTCTCCAGCTCATTATTCAGGGCATCGCGATCAAAACTTTCACCTGTGTCCGGGTCACGGAATTCCTGATCCTGTATCCAAAAATCGGCAAAAGTCACATAGCGATCGAAGATATTCTGACCATATTCTGAATAACTCTCCAGATAGGCCGTCTGAATTTCCTTGCCTATGAATTCGGCATAGCGTTGCGCCATGTATTCCTTAATGAAGGAAACATATTTTTGCTCAATTTCTGGAGCAAATTGCTCACGCTCTATCTGCTGCTCCAGCACGTACAACAAATGCACGGGATTGGCAGCCACTTCAGTATTATCGAAGTTAAATACCTTGGACAAAATCTTGAAGGCAAAGCGGGTAGACAGGCCATTCATGCCCTCGTCGACACCAGCATAGTCAGCATATTCCTGGCGAGATTTTGCCTTGGGATCGGTATCCTTGAGGTTTTCGCCGTCATACACCTGCATCTTGCTGAAGATGCTGGAATTTTCTGGTTCTTTCAGGCGCGACAGCACAGCAAATTGCGCCATCATTTTCAAGGTGCCAGGGGCACATGGTGCAGCTGCCAGTGAAGAAGTACGCACCAGTTTTTCGTAGATTTTTATTTCATCGTTGACGCGCAGGCAATACGGTACTTTGACGATATAAATACGGTCAAGGAAGGCTTCGTTGTTTTTATTGTTTTTAAAGGTTTTCCATTCAGACTCATTAGAGTGAGCCAGGATGATGCCTTCAAAAGGTATCGCACCAAAACCTTCAGTACCCTTGAAATTACCTTCCTGTGTGGCTGTCAATAAGGGGTGCAAGACCTTGATGGGGGCCTTGAACATTTCGACGAATTCCATCAGCCCCTGATTTGCCAGGCACAAGCCACCTGAGTAGCTGTAGGCGTCAGGATCATCCTGCGCATATTCTTCGAGCTTGCGGATATCAACCTTACCCACCAGTGAGGAAATATCCTGATTATTCTCGTCACCTGGTTCAGTTTTTGAAACCGCAACCTGTTTTAAGACTGAGGGATAACGCCGCACGACGCGGAACTGGTTGATGTCACCATTAAATTCATGCAGGCGCTTGACGGCCCAGGGGCTGGGTATGTTTTTAAGATAACGACGCGGGATACCGAAATCTTCTTCCAGTAAAACGCCGTCCTCATCTTCGTTGAACAAACCCAGAGGCGATTCATTGATTGGTGAACCCTTGATGCAATAAAAAGGGATTTTTTCCATCAAAAATTTTAACCTTTCGGCGATGGAAGATTTACCACCACCGACAGGGCCTAGCAAATACAGGATTTGTTTGCGTTCTTCCAGACCTTGCGCTGCATGGCGGAAGTAGGAAACGACCTGCTCTATCACTTCTTCCATGCCATAAAACTCACGGAAAGCGGGATAGATCTTGATGACCTTATTTGAAAAAATACGTGATAGCCGCGAGTCATGCCGGGTATCAACCAGCTCTGGCTCACCGATGGCTGCCAGCATGCGTTCAGATGCACTGGCATAGACGAGACGGTCTCTTTTACAAAGATCAAGGTATTCCTGCATGGAATACTCTTCTTCGCGAGTCCGTTCATACCGTGCGGTGTAGTTGTCAAAGATATTCATCCCGACCTCCATGGATAAGCAGAAAACATGCAAATACCGAACCGGTCTGACGACAATTAAAAACCAATTCAAATCAACTCAAATTAATTGCCAGCCAGCACACTACAACTTTAGTGTAGTTGAAATTATCAAAACGTGCAGACGAAATTGTTACTCTGTGCAAAATGTTGGAAATAAGCAAAAACAAAATCAGGAAAACAAATTAAGTGAGAAGAATCAAGCCAGGCCCAACGCCACATAAATAAACAATCTACACTATCCAACGCGATCGCGTGGAAGACGTTGACAGGGATTGTTAATTACTGTGATGCGAATTCCCGCAAGTGCACAATTTTTCCTGCACATAGCATCTATGCATGGGCAGGAAATGTGGGGGAAAATACTCAGGCAAGCTTGAACTGGTAGGAAGCTTGAGCTTCTTTGGCAGGCATTTCAGTGAGTAATAATTCCAGTGCTGAAACTTCCAGCGGCCTGTAATAATAATATCCCTGAAAATAATCGCAGCCTATCTCTTTGAGGAAGCTTTCTTGCGCCTCGTTTTCAACACCTTCGGCAACAGTGTGACAAGACAAGATGTTAGCCAGTGAGATAATGGCCTTGATGATCATTTCGCTCTTTTTGTTGTAACCTATCTGTGCCACAAAAGAGCGATCGATTTTGACGCTCTGCGCCGGAAAGTGGCTGAGCTTGGACAGGGATGAATATCCAGTACCAAAATCGTCAATCGCAATATTGAAGCCACGCGCCTTGAGTTCATCCAGATGATGTATGGTCAGGGCCTCATTGGCGATCAAGCCAGTCTCTGTAATTTCAAATTCTATATACGATGCCGCAACATCATAACGATTGCAGCAATTTTCTATGAGTTGCAACAAGTCATTACGGGCGATATCTGTAGCTGACAAATTCAAGGCAATGACAGGACAATCGGCAAAACGGTTCAACCAGTCACGGACCTGAAAGCACACCTGCGTCATGACGTAGTTACTGATCAGGCGTATCAAACCAGCACGTTCTGCAATCGGAATAAATTCTGCCGGCGCAACACTGCCCAGGCTCGGTGACTCCCAGCGCAACAAGGCTTCCAGGCCAGCAATCTTGCCCTCCCTGTCAACCTTGGGCTGATACACCAGACGGAACTCATTTTGCTTGAGACCATTGACGATGCCAACTTCAATTTCTACGCTGCGGCGTATTTGCAAGGCATCTTCTTCATCAAATAAGGTCACGCTTTGATCGCTGGAGCGGCGTGCTGTATCCAGCGCCACTTCGCTACGGCGTATCAGATCATCTGCTTCCTGATCTTCTGGCCTGACCAGCGCAATGCCGGCAGAGAACTGTATCAACAGATTTTCACCATTGATTTCCAATTCCTTGGGTAAATTGTTCCTGACTTTTTCCACCAGCTTGATAATTTCACCTGGCGTGCGGGAATTCTCGACAACAAAAGAAAAGACGATGCTGCGCAAGCGGGCACAGAAACAATTCTTGGGCAAAGCGTGCGACAATTCTTCGGCAAAACGGCGCAACAAAATATCGCCGGTATGCGCACCAAATTGTTGATTCGCATGACGTATGCTATTGAGTCGGAAAGACACCAAAGCAGTGACTTTAGTCTCGTCACTATTGGCAAGTACCGCTTGCAAATGACTGCGCAACATGTCGCGGTTGGGTAAATTGGTCAGTGCATCATGGCGGCTCAGATAATCTTCACGCTGCAAGCTCAGTTGCAAGGCATGATGTATGGAATGCAGGCCAGAAACATCGCGCAAGGCGACAATGTAGTGATCAGTAGAGGTCTGTGAAATATTTTCCAGTGCAACCAGTTTGCCATCACGCGTTCGATAAGCCGACATGCGCATGTTTTCCGATTCCTCAGCGTTCGGACTTTTCATGCGCACACTATTATCCAGCGACAACCAGCCAAACAAGGCACGGTCGTCGTCGTCATCCGCCTCGCGCCCCAGCAAGCTATTGGCTAACTGATTCGCCTGCAAAATCTGCCCGCTGGCGTCGGTCAACAACAAGGCTGTTCCCGCGTTCTGGAAAACCTCTTCGTACTGCGCATGGCTGACTTCCAGTGCTGCACTGGCCTGGCGGTAACGTAGTGCTGAAACGTCCAGCTCATGCAAGACCCGAAAAACAGCCAGGGGCACACAGGCATTGAAGAACAGGAATAGCAGGGATTGTATATAAGTATTGCTGGCTGGCAGAGTGATATCAAATCCGGGTATGTTCAGCAACGGCCGGTTCAGCAAAAGCAAGAGAAAAGGCAGGACATTGAAAGCCATCAGCCCCAGGGCCAACCGGGTGCCAAAGAACAAGCGGGCAATAATTGGCGTGGTATAGATAAAGATATAGCCAAACTTGGCAATCTCGTAGTGATTGATCAGGCAAACGATGGCAAATGCAGACGCGTACACCGTACCGATGAGTATGGCGGCGCCAGCACGTAAATGACGGGATGAATAGTACAAACCCAATGCCAGCACAACATAGAAAAAGCCGACCACCCACAGCACCTGATAAGCACCAACTGCGATTGCGTCCAGAGAACTGTGAATCGCTACTGCCGCCTCCAGCACAAAGCCAGACATCAAAATGATACGTAGTGCACTTAATTTCCATGCAGCGTGCTCAGCAGGCGTTAATGCACTTTCATTAAAAAAAAGCCAGCGAAACATGTCATGTAATCAAAAAAAGAAACCAGAAGCTGTTGCCAAAAAACGGTCGAATACATGAACAATTATGCAACTATATTAAGCAGAAGCAATGAATTCACTATCAGGTATTTCTTGCCAATTTTACATCAACAGATTACCGTGAACCTGTAAAAAAATGTTTCCAAAAGGATTATGCATTCTCTCATAGATTTAGTTTAATTCTGCACATATTGTCACAATTAGCCGCATAAAAAATGAAAACTAATTTTCTTTAGGCAAATTGATTAGATATTTATATTTCATATTGCTGAAATTTTGGGTATGACAAACCTGTGCGCATTTACCTGCAGAAACATTGCTTACCAATGCCGTGTAAATGAGAAAACAAAAGCTTACTCTTGAGAAAGAGTAAGCTTTTGTTCTTGCCTAAGACTCAAGCCGCATCATGCGCAGGATGGGATTGACGGTGATATAAAAATTCCAATACTTCAGTACGGTAGGCTGCATATTTTGGATTTTGCGCCAGTGCCACCCGGTCGCGCGGCCTTTCCAGATCCACGTCCAAAATTTCACCTATGGTTGCCGCAGGACCATTGGTCAACATGACGATTCGGTCAGAAAGCAAGACTGCCTCATCCACATCATGCGTGACCATGACCACGGTTGATTGAGTCTTTGCGACAATCTTCAGCAATTCATCTTGCAAGTGCGCACGCGTCAGCGCATCGAGAGCGCCGAATGGTTCATCCATCAATAAAACTTTTGGCTCTATCGCCAGTGCGCGGGCGATGCCCACACGTTGCTTCATGCCTCCAGAAATTTCATTCGGACGTTTTTTTTCTGCATGCGTCAAACCTACTAGTGACAATGCTTGCATGGTACGCTTTTGCAGTTTCGTGCCATTCTCCGTCGCGCCAAACACGCGTTCCACTGCCAGGAAGACATTTTCATAACAGGTCAGCCAGGGCAATAAAGAATGGTTCTGGAACACCACGCCACGTTCTGGTGATGGACCAGAAATTTCCCTGTTGGCACACAACAAGGTTCCAGAACTGGCCGTCGTCAAGCCAGCAAGCAAATTCAACAGCGTCGATTTACCGCAACCAGAATGACCTATCAAGGTAATGAACTCGCCCTTTTTGACATTCAAATTGATATCGCGCAGCGCATGAAAACTACCCTTCTTGGTATTGAAGATCATTTCAACCTGATTGATCTGCAGGTACTTGTTGTCGCTTTCATTCATGATCATGTCCCCACATCTTCGTAAGTAAAGGCGCGTGCTATTGCCACCAGTATTTGTTCCAGTATCAGCCCCACCAGGCCAATGACGACAATGGCAATAATGATGTGCGGAACGTTCAGATTATTCCATTCATCCCACACCCAGAAACCTATACCCACACCACCCGTCAGCATTTCAGCAGCGACAATGACCAACCATGCCGTACCTATCGCCAGCCGGACACCCGTCAACATATACGGCAACACTGAAGGTAGTAAGATGCGGGTAATGATTTTCCATTCAGACAAATTCAACACACGGGCGACATTCATATAATCTTGCGGCACCCGCTGTACACCGATCGCTGTATTGATGATCATGGGCCAGATTGAGCATATAAAAATAGACCAGATCGCCGCAGGGTGGGCAGACTTGAATACCAGCAAACCGATAGGCAGCCATGCCAGCGGTGAAACTGGTTTTAGGAGACTGATGATGGGATTAAACATGCCAGATAAAAACTTGAAACGGCCTATCAAAAAGCCCAGCGGTATACCCACTGCCGCAGCCAGGCCAAAGCCGACTGCCACGCGCTTCAGAGAGGCATAAATATTCCAGCCTATGCCCTGGTCATTTGGTCCCTTTTGGTAAAAGGGATCAGAAAATACCTTGATGGCTTCCTGTAAAGTCACCCATGGTGAAGGGAAAGTCGCATTCTTTAGCGCAATGATTTCCCATATCAGTATCAGCATACCTATGCCAAACAAAGGCGGCAACACACTCAGAAAAAAAGGCCGGAAAGAGCGTGGTTTTTTTTCGGCTTTGGGTTTGATTGCCTTTATCACTTTTACTTCCGTCCCTGTTGCTGTTGCACTGGCGGTATCGTCTTTTGCAGATATTGCTCCATGTACCAAGGTATTCATCACGACTCCTTATGCCTTGATTTTGAAAGAAGCTGCATAGGCAGCCGGATTCTTGCCATCCCAGACCGTACCGTCCATGAACTTGCTGCTGCGCATGGGATCTTTTGGTACCGATACTTTGGCCATGGTCGCTGCATCCTTGTAAACGTCGATACGGTTGACTGCTTTTGCCACCGCAAGATAATCCGGATCGGCCTTCAGCAGACCCCAGCGTCTGTGCTGGGTCAGGAACCACATGCCGTCCGACAGATAAGGGAAATTCACAGCACCATCGTTAAAGAACTTCATGTAGTTCGGATCGTCCCAGGTCTTGCCCAGGCCATTTTGATAGCGTCCCAAAATACGCTGATTGATGACATCGACAGAGGTATTCACATAGGATTTATCCGCAATGGTTTCTGCCATCTTGCTCTTGTTGGACAAGGACGCATCTATCCAGCGGCTGGCATCGAGTATCGCTGCCACAACTGCGCGTGCAGTATTTGGATACTTCTGCACGAATTCCGAAGTGGTACCCAATACTTTTTCAGGATGGTCTTTCCAGATATCTTGTGTCGTCGCTGCAGTAATGCCTATGCCATCAGCGATCGCCCTGTGATTCCAGGGTTCACCCACGCAATAGCCATCCATATTCCCGACCCGCATATTCGCCACCATTTGTGGTGGCGGCACAGTAATAACCTTGGCGTCTTTCATGGGATTAATGCCATGTGCAGCCAGCCAATAATAAAGCCACATGGCATGAGTGCCTGTGGGGAAAGTCTGCGCAAAAGTATATTCACGTTTATCGGTTTGCATGAGCTTGGCCAAGCCTGCGCCATCAACCGCACCTTTGTCGGCCAGTTTTTTAGACAGGGTAATGGCCTGGCCGTTATTATTCAGCGTCATTAACACAGCCATGTCTTTTTTATTCCCGCCTACACCCAGTTGCACACCATAGATCAGGCCATACAGCACATGGGCGGCATCCAGTTCACCATTGACCAGCTTGTCACGCACACTGGCCCATGAAGATTCTTTGCTGGGGATAATCTTGATACCGTATTTTTTATCAAAGCCGAGTACCGATGCCATCACCACGGATGCGCAATCAGTAAGCGGAATAAAGCCGATATGTACTTCTTCTTTTTCTGGTTTATCTGAACCTGCTGCCCATACTCCACCAGTACTCAAGCCCATGATGCCTGCCCCACTTGCCAGTGCAGCAGTTTGCAAGAAACTGCGACGTTTGAAATTCGGTTCATTTTCTTCCTGCGTCTTGCTGAGATTGATAGAAGTTTCCTGATTCGACATGTCTGCACTCCAGCGTAAGTGGTATCCATAATGAAAAAAGGTATCGTCCCACAACGGTAAAACCGTATGGAAAGACACCTTTGTCTGATGAGGTGACCGCCGTTAGTCAGACTCACTTTGTTCGTTAGCACCAGCTTTGGCACTGCTTTTGGTTTAGCAATTGCCGTGCCAACTAAATCAACTAGATTTGTATCCCTTGGCCAGCCCCGAGGAACAAAGTTCCTCGAAATCTCGCACCCAAATGACGCAATGCACCATTAACACGCACAAGTCTGGCTCAGCCGCCCAGCAAATCAGCCACATCAAGCATGCGCTGCGCCAGATCAACCAGCTTGAGGTTTTTTTCCATGGCTTGCTTGCGCATTTTTTGATATGCCTCGTTCTCCGACAAATGATGACGCTCCATCAACAAACCCTTGGCGCGCTCTATCGTCTTGCGCTCTTGCAGCTTGGCCTTGGTATCAGATAATTCGCTGCGCAGCTTTTGATCGGCATTGAAGCGTGCCATCGCAACATCCAGCACAGGCTTGATACGTTCCGACTGCAAGCCAGCAACCACATAGGCAGAAACCCCGGCTTCCATGGCGGCCGCCATATTGGTTTGGCTACCGTCTTCAGTAAACAAGACGATGGGGCGTGGGGCATCGCGGGTCAGCATGACCATGTGTTCGAGTACATCCCGCGAATCTGACTCTGCATCGATGATGATCATGTCGGGCTGCAACTGGGCGATGCGCTCACTCATATACATGTCACCGGGAATGACGGCGATGATGTTATAACCCGCTTGCAACAAGCCTATACGCAAGGCGCGCGAACGCGCCAATTGCGCCTGAGCGTCCTCATGCAATTCATCCTCGCTCTGGATAACAGTATTCACTACCACGATCCGCAGACTGGGCGAAGTTGATGTTGTCGCGTTGTCATTATTTGCTTTGCTGCGCATTGATGGCCCATGCCAGATATAATTACGTTATACGAGTCTTAGCAAGAATCGCTCCAATCTTCGGTCCTGGCATGTAAAGAAACCACGTATTGCGTTCTTGCCCGCAGGTGCAATGACTTACCCCTCTATTTAGAAACAAACATGATAGTTCTCGGCGTTGAATCCTCCTGTGACGAAACCGGTCTTGCCCTGTACGACACAGAGCGTGGCCTGCTTGCCCATGCCCTTCACTCACAAATCGCCATGCATCAGGAATATGGCGGCGTCGTGCCAGAACTGGCCTCACGCGATCACATACGCCGCGCTCTGCCCTTGCTCACCGAAGTCCTGAGCAAGGCAAACCTCAATAAGCAAGCCATTGATGCGATTGCCTATACTCAGGGGCCAGGCCTGGCGGGTGCACTCCTGGTCGGTGCTTCAGTGGCATGTGGTCTGGGAATGGCGCTGGATAAACCCGTGCTGGGCGTCCACCATCTGGAAGGTCATCTGCTGTCCCCCTTATTGGCCAGCCAGCCACCTGAATTCCCTTTCATCGCCCTGCTGGTATCCGGCGGACATACCCAATTGATGCGTGTTGATGGCGTTGGTCGCTATCAACTGCTGGGCGAAACCCTGGACGATGCTGCCGGTGAAGCTTTTGACAAATCAGCCAAATTGCTGGGCCTGTCTTACCCTGGCGGCCCGGCGATTTCACGCATGGCAGAATTTGGTGATCCGGCAGCCTACCAATTCCCGCGCCCCATGCTGCATTCAAAAGACTTGAACTTCAGCTTCTCTGGCTTGAAGACAGCGGTACTGACGGTCGTCAAAAATCACCCCGCGAATATCTGTGAGCAGGATAAAGCCAATATTGCGCGTGGCTTTGTCGATGCCATCGTCGCCGTGCTGACGGCCAAGTGCACGACTGCAATGAAGGAAAGTGGCCTGAAGCGTCTGGTCATTGCTGGCGGAGTCGGCGCGAACCTGCAATTGCGTGTGTCTTTGAATGCAGCGGCAGCGAAGAAGCGTTTCCTGGTGTACTACCCTGAGCTGGAATTTTGTACCGACAATGGCGCGATGATTGCCTTTGCGGGTGCCATGCGTTTAAAAAACAATCCCGATCTCGCAACGCGGGATTATGGTTTCAATGTCAGGCCGCGCTGGCCGCTTCAGGAGTTGGTCGCCGCCTGATCAGGACTCAGGCTGCCCGTCTATTTATAGATACCGCAGCCAACAATCACATTCTCGAATTTTTCCACATACATGGATTTAGGCTCGATCTGTTTGCTGACAGGGTTAACGAATTTATAATCCTGCCAGGCCTTGCCCTTGGCTTTCACTAATTCTATACGCTCGCGTATAAAGAATTTGCCATCGACATCAGTCAGATCTATCATCTCCTTGCCTACCATTTTGGGATTCAGGTGGGCGAGATTTTTGCCATTCATGTCATACACGACGACATACAAGTCGCGGTCCATATATTGACCATCGCGCTTATTGATTTCAGTGATGGTCGCGTCAATACCGTTTTTTTTCATGGCATCAAGGGCTTTTTGCACCATGGCTTTGGCTTCATTGGCACTACCATGATCTGCAGCCCAGCTTGAAAGGCTTAAGGAAGCCAGTAACAAAAAACTGGCTATCCACAGTTTGACAAATCGCTTCAAGATAAGCCCTCCCAATTATGATAAACAAATGTTATTTTTCATCATAATTTAGAGTTGCAAAATAATCTAGATTTATTTTTTCTTTTCGTCTTTTGCTGCAGCCTTTTTGCTGCCCAAACGGCTTTCCTTGCCTGCGATGAGGTTGGCTATGTTTTGGCTATGTCGGTACACCAATAAGCCACTCATGATAGCTACAGCCAGCATTTTTACATCCGGACCAAACAGCAAACCATAGTAAAAAGGCGCAAAAATCGATGCGATCAAAGCGGCAAGTGAAGAATAGCGAAAAGCAAATGCAACGATCATCCAGGTCGCCAGAGTCGCCACGCCCAGCCAGATATCGATACCGATCAGGACACCCGCAGCAGTCGCAACCCCTTTGCCACCGACAAATTTGAAAAACACGGGCCACAAATGGCCGATAAATACGGCCAGTGCAACAATGGCGACACCACTGTCGCCGAGTTGAAACTGGTCCTCAAACATCATCGCCAGCCATACCGCCAGCCAGCCTTTGAATGCATCACCCAGCAAGGTCAACACGGCTGCGGCCTTGTTCCCGCTGCGCAGCACATTGGTAGCACCGGGATTTTTTGAGCCATACGTACGCGGATCAGCCAATCCAAACAATTTGCTGACGACGACAGCAAATGACAAAGAACCGATCAGATAAGCTGCGACTGCAGCCAGAATTGTATTCATCTTATTCCTTCATTCATAAATGCCCGGCAAGTATACGCCAGGCGAGTACCAGAAATGACTAGCCGGACAAAATTCTTGGAACCGAGGCCAAGCGATATGCTATTCATCCAGCGCGCATTCCACAGCACGCGCCCGTAGCAGACTTTCCAGCAAACCTGGCGCAATGCCAATCAGGTAACCACGCTGACCACCATTGATATAAATTTTTGGCAGCGCCAGGATGCTGCTTTCCACATACACGGGCATGGTCTTCTTCGTGCCAAATGGTGAAGTACCACCAATCAGATAACCCGAATGCTTTTGCGCGACTTCTGGCTTGCAGGGTTCTACTGACTTGCAGCCAATCTGTCTGGCCAGGTTCTTGGTGGATACTTTTTTGTCGCCATGCATGAGCACGATCATGGGCTTGGCGGCTTCGTCCTGCATCACCAGGGTCTTGACCACATGATGCTCTTCCACACCCAACTCACGCGCCGACACTGAGGTGCCGCCATGTTCTTCATAGGCGTAGGGATGTTCAGTAAACTCTGCCTTGTGCTTGCGTAGCAATTGGGTAGCCTGCGTGACCGATACATGTTCTTTTTTAGCCAAATTACACTCTCAAAAACAGGATTTGCGAAAAAATACGACTGTAATGCCGCTGCAAATTATAGCCTTCGATGACGAACTTGCATAATTGGCGCATCAAGGCCCGAAAAAAAACCGACAAGCGAACTTGTCGGTTAAAGATTTGCTGCAAATTTACTTTAGTCTGTGGCCATTATTTTTTGGCTGCCGGAGAATTATCGCCAATATATTTGTCGATGAAATTCAGGACAGATTCACCCCATTTGATACGATTGCTTTCTTTTGCCCAGCCATGACCTTCACCAGCAAAGACCATCCATTCCACGGTATTGCCTTGCGCTTTCAATTTGTCACGCATTTTTTCACCGTGGATCAAAGGTACACGTATGTCTTCACTACCATAAGCCATCAGGACAGGTGCCTTGATCTTGCTGGCATTTTCTATCGCTGACACTTTCTGGAAATAGGCATCGTCTGTTTTAGGATCGCCATGCATTTTCGCCCCGAGATTATCCATGACGGGACCAGACATATCCGACCAGTTCACGGTAAACAACATCTTGACGTCCGTCACACCCACCCAATTGATACCGCATTTATACAGATCCGGGTCTTTTACCAGACCATACATAGTCGCGTATCCACCGTAACTGGCACCGATGATACAAACACGATTCTTATCTACGATGCCTTGCTTGACGAGGTTTTCAATACCATCAGTAATATCATCCTGCATGGCGAGGCCCCATTGCTTCCAGCCAGCCGTATGATGCTTCCAGCCAAAACCGGTAGACATACGGAACTGAGGTTGAAACACTGCATATCCACGAGAAGCCAGCATCTGAGTCATAGGGTCATAACCATACCCATCACGCGCATGCGGGCCACCATGGATATAAGCAACCAATGGCAAGTTCTTAGCTGGCATGCCCTCAGGCAGAGTCAGGTAAGCTGGTATGTTCAGACCATCCCTGGCTGCATAGTTAATGACTTTCTGGGCAGACAATTTCTTGCCTTCAAGCTCAGGCTTGGCAACATAGACCAGTTCAAGCGCTTTCTTTTCAGTGTCATAGAAATAGGCAGAACCCACATTATTGTCGCCACGAACATAAACTATGACGTTTTTGCCTCTCCAGTCAAAAACCACCTTTTGACCTGGAAAGCTTGCACGCAAGCTGGCATCCAGCTTGGCGTAGTCTTCATCAAAATAGATGCTTTCTGGCATCATTGCTTCAACGTTGACACCGACCAGCTTCTTGCGTTGCAAATCCAGCGCAAGATCAGCAACATCTGCATCCGGGTGATCTGCGACCATTTCACCCACCGTCTGTTTGGCAAAATCCCAAATGAAAACAGCAGATTTGTCACGACCATTGAAACGTCCCGCTACCAGCATGGTCTTGTTATCGAAATCAAATCCCAAAGGATTCATTTCCTTGCCTTCATCCAGATAAGCTTGATGTATCGTTTTCCAAGGGCTAGTGTCACCGTCACGGTAATATACAGTCTGCCTGATGCGCTTATTGTCTGGATCAACATTATTCGAGACCGCAACTCGGATGACATTATTATGATCAAGTAACCAACCGCCCACCTTGCCTGGGTTATCAAAAGTCAGGAGCTTGGTTTTCCCGGTTGTCGTATCCAGGCGCAACACATCCGAGGCTCCCAATGTGGCATCACGGCCACGCTGATTATTAACCACAATCAGGTCGTTACTGTTCTCATCGACACGACTCAATACTGAATAAGGCTTGTAAGCGATATTCCCGCCTCTTGCCTCTTTCATGGTAGGTACAAGTTTTCTAAATGAAGACCCATCTGAATTGACGGCAAACAAACCACCGCCGTCATTGTCTTCCATGACCACATCGCTACCACGGCTCAGGCTGAACACCAGACGTTGATTATTAACCCAACGGGGGTTGACTATGTCCCAATCCACATCGGCTGCCACCACTTTCGGTTGACGGGAGCTCAGAGGAATTACCGCCAATGCAAAACGCCCATTGCGAGGTACAAGGACTGCCATACTTTGGCCGTCAGGTGACAACACAGGGCGACCGCTGAATTGCGCCTTCTTAAAAAAATCCGTTATGGATATGGATTTATCTGCATAAGCAGGCAAACTCACTGCACCCGCCGCACATAGCATGCTGGCGAGAACAGCCTTGAAAATTTGTTTTTTCACGATTTTGTCCCTCATTAGTATCTGTTTTTATCGCGCTATCTTTATTCCGCCGTGCTTAGTACGGCAGGCAGATAAAAAAATAAGTGCCGGAATCCAGGATTCCGGCACTTATCAGCTCACAAGATTACTTGAATTTGTAATCCACAGTGATCTGGAAGTAACGACCAATGACGTCATGCAAGCCAGTGACAGCTGCAATCGCCTGCGATGATGTAGCACTTGGCGCAAACGGCGGCATGCGGTCCAGTACGTTCCTGATCGCGAAGCTCAGCTTCAAGTCTTTCATCAGGCCAGTATAGCTACCACCGACGTTGAAGGTCGTGAAGGATGGGATATCCTTGCACAGGTTGGCATAACCCTGGGTTTCGAATACACATGGCTGTGTAAAGTCACCATTAGAAGACATGTGACCGATATGCACTGCATCGACAGAGGCTTTCCATGCTGCTTTTTCCCAGCCTATGCCAGCAGTAGCCTGAACACGGGGTTGATTACGTGTACCTGCATACTCGATTGCAGCTGTTTCAGGGGATGGTGCAGATTTATAAGAGTGGTTGTAAGTCACTTTCATATTCGGCGTGATACGGCCATATTCACCCAGGTTGAATTTGGTGTTGATGTCCAGATCCAAACCACGTACCTGTGTCGTCGCCACGTTAGTCAGCAACAATCTGAGGTTGCTAATTTCACCAGCAGTCGCACCAGCGGCCCTGTCAGCGGCGGTCAAGGGATCACGTGTAATGACAGCTGCAGGGTTGCCTGCATAACGGCCAGGATTTGCCAGGACCGTCGTCAAATCAAATGTGGAAATTTCATCCTTGCGTTTGATTTGCCAGAAATCCAGGCTGGCATTCAACCATGATGTTGGCTCCCATACCAGACCCAGGGTAAAGCTGTCTGCAGTTTCAGGTTTCAGGTTGGGGTTGGAACCACTTTCATAAGCACTGCTCCATTGGCAACCGTTTTTGAATTTGTCATTGCAACGCTCAGGATCGCGATAAGACAGGAAAGCCTTCAAAATCTGGGTTGAGTTTTCTACCAGAGTCGGTGCGCGGAAACCGGTTGCATATGTACCACGTACCAGCAAAGTTGGATCAGCATTCCATTTCAAACCGACTTTTGGTGTGGTTGAACTACCATAATCAGAGTAACGGTCATAACGTGCTGCAATCTGACCTTCCAGAGTCTTGAAGATAGGTATGGACAATTCAGCATAGGTAGACGCGATATTGCGGCCACGCTTATAGCCTGGTTCTGATTGCGCGGTATGATACAACTCGCCATCGATAGACAATTGGGAAGGGTTGACTTCCAGGGTTTCGCGACGTGCCTCAACACCGACAGCGATGGACATAGGGCCGGCTGGCAATTGCATCACTTCACCAGATACTTTTCCATCCCACATATACATGCCGGACTTGAAGTTATTAGAAGAACCTGTCACGATTTTTTTGTACAAATCAGCATTTTGTGCTGAGCTGCCAAACAGGAAAGTACCGTTATTGTAGGCTTCGATAAATGGCTTGGACAAGATACCGGCCGTGGCTTTGGATTCAACCTTGCTGGTGTTGAACATCAGCGCAGTTTCCCAATCCCAGTTCGCATACGTGCCTTTCAAACCAGCCAGGTAACGGCCAAAATCCGTGGTATTTTCCAAACCTTGGCCAGGAAAATCTTTCAGGGAAGCGCGTACACGCACAGAGCCATTACCGCCCGCCAGTGTCTTGCCAGTCACTGGATCGATCAACTCTTTAGGGTACTGCGGGTGGGTAATAGGCAATGCTCCTGTAGGCTGACCATTCTGACCTGCAAACCAGTGTGGCAAACCTGTTACGGTCGCCTTATTCTGGTTGTACATGATTTCTGCAAATGCACTGGTGTCGGCATTGATTTGCCATGTACCACGGCTGGTCAAACCGACACGGTCAGTTTTGCCGCCAGAGTTAACCGATGCATCTTTCAAGTCATCAAATACACAAGCATTACCTACTGTGCCAGCACCAAAGAAGATATCAGCAGGAACCAGGTTATTGGGAGCACAATTCTTGTCCAGGGTTTGTGAAACAAATTTACCTGTAGCTTTGTCTGTCCAGTAGATATTGCCCGGGAATGTGTACAGCGAGCGGTTATCTTTATAGCCATAAGGACGCAAGTCCAGTGTGCTCAGGTAATCATCGCGCTTGCTGATAAACATAGGCTTGCGCTGACGAATATCCAGGGTGGCATAAACATTGTAGTGATCTTCCACCAAGCTACCGAAACCATAGCTCAGGCTGGTACGGACTTGTTCACCGTCATTTTTTTGTGATTGAGAAATAGAGCCGCTTATTTCTGCGCCCACGAAACTGTCACGCAAGATGATGTTCACCACACCTGCCATCGCTTCTGAACCGTAAATCGCCGATGCGCCATCTTTCAAAACTTCGATACGCTCAACCGCACCAACCGGCACGGAATTCAAATCGACGAAAGTGGTTTGATATTCTGGTTGTGCGTAGGCGGCCAGACGGCGGCCATTGATAAGTACCAATGTTGCCTGGCTACCGATACCACGCAAATTCAGACCGGATGCGCCGGCGGTAAAACCATTGGTACGGTTTTCGTCAATACCACCCTGGTTGGCAGAAATGGTTTTCAATACTTCAGTCAGGGAAGTAGCGCCACCACGTACCAGCTCATCACGGGTAATAACTTGTACCGGAGATGCTGTTTCGTAGTTGATACGTTTAATTTTTGAACCAGTCACTTCCACTTTCTGGATTTTTTCTGATTTCTTTTCATCCTCTTTAGTGGTGGTCACCTGTGCCAATACGCCTGTGGCGATAGAGAACAGACCTATGCTGGACAATGCAAATGCGAGACGACTCAGCTTCATGAATTACCTTTCTATTTTAATTTTTCAATGCAAGCGCGAACTTCCAGGAACGATTGCGCTTCATTTTTGCTCAAATTTTATTCGGCATAGTTGTCATTTTCATCCCTTGAAAATGACAATCTCCCTTACTTCACCGGATATATCTGCTTGCAAAAACATAAGGTTCTTTGGAAGAACAGTGATTATGAACTGTGACATTATGTAACATGTTTAGTTTTTCTTAATGAGTCCCAGTTTTCATCCTCGACATTTTTAACAATTGGGAATATTGTTTTTGATTAGCCCTAAAAATATGTGTTTTTTATGGAATTTTCTGCGTAACCAGAATTATGTTTTTAAAAATTGCATATTGAGCAAGCATTAAAATATATTTAGCACTGTTGTTTTTTCGTACTTAAGCGGGAACTTTTCGCTGAGGAAAAAAAATAGTGCAAACTATTTAAGGCCAATTCGTTACACCTGCGCCCATAAAAAAGCCCGTGCAATGCACGGGCTTTTAACGTTTAAATAATTTACTCAATAAATTATATAAATAGCAGATATTATTTACATCATTAAACGCCAGTCCTGACCAGTGAAGCCTTCAGCACTTCATTCAAGGTTGCCAGGCTCTCCGACAAGTGAGCACGCGCTTCTGCACTCATAGGCTTGCCGACCGCAGCACGGATAGCCACCAGCAACTGATTCGCCTGTTCTCTTTGCAGGCTGCGGGCGTCTGCAGGAGTAGTTGCTGCTGGTTTCAACAAGGCATTTGATAAACGCTTCAGATGCTCGCGTTGCAGATTACGACGTGCAGAAACGATGTCGGCACCACTGGACAATTCACTCCAGATACTGGTTTGCAAAGTGCCGTACAGTTCATGCAGGGAAAGCATTTTCTTGGGATCGCGCAGTTTTTCTGCTGCGTTGAGCATGCGTTGGGCAACGACATCCGACATCAACTGATCCAAAGCTGCTGTCTGCAAACCCAGCAAACGAGCAGAAATGGAAATGTCGTTACGGTTGGCGCGCTGAAAATGATCGACCCCCATACGACTCAATAATTCAGGTGAGAAGACAAAGCTCTTCGCGGTGAACAAACTGTCAGAAACTAGCTTCAAGGCCTGACGCTGGCGCTCTGCGGCGATCGGTGTGTACGTTGCACGACCTGTACCAGCATGATCACGCAAGAAGGTAGTGCCGCCAACGAATTTGGTCGCTACTGGCATGGTACGGGCAAATTGACCGAAACCATACTCAAAACTGCGGCGCAGGGTTTCATAGCTATCGCCAGTCTTGAGCTGTCGAGTTTGCAGCCTGTCCCATAATTCACGCGAAATTGTCAGGCGCTTTTGGATATAAGCCAGCGGATCTGAACCCAGATCAAAGACGTTGACATCGGGGTCGGATACCAGCGTTCCCATGGAATCCTCGTCTGTGCCATAGGCCAGCAAAGGTTCCGTAGAGCGCGATGCGATACGGGCCAGTTCTTCTTTTTCTTTATCCGCGTCGACAGGCTTGTAAGCATACTCAATCGCCCAATAATCATAAGGTCCCAGGGACGACATCACATACTCCCCCTGAGGCTCGCCCTTGGTCGCCAGGTTGAAAGGGACATAATCCATGATGGAGCCAGCCATGCCATTGACTTTGGTAAAGGCCGGATCTTGCAATTGCTTCAAGGTATAAATCGTGGAAGAGCGGAAGTTGTGGCGCAAACCCAAAGTGTGACCGACTTCATGCATGATCACATCTTTTACATAGGCTTGTGCCAGCGCTTCAGCCTTGGGGCTATCCATGTCGACTTCACCACGGGCGTCCAGCAAATCCATGGCGAAACCCATTTCCATCGATGCCTCATGAGCAAAATTGCATTCACCGTGGGCGTGGCCTGACATGGCATGTGCCTGCGCATCCTCACCTATCATACGGCGTGCGCCACGGGCGAACACATCTGACATGCCAATATCTGCATCCAGGATTTCACCACTGCGCTCATCGACACGCGAAGGGCCAATGGCGAAACCGACATCCGCACCGACAAACCAGCGTATCGAGGCATGACGCGCATCCATGGTGTCGAAATTGTCTTTTTCGGTTTGCTGTTTCGCCACAACAGCGTTTTTGAAACCTATCTTTTCAAATGCCTTGTTCCACTCCAGTACACCTTCGGTAATGGACTTGCGATATTTTTCTGGTACGTTTTTATCCAGCCAGTAAACAATAGGCTGTTTGGGTTCAGATAAGGCCGCTGCCGGGTCTTGCTTTTCCAGACGCCAGCGATTGACGAAATGGCGTGAAGTCTTGGGCTTGATATCTTCGGTGAAATCGTAGCTGGTCGTGACAAAGTGCCCTAAGCGGTCATCTGCAAGACGTGAGCGCATCACTTCTGCTGGCAAGGCTGCGAAATTAAAATAAAAGCCTACAAAGAAACTACGTGGATCAGGCGTCGTTTGTGGTGGCGTAGGCATAGGAACTGGTGGCGGCACCAGCGGCGCAGCAGCAATGCGTGGCGTGGCAAAGTGCGCATTGACGAAGAAACCAGCCAAAGACTCATCTGCAGTCAATTTACCGAAACTGGTATTCGGCTTGTCCAGTACATACATAGTACGGTAGGCAAATTCCAACCTTGTTGAGTAAGCAGGAATATCGTTGAACAGCAAGGTACTGGCATCTACCAAGATGCCTTTAGAATCACTATTCGGAGAACTCAAGACCGGAGCACTGGCCAACAAACTATCTGAAAAAGCCTGGGCGACGGCCAGAGCCTGAGGAGTGCCTGGGGTGGCATAAAATTCTGTATTCCTGGCCAGCAATTGCACCTGATTGCCGATTCTTTTGAATACCGCCTGATAACCACGGCCCATCTGGCTACCATACAAACCACGTTCACCTATGCTATTGGGAATATTGTAAGTAAACAGGAAGGGCTTATCAAATTGCTCAGGACGGATTTCCATCCATACCTTGTCGTCTTTCTGATACAGATTAAAAAAGCCCTTGAGCTCTTTTGCATCCTTAATGATATCTTTGAACGGGCGCAAACCCGGCGCTGGTGCAGGTGCAGCAACTGGCGCAATTGCAGGTGTTGCAGCGGCGTTGCCATTCGTTGCAGGGCTTGTTGCAGGAGGTGTCTGAGCAAATGCAAGCTCACTCATGGCACACAACAAAAGGAGTAGGGTCTTTTTCTTGAAATGTACTTCTTTTGGCAATTTCATATTTTTTCCTGGTTATTTGTTTAGACAGTAGTACATGTATTTATCAGAAGCACATGCACGACTAAGCTCATAGGCCTGCTTTTACGTTACAAGCTGTTACAAGTTGCAGGAACTTATCAGCAGCTGCGATTTTTGCAGAAATCTTTAAATTTGAAAATTTTTTCGCATTTTTGAAAATCCATGCGAATCAGAAAATTCCCATGAATTGGTGGCATTTTCTTTCAAATAGTTCATTTTCTCTTCATTTTATAAGCTTATTCATGAAAATTATATGGAAATGCATGCATTTGTAAAACGATCACATAATTTCAATTTCATGAAAAATTAGAAATTAAATTTTCATTTCTTGTCGCCGTCAAACAACAGCTAGTCAGAAATTGGTAACAAATGCTTTCCCCCGAAGGTATTTTATTTACATAATAAAGTTCTGTTTGATTCATTGCCTTTCATTTCCTCCGCGCAAATATAGAGAAGAAAGATTTGGTGAAAACTCATCAGACAGCAGTACAGAAAAGTTTGGAAATTCACAAAATTTTTGTAACTTTGACCTGGCTGCTTAAACGGATCCGGCACCCGATTGCATCTGGTCTATCAACAAAGAGGGAACAATAATGATATTTAAAGAAAAAATAGGCGTGCAGTCAGTGCGCCTGGCGCTCAGCGTATTTGCTGGCTCCATGCTGATCGGGGGCTACGCCCACGCTCAGACTGAAGCACCACAACGTATTGAGATTACCGGCTCGAACATCAAACGTGCTGATAAAGAAGGTACTTCACCTATACAAACCATCACTGCTAAAGAAATCAAGCAAAGTGGTGCAACGACGGTGCTGGAGTTGTTGAAAAATGTCCCATCCATGGGTACAGGCGGTTATAACGATACGCCAGATCAAAATGGTTTCTCCCGCGGCGTTGCTACAGCATCCCTGCGTGGCCTGGGTTCTACCTCGACACTGATCCTGTTGAATGGCCGTCGTATGACGCCATCTGCGTATGCGAACCCAAACAATGGTCAGTCCACACTGTATGATCTGAACAGCATCCCGATTTCAGCAATCGAAAAAGTAGAAATATTCAAGGATGGTGCCTCTGCAATTTACGGTTCTGATGCGGTTGCTGGCGTTATCAACTTCATTACCAAACGCGATTATCAGGGCGGCGAAGTTTCAGCCAATATCAGCGCCAATGACGACCGTGAGTTTGGTCGTCAAAACGTCAATGGCACGATAGGTTTCGGTGATTATTCCAGCCAGGGTTACAATGTTCTGTTTGCGGTTGATTACAGAAAACAGAATGCGACAACAGTCCAAAATGGCTCCAATGATATCGAAGCGAAACTGTATTCTGACATCAACTTCCGTCTGAATCCTTACAGTAGCAGCATCTCCAATCAGGCATTCTTTTATAAAGAACGCACACCTGGTGCCCTGTCGTTCTTTACCACTGGCGCGACTGTCATCAACCAAACTAATTGCGATGCATCACGTAAGCTGGTAGGCGGCCCTGAGCATAACATTGCTGCCACTAGCGTACTTCGTGGCCGCACTTTCTGCAACTACGATCTGGAAGCCTTCACCGACGTACAAAGCAAAGGTGATGACGTCAACTTCATGACCGTGGGTAACCTGAAGATCAATGACAAGCTGTCGGCTTTTGGTGAATTTGCTTACACAGACTCCAAACGCGTCTATCGTTCTCCGGCACGTAGCATTAGCGGCACCTCACCTACCACGAACTTCCTGGTTGGTGGTCTGGCAACACCTTTCCAGGCAATTTTACCGGTGGGCCACCCTGACAATCCGAACAAGGACGCCCGTTCAGCAGTTGCTTATCGCTTCGAGAACTTAAAAACTGGTACTGATTTGCAAAATGAAAGTGCACGCCTGGTCGCTGGCTTGAAGGGCAGTATCTCTACTTGGGACTGGGAAAGCGCCGTACTGTGGAATCGCTCCAAACGCAACGAAGTAGCTCATGGCTTCCTTTACCTGCCTACACTGCGCAAGTTAATTACAGACAACCGCTCTTTGGCTTCATTGGCTGCGGATCCAACCATCAGTCCTGATTTAACCAATATTGGCACTGCTGAGATTACCCAATGGGATGGCAAGGCAACAACTGAGTTTGGCTCTCTCGGCGGCGGTGCAATTGGCTTCGCGGCTGGTTTCGAGTTACGCCAGGAAAAACTGAAGATCGATCCAGATCCTATCAATGCGCGTGGTGACATACTTGGCTTGTCGACGACAGCAATCAACGCACAACGCAATGTGTCATCTGCTTTCCTTGAGTTCCGCACACCATTCCTGAAAAACTTTGAAATGGATTTTGCAGGCCGCTACGATAAATACCCAAGTTTCAAAGGTAATTTCGTACCTAAGGTTGGCGCAAAATGGACAGTCACAGATGGTTTGGCTTTCCGTGGTACTTATGCCGAAGGTTTCCGCGCTCCAGCGTTGTCACAAGTTGCTGCCGGTGGTGCCCAGTTCTTCCTGAACGGTACAGTTGACCCTATCCGTTGCCCAAATGGTGCAAATCCAGTTGCAGGTGCAGAACAGGCTGATTGCTCCAAGAGCGTTTCCGGTGTAGGCGGTGCCAATCCAGAACTGAAGCCAGAAAAGTCCAAGAGCTATGCTTTAGGCATGATTTACTCTCCCTCATCCAATTTTGACGTGGTTATTGATGCCTATAAACTGCGTCAAGAAGGTGAAGTTGCTCTGAGTAGCTCAACTTTCCTGTTGGAACATCCTGCCGATTTCCCAGCGGACTATATAGTACGTGATACTAATCCACTGAATCAGTTGAAAGATGCCAACGGTAACCCTATTCCGGGTACTGGCCCATTGCTGGCTGTCAAAACTCCTTGGGTAAATCAAGGTAGTACTGAAGTGAGTGGCGTAGACGTTGAGCTGAAATTGCGCAACAACCTCGGTGAAAATGGCAAGTTGACGACTTCTTTGAAATCCACTTACCTGATTTCATATCGTCGCGCAGAAGCACCTGGTGATACGGAAAGAAATGCTGTTGGCACCAATGGTGGCCTGAATGACTGGGCGACTTCTGTTGGATCCATTCCACGTTTGCGCGCCTCCCTGACCAGCGTCTGGGAAAAAGGCCCACATACTGTTTATGGTACATTGCGTTTCACAGACAGCATTGCACAATATCGTCGTTACGATAATGAAACGACCTATCCTGTGCCGTACTGCCACTACGGCTCTGGTCAGCCAGCAAGTGCAACTTCGATCCAGCTCCAGCCAAACTATAACAAGTACTTCCCAGACTGCCAAATGGCGAGCTGGACTACTTTGGATTTAGGTTATAGCTACACTGGTATCAAGAATCTGACACTGGGCCTGAATATCAGGAACATTACAGATTCAAAAGCACCGTATGCTCCTGGTTCCAACACCAGTACAACAGTACAGCAAGGTTATAACACAACTTTGCATAACAACTTCGGTCGTTATTTCACATTGTCAGCAAGATACGTTTTCCGTTGATTGGGTGACGTAGTGTAATGAATAAACGCCTCGAACTCCGGGGCGTTTATTTTTAGTGCCACTTCATTTTCATTTTAAATTTTATGGGAAAACAAATGAATCACATGCTCACATCCGTGTTCCGATGCATTTCAGTCGGGGCAATTATCGTAAGCAGCCTGACTTTGCCAGCATATGCTGATGGCACGTCAGAGCGCATCCCGGTAGAAAAGTTTTTCAAGAGCCCACAAATCAATGGGATCCGCTTTTCGCCGGATGGAAAATATTTAGCAATGATTTCCGCTGGTGCCAATGAGAGATTAAATCTTGCTGTCATGGATCTCACTAGCCGCACTCCCAAGATCCTGGCACAGTATGAAAAAAGTGACGTCACTTTCTTTTCCTGGGTGAACAATAATCGATTGGTATTCGGTATTGGCGATAGAAAGCTGGGGGATGGTGAAGTCTATAAAGGTAGCGGTCTATTCGCTGTCAATAAGGATGGCTCAGAATTTCGTCAACTGATAGAAACAATGGGGAGTTCTGGCAAATTTCGCGTACTGACTGCGCGTCATTACTTTGTCAGTTCGACAGGTGTGGAAAATTCAGACGATGTATTCGTCGCTCATGGTAGTGGAACCAGGCAAAATCCGACGGCCAGCATCTTGAAATTAAATACGCTGACTGGCTATAACGAAATCATACAGACGCCGCCCAACTCCACCGGAGTTCTAGCAGATATGTCAGGCGAAGTGCGTATTGCCATGACAAATCTGGATGAAATAAGTGGTGTCCAGTACAAAGATCCGAACACCAAGCAATGGCGCAAGCTCATAGAATATAACGGCAGAACAGAAGATGGTTTCTCTCCAGCATTTATCGCACCTGATGGCCAGCTCTACGTGACTGCGAATCAGGGGCAGGATACCAAATCTGTGTATCGCTACGATCTCGAAAAAAATAAGATTGATGCCAACCCCATTATCTCCGCCAAAGGCTTTGATTTTTCAGGCGGTTTTATTTTTAACAAAAAACAGAACAAGCTTTTGGGCGTGCGCTATGAAACGGATGCACCAGGCGTGACGTGGCTTGATGAAAAATACAAGGCGATACAAAAGAAAATCGACGAAAAATTGCCTAACACTGTCAACATGCTGACCATCGCCGAAGGCGATGAAAGTAGCGTCGTTCTGGTCAGCTCATTTTCAGACATTCACCCTGGATCGACGTTCTTGTTCGACACCAAGACAGAGCAATTCACCGCGATTGGTGACAGCTTGCCTGAAGTCGATTCCAAAAAAATGTCTTACCAGGATTTCTTCCGCATCAAGGCACGTGATGGCATGGAAATCCCGGTTTACCTGACCTTGCCGCGTAACAGCACAGGTAAAAACCTGCCCATGGTGGTCATGGTGCATGGCGGTCCGTATGTGCGTGGTGGTCGCTGGGGCTGGAATCCACAGACCCAATTCCTGGCCTCGCGCGGCTATGCGGTCCTGGAACCAGACTTCCGTGGCAGTACAGGCTATGGCAATAATCTGTTCAAGTCTGGCTGGAAGCAATGGGGACTGGCCATGCAGGATGACATCACCGATGCCACCAAATGGGCGATAGAAAAAGGCTATGCCGATGCCAACCGCGTTTGCATCGCCGGTGCCAGTTACGGTGGTTATGCAGTACTGATGGGATTGATCAAAGACCCGGACCTGTATCGTTGCGGTATCAGCTGGGTCGGCGTATCTGATATCAATTTGCTGTACGACGTCACCTGGAGTGATCAGGATGGCAGCGCATGGCAGCGTTTTGGTATGCCTATCCTGATTGGTGACCAACAGAAGGATGCGGCACAATTGAAAGCCACTTCCCCTGCAGAGCAAGCTCACAGGCTGACCAAGCCCTTGATACTTGCCTACGGTATTGCTGACAGGCGTGTACCTCTGATACATGGTGAGAAATTCAAAAAGGCAGCGCCTGCAAATGCCAAAATTGAATGGATCACATATAAGGAAGAAGGCCATGGCTGGCGTCTGCTGAGAAACAACGTTGACTTCTGGACTAAGGTAGAAAAATTCCTGGATGAGAATACAGCGGTCAAATAAGCTGAAATGATGCAATTAAAAATCCACGCTCATCAGCGTGGATTTTTTTTACGTAGGGCAAAAGCATTCAACCTCGCGGATGATGTTCTGCATGCAGTTTCTTCAAGCGTTCGCGCGCCACGTGCGTATAAATTTGTGTCGTTGAAATATCTGCGTGGCCGAGTAATAGTTGCACTACTCGCAAATCAGCGCCATGATTCAAGAGGTGGGTAGCAAACGCATGGCGCAGGGTGTGTGGTGATAAATGCGTAGTGATATTTGCCTGCAAGGCATATTTTTTGATGAGTATCCAAAACATCTGCCTGGTCATCGCCCCACCGCGTGCTGTCACGAACAAGGCGTCATCAATCTGGCCGTTCAGGATGGCGGGCCTGCCCTCGCGCAGATAACGCTCCATCCAGGCCCTTGCCACTTCACCAAATGGCACCAGCCTGGTTTTGTCACCCTTGCCGGTAATGCGCAAGACGCCTTCATTGAGCCCGACTTCTATCGAACGCAAACTAACCAGTTCGCTGACGCGCAAGCCGCAGGCATATAGTAATTCCAGCATGGTTTTGTCACGCAAGCCATGCGGATTGCTGTCATCCGGGGCTTGCAACAAGGCGACAACCTGCGCTTCGCTGAGGGTCTTGGGCAAACGGTGTGCCTGCTTGGCGGATCGCAATTTACTACAGGGGTTCTGGCTGACCAGATTCTGGCGGAAGGCGAGCAAGTAAAAACGCTTGAGCACACTCATGCGCCGGTTGGCCGAGCTGGCCTTGGAAGTCTCGTGTTTTGTCGCAATATAGGTATTGATATCAGCGTGGCTGACTTCATACAAATGCTTGCCCTGCTCTACATGCAGATATTCGGCAAACAGGCGCATATCGCGGCGATAGGCTTCTATGGTGTTTTTTGCAAGTCCATCTTCCAGCCATAAGGCATCACAAAACTGGTCGATTTGCCCTGTCAATTGTTCAGGCAGAATGACAGGTAAAGGCTTTATTTCCACAATGCTTCCTGGGTGAACCCTGCGACACCTTCATGCGTCAGCAACCAGCGCTTCACACCAAGGTGAAATCCTGTCTCATCATCATGATGGGCAAAACCACCCAGACCGCCAGCGGCAGTGACCCGATGACAGGGTATCACTAAGGGATACCAGTTGGCACCACAAGCTTGACCTACTGCACGTGGTGCCGAGCGTATGTGTTTGGCAATCTGCCCATAAGTCAGCACCTGACCACGCGGTATGGAAGAAATCGCTTGCCAGACTCTGGTTTGAAAGGCTGTACCAGCCAATTTCAAGGGCAGCGTGAATTGAAAGTCGGGATCTTGTAAATAACTTGCCACTTGTTTTGCAGCTTTTTCAGCCACCTTGTCAGCAGGCGCTTTTTCCTGGAAGCGTGGCGGCAGATACACCAGTTCACTGACGTGCTGGCCTTCACAGCGTATGCCTACGGCACCGAAAGGTGCTTCAACGATAGCAGAGAAAAAGCCTGATTCTTTGGATTCTTTATCCAGCATGGGTTTCCTTTTTGACAAAGAAAAAAAGGCGCATCATTCGATGCGCCTTTAAAACGTCTTTCGCGTTTTCGGCTGTTTAGTGTATGCGATTTTTAACATCTTCACATTCACTCAGCTTGTAGTAAAAACGCGCGTCTCCTCAGTGTGTACGGTATTGTTACCGTTATTTTGCACTACCGCCTTTTAAACCTGTGTGCTTTTTACTATTGTTTTTGTCTTGCAGAAATCTGAACTGCCGTGAATATAGCATGACAAGTTTTGGCTTTCAAAATAAAAATGACACAAAACGGTGCACTGTTGCAGATATGTGAAAATTGATCATAATCCTAAAAAATGTGCTAGGCAAGACCAATTTTAATTCTGCCAAAATAAAAATTGCCGTATTTCCTTGCGGGAAACACGGCAATTTCTTTTAAACTTTTGCTAGTTTACGTTGTTTAACTCATTTGTAAATCAAATTTGGCAACCACATCGTGATTTGCGGTACGTAAGTAATGAGCAGCAGGAAGCCTACCATTGTCATCAACCATGGCAACACAGCGATGGTCAGCTCGGTAATCCCCATTTTGGTGATTCCTGAAGCGACATACAAATTCAGCCCTACAGGTGGATGACACATGCCTACTTCCATGTTCACCACCATGATGATGCCAAAATGTACAGGATCGATACCCAGCTTCATGGCGACCGGGAACAGGATAGGCGCCATGATCAGGACGATGGAAGATGGCTCCATGACATTGCCAGCCAGCAGCAACAGTATGTTCACCACCAGCAGGAAGCTGATCACACCAAAGCCCTTATCCATGATCCAGCCAGCCATGGCTTGCGGGATATTTTCACTGGTCATCAGGAAAGAGAACAATACCGCATTCGTGATGATGTACAACAGCATCGCCGACATGGCCGCAGAGTCCAGCAAGACCTTGGGTACTTTCTTGATAGTCATGTCCTTGTACACAAACACGGCAACAACAAAGGCATACACGGCAGACACTGCAGCGGCTTCAGTCGGGGTGAACATGCCGGAATAAATACCGCCCATGACGATCACGATCAGCAGCAAGCCCCAGGCACTCTTACGGAAAGCGGCCCAGCGTTCTGCCCAGCTTGCCTTGGGCATGCGTGGGTAATTATGCTTTTTCGCCAAGAACCAGGTCGTCAAACCCAGGAGGAAGGCCAGCATCAAGCCAGGTATCACACCCGCCATGAACAATTGGCCAACTGAGGTATTGGTAGAGACCGAATACATCACCATGACAATAGAAGGCGGTATCAAAATGCCCAGCGCACCAGAGGTAGTGATCACACCTGCACCGAAGCCTTTTGGATAGCCCTGTTTCACCATCGCTGGCAAAATGATGGAGCCAATCGCTACCACCGTTGCTGGTGACGAACCGGATACCGCTGCAAACAGTGCGCAAGCCATAACGCCAGCCAGCGCTAACCCACCGTGCCAGTGGCCGACCATGGAAGCGGCAAAATTGATCATGCGCCGCGCCACCCCGCCATGGGTCAGGAAATTGCCTGCCAGGATAAAGAAGGGGATCGCCATGATCTCAAACTTCTCTATACCCGTGAACAACTTCAAGGCCACCGATGCGATTGGCACGTCGGTCATGGCGAACAGGAAGGTCAATACCGTCAGACCCAGCGATATCGAAATCGGCATGCCTGTCAGCATCAACACTAACAGCAAGATAAATATAATCGCGGCGTTCATGCTTTCACCTCATCTTCCAGGCCTTCAACGTGGGCATGATCATGCTTGGGTAATTCACCAGTCTTGATGAAAGTCCAGGCAACTTGCAAGAAACGGAAACACATCAGGTAAGAACCCAGCGGTATCGCCAGATAGACCCACCACATCGGGATTTCCATATCGGCTGAAGTCTGTTCAGTATGCGACATTTCCCAGACAAAACTGGCACCCAGGGTACCAACGATACCAGTGAACAAGGCACCAGACAGCAAACCCAGAACAACAAACTTGTTGTGCCATTGCGGATTCATTTTATTGATCAGTACGTCAACACCTACGTGGATGCCGGTACGCACACCATAAGCTGCGCCAAACTTGGCCATCCACACAAACATGTAGATAGTCAGTTCCTGCGCCCAACTGGTATTAAGCTTCAGCAACGCATCTTGCAAACCAGGTATGGCAAAACCCGAGAGATAGCGATGTACTACTGCAACAAAAATGACTAGTGTGGCCGCCCCCATAAGGGTAGCGATCAGCCATTCTTCAAGGTGATCGAGAAATTTCATAAAAGCTCCTGAACTGGGAAGCAGAACGCCGACCCGGAACCATGCGCGAATGCGCAGACTGTAGAGAATGCCACCATGAACAGGCCATGGTGGCAGGCAGGATATTATTTATAGCCGAGTTTGACGGCTTCTTTATTCACATTGGCAATCAAATCTTTGCCTATGCGACCTTCCATGTCTTTCTGTACTGGCAACAAGGTCTTGCGCCATTCGGCTTTTTCCTTGTCGGTCAAAGCGTAAACCGTCGTTTTGCCAGATTTCTTGACCGCTTCCAGAGAATTATCATTCTCTTGCTGGGCGATGGCGTTGGCATACTTGGTTGACGACTTCATCGCCTCATCCAGCTGTACGCGCACATCGGCTGGCAATCCATCCCAGAATTTTTTATTGACGATCACCGCATATCCCAAATAACCGTGGTTGGTGACGGTCACATGCTTTTGCACCTCATGCATTTTCTGGGTGTAGAGGTTGGATGGCGGATTCTCTGTGCCATCAACCACACCGGTTTGCAATGCCTGATACACCTCGGAGAATGCCAGCACCTGAGGATTGGCGCTCAAGGCACGCATTTGCGCATCCAGCACTTTGGATGATTGTATGCGCAGCTTTTGGCCCTTCATGTCTGCTGGCAAATGCATGGGCTTGTTGGAAGACATGACCTTGAAGCCATTGTCCCAAAATGCCAGGCCAGTGATTCCCTTGGATTCGAGTTTTTTCATCAAATCCTTGCCAATAGGGCCTTCAGTCACTGCATACAGCACATCTTTGGAAGGGAAAATGTAAGGCAGATCGAAGACTTCAAATTCCTTGACGCCCAAGGGGCCAAACTTGGCCAGCGAAGGGGCCAGCATCTGCACGGCACCTAATTGCAGGGCTTCCAGTTCTTCCTTGTCTTTGTACAAAGTGCTGTTAGGATACAGTTCAACCTTGACGCGTCCCTTGGTGGCTTTTTCTGCCAACTCCTTGAAACGTTCGGCAGCCTTGCCTTTTGGCGTATCGTTTGCCACTACATGACTGAATTTGATGACGATGGGTGCCTGTGCAAACGCAGCACCACTCACCACAGAGGCAGCCACCAGAGAAAACAACAGGGATTTCAGTTTCATCTTTGTCTCCGATCTTTATAAGGGTTATTACACTGATTATTTCAACCAAAGCATTATCTTGCAACTGTGGAAAACCACAAGGCTTAATTGTTTTTCTGTGCATCTGTTGATAAACCCCACGCTGAAGTAAACTATCAAGATGAAAAGTTCGCACCGTTCCCAATCCTGGCCCAACCAAAAATGGCGCTGGATTATCCCCATCTTGCTGTTGTTGTTGTTTTTGTCCACGCTGATCTGGTTACCGTGGCAGGCGCAACGCATGGAAGCCAATGAGCGTCAGGAACAATTGATTGCTGATTCGCTGTGGGTAGAGCAAGCCATACAGTTCCAGCTCACCCGCAATGATGAAGTCTTGCGCCAGATAGGCAGCGACATCAAGGCAGCAAAACTCCAAAAAGAAGCTGTGCTTGAGCGTTTCAACACCATACTCAAGAACAATCGTGAAATCCAGCGCATCGCCTGGTATGACGTCAGCAACAAGGTCCTGGTTGATACCAGGGAATCCCTGCAAGCCAGCGCCGAACGCCTGCCCTTGCCCCATTTTGAATTTGGCTCGCTGGATATCAGTGAAGAAACGGCATGTCTGAAACCCGTGCTTGAGATCAATGCCAGGAATGCCTACCTCATGCATTGCCAGATCCCGCTGGTCAGGGATGAGCGCCGGATAGGCAGCATGATGATCAGCTACCGCATGAATGCCTTACTGGAAGAGCTGGTACCCTGGTGGTTTGCCCAGGATAATCAAATAACCATCACCGATATCGATGACCGCATCCTTGCCGAACGCAGTGCCGGTGGCAGCGGCAAAAACGTCTATACCCACAGCCGTGCCCTTGAGTTACCCAGCCTGACCCTGGTATTGCGGACCAATAGCATCAAGACTGAACCAAAGTTACTGTCCAACTTGCTGGTGCTGTCAGTCATTCTGTTATCGATAGGCCTGATCTGGAGCTTACTGGCGCTGTGGCGGGATATCAACCGGCGACTGGCCGCAGAAGGTGCCTTGCGCCAGCAAGTCACTTTTCGCACCGCGATGGAAAATTCACTGGTCACAGGCTTGCGCGCACGCGACATGACTGGCCGCCTGACCTATGTCAACCCGGCGTTTTGCCGCATGGTGGGTTTCCCGGCGGAAGAAATCATAGGACGCATCCCCCCCATGCCTTATTGGGCACCGGAGGCCATAGAAGAATACCAGCAACGCTTTACCCAGTTGTTGGCAGGCACTGTTCCTTCAGAAGGTTTTGAAACTATCTACCAGCATGCCAGTGGTGAACGCATTCCTGTGCTGATTTATGAATCGGCTCTGATTGATGAGCATGGCAAGCAAACGGGTTGGATGAGTTCCATTCTCGATATTTCTGAACTCAGGCGGGCGCAGGAATTGAGCCGCCAGCAAGAAGAAAAACTGCATACCAGCGCCAAGCTTGCCACCATGGGCGAAATTGCTTCCATGCTGGCGCATGAACTGAATCAGCCACTGGCGGCCATTTCCAGTTATACCACTGGTGCAGTCAACCTCTTGCAGGCTGGTGTGATGGACCGCAGTCTCTTCCAGAGTGCGCTGGAAAAAGTCAATGCCCAGGCACAGCGCGCTGGCCAGATCATACGTAGCGTGCATGAATTCGTGAAAAAACGCGAAGCCGCCCGCGAGCCTCTGCAAATTGCCGACTTGATACAAAGCGCCATGCCACTGGTAGAGCTACAGGCGCAGGCCAGCCATGTCGCCCTGCAATGGAAAATCAAGCCCCAGTTACCCTTGGTACTGGCAGACCGCGTGCTGCTTGAGCAAGTGCTGCTGAACCTGACCAGAAATGGCATCGAGGCCATGCAAACCACAGCACCAGAAAAACGCATACTGCGAGTGGAAGCGGTGCTGGATGAGGCCAGCCAGCAAATCATCGTCAGCGTGACCGACCGAGGCCATGGCATACCGGCTGAAGTGGCAGAAAAGCTGTTTTCACCGTTTTTCACCACCAAGTCTGCGGGCATGGGCATGGGTTTAAATATCTGCCGCACTGCGATCGAATTCCATGGCGGCAGGCTCTCACATCATGAAAATCCAGCCGGTGGTACTATTTTCCAATTTGCCTTACCAATACAAGACTAGCGCAACAAAAGCAGCGCGCCAGATAATATACAGGAGACAACATGCTACATATCATTGACGATGAAGAGGTCATACGCGACTCTTTATCCTGGCTGGCCAGGTCCAGGCAAATTGCTGCACACAGCTATGAAAGCGCAGAAAAATTCCTGCATGCGCTCGACAAGCCCCTGATCTTTGATAGCCAGGGTGATTGCATCTTGCTGGACGTTCGCATGCCCGGCCTGACCGGCATCAATCTGTTTGAAATGCTGGCGGCCAGACAATTGACCAAACGCCTGCCCGTGATCTTCCTGACTGGCCATGGGGATGTGCCGATGGCGGTAGATACCTTAAAACGCGGTGCTTTTGATTTTTTTGAAAAACCCTTCAATGACAACAAGCTCATGGACAGAGTGCAGGAAGCCCTGGCAATGTCCCGCCAGGCAAGTTCTGCGGCACTGGTACACGACCGCCTTGCCAGCCTGTCTGCCAGGGAAAAAGAAGTGCTGGACCTGATCTTGCTAGGCAAAATGAACAAGGTCATCGCCGATCAACTGGGCATCAGCATGCGTACCGTCGAAGTGCACCGCGCCCATATCTTTGACAAAATGCAGGTCAAGACTGCAGTAGAACTGGCGGGATTGCTGAAGTAAAGAACGATGTCGATTTTCACCCTGCTATTCCCCGACTTTAGCCTGATACTCATCGGTTTTCTGCTGGCACGTCATGCTCACTGGGGTGGGCATTTCTGGGCTGGGGTGGAAAAGATCGTTTACTTCATCATGTTCCCCGCCCTGCTGTTTTACACCACATCGCGCACCCGTTTTGACTTTCACTCGACGGGGCATTTACTGCAGGTCGCTGTCATCACAACCGCTTGTGGCATGTTGCTGGGCTGGATGGCAAAATTCATGTTCAAGACTGCTCCCAGGATATTTGAATCAGGCGTACAAACTGCATTTCGCTTCAACTCCTATATCGCCCTGGCCATCGCCTCGCGCATGGCTGGCGAACAGGGCACCGCGCTGATGGCCTTGCTGATAGGTTTTCTGGTCCCCATGTGCAATATGGGTGCCGTGTATGCCCTCGCGCACAATAGCGGCAGGCTCATGAAAGAAATCGCCAGCAACCCGCTGGTCATCGGCACCGCCAGCGGCGTCTTGTTCAGTGTGCTTGAGATTCCCATACCTGAAGGTATTACCGCCACTCTGTCACGCCTGGGCAATGCCTCGATTGCGCTGGGTTTGCTGGCCGTCGGCGCTGGCATGCGCCTGTCTGGCCTGCGTGAAGCCAAGGGCATCGCTGCCTATTTTTTATCAGTGAAGCTGCTGGCCCTGCCATTGATCGCCTTGTTCCTGGGTCGCTGGCTGGAATTGCCGCCACTGCAACTGCAAATCGCCGTCGTCTTCTGCGCCCTGCCTACCGCATCCAGTGCCTATGTACTGGCAGCACGCATGGGCGGCAACGGGCCGTTTGTAGCGTTTTTGATTTCGGCAAGTACAGTGTTGTCTGTGTTGACTTTGCCGGTGTGGTTGAGTTTGGTGCGGTGAGGGGACGCCTATCTCAAGCGATTATCTTGAACCAACTTAACTGCAGCTATATCAATCATTCGCGAACAGTTGAAATAGAGAATAAGCGGCAATTGTATTAACGTCGCTCCTGCGTAGGCAGGAGGCCACCGGGCTGGCGCTCCAGCGGCGTTGCTTGTCTGCCGTACGCTGATTAAAACGATTGCCCATCATGGATACAAGCCGGGTCTCGGCCCGGCGGCCGAAATACTTTCTTTGCTTCGCCAAAGAACGTATTCAAAGAAAGGCGACCGCAGACTCGCTCCCTTCGGGAGTGCCCATTTATGCAGTGCAAAAAATGGGAAATGCCCGCAACTCGCCTGCGGCTCAAACATCGGTCATTTCTGATCCATTTTCTGCACTACACAAATGGCTTCGTCCCAAGCGGGTTAAAGTCAAAAACAACCCCAACGTCAAAAACAACAGCAACCCCAAAACAGCCGTTGATCGACGGCAATCGACAATACACAAATATTGGTTGCATTGACGTTGCTGTTGATTCTGTTTTTGACTTTAATCCGCTTGGGACGATGTAATTTGTGCGTCACAGAAAATGGATCAGAAAGCTTCGTGTTTGAGCCGAAGGCGAGTTTCGAAGTTTTCCCATTTTTTGGGATGCACAAATTATGCTGAAGCGCAGCGTAAGCACCCGAAGGGCGAGTCTGCGGTCGCCTTTTCTTTGGATACTTGCTTTTGGCGAAGCAAAAGAAAGTATCTCGGCCGCCGGGCCGAGACCCGGCTTGTATCCACGAAGGGCAATCTTTTAGTCAAAACACAGCATAAAACAACCGCCACTGGAGCGGCGACAAAATGATTGCCGTTAATTCACCGAAATGCGGTTTGCGTCCATGAAGGGCAATCGTTTTAATCAAAGTACATTTGAACCGAAAGGTTAAAACTCGCAATTTTTCATGTCAGGGAAATCACACCCTTCATCCTCAATCGCCACAAGACGAACAGAAGGCCGCATCTCAAAAACAAGCAAATGATAATGAAATCCACGACCTCCATGACCATACCGTATCGCCCATTTTGAACCAGAATATCCCGCCCAGTTAATCCCACGCCAGGGCAGCGCTGCATCTCTTCTAAAATCGGTTTGTTCGTACTTTTCGCCAATATCGGCGAAAGAGCACTGATGACAAAGATCGACAAGGGCCTTCATCACCTCAGTTGGAATAGCTACCTTTGCATTGACTGGTGTATATCCAGCTTTGTTAAAAGCTGGTTCAGAATAGCCACAGGCAGTTGCCAGTAACACCAAGCAAAGAATCGGAATTAATTTTAATTTCAATTTCTTCACACTACAACCCCATGCTGCACCAACGCCCATTCAACATGCTCCCTCACCATCTCCGACGGATGCGTCAATCGCGCCTGCAAGGCCGCCACAATCTCTGCATCACCCCGCATGCTGGCCGCCGCATTTCCCAAGCCAACTGCGATATTCCGTAACCAGCGTTCATGTCCGATGCGCCGTATCGGGCTGCCCTCCAGCATGCGCAGGAATTGTTCTTCAGTCCAGGCAAACAAATGCACCATGCGGGCATTGTCGAGACCGTTGCGGACAGAAAAATCATCCACGGCTGCAGCCTGGGCAAATTTATTCCAGGGGCACACCAGCTGGCAATCATCGCAACCGTAGACGCGGTTGCCGATAAGGGGTCGCAACTCTACCGGTATGCTGCCGTGCAATTCTATGGTCAGGTAAGACACGCACAAACGCGCATCGACGGTATAAGGTGCGACTATCGCCTTGGTGGGGCAGACATCCATGCAGGCGCTGCACTGGCCGCAGTGCTGGCCGACTGGTTCATCGACTGGCAAGGGAATGTCAATCAGGATTTCACCAAGAAAAAACATCGAGCCAGCCTCGCGGCTGAGTAACAGACTATGTTTTCCACGCCAGCCCAGGCCAGCCTTGGCTGCCAGCGCTACTTCCATGACGGGTGCAGAATCGGTAAATACCCGGTAGCCGAAGGGGCCTATGGCTTTTTCTATGCGCTCAGCCAGTTGCTGCAGGCGGGTGCGCAAGACTTTGTGGTAGTCGCGGCCACGTGCATACAGTGAAATCACGGCCTTGTCTGCCGCCTGCCCCTGTTCTTCAGCACGCCAGCTTTCAGTCTTTGGTAGATAGTTCATGCGCGCAGAAATCACTCTGACCGTGCCCGGCACCAGCTCTGCTGGGCGCGTGCGCTTAGTACCATGGCTGGCCATATAAGCCATTTCGCCGTGGTAACCGGCATCCAGCCAGGCCTGGAAGCTGCCTTCTATATGCGACAGATCGACATCAGCTATGCGTAGTTCGGCAAAGCCCAGTTCTTTGCCCCACAGGCGTATTTGCCCCGCCAGATCGGCCAGGGCTGTGCTGTCCAGACTCACGCGCTCGGCCCTCTGGTGTACACAGAATGAGGGTGTTGTGCTATGTTAGGCAGATTCATGAATAGGAACTTTGCAGGAAATGTCACATTATAAGACCACACTCGCCGATGAAGCAGCTACCCAGGCCCTGGGTAAATGCCTGGCGCATGCGCTGACACCGGGCATGAGCATCTTTTTGCATGGCGACCTGGGTGCAGGCAAGACCGCCCTGACACGCGCCATGATCCACGCGGCTGGCCATCATGGCAACGTCAAAAGCCCGACCTATACCCTGGCTGAGCCTTACCAGGTCACACTCAAGGGCCAGACTGTCACCATCATGCATTTTGACCTGTATCGCATGATTAGTGCAGATGAATTTGCTGAAGCAGGCTTCCGGGAAGAGTTTAATGACAGCAATATCTGCGTCGTTGAATGGCCGGAAAAAGCCGATGGCGTGCTGCCAGAACCGGACTTGAATGTATTTTTGCGCGTCGCCGGTGACGGTCGTGAGGTAGAATTGCACGCGTTGTCTGCCAAAGGTATCGCATGTCTCGCATTACTCAAGTTTGCCCCGAATCTGTAAGCGCTGAAAATACTACTGCGCTTTCCAAAAAACGCCGTGTCCTGCTCAAAGCAGGCGGCACCCTGCTGCTCTCCGTCATCGCCCCGGCTGCCAATGCGGCACAGATACTGGCGGTCCGTGTCTGGCCAGCAGAAGACTATACCCGTGTCACGCTGGAAAATGACAGTGAGCTGAAAACCAATCATTTCGTACTGAAAGACCCCTACCGCCTGTTTGTCGATATCGAGGGGCTGGAGCTGAATGCCAAGCTCAAGGAGCTGGTCGCCAAGATCAAGTCGAATGACCCCTACATCAAACAAGTGCGTGTGGGGCAAAATCGCCCCAACGTCGTGCGCCTGGTGTTCGATTTGAAAGAAGAAGTCAGCCCGCAGGTATTTACCCTGCAACCTGTAGGGAATTACAAACACAGGCTGGTTTTCGATCTGTATCCGGCCAACCCGGTTGATCCCCTGACTGCGATGATAGAAAAAGGGGAATGGGATAAGGATACCAGCAAGATTGCGCAAGCCCCGGCCAGCACCGTCAACCCTGCCGACATCCTGGCAGGCAAGAGCGATGGCAAAGTGGATTTGAAGCCAGAAATCAGGCAGGATGACAAGCCTGAGATCAAACCAAACACAACTGCCGCAGTAGAAAAACAAGAAAAGCCAGCTGACAAGCCTGCTGAAAAACCGGTACAACTGACACGCATGATCACCATTGCCATCGACCCTGGGCACGGTGGTGAAGACCCCGGCGCTATTGGTCGCGGTGGCAGCCGTGAAAAAGACGTGGTATTGGCGATTGCCAAGCGCCTCAAGGCCAAGATCGAGCAACATCCAAACATGCGCGCCATGCTGACCCGCGATTCAGATTACTTTGTCCCGCTGAATGTCAGGGTACAAAAAGCCCGCGCAGTGCAAGCGGATTTGTTCATGTCCGTGCATGCCGATGCTTTTATCAACTCCAGTGCACGCGGTTCATCCGTGTTCGTTTTGTCAGAAAAAGGGGCCAGTTCGACTGCCGCCCGCTGGCTTGCGGATAAAGAAAATGCTGCCGATCTGATTGGTGGCGTCAATATCAAGACCCATGACAAGCAGCTTGCCAGCGTCTTGCTGGATTTATCGACCACAGCCCAAATCAATGACAGTCTGAAGCTGGGCAAGGTAGTACTCAGTGAAATCAGTGGCATCAACAGGCTGCACAAAGGTTCAGTTGAGCAAGCTGGCTTTGCCGTATTGAAAGCACCTGATATCCCCAGCATATTGATAGAAACCGCCTTCATCTCCAACCCGGAAGAAGAAGCCAAGCTAACCGACAATGCCTACCAGGACCAACTGGCAGAAGCCGTCATGAAGGGTATCAGGAAATATTTTTCCAAGAACCCACCGCTTGCTAAAAACCGCATGACTTGAGAATACCTATGGACGGCAACAATTGAAAACCTTGATTTTGACCATGCTGGCTTTGACACTTGCTGTGCCTGGCCATGCTGAAGATATCACAAGCATCCCATCTTATGTGGAAATGAAGGTTCTTAGTTGCTCCTCCGCCCTGCCCTTGATAGAGCAAAAGATAAAAGGCGAGGGTTATTCCGCAAAAGAACTGGAAGAAACCCGTATCTCAGCCAAGTATTTCAGTCTGTTCACTGCCCAGCCCTTACAAGAAGTGGAATACATACGATCCTACTATGATCATAGTATGGACACTTACAAAGGACGCATAAAAAACCTGAACAAGACAGTTGTGCGCCAATTCATGTCACCCGGAAATAGTGTCGATTTCTGCAATACCTACTATCTTGGCAAGACGCAGGTTTTTGAAATCACCAAAGGACTGTCCTGTGGTGAGATCAAAGCCAGTCAAAAACATGTCACGATCGCGCAATGTCTCACTGAATTACCAACAGCACATGGCATGCAGGTAAAAATTAGCGAGATGAAAAAATTTCCGACGCGTTGAATCACGCATAACGAACGCGCTTAAAACTCTCTAAGACCAGCACGCCTCTTTTATCTTTTTCAGGGCTTGTTCGAGTATATCCAGCGACACCGAACCTATCGCCAGCCGCAAGGCATGCGGCACAGATGCCCCAGCGGAAAACGCATCGGCAGTTGCCACCATAATGCCCTGCTCTGCCAAAGCAGCAGCAACTTGTTCCGCCCGTGAAGTTTCCGGCAAACTCAACCACAAATAATAAGAAGAGGGATGCGCTGTCAGCATACAGCCATGCAGGACCGCTTGTGCCAGCTTCTGTCTTTGCCTGGCGTCTTTGCGCTTCCTTACTTCCAGTTCGTCGACGACACCCGCTTCTATCCACAGGCAAGCCAGGGCTATCATCAAGGAAGGTGTATTGCCGGATGTGACGCGAATTGCTGTTTCCAGTGCAGGTATCAATGCTAGCGGTGAAGCCAGCATGCCTATGCGCAAACCCGATGCCACGCTCTTGGATAAACCGGAAACATACACAGTTTGCTCAGACGCATAAGTAAACACTGGCTTTGGCGCAGGCTCTGCCAGAAAGGCATAGGCCCCGTCTTCGATGATCAAAAAATGATGTTTTTGAGCTAGTTGCGCGAGTTGTTTCCGTTCGCCATCAGTCATTACTGACCCCATGGGATTATGCATGGTCGGCATCACATACACGGCACGCACTGGCCGCCGCTTGCACAGCGCAGCCAGGGCTGGCAAGTTCAATTTGCCTGCTGCCAGCGGCAAGGCTTCCACATCCAGCCGTGCTGATTGCGCCAGGGTTTTCATGCCAGGGAAAGTCAGTGCATCCATGACCAGGATGTCCCCCGGTGCCAGTAAGGCCTGTACAGTCACCGCCAGCGCCTGTTGCGCACCGTTGACGATGAGTACCTGTTCCGCAGGCAGGCGCAAACCACGGTTACGTAAATGGCGGGCAATGATCTGCCGCTCATGCGGTCGGCCACCTTGGGGTGCGGCATGCAACAAGGCATCCAGATCACCTGAACTGGCGATGCAACGCAAACCTTCGCGCAGCATTTCGTCTTGCCCTGGCAGGCAAGGATAATTAAAAATCAAATCTACCGCACCCGATTGCAAGGTCTGCTGCTCCAGCCCCAAGCCACGTGGCAGGCTGGTATCGCGCACAAAAGTGCCGCGCCCCATCTCGCAGGCGACCAGGCCATGCGTCTCCAACTCGGTATAGACGCGGGACGCCGTTGCCAGGGCAATGCCCTGCTCCCGCATGAGCTTGCGCAAGGTTGGCAATTGCGTGCCAGGTCGCAATTTGCCGCTACGTATGCGGGCAGCATAATCATCAACGATGGATTTGTAACGAGCCAGGGCCATAAAATAGTAACAAGATAGTATCTAGAACAATTTTTTTACTGTATCAGATCAAAAGACTACACTGCCTGCATCTTTTCAGCAATCACCAGGATAGCTAACATGATCAGTTTAAGTACCCTCGCCACCTTCAGCATCGCCGTCTTGCTGTTGCTGTGTTCACCCGGCCCGAACATGGCTTTCGTCATGACTTGCGGCATGCAGCATGGTGTGCGTGGCGGTGTCGCCGCTGCATTGGGCATCGGGCTTGCCGATACCCTGCTGACGATACTGACCGCTTGTGGAATCACCGCCATCATCATCGCCTGGCCACCTTCATTCGATTTGATACGCTATGCCGGTGCACTATATTTGCTCTGGATGGCATACAAGGCTCTGCACAAGTCTGCGCCTGTGACGCAAGCTGCCAACCAGACTACGTCCCTGCGCAGCGTTTTTGCCCGCTCTTGCCTGAACAGCCTGCTCAATCCCAAGGCCCTATTATTCTTCATGGTGTTCTTGCCGCAATTTGTCGATGCGCATGCGGGCATGGTGACGCAACAATTGCTGTTGCTGGGCGTGGTGTTGACCATCATCAGCACTGTCTTCCATGCCTTGTTGGGCAGCTTTGGCCATGTCATTCGACAGGCCCTGATGCGCCATGCCAAAGTGGCCAGATTGCAGGCACGCTTACTGGCAGCCGTGTTGTCCTTGCTGGCCCTGCGTCTCTTATTGATGACACGTTAAAACTTACTTTTGTTGTCTTAAATTTCTCTTATGCTATGATTTGTTGGTCGACTCTCAGTTCTCACTTCTCACTCTAAACAAGGGCAGGACAGCATATATGGCAATTAAAAGCATTTTAAATGTAACAGCGCTGGCAGGCGTCAAACTAAGCAGCCGGATTATCGCTTACACCGCTTTTGGTATCGTTTTTAACATTATCCTGTTTTTTGTTTGTGCCAGCATGGCATCCCGTCAACATGGTGGCACAGTCTTGATACTGGTCAGCCTGCTCGCGCCCATCGCTTATTTTTTCATAGGCCAAAAACAGGGGGCCGCTGCTGCCGTGCATTTCATCGTTGAAAAACATGGTGAAGACTTGTCCCGTTTTGTCATAGGCAAACTGCTGGATGCCTACCCCAATATCCTGGACAGCGCGCAAGCCAAAAGTGCCATCATCCAGGAAAAGCTGAACACCCTGATTGCCAGCCTCAGCGAACAATCCAGGATCAATAAAGCCATCTTCAGCAGCTTGATGAGCAAGTTTGACTTTGTTAGCGTCGCAGCGCGTGTGATTGAAACCAATGCAACAGTCGCAAAAGGCAGCCGCGAAGAAGCCGTCGATGGCATTTCGACAGCCATTCACAACGAATTTGATGTTGATGATTTGAAGCCGGATCTGCAAACCCCGGCCATACTGGTGGGTGGGAATATAGCTCTGAGCGTGATCAGTGCACTGCTCTTGCCTTGAAAGCTGTCACTCACCGCTATTCGTAGTAGAAATAGCAGCAGCGGCACTGGCATCAGAATCACAAGCCGTGCCCGCTGCAATCCAGCGCCTTACCCTTTTTGCAAACCAGCTTTGCCAGCCACGTGGCAACCAGCGTACATAACTGGCAGCCTGCAGCAACATGCCACAGCGATATTGCTGCACGTCGGCATGCCACTCCAGCGCCCGGCAACTCCCCTTGAACTGCCACAAAAACACCCTTGCCACCGGGCAGGGTTCGGCAGCACAGCAAACTCCACAACCATTACACGCCTGCCCCAACGCAGGCTTGCCTGGGGCACTGGCATGCAGCCAGATGATATGGGATGAAGTGGACTTTGCTTTCACAATACCCGCGTGTTTGAATCAGGATGCCTTGTTGGGCCTCTTGAACAATTTCCATAATCCGCCCAGTACCACAGGCACTACCGCAGCACCAACACCGATCAGAACGATGGTATTCAAATGATCGCGGACGACAGGGATATTACCAAAATAATAACCGCCGAGGACCACACTGAATACCCACAATAAGGCACCCAGGACGTTATACAACTGGAAGGTTCTGTGTGTCATTTCAGAAAACCCGGCAACGAAGGGAGCAAAAGTACGCACCAGCGGGATAAAGCGCGCCAGCACCACCGTCTTGCCACCATGTTTTTCATAGAATTCATGGGTTTTCATCAGGGATCTGCGGTCTATCCACTGATAGTCTTTCGCCATCACCTTATGCCCTATCATACTGCCTATCCAGTAATTAATAGAATTGCCAGTGATTGAAGCGACGATCAATAAGGCAATCAGCAGCCAGACATTGATTGGCGAATCAGGAGCGGCACAAAGAGCGCCGGCAATGAATAGCAAAGAATCCCCAGGCAAGAAAGGGAAAATCACGAAAGCCGTTTCACAAAATACAATGGCGAACAAAATGACATAAACCAGCGTGCCATACTGCGTAACGAAGGTGCCCAGCATTTTATCGACATGCAAAATCATGCCGAAGAGTTGCATAAAATCCATTATTGTCCCAGGGTCTAGATGGTCTGTAGATAAAGCCGCCGCAATCATACACCAGTCAGCAATGTCTGCGACGCCTGACAGGTATAATCATGGCATGAATTCGAACCCTGCTACCCATCGCCCCATCCTGGCCCTGCCCGACAACCTGATTTCGCAGATCGCCGCAGGCGAAGTCGTCGAAAGACCCTCTGCCGTCGTCAAGGAAGTTTTGGAAAACGCCCTGGATGCCGGGGCCAGCAATGTCGTCATCCGTCTCGAAGAAGGCGGCGTCAAGCGCATTGCCATTACCGACAATGGCCGTGGTATCCCGCCCGACCAGTTAACGCTGGCCGTGGCCCGCCATGCCACCTCCAAGATTGCCAGCCTGGATGAACTGGAGCATGTCGCTACCCTGGGCTTTCGTGGCGAGGCCCTGGCCTCGATCGCCTCGGTATCGCTGCTGACGCTGACCACCCGCACTGCCGATGCACCGCATGCCTGGCAAATAGAAAACGGCAAGGTCTCGCCCGCATCCGGCGCACAAGGTACCACCGTGGATGTGCAAGACCTGTATTACAACACCCCAGCCAGGCGCAAGTTTTTAAAGTCCGAGCAGACAGAATTTGGTCATTGCGCCGAGATCGTGCGTCGTATTGCCCTGGCGAGGCCCGATGTTTCGTTCTCATTAAGCCACAATGGCAAGGCAGTTGATCACTGGAATGTCAGCGCCATCGACAAGCGCAGTGCGCAGATTCTGGGTGAAGCTTTCTCGAATGCCCGCCTGTCACTTGATGAAAGTGCTGGCCCCTTGCGGATACACGGCTTTGTCGGCTTGCCCACAGCATCCAAGGCCCGCGCTGATGCGCAATTCTTTTACGTCAATGGCCGCTTTGTGCGCGACAAGCTGCTGACCCATGCCGTGCGCGCTGCGTATCAGGACGTTTTGCACGGTGACCGTTATCCATCCTATGTACTGGGGCTGGACCTGGACCCGGCACTGGTCGACGTCAATGTGCACCCTTCCAAGATAGAAGTACGCTTTCGCGATAGCCGCTCCGTGCATCAGTTTGTCTTTCATGCGGTCAGCCGCGCCTTGGCGCAAACATCCGCCACTGCATTTGGCACAGTACCTGGCCCCATGTCTGCTGGCTCTGGCGTGGCAGCACCTGCGAGTGGAAGCATGCCTTGGATTTCCGGTGAGCAAACCACTTTTGCGGCGCAGTTTGCCAATCCATCCCCCTATGCTGGCGGCGGAAGTACTGGTGGCAGCGGCTACGGCAATGCCTATCAAAACCCTTACCGCCCACAGCCCAATGGCGGTGTCACCCAAAGCATGGAAAGCTATGGCGCTTTCTTCCGCCCCAATGTCAATGGTGGCGTCAATGAGGCTGGTGCCAGCTATGCCCCCGCCAACCCGGTTGCCAACAGCCTGCCTGATGACGACTACCCATTAGGCTTCGCCCTCGCCCAATTGCATGGCGTCTATGTGCTCGCACAAAACAGCAAGGGCCTGGTACTGGTGGACATGCATGCCGCCCATGAGCGCATACTCTACGAACAGTTAAAAAACGCCCTTGATGAAAACAGCATGCCAGTGCAACCCATGCTGATTCCCATCACCTTCTTTGCCGATGCAGTTGAAGTCGGCACGGTAGAAGAACATCAGGACACGCTCAAGGCGCTGGGCTTTGATATGGCCGCCATCTCGCCGACGACGCTGGCCGTGCGCGCCGTGCCCGCTCTCTTGAAGAATGCCGATGCCCAGTCACTTGCACGCGATGTCTTGCGTGAAGTGCGTGAATTTGGAGGCTCACGCGTGCTGATAGACAGGCGCAATGAATTGCTCGGTACGCTGGCTTGCCACACTGCCGTGCGCGCCAACCGCAGCCTGACCGTGCCAGAAATGAATGCCCTGCTGCGCCAGATGGAACATACAGAACGCTCAGACCAGTGCAACCATGGCCGCCCAACCTGGGTGCAACTGGGTTTGAATGACCTCGACAAGATGTTCTTGCGCGGTCAATAGCATGCAACCCCCCATGAACCAGTCAGCCCAGGCCATCACCCAGTTCTCGACAGCGCCGCTGTTCTTTTTGATTGCCGCATTTTTGATGCTGCAACCGCTGTCTACTGACCTCTACCTGGCATCCCTGCCCAGCCTGGCCACCGTGTTTGATGTGCCTGCCGCTACGGTACAATTGACGCTGACCATCTTCGTGGCTGGCTTTGGTGGCGCACAACTGGTGATAGGCCCCTTGTCTGACCGCTTTGGCCGTCGCCCCGTGGTAATAACAGGGTTAAGCCTGTACCTGCTGGCCAGCCTCTTGTGTGGCGCATCGCAAAGCATGGGCATGCTCATCATTGCACGCTTCTTGCAGGCACTGGGTTGCTGTTCTGCTGTCATCATTGCCCGTGCCATCGTGCGCGATGCCTATGACCCGCAAGACAGTGTCAAGGTCATTTCCAAGGCCAGTAGCTGGGTATCTGCCGCACCTTTGCTGGGACCTATCCTGGGTTCATTTTTGCAAGTCAATCTGGGCTGGCGGGCGGCGTTTTTTGTGCATGCCCTGCTGGCAGCCGCCTTGCTCATCATGGTTATCTTGCGTCTGCCAGAAACCAATCTCTATAAAGACGCCAAGGCCACCAACATCAGCGGCTTGCTCCGCAATTATCGCATCGTGCTGGGTGCGCCCGTGTTTTGGGTGTATGCCTTGCCGGGTGCCTTGTCGTATGGCTCCATCTTTGTCTTCATCTCTGGCGCATCGGTAGTGCTGATCAAGGTGCTGGCTTTGCCGACAGCCTGGTTTGGGTATTGTTTTGCCTTTGGCGTATCCGGCTACCTGAGTGGCACCGTGGTATGCCGCCGCTTGCATGCACGCTATGGCACCAGGATCACCCTGCGCATAGGCAGCAGCCTGTCACTGGCAGCGGGTGCCAGCTTCTTGACACTGACCATGGCAGGCATGCACCACTGGGCCATGATACCGCCCATCATGTTCATGACCATGGGTGCGCATGGCATCAACTTCCCTATTTCGCAATCCAATTCTGTCTCCCCGTTCCCACAACAGGCAGGCACTGCCGCTGGCCTCATGGGGGCGCTGTATATGCTGGTCGCCTTTATCGTCGGCAGCATCGTTGGCGCCACGCATAATGGCACGGTCTATCCACTCGCCATCATCGCCTGCTGCATGGGCAGCCTGATCTTTATCGCCGCTCGCGTGTTACCAGCATTGCTTGAAGCCGAACCTCCGGCAGAACAACCTGTATGAATATGTCAGTAAACAAAGTCATCGCCATCATGGGGCCTACCGCCTCAGGCAAAACCGCCGCCGCGCTGGAAATTGCACGCCACCACCCGGCAGAAATTATCTCCGTCGATTCTGCCCTTGTCTACCGCGACATGAACATAGGCACGGCCAAACCCAATGCAGAAGAACTGGCGGCAGTACCCCACCACCTGATCGACATCATCGACCCGGCAGAGTCCTACTCAGTAGCGCAATTTCGCAAAGACGCGCAAAGACTGGTCAGCGAAATACAAGCCAGGGGCAAGCTACCCCTGCTGGTAGGCGGCACCATGATGTATTTCAAAGCCCTGATGGATGGCCTTGACGACCTGCCCGGCGCAGACCCCGCCATACGCGCAGAACTTGATGCAGAAGCCGCCCGCATAGGCGTGCCCGGCCTGCACGCCAGACTGGCAACCCTGGACCCAGAGACCGCAGCAAGGCTCAAACCACAAGACAGCCAGCGCATACAACGCGCCCTGGAAATCATCGCCATCACCGGCCAGCCCATGTCCGCCCTGCTGGCCAAACAGGAACGCGCCGCCCCACCCTTTGACATGCACGCCATCTCGCTGGAACCATCAGACCGCAGCGTGCTGCACCAGCGCATCGCCCTGCGCTTTGACACCATGCTCCAGCAAGGCTTCATAGAGGAAGTCAAAGCGCTAAAACAAAGACCAGACCTGCACGCCAACCTGCCATCAATACGCTGCGTAGGCTACCGCCAGGCCTGGGATTACCTGGATGGAATCACCACCCTGGCCGAAATGCGCGAACTAGGCATCATCGCCACCCGCCAACTCGCCAAACGCCAGGTCACTTGGCTAAGATCCATGCAAAACCGCATCATCATCGACTGCCTGGCAGCAGATGCCCAGGCGCAAATCATGGACAGTGTCAGGCAGGCATTGGCAACATCAGAATGAACCGCAGTGCCAGGCTCACAGCTAAGCTCAGTGTGAACAATAAACAGCATAATTCTGGTCCAAAACCCGAAATGCTTTGCTTTTTAGGCAAAAGCAGCCGCTGTTTCTATCAAAATTTGGTTTTGCATATTGACAGCCAAAAGCCAAACTGACATAATCGCAGGCTTCTTGGTGATATAGCTCAGTTGGTTAGAGCACAGCACTCATAATGCTGGGGTCGGTGGTTCAAGTCCACCTATCACCACCAGAATTTTCTTGCAGAGCGATCTGCCAGATGCAAAGAACCCGCTTTCAGCCTTGTGCTTTAGCGGGTTTTTTGTTTATTCATTTACCAATTTCGGGTCTACTGACCCGCGAAGATATTCTATACATTTATCAAATGAGGGGATATGCATAAGCAAGCGGTCGCTAAAGCCATTGCTTTGAGAGACTTAGAGTCACTATCTCTTCCAACGCGAAGCTGTCTAAGGTTCTAGATTATGTTGGGCGAAGGATTTTGCGGGTATTTATCAAGCCAATCAGCCAACGAAGGCGCTCCTCTTTCAAACCACACTTTATAGCTTTGCCCGTAATATCCCAAAATCCCCATTTTCCCCAAGTCATTAGCAGCATCCAAACCAAACGCACGCAATGTCGCTCTTACCGCATCCACTTCCTGATTGAACATCTCTTCGGATGCAAGAGAGAATCGCATCGGCAGCTTTATTGGCGGAAGCGTATTCAACATTTCACGAACATCTTGAAGTAAATCAAAATGTTCTATTAGATCGACTCGCAATTCAGAGCCACACGATGCCAAAGCCAAATCAATTACCTTTGTTCCATGTGGAAGAGTTGGTCTTCGCTTTTCCAACAATTTAATATATTCTGCTTGGGGTGCCAATGCCGCTAACCAAGACCCCCAATTGGATTCTCTCCATCCCGCGCAAAAGAGCAAATCGTCAAGCATGTCGATATTTAGTTTACCGATTGCCCTTCTCAGGAGATAGAAACGCTCTAGCGGCTCACACATCACTTCAGGATACATTGGCAAAAACTTGCGGTATTCTCTCCCAGTTGCACGGGTACTTAGCAGTACCCCCTTCAGCCCGCCGTTACTCAGTTGAAGGTAATGCATGCTTACTTCCCTCATCAATTCATCAAGGCAGTCGGGCGGCCAATAATGAATCTCGAACATCGATTTTTGAGTCATTTCCCTCTATCATTCAGTGTGTTGTTACAAGCAAGTATTTCCACCCGATATTACCGCGCTGACTCACGTCATTCAAGCCTGAGTGCGCGGATTTGCAAGCAAACATCTGTTCCAGGTTAAATCAAAGAAGGCGAATATTTAGAGAAAATTTTCTATAGATGTGCCCAGACTGCAATCAAATATCTTAAACATACTTCGTTTTCTTACTCCGCTGGGCCTGTCTGAAAAAAATGGTTCACAATCTACAAAAATTATCAAGCAAAGCGGGAAATCAAACATTTTGATCTAGAAAATATGCGCATAACGCCGCTAGCTGCCAAATTACCCCTGCAAGTTTTTGACAACTCAAAGCATCGCTGATTTTTTTTTGCGCCACCAAACCTCAAGCGCTTTCAGCTCCATATAAAGTACCATTTCTAAATATGTTCTCCCCCAAAATTCTATTTCCTGATCGTCTCTAGAAATACTAGTTTTTACACCATGCACAAGTTTGGAACGAAGGCGATATACTTGCTTCATTCTATCTCTTGTTATTTTTCTATCGACGGGTGTTTTGCAAAGCAGGAAAGCACAACGATCTGCAAGACGCTCAGTGATTCCACCTTCTTCCGACTCCTCTCCAAGCGAAGCTTCAAGTGCAATACAGGTTTTAATATAACCAACGGCATTATCGTCATCCGCCGATGCATCGAACGCCCACTCAAAAGCACTTCGAAGAGAGGCTGAATTATCAGATATGGTCGAATCAGTGCTTATTAAAAGCTCAGTCGGCAAACTTAAAATTGCCTGTATCTCATTTTCTACGCTTGCTGATGCTGCAATATTTGCGTTAGCACTTGAATTAAGATCCTGTTTTGTTAATAGAGTTAGGTCACTTAAGTAACTCGACATACCCAAGCCTAACTTAATTCGTAACGTAGGATTAACTGTATCATCAACGTCATAAATTAAAGCCTCAAGAACATCTTGTGTTGGCTTGAAAAAATCAAATTGGACTTCCCCCGTTGGATATTTCATCTTGCGTCCAAAAATTTTCTTCGTAACCCCAATTTGAATTATTCTTTTTAAAATTGAGATTGCGCTTCTCATGGCTGATTGAATTCTAGAGTGGGATGCAAAACCGGAAACTTGAACTTTTAAGTAAGTTTCAAGTGGCACTTTGCCAAGAAGACTAGTAGCTAATTCTCTTTGATCTCTGGAGGCTAAAATAAGAGAGATATTTTCAAAAATAAAAATATCACTGCTTATTTCTATGTTTGGCAGAGGGAATAGTATTTCATAATTTCTCGGTAGAGTTGAGAGATATTTAACGACGTCAGAAGCAACTTCCAATATTTGTTCTTCTGACACAACCGAACTTAGTTTTGCATTTGTCTTAGTTAGAAAAACTTGCGGCATTTTAACAATAATTGACTGGATAATAATGCCATTAGCATCATAGTCATCAAGCCACTGGCTAAAATATTTCTTTACAGACGCCTTATATCCAGAAAAACTGTCCCCGAATAAATCTACTAATCCATCAATTACTTGAGCTGACTTCAGGATTGTTACAATTTGAGTCTCAAGAGCAGTTGCGGCCAGTTCATTGAATTTTGCATTTGCTTTGACCATTGATATCCCCATCCGAAATGTGACGTAATACAATTGAAATTCAATTTAGGTAATCTAAATCCCCTTAAAATTACTTTTTAGCAATTAATTCTCATCTCAACAAAGATATAGTAATCCATTGTTAAGTTCAAATTGAGTGTGGGAAAATACAATAACAAATACAGTTCTGAGTAGGGTCATCAAAAATCTCTTTCGTTATCGACCAATTATCCTGTCAAAAACTATTCTATATGGCGTCACAACATTGAAAAAATAGGTATTGAGAAAATGAGGCGATGCCGTTGAGTAAAAAAATGCTCAAGCGTTTTCCGATGTGGTTTTTAGGAATCGGTGCTTGCTGGTTTAAACGAAAAATATCTACACAAAAGCAAGCCTTCATATCATCGGTGCGCAATAATATGTCAATTTTTTTACTTTGCTTCAACGCAATAAATCATGACCACCAACCGCATTAATTATATAAACACTGCCCTGATTATTTTTTCTTGCTTCGTTGCGTTTGTCATTCCATTCGAACTATTTTTATTCTCTTACGCTGTGCTGGGGCCGTTGCATTACCTGACTGAAATAGGATGGCTGCATAAAAAAAATTATTTCACCAAGGGTAAATACGATTTTATTTTCTTGATTGGCTTGTGCTTTTTTTTGCTTTTCGTCCCGGCCTTTTTACATCTATCTAAAGACAGCACTTTTGCCGCAAACCTAGTTGCGCTTGCTGTTTTTTTGTCGATTATTTTTGTGCTGGTGGAAGACAGTCTTTATCGGATTGCGCTGGTGGTGCTGGCCTTGCTGGCTGTGGGCTTGGACAATAAATCTCCGGATTATTTAATCTGGATAGGTCTTTTTCTTCCCACCATTATTCACGTCTTTATTTTTACCCTGGCGTTTATGTTGTTTGGTGCCTTGAAAGAAAAAGTCGCTCTCGGGGTATTTGTCCATCGCGGTTTTGATCATCTGTGCGGCAAGTTTTTTTCTTATCAAGCCAGAGGGCTTGCAGTATGTAGTCAGTAATGATGTTCACAAAAGTTATTTTCAATTTGCCTCATTGAATTTTAACTTGATCAATATTTTTCATCTCGATACGCTGCAAAGGACTAGCGAGATTTTTACCAGCGATGCAGGTTTTGTGATCATGCGGTTTATTGCTTTTGCTTACACCTATCATTACCTGAACTGGTTTTCAAACACATCGGTCATCAAATGGCATAAGGTTCCGAGGAAGACTTTGGTTTTGACGATTACGATTTGGCTGTTGTCGATAGCGCTGTATGCATATGACTATAATCTGGGATTGCAGGTTTTATTCTTCCTGAGTCTTTTGCATGTGCTTTTGGAGTTCCCGCTCAATGTAATGTGTTTCACGGGGATAGGAAAGGCGCTTACCGGCAGTAAAGGCCAAGTCGCTGGAGTGAAGTCAGCATAAACAGAAAAACGCTTCTCAGATGGAACTGGAGCGTTTTTCAAGATTCATGTTAACTGGCATTTCCAAGCGTTTCTTTGAGTTCAGACAATAATTCTTCGAAGTCTGATTCTGTTACTGTTTGCAACTGTTCAGGCGACAGCCACATGCTGGTCGCATCGAGATGGGCGATTAATGCTTCAGACTCTCCTTCAAGCAATTTTCTCTCAGACCAGGGCATGTAAGCAGGTATCTCAAGCAGTGCATAATCACGCTCACCTTTCTGCACATCAATCGCAGTCGCTGCAATTCCCTCATTTGTTTTCATTAATTTTCTCGCCAGGTAGAAGACTGAGCAATTAAACTGGGGCCACGCATGTCAATGATCATACGGATTATTTGAGATATCTGCTACTCTGATCTTGCGCACTGTCTTGCAATGGAGAGTCTTTCCATTCGTCAATCTGCAAATGGGTATTCCCTCACTACTTGAAATGGATTTTTGCCATGTATATGCTATCCACAGTGACATCGCCAACAGGCAAGCAATTGCTGATTGCTTATGGTGCTGCGCTAGTCGCCATGCTTGGGCTGGATGCTATATGGCTGGGGCTGTTGATGGGGTCGACTTACCAGGCTTATCTGGGTGACTTGATGCTGCCGCAACCCAGGTTAATACCGGCAGCACTTTTTTATCTGTTGTATTCATCTGGATTGCTGGTATTGGGTATCCTGCCTGCCCTGCGTGCGCAAAGCTGGCGTCAGGCAGCGTGCTTGTGTGGCTTGCTGGGTCTGGTGGCATATGGGACATATGACCTCAGCAATCTGGCGACACTGAAAGCCTGGCCGCCGATGCTGGCGGCTATCGATATTTGCTGGGGTGCGGCGCTGTCTGCTTGTGCAGGTACGCTGGGATATTTTGCGGGCAGTCGTTCTGCTTGAGCCAGGGTGCTACTTGTCTCGCATCTGGCGGCTCCCTGGATTTTTAAAGTATCACTGGTTTATCCGGCAATTCATTTTTATTTTCGCCGTTTGCTGGATAATGCGTACTCAAATGCTGGCCAACGGCCTGTATGCCTTTGACGGCTCCGTCTTCGTAGTGGGCTTGTTTGAAGGCGGCTTCCATGACGTGGCAGATCTGGCGCCAGGTGTCTGTGGGGGTTTGGCGGTCTATGCCACGGTCGGCAACAATTTCTACATCACGGTCTGCCAGCAGCACGTAGATCAACACGCCGTTATTGTGCTCGGTGTCCCACACCCCTAGTTGCGCAAAGACTTCTATTGCGCGCGCCCTGGCGGTCTGGCCTGCAAACAAGGCGGCACTATCGAGTGCACATTCGATGACGAAGCGAATTTGTCCCTGGTGCGCCGCTTCGCTTTCTTTGATGGCGGATTCTATGGCATGCAAGCTCAAGGGCGGAAAGGCTTTTCTTAGGCTGGATGTGCCAGTCAACAGATGTTTTGCGATACGCTGGAAATTGAGTTTTTTCATATTTACCACCGTCCCGATGCACCGCCACCGCCAAAACCACCGCCGCCACCACTAAAACCGCCGCCGCTGCTACCGCGACCTGAACCGCCATAATATCCGCCGATTCCGCGCCTGCCCATCACACCACTAAACAGGCTGAATATCATGGCAGCCAGAGCAGCCAGCACTGCCAAGGAAATAGCACCGGCCACAAACCAGGCAATTACGCCAACCACACCACCTGTGATGACAGCCCCCAGAAATCTGCCGAATATGGCGCGCAAGACGCCACCGACTACCAGCGCCGCGATCAACAGGAAGGGTAGATATTGCTCAAAGCCGCCAACGCCTGTGGCGCTGCCGGATTTTTTTGCTGGCAAGGGTTCGCCATCAATGACGCGCATGATCTGGTCTGTGCCTGCTTTGATGCCTGCATAGTAGTCACCCTGCTTGAAGTAGGGCGTCATGGTCTCGGCAATGATGCGTTTGGCGGTTGCGTCATTGAGTGCACCTTCGAGGCCATAGCCAACTTCTATGCGCATGGCGCGGTCATTTTTGGCAACCAGCAGGATGACACCGTCATCCACCTTCTTGCGCCCCAGTTTCCATTGTTCTGCCACGCGCAGGGCGTACTGTTCTATGCTTTCTGGTGCTGTGCTTGGCACAATCAACACGGCGACCTGGCTGCCTTTGGTATTTTCAAAGCTTTGCAGGCTTTGTTCCAGCATGGCTTTTTGCTCGCTGCTGAGGGTGGCAGTCTGGTCAGTGACGCGCGTTTGCAGGGGTGGCACGGCAAGCTGTGCGTGAGCGCCAAAAGTCAACAGCAGCATGCATATGAAGAATGCTGCCGCTGTTTTGTGCAGGATGTTCATTTTGCGCTGCCAGCACTATCAGGCTTATTAAGCGCTGGTGCGGCAAAATCCACTTTGGGCGGCTTGGCGATTTCTTTTTCGTTTTCTACCGCAAAATTGGGCTTGACCTGGTAACCAAACATCATGGCTGTGAGGTTGGACGGGAAGGAGCGTACCAGCACATTGTATTCTTGCACAGCCTTGATATAGCGATTGCGTGCGACGGCGATGCGGTTTTCTGTGCCTTCAAGCTGGGCTTGCAGATCACGGAAATTGGCGTCAGATTTGAGCTGCGGGTAATTTTCAGTAACGACCAGTAACCTGGACAAGGCACCGGATAATTCGCCCTGGGCGGACTGGAATTTTGCAAAGGCCTCTGGATTGGCCAGCAGCTCAGGCGTGGCCTGCATGCTGCCAACTTTGGCACGGGCATTGGTGACGCCCAGCAATACATCTTTTTCCTGTGCGGCAAAGCCTTTCACGGTATTCACCAGGTTAGGCACAAGATCAGCACGGCGCTGGTACTGGTTTAATACTTCAGACCAGCTGGACTTGATTTGCTCGTCACCACTCTGGAAGCCATTGTAGCCACAACCAGAAAGCAACAATACCAAACTCATCGACAATAATAGCCATACTTTGCGCATTTGTATTCTCCGTTTGTCATCCTGCGTTGATCAATACTTTGAACATTTGTTATTTGCCGATGTTCATCATAACTGATTTTTAGTTCTATAACATCATGTCATGCCTGCAAGAAAACCTCTGCTCGTTAGCGAACAGTCTGGGGCAAATCCTCCCATCCAGATCGATCAGTGTCAAAGTCAGACAAGGTATTGGCCAGTCTATGGTAAGTCCGGATGCTCAAACCAGATAGGCATGGTCTGAGCAGCCGGGATTCTGCTTATTATTGGACGGCTTGAATGTCGGTCACATAGATTGCTCCATTGACTTTTTCTGCCCTGAACCTGACTTTATCGCCAACGGCAAGTTTAGCTAACATGGCTGTATCCTTGACTCTGAACACCATGCTCATGGCCGGCATGTCGAGGTTTTTAATAGGGCCATGCTTGAGTGTGATCTTGTTGGCGCTCTGGTCTATTTTGATGACTTCAGCTTCAGAAGCGTCATGGCTGGCGCTGGCAGGTACCTTGCTCTCTGGGCTGGCCGGGCTGGTTTCTTGTGCATGGGCCATTTGCAAGCCCATGCCCAGGAAGATTGTCATTGCCAATGTCTTGATAAGTTTCATATTTAGTCCTGGTAGCGTTAATGTTGATGTGGCTGCGCTTTGCTTGTGCTGGGTGCTTTGGATGTGTGGACCTGCACTTTGCCTTTCATTCCTGCCTCGTAGTGCCCTGCTTGCAGGCAGGCAAAATCTATCTGGCCCGCCTTGCTGAATTGCCATAGCACTTCACCACTCTGCCCGGCTGCCAGGCTGATCATATTGGGGTCGCTGTGTTCCATTTCTGGATGTTTTTTCATCAGTTCATAGTGCTGGCCAAGTTCTTGTTCTGTGCCAAGAACAAACTCATGCTTGAGTTTGCCGGAATTGCTGATGAGAAAACGTATGGTTTCACCTTGTTTGGCTTGCAGATTGGCAGGCGTAAAACGCATATTGTCATTCATGTCTATCTTGATGGTACGGCTCACTTGCGCAGCCTTGCCGGGCTTGCCTATCATCGTGTCGTGACCGTGGTCACCTGTGTGCGAGCCTGAAGCAATGGCGTCAGTCAGGCTTATCAGCGCCAGGCTGAGCAGCGTGGCGATATGTAGTGATTTCATGATTCTTGTCCTTGTCCCAAAATGGAAATGTCATGTCGCTGCCCAGGCTGGCGCAGCCTGTAGCAATGACGATCAAACCCTGAAAATATCAGGGTGAAGATAACTATTGAGGGGCGTGCAACCTGGGAGGTTTATCAGGGCAATCGCTGATGTGACCAGCGTAAGATGAAAAAATCAAATCAATTTTTTCTGAGGTGAGGAGCGGCAAAACCGGGGGCAAGACGGTGTTCAGGATCGCCGCAGCGATACAGCATTCTGCGCTGGTGGCATCGTGGGATTCATCTGGATGATGCTGATCTTCATGTTGCTGACTGGCAGCATGTTGCGAATGCCCGGTGGCACAACATATTCTGGACGCAGCTATGGCTGCCTGCATGGGGATAGCCAGCATCAGCACACATAATAAGAATAGTCGCAACAGCTTTTTCATATCAGGGATTATAGCTGTTTTATTCATGCCGATGGCTAATGCATGGCAAGCTCTGTGTTTGCACGTAGAGTTTGCCATGAGAGATTTTACTCGACCATCATTCACGCGTTACTTAGGCGCTCCTTCAGGCATGCGTCCTGACATGGTTGCGCAAGGTCTTGATGGTGTCGTGATTGCGTAACACACCTTGATACTGGCGATCAACTACCACGCGCACGTGGGCGGGCAAGTCTTTTTCCAGGGCTTTGCGATAGTCCTTTACAGCGACATCTTCACCGCGTTCGCATTCGTTGAGCACGGTTTCATCATCTTTGCCTACGATGGACATGCGGATATTGGTCCATGCGCGATGCAATGCACCTGAGACGCTGCTGCTGGTTTCTGGATCACCGCCCTGGTTGCGCACCAATTCTTGCAATTCACTGGCAGCAGCGGCGCATTCGCGCCCCCGTTCTGCAAGCATGGCTTTCAATTGAGGGTGACGTCCACTCGCATCTTCCGAGCAGACTTTGAATCCTTCTTCCCCATCTTTACTGGTTTCAATCAGATCGTTCAGCGTGGAAATAATTTCGTCGTTGTTCATGATGTTTCCTTTAATGATAGTGAATCTGTCCGGCATGGATACAGATCTTGATTGCCTGCTATCTCTAGAAGAGGTGCAAGGTGCGGACATCTTTTCCTGTCACCACGTTTACGTCAAGACAGGCTTTTTGTCGAAGAGGCATGCCTCTTCGACATGGGTGCATACTAAAGTTATTGCCTATTTGGAAGTATCGGACGTGGGCTTGCCAGCATGTAGGAACTGGGGAGGGTGTTACCGCTGTCGTCAGTGCCTGGAGTGCGATTTGAATATGCAGGGCAATGTTTGCTGAACCTGATTTACTTCATCTATTCCTACAAAGGTGGGGGCCGGTGTCCTATATGGAGAGAAATGGGCCGATGCTAGTATGCATTGCAAGTCGATAGCAAATTCAGCTAGCTGCAGTAGCCAGACTTACCGCTCATCTCAGGATTCACCCATCTTCTGGAGAAATCGAAATGAATACATGTTTGCTCAAGAGTGGCGCACTTTTCATCTATGGCTTGCTGCGTGTTGGCTTGGGCCATTTGCTTGTCAGCTCTCAATTACGCGCCAGTGGCTACCAAATGATGACCAATGCCAGATGCCAGTTCGCTATTGGCGATGCGCAAAAGATCATCCGCCTATGCATCAAGCGCCAGCAAAGCAAACTCACTGCGCTCACTTCGCAAAGTTCTCAAAGCTCTATTCCCCGATCCTGATCCTGGATGACCTCAATCAATATCAATTCTTTCTGGAGAAATACATGATAGCTACCAAACACCTCTTCCTTGTTGCCGGTCTTGCCAGTTGGGCCTTGATGACTGCTTTCGGCAAGAAACTGTATCAAGAAAAAAATGCCACCAAAAAATTGCAAAAGACCGAGATGAGTACCTGGGAAGGCGAAGGTGGTAACCTGCCACCGAAAGTAAGCCGGCCAGCCACGGATAATACTGCAGCCCCCCAATAGTTCTTGAACAGTATGCTGATGCCCTGACACTGCCAGGCATCAGTCAGCCACTATGCAAAAGGAGTCATCATGCCAAATAATGCAAATAATTCTGCCACACGTGTCAATGCAACGGTGGCCGACAATATCAACCATCCTGCCATCCCCTTCCCTACCGGAGATAACCCTCCGCCATTGGCTAAACAAGTGCCTGCGCCGGTAGCTGAGCAAGTAGTTGAGCAGATCAAGGAAAAAACTGCAGAAACAGTTAAGCCGGTGGCTGAAAAACTGACTGTACTAACAGAGCAGGCAGCCAGCAAATTAAACGCCAGTGCCAGTCAGGCAGTGGCGAAGCTATGTGAGCATAGCGAAAAACTCTATGTATCGCAGGCGAAATTGCTGGATACCTGCCGCGTGCAAGTCAGAAAACAGCCCATGACCATACTGGGAGTGGCAATTGCCACTGTAGTGGCCTTGGGAGTCTTGTTCCATCGCCAGCCACGCTAGCAAACGCCTGTTCAGAATTGTGGCCTCATCGTTTCCGGGAAACAGTAAGAGCTAATTATCTTGCTGTTTCTTATCCCGGCAGAATATGTATTACGTGCGTGTATTGTCTGCGCCAAACTTTTTTCCACATTTTGTGTGAAAACCCGCGCTGCAAGGAGTAAGCCCGTAGGTTTATCACGCATGGTGCGACAAAGCCACCCCATATTTGGTCCAGGTGCTATGCTATAGGCAGATGCTGAGGACTTATCGCAACAATATCCTCTCGCATGGAAATCTCCATCGCATTCAAAACCTGATACAGTGAAATGCATTGTTGCCAGCGGTGAAGCCGTGTTGAAACACGTTGACGTAGTTTTGTGTATTCCAAAATTTGAAGGAAGAAAATGATACGTATCGCAGTCTGTGACGACCATCAAATTGTACGGGCCGGCTTCAGGCAAATATTTTCTGAAGTGAGCGATTTCGAAGTAGTGGCAGAGGCCACGACCGGGCGCGAAGCGCTGGACATCGCCAGAAGAGATGCATGTGATGTCATGTTGCTCGATATCAGCATGCCCGATCAGAGCGGTATCGACACCTTGCGTACAATCAAGCAGGGCCAGCCAAACTTGCCTATCCTGATTTTAAGTGGATACCCAGCGCAGCAATATGCCGTAAATCTCTTGAAAATGGGGGCTAACGGCTATCTTAACAAAGAGTGCGATGCCGAAGAGTTGATCAAGGCCATCCGTACTGTATCCACCGGGCGTCGCTATGTCAGTGCAGACGTGGGTGAAATCCTGGCCCAGGGCTTTGACCATAATGCAGAAACTGCCTTGCATACTGAGCTGTCTGACCGTGAATTTCAGGTATTTTTAAGATTGGCAAAGGGTGAATCGGTATCTGATATTGCCGTCACACTGTCACTGAGCGTAAAAACCGTCAGCACCTATCGTACCAGGGTCATGGAGAAAATGAATTTGCAATCCAATTGTGACCTGACTTATTACGCCATGAAGAATAATTTGCTGGAATAAGCATTATCCAGCTATGACCATTGCAGGCCGGAATCAATGAAATTTGATGGTACTTTAATGAGCCAGCGCCTGTATGTGATCAACCAGGCTGTCCATTTCACGGGATTTATCAAAAAAGCCTTCTGCTCCCAAAGACATGGTGCGGGTTTTTAAAGCATTGCTGGGGTTGCTGGTAAATACCAGGCGGGAGCCATAATGACGGCCATCACTTTTCAAGCCGGAAAGGACGGCCAGCCCGCTACCTTCCCGCAAACCGATGTCCACGATGGCGACATCCCATTCGATAGAGCGCAATTGATTCAAAGCCTCTTTTTCACTTTCTGCGAAACCGATGACCTCTACATTGTCCGTCTGCTGCAAAACCTCTATCAGCACTGAACGTATTCTTTGCGCATCTTCGATTAAGAATACTTTTAATTTTTTCTTGACGTCCATTTTTTTCCATACTCAGACGAACTGAAATTTGTCGGAATTACACCGATGGTCTAAGTCTTACCAAATTTTTATGCGCGTTAACTATGTTTTATTCTAAGGAGACTGAGCTTGATTGGCAATAAGCACAGGCGGAATCATTTGTAGGAAAAAACCTACTGCTTCATATTTCAGGGGCAAAAAAAATTTCCCCAGAATTTAAGACACATAATTTATCAATTCAGGTATTGTTTTTCACAGACGAAAAATAAAAATTTGTCGACCTGAAAAAAAATGACTGGAAACCTGTATGACTGACTTTGATTTTTTTCAACAAGCACATGATCATTTCAGACACTCTTCGAGGGAATTTTCATGAAAAAAAACACATCGACTTCCATACCGCTGTACATCACGTTTTTGTTTGTTACCTGCCTCGTGATCTTGACAGGCAATGCCTATAACGCTTACCAGAACCTGGAAAAACTCAAGACCAATAATGATTGGGTAGAACACACCTGGAGCGTCAAAGATAAACTCAAGGATATCAATCTGCTTATCATGGATTCAGAAAGCAGCTTGCGCGGCTATTTCATGTCGGGCAATGAGATTTACCTGCGCCCCTGGGATATCGCCAAGAGCAAGCTGGAAGATGATTTCAAGGAGCTTGAAAAACTATTGCGCAACAATCCTTCGCAGATCAAAAACCTGTCGGAGTTGCGCAAACTGTATGACAGCAAAGCCAGAGTTTTTGAACATGGCATCTCGAGTTATAGAGAATTTGGACTTACAGGCATCATAGAATTATCTAAAGTGGGTGAAGGCCGGGAAGTCATGGATGAAATCAGGCTGCTTGATATCATCATGGAAAAAGAAGAAAACGAAGCACTGGTAGCCAGACGTACCAATTTTTACAATGAATACAAGGACGCGCTGTTCTTTGGCACTGCCACCAATTCGATTGCCTTGCTGGTCCTGATCTTGTTCTACCGCCTGATCTATCGCAGCTTCCACAAGCAGCGCGGAATAGAGAATGCATTGAAGATCGCCAACGATAATCTGGAAAGCACGGTATTAAAGCGGACCGAACAATTATCCGTCTTGTCGCATCACCTGTTGAATGTCTCGGAAAACGAGAAAGCTAAACTTGCGCGCGAACTCCACGATGAAATGGGCTCCAATCTGACAGCCATCAGCATGGATATCTCTGTCGTCACTGAAAAGCTCAAGGACAAGGAGCCTGAACTGGCCAAACAATTGCAAAGAACCAAACGCGCCCTGCTGGATACCGTCGATTTGAAGCGTCGCATCATCGAGGATTTGCGACCCAGCATGCTGGACAATCTGGGCTTGTCTGCCTCCATACAACACTATTGCGAAGAAGCGACTGCAATCGCCGGATTGTCTTATGTGACCGATATTACAGAAGATTTCGACACCCTGGACCCTTCCTGGTCGATTGCCTTGTTTCGTATTACCCAGGAATCAGTCAACAATGTCATCAAGTATGCACAAGCCACCGAGGTCAAGATCAGTTTGAAACGTACTGACAAGGGCTTGTGGTTGCAAATTCTTGACAATGGCATAGGCATACAAAAGGATGCCATTACCAAGCCGAAAGCACATGGCATACTGGGCATGCGTGAACGCGCCCTGCTGCTGGGCGGCAGCTTTTCTGTCAAGCCTGGTGAAAAAAATCAGGGAACAGCCATAGAGGCTTTCATTCCCTTTCCGACATAAGAACTGTTTGCGTAATTATTGCCCGATTGAGACATCAGCAAGCAGTCAGCATACGTTCAAACTCTTGCCTTGAAACGCGATAGCACTCTCCGGCATGCATTTCCAGGCCCTCGCGATCGAGCATGGTGATGTTGCCGCGCTTGTACTGTATCAGGCCTTCCTGCTGTAATTTGCCAGCTGCTTCTGTCACTGTCTCACGGCGTACACCCAGCATGTTGGCAATCATTTCTTGGGTCACCTTTAGTTCATTACCGTGCAGTCTGTCCATTCGGTCGAGCAACCAGCGCGACAGCTGCTGATCGACAGAGTAGTGGCGCCCAGACACAGAGTTTTGGGCCATCTGGGCAAACAGTGCCTGGGTATAGCACATCAACAATTGCGGCAACTTCCCTCCCCTGGCGTTGGCTTCTTTCAACACCGAGGCCTTGAGTTTGTAAGCATCACCGGCAGATTGCACCATGGCTGTACCCATGGCACGTTCGCTCATCAGGGCAGAAATGCCGAGCAAGCCTTCATAGCCAGTGACTCCTATTTCGGTAACATCACCATCTGCCAGCACATACAGCAAAGCAACGATGGCGGTAGTTGGAAAATAGACATGCGACAGCTTGGCACCATATTCATAGAGTTCTTTACCAAAGGGCAAATGGACCAGTTCCAGATGTGGCAACAGAAAGGCCAGCTCATCATCAGGCAAGGCCGCCAGAATATCGTTTTGCATCGGCTCGTCAAGCAAGCCAAAATCCATGGGGAGTGATACAGTCGGCGTGTAGCTGACTGAATATCTGCGATGCAATGTCCCTGCGGTGGTCAGCGAAGGATATGCAGTCATAGAAATGTGGGGCTGCGTACTATTCATTTTTTCCCCTCTTATCAAAATTATTGAATGTCGTGCCGTGTTTGTGTTAACCATCAGATGATTCTTTATGTCGACATCGCGTATTTATTGGTGCGTTTCTTGATGTCCGTCAAACTGATTACACTGTAGTTTTTTACTCTTGAAACTGGCATCAGAGAGTCTGGCAGCCGCTTGTACGCTGAACACGCTGGGATATGTGGGATAGTTCCTACAGCCATCCTGTTCTGTTACAAATATCTTCGATCACATTGCAGATAAAGTACGCTATCGCACCGACAAAGATCTTCACTATGCATACGATTTACCACATCACCAACAGTGGAGTATCATCATGAACATCTATAAGAAATCTGCCATCGCTGTCAGTATTGCTGCCTCTGCCCTGCTCACAGGTTGCGGTACCAACTCGCCATCGATGACTACGGCTTATCCAGCCTCACAAGCGTCCTACAGCAGCTATGGCGTCATTGAATCCATACAGGTAGTACAGGTATCAAGTGAAAACCGGGGGCCTGGTGCCGGCGCTGTAGTCGGCGGTATCGTTGGCGGAATTTTGGGCAACCAGGTAGGTGGTGGCCTGGGTAATGCAGCAGCAACGGCTGTTGGCGTGGTTGGCGGTGCAATTGTCGGCAACAATCTCGAAAAGAATAATCGCAACCAACAGGTCCGCGAGGCATATCAAATCAGCGTGCGCCTGGACAATGGTGCATATCAATCCATCGTGCAGGATAATATCGTCGATCTGCGTGTCGGTAATCGTGTGTACGTGAAGGACAATTACGTGTATCGAAACTAAGATTTAGCACACGACACTGGTAAAAAAAATCATTCCCTGCTGGAATGATTTTTTATGCCGGATTGAAATCTACTTTTATTCGCTCAATAATTCTGCCACAGTTTGCATGCCATCTACATGCTCAGCAACGACCTTCACTATCACGATAATAGGCACACCCAGCAATAAACCCCATGCGCCCCACAACCACCCCCAAAACAAGAGTGAAATAAAGACGGCTGCAGCATTCATGCGGGTGATGCGCCCAGTCATCCAGGTAGTGACCACTGTACCAACCAGGGTGGCAATGGCAATTGAAACGCCCGCAACCAACAAGGCCATGGAGATGGTGCCAAACTGCACATAGGCAATCAAACAAGCGGCCAGAGCCATCAGTATGGAACCAAAATAAGGGATGACGTGCAGTAGACCGCTGGTCAACGCCCAGGCACCTGCGTTTTCCAGTCCGATGAGATGAAACGCAATCCAGGTCAGCAAGGCCAGCAATCCATTGGTGATTAACAGCATGAACATGTATTGCTGCACTGAAGTGTTGATCTTGCCCAGTATTTGCACAGTAATGCGCTTCTGCGTCAAGGAAGGACCCGTAATCTTGACCAGCTTGCGTTTGAATTTGTCACCAGAAAGCAGCAGAAAGAAAATCAGAAACAACATCATGACTGTCTGACTTAACAAATCCATGATGCCTAATGATCCTGCCAGCAGTAATTCGCGAAGTTTGAGTACCGGCGTTTCACTGACCACTGTTTTCTTCACAGTTGGCTGTACCCCAGTGGTTGCCTGGCTGGTTGCTTTTTCTATTTCTGTGGCAGCCGTTTGCATTCTTTGCATAAAACCGGCCTGGCCATATTGCAGCTTGCTCATTTCGCTGGAAAATTTACGCGTAGCCACTGGCAACTGGTCAAGAATGGCATTGAATTCTGTATGCAGGGAATTGATTTGCGTCGCGAAGATCGTCAATACACTGATCATCACCACCGTAGTAGCGACGACACGCGGCAGCCGCAGGCGTTGCAAGGCGTTGACCAGAGGGGCCAGGGTATAGGCAATGAAAATACCAAAGGTCAGTGGAATGAAAAACCGTTGCGCAGCGCGCAGGGCAAAAACAAAAGCGACGGTTGCAAGTATGGTCAAAGCCACGCCACGGACATTGACATGAACACCGGGAAATAATTGAGCTTGCGTTTCAGATGCGGCAACTGGCTTGGAATCAGGGGTGACAGTGCCGACATCTGCTTGATCGAGATCACCCTCATTTGCCGGAGGCGTTGTTGGTATAGGCAGATCCATCGCTTTGTCCACTGGTTGTATTTTGTTCAATAAGCTTGATCAGACAGTAATTTTGAACACCTGTCGGAATGCTTCACCTGTCTTTATGGATGGAGATATGAAGACAATGGCCAAACTAGACTTTTGCGTCATCATTCACAACGCAAAAGCCTGGAAGACCACTGGAATTAATTTTTGTCTTTGAGTGCTTCTTTGACATTACCCATGCTTTTTTGCATGCTGCCTTCTATCTGCTTGGCAACTCCTTTGACTTGCTGCTCCTTATTGCCGACCAGCTTGCCTGCTTCTTGCTGGACTTTACCTGCTACTTTTTTTGCTGCGCCTTTGACCTGGTCTGAATTCATCTTGAAACTCCTGTTTAAAAGTATAAATTTGCATAAAACCTATGTACTTCCATCAACTCAGAATACAGAGTTTCTTACTTCGCCTGATAAAAGTAGCACTAGATTAAATTGGTAAGGATATTTTTTCGGTGCGCTAGCGAACACACCCAGAATATTCTTGCGCATGTACGCAACATGCGTTCGAGCGACGCGAGCACCATATGTAATAGCGTGCTCGCGTCTTAAATAATGCTATTTCACGCGAATATCATTTTTTACTGACTTCACGCCTTTGACTCCACTTGATACACTGACAGCCTTGCTGGCAGAACCAGGGTCAGCCACGAAACCACTCAGTTGAACGATACCCTTGAAAGTTTCAACATTGATTTCACTTGCTTTCAAGGTCGGTTCATTGACTATGGCAGCTTTCACTTTGGTGGTAATGACTGTGTCATCGATGTACTCGCCTGCACTTTCCTGTTTGGAAGTTGACGCACAACCGACGATGCTGAGCATGATACTTGCCAGAAAAATGCCCATGATTTTATTGACGAAGTTATTCATTTTTTTCTCCTTGAGCAGGTTTTCAACCTGGTAGATTTGAGATGCAGGAAATGCTGTTTTGGGAATTGCTTTAAAAACGTGCTAACTAAGGTGCACAACAAGCTGACGAGTGTGACATGAAGCCAGCCTGTAGATTGAAGTCCAGCGAACCGTATTACTTGTACTGATTCTTAGCTGTCGAGACACAGGCATCTTTGGATGGGCCAGACATGGCATCACATTTTTCTATCGCCACTTTGTAATTAGCATCATTGGCTGTAGTGGCAGCATCCACTTTGGCATCAAAAATTTTCTTGCCTGCCTTGGCATCCGCAATGGCTATTTTCTGTGCGGCCTTGGCTTCTTTTTTGCAGACATCTTTATCATTACCAGATTTGTCATCGCATTTTTCTTCAGCGAGCGCGTATTCAGCATCCGCGACATCAATAGCTGCCTTGGTATGATTCTTGGCTGTATTGTCGTACGTCACCAGCGCGACTGCCTTGCTGCGGGTACGCACAACTTTGGCTTCTTCCACGCATATATCTTTTGCATTGTCTTTCAAGGCATCACATTTGGCTTTGGCCACCTTGAAATCAGCTTCGGCACGTTCTTCCGTCGCTTTGAAGTTTGCTTTTGCCACGTCGGTAGCAGCAAAACTGGAACTTGCAATAAAACCTGCAGCAGAGATCATTAGGATAGAAATGATTTTTTTCATGATGTTTCCTTTATTAAAAAAAAGAACTGATTAGCCTGATTAATTTTTCAAATCACTAATGCAGAGGCATGGAATGTATCGTAACAGCGCGCCAGGTACCCAGATATAGGACACGGGACCGCCGTTTTGTAGGACTGGAAGAAATGGGCAGGGCAAAGGCCTGGAGCGAGCAAGGCGATTCGGGATGCAGTGCAAGGCGTGACGCGCAGCTAAGGCTGGTGCCTTAGCAAGCGGCGCAAGGTAGCAATGCGCCCGAATCGCCAGTTCCCGGAGGGCTTGCCTAATAACGCAGGCTGGACTGCGTTGGATTCGTTGTCAATAGATCCGATATTGACTGCCTCGTCCATAGTTTTACCATTGGCCAGCCCACTTTATGAGGCAAACGCATCTCACCTCTATTTATGAAATGAGTTCTGCTATGTTGTGCGAACATACAGTGGCTGTCTGGACGGGCTGCCACAATAATAGAAATTATTGACCTGCCTTTAACAGGATGCTGCCATTTCTATCGAAATAAGAGACTGCTGCATCGTGGAAGACATACAGTATCTGGTCAGGGGCGTATTCTTTGAGCAAAATCTGTTTGAAGCTGGCTTGCTCTTTATCACTGAGTTGATTGATGCTATTTAAAGACACATGCCAGACTTCGCCATAATATTCTGAAAAGAAGCCTGCGACGCCCTGACCGAATGAATCTGAAATCAGGAGCAGTTTAGGGCCTCGACTATCGCGATGGCGATAGCGTGAGACATCTCCTATCTTGCTGGCCGTCTCGATAAACTCAGGGAAGCAGGCAACACCAAGGCAAGCAACGATGCCCGCTTTGACATAATCAGGATCATGGGTAGGTACAGTCAGCGCTACCCCAGGCAAAAATTGCTGTATATCGGATGGGACATCATGCAGATTGCTCGTCAGTGTCACCAGCCTTTTGTGGTGCAGGTAATTTTCTGCGACCAGTTGTGCTACAGGTTGCGGGCCACTGCCTGTCCAGTGAAAGGTATTCTTTGGAAATACAGCCATGCTTTTCTTGAACGCCTGCATTTCTGCCAGCGGATAAATGATTTTATCTTTCAGTTCCGGCAAGGACTTGAGTGCGGCTATGATGCCCGGCAAGCTGGGCGTGTATTGCGCACATTGCTGTTGCAGCCAGTCTGGTAATTTATCTGCATAGACTACTGGCTTGGTCGGCACCAGTAACAGATAACTCTCTGCTTTGACCTGTACAGCCATTTGCATGAAGTCAGTTGCGGTCCTGACTATCTCTGCCCGGTCTTTCTCTCCGACGTTTTTCCCGCACAAAAAATGTATCATGCCCAAGGGAGTATTGGCAGCGTGCGAATTGAAGAAGATGTAGCCATCTTTACCGGCAGTCAGTTGCACCGCATTGATATCGCCAAGCACGTGATAGCGCAGTTGGTTATTCCATGCCACCAGATTATTTCTGAGGCCGAAATTATCATTGAGATAGCTATCGACTGCCGCCGGGAATTTCAAGGTTTCCGACCATGTCCTGGGTAATGCCGGCTTGGTGGCGAGTGCACGGTTTTCTATACCCGGGCCTTGCAGTTTACCACTCATATGGACCAGGGCTGGCGTCAGCAAGATGCCAAAGATAGCCAGCAAATAAATGATGCGCCCGTAAAGACGTTTTTTTGTTGCGGCCTGAAAACTAGAAGAGCTGGATGGGCTGGATGGGCTGAAATAATGCATGGTAGTAGGCCAGCCTCAGAAACGGAAGTAGATGAAAGGATTGTATGCTCCCGTCGCCAGGCTGGTTGCTGACAACAGGAACAACATCAGGCTGATCACGGGTGCAAACACCTTGGCAGGGGCTTGTGGCTTGTTCAATGCTTGCAAGAGGGGTGTCGATACCAGTACCCCTGCGACCAGGCCTGTAATAACGGTGCCATTCATGAAGCTCATGACGGGTGCGAGCGCATTGTCTGCAGGCATGCCACCAAGCATGGCCGCCAGGTAGTGCAGGGCTTGTGTAAAACTGTCACAGCGGAAGAATACCCAGCCCACCATCACGACCAGGACGGTATAGACGTGTCTGAACGGCGTTGGCAAACCCGCCATGGCTTTTTGCAAGCCTATACGTTCCAGCACCAGGAAGCTGCCGTGATATAAGCCCCAGACAACAAAAGTCCAGCTCGCACCATGCCATAATCCACACAGGAAAAACACGATAAACAAATTACGGTAAGTAGCCATGCTGGAGCCGCGGTTACCGCCCAGTGGTATATACAGATAATCACGGAACCAGCGCGACAGGCTGAGATGCCAGCGCTGCCAGAATTCAGTGATCGATTGGGCGATATAGGGGTAATTGAAATTACGCGGAAAAGTAAAGCCAGTGACCAGGCCCAGGCCTATCGCCATATTTGAATACCCAAAGAAGTCAAAATAGATTTGCAAGGTATAGCAAGTGATGCCCAGCCAGGCACTGGCCATACCCAGGGCTTCTGGTGCCAATGAAAATATCTGGTCTGCTGGCAAGGCGACGCTATTGGCAATCAAGACTTTTTGCGCCAGGCCAAGGACGAATATCTTGATACCCAGCTCCACCCGGCGCAAAGTATGGTGGCGCTGGTGCAATTGCCTGGCGATAGTGGAAAAACGTATGATGGGCCCGGCAATCAATTGCGGGAACATGGTGATATACATGGATAGTGCAAACAGGTCTTTTTCATGCCTGGTCTTTTTGCGATAGACGTCCACCAGATAGGAAATTGCATGAAAAGAAAAGAAGGATATTCCCAAAGGCAGGGTAACTGCATCTACCTCTGGCATGGTGAAGCCCAGTTTACCCAGCACGGCGACAAGACTGTTCAAGGCAAAATTAAAGTATTTGAAGTAGGCCAGCAATACCAGATTAAAAGCGATGCCTGCGATGAAGATGGCTTTGCCTGTACCTCCTTTTTCCTGGGCCTTGCCCACGCCTAGCCCACACACATAATTGAGCAAAATGGAAATCAGCAGTAATGGTAAATTTTTTGGTTCGCCCCAGGCATAAAAGATCAGGCTGGCGACCAGCAAGATCATATTGCGCATTTGGCGAAATGGCAGCGCAAAGTACAAGACGATGAATATCGGTAAGAAATAAAATAGAAAGGTAACCGTACTAAAAACCATGTCTTGTACTTTCTTGTAGCAGCGCCTGCATGTATGGCGCTAAAGGCATCTGCAAAATATGTGTTTGGTGCGGGATTTTAATGCCAGAGAGGGCAAAAAAGAAGCAGAACATCGGTTTTGCCAGATCAGGCCACAATTTACGGTGCAAGAAAAAGCAAATGTAGGCATCCTGATGAAGAAATACGGTTTTTTGATTTCAGATTTACAATAGCCGCATGCTGACAGAAAACCTTACCCCTAATCCCAAAATAAACTCGACACAAGCCTTGTTTGGCGACGCTTTTCAAGACTTGCATCCCCTTTTACAGCAATTGCATATCCAGGGTGGCACACTGGAAGGCGAGATCGATGTCACACTGGGCAAGGGCCTGGCTGGCTTCCTGGGCCGTAGGCTGGCAAAAAAACTAGGGGTGCCGACCCGGAATGTGCAAACTGGTTATAAAGTCAGCATCAGCCATCAAGCAGGCAAACTGGTCTGGGCCAGGCAATTCATCGGGCCTGACGGTGCTTCGCAAGACCTGGTGTCTGAATTTGTGCCGTACGGTCATTATCCACACGGCTATTGGCAGGAGAGTACCGGGCTCATGCATTTCCGGCTGACAGTCGATATCCTCAAAGGCGGGGGCTGGAATTGGCGCATACTCGGGGCCAGCTTGCATGGTGTACCAATACCGGTGCGACTGTTCCCGCAATCGAAAGCCTACAAATGCATAGAAGACGGGCGCTATGCCTTTTATGTGGGCTTTGTCATGCCTGGTCTCGGTGAGCTGTTCAGCTACTCTGGCTTGTTGGACCTGAAACCTGCAATGGCTTCTGCATAGCCAGCAAATAACCGACGCCCATAAATCCATGCAGACGGAAGGTTTGCGTCAATGGGTTGTAGCCCAGGCCACGCTGCTCGTGCAGGACCAGGCCAGACGTATTTGCCATGTCCAGTAACTCCGCAGGTTTGATAAAGCGCGCATGTTGATGCGTGCCGCGTGGCAGTATGCGCAAGATATATTCAACTGCTACTATTGCCAGCACATAACTGAGCGGATTGCGGTTAATCGTGGAAAAAAATACCCAACCACCAGGTTTCACCATATCGGCACAAGCCTGAATGACGGCTGCCGGAGATGGTACATGTTCCAGCATTTCCATGCAGGTGATGAGATCATATTGCCCCGCATGCTGTTGCGCCCAGGTTTCTGCACTGCTTTTGGCGTAGCACACATCCACGTCCTGGCCTTGCGCATGCCATTGTGCTATCTGCAGCGGCTTGTCCGCCAGGTCTATGCCAGTGACTTGCGCACCCTTACGTGCCATGGATTCTGCCAGTATGCCACCGCCACAACCTACATCCAGCACCTGTTTCCCAGAAAGCTGTGCAAGACTGTTTATCCATTCAAGCCGGTGCGGATTTATCCTGTGCAGGGGTTTGAACTCTGAATTTTCGTCCCACCAGCGACTTGCCAGCTTATTGAAGCGCGCCAATTCGGCGGGATCTGCGTTGTTTTCCATGATGTCGATTGTGTTCATCGTGTTCTCCACGGGGAAATGAATTTTGTTATCTACCAGTGGCCGCGCCTGCGATTCCAGCGGTAGAGCTGTCTGGCGACAAAGTTGTACATGGGCCGGGTAAAGAAGCTGAGTCGCAATGTCAGCCAGGCCAGCCAGCGTCTGCCTTTGGTCTGCGTCCAGATTGCGGCCAATGCCTGCTCACCCAACAATATCTCGCCATTGGCATTTCGCACATGCAGGCGCTCACGCACGACCTCCAGTTCAATATTGATTTCGTTGATTGCCTCTGGTTGGGTATGAACATCGACCCAGTTAATCTGACATGTCTGCATGCGCTGACGCTGGTCGCGTATGCCAGCATCGCAGACTGGGCAAGCACTATTGTAGTAAACCGTGGTAGTCGCTGTTATGTTTTTCTCGGCATCCATGATGTCTAACTCATCAATGTAAAACTCATGAAACAAGCATAAACTATATTTAGCTAAATGCCTAATTATCTAATTAACTTCACCGATTTCATGCTAAGTGCTATGATGGAATATCTGTTTTAATTTACTGAATATGGAAAAAGTTTTTGAAGCCCTGGCATCCACGCCACGCCGGAAAATTCTGGCTTATTTATCGGAGACTGAATTGTCTGCCGGTGACATTGCTGCGCGCTTCGAGATGACCAAGCCTTCATTGTCCAAGCATTTGCGGATACTGGAGTCGGCAGGACTAATCGTCAGCGACAAGCGAGGGCAATTTGTTTTTTATCGCTTGCAGGGAGATAACCTGGCCAATACCCTGGCCTCGTTTATGCAGGCAGTATGCCCGGTATCCAAAGCCCTGAAAAAAGAAAGCAAGGCTTTGGCTGCGCAGAAAAAACTGGAAATTAAATAGTGCCAAACTATTCAACCAGCTCCAGCAGTTCTATATCGCACATTTTATTTTCCCTCATGGCTTTGAATATAGCCAGCGTGGCATCGGGCGGAGCGTCATTTTTGCTTACAAATAATTTCTTGATCAAGTAAGCCATGCGATTTTTCTGGAAATCGTAATAATCATTTAGTATTCGCTCTACTGCCACTACCTGAGCCTGCAATTCCAGTTCCACCATGGGTGAAATCCAGTCTATGCGCCAGCTAATGTTGGCGCCACTGTCAAGATCAAGATCACCCAGGACAGTATTGAAGCCTGAGATTTCACAAGCCAGTGCATGGCTAAAATCTTTATCATGGAATTTTCTTAAAGCCCCTAAACCAAAATCAATCAGATATTGCTCTTCCACAATGCAGACTGCATGGCCTTCCTTTTGCTTGTCCTGAACATAGCCTTTGTAGCCTACATAGAAAATATTATTGTCTTGCTTGATTTCGGCATAGCAGCCTTGCACTCTGGCGCGATAACCTTTTTCTGTCAGCAACTGTGTCAGCATGGCTGACATGGCAAAACAGCAGCTACCGTATTGTTGGAAAAAATCGATAGTTTCAAAGTCATCGGCAATCTGTCTCAGTTCATGAGCCAGTTGGCGATCCTTTACTACCTGGAGAAATGCGGTGTTCATTATTGCGAATTAAGCTGGTGAGAGCCTTTGCAGCTCTGCACTAGCGATGAAACTGTTTACAAGAAGCAATAGTATGAAGTTCACAATGCCACATTCGTGACAAATGGTAATGACTTGTAAGCAGATGTTACCGATCTAACTGACTCGACAGGCACTTGCATCCGAACGCTCAGTGAGAAATGCCTGATGTATCAAACTGTCCGATGAAGATTTAGCGTGGTGCCTCGACCAGCAAGCTGGTCATGCGCCTGACCAGAGGCAAAACCAGCAGCAAAGTAGGAAATGCCACCATCCAGGACAAAGCCCAGGAGCCCATCCAGATCGGCAGGAAATGATCAACCAGGCCTACACTGCGCAAGGTGCTGATCAGTGACACGATAAAGGTCATCAATATCGACAAGAGGAAAGGCATGACCAATCCGGCATAGCGTGCGGGCAATTTGCGCATGGGGTAATCCGGGCTTATTTTTCAGTTTCATCAAAATCCCGTAAGCAGGCCTGCACACGCAGTTGGAGGCTGTAGTAGCTTTAGTAAGTTGATGTCTAGAATTTGGGAATTGTGATGGCACAGTGTAATTGGCACCAAAGCAAATGTAAACTAGTCCCCCTATACCGAAGAACAGACTTGCCAGTCATATGTTGTTACGTGTAACTTGGCGGCTTTTAGTCGCTTTATCCAGGCCATGATTCCCCAAGAAAATCTGACGCATACTTTTTATCAGGCGACAGCCCGGTCTGCTGATTACCCCCATTTGCAAGAAGATCTGGAATGTGAAGTCTGCATCATCGGTGGCGGCTTTGCCGGGCTTGCGACAGCGCTGGGCTTGGTGGAACGTGGTGTCAGCAATATTGTCTTGCTGGAAGCAGAACAAATTGGACATGGCGCATCAGGCCGCAATGGTGGTTTTGTGTTTGGCGGCTTCAGCCTCGACAATGCTGACCTGATCAAACAAGTGGGCCGCGAATCTGCCCGCCGCTTATATCAGTTGACGCTGGATGCGGTCGCCTTGATACGCCAGCGTATTAAACAATATGACATGGATTGCGACATCAACGAAAGCGGCGTAGTGCTGGCTAACTGGTTTGATGATGCCGGAAAATTGCAGGATCAAAGAGAATTCATGTTGCGTGAATTTGAGGTCGACTGGACGCCCTGGTCGCACGAGCAAACCCGTGCAGCCTTACACAGTGAAAGATATTTTGGTGCCTTGCATGAAAAAAATGCCTTTCATTTTCACCCCCTTAAGTATGCGCAAGCTCTGGCCAGGGTACTTAGTTCACAAGCTGTACGTGTATTTGAACAAAGCCGTGTCAGCGCCATAGAAACCGGCACTGCCGAAAAACTGGTGCGCACCAGCAATGGAATAGTAAAGGCCAGGCATGTCGTCGTCTGTTGCGGTGGCTATATAGAAAGCCTGTATCCCCAACTGGCGCGCTCGGTGTTACCTATCGCCACCTATGTCATGGCAACAGAAAAACTGGGGGACAAATTAGCCAATGCCATGCAAACCGCAGCCGCCGTGTATGACACCCGCTTTGCCTTTGATTATTACCGGCCACTGTCTGACAGCCGCCTGCTATGGGGTGGCCGCATTTCCATACGCGAAAGACAGCCAGCAGAAGTTGCTGCCTTGTTATACAAAGACATGCTGAAAGTCTACCCGCAACTGGCTGGCAGCAAAGTGGAGTATGCCTGGAGCGGCCTGATGAGTTATGCCCAACACAAGATGCCGCAAATCGGTTGCCTGCCAAATGGGGTATGGTATGCCATGGGCTTTGGTGGTCACGGTGTGGCACCAACTACCCTGGCAGGCGAGGTAGTGGCTCAAGCGATTGCCAACCAACAGCCCTTGCCAGATGGACTGGAGCAGTATGGCTTGCCACCCAGCTTTGGCAGCCTGGGCTTGATGGCTGCGCAATGCGCCTATTGGTATTATGAATTGCGTGACTGGATGCGCGAATAAACACTGTATGTCGCAATGCGTGTTTACGGTAATATCTCGCCATGCAATCCCATCTCGTTGTCGCCCTTGCCTATGATCAGCTATGCACCTTTGAATTTGGCTGCACGGTAGAGTTGTTCGCCCTGCAGCGCCCTGAGCTGGGCGTGGACTGGTATGACTTCGCTGTTTGCGCTGCGGAAACTGGCAAATTACGGGCCGCAGGTGGCATCACGGTAGAAGTACCGCATGGCCTGGAGATGCTGGATAAGGCAGATACCATCATCATTCCCGGCTGGCGCGATGCCGATGAAATGCCACCAACCGCCTTACTCGAAAAAATCCGTAATGCCCATGCGCGCGGCACCCGCATTTGCAGCATCTGCTCTGGTGTATTCATTTTGGCAGCGGCAGGCGTACTGGATGGCAAAACCGTCACCACACACTGGCGTTATGCAGAAAAATTGCTCAAGCGTTATCCACATATTCAAGTGCAGACCAATTCCTTGTATGTGGACCAGGGCCAGATCATGACTTCTGCTGGTTCTGCTGCGGGTCTCGACATGTTGCTGCATCTGGTACGCAAGGATCATGGTGCCAAAGTGGCCAACCTGGTAGCACAACGCCTGGTCGTGCCACCACATCGTGAAGGCGGCCAAGCACAATTTGTACCCCGTCCCATGCCCAGCGATGAACATGCACGCCTGGCCAAACTGATGGACTGGATCAGGGCCCACCCTGCCCTGCCGCATAATCTGGCATCGATGGCAGAAAAAGCGGCGATGAGTACCCGTACCCTGCAACGTCACTTCAAGGACAGTACAGGCTTGGCCCCCGGTGAATGGCTGATACGCGAACGGGTTGCCATCGCCAAGGAATTACTGGAATCCCCCGGCACCAGCCTGCCACAAGTTGCCGAGTTGGCGGGCTTTGGTTCAGAAGAATCACTGCGCCGCCATTTTCGTCGCATCGTGGCAAATAGTCCGGGCAATTATCGCAAGCAATTTTCTGACGCCAGCGCCATTCATATCTGATCACGCTATCAACAAGCTTTGGGCTTACTAAAGCAGGCAAATGCAGGTAAACTGCCTGTCGCGCTTGTGGGGCTACATAGCCAACTAAAGCCATCACGTCCCTGCTCCTACAAAAAACAGTACCCGCCTGTCAGATAAAAAGAATCATGCAAGTAATCTCCCTCATTTCCGGCAAGGGCGGCGTCGGTAAAACCACGCTGACCAGCAACCTCGCCATCGCACTCAGCCAGCGCAACAAGCGGGTACTGGTCATTGATCTTGATCCGCAAAATGCAGTGCGCCATCATCTGGGCATGGATCCCAATGATGATGCTGGCCTGGTCCGCGAAGGCATCTTCCCTGAAGTGATTTTTGAAAGCCCCTTCGGCGTCGACTTCATCCCTTTCGGACGTGTCACTGCAGAAGAATTGCTGGAATTTGAAGCCGGACTGGAAGCACGGCCAACATGGGTGGCAACGGCACTGCAGGGCCTGCAAAGTATTGGCTATGACTACATCCTGCTCGATACGCCGCCTGGTGCCACGGTATATTTGCCGCAAGCCTTGAACGCTGCAGCCAGGGCACTTATCGTGGTACTGACAGACGCGGCCTCGTACTCCAGCCTCAGGAAGATTTTAAAATTGCTGGCAGAATACAAAAAAGATCCTGCAAACAGAATGGCAACTACTCACATATTACTGAACCAGATGCAGGAAGACAGCGAACTGGCACAACAAGTCAGGGCTGCCATGATGGATAGCTATGGCAGCAAGATGGCCCCTATGGTCATCCACAGAGATGCATTGGTGCCTGAAGCCCTGGCTTATGAAAGATCAGTCTTGCAATACGACCCTGATGCGCAAGCCAGCCGCGATATCCAGCATCTGGCAGACTGGCTGGCAAGCCGGAACTAAAATCTAGTTGAAAACCGCCTGGTAAGCATAATTACCAGGCTCCAGCGTTTCAAAGACGATAGCAGCGCGAAAATCATCGATGCGTTTTACTGTGGCTTTCGGCATGCCTATCTTCAATCCCAGCACATTTGGCAATTGGGATTTTTGTGGCAACATCAAAATCAGGCTGGCATTTGCCAGCGGCTTTTTGCCCGTGACAGTCATATCGAATTCAATACGTTTTCCTGCAATGCTGGAAGATAATTTCAATCTATCACGCTCATGCCACCAGTCAGCAACTTGTGAAGATGATGCCAGCCAGACAGTATTTCTATTTGCCTTCAGATACGCCAGATACGCCGGGAAGGCCTGCGTCAGCAAACTGTTTTCTTCAAAACTCTGGCTATGCACACTGAGCAAGCCCAGCGCGCCCATTTGCTTGCTGGTTTCTGCATCGCTGATCAGTGCCTGCCTGGTTTGCTCAAGGTCAAGTTGCTCCTTGCTCAAATTGAGATCGTCGCGCTGAGTGCGGGGTAACAAGACCATGGCCTTGTCCTGGCTGACACCATCGATTTTGACAAAAACTGGCAAGCGGCCTTCGCTGCTATTGGGATCGGTCACATGGTGCAGGAAACCATTTTTTTGCAAGAGCGACTGTGTAGTTTGGTCATAGCCTTCCAGCGGTGCACGAAAACCAGTGATGGCAGGCAGATCAGGCAAGATGGATTTCAAATCTTCTCGCATGGCATTGATGCGTTTTTCCTGCTCATTCAGGCCCTGCTCTTTGAAGCTGATATGGGTATCGCCGTGATAACCGATATCATACTCACGCGCCAACTGTTTCATCTCCGCAGGGAATTGTTTTGCCACAGAAGTCAGCACATAAAAACTGCCGCGGTAATTGATGCTGCGTATCAGGGATGCAAAACGCAAGGCATTGGCAAAGCCTTGCTCAGTATCCATCTCAATAATTTGCGCCGCATATTTTCCTTCTGGCCAGGCAGCGCGCAACAGTGCCGGTCTTCTCTGCAACCAGCTCAGGGTGTCATCGACCAGGCTGTAGATGGGATAAGGCTGTGATTCCCAGGCTGATTCGGCAAAGGCAAACACGGCGCTGCGGCCGCTATCGGCGCTGGGTTCTGCGTATAGCACGGCAGATTCATTTTTCCTTTCCGGCTCTTGCACCCTGGCCCAGTCCATAATGCTGGCTGCGCCTTCCCCGCTAAAACGCAACAGGCTTTCCGAGGCATTACCCAACCAGATGCGCTGACCGGCAGGCTGGCTATGTGTCAATGGAGTCTCGCCATTCAGGATGAGGAACCTGGCTTTGGATTCCAGCGCGATTTCGCCTTTGGAGGCTGCCCCCATGGTTTCCAGAAATTGCCAGCCAGACCACTCACCTTTTTCATTGCGGGTGCCACTGGCCCAGGTCGCCAGGATGGCACCACCCTGGGCGCGATATTCCTGCAAGCTGGTGCGCTCTTGCTCACTGAGTGCTACTGCTGATGCCAGTACCAGCACGCCATCCTTGATATTGCTTAGCTCTTGCGGGTCAGAAATTTCTTTGAAGCTGAGCTGGCGCTGCTTGGCATAGGCACGCCAGGGAGTTAACAAGCGATCATAGTTGCCGCCTATGGAGGCAAAATAACTGCGGGTATTCGGTGAGGCATACAAGTACAAACCCTTGGATGCGGGCGTGGAATTAACCCCGCCAGCAGACTTGAAAGGAGTTTGCAGATTGAATTCCGGCATTTGCCAGCCCAGCACCTGCATGGATGACAGGTAGGCAAACACGGATACCGCCATGCCCAGCACGATCAAAGCCAATAGATAAATACCTATGCGGCGGTAAGCAGGCCGGTTTTCAAAACCGCCAGGGTCTTCTGTTTGCATGAAAATTTGAACCAGTGAAACGGGTGGAAACTACAATATCTACAATAACTGCACAAATAGCTAAGACGGTTTATCTGCTGATGAAGCATTTGCCTGCTTGCCAGGCACATAGCGCCTCAGGAAAATTGGCTGCATTTCGCCATGCTCTTCTGCTGTGGGGTCTTTACGTTTTGGCTTGCGCTTATCGCGCAATTTGAAGGCAATATAAGCGGCAACACCGACCACCAACGTGCCTATGGTGGTGATCAGTATCACGGTTGCCAGTATAGAAATCAGGTCCATATCAAAGCTTGCCTTCTCTTTGCAGCTTGCCCCAGGTCATTGCCGTGCCACGCCATTCTTCTATGGTGGCAAATACCTTGGAAATATCAATAATCGTAATGTAGAACAGCCTGAACACGACGGCATAAAAAATCAGGGAAGGGTCTTCTTCTTCCACGATGACACAATAGGTGGCGGCAACGATATCGAGTATCGTCAGTTGCAACCACCAGTAAAACAGAAATATCACCACCCCATATTGCAGGCCAACATAGACAAAAAACAGATTGCCCAATACCGTGGAGAACGGCCACATGATGCCTTCAAACAGCATGTACCATAAAATGAAAAAATTGATGCCAGCACGACGCGGGTTCCACAGGGCCGAGCTGTGCTTGCGGGTAGCCTGCAAGATGCCACGTGTCCAGCGATAGCGCTGCTTCAGCAAGTCCAGCAGACGGCTGGGGGTTTCCACCCAGGCGATGGCTGTGGGTTCATAGGCGATATGCCAGCCGCGCATGAGCAGCTTCAGGGTCAGGTCGCAGTCTTCGGCAAAGGTGTCATGGTCATAGCCACCTGCCTGCTGCAGGACGCTCTTCCTGAACATGCCCAGCGGCCCCGGTATGATATTGACTGCGCGCATGAAGCTTTGCGCCTTGCGTGCCATCGCCAGTCCCTCGACATATTCCAGCGCCTGCACCCTGGTCAGGAGATTCTCGCGATTGAGTACCTTGACGTTGCCGGCAACCGCGCCAACTCTCGGATCATCAAAATGGCGTATGCATGCCCGCAAGGTATTGCGTGAGAGCTTGGTATCACCATCCATATTCAGAATGAATTCACCGCGTGCGGCGCTCATGCCGGTATTCAGAGCATCGGCCTTGCCACCATTCTTCTTGGTAATGACACGCACCGTGACCTGATGATCTTCGCGCGCCACTGCCAGGGCTTTTTCATAGGTGTCATCACTGGAACCATCATCGATGACCAGGATTTCGTAATTGGGATAATCCAGCAACAGCAGGGAACGCAAGGCTTGCTGTATCACTGGTCCTTCATTATAGGCGGGCACCACCAAGGTGATCATGGGCAGCGAAGCATCATCATGAAAATTGCTTTCCGGCTCCTGGCGGCGCTTCATCATGTTTTCCAGATGCTCCATGAATGAATACAAGATGAGCATGGCATACCTGAGTACCAGTAGCGCCAGGAAAAACAACAGATAGGCCGAGACTACGCTGAGAAACAGGTTTTCAAACAGGATGCTGAACTTGCCCAGATCAAATTCCCGGATACCACCAAAGCTGATGACGAAAAGATAGACCACTCCTGCAATCGAGGTCGCAGCAAGCAGGTAGCTATAGATTTGCCTCAATCCCAAAGCTTCTCCAGATTTACGGAAAACGATTTTGCGCGATAGCGGGCATTGTCACGGCGGCTGGCCATGGACCAGAGATTGACACCTACCGCCAGGTTTTTATCCAGCCAGAGCTTGCCGCCCATGCCCAGACTCCAGTTACTGCCTGCTTCGCCATAAAGGCGCGTACCGACCTGCCCGCTGCCGTACAGGCTCCAGTTTTCATTCGCCCATTCCCCTTGCAAACCGACATAGGCCGTACCAAAACCATCCTCAGGCGACCAGTATTTATTCGAATAAAAGCGCACATCACGGGTTTCTATGCCGACAAAGGGTTTGATGCGATGGCCAAAAGGTCGCCATGAGGGGATGAAATTACTGCGACTGGTCAGTATAACGTTACTGTCAGAGACGCGAAAAATATCGATGTGCTCAGTAAATTGGCCGCTGTCAAAATGCAGATTGGCATCCAGCCCTATGTGCGCTGCGTTCAAGCCATCTTCCAGAGCGCGTGCATTGAAGGCAGACTTGCCCCAGTTGGTGCGACCTATATCAATCAGGAAGCGCCCCTCATCGATTTTCAATTTGAGGCTACCGAATAAATCGCCTTTAGGTTTTGCCTGCGCCTCCAGTGCCAGACGTGGCTCCAGCGGCAGGTTCAGGTTTTGATAGGCAAAACCCACTTCACCCTGCTTTGCTGTGGTGACAGGTAATTCATCGCGGGTGCCACTGCTGCTGACTTCAAAAATATGGCGGCCAGTATCATCGCGCCAACGCTGGCTGATGCTCAGTTCACGGCGTTTGGCATCACCAGAATCTTGCGCTGCCCCAGCGCTGACAAAAGTACGCGGATTCAATTCACGTTGGGCATACATCAGGCCCTCATTGGCACCGGCGTGCTGCGGATCTTCTGCCAATACCGTTTGATAGAGTGGCAAGGCTTCATCATCACGCCCTTTCCAGCGATACAGATTTGCCAGACCTGTACGTGCATCTTTGCGGACCTTGCTATTGGAAAGAACCTTGTATTGCGATTCTGCCTTGCGCATGCGACCCGACCAGGCCAGGCTATTGGCGATGACCAAACGCAGACCAGGATCGGCTTTTTCTCTTTCCAGCAACTCCAGTCCCTTAGTGCCAGCTGCCTGATAATCCTGGGCGACGCTCAAATCCAGGACGTGTTGCTGGGCTGGACTCAGCACTATTACCGGTGCATCAGCCGCCTGGGCTGATGAGCCATAGTTCGACACTGAAATGATCAATGCTAAAGAGAGGGGCTGCAATGCTTTCTTGCACAATGGGTAAATACGCATAAACTCTTTTATTGAATATCAGCCGATGCGTGCATCAGCCTGCTTGTTGCTTATAAGTGGCTCGGGTAGCCCTGGGTGCTGGTTGCTTGCCAAATACCTGCTTGGCCGCCCGAGTGGCACTGTCGTCAGCTACCGGATTGAATTTGAATTCATCTTCGTCATCGCTGGAATAATCTTGCTCTTCTTCTATCACGAAAGAGACTACATCTGCATTGTGCTCATGCAGTTCATCCTCGAATTGCTTTTTTACATGCACAACAACTGGCGTAGCAACTTGCTCTGCTGGATGGTGGAATTGGGACTGATATGGAAAATTTTCATTCTCTGTAGCGGGCTCTGCCAGTGCTTCGATTGCAGCCGGCTCAAGGTTCCGGTTTAAATAATCAGGTAGTTCTGCATTCCTGGCTACATGCACCAGATTGGCTAGAGCCAGGGCTATATCCTGTCGGTCTATCAAGTAACTTACTTGATGAAAGGCAGTGCCTGCTGCTGCACCAAGTATGCGTTCAAGTGTCAATTGCAAGGCAGATTCAGGGCAGGCATTAAAAAACAAATAACATGCCTTGCCATCGCTGGATAAAAGATCGCCAGGGCGGGAGATGCTGATGCGGGCCAGGATATCAGGGAAGCTGGTGCCCTCGACCAGTTCACCAATCACCAGCACACAAGGGATGTTCAGGGCGGTGCCGCGCTCCATGATAATGCCTGCTTCCCTGGCAAAACACGGTGGCAACAAATAGCCACGCAAGCCAGAAGGGATGACACTGGCCAGGGCAACTTCAAAATCGATATCCACATTGCGGTCGAAGCTTTGCCCTTTGAGTGACTCCAGCAACAAGGGCAAGCGATTTTCCGGAATGTCGCGATGTATCACAAGGTTGACGCCCAGACGTAGCAATAGTGCTTCATTCTGATAGCGTAGCGAAGCCTGCTTTTCACGTATCACGATATGGGCTTTTTTTCCCAGGCTCATGCGCAGTGTATGGACGGTCTCGGCAAGTTCACGCAAGCCCGTGTCGCGCTGGAAGCTGAGCACCACAGTTGCCGCCTGCAAACCACGGGTGGCATGCATCATGCCTATCAAGCTGCTCACCAGTTGCCAGTTGCCTGGCAATTCATTGGCAAGGCTGGCAAGGTCTTCATCCATGTAAAAGAATTTTTCCGGACCATGCTGCTGCATTTCAGCCAACTGTTCGGCCATTTCTTCAGCCGCACGTGCGCCAATTTTGTACATGCCATTGTCAAGCGTCAGCAAGGGATACTGACGTGCGGCGATGGTACCTTCTGGCGACTGCCAGTAATCGAAAGTCAGTTCCAGCCCCGGGCGGCCACTACTGATCCGAACTATGCCTGAGAGTTGGTCCATCATGGCTTGCAAAGTCTCGGCACTATTGCCACTCAAGCGTGAAAAAACCAGCAAAGCTGTCACTCTGTGCTTGCCGAACCAAAGACGCAGGGCTTCGACCTGCTCCATCGCCAGGGATAAATCGTGCAGGCTGAATAATTCATCTGCCTGATCAAAGATCAGGTAGCTGTCATCCGGGATACCAAAATAATCGAGTTCTTTGGCGAAGCGTTCAGCGCCGAAACGGAACATGTTTTTTGCAAAATTATCCTGGCGCAAAAAGATCTGCAGCTTGCCACTCTCCAATGCCTTGCTGGTATCGTAGACACCCAGTGCATCAATACGCTCAAGAAATGCCTCAGGATGCGAAGGTAATATGACGGTACAATTTTGCTGCTTGCTCGATGCATATTGCAAGCTGCTGGCAAGCACAGGAACGCGGGCCGGAGGCATTTCTGCAATTAGCGCATACAAGCCACCGCTCAGCATCTGATCTGTCAGGCTGGGGAGGCCAGGGATACATAGTCTGGCGTTGGCAAGGACGGGGGTCTCATGCATAATAGCGGACGCCTTTGTTTAAATAGCAAAACATTTTGCTCAAGCAATTAGTCAATATGAGTGGGATTGTCACTACCCAATGATTTTAACATGTGACATTTTCAACTAAGGCTTGAAATAAATGAATTTTTGTTAATTAATTTTTATGCAAGCGAAGTTCATGTGAGTTCCCCGTGCCGCCTGGCAAGGCGTCGATGTGATTTCAATACCCAGGAAAAGTTCATAGTGCATTTGCCCACTTATACAGGTCTGCAGGCCAGATGTCGAATTGCCCGCTTGTCTGCGGCCAGATTGCCGCTGCTTGCCATGTTTGTTTTTTTTCTGAGTTTGGTAATGCCTGGTACCTCGGCGGCGCAGTCGACCGGGGTTCTATACGAGCCAGAACCACCTGCTGACGCCGCCTACGTCCGCATCGTCCATCTCAACCCCAATGAAAAGATCGATGTGCTGGTGGATGGGAAAATGCGTCAATCCGGCTTGAAGCAAGGGCAGTTTGGCGATTATCTGATCTTGCGCTCCGGTCCGCATGAAATTCAATTGCATGCACATCAGGCCTCAAAAAAAATCACGGCTAGCCGTCTTGAAGTAGGTGCAGCTCAAGTAGTGACGCTTGCATTTGTCGACATGCAAAAGCAAGTTAATCCCATTGTATTTGACGACAAGGCTGACTTGAACCGGATGAAAGCCAGGCTCACGGTTTATCACCTGGCCGATAAACTGGGGCCAGTCAATATCAGTACGGCCGACGGCAAGACCAATGTATTTCGTGCGCTTGCGCCATCCAGCAGCCATAGCCTGGCCGTCAATCCCATCAAAGTGGAATTACTGACATGCCCATCAGCCAACCAGCCTGCTGGCATGGGTGAATGTAGCAGCCCAGCTTTGCAGCAGGCACGCGCCGCACTTGTGCTGGAGCGTGGCGACAATTACAGTTTGCTGTTAACTATGGATGCCAATTCTGCACTGCAAGCACGACTTACAAAAAATACTCTGGAATCGCGCGCCGCCAAATGAGCAGCGACACCCAATACAACCAATGCAGTTGATTATTTGACATTCAGCCTGCACGACCAAGGAGCAACATCATATTCCATACAACTTTACGTCTGCCTGGCCGCGCTCTGGCAAAATTGGCATCCCTGGCAACTTCAGCAATTTTCCTGGGCATCATACCTGCCCATGCCGAAGAAGCCGCCGCCATCGCGGGAAAAAACGACTGGCTGTTTTATCGCCATGAATGGGCAAATAGTGCCGACCTGGCAGCCACCAATACCTCTGTGGAGTTAATTAAATCCTTCAGTAAAGCATTGCAGGACAATGGCATAACATTGGTAGTGGCGATGGTGCCGCTGAAGGCACGCATCTATCAGGCCCATGTGACTGAACAATACAAGCTCAATCCCTATATGGCAGGAAATTATCAGCGCATGGCACAGGCCCTGAGTTCTGCCGGGGTGAAAGTCGTCGACTTGAATAGCAGTTTTTTGCAGGGTGCAAAGAATCACCCTGATAAACATCTTTACTTTCGCCTCGATAGCCACTGGACGCCGACAGGAGCACTGCTTGCGGCGGAAACCGTAGCCAGCAGTATGGAAGCGGATGCCAGCATGAAAGCCCAGCTACGCCAGATACCAGTAGAAAAATACACCATGCGCTGGTCTGAACAAGCCATCGCCACTGTCTCGCGTGACTTGGTCATGCAACTTCCCAAAGGTGCACCCACCTATGCGCCAGAATATGTGCTGGATGCCGAGATCACCAAAACTGCCACGGGCAGCAACTTGCTGGGAGATGCAGCCCTGCCCATGATCAGCCTGGTAGGCAGCAGCTATTCAAAACCGTGGACACGCTTCCCCGAGTTCTTGAAATATACTTTGCAAAAAGATGTCCTAGCGATTGCTGTTGGTGCCGACCAGGGCGCCTGGGTAGGTATGGAAAGCTATCTGCGGGATGATGCTTTTCAAAATACACCACCCAAATTCCTGATTTGGGAAATGCCGGAAAGGGATATGCGCGCCCCGCCCGCCTTCCTGTATCGTGAAGCGCGCTACCGCAGCGACAACCAGGAATGGTTGCAGCGTGTCTCTGTCATGGCACAAACACAATGCCGCTCTGGTGCGGCCAGTGTCAAATTCCTTAGCCCAAGTGCCCGCGAAACCCAGCGTGCACAATTTTCCAGGACATCAGTCGCGGATACTGTCGCTCTGGAATTCAACCAGGCCACAGAAGCGCAGGATTATTTGCAAGCCAATATCAGTAGCAAGGCTGGTCAAACCCTGAACCTGGAAGCCATGAAAGGCGAACTCAGCGCCCGCAAATGGAGCCTGACCATCAATCCTGACGGCAATCCGCACACCTTGAAAATAGCCCTGCCGGCAGGTAGTAAAGCTTATACAGGCCTGAAGATATGGCCAGGTGAAACTACGGGATTTACCATCAGCGATGTGAGGCTTTGCCGCCTGCCAGCCAGTGTGATCAAATGAATTCCAGGCCACGAGCTTTAAATTATTCCTATCTTGCGTCCTGAATGATTGATAAAATAAATTGGCATTCCAAAATTGACGCTATGTTGACGCCAGTACCCAGCTTATTAAAGGAGTTAGGAAGTAATAATGAAACATCAGGACGACGCCAGCGCATCGCAAGAATACTGGCCTATTTTGCAATCGATCGCCCCTCAACAGGCCGGGCGTCCTGCCCCTCTGTCCGCCGCAGAAAAAGAAGCACGCTGGCATTTCCAGCCACAAAGCAGCTTGCAAAAATGGTCAGCCGCTCCCAGCATGGCTACTGAAAAAGCACATCAGATTGCCAGCCAGCTACGTCATCTGGCCACATCGACACAGCATATGAATGCAGCACACAGCAGCGCTCAAGTAGCCGCTAGCGACTCTCTCCATGCCGTTTTTCAACGCCTGGCAAAAGGTGAGCAAAAGCCCCCAGCCCAGCCCGGCGACAGCCGATTGACGGTGCAAGCACTCAAAAGATGAAAATTATCGCAGTTGTTTCAATGAAAGGTGGCGTGGGTAAAACCAGCGTGACCGCGAATCTGGCCGCTGTTCTTGCCCAGGATGCTGAACCAGATAGCATCGCCGTACTGAACCTCGACCCGCAAAATAGCCTGCACATGCATTTTGGCCTGGGCATTGCATTGGAAGAAGGTGTCGCATGCCAGACGGACGTAGAGGGCGACTGGGGTGAACTGGCTTTCCCCACTCCCTACAATGTCATCAATCTGCCGTATGGTGAAGTCAGTGAAAAACAGCGCAAGGCTTTTGAAGCATGCCTGAGCGCCCATCCTGACTGGATAGAAAAACGCATACTGCAACTGGGTCTACCGGAAGAAGGCATCTTGCTCATCGATACGCCACCTGGCCCTTCTCTCTATTTGCGCCAGGCCCTGGCGTGCGCTGATCTGGTCATCATGGTTGCACTCGCTGACGCCAGCTCCTATGCCACCATCCCTGCCATGGAATCCTGGCTAAGCAATATGGAAACGCATACGACACTGGATAATTGTGTCCTGGTCTTGAACCAGCTAGAACCTGACAACAAACTCAATAGGGATATCGCCGCAGCCCTGGCAAACTCGTATGGCGAACGCATGATTCCTTTTGGCATACCGCGTGATGATGAAGTCAGCCTGGCCTTCGCGTTTCAACAGCCACTGAGCCATTATTCACCAGATAATCAAGTCCTGGAGATTTTCCAGCAGATCGCAGACTGGCTACCTCTGGATTGAAACAAAGTCATCCGCACAAAAAAAGGGCTGTACGAAATTCGCACAGCCCTGTCAAGCGCAATTCTATGTAGTAATTACATTTTTTTTATTACTGTGTGACTTCCGCAAACCAGCCACCATAGGCTGGCAGTTCCACAGTTTCGCCATGGCTTTGCCCAGCTAATCCTGCCACTGGCAATTCTTTTGCCCCCTGTGTCTCAGGCCAGTTGAAACTGACTGGCTGGTTCCCCAGATTGAATGCCGCAAGCAAGCTCGTGCTGCCAGCCAGGTCGCGGCGTATTGCCAATACTGGTTCAGGAGCATCAAAGAAACTAATTTCGCCTCTGCTAAGTTGCGGGTATTTCTTACGCCACGCCAGGATATGGCGGGCGAAATTCAACACAGAATTCGGTTCGTGATCTTGTATCGACACAGCATTTTCTGCGTGTTCTACAGGAACTGGCAGCCAGGGTTTACCAGTACTGAAACCAGCATTTGGCTGATCTGCTTGCCAGGGCATGGGTGTGCGACAACCGTCACGGCCCTTGAATTCTGGCCAGAAGGTAATGCCATAGGGGTCTTGTATATCTTCGTAGGCAATGTCAGCTTCTGTCAGGGCCAGCTCGTCCCCCTGGTACAGGCAAGGTGTACCTTTCAAGGCCATTTGCATGGCCAGCAACATCTTGGCAAATTCTGGCGTCGCCGCCGTCCCGCCCCAGCGTGTCATGACACGTACCGAATCATGATTGCCGACTGACCAGGATACCCAGCCGCCTTTGACGCGGGCCTCGTATTCTTCCACTTGCTGGCGTATGTAGGCGGCAGAATAAGTCGCCGTCAGCAAATTGAAGCTGTAAGCCATTTGCAGTTTATTGCCATCCGCCGTGTAGTCTGCCATGACAGCCAAGGAATCATCGGCACCCACTTCACCTATGGCAATCGCTCCAAATTCGTTCAAGAGACTGCGGATTTTTTCCAGAAAGGCCAGATTCTCTGGCTGGGTCTTGTCATGGATATGTGCCTGCATGCCGTAAGGATTATTGTCCTGTACGGTTTTATTGTCTCGCACCTGGCTGGGTGGATTATCAGTCAAAGCCTGGTCATGAAAATGGAAATTACAGGCATCGAGACGGAAGCCATCCACACCACGCTGCAGCCAGAATCGCATATTGTCGAGATGCGCCTGCTGTACTTCAGGATGATGAAAATTCAGGTCCGGCTGGCTGACCAGGAAATTATGCATATAGTATTGACGGCGGCGCGCATCCCATTGCCAGGCAGAGCCACCAAATACAGATAACCAGTTATTGGGTGGTGAACCATCAGCCTTGGGATTGGCCCAAACATACCAGTCTGCCTTGGGATTGTCTCGGCTCTTGCGGCTTTCAACAAACCAGGGATGCACTTCAGCGCAATGCGACAAGACCTGGTCTATCATGATCTTCAAACCCAGGTCATGCGCGCGCTTGAGCAAGTCATCAAAGTCAGCCAGTGTGCCAAAAATGGGATCGACATCACAATAGTCGGCCACATCATAGCCAAAGTCTTTCATCGGCGATGTGAAGAAAGGCGAAATCCAGACAACGTCCACTCCCAGGCTGGCGATGTAATCCAGTTTGGCAGTAATGCCAGGCAAATCACCTATGCCGTCGCCATTGCTGTCGGAAAAACTGCGCGGATAAACCTGGTAGATCACGGCATCACGCCACCAGTCGTTTGCTTGCACTTCCAAAGATTTATTCATGTATATGTAATTTCTTTTTAACCAGTAACTCAAGACCTCTCAACACAGAGGCACAGAGGCACAGAGACACAGAGAAGATCAAAGAGAGCACTCATGTAAAACGTAAAGAAGAAGTATTTATTTGTGCTGACTAAATAAAATTCCTTCTCAGTGCGACCTCTGTGTCTCTGTGCCTCTGTGGTGAAAGGTCTTTTCAAAGTTCATGCCACAATGTCCGATAAGGACAGGCGTTCATTCAATATCGCAGAGACGCCCAAAAACGCAGGATACTCCGCCGTAATCAGGTAAGTCGGTATTTGTGCCAGATAATCAGCAAAGCGCCCCTTCGCTTCAAAGCGCTGGCGAAAATTTGATTGCGCAAAAAACTCACCCAGGCGAGGCACGATACCGCCACCTATATATACACCACCTGTCGCACCAAGGGTCACAGCCAAATTACCGGCAATCGTGCCCAGCATGGCGCAAAAATAATCCACAGTACGGGTGCAGACGTTGCAACTTCCATCCAGCGCACGGCGTGTAATATCGGCAGCATTCATTTCTGTCGTATCTGCATGCTTGTCCATTTGCGCCAGGATACGATACATCAGTTCCAGACCCATGCCTGAGATCAGCCGTTCAGCAGACACGTGGGGGTATTCTTTCCAGACTTGACGCAGGATTTCAATTTCAATTTCATTGCTGGGAGAAAAACTGACATGCCCGCCTTCACTGGATAAAGGCACCCAATGAGCGCCTGCGGGGATGATGCCGGATACACCCAGACCAGTACCGGGACCAATCAAACCTATGGCACGATTGGCTTGCGGCTGGCCACTACCAATTTGCACGCGCTCGTGTGCAGCCAGATGCGGTAAAGCCATCGCCAATGCGGTGAAATCATTGACGACCACCAGATTGTCAAAGCCCGCTGCCAGACGCAAGGCTTCTATGGAAAAAGTCCAATGATGATTGGTCATACGTACCACATCGCCATCCACCGGATTGGCTATGGCAATTGCGGCATTTTTGACCGGCGACTGACAAACCACTAACACTTCAGGGCTGGATAAGTAGGCTGTAATGGCAGATTGCAGGTCGGGATAAGCATTACATGGCAACACGGCAATGGCAGTAAATTCGTGGCTATGCGTTTCCAATGCGAAACGCGCATTGGTGCCGCCTATATCTGCCAGCAAACGCGGGCCTGCATTGCATGATTTTCTTGGATTATTGCTCAACATCTCACCATTCATATTTTTTGCGCCTGAATCTGACTGACACAAGAAACAAGTCGCAATCAGAATTTATGTAGCAATACTACATATATCAATGGTTCATGTCTAACAAATTTGCGATTATTGGGTTAAAATTAAAAAAAATGTTGGCTTAAGCCACAATTAAACCGGTAAAACTGGCTGAAAGCATGTTTGTTTTTATGTAGTCACACTACTTTTTTGAGTGTAAATTACTTAAAATCAAAGCTTGACTACTTGTTTTACTCAGGAGACTGTTTTGCTTTTCAAACAAGCTATTACACATGCAAGTAGCAGTGGCGGCTTTTTGCTTGTGTGCGCCCTGATGACTTATGCCATGCAGGCAAATGCCAGCGATGAGTCGGCCACCACCATTGCAGCATGCAATGCGGGGCAATTCGAGACAACATTGACTGCATCAGCGATGGTGACGAAAGAAGCTCGCGCTTATTGGCTATCAAGTAAGTTGATACGCTGGCCAGGCATGGCAACTGGAAGCAAGGTCAAACTCTATACATCCAGAACCGGGCAGCTCAAACTCAGTAAAGGTAGCAAACCACTGGGCTTTGACGAAGCCATTATGCTGACCGAGTCAAACATACCTGCGGACAGCAGTATTGCAAAACGCTTTGCCTACACTGGATCTGACAAAGCATATGAACTTGCAAATAGCGGCTTGAAACAATTACGGTCATTGCAGCAAGCACAAGTCATGATCGCCACAGAAGACGAAGACGGTCAGATTATTGATTACACCAGCCTGCAAGTAGCTGGTGCGCTGGACGATTTGTATAAGGCAGCCAGCAGCCTGAATGATTATGGCGCGAATCTCGGCAAAGCAGCGGCTACCAAAACAGCTCAGACGCAATTCAGGGTGTGGGCACCCACGGCACAGCGAATCTCAGTTTGCCTGTATCCGGATGGCAAGGCCAAGTCCAATGCAATCCTGGCTATGCAATTTGATGAGAGCACAGGGACATGGCACACCAGCGATAAGTCTGATTTGTCGAACAAGTATTACACTTACCTCGTCGATGTATATATTCCTGGCCAGGGCCTGGTGCGCAATCGCGTCACAGATCCTTACTCCATCAGTCTGACCACTGACTCAATGCGCAGTTATATTGCAGATCTGTCGTCAAGCAAGTTAAAACCTAGCGGATGGGATGCGCAAAAACTGAATCCTAAAGTGAAAAATCAGACTGACATGCAAGTCTATGAATTGCATGTGCGTGACTTTTCCATTAATGACACCACGGTAAAGCCGGCCTGGCGTGGCAAATACCTTGCTTTTACCGAAGCGGGCACTAAGGGCATGAAGCATTTGCAAGCACTGAGCGCGGCTGGCATGACGGACATTCATTTGCTGCCCGTCTTTGACTTTGCTACCGTATCTGAAGCCAAGTGCGAGACTCCCGCCATCAAAGGCAAAGCAGATAGTGCAGAACAACAAAAACTGGCGACGCAGTATGCCGACAAGGATTGCTATAACTGGGGCTATGAGCCCTATCACTACAACGCGCCCGAGGGTAGTTATGCCACCGATGCCAGCGATGGTGCCAAACGCATCATCGAATTCAGAAAAATGGTCATGGCTTTGCAGAATGCAGGCCTGCGCGTGGGCATGGATGTGGTTTACAACCACACCGCTGGGGCAGGGCAAACTCAGTACTCGGTGCTGGACCGTATTGTCCCTGGCTATTATCAGCGACTGAACCAGTTGGGGCAGATAGAACGCTCCACCTGTTGTGACAACACGGCCACAGAAAACAGCATGATGGCCAAGCTGATGAGTGACTCGGTACTCTTGTGGACAAAGCAATACAAAATTGATTCTTTCCGCTTTGACCTGATGGGGCATCAGCCCAGACAGATAATGGAAGAAATGCAAGCCAGACTTTTGCAAGAAACCGGTCGCCAGATTCAGTTCCTGGGTGAAGGCTGGAATTTTGGAGAGATCGCCGATGGTAAGCGCTTTGTCCAGGCTTCACAATTATCACTCAATGGCAGCGGTATAGGAAGTTTTAGCGACCGCGCCCGTGATGCTATACGTGGTGGCGGCCATGGCGATGCAGGTGCTGGCATAGTCAAAAACCAGGGTTATCTCAATGGCCTCATCCACATGCCAAATGCATTAGCAGATAAAGCCCGCCCCAAACAAGATCTGTTACGTGCGGCAGACATGCTTAGAGTAGGCCTGGCAGGTTCATTGCGACAATTCCGCATGCAAGGCTTTGACGACCAAAGCAAGCAACTGCAAGAAATCGATTATGCCGGCCAAGCCGCAGGCTATGTCAGCCAGCCTGGTGAAGTCGTCAATTATGTAGAGAATCACGACAACCAAACTCTATTCGATATCAATGCCTATCGCCTTCCTGCTGAAACCAGCAGTGCTGATCGCGCCCGAATTCAGGCATTGGCACTGGCAACAACTGCGTTCAGCCAGGGAGTAGCCTATTACCATGCAGGCGTTGACATCCTCCGCTCCAAATCCATGGATGGCAATAGTTTCAATTCTGGAGACTGGTTCAACCGCCTTGACTGGAGCTATAGCGACAATTACTTTGGCACTGGCTTGCCACCAGAAAAAGATAATGCACAGTTCTATCCTTATATCAAAACCGCACTAAACAATCCAAACATCAAACCCACAAAGCAGGATATTAAGTTCAGTCGTGACCAGTTCCGTGATTTATTGAAAATCAGGTCCAGCTCCAGCTTGTTCAGAATGTCCACTTTGGACGAAATCGCGCAGCGCCTGCACTTTTACAATACAGGTTCAACACAAAATCCCTTGCTGATTGTGGCGCATTTGGATGGCAAGCAAATGCCCGGTGCAAACTTTTCATCCATCATGTATTTCATCAATGCCAGTCAGCAAACCCAAATTCTGGATCGCATCAAACCAGGCCAGACGCCGTATGTACTCCATCCCGTGCACAGAGCCTCTGGAGCAGCGGATCAGCGCGTCGCCAAAGAGGCGAAATATGACAGCAATAGCGGCAGATTCACCATTCCAGCCCTGAGTGCTGTGGTTTTTGTTGGGCATGAGTAAAAACCGGGCAATGATGACCTGTTTTAGGGCAAATCTGTAGGTGAGTTAAAGGCCAGGCAGATACATAAAACATGGTTCAATTTTTGCTTATTGTTTCGATTACTACATTGACTGCCATGGAAGAATTTTGAGTCATCAAATCGAAAAAAAATATGTCCTTATGGGCAATACCTGCCTACAAACTAGGCACTTCAATTTATTTTGAGAAGGAACACATATGTTTGCTACAAAAAATATGAAAAGTTTTCAGCTCAGAATCGTAAATTTTTCATCAACAGCGGTTATTATTATCGCCTTCATATTCTAAGATCGAGGAGACAGCCGGAATGGATTTTTCAAATCGCCAGCAAGAGCCGGGGAAGAAGTTTATAGGTATAGGGCTGGTAATCGCATTTCACTTACTGGTGGTATATGCACTGGTATCAGGATTGGCTCGCAAGGCCATGGAAGTGGTGATCAAGCCAGCAGAAGTCAAGCTGGTGGAAGAGGTGAAGCCACCACCACCGCCGCCAGATACACCGCCACCGCCGCCACCAAAGCTGCTGGCCCCACCGCCACCGTTCATTCCGCCACCGGAAGTCCAGGTACAACAGCCGGTACAACAGCAGCCGACGATCGCCGCCGTATCGAATGTCAAGCCAGAGAATCCGACATTCGCCAAGACCCAGGCACCTCCTGCTCCTGTAGCAGAAGCCAAGCCTACAGGTCCAGTGACTGTACCAGGCGTGATCGACTTCAATGTGGGTGGTTGCAAACCGGAATATCCGCGTGCGTCACTGCGTAACGAAGAAACTGGTACCGTGCAATTATCAGTACTGATCGGTGCAGATGGCTCGGTAGCCGATGTCAAGATCGACAAATCCAGTGGCTTCCGAGGTCTCGACAATGCGGTGAAGTCCCAATTGATGTCAGGTTCCTGCAAAAACAAACCAGGTACCGTGGATGGCAAACCACAACAGACATGGACTAAAGTCCAGTATGTTTGGAAGTTAGAGTAGTCGAAACCTGCGCAGGCTACTTGGCGGCACAAAACAAGTTTAATGAAAAAATTAAATCTTAAAACAGCAGTAAATAAAACAGCAGTAAGCAATACCAACCTTATTTTGTTAAAAGGAAGCACCTCAATGAAAACCCGTTTCTCCGCATTCCTGGCTGCAACACTCCTGGCTTTGACAGCCGCCGTTGCCGTCGCTCCTGCCTCCGCTCAAGGTCCAGCTTCTGCTGCCGCCCCTGCTCCAGCCGCTCCTGCTGCTGAAGCTGCCGCCGCTCCAGCTGCCCCCGCCGATGCTGGCGCTCCCGCAGTTGCCCCAGCAGCAGCCAAAGAAGTGATAGAAAATCCATACGGCCTCGACGCCCTCTGGAAAACAGGTGACTTCGTTGCCAAAGGCACACTCATCATCATGGTCATCATGTCCATGGGTAGCTGGTACATCCTCATCACCAAAATCATCGACCAGGTCAAACTGTCCGGCCAGGCAACAGATGCCCGTACCAAGTTCTGGAAAGCAGCCTCCGTACAAGCCGGTGCCGCTTCCCTGAAAGAAGGCAGCCCATTCCGCTTCATCGCTGACTCTGGCATCAAAGCCACAGAACACCATGAAGGTGCTTTGCTGGAACAAATCGATTTGAACACCTGGGTATCCATGTCCATCCAGCGCGCTGTGGAAAAAGTCCAAAGCCGCCTGCAAGACGGCCTGGCATTCCTGGCAACAGTTGGTTCCACAGCACCGTTCGTAGGTCTGTTCGGTACAGTATGGGGTATCTACCATGCGCTGACAGCCATCGGTATGTCCGGTCAGGCATCGATCGACAAAGTAGCGGGCCCTGTTGGTGAAGCGCTGATCATGACCGCGATTGGTCTGGCTGTGGCTGTTCCTGCCGTTCTGGGTTACAACTTCCTGGTACGCCGCAACAAGAGCGCCATGGAAGAAGTCCGTGCTTTTTCCGCTGACCTGCATTCTGTAGTTCTGTCCGGCAACATGGGCAAGACAGCTGCCAAGAAGTAATTGGCAATAACTGATTAAAACCCGAAGACCCTTAACCACAGAGGCACAGAGACACAGAGAAAAACCACAGAGAAAATCCGGGAGGTGACTTGCAAGCGATGGCGAACAAGGTCCTTTCCGCCTTCCTCTGTGTCTCTTTGCCTCTGTGTTGAGTGGTCTAAAGGGTCTTCGTGAAATCTGAAAGAGAACACATTATGGCAATGGCAATTGGCAATGATGGTGATGGCGAAGACGAAGTCAACAGCACCATCAACACCACCCCGCTGGTAGACGTCATGCTGGTTTTGCTGATCATCTTCCTGATCACCACCCCGGTGATTACAGACACGATCAAGCTCAAGCTGCCGGCAGAGCACAACCAGATTTACAAAACCAAACCGGAAAACATCACCTTGTCGATCAACAAGGATGGTGATCTGTACTGGAACGGCAGTACCAAGCCGCTCGGCAGCACAGATGCCCTGTTTGAACGACTCAAGGTAGAAGCAGTCAAGGTCCCGCAACCGGAGTTGCATATCCGTGGAGACCAGAATGCCCGTTATGAGTTTGTCGGCAAGAGCATTTTGACAGCCCAGCGTGCAGGTATCGCCAAGGTCGGCTTCGTTATTGAACCGCCAGCGCGGAACTAAGTAAAGGAATCATTATGGGTATGCAAATAGGTTCCGGCAGCGCGTCTGCTGATCCAGAAGTAATGATAGAAATGAACATGACGCCTTTGATTGACGTCATGCTGGTGTTGATCATCATGTTGATTATCACGATTCCTATTCAGAATCATGCAGTGAATCTGAATATGCCACAGGGGCCGTCGAATCCGCCAAAAAATGAACCAGTGGTAGTGAATATCGATGTGGACTTCGATGGCACTGTTTCTTGGAATGGTGTGGCAGTTAACCCAGCTGAGCTGGATGTTAAACTGGCAGCAGCTGCAGCACAGCCTGATCAGCCAGAAATACATCTGCGCCCTGTGGCTGTCGTACCTTACAAATCTGTAGCAGCAGTGATGGCGGCAGCACAGCGCCTCAATGTCACCAAGATTGGTATGGTTGGCAATGAACAGTTCTTGAAATAAGCAAGATCATTTCATCATGAATAAAAAGGCCAGGGACGTATCTTTCCCTGGCCTTTTTATTGATTCAAATTATCCGAATTTATTAGCGCATTGCCTCATACAATTCCAATGGCAAGCCATCAGGGTCAGCAAAAAAGACAAAGTGTTGCCCAGTCAATTCATCCATCCTGATATCCTCCACCTCTAGCCCCTGGGCTTCCAGTATGGTTTTGCAAGCGGACACATCATCAACTTCAAATGCCAGATGACGCAAACCTTGGGCTTCAGGTCGAGATACCCTTGGCGGCGCATCAGGAAATGAAAATAATTCTATTTGCGAACCATCTGGCAAGGCCAGATCGAGCTTGTAGGAAACTCTTTCTGCTCTATAGGTTTCTGCAATAACGCTCAAGCCCAGAATCCGGGTATAGAAATCCTTCGATGTCCGATAATCAGAGCAAATAATTGCAGCATGATGTATGCGCTTCAGCATCAATTTATTGTCAGTCTGAATCAGGTATTTTGCATGAATTGCAAATACAAATCACGGGCGCGTGTCGCTACCACACCTATAGGCAATTCGCGGCTTTCGTATCTGGTGCAAGGCGTTACCTTGGCAAAATTGCCTGTATTGAAAATCTCTTTGGCCGCCAATAATTCTTCCGGTTTTACAGTGCGCTCGGAAACTTGTTTACCATCATCCTTGAGCAAACCGATCACGCGCGCCCTGGTGATGCCCGACAAGAAACTGCCGTTTGCCATAGGCGTGACGATTTCATCATCTGCCGTCACAAAGAAGAGATTGGCCGTGGCAAATTCAGCCACATTGCCGTGCATATCACAAACCACACCATTGTCGAAACCACGTTCTTTGGCTTCGCGCAGAGCCCTGGTGGAATTTGGATACAAGCACGACGCCTTGGCATCGGTAGGTGCCATGGAAGGATCGGGACGACGCAGGCTGGACAGGCAGGCAGAGAAGCCGGTAAATGCTGGCATGGGCGCATCAAATAAAGTCAACGCAAAACCAGTAGTTGATGGCTCAGGGATCAGCAAACCATCAGTGCCAAACACCAGCGGGCGTATATACAGTTCAGCATCTGCTGGGAACAGTGCTATGCCTTCGCGGCACAGCGCTTCCAGCTCATCGACATTGTAAGGGCATTGCAAACCCAGACGCTGAGCCGACTGTATGACGCGGGCCAGATGCAAACGCAGATCCGGTGTCAGGCCGCGAATGGAGCGCGCACCATCAAACACTGAGGAACCCAGCCAGACAGCATTATCCATGGCACCAAACAGTGGCGTATTGCCTTCACTCCATTGTCCCTTGAAGTAGCTACGGTACATAATATTCCTCACTCATTGATAATAAATTGGCGACGTATCGCGAATGGTAATTTCAAATGTATCACATTCAACATTTCAGCAAACGAAACCAGATCAAGGCTGCGCCTGATTGACACTATGCTTGCCAGTCCTGATGACCACATATTGCTTGCGGAATTCCAGCCCACGCTGTGGCCATTTTTCTGCATACTGCTTCAGGTGTTCAACTGCAGGCAAGAAATCTTCGCCATTGACGCGACAATCAGCAGCCAGCTTGCCCTCATTGTCGCGCGATGCAAACAGTCGTATGCCGATGAAATCGCTGGTCTGCAACAGATCATGAAATGCAGGCATGCTTTCTGTGAACAAGCAGCAGGGGCAAAATGGATGCTCTTCTTTTTTCTTGGGTGCTGGCAGGCTGGCCAGATGGGCGACCGGACCAAGTATCACCTGGCGAAAACTCTTGCCCTCTTCCGTCTCTGCGCTGGTGTTCATTTCTATGACTGTGCAATTCAGCGGCTGCTCGCGGGTAGCATCCAGCAGCACCAATAAATCCATCTTTGCCCAGGTACGCAAACCCTCAAGTATGGCTTCTGATTCAGTCGCCCCCATGGCATGCTGGTACTCACTTAATCCTTGCGGGAAGTAGCCAGCATGGCAGGCATAGATGCGTGTGCAAGTGCGGAATTTATCTTCAGCGAGCGTGACCGTTTCCACCCTTTCCACTGCCAGCAACAAGCCATCTTCCAGGGCAAGGTAATTGTCATGCCATCTCAGCTTGATTTCTTCTGCCGTCAATACTTCAAACAGGGCCAGGGTTAATTCCGCATCGATATTCAAATTCGCAAATACGGGGCGCGCTGACTCTGCTACAGGACTGGCGCTAAATTTATCCCTAAAGTTCTTGAAGGCATTAGCTATGGATGTGGTGACGGGCATGGAAGCTGAACGTGAATATGAAAACAGACCTGCATTGTAACAAGAAGGCTGAGGGATCAAGGCAATTGCATTCATTGCAAACATTTACGCCTTGATGGCATTGATCAGTTTACGCGCTGCTTTTTCATAGTCTTACTGGGCTTGCGTCTCCATTATTTGTGTGTGGGGGCTGTTACATCATCACAGAGCTTACTAACTGCGAAACCTTGAAGCGGTACAGCACATATGCAAGCAAGTCCTGCTACCAGCATTTCTAGATCAACAGCATGTACGTACGCTGGATTGCAGCATTCTAACTGACCAGGTTCGTTTCCATGTTCTGTATGTCAAACCCAGTTATCCTGCGCTTGGCATAGCCAAAGCCTAGCTGGAGCAATTACATGCAGAATGTCCTGAGCTGGAAGCTATTCGCAACAAAGATCCAGAATGCGTTAACATGCAGCGAGGCTGCCATAGCTGTTGCCGCAAAGTACCTGTCAAAATCTTACTGCGATTCCGTGATCGGGGCTCATGTACCGCTCAAAAGGCTCGTGTATAAATTACCTTCCGCTTTTTGCACTGCGCTTAAGTTACCTCGAATATTACCATAAGGCAACTAACGCACTCTCGCTACTAATTCTAAACAGGCTACAAAACACAATCAACTATCCAGATGCGAAATCAGCAAATTACTGAAACGCGATAATTCCTTGCGCTTGATGTCAGTACCAGCCCCGTCGGTGTCAGGCGCATCGACTGACAAACCTACTGCGATAATATCGATCAGCAATAATTGCAGGATGCGTGAAATCATGGAAAGGAAGGTAGCATTGTCTTCTGTATGATTCACTGCCAGACAAACCGTCGCCTTTTTGGCCAATGGTGACTGGTTAGGCGTAATCGCGATCACATCTGCCCCGGCCAGGCGGGCAGCATCAACCGCTTTCAGCAATTCTGGCAATTTGCCGGAGTTGGATACGACGATAACAACATCACCCGGATTCAGCAATTCTGCTGCCATGGAAAACAAATGCGCATCACCATAGGACGCTGTAGGAATGCGGAAGCGGAAGAATTTATGCTGGCCATCCAGTGCCACGGCACGTGAATTGCCCATGGCATAAAACTCAACCTTGTTCGCCTTGCGTAACAGCGCAATAGCCTGGTCGAGCGAGCGCACATCCAGCTGGTCACGGAAATTCAGGATAGCTGACACAGTATTATCGATGACCTTGGCACTCAGGTCATGCGTGCTGTCGCTCATGCGTACCTGGCTGTGGCGTACAGGAATGGTGCCGGTCAGGCTGCTGGCAAACTTGAGTTTGAAGTCAGCCAAACCGAGAAAGCCCAGAGAACGGCAAAAACGGATGACAGTAGGCTGGCTGACATCAGCCAGGCGGGCAATTTCTGCAATGGCTTCATTCAATACCGTGCGCGGGTTTTCCAGCACCAGGGTAGCGACACGGCGCTCTGCCGGTGTCAGCTCTGCCTGGATTTGCTGTATGCGGTCCATCAGTGAGCTGTCGCCACTACGGCCTCGCAAGTGTTCAGACAAAATTGCCGACACACCATAAAACGCCGGGTTGGGTGTCGTAATCACAAAGGTGGGAATCTGTGCCAGATAACTGGTGAAACGCCCCTTGGCTTCAAAGCGTGTGCGGAAGGCTGAAGTGGCGAAATAATCGCCCATCAACGGAACAATGCCACCGCCTATATAGATACCACCAAAAGCACCCAGAGTCACAGCCAGGTTGGCACTGAAACTGCCCAGCATGCCGCAAAAGCATTCCAGGGTTTCCAGGCATAGTGCGTCAGCCTCAGCTTCAGTTTTCAGTGCGCCACGCATGATGTCTTGCGCTGGCAGGGCTTTGACTTTCTTGTTATTTCTATCGGCCAGGGCGCGGTAAATCAACTCCATACCGGGGCCAGAAATCAGACGCTCGGTAGAGACATGCGGCCATTCTTTCCAGGCGAATTGCAGGATGGCATATTCACGCTCATCCACAGGCGCAAAATTGACATGACCGCCTTCACTGCCAAGAGTGACAAAGCCATCAGAGGTAGGGATCAGGCCAGACACACCCAGACCCGTACCAGGCCCCAATACACCGATAACGGATTTGGGCACTGGTGTACCACCACCCACCTGCATCAGGTCTTTGGCCTGCAAACCCGGCAAGGACATGGCCAGAGCAGTAAAGTCATTGACGATGAGCAGCGTGTAGAGACCAAATTCACGACGTACATCTTCGATGGAAAATGCCCAGTCGCGATTGGTCATCCTGACCTGGTCACCGTCGATAGGATTGGCGAGTGCAAACGCCGCATGATGGACTTTGCTGGCAGGCACAGTAGACAGATAAGCGCGCAGCAGGGCGATGATGTCGGTGTATTCATCACACTTCAAGACCTTGACGGATTCAAACACACCCGGTGAAGACTCAAGTGTAAAGCGCGCATGGGTTGCGCCTATATCCGCCAACAAGCGCGGGCCGCTGGAAAAGCCTGCCGCGTTACCATGTTCTACCAGTGCGTGTTCTGTCGTCATGCTGTCTTCATATATACGGTTTGCTGCCTATTGTCTTACAGAGAATACAATCCCGCAATTTACCACAAACACCCTGAAAATCATGTCCAAAATCAGTGGTTGCCGTAGCAAGCAGTCTGCATCAAGCTCTAAACGGGCATGACAATATCATTTACCTAACTTTATTGATAGCTCTGCCTTGCTGTTTTTCAGCCAGTGCACATCAATATGCAGCTGCTTTTTGGACTCATCCCAGTTAAAAGCGATTGCTTTCCCCTGCAGGCTTACTGATACTGGCTTGCTGGGAATATGATGAATATGCAATGCGATATCCCTGTCCACCGCCTCAGCACTCTTGCCAGTTTCTGTTCGCAGACTGATTTTCAATGCCGTGGCATTTGCCTGGCTGCTGAAATGCATGAGGGTATAAGCCCCCTTCTCATAGGCATTCGCAGTCTCGCCATCATCGTCATACAGCTTGCCCGCTGATTTCTTGATAGCAGCATCATGGTAGTAATGCAGTTCCATTTTTTTTGTTGAATAGTCGCGGGTATTCTGGACCAGTGGGCTCATAGGGACAAAAGCGCCAGCACGCACAAACACCGGGATATGGTCTTGCTCCACACTTACTGTGTCAGTCGTACCACCCTGATGTTGCTGACCAGTGTAAAAATCAAACCAGGTACTACCTGCCGGGAAATACACACTGGCTTCTTTTTCTCCTGCTTTCATGACAGGATGAACGAGAAAACTATCACCCCACAAATAAGTGTCAGCCACAGTTTGCAATTTCTGATTTTGTGGTTCTGCATAAAACAGCGGGCGCATGAAAGGCAGGCCACGCTGGTTATTCTCAAATGCCAGGGTATAGTTATACGGCAGCATGCGGTAACGCAGCTCTATCGCTGCCTTGGCCAGGGCCCTGGTCTTGGCTTCACGCAAGACCGGTTCAGAAGCCACTTCCTCTTGCGCATGCGGGCGGAAGACAGGCTGGAACACGCCATACTGCAACCAGCGTGCATACAACTCATCATCCAGATTGGCACCGGCAAAACCGCCCAGGTCAGAATGCATATAGGCCATGCCCTGCATGCCCATCTGCAAGGCTATCTCAGGTTGCGAGCGCAATCCCCCCCAGGTGCGATTGACATCACCCGACCACGGTATCATGCCCAGCCTTTGTGAACCTGAATAACCAGAGCGCATGAGGATGAAAGGTCGCTGATTGGGATAATCCTTCTTGTAGCCATCAGCAATCAGCCTGGCCCATTGATGACCATAGATATTATGCAATTCATTGGCACTACCGGTCTTGTGTTGCAAGGCAGGTGGATGGACTTCCGGCTCCCCCAGATCACCCCACCAGCCGGCAACGCCCATGTTTTTCAAGTCTTTATAAATACTCCAGAACCAGTCTTGCGCTGGTGGATTGAAGATATCGATGAGGCTAGTGTTCCCAAAATAAAAATCATAGGTAAACGGTTTTCCCTGTTTGTCGGTCGCCAGAATATTCTTATCGACTGCCTCTTGCCATTTTTTTGAAGTCGTCAAAATAAAAGGCTCTGTGATCAGGATAGTCTTGATACCTTGCTGTGCAAAGTCAGCAATCATGCCCTTGGGATTGGGGAAGCTGTCTTTATCAAACTCCAGATTACCCATGGTGCCCTTGATATCCTTGCCAAACCAATAGAGGTCAAAGATGATGGCATCGACAGGAATTTTTTCAGCGCGAAATTTATCGAGTATGCTGCGCGCTTCTGCTTCATTGTGATAACCAAATCGACTGGCGAAATTACCAAAAGTCCAGCGCGGTGGCAAAGGCTGGCGTCCGGTCAGGCTGGTGTAATTGCTGACGATGTCGGCCCAGCTGTCACCTGCGATGACCTGGTAAGTTTTGCGCCCGCTGATGGTTTCATAAGCCAGCACATTGTTTCTCTTGCTGTCGAGATCAAGCTGGCCTATTGCCGCATTATCAAAATGCAGGCCATACATCTTCGATGAAAATACCAGCGGCATGGCAAAGTTCATTTGCTCTGAACGCTCTTCATAGCCATAGTGTGCCTTGTTATACAAAGGCAGGCGATTGCCACGACGGTTCATACCCAGTGCACGGGCACCGCCACCATACAAAGCTTCATCTGCATCCAGATTAAAATCCAGCACGTCTGCATCCCTGGTCTTGCTATAACCATTTTTTTCTGACAGCAAAGGCTTGCCCTTGTAGGCATAGGCAATTTGAAACGGTGATTTGCTGATGCTGACAGTGATGTCACCGGCAAGGTATAGCATGCTGCTAGCCGTCTCTTTGAAACTCGTCTTGACGCGCGCAGGTGACAGGACGACAGCATGCGAAGCTTGGTTGAATTTTTCAGCAACAGGAATAAAACTGGTTTCCAAGATCTTGTCGCTGTACGGCTTCAGGATATAGCGACCATCATTGGTCTTGATTTCCAGATAATCGGCCTGCTGGGCTACTGACACAATAGTGCGCGCAGAATTTTGTGCATGCGCGGTAGTCGGCATTGACATAGTCGTCAATGACAGGATTGCAGCAGCAAAGATATTCAGTTTGACTATGGATGTTTTTTTCATGTGTCTCTAATTAATTTTTTGTCAGAGCGTGCTAAGGCGCAATCAGTATCGTGCTCAAGCCGCTATTGAATTGCACCTTGCCATTGACGACTGTGGCTATCTTTCCAGAGTAATAGTCACGCAATTTTTGTCCGTCGGCAAAAACACCTGCGACGCTGATGGCAGGATCGCTATTCGCCGGGATATCCAGTGCAATCACTACTTTATCGCTGATACCGTTCTTGTCATACGTACGCTTGAAAGTATAAGGTTGGTCCGCCAGTTTTTCATGCAGGCCTGCGCCTATGGCAGGATGGTCATGCCGGAACAAACCCAGGCGACTCCAGTGCTGGCGGACATCAGCAATGCGGTAGCCATCACGGCTGATATTTTTTGCGAGTTCGTCCCAGTTCATGAAAGAACGCAAGGTCGCATCGCCTTGTGCACCTGCTACATTCAGTAAACGTGCAGTTTCATCGCCATAATAAATTTGCGCCGCACCGGGACTCAGCAAAAGTTTATTGGCAGATTCAAATGGTTTTTGGCGCAAGAGATCAAATGGCCCGCCGTCATCGTGCGAGCTGATGTAATTGAGCACGGAATATCCAGCCAAAGGCCCATGCAAACGCGTAGCATAATCACTGAACAAGGCTTCATAAGTCTTGTTGGCATCTGACTTGAAACCAAAATTAATGAGACTGTCAAAACCGTTCTGGTAAAAATTGACCGTCTGGTCGCCCCCCATGTCAAAGCCCTGACCGTGAGCGAGTGCATAGTTATACACTTCACCAGTCATGAAGAAAGCCTGCTTGCCCAGTTTCTTTTTGGGGTTGGCCTGCTTCCAGTATTCATAAGCGGTACTGGCAAGGCCATGCAACTCTTTCCAGATTTCTGGCTCTGTATGTTTGGCGGTATCGGCGCGGAAGCCATCGACACCGTATTTTTTCACCCAGTCCACATGCCATTTCATGAGGTAGTAGCGTGGAGCACGTGGCAAGCCTGTGCGCTGAAAAAAATCATCCAGCTCTTTGATTTCCTTGTCGTAACGCCCTTCTGCCTTCCACTTTTCTACCAGCAGTGGCGGCAAGCTGACTGCGGCTTTGCTGTCTGTACGTATGTCCGGCAGGTTTTTGACCAGGGTGCAACTGACGGTGGTTTCAGTATCCTTATAAGTACAGGTGGGCGATGTTCTGACCCATTCATCTGGCCAGACCAGGTCTTGTTCCGTCACTGGCCCCAAATGGTTCATGACCACGTCCAGCAAGACACGCATGCCATGTGCATGCGCGGTATCGACAAACTCCCGCATGTCAGCTTCTGTGCCCAGATTGGCATCGATACGTGTAAAGTCCTTGGCCCAGTATCCATGAAAGCCATAGGACTTGCCCGTGCCTTCGTCCGTACCCGCATGGATTTGCTCGACCGGCGGCGTCAACCAGATGACATCGACACCAAGGTCTTTGAAATAACCAGACTTGATCTTCGCCGTAATGCCAGCCAGGTCACCGCCAGCATAGCCGCGCAAAGCTGCGGCATCATTTTTGCGGCCATAGGCAAGATCGTTTTTATGGTTGGCGTTATGAAAGCGGTCTGTCAGTAAAAAATAGACAGTGGCGTTTTCCCATAAAAATGGCTGGGTTGTTTTTAGCTTGGGTGCAGCCAGCGACATGGAAACGCAGGACGTAGCCAGCAATGCTGCCAGCCCCAGTCTGATTGCTTTTGCTTGCATGAGAAAACTCCGTCGAAATCGAGGATTAAACTGCGGCAGCATTAGCTGCTGTCTTGTCCATGCCAGATGCAACTTCGACAGCTTCATCCTTGACCAGCAAAGTCAACAAGCCAGCCAGTATCATGCAAGCCCCACCCAGCATCAACACCTTGACGGACTGATTATCAAAGAAATGCTTCAATATCGCACCGAGCACGACACCGGCAATGATCTGCGGTATCACCACAAAGAAATTGAACAGGCCCATGTAATAACCCATGCGGTTCGCTGGCAAAGCCCCTGCCAGAATTGCGTAAGGCATGGTCAGTACACTGGCCCATGCTATGCCCACGCCCACCATGGGCAAGAGCAGCATTTGCTTCGATGAAATCAGGAAGATACTCATGAGGCTGACACCACCTATGACCAGGCAGAGCATGTGCACAAATTTACGGCTAGTCACCTTCGCCAGCACGGGCAACAAGAAAGCAGCCAATGCAGAGACGCCACCATACACCGCGAACATGATGCCTACCCAGTTACCACCTTCCTGAAAAGCTGCGGACTGTGCATCGCTGCTATGAAAGACCGTTTGTGCAATCGAAGGCGTGGTATAGACCCACATGGCAAACAAGGCGACCCAGGTAAAGAATTGCACCAGCGCCAGTTGCACCATGGTTTTAGGCATTTTGGTGAAGCCGCCAAGAATCTCTGATACGGCCTTGCCTATGCCCTGGTTATTTTTACGTTCCAGTTTGAATTTTTCCAGGTCCTCCGGAGGTATTTCCTTGCTGGTGAAGACTGTCCACATGACAGACAAGGCAAATATGGCGCCGCCAAAATAAAAGGAATAACGCACAGTGTCGGGAATAGCGCCATTCACAGGCACATTGCTGACACCCAGGTAATCGGTAAATATCGTCGGTAACAATGAGGCAATCACGCCACCACAACCAATAAAGAAGGTCTGCATGGCAAAGCCAGCAGTTTGTTGCGAGACATCAAGCTTGTCGCCGACAAAGGCGCGGAAAGGTTCCATGGAAATATTGATGGCGCTGTCCATCATCCACAACACCGCTATCGCCATCCACAAGACGCTGGAATTTGGCATGAGGAACATGGCAATCGATGCCAGTACCGCACCGATGAAAAAGAAAGGACGACGACGCCCCCAGAAAGGGTGCCAGGTATTGTCACTCAGGTAGCCAATGACGGGTTGCACCAGCAATCCAGTGATGGGTGCCGCCAGCCAGAACAGGGCCAGCTCATCCGGGTTAGCACCCAGGGTAGAAAAGATGCGGCTGGTATTGGTGTTTTGCAGCGCAAAGCCAAACTGTATGCCAAAGAAACCGAAACTCATATTCCACAACTGCCAGAACGACAGACGTGGTTTGTATGCAGATACTTGCATGGTGTTTTGTCCCCAAATTTATTATGAACTACTTGTTGCGGTACTACTTATCGGCAGAAAACAACTTCCCAACGAAGTCACCATACTAAGAATGCCCGAATTTTGAAATACTACCACAGCAAAATGTAATCAAACTACATAATTTTTTGTGGCGACTACAGAAATTTACAATCAGATTTTTAAATGAAATTTAACAGAGGAAATCTACTTGAACAATAAATAACTGTAGCAATACTACCCTTTATTTCATATAAATTTTAGCAATTATCCAGACCTTTGCACGCATACAAACCAAAAACAAAATGCCCACCACTTTCCATAAAGTAGAGGGCATTCCAATCTTTAGACGCAAACACACGAAATCTTATTTACTCCTGAAGATCAACTCCTTCATTTTTTGTAATTTCGGATACACCACAGGCACAGTCAGCATGGTGCTGGCAACAGCCATCAGCAACATCGCGGTAAAGGTTTCACTGGTGATGATGCTTTTATCCAGCAGGATATTGACGAAGATAATCATGATCAGCGCCTTGGTTTGCAATAGCCAGCCTATGATGGATGCCTCGCCTTTTTCCCATTTGAGTATCTTGCCAGCCACCTGTATGCCTATCAGCTTGCCTGAGACAGACGCGACCAGCAGTACGGCAGCAACAATGAATACCGCAGCGCCGCCCACGGCCCAGTTGGTACGCAAACCCGTGCTCAGGAAAAACACTGGCATGATGGCCAGCAGAACATGGTGGCGCATGAGATCCATTTTTTCCTGGTTGAACCAGTGGGCATCCATGACAGCACCTGCCAGGAAAGCGCCCACCATATAATGCAGGCCAGCCCAGTCAGCCGCGAAGGCACAGGCTGCCAGCCAGATCAGGCCCACATACCAGCGGTCACGCTCTTCCAGCCAGACCATGAGTTTACGGAACAAGACCGTGGCAACCGCAAACACCACTAAAAAGCCGACTTGGCGCCCCATTCTGGTCCAGTCCAGCAAGATCACGGCCAGCACACCCCAGATGGCAATGTCGTCAAGACTGGCGTAACGCAATATGCGCTGGCCTATGGGTTGGCGCAGGATATCGAGTTTTTCCATCAACAGGATCAGGATGGGCAAGGCAGTGACGGCGCAAGCCATCCCCACGCCAAGCACAAATTGCCAGCTCAGGGCCTTGGCTCCCATCCAGCCATCCATACTCAGCAGACCCATACCAGCTACGCAACCAAACAGCAAAGGCATACCTAAAGCCAGGCCAGCGGTAATGGTGCTTTCGCGGCGATATTCCCAGGCCTTCTTCAAGTCCAGTTCTATTCCGGCAATCATGACAAAAATCATGACGGCCCACCACGCGATGCCATTCAATGACTGTATCACCTGGGGATTAAAGACAAATTTGTAGTAGTCAGGATAAATCGCACCCAGGACACCAGGCCCCAGCAAAATACCAGTGATAATTTGCACTACTACCAGTGGTGCATAATAGTCAGTTTTACCTACCCGCCAGATCAGGTAAGGCAGCGTAAAAATCACAAACATCGCGATCAGGAAAATCTCGGTAGTGCTCATACCAGTATGCATAATTTATATTCTTTTGAGTTTATTTTTTATGCGCCACTGCTGCTGGAACCTGACAGTGGCACCTCCCCCCACTCATTATTGACTCAGCTTCTGGCCTTGCAATGCTGGGCAATATAGGCAGCATGTCCTGGCATGATGGCCACGCATTTCTGCACTACCTCACGCACACCATCGAGATATTCCATGGTGTCCGCTCCGGTCTGCAAATTTACCAGAGGATGAAGGCGTTCAGGAATTAAATTTTGTCCCTCAAAAACCTGCAACCAGGCCACCTCGGTAAACAATTCATTGTCGACGCGCAGCAAGCGGCCACTGGCGCGGAATAAATCGATTTTATGTTGCAGGCTGTCTGGCACTGGCATGGCTGCACAGGCTTTCCAGAAATCAGAATCATCGCGCTGATTGAGCTTGTAATGCAGTATCACAAAGTCGCGGATGCGCTCATATTCAAAGCGCGACTGGCGATTGTATTCTGCGATATCGACAGCATTGAAACTCTGGTCAGGGAAGAAGTCGATCAGCCGTGCAATGGCCGATTGTATGAGGTGGATACTGGTTGATTCCAGTGGCTCGAGAAAACCGCTGGACAAACCTATCGCCACCACATTCTTGTTCCAGGTTTTATTGCGCATGCCGGTCTTGAACTTGATGACGCGTGGATCAGCCAGCGGCTTGCCATCGAGATTTGATAATAATACCGACGCCGCCTCATCATCACTGACATACTGGCTGCAATACACATGACCATTGCCTATGCGATGTTGCAGGGGAATACGCCACTGCCAGCCTGCACGGTGGGCAGTGGCACGGGTATATGGCAGCAGTTCTGGTGCAGATTCACAAGGCACGGCTTGCGCCCTGTCACAAGGCAGCCAGTGCGACCAGTCTTCATAACCAGTGTGCAAGGTCTGCTCTATCAGCAAACCACGAAAGCCTGAGCAATCGATGAATAAATCACCCTCTATGCGGTCACCATTTTCCAGAATGATGGCATCGACAAAGCCGTCCGCCTCGCGCTGGCTGACTGAAACGATTTTGCCCTCTGTACGCATAGCACCGCGCGACTCTGCTATCTTGCGCAGGTAACGCGCATACAGACTGGCATCGAAATGATAGGCGTGGGCAATCTGGTGCAAGGGTGAGTTGGGCATATCCTGCCGCGCTGGCATGAATTTATTGGCTTTGCCCATCATGCGGGTAATTGAATAGGCAGCCAGATTATCAGCCTTGCCGAGCTTGCGCATGTGCTGCCAGTACTGGTCAAAGCGCAGGCTGCCAAAATCCTGGCCTATCGTGCCAAAGCCATGCATGTAACGATCACCCTGCTTACCCCAGTTGACGAATTCTATAGCCAGCTTGAACGTACCCTGGGTCTCGCGCAGGAATTCATTTTCATCGATACCGACAACCTGATTGAATCTTTGTATCATCGGTATGGTGGCCTCACCTACACCAACAATACCAATTTCATCCGACTCCACCACACGTATCTCATACTGCCCTTCCAATACGGTAGCCAGTGCTGTTGCGGTCATCCAGCCTGCCGTACCACCACCGACGATAACGATGTTTTTTATAGTTGTATTTTGCATTGTGTCCCCTCCATAAAAAAAAAACCCCTGTGGGTCAAAGACCGACAGGGGTTTTTTATGTGCTTGCTTAGAACTTGTAGTTCACGCCGAACAGATAAGTCCTGCCATAAACGATCTTATCAGTAACGACGCTAGGATCAGTGTTGTATTGCTGGAATGGTGCATTATTCCAGTTATTCGCTTGTGCCAGTATCGACAAACCTTTCAGGTAACCCGTCTGGAATTCATACGACAATTGCAGGTCAACGATGGTTTCACCCTTGATGAAAGTCAGTTGTTGATTATCCTGGAAGTCGCTGATCTGACCCAGGAAGTCCGAACGCTTGCGTCCGGCAATTGCCACCTGGAAGCCATTCTTTTCATAGTACAAACGCAAGTTGCTGACGCGCTTGGACAAGCCTGGCAAAGGTATGGTTTCCGCACTGACATTGGATGTACCGAAGCCAAATGCGGGCAAGGTAATCTGGCTCGATGTATCCGAGTGATTCACCATGACACCAAAACCATCCAGCACAGGCGTGATCAGTGAGAAAGGAATATTCAGGGCAACTTCAAAGCCGTGGATATTGCCACCATTACCGTTTTGTGGCGTGGTCAGCAAACCTATTGTAGAACCCTTGTACGGACCACTCGCTGGCAAAGGTGTCGTCGCACTGACGAAAGGTTTAAAGTCAAAAGTACGCGGCGCACGGTAGATATAGGTATCAAGTTGCTTATAGAAACCGGCAACACTGAAATAGCCCTTCTTGCCGAAATATTTCTCGTATGACAGATCGAAAGCCTTGGCACTGAAAGGTTTCAGTTCTGGATTGCCGCCACTACCACCAAGAATAGGGAAAGGACCGCTGGTTTTTACGCCGAATTCCTGGCTGGCGCGCAGATCATCCATGTTTGCACGCGACAAGACTTTTGCCATGCCAACCCGCAAGAACTGCTCTTTACCCAGGCTAAAAGAAACATTCAGGCTAGGCAAAAAATCAGAATAAGTCTTACCACCAGAGACTGTGGTAAATGGACAGCTTTCTACCGTAATACCTGTGCACTTGGCCAGGTCAACCTGATTACCAGTAGAGCGCTGATTGGTATGAATGAATTGACCGCCAAAATTACCGCGATAATTCAGCCCCAGCAATTGTCCATCCAGATCACCCATGGCATAAGCTGTTGTGACTTTTTCATTCACAGCCCAGTCCTTGGCCAGCACAGACGCATCTACCCAGCGTGCCAGTTCATAAATCGGACCCAAAGAACCATCGGGATCAAATGAGGCGACTGGCAAACCAACTGTGCCAGCTATCGAGGTGGCACTACCAGGCATGGTTGCTGCAGCATAACCACCGCCACCCTTGACGACCAGGCGACCTTCCTGACCAGTACGAGATTTTTCACGGTCTGTGTAATTAAAGCCGAATTGTGCTGCCACGACAGGACCAAAATTCACATCGCGCTTGGCAATCAAACGTATGCTACTGACCTTGTCATTGATATCAGGAAGCGCAACATAACCCGCCTGAGGAGAGTTAGGACCACCGCCCCAGCCATCAACGTCAGTCAGTTTGGCAACTGCACGATCAGCATAATTCAGGCTGGTCGTATATTTGACATCAGAGAAATTGCCGCCGTTAAACCCAGTGTATGAGATAGAACCCAATGAAGCTGCATCACCAGGCTGACCCGCCGTGGTTTCATAGCGCTTGCTATGTTTGATGGCTTTCGAATAAGACAGATCAGCTATCGCAGTCCACTCATCGAGCTTCAATTCATTATTCCAGCCCAGGGATGTCAGCTTGTCATCGGCGCTTTCCTTGTGATTGCGCACGACACCCTTGTAGTTGCTGAAGGTGCCCGAAGTAGCGACGCCATTGACGATGGTTGCGTTAGTCAACACGCCATTGGGGTCGTAACCACCGGCGGAACCGGCAACGGCACCTTCCAGGCCCGTTTTCTTGAGACTGTTGGTACCAGCAGAATAGAAGACATCGACTGCTGACTTGAAGTTTTTATTTGGTTTGTATTGCAAAGTCAGCGATGCACCATCGCGATTGCTTTTACTGGTTTCAGTATCTGCCTTGAAGCCACCCGGCGCCTTGACCATAGCACCGTTGTAATCTACATCTGGTGTCCAGCCGCCCCAGGAATCAAATTTTTGCTGGCCGCCGCCATCTTCCTTGAACTTGGTCAAACCAAGGGAAATACCGATAGTACGGTTGGCAAACTGGTCTACATAAGAGAAAGATGCACGGTCGCCTGAGCCCTCTTCGGAGCCTGATTTTACGCCAGTGCGTTGCTTGCGATAACTGGCTGCAAGTACACGTTTACCAAAATCAAGAGGCTTGAGCGTATTCAGATCGATCGTTGCTGCCAGCCCCTGACCAACCAGCGCTGCATCTGGTGTCTTGTAGATCAACACAGAACCCATCAGCTCAGCCGGAAAAAGGTCGAACTCAGGGCTGCGGGCATTACCCGTAGAAGCCTGTTCACGACCATTCAGTAAGGAGCCATTGAAACTGGGGGACAAGCCACGCACGCTGACATCTGCGGCCTTGCCGGATGAGCGACTGCGCTGTGCCGTGACACCTGGCAACCTTGCGATTGATTCTGCCACGCTAGCATCGGGCAATTTGCCGATGTCTTCAGCAGAGATTGCCTCGACGATGGAATTGGAATTTTTCTTGATCGAGATGGCTTCTTCTATACCCTTGCGTATGCCTGTCACGACCACGGTATTCTCTGCTGCCTGTTGTGCCATGGCGATGTCAGTCATACCAAATATCAACACCGCACATCCAGCCGCAACCGGGCTTAACTTAAAAGAAAAACGGTGCAGAGCGTCGCCCTGCCGACGCTTTTGCGTAGCTTGTTTCATGTAATGTCCCCTCACACTATTATTTGACCTGCACTCTTCGAGCTGTCAGACCGCACACCCCAACACTAGCCTGACAATCAGAACCCAACGTTCCGAAATGAATTTTGTACTAAAACTAGATTCCATGTCAAACGAAGACTACAAAAAACTACAAAGAAAATGCACGCACCATATAAGACCACTATAGCGAACCGCCTGGAATGCACCAGAATGTGTTGCGAACGCCCCACAAGAGAACAAAAACTTAATGTAGTTAGACTACTTTATGTAATTGAACTACTTACAAAACAATAAGAGATTGAGACGAAAAAAATGCTCGCAAGAGCGAGCATGTGGGTATTGCAGCAGGGACAGGGCTGAAACAGTCCGTCAAGTGCAGGGGCTGTCAGCAGAGTGATGGCTTAAAGAATCGCTTTCAAAAAATCCAATAAAGTATCGAACATGCAAATTGCATCCGGGGTTTTCCCTCATCCAGCCTTACCGTCTGCCCTGGCCCGCAGATAGGCCGGTAACATTTGCGCAGTCCAGATAAGCAACAATGCCAGCCAGATACTGGAAGACAGCTGGAGTATCTGTGGAATGACAAACAGGCTGGCCATCACCCTGAGCAAAGCGGCAATATGCAAACCCAGGTAGAGCCCCCACAACAGATTATTCGCCTGTAAAGCGCGGCCACTATGGCCAAAGGTGACGCGACTGACAAAGCCCACCAGCATGGTGCCCATAAACCCCAGGCCCAAAGCATGAACCGCCGCCGAACCTATGGGCGCGCCCAGTGCCGTCGCTGCCTGCAAGGCAAACACCACCGTCAACCAGGCGAAAGACAAGTGCAGCATGGCCAGCAAGCGATTTTGCAAACTGCGCAACAAACCCCAACGCCAGGATGTATAGGCAAAACTCAGGCTCATCAGACCAGCCACGACGGCTTGTACGAGTAACAGATTCAGGCATGCAGTCAGGGCCAGCAAAGCTGAACCACCCAACCACACGTACAGCAGCCGATATGGGCGCCAGACCACATAGTCTTGCAAGACATTGCTGGTAAAGAAAGGCAGCATGCGATGGCATACCGTTAAAAATACTGGCAATAAAAATCCAAAAAATGCCAGTTCACGCCCGACCTGCCAGGTCTCTTGCATACCCAGGCTCCACAGCAAACTGGCAACCAGGGCCAGCGCGCCACCCGTCATGGCAAATAGCAAGGCGATGGGATGTATCTTGTCGTCCACCTTGCTCATGCGCACCAGTGCAGCCCAGCGCCAGGTGACCGCCAGCCAGGCACTCAACATGAAAGCAAAGCCGGATGAACGCAAGGGGTGCCAACCCAGAGCCGAGGCCAGCAGCACCAGTGCCACGCCCATGAAGTAAGTCACACCATGCAAAAGGAAATAGTGGTCTGGCACATCCAGCCCCAGCCAGCGTGGCCCGGCAGTAAATGTAAAACCCAGTATGAATAAGGGGAATACACCCAGGGGCATCACCAGTGCGTGCAAAGCGATGGTTTGCATTTGCTGTGCCTGCACTTGCCACCACCACCAAGAAAATAGCAAAGCCACGGCAAGCGCGCCAAGAAAAAAATACAATCGGTGGGGCGCGAGGGCAAGACGTTTCATACTCAACTCCTGTTTTTTTAGAACGTGTTGCAATCCATCTGTTGCCAGATGCATCAGACCACATTAATCAGCCTGTATTGATGTGTCGTGCAAATCCCGCCAGCCAGGCTGGTTTTTCGCTGGCGTCTATCCAGTATTTGACGGCGATACCAAGTTCAGTGTCGCCTTCCATTTTCAGGCGGCGGCGAAAAAACAGAGTGTCCGCATCTTCCATGCCAGAGGCCAGTTGAATAAAGTCCAGTGCGGATGCTGATAGCGTCACATCACTGACACTGCCATTGCTGGCAGCCCTGAACCTGCCTTGCTGGCAGCTAAAGCATAGTTTCAAGCCCAGGTCTTCTATCAACATGGTGAAAGATTTTCCATACAGGGATTCTGGCGCGACCAGGTACTCGCGCCTGCGCGCAAATTCCAGCATCAGCATTAAAGGGGCGCTGGCTAGCGGCCCTGGTAACAGGCCGCCAATTTTTGCGCATGTTGATGGGAAGCGGAAATTAGTTATTTGCATGTGGAGTTCCATTCATTTCAAGCTTCTTGCCATTGCATGCCAGGCCGGGCCAGCCAGTAACCGTTGCTGCGTTGCGCATGTGCAGGCAAACAGGCAGCATCGACTTTGGCTATACCCCTGACCTGTCGTGCCAGGTGAAAAGCCTGCACTACCGCTTCCATACCCTGCGATTGCGGCTGCAGACGCAGTACATCCACCTGCATGGCCGCCAGTTCAGGCAATTGCGCGCCCAGATCCAGGCAAGTGGCACTTTGTGTCTGTATGCCATTAATGGTCAAAAATTCCTGGTCTTCCCGGGTGGACAATGCCAGTCCATCTGGGTACATTTCACAACGGAATTCGCAGGTATCCTTGCGTAGATGGTGATGACGCGCGGTAAAACAGCGCGCCGAATATGCCAGCGCCAGCCTGCCCCAGACTTGTACTTCGGTTGCTACATGTGCAGGCCTTTGCTGCTGCAAGGCAGCCAGATCAGTACCAGACATTTCTATCGGCGGCACAAAGCGGCGCGCACCCAGCGTTGCCAGCCAGGCCAGAGTGCCTTCATGATAGATATTCAAATGTGGTCCGGCGACAAAACCATGATCCTGCCCGGCCGCCGCCATCTGCACGGCACGTACAGCACTAAAGTCATTGGCTTCGATCATGAAACCTGCGGCCATAGCGCGCTCGACCAGTTTATGCAAATTGCGCCTGTCGGCATCATTGTCGATCAAAGTCAGGCTGGACAAGACCACCTCCTTGCCTGCCGCGCGCAATTCGGCTGCCAGTGCCAGCCAGTCTTCCAGCTTCATTTGATGACGGCGTGAGCAAATGACTTCTCCCAGATAGACAATATCGACCGGCCACTGCATGGCATCGACATAGAAACGCAAAGTCGCTTCTTTAGACCAGTAATAGGCCAGCGGTGCCAAAGAAATTTGTAATGTCTGCATGATTACTTCCAAGGCCTTTCAAAGGCCCCTTGTGTCACCTGGGCGCCTTCAGCATGTTTGGCCAGCGTAGTTTGCCAGTCTGGCCTTGGCGAATACCGTTCGGGATTGATGCTGGCAGCATCAAGTGCCGCCCTCAAGGTCGCCACCACTTGCGACACATAACTGGGGCTACGCTGGCGCCCTTCTATCTTGATTGCCGCCACCCTCATCTTCAGGAGTTTGGGCAATAATGCCAGCGTATTCAAGCTGGTTGGTTCTTCCAGCGCATAGTCGGTTTTTCCCTCCACCTGGAAACGCCCCTTGCACAGTGTCGGATAAGCTGCGGCTTCGTCTGCTGCGTAACGGTCTATCAGGCTACCATTCAATCTGGCATACAAGACCTGATCACGCTCTTCCCATTTGACTGCATGGGCAGGTGAACAGACGCCCTTGTTATTCGGCGAATCTGCAGTGACATAACTCGACAGCAAACAACGCCCTTCTGCCATCACACACAGACTGCCAAAACCAAACACTTCGATCTCCACCGAGGTTTGCTGAATGATCTTTTCTATCTCCAGCAAGGTCAGCACGCGTGGCAAGACTGCACGTTTGATGTTGAATTGCTCACGCATCAGCTCTATTGCATCCACGGTGGTGGCCGAGCCCTGTACTGACAAATGCAGGCGCAAATCTGGGTGCCTGTCCCGTGCATACGCCATCAGGCCAGGGTCAGCCAGGATCACGGCATCTGCCTGCATTTGTACTGCGGTATCGATGGCTGCCCGCCACTCAGCCGCAACCCTGGCTTGTGGAAAGGTATTAATGGCAAACAAGACTTGCCTACCACGCGCATGGGCGTAGGCGACACCCTGGCGTATATCATAGTCAGAAAAATTCAGGCCACCAAAATTGCGCGCATTGGTGGCATTGCGCAAGCCCAGATAGATGGCATTGGCTCCTTTGTCCACCGCTGCCTTCAAGGCAAGCAGACTACCGGCAGGAGCGACCAGTTCACAAGTTTTCATAAGGCCAGGGCCAATTACTTCGTATGCAGAAAAACCGATGCTAGCGAGATTCATCACCAGCGTCTTTGTCCTGCGTCAATTATTCAGGAAAGCGCTGCATTACCCTGATAAGATTTAAGGGTATCTGTCGGGGCGATAATATGTATGGTAGAGCCGCATACCCTGATCATTTTCTCATCCATCAATTGATGCAAGACCCGCGATAAAGTTTCGGGGGTCAGATTCAATAGCGAGGCAACCAGATTCTTTTTCAACTCCAGCCTGACATCATTCGTGCTTTGCATTGCCGAAGTCTGCAACAAATAATCAATCACGCGTTGCGTGGCGTTCTGCAGGGAATAACGTTCTACATTGCGAATGAAACCCAGCAAGCGGTAAGACAGGCCTGCCATCATTTGCCGGGCAATCACGGGTGAACTATCCAGCAGGCGTAACAGTGCCATCTTGGGTATTTTCAGCAAGAGACTGTTTTCCAGTGCTTCGGCATAGAAGGGATATGGCTCATCCAGAAACAGCATGGCTTCGCCCAGGCTTTGTCCGGGACGTATCAGTTCCAGCACCTTGTCGCTACCGTGTGAGGAGGGTATGCCCAGCTTGACCAGGCCATATACCAGGATAAAACTGGCATCAGCATGATCACCTTTGCGAAACAGGCTGAGGCCTTTGCCTAGCTCAAGTTTGCAAACTTCTCTTTGCAGTGATTCCAGTTCGAATGTTGAAATATGGCGAAACAAGCTTTGATTCGCCAGTAAATTGCCCAAATTGATCTTGCTCATCTTAGTTCTCCGCCAGACTGACAGAGATCAAGTGTAGAAGCAGAAGCCCGCCTAAGCCATACGTCAACAGGACTAATTCAGGCAGGCAAACGGAGAAGGGATTTATTTATCCAGACCATGCTCAACTGCATACACGGCGATTTGCACACGGCTGCTCAGGTTCAATTTCTTCAAGATATTCTGCACATGAATTTTTACTGTGCTTTCAGCCACGTCGAGATTGCGGGCGATCTCCTTATTGCTTTCACCGCGTGCCAGGCAGACCATGGTTTCCCTTTCACGAGGCGTGAGCTTTTCTTTTTCCGGGGTACTTACAGCATGATTCCCAGCTCGAAACTGCATGACCAGCTTGGCTGTCATGGCTTCGGCAATCACTGGCTCTCCTGCTGCGGCACGTTTGATGGCCTGGGTCAGATAGTCTGCTTCTATGTTTTTCAACAAATAGCCACGTGCACCACTCTTCAGTGCCGTACTCAGGTCTTCAGCTTCTTCAGAAACAGTCAGCATGAGGACGGCTATTTGCGGCAGGTCTTCGACGATCAATTGCATGGCTTCGAGGCCAGACAAGCCTGGCATATTCAAATCCATCAAGACCACATCCGGCAGCAGTTGCTTGGCGCGTTTAATGCCTTCCAGCCCATCGGCAGCTTCACCAACGATTTCAAATTCGGGATTGCGCTGCAGCAGTAACTTAATCCCACTGCGGAACAAGGTGTGGTCATCAACCAGCAATATTTTTATAGTCATCTATTCGTCTCTGTGATTCATGCTACCAGTCTTTCCTGATGGTGCAAACTCAGGGATAATGTGGTGCCCTTTCCGGGTGTGCTTTGTATGGAAAATTGGGCGGACAGGCGTTGCGCTCTTTCCTGCATGATCCGCAAGCCTATATGATCTTCCGATCTCTGACTGGCATCGGCTACGGAAAAACCTCTGCCATTATCCGCCACGACCAGTTCAAAGTCGCGTTGATTATCTATCTTTACATGCACCGCGCTGGCATGGGCATGCTTGCGTATATTGGACAAGGCCTCCTGCAGGATGAACAAGACCTGCAGTTGCTGTTCAGGTGCCAGTGGTGCTCCGCTACCCAAGACCTCTACCGTACCAGAGACGCCACTCTGGCGCTCAAATTTTGCCAGGACATTGCGGACTTCTGATTCAAGATTATTAACCTGCATGCGACTACGAAAATTCAGCAAAAGCTCGCGCACGTCTTCATAACTTTCTTCTATGCCAGCACGAAGCAAGGGAACGATGTCGGCAATTTCCTGGCTATCATTGCGCCGGATGGAATCCTCCAGCATCTGCACTTGCAAATTAAGAAAATTCAAACCCTGGGCGATACTGTCATGCAAACCTTGCGCAAGTAAATTTCTCTCCTGCGAAACGGCAAACTCTTTTTCATGGGCGATCAACCTCTGGTTTTCAATGGCGACACCCAGGTTTTGCCCAAGTGTTTCCAGCAAACGTCTTTCTTCACCAGTGATACAACGCTCTTTATCAAAATGCAGTGAAAAACTGCCTATGACTTGCTGAAGTGCGACGATCTGGAACACTGCAATGGAAAAGAATCCTTCATCCTGGCAACGATAATGTTTGAATTGATTCAATTGACGGAAATCCCTGACCAGGACTACCCCCTGCGTAATGGCAGCACCGCACAGGCAATCATCTTTTTTGATGCAATGCTCTTCTTCAATCATCTTTTCTGAGATGCCTTCATGCACAGTAATATGCACATTGCCATTACTCTTGTCGAGTATCCTGACTGTGCCACCTTCAGCTCGTATGCGCTGCATGATCCTGTGTAAAAACCCCCGACACAATTCTTCTATGGCATGCGGCCCGGCCAAAAAGGCAGCAACTTCATACAAGGTACTGACCTCGTGATTTTGTGCCTGCAATTTATGGGTTTTATCCTGCACGCGCTGCTCCAGCATTTTGTGGGCGCTTTGCACATGATCTGCCATGGTGTTAAAAGCTGCTGCCAGCGCACCAAATTCATCTGCGTTTTCTATCGGCAGCCGCACACCGAGATCGTCTTCACTCATCCTGGCAATGCCTGCCTGCATGCGGGTCACCGGACCAATGATCCAGAGGTACAAAAGATAGAGCATGGCAACGCTGGCTGCCAGCGACATGAAGATCAGCACGGTTTGGCACAGACGTAACCAGGTAGTCTTGCCCGCCAACTCCACTTCCACCATGGATACAAGGAGATTGATATCATTCACAAAAGGGGGCAAGTCAAGTCGATATTGCGTGACTGCAGCCTGGCGCATGGCAGGGTCACTGGTCAGCAAGGCAGCCTTTGCATCCTGCTGTATCAGTGTCAGCCAGCTACGCTGGACCTTTGCCATCTGCGTTGCAATTTCCGGTGTTGCAGGCAAGAACAGGGGGCGTTTCGCATCACCGTTCTGCAGGTCCGATAAAGTTGCGTCAAACTGCTTCAATTCATTTTGTATTTCACTATTTTGTGTCGCATGCTCCAGCACCAGCGCCAGGCGGTAAGAACGCATGCGCAAGCTGCCAGCCTCATTGATGGCAGCCGCCCCGCCTTCCAGTTGCCAGGACAGCAACAAGGTATAGGCAATTGCCATCAGAGTCAGACTCAGGCCTATGATGGTGGTCAGCAGGATGCGAAAAGTCATCCGTTTTCTGAGTGGCAAAGGAAATGAGGTGTTCATGGATGCCTGAACAGTGAAGCGAAAACCATAGTGTAAGCCTTATTTGTCTGTATGCGTCATCTCAGCATGCGCAATACCCAGGGGACATACCATGGGAAGAAAGCCATCCGAGCGTTCAGAATAAGCCAGCAAGGCGCCCTGACTCATATCAAAATACCAGCCATGCAAGGCTATCTCCCCCCTTGCCTCCCGTTCTGAAATCCAGGGAAAACTGCGCAGATTATTGAGTGACATCAGTATCGCTCCCATTTCACAGGCACGATTTTGCTCGGCAGCACTGCAATGGGCAAGTTGACTGAGCACCTGTTGCTTGACCGGTTCTACTATTTTCATCCAGCGGCCTATGAAATCAATTTTGCGACTGGGTGTATACCCCTGCATCAGGGCGCGTATGCCACCACATTTTTCATGGCCCATGACAATGATGCGCTTGATATTCAAGGCTTCCACGGCAAATTGTATGGCCGCGCTGACGCCTTGCTGGTGCCCCAGTTCATTGCAGGGTGGCACCAGGTTGGCGACATTTCTGATCACGAAAATGTCACCAGGGTCGCAGTCAAGCAGCAAGGCTGGATCTACCCGGGAATCACAACAGCCTATCAACAAGGTGCTGGGGTCTTGCCCGTGGTTCAGTCTTTCATACAAGGGTTCAGTACCAGCAAAATACTTGCTCTGAAAACGCTGAAAACCTTCTATGAATTGGTGGATGTTTCTAACTTCCATATGACTAGCCCATTCCTGTTATTACCACCACTCTCAGCCCCCCGTTTGCGACATGAAACGGATTATCTTATGTGGCTGGGTTGCAAACTCATGGCGTTCAGGCTTGAGTTCTATTGCCTGACGTATCAAGGCATCCAGCCCGGCGTCATCGATACCGGCACGCAAATGCGGCCGCAATGCCAGTTTTTCATCTTGTCCCAGGCACATATACAGAGTGCCATCGACTGACAGGCGCACACGATTACAGCTTGCGCAAAAATGCTGGCTGATCGGCGAAATAAAACCTATGCTGCCGCTGCCATCTGGCAAGCCCCAGTAACGTGCCGGGCCGCCCCCCAGTTCTTCAGCCAGCGGCACCAGGCCAAACTTGTCCACCAATTGTTCACGCAGTGCCTGTACTTCCATATATTGGGAATTGCGCCCGGTTTCCCCCATGGGCATGGCTTCGATTAAACGCAGGATGAAGCCTTCTTTAAAGCAAAACTCGGCCATGCGCATGACTTCATGGTCGTTCACGCCACGCATGAGTACCATGTTCAATTTGATGGGATGAAAACCTGCCTGCTTACCAGCCTGCAGTCCTGCCATGATATGGGCCAGACTATCACGTCCGGTTATTTTTTCCATACAGGCTTTGTCCAGGCTGTCCAGGCTGACATTGATACGCCGGACACCCGCTGCATACAATTGCCTGGCATGTTTATGCAATTGTGTCGCATTGGTGGAAAGGGAAATATCCTGCAAGCCAGGCAGCGGTGCCAGTTGCCGCACCAGCTCGGGCAAATTCTTGCGCAACAAGGGTTCACCGCCAGTCAGGCGCAAGCGCGCCGTGCCCATGCGGGCAAAAGCTGCCACCACCCTTTGTATTTCATCGAAGCGCAACCAGCTTTCTGGTTCTGCAAAACCTGAAAAACCTTTGGGCATGCAATAAGTGCAACGCAAGTCGCATTTATCTGTTACTGACAGGCGCAAATAGCTCACGCGCCGACCAAAACGATCCACCAGTGGCGGTACCGCCGAGCTGCTTGTGCTTGCCAGAGCACCGGGATGGCTGAGGTAGACAGGATTTTCCATATCTGCATTGTGGTGGCAGACAGGGCACAACACAATTCGCCGCAAAGCCATGAACGACTAGTTCTTTTGGGGGATATGCCTGCACTGGCAAAAAGACAACTCCCATGGCGGACGAAAAATCAGACCTGCAGTCAAACGTAAAGCTCGCCCTTGGCCACCAGGCAAACCTGCCCATGCACTAAAATAGTTTCATCATCTGCATTCACGCACACATGCAATTCGCTGGGGCGGTGTACATATGCTCCCTGGGCAAAAATCTGTGCATCACCAGCCTGCGCGCGCCGGTGCCTGACCAGATAGGCCGCAGCCGGCCCGACGGCACTACCGGTGGCGATGTCCTCAACTCTGCCGTCATTGTCCCAGGTGCGCCCTTCACGGCGGTTAACATCAAGCACGTAGACAAATTTTGCCCCCACGCCCGCCAGCAAGGTTTCAAATTTTTCATGGCAGATACGAGCCTTGTCCAGGTGTTGCTGTATTGGCACGATCAGATAAGGCAGGCCCGTCGACACTACTTGCAAAGGCAAGTCCGTTACCTGATCATGCGCATGCAGGTTTAGCGCTTTCAAAAATGTTTCTGTACTGGTACTCGACAAGGGTTCATTGAAACTGGCTTTGCCCTGATTCATCTCGGCAAAAAAATTGCCATGTTCTTGTCTGCTGCGGGCAAAAACACTACGTTCATTCAAAACAAACTCGAACTCTGCAGTTTCAGCTTCAGGATGAAAACCCTGATGCAAACTGGCGGCGGCACCAATAATGGGGTGGCCGGCGAAACCCAATTCTTCTTCCATCGTGAAGATATGGGCACGCCACTTACCCTGAGTTTCCAGTTTTTGTAAAAAGATGCTCTCAAACTGGCGCATTTCTCGGGTCATCGCCTGCATCATATAGGTGGACAGGGTTTGCTCAAGCACAAAAATACTCAGGCCGTTGCCGGCCAGCGTTTGTCTGGCAAAAACATCCACCATGGAAAACGGGAAAATTTGTTTTTTCACTTGTGACTCCCTGTTTGACTGGTGTCATCAGTATAGGCAAGAACCATCCAAGATAAAGTGAAATCTCAAGCGGCCTTTTGCTGTTGACGACGCCAGTGCCGGCCATACACATGCAGGCCAGCCATGGGCAACAAAAACCAGAACACGGCATTGGCGATCACACTGGCTCGTGTAAAACTGAATTGGTAGTGATAGCCAGTGGCATCGATATACACTGCCATATAGGGAAACCCGGCGAACCAACCCTCACCAGCGATATTAGGAAAGGGTAAGAGCATCCAGAATGTGCCCAGCCAGGAAGCCAGGCCCAGCACCAGTCCTGCCAACAAGCTACCCAAACAGAGTCTGTTCCAGTTTTTTGGACAATGGCCGGTTCGAGACAAAAACAAGCTATTGAACAAACTGTAAACCCCCGCCAGCATCAACAAGCTAGCTGCGACAACGATGGTGATAAGCATCATTTCTTAAACCATGAAAAAAGGGCAAATATGGAAATATATGATAGCACTGGCTATTTGCTTTTCCGCTATATTTTACAGTCGTTGTAAATCAGTTTCATTTCCTCAAATCGGTAGCACTTACCTTGATAGTCTGCCACGACTGGATTAAGCTAACCTCAATCAGAATATATACACTCCTTTAGTTGGAGCCAAAAACACAAGAAACCATGCCATTCCCATCCCCATTCCGTCTCTTGCTGGCCATGAGTTCTGTATTAACTTTGCTAAGTAGCTCAGCCATTGCAGCAGATGTCAATGAAGAAGAAGACCTGGCGCTGGTATATGGCGATAAATCCATGATCAGTATTGCCACCGGCAAGGCACAAAGCCTGCGACGGGCTCCGGCGGTAGCATCTGTGATCACTGCTGAAGATATACGAGCCCAGGGTTTTACCGACATTGATCAGGTACTTGAAACCATCGCTGGCATGCATGTAAGCCGTGCCGCAATTGTCTATTTCCCTGCGTATATCATGCGCGGCATAGGCGGCGGCGGGGTGACCAATCCACATATGCTGGTATTGCAGAATGGCATCCCCATGACCACTTCATATACTGGCGACAAGGGCCAAATGCTGTGGCATGGTATTTCGGTAGAAAATATTTCTAGAATTGAAGTCATACGTGGCCCTGGCTCCGCATTGTATGGTGCAGATGCCTTTTCCGGTGTCATCAATATCATCACCAAAACGGCAGATGAAATTCCTGGCATTTTTTTGAGTGCAGGTGTGGGCTCTTTCCGCACCCGTGATGCCTGGGTATTGCATGGCGGGAAGTGGGGTCCCTTCAAGATTGCCGCTTATCTTCGTGCTGGTGCCACCGATGGTCAAAAAGAAGTGTTGACTGCTGATGCACAGTCCAGAAATGACAAGCTGTTTTCTACTAATGCCAGCCTGGCTCCTGGCAGTGTGCATACAGGCTTTAATCCAGTTGATGCCAATCTGGACCTCAGCACAGGCAACTGGCACTGGCGTTCCAGTCTGCTAAGCCGAACAGAATTGCAAACCGGGGCCGGAGTATCGTCGGCACTCGACTTTGGTGGTGGTGCCACGACAGAAAGATTGACCAGTGACCTGTCCTGGATAGATGCGGCTTTCGCAAAAGACTGGACACTTGGGAGTACTCTGAGCTTCTTATACTATACGGAAAAAAGCAGCCTGCAACTCTTGCCACCAGGGACAAGATTACCAACCGGGACTTTCCCCAACGGCATGATAGGCGGCCCTTCGCGCTGGGAAAGACAATTCCGCCTGTCGGCCTTTGCCAGCTACTCAGGATGGGCTGATCATCAGTGGCGTGTGGGACTTGGGCATGATGATGTCAATCTCTACCGCACCCAGACCATCAAGAATTTCTTGCTTAGCCCGGCTGGCATCCCGATCCCCAGCGGGCCTGTCATGGACTATAGCCAGATACAACCTCATATCCTGCCTACCCGCAGAAAGAATAATTACCTGTATCTGCAAGACGAGTGGAACCTGGCCAAGGACTGGACCATGACGGCAGGCCTGCGCCACGATCATTATTCGGACTTTGGTGGCACTACCAATCCGCGCCTGGCATTGGTGTGGGATGCTAGGTATGACCTGACAGCGAAATTTTTATATGGTCGCGCCTTCCGTGCACCAGCTTTCAATGAGTCTTACGGCCTCAACCCTGTTGCCAACGGCAATCCCAATCTGAAGCCTGAGCGCATTGCCACGACTGAGCTAGCCCTGTCCTGGCAAGCCAATAAGGATGTCTTGCTGAACCTGAATATCTTCCGCTATGACATGCAGGATATTATCCGGGCGGTCGCCAATCCCACGCCTGGCACAGGTTCCACTTACTTCAATACCGGCAATCAAAATGGTCGCGGGCTGGAAGCCGAATTACAATGGGATGTAAAAAAGGATTTGAAGATCCTGGCCAATTATTCTTATCAACACTCGGTCGATGAAAGTACACGCGCTGATGCAGGCTATGCACCACACCATCATTTGTATACCAGGGCAGACTGGCAAATCATTCCAGGCTGGTCCCTCAGCCCACAAGTGAACTGGGTGGCAGACCGTCGCCGCGCCGCTGGTGATTCCCGTCCGGCGATTGCAGATTACACCAGTGTTGATGTGAGCCTGCGCTCACAGCGTGAACGCGGCAAATGGGAATGGACAGCCACCGTCAGGAATCTCTTTAACGCCGACATACGCGAACCCAGCATTGCACCTGGTTTGGCCATACCGAATGACTTGCCGATGGCCCCCAGGTCCATCTATCTGCAACTGATTTATAAAATGTAGTTGCGCCTGGCTTTAGCTTGCCTTGAAAAACAGCACAACCGCAAGAATACTGGATGTCAGTGGCAACACACCTGCGCGCCATTGTCACCCCGTTTGCCAAGCTGGCTCAAGTGCTTGTGTTGAGCGACCATTTTCTTCATTGCCTGAGACATCATCTTTCCTTTTAATGCGATCTCATTGCAGCAGGGGACTATCTGCCCCCTGCAGTTCTATACCGGAAATACTGGCGCGTCCAACCAGCAATTGCAGATACTGGCGCAGCGCATGCTGATGACTGGCAGCATGCATGGCAGTCGCAATTCGGGTTTGCACCTCATCAAATGCCAACAGTTTACCCTCAGCCTTGCGGCCCAATTGAATGATGTGCAAGCCAAAACGTGTTTCTATCAGACGAGGAATGATGCAGCCCGGGCTGGCAGCAAAGATGGCTTTCTCAAATTCGGCCACGGTCGTCCTGCGGCTCAGTTGCCCCAGATTGCCACCCACTTCTGCCGAAGGACAATTCGAATTGGCGCGAGCCAGCTCGGCAAAACGTTCTGGACGTTCCAGCAATTCATCCAGCACGCTTTGAGCATGCAAACGCAGGGCGTCCAGGTCGACGGCATTGGTGACTTGAAACAGGATATGGCTGGCTTCCACCAGTTCACCAACGGTAAAGCGATCAGGATGAGTTTGATACTGGCGCAAACATTCTGCACGCTCGGGAAAAGGAACCAGTACTTCTTTTTCCAGCAAATGGTCGATAATGAATTCATCTTCTCCCTGCAAACCCTGGGCTTTGGCCTCATCCAGCAAAACACGGCGCAAGACCAATGCCGTCATGGCACTTTTTACAGGATCTGGCGCATCCTGGTGCCCAGGTAATTCGCTTTCCATCTCAGTATCATTTAATTCATAGCCATTGACGATGACAGGCATGATTTTCTCCCCACTCATTCTTCAAGATGTTGATATTCACTGCGCGCTTAACGAGAACGCACCAATTGCCAGGCCCTGCCCAGATATCCCACGGCAGCAAAGCCACTCCAGACATGTACAAGGCGGGTAAATGGAAACAGTACGAACAGGCTCAAACCCATGAATAAATGGGCCTTGAACAACCAGGGTGCGGTCACGATGAATTCAGCAGCATCACCACGGAAAGTCACGATATGCTGTGCCCAGGTCATCAACAAGACCATCATGTGACCATCCCTGTGACTGGCAGACTCAACAATGGTGGACAAACCCAGGACCAGGGTAATAAAAATCCAGACCAGCAAAACCTTGTCACCAGTACGTGTCACCGCCGCAATGCGTGGATCACTCAGACGGCGGTGCATCAAAATCAGCAAACCGACCAGGCACAGACTACCAAACACGCCGCCAGCGACCATGGCGATCATTTGTTTGAAACCATGACTGATACCCAGGCTGTCCCAGACAAAAACCGGTGTCAGCAAACCGACCAGATGACCAAAGAACAAACCCAGTACACCGATATGGAACAGGATATTCCCCAGACGCAGATTGCCTGCATGCAGCATCTGTGAAGAATCGCTCTTCCAGGTATATTGCTCGCGCTCAAAACGCACCAGGCTGCCAAGCAGGAAAATGGCCAGCGCTATGTAGGGATAGATCCCATAAATAAATTGATGTAGATAAGTCATGATCAGCTCACTGATGATTGTCTGGGAGTGGCATTGGCTGCGCCGGAATTACCCTGGCGCGGATAAAAATTGACGACCTGGCTGCTACCCATCTGCGGTCGTAACAGGGGTTCCACGCCATCTGCACCTGGCCCAAAGGTTTCCATGGCATCGTCCATATCGCGTACCGGTGGTTCACCCTGCTCTTGCGGCACAACGTCGGTCAGCAATGTCAACAAGAGAAAGGCATTGGCATAAGGACTGTCATTGCGCTGCAGGCGCATGCCTATGGCGGCGATGACATGAATGGCATCACCCAATAATTTGCCAGCGGTTTCTTCATCGGTCAGACTCAGGAATTCCAGGAACAGCGGTACATAGTCTGGCAATTCACTGGCTTCTGGTTCAAAACCATAGCGGCGGTATTCTTCAATCAGATCGACCATGGCCTGACCACGGTCACGGCTTTCGCCGTGAATATGTTCAAACAGATGCAGGGCCTGGGAAGGCGTGCGGTCAAAGCTGGCGACATAATTTTCTTGCAGCCTGATGAGCGGCTTGCCTTGCAATTCATCCAGGAGTGCTTGCAGTGGCTCGTCAAACTCGGGCATGTCTGCCAGTATCAGTTTGATTTCGGGTATAGCAGCGATCAGTTCGGCTTGCGGATAACTGAGCAAGGCAGACAAGATGCGATAGATTTGCATACGATTTCCTTTCTGTGTCATCGGTCTGGCTTATTCTGTCGTCGACATTTTTTTGCGCGATTTTGGCATGTCGACAAAGATCACACTGCCTTGTGGCTTCTTGCCAAACAGGGAAGTATCCGATGTACCACCTGAGCAACCATTGCCGAAGGTGAAGCCGCAACTACCTTTGTCATTGAAACTGTCTTCCACCATTTCCTTGTGTGAAGAAGGAATCACGAAGCGATCTTCATAATTGGCAATCGCCATGGTTTGATACATGTCTTCCACCTGTTCTGCCGTCAAGCCAACTTGCTGCAAGACTGCATGATCGAGTTGTCCATGCACGACTTCAGAACGCTTGTAGGCACGCATGGCTAGCATGCGGTCGAGTGCCTTGAGCACCGGTTCTTCCTTGCCGGCAGTCAGTAAATTGGCCAGGTAACGGACAGGTATGCGCAGTGACTTCACATCAGGAATAATGCCGTTCATGCCCATGTGGCCAGCTTCTGCTGCTTTTTGTATAGGCGACAGTGGTGGTACATACCAGACCATGGGCAAAGTGCGGTATTCAGGATGCAGAGGGAATGCAATCTTCCACTCCATCGCCATTTTGTAGACTGGCGATTTTTGCGCAGCCGTGATCCAGCTTTCAGGTATGCCGTGCTTGCGCGCTTCAGCAATGATTGCAGGATCATGCGGGTCGAGGAAGCAACCCAGTTGGGCTTCGTATAAATCCTTTTCATCTGGCACGGATGCAGCCGCTTCTATCTTGTCTGCGTCATACAGCAAGACGCCGAGGTAACGGATACGGCCTACACAAGTTTCTGAACAAACCGTGGGTTGCCCGGCTTCTATGCGAGGGTAGCAGAAAGTGCATTTTTCAGCCTTGCCCGAACTCCAGTTATAGTAAATCTTTTTGTAAGGGCAACCAGAGATACACATGCGCCAGCCCCGGCATTTGTCCTGGTCAACCAGGACGATGCCATCATCTTCACGCTTGTAGATGGAACCGGATGGGCACGATGCAACACAGGCCGGGTTCAGGCAATGTTCGCACAAGCGTGGCAAATACATCATGAAGGTGCTTTCAAATGTGCTGTACATCTCCTTTTGCACACCTTCAAACAAGGCATCACGGCTACGCGAACTGAATTCGCCACCCAGATCATCTTCCCAATTCGGCCCCCAGACTATCTTCTCCATTTTCTTGCCAGTGATGACAGAAATTGGACGGGCAGTTGGTGGCGTCTCGGACAATGGCGCATTTTGCAGGCGCTCATAGTCGAAGGTGAAAGGCTCGTAATAATCATCAATCGATGGCAGATTGGGATTGGCGAAAATATTCGCCAGGATACGCAACTTGCCACCCTGTTTTGGCTCCAGCTTGCCACCCTGCGTCCGGTTCCAGCCACCTTGCCATTTCTTCTGGTTTTCCCATTCCTTGGGATAACCTATGCCCGGCTTGGTTTCCACATTATTGAACCAGGCATATTCCACCCCGTCGCGACTGGTCCAGACGTTTTTGCAAGTCACTGAACAGGTATGGCAACCTATGCATTTATCAAGGTTGAGCACCATGCCTACTTGTGCGCGTATTCTCATGATGCGGCTCCTTCTTCCAGCTTGCCTTCCAGCCAATCGACTTTTTTCATTTTTCTGAGCACCACAAATTCATCCCGGTTACTACCTACCGTACCGTAATAATTAAAGCCATACGCCAGTTGTGCATAGCCACCTATCATGTGGGTAGGTTTCAATACCGCTCTCGTCACTGAGTTATGGATGCCACCGCGCTTGCCACTTAATTCTGCACCTGGGGTATTCACAATTTTTTCCTGTGCGTGATACATCAGGCACATGCCCTTGGGCACACGCTGGCTGACGACGACACGGGCAGTCAAAGTGCCATTGCTATTGAAAACTTCTACCCAGTCGTTATCGACCAGTCCAGCCTCTTTCGCTTCAATTTCCGATACCCAGACATGCGGGCCACCACGGCTCAAAGTCAGCATGCGCAGATTGTCTGAGTAAGTCGAATGTATGCCCCACTTCTGATGCGGTGTGATGAAATTGAGGACGATCTCTTTCTCACCATTGGGTGACTTGTTCAGCATCGGCGCTACCGTCTTGGTGTCGATTGCTGGCTTGTACACGCACATGCTTTCACCAAAATCCAGCATCCAGCGGTGGTCCTGATAAAACTGCTGGCGACCGGTCAGTGTGCGCCATGGGATCAGTTCATGCACATTGGTGTAACCGGCGTTGTAGCTGACTTCTTCCGATTCCAGGCCGGACCAGGTGGGCGCAGAAATAATCTTGCGTGGCTGTGCCTGTACATCGCGGAAACGTATCTTGTCATGTTCACGCCCGACTGCCAGGTGGGTATGATCACGGCCTGTGATCTTGCCCAGTGCTTCCCAGGCCTTGACCGAGACATGGCCATTGGTTTCCGGGGCAAAGGTCAGTATCATTTCGCAGGCATCAATGGCAGTTTCCAGACGTGGCCTGCCTTTGCTGACACCTTCTTCAGTCACCACTTTGGTTATACCGCCGATTTCATGCACTTCATGCTCGGTATTCCAGTTGATGCCCTTGCCGCCATTCCCCAGCTTGTCCAGCAAGGGGCCGATAGAAGTAAACTTTTTGTAGATGTCTTTGTAGTTGCGTTCAACCACGACGAAATTTGGCGCAGTCTTTCCCGGGATAAGATCGCACTCACCTTTTTTCCAGTCCTTGGGTTCAAAGGCCTGGCCCAGTTCTCCTGGCGTATCATGCATCAGCGGTTGCAATACAATGTCCTTGCGAGTACCCAGATAATCACCACCAATTTCGGTGAATTTCTTGGCGATACCTTTATAGATTTCCCAGTCGGTGCGGCTTTCCCACAAAGGTTGTACGGCTTCACTCAAGGGATGAATGAATGGATGCATGTCAGAAGTATTCAAGTCATCTTTTTCATACCAGGTTGCAGTTGGCAACACGATGTCGCCATACAGGCAGGTCGTGCTCATGCGAAAATCCAGCACGGTCAGTAAATCAAGCTTGCCCTCTGCCGCTTTTTCACGGAATTTGACTTCACTGGGTTTCACCGCTTCATCAGGATCATCGAACAAGGCGTTTTGTGTACCCAGCAAATACTTGAGGAAGTATTCATGGCCCTTGCCTGAACTACCCAGGATATTCGAGCGCCAGACAAACATATTGCGCGGGAAGTTCTTGGGATTGTCCGGATCATCACAACTCATATTGATGGCACCTGACTTCAGGCTGTTCTTCAAATATTCTTGCGGTTCCAGTCCGGCAGCAGCAGCGGCGTCACAAACATCCAGCGGATTGGTTTCCAACTGTGGCGCAGACGGCAACCAGCCCATGCGTTCAGACTTGGCATTCATGTCTATCATGCTCATGTGGCTGACCTTGGACTTGTCTGCTGTTGGCGACAAGATTTCATCGACATGCAGTTTTTCATGACGCCACTGACTGGTGTGCGCATAGAAGAAACTGGTGCCATTCATTTGGCGTGGCGGACGGGTCCAGTCACTGGCAAAGGCTAGCGGAGCCCAGCCAAATTGCGGACGCAGTTTTTCCTGGCCGACGTAATGGGCCCAGCCACCACCCGATTTGCCTACGCAACCACACATCATGAGCATATTGATGATGCCGCGATAGATCATATCGTTGTGATACCAGTGGTTCAGCGCGGCACCGACGATCACCATGCTCTTGCCTTCGGTATCGTGGGCATTCTGTGCGAATTCGCGGGCTACCTGTATCACCAGATCACGTTTGACGCTGGTATGTTTTTCCTGCCATGCCGGGGTATAAGGAATATCGTCGTCATAAGAATGGGCAACGGCACCGCCCAGCCCTTGATCGACACCATAGTTGGCCATAGTCAGGTCATAGACGGTCGCTACCAGCACTGTGCTGCCATCGGCCAGTTGCACTCTTTTGGCAGGGACGTTACGGGAAATCATGTCGTTGGCATCAACGCCACCGAAATAATTGAACGCGACACTGACCACTTCATCTTGCTGGCCTACCAGACTCAACAAAGGATCTATTGCGCGGCCCGTATTGCCATCCTTGGCTTCCAGATTCCAGCGGCCGACTTTGGCACCTTCATCAAACTTGCCTTCGCCCCAGCGATAACCAATGGAACCATTCGGAGCGACGATCTCGCCGGTACTTTCATCAATCGCCAAGGTCTTCCATTCCGGATTATTGGCTTCATGCAAATTGTCTGGCAATTCAGAAGCGCGCAGCATGTGATCAGGCACGATGCCGCCATTGCGTTCTACCAGGCGCACCAGCATGGGCAAGTCGGTGTATTGCTTGACGTAGTTGCGGAAATAAGCGGACTTGTTACCAAGGTGGAATTCTTTCAGGATCACGTGGCCCATGGCCATGGCCAGTGCAGCATCCGTGCCCTGCTTGGGCGCCATCCAGATATCGCCGAACTTGACCATCTCGCCAAAGTCACTGGAAACGGCAACGGTTTTTGTTCCCTTGTACCGCACCTCAGTATAAAAATGGGCATCTGGCGTACGGGTTTGTGGCACGTTTGAACCCCATACCATCAGATAAGTCGAGTTATACCAGTCGGCGGATTCAGGTACGTCAGTCTGCTCACCCCAGATTTGCGGGCTGGCTGGTGGCAAATCACAATACCAGTCATAGAATGACAGGCAAACACCACCGATCAGGCTCAGGTAGCGTGAACCTGCCGCATATGACACCATGGACATGGCAGGGATGGGCGAGAAACCGACGACACGGTCAGGGCCAAATTTTTTGACAGTAAAGGCATTTGCTGCCGCAATGATTTCTTGTGCGGTATCCCAGTCAGCGCGGACAAAGCCACCAAGACCACGTACTGATTTATAGCGCCGAGCTTTTTCCGGATTCTGGCTGATGGATTCCCATGCCGCTATAGGCCCCATGGTCTTGCGCGCTTCTTGCCACATTTCCATCAGACGGCCACGTATCATGGGATATTTGACACGCTGGGCAGAATACACATACCAGCTATACGATGCCCCGCGCGGGCAGCCACGAGGTTCATGGTTAGGCAAATCAGGGCGGGTACGGGGATAATCAGTTTGCTGGGTTTCCCAGGTAATCAGGCCGTTCTTGACATACACCTTCCAGGAACACGAACCAGTGCAATTCACACCATGGGTGGAGCGTACGATCTTGTCATGTTGCCAGCGACTGCGGTAACCGTCCTCCCATTTGCGGTCTTCATCAACAACCGCGCAATGCCCGTCGGAGTAGGTGGATTTCACCTTGGACATGAATTTCAATCTATCCAGAAAATGACTCATTGTGCTTCTCCATATCATGTGGGCAGAACATGCCCGGCAAACTCTTTTTGAATATGCTCTCAGCTTACGCACTCCCCCTGCTTCCGCCCATTCTTCGGTCCGATACAAAAGCTCATGCATAGGCACTAGCGCAACTAGGTCGAAAGAACTAGGCGGGCACGATCAGCAAAGCTCAATTGCAACACTCTCGCCACATTGCCTGTACCAGAACGTGGAAAGCTGGCAATATCCAATTGAGCGAGTTGACTTACTACCTGACAGGCAGATCGGCAAGTCCCTGATAGAGGAAAGAGAGATGCATTTTCCGCAACACAAGGCCCTACTGACAGCAATGCTCTTGTCGTTTTCACTGGCAACGCAGGCCAGGGCAGATTTCGATGAAGAAGATGATCTGAAAGCCGTTTATGGCGACAAACTGACTGTCAGTATTGCCACCGGCAGCCAGAAACCCTTGCGACTGGCGCCAGCCGTCACCAGCGTCATCACGGCTGCCGACATTCGCGCCATGGGAGCAACTGATCTTGACCAGGTCCTGGAAAGCGTGGCTGGCATGCATGTAGAGAAAATCGGTGCTAACCATTTTTCAGCCTATGTGATGCGTGGCATCATCAATGAATTGAACTCACAAATTCTGGTACTGCAAAATGGTGTACCGATGACGGTACTACTGACTGGTAACAGATCGCGACTGTGGGGCAGCTATCCCTTGCAGCACATCTCACGGATAGAAGTGATACGCGGGCCTGGCTCTGCCCTGTATGGTGCCGACGCCTATAGTGGCGTGATCAATATCATCACCAAAAACTCAACTGAAATAATGGGCACAGAACTCGGTGTCAATGCTGGCTCATTTTCTACGTGCGATGTCTGGATGCAGCATGGCGGTAAAATAGCCGGCGTGGATGTTGCCGCTTATTTACGTGCGGGCAAAACCTCAGGAAATGCCGATATCATCAGTGCAGATGCCCAAACTGGCCTGGATCGTGTATTTGGCACCCGCGCCAGCCTGGCGCCCGGCCCCATGAATAACGGTCATGAAGCTGTGGATGCCCATCTTGATCTGAGCTACGAAAAATGGCGGTGGCGCAGCAGTTACCTACTGCGCGATAACGTGGGTACGGGGACCGGGGTCTCCTCTGCACTGGACCTGGTAGGCAAACTGCAGAGCCAGCGTCTGACATCGGATTTATCATGGAGTGACAGCCATTTTTTGCGCGACTGGGGCCTGGGGTTCAATCTCAGTTATGCAAAATACTTGCAACGCCTTCCTGCGCCACTGGTGTTGTATCCGCCTGGTGTTACTTTTCCGACTGGCAATTTCCCCCAGGGAATCATAGGCTCGCCCAATACATCGGAAAGGCAAATCCGCGCTTCTGCCTTTGCAGTGTATTCTGGCTGGCCTGGACATCAATTGCGTATCGGCCTTGGGCATGATGACTTGTACATGTACGACACCTTTGAGTTCAAGAACTTCCAGGTCACGCCTGCAGGCCTGCCGCAGCCTGCAGGGGCCGTGCAAACCTATACCGGCGCACTGGCATTTCTGGAACCCCACAGCCGCAAGATTGACTATGTGTATATTCAGGATGAATGGCAGTTCGCTCCAGACTGGAACCTGACTGCAGGGCTCAGGCATGACCGCTATTCTGATGTAGGCAGTACCACCAATCCCCGCCTGGCACTAGTGTGGGATGCCGCCTATAACCTGACAGCCAAACTCATGTATGGCCAGGCTTTCCGTGCGCCATCGTTTGCCGAGCTGTATAGCATCAATAACCCGGCCCAGCGCGGCAATCCTTCGATACAGCCTGAAAGTATCAAGACCCTGGAAGCAGCCCTGGTCTGGCAAGTGCGCAACGACTTGCTCGCGAAATTCAATATTTTCCAGTTCAGAATGAAAAACCTGATACGTACCGTCCCCAATGTCATCAGAGGTACAGGTAGCTCGTATGCGAATACCAATAGTCAGGAAGGTCAGGGTATGGAAATCGAGCTAAACTGGCAAGCCAGTCGCCAACTGCGCTTGAACGGCAATTACAGCTACCAGCGCAATATTGACCAAACCACCAACCAGGATGCAGGTTATGCCCCACACCACCATCTGTTTGCCCGTGCTGACTGGCTGTTTGTACAAGACTGGATGTTAAGCCCTCAATTCAACTGGGTAGCAGGACGCAAACGCACTGTTGGCGATCTGCGCCCACCTGTGGCAGACTACAAGACTATCGATCTCAGTCTGCGCACCAATGCGGGTGCATGGGAGGTTTCCGGCAGCATACGCAATCTCATGAATGCCGATGCGCGTGAACCCAGTCTGGCACCAGGCAGTATTCCGAACGACATACCACTGGCGAAACGCAGTTTCTATTTGCAGTTAGTTTATAAAATGTAATACTGCTGTCTGGCTTGATACTGACACCAGTTTGCAGCCAGCTTTGAGTAAAGTAACGCCCGGCCCCCTGCTATCCTATCCGCCTCAGCCATACCTTGCACACACCTATCCAATATCAGATTTTCTCCTCCCATCCAAAGTTATCACCATTGATCATGCATGTCTTGGTGGTGGAACTGGATGCTTGCGAAGCATTTTTGCCTGCCGCTCTGAGCCCTGCCATCATGCTGTTCGCACATGGCGGCGGCGTAGTGATACAAGCAGATCAAACTGAGATAGTCGCCGACCGCTTCTTTCTACGCGGCCCGGTGATGGAGCCTACTCACGTTCGCTATGAGACCAAGTCTCTGGCATTGTCAGTATGTTTTCGTCCTGGCATGTTGCAACAAGCTATGGGCATCAATGTTGCCAGCATTGCAGGTAATATCCTGCCCTTCCATGAGCTGGTGGCTGCCGAACGTGTTGAGGCCTTTTTGCAAGCACTGGATGAATTACAGGACGTCAGTGCCATCGTAGCGCTGTTTCAAGAATTTTTGCTGGATGTACTGGATCACAGGCCCAGGAGCAGTATGGGTGCTGCATTTCTGGCAGCCCACAAAAAAATCTTCTTTCCCTTGCTAGAATTATCTGAATATTTTGGCATAGGGCAAAGGCAACTGGAACGCCGGGTACGTGAAAATTTTGGGGTCACCCTGCGCGATGTGAGACGCATAGTCAGGTTCGGTTTTTCCCTTCCCCACATCATCAAGCCAGATGTCGTCTGGGGAGATCTGACCAAGATCGCCCAGGATACCGGTTACTATGATCAGGCCCACATGCACAGGGAATATGTAGAACTGGCAGGCATACCACCAGCACAACTCAGGCAAAAAATCAGTAGCCGTGATCCTGCTTACTGGATTTATCTGATGTCAGAAGAAGACTTCAACAAGCTTTTTTTAATGATAGATTGACGGGTCGGTACAAATTTGTCGCTTAGGTACAAGTAAAAACCAGGCTAATTGTTTAGACTGTTTTTCATCACAGCGATGAGAAACATGATGAATACCAATGAAGAGAAAAACCATACACGCCAGCCCTTGCAAATACGGCAATTATTAATCGACCTGTCCCAGGGTTTTTCACGTCATTGGCTGGGTGGAGATGCTTTCCGCACACACTTGTTCAACGCACAGTCATTCAGCTTCCCGCTGGGTGAACAATATTTCATCGATAGCGTCAAGGCAGCCGTGCCCTTGCTCAAAGACGAGCAATTGAAAGAAGAAATCAGGGGTTTTATAGGCCAGGAAGCAAGCCATCGCCATATCCACGCAAAATACAACCAGCATCTGAATACGCAAGGCTTGAGCTATTTCATTGAGCCTTTCGTCAAATGGCGCATACGCAGTGCTGCCAGGCTGAGCGTTAAAAGCAATCTCGCTGTCACAATCGCCTATGAACATTTCACAGCTATTTTTGCCGATGGCGCTTTGAGTGAACCATGCTGGATAGGTGATGCAGAAGAACCGCTGAAAACCCTGTGGACCTGGCATTCCATAGAAGAGACCGAACACAAGTCTGTTGCCTTTGACGCCTATCATGCAATAGGTGGCGGCTATCTGCGGCGTATAGCCTGGTTCTTGTATGTGAGCATGTTGTTCAGCTTTGATACTTTCGTACAAACCTCACATTGCCTGTATCGCGATGGTCAATTATTCAAACCCAGGACCTGGTGGCAGGCGCTCAAATACTGCCTGCGTCCACGAGGCTTGCTGTGGTTTTCGCTGCCACATTACCTGGCTTATTTCAAACCCGGCTTCCAACCCTGGGAGCGTGACAATCTGCATCTGACCAGGCAATGGCTGACAGAGCAAGTTGCCAGCTACAGGGAAATAGGAAAACCTGCTGAAGCATGAGAGTAAAATATATTTGTTTCGCTATGCGTTTCAACCTCCATCACTTTAGATCTGGCGTCATGTCCATTTCCTGATCATAAAATGAAATCTATCTTATTAGCTTTGCATCTGGTGTTTGTAGGTCTGTGGCTGGGTTGCGTCTTGACAGAAGCCTTGTTTGAACGCGCCTTGCTGGGACAGGGACGCACCCAGGAACTCTTACTCAGCAACTTGCACAAACGGGTTGATCTCTACATTGAAATCCCGGCATTCATGCTGGTCTTGATGACTGGTGGCATGCTGTGGCATCAGGCACAGCCAGGCATGCTCTTGCACATCAAAGTCGGCTTTGGCTTACTGGCGATACTGGCAAATGCTTACTGTGTCTATCTGGTGTTCAAACGTCATCGATTGGCAGTGAATGGGCTATGGTCTGCCTTTGAAAAAACAGATCACCTGCAACACAAGATTGGTGCTGTAGTGTTAATCGCCATGCTGATGGCGTTGAGTATAGGTCTTTATCTGCTTTAGGAATATCGGCGTTTCATCCTGCTGAAAGCAAGCCGCACACAAAATAAAAAGCTCGCATTATGCGAGCTTTTTATTTGCAAGTTGCAAGTTGCAAATTCTTAGTGTTGCAATAAAGAATTCACCTCGGCCAGGTCTTCTTCTTTCAAATTACCAGACGCTGACTTCAGACGCAGGCCATTCAGGATAGTGTCATAACGTGCCTTCGCCAGGGTCTGGCGAGTGGTATACAACTGTTGCTGTGCATTAAGGACATCGATGTTGATACGCACACCAACCTGGTAACCAAGCTTGTTTGATTCCAATGCCGACTGGCTGGAAATTTCGGCGGCTTCATAAGCTTTCACTTGCGCAAGGCCAGAATTCACGCCTACGAATGCCTGACGCGCACCCTGTGCAGCAGTACGACGGGCATTTTCATAATCACTGCGTGCCTTGTCTTCGAGTGCTATCGATTCTCTGACGCGGCTATCAACAGAAAAGCCGGAAAAAATCGGGACATTCCATTGCAAGCCTATGGTTGTTGGCCTGGAAACACCTGTGCCAGCCGGATTGCCTGCACCCGCATTAGAGGACCGGCCAGTGCTGGCAACCAGATCAACAGTTGGAAAATGCCCGGCACGGCTTTTTTGTATCTCGCGTTTGGCAATTTCTACTGCTACTTGAGAAGCAACCACACCAAAATTTTGTTTTTCTGCCGACGATACCCAGTCATCAATCAGGGCTGGTTGGGGTGCATTCAATTTCACGCCTGCACGTAACGGTGCCAGTTCACCAGCTTCTTTGGCGATGATTTGCTGCAAGGCTGCTCGCTTGACTTGTAAATCACTTTGACCAGCAAATTCTTGTGCTGTCACCAGGTCATAACGTGCCTGCGCTTCGTGCGTGTCGGTGATGGTGGATGTGCCCACTTCGAAATTGCGTTTGGCAGAGGCTAGTTGCTCAGAAATAGCACTCTTTTGCGCACGCAAAGTTTCCAGCGTATCTTGTGCTGCCAATACGTCAAAATAGGCTTGGGCAACACGAACGATCAAATCCTGTCTGGCTTGTGCAAACTGCGCATCACTGACCAGCAAAGATAATTTACTCTGTTCATATTGCTGCCAGTTTCCCCAGTTGAACAAGGGTTGGGACAAGGCCAGCGTCCAGGTATTGCCGACGCCTTTGAGAGTGCGGGAGCCAGCAATCTGATCACTTTCCACTTCTGTATTTGATTTTGTGCCACTGCCTCTCAGAGCGATACCTGGCAATAATGCTGCGCGGCCTTGCACAGGTTTTTCCTGACCTGCGGTCAGGCTGGCGCGGGCACTTGCATACTGCGCATCATTTGCCAAAGCATCCTTGTATATTTGCAGCAAATCAGTTGCATTTGCATTCATCGTCAAGAAAGCCGAGGCCAGCAGTGTGGCAAGAATAGGATTACGCATGTAAGGCTCCGAAAAAAAGTAAATTAATAAGTGGGCATACCCGTATCGACTTGTTGTGCCCATGCATGCACACCACCAGTCAGATTAATTGTTTGGGTATAGCCCTGACGCTCTAAAAAATTTGCTACCTGCATACTGCGCCCGCCGTGATGGCAAATACAGACAATCACGTCGTCCGGTTCCAGTTCGTGAAAGCGAACTGGCACTGTCTGCAAGGGCATCAATTGCACACCGGGGATATGACAAGTTTCATACTCCCAAGGTTCCCGTACATCGAGTAAAACCGGGGCTTTTTTACTACTATCGTTTAACCATTGCGCCAATTCTGTTGCAGTAATATTTTCCATGCCATGTCCTCTGTTTTCTTTTCAGGATTACAGGCTGAAATGCGAAACTGGCTTGGCACCTGCTGCGGCCTCCACCACAGTTTCAAACAAATTTTGCTTGCTTACTGCAGTTGCAGAAGTACGCGTGAATAATTGCGCGGTCAATGCCGGCTGTTGTCCTACGAAAGCCAGCAAACGACCGCCGACGTTTAATTGCTGCTGAAAGTGTTCTGGCAATTGCTCCAGACCACCAGCGATGACGATGGCATCATAGCTACCCGTATTTTTATCGCTGAAGGCATCGGCCAGAACCACATCAACATTGCTGACATGATTGCGGTGCAGATTATTGGTCGCCAGTTCATGCAAGACTTTGGACGATTCAAGTACGGTCACGTGACGTGCACGATAAGCAAGCATGGCAGCCAGGTAACCTGTGCCTGCACCAACCAGCAGAACACTCTCCTGCTTCTTCACAGCCAGTTCCTGCAAAATGCGGGCTTCCAGCTTGGGTGTCATGGCTTTGCTACCGTCCGGCAAAGGCAATTCAGTATCAAAAAATGCCAGGCTTTTTTGTTCTGCCGGGAAGTAATCTTCGCGTTTGACCACAATCAGCATATCCAGCACTTCCTGGTTCAACACATTCCAGGGGCGGATTTGTTGCTCTATCATGTTGAAGCGTGCTTTTTCGATATTCATTTCTATACTCGATTGCAAAATTGGTGGAAACGGCATTTTATCAAAGCGCTTGGGCTGTTTGACGATTACCGCGCCATTTTTGCGTAATCCACAGCCCCAAATCATCCAGATAGGTATAAATCACAGGAACAACGACCAAAGTCAGCAATGAAGAAGTGATAATCCCGCCTATCACGGCCTGCCCCATGGGTGCGCGCTGCTCAGAACCCTCAGAGAGGGCAAATGCCAGTGGCACCATGCCAAATACCATCGCCAGCGTGGTCATCAGGATGGGGCGCAAGCGTACATGGGCCGCTTCCAGCAAGGCTTCCATGCGGTTCATGCCTTCTTTTCTTGCCTGATTAGCAAAATCTACCAGCAAAATCGCATTTTTGGTAACTAAACCCATCAACATGATGAAACCAATGATGGAAAACATGTTCAACGTGGATCGGAAGAACAACAATGCCAGGAAAACACCGATCAAAGTCATGGGCAAGGCTGACATGATGGCTATCGGTTGCAGGAAGCTGGCAAACTGCGACGCCAAAATCATATAAATGAAAATCACTGCCAAAGCCAGTGCAGACAATGCATAACCAAAGGACTCCGTCATGTTCTTGGTAGCGCCGCCCATCTTATAGCGATAGCCAGGTTGCCATTGCATGCCATCCAGCACTTTTTTGACTTCAGCACTGACTTCACCGGCAGAACGTCCCACCACATTGGCAGACAATTCCACTTCGCGGTTCAGATCACGGCGGTTGATCTGGTTGGCACCTGTCGACGGCTTGATGTCTGCCACCTGGCGCAAAGGTACCATTTTTGGTGAGCCGTCTGCATTGGTTTGCGTGCTGCTCAGCATCAGACGCGACAAATCATCAGCATTATTCCTGTCATTCGGTGACAGGCGCACTGTGACATCATAATTTTCATCATCCGGTGCACGCCAGGTCGTGGCAATTTCACCAGCCAGCAAAGGCCGCAAGGCACCGCCTATCTGGGCGACGCCTACACCCAGGTCAGCAGCGATATCACGGCGCGGTTGCACCGAGATCGTCGGTTTTTGCGCCTTCAGACTGGAATCCAGATCCACCAGGCCAGGAATAGCGCGCAATTGTTCTTGCACGTGTTCCGACAATTTCGCCAGTTCACCCAGATCACTGCCTTGCAGACTGAAGCGCAGATTCTTGTTGTCACCACCTACGCCATCCAGTGCACCGATGTGCGTGACTGTGATGCCGGCAATCTGGCTCAAACGAGTACGCAGCGGTACTGACATCTGGCTGGTGGTTCTCGCCCTGTCCTTGCGCGGTACCAGACGGATAAAGGTCGTCACATAATTCTTGCCCTGTGCCGAGCCAGTATTCACCGTGCTATAGGTATCCAGCACTTCCGGGAACTCCTTGACCACGGCTTCGACCTGATGCACCTTGGTCTCTGTCAATTCCAATGAAGAACCCACTGGCGTGTAATAGTTGACGCCAGTTTCGGAATAATCAGCCTGCGGTACAAATTCTGAACCTATCAAGCCTGTGCCCGGAATTGCCAGACCCAGAAAAAAAGTCAATGCAGCAATCAGCAAAGTCTTAATGCGGTGTTTGAGTGACCAGCGCAACATCACCTGGTAGCCACGCGAAAACCATTGCACGCCACGTTCAAACTGTTCCAGCACGCGGCCTATGCTATTTGCATACCAGCCTTTGCGAATGGATTTGCCGTTTTCATCTACAGTAGAATGTCCATGGGCATCCGGATCAGGCCAGATCGATGACAACATCGGGTCGAGCGTGAAAGACACAAACATGGAAATCAATACGGCGGCGGTGACGGTAATACCAAACTGATGGAAGAAGCGGCCGATAATGCCGCCCATGAAACCGACAGGCAAGAACACCGCCACGATGGAGAAGGTCGTCGCCAGTACCGCCAGGCCTATTTCTGCCGTACCTTCCATTGCTGCTGTTTGGTGATCCTTGAACTTGCCATTCACCTTCATGCCAGCATGACGTACGATATTTTCACGCACCACAATCGCATCATCAATCAGCAAGCCCACGCACAGCGACAAAGCCATCAGGGTGATCATGTTGATGGTGAAGCCAAACATATCCATGAAAAGGAAAGTGCCTATCAATGCAACAGGTAAAGTCAGGCCAGTAATGACGGTAGAGCGCCACGAGTTCAGGAACAGAAAAACAATCAGGATAGTCAGTGCTGCACCCTCTATCAGAGTGCGGCGCACATTCTCAACACCAACGCGTATCTGGCGAGAACCATCCTTGATGACTTGTACTTTAACGCCAGGGAATTGCACCAGCAATTGAGGTTCCAGCGCCTTCAGTGCATCGGTCAGGCCATTCGCAACTTCAATCGTGTTCTGCCCCTGCGCCTTCAAAATATCCAGTGCCACTGTGCGCTGGCCGTTATACAGTGCCAGGCTCTCTTGCTCTTCCTGACCATCTACCACGCTGGCAACTTGTGACAGCAATACCGGCTGACCACCACGGCGGGCCACGATGATGCGGGCAAAGTCTTGCGGGTTCTTGATGCGTCCCTGTATTTGTACGACTTTTTCATTATCGAGTGCGCGGATGGCACCGGTAGGCAGCTCCTGGTTTTCATTGCGCAGGGCATTGATGACCTGATCGACACCCAGACCCAGTGATTCCATTTCACCCGGTTTCAGGTAAATTTTGATCTCACGCTTGACACCACCAACCAGAGTAACCGAACCAACACCACGTACATTTTCCAGACGCTTCTTCACCAGTTGATCACCTATGGTGGTCAACTCACGGAAATCACGTTTCTTGATCTTGTCGTCATTCGTCACTGAAACCGAGAAGATGGGCTTGTCGGATGGATCATATCGCGTCACCCGTGGCTCTTTGACTTCCTTGCGAAAGCCAGCCTTGATCAGTGCCACTTTTTCACGTACATCTTGCGCTGCCTGAGCCGGATCAACGGTCAGGTCAAATTCAAGGATAACGACAGAAGTACCTTCATAAGAACGTGAAGTCAAAGCGCTGATACCGTTGATGGTATTGACGGTTTCTTCAACCTTGCGGGTGATGTCTGACTCTATGGTCTCAGGTGCCGCACCAGGATAATCAGTCTGGATCACCACCACCGGGAATGTAATATCGGGGAACTGGTCAACCCGCAAACGCTTGTATGAGAACAAACCCAGCACCACAAAGGCCACCATCATCATGGTCGCCAGCACCGGATTGCCTATGCTGATACGTGTGAACCACATGATTACACCTTGCCTGTCGTTGTAATCAGCTTCACAGACACACCTGCACGCAGGCGACCCAGATTGGCCTTGACTATCCTTGCTTGCGGTGCCAAACCAGACAGCACCTCCACCACAGGCTTGCCCTGGCTTTCACCACGCAGGCCCAGCTTGACCGGCTTTTGTTGCAAGACATTATTTTCTATCGCATACACGAAAGCCTGTTCGCCTTCATACTGTATGGCCGTCTCCGGCACGGTCAACACTTCAGCTTTTTTATCGACGACCAGTTGCGCTTCACCAAACATGCCTGCACGTAAAACGGTATCAGGATTGGCGACCTGCACATAGGTCATGATGGAGCGTGAACCCGCTGTTGTTGCCGGGTTGATACGCACTACCTTGCCATCGACTGCCGCTGGCACGCCTTCTATTTTTAGTTGCACAGCCTGGCCAATTTTGATGCTGGCAATATCCTGTGTTGGTACTGGCGCTTCCATTTCCAGCATACGCAAATCAACGACATCCAGCAAACGGTTATCTGGGGAAATCTTTTCGCCGGGCTGCACCATGCGGTTGCTGATCATGCCTGAGATGGGGGCGCGTATGACGGTGTCTGCCAGCGCTTTTTGCGCAACATTCAACGCGCCTTTGACACTATCAACATTGGCCAGGGCGATGGCATATTGGCTGTTAGTATTGTCATAGGCATTTTTGGAAATAAAATTTTTTTCCAGTAATGCTATGTTGTTATCGCGTGCAAGGCGGGCGATATCAAGCTGTCCTCGCGCTGCCGCCAAGGCACCTTTGGCTTGTTCCTGCCTGGCCAGGTAATCACTGCTATCCATTTTCAGCAAGACTTGGCCAGCCTGCACGGCTTCGCCTTCCCGCACCAATACTTCAGTAACGTCACCCGCTACCCGGGCTTTGACAGCAGCTTGATTGATCGCGCGCAAAGCGCCTGACAAAGCCAGGAGTTTTCTCACTTCAGTGTTGCTAACCTCTACGATATCGGCAGGTAAGAACTCCAACACTGCAGGCGCGGATTGCACGCCTGTAGCGACAGGCATCTTATTGAGACTTGCCTCAGATATACGCTTCATCAGCACCACTACTGCCGCCAATAGCAGCAGAACGGCAATGATCCAGAAAGTCTTGCGCTTTAACATGCTTGTTTTCCAAAAAGTAATGGTTTCATGGGCCTGGGTAAAGATGGTAAATAAACTATCCAGGTCGTAAGAAACCCTGACTTTAAAGCCTGACACAAGGTAAGGGTCAAGCAGCGCATGCTATAAACAAGCACAAACTATTTTTTCAACAACAAGCTATGTAAAGCCAGCTCGATATAGTGTTCAAGATAAGTATCAAGCTTCTCAGGTTCAATATTGCAAACGCCTTGAGAATGCTTCCAGATCATCATCATGATCATGGGGGCAATCAGTATCCTGGAGTCGATCTCCACATCCACACTGCGTATCTCACCGCGTGCCATGCCCCGCTTCAACATGGTCATGACCAGGTTTTCACCCCGGTTGATGACCTCTTCCTGATAAAACTTGGCCAGCTCAGGGAAATTTCCCGCTTCCGCCATCATCAGCTTGGGCAAGCCTGATAGCTTGGTATTACCGATACTGCCCCACCAGGTTGTCATGATCAGGCGGAACAGTTCTTCACTATTACCTTCAAACTGATCAATCACACCTTCGGCTTCGCCTATCAGGGGGACTATACTTTCCCTCACCACTGCCTTGAATAACTCTTCCTTACTGCAAAAATACAGGTACAAGGTTCCCTTGGAGACGCCAGCCGCTCTCGCGACGTCATCCAGACGGGTCGCAGCGAAACCGCGCTCCACAAATAAATCGAGGGCAGCAGCAAGCAATTCTTGCGGACGGGCATCCTTGCGGCGCTCCCACTTTGGCTTAAAATGGCATAACATAATAATAACAACTCAATTAACTTACTTTTGAGTCAGTAATATAGTCCGCCCCCAGATCAGCGTCAAGATAAACACTCTTGCTACTTTCATTTCCTCATGGTTTTTATCAATAAAACAATATTCAAGAAATGCATTAATACCAATGAAACTGTTAATGTACCTTATTGATAAGCTGGTTCCCTTGTTACTTTTTAGAGATTCTGCCAAGCAGCAACACTTATCACAATCACTATGCGACAGAATGCGAAATTGGGGAGTTCAAACAGGAAAAATTTGGAACAGGCGGCGGATACTGTCCATCGCTACTGAAGGTCATGCGCTTGCTTAACAGGCTCGCCAACTTGATCTGCCACCCATTTCATCGCACCACTGATGCTAGAACGCATGTGCGAAAAAGGCAAAAGGAGTAAAAGCATATCGGGATTGACTTGGATCAAACCCTGAGTATTGCAAAAAAACAATCCCGGCATATATTGAAAGAAGGACTTTGTTCATCCCAGGTCCAGGTCATCAGACTGACATGCAGACACCAGGAATGCCTTGCTCACCAAGAGAGTCAATTGCCCTATTTTGATGACACTTGTTTCTCAACGTATTTCAATTGAGGAGGTTTTCATGTTTAAGCATATACTTTTTCCGACCGACGGATCGGAAGCATCACGGGATGCCATACGCAAATGCGTTTTGTTTGCCAAAGAAACAGGGGCATCACTCACTGGCATACATGTAATTCCAGAGTTTCATATCGTCACTTATCATACTGAGATGCTGGAAGACACCAAGGCGCAATTCGAAAGGGACTGCTTATTGCACGCGCAACATTACCTGAACGAAATTAAGGATATCGCAAAAGAATACAATGTTAGTTGCGAAACATCCTATCTGACAGGCGATCATCCTTTCGACGTCATTGTTAAGCAAGCAAAAGAAAAAAATTGTGACTTGATTGCCATGGCCTCGCATGGTAGGCGAGGATTGAAAGGTTTTTTGATGGGAAGCGAAACACAGAAGGTGATTACACACAGCACAGTGCCAGTGCTGGTTTTCCGGTAGTTTCACAGAATGCCTGAAAATGCACTACAGTTACTAAAAATTTGGCGGTGCCATATCCCCCCTGACAAAGGTGACGGCACTGCTTGTTGATACGCAGAAAAGGCAAATAGCGAAAGCCGTCAAGAGATTATTTGCCGCACAACTCTTGCACAATAACAGGATATGAATGAAGAAAGCAGCTCCCACTGTCCATCAAATCGAGTTAAGAATCAGCGAACTGTCTGCGTTGTTCAACTCTATGGATCCAACGCCATTCCATCATCGCGATCTTGACAGGGATGCTGTTGATTTCCTGGAAAACTGGGCACTCGAATTCTCACAGGAAAGTCACTTTTCCATCATTGTTCATATCGACAAACTTCCCCCGGTCGATCCTTCCCCTTTGGTCTCGGAGGCCATTCGCAATTACTTCCACTATAAATCCATGCTGGCAAAACGCAGTTTACGGCTGCTATTGCTTGAGGGGCGCACCAGCCTGCTGATAGGAATCGGCTTTCTGGCCTTGTGCTTGTTTGGTGCGGATCTTCTCGCTGCATATGCGAGCAATACCTTTCTCAGAATGCTCAAGGAAAGTCTGCTCATCGGCGGTTGGGTAGCAATGTGGCGGCCCATGCAAATATTCCTGTACGACTGGTGGCCCATCGTACGCAAGCGCAAGATCTATCACAATCTGGGACATGCAAAAGTGCATGTATTGCAAGCAAAGTCGTAACTATCGCCCGCAGCCCTGCTGCATTTAAGGCCAGAGCAACAAGCTGTAGCCATCCCTGTCTTAGACAGGTGTTCTTTTCCCATACCAAAAAGTGGCTTCTAACAGCAACAAGAGCAATAGGCTAAACCCCAACACTGGCAGGGCTATGCCCAACGCCAGCATGAGCAAACCCATCCACCAGGGAATTTCACGGACATGTTTGCGCTCCAGTTTTGGCGCTGACAATGATCCGGTTTTGCGTCGTTGCAGCCACATGACATAGCCTGACACCACAGAAAAAATAACACTCAATCCTACCAGGACGAGCAGCGTCTGGTTCCACCAGCCAAATTCGCCGCGATGAAACGGAATACCTATCGCAGTAGCGCGTGACAATACCGGCATTTGCTGCCAGCCAGACTGGAACAGGGTTTTACCACTATAGATATCCATTACCAGTTGAAAGCGTTTATCAGGCTGGCTGCGGTCATGATTATCGATACGCCATACCCCACTGTCAGATGCGGGTGGTGTCATTTGCATTTGTATGTCAGGCGCTTGTTTTCTTGCTTGCTGATATACCGACTCCATGCTCAAGGCAGCTTTGCCATCAACTGAATTATTCGACTTCAAGTCTTTCGGTGCTCTTGGCGTATTCTGTGCAGTGGCACTTTGCACAGCCCGGAAATTCTCGCCTGCATATTTTGACCAGGTCAAACCTGTCAGCAAAATAGTCAGCGTGAACACACCCAGAACGATACTCAAAATACTGTGCAGGTAACGCCAGTTGGCGCGGCTATTGCTGCCGGTATAGCGCAAGACACTACGCCAGCTAGCCTTGCCACGTGGCCACCATAAATAGATTCCAGTGATCATCATCATCAACATCCAGCTGGCACCCAGTTCGATAATCCAGCGCCAACCATCATTTTGCAGCATATTGGAATGCAGTTTGCGTGCCCAGTTGCGAAAACGCCCAGATTCAGCAATGCTGCCCTGCACTTTCGCCGTACCTGGATCCACATAGACAATCAGGTTTTCAGCGCTGGCGTCATGATCATTGCTTTGTACTTTGACAGCTTGAGGCATTGGATGCCCCTGATGCTCTTCATGTCCAGTAGTCTTGCCAGCATCAGTGCTGACTGGTTTTTTTCCACCAAAAATCACCTGCGTCGTATCACCTTCGGCATAAGCTGGCACGATGGACTTGATCCGCTTTTCAGGGAAAGAGTTTGCTGCCGCCTCGACTTGCTGATCAAGCGACAATGCTGGCAAAATTTGCGCCACCTTGTCGAGCTCTGCATGTTTCCAGGCTTCGATCTGCGGTGTAAAAATATACAGTATGCCTGTCAGTGCGGCAAAAAGCAGGATAGGTGCTGTCAGCAAGCCAGACCAGAAATGCAAACGCCAAAAGACCCTGTGCAACAAGGCACTTGAATTGCTGTGCTGAATGTCACTATCACTCATCTTCTCACTCCAGTTTTTTAAGATAATGGCAGGATCAGATGTCCCACCATTGGTAGATATTGGCAATGGTATTTAGTATTGATAGCGCACTTCAGCAAACAAGTTTCGCCCTGGCAATGGGTGAGACTGAAAAGCTCGGTAATCCATGACATTATCTATCCCTGCCGCCAGCTCCAGCCCTTTAACAGGTTTGAACAAGACTCGCAAATCAAGCTGCCTGACGCGCGACAATCCACCATAGGTATCCGGCTTGATATCCAGGTTCAGCATGTCATTATACTGACGGCCAGCGTAACGATAACTACCAGCCACACTCCAACTATTGCCTGGTGCGTAACTCAGTGTGACTGACCCACGGATGCGGGGTATGCGTACCCAGGTCTTACCTACCGAAGCAATAAAATTGTTGTTCTCAATGATCTTGGAATCATTCAAGGCCAGGCTGCCATCCAGGTTCAGGCCGTCGACGAGCAGATTATCAATGTCGCCAGCCAGTTCAATGCCACGCGTCCGCACCAGCCCTACATTCTGCACATTGGTGATGCTGGGGAAAACTGCCGTATTGGTCTGACTCCAGATGGTATCGCGTATGCTGTCCTGAAACAAGGAGACACGCAGGCTGGCATTGCGGTAGCGCTTTTCCAGCATCAGCTCAATGGCGTCGGATTTTTCTGGTCGCAAATTCGGATCATTCAAGACGATACTGCTACCGGATTGCGCGCCCTGAAACAACTCAGCAACCGTAGCAAAGCGTGTGCCTCTGCCAGCAGAAAGTCGTGCAGTGATATCATCTGCCGCTTCCCAAGTTATTGCCAGTTTGGGTGACATGGCAGTGACGCTGCGTTCAGGATATGCTTTTGAAGCACCGGGAATAAATCGCTGACTACCATTGTAAGCTTTCCACGATTCCCATCGAGTGCCTATTGTGGCTTTCCAGTCCTGAGCGAAACGCCAGGCGTCTTGAGCATAGACAGCAAACAGTCGTGTGTCACCACCAACGAACTGGCTTTCATCGCCACTACCACGGCGCCAGTCTGCGCTTAGCGTTTGCGTGCTTTGTGCGAGGTGATAGTCATTGGCATGCAGGCCAAAAGTCAGGTAATGCGCACCACCTGTCCAGTCACCTTGTGTCGGACTATAAGTAGATTGCAATTCCAGCGTTCTGAATCCGGTACCGTCACGCAAGGTAGATGATCCCGCACCACCATTTGCGGCAACTGGTTCGGGATTATTTGCAGTGCGCTGCAGGTCTTCAATGATGCGATATTGGCTCGCCACCATAGACATATTCCAGCCTGAGCGATTACGTGTCTTGACAGTCAAGCCTGCCTGCACATGGCTTTCCTGGCGATGAAAAGGAGCAAAGGCAGATGCAGGTATATCAAACACATTGCCGTTATTGCTGACGCGACCTGACCAAATGGTTTGCCCATTGGCATCGCGCAAGAAGCTATTGTTACGGTTGTCACTATCATTCTTCCACCAGGCCAGCATGCCTTCCGCGCTCAGGTTTGGAGAAAAATCATAGCCGAAAGCAAGCTTGCCCGTCGTTTGCACGGTGTGATCGATAGCACCAGCGTTGGCACCAAATACCGCTCGCCTTTGTCCGGTGGGGGCGACATCATATTCAACACCCGTCACATTAATTATAGGTTTGCTTCCAGTTGGTGCCGAGAATACGCCGGCATTATTCGCATTCACCGTGTAATACTGCATGGGGTGACCGGTAGAATCCTGGCGATTGAGCATAAGCCGATACCAGAGGCCATTCGTTAGTTTGTCCGCAATTTGTGCAGATGCCTGGGTATTGGTATAGGTTTCACTCAAGCCGTAGGCATCAAATTTTTCAGACTGCACCGCCAGGCGCGCAGCCCCCTCAAACTGTTTTGGCTTTCTGGTGCTGACAATAACCGTCGTGCCTATGGAATTGCCGGGAAAAATGGCTGAGTAAGGGCCGTATAAAAGATCTACCCGTTCAATTTCTTCCGGCGCAATCATATTCCAGCGTGGCGCATCAAATCGCCCCAGGAAATTGGAAATCAGGTAGCCATCCATCAGCACCAGTCCACGTGGTGCCTGGGTGGTACCAAAACTGCGACCACCGATGAGTGCATTGCGATCACCGCTATACCGTTTACGTATCGTGGTATTGGGCATATTGCGTAATACATCTTCAGGGTTAAAGATATTTTGCTGCTGACGTAACTCTGCCGCTGTCAGACTCGCAGTAGTAGATGGTAAATTCGCTGCCAGTGGTTGACGCACGCCATCGATAGACACCGTTTGCAAATGCTGTTCTGTGGCGACCCCTTGCGCGAAAGCTGCTACTGAAAACATGCTGGCAAGCAGCGTGGCAATCGGTTTAAGCACGAGTGAAAATTGAGATTTTGATGTCATTCTGTTTCTGATAAAGTAAACTAACTGTCTTGTTCGTGTAAGCACTACAAAATACGCGTATCTCATCTAAAAACTGGCGGAAATGCCGAGTTGGCCATTTCTTCCAGGCATGGGGTAGCCTGGACGGTAGGCATAGCTACGATTCAACAGATTTTCGACCGCAACAAATACCTCTCCTTTTTTCCCAAGAAATGGCAGTGGGTAGGCTACGCGGGCATTCACAACGCTAAAACCGCTAACTTTCTCTGTATTCAATGCGCCAGCCGTACGCGCCCGGTTCAATGCCCACACTTCAGATTGATATTGGGCATCAAGAGCGATGCGGAAAGCATCAAGCTGACCATTCAAGCCAAGAGTCAATGCCTGTTTTGGTGTGTAAGGCAGATTGTCGATGCTGGAATCGATGAAGCTTAGCCCAGCAAAGATGCTCCATTGTGAAGACATCGCTTGACGCACGGCGACTTCCGCTCCCTTATTGGTGTAGGAACCTAGATTGATAAATTGCGGTGGCGGTGGCACATCCGGCGGGAAGCCAAAGATGTAGCGGTTTTTGACTTTGTCGCTAAACAGGCTGATGTCGATTTGCGTATCTTTGCCAGGTGAAAATTTCATACCGACCTCAACATGATCCAATTCTTCTGCTGACAATTTTTTCCAACTAAAACCCAGCGGCGCAATCAAGGATGAGAGAACCGTCGTTTCCAGACCTGGATAATTAATGCCTCGTGATAAATTTGCAAAGAAAGTGACTTTGTCAGATATCAATGACAAGCCAGCATGGGGGGACGATTTGGAAGCAAATTCACTATGCTGGTAATAGCGCACACCAGCCGATGGCAGCAAACTCCATTCGTTGCTAAGCTTGAATTCCTGATTAAAGGCTATGTAAGGCGAAGTAATTTTAAATGTGGGTGCAACATAGCTGGCCTTGGGAGCGGGAGCAAGGCGATTAAATTGCAAATCACCGCCGATACGGTCGTGATCAATCCCTGCTATTACCGTGCCGCCAGTCCATGCCGAAAACTGTTCTTTCCAACGCAAGCCACTCATGAAAAAATTGGTCAGCGTGTCACCGTCCAAACCCGCCTGCGATAACCAGTTACCTTCGCCACTATCACGATATACACGGAACTCACCGCGCCAGTCACCGTGCTGATGCGTCACGCCTGCTGTGATCATACTGGCTTTGGTATTGTATTCTGGTGCCTTGACTGGAAGTGCACTGCGGTTGTCGCCCGGATCACGGGCTTTGTTGTCCACTAAAATGAAACTGGCATTGGCTGTCCAGTTCTGGTCAATTTGAACATTAACCCACCCCATCAAGTTCTTGAGCTCTCCATCGGCATTGTTCCTGTGACCATTCGATTTGGCGTAGCCTTGTGCCAGGCTATATTCAAGACTACCCTGACGCCCGGTCAAATCTGCCTGTTCTATGACAGTGCCAAATGAACCGACCGACAAACGTGCATTGCCATGAATACCATTGTCGGTGGCGCGTTTGGTTTGCAAGTTGACTGATGCAAAGTTGTTGCCGTTGACTTGTGGTTGAGGGCTCTTGTAAACGCTGATGGATTGCATGCCGTTCACAGGTAGCAAGTCCAGCAAAGGATGATTCCACACACCCATATAAAAGGGAATGCCGTCTATGTAGGTCTTGATTTCACTACCAGGACGACTGACGCCCATGCCCCGTATAAATACCGCACCGCCCTGATCGCCACCAAAGGCACCAACCGGGTTGTATCGGGAAATTTGTACGCCGGGCGTACGTCGTAATGCCGACGCAAGATCAACTGCATTCTGATCGCGTAATTGTTCTTCGGTGACGAAAGCTGCGGTACTCGAATAGGCATCAAGCCTCACTTCTTCTATCACTGGTCTGGCAGTAATCACTACGGCTGGGACGTTGGCAATTTGGGACTGCGCGTTGCCGCTAAATGCTATCAGGATGGCAGTTGCCAGTGTGTGGTGTTTGAATTTCATCATGTTGATCTGGTAGATAGTAAAAAAAGTCGGTAAGCGCCAAAATTCATCACTTGTTTATTAATGCTTACCACTGTGGGAGCTACTTTGCAGGTTGACATTGCTGCCAAACAAGCCAAACTTCTTGATCTTGTCCGGACTGACGCCTTGCTCAGCTTTGTTCAATTGACTGACCAGTGCCTTTGCTGTGCTCTCTGGTATGCCAGCATCTTTAAGCGCATTGATATCTTTGAGACCATCGCCACCGCACACAATGATTTCCCACTTTCCTTTGAAGCGGCGTAGCAAGGCACGTCCACCTCTGTCTGCCTGTATCCAGTCGGCAATGGCGACATCGTTGACAACGGCGATTGGTGCAGTGTCGACCTTGTTGCCAGGCTGGTCGAACTGATGGGAAATCAGCATCTGGATAGCTTTTTGTTCAGCCCCGCTCTCTACAGCGGCCCTGACCTGGCCAGACGTCAAAACAAATAGCGTCAGTGCGCAAGCGACAATTTTCTTCCGGCATGATGTAGTGTTCATAGCGAGTCCATACTTGATTAATGTGGATTAGAAAACTTGGGATTTTTCAGGAACTTCTCATCCGTCAAAGTCCCCAGAAAATTGATCAGATCAATTTTTTCCTGTTCTGTCAGACTAATGCGCGTGATCAAGTCGCTTTTATAGGGGTTCGTTCTGCCGTCCCCGGCGTAGATACCACTGGTAATCTGGCGGCCACCTGCGGCGTAGAAGTCCAGCACTTCCTTTAAGCTCATGATGGAACCGTCATGCATGTAAGGGCCAGTCACAGCAACATTACGCAAGCTTGGCGCGCGGAAAGCGCCCATGTCTGCTGGCCTTGAAGTAAATTCAAACAAGCCACGGTTAGGGAACGGGAAGCCACCTTTACCGTCGATGTTGTATAAACCAGTATTGTGGAAAGGCGTATCGACCTGGGCCAGCCCTTGAAAACGGGTTTGATCATTGAAATTGAAACTGCCATGACAATGAAAACATTCGGCTTTCTCACCCATGAAAAGATTCATGCCGCGCAGCTCAGATTCGTTCAGACTCGCTTCCTTACGCAGGAATTGGTCATATTTCGAATCACTGGAAATCAAAGTCCGCTCAAAAGTGGAGATGGCTGCAATAATATTGGCATAGCTGACAGGGTCGCTATCTTTTGGAAATGCGGCCTTGAACAAATTGGCATAAGTTGCATCCTGCTTGAAGCGATTCAGCACCTCTGCCCGGTTTTTGTCATTGATCCCCATTTCGACAGGGTTCTCGCCAAACATCGGCACTTCCATTTGCCTTTCCAGTTCTGTCAGTGCCGGGTTAGCCCAGGTGAGTGTGGCGTGATACACGACGTTGGCTAAACCCTGCGCATTTCTTGGATGCGTTTCACCCGTTGATCCTATGGCCAGTGCACGCCCGTCAGTAAATGCCTTGTCTTGATGATGACAGGTTGCACAAGACTGCGTACCGTTGCCAGAAAGACGTGGCTCATAAAACAAATGCCTTCCCAATGCAATCTTTTCTTCGGTCGATGAGTTACTGGCAGATACGACGGGCGCAGGAAAACCGTTCAGGGCAGGTGTCGTGGCTGTACCATGATTATGTGTTGCGGAGGGGCCGCCTCCGCCGCTACCACCAGCACCACAAGCCGCCACCAGCAAGCTGGCGGCAAAGATTGTTGCGCAAGTGGCACCATATCGGCTAAGCAAGTACATCACTTATTGCGAGCAACAAAGATCGACTGTACGCCAGCCGTTGCTGGTTTGCCAGATGGAAGGTCAATCTTGAGCCCCTCAAATATGGCCTTGCATTCAGTGTCAGTCGTACCAGACATGCAGCCCGCAGCGCCTGCTGTATCGCTAGTCAGGTCACTCCCTGCAAACAAGGCATTCAAATCCAACGATATTTTTTGCGTACTGTAATTAAAATTAGCAAGCTTGACCTGCATGCGATTGGCATTTGTGCAGCTATAGGCGCCTGTCGTTGCATTAGTTGTACAGCCGCCAGAACCGAGATGAACATTCCAGGTCGCGGCATTGCTGGTCGTGGTGGTTGGCGGATTGGTCGTCGTGTTGGTACGGACTACGTTGACACCACCTTGCGGATTCAATTCCAACTTCAGAAACTTGCGACCAGAAGTCCAGCTCCAGGCCATGGCCGCAACATTCATGGGTTTTGCGGCAGTGGCATAGTCAGTGTGATTGAGCGCTTCTGGTACGCCAATTTCATAAGAGATGCCTTTGTATGCAGCGCCAGGCACAGTACCAGTCAATGTGGTATTTGTGGGTAGTGCAGTACCACCGCAGGCAGCACCTGTGCCGTCTATAAAGCTGATCAAACTGACTTGATCATTTTGCCAGTCGTTAGCTGACAAATTCACCGGAACCAGTTTGTCATTGGTGTCGATCAGATTGACGTTGGAGACGTAGAAACGGGCATCCTTCAAATCCGCCGTGGTAGCTTTGCTACCCATACCGCTGATGGGTGTGCCACATTTAACAGCAGTCCCGTTAGCAAGCAATTCGAAACTGATACTCACCGGCATGGTTGCCGGATAAACAGGCGCGCTCGCTGTATTGGAACTTCCAGAACCGCCACAAGCTGTGAGTACCAGTGCGGAGGCGATGATGGAAAAGGGAATAGCTGTCTGCTGTATAGTTTTCATATGTAGTCCTTAGAATTTAGATTGAATGCCAATGGTTGCAGCCCACTTGGGGCTGAGTTGTTCACCATTTACTCGTTGACGCAGAGGAATTTGCAAAAATCCATAAACGTTAACCTGTCCGGCCAATTTGTAGCCCAGGCCAGGGCTGATGGAAAGGCTGTCACCACCCGAATTTTCGGGTTCGGCATTGAGCCCGGAGTCTCGCTCCCGGCTCTGGAAATTGAGTTGCAGCATAGGTGAAAAATTGCTATTCCATTCTGTGCGTACACCCACATCAACACCAAATTTCTTGCCTGGCTTGTAGCCATCTTTTTCACTCAGTGGCGCTTCCACATTCGCCTGGATGAACCAACTGCTGGTCAAATCAGGCAGCACACGGCGGTAATAGGCACTCGCGACAAGATCTGTCGTTCCTGACCCTGGTTGTAAACTGCGCTCCGCTTTGGTGCCGGTATTATTTGCAATATCAGTTTTTCCTGTGGCCAGTTTCAAGCCAATATTCGATCCGAAGACAGACGCCCCGCCAGTAGCAGCGTCTTGCAAGGCTGTCTGGTAGCGGGCGGATATTTTGGCGTCACCAATCTGGCGAAAATTCCAGGTAACTGGCGCACCTGATTCTGTGTGCAAATGACGGCGATCAATAAACGGAACGGAAGCTGAAATCCCCCAATTTTCATTGATGCCATGATCTACATTGAGTAGCCAGCGGCGACTAATGGTTTCTATTTCGCGGTTTCTTTGATCGACTTCGTTGGCAGCAAGTTTTCGTGAGCCACTCATCAAATGATCCTGCCTGACTTGCTCATAGCGCAAATCAAAGCGATTACCGTGATCCAGCCATGCTCCCTGAACTGCCCAGTCGGTATTGACCAGGCAAAAACTGGCGCCGCATGAGGCTAAAGCAGGGTTTGAGAAGCTGATCACTTGCATTGTCATTGCTAGCAAAAAAGCGAGCCGCAATGGGGACTGTTGATTGATTTTCTTCATTTTCTTTTCACGCCGTAGGCGTACTTGTTTTCTTGGTCAAATTGCATGAGACATTCTCAAGACATCTGGAGTGAGGTAGATACGGCCTTGCTATTTCTGTTCTGGTTGATAACTTTGGCTCGTGTCAGTCGCAGCCACCGATACAAGTTGCAACTCGACCGGCCGCAAGCCTGGAGTTTGTTGCATAGCCTGGTTCAAATAAAAGGCGTAGGCGTTCCAGATTGCCAGCGCGCAAATCGCTGCCACGTTGAAACTACGAACAATTGCAAAAGTTGTAACCAACTTGCTTTTTTCTACTTGCATTTTTTCCTCACTCAGAATGGAATGATGGTTTGAATGAAGCGTACTAAGATTTAATCGAGGTCAAGCGCCGCAATGCGACACACTGGCAATGCAAAATACAATTTGCTTACCGCCTTTGTATTTCACCGAGGCGAAAAGCAAGCGGCAAATCGCCTTGCAATTGAATGCAACGGTGAGTGGCAAACTGGTTTTGTGATTTTTTCCCGAACGCCATAGAGCTCACCTGCACCACAGCGCAGCGTGACTGGAGAGCCAAGCGAAGATCAGGAAAGTGCAGGTGGCGCGCGCGGCTGCGCACTCGCCCAGGAGAAAAGTGTTTGCGGGGATTGGTAGAAGAGTGAAGGGAATGCTTCGCTCAATTTCGTGCTGGCGACATCCTGGGGGCTCGATGGAGGCAGGAAGTGATGATCAGCTTGCGGCAGGCAATTTGCACAATGTACTTTTGCACTTTTGGATTTCTGATTCTCAGAGTCAGGATCCGCCTTGATGAACTTGCCCGTCGCAATTTCGAATAGTTTATTACCTTCGGCACTGCAAATTTCGATAAAACCTGCTTTGACCTTTGACGGAGTCATGGCATTTGCCATAGACGGAGCAATGCCATTGAACAGCATGGCAAAGCATGCCAGCCATATGGTCAGTTGCCGGAGTCTGTGGAAAATTCGCATAGACCGGATTATAACCAAACTGCCCGCTAATGAAAAATTTTGTTTTGAATTTAGGGAATCCCTGATTAAGGAACCTCTTATTAAGTCCGGTTCGCTATTCGCACGTTATTGATTTTCAGAGAACTAATTTTAAGAAATTGAACTTAATCAGAGATGCCTTATGTTCGCTACCGAACATACGACTTAATGAAGCCCGCTTATCCTTGCCAACAAAAAAACCAAACACATCGACTGGTTAGCTTAACCACGCGATGCGCTACCGACCCGCATCTTGACAGTTAAAGTACTTATGCCCGCCCACCTCAAAAAAATAATATTACCTCTTTTCATACTTTCGCCTGCGTTATTTGGCCAGGCCCAGGCTAGCGACATAGAACAACAGATGCTGCGTTGTTCCGTGCTGGGCGATGCAAGTGTCCGTCTCAGTTGCTTTGATGCTTTAGCCAAGGCCCCTACCCCAGTGGAGGCTGAAAAGCCAATTGCCAAGGCAGAAGCTCTCCAAGAGACCGTGGCGCCTGAACAGCCGACAGAAACCGCACCCGAAATGTCGCGCATGGTGCAACGCTGGGAACTCGATGCAGCATCCAAGCGCGGCAAATTCGTGTTTCGGCCTCATCATGATAATTATCTGCTGTTGGCAAATTATAGCAATGCTTCGAACGACGAGCCGTTCAAGAAATTCACGCCTGCCGGCGTCAAATCCAAGCATGTGGAATTGACTTATCAACTGAGCATGAAAATGAAACTGGCTGAAGAAGTGGGTAGCTCGCCTGTTGATGTGTGGGTGGCCTACACCCAGCAAAGTTTTTGGCAGGCATATAACCGCAGTGCATCCAGCCCTTTCCGCGAGACCAATTACCAGCCAGAAGTCATGGCAATGATCCCGATCAATAAAGGCATAGGTGATCTCAATATCCGATACCTTAATTTTGGCCTGGTACATCAGTCTAATGGTCAGACCTCGACCTTATCACGCAGCTGGAACCGCATCTATGCTGAGCTGGGTGTTGAACACGGCAATTTTTCATTCGGCACAAGAGTCTGGCGTCGTCTAGATAACGCCAGGTCAGATAACGACAATATCGATATCATTGATTACATGGGGCATGGCGACATACATGCCACATATCGCGAAAAAGGCGGCCGCGAATTTTCCCTGACTGCACGCCGCAATTTCAATACCGGCCATGGTGCATTGCAGGCCAGCCTCGCGATGCCTATTACTACCAATTTAAAGGCTTATTTCCAAATATTCTCGGGATATGGCCAGAGCCTGATTGACTATAATCATTCGCAAAAATCAATAGGTGCGGGATTCATGGTTGATTTTTGATTGCTTTGATGGCGGTCTAATTGTGCCTGCATGGCTGTACATTATTTACAGATGAGCAGACATGCAGGCATATCTTTTACATGTGTTACAGGCGCAAAGACATGCCCAGCACAACTTCCTTAACGCATCCGTCTGGTAGTTTCCCTGGCAATCAGTTCCAGACCAGGCAAAGTCGTATCGACTTCGTTACCCGCTATCAGGCCCAGCAAGGTCTTGGTCGCAAGCAGACCCATGTCATACAGGGGCTGGTGGATAGTAGTAAGGGGTGGCGTTGTATATAAAGAGCTGGGCAAGTCATCGAAACCTATCAGGGAGATATCTTCGGGCACGCGTATACCCTTGCGGTACAGGCCCAGCCTGACCCCATAGGCAGAAAGATCGTTGGCGGCAAACACCGCGCTGAATTGTTGCTGGGTTTCCAGCAAGCGGTTAATTGCCAGCAAGCCACTGGCTTCATGGAAATTTCCTTCAGCTACCAAGCTTTTCTCAAATGGGATATTGGCTTCGTGCAATGCTTTTTGATAACCCTCTTGCCGTTCAGCAGCATCAGCATTATTTGCTGGCCCGGTGACAAAGGCGATGCGCCTGTGACCCAGTTCTATCAAATGCCGGGTTGCCAGGTAAGCACCGTGGACATTATCAAGTTTAAAGCCAACTGCCGTCTTGCTATGCAAGCTGCGGCCTGTAGCGACTATAGGTTTATCAAGAGCAAATTCCAGCACTTTCTTGTCAGCGATACGACCCGACAAGAGGATAATGCCATCCACTTTGCGCGCCAGCAACAGCTTGATGCGCGCCGCCTCTTCTTCAGCATTCCAGTGCCCACTGACGATGACCGAAGCATAACCGGTCCCTTTCAGGCCATCGTCCACGCCATGCAGGGTTTCATCAAAGAAGGGGCTGGCGATATCCTGCACCACGATGCCTATCGTCATGGAGCGGCCACTTTTCAGGCCTTGCGCCAACTGATTAGGCTCAAACTTCATTTCTGCAATGGCGGTTTCCACTGCCTTGCGTTTGTCATCCGAGACCTTGGCCGTGCCATTCAGTATGCGCGATACCGTGCTGGGTGACACCCCTGCTTCACGCGCAACATCTAATAAAGTGACTGGCTCGTTTTTTCTTTTCGTTCTGTCAACCACACAATGCCTTCCCAAGCTGGGTAATTATTAATACTCAGTATTCACAATTTAGTGAAAAGCTTTTCACAATGAGCATATCATGGATTTTTGTATGTGCGCTTTGGTTTTCCACTGTCTGCCAGAGAGTCATAGTATGGAATGGCGATCAAGCCCGTCTTGCCAGCGCAGAGGGTATTGGAGACGCCGCCTTGCACAGGTGTTCCACCAGTTTTCTATGGTCAGGCAAATCAGCCAGCGCGCGCTGGGCCATCTGGGCAATCATCTGAAATTCCTGAACAGCCTCCCGCTCTTGCGAATACAGAAATTTATTGTTCGCCATATCGGTCTGAAACTCCATTCCATACAAAACGAATTGCCAGCTTGATGGCGGATACATTTCTAGGTCGGCAATAAAGTCCATGCGATGTGGCGGGCGGCAGCTCCACATCCTCAGCTTTTCTTGCAGGCTCTCAGGTATAGAGGCTGCATCCCTGTTGTCACGCCAGAATGCGGAATCAGTTCTTTGGCTCAGGCTGAAGTGCATTTTGACAAAATCAACAATGCGCTCATACCGCGCTTTCATATGTTGATTGAATTGGGTTGCCACCGCATCAAACTCACCGTTAAAAGGAAACAGGTAGGTCAGCAAATACGCCGCTGTTTCTATCAGGCCTATGCCGGATGATTCCAGCGGCTCAATGAAACCACCTGATAGCCCTATGGCCACACAGTTTTTGACCCATTGAGTTTCACGGTAACCTACGTTGAGCTTCAACAACCTGGGAGTCATTCCGTCAGCAGCCGGACCTATGTATTGACGCAAGACTTGTTCCGCCCTCTTTTCGTCCGTATGACGACTGGAAAACACATAACCTATCCCCCGTCTTTGCTGCAAGCCGATGTTCCAGATCCAGCCCGCTTCCTGCGCACTGGAAATGGTATAAGAAGGGATTGGTGTATCAGGCTTTGCATAAGGCACTTGCAAGGCCAGGGCGCGGTCAACAAACAGAACATCATTCAAGGATTTGAATGTAGATCCCAGCGTTTTGCCTATCAGTTGTGCACTAAAACCAGTGCAGTCTATGAATAAGTCTGCTGCCAGCACTTGGCCATCTTGTGTATGCACAGCGGAAATCGCACCTTGTCCGTCTATTTCTACATGCTCTACCGTTCCCAGTATCCGCTGTACACCAAGTGATTGCCCATGCTCTGACAACAATGCTGCCAGGCGACCAGCGTCAAAATGATAGGCATAATTCATTGGTCCCAAAAAGTCCTTATCGGCAAATCTTTTGGGGCCACGCGAAGCATCTGCTATGCATTTTTGCATGGTCACAGCCTCTGCAAAGGCTGGCTGCTGACCATTGCGCGCAGCCAGCCCCTTCAGCCAGTAGGGCAATAACTCTGGCCCACGCTGACTGGGATGACTGAAGGGATGAAAGTAATGATCCGTTCCTGAACTACCTGCTGGCCGAACCCAGTGATCAAAGCGTATTCCCTGCTTGAACGTAGCATGGCATTCTTTGATGAAACGCGCCTCATCTATGCCTATCGCTGCCAGAGTACCGCGTATGGAGGGAAAACTGCCCTCACCAACTCCGATAATGCCTATGTCTTTTGACTCTACCAGGCGTATCTGTATGCCCTCCCCCGATTTGGAGGATGACAAATGCCTGGCCATGAAACATGCCGTGAGCCAGCCAGCTGTTCCCCCACCTACGATCAAAACACTTTTTACAGCTTTCATTTGAGCAAGCTCCTCTGGTTTCACTACAGTCAAGGCATACATAGTGTGGCATTCAGGATGTGTCCTGGGAATGACTACCTGCCGCATCCTCACTGGTCTGATAGCGCAAAATTCATCCCTACACTCCCTACCGAAGCGACTTGATTTGTCAGCAAAAATTTCAAGCTGCCGGCAAATCTGGGCGTCACCGCTTTGACACTTTTTTGTTGTAGTTTCATTTATATTACAACATTCTGAAAACGTTATCATTTTATGTTTGACATGGAAATCAGAATTTATGTATTATGAAATCGGTTTCAAGAAAAATCAATGAAACACATATAAGAAAACGTTTTCATAAAAACGTCATGGTTTAATCAGAGCAAAAAAACCAATCCAACCTGTAACAGGAGACATATGAAAATCCGCAATCTTGCGACTGGTAAAGTCGCGATCACCCCCATACAACTGGCGATCATTACCCTGATCACCAGCATGGGTGCTGCCCACGCACAAACACAAGCGCCAACTCCAGCACCAAGCACCGCCAGCCAAACCAAGGCAAATAGCGAAAGCACGACCATTTCTGAAGTTATCGTCACCGGCACGAAGCGAGCCACTTCATTGCAAAAAACCCCGATAGCAATCACCTCTATCAATGCCGCAGCACTGGAAGACGCCCATGTACAAAACATACAGGACGTGGTCAATCTGGTGCCTGGATTCCAGGCTACCGGCCAGGGTGATCACGGCGTCATCACCATGACCATGCGTGGTATCGGTAACGACAGCGCGAAAACTGAGTATGCCGATCCCGAGGTTGCGCTGTTCATCGACGGCATCTACGCACCCCGCCCTGAAGGCGCAACATCTCTGCTGTTTGATCTGGAGGGCATAGAAGTATTGCGCGGGCCACAAGGTACTTTGTGGGGGCGTAATGCCACAGTTGGTGCAGTCAACATGCAAACCGCCAAGCCAAAAATCGGTGATAGTTCTGGCTCGGTAGAAGGTGGCCTGGGCAGCTACAAGCGCTTTGGTACCCGTGGCGCATTCAACATCCCGGTCAGCAATGAAATGGCGCTACGCTTTGCCTATGCGCATGAGAAACATGATGGCTATGTCGATTATCAGGCGCCGAGCATGCTGTCCATCGATAGCCAGAAAGCTGCGTTTGCCACTTACCTCAAGAACGGCGGCACAGTAGTCCCCTTCCAGCCTATCAACTATGCCCTATTTGTGCAGGACGGCCCCAAATATGGTGCGCAAGACCAGACCGCTGCCCGTATCAGCATGTTATGGAAACCAAACGCCGCCACCAAGATCGATCTGTCTTATGAGAAATTCATAGACCGAGGCACGCCATCAATGAACCTGCTGCAAGCACCTCGCGCTGGACAAAGCCACTGGTCAGCCTTGATAGACACAGCACCCTTCACTGAGCGCAATAGCGATGCCATCCGTGGCCGCATAGAATATGCCATCGACAAGAACATGCAACTGACTTACATCGGTGGCTATTCCAAGTTCAGTGGCTCTTCCCGCTTTGACCAGGATGGTGGTGCCAATGTACCTACCAGCTTTACCTCTGGTGGCAGCATGCAGGCAAATAATACTGTTTCTTCCAACTATAAAAACTTCAGTCATGAAGTAGAACTGCAATCCACAAGCACGCGTGACGTGGATTGGCAACTCGGGTTGTACTATGGTTCTGAAACCAATGATATCCGTTTCGACATCCCTATTCTGAACGGTACATACCAGGGCACGGTAGGCTGGCAAGGTTCTTTCATCCAGCCTAAAGAAACAGTGGAAACAGCAGCAGCGTTTGGTCAGGCAACCTGGAATGTCAGCAATGATACGCATATCACTGGCGGCCTGCGTTACACCCAGGACAAACGCACGAATGTCGATGGTCGCGGCTACGGATTCTCTGGCAAGCCTGAGCTGAGCCAGGCGGCTATTACACCGAACGTCAATCCAGCCTCTGCCAATTCCAACTTCGCGCCGTATTCTTTCAATGATGGCAGCTATAGTGGCAACAAGGTGACAGGCTTGTTACGCATCTCGCATGACATCGACAAAGACAATATGGTCTACGGGAGCATCTCCACTGGCTACAAATCTGGCGGCTTGCAAGATGGCGGTAAAACCTACGGCCCAGAAACCCTGACCAACTTTGAGCTCGGTTCCAAGAGCACTTTGATGGGCGGCGCTGTCAGGTGGAATAACGCCCTGTACTACGGCAAGTTCAAGGACTTCCAGTTCAGCGCACCAGTCACTGCGCCAGACGGCACCCGTGGCCTGCAAACCTCGAATGCAGATGGCGCAACGATTTATGGTTTTGAATCCGAACTGGCAGCAAAACTCAGCAAGGATGACAAACTGCAACTGACAGTTTCCATCGCCAAGGCAACGCTGGGCAACCTGATCGGCGGCTCGAACGACTATGCACTCCCAGCTTGCAAAGTCCCTGGTATCAGCAATTGCCTGGATGTATCCGGCAATACCATGCCTCATACACCCAAGTTCTCGGCTCAGGTCTTGTATCAGCATACCTTCCATCTGAATCAAGGCAGCTTGACTCCGCGTATCAGCCTGCATTATGAGACAGACACATGGTTAAGTGTCTTCAATTACGGAGATGGGGACAAGCAGGAAGCCTATGCCCGCGCAGATCTTGGTATGCGCTATCAATCTGCCGGAAAAACTGCCTGGTATGCAGACTTCTTTGTCCGCAATGTTGGTGATAACAAAGTCAAAACCAGCGCCATGAATGCCAATGGTCCCTGGCAAGCCCAGTATTTGCCACCACGTACTTTTGGCGTCAATGTTGGGGTTGATTTCTAGAATCTGACCGCATCACATAAATCTGTAACGAGCCCTGACCATGCGAATGGTCCGGGCTTTTTTGTTTGTCAGTTTGAAAACAGCGTTTTAGCATTGTTTAACATATATGCAAATTACAAACATTGCATTATGTAAATTCAACATTAGAATGAATTCTGGTCAAGCACCAAAAGACTTCCCTTGCCATGTACTTTTTAATAACAGGAGATCGAGATGCGAAGAATATTTATCAAATCCATGCTTGCAGTTGCCGGAGTTTCCATGTTGGCCCTGAGTCAAGTCTCTTTCGCCGCAGACAAAGGCAGCGCCGATGAAGCGATTGCATTGGTGAAAAGAGCCGCCGCCTACTTGAAAGAAAATGGCAAGGACAAAGCCTATGCAGAATTTAATAATCCCACCGGCCAATTTGTCGTCAAAGATTTATACGTGTTTGTCTACAACACCAATGGCGACGGCATTAACCGCGCCCATGGTGCGAATACCAAGATGATAGGTAAAAATTTACTTGAATTAAAAGACGCCGATGGCATACCCATTGTGAAAAGTTTCCTGGATGTTGCCAACAGCAAGGCCGGGAACGGCTGGGTAGACTATAAATGGCCTAACCCTGGCACCAAGATGATGGAACCCAAATCGACCTATATTGAACGTGTAGGCGATGTCTTGATAGGTTGTGGCATCTACAAATAGAATGCAATTCGCTGAGGCGCAGCCAGCAATGCGCCTCAGCGAAAAGCAAGCCAGTTCCTAAGCTCTTGAAATTTCGCGTATCAGTAAAAAGCCGGCACCACCCTCGCGTGGGCTGCGATAAACACCTTTGGCCTGTAGCACATGAGCAGCAACTGCAGCCATATCCCAGGCATCACCTTCTTCTGCCTCCCATTTCGATGTAGTCAGCCAGGGATAGTCGTGCGACTCCCCATAATCACGTACCGCAGCTACACGTACTCGCATACCTTCCAGTAAATGAAAATTGGCCCAGCTCCAAAGCCAGGTATTTGTCTTCGATGAATAGGAACCGATGAAATCTATCTTGGCAATCACAGCTGGTACGCCATCATTGGAAAATACCAGCTCACCCGTTTCCTGGTCCCAGTCATAGCGTTGATGAGAACCCAGGGAGAATTCCTGATTCAGCAACCCTGACTTATCTTGCAATTCCTTAAAGCAGGCATCAACAAAATTATCCCAGGCATCGTAGTCGGCACCTGTTAAGCGTGCAAGGCTGGCTGAACGCAACTCTTCATAACAGACATGGCAGAGCAAGTTGATAGGCACCAGGTCTTCATTGTGCTCATTCCATTCCCCCTCGGCCTGATAATGTGCGTTGCAAGCCTCACACCAGGCATCGGGCCAGTGATTCTCAGCATCTGGATAATCCGAATGCCATTTCTGTACAGGATCTGAGATCAAATGCTCACATACATAAGTTGTATATACCTTGCCATGCTGCGCACAAGTCAGCTCGTCAAACTCTTCATCCATGCTCATTCAGCCATTTCTGTTCAAAGGCTAAAAGTTAGCAGGATTATGCAATTTTGGCTATGCTCTCTTTACAGGCCCAGACTTTGGTATGACGGCTTTGATAGTCACTCTCTGAGTAACTGCGCCCTGACAAAATCCCTGTACCAGTGAGCGCTGTCTTTCAAGGTACGTTGTTGCGTCGCATAATCCAGATAAACCAGGCCAAAGCGTTTGGCATAGCCTGAGTTCCATTCAAAATTATCCAGCAGGCTCCAGTAAAAATAGCCTTGCACATCGACGCCCCCGGCTATTGCATCATGCATCGCTTGCAAGTGCAGTTGCAAATACTGGATACGATGCTCATCATGGACTTTGCCATCTTCCAGAATGTCGGCAACAGCCATCCCATTTTCAGTAATGTAAATTGGTGGTAATGAGGGATATTCGGCGTGCAGCTTCAATAACAAATCAGTCATGCCTGCAGGATAAATTTCCCATCCCATATCGCTAAAACCCAACAAAGCTTCTGGCTGCCTGGGTGGATTATCGGTACTGACGAAAGCACGGAAATAGTAATTCACACCGAGAAAATCCAGAGGCTGGCGAATCACATCCATATCTTCTGCATGCACATGAAATTTGCTCAGATCCATGCGGTCCAGCGCTTTTTGCGGATAAGTGCCTATAAATAGTGGGTCCATGAACCATTGCACTGAACGCGCATATTCCCACTCGGCCTGGGCTATATCTGCCTGCGACTCAGTCGCTGGCATGGCGGGCCATTGATTCAGAACTATGCCCAGTTTAGCCGGGCAATTGATCGCTCGCATGGCTTGCAGGGCCATACCGTGCGAGAGCAGAAGATGATGCGACACCTGTATCGCCAGAGCAGTGTCAGCCACACCCGGCGCAAACTGGGCATTACCATAACCAAGATTGGCGGTGCACCATGGTTCATTATGGGTGGCGATACTGGCCAGGCGATAACCAAAGCGACGCGCTACTTCTGCTGCATATTCGGCAAAGCGCAAACAGGTCTCGCGATTCAACCAGCCACCCAGATCCTGCAAGCCCTGAGGCAAATCCCAGTGGTATAAAGTCAGATGGGCAGCTATGCCGTGCTCCTCTAGTTTATCCAGCAAACTGGAATAAAACTCAAAGCCTTGCTCATTCCAGTCACCATAACCCAGAGGCTGCACACGTGACCAGGATACTGAAAAACGGTATGCCTTCAGTCCCAGACCAGCAATAATGCCCACGTCCTCTGCATAGCGATGGTAATGATCGCAAGCAACGTCACCAGTGCTGCCATCAATGATGGTGCCAGGGGTATGGGTAAAGGTATCCCAGATCGATGGCCCGCGGCCATCGACATCTGCCGCCCCTTCTATCTGATAAGCACTGGTGGCAACGCCCCAGGTAAAGGCAGGTGGAAACACGGGCATCGCTGATGGATTTGTCATGGTCTAGTGTGGATAGGTTCGCTGTAAACATTCATGTTTCTTATATATCGCGACGCTTCATTGTCAAAGGCTGGCTATCACTCCTTTTACGACATCCAGTACAACGCTCAGCTGAGCATATTCAATGAAATACGCGTGCACAATGAAATCGTTTTCAATCTTGGGCGAAAATTCGCTACCAGGTCATTTGTCAGTCGCCAAATCCAAATTTGGGCCTGATCACTGGAAAAATCACATCAAGCGTTTTTTTACCCTATTTTTGAAAACGTTTTCACATCCCGGAATTTATCACCGCACATTTAAGCTGTCAACGTCTTCGACTTTCAATTTACTTCTTTTTGCAATGGGAGATTCTGGACTTTCGTGAAAAATCAAAGCTTCTCACAAATGTTATTTTCAATATTGCTTCACAGTTCATTCTGAAATGAGTTTCATTCAATTGCATCATCTAGTTCAAGCCAGGCCCTGACTTTGCCTCGTTTTCAACATGATTTCGACTCAACATCTAAAGCTTTACTCCTGGAGAATTCTCCCAGCAAGCACGGCTGTTTTCCCGGCTTCAAATGCTCTAGCATTGCGTAAATCCTCCACATGCCCATAAATTTTTTTGTTAATGAAGTGTTCCGCTTTTTTATTTTCATGCTATTCTGCGCTTGAAAAGGTTTTCATAACAATGAGTACTGATTCGAATTAAAACTCAAATAAACCAATTAACGAGACAGCCTGCGCAGCTCTTTTGCGAGAAAAACTTGGTCAGCATATCTACAAAGATGAGCTGGAATAAGCAGACCTGCAAATAAGCGTCATAAGCTATGCAACGCAACAATTGGGGCGATGCAATAATGAAGACATGCAGGCGTGCCGCCCACTTGAAAAGAAGCGTGCAGCCCATGATTACCGAAACAGAAATCGCCAACCCATCAGCAAACCCGGCCAGGAAATCCCCTCTGTTCTGGGTGCCGACGACTTACTTTACGATGGCATTGGCTTATATGATGCTGACCAACGTCAGCGCCATCATGTTCAAGAACATGGGCATGGATAACGGCAAGGCCGCTGAATATGCGAGTTACCTTATCCTCGCTTACACCATCAAACCCTTGTTCGCTTCTTTTGTGGAAATGTACAAGACCAAGAAATTCTTTGTCATTTGCACGCAGTTGATCATTGCCGTCGGTTTTGTCGGTGTCGCCCTGGTCATGTCCTTGCCGAACTACATGCTGATACTGATGAGTCTGTTCTGCGTTATTTCATTCCTTGGTGCAACGATGGATATCGCTGCTGATGGCGTGTATGTCACCTCGCTCGATAGCAAGACACAGTCGCTGTATTGTGGCATCCAGAGTCTTAGCTGGAATATAGGTCCCATTGTTGCGGCTGGTGGCCTGGTCTATTTGAGTGGCAAATTGCATACCGACGTCTTTCATCATGACCCCAAGGTGTTCGGTGCCGACTGGATGGATGCCTGGCGCGTGATTTTCCTGATCGTGGCAGGTATCATCGCCCTCATGACGGCCTGGCATTTACGCACCATGCCTGATGGCGCGAAAGCGGAAAACACTCCTGCGAATGTGAATGATGCCTTATTCATCTTGCGCGATTCTTTTACTACTTTCTTCCAGAAACCTGATGTCTGGCTGATGATCGCTTTTGCCTTTCTGTTCCGTCTCAGCATAGGTTTCCTTGAAAAAATCGGCCCCTTCTTCATGGTCGATCCCATCAGCAAAGGTGGCCTGGGTCTATCCAATGAAATGCTGGGTCTGACCTATGGTACATACGGCCTGATCGCAGTCCTGCTTGGTTCCTTGCTCGGTGGCTGGTTTGTCGCCAAGCGTGGTTTGCAGCCCACCTTGTTCATACTCTGCTGTGCAGTGAACATCCCGAATGCCAGCTTTTTGGTGATGAGCATCTTCCAGCCTGAAAGCCTGTGGCTGATCACCGCTGGTGTTGCTATCGAAAAATTCTTCTTTGGCTTCGGCTCAGTCGGCTTCATGATTTACCTGATGCAGCAACTCGCGCCCGGCAAATACACGACAACACACTACGCCTTTGGAACCGGTCTTATGGGTCTGTGCATGATGGTTACCGGCGTCATCAGTGGCCACCTGCAGCAATTGCTGGGGTATACAAATTATTTCATCTTCGTCATGCTGGCCACCATCCCCTCATTTGCGGTATGCTGGTTTGCCCCCTTTCATCAAAAAGAAGGATAAACAGAAAACTGACACGCAGCACACAATAAAATAAAGGCGGCTCGTCCCAACCGTTCACGCTTTAACGTAACAAGTCCCCCACTTTCAATGCCGCCTTGCGCGGCATTTATTTTTGCGGGCTTTGGATACTGCGAACAAATTCATTTTATATAGACTCTTCACCAGTATCAAAGAAATATAAATCAAGGTCGCGCTGGTGTTGCGGTTGATCCTGGTGTTGCGGTTGCTTTTGAAGTTCGCAGTTCCCATGTGTCGATGCCTTTGCTGCATGACAGAAAATGGAAATAGAAAGTCCGATGTTTGAGCGTAGCGAGTTTTCGGACTTTCCCATTTTTTGTCATGCAGCAAAGGGAACCCCGCAGGGGCAGCGACGCCTGGGTCGCCTTTTTGGCACAACTTTTTGGCGAAGCAAAAAGGTGTGTAGCTGCCGGTCTACCACCGGCCTGCAATCGTAAATTACGAATGCGGATTTTAAAAATCTAATCCATAAACTCCCTCAAGCCTGAAATTTATAGACCTCTCGGTACACTAATAACGCCACTGGATTCCAGCCAAAAACACGCTGGAATGACGTTATATAGATTGCCGTTATGCACTGATCAATCCACCCACCAAAGCCAGACACCCTCCAACTTCATATCAGAGCGATTTGACGAATAACATAAAACTACAGTAAATCCTCAGTGCCTCAATAAAGAATCTACGCCAAATACAAATACTCAAGGCTTTGATATAAGCAAACCGCATATACCCCAGCAATTTGCCAAACTATAGCTATACTCCCCCCATACTTGCCACTTTGACCTCAAAATAGCATTACCCAAATGCAAGTAAATTATTTTCCAACTATTCTTAGTCGGAAAAATTCCTTAGTCTCAGGAGATGAAATCGCTAGCATAGCTGCCTCATAAACAAATGCTAAACCTGTCGCAACATATTGTATGCACCCAGGAGCACACTAAGATGACAAAACAAACTGATCCCGCAGTACTTGCGCTGATTGGCAATACGCCTATGGTCAAGGTTACCCGCTTTGACACAGGGCTATGTGAATTATTCCTCAAACTGGAATCACAAAACCCAGGCGGCTCCATCAAGGACCGCATAGGCAGGTCAATGATAGAAACAGCAGAACGCGAAGGCCGCCTGCAAGCTAGCGGCACCGTAATCGAGGCAACGGCTGGGAATACTGGTTTGGGCCTGGCACTGGTGGCGCGCGCCAAGGGTTATCGCGTGGTGCTGGTCGTACCAGACAAGATGTCCACAGAAAAAATCCTGCATCTGAAAGCCATGGGTGCAGAAGTCCACATCACCCGCTCTGATGTAGGCAAGGGTCACCCCGAGTATTACCAGGACTATGCGGCTCGCCTGGCCAGCGAAATTCCCGGTTCCTTCTTTGCTGACCAGTTCAATAATCCAGCCAACCCACTCGCGCATGAAACCACGACAGGTCCGGAAATCTGGGCGCAGACTGACCACAAAGTCGATGCCATCGTCGTTGGCGTCGGTTCTGCCGGCACGCTGACGGGCCTGACACGTTATTTCAACAAGGTGCGACCTGAGTTGGAATTTGTGCTGGCCGACCCAAAAGGCTCGATACTGGCAGAGTACATAGAGACAGGCTATGTTAATGAAGTCAGCGGCTCCTGGGCGGTCGAAGGTATAGGTGAAGACTTCATCCCAGGCATCGCCGACTTCACTTCGGTCAAGCATGCCTACACCATCGATGATGCTGAAAGCTTTGGTACCGCACGTGAACTGCTGCGTGCAGAAGGCATTCTGGCCGGTTCTTCAACCGGGACCCTGCTCGCTGCCGCCCTGCGCTACTGCCGAGCCCAGACCACGCCCAAGCGCGTCGTCACCTTTGTCTGCGATACTGGCACACGCTATCTGTCCAAAGTGTATAACGACAACTGGATGACGGACCAGGGTTTGCTCAAGCGTAAAAACTACAATGATCTGCGGGACATCATCAGCCGCCGCTTTGATGAAGGCGGCGTCATCAGCGTGAATGCCAGTGACACCCTGATGGTAGCGTTCAACCGTATGCGCAGTGCTGATATCTCGCAACTGCCGGTCATACGCGATGGCGCGATTATCGGTATCATTGATGAATCAGACCTCCTGTTGAAAGTATCTGCCGATGCCAGCCTCTTCCGCAGTGCCGTAGAAGACACCATGACCAGCCAGATAGAAACCCTGGCACCGGATGCCAGCCTCACTGCATTACGCGCAACACTGGACAGCGGCCTGGTCGCCATCATTGCAGCCAACAAACCGGAAAAGCAGTTTTATGGCCTGATTACCCGCTTTGATCTCCTCAACCATATGCGCAGGACACTTTCATGAGCTATCCCGAATACAAGAAGCCTACCCATCCGCAAGCCTTTGGCACGCGTGTCATCCACGCCGGGCAGTTCCCCGACCCGACCACGGGTGCCATCATGCCACCCATCTATGCAACATCTACCTTCGTGCAGGAGAGCCCAGGCGTACACAAGGGCCTGGACTATGGCCGCTCACACAATCCCACCCGCTGGGCGCTGGAACGTGTAGTAGCTGACCTGGAAGGCGGCGCGCAGGCATTTGCCTTTGCTTCTGGCTTGGCAGCGATTGCCACTGTGCTGGAAATCGTTGATAGCGGTGCCCACATCATCGCCGGTGATGATATGTATGGCGGTAGCTATCGCCTGTTTGAACGCGTGCGCAAACGCAGTGCTGGCTTGCAATTCACCTACGTGGACATGACCAAGCCAGAAGAAGTGCTGGCCGCGATACGCCCAGACACCAAGATGCTGTGGGTAGAAACACCCACTAACCCCATGCTGAAACTGGCAGACCTGCGCGCCATCGCCAAGATCTGCCGCGAGCACAACATCATCGCCGTAGCTGACAATACTTTTGCCAGCCCCAAGGTACAACGTCCACTGGAACTGGGTTTTGATATTGTCGTGCATTCGATGACCAAATACCTGAATGGGCACTCCGATATCATCGGTGGTATTGCCATCGTTGGCGGCGAAGCCCATCAGGCTGATTGGCGTGAGCGTCTGGGCTTCTTGCAAAATTCCGTTGGTGCAATAGCCAGCCCCTTCGATAGCTTCCTCGCCTTGCGTGGTATCAAGACACTCAATATCCGTGTCGAACGTCATAACTCGAATGGCCTGGATCTGGCACGCTGGCTGGAACAGCAGCCCAAGGTCAGGAAAGTGTATTATCCAGGTCTGGAAAGCCACCCGCAACATGAACTGGCCAAGCAACAGATGGATGGCTTTGGTGGGATTATTTCGATAGAACTTGATACCGACCTGGCAGGCGCACGCCGCTTCCTGGAACGTTGCGAAGTATTCGCCCTGGCCGAAAGCCTGGGCGGTGTCGAGAGCCTGATAGAACATCCGGCCATCATGACGCATGCAACGATCCCGGCAGAACAAAGAGCCAAGCTGGGTATCACTGATTCATTCATACGCCTGTCGGTAGGCATAGAAGATGTGGAAGATTTGAGGCAGGATTTGCAGTCTGCGCTGAATGCGGTTTGATGTAGTGTTGAACTAAAGCCTCTGGTCTGGCAAACCAGAGGCAGTAAATTCAAGAAGCAACCCGCCGTTGCCAAAACGATTGATCTGCCCAGCGTTGCTCCTGCTGGTACCAAATATTCAAATGATGCAGATATGCCGCTTTTATCGAAGCTAGCTCAGCCACATAAGCAGCTTGCGCGTCTGCGTCATAATGAGACGCCGCTTCCGCCGCTGCCAGGCCTGTGTACAAGGCATTGAAAATACCTTGTGAAGACAGAGGGTCAAAGCTTAGCGCAGCATCACCAACTGCCAGCCAGTTGGGCCCAGCAAACTGCTCCAGCGCTGCAGTGTGGGCAGCACAATATCCATGCTGCTGTCCTGGTACAAAACCATGTTCATCAAGACAGGCAGACAATTGCGTATTCCGCTTCAATCGCTGCAATAGCCCTTGCTGATGATTGCAGGCATTCGCTTCTGGCAAATCGGCATCGGTATAAAACGCCACAATGCGGCCCTGCCCTGGCAGGGATGAGCTATACCACCAGCCTCCAGCTTCGGCACTGATGTGGCTGGAGCCTGCGCTAGGATCAGTATCCTTGCCCACCAGCCAGCTGCACACCAGTTTATCCGTCGCTTTACGGGCAATGCCTAGTTGCCGCGTCAACAGTGATTTTCTGCCGCTGGCATCGATCAGCATTTTGGTTTCTACCTGCACCATCTTGCCCTGTACGGAGATTACTACATCCCAATATTCTGGATTGCTTTTTGCAGGTGCAAAAGACAGCAGTTTGCTTTGCCTCAGCAAAGCCGCACCACGTTCTTGCGCGACATCCTGCAGCCAGCAATCAAAACGGTGACGATCCAGATACCAGCCATGACCATCGAGATTGCGCATGGCATCTTGCTCGGTCGCCATATCACTGCCCCAGTGACTGATATTCAGATGTGCAGGCTGATGGCCTTGCTGCAAAAACGCTTCGTATAAGCCCATGTCAGCCAGCAGCTTTCCGGTTGCGGCTGGCAGGGATTCACCTATGCGCATGGCTGCTGGCGGCGATGCTTCCAGCATGACCACTTTTTGAAACGGTGCCAGGTTCAAGGCAAAGGCAGAGCCCGCAGGCCCTGCCCCTAGTACCAATGCATCTACATGCAGCGTTTCCATGTTTAACGATGCAGACCCCGTGGGAAGCGACGTACTTTTTCTATCGTCATGATATCGACAGATTCAGCATTCACTACCTCTGCCGCACCTACCCTGGCATATTCATCATGTTGCGCATGTTTGGCATTGGGCGCTGGCATATCGGCGATAGGAATATGCTGATCTTCCACTTCAAGTTCAGCAGGAAAGTGTTGATGATCACTCGGACCGGGATGCACCTCCACCACACCAAGATGATCAAAATGATGGATCATATTATTGATCTGGTCGGTATAGCTGGTGCTGCCCAATGGATTGATCCACGAGGCACGGTTGGCAAATGCGGCCAGCCTTTCACCTAGCGGCTTTTTCTCATCCATGACGACGTCATAGTTTTGCTTGGTCAGGACCTGGTTAGGCACGCGGGCTGGCCAGAAGCTGGGTACATAAGGGTCGTAAGACTTATCGTAACCCGAGCGGCAGCTTGCCGTATCTGTCTGCCATGGCACTGCCATCCAGCGGGTAATGCCGCCAGCCTGCTGGCCGTACAAGGGGCCGTTTGGTATGGTGACGCCATCGCTGGTCAGTATCTCACCCAGGCCAGGTGCAATCCAGCCATCGAGCGCATGGGCAAAGCGGAAAGGTGCCATATACATGGTGCTGGCACGTACTGGCCAGGTCATTTCGCAACCGGGATGGAAGGCATCAGCCAGGCAAAAATCCAGCGCTGCCTGTGTCAGAGTATCGCCCTGCTGCTCTAATGGCACTTCATCTATGCTTGTCGCATGTTTGCGCTCTGGGTCAAAGTCTTCAACAAAATTACCTTCTGCCCACTCCATCAGCATCGCCAGCTGGGTTGCCGTCAGCGAGGCATTTTGCCTTGGCGTTTGCGTAGCGGGTATCGCCATGGCATCGCCATACAACCATGGCCAGGGCTTGGGTGACCAGGCATCAACTTCATAGTTGCGGAACTGGTTGGCGATGGTACGGCGCAATTCTACATAGGCTGTGTTGTTGCTGGCCAGGCGCGACAGCGCATCAGCACTGGTCAGATCGATAGCGCCCTTCCAGCCAAAGCCTGCCGAGAAACCGGCATTCACCCACTGCAAACCATTCAGACGTTCAAACAGGGGCAGGATGTCGAAGGTGAAGCTGGGGCGTTTTGGCTTAGGCAAAGTACCAGCGGTGATGGCAACGTCGCGCATCAAGTCCCACATGGTTCGCACTGATTTTCTCTGCGGCGCATAATTGGGTGGTGCAACGACGACCCAAGCTGGCTCCACCATCAGCTCCAGCCCTTCATAGACGACCTTGGCATTGATGGGGCCATCAGAAGTGTCGTCATGCCAGCCTTCATTATTGGCGAAGGTGATGGCGCGGCTGTTGTCATAGGAGGCGGAAACGCCATGACCACCCAGCACAATCAGACGACCTTGCTTATCAGTAAATGCCTCCCCCAGATACACAGGCTCGCCCATGAACTTGCCATCATCAAAGCGCTGAGGCTTGGCTTTTTTGCCGCTGACTTTTCTTTGCTTGGGCGTGATTGACAGCATATCCCTGTCGGTGACGACAGCATTACGCAAGGTGCTTGGAGGTGCCGATGCTGCTTCAGGAATATCCAGCGCCAGTTGAAAACCATACCAGGCTGACTTGGTATTGGCCAATTGTACCTGCCACTCTACCTTGGCATTATCGGCATTGAGCTCCTTGACGATCTCTCCCTTGGCATTCACGCCATATACGCGGAACCTGGCACCCTGGCGCTTGAGTTTTTTGTGGGCGTCGCGATAATAGCCTGGGTCCTCTGGTTTTGGGTAAGGCACTTCAGGCCCCAAAAACCATTCCTTCTCACTGCTGCCTACACGCGCAACGCCTATGGAGGGGTAAATTACAGCCTTGACGATGCAGGTATCTTTGACTACGGGTTCTGCTTTTGCCTGCGCTGCTGCGTGAAAGGGGCAGCCCGCAGTTGGGGTGCGTGGCTCACGCGGGTCTTGCAAACTCTGACCATTGGCTTCATGTCTGGCATCTGCACCTGCTGCATACACGACTTTGCGCGCCTCAGCGATAGAACCTACCGGTGCTTGCACAGGCGGCACGCGCCAGATATTGAAGGCCAGGCCCTGTCCATATTCAGACTGACCACGCACGCTGATATCTTGCTGCGGCAAGATCAACGTTGCGACATGGATGAAAGGGCTTTCAGATTCCGGCCATTCCACCGTTGCTTCATCCAGCGGCATGGTCTTGGGATTGGTACGCAGTTGTACCATGAAACGGAATTGATACTCACGCTTGGCCAGGCGATTGCACATATCGACTGCCAGATAATCGCGTTCATCATTTGGCACATTCTCTGGCGGTGTCACTGGCTCCAGGCGGTATTTGACATAGTCATTTTTCCCTGCATGGAAAGGCAGGATGGCCCAGTAAGTCGTGGTCAGGGTGCTGCCCTCGACTTTTTCCATCTGGTCCAGTATTTTTTTTGTCTTGGGATGTTTTTTCAGGTAACCGGGATAATCCTGTGCAACCACACCGGCATAAGTAAACTCCACCATCTCCTTGGCATTATCGACAAAGAAAATAGGAAAGTTTTGCATGATGAAATCAGCCGTATCGCCATCATCACCAAGCGCCTTGGGGCCAGGCACGCCAAACAGTTTGATGCCTATGCCCAGAGTTGAATACAGGTCCGGCGAAGTCGGCGTAGTGTCGCTTGAAAACCTGACCCAGGCATCCAAACTGTCATGGGCAAAAACACCGACTTTGAGTTTGGCGGGTATTTTCTTTTCCATGACCAGCCTGGCGCTGGCCACTCCATGTAATTTGCGGAACACCGCACGCTCTGCCGGTCGCTGGCCCAGCTTGATGCGATTTTCTTGCGCTATTCCGACGAACATCTCGGTCAGGCGCTCAGGTGCCTGATTGGCCTGGTCAAAGCATGGTGGAATGGGGTCTTGATCTTTACTCATACACTGTCTCCCTTTTTAAACTGAATGCGCACTTGTTAGCTTTAGCTTTGACGGGTGCGTATTATTGATGCGGACATTCGCCGGACGCGTACGACAAGGCGTGCCCAGCAAACATGAAAATCAGGAATGCAGGATGATTATTTGATAATATTAAATATTCGTCAAGTTTATATGCGAGCAGATGTGCACTTTTGACAAAACTTGACGATGTTGGTTTGGGGCATTAACTCAAAACGCCCCAAACCAAAGATGGAGGAAAAGCTATTTGGCCCCGACTTCACCCGTCATGAGGCGATTGAAATAAACCGTACCCTGCCCCTTGCGCAAGCCATACAACTGCGCAGGGCGATTACTACCCAGGCGCCACTTGCCTGGCAACTCTTCCAGAAAGTCGCCTTCCCTGATGCGCTTGCGAAATGCACTCTTATCGACCAGACGCCCCAGCAACACCTGATACACACGCTGCAGTTCAGACAACGTGAATTCTTCAGGCAGCAGATGAGCTGGCAGAGATGTGTATTCCACCTTGTTGCGCAGGCGCTGGACTGCAACATCGAGTATCTGCGCATGATCAAAGGCCAGCTTGGGCAAGCCCTCGTCCGATTCAACCGGGCACCAGCGCACCGCATCGGCATTGCCACCATGGCTGAGCGTGATGCGGTCAGAAGAAATCAGGGCAAAATATGCAAAGGTAGTAGACCAGCCACGCGGATCACGGTTACGGCTGCCAAAACCCTGCAATTGCTCAAGATAAGGCGCTTCCACTCCAGTTTTTTCCTTGAGCTTGCGCAGGGCCGCGCCATCAAGATCGACATCATTGTGGATATCAATAAAGCCACCAGGCAAACTCCATTGCCCCTTGCAAGGATGATCACCCCGCTTGACCACCAATACTTGCAAGGCCTGGTCCCTGATCGTGAAGATCACCAGATCTACACTGGTCAAAGGAACATCGTAGTCATGAATGTTGTAGTTCCGCAGAAAATCCTTTTCGCTTTGCTTAGCAGTCGCCATGCTTGTCCCCTGAGTGTTCAATGCTCCCATTGTAAGCGATAGCTGGATTTAGTACAAATTAACAACTAACTTAGTAAAAATAGACAACAAAGTTAGTTGCATTTAACAATTAAGTATTCTATAGTGGATATAAATGGAGCACAGTTCATCAATACCTCCGAAAAACCGTAGGCTTGGCTTAATCATTGACACTAAAAAGGAATAGCAGATGGCATCCAGGCCTGTTTTTTCACCAAACCTGAATGGAAAACTGTTGGTTACCACATGCAAAATTGATTTTCAATGGTTTCCAGGAATGGCGAAAGTTCAATCGCAAAAGTCCATTGCATCACTACATGAGGCAGCAAAAAAGGAATTGAAGTTGAGTAAAATTCTCGACATTTCCAGCAAATCACCGGACGAACTCGGCGTAAAGCTTAGTGCATTTAATCTGATGATGAAGACAGAAAAGTATGGCCAGGAATTCAGTCTTGAATGTGCTTTTCAATCCAGTAAAGTCTTTGAACATGGCGGTCCTTTTGTAGATTTACTCAATGCAAAATCCATTGATGCAAAACGAGACGAGAGATTAAATGAACATGGACGTCTGGTTAAATTTCGATTTTTTAATAGCGAGTGGGAATTGGAACCAAAAACAGCATTTTATGACTGGCTTTACATCAATGCTCTTCATAAAAAACCTGAACTGGCTGAACAAGTGCTAACTTATCAAGCGTTCTCAGACATTGCATTCAATCCTGAGCGTTCAATTAAATGTCAGGCTTATGCGGCGGCGCTTTATGTATCCCTATCAGCAAGAGGATTGCTTAAAGATGAAATAATTCAAGATCAAAAAAATTATCTTTCAGCCCTCAGAGCAGTAGACGTCGGCAATGACCGCACTTGAACTATTTGTCTTACCAGAACAGGAAACGAAGAAATGCCAGGATTGATACTGGCTCAACAAAGCGAGTAAAAAAATGGAACTTAATAACTACGGTGCAGGCGTATTCGGCATCAAAAATTTTATCACTGAAGACGAATGCGAACGCATGATTTTTACCAGTGAACAAATGGGCTATGAAGAAGCCATGATACAAACTGGCACAGGCATGCGCATGTATAAGGATGTGCGCAATAATGACCGCGTCATCTTTGATGACAAACCTCTGGCTGCGGCTATCTTTGAAAGAGCAAAACTATTCCTGCCCGCGGAATTGAAGGAATGGACTTTGCTGGGTTTGAATGAACGCTTTCGTTTCTACCGCTATGAGCCTGGTCAATACTTCAAATGGCATAAGGATGGAAACTTTGCACGCACTGAAGATGAGGTCAGTTTTTTGACCCTGCTGATTTATCTTAATGGCGACTACACTGGTGGCAGTACTTCATTTCGCTGGGAAACCATACAGCCTGAAAAAGGCATGGCGCTGGTTTTTCCGCATATGATGTTGCACCAGGGTGCTCCTGTAGAGAGTGGTGTGAAATATGTCTTGCGTACAGATGTGATGTACAAGAATATAGCGAACTCCCAGTAAGTGAAATGATGCATCACTTTGCATCAAGTAGAGATTACGGGGCATCTTCTATTTTTTTCGTAAGGGCTTGCAAGGCATGCTTAGTCAATTCAGTCTCAAGTTGTTAGTTGCATTAGCTTGCTTAGTCCATATCTGCGCCCATGCTGGCAGCACCGAAGCACCAAGCGCACATACGACAAGGCTGAAGCAACTCAAAGAAGCAGAGACGGGACTACTGGAAGCACAGTCCAGAACTTATCCTGATGATAAAGCCAAACGTGCGGTGCTCAATTCCAAATATGGAGCTTTAGCATTAGTGCGTTCCATGGTTGCCGATGGCGACGGTGCAGTTACGGCGTTCAATCGCATGCCCGACGAAGATGTTCCGGCAACAAAGAGCGAATTTGACAGCATCAATCATGCAATAGCTGAAGACGCTATTGCTGCTATCGTCCGTGAAGCAAAGAAAACACAGGTAGTCGTTTTAAACGAAGCGCATCATGTGCCCATGCATAGAGCATTTGCAATGAAACTGGCACGGGAATTGAAGAAAGCAGGTTATACCTACCTGGCCTGTGAGGCCTTCAGTATGTATGACGACTTCCCTTTGCAAAAACAATACGTCGGCGAAAAGGCGGGTATTTTAACTAAAGAATCCACGTATGCCAATTTCTTGCGCGATACCATGCAGGATCAATGGAAGTTTGTCAGCTATGAACCAGTCGATGGGCCGCGTGAATCAGGAATGGCAAAAAACCTGGTGCAAAAAATATTCAGGCAAGACCCAAAGGCAAAAGTCTTTATCTATGTAGGCTATAGCCATGCCTATGAATTTCCCATAGCTGAGACAGATGATGATAAATCCAAAATGGCAGCGCAGTTAAAAAGACTGACGGGCATCAATCCATTGACGGTAGACCAAACGGCCATGTATGAACATGTTGATACAAAACGGGAAAGCAATTTGTATAAAGCTGCCCTTGCCAAAATGAAGCAGGAAAAACCGTTTGTGCTCAAGTCTGACAGCCAACATTATTTAAAACTGGGCATCAATAATAAGCTGGTCGATATGCAAGTCATCTACCCGGCCTATTCCAACAGCCCTGCAACTGGCAGAGCCAGCTGGCTGACTACACTGGCGGGATTTACAGCCAGGGATATTCCAAAAGAATTACTACCTGCTACAGGACGACGCCTGATCTATGCTTATCACAAACAAGAGCCGGCAGATGGCGTGCCAGCAGATGTAGTGATCGTGGAGGCAGGCAAAGCTGTACCTAAATTAATGCTACCACCAGGCGAGTTCCGCTTTGCTTTTGAAGATTGAACAAGCAGAAATCAGTCTGGCAACCCGCATTAATGTTTTTGCCGATAATCGCGAATCGCCTGCGTGTGTTCTCTCAGATCAAACTGATACAAGCCAAACAGTCCCTTGCGCACCTTGATGCTCAGGACTTCATCAGCAGTCTTGCTGCACCAGTAATCCCTGGTCATGTGGGTGTATTCAACAACAGGAAGACTGGTATCTTCGGGTAACAAATTCTCGCAACCTGCATCGCGATGATATCTTGCTTCCAGCAATGGTCCACCTGCGAGTTGGTTGATACGAATACCAGCGACATAACTGGCAATACCAAATGCAATCCCGCCCATCACGGCCAGAACCCCGATGATACCTGATGGTATGAAGTCACGACTACGCGCCTTTAACAAGCAATAAACCAGAATTAACGTCACTGACGAGCCTGAAATGATATGCGGCAAACAATATTCAAGATTAAAAAAAGCATAACCCTCATGCTGAAGCATCGCGTCCAGGAAACCGTATACGACCAATCCAGCCATTCCTAGCAACACCTTCTTGGTTGCAGGGTGCTTCATCAAATCAAAGTCACTTGCCTCAAGCCGACTATTCTTTGGAAATTTTTCAAAAATCCCAAGTTCACGAAAAACCTTCATGACATCGGACTCTGCATCACCGCCAGTCAAATTCCCATTCGTGTTTTGTAACTGCCAATCTTGAACTCTGATACTAAAGGGACGTGCAGCGTAATTTGGACGTAACTGAATGATCTTAAAGCTTGCCATATAGGTGGCGTCTTTCAGTTCACTCCAAAGGAGCTCTCTTTCAAGAAAACTCAGAGTTGCCAGGCCACTATCTGGTGGAAGCTTTAGGCGCACCCCGGAGTCATCAATATATAGCCTGGCAGAACGGTTAAACTTATGGATGGCAAAATTTGACACTATCATAACTACGAAGACAATGAAATGAAGCCAGGGAAATGACTGCGCAGATACGAGCTTTTTAAAATCTGCTAACTTGAGTAAATCCCAATACACCATCCAAAAAATCACTGCCAGTATGCTTAAGAAAAGCGTGGAGAGCAGTAAATACTCAATTGAGGAGTATCGGTGCTTCTTCCAGGCAAATACACGAGTTTCAGGTACATTTAGCATAATATCTATCTACTGAAATCCACATTCAAATTAGCAATGAACGCATGATGCCAGAGATAGATACTTTCCTCAAATTTAATTCATTTTTGATAACGTGAACGCAGCAACTGCATCATCGCCACATTCAATTCCCAGGCATCTGATACGACCTGATTTGTGTAAGGCAGGCTTTGCGTGTATGGTGAAGGTACGAAATTTAGAGTTAGTGTGATTTGCTACTGGCGGGAGGCACGTTAGTGGCAGTGGGGTTTTTCTTATAGGTGCGAATTGCCTGGGTCTGTTCGCTAAGATCAAATTGATAGTGACCAAACAGACCTTTGCGAACTTTAACGGTCTGGAATTCATCAACCTCCCTGCTGCACCAATAATCCTTGGTCTTATGGGTATATTCGACAACAGGCAAACTCTTTTCTACGGGAATTAAATTTTCACACCTGTCATCTCTATGATATTCAGCAGAGATTAAAGGACCGCCAGCAAACTGGTTAATTCGGATACCTGCAACATAGCTAGTGACAAGAAACGAAAAACTGGCAAGCACTACCAAAAACGCAGTAATCCCCTTGGGTGGCGGCAGTCGCTTATTAGCCGCTGAAGCCGCCCAGGCCAGCACGATCGTGGCAAGAGCAGCAAAAATAACATGGGGAAGTAAATAGTCGATATTAAAAAATGCCCAGCCTTCTTGCTGCATGATGGAATCGAAAAAACAATAGACAAGGAGAGCACAAATTCCCAACAATATGCTTCTCGTTACCGGATGCTTCATTAAGTCGAACTGCCCTGGATCTTTAGATGCATCCTCGAAAATATCCAACTCGCGGAAAACGCCGAGCAAATCTATCTCCGCAGGCTTTATTGCATATTGCGAGGGTTCAACGCTGGACAATTTCCAGTCTTTAAGCCTTATCGTCCAAAGAATTGAATTTGTTGTCGAAAAAAATACTACGCCTCGATAACTGAGCACATAGCGCGCACTTTTTACGTCAGCCCACGCCAACCTCTTTTGAAGGAACTTCCATTTTGCAAATACAGAATATGATGGCCACTCCAGAAACACCCCTGTGTCATCAATAACAAGCTTCGATGAACGGTGAACCCACTGGATTCCCCCTTGAACAATAACAAACAGCCCGAGAGGTACGATCATGGGAAGAGTTTTTTGCCAGACCTTGCCTGATTCCAGAATTTTTTTCCAGTCTGCAGGTTGAAACCATTCCCAATAGCCCGCCCAGATGAAAACTGGCAACAACAGTGACACTGGAACAAGCAGTATCCACTTTTCCCGCTTTGACAAGGAGCTCATGCTGCGGACAAAAGTATATTTTTGTTGTTGCTCTAACATGCACTAGCCCTAAATTAATGTGGGCATAGTATAAATAAAAATTTGCAAACCTTACAACAAAAACAATCGAAGACAATCAAACCTCTCCTGTCTGCGCGTCAGAGCAGGAGCAGGGCTTTCATTTCTCTGCATAGCGTTCACGCAGCAATTTCATCATCGCCACATTCAATTCCCAGGCATCTGATACGACCTGATTTGTGTAAGGCAGGCTTTGCGTATAAGGTGATGGTCCAAACTCTGGTGTCAATGTGATCTGCTGTTTGCCTGACGCACGCTGCTGGCTGATGATGGCATCCCACCAGGACAGATGTTGTTTCAAGGCCGCTGCATGTTCAGGTGCGCGGAAATCATTGACTTGCGGCCCCTGACTATGGCCGACGCGGGCATGGATGTGGCGTACATGAGGGAATACTTTTTCCAGCATATGCGCCTGGTCTTCAAGCAGGGATTCACAGGCGCAGCACCAGTGTGAGAGGTCTGCATTCAAGGCCAGTTGCGAGCGCTGCTCAAGATAAGGCAAGAGCAACATGGGATGCCCACTGAAGCGACTGCGGTGGATTTCATGAACGATGGCGACACCGGTGTCAGCGGATATCTCGTTAGCCAGATCCAGCAATTCATTATTTTGCGCCTGGCTGTAAAAATCTTTGCCAGTATGGGTATTCACGAACAGGGGTTTTGCCGCGCAAGCATTGCGTAGCAAGTCACCCAGAGCTTGCTTGTGCGCGGCAAAATCACTGTGAAAAACAGTTTCCCATTGCTGGGCGATAAGCTTAAGCCCTGCATAGTCAATTGCGCTAGTCCAGGCATCGCGTTCAGCCACATCCATGGGCAGTGACATTTCTATGCCATCAAACCCGGCTTCCAGCACCTTGCCAATGAAAATTTCACGGCTCAGGTGAGCACTGCCCCAGTGCGGGGCGAAGATCAATAATTCTGATTTCATCATGGGCTACTCAAACAAAACCAAGCACCGGGAAACTGGCATCGCGCTGTATCCAGTTTTGTGGCGAATAATTGGTCGTTCCATCCGTCACATGCAAGGTGTAGGCATGGCGAGAGACTGCCGAGCGATTCGGTGCACTGTAATGTGGCAGCAAGCCATGGAAGCACACCAGGCTGCCTGCCTTGACTTCCAGCGGCACGGCTGTACTGTCATCAGGCCAGGGCATGCTGTCGAGTTTTTCTACTCTTACATGATCGCCTTCACGCACGAAGCGTTCACGCATGGGTGTGCGATGCCCACCTGGTTCTGCCCACAGGCAACCATTTTCCAGGGTCGCATCTTCCAGCGCAAACCAGAAGGTGGTGACGCTGACGGGATCAGTTTCAAAATAAGTCGCATCCTGGTGCCAGCGCACTTCGCCGCCTATGCCAGGTTGCTTGAAGATGTACATGGATTGATAAATCTGCGGCTTCTGCAAGCCCAGTTGTTCCGCCACTTTTGCCAGCGCAGCACCGCGCGAGAATGTACTGAAAACTGGATCAAGATCATGGATGGCATGGCCTATTTTGTTGATGGACAAAGACTTGGCCTGACGCAGATTGCCTTGCTCATCAAAGGCTTCTTCTTCAAAAAAACAGCTGATGTTATTGGCAGAGTTCAAAAAGTAATGATCAACCTTCTTTTCTTGTTCTTTGGTCGTGAAGATGGTTTTAGAGGAAGCTGGATCAAATTCATCGACGATCTTGGCCGCACGCTCGCGCAAGGCGGCGATTTCATCTGCGCTTTTGAAATTTGGGACGATGACATAACCGTCTTGCTGAAACTGTGCAATTTGTTCTGTGCTGAGCATGATGACTCCTGGATGTAAATACGGGGAAGCGAAAAGCAATCACTTGTAGTGAGGTTTTAGCTTGATATGCATCAAGTGTAGCGAACTCTATTTGTAGCGCACAATACCAACAATGGTTGACAGATTGTATCCAAAATGAAGACAATGCTTGAATGGACCAGTTAAAAGCAATGGAAATTTTTGTCGAAGTAGCAAGGCAACGCAGCTTTAGCGCTGCCGGACGGCATCTGGGTATCAGCCGCGCCATGGTTAGCAAGCACATCATGCAACTGGAAGCTGAACTGGGCGCGCGCCTGTTGCACAGATCTACCCGCGAAGTCAGCCTGACCGAACTTGGCCAGGCTTATCTGGAGCCTTGCAGCGCCAGTGTGGAACATGCGCGGCAGGCACGGCTGGTGGTCAGTCAGGCGGGCAATGAGCTGGCCGGTGGCATACGCATACAGGCACCCAGCAGTTTTGGCAGCGAATGGCTGGCCGATGCCCTGGCACGCTTTACCCTGCTCCACCCCATGCTTCAGCCTACCCTGCATGTGGATGACAATCTGCTAGACCCGTTCAAGCATGGCTTTGACCTCAGCATACGGGTAGGTGGCATACCTGACAGCCCCGGCTTGCATGCACGCAGACTGGCCCCTTGCCGCGGCCTGCTCTGCGCCAGCCCGGCTTATCTGGCAAAGCATGACATGCCAGCACACCCGACAGAATTGAACCGGCACCGCTGCCTGCATTTCAGCCATCTTACCCAGGGTAATACCTGGCATTTTGAACGGGACGGTGAAACCCTGGCGGTCGATATCACACCCGGCTTTGCCTCAAACAATGGCAAGGTCTTGCACCAGGCTGCCCTGCGTGGTTTGGGTATAGTGTATGACACGACTTTTCTGGCATGGCGTGATTTACTCGAAGGTCGGCTGGTAACGGTGTTGTCCGATTGGAACTTGCCTTTGAATGACTTTACCGCGCTTTACCCGGCTACCCGCAAGGTCAGCGCCAAGGTGAGGGCGCTGATTGATTTTCTGGTGGAAGAGTATCAGCCTGTGCCGGAATGGGATGTCGCGCTAAGCTCAGCCGGGTTGTTGTAGAATTCTGACTCAATTAAAATGGGCCGGAAAATGGAATCTGGATTTTGGAAATTTGCACATTGGAAGAGCATTCCAATCTACGCGCACTGGACCATTTTGCTCTGGTTCCCATGGTATTTACTGCAAGGTTCCAGTCTTATCTGGGTTGTTCCGACTTTTTTCTGTTTTGCCACTATTTTGTTGCTGCATGAACTTGGACATGCAATTGCGGCAAGATATACAAAAACCAGAGTGCATGCGATTCGCTTATTTGTTATGCATGGCGAGTGCCAGCATGACACACCTTATTACGAGACTGAAGATATATTGATTGCCTGGGGCGGTGTCATTGGACAACTATGCCTGCTTGTTTTTGCCCTTGCTACTCAGTATCTGCTCAAATTATATTCACCTGTTCTGACATACCTCCTCTCGCCGATATTTGATGTATTGATACGTACAAACTTGCTTATCCTTGTCATCAATTTAATTCCTGTGAAACCGTTGGATGGGTACATTGCCTGGCGCATTATTCCCATTGTTTTAAAAAAATTCCGTCTCCAGAAACTGCAATTCATGTCCCTTATAAATCGCCGTTCCCGATCAAAAAACAAAACGGCAGATGCAGAGAAAGCAAACAAGATAGCCCAGGATTTGTTTGACCGGCTCAAAAAATAAATCTTAATACATCATCAATATCCCCGGATCGGACAAGCAAATTCTTATGTTTCCGAGATGAGCTCTCCAAGCACTTGAATCCCCTTCTCTATGTCCCTCCCCCAGGGTCGCCCTATATTCATGCGCAGATAATTTGCGTATTTTCCGGAGCCAGAAAACAGGCTGCCGGGCGTAAAGGCAATGCCTTGCGCTACTGCCCGACGCAGCAAAGCCAGGCTATCCACATGTTCAGGCAATTCCAGCCATAGCCACCAGCCGCCAGCAGGGCTGATGACTTGCGTACCCAGTGGGAAATATCGTGTTATGGCAGCAGTCGCCAGCGGGATATTCGCCGCCAGGCGTTCGCGCAATTTACGCAAATGAGAAGGCAAGGCACCCGAATGAATAAACTCGGCCAATACTGCCTGTTCAAACAAGGGCGTGATCAAGGAGGCGCTAAGCTTTAAAGAATTGATCCTGGCCTGATAACGCCCTCCTGCGATCCAGCCTATGCGAAATGCCGGGGCCAGACTTTTGCTGCAAGAGCCGCAATAAATCACCCTGCCCTGTTTATCCCAGGCCTTGATGGCTTGTGGTCTCTCCTGCTGATGCGAAAGGTCGCCAAAAACATCGTCTTCTATCAAGGCCAGGTCATATTGTTCAGCCAGACGCAGCAGGCGCTTCTTGTTTTTCTCCGGCATGGCGCAACCCAGGGGATTCTGGAAATTGGGCATGGCGACGACGGCGCGTACTGTGCCCTGATGTTCGAGTGCATATTCCAGTGCTTCCAGGCTGATGCCTTGCCCTGGCACGCAGGGTATTTCTATGGCCTTGATGCCCAGGTTCTCCAGCATTTGCAGCAAGCCAAAATACACGGGAGACTCAACAATGACAGCATCACCGGGCTGCGCAACCGCACGCAGGGCTACACTCAAGGCTTCTGTGCTGCCATTGGTGATGAGCAAATCGTTGGCCTGTAAATCCATGCCCGCGTTTTTCAGCCAGTGTATAAGGCTGGTTTTCAAGGCTGGCAAACCAGTACCGCCGGGATAGACGCCAATTAACATGGGGTCTTGCCGCAGCAGGCGCTGGGCGATTTTTGCCAGGGCTTCACAGGGATACCATTCTGGCGCTGCGCTGGCCAGATGCAAACCCAACTGCAAGGGTTGCGCCGTCAGTGAATACAGTTCAGTCATCCTGTGCTGCAGGGACATGAGCTTGTCGTACTCAACTGCCGGTGCTGCCTGACTGCTTTTTTTCTGTGTAACTGTGCTTGTCGCTTGCCTGGCTTTCCAGTCTGCGACATACATGCCAGACTTGTTGCGCGCTTCTACCAGTCCCTGGCTTTCCAGATAACGAAAACAGCGTATCGCAGTTGAAACACTGACATTATGCGTCTCTGCAATCAGGCGCACCGATGGTAGCCGCTCCCCTACCTGATAGCGGCTGGCCCGGATATCTGCACCGATGGCGTCGGCCAGTTGCCTGTAACTGTGCTGCATAACAGATACCTTGAATGTGAATCTGTATAGCATAAGACAGATCAACACTGTAAGTAAATGCCAGCCTGCACTGAACTAGACTAGGCGCATGAATACACCACACTCTACCCCTCTCCTTGCCCCGGAAAATGCCATCAAGCCGGGTTTTGCCGCCACAGCGGCTGATTTTTTTCCTGCCGTGCTGGCCGGGTTAATTGCCGTCCTGATCTCGTATGCCGGGCCCATGCTGCTGGTCTTGCAGGCAGCACAAAGCGCAAAACTCACGACTGCGCAGACTAGTTCATGGATATGGGCGATTTCCATAGGGTCTGGTCTGGTGGGTGTCTGGATGAGCTGGCGACACAAGATACCGGTGATCTGTGCCTGGAACACGCCGGGTGCCGCCTTGCTGGTGACTGGTCTGGCCACTGTGCCTTATCACCAGGCCATAGGTGCCTACCTGGTCGCGGCGGCAGCGATATGGCTGATAGGCGTTACCGGAATCTTTGAAAAACTGATGGGAAAAATACCCAGGAGCCTGTGTGCGGCTATGCTGGCGGGTATCCTGTTTCGCTTTGGCGTCGATGTATTTGCCAATGCCCGCAGCGAGGTGGCAGGTGCACCCTGGCTGGTGACTGCCATGTTTGCGGCTTACCTGATATTCAAGCGCCGCAGCGCCCGCTATGCCATCGTCCTGACCTTGCTGAGTGGTGTCATGCTCTGGAGTGTTCTGGGCTGGGGTGACAGCAATCAAGGCCAAGCTATTGCGGTGCAACTGGGTTTGACGATGCCGGTCTGGACAGCGCCTGAATTTTCTTTAAGCGCCATCATCAGCTTGGGCTTGCCATTGGCACTGCTATGTCTGACTGGCCAGCAAGTACCGGGCGTGGCTGTCATGCGCGCTGCGGGTTACGAACAGGCGCCAACCAGCAAGCTGGTCAGTGCTACCGGTTTTGTCAGTATATTGCTGGCACCATTTGGCTCACATGGTGTCAATCTGGCGGCGATTACTGCAGCGATTTGCACAGGCCCAGAAGCGCACCAGCAACCAGAAAAACGCTGGGTTGCCGGTGTAGCCTGCGGTGGATTTTATTTATTGATAGGTAGCTTTGCAGGTTCCCTGACTGCCCTATTCCTGCATTTGCCACATGCACTGGTCACCACGGTGGCTGGTCTGGCGCTGCTGGGTGCAATTCAGAATGGACTGGTGAATGCGATGCAGGAAACGACGGAACGTGAAGCTGCACTGATCACCTTTATCGTCACGGCATCGAATATCAGTTTGCTGGGCCTGGGTTCTGCCTGCTGGGGCATAGTCCTGGGCGTTATCAGTTACTATCTGCTGCGGGTAAAGTCCAAATAAGGCGCTAGACTTATTCGCTACACTTATTCGCTGAACTTGCTAACAAAGGTGGCGACGCCATCCCAGTCAGCAGGCAGCGGGTTCTGCCGATAGTGGGTGATACGTTCCAGAAATTCCTGGGCAGCCAGGTCTTCTGCACGGACTTCCAGATACGACAGGAAAGATTTTTCGGCAGCATCCCATTGCTGGGCACGGAAATCATCAAGTGCCTGATGCCAGAGCTCCAACAAGGCAGACTGGGCATCGTCGATGCTAGTTATGTTGGCAATAGGTTCAAAGATGGAGATGGGCCTGGTCTTGCCTTTGACCCTGACCCTGTCCAGCTCACGATAAGCAAATTCTGGCGCAGCAGTTTTTGTCGCCTCACCAACCACGATGCCTACCCCATAAGCCTTGGTAATTCCTTCCAGGCGTGAAGACAGGTTCACCGCATCACCCATGACTGTATAAGCCAGTCTGATCTTGGAACCCATGTCACCTACGCGCACTTCACCGGTATTCAAGCCCACTCCTATCTTCAGCTCAGGCCAGCCGCGCTTGACAAAGTCTTCACTCAGGCCTTGCGCGATGGTCTGCATTTTCAATGCGCTGGCCACGGCAAGCCTTGCATGGTCGTCCAGACGCACGGGTGCACCCCAAAAAGCCATGACGCAGTCACCTATGTATTTATCCAGGGTGCCGCGATTACCACGTATTTCTTCTGACATCGCGGTCAGGTAGATATTGATATATTCTCGCAAGTCCGCAGCACTCATGCTTTCGGAAATAGTCGTGAAACCACGCACGTCGGAGAACATCACAGTCAGCTCACGAATTTCACCTTCCATGGTATAGCTGTCAGGCTCCTCTGCCATGACGGCAACCAGTTCAGGTGCGACATATTCACCGAAACGTCTGACTACACCGCGCAGTTTTCTGGATTCAACCAGATAACCCCATGCGAGGTTAAAGACGAACAAGGCGGATATCAACAACAGTGCAGACGCGAGTGGCAGTACCAGATTAAAGGACTGGTACATCCAGTAATTGAAACTAATAACAGCGATATAAGTGAGCGAAGTAAAGAAGATGGCCGCCAGCGCCTTGAATCTGGTCAATGCAAATGTCAACAGCAATCCCAATAAGATAATCTGCATCACTTCAAATGCACGGCTGGTATCCGGTCGCTGTTTGAAGTCACCGTCGAGTATCGAAGCAATCACATTGGCATGCATCTCCACTCCGGGAAAGTCCAGGCCCACAGGTGCTGTACGCAAATCCTTCAAACCTGCAGATGTCGTACCTATCAGGATAATTTTATTCGCCAGCTTGTTTTCGGGCAGATTTTTCTTTAGCACATCGGCGGCGGACACATAGACAAAGCCACCACCGCGCGGGCCACCCTTGCTCTTGTACTGTATCAATGCAGTTAGCAGAGGCTCTAAAGGAACGGTGAGATTAGGAGAAGAATTGAGTTTGATTGCTTCGATACTGCCATATTCATTCAAATAACTTTGGGAATTCACACCATCCGACTGCAGGAAAACTGGTTTCACTTTACTGGCATTGAGTGCGACTCTGGCTGTGGCCAGGGAAAGCGATTCGTAGTAGCCGGTTCCGAATTTTGCCAGCAAAGGTATACGACGAATGACACCATCAGAATCAGGAGACGGATTAAAGAAGCCACCTGCGATAGCCGCTCTTTGCAAGACCGGAAGATTGCTTGTGTACTTGGTATACAGAGCTGATTCAAGGTGGCGGCCACCGAGTTCTGCATCGGTAAAGGCCGGATTGGGCAATAAGCCTTTGGAGAGATCATCAAGCTCATTTGACAAAGCGAAACCAAGTACGATGGGGCGTCCATTCAAAGTTTTCGCCAAACGATCATCGAAATTCAGTTGCGTCCTAAGACCGCCCATTTGATTCAGAAAGTGTTGATCATCTTTTAGTTCCTTCTTTGCCAGGTCTTCCAAAACATCCAGCCCGGAACTGCCATCAGGTTCAGGAAAAACGGCGTCTACGCCCACGGCCCTGACATGATAATCATCTGTCAGTCTTTCCAACAAACTTGCCAGAGTGTTGCGCTTCCATGGCCATTGCCCATATTCCTTGAGGCTTTTTTCATCAATATTGACGATGACGATGTCATTATTGAGCCTGGTAGGCTGCACACGCATGCGCATGTCATAGATAAAATTATCGACTCTGTCGACCAGGGTCACGGGGAATATGGCATTTGCCTGCAACACCGCGACAAAGGTCAAGGCCAGACAGGCCAGCCAACGCACCATTTTATTGAGATACCTACGCAAGTTACCTCCCATATGACTTTTGTATCAAGCGCAGATATTGATGAAGCTAATTCCCGTCAGAAGCAAGCGCGAGTTAGCTCAAGTATCGCTACGCCTTGTAACCTGGCACCTTGCTCAGATCGACATCATCAATCTGACTCTTGTCCATGAATCGCTCGGCATAAGTCAGATAAACTTTTTTCCTGACGAAGATATTGAACAAGTCTGGATCAATATGGCCATTCAGTGCAAAGCTGCCCAGGATGTGCAGTGATTCTGTCAGGGTCTTGCCATCCTTGTAAGGGCGGTCTTTTGCAGTCAGCGCTTCAAAGATGTCGGCTATCGCCATGATCTTGGCTTGCACAGACATTTGCTCACCGCGCAGGCCACGTGGGTAACCTTTTCCGTCCATACGTTCATGATGGCCGCCAGCGTATTCAGGCACATTCTGCAAATGCTTGGGCCAGGGCAAGGCTTCCAGCATCTTGATGGTGGTGGAAATATGGTTATTGATGATAGCGCGCTCTTGCGCATTCAGAGTACCTGCGCGCACTGACAGGTTTTCGACCTCATTCGCACTCAGGAAAGGCTGCACGTCACCATCAGCATCGGTCCATTGCCATGTAGCGACATCGGCCACGCGCTGCAAGTCTTCCGGGCTGGTTCTTTCTGAGCCTATATTCAATTTGCGTAAAAAATTTCTGGCATCTTCAATTTTAGCCAACTCTGCCTGCAAGCCTTGCTCCAGTTCGGCGATCAGATTTTCATTGTTGATGCTGGCCTGGTATAAAGCGCACTTACTCTTCCAAACCCTGATCTCTGCATCTCGCTTCAGAACTTCAAAACGGGTATCGAGCAATTGTATCCGGTCAAAAATGGTTTCCAGCTTGGTGGATTTTTCTACGACATGCACAGGGGTCGAAATCTTGCCGCAGTCATGCAGGATGCCAGCCATCCACAATTCCTTGCGGTCTTTGTCGGTCATGGAAAAATGGGCGAGCGGTCCTTCACGGGTTTCATGCACTGCATTGGCCAGCAACATGGTCAGTTCTGGCACATGCTGGCAATGCCTGCCAGTGTGTGGTGATTTTTCATCGATGCCAATATTGATCAAATGTACCAGCGAGACGAACAGGTTTTCAAGTTGCGATATCAATTGCTGGTTGGTCAGGGCGATGGCAGCCTGTGAAGCCAGTGCTTCGATGAATCGCTGGTCAGTTTCGCTAAACGGGCGGGGCTCACCATTTTCTGGGTCGGTAGCATTGATGAGTTGCAGCACACCTATCAGCTCCCCTTCATGATCATGCATGGGCACGGTCAGCAGGGATTTGGTCTTGTAATTAAATTGCAGGTCAAAATTGCGCGTGCCTGAAAAATTGAAAACACCGACGGTATACACATCCTGGATATTCACGGACAGTTTGTAGTTGGCAGCATATGCTGCCACTGCATTCAAATTCTTATTGCCGTTCGTGTCGATCAGGGGAATATTGGGTATATCAACTGTCTGCCCCTTGACCCCACCCTGGTACATATTCAGGGTATCATTCAAAGAGATATTGAAGCACAGGCTTTGTTTGTCCTGGCTAGTGCGGTACAAAGTGCCACCGTCGGCATAAGTAATACTTTTTGCCGAACGCAGTATGTTTTCCAGCAATAAAGGTGTGTCGTGATTACTGCTCAGTTCCAGACTAAGCTCGGTCAGCTTTTCCAGTCTTTGTGCAATTTCGCTACTGCTTAGTGCAGTCATAGTCACCTTCTCCAGATCGTTCCAAATATATGCTACGCCGCCTTGATTCATCACTGCGCCAGTTTGCGTGCGCAACATGAACAGTGTATGACTTTAGATACTGAATTTCAAAATTTGAACTGCTCACCCGTTTGCAGGGCTTTAAAAATCCTGTCCTTGCTCTGCCCCAGTTCTGCCATGATTTGTGCTTCTTGCCCTGGCTTCAGATGATAGATGAAGAATCTGACATGAACAGGCACGGCGGCTATGTCATCTATCAATGAAGCCGGACAAAAATGCTTGGAAATCAAGGCCAACTCTGCCTCTGCATTGGGGAAAGAGCAATCAACAATAACCATGTCCAGGCCAGACTTCCCGGCAAGGTCTTGCCATAATGCTGGCGTGCTTGCCATGTCACCAGTGAACAAGAAACCCCTCCCTCGTTCACGTACCAAGTAGCCAACAGAACCAGAAGTGTGATTCACCGCATGCGAGGTAAACTCCCTGCTACCCAGTGTCAGGCTGCTACCTGCTGGCATTTCATGGTATTGCATGGATGGCTGCTCTGCATTGGGCAAAGTGTTGAAATCTGGCCAGATGATCCAGTTGAATACATGAGTTTTCAAGGCATGCAAGACTTCTGCCGAGGCATGTACCGTAACAGGTTTGCTGCGCTTGCCAAACACTGCATCCATAAGCAAAGCCAGGCCCGCAACATGGTCGAGATGACTATGGCTGATAAAAACGTGATCTATAGCCGCCAATTGCTCCAGGCTGAGCAGCGACAAGCCTGTGCCTGCGTCCAGCAGGACATCGTCATCAATTAACATGCTGGTTGTGTAGGGTCCGCTACCACCGATGCCGCCTGCACAACCAAGAATTTGTAAGTTCATAAATACAGAAATAGTGCGCCGCTGAAAAGCCAGGGCTTTGTTATCTTTAGATTAACACCTTGCAGGCATAAATCTCAGGACTAGCTTACCATTTTCTCCAGAAACACGAGCCTTCTTCGCATGCATGTCTCCTGAAGATAGGCTAAATTGCAGCTTTGCGCTATAAAGAGTTGACTATCTGGTCAGACATTCAATTTCCATGATACATTTTTGTAAAAATTGACTCAAGAGAACACTAATTTACAGTATCTTGCAATCACTCCACCGCTTTAGTTGAGAATAAGCTGATAATTTCTGTGTGAGACACACAACGGCTCAAGGAAAAAGAATCGTGGTAACTGCTCAAGTCGCAAATTCTTCCAAAGAAAACCTCGATCACAGGCTGCAATTTTTTAAAAACTTGCAAGCCTTGACGAATAAAATCCATGGTGCCGATGCATTGGACCAGATCATGTTGGACGTCTCGCCGGACATTTGCAATCTGTTCGAATGTGACCGCCTGACTATCTACGTGGTCGCGCAGGATAAAATCACCCTAATTTCCAAAATCAAGACTGGTCTGAACTCGTTCAAAGACTTGCGCTTATCTATTTCTGACCAAAGTATTGCTGGCCATGTCGCCCTGACCAAGACCATGATCAGCCTGCACGACGTCTATGATGATGATGAGCTGCGCTCGCATTCCCCCACCCTGAAGTTCCAGCGGGCGGTCGATCAGCGCACTGGATACCGCACCAAGCAAATGCTGGTGGCGCCGATCATTGATGCGCACAGCAAGGAATTGCTGGGTGTCGTCCAATTCATTAATCATCGCCTGGGCAATGCCTTTACTGCCATCGCTGCAGAAGGTGTACAAGCCCTGTGCGAAACCCTGGCTGTTGCGTTTTCACAAAAGAGCAAGGTGTTACCTACCAACACACCACGCACCAAATTTGATTTCCTGGTCTCCGAAGCCATACTCTCTGCTCCTGAACTGGAACTGGCTGTCCGCTCGGCACGCCGCAATCTGCTGGACCTGGAAGATGTGTTGATAGATGAATTCAAGGTACAGCGAAGCATACTTGGACAAGCCTTGTCCAAGTATTTCAATGTGCCATATGAAGAATACAAGCCTGAGCGCATCATCCCGATTGACCTGGTCAAAAGACTCAAGCGCCAATATGTGGAACAAAATTCCTGGCTGCCCATCATGGAAGACCAGAATGGATTGACAGTCTTGGCGATAGACCCTGAGCATACCAATACCACCCATGTCGTCAACCATGTCTTTGCCACTTCAAAAATCCATTACCGGGTCACCACCAAGAAAGAATTCCGCCAGACCATAGACCAGTTCTTTGGTAGTGCCAACGATGGCGGTTCTGTCGATGAACTGCTGTCTGGCATGGAAGACGAAGATGAAGAACATGCTGGCCAGGCCGTCGTCGAGGTATCGGCTGCGGTTGAAAACGAGTTGGTCAAACTGATCAACAAAATCATCATCGACGCCTATCAGCAAGGTGCTTCTGACATCCATATAGAACCTCGACCAGGCAAAGAGAAAACCCTGATACGTTTCCGCAAGGATGGTACCTTGTCGCCCTACATCGAAATACCGGCAAGTTACCGCAGCGCGCTGCTGGCACGTATCAAGATTATGTGTGACCTGGATATTTCTGAACGCCGCAAACCCCAGGATGGCAAGATCAAGTTCAAGAAATATGGGCCCTTTGATATAGAGCTGCGTGTTGCCACCATCCCCTCTTCGGGCGGCATGGAAGATGTCGTTATGCGTATTCTGGCAGCGGGAGAACCTATTCCCATCGATAAACTGGGTGTGTTGCCCTACAACCTGGAACGCCTGAAAAATGTGGTCAGCAAACCCTATGGTCTGTTTTTTGTTTGCGGCCCCACCGGTTCTGGCAAGACCACCACCCTCCACTCAGTATTAAGTCATTTGAACACGCCAGAGACAAAGATCTGGACAGCCGAAGATCCGGTGGAAATCACCCAAAGAGGCTTGCGCCAGGTACAGGTCAACCGCAAGGCTGGCATGGACTTTGCCACTGTCATGCGGGCGTTTTTGCGGGCTGACCCTGACATCATCATGGTCGGTGAAATGCGCGACAAGGAAACAGTGTCTATCGGTCTGGAAGCTTCACTGACAGGTCACTTGGTGTTCGCCACCCTGCATACCAATAGCGCGCCAGAATCCATCGTCCGCTTGCTCGACATGGGTATGGACCCTTTCAATTTTGCGGATGCCTTGCTCGGCATCCTGGCCCAACGCTTGACCAAGCGTCTGTGTGGCAAATGCAAACTGGTCTACCATCCTGAGAAAGAAGAATTGGTAGCTTTGCTGGACGAATACTGCCAGGAATTGCTGAATACCGAGCTGTTTCTCAAAAACCCGGTGGAAGCCAAGAAAAAAGTGTTCACAACCTGGCAAAGCCAGTACGCAGACAACACTGGTAAATTCACTCTATACAAAGCGGTAGGCTGTGAACATTGCTCGAAAGGCTATAAAGGCCGGGTCGGTTTACATGAACTCATGGTTGCCAATGACACCATCAAAAAACTCATACAAGACCATGCCCGCGTTTCCGAACTGCTGACTGCCGCGCTGGCAGATGGCATGCTGACCCTGAAAATGGATGGCATAGAAAAAGTCTTGTCGGGGATTACGGATATGAAGCAAATCAGAATAGTCTGCATAAAATAGCATTTCGAAAATTCAGCTAGAATCCTGGTATTTTCTGTACTGTCACGGAGATACGACTCCATGGCAGGATTTTTTTGAAAGCAAACATGAAATATCTGCACACCATGGTGCGCGTCACCGATCTTGAGGCTTCCCTGCGTTTTTACCGAGATGCACTTGGACTGGAACTGGTACACCAGAAAGAATATCCCAAAGGCCGGTTTACCCTGGTGTATCTGGCAGCACCAGGCGACCATGATGCTCAGGTAGAGCTGACCTATAACTGGGATCCAGAAGAATATACCGGCGGCCGCAATTTTGGCCACCTGGCTTACCGCGTCGAAAACATCTACCAGTTATGCCAACGCCTGGCTGATCACGGTGTCACTATCAACCGCCCGCCACGCGATGGTCATATGGCTTTCGTACGTTCACCCGACAATGTCTCGATAGAATTGCTGCAGCAGGGTGAGCCGCTGGCACCTGCTGAGCCCTGGGCCTCAATGCCAAACACAGGTAGCTGGTAATCAGCCTGTGCATAAAAAAAACGCAGACCCTGGTCTGCGTTTTTTGATTCAATTCTGGTGATCAGAGCGGCGCGCTTCTTTATTCATGGCACGTATCAATACAACCATGGTCACTACGATGACGACTGAAACAACACCCAAAATTCCTGTCCACATAGGCGCATCCTGAATTGATTTAAGAAGTTTCTTTATATCAAGCAAGATTCTTTGCGTCAACTTTGACAATATGCTTTCGAGGAGTTTTAACTATTTCTTTCAATCACTTTACAGCCTTACACATGTCCATGCCTGCGAAAATAAGCAATCAGGCCGCTAGTCGATGTGTCCAAATGCGAATCATAATCCTGGTTACCTAAAATCGCTGGCAAGAGGCGGTTAGCCAGTTGCTTGCCCAGCTCCACACCCCACTGGTCAAATGAGTTGATACCCCAGATCACGCCCTGCACAAACACCTTGTGTTCATATAAAGCCAGCAACATGCCTAACTGGAAAGGATCCAAACTGGGCATGAGTATGGTGGTGGATGGCTGATTGCCCGCAAAGACCTTGTGCGGCAATAGTTTGCCGATATGCACATCACTGAGGCCTGCTTGCGACAATTCGTCACGCGCCTGCGCCTCAGTCTTGCCAAAGGCCAGGGCCGCACTCTGGGCCAGGCAGTTTGCCAACAGAGGTGCCTGGTGACCTGGCAAGGGATAATCACTGGAAGCTGCCACCACAAAATCGCAGGGGATGAGCCAGCCGCCCTGGTGCAGGAGCTGAAAGAAGGCATGCTGGCCATTCACACCTATCTCCCCCCAGACAATGGGATTGGCGCGGCAAGTGAGGGCTTCACCATCACGACCTACAGTCTTGCCATTCGATTCCATCTCCAACTGTTGTAAAAAGGCAGGCAGATGGCGTATCGACTCGTTATACGGCAAGATGGCCGTGGTTTCTGCCCCGAGAAAATTGGTATTCCAGATCGAGATCAGGGCCAGCAGTACCGGCAAGTTTTTTTCCAGCGGCGAGTTGCAGAAATGCTTGTCCATGGTTTCAGCACCGGCCAGCAGACGCTCAAAACCATTCATGCCTATCGCCAGGGCAACCGACAGACCAACCGCTGACCATAGCGAATAACGACCGCCTACCCAGTCCCAGATTTCCAGAATATTCGCGTCAGGGATGCCGAATTCATGTGCTTTGCCAGGGCTGGAAGTGACTGCAATGAAATGCTTGCTGATGGCCCACTCTTCCATCGCCGCTGCCATCAGCCAGGTACGCGCAGTCTGGGCATTGATGCTGGTTTCTTGCGTAGTAAAAGTTTTTGAGGCAACGATGAACAAGGTAGTGCGCGGGTCCAGCTTTTCCAGCAAGGGGGCCAGGTGGGCACTATCGAGGTTCGAGACATAGTAAAAGGCCAGACCAGGATGCTGGAAGGCCGACAGGGCACGCGTCGCCAGCTTGGGGCCAAGGTCTGAGCCACCTATGCCTATGTTGACCACAGTCTGTATCGCATCACCCTTGAAGCCGCGCCACAAGCCACTGCGTACCCGTTCGACGATGTCACGCATCTGTTTGCGCACTGCCCTGACTTTGGGCATGACATCTTCTGCTTCGTTCGGGAAGGGCGTGAAATCGGTATGTCGCAATGCTGTATGCAAGACGGCGCGGTCTTCACTAATATTGATTTTTTCACCAGCAAACATGCGATCACGCCAGCTTTCCACTTTGGACAGACGCGCCAGGGACATCAGGCTATCCAGCGTTGGCTGGTCTATGCGCTGTTTGGAATAATCCACCAGCAAGCCATCCAGCTCTACCGAAAAATGCCTGAACCTGTCACTATCGGCTGCAAACAAATCACGCAGGTGCTGCTGTTCCAATCTTTGCTGATGAGCCAGCAGAGCTTTCCATTCGGGGGTCAGGGTAATGTTCATATTCTGTCCATGTGGTAATTCTATTACCGCTGATTATAGGCTACTCAATTGTGCATGCAGTCAGCATATTTATTGCTAAAATAAACATTAACCACGTTATTCAGATTTTTGCAGACAAAAAACTCATCTGGAATTATGGTTAACAAAAATTGAAACAGAAAACAACAAGGCACTGAAGCACACGTAACTCCGAGAAACAGGGGGAAACCGATGAACATGTTAGACAGACGTGACTTAGGCATCTTGATCGTGGACGATAACGATATCAGTCGTTCCATGCTGCGTCATATCCTCAACAGCGAAGCATTTAATGTAATCGGCGAAGCTTCAAGCGGTGTCATCGCGCTAGACTGGCTTGAAAAAACCATACCCGAGATTGTTTGCCTGGACGTCATGATGCCTGATATCAGTGGTCTGGAAATTCTTGAGCATATCAAGAGTGTGTCACCCGAAACCGTCGTCCTGATGGTCACTGGAAGCAATAACCGGGATACAGTGGTCAAGGCCATCAAGGCCGGGGCCAACGGCTTTATTGTCAAGCCCTTCAACCCCGCCACCCTGCTGCAATCCATGCATTATGCCGTCAACAAATCCCAAAAGCAGTTGAAAACCATGATAGATCGCAGGAAAGCCTGGAAGAACTCCGGGCTAATTTAAGCATCAGGCAGAACGTCCACTTAACAAGTTTGCCATGGCAACATAGGCGTCCAGGGGGATGGTTTCAGGCCGCAATTGAGGGTCCACACCACAGGCCAGCAAGTCGGCTTCAGACAACAGTCCGGCAACGCAATTACGCACTACCTTGCGTCTCTGGGAAAAGGCCTTGGTGACGACTTCTTCCAGTTTCCTGATATCGCAAGGCACTGCGCCCGGCTTGGGTATCATGCGCACGATGGCAGATTCCACCCGCGGTGGCGGGTCAAAGGCTTCTGGCGGCACAATGAACATCAATTCCATGTGATAGCGTACTTGCAGCATGACAGACAGACGGCCATAGGTCTTGCTGCCAGGATCAGCGACCATGCGCTCGACAACTTCTTTTTGCAGCATGAAATGCTGGTCTTCCACAAGCGGCGCGATCTCGGCCAGATGGAATAACAAAGGGCTGGAGATGTTGTAAGGCAAGTTTCCTACGACACGCAGCTTTTGACCTTCAGGCACGGGGATGGAGGCAAAATCAAATTGCAGAGCATCGCCCTCATGCACGATGAGTTTTTCTGGCGAAAAATTTTTCTTCAGGCGGGCCACCAGGTCCCTGTCGAGCTCAACCACATGCAATTGCGTCAAGCCGTCCAGCAACTGGCGTGTCATGGCTGCCAGGCCCGGGCCAATTTCCACCATGGCCTGGCCAGGGCGCGGATTGATGACGCGCGTGATATTGCTCAAGACCAGTTCATCGGTCAGGAAATTCTGGCCAAATCGTTTACGAGGGATATGTTTCATAGTATTTCTTGCTTGTTGACCATGCTGGCGGCACAACGTATAGCCACCAGCATACTGCTGATATCTGCGTGACCAGTCCCCTTGGCTGCCAGGTCAAGGGCAGTGCCATGATCGACCGAGGTGCGTATCAATGGGAGACCAAGGGTGATATTCACACCCAGCCCAAAACTCGCATGCTTAAGCACAGGCAAACCCTGATCATGGTACATGGCCAATATACAGTCTGCCTGCTCCAGGTATTTTTGCTGGAACAGGGTATCGGCAGGATAAGGACCGCTGACTTGCATGCCAGCCACTTGCGCCTTTTTAATGACGGGCGTGATGACTTCGATTTCTTCCATGCCCAGATAACCGTTCTCACCCGCATGCGGGTTCAGGCCCGCTACCAGGATGCGTGGATTTTCTATGCCAAACTTGCTGCGCAAGTCGGCATGGATGATTTCTATGGTTTTCCATAAGTCATCAAATTGTATCGCTTCGGCGACCTTGCGCAGTGGCAGGTGGGTGGTTGCCAGCGCTACCCGCAAAGCTTGCGGCAGTTGCGCATTGGCTTCGCTGGCGAGCATCATGACGACACGGCCAGTATAGGTTTTTTCGGCGAAATACTCAGTATGACCGCTGAAAGAGACACCGGCATCATTGATGGTGCTTTTTTGCAATGGTGCCGTGACAACCGCCTCACACCATTTGCGCTGCACACTTTCAATTGCCACATCCAGAGTCTGTAAAACGGCACGGCCATTACGCGGGTCCAGCTGACCGGCAATGACAAAGGCATTCAAGGGGCAATCAATGATAGTCAGGCGCTCGTTGCCAGAGGCAGGCAGGCCCTGATGACGCAAGGCCTGCAGGGACACGCCCATCATACTGATGGCAGGGTCCAGCTCGGCTGCCAGCATGGACAGATAAGCGGTGTCGCCTATCAACACTGACCTGACTTCATGTCTTAACTGCCAGGCAGCCCGTATCGCAATTTCAGGCCCTATGCCGGCCGGTTCGCCTACGGTTACCGCGATGACCGGCAAACTGGGCTGTGGCATTATTTTTCTTCCAGGCGGAAATCAACATAGGCGCGGTCACGGATTTCGCGCAGCCAGTCTTGCAAGGCTTCATCCGATTTGCGTTCACGCACGGCCTGACGGGCAGCCATGCGCTGCCTGTCTTTGGACAGTTCATCAGTCTTGCGCTCAGTGACCTGGATCAGATGGACACCAAATTGCGTGACGACAGGCTCACTGATCTGGTTGATTGCCAGTTTATCCATGGCTTGCTCAAATTCTGGCAAAGTTGTATTTGGATACAACCATCCAAGGTCGCCACCTTTGGAAGCTGAACCGTCTGCAGAATGCGCCTTGGCCAAGTCTTCAAACGTGGCTTCCTTGGCTTCTATTTTTTTCTTGAAATCCAGTAATTTCTGGCGTGCCTCTTCCAAGGTCACGATCTGGCTGACTTTCAGCAAAATATGGCGCGCACGGCTTTGCTGCTCAGCAGCGGCAGCCTTGCTGTCGTTAGCAGCACGCTTACCATTGACCTTGACGATATGAAAGCCATTCGGGCTGCGTACGATGTCAGAGTATTCACCAACCTTGACTTTGCTGATGGCATCAACAAACAATTGCGGCAAGCGGTCTTGTTCACGCCAGCCTATGTCGCCGCCTTTCAAGGCTTCTGAGCTATCTGAGTATGTTACTGCAGTTTTGCCAAAGTCAGCGCCAGAGCGCAGTTTACCAATTACTTCTTCAGCGCGCTGGCGACGTGCCGCAATTTGCTCAGCAGAGGCCTTTTCAGGAATGCTGATCAAAATATGTGCCAGATTCAACTCTTGCTTGGCAGTTTTGTTGCTGGCATCTGCCGCCAGGTAATTATCGATTTCTGTTTCAGATACTTGTATTTTGCTGTCGACTTCACGCTCGCGTATGCGCTGCTTGAGGATGTCGTCGCGAATCTCTTCACGGAACTTCGCATAGGAAGTGCCTTCACGCTCGATCTGATTACGGAACTCTTGCAAGGACATTTTGTTTTGCTCAGCCAGACGCAACATGGTACGGTCCAGCATGACATCGTCTACACGCATGCCATTTTCTTTGGCAAGTTGCATTTGGGCGCGGTCAATAATCATGCGTTCCAGCAATTGCTTTTGCAAGGCAGCACGATCAGGCAAAGGCGTACCCTGCTTTTTCAGGCTCATTTCTACTACCCGTATTTGTTCATTCAATTCCTGGCGTGTAATGACTTCATCATTCACAACCACAATGATGCTATTCACCACTTGTGCCGAGCTTTGCGTTTTGGGCGGAACTACAGGGCTGAGTTTGACTTGTGACCAGGCTGTTGCGCTGATGAGCAAACCGGCGGAAACTGCCAGTGCAGTGAATAACTTGGTAAGTAAGTTAGTAAGTAAGTTACTTTGTTTCATTTGCAATAAAGGTCGCATATTGGTCCAAAATCCTGTTAAGCCATTCCCGATATAGAGCTACAAAACGGGCAAAAGTTGCAATATACACGTTCGTTCCCGTTTCACAAACAGCGGGCGCGAACATGGCTATTGTTAATACAGCAAATTATTTTTCACCAGCAACGAGCTAACGCTCGTTACCAGACTGGTAGCCTGAAATATTTTTCCTCAAGGCATCCAGTGGGTTTGCACCGAAGCCCAGTCTGGCCAAGCCATTCAATTCCAGTTGTACCGAGAAACCGGATGTATTACTGATACTGGTGGTGGCAAAACGTTGCGCGAGAAAGCGCAAGGACCAGCAATCGGCCTTGTATTCAAAGCCAAGCAAACCATCCACCATTTTTTTATCCATCATGGAGTAATTGCTTCTGCCCACCATATACCAGCGGTCTGCCATCGGCCATTGTGCTGACACATCGATTTGTTCCAGACTATTGCGCTGGTAACGATATTCCAGATTCAAGACTTTTTTCGGTGCTGGCTGCCAGTGTATGCCGTAGTTGGCACGTACGGACTGCCTGTCTGTCTGGCTGAGTTGCAAGGCCATCTCCCCACTCAGCGTAGAGGAAAGTTTGCCCGTCGCCGCCAATAACAAGTCAGAACGGCTATTGCTGGCGGTATTATCAAGCGTCACTTTTTGCGTATTGAAATAGAAACGCTGACCAATCGCCAGTTTCAGGCTTTCATCACCATTGCCTTCGATAAAACGTGAAATCAAGGCGGCAGTTATCTGGTTTGAATCCCCTATCCTGTCCTGGCCGGTAAAGCGGTTTTCACTAAAAATCTGGGCAAAGTTAAAGTCAGCCACCGCACTATCAAAATTCGGCATGCGCGACTGATCACGGTAAGGTGTATTCACATAGAACAGTCTAGGTTCCAGGGTTTGCGTCAATTCCTTGTTGAACATCGTCGTCTTGCGCTCGAATACCAGACCACTATCGACTGAGAATGTCGGCACTACCCGGTGAAAATCCGTTTCCTTGCCAGGTCCGGGGTTCACCAGATGATAATTGGTAGCATGTAAAGACACTTTAGGAATAACAAAAGCGCCCGCCTGCACCAGAGGCAAAGAAACCTGGGGATTAAAGACCATACGATCACCACGCACCAGGGTAGGATGCCAGAAACGTGTCAGTATGCTATCCAGTGACCAGTCCACTCCGCCGACATCATGCTGCTCTGCATGCAATTGCAATTGCGGCAAACGGTCGTAAGGACGGGCAATTGGCGCAGCCAGATCTTGCAAGACCTGATAATTCGACGTTCTCAGGCCCAGGTTCCAGAACGAGCCATAATAAGTCAGACTGGCTTCACGCAATAGCAAGCGTTGGGCAGTCTTGGTGATGGTGCGCGAAAAATCGGCGGGATAATCATCATCCGAAGCGGAATTGATATTCCAGGACAAGACCATCTGTGGCAAAAGTTGCTGTTGATGTATCGAAGCCACCGCATAGCGGTTGCTATTGCTTACCCTGTCGTTCCACAAGCCTTCTACACTGGTTTCACCTGAGTAGGTCTCACCCAGATAACGCCCTTCCAAACCCAGTTGCAGGCCGCGTCTGGCGATCATTTTGGGGTAAACCGTCAAGTCACGGTTAGGGGCAATATTAAAATAGTACGGTAAGGTCAGCTCTGGCCCACCTTTGGATGAAGCGCCCAAGATCGGCGGCAAAAAACCGGAGTGACGAGCACCCGACAACGGAAATGTCAGCGAAGGTGTTGCAAGGATGGGTACACCCTTGAAATACAAGACAGACTTACCTGCCACGCCGCGGTCCAGCCCGGTGTCCAGGTTCAGGGTGTCGGATTCCAGATACCAGTCCGGGTTCAAGCCTTCACAGGTGCTATAGGTGCCGCGTGTAATGATGGAACGCTCTTCATCCTGAAAATCAATGCGGGCAGCATGGCCCTGGGCATTATTGCGCAAGAGTTTATAGACAGGATTGCTGACATACCCGGCGCTGGCATCGAGTTGCATACGCAGGGCATCACCGGTATAGCAATCGCCATAGCGTTGCATGCGTATCTTGCCACTGGCGTCGACTTCATCTTCCAGGTTGCGGTACGTGGCTTCGTCTGCATTGATGCGGGTGCCGCCTTTGACAACCTCGACATTATGTTCGAACTTGATATAGCGCTCAGGCCTGCCTGTGAATTTCTCAGCCGTGATAGTGACTGGCGCATTCTTGTCGTCCTGCTTTTGCTTTTCGCTCAGCTTTTCCAGTTGCTTCTGGCTGAGCGCAGCCTCTTTAGCTTCTTTGCCCTCTTTGGGTTCTTGAGTCGATTTGTCATCTGGCAGTTGTTTTAGCTGAGTTTGTACCTGATTGTCATCTGGCGCATCGCTGGTAACAGTCTGGGCCATCGCCTGAGAAAAGTAGGCAGGCACCAAAACCGACACCAGAATCGCCGGGATAGTAGGAAACAACAGCGGTGAGTGAGATAATACGGGTTTCCTGCGCATGAATTCAGTGGTCATTAAGCGTTTTGCCAACAATGCTGGACGATATCATACAGACAATATGCCAGAAATCAGTCGCCTATTATAGGTTAAATGCTGGCAAAACCACTTGAAGTATGCAGACAAACTAACTTTCATTAAAATTTATACATGTCTTCTACAGCAATCCCAGGAAATTCTGCAGCATCTGCAGCGATCTCCCCCGAAAAAGAACAACGCAAACAGTCGCTACAAATCTGGCTTGCTGGCTTAACCGGCCACTCCCTGAAGCATGACAGCATGCGTACTGCCTCTGCCGACGCCAGCTTTCGCCAATATTACAGAATTGACACTGAAGACGGTAACAGCCTCATTGCCGTTGATGCGCCACCCGCGACAGAGAATAGCGCTGCCTTTATCAAGATGGCAAACTTATTGAAAAGTATCAATCTGACTGTACCCGAAGTACTGGCACACGATCTTGAGCAGGGTTTCATGCTGGTGACCGATCTGGGCATGAATACTTATGGCCAGATCTTGAATAGTGATAATTCACACAAACTGTATATGGATGCCATAGACAGCCTGATCTTGCTACAAGCGCAAAGCCAGGCCGATGTCTTGCCGGAATACGATAGAGCCTTCCTGCAACGTGAATTGAATATCTTCATGGAATGGTATATCGGCCAACACCTGGGTGTAACCCTGACGGATGCCCAGGAGGCCACACTAAACAAAGTATTTGACCATTTGCTAGCAAGTGCACTGGCACAGCCGCAAGTGTATGTGCACCGCGATTATCATTCACGCAACCTGATGTGGATGGACAAGGGCAATCCTGGCATCATCGATTTCCAGGATGCCGTGTATGGCCCCATTACCTATGACCTGGTGTCGTTGTTGCGCGACGCTTATGTGCAATGGGATGAAGAAATCGTCCTTGACTGGGCCATACGTTACTGGGAAAAAGCCAGACGCGCAGGCCTGCCGGTAGCTCCGGACATCGATAGCTTTTACCGCGATTTTGAATGGATGGGCTTGCAGCGTCATCTCAAAATCCTCGGCATCTTCGCGCGTCTGTCGCATCGTGATGGCAAGCATCATTACATCGCCGATATCCCGACCGTCATGGAATATGTGCGCAAAACTTCACATCGCTACAAGGAACTGATCCCACTATTGCGCCTGCTGGACGAGTTGCAAGACAATGCGCCGCAAGTTGGCTATACCTTCTAAGGCTGGGTCATGAAAGCCATGTTACTTGCCGCCGGGCGCGGCGAACGTATGCGTCCCCTGACTGATGCCTGTCCCAAGCCTTTACTCAAAGTACGCGGCAGGCCGCTGATCGTCTGGCATATCCTGAACCTGGTCAAGGCTGGTATCACTGAGATGGTCATCAATCATGCCCACCTTGGTCATATGATAGAAGATGCTCTGGGTGACGGTTCACGCTTTGGCGCAAAGATACAATATTCAGCCGAAGAACAGGCGCTGGAAACTGCCGGTGGCATCGCCAAAGCCCTGCACTTGCTGGGCGATGATCCATTCATTGTCGTGTCTGGTGACATCTATATTCCCCACTTCAATTTTGCTGAATGCCTCAATACCCTGGAAGAAAATGATCCCTGGGGTAATCCGCATGCAGAACATGAGCGCGATATTGCCTGGTTGTATATGGTGAAGAACCCCAGCTTTCATCCGACGGGTGATTTTGCCCTGACACTCATGGGCCTGTCGAATGAAGGCACACCACGCCACACCTTTGGCAATATCGGCGTGTATCGTCCGGAAATGTTTTCCTCCATACGCCCAGGTGATCACGCAAAGCTTGGGCCCTTGCTGCGTGAATACATAGATGCAGGCCGGGTCGGTGGCGAACTGTACCGTGGCGAATGGCATAATCTGGGCACACCTGATCAAATTGAAGCGCTGAACGCGCCATTGAACTTCAAAGGATAAGCATGAGCATCAACACCACCAACTATTTTGCGCGCCGCCAGCAATTGATGGCGCAGATGCAGGCACGAGGTGGTGGTGTAGCTGTCATACCAACGGCGCGCGAATGGATACGCAATAGTGACAATCACTTCCCCTTCCGTCACGACAGTTATTTTTACTATTTATCTGGGTTCAACGAGCCTGAAGCGGTGATCGTGCTGGTCACCACTGAGGACAAACAAGAGTCGATTCTGTTTTGCCGCGAAAAAAATCCTGAGCGTGAAATCTGGGATGGCTTTCGTTTTGGCCCAGAGGCAGCCGCCCAAGAATTTGCTTTTGATGCGGCCTACCCTATCGCCAGCCTGGCAGAAAAATTGCCTGAATTGCTCAGTGATGCACGCACATTGTTTTACAGCGCCGCACAGGAACCGCATATCGACAGCCAGGTACAACAAAGCCTGCAAGCCGTGCGCGATAAGGGCCGCAGTGGCATCAAGGCACCTTCCATTAGCGTGGATGTGCGCGAGCTGATCGATGAAATGCGCCTGTTCAAGGATGCAACAGAAATCGCCCTGATGCAGCGTGCCGCCAGCATTTCTGCTGCAGCTCATACACGCGCCATGCGCAGTACCAAGCCGGGCAAATTTGAATATGAGCTGGAGGCTGAGCTGCTATATGAATTCCGTCGCAATGGCGCGCAGGCACCAGCCTATGGTTCCATCGTCGCCACAGGTGCCAATGCCTGTATACTGCATTACCAGAGCAATCACGCACAGATCAAGGATGGTGACCTGGTGTTGATCGATGCTGGTTGTGAATTCGATAGTTACGCCTCAGACATCACTCGCACTTTCCCCGCCAATGGCAAGTTCAGCCCTGCGCAAAAACGCCTGTATGAAATCGTACTGGCATCACAGCAAGCAGCACTGGAATGCGCGCGCCCTGGTTCTGTGTATATGGACGGTCACAATGCTGCGGTACGCGTGCTGGCCCAAGGTATGCTTGATACCGGTTTGCTGGATAGAAACAAGGTCGGCAGTCTTGATGATGCTATCGCCAACGCGGTTTTCCGCCAGTTCTATATGCATGGCACTGGCCACTGGCTGGGGCTGGATGTACATGATGTTGGTGACTATAGAGCGTCCACGGTAGCTGAAAAAACTGAAGATACCCGGCCATATCGCCAACTGCAACCAGGCATGGTCATCACCATAGAACCGGGCATCTATGTTCGCCCTGCTGAAAATGTGCCGCAGGAATACTGGAACATAGGCATACGCATAGAAGATGATATCCTGATCACAGCAGATGGTCATGTGAACCTCAGCCGCGATACACCAAAAACTGTAGCAGAGATAGAAACAGAAATGGCCAAGCCTTAGGGCGCAAAAGATGACTCACACTATCAATGATGTCGATATCGCGATTTGTGGCGCAGGCCCGGTAGGCCAGGTGCTGGCTTTATTGCTGTATCAGCAGGGTTATGCGGCTGAACGCATTGCACTCTACGATGCCAAGACCGCTGAGCAGGCAGAACAGGATGCCCGTTCCATCGCTATTTCTTATGGCAGCAGGCAAATCCTGCAAGCCGCTGGTACATGGCCAGTCAAGTCAACTGCCATCCAGGAAATCCATGTTTCACGCCGTGGCCATTTTGGCCGCAGCCTGATGCGGGCTGCAGACTATGCCGTACCTGACCTGGGTTATGTCGCACGCTATGGCGATATCATAAAGCCACTTCAAGCAGCCATCAGCCGCAGTGGAGTACATATTCAAAGGCCAATGAACGTCACCGCCCTGGAAGAGGCCGACGACCATGTGCGCCTCACTTTATGTAAAGCGGGGACGGAAGAAATCAGCCACATCAGTGCCAGCATCGTCATACAGGCAGAGGGTGGCACTTTTGGTGATCAGGAACAGCGTAGCCAGCGTCATGATTACCAGCAGACTGCCATCATCGCCCATGTGAATACGGATGCCCAGATAGCCGGACGCGCCTTTGAGCGTTTCACAGAGCAAGGTCCGCTGGCTCTGTTACCGCAAGAAGATGGCTATGCCCTGGTCTGGTGTGTGCGTCCTGAACAGGCTGACCACTTGCTGGCAATGGACGATCTTCAATTCAGGCTGGCCTTGCAAACTGCCTTTGGCCATCGCCTCGGCAATTTCATCAAGGCCTCGGCTCGTGTATCTTATCCGCTAGGCTTGAACGCACAGGCACACGCCACTACCCGCACTGTCTCCATCGGCAACGCCGCGCAAACCCTGCACCCGGTAGCAGGACAAGGTTTGAACCTCGGCTTGCGTGACTGCATGGTATTGGCACGTACGCTGACACGGCATTTGCATGATACTGCCAGCCGCGATACAGCCGCTGCCCTGCAAGCCTACTTAGTGGAGCGCCAGGCCGACAGGAAACTGACCATCCGCATTACAGACAGCATGGCCCGCGTATTTGCCAGCAGCCCTGACGGTTCTTTCAGCCAGGCATTGCTGGGGCTGGGATTGGGTGCGCTCGACATGGTGAAGCCAGCAAAACGTATGCTGGCAGAACAGATGATGTTTGGCTGGCGCTGAGCGCACACTACGGTGCGCTCAATCATCCACTAGTATCCACTAGTTTTTGATCTCCAGAGCACGATTCAAGCTCAGCGCTGCTACCGAACATGCAGCGCCGGACAACAGGTAAAGACTGACATACTCCAGCCCGAAATGAGCAGACAAGCCCAGCGCAACCAGAGGGGCAAAGCCTGCTCCGACCAGCCATGCCAGGTCAGAAGTCAAGGCAGCACCTGTATAACGGTATTTGGGAGCAAAGTTAGAGGTCACAGCACCCGATGCCTGCCCATAGGACAGTCCCAGTACGGCAAAGCCCAGCAGAATAAAGAGATCCTGCCCAAACTCACTGCCGCCCAGCAAGGCTGGCACAAAGCCACTCAGCACGGCAATCATCAACGCCAGCGCAAATAACATTTTGCGACGGCCTATGCGGTCAGCAACCAGACCGGAAATAATGATCCCCACGATCATGAAGACAGCGCCAAACATTTGTATTTCCAGGAATTCGCTGAGAGAACGTTTGGAATAAAGCGTAATCCATGACAATGGGAACACCGTAACCAGATGGAACAGTGCGTAACTGGCCAAAGCCGCCAGCGCACCGATGAGCAGGTTGCGGCCCTGGGAACGGGTCATCTCGACGATATTGGTCGGCTCCAGTTCACGCTCATCGAGCAAATGCTTGTATTCATTGGTAGAAACCAGGCGCAAACGGGCGAACAAGGCAACCACGTTGATCGCAAACGCGACGTAGAAGGGATAACGCCATCCCCACTCCAGAAAGTCTTCAGTCGACAAATTGGCGAGCATGTAGGCAAACAAGCCAGCCGCGATCATAAAGCCTACTGGAGCACCCAACTGACCCAGCATGGCATACCAGCCGCGCTTGTTTTCCGGCGCATTTAAAGCCAATAAAGAAGGCAAACCATCCCAGGAACCACCCAGCGCAACGCCCTGCCCTATACGCAGCAAGGACAGTAACACAATAGAAGTTGCACCCAGATGCGAATAGGTTGGCAGGAATGCAATGCCAGCGGTAGAGGCGCCCAATAAAACCAGGGCTATGGTGAGCTTGGCTTCACGTCCCAGTCGCTTCTGGATTTCCATAAAGGCCACTGTGCCGAACGGGCGCGCCAAAAAAGCAAATGAAAAGATGACGAAAGCATACAGAGTGCCTTCCAGTCTTTGTTCAAATGGAAAGAAAACCTGGGGGAAGACCAGCACCGAAGCGAGTGCATAGACAAAGAAATCAAAATATTCCGAGGCTCTGCCGATGACGACGCCGATGGCGATTTCGCCTGGAGCAATAGAAGAATGGTCGGAATGATGGTCTTTCATATCCCTGCTTCCAGAAGCTGTCATATGGCTGGGGGGTAGTTCATTTTCATGGGTGCTGATGCTGGCCATAATCGTCCCTCAATTTGTCTCTAAAAATTATAGTCTGGCTCCCGTGCGATGTTCCAATTTTAATGCTTATTTGAAAACTAGGACAAAACGTCCAATCGCCAAGGCCTTTTTGTAAGGGTACATTAGCACAAATTTCTACAATCATTGACCTATCTCAATATGATTCCCTTATTTGCACGACGCGGATTTGCTGTTTTTTCTGCAATTTTGTTGGCGGGCTGCAACACGGTGGTAATGAATCCATCAGGTGATATCGCCGCTCAACAAAGCCATCTGATCTGGGTGTCTACCCTATTGATGTTACTGATCATTGTGCCAGTGATCTTTTTGACCATCTTGTTTGCCTGGCGTTACAGACAAAACAACACTTCGGCAAAGTACGAACCAGACTGGGATCATTCCACCCAGCTTGAACTGGTGATCTGGGGTGCGCCACTGCTGATTATCATCGCCCTAGGCATGATCACCTGGATCAGCACGCATACCCTTGACCCCTATCGCAATCTATCGCGCCTGGACGAAAATCGCCCGATTCCCGCCGATACAAAGGTATTGCATGTCGAAGTGGTAGCGCTGGACTGGAAATGGTTGTTCATCTACCCCGACCTTGGCATTGCCACAGTTAATGAACTCGCAGCGCCTGTAGACGTACCTGTACGCTTCAAGATTACTGCATCGAATGTCATGAACTCCTTCTTCATCCCGGCACTGGCAGGCCAGATCTATGCCATGCCTGGCATGCAGACGACGCTCAACGCGGTGATCAACAAACCGGGCGAGTTTGACGGTTTTTCAGCAAACTACAGCGGCGCAGGCTTCTCCGACATGCGCTTCAAGTTTCATGGCATGACTGCCCAGGATTTTGAACAATGGGTGCAGGCTGCCAAAACCAAGACGCAAACGCTGGACCGTGCGACTTATCTGAAACTGGAAAAGCCAAGCGAACGCGAACCAGTACGCCATTACGCCAGTGTCGATGCAGATTTGTATCATGCCATCCTTAACCGTTGCGTCAGTGCCGGTGAAGTCTGCATGGACAAAATGATGATGAGTGATGCCAAGGCAAATGCCAGAGCCTATGCCGCATCTGATGCAAAAATGGATTTCAGCAATTTGTTTACGCAACGCCTGGAACAGGATAACGCCGCACGCAATGCCCGATTGTTAGCAAGTTTAGAAGCTGACCTCTGCAAAGCAACCCCTCTTATCATCGGAAATAAATGATGCAAGACCATATCGATTTGACGAAGTTGATCTTCGGCCGTCTCTCCTGGGATGCAATTCCCCTTCATGATCCTATCCTGCTGGCAACCTTTATTGCCGTCGCTATCGGTGGCATCGCCATTCTTGCAGCACTGACACATTTCCGTCTTTGGGGTATGTTGTGGCGCGACTGGATTACCAGTATCGACCATAAAAAGATAGGCATCATGTACGTGATTTTTGCCTTGGTGATGCTGTTGCGCGGTTTTGCTGATGCCATCATGATGCGCATACAGCAAGCAGTGGCCTTTGGTGACTCTGCAGGTTTCTTGCCGCCCCATCACTATGACCAGATCTTTACCGCGCATGGCGTGATCATGATCTTCTTTGTAGCGATGCCGCTGGTGACAGGTTTGATGAACTACGTAGTGCCGTTGCAAATCGGTGCACGTGACGTCGCTTTTCCTTTCCTGAATAACTTCAGTTTCTGGATGACTGCCTTTGGCGGCGGCCTGGTCATGGCCTCGCTGTTCGTAGGTGAGTTTGCCCGGACTGGATGGCTGGCCTACCCGCCCTTGTCCGGCATCCTGTCCAGCCCGGACGTTGGCGTCGATTACTATATCTGGTCGCTACAGATCGCTGGTGTAGGCACTCTGCTCTCGGGGATCAACCTGATCGCCACCATCATTAAAATGCGTGCCCCTGGCATGACGATGATGAAGATGCCAGTGTTTACCTGGACTGCACTGTGCACCAATATTTTGATCGTGGCAGCCTTTCCTGTCCTGACTGCAGTATTGGGCATGTTGTCACTCGACCGTATGTTCGGCACCAATTTCTTCACCAATGATCTGGGTGGAAATTCCATGATGTATGTGAACTTGATCTGGATCTGGGGTCACCCAGAGGTCTACATCCTGGTCTTGCCTGCGTTTGGTGTATTCTCTGAAATCGTCTCGACATTCTGTAGCAAACGTTTGTTTGGCTACACTTCCATGGTGTATGCAACCGTGGTGATCACGATTCTGTCATACCTGGTATGGTTGCATCACTTCTTCACCATGGGATCTGGCGCGAGTGTCAATTCCTTCTTCGGCATCACGACCATGATTATCTCGATTCCTACCGGAGCGAAGATATTCAACTGGCTGTTCACGATGTACCGTGGTCGTATCCGTTTTGAATTGCCGATGTTGTGGACCATAGGCTTCATGATCACTTTCGTTATTGGTGGCATGACAGGGGTGTTGCTGGCAGTACCACCTGCTGACTTCGTTTTGCATAACAGCCTGTTCCTGATTGCCCACTTCCATAACGTCATTATCGGTGGCGTGCTGTTCGGTATGTTCGCTGGTATTAACTACTGGTTCCCAAAAGCTTTTGGTTACAAACTCGATGATTTCTGGGGAAAATGCTGCTTCTGGTTCTGGACTATCGGTTTCTATTTCGCCTTCATGCCTTTATATGTACTTGGCCTGATGGGAGTGACAAGACGTTTGAGCCATTTTGAAGATCAATCCCTGCAAATATGGTTCCAGATTGCGGCTTTCGGTGCCTTCCTGATTGCTCTGGGTATCGCGTCCTTTATCATCCAGTTGTATGTCAGCTTCAAGCGCCGTCACTTGCTGCGCGACTTTACAGGTGATCCATGGGGTGGACGTACGCTGGAATGGTCAACCTCGTCACCTCCTGCCGCCTATAACTTTGCCTTCACACCAAAAGTGTATGACAACGATGCATGGGCAGATATGAAGAGCAATCAATACAGCAGACCTACGGATGGTTTTGTACCTATACACATGCCCAAGAATACAGGTGCAGGCTTCATCATCGCCTTGCTGAGTGCGGTATGTGGTTTTGCCTTGATCTGGCAAATGTGGGTACCGGCAGTACTGGGCTTCGTTGTCATGATGGCAGCCATCATCGTCCATACCTTCAATTACAAACGCGATTACTATATTCCTGTTGCCGATGTCATACGCACAGAAGGCGAACGTACACGTTTATTAGGTGCCGCCCATGTCTGATACTGCAACTTTTCCAAACGAGGGTATGAACTTGAATACCAGTGCAAATTCACAAGCAGGCAGACTTGCCAGCAGCGATTTTTATGTCAAGGAACATCATCCGGAAAACGGCACCCTGCTCGGTTTCTGGCTTTATCTGATGAGCGATTGCCTGATCTTCGCCTGCCTGTTTGCAACCTATGCCGTACTTGGCCGCAACTATGCAGGTGGCCCGACCGGTGCAGAACTGTTTGACTTGCCGCTGGTTGCCGTCAATACCTCCTTGCTGTTGTTGTCATCGATCACGTATGGCTTTGCCATGCTGGAAATGCAGCGCAAGCGTGTTAAAGCCACTTTGATCTGGCTAGGTATTACCGGCTTGCTGGGTGCCGGTTTTATCAGTCTTGAACTGTATGAATTTGCACACCTGATACATCAAGGTGCAGGCCCGCAGCGCAGTGGCTTTTTGACCTCCTTCTTTGCCCTGGTTGGCACACATGGCTTGCACGTGACTTTCGGTATTATCTGGCTCGTCACCCTGATGTTCCAGATTGGTCGTCATGGTCTGACTCCAGAAAATGGCAGGCGACTGATGTGCCTGTCCATGTTCTGGCATTTCCTGGACGTGATCTGGATCGGTGTATTTACCTTTGTTTATTTGATGGGAGTCTTGCCATGAGCGCACACCAAGAACACATGGCGCATGGTCATGGTAATCATCATGATGGTCACCACGGACATACGCACGCCAACCATGGCAGCCTGAAAGAATATGTAACTGGATTTGTCCTGGCCGTGATCCTGACCGCTATCCCTTTCTGGCTGGTCATGGGCAAAGTCATGAACAAGTCGAGTACCACAGGTATAGTCCTGCTGGTATTTGCAGCGGTGCAAATCGTGGTGCACATGGTGTATTTCCTGCACATGAATAGCAAATCCGAAGGTGGCTGGACCATGCTGGCCTTGCTATTTACCGGCATGCTGGTATTTATCATGATGAGCGGATCACTGTGGGTAATGTATCACCTGAATCACAATATGATGCCCGGCATGATGCATGAAACAGAAACAAAGCCGCAATCGATCAATGCTGCACCAATGCCCAAGCCCGCTGCGGACAATATGAAGTCCATGCCATCCATGCAATGAACGAGCATGAACAAGGAAGCACTGGAAAAAAAACTGACCTGACACCAAAGACAGGTCAGCCTTCCCATCGCTCCCGCTTATTCAGACTGGGCTTCACGGCCTGCATGGCAGTTATTTTTGCAGGCTTCATTTCTCTCGGCACCTGGCAGGTGCTGCGCCTTCAATGGAAGCTCGATCTGATTGAGCGAGTTGAGCAGCGTGTACATGCAGCACCTGTACCCATCCCAGGTTTTTCAGTATGGCCAAACATCAATGCAAGTGCAGACGAGTACCGCCATGTGCAGGCCAGCGGTGTTTTCCTGCATGAGAAAACGGTTTTGACGCAAGCCACCACGGAATTAGGAGGCGGCTTTTGGGTCATGACGCCACTGGCAATTGCAGATGGCGCTACGATCCTGATTAACCGTGGTTACATCCCGGAAAAAATGGCCGCATCTTACAGGGCATCGTCAGGAAAAGATCGCCTCGCCACATTGGATGCAAGTAGCATTCAGGTCACTGGCCTATTGCGCATGACAGAACCGGGCGGAGGATTTTTAAGAAAAAATGATCCTGCTGGCAACCGCTGGTATTCACGCGATGTGAACGCCATTGCTACTGCAATTGGCTTAACCAGGGCCGCCCCTTTCTTTATCGATGCCGATGCAGGCCCAGACAACAACAAACTCGGCACTCAGCAAAATGGTGCTTTAGCCAACACCCCGGTTGCAGGCCTGACCGTGATTCATTTCCACAATAATCATTTAATTTACGCCATCGTCTGGTTCTTGCTGGCAGCAATGACGGCAGCTGCCTGGGTATATGTGATCCGGCATCGAAACAACACCAGCACCTCCAATGAAGGGTAATACCGCATAAACCGGGCTGGGATTGCAAATTTAATATATAGCCCATGATCTGTTAGCATGCACTAAAAAGCACAATAACGGGACATGGCAAGCATGACAAGAAAAATACCTCCTCATAGCATCGGGCAAGGCATAGTGGCAAAAACCGCAACAAAAACACCAGAAAACCAGTCTGCTATTGCGATAGCGTACGAAAACTCTGCAGGTCACAAGAACATGTTGCAGCTTATACAGTTGCGCTGGCTTGCCGTGTTTGGTCAGTTATCCACTATTTTGATCGTCATGTTTGGCTTTGGCATACAGTTGCCCCTGGTCAAAATGCTGGCTGTGCTGATCTGCCTGATAGGCTTTAATATTGCCAGCCACTTGCGCTGGCACGAGCGCGTGTACGTAACCAATGGCGAACTTGTTTTTGCCTTGCTGATCGATGTATTCAGCCTGACGGCCCAGTTGTACTTCGGCGGAGGTACGTCGAATCCCTTTGCTTTTCTGTATCTGCTGCAAGTGATTTTAAGTGCAGTCTTGCTGGAAGCCTGGTCCACCTGGATCATCGTCGTCATCACCAGTGCCTGCCTGGCCGGACTCTCACTGTTTTCTGAACCCTTAACCCTGCCGCCGGGTGAAAACGGCGGACTGTCACACTTATACGTAGCTGGCTATATTATTTGCTTCATGCTCAATGCGGCCCTTTTGGTATTCTTTATCACCCGCATAGGCCGCAACCTGCATGCGCGGGATGTTCAACTGGCTGATCTGCATCAACGCGCGGTGGAAGAAGATCATATCGTGCGCATGGGTCTGCTGGCTTCTGGTGCGGCGCATGAACTGGGTACACCACTGGCAACGCTCTCTGTCATCCTGGGTGACTGGCGGCGCATGCCGGAATTCAAGAAAAACCCCGATCTGCTGGAAGAGATCAGCGAAATGGAAACACAGTTGCAACGCTGTAAAAGCATCGTCAGCGGTATATTGCTGTCAGCGGGAGAGGCGCGTGGCGAGTCTGCGCTCAAAACAACGATTAATACTTTTTTGAATGACCTCATACAAGAATTTACAGCGACCCGAACTATCGTCTCATTTGGTTTCGATAATCAAATCAAAGAAGACATCCCCATCGTCTTTGATACCGCGCTCAAGCAAATGGTCTGCAACGTGCTCGACAACGCCCTGGAAGCATCCCCAGAATGGCTGCGCATGGAAGCCGTGCGTCGTGACGATTCGCTGATATTTACTGTAGTCGATCATGGTCCTGGTTTTGATCCCGTCATCCTGTCACGCATAGGTGAACCGTACCAATCTACCAAAGGTCGCCCCGGCAGCGGCCTGGGATTATTTTTTGTCGTCAACGTGGCCCGCAAACTAGGTGGTCATATCACGGCATCCAACCGCGAAGAAGGCGGCGCCATCGTACAATTGAGCCTGCCACTGTCGGCGATTATGCTTTAACCGGGATTTTCCATTAAGATTGGCGGCAACGGCACACCCCCGACAAGGATGAAGCTCACAATTTCCGTAATTGCATCGTTGCAGCACCTCATCGACATCCCGGTTTAACTTCAGGAATCTTTTTACTATGCCAGAGAATCGTCTGCTACTCATTATCGAAGACGATACTGCTTTTGCCCGCACACTAGGTCGCTCGTTTGAGCGGCGCGATTACACTGTCTTGCACGCAAGCAGCAAGGAAGATGCTGAAAGATTATTATCAGATCATAGGCCGCAGTATGCTGTCGTTGACCTGAAGCTGAATGGACACTCTTCCGGACTGGCATGCGTACAGCTTTTGCATCAACACAATCCCGATATGCTGATTGTTGTACTCACAGGTTTCGCCAGCATTGCGACTGCAGTGGAAGCAGTCAAACTAGGCGCTTGTCAATATCTGTCAAAACCCTCCAACACCGATGATATTGAAGCCGCTTTTGGACATGTCGCTGGCACAGCAGAGGTAGAAATCACGAATCGCTCCACCTCCATCAAGAATCTGGAGTGGGAAAGAATTCACGAAGTTCTGGCTGAAACCGATTTTAATATTTCCGAAACAGCCCGCAGACTAGGCATGCATAGACGCACGCTTGCGCGTAAACTGGAGAAACAAAGGATTAAGTAAATTAATCGCCTGCTATTATTTTAACCAAAAAACAGGGAATACCAGTCTCACCAGGATTACTCTATAATCCGCCCTTCAACTGAAAGGAAACACCATGAAAATGCGCATCAAAAGACGCCATCTGAATTTTGGACGTATGTACAATCACCAACTGGCCGCCGTTCTCGAAGCAGCATTTGAAGAATTCAAAAGTAATTTCAGCGAACAAGGCGCCTCCATTACTGAGTCCATAGACTCGCTGCAAGACCTGGGTGCCAGCTATCGCCACTTTAAGAAATTTGCCCTGCGTTTCGCCAAGGCACATTAAACCCAGCCCTTGACGAGTCGTTGTTGACGGCTTTCGCCTGAACACGCGACTCGTTTTCCGTTGGAAACCGCGTAAAGTCCTGCGGGCCCAACTATTCTTCACGAATTAAATGCTCCGCTCGATTGTGGGCATGACTCATTTTTTCGCTCATGACGCTTCGATCATGTGCGTATATCCCAAAACTCATTCGACATATTGCGATGGTTTCTCGTTGATGAAATCGATTGTAATTATAGCGTCACAGTCAATTCCTATAATTCTCTCATATACGGAAAATATATTTAATTTGCCGTATGTAGATTCATACGCCCCAGAGAAAAGGATTTCCAATGCGTCCCCGCTATTTGAGTTTGATTGCTATTTCTTTTGTTATTCCGTCCACTGTCTTTTTGCTGCATGGCTGCGGTAGCTCGTCTGACAGTACCGCCCAAGCACAAAAACCTGACCTCCCTGCCACTTCAGCTGCTGGATGGACAACCGGTGACTTGCATGTACACACCATACAGTCCGACGACGCCCGCACAACACAAACGCTAGATACAGTACTAGATAAAGCATTTACCAGCTATGGGTTGGACTGGACGGCTATTACGAACCACCTGCGTTCCTCAAAATATGACAACAACGGTGCCCCCCTGACAAACCCGGTACCATTTGCATATGGCATGGCATCCTATGAAATCCCCAGGATCAAAGCCTTGCAGGCATCTGGTCGCTATGCAGACAAAACCATTTTCTCAGGTTTTGAATGGGATATGCCTACGCATGATCATCTAGGCGTCAGCATTTTTGATGTAGTAGATGGCAAATTGATTTCGTCTACGTCAGCGGCCAAGGAATTTCAATATCTGTTCACCACGCTGGAAGACAGCAAATTTGATGCGGCGGATGTCAGCAAGTGGAAAGCGAAATATCCCCAACGTTTCAACAGCACGGCAGCAGATGCCTTGCAAGCCATCTCGTGGTTGAAGAAAAATTATCCTGATACCAGTTTTATCACAATCAACCATCCTTCGCGCAATCCCGGCAAATACACGATTGCCGACTTCCGCTCGATGAATGACATGGCACCCAACATCATGTTCTCGATAGAAGGCATGGTCGGCAACCAGATGGAACCAGATCGAGGTGGTTATACCTCCAGCTATACCGATGCCAACAAACCAAATCGTGTTTATGGTGGGGTTGATTCCATCGTCGCGCAAGTGGGCGGTGTATGGGATGCCTTGCTGGGTGAAGGTCGTCGCATCTGGAATATTGCCGATTCTGACTCCCATTTTAAAATCGATGACGCAGGCAATAGCAGTGGTTACTTCCCGGGCGAATACGCGAAGAACTATGTGTGGATGAACGACAAGAAAGCAGGCGTGAATGAATTGATCAAGAGCCTGCAGTCAGGCAGAATGTTCAGCGTATTTGGCGACCTTATCAATGCCATGGAATTTACCGTCAGTAATGTCAATAATGCCAGCGATGTAAAAAACATGGGACAAGAGCTGAAGGTAGCGAACGGCAGCACGGTTGATGTCACCATACGTTTCAAAAGCCCGGCCAGGAATAATTATGAATTTCCACTCGGTAGTGGCGTATCTGCCAACAAGGCACCGAAGGTGGATCATGTGGATCTGATCGTGGGTGATGTTGGCAGGAAGGCGGCACCGGATTCCAGTGCTTACAATGTGGCAAGCAATCCTAGCACCAAAGTTTTGAAACGCTTCACCAGCGCCGACTGGAAAACAGACGCTGAAGGTTTCTACGTCATCAAGTACCAGATGGTTGTGCAGAAAAATCAGTACCTGCGCTTGCGTGGCACCAACCTCGGCATCAACGTCGCAGACATGACAGAAAATGGTGAACCATTGGCCGATGCCAAAATCACGACCACTGACAACCCGACGCGCCACAACCAGATCAATGACCGTAACTACGCCAGTCTGTGGTTCTATTCCAATCCAGTCTTTGTTAGCGTGAACTAAGCCTGGCCGTATCAAGGGTGGGGAGAGTACCTTGCGCTGAATGTAATTGCAGGTCACTTCCCCACCCCTCATCCAACACATGGGAAATTATCTTTTCGATAAATTTCACCTTGGACGAAGGATCAAAGTGAACATCTGTTACTCCATCGTTGATCAAATCTGTATTCCTTTCGCATAAATATTCAGGAGTACAATTTATGCCATGACATAACTAGGGAGGGCCGCAATGAAACTGTATCCATTATTCCTGCTGATGGCAGCAGCCACCGTGTTCAGCCCTGGTCCTGGTGTAGTCATGACACTGACAAATGCTTTACGCTATGGCATGCGCGGCACTTTTGGCGGCATCCTGGGCATCTCCTTTGGTGCTTTGATTGTAGCCGCAATTTCTGCTACCAGTGTGGGTGTCATCCTGGCAGCATCAGCTACTGCATTTACCGCACTCAAGCTGCTGGGCGCTGCTTACTTGATTTTTCTCGGCATCAAGCTCTGGCGTGCACCTGCCTTTCGCTTCACTGAAGGCAATGCCCATGAAGCCAGCTTCAAAAAACGTTTTTTGGAAGGCCTGTCTTTACAAATGACCAACCCCAAGGCGATATTCTTTTTCCTGTCAGTATTCCCGCAATTCATCGACCCAGCCATGAGTTTTGGCTTACAGTTTGCGGTACTGGTCATGACTTATAGTAGTCTGATTATTGTCATTCATAGTGGCTACGCAATTTTTGCCAGTCGGGCCAAAACCTGGCTGACCTCGGAAAAAGGCGGCTCATATATGAACAAAATTGGTGCTGCCACCTTCATATTTTTCGGTTGCGCCCTGGCAGGCGCCAAGCGCACTGTATAAGTCGATCAGGCAATGACTACATTACGGTGCACCGCACAAGTGTGCCAGAGCAACAGAAAGCCCATTCTTGACATTTGATAACAAGTACAACTGATGTTTTCTGCTAGCATCTAGAGTAGACCTGCACTGAACGAGATGCGGTCTAGTTAGTTCGCATCCTTATAGCCAACAAGGTTGCTGGCAAAAACAGTATGCTTGTTTCTCCCGCTTCACTCACCTGCAGAGGTAGGCATGTCAACCAGACGTATAGGGATGTCTGACATTGTCATAGGGCAAGCCTTGCCATGGGATGTGTATGGCAGTGACGGCAGCTTATTATTGCGCAAAGGCTTTATTGTCACCAGCCCGAATCAGGTATCAGCGCTCATAGAGCGTGGCCTGTTTGCAGATACCGGCAAGTCTGACGCGGGTCTGCGTGATGGTAAAACGGTAGAAAAAGCCAGCGAAGCTCCCTCAGTCGTGCGCACAATCAATGCTGTGCGTGCTGAATTACGCAGGCTGGTCTATAACCTGGCGACAGAAGCGGATGTACCAGCACAACTGATATCCCTGACAAAAAAAATGGGTGCGGCGGTCTTCATGGCACCTGATGTTGCGCTAGGTTGCATCCTGTTGAACCAGGATGATAATTACGGCCCACGACACTCGGTCGATACCGCCGTCGTTTCCTTGCTCATTGCCCGTACACTCAAGAAACCTGCCGATGAAATGCTCATGCTGGGGGCAGCAGCACTGACCATGAATGTTGCCATGCTGAGGCAGCAAGAAAAATTGCAGGAAAAAAGCGAGACATTGAGCGCATCAGAACAGCAGCTGATTTCTGAGCATCCGGAAACCGCTGTCAGGATGTTGCGTGCGGCGGGCGTTGACAATGAAGACTGGCTTTCCTGGGTCTTGCATCATCATGAAAACGAAGATGGCAGTGGCTACCCGGAAAAAAAAAGCAGTGCCGATATCCCGCAGAATGCCAAGATCATTTCCCTTGCTGACCGCTATTGCGCACGAGTCTGCGCCCGCAGTTATCGCAAATCCATGCTGCCGAATGCAGCGCTGCGTGACATTCTGGTGGAAGGCAAATCCAAGATAGACCCCATGCTGGTTACGGTATTTATCAAGGAACTGGGCACCTACCCGATAGGGACTTTCGTCAAGCTGGAAAGCGGCGAAACTGCGGTCGTGACAGGCAAAGGTGCGACCACTACGACACCCTTGGTGCACGCACTGCTTGGGCCGCGTGGCACACCTTTGTCGATGCCAATCAGGCGCGATACACAAAAGCCGTTGATGGGTATCCGTGAAGTCTTGCACCGCGACCAGGTGCCAGTCAAATTCACCATGCGCCACTTGTGGGGCGACATCGCCCGACTATGAATCATCCACTTACCAGGACTAAGTCACCCTATCATGGACAACGATTTCCCAGGACTGCAAGAAGTCAGCAATGAAGAAAGCTTTGAAGAGCTGAACCAGCCAGACTATCACAGTCTGGTGTATTTATATTTTGCTGACAATGAAGCAGCTCAACAACTGGCGACGACGCTTGAATTGCACCATCACGAAGTGATCTGTTTTGACGACGCAGATGAATTGCAATCTGCCATCATCGTCAGAGCCCCACAGGCTCTGGTCATGGACGTAGATAGTACGGCAGGAGAAATTGCAAGAAAAAAAATCGGTAACCGGATTATCGGCAATTGCCCTGTTATCTATGTTTCAGCCATTGATGATTTCATGCAAAGACTGGCTGCCGTGCGCGAAGGTGCCGAAGGTTATTTTCTTAAACCCCTGGATGCAGATGCGCTGAGCGCCAGGATAGATGAAAAAATTGCCAGAAATGAAGTCATGGCCTACCGCATCCTGGTCGTTGACGATGATGAAATGCTGGCCAGTTATTATGAGGCCATCCTAAGCAGTGCCGGCATGCATGTTAAATCCATCAATGACCCTGTCGAGGTGCTGGATGCATTGAAGAAATTCAAACCCGAGCTGGTACTGACAGATTTGAACATGCCAGTTTGCAATGGGCTGGAAATGGCGCAAATAATTCGGCAAAACAATCGTTACCTGGATATACCCATTGTCTTCTTGTCCAGCGAAACTCAAAAAGAAATGCTGGCCATAGAAACCGGGGCAGATGACTTTCTCAGCAAACCCATAGACCCCGAAAAACTGATATCGACCATCGCCAGCAGGGCGGAACGTTATCGTAATTTACGCAAGCAGAGATAGCAAAGCGCGGATTCATCAGTCTATCGGCAGTCCGCTGACGGGCTTGATTTCTTCCATGCAAATCATGGAACGCAATGAAGCAACCCCAGGCACCTGCATCAGGGTGTCTGTCAGGAATTGCGACAGGCTTTTCAAATCGCTGGCGACGACCTTGAGTATGTAATCAAAGTCGCCGGAGATCGTGTGGCACTCTATGATCTCTGGAAATGCCTTCAATTGTCGTTCAACCTCGCGCACATTGCGAAACTGTTCCCGGTCCAGTGACAGGTTCACGAATGCCATCACGCCAAGGCCAAGCGCCTCAGGTGCAACCTGTGCAACATAGGCACGTATCACCCCTTTTTCTTCCAGCGTCCTGACCCTGCGCAGTGTTTGTGGTGCTGACAAATGTATGCGCTCAGCCAGGCTTAAATTACTCATGCGTCCATCTTGTTGCAAATGGCGCAAGATACTGCGGTCATATACGTCCATTTTTATCTCCCGGCTACATCCCGATTTTCAGGATATTTTGTCATTTTCGTTAAATGAGAAATTTAAACACATTATTTACAGATATATGAAACTTAATTTCTATTTACATGAAATTTACATCTCATTTAGCAATCTAATTCTTTGCCCGGCTGGCTACAATGGTAAACAGAATACATAGCACAACAGGTGCGCAAGAGCCTGATGCGAAATGGGTCTGGTGGATTTTCAGAAAATCGCACTCTTCTTCGAAGGAGTGGATGAAAGTCTCGCAACATCAGGAAAACCAGGGTGATTTCGCAATAGCCTCTGAAATGTGTTCCCGCAAGTCCAATATAAATACGGTAAATACGGAGAACATCATGGTGACCTTCATCGGCACGAAAGAACTGCAAAACCACTTGAAGAAGACCAGACTGGAAGACGCCATTTCACGTCTGGCTGGCATGATCAAGGAAGACTATTTGCGCTGGCAATCATTTGACAAATCTGCGCGAGTAGCCAATCACTCAGACGTAGGTGTCATAGAGCTGATGCCTATCTCTGACGGCAACCAATATTCATTCAAATATGTCAATGGTCACCCGAAGAACACCCAGGCTGGTTTGCTGACGGTGACTGCCTTTGGCGTACTGGCTGATGTGAATACCGGCTACCCTCGCCTGCTGTCAGAATTGACACTGACAACTGCCATACGCACTGCCGCCACCTCGGCCCTGGCAGCGACTTATATGGCCAGGCCAAACAGCTGTGTCATGGCACTGATAGGCAATGGTGCGCAAAGCGAGTTTCAGGCAGTGGCGTTTCATGCCATGCTGGGCATTAAAGAGTTGCGTGTATATGACATTGACCCTGCAGCAACTGACAAATTAATTCATAATTTGCGTATGTATCCAGAATTACGCGTGGTACGCGCCAGTTCCACTGCCGAGGCAGTCAAAGGTGCGGACATAGTAACGACGGTGACAGCAGACAAAACCAATGCCATCATACTGACCCCGGAAATGATAGAGCCCGGCATGCATATTAATGGCGTCGGTGGAGATTGCCCAGGCAAGACAGAGTTGCATGCAGATATTTTGAGTAACGCCTATGTGGTAGTGGAATATGAACCGCAATCCCGCATAGAAGGTGAATTGCAGCAAATGCCGGCAGATTTCAAGGTGACCGAACTGTGGACTATCCTGGCAGGGAATGCTACTGGTCGCAGCAATGCAGAGCAAGTAACAGTATTTGATTCTGTAGGATTTGCACTGGAAGATTTTTCTGCCATGCGTTATCTGGAAAAATATGTCATGCAGGCCAATTCACCGGTACTGGATCTGATCCCTGAAATGATGAACCCGAAAGACCTGTTTGGTATGGGGATGGCAGTAACAAGCACCAATGTTGCCAGCCCTGCCCGTAGCAATACAGATTGTGCAGTACCAATAAACGCTTGAAGTCAAACTTGACCACGGCATTACACTAGAAACGAATGAAAACCATTTCCTTAATTGGAGCGCCTACCGATGTAGGCGCAAGCGTCAGAGGCGCGGGCATGGGGCCCGACGCATTACGTGTGGCAGGCCTGAACGAGGCTTTGACGGCACGCGGCCTGAAAGTCATCGACCATGGCAATTTGCATGGTCCGGCCAATCCCTGGGAACAACCAGTGAATGGTCTGCGCCACCTCAAAGAGGCGATAGACTGGAATCAGGCCGTGTACGATGCCGTCGACAAGGCCTTACAGGAAGGCCATATGCCCATGATGCTCGGTGGTGATCATTGTCTGGCCATAGGCTCCATCAGCGCGGTGGCAGCCCACTGCCGTCGTGTTGGCAAGAAACTGCGCGTTTTATGGTTTGATGCCCATGCTGACAGCAACCTTTCGACTATCAGCCCTACCGGCAATATCCACGGCATGCCTGTCGCCTGCCTGATGGGTCATGGCCCCAAAGAGTTGATCAACTACAGTGGCCAGACTCCCGCCATCCAACCCGCAGATATCCGCCTGATAGGCATACGCAGCGTCGATGATGGTGAGCGCAAGTTCATCCATGAAATGGGCATGCAGGTATTCGATATGCGCTACATCGATGAATACGGCATGCGCAATGTCATGGCCTCCGTCTTGGCGAATCTCGACAGCAATACCCATTTGCATGTGAGCTTTGACCTTGATTGCCTGGACCCTGGCATCGCTCCCGGTGTTGGTACTGCCGTACTCGGTGGCCCTAGCTATCGAGAGGCACAATTGTGTATGGAAATGGTGGCTGATACCGGCTTGATGGCTTCACTGGACGTGGTCGAACTCAACCCTGCACTGGATGTACGCAATCAAACCGCCGTTCTGGCGGTTGACCTGATCGAAAGCCTGTTTGGTAAATCGACGCTGGTCAGGATGTAAGTTCTGAGGCCATCAGCATTGTTCATTATCGGCCTCTGACGGTCTTCATTACAGTCACACGTGTACAGGCGATGACGGCTGGACAAACCAGCCTGATGCAGCCCATCGCAAGCTAAAAATAGTGAACAAAGACTACCAAAGTGGCCGCCTGCAATTCAGATTCTGGCGGTAAGAATATCTTGATCTGATTCCAGAACAAGCAGACTGGGCATGCTGGGATGCCTTGGGGCAGTTGTTATTTGGATGCGCCGGTTCGCTCTATAAATACGCACTTGATGACATACGCGCAGGTACAGCAAGAACTGTCATCAATCTTGAACATTTATCGCCGCCCGCCAGCCTGGAGTAATGATTTACACCCTAGCCGTATAAAGCAAAAGCCCCGCTGCAACGTCAATCACAGCGGGGCTTTTTTGTACAGATCAATACAGCTACAGAAAATTACTCAACTGCCTTCACCATATCTTCAATCACTTTCTTGGCATCGCCAAACACCATCATGGTTTTATCCATGTAGAACAATTCATTGTCCAGCCCTGCATAGCCAGAAGCCATGGAGCGCTTGTTGACGATAACGGTCTTGGCTTTGTAGGCTTCCAGGATAGGCATGCCAGCAATCGGTGATTTGGGGTCTTTTGCCGCAGGATTAACCACGTCATTTGCACCCAATACCAATACCACGTCAGCTTGGCCAAATTCGCTGTTGATGTCTTCCATCTCGAATACCTGGTCATAAGGTACTTCAGCTTCTGCCAGCAAGACGTTCATGTGACCAGGCATGCGCCCTGCCACAGGGTGAATCGCATACTTGACGGTGATACCTTTGTGCGTCAGTTTTTCTGTCAGTTCTTTCAGGGCATGCTGGGCACGTGCAACCGCCAGGCCATAACCAGGAACGATGATGACAGTCTCTGCATTGCCGAGCAGGAAAGCCACGTCATCAGCAGAACCGGATTTAACGGTACGCTGCGCCTGGTCACCCGTAGCAGCAGTAGCAGCTTCGCCACCAAAACCACCCAAGATTACATTGAAGAAAGAACGGTTCATCGCCTTGCACATGATGTAAGACAGGATGGCACCAGAAGAACCTACCAGCGAACCGGCAATGATCAGCATGGAGTTATTCAGCGAAAAACCAATACCCGCAGCTGCCCAGCCAGAATAACTGTTCAGCATCGATACCACCACCGGCATATCAGCACCACCGATAGGGATGATGATGAGCACACCCAGCACGAAGGCCAGAGCCGTCATGATGATGAAGGGTGTCCAGCTTTGCGTGACGCAGAAGGCAATACCGCAAGCCAGCATCGCAATTGCCAATATCAGGTTCAACTGATGCTGGCCACTGAAGCTGACTGGTGCGCCCTGGAACAGACGGAACTTGTACTTGCCCGACAATTTACCAAAGGCGATGACAGAACCTGAGAAGGTAATCGCGCCGACAAAAGTACCGATAAACAATTCCAGACGGTTACCGAAAGGTATAGGCTGGTCTCTTGCGACGATATTGAATACCCAGGGCTCGGACACGACGGCCACGGCGATACACACCGCTGCCAAACCGATCAATGAGTGCATCGCTGCGACTAGTTCCGGCATCTTGGTCATCTCTACGCGCTTGGCCAGCGTAGCACCTATGCCACCACCGACGATGACGCCGATGGCAACCAGGCCATAGCCCAAACCTGCACCACTACTTTCGCTTTTCAGTTTGACGATCAGGGCAATGGTGGTCGCGACCGCGATTGCCATGCCTATCATGCCAAAGCTGTTACCACGGCGTGCCGTGGAGGGGTGGGACAAGCCTTTGAGTGCCTGGATAAAGCAGACGGATGCGATCAGATAGAGCATCGTTACCAGATTCATGCTCATTATTTGCCCTCCTTGTCAGCATGGGCAACGGCCTTAGGCTCTTTTTTCTTGAACATTTCCAGCATCCTCTGGGTAACCAGAAAACCGCCGAATACATTCACTGCCGCCAGTGCGACGGCTACCGTGCCCATGACCTGGGCCAGCAGGCCTTCGGTCAAACCGGCGGCCAACATGGCACCGACAATGATGATGGCAGAAATGGCATTGGTCACCGCCATCAAAGGCGTGTGCAGGGCTGGTGTTACTGTCCACACCACATGGTAACCGACATAAATTGCCAGCACGAAGATGATGAGATTGGTAAGGGTATGACTAACTTCCATGATGTCCTCTCTTTAATTGGATTGAGACATGCAAATCGAGACATGAGCAAGCAGAACTTTAGATGCCGCCTGCCCCGGCTACGTTATTTATACTCTTTGATACTGGTGATCTGATTCTTGCCATTCACGAAAACGACATTTGGTTTATACGCTTTTGCTTCTTCTTCTGTCATCGGCGCATAGGTACAGATAATCATCAGATCGCCCAGTTGTACGCGGCGGGCTGCAGCGCCATTGAGTGAAATTTCACCGCTGCCACGTTTGCCTTTAATGGCATAAGTGGAGAAGCGTTCACCGTTGTTGACGTTATACAGCTCTATCTGTTCGTTTTCGATGATGTTGGCAGCGTCGAGCAGATCTTCATCGATACCGCACGATCCTTCGTAGTGCAGGTCACACTGGGTTACAGTTGCGCGATGAATTTTGGCGCGGAGCATATTTCTTTGCATGGTCGTTCTACTTTCTGATACTTAAAAAAATCTTAAACTTTAATCTACTTCTTTACTTCTTCAAGACTTCACCAGCCGAGCACACCAGGGTGGCAGCGATGATTTCGTCTTCACGGTTAATCGCCAGCGCAGCATCCTTGTCGATAATAAGCTTGAGGAAGTCCAGCACATTGCGAGAGTACAAGGCCGATGCATCAGCAGCCACCAGAGTTGCCAGATTAGGCTCACCGATGATGTGTACACCGTACTTGGTGACAGTCTTGTTGAGCTCAGACAAAGGGCAATTGCCACCCTGCTCTACCGCCATGTCGACGATGACTGAGCCTGGCTTCATGGCTTTTACTGTCTCTTCCGAAATCAGTATCGGTGCCTTGCGGCCAGGGATCAGGGCTGTGGTGATGATGATGTCGGCCTGCTTGGCACGTTCATGCACCAGGGCTGCCTGTCTTTCCATCCACGCTGCTGGCATGGAACGGGCATAGCCGCCTACGCCTTTGGCGATCTCGCGCTCTTCATCGGTTTCATAAGGAACATCGATAAATTTCGCACCCAGGGATTCGACTTGCTCCTTGACGGGTGGACGTACGTCAGAAGCTTCAATCACTGCGCCCAGGCGCTTGGCCGTGGCAATCGCTTGCAAACCGGCTACGCCCACCCCCATGATCAACACGCGTGCAGCCTTGACCGTGCCCGCAGCTGTCATCAGCATGGGCATGAAGCGTTGATAAGTATTGGCGGCCAGCATGACGGCCTTGTAACCGGCGATATTGGCTTGCGAAGACAAGACGTCGAGCGACTGCGCACGGGTAATGCGCGGTGCAGCTTCGAGTGCAAATGCGGACAGGCCGTGTGTGGCCATTGCCGCAATATTGTCTGCGTCAAAAGGATTGAGCATGCCGACCAGCACAGCGCCTGATTTCATCAGGGCACGTTCTTCTGCTTTGGGGGCACGTACTTTTAAGACCAGCTCAGCGCCCAGCGCATCGGCAGCCGTGCCGATTTCTGCACCGGCAGCCTGGTAAGCCTCGTCAGTAATACTGGACGCCACGCCAGCACCAGACTGCACGATCACCTGATGTTTGGCTGCAACATATTTTTTTATCGTTTCTGGAGTTGCCGCAACACGCGTCTCCCCCGGCCGTGACTCGGCGGGTATGCCGATTTTCATAGATTTGCTCCCTTTTTTAGTGTGAATACTGGTGTAACAATTACGTGCTGTTGCGGTCAAGGGTAAGCTCTGGCCGCTCCATTATTTTTTGCTGATACAGGTAAATCACTTTCTTACCCGAATCTTACATTTGATATTCGACAACGATATTACACGCAAAATGTTTTTTAGCACAACCGTTCACTTTTTTGTGTTTTCTACAAATCACTATACAGAATCAAGCTGACGATACCCAGAATATCCACATAGAAGTAAATTATTTCCTTTAAAAACAGTCACTTGAAAACAAATCCTGCACTTGCGCCAGTTTGGTGCAAAATAAAAATAGCAGGAATCCTCGAAAATAAGCGGGCATAGATAAATTACGCATTAGCTAATTCGCTTTCAAATTTGCTGGTTTGCCACACAAAATTTGACGGCAAAGTAAAATGTCGGACTTACTGAGAGAAGCCATGTCTGCCATTTGGAAACCATCCGTCACTGTAGCCGCAATCATAGAGCGCAACCAACAGTTTTTCATGATAGAAGAAGAAACTATTGATGGCGTGCGCATCAATCAGCCCGCAGGTCACCTAGACCCTGATGAAAGCCTGCTTCAAGCCGTCATCCGTGAAACCTTGGAAGAAACTGCGCATGACTTCTTACCAACGGCGCTGATAGGCACTTACCTGTCGCGCTTTGTTTCACCGAAGACCGGTGAAGAAGTCACTTATCTACGTTTTGCTTTTACCGGTGAACTGGGCAAGGCGCATGAGCGCGCCCTCGATACCGGCATCTTGCGCACTGTGTGGATGAGTTATGACGAGATCGTGGCAACACAGGACAGCCATCGCAGCCCTCTCGTCAAGCAATGCATAGAAGATTATTTGCAGGGCAAGCGCGCGCCGCTGTCCCTGTTGTTTACCCATCCAAGCGCACTTGGAAACTTGGAACCGCAAAAATGAGCAAGAAAAAAGTAGTGATAGGCATGTCTGGCGGCGTTGATTCTTCCGTCTCGGCATGGCTACTGAAAGAACAGGGCTATGAAGTCATCGGCCTGTACATGAAAAACTGGGAAGATGACGACGATTCAGAATATTGCTCTACCCGTGAAGACTGGATAGATGCCGTCAGCGTTGCCGACGTCGTTGGCGTCGATATCGAAGCCGTGAATTTTGCCAGTGAATACAAGGACCGCGTCTTTGCCGAGTTCCTGCGTGAATACCAGGCTGGCCGCACGCCCAACCCGGACGTGCTGTGCAATGCCGAAATCAAGTTCAAGGCTTTTCTTGACCACGCCATGAAGCTGGGTGCCGATTACATCGCCACCGGCCATTATGCACGCGTGCGTGAAATGAATGGCCAGTTCCAGTTGATGAAGGCCATGGATGCCAGCAAGGACCAGAGCTACTTCCTGCACAGGCTGAACCAGAAGCAACTGGCAAATACCCTGTTCCCGCTTGGTGAAATCCACAAAACTGAAGTGCGCAAGATTGCTGAACAATTGCAATTGCCGAATGCAAAGAAAAAAGATTCGACTGGCATCTGCTTTATCGGCGAGCGCCCTTTCCGCGAATTTTTGAACCGTTATCTGTCGTACAAGCCAGGCAATATCCAGACACCGGAAGGTGAAATCATAGGCCAGCATGTGGGCCTGAGTTTTTATACCCTGGGTCAGCGCAAAGGCATAGGCATAGGCGGCATCAAGTCGCACCAGAATGCCGACGGCAGCAGCGATGCTTGGTATGTGGCGAAAAAAGATGTTGAAGCCAACACCCTGTATGCAGTGCAAGGCCATGACCACCCTTGGTTATTATCTGCTGGTCTCGAAGCAGGGCAAGTCAGTTGGGTTGCTGGTGAAGCGCCGCAAGCTGGTGACTTGTCTGCCAAGACCCGTTACCGCCAGCCTGATGTGGCTTGCCATTTCAGTGGCGACAGCGTGCGCTTTCAACTGGACTTCCCGCAGGCACAATGGGCAGTTACCCCTGGGCAGTCTGCCGTCTTGTACGATGGTGATGTTTGCCTGGGTGGTGGGATTATTGATATCGCCAGCCGTAAGGCCGATTAAAAGTGGTCTGCTGAGACTCGACTTTCCAAAATCTTTGCCAGGTTCAAAAATGCCCACGAGTCTGTGGGCATTTTCATTTCAGCTACTGAGATTTACATAACCGGGCTTATCATTTAGCCATCCTTTAGCTGCAAGACTTTCTCCTGACACAATCATTAGCAAGCGTAAATCCGGGTAAATTCAGAACAAAATTTGATGTATTTTGTTTATCCTGACAAAACTCCTAAATAGACCAAATTATCCAAAATATGTACGGAGAGAGACATTCATCGATTTGACACGATTCATTTCTTTACAATTTAAATCGATGAAATTATATTTACATTTCTATTTCATCGGAAAAGCCCGTCGATATGAATCGTCCTGATACGCAATCCCTGGGTGGTACTGTCAATGCGCGCATAGGCAAGGTCTATATGAACTTATCAAAAGCGCACAGAAAAGCAGCAGACTATGTCTTGTCGAATGTTTTTCGCTCAGCCACCATGTCTATCGATGAGCTGGCGAATGCCGTCGGCATTTCCGTTGCCACCGCAAATCGCTTTGCCAGAGCCTTGGGCTTTGAAGGTTATCCGCAATTCCGGGCAGAACTGGTGTATGGCTTTGAAGCCATGCTGGCGCCCATAGATAACTTGCGCAGTGAAATCCAGCGCCCTGCCACCAGCACAGAAATCATTTCCAGCTCGCTCAATGAAGACATGGCCAATCTGGAAGCTACCCGTCGCGGGCTGTCTCCTGACTTGTGCAATCAGGCCGTGCGCCAGATCCTGAATGCAGAGAGAATATATATCGTGGGCTACGGAGCCAGCGCCTTTCTGGCTGGCCTGATGGCGCATAGCCTGGACCCGTTTTGCAATACCGTGCAATCGACGCTGGGCTCAGGCGGGCCATCGAATGTTGCCCGCCAGTTGTTCAAGTACACAGAGCGTGATCTGGTCATCGGCATTTCTTTCCCGCGTTATGCAGAAGATGTCGTCACCATCCTGCAGCAATTGCGCGACAAGGATGTGCCCATACTGGCACTGACAGATGCGCCAAGCTCACCATTGGCTTCGCTGGCGAATATCACCCTGTATGCGCAAACCCGGCGCAATTTCTCTCCCAACTCGGAAGGCGCAGCGCTGTGCCTGATCGAAGCGATTTGCAGTGCTGTCGCCCATCAGGCAAAAGCCCCGGTACATGCTGCATCTGAAATGACCAAGTTCATGCTGCCGTGGCTGTACCAGGAACCAAATGCCACTGCCCGCAAATCGCAGGCAGCAGCAGCCAGCAAAATCATCGATATGGACAGGCCAGCTTAAGATGGGCGCGCGTGCTGCCATGGCCATCCACGGTGGTGCTGGCACGATCTTGCGTAGCACGCTGAGTGCAGAGCGCGAGGCACATTACCTGAGCACCTTGCAAGCGATCGTTTGCGCAGGCAGTGAGGTATTGGCGAAAGGTGGCAGTGCTCTAGACGCAGTGAGCCTGGCTGTCAGCTTGCTGGAAGACTGCCCCATGTTCAATGCCGGCAAAGGCTCTGTATTCACCAATGCTGGCACCATAGAAATGGATGCCGCCATCATGGATGGCAATACCCGGCGTGCTGGCGCAGTTGCTTGTGTACAGCATGTGCGTAACCCCATCCAGGCGGCAAGAGCAATCATGGAGCACAGCCCGCATGTACTGATGGTGGGCCAAGGTGCAGAAACATTCCTGCGTCAGCATGGCTTGCCGTTTGAAGACAGCGCTTATTTTTATACTGAAGAACGCCACGCGCAATTGCAACGCGCGAGGCTAGAATCTGGTGTGCTGCTGGATCACGATGGAGCAAATTTGCTGACCAGTACATCAGGAAAAGCAGTAGAACCAGCACCACTTGATCCCGATAGAAAATTTGGTACGGTCGGTGCCGTCGCACTCGACTTGCAAGGCAACCTGGCCGCTGCCACCTCTACTGGCGGCATGACCAATAAATTACCGGGCCGTGTTGGCGACACACCGATGCTGGGCGCGGGTTGCTATGCGGATAATCAGACCGCCGCACTGTCATCCACAGGCACTGGCGAAGCCTTCATGCGCAGCCTGGCCCTGTATGATATTGCGGCACAAATGCAATACCTGGGATACAGCCTGGAGAAAGCGGCTCATACCGTCGTCATGGATAAACTCCCTTTAGTTGACGGCCAGGGTGGCATCATAGGTGTAGACAGACTGGGCAATATCGTCCTGCCTTTCAATACCGAAGGCATGTACCGCGCATGGCAACGCCTTGGTGAAAGCCCAGTTTCTGCGATTTACACCCCCGGCAATTAAGCGGTATTTTTCCCCACCGATTACCGGATGTACTTGCTCAAATAACACTTATACTGCGAGTGTTTTCATTTCACTTGAGATTAAACATCATGAAAAACCTGCTCAAAATAGCTGCTGGCGTAATCGCCCTGCTATTCCTGTTTGCCCTCAGTCCATTCGCCACTATCCCTGCGGGACATCGTGGCGTGCTGACCACCTTTGGCAAACCTTCAGATGAAGTCTATAGCGAAGGCATACACTGGGTCTGGCCTGTCGCCCAAAAAATGCATAGAGTATCAGTCGCCATACAAAAAGGGGAAGGTGATGGTGATGCAGCGTCCAAGGACTTGCAAACCGTGCACACCAAGATCGCCATCAACTACCACGTCAGGCCAGATGCAGTGGTATCAGTCTATCGCGACCTTGGCAACGAACCAGGTGAGCGCATCATCATCCCCAGCGTGCAGGAAGCCGTCAAAGCTGTGACTGCCCGCTTCACCGCAGAAGAATTGATTTCACGCCGCTCACAAGTCCGCGATGAAATCATCCTGGCCCTGAAAGAGCGCATGGCAAGACATGGCCTTGTGGTCGATGAATTTTCCATCGTCAATTTCAACTTCAGCAAGACCTTTAATGAAGCTATTGAAGCTAAAACAACGGCTGATCAATTGAAGATGAAGGCCGAGCGCGACCTGCAAAGGATAGAAGTCGAAGCCAAACAAAAAATAGCCCGCGCCCGCGCCGAAGCAGAAGCACTGTCCCTGCAAAGACAGCAAGTCACACCAGAACTGCTGCGCCTGCGTGAAACTGAGAATCAGGCCAAGGCCATAGAAAAATGGGATGGCCGTTTGCCGACGACCGTGGGTGGTGCTGTGCCCTTTATCAATGTGAATAAATAATCGCGACGAAGCCAGGAATAAATCAGGAACAAGCCACCATGTCCGAACAAAAGTCATCCGCCCGCTTCACCGCATTTTGCATACTGTTGCTGCTCATCTGGTATGTCATGGACAGCCCTGTAGATTTGAACCTGGACTGGAGTCCGGATGACTTTGATATTTTTTCTGACAGTGGTTTTTCCATAGGTGGCATCGCGATAGCACTCATCGCCATCGTCTTCGCCATGGTCATGGCGGGACTGGTGATTGCCGGTGTGTCGTTCTTGCTGGTGGGTTTTGCAGTGTTGATAGGCGGCTTGTTGTTGATGATTTTCTCGCCGTTTTTATTGCCTTTGTTGCTGCTGATCGTGGTGTTGGGGATTTTTAAGAGGAAGTCGCGATAGGGATTGTAGTAATTTGAAATGTGGTTGAACTGGGGTTGTTGCTGTTGCTGTTGCTGTTGCTGTTGCGTTTGACTTTGAGGTTGCGGTTGCCTTTGACTTTTGCATTTCCCATGTGTCGACGCCATTTGTGCAGTACAGAAAATGGAAAGAGAAAGGCCGATGTTTGAGCGCAGCGAGTTTTCGGACTTTCCCATTTTTTGTACTGCACAAATGGGAACCCCGCAGGGGCGACGATGCCTGGGTCGCCTTTCTTTGAATACGTTCTTTGGCGACGCAAAGAAAGTATTTCGGCTACCGGGCCGAGACCCGGCTTGTATCCACGAAGGGCAATCATTTTAATCAAAGTACGGCAATGTAACAAACGACGCTGGAGCGCCAGCCCGGTAGCCTCCTGCCTGCGCAGGAGCGACGATAATTTGAGTACGGTTTATCGCCTCCCCCCAATCTTCTCCTTGAAGGAGAAGGGGCAGCACAAGCCAGATTGATTACACAGTCTCAGCAGAAATAACCTGCGCTGCAGCATTCACAACAGCTGCAATCCTGCCCACATCGCGCAACTGCGTGGCTGACATGCCTTCCTTCTTCAACAACTCAAAATGTGATTTCACACAGAAATGGCATTTACCGATGATGGAAGCAGACAAGGCGTACATCTCGAAACGGCGCTTATCAACACCGCCATTGGTCGCATAGGCATTCATGCGCAATTGGGCAGCCTGGGTTTTCAGGTCGGCATCGTCGGCCATTTCCACATACGGGTACCAAACATTATTCATGCCCATCAAAGCCGCTGCTGTCAGCGCTGCATTGATCTCTTCTGGCGTGATTGCGCCACTGGATTTGATGGCTTCAATGATCACTGTGCTTTTTGCAGCGAATGCTGCTGCCAGTGCCACGCCTACCGCGTCATTGCCTTCCAGGCTGGAGCGGGCGATCGTGCCATCGATGTTCAGACGGATATCCTTGGCATAATCAGGGATACGACTTTTAATTAAATTCAAGAATTCCATAGTATTTACCTATCAAAAAGTGGTTTTAAAACCCGCAGTAGCGGGTTTATTTTACATCTACAACTGGGCTCTCTGAATTACAGAGTGGAGCCGCCTACTGTACGGTTGCATGGGCACAGTTCATCTGTTTGCAGACCATCCAAAATACGCAGGATTTCTGTAGGGTTACGGCCAACGTTCAGGTTGTTGACAGAAACGTGCTGAATGACATTGTCAGGATCAACGATGAAAGTCGCGCGCAGTGCAACACCTGCGTTGACATCACGCACACCCAGCATGTCTACCAAAGAACCTGTTGCATCACCGAACGCATAGTGGTTCAGTTTGTCCAGATCTTTGTGCTCACGGCGCCATGCCAGTTTGCAGAATTCGTTATCTGTAGAGCCACCCAGCAAGATTGCGTCACGGTCAGCAAAGTCATTATTGAGTTTGGCAAATTCAACGATTTCAGTTGGGCATACGAAAGTGAAATCTTTCGGATAGAAATAAATGATTTTCCATTTGCCTGGGAAAGAAGCTTCGGTGATGTCCTCGAATGCGGATACGCCGTTTTCTTCATGATGATTGAAGCCTGGCTTGGCGGCTGGAACTTTGAATGCGTCGAGTTTTTGACCTACAGTTTTCATTAAATTCTCCTGATTGACAGAACAAGGTGAACAATATGTCCACAACGCCAAGAAGCATATCACTATGAATTTTAAATATCCAATAGATTTTAACTACTATTCACTTAGTTAAAACCTTGCCTGGACTAACAGCAAACAGGCGTGTGAACTTGCAGGCAAAAATTTTAGTGTGGACTCAGAATGTCAAGTCTATCTGTCGTGACGGCGATGGGCGCATGCCAGCAAGGTGAACCAGAATGTGCAGCCTTTACCTTCTTCCGTTTCGAAGCCTATTTCACCACCCATTTTTTCAACAAAGGTCTTGGTGATATTCAAACCCAGGCCGGTGCCGCCCTGCTGCCTGGTATTGGTGCCATCTGCCTGGGCAAATTTCTTGAAAATCTGCTCCCTGAAAGCTTCAGGTATACCCTGCCCATGGTCTTCGACCTCTATCTTGTAGCTGCCTGAGATATCGGTAATCCTGACTTGCACTTCTGCCCCACTGGGCGAGAACTTGGCAGCATTTGACAGCAAGTTGGCAAACACCTGCATAACACGCACATTATCGCCCATGGCCCAGGCGTTTTCTGGATGATCAACGATGCGGTAACGCACGTTCAAAGCCTGGGCATAGCCAGCATTGGCTTCTATTGCCTGCCGGGTCACCGCAACCAGGTCGAAACGCTCTATGTTGATGACCATTTTGCCGGAGGCCAGCTTCTCCATATCCAGAATGTCATTGACCAGGACACCCAGGCGCTGGCAATTCTTGTGCGCAACCTTGATGAGTTGCATGGTCTTGGCTGTCAATTCGCCGGCAACACCGCTTTCCAGCAAACCCAGTGCACCGCGTATTGAAGTCAGGGGTGTACGCAACTCATGACTGACAACAGAAATGAATTCAGATTTGATACGGTCAGCCTTGCGTTGCTCGGTTAAATCCAGCACAAAACCTACCCATTCATAAAAAGAGCCCTCCAGTTGCGCCAACCCAACCATGACGGGAATGCGTACGCCATCTTTGCGTATCAATTCACCTTCATAAGGTCTGGCTTGTCCATGGGAGCGTAACTCTTCCATGGCATTTTGATGGGCTGCATGACTTTCTTCTGTGGTTCTGTCCAGCCAGCTCATGCCAAATTCAGCAAACTCCAGCCTTTGCACGCCCGCCAGTTGCAGCAAGACATCATTAGCTTCCGTCAGCACGCCGCTCATGTTTCCTTGCATGATGCCGATCAGGCTGGAATTGACCAGGCGGCGCAAACGTGACTCACTGACCATCAGCGCTTCCACCATGCGTGATTTTTCTTTGCTCGCCTGTTCGGCTGCATCCCTGGCAGCGACCAGGCTCACTTCTGCTTCTTTCATTTGCGTGATATCACGCACACTGAAGACGCGCCCCACGCGCCTGTCGCGCATGAATTCCGGTTTGGATACGCAGATAAAATAGCGCCCGTCTTTCAGGGTCATGAGATCTTCAGTTTCCAGGTTCGGGTCATCATGAATTTTTTCCAGACTGGCAAAAAAACTGTCTGCTTCCTGCAAGGCGTCCTTGATGTGAGCAAACATCTGTGCCTCATCCCTGGCAGCCAGCAGTTCGTCACTGAGTTGCCACATACTGGAAAAGCGCTGATTGATGTTCACCACATTGCCGTTCAAATCGATGGACAGTATGCCTTCGGCGGTGGCGTCCAGGGAGCTTTGCAATTGTGCCACCAGATGCACCTGGCCTTCGACCAGTTCACGTCTGTGGGTAATATCTTCGGCATGGATAATAAAAAAATCTATCCCATTCCCAATAAACGCGGTAACACGTTTTTCCACCGGGAAGGAGACGCCATGGCGACTAATCCATTCGCTTTCTGCAATGGCATGGCCTTCAGCCTGCGCATCTGCGCGTAAGGCTTCCCAGAAGAACACATCCTGCAAGGAGCATTCTATATTTGCCAGGGGCAAGCCCAGTAACTCACTGCGCGGGTAAGCCAACATCATGCAAGCCAGTTGATTGGCATCCACCAATTCCATGCGCTGCATATCCACGACTAGGATCGCTTCACGACTGTGGTCTATGATATGGCGCAGCAATCCATTACACAAAACGGATGTTGACTGTGGCATGCCGGCATCGGTCATTTTTGCTATTTCTGGCCAGGTAAAGGGCCGCCCTGTGTTTTCTTAGATTGGGAGTCAAAATAGTAATTGACCCTTTTACGCGGATTCAGATAATTGAAAATTGCTCTGGGCAATAAACCGGGCCGTATGCTGCCGCTGATGGATAATTCCTTACTCTCTTCGGCCAAATCCAGAATGATGGCATCTTCCTTGGGAATCTCAGCGTCATACACCAGTACACGCGGACGCAAAGGCTTGCCTACATTCACATTCATGACCAGGCCAATTGCCTCATTCGACAATCTGACCAGAGTGCCGGGCGGATACACCCCCAGACTCCTGACCAGGGTAGCCATGACGACAGAATCAAACTGTGTGCGCCTGTGCGCATACATGGTTGACAAAGCTTCATGCGGAGTCAAGGACTGCCTGGTATCAATATGATTGCATAAATTATCGTACACATTGGCGATGGTCACAATACGCGTAGGCATGCTAATCGCATCCCCTTTCAGTTTGCGAGGATAACCCGTACCGTCCATGAATTCATGGTGCTGGGCAATCACATCCAGCACTGCAGGTGGCAGCCCTGCCTTCTTGCCAACCTCAACACCATACTGCGGGTGCATTTCAAAAAAGTTTTGCTCTGGCCTGGTCAAAGCCTCGGTCTTGGAAAGTATATGGTCAGGCACATTGACCTTGCCCAGATCATGGAAAAGAGATGCAATGCCGATTTTCTTGATCTCGGTATCGCTGCATTTCATTTCATTGGCCAGCATCATGGCCAGTACTGACACATTCAAGGTATGGAAATACAGTTCTTCATTGCCTGCCGCCTGTTGTATCAGGTGCATGACGGTATCATTGCCACTGAGCAGGACTTCCGCCATGCTATCGACCAGCTTACCCGCCTCCTTGATGGTTTCTTTGGGCTTGGAGAAAATCAGTCGGTTAATGTTCTTGACCACACTCGCAGCAAGGACAAATTTTTCTTCACAACGGGCAATTTCATCCCGTTGTTTTTGCAATTTTTCAAAACGGGCGCGTTTGGCATCTATGATACTGGCATGCAACTGCTTTGCTGGCACGGAAGGCGCTGCAACAGGCGCAGACTGCGGTTTATTGACTGACTTGACAGCTACCGGGTCGGACTTGGAAGGAATATAGCGTACATGTTTAAGCTTGAGCGCCACCAGGTCATCGATTTGTTGCTGGCTTGTGATCTTGAACGAGTTCATTGGAAAAGAATGTTCGAACCAACTCAGGTCGAGTTTAATGAACATCCCGATCTGGAGCTGATCAATCACAATTAACTGGCTATCATCAGACATGTGGACGCAATAGTAAATATATGTTCTGACGATAGCATACGCCCCCGGCATTTGCAAAACCTTAGCCTTGGGGAAAGACTTTCTGGCGACAGATAGCAAGCACCATACAGAAAATCCAGTCTTTGGCTCTGTCAACGTTATAATCCCTGTCCTGTACATTTTGAAGGTTGCCTACCGTGTCTGATCGCCTTGCCGTCCTGCCCCAATACTTAATGCCTAAACAGGCGCTGACTGTGTTTGCTGGCAAAATTGCCAGTGCCAGGGCGGGTAAGCTCACAACCAGACTGATAAGCTGGTTTGTTGATCAATACCAAGTCAATATGCAGGAAGCCGCCAATCCTGATATCAGCAGCTATGCCAGTTTCAATGAATTTTTTACCCGTCCATTGCGTGCAGGAGCCAGGCCGCTCGCCCAAAGCGATCTGATAAGCCCGGTAGACGGCGCCATCAGTCAATTTGGAACTATCGCAAAAGACCAGATTTTCCAGGCCAAGGGACACAGCTACAGCACCACCGCCCTGGTAGGCGGCGATAGCCAACTGGCATCATTATTTGAAGATGGCAGCTTTGCCACGCTATATCTGAGCCCGCGCGATTATCACCGCATTCATATGCCCTGTGACGGCAGGTTGACCCGCATGATCTATGTGCCAGGAGCATTATTCTCGGTCAATCCAACTACCGCACGCGGTGTGCCCGGCCTGTTTGCCCGCAATGAGCGCGTGGTCTGTGTGTTTGAATCTGCATCTGGACCTTTCGTATTGACACTGGTGGGTGCCACCATCGTCGGCAGTATGGCCACCACCTGGCATGGCATAGTCAATCCACCGCGCAGCGCTGAAGTGCGTGAATGGCGTTACGACAACCAGCAAATCATCCTGAAAAAGGGCGAAGAAATGGGTAGATTCCTGCTTGGCTCTACGGTAGTCATGCTCTTTCCTAAAGGCACAATCGATTTCAATCCAGCCTGGACAGCGGCCAAAGCCGTCTGCATGGGTGAGGCTATGGGAATGCATTCAGCTAAATAATATACTTCCGCTTTTTCTGCTGCATACACTTAATACCCCACTATCTTCAAACACTTGCCCATGCATTCCCATTCAGGAATACATGGGCAAGTATCCGGCTCAGTAATACTCCCCCCTGCTTAGAGAAGCAATAAGCATTCGCCAAGCGCATTGCTTTGAAGCCAATTTTCCTGCGTTTTTTTATATGCCTCTTTAACGAGCTAGGCAGCAATCAAGCTTGAACTGATGAATATCAACAAAAAACACTTGCCAAAGATGTTTGAATATTCAATAATCTAAATAAGAATTGTTATCGTTTAGATTTGCAAGGTAAAATATGACTACAAATGATGCTATTCACCAGCACGCTGATCTGGCTAATTCAACAGCAGCGGCAAGAGCGACGGCAGCAACGAATCAGACGCCAAAAGAGATTCCCCGTATTACTAGCGGCGATTTGATGCAGCAAAAGCGTGAATTGGAAATTGATCATGCGGGCCGGATTTATCGACTGCGCATAACACAACTGAACAAGTTGATACTGACAGCCTGAGACGCTGCTCATTCTTGGAGACTGGATATGCCAGGTGGGATGCTGACGAACGAAGAATTATCGGGTTTGACTGCTACATCCAAGCAGCCTGAACTGCTGGTTTCCGCAGTCTTGCACCTGATGTCGCATTACACAGTCCACAGCACGAATAGTGCTACGCCAGAAGAAGCAGAACAGGCCAGCACCAGGCTGGCATCAGTCATAGAAAGACACTTGAATGTGTTGGCGAATTTGCCGGACCTGGCACCTGTACTCAGAGCTACCTGCCAGCAGTTGTCCGGGCAATGGGCCAGTCTGGTAGAAAAGAAATCTGCGCAAAAAAACAAGCTGCGCAAACTGGGCTGGCTATTGGCCTTCACTGGTAAAAAATCTGCATAAATGGAGTGATTCATGATTGTATGTGTTTGCAATAATGTGTCGGAAAAGAAAATTCATCAGGCTGTTGCCATGGGCGTCAGCACGATGGCCGAACTGCGCGAGCAACTCGATGTCGGCACCTGCTGCGGCAAATGTGCGGGATGTGCACGCAAAATCATGCGCCAATGCATGGATGAACAAAGCAGTAATGCATCCGGCTTCCAGAATTTCATTCAACAATTACACTTTCAACCCAACGCCGTCACAGCGTGAGGTTCACCATGTCCACTCTCACATTACAACACGCACCACAGGATTTCACCGCCCCCAAATCAAGGATCTTTTCTTTTGCCTGCATCGTGCTGGGGCATCTGGCTCTGTTTTATGCGCTGGAACATGGCTTGCTGACACACGCAGTGCAAATTCTGCCAAAAGAAGTGATGATGACCTTCATAGAACCGCCGCAGGTCAAACCAGAACCGCCACCAAAACCGATTCCCACAAAAAAACTGAGCACCTTGCAGGCACCCGTGGTGCCACATATCAAGCCGGTAGTAGAAATCCCGGCCGAAGTGCATCAAATCACTACCCAGGCAGCACCGCCTGTACCTCCTGCGCCTCAGCCCGCTCCGCTGGTTGCCAAATTCGAACCTAGCAATGCCCCTGCCGTTATCGCGCCGCCAAAACAAATCAGCGCAGTTGAATATGTGCGTCCACCACAAGCCGACTACCCACCTATGTCAAAACGCATGGGCGAAGAAGGCAAAGTGACCTTGCGGGTACTCGTCAATGAAAAAGGCGTGGCAGAAAAAGTCGACATCCAAAAATCCTCTGGCTCGAATCGCCTGGATGAAGCAGCCAGAATTGCGATATTGCGCGCAATTTTCAAACCCTACCTGGAAGATGGCAAAGCACTGACAGTGATTGCCACAGCGACGATCAGCTTTTCTCTCAGTAGCTGAAAATAAAGAACCCTCCCCCGGGAGAGGCCAGATTGCGGGAATTTCGCAATCTGGCCTCTTTTTTTATTCCCGCTGCAAATTCTGTTTCACTTCTTTAAATGCGGGAACAGGAGAACGGCCTCGGCTCTCTGTGCATTCACTCCGGTTTGGGTTGGCCGGTTCCAAGTTTTTCGGTTACTCTGCCAAGCAGGCGACCTGATGGCATGTCGTCGCCCATCAGCATGCCGGTACGGTTTATCACAGGCAGTGAGAGCTCCGCCCTGGACAAGTTCACCGGGCCTGTTGTTCCGTCAATAGTGTCGAGCCTGGAATGCCTCGCTAGAGCGTGGTGCGAGACAGGACTCACAGGAGGTGATAGGTTCGGATAAGCATCAGGATCGAAAGTCGCAGCCTTTTTCTTGCCATCGCTGGTATCGACATAGGAGAAAGCTTTGTTGTCGGAAAATTTCACATTCTGATTGATCAGGTCTTGTTGCAAGCCCAGTCGCTTCATGTCGAACTGAACTTCAGGCGTCGCGTATTTCTTGTCAATTTTGTGGTAATAGTCCTGATATGCCTTTTCATTGTTACCCGCAACATTGACTGCCCAACTACCGTAGAAGTTGGTGTAATCGAGATTGTGATTCGACCCAAGCTTGGACTCCTTTGCAGATTTATCAAAGTAATACTTGCTCATGGCTGCGACGTTGTCCTTCGAATAGGGCATGCTCATGTCAGCATCGACTGTCAGGCCCGGCTTCATCGCGTAGTTATAATTTCCTGGCGTGCCGCTCACAGTAATGAAATCCTGCATGCGCCCCGGGGCAGTACTGTAGATATCTTCAAGCGTCGCTTTTGGATTATCTTTTCTGGCTTGCGAAGCAATCGCATTGAAGCCACCGATATGCGCAGAGGCCTCGTCTTTACGAGAAGCCTGGATAAAGTCTTCAGTCACCTTGGTATAGTCGTGCGGCGATGCCTTGCTCGTTGCCAGTACCTTAGTCCCATCAAGGAAATCCTGGGTTATCTTTTTGGTTGCGGCAGCGTTGAATGAATGCTGGATTTCGTGACCCATCACAAAAATCAGCTCTCCCTTATCGCGTTCGCTCGTACTGGCTTTCTGAAGTACATTCATCGGTACATTGATGGCTTTTGCACTCGGGTCATACGAACCGCCTGTGCCAGAATTGGCAGGAAGCGCCTGAAATTGAGTTAAATACCCTTTATCGACTGAGTCAAGAATGCGCTTCTTCAGGTCAGGAGAAACCTCAAGAAGCTTGGCCAAGTCATCGCCGGGACTATTGTTCGCGGTCTTGTTGGCATTACCAAAGTCCTTGATGATCTTATCAAGCTTTTGCTCAGCAGTCGGTGGCGCCGCATTGGGCTTGTGATTCGGTGCAGTCATGTGACTCCCCCTCTAGACGTCAATGACTATCATGGAGACACAATTGTGTTTCACATTTTCGTCACTTTCTCCGCGAATGGAAATTTGTAACTCGACTTTACCGCGCGAGAAATTCCAATAAATGAGTCGATTGTGTTCGCCATAGTAAGGCTCTGATTGAAAACCGAATTCAGTAAGTCGTTTTTTATAAGCGTCAAAATCGACTTTGCAGATCGATGTCATATCGGCACCGCTATGGGTTTGGTCGTCAAACGAAAATATCAGCCGACTGGCTTTGCCGTCTTTGCTACCGGATATCACTTTAATGTTAAAGAACCAGGTATCGGTAATTTTTGCTCCAGTCGCATATTTACCGGGATTATCAGCGTTAACGTAGACCTTGAGGCCAGTCGCAATCTCCAGATTTTTGGCGGAGATATCCTCCGCCGTCTTGATCTTGCCAATCAGGTCTAGCATACGCTTACTGACTTCCTCGGCATTCATTTGCGGAACTTCTGGACATGCGTTTTGATGATTGGTTTCCATAGATTTCTTGTTTGCGATAGAAGTTGATGAAGAGGCAGTACCCGAAGAACTATTTCTCTGCGTCAGTGCACCAGGGCTTTGTGTGCAAGAAGTCGTCAGCAAAGTAAGTAGCGCCGAAGCAAAGACTTTACGGATGGTGTTCATACGACGATGCTTTGCAGACTCTGCGTTTTTTTGGGGGGGGAAGATGATGAAGCAATGGTACTGGATTGCACTATCAGATCCTTTCGGAATATTAACAAGTGAAGAGTTCCGTGCATTCAAATCAAAAGCACCTAATATTTTCAAGCGAATTTAAATTCGCCTTGAAATATTGCTGATTTAGTAATTCGAGTATATCACTGTTGTCAGCGCCATCAACAAATGCGGAAGATGGGAGAAACGGGACAGTCCGCACAGGCGCGAGTAACTGGTGCGTTCAAACACAAGATTTTGATGTTCAACAATGCTGGAACTACCACCGATTTCTCAAAACCAAGACAGCAGTTTGCTCAAAATACCAGGCTCGTAAAATGAAAATATTATTGACGTGGGAAAATGCTGGCGGACACCTGAGCCCAAAATTTCAATCTGACATTTTTAATAAAGATGGCGTTAGCCCACTTGTATGTTTAATGATGGATGACGGAGGACAAACATATTTGCAAACAATACCTTGGCTGGGGGAAGGAGTGACGAAGATCAACTTGATTAAGTAAGTAAAGATCGACTCTGGTGATTGGAGCCGTGACGCTTGGGGGGCAATTGACTTTGAGCAAAGTGAAAATTTACTCTCTATATGATGAAAATTATTTTGAGCTTGTCGGGATGAATGCTTTTGAAAAGGCTTTGATGTTCTGGAGAGAGTTTATTCAGATGGAACCTGGAATAAACGCTGAAAAGAGAATAGAAATCGAATAAAGAACAGTAAGCATTGAATGACTTCGGCTCTTTTTGATTGATAGAAAACTAAATGAGAATAATTGCGCTTCACTCAGCGCTGTCAATCCCCAAAAATATTGTCTTCCTCGCGCATTTAATGCAGTGAATTCAGTGATGCAGATCATCTTCATTTTGCAACTGCCACTGAATGCTCTATGATGTGATAAACGCCTGTAAGCATAAGCTCATCAGCAATCACATCACCAACAGAGTCAACAGACACAGGAAGGAAGCCCATGAAAGGCGACGCGAAAGTCATCAAACTGCTTAATGCACAGCTCACCAACGAACTGAGTGCAATCAACCAATATTTCTTACATGCGCGCATGTACAAGCATTGGGGATTTGAAAAAATAGCCAAAAAGGAATACGAAGAATCCATCGGCGAAATGAAGCATGCCGACAAACTCATCGACCGCATCCTCATGCTGGGTGGCCTGCCGAATCTGCAAGCACTGCACAAGCTGATGATTGGCGAAGACACGGTAGAAATGTTGGGATGCGACTTGAAGCTGGAAGTTGCTGCTCAAAAGACAGTCAAGGAAGGCGTTGCCACTTGTGAAGCAGTGGGTGATTATGTTTCACGTGATCTGTTCCAGGTTATTTTGGAAGATACTGAAGAGCATATCGACTGGCTGGAAACCCAGCTGGAATTGATAGAAAAAGTCGGCATCCAGAATTATTTGCAATCTCAAATGGCAACTGATGAATAATTTGTAGTAGCCGCGATCTGGCTTGGCAGGCCAGGTAAAACAAAAAGGGATGCAGCTTGCGCTACATCCCTTTTGTTTTCCTTATTGCGTTTTTACTTCTTGCTTATTGTGGCACTGTGTCTTTGAAAGAAGCACGTTCCGACAATTTATCAAATAATTTAGCCAGATTGGGGTAATCACCGCGCCAGTCTATTTCAGGGAAACGGAAGCTCAACCAGCCCAGGGAGCAACCGACACTAATATCCGCCAGTGTCAAATGCGTGCCAGTACAGAATGCTGTATCACCCAGGCCACTGGACATGGATTTCAAGCCAGCGTGCACCTTGCTCATTTGCCTGTCTATCCATTCCTGGCTTTGCTGTTCCGCCGGGCGCAAGGTTTTTTCCAGGCGCACCAGAATCGCTGCATCCATGATGCCATCTGCCAGCGCTTCCCAGCATTTGACTTCCACCCGTTCACGGCCTTGTGCAGGAATCAACTTACCAACTGGTGTCAGGGTATCAATATATTCTACGATGACACGAGAATCAAACATGGCACCGCCGTCTTCCATCAAAAGACAGGGCACTTTTCCCAGGGGATTGGACTGTTGTATGGTGGTCTCTGCTGCCCACACATTTTCTTGCAGAAAGACATAGTCAAGTTTCTTCTCCGCCATGACAACGCGGACTTTTCTGACAAAAGGACTAGTGATGGAGCCAATAAGTTTCATAGGAATCTGGTAGTAAGTTTAGGCCGGATTATAGCATTGCCTGCCTGCAAACCCGTGGTGTCCCTACTGGCGTGCGGAGCAGCAACATCATCATGATTCTGTAGTTTGAACGCATTCAAATGGTAAAATCGCATATCCAGTGCAAAAAAACTGTCTTCACACAACAATTGTGAATTTTTGCTAAATATGAATTATTTGTAAAATTTACACTTGTGTTGTTTTTTGCGCAAGGCTTTCTGTCATTCCATCTCTATAGTCCATCATGTCCCTATCCTCACTTTCTGCCCTCTCCCCACTTGACGGTCGCTATGCAAGCAAGGTTGATGCTTTGCGTGCCGCTTTGTCTGAAGCTGGCTTCATGCATCATCGCGTTAAAGTTGAAGTGTCCTGGCTGCAAGCTTTGTCACAAGCCGGTTTCGATGAAATCAAGGCTTTTTCGCCTGCTGCCAATGCGCTCCTGGAAAAACTTGTTGCTGATTTTTCTGAATCAGACGCACAACGTATCAAGGATATCGAAGCCGTCACCAATCATGACGTCAAAGCGGTTGAATACTGGCTGAAAGAGCGAGTCAAGGACGTGCCTGAACTGGTTGCTGCCAGCGAGTTCATCCACTTTGCCTGCACTTCTGAAGATATCAACAATACTTCGCATGGCATGATGCTGAAAACTGCCCGCAATGATGTCATGTTGCCAGCCTTGCGCAATGTCATCATGAGGTTGACGGAACTGGCACATGTAAATGCCGACGTACCCATGCTGTCACGCACCCATGGCCAGGCCGCCAGCCCAACTACCCTGGGCAAGGAAATGGCCAACGTCGTGGCCCGCCTGCAACGCGCCATCAAGCGCATAGAACAAGTCGAAATCCTGGGCAAGATGAATGGCGCAGTTGGCAATTACAATGCCCATTTGTCTGCCTACCCTGGCCATGACTGGGAAAATTTTTCCAAAAATGTGATCGAACAACGCCTGGGTCTGACTTACAACCCCTACACCATACAAATCGAGCCACATGATTACATGGCTGAAATGTTTGATGCCTTCGCCCGTGTCAACACCATTTTGCTGGATCTGAACCGCGACATCTGGGGTTATATCTCGGTAGGTTATTTCAAGCAAAAGACCAAGGCTGGTGAAATTGGCTCGTCCACCATGCCGCATAAAGTCAATCCTATCGACTTTGAAAACTCAGAAGGCAATCTGGGTCTGGCCAATTCTCTGCTGCGCCATCTGTCAGAAAAATTACCAGTATCACGCTGGCAGCGTGACTTGACTGACTCTACCGTCTTGCGCAATATCGGCGTGGCTCTTGGTTATACCCTGCTGGCCTACGACAGTTGCCTGCGCGGCCTGAATAAACTGGAAACCAATCCAGAGCGCCTGGCAGCAGACCTGGATGCAACCTGGGAAGTATTGGCAGAACCGGTACAAACCGTGATGCGTCGATATGCGGTTGAAAACGCTTACGAACAGTTGAAAGAACTGACACGCGGCAAAGGCATCACCAAAGCAGCCTTGCAAGAGTTCGTCGAAGGTCTGGCGATCCCACCTGATGCCAAGGACTTGCTGCTGGCAATGACACCGGCAAACTACACCGGTATTGCAGCGAAACTGGCAAAAGCGATTTAAGCAAAGTTTTAAAAACTGGCTTTTAGCTGTACCAAACAAAACAGGCAGATCAAATGATCTGCCTGTTTTGTTTTCAGTGTTATTTCTGCGAACGGAACGGGAACATCAGTTGTTTCACGAAACCGTCTGGCATATAGTCGCCTTGCACCCCATACTTTTTAGGAAAGCCTTTTTGCCCCTTGATTGCCGTACCAAACAAATGATCAAGGAATGCATAGTGGGCTGCGTAGTTTCTGTCTATCGCCACATCATCTGATGAGTGGTGCCAGTGATGAAAATCCGGTGTGACGATCAGATACTTGATTGGCCCCCAGGGTAAATGCACATTGGCATGATTGAACACTGCCTGGAAGCCAACCACAATGATATAGACATCCATGACGGTCTTTTCAAAACCCAGGACATACAAGGCACCCAACACGCCTACGCGTGTGCAAATCAATTCCAGTATGTGCTGGCGCGAACCAGCCAACCAATCCATCGTTTTGGCAGAATGATGTACGGCATGGAAGCGCCATAAAAATGGAACCTCATGGTAGGCGCGGTGCGTCCAGTACTGCACCAGATCGGCGGCCAGGATACACAGCAGTAACTGCGGTACAAACCAGATAGACTGCACAAAATCACGCACACTGTCATGCGCCATCCAGCCAAACAGGCGATGGATAGCGAAGTTGACTGTCAACAAGGCCAGGCCGACGATGAAGTGATTCACTGCAAAATGCACCATATCGGTTTGCCATTCGCGACGGAAAATCAACTGCCCTTTATACAGTGGGAAGATCTTTTCTATGACCACGAAGATGATCGTCGACCCCAACAAATCGAGGATGAACCAGTCCAGCCCTATATATGGTGTGTGATCAGGAAAATCTGCCACTGGTACATGCGACCCGCCAAAGGTCACTGCCGCAATGACCAGCGTAGCTGCCACCGCATTCAAGCCGCGACGGCGATTGAGCAGTATATTCAACAAGCTAATCACACCAGACAAGACCAGCGCTGCAAACAGAATATGCCTGATCACATCAGGCGAATAATTTTTGCGCAATTCAGGCGTCGTCAGATATTGAGGGAAGTGAAAAGCAATGACTCCCAGCAAACACAGGAATGCCAGCGTCAAGGCCAGCACACCACTGGCCAGACCTGTGCCCGGCTTCAGTGGCCCGCTTTGGTCCAGCAAACCCGTTGTTTCGCTGACAGCATCTGCCACATTGCCAAGCACATTTTTGGCAGGATCAACTAGTATCTTCCCTAGGAGTTTTTCTGGAATTTCTGGTTTCATCATTAAAATGATTAAATTGGCAAGTAAGCCAATGATAAATGAATGCCTTTATGGCAGGGGAAAAACCTTTTTGACGTAAATTGCGCCGAGATACCGGGCCAAAGTATAGCTGCAAGACTTAGGGTCAAAAACACGCAGTAGCAGCTGCTTACACATTATCTGCTTAAAAATCTGAGTGGCCTCAGCAGACTTTCATTTTTTTTGCTAATATTAGTTCTACTTCGAACTAATTATCTCTTTCGTCAGAGGAACCTCTCATGCCAGCCACGCAAAGATATTCCAATTTCAGCATAGCTCTGCACTGGCTCATCGCCATCCTCATTATTATTGCCTTTGTTCTTGGCAATATCATGGTGGACATGCGTATCAGCCCGACCAAATTGCAATATTATTCTTACCATAAGTGGCTGGGCGTGACGGTGCTTGGTTTTGTTGCCCTGCGCCTTATCTCCCGACTATTGAGCAAGGCACCGCCTTACCCTGCCAACATGGGAAAAGTCCAGACGCACATCGCCAATGGCACCCACATCTTGCTGTACGTGCTGATGTTTGCGGTACCCTTGTCTGGCTATTTTTACACCCTGGCTGCAGGCTACCCCGTAGTCTATCTAGGTTTATTCGAATTACCAGTTTTAATAGGTCCCAACCCTGAAATCAAGGGTAGCTTAAAAGAATTACATGAAATATTAAACAATATCATGCTGGTTCTGGTCTTATTGCATGTCGCTGCGGCGCTCAAGCATCATTTTTACGATAAAGACGGGCTCTTGCATCGCATGCGCCCAGGTCCTTAATTCTTTTTATACAGGTAATAAGCATGTCTGAATATTCCATGAAAAAAATCGCCATTTCCGCTGCCCTTGCAGTCGCAATTGCTACGCCAGGCATTGCAGCCATCGTGAAAGTCGACAATACCAAAAGCGCAGTCAGTATCACCTTCAAGCAAATGAATGTGCCCGTTGATGCCAAATTCAAAAAATTTAGCGCCAGCATCGACTATGACGCTGCAAAACCTGAAGCTTCCAAAGCAACGGTAGACATTGATGTTGCCAGCTTTGATCTGGGCGATGCCGAATACAACAAGGAAGTCTTGAAGAAGGAATGGTTTAATGCCGCCGCATTTCCTAAGGCCAGCTTTGTGTCCACCTCCATGAAAGCTGGCGCGGCTGGCAAACTCGATGTGACCGGCAAGCTCAGCATCAAGGGCAAAACCGTGGATGTCAGCTTCCCATTAAGCATCAAGAAAGAAGGCAATAACCAGGTCTTTGACGGCAGCCTGCCCATCAAACGCCTCACCTTCAATATTGGTGAAGGTGAATGGAAAGATACCGGCATGGTCGCCGATGAAGTACAGATCAAGTTTCACGTAGTAACAAACCCGTAATACCAAGTACCCCAAAACTTTTTAAGCAAACAAATTTTCGCCATTCAGGAGTCAACTATGAAAATCGCCAAACTTATCGCCGCCGCCCTGCTGATCAGCACTGCACCTGCCTTTGCTCAGACATATAATATCGAATCCAACCACACTTATCCTAGCTTTGAAGCTGACCATATGGGTATATCTTTGTGGCGCGGCAAGTTCAACAAAACTTCTGGAAAAATCGTGCTGGATCGCGCGGCGAAAACTGGCACCGTTGACATCACGATCGATGCCAGTTCACTCGACTTTGGTCATGAAAAAATGAATGAGCATGCAAAAGGAAAAGACATGTTCAATGTAGCGCAATTTCCTACTGCTACTTACAAAGGTACATCCATCAAGTTTAATGGCGACACACCAGTTGCTGTTATCGGTGAATTGACTATGCTGGGCGTAACCAAGCCTGTCACTTTGACGATCAATAAGTTCAAGTGTATCGAACATCCTTTTTTCAAGAAGGAAGCTTGCGGCGCAGATGCTTCAGCAGAATTCAAACGCACTGATTTTGGTCTGAACTACGGTACACCACGTTTTGCACCTGAAGTAAAACTGGCTATTCAGGTAGAAGCGATCAAGGCTGACTAATTTTTTTGTATTAGTTATTGTCCCTGGTGTGATGCGTTCTGCGTATCACACCATAATCCTCACAAACTATCTTATGGGTGAACGTTACCTGCGCAGCATACGATTACTGTCGGAATGCATGCAATTATTTGAACAAGCTTCTGCCAGGAATGTGCGCAAGCTCGGTTTCACACATTCGCAATTCGATATCATTGCCACCCTGGGTAATACGCCAGGCATGACTTGCAAAGAACTCGGCGAAAAAACCCTGATCACCAAGGGTACGCTGACAGGCGTGCTGGACAGGCTGGAACAAAAGGGTTTGATACTGCGTGAACGTGGCAACGATGACAGACGCCAGTTATTCATCAAGCTGACTGCTGCGGGCGAAGCCACCTTTGATGACATCTTCCCAAAAGTAGTACAGTCTGGAAAGCAACGCTTCAAGACATATACAGAAGACGACTACCTGAGCCTGGAAAGCAGCTTACTCAAACTCAGGCAGCATTTGCAGGAAGACGACTGTCAATAAATCGTCTGCCTCCATCAATCCGCTTTAAATACACATCACGGATTGAGCTCAAGATTCATTTCACTTCCAGCGTGTCACCTACAATTGGCCCCTTCCCGCTGAAACGATCCAGTGCCAGGTAAATCACGGGTGTAATAAACAGGGTAATTGCCTGGGAAAAGATCAGGCCACCAACAACCGCCAGACCCAAGGGCTGGCGCAACTCAGCCCCTGCCCCAAGGCCCATGGCAATCGGCAAGGCACCTACCAGCGCCGCCAGCGTAGTCATCATGATGGGGCGAAAGCGTTGTATGCAGGCTTCGCGTATCGCTTCTGGTGGGGTCATGTTGTGATGTCTTTGTGCATCGAGCGCAAAATCGATCATCATGATGGCGTTTTTCTTGACGATACCGATCAGCAGCAAAATACCGATGGTGGCGATCAACGTCAGGTCCTCACCAAACATTTGCAAGGTCAGCAGCGCGCCCACTGCGGCAGAGGGCAAGCCAGCCAGGATGGTAATCGGATGAATGTAACTTTCATACAGTACGCCCAGCAAAACATAGATGACCAGCAAGGCGGCAACGATCAAAATAATCTGGCCTGATTGCGAATCCTTGAACACCGCTGCATCACCGCCATAAGTCGTGATAATCGACGCTGGCAATTTGATTTCTTCACGGTACTTTTCTATCGCATTGGTAGCATCACCCAAAGCCGTGCCAGGAGCCAGATTGAAAGACACTGTCACCGCCTGCAATTGCCCTACGTGATTGATGGCAGTCGGCCCTACTGTGCGCTTGACCGTAGCAATGCTGGATAAAGGCACCAGGGCACCGGCATTGCTGCGTACATAAATGCCATTGATGGCGCTTTCATCTTTCTTGGCATTTGGTTCTACTTCCATGATGACTTGGTAGCTATCGACATTGGTATACATCGTCGATATCTGCCGCTCACCAAAGGCGCTATACAAGGCAGAACGTATGCTGTCCATGGTCACACCCAAGGCATTGGCCCGATCGCGGTCGATATCGACGCTGGCCTGCAAGCCTTTCAGTTGCGAGTCGGTAGTGACATCCTTGAAGCCGGGGTCACTGCGCAGTTTTTCTTGCAGCTTGATGGCCCAGTCACTCAGGGAGCCAGCTTCCACACTTTGCAGGATGTATTGATACTGGCTCTTGCTCGGCCTTCCACCTAACTGCAAGTTTTGAGTGGGGCGCAGGAAGACAGAAATGCCAGGCACTTCATTGAGCTTTTTGCGCAAACCATCGACCACTTCCTTCATGGGTTTGCGCTCACCTCGCGGTTTCAGGTTGACGAACATCCGGCCATTATTTTGCGAACCACTGCCGCCGTTGAATGAGGTTGCAGTTGCCACATTCGGGTCATCCCGTATGATTTTGGCGACCTTATCCTGCAAGATCACCATCGCAGGAAAGGAAGTTTCCTCTGCCGCCTCGGTCGAGACATTGATCTGGCCTATGTCTTCTTGCGGAAAAAAGCCCTTGGGTATGACGTTGAACAGATAAGCTGTTGCAGCAAATGTTGCCAGCGCAATCAACAATACGACTTTACGGTGTTGCAATGCCATATCCAGCCCGCGGGTGTAAGTACGCAAGGATGCATTAAAGCTGCTCTCAAATACATGCAACATCGCAGCTATCGCTTTTGGTGGTTCTTTGAGCTCATGTTCGCTCTTCAAGAAGCGGCTGGCCAGCATGGGCACCAGGGTCAACGAAACAAATGCTGAAGCGACGATCGCCAGGCTGACAATGACAGCAAATTCATGGAACAACTGACCTATCACGCCGGGCATGAAGAAGATGGGAATGAACACCGCCACCAGCGAAGTGGAAATCGAGATAATCGTGAAACCCACTTCACGTGAGCCTTGCAATGCCGCCTTGAAAGGTGGCTCGCCATTTTCCACATGGCGCATGATGTTTTCCAGCATGACGATGGCATCATCGACCACCAGACCAACCGCCAGCGTCAACCCCAATAAGGACACATTATCCAGCGTATAACCAAAGCCCCATAAAAGGCCAATAGCACCAATCAGCGAGACCGGCAGGGACAGTGTAGGAATGATGGTTGCCACCATGCGACGCAAGAACAGGAAAATGACAACAATGACCAGAAAGATCGTCAGCAGCAAGGTCAGGTTCACATCATGCAAGGCATCACGAATGGAGACTGAACGATCATTCACCAGATTCATTTTCACCGACGCTGGCAATTGCGCCTTGAAGCCAGGCAAGGCGGCCCTGATGGAATCAACCACTTTGACGGTGTTGGCATCGGTCTGCCTTTGTATCGCCAGAGTGATTGAGCTTTCACCATTGAAATTGGCGGCAGTCTTGACTTGCTCATAGCTGTCTTCCACTGTCGCAACTTCGCGTAAACGCACGACTTGCCCGCCTTTGTTGCTGACCACCAGATTGGCAAATTCAGCCGCGCTTTGCATTTGTTTATTGGCCAGCAAGGTCAGCGTTTGCTTGTCACCTTCCAGCGTGCCAACTGGAGTGTTCGCATTCGAGGTGCGGATCGATGCGGCCAATTCATCCAGTGTCAGGTTACGCGCCTGCAGAGCGTCCGGCATGACACGTATGCGCACCGCGTAACGCTTGATACCAAAAATATTTACCTGGGCCACACCTTCCAGCGTAGACAAGCTGGGCGAAATCAGATGCTCGGCATAACTGGTCAACTCAGACAAGCTCAGTGATGGCGAGGTCAGGGCGATAAATAGCACAGGTGCATCGGCAGGATTAACCTTGCGATACGAAGGTGGTGACGTCATGTCCACCGGCAAGGAACGGGTCGCCCTCAGCAAGGCCGCCTGTACATCCACGGCGGCAGCATCGACATTGCGGTTCTGGTCGAACTCCAGTGTCAGCGAAGTTGAGCCCAGGGTATTGCTGGAACTGATGATCGACAAGCCTGGTATGGTGGCAAACTGCTTTTCCAGTGGCAATGCGACCGAGGTTGCCATGGTTTCAGGACTGGCACCTGGCAAGTTGGCATTCACGCTGATGACCGGCGTGTTATAGCTAGGCAAGGCGGCGATAGGGATATAACGATAAGCCAGAAGGCCGCCGACGATGATGGACAGATTCAACAATACCGTCATCACCGGACGGCGTATAAATAATTCAGACAAATTCATGATGCGCTCGCTGCAGAAGCTGCGGTGCTGGTAGCCGGGGAGCTGGCTGAAGCATCAGGCTTAGCAGCTTCCTTGCCCGCCTTGTCAGCCTTGCCCTTGCCTTCTTTGCCATCTTTGCTATCGCCATTACGTTCCTTGACGCTGCTGCCTGGGCGCAAGTTTTGTTTGCCATCCAGGACGACTTTGGCACCTGCTTCTACACCAGTCACGACAGCTTCATTACCAAACCTGTTGGTGACGACCACAGGCTTCATGATTGCCTTGCCTTCGGCATCGACAATGTACACAGAGCTGGCCCGAGGGCCGACGATGACCGCATCCTGGGGAACCACGACGACATCTTTCAAAGTCTGCACGCTGAGTTCCAGATTGGCATAAGCGCCAGGCCAGAGCTTCAATTCCTTGTTATCAAACACTGCCTTGACTTTGATCGTGCCGGATGCGGCATCCACGGCATTATCGACAAACTGCAATTTACCTTTGAACTTGACGCTAGTATCGGGCAGGCTGGCCATGACATAGCTGTCGCTACGTTTCATGCTTTCGAGTGCATCCGGCAAGTTGCGTTGTGGCAGCGGGAAGGTAATCGCGACCGGGTCCATCTGGGTAATGCTGACCAGCGGTGTCGCCGTCGCACTAGGCTGTACCAGAGAACCGGGGAAGACGTTGATAAGGCCAGTACGGCCAGCCGATGGTGCGACAATACGATTGTAGCTGAGAGCGACACGGGCCGCACTCACGGCCGCCTTGTCTGAAGCGATGACAGCTTGTTGGGTATCTACCTGGGTCTGGCTTGTGTCGGCTGCGCTTTGAGCAACAAATTTCTTGCTGACCAAGTCCTTGCTGCGCGCGAGTTGTCGCTGATAATCTGCCAGTGTTGCCAGATCCTTGTCCAATTGTGCCTGGGCTTTTGCCAGATTGACTTCGTCTGCACGGCTATCCAGGGTAAACAAGACATCACCAGCTTTGACAAACTGGCCTTCCTTGATATGCACCTTAGCGATGGTACTGGTGACTTGCGGCCTGATATCGACAGTATTCAATGCCGAAACCACACCGTTTGCGCTGATCCTGACATCATAGTCACGTTTTTGCGCAATGATGGTGGAAACGCTTACAGGGCGATTCTGCGCTGCACCAGCAGCACTTCCAGCTTTTGCTGTGCCGTCACCCGCCGCTTTGTCAGATGATTTGAAGTAAGTATAGGCTGCAGCAGAAGTAGCCGCCAGGGCAGCCACGATGATCAGGGTTTTGAATTTGCTCATATTATTTTTATCCAGTGCAGAGGTGCGTCCAACAGACATTTGCATAACGCAGCCAGCTACTTCCACTGGCTTGATTGACAGCTACTTGATAGTTTCGTTCTTGCGCTTCGTTTTGCAATCGCCTCTGAGACTCGGTACAACAACAAAAAGTTCAGACTTGAATGCTAACAAAGAAAAAGCCAGCACACAGGCTGGCTTTCATTTTAGATACCTTCCGTTACATGGAAGAGACACAATTAGGTATTTTCAGCAAAGTACTTAAACAAGGTGTTTACAAAAGCTGTTTAAGCCAAGCACTGACAAAATACTTATACAACTGCGCCATCTGTATCGTCTTTTTCCTTGACGGGCTTGATCAGATCTTCACGCTTGACGCCCAGCCACATGGCAATCGCTGCCGCCACGAAAACCGATGAGTAAATACCGAACAGAATACCTATCGTCAGTGCAACTGCAAAATAATGTAAAGTCGGGCCGCCAATCAACAACATCGACAATACCATCAACTGGGTACAGCCGTGGGTGATGATAGTACGTGAGATGGTGCTGGTAATAGCATTGTCGATGACTTCAGTGACAGACATCTTGCGCTGCTTGCGGAAGTTTTCACGGATACGATCGAAAATAACCACAGACTCATTCACCGAGTAGCCCAATACCGCCAACACGGCAGCCAGTACCGACAAGTTGAATTCCCATTCAAAGAAGGCAAAAAAGCCCAGGATGATGATGACGTCATGCAAGTTGGCGACAATCGCGGCTACCGCAAACTTCCATTCAAAGCGTATGGCCAGATACAGCATCACGCCCAATACCACGAACAACAGGGCCATCAAACCATCGTGTGCCAGTTCATCACCAACCTGCGCACCAACCAGCTCAACGCGCTGCAATTTCACCAGTTCTTTTTTGTCTGCATCCTGACAAGCCAGTTTTTCAGATGTAGTGCCACTTTCCGCACTGGCCGGGACTTTCGTCAGACTGCCCTTTTCGATTTTGCACAGTGCTTCAAACACCGTATCAGCAGGACTGGTCTTGGCATCCTTTTTGGTTTCAGGCAAACGAATGACAACGTCCTGTGCCTTGCCAAAGGTTTGCACTGGTGAATCAGTGAAACCCAGTTCCTCTACTGTGTGCCGTATCGCATCAACATTGGCGGCCTTGGGGTAAGTCACCTCCATGACAGTACCACCAGTAAACTCCACCGAGAAGTGCAGACCCTTGTGCAGCAGAAAAAACACAGCTGCAACAAAGGTCAGAGCAGAAACGACATTGAAAATCAGCGCATGGCGCATGAAAGGAATGTCTTTTTTAATGCGAAATAATTCCATAATGAATCCCTGTATTCTTGTTTGGCTGGGCGCTTACTTCAACGCGTTTTCTGTTGGTTTCCAGATTTGGCCAATTGAAATGGATGTCAGTTTTTTCTTTCTTCCATACCAGAGATTGACCACACCGCGTGATACAAACACTGAAGAGAAAATCGAAGTCACAATACCCAGACAGTGAACCACGGCAAAGCCACGTATCGCACCAGAGCCAAACACCAGCAAGGCCAGACCAACGATGAGGGTAGTCACGTTGGAATCCAGAATTGTTGCCCAGGCGTGATCAAAACCTTCTTCTATGGCTTTTTGCGGAGATTTGCCAGCACGCAATTCTTCGCGTATGCGCTCATTGATGAGCACGTTCGCATCAATCGCCATACCCAGTGCCAGAGCAATCGCCGCAATGCCAGGCAAGGTCAGTGTTGCCTGCATCAGTGACAAGATCGCCACCAGCAACAACACGTTGAATGACAAAGCCAGCACACTGAAGAAGCCGAACAACAGATAATAAGCCATCATGAAAACGGCAATCGCAGCGAAACCATAGATGGTGGAATTGCGACCCTGCTTGATGTTTTCCACCCCCAGTTGCGGGCCTATGGTGCGCTCTTCTATGATTTCCATAGGAGCAGCCAGCGAACCAGCACGCAGCAGCAAGGCCAGGTCACCAGCAGCAGAGGAAGAACCCATGCCGGTAATGATGAAGCGATTGCGCAATTCATCATTAATGGTAGGTGCAATCAAGACTTCGCCCTTGCCTTTTTCAAACAGCACGATGGCCATGCGTTTGCCTATGCGTGTGCTGGTCGCATTACCCATACGTTTGCCACCGTCGCCATTGAGGTCTACGCTGACAGCTGGCTGCTGATTCTGATCAAAACTGGAAGCTGCATTAGTGATGTCATCACCAGTAATGACTGGATCTTTGGTGAGTATCAAATATTCACCACGGTTGGAAATGAATTTTTCTGAACCATAAGGAACTGCTGTATTGGCATCGACTGTGCCAATCACACTTTCATCCAGCAAGCGCACTTCCAGCGTGGCCAGGCGATTGATAATACTCTTGGCGCGTGCAACGTCTTGTACGCCAGGCAATTGCACGACGATACGGTCAGCACCCTGTTGCTGAATGATGGGCTCAGCCACGCCCAGTTCATTCACCCGTTTGGACAAGGCGGTAATATTTTGTTTGATACCTTCAGAAATGACTTCTTTCAGCGCACTTGGTTTCAGCTTGACTTGCAAACCAAAATCAGTGCCTTCAGTGCCAGCGGTATCGACCAAATCCACGTCAGGCATCTGGGAGGTCAACACTTTCTTGGCTTTGATGCGCTCTTCTGCATCACGGAATTTCACCTTGATCAGATCACCCTCACGGCTCAGGCCTGCATGACGGACTTCTTTTTCACGCAAATTGGCACGCACACTGGACAGCAAGCCTTGCATGCGTTTGTTCATGACAGCCTTGGTATCGACCTGCATGAGGAAATGCACACCGCCACGTAAATCCAGGCCCAGATACATGGGCAAGGCATGCATGCTCTGCAACCACTTCGGGGTATTCGGCAAAAGATTGAAGGCCAGGGTATAAGCAGGATCGGCCGGATCAGCATTCAGCGCTTTTTCCAAAATAGCTTTGGCTTTGAACTGGGTATCCGTATCTTCAAAACGGGCGCGTACCGTGCCTTGTGTGCCGTTATTTTCGTAGAAAATATCCTTGCTTTTCAAGCCGGCTTGTTCCAGCGCTTTTTCAACGCGGCCGGTCATATCGGCTTCGACTTTGACGGTGGCTTTACCGCTACTGACTTGCACTGCAGGTGATTCGCCAAAGAAATTGGGCACGGTATAAATGGCACCGAACACCAGGGCGATCAGAATCAGTATGTACTTCCAGAGTGGATAGCGATTCATAATTGGGGGAAAATAATTGGAAGCTAAAAATGCACAACGCAGCCCAGATTATTTTTTGGACTGCGTTGCCGTTGTTTGCTGATTAAATCGCTTTAATCGTGCCCTTGGGCAGCATCATCGTGATGGACATTTTTTGCACGACGACTTCTGTTCCATTGGCAACTTCGATAGTGACATAGGCATCGCTAACCTTGACCACTTTACCCAGTATACCGCCTGCCGTGACCACTTCATCATTTTTTGCCAGAGCATCCATCATTGTTCTTTGCTCTTTCTGACGCTTCATTTGCGGACGTATCATGAGGAAATACATCACTGCTACCATCAGGAGCAAAGGCCACATACTCATCAGATTACTCTGGAGATCGCCGCCAGCGGCTGCTTGTGCATAAGCATTGGAAATAAACACGTTCAGACTCCTGTCATTTTAATAATAGATCACCAGCCTCCATGTTTGAAGCCGGATACAAATAGTTGCAATTCTCGGTATATAACACCATTTTCTGATTTTTCAATCAGCAAAGCTCCCTATTTTAGCATCGCCCATGCAAATTGCTCGAAATTGTCAGGATATCTGTAAAGAAAGCAGTACACAGAAATTAAAACAGGCAATCGCCAGTTAGCCTGGAGAATTGCCTGTTTTTTTACACTGCCAATTTATTACATAAACAAGTAATTTTTAACGGCTAAAGGGTTTACCGTTTACTGACAGACTGCCTTGCTTCCATTCAATTTTGGAATTCAACATCTTGCCATTACGCGTGATAAAACCTTGTCCTTCAAAAGCCGAGATTTGCTGATTCAGTGAAGCCAGCGCCGCCTTTTGCATTTCAGGGTCTTTTTGCGAGGTTCCAGCCATTTGAGCAACCAATGTCTCGGTTAAAGTGATATCCAGATTACTTTGTATTTTTGAAATCATCATTATGGGATTGGCGATATCAGTTGCGGTGGCACCAGCAAGTTTGGCAGAACCGACCAGCTTGGCCTCTCCATCGGCTGTCATCACACTCAGACGTTCCAGCACCAACTCTGGGTCTTTTTGCAAAATCAGCGGAGCGACTTCATCCCATACTACTTTCAACGTCCCCAGCTTTTCTGGATCACTCATCGCGTTTGTATAGGCAGTAGAAATTTTCGCCAGCGATGGGCCGTGCAGGCGCTTGACACCATAGTCATAATGGAAGTCACTGAAAGCCTTCTGGTCCAGAACAAATTTGCTGACACCAATTTTTGCTGCCAAATCGACCAACTCATCTTTCATACTGACATCAGTACTCAGCTTGAACTGTTCCAGCGTAAAGCTTTTTTGCGGCCCCTCAGGATCGGTGACATTGATGCTGGCGATCGAAGCTTCTGTCTTGCCCAGATAAAGGCTGTTGGCAGGATAAGCCCTGCTGACATCGCCTTTCAAGCTAATTGCACCCAGTTTGAATGACAGGCCATCTGCACCATCTACTGATAATCCGGGCGCGTTGAAATTGACATTGATATCTTTGTAATCTTTAACAAAGCCGACTTCCATCGTCAAACCCTGCCAGACGACTTTTTCTTTATCCTTTTCAAGCACAGTATTAAATGCCGGGCTGGAAATATTGACGCGACCGCCACCGCCGTAGTTCAGCTTGGCAGAAATCTCCAGCGGATTGGCTGTACCAAATACCTTCGCAAGTTGCGCCTTGGTTTCTTCATCCAAAACCAACTCTGTCTTGATGGAAGCTGCACCAAATCCGCTAAAACCAGGCAAGGGGCCGTGCTGAATACGATTGATAAAGCGCAGCTGTACAGGCTTGGCTGCTTTTTCTGTTGGGGCAGGCACAGTTTCAGCTGCACTTCCCGATGCATCTACTGGCTCTTCTGCAACATCGTCATCTGACTGATCTGCGGCATCTGGCCCAGGAAAATCAGGCTTTTTTAGGCCTGGGAGATTAGCCAGTGTCAATTCCAGCGTTGTCTCTTGCACCGATGAAAACACGCCACGCTGATAATCTTGCTTGATCACTTTGACATAGGGAGAAAACTTGGACTGATCATTGGATTCTGTCAGTTTGGCTTCCACCTGTTTTCCGGTGTACCAGGATGCTGCCGGATATGACGCCGCCAAAACCACTACCACCGCGATCAATTTCATACTTTTGTTCACAAACTTTCTCCGTTTAAACTGCCGATATGCCATTTTTTGGCTTTAGCCAATGTGGCCAGCGAGGAGTGTAGCAAGCTTCTTTTGGATTGTCATTCTTGCATTCTACAAAGCAGACTTAAGTATGTGAAAAATCCGGCATTTGCCCTGGCCCTACCATCAAAATAGGGATGGCAAGTTCCAGCTCGCCATCCCCGCACTTTTCAGGTATTTTCTTCAGTCTGTTTTAACTGCTCCGTATGGTTGCTAAAGCAAGTTCCGAAGTATTTAATGCTCCCTCAACAAAGCCCTGGTAATCGGAATAAGCCTCACCAACGATATGGATATTCTTGGCACCGCTGCCAAAGTCAAATGCCTTGAAAACATCCATGACCTTCCATGAACGCACCCCTGGTTGCCAGCCGTGATTGGCCGCTCCATAAGGTGCCCTGGCCCAGTCGCGTATGCCATAGGTGACGATGGAGTTCTTGATAAAGTCACGGGTGTCTTCCAGCGATTTTTCTTCAAACATGTGCTGGGCCTGGTCTGTCAGTTTCAAGCCGGAACGTTTGATATCGACGAGGCGTTTGACATCGCGCGCGACGAACAAAGAGAACGCATCGACGATCTTGACGTTCTGGTCGATCTCGGCGCGGTCATGCTTGTCGGTTTCCATGACATAGTGTTTCCAGAATTCTGTCGATGGACGGTCCATGTACAGCAAGACCATGCCATGTCCATCCTTGTCCTGACCTTGCGGGCGGCGGAAATAATGGATTTCACGGGTAGGCAGGCAACTCGCATATTGCTGCGGACGCTGCGAATAATCCCACCATGGTGAATCTGTCACGAAGAACAGTTTCAACATGGGGAAGCCATTGACCGCATCCAGTTGCGAGGAGACGTGTTCAGGCAGGCAGGACGCCAGTTTTACCAGCGGCATTCTTGGCAAAGCCAGGATCAGCCTGTCGGTCTGCAACTGTATATTGCCATTCTTGGTATGCACATCCAGCTCCAGCCTGGGCTGGCCCATGGCGATTTGCTTGAAGCTGGTCAGCATATGGCCACCGGCCAGGGTCACATTGCTGAGGCTGCGCAATTTGGCCATCAGGCTCTCGGTCAGTTTTGCCGTCCCACCATCCACGCTGGCCAGTTGCTGTCCTACGGTTTTCAGGGCGCGCAGCCACCAGATGATCCATTCGATCGCATTCAGGTTTTCCGGGATCATGTGATAGAAAGTGCCAGTATCGCGCAGCTTGGTCAATGCCAGATGGCTGAGTGCACCCTCGGCGGACATGGCGTTCCAGAAACCCATGCTCCACAGCGGTTGGCCATTCAGTTGTGCATGCTTGCGCATGCGCTGGTAATCGGCTTCGGTTTGCGCATCTATCCAGGCCTGGTCTTGCGGATCTTGTCCCATAACCAGCATGATGCCGCGCTTCAATAATTGCAGGGAATTGAGTCCCATTTCCTCAGCGGGCAAATCATAGGTAGGTGCGTTGACTTCTTCACCTTCGGGGCCGCTGAACTCAGTCAGCTTGACGCCGAGGTCACGGCACAACTTATCGAAACGCGGCTGCAGGGTGGGCTCGAAACGCATCGGACCCCATTCAGCGATGAAGCCATCCAGGTCTTCAGTTTCTATGCGGCCACCCCAGCGGTCAGATGAGGCTTCCAGCACCACGACTTTTTGCCCGGCCAAGGCCAGACGCCAGGCGCAATACAGACCAGAAATGCCGCCGCCGGCAATAATGACAGGATGATAATTCATATCAGACCTCTAGTATTCATTTGTCCACTCGGACGAGAGCGCCATTTTGCCTGCAAGCGGCCTGAATATAATTCGTATTACTGATCAGTCCATCACTATTTACCGTATTTAATCAGACAACTATTTCAAACCCCGCGCGCCCGGTCAGCATGGAATTGCTGTACAAACTCAGGGAAGCGCTCATCGTCGAGTGCTTTACGGATGTTTTTCATCAAATCCAGGTAGTAATGCAGATTGTGAATCGTATTCAAACGAGCACCCAGGATTTCGCCAGTGCGGTGCAAATGATGCAGGTAAGCGCGTGAAAAATTCTTGCATGCATAGCATTCACAAGTTGCATCCAGCGGCTCTTTTTCTTCCTTGTAGCGCGCATTCTTGATCTTGATATCGCCAAAGCGGGTGAAGATCCAGCCATTGCGCGCATTGCGGGTAGGCATGACGCAGTCAAACATGTCTATGCCATTGGCAACACCAGCCACCAGGTCTTCTGGCGTACCAACGCCCATGAGGTAATGCGGCTTGTTTTCTGGCAGCTTGGGGCCGACATGCGCCAGTACGCGCATCATGTCTTCTTTGGGCTCGCCAACCGACAGGCCGCCGATGGCAATACCGTGGAAATTCAGTTCATTCAAGCCAGCCAGGGATTCATCGCGCAGGTGTTCAAACATGCCACCCTGGACGATGCCGAACAAGGCATTCGGGTTTTCGCCCTGGTTGAATTCATCGATGGAACGCTTGGCCCAGCGCAAAGACATGCGCATGGATTTACCAGCTTCCTCAGTCGTCGCTGGTCTGCCATCGATCTCATAAGGCGTGCATTCATCAAATTGCATGACGATGTCAGAATTCAGGGAGCGCTGAATCTGCATGGAAATCTCTGGCGATAAGAACAGGCGCTCACCGTTGATAGGCGAAGAAAACTTGACGCCCTCTTCGGTGATTTTGCGCATCGCACCCAGCGAAAATACCTGGAAGCCACCAGAGTCAGTCAGGATAGGTTTGTCCCAGCCCATGAAATCATGCAGGCCACCAAACTTGTTGATCACATCCATGCCAGGCCGCAGCCACAGGTGGAAAGTATTGCCGAGGATGATATGGGCATCAATCTCTTTCAATTCCAGCGGCGACATCGCCTTAACCGAGCCATATGTACCAACTGGCATGAAGATAGGCGTTTCTATTTCACCATGGTTGACTTTGACACGGCCACGACGTGCAGCGGTAGTTTTATCTTTTTTAATCAGTGTAAATTCAAGCATGGTCTTCCCCGGAGGAATTGGTCAGCAGCATGGCATCGCCATAGCTGAAAAAACGATATTGTTGAGCAATTGCATGTGCATAAGCGGCGCGGACGCGATCATACCCGGCAAATGCCGATACCAGCATCATCAAAGTAGATTTTGGTAAGTGGAAATTGGTGATAAGCCTGTCTACGGTTTTGAATACATAGCCGGGCGTGATGAACAGGCGGGTGTCATCACTACCAGCCTGCAAGGCACCAGTTTGCGAGGCAGACTCGAGTGCGCGCATGCTGGTAGTGCCAACAGCGACCACTTTACCACCTGCGGCTTTGATGGACTGCACGGCGGCCACGGTCCCCTCTGGCACGGTATACCATTCGCTGTGCATCTGGTGATCTGCCAGGTTTTCGGTACGCACAGGCTGGAAAGTGCCTGCGCCCACATGCAGGGTCACATAGGCGAGTTTGATACCCTTGTCCTGGCAACGCTGCAAAAGCGCCTCGTCAAAATGCAGGCCAGCCGTTGGTGCAGCTACCGCACCCGGCACGCGGTTATACACGGTCTGGTAACGCTGCTCGTCAAAGTCATCTGCATCATGTTCTATATAGGGCGGCAAAGGCAAACGGCCATAAGTTTCCAGCAGCGTGAAGATATCAGACGGGAAATACAGGGTAAAAAATTCACCGACACGCTCACCGACGACCACGTCGAAACTGTCAGCCAAACGGATTTTACTGCCTGGTAGTGGCGACTTGGAAGCGCGCATCTGTGCCAGTACGCTGCGTTCCTTGTCATTATTGGACAGCACACGCTCCACCAGCATCTGTATCTTGCCGCCACTTTCCTTGACGCCAAAGAAGCGCGCCTTGAGTACGCGGGTATCATTAAATACCAGCAAATCACCGGCACACAGTTGATCAATGACATCAGCAAAATGCCGGTCTGTCAATTGATCACCATCTACATGCAAGAGGCGCGAAGCGGTGCGATCGGGCAAAGGAGTTTGCGCGATCAGGGCTTCAGGCAGTTCAAAATCAAAATCACTTAGGGAGTAAGACATGCAAAAATTCTACAAAAAACGAGGGTAAAACAGGAAAAACAGACATAAAGCTACTTTACACTGTATAAAATACCAGTAAAATGCACACTATCGTAGCAAACCCGGGTAAGATCACAGACAAACAGCCTGAAGCCCAAGGTTTTGTGAATTTCCTGAAAAAAGTAAGCTAACAGCAAAACCCACCATTTTACACCCCATGGCCGCTGAAGACCAAAGTGCAAGTGCAGAGTTAAAAAATACACAAGCTGACGCAGTCTTGGCTGGCGGCTATGCATTGCCTGAATCCAGCCCAAAAAAACCTGCAAAAAAAGCCAAGACCCCCGCTAACACTGCAGCCAAGGCCAGTGAAAAACTCGCCAAATTAGGCTTGCGCAAGGACATAGATTTTGTTTTGCACCTGCCTATGCGGTATGAAGACGAAACTGCAATTATCAGCATGCGCGATGCCTCTTTCCGCGGTGGCAGCAGTTTGCAGGTTGAGGGTGTGGTTACAGAATGCGATATCCAGTACCGCCCGCGCCGCCAGTTGGTGGTCACCATTGCGGATGATAGCGGGCAAGTCGTGCTGCGCTTTCTGAATTTTTATGGCAACCAGACCAAGCAAATGGCCGTAGGTGTAAGGGTGCGGGCGCGTGGTGAATTACGCCATGGTTTTTTTGGTGCAGAGATGGTGCATCCGCACTACAAGATCGTCAATGAAGGCGCACCTTTGCCAACAGCATTGACGCCCGTCTACCCGTCCGGCGAAGGTGTGCCACAAGCTTTATTGCGCAAGGCCATTGCCAATGCAATGACACGCGTCAACTGGCGCGACACCCTGTCGCCCGCGCGGCTGGCCGACCTGCATTTGCAGGATTTTGAAAGCAGCATACGCACCCTGCACAATCCACCATCAGATGTAGACCAACATAGCCTGATAGAACGCGAACACCCGGCCTGGGAGCGCATGAAATTTGATGAGTTGCTGGCCCAGCAATTGTCATTGAAGCGCGCACAAATTACCCGCCGCAGCAAAGGTGCGAATGCCCTGCCAGTGGTGGGTGAACTCAGCAATGCCTTCCTGCTGAACCTGCCATTTTCCCTGACCAGGTCACAAGAAAAAGTGCTGGCCGAGATACGTGATGATCTGCGTGAAGCCTTCCCAATGCAGCGCCTGTTGCAGGGTGACGTAGGCAGCGGCAAAACCATTGTTGCAGCTCTGGCCGCCGCACAAGCCATAGACAATGGTTTTCAGGCGGCGCTGATGGCACCAACAGAAATTTTGGCGGAACAGCATTTCAGAAAAATCGCTGCCTGGCTGGAACCCCTGGGAGTAAAAACTGCCTGGCTGACTGGCAGCCTGAAGAAAAAAGAGAAAGACGCTGCCAATGCCCTCATCACTTCCGGCGAAGCGCAACTGGTGATAGGCACCCACGCGCTGATACAAGACAGCGTGCAATTCAAGAAGCTGGGTCTGGTCATCGTCGATGAACAACATCGCTTTGGCGTCAGCCAGCGCCTGAACCTGGCCAACAAGACCGAGGCTGGCAAGGTGCCGCATCAACTGATGATGTCGGCCACGCCTATCCCGCGCACATTGGCGATGACCTACTACGCTGATCTGGAGGTGTCCATCATCGATGAATTGCCGCCAGGCCGCACACCTATCGTCACCCGCGTCATCGACCAGAATCGCCGTGATGAAGTCATTGCCCGCGTGCAGGCAGCGGGGCAGGAAGGCAAGCAAGTCTACTGGGTATGCCCGCTGATAGAAGAATCAGAAACCCTGCAACTGCAAACCGCCACCGACACCCATGCCATGCTCGCAGCCGCCCTGCCAGAACTGAATGTGGGTCTGGTACATGGTCGCCTCAAACCGGCAGAAAAGCACGCCACCATGGAAGCCTTCATCCGTAATGACAGTCAGGTGCTGGTGGCTACCACGGTGATTGAAGTTGGCGTCGATGTACCGAATGCCAGCCTGATGGTGATAGAACATGCAGAACGTTTTGGCCTGTCGCAATTGCATCAGTTACGTGGCCGCGTAGGCCGTGGTGCCGCAGCCAGCGTCTGCCTGTTGCTGTATCAAGGCCCACTGGGTGGCACTGCCAAGCAAAGGCTGGCCACCATGCGCGAGAGTAATGATGGTTTTGAAATTGCGCGCAAGGACCTGGAATTGCGCGGGCCCGGTGAATTTCTCGGTGCGCGTCAATCCGGCGAAGCCATGTTACGCTTTGCCAACCTGGAAACCGATCAATGGCTGGTGGACAAGGCACGTAATCTGGCTGATGAATTATTAAAAAATGACCCTGTCACCGTTGCTGCTCATCTGGAACGCTGGCTGGGATATAAAGAAGAATTTTTACGAGTATAAAAACCTATGCTGAATATCGTCGATGTTGATGTCAATAACCTGCAACATGCCAAAGACCTGGTCAACATGCTCAATATGTACGCGCTAGACCCCATGGGCGGTGGCGAAGCCTTGTCTGATTATGCACAGGCCAATCTCATTAGCGAGCTCAAAAAACGCAATACCGTGCGCGCCATTCTCGCTTATGTGGATGATCAGGCTGCCGGTTTTGCGATTTGCATAGAAGGTTTTTCCACCTTTGCCTGCAAGTCTTTATTGAACATCCATGACTTTGCTGTGCACCCTGATTTTCGTGATCAGGGCATAGGTAATAAAATGATGCAGCACCTGACTGCACTTTCTGAACAACAGGGTTATTGCAAGATGACGCTGGAAGTATTGGAGGGGAATACCCGTGCGCAAAATCTATATCGTGCAGAGGGCTTCGCACCGTACGAATTAAACCCGGAATTTGGTGGCGCGATCATCATGCAAAAGAAAATTGGCCAAGCCTGATTTCATCACATTGCCTGATGGAGATCAGCCAAACTTCTCCACCATGAAATCCACAAAACTGCGCAGCTTGGGCGTGCGGTATCTGTCCTGCAGATAAACCACGCTCAGCGCACGACTGGGCAGTTCATAGCCGGGAAATAATTGCACCAAAAACCCGGCCTTCACATCTGCCTGCAACAGTATTGCTGGCTGCAAGACGATGCCCAGGCCATGCAAGGCAGCAACCCGTAAAGCCTGGCCATGATTGACTTGCAACCTGCCGGTAACGGGGATGCGGTAAATATCATCCCGGTCTTGCAAGCGCCAGTTGGTAATGGCTGCCGGACTAAAAGACAGGCACTCATGCTGCATCAGATCTTCTGGCTTTTCTGGCATGCCCTTGCGCGCCAGGTAGTCAGGTGAGGCGCAGATCATCAAGCGATATGGGCGCAATGATTTGGCGATGAGTGCTGAATCGGGTAAATCACCTATGCGTATCGCCACTTCAAAACCCTCTTCGAGCATATCCATAACGCGATCAGACAAACTCACATCGACGCTGACTTCAGGATAGCGCGCCAGATATTCTGACAATGCAGGCATCAGCGCCTCAGTACCAAAACTGACTGGCGCAGTAATGCGCAGCTTGCCTGCCGGGGCCAGTTGCAGGTTTTGTGCCTGCTTATCGGTTTCAGCGACCAGCCTGAGGATCTCCTTGCAACGCGCATAGTAATCCTCACCAAAAGCAGTCAGGTGCTGACGCCGGGTAGTCCTTTGCAGTAATTGCATGCCCAGGCGCTTTTCCAGCATACGCAAATGGTTGCCTGCCATGGTTGCCGAAATCCCGCTAGCCGTGGCCGCACTGCTCAGGCTGCCTTTTTCCACGGCAAGAACATAGACCTTCATGCTGTCCAGCAAATCCATTCAACACTCCTGATTATAGATGTATCAATCATAGACTCATTTATCTCATTTTAGTTTCAAATAAGAATAGAGCCTTGTTTGCAGCCATGTACTGGCGAACAAACAGTGATCAACCTCTCACACTTTTTTGGAGCTACACCATGACTACCATCACCACACTTGCGTCCCGCTTTGCCAACCGCACCGTTCTGATCACAGGCGGAGGAACCGGCATGGGCAAAGCCGCCGCCCTGCGCTTTGGCCGTGAAGGAGCCAATGTCGTCATCGCTGGCCGCCGTCCTGCAGAAATTAATCTGGTTGCCGACGAAATCAAGGCAGCAGGAGGTATTGCCCTGGCTATACCCGCCGATGTCTCTGATGCAGAACAAGTCCAGGCGCTGGTACAAAAAACTGCTTCTACCTTTGGCGGCTTGCATATGGCCTGGAATAACGCTGGCATCCTCGGCGGCTTCCAGCCCTTCCAGGAAACCAGTCTGGCTGACTTCGATGCCGTCATGGCGACCAATCTGCGCGGCGTCTTCGCCTGCCTGAAACACGAAATCGCCGCCATGCAGGCAGCCTGTGTCGGCGGTGCCATCGTCAACACCTCCTCCTGGACCGCTCACGGTGCCATGCCCGGCCTGTCAGCCTATGCCGCAGGCAAAGCCGCCCTTGATGCCCTGACGCGCACGGTAGCAGTCGAAGTCGGCCCCCTGCAAATCCGCATCAACAACGTCAGCCCCGGCATCATCGCCACCCCCATGGCAAGTGGCGTACTGGCATCCAGAACATCTGCACTACCGTTTGAAAAGCAAACCCCATTGCAGCGCATAGGTCAGCCGGAAGATGTTGCCGATGCAGTGCTATGGTTATTGTCCGACGATGCGCGTTTTGTGACCGGGCAAAGTTTGCTGGTGGATGGCGGCTTTACCATAGGCGGCTTGCGTCCCTGGTTTAATGGGTTTGTGGCAGAGCATGTTTGAGGGCGGCTTGGGTAATTAGAAATCCAGCATGCAGTTATCTGCTGCAAGCTTGAATCTTTATTTAAACGATTGCTCTTCGTAGATACAAGCCGGGTCTCGGCCCGGCAGCCGAAATACTTTCTTTGCTTCGCCAAAGAACGTATTCAAAGAAAGGCGACCGCAGACTCGCCCTGCGGGTGCTTACGCTACGCTCCAGCATAATTTGTGCATCACAAAAAATGGGAAAGCTTCGAAACTCGCTACGCTCAAACAACGAAGCTTTCTAATCCATTTTCTGTGAAACACAAATTACATCGTCCCAAGCGGATGAAGATCAAAAACAACTGCAACTACAACGTCAATGCAAGCGCTATGCATATATCGTTGAGTATCGTTGATCAATCTAGATTTTGGTTTTGCTGTTGTCTTTGAAGTTTGCAGTTCCCATGTGTCGACGCCGTTTGTGCGGTACAGAAAATGGATTAGAAATGCCCGTGTTTGAGCGTAGCGAGTTTCGGGCATTTCCCATTTTTTGTACTGCATAAACGGGAACCCCCTTCATGGGGCGACGACGCCTGGGTCGCCTTCTTTTGCTTCCTTTTCTTGGCGAAAGCAAGAAAAGGAAGTAGCTGCCGGGCTACCCCCGGCCTGCAATCTTAAAATACGTATATAGGTATTAGAAAATCAAGCCATTCAAAACACCGCGATCCTGAAGTTAATACACTGTACGATATGCTATAAACGCCGCTGGAGCGCCAGCCCGGTGGATTCCAGCCAAAAGTACGCTGGAAAGACGCATTTAGGATGTTCAGCACAGTACCCTAAATCGCTCCGGCAAAAGTCATCCGAGAAAACCCGCATCAATTTGCTGGGTGTGTAAATCCTCATTGGCAAATCATTCTCCCAATGCCATAGTCAAAATCACAACTACCGCCCCCACCTCATGTCAAGGTAAAATCCCCCGCAGACTTTTTCTGACTACAAACGCATAAATGCCAAACTCACCGGCTCGTGCACACACTACATAAGGATCAGCAATGACTATAGATTTCAAAGGCCGTGTCGCCATCGTGACCGGTGCAGGTGGTGGTTTGGGACGTGAACATGCGCTGGCGCTGGCTGCGCGTGGGGCAAAAGTGGTGGTGAATGATCTCGGTGGGGCGCGGGATGGTTCCGGCGGTTCGTCTGCCGCTGCGCTGGCCGTGGTCGAAGAAATCCGTGCTGCTGGTGGCGAGGCGATAGCCAATGGTGCATCGGTCACCGATTTTGACGCAGTACAAGCGATGGTGGCAGACACCATGGCACAATGGGGGCGGGTTGATATCCTGGTCAACAATGCCGGTATCTTGCGCGACAAGAGTTTTGCCAAGATAGACATTGCCGACTTCAAACTGGTGCTGGATGTGCATCTGATGGGTGCGGTACATTGCTGCAAGGCAGTCTGGGCCATCATGACAGAACAAAAATATGGCCGCATCGTCATGACTACTTCTTCTTCAGGTTTATATGGCAATTTTGGCCAGTCCAATTATGGTGCCGCCAAGATGGCTCTGGTTGGACTGATGCAAACGCTGGCGCTGGAAGGGGCAAAGTATGATATTCGTGTCAATAGCCTGGCACCTACAGCGGCAACACGCATGACGGAAAGCCTGTTCCCGGCAGAATTCCTGGCTGCATTGCAACCATCTGATGTGGTACCAGCCATGCTGGTACTGGCGTCTGAGCAGGCACCAAGCCGTGCCATCCTGTGTGCGGGCGCTGGCAGCTTTGAAGCCGCGAATATCACCCTGACACAGGGTGTCTGGGTAGGTCGCGGCGATGATGCACCTGAGCAACTGGCAGCACGTCTGGCTGAAGTTCGTCAACGAGACGGTGAAACTGTGCCAGAAAGCGGCGCAGCGCAAGGGCATCTGGAACTGACCAAGGCGATGAGCCAGACCAAGGGCTAATCCTGCCCATGTTGACTCAAGAAGGAGTAGCACATCACGGCTACTCCTTTGTCATGCACCATAAATCAGGCTCAAGACACTGCGCCAGATCAATCATGATGCAAACAGTTTGCGACTCACAAAGAATTTAATTTCAAGCAGAGTATGTGCCAAAACAGGTAGATATCGTATATACAGTATGACTGTCAGAAAATACTCCCCCCTGTAATTGTTAAATTCAGGAAAAAATTTGCGCTCTGTACAAAGCTCTTGCTGACGCTGCCCTCAGTCTGTGCCAAACTAACGGCATGACACTCACAGAATTAAAATATATTGTTGCCGTAGCCCGGCAAAAACATTTTGGCCATGCGGCAGAAGCCTGTTTTGTCGCCCAGCCTACGCTGTCTGTCGCCATCAAAAAATTGGAAGATGAACTGGGCGTCACCATTTTTGAACGTGGTGGCACCGAGGTCTCGACCACCCCCCTGGGTGCACAGATTGTTGCCCAGGCTGAACGCGTGCTGGAACAAACTGCTGCCATCAAGGAAATCGCCAAACAAAACAAAGACCCGCTGGCTGGCCCTTTCCGGCTCGGCGTTATTTATACAATCGGCCCCTACCTGCTGCCTACCCTGGTGAAAACCATGATACAGCAGGTGCCGCAAATGCCTTTGGTGCTGCAAGAGAATTTCACCGTCAAACTAATGGAGTTATTGCGTCAGGGTGAACTGGATGCCGCCATCATGGCCCTGCCCCTGCCAGACCAGGGCATGATGATACAACCGCTATATGACGAGCCTTTTGTGGTTGCCATGCCGCGTGACCATGCATGGGTAGAGCGCAAGGAAGTCTCGGCCGAAGAATTGAAATCAGAAACCATGCTCTTATTGGGTAATGGCCATTGCTTCCGCGACCAGGTGCTGGAAGTGTGCCCGGAAATGTCACGCTACTCGACTGCTGGTGATGGCATTGCCCGTACCTTTGAAGGCTCTTCACTGGAAACCATACGCCATATGGTGGCTTCTGGCATAGGCATCACGGTATTGCCGATGGCCTCAGTACCTGATATGGATGCCAAGGATGGCATGCTGCGCTACCTGCCCTTTACTGCACCGGCACCCGACCGTCGCGTCGTGATTGCATGGCGCAAGAGTTTTACCCGTCAGGCGGCGATTGAAGCCATACGCAAGGCTGTGCTGGCTTGCGATCTGCCTGGCGTCACCATGCTGGACGAAGCGCCCAGCACTCAATAATTTTTATCCCCCCCGTACCATGAGCAAAGTTGTGATAGCAACCGCACGCCTGCAATTGCGGGTACTGATGCCCGAACATGCCCCCATGATGCAGCAATATTTGCTGCTCAACCGTAGCCACCTTGCCCCATGGGAACCGGTACGTGACGAAGATTTTTTCTCCCTGGAAAAATGCGAAGAACGGCTGCTTTCCAGCTCACGCCTCATAGAAGCTGGTCTGGCCTTGCATTTTGCAGTTTGCATGGATGAAAAGATGATAGGCATTTGCAATTTCAGCAATATCGTCCGGGGTGTATTTCATGCCTGTCACCTGGGTTATGCAATTGCAGAAAAACAGCAAGGCCAGGGCTATATGCAGGAAGCAGTGAGGGCTGGCATTGCCCACATGTTCCAGCAACAGGGCCTGCATCGCGTCATGGCCAATTACGTGCCTGAAAACCTGCGCAGCGCCGCCTTGCTGGAGCGTCTGGGTTTTGAGAAGGAAGGCTATGCCAAGTCTTACCTCAAGATTAGTGGCATCTGGCGAGACCATATTTTGACTGCCCTGGTCAATCAAAATAACTGAGCGAGACAATTAATCTCACAGTCACACCCTAGCAAACTGCTCATCTTTGAGTAGAGCGAAAAGTATATACTGCGGTCTTTTGCGAAACTCGCTGGTGAAATTAGGGTCTATCACAACAAACCCAGTTCACCACATTTCTACAGAAAGCTTCAGTTCATGTCATTGTCCCGGATCCTGGCAGTACTCGCCTGCGCAGCAGCCAGCTTTTTCACCTTTGACAGCCTTGCGCAAACCACTGGCGACACACAAAATTCCAGCCCTGCGGCCCATGGTGAGACCAGCCGCCCTAAAGTTGCCCTGGTTTTGTCTGGAGGAGGGGCGCGTGGTTTCGCCCATATAGGTGTCTTGCGTGCCTTGCGCAAAATGCGCATACCGGTGGATATGGTGGTCGGCACCAGTATAGGCGCTGTCGTTGGTGGTGCTTACGCTGCCGGTCGCTCTGCGGATGAGCTGGAGCAAATCGTCCGTGAAACCGATTGGGAAAGCGTACTGGCTGACCGCCCGGCCCGCTATGACCTGGATTTCCGCCGTAAAGAAGAAGACTTGATGCTGCCTTCACGCATAGAATTTGCGGTCACCAAGTCTGGCGTATTTTTACCGCCAGCAGCCGCAGGCAATGCCGCGCTGGAAAACGCCCTGACGCGCCTGATGCCTGAAGGCATGCGCGACCAGCCAGTCAATCAATTGGCACTGCCCTTCCTGTCTGTCGCTTCTGATTTGCTGACTGGTGAGATGGTGGAATTGAATGACACCCCTCTGCTGATGAGCATGCGTGCCTCACTCGCCTTGCCGGGTGTTTTTGCCCCTGTGCGTATCAAGCAAAAACTGGTTGTTGATGGCGGACTGGTCAGTAACCTGCCGGTAGAGCTGGCACGTGCCATGGGTGCGGATATAATCATTGCCGTCAATGTCGGCACGCCCCTTGCGAAGGAAAACGAACTCAATAGTGCCATTGATGTCACCAAACAAATGCTGCAAATCCTGACTGAGCAAAATGTGCAGCGCTCGATCAAGGACTTGCGCAAGACGGACGTGTTGATAGCACCAGAATTATCCGGCATCAGCTTTCTCGATTTTGGGCAATTTCAGCGATCCATAAAAGCAGGCGAAATCGCCGCCAACAAAATGGCAGCGCAACTGACTGCCTTGCGCGTACCGGAAGAGCAATACGCCATTTTTGAAGAGCAGCGTTCCAATATTAGCCAAACGACAAAAAAAACCACTGATAAACTGCCGCTGGCAAAAATCGAAGTCGAAGGTCCTCGCTATATCAATCCCCAGGCATTGATAGCGCAGACTGGCTTGAAGCCCGGCCAGGCTCTATCCCAGGAGCAGATCAGGCAAGCATCCGCCAAGCTGTATGGCCGTGGTGACATAGACAATATAGAAACGATCATCTCTGACGAAGATGGCAAGCGCAACGTATTGATTAAACCATCAGAGTCAAATTCCAGCCGTAACAGACTGCGTGTTGGACTGGAACTGACCAGTGATTTTGCTGACGAAAATCGCTTTGGCCTGAGCGTCTTGCATATAGCATCTTCACTCAATACTTACGGTGCTGAACTGCGGAGCCATGCACGGATAGGTAGCATACGTCAGTTCGGCACACAATTTTGGCAACCACTGGCAACTGGTTCCCCCTGGTATATCGCCCCGTCTCTCGAATACAATGGCCGCTCCGTGGATTTGTATGACGAAGGTCGCAAGAGTCTGCGTATCGGTGTGCGTGGCACTCAAGCCAGTTTGGCGTTTGGACGCCAGCTTGACAACTGGGGCAATATAGAAGCAGGGGTCAGACGTAGTTTTGGCAAAGTCGATATTCTCTTGCCCGCAATAACGGTTCAAGACAGCTTGCGCGCCTATGGCACCACGCAATTCTTGCGCTTCCGTCTGGACACTCTGGATTCACTTGCCAATCCAACCCGAGGTGTTTTGTTGGATTCTTATTTCGAGCATTCGCCAGCAAAAGGATCAGTTGGACCATCACAAGCACAATCAGAAGTCTTGGCAATGGCTGCCTTTCAGTCTGGGGATTGGGCTGGCCACCTGTACGGAGAATGGGGTAAGTCCATGCAGGGCAACGCTCCCTCACCACTGGGTGGTTTCTTGCGTCTTTCAGGCACAGCAAATAATTCGCTTGAAGGGAGTACCTCGGCTTTTGCGCGTGTCGTTCTCGCACGCAAGATCGGATCCTTGCCCACGGCAGTTGGAGGAGCGATCAGAATAGGTTTTTCTGCAGAGTTAGGAAACAACTATGGTCGCGGACAGTCACTGAAGCTTGGAAATTTAAAACAGGCCGGCAGCGCCCACATATCTGTCGATACCCGTTTTGGCCCGCTGTTCTTTGGTGCCGGTGCAACGCGTGGCAATGGCTCTTCGCTCTATCTTTTCCTCGGTCCCATCTGGTGAATCTGGTGAGTCAAACCTTTGACTGGCGCTGCAGCCTCAGGGCGACGCAGCGCGGTAAAGGCAGAAAACTCCCAGGATCTAAAACCAACCAGCAGGGTAAAACCATCACGCTCTTCTGGCCTTAAACGACGGTCATCCTGATGCAAACGCGCCAGTTCAGCTGCCAGCTGCTGGATCTTTTGCACCATTTCCATGGCGCTATGCGATGACACTCTGGCTGGGACAAAAAGCAGGGTTTCGCCCTGTCCATCAAAACTGCCAGCAAAATAATCCCCTACCACCACATCACGGAAATACTGCTGTACCGGACCATCAGCACGCCAATGAAAAGCTGGCGAGACCTTCAGGCGATAGCGGTTCAAAGGGCGCAATTCTATGACATCCAGTTTATCCAGGGCGATCAGATGCAAGACGCATTCTGCTTCCGACAAGTGATAGGTTTCTATGATCTGCTCCAGGGTCCAGTGTCCCAGGCAACAAATCGCTACCAGTAATAACTTGGGGTCTGCCATCAGCGATTGTTCTTGCGCCAGGCTCAGGGTATCGGCATGGGGCGTGACATCGGCGGCCTGGCGCAATACATCTTCCATGGCGATGCCAGACGCCTTGCAGATTTCCGCCAGGCGCGACAGGCTCATATCCTTTTGCCCAAACATGCGCTTCATGCTGGATTCACTCATACCTATCCGCTCTGCCAGCATTTTGTACGTTACGCCTGCTGCACGTAATTCAGAACGCAAGACTTTCAAGACTAATTCGGGTGAGCTCATGAGGACATCCTGACTAAATGTGAAATTTTGCAAATGGTATCGCAATTCAACACCAAAGATACTGAATAACAATTCTTTCAGCAATTTTCTGGTACGTTTTTTTAATTATTGCGACACTTCGACCTGCAAATACGGTGTGAAGTTCAATAGCGGGAAATATCAGAATTGAAATACGCTGATTGTGACCAAGTTAATGGCGATTTCAGCCGCGGTGATTCAGTCTAGAGGGAACAGGAATGAAAACAAGAAGCGATATGGGTGATAGCAGTGACACGATACGCAGATATGTCACAGCGCTACTCCTGACTATTGTCGTGTTTGGTCTCGGTTACATTTGTGGCCAGCAGACAGGCAAAGCTGTCCCAGCATTTGAGAAGGCGAATGGATTGAGTGGACCACCCAGTCGCGCCAGTGCGCGCTCTGAATTTTTTCAACAGCAAAAGCCGCAGCGCAAAGCTGCGCTGATAGTCTGAGTCACTCAGCAACCCTGACTACGTCAGATGCGTTTGGTAGTCACTGGATCAAACCAGTGCACGACATCCGGCGCAAAGCCAACCGATGTGCGTTGACCTGCTTGCACCGCCGTGCCTGCAGGTGTGCGTATAACCATGGGTTCACCACCGCATAGACCATGGACCAGCAAATCTGCCCCCAGCGACTCTACCAGTTGTACTTCAAGTGGCAAGCCTGGCATGCCTATGAACAAATGTTCTGGACGCACGCCCAGTATCAGTTCACGATTGGCGACGCACTCTGCTTGGCTTTGCGCCAGCGGCAATGACACCAGAGCCTTACCTATCTGCATTTGCCGGCCATTTTCTGTGAGCTTGCCATGCAAGAGATTCATGGGTGGAGAACCGATAAAGCTGGCGACGAAAGTAGTGGCTGGTGTTGCATACACTTCTGCCGGTGTACCTATCTGTTCAGCGACACCACCATTCATGACGATCATGCGCTGGCCCAGAGTCATGGCCTCGACCTGGTCATGGGTGACATACAGGCTGGTGGTGCCTAGTGCCTTGTGCAGGCGCTGGATTTCCAGACGCATTTGCACCCGCAATTTGGCATCCAGATTCGACAGCGGTTCATCGAATAAAAATACTGCAGGTTCCCTGACAATCGCACGCCCCATGGCAACCCGCTGGCGCTGACCGCCAGACAATTGGCGCGGAGTCCTGTCCAGCAAAGCACCCAGTTCCAGTATCTGCGCGGCTTTTTGTACCCTGGTTTCTATATCGGCTTTGGAAAAACCGCGTATCTTCAAACCATAAGCCATGTTCTGATACACGCTCATATGCGGGTAGAGGGCATAGTTCTGGAACACCATGGCAATATCCCTGTCCTTGGGTTCCAGCTCATTGACGACCCTGTCACCAATGACGATATCGCCAGAAGTAATTTCTTCCAGCCCCGCCACCATGCGCAAGAGTGTCGATTTGCCACAGCCAGAAGGACCAACCATGACGATGAATTCTCCATGGTTGATATCCATGGAAATGCCATGGATGACAGCAACTGCCTTATCGCCCTTGCCGTAAGTCTTGGTAACGTTTTTAAAGTGTAGTTGTGCCATAAGGTATTTGTATAACGTGTTTCTTTAATTTATTTTTCTGAGTCAACGAGACCTTTAACAAACCACTTCTGCATGATGACTACCACCAACCCGGGTGGCAACATCGCCAGTAACAGGGTCGCCATCACCATATTCCATTCGACTGCAGCATCTCCGCCCGCAATCATGCGTTTGATCCCCACACCTATCGGGTACATATTCTGTTCTGTCGACACCAGCAAGGGCCACAGATACTGATTCCAGCCATAGATGAACATGATGACGAACAGGGCAATCACATTGGTACGTGAAAGCGGCCACAGAATATCTTTGAAGAAGCGCAAGGGACCAGCGCCATCGATGCGTGCGGCTTCCGCCAGCTCATCGGGCACAGTTAAAAAAAACTGCCTGAATAAGAATGTCGCCGTTGCCGAGGCGATCAACGGTACAGTCAACCCGGCATAGCTATTGAGCATGGACAAGTCAGACACTACCTTATAAGTCGGACTGATACGCACTTCAACAGGCAGCATCAGGGTGACAAAAATCATCCAGAAAAACAGCGTACGGCCAGGAAAGCGGAAGTAAACGAGCGCAAAAGCAGACAACATGGAAATCGAAATCTTGCCGACGGCGATCATCAGCGCAGATACCAGGCTGACCCACATCATGCGCCCCACAGGGCTGCTGGCGACATTGCCTGATGTACCGCTCCCCAACACTGCCTGCAGATTGATCCAGAGCTGGTCGCCCGGTATCAGGGACATAGGTGCCAGGGCAGACTGTTCAGCCGTCTGGGTGGCGGCAACAAAGGCAACATAGATGGGAAAAGCCACCAGGCTGACTCCAAGTATCAGGATAAAGTGGCTGAACATACCCAGAAAAGGTCGGCGTTCTATCATGCTTAATACTGCACTTTCTTTTCTATGTACTTGAACTGCAGCACAGTCAACACAATCACTATCGTCATCAGTATCACGGACTGCGCGGCAGCACTGCCAAGATCACCGCCCTTGAAACCATCATTGAAAACTTTGAATACCAGAATCTCGGTATCCTTGCCAGGACCGCCCTGGGTGGTCGCCTCAACAATTGCAAAGGTATCAAAAAAAGCGTAGACGATGTTCACGACCAGCAAGAAGAAAGTTGTTGGTGTCAGCAATGGGAAGACGATGGTGAAAAAGCGCCTCCATGGCCCGGCACCATCTATGGCAGCTGCCTCTATCAGCGACTTGGGTATGGATTGCAAACCCGCCAGGAAGAATAGAAAGTTATAGCTGATCTGTTTCCAGATCGCCGCCAATACAATGAGTATCATCGCGTGACGGCCATTCAAGAGATTATTCCACTCAATACCAAAATGGCGCAGGCCATGGGCAACAATACCCAGAGTTGGATTGAGCAAGAACATCCACAGCACACCTACTACCACAGGTGACACCGCATACGGCCAGATCAGCATAGTCTTGTAGATGGAACTGCCCCTGACTACCCTGTCAGCAAAAACAGCCAGCAGCAAAGACAGGCTCAGGCCCAGAACAGCCACCAGACTGGAAAACAGCGCGGTGGTCTTGAATGCTGCCAGATAAGTCTCATCGGCAAACAACATCTTGAAATTATCAAACCAGACAAACTGCGTGGACATGCCAAAGGCATCCTGCAACAAGACGGATTGATACAAGGCCTGCACCGCAGGCCAGAAAAAAAACAGCACCGTTACCAATAACTGCGGCAAGAGCAACAGATAAGGCAACCAGGCCGAACGAAACCGCGCACGCTTTTCCAAAAAAACCTCTATTGAGTTAGGGACAGACCGAAAGGCTCACCACAGAGGCACCGAGACACAGAGAAATTCAAGAGAAAATCTGTGTAAGTCCAAGAGAAGTAAGCCTCAGCATTAAGCTTTTGACCTTCTCTGTGCACCTCTGTGGCTCTGTGCCTCTGTGTTGAGAGGTCTTGATCTTGACCTTACTTATTCGCTTTTTCGAAACGATCCAGCAATTCATTGCCCCGCAAAACAGCATTATCCAGCGCGGCCTTGGCTGATTTTTTACCACTCCAGACTGATTCCAGTTCCTCATCCATGATGGTGCGTATCTGGACAAAACTGCCCAGGCGAATGCCACGGGATTTGTCTGTGGTCTTGACAATCATCTGTTGCACGGCAACGCCAGGGCCAGGTGTTTTTTCATAGAAACCAGACTTCTTGGTCATCTCGTAGGCGGCATTGGTGATGGGTAGGTAGCCAGTTTCCTGATGCCATTTGGCCTGCACCTCTGGCTGTGAGAGAAACTTGTAGAACCTGGCGACACCCTTGTATTCCTCTGTCTTTTTGCCATTCATGCTCCACAGTGAAGCACCACCGATGATGGTGTTTTGCGGTGCACCTTTGACGTCTGAATAGTAAGGAAGCGGTGCGACGGCAAATTTGAACTTGGCATTCTTGGAAATATTACCGTAGGCAGAACTGGATGAAGTCAGCATGCCACATTCGCCAGAATAGAACTTGGCTTCCGGCTCATTCTTGCGACCTGCATAAGTGAAATAACCTTGCTTGGCCCAGTTTTCCAGATTTTCTATATGACGTACATGCAGCGGACTGTTGAATGTCAGGCGTGCGTCGAGGCCGCCAAAACCATTGCCTTTGGAAGCAAATTCCACGTTGTGCCAGGCTGAAAAACTTTCCAGATGCACCCAAGTTTGCCAGCCTGTGGTGTAAGCACACTTTTCGCCACTGGCTTTCAATCGACCAGCCGCAGCAACCACTTCCTGCCAGGTTGTCGGTGCCTTATTGGGATCCATCCCGGCTTTGGTGAACATATCCTTGTTATAGTAAAACACGGTAGTTGAACTATTGAAAGGGAAGGACAGCATTTCACCCTTGGGTGAAGTGTAATAACCTGCTACTGCGGCCACATAACCGGATGCATCGAATTTCTCACCTGCGACTTTCATGACTTCAGATACCGGCTTTACCGCCCCCTTGGCATACATCATGGTCGCCGTGCCAACCTCAAACACCTGCAAGATATGCGGCGCATTACCGGCACGGAAGGCCGCGATACCCGCCGCCAGGGCTTCGTCATAACTGCCTTTATAGACAGCAGTGACCTTGTATTCATTCTGGCTTTTATTGAACTGATCAGCCAGCGCGGTCACACGGTCGCCCAGTGCGCCTGTCATCGAATGCCACCAGTTTATTTCTGTCACTGCATGGGCAGAGCCGGCAAAGCTCATCAATACAGCGGCACTGGCCCAAGCCAGTTTGGTATGCAATTTCATAGATAGCCCCGGAAAACTCGTCATAATTATATGAATTTATTGCAACATCACGCCGAGCAGATGACCTGATGGTTTCAGGCTTTCAGGCAAGCTCTGAATGTAGCAAATCGCTAAGATATCACTCGAAACTACCCTCTGTATAGATAACACTTATAATTCTGCCATGCGCAACAACAAAGCTTAATCATGAATTTCTTGCTGACTCGCCTGGGCTGGTACATCAAACTGGTCAGACTACACAAGCCCATAGGCATACTTTTACTGCTCTGGCCAACTTTGGCAGCCCTGTGGATAGCTTCGAATGGCCAGCCAGACTGGCAACTGGTAGTGATTTTTAGTCTGGGCACAGCCTTGATGCGATCAGCCGGATGTGCGATTAATGATTATGCTGACCGCGATTTTGACCGCCACGTAAAACGCACGGCAGACCGGCCGCTGACCAGCGGCAAGATATCCGGCAAAGAAGCTGTGGGTGTTGCCGTAGTGCTGGCGCTGATTTCTTTTTGCCTGATCCTGCCCCTGAACAGTTTGACCAAGATGCTTTCAGTGGGCGCAGTAGTGGTTGCTGGTAGCTATCCTTATTTCAAGCGCTTCTTTGCCATTCCCCAGGCTTATCTGGGCATAGCCTTTGGTTTTGGCATCCCCATGGCTTTTGCCGCAGTGCAAAATACCGTACCTTTGGCGGCCTGGATACTGTTGCTGGCAAATGTTTTCTGGGCAGTTGCCTATGATACTGAGTATGCCATGGTGGACAGGGATGATGATTTAAAGATAGGCATCAAGACATCGGCCATTACTTTTGGCAACTATGATGTGTTTGCTGTCATGCTGTGCTATGCCATCAGTTTCGCGTTGATATCGCTGGTAGGCTGGCAATTGGGGCTGAGCACATGGTTTTTTGTTGGTATGGGTGTCGCAATAATTTTCGCGCTCTACCACTACACCCTGATACGCGAACGTGAACGCATGGCCTGTTTTGCAGCTTTCATCAATAACAATTGGCTGGGTGCCGCAATCTTTGCTGGCATTGCTATTGACTATGCAGTAAAGTAAGTCAATAACTTGCAACTTATCCAATGCATTTTTCTTGCGCTGACGCAAACTCCTCAGGCTCTTTTTGAATAGACTGAAGTTCACTTACCAACCAGAAAGGACGAATCATGAGTACAGTAGACGAACATAGAGAACAATTGATGAATGACTTGCATCTTGTCATCCGTGATGCTGAAGAACTATTGAAGAATACCGAACAGCATGGCAGCGAAGGTTTCCAATCTGCCAAAGCCCGATTTGAAAAAACCTTGAGAAATGCCAAGGCAGAAGTAGAACGTATAGAAGACCTGGTGGTTACCCGTACCAAGGAAGCTGCCAAAGCGACTGATGTGTATGTCAAGGAAAACCCATGGCAGTCTGCAGGTATTGCTGCTGGTGTAGGCTTGCTGGTGGGCTTGCTCATTGGCCGTAGCAGATAAGTAATGGCCATCAGCGACTCGCTGAGACAAGTTGCCACGACATTTGGCAATCTTGTCCACACCCGGCTGGAACTGGCTGCCGTCGAACTGGAAGAAGAGTTGGCGCACTTTTCTTCTGGTTTGCTTTGGTCATTGACAGCGCTTTTTTTTGCCGGCATTGCTGTCATGCTGGCGGTACTGACTGTGGTTGCCGCTTTTTGGGACACCTACCGCTATACGGTCCTGCTCAGTTTGCTGGCGCTGTTTGCGCTGCTCTCATTTGGCATATTCACCTGGCTACGGAGCAAATTCCGCCGCAAGCCTGGGTTCCTGTCACACAGTTTGGCTGAATTGAAAAAAGACGCTGCCAGCCTGCGTGGCAATGACGCCAGTGAAAAAGGACAGGTGTAAAGCATGGGCAATCATCAGGAAAGACTGGCATTGAGACGCCAGGCATTATTATTGAAGATACAGGCAGAACGCAGCCTGATGACAATACATTGTAAGGACTTCAAACAATCCATGGGCATGGCCGATGTCGCTGCAGGTTTGCTTGGCAAAGCCGGGCAAATAGCACGTCAACGCCCATTGCTAGGAGGTATAGCCATCGCAGCAATTTTGGTGCTAAAACCCAGAAGGATATTTTCTTTTGCAAAGTCTGCATTGCTGGGCTGGGAAACCTGGCGCAGCGTAGCGACGATAGTGCAACGCATGCGCGCAGATGCGATCGATATCAGTAACTGACAGTCAACTGCCAGGCAAGTAGTTCAGGCGATTGCTCCTGATGTAGCAATCGCCGCTGCCAGAGCTGATTCAAACAATAGCTTGCCTGATCACAGACTCTCTTTGCCAAACTCGTCACCCAGCTCTTTACCCCTGTGAGCGGCGGCCTTGATGGCATTCACAATGGCCAGTTTGACCCCAGCGTTTTCCATGCTGCTTAACGCTGCATAAGTAGTGCCCCCCTTGGAGGTAACGCGTTCACGCAGCACACCGACTGGTTCCGTGGCCTGTGATGCCAGTTGCGCTGCACCGGTAAACGTCGTCATCGCCAATTGCAAACCCTGTTCCGGACTCAAACCCAGTTCGATGGCAGCCTGCTGCATCGCTTCAATGAAATAAAACACATAGGCCGGGCCACTGCCAGATACCGCAGTCACAGCGTCCAGTAAACTTTCATCTTCCAGCCAGATGGTTGCACCCACCGCCTGCATGATATGTTCAGCCATTTGTTTTTGCTCTGCACTGACAGCGTCCAGGGCAAACAGGCCGGTCATGCCCTGGCCTATCAATGCCGGTGTATTGGGCATGGTACGCACAATTTTTTCATAGCCCCCAAGCCATCGCGCCAAATCAGTAGCACGTATCCCAGCAGCGATGGAGATCAGTAATTGCGCATCCACGTAAGGACCCAGCCCCTGCACAACTTCACGCAATTGCTGAGGCTTGACGGCCAGGATAATCGCATCCATCTCGGCCAGCCTGGCATCGATTGTCAGCGCTGTTGTCACACCATAGTCGCTGACCAGCTTGTCTAGCGACGCCTGGCTCAAGTCTATGACGTGGATATGTTCAGCAGTGGTAAGGTTTTTTAGCAAGCCGCCTATCAGTGCATTTGCCATATTGCCACCGCCTATGAAGGCGACTTTTTTCTTATTTTGCATAGTTCCGGTTTCCAAAAATAGCTGTTCCTATCCTGAGCATGGTACTTCCTTCGGCGATTGCCGCATGCATGTCCGCACTCATGCCCATGGACAGTGTATCCAGCGTTATTCCTGCAGCCTGAATGGCATCGCTCAACTGCTTCAATTGTCTGAATGCCTTTCTTTGCACCTGCTCATCATGGCTGGCTTCCGGTACGGCCATCAAGCCACGCAGTTGCAGACCCGGCAACACTGCAATTTTTTTTGCCAGCACCAAAGCTTCTTCAGGTAAAACGCCACTCTTGCTTGCCTCGCCACTAATATTAACTTGCAGACAAATATTCAGTGCTGGCATCTCTGCAGGCCTTTGCTCGGACAGGCGCTGGGCGATTTTTTCCCTGTCGACTGAATGTACCCAGGCAAAATGCTCAGCGATGGGGCGGGTCTTATTACTTTGTATAGGGCCTATAAAATGCCATTCGAGCTGAAGTTGCGGCTTTTTTGCCTGTACTTCCTGCATCTTCTCCAAAGCTTCTTGCAGATAATTTTCACCAAAACAGTGCTGACCCGCCTCTGCAGCTTCGATGACCGCATCAGCCGGAAAGGTTTTGGATACGGCCAGCAAGTGCAGTTGTTGCGGATCGCGCCCGTTGGCAAGCGCAGCAGCACGGATATCCGCAGTTACGGCTTGCAAGTTGTCAGAAATTGAGGACATAATCAGTAACCAAAAATCTATCTATTTCGTTGTGAACTGCTGGCAAAACTACCCTCCGCAGCTTAATATGGCTTTTATCACGCTATTAATCAATTACCCAACCAGATCAACAACGATCTCATTACCGGAATTATAAATGGACATTTCAGAACTGCTGGCGTTCTCCGTCAAGAACAATGCCTCCGACTTACACTTATCTTCCGGCTTGCCGCCCATGATACGGGTACATGGTGACGTCAGACGTATTAATTTGCCACCACTGGAACATAAAGATGTCCATGAGTTGATCTATGACATCATGAATGACTCGCAACGCAAAGCCTATGAAGACACGCTGGAGTGCGATTTCTCTTTCTCCATCCCTGGCCTGGCCCGCTTCCGTGTGAATGCCTTCAACCAGGAACGTGGTGCTGCTGCCGTTATGCGTACCATTCCATCCAAGATCTTGTCGCTGGAACAATTGAATACGCCCAAGATTTTCGCTGAGCTGGCATTGAAGCCACGTGGCCTGGTACTGGTGACCGGACCTACCGGTTCTGGCAAATCAACGACCCTGGCTGCCATGGTGAACCATCTCAACGAACACGAGTATGGTCATATCCTGACGGTCGAAGACCCGATAGAATTTGTACATGAATCCAAAAAATGCCTGATCAACCAGCGTGAAGTCGGCCCGCACACCATGTCTTTTAACAACGCGCTGCGCTCTGCCCTGCGTGAAGATCCTGATGCTATCCTGGTCGGTGAGTTGCGTGATCTGGAAACCATACGCCTGGCACTGACTGCCGCTGAAACGGGTCACTTGGTATTCGGCACATTGCATACCTCTTCCGCTGCCAAAACCATTGACCGTATCGTCGACGTTTTCCCAGCGGAAGAAAAAGAAATGGTGCGTTCGATGCTGTCGGAATCACTGCAAGCAGTTATCTCGCAAACCCTGCTCAAAACCAAGGATGGCTCTGGCCGTGTGGCGGCGCATGAAATCATGCTGGGTACGCCAGCGATACGTAATCTTATTCGTGAAGCCAAGATTGCACAGATGTATTCTTCGATACAAACTGGTAGCAATATTGGCATGCAGACCCTGGATCAAAATCTGACTGACCTGGTACGCCGCAATGTCATCTCGGTGGCAACTGCACGTGGCGCAGCCAAACAGCCAGACAACTTCCCAGGCTAAGAGATCAAAAGGACAAAAACATGGAACGCGATCAGGCCACCAAATTTATGAATGATTTGCTGAGGCTTATGCTCAGCAAAAACGGTTCAGACTTGTTTATTACGGCAGACTTCCCGCCGGCCTTCAAGATAGACGGACGGGTAACACCAGTCTCCAATCAACCATTGTCCCCTGCTCACACTATTGATCTTGCCCGTTCTATCATGAACGACAAGCAATCCTCAGAGTTTGAATCGACCAAAGAATGTAATTTCGCAATCAGCCCTGCGGGCTTGGGACGTTTCCGCGTCTCAGCGTTCATGCAACAAGGCCGCGTAGGTCTGGTATTGCGGACGATTACCACGGCTATTCCCAAGCTGGAAGACCTGGGGTTACCAGAAAACCTCAAAGAAATCGCCATGACCAAGCGCGGCCTGGTCATCATGGTGGGTGCTACCGGCTCGGGTAAATCCACTTCGCTGGCGGCCATGTTAGGTTATAGAAATGCGAATAGTTACGGCCACATCATTACTATCGAGGACCCGATAGAATATGTGCATCCACATATGAATTGCATCATTACCCAGCGTGAAATCGGGATTGATACCGAAGACTGGGGTGCAGCCCTGAAAAACTCCCTGCGCCAGGCACCGGACGTTATCCAGATTGGTGAGATACGCGACCGCGAAACCATGGATTTTGCCGTCGCCTTTGCAGAAACCGGCCATCTTTGCCTGGCTACCCTGCATGCCAATAGCTCAAACCAGGCACTCGACCGTATCATCAACTTCTTCCCGGAAGAACGTCGCCAGCAGTTACTCATGGATTTGTCACTGAACCTGAAGGCGGTTATTTCACAGCGTCTGGTGCCACTCAAGGGGCGCAAGGGCCGTGCTGCCGCGGTAGAAATCATGCTCAATACACCGCTGGTGTCTGACCTGATCTTTAAAGGTGCAGTACATGAGATCAAAGAGATCATGAAGAAATCCCGTGAACTGGGTATGCAGACCTTTGATCAATCGCTGTTTGATTTACATGAAGCTGACGAGATCTCTTATGAAGATGCCTTGCGTAATGCTGACTCGGTCAATGAACTGCGCCTGGCCATCATGCTCAAAGGCAAAGATGCCAAGGACAGGGACCTGACTGCTGGCACCAAACATCTGGGTATCGTATGAGTGCGCTCGCTTTTCAGGCCAATAGTCTGCAGGGAGAGCCTGTCGATCTCAAGCAATATGCAGGCAAGGTATTGCTGATCGTGAATACCGCCAGCAATTGCGGTTTCACGCCACAGTACAAAGGCCTGGAAGCAATTTACCAGCAGTTCAGGGACAAGGGTGTAGAGGTGCTTGGCTTCCCCTGCAACCAGTTTGGTCATCAGGAACCTGGTTCTGCTGGAGAGATCGGCTCTTTCTGCGAAAAGAATTATGGTGTGACCTTCCCCCTTTTCGACAAAATAGATGTGAATGGCGACAAGGCTCACCCCTTGTTCCAGCACCTGAAAAGCCAGGCTCCTGGCTTATTAGGGAGTCAATCCATCAAATGGAATTTCACCAAATTCCTAGTGAAGAAAGATGGCACGGTCTTCAAGCGCTATGCACCACAAACAGCGCCCAAGGACTTGCTGGATGATATAGAAAAGCTGCTGGCCGAATAAACAAAAGAGCAATCATTGATTGCTCTTTTTTTTGTGCTCCCAATTATCCAGGCTCAATCTCCGCTTCCTGAACTTGCATCATTTGATCAATTAATTCTACCCAATGTATCACTGGCGTATCAGTCCCTGATTGCAAATGCGTCAGGCAACCTATATTCGCAGACAAAATCATCTCGGCATCGGTCGCCGCCAGATTACGTAATTTGTTATCGCGCAACTGATAGGAAAGCTTGGGTTGCAAGACAGAATATGTACCGGCTGAGCCGCAACATAAGTGACTGTCGGCGCACAGCTTCACGTCAACGCCTATGGCCGTCAACAGGCCTTCGACCTTGCCGCGTATTTGCTGGCCATGCTGCAAGGTACAAGGTGGATGCCAGGCAATACGCTTGTTGATTTTACCTTGCAGGCACTGCACCAGTTGAGGCTGGAACTCAGGCAAAATTTCACTGAGGTCGCGTGTCAGTGCCGAGATTTTTGCAGCCCTTGCAGCATAGGCTTCATCATGCGCCAGCAAATGCCCATATTCTTTTACCGTGGCACCGCAGCCAGACGCGGTCATGACGATGGCTTCTGCACCAGCTTCCACATACGGCCACCAGGCATCAATATTCATGCGCATGTCATTGAGGCCATCTTCATGCTCATTCAAGTGATAGCGTATGGCTCCACAACAACCAGCCTTGGGGGCAATTTGCAATTGCACGCCCATGGCATCAAGCACCCTGGCGGTGGCAGCATTGATATTCGGTGACATGGCGGGCTGTACGCAGCCATCCAGCAAGAGCATCTTTCGGGCATGTTCAGTTTGCGGCCACAAGCCTGCATCTTGTGCTACCGGCACTTTATTTTGTAATGACTTGGGCAAGACTGCGCGCAGGCTTTGACCCAGCTTCATCGCTGGATTGAAGATCCATTTACGTGGCAGCACGGCTTTGAGAGCAGCACGATTCAGTTTTTGGAACAGCGGGCGACCTACCTGTTTCTCCACCACCTGACGGCCTATATCCACCAGTCGGCCATATTGCACACCGGACGGACATGTGGTTTCGCAATTACGGCACGTCAGGCAGCGGTCCAGATGTTGCTGGGTTTTGACTGTAGCAGGCTTGCCTTCCAATACCTGCTTGATGAGGTAGATACGGCCACGCGGGCCATCGAGTTCATCACCAAGTAATTGATAGGTCGGGCAAGTGGCTGTACAAAATCCGCAATGTACACACTTGCGCAAGATATCTTCAGCCTCTTTGCCTTCGCGTGTGTCTTTGATGAAATCAGCGAGATTGGTTTGCATTGTCTTTACCAGCCTTTGTACATGCGACCGGGGTTAAATATACCGGCGGGATCAAAAGTATTCTTCAGGCGTCTGTGTATTTTTTCCAGTGGTGCAGACAGGGGGGCGAACACGCCTATGCTCTTGTCACCACCACGGAACAGGCTGGCGTGACCACCGGCAGCCAGCGCAGTCAGACGTATCAGCTCGGGTTTTTCTGTGCTGTAGAGCCAGCGCTGCGCCCCGCCCCATTCGATCATGGATTTGCCAGTCAGCTTCAAGGCGGCGCTGGTGGATGGCAGCGATAAGCGCCATAAACCATGCTCTTCTTCCTGCTGAAAAAAATCCTGGGTCTGTTCGCGCAAGGCTATCCAGAAAGCTGTAGCATCCTGCATTTCTTCACCACCCAGTCTGACCTTGGCGGCGCGCACTGCGGCTTCTGCACCTGAGAGGCGCAGCATCAGACGGCCTACATGCCAGCAACTGGCCGAGATAGGTAAAGCCTGGCCTGCCCACTGATTCAAACGCGTCAATGCGTCTGCCTCTGACAGGGCAAACACCAGGGTGGTTTCTGCAAAGGGACGTGGCAAGACCTTGATGGAAATATCCAGCAGCAAACCCAGGCAGCCCATGGAACCTGTCAGCAGACGCGAAACATCATAGCCTGCGACATTCTTCATGACCTGACCACCAAATTCCAGTACCTGCCCTTGCCCATTCATGAGGCTGACACCCAGTACAAAATCACGCGCAGCACCTACGGCTGGCCGCCGGGGGCCAGACAAGCCTGCAGCCACGACACCGCCTATGGTGGTGGTAGCGCCAAAATGCGGCGGCTCAAATGCCAGCATCTGGTTCTGTGCCGCCAGGGCAGTTTCTATTTCTGCCAGCGGTGTGCCGCTGCGGGCAGTCAGCACCAGCTCAGTCGGGTCATATGCCAGGATGCCGCTATAAGCGCGGGTATCCAGTACCTCACCCTGCACTTCCTGCCCATACCAGTGCTTGCTGCCACCGCCCTGTATCTGCAATGCGATACCGCTGGCGCTTGCTGCCAATATGCGTTCACGAAAATTGTCTAGCGTCGTTTGCATGCCATCGTCCAATTAAGTCTAGCCTCTGTCTTTAAAAACGCGGCAAATCAGGGAATTTCAACACACCTTTTTTTACATGCATGCGGCCGTATTCGGCGCAGCGATGCAGAGTAGGTATGGCTTTGTCTGGATTAAGCAAGGCTGCAGGATCGAAAGCCCGTTTCAAGGCGAGGAAGGCGGTAATCTCTTCACTCGAAAACTGCACGCACATGGAATTGATTTTTTCTATGCCCACACCATGCTCGCCGGTGATCGTGCCACCCACCTTGACACATAGCTCCAGTATCTCGGCACCAAATTCCTCGGCCCTGTGAAATTCCCCTTCTTTATTCGCATCAAATAAAATCAGCGGGTGAAGATTGCCATCGCCTGCATGAAAGACGTTGGCGCAACGCAGGCCATATTTTTCTTCCATGGCTGCGATACCGATCAGGACTTGCGCCAGATGTTTGCGCGGGATGGTGCCATCCATGCAGTAATAATCGGGTGAAATTCGGCCAGCAGCGGGAAAAGCATTCTTGCGGCCAGACCAGAAACGCAGGCGTTCTGCCTCTGTATTGGATACTGCCAGCGCAGTCGCGCCAGCCTGCTCCAGCACGGCACTCATGCGGGCAATCTCTTCTTCGACTTCTTCTATGGTACCGTCTGATTCGCAGAGCAGAATGGCCTCGGCATCGGTGTCATACCCTGCCTGCACAAAGGGTTCGACCATGCGCGAAGAGGTCTTGTCCATCATCTCCAGCCCGGCCGGGATGATACCTGCGGCGATCACGCTGGCCACCGCATTGCCACCTTTGACGACGTCATCAAACGAAGCCATGATCACACGTGCAGCTTGCGGCTTGGGAATGAGTTTGACGGTCACTTCAGTGACGACTCCGAGCATGCCTTCCGAGCCTATGAACACTGCCAGCAAATCCAGGCCAGGCGCATCCAGCGCTCCACCACCCAGCTCTATGACTTCGCCTTCCATGGTAATGGCGCGCACGGCCATGACATTGTGTACCGTCAGGCCATATTTGAGGCAATGCACACCACCAGAATTTTCTGCCACATTGCCGCCTATGGTGCAGGCGATTTGCGAAGACGGGTCGGGCGCGTAATACAAGCCGTGAGCTGCTACAGCTTCAGAGATGGCGAGATTACGCACACCTGGCTGTACCACCGCAGTGCGGGCATAGGCATCGACCTTGATGATCTTATTGAGTTTGGCGGTTGACAGCACCAGGCCATCAGCAATCGGCATGGCACCGCCAGACAAACCAGTGCCAGCACCACGCGGCACGATGGCGATCTGCTTGTCACGGCAGATATTGATGATGCTGATGACCTGGCTTTCATTCTCTGGCAGTGTCACCACCATGGGCAACTGGCGGTAAGCGGCCAGACCGTCACATTCATAAGGACGGGTATCTTCTTCATCATACAAAATGCAATGCGCAGGCAATTGCTGACGCAGTGCGCGCACAAGATCTTGCTGGCGTGAAGATATGGCGAGGGATGCTTCCATGCTGGCTCCTGTTTATTCAAGGAGTGTAATCAGCTTTCCCTGTCTTGTGATGAATTGTTATTAGAAAATGCAGCAAATACTTTTCATTGTTCCTTGTAGAAGTGCTGTATGCAACAGCTTGCCAAGGAGAGCATAGAAGAGAATTACAGAGTGGGAAATTATCAGCTTTGTCGACACAGAAGATTAAATTACCTAGCGCCGGCTTTGACCAGGGCATCTATCATTTTCTTGTTTGGCTTGGCTACTACCTTAGCCCATGACAAAGGCTTATCACCGTTAGGTGCAGTCGCAGTCACGTCAGCTTTTTTTGCTGATAAAAAGTTGGACTGTTTTCAGCTTAATTGACATCACGGCAGAGAATAAAGGTGTATGCCCGTCGCCATTCGTGGACTCTATACTGACCAGCTTTAAGCAATGCCAGGATAATGTCGTTATTACCCTTCAATGCTGCCAGCTTCATGAAAGTGAGGTGGCGCGGCTGTCTTACTGCAAGCCCCAGATTGATCTTGTCCTCGATGCGTTTTCTACGACTGAGCGTTACTGTCAACAATCGCGTTGAGCATGGCAATGTACTGGCGGCGTTCTGACTTGCTCAAATCGCCTTCGCCAGCATGTGCCGTCATCGCTACAATGATTTTAGAAAATAAGCATGCAAAAAACAAAAGGACGCCGAAGCGTCCTTTTCCAGGCAAATCAACAAAGATTATCTTGGCAATTAAGCTGAGAATGAAGAACCGCAACCACAAGTGGTTGTTGCATTCGGGTTCTTGATCACGAACTGTGCGCCTTCGAGGTCATCCTTGTAATCGATTTCTGCGCCAACCAGGTACTGGTAGCTCATGGAATCGATCAGCAAATGGACGCCATTCTTGGTCATGGTCGTGTCATCTTCATTGGTGATCTCATCAAATGTGAAACCATACTGAAAACCTGAGCAACCACCGCCTTGTACGAAGACGCGCAGTTTCAGGTCAGGGTTACCCTCTTCTTCAATCAGCTGTGCCACTTTGGCAGCGGCGCTTTCAGTGAAAACAATGGGTGCGGGCATTTCGGCAACAGCGTTCATAATTACTCCTTCAGACTATTTACCATCATTATAGACCCGCACAGAAATCTATGCATTGTTCGCTGCGAGTTTCAATACAGGTTCTTGTGCCAGGTCATGGCTAAGCTTGCCAGAAACCACGGCACCGCTCAGCATTTCCAGTGTTTTGTAGTGCACATCACCGAATATTTGTGCTTTTGGCTGTAATTCAAGCAATTCTGACGAAAATACCGGTCCATGGATGACGCCATTCACCACGATATGGGCGGCGCGGACTTCACCATCAATTTTTGCCTGCTCAGAAATTATCAGCATGCTGGATGCTTCAAGGTCAGCGACGACATTGCCACGAATATGGCCATCAATACGCAAACCGCCTTTGAAGTGCAAATCGCCTTGTATGACGGTGGTTGCACCGATGAGGCTATCTATGGTGTTCTTGGTTTTTCGATTAAACATTCTTGCTCCCTTTTGAGGAAATGCGCCAGAACCCGCAGCGTATGAGAAATGCTATTTTTAGCAATTGCAGCAGTTTCTTTGCGTGGTTTTAAATTGACCGCTTATAAATTGACCATTTGTTGAGCACGGATCTGACCATTAGATAACACTTTGGCCTGCACACCTTTAACCGTAGCACCCTCTGGCAAGGTAATCGTACCTTCCAGCCTTTGATAATGACGGAATGACAATTTTAGCTTTCCGGCATCGCCCGACTTAGGATCGGGAAACAGCATCGTAGCAGGTTTACCAACTTGTACCAAGTTCAGGCTGAATTGCATTTCCCCAGTGAAATCCCGGCCATTCTTTCCGCCTTGCATAACCAGCGCCCTATAGCGCAATTGACCTGGGCCGAGCATTTCCACCTTGAAATTTTGCAGGGAAATACCTTCGGCTCCTACCGCTGAGGGTGTCAGGCTTTCAAAAAATGCCAGATCATCCTTGAGCTTGAGGTTTTCTGTCGTCAAGGCCTTGACCTGGTCAGTCAATTGCTTTTGCGTGGACTTGTCGATATTGACCGTGCTTTCTATGGTATTGGCCGTCAGCGATAACTTGTCACGCTCAGCAGTCAGCTCCGTTATTTTTTCTTTCAATTCTTCAACTTCATCGGCGCTGACCTTGGAACCAGAGGCAAAACTCTTGCCAAGATCATAAGTCCACCAGGCAATACCGGCAGCGATCGCTATGACGAGGCCAGCCATGGCCACCTTGAATGTCCAAGGCTGCTCATGGGTAATCGTCATTTTTGGCGCAAGAAAGCGCTTGGGAGTCAGACGTGACTTAGCCATGACCACGCTTATGGCATGACAGGTACGTGCATCAACCCGGTGCTTTCTTCCAGGCCAAACATCAGGTTCATACACTGCACTGCCTGACCAGATGCACCTTTCACCAGATTGTCCTGCACTACCAGTATAACGACAGTATTGCCATTATTTGGCCTGTGCAAAGCCAGGCGCAACATATTCGAGGCGCGGGTAGAACGGGTCTCCGGATGTGAGCCAAATGGCAATACATCGACAAAGATTTCATCCTTGTAGGCGTTTTCAAACAGGGCTTGCAAGTCTTCGTTGCTGATTTCTGTGTTCAGGCGGGCATAAAGGGTGGAATGCATGCCGCGTATCATGGGCACCAAGTGCGGCGTGAACAGCAGGCCGATCTGGTCTTTGCTGATGCGTTGCAATTGCTCTATGGTCTCAGGGGTATGCCTGTGGCCGGACACACCATAGGCTTTGAAGGTGTCACTGGTTTCCGAGAACAACAGACCCAGCTCAGCCTTGCGGCCTGCGCCGGAGACACCCGATTTGCAGTCAGCGATCAGGTTGCCAGCATCAATGATGTCAGCCTTCAGCAGAGGGGAAAAGCCCAGCTGCATGGTGGTTGGATAGCAACCTGGATTGCCAACCACTCTGGCAGTCTTGATGGCGTCACGGTTCAGTTCTGGCAAGCCATACACGGCTTCTTCCAGCACCTCGGCACATGTATGCGGGATGCCATACCATTTTTCAAATTCAGCCACGTTCTTCATGCGGAAATCTGCTGCCAGGTCGATGACCTTGACGCCAGCGGCCAGCAATTCTGGTGCTTGTGCCATAGCGACGCCATGCGGTGTGGCGAAGAAGACGACGTCGCATTCTTTGAGGTTGGCTTTGTCAGGCGCAGAAAAAGCGATGTCCACGCGCCCGCGCAAGGAAGGATACATTTCAGAAACCAGCAAGCCATCTTCCTTGCGGGAAGTGATCGCCGTGATGTGCGCCTTCGGATGAGTGGCCAATATGCGCAGTAATTCAACCCCGGTATAACCCGTGCCACCTACAATGCCAATTTTAATCATATGCTTTCCTTGCAAGAAATTTTGACGCTATTCTAGCAGCATAAGAGTCCATGCCGTAGAGACTGAAAAAACTCGTTACATGCTCCAAAGCAAAAAAGCCGCCCATACAGGCGGCTTCTTTGTAGCAATTGCTTCCAGCGATAAAAAATTAACGCTTGGAGAATTGTTTTGCGCGACGTGCTTTGCGCAGACCAACTTTTTTACGTTCAACTTCGCGAGCATCACGAGTAACGAAGCCAGCTTTTGACAGTTCTGGTTTCAAAGCTGCATCGTAGTCGATCAGGGCACGAGTGATACCGTGACGAACAGCACCTGATTGGCCGGATTCGCCGCCGCCGTGAACGTTAACCATAATATCGAATGTTTCGAGATTATTAGTCAGTTCCAGAGGTTGACGGATGACCATCAGGCCAGTTTCACGAGAGAAATACTCGTTTGCTGGTTTGCCGTTGACAACGATCTTGCCGCTGCCGGATTTCAGGAATACGCGAGCAACTGCGCTCTTGCGACGGCCAGTTCCGTAGTTGTAATTACCGATCATGGCTAATCCTTAGATGTCGAGTACTTGTGGTTGCTGAGCTGCGTGCGGATGTGTTGCATCTGCATAGACTTTCAGCTTCTTGATCATTGCATAGCCGAGTGGGCCTTTAGGCAACATGCCTTTAACAGCTTTCTCGAGTGCACGACCTGGAAAACGCTCTTGCATTTTCTGGAAATTTGTTTCATAGATACCGCCTGGATAACCAGTGTGACGGTAGTATGTTTTGTTCAGAGCTTTAGTACCAGTCACGCGCAGTTTGCCTGCGTTAACAACAACGATAAAATCGCCTGTGTCTACGTGTGGTGTAAATTCTGGTTTATGTTTGCCGCGTAAACGGAGTGCCACTTCGCTGGCAACACGTCCGAGTACTTTATCTGTCGCGTCAATCACGAACCAGTCGCGCTGAACCTCATGGCCCTTAGCGGAAAAGGTTTTCATGTTGAATCCTAATAAAAGTTAAAAACGCCCTCAAATATTCTGTGTTTTTGGTGGTTCTGCCATTAATTTCAGCAGACTCGTCCTTATCACTTCTCCCTTGGGCGATCAGGGAGTCGGAAATTATAGTATTTTCAAAGACTTAGTGCAAGAACTGTTTAATTTTTGTGCAGACTTTGTTGGAAGCAAGTGGAAATACAGGCAAAAAAAACCCGAAGACTGGCTTCGGGTTGAATCCACCAAAAGGAGTAGGTGGAGGAGACAATTGCAGGGTTAGTTGACAGCCTTACTATTAACTAACCGATGAGTCAATAATAGGATAAGAAATTGTGCAGTGCAAGGTAATTTACAGTTTGTTGCGCAAAATTTTACGATTCTGCGCAATAGGCTACAATTTATAGATGGTATTTTCTTTGATAACGAGAGGGTAGAAGTATGGAAGCTACAGTACGTTGGACGGGCTCATCTGGCATGTCTTTTCTGGCAGAGACGGGTTCTGGTCATGCCGTTTTAATGGATGGCGCACCCGATGGCGGTGGCCGCAACCTGGCACCGCGCCCTATGGAAATGGTGCTACTGGGTACAGGAGGTTGCTCAGCATATGACGTAGTGCTGATTTTGCGCAAGGGCAAACAGGATATCCGTGGCTGCGATGTCAAGCTGACGGCAGAACGCGCAGAAATTGAGCCTAAGGTATTCACGAAAATCAATTTCCACTTTGTCGTACGTGGCCGTCAATTAAAGCCAAATTTGGTAGAGCGCGCCATCAAGCTGTCACATGAAAAATACTGCTCTGCATCCATCATGCTGGCAAAGACTGCGGAGATGACGCATAGCTTTGAGATTATTGAAGATCTTGAACTGCCTTCAGAGCATCAGACCGCTGCTTGATTGTCTTCATCCGGCTTACCAAAAACATCTGTGTAAGTCGGATAAGAAGAACAATAAACAATGACGAAAATAATAAATGACATGGCTGTTAACATCACCACGCCAATGTTGATATCAATTCCCAGAAAAATTATGGCCAACGGGCTAACTAATATTGAAAGACCATACCAGGCAAGGAAATAAACAAGAAATGCCTTCCAAGAATGAAGTACAGCAAAAAAACTGTAAAACATGGATTTAATCAAAGTCATGCGCTGCCAGGCTATTAACGGGACGCTGTACCAGAACGCCATGGCAAATGGAATATAGATCAGCACAGTCAACAAGATCGCCTTGACTGGCAAAACCTTCTCCAGACTGCCTGCATCCATAGGTCCGGTCTTCGCCGCTGCCTTCATGAACTCCGACAGCGCCTCGTCATTGATCAAGTTCGAGAACCAATAGGTAAAAAAGAGAGCTGCTATGCGAAGCAGGCCAGAACCTAGCAAGGCAACCACATGCGGGGACTGAAAGCCAGTGAACAGTAATCCCGGTGTTATTTTTTGCTCATTTTCAAGATACCGGCAGGCTTGCATAAATCCCACTGAGAATACCGGAAACAAAAACAAGGTAAGAAATTGGCCGGCTACTGGAATGAACCTCAGTAACTGCGTCAACATCATCCACAAAAAAAACAGGCTGAGTAATTCCATAGGACGCTTGCGAAACAAAACAAAGCCCTGCTTTACCCATGTCCAGCCGGACTGTGCGTTAATTACTTTCATCATACTGCAGGCAGGGCTGGTACCTGGCCTGATTCGCGCAAGCGCAGGATGCGCTCAAAATGGGCAGGGTCATGCGGCGTCAGCATTTCAGCATCCCTGGGCTGATAAAAGTCATACAAACGCGACAGCCAGAAACGCAGTGCCGCAGCACGCAACATTGGTTGCCAGGCAATACATTCTTCTTTAGTGAAGGGGCGCACGGCATGATAGGCATTCAGCATGGCCAGTACGCGCTCTTCATCGAGCACACCAGTAGCCACATCAATACACCAGTCATTGACAGTCACTGCCACATCAAAAATCCATGTATCACAACCAGCAAAATAAAAATCAAAGAAGCCAGTCAGGCGCTCACCGTCAAACATGACATTATTGCGGAACAGGTCTGCATGGACGGGCCCGGTTGGCAAGGCGCGGTAAATTGGCGTACTGTCAAAAGCATCCTGGAAATGCACTTCTGCACGCAGCAGGTGCTGCAATTCATCCGAAAGAAAAGGTAAAACCTTGGGCGTGGTGGCATGCCACCAATCAAGCGAGCGCAAGTTTGGTTGTGCGATATTGAAATCTTGCGCCGCTAGATGCATGCGCGCCAGCATGCTGCCTACGGCAGCACAATGTACTGGCTGTGGCGTCATCTGTGAGCTACCTTCCAGCTTGCTGACAATAGCGGCAGGCTTGCCATGCAAAGCAACTACTAACTCACCCTGATCATTGGCGATAGGCGCTGGCACCAGTACCCCGCGATCAGCCAGGTGACGCATGAGTTTCAGGTAAAACGGCAACTGCTCGAAACTCAGATTTTCAAAAATCGTCAATACGAACTCGCCTGCTTCGGTATTGATGAAAAAGTTGCTATTTTCTATGCCTGAAGCGATGCCCTTAATATCCAGGGCTTTACCCAAAGGGAATTGCTGCATCCAGGGGCCAAGGTCTTCCAGACTTACCGGTGTAAAAACTGCCATGTCAATTAAAGATAAGAGCTATAGTGAATACTTACTTTGATGCAGCAGAACTGGCTGTTGCAGCTGATTTTGCTTGCGCGGGTGCCAAAACATCAGGCGGGTTACCCTCTTTGACTTCTTTCTTGCCACCGAACTCCAGGATAGTCCATTGCGCTGCCCGATTGGCATCACCCTGTACTGTTCCTTTGGGAGCATTTCCCACTTCAGGATCAGCTTTGACCGTGTAATTGCTTTTCCCTGATTTGACCTGGACTTCAGTCACCTTACCGCCATTGCTGCGCTTTTCCATCATCTTGTTTTTTGGCTCAGGCTTGCTGACAGATATCCCTTTGGGGTCAGAAACTTCTTCCAGCTTCTCAAGCTTGGGAGGCGGCGGCACATCAGCCTTGGAAGGGGTTTGCGCGAAAACTGCTTGCGTTGCACTACAAGCCAGCATAAGCATCAGCAGGGATGCAGATTTTTTTGTGATTTTCATGTTGAAGCCCAGGAGCGAATTATATAGGCATTGTAACAAAGCCCAGACTGGACTGACAGGAATATCCGGAATGTTGCCAGCACAAAGCAATTTTCATTGAGCATACGCTGGAATTACAACGTCGCAGGAATTCACAAAAAAAAAGAGTGCCCATACAGGACACTCTTCTCTTTTAACGCATGAAGGGACTAGCCCTTCATGGAATTAGAACTGGTGACGTACGCCAGCAGTCAATTCTTTTACAGATGCGCCGTTAACAGCTGCCAACTCTCTGGAAGTTGAATCTTGTGTCAAACGTGCAAATGCAGCGTACAGGTCAGTACGCTTGGACAGATTGTAGTTGTAAGCAATCGCGAATTGTTTTGCATCGCCAACAACTTTACCTGCTGCAACTGGAGTGTCGTTTTTCACTTGTGTGAAACCAGCAAATACTTTGCTGTTTGCATCAACTGGAACTGTCACAGCCAATGTATAGGCTTTCTTTTCCAAAGTCAGATCATCTGTCGTTTTTTGATAGATGAATACTGGCTTGGCTACACCGAAATTGTAAGATGCTGCAACAGAAACACCTTTCTTGGCGTTAGTGAACAGTTTAGCGTCTTGCGCGCTGTCTTTCAGGTAGTTAAAGCCAACTTCCAGAGCATCAACTTTGTAGCCCAGTGTCAAGCCCAGGGAACGACCAGCAGAATTGTTACCTGCTGCTTCACCGAAACCGTATTGACCAGCAGCAGAGAAACCACTCAGGTTACCTGGTGTGTAATAGAAAACGGAATTGCTTACGCGGCCTGTGGAGTTAGCATTGACGCCAGCAACAGTTGCAGAGCCACCAACGAAGTACAAAGCGCGAACGCCATTGCCGTTGTTAACCAAAGCAGAGCCAAACGGATCAAAATTGTCGAAGTATTTCAGAGTTGGAGACTTGTCACGACCGAAATCAACTGCACCGAAATCGCCAGACAGACCAACTGTGGAACGACGACCGAAAGTACGACCTTGATCGGATTCGCCTGTATCAACCTGAACGCCTTGTTCCAGAACGAAGTTTGCTTTCAAACCGCCGCCCAGATCTTCAACGCCTTTGAAGCCGATACGGGAACCTGCTTCTTGACCACTTTGGATCTTGTTGAAGCGACCAGCTGGAGTACCGTTGTCCAGGCTTTGGAAGCCAACGTCTACAACACCGTAGATAGTCACTGTAGATTGTGCGAAAGCCGCGCCAGAGAAAGCACCCAGCAGAGCGAGTGCGAAAATTGATTTTTTCATTATCATGTATCCAAAAATGAATGTTAAGTTTTTACCAACATCATCAAGCACGGTAAAAACAGAAGCACAGGTGTTTTACAGCCTTGAATCAGCAAGAGATCCAATGACAAGCGGCACGATACCTGTGAAAAGTGACAACTTGATGAATTCAATGTGTTTAGAAAGCTACACTTTAAATAAGTTCGCAAAATAAAGACACGATGGATATCTTATTTGCATATGCGGAACGAATAGTACACAAAAACCAGGAAATCTGCTGACACACCTGATATTGCACCATTGTTGCAAAGCACCAATTATATAAGGCTGGCAATACGCATTTCAAGTAACTGACTTGAAATTTATTTATTCTCTCGCTTTTCTATATATTAACGAGGATTTTTATTGACTATTCAGCCAGAATTTATTCTATAGATTCCCAGGCATTTTGCTTTTGTGCAATTAAGGCGCGCGAGTACGCACGACCGGTGTACCACATGACCGCACCTATGCCAGCACAGGCAAACTGGCCCAGCGCCAATGTCAGGACAGAATGGTCCAGTGCAGGCGCGGCGACGCCTGCGATGACTGCCCCCAGCAGTGTCACCGTTGCAGACTGGCAAGAGGCAACAATGCCCCGTATATTCGGGAACAGGTCCAGCACCAACAAGGTCGCTCCTGGTGCCACCAATGACATGCCAAAGGTATAAAAAAACAGCGGGGTCACTGACCACAGGAGTATGGGCGGCGAAAAATAATGGAATATGACGTTAAACAGGGACGCCCCAATTAAAAAGCAAAATCCTATGCTGACTTGCTTCCACACGGTCATTCTGCCTGCCAGCCGGTTGGCAGCTAGTGCACCAAAGAAAATCCCACCTACCGAGGGCACAAACTGCCAGCCGAATTGATCAGGCCCCAAATGCAAATGCTGTGTAATGAAAGCAGGAGCGGCTGAAACATAGAGAAACAGGCCGGCAAAATTAAAGGCTATCGTCCCAGCCTTCAAATGGAATAGCGGGGACTTGAAGACATTTTTATAACTGGTCCATAAAAATTCTGCACTAAAAGGCTGGCGCTTATCCATGGGCAAAGATTCCGGCAAATACTTGTAGCTGGCCCACCATAAGGCTACCGTATAGCCAAACAATAAAAGGAAAATCGCCCGCCAGCTCAGGAAACTGACCACCCAGCCGCCCAGGATAGGAGCAATTGCAGGCGCAATAGAGAAAATCATGGTCACCAGCGACAGCAAACGCTCGGCCGGTGCACCTGCATACAAGTCGCGTATGATGGCGCGCCCCACTACCATGCCCGCACCAGCGGACACGCCTTGCAGGATGCGGAAGCCCCACAAGTAATGAATACTGTGCACCGAGGCGCACCCAAAGCTGGCTACGGCAAAGACCGCCAGAGCAACCAGGATAACATTGCGTCTGCCAAAAGCATCTGACAGCGCGCCATGCCACAAAGTCATGACGGCAAAGGACAGCATATAGGCCGTCAGCGTCTGCTGTACTTCCAGTGGGCTGGCATGCAGGGTAGCCTGGATGTTGGGGAAGGCAGGGAGGTAAGTATCTATGGAAAACGGACCAAGCATGGCCAAAGCAGCCAATAAGGTCGCCAGGCCAGCATTGCTGATCTTGGTTGCAGAGGACATGGGCAAATTCAGTGTTGCGCCTGATCGCCAGGGCGGCTATCAGGCATGAGACTACAAATTGGGTGGCCGAATACCAGAAGCGAATACTACGCTGCGATTCAGATACCACCCATACAAAGGTATTTCATTTCCAGATATTCATCCATGCCATATTTGGAGCCTTCTCGCCCCAGGCCGGATTGCTTGACGCCGCCAAACGGTGCTACTTCATTCGAGATCAGGCCGGTGTTGATACCCACCATGCCGTATTCCAGTTTTTCAGCAACCCGCCACACGCGACCTATGTCGCGTGAATAAAAGTATGACGCCAGGCCAAAGTCGGTGTTATTCGCAGCGGCAATGACTTCTTCTTCGGTATTGAACTTGACGACTGCGGCCACAGGGCCAAAGGTCTCTTCATTCATGATTAACATGCCAGGTGTGACATTCGACAGCACAGTTGGTTCATAAAAAAGTTTGCCAGCTTCCAGCAATTTGCCGCCCGCCTGTAAGCTTGCACCTTGATTGAGGGCATCGGCCACATGTTCTTCTACCTTGGCGACTGCCTGTGCATCGATCATCGGCCCCTGGTTGATGCCAGCACCAAAGCCATCACCTACCCTGATTTTTTTTGCCCCGGCTGAAAGTTTTTCGACGAAGGCATCGTAAATTGATTCATGCGCATAAAAGCGATTGGTACAGACACAGGTCTGGCCAGAATTACGAAATTTAGATTGCAGCGCACCTTCGACAGCAGCATCCAGGTCAGCATCTTCAAACACAATGAAGGGAGCATGGCCACCCAGTTCCAGCGCCAGTTTTTTTACTGTCTGAGCAGATTGCCGCATGAGAATGCGGCCTACCGGCGTTGAACCGGTAAACGACAAATGTCTGACCACAGGGCTATCGCACAAGACCTTGCCGACAGCGATGGATTGTTCGGAATCAGCAGTCACAATATTGATGATGCCTGCGGGGATGCCAGCCCTGTGCGCCAGCTCTGCCATGGCCAGTGCGGACAAAGGTGTTTGTTCGGCTGGCTTGATAACGATGGAGCAACCGGCTGCGACCGCAGGAGCCACCTTGCGCGTGATCATGGCGATAGGGAAGTTCCACGGCGTGATGGACGCGCAGACACCAATAGGCTGCTTCAGAACCACCATGCGCTTGTCGCTCCAGGTCGATGCCATGACATCACCAGATACGCGCTTGGCTTCTTCGGCAAACCATTCTATGAAGCTGGCACCGTAAATAACTTCACCCTTGGCTTCTGCCAATGGCTTGCCCTGCTCTGCCGTCATGATGGCAGCCAGGTCGTCGGCATTTTCTATCATGAGGTCAAACCATTTACGCATGAGCATAGCGCGCTCTTTGCCAGTCTTTGCGGCCCAGAGTGGAAAGGCAACTTGCGCAGCCTTGATGGCGGCTTCGGTATGACTGGCGTCCAGATTGGGAACCGTGCCCAGTATTGCCAGCGTGGAAGGATTATTCACTTCAAAACTGGCCGTACATGAGACCCACTCACCATTGATGTAAGCCTGGTCGCGCAATAAGGATGGGTCTTTCAAATTCAAATGCTTTGCTGTTGCTTCCAGTGCCATGACTACATCTCCTTGCAGAATCTTGAAGTAAAGCCTCAAGCCTAAAGCAAAACGGCCAGGTCTGCTGCGACAGGGCCGTTTTTTCAGTAACTTATTGCCACAGCATGAAAATTATTCAGCTATATCTTTAGGCTTGGCTTCTTCCCTGCGGTTAAAGCCGGCCACCATGTCAAAGCGGAACAAGCGGCATTCCAGTGCGCCATTGAAGAATGGTGTCTTGCGTGACTCTTTCAGGCGCAGCATCTTGGGCAAACCCAGATCAGCAGTAAACAGAAAAACACTCCAGCCAGCAAAACGCTGCTTGAGCGTAGTACTGAAGGCGCTGAAGAAATCTTTGGCCATGTCATCATCTTCCATCGAGCTGTCGCCGCGCACACCGATACGCTCGCCGTAAGGTGGATTGGTCAGCAAGATACCTGGCTCTGTCGTTGGTGCCTTGATTTCCTGCGCTTCTATCTGCTTGAGTGGCACGTCAAAACGTATGCCTGCCTTGTTAAGGTTATTGCGCGTCATGACTATCATGTCGCCAGAAATATCGCTGCCGAAAATCGTTGGTTCAGCAGGCAGAGGATGTGGCTTGGCGTTGGCCTTGATCTGTGCCCAGGCGTCAGCATCGAACTGATGCATTTTCTCGAACGCAAAATCACGCTTCAGGCCGGGCGGTATGCCTGCCAGGATTTGCGCTGCTTCGATCAGGATGGTGCCTGAACCGCACATGGGGTCAAACAAAGGTGTGCCAGGTTTCCAGCCTGCAGTGCGCAACAAACCTGCTGCCAGATTTTCACGCAAGGGTGCATCACCGGTTTCCATACGCCAGCCGCGCTTGAACAGAGGCTCGCCAGAGATATCCAGGTACACCGTGAAATTGCGTGCATCCATAAAGCCGACGATGCGCATGTCCGGGTTCTTGGTATTGACCGATGGGCGCTGGGTGAACTGGTCGCGGAAACGGTCGCAGATTGCATCCTTGATTTTGAGCGTGGCAAAATCCAGGCTCTTCAAGGGTGACTTGACTGCAGTGACATCGACACGAATGGTGTGGTGATAACCAAACCAGTCTTCCCAGGGCTGATCCAGCACCAGGTCGTAAATATCGTTTTCATTGGTATAGCCAGAATGCGCCATACGCATCAACACGCGCGATGCAATGCGTGAATGCAGGTTGATACGCCAGCCATCATGCAGGCTACCTGAGCAATGTACGCCACCCGGCACCTGATTGTGTACAGTCATGGTTTTATCCATGGCTGCAATTTCCCCCAGCTCTTCAGCCAGGGCGATTTCCAGGCCACGTGGGCATGGGCAAAAATAAGAATAACGCGTCATAGGAGTACCCTTTATCCGTTAATAAAAACTATGGTGAATATTCACCGCCATTTGTTGGCCTGGAGTTCTGCACTCCAGGTCAACTCTACATTCAAACCTCGGGAATCTTTGATTAAGTGCAGCGAGCGGCGCTAGTTTGGGTTAAGAAGCGCAGTCGTACGACTGTACGGCGAGCATCGCAGGCCCAAAATAGCGTCGCGCAGTAACTTAATCAAAGGTTCCCTAGAAAGGTTTGACGACAACCAAAATCAATATCGCCAGCAACAAAATTACCGGCACTTCATTAAACCAGCGGAACCAGACATGGCTGCGCTTGTTAACACCCTTCTCAAACTTTTTCAACAAGCTGCCACAGGCATGGTGATAGCCTATCAGCAAGATCACGAAAGTCAGCTTGGCATGCAGCCAGCCATTACCCGGCCCCTTGCCTATGCCATAGACTAGCCATAACCATAGACCAAAAATCAAAGCTAACACTGCCAATATTGTCATGAAACGGTAAAGCTTGCGCGCCATCAGCAAAAGGCGCTCTGTCGTGAGCGCATGATTTTCCATCGCCAGATTGACCAGGATGCGTGGCATATAAAACAGGCCTGCGAACCAGGATGTGACGAACAGAATGTGTAAAACTTTTACCCAGAGCATGGCTTACTTTCCTTAATGGTGCGACATTATTACTGGCGTACTTCGCCGTGGCCAAAAACCACATACTTCACCGAAGTCAGCCCTTCCAGACCAACCGGGCCACGTGCATGCAGCTTGTCATTCGAGATACCAATCTCGGCACCCAGGCCATATTCAAAACCATCGGCAAAACGGGTGGAGGCATTCACCATCACCGAGGCAGAATCCACTTCGCGCAAGAAACGCAGGGCGCGGCTATAGTCTTCTGTGATAATGGATTCTGTATGCTTGGATGAATAATCATTGATATGCGTGATAGCCTCATCCAGATCAGCCACCACCTTGATGGCGAGGACAGGAGCAAGGTATTCAGTACTCCAGTCCTCTTCTGTTGCTTTGGCCAGATGCGGGTAGCCTGCCAGTATGGCAGCGGCCGCTTCGTCGCAACGCAATTCGACCTGCTTGCCTGCATATAATTCAGCCAATGCTGGCAAGACCTGGGCGGCAATACCATGTGCGACCAGCAAGGTTTCCATGGTATTGCAGGTGCCGTAGCGATGGCACTTGGCATTGAATGCGACATCCACGGCTTTTTTCAGGTCAGCCTTATCATCAATATACACATGGCAGATGCCATCAAGATGCTTGATCATGGGCACAGTCGCTTCTTGCATCAAACGCGCAATCAGGCCCTTGCCTCCGCGCGGGACAATGACATCGACATATTGCGGCATAGTGATCAGTTCACCGACAGCAGCGCGGTCTGTGGTCTCGACGATCTGCACCGCGTCAGCAGGCAAACCGGCACCGGCCAGGCCTTCCTTGACCAGTTTCGCCAAGGCCTGGTTGCAATGTATCGCTTCAGAACCGCCTCGCAAGATGGTGGCATTACCACTCTTGATACACAGGCCAGCCGCATCTACTGTGACATTCGGGCGTGCTTCATAAATGATGCCTATAACACCCAGTGGCACCCGCATTTGCCCTACCTGTATGCCGGTGGGGCGGTATTTCATGTTCGAGATTTCGCCGATAGGGTCAGCCAGGCTGACGATCTGTTCCAGACCTTCGGCCATAGTGGCAATCGCCTTGTCGGAAAGGGTCAGCCGGTCAAGCATGGCTGCTTCCATGCCTGCTGCTTTCGCTGCGGCCAGGTCAAGCTCATTGGCGGCGCGCAAGGCGGCAGCTTCACGCCTGATGGCGGCAGCGATCAGGGACAGGGCCTTATTCTTGGCGGCAGTATCGGCTTTGGCCATGGCGCGTGATGCTGCGCGGGCACGGATGCCGAGGTCATTCATGTAGTGCTTGATATCCATATCGTCATTGAGAGAACCTACTGGCCCCCATATTCGTTGATCAGCCACCAGCAAGGTGGCGAGGGAATTCATTTCAGTTTGATAAACCGTCGCTATCAGATGCAGGCCAAACAACTTTTCAAGCTGCTTTCGCCACCCTCAAACCCAATTGCAATAAGGCATCCCAGGGATCACCTGCAAATGCCTTCGCTCGTAAACCTTTTACCATCTTATCGACTTGTGACGCTTCTTGCAGCGCGGCCCGCAAATTTGCCAGGCTGACGCGGCGCAAGGCAGGATCCATGAGTTTTTCCCTAGGTCCCCAGATGCGATATTCTTTCAGCAAGGCTGACAAAGGCCTGCCCTGTGCCATACCAGACTTCAATTTCAGCAGGGTGCGTATTTCTTCTGCCATGGCCCATAAGACCAGGGGTAATGCTTCGCCCTCGCCTTTCAAGCCATTCAACATGCGTACCAGTCTTGCTACATCACCGGCCAGCATGGCTTCATTGAGTTTGAATACATCATAACGTGCCACATTCAGCACGGCATCATGGATTTGTTCAAAACTCAGTTTGCCCGACGGATGGAGCAAGGCCAGCTTCTGGATTTCCTGATGGGCAGCCAGCAAATTGCCTTCTACTCTGTCGGCAATGAAATCCAGGCTTTGCCTGTCTGCGCTTTGCTGCTGCATGGACAGGCGCATGCTGATCCAGCCTGGCAGTTGATTGCGCTCTACCAGCGGAATATCAATATACACCGCGGCCTGCTGCAAGCTGCCTACCCAGGCGGCCTTTTGCGTCGCCCAGTCCAGCTTGGGCAAAGTGATCAGGGTCAGGTTATCGGGTGACAGGTTCGCCACATAATCCTGCAATGCCTGGCCACCATCCTTGCCGGGCTTGCCGGTAGGGATGCGCAAGTCGATGAGTTTTTTATCGCCAAACAGGGATTGCGACTGATTCGCTGCCAGCAAGGCTCCCCATTTGAAACTGCGCTCCACCGTCAGGATTTCACGTTCGTAAAAACCCTGCGCCTTTGCGGTGCGGCGTATCTTGTCTGCAGCTTCCAGCGCCAGCAAATGCTCATCACTGGTGATCACATACAGTGGCGCCAGTGTTTTCGCCAGATGGCCATCAAGGGCATCGAAGCGTAATTGCATATCAGTCGTCCATCTTTACAACAGCCAGCCTGCGCATGATTTGCTGCACCAGGTCACTTTGCATATCACGGTACAGCAAGACTTCTTCTGCCTCTTTCGCCAATACCTGGGTTTCATTAAAGCTGATATTACGCTTGAGCTGTATGTCTACTGGCTCCAGGAATTCCTTGCCTACACTATTGCGGACGCGGAAGCGAAAGTTATAAATCAGATTGTATTCACGCACGCGGCCCTGGCTATTCAGGGACAGGATTTGCTTGTCCCTGGTTTCGGCCAGCACTTCCAATACCACCTGAGCAGCCTTGGCATCCGACATGATCTGGGTTTGACCATTGGCACGGATATGGCGGCGCAATTCGCCTCCCAAAGCTGAAGCCTCAGGCAAACCTATATAAATGCTCTTGAATGGCAATGCCACCGGGCCACGCAGGGCAAAACCACAGGCCGACAGCAACATGATGGACATGATGGCTGCCAGCCATTGCAGATGCTTTACATATTTTGTTTGCATGCGGTTTTCCCTGTTACTGGTAAGACTATTTTTTCAAGATCAACATTAGGCAACGATATTCACCAACTTGCCAGGAACGATGATGATTTTCTTGGCTGCGCCTTCCATGAATTTTTGCACACTTTCATTGCCCAATGCAGTCGCTTCTATGGTCGCCTTGTCGGCGTCCTTGGCGACCTTGATGCTGCCGCGCAGTTTGCCATTGACCTGAACCATCAATTCGATTTCATCCTGTACCAATGCAGCCTCATCCACCAGCGGCCACGGTGCGTCGATGATCTCACCCAGATCAGCAGCTAAACCAAGTTCGTGCCACAAGACGTGAGTGATATGAGGACATACCGGATACAGGCCACGCAGCAAGATGCTGAACGCTTCGCGCAAGGCTGCTGCACTGCCTTCAGCTTCTGACTTGAAGGATTCTATGGTGTTGAGCAACTTCATCGCACCAGAGACAACCGTGTTGTACTGCAGGCGGTCGTAATCAGCATCGATCTGCTTCAGGGTCAGATGCACTTCACGGCGCAATGCCTTGACATCATTTGCATAAGCAGCAGGTGCCGTCGTACCTGAGGCAATCGTACCTGACAGTTTTAATGCCGAAGCCCACAGGCGACGCAGGTAACGCGATGCACCTTCAACGCCACTATTACTCCATGCCGCACTTTGATCTGGAGGACCAGCAAACATGGTGAACAGGCGCGCGGTATCCGCGCCGAACTGCTCGATAATGTCTTTCGGTTCGACCACATTGTTCTTGGACTTGGACATCTTTTCGATGCCGCCCATTTGCACAGGCTGTCCGTCTGATTTCAACATGGCGGCGATTGGACGCCCCTTGTCATCATGCTGGACTTCAATTTCATTCGGATAGAACCAGATCTTCTTGCCGCTGACATCTTCACGATAGTAAGACTCGTTAAGCAACATGCCCTGGGTGAACAGGTTCTTGAAAGGTTCATCGATCTTGACCAGACCCAGGTCACGCATGGCCTTGGTCCAGAAGCGTGCATACAGTAAATGCAAAACCGCATGCTCAACACCGCCAATGTACTGGTCCATCGCCATCCAGTAATCATTGCGTTCATCGACCATCGTCGTTGCATCCGGGCAGGTATAACGCATGAAATACCAGCTAGAATCAACGAAGGTGTCCATGGTGTCGGTTTCACGGTGTGCCGGGCTGCCGCATTTAGGGCAAGGCACATTCAGGAAATCTTCACGTTGTTTCAATGGATTGCCAGAACCATCAGGGATGCAGTCAGTTGGCAATACCACCGGCAAATCTTCATATGGCACAGGCACATCACCACAGCTGTCGCAGTGGATGATAGGGATGGGTGTACCCCAGTAACGCTGACGGGAAATACCCCAGTCACGCAAACGCCAGGTGGTTTTCTTTTCGCCCAGACCTTTGGCAACCAGGTCATTCGCGACTGCATCAACAGTAGCTTTGAAACTCAAGCCATCATATTTGCCAGAATTGACGGTGACGCCACGCTGCTTGTCGCCATAGGATTCTGCCCAGGCATCCGTCGTAAAATTTTCACCTTCGATTGCCACTACCTGCTTGATGGCGATATGGTATTTTTTCGCGAAAGCGAAATCACGTTCATCATGCGCAGGCACGCCCATGACAGCGCCATCGCCATACGTCATCAAGACATAGTTACCGACCCAGACTTCGACTTGCTCGCCAGTCAAAGGATGAGTCACGAAGAGGCCAGTCGGCATGCCCTCTTTTTCCTTGGTAGCCATTTCGGCTTCTGTCGTGCCACCAGCTTTGCAAACTTCGATGAAGGCTGCCAGCGCTGCATTATTCTTTGCTGCCAGCGTGGCGATAGGATGCTCTGCTGCTACTGCGCAGAAAGTCACGCCCATGATGGTGTCAGGGCGGGTAGTAAACACATACATCTTGCCATCTTGCAGCAACGCGCCAGTTTCGTCAGCGATCTGGTGTGGGAAAGCAAAGCGTACGCCTTCGCTCTTGCCTATCCAGTTACGCTGCATGGTACGTACTTGCTCAGGCCAGCCATCCAGATCGTCGATGCTGTTCAGCAATTCGTCTGCATATTGGGTGATGCCAAAGTAGTAGCCAGGGATTTCGCGCTTTTCTACCAGAGCACCTGAGCGCCAGCCGCGGCCATCAATCACCTGCTCATTCGCCAGCACGGTTTGATCAATTGGGTCCCAGTTCACAACCTGAGTTTTTTTGTAAGCGACGCCTTTTTCCAGCATCTTCAGAAACAGCCACTGGTTCCAGCGATAGTAATCCGGGTCGCAGGTTGCAACTTCACGCGTCCAGTCAAATGCCAGGCCCAGGGGCTGCATTTGCGACTTCATGTCCTCAATATTCGAGTAAGTCCATTCTGCTGGCGATTTTTTGTAGGCAATCGCTGCATTTTCTGCTGGCAAGCCAAACGCATCCCAGCCCATGGGCATGAGGACGTTATAACCCTTCATGCGCAGCTGGCGCGCCAGCATGTCATTGATCGTGTAATTGCGCACGTGGCCCATATGCAGCTTGCCCGATGGGTAGGGCAGCATGGAGCAAGCGTAATACTTGCCCTTAGGGAAACGTGGATTATTTTCTACTGCCTTATAGGCATCGATCTTTTTCCAATGGGATTGCGCCGATTGTTCGACGTCAGAGGGCGTGTATTTTTCTTGCATGGCGTAAGCAGAAGTGGAAGCGAAAATGACTCAGAACCTTTGATTATAACTGGTTCAGGCACATTATTGAGGAAAGCCTTGCTGGTCAAGACTGTCTGGGTCAATTATGAGGGGATCGCTGACTTTGAGTGCAAGCAGACCATCAGGGCTTTTTAGCTTGCTTGCTGTCAGTGACGAAAGAAATCTTCGCCATGCCCTGGGATTGGGCCGCCGCCATGACCTTGGCAATAATTTCATAGCGGGTGGCTTTGTCAGCCCGTAACTGTATTTCGGCCTGCTTGTTCTTTTTTGCCTGTGCTGCCAGTTTTGACTCCAGCTCCATCATGGCCAGTACCTGGTTATTCCAGTAAAGGATACCATCGGCGTCAAATGAAATACTGACTGTATCAGCTTGCTCTGGCGCGGCCTCAGATTGCGCCTGTGGCAAATCGAGCTTGACCGCATGCGTCATGAAAGGTGCTGCAATGATGAAAATGACAAGCAAGACCAGCATGACGTCAACCATGGGGGTGACATTGATGTCCGCCATCGAAGTCAAAGGACGGGAAGAAGATTCGCGCGGCGTATGAAATTGACCGAATGTCATCTTTTAATATAAATATCAAGACTTGCTCATGTGAGCATGCAAGTCAAAGGCAAAGCCATCAAGTTCAGCCAGGGTAATCCGGTTGATGCGGTTAAAAGCGTTATAGGCCAGCACGGCAGGTATTGCCACCAGCAAACCCAGGGCAGTCATGATCAAGGCCTCGCCCACTGGTCCGGCCAGCTGATCGATTTGCACGAGGCCGTTCGAAGAGATCGCAGTCAGGGCACGGTAAATACCCCATACCGTCCCCAGCAAACCAACAAAGGGGGCGGTTGCACCTACTGATGCCAAAAAACTCAGGCCAGTTTCCAGCCTGACTGTCAGCCCTTGCAATTCCTGGCGCAGGCTGCGCGTCAAAATTTCACTGAGCCCGGTATTGGCGGACAGCGTGGCACTGCGTTGTGTTGCATCGCTGGCAGCATGGGCAGCTTCTGCCAGACTGATAAATACTTTGGACTGATCAGCCTGACGCAGGGAAGACAAGGCATCAGCCATGCTGGGAGCGCGCCAGAATGTATGCAAGGCAGGCGCGGCTTTGCGGATGCGCCAAAAACTCCAGGCTTTCATCAGTATCAGCGTCCAGCTAAGCACTGACATCAACAATAATAGCCAGCCGACCAGATGCCCCATGGCATCGGCCTGTTCCCAATAATGTGCAATTGCAGAATTCATGTCTATGCCAATAGCTACTATGCAAACAGATTAACGCAAACCCAGCACATCGTACATATCAAACAAGCCCACCGACTTGTTTTCGAGGAAACGTGCGGCACGCAAGCTGCCATGCGCATAAGTCACGCGGCTGGATGATTTGTGGCTGATTTCCACACGTTCACCGATACCGGCAAACAAGACCGTATGGTCGCCAACGATGTCGCCGCCACGGATGGTGGCAAAGCCGATGGACGATGGATCGCGTTCGCCTGTCACGCCTTCGCGGGCAAATACACCCACTTCATTGAGGTCACGGCCCAGGGCATCGGCAATGACTTCTCCCATTTTCAGGGCAGTGCCGGAAGGTGCATCGACCTTGAAGCGGTGGTGGGCTTCGACGATTTCTATGTCATAGCCCTCGGCAAAGCTTTTGGCTGCCATTTCCAACAATTTCATGGTGACATTCACGCCCACACTCATATTCGGCGCGAATACGATGGCCGTTTTTTCTGCCGCAGCGGCAATCGCTGCCTTGCCAGCATCATCAAAACCTGTAGTGCCTATGATCATCTTGATGCCATGTGCGGCACAATATTCAAGATGCTTGAGCGTACCTTCAGGACGGGTGAAATCGATGAGATAACTGGCATTCGCCAGACCTGCCGCCAGATCCGCAGTAATGGCGACACCCGATGGCTTGCCCAAACTGGCAGCAGCATCTGTCCCCAGCGCCGGTGAGGCCGGCACGTCCAGCGCGCCAACCAACACCATATCATCGGCATTACTGATCGCTTCGACCAGCATTTTCCCCATACGGCCAGAAGCGCCGGCCACTGCAATTTTGAGTGCTGTCATGTTAGTTTATTTCTATTTTTTCTTGGGAGCGTCGGTTTCCACGATCGATTGCACACGATTCAAGCCCAGGGCTGACTCAGTAATTCGAGCCAGGTATTCTTTTTCCGTAGGCAAATTACCACCTTCAAACTTGGCAACCGTACCGTTTTTAAAATACACAGAAACCCGGCTGGTAATGCGTTCGCCATTTGGCTTGATCAGGCGGAAAGGATAATCCCAGCGGTCTTCATGGAACATATCTGTCAGCAAGGCCGTGCCCAGTACAAAACGCACTTGCTCGCGCGTCATGCCTTCTTTTAATTGGGCCACCATTTCCTGAGAAACAAAGTTTCCTTGCTGTATGGAAACGCGATAAGGCGAAATGAAAGTCAGTACCTTGGCAAAACCGCTAGGTTCTACCACTTGCGCACCATTAGTGTCACTCGGCGTGCCCGAAGTTGCATATACTGAAGTCTTGTCAGCGGACGACAATATACCCAGTGGAGACGTACATGCTGCAGTCAGAGACGCCAGCAAAGCCAGGCCCGCTACGCGGCTCATCTTCTTCCGTGTTACTTTTGAAAACAACAGTTGCATAGATAACCTCTTAATTGAGCAACAAGCCCTAAAACCCGATATCATAAAGCAGATAGCAATTTTTTGATCGAAAACATGACAAACAGTACCCCCAACCTCAAGGCCAGCGGTCTGAAAGCCACTCTGCCCCGACTGAAAATCCTGGAAATCTTCCAGAACAGCCGGGTACGTCATCTGACAGCAGAAGATGTGTATAAGATCCTGCTGAATGAAAATATGGATGTTGGCCTGGCAACGGTATACCGCGTGCTGACCCAGTTTGAACAGGCCGGCCTGTTAAACCGCAATCATTTTGAAACCGGCAAAGCCATTTTTGAATTGAATGAAGGTTCACATCATGATCACCTGGTTTGCCTCGACTGTGGCCGTGTAGAAGAATTTTTTGATGAGGAGATCGAACAGCGCCAGCAAACTGTGGCCCTGGACCGCGGGTTCAAGATTGCTGAGCATGCGCTAGCGATTTATGGCAATTGCACCAAGCCGAATTGCGAACACAAGGGATAAATCAAACCTCAAACGTGCTTCTTTTTTCAGACGTATCAATTGACTGAAAATCTTCTGATACGTCTATCTATTGATCTTGCCTACCACACCGGCCACAGTATCAATAATTTTTTGCGCATTAAATGGCTTTAGGATATAGCCATGTATGCCTGTTTTGACTACCTCTGTAATCGTTTCCTGGTCCTTATTCGCGGTCACCATCAGCACTCTGGTATCAGGCAGCAAATCCCTGATACGGGGTAAAATCTCTGTGCCACTGATTTTTGGCATGACAATATCCAGCATGATCAAATCTGGTTTTAGTTTAAGCGCCAATTCCAGACCACTACCGCCATCAGTTGCTTCGCCGACAACATTATACCCCTCACTGCGCAATATAACCCTGAGCACTTCGCGGGTTACATCATTGTCATCAATCAATAAAATCTTTGCGTTTTTCTTTTCCATAGCAACCCTGCTTCGGATGAATGTTTACTTACACGCATCGCCAATTGACATCGTGCCTTATTGACTTAATGCATTAGATAATAATTTTGCCGTAATGTCTACGATGGGTATGACCCTTTCATATGCCATGCGGGTGGGGCCGATAACGCCCAGGGTACCCACTATCTTGCCATTCACCTCATAGGGAGCAGTGACTATACTCATTTCTTCCATCGGCACAAGTTGCGAATCACCACCGATGAATATCTGTACGCCCGTTGCCTTGCTGGAGACATCCAGTAATTGCATAAGGCTGCTTTTCTGTTCAAACATATCAAATAATTTGCGCAATGACCCCATATTTGAAGACAGATCTTGCACATTCAACAAATTGCGCTCGCCAGAGATGACGACTTCATCATTATCCTCATCCATGGCATTACTACCAGCTTCGACGGCGGCTTGCATGAGCCTGGTCATATCATTCTGCAATTGCCGCAACTCGCTATTGATACGCGAACGTGCGTCGCTGAAGCTCAGCCCACCGAAATTCTGATTCAGATAATTGGCAGCCTGCACCAATTGCGTAGGTGTATAGTCAACATCCGTCAATAAAAGACGATTATGAACTTCGCCACTTGGAGTAACAACTACCAGCAAGATGCGCTTTTCTGACAGGCGCAAAAATTCAACTTGCTGGAACATCGACTCTGTACGTGGTGTCATGACAACACCGGCAAATTGAGACAGAGACGATAATATCTGCGCTGCATTGGCAATCAACTTTTGCGGCGACTGCGCATTCATAGGAGATTGCAGACTGGAGTGCAGGCGAGTATCCATGTCGCCTCCATGAATATCTTGCACAGTGAGCAATTTATCGACGAAAACGCGATACCCTCTGGGGGTAGGGATACGGCCAGCAGAAGTGTGCGGGCTAGCGACGAAACCCATTTCTTCGAGATCTGCCATGACATTGCGTATCGTCGCTGGCGATAATTCCAGGCCGGATATTTTTGACAAGGCGCGGGAACCCACAGGCTGGCCATCAGCGATATAACGCTCGACCAGGGCTTTTAATAAAGTTTGTGCGCGGATATCTAGGTGCATGGTTTCATTTTATGCGTTCATGACTGACATGAACATAGAAAAATTCATAGCCAAAGAGTCAGCTCATGCAGATTGGCAAATTCTGCATCGGGCTTGATATGAAGATGGCGCTCATCTTCAATTTTTAAACCCTGACGGTTCATCCAGCCGCCTTTTAATCCCGCCTGTTGTGCACCTTGCACATCAAGCAATAAGTCATCGCCTACATACAAGACCTCTGCTGGTTCCAGCCGCAGCTCCTGACAAGCAGCCAAAAATATTCTGGGATCAGGCTTGGCACAACCAAACCGAAAGGCAGCGATAGACACCTTGAAATGATGGGCCAGACCTATCGCCTGTAAATCCGCAAAGCCATTCGAGACCGTGCCTAAGGCCAGTTTTTCTTGCAAGGCTTCCAAAGCGGGCCTGACATCGCTGTACAAGTCCACTTTGTTTCTCGCATCGGCAAATACCGCCATGGCATGGTCAGCTTTTTCGGCTGCAACACCATGCTCATCAAATACTTGTTTCAGCAAGGTATGACGCAAGGCCCATAGGTCGTATTGAAAACGCTGGTCGCTCGCCACCAACAGATTCCTGCGCTCACGCAATTCTTCCACATTATAATTTTGCGCAACGACAGGCACATGTTCATGCATCCATTGCTGCAAAACCGATTCGGCATGGCGAATTACCGGCGCAACAGGCCACAAAGTATCATCCAGATCCAGCAAAACTGCTTTAATTGCCATAAAGAGCACTCATTCCATTCATAGATGCCCTAATTATGTTCTAATCTTAGCCATCATGTCACCCTACCCTTGTTTATGACAGTACAGGCCAAAACAATTGCACTTGTTGGAAAATCTAACGCGGCAGGCATTGCTGACTCGATTAAGGAACTGGCCAATTTTCTCGCGAGCGCAGGGCATCGTGTCGTCATCGAAGGAGAAACGGCACAATACCCGCAATTAAGCGAGTTCAGCAGCATGCCAGTCCCAGAGATAGGCAAGCTGGCGGATGTGGCCATTGTGGTTGGTGGTGACGGCACAATGCTGGGAATAGCTCGGCAACTGGCACCCTATAATATTCCCCTGATTGGCATCAACCAGGGGCGGCTGGGCTTCATCACTGATATTGCACTGGACCGCATGATCCCTGTCATTTCGGAAATGCTGGATGGTAAATATGTCTCAGAACGTCGCAGCCTGCTGCAGGCCATCGTCACACGCGATGGCAACCAGATTTTCAGCGGCGTGGCTTTCAATGACATCGTCGTATCACGTGGCGCTGGTTCAGGCATGGTCGAATTGCGGGTAGAGGTAGACGGGCATTTTATGTACAACCAGCGCTCGGACGGTCTTATCGTCTCGACGCCGACTGGCTCTACGGCGTATGCACTTTCTGCCGGTGGCCCCTTGTTGCACCCCAGCCTGTCCGGCATTGCGATGGTGCCGATTGCCCCGCATGCCTTATCGAACCGGCCCATAGTCTTGCCAGACAGTAGTGAAATCGTGATTACCATCGTGGCCGGGCGCGATATCAGCCTGAATTTTGATATGCAAAATTTTGCCAGCCTGCAGCATCAGGACAGGATTATCGTCAACCGCTCTGCCCATACGGTGACTTTCCTGCATCCTCCAGGCTGGAATTATTACAACACCTTGCGCGAGAAACTGCACTGGAATGAATATCCATCCGTTGAGGGTGCACTGAATTAAGGTTTTTCGCCCACTCTTACGAACACAGAAGTCACAGGCTGTTGCTAGAATAGCGATTTCGCTATGCTGGCTGATACTTTCCAGCGCCGGTTTTTTAACAAATTCCTTCATGTCTGCCCATTATGTTGCGCACGCTTGCCATTCGTGATTTTGTCATTGTCGATACGCTGGAGCTTGAATTTTCTTCCGGTTTCAGTGTGCTGACCGGAGAAACCGGTGCCGGCAAATCCATCCTGATCGATGCACTGACCCTGGCCCTGGGTGGCAGGGGTGATGCCAGCATGGTGCGCGAATCTGCCAGCAAAACTGATATCAGTGCAGAATTTGCCGTCAATGAAACACTCGCCGTCTGGCTTAAAGAACATGAATTCTTTGACCAGGACCAACCGCTGATCTTGCGCCGTACCATCGATAATGCAGGCCGCTCCAAGGCATGGATCAATGGCATCACCGCCACAGCAAGCCAGTTGCGCGAGATAGGAGACATGCTGGTGGATATCCATGGTCAGCATGCGCACCAATCACTGTTGAAAACCGAAGCACAGCGCGATTTGCTGGACATGCAAGGCGGATTGCAAGAGCAAGTCAGTGAAGTTGGCTTGCGTTACCGCGCCTGGCGCAATATCAGCAAACAACGCGAAGAATTTGAAATCAATGCCAAGAGCGTCTTGCAAGAGCGCGAGCGCCTCGAATGGCAGGTCGGTGAACTCGATAAATTGCAGATCAAACCGGGCGAATGGGAAAGTATCAGCCAGGAACATACCCGCCTCGCCCATGCAGCCAGTCTGCTGGAAGGCGGGCAGGAAGCAGCCGCTTTGATCTCTGAATCCGAGCATCCTGTCTTGTCTCAACTGACAGCCATTCAGCAAAAACTCTTAAAACTGCTGGCCTATGATGCTGCATTGAAGCCCGTCACTGATGCGCTGGAATCTGCCTGCATCAATTTGCAGGAAACCACTTATGCCCTCAACGATTATCTGAGCCGCACTGAACTTGACCCTGCCCGTTTGCGCGTCGTGGAAAACCGCGTCGAAGCGATACACACCACGGCAAGGCGCTTCCACGTTGCACCAGAAAAGCTGCATGAAGAATTCGCCACGCTGTCTGCGCAACTGGCGCAATTGTCAAATGCGACCGATATGGACGCGCTGAAAGCACAGGAAGAAAAAGCCAGGCTTGCTTATCTGCAGACCGCGCAAAAACTCAGTAAGACCAGGCAAAAAGTCGCTAAGGATTTGGGGGGCGCAGTCACCACAGCCATGCAGGACCTGAGCATGGGCGGTGGCAGTTTCTCGGTCGCACTGAACCCGGTTGAACCAGCCGCCTATGGCCTTGAACAAGTGGAATTTCTGGTGGCAGGCCATGCCGGGGTACAAGCAAGGCCGCTGGCCAAGGTTGCATCTGGCGGCGAGCTGGCGCGTATCTCGCTGGCGATTTCGGTCATCACCTCTTGCGCTACAGCCACCCCTACCCTCATATTTGATGAAGTTGACAGCGGCATAGGTGGTGGTGTGGCTGAAGTGGTTGGGCGTTTATTGAAACGTCTTGGGCAAGACAGGCAAGTCTTGTGCGTTACCCATCTGCCGCAAGTTGCCAGCCAGGCTAACCAACACTTCCAAGTCAGCAAAGCCAACCAGAATGGCAAAACCGTTTCACAGATAGAAACACTCGACAATAAACAAAGAGTGGAAGAAATCGCCCGCATGCTGGGAGGCATAGAAATTACGGCGACTACGCGCAAACACGCCAGAGAATTACTGGCATCCTAAGAAAAAAATACATCATGCGCTTCCTTAAAGAACCTGAATATTCACACGGCAAAATCGCCAAGACAGCCGTGGTGCTGATCAACCTCGGTACACCAGATGCGCCAACGGCATCGGCAGTACGGCGCTACCTCAAACAATTTTTGTGGGACAGGCGCGTAGTCGAAGTGCCACGTCCGATCTGGTGGCTGATTTTACATGGCGTCATTTTGCCTTTCCGTTCTGGCCAGTCTGCAAAAAAATATGCCTCTGTCTGGACCAAGGATGGCTCACCACTAAAGATACACACACAAAAGCAGGCATCCTTGCTGAAGGGATATCTGGGTGAACGCGGCCATGAAGTCCAGGTTGCTTATGCCATGCGTTATGGCTCACCTTCCATACCCGATGTCTTGCAAAAGCTCAAACAAGACGGCTGTGAACGCATACTGATACTTCCTGCTTACCCGCAATATTCTGCCACCACAACGGCCTCAAATTTTGACGCAGTGGCACAGCATTACCAGCAAGTCAGGAACATGCCAGAACTGCGCTTTATCAAAAATTACCATGACAATGATGGCTATATACAGGCACTGAAATTGTCCATCATGAATCACTGGGAAACCCATGGGCGGCCAGAAAAATTGATCATGAGCTTTCATGGCTTGCCTAAGGCCTTTTTACTGCGTGGCGATGCCTATCATTGTGAATGCTATAAGACTGCCCGCCTGCTGGCAGACAGACTGGGCTTGGGTAAAGATGATTATATCGTCACCTTCCAATCGCGCCTGGGGCGGGCAGAATGGCTGCAACCCTATACCGCGCCGACTGTCGTCAAACTGGCAAAAGAAGGTATAAAAAGGCTGGACGTGGTCTGCCCCGGCTTTATTGCGGATTGCCTTGAAACCCTGGAAGAAATCGCCATGGAAGTAAAAGATGATTTTCTCAAAGCGGGCGGCAAGGAATTCAATTACATCCCCTGTCTGAATGAATCACCGGCCTGGATGCGCGCTCTGGCTGAAATCGCGGAACAACACCTGATAGGCTGGCCTACCATGATCACTGCCAGCGTGCGCGAAGAGCAAAAGCAACACGCACTGATCAGCCGGGCAGAAGCCAAACGCCTGGGTGGAGAGCCCTGAGGCAGCAATGGCAAAGACTTATTTTATCGGTGACATACAAGGCTGTGCCGACCAGTTGCAAAACCTGCTCAGCAAGATAGAGCAGACCGAGCCACATGCCCAGTATTTGTTTGCCGGAGATCTGGTCAATCGAGGCCCAAAATCACTGGCCAGCCTACGCCTGATACGTGATTTACAAATCGCTGGACGGGCAGAATCCGTGCTCGGCAACCATGACCTGCATTTACTCGCCGTTGCGCATGACATACGCAAGGCACACCGCAGCGATACCCTGGACGATATCCTGCAAGCACCAGACCGTGAGGAATTGCTGGACTGGTTGCGACACAGGCCTATGGCGATTTTGCAGCATCAGCATTTGCTGGTGCATGCAGGCATTTTCCCGCAATGGTCAGCAAAGCAAACCATGAAGCTGGCACATGAGGTAGAAACGCAGCTGCGCAGTGAGGAATGGCTAGATTTATTACGCAATATGTATGGCAACACCCCAGCGCAATGGCATGATGATTTGCAAGGCTATGACAGGTCACGCTGCATCATCAATGCACTGACACGCATGCGTTTTTGCAGTGCAGATGGCGTCATGGATTTTGACAGCAAGGATGGCCTGGACAGCGCGCCAAAAGGCTTTACCCCCTGGTTTGACCTGCCACGCGCCAGTGAAAAAACTCCTGTGGTATTTGGCCACTGGTCCACCCTGGGCCTGATCTTGCGTGACAACCTGATCAGCCTGGATACCGGCTGTGTCTGGGGCGGCAAGCTGACTGCTGTTGCGCTGGAAGACAGGCAAGTCGTGCAAATAGATTGCCCGCAGCAGCAAAAGCCGGGGTAATAATTCCCAAGTTTTTTAATACCGTGTACATACACAATATCACCAGCACTTCCAAGACCCACGCGTCCGCTTTGCTTATTTTGTTTCTCTTGATTTATTTTGACATATCGAACATCATCTTTTGTCGACGCGTCTTGAGTGAGCCGACATGCATCTGATTACGCTCGGCTTGCGTGCGAAATGCAGTCGCATCAAGCAACCGCTTAACATGACATTATGTTCAGTAAGGAGTTAAGAAAATGCTAGTAGAAATGTTGAAAGGTGCTCTCTTTTAGGTATTTACTTAAAGGAGAGCAAAATGAAAAGAGAATGCAGCCTCATCAAGGCATTCGGGAAAAATGAAGTTGGTTTAGCTGACATTCCCAAAAAAGTTTCGGGAATAAAGATATCACGCATCATCATTGGAGAGAAAAGCGGTTGTTCACGCTGTTTTCCTCATGGGTATGAAACCATTAACAGCCATATAGGCAACCGTCAGCGCAACTGGAAAAAACAACGTAAAACGAAGTGGAAATAATAAGGAAATAAAGCCTTTGCGAAAATCTAACGATGCTTCCGGTTTTCGCAAGGCTTTACCTTAGATGCTTTAGACCAAACTACTACATATCAACTAATTCCCAATTCCTTCATCACCGCCGCACGCGCTACTTGCGCTACTTCCCTCCTGTGCGCGCCTTCGGTAGGAATGGCAGGCAGGCGCACCAGCTCTGCCGTCATGCGCGGTGCCAGCAAGATGATGCGCATGCTCTCTGCAAAAGTCATGTCGCCAATAAAATCAGCGGCGGAATGGAGCTGTCCCTGAGCATCAAGATAGCGGACAACAAAGGGTTGCACAGGCACATGCGCTTCTATTGCCGCTTCAAACAGGTTGGCATGAAAAGATAGCAGATTACCTTGTGCTGCTGTCGTACCCTCAGGAAAAAACGCGATGCGCTTGCCCGCTTCTATCTGATGTACCAGGCCTTCATAGATACGGCGCACATCGCGCTGCCTGCCGCGTACCAGGAAAATCGTGCCCGCTTTTTCACATAACCAGCCCAGCAAAGGCCAGTTGCGAATATCTGATTTGGCAACGAAATGACAAGGGTGCAGCGTATTGATGACAAAAATATCCAGCCATGACACATGATTGGACACGATCATCGCCGACGCATTCACCACACCTTCGCTTTTATCCTTGAAAGTGACATCCACGGTACAAATAGACAGCAATTTGACCGACCAGCGACGAACCAGCTCGTCACGCCTGGCATCAGAAGAAAACGGAAAGATCACGGCGCAAGTCAGCAGACCTGCCGTCAGATGGAGAAATATCCGGAAAAAATGCCAAACGATCATACGGACTCACAAAAATACTCACATAGAGTAACAATTAATAATAGCGAAGCTGAATAAACAAAAGCGGGAGTAAGGCTATACGCGCCTTTACTCCCACTCATCCTACTCAATCAAACGAATTTCTCACTGAGCAGTTTGGATCACTACCTCAGCCTGCTTCAGGCACGCAGCCTTGCCACTTCTTCTTCGGCATCTTCATCGATCAAGACACTCACTGATTCCGCATAATGCACATTGGAACCGCATTTTTTGACGCCTGAAATCCAATATTCTTCACGGGTATCGGCGTCGATAAAATTACCGGAAATTCCACCTCCAGCACATGCCTGCAAGGACTTTCCACGGTAGTAAACTGTTCTTCCTGTTTTGGAAAACTCAACCCAACCTATGCGTGCAGCGACGCTATCGATCAAGCCGTTCTTGTTTTCCACATACATGACGCGTCTTTGTTCGCCACGGGTAAGCTGATTACTTTTCATCTTCGATGTTAATGCAATGTATCAAACGCAATATGCCCCGACACTATCGTCGCCTTGACCACACCCGGCAATTCATAACCCAGGAATGGCGTGTGCTTGCCTTGGCTGGCCAGGGCCTTGGCTTCAACCTTCCAGCGTGTGGCAGGATCAAAGATGCAGATGTCAGCGGCCTGTCCAACAGCGATTTGCCCGGCGGGCACGCCTGCCACTCTGGCAGCATGCTGGCTGATCCTGGACAGTGCCAGTGTCAGGCTGACTTCGCCACGGCTGTCTTCTGCCCATTTCAATGCTAATGATAATAATAATTCCAGGCCAGTGGCACCTGGCGACGCTTCGGCAAAGGGCAGCAGTTTTTCATCATCATCGACCGGTGTATGGTCTGAGCATATCGCATCGATGGTGCCGTCTTTCAATGCCGCAGAAATGGCATCGCGGTCACGTTGGCTGCGTAAAGGCGGGGTCAGGCGGGCATTGGAATCAAAGAAACCAATGTCGGCATCCGTCAGATGTACATGGTGGGCACCAACGTCGCAGGTCAGCGGCAAGCCTTCTTTCTTGGCCTTGCGCACCAGTTCCAGACCGGCAGCGGAAGAGATACGGCATAGATGCACTTTGGCACCAGTGGCACGCATGAGTTCAAACAGCGTATGCAAGGCAATCGTCTCAGCCATGACAGGTACACCAGACAAACCCAGGCGTGAAGCCAGTGGGCCGCTGTGGGCCACCCCCCCCTTGCCTATATAGGCATCTTGCGGACGCAACCACACGGTAAAACCAAAGGTGGCGGCGTAATCCAGTGCCCTTTGCAGGGTATTGGTATTGGCGATGGTTTCTTCAGCTTGTGAGAAACCTATGCAGCCTGCCTGAGTCAGCTCAGCCATCTCGGTCAGGGATTCGCCTTTCAAACCGACGGTCAGCGCACCCAGCGGATAGACATGCGCCTTGTTTTGCATGCGTGCTCTTTGCTTGAGCATTTCTACCAGGCCAGATTCATCAAGTACAGGGTCAGTATCTGGCGGACACACCAGGCTGGTGACGCCGCCGCGCATGGCAGCTTGCAATTCAGATTCAAGCGTAGCCTTGTATTCAAAGCCAGGTTCACGCAAGCGGGCACTCAGATCGACCAGGCCAGCGGTGACGATCAAGCCTGTGGCATCGACAGTTTTATTGGCGACAAAGTCGGCCGGTGCCTGGCCTATGGCGACGACCTTGCCAGCAGCGATAAACACGTCCTGTAATGCATCGGTAGCACTTGCCGGATCAATCACGCGGCCATTTTTGATATGTATCTTCATATTCTCCTCATACCCCGCCGCTGTTGCCTGCAACGATGCTCATGACAGCCATGCGCACGGCGATACCAAAAGTCACTTGCGGCAGTATCACTGCCTGCGGGCCATCGGCCACGGCAGAATCAATTTCCACACCACGGTTCATGGGGCCGGGATGCATGACAATGGCATCTGGTTTTGCCAGCGCCAGGCGTTCTGGTGTCAGGCCATAGCTCTTGAAATATTCTTGTGCTGAAGGCAGCAAGGCACCACTCATACGTTCATTTTGCAGGCGCAGCATGATGATGACATCGACGCCTTTCAGGCCTTCATCCATGTTGTTAAATACCCGCACGCCCATCTGATCCAGGCCGCCTGGCAACAGGGTACGTGGTCCTATCACGCGCACTTCCGGCACGCCCAGGGTTGTCAGGGCATGAATATCGGAACGGGCAACACGGCTATGCAAGACATCGCCAACAATCGCGACTGTCAGGTTGGTGAAGTCTTTTTTGTAGTGACGTATGGTGTACATGTCCAGCAAACCCTGGGTGGGGTGGGCATGGCGGCCATCACCGGCATTCACCACATGCACATGATGCTGTTTAGTGTCATTCAGATGCTTGGCGATCAGGAAAGGTGCGCCGGAAGTTGCGTGACGCACGACGAACATATCGGCATGCATGGCGGCCAGATTGTCGATGGTGTCGAGCAGGGACTCGCCCTTGCTGGTACTGGAAGCGGCGATATTGAGATTGATGACATCTGCCGACAAACGTTTGGAGGCAATCTCAAAAGTCGTGCGCGTGCGGGTAGAGTTTTCAAAGAACAGATTGAAGACGCTTTTGCCACGCATCAGCGGCACTTTTTTGACTTCCCTGTCGCTGACGCTGACGAAGGAAGATGCGGTATCCAGGATATGATTGACGATGGCTTTCGGCAAGCCGTCTATCGTCAGCAAATGCTGGAGTTCGCCGTGTTTATTGAGCTGGGGATTATGCATGGTCGACAGAGATGCTGAAAGTGCCATCATCTGCACGTTGCAGATTGACAGAGACGGCGGGTTCAAATGAGGCGGTATGGGCTACAAAATCAGCAGCCACCGGCAGTTCGCGGCCACCGCGATCTACCAGGGTAGCCAGCATGATGCGGGCCGGACGGCCATAATCAAATAATTCATTGATGGCGGCGCGGGTGGTGCGGCCTGTGTACAACACATCATCTACCAGGATGATTTGTGCACCATCGACATCGAAAGGGATTTGCGTAGGTTTGACTTCAGCATGCAGACCCTTGGCGGCATAGTCGTCGCGGTAAAAAGAGACATCAATACGACCCGCTTTATTCGGCAAGCCCAGGTCTTGCACCAGGCGCTCGGCTATCCAGGCACCGCCTGAATAAATGCCAACGATGGCAAGTTTGTCTTGTGCCAGCGCATGTGGCCTGATTTGCTCCAGCAGTTGCTGATACAGTGCTTCTGCATCAAGCTGGGCAGCATTAGTGGTCATGGTAGTCATGGCGTTTCATCAAAATATTGTTGCAGAATAAGCGCGGCAGCATCGTCATCGATGAACTCACCGCGTGAGTTGGCGAGTACGGCAGAAGAATAACGTTCATCGACCAGCACAGCGGGTAGATTGAAGCGTCCATTAAGCTGGTTGGCAAAGCGCTTGCAGCGCTGTGTCATTTCATTGTCAGCACCATCGGGATGCATCGGTAAACCCACCACGCAAAGCACGGGCTGCCATTGTTCTATGAGCCTGGTGATGTCGGCGAATTTGCCGTCATTGGTAGGGGCATGGATAATGCTGAGTGCTTCAGCCTGACGCAAAAAGGTATTACCCACAGCAACACCTATGCGTTTTAAACCAAAATCAAAGGCAAGTACCGTACCTTCGCTTGCAGCCATCAGGCGTGCCCCGCTTCGGATGCCAGCATCAGTGGGTCTATACCCAGTAATTTGATTGCGGCGGCAAAACGTTCTTCCAATGGCAAATCGAACAGGATGCGCGCATCAGCAGCGACGGTCAGCCAGCCATTGGCCAGTATCTCTTGCTCCAGCTGCCCCGCACCCCAGCCTGCATAACCGACGCTGATCAGGACTTGCTCGGGCCCGTCACCGGCAGCCACGGCTTCCAGTACATCGCGTGAGGTGGTGAAGGCGATCTCTTCGGTCACTTTTAATGAAGATGAATATTCACCGACAGGGGTATGCAGGACAAAGCCACGGTCGTCCTGCACCGGCCCACCAAATATAACTGGGCGTTTGCCTATGGGGTGGGAATCAGGAATGATTTCCAGCTTCAGGTCTATGCGGTCAAACAGGCCAGCCACCGTCAACTCGATGGCACGGTTGATGACCATGCCCATGGCACCGCGTGGGCTGTGCTCGCATAGATAAATCACCGTGCCGCCAAAGACGGGGTCCATCATGGATGGCATTGCAATCAGGAAATGATTGGTTAAATTCAATTCCAAATTGTTATCGTCTTCGCTTTTCACCTGGAATTTATGTCTGGATGTCTTCGGGGCCGACTGTGTTGCATCGTCGTGCAGATTGGTATGTAGTGATTTTGTTTGCTTCGCCATGGTCACATTTTAGCATTTTTAGCGTGTATTTTCGATGTGTGCTAAGGTGCCACACTGCGTTTTGACCACACCATCAGACAGATCATGCAAGAAAATAAAGTCCATTACCCGCGTTCCCTGGTCTGGTTCCGCCGCGACCTGCGAAATTTTGACCATGCTGCCCTGTACCATGCCCTGCGGCAAAGTGACGAGGTCTACTGCACTTTCATCTTCGATAAAACAATATTAGACAATTTGCCAGAAAATGACAGGCGGGTGGTCTTTATTCATGAAAGTATTATTGAACTGGATCAGGAACTACAGCAAATGGGTGGTGGTTTGCTGGTCTGTTATGCCAAGGCAGAAGCAGCTATCTCGCAACTAGTGGCTGAGCTTGGCGTGGATGCCGTGTTCACCAATCATGATTACGAACCACAGGCAGTGGTCCGGGATGAATCCATCAGGCAAGAATTATTAAAACGAAATTGTGCATTTCTGAGCTTTAAAGACCAGGTTATTTTTGAAAAGTCAGAAGTCTTGTCGCTGGCGAATACCCCCTTCTCTGTCTTCACGCCCTACAAAAATGCATGGCTGAAAAAATTTCATGCAGAGGGGAGCGACTTTTATTCGCGCTCTTACCCTATAGAAAAATACGCACACAAGCTAAGCACGATCTCAGCGCAAACCATACCTACGCTGGCAGAAATGGGTTTTGCGCAGGCCGCGGAGCGCCGTATGCCAGTTGCTGCGGGCATGTCGGGCGCACGTACTTTGCTAGAAGACTTTGTCGGCCGCATGAAACTGTATGACCAATCACGCGATTTTCCGGCGGTCAAGGGGCCATCTTATCTGTCAGTCCATTTGCGCTTTGGTACGATATCGATACGGCAACTGGTGCAGGAAGCCATGCGGCAAATACGCATCTCTGCCAATCGCGGAGCAGAAATCTGGTTGTCCGAACTGATCTGGCGCGACTTCTATTTTATGATCCTGCATCACCATCCTCATGTCGCCCATCGCTCGTTCAAGGCAGACTACGACGCTATAGAGTGGGAATCCGGTCCACAAGCTGACGCCCACTTCGCCGCTTGGTGCGAAGGCCGCACCGGCTACCCCCTGGTCGATGCCGCCATGCTGCAACTGAACCAGACCGGCTACATGCACAACCGCCTGCGCATGGTCACCGCCTGCTTCCTCATCAAAGACCTGGGCATAGACTGGCGCCGCGGCGAAGCCTATTTCGCCGAACACCTGAACGACTTCGACCTCTCCGCCAACAACGGCGGCTGGCAATGGGCATCGTCCTCCGGCTGCGACGCCCAACCTTACTTCCGCATTTTCAATCCCATCACACAGTCAGAAAAATTCGACGCTGAAGGCAAGTTCATCAAACGTTACCTGCCGCAACTGGCGAAACTGGACAAGCGCAGCATTCATGCGCCGTGGAAGACAGCTCCACTATTGCTGGAACAGGCTGGGGTGAAAATAGGCAAGGATTATCCATTTCCGCTCGTCGAACATGACGTGGCGCGCAAGCAGACTTTGACGCGGTACGCGGTGGTGAAGAAGGTGGCTGCGCATGTTGAGGATGAGTGACGCTTGAAGGTTTGATAAACCGGAGCTGATAGCAATGTGTTGATGTGGTTTTGACGTTGGTTTTGACGGTGCCGTTGATTTTGATTTTGAAGTTGCTTTTGACTTCTGCAGTTCCCATGTGTAGACGCCATTTGTGCAGTACAGAAAATGGATTAAGAAGAGCCGCTGTTTGAGCGGAGCGAGTTTCGGATCTTCCCATTTTTTGTACTGCACAAATGGGAACCCCGAAGGGGCGGCTACGCCTGGGTCGCCTTTTTGGCTTACCTTTTTGGCGAAGCAAAAAGGTAAGTAGCCGCCGGTCTACCACCGGCCTGCGATTGTAATTCACCAAATGTTGGCATTGAAAATGTAGGCCTGTATAGCACAGTACGGCATGCTGCAAACGCCACTGGAGCGCCAGCCCGGTGGATTCCAGCCAAAAGCACGCTGGAATGACGACTTTTAGCTCACGGCAATTCAATCACCAGGGGTTACAAGCCGTATAAAATACTAGTGCACAAAAACAAAAAAAGCAGAGATCACTCTCTGCTTTTTTGACTAACTAAAATCTACAGCCTACTTACACTATCACCGCCGCATCCTTACCCACAAACCCCATAATCGCCCCCAACAGATCATCTTCGCGATAAGGCTTACCGAAGTACTCATTGACACCGAGTTCTTTCGCATAGTTCCTATGCTTATCCGCAGTACGCGAAGTGATCATGATGATAGGGATATGACTGGTACGTGAATCACTGCGTACGTTACGCGTCAGATCGAAACCATCCATGCGTGGCATTTCAATATCAACCAGCATCACGTCCGGTGTCACTGACTGCAATTGTTCCAGCGCATCAATACCGTCTTTTGCCAGAATGACCTGGAAGCCTTCGCGTGTCAGCAAACGCTGGGTTACGCGACGCACGGTCAGAGAATCATCCACCACCATGACAGTATGCTGGGTACGCAGCCCTTGCACAGGCTGGGTTTTCACTTCAGCCACCTCTGTCGCACTTTGCAGGTTGGCGACGGCACCCATATCAGGAATTGCCTCTGTACCCAGTTGTTGCAGGCGCGCATGTTCATGCTCCATGCGTTGTGCCAGCGGTACCGGATTCAGAATCAGAACGATTTCACCGGAACCGAGTACGGTCGCGCCAGCTATACCTGTCATACGTGCCAGTTGCGGGCCGATGTTTTTAACAACCACCTCGCGGTTACCCAGAACGTCATCGACGTGAATCGCGACACGCTCGCCACCGCTCTTCATGATCAGGAGCGGGCTGTATTGCTGTGTCATCGGAGTGGCATCGTCCTGACCCAGCATGGAGGACAGATAGTACAAAGTCACACGCTGACCTTGCCACATGACTGCGCCATCGTTGTAGGCATTTGCCAGGGCATTCGATTTCAGTTGCTGCACTTGCTCGACCAGAACGGAAGGTACGGCAAAAGTACGGCCACCAGAGCTCAGCAATACGACCTGCGTGACAGCCAGCGTCAAAGGCAGGCGGATGGTAAATTCAGCGCCCTTACCTTCATTGCTGATGACTTCAACACGGCCACCCAGCGATGCTGCTTCAGAGCGAACCACGTCCATACCGACGCCGCGACCGGCGAGTTCGGTAATTTCAGTGGCTGTCGAGAAGCCAGGTTCGAAAATCATGTTGGCTGTTTCCACATCACCAGGCGTGTCTTCATTGGTAATCAAGCCAACAGACAGCGCTTTTTCGCGGATGCGGGTCAGGTTCAGGCCCTGGCCATCATCGCTGAAGCGGATCACAACTTCATTACCTTCCTGTCGGATTTCAATCAGCAATTCACCAGTTTCTTCTTTACCTTGATTACGCCTGTTTTCACGGCTCTCAATACCGTGAACAATCGCGTTACGCAGCAAGTGTTCGAATGGACCGGCCATTTTTTCCAAAACGCCCCTATCCATCTCTACCGTTGCACCGCGTATATCCAGGTTGACGCGCTTATCGACTTCTTTGGAAGTCTGACGAGTCACGCGATACAGACGCTCGGAAATGCTGGCGAAAGGAATCATACGCACGCGCATCAAATCCTGTTGCAAGTCACGTGTCAAACGTGCTTGTACCAGCAAGTCATTCGATGCACCATCGATAGTACGGGTCAAGTTGGTTTGTACGGTGGCCACGTCGCTGACACTTTCGGCCATCATGCGCGTCAATTCTTGCAAGCGGGTAAAGCGGTCAAATTCCAGCGGATCAAATTCACGGTCACCAGAATGCGCCATGCGTGAGGTGATCTGCGTTTCTGCCTGAATCTCGACTTCACGCAACTGATCGCGCAGACGGTTGACGTTCTCAGTCAATTCACTGAGAGATGAGCGCAAGGTGCTGACTTCATTTTCCAGACGTGAACGCGAGATGGAAACTTCACCAGCCTGGTTAACCAGACGGTCAAGAATATCGGCACGTACACGCACCAGTGGAACTGGAGTATTTGCACCCACCGGCGTATTTACCGGCGCAGCCACAGCTGTCGACGGTGTTGCACGTGTCATCACAGGCACAACAGGCGTCAGATTCACCAATTCATTGATAACGACTGGCGCATCGGTATTGCTGGCGGCCATTTGCTCCTGGAACTGATCCAGCTCTTGCGCTGTAGTCAGTGGGGCATCCGCCTGTACAGGTGCTGCATACGCTTCCGGATGCAGCAAGCGGTCAAACATGTGCATGCTGTGATCGTGACGTGCCAGCAAATCATCCAGCAGGGAAGCGCGCACTGCGCTACCGCCATGCATCAAGGTTTCGATGCGTGATTCCATGTCATGGATGTGCTGACCCAGGCCCATGGCACCCGCCATACGGGCACTTCCCTTGATGGTATGCATGATACGGGCGATGGCTTGCGGTGCTGCCATGTCGTCCGGCTTTTCTTGCCAGGTACGCAGCAATTGGCCAACCATAGGTAGCAAGTCATTACCTTCTTCTATGAAGACAGGTAACAAGTCCATATCCAGATCATCACGGATCTGTACGGTGCCATCACTTGTTGGAGCCACATATTCGGCTGCGGCTGGCTGTGCTTCCGCAGTAACGACTTCTGGTTCGGCTTCTGGCTCAGGCTGAACAGCTTCCAGTGCCACAGGTTCTGTCACGGATACGGGTTCAATGACTGGCGCAGACTCAACTACAGACTCAGCTTCCAACTCAGGCAATGCCACAGGTTCTAAAGCACTTACATCCAATGGCAGGACATCGTGGATATCATCCATTGCGTCCGTCATGATGGTACTCATGCGATCAACAATGGTTTCAACTGGCGCGTCTGGTTCTGGTAAAGCTTCTGCGTGTATCGTCGCCAGTGCGTCAAGTTCAGGCAAGATTTCTGCGCTGACTGTCTCTGCTGGCAAATCAGCGACCAGTTCCTCTTCAACGACAGGCAGGGCTTCCAGCATTTCTGCATGTTCGAGATTGAAATCTGGTTCAGGCACAGCTTCAGCAAGTACTGGCAAGTCTTCGATTGGTAACGCGACCTCAGGTTCGTTGTCTTCGATAGCTGGCAAACCGAGTGACAAATCTGCAGTCAGTGTTTCTTCTACCAGTGCATCGACATGAGGCAAATCCTCAGACAAGGCGACCAGGTCGAGTTTCTCGTTGGTTGAAGTAATGAATTCTTCATCAGCCCCTGCATTGGAACGCTCGATGACGACTTGCAACAAGTGTTCGAGCTGGCGGATTTCTTCTGGTGCCGGCGCTGCCATTTCTGACAAGGCAAATTTTTGCAGCATGCGCTTGGCCGAATCGAGCGAACGGTCGAGCACATCGTACTCAGATTCCAGCAAACTTACTGGATGACGTTCCAGTCTCTGCAAGACGAATTCCAGACTGTGCGCAAGTTCTTGCAGCGGCTTTAGGCCGACTGTCGCTGAACTTCCCGCCAATGAATGGCTGGCGTGGATGGCATGCGTGGAAACATGGCGATCTGGTTCGTGTCTCCATTCTGCAAAATCTTGCACTAGGAAACGGACGATCTCATCCGTTTCTGCCATGTAAATGGAGTACAGAGGCAGACTGATTTCTATATCACCAATGCGCTTGATATTGTCATCCACGCTAGGCGATGGTGCAGACAAATCAGGGAAATCGATAATTTTTGCAGTTGCTGACTCTGCAACTTCGTGCACTTTAGCAATTTCTTCGTTGGCAGCAATCTCCAGCGGCAAGACTACTTCAGGTACTTCGTCTACAGACTCGACGCTTGCAGCAAGCAGGTCGGCGGTTTCTGTTGGTAAATCGATGTGAGCAAGTTCTTCTGCAAGTTCCGCGACAGGTAAAGCAGCTTCTGGCAGGTCTGCAGCCACAGTTTCTACCACTGCCGTTTCATCCAGCGTCAATTCAAACGGCAAATCTGCCACCAGGCCTTCAGCTTCCTGAGCTGGCATATCTTCCAATGCGACGGCCACTTCAAGCGCGCGCTCAACAGGCAGGGAGATTTCTTCAATCTTGACAGGTGTATCCAGCGTCAATTCAGGCAATGCATCCGCAGTCTCTTCAGCCGAAGAGGTAATCGTCTCACTCACTGCCGGTACTGCAGATGCCGTTTCGGGCTCAGGCACAAGTTCAACTGGCGTAAATTCAAACGCTTCCAGTTCGACCGGGGCATGCTCAATTGTTGGCGCAGCCACTTCAATCTCAGGAATAGCCAGTGCTTCAATTTCAACTTCTTCAGGCAATGCTGCTGCGTAATTTTCTTCTGCAACTGGTTCAGTCAGCACTTCTGGTTCTGGTGTTGTGGACGCTATTGCAAGCTCAGCGACTTCAACAACTTCTGGAATATCCTGATAATCGAGACCTGATTTGACACGTTCTGCGGCAGCGATAATCGCTTTGCCAGTGCGTGGCGAGACGCCGCTTAGTTTTAATTCCTCTACCCACTCAACCATCTCGCGGGCAGTACGGTCCAGCAGGGCATACAGGTTTTCATCACCGCTACGAGAGTCAGACAGCCACAGGTTCATGACTTGCTCTATGCTCCAGGCAGCTTCGCCAAATACCATCAGGCCAACCATGCGACCACTACCTTTAAGGGTATGGAAGGACCGACGCAAGCTGGTCAGGTATTCCTGGTTATTGGTATCTTTTCTGGACAGTGGCAAAGTAGTCTGGACATAAGCCAGCACTTCGTCAGCTTCCATGAGGAATATTTCCAGCAATTCTGCATCAATGGCATCATCACCAACAGGAATATCCTGAGCCTGCGCAGTTGCTACAACAGGTTCGGCTGCTGCAGTAACGATATCCTGCAAAGCTTCTGAAGTTCCTGACTGATCGGTTTTGCCTAGCATATCAATGGCAGATTTGGCGCGATCTGATGCGGCAGTGTCATCCAGCAGTATAGCCACTGAACGTTCGGACTCCAGCGAACTCTTCAGTTGCGCCTGCAAGCCTGCATCATGTGGTGTTTCTGCCAGAGAGGCGGCCAGACGGGCAGACTCCTGCTGCTGCTGCGCCAGTTCCTGCTCGGCAGTTTTCAAGACTGCGACCTTGGTCTCCTGGCCATGTGCCTCTTCACCAGGCAAAAGTATGTCGGCGCTAGGCAATAATTCCTTGCTCGCCTGTGCTTCCAGCAAGTTGGAACGGAACAAGCCCGCTTCCTGATCAAAATTAAATTTCTTTTTTGCCGTCTCAGGCTGGGATTGCAAAGTCTCGATAAAGAAAGACAAGGCACCGATGTTTTGCGCGACATTTTCATGCGCTGCAGCCTGAGCCACCGGGTCTGCTGCATCTTCTGCCGAGAATTTGCTAATCATCTGACGCGTATGATCAACTGCCAGCAGGGCATCATCCTGATCCAACATGGCTAGTGCGCCGCCGATCTGGTGCAGATTGCCATCGATAGGTTTCAGGGTTTCTTTATCGGCCGGATTGCGGAAATATTCATCCAGCACTTTTTCTATATGGCGCAGACTGGACTGCATCTCGCCTACCAGAACGCCCATAGTCTGACGTTGTTGCGCTTCGCGGGAAATCTCACCCATCCAACTCGCCTGTGTTTGCGGAGTTTCACCGGAAACCACAGACAACAAACGCGTAGTAATCTCTTCTGCCCGGTCTGCAAAATTGGCCGGCAAACGTGTTACATGATCAAGCGCATGCTCGACAAACAACAGGCTGGTCGCCAGTTCTATGCCCAGCTTACTGCCATCAGGGGAATGAGCGACATGGCGCGCAATCCCATTCAATTCGCGCAAGAGTTTTGCCAATGCTGGCGCATTCAAACCTGCGCCAGTATCGGCCAGGTCGGTCATTTTTTGCGAAAACTTTTCTGCCAGGCCAGTTTCGCCATTGGCGATTCTGCCCCAAAAATTTTTCACTGCAGACAATTGCTCCTTCGCAGCTGTCAGCGCACCAGCTGTAATCTGGCCATAATTCTTTTTGTCGTAATCAACGGGCACTTTGTCATCAAGCTGATAAGCCTTGCGTACCCGCGTGACAAATGGGGATGGTGATTCAACCTGGGCCAGGAAAAACAGGGCATCGCGCAAGAGGCGTTCAGGAATGGTGCTGACACCTTCTACCAGACGACGGATTTGCAGATTGATGCGGCCAAAAATTTGTTTCACATATTGCTGGTTGTCGATGGCACCATGGCCAACCGCCTCAACAAATGCACGCATCACAACCCAGAAAGCCTTGGCCTGGGAATTGGTTTGACCGTTTTCGATTTCAGCGATCAAATCATGCATGGACTGGGTAGCCAGTTTTTGCTGATCCTTGTCCTTGCTGGTCAGGACGGTCAGCAAAAGTTTTTCAAAACGCTGACGCAAGCCTGTGTAACTGACAGCCACAGCCTTGCTGCTGACAGCCAGTTCAGGTATCTGCTCTTTGGCTGATAAAGAGGGGAAAAACAAATCGGCTGGATGGATACGCTCGGCACCCTTTAATTCCAGCAAAGCGCGGTAGTACGGGAACAGACGCACTGGCTGGTGCGGCGCTCCTGAGAGTAAGTCTTCCAGATAACGCAAGACAGCATGGAAGGCATCGACGATGACTTCTACATTGGCTTGTGTCATCTCAAGCTGCCCGCTTTGCAAGCGCTCAAGCAATTCTTCTATGGTTTCTGTAACGATGGATACGCCATCGATATCAACAATCTGCAAGGCACCATGGGCTTGATGCAGATAGCTTTTTGCATGTAGTAAAGTGGTGGGGCGGGTTTCAGTGTCTTGGGCAAGTGCGTCGGTCAGCATTTTGCCGGCGTTCGTGATTGCTTCCCGCACTTCTCCCATCACCCAGGATAGCGGCCCGATGTCGAACTGCTCCTGTGGAAGATCTGGCGATTTTGAAAAATCGGATGTCATGCGTACTCCGCAAACTCAAGGGTAATGGACCGCAGTCCATTACCGTGCAAATATGATAGGGTTGCAGCTAGTGGGCAGTAACAGTGAAGGCGCACGTGAAGGGCATGTGCCCGGCAAACCAGGGCAAAACCAGGCTTCCAACTATACACAGCGATAGCGACGCTATCGCGAGTATTTGCAAGGTCGCCCTGGTCGGCTCGCACATGGCAGGCACTTCGCTTTTCACTGTTACAGTCCACTCTCACAACCGGGGCGTGAAAATCAGGCAGCAACCCGGAACCGTGACACAGAGTTCTTGAGTTCTTCCGCAAGCATGGACAATTCTTTAATGGAAACCGCAGTTTGCTGCGTACCATGCTGCGTTTGTTCGGTGATGGTCAAAATGTGCTGGATATTTTGTGCAACGCCGTTGGCTGAGGTAGCTTGTTGTTCCGTCGCCAGCGAGATACCTTGAATCAGTTCCGCCAGACGGTTGGAAACGCTACGGATTTCAGACAGCGCCGTACCGGCCGCATCTGACAGTTTTGCTCCCTCAACCACACCCTGAGTGGATTTTTCCATCGCGGCAACCGCGTCATGGGTATCCGTTTGAATCGTACGAACCAGCGCACCAATCTGCTTGGTCGCTTCAGCGGAACGTTCCGCCAAACGCTGAACCTCTTCCGCAACCACCGAGAAGCCTCGACCGGCTTCACCCGCAGACGCCGCCTGAATCGCCGCATTCAGCGCCAGTACGTTGGTTTGTTCGGTAATATCAGAAATCAGTTCAGTGATCTCACCAATCTCTTGTGAAGACTCACCCAGACGTTTAATACGTTTGGAGGTTTCCTGGATTTGTTCGCGAATCTCGTTCATACCCTTGATGGCGTTTTCCACCGCATGGGCACCTTGCTCCGCCGCAGCAACCGACTGACGCGCAACCTCGGCTGATTCATTCGCAGAACGGGAAACGTCAGTAATTTCAGCCGCCATCGTCAGAACCACCTGACCAGCATCAGAAATCTCGCGTGACTGTTGTTCAGACGCAGTCAACAAGTCGCTGGAAATATTTTGTGCTTGTGTAGACGCTGAGGTAACTTGTTCTGCAGTTGCCGTAACACGACCTACCAGACCCCGCAACTCTTCCACCGTATAGTTAACCGAGTCGGCAATCGCGCCCGTGATATCTTCAGAAACCGTTGCCTGTACTGTCAAGTCACCATCCGCAACCTCTTGCAATTCATTCATCAGGCGCAAAATCGCGGCCTGATTCTGGTCGTTCGCGGCTTTCGCTTCTTCTTCCTGTTTCTGCGCTTGCATCATTTGTGCCGCAGCTTCAAGACGACGATCATTCGCTTCCCTGGCGCGGTTACGGCTTTCCTGCAACTGAACGAAACCGATACCAACCGCAGCAAGCAAAGCGAAGAAGGCAGAGCCCAGCATCAACATGAAGTAGATACTGGTACCATCCTGTTCAGCAGTATAGGTTTTCTGCAATTTGGACAATTTTGTTTTGAGATCTTCGTTCTCGTTAAACACCAATTGTTCAGATTGTTTTGCAGCGATAAAGTTTTGCAGATTACCCAGAATGCTGGATACCCAAACCTGATATTCAGCAAAGGTTTTTTGCAACTCGGCCAGCTTGTCGCGGGTGTCCGCATCTTTCGAGGCAGCCAGGCGCAATACATCACTACCATTGAGGAAGCCGTCAACCAGATCACGGAAAGTATTGGTGTCCTTACCCAGCAAGAATGCCGTTTCTGGATTAACACCCTCGGAAGTCAGAAATTCATTCGCACTACGACCCAGACGCTGGGTCAACATGACCAGCTGACCAGCGGCATTAATTTCACGAGCAGATCCACCGCCCTGTACTTTCAGGGTAGAGATTTGTTCTGTCAATTCCAGCAAAACCGGAGACAGGGCATTCATTTTTTGCAGGGTCTGACCGAAACCTGTCAATTCTTTCTGACGGTTCAAAATCGTTTCAGCGGCCTTGTTTGAGTTACCCCAAGCTTTTTGCGCTTCCTTGACTGCTGGTTCCAGTACAGAGTCTGCACGCTTGACCGAACGGCCTTGATAATTACCGCCGTTCAACAGAATATTCAAGTCATTGTTCATTTCTGAACGGCTGTCCTTGAGCTGTTTAAACGCCTCGACGTTACCCTGAATCGCATTCGGAGCCGCTTTACCAATACGCTGCGAGTGCATCAGCGCCTCACCAGCGATCTGCGCCTGGGTAGACAAGAGTGTCGAATGCTCAGAATTCAGATAAACGGAAGCACCGCCCAGCAGCAGGAAAAATGCCATGGTGCCGAGCAAGAAGTTGGTCTGACGACGAACCGACATGCCGCCAATGATGGGCAGGCGTATGCCAGTCCCCTTCTCCAGCGCATCACCAATGAAGGTGGCATCACCATAAGACTCAACCTTGGGCACGGCAGTTTCAGCTGCAGCAGGCGGGTTGACGGCTGCCTGCGTTGCAGGAGTCACCATTTTTACATTGTTTGCTTCTTCAATTTCAATCGAATCAGCATTCCCGAACGACCTTGCCGCAACTTCTGCTCCGTCAATTTCCGGATCTTCTTTATCTTTGGACAAGAACGGTAGATTAAATGCCATTACTAAGTCTCCTAAACGATTGAAAAGCTGTCAGTTCTGCTTGTATGCACATACTGACTTAAATACCTATTTGCAAAAAATCCTGGTCCTGCACCAGCGTGGCCAGACTAAGTTCAAACCAGATGTTGCCATCTTTATCCCTATACTTTTTCTTCAACCAGGCCTTGCTTTCAAGCTGATTGTCGTCAAAGGGGATTTCTTCCATTTCTGAAACCGTACGCAAACCCAGAACCTGGGATACCAGCAAGCCACTGTTGAACGCCATGCCAGGTGCAAATGCAACAATGCGGCATTGTGTATCTTGTTTGGTGATATCCATGCCCTGAAAACGTGGCAAATCAATGACACCAGTCAAATTACCGCGAATATTGGACAGACCTATGTACCAGTCGCGCGTCAAGGGCACCCTGGTCAGGGTACCGGCAGTGACGATTTCTCCTGATTCACGCAAATCCAGGAGATAACGCCCCTGTCCTATCATAATGCCCAACTGGCTAAGTTTCGTATAGCCACCACGCTGGGCAGCTTGCATGCGCTCTACCAGCTGCGCCTGAAATTCACGCAGCCGGGTACGACGCACACCCTTTTCGGGTTTGACAACTTCCAGATTTGCTGCAGCAGTTTCACGCACAGTCTGATTCATGAGGCAATCCGAAGATATCTTATTATTGATGCAAGAATTAAAACTTGTCTAGCCGGATTAACCGAGAGCAGAAATTTTCGCCAGCAATTCTGCCGGGTCAATAGGCTTCACCAGATAATCGCGGGCACCCTGACGCAAACCCCAGATACGGTCAGTTTCCTGATTTTTACTGGTGCAGATAATTACCGGCACGTCTTGTGTGTCAGGGTCTTTGGCGATCGCACGGGTAATCTGGAAACCATTTTGCCCAGGCATGACCACGTCCATCAATATCAATTGTGGTTTGTCTGCCTTGATTTTGCTCAGGGCTTCTTCGCCGTTTTCAGCTGTTGATACTGAAAAACCATTTTTCACCAATACATCGGTCAGGAAATAGCGTTCTGTTGGAGAATCGTCTACTACCAGAATTTTTTGAATGGCCATCTTGTTTTACCTCACATTAACTAACTTAACTATATAAATCTAGGTCGCCGAAGTGTAATTTCTTACCGTTTTCAGCAGACTATCCTTTGTAAAAGGCTTGGTCAGATACTCATCAGAGCCGACCATGGCACCACGGGCGCGGTCAAATAAACCGTCCTTAGAAGACAACATGATTACCGGTGTGTCCCGGAATTTCGCGCTTTTCTTAATCAGAGCGCAAGTCTGATATCCATCCAGTCTAGGCATGAGGATATCGCAAAAAATCAGGTCTGGATGAGAATCGTTAATCTTGGCAAGCGCATCAAAGCCATCTTCTGCCAATACTATCTTGTATCCGGCCTGCCCAAGAAAAATCTCGGCCGAACGGCGTATGGTGCTGCTATCGTCAATCACCATGATTTTCAAGTTCTCGTTGCCTGTCAACGTTGACATAAAATCATCTCTTCCCGGCAGTATTAAGGTTACATATCACTGTAACAAAAAAACGCACATTTGCGCTTTTTTTCCTTGAATAAACATATTAAGCAACATCAAAATCGACAAATCGATCAGATTGCCACCATTTCGAAGTCTTCTTTACGTGCGCCGCACTCGGGGCAGGTCCAGTTCATGGGGACATCTTCCCATTTGGTACCGGCTGGAATGCCGTCTTCGGGTGAACCTTGCTCTTCATCATATACCCATCCGCAAATCAAGCACATCCACGCCTTGAAAACTACCTTATCCGTTACCGTATCAGTCACGACTAAAACCCTTCAATCAAGTAAAATATTGAAACTGCTGCAAATATTCTGTTTGCAATGTGTTACTAATGGCAATTGCGCGAGTAATTTAAGTCCTCACGAAGTCAGCTATATTAATCTACCCAACGTGCAAAACCAAATTTCTCCACTAATACTTAGCTTTGGCGCATCAGATCCTGTTGCTGCCACTGGCATTCATGCCGATCTGGCATCGTTTGCGGCCATGGGCTGTTACGGCCTGCCTGTCATGACTGCCATTTTAACTGGTGATACGTCGCAAATCGATGATTTACATCCACTTGATGGCGATTTAGTCGATGAACAGGCACGCACCGTGCTGGAAGACATGCAAGTACTGGCCTTTAAGATCGGTCAGGTCGGCAGCGTCGAAAATGTCACCGTCATCGCAGAAATTGTCTCAGACTATCCCGAATTGCCACTGGTACTGGATCCCTTCAACGCCGCCCTGGCAGAGCAGGGGCCGGAGGCTGAGGATCTGGTACTGGCAATTCGTGAATTACTGATACCCCAGGCCAACCTGCTGATGATCTCTGCGGTAGAACTGTCACGCCTGGCAGAAACCTGGAAAGACAGTAGCGACACAGAAACTGAAACCCGTGCCGACGCTAATGTTCAAACAGAAGATCTGGCTGACGATGTCATGACACTCATCGAATCCGGCTGCGAGTATATATTAGTCACAGGCACAGCGGGTGAAACCGGTGAAGTAGTTAACACTTTATATAATGAGTCTGGAGCCGTCCGGCGTGATGCCTGGCAGCGCTTGCCTGGCTCGCATGCCGGGGCTGGCTCTACTTTGTCTGCCGCGATTGCCGCTCTGCTGGCTAACGGCCTGGAAATCCCCGAAGCCGTGCTTGAAGCCCAGGAATTTACCCATGCCGCCTTGAGCCATTCACAAAGGCTGGGCATGGGCAGATTAATACCAGACCGTTATTTCTGGGCCAGAGAAACCGAACAGACCACACTGTAGCCACCTATCCACACCGCATTCGCATCATCACTTACTTAAGCTCCATTATGACCGATAAAAACGACATCCTGTTTGCCCGTGCCCAAAAGACCACGCCTGGTGGTGTGAACTCTCCTGTGCGCGCCTTCCGCTCCGTCGGTGGCACGCCGCGCTTCATCACGCGCGCTGCCGGTCCTTATTTCTGGGATGCAGAAGACAAGCGCTATATCGATTACATAGGCTCCTGGGGTCCCGCCATCGTCGGCCACGCGCACCCTGAAGTCATCAGCGCTGTACAGGAAGCAGCCGCTCGCGGCCTCAGTTTTGGCGCACCAACGGAGGGTGAGATCGAGATGGCAGAAGAAATCTGCAAACTCGTGCCCAGCATAGAACAGGTACGCCTGGTGTCCAGTGGAACAGAAGCCACCATGAGCGCCCTGCGCCTGGCGCGTGGCGCCACCAAACGCGACAAGATCATCAAGTTTGAAGGTTGCTATCACGGCCACGCAGATTCTTTACTGGTCAAGGCTGGCAGTGGCTTGCTCACATTTGGCAACCCAACTTCTGCCGGCGTGCCGGAAGACTTCAGCAAACACACCCTGGTGCTTGACTATAATAATTGCGAACAGTTGGAAGAAGTCTTCAAGTCCATCGGTGACCAGATCGCCTGCGTGATCGTTGAACCAGTCGCTGGCAATATGAACCTGATACGCGCCACGCAAGAATTCATCAATACCATGCGCAAGCTGTGTACTGCACATGGCAGCGTTTTGATTTTTGATGAAGTGATGTGCGGCTTCCGCGTGGGCCTGCATGGTGCGCAGGCATTGTATGGTGTGCAGGCTGACCTGACTTGTCTTGGCAAGGTCATCGGTGGTGGTTTGCCGGTAGCCGCCTTTGGTGGCCGCGCTGAGTTGATGGGGCACATGGCACCTTTGGGCGGCGTCTACCAGGCTGGCACTTTGTCGGGCAATCCGGTTGCCGTGGCAGCGGGCATGACTACCCTGAAAATTATCCAGCAGGCAGGCTTCTATGAAAACCTGACAGCGCAAACCCGCAAGCTGGTGGATGGACTGACTGCTGCTGCAAAAGCTGCCAACGTCAGCTTTTGCGCGGATGCCGTCGGTGGCATGTTTGGTCTGTATTTTGCCAATGAAATACCAGGTTCTTATGCCGCCATGATGGCCAGCGACAAGGAAAGATTCAACCGCTTCTTCCACCTGATGCTGGACCAGGGCGTTTACCTGGCACCATCTGCTTTTGAAGCAGGCTTCGTTTCTGCGCAACATGATGATGCCATCATTGCTGATACGATTGCTGCGGCTGAAAAAGCTTTCGCACAACTCTGATCCCCTGACTATCAGAGACTATAAGAGAGCTTGAGAATCAAGCTCTCTTATATATTAGCAGCTTCAGTTTTTCGATCTAAAATCCACCTGCCCTGGCCTGCCTGGCAAATTCAAATTCGCATGCGGCACCGGCGTCTGGCTGATGACTTTGCCGCGGCGCAGCACGTGGGTGCGGGTGGCGCGCAAACGTATTGCTTCCACCGGGTCGCTGGCGTCGAGTATCACCAGATCAGCATTGCAGCCGACTTCCAAACCATATCCTTCCAGGCCCAGTATACGCGCCGGTGCAGCAGTCACTGCCTGGAAACACTGACGCATGGCATCCTGACCGGTCATCTGCGCCACATGCAAACCCATTTGCGCGACTTCCAGCATGTCGCCAGAACCCAGGCTATACCAGGGATCCATCACGCAGTCATGGCCGAAGGCGACTTCTATGCCAGCGGCCAGCATCTCAGGCACGCGCGTCATGCCACGGCGTTTGGGGTAAGTGTCGTGACGGCCTTGCAGGGTGATATTAATCAGGGGATTGGCAATGGCTGCCACACCGGCTTCACGTATCAGAGGCAGTAATTTACTGACATAGTAATTATCCATGGAATGCATGGAGGTCAGGTGCGAACCAGCTACCCGCCCCTGCATGCCCAGCCTATGCGTGTGATAAGCCAGGGTTTCTATATGGCGTGACAAGGGGTCATCCGATTCATCGCAATGCATGTCGACCCGCAAACCTTTTTCAGCAGCGAACTCGCATAGCAGGCGTACCGATTCGGCACCGTCGGCCATAGTGCGTTCAAAATGCGGTATGCCGCCGACCACATCCACCCCCATGGCGATGGAACGCTTGAGATTATCCATGGCCGTAGTGCTACGTAAGATACCATCTTGCGGAAAGGCCACCAGTTGCAAATCCAGATAAGGTGCAACCCGGCGTTTTACTTCCAGCAAGGCTTCTACGGCCAGCAAACGGTCGTCGCAAATGTCCACATGCGAACGCACCGCCAGCAAACCCCGCCCCACTGCCCAGTCGCAATAACGCATGGCCCGCTCGACCAGCGCTTCTTGCGTCAGCATAGGCTTAAGCTCCCCCCACAAGGCTATGCCTTCCAATAAAGTGCCAGACTGGTTAACACGTGGCAAACCGTAACTGAGCACGGCATCCATGTGGAAATGGGCATCAACAAATGGTGGCGTCACCAGGTTGCCATTGGCATGGATTTCTTCTGCCGCGCTGACGGGCAAAGCCATATCAAGCGCGACTATGCGGCCATCCTGGATAGCGATATCGATACCCTTGCGACCATCTGGCAAACTGGCATTGCGAATGACAAGATCGTTCATCAGAAATCTCTCTATATGATTAGTACATAGTTATTGCAGAAAATATGCGCCATGAACCTCATCCTGCGTCATAATCTTGGCACAGAAAGGCAGGAATCTTATGGCAACAATGAAGCAAGTCGCAGAGAAAGCCAGGGTTTCAACAACCACGGTTTCTCACGTCATCAATAATACCCGTGTCGTCAGTGAAGATGCACGTGAACGTGTGCTGGCCGTGATCCAGGAATTGCGCTACATCCCAAGCGCTGTTGCCCGCAGCCTCAAAAACGATCGCACCCACACCCTGGGCATGATGATACCGAATAACTCCAATCCCTATTTTGCAGAAATCATACAGGGCATAGAAGACGCTTCATTTAAGCTGGGCTATAACATCATTCTGTGCAATTCCTATGATGATCCGAAAAAGCAAGCAGCTTATATCCGGGTGCTGATGGAGAAACGTATTGATGGACTGATCCTGGTATCGTCGGGATCAGATGAAGAACTGACGCAATTGCTGGCTGACGAAGGCATACCCAAGGTGCTGGTGGATCGTGAAGTGTCGGGTGTAGTGGCCGACTTTATCGAAGCTGACCATGAACAGGGTGGCTACGAAGCGACCCGCTACTTGATAGGACTGGGTCACAAGCGCATTGCCTGCGTTGCCGGACCCGACATACTGCTACCCAGCGGTGATCGCGTCACCGGCTATCGCCGTGCCTTGCAAGAAGCCGGACTTGAATTCAACAGCGCATATCTGCTGCATGCTGACTTTACCAGTCAGGGCGGTTTTAACGCCTTCCAGCAATTGCTAGCGCTGCCACAGCGGCCCACAGCTATTTTTGCCAGCAATGATTTGATGGCGATAGGCGGCATCAGGGCAGCCAATGAAGCCGGCATCAAGATACCGGAAGCCTTGTCTGTCATCGGTTACGATGATATTGCCCTGGCCTCGTTCAGCACCCCACCATTGACGACAATAGCGCAGCCCAAGCAAGCCATAGGCAACCTCACGGCACAAATACTGGTCAACCGCATTGTTGACCCGGAAGCGCCATTAAGGCGAGAAATGTTGAAGTCACAACTGGTGATACGGCAATCAACTGCCAGCATACCCTGTGCTGAGTAAAGCTTTGGAACTTACCCGATAGAATTAATCAACACCTGCAACAATATCAAAATAATCATGGGAGAAAAATCCAGGCCACCGATGGCAGGGATCAGCTTCCTCACTGGTTTCAGGAAAGGCTCGTTCAAAGCCCGGACAAAAGGAGCGAAAGGCGCACTGGGGTTTACCCAGCTAAACAATACCTCCAGCAACAGCAAGGCCATAATCTCATAAATTACCCATTGCGCCAACGTGATGCCGGCAATTATGAAAACCTGTTCGATCAAGAATACGGGGGAAATCATCCAGACGATAAAGCCTGCTGCAACCAAGGCAACCAGTATGGCAGCGAGCAGAGTCGCCCAATCGTAACCGGCAAAACCGGGAATGATGCGCCGGATAGGATGCACCAGCCAATCTGTCAATTTGAAAATTGCTTGCGCCAGCGCTGCAGGAGGCCGAATTCGCTGCGCCTGCATCCAGAAACGTAGCAACAGAAAGCCAGCAAATATTCCCGTGACAGCTTTGATAACATAAATTAAATTATTAAGTAACACGACACACCCTTAAAAAAAACCCACTGCATGACGAATCAAACAGTGGGTATTGTGCCTGAATAAAACCAGGCCACCAAGCATATCAAGGATTACGCTGGGCGATTACCAGTTGGGAAAGGCCATGCTGCATTTGGACTAACAACGGTTTTTGCATCAGGTGTCGCTGGTTTTGCTGGAGCGGCCTTTTTTGCGGCTGGCTTAGCCGCGGCTTTTTTTGCTGCTGGCTTTGCTGCTGCTGGCTTAGCGGCTTTGGCTGCTGCAGGTTTGGCAGCTGGCTTCGCTGCTGGTTTTGCCGCTTTAACTGCTGCTGGCTTAGCTGCTTTAGCAGGCTTGGCGGCAGCTTTTGCTGCTGGTTTAGCTGCTGGTTTAGCTGCTGCCTTAGTTGCTTTAGCCGCTGGCTTGGCTACTGCTTTAGCTGCTGCTTTTTTCGCTACTGGCTTAGCGGCTGCTTTTTTAGCTGCTGCTGGTTTGGCTGCTGCCTTAGTAGCTTTCGCTGCTGGCTTAGCAGCTGCCTTGGTTGCTTTCGCTGCTGGCTTAGCTGCTGCTTTTTTAGCTACTGGTTTAGCTGCCTTGGCTGCTTTAGCTGCTGGCTTAGCTGCTGCCTTGGTTGCTTTCGCTGCTGGCTTAGCGGCTGCTTTTTTAGCTACTGGTTTAGCTGCCTTGGCTGCTGGTTTAGCAGCTGCCTTGGTTGCTTTCGCTGCTGGCTTGGCTGCTGCTTTTTTAGCTACGGCTGGTTTGGCTGCTGCCTTGGTTGCCTTAGCTGCTGGCTTGGCTGCTGCTTTTTTAGCTGCTGCTGGTTTAGCTGCTGCTTTAGCTGCTTTAGCTGCTGGTTTAGCTGCAGCTTTTGCTGCTGGCTTGGCCGCTGCTTTTTTTGCTGCCGCTGGTTTAGCTGCTGCCTTAGTTGCTTTAGCTGCTGGCTTAGCTGCAGCTTTTGCTGCTGGCTTGGCCGCTACTTTTTTCGCTGCTGCTGGTTTAGCTGCGGCTTTTTTTGCAGCAGGCTTCTTGGCTGCTACTGGTTCGTCCGGGGACGGTTGTGGTGCTGTTGCCATTTTGTTTCTCCTTCGATTGAGATGGAAAAAAATCAGATAAAAATTAAATCCGCTCGATCCATTCAAGCGGATTATTCATCGGCACAAACATGATCGCTGTTTGCGCTAATGAATTCTGCACCGGCCGAACTGCTCCATCCCCTCTATTGATGGGGCACTTCAGCCATCCTGGTTTGCTTTAGAACCTGCTTATGATCTTACTGCGCGGACGTGATCGGGGCTCATGCGCTGCTCAAAATGCTCATGTACTAGAGTACATTCCGCTTTTTGCGCTGCTCTTCGCCCCGCTGACGACCGCTCGCTACAGATCATAAACAGGTTCCACGCCGGCTCCTCGCCTGGCGGCAAACCCAAAAACGCCCGCATTAAAGCAGACGCCGGTATCCTTTTGCGAAATACAAAGACCAATAGCCACAATACCCAGTGTAGCCAGGTATTGCGGCACTAACAGTTCAAAACAATGTTGTCTATGACTGTCCATTCAGTTTGGTGAGGCCTCTCGCGTTTTACATCTTGTGCAAATCATGAGCAATCCCGGGGGGACACTGACAGCTTGCGGCGTTTCCTGATTTGATGATTTGCTGTGTTTGCATTTCCTATCTGGGGTCTTGCAAACCCAAATTCAACATCACATCAAAACTTCAATCACATGCTCGCACTACTTGATCAGAAATCCCTGACCCGGATTTTGGCGATCGCTTGTTCAGCAATTATTCCCAGTTGAGGGCTCCGCCAGTTTGATACTCAATTACACGTGTCTCAAAAAAGTTGCGCTCTTTTTTCAGGTCTATCATTTCACTCATCCAAGGGAAAGGATTTTCTTCCTGAGGGAACAGCGTTTCGAGACCAATTTGTTGTGCGCGGCGATTTGCAATGAAGCGTAAATAACCCTTGAACATTGGCGCATTCAAACCGAGCACTCCACGCGGCATTGTATCCTCTGCGTAACGATATTCCAACTCCACAGCACGCAAAAACAACGATTTAATTTCATCACGAAATGCTGGCGTCCACAAATGCGGATTTTCCATCTTAATTGTATTGATTAAATCGATCCCGAAATTGCAATGCATCGATTCGTCGCGCAAGATGTATTGATATTGTTCTGCCGCGCCCATCATTTTATTTTGACGACCAAGCGCCAGAATTTGTGTGAAGCCAACATAGAAGAACAGACCTTCCATCAGGCAGGCAAATACGATCAGGGACTTGAGCAAAGTCTGATCTGCCTCGGTGGTGCCAGTCTTGAATGCAGGATCAGTTAACACGTCGATGAAAGGAATCAGGAACTGATCCTTGTCGCGAATGGAATCAACTTCATTGTAGGCGTTGAAGATTTCTGCTTCATCCAGACCCAGCGATTCAACGATGTATTGATAAGCGTGAGTATGAATCGCTTCTTCAAATGCCTGACGCAACAAATACTGGCGGCATTCCGGTGCCGTGATATGGCGGTAAGTGCCGAGCACGATATTGTTGGCAGCCAGGGAATCAGCGGTGACAAAGAAACCAAGATTACGTTTCACCAGTCGACGCTCATCTTCGGTCAGACCATTTGGGTCTTTCCAGAGTTCAATATCACGCTGCATATTGATCTCTTGCGGCATCCAGTGATTAGCGCAACCTGCCAGATATTTATCCCAGGCCCATTTGTATTTGAAGGGGACCAACTGATTCACGTCGGTGGTGCCATTGATAATGCGCTTGTCAGCAGCATTGACACGGCGCGTCACATTTTCAGCAGCGATTGCGACTGGCTTATTGACCAGCGCAGGATTGAGAGCGACTTCCTGTGTTTGCAAACGTGGCTGCAAATCCATGCCGCTTACCTGACGTGGTGCTGGCGTTGCCGCGCTCGCCGGAGCTGCCGGCTGGACTTCATCATCCCAAGATAACATTATCTATTTCCTTACTTTTTGTAACAGCTTGTTCTTCAAGGGAAGAAGCAAGGCTTCTTCCCGCAATCTCTTGACACTTATTGGCAAGCTTCGCACTCTTCAAAACCGGCATCACCTGGACGCAACATACAGGCCGGGCCATCGGTTTCCTGAGCTGGTGCTGCGACATAGCCACCACCACTACCATCCACCCCAACCGCATTCAATGCACCTGTTTTGCTGGTAGATTTTTCAGTGTGCGTTGCACCTATGGTACGCAGGTAGTAAGTGGTTTTCAAACCACGCAACCATGCCAGCTTGTAAGTCTCGTCCAGTTTCTTGCCGGACGCGCCTGCCATATAGATGTTCAGGGACTGTGCCTGGTCTATCCATTTTTGACGACGCGCAGCCGCCTCGACCAGCCAGGACGGGCTGATTTCAAATGCAGTTGCATACAGGGCACGCAGATCTTCCGGGATGCGATCAATGCGGGCCAGGCTGCCATCAAAGTATTTCAGGTCAGAGATCATGACTTCATCCCACATGCCGCGGTCTTTCAGATCGCGCACCAGATGTTCATTGATCTCGGTAAATTCACCGGATAAATTCGACTTCACATACAGGTTTTGGTAAGTCGGCTCGATACAGGCAGCTACACCAATAATGTTAGAAATTGTTGCAGTCGGCGCAATCGCCACGCAATTGGAATTGCGCATACCAAATTTCTTGATGCGGTCACGCAGTGGGTACCAGTCCATGGTTTCTGAGAAATCTGCTTCCAGATAACCGCCGCGTTCTTCGGCCAGCATCTTCAGGGAGTCTTGCGGCAGGATGCCACGGTCCCACAAAGAGCCAGGATAAGAACTGTAACGGCCACGCTCCTCAGCCAGTTCAGTCGATGCCCAATATGCGTAATAGCAAACGGCTTCCATGGAAGTATCAGCGAACTGTACGGCATCCATCGATGCATAAGGGATGCGCATCATGTGCAGGCAATCCTGGAAACCCATGATACCCATACCGACAGGACGGTGGCGCAAATTGGAATCGCGTGCCTTCTTCACTGCATAGTAGTTGATGTCGATGACGTTATCCAGCATACGCATCGCTGTACGCACAGTTTTTTGTAATTTAATGTGATCCAGCTTGCCGTCTTTCATGTGGGCAGGCATGTTGACCGAACCCAGATTACATACAGCGATCTCGCTATCGTTGGTGTTCAGAGTGATTTCTGTACACAAGTTCGAACTGTGGACTACGCCGACATGTTGTTGTGGCGAGCGGATATTGCAAGGATCTTTGAAGGTGATCCATGGGTGACCAGTTTCAAACAGCATGGACAGCATCTTGCGCCACAAGTCCAGCGCAGGGATTTTTTTCGACAGCGTCAGTTCACCATTGGCGGCTTTTGCTTCATAAGCGACATACGCCACTTCAAAAGCCTTACCAAATTTGTCATGCAGGTCTGGTACATCGGATGGCGAGAACAAGGTCCAGTCGCCTTTTTCCATGACACGCTTCATGAACAGGTCAGGAATCCAGTTCGAGGTATTCATGTCATGCGTACGGCGACGGTCATCGCCTGTGTTCTTGCGCAGATCGAGAAACTCTTCGATATCCATGTGCCAGGTTTCCAGATAGGCACACACTGCACCCTTGCGTTTACCACCCTGGTTAACAGCCACCGCCGTATCGTTGACGACTTTCAGGAAAGGTACAACACCCTGGGATTTACCGTTCGTGCCTTTAATATGCGCACCGAGCGAGCGTACTGGCGTCCAGTCATTGCCCAAGCCACCTGCATATTTTGCCAGCAGTGCGTTTTCCTTGATGGCTTCGTAGATGCCATCAAGGTCATCAGCAACTGTCGTCAGGTAGCAAGAAGACAGTTGTGAACGCTGGGTGCCGGAATTGAACAGGGTCGGTGTCGAGCTCATGAAGTCAAAGCTGGACAAGAGATTGTAAAATTCTATTGCGCGGGTTTCGCGATCGATTTCGTTCAGGGACAGGCCCATCGCTACACGCATATAGAAAGCCTGAGGCATTTCTATTCGGGTACCACGTACATGCAGGAAGTATCGGTCATACAAGGTTTGCAAACCGATGTAACCAAATTGCAGATCGCGGTCAGCAACCAGAGCATTCGCCAGTTTCTTCAAATCAAACTGCCCCAGTTTGGCATCCAGTAAATCTGCTTCGATACCCTTCTTGATGAATTTCGGGAAATACTCCAGATATTCTGCAGCAGCATCCTGTTGCGCCACTTCTTTGCCAAACACCTCTTTACGGACCGTATGTAAGAGCAAACGTGCCGTGACCTGGCTGTAGGCCGGTTCTTTTTCCATCAGCGCGCGGGCGGCCAGGATGGCGGATTTATACAATTCTTCTACCGGTACGCCGTCGTACAGGTTTTTCAAAGTCTCGGCCAGAATCGCATCTGGATCCGCCAGTTTGTCGAGACCCAGGCAGGCAGCGGCAATCATCTTGCGTACTTCTGCCACGTCCAGCGGACGAGGCTGTCCATCAACAATCACATGTAATTGTGGTGCGGCGGCTTCTACATGGCCAGGCGCATCGTTGACACGGCGACGCTCTTCCATTCGTTTGGCACGGTACAAGACATAAGAACGGGCGACATCATGTTCGCCTGAGCGCATCAGCGCCAGTTCAACCTGGTCTTGCACATCTTCTATGTGGAAAGTACCACCGGCAGGCTGGCGACGCAGCAAGGCGGCAACCACGCTGGCTGTCAATTGCTCAACCAGCTCGCGTATCCGGGCCGACTCTGCACCATGTCCACCGTTCACCGCCAGGAATGCCTTGGTCATGGCGATGGCGATCTTGGATGGCTCAAAGCCAACCACGGAACCATTACGGCGAATGATGCGGTATTCGCTATAACTGTTCAGGCTGGCGGCAGCAGGTGTGGCTGCGGCATGCAAGCCTGAGCCCAGTTCTGGCTTGGACAAAGTGGATATTTCGTTAGAAGAGTGCATTGATCCTCCGGATGCGGTGTTATTTTTTGCCAGCAAAGTTCATGGATACAGAACTCAGCCAGTCAGGGGGTTAAACGGGATACGCGCAATACTGTAGCTATCCGGACAGGACGAAAATTCGTGATATCCGGTTTATTTTGTTCACATCATTCGCCAGACAATTGCAAAACAAGAGGGGAAATTGAAGCAAGGCAAGAAAACAAGTAAATCTTCGAAACCACTACATCTAGTGCGCTATTTTTTATTTGCCCTAATTCTAGTGCCCCATCTAGTCATATGCAACCGCTTTTTATTTAAATAATTGAATTATTTTTTTCATTAAAAGGGCGTTTAGGTGTTGACTTTCGCAAAGCCTAGAAAAGCACGAGCACAGACGCGAGTGGGCACTAACATGCATGAACGATGTGAGATGCATCTTCCTGCTTAGCAGGATCAGGAAGATGATCATGTAGATACCAATGAGTAATCGTGAGCAAGAAAACGACATGCAACTTGTCCTGACGGCCAAGCCACGCTCAAGTGCTGTTGGTCACGAATGACAGTAAAAAGATTTATTCCTGAATTTTCAATTTCTGAATTTGATAACGCAACTGCCGGAAACTGACGCCAAGCAACTCTGCCGCCTGGGTACGGTTATTCCTGGTCTGATGCAAGGCACGTCTTATCATTTCGCGTTCAACGTTTTCCAGAAAATCGGGCAGGGAGCAAGGCAAACTCGGTGCGGAAAATACATCAATCTCGGCAACATGTGCCAACTCGTGCACTATACTGGCACTGGCTGGGGGAATTTCTGCCGGGGTTACTGGCATAACCAATATTTCCGGCATTTTTCTGGTGCCACGCAAGGCTAGGTCGGTTACTTCTATACAACCATCATTGGCAAATGCAATGGCACGCTCAAGTATGTTTTCCAGTTCACGGACATTACCAGGAAAATCATAACTGATTAATGCATCAATAGCCTCGACCGACATATCAATGTCACTGCCTGTGAGTTTTTTCAGGATATTGCGGGATAGCTCAACGATATCTTCCAGCCGCTCACGCAAAGGTGGCAGATGCAATTCGATGACATTCAGGCGGTAATACAAATCTTGCCGGAAGCGCCCCTCTTCTACACAGATAGCCAGGTTTTGGTGTGTGGCACTAATGATGCGTACATCCACCGCCTCTTCTACGGTAGCCCCCACTTTGCGAACCCGTCTTTCCTGTATGGCACGTAACAGCTTGACTTGCATGGCTAAGGGCAAGTCAGCCACCTCGTCAAGCATCAAGGTGCCACCATTGGCCGCTTGAAAAAAACCATCCCTGTCATCAGCAGCGCCAGTAAACGCGCCCTTTCTATAGCCAAAGAATTCAGCTTCCATGAGCGTTTCAGGAATCGCGCCACAGTTGACGGCAATAAAGGGTTTGTCTGCTCTGGCACTACTGGTATGAATTTCCCTGGCTGCCAACTCCTTGCCACTGCCAGACTCACCAGTAATGATAACCGGTGCCATGCTGCGCGCCAGGCGACTGATCTGCGCCCTGACCTCCTGCATGCCTTGCGACTGACCTATCATGAAAGAATTGGCAGGGACTGCCCGTTTTTCAGGCGCTGTCTGCTGCTCTTTCTGGACCTCACTGGTTTGCAAGGCGGACCTGACCAACTTGCGCAACTGGTCCAGGGCCACCGGTTTGGATACATAATCGAAAGCACCAGCCTTCAAGGCAACTACCGCATTGTCGGCACTACCGAATGCGGTAATCACGGCAATCGGCGTGTTCTTATAGTTGGCATTGATTTCTTGTACCAGCTCCATGCCAGAGCCATCAGGCAGGCGCATGTCTGTCAGCACTAGCGCGTAACTATATCTGGCAAGATGGCTGCGCGCCAAAGCCAGGGTCTCTGCACTGTCCACATCCAGCCCCATCTTGATCAGCGTAATTTCCAGCAATTCGCGCAGATGCGCCTCATCGTCGACCACCAGGATACGGGGACAGCTCGTAACTTCATTCATACTCATGCACTATATCCAGAGAAATTAATTACAAAACGTCCACTAGGCTCGGCCTTGCCGTCTCCGGCTTCTTCCACCCTGTACTCATAATCAAGCAAGGCACGGTTATTCAAACACAATTCCCTGGCCATGTACAAGCCCAGACCAGTGCCCATGCGCGATGTTGTGTAGAAAGGCTCAAATAAGTGCGAACGGACATCATAAGGAATGGCCGGGCCATCATCTTGTATATGCAATTCCTGGCGACCGCTGGAATTGACCTGGGCAAACAATTTGATACTACCTGCTTGCCCGCTGGCATAACGTATCGCATTCGACAAAAGATTCAAGACTACTTCACGCAGGTGGCTGGGATCAAAGTCGATCATGAAATTCTTGTCTGTCACTACCACGATCAGATCAGTGGCTAAACCTCGGGTTTCGACAAAGTCTCTGACCATTTCCGTGATCAGATCCATGACATAGTAAGGCGAAACATCCGACTGAGCCTTGCGTGACAGCTTCAAAATATCTTCAATGAGTTGATTCAGGCGCGCCACATTGTCATCAACAATTTTCAGCAAGCGACTTGCCTGCTTGCTGTCCTGCCCCAGACTATCAAGGTCTTCATTGAGCAAAGAGGCAGCATAGGAAATTGATGACAGTGGATTGCGCACCTCATGCGCAATACTGGCCGTCAGGCGTCCCATGGAAGCCAGTTTTAATTGCTGAGCCTGGTTTTCTATATCGGATACGTCCTGCATGAAGACGATAGTGTAAGTGTCGGCCCGGTCTTTCAAAGCACCGGCATTGACGCCCTTGATGGCGACGAAACGCAGTTTGAGGTGCGTGACAAAGTGCGGTCGCTCGCGTTCAAAGCGCTCACGGCTTGCAGTATCGGCAGCCAGCTCACCCAGTTCAGGGCGGACATCATCCAGATAACAGCGTATGGATACGAAAGATATTTCTTCCTCTTTACGTCTATCCGAAAAACTGGGGCGCCCTTTCATGCCGTTCAGGATTTCAGAGACGGGACGCAAAGGGGCAATATCGGCGAGTTCCACTCCTATCATCTCCTTGGTCAGACTTCCTCCCAGCATACGCACTGCCGCCGGATTGATTTCAAACATACAGGCATTCTGGTCAAGCACCAGAATGCCATCTCCCATATCTGCAATGACCAGTTGATTAATAGCCTGCTGTATGGCCAGCGCGTTACCACGCTGAGCTGCCAGTTGCTCCTGGTTGATGAGATTATGGGCAAGACGATTGACCACTGAAACTACTGCAAAATAGGCGGCACCAAGCAGGCCTGCCTGCGACAAAGGTGTTCCTTCTTCCAGTTGCAAATAATGATAGCCGCTCTCTATCAATAAAAACAGAACGACGATGGAAGTAAAAAAGAAAGACCAGATCAATGGGCTGAGTATCGCGGCACCCGCCAAAGGAAACAGGTACAAAATCCCCAAACCACTTTTAGTGCCACCTCCAGCCAGATACATGACGGAAATAATGGTAATGTCCAGCAATATCTGTGTGCTCAGTTGCCACATGAAGCGGCGTGGATACAATTGCTTGAGCACCAAAAAGCCAACAGCAACCAGCAGATAGATCAAGCCTATGTCGCGACCAAACAAATGCTCAAACGCCCAGACATCCTTGTCACTGCGCAAGCTCAGCAAGATCAGCAAGCTGGCAGCTACCACCACGCGTGATGCATTCAGCGTTTGTAATGAACGCCAGAACGAATGGGAGGGCTCAACTGCGACAGAGTGAAGTTCAGACATCAGTATCCTGATTGGATGTCAGCTTCATGCGAGATCTGCATGTTCTTTACTACAATACACTTGCTCGCCGCGCTGCACAGCTTCTGACGCGGGCAGATAAATCTGGCAATGCGCGCAGCAAACCATGGCCTCGGCAGATGCAGGATTTTGCGGGTCGGGCCTAGATGTCGTTGCTACCGGACTGCGTGGCGGCTGCATTTTCTTCTTCAGAGCCAGGATGATCAGCACCAGCAAACCCAACCAGAACAAAATTCTCATGACAGGCTCCTGTGCAATAAGACTTCCAGGACAAAGCGGCTACCGACATAGGCCAGTAGCAAGGTGACAAAGCCTGACAAGGTGAAGCTCAGTACAGTCTTGCCACGCCAGCCACGCCAATAGCGCCCGGTCAGCAAGATGGCAAACAAGAGCCATGACAAAAGAGACAACAAGGTCTTGTGATCCCATTTAAAGGCAACACCCAGTACCTGCTCTGAAAATATCACGCCCGACAAAACAGTCAGTGTCAATAAGACAAAACCAAACAGCACAAAACGAAACAGGATTTTTTCCATGGTCAGCAAGGCAGGCAATCTGTCGACCAGTTTGTTGAGCCACTCTGCTTGTTGAGTAGCGCGCAATTGATGCAAATGTTTATCTTGCACCGTCATGACGAGCGCATGAAAAGCTGCAATGGTCAGTGTGCTATACGCCAGCATGGCAATCACCACATGCCAGGGGAACATGGGGGTCTTGCCTGCCAAAGCAATCAAATTACCAGGGAAGAAACTGGGCAAGACAGCCATTACGGCGGCATTCGGCATCAACAGCAGACGCAAACCGTCAAGAGCGGCATTTCGATTCTCCAGCCAGCAAACAAACACCGACACCCATAAGGCTGCCGACAACATGACGGCAAAGCCCACTCTGAGCGCATGATCAGGAAAAATTGTCAGCCATAATGCCAAACCATGCGTCAGCCAGGCCAGGCCACTGACGACACTGCCCAGCGTCAGCCTGCTTCCAGGCACGATGACGCTCACTATATATAAGGCGGCGGCAAGAAATGATAGATAGATTTGCATGGGCCAAGTTTACACCATGTCGCATGAAATTTGGATTATGCACATTCTGCAGCCTCCACAGCTCGCTCCTAGCCTGTCACGGGATTGATCGAAGACAAAGTTTTTTGATATTTCTTGATCTTGTCGTACAGGGTTTTCTTGGGTATACCAAGCAATTCGGCCGCCGCAGCCACATTATTGGCGTTCTTTTCCAATGCACTCTGGATCAGACTGGCTTCATACGCGTCCAGCTTCTCAGGCAGCTTGGTCTCTGTCGCTGGCTGAGCATGGTTACTTTGCAGCACAGGCACATCACCAAACTCGAGTACCCCTAAAACCAGTTGATCTGCAAAATTGCGCAACTCGCGTACATTGCCCTGCCAGTCAGCCTGCATCCAGTGCTGCATTTGAGAAGCGGACCAGACCGGTACTTGTCTTTGGTAGCGCAGTGCTGCCCTCTGTACAAAATACGAAAGCAACAAGGGAATGTCTTCGCGCCGTTCATTCAGCCTGGGCAAATGCATGGTAATGACACTGAGACGGTAATACAAGTCTTCACGAAATTGTCCTTGCGCACTGAGTTTCAACAAATCAGTTTTGGTGGCCGCGATGATACGGCAATCCAGTACGATGGATTGATTGCCGCCCAGCCGTTCCAGGCTGCGCTCTTGCAAAACCCTGAGTAACTTGATTTGCAGGTTCAGCGGCATACTTTCAATTTCATCAAGAAATACCGTGCCGCCATGTGCATATTCCAGCTTGCCTATGCGGCGTTTCTGGGCGCTAGTGAAGGCACCAGCCTCATGCCCAAAGATCTCACTCTCGAATACCGACTCTGGCAAAGCGCCACAATTGATCGCCACAAATTCGCCTTTGCAGCCACTGGCCAGGTGCAGTTGCCGCGCCACGACTTCCTTGCCAGACCCGGTTGCGCCATTAATCAATACATCAATCTGAGTGGGACCTATGCTTTGTATGAATTTCCTGACCTTTTCTATTTGCGTGCTTTGCCCTATAAGATCTGGTGTTGCAGCATGGGTCAACCACGATAATTTGAGCTTGCGATTTTCCATGACCAGCCGTCTTTTTTCCTGAGCGCGCAGGCAGGCGTCCAGCAGCCGTTCGGCAGCGAAAGGTTTTTCCAGAAAATCATAAGCACCATGGCGCATGGCATCTACCGCCATACTGACATCACCATGACCGGTAATGATGATGACGGGCAGTTCTGCATCGATGCTGCGTGCTTTTTCCAGCACTTCCAGCCCAGACTTGCCGGGTAAACGAACGTCGGTAACGATAATGCCAGCAAAATCAGCCTTGATATAAGCATCAGCCATTTCAGCACTGGCGCAAGCCTGCACCCCAAAACCACCAAGTTCCAGTGTCTGGGTGGTTGCCAGGCGTACTGCCTGCTCATCCTCTATTAATATAGCGAGCATTTCAGTCATTGTGTTTCCTTACTATGTATACAGTCATGCGCGATCAGGCTGTGCTTGTGTTATTTGCCTGTTCAACAGCCAGCGGGATGCAAACTGTGAATTCTGCACCGCCATCTGGGCGGTTATTCGCCACCAGGCTGCCATTCATGGCCTGCACGATGGATGAAGAAATCGCCAGGCCCAGCCCCAGTCCATGACCAATTTCCTTGGTAGTAAAAAATGGCTCAAACAAATGTCCCGCTACATGTTCAGGGATGCCAGTGCCACTGTCGGCAATACTGATTCTTGCCATGCCCTGTTCACGACAAAGCCTGACATCAACTACCTTGAAAGGGCTATTTTCTACCGCATCCAGGGCATTGCGTATAAGGTTGATCAAGACTTGTTCTATCCTGACGGTGTCACCGAACACCTTGGCAGGTTCGGCAACATGCACATGCAAGTTCACGCCGCGCCTGTCGGTCTCGCTGCGCAACAAGCTGACTGCAGACTGGATAGCAGTCTGCACATCCACTTCGGCAATCGCATTCGGGCTTTTTCTGGCAAAACCCTTGAGCTGTGCAATGATGCTGCCCATGCGTTCGCTGGCATGGCTGATATGTTCCAGGTTGGCCAAAGCCTGTTCAGCCTTGCCACGATTCATAAAAGTAATCGCATTGTCGGCAAAGGCGCGTATCGCTGTCAGTGGCTGGTTCAACTCATGGGTGATGCCGGTTGCCATCTGCCCCAGCATGGCAAGTTTACCAGCTTGCACCATCTCATTCTGGGTAGAGCGCAGCAGGGTTTCGGTCTGCTTGAGTGTCAGGTAGCGGCTTTCAAGTTCTGCATTCGCCTGCGTCAATTGATGGGTGCGTTCAGCGATATGCAGCTCCAGTTCGTCCGCCGCCTTCTTGAGCGCGCGTTGAGCCAGTCGCCCCTCTTCCAACCTGCGGCGACGCTGGTCAAACACGGCGGTAAAGGCCAGGGCTATTCCCAGCATCAGAGCAACCACCAGGGAAGATTGCAAACCTGCGCGCATGACTTTGCTCTGATCGGGAAACAGCATTAGCTGCCAATTCAGGCGCCCTATCGGCCTTTGCAGATATTCACCATAACCCTTCTTCTGCACCATCGGTAATTGCGCAATTGCTGCTATATGTTGGCCGCCATATTGCAAAGTCGCTTTCAAGTTTTGCTGGACAACTGGGGACAGGTCTTGAAGGCTATGATATTTCCAGGGAGCGCGATTACTCAAAAACACCACGCCATGTCGGTCACTAAGCGCAATTGGCTCCTCACTACTGTGCCAGGCTTGCTCAAATTCATCGAGAATGATCTTGACTGCGATGACCCCTATCGGTGCCTGACTACCTCGCTTGCTGCCAGGCGGGTAGACAGGCTGGGAAATAAAATAACCGGGGATATTCGTGGTGTTACCTATCGCATAAAAGTGGCCAGGCCGCGCTTCTTTCAAGGCTTCAGAAAAATAAGGACGAAAAGCGAAATTTTGTCCCAGATAGCTTTGTGCAGTATTCCAGTTGCTGGCAGCAATGGTATTTCCCTGCACGTCCATGAGATAGATGGCAGCTACTTTGGCTTGTTCAGCCAGCTCCTGCAGGCTCAGATTCAGTGCCTGTATCTGCGTGGCATTCTGCTTATGCAGCAACGCTTCTGCCGTCAGTGGCAGATAAGAAATGGCGAAAGGCAGGGTTTCATAACGCTCCAGCACAGATTCAATATCCAGGGAGATGATCTGCAACTGCCTGTTACCGGCTTGCCGGCTATTTTCCCTGGCAATGCTGGCAGCCACAAAATAGCTGGCGACCACCAGCGCAAAGCTGGCGAACGCAACGCAGATAAAAATCAGGCGCCGCTCACGGACATTTTCAGTATGCGACGCCGTCACAAGCTTTTACTTATAAATACCGCAGTTGATAATAATATCTTCATACTTTTCGAAATACATGGATTTTTGCTCTATCTGTTTCGAGACAGGATTGACGAACTTATAGTCTTGCCAACCTTTTCCCTTGGCTTTCGCAAGCTCCATACGTTCGCGTACAAACAGCTTGCCGTCGGCATCTTTCAAATCCAGCAAATCCTTGCCCTGCATTTTGGCATTGGCACCATGGGCAAGATTTTTGCCATTCATATCATTGATAGTGATATATAGGTCACGATCACGGAATGGTCCTTGCAAATTGTTCACATCAGCAATGGTTTTCTCTCTGCCATTCGCCTTGATACTGGCAATCACTTTTTGCACCATGGCAACGGCTTCGGCCGGCGTGCCATGCGTGCTTTGCGCCTGACTTGACGCGCCCAACAAGAAAACCAATCCCGCTACTACAATTCGTGCGAATTTCAACATGATGTCTCTCCTTATGATTTTTTGGGCGCGCCCGGAATATCCAAACGCTGTCTTTTGCTAACCAGGCTTAATCGACTGCAGCCATTTTCAGCTCATCATTATGGTGTCTTTGCTGCTCTTCCATGACCAACTGTCCCAACTCGCGTTTCAGGGCATTGAAGCCAGGGTCAGATGGATCACGCGAACGCGGCAATTCAACCAGCAAATCCTTTTTCACCGTACCTGGCCGGTAAGTCATGACAACGATACGGTCAGCCAGGTAAATTGCTTCTTCTATACTATGCGTAACGAAGATGATGGTTTTCTTCAGCTCTGACCAGATGCGCAGCAACTCATCCTGCAAGTTGCGACGCGTCAGGGCATCCAGCGCACCAAAGGGTTCATCCATTAACATGATAGGCGAATCCAGCGCCAATACACGGGCAATTGCAACCCTCTGACGCATACCGCCAGATAAATCCTTGGGAAAGCGTGCTTTAAAATCGCTCAAGCCCAGCATGGCCAGCAGACTGGCGACACTTTGCTGGATTCCTGCCTTGGCCATTCCCTTGATTTCCAAGCCAAAGGCAATATTCTGCTCCACCGTCATCCAGGGGAACAATGCATATTCCTGAAACACCATGCCACGGTCAGGACCGGGGGCGCTGACCTTCTGCCCATTGGCAATAATGCTGCCAGAAGTCGGCAAGGAAAAACCCGCAACCGCATTCAGCAAGGTCGACTTGCCGCAGCCAGATGGTCCAAGCAGGCAAACGAACTGCCCTTCCGGTATTTCCAGATTGATGTCACGCAAGGCCACGACTTCTTTGTCAGCGGTCTTGAAAATCTTGTTCACAGCTCCAATGCTGATATGACTATTGTTCATCTCAATTCTCCAATCCACGGTGCCAGCGCAGCAAATAATTGTTCAGTTTATTCATGGCAAGATCAATTGCCAGCCCCAGCAAACCTATGCTCATCATGCCTGCGATAATCTTGTCGGACCAAAAGTACTCACGCGCTTCCAGGATACGGAAACCCAGGCCATTGTTCACGGCAATCATTTCCGACACTATCACCACGATAAACGCAGTACCAATACCAATACGCACACCAGACAAAATATAAGGCACAGCCGCAGGCAGCATGACTCGTACAAACATGGTGGTCTGGCTGGCACCCAGATTGCGGGCAGCCCGGATATAGATACCATCAACATGGCGGACACCGGCGATGGTGTTCATCAGCACCGGGAAAAATGCACCGATTGCAATCAGGAAGATGGCAGGTGGATTACCCAGACCAAACCAGAGTATCGACAAAGGGATGTAGGCAATTGGCGGTATCGGGCGCAATACCTGCACCAGGGGATTCATCCATGCATACATTCTTTGACTGGAACCCATCGCCAGACCAAGCGGCAAGGCCAGCCCCGCCCCCACCAAAAAACCCACTACTACACGGTACATGCTTCCCATGGTATCGCGTATCAATTCCCCAGAAAAAGCCCAGGCCAGCCAACTTGTGGTAGCTGCATCCCTGGCTTCATAGGGTGATGCGTACTCTATCCATTTTTTTACCACGGCCAGCGGCGAAGGAAGTACTTGGGCATTAACCCAACCCATGCTGGTCACCACATGCCAGATTGCGATCAGGATAACGGGCACGATCAGCCCCGCGCCAATTTCACGCCATTTGAATTTCATGATTTTTCCTTCAAGATTTGAGGAGCTGGGTGAGCAGATTTTTGCTCAAAGAAGCAGGCTCACCTTTTGCTCAAGCTAAAGACTTACTAAGAACCTGTTTACGATCTTACTGTGCGAGCGTGATCGGGGCTCATGTGCTGCTCAAAATGCTCATGTACTTAAGTACATTCCGCTTTTTGCGCTGCACTTTTGTTACCCTGACCCCACTGACACTCGCTCGCTACAGATCGAAAACCGGTTCTAAGGCTTATTTTATGTTCAGGCTCTTCTTTGCTTGTTCCAGAAGATCGGTTTTTACCCAATCCTTGGCGACTGGCGGCTTGACCATTTTTCCTACGCCATATTTTTGCATCAGATCAGTGGTGATCTGAATATGCTCTGCCGTTACATCATAGGTGTAAGGCGAGTTTTCAATTGCATTGACGAAATCTTCATGGCTGACCTGGCCCTTGAACATGTTTTCACGCACATATTTCTCAGCCAGTTCCTTGTTTTCAATGAAGGTTTTGGTGGCTTCGACAAAGCAGCGCATGAATTTTTCGGCGACTGGACGGCGTTCTTTGTAGAACTTCTCGGTCATGACCATGGTACGCACAGGCTCACCTATTGGTGTGTCGTAAGGCTTGATGATTTCATTACCAAAACCCTTGTTGATGGCCTGGGAAGAATAGGGCTCGGACTGCATGATCGCATCGATATTCTTGCCCAGCAAAGCCTGGTTCAGGTCAGGGAAACCAAGGTAAATGATTTGTACATCCCTGCCTGGCTGGTCAGAATAAGTCAGGCCGTGTTGTGACAGTTCTGCTGCCAGCAAAATGTCCTGAATGCCACCACGGGTAACGCCAACTTTTTTGCCTTTCAAATCCTTGACTGTTTTTATGCCCAGATCTGTGCGCCCGACCAGGCGTGCGCCACCCTTGGCAAAACCAGCGACCACGTAGATAGCAGTGCCACTGGCCCGTGCAGATATGGTTGCTTCTGAAGATACGGCACCCACATCAAGTTCGCCAGCAATGACTGCCTGCATGGCATCCAGGCCTTTGGCGAACACCCTTTCTTCCACCTTGATGCCGCACTTGGGGGCGATTTCCTTGATATACGATACCGCGCCATAATGCGCAAATTTCAGATTACCCAGTCTGACAACGTCCTGGGCCTGGGCCGCGCTGGCAAACAATCCTGAACTAATTACACTGGCAAGCAAAATCTTTTTAAACATCGTTGTCTCCTGAAGTGTGATTTAATTTTTTCCTACACGCACTGATTAGCAGATATTGTGCCAGCATAAAAATTTAAGTAAACGACTGATTTTATTCATTTTTTTGCACATAAGGTCGCTGAATTGATGCGAAAAACCGGATTACACCTGTCGGGTATTCCGTGTTTTCGCACTGACTTGCTGATGTGGGCTAGCGTAGAAACTTGCCGTCACGGCCTATCATGGTCAGGTCCACAAACTCACTGCCGCTATGGTCCCGCTCACTATAAGTCACGGTAATGCCACCCAGATCAACCTTGTGCATGGATTCCAGTGCCCGTATCAAGCCATCGCGTGTCAAGCCCTTGCCTGCCCGCTTCAAACCTTCTACCAGCAACTTTGCTGCTACAAAACCTTCCATCGCTGCATAGGATGGTGCTACACCATTGTCCTTGGCGATGGTCTTGAACTCTTGACCAAGCATCGTCGACACCAGATGTGGTGCAGGCATGATCTGCGAAACCATGATGCCGGTTGCGACTGGACCCAGGGAGTCAATGAAGGATTGCGAAGCATTATTTGACAGCGTCATGACTTGTATTGTGCTGCCTTTGGCACGCAAGCCACGCACAACATCAGCCACAGTCGTAGCCGAGCCGATGATGATCAAGGCTTTGGCGGGGGACTTGATCACTTCATCGATGGCCTTGGGAACATCAGGCTTTGCTCTGTCATATTTGCTGATTAACGAAGGTTTCAGCTTAAAGTGATCCATCGAAGCAGTAAAACCGGCCAGGCCGTCACCACCGAAAGTATCATCCACGTGCATCAGGGCAATGTCTTTCAAGCCTATGGTAGAAAACTGCTCTACCGCTTTTTTCACTTCATCCTGATACTTGGCCCTGACATTGAAGATATAACGATTAACCGGGCTGTGGAATACCGCCGCACCAGTGCTTGGAGCAATCAGGGGTACTTTATTGGCCGCCAGTATGGGTAAAATCGCCTGGGTATGCGGTGTCCCACGGCTCTGGAACAAGGCAAAGACATGGTCCTTTTTAATCAGGGTCTCGGCATTGCTGGCCGCCGTGGCTGGATCGAACTTATCATCAAGAATGCGCAATTCTATCTTGCGACCATTAATGCCACCGTTCTTATTGACTTGATTAAAATATGCTGCAGCACCAGCATTCATTTCCTTGACAGGGCCAGCGATCTGCCCGGTCAAACCTACAGTTTGTCCTATCAGTATGTTATTGTCAGTGACCCCCTCTTCTGCCTGACTGTAAACAGAAAAAGTAAGCAGGGTGCACAAGCAAATGATGCGTGGCAAGCGCCAGGCACGATGAAGTCGACTCATGATTGTCTCCAGATTATTGAGCGGCTATTTTTAGAATCTGCGACAAAAACAAGGTGAACAAAGCGGTTGGCCTTGTCGTCTTGATTTTGTAGCAAGCTCTGGGATAGCGCTCTTATTAGCAGACTTCATACCAAGCAAGAATGAAGGCTGGCAAGCCGTTTTTAACCGTTTTTCAAAGCAAAATATATCCGTAATACCCCGCATGCGTCTGAAATTTCGCACATATGACAAAAATAATTCTGGATTTCCAGAATTCTGAACACATCTTCTTTGCGCAATCTGCGAAATGCCAGAGTCTGCATGCGGCTTCGGGTAAAATGCCTGCTTTAACTGCTACTGCAGGCCTTCTGGTTCGCAGTAAGTGCCGCTCTATTGATTTTTTCTTAAGATTTCCTAAGCAAACATGCTCGATAACCTTACCCAGCGCCTCGCCAAAGTCGTCAAGACCATGCGCGGCGAAGCCCGTCTGACTGAATCCAATACCGCCGACATGTTGCGCGAAGTGCGCATGGCCTTGCTGGAGGCAGACGTTGCCTTGCCTGCAGTGCGTGAACTGATCGCCCGCGTCAAAGAAAAAGCCATGGGCGAAGAAGTCATTTCCTCCCTGACACCGGGTCAGGCCCTGGTCGGCGTGGTACAGAAAGAACTGGCCGCCCTGATGGGGGCAGACCTTGGCGAAGAGGCTTCTCAACTGAGTTTTAACTGCCAGCCACCGGCAATCATCCTGATGGCCGGTTTGCAAGGTGCCGGTAAAACCACGACAGTCGGTAAGCTGGCCAAGTATCTGCGTGAGCAAAAAAAGAAAAAAGTATTAACAGTTTCTGCCGACGTTTACCGTCCAGCTGCGATAGGTCAGTTGCAGACTGTGACAGCACAGGTTGGTGCCGACTTTTTCCCATCTCTGCCCACTGACAAACCGGTAGATATCGCCCTGGCTGCGCTGGACTACGCAAAAAAACATTATCACGATGTGCTGATCATCGATACTGCAGGTCGTCTGGGTATAGATGAAGCGATGATGCAAGAAATTGCTGCTGTCCACGCTGCCGTCAAACCAATAGAGACCCTGTTTGTGGTTGATGCCATGCTGGGTCAGGATGCCGTGAATACGGCCAAAGCCTTTAATGATGCTCTGCCTTTAACAGGCGTGGTACTGACCAAGCTCGATGGTGATGCACGCGGCGGCGCGGCCCTGTCGGTACGTTATATCACCGGCAAACCGATCAAATTCGTCGGTGTCGCAGAAAAACTCGATGGCCTCGAATCCTTCGATGCCACCCGTATGGCCAATCGCATCCTGGGCATGGGTGACATCCTGGCGCTGGTGGAATCGGCGCAAAAAGGCATGGATGTGGCCGCAGCACAGGATCTGGCGCACAAGATCAAGGATGGCGGCAAATTCGATATGAATGACTTCAAGATGCAAATTTCGCAGATGAAGAACATGGGCGGTCTGTCGAACCTGATGGATAAGCTGCCGGCGCAAATGCAGCAGGCGGCCAGTGGTGCCAACATGGACCAGGCTGAAAAGCAGGTACGCCGCATGGAAGGCATGATCAATTCCATGACACCACAAGAAAGAGCCAAGCCAGAATTGATCAAGGCTTCACGCAAGCGCCGCATCGCCGCCGGTGCCGGTGTACAGATACAGGAAGTCAATCGCATGCTGGCCCAGTTTGATCAGATGCAATCGATGATGAAGAAATTGCGTGGCGGCGGCATGATGAAGATGCTGCGCAGCATGAAGGGAATGATGCCGGGCAAGCGCTGAAATTCGCTAAATTGTACTCACTTTCAGCCGCAATTCCTTTCTCGTTTCGCACTATGAAAAAATGCCGGATAGCAGCCAAAATGGCGCTAATCCGGCATTTTTTTAGACTTAAATCCAACGACAGGCAAATTCCTGCACTTTTTCATGAAATTCCAGCAAAAAACACTTGCATCCCTGTAAAAACCGCACCACTATTAGCGATGCGTGAAGTGACGCAATGCAGGAGCTTTTCAAAACGATCAAAGCTCCGTCCACGAAATTTGTGAAGGAGGCTATTTATGGCAACAGCACCAAAGAAACCAGCAGCAAAACCGGCAGCCAAACCAGCGGCTAAACCAGCAGCAAAAGCAGCCGCTCCAAAGGCAGCAGCAGCGAAACCTGCAGCAAAAGCAGCAGCGCCTAAAAAAGCCGCAGCCGCCAAACCAGCAGCAGCACGCAAGCCAAATGCAGCATTCATGAAACCTATGACTATCTCCCCAGTTTTGGCAGCAGTCATCGGTGCAGCAGCAATTCCTCGTACTGAAGTCACTAAAAAAGTATGGGAATACATCAAGAAACACAAGCTGCAAGATGAAGCAAACAAACGCAACATCAACGCGGATGACAAGTTGAAAGCCGTTTTCGATGGCAAAAAACAAGTGTCCATGTTTGAAATGACTAAACTCATTTCCGGTCATCTGTCCTGATTTTTTCAGGAAGAGATTCCCGAAGTTGCTTTGGGAAACTTAAGGGAAGCAGTTAGTCCCATCCCAAACAAAAATGCCCGCATAGCGCGGGCATTTTTGTTTTTATTTTCTGCAAATTCATTTATGGACGCCCACTTACAAATTGCCGCAAGTGACGGGGACAGTTGCCAGCTCATTGCCGATAATCTCACCAGGCTTGCGATGCAAGATGCAATACGTTCCGTAAGGGGTGATGACTTTTGAGACTGGCCGACCATCACCGAGTATATGCACTTCGTGTTTATAGCTTTCCCGCATGACAGTAGAGGATGATTTCACCGCAGCACCAAACTTTTCCATGGGCGCGGGGGCAGTTTTGGCGCTGACCTGATCGCGGTACTGAAAGTCTTTTTTCAAACCATTGAAAATCTCCCTTGTGTCACGGTTAACGGGCATTTCATTTCCGGAACTTGCTGGCTCTTTTTCGACTGACAGATTCGATTGTTCTTTGTCGCTGACAGTCGCTTTGTCTGTGACGCCGATAGCGGAACTGTGCCGCGGAACTGGCATGACTCTGCTTTGACGAGATGGTTCTGTCAAATCCTGCGTAGCTGGTGAGCGTGGTGTCAGTTTCATCTGCTCAGGCTGATTCAAAAAAATCAGACTGCCACTAGTTGTTTGCGTCGCCCCATCTTTGTACATCGCATTTGACTGCGACCACAGCAGATACAAAGCCGCGTGCAACAGGAGGACTACAAACAATATCTGCCACTCATTGCCTTGAGCAGGCGCTCGATAAGAAGCTAGCAGCATGTATCTCTCCTCGCCTCAATAGCTGCCGCAACTGACTGTCTGTATGCCTGGGGATCGCGTGATATCTGCGCCGGGTTTTGCGCCTATTACACAATAGGAACCTGCTGGTGTCGTAACCTTGGTCATGGCCGTACCATCCGCCATAATAATGTTCTTATAGCTGGTGCCACGAGGACGCGCAGCAGCGGCAACATTGATGCCAAATTGCACCATGGATGATTTTTCTGGCTTGATATCGGTCAGGATGCGATTTGGCATTTCGCGCTCTACCTGCTTGATGACTTTGCTGATGTCACGCTCAATGACGACAGGCGGCTCACTAGTTAATGCAGGCATGCTTGATTCAGTATTCGTGACCGGGGGAACTTTGATGCCTGTACCTGCATCACTGGTAACGGGTATGTTGGGAGCATTCAGCACTAGCGGTGCGCGGGGTTTGTTTGGCAACGACAATTGGCTGGGTGGCGCCACTGGTTTGGTCACGGGTATAGCCTGTTCAGGCTTGGTTTGTACTGGCGCTTCCAGCATGCGAACAACAAAAGCCAGTGGCGTGCTCATTTCATGTTTATGTCTGACCAGGCTTGGCCAAAGCATGATCAGCAAGAAATGGGCAAGCAAAACCGTAAGCAGCAATTGCCAGCGTGAGCGCAATAACTTGCGCCAGTCTGTGCTGCCAAAATCTTCTTGATAAAAGAGTGCCTGCATGTCGGGTCTTGGTGTCATCCTGAATATGATCGGGCATTCTGGAATGCCCGATCATACTTGGCCCGTGATTTATGCAAAGGACTATTTTACAAGACCAGGAGTAGCGTTAATTGCTACCTGAGGGTGATGCAGATTTTACTCAGCAAATGAATCAGCTGTTGAATTCCCAATTTTTCCAGTTGGAAAGCACTGCCTTGGGATATTCAGGGCGGCCACGGCTACCATTGTAGCGACCTAGTGCCAGGTAGAGATCACCTTTTTCCATATCAATATACAGACGTAAAATCGAGCAGCCATAACGCAAGTTTGTCTGCATCTGGAACAGTTTTTTCGCATCGCCATCACCAATCACACGAGACCAGAATGGCATGACCTGCATATAGCCACGTGCTCCGACAACAGAAGTCGCATATTTGCGGAAGGCAGACTCTACCTGTATCAAACCCATGACCATGGCAACATCGAGGCCAGCGCGCTTGGATTCATACCAGATGGCATCCAGCAATTCCTTGCGGGTCTGTAAATCGGGGATGCGTCGCTTAAGGCGCGATGCCATCTCACCTTGCCAGTTGATGTACTTGATACGTTCTTCTATGGTGGCAAACGTAGGTTTGGGTGGCGTGGAATCAGAAACGGCTTTGGCCAGTGCAAGGCGTACTGAATCTGCCATGGCTTCTTCTTTTTGATTACCGGCTTGCACCGGTAATGCAGAAACAGCCAACATGCAGATTACCAGATGCAGGATGGATTTTTTCCACCCTGCACATATGACTTGCAGATCAAACTTACCGCTGAATCTTCCTTTGCTCCACACGCAAAAGCGCAAGAAAAAATACTTCATCCTGCGGCTTATTTTTCTACCATCTTGGCCTGGATGAAGGCCAGCATCTCGGCCACAGGCACATTGCTGGCTTCAGTATCGCGACGGCCCAGATATTCCAGCTTGCCTTCTTTGAGACCACGGTCACCAATGACGATGCGATGCGGCACACCAATGAGTTCCCAGTCAGCAAACATGGCACCAGGACGTTCGCCACGGTCATCCAGTATCACGTCGATACCAGCAGCAATCAAAGCCTGGTACAGGGATTCAGCCTCAGTCTTGACAGCTTCACTGCGGTCCATGCCCATAGGGCAGATGACGACTTCAAACGGTGCAATTGAAGTTGGCCAGATGATGCCCTTGTCATCGAAATTCTGTTCTATTGCAGCACCCAGAATACGGGTGACGCCTATACCGTAGCAACCCATTTGCAGCAATTGTGGTTTGCCGTTTTCATCAAGGAAGGTGGCTTTCATGTCGTCGGAATAGCGGGTGCCAAGCTGAAATACATGGCCAACTTCGATGCCGCGCTGAATAGCTAATATACCTTTGCCATCTGGAGATGGATCTCCAGCGACGACATTGCGTAAGTCAGCAACTGCTGGCTCAGGCAAATCACGACCCCAGTTGGCACCGGTGAAGTGAAAATCAGCTTCATTCGCGCCACAGACAAAGTCAGCCATGTTGGCGACGGTTCTGTCAGCCACGATATTGACTGGTTTTTGTGTGCCGATAGGGCCGAGGTAGCCTGGCTTGGTGCCAAAATGCTCGACAATTTCTGCCTCGGTAGCAAAGCGGTAGTTGGCCATGCCAGCTATTTTGCCTGCCTTGACTTCATTGAGTTCATGGTCGCCACGTAACAGCAGCAGCCAGATTTGCGCTGCCTTGCCACTGTCTTTTTCCGCATCAACTGCGAGCACGATGGACTTGACCGTAGTTTCCAACGGGATGTTGAGCAGTTGCGCGACATCTTCACACTTGGCTTTACCTGGCGTGGCAGTCTTGGTCAGCGCAGTTGCAGCGGCTGGGCGGCTGGTTTGCGTAGGCAAGGCTTCTGCCGCTTCCATATTGGCGGCGTAATCAGAAGTCGGGCAATACACCAGCGCGTCTTCACCAGTATCAGCAATGACGTGGAATTCATGTGAGCCAGAACCACCAATCGCGCCGTTATCAGCAGCTACCGCACGGAATTCCAGGCCAAAGCGCTGGAAGATACGCGTGTAGGCGTCATACATGACTTCATAAGACTTTTGCATGCCTTCGACATTGCGGTCAAAAGAATACGCATCTTTCATGGTGAATTCACGGCCACGCATGAGACCAAAACGTGGACGGCGTTCGTCACGGAACTTGGTCTGGATGTGATAAAAATTCACAGGCAACTGGCGGTAAGAGCGGATTTCTGTGCGTATGACATCAGTAATCGCTTCTTCCGACGTAGGCTGGATAATGTAATCGCGGCCATGGCGGTCTTTGACGCGCATGAGCTCCGGGCCCATCTTGTCCCAGCGGCCAGTTTCTTGCCAGAGTTCTGCAGGTTGTACGACGGGCATCAGCATCTCTATCGCTCCGGCGCGATTCATTTCTTCACGAACAATGTTCTCTACTTTGCGGATGATACGCAAGCCCATGGGCATGTAGTTATAGATGCCGGAACCGAGGCGCTTAATCATGCCCGCACGCATCATCAGTTTATGGCTGACGATTTCGGCATCGGCAGGAGCTTCTTTCAGTGTGGAAATAAAAAATCGTGTAGCACGCATGACAGTGATTCTTTTTAAATGGAGGGTTATAATCAACTCAATTTTAAAGGATTAGCTGGCTAATGCGCCCACTCTTTGCACATTTGATGAAGGAAACTGCGATTTGTTCGCCTCCATGGAGGCTGTCCGCTGAAAAATGCAGTGTTTTTCGACGAAACAAACGCTCTCTACGCTATCTATTGCAGGAGCAAGCCGTTTAGCCACAGAAAGTTTCGAGGTTGAACATGCTGGATCGTGAAGGCTTCCGCCCTAACGTTGGCATAATTTTGCTAAACGCCAACAATGAAGTCTGGTGGGGAAAGCGGGTGCGCGAGCATTCCTGGCAATTCCCCCAGGGTGGCATTAAATATGGTGAGTCACCGGAACAGGCCATGTACCGGGAACTCGAAGAAGAAACCGGCTTACTACCTGAGCATGTCAAAGTCATAGGGCGTACCCGTGACTGGCTGCGCTATGAAGTGCCGGATCATTTTATCAAGCGTGAAATCCGCGGGCATTATCGTGGGCAAAAACAGATCTGGTTCCTGTTGCGCATGATAGGCCGTGATTGCGATGTCAATCTGCGGGCCAGCACCCATCCTGAATTTGACGCCTGGCGCTGGCATGACTATTGGGTCCCGCTGGATGTAGTAATTGAATTCAAGCGTGGTGTTTATCAACTGGCCTTGCAGGAATTGTCGCGCTATGTGCACCGCACAGAGCACCCCAATTCCAATCGCAGCCGCTATTTGCGTAATCAGCAACAAACACCCAAAAATCAGGATTGCAAGAAAACCGAGCCAGAAGAGTCCAAATAATTTATGTTGAATAAAAAACTAGGTCGTATCATCCTTACCCTGGCCTTGCTGCCTGGCAGCTTTGCCCATGCAGCAGACCAGGAAGAAGATGACAAGGAGTGGCATGAGGTCGTCCTGCAATTACCAGAGGCACCAAAGCCGGAAAACCTGCTGAATTTTTACAAGAGCCCCAGCCAGTCTTTTGCGATTGACACCAAATCTCTTACAGTGGCAACGGATGGCACCATACGTTATAGCCTGGTAGCAACCAGCTCTGGGGGTGCCAAGAACATCAGCTATGAAGGCCTGCGTTGCCAGACTTATGAGGTCAAACTGTATGCGTTTGGCCGGCCTGACGGCACATGGTCGCGCTCACGCCGCAACCAGTGGGATGGCATCACGAATACTGGTGCAAACAAACAGCATGCGGCCTTGTTCTCTGACTATTTTTGCGAAGGCAAAACCATCGCAGGCAAAGTCAATGTGTTGCTGGACAAACTGCGCGGGAAAAAGATGTCATATTACTAGTCAGCTGCAACAGGATGCAGGAATAAAATGGGCGCTGAATTTTTTCACTCATGCGCCCATTTTTTATATCTGATTCATAGCAACACCAGATTATCGCGGTGTATCAATTCAGATTCTTCAACAAAGCCAAGTATGGATTCTATCTCGCTCGAAGCATGGCGCTTAATACGACGTGCATCTGCGCTTGAGTAATTAATCAGCCCCCTTGCTACCGGAGTACCCGCCTCATCACAGCAAGTAACCACTGCACCGCGGCTGAATTCGCCGCGTACATCGAGTACGCCTATGGGTAGCAAGGATTTGCCTTCACGTATCAGTTTTTGTACGGCACCCGAATCCAGCACGACCTGGCCCAGGGTCTGCAAATGATCCATCATCCATTGCTTGCGCGCCGCCACCGGGGCCATTTGCGAAATCAATTGTGTACCTATGGCTTCGCCCTGCGCCAGACGCAGCAAGACATTCTCTTCGCGGCCCCAGGCGATGACCGTGTGCGCCCCAGAACGCGCGCCCCTTTTGGCGGCGAGTATCTTGGTCAGCATGCCACCACTACCGAGGCTGGAACCAGCACCACCTGCCATGGCTTCCAACGCCAGGTCACCTGCCCTGGCTTCGTGCACGAAGGTTGCATTCGGGTCTTTGCGTGGGTCCGCTGTATACAAGCCCTTTTGGTCAGTCAGGATGATGAGAGCATCGCCTTCTATTAAATTGGCTACCAGGGCGCCGAGCGTGTCATTGTCACCAAACTTGATTTCATCGGTGACCACTGTATCATTTTCATTGATGATGGGGACGATGCCCAGGCGCAGCAAAGTGAACAATGTCGAGCGCGCATTCAGGTAGCGTTCACGATCCGCCAAGTCGGCATGCGTCAACAAAATTTGTGCTGTACCTATCTGGTGTTCACGAAAGCTGCTTTCATAAATTTGTGCCAGGCCCATTTGACCGACGGCAGCACAAGCCTGCAATTCGTGGATGGCAGTCGGTCGTTTTTCAAAGCCCAGGCGTTGCCGCCCTTCGGCGATGGCACCAGAGCTGACCAGCACGACTTCCTTGCCCATGGCACGCAAGCCAGCGATCTGGGCAGCCCATTTGGCGATGGCCTGCTTGTCCAGCCCCTTGCCATCATTGGTGACCAGGGATGAACCTACTTTGATAATCAGACGTTTTGCTTGCTGAATGACAGATTGCATAAATAAGGGACAAATGTGATTTGGTGATGTTGCCGCACTTCAGCGGCGAACAAATCAAAATTATACTTTATATGGATACTATCGCTGCAATCTAAATTTAATTCACATTTAAAAGGCATATTCTACTTTTTATGAGATTTTAATTATTAAAAAGAAATTTTCCAAATAAAAAATAATCACCTTTATACATTTTTAGTTGTTGATGAACAGATGGTGGACGTAAAAAAACCTGGCTTTCACCAGGTTTTTTATTAGTCTTCCAGCACTTTAAAACGCGGATCATCCGGATCAATGGACAAAATACCCTGCGCTTCTTCCTTCATCGTGGTTTCTTGCGAACGCTGTTCATGCGTACGCTTTTCTTCCAGATACTTGTAAATCTCGGTCACCAACTCTTCGCAGCCTTCACGATTCAATGCGGAGATTTCAAAGACCGGACCCTTCCAGGCAAAACGCTTGATGAAGTCTTTGACCTTTTTCTTGCGTTCATCTTCTGTTAACACGTCGAGCTTGTTGAGTACCAGCCAGCGTGGCTTCTCATACAGGCTTTCATCGTATTTACGCAATTCTTTGATCAGGGCCTTGGCTTCTTTGACTGGGTCAACAGCTTCATCAAACGGTGCCAGATCAACAATGTGCAAGAGCAAGCCTGTGCGTTGCAAATGCTTGAGGAACTGGATACCCAGACCAGCACCGTCAGCAGCACCTTCGATCAAACCAGGAATATCGGCGATGACGAAGCTTTTTTCATGGCTGACACGGACCATACCCAGGTTAGGATGCAGGGTCGTGAAAGGATAATCAGCAATCTTTGGACGCGCATTCGAGACCGCAGTAATGAAAGTCGATTTACCGGCATTTGGCAAACCCAGCAGGCCAACGTCAGCCAATACTTTCAATTCCAGACGTAATTCGCGGCGTTCGCCTTCTTTACCATCAGAGCGCTGACGTGGCGCACGGTTGGTCGAAGTCTTGAAGTGGATATTGCCCCAGCCGCCCTCGCCACCTTTGACGAGTTCAACTTCCTGACCATGTTCGGTCAGGTCAGCGATGACTTCATCGGTATTTCTGTCGCAAATTTGCGTGCCAACCGGCATGCGCAGACGGATATCGTCAGCACCTTTGCCGTAGCAATCTGCACCACGGCCATTTTCACCGTCTTTGGCTTTATGCAATTTGGAATAACGATAATCAACCAAAGTGTTGATATTACGGTCAGCTACAGCCCAGATACTGCCGCCACGGCCACCATCACCACCATCGGGGCCGCCGAATGGACGGAATTTTTCACGGCAAAAGGATGCCACACCATTGCCACCATCGCCGGCGATTACTTCGATACGGGCTTCATCAATAAATTTCATTTTTACCACCTAAAAAAGCTTGTATAAATTCTTGTAACCTGATGGAACAATAAATTTATACAGGATTTCTTCAAATTAAAAGGGCTAACACCAAACTGCCTATGCAGGGTGTACTTAGAACCTGTTTCCGATCTTACTGCGCGTGCGCAATCGGAGTCTACGCGGGGCTCATGTACTGCTCAAAATGCTCATGTACTAGAGTACATTCAGCTTTTTGCGCTGCGCTTTTTACCCAGAATGTTGCCCTGACCCCGCTGACGCTCGCTACAGATCGCAAACAGATTCATACGGAGAGGTGAGCTTGCGGTAAGGTAGTGCCGCAATGAGTTTGAACGGAGACTGATCCAACTAAAAAGGCCCTACCGATGGCAGAGCCTTTTTATCATACTGGCTTGCGCCCTGCTTTGAATTACTTCAATGCATTACGCCGCTGCTGCGTCTGCAACAACAATAGCGAACTGGTGACGTGCTGCACCTTTGATCGCGAATTGTACTTTGCCGTTAACCAGAGCGAACAAAGTGTGATCTTTGCCCATACCAACGTTTTCACCAGCGTGTACGCGAGTGCCGCGTTGACGAATGATGATACCGCCGGCATTGATAGCCTGGCCACCGTAGACTTTAACGCCGAGGCGTTTTGATTCTGAGTCACGACCATTGCGCGTGGTGCCGCCGCCTTTTTTGTGTGCCATTTTTAATTAGCTCCTTAAATACAGGTAGATTGATTGCTGATCTACAGATTAGCCGTTGATAGAGACGATTTGCAATTCAGTGTAGTTTTGGCGATGGCCTTGACGTTTCTGATAGTGCTTACGACGACGCATTTTGAAAATGCGCACTTTGTCGTGACGACCGTGATCTATAACCTTAGCCAGCACCGTAGCACCTGCGACCAATGGAGCACCAAACTTAATGGTCTCACCAGCGCCCAAAGCGAGCACTTGATCAATGGTGATTTCGGAGCCAATGTCTGCAGGTATCTGTTCTACTTTAAGTTTTTCACCAGCGACAACTTTGTATTGTTTGCCTCCGGTTTTTATGACCGCGTACATGTGAAACCTCATCAAATAAATATTAGGGATTTTCTCCCCGCCAGACAAAACTCACCTGGGAAGTCGGGAAAACCCCAAATTGTACATAATCCTGCCAAAAGCGTCAAAGACTATTTGCATATTTTTTCAGCACACCCATGGTAAACAGGCAATTGACCGATAATAACCGGTAATAAATAGAGGAAGCACAAGAGAACTGGTGCATTTCAAGCAAATACCAGCACTGCATCGTATAATCGCGGTCATCCCGGATTCTTATGCAGGTTCTCCCTTGTCTGCCACAAACAACCAAAACCCCATCACCGAACTGATCGCCGTCGATATGGACGAAGTGAATCAGGTAATCCGCAACAAATTGCATTCTGAAGTTGCCCTGGTTAATCAGATCGCCGAATATATCATCAGCGCTGGCGGCAAACGTATACGGCCCGTGCTGGTCTTGCTTGTGGCGAATGCCTTCCAGTACAAAGGCAAGCATCACCATGAGCTGGCCGCCATCGTCGAATTCATCCATACAGCGACCCTGCTGCATGACGATGTGGTGGATGAATCGTCCATGCGCCGTGGCCGCAAGACTGCCAATGCATTGTTTGGCAATGCTGCCTCAGTTCTGGTAGGTGACTTCCTGTATTCACGCGCCTTTCAGATGATGGTCTCCATCAATAGCATGCAAATCATGCAAATTCTGGCCGACGCCACCAATGTCATTGCTGAAGGCGAAGTCTTGCAATTGCTGAATATGCATGATCCTGACGTGACCGAGGAGCGTTATCTGCAAGTAATACGTTCCAAAACAGCCAAACTGTTTGAAGCAGCAGCAGAGATTGGTGCGCTTATCGCCGGTGCCAATCAGGCAGAAATCGAGGCTGCAGGCGAATATGGGCGCTCTTTGGGCACTGCTTTTCAGTTGATTGACGATGTGCTGGATTATTCCGGGAATGCCGAAGACATAGGTAAAAACGTCGGTGATGATTTGCGCGAAGGCAAACCTACCCTGCCGCTGATTTATCTGATGAAAAATGGCAGTGCAGAAGAACGCGATCTGGTACGGGCCTGTATAGAAAACGGCGACGAATCCAAATTTGATGCCATACTGGACGCGATCACCAAGTCCGGCGCACTGGCTTATACGCAAAGTGAAGCTGTCAAGGCAGCCGAGCGTGCGGCAACAGCCATCGCGGACTGGCCGGATAATCAGTACAAACAGGCCATGGTCAAACTGTGCGCCTTTGCCGTAGGCAGGAATCATTAAGTCACGAAATTCGTAGAATTAACAGACTGTTACAAAATCGGGCAGACAGGTAGTCTGCTCAAAATCTGCGCTCTGGCCAGCAAAAAAATGCCTGAAAAAAAATGGCATGGCTATTTGGCGGAAAACGATCTATACAGAGTAAAGAAGTAATGAATCATTGTCGAAAACGACGGAAATGATTCATTGCCGGATGGCGGTGTAGCCGCAATGCAAATTTTGCCAGATCCAGTGTGGCTACACTATGGAACGACTTTACAAATAACAGGCTTAGTTGCATTATCACAAGGCAACTGATTGTATTGGCAAATTTACTCAAAAGATCCTATGTCCGCAGTCCTACCAAATTCAGCGCCCCAAATGGCAACTCCTGGCTTGGCGCGAGCCTTGATGCAAGCCAATTTATTGACGCCCGCTCAGGTTGAAACTGTGAGCAAAAAAGCACAGGCGGAAAAAATCGGCTTCATTGATGCACTGACGCAAAGTGGCACTGTCAGCGCACGTGATCTGGCGACTTTTTGCTCCGATGCTTTCGGCTACCCCTTACTGGATTTATCGGTCATCAATGAGTCACTGATCCCTGACAAGCTGGTTGATCAAAAGCTCATGCAGGCCCAACGCCTGCTGGCGGTAGCGAAAAAAGGCAATAAAGTTTCTTTGGCGATTTCCGATCCGACCAATAATTCAGCTCTGGATCAGGTCAAATTTCAAACCGGTCTTGGTATAGACATTATTGTAGTGCAGCATGATGCCCTGGTTAAGCTGCTGGACAAGCTGGGCAAATCCTCGGAACAAAGCCTGAATGAAATTGGCGGCGATGACTTTGATCTCGAGTTCAAGGAAGATGATCTCGGTGCCGGTGCCGCTGCCGAAGCTCAGGCCACAGAGATTGATGATGCGCCTGTCGTCAAATTCCTGCAAAAAATGCTGATTGATGCCATCAATATGGGTGCATCCGATTTGCATTTTGAACCGTTTGAAAAATTCTACCGCATACGCTTTCGTGTCGATGGTGAACTCAGAGAGATTGCCCAGCCACCGCTGGCCATCAAGGACAAATTATCTTCGCGTATCAAGGTTATCTCCAAACTGGATATTTCTGAAAAACGCGTACCGCAAGACGGTCGCATGAAATTACAGTTATCGGCGAGTAAATCCATCGATTTTCGTGTGAGCACTTTGCCTACCCTGTTTGGCGAAAAGATCGTTATGCGTATTCTGGATGGATCTCAGGCGCAAATGGGTATTGATGCCTTGGGCTATGACCCTGATCACAAAGCGATCTTGATGGAAGCCATTCAACGACCTTATGGCATGGTACTGGTTACCGGGCCGACGGGTTCCGGTAAAACGGTGTCCCTGTACACTTGCCTCAACGTTATTAATAAACCTGGCATCAATATTTCTACGGCCGAAGATCCGGCTGAGATCAACTTGCCAGGTGTCAACCAGGTCAATGTCAATGACAAAGCGGGCCTGACCTTTGCTGCCGCGCTGAAGTCTTTCTTGCGTCAAGATCCTGACGTCATCATGGTGGGTGAAATTCGTGACCTGGAAACTGCCGATATTGCCATCAAGGCTGCGCAAACTGGTCACATGGTGTTTTCCACCCTGCATACCAATGATGCGCCTGCTACTTTGACTCGTTTGATGAACATGGGTGTGGCACCTTTCAATATTGCCTCATCTGTCATTTTGATTACGGCACAAAGGCTGGCACGTCGCCTGTGCACCTGTAAAAAACCTGTCGAGATCCTCGACGAGGTCTTGCTGCAAGCCGGTTTCAAGGATGAAGACCTGGACGGCACCTGGAAACCTTACGGCCCTGTCGGTTGTGACCGTTGCAACGGTGGCGGCTATAAGGGTCGTGTCGGCATCTATCAATTGATGCCTATATCTGAAGCGCTGGAGCGCCTCATACTTGCCAGCGCCAGTGCACTGGATCTGGAAGAGCAGGCGCAAAAAGAAGGAATCAGAAATTTACGTCAATCCGGATTGATGAAGGTCAGACAGGGAATGACCAGCCTCGAGGAAGTCCTCGGATGTACCAACGAATAATAAGAGAATAATGATATGGCAACTAATCTGTCAAAATCCGCAAAATCAGGACAAATCAAAGAACATCTGTACGCCTGGGAAGGCAAAGACAAATACGGCAAAGTAGTCAGGGGGGAAACACGCGCCGGTGGTGAAGCGATCGTCAACGCCACCTTGCGTAGGCAAGGCATCCTGGTTACCAAGTTAAAGAAGAAAAACTATACCTCTGGCCAAAAAATTACGGACAAGGATATCACCTTGTTTACCCGTCAACTGGCAACCATGATGAAGGCCGGTGTGCCTTTGTTGCAATCCTTTGATATCGTTTCCAAAGGCCACAGCAATCCGTCTGTTTCAAAATTATTGCAGGATATCCGTGGAGATGTCGAAACTGGTACCAGTCTGAATGCGGCTTTCCGTAAATTTCCACTGTATTTCGACCCGCTATTCTGCAACCTGGTGGGTGCTGGTGAACAAGCGGGTATTCTGGAAGAGTTGCTGACCCGCCTCGCCATTTACAAGGAAAAAACGCAGGCGATCAAGGCCAAGATCAAATCGGCATTGACTTATCCTATTGCCATTCTGTCCATCGCTTTTCTCGTTACCGCCGTCATCATGATTTGGGTGGTTCCTGCATTCAAGCAGGCTTTCAGCAGTTTTGGTGCAGAATTGCCAGGACCTACCCTTTTTGTCATGGCCATCTCAGACTTTTTCGTTGAATACTGGTATCTCATCTTTGGTATCACGTTTGGTAGTGTTTACTTCTTTTTCCAGACATGGAGGCGCTCATTAAGTATGCAGCGGGCCATGGATAGATTGTTATTACAAGCGCCTATTTTTGGTGCTGTGATTAGAAAAGCAACGATTGCCCGATGGACTCGTACACTCGCCACCATGTTTGCTGCTGGTGTCCCCCTGGTTGAGTCCCTGGATTCTGTAGGCGGCGCATCTGGTAATGCTGTCTACCTTGATGCCACCATCAAAATTCAAACAGAAGTCAGTACTGGTACGAGTTTGACTGTGGCAATGCAAAATGCCAATGTGTTTCCTCCCATGGTCACCCAGATGGTCGCCATTGGTGAAGAATCTGGTGCGCTTGATTCCATGCTAGGCAAAGTAGCTGATTTTTATGAAGACGAAGTTGATGAAGCAGTAGCGGCCATGTCCAGCCTGATGGAACCTATCATCATGGTGATCCTGGGTGTGGTCATTGGTGGCCTGGTGGTTGCCATGTACTTGCCTATCTTCAAAATGGGTTCGGTTGCGGGATAATGGACGTACTACTATTTGCAATGCCGCATGATTATTTGCCCACAATAGCCTTCGGGCTATTGGGACTGCTCATAGGCAGTTTTTTGAATGTAGTGATTTATCGTTTGCCCAAAATCTACTTGCGCGAAGTAGATAATTTTGTTGCTGAGCAACGTAAGGAAACATTGCCGCATCAGGATAAATTCAACCTCATGCTACCCAGATCTGCCTGTCCGCATTGCGGCCATCAGATCACGGCGATGGAAAACATTCCAGTCATCAGCTACCTCGTGATTGGTGGTAAATGCACGGGTTGCAAGGCAAAAATATCCATCCGCTATCCCCTTGTCGAAGCGCTGACTGCCCTGCTGTCAGCAGCCATGATCTGGCATTTTGGCAGTGGTGTGGCTGGCATGGGTGCCGTAATATTTGTCTGGCTCCTGATCGCCATGACCTTTATTGACCTGGATCACAAATTATTACTTGACGACCTGACCCTGAGTTTGCTGTGGATAGGTTTACTGCTCAATCTAAATGGTAACTTCGTCCCACTCAAGGATGCGGTTTTGGGTGCTTGCGCAGGCTACCTGTCGCTATGGTCGATATTTTGGGCTTATAAACTGTTGACGGGCAAAGAAGGATTTGGCTACGGCGATTTCAAATTACTGGCAGCCTTGGGTGCATGGATGGGCTGGACGGTGCTACCTGTCATTATTATGCTGTCTTGCTGCGTTGGTGCAGCCATAGGGATTACACAAATCGTGTTTTCGAAGATGGGTTGGGGCAAAGAAACGGGTTGGAGCTCAGAAATGTCTTTTGGCCCTTATTTGACAGGTGCGGGCCTGATTGCGCTGATTTGGGGCAAGGACATTGTGAATATTTATTTAAGCTCAAATCAATGGCTGGCAATTTCTCACTAGGCCTGACAGGCGGCATAGGCAGTGGAAAAACCACTATCGCCAATATGTTTGCCGAGCTGGGTGCGACGCTCATTGATACAGATCTGATTGCCCATCAACTGACAATACCAGGTGGATTGGCCATACCCGCAATCCGTGAGCAATTTGGTCCTAAATTTATCACTACACAAGGTGCAATGGACAGGGCCGCTATCCGTCAACTGGTGTTTGCCGACACTGAGCAAAAACATAAACTGGAAGCCATACTGCACCCGCTGATACGCACAGAAACCGAACGCGAAGCTGCACAGGCCAAAGGTGATTACCGTATTTTCGTGGTTCCACTTCTAGTTGAATCTGGCAACTGGAAACAACGGGTTGACCGCATTCTGGTGGTTGATTGCGATGAAGAGACGCAGATCAGTCGCGTCATGTCGCGCAATCAGTTAAACAGGGAAGAAGTAACAGCCATCATGCGCAATCAGGCCAGCAGGCAAGACAGACTGACAGCTGCCGACGATGTCATTAACAATGACGGTGATCTGAAAAAGATACGGGACGAGGTTTTGCGTCTGCATCAACGGTATCTGCAGCTTGCTGATTTCAGTAAATAAGTATTTGCGTGCCGAAAGCAACAATTCCCTACAAAAAAAATAATGGAAATCTGCACGCGGTGTTTGTATTTTCACACAGTATGGTTCAGAATCATGTGCAGCTTTGATTAGCACCAAATTTTGACAGGGAAACTATTTTGATTGTTTACGAATACCCTTTTAACGAGCGTATTCGCACGTTATTGCGGCTGGAAGACTTATACGAAAAATTCACGTTTTTCTTACATCAGTCTAACCCCATGCAGCATCACGTTGCCCTTGCCACCATTTTCGAAATGTTGGAAGTCGCTGGTCGTGCCGACCTCAAATCCGATCTCTTGCAAGAACTCGAAAGACAAAGACATACACTCATCAGTTTCAAATCCAATCCCAATGTGCAGGCAGAGATGCTGGACAAAGTATTGGACGATGTTGATCGCGCCAGTAGCGCCCTGGTTGCCAGCACAGGCAAGACTGGACAGAACGTGCGTGACAATGAATGGCTGATGAGTATACGCGGCCGCACCATCATCCCCGGTGGGGCCTGTGAATTTGATCTGCCCAGTTATCACGCCTGGCAAAAAAATACGGCAGAAAAACGCTTCGCCGATATCAGTGCCTGGTTCGCCCCTATTGCCCCCTTGTTTGATGCCATTAATGTAGTCTTGCGCCTGTTGCGCGAATCTGGCTCGACATCGAAAGTCATTGCCCAGGCTGGCAGTTACCAGCAGATGCTGCAAGGCAAGGTTTATCAGTTGCTACGCGTCAACGTCTTGCAAGAACTTGGTGCCATACCTGAAATCTCTGCGAATAAATATATGCTGTGGATACGTTTTATGTCCCAGGATGGCGACATGAAGCCAAAGGCCTATGAAAACGATATCCCGTTTGACCTGACTCTCTGTAATTTCTGAACATGGCTACTTTTGTTGATTGTCCCACCTGCAAAACCAAGGTGGAATGGAAAGAAGCGAACCGCTGGCGTCCTTTTTGCTCTGAACGCTGCAAGCAAATTGACTTGGGTGCCTGGGCTGAAGAGAAATACACTATTCCTGCAGTCAATTTACCTGAAGACCCAGAAGCACTGGTTGAATAAGCCAATTACTTTGGGGGAGTTGACTTGACTCAGCGTTTCTGCGGGATACCGTATTTGCGCAGCTTGGTGGCAATCATCGAGTGAGAAGTTGCCAGGCGCGTTGCCAGTTTGCGGCTGGACGGATATTGCGGATACAGGCTTTCCAGCAAACTGCGCTCGAAAGCGTTCACCGATATTTCCCAACTCTCGGTGGTATCGCTCTTCACCACCTCTGCCGTGATACTACCCTCTGCCCAATCAAGGTCGACAGCATCCAAAATCCGCTGATCCGACATGGTAATGGCGCGAAACACCACATTCTGCAATTGCCTGACATTGCCAGGCCAATGGTTAGACACCAAAGCCGCACAGGCTGATGAATTCAAACGACACACTGGCTTTTGCGCCTGGGTACAGGCGCGTTCTATGAAATGCCTGGCCAGCGGCAGAATATCGTCAGGCCGCTCGCGCAGGGCTGGCATTTCCAGATGCAAGACATTCAGGCGGTAAAACAGGTCTTCGCGAAAACTGCCTTCCTGCACCATCTTGCGCAAGTTCCTGTGAGTGGCGCTAATGATGCGCACATTCACCTTGACCTCTTTATCACTACCGATGCGACGGAACTTGCCATCATTCAGGAAGCGCAGGAGCTTGGCTTGCAGGTACAGCGACATCTCGCCTATCTCATCGAGAAAGACTGTGCCACCATCCGCCATTTCAAACAGGCCAGGTTTGCCGCCCCGCTGAGCACCTGTGAAGGCACCGGACATATAACCGAATAACTCGCTCTCTGCCAGGCTCTCTGGTAAAGCTGCACAATTCAGCTCCAGGAAGGCGGCAGTGCTGCGGCCACTTACACCGTGGCAGGCCTGTGCCAGCAATTCCTTGCCGGTGCCGGTTTCGCCAGTGATCAACAAAGGGGCATCGACCACAGCCACACGTGCCGCCCTGGTTTTCAGACTGCGGATTTGTTCTGATTCACCGATGATGAAATGAAAGCCACTGCCTTCCGAATGTTGCAGGGCATGCAGGCGCCCACCTATGCGGGTGGGCGCATGAAAGGTCAACACAGCACCTACCGAGCGGCCATGTGCAATATCGACGCCCTGAGGCTCTGATACCGGCGTCACATCCATGAAATAAGGCTCGCCGTTCAGGCTGACTTCACGACTGGGCAGGCGGAAACCGCAACTGACCAGTTCTTCCTGTATTCCGGCATCATCAAGCACCTGATTCAGGCTGCGCTGGCACAGGCTGGCTTCGCTCATGCGGGCTGCCGTAGCAGCCGCGAAATTGGCAATCACGATATGACCGCTGGCATCTATCGCCAGCACCGGGTCTTCCATGACGGCCATCATGGTGTCGAGATTGAGACGCCTGCGTATGCCGGGCAAGACATCCAGCACCTTGATTTCACCCACCCCACGCACAGACTGGCAATCTGCCTGCAATGAGGGGAGCATGAACTCCAGCAGTTCAGGGCTGTCGATATAGATATTGGGTGGATCAACTTCAACCGCCACCACATTGAGCCCTCGACGCGCCAATACTGCCAGTATTTCGTGGGCAATACCTACTCTGTCCTTGAACTGGATATTGATGCGCATGCGTTGCTTTGTGATGAAACGATGAAAGTCTGACTAGACCGAATTAAGCCTGATTAATACGGTTCCGGGATATAACCACGTGGGCGGGCATGCTGGCGACGGAAGGCACTATTGGAAGCCAGGCCACGCAAACGGCCAAGGTCAAATTGCTCCAGTTGCTGCAAGACTGCACGATTGAGCGTCATTTTAACTTGCATCATCAACAAGTCCACGCTTTGCTGGCTGGAAGTACGGGTATTGCGTCTTTCCTGTGGCACTTCTGTCTCTTCTTCCTGAACCGCTTTTTCGATTGCCTTGGCGGCAGCGCGTTCTTCTGCATTCACGAAGCAGCGATAAACATCTGCCAGGGTGATGATGCCATTGCAGTCGCGGCAGTGCCAGGCGTCTTTTTCCTTGCTGTCGCGGCTGACCAGGGCGTCCTTGCTCAGGGTTGCCAATATCGAGCGTATCAGACGTGGGGTCTTGCCTGTGGCCTGTGCCAGCGTGGTGATATTCGCAGTACGCGGCATCACCATCATAATTTGCGCCAGTAATTCTATGGCGGTGTAAAACCGCGCATTCAGGTTGGCATCAGAAAAGACCTGGGTTGATGACAGTAATTCTTCAATTGGATTCATGCCAACTCCTTATGGATAAAAATTGGACTGTTGACGCTGCCGTAACGGTCCATGAATAAACCTTCAGTAGAAATAGCCGGGCGCTTGCCAGAAACCACATCAGCAATAAACTGACCAGAACCACAAGCCATGGTCCAGCCCAGCGTGCCGTGGCCAGTGTTCAGGTACAGGTTGCGATAAGGTGTAGGGCCAATGACAGGGGTGCCGTCCGGCGTCATTGGACGCAGACCAGTCCAGAATTCGGCTTTGCTGACGTCGCCACCACCAGGGAACAAATCCGTCACGGAATGTTCCAGTGTGGCACGTCGGTCTGCACGCAAGTCGAGGTTATAGCCGGTGATTTCGGCCGTACCACCGACACGTATGCGGTCGCCCAGGCGGGTAATTGCGACTTTATAGGTCTCATCCATGACCGTCGATTCCGGCGCTTTTTGTGCGTCGGTAATTGGGACGGTGATTGAATAGCCCTTGATAGGGTAAACAGGAATCTTGATGCCCAATTCTTTCAAGAGAATCGGGGAGTAACTGCCAAGTGCCAATACGAAACAGTCTGCCTTGATCTCACCTTCGGAGGTGATGACAGAACTGATGGTATCGCCGCTCTTGACCAGTCTTTGTATAGTGACGCCGTACTTGAACTGGACACCCAACTCTTGCGCGAATCTGGACAGGCTCTGGGTGAACTTGAAGCAGTCGCCGGTTTCATCACCCGGCAGGCGCAAGGCACCGACAAATTTTTCCTGCACGTTGACCAGTGCGGGTTCCACTTTCAGGCAACCGGCCTTGTCCAGTTTTTCATAAGGCACATCGTAACGTTTGAGGATGGCGATATCGGCCTCTGCACCGTCCAGTTGCTGCTGGTTGCGGAACAGTTGCAAGGTACCCTGGGTACGTTCGTCGTAGCTGATACCGGTATCGCTGCGCAATTGTTGCAAGACATCGCGGCTGTATTCAGCCATGCGCAACATGCGGCCCTTATTGATTTCATAGCGTTTGCTGGTGCAGTTCATCAGCATTTGCGTGACCCAGCGCCACATGGTCGGGTCAAAGCTGGGACGTATTGCCAGCGGGCTGTGTTGCATCATCAACCATTTGATGGCCTTCATCGGCACACCTGGGCCTGCCCATGGAGCAGAATAACCAGGCGAAACTTCGCCTGCATTGGCATAACTGGTTTCCAGGCCAGCGGCAGGCTGACGCTCAATAACGGTTACTTCATGGCCTGCTTTGGCGAGGTAATACGCTGACGCTGTTCCGATAACACCTGCACCCAATATAACTATTTTCATTTTTTTCTCCCGGCTTACTGCTGGCTCACTGATGGATTGATCTGTTTGTCTGTTGTGTTCTTAGTTTGTTCTGGCTACTTGCTCAGGCAAGTAGCCAGGCATGCGGAGGCTTAATTGCTATAAGTACGCTCATAGCGGCCTCCCAGACTGGTCAGAATTTCATAGCCTATGGTGTTGGCACGTGCTGCCACCTGGTCCACTGTATTGTCAGCAGAAATCAGTTCTACCAGTGCGCCTGGCTGCAGATGTTCTGCTGCAATGCCAGTCACATCCAGTGTGATGGTATCCATGGAGACATTGCCCACCATGGGCACGGCCTGGCCGGCAATATGAGCAATACCGCGATTGCTGAGGCTGCGCATCCAGCCATCGGCATAGCCGACACCGACGGTGGCTATGCGGGTCGTTTGGCTGCTGCGCCAGGTCGATCCATAGCCAACACCAGTGCCAGCCGGAATTTCACGGGTTTGTATGATGCGGCCTTGCAGATAGGCTACGGCACGCATGGGGTTGGCTTGTCCAGCCACAGGGGCTACGCCATACAAGGCAGCACCAGGGCGAGCAAGATCAAAATGGAAATCTTTACCCAGGAAAATGCCGGAAGAATTGGACAGACTTGCCTTGCAAGCTGGCATGCGCGCGCGCAAGGTGTTGAAGGTAGTTAATTGCTTTTGATTAAAGGGATTTGCCTGGTCTTCTGCACTGACCAAATGACTCATCATGTATTGCACATTGATGCCATCCAAAAGCTGTGGTGTGGCAAATAATGCTTCTGACTCAATAACAGACAAGCCCATGCGCGCCATGCCGGTGTCAAATTGCAAGATGGCGGGCAAGGCACGTTGTGCTTTCGCAACGAGTTGCTGCCAGGATTTTATCTGCTCAAGACTGTTTAATACTGGTATGCATTGATTTTCCAGAAATTCTTCTTCATAACCAACCGGAGAACCATGCATAACGTAGATCGTGGCATCTTTTGGCAAATGTGGCCGCAAGACAATTGCCTCTTGCAGATGCGCTACAAAAAAATGCCGGCAAGATGCGGCCAATAATGCCTGTGCGACAGGCACCACACCCAAGCCATAAGCGTCTGCCTTGACAGCCGCACCACATTGCACTGTCCCTAATAATTCTTGCAAAAGGCGATAGTTATCCTGTATTGCCCTAAGATCAATACGAAGAACTGCACCTGCTTTTCCAGCTACTTGCATCATATTTCACCACTCCATCACAAACGCTAACGTGATTAGTTGAAGCAATCCTTGTGCCAAAAAAAATTATTGAATAAATTCAATTACTTGCAAAGATATCTTAGAGAAAATACGCATAACTGTATCGAAATCAATACAATCAGAACGACTGCCCACTGCCAGTGTAGAGTATGGCCTCGGTATTGTACAAAAAATGACACGGTGTATTCATTTAAATACACTGTATCAGAATAAATACAAGCAATCATTTGCGAAACAGAGACGCATAATTAACGCCCCCAGAAATTCAGGCAATTGTGGAAACTACGCAATAGAAAACAGTTGAAAACTGATGAAATAAGCCTTCGTGTTTTGAAACTGTCATAAATCCATGTGCATAATGTCAGTGTAATAAATTAATATGCCGAGAATATTACCTAATGGAAATTAAACGTGTACTTGGACCACTGCTTGCTGTGGTCTTGCTATTGGGCATAGGTGCTGCAACTTATACCTCCTATCAAAAAAACCATGCGGTAGAAGCTGCGAAACTGGCTTCTGCCGCCATACTCGACATCAAGGGTATGGTAGGTTCAGAGAAAGAATCTTATTTCAGTGATCCCCGGGTCATAGAAATCCTGGCAAAAAAAGGCTTTCGCGTCAAAGTCGAAAAAGTGGGCTCAAGAGAAATTATTTCACGCGATTTCAGCAGCTATGACTTTGCCTTCCCCGCTGGCGCACCAGCTGCGTTGGCCCTGCAAAACAAGGCCAGGGCAAAACAGGTCTACCCGACTTTCTTTACACCCATGACCATCGCCTCATGGGGGCAACTGATCCCAACACTGGAAAGCGAGGGCATCGTCAAAAAAGTGAATGACGCCTACTTCATCATAGACATGAAGAAATTGCTCAGCCTCAGCGAAAAAGGCACGCGCTGGCGCGAACTAAAGGACAATGCTGCCTATGCCACAGGAAAAAGTATCCTGATCAGCTCTACCGATGTCAGGAAATCCAATTCCGCAGCGATGTACCTGTCACTGGCCAGCTATGTCGTCAACGACAATAATGTGGTCGACAATAATGAGCAAGTTAACAAAATCCTGCCATTTGTGTCTTCCCTGTTTTTGCGCCAGGGCTTGCAGGAATCCAGCAGTGCAGGGCCATTTGAAGACTACACAACCATGGGTATGGGCAAGGCACCTTTGGTCATGATCTATGAAAGCCAGTTTCTCGAATATCAATCGAAGCGCCCCAAGCCAAATGCCGACATGGTGTTGTTGTACCCGCAACCGACTATCTACACCAAGCACATACTTGTCCCCTTCAATGAAAACGGCCGTCGTCTTGGTGAGTTTCTGGCGAATGACGTGGAATTGCAAAAACTGGCTGCTGAATATGGTTACCGCACGGCCAGCACAGAACACTTTGGTGAATTCTTGAAGCGTAAGAATTTACTGGCCCCCACGTCCCTGGTGGATGTCATCGACCCACCCAGCTTTGAAATCCTGGAACGCATGATCCAGGCCATAGAAAAAAAATTCCAGTAATGCTCACTTCCTTATCGAGGACAAGAAATGACTGACACCACGACACAAGAAAGCACGATGACTTTGACGCCACCGGAAGTCTTGAGCCCGGTTGCAGAAAAAAAAGCACCGGAAATGGTGCCACTGAAAGCTGAAGTGCAAGAAAAGATCGATGTCCAGGTCCTTGCTTACATAGATAGCATTTTAAAAGAAGATGTGCACAGCAGCGACTTTCAGGCCAGGCTGGATTCTGCCTTTCGCCTGGGCAAGGAAGAAATTTCAAATGCAGCATCCTTGATGACTGGCCGCTTCATGGAGCGCAATTTTGTTGGCATAGAAGATTCGGCAGCCTTCAAATCAATACAAGACATGCGCAGCATGCTAGATGAGCTTAATCCTGGCAAACAAGGGGACTTGTTAAGCCAGAATAAAATTCTCGGACTCATCCCTTTTGGTAACAAACTACAGGCCTACTTTCGCAAATTTCAGACTGCAGGATCGCAGTTGCAAGCGCTGATGACGCAATTGTATGCCGCACGTGACGACATGCAACGGGATGCGAATGAAATTGAAATGGTAAAGACCAAACTCTGGGATGCCATGCAAAAGCTCAAGGGGGCTATCTATTTCGCCGAGCAACTGGACGGCCATGTGGCCACTCACATTGTGACGATCAAAGACAGTGACCCGCTACGCGCCAAAGCTTTGGAGCAGGAAGTGTTGTTCTATGCCCGACAAAATCTGCAAGACATGCAAACCCAGATGGCGGTCAACGTCAACGGCTATCTATCCATGGATTTGTTGAAGAAAACTGCAAGGGAAATGATGAACGGCTGCAATCGCGTCGCCACCACAGGCATGTCAGCAATGGCCACGGCACAGACCGTGGCACGCGCTACCGGGAATCAAATACAAGTCATGGAAATGCTCACCGGAGTCAGTGAAACCATAGGTGAACTGGTCACTGAAACATCACGGCAGTTAGGCCGCCATGTTGAGAAAACAGGGGAATTTGCCGCCAACCCTTTGATAGGCGTCCAAAAGATACAGGAAATGTTCGACAACACCTTCAAGGCAATGGATGCGATGGACAATTTCCGCTCAGTAGCGATTGGCAATATGGAGAAGAACAATCATATGCTGAAAGAGCAAATTGCACGTACTGAACAATACATGGACAAAACCCGGGCTGAACAAGTACGCACATCCAATCTGACCGTGGCAAGCGATGGCCCCGTCAAACTCTAGGAGTGCTACATGAGATTTTTGTCGACCTGGATCACACTGCTGGCTTTCCTGTCCATGGTTGCCTGCAAGGATAGCAAAAATACGCCAGCCGCAGCAGCCAATACCTTAACTGTCATGGCAGGGTCTGAACTCAAGGATATAGAACCCTTGCTACCTGCCATTACCAAGGCCACCGGCATACAGTTGCAGCTTCAATATACAGGTACGCTGGAGGCTGTAGAGAAATTGCAGTCTGGCCAGCAAACCGATCTCGCCTGGCTGTCCAGCAATAAATATGCAATGCTGATACCTGCCGCCAAGACACGTATACTGGCATCCGAGAGAACCATGTTAACCCCGGTGGTGCTAGGTTTAAAGGAAAGCAAGGCGAACGAGCTGGCCTGGAATAATAATCCTAAAGTCAGCTGGAAAGAGATTGCCGAAGCCGCAAAAAAAGGGAAATTTACTTTTGGCATGACTAGCCCCTCATCCTCGAACACAGGCTTTTCCGGCTTGCTGGGACTGGCTGCAGCACTCTCGGGTCAGGGCGACGCACTGGAAGAAAAAGACATCGACGCAAAGAGCCTGAGTTCTTTTTTTCAGGCGCAAAGATTGACCGCTGGCAGCTCAGGCTGGCTGGCCGAAGCATTTTTACGAGAACAAGATAAAGTCGACGGCATCATCAATTATGCCTCCACCTTACAAACACTGAACCGCAATCCCTCACTCAAAGAAAAGCTGATACTCATCTATCCGCAAGATGGCATCGTGACGGCAGACTATCCATTGATGTTGATTAATCCAGCCAAGCGTGCATCCTACGACAAACTAATCAGTTATTTGCGCGGGACAGAGTTTCAGCAAGCCATGTATGACTCAACCTTGCGTCGCCCGGTCAATCCGGACGTGGTCGCCACTGACGTCCCGAAACAAGCCCTGGTGGAACTCTCTTTTCCAGCCAAGCTGAGTGTCGTTGATGCCATACTGACAGCCTTTGACAACCATTTGCGCTTACCCACGGACAGCAGTTTTGTCCTCGACACCAGTGGCTCCATGCAAGGCGACAGGATCAGGGATTTGAAAGCAGCCATGCATGGCCTGTCAGGCTCAGATACATCCATCAGTGGCCGGTTTGCCAGGTTTCGCAATCGTGAGCGAATCATCATCCTGCCCTTCAACGGCGTGGTTGAAACTCCGGCAAGTTTTGACATGGGGAATCAGGAAAAAGAAAATCAGTCAACACTGACTGCCTTGAATGCACGCATACAAGAGTTGCGGGCCAAAGGTGGTACGGCTATTTTTTCAGCCACCCAACATGCATACACAGATGCACTTGCCCGCAAGCGTGCAGATCCTGGCCGCTTTTATTCCATCATCGTCATGACTGATGGATTGAATAATAATGGCATGGACTATCAGCAGTTTGCCCAGTGGTACAAGTCGCTGCCTGAAGAAGAAAAAGGTATCAAGATTTTTACTGTTCTGTTTGGCGAAGCCGCGCCTGAAGAATTGAAAAATCTGGCCGATCTGTCGGGAGGTAGAATGTTTGACAGTCGCAAAACCAGTCTTCAATCCATCTTTAAAGAAATTCGTGGTTACCAATGATGCAGTCACTGAGCTTCAAAATGCGCGTAATGCTGTTTTTATACAGCACCCAGAATTTACTGGGATGTTGCCTGGCCCTCATGGGGCTTGCCATGTTTTTTACTGGCATCATCTCGGACTGGTGGCTACCTATCGTTGCAGGTTTGTATGCAGTGGCCTGGCTGGCGATACCCGCAGATAAGGAACTGGAACTGCAAATCAAGAGTAAAAACTCACAAAACAATCTAACCGAGAGTATCGATGCCTTGATACGAGAGTCCAGTACACGCTTGCCTCATGAAGCAGTAGTAAAATTGCACAGGATACAAAGTACCTTGCAAGAACTGGCACCCAGGATTTTCTCTGGCGAGGTCGCGATGAACTATGTCAGCTTGCTTATCAATGCTGTCAATCGCGACTTGCCTCAAACCATAAAAAACTATGTGCTTTTGCCTACTGCCTTTGCCAGCATGCATGCGATAGAAAATGGCAAGACCTGCAAGCAATTACTGATTGAGCAACTGGATTTACTGGAAACCCAACTGGCAAAAATCGCCACCGACATTTATAAGAATAATGCTGAGTCCTTATTGATTAATGGCGAATTTTTGAAAGAAAAATTCCACACCATGAGCTTCATTCATTGAGCACTGTGGTACTCAAATATCAGACAGATTTTGCTCTTCGCTGCGCCAAAGATCCAGCCATTCCAGCAAGGGTATGGTGGCAGGCAATAAAGGCGTGAGACCGACGCTGCCCTGCCATGCAAAGGCTTGCCCTTCCAGGCTCTGCGGTTCGCCCTGCCAATCGCGGCTGATATAGAAGTGCAGCCTGACATGGGCATGCGGGTAGATGTGTTCAACGCCGCACCAGGGTTCGGCCGTCAACACTTGTATGCCCAGTTCTTCGACAAATTCGCGTTTGAGTGCATCGAGTATGGATTCATCAGGCTCAACCTTACCGCCTGGAAATTCCCAATAACCTTCATACGGTTTGCCAGCAGGACGTTGCCCCAGCAAGACATCGCCATTGGCTTTCATCAGAATGCCTACGGCGACATCTACAGGTTTTGCAGCCATCTCAGGATTCCGCCAGCTTGCCGGCATAGTCGCGGGCAAATTGCCAGGCCACGCGACCAGAACGTGAGCCGCGCTGCAAAGCCCAGCGCAAGGCATCTCCACGCGCTTCTTCAACTTGTTCAGCAGTACAGCCCATGCTACCCAGCCAGTAAGCGACGATGTCGAGGTAATCGTCCTGCTTGAAAGGATAGAAAGATACCCAGAGACCAAAGCGTTCGGACAAAGAAATTTTTTCTTCTACCGTTTCGCCCGGATGCAGGTCACCATCATCACTATATTTATAGCTGGCATTGCCTGACATCTTCTCAGGCAGCAGATGGCGGCGGTTAGAAGTCGCGTAGATCAGCACATTGTCAGACTGGGCAGAAATACTGCCGTCGAGCGCCACTTTCAACGCCTTGTAACCGGCTTCACCGTCTTCAAAGGAAAGGTCGTCGCAGAAGACAATGAAGCGCTCAGGACGTTCTGCGATCAGGTCGACAATATCCGGCAAATCAGCGAGGTCAGCTTTATCGACTTCGATCAGGCGCAAACCCTGGTCCGAAAACTGGTTCAGGCAAGCCTTGATCAACGACGATTTTCCTGTACCACGGGCACCTGTCAGCAAGACATTATTGGCAGGTTTTCCGTGGACGAATTGTCTGGTGTTTTGTTCTATCTGCGCTTTTTGTGCGGCGACATTGCGCAAATCATCCATCACAATAGTCGAGGCATGACGCACGACTTGCAAAAAACCCGCACCGCCACGCTTGCGCCAGCGGTAGGCAAAACCCAGATTCCAGTCTGGTGCAGGTGTGCTGGCTGGCAATATGTTTTCCAGCCTGCCCAGCAAATGCTCGGCACGCAATAGAAACTGATCAAGCTGCGTCATTGTCTATCCAGATCAGGAGCGGTAGTCGGCATTGATAGATACATAGTCATGCGACAAGTCGCATGTCCAGACCGTCGCTTCTGCATCGCCACGTGCCAATTTGACGCGTATGGTAATCTCGCTCTGCTTCATGATGCGCTGACCATCTTCTTCACGGTACTCAGGATTACGTCCACCGTTTTTGGCAACCCAGACATCATCCAGATACAGGTTCAGCTTGCCGACATCCAAATCATTCACACCGGCATAACCGATGGCTGCTAGGATGCGGCCCAGATTTGGGTCAGAGGCAAAGAAAGCGGTTTTCACCAGCGGGGAATGGGCAATAGAGTAAGCGATCTTGCGGCATTCTTCTACATCACGGCCTTCTTCCACCGCAATCGTCATGAACTTGGTCGCGCCTTCGCCATCACGGATAATCATGTGGGCGAGTTTTTGCGACAGCGCAGTCACGGCTTCTGCCAGCGCTGCATATTCAGGTGTCTCGACATCATTGACTTCAACTTCACCCGCACCAGTAGCGATGAGCATGAAGGAATCATTGGTGGAAGTGTCACCATCTATCGTGATGCAATTAAAAGACTTGTCAGCCGCTTGCTTGACCATATGATCAAGCACATTTTGCGCAACCTTGGCATCAATCGCCAAATAACCCAACATGGTCGCCATATTGGGTTTGATCATGCCCGCACCTTTGCTGATGCCTGTCATGGTTACGGTTTTGCCGCCAATTTCTACTGTCGCCGATGCCGCCTTGGGCTGGGTATCGGTCGTCATGATGGCAGACGCGGCATTGAACCAGTTATCGGCTTGCAGGTTTGCTATCGCTGCTGGCAATCCGGCGACCAGCCTGTCAACAGGCAATTGTTCGAGGATCACGCCAGTCGAAAATGGCAGAATTTGAGAAGCTTCGCAGCCCAGCAATTCTGCCAGGGCAGCACAAGTTGCATTTGCTGCAGCCAGGCCAGCATCACCGGTACCGGCGTTTGCATTGCCGGTGTTTACCACCAGGGCGCGGATAGGGCTGGATGCCATGTGCAAGCCTTCCAGATGGGCCTTGCAAACTTGCACGGGTGCCGCGCAAAAGCGGTTGGTCGTAAATACGCCGGATACAGTTGCCGTAGGGGCCAGTTCCATGACCAGTACGTCTTTGCGATTGGGCTTGCGTATGCCAGCTTCGGCATAGCCCAGACGTATGCCAGCTACGGGTTTCAAATCTGCAGCCACAGGGATGGGGGAATTAACGGCCATGGTTTTTCCTTGCGTTGAAATCAAGCCGATATTGTAGGGCATTTTGTTGCACTGCGAAGCATGTTTGCGCTGAGGAAATTTCGCGCACATTAGCCAGATCAGTCATATTGCTGTCACGGCCCGCAGTCAAAGCCCCATGATCATTTGTGCAATGATATTTTTTTGTATTTCATTTGAGCCACCATAGATGGAGAGCTTGCGCATGTTCAGGTAATTGATGGCAAGCGGGCTGGCGAGCTCGCTTGTGTCCTGTCGATCACGCAGGGGCAAGGCCTGCTCACCTACTGCCATTACCAGCAATTCAGTGATTGCCTGTTGTATTTCCGTACCCTTGATCTTGAGTATCGATGCTTCCGGACCCGGCGCATGGCTTTGCTCTTCTGCAGACAAGACGCGCAGATTGGTCATTTCCAGCGCCATCAAATCAATCTCTACTTGCGCCAGACGCATGGAAAAGACTGCATCTTCCACGAGCGGCTTGCCATTCTTGAATTCACGCGCGGCTACTCTTTTTAACCTGGCCAGTTCACGCTTGGCTATGCCTATGCCCGCGATATTTGTGCGCTCATGCCCCAGCAAGAACTTGGCATAAGTCCAGCCCTTGTTTTCTTCACCCACCAGATTGGCAAGCGGCACTTTGACGTCATCAAGCCAGACCTCATTGACCTCATGCGCACCATCCATGGTGATGATGGGCCTAACGGTAACGCCGGGTGACTTCATGTCTATGAGCAAAAATGAAATGCCACGTTGGGCCTTGGCTTCGCGGTCTGTGCGAACCAGGCAAAATATCCAGTCGGCATAATGTGCCAGTGTGGTCCAGGTTTTTTGACCATTCACCACATAGTATTCGCCTTCGCTGTCACGCCTGCGTTCAGCCGTGGCCTTGACGGAAGCCAGGTCAGAGCCAGAACCCGGTTCAGAATACCCCTGGCACCACCATTCATCGGCGGAGAGTATCTTCGACAAAAATCTCTGCTGTTGCTCAGGCGAGCCAAATTCCATGATGACGGGCGCCACCATCTTGATGCCAAAAGGTGGCAGGCGGGGCGCACCAGCAGCTGCACTCTCTTCTTCAAATATATAGCGCTGGACAGCAGACCAGCCAGTGCCGCCATGAACTGCAGGCCAGGATGAAGCTCCCCAGCCTTGGGCGTGGAGTATCTTTTGCCATTGCTGATAATCGTTTTTTTTCAGTGCTATGCCATGTTGCACTTTATGGCTGATGGCCCGAGGTAATGATGTTTGCAGAAATTGACGGACCAGTTGACGAAAACCAAGCTCTGCATCGTTAAAGTTCAAATCCATAACCCCCCCTCAGGCCTGATCATCGCAGCTTGCGATTCCAGAATATAGAATGAATGCCCAAATAAGCACGATCGTTCACTTTAGCCCTGGACCTTGCTTGCGTCAAGTGAAGGAATGAGAAATCTAGAAACTGATGCTGGATGACGAAAAACAAAAGGCGACCTATGGTCGCCTTTTGTTTCTGTGCCACTCAATGATCAGGCAAGTTTGCCATGGCATTGCTTGAACTTCTTGCCACTGCCGCAAGGGCAAGGGTCGTTACGGCCTACCTTCAGGGCGTAGTTGATTTCTGGCTGATCTGTAGCAAAGTCCGTAGCTGGTGCCAGCATTTCTTCCGGTGTCGCATCTGCATCAAAATCGGCGTGCTGATAATGGACGTTCTCGATATGGGACTGTGCCAGTCTTTCCTCTGCCGCGTCGATCTCTTCACGGGATTTTATGGGCACTGTCACTACGGTCCTGACCACTTCGCTCTTGATGGCTCCCAGCATTTGACCAAACAACTCAAACGCTTCGCGCTTGTATTCCTGCTTAGGATTTTTCTGTGCATAACCGCGCAGATGTATGCCTTGACGCAAGTGGTCCAGCGCCGCCAAATGTTCGCGCCAGTGCGTGTCTATACTTTGCAACATGATACTGCGCTCGAAACCGGCAAAAGATTCTTTGCCGACGATGGCGATCTTGGCTTCATAGGTTTCATTGGCGGCTTTTTGCACGCGCACCAGGATGTCTTCATCCGTGATGTTGGAATCATCTTTGAGAATTTGCGTCAGCGGCAAATCCAGCGCCCACTCATCGCGCAAGACTGCTTCCAAACCTGGAATATCCCACTGCTCTTCGACTGATTCTGCTGGCACATACTCACGCACGATATCTTCGAACATGCCATGACGCAAGGAAGAAATCAGATCTGCCATGTCGTGTGCTTCCAGCAATTCATTACGCTGCTGGTAAATTACTTTACGCTGATCATTGGCGACGTCATCGTATTCCAGCAACTGCTTGCGAATATCAAAGTTACGTGCTTCCACCTTACGCTGTGCTGATTCTATGGAGCGCGAAACGATGCCTGCTTCGATAGGCTCGCCTTCAGGCATTTTCAGCCTGTCCATGATGGCACGGACACGGTCACCAGCAAAAATGCGCAGCAAAGTGTCGTCTAGCGACAGATAGAAACGGGAAGAACCTGGATCACCCTGACGGCCAGAACGGCCACGCAGTTGATTATCAACGCGGCGGGATTCATGGCGCTCAGTACCGACGATGTGCAAACCACCAGCATTCACGACGGCCTGATGCAATGACTGCCATTCATCACGCAGTTTTTGCGATTGCGTCTGCTTGTCTGCATCAGACAAAGCTGCATTGGCTTCTATCATTTGCACTTGTTTGGCGACATTACCACCCAGCACGATATCCGTACCACGGCCCGCCATATTGGTGGCAATGGTAATGGCTTTTGGACGACCGGCCTGGGCAATGATTTCCGCTTCACGGGCATGCTGCTTGGCGTTCAAGACATTGTGAGGCAGACCGGCCTTGGCCAGTATGTCAGACAAGAGTTCAGAATTCTCAATCGAGGTCGTACCCACCAGCACTGGCTGACCGCGCTCGTAGCAATCCTTGATATCAACCAGCATGGCATTGTATTTTTCCTGCGCAGACTTGTAGACCTGGTCTTGCCTGTCCTTACGTTGTGAAGGACGGTTTGGCGGAATGACCACGGTTTCCAGACCGTAGATTTCCTGGAATTCATAAGCTTCAGTATCGGCAGTACCTGTCATGCCTGACAGTTTGGTGTACATACGGAAGTAATTCTGGAAAGTGATCGATGCCAGTGTCTGGTTTTCGTTCTGGATGCGCACACCTTCTTTGGCTTCAATCGCCTGGTGCAAACCTTCAGACCAGCGGCGACCTGTCATCATGCGGCCAGTGAATTCATCAACGATGACAATTTCATCGTTCTGCACTACATAGTGCTGATCCTTGAAATACAGGGCGTGCGCGCGCAAGGCAGCATACAAATGATGGATCAGGGTGATATTGGCGGCATCATACACAGATGCCCCTTCAGGCAGCAAACCCATTTGCATCAGGATGCGCTCTACCTTGTCGTGACCAACTTCAGTCAGCAAGACCTGATGGGCTTTTTCATCCTTGGTGTAATCACCTGGCACTTCGATCTTGCCTTTGCCATCCGGTGTTTCTTCACCGATTTGCCGGGTCAGCAGTTTGGGTACTTCATTGATTTTGTAGTACAGCTCAGTATGATTTTCAGCCTGGCCGGATATGATCAAAGGTGTACGTGCCTCATCGATAAGGATGGAATCAACTTCATCGACGACAGCAAAATTCAGGCTGCGCTGCACACGGTCCTTGGCTTCATAGACCATGTTATCGCGCAGGTAATCGAAACCGTATTCGTTATTCGTGCCGTAAGTAATGTCAGAGCCATAGGCTGCTTGCTTGGCATCATGATCAAGCTGCGACAGATTGATACCGGTAGTCAGGCCCAGCCAACCATACAGTTGCCCCATCCATTCAGCATCGCGCTGCGCCAGGTAATCATTGACGGTAACAACGTGAACGCCTTTGCCTGACAGGGCGTTCAGGTAAATCGGCAGGGTCGCCATCAGGGTTTTACCCTCACCCGTGCCCATTTCAGCGATTTTTCCGTAGTGCAAAACCATGCCGCCTATCATTTGCACGTCAAAGTGGCGCATTTTCAGAACGCGTTTGCTGGCCTCGCGACAGACTGCGAAGGCTTCCGGGAGGATGGCATCAAGTGTCTCTCCGTTCGCAACGCGTGCCTTGAACTCTGCAGTCTTGGCTTGCAAAGCCTCGTCCGACAAGGCTTCCAGCTTGGGTTCCAATGCGTTGATCTCACGCACCGTCTTTTGGTATTGCTTCAAAAGCCGCTGATTGCGGCTGCCGAATATCTTGGTCAGGAATGACATGCTATGAACGGAAAGTTAAATTCTTAAAAAAGCAGCTGAAAAGTGATTAATTTAACAGCAACAATAGGCTAACCTGTGATTTTACCATGCGACACTCAATTAACCAGTAATTGCGCGTTTTTGCCTGACAATTAAGCAAGGACGAGCGAAAAATGATCAACAATCCGGCAAACAAATCGCAGATGCAGAGTCGCAGTTGGTGCCTGAATCTGCAAACTCAAGTTATTTTTGATTTAATGCTGCAAGATTGGCTTGATTAGCACCTGCAGACAAAAATTTATGGGGATTTTGCGGCACGCCCTTGACATGCACTTCAAAGTGCAAATGTGCGCCAGTGGAACGGCCGGTAGAACCTATATCAGCGATATGCTGACCGCGCTTCACAATATCACCCAACTTGACATGGATCCTGGAAGAGTGAGCATAGCGTGTCATGATTTCACCACCATGATCGATTTCTACCATATTGCCAAATTGCGGATGATATTCTGCCACCACCACCACGCCACCTGCCGCCGCAACAATAGGGGTGCCGCTGGGACCTGAGAAATCTATTCCTTCGTGAAAAGCACTACGACCAGAGAAAGGGTCTAGTCGCCAGCCAAAACCAGATGCATTATAAGCAACATTAACGGGTTGTATCGTGGGCAAGAGCTTGGATTGCACCTTGAAACCCATGAGCTTGGTTTCCACCACATTCATATAATCTGAGCGGTGTTCTATATCTACTGACATCGCTGCCAGTGCCGCCTGGAATTCCGCCAGGTTCAACTCCTGGGCAGGCTGGGTGGATACTTCAGGACCACCGCGGCCCGGCAATTCCTTGAAATTGAATTCTTCCGGCTTGACGCCAGCCAGACCCTGCACCCTCTCACCGAGGGCATCCAGGCGTATCAGTTGCGCCTGCATTTCACCCAACTTGGCGGCCATCGCAGCCAGATTTTCTTTCATGAACTTATCTTTATTACCTGCATCACTAGTAGCAGCCACTGGCACCAGATCGCGCAAAAACGGCAAGTCGGCACTGGCCAGCTTGAGAGTCATGGCTGCCATCAGGGCGGCACAGAAAGTGATGACAAGCAGGAAAGCAAATGCGCCAAGAATGACATGACGGGAAGACAAAGTCACTGACTTTGCCTGGGTAAAACGGGAGTGCATCAAAATGATTTGCATCAATATGCTCCTCTGAAAACAATAGACTGGACGGTAGTCTTTGCGACAGCCGGACAGTCGTGTTTGTGGTAAGGTAATGCGCATGTCCACATTCTCACGCCCTACCTATCCTATTAACATTAAACGCGGTCGCAAAGTGCCTGGTGCCAGCGAAGCCGCTGACTTTTTGCGCAGTAACGAGAAAATCTCGCAACTACTGCCCACAGTACAGCGCAATCTGAAGCTGCAAAAAGACTGTGGACTCATACTGCCGCCGATATTTGCCTCATGTGAGGTCATGCAAGTAACGGAAGGTCAGTTGACGCTCTCTGCGCCAAATGCCGCACTGGCGACCAAATTGAAACAGCAATGTCCGAAACTGCAAGCTTTTTTACAAGAACGGGGATGGCAGATTAACGCAATCCGCATCAAAGTACAAGTCAGGCGTGTCGTGGAGAAACCTATTGCCGTTAAGCAAATAGCTTTTTCAGGCAAGGCCTTGCAGGCTTTTGATCAATTGGAACATGCACTGGAAGACACTCCCCAGAATGCTGATTTGCGCGCAGCACTAAGCCGTTTGATAGAGCGTCATCGTTCTGGCGGCTGATATCAGCAGAGACGGCCACTGGGCTAAATCCAGCCTCAAGCGAGCGCCCACTCTCTATCCACTTGCGTAGCATAAGTCGGTGGTGCAGTGCCCAGATCGTCAAAGCTGACGATTTCATAAGCATCGGGTTGGGCCAGCAAGGCACGCAATAACTGATTATTCAAACCATGTCCAGACTTGTGGGCCGTATAACTGGCCAGGAAAGGATGGCCGATCAGGTATAAATCGCCAATCGCATCCAGGATTTTGTGGCGGACGAATTCATCATCAAAGCGCAGACCGTCTGAATTCAGGATACGGTATTCATCCATGACGATGGCATTTTCCATGGAGCCACCACGCGCCAGCCCTATGCCCCTGAGCATTTCCACATCCTGCATAAAGCCAAAAGTGCGCGCCCTGGCAACGTCCTGCACAAAGGTGGCGCTGGCAAAATCAACTTCTGCCGTTTGCACCGTACCATCGACGGCAGGATGATTGAACTCAATAAAGAAATGCAGCTTGAAACCATTAAAGGGCTCCAGCCTGGCCCATTTCTCAGACTTGCCGCTACCTTCTCGGATTTCTACCGGTTTCAAGACACGAATAAATTTCTTGGCCGCGTTTTGTTCCTGCATGCCCGCCTGCTGCAATAAATACACGAAAGATGAGGCCGAACCATCCATGATGGGGATTTCTTCTGCACTGACATCAATGTACAGATTATCTATACCCAGGCCTGCGCAGGCAGACAGCAAATGCTCTACCGTTGATACTTTGCCATGCTCATTCGACAAGGTCGAAGCCATGCGGGTATCACCCACGGCCAAAGCCTGGGCGGGCAATACCACTGGTGGATTCAAATCGGTACGCGTGAAAATAATGCCGGTATCTACTGGTGCCGGGCGCATGACGAGTTCAACCTTGGTGCCTGAATGCAGGCCAACTCCAACGGTCTTCACGACTTGTTTGATGGTTCTTTGCTTTAACATCGCGCTATTATAGCGTTTCAGGCAATTTCCCATGCAGGCACGAGGAAAATTAGCCGTTTCACATCTTAAAAATGAATACAAAAACAACAATTCAAATTTGCCGCGCTACCGTCACTGATCTGGATGCCATGTGCGATCTCAGCGATCAAATCAATGCCCAACACCACGCCGCTGCCCCCGATGTTTTCGTACAAAAAACAAATCGCGAACTTGACCGCCAATTCTGGCACAGCACTTTTGAAAACCCTGCGGGCTGTGCATTGCTGGCTTGCGATGGTGAGCAAGTCCTGGGTTTTATCACCATGAGCTGGAATGAAAACACGACTATTCCCTTCTTGTACCGTCGTCGTATCTGCCGCTTAGGCACGATCGTGGTTTCTGATGCGCATCAAAAACTGGGGATAGGAAAATTATTGATGGATGGTGCGACGAGTTGGGCGCTCGAGCATGATGCAGTGGAGATCAGGCTGGAAGTCTTTGACTTCAACCGCAATGCCATGAATTTTTATGCAGCTCAGGGTTATGGCGTGCAGTCACACATCATGAGCAAGTCGCTTGAATAAAAATATCGCATAGTATAAAAATGGCGCTCAGTTCAAAAACTGAGCGCCATTTTTTATGCGAGTCAGAAGCCCTGATTAGCTTAATTGTGCCAGCAGAGTTTCTGCGTTTGACACTTCAAACTTGCCGCCTTCTTCGATATTCAGTTGCTTGACGACACCGTCAACCGCCAGCAAGGAGTAACGCTGGGAACGTGTACCCATACCGAATTTGCTGAAATCTGCATCCAGACCCAATGCTTTGCTGAAATCTGCATTGCCGTCAGCCATCATGCGGACGATGCCTGTGGATTTTTGGTCACGGCCCCATGCGCCCATGACGAATGCATCATTCACGGAGATGCACCAGATTTCATCAACGCCCTTGGCTTTCAAATCTGCTGCCAGTGCAACATAGCCAGGCACATGCTTAGCTGAGCAAGTTGGCGTGTACGCGCCAGGCAGGCCAAAAATCGCAATGGTTTTACCTTTGGTCAGGTCTGCGACTTTGAAGGTATTTGGTCCGAGTGAACATCCTTCAGATTCCACTTCAATAAATTCTGCCAGGCTGCCTTCAGGCAGGGTATCGCCAATCTTGATTGTCATTTTATGCTCCCTAGATAAGTATTCGGATATTCAAAGCCTTGCTGTATGCCGCCTCCGCCAAAAGCAGGAAGTTTGAGCCATATCAACACCGACAGTGAAGGACGCAAGTATGCCTGAGCTAGAATTTTCTTGCAGAGGTTAAAGGAAAGTCCTCTCAACACAGAGGCAAAGATACACAGAGAAGAGCAAGAGAAAAACAATCGGAATAAGTGCTTGATATCGCGCCACGCTGAACCAATAGTGTTTTAAAGTATTGTCTTCACCAGAAATAGAATCTTTACGATAAGTCTGATACCTAACCAAACACAGCATTTCTCTTGCCTTTCTCTGTGCCTTTGTGTCTCTGTGGTGAGCTTGTCGGTCTGGCTTTTCGATCTACCAAATAAAAACGCCAGCCTCTTCCGAAGCTGGCGTTCTGCAGAAAACCAGATAAATCAGTCGGCCTGTTTGCGCAGGAAAGCTGGGATATCGTAAGTTTCCATGCCATTTTTCTCCAGGGCACGTACAGTTTCTGACGCAGATTCACGGCGCCATACTGCAGGTTTGCTCAAGCCATCGAAGCCTGCTGATCCGGTTACGGAACCAGTGCTGATGGTGGCAGAAGTCATGACAGGGCTGGCCATCACGGTTTCATTGTGTGTACCGGTACGCAGCATAGGTGTTTGCACCAGCTGAATATTTTTCTTGCCACGGCCAAGGCCAGTTGCAACTACCGTTACACGGATATCGTCACCCATGTTGTCGTCGTAAGCGATACCCTGAGCAATCGATGCGTCTGGCGCAGCAAAAGCGCGCACAGTGGACATGACTTCCTTGATCTCTTTACCTTTCAGGCCACGGCTGGCTGTGACATTCACCAACACACCGCGGGCACCAGACAAATCGATACCGTCCAGCAGTGGTGATGCGACTGCCTGTTCAGCAGCGATGCGTGCACGGTCAACGCCAGAAGCAGTTGCTGTACCCATCATGGCCTTGCCTTGTTCGCCCATGATCGTTTTCACGTCATTGAAGTCGACATTGATATGGCCAGGCACATTGATGATCTCGGCAATACCGGCGACGGCATTGTTCAGGACATCATCTGCATGTTGCAGCCATTCGATCATGCTGTCGTCTTCATAAATCTCTTCGAGTTTTTCGTTGAGAATGATGATCAGTGAATCGACGTGTTGAGACAAGGCTTCCAGACCTTCATCGGCGATGTCCATGCATTTCTGACCTTCGTAAGAAAATGGTTTGGAAACCACCGCAACGGTCAGTGCACCCAATTCTTTGGCGACTTGTGCAACTACGGGCGCAGCACCTGTACCAGTACCACCGCCCATACCTGCAGCGATAAATACCATGTGCGCGCCGCGCAATGCATCTTCAATGCGCGCACGGGACTCTTCCGCCAGCTTGCGGCCGACTTCGGGTTTCATGCCTGCACCCAGACCAGTTTCACCGATCTGTATCACATTGTTTGCTTTCGACTGCAACAGTGCTTGCGCATCTGTGTTTGCTGCTATGAACTCAACGCCGGACACGCCTTTGTTGATCATGTGCTGAACCGCATTGCCGCCTGCGCCACCTACGCCGACAACCTTGATTACGGTGCCTTGTGTGGCGTTATCAACCATATCGAACTCCATCATGACTCCTCCAGGTAGGCAGTTATCAGTCGCTAGGCATCACCGGAATGTGACGACTAGCGACTAATAACTGTATATCGAACTATTATAAAATGACTACACTAAATTAGATACAAAATACAAGCTAAAAATTCCCTAAAAACCACTCTTTCATGCGTTGCCAGACCGCTTTGGCTGAACCTTCTTGCCGAGTGACCAGATGACCGCGCAAATACTGCTTCTTCGCTTCCAACAACAACCCTAAAACCGTGGCATAACGGAGGCTGCGCACGACATCTGCCAACTGCCCGCTGTACGCCGGCATGCCTAATCTGGTCGGTTTCAAAAAGATGTCTTCTGCCATCTCCACCATGCCCGGCATGGCAGCAGATCCGCCTGTCAAAACGATGCCGGATGAGAGCACATCTTCATAACCAGATTCACGCACCACCTGATGCACGAGCGCAAACAATTCTTCTACGCGCGGCTCGATGACGGCGGCCAATGCCTGGCGCGACAAGGAGCGCGGACCACGGTCACCCAGACCAGGTACTTCCAACGTATCGGACGGGTCAGCCAATACCTGCTTGGCGACACCAAAACGCACCTTGATTTCTTCTGCTTCTGAGGTCGGGGTGCGCAAAGCCATCGCGATATCATTGGTGATCTGATCGCCAGCAATCGGTATCACTGCGGTATGACGTATCGCGCCTTCGCTAAATACTGCCACGTCAGTCGTGCCACCACCGATATCGATGAGTACCACGCCCAGTTCCTTTTCATCCTTGGTCAGCACAGCTTCCGCCGATGCCATCGGTTGCAAAATCAGGTCAGATACTTCCAGGCCGCAGCGCCGTACACACTTGACGATATTCTGAACCGCAGACACAGCACCAGTGACGATATGCACTTTGACTTCCAGACGTATGCCGCTCATGCCTATCGGTTCGCGCACATCATCCTGGCTATCGACGATAAATTCTTGCGGCAAGGTATGCAGCAATTGCTGATCTGTCGGTATGTTGACGGCCTTGGCAGTTTCTATCACACGCGAAACGTCAGCTGCGGTGACCTCTTTGTCCTTGATCGCTACCATGCCGCTGGAATTAAAACTGCGGATATGGCTGCCAGCGATACCGGTATACACATTACGTATCTTGCAGTCGGCCATCAACTCGGCTTCTTCCAAAGCGCGCTGTATGGATTCGACTGTCGCCTCGATATTGACGACTACACCTTTTTTCAAGCCCTTGGATTCGTGCTGGCCCAGGCCTATGACTTCATGCCTGCCGTCAGGCATGACTTCCGCCACGACAGCCACAATTTTTGAGGTGCCGATATCGAGACCAACGATCAGATTTTTAGCGTCTTTTGTCATGTCTTTCCACTTGCTTTTGTTTGCTTTTTTGATCCGAGATTGCTATGGCTCGATTTGAGCGCCAGGCCATTCGGATAACGCATGTCCACACTTTCAATACTGTCCTGCAAACTGGCCAGCAGTTGTGGGTAAACTGTCATCAGTTTATCCACCCTGCTCTTGAGCGTTGTTGCGTCCTGCACCCTGCCCAATTGCACCTGCATGCCATTATTCAGCTTCAGACTCCAGGCATAGCGGCTGGAATAATTCACCGATTCTGGCGCCAGGTTAATTTTGGCAAACCAGTTTTTAAATTCCACATACTGTGCCAGTACTTCTTTTTCACTACCATCCGGCCCAGTCAGAGCAACCAGATCTGCATCATCTTCCGCTTCTGCCAGGTTGGCGGTAAACACGTCGCCCTTAGCAGAAATCAACTGACCGTTTTCACCCCAGGTGCCCAGCGCCACATGTTCTTCCAAAGTGACGACAAGCTTGTTGGGCCATTCTCTTTGTACACTGGCCTTGCGCACCCAGGGCACGGTTTCAAAGGCGGACCGCACTGCATCCAGGTTCGCGGTAAAAAAATTACCCCTGATCTTGGGTAAGGCTGTATTCCTGATCGTCAGTGTGTTCACATGCCGCAGGCCTGCACTACCCGCCGCACTTCCTGCCTCTACCCGTATCACCTGCAAAGTGAACAACGGCCTTTGAATGACCCACCACACAGCGGATAACAACAAGGAAAACAGCACCAGCCCAAACAGGGCATTCGCGGTATTGTTCATCAGCTTGCTGTCATGCCACATTTTTTTCTCTTAACTGTTTACTTCTTTTGTTCAGATCTAATTTTCAAACTTGCCGTCTTTAAGATTTCCACACATAAATCTTCATAACTGATGCCTACTGCCTTGGCTGCCATCGGCACCAGAGAGTGCCCGGTCATGCCTGGTGAAGTATTAATCTCTATTAAGAACGGTTTGTTATCTGACTTGCGCAACAAGACATCGACCCTGGCCCAACCTTCGCAATCGAGTGCACGATAGGCGTCGACTGCCATTTTGCGAATGCTATCGGTCAAATCCTCTTCCAGAACGGCCGGACATATGTATTTGGTGTCATCAGTAAAATACTTGTTCTGGTAATCATAATTACCATCTGGAGCAACGATCTCGGTAATCGGCAAGGCATATGCCTGTTCGCCTTTCCCCAGGATCGCCACGGTCAATTCACGACCTTCGATAAATTCTTCTGCCAGCACCACTTCATCAAACTGGGCTGCCAGAGCATAAGCTTCCTGCATGTCGGAATAACCAACTACTTTGGTGATGCCAATTGTAGAACCTTCATGTGGCGGCTTGATGATAAGCGGCAAACCCAGTTCATCTGGAACGCGGCGCAATTCAGTCTGCGCAGTCAGTACGGCATAAGCCGGGGTCGTCAGGCCGTAAGTCTGCCAGATGCGCTTGGTAAAAATCTTGTCCATGGCGATTGCCGATGCCATAACACCACTGCCGGTGTACGGAATATTCAATTGCTCCAGCACACCTTGCAGACTGCCATCTTCACCATAGCGACCGTGCAGGGCGATGAAGACGCGATCAAATTTTTCTGCTGCCAGTTCTGCGACGCTACGTTCTGCTGTGTCGAAAGGATGGGCATCTACGCCCTTGCTCAACAATGCTTGCAAGACACCTTTGCCAGACATAAGGGAGATTTCACGTTCAGCAGAACGCCCGCCAAACAGCACACCTACTTTGCCCAGAGATTTCAAATTCAATTCGCTCATGATGATCTGATCACTTGTTTTCTACATTTACACTGACTGCGCCAGTTTTGCCGGCACAGCATTGATGGAACCAGCGCCCATGACGATGACCACATCGCCATCTTTCAATATCCGCACGATGCTGTCGGGCATTTCCAGTATGTCTTCGACAAATACTGGCTCGACCTTGCCCATGACGCGCAAGGCGCGGGACAGGGACCGGCCATCTGCTGCCAGTATTGGTGCTTCACCTGCGGCATACACTTCTGCCAGCACGACTGCATCGGCATCAGAAATCACACGTACAAAATCTTCAAACAAATCGCGGGTGCGGGTATAGCGATGCGGCTGGAAAGCCAATACCAATCGGCGACCTGGATAAGCACCGCGAGCCGCTGCCAGGGTGGCGGCCATTTCAACAGGGTGATGACCATAATCATCAACCAGGGCGAAAGTTCCACCATTTGCCAGGGCGATTTCGCCATAACGGGTGAAGCGGCGCCCCACGCCATTGAATTCGCTCAGGGCTTTTTGAGTCGCCTCATCACTGACACCAACTTCACGCGCAATCGCAATCGCTGCGCAGGCATTTTGTACATTGTGCATGCCAGGCTGGTTCAGGCTGACCTGCATATTCTCATAGCCATCTTGCACTACCGTGAAATGCATCTTGCCATTAGCGGCTGTAGCATCAACTGCGCGTACATCGGCATCTGCATGGAAGCCATAGGTAACGATGGGCTTGGAAACAAAGGGCATTATTTCACGCACATTCGCATCATCCAGGCACAAGACTGCAACACCGTAGAATGGCAGGCGCTGGGTAAATTCGATGAAAGCCTGCTTCAGGCGGGCGAAGTCATGACCATAGGTTTCCATATGGTCGGCATCGATATTGGTGATGACTTCGATCACTGGCAAAAGATTGAGGAAAGAAGCATCTGATTCATCGGCTTCTGCCACGATGAAATCGCCACTGCCCAGTTTGGCGTTGGCACCTGCACTATTGAGCAAACCGCCAATCACGAAAGTCGGGTCCAGACCACCCTGCGCCAAAACACTGGCGACCAGGCTGGTAGTGGTGGTCTTGCCATGCGTTCCAGCAATCGCGATACCGCTTTTCAGGCGCATGAGTTCTGCCAGCATCATTGCGCGTGGCACGATGGGGATATGCTTGGCGCGGGCAGCGATGACTTCCGGGTTGTCGCCTTTTACAGCGGTCGAAGTCACGACGGCATCTGCACCTGCGATATTTTCAGCGGCATGACCCAGCATGACGTTTGCGCCCAGTTGCGCCAGGCGTTTTGAGGCGGCATTGCTGCCAAGGTCTGAACCTGATATGGTGTATCCCAGGTTCAGCAAGACTTCGGCGATGCCGCTCATGCCTGAGCCGCCTATGCCTACAAAATGGATGTGTTTGACTTTGTGTTTCATGCTAATGCTTCCAGAATATGGGCGATGTTGGCACTGGCTTCGCGCTGCCCCAGGACGTAGGCTGTTTCAGCCATCGCCAGGCATTGCGCTCTGTCCAGTACTTTTAATTTCTCTGCCAGCAAGGCTGGACTTAATTCAGTTTGTGGCAAATGGATGGCGGCTGTTTGCCCTGCCATCCAGATGGCGTTTTCTTTTTGGTGTGAAGTACTCGACGCCATGAAAGGCACGAGTATGCTGGCCACACCAGCAGCAGTTAATTCAGAGACCGTAATCGCACCGGCGCGGCAAATCACCAGATCAGCCTCGGCATAGCGACGTGGCATGTCGTCGATAAAATCCAGTACCTCTGCCTGCACACCTGCCTGCGCATAACTCTGGCGCAAGGCTTCTATATGCTGTTTGCCAGACTGGTGCGTAATCAGTGGACGCTGGGCTTCTGGCAACAAAGCCACAGCTTGAGGTACCGCATCATTCAATACTTTTGCACCCAAACTGCCACCCACCACCAGTATGCGCAAAGGGCCAGTGCGTGCTGCATAACGTGTTGCTGGCGCGGGCAGTTCGCAAATTTCTTTGCGTATCGGGTTGCCGATGACAGTCGTTTTGCTATCCGCAGTCACTGTTGCCGATGGCAGGCCAAACAGCAATTTACTGGCAAAAGGACGCAAAGCCTTGTTCGACAACAACAATGCCGCATCGGCATTCATCAAGACCACCGGCTTACCACGCAAGGCAGCCATGATGCCGCCAGGTACAGTCACATAACCGCCCATGCCCAGGACCACATCAGGCTGACGACGGCCAATAATACTAAAGCAGCTAAAGAAACTCTTCACCAGCTTGAAAGTACCGCTGACCGTATGTTGCCAACCCTTGCCACGCAGGCCAGAGAAATCAATATTGTCCATGGCGATATTGTGCTTGGGCACGATTTGCCCTTCCATGCCTATCTGCGTGCCCAGCCAGCTGACTTGCCAGCCGCGTTCACGCATGATGTCGGCAATTGCCAGGCCAGGGAAAATATGCCCACCTGTACCAGCTGCCATGATCAGCAATTTCCTTGGCATTTTCTGAATATCCTGGCTCATGGGCGCCCCCCACGCATCAACATGCGGTTTTCATAATCGACACGCAACAAGATCGCTAAACCTACACAATTAATCATGACACCAGAACCACCATAACTCATCAAAGGCAGGGTCAAACCTTTAGTTGGCAATAAGCCCAGGTTAACCCCCATATTAATAAACGCCTGTACACCTATCCAGATACCTATGCCCTTGGCCAGCAAACCGGCAAAGGTTTGATCCAGTGCTATCGCTTGTCTGCCAATTTCGAAAGCACGTTTCAGCAACCAGTAAAATAAAAGCACTACCACCATGACACCAACGAAGCCCAGCTCTTCTCCGATGACAGCCAGCAAAAAATCTGTATGTGCTTCTGGCAAATAATGCAGTTTTTGTACGCTGGCACCCAGACCTACGCCAAATAACTCACCACGGCCAAAGGCAATCAGGGAATGCGTCAACTGGTAAGCCTTGCCCAGCGCATGATCCTCTTCGAATGGATTCAAGTAAGCAAAAATACGCTCACGCCGCCACGGCGATGCCAAAATCACAGCAGTAAAAATACCAATCAGGGTTGCTGCAATTCCACCGAACCAGACGCCATTGATGCCACCCAAAAACAGGATGCCCATAGCGATACAAACGATGACACCAAAAGCACCCAGGTCAGGCTCCAGCAAGAGCAACAAGCCCACCATGCCAACCGCTGCCAGCATGGGTACAAAACCCTTGGTCAGTTTATGCATGTATTCCTGCTTGCGCACGGTATAGTCAGCAGCATACAAAACCATGAACAACTTCATCAATTCTGATGGTTGCAAATTCAGGCCCTTGAAAGACAACCAGCGCTTGGCACCATTCACGCCTTTACCCAGACCTGGTATCAGCACAGCCACCAGCAATACCAGAGTCGCCACAAACAAGTAAGGCGCATACTTTTGCAAGATCGCCACAGGTATGCGAAATACGATGGCACCAGCAGTCAGGGAGACCACTACAAACATGGCCTGGCGCATGAGAAAATGCGAATTCTTGTAGTTGGCATACTTGGGCGAATCTGGCAAAGAGATCGATGCCGAATACACCATGACCATGCCAAACAGCATCAGAATGACTGTGACCCATACCAAGTGCTGGTCATAATCCATCATCTTGGACCTGCTCACCAGATTGGTATCCACTGGCGGCTTGCCAAATGGAGACCATCTCTGCAGTGGGAGCAGGAGCTGACGCATCAGCAAATCTCCCCGCGTGCCAAGGCAACTTCACGTACCGCATCTACAAACACCTGGGCGCGATGCGCATAATTACGGAACATGTCCAGACTGGCGCAAGCCGGCGACAGCAAAACGATATCGCCGTCTGCTGCCAATTCAGCGGCGGCCTGTACTGCCGTTTCCAGTGTTGCCAAGTCGTGCAGCGGCACACCCGAAATGCTCAGTGCTTGTTGCAATTCTTCTTTGGCTTTACCGATGAGGATGACGGCCTTGGTATACCGTTCCACCGGATCAGCCAGCGGAAAAAAATCCTGTCCCTTGCCTTCGCCACCAGCAATCAAAATAATCCGCTTGTGCAATGCATCAGACTGTTGCCCCAGCCCCTTCAAAGCGGCGACCGTGGCACCAACATTCGTACCTTTGCTGTCGTCGATGTAATCAACCCCGGCTATATTAGCAACCTGCTCTACCCTGTGCGGCTCACCCTTGTAATCACGCAAGCCATGCAGTAATGGGGCGAATGACAAACCTATGCCACGGCACAAAGCCAACGCAGCCAGTGCATTAGTGGCATTATGCTGGCCACGGATTTGCAGGGCGTCGGTCGGCATCAGACGACTGACGATGACCGGCATTTCTTCCACTTCTTTTTTCTTGCGACGGCTATTCGTGACGACTGGTGCATCTTCTGCTGGATTTGCTACCACCAGCCAACCCATGCCATGTTCATTCAGCAAACCCAGATCAGCCAAATGTTTAGGCGCATCGACACCAAAGCTGACCGCATTGCCAAGTGGCTTTGCCATGGACATGACGAGCGAATCATCGCGGTTCAAGACTTGCAAAGTCTGTTCGCCAAAAATCCTTGCCTTGTCAGCGCAATATGCTTGCAGGCTGCCATGCCAGTCCAGATGATCCTGGGTGATATTCAATACCGTTGCCACATCTGCCTGCAGGCTATGTGTGGTATGCAACTGGAAGCTGGATAATTCCAGCACCCAGACTTGCGGCAGGCTGTCTTGCTCCAGACATTCACGCAATACATCAAGCACTGCCGGGCTGATATTGCCTGCAACTTTAACTGTCAAACCGGCGCGTTCTACCAGCAAACCAACCAGGCTTGTGACCGTGGTTTTTCCGTTCGTGCCAGTGATGGCGATGACTTTGGGTTGATATTCGCGCTCAGCTTTCAAAGCTAGCAGAGCTTGTGCAAATAATTCTATCTCGCCCCAGACCGGGATATTTTTTTCAGCCGCAACAGGTAACAGTTCCTGCAATTCGCGCAGTGGAGACAAACCAGGGCTAACTGCCATCAACTCGATATCATCCAGCAAAGCCTGTGTGAAAGCTCCACCTACAAATTCCACCTGATCTGACACTGCCTGCAATTGCGGCAATCTATCTGGCACTTCGCGAGTATCGGCAACACGCAGGCGCGCACCGGCGCGCAACAGCCATTGCGCCATCGCCAGCCCGGTTTCACCCAGGCCAAGAACCAGTACATGTTTGCCAGAAAAATCCATAAACTCTATATCTATCTTTTTAACGTAACTTCAGTGAAGACAAACCTATCAGCACCAGCAACATAGTGATGATCCAGAAACGCACGACAACCTGGGTTTCTTTCCAGCCTTTTTTCTCAAAGTGATGATGCAAAGGTGCCATCAACAACAAGCGGCGGCCTTCGCCATATTTTCTCTTGGTGTACTTGAAGTAAGTGACTTGCAGCATGACCGACACAGTCTCTGCCACAAAAATACCGCCCATGATGAACAACACTATCTCTTGCCTGACGATGACAGCCACCGTACCCAGCGCACCACCCAAGGCCAGCGCACCTACGTCACCCATGAACACCTGCGCAGGGTGGGCATTGAACCAGAGGAAAGCCAGGCCAGCACCCGCCATCGCACCACAGAAAATCAGCAATTCACCGGCACCTGGTATATGCGGTATCAGCAGATATTTGGAATAACCCACATTACCCGTCAGGTACGCAAACAGACCCAGAGCAGAACCGACCATGATGGTAGGCATGATGGCCAGGCCATCCAGGCCATCAGTAAAATTCACGGCATTGCTGGTACCGACGATGACACAATAAGTCAAAGCAATAAATCCCCAGACACCAAGGGGATAGCTGATACTTTTAAAGAAAGGCACGAGCAAATCTGCCTTGGGTGGCAGATCCATATTGAAACCGGACTGTACCCAGGCAATAAACAACTCCAGCACTTTTGAGTTACTCGGCGCCGAAACAGAAAATGCCAGATAAAAAGCAGCAATCAAACCGATCAACGATTGCCAGAAATATTTTTCCCTGGAACGCATGCCTTCTGGGTCTTTATAAACCACCTTGCGATAATCATCGACCCAGCCCACTGCACCAAATCCAAGGGTGACTATCATCACGACCCAGATAAAGCGGTTACTCAGATCACCCCACAACAAAGTGGAAATACCAATGGAGATCAAGACCAGCACGCCACCCATGGTAGGTGTGCCGGATTTGACAAGATGTGTTTCCATGCCATAGCTGCGCACAGCCTGGCCTACCTTGAGCCGGGTCAGCATGCGTATGACCGCTGGACCTGCAAAAATACCGATGGAGATGGCCGTCATCGTGGCAAATACTGCGCGGAAGGTAATAAACCCGAATACGCGCAGCCAGCCTATATCCTGCTTTAACATTTCAGCCAACCAGAGCAACATACTAGTGATTCCCTATTATTTTTTGTTGTAATGTATTTATTTCTTTATCGTCTGCTGCCAGCAGATGGGCGACGACTCTTTCCATTTTCATGAAACGTGAGCCCTTGACCAGCACTACCGTACCAGCCGCAGTTTGCGCATCGAGGTTCTGGCAAAGGTTTTCCACACTGGCGAAATGCTGCGCACCTGCGCCATAGCCTTGCGCCGCATGGGCAACCAACTCACCCAGTAAGAAAAGCTTTTTGACGCCGCGCTGCTGCGCATATTCACCAATTTCATGGTGGAACTGAGCGCCGTTTTCACCAACCTCACCCATGTCACCAAGCACCAGCGTGGTGTCGCCACCAATTTGTGCCAGCACATCAATGGCAGCACGAACTGAATCTGGATTAGCGTTGTAGCTGTCATCAATGACAGTCGCACCACATTTGGCTTGCTTGCGTTGCAGCCGGCCATTGACGGGGGCGAAATTTTCCAGGCCCGCAACGATGGATTCTTTGCTGACACCAGCCGCATGGCAGCAAGCTGCAGCGGCAAGTGCATTCAAGACATTGTGCTGACCTGCGGCATTCAAGCGTACTGACAAGACCTGGCCAGCCAGGTTGATTTGCAGGTCACTGCCAAACACACTAGGCAGGTAAGTGGCATGCACATCGGCATCAGGCGTTAAGCCAAAAGTCAGGGTTTTACGCTGACCGCGTTCAGACGCAAAGGATTGCCATAAGGAACTGTAAGTATCGTTGGCAGGAAATACAGCTACGCCATCATCAGGCAGATACTGTATCGCCACACCGTTTTCGCGCGCAACGGCTTCCACGCTTTGCATGAATTCCTGGTGTTCTCGCTGGGCATTATTGACCAGTGCCACTGTAGGCATGGCAGCAGATGCCAGCAAGGCGATTTCGCCAGGATGGTTCATGCCCATTTCTATGACAGCCGCCTTGTGCCCAGCATGCAATTGCATGATGGTCAGGGGTACGCCGATTTCATTATTCAGATTACCAGCAGTCGCCAGACGATCTTCTGCACCATAGGCTGCAGCCAAGATCGAAGAAATCATTTCCTTGACGGTGGTCTTGCCATTACTGCCTGTCACACCGATGACAGGCAGGTCAAATTTTTGACGCCAGAATCTGCCAACTTGTGCCAGGGCCAGTTTGCTGTCTGTGACCACCAATGCAGGTAACTTGAAATCTGCTGGCAAACGTTCGGCGATTACTGCGGCTGCACCGGCAGCCGCTACTTGCGACAAAAAGTCGTGGGCATCAAAGTTTTCGCCACGCAGGGCGACGAATACATCGCCAGCACCGACTTTGCGGCTATCAGTGGTCAGTCCAGTTATATGGATGGTGGACCCAGTATCGCCAGTCAGTGACGCCGCAGGCAGAGCAGCCTGCAATTCCTGAAGAGAAAATTTCATCAACTTCCCCTCTTTATATTGCCGCTGGTTGCGACAGTAGCGAGAGAAAGCGCGGCATGTTCTTCGTCAGAGAAAGGCCATTTCTTGCCGTTGATGTCCTGATAGGTTTCATGGCCTTTGCCAGCCAGCAAAACCACATCATGATGACCGGCATGCTTGATCGCATACAAGATCGCATTGGCGCGGTCTTCGATGACTTGCGGCGTAGTCGTCATGCCTTTCAGGATATCCTGAATAATCTGGTTAGGGTTCTCGCTACGTGGATTATCGCTGGTGACAACGACATGTTGCGCCAGTTCAGCAATCTTGCCCATTTGTGGACGTTTGCCTGGGTCGCGGTCACCGCCGCAACCGAACACACACCACAAAGCCCCTGCTCTTTCTTGCGCTACTTGCTGCAAGGCCTCCAGGGTTTTTTCAAGGGCATCAGGGGTATGCGCATAATCAATGACGACCATGACATGACCAGCAGTACCCAGCAATTGCATGCGACCAGGAACAGGCGTCAGCTTTTCTATGATGCCCACAGCCTTGTTCAGCGCAATGCCCTTGCTCAGCAACACGGCGAGCACCGCCAGGATATTGCTGACATTGAACTTGCCTATCAACTGGGTCTTGACTTGTGCCGCACCAAATGGAGATTCAAGATGGAAGCTGGTACCAATATGGCTCGTTTTCAGATTGCTGGCAACCAGCGCAGCTATCTCAGGCATGATGGCTTTTTCCAGACTATAGCCCAGCAGTTTTGTATTGGGCTGACTGGCTTGCAGATGCTTCACCAATTCCAGCCCATAGGAATCATCCAGATTGATGACAGCCGCGCCCAAACCCTGCCAATCAAATAGTTTGGTTTTCGCCGCAGCATAGCCCTGCATATCACCGTGATAATCCAGATGATCACGCGTCAGATTGGTCAGCACCGCGACATCAAAATGCAGGCCATTCAAACGCCCTTGATGCAAACCTATGGAAGAAGCTTCTATCGCCAGCGCCTGCGCGCCACCGCGCTGTAAGTCTGCCAGTTTTTGCTGCAAGCCTATTGCGTCTGGTGTGGTGTAACCAGTTTCTGCCAATTGCCCTAGTATGCCATTGCGGTACTGGCCTATCCCCAGCGTGCCGATGACGGCAGCAGGTGTGCCACTCAGCGACAGGGCTTTGGCTATCCATTGCGTGCAGGAAGTCTTGCCATTCGTACCGGTCACGGCAACATTGAACCAGCCTTGATCAGGCTGGCCATGCCATGCATGAGCGACGTGACCAGCCACTTCCTGCAAATCTGGCACCGCCAGATGAGGGGTGTTTAGTGTCTCATCCCAAACAAAATTATCGGCCTCATACACGATAGCGACTGCGCCATTGGCAATGGCATGGGCTATATGCGCACGACTATCGGTGATAGAAGTGAGCAAGGCGAAAAAGACATCTCCGGTCTGTATGGAGCGGGAATCTGAGCGCAATTGCGCATTCGGCGCATGCAGCTTCAGCCAGTCCAGGATTTCTATCATAGTTGTATTTTTCTTTGTCATTACAAGCTTTCCTGTATACTTTCCTCAGGAATAATGCTGGTGACGGAAGAGTCCGGTGGCACATTCAGTGAACGCAAGACATTCGCCATAATCGAAGCAAAAACCGGTGCTGCTACAGGTCCGGCAAAGTGGCCTCCGGCTGTTGGTTCATCTACCATCACAGCCACGATGACACGCGGGTTTGAAACAGGCGCGAAGCCTATGAAGTCAACCAGATATTTATTAACATAACGGCCACCCTCAAGCTTGTGGGCAGTCCCGGTTTTGCCAGCCACGCGATAACCAGCAATACGTGCCTGCGTGGCAGTGCCGCCTGGCTCAGTCACAGACTCCATCATCAGGCGCATTTGTTTTGCGGTCTTTTCAGAAATCACATGTGTGCCATGCGGCAGTTCAGCCGATTTTTGGAAAGTAAGAGGTATCAGGTCACCATTCCTGGCGAAAATCATATAGGCACGCGCCATCTGTATCAGCGATACCGAGATACCGTGGCCGTAGCTCATGGTTGCCTGTTCGACAGGACGCCAGTTTTTGTAATTACGCAAACGCCCGGCAACTGCGCCAGGAAAACCGAATTTGGGCTGCTGACCGAACCCTAAGGTGGTGAACATTTCCCACATTTCTTGTGGCGGCATTTGCAATGCCATTTTCACTGTACCTATATTCGATGATTTTTGTATAACTTGCGCAACGGTTAAAGAACCTTGTTTGTGCGCATCATGTATGAGTGCCGGACCAATTGACATGACACCAGGCGCAGTGTGAAATACAGTGTCAGGTGTGACCCTGCCAGTTTCCAGAGCCAGTGCCACGGTCACCGGTTTCATGGTGGACCCAGGCTCAAAGGTGTCGGTCATCACACGGTTGCGCAATTGCGCTCCGGTCAAGACTGAGCGGTCATTCGGGTTGTAAGTCGGCAGATTCACCAGGGCCAGCACTTCACCAGTTTGCACATCCAGCACGACTGCACCGCCAGCCTTGGCCTTATGCTTTTCGAGTGCTTCTTTCAGGTGCGTGAATGCGATGTATTGAATCTTGCTGTCTATCGACAGGGTCAAGTCTTTGCCATCATGCGGCGGACGCACGGCTTGCAAGTCTTCCACAATGTGGCCCAGCCTGTCCTTGATGACACGGCGACTCCCGGTCTTACCCGCCAGGTTTTTTTCCGATGCCAGCTCTATGCCTTCTTGCCCTACATCTTCAACATTGGTAAAGCCGACCACATGGGCCATGACTTCACCTTCAGGATAATAGCGTTTGTATTCTTTCCGGGTTTCAATTCCGGGGATGCCAAGAGCAACGACCTGATCCGAAATGGCAGGCTCGACCTGACGTTTCAGATACACAAACTGACGGTCAGAGTCGAGCTTCTTGCGCAATTCAGCCTCTGTCATGCCCAGCAATTTAGCCAGTTGCTGTATTTTTTCTTTGGGTGCTTCCAGCACGTCATCAGGAATAGCCCAGATGGCTTTCACAGGTACGGATGAGGCCAGCACCTGACCATTGCGGTCAGTGATCTTGCCGCGGGTGGCCGGTAATTCCAGGGTGCGGGCATAGCGATTCTCTCCCTGCCCAATCAAAAACTTCGTACTAAATCCCTGCAAATAAAGTGCTTTCGCAATCAGTGCGATAAAAGCGGCAAACAATAAAAACAGCACGAAGCGCGAACGCCAGGCAGGCAGCTTCACGTCCAGCACAGGGCTGGAAGAAAAGGCGACACCGCGTGCAGCGGCGGTACGGGATGTACTGGCTGATCTGCTCATTTTGTCTCCGCTGCCTTGAGATACTGGGTACGATCAGGCGTCACCGCCACCATATTCAATTCGCGTTCAGCAGTTGTTTCTATGCGTGCATGCTTGCCAAAAGTGGATTGATCGAGTTTCAGTTGCGTCCATTGCAATTCATACTGCTTGCTTAAACTTTGCTCACGCTCCAGCTCTATAAACAGGCGACGTGCCTGGTACTGAGAATTTATCAGCGACAAGGCACAGGCCACCAAGGCAACCACCAGCGTAATATTGAGACGGGTACTCATGCCCCCCCTCCAGGCAAACGCTCTGCCACCCGCAGGATTGCCGAGCGCGAACGCGGATTGGCACTGACCTCAGCCTCGGAAGGCTTGATGCGGTTCAACAAGCGCATCTGCGGCTGCGGCAAATCAATATGACGTATCGGCAGGCGACGATCAGGCTGCTCGACCTTGACCTTGGAAGCAAAGAACTGCTTCACAATACGGTCTTCCAGAGAGTGAAAACTGATCACCGACATGCGCCCATATGGAGCCAGGGCCTGATATGCTGCCGCCAGACCTATTTCGAGATCTTCAAGCTCCTTATTGATGAAAATCCGTATAGCCTGAAAGGTGCGAGTTGCCGGGTCTTTACCCTTCTCGCGAGTTTTGACGGCGTGTGCGACGATTTCTGCGAGCTGTCGTGTTCCACGAATGGCGTCTGTTTTCCTGCGAGCAACAATCGCCTTTGCAATCTGAAAAGCAAACCGTTCTTCCCCATAATTTTTTATAACCTCCGTAATTTGTTCTTCTTCGGCAGTTGCCAGCCATTCGGCTGCAGAAATGCCACGCGTGGTATCCATGCGCATGTCAAGCGGGCCATCCGACCTGAAGCTGAAACCCCGACTGGCATCATCCACTTGCGGGGATGAAATACCTAAATCCATCAAGATGCCATCAACCTTGCTCACGCCAAGCTCAGGCAAGGCTTCACCGATAGCGGCAAAACTGTCATGTACGATATGAAAACGCGGGTCTTGTATTTCTGCTGCACTGGCGATTGCCTGGGTGTCCTTGTCAAAAGCAATCAGGCGGCCATTGCTGCCCAGTTGCGACAAAAGCAGGCGACTATGTCCGCCACGGCCAAAGGTGCCGTCTACATAAATCCCGCTGGCACGCTGATCAGTGATGCCGAGAGCGTCTACAGCCTCATGCAATAGCACAGTCTGGTGCGTAAAATCTGCCGCTTGCTGAATGCCCATTGCCCGCGATCAGAAAGAAAAATTGTTTAATACATCAGGAGCGCCGCCAGCAATGGCTTTCGCTTCGTTTTCCGCCAGTTTGGCAGCATCCCATATCTCAAAATGGCTGCCCATTCCAAGCAACATGACATCGCGCTGCATGCCTACAGCACTACGCAATTCAGGCGCAACCAGAATACGGCCGGCGCTATCCATTTCCACATCAAAAGCGTTGCCCAGAAAAATACGTTTCCAGTCGCGCGCCTGTATCGGCCAGGCTGCGATTTGTTCACGATGGGATTCCCAGGTAGGACGCGGAAACAGTAATAGGCAACCGTCAGGGTGACGGGTCAGGGTAATCCGGCCTTCGCACTGTACATTGAGCGCGTCACGGTGCCGGGCAGGAATGGACATCCTGCCTTTTGCATCGAGATTAAGTGAGGACGCCCCCTGAAACACGCTATCTACCTTCTTCCTGAAAATCTGTATGTCCGACCAAGCATGGAATGTAAGCGAATTTGCTTATTCTGTTCCACAAAATTACACTTTTTCACACTAATGCCCACTTTAGAGGATGACTTGAGCGTGGTCAAGCGTATTTGCTCGGTAAATTTGGAAAATTTCTAATGAAGTCAATGACTTAGCGCGAACACTTGAGGTTGAGCGCGGACAACTCCCAACAATTTATCCTGATAAATTAGGCACTTACGCACCATAGTGAAAGTAGCGCCTTACATATAACCATGTGTTTATCCCTGATGTTGCGTTTTGGGATGGGAAACTTAGGAGAAATGCCTGCAGGAAAGAGAAGTTCGCCGCTTTTTAGCCGCTGAAGTGACAATTAATAAACGTTGATGTGCTGAGGAAAATAGACAAGGGGCCTGATTATCGCTGAATTTATAGCTACTCAGGCGATTTTTCGGCACAATTCATGGACCACGCTGCCTGACGATATGAAGAAGTCAAGCCCCTCTGTTCTGGCGCTGCAATAATTGCAAAAACTCCTTATCAGCGACGGCCTTGCTGAAGTAAAAACCCTGAAACTCGTCACACTTGCATTCACGCAAGGTTTCCAGTTGCGTGGCTGAATCGACACCCTCGGCAATCACCTTGATACCCAGCGTGTGTGCCATGGCAACGATGGCCAATACGATGGCAGTGTCATTCGGGTCATCAGGTATGTCCCTGATGAAGGAACGATCAACCTTGACACTATCGACAGGAAAACGTTTCAGGTAGGCCAGCGATGAATAACCAGTACCAAAATCATCGATGGACAGTGTAAATCCAGCTTCCTTGAGGCCATCCATGAGCAAGATTGCCTGCTCGCGGTTATGCATGACCATGCTTTCGGTAATCTCAAATTCAATGGAATTGGATGGGACACGCCAAAAATCCACGACGCTTTTTACTTCTTCCAACATATGTACATCATTGAACTGGGCGCCAGACAAATTGATGGCCACACGCCCAAAGTTTTTGTCGACATTGCGAAAACTCAGGATGTCACGGCAGGCAATGTCCAGCACCAACATCCCCAGACGGGCTATCAGCCCAGCTTCTTCGGCCAGAGAGATGAACTCTACTGGTGACAACAAGCCGCGCTCAGGATGGTTCCAGCGCACCAGAGCCTCGGCACCCACGATGCGCTCAGTCATCACGTCCAGTTTGGGCTGGTAGTGGACGACGAATTCCCGTCTTTCCAGCGCCCTGCGCAGCCTCGCCTCAAAGGCCAGTCTTTCCACGGTGTGGGTATTCATCTCGGAAGCATAGAACTGGTAATTATCCTTACCCTTGTTTTTCGCCTTGTACATGGCGATGTCGGCATTCTTCAGTAGGGTCTGGGCATCCCTGCCATCGGCGGGGAAAGTGGCAATACCAATGCTGGCACTGAGCTGGCATTCCTGCCCGTTTATTTCAAAAGGCTGGGCAGCAGCATATAAAAGCTTGTCAGCCACATCGCCGAGATCACGCGCTTCGCTGAACTGGTCGATCAGCAATATGAATTCATCACCACCTATCCTGGCGATAATGTCGGATTCGCGCAAACACTGCCGGAAACTGCGCGCCACCGTGCGCAAGACATGATCACCCTCATCATGACCAAAGGTGTCGTTGATATTCTTGAAGCGGTCCAAATCGAGGAAAAGCACCGCGAGCTGGCTGCGGTTACGCTCCGCAATGGCGAGTGAACGGGCCAGATGCTGGTTATACAAAAAGCGGTTAGGCAAACCAGTCAGCTCATCGTAATGGGCGAGCTGCATGATTTTCTTTTCAGAACGACGGCCCTCGATGGCAATCCCGGCAATATCCACAGTGATCCTGATCAAACCCTGGTCTTTTTCACTGAGTGGTTCGCGACTATAAGAAAACAGGCTGAAGCTACCCAGCAACTGACCATTCTTGCCTATGATAGGCCAGGCAGCGCAAGAAGAAAATTCGGTCAAGGTTTCTACACCATTCACAAATTGCATGGCGGGTGCACGCAAGAAATCATTCAGCCAGACTTGCTGCATGCCAAGTACCGCCTCGGACCAGATACCACTACCATGCGTGACTGTCATGCCCGGTATCTGGGCCAGCAGGATTTCGGGGAAGTGAATACCCGTAGCCTGGGCAAAGCTACGCTTGTCTTCGGCCAGCAACTGTATTCCGCAGCGCCAGTGAGGACAGAGATTTTCAACAAATTTGCTGATCGCTTCCAGTATCGAAGACAAGTCATCATCGCCACCGATGAGTTTCAACAGACGATTTTGTCCGGCGATCAACAACTCAGAGTATTTGCGCGCATTGATATCACGTTCTACGCAAAACAAGAGCATTTCGCCCTCGACCTCGACCCGGCTCAGCGATATCTCACTGTGCTGTATCTGGTCGTTGCGCATGGTGACCCATTCAAAGCGCTGCGCCTGCCCCTTGAAAGCCTGATCTATCAGGGTGGCCACCAGCACATCCTTGTCCTGCGTGGCATAACCGGCAACAGTCTGCACACTGGGAGAAAAGCTGCCAACCTTGCGGCCTATGACTTCATCCTGGCTAGTGACGCCAAAAAAAGCGACTGCGGCAGGGTTGCAATCTACATAGATATAATCACGACTAATGAGCAGGATGGCATCTTGCGCACCCTGATACAAGAGCCGATAACGGCTCTCACTGGCTTCCAGACGATTTTTGGAATCGCGCAAATGACGAATTTGCCATAGTAGCAATAATGCCAAAATAATAATAAGGCCGGCAGTCACTGCTGTGACCATGATTTTTTGCGCAACCCTGATATTCCAGTCTGCGAGTATGGCGTTGGTTTCCCTGGCATACACCAGAATCAGTGGCAAGCCATTGATACGGCGATAGCTGATCAACCAGCCTTTACCATCCCCACGCTCATCGCGTAAAGCACCCTCATCCGATTTATTACGCACGATGCTATCGACCACAGACCGCGTGAATTCACGCTCGTTCTGTACCACTCCGGCCTGCGCCCCGGCCAGTTTTTTACCAGCTTCATCGTACAAGGCAATACTGGCACCACTACCAAGGGCGATGCGCTCATAGAAATCATAAAGATAGCGCAGTTGTATGTCAGCCTGTATCAAGCCAGCGCGCCGACCATCCTGATCAAAAAAATTCCTGGCCACAGGCAAAATCCACTGCCCGGTCCGTGGCAATTGATAAGCCTGGCCCAGCACGACTTTGCTGTCGTCAGGGCGGTCCAGCAAGAATTTGATGTGTTGCTGATCTTGTATCTGCCCAGGTCCGGTATTCATGGACAGGCTGGAAGCCTGTCGTTCACCCTTGAGATTGAATAGCGAAAGTGCATAAATGAATTCAGAATCCTGCCTTTGCATTGCCAGGATCTGTTGCAGTTGTTTTTCCTCGCTGGATGCCAGCCTGGTTTCCGAGAGCACTTCTTCACCAGCAACACTCATCACCTGCAAGGTGCCGCGCACCACCTCACTGACATGCTCGTCGAGTATGCGTACCGCCAGGAAATTATGCTCTTGCGCAGCATTGATGGTCAACGTCTTATCTTGGGCTATAGACCACCAGCTCTGCCCTATGATCGCTGCTGCAATCAGGCAGATGCAAAATGCGAGAGCCATCAGTGGCAAATCGCGCTCTTTTTTCAGACCGCCAGTCTCCATGCGTTTGCAATGTTGTAGATACAGCGTCGATGAGAACTCATTGCACCAGTGTACCACTGGTATTTTCAGAACAAGGACTTGCTTTCAAGGAATGATGCTTGACGGCGACAATCTGACACAGACTGCGGCATATTGAGAGGACGTTTGGGACGGAACCAAAGAAATGTGCAAATTAAATAGTAGGACTTACACAAAATTGTCCCAGCAAGGCCGTGCTTGAGGAAACCGCACAGTAAGGGCGGTTCGTTACGTCGGCAGACAATCTATTGTCTGAAACCCCGACTCCACCTTAGCGGCCAAGACAGTATTTTGTACAAGGAAAGGTAAAGGGGGAGTTAAATAGTGAACTGAGCACAACTAAGGCGATTTTGTGCAAATCTAAATAAATTGAAGCAGGCCGATAGGCCGGATTTTGTTACGGCATAGACATTGCTGCCGTCTGCTATGACAATCATTCCTCTAGGCGACGGATTGCTCCGCCGCTCAAGCTTTCTACCCGCACGCTCCGCGAGCAACATCAACGCGTGCCTATTTGAAATTGCTCCAGGTGGAGGTTACCGCGTTTCACCGTAACTTAATACGCTCGTCTCTGTGGCCCTATTCCTCGTCTTATACCAAAGCTTTCGCCCTGGCTTTCAACGTACGGCCGTTAGCCGTCACCCTGCTCTATGGAGTCCGGACCTTCCTCCCGTCACCTTGATTACTCAAGGCAACCAGCGATTGTCTGGCCTGCTTCGGGCGCTATTCTACCTCATTCGGGGTTAGTTAATCTAACCTATTCAATGATAATTCCGTGCAAGAGGCTCAAATACGGTGCAAATTAAGCAGGCTTTCTGGTAGCGTACTGCTTTTACTTTTTTATCATTGTCTATCATGCTTAAATCACGTTCTGGCGGCCAGTTGATTGTGGATGCCTTGCAAGTCCACGGTGTCGACACCATTTTCGGTGTCCCTGGCGAAAGCTACTTGCCCGTCCTGGATGCGCTGCATGATAGTCCCATACGCTTCATCATCAACCGCCAGGAAGGCGGCGCAGCTTTCATGGCAGACGCCTATGGCAAGATGACAGGCAAACCTGGCATTTGCTTCGTCACCCGTGGCCCTGGTGCCACCAATGCCTCTATCGGAGTACATACGGCTTATCAGGACTCGACACCAATGATCCTGTTCATTGGGCAGGTCGGCAATGATTTTGTCGAACGCGAAGCCTTTCAAGAGATTGACTATCGCCGCATGTTTGGCCAGATGGCGAAATGGGTAGCCCAGATAGACCGCGCCGACCGTGTGCCTGAATACATCGCCCGCGCCTTCCAGGTCGCCACCAGCGGCCGCCCAGGCCCGGTCGTGCTGGCATTACCAGAAGACATGCTGGCCCAGGTGGCAGAAGTCGCTGATACCCGTCACTACACACCTGTACAGGCATCGGCCTCGCCGCAACAACTGGCACAACTGCGTAATATGCTGGCTGTGTCACAACGCCCAGTATTGTTGCTGGGCGGCAGCGGCTGGGATCAGACAGCTTGCCAGCACATCAGCGAATTCGCCACCAGCAACCACCTGCCTGTAGCTTGCGCCTTCCGCTTCCAGGATTTGATGGACAATACCCATCCCAACTACATAGGTGACGTAGGCATAGGCATCAACCCCAAACTCGCGCAAAGGCTAAAAGATGCCGACCTGATCATCGCCATCGGCCCGCGCCTGGGTGAAATGACCACTAGCGGCTATAGCGTGCTGGAAGCGCCGATACCTAAACAGAAGCTGGTACACATCCACAGCGATGCACTGGAATTGGGCCGTGTCTATCAGGCTGAACTGATGATCAATAGCGGCATGAAGGAAATTGCCGAAGCACTGGCTGAAATGGAAGGCCTGGATGCAGCCACCAAATGGCAGGCAACTGTCAGTGAAGCCAAAGCTGACTTGCTGGCCTGGCAAACCGAACCAGCGATTTTTGCCAAGGAGAACGCTCCCTTAAACTTGTGGCAAGTAGTACAGGACATCAAACGCCTGGCGCCAAAAGACACCATCATCACCAATGGTGCAGGCAATTACGCGACCTGGGCGCACCGTTACTTCCCTTACGGCGGCATGCGCACCCAGTTGGCGCCTACCTCCGGTGCCATGGGCTATAGCGTGCCATCTGGTGTTGCTGCCAAGATCATAGACCCTGAGCGCACCGTCATTACTTTCGCTGGCGACGGTGAATACCTGATGAATGGCCAGGAACTCGCAACTGCCGTGCAATACAAGGCAGGCGTGGTCATCATCGTCTTCAATAATGGCATGTATGGCACCATACGCATGCATCAGGAGAGAGAATTCCCGGCGCGTGTATCTGGTACAGAATTACACAACCCTGACTTTGCCGCCCTGGCCCGCGCCTTTGGTGGTAGTGGTGAGGTCGTCAATACCACGGCAGAATTTGCACCCGCGCTGGAGAGAGCATTGGCACACAGCCGCCAGCACAATCTGCCAACCCTGATAGAACTGCGTTATGACGGCAACCTGATCACGCCAGGTGCAACACTGCAAACCCTGCGCCAGATTGCCCAAGACGCTGGCAAATAATATCTACATAAAACCTGCTTCGGGTCATTCCCGAAGCAGCCTTGCGCTGCAACAAGCAAGACAGCATTCCCACAATCCACAAATTAGGGCACACTCCCATCATTACCTTCACGGGAAGATGCCCACATGAGCAAACCTGCACTGCCTAAAAGTATCTGGGTACTTGGCTTTGTCAGCATGCTCATGGATATTTCTTCTGAAATGATACATAGCCTGCTGCCCATGTTCATGGTCGGCACGCTGGGTATCAGCGTGTTTGCCGTTGGCCTGATCGATGGCATCGCCGAATCAACCACCCTCATCGTCAAGGTATTTTCAGGCGCACTCAGTGACCGCCTGGGCAAGCGCAAGGCCCTGGCTGTGTTTGGCTATGGCTTGAGTGCCTTCACCAAACCCCTGTTTGCCATCGCCCAGGGCATGGGCATGCTGTTGACAGCCCGCATGATGGACAGGATAGGTAAAGGCATACGCGGCGCACCGCGTGACGCCCTGATCACAGACATTACACCAGCCGAAATACGCGGTGCGGCTTTCGGTCTGCGGCAATCTCTGGATACCATAGGTGCCGTGGTTGGCCCCTTGCTGGCAACCGCCCTGATGCTGCTGTGGATGAATGATTACCGGCGCATATTCTGGCTAGCCGTGATCCCCGGCCTGGCTGCAATGGTCTTGCTCTTCGTCGGCGTAAAAGAGCCGGATAACAAAACTGCGCTGAGACCCGGCAACCCGATCAGCATGCATAATCTGCGCCGCATGGGTACGGCTTACTGGTGGGTGGTGGCACTGGGCAGCATATTTACCCTGGCCCGTTTCAGCGAAGCTTTTTTGATACTGCGCGCCCAGCAAATGCAGATACCCATAGCTTATGTACCCCTCATCATGGTTACGATGAACCTGGTGTATGCAGCGACAGCCTACCCTTTCGGCAAACTGTCTGACAGGGTATCGCACCCTCTATTACTTGCCTGTGGCTTGCTGGTACTGATCGCCTCGGATGTAGTACTGGGGTATAGCCAGAACTGGTATGGCCTGGCAGCGGGAATTGCCCTATGGGGCGTTCACATGGGAATGACCCAGGGTTTGTTGTCCAGCATGGTTGCCGGCAGTGCCCCGGCTGATTTACGTGGCACGGCCTTTGGTTTTTTCAATCTCGCCAGTGGTGTCAGTCTTTTACTGGCAAGCGTCGTCGCAGGCTTGCTATGGCAGGAGTTTGGATCTGCCTTTACCTTTTATGCTGGTGCCGTTTTTGCATGTATCAGCTTGCTGGGACTTATATTGCATCCATCGACCAGAAAAAAAATGCAGCCCTAGGCCGTGTCTGATGTCACCACTGCTCGCGGCTTGTGTGCCAGCCACAGTTTGGTCAGTCCCCACATCAAAGTCAAAGCAAACAACCAGGCCAAATAGCAGACTAGGAGCGAAGCCTCATACGCTGGCGTCGCCTCTGGTTTGCGAAAATCAACGATCTGACCGTAACGCAGTTGCATATAAATCCAGCCCAGCGCATGGATGAGCGCGATATGCACCAGATAAAAAAACATCGGTGTCTTGCCAAACAACATCAATAGCGGCAAAGGTTTTTGCACATATTTATCCATCAAGGCCAGCGTGCTCAAACCTATGCTGAGCGTGATGCACAGATAGAGCAAAGAAGGCGGATACTTATGCACCTTGACGAAAGACATGAGGTCATAAAACCAGCCCTTGCCCTGTGCCGACCAAAAATCAGGGTCGCCATAATAATTTCCGCTGCGCAAAATCACGAAACTCACAAACAGGATGGCCGCCGCTGATAGCATGAAACGCTGGCGCTTGTCAGCGTCCCACAACATCACCGGCCCCAGCGCATAACCAGCCGCCATCAAACCTATCCATGGCATGAGCGGGTAGGCAAAGACGATGCCCAATTTGTCAGTCAGGGGATAATAACCACCCTGATGCCAGGCCATGAACAAGACATGGCTACCTTTGGCATGCATGCCATCGAGCAGGTTATGCGGCAATATTAAGGCAGCGGCGGCCAGTGCGATCGACCAGTGCGGCAACCAGATCAGCAAGCCCAGCGCCATCATCGCCATCCCTATCGACCAGATCACCTGCAAGATGAACACATTGAAACCAAATTGCCAACTGAAGCTGACCCAGGTGCATTCCAACAACACCAGCAAAGCACCGCGGCTAAGCAGATAGCGCGTCATATCCCTTTTATCACGCTGCTGCGAGCGCAAGAAAGCAGACATGCCAGCCAGGGTCACAAAGATCGGTGCACATAAATGCGTAATCCAGCGCGTCCAGAACCAGCCTGGCGAGCCTTGTTGTAAATCCAGAGGATCGAATGGAGTGACAGCAAAAAAGTCGCGGGTATGATCCAGTGCCATCAGCACGATGACCAGACCACGCAAGAGGTCTATGGCTTGTAGCCGGTTTTGCCGCATCATGGTGTATCCCCATCTGCGACCAGGCGCAGTTTTATTTTAATGCACCAATTCTATCCAGCACCCGCTGCTGGCAGCAAAGCATTTCAAGCCAGGGAAATAAAAAAGCGCCCATTTGTTGCCAAATGAGCGCCTGGATTAAAACAATTTCCGTGCTTACTCTTCATCCTTGAGTCGCCCGCCCTTGAGTTGCTGCAGGCGTTGCTTCTCCTGCCTGCGCTCAGTACGCTTGGGATTGAGTGCGCCATGGACACCGGCATTGCGCTGTTTGACCAGCACAGCCAGCGGGTTGCGCGGTTTGGGTAATTTGATATTGATCTTCATTCTTTATCCTTTTACACAAACAACCTGGCGCAAGGTATGGACGATCTCGACCAGATCACGCTGATGCGCCATGACTGCATCGATATCCTTATAGGCAGCCGGAATTTCATCGACCACGCCCTTATCCTTGCGACATTCTATACCCTGAGTCTGTGCTGCCAGGTCATCAGCATCATATGTCTCCCTGGCCTCACCCCGGCTCATCCTGCGCCCTGCACCGTGAGAGCAGGAACAGAATGATTCAGGATTACCCTTGCCCCTGACGATATAACTACGTGCGCCCATGCTGCCAGGAATAATCCCCATCTCACCCATGCGGGCAGAAATTGCTCCCTTGCGGGTAATAAAGAGATTTTCATTATTATGCGTTTCTTGCGACACATAATTGTGATGGCAATTGATGGCTTCCCCATCAAGCTTGAAGCTGGTGACTTCTTTTTCCAGCACAGCCAGTGCCCGACGCATCATTTCACTCCGGTTAGCCAGCGCATAATCCTGCGCCCACTGTACTGCTTCGACATAATCATCAAACAGTTCCGAGCCTTCAGTGAAGTAAGACAAGTCCTTGTCCGGCAAATGTATCTGGTGCCGCCACATTTCTTTCCTGGCAGCCCAGATAAAATGCTTGCCGATGACATTGCCCACACCACGCGAACCAGAATGCAACATGATCCAGACGCGCTGCTCTTCATCAATACACACTTCAATGAAATGATTACCACCACCCAGGGTACCCAACTGGCATATCCAGGTCTGGTAAAACTTCGGCAGCATTTTCATGATGCTCTTGTGCTTGGCGACGATCTTGTCCAGCCTGTCATTCAAGGGTTTGCCCACCCTGACCAGCGCAGACCCGCGCATTCTGTTCCAGGCATGCTGGCTAAAACCGACAGGTATCTCAGCTTCCAAAGCACTGCGCAGTTTCGCAAGGTTGTCAGGCAACTGGCTGGCCGTCAAGGTCGTGCGCACAGCATTCATGCCACAGCCTATGTCCACACCTACAGCACCAGGGATGATGGCAGCACGGGTAGGTATCACACTACCTACCGTAGCACCCACACCCGCATGCACATCAGGCATGGCCGCTACGTGAGGATGGACGATGTTTAAATTAGCGATATTGAGCAACTGCTGTATCGCAGTGTGATCAACATCATCGGTAAATATATGCACTGGCACTTTGGCCTTGTGCAAACTTTGAGCTATAGGCATACAATTTTCCTTCTTGTCATGCCGGTGTTTTTTCTGCGAGTTGCTTTCGCCACGTCAGCAAATCGTGCTGCTGGCATGAGGCACATCTTGCTGCTTTTCTTTGCAAATAAGGCTGCGCATTTTTTTGGCGAACACCATCCCTGCCCGCATGGCGCAAGGCAATGCAAGTTCTGGCGTTCCAACAAAAAATCAGCGGCTGAAAAGTAAAAACCCCGACGAGTTTCCTCACCGGGGTTTTCGAAAAAAAAGACCGGCTCGGGTTGGCGATTTGCCTTAACCCCGAGCGTCGTGCACGGGGCTAAAAGTATTGATTGTTCTTACTAGCCGTATTCCGTGGCATGGCCGTTCCTTTCTTGAATTGGGTGTTGATGAAAAAATCGAATTGCAGAGAATTTTTAAATTGCTGCATATCGGAGAGACTCGATTCTGCACGAGATTAAATTACTGTGTCAATAGAATTCAAAAAAAAATTGACACTCAGTTCAGCAAAAGCTTGGCTATCAGGGATTATAGATAAATATCAGACGCGCATCGCATCAAGAAAATTCTCTGATCAATGGTGGATTCACAGCTAGAACATTAACGCAATTGTATTCAGTGCAAATAAACCATTCCCTGAAATCGCCTACCGCTTCTGTAATTGCCAACATCCCTGGAAATTGCCTTTCTTGTTCTAGCCAACCACCAGACTTGATTTCAAACAGGCAGTATCCAGACTCAAATACTTTACTTTGCCAATAAGGAATAAGATCGCCTTCGTCAAGAACTCGAAAACCTCTCGCCTCCTCAAAATGAATTTCTATCAAGGTACGCTTCTCATTAGTCTCATCAGTAGCAGCAACAACAATGCGAAGACCAGTAGCGCCGAGCGATAACTCACTAACGCCAGTGAACACTTTTCCTGAATACGATTTAGATTTTGGTTCGACAGTTATTTTCATGTTGAGAGAAATATACGTATAAGTACTTTTGACGCTCGATTCAAGGCATCGTAAATAAAAAAAATAAAATGGAACATAGCCAGCGTGTGGTGGTTAAGTTTGCAGTATGCAATTTCAACAGTGCGATGTGATGGGCTGAGTTGTCATTTGTTGGCGCTGCCCATCGCGCTCGGTTAGCGATCCCAGTATATTTTCCACCCCCTGTCATCGGGCCGGGGTTCCACGCTCACCCTATGTTCCGAAAACTTTACAAGCTCAGCTACAACACTACCTGCCAGTTACTTTCCTGAATCTTCGCATTCAATTCGCGCAATTTCTTGGCCAGGTCTTCTGACTGCTTCTGCAATTTCTTCACATCAAATACGGACACCCATTTTATTTCACGAGCACTATAGCGATCTGGTTCTTTCTGTGTTGATCCTATGGCTGCCTGCAACAAGCCATGGCGCTGTATCAAACTATCGCGCTCGGCGATGGCGGCTGTCAGGATACGGCCATCCGGCAACTTGTTGCTCATGTTCGCGGCATTAATCGCCAATACCAGTTTTTCCAGCTCTGTGGTCACGGCATAGGCTTCCAGCAATAGAGCCTCAGGATCTTCCTGTGGCGTATTGCCTTCTTGTACCAGTCCATTGCGCACTATGCGTTCACGCATGGATGCCAGTTTTTTCTGTAAATCGCCTCGCAATAACAAGGCTTCTGCAAGCTTCATCTTGTTCTCCTTTTTAATTTTGCTTCATCGTGCAGACGAAGCGCTTATCCTGTGGTGTAAACTCTGTACTCACAGGCAAGAACCGTCCAATCACATCCGCATTAGTCTTCGCATGTTGCGATATGACGCTGCATGTAAAACTTCCCCCACCCGCCAGGGCAAAGGGCAACATGACCTGGTCTGCCAGGTGCTCGCCCAGTGCTGCACCAGATGCGACATACTCACGCAATTCCTGCACAGTACGTTTGGCGACATTTTCTGCCTTGACGGCTTTTTCACCAAAACCGCAAAATACTTCGGTAATATGTTCATGCTCCAGAGTAATCAACAGTACATTGCCTGGCCCCTGGTCATTGCTCAGGCCACGTACCAGTAATTGATCGGCAGTCCAGCCCATGCCTGCGCCTACGCATTCAAGTTCACGTTTGGCGACATCGACAGGTACACCAGCGACAAAGCTTTCGGCGTAGCCTTTGATTCTTTCGCCACGTTCCAGCAAGTCCAGTTGCTTCAACTGCTTGCATGGGTGTATTTGGGCGATAACTTCACCACCACCAGCAGGGACGAAGCCGTAACGCTTCAATTCAAAACTGACATCTGCCCCCATTTGCTGCAATACACGGCCATAGGCCTTTTGCAAGAACTGTGCAGGCGGTGCCATGTCATTGTGAGTACCGCCAGTGATCTTGATGGTCGATGGTTTGTCGGCATAAAGCAAGGCAGGTATCAGGGTCTGCAACACCAGGGTACAACTACCGGCACTACCTATGGCGAACTGGTAAGTGCCGCCATAGATGCCCGATGGAATAAACTCCAGCGTAGTCGAACCCAGTTCTGCGCCAGTAACCTGCGCACTGCTGACGGCAGCAGCTGATTGCACTGCCACCAGATGCTGGCGCAGCAAACCAGGCTTGGCGCGGCCAGCACGGATATTGATGATACGAAACGGTTGCCCGGTAATCATGGACAGACTCAAAGACGTACGCAATATCTGTCCACCACCCTCACCCAAAGAGCCATCCAGCTCTATCATTTTCTTATTCATTATTTTTATTTTCAATTCAAACAAGTTCAAGACCATTAACCACAGAGGCACGGAGACACAGAGAAAGGCAGGAAAAAATCTTTTGGAAATTTGACTGTCTCGAATTTTATGAAAAAGAGATCCCTCTTGCTTTTCCTCTGTGTCTCTGTGCCTCTGTGTTGAGATGTCTTGAATTTAAAAATCAACCCTTAACGCACACTACCTGCTTCAAAACGTGCACCACATCTACAAGCGCACTTTGGGCCAGCATTACGGCGTCGATGTCTTTATATGCCATAGGGATTTCATCAATAACATCGGCATCTTTACGGCATTCCACACCCTCGGTTGCGGCGATCTGATCGGCGACGGTGTATAGCTTTTTCGCGGCGGTACGGCTCATGGTACGTCCTGCACCGTGGCTGCAGCTATTGAAGCTTTCTTCATTTCCTTTACCACGCACGATGAAGCTTTTCGCGCCCATGGAACCAGGGATAATCCCCAATTCACCGGCACGCGCAGATACTGCACCTTTACGGGTTACCAATACATCTTTACCGAAGTGATGTTCTTTCTGCACATAGTTATGATGACAATTAACCGCCTCAACATGGGTCTCAAACGGTTTGCTGATCACAGTACGCACGGCAGCAATCAAGTTCTGCATCATCACTTCACGGTTCAAGCGGGCAAACTTCTGCGCCCACCCCACTGCCTGGATATAGTCCTTGTAATGTTCGGTACCTTCTGGCAGATAGGACAAATCCTGATCTGGCAAGTTAATGAAATGGGTACGCATATCCTGCTTGGCCAGTTCGATGAAATGGCTACCAATTGCATTACCTACTCCACGTGAACCGGAATGCAACATGAACCATACTGCATTGGCTTCATCCAGGCATACTTCAACGAAGTGGTTACCACCACCCAAAGTCCCCAGATGACGATAGTTATTGGTGTTTTTTAAACGCGGTGTCTTCAAGCAAATTTCATCGAAACCAACTTTCAATTCTGCCCAGGCATTATCCACAGCAGATGGTGGTGTTTCCCATGAACCCTTATCACGGCCTTTGAAGCTACGGGTCTTTGGTGACATACCATGCGGTATGGCTTTTTCTATCGCAGTACGCAAAGGACCCAGGTTATCAGGCAAATCATGAGCAAACAAAGTGGTCTTGGCAGCCATCATCCCGCAACCGATATCCACACCGACCGCAGCCGGGATCACTGCACCCAGGGTAGGTATCACGCTACCGATGGTAGAACCTTTACCCAGATGCACGTCTGGCATCACGGCAATATGTTTGTAGATGAAAGGCAAACGAGAGGTATTCGCCAACTGCTGCTTGGCTTCTTCTTCAACAGGAACACCTTTGGTCCACATCTTGATAGGACGACCATCTTTGTACTGTATTACATCATAATCTTCGTGCTTCATATTTTCTCTTTATTATTAAATTCTTTGGTGGCGACAAGGGTTGATGAAACATCTGTGGTTACCCACAAGCGCTCTCCCACTGAGCTACACGGTGCCAGATGACCCCGTGGTGGGGATCGAACCCACGACCTCTTCGTCCTTAGCGATGTAGTTTCATCCGCATTCGCCTAAACTTTTTTACCGCAAAGTTATTAACTGCTGCCTTACTTCTCTTACTTTACGACTTGCCATTTTGGGGTGGCGACAATATTCGGTGAAATGTATGTGGTTACCCACAGGTGCTCTACCAACTGAGCTACACGAAACCGAGATTTCGTGACGGGCTTCGAACCCGCGACAGCCTCATTAAAAGTGATGTAATTTCACCAGCATTCGCCTGAACTTTTACTCACAACACAAACTCCTTCATTTACAATTACTTGCGGCGACAAGGGTTCGTGAAACTGACGGCCGGGAGACTCTTGTCAGAGTCAGTACCCAGGCTACACCAGGCCATATTGCATCTGTTCACCACCTTAGGACCGTTGCACGTTCACGAGCATTCGCCTGAAAACTCTATTGTTTGTGTTTTTCTGCCAGGCCACTCAAATGAATGTCCCGGGCTTGCTTCTTTCTTTGTTGCTCTGTCTTGCGACAAGATCGACATCGTACAGCGACGCTATTGATATTGCCTTGCATAATCTCGTACCACCACTTCTGTTGCTTGGCTGTCCATATTTGCACTGTGCCACAATCTCTGCAATTGAAGACATAGTCCACATCACTAGTGTCCCAACGTTTTCACATCAGGGGTTCGTAAGTCAATGATTTGTTTGCACAAATTGATGTTTTTATCTGGTCTCGATTTGAACGTCGAGGTGCAGAATTGGAGCTTTTTGCGAATATCC
>NZ_JACOFX010000029.1 GCF_014284125.1 Undibacterium umbellatum | reverse complement strand
CCTGAGTCTCACCATGTTTGAAACAACGCCAATAAATCAACTACTTACGCCGTCATCGGGAAATCTCAATGACGATAATCAACCAAAACAGATGTCTCTCCTATGAGAAACGTTGGGACACTAGTGAGTCCACATAAAACAAGGGCAACAAGCCGTAAGTGTTATTGTGTCTTAGTGCCTCGCGATCCGTTGGAATAGCACCTGCCGGAACTGGCAAAGCATAGAAATCAAAACTTTCTTTTGCAGGTATGCGGGTGCGCCGCTTTTCCATGATTTCTGTCCGTCTTTGCTTTCCGCTTTTCATTACGTCTCTACTTTAAAATAAAACCCCGACAAGTGTTACCAGGATTTTCTGATCTGTCCTTGCGGTGCAGACCAGACTGGAATCGAACCAATTTAACCGATGTAATCCTGATGGCATTCGGGTAAAACCTGTTTGAGCAGCTGCAAGACAAGATTTTGCCGTGACCTCGTCACTTTTGCAAAAAATGTAGTCACAGCTGCATTCTCGTACTGCTCAAAACCTTGACCAAATTTTGAACCACCACATGACAAGTGAATGATGTGAGCACCCCATGTAGTCACATAAGCATTCATATGGCATTCAAAAAACAAGCCCAATGACATTTATTGAATACGGCATGACAAGAATAGAGGGTGATATTACGTTTCAAATGTAATCACATCAGCATTCATACCATATTCAAAACCTGTACTGCGACATCTGATTGCAGTATTGAGAAATACAGTACGACAAGGTTTGCTTGCGATTTTTTTGGATGTAATCACCAGCGCATTCGTACTGCATTTCAAACTCAAGACCACAGTCACATGGTCTTTGAAGCACAGCATGACAAGATTTAAAGGTGACTTTACAGTTGGAGGTGTAATCACATTTGCATTCATGCTGTGTTCAAAAACTTTTACTACCTGGACTGGCGAAGCTGTTACTACATTTGCCCCGCCAGCGGCTCTCTAAATATCAATTGCCTTTACTTCACCTACCCAATGCTCTGCACTTAACTGACCAGCAGCAAAGGCAGCGATGATTTTGAATACGGCATCAGAAAAACCACCTACATTCAAAATATCATCTCTTTCTGCCGCCTGAGTCGTACCATATGGTGCGATGTCTATACACACCAGTTTGGCTTGTGGATTGCGTTGTTTGAACACATTCCATTCCGCCATGGTTGCAGTGGTACGACTACGGCTTGCATCCATCCAGGATTCATTGTCAGAGACAAAGATCACCAGGTCAGCCTGCGCCTTGCTCTTGTTCAACTGCACCAGTGGTGCACTGCAATTGGTTCCACCACCACCTATCGCTGCCAGTTTCTGCGCATTGGTCATCACGCTGTCACGTGGGTTCAAATCACATTTCACGACCTGGTTTTCAAACGGCAAAACCAGAGTAGATGGATTCTTGCGCAGCATGGCAGCAGCAACCAGCGCAGCGATGTCTATGCAACGTACTGCTGTCGTTGCAGAGCTACGGTAACCTGTGACTGCAGACGACATGGAACCAGACACGTCAGCACAGACCACGACTTTGCCAAATATTTCTGGCACATTGCTCAAGGCAATTTCCATAGCATCCTGTAAGGCGTTCTTGATCGGCAACGGCACTTCTTCATTCGCTGCCTTGTAAGCCGCCATCAACTGGTAAGGAAATACCTTGGCTTTGGCAATTGCCTCTGCATTACTCAATTTAGCAGCAATCAAGTCCACCATGCCTGGCAAGGCATAGACACCGTGACGGCCAAAGGTATTCAAGTTCATACGCAACATCTGCCAGCCAGCCTGACGGGCGATTTGCGCCCAGTCTTCTGTCGTCAAATCCATCGCTGTCAGCATCTGGAAAGGCACATCCGGCAAAGCCAGGCTGCGGTCTTTCTTGTATGCTTCAAACGCTGACACGATAGGTGGCAATGCTTCTGCCTTGTATGGTTTGCCTATCAACCAGGCGAAGAAGGCTTCACGCCATGCTTCTGTTGGCTTTGGATGCACCATTTTCACGACATCGGCCAGTGATGGTGTCGTACCCACCGCTGCTGACAGTAATTCTTTTTCGCTGGCAGTATTCAGCCATGCCTGTACCAGTTTTTTAGGACGTGAACCCAGAGACTTACGGCCTATCGCACCTGAACGCAGAATCTGTACAAAATTACGCAACATCTTGCCGTTGTTCATCACACGCTTGAAAGTACGCGGCAACTCAACTGCATTACGCATGGTCAATGCTGCTACCAGCAGCGCTGGCATGTCTTTCATATAACCACGCTCACGGCAGTAAATCGCGGTTTGCGCAATGAACAAAGGTGTTACCTCTTTAGTCAAATCCAGCACTGTCGCCAGTTGCGCTTCTGCACTGGCGTAGTAAGTCGCGTTCAAACAACCAGTGGCTGCATATTGGGCCAACTTGTGTTCCGCAGTGAACTTGTAAGCGGCTACGCCAGAAAAATTTGTTGTATCTGTGACTGGCAAAAATTTGTTTGTCAGTGAGTTTTTTAAACTCTGGAACAAGTGTGTGTTAACCATTTCATTTCCTTTTTTCTTTATTCTTATCAAGAGCTGTTTATTTGCTCGCTCTTGCCCATCTCTATTGCAATGGGCGTGCCAGGTCTGCGCCAACGTCAAACGAAACGACTTAAGTTATTGATTTAAATAGATAAACATAGAACTCACAAGAAAACTATCGAAATGGCCGTCAAAACAAATTTCATATATAATTATCTGAATAGATAAATATTTATCCAAAATGATCAAGAAGAAAAAAGTCGTCATCGGTTTCATAGGCACGCAACTCGATAGTGGCCGTGGCAGTGGTCGCTGGGAAAAATGGCGGCCCACGGTCGCTTTGACCCAGCACGAAGATATTGTCATCGATCGCATCGATTTGCTGTACAGCGGTCAGCATGAGCTATTGCTAGCACAATTAGAAAAAGACATTGCCGATACCTCACCCGAGACTAAGGTATGCGCGCATCAGTTAGATATACAAGATCCCTGGGATTTTGAAGAGGTGTATGGCTGCCTGTTTGACTTTGCCCGGTCCTACCCCTTTGATACAGATAAAGAAGAATACTGGGTGCACATCACCACCGGCACCCACGTGGCGCAAATTTGCCTGTTTCTGATGACAGAAGCCAGTTACCTGCCCGGCAAGCTCTTGCAAACTTCACCTCCACGGCGGCAGACCAAGGCCAATTTTGGTGAGATGACCATCATTGATCTGGACTTGTCACGCTATGACCAGATCGCCCAGCGCTTTAGCCGCGAGCAGGAAGAAGGGGTGGCCTTCCTGAAATCTGGCATTGCGACCCGCAATGCACGCTTCAATACCATGATCGATGAGATAGAGCGTGTCGCCATCAAGTCCAAGGCAGCAATTCTGTTGATGGGGCCGACTGGTGCGGGCAAGTCCTTCCTGGCGCGGCGTATCTTTGAATTGAAAAAAGCCAGACACAGGCTGGAAGGCAAGTTTGTCGAAGTCAATTGCGCCACCCTGCGTGGTGATGGTGCGGGCTCCACCCTGTTTGGTCATATCAAGGGTTCGTTCACCGGTGCCATGTCAGACCGCCCCGGTTTGCTGAGAACGGCACACAAAGGCTTGCTCTTCCTTGATGAAATTGGTGAGCTGGGTCTGGATGAACAAGCAATGCTGCTCAAGGCAGTGGAAGAAAAACGCTTCTTCCCGGTTGGCGGTGACCATGAAGTACAAAGCGATTTCCAACTGGTTGCAGGCACCAATCGTGATCTGGGTAAGGAAGTGGCTGCGGGCCGCTTTCGTGAAGACTTGTATGCACGTATCAATCTGTGGTCATATGAATTGCCTGGCCTGAGTGGCAGGGTCGAAGACATCGCGCCGAATATCGATTACCTTCTGTCGCAATACAGTGCGGAGAATGGGCAGATGGTGCGATTCAACAAAGAGGCAAAAGACAGTTATATGGAATTTGCCACTTCCCCTCAAGCAGTGTGGGCAGGCAATTTCCGCGATTTGTCAGCATCAGTCACACGCATGGCCACGCTGGCCGATGCGGGACGCATCAATGATCAGAATGCCAGTGAAGAAATCAAGCGCCTGCAACGGCTGTGGTCATATGCGCAGGAAAGCGGTGAAACAAATGAGCTGGATTTGCATGACTACCTCGATACTGAGCAATTGGCGCAACTGGATTTATTCGATGCCGTGCAATTACAGGCAGTGCTCGCAGTTTGCCTGCGCTCTAAAAACATGTCTGAAGCAGGCCGGAAACTGTTTGCTGCTTCCCGCAGCAACAAAGCCAATCCCAATGATGCAGACAGGCTTAAAAAATATCTCAACAAGTTTGGTTTGCACTGGGATGGATTAAGAGAACGATAGGGTCCCTATTTTATTGTTGAGCGGTTGGTGCAATTATCCAAGGTTTATAAGTTGCCTTGAGAGAAAACATATACACTTCGGGCCTTTCCCGCTTTACTCCGTCGCCTTGAGGCTTAATACAAACTTTCTAGTTCAGTGTTGATGTGGCCCTTGCCACAGAGTAGTCCCGGCCAGACATCAAAACGCACACTCATGATAAAAAAACTCGCAAAACTCAGCCCGATACTCGTTTTTGCTCTCATTAACCTGTCTTTTGTTGATCTTTCAAGTTTTGAAAATCTCTTCCTCGATTCGCCAACCCTGGGCACGGGGGACTTTGCCGGATGCCGTCAGTTTTTTGTAAAAGGACAAATTCCGACGCTAAGACATTCTCGGGACATGCGTCCGCGCGCCCTTTGTTTTTCAGCATTTGCGGTCATGCATTCAGGTAAAAGTCATACCCCCATCTATGTCGCTGAAAGGTTGAACCGTCAAATCATCTTGAAAGCCAGGGACAATGAGCGCAGCAACCAGTTCTATGCCGATGCCAGGTTGCCACGTGCAGAGAGGGCTGAACTCGACGATTACAAAGGTTCTGGCTATGACCGCGGCCATATGGCACCAGCTGCCGACATGATCGATAGCACCGCCATGGAACAAAGTTTCTCACTGGCCAACATGGTTCCGCAAGCGCCACTCAATAACCGGAAAACCTGGGCTGCCATAGAAAAAGCCACCCGCCAGTACGTCTTGCGCGCACAAGGCGATGTGTATGTCATTACTGGGCCAGTATATGGTCCACGCCCTGCGACAATAGGTAACAACAAGGTCTGGGTACCCAAATACCTTTACAAACTTGTATATGACCCCAATACCGGTCGCGCCTGGGCGCACTGGGTAGAAAACACCGACGATGCCCAGGTCAGCAAACCCATCAGTTATCAGGAACTGACGCAAAAGACGGGCATACAGTTCCTGCCCAATCTCAAACAACATGATATGTAATCGATGCGTCTTATCCAGGCCCAGCCTGGAGTTGACAATGCAGTCCGGTATTGCTGGCTAGCATGAAGAAATCACTTGGAAATCGCTATTTTTTGCCTTACTTGCAAAAAACTGTAATAAACTTAGCCACTTATCCAAAAGTCAAGTAGCCTGTTTTCGCATTAATTCCGTTTTATTGCCGCTTTTTCGTTTTCCACAGCATTTATCCATGTTTCACCTATTAACTGAAGGAAAAGTCCATGAATCTCATTGAACGTGCGAAAAATATCATCCTGACGCCACAAAAAGAATGGCTAGTCATTGAAGTAGAAAACACCGTCACGATAGACTTGTTCAAAAATTATGTTGCGCCTCTGGCTGCCATTCCTGCAGTCGCCAGCTTCATAGGCATGAGCATCATCGGTTTCAGCGTACCCATGCTTGGCACCATACGCTTGCCCATCATTGCAGGTATTTCAGCAATGGTGATGAGTTTTGTATTTGCTTTAATAGGCGTATATCTGATAGCCCTCTTGATTGATGCTCTGGCACCACAATTTGGCGCGACCAAAAACCCCGCGCAAGCCTTGAAAGTCGCCGCCTATTCTTTCACTCCGGCCTGGCTTGCTGGCATCCTGTCCCTTTTGCCTTCGCTAAGCATGCTGGGTGTGCTGGCGGGTTTGTATGGTATTTACCTGCTTTATCTGGGCTTGCCTGTGCTGATGAAGGTGCCTCAAGAGAAAGCTGCAGCTTACACCGCAGTTTCAGTCGTCTGCTCCATTCTGATCATGATTGTGTTTACGATGGTGGTAGGTTCTGTCGGTGGCGGTTCAATTTATGGCATGGGCGCCATACCTACTGCAAGCCGTACATCTGAAACCGCCGGTACACTGAACGAGCTTGAAAAAATGGGCAAGAAGATGGAGGAAGCCAGCAAGAAAATGGACGATGCAAAAAAATCTGGCGACCCACAAGCAGAAATGAAAGCAGCAACCGAAGCCTTGGGAGTAGCCTTGGGCGGCAGTAGCCAGGCCGAAGTGGTTGACAAGGACAAGCTAAAAGCCTTGCTCCCTGAAACCATAGGCGATTTGAAACGGAACAGCCTGGAAGGTGAGAAATCGGCCATGGGTGAATTCAAGGTCGCCAAGGCCGAAGCTCGCTATGCCGATGAAAATAATCATCAGATTAAAATCAGCATCACTGATACAGGTGGCAGCAAAATGTTTGGTGCCATGTTCGCCTGGGGCATGATGGAGCAGGACAAGGAAACCGATGCTGGTTATGAAAAAATGGGAAAGGTCAATGGCCGTCCTACGCATGAAAGATTTCAAAAGGATGGTTCAACTGGTGAGTATAGCCTCCTGGTTGGCGGTCGCTTCCTCGTAGAAACCCGTGGCGAGAATGTCGACATGGCCACCATCAAGACCGCATCGGCAGCAGTTGCTTACGATAAACTGGAAGCAATGAAAAATGAGGGAATAAAACCGTAACCCTCGATGCTCATTCAGCTATGCTTCACCTTAAAACTTTACCTTCAATGATGCATTGATAGCCAGAACTACCTATCAAACCTGTCCAGTTACTGCCTGCTCTTTACCTATCCGCAACAACCGCCCATCTGCAGGTGCTACTCCTCCGACATACTGGCTTTTCTGCCATTACTGCGAAAAACCACATCCCAGAAACTGGTACTGACACCAAAGCATACCGAATTTCCATCCGCATGATGATGACGTGCATGCCAGATCTTCCTTTGCTTCAACCAGGAATGTCTGGCCGGCCAGTGATGGGCAGCATGATGTGTGACGGTGTAAAACAAGTAGCCTCCCGTCAATCCCAAAGTCAGCGCACTGGCACGTAATACGTCACCCAGCAAAAACGCCGGTGTAAACACCAGGAAGATAATCAAAGTCGTGCTCAATATGGTCGGTGTACCTATCAAAGCAGCCGGACGCGCGTGATGCAGTTCATGCCAGCGTTTGAACGGTTGCAGGCCATGAAGGATGAAGCGATGCAAAAAATACTCTATTCCGGTAGATGCAAACAACCCTGCCAACACAAATACCGCAACCTCCAATAAGCGAGTATAGGGAGTAAGCACGCTCAAAAAAATCAGTAAGCAAGTTACCGCGACGCCATACAAGACAAAGTCGGTCAAATAAGCTGCTTTACTATGCTCGAGAGAAAAAAATGCCATGCCGCTCCTGATAATGTTGAATTCAAGTCTTGATCTACTACAAGAATAAAACGATTTCCAATCCAGCTCCGTACGTAAGCACACACAGTCCTTCATGCAATCAGCAGATGGACCTCCTGGCTGCATGAAGATGAATATGGAAAGCTGACTAGCATCAGACCTCCACGTTGTTTCCCTGACCCTGCCCAGAAAGACGACATTTGTGCGCCAACGCACCGATGAAAATTCGCATTTCACTTAGTCTCCCAAACAGGAATTACTGTTCCAGTCACATTCCGGTTTTTGCAATACATCTCCCTCCTCTTTTCACATCCAGAAAGAATATTCATGAATAAATTACGCGCTATACCTGCCGCCCTGGCCTGCCTGTTTTTCGCAGGTGCGGGCAATGCCATGGCTGAAGATTACAACCCATCCTGGTATATCGGTGGCAGCATCCATGCGGCAGAGACTGATGAAATTTTCGGTGCGGGCAATCGCGGCTATGGCGTCGGGCTACGTCTGGGCAAGCCTTTGTCAGAAAGCTGGGATGCCCAAATCAATACCAATTACACGCGGGCGTCAGACAATGGCAAACGCTATCAGCAAAATGCTTTGGGAATAGACCTGCTCTATCTTTTTTCGCGCAGCACAGTTCGCCCTTACCTGGTCATGGGTATTGCGGCAAACCGTGACAGGAGTAATGCAGGCTTAAAAAGTGGTGACAGCACGTCACCCGCGGCCAGCGGCGGCGTCGGTGTACAGCTCAGCTTGAACGATCAGTGGTCGGCCCAAGCAGAGTGGCGCAAGGTACATGGCTATTTGCATGGCAATGATTTTGGTTTTAGCCAGGCTAGCAATTCCCATCTTTCCGTTGGACTGAACTATAGCTTTGATAAACCAAAAGTGGCCGCCAGAACAGTCAGCTTCGCCCCTACACCACCACCCGAGCCGGTAATGGTACAAGCACCACCGCCAGCACCTGCGCCGGCTCCACCACCGCCTGTGTATCAAAAAATCACTTTGTCTGCGACAGAATTGTTTGCCTTTGATAGCGCAGTATTGAGCACGCCACAGCCAAAACTGGATGACATCGCTAATGCGCTGAATGCCAATATGCAGATCAATCAGGTTGTTATTACTGGTTATGCAGACCGCTTGGGTTCAGATAAATACAATTTGAATTTGTCCGAGCAGCGTGCCAATTCAGTCAAATCCTATCTGAACAACAAAGGCGTCGCTACACAAAGGCTGAATGCCATCGGCAAAGGTGAAAGCAATCCTGTCGTTGTCTGCAACAACAAAAAACGTGTCGATCTTATCGCCTGCCTGGAACCTAACCGCCGCGTTGAAATTGAACAATTTACTGTTGAACAGCGCGTCAGGTAAATGTAAATAGAAAAAAGAGAGCCAAGCTGGCTCTCTTTCTTATGGTCTCCAATGATGCTGTCAATTCACATCGACAACATCATTGGCAGAACAAATTTTACTTCAAACGCATATCGTTCTTCACAGAACGTACACCCTTGACATTGCGGGTAATGGCAACTGCTTTATCAATATTGGCATTGGAAGTCACAAAGCCACTGAGCTGCACTGTGCCTTTGAATGTTTCGACATTGATTTCCATGGATTTCAAAGTCGGTTCATTAAAAATTTCGGCTTTTACCTTGGTCGTGATGACGGAATCATCGACATATTCGCCAGTACCTTCACGTGTGGCTGTTGAAGCACAGCCAGCAATGACCAACAGAGAGGCGGCAAATATCATGGTCATCATGCGTTGAGCGATTTTCATTTTTTTCTTTCGAGAGATTGAGATTTAGAAACTACATTTATACATACAAGACCGCATATCGCTTGGCGCAAGAGCGGCTTTTCCTGACGTTAAAATTACTTGCCGAATTTGGATTTAGCTGCAACAACACAGTTATCCTTACCCTGACCGGTCAAGGCATCGCACTTTTCCAGCGCAACCTTGTATTCAGCTTTAACTTTGTCATCATTGGCGTCAACGCGCGCATCGACAACTTTTTTATCTGCTTTTGCGTTTGCCAATGCGGCAACTTTATTCGAATTGGCTTGCTTGACGCATACGTCTTTTTCATTACCAGCCATGCTGCCGCATTTGGCTTTTTCCACATCATAGTCAGCGTTGGCAATATCTTTTCTGGCGCTGGTACGTGCAGCCACAGTATTTTTATACTCCGCAGTAGCGTTGGCCTCTGTATGAACGCGCGCTGCTTTTGCCTCTGCTATGCAGACATCTTTCGGATTGCCTGCGACGGTGTCACATCGGCTCTTGGCCAGTTTGAATTCTGTAGTGGCAGCGTCTTTAGCCGCTGTGTAAGCAACTTTCTTTTCGTCGGCAGCGGCCAAAGCTGCCGTGCTAAATGTGGCTGAGCAAACCAGGATCATAACTAAATTCTTATTCATATTTTTCCTCTTAAGTGTGAGTAACGAACGAAACTTATTGGACGAAGCTGATTTCGCCTCAACGATTGCTGCGTCGGAAAAGCCCGATGCCTGAGTGTGCTGTCTGCTCACGTGTCCATCTGTGCGGTATCGAACATTGGTCAATATATATTTATCAAGTCAAATTCTTTACAGAGTGTGCCAGCGCACAGATGTCAAACCAGGAATAGCATAAATTTGTAGTACTTGATCAGATAAAGCCAGTCATCAAAAGATTTGGTCATCCTTGGTTCACCGTCATTAGCAGTGAGCCGCATTTTTCAGGGAGCCAGACATGATCGCAAGCAATGACACTTTATTAGTGAGGAAATCATCGACACGTCCCTCAACCAGGCACGGTGACTTCAAAAAGCCAGCCTTGGAAGATATTTCACTTAGTCAGCGTTGGAGTAGTGGCTATTACTCCGACATCAGCACGGGTACCGCTATAGGCATGGCTGTTGGCTGTATCCTGGGTGCGGTCAATGCAGCGCTTGCAGTCATGATTGCTCCATTTAACGTCCCCGTTCTTGGCTTGCTGGTGACGCATCCTTTGCAAGCGGCCTTGGTGGGTGCAGCCCTGGGCATGATCATGGGTTCTGTCATCGGCTCTTTACTGGGTTGGGGAATATCCAGCCAAACAGTAGAGCAACTGGACACTGATCTTGATTCAAATACCAAATTTTGTCCGATATCCAGAGCCGATGACCAGCAAAAAGTTGATGCCTGGAAGGATCAACACGGTGAATACGCCAATATCTGACCCAGTGTCTATCTATTTTTTAACAAAGGGAGAAAAACCATGATGGCCAAACGCGAGGCTTATATAGCCAGTATCAAAGCTCAGCTGGATGAATTAAATATCAGCATGACGGTGATGGAAGCAAAAGTTGCAGCTTCAAAAGAAGCGATGAAAGAGCAATATGCCAAAGAAATACAAAAACTCTATGTGCAATCGCAGCAAGTGCGCGACAAGCTCGATGAAATCAAGTCAGCCAGCGAAAACAACTGGGAGAGCATGATCAACACGACGGAAAAAGTGCGCGATGCTTTTGTCAATTCTTGCCACTATTTCAAAGCGCAATTAAAGGAAGATTGACTCCCTTCCGCAAGCTGCAATCCGGACCAGAAACATCCATCAAGCTGATAAATAACTGCAGCTTTGCTTAAACTGACTCTATAGGCTACATCATGAGCACCATCTTACTCGTCATACTTATCCTGGTCCTGATTGGACTCTTTCCCTCATGGCCGCATAGCCGCTCCTGGGGTTACGGCCCTAGCGGGGTTACCGGCCTCATTGTGATTATCCTTATCATTCTTTTGCTGACTGGTCGTTTGTAAAGCACTACGCATTTTCACTTTTTGGAGTTATCATGAAAACGACTAAACAAAGGTTGATAGCAGGAATTTTCTGTGCATTGTTCAGTAGTGGAGTCTTGAGCCCGGCGCTCGCTGCTGATGTAGACCCAACTACCATTGCTCAGCGCGGCGATCCTGAACGCTGGTATCAGGAAGAAACTACGCCCATGGCCTACTTCAAGACCTTAAAAAAGGAAGCGGAAGCCGTGCATCAGTTATCCGTAGTGGCCTGCAAACAAATGGATCGTACGCAACAAAATCAATGTCTGCGTGAAGCCAGAAATACAATGCAGCAAGATATGGCTGACGCCTACAGAAAGTCTGGTATCCGTCCACGTTAATGTCAGAAGAGGAAAAGCAATGTCTACCATGAAAGCCGCCGTCTACCTACGTCCAGGAAAAATTGCGATAGAAGAAAAACCCATCCCGGTTCCAGGGCCGGGTGAGGCGCTCATCAAAATTACCACGACGACGATTTGCGGCACAGATGTCCATATCCTCAAAGGCGAGTATCCAGTCAAACCAGGTTTGACCATAGGGCATGAACCAGTAGGAGTGATCGCCGCACTGGGTGCCGGGGTGAGCGGGTATGAAATTGGCCAGCGCGTTATCGTCGGTGCCATATCGCCTTGTGGACAATGCTATTCCTGCCTGGATGGACAGCATTCGCAATGCGGTGGCAAGCCAGCTGGTGGCTGGCGCTTTGGTAATACGATTGATGGTTGCCAGGCAGAGTACCTGTTGGTACCGTATGCCATGAGCAATCTGGAAGAAATACCTGACGGCCTTACAGATGAACAGGTCCTGATGTGCCCGGACATCATGAGCACAGGATTTGGCGGCGCTGAAAATGGTGATATCAAGATAGGAGATACCGTCGTCATCTTTGCCCAGGGACCAATCGGTTTGTGTGCAACTGCTGGCGCCAAACTACGCGGTGCCAGCCTGATTATTGCGGTGGATAGCGTAGCCAGTCGTTTGGAAATGGCAAGGGCATTAGGTGCAGATGTCACGATCGACTATACAACAACAGATCCCCTGACAGAAATCATGCGCCTGACCCATGGTCGCGGCGTCGATGTGGCGATTGAAGCGCTGGGTACGCAAGTCACCTTCGAAAGCTGTTTGCGGGCATTAAAACCCGGCGGCCGATTATCCAGCCTGGGCGTGTACTCTGGCAAACTGAGCTTACCACTGGATGCCTTTGCAGCTGGCCTGGGAGATCACAAAATCATTACCACATTGTGTCCAGGCGGCAAGGAGCGCATGCGCCGCCTGATGAATGTCGTGAAATCAGGACGAGTAAAACTGGACGCCATGGTCACCCATCGTTTCAGGCTGGATGATATAGAACAAGCCTATGACTTGTTCGCCAATCAGCGCGATGGTGTATTAAAGGTTGCAATTACCTGCTGACCTAGCTTACTCAATAACAAGGACTCATATGGCCGTTCATCATGGAATACCATCTCATTCATTGATGACTTCCATGAGCGTGGCCGCAGTCGTCTTGCTCAATGGCTGCAGCTCACTGCCTGACATCAATTACCTCGAACCATCCCTTGATCAACCGCAAAAAACGGTGTCGGAAAAACCTACCATCAATAATGCCAAGGGTGAGCTAACCATGTCAAAAGCCCAGGCTTTGATGCGGCAACGCTGGAAGAATTCAAGCACCGGCCTGGCGAATATGCAAGCCCTTGCGGCGCTGGAAGAAGCGGTCACTGGCAGCCCGCTGATTGCGGGAAATCAGGTAACTTTGTTATTCGATGGTCCGCAAACCATGGCGGCCATGATGGCTGCCATCAGACAGGCAAAAGACCACATCAATCTGGAAACCTATATCTTTGATCAGGATGAGCTGGGCATGGAATTCGCCAGGCTGCTCATGGAAAAACAACAGGCTGGCGTAGCCGTCAACATTATCTATGACAGTGTGGGCACTATAGGTACGCCACAAAGTTTTTTCGATAATATGAAAGCAGCAGGTATTCAGTTACTGGCCTTCAATCCCATCAACCCTGCCAGATTGCAAGGCCCATGGTCACCAAACCGGCGTGATCACAGAAAGATACTCATCGTCGATGGAGAAATTGCTTTTACTGGCGGTGTCAATATCAGCGCCAGCTATGCTAATAGCTCGCTATTCCGTTCCAAATCAAAAAAGCAGAGCAAAGTTGGCTGGCGTGACACGCATATCCAGATCACAGGCCCAGCCGTGGCGGCATTGCAAGGGGTTTTTCTTGATACCTGGTTGAACGCCGGTCACCAGCCACCAGCGGGCACACTGTATTTCCCAGTGCTGAAAGACCAGGGAAATAAAATGCTACGCGTGCTGGCGAGCGAGCCTGAAGGTAATCCCGCCATTTATAAAGCTTACCTGTTGGCGATACAAGAAGCCAGAGACAGCATCCACATCACGTCTGCCTATTTCGTACCGGATGCCCAGATATTAAGAGCAATGATTGCTGCTGCCCAGCGTGGTGTAGATGTGAAGATCATCATGCCTGGCGTGACTGACAGTGGTTTGGTATTTCATGCTGGACAATCGTTTTATACTGAAATGTTGAAGGGTGGTATCAAAGTCTATGAATTGAATATCGCCGTGCTGCATGCAAAAACTGCCGTGATAGACCAGGTGTGGTCAACCGTAGGGTCCACCAATATTGATACCCGCAGTTTCTTGCACAATAGAGAAGTCAATGTGGTCGTCATTGACACCGAGTTTGCCGTGTCTATGGAAAACGCATTCAAAGAAGATTTGCGTCTCTCCACCCAGGTCACTTTGGAAACCTGGCAACAACGTCCGCAAATCAACAAACTGAAGGAATGGCTGGCCAGACGCTTTGAATATTGGTTATGAGCTTGCGATCATCATTTTCTTTCTGATCAGATGATCACTTTTTATGATCAGATTCAGGTAATTTTTCTACTATGGGCGGGGTAATATTGATTGCGACCGGATCACTAGCAGGAAAACTCTCATCCAGTGCCTCATCCAGGGTATCTTCTTTCTTTTCTATTACTTTCTTCTTTTCTTCTGGCGTGGGTTTGACTGGAACTGGTTTTTCGTTCAATGGATCACTCATGATGTATTTCCCTGACGTTTGTAGAACTCCTTTACCTTGCATTGACCTATCAAATAAGTCAAGGCAAGGAAATGAGTGCGCCACGCTTAATGGCACTATCTATTTTTTTATCTTCAGATTATTGATGACACTCTCCACCCCGGAGATGCCCTTGGCAATCTCCTGAGCATGCGTTGCCTGTACTTCACTGTCGACAAAGCCACTCAGTTGGACCTCACCTTTGCGAGTGACTACAGCAACATCCATGCTTTTCATTTGCGTGTCTGACAGCATGGCAGCCTTAACCTCTGCGGTAATGACACTGTCATCGATCTTGTTGCCGACAGTTTGCTTGCCATCTTTCAAAACTAGCTTATTGTCGACTTTTTTAACACCTTCTACAGCCATGGCTACGGTAGTGCTGCGATCAATTTGTATCTGGTTGTCAGCAAACCCACTGATCAATACTTCACCTTTGCGGGTTTCGATCTTCACGTCCATGCTCTTGACCAGTTCATCAGCCATCAAGGCCGATTTGACCTTGGTGGTGACGACTGAATCATCAATTTCCACACCGATGGTCGTGGCCGCATTTGGCCCATTGGTATCTGGCGCTTTATTACAGGCAGCCAAGGGCAACAGCAGGGATATCGATAAAGCCGGGATAATGAAATTTTTGCGACGAAGGTAGTTCATGATTTTTCCTTTCATTTATTGAAGACTGAAGTAATCAGCGCGGTAATACCTTGCCATTGACGTCAGACAGGATGATCTCTACCCGACGGTTCAACTGACGGTTCTGCGCCGTATTGTTTTCAGTGACCGGAAAGGTTTCGCCATATCCTTTGGTCTCGATGCGGTCCCGCGACACACCCATCAAGACCAGGGCACTGCGCACGGCGCCAGCACGACGTTCTGACAGGTCCTGGTTATGCGCTTGTGTGCCAGTATTGTCAGTATGTCCTTCAATCAAGACAGTCCTTTGCATATTGTTTTGCAAAACAGTTGCCAGTTTTTGTACAGTGCGCATGCCATCCGGGTTCAATTTGGATTGATCGACACCAAACAAAACATCGCCCAACGTGATGACGATGCCGCGCGTGGTAGTCTTGGCTTGCAAGTCAGCCAGCTGTGCTTCCAGAGCAGCATTGCGGTTTTGCATTTCCAGTGCTCTGGCTTGTTCTTCAGCTGCTTTTCTTTGGGCATCGCCTGCCTCGCCTTGAGCTATCTGTGCTGCCAGCCTGGCCTGTTCTGCTTGTGCCTTGGCTTGATCCGCTTGCATTTTTGCCTTATCAGCTTCATTGGTACGCTGCTCCAGACGGATCTGATCACGGGCTTTGGCGGCATCGGCAACACTGGCTTCTGCCAGTTTTTGTTTACTTAACTCTTGTGCCGTTGCGATTTTTTGTTTCGCCAGATAAGCCAGTCGATCAATTTTTTCTGAGCTTTCATTATCTTTGGCCGCATTGTTGGCATCATCCATGGCAACCCCTGCCTGCCGCATTTCCAAAGGTGCCAGGCTCAGGACATTAGGGTTATTTTGCGCTGCCTGATAGTCCATGCGCGTCTGGTCCAGCAGGCTGGTGGTTTTTGGAGTCGTGCTACAGGCTGCCAACAGCATTGCTGTCAATAGTAAGGCAGGTGTAAAGATTTTCTTGATCATGATAATTCCCTGTTGTGTAGTTCAAACCTTGCCCCGTTTATGCTCAACTAGTGGCTTGACTGGTGGCTTGACTTGTTGCTCAATTGCTGAATAGTTGATGACTTATTTGGTCGTGTTTGTGTTTGCGCGTTCCAACTCTTCACGCAAGACACGGATATCGTCTTGCAGCGCATTAGCAGCTTTTTCTGCCTTTGCAGAATTGGCTTTGGCTTGTGCCAGCTTGGCATCGGCCTGCGCCTGGGTAGCCAGCTCACTGGCCAGTTTGTAGTCCTTGGCTTGCATGGCCTTGTTTGCCTGGGCCATTTTCTCGCGGGCAGCATTCATTTCTACCGGTGCAAATTCAGTGCCACCTGCCACCGCAGCATTGTCAACAGCCGCTTTGGAAACCGCGACCTCGGCGGTTGCTGGTGTTTTCATGCTGCTGCAGCCCAGCATCAGGAACATACCCGCGCTACATACAGCAAACATGCCACTCTTCAAGTTCTTATTCATGGTTTTCTCCGGTAAATTTAAAAGCGCAATCCATGCAGACTGCGCTGTTGTTGCCTAAGCCGCCTTTATATCTTCAGCACTGGGGGGTGGTCTGTACGTTGCCGCACATTTCCAAAGAATGATCATGCCTTCGGCCATAGGGCTATGTGCGCTAACGAACGTACAAAATCATGCTGATGTTTTAGTATCAAAACACTGCCTTTCCCATAGATCACGCCATCCTGTTTACGCTCAGATGTTTGCCTCATACAGATATCCAGGAAATGCCTGGCGACGGTGGATACACCTGTCGCTCGCTGGCAAATTCCAAATTAAAAGAAAGAAGTGTGAGAATTGAATTCAGCCAAAGATATGCTGTCATCCAGCTTGCATCATATAAAGAATGCCCTGAAGTACGGTCAGTTGCGCTTGCGCACCTATGCCGCGCAAACGGCAGCAGAGTTGCCATTGCGGGCAGACTTGTACAGTGCGCTGCAAATGGAACAGCATGGGCGGATACTGGCAAATAGCCATAAACTGAGTTCTATTTTTGGGCAAGACCAGCTTTTGTCACGCCTGGCAGATAATCAAGACGTGATCATGAATGCCTGCACCTTATTGACAGAAGCCATCAAGGATGGGCGGCCAGTGACACCCGCTGCAGCCTGGTTGCTGGACAATTTTTACCTGATAGAAGAGCAGATACGCACAGCCAAACGCCACTTACCTAAAAACTACAGCAAGGAGCTGCCAAGGCTGTTGCGCGGTAGCTCTGCCGGCCGACCCAGGGTATATGACATTGCGCTGGAAACGATCTCACATGGTGACGGCAGGGTTGATCCTGAAAACCTGAGTCGTTTCATCAGCGCCTATCAACTGGTGTCAGTGTTAAAACTGGGTGAACTATGGGCCATCCCCATTATGCTGCGGCTGGCCCTTTTAGAAAACTTGCGCCGCGTCGCCACCAATCTGACGATGACCCACAATCACCGCAATCTGGCAGCCAAATGGGCAGAGGATATGGTCGAAACTGCCGAGAAAGATCCCAGCAATCTAATCTTGCTGGTGGCTGACATGTCGCGCTCACAACCGCCACTTGACAGCTCTTTCGTGGCAGAAATGCTCAGGCGCTTGCAAGGTCAGGGGCCAGCTTTGGCCCTGCCTTTGAACTGGTTGTCACAACGTCTGGCAGAGACCGGACAAACCATAGAACATCTGGTCCATCAGGATTCGCAACAACAGGCTGCGGATCAGATTTCCATCAGTAACAGCATAGGCAGCTTGCGTTTGCTGTCATCCATGGACTGGCGCGAATTCGTGGAAAACATGAGCGTCGTGGATCGCTGTCTGCGCGATGATCCTGCATGCATCTATGCGCGCATGGATTTCGCCACACGTGATCTGTACCGTCATGCAGTGGAAAAAATTGCCAAGGGCAGCAGTTTCTCAGAAGCCGATGTGGCCCACAATGCCTTGCGATTTTCCCGTGAGGCCGCCATCCAGCATGGTCAGGCTGCACGCAAGGCGCATATAGGTTATTTCCTGATAGGAAAGGGCGTCGCAGAACTGGAACGTTCAGCAGCCATGCAACATCCATTGCCGGAGGCCATCAAGCATGCAGCGCGCAATTCTGCCTTGAGCATTTATCTGGGCAGCATCAGCATCGTGAGCCTGCTGACGACGGGATTGCTCCTTAGCCAGGCCAGGCACATAGTGATCAATCCATATTTACTGGCTTGTTTCATCATTGCCTGCCTGCTTGCCAGCAGCCAGTTTGCCTTGTCCATGGTGAACTGGCTGGCGACTTTTATTGCCTTGCCACGTCCTTTGCCACGCATGGACTTTTCAACAGGGATACCGCTGGAATCCAGTACCCTGGTGGTAGTCCCCACCATGCTGTTCAACCCGCAAAATATCGACGCTCTGTGTGAAGCCATGGAAGTACGTTTCCTGGCGAATAATGATGCTAATCTGCGTTTTTGTCTGTTGACTGATTTTGCCGATGCTGAACAGGAAACTTTGCCAGGCGATGAAGAGTTATTGACGCATGTCAGCCATGCCATTCTGGCGCTGAACAAAAAATATCCACGCCCGGACGGTGACAATTTCCTGGTCATGCACAGGCCAAGGATATGGAATCCGCAAGAAAAAATCTGGATGGCCTATGAACGCAAGCGCGGCAAACTAGGCGCGTTGAATGCCTATCTGCGCGGTGCAGGCGTTGATGCATTCATGCGTATCATCGGCAATACGTCTGGCCTGGAGCATATGAAATATGTCATTACTCTGGACACTGATACTGAATTGCCACGGGATACGGCACGCAAGTTTGTTGCCACCATGGCGCATCCACTCAACCGCGCCCACTACGATGAGAAACTGCAAAGAGTGACCGAAGGTTATGGCATCCTGCAACCACGCGTAGCCGTCGGACTCCCAGCCAGCGATGCCTCGTTCTATGAGCTGCTCTGCGGCGGCGAAGCTGGTATCGACCCTTACACCCGCAGCGTGTCAGATGTCTATCAGGATGTCTTCGATGAAGGGTCCTTCATCGGCAAGGGGATCTATGATATCGATGTATTTGAACTTGCCCTGAAAAACCGCATGCCAGAAAACCGCATACTCAGTCATGACTTGCTGGAAGGCTGCTACGCCCGTGCAGGCCTGCTGAGTGATGTACAGCTGTATGAAGAGTATCCTTCCAGTTATCTGGCAGATATGCGCCGTCGTCATCGCTGGATACGTGGCGACTGGCAAATCGCCTCCTGGTTGACACCCAAAGTACCTGGTCCCCGGGATGAGGCCAGCGGGCAATCCAGTCGACGCAGCAATTCATTATCTTTGCTGTCGCGCTGGAAGCTGCTGGACAATCTGCGTCGCAGCATGGTGCCACTTGCTCTTACCGCCTTTTTACTGATCGCATGGAGCAGTTTGCCTAACGCCTGGTTTTGGTCCGGCGCAGCTATCGGGTTTTTTCTCATTCCAGCGGCCAGCGCATTCTTGTTAAATCTCAGTCAGAAGCCGGATGATGTATTTTTTCGCCAGCATCTCTTATCGCTACTGCGCTCCAGCACCCAGCATTTCATCCATGCCTCTTTGAGCCTGATTTTTTTGCCATATGAAACGTGGATCAACCTCGATGCCATACTGCGCACCCAATGGCGTATACTGATTTCGCACAGGCACTTGCTGGAATGGAATCCGTCTACGCTCAGCAATCATCAGTTCAGGAACAGCTTGTGGAATAATTTCCGCAGTATGTGGATAGCACCTGTGTTTTCCATTTTCACATTCTTATTGCTGCAATATGTGAATCCCCTCGCCTTGCAGGCAGCTTTACCCGTGTTGTTGCTTTGGACAATTTCGCCACTCGTCGCTTATCAGATGAGTCGTGCCAAACAAAGGCGCGAATCACAGTTAAGTGCGACGCAAGTAGAATTTTTGCAGGCAACCGCCCGTAAAACATGGTTGTTCTTCGAAACCTACGTCGGCCAGGAAGATAACTGGTTACCGCCTGATAATGTGCAGTTCCAGCCGGTAGGCGTAGTCGCACACCGGACTTCACCGACGAATATAGGCCTGTCACTGCTGGCCAATCTGGTGGCTTATGATTTTGGCTACATCCCGGCTGGACAATTCCTGCAACGCACGCAAAACACTTTCACCAGCCTGAGCAAGCTGGAACGATATCAAGATCATTTTTACAACTGGTATGACACCAAAAGTCTGCAGCCTCTGTTGCCCTTGTACGTATCAACGGTGGATAGCGGTAATCTTGCAGGCCATTTGCTGACTCTGCGGCCGGGGCTGGCTGGCTTGAATGAGGCACCTATCTGCCAGCCACGCCTGTTTTGCGGTTTGCATGATACCTATTTATTGCTACGCAGCGCTGTTGGCGCGACTGTCGCAGACAAGCTAAAAGAATTTGAAACTGATCTTGATGTGCTGTGTCTGGGCGTACCAACATCGCTGATCGTCATTCACGATTGTCTGAAACGTTTGACACATCATGCTGACACCTATCTTTCCAGCGTGACTGTGGCTGCTGACAACGCCAGCCATATCTGGGCGAGCGCACTGAGCAAGCAAGCTCACGCGCAACTGGATGAACTGCTTTACCTTGCACCATGGCTTAACCTGCCCGATCCGACCAGCTGGATACATGCGTTTCCCGAGCTTGATCGCATCCCTAGTTTGCAGGGTGTGGCAACACTGGCTTATGCGCATGTGACTCCCAGAGAAGACAGTCTCTCACTTGATCAGGCCACACAAATAGAAAACCACAATAATGACCTGACAACATTGCTCAAAGTTGCCAGCAAACGCGCTACTGAGCGTATCCTGCAGATTGAGCAACTGGTACAGCAAACCAGCGAATTTGCCAGAATGGAATATGAATTCCTCTATGATGCCAGCACGCATTTGCTGACCATAGGTTATAACGTCAATGAGCGCAGGCGTGATAGTGCCTGCTATGACTTGCTGGCATCAGAAGCCAGGCTGGCTACCTTTGTCGCCATTGCCCAGGGTCAAATCCCGCAAGAAAGCTGGTTTGCACTGGGACGCCAGTTGACCATCGCAGGTGGCGAGCCGATGTTGCTGTCCTGGAGCGGCTCGATGTTTGAGTATCTGATGCCCTTGCTGGTCATGCCAAATTTTCAAAACACTTTGCTTGAACAGACTTACCGTTCTGTTGTACAGCGCCAGATTGAATATGGACAACAGCGTGGCGTTGCCTGGGGAATTTCAGAATCTGGCTACAACACTTTCGATGCCCATTTGAATTATCAGTACCGTGCCTTTGGTGTTCCAGGTCTGGGCTTTAAACGGGGACTGGGTGATGATCTGGTCATCGCACCATATGCGTCCATGATGGCCCTGATGATCGCACCTGAACAAGCCTGCAGCAACCTGGAACAATTATCGGCCCAGGGATTTGAAGGTTTGTATGGTTTCTTCGAGGCGATAGACTACACACCTTCACGTTTGCCACGTGGGCAGACACATGCCTTGATACGCTCTTTCATGGTCCATCATCAGGGTATGGGTTTCTTGTCACTGGCTTATCTGCTGCTCGATCAGCCCTTGCAAAAGCGCTTTGAGTCAGACCCGCTGTTCCAGGCCACCATGTCGCTATTGCATGAACGCGTGCCCAAGGCCAGTGCCGTGTATTCCAACACAACTGAACTGGCTGACATACGTAGCGCCAGCAGTGGCCAGGAAATTCCTTTACGTGTCTTGCATCATGTGAATACCCGCACACCGGAAGTGCAATTGCTATCGAATGGCCGCTATCACGTCATGATCAGCAGTGTGGGCGGCAGCTATAGCCGCTGGAATGATCTGGCCATCACCCGCTGGAATGAAGACAGTACCCGCGATCACTGGGGTACTTTCTGCTACGTACGCGATGTCAGCAATGGTCGTTACTGGTCAACTGCATTCCAGCCTTGCCTGGTGAATTCACCAACCTATGAAGTGATTTTTTCTGAAGGCAGAGCAGAATTCCGCCGCAGTGATAATAATCTCGACATGCATACCGAGATCGTGGTCTCGCCAGAAGATGACATCGAATTGCGCCGTACCCGCATCGTCAACCGCTCACGTCATCGCCGCACCATAGACTTCACCAGCTATGCAGAAGTCGTGCTGGCACCGGCAGCTGCCGATGCCATGCATCCAGCTTTCAGCAAGCTGTTTGTAGAAACAGAAATTCTGAACGAGCAGCACGCGATTTTGTGTACCCGTCGCCCGCGTTCCATCGACGAGAAAATACCCAGCATGTTCCATCTGATGGCCTTGCATGGTGCCAGCATGGAAAGTGTTACCTACGAAACCGACAGAGCCCAATTCATAGGTCGTGGCAATACCTTGGAAGATCCCGCCGCCATGCGCGTCAGCCGTTTATCTGACAGCCAGGGGTCGGTGCTCGATCCCATCGTCGCCATACGCTATCAAATCACACTGGAGCCGGAACAGGCTGCCACACTGGATGTAGTCACTGGCGTGGCAGAAAACCGCGAACTCTGCCTGGGCTTGATCGAGAAATATCAGGACAAGCACCTGGCCGACCGTGTTATCGAGCTTTCCTGGACACATAGCCAGGTAGTATTGCGCCAGTTAAATATCGGTGAGGCCGATGCCCAGTTATATGGGCGCCTGGCAAATTCTGTCATTTACATGAATCCGCTTTTGCGTGCCGATACCAGTGTTCTGAGCCGCAATCACCGGGGACAATCAGGCTTGTGGGGTTACGCCATATCCGGTGATTTGCCCATCGTGCTACTGCAAATCAATCATCAAGACCATATCGAGTTGGTCAGGCAACTGGTGCAGGCGCACGCGTATTGGCGTTCCAAAGGTCTGGCGGTGGATCTGGTGATCTGGAATGAAGATCATGCCAATTACCGCCAAGCGCTGCAGGAGCAAATCATAGGCATGATTTCATCGGTCATCGGCACCCATGCGATAGAACGGCCCGGCGGCATTTTCGTCAGGCTGGCGGAGCAAATTTCACCGGAAGATAAAATCCTGTTCCAGGCAGTAGCCAGGGTGATACTGAATGATCACCGTGGCAGCTTGCTGGAGCAATTGAACCGGCGCGACCTGGTGGAGTTGCGCGCACCCAAGCTGCTACCATCAAAGCAGATGTATCAACAAACTGGCTATCAATCACTGAGCAACAACAAGCCGAGCCAGCCGCCTGAAAAACTGCAGAATTTCAATGGCATAGGCGGTTTTTCTGAAGATGGCCGCGAGTATGTCATCACAACCAGGGAAGGACAAACGACCCCTGCCCCATGGGTTAACGTATTGGCCAATCCTCATTTTGGCAGTGTAATTTCTGAAAGTGGGCAAGCCTATACCTGGGCTGAAAATGCCCATGAATTCCGCTTGACACCGTGGAATAATGATCCTGTCTGCGACAGTAGCGGTGAAGCATTTTATATACGCGATGAAGACACAGGCGCCTATTGGTCACCCACCGCCCTGCCCTGTCGTGGCAGTGGAGACTATGTCACCCGTCACGGTTTTGGCTATAGTGTATTCACCCACCAGGAACAAGGCATACGTACGGAGTTGACGGTGTTTGTCAGTATCGACACGGCAGCCAAGTATTCAATACTGCGTGTCATCAACGAATCAGATGAGCAAAGAAAATTGTCGGCCACTGGTTATGTGGAATGGGTGCTGGGTGATCTGCGGCCAAAATCCCTGATGCACATCGCCACTGAAGTCGACCCTGCTAGTGGCTGTCTGTTAGCACGCAATCCCTACAATACCGAATTCCCGGCTCGCAGGGCCTTTTTTGATCTGGATGGTGGCAACCGCAGCGTCAGTGGCGACCGCAATGAATTCATCGGTCGCAATGGCAGCCTGCGCAGTCCGGCTGCACTGGACAGACAGCGCCTGTCTGGTAAAACCGGTGCTGGTCTGGATCCCTGTGCAGCATTGCAACAAGAATTTGAACTCAGTCCAGGACAGGAAAAGCGACTGGTGTTTGTGCTGGGCATGGCAATCGCTGAAAACGGCAACGTTCCACAATTCATACAACAGCACCGAGGCATTGTTGCTGCCGAGCAGGCACTGACTAAGGTACATACATACTGGCGCAACACTTTGGATACAGTACAGGTCACGACCCCTGATCAGGATTTGAACTTGCTGGCGAATGGCTGGCTGCTATATCAAACCATTGCGTGTCGCCTGTGGGCGCGTAGCGGTTATTACCAGTCTGGTGGGGCATTTGGTTTCCGTGATCAGTTACAGGACAGTATGGCCCTGGTGCATACTGGTCAGGCGCTGGCGCGAGAACAACTACTTTTGTCTGCTACCCATCAGTTTCTGGAGGGCGACGTACAACACTGGTGGCATCCACCAGTGGGGCGTGGTGTACGCACCCATTGCTCAGATGACTATCTATGGTTACCGCTGGCGGTGGCACGCTATGTGAATAGCAGCGGAGACTTTGGTGTTCTTGATGAAGAACTGCATTATTTGGAAGGGCGGGCAGTTAATCAGGAAGAAGATTCATATTACGACTTGCCTGGCAGATCAATGCAAATCGGTAGCCTGTATCAGCATTGTGTCAAAGCGATAGAACACGGTTTGCGGTTTGGTAGCCATGGTTTGCCCTTGATCGGCTCTTGTGACTGGAACGATGGTATGGACAAGGTTGGCCATCTGGGCAGGGGAGAAAGCGTCTGGCTGGCTTTCTTCCTGCATCAGGTCTTGACGAAATTTTCGACGATTGCGCTGAACCGTAACGACAAAGAGTTTTCAACACTTTGCCTGAGCCAGGCCAGCCAGTTGTCGAAAAATATTGACGCCAACGCCTGGGATGGTGCCTGGTACAGACGAGCTTATTTTGATGACGGCGGCGCACTAGGCTCGGCACAAAATGCTGAATGCCAGATAGATTCGATCTCACAAAGCTGGGCCATACTGTCCGCTGCAGCCAGCCCGCAAAGGGCAACACAGGCCATGCAATCTCTAGACAAGCGCCTGATGCGGCGTGACAAGCAGATCATACAATTGCTCGACCCCGCCTTTGATTGTTCAGGACAAAATCCCGGCTACATCCGTGGTTATGTGCCAGGCGTACGCGAGAACGGCGGACAATATACCCATGCGGCGATCTGGACTGGCATGGCATTCGCCAAAATGGGTGATGCCGCCCGCGCCTGGGAAGCATTTGACATGATCAACCCCATACATCATGGCAATTCTCCAGATACCATCGCCCGCTACAAGGTCGAACCGTATGTCATCTGTGCCGACGTATATGCAGTTGAACCGCATACAGGACGCGGAGGCTGGAGCTGGTACACAGGTTCGGCAGGCTGGATGTATACCTTCATGATGGAATCATTGCTGGGATTAAAACGCGAGGGCAAACATCTGAGCCTGACACCCTGCGTACCTGCAGGATGGACAAGTTTCAGTCTGCGCTACCAACATCTGAGCAGCACTTACCTGATCACGGTCAAGCTCAGGGATGTGGCTTATGGACAGAGCTTGCTGTTCATCGATGATATCGCCATGGGGAACTTATTGATACCCCTGATGGATGATCAGCGGGAGCATGTCGTGGAACTCAATTATGTGCAACTGACGCAAGTTTAAAACAGCAAGACAAGAAAAAGGCCAGATGCTGATGAGCATCTGGCCTTCCTTATTTCAATCTACTTATTTCAATCTACTTGCTTAAATCTACTCATTGCCTGGGTTCGCCATTCCTGTTCACTGCAATGGTAGATCCCGGAGGTGAACTCATCTGCACACGGTGTTCCCTGCCACGGTAGTTATACGTCACATCCCAGTATTGCGGTGTCGTATTGGCCGTGGTCTGGCAACGGCGGACATCACGCTCATAGGTATTGCCGCCATTGCGGCCTACATTGGCACCCAGTGCCCCACCGGCGACAGCGCCACCAGCAGTTGCCAGGTCACGCCCGGTGCCGCCACCAACCTGATGGCCCAGTATGCCGCCTATCAGGGCTCCGGCAATCGCGCCGCCGACATTTGGTTCGCTGCGTTCACCCTGGCTGACTTGCTGGCGTTCTATCCAACAACGTTCATTTGGAGGGCCAACTACTGCACGTACTGAAGTTACCTGTGCCTCATAGACACCTTCGTTCGGGCGGCGCCGATACTCATAATTGGGCCTGCTCATCGGCGCTTCCATCTCATTATCGTAACGACGCCTGCTACTGATAGGACGAACGGAAGAAACGCGGTTGTTCATACCCATACCCGAAAGAGTATCGTAACTGCCTTTACTCAAAATCATGCAACGACCACCGAAATTGGCATCATCACAGACTTCCCAGCGACCGCTAGAGATAACCACTGACGAAGCCAAGTCATTAAAACCGCTATTGCGGAAATTGTTTTGCTGCACATTGGTACTAAAGGTACGCCCGCGAAAACCTTCACTCTCATAGAACACGATTTCCGCACTTGCATGAGCTACCAGCAACAGGCTGGACACACCGAGCATGATTTTTACTTGTTGTTTCATTTTTTTCTCCAGGTTTGAAATCTGAACAAAGCCATGGCAGCTAATATGCCACCAATCAGGCTGAGTAAGAGAGCCAGCACGAATCATGTATTCATAGCAAGGCACCGTCATGAGCAGCATCCACGTTTCGACAAATGCAGTCTGTACGCTGACACACATAAAACTTCATGTTGTATGACATTAATTTCTCAAAAAGAACTGTTCATTCCATCTCGCCTTCATACTGATGTCATGTACGTCAGCGCACATTCATTCTAGTCAATACGACGTATAAATGGGGTCTTGTTTTTATGTACATCAGGAGAACCGACATGAAACTCACCCCCCTCAATGCGAAAATGGAACAATGCCTGGCCAACTGCCTGGCTTGCCATCGCATTTGTACAGCGGCAGCTGCCCATGTCATGCATGGCGATAGTCATCACAGTGAAGTCCTGCATCTGGTAAGCCTGCTGGACTGCGCACAGATTTGCCTGGTGCATGCCGATTTCATGGCGCGTCGCTCACCACACCATAGCCACCTGGCAAGGGAATGTGCGGAAATTTGCCTGTCTTGTGCCTCCTTCTGTGAAGCTCACAGCGATGCAGACGGCATGATGACGGAATGCGCAAAAGCCTGCCGGACATGCGCGGACAGTTGCACCGGGATGTGATACCCCGCTTTCTGCAGACCATGGCACTTACCCATCTGTTTGCAAAAAATTCAAATTGTTTGTCATAGCGCAAAATGCGGCAGCGCACGCCTACCAAAATCACAATACATCACGAGCAACACAATAAACCAACATCTCAAGGAAACCATGAATAACAACACAAAAGCCTATCTGATAGGCGCTGGCATAGGCTCGCTGGCGGCTGCCGCTTTTATGATACGTGACGGAAAAATCAAGGGCGACAACATCAGCATACTTGAGGCAAACTCCCTCATTGGTGGCAGCCTGGATGGCGCGGGTAATCCAGAAAAAGGCTATTCATTGCGCGGTGGACGGATGCTCACCACCGACAATTATGAATGCACCTGGGATTTATACAAATCCATCCCTTCCCTGCACAACCCAGGAAAATCGGTATTTGAAGAGACGATAGATTTCAATGAACTTCACAAGTCCAATTCCAAAGCCAGGCTGGTTGATAAACGTCGAGCCAAAGTGCCGGTATCGTCCATGGGTTTCTCCATGCAAGACCGTATGGAACTGCTGAAACTGAGTCAGGCAGATGAAGCAGAAATGGGCAATAGTACGATTACCGACTGGCTCTCACCTGCTTTCTTTGAGACCGAGTTCTGGTATATGTGGGCCACCACGTTTGCTTTCCAGCCATGGCATAGTGCGGTCGAATTCAAACGCTACCTGCACAGATTCATGATGGAATTCTCGCGCATAGAAACCCTGGCAGGCGTCAAGCGCACCATCTACAATCAGTATGATTCACTGGTATTGCCTCTGCAAACCTGGCTGAAACAAAATGGCGTGCACTTCATCATGGATTGTCAGGTACAAAGACTGACACACACTGAGCGCGATGGGCAGTTCATGGTCACTAACCTGCATTGCCTGCGTGGTGGTGCAGAGGAAGTGATCACCATCAACGACGGCGACCTGGTCTTCTTGCAAAATGCGTCCATGACCGATGCATCCAGTTTGGGATCAATGAGCAGCGCCCCAGAAAAACGCAACAAGCTGGACACTGGCGGCTGGAAATTGTGGGAACAGCTTGCTGCCGACAGGCCAGATATTATGGGTAAGCCCGAGGCTTTCAATAGCTGCATTGCACAGTCATACTGGGCTTCATTCACTGTCACGCTAAAAGACCCACGGTTCTTTAATCTGATGCAGAAATTCAGTGGCAATGAAGCCGGCACCGGCGGCCTGGTTACCTTCAAGGACTCCAACTGGTTGATGTCCATCGTGCTGGCACATCAGCCACACTTTATCAATCAGCCAGCCGATGTCCAGGTATTCTGGGGTTATGCGCTCTTCCCTGACCGTATCGGTAATTATGTTGCCAAGCCCATGAGTGAATGCAGTGGTACCGAAATCCTCGAAGAATTGCTGGGTCATTTGCGCTTCGATACAGAAGTATTTGAAAATGCCAATTGCATACCCTGCCGGATGCCCTACATCACCAGCATGTTCATGCCACGCTCAGCTGGGGACCGCCCTTTGCCCATACCACCAGGCACAAAAAACTTTGCCTTCATCAGTCAATTTGTTGAAGTAGCGGATGATGTCGTCTTCACGGTTGAGTACTCAGTCCGCGCAGCCCAAATGGCCGTCTACCAGTTATTGGGCATCGACAGGCAAGTACCGCCAATAACCGCCCACGACAAGATCCTGGGTACGAAAATAGACGCTCTGATCAAAGCGTTTAAATAAATTCGAGCTTGCAATGCAGCCCTCCACACGAAGTGCTGGCTGCATTGCGAATGATTTTTATGCTTTGAGTCGGTGTAGAAAAAATAGAGTTACAACATAGCCAAAAAGAAGTATTTGCAAAAGAACACTTTCTCTATTTAGCACTTTTGATCCTACTTAAGCAAGCCCCAAACATTTTGGCCTATGCTTCATCTGTTGCTATCGAATACAGGTGAAAAACTCGTTCCCTGTTTTATGTAATCAGGGAAGCTGGCATCCTGAATTCTCAAAACTCTCTTTATAAATCGAAGTAAGTGCGACCAAGTCGATGTGGGTTGCAGTGCAAACGCAGGTACGGAACTGCGCAAAATGGAACAACCGACCCCATGTCAGCAAACCAAATTAACGATAACTTGCACTTCATATTTGTGATTTTCAGATCAAGAGGGAGATTGCTCTGAAAACCGAATTGATGATCAATAAGATATCAAAATCCACATTCATCAATAACACACGGTCGGTCTGACTGCCGTGAACTTATTGAAATGAGCCGATACATTTTTTTAAGTAATGCTGATTGCTCAGACCTGTCAACGCCCACGGTGTCTGTCATTGCGCTGATCATGGCGAACTTGCTATTGCGGTCAACTGTACACTAGGCTATAAATCTGAAAGGAGCTAGAAATAACGCATGAAAGAAATATCCGTGAGATCTTGAAAATGGGTATCAGAAACCATTGATACTTTAAGAGGAGAGAATGACCATGGTTCAGGCTGAACGTCTTCAAATAGACGAATCCTCTTTGCGCGAACTGGTAGAAACCTTGCGCTTTCGCGCTGAGAGTCTGGAATCGCTGGATAAGCTGGTGTCTTCGCTCAAACAGGAGGCCGAACACCATCATCGCCTGGCGGACTCTTTAAAGCACGGTTTGGAGCTGGTACAGCAAATCGTTGAAGAGCGCGAGGCCTTCTTCAGTCTGTCACTGGACATGCTGTGCATTGCCACTACCAGCGGATATTTTCATAAGGTCAACCGTGCGTTCGAACGTACCCTTGGATATACACAAGAAGAATTATTATCACGCAGTTTTCTTGAACTAGTACACCCGGAAGATCTTGAAAAAACACAACATGAAGTAGAAAAGCTGCGTTTGGGTATAGACACCATCAGTTTTGATAATCGCTACCAGCATAAAAATGGTGACTATCGCTGGTTGAACTGGACTACCCCTGCACCGATACCTGGTTCTCATTTTTTGTATGCTGTTGCGCGTGATGTTACCGAACAGCGCCAACGCGATGAACGTACACTGTATCTCGCTTCTCACGATGACTTGACCGGGCTGGCAAATCGCTGGCGTTTTAACGAAGAACTGAAAGCCAGTTTCGCCAGATTAAAACGTCATTCGAATAGACAGTTCGCAGTACTGGTACTTGATCTCGATCAGTTCAAACCTGTCAACGATAACTATGGTCATCAGGCAGGTGATATGGTCTTGCGTACTACAGGCGAACGTCTCAATGCAATCAAAAGAGAAACCGACGTCTTATGTCGTCTGGGCGGTGATGAATTTGCCCTGCTGGCTCCAGAAACCGATGCCCGCGAAGCCAGCATGATTGCAGAGCGTATGCGCAAGGAAATCATACGCCCCATCAGCATAGGCGACAGAGACGTGATTGTTGACGTCAGTATCGGCATCGCCTTGGCAGAAGAAAGTATCAGCGATGCAGACAGCCTTATCAAACTGGCAGATGAAGCCATGTATGACATCAAACGCAGTAAGGTAAGTGATGGGCAGCTGACGCCATAGAAAATTTCTAAACAGACAGCTAGTTTTTTTATGTTTCGCATACGTCTATCGCTGCATTTTTTACGAAATTTTTAGCTCTACACTGATACGCTTGCTCTTTCAAAAAATGGCAGTCTTGGTCAGCAAAATGATGTTGCCCAAGCCAGACGTACTCCTGAATGAGCAAGCAACCATGAAACTCCAACATATCATTTACCACTTGTCTGCGATGGTGATTGCGTACGGCATCGTACTCGTGCTGCCTATGCTATTTGATTATGTTTTTGATACTTGCACAGAAATCGCTGTTATTGTCTGGCTTAATATAGGCCTGCTGGTCATGCGAGTGCGAAAGATCCCTTTCCCTTCCCCCGACATGCACCATGTCGATGTCAAAGGAGGCTTGAAGGTACTATGGTGGGCCATCTTTTGGCCTAATTACATGCGTTAGACCCTGTGTGTTATCTCACGCGTAAAAGCTGTCAGATGCGGCCTGCCGCAACCACAGCAGAAGAAAATTTTTGCTGCGTTTTGATAAAAGATCATGGCAATCAGGTGGACGCTGGCGCGATGCTCCAGGATGCAAAGTTATCCAATACAGATGCGATATCCAGTGATTCACTGAGTCGCTTTCTGAATGGCAAATCACAGACAAAGCCGGCGACATCAGCAAGCATTTGCAAATGTTCAGACACTCTTTCACTTGGAAAAAGCAGGACAAATAGTTCTGTCACTGGCAATCCGTCAGGGCTGTCGAAATCAATGGGGGTGGCGAGGCTAACATAGGCCATCATGGGACGATGCAGCTCACTGATTTGCGCATGGGGAAATGCCACACCTTGGCCAAGCGCCGTCGATCCCAATTTTTCACGCGCGCAAAGACCTGCCAAAATCTTCCCGCGATCTAGTTGATGCTGCGTTTCCATTAGCGCAGCAATATGCATCAGCGCCTGCGTCTTGTCTTCCACGCACAAGTTCAGCAGGATGTTTTCAGGATAGAGATATCTGGAAAAAGAATTCATGTGCAAAAAAACGACGACTAACAGGCAGGGCATATTAACTAATCCCCCCTCAACTTCATAACTCGCCCATCTCGACTTGCATGCTGCTCGTGATTCTTTTATGGGGTCGAATTAAAGAAACGATACTCTATTTCACATAAAAATTTCGTAAAAATATGCAGACGCTTTTGTAAAACTTCCACTTTTCTCAAGCTTCCCCTGAGATGTTCAAGCTGGTGATTTCATACTAAAAAAGAGATAAATAATTACTTACTGTTAACGACTATCACCACGAAATTGACAGTTTTTTTACGCAAGACCCGATAGCATTGATCCTATTGATATGTGCTTCCCCTCCCAGTTATTCTTTGATAAAGGTGATACAAATGAGCCTATTTGGAACCATGGTTGCAACCAGAAGCCATGAAGAATTTGCAGTCAGCCCTGTTCTGACTGAAGACAACAGAGATGTGGCCGACATGGAAGCATCCATGCTAGCGGCGAAGAAAAAAGCGTCACCTCAACGTGGCCCCCTGGCCACACTCGTATCCAAGACACTGGTACGCTTTCATATCATCAATTAAAGAATCTGGGAATACTCCGTCTGCTGGATATTCTTGGAGGATGCAGCCAACAAAAATATTTTTCGAGTGCAGACATGACCAGACTGGCAGATCTGGTCAGCTTAACGTCAAACAAAATGGCACATTTACATTTTAATTTTAAGTCTATCAGTTCAGATAACCATGCGTTTACAGATAAGAAGGAAAAGACTGAATCTCTGCCGACATTGGTCCAGTTTATCTTTCTGTCAGTGTGGCTACTTAGCATTGCAGCAGTCAGCCTGCTGTACTTTACACCCCATGTGATCAACAGGTACTGGAACTCATTACCCCTTGCACAGGCAGCGAAACCGCTATTGCCAGCCCCGGAAGCGGCCTTGCCTGGCATGGAGGCGACACGGTCTGGTGCAGCGGAGAAAGTGTCGCCGCAAGAATTGTCTGTCTCAACTGGCGAGAAAACACGGCAGCGAAAATTGCTTAGTACCTGGTTGTCCCGGCGCTATCGCATTGCTGGCGATGCTGGCATCGCTCTGGCCGATAGTCAATACGATAATAGCGCTTTTTCTGTCTGGGTCGACTACTGCTTTGACCAGGCCTGGCTAAAAAATGTCTGGTATAAAAAATCGAGATACATACCTACTGGAGACAGAAGCTACTGCCGAAAGTGCTTATATAATGAATGCACTCAGAGATGTACCTTGAAAACTCTAATGCGCGTCGCATTTCAACTCTTATTGTGGAATCCATTGCAAAGGCTTTCCACTGGCATCAGCCACAGTCATCATTTCTTTAAAGACGCGCGCTTGTATACTATCTGGAAGGCGCACCATGTCCACGGCGCGAACGAGATGGTCGCTATTCATAAAGCTCCAGGTAAAGAACTTCATGGTCGCAATAGCTTTTTCCGGATTTGCGGCAATTTTCTGGAGAATGACAAACGTGCCCATCGTGATAGGCCAACTGTTGGCTCCTGGCCTATCAGTCAGCATTTCCTCAAAGCTACCTTGCGTTTTCCAGCCGCTATTGATCATGCTGGACGCAAATGCATCGGCTGAGGGAGCGACAAATTTTCCGTCGCGATTTTTGAGAAGCACATAGTCCAGATTATCCTGGAGCACGTAGTTATAGTCGATGTAGCTGATAGCATAAGGTGTTTTTTTTATCGCTGCAGATATGCCACTGCTGCCTTTGGCCTGGATAAGTTCAGGGTGCCACTTGATCGTAAAATTTTTCCCATACGCACTCTGCCAATCTGTTTTTTGTTTTGACAGGTAATCTGTAAAATTGTAGGTGGTTCCAGAGCCGTCCTGGCGGACAATCACTTCAATTGCTTTCTTGGGCAGCTTGAGGTCAGGATTCAGAGTTGCAATCGCAGGATCATTCCATTGACTTATTTTGCGAGCAAAAATGTCCGTGAGAATATCGCCAGTGAGTTTTAGTTTACCTGTGGCTATGCCAGGGATGTTAACCACAGCTACAACTCCAGAAATCGCAGAGGGGAATTGAATGAGTCCATCATGTTTTAAGTCCACCAGACTTAGCGCAACATTGCTGGCACCAAAATCGACCGCCTTTGTCTTGATTTGTTTTATTCCCGTAGATGAACCGACTGCTTGATAGACGACGCTTGTTTCAGTTTTCTTGTTGTAGGCCTCAGCCCATTTCGTGTATAAAGGTGCCGCTGCGGAAGATCCTGCACCACTTATCGTCGCCGCAATGGCGGGATAGAGATTACAGAATAGGAACAGGAAAAGAGAAAATATTCTGGTTATGTGCATTTTTTTATTGGCAGCAAGCTCAGACATTAATTTTTTCGCGATGTGCTGTTTTTCGGCATATTCCACTGAATACTCCCGGTGTACAGAACGAAATGAGACCTCTGGCAAAAGCAACAATAAAGTCATTTTTACCTCGTTGCGCGCGATACACCAGCGACATGAGTTTAATTGCATAGAAAAATTTCAAAAAAATTCTTTCTATAGCTTGTCGAATTAATTCGCATTCACCGCCCTAAGTGTGGACTTGGCAATTTGCCTGACCTGCGTAGACAAATTTTTTGTCTGCATGATGCGGCGACTCCCCCCATTTTTCAGGTGTGTTGTTTCAACTTCGGAAATCTTAAATACAGCGACCGCTTGTGACAACTTGACTGCCTGATCATGCATACTTTGTGCAGCGGCAGCAGCTTGCTCGACCAGGGCAGCATTCTGTTGCGTAATGTCATCCATTTGTCCAAGTGCTTCATTCACATGTTCGATTCCTGAGCGCTGCTCCGCACTGGCAGTAGTAATTTCTTGCATCGTGTCAGTCACAGACTGAATGGAATTGACAATTTGCCCCATCGTTGCTCCGGCCAACTGTACTTGCTGGCTACCGACACTGACTTGCTCAACAGAAGCTGTGATCAGTGCTTTAATTTCCTTAGCCGCACCAGCGGAGCGCTGGGCAAGATTACGTACTTCGCTTGCTACGACGGCAAAGCCCCTGCCTTGTTCCCCAGCTCTGGCGGCCTCTACGGCCGCATTCAAGGCCAGGATGTTGGTCTGGAATGCGATACCGTCAATGACACCGATGATATCGCTGATTTTTTTGGATGATTGCTGAATCGCCCCCATCGTCTCAATCACCCTTCCGACAGCAACTCCACCGTCCTGTGCAATGGCAGAAGCGGAAAGAGCATTGGCGTTAGCATGCTCAGCGCCAGCAGCGTTTTGTTTGACAGCATCCGTCAATTCTTCCATTGAGGCCGAGGTTTCCTCCAACGAGCTTGCCTGCTGCTCGGTGCGGGAAGATAAATCCGCATTGCCGTGCGCAATTTCTTTGGATGCCGTTGCGATTGTTTCCGTGCCTGAACGTATGTCAGCAACCAGTCTGGCCAGGCCGGAGCTCATTCCTTCAAATGCATTCAGCAGTTGTGCTATCTCATCTTTGCCATGGGACGAAATCTGCGTGCTAAGGTCGCCTGCGGCAACACGTTGAACTGCCTCGCTCAACTCTCTTACTTCACCAGAAAATGAAACATAGAATCCCATGAGCAGATATGCGGCGATCATCAAGATAATTGAAATCACGGCAATCAGCATATTGCGATGCAGTACATCTTTTTGAAGGCGATCTTCCAATGTGGCATCCAGCAAAGTCCCTGCGACGCTTGCATAAACATACCAACCATCTGCGCTCGCCATACCCGCCTTCAGAAATTCAGTTCCCGAGGTTTGGTTCAGGGCACTCAATACCTCATTTTTTGTCCGCTCCAAAAATTCAAGATTACTGGTGATAACCGTTTGTTGCGTATCCATTTTCGCTTTGAACCCGGGATTGGCACGATACATGGCTTCAAGCAGTGCCGGGATACGGCCTATGTCTCGCTTGGCCAGCATGACGTCTGAACTAATCAACAAGTCCTCGTTGGGCTCCAGCAAACCGGTATCGATATACGAAGCACCACGACCCGAGATATCTGAAATACCATCAGCCAATTCTGGCAAGGTTTTGGCAAACATATTGATCAGATAATAGGTATCTACTTCTGGATCCAGAGTCAGGTGCGAACGGTCAGCAATCTGCGTATTCAATTTGTACAGTAGTGCAATCAATGCTGAATGGTCTGCATAGCTCTCTTTGTTTTTTGAAGCCGGAAGCTTTTGTACGATGCCCTCCCAAGTACGCTTAATGTCTGCGAGTGAAGCCTCCAGCCCCATTTGTGTTTGTTCTTTTTGCAGCTTAATGAACAACTCCAATTTGGATGTAATTTCCTGCTGTTTTCTTTGCGCTTCTTCTTTTGCCGCTGCATTGCCTGCCAGGGCCAGATGTCGCAGTGCCCGGTGTTGCTGAGCTATTTTCAACATCTCTTGCGCTGCCAACAATTGCCGCACTCCCTGCCGTTCGCTTTGACTGAAAGAGATCGATTTGTTTAGCTCATGGATCAGCAAGCCGGTAACCAGTAAGGCCGGAACAGAAAACAGCACTGCAACGATCACAAATTTTGGAAATAGACGGAGGCGCTGCATGAGCGCAATGGCTGGACGAAGGAATATGGACATGATCACCCAATAAAACATGCCTCGCTTCAGGATTGAAACGAATTATTGCATTGCAGCAATAATGCGCCTGCTTTATGTCCTTCTCATGACCATCACGTTACAAATGGTTACATTTTTTGATGTGATTTCAACGTTCTGTCAACCAGCATAGCTGGCACAGCAATTAAATAAGAAAGTTTCCACAAGAAAACTGCGGTGCAATGCTTAAGTGGTAACAAGAATGAGTAATATCAGCTGGAGAGTGGTACGCCAGAAAAAAGCCTTTTACTCAAACCGATTGCTCTGCTTCAAGCGTGGCTTCTACGTCGTTCGGGATCTGTCAAGACACGCTGCGTTATTTGACGTGGCACTCCCTGGCCCAACAAGTATTCAATGGCGCAGGCAGTACCTACCGTCTGCTGCAAAGAGATACCGCGGTCAACCGTATTCTGGGTAATAAAATCCTCTCTGTTACGGGTGCCTGTAGAGGGGAATTCTTTCGTTTCCTGCATTAATTCAAAAAGGCTAATTGACATCATGATCTCCTGGGCCTATCGACAGAACGAAGCAACAAACTCACTTTACAATCTCATTTTGCAGGAAAGAGCTTATACCTAATAAGGCGCTTATTCCATGTCATTAAAGCACTTGTGAGCATTTTTTAAGCTATAAAAAATAGACAGGTGATACACTTCTTCTATGTGGAAGCAGAAGATGGTAGTAAAAATTGCTTCAACAAGAGTTCAGGCACACAATTTGCTGGAACTGGCCGGGAAATGAAGTATCCTTGAATTTCATCGCAGGCAAGGCGCCGAAGTGCATTCACTTGTTCTTGTGTCTCTACGCCTTCTGCGACCACTGTCATATCCAGTGCGTGCGCCATGGACACAATCGCTTTGAAGAATATGTCGCCTTCTTTCGATTTCGTCAGTTCATTTGTGAAAACCCGGTCTATTTTCAACACATCCATATCAAGTCGCTGAAGTTGTGAGAGGGATGAATAACCTGTCCCAAAGTCATCAACCAACAATTTAACACCCAGTTCGCGTATCTCGCAAAGGTCTGCGATGATTGCATTGTCTTCACCCATCATTGCTGATTCTGTAATTTCGACTTCTAGCAGAGAAGCGTCGACACCCCAATTTTTGATGCAATCAGACAGTTTTTTGGGGAGTGCACCTGCACTAAATTGTTTTGCTGACACATTGATCGAGATAGGAACGATCGGTAATAGCTCTTTTTCCCAAGCTGCAATTTGCGAGCATGCCTTTGCCATGACCATGTCTCCAAGTCGCAAGATCATGCCATTGGATTCTGCAATTGGAATAAACTCAATTGGAGGGACCAGGCCAAAGTCAGGGCGCATCCACCTTATCAAAGCCTCCATACTGGTCATCTTGCCAGTCTCAGCATTCACACGCGGCTGGTAATACAGCACGAATTGATCCTCTTCTATGGCGAGCTCCAGCGCACGCTCCATATCAACACGTTCTTTTAATTTCTGATATAGCTCGGGTTTAAAGAAATTGTAATGCCCCTTGCCCGTTGCTTTGACCGCATACATGGCGATATCCGCATTCTTCAGCAAAGTTTCCGTCGCGTCACCATCAAGTGGGTACATACTGATGCCGATGGATGCGCCAATCTGATGCTTCTGTCCTTCCCACCAAAATGGCTGACCGAAAGCGTCACCAATACGTTCGGCAACACGGGCAGGCATGCTCTCCTTTTCTACAGGTTCCAGCACGACCAGAAATTCATCTCCCCCCAAGCGGACGACATTGTCAGATGGTCTCAATACCGACTGCAAACGTGAGGCAACCGACTTAAGTAACTGGTCGCCAGCTGTGTGTCCTTGGGAATCGTTCACGTTCTTAAAGCCATCGAGATCAATAAAAAGCAGTGCCAACATTTGCTCTGTCGTTTTCGCCTTTTTGAGTGCTTTTGGCAAATACTCCATTAACCAGTGGCGATTATACAAACCGGTCAACACGTCTTTCGTGGCCAGACGGCGGAGTTCGCGCTCGGCCTCTTTTTTTTCGCTGATGTCCTGTATCGTCACGGCCAAACCAGACCCTGAACGTGTAAGTCGGCGGCGCGCCCATGCCATATTCAAAGGGCTCAAATCTGGCAATTCGTATTCGTCTTCATAAAAGCCGGTTTCCATCGCACGGGTATAAATTTGCATCAACATATTGAAATAAATTTCGCCTTGCAAGGACGACATGTTCATTCCTATAAGTTCTTCTCGATTGAGGCCAAAAAACAATGCGCCTCGAGCATTACAGTCGACCACTTGGAAATCGATGATCTTGCCGCGCGCATCCCTTAGCGCATTCATCATGTAAAACCCTTCGTCTGTAGCTTCTGTTGCAAGACGGTAGGTGTCACGCACTTGCTTGCTCTGATGTTTTTTCCACGCAAGAATAGTTGTCGTCACACCCGTTTTCTTTGCTTGTATCCATATGGGCTCATAAGTATCGAATAGTTCCTGCTCATTCAATCCCACGACGGCAATTAAGGAAAAGGCGTCCAGACTGTGCCAACCCAATATTCTTGATTGCTGGTCAACAAAGCTAGACGGCCCCGGAAAATCAGCCACACCGACTACCGTTTTGAATTGCACGTCCTGGCTAAATACCTGGCTGCCGCCAAACGGGATTGAATCACCTATCCTGGTTGCGCCGACTGTGCCATCACTTGTCAGGATCGCGACTAATCCGCCCTTACCAAGGCTTTGTCTGTCATAGAAAGAAGAAAAGTAGGATGGCTCTACCGAGATGACGACAATGCCGTCGAAGGCATCGTCTGCGTCTTCCAGTCTGCGCGTAAATTGAACAACAAGTTTGCCAGAACTGTTGACAACGGCTGGAAGGCCAATCTGCATCGCACTGGAGTTATTGTTTTGATGATAGAAAAACTGCCCTCTTAATGTCGTATCCTGCCATTTTTCTATTGGCACAGTTGAGGTCACCGGCTTTCCTTTGGCATCCAGGATGGCGACCAGTTCAAACTGGGGCGCAATAAACAGCCCCTGGGATCTTTGTTGTTCCAGTTTTAAAGAACGCCTGGAATGTTCCCAGTCGTACTTTACATGCATGCTCACTTGATCTATTTGCTCAATAGTACGGTTGAGGTATTGTGCATAGGCGCGCGATAGCGATGCAGCATCTTTCAAGGCATTTGCCCGTACCAGTTTTTTGTCTTGCTCTATGCTTGCATAGTACGAACTCCAGACAATCAGGCTGAGAACAAGACAAATGAGTGACCATATAAAAACAAACGCAAAGCTATACCTTAAAAAGGCATGCTCGTGCGCCCACTTCCGCATAGAAGTGATAAAAAATGATGTAGTCACAATATTAGACAGACATTCTAAGTAGTGTCGAAAAAGTGATCGTATTGCAATCGAATTACTGTATTTCAGATTATCAAAAACACCAAAATCTCAAACAAATTATTCAACTGCGAACAACGTAAAGATCCTGCGTCATTTAATTGAAATTACTTGCAGGTAGTGTTGAATGTACAGTGAATTGTTCGCCCCATCTAATAATGGAGGGCAAATGTATGCCTTACTTCCCGAAGACAGAATCAGCGACCTTGCATGTGGCGCTCTGTCGCCATAAGTCATTTTCCCCTCATAAGGGTATACAACAAATATTCCTCTGGTTGGAACAATTTTTTTAAATGAATTATTAAAAACCGCTGTATTTATTGCTAATCAACAACGAGTCCAAGTAGTCATTGATCTGTCATACCTAGCTGCTATGCTAGAACAAATCTCCTCGATGTGGATTCGGTTCAAGCAGCTTGCGAGCCACTTTTTTTATCTCAAAGACCAGGTTTTGGCTTAGTCATTTGCGATATAGTAATTGCACATTATTATTACATTATTCAAGTCACGCGCATCTTCTCTGGCAAGCAAGATATCCCTGACTTCGATGATCTGACTTCTGCTTGGAATAATCTCAATCGGGCTATGGCACACCCAATCCACCAAGATACTGGTGATTTTCTTGTGGCCCAAGTTAGCGACCTCCTTACGATTAGAAATCGTAGCACTGAAAACCTTCAGGATTCAGTTTTTCTGCCCATTTGTTGGCTGCACGCAGATTCTCTACCGGCACACCAAAACGCTCTTGACTAGGTAGCATAGCTAACACTCATAAATAGACAAGTTAAAAGTCAATGCACCCGTTGAATATTAACTATATATACATAAAATCACTAGTGTCCCAACGTTTTCACATCAGGGGTTCGTAAGTCAATGATTTGTTTGCACAAATTGATGTTTTTATCTGGTCTCGATTTGAACGTCGAGGTGCAGAATTGGAGCTTTTTGCGAATATC
>NZ_JACOFX010000028.1 GCF_014284125.1 Undibacterium umbellatum | reverse complement strand
CCGAACAGGACCGTGAAACGATTACGCGCCAATGATAGTGCTGCAACCAGTGTGAAAGTAGGTTATCGTCAGGCTTTTATTCCGCATACCCCCGCTTATTCAGTTAAGCGGGGGTTTTGCTTTTGTGTGCGCAACAAAAAAAACAAAAATAACAAACAAAAACAAGATCAAAAACAAGGTCAAGACCTCTCAACAATGAGGCACCCAGACACAGAGTCGCTCCGAGAAAAGCAAGAACAGCAAGAACAAGCGAAAGCTCTGCTTTTACTCTTTGACTCTCGCTCTTTATTCTTTATTTCTGGGGCAATGAGATGCAACTCATCTGATTTGTTCGTTTAATGTTGTCTACATCGCGCGCACAGCTCACCGCATGGCGCATAAGCTAATCGACAAAGATCATCGACTTGACTAAAGACCGACACAAAGCCCGTACCAGGAAATCCACAAGAATTGACAGGCAATAAAAAAAGGGAGCTGACGCTCCTTTTTTTGTTTTGACGTCAAACCTCAAGATATCGAATACTTGGCTCTACAAAGCGATAATCCAGTTCTCCCTTGCTTATCTCTGTCTCTGTGGTGAGAGGTCTTATAGATATAAAGAAAACTTCGAAAGCTGGCTTGTAAGTGGCTGCCCCTTCCTCTATGGTAAGAGGTCTCCAGGTCTTAAACTGCTCAACCCAGCAATTTCCAAGTTTCTATACAATGGCATATCCCTTTTTACTCAGAGATAAGCTTATGACGCAGTTGATCTATGTCGCAGACCCCATGTGCTCCTGGTGTTATGGCTTCGGGCCGGAATTGCTGGCCTTGCTGGATACCTTGCCTGGTGCCAAAATGGATGTGATCATGGGAGGCTTGCGTGCCTATAACAAGCAGGTGCTGGATGACGAGACGCGAACTACTATCCTTGGGCACTGGCAGCATGTGGCTGAGCGTACTGGTTTGCCTTTCAACAGTGCAGCCCTGTCGCAAGCAGGTTTTATCTATGACACTGAGCCTGCATGCCGTGCTGTCGTAACGGCACGCACATTGACGGATGATGATACTGGCCGCGCAGCGTTGGCTGTGTTTCATGCGATACAGCATGCTTTCTATGCCGAGGGCAAGGATGTGCGTGACACTGCCGTATTGTCAGCGCTGGCGGTTGAGGCGATGAACAAGGTCGAAGGTGACGACAGTTTTGATGCCCAGAGTTTTGCCGAGACCCTTGTTTCACCCATGGCGATGTCGGACACAAGAGAGCATTTTGAACAAGCCCAGCGCTGGGGCATACGCGGTTTTCCAGCCCTCTTGCTGGTGCATAATGAGGCGCTGCATATGCTGGCTTCCGGCTTTACCACACGGGATGATTTGATCGCCACTTTACAGCAGGTACAACAAGCATGAGTATTTCAACGAGCAGCCCGCGTTTGCACATCGCCCCGAATGGCCCTGAATTTTCCCGCATCGTATTGGGTTTGTGGCGCTTGGGGAGCTGGCAAATGTCTGCGCAGCAAAGAGTGACATTTCTGGAGCAGGCGTTGGCTCTGGGTGTCACTACCATAGACCAGGCCGATATCTATGGCGATTACCAAAGTGAAAGCCTCTTGGGCGAGGCTATCGCGTTGGCGCCGCATTTGCGGGATCAATTCCAGTTCGTCAGTAAATGTGGCATCAAGCTGGTCTCCAACAACCGGCCTGCACATGGCGTGCAGCATTACGATACCAGTGCTGCGCACATCATCGCCTCGGCTGAACAGTCGCTGCGTGCAATGCAGATAGAGCAACTGGATTTACTGCTGATACACAGGCCAGATCCGCTGATGGATGCGGATGAAATAGCGGGCGCTTTCCGGCAATTGCAAGAGAGTGGCAAGGTCAGGCATTTTGGCGTGTCCAATTTCACCAATAGCCAGTTTGAATTGCTGGCAGCCCGCGTCCCTCTGGTTACCAATCAAGTCGAATTATCCTTATTGCATATGCAGGCTTTGCATGATGGCACACTTGATCTGTGCCAGCGTCTGCGCATGGCACCGATGATCTGGTCGGCACTTGGTGGTGGTAGTTTATTCCGCCCATTAAGTGAGCAAGATGAACGCAGTCAGCGTATCAGTGCCGTGTTGGTACGCATCGCTGCTGAACTTGATGTCAGCACTGCGACGGTAGCGCTTGCGTGGATTTTGCAACATCCCTCCAGGCCACTGGTATTAACCGGATCTGGACGTATAGCTGCGATTCAGGCAGCTGTTCTTGCTACTACCATTGTCCTCAGCCGTGAACAGTGGTTTGCGTTATGGTGCGCCTCTGCCGGCAAGAACGTCGATTAATCGGTGCTTGCAATTCGCGCGCGTGTGCAATTAATCCACAGGCATGCTGCTGCCAATCTGGACAGACTTGATACCAGGAAAACAAGATAGAATCAAGGCGATAAAGTCACAATATTGCCAAAAGGAAATGCATTTTTGTGACATTTTCCCTGCTTAGGATTAATTTCTGTTTAAGTAGTTAAATGTTGGTATAGTATTACTGATCTGGCCGCTGAATTGAGCCTGGCCTGTTTCGTGATGTAATGACAGAAGGACAGCATTTGTGACTGTTTTTCAATTCATCCGCAGTAACTACATGGCAAACTCTCCGGCACTGGGTGAAGCGCACCAGTGGCGCGAGCAAGTGCTGTCGGCGATATTATTTTTTGTATTGACACTGGGTGGTGCGACCGCCATCCCCAGCATTGTCCTGGCCATCAGCGAAAACCTGTGGTCGGTCGTGGTAGTCGATATTTTTGCCCTGGCCTGGATCGCCACCATCTGGCGTCTTCCTTTCTTGAGTTATAAACAGCGGGCCTGGAACTTCTTGCTGTTTCTGTATTTACTAGGCGTCTGGTTCCTTATCAAGGTTGGTCTGACCGGACTGATTTATCTGCTGGCCTTTCCGGTACTGACCTCCTTGCTGCTGAATATGCGCCTGGCCATGCAAGCCCTGTTGCTGGCTTCGGTCAGCATGCTGGTGGTGGGGTATATCGCCGATGCGAATTTGCATGTGTATGGCTTTGATTCACACCCCTTCATGCAATTGGTGGTGGTGACGATCAATTTCACTTTCATTGCGGCAGTCATGTCGATTTCTTGTGGCGTGCTTTTGCAAAGACTGGATAACTCGCTCGAACACCAGCGCATCATCACCGCCTCTTTGCAGCAGGGGCAAGCATCCTTGAAAGCGACAAATGAAGAATTGCGCCTCATCGTTGCAGCGGTAGCCCGTTTGAATGACATCGTGATGATCATCAAGGTGGATGTCGACCCTGCCGGAAAGAGGCATCTCAAAATCGTTTTTGTGAATGATGCTTTCGTGCGCCAGACCGGTTTTCAAAGCGAAGAAGTAATAGACAAGTCCCCGGCGTTCCTGCAAGGCCCACGCACCCAGGCAACAGAGATTGACAGACTCAATCAAGCCCTGATTGCCTTTGAATCCGTGCACATAGAATTGATATGCTATACCCATGACGGCAGTGAATTCTGGATGGAGGCCGATGTCGTACCGCTGGCAGATGAACAAGGCCTGTTCAGCCACTGGGTTGCGACCGGGCGTGACATCAGTGACCGCAAGAAAGCGCAAGAGCATATCCACAGACTGGCCTACTTCGATGTTCTGACAGGTTTGCCCAACCGCCGCCTGCTGCTGGACCGCATGAGCATCTTGCTGGCCACGGCCAGGCGCAGCAATATGATCAGCGCCGTACTCTTCATTGATCTCGATCACTTCAAATACATCAATGATGCACGCGGCCATGCCGTGGGTGATGCATTACTTACCCTGGTGGCACAAAGGCTGAGTAGTAGCTTGCGTGAAGTCGATACAGTGGCACATATCGGTGGTGATGAATTTGTGGTCCTGCTATGCCATATCTCCAATGATGTGGTGGCTGGTGCCCATGCGGCACAAGCCGTGGCAGAGAAAATCCGTCATTCAATCTCACAGTTTTTTGATATCAATGGCCTGCAATACAGCACCACCTGCAGCATAGGCGTCACCTTGCTGCCGCGCGAAAATCAAAATTCTCATGATTTGCTGCGCGAAGCGGATACCGCCATGTATCGTGCCAAGAGCAGTGGTCGCAATCAGATCGCCTTCTATGAAACCGGCATGCAAACCGAGGTCGAACAAAGGCTGACCATGGAAAGAGAGCTGGGCGAAGCCATCTCTGGTGGGCATTTGCACATGTACATACAGGCACAGGTCGACAGGCTGGGTAAACCAGTTGGCGGTGAAATGCTGATGCGCTGGATACATCCTGAGCGCGGTTTCATTTCACCTGCACTCTTCATCCCGATTGCAGAAGAATCAGGCATGATCTTGCGCCTGGGTGACTGGGTGCTGGAACAAGGCTGCCTGGCCTTGCTGCAATTGCAGGCTGCAGGCTGGGACATACCGCTCTCCGTCAATGTCAGCCCTAAACAATTCCGCCAGCCTGACTTTGTCAACAAGGTCAGGCGTGTATTGAAATATACAGGTGCACCGCCAACGCGCCTGATCTTTGAAGTCACTGAAGGCCTTCTTATCGATAACCTGCAAGACACCATCGCCCGCATGCTGGAGTTGACCACCCTGGGCATCCGTTTCTCAATAGATGATTTTGGCACCGGTTATTCCAGCCTGGCCTACCTCAAGCGCCTGCCACTGTACGAACTTAAGATAGACAAGAGCTTTGTGCAAGACACGCCGGATGATGCGAATGGTACGGCCATCGTGCAATCCATACTTTCAATGGCCTCGCATCTGGGATTACGGGTCGTCGCAGAAGGGGTAGAGACCAAGGAACAGGCTGAGTTTCTGATCGCCAATGGCTGCGCCTCCATGCAAGGCTTCCTGTTCGCCCGCCCCATGCCATTGGATAAATGGTTGTTGCTGCAACAGCAGATAGGGCAGCCTGGTAAGGAGAGTAGCAAGGTGGTGTAGCTGAAGAAAATGGGCAGGGTGTGCAGTGCGCGCGCCTCGCATTTGTTGCAACATAACTTTGCAAAAGTGCATATGCCTCAACAAGCGGCGCGCATGGCACGCCCCTATGCAACAAAGTCGCTTACACCTGCTGATATGTCGCCTGCATCCAGTCTATAAACAACTGCACCTCTGGCCGTATATTGGCTTGTGCTTCATGCACCAGGTAATAGGCGTGCGGTGGAGTTGCCAACTGCGTATCGAGTACTCTGACCACTTCGCCTTTACTGATCATGTCCTGGGCAAACTGCTGACGGGTCAGGCCTATGCCGTGACCATGCTTGACTGCTTCCAGCAGCAGGCCCAGGTCATCAACACGCAAGCCCGTAGTTGGTTCTGGCCAGTCCAGTCCAGCAACTTCAAACCATGGCTGCCAAGGCTCCAGGGCTGAACGCAAGAGCCTTGCATGGCGCAAATCTGCCGGGCTTTGTATCGGTGGCAAAGTCTTCAGGTAAGCCGGGCTGGCGACTACAAAGCTGGGTTCGATAAACAACTTCTTGGTCACCAGATTTGGATATTCACCAGCACCAAAACGTATTTCCACATCGCTTTCCGACAAGCTCAAGTCATACAAAGGCACAAACAGATAGACTTCAATTTCTATCTCAGGATGGGCATCTGTAAAACTGGCCAGACGCGGCATGAACATATAGCGCGCAAAGGTCGGCGGTACCGTCACCTTGACGCGCAACTGGCTTTGCGTCACCTTGTTCGGCAGCGGAAAATCAGACAAGGTGCGTAAGGCCACCCGCACCACGTCCAGATAGCGGCGGCCAAATTCAGTCAGCGTGACACTGCGCCCTTCGCGTACAAACACGCGTTCACACAAATGCTCTTCCAATAAACGTATGCGGTGCGACAATGCAGAAGGCGTAATACACAACTCCTCTGCCGCCACCGCAAAAGAACTATGCCGCGCCGCAGCTTCAAAAGCAGATAATGCATGTACCGGTGGTAATCGTGTTGCCATACTCTACTCTTCCTGATGTGTTCTGTTTGGTGTTTCAGTTGCCACGACAATAAGTGAGCGACGTGAGTAGTGCAGGTAATTGGCAAGGGCGACACAGGCTTAGCCATATTGTTTCCCTTGGAATTTCTCTGTGTTACCTCTGCGACTCCGTGTCTCTGTGGTGAATGGTCTTGACTTAAATAACTTGAATACGATCTCGATTATTCTTCAGCTTCATCCCACGCAATAATCTTGCCGGGATTTAAAATATTCCTGGGGTCAAATGCATGCTTGAGCAAACGCATCATGTGTATCGCATTTGCTCCATGTTCCTCAATCAAAAATCCCATCTTGTGTATGCCCACGCCATGCTCACCAGTGCAGGTGCCGTCCATTGCAATTGCGCGCGTCACCATGCGCTGGTTGATGGATTCTGCCACTGCAATTTCTTCCGCGCTATCCGGGTCTACCAGCATCAATACATGGAAGTTGCCATCACCGACATGGCCGATGATGGAATAGGTGACCCCATGGTTCTCACAATCAATCTGGGTTTCGCTGATGCATTCCGCCAGACGTGAAATCGGCACGCAGCAATCGGTAGAAATCGAACGTGAACCTGGTCGCATTTGCAGCAGCGCAAAATAAGCATTATGCCGTGCCGCCCACAGGCGGCTACGATCTTCTGGCCTGGTCGCCCATTCAAAATCTCCGGCACCATTCGCCGCTGCAATTTCTTGCACCAGCTCTGCCTGTTCTTTGACGCCATGCTCAGTGCCATGAAATTCAAACAGAAGCAAAGGCTTGACCGGCAAATTCAATTTGTCATGTGCATTGATGGCGCGCACACCATTCGCATCCAGGAATTCTACCCGCGCAATCGGCACGCCCATTTGTATGGTCTGGATAACAGTGTTCACTGCATCTGCATTGTCTGGGAAGCTGCACACCGCAGCCGAGATGGCTTCTGGCAAAGGATAAAGCTTGACCGTCACTTCGGTGATAATGCCCAGCGTGCCCTCACTGCCGACAAACACCCGCGTCAAATCGTAACCGGCAGACGACTTCTTGGCACGTGAACCCGTGCGTATGATGCGGCCATCTGCAGTCACCACCGTCAGTGCCATGACGTTTTCACGCATGGTGCCATAGCGCACTGCATTCGTGCCAGAGGCGCGCGTAGCGGCCATGCCACCCAGGCTGGCATCCGCACCAGGATCGATGGGGAAGAACAGGCCAGTATCACGTATCTCCGTATTCAATTGCTTGCGGGTGACGCCAGCCTGCACGGTCGCCGTCAAATCTTCTGCATGCACGGCAATCATGCTGTTCATGTGCGACAAGTCTATCGTCACACCGCCATGCAGGGCCAGGATATGGCCCTCCAGCGACGAACCAGCCCCGTAGGGTATGACTGGCACATCATGCGCATGACACAGCCTGAGCACCTCTGCCACCTCTTCCGTGCTCTGCACAAACACCACCGCTTCTGGTGGCATGGGGTCGTAGGAAGATTCGTCGCGGCCATGATGCTCACGCACCGCCAGGGCGATGCTGCAACGGTCTTCCAGCAAGGCTTGCAGCGCATGCAGCAAGCTCGCGGGCAGGGGCTTTCTGACACTCGCCAAAATGGCAGGATGGTTCATAATGAGGTCCGTACTGGTCGTGATGCTCTCTATTATGCTGTGTCCGGCCAAATTTTGCCGCATCCTTTCAAAGTTCCTGACTGATTTAATTTGCCCAGGGCAATTCGCTCTCAAGCGCTGGCGGTCTGATAGGCGTCATCAAGTCGCATTTTGAAGGCTGGTACTTATCCTAACTGTATAGCTTCCGCGTTAGCATCCGCCAGTTTGAATAGTAAATCTTCAACAGCCGCCTCTGAAACAGAACCAAGGTCTATACTTAATTGCAAGGCGTCACCCTCTTGGGTGATGCCAGACATGAAATGCACAACGCCGTACAGGCCATCGGCATTCTTGGCATTGCCATCCTCGCCATCAAACCATGCCATGAACCAGCCTGTCAGTGTGGCCTCTGCAACATCAAGAGATAGCCCGCTGATCTGCAAGGGCAACCAGTCCCAGGTGAATGGCGTGATACTCACCTCGCTGGCCGATAATTGAAATGCAAAAGGCTCAAATTCCAGCTGGGTCTTTGCATCTACCGTGTGCGACTGACCGGCAAACTCACCTTCCACAGGTATCCAGTCTGCCCGGCAGGGTAGCGCTGGCTTGCCTTCCAGGCTGAGCGTACCATCGGCATTGCGGTATGCAGGTTCTACATGGACATTGCCATTGCTGGTCGCTGCAAAAAGTACGGTGATATAAGAAGCGCGTATCGCGGCTAATAATTGTGTAAGTGTCATGCTGCGATTATATTGATAAGGTACAAGCAGAGCAATGATAGTAGGCTGGCATGCCCCAATGCCATATATGCTGTGCTTGAGCAAATTTTGCCGTATCCTTTCACACTTCCTTATTTATTTTTTACTTATTTTATTTGCCATGGGTAACCGACTCTCAAAAATCGCAACACGTACCGGCGACAAAGGTACGACCGGCCTGGGTGACGGCAGCCGCATCGCCAAAGACGCCCTGCGCGTGCACGCCATGGGCGATGTGGACGAACTCAATTCCCAGATTAGCGTCTTGCTGTGTGAAGACATGCCAGAGCAGATGAAGCAGGAATTGTTTTCCATCCAGCACGACTTGTTCGACATGGGTGGCGAACTCTGCATCCCCGGCTACACCATGATCACCGATGCGCAGGTAGAAAGGCTGGACGCCCTGCTGGAAAAATACAATGCCGACCTGCCAGCGCTAAAAGACTTCATCCTGCCAGGAGGCTCCCGCGCCGCCGCCATCGCCAACGTCTGCCGCACCGTCTGCCGCCGCGCCGAACGCGCGATAGTCAGTGTAGGAAATGCCGAAGCGATCAATGAGGCACCAAGACAGTATATGAACCGCCTGTCGGATTTGTTGTTTGTGCTGTCGCGGGTGTTGAACCGGTATGCGGGGGGGAGTGATGTTTTGTGGGAGAAGGAACGTCAACGCTAGAAACCCTGATTAAGTTAAGCGTGACCATATTTTTAGCCTGCGAAGTTGGCAAAAATGTCACAGTACTAATGTGTGGTAGAGCCACTTTATTAAAACTAAGGTTGCTCGCTACTCTCACTCAGGGTTTCTTGATTGTCGGGTGATATATCTCTTGCAGGAAGGCGTTAATACTACGAATTACTTTATTTGTTACTTAGAGTTTTTACTAATGCTGCATAACCCTCGCTGCTGAATCCCACAAGCATTCTGTTTTCACTGATTAACACTGGTACGCCGGTTTCCCCCAGTTGTTTGTAAGACTCGGTCGCTGCTTTAGACTGATCCAGGATCAAGTCGTTGAAAGGAATGCCTGCCTGTTTCAAATAGTTGCGTGCGGTTTCACAATGTGGGCAAGTCGAGGTGCCATATAAAGTTAAACTATGTGGCAAAGATTTTACATGGACAGAATAATCACCTTTTTTAAAAGGTCCTTGCCAAGTTTTATACCAACCAGGAGCATGACTTCCTAAAACTACTGCTAGCGCCGCAGTCGCTAGCAGTACAAATCCATCTTTCAGATATTTTCTATATTTAGTTTGCATGGTATTTTTTTTGTAAATTTATAGTTTGAGTTCCATACGTATACCAACGCGCGTATAGGATGAGTTAAAGGAGTGCGTTTGCAAGGTGTTGCTGTTACCGCGGTATTCACTGATGCTCTCTGCTTGCGGGGCAAACAAATTATCCAGGTTCATGACCAGGCGCAGGCTGGGGTTGACAGTCCAGTTGGCGTTGGCTGTCAATGTGGTTTTGCGTGCTTCGTAGGTTCTTTGTGTCAGGTTATTCCTGTACCAGTCGCCGGGTAGCCAGTTGGCATCAAGGTCTATCTTGACGGGCAAATCTGCCATGGTATAAGTCATGCCAAATTTGGCGCGCCAGGGGCTTTGGCCTTCCAGGCGGTTATTGGGGCCCGGCAAATCACTCAGCACTGAATGCGCCCAGCCGAGGCTGCCGCGCAGGTCCAGTTTTGCGGTGGTTTTCCACAGGTCGCGTGCGGCAACACGCCAGTCGACATTGATACCTTGCAATTCAGCATGGCCCAGATTGGCCGGGCGTTCTACATAGCGTGCCTGGTTGGCCCAGGGCACGTTCATCAACAACACTTCCGTGCCTGTCTTGCGGGCAATCTGGCGCGCATAGAGTTCCACGGTAATCTGACTATCGCTAGTCAGGCCATGTTCATACGCCAGGTTCGCGGCGATGGCACGTTCGGGTTGCAGCGCAGGGTTACCCATGCTATCCGGAGTATCTATCGTATTCTGACCGCAACCAGAGGTGATGGTGCATGGCGCGGAAGCGTTGACTGAAGGTTGCAGCATTAATTGATCGAGTTCAGGGGCTCTGAAACTTTGTGCCAGAGAAGCTCGCCAGCGGCGTTTCTGATCACCTTCCAGTTTTTTAGAAAAATGCAATGATGGTGACCACACCGTAAATGAAGCATTGCTGTTGATATTGTATTCATTGATCTTCAGCACACGATCTTCTACTGACAGGCCCGCGTTGAGGGCCAGGTTTTTGTTGACACGCCAGTCGTCCTGCACAAACAGCCTGCGCGTTTTCTGGCCGGTATTGATGTTTCCACCTAGCAGACTGAGACTGGTATCGGGCAGATTGTTCAACCAGTATGTGTTCTTGATGTCCTGGTTTCCGTGCGTCAGTTGCAAGCCTGTTTTGAAATCATGGCCGCCACTGAAGCTGGTTTTGTAATTCAGTGACAGGAAATAGCTGCTTTGATCAGTGCGATAGGCTTGCCGGCGCACAGCATAGTCCGTTGCCGTATCTTCGTCGCTGCGCCAGCTATCGTTCTTGATCTGCATCTGGTTAAAGCGGAAGATGGTTTCCAGTTGCCCGCTGTCACCAGCGTCATAAGACCAGGTCAGAGGCAGACTATATGAAGTCATTGGCGACGTACCGCGCTGCAGTGCTTGTTGTTGCCTGCCATTACTCCAGTAACGCTGCTCACTCCTGTCATTGCTCAGCGTTATCCTGCCTATGTCCGGCCTGAAACTCAGGTTATTATTGGCATCGAGCTTGTAGGCCAGTTCACTGGATAGTGTCAGAAATTCGGTAGTACGTAGGTTCTTGCGCACCGATTCAAACTGTGGCTGCAGTGTTGGGGTCGTTTGTACTTGTTCTGCATGACTGGCGCTGGGGCTGCGCTCATGCTTGGCCATGGTGTTCAGACTCAGGCTCAGCGGACTGTCAGGACTGAATTGATTCAAGTTCCAGCTAGCGTTTGCACCATATTCGCCAGTTACGGCAGTCGCACCCATACGCAACTGTTGCACATTCTTGCGCTCTACTTTCCGGCTGATGATATTGATAGTACCGGCAATGCCAAAGGGACCGGTTTCTGCCGTTGCAGATTTAATGATCTCGATTTTATCAACCTGGCTCAGATCGAGTTCCAGCGGGCTTTTTCCTGTGGGAGCCTGGCCGTCAATTAAAATTTGCGTATAACCCGGCAAGCCAAGCAGGCCCAGCCTGCCATCTTTGCCGACGCTGACGGCGGGTTCGCGCTTTAATATCTCACTGACATTTTGCAAACCGCTATCGGCAATTTGTTTGCGCCCTATGATTAATTTTCCTGCGACAAAATCACGGCTGGCTTCTATGTCTGTCTGGCTGCCATTCACGACTACTTGTTGTTGTACTTGTGGTGCAGCAGGCGTTTTACTTGTATCTTGCGACCATGCTGAAGCACTCATCAGCAAGAGCCCCCATAAGAGTGTATCAGTAATTTTCATTGATTTGGGTGTGAGCAGTATTTCACCGAACGAGGAAAGTATCTATTGTGAGTAAGGCTAAAATAGACTAGCCAGTTACCAGATTATTAGTCAGGGTTGTATTGGCAAATGTCTCGACAAACTTGCTCAACCTTGTCGTACATTTTTTCAGTTTCTTCTTTTTCTTTTCTTTCCAGCTCTTGCAGTTTTTTAGGATCGGTTTCTTTTTCCTTTTCAGCGCGAACCTTCCTTAGTTGTTCACTATATTTTGGGACATCGACAGGCAAGCTTGCATTGCAACGTTGTGTGCATTCGCTACGCGTACTCACTCTTCGTTCTTGGGCATAAGCACCTACTGTCGCAAATACTGCTGATACGATGATTATTAGTAGAGGTTTTTTCATTTTTATCTCGTAGTGCAAATTAATTTCTGCAAGAAAACCGAACAATAGATCTAACGAAAAGATTAGCTTGATCATGGAAATTAACTTCCATGATCAAGTCATGCACAAATTTTACAAAGAGGTACAGTAATCTACACACAGATTTACAAATTCCCATCCATTTGCTTTAACACATGCGGCAATACATTTCATCTGAGGGGAAATTTCTTCCTTGTCTTTCCCCGCGTAAGCGGAAGAAAAACAGGCTAAAAAAACAAACATAAGGATAGATTTGCGCAACATTATCGTCTCCTTTATTAGTTGATGGGGATGCAATATTAATTATATTGGTAATATATTGTCAATATAAAATAAAAATATATTTTCATAATAATAAGGTTTGGTCCACGCGCATTCTTTCCAGATATCAGCTTGCCGCTGACCTTGAATTGACAATAAATGCGCACATATGTGATCTCATACTGGTACTTGAGCTGCCAGACATTTGATAGCTGCGGCGCGCAGGCGGGTGGCGGAAAGAGGTAGAAAATGAGTAAAGAGATCAGGATAGATTTTGTGTCTGATGTATCTTGCCCCTGGTGCATCATAGGGCTGAAATCACTGGAGCAGGCAATCGACAAGATAGGCGAAGACGTTGATGTCAAACTGCACTTCCAGCCATTTGAGTTAAATCCCAACATGCCGGCAGAAGGTCAGGATATTGCAGAGCATCTGGCAGAAAAATATGGGGCAACAGCTGAGCAAACCGCCAGGAACAGGGAAATGATAAGGGCGCGTGGAGCAGAGCTGGGTTTTGAATTCAATATGGCTGCACGCAGCCGCATCTACAATACTTTTGATGCGCACCGCCTGCTGCACTGGGCTGAGTTACAAGGTCGCCAGCATGCCTTGAAAGTGGCGTTGTTTGAACTGTATTTCAGCAAGGGTGAGAGCCCGGCTTCACACGAGGCACTGGTGCGTCTGGCGGGTGAGGTGGGGCTTGATACTGAAGAGGCTGCGCGTATTCTGGCATCTGACACATATGCTGCCGAGGTGCGCGAACAAGAGCGTTTTTATCAGCAGCATGGCATTAGTTCAGTACCGGCTATCATCATCAATGAACGCCATCTCATCTCTGGTGGGCAGCCGCCAGAGGTATTTGAACAGGCACTGCGCCAGATTGCGGCGCAGGCTTGAAGAAGTAAGACCATACACCTTCAGCCAGCAAGAGTGAAGGTGTATGGAGTTCGCCAGATGGCTAAGGCGAACTCACTGTCATGGTATTAATGACAGAATTTAGGTACGAGTTTTAATCCATGCACTGATGGCAGTACCATCACCTATCAAGGCACCATTGACAAACAGTTGCGGTGAAGTACCCTTGCCAGCAACTGCTGACAGCAGGCGTTGACGCACATTGTCTGCCAGAGGCATTTCCAGATAATTCACACCCGCAGCATCGAGTTCTTCTTTCGCTTTTGCACAAAATGGGCAACCGACTTTGCTGAACAGAGCGACTTGTTCGGGCTTGGCCGCTTTTGGTGCAATGTAGTCGAGCATGGTGTCAGCATCGGATACCAGGAAAGGGTCGCCTTCCACATCTGGTTCTATGAACATCTTGCTGACCACGCCGTTTTTGACCAGCATTGAATAACGCCATGAGCGTTTGCCAAACCCCAGCGCAGATTTATCAACCAGCATGCCCATGCCTTCGGTAAAGCTGCCATTGCCATCTGCGATCGGGCGCACTGCTGTCAGCCCCTGGTCTCTTGCCCAGGATTCCATGACAAAACCATCATTGACTGACACACACAAAATACTATCCACACCATGTGCTTTAAACAGGCCCGCCAGTTCTTCATAGCGCGGCAGATGGGTGGACGAGCAGGTAGGCGTGAATGCACCTGGCAATGAGAAAACCACGACGGTTTTGTTATCGAACAATTCTGCGCTATTGGTGTTCACCCACTGATTGTTTTCGTGGAGCTTGAAGTCGACTTGAGGAACTTTATTGCCTTCAAAATTTTGCATGGTATTTCCTTAGGTTGAATAGGTCGCGGATGCACTGTGCGGGAGCGGGGTCGCCCTGATGTCACTGAGCATACACTGCTTCAGCAACATGATACCCTGAAGATGAAACGTATTTGCAAAAACGGCAGGAATATGGAAGCGGCGCTTACGTGTGGCGCCAGATATTCACAGGTAGATTTCGAGCGGTGGCCTGTGGATAATGTGAAAAGCCAGTTCACACAATGATGTGGCTGGCTTAACTGTACGTCTCGCGTGACTTTATTCTTTTTCGATCAGTAAGGATTTGAAAAAGCGATCTGCGATTTCTTCAGCTTTTTTGTTCGAAGGTGCATGTCCTATCTGTTGCAGATAAATGGTATGTGGGGCAACATAGGCTTTCAATGTGAAATCCTGGCCTTCCAGTCTGCCCTTTAATTGCTTGCCTTTGAGGTCGCCTGACGCCAGGGCTATATCTACCCAGCCACCATCGGCATCCAGTAAGAACTTTGAAATAAAGCCTCTGCGCAAATTGTCGAGCATGGTGTTCAGATAGGCCATTTCATAACCTGCCGCCGACGGATCATTGCGGTTAAATTCCAATATGCCCAGCATCATCATGCAGCCATCGGCATCCATGGTGTAGGTGGTGCGTTTGAAGGGGGCGCCTTTGCGATCCGGCAGGTTTTCTTCCGTTTTTTCAGGGGTGCTCGCTGCCCAGAACTTGACGCGTTTGTCGTCGCTGGTCAGGATTTGACCGCCAGCATCGGCTGCCTGAGTAACGCTGCAAAACAGGGAACTGAGGACGATCATCGCTAAACAGAGTGGTCGGGAGAGTATGCGCATACGAGTTTCCTTAAATAGTCGGACGATACCATGGCAATGCGTCTGTCAAATGTGGGGGTATACATTGTCACAATTTTGTCCGTGTTGATTCATGTAACATAAAACGCGATGCGAATAGTATATTGAACAAACACATTCGGCTCAATTGCCAGGTGATCAGCGGTCATGCTGGATGATGTACGGTAGTTAAGGGAGCTATTTCCCCCATGTCCAAGATTAAATCGATGCCTGATCAGCAGACCTTTGTATTTTTTATAAAGTTCGCAAAAAATGATCGATGATGGATTGCTTGATTTCTGGCGCACTTTCTTTGCTAAAGCCATGTCCGGTTGGATAGGACTTATGTGTTACTGGGTGTTTGAACTTGCGCTCATTCAGATAGCGGAGAATATCCTGTGACATGGGCAAGCTGGGCCAGATCTGGTCATTTTCTGCAGACACCAATAAGATGGGGCCATTGACTTTTTCAAGTGCAAAGCGGACTGTCTGCAGGTTTTGTTGATTTTCCAGTGCAGTTAAAAAGCGGCTGACTTGTGTTTTCCTGTCGCCATCAGGCAGGATCAAGCCGGGGATATTCTTTCCTTGGAACGTCCATGCGGCATCTGCTTCTGTCGGACCATTCCATACAACATTGCTGGGTGTGGTCACAGCCACAGACTTGATGCGGGCATCATGTATTGCCAGCAAGAATGCGGCTTCCGAACCTCTTGATCCACTGACGACGCCGATCCTGGCCGGGTCAACTGCCGTTTCTGTTTCCAGATAGTCAATGGCGCTGATGAAATACTCCATAGGTATATGGTCCAGTTTTTCAGGCAATCCTGTTTCCTTGAAGTAGGCCAGGGCGAGCACTGCGATGCCATTCGGGGCTATCATGGCACCGTTGGCCTCGCCAAAATTCATGCCGCCATCCGAACCACCAAAGGCAATCACAACGGGCACTTTTGTCGCTGATGCAGGCAGATATAGTTTGCCGACCAGATTTTTGTAGGCGATAGTTTTTACCTGGTATTCCACGCTGGAGGCATGAGCAATACCATCACAAAAAAAGAAACACAAAAGAAGTGAGATTAACTTGGTGCGCATGGGGAGTGGACTGATTTTTTTTAGATATTGCGCCCATTATGGCGGGTATTTGCGTGCATGTTTGCGGAATCTATATATAGTTTTAATTTCCGCATTTTTTCATTGCAAGGCTGTTCTGAAATGAGTATGTTGTAGCCCTTGAATTTTTGTATGTGCATAGTAATTCGGGTTTTTGTCATCACTTGTATTTGGAGAGGATTAATGGAACAAATTTTTCAACATCTGGATCAACTCCAGGCATTGATCGGTGCAGCATATTCCAGCGAGATCAGCAGGGAGAAGATTGCTTACTACATCAGGGAATCGGACAAGAATTTTTTTCGCGACACACCTCAGCGCAAGGTCCTGGTCCTGGATTATTTTTCTGGAGATTATGATTACCAGTCAGAAGAAGAAATCGATGAATTTGAGGATCAGGAAGCCATAAAAAAGGTGTACGCAGCGGCAAAAGCGTATTTGCAAGATAAATTGTCTCACTTGAAATCCGTAGATGTCGATGCGACCCCTTGGCCCAGGGATTTGGCAAGCTATAGCGATTTTGCAAACGACGAGAAAGAAGATCAGGAGCTGTGCGATTCAGAAGGCGACTCCTACACCTGGACTCCCTATGCCGATGGCGGCGCCATACTGGATGAGAGCGAGCTTGAGTATGTGCTGTGGGAAACTGAAGACGAGTACATCGCCTTGCAAAAAACCAAGGTCACTGGCGATGGTAATTACTATTATTGCGCCATGGTGACAGTGACGCCGCGATTAAAGAACTGAAGCATACGCTCATGTGCATGCATTAATTCTAGCAGCCTGCAACAAAGCGATAGCATGCAGGGCGAAATAATTCTATGCCTTATTTTGCCCAGGTTGCAGTACTTGTTGTCATTCAGGATTTTGTTCGCACCATTTTTTCCACATACCCCGATAGGCCGCTTCCATCTTGCGGGCAAAGCCTGACTCATCCATCAGGGGACTGGCCTTGGTTTGCTCACGTAAGCCCATGCGCAATTGTGCGAGACCTGTTAAGTCGCTGGCCAGCGCCACAGCTTTGTCTATGTATTCCTGCTCAGTTCTGGCTATCCATTCCGGGTGGCCAGCGCCTTCCAGTATGGAACTGCCCAGCAAGCCCATACTTGGTCGATCTGCCAGAGTCACATAGGGAACCCCCATGTAGAGAGATTCAAACAAAGTCGTGCCTGAATTATGGGGGAAGCAATCCAGGCCTATGTCGATCCTGCGGATGGTGTCCCAGGGAGGGGTATGGAAACCGATTTCCAGTCGGGATCGAGATACACCATGAGCCTCAAATTTGCGAATAAAGGCCTCTTGCATACTGGCTTCGGCAAAACTGATACTGTCGATAATCAGTTTTGCACCCTCTACTCTATGCAGGATGCCAGCCCAAACAGCGATGACTTTATCGTTGATACGGATAGCGCGACTCAGGCTGCCAAAGCTGACATAGCCACATTGTAATGCGGGCAGGGGGCTTACTGACCCCATGTTTTCCGCGGGGCGGAATGCATAACCGGGAGTTTCCAGACGCCAGACTTGTTCTGCAAAAAGAGACTCGCATCCTGCAGGCATACAAGTGTTATCCATCAACATGTAATCGATGGCCTTAATACCCGTGGTGTAGGCGAAACCCAACCAGGAGGTAGACACTGGTGCGGGTTTGCCAGCAAATACTTGCAGGCTGTGGTTGCCGGTATGACCGGCCAGGTCGATCAGGATGTCGATGCCGTCAGCACGAATGCGCTCCCCCATAGCATCATCTGACATAGTCAGCGTTTGTACCCAGTGATCCACATATGATTGATAACGCTTGGTGACAGCGTCTTCCCATTCTGGCAGAGCATAGGAATAGACATAAACTTCAAATTCGCGCTTGTCATGATGGGCTAGTACTGGTTCGAGAAAATGTCGCACCGGATGGGTGAACAAGTCGGGAGATACATAGCCTATCTTCAACCGTTTGCCAGGATCACGCTGATTGGAAAACGCCCGCCATTTTTTCTTCAAAGCTTGGCAGAAGCGTTTGTCATACTCATCGTACTCAGCATATATGGCTGCACTGCTGAGTTCTGGATGGTAGTTCAGGGAAAACAAGAGATGCGAATGGATCTCCGCCGCATCTGGAGTCAACTGCATCGCCTTGCGAAACAAGGCGATAGCTTCATCCAGGCGTCCCTGATCAGAATAAACCATAGCCAGATTGTCGTAGGCTTTGGCGTTGCCAGCATCCATCTGCACCACTTGCTGGTAACTGTCAGCCGCTTCTTGCAGACGTCCCCATCTTTTATAAACACTGGCAAGATTATTATGGGCATTGAGCATGCCAGGTGCCAGTTCCGTTGCTCGTTTGAAGTAGGTGACCGCATCAGCAAAACGTTTTTGTTGGTAGGCAATCACGCCAAGATTATCGAATACCACGGCATCATCCGGACGAATCTTTAATACTTGCTGGAAACGCGCCTCTGCCGCTGGAAATTGCCCCAGACTCATCAACAATATACCCAGGGTACCGATTGCATCTGCATAATCAGGTTGAATGATGATGGCTTTTCGCAAATTACGCTCGGCGTCTTGCAGCTTGCCGAAATCCATTTGCATCGATGCCAGCTTGCATAAGGGCGTGGCATCTCCAGGGTTGTTGGCGGCAGCAGTCAGGTAAGCGGTTTCTGTTTCTGCATACCGTCCCTGGCCTTGCAGCAGCGCCGACAGATAATCCAGCGCGCCATGGTGGCCAGTTTGCAAGGCCAATGCCTGGCGATAAGCTGCCTCGGCATCTGCCAATCGGCCATGCTGATGCGCCAGCATGCCAAGGGAAAAATGTGCTGATGCCAAATCAGGATTTAACCGGAGAGCCTTGCGACAGCTGGCCTCCGCTTCGCCTGGTCGACTCAGTTGCAGGAGTAAAGCGGCCAGATGGGCGTGCGCCTCACTGAAATCAGGCGCGATATCCAGCGCCTTGCGGCAACTGCCTTCTGACTCTTGCCAGCGCGACTGTGACTGCAGGCTGAGGCTGAGATGATAGTGAGCGTTGGCATCATCCGGCATGGTTTTCAGCGCTTTGCGGTAACAAGCCTCTGCTTCAGTAAAATAGTTTTTTTGCCCCAATAACAGGCCCAGACTATACAGAGTGTCGCCAGCGTCAGGCGTGATTTTCAGTGCGCGACGGTAGCAGGATTCTGCCTGAGTCGTCTCTTTGAGTGCAATATGGATGTCGCCCAGTTGGTGGTGGGCTATCGCATTGCTGTCGTCGAGGATAAGCAATTGCCGATAACAGTGGGCAGCTTCTTGTAGCCGACCGGCATTTAAAAAAATATCTCCCTGCTTCTGGTATTCAGTCGTGGCTACCGTGCCAGGTGCCGGAACCCAGGCTACTGCTGCGCTACCGGAACGCGCAGACGCTATGGGTTTAGCATCGCTGCCGGTAAGTTTATTTTTAAGCCAGGTGAACATGAGAGTGATTTTGGTGTGCTTTACAGGCTGTCACACTACTCCAAGCTTTTTAAAAAAGCAATTTGATTGAAGCTGAAAAAACAAATGTGCTGATGCAAACATGTTTTTTTAGTTTTCCTGATGTGCACTTTTCGGACCTGCATTCACAAGCTTGAGAACGGCCGCATGCAGCGCATGACCCTGCAAGGGCTTATGCAAGACCGGCAAGCCTGTCGACATGAGCAGCTTTACTTTGTCGGGCGAGGTGTCCCCGGTAATCAAGAGTGCCGGAATCTCGCGGTTAAATTCATGGCGCAGACTGCAGATGACATCCATGCCTGTCGCAGTTCCGTGCAAGCGGTGGTCACAGATAATCAGATCTGGTGCGCGTTCTACATTTGCCAGTTGTGCCAACATTACCGCGCCTGAATTGGCGGTCAATACAGTGCAGCCCCATTGTGACAAGAGCAGGCTGCTGGCATTCAGTATCAATTCTTCATCATCGATGATGGCAATAAAAACGCCATGTAAACTGTCTGTATGCAGTTCTGGCATTTGATTTGCCTGCGGGGTCTCTGCGATAGATTCATGGCTGGTTTGCACGGTAATCGAAAACATTGAGCCTCGTCCAGGTTCTGAAACCACGGTGATCGCTGTGCCCATGATCCTTGCCTGGCGCTGTACTATCGCCAAACCCAGACCCAGGCCCCGTGCATTGGCGCGCTGATGGTTGCCGACCTGATAGTATTCCTCAAAAATCTTGCCTTGTTCCTCCTTGTCTATGCCTATACCAGTGTCATACACTGCAATGCGCAAGCCGGCAGCACAACGGCGGCAGCCCAGCAAGACTTTGCCACACTGGGTGTAACGCAGGGCATTGCTGACAAAATTGCGCACAATATTTTCCAGCAAATGCAGGTCTGCATGGACATGGGCCGAACATGGTGCCACCCGCAAGATCAGGCCTTTTGCCTGCGCCTGGTTGCTGAACTCAACCTTGATCTTATTGAGGATCACGGCAATCGGGAAATTGCTGAACTTGGCTTCGATAACACTGGCATCAAGCTGTGATAAATCCAGCAAGGCACTGAACATTTTATCCATGTTGTCAGCGCATACGCGCGCATTGTTCAAGATGGCGCGAGCCTCTGGTTGCAAGTTGGCATAGGCCAGCCCACCCAGATACAGATTCATTGCATGCATGGGCTGGCGCAAATCATGGCTGGCAGCCGCGAGGAAACGGCTTTTGAGATGGACGGCGGCTTCTGCGATTTCTTTTTGTTTTTGTAGTTCTTTCGCCAGTTTTACAGCGACATAATGTTTGCGTATAGAGTCAACCAGGCTGCGATGCATCTTGATGGCGAGCAGGCTATTGAGTAGCAGGATGAAGGCAAAGGCAATCGCGACAGTATCGCTATACTTGTCGTAGTACCACAGGGAGATCAAGGGTACGCTGGAGACACAGGGCAAAAAGAAGCAGTAAAAGGCGGGTAAATGGGCATTGAGAGCGGGCAGAGAAACAGAGGCGACACCGAAGATGGTAAAGATGACCAGCATCTGCGCTTCAAAATTGCCTGGTATCCATAAAAGAAAGACTCCTGCTACCCATAGCAGGCCACTGATCAGGGATGAGACGGTGATGGCGCGCAAACGCCATTGCGCATTGCTGACATCCAGGTTCGCGCGCCCCTGTGCAAACCAGTAGTAGGGGCTGATAATATTGAAGACCACCAGTGTACCAAACCACAGCCATATATAAGCATGCTGGCCGCTATCGCGAAATAACCAGGCGACCAACAGCGCGACAGCACTGCTACCAAGCCTGCCTACCACCAGGCTGCTGTCAAACGCCTTGGCTTGATCAACCAGAACCTTGAGTTCAATATCATCAGGTTCTTTTGCCGTTGCGCTGGAGTTCATTTTATGGCCCCGGTTTCACAGCTTGCTCTCAGAGAATGTCAGAAATCAGTCCAGGTAGTAATGTGCGTTTAAGCTAAAATCGAAACACTGGAGGTTTTATCTAACTTTCTCTTTGCCCGTGTGGTGAATTTAATGGTCTTTTTTTGTCAATCAGAGAAACCTGGCACGTATGGATTTTTCTATCCCCGCTGCATCCAGCCCACATTGGGCGAGTAGCAAAGCCGGGTCACCATGATCGACAAAGCGGTCGGGCAAGCCCAGTATGAATAGTGGTTTATGGATGCCAGCTTCGGCCATCGCTTCTGCCACAGCAGAACCAGCACCACCCATAGTACAGCCTTCTTCTACTGTCACCAGTTCATCATGGCTGGCGGCCAGAGATTTGAGTAACTCCACATCCAGCGGTTTGATAAACCGCATATTGGCCAGGGTGGCATCAAGCTGTTCTGCTGCCTGCAGGGCCGGGTGTACCAGCGATCCAAAGGCCAGTATGGCGATGCGCTTGCCCTGACGTTTGACTTCACCTTTGCCTAGCGGGATAGTGTCCAGATCTTTGCCAGTCGGCACGCCTGTGCCAGCACCGCGTGGGTAGCGCACAGCCGCAGGGCCAGGATATTGATAGGCTGTGCTCAGCATCTGGCGGCATTCGTTTTCGTCAGATGCTGCCATGACCACCATGTTCGGGATGCAGCGCAGATAGGCCAGGTCATAATTACCGGCATGCGTCGCACCATCTGCACCAACCAGGCCAGCGCGGTCGAGTGCAAATGTCACATCCAGGTTTTGCAGGGCAACGTCATGGATTAACTGATCGTAAGCGCGCTGCAAAAAAGTAGAGTAGATGGCGACGACAGGCTTCAAGCCTTCGCAAGCCAGGCCCGCTGCAAAAGTGACTGAGTGCTGTTCTGCAATGCCGACATCGTAATAACGCTTGGGGAATTGTTTTTCAAATTCCACCATACCTGAGCCTTCGCGCATGGCCGGGGTGATGCCGACCAGTTTTTGATCCACCGCCGCCATGTCACACAACCAGTTACCAAAGACCTGGGTATAACTTTGCTTGGCAGGTGCAGCAGCAGGTTTGATGCCTTCTGCTGGATTGAACTTGCCAGGGCCGTGGTATAAAACCGGATCAGCTTCAGCCAATTTATAACCTTGGCCCTTTTTGGTGACCACATGCAAAAATTGCGGACCTTTGAGGTTCTTGATATTTTGCAGTGTCGGTATCAATGAATCAAGATCATGGCCATCAATAGGGCCTATGTAATTGAAACCGAATTCTTCAAACATGGTGGCAGGCACTATCATGCCCTTGGCATGTTCTTCGAAGCGTCTGGCCAGTTCCAGTACAGGGGAAGGCAGGACTGATTTGCCGACATTGCGGGCTGCTGCGTAGAACTTGCCCGACATCAGGCGTGCCAGGTAACGGTTCAGTGCACCGACCGGCGGCGAGATTGACATATCGTTGTCGTTCAGCACGACCAGCAGATTGATGTCTTCATGTACGCCGGCATTGTTCATGGCTTCAAACGCCATGCCTGCCGTCATCGAACCATCACCGATGATGGCAACTGCATGGCGGTCTTCACCCTTGATGCGGGCGGCCAGCGCCATACCCAGCGCGGCAGAAATCGAAGTCGACGAATGTGCAGTGCCAAAGGTATCGTATTCGCTTTCCGCACGACGCGGGAAGCCAGAGATGCCATTCAGTTGACGCAGGCTATGCATCTGGTCACGACGGCCAGTTAAAATCTTGTGCGGGTAAGTCTGATGACCGACATCCCATACCAGCCTGTCTTCTGGCGTATTGAAGACATAGTGCAGGGCGATGGTTAATTCCACCGTGCCCAGGTTGGACGACAAATGGCCGCCCGTCTTGGAAACAGAGTCAAGCACATACTGACGCAACTCGTCGGCCAGAGGCTTGAGTTGGCTGCGCGTCATGCTGCGCAGGTCAGCGGGGGAATTAATGGTGTTTAATAAAGTCGTCATTGTTCTTTTTCATTACTTGGCTAAACGTCCCAGATGATCGGTCTTTTCATACCTGGCCGACCGCCGGAGCTGCTATCGCATACCTGCACTGCATTTACTTTTCCGGCTTGTTACTGTCCGGGTACTATTCTTCGTTTTGCTAAGGCGGTGCGCATAAGGCACCCCACAACATCAACTACAACATCAACAACATATCATCAGGCTTGGCGCTGCACGATCAAATCTGCCAGCTCATGCAATAAGCTGGCTTTGTCACCAAAATTACTCAGCGCCTCATGCGCATCATGGCATAGTTGCGTAGCTAATGCGCGAGAAGCATCCAGGCCCATGAGGCTGACAAAGGTAGGCTTATTGTCTGCCGCGTCCTTGCCCGCCGTTTTGCCCAGGGTCGCAGAATCTGCCGTGGCATCCAGTACATCATCCACCACCTGAAAAGCCAGGCCTATGGCGGCCGCATAGCTGTCCAGTGCAGCAGTTTCATCTGCCGTCAGGGTTTTGCCGCACATGGCCCCTAATAATACAGAAGCACGCAACAGAGCGCCGGTTTTTAGCCTGTGCATTTGCTCCAGTTGTTCTCGGTTCAGGGCGAAACCGACGCTGGCCAGATCAATCGCCTGGCCTCCACACATGCCAACCGAGCCGGCAGCGCGCGCCAGCAATTGCAGCATCGCCAGTTTGGTCGTGGCGTCGCCTTCACCCTCTGACAGCACCAGGAAAGCTTGTGCCTGCAAGGCATCACCCACTAGCAAGGCGGTGGCTTCATCATACTTGACATGTACCGTGGGCTTGCCGCGGCGCAAGGCATCATCGTCCATGCAAGGCATGTCGTCATGCACCAGTGAATAGGCATGGATCATTTCAACCGCAACAGCAGCACGGCTCAGCAGGGCCGCAGGGGCATCAAATAGCTTGCCAGCGGCATATACTAATAAAGGGCGCACCCGTTTGCCGCCATCCAGGGTGGCATAATGCATGGCGGCATGTAATTGTTGCGGAACTGTATTTCCATCCGGCAAAAACTGTTTCAGGCTGGTTTCGCAGCTTGCCTGCGCTTGTCGCATCCAGTTACCAAATTGTTCATTCATGCTCATTCCTCATTGCCTGCGTTACTGCCTTGATTGCCGGAATCAGCAAAAGGCTTGAGCATGCCAGCTTCTAGCACCTTGACTTGTTGTTCTACTTTTTCGAGCTGGCTGGCACAATATTTCACCAGTTCCGAGCCACGTTGGTAAGCGCTCACAGAGGCTTCCAGCGGCAGTTCGCCTGCCTCCATACTGGCGACTAGTTGATTGAGTTCAGCCATAGCAGCTTCAAACGACAAGCCTTCCACATGGGCAGGAACAGATAGATTTGCAGTTGCTTGTTTTTTTGTCATAAAGAAATGTTTGTTTCGCGCCGTTAACAAAAAAAAGTGAAACCAAACGTAAAAATCGGCGTGAAAAATAAGGTAAACAGAGTTCAACCTGCTATTTTAGTGCAATCCCAAGAAATTTACTGTTTAGTGCAATCCTGATAAGCGATTTTAGGGAGTTTGTTCGAAGCTGTTGCAGTTCTGGATTTATCCAAAGACTATACTTAAATTTTCAGAAATTGCGTTTCAAACATTTCCATGTGGAAATTAACGGTATATAGTACGTTTATCCGGTTTGATTAAATTTTGTGCATATTAGCTGCCTCTCAATAATCTGTAAGAAACTGAAATAATTGCTTTGTGTAATGAGTTTGTCTTAATTGTATGCAACTCTGGAGCCAAGTTAGCTATGCAGTCTGCAGTCTGAATAAAAAACTGGAAATAATGCCTCAGGCTAAATTTCTGCCCGTTCTATGTTGAAATTGTTGTAATAGCAAAATAACTGATTTTATTGCCACCATGTCTACGCCCATCAACCAAGCCAAGCCCAGCGGTACTGCCATGCAGTCTCGTGATGCGGTCTTGCGTGGTCTGATCCCGCTGGCGAATCATTTGGTGGCATCGCAAATTGATGCTTTCTCTGCCCGTCTCGCGAATGCCTTCCTGGCACTGTCCGAGCAAAGCATGGATGCGCGTGAAGCAAGCCTGAGCTTTGGTGCCGGGCAATTGTTGAAAAAGAATGGCTATGCCTTCTACTACCTCGCCTCTGCAGCATTTGAAGCAGCTTTCCGCAAGGAAATAGACGCTTTGTTGCAAGGCGTCAAAGCTGTCGCCAATAATCCTGACGCCGCATTGACTCTGGTTACTTACGAAGAAATGGACCAGAAGCTGGCCCTGAGCCGCGCTGGTCGCACGCTTGAACTAGACAGCGCCGAGCAGTATGCCGCGCTGAATATGCGTTTCGCCCATCTGATGGATCACGAAGCACTGAGCATTGCGCAAAATCCATTCCGTCCAGAGATTTTCCTGCACACGATATATTCAGCATGGTGTGAATATGATCCTGATGTCAATACCCATGAGCTGGTCTTGCCACTCCTGCGTGCAGACATCCTGTTTGATCTCGAACCGATTTTGAATGCGCTCAATGAAGCGCTGATTGCCAAAGGCATACTGCCTGATTTGCATGAATCATTCCGCATACGCCGCAGCCGCAATTCTGACAAGCGCAAGGATGCCGTGCCTGATGTCGCCCAAAAGCTGAGGAACCTCTTGTCTGGCAATGCCCAGCCTGATGCGCCGAATGAGACGGGCGGGCAGTTTGCAGGTGGTGGACAGGCAGGCGGATATGGCGGCGGGCAAGGTGGTGCCGGTGGCTTTGGCGGCCATCCTGGACACGCCAGTGCTGGCGGCTCTATGGGGGGCATGGGAGCCGGACAAGACGCTGCTGCTTCCAGTACCCCTTATTCTGGCTTTGCCCAGGCAGGCGAGCCCCAAACGATCGCCCGGACAGAATTGTTCCAAAAGTTGGCGGGTTTGCAAAAGAGTGTCAAGTTGCAGCAAATGATGGCTGGCGCGCAAGACGTGTTGCGCTTGTCGCAAATGCGCGAACAAATGCCTGAGCTGGCCAATAACGGCATAGAAAAAAATACCCTGGATTTGCTGTCACAAGTGTTTGACAGTGTTTTCCGCAATCAGGCTATTCCTACCCAGATCAAGGAACTGATCTCTGTCTTGCAAATCCCTGTCCTCAAGGCTGCCTTGATGGACAAGGAATTCTTTTTCCAGGAAAATCATCCGGCCCGCCGCATGATTGAATTGCTGTCGCGTTACAGCCTTGCCTGGGACCAGAAAAAAGGTCAGCAAGACCCGCTGTTCCAGACCATGCAACGCAATGTGCATCGCGTGCAGCAAGAGTTTGACCAGGAAATCGCCCTCTTTGATGAAGTCGTCGACGACCTCGAATCTTTCATACAGAAAGAAGAAAAAGAAGCCGCTGAAGCCTTGCAGGCACCAATCAAGACGGCGCTGAAAAAAGAAAAAGTCAAACAGGCCAGCATTGCCGCCACCCATGAAGTGTCTTTGCGCGTGGGCACTGGCGAAGTTGTTGCTTTTGTCGAAACCTTCCTCGAAAGCCGCTGGACCAAGGTCCTGACCCTGGCCTATAGCGTCAAGGAAGAAAAGCCTTACGCTGTAGAAGATGCCATCAAGACCATGGATGACCTGATCTGGAGCGTACAACCCAAGCTCACCCTGCAGCAGCGTCAGGAATTACTGAACCGTTTGCCCGCCATTCTGGCCCGCCTCAACAAATGGCTGAGCCTGATCAAGTGGGAAGATGCTGACCGCGTGCAATTCTTTGCCGATCTGGCAGAATGCCATGCCTCTATCGTTCGTGCACCGCTGGACCTGTCACCAGAACGCCAGATCGAAATCGCTGTCGAAGTCGCACAACAAGCTGCCGAGCGCCGTCTGGCAAAACGGGCCGAGGCCGAAAGCAAGGCAGAAGCCGAACCGCCGCCACCGCCAGATGAGCATGTAGACACTGTCACTGAACTGGAACGCGGCGTCTGGCTGGAATTCACCAAGAAAACCGGTGGCACCAACAAAGTCAAACTCGCCTGGGTCAGCCCCATGCGCAGCCTGTACATCTTCACAACGGGTGACAAGGAAAAAACTTTCCAGGTCACTGCGGAAGAACTCGAACAAACCTTCCGCGAAAAACGCGCGAAGATACTCCAGCTCGACAAAGTCGTCGACCGCGCCCTCATGGAAGTTCTGGAAAAAAACCCAGATGAACAAGAGGCTGAGGAAGAGCTGGGGCTGGTGTGATTTTCACCCTGACATAGCCCCCTCAGGCTAAAAATATCTGCTGCCCCAGCGTGCATTGCCTTGTTAGTAACTACTCAACATGGCAAACTCAGCATCTCTTCAATTCCTGTCTTAAAGTACCCTCTAAGGGCTATCTACTTATCTGAACGCAGGGCGACACAGCAGCTTTGTATTTTACTTTTTCAATATGAAATTCTTTCTCCTTCTTATCGCTGCATTATGGGTAAGCGATTCCCATGCAGCAAACCAGCGATTGAGCTGCCACAAAGCCATGCTTTACCCTGAAGTCGAGTATGAACTGATGCAGCAAAATCCAGCAAAAGTACGCAGGCTTGAAGAACACACGTTGGAAGTGAAGCATGCCAAAGGCAGGAAACAGTTTGTCGACAAACCACCACATGAAGCGCTGGCAGGCACACACTGGTTTTACTGTGGCTATCATGCAGCATTAAAGGTACATCTGATCGGCCACAACGTCGATTCATTATTCAGTGGCATCATCTTGCGCCATAGTGACGGCAAAACTTTCAAGGCTGGTCATACGATATTGATGTCACCAAAAGGGAAGAAATTTCTCGCTATCGAACAGCAAAGCGGCCTTGATGGTGAAGACTGGACAGTCTATAAGCTGTACGGGAAAAAATTGTGGCAGGGATACGGAGGCATACTCAGCACTCCAGTGAAGAACGAACCTGTCATGGTGACGGCACAATTTGTTGACCCATCCTGGCTAAATGAAGATGTACTGGAAGCAGATATCAGTTGCGCCGATATCATCAAGGGAAAAGCGGCATTGAAGATTGGCAATATCAACAAAGCAGCGCCGCGCTGGTCTTTACCGTCTGCTTGTTAAGGCTTGATTGCTTTACCATGAAAAATAATCCCATTTATCTGCATCTCAAGCCAGGTGCTGACCCTATCGACATTTCAGCATTGTCGCCCTATCTTGCCGTCATCGTGATTGAAGCGGGTGTTACGCCGGAATGGCGTTCTATGATCAGCAAGTGGCTAGCCAACTCAGGTTGCTTGTGCATGTTGGCTTGGGGGCCTGAATGCTCTTTGTGGGACGATGCTGTCGATTGGGCAAATATAGAACAGTTTGACTATATGCCTATCCCTGACGATAGCTTCATCCTTACATACTGGTTTTCGGATGATAATCTGGAAGATGTATTTGAATTCGCCAAGGGCACTGCGAAGCACCCCACTGTGGAACTTATGCGCACGGTGTTGCTTCATATTTCCAAGCAAAATGATGAAGCTATTTTTCTAAAGAAATATGCAGATGCCTGAACCAAAGGAGTTGCACCTGCAATCTTTGACCGGCTGAATGCTTCAATGTGAATAGTGAATGATCTCACTCATACGCCGGCAACCTGCGCTGTTCATCCGCATTGAAATACTGCTTGCGCACCTGATCAAGCGCCGCCTGTTTTTCTGTCGCACTGTGGAAGGACATCTCCGTGTTCAGCTTGTTTTTTTGTTCCTGGTATTGTTGTATGCGGGCTTTCCAGATGGCTTCTTCTCGGTCGACTTCGGCCAGCCTGGTGGCTGCTTCTGCTGAGGTTGCGGTGGCGCGCATATTATAGATGTCGGCATCGCTGGCACCATTGGCGCGCAGCTTGCTGGCTTGTTCTTCCAGGCGGATGACCTGATAGGGCGCGTTCTTTTCTTCTCTGAGTTCCACGGGCAAGGCATCGTCCAGGGCTTGCAGTTGCGCCTGTTTTTGCTCGGGATTGAGGCTGGCGTTTTCGGCGACATCCATGCGGTTCAGGGCGTCCATGTCATAGGCGTCATCAAAACCAAACATGGCCTGGTTTTCTTTTTCACTGAAAAAACGCTGACGGGTTTGCTGCATGGCAGACCAGCGCTGGCGGGCGGCTGTGGCCATGCTGGTTTTTCCCGCACTGATGTTTTGTGCATTGGCCTCGACGCTGACCAGTGCCTGTTTGTACTGGATATAGCGCCCCAGCAAATTTTTCGCTTGCAGGGCGGCATTGGCGCTGAGTTTTTGATCGAGCACTCTTTCAATTTCTGCGCGTATCTCAGGCAATTTCTTTTCGCCGGTGGCGGTAAGATAATAATCGAATAGCAGACGCAATTCAGCGCTGACTTGCAATTCGCTGCCACCATCGTGGCTGAGATTGCCATCCTGGGTAGTGCCTTCAAATGAGCGCACGAAATCAAAGCTATGGTCTGCCTTGCGCAATTTGATGGGTTCGCGCTGGTCTTCGGATTTCAGGGAAGTGAAAATAAAAAAAACCGCGACGACCAGGGCCGTCGCGCTGGAAAATGCCAGATTGGCTGTTCTCATAGACTCCCGCTCCTTTTTCAGATGTACTTCCTGTTATTTTGCGGACTTGCCTTGCATCATCAGCTTACTACTTCTTGTCATGAAAATGTAATGAAAGTCCGCACTTTAACAACAGTATTTGAACGCAGATTTATAAACCCTGATTTTTCAGGCGGTTGGCGTGCTGGCGATACAGCGTGACCGGATTGGTTTCAAAAATGTTGACCAGGCCTATGGTCTGGTTCACTTCATCTACATGGTTCATCGCATAGTCGTCACGTATCACCTTGCCCAGATGAGTGGCGCAACTGGCTACCAGTCCGTCATTTTTTTCACCACCAAATGCCAGTGAAGTCAGGGCCAGGGCGGGGTCCAGTATGTCCAGTATGTTGGTGTAAGGCTTGGCACCACTCCAGGAATAGTAAGCCACGCCACGTGCCGTGTAGGCACCTTCACCACATGCTGAGGTTGGTACGCCTTCTGGGTATTTGGCGTTGAACTTCAGTGTGCCTGCCGTGCTCAGTGAGTTGACTGCGGCCAGTGAGTTTTGTGGGATAGTCGGACTACCTGACAGGAAGCTGATGATTTGTCCCAGGCCATTGGTGATGGAGACCAGCACTGCATTGGGTATCGAACCTGCCGGAGCTACCCCCAGCAGCACGTCCGCGACCTTGGAACCCCGATTTACACCTCCTACCGATGTGACCGACGCCACCAGATCAGGCCTGACGGAAGCCACATAGCGTATGGTGGGGCCACCATGGCTATGCCCTATCAGGTTGACTTTGGCAGCGCCAGTGACAGCCAGGATTTGCTTGACCTGGCTCAGCAATTGTTCACCCCTGACTTCACTGCTGTTGGCAGCCGATACCTGGGTGACATAGACCTTGGCACCATCGCTGCGCAAGGCTGAGGGAATTCCATACCAGTAATCTACCGGGCCAATCTTGTCGAACCCGAACAGGCCGTGCACCAGCACGATAGGATATTTTGTCTCCGTGTAACCTGCCGCCCAGGACGGTGCTGGTAACACCATCAGGGCCATGACTAGCATCATTACTTTCTTCACCATGTGTTTTTTCATTTTGTCTCTTTCATTGTTATCGTTGAAATGAAACGCAGCGGTGCCTATGTGCCTGCTTCTGTGAGCGGGTCTTGATATGGCAAGCTCAGGCTAGGTTTCCCGCGCTTGATTAGCAAGTTGCTATGCAACATAAAAAGGCGGGGAAAATGAATAATGTGGATATTTTTCAGCGCAGGCAGCCGCGCTGAAAATTGTTAAATCATTTATATTCCCTCTGTAGATGCAGGCATAAGCCTGGAAAAGATATAGTTTTAGATGAAATTCACTAAAGTGCAGGCGCGGTTTTTGACAGTGAATAAATTGTAGGCTCTTCGCAACAAAGTTTCTTGTGCTACTCGTCCATGTGTTTTCCGCAAATTCCCCTCCGATTTGCGTCTGATTTGCTCATTCCAAGCTAGCGTTGCGACAGTCCCGCGCGGGGCTTGCTGGTTGACCAAACCGTGAAGCCAAGAAAAAAACAGTCCGGCAAAATGCCTGTGCCATTTCCAGAAAATGTGTATGATGACCTTGTGATATATCAGTTGTTCTACATTTATCTGGATTTTCCGGGAGTGAGAAATGGATGACAAGCAACGCGTATTTCGCAGCCAGTATCAGGCTGCCACCAGCCCTTATTACCACGGAGTCCTGCATGGCCTGTTTGTATTCGGGCTTGGCATTAGCCTCATCATCCTTGCCCTGACCCAGGTGCAAGGGGCGGGCTGGGCCTGGCTGGGTGTGCCATCCACCTTGCTGTTTGCCAATGTCAATGAATGGTATGTGCATAAAAACCGCTTGCACAAACGCGGCAAGAACCGCTTGTCACAACTCATCTGGCATCGCCATACCAAAGAGCATCATCATTACTTCACTCATGAAGAAATGCGGGTGGCCAGCACGCGTGAATATCGTATCGTCTTTTTCCCGGCCTATGCCTTTGTCATGATCGCTATCCAAAGCGTCTTGCTGGGTTTGCTGTGCGCCTTACTGGCAGGGCGCAATCTCGCCTATATTGTGTTTGCCACGGCTATCGCTTTTTACCTCTGGTATGAGGCCATGCACTTTCTTTGCCATGTCGATGAAAGTGCATTGGTCAGGCATCTGCCGCTGGTGAATACGATGCGCCGCAATCACATGGTGCACCACACCCAGGCGCTGATGACAGAATACAATATGAACCTCACTTTCCCCTTTGCCGACTGGCTGTTAGGCACCTCGGACTTGCAGCGCAGCTTGCTGGGCACGCTCTTTAATGGCTATAGCTCGCAACACCTGAAACCTGAAGTGGTCAGGCGTTATCAGGAACTCGGCATGGAGCCACCAGTGCCACACGTGCAAGCACCGTTGGAACCTGGCAGCGGCACGGTTTTGCCTCAGTCACAATGAAACAACGATCGCTTACAACAGCAGACCATGGATAAAACAGAATTCAGCAAGCTCTTCCCTCTCATCAAGAATGAATCGCAGGCAGCGCGTGCTTACCGTCTGCTGGAACTGCGCATCGTCTCGCTGGACCTCAAACCCGGCCAGGCGATTACTGAAAGCGAACTCTGTGAATACCTCGACCTTGGTCGCACACCCGTGCGTGAAGCCTTGCAAAGACTGGCGCAGGAATGGCTGGTCAAGATCTTGCCAAGGCGCGGCATGATCGTCAGTGAAGTTGACCTGCAATGCCAGATGCGCCTGATAGAAGCCAGGCGGGCGATGGAAGGCAGCTTGATACGCATTGCCACCCGCAAAGCCAGCAAGGACGAGCGCACCCAGTTTCGCGTCCTCGCAAATGGATTTCGCGTGGCTGCCAGCAAGGCCGATGAATTTATTCTCAGTCAAACAGATAGCGCCTTTAACCAACTGGTGTTTGAAGTGGCGGGCAATGAATTCCTGGTCTCGGCCTTGCAACGCATGCATGCCTTGTCACGCCGCTTCTGGAAGATACAGTCACAGTTTGAAGACATCCTGCATGTCACCGCCATGACCCATGCCGACCTGGCTGAAGCGATTGCCAGTGGTGATGCCGATGCAGCCGTCGCTGCTACTGAAAAGCTACTCGACAATGTTGAAGCTTATACTCGCGCCGCCCTGGATAGAAGTTAGATTGATTTAAAAAACGGAGACCAGAGCACGCCATGAGCACACATATCTACAATGCCATAGAGATACAAGTCCCAGTCCAGCAAGCATTTGATTATGCCTGCGCACCCAGCCACTGGCCGGACTGGCATCCATCTTCATTGAAGATATACACCAATAATGCCGGTATTGCCAGCGCCGGCACCAGCTTTGAAGAAGATGTGCGCGCTGGCGGCCGCACCGGGCACCTGGTCTGGACCGTAACCGAGTGCGCCAACGTCCAGCGCTGGACTGGCCAGGCAGCAGTCGATAATGGTGCAAGCCTGACTGTCAGCTATCATTTCTCAGCCACTGCAAACGGTGGCACCCTGTTTGAACGACATCTGCAATATGAGTTGCCCAACCTGGCACTGAAGATTTTGAATTTCCTGGTATTGCGCCGCCGTATTGCAGATGAATCGGCCTTGTCATTGCGTCGTTTGCAAAGTGAGTTGCAGGCAAGATATGTCAACACGCCTTAGGTTTTCTGATGGGTTATATCATTTTATTGGTACTTCAGGCCATTTTTTAAAAGTTCAGGTATAATCCCCGGTTCTGTCCAAAATTTCCTCTTCAAGTCGTTTGATCGTTTGAATTTTCGTTGGGATTGAAAATCCTTACGGAACAGGTTTTTGTGGATTCTTTCTCTCTTAGGTTGGTGCAAATTAATTTGGGGGGTGGGGATGTCCGATCTGGCTTCTTTGTCTACACTCGCGCGTTCTGACGCGCAACTTCCGGTTTACGTGTATTTTGATGAAACGCTGTTACAGCGCGAAATCAAAGATTTATTCCATTCTGGTCCGCGTTATGTCGGCCATGAACTCATGGTGCCCAATGTCGGCGACTTTGCCACGCTTGCTGCCGAAAACGAAGGCCGCATGCTGGTGCGTAGCGCGCAGGGCATAGAACTGATGTCGAATGTCTGTCGTCACCGTCAGGCATTGATGTTCAATGGGCGCGGCAATACCAATAATATTGTCTGCCCGCTGCATCGCTGGACCTATGACCTAAAAGGTGAGCTCATTGGTGCGCCGCATTTTGCCGACACGCCCTGCCTGAATTTGCAGCGTACACCGCTGCAAAACTGGAATGGCCTGCTGTTCGAGCAAAACGGCTACAACGTCATGGAACGCATGTCCAAACTCAGTGTTACCCAGGACCTGGATTTCACTGACTATATGCTCGACCATGTCGAAGTGCATGAATGTGATTACAACTGGAAGACTTTTATTGAGGTCTATCTGGAAGATTATCATGTCGAGCCCTTCCATCCTGGCCTGGGCAGCTTTGTCTCTTGCGACGACCTGAAATGGGAATTCGGCGAAGACTACAGCGTGCAAACCGTGGGCGTGCACAAGGGCTTGCAAAAGTCTGGCTCGCCCACTTACCAGCGCTGGCAAGAACAGGTGCTGAAATTCCGCAATGGTGAAACACCCAAGTACGGCGCGATCTGGCTGACACTGTATCCCAACATCATGGTTGAATGGTATCCGCATGTGCTGGTGGTATCGACCCTGTGGCCAACTGCCACTGGCAAGACCCGCAACGTGGTCGAGTTTTATTATCCTGAAGAGATCGTCTTGTTCGAACGCGAATTCATCGAGGCCGAACGTGCCGCCTACATGGAAACCTGTGTCGAGGATGATGAAATCGGTCAGCGCATGGATGCCGGGCGCAAGATTTTGTTTGACCGTGGCGTCAATGAAGTCGGCCCCTATCAATCCCCCATGGAAGATGGCATGCAGCACTTCCATGAATGGTACCGAAGAAAAATCGCAGTGTAATGTAAGATGTTAAGGGAGGCTTGTGCCTCCCTTATCTTTTGGAGTTCAGTTGTTATGCAGTCTTTATGGATGCTGGTTGCCAGCTTTCTGTTTTCCATCATGGGTGTCTGCGTCAAGCTGGCATCGGCAGATTATTCAACTTCAGAAATCGTTGCCTATCGCGGTGCCATCGGCATGCTGATGATCGCCTTGCTGGTCAAGTTACAGGGCGGTACTTTAAAAACTCGCATGCCTTACCATCATCTGGTACGTGGTGCGGTAGGTGTGCTGGCCTTGTGGCTATGGTTTTATGCCATCGGCAAATTACCCTTGGCGATGGCGGTGACACTGAACTATATGTCCCCCATCTGGATCGCCGCCATCTTGCTGATCAGTGCATGGTGGAGCAAGCAGCGTGGCCTTGCATGGCAACCTGTCGCTGCCATCCTCATGGGTTTTGTCGGCGTAGTCCTGCTGCTACGGCCCAGCATACATGCTGACCAGATCATGGGCGGCGTTATTGCCCTGGTCTCCGGCATGCTGGCAGCCTGGGCGTATATGCAAGTCAGGCAAATGGGTTTGCTGGGCGAGCCTGAATACCGCGTAGTGTTTTATTTTTCCCTGACCTGCGCGGTAGCTGGTTTGCTGGGTGCCCTGATCGGTAAATCAGTCTACGCAAGTGCGGGTGATGTTACCTGGCATCACCTCGATAGCCGGGGCATCATGCTCTTGCTGGCAATAGGCGTGACGGCTGCTGTCGCCCAAATGGCGATGACGCGCGCTTATCGATTGGGTAATACCCTGGTCACAGCCAACCTGCAATATGTGGGTATTGTGTTTTCCAGTGTCTGGGATGTGCTGATCTGGAAAGAAAGCCTGGCCTGGTTAAGCTGGCTAGGTATAGCCGTGATTTTATGTAGCGGCCTGCTTGCAACCTTCTATAATGCCAAAGCCAATCGCAAACCTATACCCGGCGATGCCATCAGTTCAGAATAATCACCATTTTTTCAGGAGACCAGGATGTATACAACATTGATCAGTGCAACAGAGTTGGCCACACATATCAACGACCAGAACTGGGTCGTGCTGGATTGTCGTCATGACTTGATGGATGCCAATGTCGGCCAGGCAGCCTATGACCTGGGCCATATCCCTGGTGCGCAATTCGTCCATCTGGACCAGCGCCTGTCGGCTGCCAAAGTCGGGCCAGATGGCGTCTTCCGTGGCCGCCATCCCCTGCCTGAAAAAGCCGACTTCATCGCCACCCTGCAAGCCCTGGGTGTCAATAACGATAGCCAGGTCATCGTCTACGATGCTCATGGCGGCATGTTTGCCGCACGCCTCTGGTGGATGTTGCGCTGGGTGGGCCACAGGGCCGTGGCAGTGCTTGATGGCGGCTTGCCAGCCTGGCTGGCAGCAGAGCAGCAGGTGACCACAGAAGTGCCCGCTGCACGCAATGGCGGCTTTGCAGAGCGTGATTCACTGGTGCACACAGTTGATGTCATCCAGGTGTTGGGCAATATCAGCAGTGCTGCCAAACCCCTGGTGGATGCCCGCGCTGCTGACCGCTTCCGTGGCGAGAATGAAACCATCGATCCAGTCGGCGGCCATATCCCCGGAGCTAAAAACCGCTTCTTCAAAGACAACCTGCAAGCCGATGGCCGTTTCAAAGCTGCCGATCAGTTACTGCAAGAGTGGTCTGCTGTAGTGGGCGACTCCAGTCATGCCATCATGCAATGCGGCTCAGGCGTTACCGCCTGCCATAACCTGCTGGCGCTGGAAGTAGCCGGCCTGCACGGAGCGGCTTTGTATCCAGGATCGTGGAGTGAGTGGTGTGCAGATGCATCCAGGCCGGTGGAGCGTTGAATTAACGGACGGGGATTGCATTTCGTTGGTTGGGCCCGGCCCAACCAACGAGTACAAGCAAATTCTAAAATGACTAATGATGCCTGGTGACAAACAACACCAGCACCACCCCCAGTGACACCAGAATAATCTGCGGTATCGTTTCTTTCAACGTCGCCCGTCTCTGCATCTGCGGCATCAAATCGCTGACCGCAATATAGATAAACCCGGAAGACGCAAACACCAGCACATACGGGATCATGCCGCTGGCACTTTCCAGAGTGTAATAGCCAATCACGCCACCGACCACACCCATCATGCTGCAGATCAGGTTGTACATATAAGCACGCATGCGGCTAAAACCGGCATTCAGCAAGACAATGAAATCACCTATTTCTTGCGGGATTTCATGAGCGATGATGGCCAGGCCAGTCACCAGGCCCAGTTTGGGGTTGGCCAAAAACGCCGCTGCGATCAATATGCCATCAGTGAAATTATGCAGGCCATCGCCCACCAGTATCATCCAGCCAGCCTTGCCCGCCTCATGCGCATCATGACCATGTTCATGTTCGTGACCATCCCCCTCATGGTGATGCGAGTGGCGCAGGATGGCGAATTTTTCCAGCAAAAAGAAAGCCAGCAAGCCACCCAGCAGGCAGGCAAACAGCGTGCGCGCGTCAGCCCCTGATTCAAAAGCCTCTGGCAAGGCATGCAGCAAAGAAGTGGACAACATGATGCCCACCGACAAGCTCACCATGCGCTCTACCACTTTGGAGAGCAACGAAAACGAAAAAATGGCAGCCGCAGTGATGCTCAAGACACCAGCAATCGTGGTAGCAAACAGTATGGATAACAGCGTGGAGTGAATTTTAAACCTCAGGAATTTGCAACCAGGTTGCAAATTAAAGCATATTACGGGGGTTTCTGCAAATCCAGTCTTAACTTAATGTTATCTTGCCGTTATCCACATCATTCCCATTGTTGCAATCTAAGGATGCAATCCCAAAGTTTTTTTCCCAGATTGCATAAGGAAAATCGTTGGAGTAGAAGCTGTCCTGTATCCCCAGATAAGGTAAAGAATTTCTGCCCGGCATGAATAACAAGCACATTGTTGCAATGGTAGATGATTATAAAAAAAACTAGTTGAACTTATAATTATTTAAGTAAATAACAATGTAGTATTTCAACTGTCTCACGCAGTTTGGAATCAAGTTGCAATCATCAGGCGCAAGTGCGGGATAGGTGGGCAAAGGATGCTATAGCAACGGAAAAGTTAATGCCGCGCCAAGCGTCAATAGCGGGAAATTTCTGCAAGGGAAGTTGTCACTGATCAGTAGCTATGCATGGTCACGTCAAGTTCCAATCAATTCAATGCATTACACCTCAATCTGATTCGACGAATTTATTAAGGGAAAATTTCATGCGTCCACATCTCATTTACTCGATTACCAAAGAAATTGAAGCTGAAAAAATCTCAGGATTGCCACTGCTGGCAATTGGAGATTCCTGGTTTGATGTGGGGTCACTTCCGCCTTGGGACACGAGCAATATCCTGTATCAACTGGATTTGAAAAAAGAATACACAATAGTCGGATTTGCCCGTTCGGGACAAGAATTAAAGAACATGGTCAATGAATTGCAGAACCGGGCACTGTTCAGGGAATTGCTCTTGAAAAATGGAATTCCCTATCGCGGCATCCTAGTGTCTGGTGGTGGCAATGATTTGATCGCATTGGCCGCTGCCGATCAAAAACTGGACAGGTCGCACAGGATATTACTCAATACATCAGAAGTGCCTGCTCCACAAAGACAATTGCCAGAGGCCTATATATGTCCACAAGGGCTGGAAGTATTCAAGTTTCGCATGCTTGGTCACTATCAAAAGCTGATTGAAACCAGAAACAAAAATTATGCAGGCATACCTATCCTGGCGCACTCATATGCTTACGCCACTCCCCGAATGGCTGGCATACCAATTGTTGCACCAAATGGCTGGTTGGCCGTATCGCTAAAAAAACATAAGATCCCTCCTGAGTTATGGGGGAGCATCAAAAAACTCTTAATCAATGAAATGTTCAGTGTCATTGAAGAGCTTGCCAAAATACCTGGCAACCGTGTGGTTGCCGTTGATACCAAAAATTTACTGACACCTGCTGAACCTGGCAGTAAAGGCGAATCCAATGATTGGGAAAATGAGATTCATCCTAATCTGACAGGGTATAAAAAATTAGCTGCTTATTGGAGTAAGCTGATTGACAGCGAAATTGCCTGAGGCACGAGACGTATCATCATTGCTGAGGCTGTACATACTCATTGCAGGCTTAATCCAGCGATCATTTACTTTGCTCGCTGGATTAAGCGAAAGATTCGGTCAGGTTTTTTGAGAAAACATTTAAAGTCATTGATTTGCAATGACTAAATTCCAGCGTTTTCTTCGGCGCTATCTTCGACAGTGAGCCGATAGTGACAATTGAAAAAATGCATTTCCTCAGCTTGGAATTGTTATAATGTAAAGCCTGCCCCTACTTGGCTCTTGCACCTTCTTGTCTCTTTCTGAACCTGGTATTCAAATAATGCAAAATAAAATATTGACCCTCTTTTTCATCCTGAGCATGGGATTTTGCTTTTCAGTAAAGGCAGCAGACCATAGCATTCAACCTCCTGTCAATGAAGAAACCTTGAAGGTTTGTTCAAACCTGGATATGTATGCAGACTTCGCAGTAGACGGACGTGATTCTGCAATGCCGAAGGAGATTGCATTCAACATGGTCAAAGCATCAATGAATCGTCATCTTAAAATTCCAGCAAACTTGCTGTCTGAATACATCACGGTTGTTGGCAAAATCTATGAGCTTATTTATGCAGATCAGACCATCAAGCGTGGCGCAACTCAAGCTGCAATTGTCGATGCCTGTTCGCATTACAAAGGCCAAAATGCAGATACGCGCTATATTGCCAACTACCTCGAAAGAAACCCACGGTCTGCATGGGATCCATTGAAGCGAGTGCCTCTCTGCGAAAATGTCGCACAGTCTGCATCCAATATTGCCGTTGCCAGAAACAAGGGCATGTCACTGGAAAATGTCACCGTTCTCGTCAAAGATGGATTGCAGAATGACCCTTTGACTTTGCGTGTCATGCCAAAAATAACGACCGAAGTTTTTGAAAATCCTGATGTCAATACCTCTTATATTTATGTGCACAACTTAAAGAAATGTATGGCATTAGAGAGAAACGAAAAATATGCCGAACTGGCAGAATTAAAACCACGTCTTCGCAGCTGTGAAAAATTAAAAGTAGAGGAAGAAAAACGGCAGTGTGAGCGAAAGATATTTGGTATATAAGGCCGGCCTAAATTACCCACATTCCGTTAATGCAAAGTGCAGGTCCGTAGGAGCGAATAGTATGGCGTAATCGCACGCATGCCAATCGCACTCTTGTCAATCACCATTGAGCAGCGCGTATTTTAAAACGCGCTGCTCAATGACGTAATGACGCAACGGCTGGATCAAGAGGAGGAGTGCGCGGGCAATTTATCAATGCACATAGTTATATAATTGTTTCATTGAAACCTTGACGTTTTCCAATGATCCAACGATGACGTAAGACCTGAAGTGATAGGTGCCAGACGGATTGTAAATGCGAAATACATTATTCCATTTCACCGTATCTGGAAATCTGAACCGACCATAGCCTAAGCCTGCGAATGTGGCTTGTGGCGCTTCTGGCGAATAAATCCCCATTGCCCATCCACCGTCTGGCGTAGAAAAAATGACAGGCAGATTTTGCTCACCAGGCCCGTCACTTAATGGGGCCTCCATGACGGCATTGTTTCTGACGTCAAATGTATAAAACTTGGAAAACTCTGGTGGCATATACCCTGTCAGAGCCTCAAATACGCCGAAAGAATGGGATTCATTACTAGGGATGGTAAATTGCGTCAGATACTCAATCACATGCGGCATATTGGGCAGGCCGATGGTGATTCTTTTGTTGAGGATGTGATTTGACACCTGGTTACCACCTACCGGATACCAGAATGCCATTTTTGTTTGTGTGGCCAGGACATTACTGGTTGCCCACTCCCCTTGCAGGATACTGCTGCTCGGACTAGGATTGACGCCGTTGTACGGTACCGCTGCTCCCGCTTCAGTTGGATTAAAACTTTCACCCAAGTTGTCAAACGACGAAGCAGATTGTAGTTGTCGGCCATGGTCATAATCGTTGATAAACTCTTTTCCTCTCCACGTTAGAGAGCAAACGGCGCCCGCATCGTGAGAGCATGTTCTGATTGTGATAGGCCAGGGCCCAGCCATTGCCGATATTGTTTGATCAGCATGCGCCTGCGGCAGAAAGAACAGGTTGGCGCAAAGTGCTATCAGTGCTGAGCTAAAATAGATCTTGCGGCCTTTTTTGTGAAACTTCATTCCAGATCTCGTTTCGAGTTGATTTGCTGTTGAAGTCATCGCATTTCCTTTTTTTGGGTAATAAATTGACATTATCGACAAAATATAGACTTTCCAGATTGCGTCAAAAATAGAACATTGACATGATATATTATCATAAATGTAATTTAATTGTATTAATTACACTTTCATCGGGGGGCTTGCTTCAAGGAGAATTCAAATCGAAGGCAATTGTCAGCTTGTCCGGCTTTGCCTGCATTCCCTTAAGGCAAAGTGCTATGCGAGAGGCGGGGTCGACATTGATGTATTTCCAGGCTTTGCGCACTGTCAATCGACCCTATGCGTTGCATTAATCGCTAGGAAAATTCAAGGAGTTATGTTCGATGTTTGACTGGAGTTCATTTGGAATAGAAAAAAAATCATCTGTGGATGCACGGATGGTTTCTTCGATACAGAAGCAGCTAGACCTTGTATTTCCTGACTCTTATATCGACCTCATGAAATATGCTGATGGCGCCAGTCCCGAGATATCTTCGTTCGAGTATGAAGATTCAGGGACATGCATCAGTGAGTTCTTTGAATTTAGCGATGAGCTAAGACCGCCTACCATTATGTGGTATGCACGTCCTCAAGGAGTAAGCAATCTTCCTGATAGATATATTCCAATAGCGCGAGATGCTGGAGACTATTTGATCTGTCTGAATTTTAATAGTAGTCCGCCGACAGTTGAAATACTTGATCCTGCTACTCATCAACTCAGCTTGATTGCACCTAGTTTTAGTCAATTTGTACGTCTATGGCATGAGTAAGGGGCAGCGCAAGTGCGCGGACACACCTTGGTCCACGCTATTCAAGCAGTCGAGCTGAGGTATCCTGATTTTTTAGGACATTCCTGTTTGTTAAAATAAACGATCAGGAGAAATAATGAAACAGAAAAAGAGATATACACCGGAATTGCGGGAAGAAGCAGTGAAACTTGTGTTGGCACAAG
>NZ_JACOFX010000027.1 GCF_014284125.1 Undibacterium umbellatum | reverse complement strand
GAGAAATGCCATCGCCTTTGGAAAAACTGTGAGCGACAATTGAATACCAGCTTGCAATTCGTTAATTTGGCATTCCTCACTTTGCTCTTGCGGCGGGGGTGATCAAAAAAGATCTCGAACAGGTTCTTAGATCGTAGCGCCTGATTCGGCTAGGGCACCAATGAAGGAGCGACCTTACAAGCGCTGATGGGCTCCATCAGCTACATCTGTTGCACTTCTTATTTGAGCTCGCAACTGAAACAAACGAATTCGACTTCAAAGATTGTTGATGGGTGATGTAAGGAATTTGAATCTCATTCGACTAATACCGATGGGCAATTCTTCCATTGCGCCGATGAGATATGGAGATAAATCAAAAACTAGATCGAGCAGAGCGCTTTTTGGGCCTTAGCGTGCAGCCTATGGGGTGTGCGATTCCGTGCGAAGCTTGTAAGTTTTCGATGCAAAATAGATATTCATCCGATGGATGATTTGTTGTATTTAACTTCTCGCATCCTAATCCTCTTACCAGTGAATTTTATGTTAACTAGACTAGAACACAAGCTGAGATCGACGGGACTAGAAACTAAGTCGTTTCACTGTTTTTCCCTGAATATGCTAAAGAGTAGCGTCACCGATGTCGAGCTTCATAAGATTCAATGCGAAACGAAAATCACGTCTTCATTGAAAATCGATTGCAACAACCTGTCGGAAATCCAAGCACTTGATTTAGCGAATTGTTTGCCATTTCTTGCCTGCGGTGAAGAATCTGCGGTGCATGCGTTTAGCCATAGTCTATTAAAAGGGGTCACGTCCGAGGAAGCTGAGGAGATGTATGGCATCGCTGCGGACGAATTGCGCCACGCTAGTTACTTGGAGAGCCTACGAAGCGAGCTGCCTAAACCGAGTATACATTTGCCAGTCGATGCTATGTCGCGTTTTTTTCGGCGCATGCTGACTAAGAACTCGGCCCTTCATTTTGCGCAAGTGGCGGCTTTGGATTTGAGTGTCTGCCGTCTGATCTCTACTTTATTGCATCCGCATGCGGGATTGAGAAACCACGCGCAGATCCGTGACATTCTAGGTGAGATTGCGCGCGACGAGGCAAGACACGTGAGCGTCGCTCGAAACATGGCGATTAAGCTTGGTATGACACCCTTGGCGCTTGCCAAAGTCAATCTAGATATTGATCTTCAGCTATCGAATTTGCTGTCGCCTATTCGTCCTAGCCTTGATCGATTGAGCAGGCGGGGAAATCCATGTCCCGTCTAATTAATCAGTTAGTTGCAGGCAGGTCGAATTCCTTGCGCGGACCACATTGGTCACTTCACTATGAATAAGTTTCAAACCCCTATAGTGCGACCACTCGCAGAAACAATCGGAACACCAATTGTTCAGCGAGATCGCCGCCAGTTGCTAGGACATGCAACAGCACTGCCCGGGCCGGCGATAGGCACAGAGGAATTGTGTGAGCGTATCTCGCGTAATTTCTCGATACCGACCCATCGTCACGTCAGAGTTATTGCGCCTCGCCTCGCCGTACATCGGCGGCATTTGTGTCGAGACTTTACTAGTGCGCAAGAGGCACCGCGGCCAAGCTCACGTAATCCAGAGTTAGCCGCCCAGGCCGTTTCGCTCGCACTCAATCGCGCAAATATCCCAGTCTCTGCACTTGCTTACCTCATTAGCCATACAGCGACACCTGCGCAGTTGCTCCCCGGCGGCTCCGCAGAGATTGCGCGCTTACTTGGTTATACGGGGCCACATGTCGAACTTCGGCAAGCCTGTACAGGATTTGCCAATGCCCTACAATTTGCCTTTGCACTTACCTCCCATGCGGATGCGGCACCGGTTGCAATTGTCGGTGTTGAGACCGGCTCGGTCTATTTCTCGCCAGAGCTCTTGCAAAGAGATAGCAGTCAATGGATCAATTTCTTACAAATGGGAGACGGAGCGGCCGCGGTCATTATTGGGGCTAGACGCGAAGTAGATCCCGCCTCTTTAATCGCGAAACAAGATGGTTCGTCGTCGGCGCAAAAATGGATTAGCCATGCTTACTTTGGACAATGCCAACAAGCACCAGCCGCCGGATTGCGGCTAGCTTTTGGCGGTTCAGATCGATCCGCCGCACCAACTGGTCCACTATATTTCGAACATGATTTCACTTCAGTCGCAAAGCATGGGGCGATGTTACTCGATGCTGGGCGAGAAGTCTTACGCAAACACGGAATCGATATTCATCAGGCTGATTTCATCGTGCCCCATCAAGCCAGCGGAGCGGTTGCACCTTGGTTGGCGAAATATTGGGACATACCTATCGACAGAATTTCGCGACATGCACAGGAGGTAGGCAATTTAGGCAGTGCGAGCATTTGGGCTGCACTGGATCATGCCATTACTTCGCGCCAGCAAGTGACCGTATCGCCCCCAAACACAAACATGGCGGAGCGACGCTGCATTTTCTTGGGCGCGGAAGCGACGCAGTACTCTTATGGAGGATTTGTCCTTGAAGATTGAGACTGCGGTCGTCTTGCAGCAAGTGGGCTTGTACCACGGAAAGCACCAAATACTAAGAGATGTGGACCTCCATTTGAACGTTGGTGTGACACTATTGTATGGTGCTAACGGAGCGGGTAAGTCTAGCCTGCTCAAATTGATCGCAGGCTTGCAAGGCCAAGCAAAGATTACGGGGCAAGGCAAAGTGTTGACTGCTTCATTAGTGTCGCGTGCAGCTGCAGAGCGTGCCAAGATCGGTTACATGCCGCAGCAGGGCGGGCTCTATGATGAATTGAGTGCGATCGAAAATCTACGATTTCGCGCAAGCATGCTTGATATAGATAATCCTCAGGAGCGCTGTGCAGAAGTGTGTGATGCGTATGCCTTAGCGCCTATCCTACAAAAACGCGTGGACCAATTATCTGGTGGATGGAGGCAACGACTAGCCTTTGCATCCAGCATGTTATCCAGGCCAAACCTGCTACTCTTAGACGAACCGACAGCGGGCGTTGATCTCGATGCAAAAGCCTGCATTTGGGAGCAAATCGATTTGGAAAGACAGCGAGGCGCCAGCATCATTATCAGCTCACACGATCCCCACGAAGCGCATCGGGCAGATCAGCTAATTCACTTGCATCGTGGTCGCATCGAATACAATGGCACACCTGATGCGCTGATCTCTCACTTAGGTTTATCGGTATTTCACTTTACGCGACCGGTAGACTCGGCGGCTTCGCAGAAATTAACAAATGCGATTTCTCAAGAGCTATCAGTTCTATTTACAGAAAAAACCGACCAAGGTCTGCGCGTTGTCACCGCGCAGACCGGCGAGTATCACCGCCAATTAATGGCACGATGGGCTGAAGATTTCGAGTATTTTTCGCATTGTTCCTTACCGAACTTAGAAGATAGTTTGCGTGCAGTGTTACTCATTTCCGAACGGCAGTCTACAACTGTGCAACTCCCGCAAAGCGCGTCACAATGAAATACTTGAACTCGATAAAAGCGACGTGGCGAAGAATCAAGGGCATCGCGAAGAAGGAATTTTTGCAATTGAGTCGCGACCGACTGACTGCCATATTACTGATCAGCGTGCCTATTGCCCAAATCCTCTTGTTCGGCTTTGCGATTGATTTAAATTCGAAACATTGGCCAAGTGCATGGGTAAGCCATGGCAGCAGTCAATCTGTCAAATTTGAAGCGTATGATAAGGACATTCAATCACAAATCATCGATAGCATCAATCAAACACAATTGCTCGCTATTCGGCGCTTACCCATGAGTGAACGCGAAGCTTATGCAGCATTGCAATCAGGTGAAGTGCGTTTCATCTTGCAACTGCCAGCTGCACCAAGCCACTATTTGAATCAAACTCTCGCATTACCTATCCTTCTCACTTTTGACGGTTCAGACCCATATGTTGCGATGACGACGATGCTTATCTCGAAGCTGCAAACGGCGCTGGCGACCTCGACGACATTCGCTGCAACTAGTCAGCAGGAGTACTTTTCACAGAAAAAGGAAAACGAAAAATTTCCCGTGACCCAAATAAGCCTGCAGTCAGAAATGGGAGATATTAAGCTCACCAGTCAGTCTGCATTCTTGCAAACAAGCAGAAGCGGTGCTTATTTAGTACCAGCGTTGGTAGGTGTCATCTTAACCCTCACGCTGACCTTAATGGCTGCATTTTCTTTGGTCAGAGAGCGCGAGCGCGGTACTTGGCAGAGCTTAATGAGTATGCCAGTCAACGCGAGTTTGATCGTGTGTGGAAAGCTTTCGCCCTATGCTGCCATTGGGCTATTGCTATTTGCGCTTTTACAAAGTGTCGCACATCAATTATTTGAAACTCCATGGGCAAGCCCGGCGCAATGGTTTGCGGCGATTTGTTTTATTTTGGGTCAATTGGGCTTAGGCGCCTCTCTCTCTCTGGTCGCAAGAACGCAAATGCAGGCAATGCAATTAGGCGTGTTTTTTTACCTTCCATCTATTCTTTTGTCGGGCTTTATGTTCCCGTTCCACTCTATGCCAACCTGGGCAAAAACCGTGGGCGAATTTCTGCCCTTAACGCATTTCTTACGGGTGCTGCGTGCTGATCTTTTTCGGCAGGCTGAGCAGATGGTGTTAATCGAACTAAGCCTGCCGATTCTGCTGTTCGCGTGTCTCATGTTGGGCCTCGCTATTCTCGGCTATCGCCGCCACATGCAATAACTTTTGATTGGAGTCTTTTATGAAATTCAGTTTAGGGATACCTCGTGCTTTTCTCATATTGCCCATATTGTTGTTCTTTCAGTTCGTACAATATGCGCACGCACAATCTGGCAATCAATCTGCAATCTATGGAGCCAAAAATGGCCCCGCAGTAGATGGATATGACACTGTTGCCTATTTTACGGACGAAAAGCCTGTACGCGGCAACGCGGCGTATTCTTTTATATGGGAAGGTGCGACGTGGCATTTTGTTTCAGAGCTCAACCGCGAGCTATTCATGACGAACCCTGAAAAATATGCGCCGCAATATGGTGGGCATTGCGCCTTTGGTATGGCCAACAATATTTACGCATCCGGCGACCCACATCGCTGGAAGATCGAAAATGACAAACTTTACCTCAATACGAATCAATTTGCCCATTGGCTATGGGTACGCGACATTCCTGAAAAAGTAAAGTTAGCTGATAGCAATTGGCCAGAAAAGAAGAAGGCCTTACTGGCAACCCGAAATGCTGAAAGCAAAGACTAAACGAGGAATCAGCCGCAGAAACCAAATCTAACGGACATCGATCGAGCTTGAACCCAAGAATTGATGGTTTTGTCCCGTTAAGCGAGATGATCATATCGGAGCATCATGCATGCCATAGCCGCAGTGGGAAGCGAATCACCCAGCCTATGATGATATTGACATGGACTGCATGAAATGAGCAAACCGCTGGAAGCGTCATGGATAGACTGGATTGAGTACGTGGATCTACTGAAAGCCGACGAATAGGATTGGCACACTTGGCGTTTAAGTATACGTCCGCTGGCATCCATACAATGCTAAAAATACAACTCGGATCGAACATTCACTTTTTCTCAGAATTACTTCGCACCATAAGATAAGTCGTTGATTTTTATTGGTTATATTCGCTTGAATGAAAACCATATTCGTTTGTTCGCACTGTTACTTCGTTTTTTTCACAAGATTACTTCGCTTAAGGCGAGTACTCACCTTGTACTGCGACTTTCGTTAAATTTGTATGGCGTCGCGTTCTTGGGGTCTGGATTATTGCAAAATCATGCCAGATTGCATACTTTCCAACCAAACTTTCGATTCATGCAAAGACGCCGTAAATCAGGAACCGATCAACTGAAACTGGGAGCGCATCCCGGCGTCACGTACCGGCACCAATCTCTGGTACTCGGGCGAGTGGTACCAGCCAGTGGCCAGCTCTTTGGTTGGAAAAACCAAGATCACCTGCATTTGAAAGCCGGTGTTACCCAACAGTTGCTCGGCAGGGCCCTTCACCAAGTACTCACCGGAGTAGGTGGCCAAGGTCGCAGGCACGGCAGCGCCGTACTGCTGCATTTTTTCTTTGTCAACGGGCGTGAAATTCACGGTGATGTATGCGGGCATAGGAGTCCTTTGATTTCAAATGGTGGTGAGATCACAGCGCCCTGTCCGGACGCTGTGAGAGTCTTATTTGGCGGCCCTGGCATCTTTCCAAACGTGTGATGCAAACGCGGCGTCCACATTTGTGTGCGCCAGATGGTTGGTGTAGTTGCTGATGGTTTTGAGCGAGATGGCCAAAATCACTTCCAGAATTTGCGTCTCGGTATAGCCAGCCGCCAAAAACTGGGTTACGTCGGCCTGGCTTGGCAGTCCACGGGTGACCACCATGGTGCGGGTGAAGGTAGCCAGCGCGGCCAATTTAGCATCAGTCACCGGCTTGCCATCGCGCAGTGCATTGGTCACGTCGGTAGGAACCTTGGACATCGCATCGGCAACCATGCTATGCGCCGAGACGCAATACTCGCAACCGTTCTCGATCGAGATCGTCAAAAACACCACTTCTTGCTCAACGGCCGTGAAGCCAGAGTTGGCGCGGAACTGCTCGTAGCCATGGAAGTAAGTCGAAAGCAAGCCGGGTACATGTGCCATGTGGGTAAACATGTTGGGCACAAAGCCAAAATTGGCTTTCGCACCCTTGAGCAGGGCGCTGGCGCTGGGTGACGCGGTTTCGATGGTCAGCGCGGGCAGGGTTAGTTTGTAGGCAGATAGCATGGGATTTCCTTTGTGGGTTGAGGCCGAAAAATAGGTTCACTAAGTCAGCCTGTAGGCCCTTACGGCAACAGGTCTGGCTCAGATGAATGTAAGTGTATGGATGAAACAATATTTAAACAATATTAGATTATTTGATTTATAGTTTAGTTTATATGAACAATATAAAGAACTTGTCCCGACTGATGGTATTCGCCCTGGTGGCCCGCAAAGGTTCGTTCACGCAGGCAGCAGAGGAGCTCGACATCACCAAGTCGGCGGTCAGCCAGCAGATCAAAGCCCTGGAGTTGGATATCGGCGCGCGTCTGCTCAACCGCACCACCCGCGGCGTGGCGGCGACCGCATTGGGCGAAAAACTGCTGCAACGCTGTCAGCTACTGCACGATCAACTCGACATGGTGTTCGCGGACGTTACTGAAGCCGGCTTAGCCCCCAAGGGGAGATTTGCGGTGACTTTCCCCCATGCTCTGGCCTCAAACGTTGCCTTGCCAGCGATTGAACTGCTGTGTCAAGAATACCCCGGTCTGGAGCCCGATCTGATCGCCAGCGACAGCGAGCTTGACTTGGTGACACATGGTTTAGATGTGGCGATTCATGCAGGCGAGCTGCCCGATAGCAGCTACCGAGCCTTGCCGGTAGGGCAAATGATTGAAGTGTTTTGTGCGAGTCCGCTGTATCTGCGCCGCAGTGGTCAGCCAAAAACCTTGTCGGATCTTGCTGAACACCGTTGGATTGCCGCCAGTTGGCAGCAACGCCACATGGCCGTGCAGCATGTTGCGACCCAAGACAAGACCATGGTCAACCTCTACAGATTTGCCCAAGTCAACACGCTGCCCAGCGCGATTGAGCTGGCCTTGCGCAATATGGGCTTGGTGTTAATCCCAGACGTCGTAGCCAAACCATTGCTGCAAAGCGGAGAGTTGGTGCGCGTGCTACCGCAGTTCACCGGCCCGCATTGGCCAGTGCATGCCATACACGCCTACCAGAGCGAAAAACCGGTTCACGTGGCACGTTTTTACCAAATTGTCTGTCGGTACTTCGACGAACTTGTAAAGTAAACTGTTTTGACGTAACGGAGTGCGTGAAAAACCTGGGGAGATGGTCGTAACGCAAGGCAGAAGTGTCATCGGTTAGAAGCATGATTTGCCTCGCGAAAGGCTAATTAGTGACACATTTACCCTTGCAAAATGCGTGCCTCGCCAATAGAACTGGAACAATTGTCTGGCGAATAGTTAGCCGACATCAACCGCCACAAACTCGCGCAATTCACCCACTTGTCCGGTCACATGTCCAGGGGCTTGCACACGGTTGCGCAATCTGGCTACCCGTCAGATCGCAGTGCCTGAGCGAGGCAAGTCTTGCCAGCACCTGCTTTGCCTGCAATCGCCCTTTCCTGTTCGTTTGCAGGCAGGTAGCCCCTGTGCCGCAACCTGCCCTGCTCTGCATCAGCTATTCTGTATCACAACTTTACCCATGTGCGCTGCACTACGCAGATGTTCAAATGCGGCCGCACTGTCTTCAAAAGCAAAAGTCTTATCAATCAGTGGCGTGATCTGATGCTGCTCCATAAATTGATTGAGGGCACGCAGGTGTGCCACAGAGCCGACACAAATACCATTCACGTTGGCATTCTTAAATTGCAGAGGCAGCATATTGGGTGCCAGGTTAAAGCCTGTCAACACCCCGATCTGAGCGATCTGTCCACCAAAAGCCACCGCTGAAATGGATTTTTGATAGGTTTCTGCCCCACCAAGTTCAAGGATGTGATCCACCCCGCGCCCTTCAGTGAGCGCCATTGCCTGCAGATCCCAATCTGGTGTCTGGCGGTAGTTGATCGTGTGCCAGGCACCCAGCTCGCGGGCGCGCGCCAGTTTTTCTTCCGATGACGAGGTCACGATCACCCTGGCACCATGCGCAGTTGCCAGTTGCAAGGCCATCATGGCGACGCCCCCGGTTCCCTGGACCAGCACGGTTTGCCCAGCCTGCAACTGGCCGCGTTCGAACAAGGCATGCCAGGCCGTGACACCTGCACAGGGCAGGCAAGCCGCCTGGGCAAAGCTCAGGTGCGCGGGAATACGGGCAATGGCATCTGCATCCAGCACCACATGCTCTGCCAGCACACCATCTACCTGGCCACCGCCCAAGGCAGATGCCAGATGATGTGGCGCGAACACACCATCATGCCAAGCCGGGAAGAAGTTCGGGCTGACACGGTCACCGGGCTGCCAGTTGCTCACTGCCTTACCAACCGCCACCACGGTACCAGCAGCGTCGGACAGAGGGATCAAGTCGGCGCGGCGACCATTGATGTCTTGCATATTGAGCAAATCACGATAGTTAAGGCTATAGGCGGCGAGTTGAATCAACACCTGGTTTTCACCCAGGGAAGGCAAACTGGTTTGCGCATGCAGGCGCAGGCTGTTGCCTTCGGCATTAAAACGGAAACTGCGGGTATGACTGATAGTGTGGGCTGAATTGTTCATGGTCTACATTTCTAAAATTGCGTTTGCAGAAATCAGGATGATTCTGTAGTGACCACTACATATTAAAACGAAGACGAAATAGCCGTCAATCTATTTTGTAACGAGTGATACAATATTAAAATGAACACAGAACAATCAACCAACAAGCGCCACGCTGGCCGCCCACGCGCCTTTGACCGCGAACAAGCCTTGCATAAGGCCATGGAATTATTCTGGCGTCATGGATTTGAAGGCACCTCGACATCCATGCTGACCCATGCCATGGGCATTTCGCCGCCAAGTCTGTATGCCGCATTTGGATCAAAAGAAGTTTTGTATCAGGAAGCCATCAATTACTACATTGCCAATTATGGCAACTTCATGGGCAAGGCCTTTGCAGCTGACACGAACACCAGGGAAGCCGTCCACCAAATGCTGCACAATGCAGCCGTACAGTTCGCAGGGGGCACGACGCCCACAGGTTGCATGGTGTCGACCGGGGTATTGCATAGCGCACCTGATGTAGCCCAGGTCGCCCGCCATCTGACAGCGTGCAGAGTATCTGCGCGTGAGGCGATTCTGGCGCGTCTGCAACTTGGCCAGCAGCGCGGAGAAATCCCTGGTGATGCTGAGCTCATTAGCCTTGCCGGATATTTTGCCGCCACCATACAGGGCATGGCCATACAGGCGCAAGATGGTGCCAGCCAGGCCAGCCTGGCGGCGATTGCCGACTTGGCGATGCACGCATGGCCTGAGTGACAATCAACACTGCGCCCTGTCAGGGCCAGTGGCGAAGGACAGCCCCTGGAGACAAGGGCTCTTCACGGTGATCAGATTTCTGCCGTTTGAGCTTTTCATCATCTATTGATGTTTCCTGCACTGCTGTCATTGGCGGGCGTACAAATCCTGGCATGGCCAGTCATACCAATGCCATGACACACCACCGTCACACCATTATTCCGATAAATGGAATCATTGATTCCTTTTTTTGCATATTCTCAATCAAGAATGAAATAACTATAGTTCTCTCACCGGCAAGTTTGCCGTGCAAAGATCTCAGAAACTTTCATCTTTCTTTATAAGGAAACATCATGCAAAAATTCTCTCTTAACCGTCGCCTTGCTCTGGCCGTGATGGCCGCTTCGATGACGATGATAGGCAGCCTGCCACAAATCGCCATGGCTTATGATGAAAACTCAAGCAGCGCCGTCAATGTTGACGCTAAAGGCGTAGGTCTGAAAGGTTTTGACCCGGTCGCTTACTTCACTGCCAGTGCGCCAACGATGGGCAAGTCCAGCATCACTGCGGCCCATGATGGCGTGACCTATCATTTTGCATCAACAGAAAACCGTGACAAATTCAAGACCGACCCCGCCAAGTACGCCCCACAATACGGCGGCTTCTGCGCCATGGGTGTCGCCCTGGAAAAGAAACTGGATGGCGATCCGCAAGCTTGGCGCGTCGTTGATGGCAAACTCTATCTGAATGTGAACAAAGACGTACAAAAGAAATGGCTGGAAGACGTACCAGGCAATCTGAAAAAAGCAGAAATGAATTGGGGTAGTATCAAAACCAAAACACCGAAGAGCCTGTAAGCACGACCACTAGCACGCATCAACAAAGCGGTGTGTGTACGACAAGCCAGGCAGGTAACTGAGAGGCCGATAATCCAGAGGTGGGGGCAACTCCACCTCTCTCATTTAGGCGCAATAATTCCCTAGATACCCCCCCTCCCCGCAGCGATTACTGGCAAGCCAGGCTCCTGCCAGCCAGAGTAATGCAGTGATGTTAAACTTCATGTCAGTTCTTGCCGTTCTTTCGGTGAGGCAGCGCCACAAGTTTATTGCTGATGAGACTGGCTTTGTCATTACTCTCATTGCATGTCGTGCAGGTTTCGGGCAGTAGTTGCTCACTGCCAGCAGTATCACAAGGCTGATGTGCTTGGGCAGTCTGCAGTTCTCAAAATAACAAGCCGTTAATACATGTCTATATCAAAATTCAGGTTCGCATCACCTGTGGCTTGTATGCGTATGCGTTTGGGGATAAAACTGTCGCCCAGGTATTCAGGGTGCGCCTGGTAGTTCTGGATCTGGCCTTGCTGCACCAACTCATTAATTTGCTTGTCGGCAAACAGTTTGCGCATGTAACCCTGGCGCGGCATGTAGGCAACATTGAAGGCCGTCTCTTCGCCGCCAAACTGGAGCGGGAACAAATAGCCCCTGCGCAGCAAACCTTGCTCAGCCAGCGCTTCTGCCTGTTCGCGGCTCTTGATGCTGGCATAGTCCACCCCTTGCGGATGAATGACCGAAGGCCGGTCTGGATGGCTGAACTGGCCCACGCCCGACTTTTGCAGCAAGTTCATGAGGGCATTGCGGCCATTGGTCTTGGACCAGATCATTTCATCATCGGTAATGGTGGTGGCGACCAGCAGGCTCATCTCACCGTTTGGCAGGCTGATCGTGGCTGGCAAGGGTGCGCGCGCCCTGGTGATGAGGATATTCACCATCTGCTCGCCACCGACGTAAATGTCTTCGACTGTCATGCCCTGGTATTGATCGACACGCCCCAGGAAATCGACATCTTGCTGGATCTCGCTATTTACCGCCCATTGCAATAACCACAATGGCCATTCTTCCTGCCCTTGCGTCAAGACCATGAATTCATAGCCATAGCCAGGGCGACCAGGGTAAGTCGCCATATTGTCCTTGCTTAGCAGCCGCGTCGTGGTTCTTGTCGGGCGGCCCAAGTGATCGTGCTCACTGCTCACTTCCTCCGATATCACAGTCGTTGGCATATCCGGATTGCTCAGTCCAAAACTGGAGCTCAGCCACGCTGTCGCCGACAACTGCGGTGCCGCCAATTGATACAAACCACCGCCCGGCCAGACGCCGCTCAGATTCATCATCTTCAGGATATCAGCTGGCAGCGGACCAAACTGTTCACTGTAAGCCGCTGCCCGCGCCTCATAAACGGCTTGCCACAATTGCTCGGCCTGTTCTTCAGTAGTGAGTGCTTTTGCGGTTTGGTTTTCGGTTGATGGAGATGATTTAGATTGACCTGGCCAGTTGAACATAAGGAGATTTCCAATAAATACTAAAGAGTAGATTCAAGCCCAAAGTAAGAGCCAATATTATTATGATTTGCGCCGCTCCATCAACGCTTGATGTCAAATCCCGCAGAGGCAAGAAGACAGGCCGGGCCGCTTGAAGCTAATCGCCCTGCACGGTCAAGGCTTCTGGTTATTGGATTCTTTACGTGCCATGACAGACTGGTAGATCTCGGGATAAATGACCTTAATCTCATATTGGCCACGCTGTACGCTTTCAATAAAAGCCAGGCAAGAGGTCCAGTCTTTTAGCAGACCCTGCTTCCATTTATTTAAAGTCTGCTCCTGTGATTCTGCCGTCTTGCTGTCCCAAAAAGTAGCTACCTGTCGAGGTGAATTACCTTCAATTTCTGCAACTAACAAATAGAATGTTGGCCTGCCAGCTTCAACCAACTCTGCATATTCCTTGTTTCTTATTTCAAAAGCAGTTTTTTCTCGCGTTGCCTTTCCTGCCAAATCCTGGTAAGTTACACCGCAATACGACATGCCCAATTTGGTTTTTTCAAGAAATCCAATTGTCCCCATCTCTCTTGCGTATCCTGAGATTCTTGAGTCTAACGCGGGGGGCAAGGGTGATTGTGCACAGCTTATCCCTACAGGGATGAAGACAAGCAAACAACTCAGCATCCAGGCACGGCAAGCGGAATGTAAATTTTTCATAGTTTCTTTCATCGTTTTTACTGCTCGGAGCGGTATTGTTTAACCAGTGCTGCGGCCGCCTCAATGATCATATGTTTCGGATTCTTGGTGCAATACAGTTCCAAACTTTTTTGCATGGCTTCAGCCGTTTCCGGTGTCGCTTGCTTGCCTGTCGAGTAAAAATTAAAGCTGGTAATAAATCCGGCCACCCACTGCGCGGTCTGAATAGACTCGGCCTGGTTCGATTTGCCACGAATAAAATCTTCGCAAGAAATTTTTCCTGCTCCTACCGTGTACACACCAGCCGCATTGGATGGGGAGCACGACAAGAGCAATGCACCTGCCATGATAATGTGTTTCATATTTGCACTCGCTCATCTAAAAAATAAATTGACATTCTTGTAGAAAAAAATGCTCAGGAACTACGGGAGGTGCCACTGCTATATTTAAAACCCATGTGCACGCATATAGCGGTCAGATTCCAGATGGGCATGGTCATAACCATAGGCAATGAGCGTTTTTCCTTTGGAGTAGACCAGATAAACGCACCGCGTTGATCCATCTTCGAGCGGGTATTCATAGACTTCCCATGGTTCGCTCCATTTGCCTGTAGGCGGCACCGCCGATTGTGCATCCCAGTAATGATCATCAAATAACTCACGACTCAGTTTCGCAGGTGGGTCCATGATTTTCCTGGGTGGCCCTATCAAGGCATATACTTCAGCCTTGGTCATGCTGCTCAAGCTGACCAGGCCATACACACGCCTGAATTTGGCACCCAGACGCTCCTGAATGTAACGAGCGTTCCAGTAACCATTACTGACTAACCAGCCGCGCAATAACTGTGTTCTATCACTGAAGAATAATTGTAGAGAACGCATACCAGCACCACTGCCAAAATCGACTTGCAAATAGGGCGTGCCGTTGTCGACCTGCTTCAATACATCGTAAGGAAACTGGTCGTACCGGTAGAGCATATAAAGATGATAATTTTGATCGCCCCGACAAAGGCTGGCGGTCTTTATGCTGCTGCACATTGCCCCGACAGTCTCATTCGTCCTGCGTATGAACGGCCGGCCGCTGGCTTCCAGCCTGTCCAGCGCGGCGCTGGCCTCAGACCGCGTCATGCCTACCCGTAATTCCTGATTGATTTGCCAGCCAAAATTTGTACTGGTGCATGCACAGAGGAAAAGTGTCAATATAGCGAGGGAAAATCTGAAGAGGCTTGCAAGCTGCCTGTATGCACGGCCAAGGTGATGACCAGGGCTGCTAATACAGCCAGCCCTGCAGTCCCTGTCACCATGTTGAAAAATGTCTCGCGCCATGCCTGGTATACCCTGAACCAGTTGAAGAATAATAACAGCCTTGTTACCGACGGAGACCAGTATCAACCGCAAGAGAACAGAAGCGAACGATGATACTTGAAGCACTTCAGCATGGCTATTGACACTATTCAATGCCGGAAAATAATCACACACACGGATATCAATTTGATCAGCAAGCTTGCATGATTGGTTGATTGATAACCTACCTCATGAAGATACTGCATTGCCTATGAGACATGCAACCGTCAAGAGAAAATGATAAGCGCTGGCATCTGAGACTCAGCCTGCTCTCCACATGGGATTGTCGTCCACGGTAAAACGATTGAACAAACTTTGATATTGACTGCCATCCTCTGCCTTGATGGCGACCTTGCCTGACAAGGCTGTCACCGCCTGGTGCAGCCTGGCTATATGCGCTTCACCTTCAGCCAAACCCAGGAAGGCCAAAAGTTCTTCGCGTATGTCGTCAATATCAGGTTCATCTTCTTGCAAGGACTCTTCCAGATAGGGCGCAACCCGTTGCATCTCCAGCAAGTTGCCCGCAGCAGAAAATTTGAGCAAGTCTTGCCAGTAAGGATGGGCAATCAGTAACTGCAAGAAATCATCCAGCGACGCTGCGATACAGCCTGCCCGTCCTTCTGAACTCACATACACCACCTGGCCGCTGGTCACGCCCAATAAAAATACGCCATCCGACCCCTCCCTGCCTAAGGCAATGAAATCCTCTGCGGCACTCAGGTCCAGCCATGAGGGCAATTGCTGTTTTTCTTCAGGATAAATGCCCAGATCAGCATAGTCTGCCAACAAATCGATGGCAGGCAGATTCTGCTGCAGTTGTTTAATGGTGATGGTCATAAGTAGCTGTGCAGGATTTATCTATAATACGTGAACTCATTTCACACGTAAAAACCAGATGCAGAATACAAGAAAAATCAAACTCCATGTTGCCTTGCAAGCGCTCGCACGCATGCAAAACTTCCCTGCGATGACAGCGCCGGATGCAAGGACCCATGAACTTGGCCAACATTTTATTGCCCGCGCCCAGGCCTCACTGGAGAAAGAACAAAAGCTTAAAACCCAGGCCCGGCAATTTGAAAGACATTTAAACAAAGCCGCCCTGGATGAACAGGGTTTGAGCCATGCTGAAATGCTGCGCAATTACTATTTTTATGCACTGGCTGACCTGGCTCATTATTTTGTAGAAGAACACCCCGCCGCCCTGGACGGTGTCACCGAATGGGCTGTGGAGCAAGCCAGTGCTGCTGCCATGGCCGCCATGTTTGCCGACCAGGATGGTGCGTTGATCATGACACCTGAACTGATCGATGTCCTGGAGAAGAGCGACTTGGTGCAGGCTGAAAAAAATGCACAATTGGCAGATCTGGACTATGCGAAAACTGCTTACAGACTCAATGACGACGATCACCGCACCGCTTGTTAGGAATTTCTTGGAATGATATCCTGCCCCCCCCTCTGGACAAGACAAGCAGCGTCCCATCGGTACTTTCCTCATGCCAGGCCACCTCTCTTGCATACTAATTCACCAACAAAATCTCAACTTGCCTATGCTGCTTTATCGCCTCCAGCGTAGCTTCAAAATTGCCAGCACTGCCCGGGATGATGATGGGCCAGCCTTTGGCAAGGGTTAACTTCAGGCATTGATCTTCCATGCCTTTGATCAAATCCCAATTATCATCGCACACCAGAGTCAGGCTGCTGATGGCGCCCAGCGGAATCTGGGTAGCCCCCCACGCTGCATTGATTTTGATCATGCCATTATCAAACGCAACATGCCATTGCCGTCTTGGAGTATCGATCAAGCCTTTCGACCAGGCACTCAAGAACCACCCCATGTACATCAGCGTTATCCCACCTGTCGCAAGGATAAGGACAATAGCACTGAACATCTCGCCGACAAGCAGGTAAATGAGGAAAAATGCCAGCAAGGCTGCAGCCAGTGGCAGCATTCTGTACAGCATCTGGCGTAAGGCAAATAGTTGGGGGGTGTAATCGCTCATGATTGAAGTACCGGCTTTGACCAGGCAAAGGTTTTACATCACCGCGCATTAAAACCGGCCTCCAACTGAAGCCCGGTTGCGCAGATTTTGTCAGACAAATTTGCAACAAAATGCAAAGTGTATAGGGAAAGCAAATGCTTGGGCGCAGTATATCAACAGCGTTCATATCAGGCTGTATTTTAGCAGCGCTTGCCAACGCATTTTGTGCCCAACAGCAGATTCCAACATCCCTGTCCTTCCCCCGGAGACGACAATGAACAAAGACTTATCCCGCGCCCTGGTCATACTCGGTGTTTTACTGGCCCTGGGCATGTCTGCCGCCGCCTTTATTTTTGGTGTGCAGGCCAAGCATATAGGCTCGGGCAAGCAGAGTATCTCAGTCAAGGGTTTGGCAGAAAAACCCATACAAGCCGATTATGCAGAGTGGCGTATAGGCGTGGCGGTGGTTGCGCCCAGTTTTGCCGAGGCACTGGCCAAGCTGCGTAAATCACGTCCTATCCTGGATGAATTTTTGGCCAAGCAAGCTTTCGAGAAGGCTGCCCTGAAAGAATCGGAAGAAGCGGTCGAACCCAATATGGTCATCGAAGAATTGCCAGAAGGCCGCAACCGCCAGGTACAACGCGGCTACAAGGCTACGCAAAGCATCCTGGTGACATCCAAGGACTTGACCAAGATCACCAATGTCAGCCGTGCTGCCCTGCAACTGGAAGCCGATGGCCAGCCAGTCTTTTACAGCGCACCACAGTTTTTGGTTTCCAAGCTGGAAGACATCAAAATGTCGCTGATCGGTGCCGCCACTGAGAACGCCAACAAGCGCGCCTCTGAGTTTGCCAAATACGGTGCAGTCAAGGTTGGCAGCATGCGCTCTGCCTCGCAAGGTGCGTTCTATATCCTGCCAGTGGGCACAGAAACCAGCTCGGATGAATATGGCGGCACTTACGACAAGACCACGATAGACAAGGTAGCGCGGGTGGTGGTGACGATAGAGTATAGTATCGAGCGCTGATAAATCTTCATAAACACAGCTTGGGATCATGAGCTACCCCACACAACAGGATGTCGATGCCATGCGCGCTGACGGCTATGAAGCTGCCACCATCGCGCAGGCACAAGCGCGGCAACAACTGGGCGAGCGCGTAACGTCGCTCAAACATGCAATACAGCTGGCGTTTGCTGATGTCCAGTTAGGTGAAGGCACAGGCTTATATGAAGCTCAGGGGCTGGATGATTTTGCAGGTGAACAAGCCTGCGCTGCCTAGCGGGTAAAAGATGAAAAAACTGACTGGCGGCGTATCAACATAGATGCCTTAAATTTCTGCTACAGCAGCTTGTCTTTTTTTGATGCAGCAGGCATGCGTTTCCATCTTCCCGCCTTTATGCTGGCAGACCTGGACGGGCAACTCAACACTGACTTGCTTTACTACCTGACACAAAGCAGCGTCAAGGAAGAGAAGTTTGCGCTCATGAATGCTGCACAAAGAACGATCGTCATCGATTACCTCAATCTGAGGCTTGATGACGAAGACTTTAGCCATGAGTGGGAGCATATCTTCAATGCCCTGCTAGGCTACTGGAATGAGTAATTCGCCTTGATGTCCTTTATATGATGCGGTCGACGTACCTACCAGCAGTCTGCCAGGCCAGCACCAATTTCAGCAAAGAAGACCTCGCCCCGCGTACTGGTGTCACCAAACTCACCCGGCAGGGAGATGGTTGGCGTTACTGCAATTGCCGCAGCAACGGCAAGGTACCAAATTAAGGTAATGACGATTGTTGAGTTATGGCCTAGAAATCTGTGACAGAGAGTACATGAATTGACATAAAATTAGCTTCTTTAGTCACAACTTACATCACCAAGCTATGCGCCTGCTTTTCATTTTCGCCTTATTTACCACGCTGGCCAGCACCTCTCAGGCCGCCAGCTTTGATTGCAGCAAGGCCACCAAACCGGTAGAGCGCATGATATGTGAAACCGGCAGTCTCTCTACACTGGACGAACAGCTTGCCGGTGCCTACAAGTCTACGATAAAAACGTCCAGGCCAGCCACCGGCACCGATACCAGCGAGTTACTCAAATCCAGCCAACAACGCTGGTTGCGCACGACACGCGATGCCTGCAAGAATGTGCAATGCCTGGAAAATGCGTATGTTGGCCGCATCGCATTTCTTACGCAATGGAATGAAGATACACCGGCAAATAGCAAGCTGGATGGTAACTACGAATTCAGCCATAACATGGAATTTGCCAATGGCAAACACGCGATCGTACAGGACTGTCTGGCAATCAAAAGCCTAGGCAATGCCCAGGCACAGGTAAATACCATACTCGTGCAATCGAATGGACACAATTGCAGCCTCAATGGCAAGTTTGCAATGGCTGGCAATGTGTATAGCTATTTGCCTGAAAAAGGCGAACATGATTTTCAGAACTGCCAGATCAAGCTGACCGTCAAACAACACCAGATCGTCTTGTCAGCAGAAGGTGATGGATGCTCTTCACGCTGTGGTGCCCAAGCCAGTTTTGCGAACGGAGCAAGCTTTCTGCGCGCAGATAAGTCGAAGAAGGCTTGCGTAGCAGATTAAGGCTAGCGCGGTGAGTGAACGTTTTACTGATCGTGTGTAACCTGAGGTCCCATGCGCACTTTTTTATCCGCACATCACTGCGATGCTGAGCGTAGCGGAGCTTACCTGGTAAGAATTTTTGCCATTGCTTTTCAGCGTGCGCTTGCGCAATGAAACTCACACCACTAAAACAACTCATCCAGTTGCATAAAAAATTCCCGCTTGGCTGGTTCATCCACATAAGGCAGCGATTTCAGAAATTCATCCGCCACTTTACCAGAAACATCCTCACGCAAATTGCGGTGGGCAAAGGCGATGTCCATCCAGCGGTCGGCAATGCCTGCTCGGCCAAGATCGATGAAATAGAGCTGGTCGTTCGCATCGACAAAGAGATTGCTGTCGCCCAGGTCGCCATGGGCGAATACCAGGTCTTCTTCAGGCATTGTGGCACGCAATTGCCTGAGCAGGTCTTGCTCGTCATGCAGGCCCGGCCATTGGTCAAGCACATACTCCTGGTCATGCAAGCCTTTGCTGACCAGATATTCCAGTTCCTTCAGGCGAATGGCTGCGCCTGCATGCAAGGGGCAATCCTTGATAGGTATGCCCTGCAACTGGCGCAGGGCTTCGAGGAATAAATGGCTGACAGGCTGCCCGGCTTCTATGCGTGCAGACAAGGGCTTACCAAGTACGGCGCGGGTGATCATGGCTTCGCCATACTCGTTGTCAACCACAGCCACCAGTTCAGGCACGCCTATGCGCCCGCTCAACCATTGCAAGGCCTGTGCTTCGCGTTTGACGCTATAAGTTGTGGGTGCCAGCACGGGTGGCGAAGTCTTGAGAAAGAAGTTTTCGCCGCCTTTGCTGAAGCGATACACACTGCACGGTGATTCGCCGATGTCATCGGCGGTGAGCGATGCGTCTGCAATGAAGCGTGTGATGGCAGTCGGTAATTGGTACCAGGGGTGCATGGGGTGCATGGGCGGCAACTTAGGTTTGCGGGTGTCCATGATCTTTGGGCTACGCAGCTTAATTCAAGCTATTTTATTCAACTTTGATCTTTGCTGCCATACATGGCCTTGTCATTCATCTGCGATTTTTGCAGTCCATTCCCCTGTTTTTGCAATCTATCTTTTCTCCTTAGCGGCCCGTTTAAGCTTGCGATAAAGTAAGCCTGTACTTATCAACTGACAAGAAGCAGTGTGATGGCGATGTGCCCTGATCCGGCCAGCCAGCATGAAAACCAACCTAGGAAAAATCAATGCAATCAATACCGCACTCCGCAGTATCCCCGTTCCCCAAATATCGTGCAATAGCATTGAGCCTGGCGCTGCTGGGCAGTTTCGCAGCTACCCCCATGCAGGCACATGCCGATACTATCGATGATTATGTGCGTGCCGAGATGCAAAAGCGGCGCATACCCGGCATGGCAGTGGCTGTGCTACGTGATAACAAGCTTATCAAGGAAGGCACTTATGGCGTGGCCAGCATAGAACACAATGTGGCAACCAGGGCAGATACTGTCTATCCACTGGCCTCGATGACCAAGACCTTTACGGCGAGCGCCATCATGTTACTGGTGCAGGATGGCCGCATTAAACTCGACGACTCCATCACAAAAATCCTGCCACAACTGCCTGCGGCCTGGTCTGGCGTCACACTGCGTCATTGCCTCTCGCATACTTCAGGCTTGCCGGATGCAATCACCGATGACGTCAATATCATCACCATCAGCGGTGACCGCGACATACTCTTGCAGGAGCTGGAAAAATTGCCACTACAGCCCGCCGGTGAAAAATCTGTATACAACCAGACTGGCTATATGCTGCTGGGCATGGTCATAGAAAAAATCAGTGGCATGCCGTACGAACGGTTCCTGCAAACCCGTTTGTTCCAGCCCATGGGTATCACGGGTGCAAAATTTGGTGATGCCTGGTCTATCATCCCTGGCCGCAGTGATTTATATACTTCTCTCGATATCACTAAAGACCATAGCAAGCTGGAAATGAAAAATGGCCGCCCCGTCGTCATGCAAGACAAGATTTACCATTATGGCGCGAAGTTCATGCCCGATCATATGGCCCCTGCCGGACTCTTGAATGGCAATATCCACGACCTCGTCAATTTTGAACAAGGGCTGGCCAGCGGCAAGTTCATCAAGCCTGCATTGCTCGGGGAAATGAGCACTCCCTACAAACTGCGGAATGGCCAAAATGGTGACTTTGGCCTGGGCTTCATGTTCATGCCCTTTGGCAAACAGCCCGCTATTTCTTATGGTGGCGGCGCAGCCACCTGGCGTGTGCACCTGCCAGAAAAGCGCTTAACTGTGGTGGTGCTGACCAATCTGCAGGGCGCGCAACCGCATGCGCTGGCGGGTGGCATTGCTGCACTGTACGACGACGCGGCGAAGTAATTTGGCCTGCCCCTGTCTGATCATGACAGGGGCAATGACAATGCGCCAACTTCATCTGTTCTTTATATAGCCGGTGTGACGCGTGATTTGCAGGGTAATTTGCGCAGACATTCGATGAACTGACAAGACTGTTCAGCACATCTGTCAACATGCATAATGCCCTCTCACCAAGGACATCCATCATGAAAAACTGGCTTTTTCTGGCTATCGCCATCGTCTCAGAAACCATCGCCACATCGGCACTTAAATCAAGTGAAGGCTTCACACGGCTGGGGCCTTCGGTGCTGGTTGTAGTGGGATATGCACTGGCGTTTTACTTCTTGTCGCTGACGCTGAAGGTCATCCCTGTGGGCATTGCCTATGCCGTCTGGTCGGGTGTGGGCATTGTGCTCATTACCGCTGTGGGCTGGTTCATGTTTGGACAAAAGCTGGATACGCCTGCGCTGCTGGGCATGGCCTTGATCATTGCCGGTGTCATTGTGATGAATGTGTTTTCAGGTAGCGGGCAACATTGAGCTACATTTCCAGGCACATATTCGCTATTTCTCTCACTGATTTCTGCCATGCATTTATGTTACGTTGAGTAAAAATCGTGGTGAGATTGCGGCCAGTCGTTTATGGTGGCGGTTATTGCAATTCCCCCATATCCTTAGACTCTATGAACAAGTCGGTCCCGATTATTACCTTGGGCGCTGCTGTCCTCGCAACAACGATGTTTTTTGGGCGTTCATGGCATAGCAATGCTGCTGTGCCTGCCAGCCCAACTGCCAACGTCGTCACCGCATCCAGCGCAAGCATTCCAGCAGTTAGCAGCACACCAGATGAACTCATCTTTATGGCAGGCAATGAAGATCACTCTGGTTTGCAGGCAGCACCCGAAGCAGAGAAATTTTCTACGCACCTGCTCGAAGATCCCGCTGCGCTCTCGCAATACCTGACGCCTGCCCAGCACAAGCAAACCCTGGCTACCCTTAAAAACAAGCACTGCCTCTCTCCAAAAATAACGCTATACAGCAAACTGGGCATGGCTGAAAAACTGCTGGTCAGCGACTGCTACTACCTGAAAGAGACTGGCGACGGCAATGTAGATCCTTACTACGACACCAGTTACGGCATCATGTTGTCAGTGACACTGGGCGGCGTGTTTGAACTCAAGGGCGTCAAAAACATGAGCGACCTGTATGAAACCAGCGCACTGGTAGCCGTTACCAATCTCAAGAAAGACGGCCATCTGCAACTCTGGCTCGACGCTGACATATGCGAACCAGCTATGCTTGAGGCAGGTGCGATCGCCACACCCGAGAATTGCAAGACCACAGGTATCATAGACATAGCCAATGCCCAGATGCAAGTCACCAAGAAATAGCCAGTATCTGGCATGATGGCGGTTTTGCTATCCCAAGCCTGCAATATGCCTGACACCCCCATCAACGCCCTCTTCGTCTGCAGCCGCAACCAGTGGCGCAGCCCGACTGCTGAGCAGGTCTGGCGCAAGCACCCCATGGTGCGCGCCCGCTCTGGTGGCACCAGCCCCAATGCCCGTCACCCAGTCTCTGCCGCTGACATAGAATGGGCAGACCAGATTTTTGTCATGGAAGAAAAACACAAGTCACGCCTGATGGCCAGCTACCGTAACCTGATAGGCCACAAGCCTGTGCATGTGCTGGATATCCCTGATGAATACAAGTATATGGATGCCGAACTGGTAGAACAATTGCAACAATCAGTAGGCGACATCCTCGGTTTGAACTGATTTTTCTCATTATTTTCAATTATCTTGAAAAAAACTGAATCCTTTTAGCTGGATAAACACTCTTGGTCAGTGTCATTCATTACAAAGAGGAGTTCACCATGTTTCATATCAAACGCAATTTGCCCCATTGGGAACGCGCACTGCGCATCATCAGCGGTATCGCGCTGGGCTGGCTGGCCTTCAGCGGACAGTTCCAGGGCACGCTGAACTGGATTATCATTGCCAGTGCTGTCACCATGGTCATGACAGCCTTTGTCGGCTTTTGTCCCGCCTGTGCCATGGTGGGGCGCAAATACCTGGATAACTGAGATGAGCCTGTCCCGCACCCAATTACTGGAAGCTGCCCAGCAAGGTGATGGTACAGCCATTGCCGAGCTGCTGACAGTTTGCCAGCCCGACCTCAAACGCTTTGCCCGCCGTACCTGCTCGAACGCAGAAGATGCCGAAGACGCAGTACAAATGGCCTTGTGGTCGCTGTACCGCAAAGTTGGTGCACTGCGCTGCGTGGCCACCTTTGCCACCTGGATGTTTCGCATCGTCGAGCGTGAGTGTTTTCGTTTGTTGCGCATAAAAAAATATCATGATGCGCTGGACGAGCTCGATGAAAGCGAGATGCCTGCGGCTACCAAGGTGCCCACAGACCTGAGACTGGACCTGGTGCGGGCGATGGAGCGTTTATCCCCACCCTATCGAGAAGTGCTGATCCTGCGCGACGTGCATGAACTGACTGCGCCGGAAGTAGCAGCGCAATTGGGCCTGAGCCTGGAAGCCGTCAAAAGCCGCTTGCACCGCGCCCGTGCGCAAGTGCGTGAGCAATTGCTGAACAGTGGTTACTGGCTCAAGGATGGTGCGCCGGAAGTTGCCGGAGTTACGCAACACGATGGAGGCAATCATGTTTTGTAGTACGTCTGTGACGGTGCATTTGTTGCGCGGTCTTGGTGCATTGGGTTTGGTGATTGCCGCATTCTTTCTCGAACCTTTGGGCATGATGTGGTCGGGCCTCGCGCTCATTGGTGCATTTTTGTTGATGCGTGGGTGTCCCATGTGTTGGACTATGGGTTTGATTGAGACTTTGTATGAGAGGCGGAAGAAAAGCTAACCGTGGATTAGGCTTCTCGTAGGTTGGGCTACGCTTCACCAGCCCAACACTCGGCCTCAACAGACGTATACGTTTTTTAAGCGCCCAGTGTTGGGCTGGTAAGACGTAGCCCAACCTACACATTGAGTACAAGTGTTACAGTGAATGAGCAGGAGAGTATTCGGAAGCAATCACACATCTACCAATTTCAATTTCTCTTTAAGCTGTTCACAAGAAAATAGCTGTTCAGCAGGATTTTCAAAGATCGCATGCCATTTACGGCAAAAATCATATGCCAGTTCACAATAAGACTGTGGGCATGTCTCATTGCCAAAGTCAAAGAATATGCTTGCTTTTGGCTCTGTACCTAATTTTTCTTGAATTTTTTGTAGATAAACTATATCACTATCGTCCCATATCTCTTCCTTGTAGATCAAATCCATGAAGACATGAGCGTGTCCTTCTGTAAATGGCAAAAAGAACTGTACCGCCTCTTTTGAATTCGACTGGACCTCCCAGCCCCCACGTTCAAGAATGAAGCCACGCAAATTTGCATAGGAAAATGTCTCTGCTATATATAAATGGGCATTCAAACTCATGGCCGGGCCTCGTTTTTTTGTGATAGCTAAAAATTGCAGTATAAGTTGAGCGTAATAATAACTTGTCTTGGTTCACAGAATATACGAATTAGAACCTCCCTTCCAACCCATATCTGGCACTTGTGATAACGCCCCGAATCATGGATACTTGACTCACCCCTACCCCACAGTGAGGCTATCCATGACACCCAATCAGGCCACGTCAAGCACGACTGCGCATTTGAAACCTACGCTGGGCAGTTTGCAGTTGTGGGGCATCGCAGTTGGGCTGGTCATCTCGGGTGAGTATTTTGGCTGGAGTTATGGCTGGGCTTCTGCGGGTACACTGGGTTTCACGGTCACGGCCTTGTTCATTGCGGCGATGTACACCAGCTTTATCTTCAGTTTCACTGAACTGACCACGGCCATCCCGCATGCGGGCGGGCCGTTTGCGTATAGCAAGCGGGCGTTTGGGCCGCTAGGTGGTTTCTTTGCCGGGGCCGCTACCCTCATCGAATTTGTATTTGCGCCACCAGCCATTGCGCTGGCGATAGGTGCTTACCTGAATGTGCAATTTCCTGAAATCAATCCCAAGACAGCGGCAGTAACTGCCTATCTGGTGTTCATGACACTGAATATTTTGGGCATACAAATCGCGGCCAATTTTGAGCTTGCCGTCACGCTGCTGGCGATATTTGAATTGCTGGTGTTCATGGGTGTAGTGTCGCCTGGTTTTAGCATGTCCAACTTCACCAAGGGTGGCTGGGCCGGGCAAGATCATTTCAGCCTTGCTTCACTGCCAGGTATGTTCGCAGCCATCCCGTTTGCGATATGGTTTTTTCTGGCGATAGAAGGCGTGGCGATGGCAGCAGAAGAATCGCGCAACCCGCAACGTTCCATCCCCATCGCCTATATAGGCGGCATCATCACCCTGGTGACATTGGCGATAGGCGTGATGGTGTTTGCCGGTGGTGTGGGTGACTGGACCAAGCTGGCGAATATCAACGACCCGCTGCCGCAGGCGATGAAGCTGGTGGTGGGCGATAACAGCAACTGGCTGCATATGCTGGTGTGGCTGGGACTGTTTGGTTTGATCGCTTCTTTCCACGGCATCATACTTGGTTATTCACGCCAGATTTTTGCGCTGGCGCGTGAGAATTATCTGCCGCTTTTTTTTGCCAAGATACACCCGCGCTTCAAGACACCGCACCGGGCAATTCTGGCTGGCGGTGCCATCGGTATCGCTGCGATTTATAGCGATGAACTGATCAAGATAGGTGGCCAGAGTTTGACCGCGAATATACTCACCATGAGTGTCTTTGGCGCGCTGCTGATGTATATCGTCAGCATGCTCAGCCTGTTCAAACTGCGCCGCACAGAGCCACACCTGGTGCGGCCATTCCGTGCGCCGTTCTATCCTTATTCGCCTGCATTCGCCCTGATCTGCGCCTGCATCTGCATGGTCACCATGATTTACTATAATCTGTTGATATTCGGAATCTTCTGCCTGTTCCTGGCGCTGGCCTATGTCTATCATGCGATGACAGTGGGCAAACGGTCACCCATGCAGGATGAAGCAGACAGCAATTCCATGACCACGAAAACCCCGGCAAGATGACTATGCAAGCAGCGCAATTTACCCACATCGTCGGCACACGCACTTACCAGTTCCGCGACCTCAGAGACTTGCTGGCCAAGGCTACGCCGCTACGTTCTGGCGACTTGCTGGCAGGTGTGGCAGCATCAAGTGCAGAAGAGCGCGTGGTCGCACAAATGTGTCTGGCGGAGTTGCCGTTAAAAACCTTCCTCAATGAAGCATTGGTGCCTTACGAGAGCGATGAAGTCACCCGTCTTATCATTGACGAACATGATGCCGCTGCCTTCAACGCCATCAGCCACTTGAGCGTGGGGGATTTTCGTAACTGGTTATTGTCCGATGCGGCAGATACCGCGACGCTAACGGCGCTGGCACCCGGCATCACACCAGAAATGGCAGCCGCTGTCAGCAAGCTCATGCGCGTGCAGGATTTGATTTTGGTGGCAAAAAAATGCCGTGTCGTTACTGCTTTCCGCAATACCCTGGGTCTGGAAAACCGTATCGCCACACGCCTGCAACCTAACCACCCTACTGACGACGCGACAGGCATCGCCGCCAGCATACTCGATGGATTATTGTATGGCAGTGGCGACGCTGTGATAGGCATCAATCCCGCCAGCGACAATGTGCCGCAAGTCATCAAGCTGTTGCACATGCTGGATGCCATCATAGAACAATATGCGATACCCACTCAGTCTTGCGTGCTCACCCATGTGACCAATACCATGGCTGCAATCGAGCGTGGTGCGCCAGTCGATCTGGTGTTCCAGTCCATCGCAGGCACCGAATCTGCCAACAGCAGCTTTGGTATCAACCTCGCGCTGCTGGCAGAAGCACGCAGCGCCGCCCTTTCACTGGGGCGCGGCACGGTGGGTCAGAATGTCATGTACTTTGAAACCGGCCAGGGCAGCGCTTTGTCAGCGAACGCGCATCATGGCATGGACCAGCAAACCTGTGAGGCTCGTGCCTATGCCGTGGCTCGCAAATTCCAGCCCTTGCTGGTGAATTCTGTGGTCGGTTTCATCGGGCCTGAATATCTTTACGACGGCAAGCAAATCATACGCGCTGGTCTCGAAGACCATTTCTGCGCCAAACTGCTGGGCTTGCCCATGGGTTGCGATGTCTGCTACACCAACCATGCCGAAGCTGACCAGGATGACATGGATATTTTGTTGACTTCACTCGCCACCGCAGGCTGCAATTTCATCATGGGCGTGCCGGGTTCGGACGACATCATGCTCAACTACCAGAGCACGTCTTTCCATGACGCCCTGTATCTGCGCCGCGTGCTGGGCCTGCGGGCAGCGCCTGAGTTTGAAGCATGGCTCAAGCAGATGGAGATATACAAACACGATGAGCAATTGCATTTGCATGATGCCTTGCCCTCTGGTTTTGAAACTGCTTTGCGGCGCCTAAGCTGAACCTCAATGACTACCCCCAAGCCACCCGTTCACACCAATCCCTGGCAAGACCTGCGCCAGTTCACCCAGGCGCGCATCGCCCTGGGCCGCGCTGGTGTCAGCCTGCCGACCGGTGCGCAACTGGCTTTCCAGCTCGCCCATGCGCGTGCCCGTGATGCCGTGCATCAGACGTTGGATGTCATCGCAATGGCAGAGGCGTTGCAGCAAGCCGGGTACCAAAGCCTGCACGTCAACAGCGCAGCAATTGACCGCAATACCTATTTACAGCGGCCAGACCTGGGTCGCAGATTGAATGAAGAAGCAAGGCAGCATCTGAGACAATTATCTTTACCGCCAACTGATCTCGCCATCGTCATTGCTGACGGCTTATCTGCCCCCGCCGTTGCGCAAAACGCCCTGCCTTTGCTGAGCAGTTTGCAGGCCAGACTCACGCCCGACAACTGGAGCCTGGCCCCCATCATCATTGCCACGCAAGCCAGGGTCGCACTCGGCGACGAAACAGGCGCATTGCTCAATGCCCGCTCCGTGCTTGTCCTGATCGGCGAAAGGCCGGGCCTGAGTTCACCCGACAGCATGGGTGCCTATCTGAGCTGGGCTCCGCAGCCTGGCCTGACTGACGCCGCCCGCAACTGCATCTCCAACATACGCCCGGATGGGCTCAGCTATGAGCAGGCGGCCTATAAACTGCATTACTTGCTGACAGAAGCGCGCAAACGTGGCCTGACGGGGGTGGCATTGAAGGATGAAACCGACGCGCCAGTTAAGCTTGGCGGTAAAGGTACAAACAATTTCTTGCTGGAAAAGTAAGATACGCCAACTGTATTTGCAACTGATTTCACCGGACCCGCACAGTTTCCCGTGCAGACCCGGCAAAAAATTACTCAGGCAAAAACAGCATTCAGTTTTGCGATGATCGCTGTCTGGCTACCGTCTGCCAAAGGCACCGTGACGGTAGAGCCTTTAAAGGCAACGACGCTTTGACCTGGCTGTGCGGTCTGTGAAAAAGCGTTGCGGGAGCTGGCGTGGGCCATGCTGCCGAAGGGGCCATAATTGGTGCCGCTTTTTCCGGTCAGGGTCAGTTGCAAGACACATTGCCAGCCAAACCATGTGCCGGTAAAGCCAGAGATCGATACGATAGGATCGTTATACGGAATATTGATTACCTGGCCAGTGCCACTATTGCCGCCATGCTGCAAGGTGGTAAAGACGCCTGTTTCCGTATTTCTCTGGGTACCAGTATTGTAGGGGCCGGTACCGGTATTGACGGACTGGATGGCGTTGAGTACGTCGCCCGAGCGTACCGTCATTTGCGTCAAAATAGGATTGCCAGCAGCAGCGATAATTGCCGTGTCGTCGAAAGCATTACCTGCAGGCGGGTTCGCTAATTGCGAGAGAATCATGAACTGTGCCTGTTCGAACTGGAAATTACCAGAGTTCAGGCGCCACATAAAAATGTCCTGATAACTGTACTGGCTGCCACCGCTGCTAAAGCCATTGCTGACAGCGCTCCAAACTTGTTGCGCGCTCGTATTTGGAGCTGAATTGCCTGGTTCAAACTGAGCGCCATAGCCTATCACAGACGGGGATATGCCAGCATGAAGGAAGCTGGACAACGGTGTGCCATCGTAGAATTGTGGTGAGACAAAATCAAAAGCGCTATTGACGGTAGGATAATCTATCGTATCGGTAGGCCATGCAGGTGTGAACGAAAGGTAATATTTGACCGGCTGCTGATCAAATACCTGGCGTATCGTAGTGAACAGGATTTTAAACTGCGCCTGGGTCATGTTATCGGAAACATCTCCTTCCCAGTCAACATCGAGGCCATTCATTCCAGTGTTTTGCAGATAGGCAACCAGGTTATTCGCAAATGCGGTGGCCTCTGTTTGCGGGTCGCCGCCAGCGGTAAATATCCCTGCCAGGGTATTACTACCCGAATACACCATGGTCGCCAGGAACTTGATGTTTGGATTGACCTGACGGGCGTCATGCAGCACAGAATTCAGATAATCCTGATTGCTCAGCCCACCCTGATGAGATGCGCTGCCTATTTCTATGGTGTAACCGTTGGTGGCAGGCGTGATCTCAAAGAATGCAATGCCAAGAAAATTGGCGCTGTCGTACGTTCTGTAGTTAATCAGCGTTTGAAAGCAACTGTTTGCGCTGTTGTAGTTGGTGCCGGGTGGTTCATCTTCGTTCAAAAAGAGCCACGCATTGATACCGTTTGCCAGGTTCGTCATTTTGATACTCCTTTGATGTGATGGATTGAGTCGCGCAGACTGCTGCCCTGCATGGCCTTAAATCCAAGGGCAGGAGAGCTGTCTTGATACTCGCGCAGGATCTATGTCTTCAAAAGCAGTCAGGCTTATTGACCTTTGCCGTTACGCTAAAAGGTCATCGTCATTAACTATTCCAGAGTCTGGCATTTGGCCAAGCTCTTGCAGAAATGTTAACATTTTTATTATAGCAAAAAAACAATTTTATGCTGGCTTTTTTTGCAACAGCATGCTGGGCTGCACATTACTGCCGTTACAAATGTGCTTGATGCGGGAATGGTCAGCATTTCCTTTGCCCCCCCCTATCGGTACTTGCCCCACAAACATGACCATGTTTCTCCACCGAAAAATCCCTAGTCCGTTTCTGGCGAGACTGACCAGGCCTGAACATCAATACTGCACGCTCTTGTCCAACATTACAAAGAGGAAGAGCATGACAGTACTGAACAATAAGGTCGCCATCATCACCGGTGCCAGCTCTGGCATAGGCCGCGCAGCAGCACTGCTGTTTGCCCGCATGGGGGCAGCAGTAATTGTGGGAGCACGGCGTCAGGCCGAGCTGGACAAGCTGGTCGCGCAAATACAGCAAGAAGGCGGGCGCGCAGCCGCCATTGCAGGCGATGTCAGGCAAGAGTCCTATGCGAAAAGCCTGGTCGATTTTGCAGAGCGTGAATTTGGTGGCCTCGATATCGCCTTCAATAATGCCGGGACCATGGGTGAAATGGGGCCTACACATCAGGTATCTGCCGCAGGCTGGCAAGACACGCTGGACACCAATTTGAACAGCGCATTCTTTGGCGCCAAATACCAAATCCCGGCGATGTTGAAACGCGGTGGTGGCAGCCTGATTTTCACTTCCACCTTTGTCGGCCACACGGTCGGTTTCCCTGGCGCTGCCGCCTATGCCGCCAGCAAGGCCGGGCTGAATGGATTGACACAGGCACTGGCAACAGAATTTGGTGCGCAGGGCATACGCGTGAACGCCATCCTTCCTGGTGGCACGGCGACACCGATGGCGCATGAAATGAACCACACACCAGAAGCCATGGCCCATACCGCCAGCCTGCATGCCTTGAAGCGCCTGGCCCAGCCAGAAGAAATCGCGCAGGCAGCGCTGTTCCTGGCATCGGATGCTTCTTCATTCATGACGGGCAGCTCCATGCTGGTGGATGGTGGGGTGTCGGTGAACAGAACTTGATGCAAACTTGATGCGGACTTGATAATTAAACTAAAGGCACTTGCTGCTGCAGGTGCCTGCTAAGGTTTTACTCTGATTCATCACAATGTCCGCAGTAAATCTGCATCATGGCAAGTCGACCACGTGTATACAATCCTCCTGTTTTTTGCGATGATGCCGGCTCTTTTGGCATGTCTATGCCACGCACCTCACTCTGCATCAAGGTTTTTAACATGGCTATCGAAGTCGACATCCAGAATCTGTACATCGCTTATTTCAACCGCCCTGCCGACAAAGCGGGCCTGGCATATTGGAAGGATGCGAATCTGAGTCTGCTTCAAATCGCCCAAAGCTTTTCTGAGCAAAAAGAATATGCCAGTGCCTTTGCCGGGTTCACGACTGAACAAACCATCAATGCCCTGTATAACAATCTGTTCAACCACAAGGCTGACGCAGAGGGTTTGGCTTACTGGAGCAGCCAGATCAAATCCGGCAAGGTCAGCATAGGTGCGGCTGCGATTGCGATTTTGAGTGGTGCCACCGGGGCAGATCTGGTGGCGGTGCAGGCCAAGAATGCGGCGTCAATTGCCTTCACCCAGAAACTGGCAAAGGATGCGGCGGCAACCTATGCCTATAGCATGGGTGGCATTGCATTCAACCTGGCCAAGGGCTGGCTGGCACCAGTGATTGATAATGCCAGCGGCACGGATGCAGTCAACAACCTGGGCATTGCGATTGAAAAATTGATTTCCAGTGCACCGTATGATAGTCACAGACTCGCCAATACAGCAATTGTTACAGTGATATCTGGCCAGAATAATACGAGTAAGAATACTGACTTCAGTTTTTCTGCTGATGATAGCCAGCTACTGAAACCCAACACCAGTCTCACCGGTGGTGGTGGCAATGTGGCACTGAATGTGAATACCTATTTTTCACCAGTCAGCCATGCATCAACTACCGTTACGGGCGTACAAACCCTGAACTTGCAAGCAGGCTCGGACACGAGTTTTGCTGGCGCAGAATTCATGAACAGCTTCAAATACATCAATGCCAACAAGCTCAACGGTGGTGACAATATCGTGCTGGGCAATCTGGCCGGTCAAACCGTGCAGCTCAACAATATTACCGGCAGTTCATCGGTTACATTGGGTGGTGCTAATCAGAGCGTGATCCAGACAGCAGAAGAGGGGCGCGCCTATATCAGAACAACAAATGCCAACCTGACGACGGCAACTCTTAACTTCATCAATGCCACTGCAGGTGAACATATACTGGAAATTACAGACAGTGGCACTGCGACTGTAGGCACAGCCAACATGCTGGGTATCAACAGCATCATTTTGCGGGGTGACGAAAGCGGCCTGACACTCTCACCTTCGCGCGCCATCGCCATCAATATGTACGGCACCAATGATAGTGCGCTGACGGTGAACAATGGCCAGCAGGTCAACATCACTTCTGTCAAGGCATCCAGCCTGACTTTGGGCGGCAACAGCAAGTTCGTTATAGAGAATAGCCAGTTTCGTGACATTCGTCTTACGGATAAAGACGGCACACTCAACATCAAGGACAACAATGACGGGCTGCATTCGATAATGAGCAATGTGGCGACCAATGTCGATGTCAGCAATATGACTTCCATGCTCAAACTTGGTGGCGCAGGCTCTTATACCATTACTGGCCTGGGAATGCGGGCGGGGTCTTATATCTATAATGACGCAGCAACAGGTGCTGTTAATGTCAGCATGACAGGACCTCACAACTCTACGTATTCCACTTTCTTGCCTGCAGCAGCAGCTCTTAGCACTGGCTCTGTCATCATTAACCTGGATGGCACGGGCACGCTATCACTTGGCGCGTCGGCCAGCAGTTCTTCTACCAGGGTGAATGTCAATGTGCCGGGAGCCTCCATCAACGTCCTGGGTATCAGCGGCATAGTAGACATAGTCGAAGCAGAAGGTAAATCAGGCACATTCAATTTTAGTACCAGTGGCTTTAGCACAACAAATTTACTGCTTGCTACGACCGGTGATGGGAACGATCTGTTAAATATAAAAACTACTTCATTCAGAAACATCAAAAATACGCTGACGACGATCAGCAATTTCAATGCTACTGGTACAGACAAGTTCATCACAGGATTGGCGGCGACAACACTTGGCTATTTCGCGATCACTACTTCTGACTTCGACAGCCTGCCAAAAAATATTGTCGATGGCGCTATCGCGACAAAGCAAGCATTATTATGGGCAGCCGGACAAGCATATATCATCGCCGTCGATAGCGGCGAAGCGGCTGGCGTCTATCTTTATCAGCATAAAAGCAATATTGGTAATTACGTTGGTTACGGTGACGTCCTGGTCAAACTCACAGGCATTGGTCACATCGATGTAACTGATATTGTTTCTTACTGAGCTGGCGTATTGATTCCTGCACCATGTGCAACTTGCATGCACTGGGCAGTTGTCACTTGACGCCCCCGCCCAGTGCTGGCACACTACGACTTCCACCAACTACAACAGGAGACAAAAGCATGAGAACCATAGATATTGCCCTCCTGTCGGCTGCCTGATCTGCCCACATCGTCTTCTGGCGTCTTTTTAAATACTTCCGCTAGTGTGCTGATGCGCGTCTGATCGCGCGCCGACTTCCATTTTCTTTTTTTCGTTCCTGCTTGCCCTGGTTTTTACTGTGCCTGCGGGATGGTTTAGTGCATTCAAAAAAATGCACGCCTGAATCTGGACACACACTTATCATGATCAATTTTGATTTCGCATCCCTGCGCCTGATCGGCCTGACACCGGCTATCGCCAACCAGTTACACGCACTGGCAGCAGATTATGCTGACGCCGCCACCGATACAACGCTGCAAATAGCGCGCATTACTGAAGTACACCGCGACAGCCTGGTCGCCCACAATGGCATGAACACTATGCAAGCCCGCGTCCTGCCGCGCCTCTTGCATGAACTGGCGGCAGATGAAGACAGCCTGGCTGTTGGTGACTGGGGACTATTGAGTGGCAATGCGGCCAGCGGCTACCACTTCATAGCCCGCATGCCGCCATTGACACATCTGGCACGGCGCAACAATGAAGGCCGACAGCAAGCCCTGGCCAGCAATATCGATACTGCCCTGCTGGTGATGGGCCTGGACAATGACTTCAACCTGCGCAGACTGGAACGCTATCTGGCACTGGTGCATGCTGCTGAAGTAGCACCCGTGGTTGTACTGACCAAGGCCGATGTGCATGAAGATGCACCTTCACGCCTGGCAGAAGTAGAACAACGCCTCTTGGCCAGTGTGCCTGTGTTTGCCGTGAATGGTCAAAGCAGCATGGCCGCAGACTTGCTGGCCCCCTGGATGGCAGCAGGCCAGACCCTGATCTTGCTGGGCTCATCCGGCGCTGGCAAATCCACGCTAACCAATACCCTGACCAGCAGCGCGCAAGATACCGGAGCCGTGCGCGCCAGCGATGGCCGTGGCCAACATACCACCACTGCACGTTCGCTACACCTGTGCCCTGACGGTGCCTGCATCATCGACACCCCTGGCCTGCGCACCCTGCAACTCAATCTCGATGAAGAAGCTTTAAGTGCCAGCTTTGCCGACATCGACGCCCTCGCCGCAGAATGCCAGTTCCGCGACTGCAGCCACCAAAGCGAACCCGGCTGCGCCGTGCGCGCCCAAGTGGATGAAGACAGACTCAAGAACTATCAAAAGCTGCTACGCGAAACCCGCCGCAACCAGCAAACCCCGCTGGACAGGATTGCAGCACGGTCGAAGTGGAAGGTGTTGATGCGGTCGGTGAAGGAAAGGGATAGGGTGAAGCGGGGGTAGATTGGGAATGAATTGAAGGCAGCGGCATGTAGCTGATGCAATTTGCCGCTCCCTTCGCTGGATAGCTGTGTATTGTCGAGGGCTGTATTAAGCATGCTGCCCATACCCTGTACAGCACATCCCAAAGTCGTTGCTCCAGTGCAGGCTGGGCGCCCATCGGCGTTGATTATTCCTCTCATACTTGTGCATGATGCAGTTTTCGAGCCGGAAAAAATATTTCTTAAGGCGTACAATTTTTGCATAGTCCCAACATTTTGCGGAGACTAACAATTTTGCTTGGCTCCAACTTTTTGCACAGAGTAACAATTTCGTCTGCACGTTTTGATAATTTCAACTAACCTGTAAGTAGAGTGAATTAGAAAAAGAAATGGCACCCGGTTTAGCGTCGAAAACTTTACGGGTGCCATTCTTAATCAAAAGTTTGCTCCGAAAGGAGGACTTTGGAAATGAAAGTACAAATACGATTTGGTAGTAACTTTGAGCTGAATATCAGTATTGAAAAAGTGTTCATTGCCGCACTTTTAATACTTCACTGATATCAACCTAGAGCGTTGAGCTATCTGAGTAGTTCAACGCTCCTTTTAATAATAGCAAAGAAAAGCAATAAATATAGGTGTAAACTCAAATATTCCCAAGCAACAAGAATGAGTCTTGCGTTCCACATCGTAGGTTGGGCTACGTCTTTCCAGCCCAACACTCAGCCTTTCAACGTCGCATTAGTCTGGCAATGTCCATGTCACGCTCAAAGGTACTCCGCGAAGATACGAGCGGCTCGGGCGATGAAGTTGTACTGATATGGAATTACATTAGCCCGGATTTCAAGACGCAACACACATGTTGTATGACGTGTTGCATGCGGATTCTTTAATCCATAATTTATCCACTTACGTCGATCTTAAACTTTTCACTTCACTGCAGATTCAAATCCAGAGGGAGGTTGAAATATAACGTAGTTTGATGTGAACATCTACACGCAACATAATTTACGAATTGCATTTTTAACTTACACGTCTTTCGCAAACGACATTAATCGATCTACATTGGCTTTAAACACAGCTTTGTGATCCGAATTGTCTTCAAAGGATTCATAGTGGTGATAGCACTCTGCACTCTCATCGTCCTCATAGGCGTTACGATACTGACGCCAAGCTTTATCAAATTTTTTCCTGCTATACCATGGGACATAATTACGAAATTCATTCACAGCAGCCTGAATAACAGGAAATTGACGATTAAGAATGTGTCTAATTCCTGTGGTGCTATCAGGCCAATCAACTGGAATCGGATAAAGACCTTGGAGCGAAGTTGAAATGGCTTTACGAAATGTTTCGCAAGCCGTAGCTTTACGTACCTTACTCCCATTTCTATATGAGAACCACGCAACAAGTGCGGCAATTAATATTGTTCCAATGATATTGGAAATATTGGAAAAAATGACTTCAATCATTTTCATTTCCCCTGGGTAATGATGCCGAAATTTCCTGACTAAACTCTTGCTGCCTAATTTAATTCTATCTATAGTTCTCACTCTTAACCATACTTTTTTTCGCACCTCCGAAGAAATAATGAATGTGAATATTACCTTCCGTAAGCAGTAATCAATAGCCAAATCCCACACCATGCTATAGTCCCAATTCAGAAGCGAAAATCGCACTACATGTAAAAAAATAGTCCCAAAGAATTTCCCGCCACTACTTGAACAAAAACTTGCCTGCCGCAAGTGCATGCAAAGTTCTACAGATGAAGTCCAACCATGCCACGTCTTTACCGCCTGCTGTTCACACTATTTTGCTTCTCCTTCGCCAGCCCGGCATTTGCCTTTTCCCAGCGCTCTGAGCTGGAAGAACTCATCATTGCAGCGGCCGGTAGCGCACTGTTCAGTCTGATCGCGATGATCGTTATTTTTATCAAATCGGAAAAATCTTTTCTGCCGCGCTTGCTGATATCACTGGCATCGCCCTTGCTGGTTTTCCCCGTCTGCATGGCCGGCAGCATGGCGACCAGCTATATCGTGAAACAGGCAAGTGATATGAAAAAGGATCAGAATCTTGCACAACAGGCACAGGCAGAAAGCGCAGCCTGGCAAAACAATCCCTTGCGCATCAATGCCTGCGGCGGCGACAGCGCCACCCTGAAAATCGAGCTGGCATCTGACGTTCATGACGACGCCACCAGGCTACGTGTGCTGGATGAATGTATCTTGCCAAGAGCAGATGCAGTGAGTCTGCAGGCCATGTTGCTGGACCGGCTGGCGCGCAATACCGAGCAATGGGCTTACTGTACTTATCTGGACCGGGTAATGCAGCGCATGGACACCAGTTTACTCGACGTCTTTGTTGAACAAAAACTGGCTCTGGCCTGCCCTTCCGATATCTATTCCGCTGCTGGGGATGGCACTACCGTTGAGCCATCCTGGTGGGACCTCGTGAACCAGCAGCGCAATGGAGATACCGCACAATTGCTCAAGACCCTGCGTTATCTGCAAGCACATGGCGTCAACATGAAAGTAGCGGTCAATGGCCGCTCCCTGTTATCGATGGCAATGGAAAGCAGCAAGCCCGCGCTTATCCTGTTTGCCCTGGACGCAGGCGCGGCCCCTGATCTCCATGCCGAGGAAACTTCCACATTGTCACCGCTGGAAATCTGGACACTGCAACGTTTTTCTTTCGTTGAGATGGGCACCTACAGCGATGCAGACCGGCAAAGCATACAAGCGCGCCTGCGTGACATGACCGGCAAGGAAGCAGATGCGCTGGCCCATAAATTGAGGTACAAAGGTGGCCTCGACCACGCCACGGATGGCGGTGCAGGTTTGCTGGCTTACCTGATCAAAAGCGGTGCCAGCCTGCGCAGCATGAACCGCGGCGGCAACGGCGCCTTCAGTGCTTACACCCGCCTGTCACCCAACCTGCTGGAAGTCATCAACAAACTCAATGACCAGCAGTTGCTGGAATTTATCTGCCCGGAAGCGGCACCAGTCGACGAGGGCTATTCAGTCTACAAACAAGCCATCCAGATCGATAATAAAGAGCTGACCTCTTTCCTGAAACAGCGCAATATGCCGGAGACTTGCCCAGCCCCACAAAAATAGCCTGGACAAACAGCGGATATCAGCCCTCTGTCGGATGACAAAACGTGCATCTGCATCTCTTGAGTTAAGTTTGCTTCGGCGCGATTTTCGGCAGTGAGCCGATTACTACGCTTACATTACGACAATTCTAAACTAAGAAAATGTCTGAATGGACCCCAACTTTCAGAACCTTGTAACACCATGCGGCGCATTACAATGCTCCCTACTTATCGGCGATGTTTGAAAATGAACTGTGCGTAGGGTGAACTCATAATAACTTGCGTGGCAACACAATTTTTATTTGCTCATCTGCCTTTTTCAAAGCGTTCGACATTGCTGTATATAACTTATCACGTTCCTCCATAGATATATCAGGGAATTGGAGAGACGATATACTTCCCAATGTGACACGACAAGGCTGACATTTTGCTTTTGAGCTCTCACTCTTCATCTGTAAATCTTCAGCGGTAATCTGCAAGTTGATATTGCCGTTCACCTTCCTTATACAATTTTCTGTAAGGGGAAAATTGAAAACCAAAGACGTATGCACTAGACCACGGTTTGGAATTTCATTTTCTTCTGTGAGTATGAATCCTTCATTTTCAAACGCAGTTTTGTAAATTAACTTTAACCCGTTCAAACTAACACTTTCATATATCAAAGTCGGTGGAACAGGACGATACGCTTGCGAGCCAGACGTCAATACAATTCCAAGAATAATGATTAACGACTTGAGACAGTACTGAAAATGCCTTATGAATAAGCTTTGCGCAATTAGATTTTTTGAAAAGTACATTTATTACCTCTGTCAAATGGCTTAAAAAATACCTCTATTTATAGATTAGCTCTGTAGGTGTGATTGGCGTAGCGTAATCGTACTGATGTTGAGTTTCAAATCATTACCGCTATAAATTTTCCCCGATATCTTAATCTACTTAATGCTCGCATCAGATTTTGTCAAAAACGGGCTATCTCAATGCGTTCTCGACCAGCGGCCAAGGTCAAAAATCATGCTTGCATTTGTACGATTACGCTGCGCTAATCGTACGAACGGGACCTGCTCAATCTACACGACTGTTCACTTCAAGTCTGGCGCAATCGCCAGAGACAGCCATGCCGCCTGCGTCAGATAAGCGCGGTATTTTTTGGGCGAGGTCACGATGCGGCCAGACAACCAGGCGCGGCAATAGTTTTCTGCCTGACCTATCAACAGCGACGGCAGCAAGTCAACGGGGATATGCTTGATAAAAGCATGCCTGGCAGGCGCTGACCACCAGCTAAAGATATGTTTATTGCGGCTGCGGTTTTTTGCCGCCAGCTCATCCGCCTGCGGCCCCTTGGCAATCGCGGCCCGCGCCTGGTATTGGAAACGCGCCAGTTCCGGCTGATCTGTCACCCAGTCTATGTAACTGCCAACGATGGCAGCCACTCCTTGCTGGGCAGTGTCGGCCTTTTCCAGATAGGTCGCCAGCAAGCGTGCCTGATCTTCCAGCGCGCTGAAGAATAGCGCCGCCACCAGACCATCCTTGCTGCCAAAATGGTGATAGATATTGCCCACGCTGGTGTCGCAATGCTCCCTGATGATTTCTATCGTCGTCAGGTCCAGGCCATGTTGATTAAAACATGCCAGTGCACCCAGCAAGATATCGCGTTTTAACTGCGCGCGCCTGCCGGGATAATTGCGTTCAAGTACGTCTGCTGTTGCCAAGTTTCACGACCAAAAATTTGGATTGCCGGGAGAGTATGGGCCTGATGATACCGCAGGACAGCCCACAGTAAAACTCTTGACACCGAAAATTATTATAGAATATTCTTCTGTAACAGAATAATATTCCATAAATAGAAGTTCGTCACATTTACCTTAGGAGCGAGAAAATGAGTCAAGCATTAGACATGTTCAACATGGCAGGCGCAGAACAATTCAGCAAAATGGTGTGCCAGATGGCCCCCTACTTCAGCACCATCAACCCCACCCTCAGCACGCTGCGCCCTGGCTATGCAGAAGCCCAGATCCCCTTCCGTCGCGAGATCACCAACCACCTCGGCACCATCCATGCGATTGCCCTGTGCAATGCCGCTGAACTGGTGGCAGGCACCATGACCGATGTCTCCATACCCAAGGGCGGGCGCTGGATACCCAAAGGCATGACGGTAGAGTACCTGGCCAAAGCCAAGACCGATGTCACCGCCATCGCTGACGGCAGCGGGCTGGACTGGAGCACCGCAGGCGACAAGATCGTGACAGTGGATGTGCTAGATACTGCAGGCCTCAAAGTCTTCACGGCGCGGATTACCATGAATGTGAAGTTGGCGGAGTAAGCTGTCAGCTTCTGTATGTGTGATCTGGTGACCCGGGTTACACATGCATTTATAAAGTATCATGGCTATCAGGTCCAAGCAGTTGAAGATACCGAGGATCAAGAAAACCAGAGATTTTTATGCAAACAACTCTCGCTCTGAGAATAACGGGTGATCTCCTTGATCCCGAAGAAATCACACAAATTCTAAAGGTCCATCCTCGATCTTCTGGTCGAAAAGGAAGTGTGCGTGCAACTCGCTCTCCGAAAGAGATTATCTCGAAATTTGGTTTTTGGTTTTGGAAAAGCGACGATGTCTCATATGCCATGCCTATCATGGATCATCTTGCCTTATTAAAATCGACTTTTGGACATGCCCGTGATTTGTTCGGTAGTTTGCCAAATGCAGAGTATGTCTGGCTTAACATATGCATTGTTAAAACAGAAGAAGATGGAGCGGATTCCTGTGTTGAGTTTATGCTGGATGCCAAATCTGCCGCTGTCATTGCTGAAATTGGCTTGCCTGTAGAATTCAGCATCTATGGCGGTTAAGCGGATGAACTTACCATGAAATTGTGATTCAAATTGAATTGGCAATTTCAGAACCCCAAATTCGTACAAGCGATCCAATATCTCTCCTGAAAAATTTCGGTGAGATCATTGTAGTACGAATGCAGCCTTCATTGCACCGCTTCTGCACCATGACTGGATTGCGGTTTTCAATCAATTAAAACCATACCATGTTGAAATGGCGTAGCGATGGGCATGTAATAGGCATGAGATATGCTCTTTTTTCGGGAGCACAGTTGTGTACGATTACGCTGCCCGGGCTTCATTCTTCTTAAGATTCTTCATTATGCCGATGACGCCGCACATATTGTATAAACCCCGGTAGCAGGATGATGACCAGCAGTACAAATTCACCTGTCAGTGCATAATGCAGCGATTTACGATCTTGCCACGTATAGCTGGCAATCACGAGTATGACTGCCAATAGAGTAAAAGCGGCTGCATACTTTGCGAAAAAGCCCGGTTGCCTGAACTTACCCTTGGTGACCAGGACCAGGCTCACGACCAGACTTATGGCTGCAACCGGGAATGAAAACAATACGATAAGAAGACCCAGAAACCCACTCCAGTCATCAGCCATGGCAAGACTGGGGGCGCCGCATGTCAGGCAAAATAACAGGAGCGCGGGCATGGCCCTTGTTTGGGTAAGCCTGGTTTCAAAAGTGGATAAGCGCATGTCAAGTTTCAGTTGAAGCGATTTGGGCAGGTATCAATAATAATGGAAAGTCGAGATCAAAACAGAAAATCGAGGTCAGAAAAGTCGTGGCAGGTCTCTTTTGAGTATTTCGAATACTCGCAATTAAGCATTCTACCCATTATCAATCCCAGGAAATACAATCACTTGTGACAACATGTATGTGACATTCCTGCGCTCAGATGTGTTTTCACTATTTGTCTCTAGCATTGCGGCGCATCGACGTGCCACATACTATGCATAAACCCGGCATGCTGACTCAATGCAAGCAGAGCGTAAATTTCATGGTCAGCAGCTGCGATCGCACTCGTAACCTATGCAGACTGCTATCTTCAAAAAAACAAAGGTCAGCTTGATAGCTGACCTTGCAAAATCCTCAACATTTAATGCACAAACAGCGCAATCAGGATAACGATAGGCAGTGGTATGCCAAGCAGTAAAAGTAAGATAGAACGCATGATAAGCTCCAGGAGTTGTAAGGTGGTAGAGGCCCTTGTCCAGTTGTTGAACAAGGGCGAGAATCATGCAGTCAAATGTGCCTTGTCACGTTGGCGTCCGCCCAGCGTGGCTGCCAGGCTGGCAACGAATGCACCCAGCAGCAAGGCGACAAACATCCACAAGGCAGAATTGGCAGCCGCCTTGCGCGCCAGGTCAGCGGCAATTTTTGCTGAATTTTTAGCCTCTGTGACTGACTTGTTGAATTGTTCAAACACTGCGTCAACACGTTTTGTGGCATCCATTTGGCTCATGTCAGCGCGTCTGGCAACCAGTCTGGCGAGGTAATCACGGTCGCTTGGTGACAAGGCACCGTTGACGACATTGGTCGATAAAATCCGGCTGACTTCAAGGCGCACGCCATTGCTGTTACCACTACTGTTAATAACAGTGCTGTCTGCTGCAACTGTCACTTGTTCAGAACGCAGCAACAAATCGGTAAAATAATCTACCGGATTAACTTTTGCATTGCCAGCCAAGTTGGTGGCGCTCACGGCAGTGCCTGCCACATCGGCAGCACCACCGAGCACACTGGTTGCTGCACTGGTCAGCAAACCTGCTGTCAGCAACGACGCAACTGCCCATGCCAGCATGCCATGCGCAGTGTCGCGAAAGTACACTTCATTGTCGTGCACATTGAGCCATCTGGTGCGCAGGCGGCCAGCAATGTAACCACCAATACCAGATGCTGCAAGCTGCGTGAATGCCAGCCAGGCGATGGTCGATATACCCATCACCTTGGCGTTATAAGACCATGGTGATACCGACGACAGCCCCAGGCCCGCGCCCAGCATCAAGAGTATCAGGGACAGCGCAGCCGCCGCCACAGCACCGCCAAGCACTGCCCCCCAGGACACGCCTGAAGCCTCGGTCTGGGATGCATTTTCCTGGGCGACTACCAACATATTTACGTCAGCGGCATTGTTGTTCATAGGGCTATCCTTCTACTTTCTATTGGTTTTTCTCGACATGACACACGGGGTTTTACTCAGTGCAAACCACCGGGATATGCATTCAGCATAGGCATAGAGCGACTTGATGTCTGTGTGCTGCCCAACACAATGCAGCGGTCTTTGATGGCTATCAATTCGTGACAATAGCCAACGGCGCAGCCATGCTGTCATCCAGCACCAGGAGTCAAGTCAGCCGGGCAAACTGCTTGCTGGCAAAGGCCCAGATCATGCCTGATGCATCCGGCCCTTTCGGATCACTATAGGCATGGCCAGCAGCGCCACCACTCCAGGCATGATCCAGCCCAGTGATCTCGCACAAGCTGACCACGACTTGCCCCTTGCTGCGAAAATCAGTCACTGTGGCAGGGTAACGAGTACCGCGTTGCACTATACGTGTCTGCCCCACCCGCGCGCCGGACTGGGCTGCCCATTGTCGCGCAATCAAGACGGCATTGGCGGGTGCCACCACGCGATCCTGGCTGCCCTGTATCACCAGCAAGGCAGGCAGCATCAATCCAGTTGGTAACGGTGCTGCATCCTGCTTTCGCCCGCGCATCGCCATGACTGCACTTGCCGAAGAATGCGCCAGCCCGGTGGCGATGCCAGAGTGCATGGCAAGCGCCTTGAAACGCTCGGGATGACTCAATGCCAGCAAGGCTGCCATGCTGGCACCTGCGGACAAACCCGCCACGGCTATACGCTGCGGGTCTATCGGCTGCGACTGGCACAACTGGTCAATCACGGCATCAATGGACCTGGCTTCACGTTGTGCTTTGCCCAAACGTGTCTCATACCAGTTCCAGCAAGCGTTGCCATTTGAGATCTTGTCCTGCTCGGGATAAAGCACCAAAAAGCGTTTGCTCGCGGCCAGCCGGTTCATCTTGCTAGTGGCAGCCAGTGCTGTAGCATCTTGCAGGCAACCGTGCAACATGACCATGAGTGGCAGGCGCTCTGTACGCCGCACACCAGGAGGCCGGTACAAGCAATAGCGCCGCGCCCCAGCCACGCCAACCGTGATACCCGCAGCCCAATTGCTATTCTTACTGGATGCTGGCTTGGCAGCTTTGGCTGGCTTACGCGTCTTTGGCAGTGCCAGCGCCTTGGTGACCGCCCTGGCCCCAGCGCGCGTGGCTGTCCTTGCCATCGTGCCCAAGATGCGCTTGAAAGAACTACCCCATAATGCCCTGCTAATGCGTTTTGTCATGATTGCTTGCTTCGCTTACGCACCAAATCAAACATATACCGGACACCAACACCGTGCAAAGTAACGGCCAACAACCCAGCAACAATTTGTTGCATCGCTTTCACCTTATCGATAAAGTTGCTGCAATCATCGTGCAGCTTGCACAGAGGCACGCCGAAAAATAATCGATGGAAAGCAAGCAGATGCAGACGGCACACAGATCGCATGCCCAGCCTGATCAGGTAACAGTAAACGGTAACGTTGAATTTATATGTACGGGAACACACTTCCGCATCGGGTTTTAGAAGTCAAGAAGGTGTACACGGGGCGGGAGTGTGGCCGGGGGAAAACTAATCAGCATGACGGAGTGCTAAAGGACTGAGCGTATATCTGCCATCGCAATCGTTGTTTCACAATAAGCCGTCTGCAATGCGAGCCACAAGGGGTTGGAACCGAATCCGGTAGCCATAGATCTGCCCATCACCTGGACGCAACGCGGTACTGAGATGCTTCTGGAGTAGCTGTGCTACTTGGGCGAAATCCAGCTTTATGTTCCGCTAGATCCACATGGGTGAAGCTGCGATTCACGCAACCACACGTTGAAGCAAAAGGCACGACGGCATTTTGAAACAAGTATGTGGTGGCGTGGTAAATATGATCGCGGTGTGTTGCGAGTATGTTGTTCGACTGCTTGACTACCGGGGGATAATGGGTGACCCCGGCCTTCACTTACTCGATCCTTTAAATATCAGGTCGATCTTTTGCGGATTCCAAATCGCATCGCTCCTGTTTGGAAAGTTTTCTTGCCAGATAATACAAATAAAATGAACAAACGAAAGATAAAGTCGATTGAAAAAATTTCTCAAATAAACCAAAAATCACAGCATTGATAATGGAAAGCAAGGCAGCGACAAACAAATCTTTAGATCGAACTCTTAGTTTCAATTTTTTCACCTTTAAGAAACTACTAATAGCTGCATTTATTCATTGCACAAGCCACAGAGCACCCAACACTTGTACCGGCACCCCAAACAGCAGCAGAAAAAATGGGGTCGAAAAAATGGGGTCACCCATTAGCCCCCGGTAGTCAAGTAGTCGAACAAGATACTCGCAACACACCGCGATCATATTTACTGCGCCACCACATGTTTGTTTCAAAATGCCGTCGTGCCTTTTGCTTCAACGTGTG
>NZ_JACOFX010000026.1 GCF_014284125.1 Undibacterium umbellatum | reverse complement strand
ACTGACGCTATGGATTACTTGAATCATCGACCTAGAAAATGCCTTGGCTACAAAACACCGCACGAAGTTTTTATGGCTCAGATACAATCGCTATAACACAGGGTTGCACTTCGAGCTTGAATCCGCCCATTATGACAAGATATGAAACTTAAAAAGTCATAAAAGCAATCTGCTGAATCAAACGGATCGTATGTCAAAGGTATTCTATCTGGCAATGATGAGTCGAGTTGATCACGAATTAAAATCCAAATTTTTTCAGGATTAATTCTCATTGAGTCAAGAAAATTATCTCGACATTTCCTTTCAATTTGTCGAACCCGTTCTCGGTCAATTTCATATTTCTTTCCAAGTGTTTCTAGGGTTAACTGTTCTTGTATGAAACCTAATCTACTTTGAAAAATATCCACTTCTCTCGGGCTAATTTTAGACAAAAATTCCTCTAAGTCCTCCAATATAACTCTATCAAGTATTTCGATGTCTAATACTTCAATTTTTGAATCGCGAATAAGCCTACTCTCATACTTCTCTAAAACAATTTCACCAGAAATTATTTTTTCTATCTCAGTTAAAAGCTTAATCTTAAGTGTTCTGAAGCCCTCTCGTTTGGCGGGGCCTATTAATGGCAGTGACTTGATAACTGAAAGTTCAAGATTCAAAAGTGTTTTTAGGCTTACGTCAAACTCATTATCTACCATTGCATCGATGAAATTCACTTCATCATCACTCATTCCAAGTTTTACAATTTCCAAACCCGTTAAATCTAAATTTAACGTCGTGCTTTTTCTCTCATTAATCCCCATATTAGTTGGATCAAAGTCTTTATACAGGTCATGCAACTGTTTGAGAGAATTTAAATATGAGCGTCCAATCCCCTCTATCCTGAGAATATCTTCTTCTTTAAGGGAAATTACGTCAGATAATACTTCGCCCAATTTAAAATTCGTATAGCCTTGTCCACTGATATTACGGACTCGACTAGCATTGCGAAGGCGAGTAATTAACTTATTTATGTTCCATGGTAAGTTTAAATTACCGTCTGTGATAGATGTATTTGGATTGGGTAGTTTAATTTCGAATTGGCCTTTATCTTCCTGGAGATCTGAAGAAAGTAGCGGATTTGAATCGCTAATTTTTTTAGGACAAATCTCATAATCATTCTCAATTCGGGAAACGGATTGTTTCGTTATTTTTTTGAACTCAAATAAATCCAACAAGGCGAAAAAATTTTTATTTTCTTGGAGAGCTTTAAATCCATCCTCAGTCAACACGGACAATAATGTAGATAAAGTAAATGTCTGGTGTTCAGGAATAGATTCTATTGCTGAGAGGTGTTCTTCAATTAATTCATTTACCAATGAATCAACCCCAGAAATGTTTATTTTTAATGTATATTTGTCAGTCATTTGCGAACTTCCTACTCGCCTTTATAAACGACGAACGAGACCCAAATGCTTGATCTATGGCCATATTTTCTGATTCAGTAAGGCTTGTGAAATCAGCTAAACTATTTAATATTCCTTTATATTGTTTTAGTAGTTGATTTTTTCTGAATTCAAGATCTTCCTTAAGCTGGTTGTCGCTGATGTGATTTTTTTGAGTACTACGTAAATCAGTCACTTTAGCATTTGTATTCAATCGTTCTTCATTGAGAAGATCAGCAAACTTGTTGTTTAACTCGAATTTTGTATAGATGCATAGCCCGTCATAAGTAAAATTATTTTCAATGGCCGTAAGACTGGGCATAATTCGCCATTGCATGAAGAAATTATCAACATACACATAAATTTGCTCATTAACGGTATTGGAAAAAATTTCCATAACAGAGGCGTCGTTCCCGAATGCTATCGTTAAATAATTACAGTATGAATCAAAGCACGTCGATATTTCATTGAGAGAAACCTCCATCAAACTTACTTCTAGCATTTCTATGCATGGGATCTTTCCAGTTTTTTCATAGTATTTACGGATTTTATCCAACAAGATGTCTCTAAATCCCAATTTCAGCTTGTACTCCTCGATCAGCCTTAAAACGTCAGCGGCAGACTTACTAAAAGAGACTTCTATCGAGGAGTCATGTAAAACATCATAAATGCTCTCATCATCTTCGGTCTCAGAATTTGTCTGCGCTTTTCTATCAAAAGATTTATTTTTAATTTCTGTTTCAAGTTGTTTTATTTCGTAAACTCTCTCTAGGGATCCGACAAAATCTAATACATTTATGAAATTCTTAGTTTTTGTTTTTCGCAATCCTCGACCTAATTGTTGCAGCCAAATTCTCCTTGACCCTGTGAACCTCATAAATACAAGAAGATTTGTTTCTGGAATATCTATTCCTTCGTTAAACAAATCACATACAAGAATATATTTGTAGTCACCTTCTCGAAAATTTCTAATATTATCTCTACGCTCATTTTCTTTCATGTGTGAATGGACGCAAGTAGCCGTTCCTAACTCAAAGAAATTGAGGAGGTGCCTCATATGGTTAATATTTCTGCAAAAAACAATTCCTTTGACATTGTTAATATTCTTATCTTCAACCGTTTTTTCAATTATTCTTACTACCTCCTCATCCTTCTTATGCAGAAAAAGATTTTTATCCAAATCTTTGATTTCAAGTCCAAGTTGCAATTGAGCGATTTTACTTTCGTCAATATCATTCAATAAAACTTCATATTTTGGAAATGCTAGGTATTTGTTTCTGAGGCCCCACGTTAAATCATATCGACCGATATGACAGTCATCTCCCCCAAAGAAATTAATTACGTCACGATTGTCTTCTCGGAATGGAGTAGCTGTCAGACCAATTAGAAGTTCAGGTGAAAAATGTGTTATGACATCGGCGTAGGTCTTTGCTGGAGCATGATGCGCCTCGTCCACAATTACGAAGCTAAAAGACTCCCTTTTTAATTCGGAAAGTTTGCTATGTAAGGTGTCGAAAGTAGCAAATACAAAATCAGTATTTTCAGGTGATACGCCGGCAAAGCATGCAGAATAGTTATAGCTACTTATGCCGAGAACATTCTTAAATGATGTAACGGACTGAAGTAATATTTCGATTTGATGTGCTAAGAATAAAACTCGGGGTCTTGTCTTAGAATTCATTAGTAATTTCTTGATCAAGTGAGCAGCAGTGTATGTTTTCCCTAAGCCCGTTGCCATTTCTATCAATAGTTTTTTCTTCCCTGTTTGAAAATTCGCTATGGCCTCATCAATGATTATTTGTTGATAGAAGCGCGGCCTAATTTCCCGACCTATCTCCGAGTGCTTTTGTATGTACAGATCTTGTAAGCCATCCCTATCAAATAGTTCAACGCCTAATCTTAATGCTCGTGTCTTAACTTCGGATGTAAAGTACGAGTTGGTGACTAGAATCATGTATGTGACGTTTGCTAACTTTGCGCCAGCAACTAGTTGATTCAATGCTTTGATATCGACATTAGCGTGGATATCTCGCTGCTTAACTTCGATTGCGAATTTTCTTTTATTTTTATATGCAAAAATATCTACTCCACCATCGCCGTATCGATATTCTTTTCCAATTTTTGTGATTTCTGCATCAACCCAGCCCGCAGATAAAAAAACATCTCTTACAAAAATTTCAAAATCGCTTGGACTTAAGTTATCAACGTCTTTAAATTCTTTAATCATGAGCACACGCTAAATTTCTATGATCTATTTGTTAATACATTCATTCTATGAGCAATTTGCATTTTTGAATAGCTCGGAAAAATGGTTTCTAGGTGAGCATCTCGTTAAAACTATGTTGAAGAATTGCAATATCAACGACTGTTCGGTACAGGTGGTTTGCCTGGTACTTCCTCTAAGCTGGTTTGGTTAACGATTCAGAGGTGAGTGTCGCTAGGTTTTAGCACGAACTACGTTGAAGGCTTTTTATTACTGCTCATGGAGAATCCTAAAAACGTAAGAAGAAAAATACGCATATTTAAAGGCATTACGATGCTGACAGAAAATTTACTTTTTATCAATCTCGATCTAAACATACAATGACTCAAATAACAGATAACTCCTTGCAAGAATGAATAAGTGAATTTTTTGCTATTAGGTGTACATTCTTTTAAATAGACTCAAAAGAAGATTTCCCTCCCAACCCTTGTGATAATGTACCAATTCAGCAATACTTCGCCTACGCCGAATGCGCTGGTGGATTTTGGTGATCCACGCATATTCGCCGAATAGCTGTTGGCCGCTATCAATAGAATTGCCTGCCAGCATCCTGCAAGAATTTTGTTTTTTGGAGAACACTATGGGTCTGTGGAATAAGCTCAGCAATGAATTTATCGATATTGTCGAATGGCTGGATGACAGTCCCGATGTCATGGTGCATCGTTTTGAGCGCTATCAGAATGAAATCAAGATGGGTGCCAAGCTGACGGTGCGCGAGGGACAGATTGCGGTGATGGTCAATGAAGGCCAGATGGGCAAGGGCCAGGTGGCGGATGTGTTCACGCCCGGCATGTATGAATTGTCGACGGCCAACATGCCTTTGCTGAGTACGCTCAAGGGTTGGAAGTATGGCTTCAACAGCCCTTTCAAGGCGGAAGTGTATTTCTTCAAGACGACCCGTTTCACTAATATGAAATGGGGCACGGCTGGCCCTGCCACCATGCGCGACCCAGAATTTGGCGTGGTGCGTGTGACGGCCTTTGGTATTTATGGCATACGCATAGTCGATGCCAAGGCCATGCTGGTGGAGCTGGTGGGCACCAAGGCTGACTTTACGACAGCGGATATAGAAGAAAACCTGCGCGGCAAGATCGGCACGCGCATCAAGGAAGTGATGCCTGAAATTGGCGTGCCCATCATCGACCTGGAAGCCAAGGTCACCGAAGTGGGCAGGCGCATACAGGAAAAAATTGCGGCTGACTTTGTGCAATATGGTCTGGAACTCTGCGAAGTGCAGGTGCAGGACATAGGCTTGCCGGAAGAGGTGGAAAAAGCCATAGACCAGCAAGGTGCCATGCGCGTGATAGGCAATATGAACCAGTTTGCCCAGTATCAGGGTGCGCAAGCCTTGCGTGATGCGGCCCAAAACCCCGGCGCAGCAGGCACCATGATGGGCGTGGGTGTGGGTGGTATGCTGAGCCAGAGCATGGGTACGCTGTTTGGTAATAACCCGCAACCAGCCGCTGCCCCGGCTGCAGGTGCTGGCATGCCGCCACCTTTACCAACGGCAGTGCAATACTTTGTCGCACTGAATGGCGCGCAGACAGGGCCCTTCGATATGCATGTGCTGCAATCGCAAGCGGGCAATGGCAGCCTGACGCGTGACAGCCTGGTGTGGCGTCAGGGCATGGCTGCCTGGGGCAAGGCGGGTGACCAGGCTGACCTGGCTGCCTTGTTTGCGACCATGCCGCCACCGCTGCCTTAACGAACGACTGCAATCCATCCTTCATCTGATATGGCGTCGCCCCTGCTGGTGGTGGCGCCCTGTGTTTTGTTCTGGAACCCTCACCTGTGACGACGAAAAATTATCCCTGTAAATCTTGCGGTGCCAAGCTGGAATACGCGCCTGGCCAGCATGCCTTGCAATGTCCCTACTGCGGTTCCAAGAATGATATACCGGAAGACCAGGAAGCCACCATTGCGGCGGTAGAAGAGCTGGACTATCAGGCTTATCTGGCAAACCAGGCAGGCAATGAACCCACCATCGCCAGCCAGAACGTAAAGTGCACGGGCTGTGGGGCGGAATCGCAACTGGCGGCCAACCTGGTGTCTGACCGTTGCCCGTTTTGTGCCGTACCCTTGATTGCGACTAATGCTTATGCTGCACGCAAGATCAGGCCCAAGGCGATTGCACCGTTTGATATCAAGGAATCTGAAGCGCGTGGCAAATTTGCCGACTGGGTCAAAGGTTTGTGGTTTGCCCCCAATGCGCTGAAAAAGGCTTACCGGGCTGAGCGCGGCCTCAAGGGTATCTACACCCCTTATTGGACATATGATGCCGACAGTTATACCGCCTATCAGGGCCAGCGCGGTGTTGACTACACGGTGACAGAAACCTATACCGAAAATGGCGAAACCAAAACTCGGCAAGTGACCAGAACCAACTGGTATCCGGCGGCAGGTGCGGTGCAGGTGGCCTTTGATGATGTGCTGGTCATCGGTTCAAAAACCTTGCCGGCTTCATATGCAGCAAACCTGGCGCCCTGGCGTCTGGAAAAGCTGCAGGGTTATCGCGATGACTATGTGTCCGGCTTCACAGTAGAGGCTTACCAGGTCGGCCTGGAACCCGGCTTTGTGGATGCGCGCAACCAGATGGAAAGCGTGATCCGCGATGCCATCTGCCGCGATATCGGTGGTGACCACCAGCGCATCAGCGCCATGCAACCACGCTATTCAAATATCAGTTTCAAGCATATCCTGCTGCCTATCTGGCTGTCGTCATACAAATACAGCGACAAGGTGTACCGCTTCCTGGTAAACGGCCAGACTGGTGAAGTGCAGGGTGAACGTCCTTACTCTGCATGGAAAATTGCGGGGGCGGTGTTACTGGCAATCGCAGTAGTCGTCGTGATTGCAATGCTCAATCAAAAATAATCAGGATCAAGACCTCTCAACACAGAGGGACACGACGCATTCTCTGTGCCCCCTCCTTGAGTTTTTTGGTCTTTCAAAGATCCACTGCAATCCAAAGCTCAACGCTCCATCAACATATCCATCATGCGCTTGGGATTTGCCAGAAAATCCCTCGTCACCTTGTAGTGCTCGGTGTCTTCATATGCAATTTCTGCAATGCCTTCCTTGCCGCATTGGTAGATGCATGCATCGGGATAAGCCATAAGTATGGGTGAATGGGTGGCGATGATGAATTGGGAATTCTCCTCGACCAGGTCATGGATACGTGACAATACTGCGAGTTGCCTTTGTGGTGACAAGGCGGCCTCAGGTTCATCGAGTATATACAGACCCTGGCCGCCAAAGCGTTCTGTCATCAGTTTCAGAAAGGATTCGCCGTGCGATTGCTCGTGCAATGAGATGCCGCCATAGGAATTGATAATCGGCGGACCACCTGGTCCTTCATCCAGTTTTTCAATTTCAGTCGCCACATTGAAGAAACTCTCGGCACGCAAAAAGAAACCATCACGCGGCTTGCGCACACCCTTGGCTATGCGCAAATATTCATCCAGCACAGAATGCGAACGCCGCGTGCCAAAGCTGAAGTTCTTGGTTCCGCCCTCGGCATTGAAGCCCAGGGAAACAGCAATCGCTTCCAGCAAGGTCGATTTACCTGAGCCATTTTCACCAACAAAATAGGTGATCTTGGGATGCAGATCCACATACTCGAAGTTTTTTATAGCCGGTAATGAAAACGGGTAACGCTCAAAAGACTCGACGATATCCCTGCGCAAGCTGACGCGGCTGACATATTGTTTTGAAATCATGCTGCCTCAATAGTTTCAAGAAACATACCCGAAACTTCTATTCAAACTGCTTCTTGAATTCTGCAAACTGGGCACTCAAGTCACTAACCTGCTGTTTGAGTTGGGCAACTTCTGCTTCGAGCAGGCTGACCCTGTCATTTTTTGAACCACCAGTGCTGCCAGGACTGCTGGCTTCTGCCTGGTCCAGGCTGGCTTCATCGCAAGACAACAGATGTGCATAGCGTGGCTCTTTGGTACCTGGTGTCAGGTTCAGGCGGGCGACAAGAGGTGGATATTTGTCCATCAGGTAGTCGAGGCATTTTTCTACATCGGCGACGCTGGCAAATTCATGCAGGCGGCCGACGCGGGCGCGGATTTCGCCTGCGGTCTGGAAGCCGCGCAGCATGAGTATGGTCAGCACAGCCACCTTGGGCTGGTCGAGCATCCATTTGATGCGCATGCGGTGTTCATACTTGGCAACGCGGGCACCGGCCTGGTGGATGGCATTCACCAGCTTTTTGGCAGCCAGCCTGTCTATGGCTTCCAGCACTTCGGACTCGGTGACGGACATGACGGGGTCACGGCTGGTGAGCTGGTTGCAGGCATTCACCAGAGTATTGAGTGACAGGGGGTAATTGTCAGGGGTGGCGGCTTCTTTTTCTGCCAGCACGCCCAGTACGCGCACTTCAACTGCGTCCAGGAATTGTGTATCTGCTGCCGGGATGGCCGACTCGCTGGTGTTTTCTGTGTTCATGGGTATTCCTCAAATGTAAGCTGCGGCTGGTTGCTATACCGCGATAGCTTGATATTATCCTTAAAAATTGAAAATGTGAGACTAGATGACGCTTACACCGCAATCTATTCAATTATTTTTAAAAAATCTTAACCCCTTTTGTTTTGCTGCTCCGTTTAATGAGTATCACCCTCGTTTTTATGGAGAAGAAAATGAACAAATGGAAAACTTTACTGACTGCTCTGGTAATGGTAACTATGGCCACGATGAGTACGATGGCCAATGCGGGGCAGCTTGCTGGCGTCAGCATCATCAGTCAAAGCACGGGGGAAAGGCTGCCTATATGGCGTCATCAGGGTAATAGTTATGTGGCAGGCAAGCCTGGTGAGCGTTATGCGGTAGAAATCACCAACAAGACGGGTGGGCGTATTTTGTCGGTCTTGTCTGTCGATGGTGTCAACGTCCTGACGGGTGCCACAGCATCGCCCCAGCAATCGGGCTATGTGCTGGCAGGAAGGCAACCAGTAGAGGTCAAGGGTTGGCGCAAAAGCATGGATGAAGTGGCAGCGTTCTATTTCACCCAGTTGCCTGATTCGTATGCGGCACGCACGGGCAGGCCAGACAATGTTGGTGTCATTGGCGTTGCCCTGTTCAGGGAATATAAGGAGCCTGTGCCTGTAGAACCCTTGTATTCACGCCGGGCCGAAGCTGCGGCCCCGGCACCTGTAGCCTCCAACTCACCTTCTGCTGAAACGATGGGCAATCTGGCAAAGAGCAAGTCTGATCTGGCAGAAAAATCCATGGATGCCAGGATAGGTACAGGCCATGGCGAACGCATAGACAGCAGCGTCAAAAATACCGATTTTCGCCGTGCCAGCCCGCAGCCTGAAGAAATCATCAGTATCCAGTATGACACCTATGCCCATCTGGTCGCACGCGGCATTATCCCGCGTGGCCGCCATCAGGATGCCAATCCCTTCCCCGGTGGTTTCGTACCTGACCCGAATTAAAGCGCGGCAAATGTAGCGCACGACAAATACCTGATGTCATGCAGCACCTCTATGGGGGTTCCCCAGGCCCTCGTTCACACTAAAAATACAGGAAATTATCAATAATGAAAAAATCTGGCCACTACTTTAAAGCACCTATTTTGTGCCCCTTGCTGCTGATGATGTTGGGCGGCTGCCAGTTTGGCGATGTCGCAGAGACCGTCGCTGCCACGGGTGATGTGATGGTAAGCCCGCAGTCGGATGCAACATCTTCCAAGCAAGCTGGCAACAAGAAGAATAATACTATCGCATCTCAGGATGGGCAAAAACCAGTGCTGGGCCCAGTTGCGGCTGAACCTGCTCCGGCGGCATCAGCCAGAATCAAGCAAGTGCGCGCAGAAGAATTGCCAGCATTGATCAATAGCTACTTTGACACGCATGAGAGTCGCAATCTCTACATACAGGTCGATAAGCCACTCTATAAACCCGGTGAAACGATCTGGTTTAAAAGCTGGGACTTGAAAGCCCGTAATTTGGCGGGTTCAGCGATTAATGAGTCAACGGCGGAACTGATCTCCCCCAAGGGCGCGAGTGTGATCAAGAAGCGCTTGCGTGTCGAGGCGGGCGGCGCAGCCAATGATTTTGAATTGCCCCCTGAGGCGCAAGGTGGTGAATACAAGATACGTATAACAAGCAGCGATGGAAAAACATTGGAACGTGCCGTCATCGTGTCTGCCTTTGAAGCGCCACGCATAAAGAAAACTCTGGAATTTGTGAAAAAATCCTATGGTGCAGGTGAACAGGTCAGCGCCACGATTGCCGTCAAACGCCCCACAGGCGAGATACTATCTGGCAAGCGCCTGGTCGCAGTGGCTACTGTCGATGGCGTGGAATTGCCGCGTGTGAATGTCACCACAGATGCCACTGGTGAGGCGTTAGTGAAATTTGATTTGCCGAAAAACATCAGCACTGGTGACGGTTTGTTGACGATACTGGTGGAAGATGGCGGCGTCACTGAATCAATTTCAAAATCCATCCCCATCCTGCAAAACAAGCTGGCGCTGTCTTTCTTCCCTGAAGGTGGCAAGATGGTTGCGGGTCTGCCTGCACGTCTCTATTTTGAAGCCAAAACCAGATTAGGGAAACCAGCAGATGCCGAGGGCAAACTGGTTGATGACCTGGGTAACACCGTTGCCAAATTCAGTACCTATAAAAATGGTCTGGGCCGCTTGGTATTCACCCCGGCGACAGGTCGCAGTTATCACGCAGAAGTCAGCAAACCCAGCAGCGTCACTGAGCACTATGCTTTGCCGCTGGCAGAAGAAACAGGCTGTGTCATGCGCAGCTATGATGATCTGGATGGGCAGGAAAAAGCCTTGCGTGTTGCCGTGCAATGCAGCACCACGCAAAAAATCGTGGTGGCTGCCACCGTGCGCGATAAATTATTTGATGCAGGCACTATGGAGGCTGGCCCAGCCAAACCGGCAGTCATGTATTTGCAAGCCAAAGACCCTGTCACGACTTCAACTGCAGGCATCGCCCGTGTAACGCTGTTTAGCCAGAACCTGGACCCGCTGGCAGAGCGTCTGGTGTTCCGCAATCGCCGCAACCGGCTTGAGATCAAGGTAGAACAAGACAAGAAGACCTATGTGCCGCGCGGCGAAGTCGCCCTGAGCATCAGCACCAGAGATGCCAGCGGCAAAGCTGTGCCAGCAGAACTGGCGCTGTCTGTTGTCGATGACACTGTACTCTCGTTTGCCGATGACAAGAGTGCTAATATGCTGTCGCGTCTTATGCTGGAAAGTGAATTGCCCGGCAAGATAGAAGAACCCAATTTTTATACCGACCTGGGTGAGGACAAAAGCGCCCTGGCACTGGATATGCTGATGGGCACGCGTGGCTACAGACGCTTTGACTGGGTGCAGGTGCTCGCACCGGTACAGAAGGTCACCGTCACCGGCAACCATATCAGACGGCAAGAGATGAATGCGGCAGCGCCTGTCTATATTGCGCCTTTGATGAAAGCTGCAGCGGTTCCGGCACCAATGGCGGCACCAATGGCAGCCCCCGTGCCTGCGCCTGCTCCCGTAGTTGCAGCAGCACCAGAGCTAAAAAAACTGGCGGCCGCTGAAGCACCAGCAGCACCGCAAAAACCTGCAATGGCAAAAATGAAAGAAGGATTTGCAGCAGGCCGTATCGTGGCCGCTCCACCTGCAGAGATGGAAGCAAGATATTTTCCAGAAACACCCAAGGCTGACAAAGACTTTGCCCGGGCAGAAGCGAAATTAGCGCTGCCACCAGCAGAGATAGCAGCAGCCTTGGCAGCAGTACGGGTGTTCCCGGTTCCGGCATATACGCCTGACTATGCAGGCCCGCGTGATGACTACCGCGACACCGTGCTTTGGGCGCCGTCAGTAAAAACCGACAAAAATGGCAAGGCCACTTTGAAGCTGGCCTTGTCGGATGCGGTCACTTCCTTCCGCGTCACCGCGGAAGGTGTCGGTGGCGGGCAGGCCGGGCATAGTGAAAACGTGCTGAAATCTTCCTTGCCATTTTCTTTGTCAGCCAAGCTGCCACTGGAGATATCGGCAGGTGACAAGCCGCTGATTCCTGTCACCTTGAGCAATGAAAGCGAACAGGCTGTCAATGTCACGCTCAACAGCAATTTTGGCAAACTCCTGAAAGCCAGTGACAGTAATAACAAAGTGGGTGCTATCGCTGCTGGCCAGCGCAAGAGCATGTTCATCCCGCTTGAAGTCACGGGCACACAGGGTTTGTCTCAGGTGCAGTTGTCAGCGACTGCATCGGGTTTGAAAGATGAAGTCTTGCGCAGCATACCAGTGGTCGCCCCTGGCTTTCCGCAATTGCTGGAGAAGTCAGGACAAATCAAGGGACAGGTCACGCATGACATCGATCTCAGCAAAGCCAACAAGGGCAGCGTACAGACATTCATCAAGGTATATACCTCGCCACTCGCTACCATGGTATCTGGCCTGGAAGGCATGTTGCGCGAACCCTCTGGCTGTTTTGAGCAAACCTCATCAACCAATTACCCTAACGTGATGATCATGCAATACCTCAAGCAACATGATGTTGCAGACAGCGCCTTGCTGGAACGCACCAACAAATTGCTCGATAGCGGCTACAAAAAACTGGCTGGTTTTGAATCACCGAAAAAAGGTTACGAATGGTTTGGTGGAGACCCCGGCCATGAAGCACTGACTGCCTATGGCTTGCTGGAATTTGCCGATATGAAAAATATCTACGGCTCTGTCGACAGCGCCATGCTGACGCGTACTGCAAGCTGGCTTAAAACCAGACGTGATGGCAATGGTGGTTACCAACGTGATGCCAAGGCGCTCGACAGTTTTGGCCGTGCAGCACCAGAAGTGACTGATGCCTATATTACCTGGGCCTTGGTCAGCGCTGGTGAAAGCGGGCTGGACAAGGAAATAGACAAATCCGTCAAGCTGGCAGAAACCACGCAAGACGCCTATCAACTGGCATTGGCAAGCGGCACCATGTTGGCACCTTCTGCAAAAACGGCGGTCTCAGAAAAAGCCCGGCGTGCCGCAGTCGATAAACTGGCGGGCATGCAAAATGCCAATGGTTCGTGGACTAACGCGAATCACTCCATCACCCGCAGTGGCGGCAGCAATCTGCATATTGAAACCACCTCGCTGGCGGTGCTGGCCATGTTGAAAGCAGATGGCCACCTTGAACAGGCTCGCAAAGGCATCACCTGGTTACAGGCAAACCGCAGCGGCTATGGTCAATGGGGTGCAACACAGGCCACTGTGCTGGCCCTGAAGGCAATGATCGCCTTTGATGAGGCGACCAAAGTTGCACCCACTGCAGGTAAAGTCAGCTTGCTTGTTGATGGTGTCGTGGTCAGCGAGAAAAGCTATGAGGCAGGCAAACGTGAGCCCTTGTTGTTCAATGGTTTTGAGAACCTGCTGACACCTGGCAAACATAGCATCACCCTCAAAACTGGCAATGGATCTGCCCTGCCCTACTCCATGGCAATTGAATACCGTAGTAACGAACCGGCTTCATCCAATACTGCCGTCATCAACCTGAACACCAGGCTGGCGAAAGCGGATCTGAAAATGGGTGAAACTGTCAGGCTGGATGCAGTAATCAGCAACAAGACGCAAATCGGCCAGCCCATGAGTCTGGTACGTCTGGGCTTACCCGGTGGCCTGACTTTCCAGAACTGGCAGTTGAAAGAAATGCGTGAAAAAGGCCAGATCGATTTCTATGAAACCCGAGCCCGTGAAGTGATACTGTATTTCCGTGACATGAAGCCAGGCGAAGTGAAAAAACTGGCGGTGGACCTTGTGGCGACGGTGCCGGGCAGTTATACCGGGCCTGCCTCTTCTGCCTATCTGTACTATAACGATACTGACAAGACGTGGACAACTCCGCTGGCAATACGCATCGCGCCCTAATACAAGGTAAAGCCCGGCCTTGGCGTTTTTCTGGCAAGTTAATGATTGCCAGAAAAACGCTGAAAGCTGCTTGCTTGCGCTACAGTTTCACCTTAACGGCACATGGAAATTATGCTGGTGAGACGGAATTTTCCGTTAAACTAGCAGCCATGATGACCGAACCCCAGACAGACGAGGCCTTGATGCTGCTCTATTGCGATGGCGACCTGCTCGCCTTCAAAGAGTTGTACCAGCGCCATCGCCTGGGTTTGTATCGCTTTATAGACTGGCGTTCACCGCGTCAGGAATGGGTGGATGAGATTGTGCAGGACAGCTGGGCTGCACTGCATGCGGCCAGGTCGCAATACACCGCGCTTGCCAGCTTCAAGACCTACTTGTACCAGATTGCCCGCAACCGCCTGATCGACATATTGCGTCAGAGGGAAAGCCTGCTCGACAGTGACCCGGATCAATATGAACATACACTGGAAAGCACGCAAGAATCGACACCGCTGACCAGGTCACCAGAAACCCGGCTGGAAAAAAAACAGCAGACCGAGCGTCTGCATGAAGCCATCAGGAACCTGCCCAGCGAACAGAAAGAAGCGCTGGTCTTGCAGCAATTCAATGGCCTGAGTCTGGAAGAAATTGCCACCATTACCGCCGTATCAACGGAGACCGTCAAAAGCAGATTACGTTATGCCATGCAAAAATTGCGTGCCGAATTGCATACCCAGACACAAGGGGAGCCAGCATGACATCCAGGAACGACGACATGCACGAAGCTGAATTTGAGGATTTCCTGCAAGGTAAGGGCGAACTCGCCAGCCTGCTGCAAGATTTGCAGCAAGCACAACCGACGGCAGAGCTGGATGCGGCTATCATCGCGCAGGCCGAACGTGCTCTTGCAGCCGCATTAGTAACAACGACTAAGTCAGAAATCGCGTCGCCAGCAGCCAATGATGTCATCGGCCCTGAAGGCAGCGGCAATCCGCCATCATTTTTATGGCGCTGGAAGCTGCCACTGAGTCTGGCTGCCAGCGTACTGTTTGCCATACCCGTGGTCATGCAGCAGAACCAGGAAACTTTCCCGACAGACCCTGTGACTGTGGCTGCTCCAAATGCGCATGTGCCACAAGAAAAGATCAATTCAGCATTACCGCAACTAGCTCAGGCAGATTTGGCGAAGCAGGCTAAGGTCGCCACCGAGCTTTCACCGCCGGCAGCGGCGAGCATGGACAATGCTATGCCGCCAGCTATGGAAACCAGTAAGACCAAAGAAAGCAGGAAAGCCGACGACTCCAAACGTGCCAGCGTCGCCAATCCACGCAGTGAATACAAACTGGCTGAACGACAGGCCGAGCCAACGCCACCGCCGCCAACCATATTGGCGGCAGCACCGGAACCCACGAAGGTGACGATCACAGGCTCAGCGATACGCAGACAAGAAGTGTCTTCAGCCGCCCCTTTGCAAACAAACAGCAATGTCGCGGGCGCTGAAGAAAAAGAAGCCGCAGAAAACCACTACGCCAGTAATGCAAAAATGCGGGCACTCACTGCGAATGCCAGCCATGCCAAAGCAGAGGCCGCAGGCATGCTGGCAAAATCCAGTGAAACAGCATCGACAGATAAAAAAGCTGACATGCCTGCGGCAGCACCATTCCCTGCCGCACAGCCAGCACCACGCATTGTCATGGCAGCACCGCCTGTGGCAGCTGCGCCACCGCTGTCCGCAGCCCTGGCACCGGAACCGCATCCTGGCGCCTATGACTGGTTGCAGAAAATCGAGCAACTCTTGAAGAACCACCGTAACAAGGAGGCGCTGGACGAGTGGCGCAAATTCCGTGTTATCTATCCGGCATTCACCGTTGACCAATCCCTGCAAAAGCAGATAGACGCATTGCAAAAATATAAGGATCAATGACAAAAATTTGTCATTGATCCTCACATTCACCTTGGTCTATGTTCTGTCCTGCCGGACGATATTGCTATCTGAAATAGCTTACTGACGAAAAGTGCTGGCCGGTATGGATACCGGTGCACTGCCACAGGCAGGTACATTAATCACACGATTTGCCCCCACTTCCCAAGCCAGGGGTTTAATGCCCTGGGTAATGTACTTGTATTCATAAGTGGTGCTGGCATTCAGATTGCGCGACACCGTCCACAGAGGCCATAGGCTACCTGACAATTTGGTGGCCGTTGCAGTATTCCAGTTACCCAGTTCTGCCCCGCTGCCGGTGAGATACACATCTTGCCCCACCACGGTCATGTTATTGGTCACTTGGAAATTCACCTGTACCTGACAAGCACCTGCCAGCGTTTTCGCACTGGCCGCAATGCTGTTGGCTGACACATTATTGGCATTATCGACTGCCGCAACGATATAGCTATACGTGGTGGATGGTGACAAGCCGCTGTCAACAAAACTGGTACTGGTGCTGAATACTGGGCTGCCACCATTGCGTGCAATGTTGTAGCCCTTCATGCCGCTGCCACCAGCATTGTCTGTTGCTGCACTCCAGCTCAGGTTGATGCTGCTACTGCTGGCAGCATTTGCTGTCAACCCGCCCGGAACAGATGGTGCGGTAGTGTCATTCGATGGGCCACCGAGTTTCTGGTTGATGTGCAAAGCCACTGCGGGTACGGTGCTGCCGCCATTCGCGGGTATGCTGAGAGTCGCCATGCCGTTTGCAGCGACCACCACCGAATCGGCCGCACAAGCAGTCTTGCCCGCATTGGCCAGACCATGCACGACATTGCAGTAAGTGCCCGCAGGCAGCAAGGTCTGGAAGCTCTGGCTCCATGCGCTGAACTCATTATTGATGGCGACAAAGCCTTTGCTGCCACGGTTAAAGGCAATCTGATTAGCGCTACCGCTAATAAAGTTGTCGACACCCTGGCCCGATGTCACCGCACGAAAAGCCACCATATTGGCGATGTCAGCCCAGCGATGGATGAAATCCCATTGCTGGTTGATCAGTGGATTGCCATTCGCATCAAAGGGGCTGGCGGCTGGTGCGTCGGCATTGGTGTCCGTGAAGATAAAACCGGAATGCACTTGCGCCTCACCATAAGGCCAGGCCAGCATGAAGATATTCGCCAGGTCATAGCGTTTGCTGCCTTGCGTGTCATTGGCGGCACCACTGCGGTTGCTGGCATTCATGGAATCGCCATTGCGCTCTGTATCCCAGTTATTCACAAACACGGTGGCCTTGCTGCTGTCAGTAAAGAAGCCCCAGGTTCCGCCCCAGTTGCCAGGCGTGCCCATGATGCTGCGTATTTGTGAAATGCTGGCGCCATTCAGGTTGCGGAAAGTTTCTTTCATCGCCGTTGGATACTTGAATTCATTGATGGTGCCTATACTCAGGTAAGAATTGCGATCTACCGTGCCATCAGTAATGATTTCCTGGGTGATCCATAAAGGCTCGCCAGAAGTGGTGGTATGTGTCACGCCATTCACGATGGTTTGCAAATCACTCTGGCGTATATGTTTGGCTGCATCAAAGCGGAAGCCATCTATGCCCATGCCTATCAGGCTGGTCAAATAATTCCTGATCTGGCCCTGCACATAGCTGGCCCCCGTATCCAGATCAGGCAGGCCTACCAGTCGGCACTGGGTGACGGCATTGCGGTTATTGCTGTAATCACTGCCCTGGATATCGCAGGCCGGATGAAAATCAGCGGCACTGAAACGCGGGTAACTGCTGCCCGCCACCCAGTTTGCACCTGCGGTAGAAGTACCACTGCCCGCTGCCAGGTGATTGACGACGATATCCGCATACACACGCACACCGGCTGCGTGGCAGGTATTGATCATGGCTTGCAGTTCAACACCTGTGCCCATCTTGCTGGTCAGATTGGTGTAATCGACAGGCTGGTAGATATCCCACCAGTTACTGCCACGATTGGCTGAACTGGGTGGTGATATCTGCACGCCACCATAGCCTTGCGGACCAAGGAAATTGGTACATTCTTTTGCGATATCGGTCCACTTCCAGTGAAACATCTGCACCGACGTGTCACGCGGATTAAAGGCCAGTGCAGGCGTACTCGCCGCCACCATCGTCATGCCAGCCACACTACAAAGAAATGCTCTTTGTAATGCGCCCCTGATACCGCCTTTGATACTTTTTGTGCTTGTATTTTGATTCATATTGTCCCCTCACTATTTGCCTTGGCAAACTCTAATCCTGAAGATTTGAATTGCCCCCAATTTCATGCAGCTCGATTCATGCCTTGCCTCAACAGCCCCAAACTCACCGCCCGTCTTGCCTGACGGCACCATTGATGGCAAGCCAGGGTGGAAAATCCACCATGCCTGCAAGGCTTACCAGCCCTTATCGCTCATGATTTGCTACATAAGTTTTTGATAAGCTTAAAAATTGTGCTGTAGTTTTAATACAAATGCTATTAAAATATAAATATATTCATGCTGTTGTGCAGCACAGGGAGCTTAGATTTTTCATTAATTCATAATTATTATTCAAGGAAATGAGGCCTATTCACGGTTACTAACACACAACAATGCCAATTAAGTAATTAGACTACATTCTATTGTTTTGGATGAGTTATACCAATCCGGCCGTCAGGCAGACCGTGTCTATAAATAAGATGCCGAAAAATCTGCTCACGACTTTTTTGCGGCAATCGAGCACATCAAAATCACGATATCAATTGATGGCTGGTGATATAAATAGGATGAGATTTGAGCTCGATTTTCATAGTGCAGCCTGGGTCAGCAAGGGTTGCTGAGCAAACAGAACAATAAGCTCTACATTTGCATGCGTCGCAAAAAAACATCACAAATTTGAATAATTTCGTCACGCCATGCTTGTTTTTATAAAAAAGCTGTGGCAAGATACGTACATCAACCAAGCAACACCACACTATTTAGGAATGATCGTGAAAACAACTTTGACACAACAATTGATACAAAACTTGCGCAAGACAGCGCGGGCTTTGGCGTCGGTTGCCAAAGTTGGCAGTGCAGCAGGCGGCACGTGGAATACCTATGAAGCCTCGTATCGCACGGATACAAGCACAACTAAAGATACAGATAGTGAGATGTTCAATGATGTCAGCCCAATTAATTTTGCGGCCACATGGTTTAGCAACACAAGCATTCGAGGGGAAACCCTAAAGGTCACAGGCGGCAGATAAAGCCACCAAGACCCTAGCGCTGAAAAGCCCGGATGCCCTGAAAAGCTCCGGGCTTTTTAACTTTTTGGCGTCTTTTCTATTTTAGATTTTTGGTTTGCTTGCAGCACAACAAGGCAAACCACAGCAGTTAAACCCGCCAACGCGGTCGTGACCGGACAACACCGGATCATGGAAGCTCTTTAACAATTTGGGAAGTTCAACAGTTTTATCCCAAGGGCAAAAACATCTGCTTTTGGGGTAAGGCTGAATACAAAAACTCGTTTCATCATTGAAGATGAAACACGTTTATATGCGGGTGTAGCTCAAAGGTAGAGCTGAAGCCTTCCAAGCTTACGGTAAGAGTTCAATTCTCTTCTCCCGCTCCATCATGAAAGTGACTTTACAAGTACTTACTCTTGCCGAGGTTTTTTTCATGATGTCTTTGTCGTCCAGTGGACTGTCACAGTGAAAGCGGAAGTGAAGGACATGTGCCCGGCGAACCAGGGCAAGGCGCAAAACACAGCGATAGCGGTGCTATCGCGAGTATTTGCAACGCCGCCATGGTCGGCGCGCACATGGCAGACACTTCTGCTTTTCACTGTGACAGTTCACTTAGGTTAGGACAGCTGACTTTCTATCAGCTAATGGCGGTTCGATTCCGCTCAGAGACTCCAGTATCAACAGTTTTACGGATGGTTGCCCGAACGGTAAGGGGTGCGGCTGTAACCCGCAAGCATGCCAGACATAGGTGGTTCAATTCCATCACCATCCACCATTTTGTGTCTCAAGCTAACCAGGTGAAAGCGCCGTTTTGAAAAATCGGAGAGCGTGGATCGTTACCACGGGGACGCACCATTTTGTTCGCAGTAAATAGCGTGGCATTTTCAGTCCATACGCAATCTTTTCACCTATTACGGGGGTGTAGCTCAGTTGGGAGAGCGCCTGCTTTGCATGCAGTATGTCGTCGGTTCGATTCCGGCCACCTCCACCATTTTCTCATTTTCATCACAGGAGTAAATCATGAAGCGAAAGACCAGGCATCGTCAGATGCCACACTTCACCATCACGCGGGATGTAGCTCAAAGGTAGAGCATTCGGCTTTTAACCGAACGGCGAGAGTTCAATTCTCTCTATCCCGACCAGTAAGAATACCGATTAAAGCGCAGTCGTTTTAACCGATATTTTTAAGAATTCCCCGATAGCTCAGTCGGCAGAGCGGCGTACTGTTAATGCGCATGTCCCTGGTTCGAATCCAGGTCGAGGAGCCATTTTGTCCCTTTAGCTCAGTGGGAGAGCAACCGGCTCATAACCGGTGGGTCGCTGGTTCGAAACCAGCAAGGGGCACCATTTTATCTTTACTTGCATAGCTCAATTGGTCAGAGCGTTGCCTTGATAAGGCAGAGGCTGGTGGTTCAATTCCATCTGCAAGTACCAGTTTTTTTATGCATTTCATCAGAATGAAATGCATAACCGTTATCTCAGTAGCTCAATTGGCAGAGTCGCGGTCTCCAAAACCGAAGGTTGCAGGTTCAAGTCCTGCCTGGGATGCCATAATTTTCTCTCGCCTTAGCTCAGTTGGAAGAGCGCAACAATACGAATGTTGAGGCCGCAGGTTCGACCCCTGCAGGCGGGTCCAGTTTTACCGTGTGATCATGTGATCCTCACTACCTCACCAGTGGGATGTGTACACACACGTGCGCGGTATTTTTTAAAAGGAAGATTCGCATAATGGTATTGCACCGGGTTGCTAACCCGGCGGGTTTTCACGAGCCTATGTGCGTTCGAGTCGCACATCTTCCGCCAGTTTTTTGCCTCATTAACTCAATGGTAGAGTCCCCGCCTGTCTAGCGGGTTGCCAGCGGTTCGATTCCGCTATGGGGCGCCAGTTTTTTTGCCGGCTTAGCTCAGTTTGGTAGAGCAACTGATTTGTAATCAGTGGGTCGCGGGTTCGAGTCCTGCAGCCGGCACCAGTCATGGAAGCGTGGCAGAGTGGTAATGCAACTGTCTTGAAAACAGTAGGCTCGCAAGGGTCCGTGAGTTCGAATCTCACCGCTTCATCCACATCAATTCGTGTCAGTAGCTCAAAGGATAGAGCCCCGGTCTTCTACACCGACTGTTGCGTGTATAGTGGACTGCAACAGTGAAAAGCTAAGTGCCTGCCGGGCGCACGTCCTTCACTTTCGCTTTCACTGTTTCAGTCCACTTGTCCCACCTGACGCACCATTTTTGATCGCCACACACAGACCCGTTTCGGCCTTGCCGATTCGTGGCGGTCATTTCCCCATCCCTTGACCATGCGAGATTTAGCTCAGTTGGCAGAGCATTCGCTTCATATGCGAGCGGTCGCTGGTTCAAATCCAGCAATCTCGACCACTATTTCCAGTTTTCATCCCCCACTTAATTCCATTCGCTTACAATTGCCGTCATTCAAAAATACATAAAAATAAAAAGGAATCCCCATGAGAAAATTAGTCACTATCAGAACCGTCAGCAGCATCAGGCCTATCCCTGATGCAGATGCCATAGAATGCGCCAGCATGGATGGCTGGTCTGTAGTCGTCAAGAAAAATGAATTCCAGGTTGGCGATGCCTGTGTCTATTTTGAGATCGATTCCTTTTTGCCTTTGAGCGATGCACGCTTTGCTTTTCTTGAAAAAAACAAAATCATCTGGAATGAAAAAACCGGAATAAGGCTGCGCACCATTAAACTGCGTGGTCAGGTTTCACAGGGCATGATACTGCCGCTGAAAAGTTTCCCGGAACTGACTGAACACAGCAATGCCAAAGATATGGATTTCAGTGAAATGCTGGGCATAGAAAAATGGGAGCCAGTCATTCCTGCTTCACTGTCTGGTGAAGTGGAAGGCGCTTTCCCGGAATACATACGCAAAACTGATCAGGAACGTATACAAAATCTGACTGAAATCCTGATTGAACAGGCACAGGAAGAATTTGAAGTCACCATCAAACTCGATGGCTCCAGCATGACGGTCTTTCACAATGCCGGCGTATCAGGTGTTTGCGGCAGGAACTGGTGGATCAGGGAATCTGAAGCCAATAGCCTGTGGCGCGTGGCAAAGCAAAATCAAATACTGACTGCGCTGCTTGCCTATGGCCGCAACCTTGCAATGCAAGGTGAGATTATCGGTGAAGGCATACAGGGTAACCCTGAAAGGATGCGCGGTCAGGACTTTTACCTGTTCGATATTTTTGATATTGATGCCAGTAGATATCTGGGCAGGACAGAACGTCAGGAGGTACTGGCCGGACTACGCGCCCTGGGGGCTACTGTGAATGAAGTACCCTGGCTGGAAAACATGACGCTGGAAAGATTTGGCGGTGAAGTCGCCAAAGTACTTGACTATGCTGAGGGCGGTTCATTGAACCCAGCTACGGCTAGGGAAGGCGTAGTCTTCAAACGTCTGGATGGCAGCATGTCGTTCAAGGCGATTTCAAACACATATTTGCTGAAACACGGAGACAGGTAGGAAGATCATGGGTGGTAATGCATTAAAAGCTGAGTCAGTTCGTTTGCCTGCTGCACGCTATCGCGAAGTGGAACATGAAGCCGTCGCTATATTGCAGCGGAATTTTCCACAACGCCGTATCGAGGCAATCATCGCTTATGCTGACAAGGCAGACTTTGGTGATCTCGATATCCTGATCGAAGCTGGTGATGACTACGATGCAGCACAATTTTCTACAGCATTGCAGGCGACCGAAATCGTCTTGAATGGCGATGTCACCAGCATAGGCCTGGCGGTAGCAGAAGGCGTGTTCCAGCTTGACCTGATCAGGACAGAATCTGGCTCATTTGATTTTGCTTCACGCTATTTTGGCTACAATGATTTTGGTAATCTGATAGGCCGCATCGCGCATAAATTTGGTGCCAAGTTTGGACATCTGGGCTTGCTGTATCCATTGCGTGCACCGGATGACAAAGGTCATTTGATTGCTGAATTGTGCATCACCACGGATTTTAGTGAGGCACTGAAGCTGCTGGGCTATGATGCCCTGCTGTATGAGAACATGCGCGTGAATGGGCAATTCAGAAACCTGCAAGATATATTTCGCTATGTCGTGTCTTCACCCTATGTGAATCGCGAGATCTACCTGCTGGATAACCGCAATCACAAGGCCAGGATACGCGATGCCAAGCGGACGACTTACAATGCCTTTTTGTTGTGGCTGGATGAGCAGAAAGAAATCACATTGCCAGCCTATCCCTGGGCAGAAGCTGGCACGGCTGCGCGTGATGCACAAAAAGAGAATTTTCTGGAAACGACTTTCATGCTCTTTCCTGATTTCAGGCTGGCTTATGTACAGGCGCTGCAAAAATACGCCCGAAAGAAACGATTGAAGCAGCAATTCAATGGTGAGCTTGCGGCAGAAATTACCGGCCTGTCAGGAAAACGGCTAGGTGAATTAATGGCGCAAGTGCGTCATTCATTTGCTGATGAAGCCAGCTTTGAAAACTTCTTTCTTGAAGCTGACTCTGACGCTGTCAAAGCCAGATTCTTAAAGGAAGCGGCGGTACTCACGTCATCATGAACTTCTCAAATAAGCTACAAAGAAGCCGCTTGCATAACTAAGGTGTCACCAGCCCATCCATACGGATCACTTCAAAACTGCTGCCTTTGACACTGCCCAGTTCTGACACCAGTTTATCGTTATTCCAGCGTGCATCGGGTGCGCCGCTGATGTACCAGTTGGAGCCATTGTCGGCCACTAGCATGCCATAGGTTTTCATGGCTTGAAGAATGGCTTTGCTTTCATTAGAAAATTTGCTGGTAACTGACTTTCAGGCTCACGCAAATGCCCATGGGTGGCATAGTATTAATGGTTTTCGATGATGCCAGTGTACCGCTGGTGGCACATAGGCGCGGCGTATGCGGCTGACCGTAAAACAGAAGGCATGACGTATGCCACTGCTGGCAGCTTCTTCATAACTTACCAGGCAGGTGAAGATGGGTTAGCCTGCGGTATCGGCACTGGTTCAGCCTGATTTGCCACTTGACCTTGGGTTGGCTGCCTGCGACGACAACATAGGGGATGCCTATCGGTGCGCCGTCATACAAGCCGGCGCCAAAGTCAGGATGCAAACCTGTACTTAATCCTTTGCTGGCAACCAGGTCGTCAGAGGCAGGATCAACAGAAACAGCCGTTATATCAGTGTTCCAGCCAATGTTGACGGGGAAAAGCAGGCAGTTTTGGCAAGGAATGTGGTTGCATGGTTTTACTCTTGGCATACGGCACGGGAAAATCAGACTAGTCTTGAAATCCTGAGCCGACAATACGAATTGCATTTCCTTACAAATTGTCAGACTGAAAACAGGTATCATTTTATGCAAAACCATTATCAAAGATCATCATGAACACGACTACCCTGCCACTGGAAGAGCAAGAACATCCGATAGATCCTGTCATACGCGCAGAGATCAATGCGACTTTACAGCGCATAGAGCAGATGCACGATGTCAAAGTCTTGTTCGCCTGCGAATCAGGCAGCCGTGGCTGGGGCTTTGCTTCGCCTGACAGTGATTACGATGTACGTTTTATCTATGCCAACAAACTCGATTGGTATCTGACTGTCTTCCCTGGTCGCGATGTCATCGAATTGCCTGTCAATGAAATCTATGATGTCAGCGGCTGGGATGTGCGCAAGGCTCTGGGCTTGCTGCGCAATGGCAATGCGACCTTGATAGAGTGGCTGTCTTCACCAGTAGTGTATGCTGCTGATCCGGTATTCCTGCAAGCCTTGCAGGCAGCGTCACGCGAAGTGCACAGGCCGGAGCGCGCTTACTACCATTACCTGCACATGGCCAGCAAAAACTATCGCGAGCACTTGCAAGGTGAGATGGTCAAGCTGAAAAAATACCTGTATGTATTGCGCCCCTTGCTGGCTTGTTTGTGGATAGAGCAAGACCTGGGTCCTGTGCCCATGCGCTTTCAGGATATGGTCGATGCGACCATAGAAAATAAGGACTTGCTGGCATCCATCGCCGAATTACTCGTCATCAAGCGCCGCGCCAAGGAATCTGAATTATCAGTCCCCATGCCTGTCATCAACAGCTTCATCGAAAGCCAATTGCAAAGGCTGGATGGTGTCCGGACTAATAGCACGGGAGATATGGATTTCTCGGTACTGGACAGGCTATTGCTTGATACTGTCATGAAAAAAACTGCTTAACAAACACGGCATTTGGGCCTGCAAACAGAAAAACGCGATTTCAACCATAATGGGTTTTTCAAATTTGAAATTGCAGGCTTATGTCTTCTTATCCCTTATCCATACTCGATCTGTCACCGATTGCCGAAGGCAGTGATGCTGCGCAATCTTTCCGCAATTCTCTCAGCCTGGCCCAGCATGGTGAAAGCTGGGGTTACCAGCGTTATTGGCTGGCAGAACACCACGGCATGCCTGGCATTGCCAGTGCTGCCACATCTGTACTGATAGGCCATATTGCTGGTGGCACTAAAAGCATACGCGTGGGGGCTGGCGGCATTATGCTGCCGAATCATTCACCGCTCGTCATCGCTGAACAATTTGGCACACTGGAATCACTCTACCCTGGCCGCATAGACCTGGGTCTGGGGCGCGCGCCAGGCTCAGACCAGCGCACTGCCCGCGCCTTGAGGCGTAACTTGTCCAGCGATGCAGATGAGTTCCCACAGGATGTGGCCGAACTGATGGATTACCTGAGCGATGATTCGCAGCAGGCGGTACGTGCTGTGCCCGGGCATGGTTTGAAAGTGCCCATCTGGATTCTGGGTTCCAGCCTGTTTGGTGCGCAACTGGCGGCAGCGATGGGCTTGCCGTATGCCTTTGCCTCGCATTTCGCACCCCAGCAAATGATGCAGGCAATAGAAATTTACCGTGCCACCTTCCGCCCATCGGCGCAATTGGCTAAACCTTATGTCATGCTGGGCTTTAATGTGTTTGCGGCTGATACGGATGATGAAGCTAATTATCTGGCCAGTTCTGCTCAGCAGGCATTCATTAATTTGCGCATTGGCCGCCCGGCTAAATTGCCTTTGCCCGTACCCAATTTCTTGCAGAACATCGGCCCGCAGGAACATACCTTGCTAGAACAGGTACTATCTTGCTCTGCCATCGGTGCGCCTGATACTGTTGCTGAAAAAATGCAGGCATTCATTGAATATACAGGCGCCGATGAATTGATGATCACGGCACAGATTCACCATCATGCTGCACGCCTGCATTCTTATGAAATTGCTGCGCAGGCACGCCCGAAAATAAAACCAATACTCAAGATTTAATTCGCCATTTATAGAGGTTGTCGCGCATCAAAAAATTAGCAGGAAAATAAATAGTGAGTCGAACTAATTAATCTCGGCATTTGTCTGTATCACTATACAAATATTTATGGAGATACCAGACAATGAAAGCCCTTTCTTGCCGTTTCAAATATACGATGTTGATGACGGTTTTCGCCGCAGCGGGCCTTTGCAGTAGTGCATATTCACAAACAAACAATGTGAGTTTGCCAGATACTGCAGCAGGCTGGGTGAAAGCCGTCAGGCAGGATATCAACGAAGCCTATCAGCTCACGCTGGACAATCATCCAGGCACCTACGACAAGCACAATCCGGACTTCAAAAAGAACCTGGACCTGGCGCGTGATAATGCACTTGCACTTGCAGACCAGGTCAAGGATGCCGCAGCCTATACTGCAGTGATGGATCGCTTCAATGTCAGCTTGCATGATGGCCATGCTGGTGTAAGAACTTCCATTCCCGCGACGACGGCTCCTGCGATACGCTGGCCTGGATTCATCACGGCCTGGCGCGGCAATGGTTTATATGTGTATGCCGCAGAAGATGGCAAGCCGGGGGCCGGCTCTGAAGTCATCAGTTGTGATGGCAAACCTGTCAGGCAAAAGATAGAAGACAATGTATTTTCCTACAAAGGCCGGAGTGACGAGGCTGGTCACTGGTGGGTTTATAGCGGCGAATTGTTTATCGATAACGGCAATCCGTTTGTCCATGCACCTCAATCATGTCAGTTCAAGCATCAGGGTCAAATCACAACGCAAAAAATCGAATGGCAGGCCAGGAATGACAATCTGGCAAACTGGGCGAAATCTGCCTACGTTGGAGAAAAACTACCCGTTGGCATCACCGAACCCAGGAAAAATTTACTCTGGGTCGCCATGCCCACATTCCAGCCAAATGCAGCGGAACAAAAAATCTATGATGACATGACACAAGACATCACAGAGCACAGGGAACGTGCCTTGAATGCTGATGCGATCGTCATCGATTTGCGTCACAACCAGGGCGGTTCATCGGCATGGAGCAAGCAATTTGCCTATGCCCTGTGGGGTAAAGACAGGGTTACCCGGCAACTAAATGCCTATTCGCCCAATACAGAAGTATGGTGGCGTGCTTCGCCAGACAACACCAGGCACATGCTGGACATGGCAGAAAGACTCGCCAAGGAAAATCGCAGTGACATGGCGGCCTGGGCAAAGCGGCACGGTGAGAATATGCAAGCTGCGCTGGTAAAAAAAGAGAATTTCTACATACAGCAGTCAAAGCCCCCGGCTGATAAACCAGCCGTAAACATCACTGACCTGCCGACTGATCCACCAGTCTTAAAAACGCCGGTATATGTTATCGTGGCTGGAAACTGTGCCAGCGCCTGTCTGGATGCGCTGGACGTTTTCACCCGCTTTGGCAATACCACGCTGATAGGCGCGCCAAGTGCAGCAGACTCAACTTATATGGAAGTCAGGATGCAGCCCTTGCCTTCGGGCCTGGCCCGCGTTGTAATTCCCACCAAGGTTTATGTCAATCGTCAGAGAGCCGCCGGACAGGTATACCAGCCTGCCATCACCGCAACTGACCTGGTCTGGTCGGCCAGCAATTTCCTGAAAATCGTGGAGCAAGACCTGGTCAAGCGCAAGTAAATTCAAGGCTCTCCCATCAAAAGCCTGCATAATAAATATGCAGGCTTTTTTAATGAAGATTTAGTGATTATCCATAAAAAAAAGCCTGCGCACACCTCGTTGCGCAGGCTGTCAAAATTGCTGACCAGAGAACAATGGGTCTTATCAGCAAGAGGGAAGCGTTACTACTACAATTCTTTGCTATTTAATTTCAGATTTATCCGTCATATTCTTCAGGCATTTTCAGCCTTGATATTCAATGCTGCATGCGATTTACGGTTTCGACCAGTGACGATGCCAAAAAGTTTCATCAACATGCGATAAATAAAGCGAATAAACAGCAAGGTAAATACTGCTTCCAGCATGGTCATGCAAAAACCGACCAGAGGATTGCGTACTTCCATGCGCATACGCATTTTTGCCATCATGCGGTCACGTGATATTTCTATGCTGTCATAGAAAGTCGGTACGACCAGCAGGGTCAGGATCGTCGAAGTGATGGTGCCACCGATAATCGCAATCGCCAGCGGGCGGTAGAATTCCCCCCCCTCACCCAGGCCCAGTGCCACTGGCAACATGCCTGCAATCAGCGCAAAGGTCGTCATCAGGATAGGGCGCAGACGCACACGGCCAGCATGCATCAATGCTTCTTCACGATCGTAACCTTCGGCCTCTTGTTTGCGAGCCGCGTCAAGCAAGAGAATCGCATTCTTGGCAACCAGGCCCATGAGCATGATGATGCCGATAAAGCTCATCAGATTCAGGGTGCTGCCGGTTGCCAGCAAAGCCAGTACCACGCCTATCAAAGACAGTGGCAAGGACAGCATGACGCCCAGTGGCGCCGTGAAGGAGCCGAACTGTATCACAAGTATCAGATACATCAAACCTATGCCAGACAAAAGGGCGATCAGCATGGCACCAAATACTTCTTGCTGATCCTGGCCAGAACCACCGAGTGACAGACCATAGCCGGGTGGATAATCAAAAGACTTTGCCAGCTTCATGGCATCGTCAATCACTTCGCCGTTGGAGCGACCCTGGGCATTGGCAGACACGGTAATTGTGCGCTTGCCATTGGCATGTTCGATACCTGACGGCCCTTTGCCCATGGTAATGGTAGCGATCTGATCGAGTGGTACCATCTGGCTGGTGCCGGATACAGCGATAGGCAGGCGTTCGATGTTTTCCTTGCTGACGCGGTCATCCGGATGCAGACGCACAGCGACATCGCGAGTCTCCCCAGTCGGATCTACCCAGTCACCCACCTCGATACCGGCAAAGGCAACACGCAGGGCCTGTGCGGCATCATTGGATGAGATGCCCATGGAATTGGCGAGGCCACGATTGAGTTCTATCTTCAGTTCTTTTTTCGGGTCTTGTTCAGACAAACCCACGTCGACTGCACCTGGTACCTGACGCAGTTTATCCATGTAGGCACTGGTAATTTCCAGCAGCTTGCGTGAATCAGGGCCAGTAAATTCTATCTGTACCGGTTTTTGTGCACCATTATTGAGGTCATCCAGCACTACATATTCCGCCCCCACCAGGACACGCACTTTTTCACGCAATTCGACCGCAATTTCCTTGGCACCGCGCTTGCGTTCGGTGCGCTTGCCTATGTCCACATAAATACGGCCACCTGCAGGCGTGATATTGCTATTGGTTTCTTTGGTTTCTGGTATTGTGCGGGCGATTTCTGCTGCTCTTTCCATTTTCAGGCGTGCGTATTCCAGCGAAGATGATGCTGGTGTACGCACAGTGATCATCAGGTTGCCTGAGTCAGCAGCAGGCAAGAAGCTGGTGCCACCCCATTTGATTTGCACACCCAATGCAGCTACCAGGCTCACCAGGGCAATTGCACCCATGGAACGGCGGTGATGCAAAGCCCAGGCAATCAGATTGCCGTAACGGTCAGACTGATGATCAAACCAGTCATTGAAACGTGCCAGCACTTTGCTGATACCTTTCTTGGGCGCAGTATGATGATCTGCAGGATCTCCCCAGTAAGCCGACAGCATAGGATCAAGCGTGAACGAGATACCCAGGCTGACCAGCACAGAACAAGCCACGGTCAGCGCAAACGGACGGAACCATTCACCCGGCATGCCAGGCATGAAGGCGACAGGAATAAATACTGCGATGATGGAGAAGGTCGTTGCGGCCACGGCCATGCCAATTTCTGCCGTGCCTTCGAGCGCGGCAGTGCGTCGGTCAGAACCCTTTTGCATGTGGCGCACGATATTTTCACGCACCACAATCGCATCATCAATCAGCACGCCTATCGCCAGCGACAGGCCCAGCAAGGTCATGAAGTTGAGCGTGAAGCCACACAACCAGACTGCAATGAAAGCAGCGATCACCGAAGTTGGCAAACTCAGTGCCGTGATCAGCGTCGAGCGCCAGGAATTCAGGAAGGCATATACTACGAAAATAGTCAGACCAGCGCCTAGCACCAGGGATTCTATGACGTTGTTCAAACTGCGCTGGGCATCTTCACCACCATCACGGGTGATTTCCAGCTTGGTGCCGGGCAGGTTTTTTTCCAGCTCTGTATTGATTTCCTTGACCTTGTCACGCACAGCCTTGGCAACACTGACGGTACTGGCATCACGGGCACGGGTGACGAAGATACCGACATTTGGTTTGCCACTGCGTATGCTGAGACCATTGACATCAGCAAAACTGTCTTCTATGGTTGCCACCTGTGACAGACGCACGATCTGGTCACCGGTACGTTTGATTACGATGGCCTGAAATTCTTCTGGTGTTTCTATGCGACCCACCAGGCGTATGCTTTCTTCATCCAGATTGCCGCGTATCTTGCCTACCGGGGCATTGGTGTTCTGGTTGCGCAAGGCATTCACCACTTCACCAACCGAGACATTGAATTCACGCAGTTTTTCTGCACGCAAAAGCACAGACAATTCACGCTTCAGAGAACCCGTCACTTCTACCGTCGCCACACCGCTGATGCTGCGCAATTTATCAGCCAGGCTATCTTCTGCCAGACGGGAAATCTCAGCATGAGTCTGCTTGTTGGATGACAGGGCCATGTTAACGATAGGCTGCGCACCCGGGTCCCAGCGGCGTATCATGGGCTCACGCATTTCTGTCGGCATTTTATAGCGCAGGCCAGAGATGACATTACGGACTTCATCTGAAGCCTCGATCATGTTTTTCTTGAAGCTGAAACGCATGTCGAAGCGGCCACTATTTTCTGATGCCGTAGCCCAGACTTCTTCGACACCAGCTACCGCTTGCAGTGATTTTTCCAGGCGGTTGATGACTTCACGTTCTACCGTGTCTGGCGAAGCACCAGGGTAAGTAATGATCACCGACAGGCCAGGTACTTCGACGTCAGGGTTTTGGTTAACGCGCAGTTTGCTGAGTGCCAGCAAACCCAAAGCCATCAGTGCGACGATCAAAACGATGGTTGCAGTCGGCTTTTTGATACTGAAGTCAGATAAGAACATGATTATTTCCCTTGCGCTTTAGTCGCGTCAGCCACTGCGACTTTGGCGGTAGCCAATTCTATGTTCTGACCATCCTTGAAACTGGAACTGGGGCTGCGCATGACGACATCGCCTGCGGCCAGGCCGCTGCGGATTTCATAATTGCCGGTACGCTGGTCACGTTTGCCGATTTGCAGATCAACCTTGCTCAGGGTCTTGCCGGCGACTTTCCAGGCATAGGACTTGTCTCCGGATTTGATGACCGCCGCTTCAGGCAACATCAGGGCACTGACAGTCGCTGCTTCTATATTACCCTCGGCATACAGGCCGGATACCCGCGGCTGATTGCTGTCTGCAAAAGCCACCAGCACTTCCACCTGGCGGGTAACATCATTGGCGGCCGGATCAACCCTGGTAACCTTGCCACGGAATTCTTGCCCGGCATAACCGTTGATACGGAAGCCCACAGGCTGACCAACTTTGACCATGGCGATCTTGTCAGTAGATACGCGACCGGCAAAGCGCATGCTGGTCGGATCGATGACCTTGACCAATTCTTTGCCTATGCCAGCAGTATCACCCGCAGACACCTTGCGTTCGCTGACGACGCCATCAAATGGTGCGCGCACGACGGTGCGTTGCAGCTGTTGGCGTGCCACCACGGCGCGTGCTCTGGAAGCGGACAATTCACTTTGGGCACTGTTGCGGCGCACTTCAGCATCGTCCAGTGCCTGCAAGGATGTCATGCCTGAAGCACGCAGGGTTTTCAGGCGTTGCAGGGCGCGGTCAGACTGATCCAGCGCCATGGCAGCGTTACGGGCATTGTCTTCCGCCGAATTGAGGTTGTCGCGGATAGAAGTTTCATCCAGCTTGACCAGGATATCGCCACGTTTGACAACATCGCCATTTTCTTTCAATACCTGCAAAACCACTGCCCCCACCTCGGCACGCAAATCTGCCTTGCGTTCTGGCTGTATTGAGCCAGTCACGACAGGGCCGGACGCCAGGGCATTGCTTTGTACCGTCATCACATCTTCAGGCGCGATCACCAGCTTGACAGGAGCTTTGTCTTTCTTGTCTTTGGCATCGCCCTTGTCTGCTACTGCACTGGCGCTGGAACTTGCGCTGGCGCTGGCTTTTTCTGTGGCTTTGTCTTTGCTGCAAGCTGCCAGGGCAGAAGCAATGGCAAGAACAAGTAAAGTTTTACGTAACATAATGGTCCCTGTCGCTATCAATATGGGGAAATTGGATGAGAGAGTATTCCCTGTAGTCTTGTCCAGTTCAATCGCCCAGGTTTTGAAGTGCACTTTTTTATGGATGAAATGCGGATTTGGCGGCTTGAAATGCAAACCGACTGCTTGTATTACGGGAATTCAGACCCAGATAACGGTGCTTAGTTCAGGCCAGTGCAGGAAATTTTTTGCACGAGCGTGACATGGATTCAGCCAGGGCCCAGCAATAACTGGCGGACTGCATCGACATAATTCTTGCTGACAGGCACTTCGGCACCACTACGCAGTCTTAGTTGATAGCCGCCATTTCCCAGTGCCTGCAAATGGGCGGGCTGGTCTGCCCTGACGATGAAGCCCCGGTGAACGCGGATAAATTGACGGGGATCGAGATATTCCTCCAGCTTGCTGATGGCTACTCTGTGCAACACCACCCGTTTGTCCAGATGCAGCTCTACATAATTGCCTGCTGCCCCCACCCAATTGACTTCAGAGAGCATAATACTTTCCATCTCGCCAACTGATCTGACTATCACTTGTTGCAGGTAAGCAGGACGCAGACCCGTCGCCAGACATGCCGCCATCGCCTGACCATACGCCGGGGGCCGGATCAGGCTCAGCATTTCTGTGGCTCTGGACAGGGTTTTGGCAAATCTGTCGCTGCTGAAGGGCTTGAGCAGGTAATCCAGTGCATGCAAGTCAAAGGCATCAATGGCATGGGCATTGTAGGCTGTGACAAAGATAATCAGTGGCGGCTTGTCGTGATTCAGGAGGCTGCGGGCCAGTTCCAGACCTGACTCTTTGGGCATCTGTATATCGAGAAACACCACATCAACTGTATGTTGCGCCAGATATTCACGGGCAGTGGCGGCATTTTTCAACTCGGCGACCACACTCCATTCGGGAAACTTGCTGAGCGCATAGCGCAAGGTAATGCAGGCATGCTCTTCATCATCAACGATGATGCTGCGTATAGCGGCAGTCATGTATTCCCTTTCATTCTGACGCTATCATGCTGGTCTGTGCACTGGCATGTTGATCGTTACAACAAAGCGCCCAGCACTGGTCACCGTCTGCAAGGAGGCAGCATCTCCATACGCCAATTGCAAGCGCGCCTGGGTATTACGCAAACCCAGGCCGACTCCGGGGTTGGCAGCCGCCTCGCCATGAATAGGGTTGCTGATTCGTATCAGCAAGCTCTGGGACTGGCAATCAAAACGACACAGGATATCACTGGCGTCTTCGTGGCAATCCAGATCATGGCGCAAGGCATTTTCTATGAGAGGTTGCAATAGCAAGGGTGGGCAATCACAAGCCAGCACCTGTTCATCCACTCCCTCGATGGCAACATGCAGGCGCTCGCCATAACGCAGGCGTTGCAGGGCCAGATAATCCTGCACAAAGGCCATCTCCTCAGAAAACCTGACCCAGTTTTTGTCCCCCGCCGCCAGGGCATAGCGCAAGAGTTCGCTCAAGCCATGGATGCCATTCAGGGCGACATCCTTATTATCTGAAATCACCAGGGCGCTGATGGCATTGAGGGCATTGAACATGAAATGGGGTTCCAGCTGTGCCCGCAAGGCCAGGGATTTTTGCTGCTCCAGCTCCAGCCGCAAGGCCAGGGCATCTGCCCTTTCCAGCGCCCAGGCACGGCCCCGCTCCTGGCTTTGCTGCCAGGTCTTGATGGCAACCACGGCGAAATACACGGCACTGATGGAAGACAAGCGCAGCAAGGCTGCCAACTTGTCGAAGACTTGCAGCTCTGCTTCAATTTTCCCCCAGTTCACATCGTGCGGACCATCCAGGGTGAACAGCTTACCTACATACAGTAATTGCCCAGGCAAGACGATGAACAAGAGCAAGACATAGCCAAGGGCAATATGCCTTGCACTACTGAAAAACCAGGGCCAGCGCGTCAAACAATACATCAGGATATAGCTGAGCAAGGCCAGAGCAATTGCTGAACGTCCCCAGCTTAAGAAAATCAGCCAGAAATCTCCCTGGACTCCTTTTCGCAAATCATCATTGAGGGAAGTCAATGCACCGATCAGGCTGAGCGTGGTCCAGATAAACACATTCAACAGCAATACCTTGATAGCCGCCCGCCAGGAGCCTGGCGCTGAGGGTGGTTTGACAGGTAGATGCATGCTGGTGGTATCCATGAATGCAGTATATCAGCGCCACAGGCCTGAAAATTTTGCCTACTGGATTTCCATCACTGCAAAATTGACTTTCATCACTTAAGTGACATGGCAGGCGAAGCAGTCTGATTCAGAAACCAGGTTCAGGAACTGGACAGGCAACGTATCACGGCATCATCCACTGCCTTGCGTGCTGGCAGGCATTCGCGCAGGGTTTTCCGGGGCTTGCCTTTGTTGGCATTGCTGGCATTGATAGTCTGCTGATCGGGGATGAGCCAGCTCTGGTAACGCGGTGCAAACATGCCATCGTGGCTATTGTGGAAGCGGAATGGCAGGGAAATGATGGTGCCGTTCTGGTTCACCTGCACATGAAAATGCAGGTGCGGCGTGGTCGAGTATCCGCTATTACCCGACAGGCCGAGGACATGGCCAGCGTCTACCCGCATGCCAGGCTGGACCTGGATGGCATGCTGCATAAGATGGAAGTAGTCAGCCCAACTACCATCATCATGCAAGATGCGGACATAATTAGCCTTGTCAAAAAATTCAGGTTCAGGCTTGCCATTGTCGTTAAAGCCGCTGGCAACTTCCACCACACTACCCGCCCGTGCCGCAATGACCGTGGTACCCATGGGCATATTGATGTCCACCGCATAGCGGGTGGCAACGGTGTGGTGCGAAAACAGCGGGCCATCTGCCGATTGCAAGATCTGGTATGCCTGGTCTGCCATAAAGGGGATGCGATAACTGACATTCTCATCATGCTGCGCCCTGGGGTCACCCTGCACATAATGCTTTTGAAAATCAAAGGTATAGCCAAACTGCTGGTCGGCAGCCGAAACTTCAACCAGCTCCATGCTTTGCCCGCTGGCCAGTTGCACCTGTATCGGCCAGGCCCGGCTGGATGCGAGATTGCTATAACTGCTGAGTTGCAGCGTCACCGTCGCAGGCATGCGCCCATGATTACTTGCCAGCACAGCATGGGAGTGGGCTTTTTTTACTGTTTCTATTTTGACGAGTTCACTACCGCTCTGGGCAAAACCGGGCCAGCTGAAAAACAGCGTGAAACCACATAGCAACAAAAAGAATAAACGGCTGGCTGGCATGCTCACAACTCAGCGTGCTGCACGCCAGATCGTACGGCCACCCAGGTTCACACTCTCCAGTTCACCAGCATTGCGCATAGTTTCGAGTATGCCTGAGACCACGGATAAGGGAAGAGCATCATCTCGCCATTGTATCCAGAATTGCTGTATCCCCTCTACAGTGTCAGCACTGTTTGGACGTGCCTGCAAATAACTGAGTATGGAGTTCCTGACAAACTCCAGATCCTGGGCTTGCATCAACCTTCCTCCCTCGTGATCTCTTGCTGTCTTTCTTTCTGTATGGCGAGGACCAGCCCGGCACTGGCATCCTGAATATAGTCCAGGACCTGGTCAAACCCGTCCGGGCCACCGTAGTAAGGGTCAGGCACAATGTCGCTGTCACTCTGACTGGCATAGGCCATCATGAGTTTCAGCTTGTGCTGCTGCGCTGGCGGACAGGCGGCCTTCATCCTGGCCAGGTTTTCTTTGTCCATGGCCAGCAGCAAATCAAATTTTTCAAAATCTTCGTTGTTGAGCTTGCGGGCTCTTTGCTGCGACAAGTCTATGCCACGGCGCGCGGCAAATTCCTGCGAGCGTGAGTCTGGTGGCTCACCTACGTGGTAAGCATGGGTACCGGCAGAATCAATATGCAGATCCAGCCGCGCCGCTTCAGCATGGGCGCGAAATACCCCTTCTGCACTGGGTGAACGGCAGATATTACCCATGCAGACAAACAATATTGCCCTGGTAGTCGCTTTTTTCATCGAAAATCAAAATTTCCTGATGGCGGGAATTCATATAATCATGACATGCTAACACGGGGTTTTCGCATCGGCAAAGCCAGATTCTGGCGTGAGAAAGACACATGTTATTATTTCAGCCCAAAGCTAGCCAGTAATCCTCTCCTACATAGAAGCGTATGACAGAAAATATTTCAAGCAATACAACAGCCATCAGCTTTCGACCAGCAGTTGATGCTGATGCGGACATTATCGCAGCCCTGGTGAACAGCGCCTACCGTGGCGACAGCAGCCGCCAGGGCTGGACCACAGAGGCAGACTTGTTGCAAGGCTCGCGCATATTTGCACCTGAAGTGCGCGAGCTGATCGCCAATCCGGATTCCGTCATTCTGCTGTGCCTGCAAGGCGATGACATCATAGGCTGCGTCAACCTGGAAAAAACCGAAGGTGCTGCCTACCTGGGCATGTTTGTCGTGCGCCCTGTGCTGCAGGGAAATGGCATAGGCAAGCATTTCATGAAAACTGCAGAGCAATATGCGCAAGAATTATGGGGTATTCAAAAAATCTGGATGACCGTCATCAGCGTTCGGAAAGAACTCATCGCTTACTATGAACGCCGAGGCTATGCCCGCACAGGCCGCTTCAAACCCTTCCCTTCCGACAATGGCAAGGAACAAATGCTGGTTGAAAATCTGCAGTTTGAAGAGATGGAGAAAATCCTGAACTGAAGCGCTTAATTGTGAGTAGCTGGATAATAAATACTGACAGCAATGGCTATGCAAAAAGCGATGCCTGTGCCATACAGCATGCGTATGTCGCTACCGATGAAGTAGGGGTAAAACATCAAACCCACAGACAGCCATTTGACTCTCTTGTTGGGTTTCTTCCTGCCATAGTAAAACGCCGCCATACCCAGCAAGCCAAAAGCAAAAGCGGCAATCAGGTAGGCGGGTGAGGGTAGCAGGCTCCACAATAGTTCCAAGAGTTCTTGCTGGTCCATGACATCCATCCTTTTAGAATAGCCCTGATAGTACAGGAAAATGAGCGCAACAAAGATAAGCAACATATTGCAGCAGGCAATCGCCCTCCATCAGCAAGGTCGGCTCGATGCAGCAGAAACCCTGTACCAACAGGTATTGAAAATAGAACCTGAACATTTTGATGCCCTGCAATTGCTGGGCGTGATCGCCAGGCAGAGCGGCGACGCCGAGCTGGCAGTGACCCGTTTGCGCCAAGCTATCATTGTCGATGCGCAGCAAGCTATTGCCCATGGCAATCTGGGTGCGGCATTGCAAGACCTGGGCTTGGCAGAAGAAGCATTGGCCAGTTATGACCGAGCCTTGCTATTAAAACCGGATTACGCCATGGCCTGGAATAACCGGGGCAATACCCTGCGCAGCCTGGGCAAGCTGGCTGCTGCCTTGCACAATTATGATAAAGCGCTGGAATTCAATCCACGTTATGCCGAAGCTTTGCTAAACCGTGGTATCGCTCTACAAGATATGGACGAGCATGAGCAAGCCTTGCAGGATTTTGATGAAGCCCTGCAACTAAAACCGAAAGATATCGCACTACTTTTTGCCCGCTCTTTTAGTCTGCAATGCTTGCGCCTTGAGGAAGATGCCATTGCCGGATATGAAGATGTCTTGCGCTTACAGCCTGGGCACATACAAGCCTGGTGCAACCGTGGTATCTGTCTGCAAAAACTACAACATCTGACAGCCGCACTCGATAGCTTTGAAGAGGCGATAAAAATCAAGCCTGCGTATACCAAAGCCCATCTGCAATACGGCAATACATTGCGCCAGATGGGGCAAGACAATGCGGCCATCAAAGCTTATCAAACAGCAGCGGCACATTGCAGCGACGAGACAGAATTGACTCAAATCAATTATGCACTGGCCGCATTGGGAGCGTTTGACACTCCTGTGATGTCACCACCCGCCTATGTCGCTGACTTGTTTGATCAGTACGCCACGCATTTCGACCAGCATTTGCTGGAGGTCTTGCATTATCAAGTGCCTGCCCTGTTGAGCAAAGCCGTCAACAGACATGTCAAAGCAGAACCCGGCAATTACCTGGACCTGGGTTGCGGCACAGGTTTATGCGCCCCGTATTTGCGGGCGCAGGCAAGCAAACTGACTGGTATAGACTTGTCTGAAAAGATGCTGACCAAGGCTAAAAATACTGGTTTATATGATGAATTGCATTGTGCAGAAATAAGCGACTGGCTGCAATTGCAAGACCAGGATTTTGATCTTATCATTGCGGCCGATGTGTTTGTGTATATCGGTGATCTTGACCCGGTATTTGCTGCCGCCAGCCGTGTCATGCCTGCAGGTGCTGTGCTGGGATTTTCTGTGGAAATGACTGACGACAGTGCTGACTATCTTTTACTCCCATCGCAACGCTATGCACACAGCTATGCCTATCTACAGCGCCTGGCGCGATTACACGGCTTTGTCATTGCTGACGCCAGCCAGCAAGTCGCACGCCAGGACAAAGGCGAAGACATACTCGCCCATATCCTGGTGATGATAAGAAAATAAACTAGGCCGCCATTAACAAAATTGCGATACTGGTAGCCAGGCCACCGCTCCAGACCAGGGTACGCAAAGTACCCTGGTTCATCAGATAGGTGATGGTGTAGACAATGCGCAAGGCGATGAACAAGACTGCCAGTTGATCTATGCGCGCCTGATCAGCGTGGGCTTGCTGGGCCAGGATGACGGCTGCAATGAACAGCGGCAGGGCTTCGAAACCATTTTGCTGCGCCGCATTGGCACGCTGCTGCCAGCCACTCAAGCCCTTGGCCCATTCCCTGGGACTATTATTATCATACCGGCCTGCATCACGCGGCATTTTCGCGGAATGTGCTTTGGCTATGCCCACCGTCATTATTGGTAAAACACATGCAGCTAATACGCACCAGTTTGCTATGTTCATCTTGTCTCCCGGATTAATGTGAATTCAAATTTGTTTTTCCAGGACCTCACAATACCAGCAGTAAAATAAATTAGCAGAAAAATATGTCTCTACACCAGCTTCCAGCCCGCCTGCACCAAAGGCAGGCGTGTAACTGGCTTGCCGCTGGCAGCCAGCAAGGCATTGGCAATCGCCGGGCCTATCGATGGTGGGCCTTCTTCACCTGCACCCGCAGGTTTATCGCCGGTGCTGATGACCAGCACATCCAGTACGGGTGTCTGCGCCAGCGTGACCAGAGGATAGCCATCAAAATTACCTTGTTCCACCTGCCCATCCTTGAAGCTGATTTCACCAAACAAGGCGGCTGATAAACCGAACAATGTACCGCCCATCATTTGCGCTTCGACTGCCTTGGGATTGGCGACCACACCGGGGTTGATGCCAGCAGTGATTTTAATGAGACGGAATTGTCCCGGTTTATTGACAGCAATTTCCACGATATGGCCGCTGAATAATTTGTCGCCATCCCCATTCATGGCAAAGCCACGGTAATGTCCTTTGGGCAAGGCCTTGCTCCAGCCTGCCCGTTCCGCCAATGCATTGACGAAAGCAATGGCCTTGGGATTATGCTGCAATAAGCGGCAGCGGTATTCAAGGCTATCCATGCCTGCCTTGCGTGCTGCCTGCTCCAGCGTATGTTCGAGGAAAAAACAGTTTTGCGAATTGCCTACCGAACGCCAGTAAGAACAGGGCACGCCAAAGTCCACCCTGGTCCAGCGCGTATCGAACAAGGGGAATTTGTAGCTGCTGCCAAACCAGCCCATGATAAAGGTCCAGTCAAAACCTTCACTGGCCGGACTATTCGTGACACGCGTATATTCCAGCAGCGATGGTCCAGCGGTATCAAGCCGCAAGGCCAGCGGCAAATGATCTTTATCCAGTGCCAGTTGTACGCGGGCCGCAGTGATGGGCCGGTAATAGCCAGCCCGCATATCATTTTCACGCGACCAGACGGTTTTTACAGTGACACCGGCAGCCTTGGCGATCAATGCTGCCTCGATGGCAAAATCATGTTCCAGCCTGCGGCCAAAACCGCCACCGACGTGTTGAGTATGGACTTGTACTTGCTCAGACTGCAAACCCAGGGCCCTGGCCACACCTTTTTGCGTATCAGTCTGGCTTTGTGTGGACAGCCAGATTTGCGCACCTGTTGCAGTGACTTCGACTGTTGCATTCAAGGGTTCCATGGCTGCATGCGCCAGGAAGGGGACATCAAAGCTGGTGTCGATGACAGTAGTGGCCGAAGCCATGGCCGTTTGGGTCGCTTCAGCTTTTTGTATTTTCGGGCCTGGAAAGGGCTTGCCCTCACCGGCGGCGACAGCTTTCAACAAGCTATCGCGCATCTCTGCGGTATTGATGCTGGCATGCGCACCGTCTTGCCAGACTGGATTGAGCAATCGCATAGCCTTGTGCGCGATCCAGTAGCGCTCTGCGACTACCGCCACGGCATTCGACAGATGCACGACCTGGCGTACACCTTTAACGGCCAGCGCCGGGCTATCATTCACACTTTGCAAACTGCTGCCAAAGCGCGGTGCATGCAAGACAGCGGCCATGAGCGTACCGGGCCGTTGCACATCGATACCGAACACGACACTACCATCGACCCGCGCCGGGATATCAGGGCGTTGCGCTGACTGCCCCAGCACCTTCCAGTCCTTGGGTGATTTGATCACGGGTTTTTCTGGTGGCGTCAGCAGCGCCGCTGCCTTGATCAAAGCGGTATAGGGCATGCTGCGGCTTGTGGCAGCATGAGCCACTTGTGCATTGCCAGCCACGCAATCTTTGATATCGACTTGCCATTGCAAGGCTGCAGCTTGCAGCAACATCTGTCTGGCTGCTGCGCAGGCTGGTGCTATCGTCGCCAGTGCCGAATTGAAGCCGGCGCTGGCGAAAGTCGTGATACCGGGTGGCCATTGCCGATGGAATTGTTTGATGACGGGTGCATGTTCTATGCGCACATTTTCCAGTGGCATTTCAAGTTCTTCTGCGACGATCTGGGCAATGGCTGCATGCGTGCCCTGCCCCAGATTGGTGACTGTGGTGTAAGCCGTTACCAGGCCGCTAGCATCCATGCTGAGCCAGAAATCGAAAGGAGATATGGCCTTGTTTTTTCCCTCTGCCGCCAGGCTGTCGAGCATGGGCAGACTGCTACTACCCAATACCCAGGCACCGGCTACCAGAGTAGATTTCAGGAAATTCCTGCGTGTGGGTGAATTTACGGTATTCATATTTTCCCGCCATTCTTGCCTGCCAGCGGCTTGAGTTTGCCTGCGGCCGTGTGTATGGCCGCCCTGACACGCGGATAAGTACCGCAGCGACACAGATTGGTCATCGCGGCGTCAATTTGCTGGTCGCTGGGATGTGGCGTAGTCTTTAGCAAAGCGGCGGCGGCCATCAGCATGCCAGACTGGCAATAACCACATTGTGGCACCTGATGCTCTATCCAGGCCTGTTGCAAGACATGGCTGCGGTCGGGGGACAAACCTTCTATCGTAGTGATATTGCGCCCATTCAGACTTGCCACCGGCATGACGCAACTGCGCAGAGCCTGCCCATCCAGATGCACGGTACAGGCACCGCATTGCCCGGCACCACAACCAAACTTGGTGCCGGTCAGGCCCAGGTCTTCGCGCAATATCCATAGCAGCGGAGTATCGCCATCTGCCTGACACTTGCGTACTTGTCCATTCACTTTCAGATTCACATCCATCCTGCCCTCCATTGCCCACGCTGAGATTGACTGCTGCAGGCGATTATCTGGCAACGGTAAATGCCATGGCAGACCTTGTGACGAAACCCCGAAACCCTGTTTCTACTCCCTCTGAAGGCCAGCAAATACCGCCGTGCTGACTGCTATACTGTTCAATATGGAAAATGCCAGCCCTGACACTACGCGATGACCCAGCCTCCAGCCTATACGGCAGCCAGTCTGCTCAAGCTTTTGCTGAACAACATCCTGATATGGACCAGCTTGTGTGCAGTCGGTGCGCTGGGCAATTATGGTGATCTGGTCAAGCATGGTACCCAGCGTAGCTACAGCGACATACTGTGGGCCTGGGTCAGCAGCCATCTGCTGATGATGGTCTTCAGCACCTGCCTTTACCTGATTTTCATGCGGCGTGAACGACTTCTCAGCAAAGCGGGTGGCATCGCGCTGGCCTATGGCGTGATGCTACTGGGCTTTCTGCCGCTGGAATTGATGTATATCGCCATCCTTGATCTGCTCAGGGACAAACCCGGTTTCGGCTTGCAGGACATAGTGAGCACCGCTTTCAATCTGCGTGGTTTTACTATCTTCCTCGAATTTGCCTGGTCTACCGGCACCTTCATTGCCGTGCTGGCAATCTGCACCTGGCGACAGGCACGAATACGTGAACAAGTTTTGCAGCAATCCTTGAACGATGTATTGCATCTGCGGCTGGATCTGGAACAGCAAAGACTGGATGCCTTGCGCGGGCAACTGGAGCCGCATTTCATATTCAACTGCCTCAATGCCATCAGCGCCCTGGTACGTGCCGACGACAAGCGCATTGCCCTGACCGGCCTGAACCGGCTCAGTGATTTGCTGCGTTATGCGCTGACCGCCAGCACCAAGGACTGGGTGCGCCTGGAAGATGAAATGACATTCATACGCGATTATCTGGAATTGCAAAGGCTGCGTTATGGTCAACGTCTGCAGATCAGCATCGCCGGCGATACAGCAAACGTATTGGCGGGTGATTGCCCGCCCCTGCTGCTGCAACCCTTGCTGGAAAATGCCTTGCGCCATGATCTGGATTGCCATGAAGGCAGCAGCGATATCCGCATGCAATTCAGCCTGCAAGCAGAAGAACTCAGCATCAAGGTCAGCAATACCGTCACCGATGGCATCGCTGCCAACCCCGGCCTGGGACTGGGCCTGCCTCAAACACGCGCCAGGCTGGAATTGATTTATGCAGGACGCGCCAGCATGCATAGCGAACGTACACAAGGTGATGGTCAGCTTCGCTACGAAGTGGAAATCCGCATGCCCTTGCATATGCCGGAAAGCGCCGCCGCATGAACACTATACGTGCACTGATCGTCGATGATGAAGAACCGGGGCGCGCCAATTTGCGCTATGCCTTGCAGGATCATCCTGGCTGGAGCATCGTCGCCGAGTGTCCCAGTGTTGCCACAGCGCGCGAAGCACTGCATGCCCACGCCGTCGACATCATCTTCCTCGACATACAAATGCCACGCGAAACCGGCCTGGCGCTGGCGCGTGAACTGAGTACACAAACCTCGCCGCCACTGGTGATATTTGTGACTGCATTTAACGCCCATGCGATAGAAGCCTTTGACCTGCATGCTCTGGATTATTTGCTCAAGCCTTTTGACGACCAGCGCCTGGCGATATCTCTGGAACGCGCTGCTGCCATGCTCAAACAGCGTCAGCAAGCCAGTTATGCACAAGCCATGGGGCATTACGTCAAGGCAGAAGATGAAGCGAAGAAAGAGCAACCAGCTTACTGGCAACAAATAAGTGTACGCTCGATAGGCCGCATAGAATGCATACAACTGGCCGATGTATTATGGATAGAAGCAGCAGGAAATTATATGCAATTGCACATGGTGCAGAGAAAAGTATTGCACAGGGTTGCTCTGAGTCAGCTGGAAAAACATCTCGATCCGGCAAGCTACCTACGCGTACACCGCAGTGCCATCGTGCGCTGCGACCAGTTCAGCCAGCTTGAAGTGCTGGGGGATGGTGTGTATCAACTAGTGCTCGCCAACCAGGATAAAGTCCCCGTCAGCGAGCGCTATGTTGCCGAAGTCAGGCGACGCATGCATGATGGCATGCGGCCAGCCTGAACTCATCTTGCCTTACCAGATCTTAACGCGATCTTTTGGTGCCAGGTATTGCTTGTGCCCAGGCTGTACGGCAAATGCATCGTACCAGGCATCCAGGTTACGTACCGTCAGCACCCGGTATTGTACTGGTGCATGTTCATTGGTAATGATGACCGTACGCAAAGTTTCATCACGCATCTTACGACGCCAGCTATAGGCATAAGACAAGAAAAATTCTTTGTCATCTTCCTTGGTGATCGCCTGTCCCTTTTGCTTCATGGAAGCGTGATAGGCATCATAGGCGGCCATCAAGCCAGCCAGATCAGCAATATTTTCACCCAGTGTCTGAGCGCCATTGACAGCCAGATCAGGGAAAGCCTGGTACTGGTTAAATTGCGCGATCAAGGCTTTGGATGAAGTTTTGAAATATGCCATATCAGCCTTGCTCCACCAGTTGCGCAATTCACCTTTCGCATCAAACATGGAACCTGAATTGTCGAAGCTGTGACTGATTTCATGGCCTATGGTGGCGCCCAGCGCGCCATAGTTAGTCGCATCACTGGCATTCAAATCAAAATTTGGTGACTGCAAATAAGCCGCAGGAAAATTGATGGCATTTTGCATAGGCATGTTAACCGCGTTCACCAGTTGCGGATTCATACACCATTCAGTGGCATCGACGGGCTGGCCAAATTTTGCCAAGGCACGGCGATAGGCAAACTCTTGCACACGTTCGTTATTGCCGTAAGCATCATTCACGTCCACACTCAAACCCGAATAATCACGCCATTTGTCAGGGTAGCCGACACCCACATAAGTCGCCTTGATCTTCGCCAGGGCTTCCTGCTTGGTGGCTGGTGTCATCCATTTCAGTGCCTGCACGCGTTCGCCAAAAGCTGTCAGCAAATTCGTCACCATACCGTTGACACGGGTCTTGGCCTCGGGTGAAAAATTCTCGGCCACATAGAGCTTGCCGACTTCTTCACCGAGCGCCTCATTGGTTGCGGAAACTGCATACTTCCAGCGCGGCTGCGGTGCCTTGGCACCGGTGAGGGCACTATAGAATTTGAATTTCTGTTCAAAGAAAGCCTGCGGTAACACATTGACGCGCTGATTGATGACATGAAAACGCAAATAATCCTGCCAACTTGCCAGTGCCGTATTAGCGACCAATGTGGACGAGGCTTTCAATGCACTGGGATGCCAGATGATGAATTTTTCTTGCCCATCCAGACCAGCCGCCTTGAAGTAAGCCTTCCAGTCCAGGCCACGTGCTTTCTTGTGAAAATCGGCCATGCTCCAGGTATTGTCAGCCTGCATCACATCGGAAGTTGCTTCACGATTGGTGTGACCTTTGGCAATCGCCATTTCCAGGTCAAATACCCGCTTGGCAGCTTGCTCTGCATCAGGAACATCGGCCAACTTCAGTGTCCCAGCAATGTAAGCCAGATAATTTTTCCTGAGCTCGACCATCTTGGGGCTTCTGGACAAATAATATTCACGATTTGCCAGACCCAGCCCACCTTGCAAGAGGTAGGGCATGTATTTTTTATGGTCATGAAAACCCTGTGCCACCCACAGTCCAAACAGATTTTCTGTAAAGATGTTGGCAGTATTAAGTGGGTCAACATCGGCACGCAAATGCTTGCCCAGGTAGGTCGCGAGACTGGTTTTATCTTGCAATGCAGAAATGCTTTGCATCTCGCCTTGCAATGGTGCCAGGCCACGCTGATTGATCGCATCAATATTCAGATGTGCGGAGTAAAAGTCGCCGACCTTGCGTACCGGGCTGCCTGGCGCTGCCGTGGTGGCCTGCTCGATCAATTTCAAAACTTTGGTGTCAGACTGTTCTATCAGGCTATCAAAATTCCCTACTGCGACTTTATGGTCAGGGATGGCCACATTCTTCAACCAGCCACCATTCACATAGCGATAAAAATCATCTCCCGGTGCGACCGAAGTATCCATGCCCGACTCTTTTTTTACTGCAGCAAGGGAGGTCTCGGCGGCATGCGCCATACTGTGCGTCAATGGCAAGGCCAGCATGACTCGCAGACATACACTGGCAATTGGCGTTAATGCGAACTTTGTCTTACTCATTATTTTCTTTCTTGTAGATGAAGTGGCTTGCAAGCCTTGCTTAAGCCTGCCGATATCAAGACTATTTATTTTCCTTTTCAATGAATGAAAAGCGTTTTGCTTGATCATAAAATCGGGCCTGAAAGCCACATGTGAGTGGCACAGCTTTGAGACTAGTGACTACAACAAGTTCAAGTGTTTGTTCGATTTTTCTTATTTTCGCACTTTGGAAAAAACATCATTTTCCTTCCACGCAGGCATCGATTTAGCGTTGGCAATTTCTCGCCCCAGATTCAAGGTAAACTGCGCCTGTTCGGTCATTCCAGACAAATCCCAACTGGCATCATATTCATCAGTGACCTGGTGATAGCGCTTGCCATAGCCACGGGCTTTTTCCAGTGAAGCTTGCGGCTCATGGATATAGTCACGGCCACTGCCTATGGAGAATGCCGGTACACCGGCCTTGGCAAAGCTGAAGTGATCACTGCGAAAATAGCCGCCCGCCACATCCACACGAGGTGGGGCTATTACCATACCCATGCTTTGCGCCACCTTGTTGGCAGCGACGATGAGGTCACTGCGGTCTGCGCCAAAGGCACTGATATCTTTGGTGCGACCGACAAAATTGAGGGTATCCAGATTCAATGCGGCAGCCGTTTTATTCAGTGGCCATATTGGATGCGCAGCATACCAGGCGCTACCGAGCAGGCCCTGTTCTTCAGCAGCTACCCACAAGAACATCTGGCTGCGTTTTGTCGGTTGCTGCACTGCTGCTTTTGCCATCGCCAGTAAGGCTGCTGTTCCTGAACCATTGTCAACGGCACCGTTATAAATGACATCACCAGCTCCCTCCTGCTTGCCCATGTGATCCCAATGTGCGCTGTAGATCACCAGTTCATCTTTCAGTTGCGCGTCTGTACCTGGCACGATGCCAGCAATATTGAATTGCTCCAGCTGGCGTATTTGTGATTTTGCTTCACCCTTGAGCCTGGCCTTGATGGCGACAGGCTTGAAATCCCTGCGCTCGGCAGCCTGGCGCAGGGCATTCAAATCCAGGCCCGATGCCGCAAACAGGGTGTTTGCGGCACCATCGGTGATCCAGCCCTGTATCGCCAGGCCTTGAGCATCCTTTTTCACCAACTGGAATTGCTCACCCATGCCACCGTTTTTCAAAACATCCCAGTTGGCGTTGGCAGAGGTGTCAGTGTGTATCAGCAAAACGCCTGCAGCACCGCGCCGCAAGGCCTCCTCAGTCTTGTAAGAACGACGACCATAATAAGTCAAGGCCTTGCCACCAAAGCGGTCTGGCTGCTCAGCAGTCGGTTGAGGATCATTCACCATAACGACCAGGATTTTGCCTTTGCAGTCTACATCTTTGAAGTCATCCCATTGCTCTTCTGGCGCATTGATGCCATAACCGACGAACAGTAATTCATGATCAAACCGATGCGAGCTCATGGCATCACCTGCACTCCAGAGCCAGTCAGTGCCAAAAGTCAGATTGAGTGACCTGGCAAGATGTATATTGACAGAGCTTTCCATTGGCAAAGACTTGATACCCCTGATGCTGACGGCCTGCCTGTAGCTCTTGCCATTAGGTGGCAATAACCCGGCAATGGCAGCTTGCGTTTCTAAATAAGCTACCGTCAGGTCACCCCCATGCTGACCTGTGCCTCGGCCTTCAAACAAGTCAGAAGAAAGAAGAGCCAGATGAGCGCGCAAGGTGGTTTCATTTACCTGCATCTGGGCGAAGCCATGTGCCGGAAGCCCTAGTACAAATGTCAGGAAGGCAGAAGATAAATAGTATGCGGAATGTTTTTTCATTATTATTCGAGACCAGATGAGAGAATAAGGCAGCCAGTTTAGAGCAAGAAAATCAGAATACGTTCAACATCTACGTATAAAATTTCCTATAAATCTATTCCCTGTAAAGTCGGGTTGCACCGCACAACTAAAATGAATACGACAATTAAGACCACCTCCTTGGTCATGACACTGAGCTGTATCCTGGCGACACAGGTACATGCCGCCAGTTGCAAGCTGGAGAGTATCCCGGTTACCCCGCTCAAGCCTGGGCAGTATGAGACATTCCATGCAAAGGCAAAATCCGTGGAGTTGCGCTTCCATAGCGATGCCAATAATCCGGAGGTTGATGCTTTCCCTGAACCACCCTTGCAGGTATTGCACAGCGCAAACCAGAGCCAGTGCGGAATCAATAGCGGTATCTGGGTCAGAAAGGATGTCTATCTGAGCCAGGATGAGCAAGTATTGGTCACCCATGAATTCAGTGGTTCAAATGACTTTTTGATGTTTTACAAGACAGGCGATTGCAGCAAGCTGCATGAACTGAATGTATCTGCTTCCAGATGGAAAATCACCGGCAACACGATAAGCGTACAGAGCATGGAAGGTACAATGAAAAACCGACGATCCAGGCATTATGTACTGGATGCAAGCTGCATACCTGCAAATAGACAATAAATCCAATGCGTAGGGCGAGCGATTGCACGGGATTAATTGCCGTGAGTCTTGCTTGTTGAAGATGTGAATTAATGCAAAAAAAGTACTTCTCCAGACATAGACAAAGAGTACTACTTCGGAAGGACAATCGCGCGCCAATGAATGAATGAATGAATGAACGACCTGACTTCGCTTCCTTTAATTCAGATAGGATTTATGAATGCGGTGGCCAAGCACTGAATTTTTTAATGTGCAAAAAAAGAATATCCGCCTCGATGCCTATTGGGAATTAGAAATTGAATATGACATTTAGAATCTGGACAAACAAAGTCGATACCAATCATGACTTTACCGAATCGAAAGTTCGGAATATGAAGGCACTCATGGGCATTAATCTGACTGGAGGGCTGCAATTGGCCGAGATATGGCCAAATGTCATAATCGACGTCTTGTCAGAGTACCCCCCTGCAGATAGTTTTCTATGCGGGCCAATGCTAATTCTACGTAAACCACTAGCCGATGTTCTTTTTGAGTTTGCATCAAAAGATGATCTTGAGTTTCTTCCAGTGGACGTGATTTTCAATTGCAAGTTTCAAGGCGAATACGGATTCATGAACGTGCGCTCGATTTGTGACGCACTAGACCGAAAGAGATCAACATTCACTGAACTGGATGGCGTAGTCGACTCGATCAATCGCATTCGCATTGACGGACTTGCAGCCAAAAATAAATCAATATTTTTATTGGATTCCATTGAGTGGGTTCTCTGCATTTGCGATGTACTAGCGGAGCGTATTGAGAGGGAAAATTTCTCAGGTCTTTCATTGAAGCAAGATATCGAGTGGCGTCCATTCTAACCTCCCGACACGGCGGCCTCAGACATCATAAGAAAACATCTTAATTCATTGATTTTCAATGAGTCTTCGCTATGCTCACAACCCGTTTAAGACTCGTAAAAAGCAGATTTGTACTGACTAATGCCTTCTAATAACTCTTGCGAAAGAGTATCATTTACCAAAGTTGGTGAGGTTTCCTCATCCGTAAACATAACAAGAAACACGGCCGGGTCTTCATTTTCATCGCAGATAAAGTACTTATATTGATACCCTTGATATGCGGCAAAAACAAATGCATTGTCAGGCAGCGCTATACCCTCAGTAGCGAGCTCTCGCTCCAGTTCATTTTTTAAATTACACACACGAGGGAAAGTAAAATCAGAATCTCTTGCATAGAGTCCAGCACCTCTTCCGCATTGAAGCATAAATTGCTTATATTGAGGTATCCTGATTTTTTAGGACATTCCTGTTTGTTAAAATAAACGATCAGGAGAAATAATGAAACAGAAAAAGAGATATACACCGGAATTGCGGGAAGAAGCAGTGAAACTTGTGCTGGCACAAG
>NZ_JACOFX010000025.1 GCF_014284125.1 Undibacterium umbellatum | reverse complement strand
AACCTCTTAAAAGGCGCTACAATCAACGATCTGATGGTCGGGGGATAGAATATGTCGGTCGACCGTTAAAAAACGGCTGATTTACCATTTCTGTGGAACTTTAGCTCCGTTTGTTTAAACGCACCCTATATACAGTAAGCCTTTCAAGAGAAAATGGCGTTAGCAAATATTCGATCATTATTAGCGCGATATTCGAGCATGGACAACAGTGCTAAGTTCTCGCTGTTATACATACGACAAGACCCCAATATGTCTTATCGCAACAGGCTATTTAAAAGCCTCACTTTTAAACAATAATTCAATAATCATTTTTCCATAAATACCCATTATAATTACCAAAATATCGCACTAGATTTAGTTTAAATTACCGTTATAATGGATAAATTAAATTCTATTTTGGTTTGTCTATGGAAAAGCTCACGATCGAGATTTGGGTAGGTAATCAATGGCATGAATGCTGCGTTATTGAAATTGATAATGCCTATCAAGGTGGTTTCAGTTCGTCGACGCTCAGTTACGATACGGACTTTGTATTTGATGGCCAAAACTCACCGGTATCCCTTCGATTTCCAGTCAATTTGAATGAAGTCAAGTTAGCACATTGGCCTTCATTTCTATTTGATCTTATTCCGCAAGGTAAAGGTCGTCATTACCTACTTGGCGAGCTCAAATTAGCCGATGGACCTGCCGCAGATTGGCCTCTTATTTGTGCTGGCGCATTTAACCCTATCGGAAGATTAAGAGTGAAAGAAGCGCTTGCTTTCTATAAAAAGCATTCTAATAAGAGCAATGCTGTAACACCACTGAACGGATTTAACATGCAAGATATCCTAGAAAGAAAGGATGATTTTATCGAGCATCTTTACATTCATGGGATGCTGTCTGCAGGCACGTCTGGTGTCCAGGGTGTCGCGCCAAAATTTATGCTGACATTGGGAAAAGATAATTTATGGTACGCCGATGGTGCTATTGAAGACGACTATACCCAAAAGCACTACCTCATAAAATTACCGAGGGGGCGAGATTCAAGCGACATCAAGATTCTACGTAACGAAGCAGCATTTATTCGTACAGCAAATGCGCTTGGGCTTTTTGTCGAGGAAATACCCCAGCTCCATGAGGACATGCTGTTTATTCCACGATTTGATCGAAAAGTAACGCAATCTGGTGTGGAGAGATTACATCAAGAAAGTGCAGCTTCCTTAGTTGGTCAGATTGGTTTTGACCAACGCCCATCACAGAATGAATTGTTAGCTGCATTACGACTCTATGTCACCGATAAGACCGCAACAACAATAGAATTTATCAAGCGAGATATACTCAATCTCGCGATGGGCAACACCGATAATCATGCCAGAAATACAGCCGTACAAATAGTGGACGGCGTAATTCAACTCTCTCCCTTATTTGATTTTGCACCGATGAATTTGGACAAAGAAGGTATTGCACGGGCATTGCGATGGAAAAACAAAGACAAAAATAATGTTGAACTTAATAATTGGGTCGATGTACTTGCCTCATTAGATTTAGAGAAGCATGAACTTGCAGTGATTACTGATGCCTTGTATTTATTTGGACAATCGATAGAAGGTCTACCTGACATCATGGCTCAGCAAGGGGTCGATAGCGATATTATTGAAAACCGCTATTATGCAATTCAGACACAGATTAAACAGTTGCGGGAGCTGAAAGTAGGAGGTAGCTATGGATAAGCGACGTAATCCACTCCCCAAAGAAGTGGCACGTGAGCAGCGTAAACAATTCTATGAGGATCTTACTTCTGGAAAATTGACGCTTCAGGAGTCCATTAAAAAAATGCGTGCTATCTCCGGACTCACGCAACCAGAGTTTGCCAAACATCGCGGAGTTAACGTAAAACTGATCAGAGCTTTAGAGGCAGGTACGGCAAATCCCACGATTAAATCTCTGAATCAAATTGCCGACATTTTCGGATTAGAAGTGACTTTGCGTGAAAAAGTATCGACTAATGACAGTCACTAGTGTCAAACAGCGTGTAATATTTTCCAGTAATCAGCGCGGATATTTATCATGCACATTTCTTTATAGGCTTCACCAGTAACGTTCTGAAGCGATTTTCCAGTGTGCTGAAACTAACAAAAACTGGAAAAATAACAGCGCTGTTTAACAGGCGGGCATTCTATCCTGAATAACCGACTGCAATTCGAGAGGCGATATGCTGGAATGGTTGATAAAGCGCTGGAGACGTGCGTCGCGGCTATAAGTAGTCGCGGTTTAAGTGCTGGGGAGGGGCGAGAGATCGACCTGTCAGAACGCGCTACAATCAACGATTTGACGGTCGGGGTATAGAATATGTCAACGGACTTCAAAAAACGGCTGATTTATCATTTCTGTGGAACTTTAGCTCCGTTTGTTTAGACGCACCCCAAGCTGCGCTGATATTTAAGTTCGGTCATGGTTCGGCTTTAGAAAGTTACTTTGTCTGATGCAAATGCTGACGTGAGCGATGAAGAGTTTGTAGTGACTGAGCTCTGATTTGATCGGCTTTTATTACTGTGCCGCCGCGTTTTTTAGCAAAATCCTGTGCGTCTTCGATACGAGAAAATGCGGGGAAGTTGCCAGCGCGCATGGGTCCCATTACCTCCGATCCGGCCACAAAAAAAGCCTCACTGGTTTTAATCCATTGGCCTTGTGATGTGTCTGTGACGTAACTGATAGCGATCTCACTGGCATCGCGGCCGCGGCTATATTTTGACGGGTCTAGCAGATAGATAAATAAAGTTAATGGCGAATCAAAGAAATGGGTATCGCCATTCTTGAAGATCACTTGCGCGGCCCATTCGCTGGTGCGCGCTGGATACATACCACATACCGGGCAACGCGCATCGTTGGGTACCTTACGTGGTGCGAGTAGGCTGATACCCCAATTGGGATCAAACGGCGTTGCGGGAGCCACAATGCAGATGTCGCCGCTCGTGATGGTTTGAACGTCCGTTACGGTAGCTTGCCATGGAACAAACTTGGTCAGCGTCAGCGCGATCAACAAGGTGCCAGTTATCCCAGCGACTAGTTTAGCTGAAGGGATGTGTATCAACATCGCCTACATCCGCGTATCGTGTAAGGCACCACCACTTAAATCCACCATATCAGGCTTGATCTCGACATAGCGCAGGAATTTTCCTCCCCATTGTCCTATAAATTTTTTTGCATCTGCCTCTTGCGCAAAACTAGCAATAGTCGGGCCCATAGAACCATGTCGCTTACTGCCCAAAACATAGAATCCCTCTTTTGCAGGTATCCAGTTGCCACGCGGTTGATCCCAATCCGCTTTGCCCATGTCTTGTACATATGCGGCGCTAACTGCCTTGACCTGTTCAGGTGACAATAAGGTGTGAAACATTTCTACCGTATCGCAAAAAAATGTGGGCGACTCTTTGCCCTCATAAAAAATTTGTGCTTTTGGGCCTGGGTAGTCGGCCAGTAACATGCCGTCGAGATCGCAGGTGGTGTGTGGATCAATTTCTACCGGGGTGATGGATTTGCTGGTAGTTGATTGACCGCAAGCCATCAAGGTACTTCCAGCGACGGCCGTGATGAGCGTATTGATGATAAATTTTCGACGACTAATGATCATGAGTTAAATCTCCAACGTGCCAACGCCAGCGGCACAACGATCCAGGCAAACATAACGGAACCCATAAGCCAGGGTTTGGCGAGGGCAGCGGGAACGATGCTCGAAAGCCCATAAAGGGTGCGCACATCGTCCATAGAAAAGACATTCAGAATACGAAATACATCGGTCGGATTGAGTAACAGTAAGTAGGCAAAAATATCGCCACCGTAGCTGCCGCCAGTGCCGACCAGAGCACCAAGTAACAACAGATCAAAGACCAAGACGAAGAAGAACCATAACGCGATGGCTAGGCCTGAAGCGCGGGTTCGTTCACGAGCAATGACCGACATGAAGATCGCTAAGCTGAGAAAGGCCAGGCCGAGCAGTACGGAGCTGATGATGAAGCCGAGGTAATGAAATAATCCGGCCCATTTAAATTGTTGGTATAGCAGTGCTGCCACCAGTGAAAATCCTGCGACGGTGGATAGTGTTAAAGCGCCAGCGAGACCTAAATATTTACCGAGTAAAAATTCAGTACGGGTAATCGGAAAAGACAATAACAAATCCAGCGAACCGCGTTCACGTTCGCCGACAATCGCATCGAAGCCGAGCAGTAGGGCAATTAAGGGAATCAAATAAATCACTAGACTGACCAAACTTGTGATGGTCAGCTCGATAGATTTAAGACCGATCTGGCCTTGTTGCGCACCGCCGAGATAGGTGATCACTAAAGAGAATACGGTGAACACCAGCGCCACAGCCAGTACCCAACGATTGCGAATTCGGTCGCGAAATTCTTTCGCTGCCAGGGTAAAAATTTGATTTATTTCCATAATGTTTTCTTTATTCTGACTTAGTCCGAAAATTAATTCGAAAATCCAAAAAAGACATCTTCCAGCGACGGCTCTTGTATGCTCAGATCGATCAACTTGCTCCCTAGATGGCTAACCGCGGCCAGTACTTCCATCTTGCTGTTACGCGGGCAACGTACTACGAGACTGTTGCCGCTTATTGTGCAGGTCACATCTGGCAGGTGACTCAACGCATCTTGTGCCAGTGGCACATCGTTTGGCGCCAGACACAGTGTGACGAGGAGTGGCATGTGCATTTGCTCGCGCAATTGAGTCACACTACCTAAGGCCTGTATTTTTCCCGCTGACATGATCGCGAGACGATCAACCCGCTCTTGCAACTCCGCCAGAATGTGCGAGGTAATAATGACAGTAACGCCGGTATCGCGTAGATCATGTAGCGTGATGTAAAAGTCTCGTATCGCCTGAGGATCAAGGCCATTGGTCGGTTCGTCGAGAAATAGCACGCGCGGCTTGCCGAGCAAGGCTTGTGCAAATCCCAGACGCTGGCGCATTCCCTTGGAATATTCGCGCAAGGGGCGATTGAGTGCATGAGCCAAGCCAACTTGTTCTAACATAGGCGCACATTGTTCTATCGGTGCACCTTTGAGTTTGGCAAAGAATTTTAAAGTTTCGATGCCGCTGAGATTGTCATATAGCACCACATTTTCCGGGAGATAACCGAGCTGACGACGGGTATGACGAAAATCGCTACCTGTCACCGCTGTGCCATTAATTAAAATCTCGCCAGCGCTCGGTTCCGTCAGACCCAGCATCATTTTGAACAAGGTACTTTTACCAGCACCGTTGTGACCGATGAGGCCGAAAATCTCGCCATGTTTTACCGTCAAATCAACGCCATCAACCGCGTGTAAGGCGCCATAATGTTTGCTGACACCACGTACTTCGATGGCACTGTCTTCAGCGTGAGACCTGTTATTGGCCGGGATAGTGCTTGCCATGCCATTGCCTCCATTGCTTATTGGTTGGTTGCATACGCGGCTTGGGATCGACCACGCTCGGTACACGTAACACGGGAAATTGTTGTGATACCAGACGCAATGCTTGCACTGCGGGGCTGGCGAGTAATAATTGAGTGCTGGGGTAGCGCCAATTTAAGCGGTCAACCATATCATTGGCCTCGTAAGAAACATCACCAATACCGTCAGCATTTCTATCCCAACCTAAATAGTTGCTCCAGTGATTACCACTTTGCACGCCCCATTTTTCGTCTTTGGCGCCAACGTATCGAACTTGCTCACGATTACCAATGAAATCATTACCTTCGACTTGATTGCGGGTAGAACCTGCTGATAAATGTACACCGACGCGATTATCTACCACCAGATTATTTTTAATGCTGACGTACTCGACATCGTAAATAAACAAGCCTCGGTTATTGCCAGCAATGACGTTGTTTTCGACTAAGGAATCCTGCATGGTACGCAACATGATGCCGTGATCAGAGTTCCCCCAAGTACGGTTATTGCGTACCACTTGGTCACGTACTTCCATCAATGCCAGACCACCCCGATTGAAGTAACTATCGTTGTCTTCCCATAAGTTGTAATAAGAATTCATGTAGTGACTGCCGTAACGGCTGTGATGCAATTTGTTGCCGCGAAAAATGGCATGATGTGACACATCGACATACAGAGCATCGCGTACAAAACTGATGTTGTTGCCGATGATGCGTGCACCTTTGGTGTTGTAAAGTTGTACGCCATTTCCACGTTGAGAGGAATTGTATTCGCGCTTGCCTGTGATTAAATTGTTTTCTATTAACACATCGTTGGATTTTTCTATCCACAGACCAAATAAGTTGTAGGTGATGTCGCAGTTTTTAACGATGGTACGGTGCGCGCCTGGAAAAATATAGATACCTGCATTTTGATCTTTCAGACTGTCCCCAGAGTCACGTACTATTAATCCTTCAATAACCACGTCGGGTGAGATGATACGGATAGTATCGCCACGATTTTCGCCGCTAATCGTGGGACGATTGATTCCTCTTAAGGTCAGTTTTTTATCGATTAAAAAATTACCTTGATACCGGCCACGTGTGATTTCTATCGTGTCACCAGCTTGCGCTTTCGCAATCGCCTGTTGTAGTGACTCACCTGGTTTTACCAGGATGATCGCTGCGTCGCCAAAGGCGGGAACAGCCATCATGCATGCTAGTAGTAATCCCTTTATCGCTGTCATCATACGATTAATAAGCCCAGCGTTTTTAGTGATAAAAATAATGCGGCACCAATGAGTAAATTCTTGAAACTCACATAACTGATCATATCCATCACACTGGCATAGCGATAATTATCCCGCCACCATGGACCGTCTTTGACATAGCGTTTTCCTGACAGACGTATCAATACTTCATACACGCTCCAGCCGAACCACCAGGCGATAATCGCGGCGGATGAGAGCTGCCCAATCGCCGTTAATATCCAAGCCAGGCTAGCGGCAATCGCCAGCGCGACGCCAGCGATTTGCAAGCCGCGTTGCGATGACCAGGATTTCGCACTCCAAGGCCATATATGATCGACAATCTCTAAGATTATCCAGTGCAATCCAGTGGCGTTCGTCTTATACGCAGGCTTCACGGGATCAGTTGGCATGCGCGGATCGAGGCCAGCTTTGATCGCCTCGGATGCCGGAGTTGCCGGTATCGGATAAATGGGGATGAAGTAGCCATCTTTGCCGATGCCTTTGATCTCCAAACCTTCTCGGTCGCGTCGTTTGCGTTCTTTAGATAGCGGCGGGCAGCCTTTGACGTCGGTGTATAGCACCATACAGTCTAAGCAGTGCAAACATTCACGGTGATCAATTCGTCCTGCTTTATCAATCGCCAGCGAGCCGCAACCGACTGCGCATGCCTTACAGCTATTGCAGTCTTGTTTGCGCTTCAGACCAAACCAGCGGAAAGTGCTAGGCATAGCTAAGGCGGCTCCCAGAGGACAAATGTATTTGCAATAAGGCCGTTCGATGAATAATGAGATGCCGAGTATGAGTGCGACAAATAATCCATAAGGCCAAGCACGATTTGTGATGCCTACTAAAAAAGTTGTTTTGAATGGTTCGACCTCGGCTAGTTTTTCCGCTAGACCCATGGAGAACATCGACACCGCTAGTAGTCCAAAAAAGATCGCATACTTAAGCCACTTCAGTTTGTCATGTACGGCTTGTGGCAAATGAGTTTGAAAACGTTTAAGTCCAATTTTTTCGCCGATCTTGTAGATCGCTTCCGACATCGATCCAAATGGGCACATCCAGCCGCAGAACAAGCCGCGTCCGAATAAGAACACCGTGATAATGATGAAAATCCAAAAGACAAAAATAAACGGGTCAGTTAAAAACAGTGACCAAGTCCATTGAAATAATAGCGAGTGAAACCAGGTCAGTACTTGCGTAATCGAAGGTTGTGCCATCACACCAAAACCCACAAAAGTGATACTCAAGATCCAAGCGCTGTATTTGAAAATATTCACCGGCCATTTGTTTTTGTGAGTCGACATGCGTGTCAGTTTTTCTCGATAAGCATAGGCGATGGTGACGACGATCAATAAGAGACAAAACAAGCCTATTTCTATAGCACGTGATTTCCAGATGCGAACATAGGGTGCCGCTGCTTCTTCGACCACTGGTCTACCGCCCTGTAATAGCTCGTCAGCTAACCAATATTTAGCATCAAAACTGGCGAAACTCCGTGTGCCCGTGGCACGGTCAACCCGATTGCCAAGGAAGGATAATTTCCATGGGTAGGCAGTTGAAAATGCTTTGGAGCGAATGATGAATATCGCAGACTCATTGTAAGTTGGTGCGCCATCGGCGACGATGCCATAGAGATTGAGATAATCGAGATCGCGGAAGGTATAGGAGTCAGCATCTTGTTTGACCTGTATTCGGTCGTACATGCCACCACGCACAAATCCTGAGCCTTTGAAGGATTCTATGCCATCGGTGCGGATGATGAACAGTGCGTGCTCGTCGGGCTTTAGCTGAGAACGTAAATTATTGAAACTGTTTTCCCCCAACAGGCTGATGCCAACATCTGGGTGATTCAGATCACCAAACCAAAGTTCAATAAAAGGTACGTCATTTTTTTCTAAACCCACTTGTTCTGGTTTAACTAGCAGGCGTTGTACACTACCTTGCTTGACTAACTCAGTCCATGTTAGACGGCGGCCATTAAGTACATATTTTGCAGGTTCACGTACCGTCGGTGCGACGATACCAGTCTGTCTGGCGATCGCCATGCCGGAGGCCATCATGACTTGGTTCTGCACGATGACGGTGACGGTCGCACCAGAGATGGCGTCCACACCCAGTACACCTTCGTCCGGACGAGATTGACCCACTTCAATTTTATCGGTGACAGATTTGCCAAGATATTGTTTATTGAAATTAAGCAGAGCTGATTCGGGGATGCCCAACAAAAGAATCGGTTCAGAGTGTTTGAGCACTTTGATGCCAACGAAGCGGCCTTTGAGATCCATGCCCATCAGTGTCACGACAGGTTTGCCAGAATAGGCTGGGGTGTCGGTAATGTCGGTTGAGAGCATGACATAACCAAGCAAGGTCTTTTTGCCAGCGATGGGGTCGCCATAGGCTTCTACGTAAGGCGGCTGTCCCATGCGTTCTGAAAAGCTTTTCGCGCTAGGGAAGACATCGGTGCAAGCAACTAATGCACACATGTTTTTGGCTGTTTTGAGTTCTGCTGGCAAAGCCGCTTCATACGCGCTCGATCGCGCATTCGCCGGATTAATGATGCCGCTTAGTAGTAACAGAAAAAATGCGACCAGGTAGAAATCTACACTGGTCGCCAAGTTTTTACGCATTAAAGACATTTTTATTCCTACTTATTACTACTTGGCGAGACATTTAAAAATGCCTCACTGGGATGGTGGCGCCCAGAAAAATCCAGACGCCACCGGAGCTGCAACTACCGGGTTAGGCTTCCACGATCATGCGAGTGCGCATTTCCAAATGCAAGGCGTGGCAGAAATGTGTGCAATAACACCAGTACACGCCTGGATTGCCAGCGATGAACGTGACAGAGGCAGTTTCTTGTGGATTGACAATGAAATTGACGTTGTGGTTGGGAATAGCGAAACCGTGTGTCAAATCTTCGATTTTGTCTAAATTGGTCAAAATCAAAGTGACTTCATCACCTTTCTTAACGGTGAATTCACGTAGGCTAAATGCGGGCGCCTGTGATGTCATTTTGACGGTCACTTTTTTGCCGTTACGCACTACGCCAGATTCTTTTGGATCCTTAATTGCATTTGGGAAGTCGTTCAAATCATAGACTTGCTTTGGACGAACCAAGTCACGTTTGAAGATGATGAAATCATGCGGCTCGCCCCGTACTGGGTGATCTGCCATCAAAACCATTTTCTCGCCAGAGATATCGATCATTTGCTCATTTTCTGGATGCAAAGGACCCACTGGCAAGAAGCGATCTTTGGAGAATTTACAACCAACCGCAAGGTATTTACCGTCAGCCGCCTTGGTTTCGGATTGCGATGCATTCAAGTGACCTGGTTGATACTGCACATCGAGGCGATCCACAACATATTTTGCAGTCTTGTCGCCAGCGTGGAACTTGATCGCTGCTTCGACATTCCACTTCACCACTTGGCTGTCTAGGAACAAAGTTGTGAACGCATTACCGCGACCATCAAAGGCTGTGTGTAAAGGACCTAGACCGAGTTCAACTTCCGCCACAATTGCGGCATCCAATTTTTCCAATTTGCCGTCAAACCAGTCCAACACTTTGGATAGATCGATGACAGTTCCAGTAGGGGAAAGTTTGCCCGCACAAATGAAATATTTTCCATCGGGACTAGCGTTAACACCATGCGGATTTTTTGGCACAGATACGTAAGCGGTGAGGGCGGTTTTTGGATCTTTGTTGGCTTCGTGCGTGCCATCCACTACGGGTACCTTGGAGTCGCCAATGGTTTTGAATTTCCCTGCTTTGACCGCTGCTTCAATACGTGCCACGTTATAGAACAGACAGGCGTCACGTTCGGACGACATCATGTCTTCATAGTGCGCGCCCATTTCCGTGTTGTACTGATTAGTCGCCGCTAATTTACCGTCATACGACGTGGCGACCAGATCGCAGTTGCCATCGATCAGCACTTGCCAACGCACTTCCATTGTTTCTGCATCAACGCAGCTAAACATAGAGCGATATTTGCTACTGTCTGTACTGCCCGCATTTGGCAAAGGAGTCGCAAATTCACCGCCGCAGAAGACGCGCGTTGTGTAGTTAATTTTTTCGTCAACCGGATCACGTTTGTCTGGGAAAATACCATGGAAGCCCTGAACATTCGGCAACTGTGTGATCTTGTCGCACACGAAGTAGTCAAGACGAACGCGTGCAATACGGCTGTTGATTTTGTCATTGATCCAAGCGTAACGTCCATCATAGTTACCGTCTTTGTAGGACGCGTGTGTATGGTGCGTATCTGCTACGGTGTACTTTAGGCTACCGTCAGCTTTAGTACCCATGATCTTTTTGGATTCGTTGGTGACGCCCCAACCAACCAATGCATCCGGTACGAAGCAAGGAATGCGATGAATCTCACGTCCAGAAGGAAGTCCCAAGACACGCATGTCGCCAGTATGGCCACCACTCCACAGACCGTAGTAGGTATCCAGTTCACCAGGTTTTAAATGTGATGCATTACTACTTGCATGACTGCCACCAGCTGATGCGGAAGCAGAGGGGATCGTACCAGCTGTACCAGGTTTTTCGTTACATGCGACCAATGTTCCTATGCTTGCGATCGCGGCGGTATTGAGAAATCTACGGCGACCTAAAGCAGGTGCTTCGGTTTCTTTGATTTTGTCTTGACTCATGATGTGATCCTTATTGGCTGGTCTTTTCGGAGTTTAGAATTCAGAATTGGCTGGCCGTGGCTAATAGAAACTAATTGTGACAGCGGTTTCTATGATGCAAGATTTTCTAGAAAAACAAATTGATATGCATCAAGAAAGCGTGCCGAGGCGATTGATTGTAACGCATGTTTGCTTTAGCGCAAACCATGATGGGCGAGGCGCTTTTTATCGTGTATTATTGCATATAATCATGCCCATGCATGTCGCTTACCACTCGCCTTTTGTACTTTACTCATTCAAGGAAAAACATGAAATCATCTACTCAATTATTGAGTGCATTCACTCTGGCAAGTTTGGCTTTTCTCAGCGCCTGTAATAAAAAAGAAGCAGAAGCGCCAGTCGCTTCCGCTAGTGCTCCATTGGTTGCCGCAGCCCCCGTTGCTGCAGAAAATGTGATTGGTAAAACGACTTATGGAAAAACCTGCTCAATGTGCCATGCTGCCAATGTGGCTGGTGCGCCAAAGCCAGGCGATAAGGCAGACTGGGCTCCACGAATTGCTCAGGGAATGGATGTCTTATATAAGCATGCGTTAGAAGGATTTACCGGTGCTAAAGGGCAGATGCCTGCGCGCGGAGGCGCGGCAAATTTGAGTGATGATGATGTGAGAGCAACGGTCGACTATATGGTTGCTCAGTCTCGCTGATATCTGTTGAATTAGACGACATAATTTTGGATTTATGCATGTTGTGTGTGGTGGAAATTCGCTATGCACATAGCGCTTGAGCCAGTACACATAACTGAAATAGTTTTGTGAGAAGTTCGTCCTCTCTTTGTGAAGAAGATTTCAATTCATGGCTACTTTATCTGCCAAACTAGCATCTCCTAAGCGCCGTCAACTGGCGATCGGTCTTCCTCTGTTTGCTTGTGGTTTATTGATCGCTCCGGTGCAGGCTAAATCCGATATACATCAATCTTCCAAAATTCTGATGGGCACACGCCTTGATCTGACTTTGCAAGGTGCCGATGCAAATACCATGAATGCAGCAGCCAGTGCAGCTTTTAGTGAAATGGCGCGGCTCGCTGACATGATGAGTCGCTATCGGAGTGGTAGTGAGCTTAATGCGATTAACTTAGCTGCTGGTTTGCAGCCGGTTCAAGTTTCAGCCGAACTATTTGACGTGCTTGAGATGGCGCAGCGTGTCACAAAGGGCAGTAATGGTGCCTTTGATGCTACGGTTGGTACGCTACGTGATTGGAATTTTGATGCATCGTCTCCCTCGATTCCCACAGCTCAACAAATCGCAGAGCAATTACCTTTAGTTGGTGCCAACGGGCTTATTCTTAATGTCCGTCGGCGAACCGCTTTTTTAAATAAGCGCGGTATGCGACTTGATCTGGGTGGGATTGCGAAATTGCCGATTATGCAGGCGGGGATGCGCCAGCTTCTTGCACATGGCGTGGTTAATGTCATGATTAATGGCGGTGGTGATGTGCTGGTTAGTGGTCAACTGAACGGACGTGATTGGCGCATCGGTTTGCGCGATCCACGTCAACCTGATCGCTTGCTTGGTGTGGTGGCGTTGAATAAGGGCTTTGTTGCCTCGTCAGGTGATTACGAACGGTTCATCATGCATCAAGGTAAGCGCTTGCATCACATACTCGATCCTAAGACTGGTTATCCAACCCAAGGTCTGCGTGGTGTGACGCTGATTAGCGATAAGCTTGATCGCTTAAATGGCCTCGGTGCAGCGCTGATGGTCTCCGGCGCAGAAGCTGGTCGCACTAGGCTTAAGCATATGTTGGATGTCGATGCCTTGCTCGTTGACGCCAATAATCAATTATGGACATCCGCTGGAATGAGCAAACGTTGGGTACGTGGCTAAGCTGTATAGCCAGCTTCGGATGTATACACCCACATGCAATGACTAATAATTTCAATGGCGGGTGATGTTTTGGTTTTAATAAGCTCTTACGTTGTCATATTGCCTATGAACTTAACTTGATATTACCCTGTGAGTTCTTGAAGGCTTTTTTCTAATAGAATTGACTTTTATGAATTCAGAGTTCGATGCGTTTGCCATCTTGGACATGTTGCCCGTTGGCGTTGTGGTGCATGCCCCTGACACCCGAGTATTGCATGCCAACAAAAAGGCACTGGCGGTGTTGCGACTCACCGCGGAACAGGTCTTGGGCAAAGAGGCCATAGACTTTCAGTGGCAACTGATCGATACCTACCGCCAGCCCCTAGCGCTGGAGCAGTTTCCGGTCAATCGAGTGTTGGCTACTGGCGAGCCGATAGAAGAACTACTCATGGGCGTGAGCGACAGCAGCAGCGCCGAAGTTACTTGGCTTACAGTGAATGCTCTGGCTGAAAAAGATGTACAGGGTATGATCGAGCGGGTTGTTGTAACCTTTTCCCAGAATACCTACGAGCGGGCCGACATTCCGTTTAAAGAAATTGTTGACTCTGCCCAAGACGTTATCCTTATCACCGAGGCGTATCCGCTCGAAGAGCCCGGGCCACGAATTATTTACGCTAACCGCGCATTTACCCACCTGACCGGCTACGAGGCGCAAGAAGTGATCGGTAAGTCTCCGCGCATTTTGCAATGTCCCGATGTGGATCCAGCGGTGCGCGCGCGTATTTCGAGTGGACTCGAGTCGGGTCAGCCGGTTCGGGAAATCATCTATAACTATTCCAAGTCAGGCAAGGGATATTGGCTCGATATGCACATCGTTCCACTGAAAAACAACCATGGCGAGGTGGCCTATTTCGCGGCCATTGAGCGCGACGTGACAGAGCAGAAAAACCTAGAATACGAATTACGCCACCATGCTTTTCACGACGCGCTGACCCGCCTGCCCAACAGGCGGTTGTTGCTTGACCGTTTGAAGCATTCACTGCTGATGGCCAAGCGCAGTGTAAGCCACATCGCTGTGTTGTTTATTGACCTGAATAAATTCAAGCAACTCAATGACACCCATGGTCACGACGCTGGCGACCTGTTGTTAGTCGAAGTTGCTCGTCGACTCTGCGGCACAGTGCGTGAGTGTGATGTAGTGGCCCGGTTGGGGGGCGACGAATTTGTGGTTTTGCTAGACGGGCTGGGGACCGATCCTGTACAAGCACAGGTGAATGCACAGACCGTGGTAGCCAAACTTCAGGCCGCGCTGGAAGAACCTTACTTATTGGGGGACATCACCCACCATGGTTCGGCAAGTATTGGCATGACGCTGATTAAGGGTGGCGGTGACCATGACCCAGACCGCGTCTTGAAAGACGCTGACGCGGCCATGTACACCGTCAAGAAAAACCGTTGATAGGCGGGCGCGCATCCAAAATTTCACCATTCATTTTTGTATGCGCATCAACACTACCGAACTATTCAAATTACTTGAGATAGTATTGAATAAAGGCTTTGTTGCCTCGTCAGTTGACTGCGAACGGTTCATCATATATCAAGGTAAGCGCTAGCATCATATCTCGATCTCAAGAGTGGTTATCCAACACAAGGTCTGCGTGTTGTGACGCTGATTAGCGATAAGCTTGGTCGCTTAAATTGCCTCGGTGTAGCACTGATGGTCTCTGGCGCAGAAGCTGGTCGCACTAGGCTTAAGCATATGTTGGATGTCGATGCGCTGATCGTTGACGCCAATAATCAACTATGGACATCCGCTGGGTACGTGGCTAAGCTGTGTAGCCTGTTTTGGATATCGATTCTAGATTGAGATGGCAATTTTAGTTTTAGTCAACTTGAAACAGTGCTCCTTTGGGCGTAAATGACCTCCGGCGCAAATTCAGCTTGCGGAATAGAGTCTAAGTCAAAGTGGGTACCAAGGTCGGTGCAAAAAAAGTGTTAATGCAACTCAAATAACATCGCCTGATAATCGTCTTGTTCAATCTTCCTTCTCAGATTTGCAATCCAAAATCTTTTTGATATCGTGCATTCTGGAGTCTCGAATTTGTATCCCCAGAAAATAAACTTTAATCAATTACAATTGTTACTAAACCGCAAAACTAGGGCGATAAGGTGGCAATAAACTGCTAATATTAAGTAAGAACAAATTACTTTTCGATTCACAGGTAAGGTATCTTGGAGCTGAAAAATGACGATTACAGATACCCTAGAAAAGAAATTTGTCATTAAAGATCAGTTACTGGCTGGGCTGATCGTTGTGATACTCGGGGTGTTGATCATATCACTCCAAAGTGTGTCAGGTTATTCGGAACATGCCTTGCCTGTGCCTAATTTGTTCATGGGTTTTGTGACGGGCTTGATACTTTGTTTTGGATCCCGCTATGTCGTTGGTGTGATTGTCGGCAGTAGCGTCGTGATCGGGGTAACGAGTTTCGTTCTGCCTTTTACGTCGTCATTAATTTTTCTATCAGGCACTTTTGCGCCAGTGATCGTGCTTTATGTGCTTCGCGAACGTCTGGTACGATTTGCGACTATTTCTAGTGTTTTCGAACTGATTCGCTCTACAGGGTTTATTTTTATACCCATGAGTTTGCTTACCGCTTTGCTCTTTCTGCTCATTTCTGTTTTTGGCAATAACAGTTCTTCGCAAACTCTTAATCAATTTCTTGCAAATTGGTTTAGCCAATTAAATGGCTGTATTCTCATTATCCCTTTCATTATGGAGTGGCGCTCTGCGCAGGCGCAACTGCTTAAGTCGCGCAATCTGGCGATCACTCTTGGGCTCAGTTTCGTCGTTTTGCTATTAGGTCAAATTGTCTTCTTTGAGTGGTTTTCTGCTGTCATTGTCAGACCCTATTGGCTCATTTATGTCGGAGTCTGTTAGTTTGCGCTGGATTCTGACCCGGCGTTTGCATCAAATTCTGACCCACTCGTTTTAAGTTTTTTTAAGGGTTAGGTTGAGGCTAGTTTGGTCTTTTTTTCCTTTACGTGTTCGTTTGCTAGCTGAATTGACCCTGTCAGTTTGATCCACCTTCCACTTCCTGGCGAAGGCTGCCACCCGGTCATACGACCCTTCAAATCCCAGTTCTTTCAGATCGAGATGAAGTTGTTTTAAGCTTCGTCGCTGCTTACGATTTTTACCCGCTTCGGTTTTAAGCCAGCTTGAAAGCTGTAATGCATATTTATCGATGGCGCTTGTTGTTTGTCGATCCGCATAGGCTGGCTCTGTAACTTCAGAGCGCAGATAGCGCCGGACAGTGTTGCGAGAGATGCCCAGTCGTCTGGCGATCTCCCGTAATGGAATCTGGTCACGAATGTGCCAGCGTCGAATAATACCTAGTAATGCCACGTCAATCACTCCTGCTCCCTACTCATCAAGATAAGTAGGATTGTGTGCTAAACGTGGGTCAATTTTAGATGCAATTTATCCAGCAAAGTGGGTCAATTTTCAGTGCAAATCAACAGAAAGGAATTGGAGCTTGAGAAGAAGCGATTAGAAGCATTGACGTTTCGTCAAAACGAGGAACTGAAGGAACTTAACGCCACTCTTGAACAAAAAATTCTTGAGCGAACTAAAGAACTCCGAAATGCTCATGATCTCTTGTTAGGTGCAAATGAAAAACTAAAAAATAGTTTTTTAACTTCAATCAAAGTATTTTCAAATGTCATTGAAATGCGTGGTGGGAAATTAGCAGGGCATTCGCGCCAAGTGGCGGATCTTGCTAGAAAAATTGCACAAAAATTAGAACTTGGCGCTGGTTCAATACAAGATATTTTTGTCGCCGCATTATTAGCAGACATCGGTAAGATGGGTTTTTCAGATGAACTTATCAATACCCCATTAAGTCAATTAACCTCCGATCAATTGGGATTGTTTTATAAGCATGCGGTTCGTGCCGAGCAGCTTTTATTACCACTAGATGATTTGCACGATGCAGCAAAAATAATACGCTCGCAGCACGAACGTTTTGATGGAAAAGGATTCCCCGATGGATTGGTTGGAGAACAAATACCCTTAGGTGCCAGAATACTGGCGATCGCAAAAGACTACCATCAATTACAGATTGGTACGCTAACTCCGAAGCGCTTGTTCCCAGATGATGCCAAGGCGCTCGTTATAAAGGGTGCAGGGAGTCGATATGATAGTCGGGTGATTGACGGGTTCAGAAGAGTCTTCAATGACAAGGGCGTTGACATAGAGATACAGATAGTCAAAGTTAGAAATTTGTTGCCCGGCATGGTAATAGCTACAGATTTGGTTTCACAAGAAGGAATGTTGCTGTTGCCAGCAAACCATGTTTTGGAGCAAGCAACAATTGAAAAGTTAAGATTGTACGATGTTACGCGAGGCGGGGTATTAACCGCACACATTCATACCAAAAGGAAAGCATAATGCGCAGAATACTTCTTCTCGATGACGAAAAAAACGTGCTCGCCGCACTAACACGAAGCCTTAAGCAACTGTTTGCGAGTAGTGAATTGGTTATTGAGAGTTTTTCCGATGCAAAACCTGCTATCGAGCGAATTGCAATGCTTGATTTTGATTTTGTCGTATCGGATTATCATATGCCGGGAATGAACGGCATTGACTTTTTACGTATTGTTAAGGAACTTCGTCCAGACACCATCCGGCTAATGCTTAGTGCTTCTGCTGATTTTAGAACGGTAATGGAAGCAGTCAACGAAGCCGAAGTTTTTCGCTATATTCCAAAGCCTTGGATCGCGGAAGAGTTAAAAGAAATTATCGAAGTCGCGACCCATCACCGAACACAAATAATCGAAGATAAACGTTTGGCCGAACAACGCAGAGAACAGTTAAATCCTGTCAGTCCAGAGGAAAGAGAAATACGTCTATTAGAAGACATTGAGCCTGGTATCACCAAGGTTAACTGGGAGCCAGATGGTTCAATAAAAATCGACTAATATCTAGGAAATTATGCTAAGTAGTTACCTTGACCAAATTGTAGAAACGCGGTGGCTTTTGAAATTAGCTAACTTAATTGTCGTAGCACTTCTAACTAACTAGCGCGATAGCAAAATACTGACCGCATTCCCGCCAAAACCAACCGCATTCACGAGAATTTTTCTAATGTGCTTTCGAGGAGTTGTGGCTGGAATATATGGCACAGGTATAAAATGTTGATGCTGTAGCATGAGTACTGCCATCTGCAAACTTAGTATGCCTGAGGCACCAAGGGTATGCCCAATTTTCCACTTATTTGTCGTACACAATGGCATATCATGTGGAAAAACCTGTTGAATCGCCTGCCACTCGTAGAGATCGCCTTTAATTGTTCCTGGTGCATGCATCACGATGACATCGATCTCGCTAGGATCGGTATCTTTGATGGCCATTCGCATTGACTTCTGAAAGCAAATTGCGGCCTCAGACATGCCAGTGCTGGTGAACGCATCATCCGTTGCGTAGCCGACTTCATCAATGTACGCTATCGCAATCGCTTCTGGGTTAATGTCTAAGCAGGCGACGCCCGCAGCTTCACCTAATACCATGCTGTTATACGTTTTTGTCAGATCCAAGGCGCGGCAGGGGTATTCTGCATCGTCCTTCGCATAAATCTTCAAAGCTTGCATCTGATGCAAAGTAAACGACGTGAGTGCAGCTTCGCTACCGCCCGCAAGAAATCGGGTCTCCATACCAGAACGCAGCCACGCGACCGCATTCAAGATGGCATGCAGAGAAGTGGAGCATGTGACCGATAACGAAGTGCTAGGACCAGTTGCTTTGAGGTCTCTTGCAACTGAGCTTGCCAGATTGCCTAGCGTGGTCGTTGGTGAGGTATGAGGAGAAACAGTCCCACCGTCTAAAAATGTCCTGTGATATGTCTCCAATTGTTGTGTCGCTCCTCTTGATGAGCCGAGAAAAACGCCGAATTGGCGATCATTTTCCCACTTCGCTTGCTCTATTGCCTGACGTGCGACCCACATGGCATTGATAACACTAGCATCAAGATGTTGGTACTGTGTATTTTCTGTACGAATCGATTGTAGTTGCGTTTGTAAATCATCAGGAATACTAGCCACGAATTGTGTTTCACCGTTGATTAACTTCTTTTGAATATGTGTTTGTGAATTTTGATAATGACGCCAAATTTCCTCTGGATTTGATCCAAGTGCAGAAATGGTATTGAGTGCGGTGATGGCAATTCTTGATTTCATATATAAGTTTGGGAAAGATAAAAGCAAATGCAATCAAGTCGCTCATTGCACAAACTTGAATGTAAAAAAAACGAACTCTAGTGGCTTGCACGTATGACTGCAAGATATGAGAGGCAAAAGCTTTACTCTCATCAAGAAAGCTTGTCATAAGAACGGAGAGAGAATGATTTACTAGCCGTTGCGATCCCAATTGCGATCGCCACGCGAGCATAAAAAAACGAAATAAGACTTATTCGACGTTTGATTTTATTGATCTAAGGCAAGGAAGCGACTTGGAGATAAGGCGAAACCAGTGGAATATTAAGTTTCTTTCCAGTTGACGTACTGATGCCAAAATCTTGTGATTCTCTAGTGAATAAAAGCTTCTATCTCTCTGATGTTAAAGCAACATTTGGACGATTCTTGCCCCTAGCAAACAAGCTGGGATACAAGGATCGTTTTCTCATTGCAGCAGGTGCTTTGTCGAGCTTGTTATTCGCGAGTGTATCGAGCTTTCTCATTTGGGGCAGTTATGGATCGATTCCTCTATTGGTAGCGCCAATGGGAGCCACTTCTATACTAATATTTGCTCTACCATCTAGCCCTCTAGCGCAACCATGGTCGGTATGCTTTGGCAATTTTATATCCGCAAGTATCGGTGTTGGGTGTGCGACCTTGCTCGGTCATCATCCGTTTGTCGCTTCGCTGGCTGTTGGGCTTTCGATCTTGGTAATGTTTGCTACTAGTAGCCTACATCCACCAGGCGGAGCGGTTTCACTTTTGGCAGTGCTTGGTGGGACACAAATAGAGCACCTTGAATGGTATTTTGTGTTGGGAGTCGTTGTGCTGCAGTCGACATGTTTGGTCATCATTGCGGCAGGATTTCACCATTTGCGAAAGGTGAATTACCCGCAATCTGCAAGGTTAAGCGAGAATTTGCATCGAACAGGCGATCCGCAAATAAGCGCTAGGCTAGGTGTTACCAGTGCTGATCTCGATGTTATCTTGGCTAAGCACGGAAAACTACTCGATATTAGTCGAACTGATTTACAAACATTGATTACGAATACCGAGATACAAGTGCATCGCCGGAGACACGGAGTGATTCGGTGTAGTCAAATCATGTCACGCTATGTCGTCACAGTTAAATTTGAAACGAGGCTCGAAGAGTGTTGGCAATTATTACGAACCCATAAAGTCAAAACACTGCCTGTCATTGACGATCAAAGAAAGGTGATTGGAACAATAAGCCTTATTGATTTCTTAAAAAATGCGGGTCTTGATGTTTACCATGATTTTGATCTGCGTTTGCGGCAACTGCTGGAGAATGCGCATCGTTTGACTGGTAGTAGATATGAAGTTGCAGGTCATATCATGAATACTTCAGTCGAGACTAAAGTAGACGATTCCGATATCCTTGAACTGGTGGCGCTTTTTACCGATCTTGGTCTGCATTCTGTTCCGATTTTGAATTCGAGTGGCGAGTTGCAAGGTGTGATTACACAAACGGATTTGATCGCCACTTTGTATCGTATGCAGATTGATAAGCCGCTCGATACTTAGATCATTGTCTATGATTGTGATGGTTTTCAATGCTTGGTGTTGACGATATTCAGATCGGTGAGAGTAATGAATTTCATCTAGGTAGTCGTTGACGACACACTTGTGGTTAGCTAAGTTTGATGTTCAAGATTTTGAACTATGTTTTTGCGGCATTACTAGAAATCTCAAAACATAACTTCATCGTGCATGAAGTAAGCTGCAACTGGCAATCTTTGTTACTGTTTGGTGCATCCATGATTTCATTGACCTAAGACAAAGACAGGCTTACAGCATATCGCTACCATCTTGCGCATGAAAACAATCGATCTCGTAGCGCCTGCAGGCAGCTTAGTTGCACTCAAAGCAGCCATCGACAAAGGCGCTGATGCCGTTTATCTAGGCTTACGCAATGCCACCAATGCACGTAATTTTGGTGGTCTCAATTTTACCGATGCCGACATTCGACTTGGCGTGGAATATGCCCACCACCGCGGCAAACAAGTACTGTTCGCGATCAATACTTACCCGCAAGCGCAAATGGCGCACGAATGGCGCGCTGCCATCGATACCGCGGTACTGCTAGGTGCTGACGCGATCATTTTGGCGGATCCTGGTTTAATGGCTTACGCACGTCATCGTTATCCTGAAGTGCGTTTGCATTTGTCTGTGCAAAGTTCATCCACCACGGTTGATGCAATCGAATTGATGCGCGAACAATTTGGCATACGTCGCGCTGTTTTGCCACGCGTATTAACACTGACTGAAATTGAAAAAATCATTCGCCAGACCGAGGTTGAAATTGAAGTGTTTGGCTTCGGTAGCTTATGTGTGATGGCCGAAGGACGTTGCTTGTTATCGAGTTATGTCACGGGTGATTCACCGAATAATAGAGGCGTATGCTCGCCTGGTCATGCTGTTAGCTGGGAAGAAAAAGACAAGGTCTTATCCGCGCGTTTAAGCGGCACCTTAATCGACCGCTATGCACCGAATGAAGCGGCTGGTTATCCGACGCTGTGCAAAGGTCGTTTTGAAGTCGAAGGGCAAGTCGATTACGCCTTAGAAGAACCGACCAGTTTGAATGCCATCGGCTTGCTGCCGCAGTTACTCAAAATGGGCGTGAAAGCGATCAAGATTGAAGGTCGTCAACGTAGTCCAAATTATGTGTCACAAGTGGTTGGGACTTTGCGCGCAGCGCTGGATTCAGCTGAACGTGATCCTGAGCGATATACAGCGAGGCCGGATTGGAATGCGACCTTGGCGAAACATGCTGAGGGAGCGCAGGTGACGCAAGGAGCATTCGAACGTCCCTGGAAATGAGCGTAGTTTGCAAATTCAATCACAGGGCGGATTACGGCGTTGACTATGCTCGCAATACTGACGCATCGCAGTGCTTGGCGCCTAGCCCTGTATCCATAGAGTCGAATTCCTGAGCACGATTATGGCGTATTGGATTCACTAGTCGTCGTTCTACCGTTTGTTTGAAAATATAAACTTAAAGACCTTATGAAACTATCCCTCGCACCACTGTCTTATTACTGGTCTAAAGAAGCCACGATGCAGTTTTATGTAGAGGCGATGAACTGGCCTGTGGATATTATTTATCTGGGCGAAGTTGTTTGTTCGCGTCGGCATGTGATGCGTTTGCCGGATTGGATTGGTTTGGCGAAAGCTTGTCGCGATGCGGGTAAACAAGTGGTGCTTTCAAGCTTAACTTTGATTGATAACGAAGCTGATCGACGAGCCATGCATAAATTGATTGATGCGGCGGTCGCGGAAGATTTTCTAATCGAAGCGAATGATTTTAGCGCCGTACGTGCAATGCAAGGACGGCCTTTTGTCGCGGGACCACATTTAAATGTATATCACACTGGCACCTTGAATTGGTTGCGTGAATTGGGCGCGATGCGCTTTACCCCGCCAATAGAATTAGGTGGTGCGGATTTGGCGGTATTGCAGACGCAACGGCCAGTTGGTTTAGAAACAGAAGTGCAAGTATGGGGACGCATGGCGCTCGCCTTTTCTTCTCGCTGCTTCACTGCCCGCCATCATCGCCTGCGCAAAGACAATTGCGAGTTTCGCTGTGAACATTATCCCGATGGACTGGCATTACAAACCCGCGAGCACAGCGATTTTCTGACCATTAACGGCATACAAACCCAAAGCGCGAATTGCTTGGATTTGAGTGCGCAAATTCCTGCCCTCAAAAACTTGCAAGTCGATATCTTGCGTCTGCAAGTGCAGTCCAACCATATGGAAAAAATCGTCCACGCCTTTGATACCGCACGCCGCCGCGAACAAGCAGCGGTGATTGAACCTGCATTTTTGCCGCCGCAATCAGAGCGCTGCAATGGCTATTGGAACGGTAGTTCAGGCATGCAATGGCAAACGATTCCAATTCATGCAAACTAAATTTATTCTATGATGAACCTCACTGATTTTCGTTTTCCCCGTGTCTTTGGCCAGATCGGCCGACACTTGCCTTCACCTGTTGCCAGCGCACCTTTAATGTTGATGTTGTCGCTGGCGCGACAACGCAGCTGGCTCATCGCACCAGAAAATTTATACGACAAAACATTTCAAATCTACGTCGAAGATCTCGGCCTATGCCTTTGCTTTCGTTGTGATCATGGTCGTTTTAAAGCCATCCAACATCAAACCACCGACGTCAGTCTGAGCGCCTGTGCGATGGATTTTTTGAGACTGGCAACTGCCTTGGAAGACGCCGACACTTTATTCTTTCGCCGTCGCTTAAAAATCGAAGGCGATACAGAGCTAGGCATTGCGGTGAAATATTGGATCGATGCGAGTGAGCGTCCAGCTTGGTTGAATCTGCTCGCAGAAAAACTGAATTCGGGTTTGAATACGGGATCAGTATAGTCGTTTGCAGCTTTGTATAGCATTTGTTTGTGAGGATCATCATATGTTAGAACAACTACCACTGGTATATTCATGCTCAGGATGCTCCAGTGTCGCCCAACTGGCTAACGACTGTGCATTGGAATTGGATAGAACCGGGCGTGCGCAAATGTCTTGTATTAGCGGGGTGGGCGGTGGTGTGCCATCGTTGCAAAAACTTGCGCAATCTGGTCGCCCCATTTTAGCTTTAGATGGCTGCGCACTAGCTTGCGTGAAAGCTTGCCTAGCGCAGGCTGGGATAACGGCCACGGTACATTTGATTTTAAATCAAGAGGGTGCACGTAAACGTTTTCATGTTGATGCACAACCGGAGGAACGAGCGCTCATAGCACAAGTGGTCAATGAGGGGCTGCTTGAAGTGTATCGTTTGAGTGAAGTAGAAAATGAACAAATTTGATCACGTGAATGGCCTGCATAGAGGGAGGGGGTAGGGCTTCATTGCTTGCGCTTCCAATTCTATTTTTTTTTGCGATTAAATAGTGATTTTTGTTAACTGGAGGCTCATGAAAGTGAGCCTTTTTTATTATCGATGCGGGAATGAAGAACTCAACATCTTGTCGATATTTCTTCACCTATTTTCTACAAGCTTGAGTCTAGTCAATCTTCAAACGCTCGAGAAAATCGACCTAGTTCCAAAGAACTATCTCAGTCTAGTGCCAACGCCTGCTCTTAGGCACCGCTCCGAAGAATGGGCGTAATACATATAAATATCTAAAATTTGATCATGTCAAAGTGGCGTGAATATCAGGTTCACCGCTCGCATATAAAGGAGTTTGAGATGAGTCATTTTCTGGATAGATTGAAGTTCATGTCTAAGGTGAAGTCCACCTATTCTGATGGGCATGGTGCGGTGGTGGATGAGGATAGACAGTGGGAGAATGCGTATCGCAGCCGCTGGCAGCATGACAAGATCGTGCGTTCTACCCATGGTGTGAACTGTACCGGTTCTTGTTCTTGGAAGGTGTATGTCAAGAATGGTTTGATTACCTGGGAAACTCAGCAAACTGATTATCCACGTACCCGTCCTGATTTGCCGAATCATGAGCCGCGTGGTTGTCCGCGTGGTGCTTCGTATAGCTGGTATGTGTACTCTGCGCAGCGCGTCAAATATCCTATGATACGTGGTCGCTTGATGGAAATGTGGCAAGAGGCACGTAAGACTATGGGGCCGATCCAAGCATGGGAAGCCATTAGTCAAAATCCAGAAAAAGCGACACGTTATAAATCTGTGCGTGGTTTGGGTGGTTTTGTGCGTGCTGATTGGGATACGGCGCAAGAAATCATTGCTGCATCGAACGCCTTTACTATCAAGAAATTTGGTCCTGACCGCGTGGTCGGTTTTTCGCCGATTCCAGCGATGTCGATGGTGTCCTACGCGGCAGGTTCGCGTTACCTGTCATTGATTGGTGGCGTACCACTTTCTTTCTACGATTGGTATTGTGATTTGCCGCCGTCTAGCCCGCAGGTCTGGGGTGAACAAACTGACGTACCTGAATCAGCGGACTGGTATAACTCTACCTATTTAATGGTCTGGGGTTCTAACGTGCCGCAAACACGGACACCAGATGCCCATTTTTACACGGAAGTGCGTTACAAGGGAACCAAAACGGTGGCTGTCTCTAGCGATTTCGGCGAGATGGTCAAATTTGGTGACATCTGGATGGCACCTAAGCAGGGTACAGATGCCGCACTCGCGATGGCGATGGGTCACGTGATCCTGAAGGAATTTCATCTTGGGAATAAATCAGCTTATTTCCGTAGCTATGTTAAGCAATATACCGATATGCCAATGTTAGTGCGCTTGGTTGAGCGTAATGGTTGTTATGTGCCGGATCAAATGCTGCGCGCGTCACAGATGCCAGGCGGCTTGGATGAAGCGAATAATGGCGATTGGAAGACGTTGGCGATCGATGAGACAACAGGCAATATCGTCTCACCCAATGGCTCTATCGGCTATCGCTGGGGTGAAGGCAAGTTTGATGACGGTGCGAAAGTTGGTCGTTGGAATCTGGAAGCCAAAGATGGCGGTTCCGGTCGCGAAATTGACCCGCAATTAAGCTTGATCGGCAAACACGATGAGATCGTCAGCGTCGGCTTTAGCTACTTTGGTGGTGCTGATGCCAATGATATGTTGCAGCGTAATTTGCCTGCAAAACGTGTCACGCTGGCTGACGGTAGCGTCGCCTTAGTCGCCACGGTCTACGACTTGTCAATGGCGAACTACGGCGTTGATCAAGGCTTAGGTGGCGCCGTTGCTACGTCCTATGATGATGACGTGCCATACACACCAGCATGGCAAGAGAAGCATACGACGGTCAAACGTGATCTGGTGATCCAAGTGGCGCGTGAGTTCGCACAGAATGCGCATGACACCGAAGGTAAGAGTATGGTGATCGTTGGCGCAGCCTTGAATCACTGGTACCACAACGATATGATTTATCGCGGCATTATCAATATGTTGATGATGTGCGGTTGCGTTGGTAAATCTGGCGGTGGTTGGGCGCATTACGTTGGTCAAGAAAAACTCCGTCCACAATTTGGCTGGGCACCATTGGCATTTGCTAGTGATTGGGTACGTCCTGCACGCCAAATGAACGGTACCAGTTTCTTCTATGCTCACACTAGCCAATGGCGTCATGAGAAGTTGGCGATGGATGAAATCCTGGCGCCGACCGCAGATAAGTCCAAAATCAGCCACATGAGCATGATCGATATGAACGCCAAGTCTGAGCGTCTGGGGTGGTTGCCATCAGCACCGCAGCTGGAGACTAATCCTCTGGATATTTGCGATGCGGCGGCGAAAGCCGGTGTCGAACCTGTTGAGTATCTGACCAAAGGTCTCAAGGCAGGTACGTTGAACATGAGTTGCGATGATCCCGATAATCCAAAAAATTTCCCGCGTAATATGTTTGTGTGGCGTTCGAATATCTTAGGTAGTTCAGGCAAAGGTCACGAGTACTTCTTGAAGTACTTATTGGGTACACAAAATGCCTTGTTTGATGATCCTTATGATGCGGTCAAACCATCAGAAGTGAAGTTCCGTCCGGTGGCAGCTGAAGGCAAACTCGATTTGCTGGTGGTATTAGATTTCCGTATGAGCACGACTTGCCTGTACGGCGATATTGTTCTGCCGACCGCGACTTGGTACGAGAAAGATGATTTGAATACCTCCGACATGCATCCTTTCATTCACCCATTGAGTGAAGCGGTGCAGCCATTGTGGGAGAGTAAAACTGACTGGGAAATCTACAAAGGTATCGCTAAGAAATTTACTGAAATCGGTGGTGAGTATCTGGGCACACGCAAAGACATCGTCTTACAACCATTGATGCACGATACGCCGGGCGAACTAGGTCAAGCATTTGAGCCTAAAGATTGGAAAAAAGGCGAATGCGATTTGATCCCTGGTAAGACAGCGCCAAATATGATCGTGGTGGAACGTAATTACAAAGACATCTTCAAGAAGTTCACTTCGATCGGACCTTTGCTCGACAAATTGGGCAACGGTGGTAAAGGAATTAACTGGAATACCGAGCACGAAGTCAAGGAAATTGGTGGCATCACCAAGTTAGTAACGGAAGAGGGTGTCAGCAAAGGACGCCCACGTCTGGAAAGCGCGATTGATGGCTGTGAGATGATATTGACGTTTGCACCTGAAACCAATGGTCATGTGTCGGTCAAAGCGTGGGAAGCGTTAGGTAAAATCACGGGTCGCGATCACACACACCTAGCTGTCGGTCGTGAGCATGACAAGATCCGTTTCCGTGATGTGCAGGCACAACCGCGTAAGATTATTTCTGCACCAACCTGGTCTGGTTTGGAATCGGAAGAAGTCAGCTACAACGCCGGTTATACCAACGTGCATGAATATATTCCTTGGCGCACATTGACCGGTCGCCAGCAGTTTTACCAAGATCACCGCTGGATGCTTGATTTTGGCGAAGGTTTGTGTGTGTACAAGCCAGCGATTGATACCAAGACCGTCGCGCCGATGTTGAACAAATCACCTAACGGTGAAAAAGAGATCGTGTTGAACTGGATCACGCCGCATCAAAAGTGGGGTATTCATTCCACTTACTCTGATAACTTGCGTATGTTGACCTTGTCACGCGGTGGCCCTCACGTTTGGGTCTCTGAGATCGAAGCCAAAGAAGCAGGATTAGTCGATAACGATTGGGTAGAAGTGTTTAATAGTAACGGTACTTTGACAGCGCGGGTCGTAGTCAGTCAGCGCGTACCAAAAGGCATGTGTTTGATGTATCACGCTCAAGAAAAAATTGTGAATACACCAGGTGCAGAACTCTCCGGTATGCGCGGTGGTATCCATAACTCTGTGACCCGTGCGGTGTTGAAGCCGACCCACATGATTGGTGGCTACGCCCAGCTATCTTATGGCTTTAATTACTATGGAACGGTTGGTAGTAACCGAGATGAATTTGTGGTGTTGCGTAAGATGAGGAAGGTAGATTGGTTAGAAGGAAAATTGGACGAAGCTGCGCACGATAAAAAATACGCGACTAAAGCTGCAAATCAACTTGCGAACGAAAAAGGAGCAGCGTCATGAAAATTCGCGCACAAGTAGGCATGGTGTTGAACCTGGACAAATGTATCGGTTGCCACACCTGTTCCGTGACCTGTAAAAACGTCTGGACCAGTCGCGATGGCGTTGAGTATGCCTGGTTCAATAATGTCGAAACTAAGCCTGGTATTGGTTATCCGAAAGAATGGGAAAATCAGGCCAAGTGGAAGGGTGGCTGGAATCGCAATGAAGCAGGTAAATTAGAGCCAAAACAAGGCGGCAAATTGCGCATCTTGGCGAATATTTTTGCCAATCCGAATTTGCCATCGATCGACGATTACTATGAGCCATTCACCTTTGACTATGAGCGCTTGCAAAACGCGCCCTTGTCACAGACGCCACCGACGGCTCGTCCTATCTCTGTCATCACTGGCAAGAAGATGGACAAGATCGTTTGGGGTCCGAACTGGGAAGATGACTTAGGTGGTGAATTTAGTTCACGTAGTCGTGATGCTTTGTTCGAAGGCGTACAAAAAGAAATGTACAGCACCTTCGAATCAACCTTCATGATGTACTTGCCACGTCTGTGCGAACACTGCTTGAATCCGGCATGCGTAGCATCATGCCCATCCGGCTCGATCTACAAACGCGAAGATGACGGTATTGTCTTGGTCGATCAAGATAAGTGCCGCGGTTGGCGTATGTGTATCTCTGGTTGCCCTTACAAAAAGATTTATTACAACTGGAGTTCAGGTAAGGCCGAAAAATGCACCTTCTGCTATCCACGTATCGAAGCTGGCCAGCCAACTGTCTGTTCAGAAACCTGCGTCGGTCGTATCCGTTACCTCGGCGTGCTGTTATATGACGCAGACAAAATCGAAGCAGCGGCATCGACACCGAATGAACAAGATCTGTATCAAGCGCAGTTAGATTGCTTCTTAGATCCGCACGATCCAGCAGTGATTGCTGAAGCGCGTAAGCATGGTATTCCAGAGAGTTGGATCGAGTCTGCACAAAAATCGCCAGTGTACAAAATGGCGATGGAATGGAAGATTGCTTTCCCATTGCACCCAGAATACCGCACGCTGCCTATGGTTTGGTATGTACCACCTCTGTCACCAATTCAAAAGGCGGCAGAAGCGGGCCACATGGGCATGAACGGCATTATTCCTGATGTGAAGTCTTTGCGGATTCCTGTGCGTTACTTAGCGAATCTTTTGACTGCTGGTAAAGAAGAGCCGGTCTTGAAAGCCTTAGAGCGTATGTTAGCGATGCGTGCTTACAAACGTTCTGAAGTGGTGCATGGCGAGCTCGATCACGAAGTGTTGAAACAAGTGGATTTGACGGCTGCGCAAGTCGAAGACATGTATCAAACCATGGCGATTGCCAATTACGAAGATCGTTTCGTGATTCCTTCTTCGCACAAAGAGATGGTGGAAGACAGTTTCAACGAAAAAGGTAGTTGCGGATTTACGTTTGGTAATGGTTGCTCGGGTGGTACTTCTGATGGTGCGCTGTTTGGCAAGAAGCCGCAGGGTAGTGTGATTTTTGTGGATATGCCGAAGTCGCGGAAAAAGTTGTCGACGACGGAATAGCGCCCTTCTCCCGCAAGCGGGAGAGGGAATGTTCAAGCATTAAACGACGCCACAAGCGACACAAAAAATAAAGGAAATCGTATGCAAATTTATCGCATTTTATCCGCACTACTGAGTTACCCGCAGCCCGATTTGATCGCTGCGTTACCAGAGATTCGTACTGAGTTGTCTGCCGATCCCGAAGTTTTAGAAGCAGTGCAGCCATTGCTCAACTACTTGCAAGAAAACAGTTTGATCAGCGTGCAAGAAAACTATGTGGGTACCTTTGATCGTACGCCATCAGTTGCCTTGCATTTGTTTGAACACATCCATGGTGAAAGCCGTGATCGTGGTCAGGCGATGGTGGATTTGATTTCGGAATATCGCCGTTATGGTTTCGAGCCAGAAGCTAGCGAATTGCCTGATTATGTGCCGCTGTTCTTAGAATTTTTGAGTTTAGTCGATGCAGAAACTGCCGAGAAATTACTCGGTGAAGCCATCCACGTATTAGCGGCGATTGGCATCCGCTTGCAACGTAAAGACAGTCCGTATGCAAATGCGTTTTTATTGTTGACTTCATTTACCGATGTGGTACCGCAAGAACAAGGCGAGCCACCTGTGCGCGATATGGACGATGCGATGGAAACCTTTGGTCCGGGTGCGGATGGCGTTGAACCATTGTTGAAACCGGGCTTGTCGTGTTCATCAAGCGGGGCATCTGGTGGCGCACAGACGCTTAATTTTTATCCACGCCAACCCAATGCTGCAAATCAAGCAGCTGCAAATTAAACCTTTTGGGAGCCAGTGATGGACTACTTACATCAATTTTTATACGGGATTTATCCCTACATCGCTTTAGCGATTTTCTTGTTCGGTAGCTTGGCCCGTTTTGAGCGCGAACAATACACGTGGAAGAGTGATTCTTCCCAAATGCTGCATGCGGGTAATCTGCGTGTCGGCAATATTTTGTTCCACATCGGTGTGCTCGGTTTGTTCTTCGGTCACATGGTCGGTTTGCTGACGCCGGTTATTGTGTGGGATACCTTGGGAATTTCACACGGCTTTAAGCAAATGATCGCGATCGTCATGGGCGGTGTTTTTGGTACTTTGTGTATGGTTGGTTTGTTGATTCTGATGCATAGACGTTTTACCGACGCACGTATCTCCGCAGTAACGAAGACCGGCGATAAAGTCTTGCTGTTGTGGATATTCATTACCTTGTGCTTAGGTTTGTCCACCATCTTTGAGTCTTTGCATCACAGAGATGGACACATGATGGTGTTGTTGATGACCTGGGCACAGCATATTGTGACTTTTAAAGGTGATGCTGCCAGTTACATTGTGACTGCACCATTCATGTTCAAGGCGCACTTATTTATGGGCTTGAGCTTGTTCGTGATCTTCCCGTTCACCCGCTTGGTGCATGTGTGGAGTGGCTTCGCATCAGTCGGCTACTTGAGTCGTGCATGGCAATTAGTACGTCCTAGATAAATCTTTGAACCGCAGAGTCTAATGTGAATATCTCCGCGTATTCGTCACCTCTGCGGAGCACAAAACTAAACAGGAGGCAATCATGCCCGTCATAGTCAATGGTTACGAACTCAGTGATGCTGAGATGGAAAAAGAATTACCCGAACATCAGGGAGTTGCTGATCCGATGAAGAGCGCAATGACCGCTTTGGTCTTGCGCCGTGTCTTGCTAGATAAGGCGAATGAATTAGGCTTAACTGGCAATGATGGGGATAAAATCGAAGCCTTGTTGGTACGTGAAGTTGTCGTTCCGCAGCCGAGTTCCGAAGAATGTCTGCGTCATTATCAGACCCATCCACAGCGCTTTACGGTCGGTGAATTGGTCGAAGTAAATCACATTTTATTTCAAGTCACCGCAGCCTTAGATTTAGATAATCTGCGCAAACACGCAGAAATCGTGTTGCAAGACTTGCTCGATAATCCAGCCAATTTCACCGCGATGGCAAAAGCGAATTCAAATTGCCCATCGAGTGAAGTAGGTGGCAATCTAGGTCAACTGACACGCGGCGACACAGTTCCCGAATTTGAAAAAGTGATTTTCAATGCGGAAGAACACAAGATCGTGCCACGCTTAGTTGAAACACGTTTTGGCCTGCATATCGTGCAGTTAGGCCGCAAACTGGCGGGCAAATTACTGCCCTTCGAACAGGTAGAAAGCAAGATCGCCGATGCCATGCAAAGAGCTAGCCACGATCATGCGATGCGTCAGTATCTTCAATTGACGGTCGGACAAGCTAAGATCAGTGGCATTGAATTAGAAGGTGCAGAAACGCCTTTGGTGCAATAAATTAGAAAGTGTGATGAAGATGTCTCAAGCAATGATGAATTTGGTAAAGCAGCATGTGGAATGCGACGATCAATTGAACCGCGTAGAAGCCGCCTTGCATAAAGCTGATATGGCGTCTGCCGGTAGGAACTTTCGCCTGTTTGATGAGCAGTTAGAACATCACTTCCATCTTGAAGAGGAACGCCTATTTCCGGCCTTCGAAAAAGCCACAGGCATGACAAATGGACCGACGATGGTGATGCGCGGTGAACACGCAGAGATACGCCAACTGCGTGATCAGGCCATGGCGCAAATTGATAGCAAAGAGATCGCTGCGGCTTTAGCGACAATCGATACTCTCAATGTATTGATACAACAGCACAATGTGAAAGAGGAAAATATTCTCTACCCTATGTGCGGTGGAAGCATTCCAAATTTAGCGTCTCTGTTGGGAATGGGCGGCTGCGGTGGTGCATGCTCATGTGCAGGAACAGATGATAGTACAAACGCAAAAGCAGTGACGTAGCCTCTATGTATTGTTGTGGCTAATAAAATTCTCAGCTACGAGCTGGCGCCGTCGCCAGCGACTATTTTTGGTTGCTTACTTCCCGCACCATGGATAGGAGCTGTCGCGGGGCTTCTTCTTGCATTTGGTCCTGCTGAAGGTGTGCCGAGTCGCTTCGCTCCTTTGGTGTTAGCGGTTACCCATGTGCTGGCATTGGGGATGTTGGCGCCGATCATGATCGGCGCGTTGTTTCAACTATTCCCCGTGGTCGCTGGGCAAGCTGTGCCTGGCGCAAAAAAAATCAGCCCGTTTGTGGCGCTTGCTTCCTTTTGTGTATCGGTAGCGCTTTCATTTGGTTTTTTGTATGGAAATCGCATTGCGTTTATCCTAGCGATGTTGATGGCGAGTCTCATATACGGTGCCGTCGTTTGCGCGCTCGCCTTAGCAGCATGGCGCATGGTTCTCCCGACTCATCACGATGCAAGTTTGTTGACCTTGCGTTGGATTGCCTTGCCTCTTCTTATGGTGCTCGGATTGGGTGTGGCATTGTCCGGTGGATTTGCTGGCGCGTGGGAAATCAATCTGACTGCTGTACTAACACGACATGTGGCATGGGCAGGTCTGGGCTGGGTGGCAGCATTGGTTTCTGGTATTGCCTCGACCGTCGTTCCGATGTTTTGGCAGAGTCCCAAACCATCTGCCAGATGGCATCAATCAGTTCCTGTCGTGTTGTGGCTACTGTTGATGTTAATGACGCTTTTTGATTCGCAAGATGGGATACCGTATTGGACAATCTTGCTCGCTTTGGTGGTGATGTGTTTAGCAGCCTTTGCCTTTAAAAATGTGATGAAAGCAAAGCGGCGTTTCGATCCTGCGTGGACGCTCTGGGTCGCTTGCGTGTTTAGTTGGTTTTCAAGTGCCATGTTGTATTTGATGTTAGCGGTTCCTCACGACTACTTGCCAGCGTTCTTTATCGATGCTTCACCTTGGTGGATAGGTGTACTCGGGCTAGTGGGCGGGGCGGTTTTTCCGGTCAATGCGATGTTGGGAAAAATTATTCCCTTTCTTGTTTTTTTACATTTACGGCGCCAGATTCCTACGCCGCAACGTATTCCAACGATGCAAGAAGTGATTTTGCCACAGCATTTACGCCTACAAGCACGGCTAGTGGTCGTCGCTTTCCTTGGTTTACTCATGGTTCCTGTGGCCCCCTCAATCATTCTTCCGCTAGCCGGATGCATTTTTGCAGCGTCCCAAATGCTAATTGGTGCACTGATTCTACGCGCCTTGTTTCGTTATCGTCACGAATTGAAGCGTGTGATTTTTGCAAAAAATTAAAAGATCGCCACTGACACTTTTGTTTCCTTCCCCCAAAAGAACTAGGTAGTCTTGGCTTGCAGAGGAATTGCGGTTCAGCCTGTTGCGGCCCACAATTCAAGTATGAAAATCCAGCCACATCAAAGACAGGACACCGTTACTGCACCACTGATAGACCGTTTTGGTCGTCGTGTCGACTATTTACGCGTCTCGGTCACGGATAAATGTGATTTGCGTTGTAGTTATTGCATGCCGAAAGGTTTTCGTGGTTTCGAGGAACCGGAGAACTGGCTCCGCTTTGATGAAATTGAAAGAGTCGTGGCTGCATTTGCGCGTATGGGAACCCGCAGAATTCGCCTCACGGGTGGTGAGCCTCTATTGCGTCGGGATTTGCCACGTTTGGTAGAGGGAATTGCTCGCCATACGCAGGTGACTGATATCTCGTTGTCGATCAACGCAACGCAGCTTTTTAAATACGCCGATGATTTGTATTTAGCTGGGGTCAATCGTATCAACGTCAGTCTCGACAGCTTAGACAAAGCCTGTATGCTAAAAATAACGGGTAGCGATAGTTACGCTAGCATCATGGCGGGTCTGCAAGCGGGTAAGCAGGCGGGTTTTAAGCCAATTAAACTTAATATGGTGGTAATGCGTGGCGTTAACGATCACGAGATATTACGTATGGCGAAATTTTGCTTTGAGCAGGGTTTCATTTTGCGGTTAATTGAAGCAATGCCTATTGGTCACACGGGGCAAAATTCTGCGTACATGGATATTGGCCCTATCCGGCAGCAGTTAGTAGATCAATTCGATCTCGTTCCCGTTGCGAGCGAACTAGGTGGTGGCCCTGCACGTTATTGGATGAGTCGTGACGGCGCATCTACTTTAGGTTTCATTACGCCAATGAGTCAACATTTTTGTGCAAGTTGTAATAGGGTTCGTTTGGCAGTGGATGGGACTTTATATATGTGTTTGGGACAAGATGAAAAGTTTGAACTTCGCCCCTTACTACGGGCGGGTATTAGTGACAATGAGTTAGAGGCAGCGATTCGTACAGCGATAGAATTGAAGCCGGAACGACATGAATTTAACACGCAGTCAACCAAAATTATTCGCTTTATGTCACAAACGGGTGGCTAAGTCCTCAATTTTACACAACAGTTCACCGTGGAAAACGGCACGGGAAGCTGTGGTGATCGATACCTGACTGTTCATATAGCGGTGACGTGCATGTGCGAGTCAATAATGATCGCGATCTTTCAATGACGGTGCACGAAAAAGGCGATAGCCATGTCGGCTTGCGTACAATGTACGAATAGGTTTCCTGCTCATTGGCAAAATTTGATATTCTCAGTAAAATTAATAGGCGCACTGCTGTCTCCTTACAATTAAAACGTGAGGAAGGGCTGGTTGCCCATAATGACTATGGCAGCACGAATTGAAACGTATGGTTTACGTTAAATTCTTCCGTCAGTCACTCAATAAAGCTGGGTGAAAATTTAACAAAGAAGCGAACAATGTCAATTAAAATTTTGCTAGTAGATGACCACACATTGTTTCGAAGTGGCATATGTTTGATTTTGCAACGCAATCCCGAATTTGAGATTGTTGGTGAGGCTTCGGATGGATTGGAAGGTGTCAAGCGGGCAAAACAATTAAAGCCCGATGTGGTGCTGATGGATTTGAATATGCCGGGACTCTCAGGCTTGGAAGCGATGCAACTTATCGTGGAAGATTTGCGAGAAACTGCTGTTCTAATGTTAACCGTTTCTGAGGAAGCAGAAGACTTAACGGCGGCGCTAAAAAGTGGTGCACGCGGTTATTTGCTGAAAAACATCGATGCGGATTATTTAAGGCTACGCTGAATAAGCATCAATTTTCGATGGACGAAACTCCAAGTAGCACATTCAATTGATAAAAGCGTCGTTCAAGCTATTTTTCGCTCCCCCCATCAGGCCATTGATGGGGTTTTTGCTCATTTTTGTCCACTATGGGCGCACCTGTACCAGCAAGTGCCGACGCGATAAATAAATATTGGCCAATGCCAGCGCAGTAAATGCGCGTGCGGCATTCTTTGCGAAACCACGATACCGCACCTTGTTGAATCCCCAGAGGCGCTTGTCCACCGCAAAGACGTGCTCAACGCGCGCTCGGATCTTCGATTTATTGCGGTTCTTGCCTCGCTCAACCTCGTCAATCTCCCCTGATTTGCGGATGCGTTGATTGGTAAAGTCTTTGGCTCCTGGTGCTTTGGAGAGAATCAAATTCTTTTGACTGGCATAGGCACTATCACCGTACACCCGTTTTTCACGCCCATGTAGTAGCTTGGGCAGGGGATGCTTGTCATGAACGTTGGCTGATGTCGCAACAGCACTATGTGTCAGCCCACTTTGGCTGTCGACGCCGATATGCAGTTTCATCCCAAAGTACCATTGCTTCCCCTTACGCGTTTGCCGCATTTCGGGGTCACGTTGCTTCTCACTGTTCTTGGTCGAACTCGGTGCAGCAATAATGGTCGCATCGACGATCGTGCCTGTCTTTAAACTCATGCCGCTGCTGCTAAGAACGCTGCCAACTTCCGTGAATAACTGTTCAGCGAGCTTATGCTGCTCCAGCAAATGCCGGAACTTGAGCATCGTGGTGGCATCGGGCACCGACTCACAGCCAAGATCTATGCCAACAAAGCGACGCAGGCTGACGCTATCATATAGGGCTTCTTCGCAAGCAAAGTCGGCCAGGTTGAACCAATACTGGATGAAGTGAATGCGTAACATTCGTTCCAGGCCAATTGGTGGTCGACCGTTCCCGCGCTTCGGATAATGCGGTTCAATGATTGCGCAGAGTTCCTTCCACGGCACTATCTTGTGCATCGTGTCGAGAAAAACGTCACGTCGTGTCGGTTTGCGATGTTGTTCGAAGCTCGCATTCTGATCTTCTGCCATCGCCAGTGTCTGTTGTTTCATGGAAGTCAAACGTCTTGTTCGGTTGTCAGTCTTTAACGCTTGAGAATAGAATCCGTTTACTTAATCAGCGTAGCCTTAAACCAATCAATCAAGCGAGCAGCGGCAGGCGTGCCTGTGATCGCTGACGCCATGACTGCCAAGTTAGTGATGCAATTCCGGTCTGGAAATAATGTAACGGTGGAGCCTGAGCGTGAAAAATTGACACCGCGCGAACGTGAAACCATGGTGTGCTTGGCGCGTGGCGAAAGTAACAAAGAAATTGCTCGAAATCTTGATGTCGCGGAAAGTACTATAAAGATTCACGTGCAAAACATTCTGAAAAAATTGAACTTGAGCAGTCGCGTTCAGATTGCCGTTTATGCCGTCGAACATGGCATGGATAAATGAGGCTTTTTAAACTATTCAATAGCTTGAAGTTTATTCCACATCAATAGTCGTTTGATTTCTGGTTCTTTTGCGTTGCTCGACTACTCCCTTTGACGGATAGTCGCAGGGACTGTTAGCTTTTACACTACCATCATTCCGAGACCTCAGCACAACTTACTGCGCGACCGAATTTTGATTCTGCCGAAGCTACAACCTCGTCGCTGTGTTCCAGCATAGGAGCGCTTTTTGACTCTAACTTCGATCGCTCGCTTCAGTTGCGCAGAGGCCTCATTCCTATCGTGGTGGAGGTGGCATGGGTAAAATCAATATTGATGGTTTGCTAGCTAACCAAGCTTTGTTCAAACATATGTCGCCATTTGAGTTGGAAAGTTTGAAAACGAGTGTGGTGAAAGTCGAGCTGGAAAAAGGGCTAACGCTTTTTCAGAGGGGTAGCCTGGCCGACGGTTGCTATATCCTCGTTTTCGGCCTCATCAAGTTGGCGATTCCCTCGTCTGCTAGTAGCGACAAGATCGTTGAGTTAATACGGCCAGGTCAATCCTTTGGCGAAGCAATGATGTTCCTTGATGAGCCTTATCCTTTTTACGCTGAGGCGCTGGAACCATCGTTGTTATTACGCCTTCCAAAAAACGCGCTGCTCACCTTACTTGAGCATTCGCCTGTCATAGCTAGACAGATGATGACGGGCTTGTCTTATCGTTTGCTGGGGTTCATTCGCAATGTTGAACGACATGCTTTACACAACGCCATGCAACGTGTGGTTGATTATTTAGTCCAAGTATCCGTATCGCAAAATAGTACCCACATTCGACTTGAGTTAAAGAAAAACGTCGTCGCTTCTTTGTTAAATCTCACGCCAGAAACATTTTCCCGCACCTTGCATCATTTGAGTGGGCTTGGACTGATACAGGTCAGGGCATCACGTATTCATATTCATTGCCTAGAAACATTAAAAAATTATCCAGTGGATGAGCCAGCAACAGTTTCTTGCCCGAAGAAGCGCATTCGGTAGGATCACAATCACTACGGGAGAATGTCCGCCATTGCGAGTTCTTTTGGCTAGGGACTAAGCCCATTTGTATTCAGCGAAAAGCAAAGAGAAAAATTCTATTCGTCGTTTGGATAGCCTATGTTGATTGCACGATTGGTAGTACGACGGATCAAATGAATGCAGGTATCGGTAATCTTTGCGTACCAGCCGTCTAATTTATTGAGCCGCTGGCTAATTTAAAAAAATAAAAAATAGTCAAATTGTGTCAGTCAAGAAAGTGGCTTTGGGATAAACAGTTTTCAATTCATTGCTTGCAAGCGTTTGATCAGATACTATGAAACGGGCAATACGCTAATGGGATTTTATATTTTTGGAGAAGTAATATGGCCATTTCGCATCTCGCATCAGGTCAGGTGACCAAAGTATTGCCGATTGAGGCATCGCTTGCTGAAGTTAAAACTACTGCTTTGTTTAAAGGACCTCACTTGGAAGTCATACGTATGGTTTTGCTTGCCGGGAAAAAAATCCCGCCACATCAGGTCAGCGGGCCAATTACTATACATTGCCTTAAAGGTGAGGTCGATGTCGGTGTCGAAAGCGAGCGGAAGGTTCTTCGGCAAGGCGATTTATTGTATTTGGCCGGCAACGTGAAGCATGATTTGCTTGCATTAACAGATGCCGCGTTACTGGTTTCGGTAGTACTCTTGAGTAACACAGATTAAAGCTTTCTTACTCTAATTGGATTTGATTATTGAGAGTTAAATTCTATCGCTCGCCAACCGGGATGGTCGAAATATTTGCCGTAGGTGTTCAAAGTTTCCGCCATGTTGATCAATCCTAATTCCTTTTCCTGAGTTCCTCGCTTAGCTGTTACGACATCCATTCCGATGGCGAAGCGGCCAAGTATGATATGAAGGTTCTCGTCTGCTTTTGGATCAAGTTTGCAGTGTGCCACGATAAAGGCGATTTCCTTTTCTATGCTTTTAGTGAGCACATTGTATTGCGTGGATTGCAGATTGCCACTATGGATAGCTGTTAATGTATTTGTTATGCTGATACGGATGTTTGTCATGGCGTGACGCAAGGCGTCATCGGTGCGCCACTTTTTACCATCGTTTAGGTTTAGTTGTGTACGGATCTCAGCATCGTGTTTGTGTCCGCTATGCTGATCGGCAAGCACCAATAGCGGCGCCGCTGTGCTTATGTTAAGAGTTACTACAAAACTCATTACGAACAACAATAATTGAGAGATTTTCATGTTTTCCACCAGTTTTTCTTGAGTGGAATCAACACCAAACTGAGAGGTCAAAATGATGCATCTGATGTTGGTGTTGATTCATAGTGTCGTTGAGAAATGCCTCAGTAATCAGCCGACTATCATGAAGTCAATGACGATTTCGCCAGGTGTACGTGAAACATAGCTCATCTTGATACTGCTGCCAAAACGTTGATCAAGTTGCGCCAGTAAAGGGAGGGGATCATGGTCATTGCAAAAACGCATAGTCTCGCCCACTTGCAGCGATTGCAGAGCGCCGAAGATAGCCGCATGGCGAAAGCGTTTTGCGACGCCACGTGCATCAAATGGATAAGTGCCATCGGCAACAATAGGTGTAGAGCAGTTGTGTGTCATGGTGATACTCCTTGTAAGGTGAAATTATTAAAAAATGCTCCACGATAAACACGGAAAAATTAAAAAAGATGCAAAGGCTCTTCTTGATTTTTTCGTGTCCATCGTGCTACTCGTGGAAATACTGATTTTTAGAATTGTATGAAAATAGTGTTATTAAACACGTTTGGTCTGTGCCGTTGGTTTCAACGCCGACCGCTCACGTTTGCCACCCATCAACAAACGCCAGGCAAACAAGGCGAGAAATACGCAACCAATCGCGAACACGATGTCACCTGGTACACGCATCCAGACGAAGGTTTCCATCAGGTTCGAGTGTATGACTTCCGGTGAACGCGCGAACCACATGCCCTGAGTTATGCTGGCCCATGCCTGATAGATACCGGCTGGAACCAAAGAGATGAAGACCATCATCGCTAGACCGATATTTAGCGACCAGAACATTGGTGCAAGTAACTTGTCTGACCATGCTGCTCGATCAGACAGACCACGCAGGCAAAACAACAGCAAACCGATGCCCAACATGCCGTACACACCAAACAGTGCGGCGTGTCCATGAGCAGCAGTCATGTTCAGTCCTTGCATGTAGTACAGCGCGATCGGGGTATTGATAGAGAAACCTAAAAGACCAGCGCCGACCACGTTCCAGAAGCCTACAGCGATGAAGCAAAGTATCGACCACTTGTAGGCTTGCACCCAAGCTGCCGCTTTCGAGCGTTGATAATTTTTGTAGGCTTCGACACCGATCAGTGCCAGTGGTACTACTTCCAATGCAGAGAACATCGCACCGATGGCAATCACGAAAGTAGGAGTACCCGTGAAGTACAAATGATGCAAGGTACCCAAGATTCCGCCAAACAGAAACACGATGGTTTCTAAGACGATGGCACTATTCGCAGTGCTGGCGCGTATCAAGCCGAGGCGGGTGAACAACAGTGCTATCACCGCGGTAGCAAACACTTCAAAGAAACCTTCTACCCACAAATGTACCAACCACCAACGCCAGTATTCGATCATCGAATAATGTGTGTGCGGGCCCCAAGTCAATGAGGTCGCATAGAAACCGCCGATACAGAGTGCGGCCAGAAACACCATCGCGATCAGGCCGCGGCTTTCAGACGGCTTTTTCAGAGCTGGCATTAAGCCGCGGCCAAGTAGTGTCACCCAAAACAGTAAACCGATGAACAGCAAGACTTGCCAGATTCGACCCATGCTAGTGAATTCCAAGCCCTGGTTGCCAATCCAAAAACTAAAATCATTGCCTGAGTGTTGCAAGGTGCCGAGCCAGCCAAAAGCGGTAGAGCCGACCACGATAAATAACAAGGCATAGAACAAAACGTCGACGCCGAGTTTTTGATATTTTGGTTCATGTCCGGAAATCGCTGGTGCAATATACAAGCCGGTGGCCAGCCAAGCGGTGGCGATCCACAATACCGCGAACTGTGTGTGTATTGTGCGGCTAACCGTAAATGGTAGGATTTTTGCGAGTGGGAAGCCGAAAAAACTCTGGCCCTCAACTGCGTAGTGGGCAGTAATCACTCCCATCGCCACTTGCGCCAAAATTAGGCCGATCACGACATAGAAATATTTCTTAGTGGCCTTCATCGAAGGAGTTGGTTTTAGATCGAATAGTGGATCGGTTTTAGGAGGCGTCGGATCAGGCGCTTCCTTGCTGATCGAATGGAGAAAAATCATTCCTGCAATTGCTGCAATCATGAGGATGATACTAGCGATCGACCAAATACCGGCACCAGCAGTCGGAGTATTGCCGACCAGCGGTTCATGCGGCCAATTGCTGGTGTAGCTAATTCCAGTTTCACCCGGCCTGTCGGTTGCTGCCGACCATGCCGACCAAAACATAAATGCAGGCAGGGCTTGCAGATCACGCGGATCTCGAAGCACCCCACTAGTCATCGCATATTGTTCACGCAGTTTATCTAGTTTTGGGTCATCACCAAACAGGCCGACATAATGTTCGACGACTTGCGCCACTGCTTGGGCACGTGCCGGGGAAAGTGTGATGTTGCCACTCTTGCTGTCGTAGCTATTGACCCGCATTTCATTCTTCAACTTGGCATCGAGTTCAGCCTGCTGGCCAAGGTTCAGCTGCTCAAAATTTTTGCCAAATTCTTGCTGTGCCCAGACAGCACGTAAGGCCAATGCTTCACGATGCAGCCAATCAGCGGACCAATCCGGCGCGACGTAACTACCATGACCCCATACGGAGCCAAGCTGTTGACCACCAGCTGAGAGCCATGCTTCCTGGCCAAGTTGCACCTGACCTTCTGAAAACAAAATCTTGCCATCGGTACTGATGACTTGCTTGGGGATCGGTGGCGCTGTCAGATAAATTTCTGTGCCTACCCAGCCGAGAACTGAGAATGAGAGTACACAGATGACAGCGAGCCAGGTCCAGAGTTTGCGCGTTGCATGCATGGCGTGGTTTCCTTTTTTGTAATAATGAGAAAGCGGTAAAAACAATGATATTGATAAAGATGGATTCTATATGCATCATTTTTAAGATGCAAGTAAAATACATCTTAGTTTCTAAAGACTACTTTTTTAGCTCCATAAACATATATACTAAGTACTGCATAAATTTTTCTTTGGAACTTTGTGATAACTTCATTACCAAGAATATTCAAGCCATGAGACTCACTGCCTATACCGATTACACACTACGCACCCTGATGCATTTGGCGATCAATCAAGATCACCTAGTGACAATTCAAGACATCGCTGACCTACACTCTGTATCAAAAAATCACCTGATGAAAGTGGTGCACCAACTTGGTTTGTCGGGCATGGTCGACACGGTGCGCGGGCGCAATGGTGGCTTGAAATTAAGTAAGGATCCGAAGCAAATTAATATTGGCGAGGTGGTGCGCAATTCCGAGAGTGATTTCTTTATGGCGGAATGCTTCGACCATAGCGATACCTGCTGCGCCTATGCTTCAGCTTGCGCCTTGAAAGGGGTGTTGAGCTCGGCCACTGCAGCCTATTTGGCGGTACTCGATGGTGTGACCTTGGAAGATTTGATTAGTAAAAAAGTTGGAGGTGCAGGCTTAAAAGCGAAATCCAGCCCTATCCATTTGCATGCAAAAATAAAGCAAACATAGCGAAATGCGCATGAACCGGATAGCTGCCAATAAAGCTGTCGATATTGCCGGTCAGGTGACGTATCACAAGAAGCATTTTGAATCATTATCATCAGCGAAATACCTTAGTTAAAATAGCGTGATTGCAGACTTACCCGAACATCAGAATGTTTCTATTCGGGAAGAAGGCTTCACTATTGAGAAACCAATAAATAAGTAAGTCTATGAATACTTTGTCAGAAATAGAAATTTCCGAGGATTTGATACGCCGCTTTGACAAGCTTGGTCCGCGTTACACCTCGTATCCAACCGCAGACCGTTTTCATCCAGAGTTTGCCGAACAAAGCTACATCGCCTATCTGGAACAGCGTGCTTCAAATACGGATAAGAATCCGCCGCTATCAATCTACATCCACGTGCCATTTTGTGAATCGCTGTGCTATTTTTGTGCCTGTAACAAAATCATCACCAAAGACCATAGCCGCACCACGGAGTATTTACACTATCTGGCAAAAGAGATGGCGATGGTGGCAGCTAGAATCGGGCCAGACCGGCGTACCGCTCAGCTCCATTTTGGCGGCGGAACGCCTACTTTTTTGAGTTCAGACGAACTGCGCGAATTGATGTTGATGATACGCAGCCATTTCGAGCTTTTGCCTGATGCGGAACTCGGGATAGAGATTGACCCGCGTACCGTCAGCGATGACACTTTAGAGCTACTCGCCGAACTCGGTTTTAATCGGACTAGTTTTGGTGTTCAAGATTTTGACCCAGCGGTACAGCAAGCTGTGAACCGTATCCAACCATATGAAATGGTCGAGAAGGCGGTCATTGCAAGTCGCAAGGCGGGATTTGAATCGATCAATGCCGATCTGATTTATGGCTTGCCCAAGCAGTCCCTGACGAGCTTTAACCGTACCTTGGATAAGGTAATTGAACTTTCACCAGACCGCATTGCACTTTATAACTATGCTCACTTACCGAGCCGCTTCAAGGCGCAACGGCAAATCATTGAAAGCGAGCTTCCTAGCGCTGAAGAACGCCTGCAAATATTTCTAATGTCCGTGCGCAGGTTGCTCGCTGCTGGCTACATTTACATAGGGCTGGATCATTTCTCAAAGCCAGATGATGAACTGAATAAAGCGCGTCTCGATAAAAGTCTGCATAGAAATTTTCAGGGTTACACTACGCGTGCTGATTGCGATCTGATCGGTTTTGGCGTGTCTGCCATCGGTAAGGTAGGGCATTCATATAGTCAGTCAGTGCGCACGATCAAAGCCTATTACGAACACCTGGATGCTGGCCAGTTACCGATAGAAAAAGGGTTCTCTTTGACTGATGATGATGTCTTGCGTCGTCAAGTTATTATGGAATTGATGTGTAGCGGACCTGTGGATTTTGTCGCAATCAATCATCAGCATGGAATCGATTTTCGCAGCTATTTTGCGGATGAGCTGACGCAATTGCAGAAATACGAAGAGGCTGAATTGATCAAGGTCGATGCGCACAGTATTCAAGTTACCGCAAAGGGGCGGATGTTTGTGCGGGCGGTGGGTATGGTGTTTGATAAATACTTGGCTTTGCAAACCGGCGCGAAATATTCAAAATTAATCTGATTTAAATTGGTACTCAAAGGCCACCGCTAATGCGTATTGTCGATACGCATTAGCGGTGGCTTTTTTTCACTCTTATGAGGAAATTTGAATTTGCATTTAACTATCCCTCTCGGCCGTCAACCCGAGCACGTAACAAATAGGGACCGTATGCGATGACAAACAACAGAAACGCGCTGCTCCAACAGAGCATGGCGACAATCAAACTTACTTGATACAGCGCCGGCGCGCCAAGTGAAGCCGTTACACGTGCAACGGCGCCAGTTTGAATCAGCAGATACATGGCTAACTCGGCGTGGCCAGTCTTCAGTAGACGCCCCGTGTGTCCTAGCGTGGTACGGGTCATCATCCCTAGTATCAATCCAGCCATCGAACCGACCGTTAACGCATGCCACGCTGCGCTGCTTGGGATGAGTCCTATTGCACTAAGCGCCAGCATGAAAAAACCCAACGGTATCCAGGCGTAGGACAAGTGCAAAATCCAAACAAGTGGCGTGCCTAAAGTGCGATGTGGTTGCCACAGTGCGAACCGTGCCAGTACTACACAGCCAGCGCATGCGCACAACAAAGCTATCAGCGCTGAAGGCAAGGGTGAGATCGAGGCGAGACTAGCGATGACTATTGCAGTAATCGCGCTGCGGTTAAGCCATGGATAGACGATAGGCACCACGCCTGGCACACCATTTTGCGTAAACATTGGTATCACGCGCGCGCCGATCACTGACTCAATGACGACGATGATTAGGATCGCGGCATGTATAGGCAAGGCTGGGTTTAGCGTAATGAGATTTAACACTGCAGCATGAAAAATGGCATTAGCTACGGTTAACAGCGCTAGCAGCATAATCAGGAACATATTACGCTTGTTACCAGATTGTTTCAGAACACGGTAAATCGGCCAGGCGGCCAAAGGCAAAAACGATAAATCGACCAATGCGGCTAAACTCGGTGGCGCAGCCAACATCGCCACGCGGCCAATTAACCACCAACAGGCAAGCCCTGCTAGATGCAAGTTGGTCGGCGTTGGCAGGCCGGTCCAGTTACGTCCAGCGGTAAACAGAAAGCCAATGATGACTGCGATAACCACGCCAAAAATCATCTCGTGCATATGCCATGCAGCAGTGACCTGCGGCCAAGCGCTGAACCAGCCTAAGTATTGCGCGATCCATAAGGGCAGACTCAACGCGGCAAAGCATGCAGCCAGTAAATAAAAGGGCCGAAATCCCAAACCCCAGACTGGATGTTGTTTATGCCATATCGCGGAATCACTCTTTGTTTCTGGTTCTTCAATTGATAATAAAGTCATCATTTATCCCTCTTTTTTAATACATTGATATAATATACATCTTTAATCGAATTCATGCTACTCTTATGCCTTCAGTGTCATCAAGCCGGTAAGGCTAGAAAGCCTTGCTTCGGATGGCGAATGAACATTACCTATCAAATTAAAGGAAGAAGTGAGAATAATATGCAAACCGAGATCATAAAAGTAAACGGCATGAAAGGTCAGCCATGTGTCGAGATAATTACCCAGACATTGCGTGGGATGGAAGGCGTGATTGAAGTCAGCGTGACGCTCGCCAGCGCTCGCGCGACGGTACGCTACGAAGAACATGTTGCGAGTAGTATCCAGTTGCGCGCTGCCTTAATCAAACTTGGCTTCGATGTCGATCCCGCCGCTGGCAAGAGTCACAGTGGGTGCTGTGGTAGTTGCGGCGGTTAATGTGAAATGTGAAAGCGAATTCTAGGAATGCGTGCAATTCATGAGTCGTGCAGAAAATGTCGGCATGATGCGATAGCGTTTGCGCCTTTTTGACTCACAAAGTGCTCATGCCATTGGCGATCAGCTAGGATTTTATTTCACACTGGCGAATGCTGGACGTAAATATGACATCATTGCCTACCGTTGGCGTCGTCTCAATGAATCGTTTGGAGTCGAGTTTGCAGCCTTGTTCGAATAGTAATCGTACAATCCGTGAAATTTTCTATAAGCGACCGACTGCGGAAAACGCAACTAGAAGGCAACATGGGAAAATCAAGAAGCCCATGAAAATATTGAAAGAGTGTTATTGAGGGCTTCCATCAGACTTCTGAATTGCGATCGCCAATTCTTTATCGGCCATGTAAATATGAGAAGTAAGCCAAAACTTTAGCAGTTCAGCCGTTTCTTTGGCGACGTATTCTCTTTTTTCAGCTAAAGAAGCTTGCAGACGAACTACGCGCTCCAGTAATTTCTTGTGCTGCTTCTTATGGTTTTCAAAGCCTGGATAACCAGTTAGTTTCATCATTTCTTCTTCGCGCTCGAAATGCTCACTGGTGTAATCGAATAGGCGCTGTAGGATGTCTTCCAAGATGTCGCAATCCTGCTTTAGATCGGCAGCTGTATAAAGTTCATTGACTATGTTGATCAGGTTTTGATGATCACTATCGATGAGCGTGTTGTCCACACTTAATGTGGAATTCCATTGGAAGTACAACATAATAAATTCCTATCCTTAGTTACTTACTAGTGAATTTCTCCTGGGTGCCTTAGTGTAAATCGGTGGTTGCTTGTGGGCAAGTGTTTGATTGATAATAAGCGAAGTAGATCTATCTTTCAAATGGATGAAAGCTTTTCAGATGGTTTGAAGAGTTGCACTTTGAAATCTGTACTTTGAGGTAAATTGAAGCTTCAAACCAGCTACTTTTTGAGATGCGCTTTGTTGTGCATTTCTTAGTGCGCATTGCACGGCGATTTAATGATTCTGTCGCAATGTGAACTTGGGGAATAGATCTTGAAGAGTTTGCAGCGTTGTCGCATCCAGATAATCGCTTGGCAGATTTGTTTGTAAATTTGTGTCAATGCAGCCTTGTGATCGAAATAGTTGTATCGCATAGTTGGTAACACCCATTACTGATAAATCGTAAGCTAAATTCACTATATCCTCAGAAGACAACAATGCAGGATGAACCGTGGTACGACATTCGTAATCGACTCCACTAGCCAGTATCATCTGTGTGCATGCCTGAATATGCTGACCACTATCCGCTTTGCCCGTCACAACGGGGTAGTGATGAAAGGGGGCTTTGATATCAAAGCCTACCCAATCTAGTTTGGGCAAGATGGCTTGTAGTTGGCGGGGATAAATGCAAGCAGTATGCAAGCCAACTGCAAAACCTAATTGGCGCACTTCATCAATGGCAGAACTTAATGCCGGATCTATTGTTGCCTCACCACCGCTAAATACAACGGCATCGATAAAGCCGACGCGTTGCCTTAACAAATGTAGAACGGACGCCCAAGTAATCGGCGCATTGGCTGTTCTGGTTTGTAAATGCGGATTATGACAATACCCGCAGCGCCATGGACAGCCTTGCACAAACACGACTAACGATAATTTACCTGGATAATCGGTGCTGCTAAATTTCGTTATTCCACCAACTTTGAGTGTGCGCAATGCTGTCGCTGTTGGCATCTCAGTAAGCTTTCTCTACTGTCTTTTCTTCAAAATAAGTGCGTTCATAAAACTCCCCTTTTTTGCCCGTATTAAATGAACTCACTGGCCGATGATAGCCCATGACACGGGTCCAGACTTCACAGACTTGACGTTCCGCATCATCTAAGAAGATCGATGGATTTTGTGTTTGAGAGAGAGGGGCATTGCTAGTGTTCATAGAGACTCCTGTTTAAGTTAAACCAACTGATGCTGCTTACGAGCGATTAATTCTTCATCGCATTTTGGACAAAATTCATGCTGCCCACGAAGATAACCATGCTTAGGGCAAATCGAAAATGTCGGTGAAATAGTGATGTAAGGTAGGGTGAATCGGCTGAGTGCCTTTCGTACCAAATGTCGGCAAGCGTCGGCACTGCTGAGCGCCTCACTCATATACAAATGCAAGACGGTTCCCCCTGTGTATTTACGTTGAAGATCATCTTGCAAAGTGAGTGCAGTAAATGGGTCATCTGTAAAGCCGACCGGTAATTGCGACGAGTTGGTGTAGTAGGGCATATCCTGGGTGCCGGCTTGCAAAATGGCGGGAAACTGTTTACGGTCTTCTTTTGCAAAACGATAAGTTGTCCCTTCTGCTGGTGTTGCTTCTAGGTTGTACATGTGCCCGGTTTCATCTTGAAACGCCAACATACGTCCACGCACATGATCCAATAAGCGGACGGCTATCGCGTGCCCTGTGTCGCTGCTGATATCGTGTTGATCGTCGGTGAAGTTACGTATCATTTCATTGATACCATTCACGCCTAAGGTAGAGAAATGATTGCGCAATGTGCCGAGGTAGCGTTTGGTGTAGGGGAATAGACCATTATCCATATGGCGCTGTATGACTTTGCGTTTGATCTCTAAGCTAGTTTTTCCTAGCTCAAGCAACTTATCGAGTGCAGACAATAAGCTAGGTTCGTCGCCACGATGCAAATAACCTAACCTCGCACAATTGATGGTGACGACACCAAGAGAACCCGTTTGTTCGGCTGAACCAAATAAGCCGTTACCGCGCTTTAGTAGTTCACGCAGGTCTAACTGAAGTCGACAGCACATCGAACGTATCATGTTCGGTTTTAATTCAGAGTTAATGAAATTCTGAAAATAAGGTAAGCCATAACGTGCCGTCATTTCAAAAAGCAATTCTGCATTTGGACTATGCCAATCAAAATCCTCGGTGATGTTGTAGGTAGGAATAGGGAAGGTGAAGACACGCGCTTTTGCATCGCCTGCCATCATGACTTCGATATAAGCGCGATTGATGAGATCCATTTCTGCTTGTAAATCACCATAAGTGAAATCCATCTCAACACCAGCAATCACTGGTACTTGCTCACGTAAATCTTCTGGACATATCCAATCGAAAGTCAGATTGGTGAACGGTGTTTGGGTGCCCCAGCGCGATGGTACATTTAAGTTGTAAATGAGTTCTTGTATATATTGTTTGATGTCCTTGTAATCGAGCTTATCTTTGCGCACATAAGGCGCCATGTAGGTATCAAAAGAACTGAATGCCTGCGCACCAGCCCATTCATTTTGTAGCGTGCCGAGAAAATTGACGATCTGCCCGATGGCGCTAGAAAAATGCTTAGGCGGGTCAGATTCCACTTTTCCCGGAACCCCATTTAAACCTTCGTTTAGTAAAGTGCGCAAAGACCACCCTGCACAATAACCTGCCAGCATATCAAGATCATGAATGTGCAAATCGGCATTTCTGTGTGCTTGTCCTACTTCAGGTGGATAGACATGATTGAGCCAGTAATTGGCAATAACTTTTCCTGAAACATTGAGTATCAATCCACCTAGCGAATATCCCTGATTGGCGTTTGCATTGATACGCCAGTCTTGCCTGTCCAGATATTCATTCATCGACAATTCAACATCGACTAGGGATTTGTTATCGACCCTTAGTTTCTGATGCTGTTCGCGATAAACGATATAGGCGCGTAAGGTCTTTCGGTAGTTTGCTTCAAACAAGCATGATTCAACCAAATCTTGAATTTGTTCAACAGAAAGTGGCTGAGGTGCCGGAAATTTCTCAATGAGGCTGAGCACTTGCATCGTAATTTTGTGCGCTTGATCGGCTACAAATTCATTGCTTGCTGTACCAGCGCGTTTGATTGCAGAAGCTATTTTACTTGCGTCAAAGCTGACAATGCAGCCATCTCGTTTAATTACTTCACGATACAGCAAAGGAAGGGTTAAGCTCATTTATGCTCCTTAAAACACAATATATAGTGTGTTTTAAAGAATAGTAACTAAATGTAGTTGGGTCAACTGCTGTTAACCCCAATCTCATTTTCATTGATTTGAGTCAAACAAGGAAGCGTAATAGAAACAGGGGCTATGATGCATTAACGTGGGTGATTGGGAATGCCAGTGCAGTCGCGGCATTGGCGCGATTTGGTTCTGCTGTCCGGGGTCCGTCTAAACAAACGGAGCTAAAGTTCCACAGAAATGATAAATCAGCCGTTTTTTAAAGTCCGTTGACATATTCTATCCCTCGACCATCAAATCGTTGAATGTAGCGCGTTCTGACAGGCCGA
>NZ_JACOFX010000024.1 GCF_014284125.1 Undibacterium umbellatum | reverse complement strand
TGTTCGAATGTAGGTCTATGCCGCAAAATAACATACCGTCCTCCCCGTTAAAGTTTCGTTCGCACCTTAACTTTACTCCTTTGGCTAACGCCAGAGGAGGGAGGCGGCTAGATGATTATCAGGTCTTACATTCATACATTTCTTAGAAAAACATGCTATGCTTAAAGCATGGTCAGGCCACTAAGATTAGAATTTGCGGGTGCTTTGTATCACGTCACTTCTCGCGGAGACCGGCGTGAGGATATCTTTTTGGATGACGAAGACAGGCAGGAGTGGTTGACGGTGCTGGCTGAGGTATGTGATCGCTTTAACTGGGTGGTGCATGCTTACTGTGAGATGAGTAATCACTACCATCTGCTGGTGGAAACCATCGATGGCAATTTGTCGCGGGGGATGCGTCAACTCAATGGTTTATATACCCAGCGTTTCAATCGTCGGCACAAGCAGGTGGGGCATTTGTTCCAGGGCAGGTACAAGGCTATCCTGGTACAAAAAGAAGCGCATTTAATGGAACTGGCGCGCTACATTGTGCTCAATCCGGTACGTGCCAGGATGGTGGCATTGCCAGAGCAATGGCACTGGAGTAGTTATGACTACTGCGTGCGTGACCAGCACGCGCCGCCGTGGCTGGATACTGACTGGTTATTGGGACAGTTTGGCAGTAAACGTAAGCAGGCCAGGGTGGCCTATGCCAAGTTTGTACTGGACGGGATAGGTCTTGCTTCACCCCTTTTGGCTACGCGGCACCAACTGTTGTTGGGTGATGATCAATTTGTCGAAAAGTACCAGCATCAAATACGTCCTGAAGATCTCAGGGACGTCTCTATCGCGCATCGTCGCTCTATTTCTTTGCCACTCAGCAGCTACCAGGAAAAGTATCCCAGCCGCGATGAGGCAATGGCTCAAGCTTATCGCTCTGGTGCGTACACCATGTCAGAAATTGCAAATTTCTTCTCCGTTCATTATGTAACAGTAAGCAGGGCAGTACGGGCATTTGAGGCTAAAATTTGAGAAAAGCAAGTAAGCGCAGAGGTTTTTTGCGTGGATTTCTTTCGATTAAATTTACGTTGCTAAAACGTAACATTTCTTAAAAATATTCATTAAATGTGGATTTTTAAGTAATTATTTCTTGCTTTTGAGAAAAAATTTCAAAAATTCTTAATGAAATGAAAATGGATGTGTCAGGAAATGTAAAATCCTCATGTACAATGATGCACATTATTTACTGAGACGTGGTTTATCGGCGGGTTTTAATGCAAAGAAGGAGGCGGTTTTCTTCAAGTGCCGCTGGTGTTAAGTCATTTGATATGCATTCAGACTTCGCTTTATCGCTCATGGCTGAGCTTTTTTGGACTGGCTTGTTAGTGTGCTTGCCTGTGCTTGGCTTGACTATGCTTGTAGGTTTGCTCATAAGTATATTCCAAGTGGTGACACAAATACAAGAGATGTCACTTACTTTTATTCCAAAACTTTTAACAGCGACGATCACTTTGGTCGTGGCTGGGCCATGGATGCTGCGCAAACTAACGCAGTTTGCGACCAAGCTGTGGACGAACATCCCTCAGATGTTTTGAATCATGGCAGATTTGGGAAATTTTCTTGCTGACTTTGTAGGCGGCCCTGTGATGCTGAAAGCATTTTTGCTTTCTGTGCGCATCGCTGCTTTGCTGATGCTGACGCCTATTTTGTATGCGTCGACACTGCCTGCAACTTACCGCACGATCTTAATTTTCAGTCTGAGCCTGGCGCTCGCCTTGGGTATGGCCCCTGCGGAAGTGCTGGATGCGATGCCTGTCGAAAAGGGCGCTGGCTTTATTGTTCTGGCCGCAGCGCGTGAGCTGGCCTTGGGTGCGACGCTGGCGGTGGGTATCTTTATCAGTTTTGCTGCGATCTCTATTGCTGGGCGGGTGCTGGACATACAAATCGGCTTTGGCATGGCGCAAGTGTTTGACCCGTTGACCAGGTCGCAATTGCCGATCTTGACGATGGCATTTAATCAGATGGCGGTAGTGTACTTTTTTTTGATTAACGGGCATCACACTTTGCTGAGGGCAGTGGCGTATAGCATAGAGCGCTTCCCGCTGGGCAAGGCCTGGTCGATAGAAGCAGTGTCGGTGCCGGTGCTGAAGCAAGTGGGCGGTTTATTCAGCCTGGGTTTTGCACTGGCCGCGCCTATCGTCTTTTGCGTGTTGTTGGTCGAGTTGGCGCTGGGTGTAGTGGCGCGTAATTTGCCGCAAATGAATATGTTTGTGATGGGCGTGCCAATCAAGATCGTGGTTGGCCTGGCTGCCTTGTCTTTTGGTTTTGTGCTAATGGGTAGCACGATCACGCGCATACAGGGCACGATATTTCAAAGTTGGGGAGCGGTTTTTGCGGTGGCTGAGGCGCGCCAGTCTGTGCTGTTGTCAGGGAGGTTTGCCTGATGTCTGAGCAGGATTTTGACCGTTCCGAAAAAGCGACCCCGTATAAACTGCAAAAAGCGAAAGAAAAAGGGCAGGTAGCAAAAAGCCCAGAAGTAGTGTCTGTCGCTGTGTTCTTTGTTGTCGTGATTTTTTTCCATTGGCGCGGCCTGGATGGCATACGCGATTTGTTTAAATTGAATTTGAACCTGTTGGCGCAATTGGGGCAGGGCGATGCCAGTACGATGAATTACTGGCGCCTGCTGCGCACGGTGTTGCTGGACGGATTGTATTTGTTGCTGCCATTTTTTTTAGCCATCATGTTGGCGGCAATCATCAGCAATCTGGCGCAGACAGGTGTGATTTTATCCACCGAGCCGGTCAAGCCAGATTTTAATCGTTTGAATCCGGTGAACGGGATCAAAAAGTTTTTTTCGATGCGTTCGCTGTTTGATTTGTTCAGGACTTGCTTCAAGTTGATTTTGCTCAGTCTTGTTGCCTATTTGGCTTTGAAGCAGATTGCGCCGCATCTGTTTCATACTGCCATGTTGCCGCCACTGGAAATGATCAAGAATATGCAGCTTGATTTGGTGTCGCTGGGTTTTAAGATGACTTTGGTGCTGGCTTTGCTGGCATTTCTGGATGTGATGTTTGTGCATCGTGAGTTTGCCAAAAAAATGAGGATGAGCAAACGCGATGTGAAGGATGAAGCAAAGAACCGTGACGGTGATCCTCGCATTCGGTCGCGCCTGCGTGAGCTGCGTCGCGAGATGTTGAAGCGTAGCCTGGCAGCGGCAAAGACAAAAAATGCGGATGTACTGATCACTAATCCTACCCATCTGGCAATTGCCTTGCGCTATGAGCATGGCAAGATGGAATCGCCTCAGTTGTTGGCAAAAGGTGCAGGCTCTTTGGCGCAGTCCATGAGAAAAATGGCGGTGCGTCATCATATCCCGGTGGTGCAAAACAAGGCACTGGCACGCCAGTTATTCCGTGAGGTGGATTTTGATCAGCATGTGCCTACGCATTTGTATGCGGATGTGGCCAAGATCATGATTTGGGTATTTGCAATGAGAAAAAATAGAGAAGCACGTGCGGCAGGGGAAGCAGTTTGAAACAATTGACGCAACTTTTAGGTAAGCACAGCGATCTGGCATTGGTCATGCTGGTGCTGGGCGTTTTGGTCGTGCTGTTTGCGCCCATCCCTAGTCCTGTCCTGGATTTTTTGATCCTGGCCAACTTCAGTTTTGCATTTTTGATTTTGCTGTTGACGTTTTACATGGCGCGTCCAGTGGAGTTTTCTACTTTTCCGTCCTTGTTACTGATTGCCACGTTGTTCCGCCTTTCATTGAATGTGGCGGCAACCCGTTTGATTTTGTCGGATGGTGATGCAGGCAAAGTGATTGCCGCGATTGGTTCTTATGTAGTGGGCGGCAATTATGTGATTGGCCTGATCGTATTCTTGATCTTGATCGTCGTTCAGTATGTTGTTATTACCAGCGGTGCGCAACGTGTGTCCGAAGTTGCCGCACGTTTTACGCTGGACAGTATGCCAGGTCAGCAAATGAGTATTGATGCTGATCTCAATATGGGATTCATCACCCAGGAAGAAGCACAAAAGAAACGTAAGAACCTGGAAAAAGAAGCAGGTTTCTATGGTGCCATGGATGGTGCCAGCAAGTTCGTCAAGGGTGATGCGATCGCCGGTATCATCATTTTGCTGATTAATATTATTGGTGGTTTTTTGATCGGTGTCATGCAGCACGGTATCCCGTGGGCGCAGGCCTTGCAGACCTATACCTTGCTGACTATCGGTGACGGTATCGTGACCCAGGTGCCAGCACTGGTGATTGCGCTGGGTACAGGTATTATCGTTACCCGCTCTGCATCTGACGGCAATTTGAGTCAGGAAGTGTTTCAGCAAATATTGTCTTTCCCCAAGACGCTGTTGCTGGTGTGCGTGGCACTGAGTGGTTTGCTGGTGTTGCCTGGCATACCGGCTTTGCCGACCCTGGGCTTGTTGAGTTTTGTTTTGTGCGTGACTTACTTTTCATACAGAAGCAAGAAAACGCAAGAGACAGATGGCAACAAAGAGGGTAATGAGGATGACATCTTGGAAGGTGACAATGCCAGTGCCAAGGATGATCCTTATAGCATGTTGCCGGTCGAGCCGATAGAGGTGCATGTAGGCAGTAACTGGATACCACTGATTAATCAATCAGGCAGTTTGTTCATGGACCGTATTGCCGTTTTTCGCAAACAGCATGCGATGGATCTGGGCCTGGTATTGCCCAAGGTGCGCTTCAAAGATGCCAAGAAGTTGTTGGCGGACCGCTATGAAATTTGTATCGATGGTGTGATTGTGGCGAAAGGTGAGGCCAGGTTGAATCAGTATCTGGCGATACATCCAACTGGTGACGTCAAATCGATACAGGGCGAAGTCACAAAGGACCCAACCTATGGATTGCCAGCTTTATGGATTGACGCTAACCAGCGTGACAATGCCAGCGCCAACAAGTACACCTTGGTGGATGGCGAAACAGTATTTCTGACACACCTGACGGAAGTACTGCGTCGTGAATCGGCCAATTTACTGACCAGGGGTGAGACTGACCGTTTGCTAACACGTGTACGTGAAAATCAATCCAGCCTGGTGGATGAATTGATACCGACCATCATTTCTGTCAGCGATGTACAGCGCGTCTTACAAAATCTGTTGAAGGAAAAAGTCTCCATCCGTCACATAGAGGCAATCCTGGAAACACTTGCAGATGCAGGCAGAAGCAGCAAGGACACCAACTTTTTGACTGAGATGGTACGCCAGCGTCTGGGTAATGCAATTTGCCAGGGCTTGATGGGTGAAGCAAATGCCTTGCAAGTGATGACGCTGGACCCGGTGATTGAAAGCCAGTTTCTGCAGAACTTGCAGTCTGCCCGGCAAGATGGCGGGCCAGTCAACCGCTCCTTTGTGCTGGAGCCTAAACTGGCAGAACAGTTCATGAGCAAGCTGGTGCAGCAGGCCGATCGCATGATGAAAAGTAATATGCTGCCAGTCTTGTTGTGCTCACCAGAGTTGCGACGTCATATACGTGCGCTGAGTGAGCGTGTTGTACCGCATTTACGTGTGTTGTCGATGTCAGAGATTCCTCAGAACATAGAGTTGAAGTCCTTTGGCGTTGTGCAACTGTAATAGATATTGTTTTTGTGTAGCTTGATAGCTGACCTGTTTTAGAGAGATTGAAGCAATGAATGGAATTATGGGCGTTGCTCTGCAAAGCATGCAAAACGATGCTGCACGCATGGAGCGTATCAGCATGAATATGGCCAATGCGCTGACGCCTGCGTACAAGCGGGAAGTCATCGTGGAACATACCTTTGGCGACCTGGTGCAGACCGGCATGAATGTGAAGCAACAAACTAGTGCACTGGAAGTGGTGACTGACCAGCGCCAGGGTACTTTCAAGGTAACTGGCCAGAACCTTGATTTTGCGATTAGCGGCAATGGCTATTTTGAAGTGTCCACTCCGCAAGGGCCTGCCTATACAAGGCAAGGTAACTTCCGCGTTGATGCACAGGGCCGGATTGTCAACCAGCAGGGTTACCCTGTGATGGGCAAGAGTGGTGAGATTATTGTCCGCAATTCCAAGCCTGTGGTGGATGCAAGTGGCCTGTTCATTGAAGAAGTCAATGCCGAGGCTGGCAATATGCCAGCGACTTCTGCCGGTCAGTTCAAATTGATGGAGTTTGAACATGCCAGTGATTTGATAAAGGTGGGCGATGGCATGCTGACGGCAAGAGAAGGTGTCTGGGGCTCGCAAAGTAAAGTGGCTCAAATACACCAGGGGCAGCTGGAGAACGCCAATATCAATTCCATGCAAGAGATGGTGCAGGTGATGCAGACCATGCGCCATTTTGAATCCATGCAGAGAATTGCCCAGGGCTACGATGAAATGATTGGTTCCGCCGTCAGAAAACTCGGCGACGTCAGTTGATTAAGCTAGTTCTGCAAACGATATAAATGATTTTCAAGCAAGGATAAAGAATGTTTGACGCACTATACATAGGCGCTACTGGTATGCAGGCGCAACAGACCAATGTTGATACCATTGCCAACAACCTCGCCAATGCCAACACCAATGGCTTTAAAAAAGGACGCGTCAGTTTCTCTGACATGATGGTGCCTGACACCAGATTGACAGCGCAACTTGGCGGCGCAGACAGCCTGGGGGCGCTGGCGCAAAGCGGCAAGTTTGGTGCTGGTGTTGCCATTGCCAGCATGAGCAAATTGTTTGATGCAGGCGAATTGAAGAAATCTGATTCTGCATTTGATATTGCCATCCAGGGTGATGGTTTTGTCTCTGTCATGATGCCTGACAATTCCATTGCCTATAGCCGCGGCGGTAGTCTGAAAGTCAACAAGGATGGTCAGCTTGCCTTGCAAAGTGGTCAGCCATTAAAGCCTGGCATTACTATTCCCGATGGTGCAAAAAATTTGCATATCAGCGCAGACGGTCGGGTGCAAGTCAGCTTTGCCGGGCAAACTGGTATGAGTGATGTCGGTCAGCTTGAACTTGTGCGTTTTTCCAGCAATGGTCAACTGACTGCGCTGGGCGAAAATCTGTATAAAACCAGCGAGACTTCTGGCGAGGCCGTTGCAGGCATTGCCGGTGAAAACGGTGTCGGCAGCATCATGCAGGGATATGTTGAAGCCTCCAACGTCAAGATGCTGGATGAAATGCTGAACCTGATGATCGCCCAGCGTACCTATGAAGCCAATGTCAAGATCGTACAGGCATCGGATGAAATGCTGGGGCTGGTCAACAACCTGCGTAAGTAAATGTTTGTGAAGACGGCCAGGTTTGTATTGCAGTCATTGTTTGCATCGTGTCTGCTTGCTGACATGGCTGCGGCAAAACCCGTGCAGCTGGAATTGCGCAGTACTGCACAAGTAAAGTCGGCCAGGCTGGTATTGGCGGACGTGGTGAATGCAGATGCCACTATGCAAAAAGAAGAAACGCAGTTGCTGGCCATGCCAATAGGCACGATGTCGCTGACGGCTGGCAATATGGTAGTGCAGCGCACGTCGCTGGAGAAGTGGGTAAGGCAACATGCGGGCATACGCAGCAGGGATATTCGCTGGACAGGTGCTGATGCTGTCAATATTGCATTGCAGATGCAGTTGGTGGATGCGGCAAGGATGCGTGGCTATGCCCGGACTTTGTTGGAAGACTGGCTCAAATCAAATGCAGGTGGTAGCAATATTGAGATTCGGGATCAGGGTGAATTGCAGGCGCTGACAGTGCCAACAGGTGAAGTGAAGATGCGGGTGTCGCGTTTGTCCGAACCACTAAGCATGCGCAAGAAATTGACGGTGTTGCTGGATGTGCTGGTATCAGATCATCTGATAAAAAGTGTGCCAGTCTCGTTTGAGGTTAGTGGCAGCAGACAAGCCTTCATGGCCAAACATGATGTTGCCAGAGGTAATGCTGTCTCAGCAGCAGATGTGGAACTGAGAGAAGTGGATATTTTCGCCGACCTGAGCGAACCGATATCGCCAGTCGATTTTTCCAAGGCAGCAGTCAGGGCAAAAACAGGCCTGCGCAAAGGTGCAATCTTGAGCCGGGCGAATGTGGAAACCGTACCTGATGTAGCGCGTGGCGACGCTGTCGTGTTGCTGGCGCGCGATGGCCTGGTCAGCATAGAAAGTCGGGTAGAGGCGATGCAGGATGGTTATGTCGGGCAAACCATCAAGGTGCGTCCTGGTAATTCAAATAATCAAATTCTGGCTAAAATAATTGAACCGGGAAAAGTGGAGTTGCGTTAATGGAACTGGAAACACGGATGCAAAAGTGCTTGGGCATGGTCAGCATGATTTTTATTGCTGCCTGTGGAATCGGCATGCCTGCCGCGCCTGCATTTGCCGATAGCTTGTACAAGGAATCAACTTACCGTGCGCTGACTTCGGACAACAAGGCTTATCGCGTGGGTGATGTGCTGACAGTGCAGGTATTTGAGAATTCGACCGCATCCACCAGTATCGATACCGGTACCCGCAGGAAAGAAGGCGTTTCTGCCGAGCTGAGCAAGAATGGTGGCAGCTTGAAACAATTTGGCGTCAACGTTGGCGGTGAATTTGACGGCGGCGGCAAGACACAGCGTAGCAATAAATTGCTAGCGACGCTGTCGGTGGCAGTGCGCGAAGTTTACTCCAATGGTGATCTTGGCGTCTCCGGCGAACAGGCGCTGATGGTGAATGATGAAGTACAAAGAGTGAGTCTTGAAGGCCGGGTTCGTCCTCAGGATATCTCTGACCAGAATGTCGTGATTTCTACCCGCTTGTCAGACGCCAAAATCGTCTATGTAGGCGAGGGTGAAATTACTGACAGACAACGCCGCAGCTGGTGGCGTCGTCTGCTCGACGGGATGGGTTTGTAATGGGATTACGGAATATGATGTATTTAATACAGGCCCTGTTGTTGGCGACTTTTGTTTTTGCACAGGATGCCCAGGCAATTAATCAGGCCAAGGCAACTGAAGTGCACGACCTGAAAGAAGTGAGGGTCAAAGATATTGGCAAGCTGCAAGGCTGGCGTGAAAATGCGCTGGTCGGTTATGGCATCGTGACGGGTCTGGCTGGTACAGGTGACTCTACTTCCAACCGCACAACCAAGCAAGTGCTGGCGAATGTGTATTCGCAATTCAACCTGACGATTCCGGTGGACCAAGTGCAAAGCCGCAACGTGGCAGTTGTGATGGTTAGTGCCATGCTGCCCGCCTTTGCACGTGAGGGCGAAACTTTGGATGTGACTATTACCTCCGCTGGCGATGCCCGTAGTCTGGTGGGTGGCAATCTGTTGAGTACACCACTGAAAGCACCAAACGGCCGCGTGTATGCACTTGCGCAGGGTGCGTTGTCAGTTGGTGGTTATCGCTATGATGCTAATGGCAACATCATCCAGAAGAATCACCCCACTGTTGGCTCAGTGCCAAATGGGGCGATTGTTGAAGTGGGTGTCAGTTCGCAAATGCTGAACAAAGACCAAAAGCTGACTTTTTTGCTGAGTGAACCCGACTACACGACTGCCAGCCGTGTAGCCAAGGCCATCAATGCAAAGTACGGCCCTATTGCTGTCGCCAGCGATGCATCGGGCATACAGATACAGGTTGCAGATAATCAAAAAGACCAGTTGGTGGATTTTATTGCCAGCATTGAGAATGTTCTGGTAGAACCGGACCGCCGCGCTAAAGTGGTGATCAATGAGCGCACTGGCGTGGTTGTGGCTGGTGGCGATGTCCAGATCTCCAGGGTATCGATTTCTCATGGCGATATCAAAATTTCTGTCGCCAGCCAGAATACCGCTTCACAACCATTTGTGATTGGCCAGGCAAGTAGTGCAATACGTACTGCGATTGTGACCAACACCAAGCTGGACGTAGACGAAAAGAAAGAATCTGCATTTTTATCCGAAGGTAATACGGTCGCTGACCTGGTACGCTCGCTGGTCCGTATCAAAACCAATACCCGCGACATTATTTCCATATTGAGGGCAGTCAAGGCCGCTGGTGCCTTACATGCAGAACTGATTATTCAATAATTTTATACGCCCATTATTTATGATTCACAATCTTCAATCCGTGACAACAGCGACTGTAGGTCTGGCACTGGATGCTGCGACACTCAGGCATCAGGCAATTGCCAACAACATTGCCAACGTCAATACAGAAGGATATGTTCCTGTGCAAATCAACTTTGCCAGCTACATGGAGCAGTTGGAGCAGCTTTCTGCACCAACACAGGGTAAAGGCAAGCATAAGCACAGCGTAGGCCAGTTGGAACTGGAGCCGATATTTGATGTGAATGGCAATCCTGCAAAAGTGTCGCTGGACACGGAAGTTGCTGCCATGGCGCATAACACGGTGCAATACCAGGCCTTGATCAAGGCATTGAACCGCCACTATGCAATCATGTCCAGCGCTGTCACCGACGGCAAAAAATAATTAAGGATTTTCAAATGGATTATCGACAATCTTTCGGCATCAGTGCAGTTGGCATGTCTTTTGAGCGTGCCAGGGTAGACGTAGCTGCCATGAACCTGGCCAATGCCAATACCGTGCGGGAAGCGGATGGCACAGGCTACCAGCCACTGCGCGTTATCGCCAGAAGTGCAGCTCCAGGCAGCAATTTTTCAGACATGATCGGTGAGACTGGCTTGTTCACAATTGGCAATGCTGGCAGAAGTTTTTCTATCGAAGGCGTTGATAAGCCAGCACGCATGGTGCACGAACCTGGTCACCCTTATGCTGACGCCAAGGGCTTCGTGGCTTACCCTGCCGTTGATTCTGCAACCGAGATGGTCACCATGATGAGTGCGATGCGGGCTTATGAAGCCAATGTCGCAGCAATGAACACAGCAAGAAACCTGGCGCTCAAAGCGCTGGAAATCGGTGGAGGAGCTAACTGATGCAAGTCGCAAGCATTTCACAATTTATAGCACCAAGCGCTATCGCTTCTATAGAGCCGCTGGCCAATGCAGCTGCTCCGGCGCAAAGCTTTGGCAATATGGTCAGCCAGGGTCTGGCGCAGGTCAACGAGCAGTTGCAAACATCACAGGCTGATTTGCAAGCGCTGGCGACGGGTGAGGTGCAAAACCTGCATCAAGTCATGATACGCATGGAAGAAAGCCGATTGTCATTTCAATTGATGTTGCAGGTCAGGAACCGTTTGCTGGAATCTTACCAGGACATTATGAAGATGCAGATATAGCGTGATATTGCTTGATGTAGCAATATTGAATTGAAAGACAGGATGCTTTCCTGGCATCTCTTGTAATCGTGGTTGGAGTGGGTTGTGATAAAAAATTTTTGGAATACGCTAAGCAGTTCTGCCAGGATTGGTTTCGTAGGTGGACTGTTGGCTATTTTCGTCATCACTGCGTGGTGCGCGGTATGGTTGCTGCGTACGGATTATCAGGTGCTGTTTTCTGATCTGAAGCCACAAGACAGTGCCGCCATGGTGGCAGAACTGGATCGCCTGAAAATCCCTTACAAGATAGGTGAGGGTGGCAATGCTATTCTAGTTGACAAAGAAATCGTACACACAACACGACTCAAACTGATGGGGAAAGAAATCCCACTGAACGGTGCGGTTGGTTTTGAATTGTTCAATAGCAGCGATTTTGGGATGACAGAATTCGCGCAAAAGATCAATTTCCAGCGCGCCTTGCAAGGCGAAATCACCCGTACCATTTCTTCACTGGATGAAGTCAAGGACGTGCGTGTTCATCTGGCCTTGCCTGAAGAGGCCTTGTTCAAGCGCAGCAATAATAAACCCAAGGCTGCGATTACCATTGCTTTAAAGCCCGGCAAAAAATTGAGGCAGGAGCAAATTACAGGCATACAAAGGCTGGTGGCCGCAGCTGTACCCGGCATACAAATTCAGGACGTCACGATCGTTGACCGCCAGGGTATTGCCCTGACGCGCAATAATGCCGTTCCAGGTGAAGTAGAGTTAAGTACCGGAAATCTCGATCTGAAAAAAGATACTGAGACTTTGTTGGTACATAAAGTCAATGAAGTGTTGGAACATAGCTTTGGCGCAGGTCAGGCAATGGCAAGTGTTGACGTGGTGTTGAACATGGATCAGGTTCGTGTGACGACAGAAAACGTGATTTCCGCACCTGCAACGGCAGGGCAGACGCCGACTGGGGTCATCATCCGCGAAAAAGAAACAGTGAAAGAATCCGGCGCACCTGCAGATGTATCGCAACCACAGAATGCACGCGGTGCCAGTTCACAAAGAGAAACTGAATATCAAGTTGGCCGCAAAGTTGAGCAGGTGATTGGGCAACCAGGTTCAATACAAAAAATTAATGTGGTCGCTGTTGTACGAAAATCTCTGGATGAAGCCGAGACTGAAAAAGTCAGGGCTTTAGTTGCTGCTGCAGTTGGTGTGGTTGCTGAACGTGGCGATACTGTCGTCGTGCAAAGCCTGCACGCTCTGCCAGGTCAGGATGTCAAACTGAACGATTCATTTGCCAGTGCGGCTCAGCAAACTTCTGGCTATAAAGCTGATGTAGCGCCGCAAGATGCGCGAAAGCTGGCAGCAGAGCTTGATACTTTTAAGATCATTACCAGTTTATTGGCTATATTAGCTGTGATTGTACTTGTCATGTATCTGGTGCAATCATCTGCAAAGAATAAAGGCAATGCAGCCATGAATAGTCAGCAACGAGAACAGGCCTTGATGCAGATCCAGAACTGGATGCGTCAATCAGAAGCCAATGCTTCCGCAGAACCTGTTGCTGATACTAAACAGCGCAGTTAAGTTTTTCATTGAGAATATGATGCAAATTTCTGAAAATACCCGGCGCTCTGCTTTGTTGCTGCACTCCATGAGTGAAGCTGACAAGCAATGGATACTGGGCAATCTGGATGACAGAGACAACCAGATACTGAATCAATTGCTGAGTGAATTGAAAGAACTTGGCTTGCCAGCAGACCAGGAGCTGCTGTCTGATATCAATAGCGTGAACAATCCTGCACGCGAAACCTCGGCGACAGTGACATGGCCAGCAAATGTGGCTGACCTGAGTATGGAGCAACAGATAGCTTGCCTGGATACCGCTGATTACCGCGATATTTTCCGGGTACTGGCGGAGGAGTCACCTGAGTTACTGGCTTATTTCTTGCAAATTCACCGCTGGACCTGGAAGAATCAATTCCTCGCAAGCTTTGATGCCAGCATGGCACGTCGTATTCAAGAGGCCAGCAATCCCAACAGGGAACCATATTTGTCTGAACCAACAGTGCGCGCAAAAAAATTGCAACAGGCCTTGATTGCAGAAATTATCCGCCAAGTTCCGGCTCCCCGTGCCATTGCCTCTTCAACTAAAGCATTGGAAAGCGCAGGCATAGTTGCGCAAATGTTGAGTCGCCTGGGGTTCGGCAGAAAAACCACTTCCATGCAAAAGGAATACTGAGGATGAAGGGGCAGCCGACAATCAAAAAGAATATGCAGGTTCTGCGCGATGTGCTGGTACACAACCATGTGCATACCTTGCACAGACCTGGCAAACCAGCTGAAAAGAATTTTGCTGTAAAAAATAAAGTAGAGAGCGATATTCGTCCACTCGACAGCAAACCTGCAACTGTGAATTTCGGGATGCCAGCGACCTCCAGCAAATTGCCCGTCGTCGACCGCTACGAAGAAGGCTATCTGGCAGGTAAAATCGAAGGGCACGCGCTGGCAGTGCGTGAAGTCGAGCAAAAGCTGCAGGCTGAACTTGATGGGAAGCGCGAGCAGTTGTTTCAGGAAGCGTACAAACTGGGTCAGCAGCAGGGATTTGCCAATGGGCAAAAAGAAGGCCTGACTGCTGCGCAAAACCAGGCTGCTGAGTTGAAGAAAAATCTGCATCAGCATTTAGCACAATTTGAGCAAATGCTCGTCGGCTTGCCCGTGCAACTAGGAAATTACATGCGGGATGCTGAAGATGAGCTGGTTGCATTAAGTTTTGCCGCAGTCACAAAAATCTTGGGTGAATCTCTAAGTTCGGAGACTGCTATACGTGAGTTGATCAACTCCCTGGTCAAGCAGCACTTGACTGACACCGAGTTTGCCGTTCATCTCCATCCGGATGACTATGCACTGATGACTGCCGCGAATTCCGGCCCTGGCAATGCATCTTCCATGAATAAAGAAATTGGTTCTTATCAGTTCCGCTGGGTCTCGGATGCCAATATTAAATTGGGCGGCTTGATCATACGTTCCAGTGAACAAAGCCTGGATGCAAGGCTGGACTTCCAGATTGAAGTCTTGAAGCAAGGCTTGATGCAGGCCAGAAGTCTACGCAAGAACAAACTGCATCATGAACCAGAAAAAACTCGGGCAGTTGAAGTAGCTGCAGGCGATCAGACTGAGTTGACAGGCGCAGCGTGATCAGACTTAACGAATACCACGCACAATTGAATAAGTCCGTTTTCATCAAACGGATAGGACAAGTTCGTCAGTTCAGCGGATTGTCGATTGAGGTTACTGGCTTGAATGCCACCGTCGGAGAACTGTGTTCTATTTACCCCAAACGTGGTGAGTATCAGGGAAGTGATGCCGCTGAGCACATCGTTGCCGAAGTGATAGGTATAGGCGCGGGTTACCTGACCTTGATGCCATATGGATCGGTACAGGGGCTTGCAGCAGGTTGTGAAGTCGTGGCCGACGGTGCCTACGCAGAAATCGGTGTTGGTGAGGAATTGCTGGGACGTGTGATCGATGGCTTTGGCCAGCCTCTGGATGGTTTACCACCAGTGCGCACGCAATTAAAAAAGCCTTTGAAAGCGGCACCTATCAATCCCATGCAAAGGCCAAGGATAGAAAAAGTACTGGAAACGGGAATACGCTGCATTGATTCCTTGTTGACGATAGGCAAGGGACAAAGGGTAGGTATTTTCGCTGGTAGTGGTGTCGGTAAGAGTACCCTGCTGGGCATGGTTGCCCGGCACGTCAAGGCTGATATCAATATTATTGCCTTGATCGGAGAACGTGGCAGGGAAGTGCGTGAATTCATCGACAAGCAACTGGGCGATGAAGGTATGAAGCGCTCCGTGGTAGTGGTTGCGACTTCTGATCAGCCAGCATTGGCGCGCATCCGTGCCGCTTATGCGGCTTTGGCGATTGCCGAATATTTCCGTGACCAGGGCTTGCAGGTTTTGTTGACTATGGATTCGGTTACTCGCTTTGCGATGGCTAGACGTGAAGTCGGCTTGTCAGCAGGTGAACCACCAACTGCGCGCGGCTATACGCCGTCGGTTTTTGCAGAATTGCCTGAGCTTTGTGAACGCTGCGGTACTGCCGATAGCGGTGGTGCAATTACCGCATTGATGACAGTGCTGGTGGAAGGCGATGATTTGAACGAGCCTATTTCAGACAGCCTGCGCTCAATACTGGATGGCCATATCGTATTGGCGCGGCAACTTGCGCACAAGGGGCAGTATCCGGCGATTGATATACTTAAAAGTGTCAGCCGTGTGATGCCGGATATTGTCAGTCAAGAGCAAAAAATGCTGGCCATTGAAACCGTTAAGCAAATGGCAGTGCTGGAACGTAACCGCCAAATGGTTGATATAGGGGCGTACCAGGCAGGCAGCAACCCAGCTTTGGATCAGGCTTTGCAGCTAGAGACCCAGCTGCTGAATTGGCTGAAGCAAGACGAGGGTGGCTTCCCGCGCGATCAGGCGATACAGAATTTGGGTAATATCCTGGGCAGGCAAATGTTAAGGGATCGAGTATGAGTTCAAGTGTAGATTTGCGCGGTTTTAGCTACCAGTTGGACCCGGTACAGAAGCAGACGCAATGGAAGCTCGATATACTGGAAATTGATCTGGCCAAGGCGCAACAGGAAGTGCAGCAATGTGGCCAACTGATAGAGCAACTGAAACAGCGTGAGCAAGAGCAGGCACAACTGGCACGCACTTCTTGGCATAGCCATATGAATGTTTCCGTGCACCAATCTGCCCTTGAATTTTTACTGACACTCAAAGCTGAGATGTTGATCAAGCAGGAAGAACTGATTGATTTGCAAAATAAAAGTAATTCTATTCGCCAGGAATGCATTAACCTGCAACAGAAAATGGAATTGTTTGAATCGCATCGCCAGGAATGTTTGGATGAATATATTCTTGAGCAATTGCATCAGCAAAATGCAGAAATTGACCGGGATTGGAATGCCAGAAGTATGTGGAGAACAAAGAAAAGAGAGGCGAGCGTATGAGTGTGGCGACATCTTTGAGCTTGAATCAGGACTCGTCTGTTAGTAATCTGCGCCAGCGCACTGAAAATAGTGGCGCGCCGGATATGGCGAAACAACAAGCCTGGTTAAAAGCGATGGAGCAGTCACAAATGCAAGAGTGGCTGAGACAAGGCTTGACGGCCAGGGGAGGTCATGAGGAGGCGCTACCTGAGCGCGGATCCAGTTCGCGTGACTTAAGTCAAACCCATCATCAGGGCAGTGCAGAAAAGACTAGTGTCCACGAGCGAGGCAGTGACGTGCGAACGGCTTCTCACTCAAATGGAAATGGTAGACAAGCTGCAGCCACTGATGTGGTGTATGAAAGAAACTTGAACACACAGAATGTAAAGGCGAACGAGGCTTTACCGGTTGCTAGCGCAGTTCAACGGTGGACTACTGAACCAATGGTGGCTACGCTTGAAAGCGGAAATTCTTCGGTAAAACAGCAAGCGTCTGCACCGGACATGGACGGATTTGCTCAAGACAGTTTGGCCTCTTCATTCGAAGGCGTACAGCCACTCCTTGCCAATGAAAACATGATGGCTGGATTGCCGGGTGATTTTGCTCCGCTTGAGCAAACTGTGCAAGCCGTAAAAATGGCGCTACAAGAAATGACAGGTCTTGGGGCAAGAATCGTTTCTGCTGAGTCTTTGAATCAGATGACAGGTGTGGATAAGCAAGTTAACCAGCCTTTGAGCAAACTGACTGCCAGTCTGGCAACGTCTGTAACCGATACGCCTGCACCGGAAATGAGCGAAGTTAAAGAAGAGTCTGCAAGTGCTCAAACGGCAGATATAGCAGATTCGCTGTCTGAAGAACATGAAGCCATCCGCTTTCATGCAGAATGGAGCGAAGAAGGTTTGCGCCTGTGGTTAGGCATAGACAGCAACGCCAACATTGATAAGGCGCAACTGGCAAAGCAATTACATGACTGGGTTGCCAAACAGAATGTGCAATTGTTAGCCCTGATATGGAATGGCGAGCAATTGTCTAAGAACATGATTGCGCAGATATTGAAAGACGGTGCCAAGCCATCAGCATCATCGGAGAACAGTACTAAGCCTGCCGATGTTGCAAATATGCCGGGTGCTGGGGATACTCATTATTTTTTTAACTCATATTTACAAGTAAAGTCACAAGCAAAGGAGATGCAATGGCCATCAGTTCAGTAGGTAGTGCATCATCAGCTACCAATAACCTGCAAGCGAATAATCTGGGAATTCAGGATTTTTTGAAGATTTTGCTGACTCAGCTTAACTACCAGGATCCAATGAAACCCATGGACAATCAGCAGTTCATGGCACAAATGGCGCAATTCACCACTTTGCAGCAGACCCAGCAATTGAATACGAATATCGAACACCTGATCAATAATCAGGCATCGCTGCAGTCAGTAGGTTTGATTGGGCGTACCGTCGATATTGCAACACAAACCGGTACTTTGACCGGTGTCGTAGCCGGACTGTCACTCAGAGGCGACTCGCCGATGTTGACCTTGACGATCGCGGGTGGATTGAAGATAGACAATGTTGGTCTGGATCAAATCATTAACGTTCGCTGATCGTCTATGACATCAGTGAATATGGCTCGCAAAAAAATTTGAAATTAAAGAAGGAAAATAATGCTTGATTCTATCTACATTGGTATGAGTGGTTTGCAAGGTTACTCACGTGGCCTTAAGATCATTGCAAATAATACTGCCAATATCAATACCCCTGGTTTTAAAAGCTCCAGTTTGCAGTTTGGTGACATGTTCTATGCCAATGGTGACCAAAGCGGCACTTCAAAAGGTACCTTTGGGTCTAGCGGCCATGGTCTGATGACTAGTGGAACCACGCTGAACTTCAAGCAAGGTGAGCTCAGGCAAACAGGTAATGCATTAGATCTTGCGGTAGATGGCGCAGGCATGTTTACCCTTAAAGATGCCAATGGCAAGTTGCATTACACACGTGCTGGTCAGTTTGAATTTAATTCCAGCGGCGTACTGGTCAACCGCCTTGACGGCAGCAAAGTCATGGGCCGTGATACCAGCGGTGCACTGGCGGAAATTACCGTCAACGGCACGCGTGCATCCAATTCCAAGGCAAGCACAACGGTTACCTTTAAAGGTAATGTGGATTACAGCAGCACAACGGTCACTGTCAATTCCGTCAAGGTCATTGATAGCGCTGGTGGCGAACATAACCTGACAACCAAGTTAACAAAGACGAGTACGGATAACTGGTCGGTTGATGTCTCAGAGAATGGTGTTTCAGTTGGCACAGGAAATATCGTATTTTTGAATGGTAAAACCGTACTGGCGAGTTCAAAGGTAGTCATTAACTTTGCGCCAGCAGGAATGACCAGCACGGCATTGACGTTGGACTTTAGTACCGATGTAAGCTCATTTGCAGCTAATACACCCAATCCTACCAATCCTACCAATCCGACCAACTCTAATCTGACACCCTTGGCATTCAATACGCAGGATGGTTTTTCTGCTGGTAGTCTGACAGGTGCCAGTTTTGATGCGAACGGTGTATTGGTCATGACTTATTCAAATGGCCAGACCAGCAAGGGCAATCGCCTTGCCTTGGGTCGTTTCGATACCACGGATGCTGTCCAGGCAGTGGGTGGCAATCAGTTCGACTCGACGGATCCAACAGCCTGGCATTCTGGCAGCGCTGGTGAAAATGGATTTGGCAGCGTCAAATCAGGCATGGTGGAAATTTCAAATGTCGATCTTTCACAAGAGTTCAGCGACCTCGTGATTATGCAGCGCGGCTATCAGGCTTCGTCTCAAATCATTACGACCGCAAATGAAATGCTGCAAGAACTGTTTGCAATGAAGGGTAAATAGTAGTGTCTGAAGTAAATGCCAAGCCCCAAATTTTGAGCTCAGGCGCAGTGCACAAGATGCGCTGGTGGGTTGCCGCACAGTTGGATTTGATAAGCAAAAAAATTGATATGGTCAACGCTGACTGGAGCAAGGATTGGCTGGCGACTGGTGAAAGCCATTCAGTTCTGGCCAGCCTCGCCTCAGCATCAACAAAGAAACAGGAGACGTCAGCAGGCTGGCGTCAGGTTTCAGGAGAGGGTGCGCAAGTATTCTGGATGCAAACTCCTCCAAGGCATCTTGAGCACCTCCAAGATGCCTTGTTTTCTGCAAGCGAATCAGCGCCTGTCTCATCCAAATCCAGAGGAGCTACTGGCAAACATGTAGCAAGCCTGGCCTGGGAAGAATACTTGAGCAAGTTGACTGAATTGCTGTCACGTGCAAAAGCAGAAATGACCGCCGGTACGCCACCACAAAATTTGTACAAGTCTTGGTCTGGCGCTGTGCAACTGGAGATTCAGTGGTGCGGCGTGAAAATGGTGCTGGTATTGAATCAGGCTTGTGTTGAGCAATTGCTGGGAACAGATGGTTTGGCAGAGGATGAAAACAAGCGCAAGTTGACACGTAAAGTGCCATCAAGCAAGTTGCAGTCGATTGTACAAGCTGTTCAGGATAAAAAAATACGTATTCGTGTCGAACTTAGCCCGTGCGACATTGAACTCGGTAATTTGCAACATATTCAAGTTGGTGACGTAATCCCCCTACCACATGGATTGGAGCAACCTTTACAAGTCAGATTCGCCAATGGCGATGCGCTATGCCTGGCATTTTTAGGTAGAAGATCGAATAAAAAAGCAATAGAAGTATTAGCACCATCTTCTGCAACAAAAACCTGATAGGGGCAGTTTTCGATAACTGTGCAAATGGTTGTTGTTATCACCTCCCCAACTTGATTTTGCACTTCTGCAGTATTTATGAAATGAATGAAATATGAACCAACATCCTGAAAAATCTGCATCCACTTCCGGAGCGCAAGTTACTGCGCAAGACGCAGTCGAGATTCAAATGATCAAATTGCCTGAGCTTGATACACAAGACCATACCGCAAACAATAAGTCAGCTCCGGTGATGACGACGATCAATCCATTACACGCAGTAAAGGCCAAGTTACAGGTCTACGTAGGTGAGGTTGAAATGACTGTTGGTGAATTATTAGGTTTAAAGCAGCATCAGATCGTGACGCTGGGCACAGATGTCGATCAGGAGATAGATCTGGTTCTTGAAGGCCACACTGTGGCCAGAGGCCATCTGGTCGCAGTTGATGGGCAATTCGCAATTCAGATTTCTGAATTACCTGTTCCTTTGAAGACCTGATGTCAGTGCTGGGCCATTATTGTGAATTCATTGTTGAAGTTCTTTGGTCAGGCTGGCTGCCTGTGTTTTCTTAGCCTACTGATGCTGTCTGCAAGTGCACAGCCACAGACCACTCTCAATGCAAGTGCGTCTGCTGCGCAATCTGCGACGGCGTCGCCTGCATCACCGATGCAGCTTTCGGCGAATATCCCAGTGATTCGTGATAATGGCAAGGGAAAAACAGATGATGTTTCACCTGCCTGGCTGATCACCGTCCTTGCGCTGCTCCTCGCTTTCGCCTACGTCATCATCAAGTTTAAATCTGGTGCATTTAATTTGCGTGGACAGCTTTCAGGGCTGGATAAAAAAAGCGGTAATTCAGAATTGAAAATCAAAAAGCAAATCATGTTAACTGCCAAAACCAGCATCCACCTGCTTAGCTGGAATGGTGATGAATTGCTGATAGCCTGTTCAGATAATCAGGTAACGGTACTCGATAAAAAGAAAATGGATTTGTCTGCAGTATCCGATGTTGAAGCAAGTGCTCAAAATTTGCCCAAACAAAATGAACGGACATAATATGAACAACATGTCCTTTTATCGTTCATTGATTTGCTGCTGCCTGCAATTGTTTTTCTGGTGCAGTTTAATATCCCCGGTGCAAGCGCGGGATGCGGCTTTAGAAGCCATTGTTACTCAAAGTGCGCCAGAAACAGTGGCGCCAGCTGCAGAGCAAAACAAAGAAGAAATCAAGGAAAAAACCGAGGCTTTGCCGGCGGTGAAGCCTCCTTCCACCAGCGCTGTAAAGACAATCACAACTATTCCCTCGCCTGAAGAATCGCTGTCCAACAAGTTAAAACCGTCCATCATCGCTGCTGGCGACACTAACCAGGCACTGCGTGTTATTTTGGGTTTGACGGTACTGGCAGTGTTGCCCGCGATTCTGGTTTCCATGACGGCTTTTTTACGCATCATTATCGTGTTATCGATGTTGCGGCATGCGATTGGTATGCAGGAAACACCGCCTAATTCTGCCATGATAGGCCTGGCTTTATTCATGACATTATTTACCATGGCACCAACCATGCAGACGATCAATGACCAGGCTTTTCAGCCCTTCATGTCAGGCAAGATAAATGCCGAAGTGGCTTATGAAAAAACGAGTATACCCATGCGCGAATTCATGGTCAGGCAGACGCGTGAACAGGATTTAGCATTGATGGTGGAGTTGTCGAAATCCAAGCCACCCGAAACCATGGACGACATTAGCAATTTGCAATTGATACCAGCATTCATGCTCTCAGAGCTGCGCGCTGCTTTTCAAATTGGTTTTGTTATTTTCTTGCCCTTTTTATTAATAGATCTGGTGGTTTCAAGCATCCTGATGGCCTTGGGTATGATGATGATGCCTCCGATCTCCATCGCCTTACCGTTGAAAATATTAATGTTTGTATTAATAGATGGATGGAGCCTGGTATTAAAGGCATTGGTTGGTTCTTTCCATTAATATTCCATTCGCGATGGCAGGCAATGCTACATTGGATGTACAAGCGCAAAGAGCGGGCTCTGAGGACTCCGAAGCTGCGTTATGGGCTCAATGGAAAACAAGCGCTGACTTCGCGGCCCGGGAGCAACTCATTGACATTTATATGCCCTATGCCAAGACTGTTGCTGCTTCGATGTACGTCAAACGTTATGGAAATCATGTCGAGTTTGTCGAATATCATCAAATTGCTTTGGTCGGTATGCTGGATGCAATGGATAGGTTTAATCCTGAGACTAGCACAAAATTTACCAGCTTTGCCGGGCCAAGGATGCGCGGAGCCATCCTTAATAGCATGGAGGTACACTCTGAGAAGCATCAACAAATAAGCGTACGCAAGCGTCTCAATGCACAAAGGATGGAAGCCAGTAAAGAAATAGCATTGCAGGATGAAAGTGGTACTCAGGATGATGGAGCGCAGATTTTCCGTCGCCTGGCAGAGGTGGGTTTAGGGTTGGCACTCTCCTGGCTGCTGGACGATAGCGGTATGGTGAACAATGAAAATCCAACATTTGTTGTGCAGCCGGTTTATGAAGGCCTGGAACTAAAGCAATTGCAAGGGCAAATACGCGCTCTTGTAGAGCAGTTGACGAGACAAGAACAAAAAGTGGTGCGATACCATTATCTGCAACACACGCCGTTTGAAGAAATAGCAGAAATAATGAACTTAAGTAGAGGAAGAATTTCTCAGATTCACCTGTCTGCCTTAAAAAACCTGAGACGGCTTTTGGCCGTACAGCGGGATTGTGACTTGGCCTGTTGAAGAATCAAAACAAATTGAGATAAACAAGCTTCCTCCAAAGTAGAAAGAGAAAGAGATATATGATGACCAATAAAGTGGCTGGGCAAGAGGAAACCTTGATTGCTCCTAACGCGCCTTCTGTTGTACAAACAGCACGGCAACAAGAATTGAGTGCCAGAGTCGCACGCCTGGAGTCCTATTTGAATAGTGATCCTGACAATAATGTCTTGTTGATAGACGCCTTTGAGACTGCTTTGCAGGCTGGCTTGTTTTCAAAAGCCGAACAATTCCTCACCATCGCACAATCCCGACAAGCAGACCTGGCTGCATGGCAATTCCGTGCCAGTAATCTATATCTTGCTCAAGGGCGCTTACAGGACGCTCAGGCGATACTGCTAAGTTTGGAAGAGCGGCAGGGCGCGCATCCGGCAATTGTCCATAATCTTGCTTATATATGTTTTCAGCAAAATGACTTCGCAGGAGCTTTAGCAATACTGGACAAGGTGCTTTTCCAGGAAGCTGGAAGTGTTATAGAAAATATTGGACAGCTTCAGGTATTGTGGCTCAGGTGCATGCATAGATCGCTCAGGTTGGAGGATGCATTTAATTATGCCTTGCAACAACAAGGGTTAAATCGTCTCGAAGATCAGGCTGCAGGCATTGCCAGCCTGGTTGCTGTTGATATGGGACAAATGGAATTGGCTGCCAGTTGGGCAAGGCAAGCACTCATTGCCGCCCCTGATCAGATCGAAGCACTGGTGGCAAATGCCACAGTGGCGTTGGCACAAAAAAATACAGATCTTTCACGACAGTGTTTAATGCGGGCGCTGGTAAAAAATTCTACTGATGGACGAATCTTGTCGTTGCTCGGCTTTACTGAAATGTACGACATGAAAATTGACCAGGCATTACCCTACTTGCAGAAAGCAGTTGTGTACATGCCTGAGCACATAGGCACACATTTAGGTTTGGGCTGGCTTTATTTTATACAAAGAGATTTGGCTGCTGCTAATGCAGAGTTTGAAACTGCGTTGGGCCTTGATCGCAACTTCAGCGAGAGTCACGGGGCTGTAGCAGTGATAGCAGCAATGCAAAACCAAGTAGAAAAAGCAGAGTTACACATAGAATTGGCATTGAGGCTTGATAGAACCAATTTTTCTGCTCCATATGCACGTGCAATTTTATCCGGCGAAGCGCATGATGTAGAAGCGGTAAAACGCTTGGCACAACGTTTGATGAAAAACCGCTTTGGCAGCAATTAATTCGGGTTCTTTTCTTACCCACATATTGAAGGAATCCAAGCAATTGAATTCAATCGGATAAATCTAATTGCGAATACAATGAAAATTGAAAGCACTAGCCAGTTGGCAAGTATTATCCGCAGTCAAATCGACTCCATGCGTAAAGCTGGCAAAGCAACGCATGTGAGCAACGTCAACTCAAAAAAAAATGCCGCGAATAATAAATCTCACAAAGGAAAAAAAGACTTGGGGAGTTTGATTGTTCAAAGGGTGGCAGGAATTTCGCTGGAAGATCCACACAGGCGCAGGAAGGCTTTTCGTGCTTTTTTAGAATCTGTGCTGTTGGATGAACTGGGAGACAGACTGATTGCCGACCCCCAGTTCTTTCGCATGGTGGAAGACATCCAGAACCAGATGCAAGCTGACACGGAACTTGCACCTGTCGTTGAACAAGCCATAGACTTGCTATTGGCTTCTTCTACACAAAATTCATCGGCAATGTAGTGCAAGTTCCAGAAGTAATCGATCTGGACATGGATGTAGGGTTAATGCAAAGGCCCTTGCTGCTGATAATTATTCAACAAGAAATGCGCACTGGTTTCTACCTCAGACTCGTGCTTATTTTCCTCTTCTGCTGGCGTGATTGTTGGCGTCGGCTCAGTTGAATTTGTCGCATCCAGCGCAAGTTTTTCCTGCAAGCTCTTGATTTCCCTAATCACCCGCTGAATATCCGTATTTAAGGGCGGGATATCGATGTTGCTTTGTATGCCACGCTCAAAATACCCCAGCGCCACCTCAAAATCGTCCTGCGCCATATGGGCAAAGCCCATTACAAACAACTTCAGAGCATGATCATCCGACAACGCTAGTAAGGGCTGCCAGGTCAGGAGAGCGATTGCCACTCTGGCTGATGTAAACTGCAACAAACCCATCTGAAAGCGCGCCAAATGAAACTCCGGTGCGAGCATCAAGGCATTTGCATAAGCGGCTTCGCTTTCTGCTACGTAACCGAGCGTAATGTATTCCGCCGCTAACAAGCTATAAGTAGTCGCTGATTGCGGATTGATAGCCAATGCCTGCTGAAACAGTGCAATAGCTGCTGGGCCATCATTGGTCTGACTGACACGCAAAGCCTCTTGCAAGGTCTCATCAAAGTTGGCGGTAGTGGTGGTGTTCATCGAGTAAAGTCCTGGTAATTTTGCTGCGAATACGCAAACGCGGTGCCATTCTAGCCAAAAAGTAAGCTTGCATGCGGATTTAAGTGAACTCTCCCTGAACTCAATCCAGAAGAACGTCTTAACGCAGACCTTAAGCAGGTTATTCGAAGCAAGGTTCCGGTGAGCACAAAAGAAAAATTACGGTAAGCGTCCAGCCGCCCCACCTATAAAAAGAAGTTATAGCTGTGTAGAGTTCGGAAATGGCAGCAGCGAATCGATCTGGTTGTTAGGGCACGTCGGGAGACGTTCTAGGACGCTGGTCAGCCATTGCATCGGATCAAGGCCATTGAGCCTGGCGGTGCCCAGCAAGGTCTGGATGGCGGCAGCACGGCGGCCGGCGCGTTCTGAGCCGGCGAACAGCCAGTTCTTCTTGCCTATGGCAATCGGACGTATCGCGTTTTCGACCGCATTGTTATCGATCGGCAGCGTGCCCGAATCGATATAGCGCACCAGCGCCGGCCAGCGTTTGAGTGCGTGCTCAATGGCCTTGCCCGTGCCGCTGCCTGGTGCGACAGCTTGTTGCATCGTCAGCAGCCAGGCATGCAGTTCAACCAGTACCGGCCTGGCTTGCGCTTGCCGTAGTTGCAGGCGCGCTTCGGCCGTCTCGCTCGCAGCCTGTTGCTCAATGGCGTACAGTGTTGCGATGCGGCATAGTGCCTCGGCCGCCACCGGGCTGCCGTTGGCCGCATGTAGCTCGAAGAACCTGCGCCGCACATGGGCCAGGCAAGCCAGTTCGGTCACGCCATCGGCGAACAGTGCCTTGTAGCCGGCATAGTCATCCACCATAAGATGGCCGCGCCAAGTACCGAGGAAGGCGCGTGCGTGAGCACCGGCACGGCCGCTCTGGTAGTCAAACACGATAATGGGTGGCCCCTGGTCCAGATGGTTGGAGCGATAGGCCCACAAATAGGCGTGTTTGGTCTTGCCCTGGCCGGGATCAAGCTGGCGTACCGGGGTCTCGTCGGCGTGCAGGCAAGGCCGTTGCCGCAGCAGTTTGGCCAAGCGCTCGCTTAAGGGCTGCAAAGCCACGCCGAGCTTACCTATCCATTCTGCCAACGTAGAACGCGCCAGCGGCACCCCTTGGCGGGCAGCGATCTGTTCCGGCCGGTACAGGGGCAAATGATCGGCAAACTTGCTGACCGCAACCCAGGCCAACAAACCGGGAGCGGCGAGGCCACCATCGATCACCGCTGGCGGGATCGCCGCAGCGGTGACCGTGTCGCAGCCACGGCAGGCATATTGAGGACGAATATGGCGATGCACAAAGAAGCGTGCTGGTTCGACATCGAGTTGTTCGCTGACGTCTTCGCCGATCTTGACCAGGTCGCGCCCGCAGGCTGCACATTGGCAAGAGCTTGGTTCATGGCGGTACTCAATGCGCGGCAGTTCGCTGGGCAGCGGCTGGCGACCGGCACGGCTGCGCGGCTTGGCCGGACGTGGCGCTTGTAGCGCCTCCAGTTCGGCCTCCATCGCCGCCAGGTCCGTATCGATGGTTTCGTTGAACATATCCAGTTGCTCGCCGCTGTAGGCTTCGCCGGCCTTGCCGAAACGGATGCGCTTGTGATGCGCCAGTTCCAGCGTCAGTGCCTTGATCTTGATGTCCTTGGCGTGCCCAGCGGCACTCAACGCATCCTGCTGTCTCTGCAGGACGTGTAGTTGGGCATCCTTCGCAGCGATCAGCTCGTCCTTCTGGGCCAGCATGGCCTGCAACTGCGCAAGGAGCGCAGGGTCGGCGTTGGTATGGGCGAGTTGTTCGAGCAGATCCATGGCGCCATGTTAACAGAATCGCGTCGAAGTTAACAGGGACTTGCTACAGTGCCCAGGCTGCCGGAGCCGGTGCCGACAAGCGCTGCCAATCGACGCCGGCCACCAGCCACTGCCATTGCTCGGCGGTCAATTGCCAACTGAGCTCGCCAGGCTTGGGCCAGACGAATTGACCACGGTGCAGGCGGCGCACGCACATCCACACGCCGTTGCCATCCCAGCACACCACTTTGAGGCGTGTGTGGCGCCGGTTGCTGAATACGTAGGCAGTACCGTCGCAAGGCGCACGCCCCAGGGCTTGCTGGACGTAGGTTGACAGGCGGTCGATCCCGGCGCGGATGTCGACCTGCTGCACAGCCAGCCAGATGGCATCTGCCTGCCATTGCATCACAGGCCACGCAGCAGGTCGGACAGCCAGTCCGCCTTGACCTCGGGTGGCAGACGCAGTTCCCAGCCTTGCGGGCTGCGCAACACCAGTCCCATGGAACCAGACCCAGCAGGCGTCACTTGCAAGGGTAATAGCTGAATGCCGGGCTGCTGCGATTGGGATGGCTTATTCTCAACGGACTGTTCGGCGATGAGTGCGCGCCGCCAATAGTCGAAGGTGGCGAACTTGAGGCCTGCACTTACGCAAAAGGCGCGCTGGCTCAGTGCACTCTGCTGCCATTGGGCGATGTGTAGCTGCCACTGCTGCCGCTTGGTTTGATCTCGTTTCATGTCGCTCCTCTTTACTTGTGATGGGAGCGTGAGTCTGGATGAGGTCATCGTTCAATGCTAGGTGGGGCGGCTGGACGCTTACAAATTACGCGCAGCCACTGAGAGTCATATGAGCGACATTGCGAGCAAACCGGAACGTGTAAAAACCTACTTTCAGGGGTTCCACGCCGGAACCGCCGAAAATTCCGTCACCCCAAATCCAGTCCGGCTAGAAGCACGTCCAGGTCGATCATTTTGCCGCCGCTGTTGAATGTGTAGTGCCCATTCAGCAGGATGTGCTGCCAGGCCGCCGACGATATCTTGGTGATCAGCTCCACGGCCTTTGTATTGCCACTCGCCTCGCGAACCGGAAGTAGAGCCACACGACATGACTGATGATTTCTGCCGGGTAGCGGAAGCCGCGGTAAAGTAGGGATTTTTTCATCTCTGCTTAGTACGAGTTGTTTGACATACATTTCTGCATTCCCGGCTTTGGCTCAGAAGAAATAGCTGGACCATGGAATTAGCATATCCCACGCTTTTGATTTCGCAAATTTCTGATTCAGAACGATGGATCAATATATGCATGGAAGGGAATGCCAGCAAAACCTTTCTGAAGCGGGCAGTCAGTATCGAACTTGGAGCAAAGGTTTTGCTGCCTTAGTGGTGTCACTAAACAATTCACAATACCAATGGATTTGCCACTTTTTGATAAGTTGGTGTTTCAATGGCTTTTGAGTGTGTGCCCCAAAGCAGAAATGCTGGACCTGGGTTCTTTAAGGCTTGTATAAATAGCTCGGCGGGGTATGCCCATGTGTTGCTATCCACCTACCGCTTTTGTTTTTCGACGCAAGTAATTTTTCATCACGGGCCTGCCAGCAAAGAACGTTTTAAGAGTAACTTTTTGATTCTCTTGGATTTCACTCGTATCGATCAGTGCATTCCAGTCTTTTGCAGCAGCCACGCAAACTTTCTTTATCTCATTTCTCAGTTTGACTTCCGGCATGCTGACAGCGTTCGCAAATGCTCGTATTGCCGTTGGCTCCAGAATTTGCTTTTTCTTCTGGCCATGGGCAAATGGCAGGGCGTGGCCGCTCCCGTTTATGTAGACACTGTATGCCACGATATCGTAGGCAGGCGATAGGAGTACTTTCCCATCCGGCATATGTAGAACGCCAATGTTCTTGAGATGAAAATCGTAATTACCTAGAAGCTCACTAACCGCAATTCTCCTGACTAATTCCAAAACTGCCTGCTCGCCGAGTCCCTCTACCCTTAGCATTACATTCGCAATATCGGCATAGCTTCCCCCACTGTATTTATTTGAAGGATCGACGTTTAAGATTTGAGCGAAGTCTTCGGCATGTAGGCGGCCAGGCTGATCCCGATCAAATCGTTTCACAGCCAAAAAATTATTTGATTTTCCGATTACATAGTTGTGTTCTGCAAGTATCAGATCAAGACTAACCAGGTCAGTTTCACATACTGTTACTCCAGCTGCTGCAGCAAGCCGAAGGGACAAATGTTCTACTTCAGGAAGGAGGTCATACTGTGTGGTTGGAAGCTTACCTATGATGTGTGCACCTTCATGGCGCTGCCTCGCAACGTATCGTCCTCCTTCTAGTACCAGGGCAAGTTTTGGTTGCATCCCGGAGATTGAAACTCCATCTTCCAAAGGATCTTCGACGACGCTTTCTTCTAGCGCATCTTGCTGTTGGGTGACGAATCTCGCCGTAAACCTCCTATCCAACGACGAAGGACGCGCATATACATTGCCTGGCAAGTCTCCTCCGCAAGCTGCAAGTAACTCGAAGTAGTCGTCTTCAGAACATTTGCGTAATTCTGCAATATGCTTTCTGAGAACACCCTCAGGTAGCAAGTTTTGGAAGAAATTCGGGAGTCTCCCGCCACCACTCGAATTCAGTTCAGGACTAGTTGGATTCAATAGAAGGGCCGCATCCTGGGCCGGATCTTCGGCTCTAAGGGACAATGATATTTGTGGGCGATCGGGGTCGTTGGCATATTCATAGTCCACGCTAAAACGGACTATGTCACCATACCGGAAGAGGACACCTGCCTTCGTGTCACCAATAAATATATCCAGTGCGCTGAAATTCATTGCTTGTTCTCTTTTCGGTTGAGGGCAGAACTTACAAGTGTCCTAACAGGATGAGGCATTTTCGAAACGTCTGGAGACAGTCCTCCTAGAAGAGAGCTGGCCAGTGCCTTAGGGACTAGAATCAATTCGAGGTCAAGTTCATCTGCCACGGCCATCAAGGTCGTAAGTTTGGAGTCTTTCTTGGCTGACAACAGGCCTCGGATTGTAGGTGACGTTAGGCCAGTATTCTCCATAATTGTTTTTTGGGAAACCTTATGGAGTTCCTGGCTATTTTTTAGGAATATTGCAATATCGGCAAGCGTTTTCATATGAGTGAAATTAAACTATCTATTTGGTATCTAATGATAGTTTAGTTTCATTAAAATGCAAGAGCCGAATGACAATAATAGAAACTATTGTATCTCTTTTGATGTCTAGAGATACTATAGTTTCTATTTAACTGGAAAACTTGTGATATCAGAAAGAACGAGGCAGCTTGCTTTCTGGGTGATTGGGATGAGCAGGAGGGATAGTTCGCAATTCGGCACCCAAAAAGAAACCAGCGAGGAACGTAAAAATAGAGAAAAAAGCTGCTACGGCTAAATACACCTTTAGCTTCTTAGTATTTTGATTACGGTCGACTTCAAGAATGACTTCCGTTGCAACCTCGTAAAATTCTTTGCGAATTTTCGGAAGCTCGGCCTTTACTAAAGCTCGGACCATATCGCCAGATTGTCGTACAGCTAAATTCTGGGAATCGCGGAATATTTTGAGTTTGTCCTTTTCAAACTCGGATATTTTCTTTGCATCTCCCAATATCTCCGTGGCTGTAACCTTTAGTGCTGCGACCCCGTCAAGGTAACCTTGCCGAATCATCCTGGATTGGATGAGTGCAGCAACAACCACGGGATCGTCGAATTCGACTTTCTGCCCCGTTAATTCAAATATTTCGGTCGCTAGCGCTTCCATTTCTATTTTTGAAGCCGACATCGTCATTAAATGCCGATAGCTTCGAGCTGGTTAAATATTTCCTTTTTAATGGATAGAAGCCTATGTCGTGGCATCAAAGTGAAGAGGGGGGACTCCATCGCCTCCTTGAATGTAAGGCGATGAGAGATCATGATCTCCATATCGCGAGCTGCCGTATCCTGGTTGAGTTTGCGGAGTGTCACAACACCCAAAATTTTCTGATGAAACTGGTCGTACAGCTTCGATTCGACAAAGGGGCGGCCGTCTCTAACGACCTGGCCAAAATACTCATTTTGCCAAACCACCACTTTTGCCGGTTGTTTCCTTAGAACCGAGGTGAGCCCAGAGATGGTGTCTTCCATGGCTTGGCCACCAGTGAGAACCGAATGAATAATTACTTCCTTTCCCATTTCTTCTAGCATGGGAATTACTGCATTCTCCGCCATGTAGGAGGACAGTGGCAGAAATGAAGTGGAACCGTTGTCGACTACAGAGACTTTATCCGAGCAGGCTACCGCTTCGATAAGACGATCGAACATCCTTTTGTTTATATCGGCATTACCATCAAGAATCTCTGCCTGGACCACGTCAAAAAATTTGTATCCGGCGAATGTTGCGTTCACCGGATCGGTATCAATACAAAGTACATCACCAGGTAGACGAACCTCGGCGTCATCAATCAGTTTCTGAGCGATGAGCGCCGCTATCAACGATTTGCCAACTCCACCTTTACCTTGCAGCACCATATGAATTTGATTCATGCCTTTACTTCCTCTTTAATTTTCACCAAACCTCATCGGCAATTAACTTGCCGTCCTTCTGATGAGCATAAGGTCTGGTCTCTTCGTGTTGCGCATCGATTACTTCCGAATTTGGCAAAGAAATCGACGACGCGACCGGCAAGTTGTTTACCGGTGAGGCTTTACCGGAAATTCCGTTCATGCTTGAGACCGCCTTTCTCTTCCTCCGAATGCGACCAAGCATAGAGGTCAGTTCCTGAGACGTAATCTGCATCCCTTCGTTTGTGAGCTTTGTAGCGATATCTTGGTAGCTAATGCCCTCCTTCTTCAAACATGTGATGCGGTCGAACAATTCTTCAATGCGAGATACTTTGGTCCGACTGCTTTCTGGGAAAGATGTGAGGTCTGGAATTTTCATCAGGATTAATTCCTTTTTGGCGTTTTCTAAAAATCGATTTGGCTTGCCTACTAAATTGTCGCGAGTAGTACTACTTCGCCTTCACAAATTCTATGTCGTGGAATGTCGTAATTTGTCGTAAAACGTCGTGAAAAGTCGTAAAGTGTCGTGGAATGTCGTAAAGTGTCGTGGAATGTCGTGGAATGTCGTGGAATGTCGTGGAATGTCGTAAAGTGTCGTAAAGTGTCGTAAAGTGTCGTAAAGTGTCGTGGAATGTCGTAAAGTGTCGTGGAATGTCGTGGAATGTCGTGGAATGTCGTAAAGTGTCGTAAAGTGTCGTAAAGTGTCGTAAAGTGTCGTGGAATGTCGTAAAGTGTCGTGGAATGTCGTAAAACGTCGTATTTTGTCGTGGAATGTCGTAGCGATGTTTAATCAGGCTATATTGCAATACCCAATAAAACTTGCTGTTTTTTCGCGAATCGGACATGGGTAGAAATCATCAGGATTTTCTGCTGGAAGTACTTGCAAAAGTATGCGAAAAGCGGTCAAATAGTGTGGTCGGCAATCGGCACTGCAAAAATTAGCCAACAACTATTCAAAATGACTCCCCAATGCAACGCAATGGAGAGTCCATCGACTCAAAAGTTTACCTCGCCTGATTAGCAGGCATTAACTCCTGGGATCTTTCTTTCCCAACCTCAAAATAGATTTTTCCGAGCTGAATTGGTGAAACAATTCGCGCTTTTTTTTGCCACAGAAATTAAAATTCGACCAAACACAGAGTACATCTAGAGTACAACGCTGAAGCGGCTCTCCGCCGATTATCAAACACTGAAACACCACAGAAACACGAAATTATCTGCATCAAAATCGTACGCTGCAAATCACAAAAAGTCGCTGGTACTTTCTGCCAGACTCCAAACAGAAAACACTCAGGTATTTAAATAATTGCTGCTATGGGATTGCCCCCGGATGCTGGACAGAATGAGCGCTGAGCTCACCTACCAGTGTGTAACAGCGTCCAGCTATAGGCCGGAAAAAAAGAATACTGGTCCTCACGTGACCATGGCTACCCGCCAGCAAGATCAAGGGTAGAGACGTGACGCATGGAACACGATAAGTTCCCGGTCTTCTCAGAGTATTGGGGAAGCGACCGTAGGTAGTGATTCCTACGGGGTTTCGAAGTTCAGGCATTTGGCAGCTCGGAACCAATTCAGCGTATTTAAGGATGCCCGCCATGGCCGCCACAGAAGTGAAAACTCAGCACCTGGACAACTACCCGGGCGCGTAAGCAATAAGAACCACATTTCGAGAGATTGAGGAAAAATTGATAAAAGATAAATTGCTCGAAATAATTCACGCAAACGCTGGAACCCGCCAAAATGGCCGCGTTGCGTCCGAAAGAACTTTCACCGCGCGCAAAGAATCGTTGCAAGCCAGCTTCAAGCAACTTGCGGAACTGGGGTTCAAGCTACAAGAGCCAGCTAACCTCCAGGAAAAACATATAAAAGCATTAATGCATTATTGGATTTACAAGAAGCAGGCAAAGCCAAAAACAATAGAAGCAAGCTTATCCAACCTCCGCATATTTGCCACCTGGATAGGCAAAGCCAGTATGGTCAAAAGCAAGCTCACCTACGTGAGTAAAGAAGATGCTCATTTACTGCGCGTGGAAGCCGCGGCGCGCGCGCCCAAAAGCGCCACCGGCAACCGCGTGGACCTTCCACAGGTATTTGCACGCGCAGACGCCGTCAATCGCCGCCTGGGTCTTATACTGCGCATAGAAGTGGCATTCGGCCTGCGCAGAGAAGAAGCGCTGAAATGCAGGCCCCATGCGCAAGACTTCACCCAGTTCCTGCGTATTGATAAAGGCCATGGCAAAGGAGGCCGCGAGCGCCATGTCAATACACTGACGTCGGCGCAACGAGAAATCCTTGCCACCGTCAAAGCGGAAATACCAAAAGGTGAGGCCCTGGGCTGGCCACTTACACGCGATGGAAAATCTGCTGCAAACCTGAAACAAAACATTACCCGCTACAACAATTACATGCGCCAGATTGGCCTCACCAAAAAGGACCTGGGTATAACCGGCCACTCGTTGCGCGCGCAGTTTGCAGAAAATAACGCCCTGGTACACGGAATTATTCCCCCGTCCATGGGAGGCGCAAAAGGGCAGATGTCCAAGGACAGGCTACGTACAATACTCTTACGCCCGAGTGAAAACATGGGACACAACCGACCAAACGTCATGTCCGCGTACTACTGCAGCTTTGGCAAGCGCGTCTCCGTCGACGACGCCACGATCGCACTCACCATCATCGATAAGGCTCTTGTCCTCCTTGCCAAAGTCAACCTGCCAGAAGTACCAGAACACCTCAAAGACGACTGCCATAAGGTACGCGGTACTCTGGAAGAATGCGGGCTGGAAATTACCTTGCGCCAGACACATTACCTCTGGGTTCAATACAGCATGCGTAACGGTGCCGCCTGGGTACACCCAGAACATGAACTAGCGATATGCATGCAATCAGCCGCGATAGCCGTGGCGCAAAGCGACGCGTTTAATGAAATCAAGGGAAAAACAGACAAGCGCCCTATTCAACCTGGAGAAATCTCGGTCAGTCGGCAGGGTAACCTTACGTTGTAACGACATTGAGTAAGTGCAGCGCGTCGCGTAACTCGCTAAGTCATCCTGGTAAAACGAGTTCTGGATAATCCAAAGAAAATTACAAATTATTAACATTTATGAATTTGTCACTTGCAGTAGTGTTAACCATCGGGTTATTGTGTTATCTAACAGCCAATGTTGGCTTATGGCGCAATATCCCAAGTTTTTCGAAAGAGAAGCGTGGGTACTGGAGGACTAAAAGAGTGACTGCAATTTCCCTTGACCGCCGCTTCTGCGAATTAAGAAGAGATACAGACCCTGAAAGCATAGCTCTACTACGTACAGCCGCTGGGTTATCGGATGGTCTACTGACGTGGCCAGACCTTATCAAGAAACGTAGAGTCGTTATTCTTGCCGAAGCGGGAAGTGGTAAAACAACAGAGCTGGTTGAACAGACTCGCCAACAGACCATAGCGGGAAAATACGCATTCTATGCGACTGTGCAGGATGTCGCCGGAAGGGGCCTGGCAAAGGCGATTCGTACTCCAGATAGAGCCAGATACACGGCATGGCTAAGCAGCCAAGACCCAGCATGGTTTTTCATCGATTCTATTGACGAAGCCAAGCTGAATCGTTTTCGCCTTAACCACGCCCTACGTGAGATAGCAGACGGCATTCTGGGCGCAGAAGGGCGCACGCACATAGTTCTCTCAGGCAGGCATACCGATTGGGAGTTCAATCGGGACGCCACTACCCTCAATGAGGAACTTCCGCTGCCGGCAGACTTACCCACTACACCTGCTCCTACCCTAGAAAATCAGATTCGAAAAATTCTGCGTCACGAAAAGGAACCAGATCCCGTACCGGTTGAAACCCCCATCGTTGTTATGCTGGCTCACCTTGGCCCGGAACAGATACGGACCTATGCCACAGCCAGAAATGTTGCCATGCTTGATGAACTTCTTGCTGCTATACACAACGCCAATATCTGGAGTCTTGCCCGGCGCCCGCTCGACCTGGAATGGATTGTACGGTATTGGCTCAGCCATGGCCGCCTCGGCAGCTACACAGAAATGATCGAGACCAGCCTGGCAGAGCGAGTCCGGGAAACAGATACAGTGCGCACATATCAAGACTCCCTAGATTCCGTAAGCGCACTACACGGCCTGCAAAGAGTCGGCGCAGCACTCGTATTTGGGCGCCAAACGACCATCGCGATCCCAGACGAAGAATCAGCACCAGACAACCATTCGTTAACACATATAGAACAGATCCTGCCAGACTGGGAACCTCAGAAACTGAAGCATTTACTAAGTCGCCCTGCATTTGACCCAGCAACCTTTGGTCGCACCAGGTTGCATAACGACAATGAAGGTGAAGTCAGGGCATATCTTGCTGCGAAGTGGCTCCTACGCTTGCGCCAGGCCAATTTGCCACAAAGACAATTGTACGACCTGCTCTTTTCCGACACCCATGGCATACAAGTGATTAAACCATCCATGCAGCATACAGCGGCATGGCTAAGTTTATGGGACGTCAACGTCGCAAATGAGGTAATAAAGAGAGACCCTTTTCTCTTGGTCAATGCGGGAGACCCGGCCAGCCTGCCAGCGCCGATCAGGCGCGCGGTGCTCACTGCTGTCATTGAGCGAATCCGACTTAACCAGGAAATTCCACACCTTGACTTCGACAGCCTTAAAAGATTCGCACGGCCAGATATTGCGCAAAAGGTACGCACCATCTGGGAAGCAGATAAATCCAATGCTGAAATCCGCCCCTTTATCCTTCGACTGATAGCGCTTGGTAAGTTAACGGACTGCGCAGACATTGCGTTCGATGCGTCATTTGGAAAATATAATGATGAATATACGGCAATAATGGCTGGTTGGGCTTTATTGGAGACCGCTGCTCCAGACCAGAAAAAGGACTATGCGGCGTATGTCAAAATGAATGTCCAGTCCTTACCAGCTACGCTGGTATGGGACGCAATCGATAGACTGTTTCCAGATCCACTTGGTATCGATGACTTTGTTGCCATTCTTGCTGAAATTAAACTTGAAGGTAAACAAAGCAGTGGTTTCAATTTAAGCTGGAACGGTGCAGACCTGGCTGCCAGATTGTTAAACGCTCAGGACCAAACCAGGCTAATCAATGGCCTGTTAGGTCAGTTGGGGAATGAACCAAACGAGTACCCTTTCGATGACGATGCATCCAGAGATGCACAATATGCTCCAATGCTGTCAACAGCAGCCGCCCGGTTGCTCGCTTTGTCCTCGCCAGATCAAGCGCCTGCTGCCGCCATGAATGCAATTATCCGGGTTGGGGATTATCGTTTTGACCGATCACGTCACCGCATAGAGAAAAGCAAGGACGCAGTCGCACAGCTGCAGAGCACAAAGGAACGGAGGAGGGCAGTCTTTTGGGAGATTGTTACCCAGATAAAAAACCGCAATCCTGCCCCGGTACGACCACTGCACTATCTATATCAAATCATGCACCAAGGTTGGTGCCCAGAATTCCAATTGACTGACATAGAATGGCTGCTTAAGGACGCCGCAGGAGATGGTCCCACCGCAGATCGCATATTGGCGATCAATACCTCACTGTATGTCCAGGCCACTGCTGGAAAGAATGACGAAGCAATCCTGGCCAGCATCGAAGCTATCGCTGTTACTGATGGCGAATTACACGCGGCCTTTGTTGAATCGACGACTCCGCATCAAAAAAATGCCGAAGACATCAGGTTTGAACAGGAGCAAGCAGAATACCTGCATACCCATAAAGAAAAACAGTTAGCCGAAGAGCAGCACTGGATTGAATTTGTCATCAGCATACGTAATAGCCCGGAGCAGCTAAAGCAGCTTGCACCAATAATAGATAAAACTGTTGATTCCCGCATCTACTATCTTTGGGATTTGCTAAACAGAGCTACTTCAGGCCGCGGCGCCGGTACGGTAGAGAGTTTGGATGCCATCATCGGCATTATTGGAGAAAAAGCGGCAGAGGAATTTGCTCTTGCCCTTTCCTCTACCTGGAGGAATTGGATACCAACACTACGCAGTGCTCGCCAGCCCGACGAGAAGAATTTTGTCTCCGAGCTCGAGACAATGTGTATTTCGGGTATATTCATAGAGAGCACAACGCATCCAGATTGGCCCAGCACATTGAAGCGTGAAGAGGCGATACGCGCCGCCCAGTTTTCAACTCTTCATATTGGTAGCCTCCCAGAGTGGATTTCCGCTTTGGCAACAGCTTTTCCCCTAGAGGTTGAACCAGTACTATCAAAGGAGATAATTGGCGAACTCGATAGCCCGGTGCCGACCGTCCATTACCAAATACTGGAATATATCTACAGAGGGCCAGAGGTCCTTTCGCAACTGGTTTCACCGACATTATTGAATGAGTTGAAATCCAGGAGCACTCTGAACCACCTAGCGCTTCGGCCGATACTGCCGATACTGGTGCTTGGTTTAGCTGCTGGACAAAAGCCGGACCTGGTCGCGCTTGCCATCGACAGATTTCAAAAGGCAGCCGATCCAAAAGTCAGCGCTCAATACCTCCGCGCGGTGTATGCTATCGACGCTCAAAAAGCAACCGATGCCCTGGTTGCCCGGCTAGATGGCCTGAATGACGCCGATAAAACTCAACTTGCGATACAAGTCTTGCCCCAGATTTTTCGGACGCGGTGGCCACGATTTACCCGTCCTACTGCAGCACTAGATGTGATCACGAAAGAACGTCTTGTGCGCCTGGCATTTGGTACCGTTCGAATTGAGGATGACCATGACCGCGCCAATAAGGGAGTTTACTCGCCGGATGCACGTGATGAAGCTGAAGAGGCAAGGGGAATCCTGTTCAACAGCCTTGTGGATACACCTGGCGTTGAAGCATATGCTGCAATCATGCGCCTGGCTGAAATACCTGATTTTCCTATCAAGTCATCCCGCCTGGATGCCTTAGCACGCAGTCGTGCTGCCCAAGATGCGGAAACCAGTGCCTGGACACCTAACCACGCACTGCAATTAGAACAAAAATTCGAGGTCGCTCCAAAGACTGGCCCAGAATTACTCGATGTTGCGCTTGGTCGCCTTGCAGATCTGCAGCACGAACTGCTTCACGGCGACTTTCAGCAAGGCAAGACGTTGCAAATACTTCCCAACGAACCAATGGTACAGAACTGGTTAGCTGCCCAGTTCAGGCAAGCACAGGGGAAAGCCTATTCGGTTGAACGGGAGGCACATGTTGCTGGTGAAAAAGAACCAGACATACGCTTGCGGACAAAGGTAGATGATGGTTGTCTGTCTATCGAGATCAAAGTCGCTGAGAGCTGGACGCTGAAGAAACTTGAGGAAGCACTTAAAGTTCAGCTATGTGGTCAATATTTGAGAGCACAAAATGGCCGCTACGGCATTCTTTTACTTGTGCACCAAGTAGAACGTAAACAGGGATGGGAATTGCCAGACGGGACATTCATTGATTTCACCGCAGTTGTTACGCATCTCCAATCAATGGCTTTGGCCATCAGGGAAGCAGCTCCGGATGGACCACAACCGGAAATCTACGCTATCGATGTTTCCAGCTGTGTCGAACCGGTCCCGAAGATCACAACCAAAGCAACAGCTTCTAAATGATCAAACCCATCCCTATTCATATTGATCCAGCCGAAAATAGCGTGGCGTTTGGCGGCGGGCAAGTGCACAAATTCCGCAGGGCATGGGCCGCGACCATGTTGGCTCTCCTCGCCACACAGGCGATGGCCAACCAGGAGTTGGATGCGGCAACATTCAAATACGAGCTTCTCAAAAGGGGGTGGACAAAACCATTGTCACGAGCTCTACTGAGCAGACTCGTAGAAACCTTAAACGATGTGTTCAAGAAAACCCCAGATTGCCCCATTCGTCTGGAATCATTGCGCCCCACCGCAGGACCATGGCGACTGAAGATATTACGCAAGGCAAAGTTTTCTATTGAAGGATCTACCGGTAGCCATGACAGGGCTTCACCTGGTACCGAGAAAGTGAAATGGTCGTGGCCACTGCTCTTGACAGTCAGTGACACTGACATGCTTCGGCAATTACTGGTTATTTGCCGGGACGCTGATGAAAAAGCTATGCATGGTGGGTTCATTGACGCAATCGAACTCCTGCAGGAAGCCTACAAATACCCACTCAGCATCGATACTCGTACTATGCTCTTGGTGCGCGAAGCGCTATTCCACAAACGCATAGGGGAGTTCGACGATGCGCGCACCAAGGTAAAACAGGCAATCGCCGGCGCGGACATAGGTCTTCGCGATGGAGGCCTTTTGTCCTCTGCCAAATTCCTGCTAGACCGTATCGATTACGATGAGTCGCCAGCCGACGTGTTTCGGAGATTGGCTCAGTTTGGCCCAGAACCGGCGCCATTGTTCGCGGTTGACATACGGACAGCTCCTCATTGGCACAATTTAAGGGGACTTCTGGCACGGCGCGCGCTAATAGAAGCTAGCAAGAACGCAGCTACAGATCGAACACAAATTGAGGGCCTGCACCAAAGTGCCTTGCTTCACCTGGAAACTGCTATGTATTTCGCACTTGCTCTCAAGGACTTCGATCTGCTGCAAGCGATTGCAGCCAATCTAACCTTGCACCTGCAAAGCGTCATAGCGCTGGATTTGGCGGACGTGGAACAAGTGTATGCCTGGCATATACTGGTGATGAGCTATACCAACAAGCTGGACGTAGGCAAGGATAGCGCATGGGAATTAATTTTTCTTGGTGAGTTTTGGCTCGACAACCAAGAAGTGCTTAAAAAGCCGAGGAAAGGGGCTAAGAACGCCTTCATAGGCTATGCCTTGCCATCAGAAGAAGATTTTTACCTGGACTGCATTAAGCGACTCGACGAATGTGCCGATGCGCGTCAGGTCGGTATCGCCAGGCTTAATTACCTCAGATTCGCGCGTGATCATCTTAGTCCTGCAAAGCTAGCTGCGGCAGCCAAAGCATTAAATGTGCTCCTAGATAACACAGAAGGACTACGCGAGGTACTCATCTCCGAAGGGTATGGCCCGCACCTCCCGTAGCGCTGCGATAAAGCGGATAGCTCATCTCCAGATCAATCTGACATAAGTGATACAAGTGATACAAAAGTCACTGCTCCGGTGCTTTATATTTGAGGCGCTGGTTCCTGATCGCTGATCGCACGCTGTACGGCACGACCAATCCATGAAATTCGAGCTCGGCGCCAGCGCGCTGTCGATCGGTAATACTGCCCAGTCCCATCTATTTCTGCGGCAACGCGACTTGCCCACTTACTGCAAAAGGAGAAGCGAATATGCGTAACTTGATACAGAACATGTGCAGGTATATTGTTTTTTTAGGGGTAATTGCTTTGCCGTCGGTGGTAATCGCGGCCCCAAAAACACCTACTGGTCCCGCTCCTGGATCCCAGAGCGGGCCTGGTCCGTCTCTCTCATCAAATTCGGTCACCCTGAAGTGGAACAGTATTCCAACGACCACCTATTACAACGTCGGTGTCCGCGATATCACATCGAATCAGTTGGTGGTGAGCACGACATCAACGTCTCCAAGTTACACTGCAAATCTCCAAACCGGACGGCAATATCGTTGGAATGTGGCTGCATGCAATGCCAGCGGCTGCTCGGCCTATACCAATCTGTTGTATTTTCAGACACCAGCCCCTCCGACACCAACCTATTCGGTCACCGTCACAAAGGTAGGAACCGGAACAATAACGGGTTCTGGTATCAATTGTGGCTCAACCTGCACCACATCGGCTAATTCAGGCTCTAATATCGTACTCAATGCGGTAGCTGGAACAGGATACACATTCTCGGGTTGGAGCGGAATTCCAGATTGCGCAACAAGTGTGGCCTGCAATTTCTCATTAAACGGTAGCAAAGCAATCACTGCGAAGTTTGTGCAGCAACAGGTCGTGGAATATCCACTTACCGTATCCACGACCGGTAGTGGCGTTGTAACTGGCTCAGGCATCAGCTGCGGTACCAAATGCAGCGGCAGCTTTAAGTCAGGCACGGTCGTTGTCTTAACGGCGACTCCTAACGCTGGGTTTGCTTTCGCTGGCTGGAGTGGAAGTGCTGGATGCTCTGGCACCCAGGCCTGCAGCGTAACCCTGTCAGCTGCAAAAGCAGTTACAGCAACTTTCACTGCGATAGTGCCTGTCTACCAGCTGACGGTCAGCAAAAGCGGCAACGGTTCTGTCAATGGAAGTGGTATCAACTGCGGTGCAGTCTGCAGCACTTCGATCAAGTCAGGGACGGCTGTCACTTTGTTGGCTGAACCAACATCTGATTCTGTGTTTGCCGGTTGGACCGGAATTACCGGCTGTAGCGATAAGCCATCGTGCACTGTTGTAATGACAGACTCAAAATCAATTGTTGCGAACTTCACCCAGAAAATCATCAATTACTCAGTAAGCGTGACCAAAACGGGCAATGGCACCGTTAGCGGAACTGGGATTAACTGCGGTAGCTCTTGCAGTAGTACGCAGCCCAAAGGCACCTCAATTACACTGAAGGCCGCTGCGAGTCCAGGAAGCATTTTCTTGCAATGGTCTGGTGACTGCTCTGGCAGTTCAGATACCTGCACGCTGTCATTACAAGGCAATAAGTCCACACAAGCCTTATTTGCACCCATTATCGACAACTCACGCGTGCGCATGTCAACTACAACAAGGCACGTTGGGGTACACATGTGGTTGTACAACAAGAGTGAGGAACAAATCCGAACCTCAATTAGAGCGCTAAAAGCAGGAATGTTTTCCGATGCAAATGCTCCTACGTTTAAGGCAAGGGATGGAAAGATCGCGCAGTTTTCGGTCCAACTGGAGGTGAGTCTCAATTCCTATGCCAAAGATAAATCTGAACTCTTCTGGAAAAAATTGACGCAAGCAGTCAACATACTTTATTCGGAGGGTATAGTTACCCACCTGATGATCAGCAGCCATAAACTGCCCGACCAGATAGACGTCACTTCCAACCATTTGACTGATCCAAAAGATCAATGGCTGATTAGAGACTGGACAGCCAGGCAATGGATGAACCACACGGATTTTGTTCCATACATGCCCTGTAAATCGCGTAGCATCGCTGGCGAGGTCTGTACCTACGACGAAATCTTTGAAAACTTCCATAAACCTGTCATTGAACGCTTGGTCCAGGAAAAAATAGCAGACCGCCTGGCCGTTATCTATATTCTGAATGAATTTGACTATCAGAAAAAGGATGACCTTGAGGCTGGCCCCAACCAAAGTCCTTGGACAAACGTTCGATGTGGTGGGCAATCCAATAAGGAAATCTGTAGGGCCGAAGCTATCGCCTACACTACACGGCGTGCCATAGAGATAGCCTCAAAGGCTGCAGCTCAAAAGGTCCCCGTTGGTATAAAGCTGCCATGGTTTACACCTCAACAGAAAATTTCGGCCTTTAATCCTATTACGGCAGGTGGGACCGTATCAGACCAACTGTCCTATTTGCTTCGCGAAGTACTTGAACCAAATAAAGCAGTGCTTGGTTACGATTGCTATTCCCCTTGGAAATCGTGGCGCAATGAAATGTACTGCAAATCAGATTATGAAAGAATTAAGGCAGTACTTCCCGAGAGAAGATTGCAGGATTCGTTACAAAACGGACGATTCGAACTTTCGGAATATGCTGCCTATTGTGCGGGTTCACCCAATAATTTTACGTATGGACAAAGGACAACATCTTCAGAAATGGAATCGTTCGTTAATAATTTTCCGCTGGCATCTGGATTTAACTTGTTCGCCTTTAACGCCTCTGGAAGTCCCGACGGTTGTTATGCACTTGCGAATCCTGATAATTTGGCTATCTATCCTGGAGCGCTAAGATCGGGATCAACGATTCCAGGACTAGGCAAACAATTTGAATCTGTTCTAGGACGCTGACATCCACTTACAGATTGTCTATGGCGCCTCCCTTGTTGCGCCGGCCTTAAATCTAAGCCAGCGCAACATTTCTGCAATGTGACGCACTTTGCGAAGTAAAACCGAATCAAAAGGGCATGGATGGTACGCAATGAAGGGATGTTTATCTGTTTTAGACAAATATATTGGCCTGAACTGGAAAGAAAATCATGGGATTATTTTCAAATTTGTTCGGTGAAACTGTCGTATGCCCTGATTGTGCGGGTAGTGGCATTAAAACTGTAGATGGAGGAGAGTATGGGGCGGATTATGAACGTAACTGTGGGCGTTGTGGCGGCGATGGACAACCCACCATTAAACAGGTATCCGCTGGCTTTTTAAGCATCTATACGCGATCAGTTCCAAACCCTGGCAGAAAAGGATCTGGGCGAGTGAAAAAAACGTAGTGGTAGCGTGTTCCAGTTCAAAGAAAAGTGCAACCATGAAAGTTGCAAGTATAGCGTTGGTGCTAGATTCATTCGAATTACCACTGGCGATTCCGGCTGAGACGTTGCCCATGCGGTCTGATACCTTCCACACGCCGTTGCCAGCTTTCCCGAAAGGCCTGACCAATCTACACTGGCAGTCGCATTTATCAATGTTCAATTCGCAACTAGCAATGTTCGTCACAAATGTTAAAACGAGGGCGAACCACTCCCTGTTTTTTACCCACAACACTGCTGTTTAGTTGGAGATCCCTCTAGCCCGAATGTTACACAGACCCGGCGACGGTCAGAATCAATGGCAATACTATCTGACTGTAATTCGTAGCCTGGGCCAAGCTGGTAGATGCGTTGCATGAGGATGTCAGGCAACGTGTGCTTGATGTAAGGCATGAGCTGTAGAAGCGCGGTTTGCATTCTTGACCTGTGATCGTTTAGCTGTAGCAAACAACCTGCCATCCTAATTTTGGAAGGATCTAGTTTCGTAGATAACATTGTGAGCTTCAATTGGCGTTGGGATCTCCCACCTCAGAACCATAGCTTCAAGTCTCTTGTTGGTCAAAGTAGAGTCCCGTTTGCTATTTCGCTTCAACAATTCGGTACGGGATTGCTCAAGGTAGACTAGGTTCACTTCCGCACCGTATGCATAAAGCAAGTTAAGCGTTTTGTCACGCATCTGTTGTGATAAATGTGTCGCATTCCAAACAAAAGGGGCATGATCTCGAAGCAATACTTTTGCCCGATCTATTGCATGGTGCGCTACCACTCCCTCAGCCTTGCCATGCCTTAGTCCAAGTTCTTCCCGACTATCGTCAAATGAAACAACGGGCAAGTTCTTTCGATTGAGTTCAACCCATGTGTTTTTTCCTGAAGCAGGAAGTCCACACATGACAGTAACTTTAGAACCTGGCTCCTGAAAAAGAGGGTAGTGTGGATGAACATCCGCCCCCCGAAAATAACTAAGCCTAGTGTGTGCATCTACAAACGAGTAGGGACGATCGAAGCAGTTTTCGTCGCGAGCAATCTCTCTAAATAGCTCGATATTATCAATCACACCTTGCTTATCCGGGCATATCCTTCCACGCATGTCTGCTTCCGCCAGTAGTGCGAGTAGGCGCACGTCGAGCTCCCAAGACAGTTTACGCACAAGAAATTCTGGCGTTTTCCCCGATCGCGAACCCTCAAGGGCAAAAAACGGCACCTGATGTACGGCAATTAATCTACAAATAGCTTCTCGTATTTCAAACGGCGCCCCCAGATCCCATAATGAAATTCTGGCGTCTACGGCACCTCTCCGAGAATGGCCTGGTTGACTAATACGCCCAGAGTCAGGGTCAATGACGGTCGTACTGTATTTAGCAATATCGTGTAGTAGAGCTGCCAGGAAGACGGTGATCTGATTTTCACGGCCGAGCATCTGATATTGCGGTAATGACAGGAGTTCCTCAACTACCATCACCGTATGTGTGAATACGTCACCTTCTCCATGATACCGGGCATCTTGCGGAGTCAATTTAGCATATTCCAACGCAGGAAACGCATCAAGGCATGCCTGATAGTCCGGAGTCTTTCCATTAATAGGGCAAAGCGCTTGTATGTCAGTCCATTTATTCATCATTCTCTCCATAGTAACGTCCGAAGATTTCCCCGTTAAATTCATATCTTTCATCGTCCTCTGAATATTCAGGGGGCAACATCAATTTAAGAAATCCACCTTTTTCCAATGCTCTTCGCGCACCTGCATCCTGTTGAAGCGGTCCCCAGGACCTGTAACCAGACGGCCATACGCGATTACCCCATTTGTCAAAACGTATGTCGCCCGAAAAACCTGGGGGCAGAACGGGCAATACGATTCCTGCAGCGACTCGCACCTGCTCCACCGAAATTTCTGTTGTCTCGCATTTCCAGTGGTGCGCGTTACAGACGCCGGCTCCGTTGTCAAGGTAATAGCCACCATCCTCAAACAACTTTCGCTCCAGAACGTGATGCGGGTCTTGGGCCTGGGCGGAACAAAAAACACAAACTCCTTTGCTACGGCGTAGCACCTGGATGCTGAACTCCTCGCGACTGAGCAACGTAGCCAGGCCTGATCCTATTTTCCTCTTCATTGTCAAGACTCCTTTCGCTTGTCATTAAAGTCTGCTAGTTCAGCAATTTCTTTATGCGAACTCAGGGTCTTAAGTCCTAACGACTGCCATGTCACGGCAGGTTCTGGAGCGTACAAGTCAACGCCAGCGGCAAGTTGATTCGGAAGGACAGGGCGTCGGGAGTGATGTGAGCCTGAATCAAGTATCGTTTGAATGAAGTCATGACGCACTAATTTATATCTTGCCAGTACTTTCTCTTCGTCCTCTATCTTTAAATAGAGGCCTTCTGAACGTATTGATTTATCTGTTTGTTTCCAACACAAATCAATGGGCAAACCTTCTCTCAGGACAGTATCTTCAAAAACTTGCTCCCAGCAGGAAGATTTAGCCAAGGACGCTCGTACCAACTTCCACAATAGAGAGGAACTAGTAGGCATTGGCCCTTCGTACAGCACCGGTACCGGAAGTATGGGAGATCCTGTGAGCATTTCGTGCCGACGGCTGGTGGATAAAAAGCAACCAGCATGTCGGTCGTAAATATCGAACTCATTGAAAAAGTGTGGGAGCCTGTCGTAAAAAACCGAGTGCTTACTGTAAGCCCATTCGCCAAACATCACATAGCGGTCCTCAAGCAAATCAATGAAACGAGTTTCATGAGCACTTGCCCAGGGTTTCAGCAGATTAAACTGTCTCTCACTTCCGCCTCCGACGAGGTAGTGACCACGGCTCTGCAATAACAAATCGCCACTGCCACTAAACGAAATTGCAGAATTTGCTCCATCGATTTTTTCTTCGATGACGACGTGCATTCCCTTTAGAGCTGACAGCGGCACTTGTCCAGATGCATCGTCCCCGTCCTGCAAACGCGAACCTTCCAAATGAGGGGTACGGGGGTATTTAAATAGTTGAATTGATTGTAAAAACATCGTCGTTCACTTCTGCGTTCACCGCAAAAGGTTCATATAGGTCAAAAAAGACCGACGACGAGTTAAGACATATCAGTTACACCAGACAATTCTGGTGCAGCTGCAATGTGTGCGGAAAGCGGATTATGCAGAACGCAAATCCACGAGCTTGTGCCGCTTCCTCTTTAGCGCAAGTGCACTTTGAGGTTGCTGAAAACAGTCGTCAGTATTAGCAGTAAATGACGTTGAGGCGGGGCACTTTTAGCTCCAATATTAGAAAGGGTTAAGACTACGCGAGGATTATAGGTCAAGTTATCTGTAGCGACAAGCTACAAAAATTAATTACCTCCGGCAAAGCAGGAGGCCTATTGCCATGGAGCCTCAACGGCGCTGGTAACCCATAGCTTATGGTAACCCCATCATAATTTTTCAAAAATAGGCTTCCGCAGCATTTCACCTACCGTAAATCTTGAATGACTCGCATTGTCTTGCTACCCCTCCAAGAACATACCGACGAATACCGAAAAATGACGGTTCGAAGTCTCCAACTGCGGGAGAGCAGCCAAAACCGGAGGCAGCTTTATGCCACCCGTTTCGACTGTTCATCGCACGTTCCCTTACCTGTAAATCGACGTGGTATCGGGTTGTCTCTCATCTTAAGTTCACCGTTCAACGCGGCCACACGAACCTGCACTAGAAGGTGCGCACCTTCATCTGTCCATCGCATTTGACGCTTCTTCGCGCATCGCAAACTAACAACTTCGTTGACTGCCGATTCGGCAATACTGCTGCTGATGGGCATGCCTCGTCGGTAACGCCATCCATAGTTGACCAGGTATTTACTATTCGAATCCAAGTACCAATATGTTCCACGAAGGTTCCACCACAAAGCGTTGTAAGCTGGATTTTCCAGCGCGAGCTCAAACATGTCATGTATGCTCTTGATTCGTTCGACCGCTTCGGATCCTTTACCGTGCCACGTAAGCCATTTCGCCGAGGCGATTTCGTCTTTGATTGGTCGTCCGTTGGGGGCTAAAAGTTCCGGGAATTTCTGCGCTGACTGCTCGATTGCCCGAAATTTCATTGCAATATGAAACCAATCCAAGAGACGTTTTAGTGGTCTCACGGAACCTTCTACTGCCTTCTCAAATTCCGCCGCACCATCAGAGACGATTGTGATCTTCTCATCGTTGCCAACCATTTGTTCGGATAGAAAATGGTCCAGCCTGGTGGCGGCCGAGGTGACCTCTTTATTGACGTATCCATAGACGCGTGATGTACCATCGTCGCGTACCGCACGACCAGCGATGATGTTGACGTGTCGTCCGGTTGGCGGGGGGCGCTTTGAAGGGAAATACTCTGCAAGCTTGGCGTCGTCTTGTTGTTGGCGCGATGGGCGTTGCCGCAGCCACGCAGAGTCAACAGCAATGGCAGTTATCTTCAGTTTCTTCGTGCGGCACGATGGGTATTGGCGCTCACCCCGAATGGCACTTTCCACTTTGTCATCGAGTTCCTGTCCGACAGCACGTACACGATTTTTTACACCTGAAGTTGAAATCGCCTGATCGAGCGGAAGTATTTCTTTCAGTAATTTAGTGGCGGCTGCATAGGGAAGATGCGCCGCCCACTTTACCTGGAGGTATTCCAGTTCAGGACTCATGCGAAACGGTATGGCTTGCGCAAGCGGGCTATACGATGCAGCTCCCTTTGACTGTTTGCATGTGCACCGCCGCAATTGCGGGCTGTCGATCGTCACTTTTCCATAGACTGTTTTGTACTGAATGGTGCGCATTGTCTTGATGGACAGCTCTGCGTGACAATAAGGGCATTGCCTAGACGCCTCTATGAATGTATGTGTTTGCGCATTGACCAAAGCATGTTGCACGTCATGCATCAAATCACGTCCTTCTGATAAATTCAGGCCGAGCTGCTTTAGATCACCATCGCCCCTTTCAATATCGGCCAATGAAACCACCTTCTCGCTTCCTGTGCTGGACACAATACGTGCTTCAATGATCATGCGCATGGCAACCTCCATATTTGTTCGCATGCAACAAATTCTACCGCCAATTTTACCTAATCACTTGCCTCCACTTTTGGCTGCTCTCCACTACGGCATATACGTATTCTTTTGTTATCAATAGCATATCATGCCTGCCATCTTATGCATTGTCCCGACGCCCTCCCAATTACTACTTAATGTCAATTGTGCATTATTGGAAGCATTTTCTATAAAAATTAACGCCAAATATTATTAGCACTATTTCTGGCTTTTAATTAATGATTGGTATGTATTTAGTCTAATTATGGAATTAAATACGGATCTTTAAATTATTTTCGATTTCACCTAAACAAATTCTGAAATGTTTGGACTATTGCGTATGAAAGCGACATGCAATGAGGCACTTGTTGTCGCAAAGAATAATTGGCACGAATTTAAAAGGTAAAACACATGGTCACGATCGTTAGCGGAAATGGTACTGGTTTAGTGCAAGCTTCTTTGGCGCAATTGGGAGGTCGCGGCAACTTAGACCAATCGTCTTCAGGCAAGACAGGCGAAAAAACATATGTCAACGTTGCGACCGGCAACGTGGTGATACAAGACAACGATGCCGTTCTGGTAGGTCGTGGCGACGATGTTTCTTTATTGCGTACCTATAACAGTCAGGGCAAAATGTCCGACGACAACGGTGACGCCTGGTGGATCAACGGCTATCGCCGCATTACCAACCTCACCGGCACATTAAATACTGTAGGTAGTGAGGTCCAGCGCGTAGGGCAAGACGGCAGCGTCAGTAGCTTTGTTTACGACGCGACCAGGCAGCTGTATGTAGGCGCCCCTGGCAACGCTGAGTTCGACACTCTCAGCAGTGATGGTACGACCTGGAAGTGGACAGACACAGTCAGCCACCAAACAGAAACCTACCAAGGTGGCAATGGCACCTGGAAGTTGGCCACAGCCAGCGACACCAGCGGCAATATCACCACCTACAGTTACAACGGCGACCTGCTGTCCAAGATCACCACCGCCAATGGCGAATCGGTAGAATTTATCTACACAGGCAACAACCTGAGCCAGGAACGCATTGTCGCCGCCGATGGCAAAGTCACCAGCAACACCCGCTACACCTACGATACCCAGAACCGCCTGAGCCAGGTCCTGCTCGACCTGAGCCCGGAAGACAGCAGTATTACCGATGGTAAAGTCTACATCACCAGCTACACCTATGTGGGAACTGGCAATCTCATCGACAGCATCACCCAGACCGATGGCAGCTACCAGAAATTTACCTACGTTACCGTAGATGGCGAAGCCCGCGTTGCCAGCATCACCGATGCCTACAACAAGGTGACCAAATTCGACTACGACACCGTCAACCGCCAAACCAAAGTCACCGACGCCTTTGGCAATGTCACCGTCTACACCCTCACCGCAGACAAACGCTTCGACAGCATCACCGCACCCGCAGCCAACGGCCAGACCCAAACCCTGCGCTACGGCTATGATGCCTACGGCAATATCGCCAGTTTGACAGATGCGCAAGGCAATGCAACCAGCTACACCTACGACACTGCCGGTCACCTGCTGACCAAGACAGATGCCGCCGGTAACCGCACAGACAACACCTACGACGCCAATGGCGACCTCATCCTCAGCACCCTGACCCCGGCAGCAGGTGCCAACCAGTCCACAGGCTCACAAAGCACCCGCTTCGTCTACGGCCTGCCCGGCCAGTTACGCTTCCAGATCAGTACTACTGGCACAGTCAGCGAACAACGCTATGACAGCGCAGGCCAAAAGACAGCCGACATCCACTACACCAACGCCAGCTACCCCGTAGCCGGACTAGAAACGAACGACCCACTGACACTGGGCCAACTGCAAAGCTGGAGCACCTCCCAGGTCCAAAGCAACACCACCCGCAGCGACTACAGCTACAACACCCGTGGCCAGCTCAGCACCACCACCACCTATGCCAAGATCAATGCTGATGGCACAGGCGTAGCTGACGGCAAAGAAAGCATCACCCGTTTCACCTATGATGTCGCAGGCAACCTGTTGATGACGGTTGATGCGCTCAATAACCAGACCAGCTACACCTACGACGGTCTGGGCCGCCAGACCAGCACCACCGATGCACTGCAAAAGACCAGCTTTACCGAATACGACGACGCCAACCACAAAATCGTCCAGCACAATGCCAGTGGCCGCATCGACACCCAAGTCTACGACAACCAGGGTCACTTGCTTAGCAGCACCCTCGGTGGAGAACTCACCACCAGCTACGGTTATGATGCCCTGGGCCGCTTGGTCTACGCCAAAGACCCGACAGGGGTAGAACAACTGCACATCTACGATGCCGCAGGCAACCTCCAGGCCGATGTCAATGGCAAAGGCGAAGTTACCCAATACATCTACAATGTTCTGGGCCAAAAAGTCCAGACCATTGCCCGTGCCAATGCACTGACAGATGTCCAGTTCCAGCAACTCAAAGGCCAGGTAGTCCAGACGGGCAATGCCTCCGCACCGACCAACGTCAGCGTCATTCCTGTGACCGCCAGCGCCAGCGACATGATCGTCCGTACCCTGTACGACAAACTGGGACGAGTAGCCAAGACCATCAGCCCGCTGGGTGAAGTCACCGAACTGCAATACAACGCTGCAGGCAAGCTCGTTGCCACGATACAGCGCGCCAACACCCTTAATCCGTCCAGCGTAGGCGTTAATGCGACGGCAGAAGAGGTACAGGTAACAGCAGACGCTATCAAAGACCGCAGCAGCTACCGCTACTACGACCAGGACCAGAAATTAATTGGTACGGTGGATGCAGAAGGTGGGATTGTTGAGTATCGCTATGACAGCGCAGGGCGTCAGACCACAACCATCGCCTATGCGACGCAGAACAAGAATGCGCAGGTCAGCAGCTTGCTGAGCGGGCTCATCACCCAAAATCCGTCCCAGGATGCAATCAGCTATAACTTCTATGATGCTGAGAACCGTGTAACCGCCACGGTCAATTCAGAGGGGTATGCGATCGACTATCAGTATGACGCAAGTAGTCATGTGATCCAAAAGACGAACTACTCAGTAAAGTTGACGTCTGTCAATTCATCACAAACCTGGGAAAGTATTCGCCCTCAAAATGATCCCAACAGGCAAACCTTACAGCAGTTCTTTGACAGTTTGGGGCGTCTGAGTACAAGCAAATTTAATATTGGGAATGCTTTCGGCATTAATCAAACTAAGATTGTACAAAATGTGTACGACACAAAGACCGGACTATTATCGTATACAGTTCAGGACGCTAACAGACCTAATTTAAGACGTGCTTCAAATACTGCTTACGACCAGTACGGTCGAGTTATTGGCACGCTGGCGGGCAATGGTAGCGAAATACTGTTTACTAACTCCGACCCTGCAATAATTGACCAGTCTTGGAAAGACTATGGGATTGCCTATACCTACGATGGGGCCAATCGCCGCACGAGCAGTATCGATCAGAACGGCCATCGGACTCTGTATTACTATGACCAGGCAGGACATCTGACCTTTACCGTCAATGCAATGGGCGAAGTGACAGAACAGCGCTATAACCATCTTGGACAACTGACAGATACGATTCAATATGCAAACCGTGTGACAGGTTTGAGTACACTGAATGGTGGCTTGCAGACAGCAGAATTCAATCAAAAAATCCAGGCAATCGCTAATCCTGCTGACGACATCAGAACCAGTAACACCTACGATCTGGATGGCCGTTTGCTTGCAGTGACAGATCCAAATAATCAGCTTACCCGTTACACCTACGATCAGTTCGGCCAACAGATCAAAATCACCGATGCCAAACAAATTGATACCGAACTGCATTACGACAAACGTGGTCTAGTAACAGACACCATTCATGATGCGGCAAACCTGCATCAAACTGTGCATACAGACTACGATGCGTTTGGCCGAGCCTGGCGCACCGTAGATGCGATGGGCAATGTCACGCACCAGAAATTGGATAAGCTGGGTCAGGTTGTGGAAGTGAAGGATGTAGCGAGTGGAAGTTCTACAAGAACAACCTATGATGCGTTCAGTCGGATTTTGACGAAAATTGATGCAAAGGGCGCAGTTACTCAATTTTGGTATTCGTGGGGGCCGCAAGGAGCACCCGTAGTCACCACGTCTGCTGAGGGACTTGTATCATCAGAGGGTTTTCTTCGTACTGGTGAAAAATCATCTCAAAATAAAGCAGACGGCCCATATTTGAGCTACGTATACGATAAAGATGGTAATGAAATCACTAAATACAATGGATCGTATTTCACAAATAAGACTTTTGATAAGTCTGATCGCCTAATTCTAAGTACCGATGAAAACGGCAATAAAACGACTTACACATACGACGATGTTAACCGCTTGCTGAGTAAAACCTTGGAAATAGCGAATGGTCAGCCGTTGGTTACCACCTATAAATATGATGCACTTGGTCGCCAGATTGAAACTACTGATCCAGAAAATAAAACCACCAGGTTGGTGTACGACCACAACGGCCAATTATTGCAAACTATCGTTGATCCAAATGGCTTAAATTTAGTCACAGAATATAGTTACGACGAAACTGGCAAAACTCTAAAGATCACCCAAAAGGATCGTGACAATGTCGTCAAGTCAATGCAAACCTATGCTTATGATTCTCTAGGCCGCCGCATAACCGAATCCCAGGATGGTGGACTGACTGTCAGTCGCAAATATCAATATGATGCCAACAACAATGTTATCAGCGTTACTGATGCACAAGCTCATGTTACCCACTTTGCGTATGACAGCCAGAATCGGCAAATACTCGGTATTGATGTCTCAGGAAGTGTAACCAGCACAGTATATGATTTAAATGGGCGTATTTCCCAGATACGTCACTATGCCACGGCGATTGACGTAACAACTATTGGTAGTGCGGCTGACAGCGCGACTTTACTTGCCTTGATTCCGCCTTCAAGCACTAATGATCAAGTATCTTATCGATATTATGATAAGGATGGTCGCATGACCTTCGAGGTAAGTGCACTTGGAGAAGTCATTTCTCATGCATACGATGGAGCAGGCCGTATTGTACGTAACACACAGTTTGCGACCAAAATTACGCTTCCGCCGCCTGTAGATTTTAGTTTGAGCCTTGTTCCTGTCAATGTACTCGATCTTGTCGATTCCTATTCCTACGATGTCACCGGGCGTCTTGGTTTCAAAATTAGTATAGATGGAAGTGTTACTGGATATACGTACGATAAAGCAGGAAATCTGACTGCGACGACTATCTTTACTAACAAGATAAGTGTCAATGATGTGACTGTTGGTACCAAGGCTGATGTTGTTACTTTTTTTATGCAAAACAAAAAAAGTGCAACAGATCGTATTGAGCGCCGTGCTTATGACGAGGCTAATCGTCTTATTTATATTGTCGATGCAAAAGGTAATGTTACACAAAATATCTACGAAGGCTTGCACCTCAAGCAAACAGTGCAATATGCCAATGTCATCAATATCAGTAATAGTGATCTTGCCAGTATTAAAAATGCTATCAAAGTCGACGTTGTCAAAGATAAGCTGGTCAGTTATATTTTTGATCAAGTAGGAAATTTGTCTGGCAGTCTTGTAACTTCTGGCAATGGAGACGCTAAAACGTATGATAAAAATGGCACTCTCTTAAGCTTCAAAGATAGTTCAGGAAATACTACTCTTTATAACTATGACATTGAAGGTCGTTTGCTTTCGTCTACGGATACACAAGGTAAAACTGAAAGCTACATATATAACGTCCAGGGTCAAAAAACCAGTTACACCAATAAAAATGGAGATACTTGGAGCTATATTTACGACGCAGCAGGTGCGCTCCTGAAAGTAATCAGTACTTTATCAAATGGAGTAAGTAATACTTTTGATTATGGTGCTTACAGGAGTGGTCACCAAAACCTGTCTTTGGTCAATACAGGTAAAGGCAAGAATGGAGAGATAACATCAGTTGATCTGGCAACAGGGAACCTTGTGTTGCGAGATGCGGATGCCTTATTGTCAGGTCTTGGTGATGATGTGTCGATATTGAGATCGTACAACAGCCAAGGCCGCCTGAGTGACGACAATGGAGATGCATGGTGGCTCAATGGATACCGTTGTGTAGCAGCGTTGACTGGAGATCTGAATAAAGCCGGCAGTTCTGTGTATAGAGTCGGCCAGGATGGCACTGTCGTCAAATATAATTACGACCTTAACCGTCAATTGTATGTGGCAGCTCAGGGCAGCGGCAGCTTCGATACACTGAGCAGTGACGGTAGTAGCTGGACCTGGAAACAGGCGGGGAGCCAACGGACTGAAACCTATCAGGGCGATAATGGCTATACTTGGAAACTCGCGATAGCGTGCGATTTGAATGGGCTGAAGACCACATATACCTACAGCGGTGATTTATTGTCCAGGATTACCAACGCCAATGGGGAAGCTGTAGAGTTTATTTATACAGACAACAACCTTACGCAAGAACGAATTGTTGCTGCCGATGGCAAAGTCACCAGCAACACCAATTACCGCTACGATGCGCAGAATCGCCTGAATCAGGTATTGCTCGACTTGAGTCCTGATGATGCCAGCATCGCAGATGGTAAAGTCTATGCGACAACCTATACCTATGTTGGTGGAGGTAATCTCCTCGAAAGTATCACCCAGACCGACGGCAGCTACCAAAAATTCAGCTACGTCACAGTCAATGGCGAATCCCGTATTGCCAGCATCACCGATGTCTATAACAATGTCACTAAATTCGATTACGACACAGTCAATCGCCAGACCACAGTCACCGATGCCTTTGGCAATGTCAGCACCTATATCACCAATGCTGACAAGCGCTTTGACACCGTTATTGCGCCCGCAGCCAATGGCCAGACAGCGACCACCCGCTACACCTATGATGCTGCAGGTAACTTAGCCAGCATCACAGATGCCCAAAACAATGTCACGAGTTTTACCTATGATGCATCTGGCAATCTGCTGACCAAAACAGACGCCCAGGGTAATCGTGTAGAAAATACCTACAACGGTAACAATGACCTGCTCACCAGCACCCTGTATAGCGCACTGACAGCAGATGGAAAACAATTGAGTGGTCCGCAGACAACACGCTACGTCTATGACGCACAACACAATCTGCGCTTCCAGATCAACGCTACCGGCAACGTTATTGAACAGCGCTTTGACAGCAATGGCCAAAAAATAACCGAAGTTCACTTTACCAATGTCAAATACGGTAATGGCTTGCTCAGCCCCAGCCTTGATCAGATGCAAAACTGGAGCAGCTCTCAAGCACAAGATATTACTACTCGCAAGGACTATGGTTACAACAGCCGCGGGCAAGTCAACAGTATTACCACCTATGGAAAAATCGGCAGCGATGGGCAAGGCATTAAAGATGGTACAGAAAGTATTACGCAATACAGCTATGATGTCAGCGGTAAGCTCCTGTTCAGCATAGATGGCAAGAACAACCAGACGAGCTTTACCTACGATGGTCTGGGGCGCGTATTGAGCACCACTGATGCACTGCAAAAGACCAGCTATACTGAATATGATGATGCCAATCACAAAGTTATTCTACATAACGCCAGCGGCCGTATCGACACTCAGTTGTTTGACAGCCGCGGGCATTTACTGAGCAGCAGTCTAGGTGGGGAGCTGACGACAGAATACCGCTATGATGCACTTGGTCGCCAGGTATATTCCAGAGACCCAAGTGGCGTAGAGCAACTGCACATCTATGACCCCGCAGGTAATATCCAGGCAGATATTAACGGACAAGGCGAAGTCACCCAATATGTCTATAACAACCTGGGTCAAAAAATCCAGACCATTGCCCGTGCCAATGCCCTGACGTCCAGTCAGTTCCAACAGATCAAAGCGCAGTTAGTGCAAGAAGGTGTGGCGAGTACAGCAGCCGCCATCGTCAACAATATCCCAGTCACTGCCAGCGGTAGCGACATGATCAGCCGCACCTTGTACGACAGTCTTGGTCGTATAGGTAAATCTATCAGTCCGCTCGGCGAAGTGACGGATTTCCAATATAACGCTGCGGGCAAACTAGTTGCTACCATCCAGCGAGCTAACACCCTTAATCCGTCTACGATAAGCATTGATGATAAAGCTCAGGATGTAGCAGTCGCTGCTGACGCGGTCAATGACCGTATCAGCTATTGTTACTACGATCAGGATCAGAAACTCATAGGAAAGGCTGATGCAGAAGGTGGCATTGTTGGATACCTTTATGATAATGCTGATCGCCTTAGAGTAGTAGTCGCTTATGCAGCAAAAAACCAGAATGCCAAGGTAGACAGTAAATTTTCGAGCCTGATCACTACGAATAGTAGTAAAGACGTAGTAGATTTTTATTTTTATGATGCCAGTGATCGTGTTATCGCTTACATAGACCCGCAAGGAACACCGACAGAATTTAAATATGACTTGGCAGGGAATATAACGCAAAAGACTACCTATAACGGCGATCTCTCGGGAGGCTATAATTTATCAGGTACCTGGGATCAAATACGTCCGCAGTATATCGACCCATCTAGACAAACCGTTAAGCAAACTTTTGATAAGTTAGGACGGCTGGAAACTACTGAGACGTTTGTTGGTGAATATAGGAATGATAATTTCACCACAAAAACCAAAAACATTTTTGATAGTCAAACAGGTCTGTTGATTTCAAGCGGCATCGTTGATAGCCGCGCTGCTTTGCGCCGTACTCAAGACACCGCTTATGACAAATTTGGAAGAGTTGTTGCGACGGTGAAAGGAAATGGTAGTGAGCTGTTGCGCAATACGACTGATCCAGTGACGATCAGCCAGATTTGGAAAGATTATGGCACTGCTTATACCTACGATGCCGGTAATCGCCGTACCAGCAGCAAAGATCAAAATGGTCGCCGTACGCTGTATTATTATGACAATGCAGGACATCTGACCTTCACCGTCAATGCATTGGGTGAGGTAACGGAACAGCGTTACAACCATTTGGGACAATTGACTGATAATGTCCAGTATGCGACACGTCTGACAGGCTTGAGTGGGCTCTCAGGTGGATTGCAAACAGCTGACTTCACGCAAAAAATCCAGGCGATCGCTGATCAGACGAATGACATTCGCAGCAGTTATAGCTATGACCTCGATGGTCGTGTGATCACCATGACCGATGCGAATCGTCAGATCACGACATATACCTATAATCAATTTGGTGAACAAGTCAAAATTACCGACGCCAAGCACGTCGATACTGAATTGCGCTACGACAAACGCGGTGCCGTAACAGACACCATACGTGATACGGCCAACCTGCATCAGGCAGTACGCACTGACTATGATGCTTTTGCCCGCGCCTGGCGTACAGTTGATGCCATGGGCAATGTGACGCAGCAGCAGTTTGACCGTTTAGGCCGTGTTGTTGAAGTCAAGGATATGGCAACTGGTAGTGCTACCACTTCAAAATACGATGCATTTGGCAGAATTTTTACACAAACGGATGCACGCGGGGTTCTTACAAGCTATTGGTATTTAGATTCAAGGAATGGTGATAAGACAGCTATCGTTTCAGTAGCTTTCCAAGTTCGTGGACAAATCTATATAAATCGTGTCGGCGATATCCAAAGGCATGATTATTCGGAGGCGAATAGTGACTTCATGACTTATGATTATGACGGTAATTTACTTACCTATAATCGTACGGTAGTCAATGGAATCAGTACAATTGCAAACACCTACGACAAGTCTGATCGTTTGACGCAAAGCACAGACGAAAACGGCAACGTCACAACATATGCTTACGATGATGCTAATCGCCTGACCAGCAAAACCCTGGCCATGGCGGGCGGTCAAACCCTGGTCACCAGCTACAAATATGATGCTTTCGGCCGCCAGGTTGAAATCACCGATGCCGATAACAAAGTCACCAAACTGGTCTATGACCACAAAGGCCAACTGCTGCAAAGCATTGTTGACCCAGATGGTTTGCATCTTGTAACCGAATACAGCTACGACGAGGCGGGCAAAACTCTCAAAGTTACGCAGAGGGGTAATGGCAAGGATGCTTCATTGGTACAAAGCTATACCTATGATGCTTTGGGCCGCCGCATTAGCGAGTCATCAGATGATGGCATCACCACAAGCCGCAAATACGCTTATGATGCCAACAACAATGTCATTAGCGTGACAGACACCAATGGCAACCTTACCCACTACGCATATGATAGCCAGAATCGTCAGATAATCAGTATTGATGCTGCCGGTGGTGTGACTACCACCGCCTACGATCCTGATGGTCGTATCAGCCAGTTGCATCGTTATGCTGTCGCTATTGATACAACTAGTATCGGTGTTGCTGCTGACAAAGCGGCCTTGAATGCCTTGATTCCAGCAGCCAGCGCGAATGATCAAATCTTCTATCGTTATTATGACAATGATGGGCATTTGGCGGTTGAAGTGAATGCGCTTGGTGATGCAACAAGCTATGCCTATGATACGGAAGGTCATGTTGTTCGCACTATTCAGTATGCGACTAAAGTCACCGTGCCACCGATGGCGGCATTGAGTACCGCAACATTGCCAATCGCGGTTCAGGATAAAGTCGAGTCTTATGCTTATGAACCAACTGGCCGCCTGGGCTTTAAGATCGCTGCGGATGGTGCCGTAACTGGGTATGCATACGACAAAGTCGGTAATCTGACAGCTACCACAAGCTATGCTAATCACATCAATGTCCAAAGTGTGGCTCTAGGTGCGAGGGCTGACGCTGTTCTCAGTTTGATGAATAGCAAAAAGAGCGTTTTGGATCACACTGAACGTCGTGCGTATGATGAAGCTAATCGTCTGGTCTACACTGTAGATGCGCAAGGTTTGGTTACTCAAAATATCTATGATGGCCTGCATCTCAAGCAAACAGTGCTATATGCTAACGCCATTAGCGTTTCTGACAGCAATTATTCGACCATTAAAAATGGCATTAGTGCGGATGGAAGCAAAGACAAATTGACCAGCTATGTTTACGACAAAGCTGGTCGTCTAATAAGCGTTACTGACTATCAAGGGAAAGCCGAAAGTTACACTTACAATAGCCTGGGTCAAAAGATTAGTTATACCGATAAAAATGGCGTTGTCATTACTTATGCCTATGATAAAGCAGGTAATTTGCTTGCCCATAGTTTAAGTAATACTGATGCTCAAGGTAAGACAGAAACATACACATACAATAACCTGGGTCAAACGATTGGCTACGCCACAAAAGTTGGAGCAGTTTATTCAGCATACACTTACGATACGTTGAGTAATGTATTAACACAAACGACTGGAAAAATTGATGCGCAGGGAAATATTGAAAGTAAGACCTACGACAAAAATAATCAGTTATTAAGTACAACGGATAAATCCGGCAATGTGAGCAATTACGACAATGCAGGTCGTTTACAAACCATTGTTGACACCCAAGGTAAAACTGAAACTTATACCTATAATGCAGTTGGTCAAATAGCCAATGTCACAAATAAGCAAGGCGAAGTTTCTACATACAATTACGATAGCGCTGGTACGCTCAAGACCATTACTGCTGTAACTGCAAATGGCACTGTCGTCATTTTCGATGACAGTGTTTATGCGGCCAGCCAGCAAAATCTGTCCCTGCTAAATATAGCAGCAGGCAAGAATGGTGAGATAGCAGCAGTTAATCTGGCGACAGGTAATCTGGTGTTGCGAGATGCAGATGCTTTGCTGTCTGGACTTGGAAATGATACATCGATATTGAGGACGTACAACAGCCAAGGCAAGCTGAGTGACGACAATAGAGATGCGTGGTGGCTCAATGGTTATCGCCGTGTAGCGGCACTAAATGGAGAGTTGAACAAAGCCGGTAGTTCCGTCTATCGTGCTGGCCAGGATGCCAGCGTTGTCAAATACACTTATGACAGCACCCGCCAACTCTATGTCGCAACGCAAGGCAGCGGCAGCTTCGACACTCTCAGCAGTGATGGTACGACCTGGACGTGGACAGACACAGTGAGCCACCAGACAGAAACCTACCAGGGCAACAATGGCACGTGGAAGCTGGCCACAGCCAGCGACACCAGCGGCAATGTCACCAGCTATACCTACAACGGCGACCTGCTGTCCAAGATCACCAACGCCAATGGCGAAGCAGTAGAATTTATCTACACAGGCAACAACCTGAGCCAGGAACGCATTGTCGCCGCCGATGGCAAAGTCACCAGCAACACCCGCTACACCTACGATACCCAGAACCGCCTGAGCCAGGTCCTGCTCGACCTGAGCCCGGAAGACAGCAGTATTACCGATGGTAAAGTCTACATCACCAGCTACACCTATGTGGGAACTGGCAATCTCATCGACAGCATCACCCAGACCGATGGCAGCTACCAGAAATTTACCTACGTTACCGTAGATGGCGAAGCCCGCGTTGCCAGCATCACCGATGCCTACAACAAGGTGACCAAATTCGACTACGACACCGTCAACCGCCAAACCAAAGTCACCGACGCCTTTGGCAATGTCACCGTCTACACCCTCACCGCAGACAAACGCTTCGACAGCATCACCGCACCCGCAGCCAACGGCCAGACCCAAACCCTGCGCTACGGCTATGATGCCTACGGCAATATCGCCAGTTTGACAGATGCGCAAGGCAATGCAACCAGCTACACCTACGACACTGCCGGTCACCTGCTGACCAAGACAGATGCCGCCGGTAACCGCACAGACAACACCTACGACGCCAATGGCGACCTCATCCTCAGCACCCTGACCCCGGCAGCAGGTGCCAACCAGTCCACAGGCTCACAAAGCACCCGCTTCGTCTACGGCCTGCCCGGCCAGTTACGCTTCCAGATCAGTACTACTGGCACAGTCAGCGAACAACGCTATGACAGCGCAGGCCAAAAGACAGCCGACATCCACTACACCAACGCCAGCTACCCCGTAGCCGGACTAGAAACGAACGACCCACTGACACTGGGCCAACTGCAAAGCTGGAGCACCTCCCAGGTCCAAAGCAACACCACCCGCAGCGACTACAGCTACAACACCCGTGGCCAGCTCAGCACCACCACCACCTATGCCAAGATCAATGCTGATGGCACAGGCGTAGCTGACGGCAAAGAAAGCATCACCCGTTTCACCTATGATGTCGCAGGCAACCTGTTGATGACGGTTGATGCGCTCAATAACCAGACCAGCTACACCTACGACGGTCTGGGCCGCCAGACCAGCACCACCGATGCACTGCAAAAGACCAGCTTTACCGAATACGACGACGCCAACCACAAAATCGTCCAGCACAATGCCAGTGGCCGCATCGACACCCAAGTCTACGACAACCAGGGTCACTTGCTTAGCAGCACCCTCGGTGGAGAACTCACCACCAGCTACGGTTATGATGCCCTGGGCCGCTTGGTCTACGCCAAAGACCCGACAGGGGTAGAACAACTGCACATCTACGATGCCGCAGGCAACCTCCAGGCCGATGTCAATGGCAAAGGCGAAGTTACCCAATACATCTACAATGTTCTGGGCCAACGCGTCCAGACCATTGCCCGTGCCAATGCACTGACAGATGTCCAGTTCCAGCAACTCAAAGGCCAGGTAGTCCAGACTGGCAATGTATCAGCGCCCGCCAACGTCAGCGTCATTCCTGTCACCGCCAGCGCCAGCGACATGATCGTCCGCACCCTGTACGACAACCTGGGAAGAGTCGCCAAGACCATCAGCCCGCTGGGTGAAGTCACCGAACTGCAATACAACGCCGCAGGCAAACTGGTTGCCACGATACAGCGCGCCAACACCCTCAATCCGTCCAGCGTAGGCGTCAATGCGACAGCACAAGACGTACAAGTCGCAGCAGACAGCAAAGACCGCAGTAGCTACCGCTACTATGACCAGGACCAGAAGTTAATTGGCACGGTGGATGCAGAAGGCGGGATAGTTGAATACCGCTACGACAGCGCAGGTCGTCAAACAGTGACGATAGCTTATGCGACGCAGAACAAGAATGCACAAGTCAACAGCTTGCTGAGCGGGCTCATCACCCAAAATCCGTCTCAGGATGCGGTCAGCTACAACTTCTACAATGCAGAGAACCAGTTGATCGGGTCTGCCAATGCAGAAGGCTATGCAACTGAATACCACTACAATTTGAGTGGACAACTGACGCAGACGACACGCTACAGCAATAAGGTAAGCAATGTAAGCACAAATGCTCCATGGGAAACCATAAGACCGATCGCAGATGCAACAGCGGACTTGATCACGCAACAAACTTATGATGCTCTTGGTCGTACCAAAAATACCATTGCTGCCAATGGCTCAATAACTACTTCATTTTATGACGACAACACTGGCTTACTCGTTCGACAAAAACTTAATCTTGGTACTGCGCAAAGCAGATTCGTAAACCTGAAGTATGATCAATATGGACGGGTAATTGGCGAGATGTCCAGTATCGGTGGCTGGCAGCTCAATACTGGAGCAATTTCTGAGGCGACTGCCTGGCAAAATTATGGTGTCAGCCACACCTACGACTCCGCCAACCGCCGCACCAGTAGCACAGATCAGAACGGTCATCGCAGCCTGTTTTACTACGATCAGGCGGGTCATTTAACACATACCATTAATGCTCTCGGTGAAGTTAAAGAAAGTCGTTATAATCATCTGGGGCAACTGACCGATACCATTACATATGGTACTCGTCTGACGAATGTTAGTAGTTTGACTGGCGGTTTGGCTCCCTCATCGCTGATCCAAAGTCTTGCCGCCATCGCGAATAACCAGCTCGATAGTGCCCAGCATCTGAACTATGATCTGGACGGCCGCGTGGAGAGCATGACAGATGCTAACGGCAGCGTCACCTATTACAGTTATGACCAATTTGGTGAGCGCACCAGTATCACCAGTGCCATCACTGATACTGAAAACCTGATCACTAAAACCAGTTACAACAAGCTTGGTCAGGTTACCGAAACAACTCAGGATGCCAACGGCATCAAGCAAATAGTTCATACTGACTATGATGCCTTTGGCCGGGCCTATCGCACTGTCGATGCCAACGGAAATGTAACGACTCAAATATTTGATCGTCTGGGACGCGCAGTGGAAGTCACCGATCAGGCAAGTGGCCACAGCAATAAAACGAGCTATAACGCTTTCAATCAAACATTGACGTTGACTGATGCCAAAGGCAATGTCTCTACGTATTCCTATAAAAACACTGCACTCCTTTCTGAGACGAAGCAGACCAGTGCTGAAGGAAGTATCGTCTTAACGACGACCAATTCGTATGGTCAAGTGATCGCATCGACCGATGGCAAAGGTAATACAACTTCCATTGTCTATGACAGAGATGGCAATCTAAAGTTTAAAAGTACGTCCGATGGTAAAAATAACTTCTCCACGTTAAACGTCTACGATAACGCCGGCTTACTCAAAGAAAGCACAGACGCCAACGGCAACAAAACCACCTACACCTACGACGACGCCAACCGCCTGACCAGTAAAACCCTGACCATCGCAGGCAGTGCACCTCTGGTGACCAAGTACGCCTACGATGCCAAAGGCCAGCAAATCGAGATCACTGACCCGAACAAGGTCAAAACCAAACTCGAATACGACCTCAAAGGCCAGTTGATCAAACAAACCGTTGATCCTGATGGCTTGAAACTGGTCACCGAGTACGATTACGACAAACGCGGCAAAACCCTCAAAGTCACGCAAAAGGGCGAAACGCAAGACCTGGTACAACGCTATGTCTTCGACAAACTGGGCCGTCGCATAGAAGAATATACCGGCACCACACTGACCCGCAGCTACCAGTACGACGCCAACAACAATGTCATCAGCACAACCGATGCCCTCAACAAAGTCACCCGCTTCGCCTATGACAGCGAAGACCGCCAGGTACTGGTGCTGGATGCTGCCGGTGGCATGCAACGCACAGTCTATGATGAAAACGGCCGTGTCAAATCCGTCCGCCGCTACGCCACTACAGTCAACCTCACAGGCCTGAGCGCGCAGCCAACGCGCGCCGCGCTGGAAGCACTGATCCCGGCAGAAACAGCGCAAGACAGATTCAACACCAATTACTACGACAAAGATGGTCGCGTCACCAGTACCGTCGACGCCCTCGGTGGTGTCGTCAGCTATGTGTATGACGGCAACAACAACGTCGTCAAGAAAACCAGTGGCGACGGCATTAACCCTGCCAATGACCGCACACAATGGTTCGCCTATGACGGCATGAATCGTTTGACGGTCAGCATTGCGGCAGATGGCAGTGTCATGTCCCATGTCTATGACGGCAATGGTAACGTCACAAGTACCACAGCCTATGCCAACCGCATCAGCACAGCCAGCTTGGCTGTTGGTGCCACGTCACAAACCTATCTGAGCCAGGTGCAAGCCAATGCCCAGCAAGACCGCACGGAACGCCGCGCCTACGATGCAGCCAATCGTCTGGTTTATAGCGTTGATGCACAAGGTTATGTCACCAAAAACGTCTATGAAGGCACCCACCTTAAGTCAACGACCCAATTTGACCAGGCAATCAGCGTCAGTGACAGCGCCTTAGCTGCCATCCAGGCCGCAGTCAATACCTCTGCAAAAGACCGCACCAGCGCCTATGAGTATGACCACGCCGGTCATTTGCTCAAGAGCACGGATGCAATGGGCTTTACCGAAAGCTTTACCTACAACAGCCTTGGTCAAAAGGAAAGCTTCACCAATAAAAAAGGCGCGACCTGGACTTATACCTACGATGCCGCTGGTCGCCTGGAAACAGAAACAGCTCCGGCAGTTGAAGTTGCCAGTATTGATCTTAGAAACGGTGCCAAGTCCTCCAGCAGCGCCATGTTTGCGCTGGAAACCCGCTTTGTTTATGACGCGGTCGGCAATCTCACCGCCCGTATAGAAGCAAGCAACAGCGCCCAGCAAAGACGAACTGACTACACCTATGACGCACTCGGACGCCAGGTTGTTGTTACCTACCCACCGGTTGATGTTACTGACAGCAGCACCGGTATCACCATCACTGGTAAACAACTGACTACCCGCGTCACCTATGACGCATTGGGCAATGCTGTCAGCAACCTCGATGTGGCAGGCAAGCGCAGCTACAAAGTCTATGACCAACTGGGACGTGTCAGATTCGACATCGACGCCAATGGTTACCTGACAGAATACAAACGCAATGCCTTTGGTGAAGTCGAAACCCTCATACGCTACGCCAACGACAAGCGCGACACCAGCAGCGAAACAGCGCCGACACTTGCACAAATAGTGCCACTCACCAGTGCCAAAGACCGCCAGATCAAGACCCAGTACAACCAGCTCGGCCAGGCAGCAGTGGTGACTGAATCCGTATTTTATGGATCGGACGGTACGCATTATGAATACCAGGCCAAGGTCACCAGCAATACCTACAATGCCTTTGGTGAACTCAGCAGCGCCGCAGTTGGCCGCAATGTCTATGATGCCAATGGTGCGCTCTTGCAAGCGGGCGTTGATATTGCTACCACCCGTTATGCCTATAACCAGCGCGGCCAGCAAGTTGCCATACTCGATGCAGAAAACTACCTGACCCGCCAGCAGTTCGATGCTTATGGCAACGTCGTCTCCCATATCGAATTTGCGACGTCTTATGCCCACCTCGCAAGCAATTGGACAGGCAGCGAATCCGGCTTGCCAGTGGCAGATATCTCCCTCCTCAGTGGCGCAAGTGATCGCGGAGTCCGTTACGAATATGACCTCATTAATCGTAAAACCACCGAAACCAGGCTCAATGTTGAATTTGCCCAGCTCAGCCACGTTAATCGCACAGACTCCAATGTACGCGGGTCCGTCAAAACACAGTTCGGCTATGATCAACTAGGAAACCTGGTATCCAAGACGGAGCAAGAAATTGACAGTGGTCGTGCAAGCTCAGGCATCAGCAACATTGGCCTGATCACGCGCACCAGCGCCATCACCTATGACATGCTTGGCCGCGTCGCCACTACCACGTCCAGTGGTAGCGGCACCGGCAATACCGCCATCTACACAGTCTACAAGCGTGATGCCTATGGCAATGCAGTCGTGACCACGCAAACCGAGATGAAGCAAGGTAGCAAGTCTGGCAATCCATTGATGGTGTACATGGGTAGCATGAACGCCGGGCAAAACTTGCTCGAAAACCAGGCGCTGTACTCTGCCAATGGTCGTTTCCAGCTCGTCATGCAAACTGATGGCAATCTCGTCATGTATGACCGCGAGCAAGGCAACGAAAGTGCGCCTGGCATCATCTGGCAAAGTGGCACACGTGCTCCTTCAGGCAGCACAGGTTTGGCGGTACAGACAGATGGCAATCTGGCGCTCTACCATGCAGGTTCGACGCTGTGGCAATCGGCTACTCGCGGCAGTGGCGTGGTGCTGCGCTTGCAGGATGACGGCAATTTGGTTCTCAGTAATGCCAGCCAGCAAATAGTATGGCAAACCGCGACTGTCGTCACTGCAGGCGCGTCAGACAAAGACGAGCGCAAGAGCTATGCGCAATACAATGCCTTTGGCAAAGTGACTGACAGTGTCGATGCCGCAAACAAGCGCAGCCACCAGTCTTACGATGCCAGTGGCAATCTGGTCGCCCAGCAACGCAAAGTGACTGACATCAATGGCCAGGTGGTCGGCAATTCTGACAGTAGCGCCATGCTCAGCATGGAATACGATGCTGCCGGTAAATTGATACGCACCGTAGAGCTTGGTGTTGCTGGTAGCAGTGACACCACAGAAACCCGCTATGAATACAATGCCTTTGGTGAGTTGCAAAAACAAACCGTCAACGGTGCCACCACATTGCTCAATGAATACGACAATGAAGGTCACTTGTGGCGCACTACCAGTGGTGGTATCACCAAAGTCATGCTGGTCGACCAGGAAGGACGCAATACAGTACAAGTCACCAGTGGCACTATTGATCTGAGAAGTCTGGCTGATGCCAAAGCTGTGGCAAGTCACATACAAACAGACGGGAATTTCACCTCTTCTGTCACACGTTACGACCATTTAGGTCATGTCATTGAAAAACAGCTCCCCAATGTCGGTAACAGCAACAAACTGGAAGTCAGCGCACAAAGTTCTCCGCTCAGCTTTTTTGTCAATGGAACGATAGATAACGGTAGTGCCAGTGGCAGCAGTGGTAACGACGGTAGACATGATCCTAACGAGCTCAAAAATGGTACTGGCAACGTGAGTGGCAGTTCACCGACTGGCAGTACATTTACTGGCTACAATAGTTTGCGCATCACCATGCCGGATATGTCCAGCTGGGGATATGGCGATGTCAAAATCAGTGTTAAGTTCCAGACCAAATTAGGTGTGAATGGTGTACCGCCAACCATGGGTACTGTTGAGAAAGTCTACGAAGCGCTGCAAGCCAAGGGCGAAGTAGATTTTTTCTGGAATAATGCCAAAGACTGGGGTATTCCTACACAAAAGTATGTCACTGAAATTGTTATCAGCAAAAAAGATGCGACAGGTCATTGGGTCCAGGTCAACAAGCTCGGTGCCACGCAAAGTAATTCCATCAATGCTGTCATCAATATCGCTGCGCCGATAGACCTCAATACAAAGCCGGTTTTCCGTTACCGCGTGAGTGGCAATGCCAACTGGTCTATTGGTAAGGTGACCAACTTCGGCAGCAATTACATTTTCAATCCATTGGATGGTAAGGATGCCAATGTTGGCCCAATACCTGGCAACACCACTGCCCTCGCAGAAGGTATCTACGAATATGAAGTTGACTACTACCAAAATGGCGTAGTGGTTTCTCATAGCAGCGGCAACATGACCGTTGGATATGGCTCTGAACGTATCAAAATAGCCCAGTTGTATGTTGCATTGCTGGGCCGTGCACCAACTGACAGTGAACTGGTTGATTTAACTAAATCGCTCGCCAACAACACGCTAGACCAGATGGCGCAATACATATTGGGCCGTCCTGAATTGAGTACACTGTCTGGCGAAGCGGTACTCAATCTCATCTACAAAGACGCGCTTAAGCGTGAAATTGATGATGCTGGCAAGGCTTACTGGTTAGCGCAATGGAATAGTGGAGCTACCAATGCCCATGGCAGTGTCGTGGCCGATATTATCCGTGGTACGGTAGCCTATGCAGGTGACGTGGCAGAGATAGTCACGTCAACCAAGCTATTTAATAATAAGGTGTCGGTAGCATTAACCTATGGCGGCGAGTTGAAAGGCCGCGACATTGCTGTAGCGGCTGCTATCCTGACACAGGTTTCCGCAACTGATACGACCGCAGCCCTGGCTTCTGCCAGCGTGGGCACGCTTGTTACCGATGCCCAGGCTCGCTTGCAATTGACACGTCTATACGTCTTGCTGCAAAACCGCAGTCCAGAATATGGTGGTTTTAAATATTACGCCGACGGATTGATGGGCAAGTTGTATAACATCAATGCAGCTGCTGCGAATATTCTGGATCAAAGTCCCCTGGCCGGAAAGTCAAATAAGGACATTGCCGATACGATCTTTGACACGGTTTTGAACTGGAAAGAGTCATCCGCAAAATCAGGCTTCCTGGATAAATTGAATGCTGCAACGACTTCAGCACAAAAAGCAACAGCTATCCTTGAGCTTATCGATGACATTGTTGGCAATACAAAAAGCGATTTCGGCTGGCGCCAGGCACAGCAGTTATTCAACAACCGTGTCAATGTCGGCATGCTGTATGCCAACTCCTTTAGCCTCACAGATGACAAGGAGGCTGCCACGATCAATGCCCTGGTCACGGCAACAGACACGTTGACGGCGATCAATGCAGTATTTGCCAAACTCGATGCGACGCAAAACAAACAACTGAACCTGACACGTTTATACGTCATGCTGTTCAACCGCGCACCAGACCCCAAAGGTTATAAATACTGGCTGCAGCAAAGCAATCTTGATAGCAATATCAGTTTTAGTGTCATTGCCAATGCAATCTGGACTGATAAATTTTCTACAGTCAGCAACCTGGAGCTGGTCAGAAAAATCTACGTCGAGACCCTTGGTGGCGATGCTGCCTCAGTCACTGACAGCAATGAATGGGTAAAAAAACTGAATGCAGTGGGACAGGCTGGCGCTGCGGGCCGAGGTGAAGTACTGGAACTCATGATCAATGACCTGGTCAATCCATCCGGTTCTGCCAGTTTCAGTGCGTATGCAAGACAAGTGTTTACCCTCAAGACGGCTACCGGCATGAACTTTGTCGTATTGGGTGGTGGTGAAGAGAAGGAAGCCGCACTTGCATTGTCTGCCGTTGAAAAAGACCTGAAATCCATGAGTGCCAGCCTGGCATTGAATCAGGCAAAGGCTGGAGCTGCTGCCAGTGATGCTGTAATGCTGGCGGCGAAACTAGCAGCTGCGAACACCCAATTGGCGGCGGCCACCGTCGCACTAGAGGCAAGTGCTGCAGGCCTTGCCTATGCCCGGGCTCAGGCACAATCAAGCATGGCCGATTCCAGCAAAGTCAATGCTGATCTGGAAAAAGCCAAAGCCGACCTGAAAGCATTCAGTGAAGGCGTAACGACTGCCGAGATAACGCTCAGTCAGGCACAGGTGCAACTTCAATCAGCAAAAAGCGCCATGGAGTTTGCGATTGCCGCTGTAAAAATCGATAATTCCATTGCAAACCAGGCGCTGATTGTCAAGGCGGAGCAAATGCTCACCGAGGCCACCATCGCTGCAGGCATAGCGCAATCGGATAAGGAACGCAAAGGCAAAGACTTACAAGATGCAGTCGACAACATCAATCGCCTGGAAGGTGAAAGTGCGAGACTGTATGAAATCGCAAGAGTTGCCAATGCCAGTTATACGGCAGCGGCTAACGACTACTATGCCAAAGTCAAGGACCGTGATGACGCATCAACTGCGGCGGGGCTCGCCGAAACAGCACAAATTAATGCAAGCGCTGCCCTGGATAGGGTCAACGCACCCATCAATAGCAATCGGGTCGTCATTTTCCAGTTATTCAATCTCATCTTTGGGATCACTTCACCTGATTTGGCTCGCGTAAAATTTTGGCAGGAAGAACTTGAATTGCGTGGGCGTTCCGTCAAGGATGTCATTCATGCGATGTACTACGATCCCACATACCGTCCCTATGCGGATACGCCCAAGAATTTTTTTGAAAGAATCTATCAGCGGTCTCTGTCTTATCCTACGTATGACGCGGAGAGTATTGGCGCGAAAAGCGTCGCTTACTGGTCCGATGCAGTCAGCAAGGCATCGTCTGATCGTGACAAGTCAGACCAGATTTATGCTTTTTATGTCGGCTTGATGGGTGAATCAGGTAACAATCCGTATTCAGGTTTAGGTTATTTGCAGAGCAACGTCAATGAAGTCATGTATGCCAGCACGATGTACCTTGCAGACAGACTGAGCGATGTGCGCAAGGCTACTGCGGCGTTGGGGCTGGCCAACGCCAGCCTGGTCACAGCGCGCTCGAATTTGGAAAGTGCAACCTATACGCTGAACAATACACCAAAGGCAACACAAGCCAACTCTGACTATGAGGATGCGGTTAATAAATACGAAGCAGCCGCACGAGCAAAAACGGGAGTGAAAGAAGCCTACGACACTGCCGTTAAAACATATACGAAGGCGACGGGTCTGGTGCAGCAAAACCAGGACTATCTCAATAGTCTGAAGCCAACTGGAAACAGCACACCAGTTTCAGGCAACGTGATTAACGATCTTGGCAATGCGTGGACAGACTATTCCATCAAGAAAGGGCTGGCAGATCAGGCTGAGCCGCTCCTGTCCGATGCGACCAGAGACCTGGCGACAATTAGAAACGCTAACCCGGCACATTTGAACAGCATCCTGCAATTGTATGTGTTGATGTTCAACCGTACCGATCCTGATTCGGCTGGTCTTGCTTACTGGATCAAGCGTTTGGAAGAAAACATGTCTTTGACTGACATCGCTACCAGCATGTATCACGACTCCAATGTATATTATTCAAATGGTGGTCTGGATAAACTCAATCCAAGCGTATTGTTTAGTAATATCTATACCAACAGTCTTAATCGCAGTGACAACGATACGGCAGGCGTTCAGTTCTGGGTTAATGAGCTGGCAAAGTGGCCAGCGCAATCACAAGGCATGGCCTTCAACGCATTACTGTTCAGTGTGCTCAACAATCCTGCACCAGATGCCTTGTTCCTGGCGACGCGCGATAACTTCAATGGCAAGGTCAGTCAGGGTGTGGCGCGTGCGGTGAGCAATGTGCAGGAACGATACAACAAAGCATTGGCCGCCGTACCCAAAACTGCAGAGGACGCTCGCATCGCATTGCAAGTCTATAAGGATTTAGTAGAAAAAGCCGGTCCTGCGGGGACGGGTAATGTCGCGACACCAACCCTGTCTGCCAACAACCTGGCTGAAGTGTTGAGGGTCTACTTGCTGTTGACAAACAGCCAGTATGCTTCGCCTGATATTGTGTTCAAAATATGCGCCTGGGGCGACAAACTCAACAAAAGTCAGATCACTTTAGACGGCATTGCTGGTGAGATGTATCACGATGCAACACTTGGGCTTGATTCCAGTAGCAGCCTGACCCTGATGCAAAACATCTATCGCAATGCTTTGGAACGTAGCTCGCCTGATCCGTATGGAGGCGAAGCCATGTGGGCTGCTCAGCTCGACGTCGCCAGACAGAGCGGGAACGTAGCCGGACAGGGAAATGTCTTGCGTCAGGTTATTGCTGGCCTGGTAGGGGCAACCAGCACTGTACCGGTCGCCTTTGCCAGCCGCAGAGTGTTTGATCAAAAATTGATAGGACTCATCAACAGCTTCCAGATCGTCGACCAGGTCAATATCGACTACATCCGTAGTCATGTCGTTGGACCTGTCGGCCTGAGTCTGGCCGATGCACAAAAGGCATTTGAGTTGGCCAACAGTGCTGCGACTGCCGCCCAGAAAAATGCAAGCTATGTATTTGGCATGGGTACAGCACCGACCGTGGCTGCAAGCGGCTTGCAAAAGAACATCGCGCAGTTGTTTGCCTTGATGTTTAACCGTGCACCAGAAGCATCCGGACTGGAATATTGGAGTAGTCACGCAACAAGTAACGACCTGAACCGTATGGCGCAGCAGATGTTGCTCGGCGCAGCTCCCCTCGACATGCCACCCGGTCTTGACAATGCAGGCTTCGTCAACACCCTTTATCGCAACCTCGGTAGTGTCGATAATGTTCGCCTTCAGGGCCATATAAATGACTTGCAGTTTAAAACCCGTGGTCAGGTCGCGGTCGAAATTCTTTCCGAGACCTTGTCTGCCACCTCCAGCGACCTGGCGGTAGCCAATCGCCAGACCCTGCTTGCCAACAAAACTGCCGTCGGCCTGACCTATGCATTAACCATGAAAGGCGACTCGGCAGACGTTGCCCGTACACTCTTTGCTCAAGTCACAGCCGACAACGCGGCAGCAGGCATTCACGCTGCTCTCAGCACGTCCCCGGCTGTTTATGCACGTAGCCAGGTGGCCAGCCTGTTCATCATGATGTTTGGTATCGAAGCTGACCTCAAAGGATTTGATTACTGGTCTGAACGTGTACCAGCCGTCACTGCACCACTGGCTGAGCGTGTTGCGTTTGTACAAAACATCATCAGTGGCGATACTGAACACAGGCTTGAACCCTACAAGCTTGTCGACAATAGAGACTTCGTCAAATATATTTACAGCAATGCATTTGGCCAATTGCCCGACGCAGCAGGTTTGGCGCACTGGGTGAAGCAGCTTGATACACAATCAAGAGCAGAAGTAATTACCGCCATTCTGTATGATGTACAAAACAGTGCTGGCAGCAGCAGTATCGATGCTGCTACCCAGCTGCAATTCAGGCTCAATCAAAAAGCTTTTGCCGAAAAAACCTCCCTGGCTTTGAACCACCTGGCTGTGCTTGAGCAAAATAAACTGGCAAGCACAGGATCGGCAGACCAACAAATCCTCAATGAACTGCGCAGCGCCGCTTCTGTCGCAGCGGGCCTGGCGATCGAAGCTGACCTGGCCGCACTCCAGGCCATGGGCGATATTGGCCGAAAAACGTTAATACAGAAAGCCGCCGATATCAGCTGGGTGCCTACCCTCAACATCAACAATGGCAGTAACGGCACGCCAGTCGCGCCAGTTGGTCACAACAGCATCATCCAGACCAGTGATCGCTGGGGCAATGTCCTCAGCGCCACCGATGTACGCGATCCCAAACTGCAGACCAGCTACCACTATGACAGCGACAACCGCCTGATAGAAACCACCCGCGTCGATGGCGCAAAAATTACTGAAGCCTATAACAGCCTCGGCCAAAGAATTGGTGGCATGGATGCCAACGGCTACATCAGCTACAATGTCCTCGATGCCAGCGGCCACGTGCTCGAAGAGCACCGCGCAGATGGCCATGTCGCCCGCCAGGACTACAATGGTTTTGGTGAGAGAACATCCTATACCGATGCCACTGGCTACCAGACCACGTTTAAATATGATGCCATGGGCCGTGTCAGCTCGCAGACACAGACTGGTGCAGTCAAGGTTTATCAATCTACCGATTTGACAAAAGACGGTGGTGTGTTCAATCCAGAGAGCGTTGTTCCACAACAACTCAGCATCAGCTATCAATACGATGAACTGGGCCGTCGCATCCAGACAACAGACGCAGCAGGCGGCATCCTGCGCACCTGGTACGACCTGCGCGGCAACGTCATCAAAGCCGACAACGAGTCACATACCGCCAGCAGCAATGGCACCCAGACCACCAGCCGTTTCGATGCCCTCAACCACAAAGTCAACGAAACCGATGCCATCGGCGGCCAAAAGACCTGGTTCTACGACATCGCCACAGGCCGTCTCGTCGACAGGACAGACCTGGGTGGCCACAAAACCCTGTATGCCTATAACTACTACAACCAGGTAGTGCACGAATACGGAGAAGGCGCCTACAAAAAAGACATCTGGACCAGCTACAACCAGTTAGGCCAGGTACTGACCATACAAGATGTGGGCACTACCACCAACACCTACTATCAATACGATGCTGCAGGCAACCGCCTGACAGAAAGCGTCATCCAGATCCGCAACACGCATCTTGAAGTCTTACAAGACAACCACCTGTCCTACGACAAGCTGGGCAGGCTCAGCAAAGTAGAGACAGGCCGCTATGGACTCAAATATCTCTATGACAACAACGGCAACCGCACCATGGTGGACAGCTACTACGTCACCGACATCATTGGAACAGATGGCAAAGTGGTCAAGAGCGAAGAGCACCAAAAAATCACCTGGAACAGCTACGATGCCATGAACCGTCAACTGGTTGCTGATGGTGTCAACGTCGGTGGGGTCATCAGTACCGACAGCGGCCTGGGCCGCCAGGGTCACGAGTTCCGCTACGACGCTGAAGGCCGTCGTATCAGCGATACCAGCTATGGTAAAAAAATCACCAGTACCAAAGCCAACGTCTTTGGCATCCCCGTCGTCATGTCCGGCGTTACCATGGGCGATGTGGTCGAAACTTATAGCTACGACGCCATAGGTCGCCTTGATACCGTCAAACGGGATGGCGTTGAAATCGACAAACGCTACTACAACGCCAACAGCCAGCTCATCCGTTCAGGCATCAGTGACAGCCTGATTGGCCAGATTCGTGGTGACGACAACCTCAAAAAAGCCTTCCAGGAGGCAGGCGTCAATGACGACTTCACCATCTACAAATACCGCGAAGACAAACTCAACCAGGTCGAGTTCCAGCAAGTACATACCACCGATGGCGGGCTGGGATACAGCGGCACCGCCTTCCATTATGACGCTGCGGGCAGACTTGAAAGATACACCCAGGACAACACGACCACAGTCACATACGACTACAAAAACAAAGACCAGTTTGACCAATACCAGGTCAGCAGCATCACCGGTAACCGCGGAGGCGGAGACGCGTCCACCTTCAACAAATATGATGCCAACGGCCACCTCATCCGTGTCGCCGACAGTGACGATGAAACCAAAGCAGGTGTCAATGCCCGCAACATGCTGGTTGACACAGAAGGCCGCATCCTGCGCAAAGAGCTGAAAGGCAACAACACCTACAGCCTTCTGGTCAATGGTGAAATCATCGGCACCAGCAGCAAAGACTATGCCAGCGACACCATCAACCAAAGCTATGTCAATCAAAGTGCCCTCTCCAGCAGCGGCCCCAGCATTTACATCACCCATCTGGGCGACACCCTGCAAAGCGTCGCCAAAGCAGTCTGGGGTGACGCTACCCTGTGGTACCTGATTGCTGACGCCAACGGCATCATTGCAGACCAGTTCCAGGAAGGCAGCAGAATCCTCATCCCCGCCCGCGAAGTAGCAGGCGGTAACAGGAACGACACCCTCAAGCCGTACAACCCGGGTGAGATCATTGGTAATACCACGCCGAATATGCCGATGCCGGCGGGGCCGGATGGTTGTGGCATGGTTGGCTCGATTGTGACTGTTGCGGTTGCGATTATTTTAGCAATAGCAACAAAAGGATATACTTCACCTTATCTTAAGGTGGCGATTGCTGCTGCCTCCGCCACTGCCGGACAATATGCGGCTGTCGCCGCTGGCGAACAAGACAAAGTCAACTGGAAGAGCGTCGCCTTAAGTACCATCACCGCAGGCATCATGCCCGGCGACATCAGCTTTGTTAAGAATCCCTACGTTGATGCCGCACTCAATGGCATGATGCGCAATGTCATTACCCAAGGTGTTGCAATTGCCATTAACCTGCAACAAGACTTTAGCTGGACTAGCCTGGCTGCTGCTGGTGCTGGCAGTGCCGTTGGAGCGAGGGTTGGAGAAGAGTTCAAAACTGCTGACTTTGGTAATATGAGCAAAGACTGGCGAGAAATTACCCAACGTACAGTAATAGGCTTTGCGACAGGAATCACGGCCACCCTGGTAAGCGGCGGTAAGATGCATGCGGGGAGGGTGTTGACGGATGCGTTTGGCAATGCGCTTGTGGAGAGCTTGCGGGATGAGAATACCAGCATCTATGCGGCGCGTATAAAAGAACCTTCTACAACATTCTTTAAACCTGGGGAGCTTGAAAAGGTTAATGTTCCATCTATAGATGATATTTTGAATCCTGCTGTGCAAAGTGCGACAGGAAGTGCGAGCGCAGTGTGGGCTTCTGATCTTGGTAATTCAAAACGATGGCTCAGATATATAGTAGATGGTCCCGCTGCAGCGGGACAAAGTGGCATGCCTACTTCAAAAGAGGTAAATGGCACATTTATAAAAAGTAGCGATACGACGACGTTGTATCAAACTGGAATGCAAACTGTTGAAATCAGTCACAAGAAATTGACTCCTGATGAAATAAGAGCACTGGATGAAGAGCATGCGACCGACGTTAGTTGGCAAATGAGTATGCCGAATTGGAGTTTCAAAGAGACATCTCGAAGGATAAATGAGAAAAGAAAATTAATTGCCCTTGAGCAGCAAAGAGTGGCTATTGCGAATGGTCCCCAAGCTTGGGCGAGGCAGGCGCCAATTGCTAAAAGCGGAATTCTTAGTCCCGTTCATGCGGAGGCTTGGCACTATCGACAAGCATTAAGTTTGCAAGATGGCATAGTTAATGAATTTGGTGGCTTGGTAGTAAGGGCTGGTGTGCGTGTTGTTGCACCAGCATGGACTGCAGCTAAAACAGCGCTTTATAGTGAAACTACTTTATTGCGTTCAGAGCTTGATGCCACCATTAGGGCTGGGTTAAGTGCAGATCTGAAGATAGGTCCGAGAATTGGTGGTTTGGAAGCTAGCCAGGCAAATGTGTTTGTCGCTCGGATGGAGTCGCAAGTCTCTCGTGAAGCGGGTGTCATTATAGCCAATGGCGGGAAAGGCGGGATTGCGTATGCTCGTGCTGGTTCGGCACCTGCAGGTATCATGAGCGAAGGATTTCAAAATATTCCTAGTGCTATGGGCGAATTCCCCGGTGTGCAGCGAGTTGCTGGTGTGAACGGAAAGTATACAATCTCGGATACAGATGCCTTTATAAGCGGTGTGAGTGATGCTTATGCACGGAGTGGTCAAAAGCTAAATGGTCTTACTGCTCAACAAATCCGAGATTATGTGTCCAGCGAAAAGGTATTTGCACAGCAAGCTGGTGTCCCGGGCCTACACGCAGAAGTACAAGCTGCAAATGATTTATACAACAAGCTAGTGAACCCGGCTGGCGCCTTGATGAATGGGGATATAAGTGTCGTAACTTACAAACTAGGGAAATCGAGCGGGAGTGGTATGCAAGGAGGTCCATTTCTTGCGTGTAGTAATTGCGGGGGAATTCTGCCGCCAAAAATTAATGTTGTTACTGGTAGGAAATTATTTCAATGAGACGAATGCTTATAAATGCAATGACTAATAAGAATGGTTTGTTTTACCATGATGAAGAACTATTCTCCGGCGTGATTTATGAAAAACATGACGATGACACTATTTGCGCATGGATAGTCCAAGATGGCAGGGTAGAAATGCCCTACCTCTCTCGCTATTTCGATGATCGAAGCGACCTTCTTCATGTTGATTTAACAGTTAGTATGTCGGATTATGAAATGCCTTGCTATGACGAGAAACCTTTCAGCGGAGTTGCTTACTCGTTCGATGGGAATTACTGTGAGCGTGAGGCTTTGTTGATTGATGGAGAGGTCATTTCAGATACATTGTGGAGTAACGATGGAGTTTTGTTGCGTTACGAACAGCATTCGGCGGGTTATTGCGAAATATATGAATGGTATGGGGAAGGGGTTATTAATTGCTGCACCATCACGACGAGTAATTCTTTTAACGGTTATTTGAAGTTTTTACATGATGGACGTCTGAGCGGAGTTGGTAGTCGGCGAGGATTTTTCGATGCATTTAGTATTATCGCTAGTAAATCACCGATGTTTCCAGTTCGTGATTTATCAGAATTTTTTACTCTGAAGTGTGCGGAAGAAATTTGGCTTGTTGGTGAAGATATTGATGACCTATTTGTCGGAAAAATGTGTGACTTAGGAATGCTCTTACATACGGAAAAAATTTACATTGTGGATGCGTCCATAACGGATGTTGGAATTCATCTTCTTGCAAAATGCCCGGCTTTGAAGAGTTTTGACATTCGAGAAAAAATCGAAGATAGACAGCAATTATTAAAAACAGCGCTTGCTGAAATTAAATCAGTTCAAGCTGATTTCAACTAGATATTTGTAAAGAAAGAATCTGGTAGGTGCCCTGTTCAGTGTTCAGTTAAACCAAATCCCTTGAAAAGCCGGGGTAAGAAAAGCCGGGGTTGTTAGTTTGCGCTGGATTATGACCCGGCATTTGCATCAAATTCTGACCCACTCGTTTTAATGTCTTTTAAGGGTTAGGTTGAGGCTAGTTTGGTCTTTTTTTCCTTTACTGTTATTTGGGTTGAACTGTTTTTAAATCGGTAACTGTCATTCCCAGTCTCGATTATATGACAGTGATGGGTGAGTCGATCAAGCAGCCGTAGTGGAAAGCAAATTTGCGAGCCTACACTTTTTGTTCCCCCTTCCCCAAAGCCGGGGTCAAGTCTTACATTACGACATTTCTGACCCGACCGCCGTGCTTGTAGATGTTTGATGCACGACGCCAGCCAGACAATTTCAGTCAACTTGCACGGTCTCACCCCGAGGCCGTGCAAAGCTTGCCAGCATCTCCGTGCCCTGTTCAGTGTTCAGTTAAACCAAATCCCTCCGCCAGCTCAGCAATTTTTGCAAAAATCGGCGGAGGTTTTGGTTCAGTTGAACACTAAACCGATTATTTTTTAATCAGGCGAACAATAAAAATTGTTCGCCTGTTCACATAGGAAAACATGATGCAAACTGGCGCTCGCGCCCCGCACTGGCCGGAAGCCAAAATTGTTAAAAGAAGGAAAAAATGCCCCACCCGCACATTCTAACTAAGACACTCCGGCAGATCACCGACACGACGCGCACTGTGTTGGAACGCTTATATGCGCAGCCTTCGCGGTCAATAGAGAACGCAGATGCCGCATTCTACAAAGCGTCTGGTGTGATGGAATTGTGGGCGGAGTTGACATTTGACATGGATGTTTCTGAACATATTAATTCGAATGTTCAGAATGAATTGAATCAGCTCGTTCGAGCGCTCGATACCGCCGAGTTGGCACGTTGGGATTTGCCACCACGTCAACTCTAGGAAAACATCAGAGATGGAAGAAAGACTTAAAAGCCTAATAAATGCTTTGCCGATCCTGCCTGATAGGACGGCGCATTTGAGCAACTTTCCAACCTTGTGTTGATTGCCGAAAAGCTTGGAAAGCCGGGGTCACCCATTAGCCCCCGGTAGTCAAGTAGTCGAACAAGATACTCGCAACACACCGCGATAATATTTACTGCGCCACCACATGTTTGTTTCAAAATGCCGTCGTGCCTTTTGCTTCAACGTGTGGTTGCGTGAATCGCACCAGTCACCCATGTGGATCTAGCGAAACATAAAGCTGGATTTCGCCCAA
>NZ_JACOFX010000023.1 GCF_014284125.1 Undibacterium umbellatum | reverse complement strand
GTGATAACGTTTCTATCACTGTAAAACTGATCAACCCGATCGCGATGGAAGAAGGCTTGCGCTTTGCTATCCGTGAAGGTGGTCGTACAGTCGGTGCTGGCGTTGTTGCTAAAATCATCGAGTAATAAATAAGTAGTAAAATGCATGCATTGCCTGACTTGTGCAGGTAGTGCGTGCATTAATGTCAAGATGTAGGGGTGTAGCTCAATTGGCAGAGCGTCGGTCTCCAAAACCGAAGGTCGCGGGTTCGATTCCCTCCGCCCCTGCCACCATCAAGGCCACAGGCCACCGAAAGTAAATAAAGTATGTCTAATCATCCCGTTCAAACAGTTAGTACATCCAATGACAAGTACAAAGTCATTCTGGCGGTAGTGGCTGCAGTTGCCGGTGTTGCTGCTTTTTATATTCTCGCTGGACAAGCGCCGTGGATACGCGCTGTCGCACTGGTTGTGGGTTTGTTGGTTGCTGTTGGTGTTATCGCAACTTCTGATATGGGTCGTGACTTTGTCAACTTCTCTAAAGAAACTGTGCGTGAAACCAAAAAAGTTGTATGGCCAACCCGGAAAGAAGCTGGCCAGATCACAGCTGTAGTATTTGTCTTTGTGCTGGTGATGGCGATTTTCCTCTGGGGTACCGATCAGTTGATCGGATTTTTGTTGTATGACGTAATCCTCGGATGGAAAAAATAATGAGCGAGAACATTCAGGAAAACGAAGAAGGTACAGCACCAGCGGTGTCTGTACCTAAAAGTGCTAAAAGATGGTACGCCGTGCATGCTTATTCCGGTATGGAAAAGAGTGTGCATCGTGCATTGGTAGAGCGCATAGAGCGCGCAGAGATGCAAGACAAGTTCGGCCAGATTCTGGTGCCGACTGAAGAAGTGATCGAAGTAAAAAATGGCAAGAAAGCAGTGACCGAGCGTCGCTTGTTTCCTAGCTATGTCTTCGTAGAAATGGAAATGACTGACGATACCTGGCACTTGGTAAAAAATACCAGCAAGGTAACCGGTTTTATCGGTGGTAAATCAAATAAACCATCCCCGATACCACAACACGAAGTAGACAAGATTTTGCAGCAAATGCAAGACGGCGTTGAAAAACCAAGGCCAAAAGTCTTGTATGAAGTAGGTGAAGTAGTGCGTATCAAGGATGGACCATTTACTGACTTTAACGGCAATGTCGAAGAAGTCAATTATGAAAAATCCAAAGTGCGCGTCACAGTCACCATCTTCGGTCGTGCGACTCCAGTTGAACTGGAATTCGCCCAGGTTGAAAAGGTTTAACAGGATTCACGTTTGACCAGTACGTAGCAAAGCAATTTGTTGAAACTGGTTAGAGCGTTGACTGTATTGATGTAAGCGTGATATAGGCAATTCTCAGCAGGCGGAGGAGCCTGTTGGTGTGAAAAGACATTAACAGGCGCTACTACTCATTTTTTGAAGGAGCCACACATGGCAAAGAAAATCATTGGTTTTATCAAGCTGCAAGTGCCAGCTGGTAAAGCAAACCCATCCCCACCTATCGGTCCAGCTCTGGGTCAACGTGGTCTGAATATCATGGAATTCTGCAAAGCGTTCAACGCGCAGACCCAAGGTATGGAACCAGGCATGCCTATCCCTGTTGTGATCACTGCATTTGCTGACAAGTCTTTCACATTCGTGATGAAGACTCCTCCAGCAACTTACATGATCAAAAAAGCGGCTGGCATCACTAAAGGTTCTGCAAAACCACATACAGACAAAGTTGGCAAAATTACTCGCCAGCAAGCTGAAGAAATCGCGACAGTTAAACGCGCTGATTTGACAGCAGCTGATATGGACGCAGCAGTGCGTACTATTGCTGGTTCTGCTCGTTCCATGGGCATCACGGTAGAGGGTCTGTAATGGCTAAGTTATCTAAAAAAGCAAAATTGCTGGCAACGAAAGTTGACCGTCTGAAAGTGTATCCATTTGACAATGCTATCGCTTTGATCAAAGAATGCGCAACAGCAAAATTCAATGAATCCATCGACGTATCCGTACAACTGGGCGTTGATCCTAAGAAATCTGACCAGGTTGTTCGTGGCGCAGTGGTATTGCCAGCTGGTACAGGCAAGACAGTACGCGTAGCCGTATTTGCACAAGGTGCAAAAGCGGAAGAAGCGAAAGCTGCTGGTGCTGATATCGTTGGTATGGAAGATTTGGCTGAACGCGTTAAAGCTGGCGACATGCCGTTTGACGTAGTTATCGCTTCTCCAGACACTATGCGTATCGTTGGTACTCTGGGTCAGATCTTGGGTCCACGCGGTTTGATGCCTAATCCTAAAGTCGGTACAGTGACTCCTGACGTAGCTACTGCAGTTAAAAATGCAAAAGCTGGTCAAGTTCAATATCGTACAGACAAAGCAGGTATCATCCACACAACAATCGGCCGTAAGTCGTTTGCTGATGGTGACCTGAAGTCCAATCTGGTTGCGCTGATCGAAGCTTTGAACAAAGCTAAACCAGCATCCAGCAAAGGTGTGTATCTGCGCAAAGTATCCATCTCATCCACTATGGGTGCAGGTGTACGTGTAGATCACGCTAATCTGGCAGGCTAAGAATTAAGTCCCTGCATCAATGATGCAGGGCGCATCTTTGGGCTGGATGTTTTGAACAAGCATCCAGAGTGTCAAAGACCGTTGGGCCGAGTGTGAAAGAGTGGTTTTCCAAGCACGAGGTTAATATCTGGAGAGTAATCGACAGGCCCCAACGCAGATGGTGTACCCGAACAAGTTTTGTAGTGATTACTGGTCCCCCAGTGAAACTCCTAACTTCGGACGCCGTGTTCGAAACGATATGAGGGAAGTACATCATTCCGGTGTATGGACTGAATATCATTAATGGAGGTTGACCGTGAGTCTCAATCTGAATGACAAAAAAGCCGTCGTCGCTGAAGTCTCTGCAAAAGTAGCAACTGCACAGACTATCGTCGTGGCCGAATATCGTGGCATCCAGGTCGGTCATTTGACGCAATTGCGTGCTAGCGCACGTGCTCAAGGCGTATACATGCGTGTGTTGAAAAACACATTGGCACGTCGCGCTGTTGAGGGAACTGCATTTGCAAGTCTCGCTTCTGAAATGACTGGTCCGTTGATTTATGCAATCTCGGAAGATGCTGTTGCTGCTGCTAAAGTCATTCAAGACTTTGCAAAAAGCAATGACAAACTGGTTGTTAAAGCTGGTAACTATGCAGGCAAATCGCTGGATAAAGCTGGCGTTGTCGCATTGGCAAGCATTCCTAGCCGTGAAGTACTGTTGGCACAAGTGGTTGGCATGATGCAGGCTCCTGTATCTGCTTTCGCCCGTGCTCTGGCAGCTGTCGCAGCGCAGAAAGAAGCAGGTTCTCCTGCAGCACCAGTAGCTGAAGAAGCTGCTGAAGCTGTCGCAGAATAAGTTTCTTTCCGTCAAATACCGTATCAATGTAATTAATTAATTGGAGTTTCAAATGGCAATTAGCAAAGACGATATCCTGGAAGCCGTAGGCGCGATGTCCGTAATGGACCTGAACGACCTGGTAAAAGCTTTCGAAGAAAAATTTGGTGTTTCCGCAGCAGCAGTAGCAGGCCCAGCAGCAGCCGGTCCAGCAGCAGCAGTTGAAGAACAAACAGAATTCAACGTAATTCTTACTGAAGTTGGCGCAAACAAAGTTGGCGTCATTAAAGCAGTTCGTGAAATCACTGGTCTGGGCTTGAAAGAAGCTAAAGACGTAGTTGATGGCGCACCAAAAGCAGTTAAAGAAGCAGTTTCCAAAGCTGATGCTGACGCAGCTAAGAAAAAACTGGAAGATGCTGGCGCGAAAGCCGACATCAAGTAATTCAGGTATCATGGCAAGTCTTCGGATTTGCCCTAGTCAAAGACAGGAATCCTCTTGGAAGAGAGGGTTCCTCTTTGGCTTCTTTGTCGTTCAGGGTTGTTTAGCTGTTTATTAAGACCGAGGGTTGAGACTTGAGGTTTTTTTGTCACAGAGTTGCTATGTTGTGTTTTTGTGACAAAAATCCTGAATTCTCTATCCTTCCTTGCCACTCACGGAGTGTCCATGCACTACTCATTTACTGAGAAGAAGCGTATTCGTAAATCTTTTGCGAAGCGCGCCAACGTCCACAACGTTCCGTTCTTACTGGCGACTCAAATTGAGTCTTACCAGAGCTTTTTGCAAGAAGACAGAACACCGTCAACTCGCAAAAACGAGGGCTTGCAGTCAGCCTTCACCTCGATTTTCCCTATTGTTTCGCACAATGGTTTCGCACGTCTGGAGTTCTTGTCCTACGTTTTAGGCGATCCTGCATTTGACGTCAAGGAATGTCAACTGCGTGGACTGACTTATGCATCGCCTTTGCGTGCAAAAGTTCGCCTGGTCATTCTGGACAAGGAATCGCCAACCAAGCCGGTTGTCAAAGAAATGAAAGAACAGGAAGTCTACATGGGCGAATTGCCTTTGATGACAACCACTGGTTCTTTTGTCATCAACGGTACTGAGCGCGTTATCGTGTCCCAGTTGCACCGTTCCCCTGGCGTGTTCTTTGAACATGACCGTGGCAAGACACATTCCTCTGGCAAATTGCTGTTCTCGGCAAGGATCATTCCTTACCGTGGTTCCTGGCTCGACTTCGAATTCGATCCTAAAGATATCCTGTTCTTCCGTATTGACCGTCGTCGCAAGATGCCAGTCACTATCTTGCTGCGCGCCATAGGCATGAGCAATGAACAGATACTGGCGAACTTCTTTGTTTTCGATAATTTCAACCTGCACAGCGATGGCGCAGAAATGGAATTCGTTGCAGAACGTCTGCGTGGTGAAGTTGCCCGTTTTGACATCAGCGACAAAGACGGCAAAGTTATCGTTGCCAAAGACAAGCGCATCAATGCCAAGCATGTACGTGAAATTGAAGCCGGTGGTATCAAGCACATCTCCGTGCCTGAAGACTACCTGCTGGGTCGCGTCCTGGCCAAGAACATCGTTGATGCAGACACTGGCGAAGTTATCGCTAATGCCAATGATGAACTGACAGAAGAATTGCTGGGTCGTTTGCGCGATGCCAAAGTCACTGATATCCAGACTTTGTACACCAATGACCTGGATCAGGGCGCTTACATTTCCCAGACTCTGCGCGCTGATGACACAGCTGACCAGATGGCTGCCCGCGTTGCTATCTATCGCATGATGCGTCCTGGCGAACCACCAACAGAAGATTCTGTTGAAGCCCTGTTCAATGGCCTGTTCTACAGCGAAGACCGTTACGATCTGTCCGCAGTCGGCCGCATGAAGTTCAACCGCCGTATTGGCCGTGATGAACTGACAGGTGCCATGACTTTGTCGAACGAAGACGTATTGGCCGTGATCAAGATCCTGGTTGAGCTGCGCAATGGCCGTGGCGAAGTCGATGATATCGATCACTTGGGTAACCGTCGCGTACGTTGCGTTGGTGAATTGGCTGAGAACCAGTTCCGTGCTGGTCTGGTACGTGTTGAACGTGCTGTCAAAGAGCGTCTGGGTCAGGCTGAAGCCGACAACCTGATGCCGCATGACCTGATCAACTCCAAGCCTATCTCCGCTGCGATACGTGAGTTCTTCGGTTCTTCACAATTGTCCCAGTTTATGGATCAGACCAACCCATTGTCAGAAATCACGCATAAGCGTCGTATTTCCGCCTTGGGACCTGGTGGTTTGACTCGTGAGCGCGCCGGCTTTGAAGTCCGCGACGTTCATCCAACCCACTATGGCCGCGTCTGCCCGATTGAGACACCAGAGGGACCAAACATTGGTTTGATCAACTCGCTGGCTCTGTATGCACGTCTGAACGAATACGGTTTCCTGGAAACTCCATACCGTAAAGTGGTTGACAGCAAAATCACACCGCAAATCGATTACCTGTCTGCTATCGAAGAAGGTCGTTACATCATCGCCCAGGCGAATGCGACGATCGACGGCGAAGGCAAACTGATCGATGAACTGGTCTCTGCCCGTGAAGCTGGCGAAACGATCCTGGTATCCCCAGAACGTATCCAGTACATGGACGTGGCGACCGGTCAGGTGGTTTCTGTTGCGGCATCCTTGATCCCGTTCCTTGAGCACGATGATGCGAACCGTGCGTTGATGGGTGCCAACATGCAACGTCAAGCCGTTCCTTGCTTGCGTCCAGAAAAAGCATTCGTTGGTACAGGTATCGAACGTACTGTGGCAGTTGACTCCGGTACAACAGTACAGGCACTGCGTGGCGGTAAAGTTGATTACATCGATGCGGGCCGTATCGTTATTCGTGTGAATGATGCTGAAGCACAGGCTGGTGAAGTTGGTGTGGATATCTACAACCTCATCAAGTACACACGTTCCAACCAGAACACCAATATCAACCAACGTCCTATCGTCAAGGTTGGCGATCTGGTCGCTAAAGGTGACGTATTGGCCGACGGCGCATCCACAGATCTGGGCGAATTGGCCCTGGGTCAGAACATGCTGGTCGCGTTCATGCCATGGAATGGCTATAACTTCGAAGATTCGATCCTGATCTCTGAAAAAGTTGTGGCTGATGACCGCTATACCTCGATTCATATCGAAGAGTTGTCGGTTGTTGCCCGTGACACCAAGTTGGGTGCGGAAGAAATTACCCGCGATATCTCCAACCTGGCAGAAAACCAACTGGCACGTCTGGATGAATCCGGTATCGTCTACATCGGTGCTGAAGTAACAGCCGGTGATACCCTGGTCGGTAAAGTGACACCAAAAGGTGAAACTCAACTGACACCAGAAGAAAAACTGCTGCGCGCCATCTTCGGTGAAAAAGCTTCTGACGTTAAAGATACCTCCCTGCGCGTGCCTTCTGGCATGGTAGGTACAGTTATCGACGTACAAGTGTTCACCCGCGAAGGCATACAACGCGACAAACGTGCACAACAGATTATCGATGATGAATTGAAGCGTTATCGCCTCGATCTGAACGATCAGTTGCGTATTGTTGAAGGCGATGCATTTGAGCGTCTGGAACGTATGCTGGATGGCAAGATCGCTGACGGCGGCCCTGCCAAACTGGCTAAAGGCACCAAGATCACCAAGGAATACCTGGCCAGCGTGGATAAATACCACTGGTTCGATATTCGCCTGGCATCTGATGAAGCAGCAAATTCATTGGTCGCGATGAAAGATTCCATCGCTGAAAAACGTCATCAGTTCGATCTGGCTTTTGAAGAAAAACGTACCAAGCTGACGCAAGGCGATGAATTGCCGCCAGGCGTACAAAAAATGGTCAAGGTTTACCTGGCTGTTAAACGTCGCCTGCAACCTGGTGACAAAATGGCGGGTCGTCACGGTAACAAGGGTGTGGTTTCCCGTATCGTGCCTATCGAAGACATGCCTTACATGGCTGACGGTACACCGGCAGACATCGTGTTGAACCCATTGGGTGTTCCATCACGTATGAACGTTGGTCAGGTTCTGGAAGTGCATCTGGGCTGGGCAGCAAAAGGCCTGGGCTTGCGTATCGGCGAAATGCTGAAAGCCAAAGCCAAGGTAGAAGAACTGCGTGATTTCCTGAAGAAGATTTATAACGAATCTGGCAAGAAGGAAGACATCGACGGCTTCTCCGATGCAGAGATCCTGGAATTGACGAACAACCTGAAGCACGGCGTGCCATTTGCAACACCAGTGTTTGACGGTGCGCATGAAAGCGAAATCCGCCGCATGCTGGATCTGGCCTTCCCTGACCATATCGCAGCCCAACTAGGTATGACACCATCGAAAAACCAGGTCACCCTGTTTGATGGCCGTACCGGTGAAGCGTTTGAGCGTAAAGTCACACTGGGTTACATGCACGTTCTGAAATTGCATCATCTGGTTGATGACAAGATGCATGCACGTTCGACTGGTCCTTACTCTCTGGTCACGCAGCAACCACTGGGCGGTAAAGCACAGTTCGGTGGCCAGCGTTTCGGTGAGATGGAAGTCTGGGCACTGGAAGCTTACGGCGCGTCGTATGTCTTGCAAGAGATGTTGACAGTCAAGTCGGATGACGTGAATGGCCGTACCAAAGTGTACGAAAACCTGGTCAAGGGTGACCATGTGATCGACGCCGGCATGCCTGAGTCCTTCAACGTTCTGGTCAAAGAAATCCGCTCTCTGGGTATCGATATCGATCTCGAACGTAGCTAATGTATTAAGGAGTATCTGAGTAAGCGTAGCGAGCGGCGTTAGTTTGGGTTAAGAAGCGCAGTCGTACGAAAGTACGGCGAGCATCGCAGGCCCCAAATAGCGTCGCGCAGTAGCTTAATCAGAGGTCCTCTAATTAGTTTTGTAATTGCAGTAAGTCATCGCCCGGATAGCATTCGGGCGATGGCCGTTAAACCTGGCAAGCAGTTTGGAAGTAATGTCGTTCCCGGTATCAGCGGAACCTGTGTCGAAAAGACCTGGCTCTCCCGCTCATGCGAACAGGGTAAAGCGGCGAAGCTTCTGTTGCAGCACCATTCAGCCACCAAGCGTTTGCGCGCTTAACTGGAGTGATACACATGAAAGCTCTGCTCGATCTATTCAAGCAAGTCCAACCCAACGAACAATTCGACGCGATCAAGATTGGTCTGGCGTCTCCAGAAAAAATTCGTTCCTGGTCCTACGGCGAAGTTAAAAAGCCGGAAACCATCAACTATCGTACTTTCAAGCCTGAGCGCGACGGTTTGTTCTGCGCCAAGATTTTTGGTCCTATCAAGGATTACGAATGCCTGTGCGGTAAATACAAACGTCTGAAACACCGCGGCGTTATCTGCGAAAAATGTGGCGTTGAAGTGACGCTGGCCAAAGTGCGTCGTGAACGCATGGGCCATATCGAGCTGGCTTCCCCAACTGCGCATATCTGGTTCCTGAAATCCCTGCCATCCCGTCTGGGTATGGTACTGGACATGACCTTGCGCGATATCGAACGCGTTCTGTATTTTGAAGCATATGTCGTCACCGATCCAGGCATGACTCCGCTGAAAAAATGCCAGATCATGTCTGAAGATGATTACGCTGCCAAGTACGAAGAATTCGGCGACGAATTTACTGCATTCATGGGCGCCGAAGGCATCCGCGAATTGCTGCGTTCCATCGACATCGACCGTGATGCAGAAACCCTGCGCACAGAGTTGAAAGAATCCAAATCTGAAGCCAAGATCAAGAAATACGCAAAACGTCTGAAAGTACTGGAAGCATTCCAGCGCTCAGGCATCAAGCCAGACTGGATGATCATGGAAGTTCTGCCGGTCCTGCCGCCAGAATTGCGTCCATTGGTCCCGCTGGATGGTGGCCGTTTCGCGACTTCCGATCTGAACGACCTGTATCGCCGCGTCATCAACCGTAACAACCGTCTCAAGCGTCTGATGGAATTGCGCGCTCCTGAAATCATCACACGCAATGAAAAGCGTATGTTGCAGGAAGCCGTCGATTCTCTGCTGGATAACGGCCGTCGCGGTAAGGCAATGACAGGCGCCAACAAGCGTCCTCTGAAATCCCTGGCAGAAATGATCAAGGGTAAGGGCGGTCGTTTCCGTCAAAACTTGCTGGGTAAACGCGTCGATTACTCTGGTCGTTCCGTTATCGTGGTTGGTCCACAACTGAAATTGCATCAGTGCGGTCTGCCAAAACTGATGGCACTGGAACTGTTCAAACCTTTCATTTTCAATAAACTGGAATTGATGGGTCTGGCAACGACCATCAAGGCAGCGAAAAAACTGGTAGAGATACAAGAACCAGTCGTCTGGGATATCCTGGAAGAAGTCATCCGCGAACATCCTATCATGCTGAACCGTGCGCCTACGCTGCATCGTCTGGGTATCCAGGCGTTTGAGCCAGTCCTGATTGAAGGTAAAGCGATCCAGTTGCATCCACTCGTCTGCGCGGCTTTCAATGCCGACTTTGACGGTGACCAAATGGCGGTCCACGTTCCTCTGTCTATCGAAGCACAGATGGAAGCACGCACTTTGATGCTGGCATCCAACAATATTCTGTTCCCATCCAATGGCGAACCGTCTATCGTTCCTTCCCAGGATATCGTGTTGGGTCTGTACTACGCTTCCCGTGAAAAAATCAACGGCAAGGGCGAAGGCATGATGTTCCCTGACGTTTCAGAAGCGATACGCGCCTGGGACAACAAGGAAGTCGAACTGAGCACACGTATCACAGTCCGTATTACTGAATTCCCTAAAGATGCTGAAACTGGCGAATTCGTCAAAACCATCAAGCGTTATGAAACGACTGTTGGCCGTGCGATCTTGTCCGAGATTCTGCCTAAGGGCTTGCCATTCACCGTACTGAACCGTGCGTTGAAGAAAAAAGAAATTTCCAAACTCATCGATACATCTTTCCGCAAGTGCGGTCTGCGTGCAACGGTAGTGTTTGCTGATCAATTGATGCAAATGGGTTTCCGTCTGGCGACACGCGCCGGTATCTCCATCTGTATCGATGACATGTTGGTTCCACCACAAAAAGTGACTTTGCTGGCAGCAGCAGAACACGAAGTTAAACAGATCGAACAGCAATATGCGTCCGGTCTGGTGACTGCGGGCGAACGTTACAACAAAGTGGTCGATATCTGGGGCAAGACAGGTGATGAAGTCGGCAAGGCCATGATGGAACAACTGAAAGTTGAACCAGTCACACGCCGCGATGGTACTGTCGGTACACAAGAATCTTTCAACGCCATTTACATGATGGCCGACTCCGGTGCGCGTGGTTCTGCAGCCCAGATTCGTCAGTTGGCAGGTATGCGTGGTCTGATGGCGAAACCGGATGGCTCGATTATCGAAACGCCGATCACCGCGAACTTCCGCGAAGGTCTGAACGTTTTGCAGTACTTTATTTCCACTCACGGTGCGCGTAAAGGTCTGGCCGATACGGCATTGAAAACAGCGAACTCCGGTTACCTGACACGTCGTCTGGTTGACGTGACGCAAGATCTGGTCGTGGTTGAAGATGACTGCGGCACATCCAATGGCTCGTCCATGAAGGCCATCGTTGAAGGTGGTGAAGTTAACGTGCCTTTGCGTGACCTGATCCTGGGCCGCGTTTGCGCGAATGACATCGTCAATCCAGAAACACAGGAAACCCTGTACGAAGCTGGTTCCCTGCTGGACGAAACAATGGTAGAACGCATCGAAGCCCTGGGCATCGATGAAGTCAAAGTACGTACACCACTGACATGCGACACACGCTATGGTCTGTGCGCAATGTGCTATGGCCGTGATCTGGGTCGTGGTTCCCTGGTTAACTCTGGTGAGGCAGTCGGTGTTATCGCTGCGCAGTCCATCGGTGAACCAGGTACACAGTTGACGATGCGTACCTTCCATATCGGTGGTGCGGCATCCCGTGCAGCGATTGCATCTTCTGTTGAAGCCAAGTCCAACGGTACTATCCGTTTCACAGCGACCATGCGTTATGTCACTAACGGTAAAGGCGACCAGATCGTTATTTCCCGCTCTGGCGAAGTGCTGATCACTGATGACCACGGTCGTGAACGTGAACGTCATAAAGTACCTTACGGTGCAACCCTGATCGTCAAAGACGGTCTGATCATCAAGGCTGGTACAGCCTTGGCGACGTGGGATCCATTGACCCGTCCTATCATTACCGAATACACCGGTACGGTGAAATTCGAAAACGTCGAAGAAGGCGTGACTGTTGCCAAACAGGTTGATGATGTAACAGGTCTGTCCACGCTGGTGGCGATCGATGCGAAACGCCGTGGTAGTGCAGCTGGTAAAACACTGCGTCCACAAGTCAAGCTGTTGAACGAACAAGGCGAAGAAGTCAAGATTGCTGGTACAGAACACGCAGTAACGATTGGCTTCCAGGTCGGCGCGCTGATTACCGTGAAAGACGGCCAGCAAGTACACGTGGGTGAAGTTCTGGCGCGTATCCCGACAGAATCACAAAAAACCCGTGATATTACCGGTGGTCTGCCACGCGTTGCCGAGTTGTTCGAAGCCCGTTCACCAAAAGATGCCGGTATGCTGGCAGAGGTAACAGGTACGGTTGCGTTTGGTAAAGAAACCAAAGGTAAGCAACGTCTGGAAATCACGGACATGGACGGCGAGAAGCACGAATTCCTGATCACTAAAGACAAACAAGTCCTGGTGCATGACGGCCAGGTCGTGAACAAAGGTGAAATGATTGTTGACGGCCCAGCCGATCCACAAGACATCCTGCGTTTGTTGGGTATCGAGGCGCTGGCACGTTACATCGTTGATGAAGTTCAGGACGTGTACCGTTTGCAAGGCGTTAAGATCAATGACAAGCACATTGAAGTGATCGTGCGTCAGATGTTGCGTCGCGTTGTCGTGGTTAATCCAGGCGACGCGAACTACATCGTTGGTGAACAGGTAGAACGTTCCGAATTGCTGGATGAAAATGATCGCGTAGCAGCAGCTAACGGTATCCCTGCAACATATGAAAATATCTTGCTGGGTATTACCAAGGCATCCCTGTCTACCGATTCCTTCATCTCTGCGGCGTCCTTCCAGGAAACCACACGTGTTCTGACCGAAGCTGCGATCATGGGCAAAAAAGATGGTCTGCGTGGCTTGAAAGAAAACGTCATCGTTGGTCGCCTGATACCTGCTGGTACAGGTCTGGCATTCCATCGCGCTCGCAAGTTGAAAGAAACTTGGGAAGCCGATGAACGCGTAGCCTTGCTGGAAGCAGAAAAAGCAGCATTTGCTCCAATACCAGAAGTAGCAGCAACTGACGTGGTAGATGGCGAAGTTTAATTATCTGATCCATTAAGTCATGAAGAAACGGCACCTGTACAGGGTGCCGTTTTTTTTACGCCCGCTGAAATGCCGGGCCGCTGTAAAATACCCGCATATTGACGCATATTAAATGCGTCCTACGGTTTGAATCATATTGAGTGACCAAGCAAGCAATTGAATAAAAACACCTTACTGAATGCCGCCGAGATAGAAAAACTTTGCGATGCAGCCGCACGTGAAGTCGATATCGAAGTCGTGCAAGAAACCGGCTCCACCAATGCCGACCTGATGGCGCGTCTGCAGGTATTGCAGCGCCCGGTCTTGCGGGTCGCTGTACATCAGACCGCAGGGCGTGGCCGGGCTGGCCGCCCCTGGCTGACTGTGCCCGGCGGCATGCTGACTTTTTCCCTGGCCTGGCATTTGCCGCAAGCACCGCAAAACTTGCTGGGCCTGCCACTGGCGATAGGGGTTGCCCTGGCGGAGTGTCTGAATACACTGAACCAGAACGTGCAACTCAAATGGCCGAATGACATCCTGCGTGATGGCAAAAAACTGGCCGGCATCCTGCTCGAATCTGCCGCTGCGATTGAAGGCGGTACCTGGATAGTTGCTGGCATAGGCCTGAACCTGCAAGTGTCAGACGAGCTGGAAGCACAAGTTGGCCGCGCCCTGGCAGATGCACCGTGGCTGGCGCAAATGGATAGAAACCACTTGCTCGCGCAGTTATTGAATGCCCTTGCTACCGCCTTGCAGCAATTTGCCGGGCAGGGCTTTAGCGCCTTCCTGTCACGCTGGAATGCCTTGCATGCTTATGCCAATCAAACCGTGCATATCCTCGATCATGGACAAGTCTTGCATACAGGTTTAGCACTGGGAGTGGACTTGCTTGGTTGTCTGGTATTGCAGACTGAACAGGGGCAGGTCAATGTACTGGCTGGCGATGTTTCCTTGCGGCCCGTAACATGACAAAGGATGAAGCAGGCATGATGCAATTATTGATAGATGCAGGTAACACACGCATCAAATGGGCGATAGCCGATCTGGAAAAAACGAAAGCAGGCACTGCACCGGTATGGTGGCAGATGGCTTCCGTCAGTCATGCTGAGCTCGATAGTTTGAAAACCAGTTGGCAGGGCCTGGGTTTTACTCATGCCCTGGTTTCCAATGTTGCCGGTGCCAGCATCAAAGAAAAATTGACAGCCCTGCTGCAAGAGACACAACCCGGTGTGGTGATAGACTGGTTTGCCTCGCAAGAAGAAGTCGCTGGTCTGCACAATACTTACCGCAACCCGGCACAACTTGGCTGTGACCGCCTGGCATCCATGATAGGTGCGCATTATCTGTTCCCGCAACAGAGCCTGATCGTCGCCACTTGTGGAACTGCCACCACAGTCGATGCCGTGACTGCGCAAGCCGTGTTCAAGGGTGGCATGATCTTGCCTGGTCTGAAGCTCATGGCAGAATCGCTGGCACGCAATACCGCACAGTTGCATCAGGTAGCAGAATCAACCGATATCGCCAAAGTCTTCGCTGATAATACCGATCATGCCATCATCAGTGGCTGCATCTGCGCCCAGGTTGGTGCTATCTTGCGTGCTGTCGATACACTGGAAAAGCAAGAGTCGCAGAGCATCAAATGCGTGATTTCTGGTGGTGCTGCACCGTATTTACTGAGCCATTTGGGCATTCCTTACCAACATGTCGACAATCTGGTCTTGACGGGCCTGTTTGTCGTGGCACAATCAAGCCCGGACCGATAACACTGACACTACCATGCTGAGATTTTTTTTCTGGAGCCTGCTTATCTTGAATGCCTTCCTGCTGGCATTTAATTTTGGCTATTTAGGACATTGGTCACTCGATACCCATGAACCAGAACGCCTTAAGAAGCAGCACCATGTTGATCAGCTCAAATTGATGACGGCTGCCGAGGCACTCACGCCCACAGAGCCGGTATCAGAAAAGAAAGCCGAAGTCATCGCCTGCCTGGAAGTCGGTAATTTCCAGCAAACAGAGATACCCCGCATAGAAGAAAAATTGAAGACCCTGGCCCTGGGTGACCGCCAGTCGCGCATCAATATTGTTGATGTCGCCACCCACATGGTTTTCATTCCATCCCAGGGTAGTAAGGAAGGTGCAGACAAAAAAGCGGGCGAATTGCGTCGCCTTGGCCTCAACGATTTTTACATTGTCCAGGACCAAAGCAATCTGCGCTGGGGTATTTCACTGGGCGTCTTCAAAACCGAAGAAGCCGCAAAACTGCATTTGAATAATCTCAGCAACAAGGGCGTGCGCTCAGCCCGCATAGGTCCGCGTACAGTCAGCACCAACAAGTTTGCTTTCCAGCTCAGGACCCTGAGTGTAGAAGAAAAGAGCAAGTACGACGCCATCAAGGCTGGTTTTCCTGCGCAAGAGAATCGCAATTGTCAGTTGACGCCGTATAGCAGGAGTTAGTTTTTGTCATCACTGTTATCCAGCCAATATGAATAGTTTTGTCATCCTGACCATTTGCATTGCGATTCTCTGTCTGGCAATGAATCTTTATGTGACTTACCTGGTCGCCAGGAGTGAATTTTTTGATCCTGTGCAAAAATATTGTCAATATGGCCTGATATGGCTATTACCAGTCATCGGGGTTATAACTTGCTATTTGTTTGTGCAGCCCAGTTTGGGGCCTCCCAGTGGACAATATGTGAATCGAGAGGACGCAAGCGAAGGGGATTTCATGAACTTCTCAAGGTCAAATAAAGATTATTTCAGCGGTCACGACTGATTCCCTGTTCTTCATATCTCTTTTCATTTCAAATAACTGATGCAATTCCCATAGTGTGGGAATGCTTTCTTGATGTTTCTCATTTGCTTGCTAGAATGAGTCACGTACTGCTATTTCAATTCATGTTCCCATGTCCGCAGCCAGCAAGGATCTCATTCCCCAAAACGAGCGCGTTCTGCAAGTTCTGACTTGCATAGCCCGCCATGGCGAAGCACTGTCTGCCCGTGAACTGGTAGAGCAGACTGGGCTGCCCCTTAGTACCCTGTACCGCCAGCTCGGGCCGCTCAAGAAATGGGGTCTGGTGCAGGAGCATGCGCAAACCGGTCTGTATGAACCTGGCCCTCTGGCCGTGCAACTCGCGCGTGGTTTTGACCAGCATTCCTGGCTCATGAATGCCGCGCGTGATGAACTGGCTGAGCTGGTGCAAAAATCAGGTGAAAGCGTGGGCTTGCTGGCTTATGTGAACGGGCAAGTGGTGTGCCTGGACATGCAGGAAAGTCAGCAAGCACTGCGCTGCTCCTTTGCCAAGGGCCGTGCCAGTTCCAGCGTGCGTGGTGCTTCTGCCAAGGCCTTGCTGGCATATCTGCCACCTGCCTTGCAAGATGATCTGCTGGCACAGAATTTCCTGGAAAATGCACCGCTATCAAGTCCATCCCTGCAAGATTTGCAAACCCAGTTAAACCGCATACGTGAGCAAAGATATGCCACCAGTGAAAACGAAGTTGACCTTGGCATCTGGGGTGTCAGCGCACCGGTATTTTCTGGTCGTGGCAAACTCGAAGCCACTTTGTCCCTGATGGCACCGACGCAGCGCATACAAGAGCGCAAGCAAGAATTCATCAACATGACCCTGGCAGCAGCCGACAGGCTGAGCCGCAAACTACAACATCCATAAAGACGGAGACATCATGACTGCGTATCACTTCCAACAAGGCAGCCTGCCACTACTGATTTCCATGCCACATGCAGGCACCAGCATACCGGCTGATGTAGCAGCACAAATGCTGCCAGTGGCGCTGGAAAAAGCCGATACCGACTGGCATTTGCCCAGCCTCTACAATACGGCGGCAGAGCTGGGGGCCTCTACCATCGCGGCTGAATATTCGCGCTATGTGATAGACCTGAACCGCTCCTGCGACAATGCCAATCTGTATCCGGGGCAAGATACGACCGGCCTGTGCCCCGTCGACACTTTCGCCAAACAGCCTTTGTATGCACCCGGGAATTTACCGGAAGAAGCCGAAGTGCAGCGCCGTATCGCCACTTACTGGCAACCTTATCATCAGCAATTACAGCAAGAGCTGGATCGTTTGCTGAGCCTGCATGGCAGCGTCGTCCTGTGGGATGCACATTCCATTGCATCTGAGGTGCCACGCTTTTTTGAAGGCAAATTGCCTGACCTGAATTTTGGTACTGCCGATCAAAAATCCTGCGATGTGGGCATGCAAACTGCTGTCGCAAACGCCTTGCAGAATTCTGCCCACGCATCCGCCTATACCCATATATTCAATGGTCGTTTTAAAGGGGGGTATATCACCCGAAATTATGGCCAGCCATCCCGCAATATCCATGCGATACAACTGGAAATGAGCCAGTGCGTTTACATGAACGAAGCCGCGCCTTATGAATATCGTCCTGATCTCGCTGCACAAGTACAGCCTTTGCTCAAGCAATTATTGCAAGCCTGTCTTGACTGGAACAAGGTGCAAGGGAGTGCAGCATGAGTAGCCTGTTTGCCCACCATGCCTTGCTGCCACAAGGCTGGGCCAGCAATGTACGCCTTCACTGGAATGAGACCGGCGACCTGAACCTGGTCGAACAGGATGCAGCTTTACAACCACATGAAAACCAGGCGCAATTTGTCTTGCCTGGCATGACTAACCTGCATTCGCATGCCTTCCAGCGCGCCATGGCTGGCATGACAGAAATGGCGGGCGAAAGCAAGGATAGTTTCTGGACCTGGCGTGATCTGATGTATCGCTATGCCCTGCATATCACACCTGAGCAAATCCAGGCCATCGCTGCGCAACTGTATGCTGAATGCCTGCGCCATGGCTATACCGCTGTCTGTGAATTCCATTACCTGCATCGTGATCAGGATGGCAGTTTTTATGCACGCCCCGCCGAGATGGCAGAGCGCGTGATTGCAGCAGCAGAACAAACCGGCATGGGTATCAGCATGTTGCCCGTGTTATACAGTTATGCCGATTTTGGCGAGCAGGCTTTGCGCCACGACCAGCGCCGTTTTTCTACCAATGTGGCAGAGATCATGCAATTGATAGACGCACTGGAAGGCAAGCGCAATGCCCAGGTTGAAGTTGGTGTCGCCCCGCATTCCCTGCGTGCTGCCAACATCAGCCAGATACGCGAACTGGTGGCGGCACTGCCTGCTGCCCGCCCCATTCATATCCATATCGCTGAACAACAAAAAGAAGTTGATGCCTGCATCGCATACTCAGGCAGACGCCCGGTAGAGCTCTTGCTCGATAGCGGCCTGGTGAATCAGCGCTGGTGCCTGGTGCACGCCACGCATCTTAACAAGGCAGAGGTGCAAGGCATCGCCGCCAGCGGCGCAGTCGCTGGCATCTGCACGACCACTGAAGGCAATCTCGGTGATGGTTTTTTTGATTTGCCAGATTACATCGCAGCCAATGGCCGCTTTGGTGTAGGCAGTGACAGCCATGTATCACAAAGCCCGGTAGAAGAATTGCGCTGGCTGGAATATGGCCAGCGCCTGCGCCTGCAAGGCCGCAATATCGCCAGCACTCCGGCGCAGCGCAAGGTAGGTGATTTTTTATACCAGGCAGCCTTACAGGGCGGTGCGCAAGCCAGCGGGCGCAAGCTCGGCCAGCTAAGTGCAGGCTACCGTGCCGACATCGTGGTACTTGATGATGAGCATCCCAATCTTGCCGGTATAGCTAGCGCAGATGTACTCAATACCTGGGTATTTGCAGGCAATGATAATCTGGTGCGCGATGTGTATGTGGGCGGAAAGAAAATAGTGCAGACAGGCCAGCACAAAAATCAGACAGAAGTACAGCTTTCCTATGCTAATTGCATGCGACAACTGAGGCAGTTGTGATGACCTGCAAGTACAATTGCAGGCTTATTCCAATTGAATAGTAAAGGTCTATGTGTGTCTAAATTCAGCCAGCTAATCATTACCTTGATTCTGTTTAACGGTACCGTTGACATGGCCAGTGCAGCCGATAATGTCAGTGCTGAAGCGACGCGCGCCATCAATGCCAGTGGTACCGTCAGGATGATCAAGGCAACGGGCAAGCCAGAAACATTTCCTTGCATAGACAAAATCTGGAAGAAAAAATTCGGACCGCAAATGCACGGTTTGTATGTTGCCAACTTCACTGGCAATGAACTACGTTCTATTGCTGATTTTTACGAAACGCCTTTGGGTATCAAATACATCACTGCCATTGAGACCCAGGCTTATAACCAAAATCACCCAACGCAAGAAAAGCCTATCGCCAACTTCAGTGATGCCGAGAAAAATGAAATCAAGCTGTTTTATGAAACCCCGGCCGGTAAAAAATATCTGAACAGTCCGGAAGCGCAGATACTAACCAATGCGGCAATCAGGATTGGCTTTGACATTGCAATAACCTGTTTTAAACCAAGATGAATTGCTGTTAAAGTTCACATCACAAAATTGGGTGCATTTGATGCACCCAATTTCTTTTATCCGCGCAATCGTGTTGCCGCATCCCGCAACATCTTCTCTGTCGTTTCCCAATCCACGCAGGCATCGGTGACTGAGCAACCGTATTTGAGTTGCGACAAATCTTCAGGAATGGGCTGGTTACCGGCGATGATGTTGGATTCGATCATGACACCAACGATGTCCTTGTTGCCATTGGCAATCTGGTTAATCACATCTGCCATGACCAGAGGTTGCAGTTCCGGTTTTTTATAGCTGTTGGCGTGTGAGCAATCGACCACGATATTGGGTGGCAGCTTGGCCTTGACAAGTGCTTGCTGGGCCATGGCGACGGACACGGTATCGTAGTTAGGGCGGTCACCGCCACCACGCAAGACTACGTGGCCATATTGATTGCCGCTGGTGCGTACGATGGAGACACGGCCCTGGCCATTCAAACCCAGGAATGAATGTGGGTGTGATGCAGACAGGATCGCATTGATGGCGATGCTGATATCGCCATCCGTACCATTCTTGAAGCCCACAGGCGTAGATAAGCCGGACGACATTTCACGGTGAGTCTGTGATTCCGTGGTGCGAGCACCGATTGCAGTCCAGGCAATCAGGTCACCCAGGTATTGTGGCGAAATCGGGTCCAGCGCTTCGGTACCGGTCGGGAGACCGAGCTCACAGACGTCGAGCAAGAAACGGCGGGCTTTTTCCATGCCTTCATCAACGCGGAAAGAATCGTCCATATACGGATCATTGATATAACCCTTCCAGCCTGTCGTCGTGCGTGGTTTTTCAAAATACACACGCATGACCAGCAACATCACATCCTTGACTTCTTCCTGCAGGGCTTTCAGTCGACGCGCATAATCCAGCCCGGCAACCGGGTCATGGATGGAGCAGGGGCCAACCACGACGAACAGGCGTTTGTCCTTGCGTTCAAGTATATTGCGCAAGCTCTCGCGGCTTTGCTCAACGACATCGCCCGCCAGATCGCTCAGGGGCAGGCGTGCATGCAGTTCTTCTGGGGTGGGCATGTTCTCGAAAGAACTGACGTTGATGTTTTCCAGTATGGTATGTGTCATGTTGAGTAAGAGGGTTTTGCGTTGAATTTGGCTTACATTATCACCGATTACTGCATTTTTATAATTACATGCAAATCACAATTTCGCATTATTTGATCTGATCTGTTCTGATCGCCTGAAGATAAACTCCCCTAAAATCAGGAATGAACCATCCTGGTGCGCCGTGAATGATGCGCGATGAAGGTATTTTCTTACTATAGATGACGACCATGTTAAGTACTGCGCAACAAGAAGAATTTATCAGCCAGGGTTTTCTGGTATTGCGGCAACAGGCCAGCGCGGCCTATTGCGAAGAAGTAATTGCCTATTGCGAGCAGCAACTGGCGGGGCAGGTACAACCCATAGAATACGAGGCAGATACCCGCTATCCTGGCGCGCCCGCTTCACGCGATGCCGAAGGTGGCCTGACTGCCAGGCGCTTATTGCAAGCCTATGCCCGTGACCCGCGTCTGGCGCAATGGGCTACTGGTCAGGCACTGGCCGCACCCTTATTACAATTGCTGGGCGACGGTGCCTTGCTGTCGCAGTCGCATCACAATTGCATCATGAGCAAGCAACCGCAGTATTCAACGGCCACAGGCTGGCACCGGGATAGCCGTTACTGGAATTTCCAGCGGGCAGAACTGGTGTCCTCGTGGCTGGCTTTGCGCAATGAGACAGTAGAAAATGGCTGCCTGCTGGTGATACCAGGCTCCCATAAAATGGATATAGATGTGGCACAACTGGATGAAGCACAGTTCTTGCGTACCGACCTGGAGCAAAACCAGGCTTTGCTGGCGCAAGCACAGCCCGTGCCTTTGCAGCAGGGTGACGTCTTGCTATTCCATAGCAATCTCTTCCATGCCGCAGGCAAGAACCAGACTGCGGCGACCAAGTTTTCCATGGTGTTTACTTACCGGGCGGCTGATAATCCTCCACGGCCAGGTACACGTTCAGCGGCTTCTCCTGAAATCGTGCTATGAGATGAATAAGCTGACACGTTTGGTTTTAATCTGCACTATGCTATAACACATAGTGCGATTGAAATGGAGTCTTACCATGTTCAGTATGTCAAGGCTGCTGGTCGCGGCTGTCCTATCCCTTGCCGCCATCAGCGCACCATCTGCCCGTGCCGCCGACAAGGAGGTTTTTCCTGCCCAGCCCGCGCTGGCTGGCACCATGTTGAATGGCAAACCCTATAAACTCGATACTGGCAAAGGCAACATCATACTGGTGACATTCTGGGCCACATGGTGCCCGACTTGCCAGGCCGAGATGCCCGCTTTTCGCAAGTTTTATGAAACCAATAAAAAGGCCGGCTTTGAACTGGTGGCTGTCAGCATAGATGATGCCATGAGCGATATCGATGAGTATGCCAAACAGGCGAAATGGCTGAGCAAGGCGAATCAGGATTTCCCCTCTCTCTGGCGCAATGCCTCTGATTATCAGGATAATTTTGGCAAGGTGTTTGCGACGCCAACAGTTTTTCTGATAGGCCGTGATGGCAAAGTGCTGGAGTCATTTAAAGGCGGCATCAAACCTGCACAATGGGCGCATATCAAGGCCATCATACAAAAACATCCTCCAGCAGCTAAAACCTGATCATTCAAAGCAATACCCTCGCCAGCAATTTGCCATGCGGCATGACAGATATTTATTGTAAGAATTTGTTGTCAAACTTGCCGTATTGCTATATTGACGTTACTATATGACAAGTTTCGTAAGTGAGAAATAAATTAGTTTTCCTACTTGCGTGGCTTGCTCTCCATGAGTAAGCCCTGTTCCAGGCCATGCGCCAGATCAGTTTTGTCTGCAGCTTTTGAGAGTTTTTGTATGAAAGGTCTTGGTGAAGTCAAATGCGCTTGTGCAAGCTAGCCCCGGTTTTGGGGCTGACATCGCTATTGACTTTACTCGTTCTGGCCTCTGGAATGAGTGTCCAAGCGGCGCATGCCAAGGATATCGTCATGCTGACAGCAGATCCTATAGATCAGCGCGGTCAGCCCTTCCCACTGAAGCTGGCAGAGAAGTTATTCGAGTTCATCGAACGTGAAGAAAATCTGCAGATACAACAGCAACGTAGCCCCTGGCCACGCGCCATGCAGGCTGCAGAAAATGGTGAGGGCGTTTTATACGGCGTCAGCAAGACCAAAGAGCGCGAAAAAATCTTCCGCTTTTCTCTGCCCATACAATCAAAGTACATGTTCCTGGTCACCAGGAGCGATGCGCAGTTCCGCTTCAATAGCATGGTAGACCTCAAAGGTAAGACCATAGGCATACCACGTGGCTTCAGCTATGGTGACCGCTTCGACGCCATGAAAGACAATCTCTTCAAGGTCGAGGTCGATAATTACGCACCCTTGTCACGTATCTATAAACTTTTGTTCCGTCGCATGGATGCGGGCTTATTTGGTTCTGTGAATAAAGACCCGCATTTTCTCGAAAACAAATTGCAGACCCTGCGGGATGAAAATGAAGGTAGCAGTTCACCTTTTGCTGATGTACGCCTGACGGTCTTGCCCAAGCCGCTGCTGATAGACACCATTCATTTTGCGGTTAGAGCAGACAAGGATGACGGCATCATTGACAAACTGAATGTAGCCATCCTCAAGGCCAGGAAGGCCGGGCTTTTGGAAGAACTGCGTCAATAAGAGCTTAGACGTTTTCCAGCGCAATCAATTCCTGTACAGTCTGGCGGCGGCGAATTTGTTTGATCTGCTCACCATCGACCAATACCTCAGGTATCAGCGGGCGGGAATTGTAGTTTGACGACATGCTGGCGCCATAAGCACCGGCATCATGGAAGACGAACAGGTCCCCAATCTCGCAAGCTGGCAAGTCCTGGGTCGTGACCACGCCGCCGTCTTCTTGCGTGAACACATCGCCAGATTCGCACAAAGGCCCGGCCACTACGGTAGGACGCAAAGCTGCAGTGCGGGCAGTGCCATCAGCCGCATGGCAAGTAATGCGGTGAAAGCTGCCATACATTGAAGGGCGTACCAGGTCATTGAAGCCAGCATCAACCAGCGCAAAGAAATTGCTGCCCACCTGTTTTTGCGCACGCAATTCAGAAATCAAGATACCGGATTGCGCCACCAGGAAACGGCCAGGTTCTATCTCCATGCTGATTTTGTGTCCCAGCAAGGTTTCGATTTCTTTTCTGGCCTTGTCCCAGATTTCAAAATAATGCTCAGTATCCACCGCAGGTTCGTCGCCACGGTAGGGGATGGACAAGCCACCACCGATGGAAATCGCCTGCAAGTCACGCTTGCAGATTTTCACCTGTTCTATCATTGCATCGCAAACGCTTTGCAGATGATCGTAATCAACACCAGAACCTATGTGCATGTGCAGGCCGACCAGCGTCAAATCATACTGATCGATGATAGCCAATGCGTTTTGCAATTCTTCATGCCAGATACCATGCTTGCTTTGCTCGCCACCAGTATTGGTCTTGCGGCTGTGGCCATGACCAAAGCCAGGGTTGATGCGCAGCCACACAGCGTGGCCGGGATGGGCCTTCCCCAGTTGCTCCAGCATTTGCGGTGACCCGCAATTCACCGGGATATTCAATTCCACCACGCGCTTCAGTGTTGCACGGTCCAGCAAATCCGCAGTGAACACGATAGGCGCATGGTCACCATGTTCAGCCTGGCTGGCATAACCTGCGGCCAGCGCACGCTCCACTTCACCGAGAGATACTGAATCCACCATCACGCCTTCTTCTCGCATCAGACGCAGCAAATGGATATTGCTGGATGCCTTCTGGGCAAAGCGAATGACATCAAATTGTCGCAGGCGGGCAATCTGCGCTCTTATGATGGAAGCGTCATAGGCCCAGCATGGTGTATCGAATTCGCTGGCAATATGGGCAAGCTGGTTGGCTGTGATAGTCGTTGTCATGGCAATTTTTCCAGGGCATCCTGAGGTTTAGTGTAAGCTCTACTTTAACAAGTGCAAGTCATGGTTTGAATGGGATTCCATAGGGAATTACCTCATCGACCAAGGCTTTGATTGGAAATCTACGTCAAATGCTTATGAATCATAAACTCGACCAGTTTGATCAAAAAATCCTGCAATTATTGCAACAGGATGCCCGCATGTCGCATGCCGAGATAGGCCGCCAGGTACATCTTAGCCAGCCCGCTGTGTCAGAGCGCATCAAGCGTCTGGAGGCTGCCCAGGTGATACGCGCCTATCGTGCCGATATTAATCCCAGGGCACTCGGTTATCAAATCACCGCCATGATCAGGCTCTCGACACAACAGGGGCGGCCTTATGCCCAGTATGTCGCCAACTGCCCTGAAATCATTGATTGCTATACCGTCACCGGCGAAGATGGTGCCGTGATGCGCGTACTGGCCACTGACGTTGAACATTTGCAACGCATTATTAATGAACTCAATGCTTTTGGTTCGACCTCGACGGCAATAGTCCTGACTACCCATGTGGCCGGTAAAACCATCAGTGTCCCCGTCGTCTACTGAATTTGCCAGGCTTGACCTGGCACAAAGCCGCGATATTCAGACTACTCAGGCAGGGATATCTCAACGCCGTATAATAGTGGCAGACGAAACACTCATTTTGGAATAAGTATGCTGGCTCCTTCTTCGCCCCGTAAATTTGCCATATTTTCAGTCATCGCCTCGCTGGCGCTGATCGCACTGGCGGTGACATTCTTTGTGACCTATCGCGCCAAGACTCCCATGCCCGATGTCAGTTTCACCAATCTCAAGGGGGAAAAAATTTCGTCACAGAGCTTGCGTGGCAAAGTACTCATGGTGAATTTCTGGGCTACTTCTTGCACCACCTGTGTGGCAGAAATGCCCAAGATGGTAGAAACCTATAATAAATATCATAAACAGGGCCTGGAATTTGTGGCCGTTGCCATGAGCTATGATCCACCGAATTATGTGCTCAATTACGCAGAAACCCGCAAACTGCCTTTCCATGTCGCGCTGGATTTGCAGGGCAAACTGGCGAAGTCATTCGGCGATGTCAAATTGACGCCAACCACTTATGTCATCGACAAGCAAGGCAATATCCTGAAGCGCTATATCGGTGAGCCATCTTTTTCAGAGCTGCATACTTTGCTGGAGCAAGCTTTAGCTACCTAGAACTCATTTCATCAATAGGATGAGTGCGAACAAGACGATTTGGGATGCAGAGCAAGGCGTGACCCTCGCTAAGGCTGGTGCCTTAGCGAGGGAGGGGTGAAACACTACGCGCTGCAATGCGCCCAAATCGTCAGTTCCCGAAGGGTTTGCCCCATAACGCACGCTGGACTGCGTTGGACTCGTTGTCAATAGGCAAAGCTATTGACTGCCTCGTCCGTCTTGCCAGCCCACGTTATGAGGCAAACGCATCTCACCCTATTGATGAAATGAGTTCTAGTATTGCTGGCTTTTCCACTCAGCTTTACCATTTTCCAGCGCAGCTTTCAAGATGCTTGCAATTTCAGGATGGCCGACTACGCCATCCTCGTCCAGGCCCGCTCCTATGAGCGGCACTGTCACCGATGCCGTTTCCAGTATCCTGGCTGACATCACGCTGAGTATTTCCCGCAACGCGGCATCTGCATGCGTGGCTCTGGGCGAGGCATTCAACACCACCACCGCTTTGTTGACAAACACATCGGAGCTGACTGTCCAGTCCAGGGCATTCTTGATGACGCCAGTGACACCATGAGCGTATTCCGGGCTGGCAATCAGCACGACATCAGTCGCCGCAATCTGGGCTTTCAAATCCAGCACGCAAATGGGTGGTGTCAAATCCAGGTCGGGATTAAATAAAGGCAGTGTCGCCATGCCGGCATAGGCGGTTATCTTGATATCGGCAGGTGCCAGGCGTATCAGGGCGCGTATCAGCATGGCATTCAGAGAGGCTGCGCGCAAGCTGCCACAAATCGCAAGTATTTTCATTGATTGATGTTGATGGATGCTTCGAACAGGCATTATGCGATAAACCAGCCGTCCTTGTTGATGAAGTGCTATTCTCAGAATGTTGCCTGGTAAAGCCAAAAAAACAACTGATCCTTAGCTACTCTGGCACTGCCGATATTCTTCTATTGACCTCAAGCAATAAGCAGTCTATTTTTCAGAAAAAGTAGATAAAAAGGGTAGCTGGATGTCTGCATCATTAAGCAATGAACAAATAGAAGACAAATTTTTCCTGCTTGGTCAGAGAGAAATCCTGGGCATATTGAATGATCTTGTGCACAGGCGTGAGCCGGTTACGGTGTATTTTAATGAGGGCCGTGAATTTATCGTCACCTTGATACTTTCTGCCCGCGATGATGGCCTGGTGTTTGATATAGGTGGCGATGCCCGCGCCAACAAACTGCTGGAGAAAGCCAGTTCCTGCGTGTTCCAGGCTTTGCCTGATGGCATACGGGTGCAATTCAGCGGGCTTGATCCGCAGCGCTTCACCTGGGGCGATCAGGATGCCTTTTGGGTGCCGATTCCACCACGGGTTATTCGAATGCAGCGCCGCGAATATTTCCGCAATCAATTACCCATCGTCGATCCGCTCAAGGTCCGGTTATATAACGACCAGGCTGAAACCCTGGCTTATTGGCCCATCTATGATTTATGTGTGGGCGGCTTGAGTGTTCAGGTTTCCGGCCCGCCGCAAATCAGAGTGCAGGACCGCATCGCCAAATTACACATTGTGCTAGGCATACGCAATGTAGTGCGCTGCGAAGGTATGGTGCGTCATGTCAGCCAGATAGAAAAAAGCAAACAGGGCAAATACCGCATAGGCATCAGTTTTCATAAGCTGCCACATGAGATGGATGTCGCCATACAAAGGCATATCAATCAGCTTGAGTATGAGCGGCGCAAATTGTTGCCCAAGTAAGTTAAGCAGTGCCAGGGCCGCCTCGTGCGCCAGCTTTATGTTGCTGGCGGACCGAGATATATGGCTAATTGATTCAGTCTGCCTTGTTCATGTTCCGCTCGGCTTCTTGTTTTTCTTGTTGTATTTTTTTTGCCTTGTAGCTTTCCTCCCGCTCTCTTAATTGCTTGAACATGAACTCAGTAGATGTCCAGAATCCTTCAATTTGGTGACGGGTTTCTCTGACAACGTTTTTATCTACAGGGTTACAGTGCCGCATAGTCTGTGCCTGCTCGTTTGGATACCATTTGATGGCGGTATCTATAGCGCCTTCCAGATTTTTTGCCGGTTGTCCATTCAGGCAGATTAATACCACATCAACACTTAATTGCACTCTGCCTGGCACTGTCTGCCAGAACACAGAAAGGCCTTCACTGTTCCAGACAGAATTGTATGAGCCATTCGCCATTTTTTTTCTGCTTGCCAACCATTGATACATAAATTTCGCGTCATCAAAGTGCAATTGATTTTCTTCTACTACAGTTCGGCTGATTCCCTTACATGCGCTCGGTAAGAAAAATGAAAAAAATGGTTCAGAACCTGCGTCACTAATCCCCAAACTGCCAAACCATCTGGAGCTTCTTGGGCTGGAATGACTTTTCAGCTTGCAGCCGTCGAATTCATATTCGCGCTCAAAGGTATCATCTGCCTTGATTTTGATTGTGGACCCGTTCAGGTTTACCTCCAGGCTGGTGTTTATCTGCATGACCATTTCAGGTACAGGGGGATAACGTGCATGTGAAATCTGTGTTGCAAAAAATAAGATAAATAGTAGGGTAGACGACCAAGTGGTTCGCCAAATAGTGTTAAACATAGTCATGCTGTTTTGTTTGTGGTGGACGGATAATAAATCTTGCAACGCAGACTATGGCGTGAGGGCATTTGAATAGCAAGTAAAGCGGCAGACAGAATCGCGAGGGAGCATTATTCAATACTGAAGGTTGCATCAGGGATACTGCCAAGGAAATTATCGCTTTTGGCGCAAAATATTATTATTTTTTTTGCTATGCTGTTTTGCCCCGCATACCAAACACCCTGAAGGCCGCCATCAGGGTAATGCACAGCAATGCTGCAAGCAGGCTCAAGCCCAGTTGCTGCAGCGGTACTCCGGCAAAGTAGAACAGGCTTGCCAGACCCGGTACAAACAGGGCCAGTGACAATACCGTGACCGCAGCTACCACCACCCACCACAATACCGGATTGGGTAGTCTCAAAGCATGCAGGATATTCGCTGATAAACTGCGGTTGATAAAGATCAGGCCTATATTACCTATCACCATCGCCGAGAATGCCATGGTGCGCGCCTGGTCTGCCGTCATTTGCTGTTGCAAGGCTATGTAGTAAATTGCCAGTATGGTCAGCAACAATGCAACGCCTTGCAGTAAACCCTTGAACAAGGTTTTGCGGTTAAAGATGGTTGCCTCGGTGGAGCGCGGTGGCCTGCGCATGACATCCTTTTCCTCGGCTTCAGCTTCAAATACCAGCGAACAGGTAGGGTCGATAATGAGCTGCAAAAACAAAATATGCACAGGCATCAGCATCACTGGCCAGCCCAGCATGACGGGGATGACTGACATGCCGATGACCGGGATGTGGACCGCAACGATAAAGCAAATGGTTTTTCTCAGATTATCAAAGATCCTGCGACCTGATTTGACTGCTGTCACGATGGATGAAAACTCATCATCCAGCAACACCAGTGCTGCCGACTCACGCGCCACATCCGTGCCGCGCTTGCCCATGGCTATTCCTATATTTGCGGCCTTGAGTGCGGGCGCATCATTCACGCCATCGCCTGTCATGGCGACGATTTCTCCTGCCGTTTTCAGGGCATTCACCAGGCGCAGTTTTTGTTCCGGTGCAACGCGGCAAAAAATCGCCACGTCGGCAATGCGCCGCTGTAATTCTGCTTCGTCCATGTCATCGAGCTCAGCGCCTGTGATGACGCCACCTGCCACTGGCAAACCACATTGTGCGGCGATATTCTTGGCGGTTGCCGGATAATCGCCAGTAATCATCACTACCCGTATTCCTGCGGTCTGGCATTCATGGATGGCTTCTGGCACACCGGCACGTATCGGGTCTGCCATGGCAATCAGACCGACCAGTTCAAAGTCAAAATCATGCTGAATCTCAGGCAGATCAGCGTCTTCTGTGTTTTCCAAGCGTATAGGCGCATTAACAGCCTTGAACTTTGCCTTGGCAACACCCAACACACGCAAACCTTTTTCAGCCATCAGGTTGACTTGCTTCAGCAAAGCCTGGACTTCAGCAGGTGGCAAATGGCAAAGATCGGCGACTGCCTCGGGTGCTCCCTTGGTGGCGATGACATACTGTTCGCGGTCTTCTGATGCCCAGACCCTGGACATGGCCAGCAATTCCTTTGACAGCGGATATTCATCGACCAGCCCCCAGCCTGTGTGCAAATGCTCAGTCTTGCTCAGCATGTGTTTACCGGCATTCTGGATGGCCACTTCCATGGGATCAAAGGGTTCCCGATGGCTGGCCAGAATGGCAAACTCCAGCACTTCATGAAATTCTTCTGGCAAGTCAGATCTGGGCTGCTGGCAATCAATGACTTTTTGTCCTGCAAATAATTGCACCACCTCCATTTTGTTTTGCGTCAGCGTGCCGGTCTTGTCGGTACACAAGACGGTGGTCGCCCCCAGCGTTTCTATGGCAGGCACACGTCGCGTCAATACCTGTTGCCTGGCCATGCGCCAGGCACCTATACCCAGGAACAAGGTTAATACCACGGGCAATTCTTCCGGTATCAGGGCCATGGCAAAGGTCAGGCCTATCAGCACCCCATCCAGCCAAAGCTGGCGACTTAGTCCGTACCATATTGCCAGCAGTACCGCCATGCCTATACTGGAAAGTGCTACGTACTTGACGACCTTGCGGGTTTCCACCTGTACCCTGGTCGGCTCTATATCCACCGATGACAGGGCCTTGCCTATCTTGCCTATCGCAGTCTGGCCACCAGTTGCCAATACCTGCGCCAGTCCCTTGCCCTGTACCACCAGGCTACCAGAAAAGACGAAGGGAGTGTCTTCACCGCCAGCCTGGCCCATGCTGGCGGGCAAATTTTCCTGTGCCGCTTTGCTGACCGGGACAGATTCGCCAGTCAACAGGGATTCATCCACCGTCATGTTCAGGCAAGACAATAAGATTGCATCTGCAGCAATCCTGTCGCCCTCCGCCAGTACCAGCACATCACCAGGAACCACTTCACGGCCAGCGATGCGTACCTGCTGGCCATCGCGTATCACCAGCGCACGTGGGCTGGACAAGTCACGCAAGGCATCCAGCGCCCGCTCGGTCTTGTGTTCCTGATAAAAAGTGATGCCTATGATGACAAACACGAAGGCCAGCAGCACCAGCGCTTCATGTACATCCCCCAACACAAGGTAAATACTGCCGCAGGCGATCAATAGCAAGAGCATGGGTTCGGTCAATACCGCCCAGGCGATGGCCCAGACCTTGCGTGGCTGGGCCGAAGGCAGTTCATTGGGGCCGATTGCCAGCAGACGCTCACTTGAGGTTGCCGTGCTAAGTCCGGTAGTTGCAGCAGAGTCCGGTGTAGTCATCGGTGTAGTCATGTATGGCGCCAGTCAACGATAGTTAGGTAATACAGCTTTACATAGATAAGCTGGCAGACATGTTGATCAAGCTCAAGGTGAGTGCAGTAAAAAAGAATGAGCCAGGTTTCCGCCATTCGCTACTGTTCTATCAATAGCTTGTTCAGTGAAAACCTATAAATCAAAATTTTCATTCATAAAAATAGGGATAAGCTAAACAGGCTTATTGTAGGACTTGCGATATTTTCATAGAGCAATAATTTGTTTTTTTAGGTTTTTTGACTATGGCCTTGGTGCTGCGTAACCTCTTTCAAAGTGAGCTGCTATCCATCCGGCATGGCGTGGCAAGACCTGCGCCCGAGGATACGAAAGAGCTGGAGTGCGAAACCGCCGACTTGATCCTGCTACCCATTGCCGGTGTGCTGGCCAAGCATGACGGTCCTAAACAACATGTCATTGCGAACGCGAATCATGCGATCTTTCTTGGTGTTGGCCAGCCCTATCGCATTACTTTCCCTGGCGACATAGGGGATGAGGCGCTGGTACTGGATTTCTCAAAAGAAGCACTGATGCAAATACTATCCGAAGTTGCCGGAGTAGAGCAGCTATATGTACCCGCACTCAGGCCGCATTGCTTGTTGCCGCCTGCCAGTGTACTCAATCGTGAATTGCTGTGGCGGCATTTGCAGGCACCTGTCGTCGATAAACTGGCAGTGCAAGAAATCAGCGTTTCCATGCTGATGGCATCGGTACAGGCAGCATGTGTTGATAACAGGCTGCAAGAGCGTGTCAGGCAAAAGCTGACACAGGCACGCCGACGCCAGCAAGTCGAGTCTGTCAAAGAACTGCTCTCGCTATACCCACATCAGGAATGGGCGCTCGATGAGCTGGCCCGCCATGTGCATACCACGCCATTTCACCTGTCCAGGGTATTCAGGGAAGAGGTCGGCTTGCCGGTACACCGCTACCTGATACGCACGCGCCTGGCCCAGGCACTGCGGGCCATGCAGGTGGCATGCACAGACCTGACGCAGATCGCCCATGCATCTGGCTTCGCCAATCACAGTCACTTCACTTCCAGCTTCCGTTCCGTGTTTGGCATGACACCGACGCAGTCGCGCCAGCGCAGCAGTATGCTTTGAGCAAGAATCTGAGCAAGATCGTGGTAGCGGCATGCGTGAGGGATGCTTAAGATCATCCCCACTTAAACCGCCAGGAAGGCCCATGTCCCATTACTTTGATACCCGAGCCAACCCCCGCCAGGCATATCCCCTGCTGGCGCTACTGATCTTCGTGATGCTGGCTTTCCCCTTTGTTGCCATGCAGTTTGGCAATGCCTGGGTACGCATCATGGATTTTGCCTTGCTCTACATCATGCTGGCGCTGGGTTTGAATATTGTCGTCGGTTTTGCTGGCTTGCTCGATCTGGGTTATATCGCCTTCTATGCCATGGGCGCGTATATGACGGCCTTGCTGGCTTCACCGCAATTCGCTGTCTTGCTGGAATCTGTGGTCAACAATTTCCCCATGCTGGGGCAGGCCTTGCTGTGGTTGTACGGGCCAGAGATTGCCCAGCACGGCATACATTTGTCGGTGTGGATCATCGTCCCGCTAGCTGCGGCGCTGGCCGCCGCACTGGGGGCACTGCTGGGCGCACCGACCCTCAAGTTGCGTGGTGATTACCTGGCCGTCGTCACCCTGGGCTTTGGTGAAATCGTGCGCATCTTCATCGTCAACATGAATGCGCCTGTCAATATCACCGATGGCCCCAAGGGCATCAACATGATAGACCACATACGCATCTTTGGCGTGTCCCTGGGGGGAGAGCCAGGCTCGCAGGCGACCGTGCATTTTGCAGGTTTTTCCATGCCATCCGTGAATGCCTACTACTTTCTTTTTTTAAGCCTGTGCGCTGGCATTATCTTCGTGACTGTGCGCCTGCATGACTCGCGTCTGGGGCGTGCCTTTGTCGCCATCCGTGAAGATGAGACCGCAGCCATTGCCATGGGTATCAATACCCGCAATATCAAATTGCTGGCCTTTGCCATGGGGGCGTCCTTTGGTGGTGTGGCCGGTGCCATGTTTGCCGTGTTTCAAGGTTTTGTTTCACCGGAATCGTTTTCACTGAATGAATCGATTACGGTCTTGTCCATGGTGATACTGGGTGGCATAGGGCATATCCCCGGCGTGATTCTTGGTGCGGTACTATTGGCCATACTGCCCGAGGTATTGCGCTATCTGGTGCAACCTGTGCAGCAACAATTGTTCGGCCACATGTTGATAGAACCTGAAGTCTTGCGCCAGTTGCTGCTGGGCCTGACCATGGTCCTTGTCATGCTGAAACGTCCGGCAGGTCTGTGGCCAGCACCCAGGCATGAAGACAGAATGCTGGCAAAGAGTTGAAAAAAGGTGGAGATGGAAAACTTGCTCGACAATATTGTATGGCACACCCTGCTGGGCCCGCATGCGCAATTCACTGTGGGCAATGCCAGTGCGCGCCGCTATGCCGCTGGTTTTCCTGCATTCGTCGGGTTTGCCGACCAGGCCAGGCCTGATTTTGCCACGCTGGCCGGGCTGGTCGCACCCGGTGAGCAACTGTATTACGATGGCTTGGAGACAGTCAGTCTGCCACAGGGCTGGGCAGTTGATGCTGAGTGCGATCTGCAAAAGATGCTCTGGAATGCTGGCATGCCCGCCGCTGACCAGACATTAAACGCCATCCGCCTGGGGCCATTGCAAGCGCCCGCCGCCATGCAATTGGTCAGCCTGACCAAGCCTGGTCCCTTCAGCGCAGGAAGCCTGCAACTGGGTGATTACATTGGCGTCTTCGATGGCCCGCATCTGTTTGCCATGGCTGGTGCGCGTCATTGTGCTGGTGGCTACCGGGAAATCAGTGGCGTTTGCACTCATCCAGATTTCCAGGGGCAGGGCTGGGCCAGGCGACTGGTGCTCGCTTTGATACGCCGTCACCTGCAAGAACAGGAAAAGATCTTTTTGCGGGTTTTGCTTGAGCATGAGCAATTGCATCGCCTGTATCTGGGAATGGGTTTCGACGACCATGCGGTATCGCTGGCCAGGACGATACGGCTATGCACGTAGATAATCTAGAAAAAAAGTTCTAGACAAAAGTTTCTAGAACATTTATTCTGCATCCATTGTTTAAATCGGATGCTGAGTATGCCTTCTTCTGTTGCAAAATCCTCTATCCCCAAGCCCACTGCCTCTGAGCTGAACCTGCTCAAGGTCTTGTGGCAGCATGGCCCCATGAGTGCCAAGCAATTGCATGAAACCATACAGGAAGAACGTCCTGACCTGGCCTATGCCACGGTCTTGCGCCATCTGCAAATCATGCATGGCAAGGGGATACTGACGCGCGATGAAAGCCAGCGCTCGCATGTGTATGCTCCTTCGCAAGAACAGGATTCCCTGCAAACCAACTTGCTCAAGGACATGATACAAAAAGTCTTTGCTGGTTCAGGCAAGGCAATGGTGCTGGCGGCCTTGCGCGGCGGCCATGTCACCGACAAGGAACGTGATGAAATCGAACAAATTCTGCAGGACGAGAAAAAATCATGACACCAGCTACATTTACAGAATATACGCTCACTGAACTACTGGGCTGGCCCCTGTTGCACTTTGTCTGGCAAGGCGCGCTGATCGCCAGTGTCTGCGCTATTCTGCTGGCCCTGACCCGCAATGCCCGTCCGCAATTGCGCTATATGCTGGCTTGTTTGGCCATGCTTATGTGCCTGTTGTGGCCAGCGCTGGGTGTGCTGCAGCAATGGCAAGATCCACAAACCATCAGCCTGGAGACCGCGATACAACTGGCTGGCAAGGCCAATGTCTCGCTGGACCTGGTCTGGGTCAAACAAAGCATGTTGGCAGCCCGGATAGAAGCCTGGCTGCCGCTGATGGTCAGCGTCTGGAGCATGGGTGTACTACTCATGCTGATGCGCCTGGCGCTGGGCCTGCTATGGGTTTATCGGCTGGGCCAAAATGGCAATGATATTGCAGCCCTGATGCAGCAATGGCAGGCACGCACCAATCAACTGGCTTACCAGCTTGCCATTCGTCGCCAGGTGACGTTGAAGTTCCAGAAAGACCTGATAAGCCCGGTCACCTATGGCTGCCTCAAGCCCGTGGTCGTCATGCCTGCTTCTTTGCTGACCGGCATGTCACCCGATATGCTGGAAGCCTTGCTGGCACATGAACTGGCCCACATCAAACGCTGGGACTATGCCGTCAACCTCTTGCAAAACCTGGTCCTGTCAATGCTGTTTTACCATCCCGCAGTGTGGTGGATATCCAAGCGTATTGATGCTGAAAGAGAGCTGATTGCCGACGACATGGCAGCGACCATGATGGGGCAGGCACGCCCGCTGGCACGCGCCCTGCAAGTGCTGGATAAGCTGCAGATTGCTGGCATGCCACAGGCCGCCCTGGCAGCCAGCGGCGGTGATTTGTTATCACGCATCAAACGTCTGGTTCGCCCCGACGTTCAGCCCTGGCACTGGAAAATGGCCGCGCCCGTCCTCGGCATTGCCGCCGCCCTGTTGCTGGTATTGCAGACCCAGGTTAGTGCTGCACCAGAGCCATCCTTGCCAATTGCTAACAAAAAATCAGAAACGCCGGTTCACCTGAGTGCCTACGTCAAAACCAGCTCGGGCCATGTACTGGTCATGGATGAGCAAAGTGGCAAAGTCTTGCTGGAAAAAAATGCCGACACCATCGTACCAATAGCCTCAATAAGCAAGCTGGTGACAGCCATGGTCATGCTGGATGCCAAACTGGATATGAGCGAGCGCATCACCTTTACCAAAGAAGATTTGATAGGCTGGCAAAACACCCAGGTCAAACTCCAGCCGGGCATGGCCTTGCCGCGCCAGACATTGTTGGAACTGATGCTTATCCCTTCCAGCAATGCTGCTGCCAGGGCCATGGCCAGGAGCTACCCCGGTGGCAAGCAAGCCTTTATCACTGCCTTACAGAATAAAACTGCCAGCCTGGGTTTGCAGGCTACCCACCTGGAAGAAGCCGCTGGCATCTCGGAAAACAACCGTTCCAGTGCCAGGGATGTGGCGCGCCTGGTAAAGGCCACCGTCGCTTATCCTGAACTGCGCAAGCTGACCAGCCGTAGTGAAGGACAATATACCGTCGCTGACAAAACCTACGAATACCAAAGCACGAACGACCTGACTGGCAACAAGGAGTGGGATATCAGCCTCTCTAAAACTGGCTACTCCAAAATCGCGGGCCGTTGCCTGACCATGCGAACCATTATTGCAGGCAAGCCCGTCATCATGGTCTTGCTGAATGCAAAAAACAGCGATGTGCGCACTGACGATATTGTGCAGATACGTAACGCGCTGGAAGCAGCAACACAAAGCTAAACCAAATTTTCCACGCATGACAGCCTTGCGCCAATAATGGCGCAGGGACTGCTCACGCCTTTTCAAATCAGAAGAAAGAAAACATCATGCTTTTTCAGCAGACCTCGACACGTCTGTCCACCATTGCTTTGAGCATACTGACGCTATTCGCCAGCAAGGCAGCGACGGCACAGCAAACCCCGCAACAGGTGGAAATCAGCGCCAAAAGCCAACCCAACCGCGACAGACAGGACGATGTAAGCATGCGCGTCGTGTATGGCCATGAAGACATAGAAAAATACGGTGACACCAATGTCAGTGAAGTCCTCAAGCGCCTGCCTGGCATCAGTGTTACAGAAAACAAGGGCAGGGGCGCCGAGATACGCATGCGTGGTCTCGGCAATGGCTATACCCAGATCTTGCTCAATGGTCAGGCAACACCAGTCGGCTTCAGCATAGACAGCATAGCGCCGGACTTGATAGAAAGCATAGAGGTCATGCGCGTTGCCGGTGCCGATGTCAGCGCCCAAAGCATAGCCGGGACCATCAACATCATCCTCAAGAAAAAAAGCAGCAAGCAGGGGTCTGAAATGAAATCTAATGCCAGCATGCAAGATGGCCGTCTGTCCGGCAATTTGTCCTGGAGTATGGGTGATCAATTGCCCGGCACACAGGCCGACATTTCCTATGTCCTGGCAGGTACCCTGGAAAGCAATAGCACGGAAATCAATGCGATCCAGAACGAGAGTTATTCGACACGAGCTAACACAAATACTGCATGGCAAGTGCAAACCGACAGATTGCTACAGCAAAGCCAGCAAAATCGTCGCGACGTCGCCAGCCTGTCACCACGTCTGAACTGGAAAATCGATGCGCAAGACAGCATCAACTGGCAAGGCAATCTCAACCTGACCAGGCTGGAGCAAGCCAAACATGAAAAAGAAAACCCTGGTCCGTATGCCAGCACAGAATTCCCTGACAACCACAGCATCTGGGCTGCCCATATACTCACCTCACGCAACGATATCAGTTGGGAGCGCCGTCTGGCCGACAGTGCCAAGCTGAATATGAATTTTGGCTGGAACAGCTTCGACCGCTCTGCCAAATTCCAGTTCTGGGGCAAAGACAAGACCGGAGCACTGGCGGTACACCGCTATGTCACTGGTGACGCTGATGAAAGTGAATACCGCTTCAATGGAAAATATCTGGCCCCATATTCAGAGTCGCATGTACTCAGCCTGGGCTGGGAAGCCAGCCGCGCATTGCGGCATGAAAACCGCGATGAACTAGAATTTTTCACCTCATCTGGCCCCACACCCAGCGATACCCATGCCTATCAGGCCAGCTTGCAAAAACTGGCGGTCTACATACAAGACGAATGGACCATCAACAGTGCCTGGTCAGCCTACCTGGGTTTGCGCATGGAGCGCATCAACAGCAATAGCAAAGAGGCTGGTGCTTTCGACTTCCAGAATAAATCAAACATGCTCAGCCCCATCCTGCAGAGCGTCTGGAAGCTCGATGCACAAAGACAATGGCGCATGGCCCTCAACCGCAGCTTCAAGCTGCCTACGGTCGCCAATCTGGTGCCGCGCCGATTTCGCATCGACAATAACAACACTCCGCTGAATGCAGATTTTCAGGGCAATCCCAACTTGCGGCCAGAACGCGCCTGGGGCCTGGAGCTGGCCTACGAACACTACCTGACAGAAGGCAGCGTCATCAGCGCCAATGCCTACTGGCGGCGCATCGATGATGTCATGCTGGAGCAACTCCAACAGAACGGTAAAAGCTGGGTAGCGAGCCTTTCCAATAATGGTCGCGCCAGAATAGTCGGCCTGGAAATTGAAGCCAAGGCCAATCTGCAAGAGTTGGGAAGCAAGCTGGCCATTGAGATGCCCGCCATAGAAATACATGGCAACCTCAACCGTAACTGGTCTACCGTAGAGCAAGTGCCAGGTCCCGATAATCACCTGGCACATCAAACCGGTTTACTGATCAACGTTGGTGCCGATTACCAGTTACAGCCAGCCTGGCGCATAGGTGCAGACTACAACTACCAGGCTGCGGACAGCTTGCGTGAATCTGCCTACCTTACCGGACACAGCAACCCCAGACGCCACCTTGACATCTACCTGTCCTGGAAACAAAGCAAGCAAAGCCAGCTACGATTTTCCATCGCTAACGTCCTGCAACAAGACAAAGTCGAATACGGTAGCTATACCGACGAGAGTTCACGCTGGACAGAAGCCGGCCAGCAACAAACAGCGCGCACCTGGCGCCTGGTATGGGAACTGAAGTTGTAGTCCAGACCAATGGAAGGCCGCACGGCAAGCCATCAACACAACCCAACAACCACGAGTAATGAATTATTAAGGACTGCCAAATGAAATCATCAGTATTGCAAGCTCTGCGCACTAGCATATTTTTTTCTTGCACCATGTTTAGCCTATCGGCTATGAGTGCAGAAATCGACAGCATCAAACGCACCGTGGATGCAGCCGTTCTCCCTGTTAAAGATACCTACGCCATCCCCGGCATGGCCGTCGGCATCTATGTCAATGGCCAGCAATATGTCTTCAACTATGGCCTCGCATCCAGGGCAGACAATGCACCAGTCAATGATGCCACCCTGTTTGAAATAGGATCTATCAGCAAAACCTTTACCGCAACCATGGCAACGCTGGCGCAGCAAAGAGGAAAACTGGCACTCAATGACAAAGTATCAGACCACCTCGTCAGCCTTAAAGGCAGCAGCTTTGGAGATACCACTCTGCTGAGCCTGGCTACCCACACCACAGGTGGCTTGCCATTGCAGGTGCCAGAGGCAGTCAAGAACGATGAGCAACTGATGACATACTTGAAAAGCTGGAAGCCAGCAAATGTGCAGGGCACGCACAGAACCTATAGCAACATCAGCATAGGTCTGCTCGGCGTCATCGCCGCCCAAAGCTTGCAACAGCCCGCGGTCAATATCATGCAAGAACAAATCTTTCCTGCATTTGGCATGAACAGCAGTTACCTCGTCGTGCCAGACAACAAGCGCGCAGATTATGCACAGGGCTATAAAAAAGACGACACCCCAGTTCGCATGCGCGACGATGTGCTTTCCGTCGAAGCCTATGGCGTCAGGACTACCGCCAGTGATCTGGTTCAATTTATCAAGGCCAACCTAGGCGAAATGAAACTGGCCCCGGAGTTTGCGCAAGCCTTGAAAAACACCCACACTGGTTACTTCAAAGCCGGGGGCATGACCCAAAGCCTGATATGGGAGTTGTACCCTTATCCTGCAGAGATGGCAGCATTGTTTGAAGGCTCTTCTGAACGCATGGTTTTCGAAGCCACCCCCGTTCAAGAAATTACCCCACCCATGGCAGCAGGGGCCAATGTCTTCATCCACAAAACCGGCGCCACCAGCGGCTTTGGTGCCTACATCGCCTTTGTACCGCACAAGAAAATGGGCATAGTCATCCTCGCCAACAAGAATTTTCCCGGCAAGGCACGGATAGAAACTGCCCAGAAAATCCTGGCGCAATTAGGCATGTGAGGGACGGGAAAAATTGAGTCTGTACATGAGCGTCAGGCCAGATGGCTCACAAACCCATGCACCAATTGCGCCGTCATGTCAGCCCTGCTCAGGCAGGGTTCTACATGCCACATGGAGTTGGGGTCCAGCGAATAAGCCTCTATCGAACAGGTCGCATTCAGCACCAGAAAGCGCAAGGCCAGCGCTGGTGCCGCATGCCTGATTTCACTTCTATGCGGCAGCAATAGATCCACAATCAAATCGATATTCGCCCGGATGATGGCGCGCGCCTCGCCGACAAATGCCCTGTCAGTATCCGCATCAATGAACTGCGACAGCGCCCGCAAAAAATGCGGGTGCTGCTGGTACTGATCAAACAGCATGTCTATCAATTTCTTCACGCTTGCTGCAAGCGTGTCACCCCGCAAATGGCTGCTCAATGTTGCACTGCTGGAAGCATTACTCTCCTTCAAGGCGTGCAGAAATGCCGCCCGCAATAAGGCATTCTTGTCTGCAAAGCGGCGGTACACACTGGCAGGAGCCACCCCGGCTTGCTCAGCAATGCGCGGTATCAGCGCCCCCTCCAGGCCAGACTCATCTAGCAAGGCGATAGTGGCACTCAACAGGCGCAAGGCAGTAGAACGGCTTCTTTCCTGTACAGGGGCATGAGAGGCATGAGATAAATTTTCTGGGTTCATACGCATAGTATAGACAATAATCATAAAATATGTAAAAGTGAATTCGCATTTGCATTTTGGTTTCAACAATGCCTTTGATAAGGAATATGCCATGCCCGCTTTAATGGATTTATTGCCGGTCACGCTTCAAGCCATCTTCATCGCCATCGTGATCTGCCTGACCCTGACGGAAGACCAGCGCAAGACAGCCCGCTTGCAAGCCCACACCAGCAGCGCTGCCCGCCTGTCCACTTACAAGCGCGGCATTGCGACCTGGTGGGCATATGCCTTCACAGCAGGCCTGCTCATCCATCCACCGCAGTTATTCATTGCCGCAGGCGCAAAGAATGACATGGCATGGCTGAACAATAGCCAGCTGGCCGCGGGCGTGGCAATCACCGTCCTGGTCATCTATTTCTTTCTTGCATTCATGCCCGCAGCACATTGCATCATCAAACCCCAGGCCCGCCTCAGCTATTGGAAAGAGCTACGCAACTACTATTTCCTGTTCCCCGTTTCAAAACAGGAACGCCGCTGGTGGATACTACTCAGCCTCACCGCAGGCATCTGCGAAGAAATTTTCTTCCGCGGCCTCCTGCTGCAATTCATCCAAGGCCAATCACATGCCAACTGGCATGTAGACCTGAACGTTGCACTTATAATCAGCGCCCTGGTGTTCGGCATATGCCACTACTACCAGGGCATCAGCGGCATCATCCGCACCACCATAGGCGGCCTGCTTTTCGGCCTGCTGACCATACTCACGAATAGCCTATGGCTATCGATACTGCTGCATGTGCTGGTGGATTTGGTGGTGCTGGTTATTTATAAACCGGAAGAGGATTTTTCTGAGTCGGCAGCGCGACTGGTGGTTGGGTGTGAGCCGGGGGTGATGGACGGCTGGACTAGGATTTAATCTTGTTGTGGCTTGGTCACGGTACATATCCAAATCTGAGGTAACATGGCCCCTCCAAGTGAGGATGCACCCAAATCAAGGGCCAACCGATATCGCATTTCCCAAAGCATACCCTTCTCTACATGTATTTTTGTCAATGCATTGACTTTGCATTAAGTTCACACTATTGTTCAAGCATTATCAGATTGGGATATGTGCTCTGAACGCTAACAAGCTGAAAGATGCACCAAATGAAAAGGCCGCTACATGCGGCCTTTTACTTTTCTACTCAAAATGCTGAGTTGTGTGTAAGCTAGCTTTTTCATCTGCTTGCAAATTAGCAACACCTCTTCAAATCCTTTTCCGCCCGAACACCCTCAAATCATCCCCATTGCATGAAACATGTAGACGGGGGGCTAGGGCTTCAGTATTCTTTCAATATTAGAGTAGACTTCATTTGTTACCCGTGCGCGGGTGTGCGGTCTTTAGCGTTGTTTCGTATTGTCGCTGCTGCTGTAGATGGGTGCGGTGATGCGGTGTCTCCATCTGATCAGGGTGTTGGGTAAGTGGCAGTGTTGCTGCTTTCAGTGGGCGGGTGGATTGATTTTCATGCAATAAATTCAGGAGTTGGTCATGGCCTCGGAAGAAAACGGTGTAGTGTACGGTACAGAAGATTTGTTGACGAGTTTGTGTAACTCGGTAATACGGGTGTTGAATGTCGCCACGAATAGCAAGGTGCATTATTCTGCCATGGTGCAGCGCATCACGAAGATAGGCTTGAAGCCGGACATCGGTTGTTTTGTGCTGTTTGACGGTGGCTTTTCCGGGCTGGTAGTGCTGAATTTTGATGGTGATACGGCGCTGGAAATTTACGAGAAATACATGCTTAACATGGGCATGCCCAAGTCTGAGCTGGCGTCTTCGTTTACCTCGGATGAGGTGGCGAATATCCTGGGTGAGTTGATGAACCAGATCGTGGGTGACTTTACAGGCAAGGTGCGTCGCGAACTGCAGACCAATATCACGCAGAACCAGCCGAAGATGTTGGTGCTGACCAAGCAGGTCATGTTGAGTGTGGATACGCCGCTGGACAGGCCGGAACTGCGCAGGGTTTCATTCTTCACTGAGAAAAACAATATTTTCTATCTGGAACTGGCGATAGACAGGACAGAGTTCATCAAACTGCATGACTTTGATACGCATGAAGTGGCTGATCCTGATGCTTTGCTGGACTTTGAGCAGGCTTCGGAACAAAAGTCCTCTGCTCCCGCCGCGCCTGATGATGACGAAAACTCCGAATTACTGAAGTCTCTGGGTATGTAATTTAAGTTTGTAATATCTCAGAGTTCAGTTTTGCCTGTCTGGAGCAGGCAAGCAAACGAAAGGCCGCACTTGCGGCCTTTTTGCTATTCAAGCGGGGGGGGGCAGGCCAGCTTTTTAACTACCACGCAGCCTATCGAATAACCTGCACCAAATGAGCAGATCACGCCTACATTGCCTGCTTCGAGGTCATCCTGGTATTTGTGGAAGGCGATGATGGAGCCCGCCGATGAGGTGTTGGCGTAGGTGTCCAGAATGGTCGGTGATTCTTCTGGCGAAGCATCACGGCCCAATATCATGCGGGCGATCAGTAAATTCATGTTCAGGTTGGCCTGGTGCAGCCAGTAGCGTTTGACATCAGGGATGGCAATGTCGGCTGCCATTACGGTGGAGGTGATGACGGCAGCTGCCATGGGGCAGACGTCCTTGAACACTTTGCGGCCTTGCTGGCGGAACAGTTTGTCTGGCTTGCCTATGCCGCTTTCATCGGCGCGGTTCAAAAAACCAAAGTTATTGCGGATGTTGTTGGAGAATTGCGTCTTCAGTTTCAAGCCAACGATTTCAAACTGGTGTTTCGATGTCGCCAGGTCGGCACGTTCTATGATGATGGCAGTGCAGGCATCACCAAAAATGAAGTGGCTGTCACGGTCGCGCCAGTTCAGGTGGCCGCTGGTGATCTCTGGATTGACGACCAGTACCGCACGTGCCTGGCCGCTTTGGATGGCAGTGACGGCGGCCTGTATGCCAAAGGTGGCAGAAGAGCAGGCGACGTTGATGTCGTAACCATAGCCATCTATGCCCAGCGCATTCTGGATTTCCACCGCCATGGCAGGGTAACCGCGTTGCATATTGCTGGCTGCGCAAATGACAGCGTCGATATCGGCAGCGCTGCGGCCTGCGCGTTCCAGTGCCTGGTTGGCGGCAGCGACTGCCATTTCACACATGATGGATGGTTCTTCATCGCTGCGCTCTGGCAGGCGTGGCACCATGCGGTTGATGTTGAGCACTCCTTCTTTGTTCATGACAAAGCGGGATTTGATGCCAGAGGCTTTTTCTATGAAGGCGACACTGGATTCTTCCAGTGCGACTACTTCACCACTGGCGATGGCGGCGGCGTTTTGCGCATTGTGTTGCTGGACATAAGCATTGAAACTGGCGATCAGTTCTTCATTGGAAATGGACTGGGATGGCGTATACAGGCCGGTGCCGCTGATGACTACTTTACTCATCTCTTGCTTTCTGGTTATGTCGTTCTGAAGTAGGCGCAAAAATGCGCGACGAAGTCGCTCGATTTTACACAATAAAGATGACGGTTAAACTAGAAACGCACAGAAATAGAGTGCTTGTTCCAGTTTGGTGCGTCTGGAACAAGCAGTATTTGCTGCGGGGATGCAAGTATCAGGAGCTTAATTGCTGTTTGTGGTGCAGCAAATGATCTTCAATGAAGGTGTTGATGAAGTAGTAACCGTGGTCATAACCCTCATGGTAGCGCAGGGTCAGCGGCTGTTGTACGCTGGTGCAGGCAGTCTTGAAAGCTTCAGGGTGTAGTTGTTCTACCAAAAATTTGTCGGCAAATCCCTGGTCGATCAAGATGCCTTTGGGGAAGGGCGGCTGGCTCTGCTTTTGCATCAGTGCTGTGGCGTCATAATCGGCCCAGGCACTTTCATCAGTACCCAGATAGCCGGTGAAGGCTTTTTGTCCCCAGGGGCACTGGCTGGGTGCGGCTATCGGTGCGAAGGCTGATACGCTGCTGAACAGCTCTGGATGGCGCAAGGCCAGTACTAGGGCACCATGTCCACCCATCGAATGCCCCATGATGCCGACGCGTGACTTGTCCATGGGCAGGCTGGCCAGCAGCATGGGTAGTAGCTCAGCGACGATATAGCTGTGCATGCGGTAGTGCTTGTTCCAGGGGGCTTGCGTTGCATCCAGGTAAAAGCCTGCGGCCACGCCAAAATCCCAGGCGTCGCTGTCGCCAGGGATTTTGGCATTGCGCGGGCTGGTGTCTGGTGTGATGAGGATAATGCCTTCGCATGCGGCAATGGCTTGTGCGCCAGCCTTGATCATGAAGGTTTCTTCAGTGCAGGTCAGGCCAGCCAGGTAAATAATGGCTGGACAAGTCTCACCTGCCATGGCTTGGGGTGGCAGGTAGACTGAAAACCGCATGGGCAAGCCTATCTCAGTAGACTCATGCTGATAAAAGCGTTGCACGCCGCCATGGCAGGCGTGCTGGCTTAGCAATGTGATTTCTTCTGTGTCGTCTGCGGCAGTATTGCTGGAATTATGCTGCGTCATCAGAACAACACCACTGAACGTATTGATTCACCACTCTTCATGAGATCAAAGCCTTCATTGATGCGTTCCAGCGGTAAGCGATGCGTGATCAGGTCATCGATATTGAGTTTGCCTTCCATATACCAGTCGACAATCTTGGGCACGTCAGTGCGGCCACGTGCGCCGCCAAAGGCAGAGCCTTTCCATTCGCGCCCAGTGACCAGCTGGAAGGGGCGGGTAGAGATTTCTGCACCTGCCTCAGCCACGCCGATGATGATGGATTTGCCCCAGCCCTTGTGGCAGCATTCCAGCGCCTGACGCATGACCTTGGTATTACCTATGCATTCAAAGGAATAATCAGCACCACCATCTGTTAACTGGATGATATGGTCAACCACGTTTTCTACTTCGTTCGGGTTGATGAAATGCGTCATGCCAAACTGGCGTGCCATGCTTTCACGGGCAGGGTTCAGGTCCACGCCTATGATTTTGTCTGCCCCCACCATCTTGGCAGCCTGGATGACATTGAGGCCTATGCCGCCGAGGCCAAACACCACGACGTTGGCACCAGCTTCAACCTTGGCCGTGAAAACCACGGCACCAACGCCAGTAGTGACGCCGCAACCGATATAGCAAATCTTGTCGAAGGGCGCGTCTTCACGCACCTTGGCGACGGCGATTTCTGGCACCACGATGTAGTTGGAAAAAGTCGATGTACCCATGTAATGGAATAGCGGTTTTCCATCCAGCGAGAAACGCGAGGTCGCATCCGGCATCAGGCCACGGCCCTGGGTAGAGCGTATAGCCTGGCAGAGATTGGTTTTGCGGGACAGGCAGAATTTACACTGGCGGCATTCTGGCGTGTACAGCGGGATCACATGATCACCCTTGCGCACGCTGGTCACGCCCGGGCCGGTATCGACGATGACGCCTGCACCTTCATGGCCGAGGATGGCCGGGAACAGACCTTCAGGGTCAGCGCCAGAGAGAGTGTAATAGTCGGTGTGGCAAATGCCGGTAGCCTTGACTTCAATCAGCACTTCGCCAGCTTGCGGGCCTTGCAGCTCAACTTCTTCTATCGTCAGTGGTGCTCCGGCTTTCCAGGCGATGGCGGCTTTGGTTTTCATGGCTGTCCTTTAAATGGTGGGTCTTGGTCTGACACTAAAATGAGTTTGCTGATTGTGCTTTAAAGCGCAATGGCTCTGTAATCTTTTTGCATGTATGGCCTATATTGCGTTAAGAATGGCTTGAAAAGACGGGTGGTGCTGTTTCGATTATGATGAAGGCTGCATAGATATTTATTGAGCGAGGGCCGAGAATGAAGTCGAATAAAGCAGCGAAGTCGGACATAGTCAAACGACCAATATTGGCGCGCACTGTAGATATCGTGGTTTACCCCGGCTTCAAGGCGCTGGAAGCGATAGGTCCGATGTCGGTATTTGAATATGCCAATATCCATTTACAGCGCCAGGGCAAACCTGCCGCCTATGATGTAAAGATTGCAGCGGCGCATCTGGGCCCGGTACGTTCAGATACCCTGATGTGCCTGGAAGCCAGCAAGGTCATCAATACCCTGGCTTTGCCAGACGATGCCATCATTGTTGGTTCGCGGCATATACAACAGGCGCTGGAAGACAATCAGGCCATTATCGATTGGGTTGCTCATGTGGCACCCAGAATCAAGCGTCTGGCGGCGCTATGTTCTGGGGCCTTTTTCCTGGCCCGCACTGGTTTGCTTGATGGCAAACATGCGACTACGCACTGGAGTGTCGCCCAGCAATTGCAAGATGACTTTGCTGCCGTGCAGGTAGATGCGGATGCGATTTTTATCCGCAGCGGCAACCTGTGGACATCTGCTGGAGTGACAGCTGGCATTGATCTGGCGCTCGCCTTTGTGGAAGATGACTGTGGTCATGAACTGGCGCTCGAAGTCGCCAGTGACATGGTGGTTTACCTGAAACGCCCAGGAGGGCAATCACAATTCAGCACGCATCTGATGAGTCAGAAAACGGCACAAACCAATATCCGTGAATTGCAGCAGTGGATATTATCCAATCTGCATCAACGCCTGCCAGTATCGCAACTGGCCAAGATGGCAGGCATGAGCTTGCGCAATTTTACCCGTTTGTTCCAGCATGAAGTAGGCGTCAGTACGACCGAATTTATTGAGAGCGCTCGCCTCGAGTTTGCCCGGCAATTGCTGGCAGATATGTCTGAGCAAACACTACCAGTGAAAACAATTGCAGCGCGCTGTGGCTTTGGCAGTGATGACCAGTTGCGCAGGGTATTTCAAAAACGTTTGCAGATGTCGCCAACACAGTACCGTGCTGCGCTGGGCTGATTAAAAAACTCTATATTATCAAACTTCACATTGCCATATAGCGCCCTGGCCTGTGGTTCAGACTGATCGCCAGGTTCAGGGCGAAAGCACCTAGTACCGATGCCAGCAAGGCCATCGGTGTGACAACGGCCAGCGAAGCCAGCACGATGATGAAATCGACACCCATTTGTAATTTTCCCGCCCGTATGCCGCGTTTTTCTTGCATGTACAGGGCCAGGATATTGATGCCACCCAGGCTGGCCTGATGGCGGAATAAAACGATGAAGCCTACGCCCATCATCAGGCCACCAGTCAGTGCGACATAGAAAGGGGTGACGGCTGTCATGCTGGTTAAATGCAGTAACTTGGGGTGCAGGCTGGAGAAAAGTGAAACCAGCGCTACGGCGCAAAACGTTTTGAGGGTGAAGCGCCAGCCCATTCGTTTCCAGGCCAGCCAGTAAAATGGCAGATTGATCAAAAAGAACACCATGCCAAATGACCAACCAGTCGAGTAATGCAGCAAGAATGCCAGACCGGCGGTGCCGCCTGTCAGCAAGCCAGCCTGGTTAAACAGGGCGACCCCGAGTGAAACCAGCAAAGTGCCAGTGATGATCGCCAGCACGTCTTCCAGCAGGCTATGCGGGATAAAGCGTTTTGAGACAGTGGCGGTTTTCATGACGGGCAGGGGAGAGGCAAATGATAGAGAATTGTACGCCGCTCTAGCCACTAGCAAGCCAGTGCAGTACTGGCTTTACTGCTTTCATTGACTTGCGTCAAATACCTTCATTCAATTTGCAACATGGCCCGTCTAGCTCAGGCTTTCAATGCTTTTAACTGATCTTCAGCATCTGCACGCATTTTTTTATTCAGGGATGGCTTGTAGGAAAGTGCCTTCTCAAAATAGGAAATCGCCTTGGGTTTGTCGCTCATGGCTTGCAGGCATTGCGCCAGCCTGTAATAGATGGCAGCATTGGATTCCAGCGTCTGGGCTTTTTCAAACCAGCTGTATGCTTCCTTGTGCTTTCCCTGTTCCTGTAAAGAGCGGCCCATGCCAAACGCACCCTGGTATTTATCAGGATAACGTTGTTGCAATTCACCAAACATGCGCTCGGCATCGGCAAATTTCTTTTGCTGAACATACGAGGCGCCGATGTTAAATAAGACACCACGCTGCAACCTGCTCAGGCTTTCAATATCGCCAGGAATGGCAGACAGGGCCGAGGTTTCTGCATTGGCAAATTTTTCATCTTTCAAATCTATATTCGCCTGCAATAAATTGCCAGCCGCACTATTTATCTTGGCGGTTTCTATGACCAGGTTTTGCGCCTTGCTTTTGCCGCCACCAGCAATGGCAGGTGCCAGCAAATAGAATTGCAGCAAAGAGCTGCGTGCACTGAAATTCTTGGGGTCCAGCTCCACTGCCTTGAGATAGGCATCGCGGATTTTCCCAGCATACGACATTGCTGCAAACATGCTGCCGGCAGTGGCCTTGGTACCCAGGACATTGCCCAGCGTCTCATGGCATTCAGATAGTTGCGGATGGGCGCTAATGCATTGCTCGGCATACTTTGCGGCATCATCGAGCTTGTCGGTCTTGCCTTCCACCAGTATCAATTCGGCTTTTACCTGCAAAGCGCCTGCATTATTGGCATCGGTGCTCAATTTGGCATTCGCTGCTTTTTCTGCTTCCGCATATTTCTTGGCCTTCATCAGGGCCTCATACTCATGTGCGCTGACGGCGGGCGTCATGAGCATGGCTATCATACTGGCAAGCAGGGCTGGCAAAAGCTTCATGGAATACCTCAGGCAAATGGAGAATCTGGTAAGTTCATCTGGCAATAACGTTGCGCCAGCCTTTCGGTTGACTGGCGCATGGTAATGAAAAAAATCAGTTCGCGTCTTTTTTTTCCTCTATTTTCTCTTCATTTCCGGGCAGAAAATAGTCGCGTGGATTTTCCTTGAAACGTGTCCACAACAGGACAGTCAGTAATCCACCCTGGCCAAAGCTGATGCGGCGTGAACGCAAGGCCACCAGCATGGCCAGACTGAAACTGACACCCAGGTTCACCATGCCTATGGCCATGATGCCAAACAGGGAATACGCAGCCAGTTGCCAGCTCATATTGTGATCAAGGCCAACCAGGGCAAAGGCAAAGTTAGCGCTGGAAAAAGTGATGTGGCGTATATCAATGGGCAAGCCAAAGAAACTGCCCAACTGGCCTATGCTGCCCAGCATGATGCCAAAGAAGAAATTGCCTGCCAGTGCACCCAGGTTGTCGCCTATGTAAGTAGTGACGCGCAAGAGACGCGGCTCTCCCAGCAGGCTTTTCAACCAGCCTAGCTGGCGCAGGCGCTCAGGGATATTGGAATAACTGGCCTTGTTATCGTAGTAGCCAGAAATCAGGCCCGACAAGAACAGGTAGACACCGGCAATGGCTGCATGCGGCAAGGCCAGACTGCCAAAGGGATCTATGTCGTGCAGCAAGTGCTGGGCTTTTTCTGGCGAGACCAGATGCTTGCCTGTGACAGAAACCCAGGCCCAGGCAATGGCATAAGCCGTTGGGATGGCCAGCCCTATATTGCCGACGATGGCGATGAATTGTGAGCGCAGCACCAGTACGATGAGTTCTGCCAGTTCATCGAGTTTTTGTTTGCCACCGTCAATCGCGCGCGCCAGCAAGGCTGCCGTCATGGCCGGTTGTTTGGTGGCAATGGTGAAGTGCAGTACATGCACCAGCATGAAGCCGCCTGAATAGTTCAGGCTGTATAGCACCGCATAACCAAACGGTGCCAGCGCCAGGGTGCCAAACAAGATTTTGATGAGCGCCATGAAGCCGACGATGAAGCCAGCCCCCAGGGCTGAGCGCAACATATCCAGCCATTCTGCACGGTTATTGGTCACATAGTGCTCGCCACTTTTTCCGGCTCTTTCTGTCACTTGCAGGGACAAAAGTTCAGTATTGCTTTGCATCAGATTGCGCAGGCTATGGCGCTGGTTTTCTGCAATAGACAATTCCTTGAATAGCGTGGTGCCGATGGCAGCGGCATGTTCAGTGCTGCGACTGTCGAGCATGTCGAGCAACTGGCGCAGCCGCGCTATGCTTTGTATCAGTTGCAACAGCAAACGGGTCAGGCTGATGGACACACCCTGCAGGGCTGCGGTCTTGCGTATGCGGTTGGTAATGTCTTCGCACTGGGTCAGCAGAACTTCGATATGTTTGCTATCTTCACGTTCCTGGCGTTTGTCTGCCAGCCATTTGCTATAGCAAATGACATAGTCATTGATGGCATCATTCTGGCGCAAGAAGGGAGACTCGAATTTTTCTATATCAGGATAATTGCGCACCAGTTCAGCTTCCAGGCCGATATTGGTGATGCGGTAAGACAGCACCTGTACCGCACTCAGGATTTCACAGGTCAGCGCTGCATAGGTGGTGCGTGGGGCAGGTGAACGAAAGCCTATGGCCTTGAGCAAATCCATCCAGGTCAGGTCTGTCACGCCATTGATCCAGATATGGTCAGTTTTTTTATCAAACAGCTGGCCAAACACATCCTTGATGTAGTCATCATTCATCAGAGGCGGCAAAAATTTATTCAAAAATCTCTGTCTCGCCGCCGACCAGAAACCAATATTCTGGGTGATACCCACATCGGTAAATAAATGCACCAGTTTGCGCGTGGTCAAAACCTGTACCAGATAACAGCGTAGCGACTTGCGCCATGCCGGATTACTTTGCAGTACGAAGCACAGGGCGCGTAAATTGTCGGTGGCCCTGGTGATGTCGTGCGGGCGGTGTGGGCGTATTTCTGCAATCAGGTCTCGCAGGTGCTGGATATCATTGAGTGCAGGATATTCGCCAAGGCGGATCTCAATTTCCGCTAAAACACTGTCTAAGCTCAAGCCTTCCTCCTCAAAATGCGATGAACATAAGCTTTTAACGCAATTCACGGGTTTTGTCATGCGGCTTACACACATATATCTGGATGTAAATGTTGCAGGCGAGCGTTTTTTCAAGGGGAACACTGGCCTAAGCCATTGCATTTGCATGCAAAAAGAGGCAATTTAGTCTAAAGTGTCGGGGCGTTCATAAAAAAGGTTAAGCGTTGGATAATTTATTGTTGGTGCTGGCTGCCCTGTTACTGGTCTTGTTGAATGGCTTTTTCGTGGCGGCAGAATTCGGTCTGGTGAAGTTGCGACAGACCAGGGTGCGCAGTATGGCGAAGACCTCAGGTTTGCGAGGCCGCCTCTTATTCACGGTGCATCAACACCTGGATACCTATTTATCCGCCTGCCAGCTAGGCATCACCCTGGCATCGCTGGGCCTGGGCTGGATAGGTGAGCCTGCCTTTGCCCGTTTGCTGCATCCGCTATTTTCTCTCGTTGGTATCGACTCTGAAGAGTTGATACACGGCATTTCTTTCTTTTTTGCTTTCTTTGTTATTTCCTTCCTGCATATCGTGGTGGGTGAACTGGCCCCCAAATCGATGGCGATACGCATGCCCGAGCGCGTCTCGTTATGGACGGCACCCGCCCTGTATGCGTTTTACTGGGCCATGTATCCTGCCATCTGGTCGTTGAACTGGAGTTCCAACAAGCTCTTGAAATGGATAGGCCTGAGTGCTGGCCATGGTGGCGATGCCCATTATTCTCCAGAAGAACTCAAGCTTATCTTGCGCGGCAGCCATACTGGTGAAAAAGAGACCCGCGATGAATGGAGCATCATGGCCCAGGTGCTGGACTTTGGTGGTCTGGAGATTTCTGACCTGATGCGTCCCATCAACGAAGTTGTAGCCATGTACAAGGGTTCCAGTATTGAAGAAAACATGCAAACCGCAGCGCGCAACCGTTTCAGCCGTTATCCCTATTTTGATGAGGATGAAGAAACCGTGCTCGGCATGTTGCATCTGAAAGACTTGTTCCTGGCAAATCAGGCAGGCAAGCCGCTGGATGACTTGAGCAAGCATTTGCGCCAGGTTGAGTTTGTGCCGCCGACCATGCCCGCATTGGAATTATTCCGTCGCTTCCGTAAAGGTGCACCGCATTTCGCCATTGTCGGTAACCGTGGCAGCAAACCTGTCGGCTTCCTGACGCTGGATAATCTGCTAAGCGCCCTGGTTGGCCAGATACGCGATGAATTCCGTCAAAATGAAAATGACTGGACCCTGCTCGATGATGGCACCTTGATAGGTAAGGGTAGCCTGCCCTTGTTCACCCTTGGCAGCGCGCTGGGCTTTGACGTCGATAGCGATGAGGTAGAGTCGATAGGCGGCCTGATCATGCATAAATTGGGCGATTTGCCGGTAGAAGGGCAAAAGGTTGAATTTGACCGCTTTGATGCTGTCGTCAAGAAAATGAATGGCCCACGTATCATTCTGGTCAGGATACATCCCAAATCCGAGTAGTAAGCAACAAACCATGACAAGTAATCGCTTGTATCAGGGGAAACTTGTTTTAGAATAGTTCTCAAGTCAGCACGCCGTGTGCTGACTGTAGTTGCCCGGTTCTTGAAAGCACGGATGCAATGACTTCGCAGAACAGCTTATCCATCTATGCACGTAGCTTCTGGCTGACGCTAGTGGTGTTTGCTGTGTTTACGCTGGTTTTTGGCTGGTATGTGTATTCAGAAAAACAAGTGGACCGCCGCAATGAGTTGCGCTTTGAATCCCATGCCCTCTCCATGGAGTTACAAGAAAGCTCAGATGACCTGACGCGTATGGTACGCGCTTATGTGGTCACCGCAGATCCAGTCTATAAATCCTATTACCAGCAAATTCTTGATGTACGTAATGGCAAGGCGGCACGAGCTGCCTTGGGCAAAAATTTGTTCTGGGACCTGGTGCCAGCCAGTCTGCCCAGATCTTCAGAAACGGTTGTGCATGCCGGATTACATATCCCACTGATGGACCTCATTCGTAAAACCGGCATTAGCCAGGAGGAATTAGACCTCTTGGAGCGGGCCAAGAAGAATTCAGACGCGCTTACTGCGATAGAGTACCAGGCCATTGCCCTGATAGAAAAGCCTGGCCTGGACGTGAAGGCTGCCAGGGAGCAGGCAAGTCACTTGCTGTATGACGAGCAATATCGCACAGCCAAACTGGCGATCTTACGCCCCATTGCGGAAGCGCGTGACTTGATGGAAAAACGCGGAATCGCGCTGGTAGAACAGGCTGCCCAGTTTGCCATGCGGGTACGAGTACTCTTTATTTTGCTTGGCATCTTGCTGGTGGGCTTGCTGTGGCGCGCTTACCGCTCCCTGAATATGAGCCTGGGGGGCAGCATACGGGAAGTATCCTCTACCCTGATCAATCTCGGCAAGGGCAACTTCGCTAGCCCTGTCAAGGTCAAACCTGGCATGGACGAAAGCATCATGGGCTGGCTGGCCGTCACTCAGGCCAAGCTGGCCGATATCGAAGATCAGCGTCATCAGGCCGCCAAAAAAAGCGAACGTCTAAGCAAGCTTTACAATGCCCTGAGTCAGTGCAATCAATCGATATTACGATTGGAGAACAAGGACGATTTGCTGCCACGAATCTGTGAAGATGCAGTCACCATAGGTGGTTTGAAAATGGCCTGGATAGGCCTGGTAGCGGAGGGAACACAAGTGCTTCAGCCTGTCGCTTCATTTGGAGCTGGTTCCAGTTACCTCGATGGCTTGTATATCTCGGTGAATCCGGCTGATGTCACCGCACGTGGTCCTAGTGCTCATGCATATTTGAATAATCAGCCTTACTGGTGTCAGGATTTTTTACATGATGCGCGTACTGCGCCCTGGCATGAGCGCGGTGCAGCGCAAGGCTGGCGCGCTTCTGCCGCCTTGCCCTTGTTGAAGAATGGCAAGGTGGTTGGAACCTTCAATTTATATGCCGGGCATGAAAACGCATTTGACGAAGCAGCGCAGGATTTGTTGACGGAATTTTCCATTGATGTCAGCCATGTCCTGAATCGTTTCGAACTTGAAGATGCGCGCCTGCACGCCTTGCAAATGGAGGAATTGCGCAGCTTTATGCTGGAGCGGATTACCGCCAGCATCACTCAAAAAGAATTGTTCCTTGATGTCGTTCTCAAGGTCGAGTCGCTATTGCCGGACTGCCTGTGCTCCATCATGATGCTCGACAGGGATGGCAGGCATTTGCGCACTGGAGCTGCCCCCAGTTTGCCTGAAGCTTTTTCCATGGCGATAGAAGGTGTGGTGATCGGTGAGGGCGTAGGATCTTGTGGTAATACCTTGTTTACCGGCGAGCGGACCATTGCCACTGATCTGTCCACCCATGCTTACTGGCATGATTACTGGCGGCTGGCAGAGCAGGCAGGTTTGCGTTCATGCTGGTCCGAACCTATCCGTTCTGCTGAGCGAAAAGTCATCGGTGCATTTGCCATTTACCACCACCAGCCCTCAGTGCCAGACCTGTTTTCTCTGAACTTGCTGGAAATGGCCGCTAACCTGATCGCCATAGGCATGGAGCGCAAACAATCTGAAGAGAATCTGCACAAGCTTTCGCAAGCGGTAGAGCAAAGCTCAAATGCCATCGTCATCACAGATACGGACATAAAGATAGAATACGCGAACGAAGCTTACCTGAAAAATGCAGGCAAACAACTGGCCGAAGTGCTGGGCCATCGGCCTAGCATTATGCGAACCGGTAAAACTTCCCCACAAGTGTATGCGGATATGTGGGCGCAACTGGGCCGGGGTGAAAGCTGGAAAGGCGAATTGATCAATCGCTATGCTGACGGCCTGGAGCATACTGACCTGGCGCATATCTCACCTATCAGGAATGCGCAGGGCGTGGTGACACATTTTCTGTCGATACAGGAAGATATCAGCGATAAAAAACGCACCGAAGAACGCATCAAGTATCTGGCACATTATGATGCATTGACAGGTTTGCCCAACCGTACTTTGCTTGATGAACTGGCCCGCTATGCACTGAGCCTGGCAGAACGCAATCAGGATGCGCTGGCTGTGATTTTTTTTGATCTTGACCACTTCAAGGACATCAATGACACCCTGGGCCATAGCCTGGGAGATGTCTTGCTGGTGGAATTGTCAAGGCGCATGGTTGCCGCCATACGCGAGAACGATACAATTTCGCGCCTGGGTGGTGACGAATTCATTTTGCTTTTGACAGGGGTGGATCAACACACAGTTGAACAAGTCGTGCAAAAACTCATGCAAGTGGTGAATGCCCCTTTTCATCTGGGTGAATATGATTTGAATGTCACTGCATCCATGGGTATTGCGATTTATCCGAATGATGGCAAAGATCTGGAAACCTTGTCGCGCAATGCCGATGCAGCCATGTACCGGGCCAAGCGAGAGGGCAGAAATTCTTATCGCTTCTTCACCCAGGAAATGCAGGAGCGTTCAACCCGTCATCTGGAGTTGGTGAATGCCTTGCGCCAGGCTTTGGAGAAGCAGCAATTTCAGCTGCATTTCCAGCCACAGATTGCCATGCAGACCGGGGCCGTGCTCGGCGCAGAAGCGCTGTTGCGCTGGCAGCATCCGGTGCTTGGGAATGTATCGCCCGCCGAGTTTATTCCGGTGGCAGAAGACAGTGGTTTGATCTTGCCCATAGGTGAATGGGTCTTGCGCACCGCAGTGGCGCAATGGAAGCAGTGGCAGAAAGATGGCTTGCAGAATTTGCTGATTGCAGTGAACCTGTCGGCGGTGCAATTCCGCCACTATGATTTGCCTGCGCTGGTGACCCGCATACTGCAGGAAGCTGATATGCCGCCCGCCTGCCTGGAACTGGAATTGACTGAGGGTGTGGCCATGCATGATCCGCAAGGCGCGATTGCCGTCATGAATAACCTGCACGAACGTGGCATACGCATGTCCATCGATGATTTTGGTACGGGCTATTCTTCACTCAGTTATCTCAAGCAATTCAAGGTCTACAAGCTGAAGATAGACCAGAGTTTTGTGCGAGATATTAACAGTGACCCTGAAGACCGCGCAATTGTCAGTGCAGTCATCAGTATGGCCAAGAGTCTGGGGCTGATGACGATTGCTGAAGGCGTGGAAACGGCAGAGCAGCTTGAGTTTTTGCGGGAACATCATTGTGATGAAGTGCAGGGATATTACTACTCACGTCCTTTGCCTGCCAGCCAGTTTGCAGATTTTGTCAGGAATAGCCTGTGCGTCAACTGACTTATTTCTCGCAACATCAGTCACCAAAACAAATACCTATGTCGCGACCAGTTTGCAGGGTGTCGCTGTCCATCGGCACGGCTTTCATGCGGCCTGCCACTTCTTCCAGTGCCACATAATTCACATTCGGAAAAGCCAGCGCTACCATGATGCCGGAATGACCTTCATCCAGCGCACGCACGGCAGCCGCACCAAAGCGCATGGCAGATAAACGGTCAAATGCAGTTGGACTGCCTCCACGCAATAAATGGCCCAGCACGACAGCACGTGCCTCCTTGCCGGTCAGTAGTTGCAGGTCATGGGCCAATTGCTCTCCCACGCCGCCCAGCCTTTCTACATAGCCACTGCCAGCCGTTGCCTGCACCAGATGCTGGCCACCAACAGGCAATGCCCCTTCGGCTGCCAGCACGATAGAATAATGACGGCCATTGGCATCACGATTGCGTATCATCGCCGCAATTTTTTCTATGTCGTAAGCTATCTCAGGGATGACGATCGCATGCGCATTTGCCGCTATGCCAGAGTGCAGAGCGATCCAGCCAGCATAACGTCCCATGACCTCCACCACCATGATGCGCTGGTGGCTTTCTGCCGTGCTGTGCAGGCGGTCCACACATTCGGTTGCGAAAGAGACCGCAGTATCAAAACCAAAAGTGGTAAAGGTCTTGTCCAGGTCATTGTCTATGGTCTTGGGCACACCCACCACACGCAAGCCTTGCAGATGCAGTGCATTGGCGATGGTCAGCGTGCCGTCGCCACCGATGCAGACCAGGGCGTCAATATCCATTTGCTTCAGGTGTCTGTGGATGTCAGTACTGCGGTCTATTTCCTGCACGCTGCCATCCGGCATGGTAGTGGCAAAGCGCAGGGGATTGCCATGATTGGTGGTGCCCAGTATGGTGCCACCCAGATGTCCTATGCCGCGTACCTGGTCTACCGTCAGGCGCACTACGCCATTGTGAGGATAACGTTCAGGCAGCAAGATGCCATTGAAGCCTTCGCGTATACCATAGCATTCCCAGCCCCGCAGTTCGGCTGCCAATACTACTGAACGTATCACTGCATTCAAACCCGGCGCATCGCCGCCGCCGGTGCTGATGGCAATACGCTTGATTTTATTGCTCATGATCGTGGCCTGCTCAGGGTTATAGTGCGTTCAATGGTATCTTCAGATAACGTATGCCATTGTCCTCTGCTTCGGGTAAGGCACCAGCACGGATATTGACTTGTATGGCGGGTATCAGCAGGTAGGGCATTTCCAGCCCGCTATCGCGCTTCTGGCGCAATGCAACAAAGTCGGCTTCGCTGACGCCATCGCGCACATGGATGTTTTCGGCCTTTTGCCTGGCGACCGTGGTGTGTGTGCAAACCTCACGCCCTGCAGGTGGGTAGTCGTGGCAAAGAAATAGCCTGGTCTCAGGCGGAAAGGACAAGATCTTTTGTATCGAGCCATATAACTGGCTGGCATCACCGCCTGGAAAGTCGCAGCGTGCCGAGCCCACGTCAGGCATGAACAAGGTATCACCAACAAAGATGCAGTCCCCGATCACATATGCCATATCAGCCGGGGTATGTCCAGGCACATACAAGGCCAGTGCTGATAATTTACCGATATCGAATGTTGTATCCGCAGCAAACAAGACATCAAACTGCCTGCCATCGACCGGGAACTCTGCATCCAGGTTGAACAGGCTTTTGAACACCTTTTGTACCTCAGTAATTTTTTCACCGATGGCGATTTGGCCGCCAGCTTTTTCTTGCAGATACCTCGCGCCCGACAGGTGGTCAGCATGCGCATGGGTTTCCAGTAGCCATTGCAGTGTCAGGCCATTGGCAGCTAGAAATTCCAGCACCTGATCGGCAGACCTGGTCGTCGTTCGCCCTGACTTGGGTTCATAATTCAGTACGGGATCTATCACGGCCGCATACCCGCCAGGGGCATCAAACACGATATGGGTAGCCGTGCAGGTTTGCGTATCGAAGTAACTTTGTACGGTAGGTTTCATGATGGACTCGAATAGGCGCTCTACAGAATAATAGCAAAATTGTTGCACATTTTGACATTTGTCATGCTTGAGTGCTATTAACTTGCCTAATCTGTCTCGACGCGTATCCTATCAAGGAATACACTAGCGCATCTTTCTTTATCCATACTGACATGTTCATATCAGCGGCAGAATTCCTGGTGGTGCTCATCGGTGCTTTGGTCGGTCTCATTATGGGCCTGACCGGGGCTGGTGGTGGCATACTGGCAGTGCCTGCGTTGGTGTATACCCAGGGCTTCAGCATGCAACAAGCAATGCCTATGGCCTTGCTGGCCGTCAGCAGTGCCGCCATGATAGGGGCGATTGAAGGTCTGGTACGCAAGCTGGTACGCTACCGCGCTGCCATCCTGATGGCGGTGGCGGGTAGCCTGCCGACCCTGCTGGGCGTGCAAGTTGCCCAGCGCATGTCGCAGCAATGGCTGATGCTGGTGTTTGCGGCCATCCTGGCTGTGGTGGCGGTGCGCCTGATCATGCAACTGCGCTCACCTGACTGTGATGACGACAAGCGTGCTGCCATGGCACGTATCAATAGCAGCACAGGCCGTTTTGACTGGACTTTTAAAACCGGGGCAGTCATCGCCGGTATAGGTGCGATGTCTGGCTTCATGACGGGCTTGCTGGGTGTGGGCGGCGGTTTTGTCATCGTCCCCATGCTCAGGCATTACACCAATGCCAGTATGCATGTAGCGGTCGCCACGTCGCTGCTGGTTGTCAGCATCGTTGGTTCCATGGGAGTTGGATCAGCATTGCTGAGTGGCGTGCATTTGCCGGTGATGCTGTCAGCCATGTTTGTGGCCACTACGATAGCAGGCATGTTGCTGGCCAGGCGCATCGCCTTGCGCCTGCCACCTCAAAAAGTACAGATGATCTTTATTGTTTTGCTGGCGTGTGTTGCAGCCAGCCTGGTATACCGTTCTTTTAATTAAGCGCTGTGCTTGCCATTCAATAAGGCCGCTTGTGATTCAAACTGCCGTGCCACGTTACCACATACCAGATCGCACAGGGCGTAAATCGACTCATCAGCGATATGGTAATAAACCGAAGTGCCTCGCCCTTCGCGTGCCACAAGGCCGTGTTTGGCCAGAGTAGAAAGATGGCGCGAGACGTTGGCTTGCGAGCAGGCGCAACGTTCAGCCAGTTCACCGACATTATGTTCTTTTTCGCGCAGGCAGTTCAGGATACGCAGGCGGGTAGGCTCAGCGAGTGCTGAAAAATAATGGGCGACCTGTATCAGCGCCTGATCAGACAATCCATCCATAGGAATGCAAGTGAGTATTGGGAATGTTTCTATCATACCCTGAGTAGAGAATATTTCGCACGCTTAATTTACTATTTGCGTAATTGCGCAAATAAGAATATTATATGTTCGTGGCTCATGCAAACGATTTTCTCTGAAGTGCCATTTCTTAATCGAGGCTAAGTACATGACTTCCAGACCCTGCGCACCATCAATTAAATTGATAATGAGGCAAATGTTTGCTTTGTTTGCTGTGTTGTTCGCTGTGTTGTTCGCATCGCAAGTTGCGGCTGCCGGTCTTGAGGTAGCTGAGGTCAGGTCCAGTCTTGCTTCCAGCAGTATTACAACTGATGGTGTAGTTGAAGCAGTTCGGCAAACAGTGATCGCGGCTCAGGTATCGGGTGCCATCACCGATTTGCCTGCCAAAGCTGGGGATAACATACAGGCTGGACAAGTACTGACGCGCCTGGATGGTCGCGCCGCTAACCAGCAGGCTCGCGCAAGCCAGGCTCAGGTCGAGGCAGCACGCGCCAGCCTGCAAGTGGCAAGCAAGGATTATGAAAGACAGAAGCAATTGTTTTCTCGCCAGTACATCAGCCAGGCGCAACTTGATCGGGCAGAAGCACAGTTCAAATCCGCCACAGCAGATGCCAATTCTCTCATTGCCCAGGCTGGCGCTGTGCAAACACAATCAGGTTTTTATAACCTCACTGCACCTTACTCAGGCCGCATCGCGGACGTTTATGTCAGCCAGGGGGATATGGTGACGCCAGGAAAAGCATTGATGGCAGTGTTCGACCCCAGTGCCTTGCGCGTGACGACAACGCTGCCAGAAGCCCAGCTTGCCAGACTTGCGCATGATCAGTCAATTACCGTAGAGATACCAGCTTTGCCAACTGCGCAGCGCCTCATCAAGGTAGATAAATTCATCGTCCTGCCAGTGACGGATGCCAGTACGCATACTGTGCAATTACGCCTGGCTTTGCCGTCAGTTAGCGGACTGGCACCTGGTATGTTCGCACGTTTGCAATTCCCGGCGAAAGCTTTGGGTAAAGATGACAATGTGCGCTTGTATGTACCTGCCAAAGCAGTGATCCGCCGAGCGGAATTGTACGCCGTGTATGTCGTCAACCCTCAGGGCAAGCCCATGCTCAGACAGATCAAGCCAGGTCCTGTCTCTGGCAGTGAGCAGGAAGTGCTGGCTGGAGTCTCGGCAGGTGAAAAAGTGCTTGTCAATCCGCTCTCCGCTGCGCAATCGCGCTAAGGATATCTTATGTCTACACAATTGGGATACTCTGGCCGCATCGCACAATATTTTCAAACGGCACAAATAACGCCCTTGCTGGCCCTGGTGGCATTTTTACTTGGCGTGTTTGCCGTCATCGTTACACCACGCGAAGAAGAGCCGCAAATCAATGTGACGATGGCGAATGTATTGATTCCTTTTCCCGGTGCCTCTGTCAAACAGGTAGAACAGCAAGTCGCGATACCGGCTGAGCAAGTCTTGGGGCAAATCGCCAATGTCGAGCACGTGATGTCGGTGTCGCGGCCAGGCATGGCCATCATGACGGTGCAATTTGAAGTTGGGGTGCCACGCACGGAAGCACTGGTGCGTTTGTATGATGTTGTTCACAGCAATCGTGACTGGCTGCCCGCCAAGCTGGGCACACTGGAAGCCATCGTCAAACCCAAAGGCATTGATGACGTACCGATAGTCGCGCTGACATTGTGGAGCAAGAATCCGCAGACCGCAGCCTATGATCTCGAACGCGTGGCCCACAGCATGGAAGCCGAACTTAAACGGGTAAAAGGTACGCGCGAAATCAGTACCACAGGTGGCCCAGGACGCGCTATCAATATTGAACTTGATCCTGCAAAGCTCGCGGCGAATGGCTTGACCGTCACCGATTTGCAAAACAGTCTGCAAGCCGTCAATCTGGGTTTGCCAGTTGGTGAGTTGACCCGTGCCAATCGCAGCATCGCCATTGATGCCGGGCCATTTTTGCAGGATGCAGGTGCTGTGTCTGAAGTGGTGGTTGGTGTCAAGGCAGGCAAGCCCATTTTCATGAGTGATGTTGCCAAAGTAGTCGATGGGGCATTACCAGCCAGCAGTTACGTCTGGCATGGTCAGACAGGTAAGGATGCCGCTGAATATCCAGCCGTCACCATCGCCATCAGTAAGCAGCCAGGACAAAATGCAGTCGCTGTTGCGGATGCCATCCAACAGCGTGTAGCTGAGTTGCGCAATACCTTGATACCCGAGGGTGTTGAAGTCAGCATGACACGCAACTATGGCCAGACTGCCGACGACAAGGCAAAGAAACTTATACAGAAATTATTGTTTGCCACCGCATCCGTAGTGGCACTGGTCTTCATTGCACTGGGGCGGCGCGAAGCAGCGATCGTCGGTACGGCCGTGATACTGACCTTGACCGTAACCCTGTTTGCATCCTGGGCCTGGGGCTTTACCCTGAACCGGGTATCGCTATTCGCCCTGATTTTTTCCATCGGTATCCTGGTCGATGATGCCATCGTCGTCGTCGAAAACATACACCGGCATCAGGCACTCTTCCCGCATAAATCACTGGCAGAAATCATACCCGCTGCGGTCGATGAAGTCGGTGGCCCCACTATCCTGGCGACATTGACCGTGATCGCGGCCCTGTTGCCCATGGCCTTTGTCAGTGGCCTCATGGGGCCGTATATGAGCCCCATTCCCATCAATGCCAGCATGGGTATGCTGTTGTCGCTGGCAATTGCCTTCATCGTCACGCCCTGGCTGGCGCGCATCTGGATGAAGCATGGTGGTGGTGTGCATGAGAGCAAATTGCAGAAAAAACTGGGCAGTATATTTACCAGGATTTTTCGCCCCTTCCTTGATGATCGCAAGGGGCGCAAGAATGGCTGGAAGCTGACACTGGCGATATTTGCACTGATCGCCATGTCGGTACTTTTGCCTGTGCTGGGTTGGGTGCAATTGAAGATGCTGCCGTTTGATAACAAGTCAGAATTCCAGGTGGTCGTCGATATGCCTGCTGGTACTCCGGTGGAGAAAACCGCGGCAGTATTGCGCGAGCTGGGTGCCTATCTATCCAGGGTGCCGGAAGTGGCGGATTACCAGGCATATGCAGGCACGGCCGCACCAATCAATTTCAATGGCCTGGTGCGCCAGTACTATTTGCGCGCTGGCGGTGAGGTCGGTGACTTGCAAGTCAATCTGGTGGACAAGCAGCATCGAAGTGAACAAAGCCATGCCATCGCCAGCCGCTTGCGGCCAGCCTTGCAGGAAATCGGCAAGCGCTATGCTGCCAATGTCAAAGTGGTGGAAGTGCCGCCCGGCCCGCCAGTGATGGCAGCCATCGTGGCTGAAATTTATGGGCCAACCGATGATGGCAGGCAGCAAGCCGCCAAAGTCGTTCGTGCGGTGTTCAACAAGGCTGCGGGTGTGGTGGATATTGATGACAGCAGTATAGTCAATGCTCCTCGCAAAGTCTTGCTGATAGACCAGCGCAAGGCAGCAGCACTGGGCGTCAGCCAGTCCACCATAGTGACGACGCTACGTGCCGGTTTGCATGGCGACACGGCTAGCTATCTGCATGATGAAAGCAAATTTGCGACGGCCATACAATTGCAATTGCCGGTAACTGAACAAGGCAATCTGGATAGCTTGCTGAGCCTGAGTGTCAGGTCAGCCCAGGGGCGACTGGTGCCTGTGCGTGAGCTGGTCAACATCTCTGACACACTGCGCGAGCAACCTGTGTTTCACAAGGATGGTCTGGCCGTCAATTATGTTGTTGCTGACATGGCGGGTGCGATAGACAGCCCGCTCTATGGCATGTTCGCCATGCGTAGTGAGATTGCAAAAATCATCGCACCTGATGGCGGCAAGCTGAATGAATTTTTCATTCATACACCGTCTGATCCGTATCGCGGTTTTAGCCTGAAATGGGATGGCGAATGGAAGATTACCTATGAAACTTTCCGCGACATGGGTGCTGCCTATGGCGTGGGCCTGATTCTGATTTATCTGCTGGTGGTGGCGCAATTTGGTTCTTACCTGACACCCTTGATCATCATGGCACCGATACCTCTGACCATCATCGGTGTCATGCCTGGTCATGCCTTGTTGGGCGCGCAATATACTGCCACCAGTATGATAGGCATGATCGCACTGGCAGGTATCATCGTCAGGAACTCGATTTTGCTGGTGGACTTTATCCATGTGCAGGTCGCTGCGGGCATGGTGTTCAAGGATGCGATAGTCAGCTCGGCTATCACACGTGCACAGCCGATTGCCTTGACCGGTTTTGCTGCCATGCTGGGTGCCTTCTTCATTCTCGATGACCCCATTTTCAATGGACTGGCGATCTCGCTGATCTTCGGTATTTTCGTCTCCACCGTGCTTACCCTGGTGGTGATACCACTGCTGTATTACAGCGCATATAAAAGCCACCCTGATTTTCAACAAGGAGTTTCATCATGACTAGCTGGCAAATCGTACGTATCGTTGCAGGTTGCTTTATCCTGTTAAGTCTGGCGCTGGGGATCCCAGGCAGCCCGCTGTTTCTTAATCAGTGGTGGCTGGCCTTTACTGCGTTTGTGGGGGTTAACCTGTTACAGAGTGGTTTTACCAAATGGTGCTTGATGGAAACCATGATGCGCAAGCTGGGTGCAAGAGCAGGCAACTGAAAAAAGTGCGGCGCTAACCCTCGATCGAAAAATGGATGCGCGAGTTCGGTGACGCCAGTTTGTCGCTTAATCGACGTCCCGGGTCTTTGCGCCTGCCTTGCAATTTACGGGTATTGAGCAAAATGGCTTGCTGTTTTTCGCGGCGGTCAGCGCTGTGCCGCTTGTCTGATTGACGGCGTTCAACTTCTGGCCAGGTCAGTTCTTCGCTGGCGGACTTGCCATCCTGTGCTTGAGCATGAGCGGCAGGGCGGCGATACTGGCTGGTAGCATGCGGCGTTTCGGCGGCTTGCTCAAAGATGCGGAATACTTTTAAGGGAAACATGGCATAAGTGCTGGAAATAAGGCTGTTCGCACTTAGAACGACCAGATTGCCTGAAACTTTAGCTGGCAATCTTGCCGGCTTTTACTAAATACACAATTAAATTTCTCAAGTGAAATGTTTGTGACTATTCAGACCCTTAGCTGAAAAGGTGTAAAATTAGTATCTTTGTCATAGTAATCTTCGTTCTCTTTACGTTTCAGAAAAGCCACTACTTTATAGGTAACTGGTGTCATCACGATTTCCCAACTGGTCTTCAAAATATATTGTGCGACCATGACGGTGATTAACTGGCTGTCTGACCAGACTCCATAAAAAGCAATCACATAAAACAGGCTGGAATCAACAAATTCACCGCAAATGGTTGAACCTATGGTGCGCATCCACAGACGTTTGCCCTGCATCGCCACTTTCATCTTGGCCAGTACATAGCTATTAACAAAGCTGCCACACCAAAATGCAGTGACCGAACCCAGTATGATTCTCGGGGTATTGCCAAACACCGCATTCAGGTGCGTCTGGTATTCAGTATTAAATGGGTCGGCTGCCGGTGTCAGAGCAAGTACGACGATGGACATGAGCGCTGCAAACAACACCGCACCAAAGCCTGCCCAGATCACGCGGCGGTCACGGCCATAGCCATAAACTTCGGTCAGGATATCGCCAAAAATATAAGACACAGGAAAAAACAGCACCCCAGCACCAAAAGTAACTGTCCCCAACAAAGGCAGCGTTACCTGCGCAGCCTTGGCAGCCCCGATCAGGTTAGAGCACAACAAGACGGTGACGAAGGCTGCCATGACAAAGTCGTAATACTTGTAACTGGCAAGTGGGCGTGTCATGTGATTTATCCTGGAATGTCGTTGTATTGTTGTTATGCCGAAAGCAAGATGTGCGTGTCAGTCATATTCAGGCAGCCCGCGCAAACTTGTCAACATTGACCAGGGCTTTTGTTGGAAAATGGACAAAATCAGCAATTTGCTACAATGAGCTCAATTCCGCTTTAAAGTGATTACATGTGCGCAGCCCCCATTACCGTTGATGTTCCAGTTGAACAATTATGCATAGGTTTATATGTGCATCTGGATATTTCTTGGCTGGAACATTCCTTTGCCCTCAATAGTTTCAAGATCAAGAGCCAGGAAGAGATTAATGCCATAAAGCAACTGGGACTGAAAACCATCAGGGTCAGCCCGGCAAAATCCGATAACCGTCCATTGCCGCCGCAACCAAAAACTGCAGGCGCCGTGGAACCTGAACCTGTCATTCAGCACAGTCCCGAAGAACTGGCCCTGATCGCAGAGAAAAAAGCGCGCATTGATCGTCTGGTCAAGGAACGTGATGCCATAGCCCAATGTGAAAAGCAATTGCTCAAAGCTGCCAATACGCTCAAGAATATTACCAAGAATTTATTTTCGCGCCCGCAAGAATCTGTGCGCGAAGCAGAGCAACTGGTGCAGCAAATGCTGGATTCCTTGCTGGTCGATAAAGACATCGCCATTCATCTCATGAACGACAAGATCGTCGGGGAAGAAGCTTATTATCATTCGCTGAATGTCGCTGTACTGACCATGATGCTGGCAAAAGAATTATCTTTCCCAGCAGAAGACATCAGGCAACTGGGCATGGGCTGCATGTTCCACGACATAGGCAAGGTAGAAATTCCTGATCGCATCGTCAACAAGACCTTTGCACTAACCAAGGCTGAGCAAAATCTCATGCAGATGCATAGCCACTATGGCCAGCAGATAGCAGAAAAATTGAACTTGCCCAAGGGCGTGACTGAGATCATCGCCCAACATCACGAAATGGCAGATGGCAGTGGTTACCCACAACAGCTGAAAGCGGAGCGTATTTCGCCGCTGGCACGCGTAGTCGCCATTACCAATACCTATGACAATTTGTGCAATCGCCCCAATCCTGCCGATTCACTCAGCCCCTATGAAGCCATGTCGTATATGTTTGCCCATCAGCGCAAGCAATTCGATGCACCAGCCCTGAACTTGTTCATACGCTGCATGGGCGTCTATCCGCCTGGCACTATCGTCAAACTCAGTGACGGCACCCTGGGCATGGTAGTGGGGGTCAATTCGGGCAAACCCCTGCGCCCCAGCGTATTGATCTATGACCCCAGTGTACCTAAATCCGAGGCCATTATCCTCGACCTGATACATGAACCCATACTCGACATCACCGCCAGCCTCAAGCCCGGCCAACTGACTCCCGAAGTGTACGAGTACCTGAGTCCACGCAAGCGCATGACTTATTTCTTTGATACACAAAAGGCGGATAACCAGCGCAAGCCATGACCACAATACATGGGGATGTTTGTGTGCAATGACAGATAAATGGAGAAAACAATGACCGCAGCCGGGCGCTGGAATACTCTGCAATCGAACCGTCAGCAGCGCCTGCAAAGGGCTGCGGAAGTGCTGGGCAATGATTTGCAGGGCAAACTATTCCCACTGCAGCGCATAGGCGACTGCCTGCATGCGGTACTGGAAACAGGCGACCGGGTTTGCCTGGAAGGGAATAATCAAAAGCAGGCAGACTTTCTGGCCAAGGCACTGACCAGACTGGATGCGGCGCATGTGCATGATTTGCACATGTTGCAATCCGTGCTGGCCTTGCCTGAACACCTGGATGTATTTGATAAGGGCATCGCCAGCAAACTGGATTTTTCTTTTAGCGGCCCGCAGGCAGCCAGGCTGGCCAAGCTGGTTTCTGCGGGCAAATTGAATATCGGTGCCATCCATACTTATCTGGAATTGTATGCGCGCTATTTCGTCGATCTGACACCGCGCGTGGCCCTGGTGGCTGCGCAGTCGGCAGACCGCGCAGGTAATTTATATACCGGCCCCAATACTGAAGACACACCGACGATAGTTGAAGCTACGGCATTCAAGTCCGGCATCGTGATTGCACAGGTCAATGAAATAGTCGATGTCTTGCCGCGTGTCGATATCCCCGCAGGCTGGGTAGATTTTGTGGTGCAGGCACCGACGCCGCATTACATAGAACCGCTGTTCACCCGCGATCCGGCCTTGATTTCCGAAATACAGGTCTTGATGGCGATGATGGCCATCAAGGGCATCTATGCCGAATATGAAGTCAAGCGACTCAACCACGGCATAGGCTTTGATACTGCCGCGATAGAATTGCTATTGCCCACCTATGCAGCATCGCTGGGTCTGAAATGCAAGATCGCCAGCCACTGGGCGCTGAACCCGCATCCGGCCCTGATCCCCGCGATAGAAGCGGGTTTTGTAGAATCCGTACATTCCTTTGGTTCTGAACTGGGTATGGAAGACTATATCCGTGCCCGGCCCGATGTCTTCTTTGTCGGTGCTGACGGTTCCATGCGTAGCAACCGCGCACTCTCGCAAGCTGCAGGGCATTATGCATGCGACATGTTCATAGGCTCCACCCTGCAAATCGATTTGCAGGGTAATTCATCGACTGCCACCCTGGGTCGCATAGCTGGGTTTGGTGGCGCACCGAATATGGGTGCTGATGCACGTGGCCGTCGTCATGCCAGCCCGGCTTGGCTAAAAGCAGGGCGCGAAGCGCGTGCAGGCAGCAACCAGATACCGCGCGGGCAAAAGCTGGTGGTGCAGATGGTTGAGACTTTTCGCGAACACATGCAACCCGCCTTTGTAGAAAAACTCGATGCCTGGCAACTAGCAGAACAAGCGAAGATGGCGATACCACCAGTGATGATTTATGGTGATGACGTCACCCATATCCTGACTGAAGAAGGTATCGCCAATCTGCTTCTGTGTCGCAGTGAAGAAGAGCGCGAACAGGCGATACGTGGTGTAGCAGGTTACACGCCAGTCGGCCTGGCACGTGACAAACGCATGGCAGAAAACCTGCGTGACCGCGGCATTATCAAACGGGCAGAAGACCTGGGTATAGACAAACGCATGGCCACGCGTGATCTGCTGGCCGCAAAGAATATGAAAGACCTGGTACGCGCATCTGGCGGTTTATATCAGCCGCCCAAGCGCTTCAGGAACTGGTAAGGGGCATCATGGAAACTTTGGTATACCGCTTTGAACAAGGACAGCGCAAGCTGGGCTCTGCGGCGCAACTGGTTGGTGTGGTCAGTTCAGGCAATCTTGAAGTGCTGGTGCAGTCGCTGGATTTGCAATCGGCCTGCGAAATAGAAGTCAACACAGCCGCCGTCGGTTTTGGCGTGATCTGGCAGGCCGTGATGAATGATTTCAACCAGCGCTGGCAACTGGCCGATTGCCGCATCGCCATCAACGATATGGGGGCTACCCCTGCTGTTGTCAGCCTGCGTATGGATCAGGCCATAGAGGCCTGTCTGGAGCAAGCCAAATGAGCAGCTATCTGGAGGCAACCGCCAGGCAAAGAGTGGCCGCGCTGATCAGCGATTTCACAGAATTTCTGCCACCCGCAAAAGAATGGACCAGCCCGCATCTGCCGCAACTGAATGCACCGGTCTCGTTTGATGATGGCGTCATCATCGGTCGCGGCACTATCGATGGCAAGCAGGTTTATGTCGCTGCGCAGGAAGGCGGCTTCATGGGCGGTGCAGTTGGCGAAGTGCATGGCGCCAAGCTGGTGGGCCTGATGCGGGCTGCCGTCATCCACAAGCCGCAGGCACTGGTGCTGCTGGCAGAGTCAGGCGGTGTGCGCCTGCATGAAGCCAATGCTGGCTTGATTGCCGTGTCTGAAGTCATGCGGGCCTTGCTGGCCGTGCGTGCTGCTGGCATCCCCGTGATTGTCGTCATCGGTGGCAGCAATGGCTGCTTTGGCGGCATGGGCATCGTTTCGCGCTGCGCGAATGTCATCATCATGTCAGAAGAAGCGCGCCTCGCCATGTCAGGCCCTGAAGTCATAGAGACCGCTAACGGCGTAGAAGAATTTGATTCGCGTGACCGTGCGCTGGTGTGGCGTACCACGGGCGGCAAACATCGCTACCTGCTCGGTGATTGCAAGATGCTGGTGGCAGATGATGATGCCGCATTCAAGGCAGCCATAGTGCAAGGCATGCAGGACAGCATACAAAGCGAAGTCGCCCTAAGCCTTGCAGCGCTGGAAGCAGAGCAAGAAATGCTGACAGCGCGCCTGCAAGATTTTGGCAACAAGACCGACCCCATGGATATCTGGGCCGCGATGGGTGTAGAACATCCAGAGGATATTGCCATGCTGGATACCCAGGTCTTCTTACAACTGACAGCCAGCATCCGGCAGACGGAGCGACAACATGGATAGTCGACAATTGCTGGCGCAATTATTTCCCCACGGCCATGAGGTCACTATCGCCGATGATTTCATCTCTGGGACTGCGACCCTGGATGGACAAGGCATCAGTGTCATTGGCACCAGCAGCCATACACCCATAGGCGTGGAGATAGCGCTGGCACAAGCCAGGGCAGTGCTGGCGACGGTGCGTGATTATCCGCAAAGGCCGATACTATTATTGGTAGACACCCAGGGCCAGCGCCTGCGCCATCGCGACGAAATGCTGGGCATTAACAGCTATATGGCGCATCTGGGTAAATGCCTGGAACTGGCGAGACAGTCTGACCACAAGATCATCGCCCTGGTATATGACCAGGCACTGTCTGGCGGCTTTGTCACCAGCGGCATGATGGCTGATGCCTGCTATGCCTTGCCAGGCGCGACCATACGCGTCATGGGCTTGCCCGCGATGGCACGCATCACCAAGGTGGCAGAAGAAAAGCTGACTGCACTGGCACTGCACAATCCCGTATTCGCGCCCGGCCCCAAAAACTATGAACGCATGGGCGGAGTGCAGGCAATATGGAATGGTGATCTCGCGCAGTGCTTGCGTGATGCCCTGTTGCAGGCCGATCCCCGCGACCAGCGCAGTGAACTTGGCCAGCAACGCGGTGGCCGCCGCAAGTCGCAGCAAGTGATAGATGCGGTGATGTTACAAGCGGCGCAAACAGCGCAAGTAGAGTAAGGCATGGAGAGTATCGTGCAATATCAAAGACATGATCTGGTCTGGCTTTCTGAAGAAGCCTGGGCGGGAATCTTGCGCACGTCCACGGCGCCCGAATTGCTCAGGCAATGGCAGCAAGAAGAATGGCCAGCCGTAGTCACACGCCGTCAGCCTGATGCTGCGGAAGATGAGGTGTGCATAGGTTTTCCACTGCCACCTGTCGCTGGCAACAAGCTGCGCTTTGCCGCCAGGGTGAAGGCAGAGCATATCGCTCTCCATCAGTCTGCCTTGTCCTTGCATACTGTCGTTGCCGTCGTTCCGCCTGCATGGCAGGCAGGTTTGCAAAGCATGCACCAGCACGCATTGATGGCGGGTATCAAACTGCGCGTGTATGGGTCTGTTGCCATGCAATTTTTAACCGGGCAAGATTACCTGAACGCGACTTCAGATATCGACATCCTGTTCCGCCCTTATCAACAGGCTCAGCTACGCGCAGGCCTGGCTTTGCTGCATGAGCAGCAAACCTTGCCCATCGATGGCGAAATTGTGTTCCCCGGTGAGGCGGCAGTTGCCTGGAAAGAATGGATACAAGCTGCCCATGCAGGGCAAGACTTTAACCAGCAGCGTGTGATGGTGAAAGACATGCATGGCGTCAGCCTGCGCACCAGGCAAAGCCTGCTTGATCTTTTGCCGGAGGGTGAATTGCCATGCTAGTGGACCATCGCGAGCATTTGCAACGCAGCCATGATCCTCGCGCAAGCGTAAGGCACTCTGTTTTCAACTGTTACAGTCCACAAGGGATAACTGATTTGTGCCTGCCTCAGCCACGAACCGTCCCCCATCCACACCACCAAAAACAGAGAGCGCAGCAAATTGCCCGACTGGCAGTGCGCAGCCTGCATGCCGAGCTGGTCTTGTATCCCAAGCCTGGCCTGGTATCCTTGCGCGACAATGGCAGCCATGATGATATGGATGCAGCCTGCTTCATGCGCAGCCTGTTTTCATTGCGTCATTACTTCAGAGACATTGCCAATGCAGGTGCAAATGACGCTGGCTTCCATGTATTAAAACAACTAGGCATGACAGCAGAAAAGCGCATGTTAACTGCGAGCAGAGGCATCAATACACATCGTGGTGCCATCTTTGCTGTGGGTATGTTGAGTGCTGCGGTAGGCTATTGTATTTCGCATGGGCAGGCATTGAATGCTGCAAATTTGCGGCTAGCTATAGCCTCGCAATGGGGCCTGGCACTGCTTGCACATAGCACCCCAGCAGATGCGCAAGACCTGAGTAATGGCTTGCAGGCAGCAAGACAATATGCCGCCAGTGGTGCTCGGGAAGAGGCAGCGCTGGGTTTCCCATCTGTCTTTGAACTGGCTCTGCCACGTCTTGAACAAAGTTTGCGTGAAGGCCGCAGCCTGTATCAGGCGCAGGTTGATAGTTTCTTTACGCTGATGGCACATATCAGTGACACCAATCTGTATCACCGTGGTGGTGTAGCAGGCATCACCTATGCCAGGGATGCGGCACAGCAGTTTATGGAGCAGGGTGGCACGGCTCATCCGCAATGGTTGAGCATGGCTGAAAACTGTCATCAACAATTTATCGCACGCAGCTTGTCCCCAGGCGGCACTGCAGACCTGCTGGCAGCCACTTGCTTTGTACATTGCTGCATCAAGGAATTTTCTGCAACGGGAAATCATGAATAAATTTGCCCTGCTTTGTCCAGGGCAGGGTGCACAATCTGCGCACATGTTTGCGCTGGCAAATCAGCACGGGCAAGCTGCCAGTTTCGTGCAAGAGGCGTTGAGGCAAAGCATAGAGCAACATACGCTGGCAGATGCACTTTCATCGCCTGATCTTCTGTTTGAAAATCGCTATGCCCAGCCTTTGATTATTGCAGCGACGCTGGCCAACTGGCTGGCACTGCGGGATGATATACCCACACCAGACTTGATTGCCGGATACAGCATAGGCGAGATCGCCGCACACGCTGTCAGTGGCAGCATAGAAGTGCAAGCTGCAATGCACGTCGCCACTGCCCGCGCTGCCCTGATGCAGGCATGTGTGCACATGCCGCAGCGCATGCTGGCAGTGTCTGGTGCTGTCCTTGCTGATCTCCAGCGATTCACCGTCGGTCATGATTTGCATGTCGCCATCATCAACGCTGACAACAAAGTCATTCTCGCTGGCCTGGCAAGCAAGATGAGTGCTGCAATACCAAAACTGGCCAGCCTGCCAGGACATGATATTACCTGTACAGAAGTCGCCGTACATATCGCTTCACATACACCCTTGATGCAAGCTGCTGCACCTGGCTTTGCCCAGCTGCTTGATGACACGCCAGTGTGCACAACAGATATTCCTGTACTGGCAGGCATCAATGCCGAAAAAATCAGCCAGCCTGCCAACATACGCAGCAGCTTGCTGGCACAAATGACGCAGACCATACACTGGCATGCCTGTATGGATGCATTGGCAGAAAATGGAATTCGGTGTGTATTGGAACTAGGGCCAGGTTCGGCCTTGTCGAACATGCTGCAAGTCCGGCATCCCCGGATTGCCTGTCGGTCAGTGGCAGAGTTTCGCAGCCTGGATGGTGTGCGCAACTGGGTACAGCGCCAGTTTGATAGATGAAATGCGTGCGATAGAATAAATCAGGAGTAAGAAAAAAATATGGGGCCAATGCCCCATAAATTTCACATCTGCTCTATTTGCTAAGTCAGCAATGATCAGTAACGGCGACGCTGTTGACCACCACCAGATGGCCCACGTGTTTCAATATGGCGGAAAGTAATTCTGCCCTTGCTCAAATCATAAGGCGACAACTCCAGCGTCACCTTGTCACCGGCGAGTATGCGTATATGATGCTGACGCATTTTGCCGGACGTGTAAGCGATCAGTTTGTGACCGTTTTCCAGATTCACACGAAAACGTGAATCGGGCAGCACTTCTTCAACTTGACCACTCATTTCCAACAGTTCTTCTTTTGCCATGGTTTTTTCATCTTTATAGTAGGGCGTGACACCGTACACAGACTGCGCCACTGATGGCAGACGATCACATAATCATCTGCAAGGGATTACGGTGAACTCACTGTTGATCGCCTGATACGGTAAGACGAAAAGAGTGTGAGTGTTGAAAGAGGCTGTGCACAGATGGCTTTGCCATCACATCAACACAGTGCTTGGATACCAACCAGAAGAATGTGCTAAAGGCCAGTAATTAGTGCAAGGTAAAGCAAGTCTGTAGCAGCGTGTTACCAGAACGCTACTCAGCGCTAATATAAGAAACACTTCGTCAGAAATACAGCGATTTATCAGAAGATGAGAATTCTTTTGCAATAGGATTATACCCCGAATCCCCTACTTCCCTTGCGGTTTCTCGACAATTCACGAGAGAAATTGCGAAATTATCGTCGTTTTATTGACAATTTGCTCTGCAAAACCAACATCTCCGGCCATTGATGCAAATCAATTTCACATGCATTTGTCTTTTCTTACACAAACAGACTTATAGAATATTTGCATTGCGCTCGCCTGTTCAGGCACCGCCCGCGCTGACCTTATGTCCCCGGAGGCAATGATGGTGTTACCCACTCGTTTTGGCATGTACCTGGTTCTTGTGGCCTCCCTGCTTGGCATGGCATCCCAGAGCCAGGCCCAGGTTTCGCCTTTGGACGGACGTATGAAAAAGGTGTTGGCAGATAATGCCGCTACCAGTGCCTCCATCACCGCCGCCAAGAAAGTCACTTTCTTCTGTGATGTCTGTCATGGCGTCAATGGCAGCAGCGTCAAGGGCGATGTGCCGAATCTGGCTGGGCAAAACTCCAGTTACTTGCTGACGCAAATAGATAAATTTTCCCGCGGCCAGCGGCAAGAAAAATTCATGGAAGGCTTGATGAAGCTGTTGACAGAAGAAGAGCGCATCAATGTCGCGCTCTTTTATGCCAGCAAAACAGTAGAACCGGCAGGCAAGGAAACATCACTGACAGGGCAGGCACTATACACCGCCCGTTGTGCCGTATGCCATGCCGGGCATGCTCAAGGTAATGAGAGCACACCCAGACTGGCAGGCCAGCAAATTGACTACCTGAAAACAAGCATCAAACGTTATCGCGACCGGACAGGCGAACGTATCTACGAACCCATGAGCGCCAGTACCGCAGGTTTGAAAGAGGCAGAAATACAGGCGCTCGCCATGTATCTGGCGAATCTGAAATAAAGCTTAGTTCCCTATAAACTGACTTGCTGTATGTATTCGCAATACGCTTTTTGGACATCTTCACGTCTCAGCAAGCCGCTGTGTCCGGCATCCTTGATGAACAACTGGCGTTTGGCTTTGGATGGAATCGCTTCATAGACTTTCTGTCCAAGTTCTGCCGGGGTTTGCTTATCTTTTTCTGCCGTCAGTACCAGTGCCGGGCCATGGTAGTTTGACATCGCCCTGATGTTGTCCACCTGCTGCAAACTATCCTGGATATTGACGCTGACAAAAGGCTTGGCATACCAGGGCGTGGACAGCGCCACCATGTCCCTGACATTGCTGGCCGTGGTTTCCAGGATGATGCCGTCGGGCTGACGTTTTTCAGCAATAAAGCCAGTGGCAAAACTCCCCATGGAATGCCCATGCACCACCAGCTTGCCGGTGGTTTTTGCGCGCATGGCATCATAAATTTTCAAGGCATCTTCCTGCATATTGTTAATGTCAGGCACACCAGCCGTGCGGCCATAGCCACGATAATCAAAACTCACCAGATTGACATTGCAACTGCCTATAGTCTTCAGCATAAAGGGCAGCGAGTCTTCTACATGCGAGAGATTGCCCCCAAAATACAGCACCGTGACTTTGCTGGCATTTTGCTGGAATGCCAAACCTTCCAGTCTGGTCTGGTCGGTGGCGATAACAGTTTCATCCCTGAGCTGCACCGACGGATTGATTTTTTGTATATCGTCCTGCGTCAATTTTTGCTTGAGCTTATAGCCAGTCGCGCTGTCAGGGCGTATGTATTGTTTGTCTGTGATATCGACATGCATGCAAGCCGTTAACTGGCTGCTAATGACAATGACAAGTGCTGCTGCAAGGCAGTTCGATTTGGTGGGGCGCATATGGTCTCCGCGATGAGCAAATACCGGGAATATTATCACGCGGATTTGTGCAATATCCTGTCCCAATAGGGCGGCTCACCAAACGTACTGCGCAGATGAGCGATAAACAATTGCGCTTTTGCCGCATGTGAGCGCCCTGGCATGCGTACTGCATGTATGCCAGGGCGTATCCTGGTGTGGGTATGATTGATTGAAGGGAAGAGCGAGATTAATTGCCCCGACTCTATCGCATCGCATGCCATCCAGCTGGCCAGGTGGACGATGCCTATGCCTGCCAGTGCCGCATGCAGCAAGGACTCGGTATCGTCAGAACGCAGGCTGCCGCGTACCGGAAGGCTCAATTCCCGGTTCACGCCGGGGTAGCACCACCAGCCGGCGGGTATCGGCGGTGTCGCGATCGTCAGGCAATCATGCTTGAGCAAATCTTGCGGCGTGGCCGGCCTGCCATGGCGCGCCAGATAAGCCGGGCTGGCACAGGTCAGCCTGTGCAGTGGTGCCAGCGTGCTGGCAACCAGGTCGCTGTCCGGCAACACACCTATGCGCACAGCGACATCCACCCTGCGCGTGGACAAATCGACGATTTCATCGCTGACATGCAGGTCAACTTCCATCAATGGATAACGGTTAAGAAAACTGGCAACAGCCGGTGCGACATGCCGCCTGCCAAAAGCCGAAGGGGCCGTCACCGTCAGCAAACCGCGTGGGTCGCCATTCAAATCAGACATGGCCTGTCTGGCGTCATCCAGTTCTGCCGCAATGTTTTTTGCCCTGGGCAAAAACTGCTCACCGGTATCGGTCAACAGCAAACGCCTTGAGCTGCGGTGGAACAACTTGATGCCCAGCTCGCTTTCCAGCGCATCTATCTTGCGGGAGATGGACGACACAGCCACATTATGCTTTTTCGCCACAGCAGACAGGCTGCCAGCCTCATGCACCTCCAAAAAAATCTGTATGGCATCGAACATGGCTGTCTTTCCTTTGCTTTGCGAAAATCGCAAAGATGGTTTGCATTGATGATGATTGTATCGTTTTTCGCAAAGAAATAGAATCTCTCACATCAAACACACGGCGAAAAGCCTGAAGGAAAACAAGATGATCAAGAACACCCTGCACAAGTTAAGCCGCGCCGCTTTATGCCTGTCTATCGCTGCTGCATTCGGCGTGACTGGCAGTGCCGCATATGCCGCCGCACCCATGGTAAAAACTTCTGCACCTGCGTATTACCGCAGCATGCTGGGCGCATTTGAAGTGACTGCACTCAGCGACGGCACCATCAAGCTGCCGGTCGATAAAATACTCATGGAGCCAGAACAAAAAACCAGGGAAGTGCTGGCCAAATCATTTTTGCAAGCACCGCTGGAAACCTCGGTGAATGTCTATCTGGTCAACACTGGCAACAAGCTGATACTGATAGATGCAGGCACTGGCAGCCTGTTTGGCCCCAGCCTGGGCAAGCTCATTGCCAACCTGAGGGCATCTGGTTATGAACCATCGCAGATAGACGATATTTACCTGACGCATCTTCATCCCGACCATGCGGGCGGCTTGATGATCAATGGAGAAATGATTTTTAGCAATGCCAACATACATGTCAACCAGGCAGAGGCAGATTACTGGCTGGACCAAAAAAACATGGAACAGGCACCCGCAGATTCCAAAGCTTTTTTCCAGGGCGCAATGGCTTCGGTCAATCCCTACAAGGCTGCCAACAAACTGCGAACTTTTAGCAAGGATGGTGAATTGCTGCCCGGCCTGACAGCGCATTCCACCCAGGGGCATACCACAGGCCACACGTCTTATCTGCTGGAAAGCCAGGGTGAAAAAATGCTGGTAGTCGGCGACCTGATCCACGTCGCCGCAGTGCAACTCGACAAGCCTGAAGTGACGGTGACTTTTGATAGCCATGCCAAAGAAGCCTCTGCCATGCGCCAGAAAATATTCGTCAAGGCAGCAAAAGACGGTGTCATTGTCGCCGCTACACACATACAGTTTCCCGGCATGGGGCGCTTGAAAAAGACAGGTGCCAGCTACCAATGGGTGCCCGTCAATTTCACCTTGATGCCGTAAATAATGGATGGCCTGCGCGGGCAGGCCATCATCCGATTATTTGCAATAGGCGAGGCTGACATTGGTGAGTGCTTAAACGGTAATTGGCAGTCTAAGCCCAGCTCTGCGGGGATGCCACGCACCAATCAGCCGCAAAGAATTCTGCACAGAAATCAAACGCCCCATCTCTTCTTTGGCAATACCCAGTATCACCCACTGTCAGTTACGAACCGCATTACGATACACATCAGGCACCTGCGACCCACCCAGCGAGTAAGCCGCATACAGGTATTGCACCATCAGGCAATGCTCAATCTCTGCATCGATGGACAAGAGATAAGTCACATAATCACGCGGAGAAAATTCCAGATTCAGCGGCGGCTTCTGGCGCTGTGATTGAGGGCCAGGCTGCGCGCTGATAGATTCAGTCGACAACAAATTCACCACCACGCAGCAAACCTTTCCGAGACCCCGTCACCGGTAAAGCCTTATGCTGATTCATCGCACCAAGATGACGCCTGATCTGTGCAGCACGAAATTCCTTGTCCTTTTAAGGGTTGGGAATGCAAAGGCAAACGTCCGCAGGGGGGGGCGGGGATGGTTTGCAATGGAATATTTTAATTAAAAATATGTCAATTTAATTGAAATAAGTCAATGCTAATGTAATCTCAAGGCTAGCAGAAGGTTTTTACGCGGATGGAGATTTGAATAGCAGTTATCGTATTTAAAATACAACATTAGTTTTGATTTTCTTATGTCGACAATTGCTTTACTCGTGAACTGTTTGGCAAGAATTGAGGCTTAATTGAAAAAATCAGTAAGATGGCTTATCCAAGGAATGCTTGTGCTTTAAGAAAGCTATTCTGATGTTAATGACAGGAAGTGTTTTGAAGAGAGAAGTGAAATGAGCGATAAAGATTTCCATCACAAGAATGACGAAGGTAAGCAAATCGATATATTGAGAGCTGCAATTTCTAAAGGAGGCTCATACTTTTGGACTGAGTGGATAAAACTGCCGTTCGAAGATGAAAAGTCGATTCTTTTAGCATTAGCCTCAAAATTTAATAGTCTTGACGAATTAACGGAATTACTGTGTGCTTGGTTACAAGAGGGACATATTGACGCTGTTAGAGCGCTAATGGAAGCAGTTGAGCATATACCTAGTACAGATGCAAAATCAGTTATGAACTACCTTGCTTTTGTTGAATCTTTACCTATGGAGTATCAGTACTCTGGTGCCGCTAAGCTAAGTGGGGCGTTCTGTGCAGAACCTGACTTGGCACGCGCTTGTGGATTGATATTTAGCGTGCAATCACCAATCAACGAGCTAATGATTATAGCTTGGGCAACTGCATTTGGAGGCGCATTGCCAAGCCAAGCAATTGATATGGCAACCACTATATCAGGGGTAAATTCAAACATCATTTCTTGCTTACTTTTGCATGCTAGCACTCAAAGTTTTCCTGCAAATCAGAAAGCAATACTAGAATCTGAAAAAAATATTCTTCAAAGACTAATTGAAGCATCATCTTCACCTACTTGGAGGCAGCAAGCATGGGAAGTAATAGTACGCATTGCCGAGTTTAGTCAAAAGGCTGAAGAGCTGCTGCTTCATGAAATGGAGATTGGCGACTCGCCAGCTATACCTGCGCTGCTATCAAGTATTACCAGAGGCGTTTGGCCATTTAGAACTCAGCCCTGGACAATGAAAGCCGTGATCGAACGGCTCTTCCAAAATGAAATAACTGAACCCGCTCTTTTAAGGCAGATTGATACTGCTATTGTAACCTGTCTTTCACGCTCAAAAATGCAATCTGAAGCGTTGAATCTTTTAATCGAGTTGGGAGCGAACAGAAAAATAAATCCAGTACTAATGCTGGAGCGTGTGTTTTCTCAAATTAAATCAAAAAAAGATTTGTGTGGAAAACTTTTAACCGCATGGCTAGTGAGGACAGACATTCCCCATGTTACTTTGCGAGAAATGCTGACGAGATGTGTTATCGGAAGAAATCCATCTCTTGACCTTTTTACTTTGGAAAATGTAGATGATCGTCAGCGCTATAACGTGGCTCGAAAATTACTTGGCCTCTTACATGACGGACAATCAGTTTGTGAATTCGTAGTGACTTTTGCTGAGGAGCCATCAATGCAACCAGAAGGCATTAATATCGCTGGCCAGATGTTATATGAAATTGAGAAAGAGTATCCCACAGCGGTCGAAAATTTTCTATGCGAACGATGCATAGTGCATTCAAAAAAAACTGTCATTGGAGAATTTTATGCGAGCATATATAAGTATTGTTTAGAACGACGAAAGGCAATTGAAAATTTACCTGTCTTAGATGAATTGCGACCAACCTCATTGCAAACGCAAATTTTACGAGCTGTGCGCCAGCAAGAAAATAGAGAAATTATTCGAGGTGCTGAGGTGCGTTCAATATTTTCTTCGATTTCAACTAACGTGAATATCGCTCAAGGAAGACGTGTGGCGACTTGGATAGGGCTGGATGCAAGACCACAAGTATTTGAGTTAAATCAATATAGCCATAGAGTAGATTTACCTTCATCAGAACTATGCGACCCAATTGGCGGAATCCTACGTCGAGCAGAAATCTTAAGGGGAATTGAATGATCTCAAGCAGTATTCGATTACTCTTAGAAGAATTTCTTGGGTTGATGAAAGAAGAGGGCGAGCTGGATGCATTTTTGCCTACTGTGCTTGTCGCAAGAAATCATGAAATTGTTTGCCGAGCTCAGAAAGGCCCCAGACAATATGGCGTCGATATTGTGTCTATTGAACATACAGCATTTAAGCCCCCAGTTCTTTGTCTTTGGTTAGTCAAATGTGGAAACATAGGGCGTTCGGAATGGAATGGAGGTTCAGTTCAGGCAATACGCCCATCGGTGGATGAAGTTGAGACATACATCGCTTCAAGTATTCGACCGGAACACCGCAAGCTGCCGATTCGATTGGTAATAATAACTAACGGTGATTATCTATCGAGCATAAATCAGGATATGAAGGTCTATCTTGAAAGCTGGAAAAACCGGAACAACGCAGACGTAGAAACTGTCAATGGGTCAAAGCTTGCAGGATGGGTAGAGCGTGGACTGCTAGATGAAAATGCATTATCAGGTTCTAACAAGTCACTTTTTCGACGGACTTTGGCGAATGTCGCTACACCTGAACTATCTTTATTTAGTGGTCGTCAACTTATAGATGCTCTGTTAGTTGACGCAAATGGAAAAGATATTGCGTCAAAATCTAAGCTATTGAAGAAACAGTTATTAGCATTACGAGCAATACGTACCACCCTTAGCGTTTTGCAGTTGTGGGCAGATGATGCAAAGAATTTGTTAGCCCCTTACCGCCTTTCAGAGTATGCAGTTCTAAGAGTGTGGGCTACCTTTCATTCAGAAATGGTAGCTGGCAACGAAGTGCTTACGAAAGAATATTTGGAAATTTTTTTCCAAATGCTTCTTTCAGCTAGCCGATATCACAAAAAATTATTGCCGTATTACATTACTGAAGACGCATTCGCGTCTCAATTTAGCGACAATTTATTCATTGCAGATAACGTTCTTAGTGAGCTTGGTCGTTTGGGACTGCAAGGTTGTATTTGGGCTTTTCTCGAAGTAGAGTCAAAAGAAGAGCCGTCAGGAATGGTGCAATTCTACTTGAATGCTACACTTTCTTTGCTTAAATCACATAGTATTTCGGCTTTGCCACCGTATGACCATCATGCCTCAAGTATTCATGCGGTACTTCTGTTTCTTTTAGTCGTGAATAAAAGAGATGTCGCCATAAATTGGATTTGCGAAATAATTGCTCGGCTAAAGCATGTGTCTCAAAGTAAGGAATATTGGCCAAGTGCAGCGACGTTTGAGGATACGCTATTGGCTCGGCGTGGTTTGCAAGTTACAACGTTGGAAGCGAGTCGTGTGACGACCTTGCTGCCGATTCTTCTTATTTGGTCTGCTGCTTTGAAAGGCGGATTCAAGCTCGAAGTGCAACCCTGTGTTATAGCGATTGTATCTGAGCCATAAAAACTTCGTGCGGTGTTTTGTAGCCAAGGCATTTTCTAGGTCGATGATTCAAGTAATCCATAGCGTCAGT
>NZ_JACOFX010000022.1 GCF_014284125.1 Undibacterium umbellatum | reverse complement strand
TAACGCCATTGCCGGTCAGATCAGCAATGACGACAGCGGCATCAGCCCCGGCATTCCAGTCTTCGTTGGCGATCAGGTTGTACGTGTTGACACTGGTGGAGCTGGTGCCATTCTTGTTCATGATGAGGTTGGCACCCAACCTGTCTGCAGCACTGAGAGTCAGTGTGAACGATGTGGCGGAGGTGATCTCGACATTGCTGGTGGTGGTGAGGTTATAGCTGGCACCACCTTCGCCTTGCAGGCTGAACTTGTTGGCGACGATGTCGTTGGTAGCGCCAGTCAAGCCTGTGAGGCCAGTTCCTGTCACGGTCAGCACGCCGGTGCTGGCGTTGTAGGTCGAGGAGGTGATGGTCGGGACCGGCACATTGGAGACAAGAAATACACCGGAAGTATCCGCAATATTTCCTCCGGTAACTACGCTATTCCAATCATCAGATGCTACCAGACTATATGTAGTTCCTGCAGTTGAACTAAAGCCATTCTTATTCAATAGTTGCGCGACGCCAAGCTGGTCGGCACCATTCAAATTGATATCAAAATGCTGGTCATCAATTAAATCTACATTTGAACTTGTGAGTGCATAAGCACCACCACCCTCGCCCAAAACCGTTAATCTCGAGACCGTAATATCATTATTTACACCTGGAGTCGCTACCAAATACATTCCACTCACACGGAGAATATGACTAGCCGCATTATACGTAACGCCAATAAGCCTTGGAGCAGTCACAGCAGAAACCGTCACCGCATTCCCAATTAAATCAGCGCCGGAAATCAAAGTCTGATCCCAGCCAGCAGTGGCAGAAAGATTAAATGCGGTGGCGTCAGCAGCAGTAGTACCGTTTTTATTAAGCAAACCATTGACTGCCAATTTGTCAGCCGCATTCAATGTAACAGCAAAACTTGTTGCGCTCGCAGCAGTAACGTTTGATGTTGTTAATGAATAAGACGCACCGCCCTGACCTATTAGCGATAACTTGGAGACATCAATAGTGTCACCACTGACCATATTCAAAGCAGACACGGTCAGAATGCCAGAGCTAGCGCTGTAAGTCGCATTGCGAATGCTCGTAATTGCGTTGGAAACAGTAATCTGGTTGGCAGTATCGGCAATGTCCCCGCCAGTAATTACGCTGTTCCAGTCGTCAGCAGCAGCAAGATTGTAGAAAGTAAAATCGGCTGATCCACTGCCATTCTTATTCAATAGTGCATCAACGGCAGCAATGTCTGCTCCTGCCAAAGTAAAACTGAAGCTGGTGTCGCTGATTATTTCTACATTATTGGTTGTCGACAAAGTTCTTGTTGCGCCGCCTTCACCCTTGATGGTCAGTTTGGATATGGTGATGTCATTCGTCGCGCCTATGGTTTTAACTAGTTCAGAACCTGTGACAGTAAATACATGTGTTGCGCCGTCGTATGTTGCTGAATTGATTCTAGGCGCGAGAATACTTGATACGGTGATGGCATTGCCGGTCAAATCAGCACTGGATGCGGTGGTCTGATTCCAGTTAGCTGCAGCAGCCAGATTAAAAACTGTCGCATCTACCGCAGATGTGCCGTTGTTGTTGAGAATGCCAGCGACGTTTATTTTATCGGCAGCGTTAAGAGTTACAAAAAATCCTGATGAAGTGACTGCGGTGGCACTAGTGGTGGTCAAATTGTACGAACCGCCCTGACCAGTGACAGTAATTTTGGTGACATCAATGCTGTCACCAAAATTGACATTGGCAGTTGACACAAAAAGGGAGGCAGCGCCAGCAGTGTAAGTTGCACTGAGAATACTAGGTGCAGCATTAGAAACGGTGACGCCGTTGCCGGTCAAATCCTGGATGTTGCCACCAGCGATGACGCTGTTCCAGTCATCGGCTGCGGCGATATTGTAGATGGTGCTACTGACAGCAGAAGTGCCATTTTTATTCAATAAGGCGTCGACTGCAGCAATGTCGGCACCAGCCAAAGTGAACGTGAAGCTGGTCGCGGAAGTGACTTCGACGTCGCCAGTAGTAAACAAAGTACGCGTCGCGCCGCCTTCGCCTGTGATGGTCAATGCCGAGATGGTCACATCGTTTGTTGCACCGATGGTCTTGACGAGGTTGGTGCCAGTAACGGTAAAGACGTGGGTCGTGCCGTCGTAGGTCGCAGAAGTGATCGTTGGTGCCGTGACGTTGGAGACGGTCACTGCGTTGCCTGTCAGGTCGGCCGGTGCACTCGTCATCCAGTTAGCCGCTGCTGCCACATTGAAAGTCGTGGTATCAACGGCGGTTGTACCGTTGTTGTTCAGGATGCCATTGACCTCCAGTTTATCTGCCGCATTGAGCCCAAAACTGATCGTCGTCGCGTTACTGGCGGTCACGCCAGGTGTAGCGGTCAGTGTATAAGAGCCAGCCTGACCGGTGAGCGACAGTTTGGTGACATCAACTGCACCACCATTAATGATATCCAAACCGGCAATTGTCAGCGTACCTGTGCTGGCATCATAAGCAGCGCTAGTGATAGATGCTGGTGGTACCGCTGAGGTAAATGACCAGGTCGCAGTGGAAGAAATACCGTTGAAGGTCTTGTTTGCGCCATCTTTAAAAGCACCGCTGTCAATCAGGACATAATATCCCGTGGTACCAGCAAAATTGGCGGCAGGATTGATCGTCACCTTGCTGTTGGCACCACCGGAGCCACTACTGAACGTCACCTTGCTGCTGTCTGTTGCTGAAATGGTTTCCAGTATCGCATTATCAGACTGACGATAGATGACGATATTTTTGGCTGCAACAGCAGTAACAGCCTGACCAAATTCTATGACCAGATCGTAATTGACAGGAACATCAACGACACCATTGGCGGGCGACACAATACCGCTGAAATTGAAGCTGCCGTTGTCGCTGGACTCATAAGCACCGATGTCGGTTGAGCCACCGCGGCCAAAACCACGGGCATCTATTACCGGTGCACCAGTCGATGTACCGGCGTTGATGGCGTTGCTCCCCGCCAGAATGGCAATGGTTTGTACCGCACCACCATTATTGGCCAGCGCACCCAGGGCAGTGCCCAGCGTTGTAATGGTGCCCGTCGTGGTATTGCTACCGCTGCCAGTAGTTCCTACCGTGCTGATGACTAAGTTATTGCTGCCCGCGAGAGTGCTCGCGTTGCCGATAAAAACATCGTCATCATCAGAAAGATTATTGGTACTGCTATTGTTGGCAATGATGGTATTTTTCAGCGTGACGGCACCACTATTTTGCGTTACATACACCCCCCCGCCACCAATTGCCGCGCCATTGCCACCGACAAAAGAGTTACCGACGATGGTTGAGTTCGTCAGTGTTTTCGCGCCGGCACCTGAGAGACTGATACCACCACCACCGCCGGCATTGTCACCAGTTTTACCTGCAGAGTTGCCTGCTATCGTCAGATTGGTGAGTGTCGCACTGGTACCGGCAGAAACGGAAATGCCGCCCCCATAACGACCATTGCTGGCAGCATTGCCACTGATGGTGGAATTCGAGATTGTGACATTCGCTGCATTGACATAGGCACCTCCACCATTACCAGATGAGTAGGTGGCAGTAGCCGTATTATTGGCAATGGTGGTATTGCTGATGCTGACAGACGCGCCCGCATCATAGAATACCAATCCAGCACCCTTGGTTGTTGAATTGTTATTCTTGATGGCAATGTGATCTATCGTCAATGAGCCTGAGTACATCATCGCGATCGCGCCAAACGCGCCACTGGCATTCGACAAGGTCATGCCAGAAATACTGAGTGCCGAAGTGTTGGACGCATTAGAACTGGCCACAGAGGTAAAAATTGGTGAGCTGTTGTTGCCACTGATGGTCAGCAGGGTTTCACCAGCGCCAACGATGGTCAGCGCATCACCGTTATTTGCGGAATCTACATTGATTGCACCAGAAGTCAGGGTCAGCGTCGCCGCACCACCGGCGAACAGGGCTGGATCAAAAACAATAGTATCAGCCGCCCCATCGCCAATAGTAGCAGCCACAGCAGCCCGTAAAGATCCCGCGCCAGTATCATTCAAGTTCGTGACCTTGATGGTGGCGAGGTCATACTGATAATGCTGGGCCGAGATTGCCGTGGTTTCTACTGCACCGCTATTGTATTCCAGTACCCAATCACCATGCGCCCCGGTGTCATTGGTCGATGCGGCGACATCTGTGCCAGTCACTTCGGCCAACTGATTCACAAAGTGGACACCGATATCACCTTTGGCGACATCGCAGCCATACAGCAAAATATCGGCCCCAGGTGCCATTGCCTTTTGTATGGTCGCCAGGCTGGACTGATAGTCCGCAAGGTTATACGAAGACAGCATGGTATTGCCGACTACCAGATAACCTTCGCCGCCATGCGAGACAATATGAACGGCAGTGATATCCGCCTTGCCTTGCAGCGCATCAGCCATTTGCTGGACGCCATTCTTGAGCGGATCAAGCGTAATGACTTCCGTGCCTGGTTTGAGCTTACCAATCAGGCTTTGCCAGTTTTGCAGCGTAGTGTCTACAAACACTACTTCATGTGCAGCGGTCAGGAGCGGAGCAGGAGCAATATTTGTTGCACTGGCGCTAGCTATTGCTGGCGTAGACTGTATATGCAGTATTGTGTCCGGTGTCAGGCTGTATGAAAAACTGGAAGATGAATTTGTATCGGAATTGGCAGTGTTGAGGGGATTGATTGGTGTCATCTTCAGTTTTCAATAGTATTCGGAACAAATTTGGCGGTAATTACATTGGCGCGGCTACCTGTCGTGTCTTTCCAGAACGATAGCTGGCTGTATTGCTGAAACAAATCGGGAGGCAGTATGGTGTCGCGGGTCTCGAAGCTGACTGCCGGCCTGACTTTGTGCAGACCCCGCATACCTAAGGGAGCATCAAACTCAGGCGCGTCATATTGGATATTCTGGAAATCATGCTCGAATGCTTCTGCTCCGATAAAGTCATAAATCAGAGGCAGCACTTTTTGCGGCGCTTGCGCCAGCAAGTCATAATCGATGAGCAGCATGGAGGCAGCGTGCTCGCTATAGAAGGCGCTCTTTAATGCAGCCCACGGGTAGCCCACCATGCGATTGCGCTGTGCCAGTGTCTCTACCCGGCTATACACAGTAGCGCGTTCGTTGTCGTCATTAAACAGGCGTGTTATTTCGTAAGGGTCTGCCGCATATTTGCGTTCTATGCTGTCCATTATCCAGGCGACATTGCGCACACAGGCAATTACTTTGGAGCCAGGAAACTGGTCCATTAGCATAGGCAAATGGGCAGTCCACATGCGATTGGTATCGAATACCACACTCTTTTCAGTATGCTCTGCATAGTAAGAATCAAACAAACCACGCACCAAACGCTTGCGTTCAGCCTTGGTAATGACGGGGCCAAATTCCGTACCGGCACCAAACTGATGCAGGATGCTGGTATACAAAGTACCGACAGGACTAGTCATTCCAGCATGAAAGCGTGGATTCTGCAGCAATAAGGCTGCCAGCAGGGTAGAGCCTGAACGCGGCAAACCAGAGATAAAATGATAAGTTGGTGTTGTCATTATTTAAAGCAAGTAAGACATAAAGTGGTGAGAATGAAGCTTCCCCAAAAACGGAGCAAGCTATTGAATAGTTGCTACACGACAGCGACGCACTAAGAACATTGAACTCTCTTGTTTTCTTACTCACCATTTGCTATGGTTTTAGAAAGTTCTTTGATGAAAAAAATAAACAAAGAGCAAGACACTACTCGAAAAATGCTAATTACTCACTAGTGCAGGCATGCAAAGAGTTAACTATGGTTAAACTTTTCTGTGATTTCCGTGGAGTAGTAGCCCTTTTGTTTCGCCCTTGCATATCGCATGATGGGTAAGTCGCCACTCAGAAAATAAACTTCAAGCTGAATTAAGCTTTCAAACTCAAGAATGAAATGCCACTTTGCTGGTGAAAAAAATCAGGGCCAGACACAGACAAATGAATCAGCAGTTTTGCGAATGCTGTTGCTCCACTCACCTTAATTAACTAAAAATTTTTAACATTTCATTACATAACTGCTTATATACAGACTCTCCATCAACCCAATCTAGAACTATCGATCATTGTTGCCACTTCCAATCCATGCATTAAATAATTAATTGTAATCAATCATCGTAAGAGCTTCGTAAGCAGTGTCTGCGGTCAGGAATTGGTTTGAGTTGGAATGACTTAAGTGAACTGGCAAAAAAAAACCCGCCAGTAAGGCGGGTATGTTGAAAATTATATTTTCTATTCCAGATCCAGCTTTATTGATTGGCTGCTACCTGCTTCTGATCAGACTCTCGGTTTGATCGTCTCCAGCCATTTTTTCATGCGATCAGCATCGGCCAGACGTGAATACTTGCCTTTGGAGTCAAGGAAGACCATGACAATATTGCGGCCTTCAATCATGGCTTGCATGACCAGGCACCTGCCCGCTTCCGCGATATAACCTGTCTTTTGCAAGCCAATTTCCCAGGCTGGATTAATGACCAGTTTGTTTGACGTGCCGTACTCCAATGGCTTGCCCCCAGGCGCAACAATGTATTTGGAGTCAGTCGAATACTGCCTTATCACCGGATGCTGATAGGCGGCGTTGACCAGCTTAACCAAATCACGCGCACTGGCGCGGTTTTGGCTGGAAAGGCCACTGGAATCAACATAATAAGTATCTGACATTCCTAATTGCTTGGCCTTGGTGTTCATGGCGGCGACAAATGCAGGCAAGCCACCAGGATAATTGCGGCCCAATGCCGAAGCGGCGCGGTTTTCCGAGCTCATCAGCGCGATGTGCAACATGTCCGAGCGCGATAGCTTCGCTCCTATTTTCAAGCGTGAACTGGTATTTTTTTCCTTGTCGATATCATCATTGGTGACTTCAATCTGCTCGTCCATATCTTGATGAGCCTCGACGACAACCAGGCTGGTCATCAGTTTGGTAATCGAAGCAATCGGCAGAGAAACGTCGGAATTTTTTTCAAACAAGACTTTGGAGCTGTCCTGATCGACCACGTAGGCAACATTTGACTTCAACTCGAGCGGGTCTTGTGTATTCTTCAGACCTACAGTGTCACCGATGCTGGGCCTGTCCGGCACTTCGCGGACCTGAGCCACACGCTCGGCAATCACTTTACGTTTGCCATTTACCAAGACAGTACGCTTGGCCAGCTTGCCAGATGCCGTTTTGATGACAATTTTCTTGGGGGATGCCACATGCGACTTACCATGGACAGTTTGCTTTTTCGGGCTATGCTTATTTGCGTGATTGGCAGCCAACACACTAGCCATGGGCAAGAGCGCGATGAATGAAAAAACCACTGCATGTCGGGCAAATTTCACCATTAAGGACTCCAGATTAAATATGCCAAAAAGATAGTGCAGTGTAGCAAAATTCGGAAATTCCGCAAGGAAAATAAGGAGTTACGGATGCTTATTCATTCAGCGCCTTAAATAAATTTGCAAATATTTGTTAAATTATCGACCAAATTTACGCATCTCACGCCTGCACATAGCAAGTAAATTATTTACTCATCCAAAAAATTGACGAAGTCTGCCAGAGCAGCACGCTCTGTAACGAGAGTATTTTCAACTTTGCTGTGATCAGCGTACCCAAGCGACATGCCGCAAACCAGCATTTCGTTTGCTGGAAGTTGCAAGTGATCTGCGATGATTTTGTGAAACTGGGTAAACGCTGCTTGTGGGCAAGTATCGAGACCGCGACCACGTGCAGCCACCATAATGCTTTGTAAAAACATGCCATAGTCCAGCCAGGAGCCTTGTTCCATTACCCTGTCTATGGTGAATATCAGACCAACTGGTGCATTAAAGAAAGCGTAATTGCGGCCATGCTGGGCATGCATGCCAGCCTTGTTTTCACGTCCCAAACCCAGTAAGGCATACAAGTCCCAGCCCACCTTCCGACGGCGTTCAAGATAAGGTGTCACCCATTTGACAGGATAATAGTTATATTCTTGCTCATACCCACCCTGCCCCTCGCTATTATGGGCTGCCAGGATGGCATGTGACAGCGCATGCAACTTCGCTCCGGTCAGCACGTAAACTTTCCATGGCTGGGTGTTACTGCCCGATGGGGAGCGAGCCGCTACTTCGAGTATTTTCTGGATATCTTCACGGGCAACCAGCTTTGGCAAAAATGCACGGATAGAGCGGCGAGAAGTGATGGCATCATCCACCATCTGTTGAGTTGTCGATGTCGTCATGTGCTTAAACCTCTATGGTTTGCAATAACTGGCGCATGGCCACAGGAATGGCTGTCGGGCGACGATTCTCTCTATCCACATAGACGTGAACGAAATGACCTTGCGCGGCTGCCTTGTCTTCTCCATTTTTAAAGATTCCAACTTCATAGCGCACGCTGGAATTACCCAGCTTGCTGACACTGACCCCCGCTTCGATCACATCGGGGAATGCAACCGATGCGAGGTAATTACACTGTGTTTCAATCACCAGGCCAATGACAGGGCTATTTTCTATATCCAGCACGCCATTGATAATCAGGAACTGATTCACAACGGTGTCAAACCAACTGTAATACACAACATTATTGACATGCCCGTAAGCATCGTTATCCATCCAGCGTGTGGTAATTGCATGAAAATGCTTAAAGTCTTTTCTTTGCTTTGCCGCTATTGCCATCTTTTACTAGCCCTATGCTTTATTAAGAAAATGAACTGCCCAAGAGCAAACCTCAACATGAAAGTCTAACATAGACGGCTCACTTCATTTTCTGGTCATAATTGCCATACATAATTGCCCAAGGAAAAGTGTTTTTATTCATTTCTATTTTCCTGTTTGCGTATTTGTAACAATTATTTTTGAAACGCAAAATTATTATATTGCGACGCACAAGTTTGTCTTGACATCACTTGACGATCTAATAGAATATGACTTATTGCACCGCACAAATTCATGGTTCATTAATTAAGTTTAGCGCTGCAACTTCTCACTTAGCATTCGCCAGGTTTCTTGTATTTCACTTTCCTTTCTAGGAGATTTCCATGTTTACTGCACCTGAACAACTTTCCGCCGCAACCAAAGCCAATTTCGATGCACAACTCGCCTTGTTCACAAGCTTGACAGGCAAGGCATTTGAAGGCGTCGAAAAATTCATCGAATTGAATTTGAATGCCGCCAAGTCTTCACTGGAAGAAAGCTCTGCCGCGACCAAGCAATTGCTGGCAGCTAAAGATCCGCAAGAATTTTTCAACTTGTCTGCAGCACAGGCACAGCCTACTGCTGAGAAGGTATTGGCTTACAGCCGTCACTTGTCCAATATTGCCTCTAGTACACAAGCTGAGTTTACTCATGCAGCAGAAGCGCAAATTGCCGAAACCAATCGCAAGATTTTGTCTTTGATCGATGAAGTGTCCAAAAATGCCCCCGCTGGTTCCGAGCAATTTGTGTCTTTCTTCAAAACATCGATAGACAATGCGAATGCCAGCTATGATCACATCAGCAAATCCACCAAGCAAGCTGTAGAGGCACTGGAAGCCAATCTGAACAATGCCGTTTCAACTGCGACCAAAGCTGCCACACCAAAAATCGCCAAGAAGTAAGTAGCCGCTGGTGCTTCAATAGCGCCTTTCATGCTTACATCAAAGTCAAATAAACAAGGCCCCTGTTTAAAAAACCGGGGCCTTGTTCCTAATTGATGTGCTGACCAGCGTCATCCTCATCGCAACGTGCGCCTTCCTAGTACAGTAGACAAAAAAATACCTGCAATTACTTGCAGGTATTTGAAATGCCCTGGCACACGGATGCCGTGCAAAGGGCTTACCTTACTTCGTAAATCAGATTAGCCTTCGCCCAGGTAAGCAGCCTGGACTTTAGGATCATTCAACATGTCTTTCGCATTGCCGCTCATGGTGATGGCACCAGAATCCATGACATAGCCACGATGAGCTGCTTGCAAAGCCAGTTTGGCGTTTTGCTCAACCAGCAGGACGGTGATGCCCTGGGCTGAAACATTACGCACTACTTCAAAAATCTTTTCTACCATGATAGGAGACAAGCCCATGGATGGTTCATCCAGCAACAGCAGATTGGGATGACTCATCAGTGCGCGTGCCATGGCCAGCATCTGTTGCTCACCACCAGACAATGTACCGGCCAATTGAGAAGCACGTTCTTTCAGTCGAGGGAAAACCGTAAACCATTTTTCAATATCGGCATTGATACCTGCTTTATCATTGCGGATATAGGCACCCATCATCAGGTTTTCCAAAATCGTCATGCGGGTAAAAACACCACGACCTTCGGGCACCATAGCCAGATGGTTTTTCACCATCTCAAAGGAATTGACATTACTGATGGAAGCCCCAAGATAAACGATCTCGCCTTCCACTTTGCAAGCTGGCAGCGTGCCAGTGATGGCTTTGAGTGTCGTCGTCTTGCCAGCACCATTGGCACCAATCAGGGTGATCAGTTCACCCTTGTTGACTTCCAGGTCTATACCCTTAACGGCCTTGATGCCGCCGTAAGCAACTTTCAGATTGCTTATCTTTAATACGTTCTCAGCCATTAGTGACCACCTCCCAAATACGCTTCGATAACTGCCGGATTTTTTTGTATGTCTGCAGGCAAGCCTTCTGCAATTGGTTTGCCATAGTCCAGAACAGTCATCCTGTCACATAAGCCCATCATCAACTTGACGTCATGCTCAATGAGCAAAATTGTCTTGCCTTCAGCCTTGATCTTGACCAGCAACTCACGCAAGGCAAGTTTCTCGGTCGCGTTCATACCGGCAGCAGGCTCATCAAGTGCCAGCAATTTTGGATCAGTTGCCAGTGCGCGGGCAATTTCCAGGCGGCGTTGATCACCGTAGGACAGGAACTTGGACGTGCGGCTGGCAAACTGGCCTATGCCGACGAAATCCAGCAGTTCTTGTGCACGCTTGCGGATATCCGCTTCTTCTTTCCGAGCAGCCGGATGACGGAAGACCGCACCAAACACGCCTTGATGAGTACGGATATGGCGGCCGACCATGACATTTTCCAGTGCAGTCATTTCACCAAATAAACGGATGTTCTGGAAAGTCCTGGCTATCCCAGCTTTGGCCACTTCATGCGGTGCTGATGGCGAGTATGGCTTGCCATCGAGTTCAAAAGTACCCGTATCAGGCTGGTACAAACCAGTAATGACATTGAAAAAAGTTGTTTTACCTGCGCCGTTCGGGCCTATCAGGCCATAAATCTGGCCTTTCTTGATATTGATACCGACATTTGACAGCGCCTGCAAGCCACCAAAACGCTTATTCGCACCTTCGATTTTTAAGATAGTCTGTTCAGTCATCTTGATCTTCCTTAAGCTGCCGCTTCGTTATTCTTGGCCATACGATCTTCATGCTTCGGTGCGGGCCACAAGCCAGCAGGGCGATTAAGCATGATGGCAACCATGGCGAAGCCGTACAACAACTGACGCAAAACTTCAGCTTCAATCCAGACTTTACCAAAAACCAGGTTTTGCACTGGTTCAACCACATGACGCAATACTTCCGGCAATGCAGCCAGCAATACGGCACCAAGAATAACGCCAGGAATATGGCCAATCCCCCCCAGAACCACCATCGCCAGAATAACGATCGACTCCATCAGGGAGAAAGATTCTGGAGAAACAAAGCCCTGGAAGCTGGCAAACATGGCTCCGGAAACACCACCAAAAGAAGCACCCATGGAGAACGCAAGCAGTTTGACGTTACGGGTATTGATGCCCATGGCCTTTGCTGCAATTTCATCTTCACGTATTGCCACCCAGGCACGGCCCAGACGGGAATCCTGCAAGCGCAGGGAGACGATCACAATCGCGATACACAGGAACAGGAACAGGAAGTAATAGGCGTTTACCGAAGGCATGCTCATGCCGAGGAAATGCACGGTCGCATTCGACCCTTCTTCACCACCCAGCGATACACCAAAGATGCGGATATGGTCAATCATGTTGATCCCTTGAGGACCATTTGTAAAATTGATCGGCGCATTCATGTTGTTCATGAAAATACGGATAATTTCACCAAAACCCAGGGTCACGATCGCCAGATAATCACCACGCAGTTTCAATGTTGGTGCACCCAGCAAGGCGCCAAACAACCCTGCCACCGCTGCGGCAAGTGGCACGATCACCCAAACGGACAAGTGAATGCCGTTCTTAGTAATTTCAGGGCCGCAAACAGCAACCAGGAATTCACCAATAACCGGGTAATTATTGACAAAGGATTCCAGAATCACCGCAAACTGTTGCGAGCCAAAAATCGCTGCCAGATAAGCACCAACTGCATAGAAAGCGATATACCCCAGATCCAGCAGACCGGCGAAACCGACTACAATATTCAAACCAAGCGCCAGCATGATATACAAGAGCGCGAAGTCGATAATCCTGACCCAGGAATTACCAAAGTTTGCCGCCACGAACGGGAACAAGACCATGACTACACCCAGCACAGCAAAACTGGCATAGGCTTTAGTCGGATTAGCTTTTACATCAAATATGGTTGACATTGATTTTCTCCTTACGCACGGTCAGCAACACGCTCACCCATGATGCCGGATGGACGCAAGGTCAGTACGATAATCAAAACGACGAAAGCAAAGATATCCTGGTAGTGACTACCTAACACACCACCAGTCAGGTCACCGATATAACCGGCACCCAGACTTTCAATCAGACCCAGCACGATACCACCTACCATCGCGCCATAAATATTACCGATACCACCCAGCACCGCCGCCGAGAATGCTTTCAGGCCAGGTACGAAGCCCATGGCAAACTGTGCAGATGAATAGTTGGCTGCCCACATCACACCAGCGATGGCAGCCAGTGCAGCGCCAATCGCAAAGGTAGCGACAATCACCTTGTTGGAATCCACCCCCATCAAACCGGCGACACGTGGATTTTCAGCGGTAGCACGCATAGCACGACCCATCTTGGTTTTTTCCACCAGCAAGACCAGGCCAACCATCGCCAGCGTCGCCAGTACCAGCAAAACAATCTGGGTTTGGGAAATCACGGCTCCACCGATTTGCACAGGGACGAAGGACATCACGGAAGGGAAAGAGATAGGACTACGGCCCCAGATCATCATGGCAAAAGTCTGTACCAGAATGGACACACCAATCGCCGTAATCAGGGGAGCCAGACGCGGTGCATTCCGTAATCGTCGGTAAGCGACGCGTTCTATCAATAGGTTCACTGCAATACAGACCGGGATGGCCCCCATAATTGCAATGATGAGTTTGATGATGCCTGGCAAATCAGGCGCTACGACTTGCAATACTTTGATGATACTCAGGCCCGCCATCGCACCAACCATCAGTACGTCGCCATGCGCAAAGTTAATCAGATTGAGTACACCATAGACCATGGTGTAACCAAGTGCGACCAGCGCATACATGCTGCCCAGCACCAGACCATTAATTATTTGTTGGATAAAGGTATCCATATTTTGCTTCTCACTTTAAGAACGAAACGAATTTCTGAAAAAACCAGGAGATGGACTGTTTGCCATCTTGCCACCAGGTAGTACCAGGTAACAACAGGCATGTTCCAGCAAAAATCATTCCTGATAAGGAAAGCGGCACCCAGACTGGGTGCCGCCGGAATTCGAACGCGCGCTAGCCAAACAGGCGCGTCATCAAAGTAGAAGCAGTAATGGCGTAATTGATACACATAGTAGAACTCTCCTCAGCAACTTTTGGTAAAAGTTTTTGTAATATATTTTGACTTAAAGGTTATCCCAGTAAAGTCGGCGGGATTATACATAGTTTGTCTCTTCTTCCAGTGGTAAAAAAGCCACCGCAAGCTACGTACTTTCCACAAGTGCCGAATACCAGAATACACGTTTTGCCAAATCCGGCAAATACCGAACTTGATTGTGCCGCAATCTTAAACACGTATTTGCAAAATAAAATATCGAAAACAACAGCCAAAACAAATTTTTAATCAAATTCACTTACTTAAGAGAGCAACAAACGTCAAATCTTCGCTGCAGCAAGCCCCTTGGGCATGGGAAAAGTCACTGCCTCCTCCACACCGTCCAGCACCCTGATACTGCGCGCGCCCAGTTGACGCAAACAGCTGATGACCTCCTGCACCAGCACTTCCGGCGCGGAGGCACCGGCGGTAACGCCGATACGCAGACTGTTTTCCAACCATTCAGGTTTGATCTGACTGGCATTGTCGACCATATAGGCGGTCACACCTTTTTTTTCTGCCACTTCGCGCAAGCGATTGGAATTCGAACTATTCGGACTACCAACCACCAAGACCAGATCCACTTGTGGCGCCATGAACTTCACGGCCTCCTGACGATTGGTGGTAGCGTAACAAATATCTCCCTTTTTTGGTTCACTAATTGAAGGAAAGCGCGCTTTTAAAGCATCTATAATTTCTGCAGTGTCGTCAACCGACAATGTCGTCTGCGATACATAGGCCAGCATGTCAGCGTTTTTCACTTGCAGGCTGGCGACATCAGCGACTGTTTCAACGAGGTACATGCCCTCTTCTGCCTGCCCCATCGTGCCCTCTACCTCAGGATGACCATGGTGGCCTATCATAATGATTTCCCGCCCTTCCTTGCGCATCTTCGCCACCTCGATATGTACCTTGGTGACTAGCGGACAGGTCGCATCAAAAATTGTCAGGCCGCGTGCTTCGGCATCCTGACGTACGCCTTGTGAAACGCCATGTGCAGAAAATATCAAGGTATTGCCAGGCGGGACATCTTCCAGTTCTTCAATAAAGATCGCCCCCTTGGTTTTCAAGTCATTGACGACATAGGCATTGTGCACAATTTCATGTCTGACATAAATCGGTGCGCCAAACTGTTGCAGGGCGCGCTCGACTATTTCAATGGCACGGTCAACACCGGCGCAAAATCCGCGCGGTTGGGCTAGTAAGATTTCTTTGTCCATAAGCTCTGATTAAAGAATTCCGATAATTTTTGTTTCAAACAGCACGGTTTGTCCGGCCAAAGGATGATTAAAATCAAACAAGGCTGCCTCCTCATCCAGTGCACGCAAGATGCCGGCAAACTTGCCACCAGCAGGGGCAGCAAATTCGACCAGGTCGCCAATCACATATTGCTCGCCAAAAGCTGAGTTTTCTTTTAGTGTAGCCAGCGACACTCTTTGTATCAAATCGGGGTTGCGCGGACCAAAGGCTTTTTCAGGTATCAGTTCCTGAGTGGTATGCGAACCCTCTTCCAAGCCTAGCAAAGAAGCCTCCAGTTCGGGAGCCAGTTGCCCGGTACCCAGTTGCAAAGTTGCAGGGCGCTCTTTAAAGGTACTGAGTATATCTTCACCATCCAGTGTTGCAAGGCGATAATGCAGGGTCAGGTAAGCGTTTGGTGTCACAGTTGGGATAGCATTGGCAGACATAATATGATGCAGAGAGAAGAAGGCTGAGAATTTGATATTGTAAGCCAGCTTTAACTTATTAAGAGGCAAGGACAGCATTCTATGGAGAAAACTTAGATGGCAATCAACGAATGGCCGGAAGACCAGCGCCCGCGAGAGCGACTAATTAAATACGGGGCAAGTGCGCTCTCGGATGCAGAATTGCTGGCAGTCTTCTTACGCACTGGTGTCACAGGTAAAAGCGCCGTCGATCTGGGACGCGACATGATCAGTCGCTTTGGCTCTCTTTCTGGCCTGTTTGCTGCCAGCCTTAAGGATTTTTCTTCCTTGCATGGCTTAGGATCAGCCAAATATGCACAATTACACGCAGTGCTGGAGCTGGCCAAACGGGCGATTTCAGAAGAATTACAGGAAAACGCTTCATTGTCCTCACCTCAGGCTGTCAAAAACTACCTGCAACTGATGATAGGAAATAAACCGCATGAATCTTTTGCTATTTTGTACCTGGATATCAAGAACCGCCTGATCAAGTCAGAGGAATTGTTCCGTGGCACTCTGAATCACGCCAGCGTTTACCCTCGTGAGGTCGTCAAGTCTGCCTTGCATCAAAATGCTGCTGCCATCGTCCTGGCCCACAACCACCCGTCTGGCTCATGCGAGCCTAGTCAGGCTGATATCAGTCTCACACAGACTCTTAAGCAGGCTCTGGCATTGGTCGATGTGCGCGTGCTGGACCATTTTATTGTCGCCAATCCGAATGTGTATTCCTTCGCCGAGCATGGACTGATTTGAGTATTTTTCATCTCCATCATGACATTTTTTCAGCACAGTCCACATTCATTGTGCAGACCTGGCTTTGTTTGAACCAGCGGTATTTACCAGTGTTTACCGCTGTAGAAAGCATTAAAATTGAATTGTTAAATTAATTTTTTATAAAAGACACACTTGTTTTTCGCAAGTCGTTGATATTTCATGAGATTTTGTTTATACTTGCGTTTTTCCAATTTCGGAATCGTCTAAGGAGTTAAACATGGCACGTGTCTGCCAAGTGACTGGGAAGGGGCCAATGGTTGGCAACAACGTTTCCCACGCTAACAACAAAACAAAACGCCGCTTTTTGCCTAATCTGCAAAATCGTCGCTTTTTCGTAGAATCAGAAAACCGTTGGGTTTCTCTGCGCTTGTCCAATGCTGGTCTGCGCGTCATCGACAAAATTGGCATCGATGCCGTTTTGACTGACATGCGTGCTCGCGGCGAAAAAGTTTAAGCTAAACTATTGTTAGGAAAATATCATGGCTAAATCTGGTCGCGACAAAATCAAGCTGGAATCGACTGCTGGTACAGGTCACTTCTATACAACCTCCAAAAACAAGCGCACTATGCCTGAAAAAATGGAGATCATGAAGTTCGATCCTAAAGCACGTAAGCACGTCATCTACAAAGAAACCAAAATCAAGTAATTCAGATTTAAGTTTTGTAGAAATAAAAAACCCTGCCTTGCAGGGTTTTTTTGTTTCCACTGACCTCTCATGCAAGCCCTTGAATTCTATACCCTGGTATGCGAATCAATTGCACACATTTAGCCTGATCAAGTTCGCGCAGTAAAGCATACGTCAAACTGCGTAGGATCCGGCACCCACTTGACGCACCAGGTGACTATGGCTACAAAGCGCAATCGAAAACTATGCGCCGCAAAAAAAAACGGCGCATCAGCGCCGTTTTTGAGGAAGCGAATAAGCTTTAAGCGTAAGTACGCAGCCTGAGCGAAAACTCTCGCAGAGTTTGGATGCCTGATGCTTCAGCGCGCACACACCAGTCCTGCAATTGCTGAACCAGTTGTTCACGGCTGACGGTAGAACGCTCCCAGATCAGGCCCAGTTCCACACGCATGTCATGCATGGTCTTCAGGGCGCGGCTATGGGCCAGGACTTCTGATAACTGCTGCTGTTGCGGCGCTTCCAGCTTGTTCGGCTCACGTTGCAACAGCTTCTTGGTGGTCTTCAGCATGTGTGCTTCAAACATGGCTTTTTCACGCAGATTGGCAACCTCGTCGCGCCATGTGCGGCGCAGGGACTTGGCATATTTGGCCATAACGTCATAACGATTGGTGATGACAGCCTGCAGGGTTTCCAGATCGACGGCAGCCTTGATTTCCTTGAATTTGGGTTCTGGTGCCACTTTCTTGACCTTGGCCAAACCGACAATTTCCATACTGCGTATGTACAGCCAGCCTATATCAAACTCATACCATTTGGAGGAAAGCTTGGCCGAAGTACCGAAGGTATGGTGGTTGTTATGCAGCTCTTCGCCACCAATCAAGATACCAATCGGCAAAATATTGCGTGAAGCATCGGTACAGTCATAATTGCGATAACCCCAGTAGTGACCTATGCCATTGATAATGCCAGCAGCAGTAATAGGTATCCACGCCATTTGCACTGCCCAGACGGTAGCGCCAATCACGCCGAACAACATCAGGTCGATTATCAGCATCAGCGCCACGCCCTGCCAGCTAAAGCGGGTATAGACATTGCGCTCCATCCAGTCGTCAGGGGTACCATGGCCATATTTTTCCATGGTTTCCATGTTTTTGCATTCTGCACGGTACAGCTCGGCGCCTTCGAACAAGACTTTTTTGATACCGCGTGTCACCGGGCTATGCGGATCTTCTTCAGTTTCACATTTAGCATGGTGTTTGCGATGTATCGCCGCCCATTCCTTAGTCACCTGGCCTGTCGTCAGCCACAGCCAGAAACGGAAAAAATGACTGGGGATTGCATGCAACTCCAGGGCGCGATGTGCCTGACAGCGATGCAGGAAGATGGTCACACTGGCAATCGTGATATGTGTCACGACCATAGTGAAGATGAAGACCTGCCAGCCAGTGGCGCGGGTCAGGCCATTGGACAGAAAATCAACTACGGTATCGATAAAAGTGCTCAAAATGACATGTACTCCATTGTTATTGACGACATCTCGGTTGATTTCGCAAAACCGATATCAACTATAATCAGTATAGACATGGGACGGCATTGTACGCCGTTTTAGAATGTTTCCACCAATTTTAAAACTAAAATTATTGCCTGGCTTCAAGTTTCTTTGACTGGACTGTTAATTAAGGTCACAACCCTGTGCGCATAGGGTAAATTCACCTGTTGCTCCTGCAAAACCTGCCACAGAGCAAGATTAACGGCAGACATCACACTGGAGCGCCCGTTTTCCGGGTCGGCAATCCAGAAGCCTACCCGCAGATCAAATCCATCAGTTCCAAATTTCATCAAGTAAGCTGCGGGTGCCGGGTCTGCACAAACGCGATCTACCGTAGCTGCAGCTTCTCCCAGCAGAGGCAATATCATACTCAAATCAGCTTCATAGCCCACAGTCAAATCTGTCCACATTGCGACAGTTCGGTCGCTCAGTGAGTAATTCTGCACAGGGGTGGACACCAGCATTTCATTCGGGATGACCGCTTCGCCACCGTCCTGTCCCTGCAAAACCGTGTAGCGGGTATTGATTTGCGTTACCCGTCCACTGAATTTATCGACCGTAATCATGTCACCTATGGACATGCTGCGATCCAGCAGGATGATAAAACCCGACACATAGCTGCTGGTGATTTTTTGCAGACCAAAACCCAGGCCTACACCAAGAGCACCACCAAACACAGACAACACAGTCAAGTCCAGGCCTACCAGGGTCAGGCTGATAAGGATAGCCAGCAAAATCAGCACAGCCCTGCCGACACGAGACAATACCACTTTCAAAGAAGTATGTGCATTTGGCAAAAGCATCAGGCGGCTTTCCAGTGCCGCACTGGCCCACATAGCCACCACCAGAGTGATGACAACAGAAGCCACGGCCTGGAGTATGGTCAGTATGGATACTTTGTTTTTACCTATCGGCAAAACAACCTCATCCAGCGCAGTAAGCAATTCTTGCCCCAGACCTGTGAAATGCAAGACCACACCCATCCACACCAGACCGGCGAACAGTTTTTCAAATACAGCGAGGAAACTACCTATGGAGCCGTCGCGGGCGAAGGTCTGGCGAACGACATAAAAACCAAAGCGGATTAACGCCAGTGAACCGATAATCGGAAATAGCAAGGACAGCAAATGCGTATGCTGCCATTTACCTAAAATCATTTTTGCAATCAGAATAAAAATCAGGGACAGCGCGGGCGAGAGCACGCGGGTAAAACTTTCCACACCCAGCCTGACGACACCGGAATCAGTATCACTGGTGCTGACACTGCGCCTGAGCGCACGCGACAAGACCCATGCCAGGCTGAAACACAAGGCAACAGCCCCTATTTGCCAGTAAAAATCCGGCTGGCCTAAATCCTTCGATAAGTCAGACAATAAACTGGCAAGTAAGGGCGTACTCATAGGGGGTACTTATAGTGCGTACTCGAGGATAATGAAATGGAAGAACGTATTCAGCTTGGATCAGCGCCTGAATTAATCTTCTTCTGCTTCTGCAGCAACTTCTTCTGGAACAACTTTGGCTGGTGCTTTTTTGCGTTCCAATATCGCTGCAAAGAAACCATCAGTCTGATGCAGATGTGGATAAAGCTTCAGATAGTCACCCATTTCCAGATCCACTTTTTGCTCAGCCAACACCTGTGAAGCAGGCAACAGTATGTAGTCTGCATGTTCAGCCAGGAATGCCTGGACTATGCCTTCATTTTCTTCATCGAGAATACTGCAGGTCGCATACACCAGACGGCCACCTGGCTTCACCATACGTGCGGCACTGGCCAGGATGGATGCCTGCTTGACGTTTAACTCTGCCACGCCAGCCGGTGTCTGGCGCCATTTGACATCAGGATTACGGCGCAAGGTGCCCAGGCCGCTACAAGGTGCATCCACCAGCACGCGGTCAAGCTTGCCCGCCAGGCGTTTGATCTTGGCATCTTTTTCATGCGCAATAACAACCGGATGCACATTCGACAAACCACTGCGCGCCATGCGCGGCTTGAGTTTTGCCAGGCGTTTTTCAGAAATATCAAAAGCGTACAAACGGCCAGTGTTGCGCATCAACGCACCCAGTGCCAAAGTCTTGCCACCTGCACCGGCGCAGAAATCCGCTACCATTTCACCGCGCTTGGCACCCACCAGTTGCGCCAGCAACTGGCTGCCCTCATCCTGCACTTCTATCGTGCCATCCTTGAACAAAGGCAGATTCTGGATGGATGGTTTTTTGCGTACGCGCAAACCAGTGCTTGAATATGGCGTAGGCTCGGCAATAATCGGTGCCTGCGCCAGTGTCGTGATGACCGTATCGCGATCACCTTTGATGGTGTTGACGCGCAAATCCAGTGGTGCCGGCGTGTTCAGTGACATGGCCAGCGCCAGTGCATCGTCTTCACCAAAACGTTCCACCAACTTGGTCCACAACCATTCTGGCAGATTGGCCTTCATCATCAAAGGCAAGTGGGTGCGGTCAATTTCCATGACGCGTTGCAGCCAGGCGGTTTCATCTTCTGTCAAACCGCCGAGAGAATCCACGCCAACAGCATCCGCCAGACCCAACAAACTCAGGCGGCGCATAGGCGAACCTATGCCGGACTCAGAAAAATTGGTATACACCGATTTATTGCGCAGCAAGCCATAGACAGCCTCCGCAACTACACCACGTTCACGTGAACCCAGACGTGGGTGATCACGAAAATAACGCGACAAAGTGCCATCTGCCGGGCCGGTAAAACGCAAAATCTCACGTAATACTTCTTCGGTATTGACGAGTATGGCTGGAGGTAATCTCATGCTGCTTCCTTCTAATATGCTGATGTGGCCCGGACGGGCCTTGTTACTCTGTTTTACTATGTAGTACTGACACAAAACCGCCCAAGCGAGTTCGCTAATGCTGACTAAATAACTCTATTAATTACTGATATGGACACGGTTGCCATCTATACGCAATTTGCCTTCGACGAATTGCAATACGGCACGTGGATAAATCTGATGCTCTTGCTCAAGTACGCGGTGAGACAAAGTGTCTTCGGTATCATCATCCAATACTGGCACAACTGCCTGCGCGACGATGGGGCCATGATCCAGCTCTGCAGTGACAAAATGCACTGTCACGCCATGGACTTTGACGCCCGCATCAATTGCCTGCTGATGCGTTGCCAAACCGACAAAGCTGGGTAACAGGGATGGATGAATATTCAGCATCCTGCCCGCATAGTGTTCGACAAAACCTGCTGTCAGTATGCGCATGAAACCAGCTAAAACGACCAGATCAGGGGTAAATTCATCAATCTTTGCCTGCAAGGCAGCATCAAATGCCTCACGCGTGACAAATTGCTTGCTGACTACGATGGCCGTTGGAATACCACGACTGGCGGCATATTCCAGGCCGCCTGCATCGGCCCGGTTACTGATGACAGCCGCGATTTGCGCAGGCCATTGCTGCTTTGCAGCAGCTTCAACGATGGCTTGCATATTGCTGCCACGACCAGAAATGAGGATAACAATCTTTTTCATGGCGGCATTGTACCGCTGACAGGGGTCTAGCCCCAAATAAAAATGCCGGTAATTACTTACCGGCACGTATTATACAGGCTATTAAAATACTATTCGAAAGAGTAAAACACACGAAAAGCGACTTTTCTCTCTGCCCAGAAATCTGCGGCATCCCTAAAAACGTCCAGCAAATTTTCGCGCGCTTCCTTGTCAAATTTTTGCGTATTTGGCAATTGCTCAATCACAATAAGAAAGCCAGGCTGCGGGCCTGCTTTATAAATCATATCAGTCAGGCAATCTGACAATGCATCCAGATTACGGCACATAGGCCTGGGAAAACCGAAAGACAAGGCAATTTTGCCCAGCACTTGCTGTTTGGTGGCCGCTTCCAGGCAATAGGCATACAAAAAATGCTGACCCAGCCGGGACGCTTCTGCTTGCAGATCCGGCACACGGAAAGCACGGATGGATTGCACCACGTTAGGCGCTACCGTTGCCAACAATTCCATTTCTCCCTCAATTGCTGAGATCATATTTACTCTTTAATTCTGCGAAAACTCTCGTAATGGTCTTCGGTGTAATAGTATTCACCCGATGTCTGCGGGTCTGCTCCGGCAATGATGCGGCGCATGCCCCGATTACGGGCGCGCGGTGTTTTTACGGTGTATTCATGATAGTAACCGCGCTTTTTCTTTGGCAACCTGGACTCATAATTGCCGAACACCACACCATCCTTTTCATAAGGAAATGGCCCGCCTTGCTTAATCAACTTCAAGGTGGTTTGTGCTTCTTTAGGCAATTCGGCAACAGCAATCTGGCCCAGACCTTTAGTGTCTTTAGCAAAACTGCTTACAGCCAGAAAAGCAAGCGCCAGGAATACCAGCCATTTCTTGAAAAATGTTGGATTTATCATTATTTTGTCTATCAGCCCACGCTAAAACACGGCATAGATTAACGGTTTGTCGATGATGAATCAACCATTGTTGCAGATGTTACAATGTATATACACATGCTCGTTTCACGTTTCAGGCAAGGACTCCTGCAGCCGCTATTGCCTGGCAATCAGGCAGTTCGTATTGAGCAATCAACACCGAAGAAACGCAAGACATCGTCCATTCTGGCACGGGTATCGCGCCGCCCGAGAGCAATCAACTCCTTGGTATAGGTGGATTCAAACAAAAGATAGGAGGCCAGTGCTGAACCGCGTGCTTCGGTAGCTCCAATACCACCCAGCATTGTACGTACAGGCAGAGGCAGACTATTTGTATGACGGCTGGCGATTTCATCCAGCCTTTCAGAAGGCGCGATGACCAACAAATCCACTGGCCGCAAAGGAGTTTTTTCCAGCAGTTCTGGTGGCAACATGGACAGGGTCTTGTTGATGCGCATCAGTCTCTCAATATCCACTGCAAGACTATCGAGGAAGATACTGGACAAGGCATGGCCGGCAATTTGCGCCAGGCTGGGATAACGTGCAGTTTCAGTATTAATACTCGGCGGCTCAGTCAGACGACCCGCACCAACAATCAATACCTTTTGCGCCCCCAAGTGGATGGCCGGTGATATGGGCGCAAGCTGCCGCATGGACCCATCGCCGCAATATTCCATACGCCCGCCCCAGTTCAGCGGCACGGCGGGGAAGATAAAGGGAATGGCAGAGGACGCCAGCAAATGCTGGACACCGATAAAATCGCGCTGCGCCAGGCGCTGACTCCTGACCCAGGGCTCGACATCAGCCAGAGTCTGGTAAAAGGTCAGATGCTGACCAGCAGTGTAGGAAGATGCAGTGACCGCCAGTGCATGCAGGCTGCCATTGCTGAATGCAGCATCCAGGCTACCCAAGTCCAGCATACGGGTCAACAGCGCTTCGAGCGGGGAGTTATCGAGTAGTGAATTCGGCGGTGCTTTGCGCCACTTGTTCAACAGCCAGCCAAATGACCACAGTGTCAGCCAGCGCGCCCCGGTACGCATGACACCGAGCGAATCTGCCCGGTACACTTGCGCCGCCTCAAAGTTTTCCCATATGTGCAGCATGCGCCCGACTGCGTCAGCAAAATGATCAGCCCCACAGGCCAGCGAAGTGGCATTGATGGCCCCCGCCGAAGTACCGCAGATAATACCAAAAGGATTGCTGGCAGGATGCCAGCCAGACTCAACAAGGATAGCCGAGATTTCGTGAAGCACCCCAACCTGATAGGCCGCACGCGCCCCACCACCCGTCAAGATCAATCCTGTTCCAGCGTTATTACTCGTTTGTGTAGGCATAAAAAAAGGGCAAATCCAGATTTGCCCTAGTGTAGTAGCCCCCTAGCAATTTGTCATGCTGCACGGCACAGTGAAAAGTCCAGACTCGACAAATACAACAGCCATACTTAAACATACTGAATCGTAGTAGCTTTGTCTTCTCTACACACGACTGTCGCATGAAGCGTTGAGAAAGCGTAGCGAGCGACGCAAGTTTGAGTTAAGAAGCGCAACCGTACTTTAGTACGGTGAGCATCGCAGGCTCAAAATTGCGTCGCGCAGTAGCTTTATCAACGTTTCACTTGGGTTGCATGCGTATGGCTCCATCTAAACGGATGGTTTCACCATTCAACATCACATTTTCAATAATCGCCTTGGCCAGATTCGCATACTCACCCGGTTTACCGAGACGCGGAGGAAACGGAACCATTTTGCCCAAAGCATCCTGTACTTCTTGCGGCATGCCCAGCAACATCGGGGTTTCAAAGATGCCTGGAGCAATCGTCATGACGCGAATGCCGCTACGTGACAAATCACGTGCCATAGGCAGGGTCAAACCAACTACCGCTGCTTTGGAAGAAGCATAGGCAGCCTGGCCAATCTGGCCGTCATAGGCAGCAACAGATGCTGTGTTGATGATGACACCGCGCTCACCATGTTCAGCAGCTTCGGTCTTGCCCATCGCATCTGCTGCCAGACGGCACATATTGAAAGTGCCAATCAGGTTGATGTTGACCACGCGCTGGAATACGTCCAATGGATGCGGGCCGTCCTTGCCTACCGTCTTGATCGCCGGTGCAACACCGGCGCAATTCACCAGACCACGCAACGTACCCAGAGTAGCAGCGGCTTCAACGACAGCCTTGCCATCGGCCTCGGAAGTCACATCGCATTTGACAAACTTGCCACCCAACTCAGCCGCCAGTGCCTCACCGGCGTCTACCTGTACATCGGCCAGCACCACCTTGCCGCCGTTGGCAACGATCATTCTTGCAGTCGCCGCACCCAGGCCGGAAGCACCACCAGTAATAATAAATACATGATTTTGAATTTGCATGTTTGTCTCTCCAAGTTTAAAGATGAATCGGTCGTCAACACTAAATGCAGTTAGCGAATCACCGCTCAATGTCGGTTACGTTTACGTTAACGTCACATAACCCTATTGTAGCGAACAATTGTACAAAGCCAAAAGTAAAAAAAGTGGCAGCAATAATTGCCACCACTTTTCAAACCAGAGACCAAACCCTGCAAAAGCTATTACTTGCTGGCAGGTGTGGCTTCTTGCATTCCCGGTAACCCAGGCACTACCACAGGAGCAGATACTGAAGCGGACGCCGGTGCAGGTACCAACACCGGTACTGACGCTGATGCAGATGCCGCTGGTGTTGCCGATTGCACTACCGGCATCGTTGGCGTGACATGCTTGGCTGCTTCATTCGTGCCAACCGCAGGCAAGATAGGCACCAGCAGCAAGGCGACAATATTGATGATCTTAATCAGGGGATTAATAGCTGGGCCAGCCGTATCCTTGTAAGGATCACCAACAGTATCCCCGGTCACGGCAGCTTTGTGCGCTTCTGACCCCTTGCCACCGAAATGACCATCTTCTATATATTTCTTGGCATTGTCCCAGGCACCACCACCGGTAGTCATGGAGATAGCGACAAACAAACCAGTCACGATAGTGCCCATCAACAAGCCACCCAACGCAGCTGGCCCCAGCAACATGCCCACCAGAATAGGCACGATGACAGGCAACAGCGACGGAATGATCATTTCCTTGATGGCAGATGTCGTCAGCATGTCAACAGCCTTGTCATACTCAGGCTTGCCTGTGCCATCCATGATGCCCTTGATTTCCTTGAACTGGCGACGTACTTCCACCACCACGGCACCGGCAGCACGACCCACGGCCTCCATAGCCATGGCACCAAACAAGTAAGGAATCAGGCCACCGATAAACAGGCCGACGATAACTTGTGGATTCGACAAATCAAACGAAGTGCTCTTGCCGACAGAATCCAGCGCATGGGTGTAATCAGCAAACAACACCAGCGCAGCCAGACCGGCAGAGCCTATCGCATAGCCCTTGGTCACAGCCTTGGTTGTATTACCGACTGCATCCAGTGGATCAGTAATCGCACGCACTGAAGCAGGCATTTCTGACATTTCAGCAATCCCACCAGCATTGTCAGTGATAGGGCCATAGGCATCGAGCGCCACAATGATGCCCGCCATCGACAACATGGAAGTTGCAGCAATCGCGATGCCGTACAAACCGGCGAGTTGATAAGAAACGAGGATGGATGCACACACCGCAAGCACTGGCCAGGCAGTCGACTTCATCGACACGCCCAAACCGGCAATGATATTGGTACCGTGACCTGTGGTCGATGCCTGGGCCACGTGCTGTACCGGCTTGAAGTCTGTGCCTGTGTAATATTCAGTGATATACACCATCAGGCCGGTGAGGACGATACCCACCAGTGATGAGCCCATCATCTTCATGCGCATGGCTTCATCAGGCCAGACTTGCCAAGTGACGATGGCAAAACCGACCAGCGACAAGCCGGCTGCCCACCACAAACCTGTGTACAGGGCTGACATGATTTTCTTGCCCGGCTTGGCTTTCACCATGGAACAGCCGACGATGGAAGCCAGGATGGAAACAGCTCCCAGCAATAGGGGATAGACAATCGCGGCAGTGACATCACTGGTAATCACCAGCGCCCCCAGCAACATGGTAGCAATCAGGGTCACTACATAGGTTTCAAACAAATCCGCAGCCATACCGGCGCAGTCACCGACATTGTCACCAACATTGTCGGCAATCACGGCGGGGTTACGCGGATCATCTTCAGGAATACCGGCTTCCACCTTGCCAACCAGATCGGCACCAACGTCAGCGCCCTTGGTAAAGATGCCACCACCAAGACGGGCGAAGATGGAAATCAGCGAAGCGCCAAAGGCCAGGCCGATGAGGGGCTTGATCACGTCATGCTGTGTCAGCGTACCTCCAGCAGCATTGCATACCAATACCCAATAGAAGATAGTTACGCCCAGCAAACCAAGTCCGACCACCAGCATACCTGTGATGGCACCGCCACGGAAAGCCACGTCCAGCGCTTCATTCATGCCCTTGGTTGCAGCTTGCGCAGTTCTGACATTTGCTCTGACTGACACATTCATGCCGATGAAACCGCAGGCACCCGAGAGAACTGCACCGATCAGAAAACCGATGGCAGTGATCAAACCCAGGCCAGGGATTATAGCTACGACGATGAACAGCACCGCGCCAACGATGGCGATGGTGCGGTACTGTCGCGCCAGATAAGCGGCAGCGCCTTGCTGAATGGCGGTGGCAATTTCCTGCATACGCGCGTTACCGGCATCCTGTCTTAAGATCCAGCTACGCGAAATCAAACCATATAGTACGGCGATGACGCCACATGCGATGACAAACCAAAGACTTGCTGTCATGTTGACTCCTCCAATGTTATAGGCATGTCGGCCTTGTGGGCACATGCATTTTTTTAACGACAAAGTGAAACAACGACAATTCTTCATTTTCCAGACTCTGATGCCAGACCGCCTTGCATCAAATGACAAAAATGAATCCTGCACACTGCGAAACTTTTACGTAGCCCACATTTCTGGAGAAATCTGGCTGGGGCTAGCCATAAAAAAAAGCGGACAATGCAGTCCGCTTTTTACTTACTTATTCAGACAGCGCCGCAAATGCGCTATCGCGGATGGACTCTACCGGTCCGACACCAGCGATCTTGCGATATTTAGGTGCCCCTGGTTTGCCAGACTTGGCCCAGTCACCATAATAAGTCAACAGGATTTCAGTCTGTTCGTGATACACAGACAAACGCTTCTTGACGGTTTCTTCCTTGTCGTCAGGGCGTTGTACCAGCTCTTCGCCAGTCACATCATCCTTGCCTTCGACTTTTGGCGGATTGAATTTGACATGATAAGTACGGCCAGAACCAGGATGGACGCGGCGACCACTCATACGATCGACAATCGCTTCATCCGGCACATTGATTTCCAGTACATAGTCTATTGTGACGCCAGCATCCTTCATCGCATCTGCTTGTGGCGTTGTACGTGGGAAACCGTCGAACAAATAACCATTGGCACAATCTGGCTGTGTCAGCCGGTCTTTGACCAGACCGATGATGATGTCATCAGATACCAAACCACCGGTGTCCATGACTTTTTTTGCTTCCAGACCCAAAGCTGTGCCAGCGGCAATTGCAGCACGCAACATATCACCAGTAGAGATTTGCGGGATATTGTATTTTTCTTTGATGTAATTGGCTTGTGTACCTTTGCCGGCTCCCGGCGCTCCCAACAAAATAAGACGCATGTTAAATTTCCTAAGACGAGTTTGAATTTTTTGTGCCTGTATTATCAAAACATGACAGCCAGTGGTTTCATGGCAGGCACGGCTCTTTTTTTGCTTTTCTTATTTAGCTTGATAACACAGTTTCTTTTCACGAAACTTACCACAATTTTCGCATATCTTGATGCTTTGCCACGAAAACTTGGGGATTTGCCCGTTTTTTTATTTCTTATCCATAAAAAACTGCCGGACACGTTCCAGATCTTCTGCCGTATCAACTCCTGGCGCAGGGCTGGAGCCAGTAACATGAACTGCGATTGCATAGCCGTGCCACAAAACCCTTAATTGCTCCAGAGCCTCAATTTGTTCCAATGGAGAAACAGCGAGTTGCGGATATTTTTTTAAGAAATCGTTGCGGTAGGCATACAAACCGATATGACGCAAAGGCGCATAAGCGGGCGGAAACTGTTCGCGGCTGACGGTAAATCCATCCCTGTGCCAAGGTATGGTGGCGCGTGAAAAATACAGGGCGCGGCCATGTTTGTCCAATACCACCTTGACGACATTCGGATTAAAACCGTCTTCTACAGCATGGATAGGATGAGCAGCGGTCGCCATAGGCACATCTGCATTCACCAGTGCCGCTGTCGCAGCGATCAGGGTTGGATCTATCAGCGGCTCGTCACCTTGCACATTGACGACAACGGCATCGTCAGTCAGGTTCATGCTGGCGGCGACTTCGGCAATGCGGTCGGTACCGGATGGGTGATCGGCCCTCGTCATACATACTGGCACTCCGTGGGCCTTACAGGCTGCGACGATGTCGGTATGGTCAGTGGCTACCATGATGGCACTGGCACCAGACAATAAGGCCTGTTCCGCCGTGCGCACCACCATGGGCTTGCCGCCTATATCTGCCAGGGGTTTATTCGGTAAACGGCTGGAAGCCAGCCGGGCCGGGATAATGGCGATAAAACTCATAAAACGCTAAGCCTTAGGTCTGGCGTCGATTTCTTCATTGCTCAGCGCGCGAGCCTGATCTGCCCACATGATGGGGATATCATCGCGTATCTGGTAAGCCAGTTTATCGCCATAGCAAATCAATTCCTGACTGGCTTTTTGGTAGACCAATTGTCCTTTGCACAAAGGGCAAACCAACACATCAAGCAGACGTGCGTCCATGCTTTTTCTCCGAAATCATTTGTATCAGGGATGCGGCAAAAGCTGCATCGAGTTGAGCTTCGACTGGCACCACCCAGATGCGGGCATCGTCCAGTAAAGCCGGGATTTGCCTACATTTTACTGCATCCTTTTCGGTAATCAGAATGCAATCGACATCTACCCCCTTAAAACTCTGCACATCAAAGGCATGGTGATCAGGAAAAGCCAGGGTCTGACATTGCAAACCTTGTGTTGCCAACATAGTGAAAAACCGTTGTGGATTGCCTATGCCAGCCGCTGCCAGCAAACTTTGCCCCTGGAATTCAAGCAATGAACGCTGCTGCCTATCGTCATTCAGGCGATATGCCTGGCCTGCCTGCAAATGCATGCGCACAGTATCCGCAGGCAGCGAAGCTGGGAATGCCACTTCTTGCCCCGCCAGATTGCAGATAGTAAAGTCACGCCTTCTTCCTACAGGCTCACGCAAAGGCCCCGCTGGCAACAGCCAGCCATTACCAGCGCCGCGCTGATCAAACAGCACCAGTTCCACATCACGTCCCAAAGCGTAATGCTGCAAACCATCATCAGCAATGATGACATCCACTTCCGGGTTAGCCGCAAGCACACAGCGGGCCACTGCCACCCGGTCACGCCCGACAGCTACCGGGCATTGCGCCCTGGCTGCAATCAACACAGGCTCATCACCCACCTGCTGCGGCAGCGATGCGGCGTCGAGCAGGATCACACTATCAGCCTGCACGCCATAACCGCGGGAAATGACAGCAGGATGCCAGCCTGCATGCTGTAATTGCTGCACCAGCCAGATCACCAGCGGTGTCTTGCCAGTGCCGCCTATAAAGATATTACCAACGACTACAACTGGCACAGGCATTTGTGTCTGCGCTTTATAGCCCATCACAAACAATCCGAAACGGAAAGTGATGATAAGCTGGAATAGTTTGGACACTGGCCACAGCAGGCAAGCCAGCAACCCACGCTTTTGCCAGGCATTTAACAAGATTTTTTCTAATACTGCCCGCATGTCACTCTCTTGTCGCTCTCTTTTCGTTCTAAAAAAAGGAAACGGGGAGTTACACACTCCCCGCTTTTTGTCTGTCACTGTAACAGTACTCAGTTCACATTCCAGGCTGTCACTTTGCAGTAGCCTGCGCAGCAAATGTGACTTTGGCCATACCAGCAATACGCGCCGCTTCCAGCACATCAATCACGGATTGGTGACTGGTCGCACGGTCAGCGTTGATGATGATCACAGGATCCGGCTGCGCACCAGTCTTGCCAGCTTCCAGCGCGGCTGCCGCTTTTTTCAGGTCTTCTGCCAGTGTCAGGGTATCAAGGAAAGACACCGCTTGACTGTTGATCTTGTAGCGACCCTGGGCATCGATACCGATATCTATCTGATTCGGCTTGTCCTGGGCTTTTTCTGCATCTGCAGTTGGCAAGGTAATTTGCAATTCGGTGAAACGGCTATATGTCGTCGTCACCATCAGGAAAATCAGGATCACCAGCAAGACGTCGATAAACGGGATCAGGTTGATCTCTGGCTCTTCCCTGCCCCTTCCTTTACGAAAATTCATGACTACTTCCTGGCGCTGTGGACGACATCAACAAACTTGATAGCTTGCTGCTCCATATCGACAACGATGCTATCCACCAGAGCGCGGAAATGACGCCAGAACACCATCGCAGGCATGGCGATCATCAAACCAAAGCCCGTGTTATACAAGGCCACAGAAATACCATGCGCCAGTTGTGCCGGGTTGGCACCGGTCGCATTTTGCGAACCGAAAATTTCTATCATACCGACAACAGTACCAAACAAACCCATCAAAGGTGCCAGGGACGCAATCGTACCCAGGGTAGTCAGGAAACGTTCAAGTTCATGCGCCACTGCGCTACCAGCTTCTTCTATGGATTCTTTCATGACTTCACGCGGCGCATTCACATTGCGCAAACCAGCAGCCAATACTTTACCCAGTGGCGAATTGCCTGCCAGTTGCTCTATGACTTCTGGCTTGACTTTGCCAGCCTGATAAACACGGATGACTTCGTCAACCAGAGTGGGTGGCAAGATGCGGTTACGGCGCAAAGAAAGACTGCGTTCTATGATTAGTGTCAGCGCAATAACTGAGGCAATCAATAAAAAATAAATTGGCCAGCCTGCGGCTTGAATGATGGCGAACAAAATAACTCCTTGAAGGTTCCTAAATCCAAGCCCGCAATGTAGCGCGTTGTCTGCCTGTGGGCAAGAGCGCAACGCAAAAAACTAGGTACAAAATGTTTCAAGGCCCGATTTTCGGCGAAAGCACGCAGCGATTCACAAACAAAGTAATTCAGGATATTCACTGTTTTGCACAAAATCTGTGCGCAAGCTTGTGGATAAGTCCATCGAATATACGCAAGTCTATGATTTATTTAATTTTTTCATCCCTGCCAAAGATTTAGGCACAGCCATTTTGTGGATAAAACTGCATTTTCTTCATTTCTCCGCCGTCTTTTCTACACATAATTTGTGGACAAGTATGTGCAAAAGTCTTGCATACAATGACAAGCTACTGATTTTAAAGAAGATTATGGCGATGCAAAAATTTTAGGCAAGCAGGCAGTTTGAGGCTTTTTTGCACAAAATTTCATCAGAAAATTCTACAGAAAAAGAAACCCGTTGTTTTACACAAAATATGTGGACAAGATTGTGCATTACCGTAAATAAGCGGCATAAGTCACTGATTTTTAATAAATAAGTGGAACTGCCAGAAAAACAGGCAAATGCGCACTTTTGTGCTGCGATACATTTTTTCCACAGATAAATTATCTTTAAAATAATATTCAAAAACAAAAAAACCCTTGCATTCAGGCTTTTGCACAAAATATGTGGACAACTATGTGAAAAAGTATGGGGGATGTTACTAAGCCACTGATTTTATTAATTATTTTTTTCACGCCTAAAAAAGTGGCAAACCACACTTATTAACAATCACGGTTGGAGTTTTGCTTTTTTGATCATTTATTCTGTGAACTAGCGCTTATTCTGCACAAAATGTGTGGACAAGCTTGTGTAAAAGCGCAAAGAAAGATGCTAAGTATCTGATTTTAATAAGAATTACCCATATGCCATTATTTTAGGCAAAAGCGCGTAGCTTGTGGAAGACCAAAGTTTTCAACAGCTTAATCACAATTTCTGTGGATAAGTTTGTGCACAAGCTCCTAGATACACTGCAATGTCCTTGATTTGAAAGGGAATTTTCATTTTGCCTCATTCTTTTGCAAGTTGTTTTTTATTAAAAATCAAAGACTTAGATAGTAAACTTTCATTTCTTTTGACATATAAGAGGCAAAATGACATGCTGATGACCATTCCACGCTTCTGTGGACAGATTTTCCTCCGCCATGCTTTATGAATCCTGAATCGCCATATACCACTCCAGTAAACACGCCTCCCGTGATTACAGTTACGGCGCTGAACCAGGCCGTTGCTCAGCTTTTGGAGCGCAACCTGCCATTGACCTGGGTTTCTGGCGAGATTTCCAACTTTACCCGCGCCGCGTCTGGACATTGGTATTTCACCTTAAAAGATAGCGGTGCCCAGGTCAGGGCCGTGATGTTTCGTGGCCGCGCGCAATATGCTGACTTCCAGCCTAAAGAGGGAGACAAGGTAGAAGTACGTGCCCTGGTTACCCTGTATGCGCCGCGTGGTGACTATCAATTGAGTGTAGAAGCCATACGCCGAGCGGGCGTTGGCAACCTGTATGAAGCATTCTTGCGTTTGAAGGCACAATTAACGCAGGAAGGCTTGTTTGATCCAGAACGCAAGCGCCCCCTGCCTGCCTTTGTCAAAACAATAGGGATAGTCACCAGCCCGCAGGCAGCCGCCCTGCGCGACATTCTGATCGCCCTGCACAGACGTGCGCCGCATGTGCATATCATCCTCTATCCAACACCGGTACAGGGCGAAGGTGCGGGGATGAAAATTGCTCAGGCGATAGCCTCTGCCGCTGCCCGCGAAGAATGTGATGTCTTGCTGGTCTGCCGTGGTGGTGGCAGTATGGAAGACCTGTGGGCCTTTAATGAAGAAGTCGTGGCCCGTACTATCGTCAACTGCCCTATGCCTGTTATAGCTGGTATAGGCCATGAAACCGACTTTACTATCGCAGATTTTGCCGCCGACCTGCGAGCCGCCACCCCGACAGCAGCAGCAGAACTGGCCGCAGCACCGAGAGATGCCTGGCTACAGTTATTACAACGCCAGGTACAAATACTCAGCCGCTGCATGCACAGGCAACTGGATGACCAGGCCCAGACACTCGACTGGCAAAGCCGCCGCCTTCTCAGCCCCAAAGCGGCCATCGCGGCCAGGCGCCTGCAATTGGCAAGCCTGGCCCGCAATCTCAGCCACAGTGCCAGCCTGCCGATACTTCAGGCCAGACATGAACTGATGCAATTGACACAAAGCTGGCAAGCCCATAAACCGGATCTGGCCAAGCCAAGGCTATTGCTGGCCGACATGCAAAGACGCCTGCAACAAGCACGCAGACGCCACCAGGAAGGACGTCAGCAACAGTTATCTGCCTTGCGCGGTCAACTGGAGCTACTCAACCCTCAGCGCACGCTGGAACGTGGCTATGCCATCCTCAGCGACCACAAAGGCAAGGCCCTGCGCAATACGGCGGAACTCAAGCCGCAATCCCTGCTACAAGTCAGACTGGCATCCGGCACTGCTGAAGTTGGTATCAGCAGCGTACAAACCAAGCTGGATTGATTCGAATGCAAGCTGACTGCCATAAGTCTCTCATCATTTCTTGCATATATATCTAATTGCTCGTAATTTGCATCAGCCTTCGTGCAAGCTTTTGTACAACAGCTTACAATGCTGGTCTGGCTTTTCCGGATTGCCGGAAATGATAAACTCACGATAAAAGGACGCGATATGGAACATACCTTACCGGCACTGCCTTATGCACTGGATGCTTTGGCTCCACATATCTCCCAGGAGACTCTGGAATATCACTATGGCAAGCATCATCAAACCTATGTGACCAATCTGAACAACCTGATCAAGGGTACAGAATTTGAAAACTCCACACTGGAAGAAATCGTCAAGAAATCTTCTGGCGGCATTTTCAATAACTCAGCACAGATCTGGAACCACACTTTCTACTGGAATGGCCTGAAACCTAACGGCGGCGGCGTACCAAGCGGCAAACTGGCCGATGCCATCAATGCCAAATGGGGTTCTTTCGATGCATTCAAGGACGCGTTCACCAAGTCTTGCGTAGGTAACTTCGGTTCTTCATGGACATGGCTGGTCAAAAAGGCTGACGGCACACTGGATATCGTCAATACATCCAATGCAGCCACACCACTGACAACAGCGGACACACCATTGCTGACATGCGATCTGTGGGAACATGCTTACTACATCGACTACCGCAATGCACGTCCAAAATACCTGGAAGCATTCTGGGCACTGGTCAACTGGGAATTTGCGACAGCAAACCTGGGCTGAGCCAGCTTGTCTTGATGCAAGGCGCATCAAGACATGCACATCACAGATGAAAAAAACCTGCGCACGCATATGCACCGCAGGTTTTTTTTCATCCATCACTCAAGCTGTTTATGCGAAGATCATGGCTCAAATGAGCATCAGGAATTTCCCCCTATGCTCTACCGCCCTACTCTTTAAACAGCATGCAAACCAAAGCCTCTCCTCTATTACGCTTTCTCCCCGCCATCTTCATTTTTATATGGGCATCCGGTTATGTCGTTGCCAAATATGGACTGCCCTATGCTGAGCCATTGACTTTTTTATGCCTGCGCTATCTGGGTGTGATTATATTCATGTTGATACTTGCACTAAGCATGCGCGCACCCTGGCCTGAGCGCCGCTTCTGGCTGCCGATCGCCATCGCAGGTATCTTGATGCAAGCCATGTACCTGGGTGGCATCTGGTGCGCCGTCAAGCTCGGCATGCCAGCCGGTGTCGCCGCACTAATTGCCAATACCCAGCCTATCTTTACTGCTTTCCTCGGCCCCATCATCGGTGAGCGCATCTACGGCAAACAATGGGCTGGACTGGCATTGGGCATTTGTGGCGTGGCACTGGTGGTCGCCAATAAAATCTCTGTCATCGGTTTGTCTGTCAGCAGCGTAGCCCTGGCAGTCATGGCGTTGATTGCGATGACCATAGGTACGTTGTACCAGAAAAAAACCTGCCCCAGCTTTGATGTCAGGACTGGTCAAGTCATACAGTTTGCCGCGTCTTTACTGGTGACGCTGCCATTTGCACTTTCTTTGGAAACCCAGACCATCATCTGGACACCACAGTTCTTTGCCGCCATGGCATGGTCAGTATTTGTCCTGTCTGGTGTTGGCATCTCGGTGCTGTTTATCATGATACGGCATGGTGAAGCCACCAAGGTCACCAGCTATATGTATCTGGTTCCTGCCGTCACAGCTGCCATGGCCTGGCTGATGTTTGGCGAGAAGCTGACAATGACGGCGATTCTGGGAATGGTAATCGCGCTGGCAGGTGTGGCGCTCGTGGTGAGACCATCAAGATGAAACACAGGGATTGCGTCTATTGCCGCAATCCCTGTCCTTCTTGCATCATGCAGCTTCACGCCAGCGGCGCAAACGCACGGTCATATAAAACATCCCTGCTGCGGCCACAACACCCAGCCATAACTGCAGACTAAGCATCGTTTGCCAGGATACAGACAGCACCTTGCCGAAATCTACTCCGGCACCTGCAGGGCGGGTGAAGCTGGCAAGCGGGATATGCTCAAACTCTAACCATACACCTGGAAATACTCCCCCCAATGCACGTCCTACAATCAAATCACTGAACCACTTCATATCACTGTTTTGCCCCAGCAATAAATCCAGCATACCCACCAAAAACACCAAAAGCAATGGTATGCCAACCGCCCACAAAAATACCCTGGAATGCGCCCAACTGGACACCAGCATCAACCAGCCTATACTTGGCAAAGCCCATAAGATATACACTGGTAAGGTACCCAATAACTGCAAGGGTGCCAGATACAATTTTCCATTCAAGAACAGATCCTGAAATACATACACACCCTGGCTAGACAATCCAATGCCGACTATCATCAACATGACAAAAGACATGGCGATGGCACACATGATAAATATCACCGGGACGATCAGACTGGCGGTGATCAACTTGGACAATACCGTTTGAAAATCCGAGGCAGGCAAAGACTTCCAGAACAAAATACTACGATCCCTCCTGTCATCAAATAAAGCACCCAGACAGTAAAAGAAAATAATGATGCCCATTACTGCCAGCAAGGGTCCAGAGAAAAGCAAATACATGTTTGCCAATAGCTCACTGACTCTTGGAATGTCTTCTTTAAATTCTTCTACCCGTCCTAAAATTCGGGCACCAAATAATGCATTCCCTTTCAGGAAAGGCAAGATAAACACAAATATGATGGCGGCAGCCACACACAAGGGCGTCCACAGGAACATGCCCTTATGCTCCCAAAATTCACGCTTCAAAAGACTGATCATGGCTTTCATTTAGCGATTCCTTTCATGCTGGCGACAAACAAATCAGCCACGCCGGGTATGCGTGTTTCACCTAAATTGGCCAGCATCTCCTGCGCAACGCCATCGAACAGCATCACCACTTTGCCAAATACTGCCCGTTGATCCATAGGTTGCAATGCCAGGGCTTTTTCCATGTTTTCCGGTGCCACCATGACTTCGACAAAGCGCTCGGCCATTTGCTCCATGCTGGTTTCCAGCACGATTTTTCCATCATCAATAAAAATCACGTCACTGAGAATATGTTCAACTTCTTCTACCTGATGCGTAGTGATGATGATGGTTTTGTTTTCATCAAAATAATCTTCCAGCAGATTTTGATAGAACTGTTTGCGGTACAGAATATCCAGACCCAGGGTAGGTTCATCAAGCACCAGCAGTTTCGCATCAATGGCCATGATCAACGCCAGATGCAATTGTGCTATCATGCCCTTGGACATGGACTTGACCTTCATGTCTGGCGTCAGCTTGGTATTGGCAAGGTATTTCTCAGCTTTGGCACGGTTGAATTTGGGGTGTACTCCTGCAATGAAATCCATCGCCTGCTTCACCTTGATCCAGCGCGGCAAAATGGCGACATCGGCGATAAAGCAGACCTCGTTCATCAACGCATCTCGCTGGGTACGCGGGTCCAGGCCTAACACCTGCATCTCGCCATCAAAATTGCCCAGACCCAGTATCGCTTTGAGGGTGGTGGTTTTACCCGAGCCATTCGGTCCTATCAAACCTACTATACGACCAGGAGCAATCTCGAAGCTGACGTCGTCAAGTACCCGTTGTTTGCCATATTGTTTGCTGATGCTACGGGCGGAAATTACGCTGCTGGTTACGGTATCGGTGACGCTACTCATTTGTCTCCCCCTGTCGTCATCAGACCCGGCAATTGCTGCACATCCAACCCCAGCCTGCGTATGCGCTCCAGCATGGCTGGCCATTCTTCTTCAATAAAACGCTGACGTTCATTCGCCAGCAATTTATCGAGTGCTGATTCGGTCATATACATGCCTACACCTCTCCGTTTTTCGACGAGTTCTTCATCTACCAATTCCTGATAGGCTTTCAATACCGTGATCGGATTGAGTTGATACTCAGCCGCCACCTGTCTGACTGAGGGCAAGGCATCGCCTGGCTTTAACAAGCCATCCAGCATCATGCCCAGCACCCTCTGTTTCAACTGCCGATAGATCGGCGTCTGATCATTCCAGTTAACACTCATGCTTGCACCTTCCTGTGAATACCCTGGACAGCGAGATTGATACTTTTATAGCGCCATCACTCAAGTAAATTAGTGTTGTAGTTAACTATAGCACCAACTCAATATTTTTTGCGCAAGTTTTTTGTGGCGCATGACAAGAAAAAGTTGGCATGGCACACTTGGCAATCTTTTCTTTCCATGATGGATAGCACTTATGCACCGCCTGATCTCTACTTTTAGCCTGCTCCCTCTCCTATTCATTTCCACAGTGACACTTGCCGATTGTGATGAAGCAAGCAAGCACGAATTAAAAACCGCTAAATCTGTTGGCTGGAAGTTGGACGATGATGGCAAGCGCCAGAATCTGGCGCTCTCTGCGGCAGACTGTCTGGGCGTGGCGGATGGAGAATTGCGTGATGAACTGGCCTTCGAGGGACTGTCAGCCTGGATGCGGGCCGAGAAGCTGACCCTATCCACATTGACAAGTTTGCGCATAAAAATGCTGAATGCAGTGCAGGCACCTGCTGATGAAGCTACCAGTTTCCTGCGGCCGTTTGCGATTTTGACGTTGGCTGAACTGGTACGGGTGGACAGAAAAAAATCTTATCTGAGTGCAGAAGAGAGAGTCGATATCGTCAATGCAGGTAGCCATTATCTGACCAACCTGCGCGACTATCGCGGTTTTGATCCTAAAGATGGCTGGCGTCACGGCATTGCCCATAGCGCCGACCTGATACTGCAACTGGCGATGAACCCGGCCATAGAGAAACCCCAGCATGAAACCATGCTGGCAGCCATCACGTCGCAGATTGCGCCCTCAACACATTTCTACCAGTATGGTGAAGGAGTGAGGCTGATGACAGCCGTGTTTTACCTGGCGCGAACGCCCAGTTTCAACAAGCGCGACTGGGATCTATGGTTCAACAAACTCATGGACAACAGTATACAACCCGGCCCCTACACCCAGGCCAGGCTGGCACAAAGACATAATGTGAGCGCCTTTTTGCTACCGCTGTATTTTTCAGTCCGGGAAAGCACGGACCCGACAATCAAAGAGAATTTCTTGCCTGCGCTGAGAGAAGCCTTACGCAAGGTCAATTGAAGGCTGAATTATGTCAGTACCCATAATGCGGCACTGCGTGCATGGATAGCCGTTGTATCAAACAGCGGCACGCCCGCATCATCCTGTCCGACCAACAAGCTGATCTCGGTGCAGCCCAGAATGATCGCTTGCGCCCCGCTATCTTTCAGGCTTGCCATGATGCGGCGATAGTGCTGGCGTGATGTGGAGTTGATCTTGCCTAGGCACAGCTCTTCATAAATGACCTGGTGAATAATGTCGCGGTCAGCCAGCTCTGGCACCAACACCTGCAAACCATGTTTGCTATGCAAACGCTCGCGGTAAAAATCCTGCTCCATGGTAAAGCGCGTGCCCAGCAATCCCACTTTGTCATAGCCAGCATCCTTGATGGCTTGGGCAGTAGGGTCAGCGATATGAAACAAGGGGATCGCTACGGCGGCCTCAATAACATGTGCCAGCTTGTGCATGGTATTCGTACAAAGCACCAGGAAATCTGCACCCGCCAGTTCCAATGATCGGGCTGCTTGCGCGAGGATGACACCGGCAGCTTCCCAGTCGCCAGCGTGTTGCAGTCTTTCTATCTCGTGAAAATCTACGCTGTACAGGATGATTTTTGCAGAATGCAGGCCACCCAGCTTTTCCTTGATGGTTTCATTGATTTGCTTGTAATAAGGGATAGTTGATTCCCAGCTCATGCCACCTATCATGCCTATGGTTTTCATTGCAACTCCATGCGTAAATTAAAAGCCGCTGTTCTGGCCTGAGGATAGAATACTTCTATAATAAGCAGAGAGCATTTTCCAGGCTATCAAGAAATTTCAGCGGAGAGCTTTTGTAATGAGCATGGATCTTATCGATACCATCGATATAAAGTGGGGAAGACTGGAATTATTACCAGCCCTGCCTTACAGCATCAGTAGCACATCGTTCCATGCAAGTCTCGGTCTGGCATTTGCACGTCAGAAAGGTGTGCATGCCATTGGTAGCGATGTCCGCCATGACTTTGATGCCTGGCCGGGTGACTTCGCCATCAGCAGCGCTGGATTGCCGATGTTTTCAGAATCTGCGCATGGCGGTGAATACCTGTTAATGCATATCACCGAGCCTGATCTGTTAACAGACTTTCAAGCCTCTTCGCCACGAAAAATATTTCATGGTGACAAACTAGCAGTCATGCTGGCCTGGCAAATACGCTCGCTGCTCTTGCAGAGCTATCCTGACCCTCTGCTTTTGGAAGAAAAAGCCAGCCTGTTTTTACAACAAGGGTTGACTCTCCATAACACCAGGACAACTGCCCGCAGCCAATACTCCAAAGACAAAAATGTACACGCGCAAATATTGGACTACATAGAAGATCAACTTGATACCGCCTTGAATCTGGAAGTCATGGCTGCCATGGCCAATATGTCGCTCCTGCGTTTCTTGCGCAGCTTTGCACATGCCACAGGTTCAACTCCACATACTTATATCACCGAGCGCAGATTGCAAAAGGCACGGGCATTGCTCGGTAATAGCAATTTATCCATAGTTGATATCGCCGCAGATTGTGGTTTTGCTCATCAATCACACATGGGCAGTGCCTTCAAATCCAGAATGGGACTCAGCCCTCAGCAATACCGCAAACTATCTGCCTGAAGATTATTTCTGCAAAAAAACTAAGCGATCTTCGCTTAAATACGTCAAAAGCAAATTTTCTACCGAATTTCATAGAATTTGTTTTCCTATGGAACTGTCTTCAACGGCATTTGTCTATGGAAATTGCGTTAATTCCGGCGATAGCTTGCTAACATCGACATTTGCACATCACCTCTTGATCAATCCCATACCTGCTAATTAAACTAAAACCAAGGTTTTCATCATGTCTCCGAAAATTCTCACCGTCAGTATTGCGCTCGCTTTCAGCGGGGCGGCCAACTTGCTCTTTCCTCAAGAAACTGCTCATGCCGCACCTGCTGTTGCAAGTATCGCCAAAATCAAGCCAGCAGACCTGACACTGGAACAGGTATATCGCGCCAAAGGCTATGCAGGCCAGGCAGCCCGTCATATACATTTCAGCAAGGATGGCCGTTATCTGGCCTATACCTGGAACCCGTTCGGTGAAAATGGCTTTGATCTCTATGTGCATGACACGCTGACTGGTGAAACCAAGCGCATTACTTCACCTGCCCTGATGAAGACTTTTGACGCACCGGAAGACTGGGAGCGCTTCAATAAAAAAGCCAAACAAAAAGAAAAAGAAGAAGCTGAACGCCAGGCCAAGGCAGAAGCACATGCAGCCTATCTGCGCGGTGAAAAAGTCAATTTGATGCAGTGGGAAGAAGCAGCACTGGAAGAAGTGAAACGTGAACTGGCCGAGAAAAAAGCCAAGGACGCTGCCAAGAAAGCGGAACTTGATGCTGAAGCAGCCAGGGAAAAAGCCGCTGCTGCTGCCGCGAAAACAGGCGCAGCCAGCGTAGCTAAAAACGACAGCGACAAGAAGGACGAGAAGAAAGACGCAAAAGACGACAACAAGACCAAGGAAATCTGGGAACTGCGTGACGAGCTCAAAAAGAAACTGGAAAAAGAAAAACTCAAGCCAAGCGATTTGTATCCCGGTGTTGATGCCATAGTCTGGGCAAATAAAAAGAATGAACTGATCTTCCAGTACCGTGGTGACTTATTCCGCCTGAATGCGGTTGACGGCAAGATAGAACGCCTGACACAGACTGACAAAACCGAACGCATCGTCGCCTATCAGGCAGATGACAATGGCTATATCTACATGGATGAAAAGCGTCTTTTCAACGCCAGCTTCAGCAGCAGCGCCATCCGCCAGTTGAACCGCGAACTGATACATCCTGACGATGCCGATAAAAAATACCGCATCGCCAACACAGTGTTGAGTGAAGACAAGCAATGGATGGCAATTTCCGCCGAAGCACCGGATGCCAAACCAGAAGGTGGCAAGCCAACTCCGCCTGCTGAGCGCCAAGTCGAGATCATGAATTACAGCGAACGCTTCGCCACTGCAAAAAAAGTGAATCGCGAAGTGTCAGATGACAAGCGCAAGATACCCGCTACTGCTTTGTATATACGCCGTGTTGGCGATGCCTCTGCACGCCAGCCACAACCAGTCTTTACCAATGACGGAGGCGATGTGTGGTTTGAAATGAGCCCTGTCAGTTGGGCCAAGGATGGTAGTCGCTATACCTTCTCTACCTGGGAACGTGAAAAAGACTTGTTGCGCATCTATGTAGGCAAGGCAGAAGAAGGTGCCAAACCACAAATGGTATTGGAAAGACGCGGCAATGTCGGTCATGAAGTTGTAAACGTACTGGCGCCCCGCTTTACACCCGACAGCAAGCAATTGATCGCCGTACTCGATGAACAAGGTTATCGCCAGCCCTATTTGATTGATGTCAGCAATGGCAGTGCAAAACCTTTGCTCAAAGGTGATTTTGAAGCCCACAACATCATAGGCTTTAGCGAAGACAGCAAATCCATGTTCGTGCTCGCCAACAAGGATGATTTCGCTGCAATGAATGCCTACAAGGTCGACCTGGCAACTGGCGACATGAAGGCCATTGGACAGCCTGGTGATTTTCATCGCGCCAGCGCGGTCACAGAAAGCGGTGACAAACTGGCCAGCATGGCAGGACAATGGTCAAACCGTCCTGAGTTGAAACTGGTGGATATTGCCAACACCAAATCCACCACACTGACGCAAAGCCATGACCCGCAATGGAATGCGATAGACCTGCAGCGTCCTGAACGTTTCAGCTACACCAATCGCCATGGCGACAAGATACAGGCTTATGTCTTCAAACCAGCCAACCTGAGTTCATCCGACCGCCGCCCTGCCATCGTCTACACCTATGGCGGCCCCTTGAATGACAGGCATATTGTCGAGACAGACAGCTTCCAGCAAACTGCCTACATGTTCGGTATGTATATGGCTGCCAAGCACGGCTATGTCACCGTAGCAGTGGATCCGCGTGGCCATTCCAATTATGGCCGCAAGTTTAGTGGTGCCAATTGGGAACAGGTAGGTAAACCACAGACGGAAGACCTCGAAGACCTGACCAAATACATGCAAAAAAACCTGGGCGTTGATGGCAAGCGCATAGGTTTGACAGGCTGGAGTTTTGGCGGCTTCCAGACCCAGTACACCATGTACACCAGCCCGGATACTTTTGCCGCTGGCATCGCAGGTGCTGGCCCGACGGAGTGGGAAAACTATAATAGCTGGTATAGCGGCCGTACCATAGGCAAGACCGAGCGCAGCAAGCCAAACTTGCGTAAATACTCGCTCCTGCCTTTAACGGCGGGCTTGAAAAAGCCGCTGTTGCTGGTGCATGGCATGCAAGACCCGAATGTGCTGTACCAGGATACGGTAAATGTTTATCGTTCATTGCTGGAAAACGGCAAGGAAACCCTGGTCGACCTTTTCCTGGATCCTGATGGCGAACATGCCATGGGTGGTGTGGTCAAAGCAAAGACCTGGCACAAGAAATATGAAGCATACTTCTTGCAGCACCTGGGCAAGGCAAAATAAATGGACTAAGTAACAAAATGCGGCTGAGGAAGGTTTCTCAGCCGTTTTATTGACACTCGGAAAAATTGATCTAAAATCAAGTGGTAATGCCTGCGTGTGATTACCGTGGCTCAGCCTTATCCAGATTCATATAATACCGTCTTGACCAATACTCATCTTTCTCATAAAAGAAATGACGCAGACTTTACTACCCCTGCTTTTACTTTTTTCACTTGCGGCTGTCAGCAGCAGCGCAAATGCGATGAACGAAAAGGACGCCTACAGGAATCTCATGTACTTCCAGACGGCCAAAAGCGAAAGTGAATATTGCGAAAATAAATTGCATGTACAAGCAATTTCACAGCAAACAAAATGGCGCAATCAACATGCTGCGATACTGTCCCGCTCCATCAGCACATTAGAACAGCACTTCATCAATGATAAAGGTACATCGACAAAGGATCTGCCTGCTGCCATCGCTGCTGTCTGGAAAAAACTTGAAGAAGTGGATAAACGTGAGCTTGGAGACACACGCACTTACAAAACCTGCATCAAATTTCCAGAGTCACTGAAGTTTTATGAGGCACAGCTGGTCAAATAAGGAAAAAACAATATTGACGCAATTATCGGCAATATCGTTTTAAAAATACCGTAGACTATGTTGACTGTCATGCCGATAATGACAACTATTCCTTATTTCAGGCACGCACCACCCTCAGGAGCAACACATGAAAAGCAGCACCAGCCAATACCTGTACTCAGTATTTAGGCAGGTTTCACAAGAATTTCGCCAAATTGGGCAAAAATTCGGCATGCGCTTGCTGCGCACGCCTTTGCCAAAAATACTGATCATTTGTATCGCCCTGGCTCTGTTCATCACCATTATTCCTTTGGTGATTACCTTGTTTGTAGTATTTGTCCTCATCAAGCTATTGCTTGGTGTTGCAACGATGGGGGCTGGCCAAAACCGTGGTAATCCCCCGCAAAATCAATATGTGGAACGAATCGACAAGTGAGCTTATGAGCTTAATCCAGGGCATGTAGCCTGAAAAATTGCCATATAGACTCATTCAAATTGATTTGCTGAGAAGTTTTCCCTATCGGCAGGCCAATATTGAATGAGTCTGCGCCTGCCCAGGTATGGCCTCCTTCTTGTATTGTCAGCAGCATTGTCTTGTGCCTGGCATGGGCTTGATCTTCCACAGTTTCCAGTATGCTGACTTCACTTATATCGGCAGTGTCTACCACTGGCTTGCGTGACCTCGTGGCAGTATCTGGAATTTGATTATGCTTGCGCCAGTAATGAAAAGTATCTTTGGCAGATAAATAGCTATCCTTTTTGCCTTCAAACAAGACGACCTTGTCAGCAGTGCCGTGGGTGAGCATAACCCCAATTTTTTTCTTGTCATTATGATGTTGCATTACCGGTTCAGGCAGAGTAGCTCCTACCGCCGCGATGGCTGCAAACCTGTGCGCCAGTTCTACCGCGATCCGATAACAAAAGAAACCTCCGCGTGATAATCCTGTTGCATACACTTTGCCAGTGTCAGTGCGATACTCTTTCTGGATATGCTGTAAAAGTGCGTCAACAAAGCCGATATCGTCACTACCCTCTTTATAGCTCATGCCAAAGCCGACATTCCAGTCTTGCTTGATACCTTGCGGATAGACGACGATAAAGCCATGCTTGTCTGCGGTCTTGTTCATTTGCGTGTACAACATCTGCTCTGCCATCGTCATACCGCCACCATGAAAATTGAAGACGACAGGAAATTTCCTGTTGATATCCTCATGATAAGCCGGCGGAATGTAGACGATATACCTTCTTTTTTCTTCTTTATGCTGCAAGGATTTCACTTGGGCATGCGCGGAAAAAGTCAGTGCAAGCAGCAATATAAAACTCAGTATTTTTTTCATTTTTGACCTTCACCTGTAGACAAATTTTAATTACCAAGACCTGCAGTCTGGCTCAGAGAAGGTGAAATCAAAGTGAAATTGCCAGCCTTTTTTATATATTCAGCGCCCAGGTATTGCCGGCTGGGGAATGATTTCCACTTGAAAGCTATCTACTGATTGTTCAAAGCGAATTTCCCAACCCAAGGCACTAGTGATTCTCTCCATCAGGTTACGTCCATGACCAAAGCCTGCAGTATGACTATGTCTGTCAGATCTGATTGCATTGCTGAGTATGAGCTTGGGATGTTCAAAGAACACGTGTATGGCGGCTTGCCCATCGCCATGCGTCATGGCATTGTTGAACAGGTTATTGAGCAGCAGTCCAATCAAATGCTGGTTGCCCAGCACTAGCCATTGCGCGGGTAAATCCAGCGTCACTTCATGACGCTTGGCAGGCGTACTGTAGTGTACAAAGAGCAGACTTTGTTCTATGCATGCAATCAAGTCTAGCTTGATGGGCAGCATGTTTTCCGCCCTGGCCAAGGCCAGCAAAATGTCCAAGGTGTGCATTAAATCATCGACAGATTGTCGTGCCACCAGAGCATCTTCCTCAGCGAGAACACGTCCCTGGCCAGCAAGCAACAGATTATTGAGAATAGTAATGGGCGTACGCAACTCATGACTTAAGTCACGAGTGAAATTGGTTTCACGCAAAAGCGCAGTGTGCCTTGCATGCAGGCTGTCTTCCAGCTTTTTGGCCAGGAAGCCGATTTCATCTCTGCGCTGGCTTGCTTTAAAGCTCGGTATCTCTTTTGCCGGTGTCGAACTCACTTCCTCAGCCAGTTGTTGCAAGGGTAAGGCAATGCGCCGCACCAAAAAATAAGCCAGAAGCAGGGCTGCAACCAGCATCAGCAGTGCGACTGTCAACATCAGACCTGCCACTCTTGCCGACAAATGGCTGACCACCAAAAATGGACTTACTTCAGCGAGCAAATACACTTCCTGTGCAGAACCAAGTTGTAGCCTTAGCACATGATAATGTTTACCATCCTTGCCAAAAATCTCCAGTTTCCTGCCACCTGTTACGTGCAATTCTCTTACTTCTTGTCTAACGGCTGCTGGCATGGCATCGACGGAAGTATACAATTGCATGAAATCCATGTCTGGCCTGGGCAATGTCTCATGACTGCTGCTCCTGATGATCACTTTGGCTTGTTGCGCCAGGATACTCTCCAGCACCATGTCTTCTGTGACATAGGCAAGCAAGAGCGCAATCAGGGTATAGGCGATGCAAATCAGGGCCGTGAAACTGCCCAGTATCATGAACAAGCGGCGCTGGATACTGTCAGTCATTCTCATCGAGTTGTAATTGATAGCCTATCTGGTGTATGGTAGCCAACATCTTGCGGCCACTCACCCCTTCCAATTGCTTGCGCAGGCTGTATATATGTGACTTCAGCGCATCACTCTCTGGGATGGCATCACCCCAGATAGCCTGCAACAACACGGAGCGGGACACTGCGCGCGGGTATTGCTGTACCAGCATCAATAGAATTTTGAAGCCGATTTGCGTCAAACCCAGTGCCTGCCCCTGGTAACTGGCCTGCATTTCACGTGGCAACAATAACAGCGGCCCCAGATTGATTTGCTTGTTGATGTGTAACTGCTGACGACGGGCCAATGCCTGGCAACGCAAAGCCAGTTCACGCAAATCGAAAGGTTTGGTCAGGTAATCATCAGCGCCACCTGCAAAACCGCTTGCCTTGTCTTCAAACGCGTCTCGCGCAGTCAGCATCAGCACAGGCATATTGCAAACAGCAGTCGCTTTCATCTGACGACAAACTTCCAGGCCATCCATGTCGGGTAAATTCAAATCCAGTAAAACTACGTCATAAACATTTTCCTGAGCCAGATGGACTGCCAATTTCCCCTCATGCGCAAAATCACATGACCATGACAAGCCCTCAAGGAAAGCCGTGACCTGCCGTGCTATCGTCAGATTGTCTTCAACAACGAGGATTTTCAGCTTTTTTAGCTCTGTATGCATGAAGTGAAGTACCCAGTTCCCATCTTTAAGCGATAGGCTGGACTATATCGTCTCGATAGTCAGGGCACAATAACAAGTTGTAAGTTAGCCCATGACATGCAAACTTAAACCAGGGAAATCATCTGCCAGTTTCTCTTTCAACAAGCTCGGTGTCACCCCCGTCCAGCGTTTGAAAGAGCGACGGAAATTATTCGCGTCATGAAACCCCAGATGGTGAGCGACGGCTTCATTGTCATATTGGAGGCTCTGGAATAAGTAGAGAGCAACATGGGTGCGCACCTGATCAAGCTCTGCCTGGAAATGCGTACCCTGTCTGGCAAGATAACGTTTCATGCTGGCCGGGCTGACGCCAAATGCCGCTGCCAGTTGTTCCAGACTGGGGCTGCAACGTATATGGGCCAACAGATAATCGTAGACAGCATTCAGCAGACTAGGTGTTTCATCCATCAACAAGGCTTCTTGCCTGGCTTGTTGCAGGGCGACGTTTGCCGCCAGTGCATTACCACGTGGCCAGGGCATATCCAGATATTCCGAGGCGATCAGCATGGCATCCAGATGGCAATTAAAACGCAGCTCCCCGCCCAGATGTACTTCATGTTGCTCGGTATGACGGGCAGCACTGCGGTTGAAGCAAAACCGCCATGGCAAGCGCCTGCCACTCAGCCAGCGGCACATGGCAACTACCGCTGTCATATGCATTTCCACAATGGCTGGACGCAAGCTCGGTGCGCCATAACTGTCCATCCAGTACAAAATACTGTAATCCTGTCCTGCACTATATCGGGGTTTGAGCAAAGGACACAAACGAGTGGCATGCATGCACAAAATATCCAGCGCCTGACGCAAGTTTTGCGCCTGTAATAATGCGTGACTGACGCTGCCAAAATGTCCTGGCAACATTTGCTGACCAAGCATGAAACTACTGTCTGCACTACGCAATGCTTGCAAGGCATTGCCCAGTAGTTGCAGGTATTGCTGCGGGCTGATGCGGCATAGACCCTGGGTGATATGTTCGGCTATCAAATCGCTGCCCCGCAGGATCAGGTCATCATCAAGTTCGCGGTCACGCGCATAGGACAATATCTGGGCAGCATGATACTCCGCTGGCAGGCAGGTATCGGCTGCCTGATGAAAACGCATTACAGTGCTCCCGCTGGCAATGGCGGCTCGACACTGGCATGTGCACTGCTCTCAAGCGCTCGGCTCAGTCTGGACAGCAGGGTATCAGGCACGTCATCTGCCATGGTGCAGGCATGGCGCATGCTGATTTCCAGCGTCTGCTCTTGCGCGCAATACCGCATCTGCCTGACCATATGGCATAGATGCACAGCCAGTGCCTGCGCCTCTTCCAGGCTGCGGTCATGCAAGACCAGAGCAAATCTGTCTCCGGCATAGCGGCAAAGCACATCCTTATTGTGCAGGTTCAGCAAGAGCATATGACTGACTGCCAGCAAGACCTTATCGCCTTCATGCTGGCCATATTGACGATTGATAAGATGAAACTGATCTATGTCCAGCAACACCAGAGCACAAGGCAAGCCTGGATGATTGTCCATCTCTAGCTTGATTTGCAGGCGCAAATAATCGGCATTGCTGAGTTGGGTCACACGATCAAAAGCACGGTGATCGCGAAACAGGCGTTCACGTTTTTGCAAGTGCTCATTGAGTGCAAACTGTTCTTCACGCCAGTAATACATGCCAGCCGTGACGATCAGCATACCGGTAAATACCAGCATGGATTCCAGTAGGTGAGCCCAAATATCTTCCTTGGGAATAACAAAGAATTCATCCAGGCAATCCGCCCATGAACCCAGCATGATGGCGGCCAGGCCAAAGGCGAACAAGCGCGTCAGCAGCCCTCTGGGGCGGCTACTGAGCATGAGCAGCAGCCACAGTCCAGCCATCATCGCAGTACCACCCTCTCCAACGATGTCCATCCACTTCCATCTAATCAAGGGCTTGGGCGTGCCCATATAGGCATATAAAAAAATAAAGGCACACAGTGCCAGGCAGGCAGAGATAATGAAATTTCTATGCAGGCGCAACATGGAATTTTTTAACATTGCATTCACATCCAAAGGTCAGGTCGCGCGAGACTAATTGACGTGCGTGACAAGAAGATGACATGGGTGTTTTTTGATATGGCCTATGGATGGAAAACAACGGGGGTGCAAACGGCTCATTTTTTCACCGGCTTATGTTAAAAACACAAAAGACCTCTCAACACAGAGACACATAGAAAAGCAAGAGAGAGGAAAAATTCTTTGCCAAAATGGATGAATTCGTCTTGAGTATCCTCTTTCCTTTCTCTGTGCCTCTGTGGCGAGCTTTTTGGTCTGTTTTTCAAAAAACCAGTTATCAGCTATTTATCGCCAAACGCAAAAGTCATTTCAGCTCATATCCTCGTCATTCATCTCATTATTCCTGTGCAAGAGCAAATCCGGCTCCCATCTGTCACAGAACCGACATATACCTCCCCTAGAATCCGCCCACTCTTTTGCCATTCACTACCTGCGGAAATCGTATCCATGAAAACCCTGAAGAAAAAACCTATCCCTCAACTCTCCATTATCATGCTGGGCATTTCGGCCATGCTGAGTGCCCATGCCCAAGGCCCTAATGTGACCGTCAGTGATGCCAGTACTGTCACAATCACCGGTCAGCGCACCAGCTTGCGCAAGGCACTGGAAATGCAGGAAAAAGCTGACAATATCGTCAGCGTAGTCAGCAGCGATGACATCGGCGGCTTGCCGGATAAAAATGCGGCTGAAGCACTGGCCCGCCTGCCGGGCATCGCCGTCCAGCGTGACCAGGGTGAAGGCCGCTATATCTCGGTGCGCGGCCTCGGTGCTGATCTCAACGGTGTGAGCATCAACGGTGCTCTGGTGCCATCCCCCGAAGCCAGCCGTCGTGCTGTGGCCCTGGATGTCTTGCCAGCCGGGATGATACGTTCTCTGGAAGTGACCAAGACCTTGCGCCCGGAACAGGATGCCAGTTCACTCGGTGGTGCAGTCGAGGTCAAAAGCTTGACCGCCTTTGATTTGCCGGGCAAATTCCTGACATTGAATACTGGTGCCAGCTATGACCAGGTCACAGGCAAAACCAGCCCGAATGCTGGTCTCTTGTGGGCGGACCGCTTTGCTGGCGGCAAGCTGGGTATCGCTGCAGGTATCAGCGCAGAGAAACGCAGTTTTGGCTCGGATAATGCAGAAACCGGTGGTGCCTGGGAAAACGGCAAGCTGGGCGGATTTGAACTTCGCGATTACCTGCCCGTGCGTGAACGTCATGCCTACGCCCTGAATCTTGATTACAAGCCTACAAGCACACAAACTTATTTCCTGCACGGCTTCCTGAGTGATTTCAGCGATGACGAAGTACGCGACCGCATCACCCTGGGTAATTTTTCCAGCGGTACTCTGGCCGAAGGTACAAGCACTACTGCCAGGGCCGAGCGCCGTATCCGTCAGCGTAAATACACCCAGACCATCAGCTCTCTTGTGCTGGGTACTGAACAGAAATTCCAGGACTGGAAACTCGATCTGTCAGCAGCTTCCAGCCGCGCCAGCGAAGATACGCCAGAAGCCTTGAACGATGGCCGCTTCCGTGGCAATGCCAATTTTGCTGGAGTTGGTTTTGTTGATAGTGAAGTGCCAAGGATCATAGGCCCGGCCACTCTGTACGATCCCGCCAATTACAGCCTCAATGCCATCAGCATCCAACAGCGGTTTTCCAAAGATACCGAGCAACACATCAAAGTTGATCTTGCGCGCAAATTTCACTTCGAGCAGTTTGAATCCAATCTGAAATTCGGCGCCAAGGCCAGCCGCCGTGAAAAAACCAATGACACCAATCAATGGACATACAACAGCAGCAAAACCAGCAGTGGTAATTATTGGGGTCCGGGTTCCACCTCCATGACTAGCTTTGTGCAAAATCAGGCTCTCGATTATCCACTGGGTAATATTGGTACAGCCATCAGCGCTGATCTGGTCCGCGCCCGCGTCGCAGGTCTGGACAGGAATGCTGCTCGCCTGACGCTGGAATCTGCTATCAATGACTACAAGATCAACGAAAATATCGATGCCGCCTATCTGCAGAACAGTTTTGATACCGATGCCTTGCACATACTGGCTGGCGCCCGGGTAGAACGCACACAGTTTGACGCTGCTGGTACAAAAGTGACCGGCGGCACCAGCCTGCAGGCCATCAATCGCCAGCGCAGTTATTCAGACTGGCTGCCATCCCTGCATCTGCGTTATGACCTGGATAAAAAAACCAGTGTGCGTGCTGCATGGACAAATGCGGTCGTGCGCGCCAACTTCAGCCAGTTGGCACCAGGCATCAATCTCACCAGTACCACTGAAGCTGTCATCGGCAACCCGGACCTAAAACCGCTGAAAGCCAGCAATCTTGATTTCGGTGTAGAAAAAATACTGGACCATGATGGCAGCGTGTCGGCTTACCTGTTCAATAAGGATATCAAAAACTTCACTTACACCACCAATCTGGCCGGATCTGGCGCATGGCAAGGCTATACCAGTGCTGTCTCTTATGCGAATGGTGATAGCGCCAACGTCAAAGGCATAGAACTGTCTTATTCACAGCCACTGCGCATGTTGCCAGCCCCCTGGAAATATCTGATCGTAGGCGCTAATGCCAGCTTCACCCGCTCCAGTGCCGACATAGCGCGCTATGACACAGCTCTGGGCAAGTTCCGCAGCCGTTCCATCAATCTGCCAGGCCAGTCTGACCAGGTCATGAATCTGATGCTGGGCTATGAACACGGCCGCGTCAGCACGCGCCTGGCAGTCAACTATAAATCTCCTTATCTGCTGGAACTGGGAACGGATATTTTACGCGCTGATCAGGACCGTATTGTTGATGCCCAAAAGCAGCTGGATTTTTCTCTGGCATATCAGATCAACAAACGCTTCCAGCTGATCTTTGAAGCGGCAAACCTGAACAATGAAAAATACTATGTCTATCAGGGATCGCACCAATACAATGCCCAATATGAACAGTATGGCCGCACTTATAAAATCAGCTTGAAAGCCAGTGTATTCTGATGAAATTGAAAATGATGAAAACAAAATATCTGATATCCAGCCTGGCTTTTCTGGCAGCTTTTTCCTGCAGTGCGTCCGCTTCGGCAGCCAGCCTGCCACCCGCCGTCGCCGGTCGCGCGCAGGAAATTGTCGCGCTGCCAGATGGTGGCTGGCTCCTGCTCGACAAACAAGGTCTGCGCCTGCTTGACGCCGCTGGCAAGGAACGCAGCAAAGTCAGCCTGCGAGCAAAGCACCTGGATGCACGCCCTCATGCAGATGGTATGCTGGCGGTATTCATGGATGCCGACACACAAAAAACCTATGCCTATGTGGCGGATGTAAAAACCGGGAAAATGCGTTTACAGACCAGCATGGCATCGCCAGATTTTTCACTGGAAAGCCTGTGTCTGTATCGCGATGCACAGCAGCTGGATCATGTCTTCCTGATCGGCAAGGAAGGCCAGAGCGAGCAATGGGTCATGCATAATGACAGTGCGCAGCTGGTGCGCAAGCTGGCCCTGCCTCCACATAGCAAGCATTGCCGTGTTGATGACCAAAGCCGGACACTTTACCTGAACGCGCCTGATAGCGGTGTATGGGCATTTACCGCAGAAGCAGAAACTTCAGCCAAACTAAAACCTGTCGCCATGGCTGCCCCGTTTGGAAAATTGCAAGGTGGAGCCTCAGCCATCAGTGCAGCGCCAGGCGGCGTGGCAGTGCTGGATGCCAAGGGCAGAAAGCTGCATCTGTATCGCCAGAAAGAGGGACAGCATTTCCAGCCTGCCCAGGTCGTGAACCTGCCATACAGCGCAGCAAATATCCAGGTGCAGACAGCCAACGGCAAGCTTGACATGCTGCTACTCGATGAGCAGGCAAAGACCTGGCGCGGCAGCAGCACAGCCTGGATGCATACCGCAGCAAGCCCAGAGGTTACCGTCATAGAACCGGCGGTACAGACCAATACAGTCGCCCGCTATGGCGATGCTGCCGATGATCCAGCCATCTGGGTGCATCCGCAAGATGCCACATTGTCGCGTGTACTGGGCACCAACAAGAAGCAAGGCTTACTGGTGTATGACATGCAAGGCAAGCAAACCCAATTACTGGAAAGCGGTCGCCTCAACAACGTTGACGTCCGCCAAAACATCAAATGGGGCCAGCAAAGTTTTGATATCGCCATGGCGACCCAGCGTGATGAAAACAGCCTGGTGTTATACGTCATCAATGGTCAGGGGCAAGTGTCAGAGGCAGCACGCTTTGCCACCAAACTGGACAAAATCTATGGCTTTTGTTTGTACCAGCCACGCACTGGTGGCCTCGAAGCTTTTGTGAATGACAAGGATGGCACTTTTCAGCAATTCCGCATTACGCACAATGAGCAAGGCTTCAGCAGCAGCCTGGTGCGCAACTTCAAACTGGGCAGCCAACCAGAAGCTTGTGTGGCAGACGACAAGACTGACCGTCTCTTCATCGGTGAAGAAAAACGCGGCGTCTGGGTTACATCAGCCAAAGCCGATCAACCTGCAGATATGCAGATGGTCATGCCTGTAGGTAAACAACTGGTCGCCGATGTCGAAGGTCTGTCCATTTATTTTGGTGAAAAGGCAAATTACTTGCTGGTGTCCAGCCAGGGTGACAACAGTTACCTGGTGCTGGAGACGCAAGCACCGTATCGCCTGCGCGGCAAATTCCGCATAGGTTTGAATCTGGCCAAGGGCATAGATGGCACATCAGAAACAGATGGACTTGATGTCAGCGCCGTTAATTTTGGCGGCGAGTTTGCCAACGGCATGCTGGTGGTACAGGATGGCTACAAGCGCCTGCCAGATGGTACGCAAAACTTCAAGTACATAGCCTGGAAGGCTATCGCCAAGGCCTTCAAGCTGGATTAGCGCGCGCTTCCAAAGCGCAGTATCGATATCGCAATTAAAGTTCACATAGCAAGGACCTGCCTCTTTTCCAAAGGCGCAGGTCTTTTCTATTTCCGCTAGCATTTCAGCAATCTGTCTCAGCAATCGTGCGGCCGCAATTGGTTTGACGGCATCGTTAACGTAGGCGGATGTCAGCTGCATGAATTCCATGCGGGTAGTGGCAATCACACCATTATTTTCGAAGCGGGCTTTGCGAGTGAGTTGACCGTGTGGCACAAGATGACACTCGCCTTGCAAGGCCAACGCCCGGCAATATGGCAAATAGCTGTCTGGGGTTTAAGTGAAATGCGCTTTCCTGAAACCTGTCCTGCCATAGCTGCCCTGCTAAGTGACCCAGATGGCGCACTTGGCGATATCGGCGAAACTCGCTGGCTGGATGCTATGTTGCACTTGTTGAAGGATGACGATCCGCGAGTAAGATCAAGCGTTGCCCATGCCCTGGGCGATTTGCAAGAGAAAGCCAGCATTCCCGCACTAACATCTATATTGAATGATGCTGACAAGAGAGTGGTGTAACAAGTCCAGTGGACGCTAATGGAAATGAATTGAATACGATCTGCAAATCCCAAACCGAGCGGCAATCGTCTTGCGCAAACTTGCCATGAGTACAAAACAATGACAATTTATCGACATCTCCATGAATATGTCCAAGGCATCAGCATCTATGCTGATAGAACGACAAAACAATTAGTGAGACGATAAATTGAACGCCCGACAACTCATACTTACAGGCAGTATCTGCCTGATTAGCAGCCTGCTGCTGGCCTGCGGCGGTGCTAGTAGTACTCTTAATACTCAAGCCCCACAAGTTGCAGGCCCAACTTTGCGTGGCACGGCAGCGGCTGGCCTGGCCATTGTTGGCGCAATTGTCAATGTCAAATGCCGATCAGGCAACGGTGCCACGAAGACAGCGATCGACGGCACGTTTGAAATTTCCCTACCAGCGGGCAGCTCTTTACCCTGCGTACTGGAAACCACCAATCCCGGCAATTCAAGAACACTGCATGCCATTGCCACCAGTGACGGCACCATCAATCTGACACCCCTGACGGAAATGCTCTCCACCAGACTAATGCTGGCTGACATGAATAAGGTATTTGCCAATCCGGACTTCGATACCATCAGCAAGACAGCGACTGCAGGCAATATCAAAGCGGCGCAAGCCGATGTCAGTGCCGTATTGAGTGGCTTGCTCGATACCAGCAGCCTCAGCGACTTTTTAAGCCGCCCCCTGAAAGCAGCCACCACAGCAAACCCCGGCGCTGGAGATACACAAGACAAAATGCTGGATACCTTGAACCTCGCGCTGGCCAACAATCTGTATCAACCTTTGTTGAATATGCTGACCAAAACCACGCCCGGCATCATGGCATTTGGCCGCCACGGTTGCGTAGTGATGGGAGAGGATGGGAAATCTTTATCTTGCAGCGGCCCAGGCTTGTGGGAAACCGCTGCCAGAATCGATGTTTTCCCGGCGGCACTGATACTAGAACCAGCTGGCAAGCAAGTGATCACGGCAAAAATCGATTATCTGCAAAACGTCGAATACATTCGCCAGCCGGTCAAATGGCAAGTTGTGGAAGCAGACGGTGGCAGCATCAGCAGCAATGGTGAGTACACCGCCCCCAGCAAGGCTGGCATTTATCATGTACGGGCACAAAGAGAAGACTTCCCTACCCTTAGTGCAACGGCACTGGTGATCGTCAATACTACCTCACCCGGCTTTGTTCCGACCCTGAGTGTAGCGCACCACATCGTCAACGTCATGCCGGGTGGAAACATTGCACTAAAAGCAGATATCAACTATCCGCCCAATGTCGAGTACTTACGCGAGCCAGTCAGCTGGAGCATCGTCGAAGCTGGCGCTGGAGAAATCAGCCTGCAAGGCGTCTATACTGCACCGACAAAAAGCGGGGTTTACCATGCCAAAGTACAAAGAGATGATTTTCCGTCTATATACGCAGTGGTGGAAATTTTGGTAAATTACCCCCCTGATTAAAACTTGCATCATTTCTCTTAGCGCGTATGCTATTGGCAGACTGAGAATGATTGCAAAATAAAGTTAAATTTAAAGTTGCTTTTGAGAATTTTTTGACTATCATGAAGGCAGTCGATCATTCCTCATGGCAACTTTTAGTATGATGTATTAGCCACAACATGCGAGTTCATGTAGCAAACAGGCCAATGAGTGGAGGGATCGCCAGATGATTACCGGGAGAAAGTCATGGACAGGTTGGAAATTTTTAAAAGCATAGCCGCGGAAGTCAATCGTGGGGATATCGTCTTCCCTACCAATGTGGAAGCTTCGCTAAAACTACAGCGTATCCTTGATGATCCTGATTGCCATATCGATACGGCAGCCAAACTCATCATGGCCGACCCGCTGCTTTCTGCACGCACCGTGGCAATTGCCAACTCAGCCGCCTACCGCCGCTCCACCAATGAAATCACGCATGTCAGGCTGGCAGTTAACCGCCTGGGTTTTCGCACCCTGAAAGCTATGTTGGCTGCTGTCATCGTACGCCAGCTCAATAGCAAGGTCACAGACCCGGTCTTGAAAGCCAAGGCTGACAGACTATGGGAGCACTCTGCCCACGTATCTTCCCTGGCGCAGGTGATTGCCAAACAAGTGACCAGGGTTGATCCTGAAACCGCCATGTTTGCGGGTATCGTGCATGAGATAGGTGGTTTTTACCTGATTTCGCGTGCAGAAGAATTCCCTGGCTTGCTTGATGGCGAACCAGAAATCTGGATCGAATATGGTGAGCGCATGATAGGCCGAGGCATCATGCGCCAGTTGAATATACCTGAGAGTGTCATGAACGCGGTGGAAGCCATGTGGCACGGCGTTTGCGCCTTCCCGCCAGAGTCCCTTGGTGACACCCTGATCCTGGCAAATGATATCGCGCCGGTATTGTCACCCCTGCACGATGTAGACAGGGAATACAATAAACGCTTTGCCCGTCGCCTGAATTTTGACACTGAGGACAGCAGCTTCCAGATCATCATGGAAGAGCAGGAAGAGCAAATTGATACGCTCGCCACTGCCCTGATGATGTAAAAAAACTGCCCCAGCCAGCTGCCGCATCTGGCTGGAGCATCCGTCCCAGACAATACTCAAATAGTAATTCGCCACCCCTTTTTGTTCATCGCAAAAGTCAGGGCAGCAAATACCAAAGTAAAGGCAGCGGCATAGGCGAAGGATGAAAAATTTTCGCCAAATTGCCTGACCAGCATTGGTGCAAATACTTGTTGGTAAATCGCATTATCCCACCCAGTCCAGGCCAATACACAAGTCGCCAGCCAGGCTCCGGCATAAGCAGCTATCGCGTTCACGCCAAAACTTTTTCCTATGGCTGGCCAGCACTGCTTGTCTATCAACAAGTGCATGCCCAACAAAAGCAAGATCGCCCAGGCACTGGTCCAGCAAACAAAGGATGGTGTCCACAATTGCTTGTTGAAGGGCAGATAAGCCGACCAGATCAGCGCCAGCAAGATCAAGCCGGCAGCACCTGCCAGCATTTGCTTCAACTGACCATCCCGCATGGCCCTGCCCGCCCAGACACCGAAGATGACACTGACCATGGCCATCAGGGTTGACAGCAAACCTTCAGGCTCTTGTGCCAGACCGGTTTGTACATCATAGCTATAGGCCAGCTTGCCCAGCACTGCCGTATCTATCTTGTCCACCAGGTTCAGGTGCGGCTCATAAGAGCCACTCCATACCAGCAAGGCCCAATAAGCCAGCATGGCAGCAAGGCAAACCATGACCTGGCTGGACAATTGCCGCACATGAATAATCAGGCAGGCAACCACCGCATAGCAAATGCCTATGCGCTGCAAGACGCCCATAAGGCGGAAGTGGCGGCCATCAATCAATGCCCAGGCAATCAAATGCAAGACCACGCCCAGCAGGAACATGCGCAGGCTGCGCCAGAGTATGCTCTTGCGCACCGCAGCCACATCCATGCCCTTGCCTAATTGTGCATCAAGCGACATCGCCAAAGAAGCACCGAGTATGAACAGGAAAAATGGAAAAATAAAATCCGCAGGCGTGCAACCATGCCATGCGGCATGTTCCAGCCAGGGGAAGACATGCGACCAGTCACCAGCATTATTGACAAAAAGCATGGCGGCGACCGTTAAGCCTCGCATGGCATCCAATGCTGCGTAACGTTTTACTGTAGACATATCCAAGTTCTCCCTAGTGCACTGAGACCAGTGCAGAAATACCAATTTATGCCTGCTACATCACCCGACCAAAGAAAAAGCCTGGAACCGGGTCACACGCAGGATAATACCAGTGTTAAAATCTGACAAAGTGGTATTGAATCTGGTCTTGTATATTAAAGCTATGAAAAAAAACCTATTTCCATAGTAAAAATATCGAAAATTCACAGACAAGCCGCCTACAATTACAGACCAATTTCAAGTGATCCACATCTTACTGGCACTTAAGTGGCATTGCAAATATAAAACCAGTTGACCGGCAATTTTGTGGCTAGTATGTTTGTAGCGCTGGCAAGGAAATACAAAACAAATAAACCGAGAACACGGGTTTCAAGAAAATTAATCTGTAGAGACAAGTCCATGAGCATAGAAAAAACCAATACACCCCATCCCATGCGCTGGGTGCCCAGCCTGTACCTTGCATCCGGCCTGCCGTTCTACGCCGTCGCCCTGATCGCTGGCCTGATGTATAAAAGCATGGGTGTACAAAACGACCAGATTGCTCACTGGACAGGTCTGCTTGGCTTGGCCTGGGTCTTCAAATCATTGTGGAGTCCTTTCCTTGAGGCTGCTGGCAGCAAGAAAATGCTGGTCATCATATTCCAACTGATTGGTGGCGCGGCATTGGGCCTGGTGGCACTGTCACTTCAGTTGCCAGCCTATTTTGCAATCAGCATTGCCTTGTTCGGCGTCGTGGCGTTTTCCTCAGCGACGCATGACATCGCCGCCGATGGCTTGTATATGGCCAGCCTCAGCAACAGACTGCAAGCCAAGTATGCAGGCTGGCAAGGTGCATTTTTTAATGGAGCAAAATTTATTTCCCTGGGTGGCCTGGTGTATCTGGCTGGTTACCTGGAAAAAACCTTGCCTCCCGCTCAAGCATGGACCATTATTTTTGCCATCATGGGTGTCCTGCTATTCAGTCTGGGCCTCTATAACAGCTGGGCATTGCCTGGTGAAAAAAATGCTGCACCTAAAGCCTCCATGCATAGCATCTTCGTCACCTTGCAAGATGTGATTATTGATTTTTTCAAAAAACCCGGCATCTGGCTGGCCATCGTTTTCATTATCCTGTTCCGCGCTGCGGAAGGGCAAATACAAACCATAGGCCCACTATTCCTGCGTGAAGCCAAGAACCTGGGCGGACTGGGTCTGACTACCGATCAAGTCGGAACCGCTTACGGCATAGCGGGTACGATTGCGTTTTTGTGTGGCAGCATACTGGGTGGGTATTTTGCTTCATGGCTGGGCTTGAAGCGTGCCCTGCCTTGGCTGATCCTGGCCATGAATACTCCCAACCTGGCCTTCTTCTTCCTCAGCAGCAGTTTGCCCGAGAGCATGACAATCATCACTGCCGCGCTGGCATTTGAGATGTTTGGTTATGGCTTTGGCTTCGTTGGTCTGATCCTGTTTATCATGCAAGTGGTTGCCCCCGGCAAATACCAGACCGCCCACTATGCGCTGGGTACAGGTGTCATGCAACTGGGCTTTGTATTTTTCAAAACCATCAGTGGCGACATACAAATTGCCCTGGGTTACAAGAATTTCTTTTTGTGGGTCTTGCTCAGCGCCATCCCTGTACTGGTCATGACACGCTTTGTCTCCTTTGGTGACAGTGCCAATCATGGCAAGGAAACAGCAACCAAAGATACGCCCGATGGCCTGGTGAAAACTGCCGACGCCTGATTGACCTCTCGAAGGGCCTCTTAAAATCGTGTGGGCCATGCTCACACCAAGCCCGTCAGTTTTGCGAGATTCAGGAAACAACACCCGTGCAAGTTAGCGTCATTTCAACTTGACTCCCACATTAAAAAGGATGGTAATTATGACCATGCGCAGCAACGCATGAGCATCATTACTATCCAACATGGGAGACTTCTCTTGCATACGACCACAACAAAACGCTTGCGCCAATTGACTGCCATCAGCCTCTTGCTGATCAGCGGCACACTGCTGGCACAAAACACGGGCATTACCCGCACCATCGTCACCAAGGCTGATTCATCCATCCCAGGCAAGGAAGATGTGATTGCCCGGGTAGAAATTGCTGCGGGTGCCGTGGTGGGCTGGCATACGCATCCTGGAGATGAAATCAGCTATGTCATGGAAGGCGAAGCAGAACTGCTGGTCGCCAACCAGGCTGCGCGCAAGGTCAAAGCTGGGGAAGGTTTTGTCATCCCCGCCGGTGTCGTCCATAGCGCAAAAAACAATGGCAGCGTGCCCATCAAGCTGGTGGGTGTCTACGTGGTAGACAAGGACAAACCCCTGGCGAGCCCCGCCTCTGCACCATAACTGGCTAAAGCACTGTACTGTCCTGCCACCCGGCAGGACGGGTTTAATACTCCTCCGTCATTCAAGCCCCGAAAACCGTCATCAGTCGCAAACCTGCGCTAGGCCGCTTGTTGAAAACAGCACTTACCGCTATCTTGGCTACATGAAAACCGCCACCCCAAACAAGCCACACTGGCCCGCACTGCCAAGACCACGACAAATTGTCGTGGTGCTCATTATCAGTGTATTGATCGCCTGGGTGACCACACCTATATTTCAGTCACCTTTCTGGCTGGTGCTCAGGCGCACGACTTTCATTGCCATGGTCATGCTGCTGGCGTTTACAGTGTCCGGCACCTGGCGTTTGCAATGGATGCCACGCTGGATACCGCGCTGGCTGGTGCAAGTGCTGGCCATCTGCTTCCTGGCACCGTTTGCCAGTCTGGCTGCCTATGTGGCGATAGCAGGCAATTTCATGAACTTCATCAAGGCGAATAATCTCTTGTCCGGTTTTGCAACCAGCACGATTTTTGCGATATTTTTTGGCTCCATCGTCGCCGTCGTTGCCATCAATCGCGAAGGCAAGCAACGTGAACGTGCAGACCGCCTGCAACTGGAGTTAGAAAAAAATGCTCTGGAACGTGAAGTGCTGGACGCCCGCCTGCGCCTGCTGCAGGCCCAGATAGAACCACACTTCCTGTTCAATACTTTGGCGAATGTGCAAGCCCTGGTTGAAGTGGGCTCGGAGAATGCAGCTCCAGTCTTGCGTCACCTGATTGCCTATCTGCGCGCAGCCATGCCGCGCCTGAATGACGCTGATGCAACGCTGGAAAATGAAATGCAACTGGTCAGTGCTTATCTTGAAATCATGCATATGCGCATGCCCGACCGTTTGCAATTTGAACTCAAACTGGCACCTGAGCTAAATAGCTTGCGCTTCCCGGCGATGGCCTTGTTAACCCTGGTCGAAAACGCAGTGCGCCATGGCATAGACCCCGGCACTGAAAGTGGGCATATAGAAGTTGGCGGCAGACAGGATGCCAGCAGCGGCATGGTGACGCTATGGGTTACAGATACCGGCATCGGCATGGCAGAAACCGCCGTTCCCGGCACTGGCCTGGCAAATGTCAGGGCCAGGCTACAAGCATACTTCGGCAAGGATGCCAGTGTCGATTTGCATGAGCAGACTCCACATGGTTTGCGAGTTGAATTAATTTTCCATCCGGGGGCCAAGGCATGAACGCAATTTCCAAGCAAGTCACCGCATTGATCGCCGATGATGAACCTCTGTTGAGAGAGCATCTGCGCACTAACCTGGCACGGCTATGGCCAGAACTGCGCATCGTCGATGAGGCACGCAATGGCCGTGAAGCGGTGGAAATGTTCGACATCCACCAGCCAGATATTGTTTTCCTGGATGTGCACATGCCAGGTTTGAATGGCATAGAAACCGCCAGGTCCATTGCACGCAGGGCGCACATCGTCTTCTTTACCGCGTATGAACAATATGCAGTACAGGCATTTGAACAAGGCGCTGTTGATTACCTCGTCAAGCCCATCATAGAAGCACGTCTGGCAGACACCATCGCACGTCTGCAACAACGGCTGAAGCAAGCGAATGACCTGGGGGCCAGCTATGATGCCCTGCTTGACCGCATGGCCACAGACATGCGCCAGCGCACCCCAAAGGCGAATTACCTGCAATGGATAAAAGCATCGGTAGGCAATAGCGTGCGCCTGATCCCGGTAGAACAAATAGCCTTCCTGCGCTCGGACGATAAATATACACTGGTCGCCTGGGATGGTGGCGATGCTCTGATACGCAAGAGCATACGTGAACTCAGCGATGAACTCGATCCTGACCGCTTCGCCCAAACCCACCGCTCTGTCATCGTCAATCTGCATTATGTCAGTGAAGTCACACGCGGCATGAATGAAACTGCTGAACTGCATATACGTGGCCGTCCCGATGTATTGCCAGTCAGCCGCAGCTACCTGCATCTTTTCCGGCAGATGTAGCACCGTACTGCCCCCCTTAAACAAGCAGCATTAAAAAGCAATCCAGTCTTTGCAGGCAAGCTCACGCCTGTACGGCAGGATCAGACACGACCATTCATTTCAGTAAAAGGAGTTTTCAAATGACCCAAGATACCGCTTACGAAACTGTCAATCTATACCCGGCAGAGAACGCACTTCATAAGTCTAAAAGACTGGATGGACTAGCGAAGACCAGCCTTAAGTATGCTGCAATGCTGTGGTTTTCAGTCGCCATCATAGGCCAGCTATTATTCGTCTACTACATCCTGGGTTTCTATGTCCTGTCTGCAATGAAAGGAAATCTCGCCGCATGGAGTAACGTGCTGCCACACGGCTATATCAAGGGAGACAGTGCAGGCAACTTTGCCATCATCACCCATATTTTTCTGGCAGCCAGCATCACCCTGGCGGGCATACTGCAATTGATACCGCAAGTTCGCGCGCGAGCGCCCAAATTCCATCGCTGGAACGGACGCATCTATTTATCCAGCCTCATCATTGCCGCCACGACTGGTTTGTACATGGTCTGGTTCCGCAATGGTGTGGGTGACTTTACCCAGCATCTGGGTATCAGCCTGAATGCAGTATTAATCCTTCTCTGCGCAGCCATGGCCTTGCGCCATGCTCTGGCACGCCAGTTCACCCAGCACCGCCGCTGGGCATTGCGTCTGTTCCTGGTGGCGAATGGTGTATGGTTCTTCCGCATAGGTTTGATGTTCTGGATAGCCATCAATCAGGGACCTGCAGGTTTTAATCCCAAGACTTTCGAAGGGCCATTCCTCAGCTTCATCTCCTTTGCCAATTCATTGATACCGCTAATCGTCTGCGAATTGTATTTGCGTGCGCAAGACAGCAAAAACAAAGCTGTTCACTTCAGCATGGCCGGGACCTTGCTGGTCCTGAGTGCAGCCAGCGGCATGGGTATCTTTGTAGCATTTATGGGCATGTGGTTGCCGCGCCTTTAAACCAGGCTCGCCAATACCGAAGGGGGCAAGATGCCCCCTTTTCTTAACTATTTAAAGAATATCAAAACCCTTGCAGCACCACTTTGCCCTGCGCCTTGCCACTCTCTATCAGCGCATGCGCCTTGCGCAAGTTTGCCGCATTGATCTTGCCAAAATTCGCATTCACAGTTGTACGCACTTTGCCTGCATCCACCAGTGCCGCCACTTGTGCCAGCAGCTTGCCTTGTTCGTCCATATCGACCGTCTTGAACATCGAGCGGGTGAACATCATTTCCCAGTGCAGAGAAATAGATTTACCTTTCAACTGCATCAAGTCCAGAGCTACCATGTCGTCAATCACGGCCAGCTTGCCTTGAGGCTTCAGGCTGGCGATGATTTCTATATAGTGCTGCGCCGTCTGCGTCAGGCCAGCGACGATATCGACTTCATTGATGCCTATGGCTTTCAATTCAGCACTCAAAGGTTTCGAGTGATCGATCACAGCATGCGCGCCCAGATCCAGGCACCACTGACGTGTCTCGGCACGTGAAGCGGTAGCAATCACACGCAATTGCGTCAATTGGCGCGCCAGTTGTATGAGGATGGAGCCCACACCACCGGCGCCACCTATCACCAGCAAGGTCTGGCCTGCACCACCGTTCTTGGCGACGCCCAGGCGTTCAAACAGCAATTCGTAGGCAGTAATCGTGGTCAGAGGTAAAGCGGCAGCCTGTGCATCATCCAGCGTAGTGGGTGCCTTGGCGACAATGCGTTCATCCACCGCATGCAATTCACTGTTTGCACCTGGGCGGTCTATCGCGCCAGCATAGTAAACACGGTCACCCGCTTTGAAATTGCTGACTGCCGCTCCGACTTCTTCAACGATGCCCACCGCATCCCAGCCCAGCACATTCAACTGGCCTTCAGCGGGTGCGCGGCCCAGCCTGACCTTGGTATCTACAGGATTGACGGAGATGGCATTTACGCGCACCAGCAGGTCACGCTCTTCCAGCGCCGGTTTTGGCAATTCCACATCTTCCAGTGATGCGGTGTTATCGATAGGCAAAGAATGGCGGTAAGCGATGGCTTTCATGTTAAGTCCTTGAGTGATTAAGTATCGTGTCCAGAAACATTTCCAGATCAGTGCAGGCATTGTAGAATCTGAAGCACGAATTGATAAGACCGATAAATAACTATCACTTTCAAATGAAAATTGAAAATCTCAGCGACCTGCATGTACTCGTGCAAACCGCACGCTGCGGCTCACTCTCAGGCGCAGCCAGCGTCCTGGGCATGACACCCGCAGCCGCCAGCGCCACCCTCAAGCGGCTGGAAACTCAGTTGGGAACCCGCCTGTTCGAGCGATCTACCCGCGCCCTGCGCATCACTGCGCAAGGACAAATCCTGCTCGACTATGCGCAAAGGGCATTTGATTTGCTCGATGAAGGTGAATCCCAGGTATCAGAAGCCCGCACCGCCCTGGTCGGCACGATACGCGTCGCCGCCCCGTCCGACCTGACCCGCACCACCCTGCTACCCTGGCTGGACGAATTCCTGGCCCTGCACCCCGGCGTGCAACTGACACTGAATGTCGGTGACCGACCTCTGGACGTAGTGCGCGATGAAGTCGATGTAGCAATAAGATATGGCACCCTGACCGACTCACGCCTGGTCGCCAGGGTACTGGCACAAAGCCGCCCCATACTCTGTGCTGCCCCTAGTTATCTGGCACGCCACCCCGCCCCGCAAACACCGCAAGACCTGGCCCACCACAATTGCCTGCTGTTCGAACGCAGCAGCCGCCTGCACAAAACCTGGCGCTTTGGGCAAAACGGCAAATGGAAAGAAGTCAGAGTCAAAGGCGACCGCAGCGCCGACGACGCCTCCCTGGCCCGCATGTGGGCGATAGCAGGCGCAGGCATCATTTTCAAATCATTGATTGATGTCAGGCAGGAACTGGAGGATGGCAGTTTGGTGGCGCTGCTGATGGCCTGGGAGACGGAGGCTTATCCCTTGCATGCATTGCTGCCCAGTGGGCGTTTTATACCAAACCGGGTGCGGGCGCTGGTGGAGTTTTTGGGGTCAAAATTCGTAGCTATCTCTAACTAGCAAACTCAAATGTTCACAACAGCAAAATAGTCAGTCGAGACCACACAATCATCGAAAATTGTTTTCGCACTAAAACTACCTTTTATTTTGTTTTTCTTCCAAAGGAATGGCCTCAACGACACCTAGTTCAATCAATTTTGAAACGATGTAGTCTAATTCAGCACCAAGCTTGTTATTTGCCAACGCTTCAAAATTAATTTCATCGATTATCTTTTTAACAATCACGCACCAACGTTGACCGATTGCTTGATCAAACCAAAATGGTCGGAAATTTGCGTAATTTTCCAGCCAAGTTTTACCAGCGACGACCAGTAACTCAAGATGCTCTGTTTGAGGAGCAACCTCCAGTAAATTAAGTAATTGAATTGCGCTAAACAAAGATGGGCCAGCTTGAACTAAAATCTTTAGACAAGGAAAAAATGGTTCAAGACGCGGAATAGCCTTGGGAAGCAGGTAAGCTCCTCCGCTAGTAGAAAAGTGGTAGTCATTGAAGTATAGAGAAGCAATTGCAGGGCCAATGTGCATTTCTACAGACGATTTTTTACTGCCGCTCAAATACTGCCAACCACTACTAGCAATAAGGCGGGTGGCTAAGGTAGCTCTGATATCAACTGCAACGATAAACGTATTTTTTTCATTCGAAAAATATAGTTCATCTATGCTACGCAAAAATACAGGAACCAGATCAAAGAAATGTTTATCCGGAAGCGATGTAATTGGAATTAACACTGCAGTCGAAATTTCTTCAAATGGAAGTTTTTCTATGCAGCGACTTATCAAAGGAAAAAATACATTATTCCAATTATGGGAAACTTCATCAAGTTCATCATTCAAATCTAGTCCTGCTCCATTTACATGGAACGTCCAAGACATATACTTCTGCACGATATCCGGTAGCCATAGTCGTGTTTTGAGATCAGACGAATCAGAAAACTGTTTGAGCCATAACGCCGCCGCACTGCAATCGACGTGCAAGGTTATGTTCGTGGCAAAATTCAAATCTCCATCTTCATCATAGAAATTCTCAACAACTAGATCAGTATACAATTTTCTTTTGTGCAGTTTCTTGAGTGGAAAAACAGGCCATTGTGGCTCTGCCTCAACACCTTCGAGCCAAGAAATTTCAGCATCTACAATGGCATTTACATTATTCCTACGTAGTGTTTCTATTGTAAGTTCATCGAGTTCCGATAGTTCGTGTGTTTTCGATGGAATGACGCATGCTTTGAATGCACAACGAAGCAATGCGCAAGGAATTTTATAATCTATCTGTTCAAGATCATTCGCAGCATAAGCTAAAGCATGTGCCGCAGCGTGGTTTCCACTAGCAGCCACTTCAAGCACAGTGCGTAGATCTTCTATTTTATTACTCTTACAGAAAAAATAAATCAATCCAAGATAAGCGATTGCTGTAGGATTAAAACGTAAGCCTCCGCGCAATTGACGAGAGAAATCTTGATCTTGATTTTTCAACGTGTCTTTGCAAAAATGATGCGCCCATTCGCCAAACTCTGCAAAAACAATTTCATTGTCGTCTTGCATAATCATCATTGCAGCTATAGTCCTCGCCTCAGCGTTCAAACTTTGCATAGTATTATCGCCACCGCTTTCTTTACCTTCAATACCTTTAGCCCAATGAAATGCCGCCAAACGCTGACTAGATGATAGAGTAGTTCCATTTTCAACAGCAAGACACAAGGAAATCTGCATACTGAAATCGACGTCCGCCTCATTACTTTCATTTCTCAAAGACTGAAAATGAAGTTCTTCCACTAAGGGTGATATGTATTGATGTCCTTTCACAACGCCATTTTCATGAGCAATCTGAATCTCATGCCAATTCCGAATGTCAGCCAAATTTAGTGCATGTTGCGCCATAAATTTAGGATTACCTAGATCAGCTTGAGGCCCATATTGACCCAACCTGATCACCGCATTGCCTATCATCCTTGTTAATGCATCACACTGACTGGGTGATGCGTTCAATACATATCCTCCAATTAGGCTTTCTAAAGAAGCCTTTCTTGAAGTTTTTTGTTTAAGCTTTGCCCAACTGACCGAACTATGGCGCTCCAGGCGACTTCCTCTAAGTGAAACAAAATCATGAACTTCGAGCAAATCACTTGAATGGCGCGTATGGTCAAGACAAAGCAATTCTGGACATGCCATAAATGGCATTACTACATCCAAAGATTTTGGCCAATGAGAAATGATGATGTCTATCGCGACTAAAAGATAACATGCAGGAGAATCAGATGGTCCCAACACATCCTCAAGCACCACATCAAAAACTTCTCCGGCATCAATCCGGAGATGCGCCCAAGCCTCTAAAGCCATTAATGCAGAGGTAACGCAATAATAATTGCAACTGCGCGACCATTGATAACTTTGTGGCCAAGGGAAGCGGCGCTGAGTACTAGGAAACTCCAAAATAACAGCAGGTATAGTCCCCGAAGGCGGTATGTGCAAACTTTCAATTGCAGTGTTCACCAAGCCATGCACCAACGCCAATCCATCTACGGGAGATTGAGTTAAAAGAGATAAGAAAGGTGCGTGTAATGGCGAGGGAGGTAAAAAATCGTTGTCTAGAAATGTATATGGTCGTTCACGACCGTATGCATTTCCATACTTTCGATCTGCTCGCGTCTCAAGCAATGCCTGCATCGTCAATTTCGCCAATTCTGCCGGAGCCGCAGCGGCAAGAGGATCGCATATTTTCAGAATGTGTCTTACCAATTCTTCATTATGCTTGGTTCCTGCAACAGCTGTAAGATACTCTTCTGCAAGCTGTGGTACGCATCTCGAACACATTACAAATCCACTGCGTAAAGCATACTTTAGTGAAAGTACTTCTGCATCATTGAGTCCCTGAAGAAAAACAGGTCCCTTACTTTTTTGCACTACAACGTCATGCGGCTCCATTAACCTTAACCAACGATAAAGACATTGCGCTGTCAGAGGCGTTAATGGTGTCAAGCCTAGCGTCCCAAAGGAGTAGGCATTATACAATTCAACAATCTCCGGGATTGCTTCTGCTGGTGGTTCACAACCATAACTTAGCAGCCAAACAATCAAATTCTGACTACCAGGACCGCGAGGAACGTTGAAGTGCTGAGGTAGATTGTCAGTGGATATGCCTTCGGCAGATAATTCAATGGAAGCAGGAACGAACTCAACTGCCAACACGGAACGAATAAGTTCACGAAGTAAAGCTGACCTATTTTTTGACAATTCCGGGGTAACTCGTCTTAAGATTACTAATGCAGCCTCAGAGCGAACCAATGCAAAAAGAGCAGTGCGTCTCCATGACAAATGCGCCCTAGCCGGGCTTAATAGCCCTATCAGCCGATACCAAGCAGTGGCATCATTTGCGCGTTCAATTGCCATACGTGCTGCAAGCTCAACGCCACGAGCCAGCCTGACCTGGATTGGACGTTCCAACGGTAATGAATCAATTAATTCAACATTCCCATTTATTAAATTCGCAATAGCCCAATCTCTGAAAACATCATGTTGAAAAGCAACACGGTCAAACGACAAATCACGGAGTGTGCCACTGGTAATCAATGTGTTGATAGCCTGTGATGGTTGAGTTCGAACATCCAGAAATTCTGATCGAATTAACGATTGCCCGGCAATATCTTTGAGCAATCGAGCCCTATCGCGAAAACCATTATCTTTTGTTCCATCAGCAGTAACCCACCAATTTACAGCCATATCAATTTCAGTACTGGGTAAGTTATCGCTATTGTTTTGAGCAACCAAGCGCGCTAGTCGAAACAAATTTCTTGTGACCTGTCTTGCTGGATGATCAGGACTCAACAAAGAGTTGAGTTTTGGATCTTGAATTTTCAACTGCTCTATCTCAGCCTCGCTAAGATCATTGATTTCAATTGGTTTTGCTCTCCCTAAGCGATTCAAAATATCACTTGGCAACCAACTGGGTTCATCAATACCAAATTCAAATCGTGCAGTTGCGACAATTGAGACGCCGGGAACATCAGCCGCAGTCCTGACAAGATCGACGACGGTTACCCTTTCTTCATCGCTAAAAAAATCTAGATTATCTATAAAAAGAATTGATCCACCATCGTTTGCCAACTCTATCAGCAAGTCCCTAGCGGTTCCGTCAAAATTCAGCTGCGCCCTCATTGCTTGCCAACCTCGAAGGACACAACGGCCTGGACTCAAGACAATGACGTCAGCTTCACTCGCAAGCTGCTCTGCAAACTGCCTTAGTACTCCAGACTTTCCAACTCCCCCATCACCACGTATTTCAACATAACGTCCTTGATCAAGCGCATCGTGAATTGCTGAAATTCGCTCTTGCCGTCGGAGAACAACATGCCCCACCTGAATAATTATGTCATCTAAAGCCAAGCGAGACGCATCTGATAGCGCTAAGCGAGCACTGATATGGCGATTTTCTCCACGGAACCGGAAGCCGTTTGCTGACAAGACAGCAAGCAGAGTTTCTCGCGTATGCTCTCCCCCGCTTTTGGCAACGAAAATCGCCTGCTCAACTAAATTTGACCAAAGCGCTCCTACATGAGAAATATCTTGGGGATGTAAAATACGTGCCACACGCTCTTGAGCCAATTCGACTGAAGCAGATCCTGATGCAGTAAAATCAAACGTCAATATTTGCAATCTCCGCAACAACTGCCAAACAACTTCATCTCCAACTTCACCTTCTTCTTTCAAGTGAGCTCTAAATATCTCAACGAAATTGCGCATATCCTCATTCGCTGCACCTTTAAGATTAATTTGATGCATAAAACTTTGCGCATCATCTCTTCCTCTGGCCAACATCAAGACATCTTGAATTGAACCGTCGATTTTTCGTGAGCCTTTAGATGTAGCAATGGCAAGTTCATGACGGCTTGCAAAAAAACCTTCGGTTCTTGAGGTTCTAACAATTTGCCCAACCACCTTGCGGAAGATAGGATCGGTTCGAGTAAATGTAATTGAACGTTTGACTTGTATTTCGATTACAACTTTATTGCCAGAAAGATCATATGCGTGAACAATTACGTCATCCAATTCAAATCCAAAATTGGCTTGTTGCATCGCTATTCGTTCAATTTTGGTTCCAGGCAAACCACGAGGCGGTGCGTCGCCTATCATACATAGAAGATAAAATGCTCCCACTTGTCCTTCGAAATGACTACCAGCGGGGCCGCTAGCTAAGGGACTCGAGGAAATTTGATTAGTATTGGTCATGCTTGATCCACATACATTGTTCATTGCAGTTGTTGGTTTTTATCGAGCCACATCTCTTCAAGTCATTCACTGATGTTCGGTTGGGATTGGAAAGTGGCAACCTATTGCAGCTACTCAATCAATTGGCATCTCCAGACTTCCACTATGAACCTGTTTTCATCAAGTGCCATCCACAACGATATGTTTAGGCTTGTGTAATTCCCGAGGAACGAGATCAATAGGTACATCACAGTGATGATAGTTAAGAGTGCCTCCGAATGATCCTTTTCATTGTCAGCAATTTCGCTCGTAGCGACGTAAAACAATTCTTTCAAAACATCGCAAGCCATCTGAAGTTACTATAAGATTAACCTCGGTCGTAGCGTTATGTAAATTCAAATTTCAGAAATTGCACAAAAATACGCGTTCCCCCTGTAACTTCAGCCCTCACCTTAAACCATACTTGAGAAGGAAAACATCACATGTCCGAAGAAGAAAAAGTCAAAGGCCCGGCCTCTTATTTCCCATCAATAGAAAAGAAGTACGGCAAGCCCATCCAGCACTGGTTGGACTTGGTTCAGCAAAACAAAGGTTTAAAGCACATGGAAATCGTGAACAAGCTCAAGGCTGAACATGAAATGGGCCATGGTCACGCCAATGCCATCGTTGCTTATGCTTTGAGTGATGGTAAGAAGTAGTCTGTCGCTTGTGTTGACAGGATTGTTGTCATTGTCCTGGGAATTATTCTACAAAAATAATTCCCGTCACCAACATGGTATTACTGGCCTAAAGCGACGCCATTGCGGTCAAACACATGACACCTCTGCCCCGGCAGTTGTATACAAAGATCAGCTCCTGCATACAGGTCTGAAGTATCTGCTGGCAGTTTGATAGCAAACAGATTTTCTTCACCCGCCAGTATTGCATACACGATGGCGGCATCCCCCAGATGTTCAACAAAGCTGATGCAGACTTCGAGCTGGTTGCTGTGCTCCGTGCTTTGTGATGCCAGCAGGATATGCTCTGCCCTGATGCCAAGACTGACTTCGTCCCCTGTCTGCAAATTGCTGGTACCAAGCTGGACGTTGATATGTGTGCCCGCGGCCAGTTGCAGTTCTGCCTCATTACCAAGATTGCGCAATACCTTTGCCTTGACGATGTTCATCTTCGGTGAACCGAGGAAGCCTGCAACGAAGAGGTTGGCGGGTTTGTCGTAGAGTTCCAGTGGTGCGCCTACCTGTTCTATCTTGCCGCCATTGAATACGGCTATGCGCTGGCCCAGGGTCATGGCTTCTACCTGGTCGTGCGTCACGTAGATCATGGTAGCGGCAAGTTCTCTGTGCAGCTTGCTGAGTTCTATGCGCATTTGTACGCGCAGGCTGGCGTCGAGATTGGATAGTGGCTCGTCAAACAGGAACAGGCCGGGCTTGCGCACGATGGCGCGGCCTATGGCGACGCGCTGGCGCTGGCCGCCGGACAGGTCACGCGGCTTGCGCTGCAGCAGGTGGGTCATTTGCAGGATGCTGGCGGCGTGTTGTACTGCGCTGTCTATCTCGGCCTTGCTCATGCTGGTGAGGCTGAGGCTGAAGGCCATGTTTTCATACACTGTCATGTGCGGGTACAGGGCATATGACTGGAACACCATGGCCAGGCCGCGTTTGGCGGGCGGGATATCGTTCGCCAGTTGATTGTCTATGTGCAGTTCACCGGCACTGATATCTTCAAGGCCAGCAATCATGCGCAAGAGCGTGGATTTGCCGCAGCCTGAGGGGCCAACAAAAACCATGAATTCACCATTGCGCACATGCAGGTCTATGCCTTGCAAAACCTGGTTATTGCCATAGGATTTGCTGATCCGCTGCAGTCTGACTTCGGCCATTCCTTGTGTTCCTTATGCAGCAGCGGTAGAGAAACCAGCAACTGGTATCTGACCGCTGGCGACCACTTCTGCGGCAAACCACGCACGTGCAGCATCTATCGCTGGTGGAGCAAAGCCGTAGGTAATCAATGCGGGGGCCTGAATGTCCAGCATTTGAAACGGGTTCCACAAGACCAGGTGCAGGTCTGGCTTCCAGGTATCGCGTACCTGTTTGCTATAGCGTATGCGCACAGTAGATGCCAGCACGACGAAGCGGCCATCATCTGGTAAGGCACTCCAGTCAAAAGTGTCAGCATTGGCAAAGGTGACCGTCTCTACATCATACAAACTCGCCAGCATGGCGCTGACTTTTGCGGCAGGTATGCCAGCTTCCGAAACACCATCACTGACAACGTCGGCGCTGATGACGAGGCGCAGCTTGCTGCCTCTGACGGGCGGTTGTGCATTGCCCTGGGTAGTCAGGCCGCGCTTCCAGGCGCTGGACATGAGGATGCGGTCTGCCATGTCGGTCTGGTAGGCTGTATCTATGCAGGGATAGGTCTTGGTCAGGTCTGCCATGCGTTGCAGTTTTTGCTGTACTTCTGCGAGAGATATCTGGCCTGAGAAAATCACTTCGGTCAGGGCATTCAGGGTTTCCAGTTGCGTCTCTGTGGTGCCTAGCGCCATGACCATGTCGGCACCGGCCAGCAAGGCACGCACTGCGGCATTGCCGACGCCATAGCGGCCTGCTATTGCATGCATGTCCATGCCGTCGGTGATGACGACGCCCTGGTAATTCCATTGGTCACGCAGCAAGCCCGTCAGGATGGGCCTGGACATGGTGGCAGGATTTTCTGCATCCAGTGCGGGGTAGACGATATGCGCCGTCATCATGGCAGGTGCATTGCGGCTGACTGCGATCTGGAAAGGTGCCAGTTCCAACGCTTGCAATTCTTCCAGGCTCTTGTTCACGGTAGGCAGATCGCGGTGGGAATCAACATTGGTGTCGCCATGACCAGGGAAATGCTTGACACAGCAAGCCACACCTTCAGCCAGGCTGCCATCCATCCAGGCCAGTGCCAGTTCACTGGCGCGCTTGGGATCAGAGCCAAACGAGCGTTCAGAGATGACGGGATTATCGACATTGTTATTCAGATCCAGCACGGGCGCAAAATTCCAGTTAAAGCCCAGGGCCTTTACACCGCGCGCAACAGCAGCGCCCACCTGGCGGCATAGCTCGGGATCATCGCTGGCCCCCAGCGACATTGCCGCCGGGGGCTGCGGTACCCAGGTGGAGCGCACTACTGCGCCCCCTTCCTGATCGATGCCAATCAGCGCCCCCTCCCCCAAGATAAGGCGCAGATCAGCCGTCAGTTTTTTCAGCTGGATTTCGTCAACCATGTTTTGCCTGAACAGGCAAATGCCACGGATATGATTGTCTTTTAAAAATTGTGCCGATGTCTCATCCAGGCTGGTGATGGGCATGCGTATCATCACCAGTTGCCCGGCCAGGCGGCGTGCTTCTTCTCGCGTCATCGTTTGTTGGTTATTTTTGTCTTGCGTCATTTCACTGCTCCATCCATGCCGCGCATAAAAAAGCGCTGGGTAAATAAAAAAGCGACCAATATCGGTGCAACTGTCAAAATGGTTCCTGCCGCGATGACGCGGGTGCTACTGCCATAAGTGCCGCGCAAATACAGCACACCGGCAGACAAGGGAAAGTCTTCTGGCTTGCTGATGACGATGGATGGCCAGATGTATTCATTCCACGCTTCCACCGCAGTCAATATGCCCACCGTTGCCAGCCATGGCGTAATCAATGGCAAGACAATGCGGTAAAAGATGATCCATTCACTGGCACCGTCTACCCTTGCAGCATCCAGCAAGTCTTGCGGTACTTCATCAAAAGCCTGCTTCAGCAAGAGTATCGAGACTGCTGTCACGATATTTGGCAAGACCACGGCAGTGTAAGTATTCACCAAGGATATCTTCGTCATGGTGATGAAGTTGACCAGAAAATTGACTTCAGATGGCAAGATCATGGTCGCCAGTATCACACCCATGATGAGCTTGCTGCCGCTGAACTGCATGCGTGACAGAGGATAAGCGGCGAGTGAACACACGACCAGTTTGCCCAATACGGTCGCCAGAGTGATCAGCAAAGAATTCTTGTAAAAAGCGAGGATGGGGATGACGCGGAAAGCCTCGACAAAATTATCTAGCGAAATACCACGCGGCCAGAATGTGGGCGGGAATTCAAACAGATTACCTTCTGTCGACATCGCCACCACCAGCGTCCACCAGAAGGGGAAAATGCAGATGATGGCAATCAGGCTTAGCAAGCCATATTGTGAAGCCGTGCGCAGGAATTTTTTGATGTTCATGCTCATTCCCTGTGCCCAGGTTTAAGCCAGCGCAGGCAAATGAAGGCGATCGCCATGCAGCAGAGGGAGACAACAAAACTCGCAGCCAGGCCGCGTGGCAGCTTCAAATGTTTCAGGCCTTGATCATAGGCATAATACAGCGCCGTGAAGGTGGAATTCATGGGGCCACCTTGCGTAAGCACGTCAACTTCCTGATAGGCTTTCAAAGCCGCCAAGACTGACATGATGCTGCAGACCAGTATCGTCGGCTTCAGCATGGGCACGGTGATGCGCCAGAAACGTTGCCAGCGATTGGCTCCATCCAGTATTGCTGCTTCCTGCATCTCGGCGGGCAGTGACTGCAAGGCAGCCAGATACATCACCATATACCAGCCCAGACCACGCCAGAAAGACACAAACATAACAGCGAACAAGGCAAGCGCGTCATCCGACAACCAGCCCAGTGGCGCAGCAATGATATGCAATTGCAGCAGCACATAATTTAGTGTGCCCTGCTCATGGAACATAAAGCCCCACATGATGCCGACGACAGACACCGTCGTCACCACTGGCACATAATAAGCAGCGCGAAACCAGCGTATGCCTGGCAATTGATTATTCACCAGCACCGCCAGCGATATCGCACCCAATTGCGTAAAGGGCACGACCAACAAAAACAATAGCGAATTCTTTAGTCCTGTCAAAAACATGTCATTCGCAAACAGGGCACGATAATTGGCGAAGCCTACCCAATGCACTTCGCGTATCAGGCTGAAATCTGTAAAGCTCAGGTAAGAGCCATACATGACGGGCCAGAAGGAGAACATCAGCAGCAATAGCAAGGCAGGAGCCAGGAAGGCATAGGCAAGCAGGTTGCGCTTGTTTGTCACAACGGGCGCGACAGAGTCAAGCAACTTGCTCATGGCAGCTTCACACCTTGCAACTTGCGATTCCAGATGCCTACCGCTTCATCCAAGGCTTCTTGTATATCACGGCGGCCAGTAACACCTGCTTCTACGGCCTTGACCAAAAAACGGCGCAATTCATCATAATCGTCTATGCCGCTGACATACAGGCTGCGGGCAGAATTCATGGAATTTGCGGCCACGGCCAATGCCTGTTCTGATGCGCCGGCGTTGGGTAATATTTTCTTGAAATAGGGATTTGCCAGCGCCTGTTTGGTGGTGGGCATCACACCTGCCATCCTTGCAAAAGCCAGTTGATTGGCATCGCTGGTCAGGTAGCGGGCAAAGGCGGCAACTTCAGGAATATCTTTTTTCTTCACGCCTTTGGGTATGGCGAAATGGAACATCCAGCCACCGTCGTTAATCCCAGTCGGACCTGGCGGCACAGGAAAGATACCGGTTTGCGCATAAATTTCTGGTGCATCAGTTTGTATGCGCTTGATGGCTGTCGGCGCACTGACCATGACACCGAGACGGCCACCGAGATAGGCATCTACTACTGCGGGAAAATTGTCTTCTGCAAACAATTTGTCTTTGAGAAAACCGCCAGCCTTATAGGTGGCAGCAAGTTTTTTAACCAGCATCACATGAGCGGGGGAATTGAATACCGCCTTTCCATCGCGTATTAAATCCAAGCCCTGTTGCATGAAAAAACCATCGATCTTGCCGAGCGCAGGCGCATAACCAGGCTTGCCGGTTTTGAGAGAAATCATGACAGCCTGGGTCAGCAATTCATCCATGCTGCGTGGTGCCTGGACTATGCCTGCCGCAGCCAGTATCTTGCGGTTATAGGCGATTACGTTAACGTTGCTGTAATGTGGGAAACCATAGACCTTGCCCTTAAAACGCAAATCAGCCAGTGCGGCATCGGTGTAGTCATTGGTGCCACCCGGTGCGGCCAATAATGTATCGACGGGCTCAAGCAAACCATCTCGCGCCATTTCTTCTGCCCAGGGCACACTCAAATTTACCAGTGCTGGTGGCGTACCTGCAGCGATGGCCGTGATCAGCTTTAATTGCAGAATATCCCAGGGGAAATCCACCCATTCGAGCTTGATGCCGGGGTGTTGTGCTTCGTAATTTTTGACGAGTTCCTGAAAATAGGGAATGAATTTTGGCTTCAGGCTCATGGTCCAGAACTCGATCTTCTGGACGGCGAAGGCGTTGCCATGCAAGCCAAAACTCAATAGCAGCACGCTCAAGACCAAGCGCAATTCCGGCATCGAAATCTGCTTTTTACATATACTCCCCAATATTTTTAAGCAATCTCGCATTTTAATCATACCAATCTTGCTATTTATAAAAATACTGGGGGTAGTATCTATTTTCTAAGTTTTTAAAAAATAGCCTGCTGCTGTAGCTGCGTCAATTTGTTTTGGTGACTTTGCTCAAATGCCTTGGCTTGTCCGGGTCCAGACCACGGGCAATCGACAGGTTTGCTGCCATCATGTAGAACGCTTGTATCGCCACAACTGGATCGAGATCCGGTGTCGCCGCAACTGGCAAAGTCAGGTTACGTTCCTTGACATCTTCTGGTGCAGCCAGCAAGACATTCGCGCCACGGCCACGCATTTCCTCTGCCAGGGCAATCAGGCCAGCTTGTGCTGGGCCACGGGTTGCGAATATCAATAATGGATAACCATCATGTATCAGGGCCATGGGGCCATGTTTGATTTCTGCACCGCTGAAGGCTTCTGCCTGGATGACGGATGTTTCTTTGAATTTAAGTGCAGACTCCAGTGCCACCGGAAAGCTGATACCACGGCCCACCACCATGATGCGTGATGCAGGTTGCAAGACTTCTATCGCTGGCGACCAGTCGAGTTTGGTGGCCGCGTGCAGGGATTCTGGCAATTGCTCTATCGCTGCCAAAAATTCTGCATCGTTTTGCCAGTGACCTGCCAGGCGCGCACCTGCAACCAGCGAAGTAATAAAGCTCTTGGTGGCAGCAACACTCAGTTCCGGGCCTGCGTGCAGTGGCATGGTCCATTCTGCGCTTTGAGCCAGAGGCGATGCTGCATCGTTGACGAGGGCCACAGTAGTCGCGCCACCTTCGCGGAAATAACGGATAGGCTCAACCACATCAGGGCTTTGACCAGACTGTGAAATCGCAATCGCCAATGCATCTTTGGCTGCCAGTGGTGCCTTGTTCAGTGTCACCAAAGACATAGGCAGGGAAGCAACGATGCGCCCTACCCTGGCCATGATCAGATAGGCTGCATAATTGGCGGCATGGTCCGAGCTACCACGGGCAACCGTGACGACGGATGTTGGTGGCTTGGCACGCAAGTGAGCGCCTAGCTCGGCATAACGTGCACCTTCATGTTTGAGTTGTTCGGCTACAAAATCAGCGGAAGAACTGGCTTCCTTAAGCATCTGTGAGGTCAATCTTTTCTCCTTCTACATAAACAGCGATGAGGTTGAGCTGGCGATCCAGTACAACCAGGTCTGCGTAACTGCCAGCCTGCAGGCGGCCACGCTCATTCAATCCCAGATAATCGGCTGCGTAAGTAGAAACACGCTTCGATGCATCTTCCAGGTCAAGTCCTATGCTGACCAGATTGCGCAAGGCTTGATCCATGGTCAGGGTGCTGCCTGCCAGCGTGCCGTCTTCAAGACGTACACCGCCCAGGCATTTATGTACGACCTGGCGGCCCAGCATGTATTGGCCATCAGGCATGCCGGAAGCTGCAGTAGAGTCAGTAACGCAATACAGATGCGGTATCGCACGCATGGCGGCTTTGATGGCGCCAGGGTGGACATGCAACAAGTCAGGAATAATTTCAGAAAACTGCGCATGCGCCAGCGCTGCGCCGACCATGCCGGGCGCACGGTGATCAAGGCGTGACATGGCGTTGTATAAGTGGGTAAAACCAGTTGCACCATTTTCCAGTGCGGCCTTGCCCTCTTCGTAAGTACCGAGGGTATGGCCTATCTGCACCTGCATGCCGATGGCTGTCAGCTCGCGCACCAGTTGCAAATGGCCGTCCATTTCAGGCGCTACAGTGATCAATCTGATCGGCGCTATCGCATCAAGATGGCGTACCTGTTCCAGCGAGCCGGTATGAGCAAAGGCAGGCTGTGCGCCCAGCTTGCCCGGATTGATATACGGGCCTTCCAGATGCACACCCAATATACGTGCGCCACCACTACTACGCTTGTCCACTTCTGGCTTGATGCCCTGCAAGGCCAATTCAAGATCGGCCAGTGGTGCTGTCATCGTAGTTGCCAGCATGCTGGTGGTACCATGCCTTGCATGTTTGCGGGCGATGATCCTAACTGCATCACCCGCCTCCATGGTGTCTTTACCGCCTGCACCATGCACATGCAAGTCGACAAAACCTGGCAAGATGTAAGCTGCTGACCCAGCATCAACGGCACTCATGTCTGCAGCGATAGACTGAATCCTCTCGTCGAAAGCCAAAGTCCCGTATACCCAGCCTTGCGGTGTCAGTATTTGCCCCTGTACTTGTAGCTGCAGGCTCATCTGAACAACTCCGCCACAAAGTCATAATAATCACTACGGCAATAAGAGTGTGAGAGTTCTATCGCGGCACCATTTGGCAAATACGCTACGCGGGTAATGAACAACATGGCCGCGCCCTGTTTGATGTCTGCCAGACGGGCTTGCTCGGCAGTTGCATTCACAGCGCGAATATGCTGCAAGGCGCGCGCTGGTGAGAGATTATGTGATTCCAGATAACCATACAAACTGTCACTGACCAGCTTGGGGTTAGGCATATACACGGCTGGGATAGTTGAGCTTTCTATCGCCATAACGACATTGTCGGCCGTACGCAAACGCTTCAGACGCGATACCACGGTATTGGGTGACAGGCCCAGAGACAAAATCTCTTCAGGTGAAGCGATTCCTGTTTCGCGTGACAACCAGCGTGAGCCTGGAGCAAAACCACGGTTACGCAATTCTTCACTGAAGTTGGTGAGGCGCGACAGTGGTTGCTCTATCTTGGGCGTGATGTAAGTGCCAGAGCCATGCTTGCGTGTCAGCATGCCGCGCTCGCACAGCATGTCTATCGCCTTGCGCGCGGTGACGCGTGAAATTTCAAGGGTTTCTGACATCATACGTTCGGATGGCAAGGCTTCATCCGGCTGCCACAATCCACTATGTATGCCATTCGCGAGTTTGTTCGCCAATTGCAGATACAAGGGGGTAGAACTTTCTGTATCAGGTTTGAAGTCTATCAATTGTGCCAGCATGTCTGTCTTTCTTTTAATATACTTATATGGCTTGTAAATGCTGTTGTATCAGTATCAATGCCCCAGTTGCCGAATCGGCCTTGGGCATCTGTATTCTTTCTTTTAATTCGGCAGGCAAATACACCGCTACTGCTGCTGCCAGCCCACCGCACAAGGCGATCGGCAATTCATTTTTCGGGTCCAGCGCCCTGGCCATGATGGCGACTTCTGTACCAGCTTCCAGCATGATTTCGCGAGCCACCTCGACTTCAGGCGCAAAACGAATAACCAGCGGTGCCAGCTCGGCATAACGGGTTTGGTTGGCTTGTGCCAGCCAGGCAAACACGGCGTCTTTATCACCGCCACAATGCGTCAGCACAGCACTGGCAAAAGGGTTGCTCACAGCACGGCCATCCAGCACGCGCTGCAAATGATTGACGGCACGCATACCCAGCCAGGCGCCACTGGCCTCATCACTGACTGGAAAACCCCAGCCACCCACTTCACGACGCTGGCCGCTTGGCAGCAAAACTTCGCCGACACTACCAGTGCCCAAAGCAATGATAGCGCCAGGCTTGCCATTGAGTGCCCCCAGCAAAGTGGTATAGGCATCAGTTTCAGCGCAGACAGCACCAAAACCAGGGTTGAGGGCCACGAACTCTCTGGCCCAGTGAATATTATGCACACCAGCCAGGCCACAGCCCACTGCGATATCAGCCAGGGCAGGCATATCCAGATTGGCATCTGCAAAGGCTTGCTGAGTGGCAAGCAAGATAGCCTGCCAGGCCTTGTCGCGGCCATGCGCCAGACCAGATGGGCCTGCACTACCACGGCCCAACTCAATGCCGCTAGCATCAGACAACACCACTCGCGTGCCAGTGCCACCACCATCAGCACCAATATGATAAGTACAAGCATGGGTCATCGAGGAATGCCCTGCGGTCTTTAACACATCAGTTTCAGACAGATTTTCTGCTTGTTTATTCATTGATAAGTAAATAATTGAGTAAGGTTGAACCAGACCAGATTCTGTACTTCTGCTACTATTTCAAGTCTCACTGTAAGTTTTTTCACTAGTGGATGTCAATAGGTATTTAAGTGGTATCATCAAATATAATTTGAGCCTGTCTTTTTCTATCACACTCTACGGTAACGACAGAGACGAAACATGCTCATAGTCCCGCCCCGGGCACTACAAGCTTTATGGCAACTTGTATTAAGCCCGCGGCTGCATGTTTACTTCAAGAACTGTTCGTTGCCTACCATACCAATCTTGGTCACGCCAAGACGCTGCGCCGCTGCCATGACAGCCGCCACAGATTTGTAAGGAACGACAGCTACCGGGCGCAAATGCACTTCTGGCTGGTCAGGTTGCGCTGCCGCTTCTGCCAGCTTGGCATCCAGTTCGCTTGGATTCACTGCTGCACCATTCCATGTCACTGTTCCATCGAAATCCACGTCAATATTCACGACGACAGGTTCCTTCGGCTGCACTGGCGACGGCCCTTGCGGCATATTCAGATTCACCGCATGATTCTGGATAGGAATCGTGATAATCAACATGATGATCAACACCAGCATGACGTCAATCAAAGGCGTCATGTTCATTTCTATCATTACTTCTGGATCAGCAGACGCGCTGCCGGAACCAATTTGCATACCCATAATGCTTCCTTTTTAGGGGCTGGCGAGAAAATCGCCCTGACTGCGTTGCAGCTTCTCGCCGTGCTATTCGCACTGTCTTCGTCGCTACGCCTTGTCAGGACAATTTTTCGCCAGCCCTGTTTAGTCATTCAAAACACTAATTCCGCGCTGGCGGTTCAATAACGAAGCCGACCTTGGCGATACCTGCACGCTGGGCTGTCAAAATGCTCTTGCCGACAAACTCATAACGGGCATTCTGGTCGCCACGGATATGCAACTCCGGTTGCGGGATCTTGACTGCTTCTACCTTGAGTCGTTCAAACAGGGCATCTGTGCTGCCTAGCGGCTTGGTACTGCCGTTCCAGTACAGATCACCATCCTTGTTGATCGACAAGGTGATGTTTTCCGGTTTGGTTTTGTAAATCTGGTTGTGCTCTGCCGGCAGCTTGAGCTTAATCGTGTCCGTAATCACCGGCGTTGTGATCAGGAAGATGATCAGCAAAACCAGCATGACGTCTACCAGCGGGGTGGTGTTGATGGTGCTGTTGACTTCGTCTTCGCCATCACCATCATTGCCAATTGCCATTGCCATAATGTGTTCTCTTTCGATGTTACGCTTTAACCCTTAAGACCTCTCAACACAGAGAAAGGAAAGACTTCTTGCAAGAAGTCTTCGTTCCGCAGGCGAGTGGCATGCCACTCGAATTCCCTGCTACACCACAGAGGTGACACAGAGAAAACAAGAGATAAACCTCTTCGTATTCGCATGCATCCATTCTGATCTGCTCTCTGCTTTTCTCTGTGCCTCTGTGCCTCTGTGCCTTTTTTGGTTAAGGGTCTTTGGGTCTTTGGATCTTTGGGTTTTTAAGCTATATAAAGTGGCCATGTGAAATGCTGAGGAAGCGTAGCGAGCGGCGCTAGTTTTAGTTAAGAAGCGCAGTCGTACTTCGGTACGACGAGCATCGCAGACTAAAAATCGCGTCGCGCAGTAGCTTCATCAGCATTTCACTTCTTGCCCATGGTACCGGACAGAACAACAGAGTGCAGGTCAGCGGAGAAAGCGCGGACTTCTTCCATGGCGCTCTTGTTGCGGCGTACCAGGAAGTTGTAACCCAGAACAGCAGGAACAGCCACAGCCAGACCAATCGCGGTCATGATCAGCGCTTCACCAACAGGGCCCGCTACTTTGTCGATTGATGCCTGACCGGACATACCGATGGCTGTCAGCGCATGGTAGATACCCCATACTGTACCGAACAGACCAACGAACGGTGCTGTGGAACCAACTGTTGCCAGGAATGCCAGGCCGTCTTGCAGGCGGCTTTGGACTTTTTCCACAGCGCGCTGGATGGACATGGATACCCAGGTGTTCAAATCGATTTGTTCCAGCAAAGCGCCTTCATGGTGTTCTGTGGCTTTGATGCCAGAGTCAGCGATGAAGCGGAATGGGCTGCCTTCTTTCAGGGAAGCGGCACCGGCTTGTACGGAGGCTGCTTTCCAGAATTTGGTACGGGCATCTGTTGCCTGGCCGGACAGTTTGACCTGGTCGATGATTTTGGTGATGAGGATGTACCAGCTGCCCATGGACATGATGACCATGATGATGAGTGTGCCTTTGGCAACGAAGTCACCTGTTTTCCAGAGGGCGTCGAGGCCGTATGGATTTTCTATCACTTCTTTGGCTGCTGCTGGGGCAGCTGCGGGAGCGCCAGCATCGGCGGGGGCAGCTGGAGCGGCGGCAGCTTCAGCAGCAGGAGCGGCTGGAGCAGAGGCGGCAGCAGAAGCTGGACCTTGAGCGGAGGCAGGAGCGACGGCAACGGCGGCTGTCAAAGCCAGGAGTGTTGCAGCCAGGAATGCGGAGAAACGGGTTTTCATTGAGGTGCTTCCTTTAAACAGTATATTGAATTACTTACACGTATAACAAATGACTTAGATTTGAATAAGACCAAAAATCTTCACCACAGAGACACAGAGAAAGGCAAGAGGAAAAGCACACAAGCTGCATATTGATACCGCATTGCTATTACTCTTATTTGATGTTCTCTGTGTTCCCTCTGTGTCTCTGTGCCTCTGTGTTGAGAGGTCTTGAGTTTCAGCCTTCAAATTTGTTCAGCTTTTTGATGAAGTGGATGTCTTGTTTATCTGCGCCACCTCTATTATTCGAGTTTCCAGACATACTGGACTTTGGTCCATGTCTGTTGTGGTTTGCCATCCACGGTACCTGGTTTGTTTTTGCAGGAACCTGACATCAATTGGGACTTCACTGCATTATCGAGACCACGGAAGCCACTGGATTTGTCGATCTTGACATCGGCTACCGAGCCATCTGCTCCGATGAGGACGGATAATTGCACAGTACCAGTTTCTTCGTTACGCAGCGATGCACGCGGATATTCCGGTTTGCAACCACCCACGTTGAAGTCGATCACGCCAGGTACTGTGACAGGACCTGTAGGCTTGGTATCTGCCACAGGAGCAGGAGGTGCCTGGGTCTTGGCGAATGTCGGATTCTCTGGCTTGACATTCGATACGGCGGCGATCGTCGGCTGCTGTTGTACCGGTTGTTGTACCTGGACTTCCGGTGGCGGAATGAACGGTGGCGGTGGGGCCAGCAGTTTTGGTGGCGGCGGTGGCGGCGTATCTGGCGGTGGTGGCGGTGGTTTCACCTCCTCTACCAGCTTGACTTCTGCTGGCTTGATCACCACTTCCATGGCCTTGCGAGCCAATCCTGATACCAGTGCATATACCACCAGTAAGTGAAATGCGATTACCAGCCCTATACCTATAAACTTCTTCCCCGGCTCTTGCTGGCGATTTGAAAAATCCATTACTGCTCCTGTCATTTTATTTTTTTAAACCGGACACTCGCGCCAACACCACGCCAGCATAACTTTATAAAATCCCATCCGGGTTCAAGCGCTCCATTCCATGAGTAAAGCGGGCAAAGCAACAGGACTCTGGTCTGCCTTTTCAACAGAGAGTCCAATTGAATGCTAATTCACAGAAAGTCCCATTTGATTCCAAGCCATTATTAAAAGATGACCTGCTTCCAGCTTACTGTAGAGTCCTTAAAACTGGTTGTCAAGCGGTATCTATGTGGTATTAAATAAATTTCGCGCGTATCAAGACCTTGTATAATTTCGCACACGCTTACACCTCTTTGTGGCGGCTTCAGGTAAGCGTCGCTTTTCGTGTTTTTTACAACTGGTCTTATCTGGATTTTTTCTTCTGTAGCACACAAATTCCAGTTCATTGAATGCGCTTTTCCTGTCCAGAATAATAAGTACATTCACTAGTGTCCCAACGTTTTCACATCAGGGGTTCGTAAGTCAATGATTTGTTTGCACAAATTGATGTTTTTATCTGGTCTCGATTTGAACGTCGAGGTGCAGAATTGGAGCTTTTTGCGAATATCC
>NZ_JACOFX010000021.1 GCF_014284125.1 Undibacterium umbellatum | reverse complement strand
TGCGCAAAGCGGAATTGATTGAAGCGATTCGTAACGGTTCAGTGGTCACTTGGCAGCATTTCAATTTGCATGGCGAATTCGATTTCTCTGATGATCGAATGGTTGATTCGGTCGGATTGACTGCGCCTAGAAATTTGACACCAAATGGAGGTTGAAAATTTGAGCCTGCACAAAGAAAAATCAACCTCTTAAAAGGCGCTACAATCAACGATCTGATGGTCGGGGGATAGAATATGTCGGTCGACCGTTAAAAAACGGCTGATTTACCATTTCTGTGGAACTTTAGCTCCGTTTGTTTAAACGCACCCTGAGTTTTGCAAACTCATGTACATGCTGATCATTGATATCTGGAATCTTAGGCATTACATTTTTATGTTCAATTGAAATAGGGGACATAAATTGGGGTTTCGATTATTGGTTATAAATGAATGAATCGGACTTTTACAAAAAATCAACGATGTTAGTACCATCTCCGAATCAATCTGTTCCTCATTTTTGGAAAAATATTCAATAAATATGGCGAATTCCGTCAGTAGAAATTTTCGTTTCTTCCGTCATCTTACAGCGATATTGTGATTCTTGATAAGGTAAGCCATCTCAAAGATAACTGCGTCGGTCTAGCCCTCTATTAACAAAAGTCACGACTCTTTGTATCCAGTTCACCCAGGAGATGAGACAGATCGACCAGGCGCATGGCGATCAAGTTTTTCACATTTGACTGCGACTGCCACTGCCCGTATACCCCTAAGAGAGAAGCGCCGTATATCTCCTTCCGAAATTGTTCAACGACAGATTCCCAGCAAATGACGTTGACAGTGCCAGTCTCATCTTCAACCGTCAGAAAAACCACACCGTTTGCTGTGTGTGGCCGCTGACGGCAAATCACAATCCCACAGCTATCTACGCAAGGAAAGCTATATCGGTGCGCATTGGCGATTTCCCGCAGGTATACCGGAAAACGTTATTGCTCAAATGGAGCATGAATTGAAGCTTATCGAGGATCTGAAATACGAACCATATTTCCTGTCTGTCTATGACATTGTGCGCTTTGCGCGCAGCCAAAACATCCTGTGCCAGGGACGTGGTTCTGCTGCAAATTCTTCGATTTGCTACGCCCTAGGCATAACAGAAGTCGACCCAGCCCGAGGCACTATGCTGTTTGAGCGGTTCATTTCAGCCGAACGAAATGAGCCCCCAGACATAGACGTTGATTTTGAGCATCAACGTCGCGAGGAGGTCATCCAGTACATCTATAAAAAATACGGAAGAATGAACGCTGCCTTGACTGCTGTCGTAACTTCCTATCGTCCCAAAAGCGTGCTACGAGATGTGGGGAAGGCTCTTGGCATCGATTTATCGATTGTAGAGAAGGTGGCGAAAGCCAGACATGGCTGGGGTGGTAGCGCTGATCTTAAAGAGCGACTCCAGGATTGTGGATTTGATCCAGATTCAACCATCGCCAAAACGTGGTCCGATATTGCCGACAAGATGATGCTATTCCCAAGGCATATGTCACAGCATCCAGGTGGGTTCGTCATCTCAAATGAAAAACTCTGCCGGCTGGTACCCATTGAAAATGCATCTATGAAGGATCGAAGTATCATTCAGTGGGACAAAGATGATATAGATGCTGTCGGCCTGCTAAAGATTGATATCCTTGCCCTCGGCATGCTCAGTTGCTTGCGTCGGACTTTGGATCTGGTTTCTGAGCAGCGTGGCGAGAGATTCGAGTTGTCTGATATTCCGGCTGAGGATCCGCGAACTTACGACATGATTTGCGATGCTGATACTGTGGGTACATTCCAGATTGAAAGCCGGGCGCAAATGAGTATGTTACCGCGGATGCGACCGCGAACTTTCTATGACCTGGTCATCGAAGTCGCGATTATTCGGCCAGGTCCTATTGAAGGGGGCATGCTCAAACCGTACTTGCGTCGACGAATGGGCGAAGAGCCAGTTACCTATCCTAGTCCCGAAACGAAAGCAGTATTAGAGCGGACATTGGGAATTCCAATTTTCCAGGAACAGGTCATGCAGATTGCCATGACTGCAGCCGGGTTCTCAGCTGGTGAAGCTGACCAGTTACGTAGAGCTATGGCTGCGTGGAAGAGGAAAGGCAATCTTGAACAATTCGATGCAAAGTTACGAATCGGGATGAGCGAGCGTGGCTATACAGCTGAATTCGCAGAGTCTATTGTCAACCAAATTCGTGGATTCGCCTCATATGGTTTCCCAGAGTCACATGCGGCCTCCTTTGCCCTGATAACCTACGCAAGTTGCTGGCTAAAATGCCACGAACCTGCGGCCTTTCTGTGTGGACTGCTGAATAGTCTGCCGATGGGGTTCTATTCAGCGTCCTCACTTGTGCAAGACGGAAAAAGGCATGGATTAGTTGTCCGGCCCGTGGATGTGACGATCAGTAATTGGGAAGCAAGTTTGGAAGCAATCACCGGTAGTCAACCAGCGGTCAGACTTGGACTCAACATGATCAATGGAATGGAAAAAGAGGCGGGATTACGGATAGAGGAGGCTAGGTGTATCCGGAATTTCTCCAGCGTTGCGGATCTTGCGAGCAGAGCGGGACTGGACAATCGAAATGTCAAAGCACTTGCGGCAGCCAATGCATTGGAACCTCTCTCAGGTAATCGTCGACAGGCACTTTGGCAATCTGTCGTCAGTGTTCCAGACAAAGGGTTGCTGAAAGGAGCACCAATCGCCGAATCACTCCTGGAACTCGAATCTCCCTCAGAGGGTGAAACAATTGTTGCAGACTATCGCAGCACCGGGCTTAGTCTGGGAGGCCACCCACTTTCACTCCTGCGCGCCAGGTTACGGGAAAAAAATTTCCTGCCTGCGAACATACTGAATGTTTGTCAGGATCGGAAACTTGTCCGCGGTTGGTAACAGTCTCTCCTTTTGGTACGAATTCTTCTGGATATTTGTATCGGAGTTCATCCAATGAGAACGTACATCGCTGTGCGACACGGACAGTTTCGTTCAAAGCCTCCCTGGAATAGAGATTTCCTAAACGCAGACGTGACCGCAAGTGCTGCTCCGCATTTGATGCGAGACGATAGCCGCATTCGGCGATTGGTAATCCGTGCCTGATTGCCGTCATCGTATCCTGTACGGGTTTGTAAGACCTGACGTGCATGCACACGTCGCCGGTGGCCACGATAGGCAGCCCATATATATCTGCCACTGTTTGCACAATCTCGGTGTGTCTATCGTCGTTGGAGCGGTTATGAAGGCTTAACGAAATACGTGCCCGGCCAGGCGCTGTATGCACAAGCCAGGCAGCCTGTTGAGACAAAGTGTCGATATCGCTCCCATACTCCGGGACCAGGATCAACTCACAGTCCGGTACTCCTTTCAAGTGCTTCATGTCCCCCTTCGGGTGGGCCAGATCTTCTGGCTTGATCAGGTAATTTCCTTTCTCAATGCGAGTACGCCCCACTGTAATGAGCTCGCATATATTGCCATAGCCATTTCTATGGTTGTGTTGCAATAAGGATTTGAGGTTGAGTTGAGTCGAGTCGAGCAATCGACCCAGAAATCAAAAAGCCAAGCTATAGAATTGTTCGGCAGCGGACGCAACTTCCCCGTTGGAGCATTGCAGTTGCCCCTTCTTGATCATGTGCATCGTCTCAATGCCTGCGATGATTTTGGCGGCGCAGTGGAAGTTTTTAAAGCCGAGCATGGGACGGGTTATTCGCTTGATGGCCCTATGGTCTTGTTCTACAAGATTGTTCAAGTATTTCGATTGGCGCAACATGATGTCAACGCCGCTGTCGGCGACCATGCTACGCACCGCCGCCGTGTTGGCGCCGCTCTTGTCGATCGTGATTTTCTCTGGCACATCGTGCGCCCCTATTGCCCGTTCGAAGAAGCGTCGTGCCGCAGCGTGATCGCGTTTGGCCGTGAGCAGAAAGTCCACGGTGTGGCCAAGTCTGTCTACTGCTCTATACAGATATTTCCACTGCTTGCCGACTTGGATGTAAGTCTCATCCATTCGCCAACTCCTGCCAACCGGCCGCTTGCGATGGCGAAGCACTTTGGCCAAGACCGGCAAGATCCTTACCGCCCACCGATGCACCGTGGTGTGATCAACTTCCACTCCGCGCTCGGCCATCATCTCCTCTAGATTGCGCAGACTCAGCGCATACGCCGCATACCAACGTACACACAACAACATCACATCAAGCGGATAATGCAAGCGCTTAACTACTCTACGAAGAACGGATTCTTCCAATTGGATCGACAGGGATTTCATGAATGCCATTCTAGCACTCCAACTTTCGCCTTACTGCAACAGAACCCTCCCCCGGTGGCAGCGTAAGCGGACAGGTATTTAGCAATTTGCACTTGATACCAAATTTCATGGCCACCGTGCATCGCTCGATCCAGTGTATCAATTAGTAATTGAAAGTTGGAAAACCCGTTCGCGGGAACAAGTGGCGCGGCTGGAAGGGTGGGGGGCACAGGATTAATCGGATTGACAATCGCGGCGCCGGCTAAGATCAGGCAGGGAGTCACGTTTACTGCTGCTGTTCCTCCTTGAGCGTAAGGAGCTGCGTTTGCCACTAATCCCGCAGTGGCTGGAAAGGAAACGGCCACAACCCCTGCCGGTGTGGTAGGAAGAGCAGCGTATGGATAACCGACGGCAAGTGCGCCAACGGGGGGAAAGCCGGCAGGTGGCCCCGCGGGAGAGGGCCCCAGGTCTCCATTGGATTGGATGAGGTGAACGACAGAGGAAAAAGCATTGAGCATTAAATTTAGAAACAGCATCTCATCTCACAAATTTAAGAAAGGATAGAAATTCCAAGGATAGGAGATTCTCCGGAGTCGTGAAGTTTACGATGTGCAGCACATTCCCTTAGTGTTCTTGGAATAATTTCTGGGCATCCATGTTATATAACTTTCCCATATTTGAAAATGAAGGTTTTTCGACCCGACCCCGTGGATACTTGATCGGAAAAAGTGCGCTCTCCTGCGAAGCAGGTTAATGATCGCTTGTGCTATCAGATGACGAGCATTGGCATCCACTACACCCGCTATAAAACGGCGTAGGCGGCCACAATGGTGCCAAGCTTGGCGGCGAAAAGTTGCCGGGTGTTGAAGTAGTAAATACCGGCGCTGCCATCATCCACCCGGCATACACCCCCAAATTATCCCCACCAATCGTGCAGCAGATCTTTCCCCCGCCGTTTTGCTGCCCCCGTGCACAGTCATAAACCTGCTTGTCATAAGCGGCCATCATGCCGATTTTCCAAAGGGCAGCTGAACCTTGTAACTGCGTTTTTCCATTAGGCGGTTGGGTCATTGCATAATCGAGATATTCGCTGACGGCCAACGGTGTCGATTGGCCGATGGCGGCATTGCTTGCCAAACCGGTCGCGTAGTGATCGTAATGATCACAGGGGTTGGTGGTTTGATCGGTCTGCTGGTAGTTGACCCAGCAATCGCTGATTGCATAGTTGCCATTGTCGGTGATGATGGCTTCCAAGGTGGTTGTGAAATCATTCCAGCTTGTATAGGTGGTGGAGCCGTCCACCGTACCGATAGTGGTAATCGTCGCCAGCGACGGAAACGGCTGAGGGGTAATGGCGCTGTTGCTCAGTTGCGGCAGGCTCACATCGCCTGTCACGCCAAACCCCTCGCCACACATATTGCCGTCCGGCAGGCGCATGAAATAGCAAGCGCAAGGCGTTTGTGCGATATTAGCGGTCCAAGTTGTAATATTGTGCTCATTGAAGCTCACAAAATTCCAAAGTGGAGCACCTGCCGCAGGGGACGGTGTTTCGTCAAAAGGGGCGTTTGGAGTGCAATCGAGCAACCAGCGCACTGACGCAATCGTCCCCCATTCGCGGGCCGCCCAGTATGCCGGGCCTTGCCCGCCGTCACCAGCGGTGGTAACGATAATGGCAACCGAATAGTCGCCGGATAGGATGGCGGCAGCGGCAACCGGATTCATGAAGAGCTGGAAATCATCCGGGTGGGCGACGACAAATACTGCTCTCTTCTGCTGTGCAACGGTATTCATTGCTGTTCCTTCCATTTCGATGGGAAACACTCAGGTACAACTTAAAACCACTGACAAAACATTAAAATATAAAATGAATGGCAAATTCAAACTGCTTATCTGGAGCCTTTACATGAGATAGCTGTTCATTTTTCACCTTTTCTACCGTATTTAAAAAACGGTTGCCATAAGAAATGCCTATATACGAATTTTCCGTAAATCACTGCTGCCACTGCAAAAATCCACCCAAACTTACCCCCTGAGCTAAAAAATATTCCTGGGCGTCAGCATATAGACTGGCATTGACTATGCTCGGAGCGACGATTGCCTTTGCATCCGCATATTCACTCCAGCTAACCCCTCCCGAAGTGGCATACTGGTTACTGGTTTCTTCTCCGGTGGTATAGAGCTGGGGCGATAGAATGTCGATGACGGGACTGGCGAAGAAACTGCGCATGAGTGCTGCAGCGTCTTCAATACCATAGGGCGCGGAATGACTCACCGTGACAAGAACCTTCAAACCTTTAGCCTTGGCTGCAGTAAAAGACGCTTCAAAAGCTGCTGCCAACCCTGAGCTACCTTCTTCAATGTCGTAAGCAATTCCCTGGTATGCGGACAGGCTGCCTGAGTTAATTGCGTTGGTGACAGAAAGCACAGCGGATTCAGTCCAGGCACCACTTTCATTTCCGCCACCCAGGCAAATGTATTTCAAACCAGGTAATTGACTGTGGACGGCATTGCTGTTGTCTATGGCTGTCTGTGGAGATACCCAACCACTAAAAGCGATACCCAGATTGGTGTTGTCAGGCACTTGTGTGTTTTTAGACCAAGTCCAATACCAGAGACCTTTCTGAGCATTGACAGACTGAGTCAATGGGATAGTTGGATCAGCAATGGGAGAGGTGAGGGATGCTGACGAAATAGGAATTGTCAAGACCTGTCCTACCGCCATTGCATTGGGGTTGACAGATGGATTCGCTTGTTCAATTTCTTGGAAACTCAGGCCGGTGCATCCTGCCAGATTAGCAGCAATGATTGAATAACTGTCGCCACTCTGGATGGTATATTTCAACGCAATAGCCTGACCAAGTTGTGCTGGGATATTGAGCAATGTCCCAATCTGCAACGCGTTGGCGTTGACACCCGGATTCGCTGCTTCGATTGCTTGTACGCTGACTCCGGCAGCGGAACTAAGCGCAGCAGCTATGTCATTGAGTGTATCGCCTGCCAAAACGGTGTACTTGAACATACGAACCCTTCTGTGAATAGATGATGATGACTATTACGGTTACAGACTTTCTAAGCGAGATGGCTTTTTGTGTTAGCACAGTAAGGAAACACACTTACTGCATGGAAACTGGTATGGGAATACTGTGGAAATCTGAGCAAGGTGACTACTTCTTTAGAGTCAATTAAAAATTGACAACTAATTATTATTTAAGTTAGCTTTTATTGCAAGTGAAAAAAGGTTAACTTTTTTTGGTCCGGTTCCATCAATCGAAATCTCATTTCATTCCATGTATCGGAACCAAATTCTAGAAACCTACAGATTATCCAAGCCAGCTAAGGCCGCGAATTTAGAATTCCCTGAAGTAAAGATCCATTTCTGAATCGCTATTCACCAACCCCATCTGGTGGGACGGCCGGGATTACGGTTTTTTCGCCGAAACAGATTAAGTCGATGACTTACACGGAAAAGTCGATTTAATAGTTGAGAGGCTCAATTTCCCTATCCATGTCCAGCGGATTTTCTCCAAAGCGATTGATGTGTTCACGCCGGAATGGCGCGGTGCCCCGTAAAATCGCCTCGGTGAGCACATACCCTTTTGCCCGGAGATTTTTCAGAATCCGCGACATTCCATGGACGTTATGTAAGATACCCATCATGGCGATTCCAGCCAGATTGAGTTATCGATGATCACGATAGAATTTTCTGGCCGCATGTCTTCGCTCTGTCATGTAACGCAACATCTCGGACTGAGACTTGAAAAGTTGCTCTAATGGCTTTCCGCTATCAGGATGGCCTGGATATTGGCTGCAGTAAGCCTTTGCAAAATCAAGTGCAACGGGTGGAACCGGTTTAGTTACCCTATGAATATACGGGCCGCTGTAGGGATCGTCGCCATTTGGGTCCGTCATTTCTGTTCCCCAATTAGCAAAGCCCACATGAGGTTTGATGAAGGCTGGACAGTGTTCATGTGGCGTTGCTCGCCACGCCGATAATGCGATGCTATTTGCGTTCAAATCGCGCTGAGTCAGACTCGGTGCCTCAGCGACTTGATTCTGTGCTGCAAACAGATCCTGAACGAAGCGAAGGATCGAGGTATTCCGGTACTGAGTACTGTCTACCACGCCCTTTTCGAGCCACGGCGATATTAACAGTGCAGGAATTCTCGGTCCTAGCATCGTGTAGTCGAATAGCAGCTTCTTATTGGAATAGTATCCGTACGAATCCGGAGCGCATACAGCAGGTGGCAGGACGTGATCGTACACGCCGCCATTTTCATCGAAAGTGACGATCAATAGCGTCTCTTCCCAAATCGGACTATTGCGTAATACGTTATATACCGACGCAATCAGATTTTCTCCCAGGCGGATGTCGCTGCACGGATGCATGGAATTACCGTTGGCGCTGCCTTCGTGTTCACCCGTCGAAAAAAGCAGGCTGGGCATGATTGTACGCGAAAGTAAATATGTAACCGTCGTTGCAGTAAATATGTAACTCTGCCTGAAAATGGTGGTTACCAGACCATTTTAACTTCAATTATCTCCAAATTCCCCGAAAAATCCTGAATAAAATCAATAGATTACAGCAACAGAAAAGTAATTATGGAACTATACGTCACGAGAATCCGAGTGCAGGCGATCCTGAATCAAATGCTGGAGTCGTCAACCAGCACGCGCGTGGCGGCACAAGATACGGATGAAGTGCATTGCGAGATCCGGTATTCAAATGCGTTAGCACACGGTCCCAGGCTTGCCAGGTGGATCGAAGATCCTGTTCAAAGTCGAGGCCGAGCCGATGTTGAATAACGGGGCGCTTAAGCAGTCGATCTGGCAAAACAGAATAACATGCCCACTCTGCGATCCCAAAGGGTGGATATGAGAATACAGTTGTCACTTCGCATTGGCGCGAGAATGCACCCTCCCAACTTTTGCGCCACCATTGCGTAACCTCGCGGTGCCGAGGCGAATTCAATTGTTGTAGCCGGTCGCAAAAGCGAGAATATTGTCCACAAAGCGACAAGAAGCGACTAGTTTGGAAGCGCGGCCAATGCAGCCGCGAGAATGCCGGCGCCGCAGTAATGGTGCCAGACAAATTTTGCATCGTCATGCCTGGCGGAAGCACCTCGTTCATTGTGAATATCGGCAGTGGCGGTGGATCATTGTGAAGTTTTTGCAATGCTCCTATAAAGCCGAGACGTCCGGCAATGCTCAGGGGCGCCGGAATATTTTCACGGTCCAGAAAGCGACCGGAAACATCGCGCCAGGTATGCGTACCTTCCGCGTACCAGTACACGTAGGTTGCCAGAAATCGCTGCCAATTCATGATGGAATTGTGTGATTTGGTGATATGGCTTTGCCTCGCGAGGATAGTCGGATCAGGAAGTAGCGAGTGTGCGCAGTGAGGACAGCAAAACGGTCTGACGGCGAAAGATGCATCGAGACGATAAGGGATTTTCTTTCGGCAGCTTGTGCAGATATCGAGCAGGGGAGTATGGTGAATCGGGCAGTGCAGAATCGGCGCGAATTGGAACAGCACCGCATGGAAGCCTTCCGCCATGCATGCCGCACAGAAGCGAAGATGCTGACTGGCGATTTCAATCATGCGTGAATCGGCACGCGGGCTGCACGCTGCGCCTGCGAGCAGGTCATGCGACACTGTACGCGAAAGTAAATATGTAACCGTCGTTGCAGTAAATATGTAACTCTGCCTGAAAATGGTGGTTACCAGACCATTTTAACTTCAATTATCTCCAAATTCCCCGAAAAATCCTGAATAAAATCAATAGATTACAGCAACAGAAAAGTAATTATGGAACTATACGTCACGAGAATCCGAGTGCAGGCGATCCTGAATCAAATGCTGGAGTCGTCAACCAGCACGCGCGTGGCGGCACAAGATACGGATGAAGTGCATTGCGAGATCCGGTATTCAAATGCGTTAGCACACGGTCCCAGGCTGTGTGGTTCGATACAATGCCTGATCAAACGAAAAATCTGGACGCGATTTACTGTCGTCGCTTGCTCGATCTTGGCCAAGGGCGTGCCGGCAACATATAACCTGATTGCCTCAATGCGGTTTAACAAACTCTTACGTCGTTTTCCTTCCAAAGCGTTCGGATCGACGGTAGGCCATTGGGAAAGGTCTTGCAGATCGGGAGGAATTAATCGTTTCATGGAGGATTCCTCTACGCCCGTGCCGCATTGGAATAGAAGAGCGTGGCACCGCTCAACGGCTTCTTTGTGAGATCAGCGCTAGTGATACGGCCCCTGTGCAAGAGCATGAATATTGCGGTGCGAACCAGTTGCTGGTCGATTCGACGCAATGCATGCTCAGCATCGAACAACGTGACCGGAGTCTCGAATAGGACAGCGGTCGCGTCGAGTATTTGCGGCGTCACAAAGCGGCCATTGCTAACAATGTAGGGATTGATCCGGTGCCAGTTGTTGATCCATTGCTGATGGCTGGCGAGCCACGCTTGCGTCACCGTATGGACTGCGGCATCGTGGAATGTTGGAACTGAATTGATGTTTTCTGGTTCGATCTGAATATCACCTTCAAGAACCAAAAACTGTTGCTGCCCGTCACCTTGTACCCAGAACGTCGCGAAGACCTGTTGATCATCAATGATGACGTATCCAGGATATTCACAGAAGCTCGTAATTGCAGGATGGCTTTCAATGAAAGCCCAAAGATTGAGGCTTCCATATGAAAAAACGGTGAGAAGATGTGAAAGCTTGGGACTAATAAGCGACAATCGTCGCATCCACGGGAGTCGCTTGATTTCAATAGGTGATGGTATCGTCAAGGGAGTGGATTGAGGCATGTCAGTACTCTCAAAATCGAGAATATGCAAAGTTACATATTCACTACGCTATTATGCAGAGTAACATAGTTCCTTCGCAGTCATGCGCAGTAAATGTGTTACATTTTTTGGCGAGAAAATCGTACTCTAGAGGGAAGCTTACTTGGACAGGGGGTAACAAAGTTACTTTCGCTGACACCTGACCACAAACAGCCAAATGAGTTGTGGAGTTAATATCCAACTCATCGAACCACGCGGCATGTATTCAAAGGACCCAAACAATGTTGCCCGCTATTCACAAATCCCATCCGGATCCGTTTCCCGTAGTGTTATTGCTCCAATCCCCCCGTTGCCCATCGTTTTCAGCTCATCTTCAATAACCCCCGCATCCAACAAATCCAACTGCCGCCCATCTTTTTCCTCAACCAGGGCAGGGGAGGCCACCACTGACGCTAGAGCCAATTCCTTAATCATCGCATCCCTCTGCAAATTCAAGGCAGTCAACTGACCCTTCAGCGCATTAATCTCCCCCCTGGACGCATCGATCGTCGAACGTGCATTTTGCAGCTGGCTTTTCACGAGATCCACCTCGGTCTGATTTCTGGAACGCAGAGAAAGTGCTTCCCCCTCCCAATGCAGCGACTTGGCCCGGGCCTCTTCAATCTGCTGCAGCATATGCCGTTCCATCCCCCGATAGCGCTGCTCATTCTGAACACCAGCCGCCTCAAACTCTGCCAACCGGCTCTTATGGTCCGCATTCAGATTGGCCAGGCTGTCCTGATATTGGGATGACAGGAGCTGCATCGCTTCCGTATGCCGCCTGTCACGCTCGTCAATCGCCTGCTGCATAGCATCCAACCTTTGGAGCAGCACACCTTGTTCCGCTTTCAGGCCCTCATTCATTTGCAAGGCTTGCTGCAAGCGCTCCTGAGAAACCGCCAGGCTCGTCGTTTGGCCAGCCAATTCGCCTTGCACTTGCTCCAGATGTCGTTGTTTCTCCTGAACAAGCTCAACCATCTGGGCATGCTCCTGGGTGAGCTGCGCACGCTCCTGGGTCAGAAGGGACTTTTCGTGGGCGAGATGACCCTGGGCCGCCGCGGTGGCCGTCGCCCATAACTGCCGCATGAGTTCCGCCACTTCATCTGGCATGCCCTGGCCAGCCGCTTGCGCACAGTGATGACTAAACAAACGCTCATACCAGGCGTGGATATCGGCTTGAACGTCGGTATCCGATCCCCCTTTGTAATAGCCGCGCACTTTAGATACAGATGGCTTTTCTGATGCAGCAGCCAGGGAATTACAGGCAGCCCAGACTGCTTCACGCCTAGTGTAAGAACGGTCGGACAGGACAAAAGTGGACATACGCATTTCCTGAAGGAAAAAAAACTAAAAAATTGCCATTAGCTCAATGAAATCGGCGACAACCCGCAAAAGAAGGAAATTTTCTTATTGGGAACGATCAAATAATAAATATATTATTTTATTTCGTCAATATTTAGACGTTTAATCCAACATTTGCATGATTATCTTACTTATCATGAATTATTTAAGGGAAATTCCTTTTGAATAAGTTGCAACTGCATTGGAAACGAGTATCCGCGTGAAACATTCGAGCGAAAATAGACGCGGGATTTAGCTGAAAGCCTTACGTGGTAAGGCTTTCCGGGGAGTTGAGAAGCTCAAATAACAAAAACAAATGTTTCACGGCGGCTATATTGTTGTCGAAATTCATTTAATTCTGAACTCTATTGCTCTGCATAGCTCAATTGTCAAAGAAAGGTAACCGGTGCGTCATCGGCGTTATTGTCAGCAGCCCCCATCCCCGGCACAAATCTCCCTCACGATTATCAAGACGAGGGTAAAACATGGGGCAGCAAGTGTCGGCAACATCCAAGGAAACCATTTGGCGTAACCACCTGACGCGCTAACCAGCCGTTATCGATGTTTCGAGCTGCTCCGAACCGGTCAAGACGCTTAAATCGACGGAAGATCTGATTTAGCGAGAAAATTATAATTTGATAAGACGCCACGTTAAATTCGTTATTATTTGCTGTAAATAATGTGATAATAATTATTCAACTAATTATTGTCTGACTGGGAAGAGTGACGATGGAGCAAAATGCGGTGTCGGCCATGACTGATAGTGGAATAATAGGTTGGGCGAAAGCCACGCCAGAAGAGTGTTTTGCAGAAGCAGAGGCACGGATAGAGTGTGAGTTGTTGGCTAAAACCGGCAGAATATATCTTGGCGACTTGAATAGACTCATTGTCTTGCCGCCAACGATTTCTCAATTGGAGCACTTATTTGAATTGGACATTGGCTACACGGCAATACATAACCTGACCCCGCTGGCGCAACTGAGCTCTCTGCAATCCTTGGATTGTGGCTTTACCGAGGTGTCGGAACTGACCCCTCTGGCGCAACTGAGCTCTCTGCAATCCTTGGATTGTTTCGATACCCAAGTGTCGGACCTGAGCCCGCTGGCGCAACTGAGCGCCCTGCAATCCTTGGATTGTAGCAAAACCCAAGTGTCGGACCTGACCCCACTGGCGCAACTGAGCGCTCTGCAATCCTTGGATTGTAGCGAAACTGGAGTCTCGGACCTGACTCCGCTGGCGCAACTGAGCGCTCTGCAATCCTTGGATTGTGGCTATACCCAAGTGTCGGACCTGACCCCGCTGGCGCAACTGAGCTCTCTGCAATCCTTGGATTGTGGCTATACCCAAGTGTCGGACCTGACCCCGCTGGCGCAACTGAGCTCTCTGCAATCCTTGGATTGTAGCCATACCCAGGTGTCGGACCTGACCCCGCTGGCGCAACTGAGCTCTCTGCAATCCTTGGATTGTGGCTATACCCAAGTGTTGGAACTGACCCCTCTGGCGCAACTGAGCTCTCTGCAATCCTTGGATTGTGGCTATACCCAAGTGTCGGAACTGACCCCTCTGGCGCAACTGAGCTCTCTGCAATCCTTGGATTGTAGGCGCACCCAGGTGTCGGACCTGATCCCGTTGGAGCAACTGAGCTCTCTGCAATCCTTGGATTGTAGCGAAACTGGAGTCTCGGACCTGACCCCGCTGGCGCAACTGAGCTCTCTGCAATCCTTGGATTGTAGGCGCACCCAGGTGTCGGACCTGATCCCGTTGGAGCAACTGAGCGCTCTGCAATCCTTGAATTGTAGCCAAACCAAGGTGTCGGACCTGACCCCACTGGCGAAACTGAGCGCTCTGCAATCCTTGTATTGTAACCATACCCAAGTGTCGGACCTGACCCCACTGGCGCAACTGAGCGCTCTGCAATCCTTGGTTTGTGGCTTTACCCAGGTGTCGGACTTGACCCCGCTGGCGCAACTGAGCGCTCTGCAATCCTTGGAATGTAACGGCACCCAGGTGAAGAACCTGACCCCGCTGGCGAAACTGAGCGCTCTGCAATCCTTGAAATGTAGCGGCACCCAGGTGAAGTACCTGACCCCCCTGGCGCAACTGAGCGCTCTGCAATCCTTGGAATTTAGCGAAACCCAAGTGTCGGACCTGACCCCACTGGCGCAACTGAGCGCTCTGCAATCCTTGGTTTGTGGCTTTACCCAGGTGTCGGACTTGACCCCGCTGGCGCAACTGAGCGAAGTACAAAAATTAGATATCTCTGAATGCAATATCCAAAGCTGGAATGCCTCGCTTATTTGGGGAAAGGCATTCCAGAATTTGATAACCTATCGGACCACATTGAACCAGATTCCATCCGAAGTTCTATCCTCTGATTGGAAGGAAAATTGTCTGCCAAACTTGCGCGCCCACCTACGTGACCTGGAAGCAGGTTCGGTGACAGCTTCCAGCGTCAAATTAATTTTACTGGGCAACGGCACTGTCGGCAAAACGCAGCTATGCCAGCGTTTGCGCGGCCTGGACTATGATCCCGCCATTTCCTCCACTCACGGGGTGCAGGTTCATTCACATTCGAATGGTGGGGTTGAAGGCGAATGGCATATCTGGGATTTTGGTGGGCAAGACATTTACCACAGTACGCACGCCTTATTTTTGCGTACGCGTGCTGTATTTGTACTGGTATGGTCACCTGGTACAGAGCAAGCGAGTACGCACGAGATTGACGGTATGTCATTTCGTAACCACCCTTTGGCATATTGGGTAGATTATGTACGCCATACCGCTGGCCTGGCATGCCCGCTGTTGATTGTACAAACGCGCTGTGAGCACATCAAAGACGAAGCTCACCAGTTGCCCTTGTCACAGGGCTTGCTGGATGATTTTGCCTGGTACAAGCCAGTGCAATACAGCAGCTTGAATAACCGGGGCTGGGCCGCCCTGGATGAAGCGTTGGGCTATGCACATGCCCGCTTGCTGGAACAGCACCCAACAAACATAGGTAAAGGGCGCATGCGAGTTCAACAGGCTTTGTGTTCCTGGCGCGATGCCGACAATCTTTTGTCCGCCCCAGAAAAGCAGCACCGCCTGGTCACACAAGCCGAATTTGCCGAACTTTGCGCGCAGGGCCATGGTGACGTCAGTGACCCAACTGCCTTACTCCATTACTTACACCATGCAGGTATCGTATTTTATCAGGCGAATTTATTTGACCAACAAATCATCCTTGACCAGGGCTGGGCGTTGGATGCCATTTACACTGTCTTCAACCGGGAAAAATGCTGGCCACTACTCCGCGACTTGCATGGCCGCTTCACACGTTCTCTTTTAGCCAGCCTCATCTGGTCAGGATACAGCCAGGCGGAGCAAGAATTGTTTCTCAGCATGATGTGCAGTTGTGGTGTTGCCTTTGTATATAGCGAAGGCGACTATACGAGAAATATCGAAACCAGGTACATCGCACCCGATCTGCTTCCAGGCAAAGCTGAAGTGCTAGCTGAGCTGGAGGAAAAATGGGACGATGCCGCGCCTTGTCTCAAGGCGCAAGTACATTATTCTGTGCATCAACCTGGTCTTCTCCGCAGTATCGTAGCTAAAATTGGAAGTGTCGCAGGGATCAATGGTCTGTACTGGCAAGGTGGTGTCTGTGTCTATGAAAAAAATACGCGCAGTCGCGCCTTGATTGAGCAAATTGCCAATACTGGCGTCGGAACATGGCATGGCGACATTCGCATCAGTACACAAGGCGGTAATGCCGACCAGTTGCTGGCGGCATTAAAAGAAGAACTGGAACGTGAAACCTCGGATTGGACAATACAAATGAAACATGAACTTTCTCCCCAGGCTGCAACGCCTCCAACGCCCCTGGAATTTTCTGCTGAACCTGTCAATTCCGTGCAATATGCTGTTTCCTATAACTGGGAAAATAACAGCAATGACGTGGTAGATAGACTCTGTAAAGACGCAGAGGCACGAGGCATTTCCATTTTACGTGACAAAACGTCGGTGGGCATAGGTGATAGCCTTTCTCAGTTCATGCAAAGGCTGGCGGTGCAAGACCGGATTTTTGTCATTTTGTCGGACAGCTATTTAAAGTCCCATAATTGTATGTATGAATTGTTTCAAATATGGCGTGACTGCAAGGGAAAAGACAAACAATTTTTGTCACGCATACGTGTATATCGTATGCCAGATGCAGACATTTTCAGCATCGATAAGCGACTAGAGTATGCCAGCTATTGGAAAACAAAATATAACAAACTCGATCAATCTTTCCAAACTGGAGACGCGGACATAATTGGTGTGCAAGGCCACATAATTTACAGCCGGATGCGAGACTTTTACAGCAACATCGGCGATATTTTGACTTTGGTAGCCGACACCTTGTTACCAAATAGTTTTGAGCAATTAGTCGAAAATGGTTTTAAGTAAACACATCATCGCCAGCAATGCCCATGATCTGAAGTAACGAGACTTCGTCCAAGCATCGCAAGCAATGTTTATACGGGGCGCGTGCGCCACTTTCCTCTTGACCTTTGATGAAGCTTTGAACCGCATCGTCATGTCTCGTGGTCAGCCGTTGCTGGCAATAAGCGAACGAACCTATTTTCTTCTCGCGAAGTTCTTACAGCTGGGGGATGGGCAAATTTAACCAATTAGTCGTTTAACGCTGATTGCGGGGATGTTACGCTCTCGTCATGGTACTACGCAAAATCTTGCGTTAAGTATGAAATGGAAGCATTAAAACAAGGCCAATATTTAGTTCAAATTTGGCCTTTTTTCATGGCTGGTTGCGGGGATGTTACGCTCTCGTCATGGTACTACGCAAAATCTTGCGTAAACTAAGAAACGGAAAGGGCTATCTAAACTTAATTTTGCCTGTTCCGAGTGTCCTACTATTGCGGGTTGCCGGATTACCGCGAACCACAATATCACCAGAGCCTAGAACCGATGCATGCACAGCATTACGCACCAGTGCATCAATTTCGCCTGAACCCGATACAGAAAGATCGGCCTGATCTGCTACCAGCTGGCTTGCGTCAACATCACCAGAACCCGCTATTTCGACATCCAGGTATTCGACCATACCTGAAGCGGCGATATCGCCTGACCCTTGAATTTTCAGTTTAAGGTCGGCCTGGTCCAGGTCAATTAAAGTTGCGTCACCGCTGCCCTTGATGCTGATTGTTGGTGCCGCCGGCAGAGCAATACCAACGACCACCCGGCCTATAGCTTTGTTCATGAGTATTTTTCCACCAGAAAATGTCATGTCGCCCATGATGACCTGACCCACTCCGCCATGAAAAACATTATTTTCACGCGTAAAACTGCCACTATCACCGGAAAGAATATTGACGGTTTCCTGTTCGATGACCAGCTTACCACCCTTGAAACTGGTGAAAACGCTCTCTAGGGCTTCCTTAAATTCTGCGGCCACTACCAGCTGCGGCTTGTCGGAACGCCTGAATATGACCTCTACAGCACCCTTGATGACGATTTTTTGAACAGGTTGCATCTGGCGTTCCTGTTTCACATAGTTTTCTAATCGACTCCAGGTAGAACCACTGGCGCTTTCATCACCAATTTTAAAAAAATCCATCATGCCCTCGTGTTTAAATTTAATCGCACCTTAGCCACATGCTTAGTCATTTCTGACACAAAATTGTGTAGCTCGTCTTCTGTCCAGGTGTCCAAGACTGGCTTCATTTGCGCGTATAGCGTGCAATAGATGCTGTCCAAATATTCCTTTGCTGCCTGCAGGGTGGCTTTTTCTTCCTTCGTCATTTCACTGACCACATACCCTGATACTTCGAGCAATTTTTTTGCGGCCTGGATATCCCCGCCTTCTTCGATAAGAAACATATCGTCACGGCTCATTTCACAGCTTGCACCATTGGGAAAACGCACGGTCGCTGTCAGTGATAGCCTCCATTCGTCCGGGTTCACTTCGCCCACCATTTGGTGGGCCATCCCGTACACATCCCAATTCTCCTTGATAACGCATTTCATGGCTTGATCTACCTGGCTTATAAAGTTGCTGTAATGACAGTGTACCCGCTGTCGTTCGTCATGCTGTAGTTGTCGTCATGGGTCACAAAGTAGGCTGCAGCGGTCGGGGACTTGCCAACGCGCAAACGGTCGCTGTTTTTCGCCATCACCTCGCGGAGCTGCTGCACCGCCCGGCATTGCCCGTAGCTGTCAAACAACCCAGGAATTACCACATTGCAGAGCTGGCCAGCGCGAAATTGGGTGTGTTTGTCCAACCTTCAAAAATGTAAAATTAGCTTGAATAGCCTTGGCCATCTTGCCCCCAAACTAACAGTTTAGGAAGTCTTTTAGGACTGCAATTTCTCTCTTTTTACAATTCGATGGGCAAATTTAACCACATTGGAAACGAGTATCCGCGTGAAACGTTCGAGCGGAAATAGACACGGGATTTAGCTGAAAGCCTTACGTGGTAAGGCTTTCCGGCGAGTCGACAAGCTCAAATGATAGAGGTGAATGTTTCACGATTGCAGAAAATCACTTAGATCTGAATTTTTCGTGTGCTTCCTCATCCGTTAAGACGTGCACAAATCCAGAGGTTATTTCTTAAACATCCAAATGTTGGCAAAGGTGACATACAACACATCATTGAGGTGGTTCATCAAGCCATTTCAAGCAGATCTACACAAACAGAAGGTTGCAGCATTTACAAAGCCAAGGGCATTAAATTACTTGCCTGTATTTACAGACACTCTTTTAACCCGCTGGCTTGTGCTCTTTGGCTTGACTACTGGATTTACTATCGCCCCACGTTTTACCAACTCATCAATGACTTTTGCCGCAGTACTGTCAACAATCGCCTGATTTGATTCGGCAATGTAGCTCTTCAAAACTTCGTTCATCAAAATTCGCATTTTCTCTACACTGGTCCTGCTGGCCAGATCACGTGCCATTTCCTTTAATTGGACATCCACCAAAGATTTATAGTAATCATCTGCATCAACAGTTTCTCCTATGCACAGCAACTGATGACTGTTGGCGATATTGCTCAACCCTGCTTCACTACTTACACTACCTGGTGCTCCCTCTGTAAAAATTCCTGAGACATTGTTGTATGGCGCTGCCGGGCGACCATCTCCTCCTAGCAACAGTTGTTTAGCTATTCTTATCACAGGACCCTTGCAAACACTGTTCTGCCTTATTATGCTGGACCAAGGCTGTTGATTCTTGACTGTTAATCCTGCGATATAGGTATTGGTTGTGCCACCGCTATATGACGACTCCCCAACTAAACCAAATCTGTTCCAACTCGACTGGTTCGTACTGTCCTTTAGAACAAGCGGATTTTGGCCTAGGTCGGCCAGACGGACGGTGGATTGTTGAAAAAAAACTCCATTTGGGCCTGTTAAGCGAAGGAGCGCAGGCACGGCAGAAAAATCCGCCAGCGTTACAAAATCCCCAGCGACAGGCTCGCGATAACCTACAGCTGGGTCCCAGAGCTGAACGTCGCGCACTCCAATACAAGCGAGGCACTGGACTGGCATGACCGTCCCTTGCTGTGTTGTTGTAAAGGTCGGGGTTTGAGCAATAGCAATCGATTCAAAAAATGCGAGAAACACTAGAAGAGTAATCTTTTTCATATTTGCCTCATTGGTTTTTTGATCGAACAAACGGGATTCTTTTCGGCTTTAAGAGGAAGGACATCAACATCGCCTCCCCCCCCTGTTTGTCCGCTTGATCTGGAAGACTCATCCGATTTTCCAGGTTGATGTAGTGTGCTACAGTTGTTAAAAACGTCTGCGCCAAAGGAATCACTTGGTAAAACTGGGCGCGTCCGCGCCATCTGCCCGACTCTAGTACTTCCTGACTGGGCAAAGGAGCGACCACACACACGTCCCTTTTCCTCATTTGCCAACGGGCATATTCATCACTCTTAGAATCTACTGGTTCAGTAAGACTTCCGTCATTTACTAAGTTGACATCGTTTGAGGGATCTTTAACCACTTTGTTGCCTACGCAAGTTCCGTTTCTGCATACAACTCGCGCATTTAAGGCCGGATCTTCAAAGCCACTGCAATGCCCCGCTAGTTCCATAAACCACTGGTCCCCTTGCTCCAACTCATTGGTGAAAGCCCGGCTATCGTCATTTGTCTTCAAATATCGAACTGGTATTGTCGGAAGTATATTCTGCAACATGCGCGGCTTTGATTGAGCCAACGCTATCCCATATTCGGGTCGAAAACTCGTTCCACGTGAAGTTTCATAGGGATCGATGCTGTTTGCATCTGAATGTTCTGGTTTCAACATCCGTTTTAGTTCAGCACGAACTCGCCACATCGCTATGTTTGCACGAATTTCAGGGAACTCCTTAATTGCGAGTAACGCATCTGCGTAAAGTATGTCCAGCCATTTTTTTCCGAAACGCTCACAAAGTGTCAACCCCTCCTCCCTCCGTGGCATTTCCGGACAACTACTTATAGCTTCTGCAGATGCTAGAAGTTCACTTATTAGAGGTACTGCGAAATCGCCTCTGTAAGCAACTTCTTGGGCAATTGCAATGTAAGCCAAAGGCGCAAGCTCCCACATCCAATTATTTGGCCGAGATTCAGAGATTTTCTCCAATACTCGAGCGTCGTCAATTTTCGCTGGAGAACGGTAGGCTCCATTTTCAACAGCTAACACCGGACTAACACCGCGCACTAGCAGAGCTGCCTGCAATATTTCGGCAATGGCGATCGTATTTAGCGGTCGGGAAACTGCCGAATGCAAGGAAACTGAATTTGAGGCACCAGCAGCCACTTTACCTAACCCATTCAATAGTTCTGGAAGATCCTGCGGCATCTGGGCACCAGAAGTGCGGTATTGCGCGAGGGCTATTCTTGCTTTTTCTGTTTGGAGCATCGAATCGGCTACAAGCATTAGCGCCCCCATCGCACCTTGCCCTTCCGGACCTACGGCAAAGTTGTTGGGTAAAGACATCATAGTTAGTCGGTAAAGGCTTTTGTAGCCTGAACTTGTCTTGGATAGCTCACCGGAAAGTGCATCATTTGTCGCAGCATTCGCAGCAGTCATTTGCATTGCTCTCTTTAATATATCTAAGCGCGCAGAAAACAATTCATTAATCGTTCCGTTAGCTTGCAAATTGGTAACCATCGACCCGCGCTGTAACCAAGTTGCACACTGAGGAATTTTGGTTGAAATAATATTGCTGACGGACGAAATTGCAGTCCGAAACTGTTGGTGATTGGAAATTCCGGTCTGCGTTGCAAACTCCGAAATATATTGACAATCACTAAACCCAGCACTTCCTACTAATTGCTGCAGTAACGCCAAGCTGCTTTGGCTGTATGCGGTTAGAGCGGCAAATTGACGGTCTTGCCTGGCAAACTGTTCAAGCATTGACTTATTTAATGCCTCTATTTGCGCGCTTATTTGTTGCAAGGCTTGCATTATCTTCTCGAACCGCTCTGCGTCCGGGTCTGGCCCATTTGCGGCGAACATACTTCCCAGAGACCCGCCCAAATCGAGGCAATGCGACGCGATGTTTACCCATCCCATTGGGCTAATGGAACCACTTGCCAGCGAAATGATCGAGGCAATTTCCGAACTGCTTTTCGCTGTAACAGCCACTGCACTGAATAACCTTACTGCCTCTGAATTGGCACCAACCGCACGTAAGCCCATTGCGGCGGTATTAGCTAATTGGCTTAGGTTCATCGCATTGTCAGAAAATACCTTCGCTTTTATCCGAAACACTACATCTTTTTCTATTGCTTCATAGGCACGGCACTTTTCACTTTCGGCATCAATTGCACAACTCAATCGCTTGTTGGAGATAGAAAATTTCTGGACAGCATTGACATCGTTGGGATTAACTCCTGATTGTTCCAATAATTGTTTTGCCAAGTCCCATATATTCCTATCCTTCGAGGCCGAAGATGCGGCTATTGCAGCAGCATCTGCGACTCCTTTTTCTTCCGACAAAAGATTTTGTGCTAATTGCTTTGCGTCATTTGCATTGACTATTGCCTCCTTTACTTTAGCTTCGATTTTACTTTTTTGTGCGCGCTCTTCGCGGCTTAAAGCTGCACTAGAGTTCCACTGAGCCAGATATCTTCTAAATGCAGCATCACTCGTTTTGGCACCTAAGCCCAGCCAGTTTGCCATTTGTTCGTCAAACCAAAGCCCGCCAGATTGATTTTCGGCTTTGGTCAGGACAATGCTTTCCAGTTGCGACCTGGCTGTGTTGAAAAAAATTTCCTTAGTTTCGTCAGATACCCCAGAAAACAAAGGAGACAATGGTTTGTCTCGTTCACTGTTCAACCATCGCATAACGTCCAACGCCGTAGCGGAACCTTGACCTTTTCTTGCTTCCAGGCTGGCCTCAGCAAATGCAATAAGTACTGCCTTTTTGATCAGGCTGCTATCAGGCGATATCATCGAAGTGAACCCTTCTACGGCACCTGAAGCTTCAACACCTGGCCCTTGCCAAGAACCAAATTTTTCACCGACTTTATCAACGGCTTTTGGCAGTAGCAGATCTGCGACCCACTTCCCCGCGGCACGTGAAACAGCTTGGTTACTGTATTCGTTTATGAGGTCTCCAACCGCTTTTTGAGCAGGCGTATATCGGTTCCGGACACAGTTTCGCATGTAGTTAGGAGCAATTATTCGCGCCGCAGCTGACGCATCTGAAAATCCGTTGCGCGCAAAATTTCTTTCCAAGGCTTTTAAATGATCAAACTGATCAGGCGTGAACTCACCACGAAGACCGGCTCGATATGCAACAGCAGGATCACAGTCAGCCAATTGAGCCCAAGTTTTTCCTGAATTAATCAGAAAGAGCGCACCTATCGCTACAGCGAGGTAACAACGCATGATTCGCTCCAAATAGAAGATAACTAATTAATATAATATATTGACCATTTTGTAATCACAACAGAAAAACCTGTCTGTTGATCCAGTGCTACTTGCCTAAATCTGCCAACATTTTCCGGCGGCGGCAAAGACAATTATCCTAGGACGGTTACGACAGCTAAAACCAGGAGAGGCGTCAAAATTTTGGACCTGACCCGGGTTGCGGCGCCACGTCCAGTCACTATTGATAGCTGGTAAATATGGCTTAGCTTGTGAGCATTTGAACGATAGGTTGCGGAACTTAGAACTTGCATCGCAAGAGTTCAAGTTGGTTTTCTTTGTCTAGAACAGTCAAAGACTTTTGCTCTATGGAGCTCCCACAAGACTTGTGCTTTTTAGTGCAGCAACGGCATGACACATATACCAGAGCTACACTCGCTACTAGCGAACAAATTCTTCAAGGAATTCTAAAGGAAGATATGAATGTTGTGTTCTTTATATTAGTATGGTCCCGGATGCTTTCTAGCAAAAAAATTACGGATATGTACGGCTATGTTTCAGCGTAACTAGGCACAAGCGCAAGTTGCGAGCGCTTGCTCATCGCTATCACAAATACAACAATTTGACTTGAGCAAGAGGATAGGGGACTGATGTGAGCGGAATACAGCAACGTAAGCAAGAAATACAAGGGTTTGACCCGGCAGTCCTATTTGGCAAAGGCTTCGATGTGGGCTGCATTGACCTTGTCGTAGGCGGATCTTTACGAGAGGTCGTTGGTCGCATTGTAGCTACTCTCCTCCCGCAAGCGAAGGATAAGGATGGGCGTTCTGTTTTCAAAGGCGCCTCCATTCTGTTGCCGCCAGTAGAAGCTACGGAGGTCACCGAAGAGAGAGTGTTCGCTGCTTTGCTTAAGGCAACCCATGAACTGCGTGGCTCTCCAGTCGATAGCGAAGAGGAGAAGGTCCTTCGACGCATAGTCCAGGTGCTGCACGTTCCCTCGCTCGTCGTCGCCGATTTAATTCATACGGTACAGAAACAGGGTCAACGCAGACTCATCGCGATCGCCGAGGCGAGCCGATTTCGAGACCTTGCTGTAAACTTGCCAGCCGCGTTCGGGGCGACTGTCACGCGGCTTCCAGAGGACCATTGGACTCCTCATGTAACGTCACTTTGCCAACAGCTGGTTCCTGCGGTTAAAGGAATAGACAGTTATGCTCTAGTGCATGTGCAGGAGCTTCCGCCCCGCAAGCCGGCGAATGAACAGCAGCTTCTGTCGGTGGACGAATGTTATGTCCTTACGTTGAGTTACGAAGGCGATATGGAGGAGCTGCTCTCTGCGCGAAGCGAGGCTTGGGTATCCATGGCGGTTCAAGGGCGGCTGGAAGAAGTAGAGGCCGAGCTGGGTGCCTTAGACATTTCCGAGGGGACTAAGCTGCATATACTTGTCCAGCTTGTGAACCGAATGGGGCGAATAGGTGACACGCTTGACCTTCTCAGACGACTCCAACCTCATCTGCCTGAGCTACCGGCACAGGCTGCCATTCAAGTCGCCCAGTTCGCGGCAAAAGCCGGCGACGAAGACCTAGCGCAGGAACTGTTGCCCGATAGCCCAAACGGTATCGGTGACCAAATTTGGCTCGAAGAGGGACTGGACGTTGCCACGCAGCTCGAAGACAACGACCGCATCGCGAAGTTTGATGCTCGGTTGGAGGCGCTTGTGTCAAGTTCAGAGCGGCTAAGAGAGAACCGAGACCGTCGCCTTCTCATGAACTGTCAGGAGGCAAAGCCTGGTGACGAGCAACGCTTCACAACTGCTGGCTTCACTGTACACCACTTGGAGCTGCAAAAGCAGCTGTCCGGCTCCCAGCCGGACTATGATACAGTCATCAAGACGGCTCAAGGTTGGGGGCAAGAATGGCTGGAACTTGCGGCGGTGTGCTGCGCAATGCACGCGAGGAGCGTAGGTCGATTCCGCGAAGCTGCCGACGTAGCCAGTGCCATCACTTCGTCGGAGGTTTACGGAAGACAGGCCACCCAGGTGTTGCTTTACTCCATTAGGGCAATGATGCTCAGGGAGTTGGTACCAAAGGAAGAGCACGATTACTACCGAGGGCTTTTTCAGTCGGTATTCCTGTTCTTGGCGCGCTATCCAGCCGACGAGGGTATCCGGTCAAACCTCACTTCGCTCCTCTCAGTCGAGTCATGTGGTGACCAAGGGGTACCTCTCGTCGCTTCGACCATGCTTGACCTGGCAGAACGCGGAGTCGACCTACCACTTCCAGAGACAGTGCCAGCTGAGACCAAAACTGACCTGTCTAACGAGGAAGTGAAAACTTCCATAACTAACGCGATTCACTGGATGGGTGAGAGAGGTGGTGGTGAGCCCGGAGTCACCGTAATCCCGCGAGAGCTCATCGTCGCGTCCCCGGATGACGTTATAAGCGCATTGGGGCAACTGGTCCAACGTGCAAGCGGGCAGTTGGGAGAGGACTCCGACCTGGACTTCATGGAAAAGCTCGTTTTTATCGCTTGCGCCGTGTGCCCTTACGCCACACAGGAGCGCGATGACGACATCCGCTTGATGCGCCTGCTTGCGTCACAATTTGCAACGTCGGGGCAGTTTCAGCGTGCGCGAGACTTCGCAGAGCAGATATTGCTGATAGGACAGACCTCGTTGCTTCGCCAACGGCTGGCATGGGGTGCGCTCGCCGACATCTATCACCGTTGCCGAAATCACGTCGTCGCACTTGTGGGTGCGGCCTGCGCGCTCGCGACTGACGTTGCTGTTCCCAAGGCGGACCTATGGCATGAGGTATATGCCATCCATCGCATCCTGCGTGACCTTGGCCTCTTTAACCTCTCTCGGCAGTTTCTTCCCTCGATGAAAAAACTCCTCGGAGGCCTGGGATTTGACCCGGACACTGATACCCGTGTTGTTGCCGCTGAACTTGGCTTGCAGCTCATGGAGTCTCGCCAAACATCCCTGGATGGGCTGCAAGAACTCCTCGCCAAAATCGCCGCGGCTTCCGAAAGCGCACTCGGGGACAGAAATCGTTTGTTTCCCCTCGCGGTGCTTCTGGGCCAAACTGCAACTAAGGTCGAAGCCGCGGGCGGCGTCGTGGCTCCGGCTATACGTGTGCTACTTGAAACGGCGCTTCAACAAGTTGGGAACAAGGTCGCCAATACAATCAAGACAATTTCAGCAGAGAAGCCAGTTGCTGCCGACGTTCTGGCCATGTTTAACGAAGTAGAACGTGCAGCCTTCGCTGCAGATGTCGCTCGCGACTATGCATACATCGGTCTGGCGGCAAGACGTCTTTTAGACGCTAGTCCTCAAGGCGCTACCATCGCTTCCGAAGCGGCGTTCGCGGTCGAGCTGCTTTCCGACCAAACCGTAAAGCTCCTCTCTGACGTGCCTGTGATGACGGTGGACTGGGCAACACAATACGCCTTTGAACTCAATGATGCCGGCTGCGACCTTGTGTTTATGGCTTTGGACGATAAGGGTGAACTATCGGTCACGCATGTCGCCGACCGCCAAGTTCGCGCAATACAGCAACCACGGCATTACGAAACGTTCCGGAGGCGCTTTGAAGCGTGGCTGGTGGAGTTTCCTAAGCATTACGGAAAAGTCGACCGTGAAGATGGAAATAACATCTTCTATCTCACTATGGAGCAGCTGGATGTTCGCCTTCCAAAAGCCGAAAGGTTAATTATCGTCGCAGAACCCGTGCTTCAGCAGTTGACTGCTAATTTGGTGGTCATGAAGCCTGATGACGGTGGCTGGGATTACCTAGCAGGGGCAAAGAGTTCCATCGGTATGGTGCCTTCGCTGACTTGGCTAGCTGCGACAAGAACCGCGCGGCGCTCAGAGAAAACTGGCTACAAGGCTTGGATCTCCGCTCAACTAGATTCCGAGCTCGAAAATAGTGAGGAACCAGGCAACCGCAATGGTGTCGATGCGCGAGCTGCTGACACCGCACAAACGCTTGACGTGGCACTGCGCCGTCTCAGTGGAAGCTTTGAGGAATACGGCTTCGCAGTCGACACTGGCCGCCGACTACCTCGTGATATGAAGGATGTGAGTCTCGCCGTAGTGACCGCGCATGGAGGACTTAGTAGCGACGGCCGCTATCTGCGTACCATTCGTGATGACAATGGGCTCGTAGAGGCTCCTTCCGCTCTGGCAAACGCACTCGAGGGAGTCGACCTGGTCATTCTCTTCGTATGTAGCGGGGGACGCATCGACAAAAATCCTTGGGACAACTCCACCACAAGCTTGCCAAAGCAACTTTTGAACGGGGGCAGCCGTGCAGTAATCGCGTCACCCTGGCCGCTCAACGTACTGGTCACATACAACTGGCTCGACCCGTTCCTGAGAGCGTGGGAATCAGGGGCCACAGTACTTGACGCTACGGGAACGGCTAACGATGCTGTTGCCAGACACTTCGGAGACGTCCCGCAGTACTCCCTCGCGATGCGGGTATATGGTGATGTCTTGCTAACCCGGCAGTAAGCGTGTGAATTGGGCGTCTAAGGCTACGCTGAATAAGCATCAATTTTTGATGGACGAAACTCCAAGTAGCACATTCAATTGATAAAAGCGTCGTTCAAGCTATTTTTCGCGCCCCCGATCAGGCCATTGATGGGGTTTTTGCTCATTTTTGCCCACTATGGGCGCACCTGTACCAGCAAGTGCCGACGCGATAAATAAATATTGGCCAAGGCCAGCGCAGTAAATGCGCGTGCGGCATTCTTTGCCAAACCACGATACCGCACCTTGTTGAATCCCCAGAGGCGCTTGTCCACCGCAAAGACGTGCTCAACGCGCGCTCGGATCTTCGATTTATTGCGGTTCTTGCCACGCTCAATCTCGTCAATCTCCCCTGATTTGCGGATGCGTTGATTGGTAAAGTCTTTGGCTCCTGGTGCTTTGGAGAGAATCAAATTCTTTTGACTGGCATAGGCACTATCACCGTACACCCGTTTTTCACGCCCATGCAGTAGCTTGGGCAGGGGATGCTTGTCATGAACGTTGGCTGATGTCACAACAGCACTATGTGTCAGCCCACTTTGGCTGTCGACGCCGATATGCAGTTTCATCCCAAAGTACCATTGCTTCCCCTTACGCGTTTGCCGCATTTCGGGGTCACGTTGCTTCTCACTGTTCTTGGTCGAACTCGGTGCAGCAATAATGGTCGCATCGACGATCGTGCCTGTCTTTAAACTCATGCCGCTGCTGCTAAGAACGCGGCCAACTTCCGTGAATAACTGTTCAGCGAGCTTATGCTGCTCCAGCAAATGCCGGAACTTGAGCATCGTGGTGGCATCGGGCACCGACTCACAGCCAAGGTCAATGCCAACAAAGCGACGCAGACTGACGCTATCGTATAAGGCTTCTTCGCAAGCAAAGTCAGCCAGGTTGAACCAATGCTGGATGAAGTGGATGCGTAACATTCGTTCCAGGCCAATTGGTGGTCGACCGTTCCCGCGCTTCGGATAGTGCGGTTCAATGATTGCGCAGAGTTCCTTCCACGGCACTATCTTGTGCATCGTGTCGAGAAAAACGTCACGTCGTGTCGGTTTGCGATGTTGTTCAAAGCTCGCATTCTGATCTTCTGCCATCGCCAGTGTCTGTTGTTTCATGGAAGTCAAACGTCTTGTTCGGTTGTCAGTCTTTAACGCTTGAGAATAGAATCCGTTTACTTAATCAGCGTAGCCCTAAGCTCTACCCACGATTAGAGCCGCAAACACCATCAAACGAGGAAAATGAAGCGAGCAGCGCCGTCTAGATAAGGTGATAAGCGACTTCTCCGCGCTGAATGAGCTCGACAAGATATTGATCGAGAAATTGATGTGGGAAATGTTGCCGCACAAATTGGACTAACCGATATCCTCAACATTCTCCGTTCCGAAGAGGTACGCGGCGGCGCTCAGCGCTGGGGCTGGCATTATCTGCGTTGCCAAGACTGCAAGGCGCTTCATTGGTCGAGAAATCGATACATATAATAAATTCCTAGCTCGATGGTAGCCTTTAGTGTTGCTCGCTGTCACCGCCCGTGTGTGCAAAAGTTCCAGCAATTGAGGCCAGTTGTAGTGATTCCATCCCCCGCCCAGGACTACAAGCACGTTTTCAAATTCGGCACCTTTTACACTATGTTGAGTTGCGAAGGGCGTGTATCCCTCGACGAATTTGACGAGTTGAATCACTTCTGCATATGGCACTTGGCGAAGCCTGTTGTATCGAAATAAACCAGTCGACTCCTCGGGTATGCGTGCCCCATTCAAGGCCGTAAGTGCATCTTCGCGTCGCATGACCGTATCAGGCAGCTGCGGTCGTCTGGTTTGCTTGAGGTGATCGAGAACCTCTCCTACGGTGCAATTCAGGCGCAAGTAGTTCAGCGCATCCATGCTTTCTCGCCAGTTAAGCTTGTCGCCATGTGATCTGATTGCTGGCGCGCTTCCAAAAAGGCGAAACATGTCACCATATTTACCGGCAGCGTACGCAGTACACATCGGTTCCAGAATTTCTGCAAAAAATCTTATCGTTACATCCTCTTTCTTTGCAAATGCCTCGTTGCGCTCGTAGATGCTTGCGATCGACGGATACCCTTGTTCCGCCGCCAGTGCGTTGTGGGTGAGCATCAAAATCTTGGTTTTGCTGAAATCCCAACCTTCGGAAGTCAACCGTTGGATCAATGCTTCGCGCATTTTGCGGGATGCATCGGGCAGCATGTCGTGTTTCGAATGCGTCGTATTCGTCCGATCGCCTCGATGAGAGTTGGTATGAAAGAATCTAGCCTCCCCTTCTGCGTCAGGATCGTGAACAGCTTGTTCAAGCTCCGGGCGGAGCTTGTTTAACACTTTGACGATCGCGGGAACAGAACGGAAATTTGCTCCTTTGTCGATAGCTTCGATGGGAAACGCCACTAATTCGTATTCGCCACGATAAATCGTTTGCCAATGATCCCCGAACAGGCCGATCTGTGGCCCTTCGCCAGTTTGCAAAAAATGTTCCAAGATCGCCGTCATAAAATTTTTGTCGGTGTCTTGATATTCGTCGATGAAGATGACCGGAAATTGCTGCTTGAGCAGTGCACGAAATTTTTGCTGCGAAAGTAACTTCGCCATGAACGACGGGATATCATCATGACCGAGGGTAATTTTGTTCTCGTCAACACCGAAAAACCCGAAATTGTATTCGACCGGTTTGTTGCCGATGCCGCCGCCAGCTTCGATTTTATCCTGTTGCTGGGAAAATTCAGTCACTAGGCCGCGTAGAGCCTTCTGAAATTGTGCAAGGAAGGCCCACGAAAAAGCGTGAATAGTATCAACAAGGATTGCCGGATGCTCTCCGATTTCTCGCCTGATCTCGTCTCGGGCAACTTCGGTGAATGTGATACAGGCAACTTTCTGACCCGCTTGCAACATCCCAGTGCCATTTTCCGCGATGAGTCGCTTGAGCGCCGCTACAAGCGAGTATGTTTTGCCAGCCCCTGCGCCAGCTTCAAGTCGAAAGCTAAGTCCGGCATCGAGGCAGGCATCAACCCTAACCTGTGCTTGCTGAGCGGCAATCAATGCCGGATTTGGGGTGGTTCTTATCAATTCGTCACCTCAGTTCCAGGGGTAGAATCTTGCTGTACGGGTGCATCAACGGCAGGCGCAACTGCCGGCGGTGGCGGTGGCTCTGCAAGCCAAATCAAGCCCTCTTTGATATAACGAGGCACATTCCAATTTTGTTCACGAATTGCGAATCGCAATGCCGTCTCTGCCTTAGATAAATTAGCAGCTATTTCCCACGCCGCGGCTGCATCGCGCGGCTCCCCTTCCCATGTAAAGCGGCCAGGATTTGCCAGAATTAAGGCGTCTTCGAAACTGCGAGCACAAATAGCGTTATCTGGATCTTCAGGCACTTGATACGCGATACGCCTGACGCCATTCGCCTTTTCTTCGTTTGTCTTCGCCGCAAGCGCCTGGGGAGTAAGATGAGGTGCAGGCACATTCTGCTGCTCCCCATCTGCCGTCTCTCCATTTGGCCTGAACCATTCCCGAATGGCGGCATTTGAAGTGCTTTGACCTTCCGCTACAGGGCATTTCTCCCACTTGTTCACTTGCGAGCCGTTTCGGTTTGTCTTGGGCACCTGGTGGACGGTATCAAGATCTGTTATGACGAGCGTTCGAAGCTCCAGAAAATCTAGCAGCGGATAGAACAAATGGGCGTAGGCGCCACCAACTTCGACGACCGTAATGTATTGGCGTGTAAGCTTTTTCGCGTCTTCAAGACCTGAATCTACAATTTCACGTAGGCGAGGCATCAGGATGCGCTCAGTTACGCCTTCGATCAAGATTGCTTTGTCGGCAAAATACAAGTCACACTTCGTCAACGTCATATATTGATGTAGGAATTCTTGATCTTGTGGACTAATCGTTGCGGCTCCACGTCTGAAGTCCTTCACTTTGGTCCGTCGTGGGCCACCAGCGGTCGGCTGCTCATTCAGGAAGTAACGTATCGCGTCGAACTTCGCCGCGTTTGCCAAATGGGCGGAATGCGTCGAGATGACGAATTGTACTTTCCATGTCGGCTCATTGGGATATTTTTCCGAAAGTTTCGCCGCCGCTTCATTAAGCTGCTTGATGAATACCTCTTGCATTTGCGGATGCAAATGGGCTTCTGGCTCTTCGATGAAAATCAGGTGAATGCCAGGACGCGTAGCTCTTGCACGATACGCCTTGTGATAGCTCTCTAGCTGCAAGAGCATATAGATAAGGTTGCGGGTCCCCAATCCGTTATAACCTTCCGGAAGATGCACCCCGTCAGTTCCGGCATATACGATTTTTGTATGGTCCGATAGCAGCGCCTCGACGTTCAGGGATGTCTCTGGGCGGAGCTTTGTGTCGTTCAGGCCCGGAAAGCCGAACGCTTCCAAGGCCGGCAAAAGACCTGTTAGCAATTCGTCGAAATCACTTTGCACGCCGCGTTCGATCGCTTCAACTGACGCCTTCAGCCTGACTGTCAAGTCTTGATCGGTCGCGGCAGCGTTTGGCGCAGTCGCGGTTTTGAATAATGTACCGAGCAATTTCCCTATCACGTCGGCGTCGCCATTCTTTGCGGAATCAAGGGTACGTTGTGCGCGCACGAGACTGCACTGCAATACAGCGGAAAGAGCGGCGGTGCCTTCGAAATTGCGCAGATTTTCTGGATCGGTCGGATCGATCGCTGCAACTTTGATAGAGTATGCCTTCGGCAAGTTCTCTTTCAAGCATTTGTAAAAATGTGCGCGCTCATTAGCGCCCGCTGCAGGCGCGGGAAATTCGAACAGTTTCTGAAGCGTCGCCAAAGCTGGCCCATACTCGACACGCGCGATAGCCGTTGTACTAGCCGCGTCGAGATCGATTATGAACGGCGAGAGGGGACCAAGATCAGAGGCATCTGCTTCGTAAAGAAACGTTATCGTCACCGTAATCTTTGGCAAGGCTGCAAGCACCTCTTCTGCCGACGAACCAGACGCGCGGAGCTGTCGCGCTTCGTCGAATCTGGGGCGTATTCCTGCCGAGAAGTCTTCGAGGCGAAACCGTGGGCTTGCCTCACCTACTATTCGATCGAAAACATCGGTCAGAGAGGTCTTGCCGCTGTTGTTTCGGCCAACGATCACCGTAGAAGTTTCCTCCAGCATGATGTCGACATCTGCCAGAAGCCGAAATCCTTCCACCCTGACTTTTTGTATCCGCATTCAGTGCTCCCTGTATATGGTTTTTGATTCTCAACGATTCCAAATGCGTACTCTCATAATGATAGCCAGTCTGTTTTTCAAAGTGACCGCCAATTGGCATCTTAAAACGTCCACCTACTCTCATTCTAAAGTATCTCCCTAAATAAATAGGGTAACGGCGTAAAGTGCCACGGAAGCTGAGACTGGAATTGGTAAAGAACGCACTGATTTACAGAAAATTGTCACGTAACGTGAGACTGATTGTCGCAATAGTTGAGATTTTTTTTGTTTCTGTCAGATAAAATGAGATTTTTTAGATTTCGTACTTTTAGGCATTTATGCGTACGTTTTCTTGCAAAATTCCCCCTGCAATTTGATCCACCACCCACTTCCTGGCGAACGCTGTCACGTGGTTATAACACCACTTCAAATCTTAAGTCTTTGAAATCCGAATGAACTATTCTAGCTGCGTCACTGCTTACAAATTTTGTCGGTTTAAGTTTTAAGACAGCTTGAAAATTACAGAAGATATTTATCAATGGCACTGATTATTTGCCGGTCCGAGTAAACTAACTCCCTGACTTAAGAACGCACCTCGTCGGACAGTGTAGAGAGAGATGCTCAGTCGACTAAATATCACCCATATTTGAATCTGGTCAATATCGTGCCAGCATTGAATAATACCTTTAATGCCACTTTAGTCACGGCCGTTTCCTACTCATCAAGCCAAGCAGGATTGTGCTCTACGCTTGTTTACTCGTGCAGCACCCACATAGTCATTTCTCACTGAGCTTAAGAAGCTAGCGTTGACTTGACGCAATTTCTATTAAGTAATTAATAATTTTAACAATAATTCAATAAATGTTGTCAAAAATTCTTTTCTTTAAATTAAATTCAAAACATAATCAATGCATGTCATTTCCATATTTTGAGCCATCAGGGCATGAATCGGAGTCTTGGAAATATTATTTCCGTTCGATTCCAACTGCTCATTTTTAGAAATACTGGCCACGCGCGAGTTTTACGAAAAATGCTATTTATATGAATTTTCGCCAAAGTCAGATAACGACAACTTTAGTTCGCGTCTGAAAATTATGCGCGTCACATGATTTCACTAAAGAAAAAAGAGGCAAACCGATGAAGTCGACGAAAGGCATGAAGAATGTGATCCGCATGGCTGCGTATATTATCCTGCTAAGCCTAACAGGATGCGCGGTCAAGAACACTATTCGGGTTGAACCGATGACACTGCTAGGTGTCCGTGCTGAAGACGCCAAAAAATCAGGTTTGGCACTGGCAGGTGGCGGTACGAAGGCGGCATCCTATTCTATGGGTATCCTCTCAACGCTGGCATCGGACGAAAAGAACGCGCTGGCAGAAATGACCGCTATATCGTCAGTTTCCGGTGGAGGCTACGCAGCACTGTTCCTCTACTCTAAGCTCATGCTGGGCACCAACGATCCATCATTGAAACCTGCAGACTATTTCAAGGACTGCATCCCTTCAGCCTACCAGGGGCTGCTGCCAGACGAGGCAGCTCATTTACCCGATCAGCCTTTGTGTGACACTCAGACCCGGCAGCGCGATGAATTTCGCTTCCAGCAGTTCGTGCGGTGCCGCCAGGATGTACTTGAAAGTGATTGCCGCCCTTCTTTTTCCAATCGAGATAGCGATTATGTTTTTCATACCGGCGCACTGTTCGCATTGACACTGGGCGCATCGGTGCCGAACTTCGTCGCGCGCACCGTATTCGACTGGCCGGTCAATCTGTCACCGTCGCGCGCTCTGTACCGAGCAGGCATTGGCACTACCTATGGCCTGTTCCCGCTAACTTCCGCCGCCGCCGACGAGCGCGCCAATATCGCAGAGATATGCGATGGTACGAATTTCAAGAACTGTGATGCAAGCGCCCCCTCAGCACGCATGCAGATTAAAGACATGACGTTTCCAGCACTACGCAGGTTCCTGGAGCAGACGGGCAACCGCTATCCGGTCTGGATCGTGAATGCCACCGCAAGCAAGAAGCGTAGTTTTCTGGGCTGGGCGATGGCTGGCCAGCGAGATTTCAGCAAATACACATTGCAGATGTCGCCCTACGCCGCACGGTCCGGCCTGTATGGCGCGCTAGACCTTGAGCGCGAAGGCATCGATCTGCTCGATGGTGTGACTGCTGCGGCATCGTTCTTCGATGCGAACCAGACCGCCACCGGACAGCCAGCGCGCATGGCCTTGGCTGGCACCCAGCACTTGCTAGCAACGGACTGGGGGACCGATGTTCCTAACCGCGATGTTGGCAGTGGCTGGCGGGTACTGCATGCCTTAACGCCGTTCCCCTTGTACTACCTTGACGGTACTATGCGCTATCTAAGCGGAAAGCGCGATGACGACACTCGCTCGGCCTACATTCGCCTGCTCGACGGTGGCAACAATGACGGTTTTGGAGCCTACAGTCTAATCGAAACCCGAATGAATAAAATCTTCATTGCAGACAACCTCGGCGATGACAAAGGCAGGCTGGCCGATCTGTGCTACCTGCGCAACGAGGTTGAGCTGCGTTATCCATATGGGTCTGTCAAACCAAGCAGACTACTAATTCCTGGCCTGGAGGGCTTCGACGCTTATTGCCAAACGTTTATGGAAGAGTCGGAAGGCCAGCCGCCAAGCAACAGTAAGGAAATCAAGCATGCATATCCCATCACGGCTTGGCGGCACAAAGTGCTGCTGGGCTGCATCCGCTCGGATGGATTCGATGACTGTGCAGAGCATGAAGGTACGCATATCGATGCGCGAATCTACTTTATGAAGCCGACTCTCGACATGGAAGAAATGACCAAAAAGTATATTGACATACCCCATCGCATGGTACGGCCCGCGGCATGCGACAGTGCCGAGCCGGGCCTGTGCGAGTTGAGCGCTTATGTGCTGGAGTGGCATCTGCAACATGGGACGGCAAAGGCAATTCATCCATTCCCTCAGGACAGCACGGCACTCATGACACTCGACTCCGATCCGCGCCGCTATGGTGCCTATCGTGAACTCGGCCGCTGGCATATGAGCAAAGCGCTTAAGGATAGCAGGTTAAGCGACGCGGACTTTGCTGCCAAGGTTGCCGACCAAAAAAAGTGTCCAGTTCAACGGGTCGGATCGATTAAGGCACAAGACTGTCAGTGAATTCCCGTCAAAGTAACGAAGCCGTTGGGAAGGTTGAATCGTTTGCAGAGCCAAAATGCTCTATTATTCGATGCGCTTAGCTTCAGCTATATGCGCGTGCAGTACATTTGCATTGGCGACTATGCAAAGACAGTGTAACTATCAGATTAGGGAGCAACTACGAAATACTAATTGGCAGCTACTATGAAATAAGAATCGCTGGTCATTGTGCAGTACGAAATTGAGATCGCATTTATAAGAATCCGCACATTTGGCGAGATATGAAAAAAAGGAACAACTCCAATAAAGCAAAAAAGAAGAAAGTCGCTCCGGACGAATTCTTCGAGCACGGTCCGATATCTATGGCTCGGTTCGGGAACCTGACCGTTGGCCAGTCCAACTGGCAGCCTGACCAGTTCAAGGATTATCACAAGCGCTTGGCAGAGGCGTATCCTAGGATTGTGAGCGAGATCGACTTGCTCATCGCGGAGGCCATGACTGTCATCGCTGCCTCAGAACCCCTCTCCCTGCTGCACCGGGCTTGGGGGGAGCGTACTGTGGCCCACATGGACATAACCAGTGAGATCGAAATCAAGGCTGAACACGTGCACAAGCAGCGGATGATCGACTACGTTCAGAGCCTCATCGCCGCCACACCTCCTGATGAGAATCAGAAAGAGATGGACGAAGAAACCTGGCAGCGACTAGACCAGGCAGTGACGTCGATATTTGAGAAACTCAATCCGTGGTTCTTCATCAGCGAGAGCGCTCACCGAAGGACCACGCTCCCCGAAGTAAGCGAAGCGGCCGAAGAATTCCGCTTCCGCGCGCAAATAATGTGGTGCAACGTCTCAGGCGTTGGATACCAGGCCCACAGCATCCCTGCGCTTCGAGAGCTCCTCATTCCCCAGAGCAAAAACATTGAGAAAGCATACGGCCTCGACGGAAACCAGCTGTGCAACGAACTTGCGAAGGTCTGGCACTCGCTTACGATGGGATTCGGCGAGGCCATTCAAGCGATGGACGAATTCCGGCATGAATCTCTGGACGCGCTGGAGGATGACATTCAGGCGGGTATTGCCAGCGAAGGAACACTAGCGGAACAAATGGACAGAACCGTGCTTAAGCACGGCCTTGCCGAGAAACGCGATGCTGTATTCGGCAAATTCTTCGGTCTTGATCTCTTCGATCTGCAAAAGGTAACAAATCTCCCCAGCGAACTGCTCAACGACTTCTCCTGGTCGCCCGGACAGGAAACAGATTTTCTCAGCGAAGGCAATTTTAAGGGCTGGCCGCTACGGATCTGGCCAACGTTCAAACGTCCTTTCCTGAAAGTCGGTAGTAATTACTACTGCTTCGACCAGACCACGCTATTCGACCATTTCTTCCGCCAGATCGAAAAACGCGTCTACCAATTGGCCGAAGCCGCGAAACAATCATGGATCGCAACGCGGAAGGAGGTTACTGAACGCCTACCATTCGAATATCTCGCCCGTATCCTCCCGCGAGCAACGATTCTCCAGGAGGTCTACTACTCGTTTGCCGAGGGCGGCAAGAAGGCCAAGACTTGCGAAACCGACGGGATCCTCATTTACGACGACCACCTCTTTGTCATTGAGATCAAAGCCGGCGCATTCACCTACACTGACCCGACAACAGACTTCGATGCTCACGTGAAATCGCTCAAGGCGCTGCTGGCGGATCCCGCAAAGCAGGGCAGCAGATTCTTGAAGTACTTGCGCGGGGCGAAGGAGGTTCCGCTCTTTAATAGGGACGGAAATGAGATTTTTCGAATCCGCAATGGTGACTACCGCCAGGTCACGCTGTGCGCGATTACACTTGACCAGTTCACCGAAATCGCGGCTCAGGCGCAGCGGGTCAGCAAGATCGGAGTCGAGGTCGGAACTGAACCCTTATGGGCGCTGTCCCTTGGAGACCTCCGAGTGTACGCGGATATATTCACCAACCCACTCGAATTCCTCCATTTCGTCGAGCAGCGCAAAGAGGCGTTCGCTTCCAGCAACGTGCAACTGGACGACGAACTGGACCACCTCGGGCTTTACCTGAAGCACAATCACTACGTCAAGCACCTTGAGGACGCCATGCAAGGACCAAAAGCGCGCATCCAAGCGCTGGGATACCGGCAAAAGATTGACGAGTTCTACAGCGCACGGTTAGGCGACCCTGCGGCCATATCGCCGCTACGGCAAGACATGCCGCCGCTCATGGCAACGCTCCTTGATCTCTTGGCACTATCAAGCAAACCTGGCAGGTCTGAGATTGCTGCCTACATCCTAGACCTAGGAGGACATTGGCGTACGGATATTTTTGACTACGTGCAGCAAGAAATTGAACGTATCCCCGATTCCCGACCTCGCCCATTTTCCACACACGGCAACGTACGGCTCACCGTAGTCCCTTGGAGCGAGCGATGGGGAACAACAGCATCCAACGAGTTCCAGAAGCACGTTAAAGCGATTATGCTACTCCACGGAGAAACCGACAGACACCTCTTGGAACTTGCATTCGACTTCGATGGGAAACTCAACACCGCCGACTGGAAAGTGATCCGACAGTCCGACATCTCATTCATCGAGCGACCGAAACTTGTGGAGATGGCTGAACTCCTGCGCGAGAAACGGCTGAAAAATGTAGCTGCAACCGGGAAGCATGTTGGACGGAACGAGCAATGCCCGTGCGGCAGTGGGAAGAAGTTCAAGAAGTGCTGCATTGAAAGAGCAACATAATCAGGGGGAAGTCACACGTCCCCCATGCACCGAGGGTCTCCTTACTTTTTGAAGACCGGCGTAAGCCAGTCATAGATAATGACCATGACAGAGGATTTGCAGATGGAAAACGGGACAGGAGGAGTTACGATCACGCCACAGCCATTTAATGATGACGACGTGCTGAGAGCACACTTTCGCTTGGAAGCAGCGACAGAGGGTGGAGAGTCTGCACAAAAACTCTTCCTTCGAACTTACAAGCTTATCAACAATCACGCGAGGATTTGGCATGCAATGCCCGAAGAGGAGTGGCCCTTATTAGCTACCATATTTCCGAACAGTATCATCATGCGACCGATCCACGTAAATCCACATGCTCTGCGCTATTTGACTCCAAAGAACGGGAGGTTTACTACGGTCATCTATGTCGATGACAACGACAAAGAGTTGGCGGAGGACGCTGAAGTTGCGGCATCGCAGATTGATTTGCGATTGGCATGGGGCCTCTTTGATTCTACCAACAATGGCTTAGGTCTAAACAAGGATCTGGAGGCTGTCTGGCAAGGCTTAACACGGATCCAGGACGTGGATGTCCTAGTGATAAGCCAATCCCCAGAAATGCATGCTAAAGAAGGAGTAGTTTCCATTAGCACTCAGGACGTCGATGATCTACGTCGCGCCTTCAATCGGGTCAAGACGAAAGGTCGTAAGCTTATCCGTCAAACGAAACAAAGCATTGTGCACGACGACTTGCTCACAAGACTAGATCCCGAAAGGTTCCAACGAATAGTGCGAGCGAATCCTCCCTTGGTCGAAGTTCGACTTGAGGGGAGCAAGCAGGCGGCGGCACGTAAACGTGTCGAACGTCGCTCCAACGTTCAAGCAGTCCGTGAGCATCTCGGGGAATTAATTACCGAAGCCCCACAAGAGTTAATGATTCTGCATGCCGAGATAGAACGGGTAACGCTCGCAAAGATGATTGTAGATTTCAAGGCGAAACTCGCCAGTAAGCTCTCAGAGCGGTACTGGCAAACATTCTTTGAGAATAACAAATTCGTACTTAGCATGGCTTTTGCACGTCCCGTCGAGTTGGCTCATACACAATTTCACGCGAAGGGCTCCACCTTGACTGGTGCTGGTGCTCAGATTGGCGATTTCTTGTTCAGGGAATGTGGTCAGGCACTCGCCATTGTTGAAATCAAAACACCCGAAACAGTCTTATTGCAGGGTACGGCCTACCGTGGGCAGGATATCTTTGGGCCAAACTCTGAGCTCTCTAGCGCCGTTACTCAAGTACTATTTCAGCAGAGTGAGCTTAAGCAACGCTGGATGGTTCATGTAAATGATGACCCGAGCTTACGCTTGTCCAAGGCTGACGTGGTTAAATGCGTGGTTGTAGCTGGTTGCTTGCCCACAGATCCAATCAAATTGCGTAGCTTTGAAGTGTTCCGAAACGCGTGTAAGGACGTAGACATCGTCACCTTTGATGAGCTTCTCGCGAAGCTTGAATTCCTGGATATACAGTTGGCTCCAAAACCTGAACCAGACCTGTTTTAAGTACAAGTTCAAAAAGTCAAAAGCTACCTTACTGTGAATTTTGACTCTATTACCAAGATGGCATCACCGGCTTAGTTTCCTCAAAAAGGAGCGGGAGTGGGATCGCGTTGGGCTACGCAGCTAGAATATACGAGCACGTTATTGAGGGCATGCTCGATCACGGGAGACCAAATTGACATGATGGTAATTTGCTCCACTTTGAGCAATACTTTACCATCATGGTAAACGTCTGAACTTCTTGCAGTTATCTTCAAGTTAAGAAGTATGCGACCTTAGTATCTCGCGCCACCAATCTGGCACATAAAATGGCACAAATTCATTTACGCGCCACTTTATTTGGCGCGATAATGGCATGAACAGCACTATGCCAACCCCAAAATGCCAAAACCCACCCTCCCCCAAGAGTTAGATCACCTGGTTGAGCTGATTTCCTTGCATGACGACGGTATTGGCATGGACGCCCTCTTACAAGCCCTCAGTGATCAAATTCCACGCCGCACCTTACAGCGCAGGCTAGCTCTCCTCATAGACCAAGGCCGCATCCAATCTAGCGGTGGAAGTCGTGCACTACGCTATATGCGCCGCCAAATGGTGCCAGAAGCATCAAACGACAACCAGGTCACGACGGCAGGCAAGGCATCTTCAGAGATGTATGTACCCACTTCTCCAGAAAGCGAAAAGATTAAAGCCTTCGTGCGTCAGTCGCGTCACTTACGTACACCGGTTGGCTACAAACTTGAATTTCTTGAACAGTACCACCCCAACCTGACAGCTTACGTCCCCCTGGGCCTGCGCGAACAACTACACAAGCTGGGACGTTCACCAGCTGAACAGGCCCCCGCTGGCACTTTCGCCCGTGACGTGCTGAATCGCTTGCTAATCGATCTGTCATGGGCCTCTTCACAACTCGAAGGGAACACCTACAGCCGTCTCGATACAGAACGGCTGATCGAATTCGGCCAGGCCGCCGAAGGTAAGAATGCATTTGAAACTCAGATGATCCTGAACCACAAAGAGGCCATCGAATATCTGGTGTGCAATCCAGAGCATGCACAACTCAATACGGACACGATTATTGCCTTGCATGCTTTCTTGTCGGATGGATTAATGGCTGATCCTTCGGCTTGCGGCCGTATCCGTAGCCGCGCCGTAGAAATAGGCGGCAGCGTGTATTTGCCTGTCGCCTTGCCGCAGCGACTGGAAGAATTATTTGGCATCGTCATCAAGATGGCTGCGGAGATACAAGATCCGTTCGAGCAAGCATTTTTCCTGATGGTCCACCTACCCTATCTGCAGCCCTTTGAAGACGTTAATAAACGAGTCTCAAGGCTGGCAGCCAATATTCCTTTCATCCGCCACAACCTGTGTCCTCTGTCCTTTATCGATGTGCCGCAGCAAGCCTATGTCGATGCCATGCTTGGGGTGTATGAACTTAATCGCATCGACCTTTTGCTCGATGTTTTTGTATGGGCATATGAACGTTCCTGTCAGCAATATGTCGCCGTGAAACAAAACCTGGTTCCACCAGATATCTTTCGCCTGCGCTACCGCCAAGCGTTGGCAGAGCTTGTTGCCGCCATCGTTCGCAGCGATGCATTTGCCACAGAAATCGTCGTACGTGCAAAAATACCTGCTCAGGTTGCAGAAGCGGACAAGGATCATTTTACCGAACTGGCGCTGGCAGAATTCAAAACCCTGCATGCCGGCAATGCTGTTCGTTTTGGTCTCAGACCTCTGGAGTTTGCGGCCTGGCAGGAGAAACATGGCGGTGCATCGTGACTGAGACCCACTTTATGGCCGAGCAAACGAATTGACCAAACCTATGCCTGACATCGACAAATCCGCTACTCCCGAGCCCTTCTTTGCCCTAAGCAAACTGGAAAATGCCCCCGCGTCCACCCTCGACGGAACATCAGGCATCAACCGGGCAACGTTGACGCCATGGATTACGGCAAGTAACGATTCAGAAGCCATCAAAGCCTGGTTGCACATGGGAAAATGCCGCATACGCATTATCATCGCCGGGTATGCTGAACTTCACGAAGATCTATTCATGACCTTGATTACACTTGCGACTGTTCTCCCGGAATACGCAAAAAGACAATAAAAAACACTTGGCAATGATAGTGATTCTCATTTAGAATAAACTTGTTGCCTGCATGACATTCCCGTATCTCGATATCTACTACAGGCTACATTTGTTCAACCGTACTTTGTAGTGAGCGTTTATGAACGGTTTGCGACCGATGTCAACACAGTTTGAAGAAACCCGTCTACAGATCAGTACTGGCCCCGGGGTCAAGATTTCCCATATTGATTACACACCGCAGCAGTATCGTAGCGTCAAATCAGAATCACCACCCTGCCTGGCTCTTTGTGTATTTCTGGAAGGCAGCGGCGAATCCATACTGGCTGACCGTTCGCGCATCCATTTCGCACCAGATCAGGCTTTGCTGTTTGCCTCACCCAGCAATAGCTGTTCGGAAACCAACCTACCTGGACATCAGCGTCTGCGCGCTATCGAGATACATTTTACAGCGCAAACACTGGAGCAAATAAGAGGCATGCAAATCCAGACCATGTTGCAGCAGCTTGCAGCTAATGCAAGCTTGCGTCCAGCTGGTGAAGACAGCTTTCTCTATCAGTTCCCTGCCTCAGCAGCAATTAGGGCGATTGCCGAGCAAATTTTTCGTCAGCGCACACCTGAAGGAACTCAACAGCTTTTCTTGCATAGCAAGGCACTGGAATTATTGTCGTTGATGGTGGAAGCCTTGTTATCCATCCTGGCCACTCCACGAAGCCAGGACAAACTTGCCATGCAAAAGCGGGACCATAAAAAACTGGATCGCGCGCGTGAATGTATGCTGGCAAGACTGGATCACAATTGGTCATTGGCAGAACTTGCCCATGCTTCTAACCTGAATGAGCGCAAGCTGAAGGAAGGTTTCAAGGCCCTGTTTGGAAATTCGGTACATGCCTATTTGCAAGAAAAACGCATGCAGGCTGCCGCGCATTTGCTCAGTTGTACAGAACTCAGCATCACTGAAGTTGTGATGCAAACAGGCTATGCTAATCCCAGCCATTTCTCCAAACTATTCCGGCGACATTTTGGCATGTCGCCACGTGAATTCTCTCAACTGAAAACACCTTTTTAGAGTTGCTAGATTCAGATCGCCTGACGAAAACGCCAGTGGCGACAACTTTCCTGCTGCTCCCAGAAGCGTGAGTACAAGCCAGCATGCTGCATCAAACCAGTATGCTGCCCTTGCTCTACCAGTTTGCCCTGGTCCAGCACGAGTATCTGATCGGCGTCAGCGATGGTCTGCAAGCGGTGCGCAATCATCAGCACAGTCTTGCCACGTACCAGTGCCGCCATGGCTTGCCGTATTGCGTGTTCATTGCCGGCATCTATGGATGCAGTGGCTTCATCCAGCAGAATAATGGGGGCATCCTTCAAAATGGCGCGTGCAATTGAGATACGTTGTCTTTCGCCACCAGACAGGTTACTACCACCCTCGCCAACCATGGTCTGATAGGATAGCGGCAGTGCTGTTATAAAGTCATGGCAGCAGGCCGCGCGAGCGGCAGCGACCAGCTCTTCCTGAGTCGCATCTGGCCTGGCTATGCGTAAATTATTTTCTATGGTGTCGTTAAAGAGGTAACTTTCCTGCAGTACGATGGCCAGCATGTCCATGAGTGCATCCTGGCGCATATGACGAATATCGACACCTCCGATGAGGATTTTTCCGCTTGCCACATCATGAAAACGGGCCAGCAAATGTACGATAGTCGTCTTACCAGCACCGCTGGGGCCTACCAGGGCAGTCACTGTGCCTGGCTGAGCACTGAATGAGATATCTCTCAAGGTCTGCGCACCAGCTTCGGCACTGTAGCTGACATTGCAGAATTCTATATCGTGGCGGTCAGGCACGATAGCCAAATTAGGCTCAGACAGGCTTTTTTCGTTGAGCAAAGCAGCTATTCTCTCAAAGCTTTTTCCATAAAATGCCAGTTGCGCGGTCAACAAGGCAGACTCGTTCATCATGGCATAAAAGCGATGACTCATGACCAGGAATACGACAAGTGTGGCATGTGCCAGTTTGCCATCCAGGTTCAGTTGGAAAGCGCGTGCCAATACCAGTAAAAAACCGACTTCCAGTAAGATAGAAAAACCGATTGCGGCAATGCCTGCGATGATTTCCACGCGTATTGACAGTGCGCGCAGGTTTTGCAGCGCACTCCATACCTTGTCATAGCCTCGTGCTGACAAACCAAAAGCACGGATTACCTTGATGCCTTGCACGAACTCGAGCAAGCGGCTATTGGTTGTCGCTTTTTGTGAGACTTTGGCACGGCTGACCATGCTTGCTGTCTCCTTGACCAGATGGAACAGTAATAAGCCTGCTGCGACACTCGCCATGGTCAACAAGCCCAAACGCCAATCTATAAAGAGCAGCAATCCCCCCGTCAGCCCGGCAATAGCCAATCTGCCGCACAATTCACCAGCCAGATGGGTGAAGGCTTCTTCTATATGCAGCAGGTTTTCTGTCATGACTGCCGTCAATTCACCAGTCTGGCGACGTGCATAAAACCCCAGTGGCAAGCGACGCAGATGCCCGGCAATTTGCAGACGCAAGTCACACATCATGCCAGTACCACCAATAAAGCCGTCCACATTGGATGCGACACTGCACACTAACTGCAGCAGCAGGCTGGCGACCAGTATCAGCATCAACTTGATCAAAAGCGCCATATTGAAATAGCCACCGAACATGGCATTCAACGCGGCAAACAGGACTACATAGGGAACAGTGGCAAACAGTGATTCTGCCACTCGCCAGACGATGCTGCGACGGAAGCGACCAGTATTATTGACTGATGTATCACCTTTAACAATGCGCATTAATCCAAATATCATCTGCATTATGCTGCTCCTTTTACAGCATTATGTGCCAAGGCAAGTTGTTCATGGCCTGATACAGCCTTTATTTTCCAGCTAGCACTATCGCTTTGCAATTGCCATAGCTGGCGGTACAAAACACAGTCCTCAAGCAATTTTGTATGCCTGCCACAAGCGATGACACGGCCTGCATCCAGCACCACAATCTGGTCAGCGTCAATAATCGTAGACAAGCGATGGGCGATGACCATGACGGTTTTGTCACGTGTCAGTACACCCAGGGCTTGCAATAACTGTGCTTCGTTGTTGGGGTCAGAGAATGCTGTGGCTTCATCAAGGACAATCACAGGCGCGTCCTTAACCAATGCCCTGGCGATAGACAGTCGCTGTTTTTCGCCACCAGACAATCGCGCACCGCGCTCGCCCAATACGGTTTGATAGCCTTGCGGCAAGCGGCTAATGAAATCGTGTGCCTGCGCCGCAGTTGCCGCTGCAATTACCTGAGCTTCGCTGATATCTTCACGGCCAAGGCGTATATTTTCCAGCACCGTGTCGTCGAACAGGAAGACATCCTGCATTACGTAAGCGATCTGGGCGTGCATGTTTTCCAGAGGCAGTTCACGCACATCTATGCCACCAATCTTGACAGCACCTTGTTGCACATCCCAAAAGCGAACGAGCAATTGTGCCAACGTCGTTTTTCCAGCGCCGCTGGGGCCAACGATAGCAGTCAAACTGCCTGCTGCCATCTTGAAACTGACGTCTTGCAAGACATTCACATCACCATAAGCGAAGCCAACATGGGCAAATTCTACGCTGTTGTCGTCTGGTACCAGGGTACCTGTGGCGTCTGGCAGTTCAGGCGCTTCCATCAAGTCCTGTATCCGGCCATAGCCATCTTGTATCAGGCGCATCAGGCTGCCAAAAAATGCCAGTTGAAATAGCGGTCGGGTGATACCCAAGCCAAGCAACAGACAAAGAACAAACAGTTCCAGCGACAAACTACCCTGTAAATACCAATAGCCACCAAACGGCAATATGCATAACATATTGGCACCAATCACCACGGTAAAGGCTGACCAGGCAGGTACTGTCAGTTTCACCATGCGTACGATGACATCAAAATAGGCGGCAACCACCTGATGCAAGGCAACTGCACTGCTGGTGCTCTCTGCACCACGATAGTAGGTCTTGATGACGGCAATGCCTTGCACATATTGCACTACCTGGCTGGCCAGGCGAGCATTGACTTCGTTGTATTCACGCATGACTTCCGGTACTTTTTTCCATAGCAGCAGCTGCACGACGACTGCAAATGGCACAGTCGCCAGGGTCACCAGGGCCATGCGCCAGTCCAGATAAAACAGGACAATGGCGCTGATCAGAGGCAAGGTCAAGGCAGCAACGCTGTCATTAAGATGGTGGGCAATGAATAGTTCCAGTCTGTCCACGTCATCACGCAATACTTTGTTGGTGGATTCTGCGCTGCGTGCCGTGATCCAGCCCATGGGCACGCGCCTGAGTTTGTTTGCTACTGCCAGGCGCAGGTCAAACAAGACATTAAAAGCCGCCAGATGCGCCAGTATCCCGCCACTGACTTGCAGCAACCAGCGCATGCCCATTGCCAGCGCCCCCCAGCACAGTACGGTCCAAAGTCCGGCAAGGGCATTGTCTTGCTCATTATGTACCAATCGCAATAGCACCAGATAAATGACAAGTAACGGTGCCAACGACAACACACTGCTGAGAGCACTGAATATGCCAGCCCAGATCAGGCTGGCCTTGCGGGCACCTGCCAATTCCAACAGCGCCCACACACCGCGTTTTCGGTTAGCCATAGTATTTGCTTGGTCGCTCATTATGCTGCCTGCTTGCTTAGCTGTCGTAGTTGAATATGGTCTGCCAGGTGAATTTCTTCTCGCGCACTTTTGAGAAAATAATTGAGCAGCATGGACTTGGGCATGGCGCCCATGATCCAGTTGCGCATCCGGAAAGACCATGCACTGTCAGGCAAATACAAGCTGGCTGCCTTGCGCCCACGGACTTGCAAAGCATGTAAGCCGGGTGACATACGTTGTTGGTAGCGCTGCAAGGCCGCCGGACTGGAATCTGCCGCCAATTCTTGCGCCAGGCAGCAAGCCCCTGCCAGTGCCATGCTGGCACCCTGCCCGTTTGCCAAACTCAGGCAATGTGCAGCGTCTCCCAGCAAGACCACCCTGCCACGACTCCATTCAGACATGTGCACCTGCATCAGCGCATCCATGTAGATGGAGCGTGTAGCAGGTAAATTGGTAATAGCATCTGTAACACGGGCATGACTGCCAGCAAATTGAGCTAACAACTGATCTTTGCGAGCCTCTTGCGTCGCTGCGGTGTCCAGATCGGATTTCCAGATGTGCAACGCTGTGATGCCTTTGCTGCCAAGCCGGTAGTACATGCTCATGCGGCGTGGCTCGGCAATGGCAACCATATCTTCTTCCAATTGCGTGCCAGCATCCATCCAGTAAGCTGCTGCATGCATGCCCAGATGCTGGCAAAATTCCGTATCTGGTCCAAATGCCAGCCGCCGCGTCGTTGAACGAAAACCATCAGCGCCAATCACATAGTCAAAGCGTCCGGCTTGACCGTTGCTGAGCCGTACATCTACACCCTGCTCATCTTGCTGTAGAGAGGAAATTCTTGTCCCCAATTGCAAGTTCGCTGTATCGTTCAGGCTTTGATGCAAGATGTTGGCAAGATCATTGCGCAAAACCGTTTGATGGTCGAGTTGCGCCATCAGCTTGCCGTGATTAAATTGCATGATGGTGTTCCCGCGAACATCCAGGTAGAGATGACGGTCCATGGACAATCCTGCCTGGCGGAGTTGCACCAGCAAGCCCATCTCCCCCATCACCCGCATGCCTGCACCAGACACACTGAGCATATAACCTTCATCGCGCAAAGTAGCTGCCTGTTCAACAATAGTGACTGCATAGCCGCTGCGACTTAGCCACCATGCTGCACAAAGGCCACCAATACCTGCACCGGATATCAAGATACTTTTACTACTCATACGATATTTCCTGCTTTCCCTGTTATTGCCGCAGCTTGCGTGCGTAGCATGGCCTGCACTTCTGTACGAGACCCGCGCAGAAAAAAATGTTCGGCGTCTATGCTCATGCCTGCAACAGGTGTCGCGCTGTAGGTTTGCCAACCCCGCATATGCGCTGGTGTGACAAGTTTGTCACGCGTACCTGCTATGGTATGTACAGGGCAAGGTAGACGTCGCTTCTCAAAACGCTGGTAGCGCGCGCCGACGGCGAAATCCGCCTGCATGGTCTTTTGCACCGCGCGCATCATGGCTGGTGCTGCCAGCACATCTGGCGGCGTACCGCCCAACACCTTGAGTACAATTGCCAAGTCAGCATGATCGAAAGGAGCGATCTGCAATAAATTGATCAGCATGGATGACAATGGCAGATGCGGCGGATTGGTTGCGGTCAACCATAGGGCTGCTGGTGGCCTGCCAGCCTCGGTCAAAGCCAGTGCCAGCTCGTATGCCAGCAGGCCACCTAGACAATGGCCGAACAAAGCAAATGGACGCTCATCGCCCATGGCATCAAGTTGTGGCCGAATTTGTGTCATGACCCAAGCTACCCACTGGTCCATTGATTGCAAAGGACTTTCCATCATAAATCCTTCGCGGCCAGGCAACTGTACTGGGCAAAATTGCATGTCGTTCGCCAGCGTTTGATGCCAGCCTCGAAAAACCGAGGCACCACCACCCGCGAAAGGAAAAGCAAAGACAGGCAAACGCGTAGCATCGCAAGGCATACCATAAGGAAAAACCTCGCCAACGGCTGCTGGTGCAGCAAAAGCAGATGTTTCTGTTACCCGGGCGATTGCTGTTGGCACGGGAAGCTGCCAATGTGGCAGGCTTTCATTGACTGGTCTGCCATCACGGATAAGACGCAGAGCCTTATAGCGCAAACTGGCCGTTGCCAGTGCTGTCTGCTGCGCTGCGAGCTCTTCACTGAGTACGGTTCTTAGAAAATTTTCTTCATTGGTGGCGGCATCGCCATTACCACCATTTTCTTGATACTGCATCTGTCTGACGTTGGCAGCAGCCAATACGCCTGCGCTAAGATCACGACAGGAATCCAGCCTGAAACCACCTTCAAGAAGTTGCCTGCTCAACGTTTTCCAAGCATCCTCGTTGAGCAAATCTGCAATCAACAGACAGCCGCCCGTCTTCAGTAAGCGCGCTGCACTAAGCACGAATGCAGATGGTGTATGCAATTCCTTGAGCAACTCAATAGCCAGTATCACATCCTGACTGCCAGCCACCTGAGGCAAGTTGGCTGCATCAGCTACCTGCCAGCGTACTTTCAATCTCCCAAAACGGCTGCGGCAGGCATCGATCTGTTCAGGTGACAAATCAATGCCAGTCAAACTGGCAGATGTCTGTTTGCGTGCAATAGCCGCCAGCGTGCCGCCACGACCACAGCCCGCATCAAGAATATGACAACCATCCAGAGCCGTGTCACCGATAATCTCCCACAACAGGCGTTCCTGCATATCTCCTGCAGACTGTTTGCTTCCCGCTTCCGCATAGCCGCGATTCATGAATTCAAAACGCTGCCCAGCATCCAGTGCCGTCACTAGGTCGTTCAGGCGTGCATATACAAGACGAGTCAAGCCCGCCGCTTCTTGTACTTGCAATTTGACCTCCGTCATGACCTGACCTCTGCCAGAGCCGACAGTACCGGATCTTCTGCTACTACCTCAGCTTCTCCATTGGTTAAGGCTCTAGCATATAGACGAGGGGCCAGCAGTAAACCCGCAAATGCCAGACCACTGGTGATGATGAAAGTCGCACCATAGCCCAGTCTGGAAGTGACCCAGCCAGCACTCAGACCGAATACCAATGCACAAAATGCGTCGGTACATTGCAGCAAAGAATAATCAGTACCGGCCTGCGCTGGTGATGCCCAGTCCATCATAATTGTGTACAAGACCACGAAACCTAGCGACATCGTCGTACAAAACAGCAGAAACACGCCAGCCAGCAAGGGTTTCGTATGCCATGCCTGACTTTCGATAAGCAGGTAGACAAGCTGCAGCGCCAAATATGCTACCAGGCTGGCCTTCAACATACTGAGCCGTTGATAACGTTTGAGCAGCAAGCCACCGAGCAAGGCACCGACCACACCAGCGATAGCCACACCTACACCGGACAAGATGCCGATCTCGACCACCGCAAAGCCACGGTCCACCAGATAAGTCAGCATGATGGTACTGAACCACCGCAAAGACGCCTGGCAACTGATGATGGTTGCCATTCCCCAGCGTATAGTGGGGCGGCGCCAGGCTGCTCTAAGGCTGGGCGTAGTCTTAATGACAGGTGCCGCTGGTGATATACGTCGTCTGCGTAGCCATAGTGCGGGCAAACCGCATAAAGCAACTAGTGCAGCAAGACAGCGTATTCCGGTTTCCCAACCAACGTAGCCAACCACAGTCACCAGCACACCACCACCCAGGATATAGCCAAGATAGCTGCCACCAATTTGCATGCTATTGCCCAGGCTGCGCTGGGTAACAGCCAATGCTTGCACTGCCATGCCGTCGGTGACTATATCTTGTGTCACCGATGCCACCATCAACACCAGCAACAAAAGCATGATGCCTGACAGCGCGGATTCTAGCGGTAGCAAAGTCAACACCAGCACACCAAACAGCAGGAATAGCTGAAAATTACTTGCCCAGCGCAAGCTTTGTTCAGGCTGACCACCTGTCATGCGGTCTATGCGTGAGGCCCATAAAAATTTCAAGGCACTCGGCAAAAACAACAGCGACAGCAAACCTATCTTGTCCAGGCCTATGCCACGCGCCCGCAAGAGCACGGGCAAACCTTCATGCACCAGCCCACTCAACAATCCCTGGGTAGCATACAAAGCACCCAGTACAGTAAGCAGGCTGCCCGCAGCCATAGGTGCGCCAATTTTTTTCATCATAATTGCGCTTGTAGGCGTAAGCCAACCGTGCGCCCACGATTGTATTGTCCAAAATTGCCGAGAGGGCCGAACGAAAACGCATAGTTAGGAACGATACGGTCACCAGCATTGTCGACATAGGCAGTAAGGTTAAGCCGCTTGTTGATTTCCCAGTTAAGCGAAGTATCAATAAGTGTATAAGTCGGCTGACGCAGGGTATTGGCGGTATCGAACCACAGGTCGCCTGAATAAGTCAGACCGGTGTTCCAGCGCAGCGTGCCTGCACCAGCCAACTGGAAGCGATATTCCATGCCTGCCCGCAAACTGACGGGAGCAACATAGGGCACACGTTTGCCATTCAAATCTACGTTGCCAACTGGCGCGTGGAAGTTTTCTATGGTGCTATGCGTCCAACTGGCACCACCTCGCACACTGAAGTCTGGTGTGGCAGCGAAGGCGGCATTGATTTCCAGACCATTGGTTTTGGCATCACCGACATTGGTCAGCATCTGGAATGGACCAGATTGCACTGGTGCCTGCAAGTCGCGGGTATTGCTATGAAAAATCGTGCCATCCAGTTGCAAACGATGGCCCATCAGGTCAGCCTTGAAACCTGCTTCCAGGTTTCGTATGGTTTCTGCCTCGTAAGGAATGCCACCCACTGTGTTTTCTGCAACACGGTTATAACCTCCAGCTTTGTAGCCTTCGCTAATCAAGCCATATACACGCCATTCAGGCGTTAATTGATAACCCAGTGCCAGCTTGGGACTGATATGACTGAAGCGCTTGTCCGCCACAAAAGACAGGCCCGCAGGACCTGTGCGTCTAAAATCAATCTCTGCTTTATCTACGCTGTAACGCAAGCCACCCGTCAAATCCAGGCGTTCATTAATATGCCAGACTGCTTCACCAAAGATCGCCGTGGATGTGATGGTCGTTGCACTTTTACTTGGACCCGGGAACAGGAAGGCAGGCACTGTTGCCACTGCCACACCACGTAGGCGTTCAAAATCCTGCTTTTCATAATACAGACCAAACACCCCATCTACAGCGCGTTTCCCACCGCTGGTCGCAAGGCGCAATTCTTGGTAATAGGTCTTCTGATTTTCCGGGTCAGCATTACCTGTGGTGATGACGCGATCGAATTTCCTGTCCTGATAAGAACTACTGGATGTCAGCTTCCAGTCATGCATGAAATAGTCGACAACAAGCCCAACCTGGCTGACCGTGCGGGTCAGCATTGGTTCGGCAAAATCAAATGGCGTGCTAGCGATCGCCCGACGGTCTTTCAATGGGAAAGACTGGAAGTACTCATCATGTGCGCTGTAGCGATCGCGGCTCAATGTCAGCAAGGCATCAAGATTGCCACCCGTTGGTGCCCAGCGCAAACGCGCCCGTCCCAAAACTTCGCGGCTAGAACCCAAATCATCAGCAACTTTAGCAGCACCATTGGCACGTAAGCGACCTGGATATTCGTCGGCATAAACATTGATGTCACCATACAGACTGTCTTTGATCAAGGCACCACTGGCCATGACATCAAGTCTGCGTGTCATATTGCTGAGATCCAGAGTCAAATTTGCTTTGCTGTTGTTGTTCGGTTTGCTGGTGACAATATTGATGACGCCAGCCTGTGCAGAACGTCCATACAGGCTGCCTTGTGGCCCTTTTAATAATTCAATTTGCGCTACACCAGCCAGGGGCTGGCTAAAATAAGACATATCTTGGGGTATGCCATCGACATAGACGGTTACCGCAGGATTATAAAAATCAATGGAGGGAGCTCCACGCATGCCGAAAAGCGAGTAAACCCGGGTACTGCGCGGCATAACTGTCAGCTCAGGAAACATTTTGCCCAGCTCATCGGTACGCACGATACCAGCGGCATTAAGGCGCGCTGCAGTGGCAACTGAACTGGCAACATCCGGTGTCAGCCCGGTCGCGTCAAGTTTGGTGGAAGTAACCACCAGTTCTGGCAACACATAATCTTCGCGCTGCTGCGCCATTGCCCCGCTCATCAAACTGCTAGCACCCAGTGCACCGCTGGCGAGTAAAACACTACGCAAATAACTCAACTTCATTTCCACTCCTCTTTGATCAGTGGCCGCAGTATCTACGGCATTTCCGCGGCGCACTACCGTGATCGGTGCAAAAAATATCGTAATCGGTACTTTTAATTGATAATCATTCTCATTTAGAAGATATTCATATGCTAATGCGGAAAAGCCATAAGCAATCCAGCAAACCGGGCCAGTTTCCGCCATGCCAACTGATATAGAGAAAAACGATGACCAATACACCTGCCATCTCTTTGAGCCAGCACCCGACTCTGGTTGACTGGATAGAACATCATGCACTGCACCAGCCCGATGCCGAAGCCCTATGCTTTATAGGCCAGCGCGCGGTAGGCACAGATATCAATGATGATGTGCGCCTGACTTATTCTGCCTTGTCAGAACGCGTAAAGTGTTGCGCCGCCAGCCTGCAGCAATGCACAAATCCGGGTGACAGTGCGCTGATCCTCTTTCCATCAGGCATAGATTATGTAGTCTCCTTGCTGGCCTGTTTTTATGCCGGAGTCACTGGTGTGCCAGTTAATTTACCGGGTGCTGCCAGAGTTAGACGCGTGCTGCCAAAGCTGGGCGACATTACACGTGATTGCAGGCCAACCCTGGTCATCAGCAACCAGCAAGTTACTGATGCAAGTGGCAGCGACCTGCAAGCTTTTGCCAATGAACATGGTTTGCGTTTGCTGCAACTGGAGGATTTACAGGAAGAAAGTTCGCAAATCTGGCAACGTCCCGCACTGAATGGCACGGCACTGGCCTTCCTGCAGTACACCTCAGGTTCGACTGGTCAGCCTAAAGGGGTAGTCAACCGTCACGGCCCCATGCTGCACAATCTAGAATTTTTGGGACGACTGACCGCAGTCAACACCCGTCCAGCCAGTAATACAGTCATTGCCAGCTGGTTGCCACTGTTCCACGATCTGGGTTTGATCATGGGCATATTGCTGCCGCTTGCCTATGGGGGCCGGGCTGTCTATATGGCACCGATGGCCTTTGCTGCCGACCCTTTGCGCTGGTTGGAACTAGCAACGCGTGAGCGCGCCACTGCTCTACCATGCCCTTCATTCGCTTTGCGCCTGTGTGCTGATGAAGCTAAAACAGCGCCACACAGACTGGCTACCATCGACTTGGCATCTGTAACTTGCCTGATGCCTGCGGCCGAACCTGTATTGCCCACTCAGATAAAAAGCTTTTATGCCACATTTGCTGAGCAAGGCTTGCGCCGCACAGCCATCAAACCCGCTTATGGTCTGGCGGAAGCGACCTTACTGGTGACGGCTCATGTTGACGACCATGATCCATATTTCATTGATGTGGACAAAGCGAAACTGGAACGAGGGCATGCTGTCGTCAGTCCAGCCCTCGAAGAAAATGCCGACACAGGCATGCGACGCTACACCAGCAATGGCAATGATTTTGGTGGCCAGGATGTGCGCATCGTCAACCCCGAAACCCATGCAGCAATGGCTGAAGACCAGGTTGGAGAAATCTGGATCAATGGCCCCGCCGTTGCTGGCGGTTACTGGAACAAACCTGAACTGAATCGCGATATCTTTGGGGCATGCATAGCTAGCATCAATATCAATGAAGAAGACAGCAAGCCCTACCTGCGTACTGGTGACATGGGTTTCATGCATGAGGGGCATTTATTTGTCACCGGCCGACTCAAGGACATGCTGCTGTTTCGCGGACAGTGCCATTATCCGAACGATATAGAAGTCACCAGTGGCCGCAGTCATGAGGCCACAGTTCCGGAAAGCGGCGCGGCATTCTCAGTCACTCAGGGTGACGAACAAACAGAGCACCTGGTCATTGTGCAGGAGGTCACGAAGCGGGCTGATGTCGACTACCAGCAAATAATCAACACCATCCGAACAGCAGTAGCGGAAGAACATCAACTAAGCAGCCATGCAGTCGTACTGATACGCAAAGGCACTTTGCCGCGCACAACCAGTGGCAAGGTAAGGCGTGCTGCTGTGCGTCAGTCTTATCTTGATGGTAGCTTACCAGTCCTGTATCAACATGTGATAAAAGCTCATCAAGTATCAGAAACATCTGGTGACACAGGTTTGCTGGATAAGTTGCGCCCGCTGTCATTGGTGCAACGTCATCAGCACTTGCGCAACTGGCTGGCAAACGAAGCTGCTGCCATACTGGGTACGGTCACAGCAAGAACAATACATCCTGACACGAGCCTGTTCAATTATGGCCTGGATTCTATGTCGGCAGCGCGCCTGGTCGCAAACGCGGCAAAATCTCTCGGCATAAAATTGCCTGACAACGTGATATTCGATCACCCCAGTCTGACTGAACTGGCAGTGCACCTGCAGACTGCCGTGATAACTCAAGCACGCTTGCCACTCGCTACCGATAACAAGTCTACTGTTTCTTCCGCTCCGGATATTGATACAGAAAAAGCATCTCACGCTTCGGTAGACAAAGAAGCCATCGCCGTCATTGGCATGGCATTTCGCCTGCCTGGCCAGGATGGGCAAGATGCCAACAGCGATGAAGCATTCTGGGAAATGCTGGAACAAGGCGGCTGTGCCATACGCCCTGCGCCGTCAGAACGTTTCCGCACCCGTGAAGATATACCCGGTTTCGGTGCTTACCTGAATCAGGTAGATCAGTTTGACGCCGCTTTTTTTGGCATGTCACCGCGTGAAGCAATGAACACAGATCCCCAGCAGCGCCTGCTACTTGAAGTGGCCTGGCATGCGCTGGAAGATGCAGGTCAGCGCCCTTCTGTCTTGCGCGGCAGCGACACTGGTGTGTTTGTTGGCATTGGTACAGGTGACTATGGTCACCTACCTTTCATCAGTGGAGAACCATCGCACTTCGATGCTTATTGGGGCACAGGCACTTCGTTTGCTGCTGCCTGCGGCCGCCTGTCTTTTAGTTTTGGCTGGGAAGGTCCTTCCATGGCAGTAGATACTGCCTGCTCGGCTTCACATAGTGCCTTGCATCTGGCAGTACAAAGCTTGCGGGCGCGTGAATCTGGTTTATCACTCGCTGCTGGCGTTAAATTGCAGTTATTGCCTGAAGTTGATCTGGTATTGCACAAGGCGGGCATGCTGGCCCCTGATGGACGTTGCAAGACGCTGGATGCACGCGCCGACGGTTATGTGCGGGGCGAAGGATGTGTGGTGCTGGTACTGAAACGCTTGTCCGATGCACTTGCCGATGGTGATGCCATACGTGCCGTCATCCGCGACACGACGGTACGTCAGGACGGCGCAGGTAGCAGCCTGTCAGCACCGAATGGAGCTGCCCAGCAACGCCTGTTGACTCTGGCGCTTAAAAAGGCCGGACTGACACCCGCCGATATCGATTACATAGAATTGCATGGCACAGGCACCCGTCTGGGTGACCCGATTGAATATCAATCCGTCGCTGATGTTTTCCGCGGACGAGACCTTGACGACCCTTTATGGCTGGGGTCAGTCAAGACCAATATTGGTCACCTGGAAGCTGCCGCCGGTGCCGCAGGCCTGGTAAAGACCATACTCGCCATCGAACATGGAAAATTGCCACCTGCGGTTGAATTGCATGAAGTCAATCCATTGATTAACCTAGATCTGATTCCTGCGCGGGTGCCTGAACAAACTATCAACTGGCCCAAGCGCCAGGTTTTGCGGCGCGCGGGAGTGACCTCATATGGTTTCGCCGGAACCATAGCCCATGTCTTGCTGGAACAGGCACCTTTGATGTCCAGCGCCAAACCATCAGAAAAAATCACTGCACCGCAACTTTTCCTGCTGTCAGCGCGCTCACCAGAATCATTGCGCATGCTGGCCTCCAGCTATGCAGGAAATTTGGCTGGCTATGACGACTTGCCTGCAATGGCCCGTGGAATGGCACGCCAGCGTGAACATCATGGCATGCGTGCCGCTGTGCTGGCATCCAACCGCGAAGAACTGGCTAACGGCTTGCAACAACTGGCAGCACCAGAATATACAGCGACAGAAGCAATGCGCAATCCAAGAATAGGCTTTCTGTTCACCGGTCAAGGCTCACAATATAGTGGCATGGCACGTGAACTGTATGCGCAGCAGCGTGATTTCCGTCAGGCGCTGGATGCTGTTGATGCAGCGCTCGCAACTGATCTGGGTATGTCAGTCATCACCCTGATGCATGATGATGCATACGACGTGCGCCTGCAACAAACCGCATTTGCTCAACCTGCGCTGTTTGCGCTTGGCTATGCCTTGGCGAAAATGTGGCAGGCTTTTGGCGTGCAGCCAAGTATCGTGCTCGGCCACTCCATAGGTGAATTCGCAGGCATGGTCATCGCCGGTGCACTGACACTGGAGCAGGCCGCGCGTCTGATCGTCAAGCGTGGCGTTTTGATGCAAGCACTACCTGCTGGTGGTGCCATGCTGGCGGCGCGGGCAACGCCAGAGCAGGCACTTGCCGTGCTGGCCGGATTGCATGCTGACTATGCCAGCGAGATTGCTATCGCAGCCTACAATGGCCCGCAGGACGTGGTGTTTTCTGGCTCTTCGGCAGCGATAGAAGCAGTACAAGCCTTGCTGACTGCGCAGCAACTACATGCCCGTTCCTTGCAGGTATCTCATGCCTTCCATTCTCCCTTGCTTGATCCCATGCTAGCTGCATGGGAAAGCGAGTGTGCCGCGCAAGAGATGCAAGCACCTCACATTGCGCTCTGTTCCAGCCTCACAGGCGAATTGCTTACGCAGGCACCAGATGCAGCCTATTGGACAAATCACGCACGCCAGCCAGTACGCTTTGACCAGGCCTTGCAAAATGCCGTCAGCGCCTGCGACATTCTTTTGGAAATAGGTCCGAACGCGATTCTGAGTGCCGTGGCACAGCGTAATCAGGCTGTGCAGCAATGGCCGCATGCTGTCAATTGCCTGGCAAGCTTGCGCCGTAGTGGCAGTGATCTTGTCGCCATAGGCGATGCCTGCGTTGCACTGTATATCAGCGGACAGGATTTTGACTGGGACCATGTATTCTCTGGCAGCCTGCCATCTCCTCGTAGCTTGCCACGTTACCCGTTTGAACGCCAAAGCTATTGGCTAGATTATGACGATGATGCGCCACGTCTGCCGTTGCAACTGCAACCGCAGCCAGAGCGCGCCGCAGCAAAGCCAGTTGACCTATACGCCATACAGTGGGAACACTTCACACTGGCAAAAAATGAGACACATGCGCAGCGTTATTTCCTGCTAGGTGGCGATATTTCGCATACTGCCGCCTTTGCTGCCGAATTGGAAGCCAATGGTGCCACTACCTACTCATTGACGGCAGATGAATGGCCACTGGCAGCAGTACAGCTAGGAGACAGCGATGTCGTCATTTATCTCAATAGCTGGCATACACAGGCTGAGCACGTGACACTGGCTGATCAACAAGGCTGGCAGTTGACTGAATTTGTCAAGGTACTGCAACACCTTCAGAAGAAACCACGCATCCTGCTGCCAACCAATTCAGGACAGGCAATTGCAGGAACTTCAGGCAATCCTTTGCAAGCCTCGCTTTGGGGCGCAGCACGGGCGCTGGCACTTGAATATCCAGGTCCACGCTGGCTACTGGCGGACAGTGATGCTGGCCTGATGCCGTTCGCAGCTGCCGTACCAGCCCTGCTCCCCTTATTTGGCCATGAAGAAGCCGTAGCCTTGCGTAAAGGACTGTGGTTGCACCCGCGTCTTGAGCATGTCGCTGCACAATCGCCAAAAGTGGCACTGCCACCAGTGCTGAAACAGGATGGCATCTATCTTGTGGCCGGTGCCTACGGTGCACTGGGCCGTCATGCTACAGACTGGCTCGCAACCCGTGGCGCACGTCACCTGGTGTTGCTAGCACGCCGCGCTGCACCTTCGGGCTGGCAGGCACGACTTGCCTTATTGAAAGCCCAGGGCATACAGATTACTCATATTGATGCCGACGTGGCAGATGAAGATGACATGGAGCGAGTATTTGCCCACATCACTGGCATGGAGCAGGATAGCGGCTTCAGCCTTGCCGGTGTCTTCCATTGTGCAGGTACCAGCCGTTTCAATGACCTGGCCACGATCACGAATGAGGATTACCAGGCAGTCAGCCGCGCCAAGATACAAGGTGCATGGCTATTGCATGAACATACGTGTAAGCGTGCACTGGATTACTTTGTCTGCTTCACTTCCATTTCCGGCATCTGGGGTTCGCGCTTGCAAATTCCTTATGGCGCTGCCAATGCCTACCAGGACGCACTGGCGCGCATGCGTCACCACCAGGGCTTGCCTTCCCTGGCAATTGCCTGGGGCCCCTGGGGTGGCGGTGCTGGCATGTCGGAAGTGGATGAAGACTTGCTGCAATTATTGCGGGCAGCAGGCATAAGGAGGCTGGCACCCGCCCGTTATCTCGCCACGCTGGACGAACTATTAGGCGGCGAGCATGAAACAGATGACGGCACTTGCGTCGCCGTCGATGTCGACTGGCAACAATTTGTTCCCCTGTATGCGCTGTATAACCCGGCCAACACTTTCAAGCGTTGCCTGAGTGCCAGTCAGGCAAATGCAATCGCTGTTTCCGTAACGGCAGATACGCCCAGCGCCCTGCATGCGCTGGATGAACAGGCACGCCAGGCAGCTGCGCATGCCTTTGTGATTGCAGAACTTGCGCGCACCTTGCGCATTCCACCGGCACAACTGACACCAGATATTCAACTGCTAAAACTAGGTATGGATTCAATACTGGTCATGGATTTCTCTCGCCGTTGCGAAGCGAGTCTGGGTATCAAATGTGAACTGAAAGCCATTTTTGAACGCAATACGCCACAAGGCCTGACGGACTATTTAATCGAACAACTTGGCAAACAACTACCAGAGAGTCGTGCTCAGAAAGAAGCAGAACAAATCATTGCCGACCCCGCCAATGCAAACTCGCCTTTCCAGTTGACTGAATTGCAACACGCATATTGGATAGGTCGTCACAGCCACTATGGACTCGGTGGTGTAGCTTGTCATGCCTACCTGGAAGCTGACGCACCAAACGGGCTGGACCTGGACTTGCTGGAACGTTGCTGGAATATGCTTGTTGCCCGCCACAGTGCACTGCGTCTGGTCATTGCTGAAGATGGCCTACAACGAGTGCTGCCTACAGTACCTAGCTATGCCTTCCGGGTAGCTGATCTGACTGATGCCGATCAGAGCGCTGCTGATGCACATTGCACAGCATGGCGTGAAATCATGTCGCATCAAGTGATGGATGCGGCGAAATGGCCCCTGTTTGACCTCCGTGCTAGCCGACTTCCTGAAGGTAGCGTCAGATTGCACATTGGCATAGACATGCTGATCAACGATGCCACCAGCGGTCAGATCATCTGGGAAGAACTGGCGGCACTGTACCAGGCAAAAGGGGATATGCAACTTGCCGGTTTATTGCCATTTCAGATTTCCTTCCGTGATTATGTGCTGGCCAAATACGTACACAGTAGCGAGCGCCGTGCCGAGCGCGAATCTGCCAAAGCATTCTGGCTGGAACGCATCCCTGCCCTGCCACCAGCGCCACAACTGCCTTTGCGAACTGAGGCCTTGCGCCAGACCAGCCCGACATTTTCGCGCAGACAACAGCAACTGGCGGCACCACTATGGCAAAGCTTGCGCGACCAGGCCGCCCAGGCCGGTTGTACTCCAGCGTCATTGCTGATCGCAGTTTTTGCCGAAGTGCTGGCAGCCTGGAGTGCAGAACCGCAATTCACGCTTAACCTGACTATTTTTGACCGCCTTCCGTGGCATGCCGATGTGCCGCGTCTGCTTGGTGATTTTACGGCAGTTACCCTGCTGCCACTCGACTGCAGCGAGGCCTTGCCATTTGGCCAGCGCGCGGCTGCCGTCAATGGCACAGTGCTTGAACATTTGCAGCATCGGGCTTTCAGCGCCGTCGATGTCATGCGTGAATGGAACCGTGGCCGAGAACGGCAGGACGCGATTGCCATGCCTGTCGTTTTCACCAGTCAACTGGGCATGAATGACCCAACCAAGGGTGCTGCACCGGATAGTGCACTCGGCAACGTCGTCTATGGTATCAGCCAAACCCCGCAAGTCTGGCTGGATCATCAAGCATGTGAACTCAATGGCGCATTGATTTATAACTGGGATGCTGTCGATGCCCTGTTCCAGCCAGGCACACTGGATGCCATGTTCAATGCTTACCACGGCCTGCTAGAAAAACTGGCCACACAACCACTGGCATGGCAACAGGCGTTGCCTGCACTACTGCCACAAACACAGCAAGCGATACGCGCCCAAGTCAATGCCAGCACCGCCGCCATGCCTGAACGTTGCCTTGATCAGCTATTCTTTGAGCAGGCGCAACGCAGCCCGCAAGCCATAGCCATGATCGCCCATGAGCAACAATGGTCTTATGCAGAACTGGCAGACTGGTCCCTGCGTCTGACAAATGGCTTGTTGCGGCATGGCGCTACACGCAGCGACCGTATTGCCATCGTCATGCGCAAGGGGCCAGAACAGATAGCTGCCTGCCTGGGTATCCTGGCTTCTGCCTGCGTATATGTGCCGGTGGACGCAGATGTGCCCGCCGCACGCTTGCAGGCAATACTTGATGGTAGCCATATAAAACTGGTAGTGACACAGGCAGATTGCCTGCCCATCGTGCAGGAAATGTGTGCCGGACGCGAAGTGACAGTGCTTGATGCCGGCCAGGTTGCGACTCAAGCCTGGCCCGCCAGCTTCCCGCACATTGAACGTGCAGTGACAGACCATGCTTATGTCATCTACACCTCGGGTTCAACAGGCATCCCCAAAGGGGTATTGATTGATCATCGTGGAGCTGTGAATACTGTGCTGGATATCAACCGCCGTTTTGATATCAGCAATACTGACCGGGTGCTGGGACTGTCTTCGTTGTATTTCGATTTGTCCGTGTATGACCTGTTCGGTATTTTTGCTACCGGTGCAGCACTGGTGTTGCCAGCAGCAAGTGGCACACGCGACCCAGCGCATTGGCTGGATTTGCTGTTGCGTCATCGTGTCACCATCTGGAATTCGGTCCCTGCCCTGCTTGAACTCTTGCTTGATGAAGCGGAAGCTGCCGGTGCATCACTGGCTGGTTTGCACCAGGTATTCTTGAGCGGTGACTGGATTGCACTGGGACTGCCCGCACGGCTGCGCTCCCAGGCACCACAGGCAAGACTGGTGGCAATGGGCGGTGCAACCGAGGCATCGATCTGGTCCAACTGGTTTATCGTGCCAAATGTCTTGCCGGCGCAATGGCACTCTATTCCCTATGGCTATCCTCTGGCCAACCAGCATTATCGTGTATTGGATACACGTCTGCGCGATTGCCCAGACCATGTCAGCGGCGACTTGTATATAGGCGGCACAGGCCTGGCTGTGGCTTATGAAAATGATGCTGCCAAGACCGCTGCCAGTTTTATCACCCACCCTGTAGATGGTGAACGCCTGTACCGCACCGGCGACCTGGCGCGTTACTGGGGCGATGGTACGCTGGAATTTTTGGGAAGGCGCGACTTCCAAGTCAAAATCGCGGGCAACCGCATAGAGTTGGGTGAAATTGAAAGCGCGCTCTTGAGTCACCCCGGTGTACGTGAGGCAGTTGCCGATGCTGTCGGCCCGGCACGTGGCAACAAGCGTCTGGCCGCATGGGTCGTGCCAAACATCACCGATACTAGTCTGTACGATGCATTTCCTGGCAACCCTGTCTTGCACAGTGAACGCTGGAATGCTGTTGAGCATATTAGTCGTCAAACTTTTGCACAGACATCTAATCCGCGACAAACCGAGAGACTGGAGCAGTTCTGGAGCCTGATGGACCATATAGGTCAATGTATGATGCGCGATACCTTGCTGGCAGCCGGCGCAACTGTTGGCGACAAGGAAGACTTACTGCAGATGCTGGCACCGGCACCAGACTTGGTCGTGCTGGCACAACGCTGGTTAAACACCCTCGATCTTAATACGCAGTATGACAGCGAAGCTGCCTGGAATACCCTGGTTCCAGAAGCACTGGACTTCGGTTTATCACGCGCTGTCCTGCAACGTCTGCGGTCAGGTGCAACTCAAAGGTTGGAAGTGTTGCGCGGCCAGGCCAGTGCACTGGAAGTGTTTTATGGTGCTGATGACACTCTGGCCCCAGAACAAATGACACGCATGAACCCTTTGTCCGGTCTTTGCACAGTTGCACTGGCGGCTGCCATACGCAGTGTGGCCCAGCTTCTGGGGCGACCTTTGCGCATACTGGAAATTGGCGCGCGCAGTGGTGCATCAGCACGTGATTTGCTTGCGCAGCTAAGTGATTGCACGATTGACTATACGCTGACTGACCCCGCGCGCAGCCTGGTTGAGCAGGCTGAACAGGCGTTTGCCGCACAAGCCGCCAGTCCCTTGCACACTATCCACTGTCGCGTATTTGAACATGAACGGGCAGCGGCGACACAGGGTATGCCGGAATATGAATTCGATCTGCTGATTGCATTCAATGCCTTGCACCGTAGCCGCAATATCCCTGTCTTGCTGCGTCGTCTGCGCAGGCTGCTAAATGCAGGTGGCATGTTGATGGCACCAGAAATCACCCGTAATAGCGATTTCCAACTGGCAACGGTCGCCATGCTCGAAGGTGGCTATACCCAGTTTGAAGACCGTAGGAAGCTAAACGGCAATGCACTTTTGCCAGAGAATGCGTGGCTGGATGAATTGGTGCAAGCAGGCTTTGCCGCCGGCGCTGCATCCGGCACATACAGCAATGCTGGCATGCACTTACTTGCAGCGCGGCAAACCGATACGGTGTTGCGCTTTGCCCCGCGTCGTCTGGTAGAACATCTGGCGACCTTGTTACCTACATATATGGTGCCGCAAACTATTCTTGAGCTGGATACCTTGCCATTGTCTGCTACGGGAAAAGTCATGCGCCAGCAATTGCCACGGCCTGAAATGGGGGCAACCCGCCGCGCTATTCGTCAAACTGGCAATGATGCAATGGCGCCTGCAAACGACTTGGTCAGGATATGGCAAGAATTGCTGGGTGTTGCAGACCTCCATGGTGACGATGACTTTTTCGACCTGGGCGGCGATAGCCTTATCGCGGTACGCTTGATAGAAAGAGTCCGCCATGGCATGAATGCGCATGTAGCCTTGTCAGACCTGTTCGATGCCTCCAGTCTGTCGGCATTTGCTGAAAGAGTCGCAAAGGCAGACCCGTATGAAGACAGCTTGCCACCGTTACTACCTGATGCAGCTGCACGCTATGCGCCCTTCCCGTTGACCGATGTTCAGCAAGCCTACTGGATAGGACGTGATGAAAGTTTCGAGCTAGGCGGCGTCTCCACGCATCTATATGCCGAAATTGAAGTTGCAGACCTTGGTTTGGCTGATCTGGAACGAGGTTGGCAGCAGGTAGTGGCACGGCATGACATGTTGCGCGCAGTCATCAATGTCGATGGCATGCAACAGGTGCTGCAGAATTTGCCAGCTTACCGCCTTGCCAGCCATGATTTGCGTGCTGCCAGTGCCGCTGAAGTATCCGAGTGGCTGGAAATCACGCGCCTGGAACTGTCGCATGAAGTATTCGACACAGCACGCTGGCCCTTGTTTACCGTGCGTGCCGCGCAAATGACAGACACCCGCGTGCGCTTGTTCGTTAGCCTCGACAATCTGGTATGTGATGGACGCTCCATGCGTACTCTGCTGGCAGAATGGTCGCAATTCGCCCGCGATCCTCATTTGCAATTGCCACCACTGACAGCAAGTTTCCGCGACTATGTCATGCTGAGCCAGCAAATTGAATTGCTGCCGTCTTACCAGCGCTCATTGGCGTATTGGCATGACAAGCTTAGTACACTGGCACCTGCTCCGGCTTTGCCGCTGACCCAATATGCGCCAGAAGATGTGTCGCCGCCTCACTTCACCCGCCGTGAAGCGAGCCTGACACCGCAAGACACGCAAGCCTTGCAGGCCCAGGCGGCAGCGCATGGCGTCACTGTCAATGCAGTATTGTTGGCCGCTTATGGCGAAGTGCTTGCCAACTGGTCTGCTATACCGCGCTTTACCCTGAACCTGACTCTTTTCAACCGTCCACCTGTGCATGAAGAAATCGATGCACTCGTCGGTGATTTCACTTCACTCGTGCTGCTGGGCTTTGATGCTACTGTAACTGCCAATTTTGCTGAAAGGGCGTTTTCCATTCAGCGCCAGATCTGGGCTGATCTGGAACACATGCAGGTATCGGCAGTCCGAGTATTGCGCGAAGCTGCACGCCGCAACCGCCGCCTGAACCAGGTTGCCATGCCCGTGGTGTTTACTAGTGGTCTCGGCGTTGCCAATGATGGCGCGGCAGAACTTGACTGGTTGGGCGAATTTGTCTATGGCATCAGCCAAACGCCACAGGTATGGATAGACCAGCAGGTCGTTGAGCGCGATGGTTCCATGGTATTCAACTGGGACTCGGTCGATGCACTATTCCCAGAAGGTTTGGTCGATGAGATGTTCCTGGCATATCACGGCTTGCTATTGAATCTGGCACAGAACAGTGATGCATGGCAAAACAGAGTCGTCATGCCAGAGAATCGCTGGCATGCATCAGCTTCAGAAGTCTTCAGCGACATTTCGACACCAGCGCTGCCAGATGACAGCCCTGTCATCGACGACAAATTGTTGCGCACGGTTAGCAGGCGTCTTGCTGCACTGCTCGGCCATGATGAGCTTGCGCCACAGACCAATTTCTTTGAGTTGGGGGCAACCTCGCTGGACCTGATACGACTGCGCCAGCAATTGCAGGCGGATACCGGACGGGTACTCAGCATCACCGAAGTGTTCCAGCACACCAGCATCGCCGCCCTTGCCGCCCATTTACGTAGTCGTGATCAGTCACTGGTGACGGAAGATATCTCCAATATTGATGGCGGACAAGCCCGTAAGCGCCAGCGTCTGGACAATGACCGCCGCCGTAGGCGTGGTCAGCAATCCAAAGCCTGATTATTAAAAAAATCGCAAAAAGATAGAGAATCGAAGTTAAGGATACTTATGAATACAAACGATCAAATCAATTCAACGACAATTCCAAACTATGGTGACAGCATGCCCGTCGCCATCATCGGTGCTGGCTGCCGCATGCCACGGGCAGATGATATTTTTGAATATTGGCGCAGACTGGCAGATGGTGAAGAACTCATCGACTTTTTCGATGCCGAACAATTGGCTGCCGCCGGTGTTGACCCTGCCCTGCTGCAACGCCCCGCGTATGTGCCAGCCGCAGCGGTGGTGGCACATGCAGACCGTTTTGATTGGGGCTTCTTCGGTTATTCACGCCATGAAGCTGAATCCATAGACCCACAGCAAAGACTCTTCCTGATGTGCGCATGGGAAGCGTTGGAAATGGCAGGATATGCGCCCGATGCGCTTACAGCCAAAGGCGACGAGTTAAAGATAGGTGTGATCGGTGCATGCAAAATGAGCAGCTACCCAGCAGCTTCTTTCGACAAAATGGAAGAAATCGCCTCACCATCCACTTTCGCCCGCCTGCTAGGCAACGACAAGGATTATCTTGCCACCCGCGTATCCTACAAGCTTGGGTTGACTGGCCCCAGCATGACGGTGCAGACCGCTTGTTCTAGTTCGTTGGTGGCGATACATGTGGCTTGCGAACAGATTGCCAGCGGTGAATGCGATATGGTCTTGGCGGGCGGTGCTGGTATAGGTTTTCCGCAAGAGTCTGGCTATGTACACCGAGAAGGCATGATTTTTTCCAAGGATGGCCATTGCCGCCCGTTTGACGCAGAAGCAGGTGGCACCACGATAGGCAATGGCGTCGCCGTGGTTTTATTGAAATCACTGGAGCGCGCTCTTGCTGACGGTGACCCGATACTGGCCATTGTCCGTGGTTCTGCTGTCAATAATGATGGCGCTGGCAAGGCAGGCTATACCGCACCATCTCCAGAAGGCCAGGCACGTGTCATCAACGAAGCCCTGGTCATGGCAGAGGTAGACCCAGCCAGCATTGGCCTAGTCGAAGCTCATGGCACGGCCACTCCTCTAGGCGACCCTATAGAAGTGGAAGCCCTGACCCGTGCCTGGCGCAAACATACCAATGCCAGCCAATATTGCGCCCTGGGTTCAGTCAAATCCAATCTGGGCCATCTGGACACAGCAGCAGGTGTCGCCAGTTTCGTCAAGGCTGCGATGGCCTTGCATTTTGGCCAGGTGCCACCCAACCTGCACTACGAACAGGCAAATCCTGCCATTGATTTTGAGAACAGCCCTTTCTTCGTCCCGCAAATGCTCTTACCCTGGCCCCTGGATCACGGTCCGCGCAGGGCCGCTGTCAGTGCCTTTGCAATCGGTGGCACGAATTGCCACGCAATACTGGAACAAGCCCCGGCTCGTGCCACATTGACGCCTGCAAACGGAGCGCCAGTGTTCTTGCTGCTCAGCGCCCGCAGTGAAGCTGCCTTGAAAACACTGGCACAGCGCCATGCATGGCGTCTGTGTGAATGGACTGCCGACCAGTCGCTGGCGGATTATTGTGCTACCAGCGTCCATCATCGCAGCGTCTATCCATATCGCCTGGCACTGCTGGCCAATGATGCCGACAGCCTCATCAGTTTGCTGTATGCCTTCATCGACGGCGACGATACAAAAACCAGAAAACTTCAACACCACCGGACCCATGCCTGGATCGCCAATGCGCTGCAATCAGATAATGATGGGCAGGCCCTGCTTGATTTTGTTGCGACGCAGGCTAGTGCTGAACACCCATCCTGGGAACAGCATCTTGTTTGCTCCATACGCCCAGTTGCACGTGCCCTGTTGCCAACTTGCCCTTTTGAAGGTGAGCGTTGCTGGTATACCAAACCTGGCCCCAGTCCGGTAGCAATAGGCAAGGACGATCATACGACATGGCAAGCCATGCGCGATGCAGGTCATCAATGCGCGGCAGTATTGGCCGCTGATCTGGATTTGTCAGGCCTGCCACGTGAAAACGAAGGTGTTGACGCCCTACATGCCGCTTATGTCGGCCAGGCATTTGCGACACTGGGCATATTTAATAACAATGATGACTGGATGGACGTAGAAGCTTGCCTGCAAGCCACGGGCGCACCAATCCGCTTCCATCAGTTGTTTGCACGTCTGTTGCGCGATCTTGCTGATGCTGATCTGCTGGAAAGGCGTGGTGAAGGCGGACAGTTCAGTTATCGCCATCTGCGCACAGACTGGCCAGATCCAAGTTCCTGGCTGGTGCTGATGCGTGAACTGGGTTATCAGCAACTGGCTGATCTGGTTGAGCGTACAGGCCCGCGTCTGGCAGATATGCTGACTGAAAAAGTGGACGCAGTCAGTATCGTTTTCCCAGGTGCTGCCACTGACGATGTTGAGCATATGTATCAGGACCAACCATATTCTGTTTACCTGAACAGTATCGCCGCAGCTACGGTCGCGGGCTTGGCGAAAGCACATGGACGGCCGCTGCGCATACTGGAAGTGGGTGGCGGCACTGGTGGCACGACGCGCGACATACTCGCGCAATTGCCTCCCGGCGCTTGCGGGTTGTATACCTTTACTGATCTAGGACCACTATTCCTGCAAAAGGCACGCAAGAAATTTGCAGCATATCCATTCATGCAGTACCAGAGTTTTGACATGAATGGCCCAGCTATTACACAAGGTTTGAAAGCTGGCAGTTATGACCTGATCGTAGCGGCCAATGTATTGCACAATGCACCTGATCTGCGAGTCATGCTGGCCAACCTGGCTACTGTACTGGCTCCGGATGGCGTGCTGATGATGCGCGAAATAACCACACAAAAAAAACTGTTCGACTTTGTCTTTGGTCCTTTGGTTCCTGCGTTATCCGACAGTGAGCAACGTGATGGCGAATTGTTTGCCAGTCGCCAGCGTTGGCAGCAGGCACTGACAGATGCCGGTTTCGTACAGACCGATGCCATGCCTGCGGAAGACTTACCCACTTATGCATTGGGTGAACAGATATTGCTAGCCCGTTGGCAGGGCATAGCCAAGGATAACGCGGCGACAAATACTGCCGTCCCCAATCCAAATATCGGCCATTTGCTGACAATACCAGAACCAACTATCGGTAAAGTCATGGCAGCCATATTGGCCTGGTTGCCACTAACTAGCAGACGCCAGTTGAAAAACCTGCGCTGGCATCTGGATATCAGCAATGCCCCCTCTCCTTTGCAATTGGCATTGCACTATAGTGGCGAGAGCTTGCATGCCACGGTAGCAGATACACGTGGCATGCAGCAAACTTTGTTGACTGCCGCTGTGTCAAGTCCCCGCACATTGCGCAGGTATGACAGTCAGACCGCTGGGGGAATGCATTTAGATCCGTCCAACCAGACATTGTTTGACCGCGTCATTGATGCTTTGAGCGACGATGCATCCCTGTTTGCTGGCATGGACAGCCTGTATTGGTCCACATCTACCGACAATCTACAAAGCCTGCGCCTGCATATCATCGAACATGGCTCTGTTGTGACTGACACCACAGGCCAGGTGCAGCTTGATCTGCGTGGAGTAAATCTATTGCGCCATCCTGCTTCCCTGCCGTCTTTGTGGTGTAACGAAGGCGATGCCGAATTGTTTAGCTGGCAATGGCAGCAGGTAACTGTGACCAATCGGTCCTTACCATTGCCACGACGTGTGCTGTACATCAGCGATGACAATCAATCTGAATTCAGTCATTTACTCAGTAATGCTGATGTTGCTTGCAGCCTGTTAACTGTAGCTGAGCTTATGGATAAAGAAGCACTGAATACACTTCTGAGTTCAGATACTGCGTTTGATGCGGTAGTGTACAAACCCGCCCCGGTGAAAAGTCTCGATAATGCTACATCGCTCTTTGAGGCCATGGGTGTAACACCACTGTTGAATCTGATGTCGACATTGGCAAAACTGCCAGCCGTGCCAACCCTACTCCTCCTCAACCCGCAAGCCTATGCAATCACAGAGACAGAGTTTTGTGTTGCTTGGCCATCCGCAGGCACGAGTGGATTACTGGCAGTAGCACGTCAGGAAATGCCAACTCTGCATTGCACGCAACTCGATGCAGCAGATGCCAGCGCCGAGGAACAAGTGCAAGTGATCTTGCAGTTGCTGAGGGATACCCAATTAAAACATGCACCTGTAGTCGCTGTTCGGGATGGAGTTATATATCGTCAGGAACTGACACCTACAACCCTACCTGCTGCGACACCCCTGCCCCAAGGTCGTCATGTCCTCATAGGTGGTTTATGCGAGTTGGGGCTGGAACTTGCCAACTGGCTGGTTGCCAAGGGCGCTCTTGACCTCGTCTGGCTGACACGTCGCGCACCAGACATCAAAGAAAGGCAGGCGCTGGACATGCTGCGGAGCCAAGGTGTCGCTATTCACATCGACGCCCATGCCGATGTCACCGACGCCAAAGCGATTACAGCAGCACTGCGACGACTGGCAGATGGTCCACCACTAGGCATCGTGTTCCACCTTGCAGGCGTGCTCAATGATGCACCACTGAGCGCGGTAAAAGCTCAAGACTGGGAGGCCAGCTTGTCTACCAAGTTGCGTGCTGCCTTGCACCTGCACGCAATGGAAGCAAAATTGCAACCCGCCCTGACAGTCTACTTTTCTTCCGCAGCCAGTGCATTTGGTCCGACAGGACAAGGTGCCCATGCACTAGCCAATGCCACACTGGAAGCCCTGGCAGAGCATCGCAACCGTGCTGGCAACGACACCGTGGCACTGGCCTGGGGTTTCTGGCGTGAAATAGAGAGCGATAAACGCCAAGGCCTGGCAGCTTATCTGGCCGAACGCGGCATGCTGGGCATGTCCAATGCCCAGGGCTGGGCCTTTTTGACCAGTGCCATAAGTGGCAATGCCTCCGTTTACCTAGCCTGCAATGTCGATTGGAAACGCTTTGCAGCACAAGCGACTCCTGTGCAGCAAGCACGTTTTGGCGCTTGCTGGAATACTGCCTCATCTACTGCAATTACGTCGAAACCGGTATTGGCAGAACAGTCAGCTATGCCCCTGCTACATCAATTGCGCCAGCATATCGCTGGCGTGCTTGGTTGCCCTATTGATCAAGTGAATGAAGAAAGCAAACTGGTGCAAATAGGATTGGACTCATTGCTGATGCTGGACCTGACCGAACAACTGAAACAAAAATATGGGTTGACCGTTTCAGCGGAAACCCTATTCAAGGCCGATACCCCCAAAACACTGGCTACAGCATTGCAACTGCAAATGGATGGCCAAGCCGATCCATTAGCGACCTTACTGCAAGCAGAAGTTGCCTTAGCTTTGCCGGCAGCCCAGCAGTATTTGCGCAGACGCCTGAGCAGCCTGTTGCAATGTAGTGAAGCGGACATGGATGCAAATACCAAATTGGTCGAGATGGGATTGGACTCTTTGTTGTTTTTGGAGTTGAGCGAAACCATACAGCAGGAACTAGGCTTCAAACTGTCTGCCGAAGTGGCATTCCAGGGCGGCAGCATAGCAGCCTTGGCAAAAATACTGGTGCATGCACTCCATCCCAATCTGGATACAGCAAGCAAAGACCCTGCAATATCAGGATTGCGCCAGGCTTTGATGGAACTGGAGCAGCGTGAAGGCGGCTGGTTGGGAAGCAACGGTGATGTACTACCGCGACCAGGTAACAAGCAGCAAACACTGACAGGCTTACGCAAACTACGCTGGCAACTACGTAACAAAGATCTTCCACAACAGTTGTATGTGGAATTCGATAAGCCAGGCAATTTTGATCTGGCAGGTTTTGAACGTGCATGGCAGTTACTACTGGACCGCCACGCTGCACTACGAACGACTGTAGATGCCCAGGCAAATCTGCATGTCATGGAAAAAGCACCGCATTACGCGGTGCAGACATATGACTTTCATGGGCTGGCATCTCAACAAAGAGATGTAGCATTGGCAGCCCTTCGTGAAGAGGTGACAAATGCAGTCAGCGATCTCGCGGTTTGGCCGCATTTCGACTGGCGCGCTAGCAAAATTAATCTGGAAAATAAGGATATCCTGCGCATACATTTACGCATAGATACCACGCTGACAGACATAGAAAGCTTCCGCATCATGCTGCGCGAACTGCATTTGTGGGTCCTTGATCCGCAGCGACGCCTGCCTTCGCTACAATTCAGCGCCAGTGATTATTATGCATGTGAACAAGCCTTGGCTACGACCACGGTTCATGCAAAACAGCTGTCGACATATGGCAAGCTGCTTTCTCAACTACCACGCGCGCCATCACTAGTAAAAGCTGGCGCAAAGGAGCTATCTGGCAACCAGATAGCAGTATGGCGTGAAGCCCTGCCCCGCGCCAGTTGGCTAGCATTAAAGGCAACTGGCGCGAAAGCGGGTCTAACTGGAACAGCTGTCATGCTGGCAGCCTATGCCACTGCTATTGCCGCATGCTCAGAAAGCCCCGACTTCATTCTGCGACTCGATTACCCTGACCGCAAGCCCCTGCATGCACAGATAGGCAATATCATGCTCGATGCCGTTGACAGCGCCGTGATTGCTTGCCATACCAATGTCGTCAGTTTCATGGCTTTGGCACAAGCATGCGCTGAAGGAATTCAGCAAAGGCTGGCAGTTGATTTGCTGGATGGTGCCAGTGTGTTGGCTGCTTATCAGACAGCTGGCTTGGACCGCCCGGCTTTGCCAGCTATCGCCATGACCAGTCTGCTGGGTGTGCGCACTACCTATGCCATTCCTGAAACATCAGACCCTTTGCTGGGTATGCCAGCCTATGAAATCGCAACGCAACCTGGAACCGCACTGCACTTCCAGGTTTTGGAAGAAGAAAGTGCGCTGCTATATAACATCGACTTGCATACTGGCTTGATATCCAAGGAACTGGGTAGTACCCTGATGCGCCATCTGGGCACTATCCTGCAGACATTAGCCACATCACCAGCCGAATGGAACACCAGGCCACAAAGCTTGCTGATAGCGAACAAAGAGGCGCCACGTGGCTGATATCCTCAACATCGTCGTCTGCGGCACCCGGTTTGGTGAGCATTACCTGGCGGCTCTTACCTGTGCCGAACACCTGTGGTCTGTCCGGCCAGCACAGCTGCCACGTTATCGGCTGGCTGGCATTGTGGCAAGAGGTAGCGCCCGCTCACGGGCACTGGCTGCCAAACTAGCGGTGCCGCTGTATACCGATGTTGCACAATTGCCCAGCAATATAGACATAGCCTGCGTAGTGGTGCGCAGTGCCATCGTCGGTGGCGATGGTTCCTCACTGGCACGTTCGCTGCTGTCAAAAGGCATACATGTATTGCAAGAACATCCCGTGCACCCGACTGATATCGTGCGCCTGCGTGCTCTGGCAGCACAACAGGGCAAACGCTACCACGTCAATACTTTTTATCCACATCTGCCTGCTGGCAAACGCTTTATTGACTATGCAAGGCGCAGTGCCTCAGAACGCCCACCCGCTTTCATAGAAATAACGACGAGCTTGCAACTGCTGTATTCAAGCCTGGATATTGTTTGCCGGGCCTTGGGTAAATCCACACCTTTTGCTTGTTCAGAACCACTTGTAATGCAGGGGGCACTTGCAGATTACGCCGCGCCATGGCCCTTCCGTGCGATACAGGGGCTTATAGGTGGTGTGCCATTTTCACTGAACCTGCAAACCTGGCTGGACCCACATGATCCTGATCACCATAGTCTGGTGATGCATAAAATAGCCATAGGTGGCCCTGAAGGTAATGTCTTGCTGGCCAATAGTTATGGGCCGGTAGTCTGGAGCCACCCCATCTATGCACCGGACTATGAACGAGATGATGCCCAATCTTCTTACCTCCTGGTTGCGGATCAGTTTGCAGAAAGTCGCTTCAACCACCAGCCAACCGCGAAGATATTTGGCAAGCCACATGGCCCAAGTCTGACTGAAGCCGCTGCGCATGACTTCCCCCTTGCGATCCATGCAGCGCTCGATGAGTTGATACAGGATGACGCTCCGGTTCATCAAGACCAGTGGTGGCAAGCCCATGGTGCTGCCTGGCTGGGCATCATGCGCGCGGTCGGCCCGGCAAAGATGACTAGCTGCTCACCGCCGCCGCCGCCCTACCCTGACCCTGTGAGCTACGCAAAGGAGTACCAGTCATGAACCAAGCTGCAATACAACCTCCACGACCATCATCATCAGCGACGCTGGACCGCAATCGCCAGGCGTATGCGGGCCTGGCAGAAGTGCTGGAAAATGCCGGTCTGGCAGAGCATGCGCTTTACTTAAACTGGGGCTATGCACCGCAAACCGGCTTGCCAGACTGGGCATCAAACGCATTGTCAGCAGGAGAAACCGGCATGGCACAAGCACGTCTGATACTGGAAGTGCTTGGTGATACCCAATTGGCAGGCAAGCGTGTGCTGGACGTAGGTTGCGGTCGTGGCGGTGCACTGGCCCTGTTGGCGCGCTTATATCCTGATGCCAATCTGGCTGGCGCCGACCTCAGTGCAGCCAATATTGCTTACTGTCGCAAACGCCACCAGCATGCCCGTCTGCGTTTCCAGGTAGCAGATGCTTGCCGTTTACCGTATGTAGACCAGAGCGTGGACGTTTTATTGAATCTGGAGTCATCCGGTGCCTATCCCGATCTGCCCGCCTTTTTTGCCCATGCTTATCGCGTACTCAAACCCGGTGGCCGTTTTTGTTACGCAGACGTGCTCGCAGCCGATAATCTGGAAGCTATACGCCAGGCATTGCTGGAAATCGGTTTCGTGTTGGAGCGCGAACGCTCGGTCAGAAAGCAAGTATGTGCTGCCAGAACTGCCAGCCCGTCGGGTTTATGGACAAGGCTGGACAAGGCACTCGATGCCCTCGACAAACCTGGTTTGCGGGCTGAACTCGAACGCTACCTGGCACAGCCCGAATCCGGTCTGTTTCATGCATTGCAGGATGGACGAGCTGATTATCATATCTTTCATTTTCGTCGTGCCAACGCTCCAGCTGGCAAAGTCAGCCACGAGATTGCAGCACAACTGGCTGAGCGCTCTGCCAGACTTGATCAACTGGAAAATCCGGCGACTACTACACCGTCAGTGTCCGCATGGTTCCCGTTCACGGCCCCTGATGCTATCAAAGGTTATAACGTGTTCGCTCTGCCATATGCTGGTGGCGGTGCATCCGTATATCGCCAATGGCAACTGGCCTCCTGCAATACTGAGGCTGCCTGGCGCGTATGTCCCTTGCAGTTACCTGGCCGCGAAAGCCGCCTGACAGAAGCTGCCATTAACGACATGGATGTCATGGTGGACCAGATTACCGCAGCCATTGCCCCCTACGCCCACTTGCCATGGGCTCTAATGGGATGTAGCCTAGGATGTAAAATTGCCTTTGAAGTAGCACGCCGCTTTGAGCATATGGGAAGAAAACCAGCACTGTTATTCCTCATGGCCTGTCCTGCTCCCAGCCTGCCATTAAAGCGCCGCGTATCCGACTACAACGACCATGACTTTGCTGGCGAAGTAAGACACCTCGGTGGTACACCCACAGAAATCATGGCAGACGCTGAAATGATGCGCACCATCATGCCCATATTGCGCAATGACAGCGCACTGGCCGAAGGCTATACCGCATCAAATGATGACAAGATCAATTCCCCCATAGTCATGGTCGCAGCCAGCGATGATCACCTCGTCACCGTGGAAGAAGCTCGGCGCTGGGGACGTCACGCCGCTGCCGGCTTTGACTGGCGCATGGTAGATGGCGGTCACTTTTTTTTGCGCAAACGCCGTGTTGAGTTATTAAGCTGGCTGGCAGATGCACTCCGAGCCAGTGAAAACCAAATCAACGAGGCTGTGCTGTGCCAATAAGCGTATTCACAATTGGCCAGCTTGTCCCCACTCTCAAGCTGGCAGAAAAAGAAATACTCGTCATACTGGCACAGCGCCATTTGGCTGAGACATGCTCTTTGGATATGCTGAGTCGAGCGGAACAGGCCAGATATCATGCCTACGTCTTTGAACCAGACCGTCAACGTCACTTGTTAGCGCACAGCCTGAAGCGACAGATCCTTGCATGTCTGACAGATCAGGCTCCTGCCAGGCTTGAGTTCCACACCGGCCAGGCAGGCAAGCCCTATCTGGCCGATGGGAAAATGCATTTCAACATATCCCATAGTGGCGACTGGGTAGCCCTCGCTTTCAGTGCCGATCTTCAAGTTGGCATAGACATAGAACAGGCTAGAGATCTGGATTACGGCAAATTGCTCACTCAAATCGCCCACCCTAAAGACGAACTCCCACCATCCAATCTAACCACAGAACAGCGTTTTCTCGCCAGTTGGGCCATGAAAGAAGCAGTCGCAAAGTGCTCAGGAGAAGGACTATCCATGCACTTCCCCTCACTATGCTTGAATCCCGATGGAACTGGCAGGTATGTTTGCCAAACATCGGATGCCGTCTGGCATGTCTGCCATTTCGTTCATAACGACACGCACCTAGCGGTAGCCAGCCAACAAGCACACCAAAACTTACGGGTTGTCCAGATGCGGATATAGGTGTTGAGTTGCAATAAAGAAAATTTATCAATCAAGAATTAATGCGAATTCCTTGGGCAGAACTTCGTCTTTCTTTTGTATCGAGCGACTGCGTGCAACATTTTCGCGATAATAGATTCAGAGTTTAGGAGGAATTTTTATCTGGCAAGGCTTTCTGGCGGTTTAGAAAGAGAAAATAATAGAAGTGAATGTTTCACGGTTGTCATAATGTCATTAACATGCTTTTTCGAGTTTTTTATGAAGGCGGCAAAATAAACACAGCAATATTAAAAGGCACCATTAAACTGATCGCCCCTCAACATTTTAGCCGAGAAGATTTCTTTTCGAAATTGCAAGAAAATGAAGAAAATTTTACTAACCGTTACCTTTCTGTGCGCTTGTGCTGATAGTTTTGCTGCTACTGATGAGCAGTTATCGCCTAAATCCAACCAAGCAATGAAGCCTGATTCTCCAGTATTTCCAAAGACGCAGATACGGGCACTTCGTGCGAACAGCAAAGATTGCCATATAACTTACCCGCCTGAAGCGGTTTCTGATAACGCAACCGGAATAACTCGCATGCAACTACTAATTGATCTTGATGGAAGTGTAGTTGATAAGAAAATTTATGCGTCGAGCGGGTTTAGGATACTTGACTCAGCAGCATTAGATGGCATTGGTAAGTGCAGGTTTGCACCAACCAGAAAGGATGGAAAACCAGAAAGGGCATGGGCCTATATAGAATATCGCTGGAATTTGAATGAGGACTAGCGAATTAAATTAACCGACTAGCTACCGCAGAACTGAAAAACCGTTCTGCGTTAACATCAAATTTAACAGTGTTCAATTGCGTGCAAACTCATTGCAGTTTCAAATTGATTAGAAACCCAGCATAAATTAACATTACTAGGTGTTTAAGCCGAAGTGCTTCTGTCACGTTATTGATCAGAAGGCGAAATTTTCCTGCGATGGGATATCGCCCCCTCATACTGGACGAACCATTCCCGCCATCGCATAAAATTGGTAAGTGAATGACATCTCCTTGGCACCGTTGCTCGCTAACTGGCCCTTACTACCTAAGACCCTCTGGAAATATTCGATGCCGTCTCTGCTGCGTCAGCTGCGGTAAAACAACTAGCGAGCAAATGAATATCGTTTTCCGACACACCAGATTCTCTAAATATCTGCCTCCAGTTTGACACTGCTTCTTTGACCTCGGAAATGATCTCTTTGGCCGTTTTATCCTCAAGGAAAAAGCGGCGGCATTGGGACAATGCATTCATCATTGTACTTGCTGCACCAAACGCCCCAACACCAATGGACTGTGGCATGTAGGATGCGCCAATATGTGGGAGCAAATCGAAGGCAGGTGAAAGCCGATATTGATTGTTCTCAGCCATGAGAAAGCCATGATTGCGCAGATGATCGTCCACGTTGCCGATCAAAATATTAAACACCATGCGGCGAAATAATTCATGTGAGTCAGCAACTGCAAACGGATTGAATGGACGCGTTATCTCCGCAATTCCAGCGTATGAAAAATTGGTCTGATATTCACGTTGATCATTGGAGAGAGCTCCAATATTAAGAAGACTGTGAGCACTAATGTAATGAATTCGATGCCCGTTGTCAGTGCGATCAAACCGTTTCACAAGTAACGCAGGTCTCCCGGCAATAACAAGTTGTTCAAAATCAGGAACTTCAATTTTTGCCAGATACGCAAGACGCATGGACGCATATTCGACCGTTGATACATCGAACAAATCATCTTGCTTGTTGAATTTAGCTATATGCTCGTAGCCGTCATGCATGACCACAGTCTTCGGACGAACGCCACCCAGGCTTGCGCCTGGCAACACAAGGCGTAGGATGTATGGATCTATTTCTTTGTCGAGATTGTCGATTGCTTTTATAAATCGTGCATCGAGTTCATCCAAAGAAACTGGGATGATTGTGGGACTGGGGGCTTCATTTGGTGATCGTGAAAATGCAAAGCAGCCAGCTCCATAATGAAATGATGAGAGTACCCAGTCGACTGGAGTGATAGGAACGGGTTTCTTCGCTTGCTTGCAAATACTAATCGTCAGGCGTTGCCCCCATGTGTTTGGACCTGCATCTGAAAGAACACCAAATGATCCGTCTCGATGCACAGGTACCATCAACCTTTGCGTAGTCAAGGGTAAATTGATTGGATCGAACGAGAAAGCATCATCCGTCGAACTCGTAAACCGAGCTCCATAAACAAAATGGCCCTGCCCATCTTCGTCAAGACCAAATTTCGCAGCAGCGACAGGATTGTTTGGATCCTTACAAACGAAGACCGTGCATTCAGTCATAGATGGCTAATGAAGGTTAGAAGTTTCTATCAAGTTCCGGAATTTTCTTAGCGGCAGGAATTGCCTTAGCTGGACTGCTGATTACCGCCTCAATATCTGACAGGAAACCTAAAGCCTCCAGGACCGCCAATAAAACTGCAAAACTCACACTGGGATCGCCGGCCTCAAGTCGGGATAGTGTCGTCCTGTGAACGCCGCATCTGTTCTCGAGGTCATTAAGGGTAAGTCGCTTATGTTTGCGCGCAGCCCGTATTCTCTCCCCTAGCCTCTGAAAGCTTGCTTCGGCACTTAAGGAAGTGTGATATTTTAGTCGCATGTATGCATCATATCATGAGTATAGATGCATATATATGACTTTGTTATTGCTTTGATGGTATCAATAGCAACTAGCCCCCTGTCTTTGATTGTAGTAACCCGATATTGCTCACGTTCACGCTCCAAATAATCGGACTCATAGAGTTTAGTCGACTGCACAACGGTTCCGGCGCGTTTATCGTGCTCTAAACGACGGTGCATTAGGAAACGCCCCCAACGATCAGGACTTGCGCCAGAAAAACTGCATGTCTGGATCGACCTTCTGGCGGATATAGAGGGCCTGTGAAGGCTTGTAAACGTGGGTCACGTTGAACATTCACAAGCGTTGGGTGTGTAAGGGCCTCGTCATCGAACTAAAACTCGAAGAGTTCTTGGCTACCACTTCGACGGGTATTCAGGAAACCAAGGCGTAGCGGCTTTTCCGAACCTTCCCAATCTCCATATACCGCGATCCGTTGTTGAGCCATCTCTATTTTTCTTTTTTAGGTGAAGCGATCAAGTTGGATAGCGCACTAGAACTAATGAATTTACCTTCATTTGCCCAATTCGTATGATCTTTGTTGGTAACGCTGGTTTCTTGGGATTTACGCGGCTTGTCCAATGCGCTATCGGAAGCCGCCAGGCGCTTCATTTCTTCATAGTCAGGCCCAAAGGTGACCTCACGGTTCTCTCCTATTAATGTCCTACTACGCACACCAGCTACCCGTGGTGCAGGAAGGCGTGAATCCTGTAATGATCGTCCTATGGCATCGACTTGTCCAAGCAAGCTTAGATCTTGCTCAATTCCAAGCACCTGCATTACTGCCAGATATGCGCCTATGGTAACGCCTGAGCCACCTCGCTCTACACTACGCAATGTCATAGGTGCCATTCCCGCACGCTCACAAACTTGTTTAGCTGATAAGCCACGGCGTAGCCGCGCTAAACGCAGACGCTCTCCAAATTGCTGCAACAACTTGTCAGAGTTGGGTAATAAAGTAGAAATTTTCTGAGCCATAATGCATTTAATTTAGATCTATTAGCGCATTTTCGCTAGAATATTTACATGTTATTTTAATAGCATTAGCGCCAGTTATTAAGGAAAAATCCAATACTTTAGTAAATGTAGGAGTCAAATTAACAGCTCCGCCTAGACCTCACAAAAATCTAGAAACCATTCCAGCACGCAAACAAACTTCTTCATCGATATGTCACTGTGTAAATACGCTTAACGAAAGCGCCTTTGAGCAGAAACAGCAGTTTATCAACTATAAAAAAACATAATCTCTTAACACTATAATCTGAATGTCTGAATGCAGGGAACGTGGCTCACGTTCTCCATGAAAGTGATGATGCAACGCAAGCGCGAGAGTTTCATCTGCTCGGGCATCACAAATATGTCACTTTGACATTTCTGGCCACCAATCTGGCACATAAAATGGCACAAATTAATTTGCGCGCCACTTTATTTGGCGCGATAATGGCATGAACAGCACTATGCCAACCCCAAAATGCCAAAACCCACCCTCCCCCAAGAGTTAGATCACCTGGTTGAGCTGATTTCCTTGCACGACAACGGTATTGGCATGGACGCCCTCTTACAAGCCCTCAGTGATCAAATCCCACGCCGCACCTTACAGCGCAGGCTGGCTCTCCTCATAGACCAAGGCCGCATCCAATCTAGCGGTGGAAGTCGTGCACTACGCTATATGCGCCGCCAAATGGTGCCAGAAGCATCAAACGACAACCAGGTCACGACGGCAGGCAAGGCATCTTCAGAGATGTATGTACCCACTTCTCCAGAAAGCGAAAAGATTAAAGCCTTCGTGCGTCAGTCGCGTCACTTACGTACACCGGTTGGCTACAAACTTGAATTTCTTGAACAGTACCACCCCAACCTGACAGCTTACGTCCCCCTGGGCCTGCGCGAACAACTACACAAGCTGGGACGTTCACCAGCTGAACAGGCCCCCGCTGGCACTTTCGCCCGTGACGTGCTGAATCGCTTGCTAATCGATCTGTCATGGGCCTCTTCACAACTCGAAGGGAACACCTACAGCCGTCTCGATACAGAACGGCTGATCGAATTCGGCCAGGCCGCCGAAGGTAAGAATGCATTTGAAACTCAGATGATCCTGAACCACAAAGAGGCCATCGAATATCTGGTGTGCAATCCAGAGCATGCACAACTCAATACGGACACGATTATTGCCTTGCATGCTTTCTTGTCGGATGGATTAATGGCTGATCCTTCGGCTTGCGGCCGTATCCGTAGCCGCGCCGTAGAAATAGGCGGCAGCGTGTATTTGCCTGTCGCCTTGCCGCAGCGACTGGAAGAATTATTTGGCATCGTCATCAAGATGGCTGCGGAGATACAAGATCCGTTCGAGCAAGCATTTTTCCTGATGGTCCACCTACCCTATCTGCAGCCCTTTGAAGACGTTAATAAACGAGTCTCAAGGCTGGCAGCCAATATTCCTTTCATCCGCCACAACCTGTGTCCTCTGTCCTTTATCGATGTGCCGCAGCAAGCCTATGTCGATGCCATGCTTGGGGTGTATGAACTTAATCGCATCGACCTTTTGCTCGATGTTTTTGTATGGGCATATGAACGTTCCTGTCAGCAATATGTCGCCGTGAAACAAAACCTGGTTCCACCAGATATCTTTCGCCTGCGCTACCGCCAAGCGTTGGCAGAGCTTGTTGCCGCCATCGTTCGCAGCGATGCATTTGCCACAGAAATCGTCGTACGTGCAAAAATACCTGCTCAGGTTGCAGAAGCGGACAAGGATCATTTTACCGAACTGGCGCTGGCAGAATTCAAAACCCTGCATGCCGGCAATGCTGTTCGTTTTGGTCTCAGACCTCTGGAGTTTGCGGCCTGGCAGGAGAAACATGGCGGTGCATCGTGACTGAGACCCACTTTATGGCCGAGCAAACGAATTGACCAAACCTATGCCTGACATCGACAAATCCGCTACTCCCGAGCCCTTCTTTGCCCTAAGCAAACTGGAAAATGCCCCCGCGTCCACCCTCGACGGAACATCAGGCATCAACCGGGCAACGTTGACACCATGGATTACCGCAAGTAACGATTCAGAAGCCATCAAAGCCTGGTTACGGAATTTTGATGCGGAATCACATACCTATCGTGCCTATGAAAAGGAAGCGCTGCGCCTGCTACTGTGGGCAGTCCTGGAACAAAAAAAACCCTTATCCAGCCTGGTGACAGATGATTTTGAGGACTACTTCAAATTCCTGGCCAATCCACCGACGCACTGGGTAAGCACGGCCAGAGTAGAAAGAGAATCACCAGAATGGGCTCCCCTGCGTGCCCCCCTCAAGCCAAGCAGTATCAAACAAGCAAAGGTCATCTTAAACGCCATGATGATCTGGTTGGTCAACGCCAGGTATCTTGCCGGCAACCCGCTGGCCATCGTCCGCCAGAAAAGATCAAGTCAAATCAAACGCCCTAGCCGTTATTTGCCAATGACCACCTGGGAATTCTTTTGGGATTGGCTGGAAACCTGGCCGGAAATGACCGACAGGCAGCAACGCGACAAACTGCGTATTCAAATGCTCTTCAGCCTGCTGTATGTCACTGCTGCGAGGCTCTCAGACGTGGCACAGGCGACCATGGGTGATCTACGTCAGGATGATGATGGTTACTGGTGGTGGCACGTCGTAGGTAAAGGTGATAAAGAAGGAGAAATCCCGATTACGCCAGAACTGCTGGGCTGGATTAAGCGATACAGAATATTGAACGGACTAAGTCCCCTGCCCTCCCCTGGAGAAAAAATAGCACTGTTCTTCCGTAGCAATGGACCAAGTGAAGAACGGCTTAGTGACAGTGTTATTTACCGGACAGTAACCAAAACCATGCGCAAGGCAGCGGCCGAGGCTGATATCCGGGAACAGTTTGATATTTCAGCACGGTTACGTGACGCCTCTACACATTGGATGCGGCATACCGCCCTCACCCACCAGGCACAAGCCGGTATGAACATCGTGACGATTAAGGCGAATGCGCGGCACAACTCAATCGCTACTACCTCGAAATATCTGCATGATGAGGAAAAGCTTCGTCACAAAGAAAATCGCGACCAGGTGCATATCCGTAAATCCCATGGCGACTAGAAGGCATGTAAGTGCCTGTTAACGTCCAGTTCGTAATAGCTATCTGGTCAATACTTGCACGTCCAATAAAAACAATGTTATTATTTTTAAGCCTTGAAAGGCATGAAGTTCACAAGTAGCCTCCTAAAGCAAATGTCGAAGAATACCCATCCCTCTGATTTGGATGGTATTAACGTCCTCGCAACATCCCCTCCTCCTCATTAAGAGGTCACCGTTCATCTATAGCCATCTATTGATGGGCTGACGCTTAAGCTTTTCACCGCCGTTTACCGGCACCAACTCCACAAAATACCCTCGGGAACAATCGCTCCCGTCGAATGCATTGTTTCCGCGCCTTTCAAAACGAGGAAATAATGATCCAAGCAAACCTTAAACTGAACAGGGCCATCCCCATTCCTATTTGCTGTGATATGTTATCAAGGTTGGGATATGAACCTTTCAAGATGGCAGCATAAAAAAAGAGCTTTCGCTCTTTTTATCAATTTCTCTTAGTGGTTTTTTATTCGATTTATTCTAGTAGAATAAATTTTGATCTAAAAACTATTTTCACTTCTTTGTTGGTCTATATCATTGGTAGTCACCGTATAGTTCAAAACTCAATTTTCAAAATTATTCTAGTAGAATAATTTCAAGCGGTCTTGGTTCCGACTTTTTCTGCGGCCGCAGAAAAAGTTGTCGCTTTATGTGAATTGGCCCAACTATTCAGAGTAACTAACCTGGTACTGGAATGCTTCTGTTTCGGGTCGCGTATCACATGGAATATCAAATCTCCCGTGAATATATGTCAGCAGCCAAACCTTAATAAAACCCGTCTCTCATTCAAAGCGTCGAATCGTTTGGTAGACTGCTCAAACAAAATTATATTGTTCTAGTGTTGCGTTCCATGTTGAAACTTCTGTGCGATTACCTCCAGCAGTATAATTTCATTCCTATACTCACCTGAATCTACTAGTTCTATAAAATGCGTGAGGAGGGATACAATATTGTTTTTATATTTTTCATCTTCCGTTGCTCATGCCACTTTCTTACATTTCCCAAGTTATATGTATTGCAGCATTTCACTAGTAAGAAGTTAATCATAACGTCCGCTGTCAACATCTATGTTCGTCCGGTAAATTAAAAAAGTCGAAGATGTAACTACCATCCACTAAGTAAAATTAGAACCCTTGGACCAGGCCTGACTCATCGTAAAGCCAAGGTAGGCACGATGGTTCATCTCTGATCAGCAGCCTTTCGGCTCTGCCTCCTAGTTAAAACTATATTTAGGGATAGAGGCAGTGTCCCAACTTGTGATTCCGCGTGAAACCATGGTCGTAGCACTGAGTTTGGGGTAATTACACTGGCGATCCTGACTACGTTTCTACCAAACCGTTTAGCGCCACTTAACGAAAATTCGATGCTTTCATGACAGTTCTAAACGTGGTTAGCTGCCTATATACGGCAGGCTGTCGCTATGCCTATTGTCTATTTTTTTGATTCCCTATCGCGGCATGTGATGCCAGCGGCATACCTTCGATGATATTTGTTGAACGACCTATGCAAGTAATCACGCATTAATTTTCTTCGGCTTTGATAACTAGGGCGTGTTGACATATCTTTTAGACAAAGTGTTCACGCCATATCGCGGCCTGGCAAGGCCTGTGGTGCGGTCAGGACTGGTGCCCCTGACACGACGCAGATTCTTCCAAACCCTGCAGTCCAGCGTGTGGTATGGTGGTGCCGCCTATGCGGCACTTGGAGGGCATGGGCCAGAAACCTCGCCTGGCCTTGTTGTGTGTCGCTCACTTGGCTCTCCAAGCAGTGCTCCGCACGCCTAACCAGAAGAGGTTTCTCAACCATTCACTTAACTAAAAGATATGTCAACACATCCTAGATTATTCTACTAGAATAATAGCGCCATTTCGTTGGCTCATAATTACCCAAAGAAGAACGATGGTGCATGGTACTGAAATATTGGTTATTCAGATGCAAAGCACATGTAACGACAGATATATTCACCGCCACACATGTTTAAGCCTAATACTCATGGAACATAATACTTGTTAGCCCGATTAATTTGGAGTCTGAACAATTTGAAGGCAATGGAAACAACGATGCAAAATAGGCAAAAAATGAAGAATGTGCGTTGGAAGTAAGTTTCATACATCAATAGCAACCGGTGCACATGCTCACTAAAATGACCCGGACCCAAAGTCACCCGGTACCAATGAAATAAGCAAGCTCACAAAGTAGACAGTGGCTGCCAGGCAGCAGCCATAATCCATAGCGATTGTGGGATGAACAATTTATCAGCACTGTTGAATCCCGCTCAAAAGAACAAAGCGCCACACCCGCTAATATTCATGTCAGATGCCTTGTAATGTATGAATTGTTACCCTGACGCACTATAGCTTCCCCAGTGCTGATCCACCAGAGTGTTTAGATCTTTACCAACGGTTCCCGCTTATGAGAAGTAACAAATCACCAAATTGATAGGAAACTTACAGCAAGAGGGGAAAACATGTGACAAAACTGCTGCGTGGTTCGTTGCGCCCCTGGAATGCTTGGCGTCGTGGATCAGCACCGCAGTAGCGGGATTGAGAAACGGGACCATCTAAAAACGACATCCAATATTTTGCAAATACAAAAGAGCTGGTACGCGTCTAGCACCATGCAGCACAGAACCTGTGCTGCATGGCCACGTCTAAAAGCCTATGGGCATTGACTCAGAAGTTCGATTCAGCAGCTTTCTAGCCGGAAAAATACCAACACTTGCGCACAAGCTTTTCGAGAAAGAGCCTCACAGTGCGCAGTGTCAATTCAATGAACTACATTCCGCTGACTTTTCCCTTCTGCTGATATTGCTACGTTTGGCCCAAGGGACACGACATCCGTATGACTATACATATTGCATGTTCTAAGCTTCAATTCAGCGACATCAACGAAGACAAACCAAGCTCAATCGCCTATATGACCAATTGGCCAATACCTCCAAACAAACATGGTGCCTGCGCGAGAAGTATCTCCCCACCATGGTGTGCTGTTTGGGTACTTTCAAGTTTGCAGTAGTCAATATTCACGGCGGTAAGCTGCTCAAACGGGAATATGGCGGGGCAGCTGCTTTCTTATTAAACACAGATCCTGACATTAAGAGGGCACAACGTATTACAAATCTACAATGGTAAAGGTGAGCCAGCCCGAACTTCACATAAACATAGAAGTTATCTGAATATCCCTGGAGCATCGATTCCGCGTTCAGTCGATCCCAGTTGAGACGACAGCATTCATATTTAAGCTTGGCACAGCACTTACCAATACGCGCCCAATATTCGGTCCAGATGCACAGAGAACATCGTTCATTCGTTTTTCGGGTCATTGCAACTTGTGACATGGAAAAATGGCACCCATTCGCACAGAACCTAAGCTTATGTGAAGCCGCTATATCAACACTACTGCTGCTAATGCCCGAAAATCATTAGACAGCCACCAAACAAAGCCTGAGGTATCCTGATTTTTTATGACATTCCTGTTTGTTAAAATAAACGATCAGGAGAAATAATGAAACAGAAAAAGAGATATACACCGGAATTGCGGGAAGAAGCAGTGAAACTTGTGCTGGCACAAGGATTGACACTAGAGGAAGCGGCATCTCGTATCGCCATTCCGAAAGGGACTTTGGTTGGTTGGGTGAATGCGGCCAAGAGTGGACAGACACAGAAGACAGCCCCAGGAAGTCGCACGGTGCCGGAACTCGAAGCGGAAGTCGCCAAACTGCGCAAGGAGCTGGCCCAGGCAAAGATGGAGCGCGATATCGTAAAAAAGGCGGCAGCGTACTTTGCGCAGGAGTCGCTGCCAAATACGCGTTCATGAAGACCATGCGACTCGATTATCCCGTTGCCAGCTTGTGCCGCAGCTTTGGCGTCTCACGCAGTGGTTTCTATGCCTGGCTCAACAGTATCCCGTCGGAACGTGCCAAGGCGGATGAACGTCTCAAGCTGGCCATCACAGCGGTTCACAAGCAAAGCCGGGAGACTTATGGTCCCCTGCGTATGCAACCGGAGCTGGCAGCGCAAGGGTTTAAAGCGGGTCGTGACCGTATTATTCGATTGCGCCGGGTGCTAGCACTACGTTGCAAACAGAAGCAGAAATTTAAGGCGACAACCAACTCGAATCATCAATTTCCAGTTGCAGAAAACCTGCTGAACCAAACATTTACTCCACGCAGTCCAAATGAAGTATGGGTGACCGATATCACCTATATCAGCACTGGAGAAGGCTGGCTTTATCTGGCAGGAATCAAGGATGTCTATACTTGCGAGATTGTCGGCTATGCCATGGGAGAACGCATGACACAAGCCTTGACAGCAAAAGCATTGTGGAAGGCTGTCAGCAATAAACGACCACCGCCTGGTCTGATTCATCACTCAGACCGTGGTAGCC
>NZ_JACOFX010000020.1 GCF_014284125.1 Undibacterium umbellatum | reverse complement strand
CTTTTATAACCGCCAGCGACGTCACTCGCGTCTTGGCAATATATCGCCAGCCTTGTTTGCTGAAAATTTTAATCGGCAGTCACAGGCAGCTTAGAACATGAGTGTCCGCTATTGACAGTACACCTCAGGTCTCTGGCCTGTGCGCCACCATGATGCGCGTCAGTTGCAAATTGCCGAGCGCCTGATTGACCTTGTGCTCATTGTTTACATCCAGATGGCTGGTCGCTTCATCCAGCGCCAGTATTTTGGGTTGTTTGTACAAGGCACGCGCCAGCAAGACACGCTGCTTTTGCCCACCAGACAAGCTGCTGCCCATGTCACCCACCAGGGTTTGATAACCCATGGGCATCTTGCTGATTTCTTCATGAATAGCCGCCAGCCTGGCGCATTCTTCTACTCTTTGTTGATCACAATGGCTGTCAAAGAAAGCGATATTGTCCATGATGGAACCAGCCAACAAAACATCTTCCTGCATCACCGTCCCCACCAATTGGCGGTAAGTCTTGATGCCCAACTGGGTGATGGGAATATCGTCTATCAACACCTCACCTTCTGTCGGCTTTAACAAACCCAGAATGATCTTGCACAAGGTCGTCTTGCCGCAACCACTGGGCCCAACCAGGGCAATGCTCTGGCCTGCTGGTATCGTCAGGTTGACATCCTTCAATACCCAGGGTTCACCCTCGGCATAGCGGAACTTGATATTCTTCAGGGTAATCACTGCCTTGATGCGCGCGATATCGGTTTCGACAGCAGTTTCTGCTTCAGCTTCTTCCAGCACAATATCCGCCAGCCTTCCGCTATGCAGGCTCAGCATGCGGTAACTGATAAACACATCAATGAGACTGGAAATGCGCCCCGTAAAAGTACCTGCATAACTGGAGAACGCCATGAGCATGCCCACTGTCAAGGCATTTTGCATGACCTGGCCAGCACCAATATAAAACAGCGCCAGGCCCTGTATCCCAAAAATCAGGGTATTGCTGACCTTGAAGATAATCGACAGCTTTTGTGTCTTGATATCGCGGTTTTGTACATCAATCTTCAGATTCTGCCAGCGCGACAGCCGCTCAGTCTCACGGCCAAACAATTTGAGAGGTGTAACGGCACGCATGGTTTCCAGGAAGTGGGAACTCTCTTTGGAAGACAATATCAGCCGCTCTTGCGACGCTTCACGGAATGGCTGATAGAAAGCCCAGCGCAAACCTGCATAAAGAGCCACCGCACCCAACACCAGCATACTCAGCTTCAAGCTATACACCAGCATCATCACCAGCGCCAGCACGGCCATCAAGCCATCCAGCACACTCTCGACAAACATCGAAGTCAGGGTACTTTGTATCGCCCCTATCGACCCAAAGCGCGACACCACATCACCAAGATGACGTTTTTCAAAATAAGAAACCGGCAAACGCACCAGATGGGCAAACACCCGTGCTGACCACTGCAAGCTGATATCCATACTCCAGCGCATCAAAAACCAGCTACGCGCCAGGCCTATGACATTCTGCGTGATCATCAACAACGCAAAACCAAATACCAGCACTACCAGCAATTCTTTGTCACCACTGACAATGACTTCATCAATCACAAACTGATTAAACAGCGGCGAGCAAATCGCAAATATCTCCAGCGCCAGAGCCAGCGCCAATACTTTGACAATAGCAGGACGCAAGCCAACGATATGGCCAGTCAGATCACGCAGGGCAACTTGCTTCTTCTCATCCTTGGGTTTGAATGCAGGGCTGGGCGTCAACTCCAGTGCCACGCCGGTAAAATGACTGGACGCTTCCTCAACAGGAACACGCCTTTCACCCACTGCCGGGTCCAGTAACACCAGCGTGACCTTGCCACGCCAGTCCTTGCGCACGGCTTTGAGCACGACGAAGTGATTCAAATTCCAGTGCAGTATGCAAGGCAAAGCCAGTTGATCCAGTTCATCCAGCTCAAGACGCAAAGGGCGGCTATTTAATTGCATGGCCGATGCATGACGCATCAGCTGCGCCAGTGTTGCACCTTTGAGGCTGATGGAGAATTGACGGCGCAGATCAGCAAGATCAGTATGGTAGCCAAAGTGGCTGGCGACCATGGCGAGACAGGCCAGGCCGCATTCGCTGGATTCGGTTTGGAGGATAGAATGCATTTCTTATTGTTTTAGTCTACTACTCCACAACAATTCCCAAATCGACAGGACTAAGTTCACTAATATTCTCAAATTTTCCATCCGCAATGCTTTGAAGTTGAATGTACTTATTCAAGCCTATGGCTTTGCTATGTATATGAACAGCACCAAGCTCATCCTGAACCTGATAAAGCCGAAGTAAGATATCTACAGGGATTTTGTTATCACTACGTAGAAGTATTTTTTTAAAAAACTCTTCTGTTGGCTCTTTTAGAAATTCATTATCTTTTGACATTATTGGCCGCAAAATAAGGCGAGTGGATCTCCCCTTTAAATTAATTTCCATCGTTCGAGTATATCCATACAAAAAAATTGTCGCGCAGGCAAAAGCACAATTACCACTGGCTAAAGTATTTAGCTTGTACTGATCAATTAGACGAAACATTTTCCTTGTTACTTCAACTTCATCTTCAAATGCGCCGAACGATTGAATGAATTCAATACTCTTGATGGATGGATTGCTTTCTAGTTTTTTTTCAAGATCTTCAACTACAGCTTTTGTAACAGCGCCATTTATCACATACTTAGACTCAGCTTGATCAGAGTTTGCGGCGTAGGCTGAAGTACTTAAGAGCAGAAAGATCCCCAAGAATATTGATTTCATATGTATTGATTTTTAACAGAAAGTAATTTTTATTCTGAAATGAAAATACCTAATTCGTTCGGACTTAAATCGGACAGTATTGATAATTTATCGCCATACTTTGCTTGAAAAAACACAAATTTTCCATCCGCATTCGGATTTCTTTTGATGATCACCGCACCTCTACGATCGGTAGTCATATACATTTTCATCAACAATCCTTTTGGCATCTTACTGTTGCTTCGAGTAACAACGTCTCTAATATAGCTATCCGTCTCAAAAATAATACTCTCCCGTGTCGAGGTATTTTCAATCGGATGCAATCGCAATATTGTTGGATTGTTTGCTGAACCAGGTAGTAATGTCCGTTCATAACCCATCAAAAAAACAAATGCACATGTAGATTCACAATAACCACGGGCAAATGTTTTTAAGTGCCTTTCATCGATTTTTACACTAAACAAATTGACGATATCTGTTGCGTTCTTTGAAGAACCTGTCGAATTAATAAATTCGATTTCGGTAATGGCTGGATTGCTCTTTAATATCGCTTCAAAATTATAATAAGCCTCTAACGTCAATTCACCTTGAATGTGATGCCGAATAGGCGAAACATTTTGCTGGGAAAATGCATAGTTACTACAAAAAATGAAACAAATAGTTATTGTTAAAAACTTCATTTTCTATCCATTAAGAGTGAATGAAATGACGAATTAGGCATCTCACTCACTACAATTTATTTATTATCTTTAACCGTAATATCTCTTGTAAACGACCTCTTTACATGCTACATCTCCTTGGCATGCAGCGTCAAATCTCTGATATTCGCCATTTCGAGCCTCATCTGGAGCGGGCTCGCCCCAAGAATTGGAGCCAGGTGGACGAGTTTCTCCTGCATCCCAGCCTTCCAATGGATCCCGGCCAGGTTGGGGGAATTCATTGTCAAACAAACCATTAAAATCACCGCCGGCGATTACAGACATTTCTTCATTCGTTAACGATCTCATTATGTTACTTTCTTTATAGTTGGACTGAAGATGCGGTCAGTCACATTCCGCTCTAGGCATCTAAAAAAACACCTTGATTCTTTATGATCAAAATAAATGATCAAATTCCTTTATTTACCCCGTGTGTTATCGCTATCGGACATTGAGTGTGATCGCAAACAACATACGTATACGGTCAGCACCATAAGCGATAGGAGCCATTTGGGACAAAGTAGTCCCATGTAGCAGCAAACCAAATGGACTCGCTTCTGCGCCAATTTTTTTGAAAAAAGTTTTATCTTGATCGACCAAAACTGTGCACTGATGAGAAATTTCATTAAGTTGAATTTCAATTTCATCCGTAATCAACACAATCGGCAGATTCATGCCGAATCCTTGAATAAATTGCTTCAAATCTGGGATTAAATCTGTACAGTGCTGACAATTTTTTGACAATGAAATGATCAGGATCGGCATGTCAGCTTTGGCAACACCTGCCAGAATTTGGGAAGTTTCCAAATGGAATCCAAGAAAAGTCTCTTTATCAAATTGATGCATCTTTTGTGGTTTACTATCGACAAGCCTTTTTTGAGGCTCACTGATAATTTTTAAGCTTTGTAAATTTTTTCCCAACAAATTAAATGTAAATAGGAGAGCCAGAGTCGCAACAAACAAATGAGTACTGTGTTGCAATTCAATCGCAACATCAAATGAATGCAAAAAAGTGGTGCCGATAATTAAATATAGCGCGGCAAATAGAATGGAAATCCTTAAACCAATACGCCCAGAACTTGTAGTTGGAGATAATGATCCAAAGCAGTCGCATAATTTTTTTTTGTTTTTTATCTCGATAAAAAATCCGGCGATCAATACGACTATGCATACAAGTGCAGCGCCAATTTTTGTCCACGTAACTGCGATTTGGAGAAAAGAAATTGCAACAGCAATCTCAATTGCTGCAAAGTATTTGCTATAAAAAAATTCCATAAATTTGGATTCGACTTCGTTTGCAGTCGAGGCATTTTGAACGAACTTTGCCGCACCAGATACATACATAACAAGAGATAAAAACGCCGAACAAAATATGTAGATAGTCGATAACGTAGAATTAAACATGACGAGTTTTGTTATTTTTTGAAATTAGGGTTTTCTGCACATCAAATTAGATTTTTGGCCAGCACTGGCTCCAGCACCCATTCCCAAATCCTGCGCTTGTCCTGTATCACATCTGCCTCCAGCGTCATGCCTGGTTTGAGCATTTGCGCTTGGCCGTATGCATTGATGCTTTGCTCATGCAGCCTGACCTTGATCCTGTACAGCGCTTCGTTTGTGTTGAAACCATTTATGGCTTGCTGGGCATTGCTCAGGATCGTGCTGGCCAGATGCGCGGGCAATTCTGCCGGGGCAAAGGGGGTGCGGCTGACATCCGTGACAGTGGCGGTGTGCAGGCCAAATTTTTGGTAAGGAAAGGCTGCGTAGCGTATCAATACTTCTTGCCCCGGCTGGATGAAACCTGCTGTGCGGCTGGGTACATACAGATGTGCCTCCAGTGAATTTGCTTCAACATTAGCCCCCTTTATATCAACAGGTATCAGGCTCGCCAGCACTTGCCCGGCATTGATGGCCTGCCCTGGTTGGTTGGTCAGGGCGCTTACCGTACCTGCTTGCATTGCGACGATTTGCACCGCCTGGCGGTTGGCGTTTTCTGCGGCTTCTTGCTTGAGGCTGGCTTTGGCTCTTGCTATTTGTGTGAGGTCCGTTGCAAGACTATTGGCTAAAGTATCGAGTTCTGATTGCAGCGCAATCTGGTTGGCTTGCAACTGGGTTTTGCTGCGCTGCAAAGTGCTCAGGCGGGTGCTGATGTCGAGCAAGTCCTCCTGCTTTTGCTGGGTTTGTGCTGCTGAAACGTAGCCATTGCCTTGCAGGGTTTCATATTTGACGACGCTTTGTTGTGCCAGTTGCTGGCGGCGCTGGGCCAGCAGCAGTTCTTGTTCAAGCTGGGTATGTTCCAGTGTCAGGTTGGCCAGTCTTTGCTGCAGGGCCTGCTTTTTTTCCTGATATTGGCTTTGGCGCAATCTTTGTTCTGCGGCCATGCTGTCGGCACGGCTGGCAAGTTGCTGGGCGACAAGGGCGGTGATTTCACCCTGGCTGTTCTGACGTTCTGTGCTGAGTGTAAACAGGATTTGCCCGGCCTTGACTTGCTCGCCTTCTGTGACATGGCTGCTCAGCAAGATACCGGCATTGGGCGCGGCTACGCTAAGCTGGCCACCGACAGGTACAGTGACACCTGTGACACGGGCTTTTTTGGTGATGCTGCCAAGAGTGATGTAAGTGATCAGCACCGCAGCGATGACCAGGGCAACAATGGCAATCAAAGAAGCTGAGAGCGGTTGCGCCAGACGGATGGCACCCATCCATTGACTGCCTAATGCTGCGGTAACTTCAGGGCGGAACAAGGGGCTGGTGTTACTCATTGACAGCCCTACTTGTTACAAAGTGTTGCGATTTAACTGGCATCTTCGTTTATCTACGGCAATAGTCAAAAAACACAGCTTTCCTGTGTACTTGTCTAAAGCATAAATGAAAATTCTGGAGAAATGTCAAAAAAAGTTAAAAATATATTTCCAATAACTTTTGACACTATTTGACATTCATTTGCTAGAATCGCGCGCGCAGGATTTTTTCGGCTGCAGTGCATGCAGCTTTGCGCAGGCTCGCCAAAAAGCTGGACCTGTTTAAGGTAATCTGTTTTATGGCGATCTGCAGACAAGCAGTATCATCCAGTCAGCAAAGCCTTCAGCGCTGTCTTGCCCTTGCCACCTATCTGCATGATTTGCAATGCTGCCAAGGTATGCTCTGGCAGACTTTGTCTCAGTTCAAGGCGCAATTCGTTCAAGAGCTCCAGCAGCATGGCCATGTCTTTCGGCGGTGCTGTCGGGTTTTGTGTGACGATGGTGCAAAGCAGTTGGAATACCAGATGTGGTGCCATTGCATGCGCGCGTGCTGCCTTGCCCAGGCTCTTGGCATAGCGGCTGGCCTTGACTTGCGGCGTTGCCAGCAAGCCGCAAATGACATTGGCCAATGCTGCGGCTTCAAGCCGTCCTTCCAGCCAGCTGGCGACCAGGGCATCAATGGCGATGGCAGTCTGGCCAGGTTCTTTGCCTGCCAGGGCAAATGCCAGCAAGGTGATGGCGCAACCGTTCATGGGGACGGTGGGGTCCAGCAGGAGGTTCAGATAGGTTTTGTTCTGCCATGCTACTTCCCACCAATCCAGATTATTGGCAATGGCTTGCGTACCTTCGGCGAATACGGCTTCCAGGCAGGAAGGCAGCATACTCGCTGACCATAATATCTGGCTCTCATTGCCGCCGCTAAAGTCTTGCCCTCTCCAGATTTTGCCATCGCTTTTTTCATCGCGAGGGTGACGCAGTATGCTCAGGTAGACTGTGTCTATTGGTCTGGGCGCTGGTGTCACCGACAAATAGGTGTCATAGAAAGTCGTGTATTCGCTTTCCCTGGCTTCGATGTCAAAGCGATAGCGCGCAGCGTGAGCACCATCCGGCCCAAAATCGCCATACAACTGGATGAGGTTAGGGTCATCTTCATCTGGATGACGGGCGCGTGCCGCTGCGATATACAAGGCACTATCCTTACCTTTGGCAGCGATGCTGACTTGCGAGCCTAGTGCATAACGCAAGGCATGGTGGTAGGGCGTATCCGGCAGGCTGGCTGCCTGCTGGCGCAAAGAGGGATCGTTACTGGGAGCCAGGCGCAAGAGGCTGAGCACCTGTTCCTGGATGGGCTGTTGCAAGCCACATGCGTGTTGAGCACGGGCGCGCGCTATCAGGATGGCAGGGTCAATGTAGCCGCGTTGATGGGTGGCTGCGGCCAGGGGGGCAACAGATTTTCCCTGCATCAGGATATCCATCAGATCATCTGTGCGCTGGCAAATAACGCTGTGCACATCGAAATGACCCTTGGCAAATTGGCGCTCGGCTGGCAGTCTCTCTTGTTCAAACATAAAAGCCAGAAGCCGCGCCAGTTCACGTGCCAAAGGCTTGTCCAAATGATGCCAGTTGTCGGCAACGGGCTTCATTTTCCTGGCACGCTTGAGTACAGGGCCAAACTGTTTTTTTGCCTCTGCAGAAAATGGAGCAAGTCTTAGCAGGGCTTCAAAGACGGTTTCGAAACAGTCTGTGTCAATATGGTTTTCAAAGGCATGGGCGCAGGCTTGAATGAGGTCAGCAATCGTATTGATAACAGGTAGTGCACGCTGGCTGGAGATGGGCGATGGCAGTGCTTGCAGGCTGGGTAGTTGTTGTCTTGTGTCTGTTACTGCGCGAGCGGAGCCGTCTGTTGCATCGGTGATCAGCAAGGCTGACAAGGCTTCACGGTTACTGGTGGCAACATGGGGTAGCAATTGCCTGGCCTGCTCTTGCGTAGCTGCATCCATGCCCCACTTGTCCAGGCGTGTGATGATCTTCTTTTGCATATCGACGGCTTCATGCAGTAAGCCAAACACGGCGACAGACGCAGCCTCTTGTGCAAGACTGGCATCATGCTTGATCGTTTGGTCAAGCAATTTCAGTGCAGCATCCACTTGCGCCTTGACGGCAGATGAGAGCAGCGGTTGCAGGGCAGCCAGCAAGGCGCTGTTACTGATGGCATTTGCCTCCTGCAACCTGCCCAGCACCTTTAGCGCCATGCTGACGGTAGGAGGGATGCGACTGTGGCATAGACCCAGATAGCGTTCACTGAATGCGCTCATTTCTTCTACCTTGGGTGCAAGCGCATCATGGAAGCGCGAGAACCAGCCAGAGCGGAATTGTATCCAGTCTTTTTCCAGCGCACTCAGGGTTTTATCCAGCAAGACTTCACGGCGATACACGCCTTGCTGGCACAAATTCAGGAATAACTGTTGCCAGGTGTTGTCAGGGTTATGCGTGTACTTATCGCGTCCGGCGAAACTGATATCGGTCGTGCCTTCGATGTCGAACAACTGCAATAGCGGTCCTTGCAATAAGTCCGGGTCATGTTTGATCCAGTAAGCGACATCCGGCACCAGGTCTGAACGCATTTCCTGGCTCATCAGGCCCAGCAAGTAATTCTCATGTGTTGGGCGTTCAATCAAGCCGTTAATCAGCAGGCTTTGTACGATGCGAAATGCGAGTGGCCTTTGCGATATCAACGTGAGTGCCAGGTTCTCTGTGGAAGCTGGCTGGTATTTTTTCCAGAGTTCGATAAGCTCGGCTGGTTGATAAAGATAATGCCAGCAGTTTTCTGCAACGTCATCGGCATTGCCGCATAAGAAAATGGCCGCACGCAGACAATGCCATTGCTCTTCCGTGACCTTGCTGCGCCAGGCAAACTTGCTCATGTCTGAAGTGTAGCGCGATTTTTCCATGGCTTTGTTCATGCGCAGGACACTGGCTCGGTGTTGCGGCCATCGTGCCTTGTCCAGCGTTAGCAGATAGGCCATCATGCCCTGATAGTTTCCCGCGACGATGAATTCTTCCAGCGGAGTTGCTGCAACAAATGCGGCTTCGATTTTTTGCTCTGCCATGGGTATCCTAATTTTCTGTCATTGCTTCCACTGCCAGCACATGCTTGCAAGGCCCACGCAAACCCTGGTGCTTGGCATACCATGGACAAGTACAGCGCAATTCACCATCCACTTCGCGCACACGGTGCGCTATGTCTGCACTCTGGACTGTGGCTTCGAGCGGCTGTTTTTTGATGATGATGACTGCATTGTCTTTTATCAGTTCACGGGCAGCAGCCAGGCGCGGGTGCAAGTCTTCTGCCATGCTCAGATCCAGTGGCAACACGCGATGAAAGTAACTGCCTTCCGTCACATCAAATCCCAGCAGGCCAGAGACGCCAAGTATGCGCAGGCTGTCTTCTATGCTGGCTTGCGATAAATCCAGTTGTTGCGCCAAGGCTGGAGCTTGCAGCGTGGATTGCCATTGCAAATGCGCGCGCAGGAGGGGCAGGGCATTGGCATCCTGCATATTCATCAGTGCGCGCAGAGCCTGGCCCTCTCCAGAAAAACCGCGCCAGACTTCGGCACTCAGGGCCAACGTCAGGCGGGCACCGGCAAATTGCAAGACCCAGGCGCTGGCTTGCTGGGCTTCATCAGCAAAAATAGCCATGGACTTCACACGCGGCAACAAGGCTTCAAGCACGCGCAGGCGGCTACTGTCTACCAGGCGTATGCTATTCAGCTCTGGTCTGGTCGTGGTGCGCAGGCCAAAGGGGCCATGTGATATCCACAGTGGGGTTTTGCTGGTCGATGCTCTGGGCAGCGATCGCAAGAAGCGCAGGGCTTCAGCACCGCTGACTTCGACTATCTTGCGCATGCCAGCCTGGTAAGACTGCACTTCCAGCATGCCACGTATCCAGCGTAATGGCAGTTCGACTTTTTTCTCGACGACGCTGTTGCCACCCGCATGCAGGGTAAACGCATCCTGCCCGACTGAAAACGCAAGGCCAGCCGCGTCACGCACACGCGCTAGCGCTGCCCGCATGGGTGCATTGAAATCGACATTGGTCGTGCCCTTGCTGACGATATCGCCCTCATAGCTGTCAGGCAGCATGTCGACACGTATATAAGTACTGCAACAGGAAGAAAATCCTTCAAAACGCAAAATGCCCCCACCCGACGTGACTACAGGGTCAGCCAGCATGAGGTTTTTTGCCAGTGTATTGGCAGGTGTGAAAAAGCGCGAGCCGACGATGATATGTACTGCAGTCAGCAATTCTGCCGACAGGCGCGGCTGCTTTAGCAGGCCTTCAAAAAAATGCGGGTGGGCGACAACTGCTTTGTCGTCCGAGCCAGATGTGGCCAGTTGCAGCCTGGGTTTGACATCTTCTGTCAGGGCCGAGGCTTGCAGGTAATGGTAGGCGTGTGCTTGGGTAGTCATGGGCGCTAGCATATCGCTTTGTGTAGCGATTGTCATCGCGCCCGTGGCTCAGTATTTCTATTCCTTTTTCTGAAGCAGCTCAAGTATGCTGGAAAAATCCTTGCCGCCTGCACCGGCCTTGCTATGGATGCCATATAGGTTACGAACAGCTTCACCCAGCGGGATGCTTGCCTGGCTGGCCAGCGCCGCCTCGGTTGCCAGACCCAGGTCCTTGAGCATCAGGTCTACCCCAAAGCCGCCAGTGTAGCCGCGTGATGCGGGTGCGTTTTCCATGACGCCGGGATAGGGGTTGTATAGTTCCAGTGCCCAGTTGCGGCCTGAGCTTTTGCTCATGATGTCGGACAGGACTTTGGGATCAAGCCCGTTCGCCACGCCCAGTGCCAGCGCTTCTGCCGTGCCTGCCATGAGTATGCCCAGCAGCATGTTGTTGCAGATTTTGGCGGTTTGCCCGGCACCGTGTTCACCGGCGTGAAAGATGTTTTTACCCATGGCGTTCAAGACAGGGCGGGCGCGTTCGAGATCGTCCGTGGTGCCACCGACGATGAAGGTCAGCGTGCCAGCGGCTGCACCCGCTGTGCCGCCTGAGACCGGGGCATCCACCATCGCCAACCCGCGTGCGGCTGCGGCTTGCGCGACCTTTTTGGCAGATTGTGGGGCGATGGTGCTGCAGTCTATGATCAGTGCGCCATTGGCGATATGAGCGAGTATGCCTTCGTCGCCGAGATAGAGGCTTTCTACATGGCGGCTGGCGGGCAGCATGCTGATGACGATGTCTGCGCCTTCTATGGCTTGTCTGGCGTTGCTGGCGGCCAGGGCACCTGCGTCTGCCAGTGTTTTGAGGGCAGAGGGGGAGAGGTCGAAGACGGTGATAGGGTAGCCTGCCTTGAGCAGGTTAAGGGCCATGGGCGCGCCCATGTTGCCGAGGCCGATGAAGGCGATTTTTGATTGGTTTGACATGTGGTTATCTCCTGGTTTTAGTTTCTTCTTTATATTGCTAGACGCGTAGTCTAGGCCGGGCTCGTAGGTTGGACCGGGCCTCGCTAGGCCACGCTTTACCAGCCCAACACTGGGCGTTTGAAAAGCGACGTACGTTATTGCAAGGCCGAGTGTTGGGCTGATGAAGCGTAGCCCAACCTACGGACCTCGGCTTGATACTTACGCAGCTGCTTTTTGCATATTTTCACTCGCACCCAAATCCCGCAAAGGATGCTGCTCTGCTGCCCAAAGATGTGTGAAGTATCGCTCACCATCCTGCGGCTGCAATTCACTCAAACTAACCGGCAACCATTGTGGTTTTTGATCCTTGTCCACAATCAGTGCCCGTATCCCTTCCGCAAAATCATGGCCTTTCGCGCAGGCGAGTGCTGCCACCAGTTCCATGCGGAAGATTTCTGCCAGCGACAGATGCTTGCCGCGTTCTTGCAGCGCATGAGCCAGCCAGGCAGATGTCGGACTGCCTTTTTGTAGGCTACTGACGGCTTTTTGCAGCCAGGGATGTTCTTCCTGCTGTGCTGCATCTACCGCCAATAATTGCGCGACGATGGCTGGCAAATCAGCCGGACTGCACAGGCGATTGATGAGGTCGAAATTGGAACGCAAGGGACCTGCGGTGTCGCTGGATTGCGCCGAGAATTCATGAAGGATTTGGCTCAAGCGTTGGTGGTTCTGATATGTTTGATTGCTCCAGGCAGCAGCCTGCAAAGTCGTCAGCACATCTGTCTTACTGGCATGTGGCAAGGCCACGTCGGCCAGTTTCACAAACAGTGCGTCACTGGCATTGATACTGGCACCCGTCAATGCCAAAAACAAACCCAGCTTGCCTGGCATGCGGTTCAGGAACCAGGTGCCGCCTACATCGGGGAACAGGCCTATGGCTATCTCCGGCATGGCGAGGCGGGATTTTTCTGTGACGACGCGGTGACTGGCACCGGCCATCAAGCCTATGCCACCGCCCATGACGATGCCGTGGCCCCAGCATAATATGGGTTTGCGGTAAGTGTGGATTTGATAGTCGAGGCGGTATTCCTGTTCAAAGAAATCCAGGGCATAGGCATTGCCGAGCAAGTCATCTTTTTTATCAGATGCATGATGCTCACGCATGCTGGCGTACAGGTTTTGCAAGTCGCCGCCTGCACAAAATGCTTTTTCGCCAGCGGCTTGCAAGACCACCATGGCAATGCTGCTGTCTTCATCCCAGGCTTGCAATTGCTTGCCCAGTAATTGCACCATTTCCTTTGACAAGGCATTCAGGGTTTTTTCTGAATTGAGGGTGGCCACACCTAGCTGCATGCCGTTGGCAGCAGGCAGGGTGTGGAACAGGACTGGGGCGTCGCTCATGCATTCCTCCACACGGGTGGGCGTTTTTCCAGAAAGGCAGTGACGCCTTCTTTTTGATCGGCGGTATCAAACAAGGCCAGGAAGGCTTCGCGTTCTTGCGGCAAGACGGTGGAAAGCGGTTGCTGGCGCGCACCCTGTATCAACTTCTTGCAAGCCTTGACGCTGGTTGGGCTTTGCTTGCCAACCTGCTTGGCCAGCGCCAGTGCGTGTTCGAGTGCGCCGCCGGTGGCGACCACTTCTTCGACCAGACCTATGCGCAGGGCAGTTGCAGCATCGACTCGTTCACCGCACAAGATCAGGCGCTTGGCCCAGCCTTCACCGACCAGCCATGCCAGGTTTTGCGTGCCGCCAGCGCAGGGCAGCAAACCGACTGAAGCTTCTGGCAAGGCCATCTGCGCCTGGGTTTCGGCAATGCGCAAATCACAGGCCAGCGCGCATTCGAGGCCACCGCCCATGGCGTAGCCATTGATGGCAGCGATGGAAACACCACGGAAGCGGCTCAGGGTTTCAAATGCCTCTCCAAAGCGGCGTGCCATGTCGAGAGCTACGGCCTTGTCGCCATCGGCAAACAGCTTTAAATCTGCCCCGGCTGAAAAGAATTTCTGGCCTGAGCCTGTGATGACGAGGCTGTAGATATCTGAGTCCGCATTGAGGTCATTGACGAGTTGCGTCAATGCCTGCAAACCCGCAGCAGTCCAGGTATTGGCGGGCGGGTTGGCCAGGGTCACCAGGGCAGTGTGGCCTATGATTTCGCATCGCAGATTGGTGTAGTTACTATACTTGCTCATAAAAATTCCTCGCTTGCGGGTTGGTTTAGCATGTGACGGGCGACGATGACGCGCATGATTTCATTCGTGCCCTCGAGTATCTGGTGCACCCTGACGTCGCGCAGGAAACGCTCCAGCGGGTATTCGCGTATATAGCCGTAACCGCCATGGATTTGCAGGGCTTCATTGCAGACGGCAAAGCCGGTATCGGTCGCCAGACGCTTGGCCATGGCGCAATACACTGAGGCGTTGTCAGCCTTGCTGTCGAGCTTGCTGGCAGCGAGGCGTACCATCTGGCGTGCTGCGACCAGCTCGGTTTGCATGTCGGCCAGCTTGAATTGCAGTACCTGAAAATCAGACAGTTTTTTCTGGAACTGCATGCGCTCATTCATGTAGGCTTGCGCGCTATTGAGTGCCGATTGCGCCGCACCGATGGAGCAAGTGGCAATGTTGATGCGGCCACCGTCTAGGCCACGCATGGCAATGCGAAAGCCTTCGCCTTCATCACCCAGCAAGTGGCTGCGCGGTATGCGTACCTGGTCAAAATTGACGGTGCGGGTGGGCTGGCTGTTCCAGCCCATCTTGTCTTCTTTCTTGCCATAGCTGATGCCGGGCAAATCAGCCGGAACTGCAAAAGCAGAGATACCGCCAGCGCCATCACCACCCGTGCGTGCCATGACGACCAGCATATTGGTGGCACCTGCGCCTGAGATAAAAGCCTTGCTGCCATTGAGGATATAGCTGTCGCCATCCAGACGGGCGCTGGTGCGCAGTGATGCCGCGTCAGAACCCGACCCAGCTTCGGTCAGGCAATACGAGGCCAGTTTCTTGCCTGCTGCCAGCCTGGGTACCCATTCCTGCTGTACTTCTGGCGTGCCCCAATTGGCGATCATCCAGCTCGCCATATTGTGTATCGTGATGTAAGCTGTGGTCGAAGGGCAGGCGCGCGCCAGCTCTTCAAAAATGATGACTGCATCCAGCCGCGTCAGTCCCAGCCCGCCCAGTTCTTCTGGCACATACAGCCCGCAAAACCCCAGCTCTCCGGCATGGGCGATGACGTCCAGCGGGAAGTGCGAAGTGGCATCCCAATGCGCGGCTTGCGCCGTCATTTCATGGGCGGCGAAGCTGCGGGCAGATTGCTGGTAGGCGCGCTGGTCTTCACTAAGATCGAAGTCCATGATGGCCTCCGATTACTTCAGTGAGATGGTGGTATTCACCTTGCCAGCGCTGACGCTGTCATCAAACCAGCGTGCCGTGATGGTCTTGGTCTGGGTGTAGAACTGTATGACTTGTTTGCCGTAGGGGCCCAGGTCACCGAGTTTGGATGCGCGTGAACCGGTAAATGAAAACAGCGGTACAGGTACAGGGATAGGCACGTTGATGCCGATCTGGCCTACATCGATGTCTTCTTCAAAGGTGCGGGCGGCAGCGCCAGACTGGGTGAACAGTGCGGTGCCATTGCCGTTAGGGTTGGCATTGATGATGGCGATGGCGTCGGCCAGAGTATCTGCCTGCATGATGCACAATACCGGGCCAAAGATTTCTTCTTCATATACACGCATGCCAGGCTTGACGCCAGTGAAGACAGTAGGGCCTACGAAGTTGCCATGCTCATAGCCAGGTACTTGTGGTGCGCGGCCATCCAGCACCAGCGTGGCACCTTCAGCAATGCCTTGGGCGATCAGGCTTTCTACGCGTTCTTTGGCAGTACATGAAATGACCGGGCCTATGTCCGTATTGGCTTCTGCACCTGCATTGATCTTGAGGCTGCGGGCGCGGTCCAGCAAATCTGGCACCCACTGGTTTGCTTCACCCACCAGGATGACCACAGACAGTGCCATGCAACGCTGGCCAGCCGCACCAAAGGCAGCACCGGCGAGGTTGTTCAGGGTTTGTTCTTTATTCGCATCCGGCAGGACGATGGCGTGGTTCTTGGCACCCATCATGCATTGTGCACGCTTACCCGCCAGTGTCGCGCGGTTGTAGACATGTGTGCCTACGCGGGTGGAGCCGACGAAAGACACGGCCTTGATATCAGGGTGGTCGCAAATCGCATTGACGATTTCTTCACCACCATGCACCACGTTCAGCACACCAGGCGGCACACCAGCCTGCATCGCCAGCTCAGCCAGACGCATGGTGACCATGGGGTCTTGCTCGGATGGTTTCAGGATGAAGGTATTGCCGCAGGCGATTGCCATTGGGAACATCCACAGCGGTATCATGGCCGGGAAGTTGAAAGGGGTGATGCCAGCACACACGCCGAGTGGCTGGTTCAATGTATAGGTATCTACACCGCTGGCAACGTTATTGGCGATCTCGCCCATTTGCAGGTTGCCGATATTGGCGGCATGCTCAACCACTTCCAGCCCACGGAATATATCGCCTTCCGCATCGGCCAGGGTCTTGCCCTGTTCGGCTGTCAGCAATGCAGCCAGCTCGGCCATGTTTTCACGTATCAGTTGCTGGTATTTCAAAAAGATGCGGGCGCGTGTGCCTATCGCTGTCTTGCGCCAGGTCTTGAACGCGGCCTTGGCAGCATCGACTGCGGCCTGCATTTCATCTGGCGTGGCAAACGGCACATGGGCCAGCACCTGTTGCGTGGCCGGGTTGATCACATTACGCCATTGCGTGGATTTGGAGTCTATCAGTTCGCCGTTGATGAGCAGTTTGACGTTGGGAGCCTGGGTAAGAGTAGCCATGATGCTTTCCTGAACCTTCCTGATTGCGCACGGACAGACGGCGGGCCACGCCCGCAACAACAGCCGCACTGATGCCTGAAAAACAGGATGATTACCGCATGCAGAAACCGGACGCAGCAATAATCCTGACCATGGGCATGCACCGTGTGGACGCACACCCGCCACGCACCTTCCGTACGTGACCAGACCTTGGGAAAAAAAGTAAGAAGCAATGTTGAAGACAAGCACCCGCTCGCCATCAGGCGTGCCATGCCATATCCCAAACACCGCCTTCCGCAATGTTTTTCTCAGCGATCAACAGGCCGGTATCCGGGCTTGCAAGTCTTGTTACATCGCCTTCCCAGTCATGCATGACCAGTGGCGTGGATGATGTAACCGCACTTGCCTACCGTTGCGGAGGCAGCAGGGGCTTGAAACCTGCTTACGATCTTAAGCGCGAGCGCGATCGTAAACACGTATTTAGGTCTTGATAGCTACTGTCACCTGCTAGCGACAGCGATCAGGACGACCACTTTCCCGTTTAACACAGCCCAAGAGATTGGGGAGTGCACCTGTTATTTTTAGAATAGCACAAGAATTGACGTTAACGTAAACGTTAATTGGTGAAAAAAATTCAAGATGAGTTTTACCAGCGTGGCAGTGGCTCTCAAATATTAAATAATAAAAAATTAACAATACCCAATTTTATTGTATATTTAAAATGTTGTGTGTATCGCGTCTACTTAAGCCCTGATGCGGTGCTGAAGGTTTTACCATCTGTATCAAATAAGGTCATGGAAATGAATTTCTTCAAAATCGGAAAAGCGCTTGTCTTCAGTTTTTGGCTGTTATTATCTGATTCGGCGTTGTCCGCCACGTATGAGTTTGATTCAGAAAATAAGCTCTTGCGTATGACGGGTGAGATCGTTGATGCGGATGCGAAGCCTATGCTTGCTTATTTGCGCAAGGGTGTAGAAACCATCGTCGTCCGCTCCGGTGGTGGCAGCGTGGTGGGGGCGCTTGCCATGGCAAAGGAAATCAATCAAAGAAGAATCCATGTCATCGTTGATCGATATTGCATGTCTTCGTGTGCGAATTATCTATTTGTTGCAGCATATAGAAAGTCACTTTTACCTGGAGCCGTCCTGGGTTTTCATGGCGGGATTTACGGAACTGCACCCATCGAGGAATCACGCTCAAATAGAACAAAAGCTAGCTCTGTTTCCATGTCAGCTTTTTGGCGAGAAGATGACGCATTTTTCGAGGTAATTGGCTTTAACAAAGAGCTCTTAAAAAGATCGCATGAACTAACTGCGCCAGCAATACAGACGACTACGTATAAAGTGTCAGCCAGAGGAGAGAATTACACATTTGATTCTGAGAATGAATTCAAAGACTTTTTAGGTGACTTGATACAGAAAAAAGAGAAATTCGGCATATCGATTACCGTCAATGGCGCCTCTGATTCAATCGCGTATTTCCCCGACGAAAAAACCTTGTCGAGGTATGGCGTAAAAGGGATAGAGGCCTATCCGTATCCTAAAGATAAACAGGAAATGGACTTGCTGGCAAAAACTGTCGATGAGAAATTTCAGTTAATTGGGGATTTTTAGGGCAGTGAGCTCACAGGCGAAAAAATGCCTGCTATCTTCAAAGTCGAAATGCCATTATTTCTCAGCTGTGTTGACAAATCTATACGAGTCGTCGCTATAAAACCATCTCGCATTGTGTTTTTCCACCTTGCCCACATTGCCCAGCAAGACTAATAGACAAGAATGTTTGGTGATGTGCAGAAGCACATCGTCGCCTTGCCAGGTCGCGACATCACTGGCCATGTTCACCAGTGTGGGGATCTCTTGGGGGCTTGCAACTGAAAGAAATTTATACCTAGGACTTACGCAAAACCGCCCCAGCTGCGTTGCAGCTCCTGGTCGTCCTAAAGCACTGTCTTCGTCGCTGACGCCTTGCTGGGACAATTTTGCGTAAGTCCTGCTTATACGTGATAATGTTGAAATATCGCTTTAAAGTGATATATTGAATTTATTGCTTTTGAGTGATAAATTGAAGTCATTGCTTCAAAGTGATCATCGTTTCCTATTTGGCAATGACATGTTCAGGCTATGGAGGGCAGAGAACATCATGGACTACCGAATCAGTCTGGCAACACAGCTTAGCAGCCATCTCAAATCCTTGCGCAGTCAACAGGGCTTGTCTCAGGCTGCCTTGGGCAAATTACTGGGCGTGGGGCAGGTGAGGATTGCCAATATTGAAAATAACCCCGGTGCGGTAAGCCTGGATCAGATGCTGAGCATCCTGCATTTGCTTGGCTGTGGTTTGTCTATCTACAAACGCGATGAAGTTAAGACTGCTACAGGCAAACCCGACAACGACAACAAACCGGATTGGTAATCATGAACAAGGCTCGTATTCATCGCTCACTCAATGTCTGGATGAACGGCTTGCTGGTTGGTGTGTGGAGCTGGGATCGTACCGATACCCATCAATTTGAGTATGCAGAAAGCTGGATCAGATCGGCGGTGGCCCGTCCACTGTCACTCTCTTTACCTATTACCGCAGGCACGAACCTCTTGCGTGGCCCGGCTGTAAAAAACTACTTTGACAATCTTCTACCTGACAATAAAAAAATCAGGCAACGCATAAGCCATCGTTATCAACTCCCGTCCACAAATGTGCCAGACTTGCTCGAAGCGCTAGGGCGAGACTGCGTAGGTGCTGTACAAATTTTGCCGCCTGGCATGGAGCCTGAGGGCTTTGACAAAATTTCTGCTACCAGACTAAGGGACAGTGAAGTTGAAAAGCTGTTGCTGAATGTGACCAGTGATGATGATAGCGACACCATCGACGACTTCCGCATTTCGCTGGCAGGGGCGCAAGAAAAAACCGCCTTGCTCTGGCATGAGGGGCATTGGCATATGCCGCATGGCGCAACGCCGACGACACATATTCTGAAGCTGCCCCTGGGCCTGATTGGCGGCATGCGCGCCGATATGTCAGGTTCCATAGAAAATGAATGGCTATGCATGCGTATCATGAATGCACTGAGATTTGAAGTAGCCAAGGCTGACATCGCACAATTTGGCACTCAAAAAGTGCTGGTGGTTGAGCGCTTTGACAGAAAATGGATGAGGCAGGACTGGATCGCCAGATTGCCGCAAGAGGATTTCTGCCAGGCCAGTGGCGTTGCGCCAGACAATAAATATGAAGCCGACGGCGGACCTGGCATGGCGCAGTGCCTACATATACTCGAAGGAAGTGCCAGCGCTGCCAAAGACAAGCTGAATTTTGCATTGTTGAACCTGGCGTTCTGGTTGCTGGCAGCAACTGATGGCCATGCCAAAAACTTCTCAATTTCTCTGCATGCCGGTGGTGATTACCACATGACACCCATGTACGATATTCTGTCAGCCTGGCCGGTGATAGGGCGTGGTGCGAATCAATTGCAGGAAAAGAAAATCAAGATGGCCATGGCTTTGAGGTCAAAGAATGCGCACTTCAAAATGAGTGAGATGCATGTACGACATTGGCAGGGGCTGGCCGCGCAGACTGGTGTCGTGGATGGTTTTGCGCAGATGCAGCGACTGATTCAACATGTGCCAGATGCCTTGGCGCAGGTTGAGCACGAATTGCCTATACATTTTCCTGAGCAGATTTGGAGCAGTATTCGGGATGGCATGCTCAGGCAGCAGTTGCGGTTTTTTTCGGAAGTGGATAGCAAGTTACTTTGAGAAAATGAGAAATTTTGGGGAGCGAAAAATTAAACGAGATTTGATTTTTACCAATTACAGATGCGAGAAATGTCCAATTCAACTCAAAACAAAAGGCAAATAGCCCTGGCCCTTATCAAAGCGCTGGCAGCTTTTATCGCTTCAGGTGTTGCTGCTCCAGAAATGATAAGCGCCGCAAAAAATACTGAAGCACTGGTTTTGCGTCTTATTTCTATCGCACTAATGTCTTGGTTGAAATCCAGGGCGCGTGTATCAGAGATGACAGGAATGTATGCGAGTGAGACGGGTTCAGCAAAAGAGGATTTGTTGCGATTGGTTGCGAACGATAGTTTTTTCTCGCAAGTTTTTATAATCGTTGATGAGAAAGTGAAACTTTATCAAGAAGCATCGGCAGAAGATGTCAGCGAGATTGTGAGACTTGCGCATGAACTTTATAACCCGCCTCGTTTTGCGACAGTGCGCAGAAACCAAATACAGGAATGACATTTTTTGAACAGCGTAAATACACTGACTCGCAACACTTGGAATCAGAACATTCGAACCTCAAAGAACCTGATATAAACAATTGTGACGACACGTTACGAACGCCACTTCAGCGCCAGTCCGGTTAATTTTAGCCAAAAGCACGAAAGCAAAAGGCACTTACTCACAATTCAGCGAACATGTGCCTCATGCATCAAATCAAACCAGTTCACTAAAACCCATCAGCAGCAATCCTGGTGTTCTTCATCATCAATTGCCACAGTCGCCCTCAGCAACTTGGCAGCCTGCACCATGTTCTCCAATGCTGCTATCGTCTCTGGCCAGTCGCGGGTTTTGAGGCCGCAGTCGGGGTTGACCCAGAGGCGGGCGTCGGGGAGGACGCTGCGTGCTTTTTGCAGCAGCCTTTGCATTTCTGTGATCTTGGGTACGCGTGGCGAGTGGATGTCGTAGACGCCGGGGCCGATGTCATTCGGGTAGGCGAATTCGCCGAAGCCGTCGAGCAATTCCATGTCTGAGCGCGAGGTTTCTATCGTGATGACGTCGGCATCCATGGCGGCTATCCAGGGCAGGATGTCGTTGAATTCTGAATAGCACATGTGGGTATGGATTTGCGTATCATCCCTGACGACTGCCGAGCTTAACTTGAAGGCGCGTACTGCCCAGTCGAGGTAGGCGGACCAGTCTTGCTGTTTCAGTGGCAAGCCTTCGCGGAAGGCGGGTTCGTCTATCTGTATCATGCCTATGCCCGCTTTTTCGAGGTCGGCAACTTCATCACGCAGGGCCAGGGCGATTTGCAGGGCTGTGGTGGAGCGTGGCTGGTCATCGCGTACGAAGGACCATTGCAGCATGGTGACAGGGCCGGTGAGCATGCCTTTCATGGGTTTGCTGGTCAGGCTCTGGGCGTATTGGCTCCAGCTGACGGTCATTGCTTCTGGACGGTAAACGTCGCCATAGATGAAGGGCGGTTTGACGCAGCGTGAACCATAGCTTTGTACCCAGCCATTCAGGGTGAAGCCATAACCCCAGAGTTGCTCACCGAAATATTCGACCATGTCATTGCGTTCTGGCTCGCCGTGGACCAGCACGTCGATGTCCAGCTTTTCTTGTTGCTCAACGACGAGGCGGATTTCTGCGCGCATGGCTTCGAGGTATTCCAGATGCGACAAGTCACCGCGCTTATAGGCGGCACGTGCCTGGCGTATGGTTTTGGTTTGCGGGAAGGAGCCTATGCTGGTCGTGGGGAACAACGGTAGCGCAAAGCGCTGCTGTTGCTGGCTGATTCGCTGAGTAAATGCATTGTGGCGTGTCACATCTTGTTCAGTCACAGCAGCCAGGCGTTTTTGTACGATGGGGTTGTGGATGCGAACTGACGTGCGGCGGCTGGCGACGGCCTGGTCAGCCGCCTTGAACTGATGTGCGACGCTGGCAGCATTGCCATTCAGTGCTTGTTTCAGGGAGACGATTTCATCGAGTTTTTGCGTCGCGAAGGCCAGCCAGCTCAGGGTTTCTGCATCGAGTGCGGTTTCTGCTGCCAGATCGACTGGCACGTGCTGTAATGAGCAGCTTGAGGCCAGCCACAAGTTGTCACCGAGTTGTGTATGGGCGGCTTGCAAGTCGGCCAGCAGGGCTGTCAGGTCTGCCCGCCAGATATTGCGGCCATCGATGACGCCGGCGGACAATACGCGGTCTTGCGGCCAGTTGGCCAGCAGGGCAGGCAGTTGCTGTGGTGCGCGTACCAGGTCCAGGTGAATGCCAGCGACAGGCAGGGCATGCAGCAACGTGGCGCGTTCTTGTATTGATTCGAAGTAAGTGGACAGCAGGATCTTGGGTGTGTTTTGTGCCAGGGCATTGTAAGCCAGCACAAAGGCATCAAGCCAGGCGTTGTCCAGATCCAGTGCCAGAATAGGCTCATCTATCTGCACCCATTCTACGCCTTGTTCTTGCAGGCGGGCCAGCAGGCGCTGGTAGGCGGGGATGATCCTGGGTAGCAAATCGAGTTTGATGTCCAGACCGCTTTTGATTTTGCCGAGGTAGAGCAGGGTCAAAGGGCCAACCAGGGTTGCTTTGGCGGTATGGCCCAGGGACTGTGCTTGTGCCAGTTCTTCAAACAGCCAGTCTACGCCGCCATCAAAGCTGGTGTCGGCTGTCCATTCAGGTACGAGGTAATGGTAATTGGTGTCAAACCATTTGGTCATTTCCATGGCAAAGTGCTCTGGGTTCCCACGGGCGGCGACGTAGTAGTCTGCCAGGCTCAGTTTTTTTGCATCAAAGCCAAAGCGCGTGGGCAGCGCACCCAGCAAGGCCAGGGTGTTCAAGACCTGGTCATACCAGGCAAAGTCGCCAACGCTGACCATATCCAGGCCAGCCTGCTTCTGCAAACCCCAGTGGCGGGCGCGCAAGTCGCTGCCAGTGTCACGCAGGGTAGCCTCTGTGATGTCGCCGCGCCAGAAGGCTTCTTGCGCGAATTTCAATTCTCGTTGGGCGCCTATGCGGGGGAAACCCAGGGTGTGTGCTGTTGTCATGTCAATCTCCTATCAGGTTTGAGTATGATGGGTTAGAATTGATTATGATTCAAACGACATATTTTAAGAATTAACTTGAATTTCATTCATAATGCAATCCATACTAGAGCTACGCCACCTGAAAACCCTGCATGCCCTGCGTGAGTCTGGCAATTTATTGCGTGCTGCCGTTCTGTTGAATGTCACCCAGTCTGCCCTGTCGCACCAGATCAAGTTGCTGGAAGAGCATCACGGCACACCCTTGTTCGAGCGCAAAACCACACCCATACGATTCACGCCCGCGGGTGAGCGCCTGCTACAACTGGCTGATAGCGTCTTGCCGCAAGTCGCCAATTGCGAGCGCGACCTGGCACGCCTGGCCCAGGGTGTGGCGGGGCAGTTGCGTATCGCGGTGGAATGTCATACCTGCTTTGACTGGCTCATGCCAGCCATGGACTTGTTCCGCCAGCGCTGGCCCGAAGTGGAGCTGGATATTGTGTCCGGTTTCCAGGCTGATCCTGTCGGGCTGCTGTATAGCCACAAGGCAGATGTCGCCATTGTCTCGGAAATGGATGCGGCTGAAAGCGTGGCTTATCATCCCCTGTTCCGTTTCGAGATCATTGCCCTGATTGCCAAAGACCATGCACTGGCCAAGCGCGATTACCTGGTCGCGCAAGACTTTGCGACCGATACCCTGATTACCTATCCCGTGCCCGACGATATGCTCGACGTGGTGCGCCAGGTCCTGAAGCCAGCCGGTGTGGATACTGCCAGACGCACGACAGAACTGACAGTCGCCATGCTGCAACTGGTCGCCAGCAAGCGTGGCATAGCCACCTTGCCGGTATGGGCCGCACAAAACTATGTGAACCGCGATTATGTGCTACCCAAGCGCATTACGGCAGATGGTTTGACTGGCCGACTGTACGCCGCTTGTTTGCCGGATTTATCTGCCAAGGCTTACCTCAGCGATTTTGTGACCACGATACGGGAGAGCAGTTATTTGAATTTGCAGAGTATAGAGTTGATCTGAATGCGCGGCGATTGAGTGACAGTTCTGATATCCGTATGAATGGATGTTTTTAGCACTACGTCCTGTTCTGTCATTTTTGCATTCCAGAATGCTGTAACTGCATCCTGTCCTCTTCTTCTTGTTCACCCCCACGCTATGCCCTAGATTCGCGTAGTTTGATCAATCTGGGGAAACTACATGAAGCAATGGGTAAAACGGATTTTGTTTGCAGGTGCAATGGTGCCGGTTCTGGCGCAGGCGCAGCTTGATTTGACAGCGTTGGATCGTGATATGGCCGGGCCGCGTGCCCATGTGCTGGTGTTGGGGACTGTGCATTTGCGTAGCATGCCAGCCAGCTTCAATCCTGCATCGCTGGGCGGTGTTCTCGATAAGCTGGCGAAATTCAAACCAGAGATTATTACGATAGAAACTGAATCAGGCGAAGAGTGCGACATGGCCGCCCGTCATGTTGCCAAATATGGTGCGGACTATTGTGCATCGGTCGAAGCAGCCTGGCTGGCTACGGGTTTGGATGCACCAGCAGCGATGGCTGAAGCAGACAAGATGCTGAAAGCCTGGCCAGAGCAGGCAACGGCGGCGCAGCGCCGTCGTCTGGCTGCCTTGTTCCTGGCATCGTACGATACCGCATCTGCCTATGTGCAATGGCTGCAATTGGCAGAAACTGAGCGCCGTGCTGGCGATGGCTTGAATGAGGTGCTGATTGCTCAACTCACGCAGACAGCAAAGCGCAATAACGAAAGTTACCGGATTGCTGCTCGCCTGGCAGCGCGACTGGGTTTGCAGCGTGTCCATGCGGTCGACAACCATACCGGTGACCGTATCGATGTAGCGGACATCAAAGCCTTTGTCCGTTCCATAGAGTCTGCATGGGCAGCAGGTAATACTGGCTTGAATGTGCGAAAGAAACGTGAAGATGAACTGACGCTCGCCAATGACTTGTTGCCCCTGTACCGCTACATCAATGAACCTGAAAGTTTGCGCATATATGCAGAAGCCAACATTATCCCGTCGATGCGTGCGAAGTCAGCGGAAGCTTATCCGCAGATGTGGGTGGCAGGCTGGGAGATACGCAATATGCGCATGGTCGCCAATATACGTGAAACTTTCCGCGAGCGTCCAGGTGCCCGCGTATTGTCTATCGTCGGTGTCTCCCATAAACCCTGGTTTGATCGCTGGCTGGGGCAGATGCAGGGGGTGGACGTCGTTGATGCGGCGGATGTACTGAAGTGAGACGCCCTATATTTTTGGGATAAAAATCCGGTGTGCAGGGTGCGGCTTGTTATGTCGTCACTTTGGCCTGAACATCTTCCCCTTCGCTGCCAAATTGCTCAAGCCCACGCGCCAGCGATGAAACGCTGGGGTTTTCTACGAAGACACAGCGTTTGCCTGTGCGTTTGCAGAAATCCTTGACGCGCCAGTAGGCGGTGTGGCTGATGCAGCCGGTCTGGCAGATGACGAGATCGGCGGCGGCCAGGCTGGCATCGAGCAGGCTCTGGTTGTCTTCGAGGCCACCATCATGGTGAGCAAAGCGACCGCCTATGCGCTCTATGAGGTCACGGTAGGTCGGTACATTGCCGCTGCGGCCACCTACGCACAGCACGGTCTTTTGTTTCAAGTGCAGGGTGATGGGGTAGACTTTTTCTTCTGGCTGTTGCCTGCTTTGCTCGGTTGCGGCCTGTTCCTGTATATCGGCGGCGGCCTTGCTGGCTTCTGCCAGCTTCAGCTTGAGTTCACGCACCTGGTTTTCTGTTTCAGCCTGGCGCTCAGCCATTTGCTCGATTTTCTTTTGCAGGCGCTGGCGGGTTTCCAGCTCGGGGATTTCTGCTTTTAGCGCTGCGATATCGCAACTGAGGAAATGGATGCTGCTGTCCTTGCCTATGCTTTCTGCACGCAGTTGTATCAACTGGGTGTTTTGTTTTTCTATCTCGCGGGTTTTCTCAGCCAGGGCGCGCTTATGTCTTTCCTGAACTCGACCCAGTTCGCGGGTCAGCAATTTGTTTTGTTCAACCAGGGCATTGTAGCGGGCGATATCTATGCGTACGCTGGCACCTGCCTGGTGCTGTAACATGTGCATGTCGCGGCATAAGCCGTCTTGCAAATCGGCATCGCAACGCGGGTGGGTCAGTGCGGCCCAGAAAGCGCCAGCAACGTCGCCCTTGTCGATGGCGGCCAGCCACAGGCGGGTGACTGCTTCTACTGTCTTGGCGCCGCGAAATTCCTGTATGGTGCGGGCATAGCGTTGTTCCAGCTCTTGCTGAATGGCTTCTGAGAGGCGATTGCGGCGACCACATTCGGCAATAGCGCCAACGTGGATTTCATAGTCTTCGGCAATAGCCTGGCCATTCATGGCCTTGTTGACGATGCGTCGCAGCGTAGTCAAGGGTATGCAGACGCCGATGACGGGGCAATGGCATTCATGCGTCAAATCCCAGATGCGGCGACGGCGTGACCCCGCTGGCGTGGCTTCTGGTGTTAGTGCAATACTATGTTTGTCATGTTCACACATACGGTAATCCTCTTGATACTTCTGACCAGGTGATGTTGCATAAGTTTGCTTGATGATTTGCTTAATGCATTTTTTTACCGGGTGCTATTTCAAAGCCAGTGACATGAGGTGCTTCCGGTGTTTTGGGCAGGCGCGCATCATAGCTTTCTATATTCAACTGGGCTTCTGCCAGCATGTAGGCCAACACGCGGAAAGCCTCGACATCAAAGCGCAGGGACACATGGTTCAAAGACAGGTGGACTACCCCGCATTCAGGGCAGATCATGACTTCGCCGACTTTGCTTGAAGCCAGACCGAGGTGCTGGCACGCGTTGGCTGATGGCTGGTGTTTCATGTGTTCCTCTGCGCTAGGCTTATTTGGTTTCTAAGTTGGATTTTTAGGTGCTGGAATACTGAGACATGGATCAGGACGTGCATGCGCCTTGACGACATGGCTGACGTCGTACAGCGAGGTGTCGCCAGGTTTGTTGCTATTGGTGTCTTCTACATAGCCATGGATTTGCAGGCTCGCTTGCCGATTTGCAGGCAGCCATACCGGCACACCGAGGTCGCGCCTGACGTGGCCATTACCGGCAAGCAAGACGACGCCACGGTCGGCATTGTCAGTAACGACCTTGGCCATCCAGACATCGCGTGCAACTTGCGCCCTGACCATGCTGGGAACGATATTGTCTGGCATCTTGCCGCAATGGCCGCTCTCCATGGCTGCGCGCTGGCCATTAACTACTACGGTGGGCAAGGCTTGGTCGAGCTTGTAGCTGCTGATGGTGTTCTTGTCGAGCACAGCCGCATAGCCTTCACGCATGACGCGGGCAGCATCGCTGCGCGAAAGGTTGGCGGCCAGCAGCGGCAGTTTGTAATCGATGGCGAGCTGGATGACGGGGCGATAATGCGGCCATTCCCAGCGCTTGTTGCCGAGCTTGCTGATGATGCAGTCGGCGTCGGTGCAAGCTGCCTGTGCCTGGGTAAGTTCGGCCTGGTTTTCGCGATCGAATTGTTCCATGGCGATGGCCGGGCGCCAGCCTGCGACGAGCATTTTTTGCAGGTCAGCATAGCGGTGCGCATGTCCATCAGGGTTGTCATGGACTTCGCCCAATAATAATATCTTGCTGCCGCTGACGGGTTTTTCAGCCTGGGTCGCGCATGCTGACAAAAGGCTGGCCGTGACCAAGCCTGTGAGTAGAGATATTTTACGCATTGCTACCTGTATCCATATCGTCGATGTCCTGGCCTATGAACCACAGAACGCCACTTGGGTCTGTAAGGGTGAAGTCGCGCATGCCGTAAGCCTGTTCGACGATAGGGGTCAGGCGTACCTGGTATTTTTCTGCAATGCCGGATGACACGATGGCCTGATACCAGCCTTCGGCATCGTCCACTAGAATGTGCATCATGAAATTATTGGTGTGATCTGCAAGGTAGAATTCTTGCAGCATGAAGCTGCAATGCTCATATGTGAGCTGGGCATAGCCGTCATCGCTGAAGATCAGTTCAAATCCCAGGTCCTGATAAAAAGCCACGGAGATTTCAAAGTTTTTGGCAGGCACGTAAGCCTTGATATCCAGCATCTTAAGTTTTTGCATGATTTCTTTCATTCTTTCTCTCACTCAGCGAAGTTGTGGTTTGCTATGCGCTTTTCCTGGCGCGTGACGATGCACGCAAGGGGGTGACCAGCAAATCACCTTCCTCATTATGCAGGCAAGTCAGGGCGATATCATACAAGTCTTCCAGTGCCGGTACGGCTTCGCGGTTGCTGGCAATATCGGCGACCAGTTGGCCATTTTTTACCAGCAGCAGACGTTCAAATGCCTGCATTGCATGGTTGATGTCATGGAGGATGGCGACGATGGCATGCTGGCGTTCTGTCGCATATTCTTCCAGGCTGGCGAGCAGGTCGAATTGCAGGCCGGGGTCGAGTGCTGCTAAAGGTTCATCGACGAGTATCAGGCCGTCGCGCTGGTCCCATAGCTGGGCAAAGATGCGTGCCAGTTGTATGCGTGCCTGTTCACCGCCAGACAGGCTGTCAAAGCGGCGGCCCAGCAAGTGGGCAGCATGAGCCAGGCCTGCTGCTTGCCTGACGATGCTGGACAGTTCAGGATCGTGTGCACGGCTGACGCGGCCCAGGCTGATGACCAGATCGGTCTCCAGGCCAAAGGCCACATCACTGTTTTGTGGCAAGACGGCACGCAGGCGGCTGAGTTCCATCAAGGACCAGCTTGCCAGCGGACGTGACTGGAACGCGATGTTGCCGCTGCTGGTTTTCAATTCACGGGACAGCAGTTTCAGGAGCGTGGATTTGCCTGCACCGCTGGGGCCGAGTATGGCAACTTTTTCTGCCTTGGCTATGGTGAGGTCAAAAGGCCCAAAGTCTTTCTTGCCCAATCTGGCGCAGACTGCGTCAAGCTGGAGCAAGCCTTGATGTGTGGTGGTTTTCATTAACATGATGCGATTCTTAGATTCTTATGCAGGCGACTCAGGCTAAACGACCACGCGCATTACGCAGCAGGATCAGGAAGAAAGGGCTACCCAGCAGGGCAGTGAAAATACCCACTGGCACTTCCGCCGGAATGGCGATGCAACGAGCCACAGTGTCAGCCACCAGCAAGAGCAAGCCACCCATGAGCATGGAGCGTGGTATCACCTGTCGTTGATCTGGTCCACCCATGGTGCGCACCAGATGTGGTGCGACCAGGCTGATGAAGCTGATCATGCCGCACCAGGCTACCGCAAACCCGGTCAGTACGGCGACCAGCACAATGACCTGGCTGCGCAGGCGGCGTACATCAATGCCGACATGGGCCGCCGCTGCTTCACCCAGGGCCAGGGCATTCATGGCGCTGATCATGCGCCTGACCCACCACCAGGCTGGCAATAGCAAGGTGAGTAGCAAGCCAGCAGCCAGCCAACTTGCACCTGCCAGAGAACCCAGGGTCCAGAAACTGAGGTTGCGCAATTGTTCGTCTGTTGCCAGATAAGTACACAGACCCAGCACAGCAGCGGCCAGCGCATTGAGGGCAATGCCTGTCAGCAGCAGGCCGACAATGGAGCCGGGTGAAATCCAGCGGGCCACACGATCGAGTGCAAAACATACCAGCAGGGCACCGCTGAATGCGGTGACAGGCAAGATCCACATGCGCCAGGCCATGGGGATGGGCAAGGGCAGGCCCGACAAGACAACGATACTTAAACCCGCCGCCGCAGCCGCACCGGCAGTGACGCCCAGCAAATTCGGATCCGCCAGCGGGTTGCGGAACAGCCCTTGCGTCAATGCACCTGACATGCCGAGTGCAGCACCCACCAGCACGGCAAAAAGGGCGCGTGGCAGGCGGATATTCCACAAGACATAGCTGCTGCCAGTCATTGGCTCATCACTGAAATTGAATAGAGTCAGCCAGTCTTGCAATTGGACAGGCACGGCACCGAATTGCACACTCAGCAGCAAAGCGGCGATCAGTGAGGTAGCCAGCACCAGCAGCAGGCCAGGTCTGCTCCCTTGCACACGCTTCGCGTGCAAACTTTGTGGCAATTCACCAGCCATGGTCGCTGATGCTTTCATGCCTGCATGGCCCGGCTGATGGCACTGTCAAGCTGGCTGATGGCAATTGGCAAACGTGGCCCAAAGCCCAGCATCAGCATGGCTTCTTGTGACAGCACGCGACGCTTGCGGCCTGCTGGTGTTTGTTCCACACCCGGCAATTTCAACACAGACTCTATGCCGCCCGAGGCTTTCAGGCCCTGGTCAGTCACGAGGATGATGTCAGGCTGGGCAGCGATCATGGCTTCGGGTGTCAAAGGCTTGTAACCACTGAAACCATTGCCACCATTGGCCGCAGTCAGGGCATTGCTTGCGCCCGCATATTCAAGCACGGCATGGGCTGCGGTCTCACGGCCAGCCACCATGATCTGGTTAGGCGCATGGGCGAGGATGAACACGGCTTTTGGCATCTTGCTCTTGCGCTGCTCTATCGGTGTGCGAACCTTGGTCCATTCCTGCTGCAGGCCTTGCATCAGCGTGGCGGCCTGCGCATGTGTACCGGTTAGTTCACCGATTTGCCTGATGCGGTCAAGCACGCCTTCAAACTTGTGATGTGCAGGCAAGACAGCCAGCGGTATGCCGGAGGAGGACAACTGGCGTATCACGGCAGGCGGGCCTGCATCTTCGCTGGCGATGATCTGGGTAGGTGCCAGGGCCAGTACACCTTCTGCCGACAGCGCGCGGGCGTAACCAACATTTGGCAGTTTTTGCACGCTCTCCGGGAAGTTGGAGGTGGTGTCGACGGCGACCAGATCATTGCTGGCGTTGAGTGCAAAGATGATCTCGGTGATCGCTCCACCCACGCTGATGATGCGTTGCTTGCCTTTGCCAGTTGCGGCAGTGGCCCACGGTGCCAGCATGCTGGCACCAGCAATCCCAGCCAGTTGCTTCAATGCCAGTCTGCGTTGTTGATTACTGGGATTCAGGCTGCGCATGTCTGGCTTTCAGATATAAGGTTGTCGATCAGCGCACGCCATTCACACAGTTCTGGCTTACCGGGTTTGCGTTCACCAAAGAACATCGCAATGGTTTCGCCATCGGCGTCAAACAATTCCAGCGAAGTGACCAGGCCATCTGTGGTTGGTTTTTTGACGATCCATGCGCTGGCGATATGGTCTTCCCGCAGATGCAGGTTGAAGCGTGGATCAAGTACATTCACCCACGGCCCCATTTTGGCAATCTTGCTGACTGGGCCGGAATGGATTTGTATCATGCCGACATTGCCGGTGAACACCATGACGGGCACTGCTTCGGCAGCGGCGGCCTGCAACAGGTCCTGGCAACTGCTGACGTCTACTTGCTGCACAAACTGGGTATCTGCCAGACGCAAGGCCTGGGTACGTGTCACGGCATATTTTTTCATGAGACCGAAAAAGTCATGGGTGTCGCGCAGCGATGCCCAGGCCTGACGGAAGCCAGCAATGTCGATGTCCTTGTCAGCCAGTTCCAGCATTTTTTCTGCGGCGTCTTTTGTTGGTATGCCAGTTTGCTGTTCAACAGCAGCGAAGCGTGCCACCAGGGCTTCATAAGCTTCCACATTGCTTTGTGGTTTGATGAAGATCTTGTGGATGGCAGTGCCGGTGGCATCATAGAATTGCAGGCTTTTTTGTTCGCTGCGTTCTTCACCACTTTCTGTTTGCACAGTCACGGCAAAACCAAATGCCCATTGCTGATAAAAAATCCGCAAATCGATTTCACCTGCCAGCACCAGGCCGACATGGTTGTTGTGGCTGATTTTGCTATAGCTGCCAGTTTTTTCATGGACGCAAGAGGCATTGCGTGTCAGGGCCATGACTTCGCCCAGGCTTTCTACTGCGGCCATGATGTCTGGCCACTCTGCGCGCAGGCAGGTGGCGCGCAACAGGCAGTTACTTTCTATAGCTGCCGCTCCTGCATGGGCGGCGATCAGCTCGCCTTCACTGATCTCCAGTGCGATGGCGATGTCACGATGTCTGGCTTTTTTCTCGCGGCGCATGCTGGCGAATTGTTCACGTACATGAGCGTTTTGCTGCGGGGTCAAATGTTGGGCTGGCATGACGGTTCCTCTATTTAAAATTCGTTAAAAGTCATAACGGACAGATACCTGGGCATTCCGGCCAGGGGCGGTGTATGCATCTTTGACGTTGGTGTTGCTGGCCAGGCCGCGTACATCAGACCAGGCCCAGTATTTGGTATCAAATACATTGTTGAGGTTGGCGTTGACTGTCAGCTTGGGCATGGGTTTCCAGTACACACCGAGATCAACGACGTGATAAGAACCTGGTGCAAACTGTGGTGTGGCTGCTGGCGCTATTCTGTCCAGTTGTTTGCCTTGATGATGCTGGAACTGCACACGTGCGCCCCAGGCAGCGCTGTCATAACGCAGGCCCGCCAGCAATTTCATCGGGTTGATGGTGTCTAGCGGCGTCTTTACGCCAGCAACTTCGCTGTCGCCCTTGGTGTAGGAGACACCAGCAGTCGCTTGCCAGTTGCTGTCGATTTGCAGCTCTGCACGTGCTTCTGCACCACGGATCTGTGCCTTGGCCAGATTGATGTACTGGAATACCAGTGGGTCAACAGGCGTACCGGTGCCACGTACTACTTGCTGGCTGATAAAGTCTTTGTAGCTATTGTCAAATGCGGCGAATGAATAGCGCAAACCCTGGACCTTGCCACGGAAGCCAATCTCGAAGCTGTCTGCACGTTCTGCTTTTAGTTGCGAATTGCCTATGCTGGTGTAGCCGGATGCCAGATTGGTGAAACCATTGTTGACCTGATCAGGAGTAGGTGCGCGAAAGCCCTTGGCAAATTGTGCATAAGGTGCAAACGCAGCGTCGAGTTGCCATACCAGGCCCAGGCGTGGTGTGACTGCGCTGTCAGACAAGGTACTGACCGCACCGCCAGTGTAGCCTGCGCTGGAAGGAGCGAGCTTGTAATGGTCATAACGCAGGCTGGGGATAATGCTCAGTTTGCCAGCTTCGATTTCATCCTGGATGAATGCGCCAGTGACGGTGTACGTCGTATCAGGGAAAGGCTTGGCTGGGAAGCTTTCACCAAATGGCGCTACCGTGCCATTGCGCAGGCCAGCTACTTCTGTACGGTTCCAGTCAAAGCCATAGCTGAGTTTTTGTTCTACAACACCAGAGAAATTACTTTCCATGATGTTGGACAAGCCGATGATCCTGGTGTTGTAATGATTGTCGCGGGTACGGTCAGCCGCGGTGTTCCTGTCTTCTGCCGAGTATTGGCTGACCTTGGCATCTTGCCAGTAAAGACGTGTCTCGGCATTGTGCAACCAGCTGGAGTTCAGGTTCTTATAGCGATGCGCCAGGCTGAGCTTGTTGCGTTCTACCTTGTCACGTGCATCCATGTCCAGTGTGCTGGTAGATGCCAGTGGTGGAACTGCGCGTGCGGAGTAGACGTCAGTATCCTGCGTGCGTTTTTGCGCCTCTACACTGGCTTCAATTTGCTGGTTGCCGTCGATTTTGAAGATGGCTTTACCCAGCAGGTATTGGGCGTTGAAATCAACAGGGTTAGGTTTGGTGCGGTTGATATTTTTTGCATCATTGTCAGCACGGTTTTCTGTCTCATGGCCACGGCGGTCGCTGACAAGCAGCAAACCTTGCCAACTGCCATTGTCGCCAGCGATTGCAGCAGTATTGCGCCATGAGCGGTCTACACTAGCGTAGCCAGAGCGAACGAAGCCGCCAAAAGACTGACCTTTTTTGAGCAGGTCAGACGGGTCCAGCGTGCGGAAGCTGACTGCACCAGCCAGACCATCGCTGCCAAACTGCGTAGACGTAGGCCCACGCAAAATTTCTACCGCCTTGATGCCATCAAGTTCAAGGAAATCACCACGGCCTGTCGCAAATGCGCCAAACGAAAAACTACCCGGTACACGCGTACCATCAACCAGCATCAAGACCTGATTGCCCTCCAGACCACGGACATTGATGCCTTCATTACCAGGGCGGCCAACCGAACTGCCAGCCGCTGTAAAGCGGGTAGGGGCAGCGCGCACACTGATGTCCAGTTCATTGCGGAACAGGTCCTTGATATCGCGCCCACCTTCTTGCTCTATCCTGGCAGCAGGGATAACGGTAACAGTGTTAGGCACACTATCGACAGTCCGGGCAGTGCGGGTAGAGGTGACACTAATATCTTTAAGGGTAGTTGCTTCTGTTGGCGGGACCGGGCCGGGAGTCTGTGCAAAAGTGATTGCCGGAGCCATGCCCCATGCCATACCCAGCGCCAGGGCGATTTGCGTCTTGCTTAGCATCGTGTTTCCTAATTAAAAATTTGGACACTGGCTAGCGGCGACTGGCTGGTGCGTATCGTATTCAGCTCCATGGCCAGCACAAATATTGCACCGTGCTTAAGGCTGGGAGCATCGCAAAAAGGGGAGTTTTTGCGATCAATGTATTGTAACTGAATTTATTATAAATGAGAATCATTCTCACTTGCAAGCGAAAAAAGGCTTTTTCTCTGCAAGTCCTTTTTCGGGATTTTCTGCCTTCATTTGCACCTGCCTGTGTGCTTTTCAAAAAGGGGTGGCAAAGCGATATAGAATTCTGATCGTATTCAGGCAAATGAGTCCCTCTTAACCACGCGTGACTGTTTGAACGTACACTAATTCTTTGGCTCACATGACAAAATTGATCATGACAGCAAAGCTCTTATTTGACGGTTTCTATGCTTCTGGCCCTCGAGAGTGGGAAGAATGGCATGCTGGCGTGCGCATGCATGGCGTTCGCTTTCACTACATACGCTACTATGCCAATGGCAATTGGATCAGTTGCTACCGAGATCATGCATTTGATTTTTGGACTTTCACAGAAAATGTGACTGACAATCTCTGGGGGCTTGCCAAGCGTGGCCCTGCGCCACAAGTAGGGGACTGTGACCCAAGTTGCTTTGCCGGGACATTCACGATAGACAAAGACGTCTTGATTCAATCATTTTCTCCAGATTTTTTTGGTGGACGCACTCAAAGTTGGAAGCGAACGATTGCGGAAACAGAGTTGATCAGCTTCAACCAAGGGGACGTAGCGTTCATACTCCAGTTCTCGCCGCGACCAGGAAATGCGATGCCCTTTTCAACGTTAGTACAACGAAGAAGCTCACCTCTGATTATTGCGATATCTCGTATTTTTTAAAAGGTGAAAAAATGCTAAAAATTGATGGCGTTATTTTAAGTATTCACCATGCTAATCGAATAAAAATGCCATTTAATACATTGAATGATAAAAGGTTCGTTTGAACATTACTTATTAACTAAAAATGCATAAACTTCTATTGGCCTTAATGATAAGCATTTGTTGCGATCAAGCATTAGCCGAAAATCTGGGTGACTTTATCAATACCGGGGCGAGTTCATTATCTAAAGGATGTATAGTCATTACTGCGTCTGGCATTTCAAGTCAGGTTGCACCCGAGAGTGACGGGGATAGAGATGAGTTTAATACCTATTTTTTGTTGAAATGTAAAAGCCAGCAAAAGCAGTTTGTATTGTGGCGTAGCAGGGTGCATATGGAAAAAGACCAATTGGTAGGGGAATTGGTCTTGGGCAATGCGGCATTAGATGTGGCTAATTTTTTTGATCGCCATTCACAGAAAGGTACGTATATTGTGGAAATTGGATCTTGTAAATTAAAAGGGGACTCAAGTGGTAAACGTTACAATGCATTTGTCCGAGGTGATGTTGAAACGTTTGATGCTGTTCCAATTAAAAATGTCATAGTCGCTTGGCGGGTAGTGGCAGATACGATGGAGTTAATTGAAATTCCTAAGCATAAGCTCCAGGCTTGCGAAGCAGGCTAATGTTTGTTTGCTGCTTTTGCCCTGTTTAGCGGTCAGTTAAACCAAGCCACTTCGCCTGCTCTGCAAATTTTGCAAAATCTGACGGAGGTTTTGCGTTTATTTACAGGAAGTAATTTATGTATTTTTTCAAAAAAATTTTTTCACAAAAACTTTCTGGAATAATTTTTCAAAATCATCTAAAAATTTTGATGATTTTACTTGGAGTGATATTGGTGCCGAACTTGCATGCACAACGCCCAGTCCAGCCATTTTTAGTTTATAAAAATGTCGAATTAAAAAAGTTGATACAGATTTACAAAGAGGCACATTCAGGAGAGGGCTTTACATTTCGGAAGGAAGAGCGAACCTCATATCCCAACAGTTTATATGTGTCTATGGTTTTTGATTTTTTCCCTAACGGCATTAGCGATGATAATAGCAAAGGCACGATGACTTTGGAGATCGTCAATCTAGGGTTGGATGAAAAATGTGGTCCATGCCATGTTTCTTGGAGAGGAATGACTCTACCTACGACTCCTGAAAAGGCGTCGGATGGAAATAATACATATTTCGCTTCTATGACAGACGCATTGCATAAAGCCGATGAAAAAATAAAAAGTAAATTACCTACTAGACAATGGGAATGAAATAGTGACCAGCAGCCAGATGTGCAGGTGACGCACTTGCCCCGTTCAGCGTTCAGTTAAACCTAATTCCTTCACCTGATCTGCAAGTTTTGCAAAAAAAGTGAAGGTTTTGGTTTGGCTGGACACAAAACTGACTATATTTTAGTCGGCGCGAACACCTAAAATTATTTGCCTGATTATCCTCCGTTACCTGAGTTACTTTTCAGTCTGGATGGAAAGACAGCGAAAACTCATGATTTTGGCGGCACCATGCGTGACGTCGAGGTTGATAAGACTGGTGCAATGTATGTTGTTACTTTCCGTGACATATTTAAAAGTTCTGACCATGGTGCAACCTGGAAGCCGTTAGGTAAAACGGGTATCTGCATAGAGTTGGGTGGTTGTGGTCAGTGATCCTGAGCCTAATGCTATCCCTGCAACAAACCATCTCAAGCCTCAAACTGATGTACAAATTTAGGTGGCGTGATGTACGGGTTAATACCTCTCCAGACTTCGGCAGGCGTATGCCCATACAAATGCTGATGCGGCCTGATCAGCTTATGCCGAGTCGTAAAATCTCTCAACAAAGGGTTCAGCATTGGGCCATTGGGGTGGGCAGGTGTGCCATTGCGATAAATCTGTCAAGTCTCTGATTTCTTTCGCAACGTCAGAAAAACGCTGTGCAAGATTGTGCATTTGAGTCGCAACGGCGGCAGAGCCTTTGCCTTGTTCCAAAACGCTAGTGGCTCCTACAGATAAGTTCAAGGCGAGCATGATGGTCTGGAAGGCAATGCCGCCTTTCTGCGCCAAGGCTGATGCGAAAAGGGCATTGTTGTTGGCATGTTCGGCACCAGCGGTGTTTTGTTTGACAGTGTCGGCCAGTTCTCTCATGGGGGAGATGTCTATTCCTGGGCGTTGGTCTGTAGCGCGGTGCGCTTAGATAAATCAGCATTGCCATTGGCAATTACTTTTCTGTATGACGGTGTTGGCATAGGTAGCGCCACGGCCAGGGAGCGCAGTAACGACCTCTTGCTCTATGTCATGAAACGGTCATCGGCGGTCGATACTCTTTCATCAGGATTGCTGGCACGTTTACCGATTCAAGGATGTTAGAGCGATGCTCTAATGTCGTGTTTACATCATTCTGGAAATCGGTGTCTGTCAATGTCGTTTGCTGGGAAGATTTTTCAAATACCAAGACTGATGTCGGAAGTGCATCTGTCCAGTGAGCTTCGACGATCGCTGTGAAGGGAATACAACAGTGGCCTGATGAAAGTCGAGTTGTCTCACTCAATTCTGCTCTGGACAATGTTACTCTAGGCTTAGAAATGGATAGTGAATTTGCTTGGTAAAACGAAAAATCGAGGAATGCTTCATTCTGGTTCATTGGTTTTAGCTTAAGAATCTCATGTGCGTCTGTTTTGAATCGGCAATACGAGGGTATAGATTGTTTCTCCTATTGCTGCCCTTCTTGGAGGAAGTGTGATGATCTTCAAATTCCATAAGCGGGTTGCTGTCCTTGCTCTTTTACTCTCATTGGCGAGCGTTTCAGCAAAGGCGGAGTTAGCGATTATCGTTCATCCGCAAAATCCAGCCACAAAGATGTTTCTCTCTCAGGTCGCACAATTCTATCTGGGAGGCTCTACACTTTTTTCTCCGGTAGAGTTGCCGGAAAACTCACCAGCACGCGCCGATTTCTATAAAAAGGTATTGGAAAAAGAACCTGCACAAGTTCAGGCTATTTGGTCCAAGCTGCTTTTTACAGGAAAGGCGAAAGCGCCCAAGGAATTCAAGACAGGTGCTGAGGTCAAGAAGTATGTGAGTGAAAATCAAAATGCCATAGGTTACATAGACAAATCTGCCGTCGATGACAGCGTTAAAGTGGTCGCCATTGTTCCTTGAACATGAAGCGCTGATAAGCCATTTAGGAGATATGCGATGAAAAAAATATTGCTGGCGTTGATGTTGTTACCCGCTTTGGCCAATGCCATTGATCTGGATGAAAGTGGTTCGCTAAAGCTGACCGGATTTTATAGCCTGACAGGTGCCAAGGTCTTGAGTGGTTCGTCGCAAGGGAGTTCTGCCCCCTGGACTTACCAGCAATGGAAGTGCCCTTGTACCGTGCAGGCATGGGAATATACTGGGGTCTATGAAAAAGAAAAGGGCTGGCAGTTTGATCAGGAGTCATTAGTTGGCATACAGATCAAAAAAGAATTCAGCCCTACTCTTTCTGCGACGGCGCAATTTGTTTCGCGCGCACTCAATCCTAACGAAGGTTCAAAGCCAACGGTAGACTGGGCTTACATCACCTGGCAGCCATCAGTTGACTCGGATTTCACTTTCCAGGCGGGGCGTTTCCGTATTCCCTTGTATTACTACAGTGATTACCTTTACATAGGTTACGCTTATCCCTGGGTACGCCCTGCGCCAGACGTGTATGGCTGGCCAATTTATGCTTATAACGGTGCCAACGTCAGCTACCGCAGGCAGTTGGGTGACTCTAGCTGGGCGATGACTGCAGCTGCTTGGACAGGCAGTTTCACTCAAAAAAATAATGCTTATTACACGAAAATTTACTACACCACGCCTACCGATGATTCATGGAAAAAGATTTTGGGTGGATCAATATCGGTGAACAATGGCATTTTTGATTTTCGTGCAATGATGATGCGTCATAATGAAACAGCTTCTCAAAGTGATCCTACTCTGGGCACGACTTATATTGTCAAGGACCAGCCGACGAAAATCATGGGCATCTCTGCCAATATGGACTACAAAAACTGGCTGATCAAATCTGAGATCGACAGGTTCGAACAAGTGGAGCCTTCACTGGGGATCAATAATGTCTATAAGTATGCTCTGATCGGTGTTGGCTACAACTATGGTTCGCTCACACCGATGTACACTTATTCGCAATACACCACGGTGAATGAGCCGATTGAGTCCAGAAAAACGCACGTGTTGTCTTTGCGCTGGGATTTTATGAAAAATACTTCACTCAAGGTGCAGTACGACATTTCCAAAGACAAGTCTCGTTATCCGTATAAATTTTTTGGTGATTCCAAGCTATTGTCGGTTTCTGTTCAAGGGACATTTTGACAGGGCATAGAAAATTTTCAGTAGCGAAATGGACTGCCAACGGCAGTCCATTTGGTATTAGTGTCCAGCGTCTGGTTCGTCAGGTCTTGAGTGGTCCATCATGGGAATCAAGCTTGCTATTGACCATATGCACCACTTACAGGATGGGCAATTGACTCCTGGGCCGAAAATTATTAAAGTCTGAAGGCGGCTGAAATTGTATCAAGCGCATATTCGACCGGCACTTAATATTGTGCAAATTCAATGAGAGTCAAAGCCCTTTCTTTTTTAAATTCACTGCTTGGCTACTTCACTGTCACTGCCGTCTTGTCCTTTTCCCTGTTGATTCTTGCGGTGCTTTATGACGGCAGTCGTACTTTGGACACTGCGGTCATACAAAATGTTAAAGCCAACGTGACTCAGACTTCGAAGCTGCTGAACATGACGGTGTCAACTTATTTGGGACAAGGTGACCTGAAGACAGTGAGCATTTTTTTTACTGAGATGCTTGATGAGCAAGTCGACAATGGCGTGACTTATGTTGTTATCGGTGGCAATGATAAGCGTATCCTGCTGAGCACCTTTACATCTCCCCGCGAGATTCCTGCTCCTGACACACTCGATCAACTTGAAACCTCAGCTTTAAAACGCACTGAAATTCATATTCGCAATCCACTTTTGCTGCCCGGACGTGAAGAGGGGTATTTGCAGTATGGCTTATCGACCAGGAGTCTTGTCGATGCGGTAGTCAAGGAGCAGCGCAACTCTCTAGTGAGAAGCTGCACAGTTCTACTTGTTGTTTTCGCGATTATGTTTTTTCTGGGTATGAGAATTTCCCGGCGTCTCAAGGAAATCACCCTGGCGAGTCAGGCAATTGTCTCTGGTGATTATCTTCATTCTATTCAGGTATCTGGTAGCGATGAACTGGCAATCCTGAGCCAGCACTTCAATATCATGGCAAACGAAATCAATAGGAAAATTTCTGAGATAACAGAGTTGAACCAACAACTTGAAGATCGTGTGGCGCGACGAACCAGTGAGCTGGCACACGCCTATAAATTACAAGAAGAGCACCTGCAGCATCTTCAGGACACAAAAGACCAACTTGTTTATTCGGAGAAGTTGGCTGGCCTGGGATCGCTTGTAGCAGGAGTAGCGCATGAGCTCAATACACCTCTAGGTAATGCGCTGACTATTACGACTACACTGTCTGATAAAATCAAGGAAGCGCATCAAGCTTATGAAAATGGCAGGCTGAAAAGAACCGATTTAGATCGTCTCTTTTCGACAATTAGCGAAGCTGATGTCTTGCTGGTCAATAATATCTCACGTGCTGCAGAGCTCATCAGCAGCTTTAAAACTATCGCAGTTGATCAGACCAGTGAGATGCGCAGGAGCTTTAACTTGAGAAAAATTCTTCTTGAGCTTGAATTGACACTGCGATTGCAGTTAAAGCAAAAGAAAATCAGCCTGGAAATTGATGTCGAGCCAGACATTAACATGGACAGTTTTCCTGGACCACTGACGCAAATCATTGTCAACTTGTTTAACAATGCACTGATCCACGCTTTCGATGGACGCGAGCAAGGCATGATCAGACTGGTTGCCTGCACAGATAATGACAGCGATGGCAAGCTGATTATTTCTTTTCAAGATAACGGCTGCGGAATATCGAAAGAGAATATCTTAAAAATATTCGACCCTTTCTTTACCACCAAACTGGGACAGGGGGGATCAGGATTAGGTCTGCATATCTCTTATAATATTGTTCATGGTGTACTTGGCGGTAGCATATCGGTGCAATCTGTCATTGGTAAGGGTACAGAATTTCTGATTAAACTTCCCTTGATCGCACCGTCGCGAAGCTGACATAGTCATTTGTTGTCTATCGGCAGAACAAAGAAGAATTCACTGCCTTTACCGATGGTGCTGATAAAACCAATTTGTCCGCCATGATGTTCTATGATGGCTTTGGAAATACTCAGGCCCAGGCCAGTACCGCCTTTTCTTTGGAGCTCAGAAGTAATCGCCTGGGCGAACTTCTGGAAGATGCGATCGCGGAATTCATCCGCTATACCTATGCCCTGGTCGATGATGGCGACGCGCAATTGCCCTGGCTGCGAGGTCAGCAGCACATCAACACTGGCACCGTGGGGTGAGAATTTGGCTGCATTGGAGAGCAGGTTGATGAGGACCTGGGTGATGCGGTCGGTGTCTATTCTGACGATGTCGGCATCTTCGCCTTGAATTGCTGTTTGCAGCCTGAGGCCGACCTGGTGCTGTTCTGCGTAGGCGGCAGTAGCGGCGATGGCCTGTTCCAATACAGGAATCAAATGTACCTGGGCGAAATTGAATTCCATCTTGCCTGATTCTATTTTTTCTACGTCGAGGATGTCGTTGATCATCCTGACCAGGCGCTGGCAATTTTTGGTGGCGATGTCGAGGATTTTTTCGGCACTGTCAGGCATCTTTCCTAGCGCACCGCCCATCAGCAAACCCAGTGCGCCGCGTATGGAGGTCAGTGGGGTGCGTAATTCATGGGAAACGGTGGAAATGAATTCGTTTTTCATGATTTCGACTTTTTTGCGCTCGGTGATGTCGTAGGCGATGTTGAGGAAGCCGGATATATCACCTTTGCTGTCCTTCAGTGCGGTCACTGAGAGCATGACGGGCAGGTGGCTGCCATCCTTACGTTTATATGTCCATTCACTCTCATCAGCCATGCCCCGCAATGCACGCAAGGCAAAGACTCCGAAGCCGGCACTTACCTGTATATCAAATTCCTGGCTGAGTTTTGCGGCCCGGTTAGTCAGCTCAGCCATGTCATGCAGACAGACTGGTGTTTGCACGCCTATCATTTCTGTTGCAGAGTAACCCAGCATGAGTTCTGCGCCCTTGCTCCAGACTTGTATGAGGCCAGTGGTGTCGGTGGCGATGATGGAGAAGTTGGCGCTGTCAAGTATGGCGTTTTGCAGGGCGGTGGTGGCCGCCAGTTGAGCATTGAGGGCAAGGATGGCTTCTTCGGATTTCTTGCGCTGGCTGATATCTGTGCCGACAGTGCAGATACCGTAAATTTCGCCCGATTCATTGCGCAAGGGCGTGAGCATGAGGATGTGGGTGGTGTCGATCCCTTCGATTGTTAGGGAGATTTCTGTGCGGCGTATGGTCCCGGTCTGGATGACTTCAGCAGACATGCGCATGTATTGCTCTGCCTTGTCTCTGGAAAAGACATAAAAGACGCTTGTGCCGATCAGGCTGGCGATATTGGCGGGCTTGAAGAGCTTGTCGTATTCTTTGTTGGCGTAGAGGTAGTAGCCATTCTTGTCGCGCAAGCAGACAGCCGATGCGGTGCTATCCATGACCGCTTGCAGCAACATGAGGTTTTCATACTGGACAATTTCATCCCGCTTGCGCTGTGTGATGTCGGTGCCGACACCGCAAGCCCCAAAGACTTCACCATTGGCATTGATCAGGGGGGAACGCACGACGAGGTAAGTATGCATGCCATCTTTTTGCTGCACCATGGCTTCAGTGCGCAAGGCGGTCTTGGTGGCGATGACGGTTTGTTCTGCACTGCGGTACTTCCTCGCTAGATCTGGGGGAAAAACATCTTCTATGGTTTTGCCTATCAGTTGTTCACGCTTCATCTGGAAGACGGTTTCGTATTCCTTGTTGATGTAAAGGTAGCGGCCATCAAGATCGCGTACATGGATGTAGGATTCTGTGCCTTCCATGACGGTTTGCAGTAGCAGGCCACTGCGTATCAATTCTTCTTTGCTGGCTTGCAGTTCCAGCGTACGCTGTCTGACTTTGTGTTCGATATGAAAGGCATTGCCGCTGACGACCAGTAAATACACGCTGATGAGGCTGGTAAAGAATAAGCCGCCTATCAGGGTGGCCCAGGCAGACAATGAACGATGCAGTTGCCAATATACAGGCGAGGGGCGGGCGGTGAATTCAAACTGGTGGTCGCCGAGCAGGATGCTACTGTGGAATCGGGTTGTTGTGGGATACTGGCCCAGGGTGTTGTAGATTTCGCTCTTGTCAGCGGGGCTATTGAGGTCACGCAAGCGGAACAGGACCTGGGCGCGTGTTTCTTCAGAAAAAACCTGCCTGACTAGTTCATCTATGTGCAATACGCTGAGGACGACGCCACGAAAAGCAGCGCGCCTTTGTTCTATTGTTGACACTGAGCTGTTACGTGAGTAGACAGGAACAATAATCAGACTACCAGTGCCACTTTTTGATCTGTCCGTCCTGATAACGTTGAGTGGTGAAGTGGCAATCAACTGACCGGTGTCACGCGCTTTTTCTATGGCAGCTTTTCTGCCAGCTTCAGAGTAGAGGTCAAATCCCATAGCGGCCTGGTTGACTGCATATGGTTCGACATATTCTATGGGCAGATAAAACGGGCGTTCTGTTGCAGACCGGAAATTAATGTTGTCCAGGCTCTCTTTGATGCCGGATGCAATGTGAGTTTCTTTTTTGACTTTGGCTTCATGGGCGGGTCTGTCGCCATGCATCACCACGGGCGCCCAATCGACAGCGATGATGGTGCTTTCTCTTTGCAGTACCTTGCTGACGAAGCTGCCGAAATCTTCCCGCGAGACATGTTCGGAGCTGGTAAAAAACCGTTCCATATTCCACAGGAATTCGCTTTGGAAATCGAATCTATGCTGTATGGCTTGCACCATTCGGCTGGCTTCGGTTTCGAACTCTTTTGTTTGCCTTTCTACTTCAGATTCGCGCACGTAGAGGAAGATGGAAACAACGACGGATAAGGTCAATAGCAAAGGTACGCCTACATTAAGGCGACGGGATTTCCAGATAGTACGAGGTTGTCCTATCAGTATCATGACCAATGGTGCGACGATCAGGACACCAAGGATGTCACCTATCCACCAAGTAAGCCAGTTGCCAAACATGTCAGTCACTGGCAGTAACCCCAGGGTGAACAGGGAAAAAATTCCAATACTTGCATTGATCAGGCAACCAACCGGACCGGCCAGTAGGAGGAAGAGGGCAACATGGCGCTCAGTATCCAGTGCAGCCGGGTAGCCAACAAGGCTTTTGATGAGATAGGTGCTGACCACGGCTTGCAACAGGGCACCGGTGGCAACAAGCAGGGCAAGAGCGATTGTAGCTACCGTGAGTTGCCCTTGGCCTTCCCAGCCTATCCACAGATTGAACAGGCATGAACCCAGGGCCACACCCGGCAAGAGGCGATAACCTCCGGTCAGTACGGCGATGACGGCAATGCCTGCCGGAGGGAATACGGCTATGGCATAGCCGGGAGGAATTGCCAGCAACAAGGCGATACGTCCAAACAGGATATAGACGAAAGCAAGTTGCAGATTCCTTACGACCAGAGCGTCGGCATTGTTCAAGGATGATACGGGCAAGATACCTGGCTCCCCATAGTGAACACTTTTAGAACCTGTTTGCGATCTTGGAACCAGTTCACGATCTTACTGCGCGTGCGCAACCGGAGTCTACGCGGAATCATTTGCTGCTCAAAATGCTCATGCACGTGAGTACACTCCGCTTTTTGTGCTGCGTTCTTGTTCCCCAGGCCCCGCTGATGCCCGCTCGCTACAGATCTCGAACGGCCTCTTAGCCAAAAATTTGCTTTGGATAATTATATGACTGAAAGCAAGCCCTTGTGTCTATATTGATCTTGTGGAATTTGCGCGCCTATTTCTTTGCTAATACACAGGCTTGCCGGCGCAGCTGTCTGCCGCTATCTACGCTGTTTTTTCTTGTGATTCTCATACGAAACACTGTGTTAAGAAAAATTTGTACTGATTAAATAATCAGTGTATAGTGTTGTTCAGGGCGAGTTGCGCCTTGTTGCCAAGCTGTAGTATCCCTCAGATAAAAACCACGGACCCTGCTTTGAAAAAAGTAGGGTTTTTGGTTTTTAACGCCTTGTTTTTATTGATTATTTTTATTTATTAAAACTTTCGTTGGGTCGAATTCAGATGTTGTTTTCTTGCCGCGTTTATGTGTTAGGCTGTAATAAGAAAAATTTGCACTGATTAAATAATCAGTATATAGTGTTGTTCAGGGCGAGCTGCGTCCTGTTGCCAAGTTGTAGTATCCCTCAGATAAAAACCACGAGCCCTGCTTTGTAAAAAGTGGGGTTTTTGGTTTTGACCTTCAGGATTTTTTATAATCTTCTGCGCCGTATTTTCAGGGAATTTCCCTGTCAATGTTGGAGCTTAAGAAAAATTTGCACTGATTAAATAATCAGTATATAGTTCTACTCAGGGCGTTTTGCGTCCTAAAGAATTTGATTTGTTAGAGTTGATCTGGCCCCGCTACTGTAAAGCAGCGGGGCTTTTTGTTTTCTGCGTTTTGTTGGCGAATTTTGTTGATGAGTGTAGAAAATTGTCAGAATCGCACCGCGCAGCATGTTTGTGCTGGTGCTCAGGCTTTTACCTGTTTGTGATTGCAAGCGTATCACCCTACACATCGTGCTGACCATACTGAACGCGAAGCAGCAGACAGGTAAATCTTTTCAGGCGTTGACGGGGATCATGGGAATGTGCGCAGGCAAAGTAGTCCTTGCAGATGCGCTGCCCATGATTCCCGGACGGGCCAATACTGATCAACCTGGAGCAGGACAAGCTGCAAGGCATCCTGAAAATTAATGAGTGAAAGCAAAAATGCGAAGGCTAATGTTGTATCCACGCCTACATCGAAACCAGCACCCAAGACACGCGGGCGACCGAAGAAAGCAGTAAGCCAGTCGACGTTGACTGTCAGGGATGCGATTGCCAAAGCAGGTGAGGAACTCGGCGGTGCTTTGCGCCTGGCGCAATGGGCGCGTGAAGACCCGACCAATGAAAAAGCATTCTGGACAGTGCTGTATCTGAAGATTTTACCCTTGCAAGTCAATGGTGCAGGTGAAAACGGCGAGCATTTGATTAGTGATATTGCCATCAAACTGGTCAAGCCCAATGCAAATTGAATGTGAATTCCCTGAAAAACTGGAATTTTTATTCCAGCCTGCGCGTTACAAGGTGGCGCGTGGAGGCCGTGGCAGTGGCAAGTCCTGGGGCTTTGCCCGCGCCTTGCTATTGCTGGGTGTGCAGAATGTGGAGCGGATTTTATGTGCGCGTGAATTGCAGAAGTCGATCAAGCAATCGGTGCACCAGCTTTTGCGTGATCAGATCGCGGCTCTTGGGCTAAGCAACTTCTATCAGGTGTATGAATCAGAAATTCGCGGCATGAATGGCACACGTTTTTATTTCAGTGGTTTGTCTGACCAGACGGCTGACAGTATCAAGTCTTTTGAAGGTTGTACCAAGGTGTGGATAGAAGAAGGTCAGAGTGTCTCAGATAGGTCATGGAGTATTTTGATACCGACGATACGCACTGCCGGATCCGAAATCTGGGTGACTTATAACCCAGAACTGGAAACCGATCCTACCCATCAGCGTTTTGTCGCACGGCCACCGCATGATTGTGTCTCGATTTTGATGAACTGGCGGGATAACCCCTGGTTCCCGGAAGTGCTGGAGAGAGAAAGGCAAACCTGCATGCAGCGTGAACCTGAAGCTTATAAGAATATCTGGGATGGTGAATGTAAACCTGCGGTAAGTGGCGCTATTTATTACCACGAAGTTGCAGGCGGACAGGGCAGGATTTGTCATGTGCCGTATGACCCCATGCTGAAAGTGCATGTAGTGGTGGACCTGGGCTGGAATGATGCAATGGCGATCAGCCTGGTGCAGAGACAAAGTTCGGAATTGCGGGTGATTGAATACCTGGAAGACAGCCATCAAACCCTGGATTATTACTCTGCCTTGTTGAAGCAAAAGAATATGAATTGGGGAAAACTATTTTTACCTCACGATGGCCGCAACAAGGACTTCAAGACTGGCAAGAGCGCAGAAGAAATCATGACGGCTCTGGGCTGGGATGTGGCGATCACGCCGAGCATGAGTGTGGAAGATGGCATACGTCTGACGCGCATGACATTTGGACGCTTGTGGTTTGATGCGGATAAAACTGCGCGTCTGATTGAGTGCGTCAAGCGTTACCGTCGCGTGATTAATCAAAGCACGAATGAAGCGGGCGCACCCTTGCATGACGAGTTCAGTCATGGTGCGGACAACTTGCGCTATATCTGCATCAATGCGGAGGCGATGTCGAATGAAGAATGGGGCGGCAAACTGAATTACCCTAAATTTACTTATGCATAGAGGATGGAATGGCTAAAGCTTTATCTCAAGACGAATTGAAAGCACTGGTGCAGACAGAAATGCGCCAGAGCCTGGGTTATTCATCTTCGCGTTTGTCGCAAGCCAGGCAAAAGGCGGAATATTATTATCTTGGCCTGGCGGTTGGTGATTTGTCACCGCCAGAAGTGGATGGGCGTTCATCGGTAGTTTCTACCGATGTGCGTGACACGATAGAGTCTATGCTGCCGCAATTGATGGTGACGTTTTGCGGTGGTGATTCAATTGTCGAATTTGAACCGCAAAACCCGGACGACGAAGCCAGGGCCAAGGCGGCGACCGAGTATATCAATTACCTGTTCTTTAAAAAGAACAATGGTCACAAGATAGCTTATGTGTGGATGAAGGACGCTCTGCTACAAAAAAATGGTATCGTCAAGGTGTGGTGGGATACGCGTTTTGAAGAGGCGAAAGAAGAATATAAAGGTCTGAATCAGATAGAGTTGGCGCAAATCCTGGATGATCCTGAAATTGAGGTGATAGCTCAGCAGACTTATCCGGATGAGGATGATGCCAAACAGCGTCAGCAGGCGGTCGAACAGATTAACCAGCAAATCAGTCTGCAAATGCAGCAGGCACCACAAGCGAACGCTCAGCAACCCGGACAGCCACCTGGTCAGCCAAATATGCCGCCAGCTAATCCAGCGGTGCAGCAGTTGCAAGCGCAGTTACAGCAAATTCAGGCACAGCCACCTGAAATGCTGTATGACATTACTTGCAAGCGCGTGAAGACTGGCGGCAAGATACAGATCGACAATGTGCCACCTGAAGAATTTCTGATTGCGCGCAATGCCAAGGACATACAGACAGCCAAGTTTGTCGGCCACAGAGTGCAACGCACGGTCTCTGAGCTGAAATCCATGGGTTACAAGAACGTGGACAATATCGGTGGCGAAGATCAGGGGCAAGCCTTGAATCTGGAACGCGTACAGCGACTGAGCTGGAATGATGAAAATGCCTATTTGTCAGACGAAGCGACGAGTGCCGATGATAGTCAACGCAAGATCTGGATCACGGAAGCTTATGTGCGTTGTGATTTTGACGGTGATGGCATCAGTGAATTACGCAAGGTAACTGTGGCGGGTAATGAGTTGCTTGACAATGAAGAGGTGGATTTCATCCCCTTTGTTGATATTACGCCTGTGCCATTGCCGCATACTTTTTTTGGTCTGTCGATTGCCGATCTGGCGATGGAAAGCCAGAAAACCAAGACCAGTATCCTGCGCAGTCAGCTTGATAATCTGTATTTGAACGTCAATGGCCGCTATTACGCAGTGGAAGGTCAGGTGAATCTGGATGATTTGCTGACGTCGCGCCCAGGTGGTGTGGTGCGTATCAAACAGCCCGGCGCGGTGGGCAGACTTGACCAGGCGCAAGGTAATACTGGCGAAGCCATGGGCCTGCTCGATTACATACAGCAAGACCTGGAAAACAAGACAGGTTGGACGCGCTATAGCCAGGGCAATGACTCTGATGGCTTGAACCAGACTGCGCAGGGGATGAATATCATCACCAACAAGGCGGATATGCGTCTGGATTTGATCTCACGCAACTTTGCGGAAGGTTTTACTGAGTTGTTCAAACTGGTGTTGAAACTGATATGCCAGCATCAGGACAAGAAGGCACAGGTCAGATTATCAAATGGCTGGGTGGATATTGATCCGCGTGAATGGCGCAACCAGTTTGACGTGAGTATCAATGTTGGTATAGGTCTGGGTAACAAAGACCAGAAAGTGAATCATCTGATGGCCTTGCTGGCGCAGCAGGAGAAGGTTTTTCCTTTGGGGATAGCGAATCCGCAAGGGATTTACCAATCGAGTTCTGAACTGGCGCGCTTGCTGGGTTTTAAGAATGGCGACAAGTTTTTTAGCGATCCAGCTAAAAATCCACCAGCACCGCCACCACCGCCTGATCCTGCACAAATGCAGATGCAGGCGGAGCAGCAAAAAACACAGATGCAAATGCAGGCCAGTAAAGAAAAGCACATGATGGAGATGCAAATGCGTGAACGTGAATTGCAGCAGGAAGCCATGTTGCGCGAGCGTGAACTGCAACTGGAAGCGCAAAAACAGCAGGCGCAGTCGCAGAATGATATGCAGGAACGCCAGCATAAAGCGCAACTGGATGCACAGCTTGCCCAGCAGCGCATGGAGTTTGAGCGTTGGAAAGCGCAGTTGGAGGCAGAAACCAGGATGATGGTCGCCCGTATTACAGCGGAGGCAAAGATGCAGCCGCAACCACAACTGGATGCTTGCTTCGTGGATGGAATGACTACCGAAATGACAAATGGACTGACAGGAGTGAATGATGAGCACATTTGAACAACGCGTACACGCAGCCAGCCGCGGCAGGGAAGTGCTGGAGAATGAAGCCTATCAGCAGGCATTTGCTGATATAGAAAATGAGGTCACAGAAAAATGGAAAAACTCTCCAGCACGCGACGCCGAGGGACGGGAAAAACTCTGGATGTATCTGGCCATGTTGAAGAAACTCAAAAGCCAGCTCGATACAACGCTGGAAACCGGCAAGCTGGCGCAACTGGAAGTGGAGCACAAACAGGGCCTGATGCATCGTTTGAAGAACTGGTGAAGGCGGTACAAGATTTCAAGGGCTGGAAGGATTCTGTTGCAATGGCTTTTCATCCGCATCCTACGGTGGCGATGATACAGACAGCCAAGGGCTGGGTCAGAGTGGCATGTGGCGAGGCTGCTTATCAGCTCAATAGTGGTGAAATTATCAAAGTCTAGTGTTAGTCCGGCACACTGGATGGCCGCGATAGCGGTTTTTCTGCCGGATAAATCTTAACGCCGTGAGGCGCCGGGAATGGGTGGAAGTCCCATTCATTGATTGGAGATGGAATATGGACAATCAGGTAACTGAACCCACAAGTAGTGCTTTGAATGTAGATGGTGCAGCGCAAGCCATGGGCGCCTTTCTGGAACCTCAGGCACATGAAAAGAGTGCTCAGGCTCTGGAGAAGGAAGTTCTGGATGACTTGAGTGGTCGACGGGACAGAAATGATACTTTTTCTGAAGAGCCTGTCACTGAGGATGCAGAACAGGACTTGTACGCCAGAGATGATGAGGCTGTCACCATAGTAGTAGATGGCAAGACTGTCAATTTATCGAAGGCAGAACTGGCAGATGCCTATAAAAACGGCTTGCGTCAATCCGACTATACCAGAAAGACCATGGAAGTGGCTGAGCAGCGTAAAGCCGCTGATGCTGAGATCCAGCGGGCTACCCAGGAGCGCCAGGAATATGCCAGCAATCTGCAAAAGATGGCGGCGCAAATCGAAGGCGCTTTGAACCAGCAACAGCAGATAGACTGGGAACATTTGCTGGACAATAACCCGGCTGAATATCTGAAACAGCAGCACCTCTATCAAAGGAGACAAGCAGCCTATCAGAAAAATATTCAGCAACAACAACACCTGGCGCATATTGCCCAGGCAGAGCAGGCGCACCATCTGCAGTCTGTGCTCCATACGCAGCAAGAAGAACTTCTTGCCAAGCTACCGGACTGGAAAGACAGCAGAAAGGCTGAGGCTGAAAGTAACGCCATTCGCCGCTATCTATTGGAGCAAGGTTTTGAACATCATCTGGTAGACAGCATTGCCGACCACAAGGCAGTTTTGCTGGGACGCAAAGCCATGTTGTACGACGCCATGATGTCTAAAGCCAATGCGGCAGCCAAACGTGTGACGAGCATACCGCAAAAGGTAGTCAGACCGGGTGTGGGCGAATCGCCCGGTGGTGATGGTCGTCAGGCTGCCATGCAGCGTCTTGCCAAATCCGGCAGAGTTGAAGACGCTGCATCCCTTTTTGCAAAATTTATTTAAGGTCGCGAGACCCCGGAGAAATCTATGACAGCACCAAGCAATACCTATGTAACGACCAGTGCAATCGGTAACAAGGAAGATCTCAGCGATATTATCTATCGTATTTCGCCTACCACTACGCCCTTGATGAATATGGCGGCCAAGGCCAAGGCCAGCAATACTTTGCATGAATGGCAAACGCAGGACTTGGCCAGTGCAGTGACCACCAATGCGCAAGCAGAGGGTGATAATGCCACGGCCAAGAGCGTGACGCCGACTGTGCGCTTGAGTAATCGTACGCAAATCGCATCGAAGACCGTGATCGTCTCTGGTACCCAGCAAGCGATGAACCCGGCGGGTCGCAAGGATGAACTGGCTTATCAGTTGTCCATGGCTTCACTGGAGTTGAAGCGTGATATGGAGTCGGCTCTGTGTCAACTCGATGTGGCAGCAACTTCGCCACGCCAGGCACGTGGTTTGATCGGTTGGGTAGTTGATAATGTCGATAACAATGCCGGTACTTTGGCATCGTATACCGGTAACACTGGCCGCACGGTCGGTACACCGCGCGCTTTTACTGAAGCACAGTTGAAGAACGTCTTGCAGAAATGCTATAGCGCTGGTGGCGAGCCTGACACCATCATGGTTGGCCCGGCGCAGAAACAGACTTTCTCTACATTTTCTGGTAATGCTACACGCTTTGACAAGTCGGAAGACGCCAAGCTGTATGCTGCGATTGATGTGTATGTATCTGACTTTGGTTCCTTGAAGGTGGTACCGAACCGATTCCAGGCAGCGCGTGATGTGTTTGTCTTGCAGGCCGACAAATTGGCTCTGGCTTATTTGCGCCCGTTTAGCACTATCGAACTGGCGACGACAGGCGATGCAGTACAGCGTGAACTGGTGGTGGAGTACACGCTGGAATGCCGTGCACCGAAAGCGCATGGTGCGATTTACGACGTCTTGTAATTGTTGATGTTCGAATATGCAGCCATCGGTTTTTGATGGCGACATAAAAAGCTGGCGGGTGCAAGCCCCGCCTTTTTCAATTGAATCAAAACGCTGTGAAGCGCAGGAGGTTTTATGAATGGTGGATACATCACCGTGTCGAGTCAGACCACCGGGGTGGCAATCGCCACTTCGGGTACGTCTGCATCTGCAACTATTCCAACAATGTCCAGCGGTGAATTACCGCGCTTTATCCGTGTCGCGGCGACCGCGCCAGCTTGTGTGCGACTTGGAAAATCATCTGCGACTGCTTTGAGCACTGATTTGCAGGTGCAGCCTGGCGACGCGGTCATCCTGAGTGTGAATGGCAATGACAGGATCGCCGCGATACAGGTGGCTGCTGCGGGTGTCGTACAGGTTTCCCCACTGGAGAACATGTAATGGCAGTCACGACCAATATCCATGTAGAAGGTGGTGATGTTACGTTTGAGCGTGTGCAGGATTGCACGGCCATTGCTGAGCATACTCAAGCGCTGCACAAGGAAGGAAAGCATGGTTCGGCTGATATGCGGCATGCAGCGTCTTTCCCCATGGTGATCGTAGAGAAATATCTGAATGACAAAGGTATCAGTTTCCAGGAATTCATGGCGGAAGCCGTGCATGTAAAGAGCATGCTGGCTGATCCTGCACTGTCTGCCTTTCGTGTCTGGGGAGGCCAGGTATGAGCGCTATCACTGATTATGCAAGTCTGCAGACAGCCGTGAGTAGCTGGTTGCATCGTACTGATCTGACACCGTTCATTGCTGATTTTATTGCTTTGGCTGAGGCCAAGATGTCGTCGGATATTGTTGCACGACCCATGGATGTACGCAGCAATCTACCGACAATAGCTGGCAATGCCTATGTGAACTTGCCGCTTGATATGCTGGAAATGAGGAGGTTGATATTGCGCAGCGATCCGGTGACGGTGCTGCGTTATGCTTCTCCAGATCAGCTCAGCGCTGATCACGCAGGTGCCGCAACTGGCACACCAGTGGCATTTTCTGTCATTGGCCAACAGCTGCAATTGGCACCGGTACCGGATGCAGCTTATCAACTGGAATTGACTTATCAGCAGCGCATACCAGCTTTGTCAACTATCAATACGACGAACTGGTTGCTGGCGGCTTTTCCCAACGCGTACCTGTACGCTGCTTTATGCGCAGCCCAGCCTTTCATCATGAATGATGCGCGTATTCCTACCTTTGAAAAACTGTATTTGCAAAGTGTGGACGCCATTAATTCCATAGACTGGTATTCAGGTTCAACCATGCAAGTGAGGGCTAAATAATGGCACTGGAAACCGCAAACTATATCAATGATTTGACGATCACGAATCCAACCGCATCTGATCCAAAATCTCAAGGTGATGATCATATCCGTATGCTAAAAACGGTATTGAAGGAATGCTTCGCTGGTTTCACTGGTGCTGTGATTATTACTGCGGCAGAAACGGGTACAGCGGCAGCGCATGTCTTGAATCCAGCAACTGCTTTGTTAGCATACACGACCGGGCTGATGCTGTTGTATCGACCAGTCTATGCAGGTACGGGTGCTCTGACAGTGAATGTGTCTGGTCTCGGCGCAAAACCTGTCAAGACTTTGCTGGGGGCAGAGCCTACTGCCGGTGACATTGTTGCCAACCAGCCATTGCTGTTGATGTATGACGGTACAAATTTCGTCATTATTGCAGGGTCAGAGACTTTGCTGCGGACTGGCAATCAGACCATGACGGGGAATTTGACTATGGTCGGGAATCAGATCGTCACAGGTGATTTTTCGGTGTCGGGCAAACTGAGTGGACCAGGCATGTCAGCAAAAGGTAATGTCGATGGTCAAATATGGGCAGGGGCTCAGGACTTTACTGCTGCAACAATCACCGCTGCAACCAAAACGACAGGAACGGCTACCAACGAAGTCGCTACATGCGCTTTTGTTGTCGCGCAGGCTTTCTCTCCTGTTTTGCCTGGACAAACCGGGAATGCGGGCAAGGTGCTGACGACGGATGGTGCTAACGCGAGTTGGGGGACAAACGCCGCGAGTGTACTGTATTTATACAACAATTTCTGAGGATAAGTATGGCAGCAAATATTTCACCAATTTTCCCGCTGATACCCAGGGTTCTGATATCAGCTCCGATCACTGTAGCAAATACCAGTAAAGATGGTACTGGTCCTGTCACGCAAATTTCTCTTGCAGCAGGCCCGAATGGCGCGTTCGTAGAGAGCGTTGAAGCCTTGCCAGTTGGAACAAATGCGGCATCAGTCTTGCGTGTATTTCTCAATAATGGCTCTGCTACGACGACGTCTGCAAATAATATTTTGTGGGAAGAAATTAGTCTGCCTGCCACTGTATTGAGCGAGGTCGCGGGTCAGACGAAAGTGGTTATTCCATTGAATCGCGCTATTCCAGCTGGTTATACACTCTATGCCACTGTCGGTACTTCAGTGACTGCAGGCTGGCGTGTGCGTGTACATATGGGGGATTATTGACTATGTCTTCAGGTTTTCCAGGAATTCCAGGCGCTCCAATGGGATCGCCAAACTACCAGATATTCGAAAGGTCCGGCAGTTTCATTTTGCCACAGGCCCTGAACTTTATTGTAGACGTGTTTGGTGGCGGCGGTAGTGGTGGCGGTGGCTACACCGCAGGTTCTGCTTCTGCGTCAAGTGGGGGAGGGGGCGGAGCAAGGAATAGGCAGTTTTTCACGGCGTTGACGCTCCAGCCAGGGACAAATTGTCCTGTTGTGGTTGGTGCAGGCGGAGCAGCGGTAATTTCGCCAGGCAGTCATGTAGGGGGGAATACCGGCGGGAAATCGTCGTTTGGTAGTCCAGCATTAGGAATTTTTGTGGAAGCCTATGGCGGGGCAGGGAGGAGCGGTGATGGTGCCGGTGGTGGCGGGATAGCAAGCGCTGGCTCTGGCAGGATAGGGGGAAATCCCACCATAAGTGGAAATGGACTCTCCGGTAGCATCAATGCAAACGCATCCTCTGACTATGGTGGAGCACATGGTTGGTCTCATGGTTTGACGTCTCCAGGAAACGCTGTATGGGGCGGCGGAGGTGCAGGTGCCTCGAATCAAGGTGGCGGCAGCATTTTCTCTGCAGGTGGTGGGGGAGGCTATCAACAAAATGCTGGCGCATCAGGTCAATATGCACCTGGCGGTTCCTGGTCTTCTTCACCCAAAAATGGCATTTTGCGCGCACTGCAGGGCGGCGGTGGTTGGGGAGGGAGAGGCGCAAATTCGCCGGGAGCAAATGGTGTAGACGGCGGGTTGCCGGGTGGCGGTGGCGGTGGAGTTGACGGAACTGTTGGCGCAGTCACTGGCAAGGGAGGTGACGGCCTTGTAATCATTTACTGGTGGTAATCATGAAAAGCGCAGAAATTCAAGAAGGCATCGTAGTTAATATAGCTTTAGGCATGGTGGCTACTTACATCCCTTGTGATGATACGGTTTCCATTGGCGACCATTGGGATGGCAAGGCATTCACCAAACCATTAATAGAGGAGAAAATTCATGGCAGTTAGTGCTAATGGTGTTGCTGGAGATCCGACTGACCAACGCTCGCAACTGCGTAACGGTAATGCCGCCGAATGGTATAAACAATTTGGTAGAACCGGAGATCAAGCCGGTATTGATTACTGGAACCGGGAAATTGCCAACAAAGGTCAGGAGTTAGCTCAGCGAGCTTTCTACCAGGCGGCCAGCGACAATTTAATCTCAGGTCGAGGTGTTGGTACTGTTCAGGAATCCGGCTCTGTTCACACCAACGGAATTTCGGCAGCTGATTTTTACACGCCTTTTGGCAAAGTGGGTGATCAGGCAGGCATCGACTATTGGAACAAGGAGATCAAAACTAAGGGCATAGTTTCAGCTCGTGAAGCTTTCCAGGTTGCTGCAGCGCAAAACATGGTAAGCGGCAAGGGTATAGGATCTGGCAATATTCAAAGTGCTGCGAGTACGCAAGCTAATGACGCCACATCGATAGAAGCGAGCAATGCCGGTTCAAAATCTGGGACAGCAAATGGGATGCCTACAGCGGAATACCTGGCTGCCCAGAACGCGAGGATGGCAGCTTTGGGAAATGTTGGTGGTCCTTATCAGGCTGGTGATCTGGGTATGCCTGGCGCAAGTGGTCGCCCGGATTACGAACAAAAACTTGCCGCTATGCGCATGCAATCCGAATTGGCAACCGCTGCTGCCAATCGCCAAAAACAGCTGGCGGTCAAGCCATTTGATAGTGTTCCGTCATCTGGTATGTACGCCAGCGATCCACTGATCGATATGCAGCGCCGGATTGCTGAGGCGCAATCCATGAATCCTGCTCAACAGGAATTCCTGCGGCAACAAATGTTTCAACTGGCTCCTCAGCAATTGCAGCAATTGGGTGGAATTGACGAAGAGCATCAGACGTATGCAAAAGCATACAACAATGGCGCATACAATAATGCGCAGCAGCAGTTATTCAATCTGCGTCAGGCATATGGCATGGCCGGGATGGAGACTCCTGCAAATCAACAACAGACAGCACAGGCGCAACAACAGCAAGCACAAAACCCCTATGTGCAGCCGTTCCAGCGGACAGACGCCTATAACAAGGCAGTGAATACGGACTGGTCTAGTCCGAATCAGCCCGGAGCGCAGGACTATTGGCACAACCAAGGGGCTTGGGGGCAGCAGCAGGCAAATCAGCAGTCACAAGAAGGACACCCGAATCCCTATAGCTATGGCGTACAGAACAGTCATTTACAAAATCCATTTCAGCAGTACCAGCAAAACCCGTATGGTTTACATAGTCAACAAAATCAGCAGAACCCGTATGGTCAGCAAAACCAGGGATTTCAAAACAGTTTCCAGCAGCCAAAAGGTCTCTTAGATCAGGGGCAACAACTGGTCAGTCAAAATCGCTACGGATTGCTAAGTGCATATGGCTCTCGTTAAAGTGCAGCAAGTTGGTCAATATGGTGTCAACAAAGACTTGTCACAGCATGAGTTGCCCATCAATGCCTGGACAGATGCCCGGAACATCCGTTTCATTGACGGCTATGCATATCAATTTTATGGTCATGGGGAGGTTTATAGTTCACCTGCAGTGATACCCCAGTATGTATTTGCTGTAACTATATCCGGGAATCGGTATTGGGTATATTTGTCTGCGGGAAAAGCACATGCTGTGACTTATTCGGGTGGTTCTGTAACACATACTGACATAACGCATCTGACACCGCGTAATGGTGTCGTCAATCAATGGACGCATGCCCTCTTATCTGGATTGCCAATAGTGAATGTAGGTGACACGTCTAAAATACCAATGACCTGGGACTTGAATGGCTCAAACAAATTCGTTGATCTGGTCAACTGGCCTACCAATACTTACTGTAAGTCCTTACGGGCTTACAAAAATTTTCTGGTTGCCCTGAATGTCACCGCTGCTGGCATCAATAAACCTTTTCTGGTGAAATGGTCGCATCCTGCTGATCCAGGGGCATTTCCATCAACGTGGGACTCGGCAGATACCACCAAGGATGCTGGTGAAACTGATCTTGCTGAAGCCATCAGTCCTATCGTGGATGGCTTGTCGTTGCGGGATTCATTCATCATTTATACAGAAAACTCTACCCATAGAATGGATTATGTTGGCGGGCAATCAGTATTCAGATTCTCTAAAATAATGGGAATGTCTGGCATGCTGAATCGCAATTGTGCGGTAGAGTTTGATGGCTGGCACTTTGTCGTTACTGGCTCAGATGTCATCGTTCATGATGGACAGTCGGTCACATCTGTATTAGACAAACAGACACGCAGGTCATTTTTTCAAAACATTGATGTAACAAACCGGGGATTGGTATTTTGCTTCAAAAATCCTTTCCTGAACGAGATTTACCTCGCTTATCCATCAATCGGGGCAAGCGCTTGCGACCAGGCCATGGTGTACAACTTCGTAGACAAAACGGTGTCATTTCGTGATTTGCCAAATGTCAATCATGCAAGTTACGGTTCTGTGTCCACAGACTTGGGCGGAGCCTGGGGGCAAGACTCCGATTCGTGGGATTCAGATTTGACATTCTGGAATGGACCAGACTATACACCGGATTCTGCCCGTGTCTTGATGGCATCCAATGACAGAAAACTGTACATGCTCGATGCCTCAGCAAGCTTCAACGGTAGCATACCCCCAGCTTATCTGGAACGTCGGGGGCTTTCGTTTGATACAGCTGAAAGCATCAAATGCGTCAGGGGTATCAGAGCAAGAATATCCGGGAACGTTGGGGAAACTGTAATCATTAGTGTAGGAACAGCGGCGACACCTTATGCAGACCCAACTTATACGGATGTGACCTATACCATAGGTTCAAGTGTCGCATCGGACCTGTTCGTTTCAGGTCGTTACATAGCCATCAAATTCGCAACGGGGACCGCATTTCAATGGCGGCTTGATTCTTTCGATTTTGACGTAGAAACAATGGGGGCATGGTGAGAGCATCCAATCTTGGCACTGTTAATTACGCCCCTGGGCAAGTACCTACAGACGCTGCAGAAATGCAGCGTTTTTTTATGTCTGAACTGCAAAAAATAGCGGTAGCCATCAGTCTGAATGGATTAGGTCATTTAGAAAAAACTACCGTTGCCCCAATCAAACCCAGGGACGGAGATATCAGCTATGCCGACGGAACGCTATGGAATCCCGGCTCTGGTGGCGGAATCTATTACTACAAAGGCGCAGCATCGGCCTGGATACTTTTAGGATAATTATGGACACATTATTTAGTTCCGACACTCAAGCCATGCCTGGCCGCGGCCTGCTCAACATGAAAAAAGAAAGCAAGGACCCTATAAAACTGGCTTCCATGCTGATGCAAAGTCCGACGCCTCAGACTGTGCAAAAAATAGTATCGCAATTGCACGCAGCAAAGTTGCCCGATGCCGACAAGTGGATGCAAGTATTGTCTCATTACGCCAATGATCCGAAAACACTGGTGACGATTGCTCAAGAAGTCATGAGGAATGCCAGCCCCGATCAAGGGGGAATAGCAAGCGCGGGCTGCGTTGAAAATGTTGAGGAGTGAAGCAATAGAAAAATCTTTCGCGGCGGTTGAGTCTCGACTAGGCGGTATGACCTTGAATGAATTCAAAGTGTTGACAAAAGAATTTGAAGCAGTACCGATTCATTACCAGGGTACATTGGCAGGTGCCATGCTGGTTTTGGGTAACGAAGTCCATTGTTGTGTTGACCCAACTCTCAAGGGGAAATGGTTTGGGCGTGTCGCTTTGAGGACAATTACCGGAATCATTAATGAATACGGTGAAGCGATTTCAAGAGCATCAACAGAAGATGGTAAAAAAATATTACTTTCACTCGGATTCAAACAAGACGGTGAAATTTACAGGAGTACAAGGACATGGGCATCGAAAAAGCATTAGGCATGATAGCTGGGCCAATAATTGGAGGGTTGTTTGGTAGTCGCGGCAGCAGTCCATCACAATCTGCACCTACAACTCAGACCGTAAAAAATGAAATAGATCCTCGCATGGCCGCAATTTTGTACGGTAGCGGGAAGACACTCAAGGATGGCGCGAAACCAACCGGAACAGATGCCAATGGTCGGCCTGTCTATGCGGAGTCAGATTACAATCCGGCATCGCAGGGTTTGCTATCTCGTTTTCAAGGATTGCTTGACAAACCACAAAATCAAGGTCTGCAGTCGTTCGGAAACTACAATAATGCTTATCTGAACAACGACTTGCCCTTCGATATGGGGCAATTGCGGCATGTTTCATGGGCATTGTCTGATAGTGGCGGAAAAGCACATCAGATGCAGGCTGCGCAGGGTGGCTACACATCGCCATTCGACGTCGCTCAATCGGCTTTCCCTTTTAGTAATCAAGGACCGCACACTGCAAATGCGAATACGGCAAATGTCAGCCTGATCAATGCGCCAGGGCAAAATGGTCTTGATCTGAATCACGCATATAGCGATGTGATTTACGGACAGTTGGGAAACAATCCATTTCTTGCTGGTTCCATACAAAAAGGTTTGAACCAAAGTAACGCTAATTTCCAAAATCTCAAAGACGACATGCTGACCAGCTTCAAGCAAGACTTGCTGCCATCTATTCGAGGAGATGCGATTGTCAATGGTCAGTATGGCGGTTCTCGCCAAGGTCTGGCTGAAGGAAAAGCAGCGGACTCCCTTGCAAGAAACATGACCCGGGCATTATCGCAAGTAGCCCAAAATCAAACGGATGCAGCGGTGGCTGCCCAGGCGCAGGCGTATGGGCAAGACAGGCAGAATCAGCTTTCTGCATTGGCAGGTCTGTCAGGTCAGCAATTCAACGTAGCTGGTCAGAACGCAGGTTTCCAGAATCAAACCAACCTTTCCAATGCCCAAATGTTGAATCAGAACAACCAGTTTAACGCCGGTGTCGGCAATAACTACTTAAGCCAATTACTGCAGAACAATCAGTTCAATGCCGCAGCACTAAATGCCGCCAATGCTATGCAGTACGGCGGCAATCAGCAGATGAACATGGCTAACCTGAACAACAAGCAAGGGGCCAATCAGTACAATGCTGGCGCTTTATTCAATATGGATCAGCTCAACAGCCAGAACAAGGCAACTGGTGCCGGATTGCTTTCAAATCTGGCGAATCAACAATACGGCTATGCAAACAATCAAAATGATTATGCGTTGAACCAGGCCGGGAAAATCAACAACTTGATTTCTCCCTATGCGAACCTTGGCAGCACGCAAACTAGCACTGGAACAACACCGGTTTACCAAAACACCGGCGCGAATATCCTTGGAGGCGCGATGGCTGGTGCACAATTGTTCAAGCAGTTTGGCGGAATATTCAGTGGAACCAATTCTGGCGGAAATCAAGTAGTCGCAGATGGAAGTCAGCCAGTGTTTACACCTTATGAACATAGCAAATAGAGGCAAAGATGGGACTACTAGATTTTTTTTCAGGCGGGGGCGATGACCCGCAATCGCAGGCGCAAATGGCTGCCGCTATGGCGCTCTTGCAAGCTGGCGGGCCTTCTCGTACACCAGTTTCGCTCGGGCAGGCTTTAGGTGGAGCGATGCAAAGTTACCAGCAAACTTTGCAAACTACAAAAGATCGGCAACAACAGCAAGTATTAAGGAGCAGACTGGCTTTAGAAAATGCTTCAATGCCCTTGTCAGCCAGACGTGATTCGTTACGACAACTGACCAATCAGGCAACAGCAGAGCTTACTTCGGGAAGCAAATTCGATCCATGGCGGCGAGCTCTACAGGGCGATCCCACAAAACCTTTTCTTGGCGGCAGGGCATACTTCCCTGATGTACAGCGCTTTTCTGGTGACAATTTCGAGGCAAGCAATATTGACGATCCTTATCCAACTTTCTGCCGTCGCTGATATCGATATTGCTTACTATCAAGCTTGGCATTGCATCGAACGGAAAACTGCAACGAATGAGCTCAGTGCTTTGCAGCCAATTTTTCTTGCGATGTAAGCACCAGACCATCTAAGTTGAGTAAGAAATGACCCGCTTTGGCGGGTTTTTGTTTTTGAACATCTTACACAAGCACAAGCCTGTCCATGAACATCACATGACGATGAAGAGAGGAATGCAAGATGAAAGCCAAGTTTCTATCTTTGTATTTTATTTGCAGGCTCATCCTCGAGGCATCTCAAGATCGCCGCATTGCAGTCCGTCCAGCTTAAAGGAAAGAAAAAATCACAGCCAGATTTCCCTGGCAATTTATCGATAGGACTTACTTCATGAAACTACCAGATCATGCTCAAACTGCCGCCAGCCAGGTGCTGGAAGCTGTCGTCAACAACCCAAAAGCCGCGCTGGCCGTACCCGCAATTACCACAGCAATTGCACCCTTAAGTTCAATTGCCGAACTACAAGGTTACTTGTCGATTGCTTCCATGTTCATCGGCATAGCGATTTCGCTCATTCTGCTACGCCAGCGCTGGGTCAGCCTGCAAACAACAGAAATTGAAAGACTAGAAGCAGAACAACGATGGAAAGAACATCAACATGAACAACTTTAATACTTGCATTGCTCCCATATTAAAAAACGAAGGTGGCACCAGCAACCATCCGCTGGATGCTGGCAAACTTACCCGGTTCGGTATCAGCCAGCGTAGCTACCCCAAGCTGGATATTGCAGCGCTCACGGCAGAGCAAGCCAAAGCACTTTACAAGCGTGATTTTTGGGATGCTAATCAGCTGGACCAATTCCCGTTGGTCGTTGCCTTTGAATTCTTCGATTGCGCGGTCAACTGCGGAGCTGGCACGGCAGCAAGATTGCTGCAACGTGCCGTTGGTGTCGCTGAAGACGGCATCATCGGCCCCATCACCCTGGCAGCAGTTGGCAAGTTCAATGCCGACAAACTGCTCAAACGCATGCTTGCTCACCGCATCAAGTTCTACACCAAATTATCCAACTGGCCTACCTTTGGTGCGGGTTGGGTCAACCGCCTGGCAAACAATGCTTTATGGGAGACAGATCATGTTTGAAAAAATCAATGCAGTCATTAATCTTTTTCGCAAAGGCAGCGAGATCAGCAATGTTGAACTCTGGAAAAACGGCGGCATCTCAGTCGCCGCTCTGGCCGCAGCATTGGGTGCGCTGGCGCAATTTGGTGACGCATTTGGTATCCATTTGGCCATCACCTCAGAACAGCTCAATGGTGTTGCTATTGGCGTCGTCAGTCTTGTCGGTGTCGTGCTCCCTGTCATTACCTCTAAAAGAGTCGGTCTATTGCCAGCAAAAGCAGGGCAACCCGCTCCAATCGAAGATCATAGTTTCATCGGCAGCGTGCCAGCAATATCAACACCTATGGCAACAGCCGCGCTGCAACATCAGCCTGACACCACAGTTGTCGACAGCGACAATCCGCTTGCCGGGCTCAACACCACATTCCGTGGTTGATTCGGCGCGCGACTACCTCAACTCAATCGACGGCATCACTTTGAAATATACATGTCAATTTTAAAGGACAAACCATGCTGCAAATCGCCGCAACCATATTGCAAGTCATCAGCTTTCTGGCTGAACACAAAGAGCAAATCAAGAAACTGATACTCGACATAGAAAGCCTGATCCCTGCGACACCAGGTAATAGCAAGGCTCTGATCATACGCAATTTCATCGCTACCAGTCTTAACGTGGAAGCACAAATTGAACAAGCCTGGCCTTTCGTCAGTGGCTTGTTTAATGATCTGGTCGCTGCGACCAAACGCCCGAACTAAAATCATTTTCACCACACAAGAAAATCCTCCATCGCCGCTTTTACAAACATATGCTGACAGGCAGGATTCTGTGCATCCGTTCTGTTAGAAAATATTACCTAAACCACCTGAGGCATGCAAATGCACGCCTCAACCGTATCAAGAGAAAAATATGGCGTACAAACTTTACGAAGATGAATCTGACTTGTCTGATCTGTATAAGGATTTGAAGCTTGATGAAGACAGCAGTTACTTAAATGATCTGAGCATACTCAGGTCTGACCCAGGGATGTTGCCGGGTTATGCAGAAGCACAGCGTGACTTTGGCTACAGTCTGCCCATGTCTGACAGTAGCAATTTATTTGCCCCCGTTGCCATGCCAGGTCGGGGCGCGATAGATGACGATGTTGAACTGGCCAAGTCCAACTTCTTACGATCAGAAAAATCTGGATATGCAACCGACGCCTTTGACAAACGAGACCTTAGCCGCGCCGGTGACACCATGACAGCACTATTCAGGAAGAATTATGGATATACGCCAAGCGCCGGTGAGTTGATTCAGTATGCCAATTTGAATGGTATGCGGAGTGCACATCAACTGGGCGTGAATCGTGTAATAAACAGCCCAAGCCTGGACAGCCTGCATCAGATTGATGTCAGTCCAGGTCAGTTCAAGGATTATTGGGCCGGAAACGCCAACTTTGTTCAAAAGCGCAGAGAGGCAGCACAAAGTGATCCACTGACCAATGGCTACTTGTGGCGGACAACTCAGGCTGAAAAAGATGCCGACCCAAACTATGTTCGTGCCGATGAAGCGAGAAAATTGAGAATTATGCAGGATGCACAGCGTGCAATGCGTGTGAGTCTGACAAATTCATTGGATGAACCGTCACGTTTTTCTCAGTCATATGACGATATGCGGACGGTCTGGGATGATCTGAAGGCTCATACCCGAAAAAGAAATGACGAGATAATTTTGAGCGAAGGCGATAGTGTTTTAGGAAAAATAGCGAAATATAATAGTTATCCTCGTGAATTGGGATTCAATTTGATTGATGCAGGGCTGGGGCTCGGAAAATTAACGGCCTCAACATATGACTCGGCTATGAATGGCACATTGCAAAATGACGTCAAAGATGCGATTGGTGGAACGATAAAGAGAATCGGCGAAGGATACGTGACGCCTGATACCGTCAGGCTGGCCGTCAAGTATGGAGATAAGAAATTCATGATAGGGAACGATGGCGTCGGCTTACAATACAAGAGCAGGAAGGCAAATGGCTTGCTTGATCAAGTTAGTCGGTTTACCTATGGCTGGGGAGATTCTGCGCCAAAATTTGACAATGTTTTGGAAAAAAATCTTCCCGCCATTCCAATTCCACTCCCACAAAGTGTCAGCGTTTTAGGACAGCCTGTAAAACTGGAAGTTGTGCCGGGTTTACGTCAGAATTTGAGTGGTGATAGTATGATGACACCATCATCAAATTTTGAACTTTCTTCAAAGGCTTTTCCTGGCTTTGGCGTTTCTTTGGAGCTAAGGAAACGTAAACAATAAAAACTGAGGCGTCATAATGTGGATTGAACTGGGTAGAACATCATTTTTTAACGGTAAATTAAAATGCGTATCAGATTCATTTGATGTTAGTTCCTATGAATTCATCTGGAAAGAACAAAGACTGGATATTCGCAAAGGTGACCAGTTCATTATGTCCACCGATGCCCGTTCCTATTTTCGATTTGGGACGACCGAGTACAAATTCAAAAAGAAATATTTTTTCATCCAGACCGGTTTCTATTCCAGTCAGGATACGTATGAATTTGGATGGGAAAGAAGTGAAAATGAACGCGGAAAAGTAGTCACTTGGGTGATCAGACACGTGGGCCATCCGGATGAGATTTATGAGCTGGTGGATTCACCACAAAAGTCGGCGTCAAGTACCAGAATGCAGACAGCGCCGGGATGTATAGCCTTCAATCCAGAGATGTTGCTGGCATGTGTAGGGTTGATGTGGGTGACAGCAGAAATCTCCAGAGGCTAAATTTATGCTTGAGGTGACTTTGTCATTTAAAGCTCAGCTGTTTTAAATACCAGATATCCACCTGTACTCTTTTCGCGATGCACAGCTTAAGTAGTGCTAGACATGAGGGTTACTGGTTTGCTTGGAGGCACCGTTACTGATGCAAATGGTAATGCCGTCCGAGTAGATAAGGAAAGTGATCTTTATCCCGTGGGGGCAAGTTATGGCGTGCGAAAGTTAGTATCCGATAAACCACACTGGTCAGATAATGGAAATTAAAAATACACTCATGCTATCAATGGGATTATTACTATCCCAGTCAATATACGCGACGACAGCTCTTGATGGAATTGTAAAAGTATTCCCTGATAAGCCTCCCTTGCTATTTACTGCTGGAGTTTTATCTGGAGCAGATGAAATTCAGCTTGAATTTCCTGGTAAGGGTGGCAAAGCACAATGCTGTACAAAAGCAGTAATTGAAAAGGAAATTCAATTAGACCCTGGTGATGTTGTTACCGATGAGATGAGCAATCGGAAGATACATGCATATCGCTTGAAATTCAGCAATTCCATCTCTTATCCAGATCCTTTTGTTGGGCTTGCTGTTATCGGGAAAAGTGTGAATGTTCAAGCCAAAGGTATGCAATATCAAATCACTGACGAAAAAATGGTTTCAACAGTGTTGACTTGCTATAGCTCAGAAGGAATGCATTTGATCAGGCGTGAAGGAAAGAAGAAACTGAGTCATTTGTATATTTCCCTGGGATATGAGGTAGAGCCGAATTGTCCCAAAAAAATGTAGGTCCAACGAGAATACTTTGTACCTCCCGTCACCTTCAGCCTTTTGAAATTAGCAACCTAACCACCATCACACATCTGACAAAGTGATGGTGGTTACTGCTACCCATTTTTAAATAGTCACCCCCCCATCCTTGCCACCGGTCGAGATCATTATAGATCGAGAGCACGCGCTGCTTAGAAAAACGGTCTCTTACCCGCAATATCGACACTTGCTGCAACAATTGCCTGCAGCACCATCCTTACAGGGCAATTGTCGGCAGCGACAACCCGCTTGCCGGGCTCGATACCACGTTCCGTGGTTGATTCGGCACGCGATTACCTCAACTCAATCGGCGGCATCACCCTGAAATATACATGTCAATTTTAAAGGACAAACCATGCTGCAAATCGCCGCAACCATATTGCAAGTCATCAGCTTTCTGGCTGAACACAAAGAGCAAATCAAGAAACTGATACTCGACATAGAAAGCCTGATCCCTGCGACACCAGGCAATAGCAAGGCTCTGATCATACGCAACTTCATCGCCACCAGTCTGAATGTGGAAGCGCAAATTGAACAGGCCTGGCCTTTCATCAGTGGCTTGTTTAATGATCTGGTCGCTACGACCAAACGACCTGGCTAGATAACTTACTTGCCAAGCATAACGAGAAAGAGGCTGCCTATCTTGGGCAGCCTCTTTTTTTGTCCATAAAAATTATGCTCTATTGATATCTATGCATTAGCGCAGGCGAGAGCAGGTATGGCAAATACATTTTTAAAGGAAACAACCAATGGCAAATTTTCAAAGAATTTTTGGAGAGGATGGACTTCCCTATCTCATTGATACATCAGGCGAAGGAGCTAATGACAGCTATTTTCCTTGGAGCATGGCCAGTGATGATCTTGAATTAAGGTCAGAACCACCACCATTTGCTCGTGGTATAGAGATGGATTTCGGTTACGGACAAGACATGGCCCGTTCCAGAGAATTTCAGCCAAATCGACCTGAATCCATCGGCGTGATATCCGATACGGGTGATTTGGCGAAATCGGATTTTCTGCGCGCAGAAAAAGCGGACTATCAGGACGGTGATTTTGGCCAATTTGGTCTCGGCGCATCAGGAAATAAAATCGACCAGGGAGTTCAGCGCATTCAACAGAGCCCTGTCTATCCAAAGAAAACCGCACAATTGATGCGTAATGAAGACATAAGGAGCATATCTTCGGTTACCAGAAATGATAAAGGGGTCAGCAATCGGGGTCTTCTTAATCAGGAGGAGATGCGCATGATGCCAAGGTCTTACACGGCATTTCCGAATCAAAAACTTGGTCATGTGTATAGTCCACACCTAAATCTTCAAGATATTGCCGATTTTTATTCAGGAAAATGGGACGGTTTGAAAAGTGGTGCACGAGATCTGATTGAAGGCATACCGAACATTCCATCAGCAGTAGGTTCCATGTTCAACGATTTTCCGTCTGCTTTCATAGAAGGTGGCAAGCGTATGCAAGACGAGCAGCGCCGCGCATTTCTGGATGCAAGGAAGGGTGATTTCGCAAGCGCAGGAAGAGAGGAGGGGCGTGTTCAGGGGAGTTCATTGGCTGGCACGGCATTGGGCATTGGAGCTGGGAAGACCTTGAACTTAGGCATGCAGTCCGTCAATGCGATGCGACGTGCAAATATAATTGCATCTCAGGAAAAAAAGATTATTGATGCCGAAAGAGTGACCAATAATTTTGGGGCTGACAGTGGATACGAACCATATTCGTACTCATTGTTTGCTACACCTGGTACCAAGGAATTGACGGCAAGAATTTCAAATCCTCTCCTGTTGTACGGTCATGTTGGATACAGCTTTGATAGAGGTAATACAATATATGGGCATGGTCCAAAAATAGTGAGTGACATAGAAAATGCAGGAGCAAGATTGCGAAAAGGAGAGGTCGTTCCTGGGATCATAAACAAAGATAGAGAATTTTTTGAGCAAGCATTGGAAAGTAATCTTCAAGCTCGAGGTGGGCTAGGCAAACAGACTGTATATAAACTAGATATTCCCGTTACACGTCCACAATTTGAACTGGCACAGCAGCTTCATAATTCACGCGGCGTGGAAGTTCCATTGCCTGAATTTCCTTATTCATTTAAGCCTGGAGGTGGTGGGAAAACTCCATATAATTGTGCAACATATCCGGCAAGCTTAGGACTGCCGATACCGGAAAATTCAGGTACACTCTTGAAGTATATTCCTAGGATGATTGATGCTGGCGCTACACCTTGGAAGCAATGACTACAGTTTATAATGTGAATTTAGATTGAGCCATAGTACAGTTGTAAGCAATAAAAGTGAATCTGATCACATACGCTGTGCGTGTATGTAGGCCTGATAATCGTATTTTGCAGGAGATGGGATTAAATGTTTCTATTTATAGATTCTTTCAAACGACTGTTAAAATATAATGATTTGATACTCGCCAGGCTTCCCTATGTGGAAGACGATGAAAGTATTCTGGAGTTAGGTACAGTCTATAGAACCAAATACTTATTCAGACATCGCTATTTTAGTTTTGGGCATGAGCGGTTGAAAGTGCAAGGTTGTGGTCAGGCAGGATGGCGTGAGTTGCCAAGTTTTAGTGGCGAGCTAGGATTGTTTTTTCTCCATAGAACTAATTTTGATACTGTCTATGAGAGCTATCATATTCCTATTGAAGTGCACGAAGATGGTGTTTGGTGTCTGATACATCAAACACCCGTCTGGAAGTATAGAGACGTGCCTTTAATCTTGAAGTACAAGAGTAAGCCTGATTTTTCTCGCCTTGATGAGGATGGTCAACCTATTCATTTTTGGGTCAAATTCTCAGCTCTTGAGTCCTATCTCAAGAATATGATTGTGGATATCGACAAAAGGAGCCATGAAGAATTCGATATTCAACCAGTGCAATCATGGCTGGAAAAAGAAACTTAGTATCTAGTGCATGTTTTCAACCCATGTGTTGATGGTTTCTACTTTGAGACTCTACGGGCAAGACATTGCCCGTTTTTTCGAGATTTTCATCCAAGTACCCATAGGCATTTAGCCTGATATAGGGTTTAATCCCAACTCACAAGTGCCTGCATCGCCGATTTTTAACTCCAACCTTTCAAAGTGGACGGTTGGTTTTGATAAAAATTTGAATGCCCCATTTACTGCATTCCCAAATTGGTAAATACTTATGAGATTGAAACATGTTAATAGCAGTGCAGATTTTATTGTTGGCCCAGAAGATTTTTTGAACTGTTTTGATGTCTATGACAGAGAAGAAACTTTGGGAGAAGAACTTAATCAATTTGATCCTAATAAATCTGGACAATTGAAAACTTTGTTTGATCGATATTTTTTTGTGGAGGAATTTTGGCATTGACCGCTGCTCATAAAGTTGAATTAGTCCTCGTACTTAAAAATGCGTTGGATAACAAGTATTTTGATTTTTCTGTGATTTTTCATCCAGATCATAATGCATCGGATTCCCTTTACCTGCCAACAGCATGGAGTATTAATGAGCCGCGGATTTTCTTTGAAAATATTTATAGTATCGTCGTTGATAGATGGAAAGAGGATTTAATTTCTGCAGGCATTGATATTTTATCTAAACCACACTGGTCAGATAATGAAAATTAAGAATACACTCATGCTATCAATGGGAATATTACTATCCCAGTCAATATATGCGGCAACGACACTCGATGGAATTGTAAAAGTATTCCCAGGTAAGCCTCCCTTGCTATTTACGGCCGGAGTTTTATCTGAATTGGAGGAAATTCAGCTTGAATTTCCTTGTAAAGGTGGCAAAGCACAATGCTGCACAAAAGCAGTAATTGAGAAGGAAATTCAATTAGAGTCTGATGAAGTTGTTGCCGATGAGTTGAGTAATCGGAAGATGCACGCATATCGCTTGAAATTCAATAATTCCGTCTCTTATCCAGATCCTTTTATTGGATTTGCTGTTATTGGGAAAAATGTGAATGTTCAAGCCAAAGGTATGCAATTTCAAATCACTGATAAAAAAGTGGTTTCAACCGTGTCAACTTGTTATAGCTCAGAGGGAATGCATTTGATCAGACGGGAGGGAAAGAAGAAACTCAGTCATTTGTATATTTCCCTGGGATATGATGTCGAGCCGAATTGTCCCAAAAAAATGTAGGTCCAGCGAGAATACTTTGTACCTCCCGTCACCTCCAGCCTTTTGAAATTAGCAACCTAACCACCATCACATATCTGACAAAGTGATGGTGGCTACTGCTACCCATTTTTAAATAGTCACCCCCCATCCTTGCCGCCGGTCGAGATCATTATAGATCGAGAGCACGTGCTGCTTAGATAAACGGTCTCTTACCCGCAATATCGACACTTGCTGCAACAATTGCCTACAGCACTATCCTTACTGGGCAATTGTCGCCAGTGACAACCCACTTGCCGGGCCCGACACCACATTCCGTAGCTGACTCGGCCCGCGACTACGTCAACTCAATCGACGGCATCACTTTGAAATATACATGTCAATTTTAAAGGACAAACCATGCTGAAAATCGCCGCAACCATATTGCAAGTCATCAGCTTTCTGGCTGAACACAAAGAGCAAATCAAGAAACTGATACTCGACATAGAAAGCCTGATCCCTGCGACACCAGGCAATAGCAAGGCTCTGATCATACGCAACTTCATCGCCACAAGTCTTAACGTGGAAGCCCAAATTGAACAAGCCTGGCCTTTCGTCAATGGCTTGTTTAATGATCTGGTCGCTACGACCAAACGACCTGGCTAGATAACTTACTTGCCAAGCATAACGAGAAAGAGGCTGCCTATCTTGGGCAGCCTCTTTTTTTGTCCATAAAAAATTAGCACTCTATTGATAGCCATGCACTAGTACAGGCGAAAGCAGGTATGGCAAATCCCTTTTTTAAAGGAAACAAACAATGGCAAATTTTCAAAGAATTTATGGTGACGATGGGCTGCCATATCTCATTGATACGTCTGGCAATGGTTTTAATGTCGGTTACTTGCCATGGAGTGCTGCTGGTGGTGATCTTGAACTTAGTTCAGAACCACTATCGTTTGTCGACAGCACAGATATGAGCGATGACTATGGACAGGGCATGGCCAGTTTTGGAGGCGTGCAGGCGAAGCGCCCGGTATCAAATGATGCGGTAGAAGATTCTGGTGATTTGTCGGAATCAGCTTTTTTGAGTCCAGAAAAAGCAAATTATCAAGACATTGATAAGGGTGCATCCTACGTAAAGGGTGATGAGATAAAAACACAGTTTAAGAAAGAGTTTGGGTACACACCAAGCTCTGGTGAATTGAATCAATACGCCACATTGAGTGGCAAGCGTAGCCCCCTTCGATCTGTGCTCGTCGTTCCCCAAAAAACTGAAAGTAGCAATACAAAGCGAATGAGTGACAACTTTCTTGATAATATTAAGAATGGCAATCTGAATCTTGATTCAATTCCTTTTTACTCACTTGCACAAAATGTTCAAAACAACGAGGGATCTAATTCTGCACTTGGAGTAAATTCCCGAACATCGAAATCAAATGGGACAATACCGGGAGGCTTACTAGCGATCAGGAGTGCGTCCCCAATTTCTCAAAATGCTACGAGGCCTGGTAATGAAGGTGTAAGTTTACGTCCAACTGTACGTGTTTATTCCAGCGATGCTTTCGGAATACCTGGATTAAATCATGCCTACGTGGGTAGCCCTGAAACGGAACAACAAAAAGGTCGTGACGGTCTTTTCGGCATTACGAAAGGAACAGGAGGAAAAGGCTTTGAAAATTCTTATCATAGTGTTACTCTTCCAGATGGGATGACTGCTCGTGAATTTATGGAGCGTATCGAAAGTTATCCTGGCTGGAATAGGGGATTGTGGCTCCCTTGGCTTAATGACTGTCACAATGACCTCGAAGGGGCTTTTAAACATGCAAGAGTTCCCTACCCAAGAGCGCCAAACGGGCGTCTCGACATAGATGATGATGTTGTAGGGACTGTCAAAAGAGTGGCAAAAGAAGCGCGTCAATGGACTGAGACTCAGACAAATGGAGGTAAGCGTCAATGAAATTTGTTTTCTTGCGTAAATGTGTGTTGATTACTTTGATCCTTTTAATCACTTCGTGCAGAGGTACACATTATGTTGGGCAGCATTTTTATTTTCCCGCCAGTGCACAACCTGATAATAAGGATTGGATCTACCACGGCTATGTTCACATGTCTCTGGTTGACCAATGGTTCGATCTCAATGAGAAGAAGGTGAAAATTTTTCTTTCAAACAGAGATGGAAAAGAATTCAAGTTGGATCAATTTACTTTAATGTCTCGTGGTTTAAACGTTAAAGCCACCTGGGAAAATGAAGATCTCTTGGATATCACTTTTACTGAAGACGAAGGGCCGCCTATAATTGATGGCGAGCCGGATTTTTCAAAGGAAAGAAAACAAGGGAAAGTCATAAAAAATGTCACCTATAATCCAGCTGCCAGACTGCAATTTAAATAGCATATTCTGAAGACATAAAAATCATTGTCAACAGCCTGAACGTGGAAGCGAAAATTGAAAAATGAGATTTTCGTTAGCGGCTTATCTAGTGATTTGCTAGCTGGTACCAATCGAGCTGTTTAGAAAAAGTATTTACAAAGTATGACAAAAAGAGGCTGCCCCATTTGGGGCAGCCTCTTTTTTTGTTCATGAAAATTAATTCTCAATTGATAGTTATGCATAAGCTCAAGCAAAAGTTTGCGTAGCATTTTCACTTTAAAAGGAAAAATACAATGACAATTTTCCAAAGAATACTTGGAGATGATGGACTCCGTATCTAATCGATACATCAGGTGACGGGACTAATGGAAGTATTTCAATATGGAATACTAGCGAGGATGATTTTCAGATAAGTTCAGAGCCTCCACCATTTTTTCGTGGTTCGGATATGGATTTAGGTTACGGACAAGACATGATACGTTTCAGGGAATTTCTGCCGGAACGCCCGGATTTAATCAGCGTGATATCTGATCCAAGCGAATTTGCGAAATCAGATTCTCTGCGCGCACAAAGGGCTGGGTATCGGGGCAGTGATTTTGACCTTTACGACTTCAATGCTTCAGGAAGTAAACTAGGTCGTGTTGCTTTGCAGGAGCAAAAAAACTCCACTTCCCACCAAGGTCTTACACGGCATTTCCGAATCAAAAACCTGGTCATGTGTATAGCCCACACCTAAATCTTCAAGATATTGCCGATTTTTATTCAGGAAAATGGGACGGTTTGAAAAGTGGAGCACGAGATCTGATTGAAGGCATAACTTACTTGCCAAGCATAACGAGAAAGAGGCTGCCTATCTTGGGCAGCCTCTTTTTTTTGTCCATAAAAACTAACGCTGTATTGATAGCTATGCATTAGCACAGGCTAAAGCAGGTATTGCAAATACATTTTTAAAGGAAACAAACAATGGCAAATTTTCAAAGAATTTTTGGAGAGGATGGACTTCCCTATCTCGTCGATACATCTGGCGACGGGGCTAATGAAAGTTATTCTCCATGGAGTACTGGCTATGATGATCTTCAATTAAGATCAGAACCACCACCATTTGCTCGTGGCATAGATATGGATTTTGGTTACGGGCAAGACATGGCCCGTTTCAGAGAATTTCAGCCGAGTAGCCCGGAGTCCATTAGCGCGATATCCGATCCGGGTGATTTGGCGAAATCGGATTTTCTGCGCGCAGAAAAGGCTGATTATCAGGACGGTGATTTTGACAGGCGTTATATGAGTAAGGCTGGTGACACGATGACAGCATTGTTCAAGAGGGAGTATGGCTACACGCCAAGTAGCAATGAGTTAATACCTTTTGCAAGTATGAACGGTATAAGCAATTCTCGCTCATTACAAATACAAACCAGCGATGCCAGTAATTTTTTGACGCCTGCTTTAAGTTTTGACAAATTCTACACGCCACAGAAACCAGCTCAATTCAGTGGATTATTAAATAAATACTTGGGAAAGAGTGATGAAAATGGCTCATTAGGAAAGGATTTTCAATTTTTTACCACCAATGATAGTGGTGGTACGAGAGATGTGATTGACCAAGAACTTTACAGTGATCCAGCATGGGACAGCGATTCCGCGGATAGTTGGGAAACTCCTGATGCGAATACATCGTTGCAAAATGCCGCTGCACTCAACAAAGAATCAGGACGAAGAAATTTACTTTCTTCCTATGACCCGGCGGAATTGCAAAAAGCTGGCTATAAAAGGAATGCAGTATTTGTTGAAAGCCCTGAAGACCGGGATGGTCAAGTGATTCGAGGTATTTCAGATGTTCATAATTTTCAGCGCGAACAGGCGCGCGCAAGATTAGCTCATGATTTGGATGCTTCTATTCCAAAGAAATCTATTAATGACTATCAAACTTCAATTGGTTTACGTAAATATGCGCAGAAAATGTACGCGCAAGGAAACATGCAAGAGGCTTATGCCGCGAATCGTCGAATAATCGCATTGCAAAATGAACGAACTGCTGAAGCTCTTAAAAGCGCATTTCCCAGAATGCCGAAAGAAGATGCGGAAATGTTTGGACGCATGATTTTTTCTGAACCACAGATGGTCCAGGCACCGGTCAGATATGGACAATCAACAAACTATACCGATACCTTAAGAAAAAATGGGGGCATTACCAATACACCAAATGCAACAGGCTTTCATAAATCTATAGTGCCTGGTTATAAGGAATTTGTCGGGCCAATGACGAAGACCGATTTTAAAATATTGTTTGGCGAAGCCAAATCAGGAACAAACCAAATTATTGGCGGGCATTCGCCAGATGTCTTGAGATCACCGCTATATACTATGCATCCCAATAAGGTGATTAATCCTGATGATACAATTTCAGTTGATAAGTTCAGGGGGCCTGTGGTTCGAAAAGATGGAACATATGCTCTGTCAGCAGCAAAGTCGCCGAACATACATACTATTGCACCGCCAGATTGGAATAATGTAGAGGTTTTAAGGGCTGGTCAAATGACGGCGAATGCACCAGGAATCCTGCTTCGTGATATTAATGGCGTGAAGACCACTTTGCACACTGATAATTACAGAGGTGTGCAGTGGCAAGTGATAAAGGATAACGGCGTTATTACGTCTTCATTTCCTGCCGGAACACGTCCCATTGTACCTCCCACACCTTAAGGAAAACAAAATGGATGAAAATAGAGTAGATTTATTTGAAAAACTGATAGGAGCAGAAACCTTTTCATGGCAGGAATACAGCATGGGGATTGCGTCAGAAGCCTTAACGCCATTTTCTAAATATGATTGGGATGTCTTGTTTGCCATAACACTGGCCAAGCCGCTTTACTGGCAAGAGCGCTGTGCTGAAGCCATTGGTTGTCTGGAGCACAGGGAAGGCCTGGCAATTTTGATGGCTTTGCTGCTGTCTCCATCCAAGGACATCGCAGTGACTGCAGTCATTCAACTTGATTACATGTCGGCGCAATTGCCACGGAGATTTGAGGTTGCCCTAAGGAATTTGCTGGCCTATGTAAATGAAAATGAGATACCGCTCGATGATGTGGTAAGGGGTTTGATTGAACGTTTAAATTGAATTGTAGAAGAACTTCTGATGAACGGTGTTGATGTAGGCTAGCTTTATTTGTTCAGTGTGGTCGCCTATTTATCCGTAATGGTGATTTTAAGGAAAACAAAATGGATGGAAATAAAGTAGATTTATTTGAAAAACTGATAGGGACTGAAACCTCTTCATGGCAAGAATACAGTCTTGAAATCGCCTCAGAAGCCTTAACGCCATTTTCTAAATATGATTGGGAGGTCTTGTTTGCCATAACACTGGCCAAGCCTCTCTTCCAATGGCATAGATTATTATTTAACAATGCGTGATCCCAATGGATTAGGAATTTATCAAAATCGAGATTTGACAGCACCTGCTCCAACTAATGAAGATGACTCACATATAGATGTATATCTGCCCAAAAATGATCGCGCTAGTTTTAGCGACGCACGATTTGATGCCATTCGCAGATCTGAGCTTGGCTCTATGCCTGGAAGTAAATACCAGGAAAACACTTCAGGAAAAAAATTGCCATTGAATATTGGTATCGCGAATAATCAAATAGATTCCAATCGACCAGAGTTTAGTGATGCACGGTTTGAAGCTGACAGGAATCGCAGTTTTTGGGATAGTGTAAGACTCAAGATGCAATATGCTGAGGCTGCCAAAAGAGATTTTCTCAAGTCAGGGGAGAATCTTTGGGAGAGCATTAGACAGCCAAGGTCTTCTGCCGAATTTAATGATACCAGGTTCAGCGCGGAACAAAACAGGTCATTACTGGATAGCGCCAGACTTAAGGCACAATACGGAATAGCGGCGGCACGGAATCTTTACGGCACTTTATTCAATGAAAGTACCCAAGTGCCAGAGTATAGCGATGCAAGATTTCAAGCTGAAAAAGATCGTGGTTTTTTGGATGCTGCAGCTGGTAAGCTTAAGATATTAAAAGCACAGATTCAAGGTTCTGGAATTGGTAGTACGAAGAATTCTATTGATGGCGGAAATCTAGCGAGTGAAAATTTCTCTGATAGCCCGATCGACTATTCTAAGATGTTGGTGAAAAAGAAGGGTGCCAAATACAGTCAGGATCAGATTGTTGATGGATCGCACATCTACGATCAAATTGACAATTCAAACGGTAGAATGGCCGGAAATTCTCGTGTTTGGGGCGATGCTAATCCCGATGTTCAGAAATCTGCAATTAATGCCCTTATCGCAAAGTCCAGACAGGCAGGTTTAAATGATCAGCAAACTGCTCTGGTTTTGGCGATTGCGCATACCGAATCAGGATTTAATCCAGATGCTACTGCTGGCACAACTTCCGCTTCTGGCCTCGGACAGTTTATAGATAAAACGGGGAAGCATTATGGAGTAAACAATGCAAATCGCTGGGATCTCGGTACTCAGGCCGATGCTTTGGTAAAACATACGGTAGATAATTTGAATCTCGCACAAAAACGTGGGCAGGGGATAGAATATGCATATAAATATCATCATGATGGACCAAGCAAAAATTACGGTGGTCTGGGAATTTCTAACGATATTGTGATGCCACTTGCAAATCAGTACCTGAAAATTTTAAAAGGTGATTAGCTCGTGATTTTTAATCTAAAGGGAGTAATTTGATGGTCAGTCTATGCAAACTTATATCTGCAGCATTCGCCTTGCTAACTATCACCTGTTCCTCTTATGCTGAAACGGTGACGACCACCTGTGGCGAAAGCAAATTCGAAGTACAGATGAAAAACGAAGGAGGGCCGTTGGAGACGAAATTTGATCTCTATGGCATAAAGGGTAAAGAGAAGAAAAAATTGTTTACGCTTGGTGCAGGTAATTTTGATGCGGCATGCCTGAAAAATAAATCCGGAAAGGCAATGCTCGTATTTCAGTCTGATTGCGGTGGCTCAGTGTGTGTGCCAGAGTATGGCATAGTCGAAACCGATAAGCTGAGCATGTTGTTGACACCTGGCCAGAAGAATAAAAGCAATGCGAAAGCAGCAGAAAAAATCTTGGGCGCACCAGTACCAGAATTATCTGAAACTAACGAAAAATTCTGTTGCGAAGTCAAAAAGAGATAGATATTATTTTCTGGCGACATTTGTCGCCAGTTAAAACAAATCCTGTGCACATGCATAGGCGCAGGATTTGTCCGTTGTGGAAGTCAATCAGGTCAAGCTTAGACGCAGGCTAAAGGCCAGCTTTGTCCTGGCAGAAAGCAGTGCAATGCTGCAAATCATCTGCAAACCAATCAAGCTGGTCTGCTTGCATGCCAAAAAAGCCAGATTTCTTCTTACCCATCCCTTCTGTTAAAATATCGACTTTGCGGGTCTGCACTGGCTGGGCGCGTCTTGCATGGTTGATATGTGTGTTCACATTCACCACATGAGCATGACTTTGATGCCCTGTCCCGCGCCACAGAACTTCTTCCTATTTTCTATCATTTCCGTATGTCTGAATCCAAACCTGCTGACGGTATTAAACCGCTGTTTTACGACCCTACTGAACGCCGTATCCGTAGTTTTGTCACCCGTGCCGGGCGCTTGTCTGATGCGCAGGCCAGGGCGATAGAAAACCTGAGCCCGCGTTTTTGTATCCCTTATCAAAAAGCGCCACTGGATGTCGATGCGGCGTTTGGCCGCCAGGCACCGACGGTGTTTGAAATTGGTTTTGGCATGGGCGAGACCAGTGCCAAAATTTCTGCTGGCATGCCAGAGAAAAACTTCATCGGCGTTGAGGTACACACCCCCGGTGTGGGCAGCTTGCTCAAACTGACGGATGAAATGGGTTTGCAAAACCAGCGCATCATCCAGCATGATGCCTTTGAAGTGCTGACAAACATGATCGTGCCAGCGTCCCTGCATGGCATACACGTGTTTTTTCCTGATCCCTGGCACAAGGCACGCCATAACAAGCGTCGTCTGATACAAGGCCCATTAGTGACCTTGCTGGCTTCGCGCCTGGCACCTGGTGGCTACCTGCATTGTGCAACAGATTGGGAAGAATACGCTGTGCAAATGCTGGAAGTGTTAAGTGCTGAACCGGCGCTGGAAAACACTGCTGACGGTTATGCCCCGCGCCCTGATTATCGTCCAGTGACAAAATTTGAAAACCGTGGCTTACGCCTTGGTCATGGCGTGTGGGATTTGGTATTCCGTAAAAAGTAAGTCGGCAGGATTGTTAGCGTGATACAGAATTAGTGCAAAATTTGCAGGGCTGGCTTGGTGCGCAAGTCGCGCCAGCGTGCTTCTGCCTTCCAGCGTGCAGACCATTCAACAAACTGGTCTGCCGGCATGGGGCGGGCGATGCCGTAGCCCTGCGCCAGGCGGCAACCCAGTTCCAGTAACTTAGCGCCGTGTGCCATGGTTTCAACGCCTTCTGCAATGACCTGGCGGTTAAAAGCACCGGCCAGGCGTATCACACCTTCGACGATGTCCAGGTCTTCGACATCGGTCAGCATGTCGCGTACAAAACTCTGGTCTATCTTGAGGGTATCCACGGGCAACTTACGCAGATAGGTCAAGGATGAATAACCAGTGCCAAAATCATCGAGTGCGAAATGTATGCCTAATTGACGGCAGCGATTGAGTATGGCAACGGCCTGTTCCATATCGGCAATGGCGGCGGTTTCCAATACCTCCAGCTCAAAATTGGTGGCCTGGAAATATGGGTGGGCCCGTAGGGCAGCTTGCAGGTAGTCACAAAAATCGGGTGCCAGCAAATGATGGGCGCTGATATTGGCGCTCACGCGGATGCTGATGCCGCGTAGTTGCCAGTGGTAGGCTTGTTGTATGGCTGCCTTGATAACCCATTCACCCAGGGGTTTTTCCAGTTTGCTGCCATAAATGTGTGGTAAAAATTCTGCAGGGGAAAGTATGCCGCGATTTGGATGTTGCCAGCGTATCAGTGCTTCTGCACCGACTATTTCACCGGTGATCAAATCTACTTTGGGCTGGTAGTACAGGATAAATTCATTCTGGTCCAGCGCAATTTCCAGCCTTTCCAGTATCTGCCGGCGCTGCTGCGCCTTGCGGTCATTTTCAGGGTCAAACAGATGGTAACGATTCTTGCCAGCTTCCTTGGCCAGATACATGGCGTGGTCAGCATGGCGTAGTAGAGTGTCGGAATCGACATTGTCATCCGGGTACAGGCTGACACCTATGCTGGCTGTGATGCTTACTGATTTCAAATCTATCTGTATCGGTTTGCTGACGCCCACCAAGACGCGGTCCAATATCATCGCACTTTCCTCTGCTGAAGAAATGTCGGATAGCAGCACCGCAAATTCATCGCCTCCCAAACGGGCTAATGTGTCGTCAGCGCGCAGAACATGCTTGAGATTTTCTGTCACGCCTATCAACAGGCGGTCGCCGACAGTGTGCCCATATTTGTCATTGATTTCTTTAAATCCATCCAGATCGAGAAAGCAAACTGCCAGTGACTTATTGGTGCGATTGGCGCGGTTGACGGCCTGGCTCAGGCGATCTGCCAGCAAGCGGCGATTAGGTGCACCTGTCAGCGGATCATAATGGGCCATGCGGTCCAGTTCTGCTTCATGGGTCTTGAGTTCGCTGGTGTCGGTGAAGATGCCAATATAGTGCTGTATCTCACCGGCAGCGTCGCGAACCGAAGAAATGGATAAGAGTTCCGGGAAAACTTCTCCATTCTTGCGCTTGTTCCAGATTTCGCCACGCCAGAAATCATCTTCCTTGACGGCATTCCACATCTCGGCATAAAAACTGGCATTGTGGTGGCCAGATGCCAGTATCTTGGTGGGTTTGCCATACACTTCTTTTTCGGTATAGCCTGTGATGCGGGTAAAGGCTGGATTGATCCTGGTGATGCAACCCTGAGGATTGACCACCATGATGCCCTCAAAGCTACTGGAAAACACGGTGGCAGCCTCGCGCTGTGCCAATTCCATCATTTTTTGTGCGGTAATGTCAGTGTGTGTGCCAGACATGATGAGGGGTTTGCCTTGTTCACCTCTGGCAACAATGGCCCCTCTGGTCAGCACCCAGCGCCACTCGCCGGATTTGCTCATCAGGCGCAATTCCAGTTCATGGCTGGCCGTTTGTCCCTGGATATGCCTGTTCAGGGACTCTTGTGCCATTCGCAAGTCATCAGGGTGAACATGATCTGACCAGTGTTCAGGACTGACCTTCATTTCGCCAGGTGCGTAACCCAACATGGTTTCCCAACGTGCGCTGACCTTGAAGGTATTGTTGACCAAGTCCCAGTCCCAATATCCAAGATCCGAGCCCAACATCACGCGCTCCAGCCTTTGTTCCCTCTCCAGCAACTCAGCGGCAATAATTTTTTTCTCGTTGATGTCTGCCAGTGTGCCGACCACACGCAAGGCGTTACCCTTGCTATCGCGGCCAACGACGCGGCCCCGAGCATGCACCCACTTGACCTCACCTTGCTTGGTTAACAGGCGGTATTCAAAATCGATATCGGCGCTGTGAGTGGTCCTGTAGTTTTTGATATGTTGTAAGACCAGAGAGACATCGTCAGGAAAAATCTGGCGCTTGATAAAATCCATATCCTGGGTATCTTCATTCTCTGAATAGCCAGTCATTTCATAGTAACGTTGTGAGCGATAGACCTTGTTGGAAGGAACATCCCAATCCCACAGCGCCTCGCTGGTGGCAGCGATGGCCATTTGCAGGCGCTCTTCGCTGGCTTGTAATTGCATGGCTGCGACCTTGCGTTCAGTGATGTCTTGCACGCTTCCATGCAGCCTGATCAGTCTGCCCTCTGCATCTTGTAAGGCTTCGCCACGGGTGATAACCCAACGGTGGCTGCCATCTGGCCGGACAACTTCTGCATCGCAGGTATAGGGGGTGCAATGCCTGACGGCTTCTTCCACTACTGCGGCCAGTCTGGACCAGCTCTCGGGCGTGAAATATTGCTGCACTTCAGGGTAGGCGGCAGGTGGCAGCGCCGGGTCCCGACCATAAATCGTATACACTTCTTCCGACCAGGTATGCACATCGCTGCGCACGTCCCAGTTCCAGCTGCCGACGGCGGCCAGGCGCTGCGCTACTTTCATGGCAGCTTCACTTTCCCGCAGGGCAGCCTCGGCCTCCTTGCGCTCAGTGATGTCGCGGGCGATGCCAAACAAGCCCTGCACGTTGCCAGACTTGTCCAGCATCGGCCCTTTGGTCACCATGAATACGATGGACTTGCCACTGTGGGTTCTAATACTTTCATCATGCGACTGTATCTGGCCGCTGCTTAACACGCCTTGATCGATTTTGGCTATCAATTGAGCAGACTCTGGCGGGAAGAGATCATGGTCACCATGTCCAATGACTTCATCCGCAGGTTTGCCGATGAACCTGGTAACCGACTCATTGGCCAGTACATAACGCCCTTTGAGGTCTTTAACGAAAATGGCATCAGAAGTACCGCTGATGATGGCATCGAGCAAATTACGACTATTTTTCACCTTTTGCAAAGACTCGCGTACTGCCTCGCTGAGTATGCTGACCGCAATGCCATTCACCACCAGAAAGCCCAGTTGCAGAATGTCCTGATTGGATTTAATGGCAAAACTATGCAAAGGCGGGATGAGGAAGTAGCTTAGTCCCACACTGGCGACCAATGTTGACACCAGGCCAGGGCCTAGTCCTCCCAGCATTGCACTTAAAATGATGGGAAGCACAAACATGATCAGCATGGGCCGGTTTTCAAAACTCTGGGCCATCGCCATGCGCAGCAACAGGACAGACAAGGGCAGTGCAATTGCCAGCAGATAAATGGGCCAGCGTAGCTGAAATTGTGAGTGAAAGGCTGAAAGCAACGAACTATCCAGGGCAGATTGCTCATGAAGACTTACTTGCGGAACCGCACGCATAGCCAAAAAAATCAATGCAGTCGTGATGACAACAAAGAATACACCTTTGACCGTTGATAGCCAGGTAATTGCTTCAATATCGCTAAAGCTTGTCAACAGGCTGTCAGACAATAATATCCACGCCATCGCAAATAAAAAGTACAGCACCGTCACGATGCCAATGTACCGATTGCGTGAAGTAGTCATCATATAGAACCTGCCATTTCAACATTGCTGACGGAGATGAAGCCTGGCTGACCTTACGTACGACTTGTAGCGATGAGGGCGATCAGTTTGCCAATAAGAAACTACTGCTGGAAAAGTGTATGTTGCCGTATGGAATTTTACTCAAGCGTAACATGCTCGCGCGTTTACTTACTACGCACTTGTTACTAAGATGTGCCAATTGTGTTTTTTTGTCAATGTACAAAAATGCAAAATTTGTAAAATTGACATAAAAGCGACTGCAAGGAGGGAATTCATGCAGGTTGATGTCGTGAACAAGCTTCAGATCACCGTGCTTAATGGGGCCAGCAGGGCTTGCAAGTCTTCTGCACTGAATTTGCTGGCAAAGGCAGTGTCACTGCCCAGCACACCTTCAGCCAACGCAGCCTTGCGTGCCTGCAGGCCCATGATGCGCTCTTCTATGCTGCTCTCCACCAATAATTTATAGATAAAGACAGCTCGCTCCTGACCTATGCGATGAGCACGGGCATTGGCCTGCTCCTCCACGGCCGGGTTCCACCAGGGGTCCATATGAATTATGGTGTCAGCAGCAGTCAGGTTCAGGCCCACACCACCTGCTTTCAGGCTGATTAGCATGATGGGTACTTCCTTGTTTTGAAACTGGGCCACCACTGCACCACGGCTGGCCGTTGCGGTTTTACCAGTCAACATCAGATAAGCCAGGTCCAGTTCAGTGAGCGCAGTGGCAATCAGTTCCAGCATTTCAGTAAATTGTGAAAACACCAGTACGCGGCGGCCTTCTGCCACCAGGGCAGGTAGCATATCGCTAAGCATTTCCAGCTTGGCTCTTTCCATTTCTGGAGGCAGATTCTGGCCTTTCAGCAAAGCTGGGTCACAACAGACCTGGCGCAACTTCAACAGCGCATCCAGTATCGTGATCTGCGCGCCGTCAAAGCCCTTGCGTTGCAATATACGGCGCACCTGTTCATCAGCGGCAACGCGCACGCTTTCATACAATTCACGTTGCTTACCTTGCAGACGCAGGCGCTTGATGACTTCCGTGCGGGGTGGCAATTCTGTCGCCACTTCATCCTTGCGTCGTCGCAAGATGAACGGACGCACCCGTTGCGCCAGCAATTGTGCGCGCAGGGTTTCGCCATTGACCTCTATGGGTTTGCGCCACAAGCGTGAAAAACTGCGCATGTCACCCAGAAAGCCGGGCATCAAAAAATCAAATTGCGCCCATAGTTCACCCAGATTATTTTCAAGTGGCGTGCCTGTCATGCACAGTCTGTGTCGGGCGCGTATCTGTCGTACCGCATCAGCACTGCGGCTGGCTGCATTCTTGACTGTTTGCGCTTCATCGAGGATCAACAAATGAAATTCCTGCGCCTTCAACACGTCAAGGTCGCGCCACAATAGAGGGTAAGTCGTCAGCACCACATCAGCTTGCTTGATATCTGCAAACAAGTCTGCGCGCTCTGGCCCTTGCAGCGTCAATACGCTGAGGGCAGGGGCCATCCGGCTGGCCTCGGCTTGCCAGTTGAAAATCAGTGAAGTCGGCAGCACGATCAGGGCAGGGATGTTCATCCGCCCTTCCTGCTTTTCTATCAGTAAATGGGCGAGAACCTGCGCGGTTTTTCCCAGACCCATGTCATCAGCCAGTATGCCAGCCAGATGTTGTTCGCGCAGGTATTGCAGCCAGGCTACGCCATGCAATTGATAGGGGCGCAGCGTCACTCCCAAGCCATCTGGCGCAAGCACTACACGCGGGCTGCCAACTTTTTTCAGACGTTGCGCCAGGCTGCGCAAGCCCACATCGCCCTGCAATTGCCAACCTCCATAGTCACCTGCACGCGCAGGCTGGCTATCGAGCAGGCTGACGCGCAAGGCTTCCAGTCTGTAGCTGTCCCAGGAAGATAGTTGCACCGGCCCTTCTGCTTGCGGCCTGTCTGCCAGCAAATCCAGCATGTGAATGACAATGGCTTTCAGCGGTGCTGCGATGGCATCAATACGCCTGCCACCAGGGGCGCGTAATTGTATGATGGCCATGTCGTCAATCTGTCGTACTTGCCTGGCACTCAACCAGCGCGCATCGCGTTGCAACAGGTGTGCCAGCATGGGCACCAGGTCCAGTACCTCACCTTCGATCTCTATGCCCAGGCTCAGCATCCATGAGCCTTCGCGCGCTGGCAGACCGAGTGGCGTGATGACCTCGTTACGGCCACGCATGCGTGATACCACCTGCTTGCCAGTAATCGCACCTGTGTTTTCATCGATGATGAGATGCCAGGCATCGACAGGCACGCTCTCATGTGCAAAGCCGGGGCGCACTATAACTTGCCAGCCCAACGCCTGCATTTCAGGTAATTTTTCAGCCCAGAGGTCGGCAAAAAATCCTTCTTGCACCAAGCTCCAGAGCGGCCCAAAATTTTCTGCAATGCTGCCGTTGCGCCATTGCAGGCTGGCAGCGGGCAAGGGTTGCAAGCCTATATCCCACACCTTGTCGAGTGCATCTGCTTCTGCACCCAGATCACGCAGCAGACTCAGAGGCTTGCCATCTGTATCGTGCAATAGTTGGGTGGAATGTGGTCTGCGGTTCAGCAAGGCTGTGGGCGCTGCAGTTTGCCAGCGCAAGCCAGTGTCGGTGTGATACAGCCAGTCTATTTCCACCACCGTCACACTGCCACCGCGTGGCCCAAAGTCACCGCTGGGTTTCATACCCAATAAGCCATCACCCCTGTGCAGGGTTTGCAGGGTGATGCGTGGGCGGAAATGGCCTGTCACTTCAGGCAGACCACGCGGTGCTGGTTTATTTTCCTTCAAAGTGCGTCCGTATTAAATTCAGTTCACCAAACTGCACCTGGATATCGGCACCAACAGGCACAGTCGGGCTGCCTGCATAGGATCCTGTAATGACAGCCTGACCTGCCTGCAAGCCCAGCCCCTTGCTGCGTAAAAATTCTGCTAGCCAGTACAAGGGCAGACGTGGCATGCCAGCCGGGTGTTGTCCTTCCAGTGCGATGCTTTCATGACCGGCGATAGTCAACTTGATGGCGAGCTGACTGGTTTGGCAGGCTATTTTTGAATCTACTACAGGGCCTAGTAGCAGGCCTTGATTAAACAAGCCATCAGCAAAGTGGTCATAAAAATTCAGTTGCTCCGCATGCGTATAGCGACTATCAATTAGTTCCAGTGCCAGCCTTGTTTTTGCCACTGCTGCATCGACTTCTTCAGGTCTATAGGGCGCGGCCCTGGCAGGTAAATCATGGGCGAGTATGAAAGCCAGTTCTGGTTCTATCCTGACCTGGCCATGTCTGGCCCATACCGCACATGGCTGTGTATTCGCTTCACGCACATCATTTGCATAGATAGGCGCCACTATCCATTTGTCTGCTGCGGGCATGCCGCATTTCCAGGCAACAATGGCTTGATCCATCCACTTGCTGACGCCACATTGTATGGCAAATGCCGCATCCAGGTCATGCGGGCGATGTGTCTCAGGCAGGGCATCACCCTGCGTACCGTTTAGTCGCCGTTCCATTAAGATCCTGGCTGCATGACTGACACTGGCTTGATTCATGGTAGCGATTGGAAAGAAGTGAAAACAGGCATTTTATCCTGCCATGGTTTTCAATGCAGACTGTATATAGGCGAACAGGCGATTGTCTATGCCCATGCGTAACTCCGGCTGCTCAGCAAAGGCTTGCTGGATTTTTTTTTGCAATGCTGGTTTATTGCCCGCTTTTTTCAGCGACAGTGCTTGCCACGCTTTTGCCAGTTCCTGCACTTTGGGATGGCTGACACGACTGCCAGCGACACATTCGCTATGCAAGGCAGCGATCAGGGCTGGCCAGGCGGCGGCATCTGTCACGCTATGCTGGCGTAGTATGTCCAACTCCTCCGGCTGACAATAGGCCTCGTACAAAGGCAGGCTGGCACAGGCCAGAGCGCGCACCATGTAATCAAGCGTGGCCTGGTCCAGTCCCGAGAATAATTGCAAAGCCTTTTCTTCACTTTGCATCTGATAAAACTTGATCAGTATCGCTGCGTCGCCGCCGCTCTCGTCCTGCATGCACTGTAGCCAGCGCTGGCTCAATGATTGTGCCAGTGCATCTTGTGGCGACACCTGCTTTTCCATCAAACCATGCAAGGCATGGATGAGTGCAGATTTGTCTGTCGTATCCGATGCCGTGCGTTGACGGCGCAAGGCAGCAAGTTCTGCTGTGGTGAAATATTTTTCGCTATGCACTGTCATCTCCAGCGCTGTCAGCCAGTCATCCACGACAGGTAACTGCGCACCGTCCAAATGTGCGGACAGGTTGAGTAAATGGTCGCGCAAGGCCAGTGCTTCCCGCGCCTGTTTTTCCATCAGGCTGATTTGTTGCTTGACGATATCGCCCATGCTGACGCTGTCATCATCAAGTATTGAACGTATTTCCTCCAGCGACAATTGCAGCCTTCGCAAGGCCTGTATGCGGTACAGGCGCAATACATCTTCTTCATCGTAGAGACGGTAAGTGTTGTCCGCTCTTACTGCTGGGCAAAGCAAACCTATCTTGTCATAGTGGTGCAGGGCGCGCACGGTCAGGCCAGTACGTTTCGCCAGGTCACCTATTTTTAGCTTCATGTTGTTTGTCCCTGTATTCCTGATGGTAACGGGCGGGATGATAAACCCTGACGTTAGGTTAGGTGCAAGCTCATCGGCATAAGTTCCATTTTGTCAAATGAATATTTTGAATTGGTGCATTCTGTGTGAAGTGTGTGCGCAATTTAAAAAAATTGTTACATTTCATAACAAATTCATTTCAATAAAATTATTACTTTCTATAATGTTGTGATCTAAGAAATAGCATATTATTTAAGCAACATTCCTCTTCTTGTATTTGTCCGGAGTTCCTAATGGCCAACACAGCAGCAGACATCCAAAAGCTTTACATCGCTTACTTCAATCGCCCAGCAGACCCAAGTGGCCTGGCATACTGGATGGCGCAAAGCTTCACACTGAACCAAATCGCTGACAGCTTCTCCAAGCAAGCAGAATATGCAA
>NZ_JACOFX010000001.1 GCF_014284125.1 Undibacterium umbellatum | reverse complement strand
TCCGTGACTGCGTACCTTTTGTATAATGGGTCAGCGACTTACATTCAGTGGCAAGGTTAACCGCATAGGGAAGCCGTAGAGAAATCGAGTCCGAATAGGGCGAATCAGTCGCTGGGTGTAGACCCGAAACCAAGTGATCTACTCATGGCCAGGTTGAAGGTGCGGTAACACGCACTGGAGGACCGAACCCACTAATGTTGAAAAATTAGGGGATGAGCTGTGGGTAGGGGTGAAAGGCTAAACAAACTTGGAAATAGCTGGTTCTCTCCGAAAACTATTTAGGTAGTGCCTCTTGTATCACCGTCGGGGGTAGAGCACTGTTATGGCTAGGGGGTCATCGCGACTTACCAAACCATTGCAAACTCCGAATACCGACGAGTGCGAGCAAGGGAGACAGACATCGGGTGCTAACGTCCGGTGTCAAGAGGGAAACAACCCAGACCGCCAGCTAAGGTCCCAAAGTATAGCTAAGTGGAAAACGAAGTGGGAAGGCTAAAACAGTCAGGAGGTTGGCTTAGAAGCAGCCACCCTTTAAAGAAAGCGTAATAGCTCACTGATCGAGTCGTCCTGCGCGGAAGATGTAACGGGGCTAAGCTATACACCGAAGCTGCGGATATCCTTAGGGATATGGTAGGAGAGCGTTCTGTAAGCCTGCGAAGGTGACTTGTAAAGGTTGCTGGAGGTATCAGAAGTGCGAATGCTGACATGAGTAGCGATAATGGGGGTGAAAAGCCTCCACGCCGTAAGCCCAAGGTTTCCTGTTCAACGTTCATCGGAGCAGGGTGAGTCGGCCCCTAAGGCGAGGCAGAGATGCGTAGCTGATGGGAAGCAGGTTAATATTCCTGCACCGTCGTATGATGCGATGGGGGGACGGATCGCGGAAGGTTGTCCGACTGTTGGAATAGTCGGTTTTTAACCTGGAGAAGGCTGTTAGGCAAATCCGGCAGCGTAATTCAAGGGGTTGAGACGAGACACTTAGGTGTTGAAGCAATCGGAAGTGGTTCCAAGAAAAGCCTCTAAGCTTCAGTCATACGAGACCGTACCGCAAACCGACACAGGTGGGCGAGATGAGTATTCTAAGGCGCTTGAGAGAACTCGGGAGAAGGAACTCGGCAAATTGGTACCGTAACTTCGGGATAAGGTACGCCCTTGTAGCTTGACTGCCCTGCGGCAGAAGGGTGAAGGGGTTGCAATAAACTGGTGGCTGCGACTGTTTAATAAAAACACAGCACTCTGCAAACACGAAAGTGGACGTATAGGGTGTGACGCCTGCCCGGTGCTGGAAGATTAAATGATGGGGTGCAAGCTCTTGATTGAAGTCCCAGTAAACGGCGGCCGTAACTATAACGGTCCTAAGGTAGCGAAATTCCTTGTCGGGTAAGTTCCGACCTGCACGAATGGCGTAACGATGGCCACACTGTCTCCTCCCGAGACTCAGCGAAGTTGAAATGTTTGTGATGATGCAATCTACCCGCGGCTAGACGGAAAGACCCCATGAACCTTTACTGTAGCTTTGCATTGGACTTTGAATCGATCTGTGTAGGATAGGTGGGAGGCTTTGAAGCGTGGACGCCAGTTTGCGTGGAGCCATCCTTGAAATACCACCCTGGTTTATTTGAGGTTCTAACCTTGGCCCGTAATCCGGGTCGGGGACAGTGCATGGTAGGCAGTTTGACTGGGGCGGTCTCCTCCCAAAGTGTAACGGAGGAGTTCGAAGGTACGCTAGGTACGGTCGGACATCGTGCTAATAGTGCAATGGCATAAGCGTGCTTAACTGCGAGACTGACAAGTCGAGCAGGTACGAAAGTAGGACATAGTGATCCGGTGGTTCTGTATGGAAGGGCCATCGCTCAACGGATAAAAGGTACTCTGGGGATAACAGGCTGATTCCTCCCAAGAGTTCATATCGACGGGGGAGTTTGGCACCTCGATGTCGGCTCATCACATCCTGGGGCTGTAGCCGGTCCCAAGGGTATGGCTGTTCGCCATTTAAAGTGGTACGTGAGCTGGGTTTAAAACGTCGTGAGACAGTTTGGTCCCTATCTGCCGTGGGCGTTGGAAGTTTGAAGGGGGCTGCTCCTAGTACGAGAGGACCGGAGTGGACGAACCTCTGGTGTATCGGTTGTCACGCCAGTGGCATTGCCGAGTAGCTATGTTCGGAAGAGATAACCGCTGAAAGCATCTAAGCGGGAAACTCGCCTTAAGATGAGACTTCCCAGAGACTTGATCTCTTTAAAGGGTCGTTCGAGACCAGGACGTTGATAGGCTGGGTGTGGAAGTGCAGTAATGCATTAAGCTAACCAGTACTAATTGCCCGTAAGGCTTGTCCCTATAACCTTAGCAGGTTGTAGGCTACGACAAGTATTGTGAAGTGTTTGCGAAATGTGCCAGTTGTGGAAACAACAGGCTAGTTCGACAGCAGTCACAACCACTACCTCAAGCGATGGTCTCGCTTGCTGTGACAAAACAAATTCTTGATTAGTGCGAAGACTCACCTCTGACGCACACTCTACGACACTTCTTCTGAATTGGATTTTTTGCTCCTCACAGCTCAGCGTGAAGAACAATCAATCAACAAGTTATGCCTGATGACCATAGCTAATCGGTACCACCCCTTCCCATCCCGAACAGGACCGTGAAACGATTACGCGCCAATGATAGTGCTGCAACCAGTGTGAAAGTAGGTTATCGTCAGGCTTTTATTCCGCATACCCCCGCTTATTCAGTTAAGCGGGGGTTTTGCTTTTGTGCGCGCAACAAAAACAAAAATAACAAACAAAAACAAGATCAAAAACAAGATCAAAAACAAGGTCAAGACCTCTCAACAATGAGGCACCCAGACACAGAGTCGCTCCGAGAAAAGCAAGAACAGCAAGAACAAGCGAAAGCTCTGCTTTTACTCTGGGTCTTTGGTTTCTGATTTTATTTCCAGGCGACATAGCTTCTAATGAACTTAATATGCTATGCCACACGAGAATTCATGCTAAAGAGATAAATATAGAGGTGTTTTTATCAGATATTTATTTATCAATTCGGCAATTGGTTTGTTTGGGGAAGTCATTTTTCTGTAAATATTTCCAAGCTCAACTATCCAAGCCCTTGCAAGCCTTATATAATCGCGCTACTTGATCGGGAGAGCGTAACGAAAGTTACCGCCGAAGGGGCTAATACCCAAAAAACTCTCAGGCAAAAGGACCGATCAACGGGGTAGTTAAAAGTTGCCCCAACTCTGGAGAGCGGTAGCGGCAGAGCAAGTCGCCGGACTACCCACCGAAGGTGCGCGCGGGCAGCAAACATACATAGCTCCCGTAATCTCTCAGGTACCAGGACAGAGGGGTATGCGATTTCAGCGCATGTGGCGTCTCTTCGCCGGCATGCGTTTGTTCGTCCCTTCAATCTGGTAACGAGGCACTCATGACGCAAGCAGCGACATCACTCAAGGCAACTCCCCTCAATGCAGCCCATCGTGCGGCTGGTGCAAAAATGGTTGATTTTGGCGGCTGGGACATGCCTGTCAACTATGGTTCCCAAATCGAAGAACATCATGCAGTGCGCACTGATTGCGGCATGTTTGATGTATCCCATATGTGCGTCGTTGATTTGCAGGGCGAGAATGTACGCGGCTTCCTGCGTGGCCTGGTGGCAAATAATGTCGATAAATTGCAGGTAGCGGGCAAGGCCCTGTATTCCTGCATGTTGAAGCCTGAAGGCACGGTCATCGACGACCTTATCATTTATTTCTTTAGCGAAAACTGGTTCCGTCTCGTCGTCAATGCTGGCACGGCAGAAAAAGACATCGCCTGGATGAATGCCCGCAATGCAGAAACCAATAGCGGCCTGACGATTACCCAGCGCCGCGATGGCGCGAATGCCTTTGCTCTGGTGGCAGTGCAAGGCCCGAATGCCCGCGCCAAAGCATGGGAAGTCTTGCCAGAAACCAAAGCAGCCAGTGCAGAAATCAAACCTTTTAACGCAGTTATCGTTGCCGACACTTCCTTTGGTGAAGTCATGGTGGCACGCACTGGTTATACCGGTGAAGACGGTTTCGAGATTGCTGTTTCCGCCGACCGCGTAACTGATTTTTGGAATGCCTTGGTAGCAGCAGGTGTCAAACCTGCTGGCCTCGGTGCGCGTGACACTCTGCGTCTGGAAGCTGGCATGAATTTGTATGGCCAGGATATGGATGAAACAGTCAACCCGCTCGATGCTGGTCTGGCCTGGACTATCGATCTGGTCAGCGAGCGTGATTTCGTAGGCAAGCAAGCGCTGCAAACACAAGGACAGAATGCCCAGTTCCTGGGACTGATCCTGCGTGAAAAAGGCGGCATCCTGCGCGCCCATCAAAAAGTGGTTTGTGCGCAAGGTGAAGGCGAAATCACCAGCGGTACTTTCAGCCCGACCATGGAACAGGCAATTGCACTGGCGCGTTTGCCTATGGGCGTGTCTGTAGGCGATACTGTGCATGTTGTTATCCGTGACAAGCAATTGGCAGCATCTGTGGTCAAACTGCCTTTCGTCCGTAATGGCAAAATCCTGGCTGCATGATTTTCATCCGCAGCTTGTACTGACTATTATTTAAAACAATTTACTTATTTGGAGTCCATCATGAACGTACCAGCAGACCTGAAATACACAACATCCCACGAATGGGTACGCACAGAAGCAGACGGCACCATCACTGTCGGCATTACTGAGTTCGCTCAAGATGCTTTGGGCGATATCGTTTTCGTTGACTTGCCTAAAGTTGGCACAGCACTCGAAGCTGGCAAGGATTGCGCAGTGGTTGAATCTGTCAAGGCAGCTGGCGATATTTATGCACCGGTGACTGGTGAAGTTGTAGGTATCAATGAAGCACTGGCCGATGCACCAGAATCCATCAACGCTGATGCGTTTGCAGCATGGCTGTTCAAACTGAAGCCAGCAAATATCGCTGATGTTGATGCCTTGATGAATGCTGAAGCTTACGCCAAGAACATCGCTTGATTATGTAGTTAAAACAGGTAGCCGGTGGACTGTAATGGCTAAAACGAAAGTGAAAGGCGCGCATCTTGGTGATCAGGGCAAGGCGCAAAGCGCAGCGATAGTAAGCTATCGCGAGCATTTGCAACGCAGCCATGATCGCCAAGGGCGCGAGAGGCACTGCCGTTTTAGCCATTGCAGTTCACCAAAGTCGCCTCTTTTAATATGGATTTGCCTGAATGCGGTTTGCCCTGCATAGCTCCGCCTGATATTCCACGTTACTCTTCTGTACCCCATATACCATGACCCGTCCTTCACTGACTCAACTGGAAGCGCACGACGCTTTCATCGCTCGCCATATCGGCCCTTCTGAAGCAGAACAAGCCGCCATGCTGAAAACCCTGGGCTATGCTGACCGCACAGCCCTGATTGATGCCATCGTTCCGGCCAATATTCGCCGTCACGATGTGCTGCCACTGGCGCAATTCACAGAAGCCAAATCCGAACAGGAAGCACTGGCAACATTGAAGGCACTGGCGTCGAAAAACCGTGTACTGAAATCCTTGATCGGTCAGGGTTATTACAACACGCATACACCTGGCGTGATCCTGCGCAATATCTTTGAAAACCCTGCCTGGTATACGGCTTATACGCCATACCAGCCAGAGATTTCACAAGGTCGTCTGGAAGCCATTTTGAACTTTCAGCAAGTCATCACTGACCTGACTGGCATGGACATTGCCAACGCATCCATGCTCGACGAAGGCACGGCTGCAGCTGAAGCGATGACGCTGATACAGCGCGTAGGCAAGTCCAAATCAAATGTGTTTTATGTTGGCGACGATGTGTTGCCACAGACCCGCGAAATTATCGAAACTCGCGCCAAGCCGCTGGGTATAGAAGTGCGTACTTGTACAGGTACAGAAGCGCTGGATAATGATTGCTTTGGTATCTTGCTACAATACCCTGGCGTTGATGGCGCCATCCGCGATTACCGCGAATTTGCTGCCACCTTGCATGCCAAGGGTGCGATGGTCATCGCTGCTGCCGATTTGCTGGCACTGACACTGATCGCTTCCCCAGGTGAATGGGGCGCTGACGTCGTCGTTGGTAACAGCCAGCGCTTTGGCGTACCACTGGGCTTTGGTGGTCCGCACGCAGGCTACATGGGCACACGCGATGCGTTCAAGCGCAGCATGCCAGGTCGTCTGGTTGGCGTGACGATTGATGCTCAAGGTAACAAGGCTTATCGCCTGGCACTGCAAACACGTGAACAGCATATCCGCCGCGAGAAAGCTACATCGAATATCTGTACCGCCCAGGTTTTGCTGGCAGTGATTGCATCCATGTATGCCGTCTATCACGGCCCTGCAGGCTTGCGCCAGATCGCCTTGCGCGTACACCGTCTGACTGGTGTTCTGGCTGGCGGCTTCAAACAACAAGGTCTGGCTATCGCCAACACAACTTACTTTGACACTCTGACAGTGAACGTCGCTAATGCTGCTGCCTACCATCAGGCTGCTGAAGCTGCTGGCTACAACCTGCGCCAGATCAGCGCAACACAGGTTGGTGTCTCTCTGGATGAAACAGTGACACGTGCCGATGTTGAAGCTCTGTGGGCGATTTTCGCCAAGGCCAGCGGCGTAACCGCAGCGCCAGATTTTGCTGCGATAGAAGCAGGCGTCAATGATGCCTATCCAGCAGAGTTGACACGCGGCACGACTTACCTGACACATCCAACTTTCAACCGCTATCACGCAGAACATGAAATGCTGCGTTACCTGCGCAGCCTGGCAGACAAGGACCTGGCGCTGGACCGCACCATGATACCGCTGGGTTCATGCACAATGAAGTTGAATGCCACCAGCGAAATGATCCCGGTGACCTGGCCAGAATTTTCAAGCATCCATCCATTCGCGCCAAATGACCAGACTACCGGTTACCGCGAAATGATCAATCAGCTCGAAGCCATGTTGTGCGCAGCGACCGGCTACGACGCCGTGTCCCTGCAACCAAATGCCGGTTCTCAAGGTGAATATGCAGGCTTGCTGGTGATACAGGCTTACCACGCTTCTCGAGGTGAAGCTCACCGCAATATCTGCCTGATCCCGTCTTCAGCCCATGGCACCAATCCAGCATCTGCCAGCATGGTAGGCATGGACGTGGTCGTTGTTGCCTGCGATGAAAACGGTAACGTTGATCTGGCTGACCTGCAAGCCAAGGCAGAGAAACATAGCGCCAACCTGGCTGCAGCGATGGTGACTTATCCATCCACGCATGGTGTGTTTGAAGAAGGTATACAGCAATTGTGTGAAATCGTCCACAGCCACGGTGGCCAGGTGTATGTTGATGGCGCGAATATGAATGCGCTGGTCGGCGTAGCAGCACCAGGCAAGTTTGGTGGCGACGTCAGTCATCTGAACTTGCACAAGACTTTCTGTATCCCTCACGGTGGTGGCGGCCCAGGCGTAGGCCCAGTTGCAGTTGGTGCGCATCTGGCGAAGTTTTTGCCTAACCAGAAATCAACAGGTTATGTCCGTGGTGAAGATGGTATTTCTGCCGTCAGCGCAGCACCGTTTGGTTCTGCCAGCATCTTGCCTATCTCGTGGATGTATATCGCCATGATGGGTTCTGAAGGTTTGAAGGCCGCGACAGAAACAGCGATCCTGGCAGCTAACTATATCGCCAAACGCCTGGCACCCCATTACCCTGTTCTGTACAGTGGTCATGATGGCCTGGTAGCGCATGAATGCATACTGGATCTTCGTCCGTTGACAGATGCTACTGGCATCAGCAATGAGGACGTGGCCAAACGCCTCATCGACTTTGGTTTCCACGCACCGACCATGAGCTTCCCTGTGCCTGGTACCTTGATGATAGAACCGACAGAAAGTGAATCACAGGCTGAACTTGATCGCTTCATTAATGCCATGATCAGCATCCGTGAAGAAATCGCCAAGGTTGCCAGTGGCGAATTCGATGCCAAGGACAATCCGCTGAAACATGCACCACACACAGCAGAAGTGCTGATCGCCAATGAGTGGTCACATGCTTACAGCCGTGAAGTGGCAGCTTATCCAGTAGCTTCCCTGCGCAAGAATAAATACTTTGCGCCGGTTGGCCGTGCCGACAATGTTTATGGTGATCGTAATCTGTTCTGCTCTTGCATACCAGTTAGTGATTACGAATAAGCTTTGACGGCTTTGGTGTCAATGAAAACGGACATGCTTGCATGTCCGTTTTTTTATGCGTCTGTGTTTTGTAGCAGTTTAATTCGGCATAACAGCAGAAATCGGTACATGTGCCGTAACACCCAGACGCAGTAGTTTTGCGAATTGCTCTGCAGCCAGTGGCCTGCTGAAAATATAGCCTTGTCCTTCTTCGCAATGCTGGGCTTTTAAAAAAGACAGTTGCCCTTGTTTTTCTATGCCCTCAGCAATTACTTTCTGATTCAGACTATTCCCCATCGCAATGACGGCACTGACGATGCCACCATCGCCATCAGTTTTTGACGCACCGATATCGTTTACAAAGGACTTGTCGATTTTCAAGACATCAATCGGGAATTGATTCAAGTAACTCAAGCTGGAATAACCCGTACCAAAATCATCGACAGCCAGTTGTATACCCATGTCTTTCAGTTGCTGGAGGATCGCGACACTGCCTTCTGCATGGTGCATCAGGACACTCTCGGTAATTTCCAACTGCAGGCAATTCGGTGAGAGACCTGTCTCTGCAAGTATCGTCCGCACACCTTCAACAAAATCCTGACGACGAAATTCAACTGCAGAAATATTTACCGAAATCGCTGCAATTGTTAGTCCGTCATCCTGCCATTGTTTGGTTTGTGCACAAGCCTCACGCAAGACCCAGCGGCCTATCGGTACGATGACACCGCAGTCTTCTGCTATGCGGATAAAACGTATGGGCGGTACCATGCCCCATTGTGGGTGCGCCCAGCGCAACAAGGCTTCTGCACCAGTGATGGCACCACTTTCCAGATTGATCTTCGGTTGATAGTGTAGCGAGAATTCATTGCGTATTAATGCCAGCCTGAGATTGGCTTCTATGACTTGCCGTTCCACTGCGCGCACATTCATTTCCGGTTTAAAGAACTGGAAATTATTACGTCCCCTCTCCTTGGCCTGATACATGGCAGTGTCTGCATTCTTGATCAGCGTCTCTGCGTCTGTGCCATCAGCGGGGTAAGAACTGATACCTATGCTGGTGGTGACATACAGTTCATGTTTGTTGATACTGTGCGGTGCTGCCAGGGATTTCAATAGCTTCTCAGCTGTATAGGCCGCATTCTCGGCAGACTTATCATCTGTCACCAGGATCACGAATTCATCGCCACCCTGGCGGCTGACAGTATCTGAACTGCGCACACAAGCACATAGGCGTTCGGTGACTGATTTTAACAACATATCACCTATGGCGTGCCCCAGTGAATCATTGATGTGCTTGAAATTATCCAGATCAAGAAAAAGTATGGCCAGATGTGTCTCACGACGCTTTGCCAAACCGATTGCCTGGGCAATACGGTCATTCAGTAGTGCGCGGTTGGGCAGATTGGTCAGGAAATCATGCTGCGCCAGATGTGCCATCTTCACAGCCATGGCCTGGGTCGCCGAAACATCATGAAATACCATCACCGCACCCGCCATATTGCCTTCAGAGTCATGAATGGGAGCAGTCGAATCTTCGATTGCCACTTCACTGCCATCACGCCTGAGCAATATGGTTCCCGGGGTTAAAGTCGTGGCTTTATCCTGTCGCAATACTTGTATAATCGGATTGGCTTTTGCCTGTTTATTTTCACACTGAACCAGAGGCATGACAAGATTGATGGACTGGCCTTGTGCTTCTTCACGTTTCCATAAGGTCATGTGCTCGGCGGCGACATTCAGGTAGTCGACATTGCCGGCCATATCAGTACCTATCACCGCATCGCTAATGGAGTTAAGGGTGATTTCTGCCCGCGCTTTTTCTATATACGCCGCTTGTTCAACTGCTTTGCGCTGGATGATATTGCGCAGGGATTGCGGTACCAGATAGCTGGAGAAATGTCCCTTGGTCAGATAGCCTTGCGCGCCTAGTCCAACCGCTTCGACTGCCAGGCTGTCGTCCAAATCACAAAGTGTAAGTATGGGGATTTTGGATGCCACTTCAAACAAGGCCTCGAACGTCGCTATGCCTTCACTATCCGGCAAAGACAGGTCAACCAGGATTGCGTCAATCTGCTTTTTTTGTATTTGTTCAAGTGCGTTTGAGAGGCTGCTCGCAAACTGGGTTTCGTAAGGGCCATCGTGGGCTTTGCGCAGCGCGTCCTGGAGTGCAAGCGCATCAGTAACAACATTCGTAACAACGAGAATTCGCTTGGCCATGAAGCGGCTCCTTAATATGGTGCGCAAAAAGAACGCGTATGGTGCTGGACTATAGCGTAATTTTTGCAGGCAAATGAGGGGACCGGCGTGTCTGCACCGCCGCGTTTACTTCGCAATAAATGTATGACCGTGAAAGAAATGTTTTATTCTTGACACTGGATGGAAAGTTACTTGGTGGCGCACTGCGCGTCTGTTCGATGACGCACATTGTCTTAAAAGAAATGCGGTTTGTGACTCAGTCGCGTTTTTCTCAATTTGGTTGCCATAGATGGTTGGCAAAAGGCAGGCGGTAAATCGTTAGAGAAAAAAAGTAGAGGCAGGGGGCAACCTGCTTATAGTAGGCCAGAATTTCCTGAGTTCGATTGTTGTCTCCCTCTGTACAAATTATTTTTATCAATAGTTCTGGTCTGGCAACCGCGGCGACACTGGGCCTGAATGAAGGCTAGTAGAGAAGTGTAAAAAAGGCAAAATGGCATGCCGCAAAGCAACGTTTTGAAAGGCTATATTGGCATAGTGCAAAGCGAAGTTACATTTTGTATTGGAGGGGCACAATCTTTAACAGTGCTACGTGCTGTTAAAGGTAAAAAGAATTGCCTTGCGGAAAAATTGTGCAGTAAAATATGGCCCTGTTTCCGCATGGCAATCTCTTCCTTTCTTTGTATCTTGTCTATCTCATTATTCACATGAAAAAATCAATTCTCGCCACAGTACTATTCGTTTCTGCGTTCTCTGCATCTGCAAGTGAAATCGCTCCTTCTGTTGAAAAACAATCTTGCGAAAAAGCGGTTTATCCAAAATCTGCATTGATGAATGAAGAAACTGGCACAGTAGTTTTGTCCATCCTGGTTGGCCCTGATGGTGCCGTAGTTGATTCCAAGGTTGAAAAATCCAGTGGCTCCAAGGCTTTGGATAAGGCAACACAAAAAATTTATTCTTCCTGCAAATTCAAACCTGGTGCCAAAGATGGCAAACCTCAGCAAGCCTGGACCAAGCTGGAATATGTCTGGAGTCTTTCCTGATCTTCCGATATCAGCGTGACAGCGCAAAAAGAGATGCAATGGCATCTCTTTTTTTATGGGTGATGCAACATAACGCTGTCTTCGGATATGTGATTTTGGTGTGCTTTTATTAAAGAATTTATAAAGCTTGTCGTTATTTGATTGATCGTAATGCAAGAATTTATTTTTAGGATGCACACTTGATATGGCGACTATTCTTTCAAGCCTGAGCACGCCTGCTACGCAAGTCAATGTGCGTGCTGGCGCAAGCCAGTCTGTGGCTTTGGACAAGCAAGGTGCAGGCATATCGGTAGCGCTGGATAATGCGAGCCCGGTGGCAGTATCATCTTCTTATCAGCTCAATTTGCGCACTGCACGTGCAGTGTTAATGCCACAGACCTATGACCAGGCTGGTTTTGTACCAGATCCGGTCAGCCAGTGGCTGGAAAACAAGAGCGACGATACTTTCAGTTATATGCTGGAGCAAAATGCCAGGTTAACGACTGTTTCAGGACGTTTCAATGGCGTTGCCTCTGGCGTGATAGAGCGTTTTCAAACCACTCAAGGTGATTTCAAGCAGGCAGTGGTTGCCACTTATCCTGCGCAATCAAACGCTAATCAAAATGTGGCTGAACTAAGCCAGGCCAGGTTGAATAATTTGCGTGAGAATGCAGATCAAAGCATGGGGCTGAGTGTCACGCTGGCATCAGGGCGTAGTATAGAATTTTCCATCAAAAGTAATGCTGATGGCCTGAGTGTGGAAGCCAGCAGCAGCGCCCAACTGACTGAGTCCGAGAGCAGGGCGCTGGAAAAACTGGCGGCTGGCCTGGAGAAAACTGCCAATAGCTATTTTGCAGACCAGCGTATCAATCTCGATGCCTTGGCAAACTTCGACACTTTTGCCATCAGTTCGCTCAAACTGGAAATTAAAGTCGGTGAGCAGGAATTGAATTTTAATATCAATCAATCCCACCATCAGCTCAACATAAAATCTGCCAGTGGGCAAATAGATATTGATGTCAGTCATGACAATCCTGGCTTGCGTGGCAATGCTGCGCAAAGGAATAAGGCGATACAACTATTTCTTGGGCAAATCGATACTGCAGGCAATCGTGGCGGTGCTGACAAAGAACTGGTATCGCTCTATAAGGATGCATTTTCCATCATGCAAAAAATCAATACCGAAGAAGATGGTTCTGATTTAAGCACGCAATTGCCAGGTCGTGCGCCAAGCTTCTGGGATGATGCTGCCCAGCCTTTATTAACCGGGCTTGCGGATTTCAATGCAAAAATCACTGGTGTGGTGAGCACCCCCAATCCTGCTCATTTGCAGGAAAGCGATTATTTCAATTATCAGGTCAGCCAAAAGACGACGCAGCAGGGCCATGCGGCCAATGGCAGCATCAGCCAGATACTTGATTCCAGATTGAGTGCCGCCTTTCATCAGGAGTTAAAATCAAATGAAAAGCCGGTCTTAAGTAGTGACAGGAATTCGCAAAGTTATCGCTATTCCAAGGTGGAAGACCATGCCAGCAGCAAGCTGATACTGGGCTTTGACAAAAACCAGTTGAATAGTGCCAGCCTGGAAAAGAGTAGTGACCGTTTGCTGTCAGTGTCCAGCTACGAACTTGGCAAGCTGGTTAGCACACAAACCCATCCTGACAAGCAAGATAGCAGGATTAACCTGCACGTCAATACTGGCCCGCATGCTTCAGCAAGTGCGCAGGCCCAACAGCGCCTGCGCATGGTTGATAGTTTGAGGAATCAAATATTCCTTGATTGAAGAATTGCACGAGGCTTTAGCGCAAACGACGTGGCTGTGTCGCTTGTGCTGAGTTCGTTCTTGCCTGAGCACGTGCCGGGCTAATCAGGGGCGCTGCTGCGGTATGCACTTTGAAAATATTGACTACCTGCGCCAGACTGGCTGCCTGTTCATTCATGGCCTGGGCAGCGGCGGAAGCCTGTTCTACCAGGGCAGCATTTTGCTGCGTCATATTATCCATATCAACGATGGCATGATTGACTTGTTCTATGCCTGAACTTTGCTCCTGACTGGCAGAAGCAATCTCGGCGACGATATCAGTCACGCGTCTGACGCTGGCAACGACTTCATCCATGGTGGAGCCGGCGATGGCAACCAGCTTGCCACCTTCTTCCACTTTTTCTGCCGAGCTGTCTATCAGGGTTTTGATTTCTTTGGCTGCAGAGGCTGAGCGCTGTGCCAGGTTACGCACCTCACTGGCAACCACGGCAAAACCGCGACCCTGTTCACCCGCACGCGCGGCTTCCACTGCGGCATTCAAGGCCAGGATATTGGTCTGGAAAGCGATGCCATCAATCACGCTGATGATATCGACGATCTTTTTTGAAGACTCATTGATGGAGCCCATCGTGGCCACCACTTTGCCAACGACATTGCCGCCCTGTGTCGCCACTTCAGATGCCGAGATTGCCAGTTGATTTGCCTGTCTGGCATTGTCGGCATTTTGTTTGACTGTGGAAGTCAGTTCCTCCATGGTGGAAGACGTCTCTTCCAGCGCGCCTGCCTGTTGCTCGGTGCGGTTAGACAGATCCAGGTTACCCGACGCGATTTCACCCGATGCAGTAGCAATGGACTCCGACCCAGTACGTACTTCGCTGACGACAGAGGCCAGCTTGTCACGCATGGTTTTGATTGCAAACAATAAGCTGGACTGATCATGGTCTTTGACTTGTATATCCGCAGTCAGATCACCTTCTGCAATATGGCCAACGACTTCAGCTGCGTACGCAGGTTCACCACCAAGCTGTCGCAGAATGGAACGTGTCATATGCCAGGCCAATGCGCCTACCATGGTCATCATGATGGCTCCTACCCCCAGCATGATGCCGGCCTGCCGCCAGAAGGCATCATTGATGTCATCCAGATAGGTGCCAGTGCCAATCAGCCAGTCCCAAGGGGCGAATTGCATGACGGCATAGATCTTGTCTACCTGGCCTTCTACCCCGGGCCGGGTACCTGGTGCTTCTACGATGCCTATTTTCCCTTTGGCCAGAGCGGCGCGATAACGGTCGCCTGATTCCTTCATATCCTTTTGCGGCACCCCTATGCGTGATGTTTTTGGATGTACCCGTAACAAGTCATCTGTGTAGCCACGCACAAAGAAATACATGTCTTCTTTATGGAAACTGGAAATCGCCAGCTTGGCCTGTTTCTCTGCATCTTCACGTGAGAGCTTGCCTGATTGTTCCAGTGCATGGGCTTTTTCTATCGCTGCATGCGCCATTTCGACCATGTTGGAAATTTGCTCGGTACGCTCCTTTTTCATGGTTTGACGCAGCGAGTACAAAGAAATGGCAGAAATGACAGAAATGCCGAACAGGGTGATGGCGCACAGCAAGATGATGCGGGTGCTAAGTTTCATGGCGTGGTCTCACTGGTTTGCTGCAGTGTGCCGCAATGCTGGGCGGATGCGAGAGAGAGTCTGGTATCACCTCCTGCTAATCCACCTGCATTCAGAGCGGGTCTGCATAGTTTTAATCATTGGCAAGCGCACGGCCCCGCCTGCGGCGCGCAGCGGAAACCGTGGTCTGATTGTAAGTGAAGCGAAGATGCCAGAGAGGAAGAATTTGCAAACAAACGACAAATCAGTTGGATACTTGATCGGAATGAACGGCAGGATGGTACTCGGCACCATCCTGCTTACAAGGACTTACTTATAAATCGGCAGGTTCATGCTCACAGGCCGTATATCGAGTCGCAGATTGTGGACGGTATAGCTCTCGGCACCAGACGCGCTGGAAAAGTAACCCAGGCTTTCTGCCACTTTGCTGAAGTTGAATTCAAAACCCAGTTCCGCCGGATTATCCATGCCAAAAGCCAGGCCGATCGCGCGCTCCTGCTTGCCATCGATCAAATGAAACATCAGGTCAGTGACTACCGTATTGGCCAGAATATCGGGATAAAAACGATGATCAGCATTATTAGTTTGAGCAGGATTGAGCTTGTGTAGCAGCTTGTCTGTCGATGGTACCAGCGTCCTGCTACGCAAATTGAAACGGTCACCGCGGTCCAGGTAGCTGATGCGGGCATTGCTGAGATTAAAATTTTTCTGGGAATCATCCGTTTTTGCCTGACTCAGATCAAAAAGAATGGCACCTTTATAGCCAATGACTTCGACCTCACCCTGATTGCTCACTACCATGGCAGTATTTTCATCGACACCCAGGCCCAGTTTGTAATTTTTTTTCAGCATGACAGGCAGCATGCGGGCAAAGCGGCCACGTATGATCAGGTGTTGGTCTATGAATACATCCGGTCCTATGAAACCCAGACCAGCTGCAATCTCCTTGCCATCAGTCACGCCTGACTTGAGCGTTGGTAGCACAGGTTTGGCATCATAGAACATGGTGGTACTCATGATGGCAGCACCGGCACTACTACCTGCGATAACTCCACCGCGCTGATATAGCGCCCAGATTGCTTCCAGCATCGCAGTCTTGCTACCATCCGGCTTGACCAGCGCCTGCACGATGCGGCCCTGATCGCCGCCAGTAAAATACACGCCGCTAGCATTTTTCAGCTTATCCAGCCAGACAGCATCATTGACGATATCTTCCGGTTTGAATTGCGCATGCTTGACTGACAAGGGTATCAAGAAAGCCTGGGCACCATTCTGGTTCAGGGATTCCACCGCAAATCCACCAGATCTTTCCGGGCTGCCCGCTGCCGCAGGGATAACTGCAATCTTGGCACCTTTGCCCCCAGCCTGTTGCACGATGCGCTGCCAGACTACTGCATTATCTACCCGCAAGGCACCACCGATAATGACGAGGGAGCCTTTTGATTGTTGCAGTGTGGCGTCTTCTGCATGAGCATTCATGGGTAATTGACAGAGTAAGAGAGCCATACAGCTTAGTAAGTTGCGCAAACTACGCAAGCTGATTAGTAGCGAACCTGCATTTTTCAGAAAAATTATCATTTTCTTCATCCTGATTTTTTGACATTGTAAGTGATTCAATTCACCACTACGCGCGTGAATTTAAAAAAAGGGGACAACACCAAGTGCTGTCCCCGAACGCGCTGCTTTGGAAGTCTTTATTGATACTGCTTATTTGAATGCATAGTTACCTGAGATATAGACAAAGCGCCCACGAGGATCGGTATAGCTGGGGTCATAACCAGCGATGAAACTATATACCTGGTTAGAACGCGGTGGATTGGCGTCTAGCAGGTTCTTGATGCCGGCACGCAAGCTGAATGCTTTGCTGAATTTATAGCTGCCGCTGAAATCCCACAAGACATAGGCGGGCACGTCACGGGTGCTGCCGTTGGCCAGGGCGTTCTGGTCGCGATAGCCCTGATAGTAAGTCTGTTGCAGTGTTGCACCCCAAGGGCCACGGTCAAGATCAAATGTCAGGGTATGTCTCCAGCGCTGTACTACCTGGGTGTCGGTATAGACGCCTACACCATTTACTTCCGGGCTGGCGGCTGTGTTACGGGTCTTGTAGTCGATGACATAGGTGCCGTTCAGGCTGGCGTTGAATTTACCCAGGCTGTTTTCTGGCAGTTTCCAATTGACGTTGACATCCACGCCTGAGGTTTTCAACGAACCGATATTTTTCACTCGGCCATCTACTGACAAGATCGGGCCTGGGATGCCTGGCAGGCTGGGGTCAGCCGCGCCACGTATCGCGTAGCCCGGATTGGATTTTGGATCGCTAAAGTAAGCACCTTCGTTAGCCAGCAGGGTGTCAGACTTTTCTATGCGCCAGTAATCCAGGGAGGCAGTCAGGCTGCGGCTGGGTTCAACCACGATACCTGCAGAAAACTGCTTCGATGTCTCAGGTTTCAAATTCGCGGTGCCGCCTTTGATCAGGTCTGGCTGTATGCCGCAATAGTCGGGATTCTTGGTATTGTCGATATTGCCGGTCTTGATACAGCCCAGCGGGTCATTGTAGATGCCGCTGGTCTGGCCTGTACGTGCCGGTTCGTTGATATCTGCCAGGCTGGGTGCACGGAAACCTGCACTGTAAGAGCCGCGTACTACGATTTCTTTGGCTGGTGTCCAGCGCAATCCAAATTTTGGATTAGTGGTGCTGCCCACGTCGTCATAGCTGTCATGGCGCACGGCGGCTTGGGCCTCGAGGTTTCTGAGTATGGGCAAATTCAATTCGGCAAACAGGGCTTTGACAGTACGGCTACCGCCATAAGCAGATGCGGCACCGTCACCGCGTATTTCGCCAGCGGCCAGCAGAGCGGATGGTGTGAATTCCAGTTTTTCGCGGCGGTATTCTGCACCTATCGCCAGACCGGCGTTTCCACCTGCCATGGCAAACAATTCGCGTGAAGCCTTGATATCAAAAGCATCGGTAGTGGCCCGTGACTGGCGGGCAGCGTCACTGATTTTTGATGCATTCAGCAAGTTCGTGCCTTCTGCTCCAGATGGTCCGAAAGGATTGATTTTTCCAGTCAGGAAGGCGCTGTCAAATGCCGATGTTCTGACATAGCCATCGACATATTTATCATCAACCTTGCTGACGCTGTGGTTCAGGGCGGTATCATAATCCCAGCCAGCGATCGTACCTTTCGCACCGACTACCAGCCTTTGTGCAACTGCATTCACTTCATTGGTACGCGGGCCAGCAGCACTGAGGCGCAGGCCTACGCGCAAAGGCGTTTTGTTGGTGGTGATTAAGTCGTTGGGATAGTAAATCCCAGTCACAGGGTAATTGAGGTTGGTGACTGTAAGCGGGCTGATGCGGTAAGTAGTTTTTGTATCGCTGTGTAAGGCTTCAGCAAACAGTGTGTTGTCGGCATCGATCGCAAATTGGGCACGGCCTAAGAGGGAGGCGCGCTGGGATTCAGGGAATATCTCGGTGTCATGCATGTAGTCATACAAACAGGCTTTGCTGCCGACAAAGCTGTCGGCAGCAAACACCGTGGCGGGTGGGTTGCAGTTTGGTGCGCTGGGATTCAGGCGTGATCCGGTCGCGCCACCGCTAGCCGTAGTACGGCGCACATTGGCCGGGAAAGTGTTGGAGCTGCCCACATCGAGATTGATGTCAGGCTGATATGCTGATCCTATCCATGAACGCTGGGTAGAACGCAAGCCGCCAGTATTCTGGAAATTGACCACGCCCATGAGGTTGTATCTGTCCTGGTTCAAGCTGCCTACACCACCTGACAGGCTGATGATTTTTTTGTCTGCACCGCCATGCTGGGTATTGCCCACATAAGCGGATATTTCTGCTCCCTGATAATCAGGGCGGGTAATGAAATTGATGACGCCACCAATTGCATCTGCACCATAGATGGCGGACGCGCCATCTTTCAACACTTCCACGCGCTGTATGGCAGCAGAAGGAATGGAATTCAAATCCACACCAGAAGATGTCCCGGGCGAGGCGAAGTTGGCGAGGCGGCGACCATTCAATAATATAAGTGTGGATGACACACCTATGCCACGCAGGTTGGCGCCGTTAAAGCCGCGCTGCGTACCGCCGTTATCGCTGAAGCTGGCACCGTCAGTGAGGCCTGCAGTGCTGGCCGAGACTTTGCTCAATAATTCTGCCGCCGTGGTGACACCAGATTTATCTATTGATTCACGGCTGATGATTTGCACTGGCAAGGCAGTTTCTGCATCGATGCGTTTTATCGATGAGCCAGTGATTTCTACACGTTGCGGTTTGATTGAATCGGTTTCAGACTGTGCCCATGCGCTTTGCTGGGGGGCGCCCAGCATAGCCATGACGCTCATTGCTGACCAGGTTGCGACAGCCAATTTCTTGGGTATGGGCTGACATGCTTGTTTTTTCGTTGCCATTGCCTTGCTCTCCTCAGGTTTTACAGAAATTTAAAAAAAGCATCCCCCTCAGTCACTCCGCAGAGTGACTGTGATTCGCTTATTTTTGCTTATTTACTTCTTGGTTTTATTGCTATCCGGCTTTGTGTATTTGATATTGTTGTCAGCGCTATGCAAATAGGCTGATATCGCTTCGGTCAGGCGCATGGCCTTTTCCACATTCTTCTTATTCGACACCATCATGCTGCTGACCAGGGCTTCAATGACGGCAATAGCTGCACTGGCACTGCTGGGTAAGACGCCATGGGTGCTGGGTGCCAGCAGTAAGTAATTGCCTAGTTGTGCAATCGGTGACGCTGGAGAATCGGTGATCGTCACGACACAGGCACCGTGGTCACGCACAAACTGCGTGAGCTTGATGACATCCAGCGCATAGCGTGGGAAGGAGATAACAATCAGCACATCCTTGTCGGTAATGTTTGCCAGATGGCCAGCAGCTACTTCCGTGCCGCCGTATCCCACCACTTCCACCACATGTGAACAAAAGGGCTGTAAATGCAGGGCCAGCATGCCAGCCAGATGGGCACTCAGTCCAAAGCCCATGACATACACGGTATTCGCCTTTGCAAGGTGACTGACGATCTGGCTCAAACTCTGTTCAGACATGCCCTGGTTTGCTGCATCAATATTGGCGGCAGCAAACTGCATGCTGGTGTGGGCGGGCGAGGGCGCATTTTTTTTGGCTTCTATGGTATTGCGCAGTTTTTCTACTGGCTGGAACACTGCCTGCACCACTTCCGCAATCTGGTTACGCAGACCGGCGTAGTTATTAAAACCCATATCACGCGCAAAGCGGCTGATCGTAGCTGTTGAAACATCACATTGTTCTGCCATGTCTTCTATACCCAATGCCGTCACCTTGACCTGGTTACGCAAGAGAAAATTGGCAATGCGCTTATAAGAGGGAGAGCCCTCCTGCAAGACCAGCATTAATGATTCACCCAGCGTGGATTTTGCAAAGACCATCTCGGGTGAAGTAGATTCGACAGGAGTATTTAGTTTTTTCATGTACATCAATCACTGAAACTTTCAGCAAAACTTTTTTCGATGAATGAACTGTAGACCTGTTTAAAAATATTTTCAATACTATTTGTCAGTTTATTTTCATGAATGTAGAATATGTAAAAAATCGTTCATTGCTTACAGGCGGAGAGAGGTTCAAACAGTGTTGTTTTTGCGCTGCTTGCACAAACTACTATTGGATAAGCGGGAACACAGTCAGGATAAATCCTGTGTAAGCCAGACTACATCATGTAAATCCAGAATCGATTTGTGATTCTGTTTTTTGGTCCAAGCATTACCAACGAAGAAAAGAGTTTTCTATGCAGATACAGCGCCATGCCTTGCCCGATGTCAGTAGCGGGTCATCACGTGAATTGCGGAGTTTTCATTTCGGTACGCCGGGTCAGGGTCGCAAAGTGTATATACAGTCGTCTTTGCATGCTGACGAGATCCCTGGCATGCTGGTGAATCATTATTTGCGCGACATGCTCGCGCAATATGAAGAAGCCGGAGACATCGCCTCCGAAATCGTACTTGTACCTGTTGCTAATCCCATAGGTTTGGCGCAGAACATACAGGGCACGCCTTTCGGCCGCTTTGATCTGGCGACAGGTATCAATTTCAACCGTGGCTATCGCCACTTGACACCATTTTTGCTGCCTCTGCTGGAAGACAAGCTGGGTGCCGATGGCAACGAAAATGTAAAACTGATACGCCAGCAGGCATTGGCGGTGTTGCTGGCATGGCAACCAGACACCGCAACTGATCAGCAAAAGAAAATCCTGCAAACTCTTGCTGTGGACGCCGATATCGTGCTGGACCTGCATTGTGATAACCAGGCTGTCATGCATTTATATACTGGTACACCGCTTGCGCAAGACTGTCTGCCGCTGGCTGCCTACCTCGGGGCGCGAGCGGTCCTGGTATCGGTATTGTCGGGAGATGATCCTTTCGATGAATCTTGTTCGCGCCACTGGTGGGAACTGGCACAGCACTTTGGTGCTGCCACACCTGTCCCAAATGCTTGCATGGCCATCACGGTGGAATTGCGCGGGGAAACCGAAGTCAGTCATGAACTTGCACAGGCAGATGCTTTGGCCATTATTCATTTCCTCAGTCAGGCTGGCTATCTGCGTCGCAGAGCACCCGCTTTACCGCAAGTTTTATGTCAGCCTACACCATTGGAAGGTGTCGAGCCTTTGCTTGCCTCACGTTCAGGCATACTGGTATTTACCAAAGCTGTGGGTGATTACATCGAGGCTGGTGAAAAAGTGGCAGATATTGTTGATCCTGTCAGCTCACAAGTGACGCCGGTATTGGCGACACTGTCCGGCATTTTATTTGCTCGCGTCGCCATACGCTATGCCACACATGGTATGCGTATTGCCAAAATCGCTGGCGCCGTTGCTTACCGCAGCGGTAATTTACTGTCTATGTAAAGAGGAGTTCATCATGCTGAAAAAAATCAGATTGCCGAATACCTTTGTCCTGCTGTTTTCTTTGCTGGCATTGATTGCATTAGCTACCTGGCTGGTACCTGGCGGCAAATATGATACCCATGTAGTCAATGGCAAGACGCTCATTAACCCGATCACGTTCCATTACGTCACCAGTAATCCGCAGGGTGTAGTAGCTCTGATGATGGCACCAATCAAGGGCTTTGTGGAAGCCGCATTGATCATCGGTTTTGTGCTCATTGTCGGTGGTGCTTTCGCTGTCTTGCAAAAGACGGAAGCAATCGATGCCATGATCAAATCCGTGGCCAAGGCGCATACCCATTCCAGTATGGTAAGGGCTGGGATTATTCCTTTATTTGTCACCTTGTTTTCTTTGGGTGGGGCTACTTTTGGCATGGCCGAAGAAGCCATACCATTCGTCATGATCTTTATTCCACTGGCGCTGGCGCTTGGCTATGATTCGGTGGTGGGCGTATCGATCCCCTTTATTGGTTCGCAAGTCGGTTTCGCTGCGGCGTTTTTGAATCCTTTCAATGTGGGTATTGCCCAGGGTATTGCTGGTGTTCCACTGTTTTCTGGCATAGGTTTCCGCCTGCTCGCCTGGGCATTGGCGACATTGGTTACCATTGCATTTCTTAGTTGGTATGCGGCGCGCATCAAGAAAAACCCACAGCTGAGTCCGACTTTTGAAATTGATAAGGAAAAACGTCAAAATCTTAAAATCGATGAGTTCAATCATTTTACTGGCATGACGGCGACCCACAAGGCCGTGCTGTTTATATTCCTGCTTGCACTCATCACCATGGTGGTCGGCGTAGTCAGATACAGCTGGTATATCGAAGAAATTGCAGCATTGTTTTTGGTCATGGCGATACTGGTGGGTATCGTTGGCAAACTTAATGCTGACAGTTTTGTTGAAGCATTCATGCACGGTGCCAAGGACCTTGTGACTACCGCGCTGGTGATTGCCCTGGCTCGCGGCACCATGATACTGGCGCGCGATGCCAATATCATCGACACTATGTTGAATTTCCTGATGCCTTTTGTGCAGTCTTCGCATCCCATCTTCGCGGCCCACAAGATGTTTGTGATCCAGTCTGTCATCAACTTCTTCATCCATTCTGGCAGTGGGCAGGCTGCATTGACTATGCCCATCATGGCACCGCTGGCTGACCTGGTGGGTGTAAGCAGGCAGACGGCGATATTGGCATTCCAGTTTGGTGAATTTACGACACCGATGATACCGACATCCGGCATTACGGTTGGCGTGCTGGCACTTGCGCGCATACCCTGGGCGACCTGGGCCAAGTGGATGATACCCTTGCAGTTACTGTACTTTGTCCTATCCCTGGGGCTGCTAGCCTTGTCATGCGTGATCAGTTGGTAGTATTAATGCATCAACCAGCGTCGCATGGCAAAACTCAATGCATCCACCATGGCGACCAGTATCAGCATAGCGATAATGACCGTGGCGGCGGTCTGCATCTGGAAAAGTGACAGGTGATACTTCAACATCTGCCCAAGGCCACCAGCACCGACCACACCCAATATGGCGGCGGCGCGGATATTGTTTTCCCAGCGGTACAGGGTGTAAGACAGCATTTGCGGCAGGCTTTGTGGCAGCGTGGCATACAGGAAAGCATTGACGGCAGAGGCACCGTTCAGGCGCAACGTGGATTCAGCCTGCGGTGGGGCGTTTTCCAGAACTTCAGCAAACAGGCGACCAAGTACACCGGTGGTATGGGCGGCCAGCGCAATAGTGCCAGCAAAGGGACCAAGGCCAGCGGCAATCAGCATGATGGATGCCCAAACAAGTTCAGGAATGGCACGCGCCACATTCAGGAATAATCGGGTACTGCTTTTTGCCGCCTGGCCAAAGCGGCCGCTGGCTGGCAGGGCCAGGAACAGACCCAGGATGGCGGCAATCAGGGTGCCCAGTGCCGACATGGCCAGGGTTTCAAAAGAGGCCAGAGCGGTTTTTGTCAGCAGGGCAGGGCTGATGTCGGGCGGCGCAAAGCCCTGCAGGAATTCCCAGGTTTTGCCTGCTGCATCGTCACTGAACAGCGCGCGCCATTCCATGTTGAGGCTGACAAAGCTGGCGATCACCAGCAGCATGATGCCGGCACTTAATCCAAGCTTGAGTGGACTTAATAGCGCCGGTGGGGCTGGCATGTTGTTATCTTGCATACTCATGCCAGCGCTTTGCGGAATAGTTTGCTGGTCAGGTCAGCAAGGCCCACCAGCAGTACGAATACGATGAGCATGGTCGATACTTCATCGCCGGATAACATTTTCATTGATTCATCCATACGCTGACCCAGGCCTCCAGCGCCAACAAAGCCCATCACGACAGAGCCGCGTATGGCACATTCCCATCGGTAGATAGTGTAGGAGATCAGTTCTGGAGCCGCATTGGGTAATGCCCCATAGAGAAAAGCTGTCAGGCGGCTACTGCCATTCCTGAGCAGGCTGTCGGTGGCGTGGGCATCATTGGCTTCCAGGATTTCGGCGTAGACTTTGCCCAGCATGCCGGAATAGGTGAGGGCGATGGCGAATACGCCCGCAGTCGGCCCCAGTCCGACCAGGCGCACAAACAGCAAGGCCCAGACCAGTTCGGGAACGCTGCGCAATAAAACCAGTTTCCAGCGCACGATCTGGCGCAGCAATCTTGCCATGCCATGCATACGTCTGCTGCCTATGCGCGAAATCGATAAGTGCTCATTGACGATCAGTGTCATGGGAATAGCGCCCAGCAGTGCCAGCGTCAGACCTGCTGTGGCAATGGCGATTGTTTGCCAGGTTGCTTCCAGCACGATCAATAAGAATTCTGCGGAATGCGCAGGTGGAAAAAACCCGGATAGAAAACGCCAGGTCGCAGCCAGGCTTTGCGCATCGATCAGTTGCCAGGGTTTGAATTCAGTGATGATCAGCATGGGCCATAGCAACACCAGCATGCATAAGCTGATAGTCATCCGCATGCGCCATGCAGGATCATGCTCAATATCGGTATGGTTCGCCTGCTGTGTCATGTTGCTTAAAAACAGCGCGGTGCATCAGGAAAATCAGTCTGATCCGGCGCAGTCATGTGCAAAGACTGCTGCTCAGGGCTACCGGCATTTCGGTACAGTTCAGCGATCATCTGATCATTGACCTTGTCACTATCGAACATGACTTTGCCAGCGCGCAATCCTATGATGCGCGAGAAGTGCTGACGTGCCAGTTCTACCTGATGCAGGCTGCAGATCAGTGTCGCATTGCGTTGCTTTGCTTCTTGTTGCAAGGTGTTCAGGGTTTGCAGCGCCAGCGTTGGGTCGAGAGCAGACAGAGGTTCATCTACCAGTAGCAGGCTGGCATCCGACAATAGCAGACGCGCCAGGCCACAGCGCTGGCGTTCACCACCAGACAGCTTGTCGACCCTGGCATAGAGTTTATGTTGCAGATCAAAACGCTGCAATGCTTGCCAGGCAGACAGTGGGTCTGCTGGCTTGATCAGATTGCGCAGTGCCTGCGCCAGCGTCCATTGCGGCAGGCGTCCGGCCAGTACAGCAGTCACAACGCGCTGACGCGCTGGTAGCGGCGGCGTTTGTGGTGCCAGAAACAGATGGCGGCGCAATGCGTGGCGCGCCCTGTTTGACAGTGCCCAGACATCGTGGTTCATGAATTGGAACTGGCCGTTGGCTGGCTGGTGCGCTGCAGCCAGGGTATGCAATAGCGTGGTTTTCCCCGCACCAGACGGGCCTATGATGGCAATCTGCTCGCCCTGGGCTACCGTCAGGTTCAGGTTTTCAAGTATGTATTGCTGCTCAGTTTGCCCTGCCACCGGAGCAGTATGTACTGCACCGGGAAAAGCCACGCTCAATTGCTGCAAAAGCAGCGGTGCTGCTGGCATTACTTCAGCAGGCCGGCATTATGTGCTGCCGCTTCGATGGCCTTGTAGTTGTCAGCTTTGGTAGGGATGAAGCGCGTCGCACGTTGCAGATCCAGGATTTCCTTGTCTTGCGGATTGGCCGGATCAAGATTCAGGAATGCATCTGTGATTTTTTTGCGTAGTTCGGCAGGCATGTCGGCGCGTACCGACCAGTTATAGTCAAAGTAGCCTGGAGTCGTATAAAACACATGCACCAGTTTGGTATCGACCTTGCCTTGCGCCAGCAGTTTTTCCCATACTGAAATATTCAGGGCGCCAGCATCTACCTTGCCGCCAGATACGGCTGCAACAGTGGCATCATGGGCGCCGGAAAAAGCGATGCGCTTCATGTCCGTATCAGGGTTGATTTTGGCGGCCAGCAAGTAAGAGCGTGGCATCAGGTGGCCGGAAGTAGAAGATTCAGAACCAAAAGCAAAAGTCTTGCCTTTCAGGTCTTCTAGCTTGGTAATGTTCTTATCGGTGGTGATGAAGACGGATTTGAATCTTTCATCTTCTTCCCGCTGCACCAGTGGTATGACTTGCTCTTTGCTACGCATCTTGGCTTGTATGAAAGTGAAGCCACCAAACCAGACCATATCCAGCTTTTTATTGACCAGGCCTTCTACTGAGGCGGCATAATCAGTGACGGGAATGAATTCTACCTTCATGCCCAGTTTTTTTTCAAGCATGGTACCCAGAGGTTTGAATTTACGCTGCAACTCTGTCGGTGCTTCGTCGGGGATGGCGGAAACTCTTAAGATTTGCTGCGCATGGGTCAAGCTGGTGAATGCCAGCAAGCTGGCGGCAATCATGATGTTGCGGCGTGAAACTGTAAAGCGGGCGGCAAAATTAGTCATATTATTTCCTGGAAGACCAAAGTAATTGAAATAGGATTTACGCAAAACCGTCACACAGCTACTTGTACTGCCTTCTTCGCTAAAACGTAGCCGGAGTTCAATTGCTGACAGATTGATGTAAGGTGCCAGCGGGTGCTGTAGTTTGCATATTGAAGTGCTGCAAAGACATATATTGACTTTGATTGCGACCAGCTTTTTTGGCTTCATACAGTGCAGCATCGGCACACTTGAGCAGGGAATTGGCATCAATATCAGGATGCTTATAGAAATTGCTAAAGCCTATGCTGACACTGATACGCTGGCTAATGCGGGAATTAATATGTGGTATGTTCAAATCCCACACAGCCAGCCGCAGTTTTTCAGCAAACAGCATGGCAGAGTCAGGTGCCATGTTGGGCAACATGAGGATGAATTCTTCACCGCCAAAACGGGCCAGTACATCGGTTGCACGCATCAATTGTTTGCGCAGGGCGGTGGCGACTTGTATTAGCGCCTTGTCTCCCGCCACATGGCCATAGCTGTCGTTATATTCCTTGAAGTAATCGATATCGACCATGAACACTGACATGGGCACACTATGACGCACGGCATGGCCCAGGGCCATTTTGTAATGCTCATCAAAGAAGCGACGGTTATAAATGCCTGTCAGGCTGTCGGTGGTGGCTTCTCGCTTCAGCGCTTCAGAATGTGTGCGCAAGATTTTTTCGCGTTTGATCGATGTGGTCGAGTCACTGATCTGTATCAGGCAATGACGCTCGCCATACTCCGCAGTAATCGGCGTGATGGTGATGGATTGATCGATGCGGCTTTTCCCATCATCTTGCTCGTTGCGCTGAAACAACGGCAAGGGTGAGCGATGCAAGGCATTTGACAAAACCACAGGCAGGCCATAACTCAGTGTATTGGTGATGGCATTCAGGATGGCACGGCTGGGCAACTCTTCAAAAGCTTCGGAGATGTGCTTGCCGATGACCTGTTTGGCGGGAATGCCTGTGTGTCTCTCCACCCAGCCATTCCACAGGTGCACAGTCTGTTGCGCGTCAAGCACAATCAGTCCCAGGCTGATGGAATTGAATATTTGCTCCATTGCAAATGGAGACGGTGACAGCAACTGCGCCATTACACTGCTCCCAAAAAGCGCTCAAGCTGGATAATCAAACCTTTTAAAGATGTGGAACTCAACAAGAAAATCAGGTGGCCTTCAGAATGTCGCCTTTCTATCGCCAGGTCGATATGCAACAACAGGACGTAAGGTTGATCGAGATCGTCACTGACACGACGGAAAATTTCTTCGGTCGTTGCCACTGAGTAATCTGGTAATGAGCAGTTCAGCGGAATATTCAGCATATCTGCCATCGCGGACAGGCAGGCATTGAGGATGATATTACCGAGTTCGCACATCGCTTCCTGTTCAAATTCGGCCAGGTCTTCCAGGCTGATTTGCGACCCCATCATGTCGCGCACAATTTCCAGGGCGTGTTCTTCAGTGAACAGGAGGATTGCTTCTGCTTCAAACGAGCCACTAAAGGTTTGGTGCACAGTGCCAAAGCGCTCACTTTGCAAACCCATTGCAGAAACATCAATTTCCGAGGATTTTCGGATTTCAACAGAAGGGACCGACAAGCGAACTTCTTCTCCTACAATGTCACTCAGGCTGGCAGCAGCTCTGCCAGCGCCGACATTGAAGACCTCACTTAATGCATCGAGATGAAGTTCGGTGAGGGAATTCATTATTCGCTCGCGAAATAATTGAGGACGATGGTGATGGATTTCTCAGTGACTGGTTTGGCGACAAAGATGGTGCCTATGGAGGTAGCCCGGTTTTGCATGGTGTCCTGTACATTTGCCGAAAAAATGGCGATGCGTACATGTGGACTGGTTTGCAAAATCTGCTCTGCAGCGTCAGTGCCCAGCATGCCAGGCATGTTGATATCCATGGTGCAATAGTCTGGTTTGTTCTCTATCACTGACTTGATGCCTTCTTCACCACTGCCAGCCTCAAAGAATTCCCAATCCGGATGCACTGCCTTTACATGCGCGCGAATCACCATGCGGGAAACTTTACTATCGTCAACAATGAGTATTTTTTTCATAATGTATTTTATGCAAAACTAATGCACCCAGGAAATGTGAGTGACAGCGTAAATTCATTTTACCTTAGTGCGGCATAAAATTCGCCATTCAGATGATCAATTAATGTTTCAAATGATTACGATTTTTGCTTGAGGCGTCGCCACAGGGTCGTTCTACTGATGCCCAGATAGTCAGCAGCTGCGTCGCGGTTGTTATTGAACTTTTCCATGACCTGTTCCAGTGACTCTGGTGTTGACTGTTTCGTTGAAATAGCGGGTGTATTCTCAGTGATGCTTAACTCGGGCAATGTTTTTGCCACGAAACTCGGTGTCAATGCTTGCAGTGGTTCGGCTGCCAGGAACAGGGCAAGTCGCTCCATCAGGTTGCGTAGTTCTCTTACATTTCCTGGCCAGGCATAAGGTTGTAAAAGCATGCCGCAACTGGCCATTTCTGCGTGCAGATTGGCATGTGGTCTGACGCCAATGGCAGCCAGGGCATGCTTCAGGAACCATACTGCAAGCGGCAGTGTGTCATCTGCACGCTCCCGTAATGCTGGCAAATGCAAGCGTAATACGGCAAGGCGGAAATATAGATCAGCCCGAAACTTTCCTTCTTTTACTCTTGCCACCAGGTCGCAATGTGTGGCACTGATAATGCGTACATCGACAGGTATGGGGCGCATGCTTCCGACCCGCGTGATTTCACGTTCCTCCAATACGCGCAGGAGGCGGGTTTGCAAGGCGAGTGGCATCTCACCAATTTCATCCAGAAATACCGTTCCTCTGTGAGCAATTTCAAACAATCCAGCGTGCCCGCCCCGTTTCGAACCGGTAAATGCACCTTCTTCATAGCCAAACAATTCTGATTCCAGCAAACTCTCGGCAATGGCACCGCAATTCACAGCGACAAAAGGCTGGCGTGCTCTTGTGCTTTCCCGGTGTAAAGCCTGGGCAGCCAGCTCCTTGCCAGTGCCGGTTTCACCTTGCAACAACACTGTTGCAGGAGAGCGGGCAAACAAGGCGATGGACTTGCGCGTAGCCTGCATCAGGGCAGAGTCACCCCGCAAATCGTTAATGCCATGTTTGGCGCGTAGTGATTCTGCTGCCGGATGATGCCGCCCGCGGGCTGATTCCAGTCGCGTCAGTCGAGCGATTTCCAGTGCATCATCAAAGGCCTGACGTATCGAGGTGGCTGAATACATGAAAATGCCAGTCAGTCCAGCTTCCTCAGCCAGGTCAGTAATCAGTCCTGCTCCGACGATGACCTTGATACCACCCGCCTTGAGCTCACTGATCTGGGCGCGCGCATCTTCTTCGGTGACGTAGGTGCGCTGCTCTAGCGGGAAGCCGAAAGTCGCCTTGAAATCCGCCAGTTCTGGCATGGTTTCCTGATAATTGATCAGACCTATTGCGGGTGACACCTTGCGTGCCCTTGCCAGTGCCTGCATGACATCAAAGCCACTGGCCTTGGCAATCACGACCGGGACGGGCAGGCGGTTCTTGAGATAGGCACCGTTGGAGCCAGCCGCAATGACGGCATCGCACCTCTCGGTTTGCAGGCGCTCTTTCAGGTACTGTGCTGCCTCTTCAAAACCCATATGTATGGGCTCTATGTCGGCACTGACATCGTATTCGACCATGATGTCGCGGAACATGTCGAACAGGCGTGAGATGGACACTGTCCAGATAACGGGTTTGTCGTGGGTATCACGTATCGCCGGCGTATGTTTCATATATGTTTCAATTAATGTTTCAAAATTCAATGTGAAACATCATTATGAAACAAATCTGGGTTCCTGAACAAGATTTGTTGTGCGAGCATAGCGAATAAGTATTTGATTTATATACACATCATCCAGAAACAGTAGGGTGTGCCTGCAGGCTGGCACGCTCATTGCAATGTCTATCCCAGAATCTGTTCATTAACCTGAAAGCATACACATGAGTACATACTCCGCAGGTGCCGCCTTCCGTAAGGCGATGCAGGAAGAATCCCCTCTTCAAGTCGTGGGCGCAATCAATGCCAACCATGCCTTGCTGGCAAAACGTGCCGGTTTCAAGGCAATTTATCTGTCTGGTGGCGGCGTTGCTGCCGGTTCCCTGGGTTTGCCTGATCTGGGCATCTCCAATCTTGACGATGTCCTCACTGATGTGCGCCGCATTACTGACGTTTGCGACCTGCCTTTGCTGGTGGATGTGGATACCGGCTTTGGTTCATCCGCCTTCAATGTGGCACGTACCGTCAAATCCATGATCAAGTTCGGCGCTGCAGCCATTCATATTGAAGATCAGGTCGGGGCCAAGCGTTGTGGTCACCGTCCAGGCAAAGAGATCGTCAGCAAACAGGAAATGGTTGACCGCGTCAAGGCCGCAGTCGATGCGCGTACCGATGAAAACTTCGTCATCATGGCCCGTACTGATGCCCTGGCCGTTGAAGGTCTGGAAGCTGCCATCGAACGTGCCCTGGCTTGTGTGGAGGCAGGTGCCGACATGATCTTCCCGGAAGCGATTACCGAACTGGCGATGTACAAGCAGTTTGCCAATGCCGTCAAAGTGCCTATCCTGGCAAATATCACGGAATTCGGTGCTACTCCTTTGTTTTCTGTCGACGAACTGGCCGCAGTGGATGTGGGTCTTGTTTTGTATCCATTGTCAGCTTTCCGCGCCATGAACAAGGCAGCAGAAAACGTCTACGGCGCGATACGCCGTGACGGTACGCAAAAGAATGTCGTCGACACCATGCAGACCCGCATGGAATTGTATGAGCGCATCAATTACCACGACTTTGAGCAAAAGCTGGATGCTCTGTTTGCCCAGCAAAAATCCAAATAAAAACCAAATAGACTTCCCGGCCTTGTGCTGTATCAAGCCAGCGGGCGGGAATAGCACTTCTAATGTACCAATGGAGAAATAATCATGACTGAAGCCGTTCCATTCAAACCAAAGAAATCCGTTGCCCTGTCTGGCGTTACTGCTGGCAATACCGCGCTTTGCACTGTAGGTAAAACAGGCAATGACCTGCATTACCGTGGCTACGATATCCTGGATGTGGCCGACACCTGCGAATTTGAAGAAATTGCCCATTTGCTGGTGCATGGCAAATTGCCGACTGTCGCAGAGTTGCGTGGTTACAAAGCTAAATTGAAGGCCCTGCGTGGCTTGCCAGCCAATGTCAAGGCGGCACTCGAATGGCTACCAGCATCTTCTCATCCTATGGATGTCATGCGTACCGGTGTGTCTGCACTGGGTTGCGTATTGCCAGAAAAAGATGACCACAATAACCCTGGTGCACGCGATATCGCTGACCGCCTGATGGCTTCGCTGGGTTCCATGCTGCTGTACTGGTATCATTACAGTCATAATGGCAAACGCATAGAAACTGAAACCGATGATGAATCCATAGGCGGCCATTTCCTGCATTTGCTGCATGGTGAAAAGCCACGTGCGTCGTGGGAAAAAGCCATGCATACTTCATTGATACTGTATGCAGAGCATGAGTTCAATGCATCGACCTTTACTGGTCGTGTCATCGCAGGCACAGGTTCTGACATGTATTCTGCCATCACCGGCGCTATTGGTGCCTTGCGTGGCCCTAAACACGGTGGCGCGAATGAAGTCGCGTTTGAAATCCAGAAACGTTATGACAATCCAGATGAAGCAGAAGCCGATATCAAGAAACGTGTGGAGAACAAGGAAGTCGTGATTGGTTTTGGTCACCCTGTGTACACTATCTCTGATCCACGCAACAAGGTCATCAAGGAAGTCGCGCGCAACCTGTCTAAAGAAGCGGGCGCGATGAAGATGTTTGATATTGCCGAACGTCTGGAAACCGTGATGTGGGATATCAAAAAGATGTTTCCTAACCTGGACTGGTTTTCTGCCGTGTCCTACCACATGATGGGTGTACCGACTGCCATGTTCACTCCTCTATTCGTGATCGCGCGTACCTCTGGCTGGGCGGCACACATCATAGAACAGCGTATCGATAACAAGATCATTCGCCCTAGCGCTAATTATGTTGGCCCTGAAGACCTGAAATTTGTTCCTTTGAATAAACGCAAATAAATAAACGCAAATAAATCAACGAGAGTAAATAAGCCAGAGGTTGCAAAATGAAAGTGCAGGCAGACCTGTCCAAACTCAGTACCAGACGCGCTGTGAGGCAAGATCTGCCTCGCCTGCTGGAACTCATTGCTGATGATGATCTGGGCAAGAACCGTGAAGGCGTAGGCTCGGAGGATGCATGTTATTCAGAAGCCTTTGACCGCATAACAACCGACGATAATCAGTTCTTGATGGTAGCTGAGCTGGATGGCCGCATCATTGCCATGCAGCAGGTGACGTTCATCCCTGGCCTGAGCAGGAAAGGCGCTACCCGCACCATGATAGAAAGCGTGCGGGTCGATGGCTACTTGCGTGGCCAGGGCATAGGTCACTGGTTCATAAAGCAGGCGATACAACTGGCAAGCGAACGTGGTTGCCAATTGGTTCAACTGACCAGTGACAAGAAGCGCATACAGGCGCACAGGTTCTATGGAAGTTTGGGCTTCACCGCATCACATGAAGGTTTCAAGTTACAACTCTGAGCTGCCTTGAATATCGAATACTAATATTGACAATAGCGAGCCATGAATACTCAATTCCGCAAGCCACTACCAGGCACTACACTGGACTATTTTGATACACGCGAAGCAGTCGATGCGATCGTGCCAGGTGCCTATAACAAGCTGCCATACACCTCACGCGTACTGGCAGAAAACCTGGTGCGCCGCTGTGACCCGGCTACGCTCACCGATTCTCTGCGCCAGTTCATTGAACGCAAGCGCGACCTTGATTTTCCCTGGTTCCCGGCGCGTGTAGTATGCCACGATATCCTCGGTCAGACTGCGCTGGTTGATCTGGCAGGTCTGCGCGATGCGATTGCCCTGCAAGGTGGGGATCCTGCCTTGGTCAATCCTGTGGTGCCTACGCAACTGGTGGTGGATCATTCGCTGGCTGTTGAGTGCGGCGGTTTTGATCCGGATGCCTTCAACAAAAACCGTGCAATTGAAGACAGGCGGAACGAAGACCGTTTTGACTTCATCAACTGGACGAAAAAGGCATTCAAGAATGTCGATGTGATCCCGCCCGGCAATGGCATCTTGCACCAGATTAATCTGGAACGCATGTCACCAGTCGTGCAAGTGACAGATGGTGTGGCTTATCCGGATACCCTGGTCGGTACTGACAGCCATACACCCATGGTGGATGCGCTGGGAGTGATTGCGATTGGTGTCGGTGGTCTGGAAGCAGAAAGCGTCATGCTGGGTCGCGCATCCTGGATGCGTTTGCCAGACATCATCGGTGTCGAGCTGGCAGGCAAACCGCAGGAAGGTATCACGGCAACAGACACGGTGCTGGCATTGACAGAATTTTTGCGCAATCAAAAAGTCGTGTCGTCATATCTGGAATTTTATGGTGAAGGTGCATCCCACCTGACCCTGGGTGACCGCGCCACGATTTCTAACATGGCACCAGAATTCGGTTCCACTGCTGCGATGTTCTATATTGATGAACAAACCATCAAATACCTGAAACTCACTGGCCGTGATGATGAACTGGTCAAGCTGGTAGAAACCTATGCCAAGGAAACTGGCTTGTGGGCAGATACCCTGAAGAATGCTGAATATGAACGCGTATTGAAGTTTGATCTGTCTTCTGTCGTGCGCAATATCGCTGGTCCGTCGAACCCTCACAAGCGTGTACCAACCTCAGAACTGGCGGCGCGTGGCATCAGCGGCACGGTCGAAAACGAACCTGGCCTGATGCCTGACGGTGCCGTCATCATCGCTGCTATCACCAGTTGCACTAACACCAATAATCCACGCAATATGGTGGCTGCCGGTTTGCTGGCGCGCAACGCCAATAAATTGGGCCTGACCCGCAAACCCTGGGTTAAGAGTTCACTTGCTCCTGGTTCCAAGGCTGTGACCCTGTATCTGGAAGAAGCCAATTTGATGCCTGAGTTGGAGCAGTTAGGCTTTGGTGTTGTCGCTTATGCCTGCACATCCTGCAATGGCATGTCGGGCGCGCTTGACCCTGTGATCCAGAAAGAAATCATCGACCGCGATCTGTATGCAACGGCAGTATTGTCTGGTAACCGCAATTTTGATGGTCGTATTCATCCGTATGCGCAACAAGCTTTCCTCGCTTCGCCACCGCTGGTCGTGGCGTACGCCATTGCGGGCACTATCCGGTTTGATATCGAGAAAGATGTGCTGGGTCTGGATGCTGCAGGCAAGCCAGTAACTTTGAAAGATATCTGGCCAACTGACGAAGAAATTGATGCAGTGGTTGCTGCCAGCGTCAAGCCTGAACAATTCCGTAAAGTTTATATTCCGATGTTTGCCAAACAGGCTGATGACGGCGAAAAAGTCAGTCCCCTTTATGACTGGCGTCCACAGACTACCTACATCCGCCGCCCACCATATTGGGAAGGTGCATTGGCAGGGACGCGCAGCATGAAAGGCATGCGTGCGCTGGCAGTATTGGGTGACAACATCACGACTGATCATCTGTCACCATCAAATGCCATCATGCTCGATAGTGCCGCTGGTGAATACCTCGCCAAGATGGGTTTGCCAGAGGAAGATTTCAATTCTTACGCGACTCACCGCGGTGACCATCTGACTGCCCAGCGCGCCACCTTTGCCAACCCGACCCTGAAGAATGAAATGGTCGTGGTTGATGGCAAGGTCAAGGCAGGCTCACTCGCCCGCATAGAACCAGAAGGCACGATCACCCGTATGTGGGAAGCCATAGAAACCTATATGGAACGCAAGCAGCCATTGATTGTGATTGCAGGTGCCGATTATGGGCAGGGCTCTTCCCGTGATTGGGCAGCCAAGGGTGTGAGACTGGCGGGTGTGGAAGTAATTGTTGCTGAGGGTTTCGAGCGCATCCACCGCACTAATCTGGTTGGTATGGGCGTTTTGCCGCTGGAATTCTTGCCAGGCGTGAACCGTCTGACCCTGAACATCGATGGCACAGAAACCTTTGATGTCATAGGTGAGCGTATGCCACGCGCAACCCTGACCCTGATCATCAACCGCAAGAATGGTGAATCTGTGGCAGTGCCTGTGCTGTGCCGCCTCGATACGGCAGAAGAAGTGTCGATTTATGAAGCTGGTGGTGTCTTGCAGCGTTTTGCGCAAGACTTCCTGGAATCTGTCAAAGCTGCATAAGTTCTACTGATACGGTTTGCAAGCACTACTCTTGACGGAGTAGTGCTGCCTCTGAGTCAAATTTAAAAGAGTAAATACATGGCACATCTTCCACAGATCAAAGTTCCTGCAACCTATATGCGTGGCGGCACCAGCAAGGGCGTGTTTTTTCGCCTGCAGGATTTGCCAGTAGCTGCACAACAATCAGGTGCAGCACGCGATGCCTTGCTATTGCGCGTGATAGGCAGCCCCGACCCTTATGGCAAACAGATTGACGGCATGGGCGGTGCAACTTCAAGTACCAGCAAGACTGTCATACTCTCAAAAAGCAGCAAGCCTGACCATGATGTCGACTATCTATTTGGCCAAGTGGCGATAGACAAGGCCTTTGTAGACTGGAGCGGCAATTGCGGTAACCTGTCTGCGGCAGTCGGCGCTTTCGCCATCAGTGCTGGCCTGGTGGATGCTGAGCGTATTCCGCAAAACGGTATCGCCACTATCCGCGTATGGCAGGCAAATATCAGCAAGACCATCATTGCTCATGTGCCTATGACTGATGGGGCAGTACAGGAAACTGGTGATTTTGAACTTGATGGAGTCACCTTTCCGGCGGCAGAAGTACAGCTTGAATTCATGGACCCGGCAGCCGATGAAGAGGGTGCAGGCGGCTCGATGTTCCCGACTGGCAATCTGGTCGATGACCTGGACGTACCGGGTGTCGGTATGCTGAAGGCAACCATGATCAACGCCGGTATTCCCACCATCTTCATCAATGCAGAAGCGATAGGCTATACAGGTACTGAATTGCAGGACGCCATCAATGGTGATGCCAAGGCTCTTGCCATGTTTGAGACTATACGTGCGCATGGCGCATTGCGTATGGGCCTGATCAAGGATATCTCTGAAGCGGCACAACGCCAGCATACCCCCAAGGTAGCTTTTGTTGCCAAGGCTGCTGACTACACTTCGTCCAGCGGCAAACAAGTCCAGACAGCGGATATCGATTTGCTGGTACGCGCCCTATCCATGGGCAAGCTGCATCATGCGATGATGGGGACAGCAGCCGTGGCTATCGGTACTGCGGCAGCAATCCCCGGCACCCTCGTGAATTTGGCTGCTGGCGGTGGTACACGCACTGCGGTGCGTTTTGGTCACCCATCCGGCACTTTGCGGGTGGGCGCAGAAGCGACGCAAGTCAACGGCGAATGGAGTGTCACCAAGGCCATCATGAGCCGCAGCGCACGTGTGCTCATGGAAGGTTGGGTACGCATACCCGGCGGCGGCTTCTGATTCTTTTTTGGCTGTTGGCGTGCCTGGTAAGCCTGCAGCAAGCAAAGTAATTCAAGATAAACATAACCAACACTCAGGTGGAAGCACCTGAGTGCATGGCAGGTTTGCGCCCGGATTTTTGTGCAAAAAAACTGTGAAATGAAGGATAAGCATGTGGTACACCCTCGCCGGCAGTTTGAACTCCATCTTTATACTGATCAGCCTGTACGGGATCTGGTCACAGGTGAAGATGGTTTGGGATAGAAAGGCTGCGGCACGGACAGCGCTAGGAGTGAATGGTAGTGAGAGCGAAAAGCCGACTGACTTGCTGTCCTTAAACCAGTTCACTGTCAGCTTCCTGGCGTATTGCTCATTCTTTGTTTATGGTTATTCCATACGGCCATTCAATCATTTCATTGTCTGGCCGAGGATGATAGCAGCGATGCTGATACTGGTTTTATTGTGGGAAATTTATACAGACCGCAAGACCAAACTTGCTTTTGCTTCTTCCATGATGGCGGCAGTCATCATGTTCCTGGCCTTGTCGGGGCTGATGATCAGCAGGGTTTTCGATGGAACTTTTATAGATGAAGGTCGCAAGGTTTCTCAAAGCCTGATCGTGCTGGTTACCCTGTTTTTGGCCCAGGGATATGCGCATCAGATCAGTCTGATCTGGAAGTCTGGTAAAACCGGTGCGGCCTCGTTGAATATGAGCCAGTTCATTTTGGCCATGGATGTGACGACGATCTTGTTTGCCTTTGCCATGGGCTTGCAGACTGGTTGGCCTTTATTGTTTTTGGCGACGGTCAGTGCCATCACCAAGATGGCGATCATGTACTTGTTTACATGGGTGGAATTCAGTCCTCGGGCGCGACAGCGCAGGAGCGGCTTTGCCTGAGTCCTGATTGTAAATTGTAAAAAATGCGGTTCCAGTGATAATAAAATGAAGGAGATACCATGTCTTATGCTGCTTTTTATCAAAAATCCATACAAGCGCCCGAAGCTTTCTGGGACCAGGAAGCCAAACTGATAGACTGGCACAAGCCTTATGATCAGGTGTTGGATCATAGCAAACCACCATTTGCCAAATGGTATGTCGGCGGTGAAACCAATCTCTGCCATAACGCTGTCGATCGCTGGCTGGCTACCCAGGCAGACCAGCCCGCGCTGATCGCCATTTCTACTGAAACCAATATCGAAAAAACTTATAGTTTTGCCGAGTTGCATGCAGAAGTGCAGCGCATGGCTGCCATCATGCTTAGCCTGGGTGTCAAGCAGGGCGACAGGGTGTTGATCTACATGCCCATGATTGCCGAAGCGGCGTTTGCCATGCTCGCCTGCGCCCGCATAGGTGCCGTGCATTCCGTCGTGTTTGGTGGTTTTGCTTCAAAGAGCCTGGGTACGCGGATTGATGATGCGAAGCCTGTACTGGTGGTATCGGCTGATGCAGGCATGCGAGGTGGTAAAGCTGTGCCATATAAACCCTTGCTGGATGAGGCCATAGCCTTGGCTGAGCACAAACCTGCACATGTCTTGCTGGTGAATCGCGGTCTGGACGAAATGAAGTTGGTGGCCGGGCGTGATGTTGATTATGCGACAGCCAGAGCGCAGCATCTGGATGCACAAGTACCTGTAACCTGGCTGGAATCAAACGCCATGTCCTACGTCTTGTACACCTCGGGTACGACGGGCAAGCCCAAAGGTGTGCAGCGTGATGTCGGTGGTTATGCAGTGGCGCTGGCGTCGTCGATGAAGCATATTTTCTGCGGCAAGCCGGGAGAAACCTATTTTGCGACTTCGGACATAGGCTGGGTGGTGGGCCACTCGTACATCGTCTATGGTCCGTTAATTGCTGGTATGGCCACCATCATGTATGAAGGTACGCCTATACGCCCTGATGCTGGCATCTGGTGGAGCATCGTCGAGAAATACAAGGTCACGCGTATGTTCTCGGCGCCGACTGCAGTGCGCGTCTTGAAAAAGCATCCGCTTGAGCTAATGCGCAAATATGATTTGTCCTCGCTCAAAGCTCTTTACCTGGCAGGTGAGCCGCTTGATGAAACTACTTCAAGCTGGATAGCAACCGAACTTGGCGTGCCCATTGTCGACAATTACTGGCAAACCGAGACTGGCTGGCCCATATTGTCGGTCGCGCGTGGCGTTGAGCAGACCGCCACCCGCCTCGGTAGTCCAGGTGTAGCCATGTACGGTTATGACGTACGCATCATCAATGAAAACACGGGTGCAGAATGTGCAGCCAATGAAAAAGGTGTAGTTGCTATCAAAGGACCGTTGCCACCAGGTTGCATGCAAACCGTGTATGGCGACGACCAGCGTTTTGTAAATACCTACTGGTCCAATTTCTCGCATGAGCAATTATATTCAACCTTTGACTGGGGCATCAGGGATGCTGATGGCTATTACTTCATCCTTGGCCGCACCGATGATGTCATCAATGTTGCAGGGCACAGGCTGGGTACCCGTGAGATAGAAGAGAGCATTTCCAGCCATCCACAAATTTCTGAAGTGGCGGTGGTGGGTGTGGAAGATAAGCTAAAGGGCCAAGTGGCTGTGGCTTTTGCCATACTCAAAAATCCTGAACTGGCTGAAACGCCAGAACAAAAGCGGGCGCTGGAAGCCGAGGTCATGAGTGTGGTTGACAAGCAGCTAGGGGCAGTTGCAAGACCGTCACGTGTGCATTTTGTCAGCATGTTGCCGAAAACCCGCTCCGGTAAGTTGCTGCGCCGATCCATACAGGCGATTTGCGAAGGACGTGAAGCTGGGGATTTGACGACGATAGAAGACCCTTCTTCCTTGCAGCAAATTCAGGCAGCGCTGACGGCTTGAGTATTAACAATTAGGCACAAAACCAAAGGGAGCATTTGCTCCCTTTGGTTTTGCACACAGACAGGTTCAGAGCAAGTTCAGAGTTGCAGGGCTGCTGCCAGGGTTTTCACTTCTTCTTCCGACTCTTCCAGGATGCTATTGAGTGTGCCATCGCCGACAACGAAATCAATTTCTGAAGAACACTGTTCAGACTCTTCCGCATACGAATGGATATCCATAGGTGAATGCGTAGTTGCCAGTTCATTCGCCAACAACAAGGTATCTCCAAGAGTTTCTGGCGGCATGGCACGCAAGCCGAACCACAGGGCTTCAACCGCCTCAACCACGGCTTGTGGCAGCATCAGGCTCTTGATGACGGCTGCGCCTATCTGCGATTCGGTTGATTCGCGGTCGATGATGGTATCAGTGAAAGAAGGCAAATCATCAAGGCTGGAGTCTGGTGCAGGCTCGTCACGTTCCAGCAGGGATGGAAACTCATCGACACGTGACAGCAAGTAAAAATTGCCTACTTCATGCACAATACCGGCAAACATGGCAGTGTCCGGGTCCAGCTTGGTGATGCGTCGCGCTATCACGCGCGATAGCGCCGCAACCTGGGCGGTATGCTCCCACAACTTATTGGTCATGGCCAGCAATTGCTTGTTTTTGCTGGTGCCAGCCAACTGCCGTACTACCAACGAGGCGACCACGGCACGCAGCGTGCGGAAGCCCAAGCGGCTAATGGCTGCCTTGACGTTGGTGACATCATTGCCACGGTTGTAAGCTGCCGAATTGGCAATGGCAACCATGCGGGCAGCCAGGAAGGGCTCATTCAGAACCAGCTTGCTTGCAGTTTCGATACTGCACTCAGGGTCGTCCAGGGTTTGTTGTATCTTGAGGGAAGCCGCAACATTCGTCGGGAAAATCAGTTCTCCCCGTTTGGCTTGTTCAGCTATGCTGTTGAGCGCATCGATTTTATTCATCGCTATGTCTTTTGCACACGTTAAACAAACATATGGTGGGTGCAATGAACACCCAGTCGGTCAGCAAAGGGCTTATCTTGTCTTTTGCTTAACAAGTCCAGTCCTGGGTTCTATTCATTGCCTGTTTTTGCAGAATGAATTCACATGATTTCATTCTGCTTCAGATAGTGTTGCAGGTCAATCAAGCGATAGAAAATAAATCCAAACTTGCTCAATTTGTCTTTTGGCTGTCTATCCACTTATTTACTTTAGCTTCCAATAATGCCAGGGGCAGTGTGCCATCGCTGAGTATGACATCATGGAATTGACGCAGATCAAAGCGCTTGCCCAGGATGCTACTCGCTTTTTGTCTGAGTTCAACGATTTTCAATGAGCCTATCTTGTAACCGAGGGCTTGCCCTGGCCAAGCCATATAGCGTTCCGTTGCCTGGCGGGAAACGGCTTCGCTGTAACCCAGTGTTGTCTGTTGATACTGGATAGCTTGTTCACGTGTCCAGCCCTTGGTATGCAGGCCAGTGTCAACCACCAGGCGCGTGGCGCGCAATAGTTCATCCGTCAGATGACCCAGGTAAGCAGCAGGATCATTTTCAAACAAACCCATCTCTTTACCAAGGGTTTCAGCATACAGTGCCCAGCCTTCGGTATAGGCATTATTGCCACCAAACTTGCGGAACTTGGGGATGTCCAATTCCTGTAATGTTGCCAAGTGGAAATGGTGGCCAGGCTGGCCCTCATGCAAGTACAGGGTTTTCATACCGACGGTGCTATAGTCGGCCGGATTGTTGATGACGGCCCAGAATACGCCTGGGCGCGAACCATCTATGGCAGGCTGAGTGTAATGGTCAGATGCAGTCTCGCGGCTGATTTCTGGTTCTGCACGGATATCCAGTGCGGCCTTGGGCACCTTGTTAAACAGTTCAGGCAACTTGGCATTGACCATCTTTTCTATTTGTCGATAACCATCAAGCACCTCAGCTTCAGTCTTGTAGGGGCGATACTGTTTTTGTGTATCTATCCAGGCAGGCAAACCTGCCGGTTCACCGCTGTAACCCAACTTGGGGCCAAGGGCGACAAATTCACTTTGTATGCGTGCCACTTCTTTCAAGCCCAGGGCATGAATGGTTTCAGGGTCCAGACTGGTTGTGGTCTGGTCGCGTACCAGGGCACGATACCAGACATCACCCCCTGGCAAGGCGCTGAAACCACTGCTGTTGCGGCTGGCAGCAAGATAATCCTGGGTCAGGAATTGGTTAAACTGACGCAAGGCAGGCAAGACTTTCTTTGTCAGAACCTGTTTGTATTCCTTGCTCAGACGTTGCTTTTCAGCCTCTCTGAAGCCATTGGGGAAATTCTTGATTGGTGCAAAATAGGCATGATCTTCGACTTTATCAGTGACCAGTTGCGCAAACTGGGGCAGGACCGAGCTGACCAATGCCTTTGGCAGGACGATGCCGCGCTTCACACCTTCCCGCATATTGCTGGTGGCCTGTCCCATCCATGTTGGCAATTGCACCAGACGACGCAGAAAGACTTCGTAGTGTTTCACCGTTTTCATGGGCTGCGCGCTTTGTCCCGAGGCAAAGTGGGCCAGGGTCACTGGCACGTTTTCCATCTGATTGATCGGTAAAAGATGATCATCAAATTTTGCCATGTCCAGATTGGCTTTGAGTTCGTAGTCCAGGCAGTCATAGGTGACAGCATCTGTTGCCGATAATTGCTCACGTTTGATACGTGCCAATTTGCTGGAAATATCCTTCCATATAGCGACTTGTTTGGCGCGGACTGCTTGCGACAAGTTCATGGGCAGCTTGTCATCATAGCGAGTGTCACCGTTATAGGTCGCCTCCAGGGGATCGTAAGCAGCCTGCTTGTCATAGTATTCATCTGCAAGCTTACTCAGTTGCTGGCTTTGTTTCAGATTTCCTTGCAGCCCCGATTGTGCAACTACAGCATGTTTGTCTTTAGCTGAGGCAGTGTCACTCGCCGCCATAACGCTGGTGCAACTAAGTACGCCAGCAGAAATCAGGACACTAGTTAAAAGGCGCAACTTGAGCATAAGACTTTCCAGAAAATGAAAAAATAAAATAGTTTGCAAGCATACCACTATGCGCGCACAAGTTTGCTTTGACTCTGGACAACGTGTACCAGTTCCCGAGCGGGCAGAAACGAGTCAAAAAAAAATGGCATATTGCCGTTTTTTTCATAAAGCTTTTTGTTCTTTTACCGTTACCTGTGTAGATCACGCATATTCCATTTGAATGTTCAAGGCTTTCGAAATGCGTGCGGATGGAACAGATATTGGGCAGACAAGCCATGCGTGATCGCGTCCTGTCACAGAAGCCGCGAGGACCGTTGTCGTGTCTTGAAAATGCAATGTTTGCTGGTATGTGTTCCAGGTTTTTGTTGGTTTAACGGCCCATGGCTGGAGCGCATCATGAAAATTGCATCGTCGGATATTTCTCTGTCATCACAACATGCAGCGACAACGACAATGGAGACGCAAGAAAGATTGCGTGCCTGGGTCGGCAATAAGCGCCCGGATTTTGAAGGCAGCAGTATCAGATTGCCAGCCAATACGAGGGACGCTTCGACGAATGTAAGAATCTCAGATGCGGGCTGGGCTGCGCAGGCCGCGCCGACAGGAACCGCTACCGCTTCCGCTTCCGCTTCCGCTTCCGCTTCCGCTTCCGCTTCCGCTGCATCTGCGGCTGACGCAGTTCAGCAAGCCAGTGATGAAGCAGAGAATGATCCCCGCATACGCCTGATCAGATATCTCGTGGAATTGATGACAGGTAAGAAAATCAATCTCTTGAGCAGTTCGGATATACAGCAGAGTGATGCGCCAGCACCAGCGGCCGCGCGGCCAGTGCCAACTGAGGCGGTAACGCCCGCCCAGGCGACCGGGCCTAAACAAGCCGGGTGGGGTGTGGAAATAGACACACATCATTCTTATACCGAAACCGAGCAAACCTCTTTTCAGGCCAGTGGAAAGATCGTGACGGCGGACAATAGAGAAATCAGTTTTGATCTGTCATTCCAGCTCAACCGTAGCTATCACGAAGAAAGCAGCACGAATATCAGGCTGGGTGATGGCAAGAAAGTTGATCCTCTGGTAATCAATTTTGATGGTCATTCTGCGCAATTAACATCGCAGAAATTTTCCTTTGATTTAAATGGCGATGGTAAAAAAGAGAACATATCTTTTGTTAAAGGTGCTGGCTTTCTTGCGCTGGACAAAAACAATGATGGCAAGATCAATAATGGCAGTGAGTTGTTTGGACCCGGCACGGGTAATGGGTTTTCTGAGCTGTCCGCCTATGATAGCGATGGCAATCACTGGATAGATGAAAACGATGCGGTCTTTGACAAATTAAAAGTTTGGACCAAGGATGGTAGCGGCAAAGATCAGTTGCAAAGCTTGAAACAAGCCAATGTGGGGGCGCTGTATCTGGGCAATGTGAGCACAGAGTTCGCTTTGAATAATACGCAAAATCAATCTGATGGACAGCTTCGTTCTTCTGGTATCTGGCTGAGTGAGGATGGCAGGGCGCATAGCTTGCAGCAGGTTGATTTGTCGGTATGATCTGCCTGCAATTTTCAAAAAAAGCACAGTCTCTTTAGGAAATTGTGCTTTTTTTGACCATAACCAATCGTACTTGAGATTAAAACTCTTCCCAATCATCGTTGCCGCCAGCAGGTGGCTTTTCCATGCTCGACGTTTTTGCAGCCGGTTTTTGTGCGGATTTGCTTGCTATAGGTGCCTTGCTGATTTTTAAGGTGGTCGTTGTTGGCGGTTTGCTGCGGACCTTATTGACGGCAAGGGCGGGCTGAGAAGCATTTTTGCTATTGACTACACTGTCAAGCTTGAAAACGCTGACGGCCTGCGCAAGAGCGCCAGCTTGTTCTTGCATGCTCTCGGCTGCTGCCGCTGCCTGCTCAACCAGGGCTGAGTTTTGCTGTGTCATTTCATCCATTTGAGCGATGGCAAGATTGACTTGTTCTATGCCTGCACTTTGTTCCTGGCTGGCAGCGGTGATTTCACTCATGATGTCGGCTACATGTTTGATGGATGTGACGATTTCATCCATGGTCATGCCAGCATCTTCAACCAGCTTGTTTCCCAGATTGACTTTCTCAACAGAGTCATCAATCAGAGTCTTGATTTCCTTGGCAGCGCTGGCGCTGCGCTGTGCCAGGTTCCTGACTTCGGCCGCAACCACTGCAAAGCCACGGCCTTGTTCACCTGCGCGGGCGGCTTCTACCGCCGCATTCAAAGCCAGGATATTGGTCTGGAAGGCGATGCCGTCAATCACCCCGATGATGTCGACAATTTTGCCCGAGCTATCCTTGATAGAGCCCATGGTATTGACGACCTGGCTGACGATATGACCACCCTTGGTGGCAACTTCTGTGGCAGAGATCGCCAGTTGATTAGCCTGACGTGCATTGTCTGCGTTTTGTTTGACAGTAGAAGTCAATTCTTCCATCGAGGATGCGGTTTCTTCCAGTGAGCTGGCCTGGGATTCTGTCCTGCTGGACAAATCTGCATTGCCAGAAGCAATTTCGCCTGATGCAGTAGAGATCATCTCTGTACTGTTATGCACCTGACTGATGGTCATGACCAGGCTATTATTCATATCTGCCAGGGCACTCAGCAATTGCCCGGTTTCATCACGCGAGCGTACTTCTATACGGCCTGTCAAATCCCCATTGGCAACCTTGGTAGCAACTTTGACAGCGTCATCCAGTGGGCCAGTGATCGAGCGCGCTATCCAGGCACCGAAAGCGGCGCTGAGAAGCAGGGCGATGATACCCAGAACAATCATCAGATTGCGCGAGAACATGATGATATTTTTGATCTCCTCGCCTTTGGCATTCATGTCCGTTTTTTTTATGGTGCTGAGCTTGTCTATATCGATCAGGGATTGCTTTAATGCAGGGAAGGTGGATTTCCCCATCATGGCGACGGCTTCATCTTTTTGATCCAGCTCGATCAGATCCCCAGTCTTACTGAAAGCCGTGACAAATGCTGCATTGGATGCGGTCAGTTTTTCAACAGCCTCTTTTTCTGTTGGGGTCAAGGCAAGTCTCTTTAATGTTTCAATCAGAGCACTTATTTTTTTCTTGTTCGCATCAATAGCAGTATATTGGCCAGTGCGGGCATTCTGGTCTGGTGTAATAAACAACTCCAGAGTACGGCTGCCGTTTTCCTGTATCAGGGCAGAGATCTCTAGTGCACTGGCGACACCGACCGCATCATTTTCCAGGATTTGTTTATTGTGATCGGCAATGTCATTCAATCTCACTACGCTGATGACGACCATGAACAACATGGTTAGCAAAGTCATACCAAAGCCAAAGCTGAGACGTACCCTGATTTTAAGATTATTAAAGTTCATGGCTGCAATTCCTGTACAGATCAGATTGAGGGAGGCGGGCAACAGCGGTTCCAAGTTTTAGCATACCTAAAATCGCGCCGTTCTGCTAAGTAAATTGGTCATTGGTCGTTGTGGCTGTCAGTTTCCTGACAAATTAGATGAGCCCTTCAGGTAAAATCGCAAAATACCTGATCAATACAGAGGATTTATGAAGCTTGCAACACTCAAAGACGGTTCGCGGGATGGGCAACTGGTAGTTGTGGCCCGTGATTTAAAGACTGCGGCCATCGCTGACGGCATAGCGCCGACCTTGCAGCGCGCGCTGGATGACTGGAATTTTATCCAGCCACAGCTAGAAGAATTATATAACCGCCTCAATGCAGGGCGTGCAGCCTATAGTTTTGATTTTGAACCAAAAAACTGCATGGCCCCATTGCCGCGTGCCTATCAGTGGGCAGATGGCTCTTCCTATGTCAATCATGTGGAGTTGGTGCGAAAGGCCAGGAATGCCGAGATGCCTGACAGTTTCTGGCATGACCCTCTGATGTATCAGGGCGGTAGCGATGACTTCATCGGCCCATGTGACGATATTGTTACGGGTTCTGAGGAGTGGGGCATCGATTTTGAAAGTGAAATTGCTGTTGTGACTGGGGACGTGCCCATGGGTGTCAAGGTGCAGCATGCAGGTGACTACATACGCCTGCTGATGCTGGTGAATGATGTGTCCCTGCGCAACCTGATCCCGGCAGAATTGGCGAAAGGCTTTGGCTTTTTTCAGTCCAAACCGGCGTCTAGTTTTTCACCAGTGGCAGTGACGCCAGACGAGTTGGGTGAGGCCTGGAAAGGTGGTAAAGTCAATCTGGCACTCCGCTCCAGTGTCAACGGCATGCTGGTCGGGCAACCCAATGCAGGTGTGGATATGGTGTTTTCCTTCCCGCAATTGATCACGCATTTGTGCAAAACCAGGAATGCGAGAGCAGGCACCATCATCGGTTCTGGCACAGTCTCGAACAAGGATGCAAGCAAAGGCTATAGCTGCATCGCTGAAAAACGCGCATTGGAAATGATCGCTGTCGGCGAGCCTGTTACTCCTTTTATGAAATATGGTGACAGCATCAAGATAGAAATGCTGGATAAAAATGGTAAATCCATCTTCGGGGCGATAGATCAGAGCGTGGCTGAACCTGACTTGTAAGCATGGGTTGAAATCAATCCAATTTCCTGAAAAACCTGTTCTGGAGCACAGCATGTCTTTGATCTTTTCTTATTCCTTGCGTACTGCTGTTGTCACCGCTTTGAGCCTGAGTAGCCTGGCAGCGCAGGCGCAAATACGGGTGGGCATTAATCTGTCAACGACGGGTCCGGCAGCAGCTATCGGTGCTTCATCCAAAAATGCCATCATGCTGTGGCCGAAAGAGATTGGCGGCAAGAAAGTGGAGTACATCCTGCTGGATGACGCCAGCGATCCCGGCATTGCAGTAAAGAATGCGCGCAAGCTCATCACAGAAGAAAAGGTTGATGTCATCGTTGGCCCAAATACGACGCCCAGCGCATTGGCAATGCTGGAAACAGTGGCAGAAAACGAAACGCCCATGATTACCCTGGCAGCATCGGCCAGTATTGTTGAACCCATGGATGCCAAGCGTGCCTGGGCTTTCAAGATGCCACAGAATGATACTCACATGACTACCATATTGACGCAACATATGGCTGACCATGGCGTAAAGACGGTAGCCTTCATCGGTTTTGCTGACGCGTATGGTGAAGGCTGGTGGCGTGAATTTTCCAAACTGGCTGAGCTGCGTCATATCAAGGTCGTGGCTAATGAACGTTTCGCCCGTACCGATACCAGCGTTACAGGGCAGGTTTTGAAGATGATGGCAGCCAAGCCGGATGCGGTGCTCATTGCTGGTTCAGGCACGCCTGCAGTCTTGCCACAAAAGACCCTGATAGAGCGTGGTTACAAGTCACAGATTTACCAGACTCATGGTATCGCCAGTCTTGAGTTTTTAAAGCTGGGCGGCAAGGATGTCGAGGGTACTTTATTCCCTACCGGGCCAGCCGTGGTAGCTTGGCAATTGCCTGAAAAACATGTGGTGAAAAAAGTCTCTACTGATTTTGTGCGGCAATATGAGGCCGCCTATGGTGCTGGCAGCGCAACGCAGTTTGCTGGTGATGCCTGGGGTGCATACACGTTGCTGGCGAATGCAATTCCCCTTGCCTTGAAAACTGCACAGCCGGGCAGCAAGGCATTTCGACTCGCCTTGCGCACTGCGCTGGAAAATACCAAAGACCTGGTCGTGCCTCAGGGGGTGATCAATATGAGTGCGACTGACCATGTAGGACTGGACCAGCGCTCGCGTGTCATGGGCAAGATCCAGGGCGGGAAATTTGTCTATGCGTATGGTGGTTGAAACCTGTTTCCAGCTTTAAGAAATAAGAAGGACGCGCTCACTTCGGAAGAAATGAGCTAGCTTTTCTATTGTCTGCCTAGCTGGAAAAAGACATTTCTGGCACCACCCTGACCAAGGGCAAAGCCCAGGTATATAGGTCCCATAAAACTATTGAAGCCAGCAAACAGACTGGCGCTTTTGCGTAACGACTGCAAGGAAACATCTCCACTCTTGTTCCAGACATTGCCTGCCTCCAGCGATGTGCCCAAGAACAGGCTTTGCCCAGCCAGGTCAAACTTCACGGCACGCAGCAAATATGTCACGCTGCCGTAGAGCATATAGTTGCCAGTGAACTGGTCTGGCTGATAGGCTGACAATTGCTGGAAGCCGCCCAGCGTTGACCCGACGCCACGTATTTCGGTGTCTGTCTGTAGTAGCCCAGCCGCATTCAGTTTCAGGTTGATGCTGTGATTATTGAAGCTATTCGCCCAGGTTGTATTGACAGCGACTTCCTGGTAATTTTTGCGTGCGCGATTGGTTCCCAGAAAAGCGTTGGCATCGAATTTATAGCCATAACGAGGAAAGCTGGTATCGCTAAGCTGGTCAATTACGATTGCCGTCTTGACGCCGAATTGCTGCAGGTCAGCGCTGGGCAAGGAATCCGCAACCACACTACCATCCCCATTGGCATACAATAGCCCGCCAATCTTGGGGCGTACACGATAGTGGTTGAAATTCAAACCTACCTTGGCTTCGCCTAGTATGCTTTGTTCGCCTAGGCGAAAACCTACATCCAGGCCCAGTTTGTCGCTGCGGACATTGTATTCGGCAATTCGGGTATCGCCATTATATAAGTTTCGGTTGTTTTGCCCGACTTGTGCAAATGGTGCAAGGTACATACCTTCGCGTTCAAACAAGGGCTGTCGTAATTCTGTATGGAACTTGATGCTGTTGCCAAATTCAAGATCGTTGCGCCACTCAAGTCCGCCCTCAGTCAACCAGGGGCGTCTATGTCCAACCTGTAGCTTGAAGCCGCCTGTGCCTGCAAATCCGCTTGACAGTGCCAGACCAAAGCGCAGGAAGTGCGGGCCCCAGTTACGGCCATAGGCATTCACGCGTATGCCGTACTCGCCATCGCGCTCCACCAGTTCATGATTGACACTGTCAAATTCACGGGCATTGTTGAGTATGGCCAGCTTACGGTTGATGTCTTCAGCCTTGTATTCAAGGCCTGTGCGTATATCCAATTGACGCCGGATATCGCTCTCAGGAACTGCGCCATTGGTAGCCACATCGACAAATTGTATTTTGATTGGCGGTAGTCGTGGGTTCAGGCGTATCTCATGTCTGATGGCATAGATTTCTGCTGGCAGGCTATAGGCTGCCAGCTTGGCATCCATGGAGCGGGTGGCTTTTTCACCGATCAGCACAGCTTCTTTTGACCTGGCGAAATCCATGAAACTGATATTGCCCATGCTGGGTTCTATCAGCAAATCATTCGGACCAAGCAAAGCCTTTTGCGCTTCCACATTTTGCTCGGTCAGGATATTAACCATTTGCTGGCTGACATTGAACAAGGTCAGTAACTGATCGCGAGGCATCAGCGGTGTGCCTATATTCACGGCGATCACTACATCAGCGCCCATTTTCTTTGCAATATCCACGGGCAAGTTTCTGACCAGGCCGCCATCTGATAATAATTTGCCATCTATCTCAATAGGGGCAAATACTCCTGGTGCTGCCATGCTGGCCCGTATGGCTTTATGCAGATGCCCCTTGGTAAAGACGACCATTTTACCGGTTTCCATATCGGTCGCCAGAGTGCGGAAGGGGATGGGCAGGCTGTCAAATTCTATGTCCGGCTGTAGATGGGCAGTCCAGTTCTGTAATATTTCAAGAAACTGGCTGGCCTGGACGACGCCTGCGGGTAATCTTACACCGTTGGAACTCAGGCCCAGGGTAGCTCCCAAAGGATATTGCTCGTCCTCCTCCCTGACGCTTTGCGGCAGGAAACGTCGCTCTACTCTGTCGAGGGCGATGTCATTGAGTTTCAGAGTATCCAGCCTGGCTTCGATTTCGCTGGCCGAGAAACCTGCTGCATACAGGCCTCCTACTACTGCACCCATGCTGGTGCCAGCAATGCAGTCTATTGGGATGCGTAGTTCTTCCAGCACCTTAAGTACGCCCAAGTGGGCAAAGCCACGTGCGCCGCCGCCCGACAATGCAAGGCAAATTTTGGGCTGCTTTACATGTGTTGCTTGTACGGTAATGCTCTCTGCATACGAGAGGGTAGGGGTCAGCAAACAACTGACAAGACTAAAAACTAGCAGTAAAAGTGATTTAAGCATGTGGTAATTGGTGGAAACATGGAATTCTTGGTTCAGGGTCTATATACTAGCGTATGCATATCAAACGATGCTAACCTAGGTCTAATTGCATAAGAGATTATCCTCGCTATTACAAAAACTACCCATGAACCTACATCAATTGCGCTTTGTACGCGAAGCTGTAAGACAGAATTTTAATCTGACTGAGGCTGCCAAGGCCTTATTTACGTCGCAGCCCGGTGTTTCCAAGGCAATTATTGAACTTGAAGAAGAGTTGGGCGTCGATATTTTCACCCGTCATGGCAAGCGCATACGTGGTCTCACCGAGCCGGGCAGGGCAGTGTTGAAGTCAGTTGAACTCATCATGCAAGAAATTGACGGACTTAAACGCATAGGCAAGGAATTTGCAGCTCAGGACAGTGGCAGCTTTACCATTGCCACCACCCATACCCAGGCGCGCTATGCCTTGCCCAAGGTAGTGCAGGCCTTCATGCAAAAGTATCCCAAGGTAAGGTTGTCACTGTTGCAGGGCAATCCCAAGCAAATTGCCGAAATGGTCATGCGTGACCAGGCTGATATTGCCATTGCAACGGAAGCCATCGCTGGCTTTGATGGTCTGATTTCCTTGCCATGTTATCAATGGGAGCATGTCGTCGTTGTTCCGGTCGAGCACCCCTTGCTGAAGTTAAAGAATATCAGCCTGGAAGAAGTTGCCAATTATTCATTGATTACCTATGATGCTGCCTTTGCTGGCCGCAGCAAGATAGATCATGCCTTCCAGATCCGGAATCTCAAGCCAGATATCTTGCTGGAAGCCATTGATGCCGACGTCATCAAGACTTATGTGGAGCTAGGCATGGGCGTTGGTATTATTGCAGGTATGGCCTTTGATGCCGAACGCGACAAGAATTTACGTGCCATACCGGTTGGTCATTTGTTTGGCATGAACATTTCACGGGTAGCGATCAAGCAGGGTGCTTACCTGCGCAGTTATATTTATACTTTTATAGAATTACTGAATCCTACCCTGAACCGTAAAATGATAGACAATGTCATGCAGGGCAATAAGGATACCTACGATTTATGAGCATGCAGGCACTGAGTGCCTTGCCTGCAGCGCATCGCAGGCAAGTGCGCGGCATATTGACGGATATTGACGATACCTTCAGTAGCCACGGCAAGCTGACAGTAGCAGCTCTGGCCGCACTTGACCGGGCAAAAACTGCGGGTTTGCGGCGAATAGCCGTGACAGGGCGGCCAACTTACTGGACCTTGCCTTTGTTACGCCTATGTGATTTTGATGCTGTTATTGCTGAGAATGGTGCAAGTGCGTTTTGGCTGGGCGGGGATGGCAGGCAGCAGTCCATGTTCTATGCTGATGCCCAAACCCGTCAGCAACACAGACAACGTTTGCTGGACTTTGCCGACATCATGCAAAGGCATTTTCCGAATGTATTGCCAGCTGCCGATGCCTCGCAACGTATAGGTGATCTGGCTTTTGATATAGCGGAAAATATTCCTGCGATACCGCTGTCACAATTGAATGAGGTCGTGGCCCTGATCCATGAACATGGTTTGCATGCCACCACCAGTAGCATCCATGCCCATGCCTCGGTTGCGCCCTTCAGCAAGCAAAGCATGAGCCAGCGGGTGCTGCATGAAGTATTTGGCGTCAGCGATGATGTCGCAAAAACGACTTATGTATTTATTGGTGATTCTGCCAATGATGCCAGTATGTTTGCCCATTACCCGCTTTCAGTTGGCGTGGCAAATATCTACAAATATCTGGACAGATTTGAAGCCCACCCGGCTTATGTTTGTCAGGCCCAATACGGCGAGGGATTTGTTGAGCTGGTTGATTTTCTGTTGAAAGATAAAAATGAGTGAAAATAAAATGCGCGAATACTATGCGCAACGTGCACAGACCCTGGAAAAGGTTTACCAAAAACCCGAGCGTCAGCAAGACTTGCGTGAAATTCAGGGCAAAGTCCTCGATGTATTGAAAGACAAGCGCGTGCTGGAAGTGGCTTGCGGTACTGGCTACTGGACTGAGCGTTTTGCGCCTGTGGCAGCAAGCGTTGTTGCGACTGACTATAACCAGCCTATGCTGGATGTGGCGCTGGCCAAGACTTACCCTGAAGGTAAAGTGCAATTTGCCCTGGCTGACTTGCATGACTTGCCCGCAGCCACGGCAGACCAATACACAACTTGCTTTGCCGGTTTTTTCTGGTCACATGTCATGCGTGATGATCAAACCAGTTTGCTAGGCCACCTGAGCAAGGTGACGGGTAAAGGCACTACCCTGGTCCTGATCGACAATAATTATGTAGAAGGCAGTAGCACGGTAGTCGCCCGCACTGACCTCGAAGGCAATACCTTCCAGTTACGCAAGCAGGAAGATGGCAGCAGGGTGGAGATACTCAAGAATTTCCCTACTGATAGTGCACTGCGCAAGAAATTTGGCCCTGCCGTGCGCGATATCCGTATTTTCAGAAATACTTACTACTGGATGCTGACTTGTATCTTGAAATGAGTTCTAGTATTGTCCCTCGAAAGCCTGCCGTGATACATTGCAAGTCGTTTATATTTTTTCTGGAGTAATTCATGGATCTGCAAGCTTGCACAGAAGCGATACGCGCTAAAGTTGGTGATGATAGTGGTTTGAATGCCACCCTGAAATTTGATTGCGGTGATGAAGGCGTGGTATTTGTTGATGCGCTGGTGACACCAAATACAGTCAGTAATGAAAACAACGAAGCTGGCTGCACCATCACAATTTCTCTGGAAAACCTGGCAGCCTTGCTGACTGGTCAATTGAATCCTATGAATGGTTTCATGATGGGCAAACTTAAGGTAACAGGCGACATGAGCGTTGCCATGCGCTTGCAGACGGTGGTGTAAGTCTGGTCTGAAAGGCCAACTTAAATAGAGCGGCATTTCCTTTTGTGAGGAAATGCCGTTTTTATCTGGGGCTTGCCATATCGTTTCCCTCACACCAGCGACATCGCACTCAATGCCAGTGCCGAAGTACCGTCTGGATACAGGGCATCATAGCAGCGTGTGCAACTGCTGCAAAACAGGTGGGAGCGCTTGACGAATTTATAGCGCAGTATCAGTTGTAATTGCACGCCGCTGCAGTGGGGGCAATGCTCACGCATATTACCTGCCGACGGCGCATCTTCGGATTGAAAACCTCCTTCTAACATTACTCCTTCTATGACGTCGCGGGGATCAAGCTGCATCAGGATAAAATCTGGTGCGCGGGCATTACGCCTTTCTGAATAGCTATCTTGCTGTTGGGAAAGTAGATGTGCACTGGCTGTCATCATGTTTAGCTCCTGGAGTGACTTCTGCCGCTGCTGACAGTCAACAGGAGGGCAGGCTTTCAATCTAGTAAAATTCAGACGTGAAGACAAGGACGATAGCGAGAAAAAATGAGTAAGCAGGATGCATTAGCCAATACAGTATGGACGCTGACTGTGCAGCCGCATGGCTGGGCCTGCGAAACTGTGGCCGAACTCAGCTTGCTGGAGGCCGCCTTGCTGGAAGGTATACGCATCCCCAATTCATGTCGCAATGGCACCTGCCGCACTTGCATATGCAAGATGCTGGCAGGGAAAATTAATTACAAGATAGACTGGCCCGGCCTGAGCCTGGAAGAAAAGCAGGAGGGCTGGATACTGCCTTGTGTCGCCCAGGCCCGCTCGGATGTGGTGCTGGACGTGCCAGCAGCAACGACCGTGTTTAATAAGGAAATTTAGTCAGCCGTATTACTGCACTGCATGAGTTGCCCATCCTTGCGATTCCAGCAGGCAGTGCTGGCTTCAGGCACAGGGTGTGGCACGCCATCATCATCTATCTTGGCCAAACGGGTATCCCAGGCTTTCACGCCTTTCTTGTCCAGTTGCAGGCGTATCACCCAGCCACGGGTTTGCGGTTCATTGTCGAGTTCATCCATGACAAAATTACCCAGGCTGTAAATGATAGGTTTTCCCTTGTAATGTTCTACATCCTGTATCACATGGGGATGGCCGCCTATGATGGCATCGGCACCCGCGTCGATCATGACTTTGGCTAACTGACGCTGTCTGTCGACGGCCAGTTTGTCATTCTCCCAGCCCCAGTGCATATACGGGATGACCAGGTCTGCGTGGTATTGCTGGCGTGCCTTGCGTATATCTAGTACCACTTGTTCGTCTTCACTCCAGGCGACACCTGCAGCCTGTGCTTCTGCTTCAAAACTGCGTGGCATGTATTCGTTATAGCCCAGCAGGGCGATGCGCAAACCCTTCTTTTCAATGATCAGTGGCGTATGCGCTTCACGCAGATTATTGCCACCACCAAAGCGTTTGATGTGCTGCTGATCCAGTAAGCCCAGCATTTCCTGGAAAGCTGCACGTCCAAAATCACCGGAATGATTGTTCGCTATTGATACTGCATCTACATGTTGCTTCAGAGTAGCTAATGTCCGAGGATGGGCGCGGAAAGTAAAATTCTTGTCGGCAGCGTCACCCGTCGTGGCGACGACGCATTCCAGGTTGACGACGCGGATGTCGGCGTTCTTGAATAATTTGGCGAAGGCAAAAAACGGATCTTTACCCTCAGCGATCATTTTTCCTGGCTTGCCATCCAACACCACATCGCCGGCAAAGAGTATGCTGACGCTATTGTCTTGCGCCAGGCTTGTACCCGTAGCCATTACTGACAAGGCACAGGTGGTCAACAAATGACCCAGAGTTTGTTTGAAGGTTTTCATTGTTGCACCTCTTGCAGGGTGCAACGATACTGCAATTCACGCTCGACATCGCCAGCATAGACAGAATTTTGCGGCGTTAACCGAGTTTCTTTGGACGTCACTCTGAACGGTGGGTGGTAGGTCGCCTGATGGACAGGTATGTCGCCGCGACGTGTCTGGAAATAGGCGTATAGTTTGACATAGTCTATCTGCTGCACCTTGCCTACCATGACCGCCTTGAAAGTGAAGCGCTCACCGATGTCCGTCGCCTTCACATCATAGGGGTCTTGCACCATCTGACTTTCTATCGTTTGCATGCTGCCAGCATAGCTGACATAACAGCGCAACACGGGTTTTGCATGGCTGGCTGCGCTCAGGCAGCTTGCCATCAAAAAAACACCACCAACCAATTGCGATACACGATACTTTTTCTTCGTCACTGCGAGTGCCTGCATAGGTTCACCGATGTTCGTTTATACGAGCAGCGATTATCACAGTATTTGGGGATGCAGGGAAGTCAGAGTTTTAGCTTCGATCTTGTAACAGGATAAATGTTCAGGAACTTCACAGCGCCAGCCCAATTCACGCTCTATTTTCTGGCGCAGATGGTCAGCCGCCGCAGGCTCACCATGTGTGATAAAAGTGCGCAGTGGTGCTTGCTTCAGATGTTTGAGCCACCCCAATAATTCTAGGTAGTCTGCATGGGCCGACAAGCCATCAATTTGTACAACTTTGGCGCGTATCCTGACATCCTGGCCATGTATGCGTACCGTGTTTGCGCCATTAACCATCGATTCGCCGCGAGTTCCACCAGCCTGATGACCACAAAAGACGATGGTATTTCTGTCGTCAGATGCCATGTATTTCATGTGATGTAGCACCCGGCCACCTGTTGCCATGCCGCTGGCGGAGATGATGACCTTGGGCCAGCGTTCATTATTGAGGCGCTGCGATTCTTCTGGCGTTTTGACATAGGTGGTCATGGCCACCATACCTGCGACATCCTCAGCAGAGAGTTTCAAAGAATCGGCATAGTGACTATAGATACCCGTCGCACTTTCAGACATGGGACTGTCCATATAAATGGGGAAATCATGTATCTGCTTATTCTTGCGCAACTGATACAACAAATACAGCAAGGTTTGCGCGCGCCCAACAGCAAAGGAGGGTATCAGTACTGAGCCACCGTGTTGCACAGTACTGTTGATGACATCACGCAAATCATTTTCTGGAATGTTCGTGCTATGTAGTCGATCACCGTAAGTTGATTCAACGATCAGGTAGTCAGTTTTTTCCGGGAATTCCGGTGCCTTCATGATGTAGTCACGCGGCCGCCCTACATCGCCAGAAAATAACAGGCTGGTCTGCTCCATTTTCAAAGAGATACTGCAAGACCCAAGGATATGCCCATTTGGTATCCACTTTGCCTGCACATCATCGGCAATCGTAATGCTGGTGTGTTCATCTACGTAATGAAAGTGCTTGAGTGCCTTCTCGACATCTTTGCTGTCATACAAAGGCAGGGCTTGCTGATGCTTGGACAGATGGTGTCGATTAAGGTAGGCCGCTTCTTCTTCAAAAAGATGCGCAGAATCGCGCAGCAATAATTTACATAGCGCGAAAGTGGCTTTGCTGCAGTAAATCTTGCCCTTGAACCCGAGTTTTACCATCAGTGGCAGGTAGCCAGAATGGTCAAGATGGGCATGGGTCAACAAAATGGCATCGACTTTTGATGGATCAAAGGGCGGCTCTTCCCAATTGCGCAAACGCAATTGTTTGTAGCCCTGAAACAGACCACAATCCACCATAATTCTGCTTTGATCAGAAATCAGCAGATAACGTGATCCGGTTACTGTGCCAGCGGCACCCAAGAAATGCAGTTTGATCAAAATACACCTCCAGTCAGGGGTAGTGTTTTCAACTTACCCTGTCGTCAGGCAAGTCCAAAGAACTCAAACACTATTGAACACGCGCAGGCATACTGGAGTCAATTGCAAATCAATTGCAGGCTACCATTAGATTCAACTTGTTTGTGCTAACTCAATCATTCGCACGGGGCTGGGTAAGTGCCAGGTAATTTTCTGGCAAGGCGAAACGCTCCCCAAATTGCGCTTGTAATCCTGCTGCACGCACGGCAAACCGTTCTGCGCCTACATGATTAATAAATTGCACTGCACCGCCAGTCCAGGCTGGGAAGCCTATGCCAAAAATAGAACCTATATTGGCATCGCGGCTGGATTCGAGTACGCCTTCAGCCATGCAACGCAGAGTCTCTATGGATTGAATATAGAGGAATCTGTCTTGCAAATCGGTATAGGGCAGGCTGACTCCGGGTTTGCCAAACAATTTACTCAACTCTGGCCACAGATACTTCTTGCTACCATCTTTCGGGTATTCATAAAACCCTGCACCAGCAGCTTTACCTGCACGCTGATGCTCATCAAGCATGGCATTGATAATGGCTGCAGACGCCGGGGCTTGCCAGCTCTTGCCTTCCGCTTCCAGATCGGCTTTGGTTTGCGCTGCGACATGGCGCGACAGGCTCAGCGATACTTCGTCCTGCACTGCCAGTGGACCAACCGGCATGCCGACTGAGAGTGCTGCGTTTTCTATGAGTGCTGCTGGCAAACCCTCTGCCAGCATGCTCAAACCCTCGTTGACAAAACTGGCAAACACTCTGCTGGTGAAAAAACCGCGTGAGTCATTGACGACAATGGGCGTCTTTCCTATCTGCAGGACGTAGTCATATGCGCGGGCCAGTGTTACCTCACTCGTTAGTTTACCCTTGATGATTTCCACTAGTTGCATTTTGTCAACAGGTGAAAAGAAGTGTATACCTATGAAACGTTCGGGATGGCTGATAGCCTTTGCCAGGCCGTTGATCGGCAGGGTAGAGGTGTTGCTTGCCATGATGCCATCTGCTGCCAGCATGCTTTCAGCTTCACTGCTGACCGTGGCCTTGAGTTCACGGTTTTCAAACACGGCTTCGATGATGAGGTCGCATCCAGAAAAATCACTGGTATGTGCTGTTGGCAGTATCAACTCCAGTTGGCGTGCTGCTGTTTCTGCTGGCAGGCGACCTTGCGCGACTTTTTTATGCAGACTGTTGGCAATATTGGTTTTGCCTTGCTCAGCTTTTTCCAGTGTATGCTCTTTCAATATGGTAGTGATGCCTCGCGCCGCACTGACAGCGGCTATGCCTGCGCCCATCATGCCAGCACCAATGATACCGAGTTTGCTTACATTGGATTTCGGGATATGTTGCGGGCGGCTTTTGCCAGAGCTGATTTCCTGCATCTGGAAGAACAGGGTGCCTATCATATTCTTGGCGACCTGCCCAGTCGCCAGGTGGGTGAAGTAACGGCCTTCAATTTTCAGGGCATTGTCAAAATCAACTTGTGCGCCTTCAACCATCGCTGCCAATATGGCTTCTGGCGCGGGATAATTGCCACGGGTTTTTTCGCGCAACATGGCAGGTGCTACCATGATCATGGGCAGCAGCTTGGCAGAATTGGCTGCGCCACCGGGCAGTTTATAGGCTGCATCATCCCATGGCTGTTGCCCCTGTGGGTTAGCCAGTATCCATGTTGTAGCCTGTTGCAACATGTCTTCATGGCTGCTGGCGAGGGCATGTACCAGACCAGCCTTTACAGCGGCTGCCGGAGAAACCTGCTTGCCTTCAAGCAGATAAGGCATGACTTCCTGCAATCCCAGCAGACGTACACTGCGTACCACGCCACCCGCACCGGGTAATAATCCCAGCGTCACTTCGGGGAAACCGATTTTTGCTTTGGGATTATCCAGTGCAATGCGGTAATGGCAGGCCAGCGCCAACTCCAGTCCACCGCCAAGGGCGCTGCCATTGATGGCGACCACCACGGGCTTGCTGAGTTTTTCCAGACGACGCAACACAGCCTTGTTTTTCTCTACCATGTCCAGACAGGACTTTGCATCTTGTATGCTGATGAGTTCGCGCAAGTCGCCACCAGAAAAAAAACTGTCCTTGCCTGAAGTCAGGATGACGCCGCTGAGTTGTTCTTTTTCTTCTTCCAGTCTGGCGACGGCAGATGCCAGTGCATCACGAAATGCTGCGTTCATGATATTCACTGACAAACCCGGCATATCTATGCTGAGAGTGACTATGTTGTGTTCGTCTTTGCTGTAATTGATCATGATGTTTTTTTCGCTTATATTTCTGGTTTAAACGCGCTCTATGATGGTGGCGATGCCCATGCCGCCACCCACACACAGGGTAATGAGGCCACGTTTTAACTGACGCGCTTCCAGTTCGTCTATCAGATTGCCCAGTAACATGCAGCCAGTTGCCCCCAGTGGGTGGCCCAGCGCAATTGAGCCACCATTCACATTCACTTTTTCTTCCGGCACCTTGAGGTCTTTCATGAATTTCATAACGACCGCTGAAAAGGCTTCATTGACTTCAAACAGATCGATATCTTCTATACGCAGACCGGCTGTGCTCAAGGCTTTCAACGTGGCAGGGCCGGGGCCAGTCAGCATGATGGTCGGGTCAGTGCCCGTCACTGCTGTAGCGACAATGCGGGCACGCGGGTTCAGGCCCAGGCGTTTGCCCATGGCTTCGGTGCCTATCAGGGCAAGAGCGGCACCATCAACGATGCCGGAAGAATTGCCGGCTGTATGCACATGGTTGATGCGTTCAATGTGCGGATACTTGCGTATGGCAACGCTATCAAATCCCATCTTGCCCGGCATTTCAAATGAAGCCTTGAGCGAGGCCAGCGCGGCCATGCTGGATTGTGGCTTGATGAATTCGTCTTCAGCCAGTATCACAAGGCCATTCATGTCCCGCACCGGACGCAGGGATTTGAAGCGGCCAGCCGCGCGCGCTGCAGTGGCTTTTTCTTGCGAACGCAGGGCAAAGGCATCAACATCTTCACGGCTGAATCCTTCCAGCGTGGCGATCAGGTCTGCCCCTATGCCTTGCGGCAAAAAGTCAGTTTGCATGCTGGTTTGCGGGTCGGCTGCCCAGGCGCCACCATCTGATCCCATGGTCACGCGTGACATGGATTCGACACCGCCAGCGACCACCAGGTCTTCCCAGCCTGAACGTACTTTTTGAGCTGCCAGGTTGACTGCTTCCAGGCCGGATGCGCAAAAGCGGTTCAGTTGCACGCCTGCCACTTGCCAGTCCCAGCCTGCAGCCAGCGCCGCCGTCTTGGCAATGTCTGCGCCCTGGTCACCAATGGGGGTGACACAGCCAAGCACGACATCATCGATCAGTGCAGTATCAAGCGACAGACGTTCTTGCATATCCTGCATCAGGCCAGACAGCAGGGAGATAGGTTTGACGCTATGCAGTGAACCATCTTTCTTGCCCTTGCCGCGCGGTGTGCGTGGTGCATCAAAAAGATAGGCTTCGGTCATTTCATTCTCCTGTCTGTTGGTCTGTACTGGAAGGGATATATGGCTTTGTAAGTGCTCAAGTGTATGATGATACAATTAATAAAGCAAATGCTTGATTAAATGCTGTGAGTCAGGTTTTGCCACAGGACATAAGGAAAATACGCAATGACACAAAACATCATAAACAACCCCGAATTTCAAGGCATGCTCAAAATGGTGATAGAGGAAAAAATCCCGTTTTGCCATTTGCTCGGCATGAAGCTGGACAGTTTTGACCCGGATGCACCGCGCCTCAGCATAGGCATGCGGGACGAGTTATTAGGCAATTTTGCCCAAGGCATGCTGCATGGCGGTGTGATTGCCTCTGTATTGGACAGCGTGGCGGGTTTTGCCATCTTGCTCAAAATGGCACAGCAAAGCCCGCAAGATGATGTGATCTCGCAGCTCAAGGAATTTGGCAAGATGAGTACCATAGATTTACGCATCGACTATCTGCAGCCAGGGCGTGGCAAGCACTTTGTCGCTACCGCTGAAGTCACCCGTCTGGGCAAGCGCGTCGCCAATGTCCTGATGGATTTGCGTAATGAAAAAGGTGACAGAATTGCGACAGGTGCAGCCGCATTCATGTTACATGGACGTGCTTGATTGCCTTTTTGCCTACTTGTACTAGGATAGTAGATGTAAGAACCTGTTTGCGATCTTACTGCGCGTGCGCAATCGGAGTCCACGCGGGGCGCATGTGCTGTTCAAAATGCTCATGTACTGGAGTACATTCCGCTTTTTGCGCTGCGTTTTTGTTACCCTGACCCCGCTGACGCACGCTTGCTACAGATCGCAAACAGGTTCCAAGCCAAAACAAGGGAGACTGACATGAGCATACGTCTTGAAAAAGCCAATGGACTGGCCACCATCATCTTTGATAATCCGAGTTGCATGAACGTGATGGGGGCAGCCGAGATACGTTCCCTGAACGAGTTGACACAGTTGCTTGCAGAAGACCACAGCATACGCGTCGTGATTGTTCGTGCCGAGGGCAAGGTATTTGGCGCTGGCGGCGACATTGCCAGCTTCAAGCCTGGCGACCCGGCATCTCCTGAAGCCATACGTGAAATTGGTGCTGAACTGAATCAGGCGATATTGCGCCTGCATAAATTGCCTGCGATTGTCATTGCCTCTGTACACGGAGCGGTTGCCGGTGGCAGCATGGGCACTATGAATGCGGCTGATCTGGTCGTGGCTGCCAAGGGCACGCGTTTCAATATGGCCTACGCCAAGATAGGTGCAAGCCCTGATGTCGGCAATACCTGGTTCTTGCCGCGCCTGGTCGGTAACCGCAAGGCGCTGGAATGGCTATTGTTTTCAGAGAATTTCGATGCCGATGAAGCCCTGGCCTTTGGTCTCATTAATCTTGTCGTACCTCCAGAGCAATTAAAAGATGTGACTGAGAAGCTGGCGCTGAAGCTACTGCGTGGTCCTCAAGAAACTTATGCCAGAATAAAACGCTTGATCTATCAGTCAGACGCGACTTCGCTTGAACAGCAGGTCAATGACGAGATCGAGGCTTTTGCAACGGTCACGATGACACCGGACTTTGCTGAAGGGGTATCAGCCTTCCTGGATAAACGCACCGCTCATTTTGGTTGCAAGCTGAATTAGTGATTCGACATTCAAATAGATAAAGCTGCGTATTTCACCAAGGCATCCTGTTAGTAAGTATGTCAGCGCCCCAGTTTGATCGCAATGTCGTTCATGCGCCACTCAGTGGTTGTACGTAGTTTTTCTTTTATGCACACCAAAACCTTGCTCCGAATCGCTTACATAATATCTGCGTTGAGGCGTTCTTCGGGATAGATTTCAGGGCTGTAACTGGGCAAATAAAACACATCTACTTCATTGGCATGTACGGCTAAGCTTGCCTTTACTGGCTTGAAGTGATGCACACGCAGCTTGTCTTAAATGAGGAATACTTTACAACCAGCGCGCTCGACACCACCGCAGAACGTTTCGCCCACACGATCAACGCCCTCAAAGGCAAAGTCACCATGCTCGTCATTGCCCATGGCTTGCCCAAATGCCTTAAGGTTGATGCCATCTATCGTTTGACAGAACGGCGCCCAGCCAATGCCTCCGGCACCAGCAAGACAAATAAAAGCAACTGCAACCCCAGTCACATAGACCGCATCTTCCTGTGGGTAGTCCGCATCCTCGTCTTCATCCCGCTGCCCCGCGCTGCCATCGGTAGGCTAGACATCATCGCCACGGCTGAAGGCAAACTCACTCCCAAGACCCTGCTCAAGATCGTGCAACCAGGAGAAGCAGGTTTACTCAAAGAAAAACTGGTATAAGAAGGTGCCGGCGTCAAAGCTGGGCAAGTCCTGGCCAGGTTAGAAACCACCCTCGCCAGTGCGTACAAAACCAGCATCAGCATCTCACAAATTTATAAACTCCTTGCGTTTGAAAGTGATTCTGAAACGTCTATTGCATCCGCGCAACATTGTTTTGCGAAGTAGATAGAATACGCAGTTCGGCGGCTAGTTCAATTTGCGTATTTGCTCAATAAACATATACTTGAGCCAAGCTGCTGCTTTAAGCTACTTGGACGTCAATTGTTCACAAAATTTGAATATTGAAGGATGTGCCTCACATCCATCGACCTTACTGTAAGCTACGTCAACCTAACCAGCACCGGAGTTAACCCATGTCTGCAGAAAAGATAGACTTGAATGTTCTTCATCGTAATAACGTAAAAGTCATTGGCGAGTCTGGTCCAGTGCTGCTGTATGCCCATGGTTTTGGATGCAATCAAAATATGTGGGACAGGGTAACGCCTGCGTTTATTGGGACTCACAAACAAGTACTGTTTGATTATGTGGGTTCAGGAAGGTCGGATTTAAAGGCTTTTGACCCGCATCGGTACGCCAGTCTTAACGGCTATGCCCAAGACATACTCGACGTCTGCGATGCACTTGGTTTGGCAAGTGGTATTACATTCATTGGACACTCTGTCAGTTGCAGTGCCGGAATCTTGGCTTCGATTGCAAGACCAGAATTGTTTGATAAGTTGATTTTGGTAGGGCCAAACCCATGCTTTGTCAATGACCCACCCGAATACTTTGGTGGATTTGAGAAGGAGGATCTTGAAGGTCTGCTAGATCTCATGGAGCAGAATTATATTGGGTGGGCTAACTATCTTGCCCCGGTTGTTTCTGCACAAGGTGAGGCCGGTTCTGTAACTGCTGAACTATCGGACAGTTTTTGTTCTACCGACCCAACGACGACAAAGGTGTTTGCGAGAACCACTTTTTTCTCTGATAACAGAGCCGACCTTCCCAAAGTGAACCGACCTTGCCTGGTTATTCAGCACAGAACAGATACGCTGGCACCGGTTCAGGTCGGTGAATACGTTCACAATCATCTGGCTGGCAGTACTCTTAAAGTGCTGGAAGTGCAAGGCCATTGCGCGCACATGAGCGAACCCTCGCTCGTCGTTGATGCCATTCGTGAATATCTCAGTCATCCCAGTTGATAGAAATTTAGTGCAAAATTTTGATCAAATACCTTGCCCGATTCTGGTGACCGATTGGGCAGGCAAAATTCTATCAGTCAACCAAAGTCTGCTTAGTCTTACTGAGCAAGATCCGGAATCCCTTATTGATAAATCGATGGATGTGCTATTGCCAATGGCAAGCAGGATTTTTCTGCAAACGCATGTGATCCCCATGATATTGCGTGAGGGGCAAATACGTGAAATTCGCTTGCAATTGATCAGCAGTACTGGAACCAGGACTCCAGTCTACGTCAATTGTCAGAAAACATCATCGATCGATGTGGAAAGCCTGACCTGGATTTTTTATGTCACGGTGGAGCGCACCCGTTTTGAACATGATTTGTTGCAGGCCAGACAAAAAGCAGATGAGATGTCGGTTGAGAGTATCAATAGGGAAAGGTTCATCCGTACCATTGCAGACGGCTTGCCGAGCATGATTGCGTATTGGGATAAAAATTTGATTTGCAAGTTTGCAAATTCTGTATATTTGAGATGGTTCGGGTTCACTCCTTCAGAGATATTAGGCATGTCCATAAAAGACTTGCTGGGAGAGCAGCTATTTTCGCTGAATTTTCCGTATATGCAGCGCGCACTTGCGGGGGAGCCACAGGAATTTGAGCGCGAAATAAAGAGACCGGACGGTAGTATAGGTTATACGCTTGCCAACTACATCCCTGATAGAGATTCAAGCGGCGAGATAATGGGTTTCTTCGCGCTTGTTACAAACATCACGAAAGTACGGGAGGCAGATGCAGCCATTCGTCTTTCTGCTAGCGTGTTTGAAGCGACGTCAGAAGGGATCATGGTTACCGACCCGCAATCGATTATCTTGTCGGTGAACCAGGCGTTTACACGGCTTACTGGCTACACCCAGGAAGAAGCAGTCGGAAGAAATGCAAATTTACTCAGTTCTTCTCGCCATAGTCCAGAGTTTTTTAACAATCTTTACAAAGAATTGAATCTTTCTGGAAAATGGAAAGGTGATGTTTGGAGTAAGCGCAAAGACGACACGGTTTTCCTTGAAAAACTCTCAATTTCAGCTGTAAAAAACGACGCTGGTGAAATCACGACATACGTTGGTGTATTCGATGACATAACAGTACAGTGGGACAAAGAACAGTTGGTTCATCACATGGCTTTTCACGATAGTTTAACGGGCTTGCCAAACAGGTTATTGCTGGTCGAGCGCCTCGGGCAGCTTATTACTATGGCCGAACGTGAAAAGCGCCAAATCGCGTTGTTATTTTTAGACCTGGATGGCTTTAAATTAGTTAACGATATATTGGGACATGACATGGGCGATCATGTTCTCAAGACAATTGCAACAAGACTTGAAGGGCAACTGCGTGGCTCCGATACTGTGGCTCGTTTGGGCGGGGATGAATTTGTCATATTGCTAGACAATCCTGATAGTCGTGAAAGTATCTCCATCATTGCCTCGCGATTAATCGCGGTTGTCAACGAGCCTATCCTCAACTTAGGAAAAGACGCACGGGTAGGTACATCTATCGGCATAGCATTATTCCAAAATGAAGGGCAGACACCTGATCAATTGCTCAAACTTGCTGACGATGCTATGTATAAAGCAAAAAAGTCTGGGAAAAATATTTTTGTATTTTCAGATTCAAATTAGGGGGTAATGGACTTTACAACCAGGGGAAGAATTTACCTCATCACCCTGCACCTGAAACAAAAGGCCCTCCGATGACGGAAACGGCCGCGATCAATTGACGCTCCGAAGATTTATGCAATATTCAGGCTAGGTGAGAAATGTGACAATCGCATGACAAATTGCGATGGATTTTGCGTCAGAAAGGCGACTTTTCCCTCCGAAAGTGTAAGATTAATCGAGTGTGTAGTGTTTTATTTTACTTTTTCCCGAAATTCTGCGTATAATCGTTCAGTCGTTGAGATTCAAAGTGGTAGTGCAGTATCAGTCTGTCATTTCTTACTTGGTTGAAACGATCTATCGGGCACATGCCCACATTAACTGAAATAGGAAATTGTAATGGCAACAGGTATTGTTAAATGGTTCAATGATTCAAAAGGTTTCGGCTTCATCACTCCAGATGAAGGCGGTGAAGATCTGTTTGCTCATTTCTCCGCTATCCAATCTAACGGCTTCAAATCTTTGAAAGAAAACCAACGCGTTTCTTTTGAAGTAACGACAGGCCCTAAAGGCAAGCAAGCTTCTAACATCCAAGCAATCTAATTGCTTCTTTGTTAGTCTGGTGTAACGCCAGATTTGCTCTAAGAAATCCCCGACATGTCGGGGATTTTTTTTTATAAAAATACAAAATTTTCTTCCCCCAATAATTGCAAACGTATTTATACTAGTTTTGCGACATTTCTACTAAAGTTGTCTCGGATCAATACTTTCATTAAGAATTTTTGTATTCTTGCTTCAAATTGGCTAGGAACCTTAAAAAGGGGAAGTAAAGATGTTTAATCTGACAATCAGGTTAAGACTGATAGGCGTAATGGCTTTCATGGCAATTATGTTGGTCATAGGTGGATTGATGGGGATTTATGGTGTCAGAAACAGTAACGCCGTCATCAAGGAAATTTTTTCCAATCAATTGCCCTCTGTCGAGTCACTCGGGCAGTCACGGGTCCTTATCCTGCGGGCGCGCACAGCCCTTGACCGGGCTATCGCCCATCCGGAATTCCCTGATACTGCGGAGACCATCAAGCGTTCCGAAGATTTCTTCAATCAGTCAGAAGTATATTGGAAAAAATACCTGGCTTTACCGCAAGACGCAGGAGAGAAAAAAATCTCCGATGAGGTTTCTGTCTTGCGTGAAAAATACATCAAGGATGCACATCTTCCAATGGTGAATGCCATTAAGGCAGGTAATAAGGAGGAGGCGGATAATATCAATATGAAGATAGTGCCACCCGCCTATAGCGCCTACTCTGACAAAATGGCAATGCTCAGTGAGTATCAATTTACTGGTGCAGCCAATTCATTAAAGCTCAGCGAAAGCGCATTTACAACCTTCGTTTGGGTTGATGTTCTCGGAGTGATAGGTGGCTTGGTTGCGGTCTTTATTTCGGCTTACTTTTTACTCGCCGCCATTTCTCATCCATTAAAATTGGCAATTTCCCAGTTTGAAGCCATAGGTAATGGTGATTTGACGCAGCAACTGAAGCCAACGTCCCGGGACGAAATGGGACAACTGGTTTCTGCTCTGGAAAACATGCGCCAAAGCCTGATGCAAACCGTCACCATGGTGCGTAATTCAAGCGGGTCTATTGCCATCTCTTCTGAGGAAATTGCCAGTGGCAATATGGACTTGTCCAGCCGTACTGAGCAGCAGGCTGCCAGCCTTGAAGAAACTGCTTCTTCCATGGAAGAGTTGACTTCGACCGTACAGCAAAATGCCGATAATGCCCGTCAGGCAAATACGCTGGCGTCAAATGCTTCTGAAGTTGCGAGCAAAGGTGGTCAAGTGGTCGGCGATGTGGTGCATACCATGTCATCGATCAAAGAAAGCTCAAAGAAGATTGTCGATATTATTGGTGTTATTGATGGCATCGCTTTCCAGACCAATATTCTTGCCTTGAATGCGGCAGTTGAAGCGGCGCGCGCTGGTGAGCAGGGCAGAGGCTTTGCTGTAGTGGCAACCGAGGTGCGTAATCTTGCGCAGCGTTCTGCCAATGCAGCAAAAGAAATCAAAGAACTTATCAGCAATTCTGTTGATAAGGTGGAGGTCGGTTCACGACTGGTGGATGATGCAGGCAAAACCATGGATGAAATCGTCGTCTCGATCAAGAATGTGGCCGACATCATGGCAGAAATCACTTCTGCCAGCGCTGAGCAAAGAGATGGTATCAACCAGGTAAGCCTGGCCATAGGCAAGATGGATGAGGCAACCCAGCAAAATGCCGCCTTAGTGGAACAGGCAGCAGCGGCAGCAAGCAGTATGCGGGATCAGGCGAATAATCTGAATCATGCTGTCAGTATTTTCAAGATTGATGCCAATGATGGCGGCACTAATGGTGGTAATAATCGCGGCAATGCATCTGTGGTATCGCCAGCAAAAGCCGTGATCAAAAAAACCCCTGCTGCCAAACGTGCGACGGTCAATTCGCTGCCCGCAGCAGCAGCGACAGCACAAAATAAGACGACTAAAGGAGCCCCGTCAGCTGCGCAGGATGACTGGGAAGAATTTTAAGAACCTGTGCACGATCTTACTGCGCGTGCGTGATGGGGGCTCATGTGCTGCTCTTCACCTCGTGACGCCCGCTCGCTACAGATCGTGAACAGGGTGTAAGAGCGTTTGGCAACTTCCCTCCGCTTCCGGAGCGTGCTTGATGCGGAGCAGGGACTCAGAAAAATTCAGAAAATCCTGCTCAGGATTTTTTCCAGTAATTTGGCTGGCTATAGGCATGGCGCAGAAAGTCGATGAAGGCACGTATGCGCAAGGGCAGGTGACGGCGTTGGGCAAATATCGCATAGATATCATTGCCCGGCGCATTGAATTCATCCAGTACAGTAATCAGCTTGCCTGATTCAATTTCTGCCCCCACTTCCCACATCGACCGCCAAGCCAGTCCTTTGCCGGATAGCGCCCAGTCATGCAAAACTTCACCGTCATTGCAGACCATATTGCCTTCCACTTTTAGCGTCACATTCTTGCCGTTCTGGCGAAAAGTCCAGCCGCGCTGGCTGCCGTCAGAGCTGAAAGCCAGGCAATTGTGCTTGCTGAGTTCATCCAGGGTTTGCGGTGTGCCATGACGCTTGAGATAGGTGGGCGAGGCGACCACCACACGTTTGTTATCCGCCAGCTTGACGCCGATGAGGTTGGAGTCGGTCAATGCGGCGATGCGTATCGCCACGTCTATGCCTTCACCAATCAGGTCTACCACGCGGTCATTCAGGCTTAGTGTCAGTTTCACATCTCGGTGCTCACTCAGAAAGGAGGGCATCAAAGGCGCGACATGTTGGCGGCCAAAACCAGCGGGTGCAGAAATCGTCAGCGTACCGCTGGCACGTGCGCTGCGTTCTGATACCGCACCTTCCGCCGCTTCCAGGTCAGCCAGTATGCGCTGGCAATCTTCCAGAAATGCTTCGCCCTCATTGGTCAGCGCCAGCTTGCGGGTAGTGCGTTGCAAAAGCTTGACGCCCAGGCGTTCTTCGAGAGCATCAAGACGGCGGCCTATCATGGCGGGAGCCACACCTTCAGCACGCGCCGCTGCCGACAGGCTGCCACGTGTTGCCACTTCAGCAAAGGTAGAAATTTGTTTGAATTGATCCATAGCAGCTTGGCTTCTTAATCTTTCATTTGCAACTAAAATAAAAAGATGTAGTGATGAAATGCGATGATTATAGTATTTTATATTGAATATACTGCTTCCATGATGATTACTATTCAATTTTCTACATTTACAATTACTGCATGTCGTTCAGTCGTTAAAGAAAACCATGACCATCTCTGCCATCGCCTTTGACGCCTACGGTACCCTGTTCGATGTGTATTCCATCAGTGAACAGGCAGACAAGCTATTTCCCGGCAAGGGACGGGCGTTGGCTGAACTCTGGCGCGACAAGCAAATTGAATACACACGTCTGCGTACCATGTGCAGCATGTACAAACCATTCTGGGAAGTGACGCAGGACGCATTGATATTTTGCTGCCAGAAGCTGGGCTTGGAATTGACGCTGAATGCGCAAAATAGCCTGATGGGCCAGTACGCAAAACTGAAAGCTTTTCCTGAAAACCTGCCTGTCCTGCAAGCCTTGCAGACGCAAGACATAAAAATGTCGATTTTATCGAACGGTAATCTGCACATGCTACAGTCTGCTGTCGATGCGGCTGGCATGCAGGGCATATTCAGCCATTTGCTGTCTGTCGAAGTCGTCAAGAAATTCAAGACTGCACCTGAAGCCTATCAAATGGCACCTGATGTATTTGGTGTGCCTGCCAAGAATATCCTGTTCGTATCCAGCAATTGCTGGGATGCCTGCTGTGCCACCTGGTTTGGCTACACGACATTCTGGGTCAACCGGCAAAACGCACCACTGGAACAACTGGGCGTCACGCCACATGGCGAAGGGCGCATGCTGCAAGACCTGATTCCCTTTATAGCAAAACACCGCAACTGATTTCGTTTTATTTCATTTTTTTGGAGACCACAATGACACAACTGACTTTACCTGAAGGCATGCAAATCAGCGGCGAAATCAAGCCAGGCTTTGCCGAGATTCTGACACCAGAAGCCCTGGCACTGGTTGCCAAACTGAGCCGTGCGTTCGAGCCACGCCGTCAGGAATTGCTGGCTGCCCGCGTAGAACGTGTGAAACGCCTGGATGCCGGTGAGACGCCAGACTTCTTGCCAGAAACCCTGCATATCCGCGAAGGCGATTGGAAGATTGCACCTATCCCCAAAGCACTCGAATGCCGCCGTGTAGAAATCACTGGCCCGGTAGAGCGCAAGATGGTCATCAATGCCTTCAACTCTGGCGCTGACAGTTACATGACTGACTTTGAAGATTCCAATACACCAAATTGGGATAACCAGATCACAGGCCAGATCAATATGCGCGACGCCGTGCGCCGCACCATCAGCCTGGAACAAAACGGCAAATCCTACAAGCTGAATGACAAGATCGCAACACTTGTTGTACGTCCACGTGGCTGGCACCTGGATGAAAAACATGTGCTGGTCGATGGCAAACGTATCTCTGGCGGCATCTTTGATTTTGCCCTGTTCCTGTTCCATAACGCCAAAGAACAACTGGCACGTGGCGCTGGCCCTTACTTCTATTTGCCAAAGATGGAGTCCCATCTGGAAGCACGCCTGTGGAACGATATTTTCGTGATGGCACAAAATGAAATCGGCCTGGCACAAGGAACCATCAAAGCGACAGTATTGATCGAAACCATTGTTGCTGCATTCGAGATGGATGAGATTTTGTATGAACTGCGCGAACACAGCTCTGGCCTAAATGCTGGTCGCTGGGATTATATTTTCTCTTGCATCAAAAAATTCAAGAACGACAAAGATTTCTGCCTGGCTGACCGTGCCAAGGTCACGATGACTGCGCCTTTCATGCGTTCCTATGCTCTGCTGTTGTTGAAAACCTGCCACAAGCGCAATGCACCAGCTATTGGCGGTATGGCAGCACTCATTCCTATCAAGAATGATCCTGAGAAAAACGAGATCGCCATGGGCGGCGTGCGCAATGACAAAGCCCGTGATGCAACAGATGGCTACGATGGCGGCTGGGTAGCTCACCCAGGCCTGGTAGAACTGGCGATGACAGAATTCAAGAAAGTATTGGGCGATGCCCCTAACCAGATTTCCAAGCAGCGCCCAGATATCGAAGTCAGTGCCAAGGATTTGCTGAACTTCCAGCCAGAAGCCCCGATCACTGAAGCTGGCCTGCGTTACAACATCAACGTCGGCATCCATTACCTGGGCGCATGGCTGGCTGGCAATGGTTGCGTACCTATCCATAATCTGATGGAAGATGCAGCTACCGCAGAAATCAGCCGCTCCCAAGTCTGGCAATGGATACGCTCTGCCAAGGGCAACCTGGAAGATGGCCGCAAGGTCACAGCCGAGATGGTACGCGCCATGATCCCTGAAGAATTGGCCAAGGTCAAAGAAGTGGCTGGTACAGGTGTTACCTATGACCGCGCTGCGCAAATTTTTGAAGAAATGTCGACTTCTGAAGACTTTGCCGAATTCCTGACTTTGCCTCTGTACGAAGAAATCTGATGCGTTAGATACATTGCAAGTTTGACCGGCTTGCAGATGATTGAAGAAGCGAACACTAAGGTGTTCGCTTTTTTATTTTGCAGGGAAAGTGTATTGTTTTTGAAAAACATGTTTAATTCATTACATATTTTAACAATGCAGCAATATAGCTTTGTTATATTGTTGTTCACTGTGCTGGGTACTTGCAAATTCCTTGCACAGAACCCGGGCAATCTCATACCTTAGAAAAGTGAGCGTAAAAAATGAAACAATATGGTGCTGAATTTTTGGGAACATTCTGGCTGGTGCTGGGTGGCTGTGGCAGTGCCGTGCTGGCGGCGGCTTTTCCTGGTGTAGGCATAGGCTTGCACGGTGTGTCACTGGCTTTTGGTTTGACCGTGCTGACCATGGCATATGCGATAGGCCATATCTCTGGCTGCCACCTAAACCCCGCCGTCTCTATCGGCCTGTGGGCAGGTGGTCGTTTTCCAGCCAATAAATTACTGCCTTACATTATTGCTCAGGTTTCGGGAGGCATCGTTGCTGGTGGGGTCTTGTACCTGATCGCGAGTGGCAAGGCTGGTTTTGACGTATCTGCTGGTTTTGCTTCAAACGGTTTTGCCGAGCATTCGCCTGGTGGTTATTCCATGGTGGCAGCACTGGTCACAGAAGTGGTGATGACCATGATGTTCTTGGTCATCATCCTTGGCGCGACAGACAGCCGGGCACCACAAGGCTTTGCACCTATCGCGATTGGCCTGGGTTTGACGCTGATCCATCTGATCAGCATTCCCGTCACCAATACATCGGTCAATCCTGCACGTAGTACTGGTGTCGCCATCTATGTGGGTGGTTGGGCTCTGCAGCAATTGTGGCTGTTCTGGCTTGCTCCTATTGTCGGTGCAGTGCTGGGTGCTGTCAGCTACAAGGCAATCGCTGGTGAGTCCAAGTAAAATCTGAGGGCAGGGCGCTAGCACTGAAGGCTCCTCAATCTCATGCAAATTTGTCGGATGTCATGCATCTGAAAATCTGGCATGGTATCCTCGGGCCTTCCCCCTTTTTATGCATATCATGCCCAGCAATCTCATCGATACCGACGACGTTATCTCTTCAACCGCAGCCTGGCTGGACAAGGCCGTCATCGGCTTGAACCTCTGTCCATTTGCCAAGGCTGTGCAGGTCAAACAGCAAGTGCGTTATGTTGTCAGCCAGGCCAAAACTCCAGAAGCCTTGCTGGAAGACCTGGAGCGCGAGCTTGAATTACTGGCCGAAGCTAATCCAGAGAAGATAGAAACCACCTTGCTGATTCATCCTCTGGCATTGAATGACTTTCTTGACTTCAATGATTTCCTGGATGTCGCCGATGGCATGCTGGAAGAAATGGAGCTCGATGGTATCCTGCAAGTTGCCAGCTTCCACCCTGATTATCAGTTTGCTGGTACCGAGCAAGACGATATAGAAAACTATACCAATCGCTCTCCATACCCCACCTTGCATTTGTTGCGTGAAGAAAGCATAGACAAGGCAGTAGAGGCTTTTCCTGAGGCTGAACAAATCTATGAAAAGAACATGGAGACCATGCGCGAGCTCGGCCATGAAGGCTGGCGTCGCCTGTTTTCCAAATACGAAAAAAAGTAAGTCTGGATCAGCAAAATCAAACAAAAGCGGTTTGCATATCAATCAATTGAATTCTTATATTGATATGCAAATAAGTAATTTACAATTTACTTTTTATCGCTAATCAGTGTAAATCATTAGAAATGAATATACTGATAGGGAGTATATTTTTTTAAGTTTTTGATTTTAAAAGGAAATAAGCCAATATTTCCTTGTTACTTCCCTTCTATTTGCCGCCACCTGGCAAATAATGGCTGGCTTGTGTACCGCATATCGTACTGTTCCAGCCGGTTTTCCTGCAAATGCCTTACTTCTATTGCCATCTTTCTGTAAAAAATCTGCTTGCACCAAATCCCAGGCCAGCGTTTCTTCCGTTTTTCTGGATTCAAGTGCCTTGTTATTTTGCAGAGCAACATGTACAGTAAGAGGCTGATTTTCCGCATTTTTCACCCTTTAGTCTTCTATCTCAGTTTCTATATCTATGGCTTTAATCGTCCACAAATACGGCGGTACTTCGATGGGTTCGACAGAACGCATCAAGAACGTCGCCAAGCGCGTCGCCAAATGGCATGATGCCGGTCACCAGATAGTCGTGGTGCCTTCAGCAATGTCTGGTGAAACAAATCGTATCATTGGCCTGGCAAAAGAAATTTCTGCCCAGCCTGATCCCCGTGAACTCGACATGATTGCCTCCACCGGCGAACAAGTCTCTGTCGGTTTGCTGGCTATTGCCCTGCAAGCCATAGGCAAGCAGGCAGTGTCTTATGCTGGCTGGCAAGTTGCCATCAAGACTGATTCTGCCCACACCAAGGCCAGAATAGCCTCGATTGATGAAGCCAAGGTCAAGGCTGACCTTGATGCAGGCAAGATCGTCATCATTACCGGTTTCCAGGGTGTTGATGAACTGGGTAATATCACGACCCTGGGTCGTGGTGGCTCTGATACTTCTGCCGTTGCTGTTGCTGCAGCACTCAAGGCGCAAGAATGCCTGATTTATACTGACGTTGACGGTGTCTACACGACCGATCCGCGTGTCGTGTCTGATGCACGCCGCCTGAACACCGTTACCTTTGAAGAAATGCTGGAAATGGCTTCGCTGGGTTCCAAAGTACTGCAAATCCGCTCCGTTGAATTTGCCGGTAACTACCGCATGCCTACCCGCGTTTTGTCATCACTGACCGACCCATTAATACCGCTGGAAGAAGAAGCGAATTCCGGCACCCTGATTTCGTTTGAGGAAGATACACACATGGAACAAGCTACCATCACCGGCATCGCGTTTAACCGTGATGAAGCAAAAATCACAGTTCTGGGTGTGCCAGACAGGCCAGGCATTGCCTATCAAATCCTGGGCCCGGTTGCTGATGCCAATATCGAAGTCGATATGATCATCCAGAACCAGTCCGTCGAAGGCAAGACTGACTTTACCTTCACCGTGCCACGTGGTGAATATGCCAAGGCCATGGACGTGCTGGAAACCAGCGTCAAGGCGCATATCGGCGCTGGCAGCATCGTTGGTGACTCCAAGGTCTCCAAGGTATCCGTCGTTGGTGTAGGCATGCGCAGCCACGTTGGTATCGCATCCCAGATGTTCCGCACCTTGTCGGAGGAGGGAATCAACATCCAGATGATCTCCACGTCAGAAATCAAGATCTCGGTCCTGATTGATGAAAAATACATGGAACTGGCAGTTCGTTCCCTGCATAAAGCATTTGGTCTGGAAAACGCTTAAAAATTTTTCTGGCCTGACTGTTGACCAAAGTCTTACAAGCAGCTATTATCACGGTCTCAATTGCAGCTGAGCTTTTGGCGGTTGCAATAGTGTGGAGATGTGGCCGAGTGGCCGAAGGCACTTCCCTGCTAAGGAAGCATTTGGGGTAACCTGAATCGTGAGTTCGAATCTCACCATCTCCGCCAGCAATACTGAAAAAGCCCCTGGGTAACCAGGGGCTTTTTCTTTGCGTCCCCGCGTGGACGGGCTCATGCATTGGAAACTCCTGTAATTCCTCGCAAAACAACTTGTAAGGTTGCATCTGACTTTGCACAGACTTGTAATTAAAGTTGAATTTCCAAAAACAAAAACAAAGCCGATGTTGTGGGTCTTATTTTGTTGCACGAGCTCAAGTAAGAAGTGCAACAGAGACTAAATTGGTTTGCATGGGAAGTGCGGTAGCATCTGAACTTCCAGATATCCAATTCAAAGTTTCTCGCATTGACATACGTACCTCGTATCCAAGGATGAGAACGCATATTGACGGATTGAAGAAATTCAAAGGCGAATCATAGGACGCTTACTGGGGTGTGGGCTTTGGGACTGTTGAAAACAGCCTGAGCTCCTACAGAGTGAATTCGATTTTGCTGACTACCGCTTACCTGCGCAGTGACTATGATGTCGTCATTGGTTATGAATAGCCAGTGAAATGTGACCGTAAGATTTTGCATGAATTTTTGGAGTGTCTCATGTCTATTAATTCTGCCAGAAATAAATCAGGTTCCACTAATTCTAACGAATCTGCAGATACTCAGGGCGGTACGCACGAACAACACGTGAAAGCCGGGCGACAAAGCCACAAAAAAGATGGCAATAGTTTCGGTAGCAGCAAATTCGCTGGCGACCCAGGCCGCAGTAGTTCCAAGACTGCTTCTCGCTCAGAGCTTAAATCATGCTCTGGTTCCAGCTCTAGCAAGCGTTAATTATCGCCAGTCAATAACGGGTAGATTTGCGTGAGGTGTCCGTTGCAGGACATGTGTTCTAACGTTAATTCTTGAGAGAGACATCAATGACACTGCCACTACACCTGATGCTGGCGCGACGACTTTGCAACCGAAAAATAGCGATTGCAAGGACAGCACTGGGCCTGATCGATGTGATACCTCTGAGGGCTCTCTCGCTGAAGGTGACCTAAAACAGCCAGCACAAGCCGAAGAGCCAAATCCGCAAACGATCAGAGTTGGAGATGAGCTGGAAAAAGTTGGACATGACGATGGTGACATGCAATCTCATGGTGTTCGGGCAATAGTTGTCGATATTGTCAACAATATCGACAACGGCGATGATCGATAAAGCGCAGGCAAAGGTTCGCTTGTTGTGGACAGATTGAAACTGTATAGAACGTAAAAATGGATAGTTTCACTTTTATACCTTCGATGGTCGTAGATTTCGGATCAAGGTGTTTTAAGAGCTGGTGTGCTTGGAATGAAAAATGAAAATCATCATATTGAATTCATTGTGCATTCAAAAAACGATCTTGGTACCCCGAGGCTGCCAGGGGGCACATGTTCTTGGTAGCTTGATTGGGCATGCATTGGTAGAAGTCATGGTTTTTTCATTGGCTGCAGATTTGATTGATGCAATAGCTAACAAAATTTTTTCTGTGGAAATAGCCAATGACCAGCCAAAATCTGCCGGATGATAAAAAATGGATGGACCTCCAGCGCTTTCAGTTGCTGGTAGACGCGATCACTGACTATGCGATATGCATGCTGGACGAAGAAGGTTATGTCAATAACTGGAATGCGGGTGCGCAACGTATCAAGGGATATCGACAAGATGAGGTTATCGGTACACATTTTTCGCGCTTTTATACTCAAGAGGATCAGCATAGCGAGCTGCCGCAGCTTGCTCTATTGATTGCCAGAACCGAAGGTCGTTTTGAGCAGGAAGGCTGGCGCGTCAGGAAGGACGGAAGTCAGTTCCGGGCTCATGTCGTGATTGATCCTATTTACAATGCATTCAATGAATTCCTTGGTTATGCAAAGATTACCAGGGACGTTACCAAAAAACATGAAGCTGATGTCGCACTGAAAAAAAACGAGCAAGCATTGCAGCAGGCGCAGACGATAGAAACAATAGGTAAATTGACTGGTGGTATAGCTCATGATTTCAATAACCTGTTACAGATCATTTCAGGCAACCTTCAACTACTTTCTGCCGAAATCGCAGGAAATACGCATGCAGAGCGGCGGGTTACCAATGCATTGGCGGGCGTCAGGCGCGGTGCCAAACTGGCCAGTAATTTACTGTCTTTTGGACGGCGCCAGGCACTCAATTCCAAAGTCACTAACATTGGTCACTTTGTGGTTGATATGGAAGATATACTGCAACGCAGCCTGGGGGAGACTATCGAAGTCAAAACTATTCTGTCTGATGACTTGTGGAATACCTTTGTCGATGTTGCTCAAGTCGAAAATGCCTTGCTGAATCTGGCTGTCAATGCACGAGATGCCATGGGGTCAGTTGGCAAACTCACCATAGAAATTAACAATGCCGTTCTGGACGAAAATTACGCAAGCACGCATGTTGAAGTCAACGCTGGTGAATATGTGATGCTGTCAGTCTCCGACGTGGGTTCAGGTATGCCGTCAGAAGTCGTATCCAAGGCATTTGATCCTTTTTTCTCGACTAAACCAGAAGGCAAGGCAACAGGCTTAGGTTTGTCTACGGTGTACGGCTTTGTCAAGCAGTCAGGCGGGCATGTCAATATACATAGTGAATTAGATTGCGGCACCACCATTAAACTTTATTTTCCCCGTTCGACAGGACAGGAAGGCCAGCTGGAGGTACAGTTGCAGGAAGAAGTTGTTGGTGGGACTGAAACTGTTCTGGTTGCGGAAGATGATGAGCTGGTTCGTGCCACCGCAATTGAGATACTGACTGCATTGGGATATACAGTATTGCATGCTGCGGACGCAGAGAGTGCACTGTCTGTTATTGAAACTGGTGTCAAAATTGATTTGTTGTTTACTGATGTAGTCATGCCCGGACCATTGAGAAGCCCGGAGCTGGCGCTCAAGGCACGCGAGCGTCTGCCTGACCTGGCGGTATTGTTTACCTCGGGCTATACGCAAAATGCAGTCTTGCATGTCGGCCGGCTTGATACAGGTGTGGAATTGTTGAGCAAGCCATATAGCCGTGAAGCGCTAGCGCTTAAAATCAGGTCTGTAATGGCTAATAACAAATTGCATAGAACTTCACATCCCTTGTAGAAACTCAGTGGCCTGAAAATTGTATTGACTCAGCGACAGACTGCAGGATAATTTACTAGGACTTGCACAAAACCGCACCAGCTACGTTGCAGATCATCTTCTGGTAGCCGCGTATTAAAGTACAGTCTCCGTCGCTACGGTGTAGTTGGGGTTTCAGGCAACATGTTACCGACTAACGTAACGAACCTCTCTTGCAAGAGAGGTTTCCTCAAACGATAGCCTCGCTGGGACAATTTTGCGTAAGTCCTGTAAATCTGAGGTAGCTGTGATTTGCGCCAGATTTCATTATTGAAAATCTGCGAAAACTGACAGGTATCGTTGCTGACTCTCTGGCACTTTTCATCTGTCTTCGCATCGTCCCTTGACTGTCGCAGCATTCGGCACGTCTTCTTGTGTAACTGATCGACGAGGCAGATCAATCGTGAACACACAGCCTTGTCCGGGCTGGCTTTCCACAGTCAGTAATCCGTCGTTCGCTTCGACACTGCGTCGTGCGATGGATAGCCCAAGTCCCAGGCCGCTTTTGTTGGTGCCGCTCTGTGTGAAAGGTAGGAAAATTCCCTGCGTATCTTCCATGCTCATTCCAGGTCCACTGTCTTTGACATTGATACGTATGCGGTCATCTTTGGTTCCAACGCTAAGCGTGACCACGCCTCCTTTGCCACTAAATTTGAATGCATTTTGTAGAAGATTGCCAAGCGCAGAGAACAACAGGTCCTTGTCGGCATCAACCATTAGTATGGCCGGAGTTTGTTCAACGTGAAAGTTACACTTGAGCAGTTCAGCTTCAAGTGAAAAGGAATATTGCACTTCTCCAATAAAATTTGCAAGATTGAAAACTGCACGGCGCAGTATCATGCCAGGCCCTATTCGAACTTCAGCGAGAGAACGGTCAATCAGGCCGCGTAGTCCCACCATGCTGCGATCCAGCACACCTCCTGTGGAACCATTCAGACCAACATTGCCAGACTTGATCGCCGCTATTGCCAGCATTGCGGTGTGCAAGTAATTGCGAAGCTCATGTGCAAAAAATCCTAAACGTTCGTTCGCCTCCAAGGCCTGTTCATCGGCAATCACCAAGTCTCGGTGTTCACTAAAGCCTGTCACAGCGTCGGCGATACCGTTGTCAAGGCAACGATTAAGTGTGCGGAACTCATGGAGTTCAAATTTTTCGTTGAGATCGATCGACAGATCTGATACGGCCTGACAAAGATCGCCGTAATGATGAACTACTTCATTGATCGAGTAACCCAGTGCCAAGAGATCAGCCCCATGAATTGCAGCAGTTACGCCAAGTTCTGGTTGTTGATCAGCTTCGCCTAGTGATGAACCTGATATGGCCAGTGCTTCACCTGTGGTTCCCCGGTGTTCAGCCTCTAGCGTGCGTATCAGTTGATTCAGGAACATGGGAATGCCTTGCTCCAGCTGTTGCTTGTTCGGCGATCTGCCTGATCGAGCTAAAACTTTTTCGCGGCATCTACGCTCAAGCTCTGCGCGATGGGCGATCAAAAATCGTGCATCATGGTAGGCCTCGTGTGTATCCCATGCCTGTCAATTGAAGGTCTACGGCGATATGCCGATATGGGGAGTTACGTCAATAAAGCCAGACGCATGCCATGATAGTGGAGTCTGATACTGAACAAATCTGTGCGCTAGAGCACATTCATCTCGACTGGAGCAGGCAGGTACAGAATCTTCCGAGTCTCAAATGCTGGGCGGAGTGAGGTCATCGCGCAAGCTGTTCAATTTAACTCGAGAAATACATGGTTCGCAAATGCCGACTGCGCTCTTCCATTTTTTTCAAATGGATGTTTTGCTTTGCGGGGGTCAAATTTTTGGGTTCCTGTGTACGACTCATATCCGTTGCCGTAATGCTTGGAGTAATCCTCTGTTCGTGGCGTGCAGCAAGGTTTATATTTCTTGTTGAAAAATGAAAACTGAAAAAATCACTCATGATGACTCCTCTGAAAATAGTCTGATTGTTTACTTTCTCGACCACAACGGCGCAGGAAGTACAGATGACTTGTCAGAGCTACGCCGCGATAGCCCTGCCATGATAGTGACATTTCCAGATGTAGAATGCAGGATAACAGCGACTTGATTTGTAGGAAAAATCTTACCACGCACTGATATTCAATTTACCAGGAATTTCAGGTTGACCTGGCCTTGTTTAAGTTGAAATTGTCTCCATATTTTGTGCCGAGCAATCTATGCTTCCAGCATGGAATATCTCCACTGGTAACACCGCATGTGACCTACCGTACAGATTTGGTCGATTATTTTTCTTAATCTATCATGTTCGTTCAGCACGGGACTTAGTCAGGCGGGGCGAATGGGGCGAATACTAATTCAGCTTGGTCTTGTCCCACTTGTGATCTTGCCATGCTCTACTGGTGAGGACAATTTTTTGTCCAGATAGGTAATTATGCTAAATCCGTTTCCCGCTACTGCACTCCACACTGCCATCGCCAATGACGCTGCAGATAAAAGGTGTACTGGCTTGCGCATTCTGGTTGTTGAAGATAATCAGGATTTGTTGGAAATGCTTTGCGACATGCTGGCGATGATAGGGCACATCCCCACCGCAGCAGCGAGTGGGGCGCAGGCCTTGGAGTTGCTTCAGCAGCAACGATACCAAGTGCTGCTAACAGATATCAATTTACCTAACATGTCCGGCATCGCTCTTGGGAAACAAGCGATACTCGAGGCACCAGACATGCACATCATCATTTCATCAGGTCATGGTGCTCATATTCATTCTTACGTCAATTTTCCTTGCCATATGTTACCCAAGCCTTATGAGCTGAGCCAGATACAACAGCTATTAGACGGATTCTCAGCCTAACCGAAAATGGAAAAGCGTTTTTATTGTGTTGTTTGAATATGCAGGGGACAGTAAGAAGGATATAACTCTGACAAGCGTATGATGAAGTAAATTCAATGTTGTTCGAGTTTGCAGGAAACGAAATACTTGAGGGGTTCCTTCTATCCGTGCCGCCTTGAATGTAAAAAACTGATGTCAACTGTGGGAATAAATGTTGGTGTGTGTAACTAGGTACGGTGTTCTTTGATACTATTTATCCTTCTAGCAGTCTGTCCGACTTAAAAAACTGAAGCGCGATTCGAGGCCCACCTTAGACGAAAAGCAAATTGCAAAGTCGTTGCAGGCATTTAAATGCGGAAATTGCGCTCAAATTTTAAGCACGACACCAAAATTTTTTTTTGTACCCATAGCCCACAATTGGACGGGCTATGTGGTCCACCGCAATCAACTTAGCGTTAAGGAGATCTATGTACCAAGGTAGTTGTCTTTGTGGCGCAGTGACATTGGAAGTACACGGCGCGATAGACGCTATTATTCATTGTCACTGTTCAAAGTGCAGGAAAAGTAGCGGAACCGCATATGCGACCAATGGTTTTGTCAGCACCAGCGATATGCTGATAAAAACCGGGCAGGAATCTATTCATCATTACGAAACAGCGCCGGGTAAAAAGCGACATTTTTGCAAAGTATGTGCTTCCCCCATTTTTAGCAGCAATGAACATGCTCCTGAAAAATTGCGCTTAAGGTTGGGTATTCTGGACTCTGCGATAATTGAAAGGCCAATTTCTCATAACTTTGTCTCATCCAGAGCAAGCTGGGATGATCTGGATGCAAATTTACCGCGATATGATGGCCATGAACCAAGCCGCAATCAATAGTTGAACGCAGCCAGAGGACACTTACCCGAGTGACATCGCAGCAAGAGGTTTGTCAAGTTCTTGGTCGCTTAGCAACTGGGCTACCAGGCAGCATGCTCAGAACGCAGGACGCACAGCACTCAGATTCTCTGCTTTGCGCAAGCCGGCATTTTCCATTTTCAGGGTCGCTATCGGCACTATGATAGCATTCTGCCTTGTCCCACCCTTGTAAGCTCAGCAACTGTTGCTTCATGGGTGGAACCCAATTGTTTTCTCAAATACTGTCGAGCAATGCATCACATTTGCTTTGATGAAGTTGTTTTGAGACACATCTTCATGAGATATATAAATTGGTTGATCAATTTCTTAAAATGAATAAAGGCAGAATAATGAAGATTCAAAAGCATTTATTGGCAGTCGTGATGTTTGCAAGCGCAAGCGCCTATGCAGGTGATGTATCGATCAACATGCCAGGTATTAGCGTGAACACGAACCAGAATACTGGGGCCAATACGAATGTCAACGTCAAAGCCCCAGGTGTCAGCGTGGGCGCTGTAAGCGGCAAGCAGGCTGCGTCTGCAGACGGCCTGCGGATGAATGGTAACGACATGAGCAAAAGCACGCAGTGCAATGGCCAGCCTGTGTACATACAGGGCAATGGCAATCAGATTAACCTGAGTGGAACTTGCCCGCAAGTGAAGGTGAATGGTAACGATAACCAGATCACAGTGGCACAACTCGGAAAGGTGCAAGTGGTAGGTAATGATAATCAGGTCAAATGGGCGCAGGCGCTGAATGGCCAAGAGCCGCAAGTGCAGACTTCTGGCAATGATAACACGGTCAGCAGGCGCTAGTTTTCAGGTGCAACAAAGGGGCGCGCCCCTTTGTGATTGGTACGACTTGTTCCATATTCACTTACTTTATGGACAAGCGCAGGGAAAGTGATTACATTAAACAAAAGGTGCCAGCCTTTACGAAGCGAGTTTTGTTGTATCAGGAATAAACCACTAAACTGGGGGAGTATTCATGTCTGATAATGCCAAGAAATTCCGTTTGATTACACGTAGTGACTTTGACGGGCTGGTTTGTGCAGTCTTGCTCAAGCACCTGAATTTGATTGATGACATACTCTTTGTGCATCCAAAAGATATGCAGGATGGCAAGATTGTTGTCACTGAAAATGATATCAGCACTAATTTGCCCTATGTAGATGGCCTACATATGGCGTTTGACCATCACTTGTCAGAAACCTTGCGTAATGCTGATGGTGGGACCAGAAAAAACCATGTCATCATGCCAGACGCACCGTCAGCCGCGCGGGTGGTGTATGACTATTATGGTGGACTGAAAGTTTTCCCGGCGTCCTGGGACAGCATGATGGCAGCGGTCGATAAGGGTGATTCTGCGCAATTCAATCGCCAGGAAGTCTTGCATCCGCAAGACTGGGATTTGCTGAACTTCCTGATGGATGCGCGTACCGGCCTGGGGCGTTTCCGCGATTTCAGGATATCAAATTACAATCTGATGATGGAATTGATAGACCTGTGCAAGACGCAGAGCATCACAGAAATAATGCAAAACCCCGATGTGAAGGAAAGGGTGGACCTGTACTTTGAGCATGAAGATAAGTGCAAGGAGCAGATACTTCGCTGTGCGACCGTGCATAAAAACCTGGTGGTGCTTGATCTGCGCAAAGAGGAAACCATTTTTGCCGGTAACCGCTTCCTGATCTATGCACTATTCCCCGAGACCAATATTTCCATCCACGTGCTTTGGGGTTTGAAAAATCAGAATACCGTGTTTGCCACTGGCAAGTCGATTTTGAACCGTAGTTCGAAAACCAATATTGGCCCAATGATGCTGGAGTTTGGCGGCGGTGGTCATGAAAATGCGGGTACTTGCCAGGTTGCCAATGACCAGGCTGAACAGGTTCTGGCGACTCTGATCAGCCGTATCAACAAGGATGGCTGATAAGCTGAAGCGCCTGCGCGGCTGATTCAGAACTGGATTTGTATTCCCTTGGGCAGGAATTTTGCATACCTGTTCAAGGAACTGATGATATCGCTTGCTGCGATGCTGTAGTGCAAGTCTTCTGCTGTTTCGCCGGTTTTTTTTGCGCCAAAGCGTTCATGGAATTTCCAGACGGATTCATTGGCTTTTCTCACATCAAAATGCGCGCGCTGGAAGCCCAAAGCCAGCGCATAGTGGTAAACCATCAAAGCCGATTCTATCGAGCTGCTGCTGGCTGAGCCTGCTTGTATTATCCATGAACCCCAACAAAATGAGTCTGCTTGCTGGTCATACAGGCGCACAGTACCTATGTTCTCTCCCTCCATATTCTGGATGATGAAGTAGATTTGCTTGTCATCGCGGGCATATTTTTCCAGCCACTGTTCTTGTGGCTTTACGTTGGCTGAGGTACTGGAAATAAACCTGGATTTTTGTTCATCAGTACGCAAGGCGACGATGTAACTTGCATCTGCTACAGTGGCATTGCGCATGGACAGTTTGTGGCCAAAAATTTTTTTTGCTTTAAGATATGCTGGCCCTACTGCCTGGTCCCGTTGTGCCAGGCGCTGAGCTATGCCTGCCTCCAGGGCGCTGGTCTGTATCTGGGCGGCAATGCCGGATTGATCTGCTGTGGGAGGTGTAACTGCTGACATGGTGGTTCATCTATTGTTTTCACAATAGAGAATTTTACTGTGCCGCGTGCCTGGCGTACAGGCAAACGGCACGGCATTCACTTATTTGACGACAGGTACGGCATTCACTGTGATGCTTTTGTAATAGATGTGGCTGCTTGATTCAAATCCGGAATCCAAGCCAAACAAGAGCCACAGGCTGCCATCTGCCTCGGTCCTGACCTTCAAAGGAGTTTGATTGCTGAGTTTTTTCTCCATATAGGGCGCTTTGCCACAATCTGTGCTGGCATTGCCTATGGTGCCTAGCACCGTGGCATACTTGCCCGGCCCAGCCTGGTTGCCCCGGTCTATGTTCATGATAAAGTCATCTCCCTTTTGTATCGTCAATGGTTCCGTGGGGGAGACTCCGCCGAATAGCCAGACACTTTCACCAGGCGAACCACCCACACCATAGCAACCAGTAGCGACATTGCTGACTACAGTGGTTTGAAAGCTCAACGCATATTCGGTATTGGGGGCGAAGCCCGCGTACTTTTTCTTGATATAGATAAATAAATCATCGCTGCGGTTGGTGCCATAAGTGTATAAACCTTTGCCGCTAAATGGCAGTGGCAGGTTGCGGTATTCCGTGACTATATCGGTCGGCTTGGTCTGGCTGGTAAAGTCAGATGTGCCAAAAATCCAGCCCGCCGGTTCTGTGCTGAAGTCTATGTTGACCTGCGCAGGCAAGGGCTGGGGAATATAATCACTGCTGCCTCCGCAGGCACTCAGCACAGTCGCAGCAATGGTTGCAAAAGTTGCAAAAAATAGATGTCTGGGCAAATTCATGGGAAAAACCTAAAGATGCGACATGGCTTAAACTAGTAAGATAGCGATCTTGCAAGTTTAAGATGTCATCAGTTAATAAGGGCTTGATAGGGACAGAGAATAGCGCCGTCAGAAAAGGAAAACGTTCTCAAAATGTAGAGTATTTGTCTCAAATTTGTAGATCGTGACAGATGAGGCTGGCTTGCCGGGAAATTGTCTGAAAATTGTAAGTCACGCAAGCAGAGCGGGCTTTTTGCGTAAAATCGCGGCCTGTTCGACTACAATGCGGGCAAAAAGGAGGAAGTATGTTTCGTGTAATGCTGGTGGAAGATGATGCAAAACTCGCAGCACTGGTCGCCGAATACCTGAGTGAATATGAATTTACGATAGATATCGTCAGCCGTGGCGATGTGGCACTGAGCCATTTTCAGCAAACTTCGCCAGATATTGTGGTGCTGGATCTGATGTTGCCAGGCATGGATGGCATGGTGGTTTGTCGCCAGTTGCGGGCCATCAGCGCCGTGCCGATTTTGATTTTGACTGCACGTGAAGATGCCTTTGATGAAGTCTCTGGTCTCGAACAAGGTGCCGATGATTATGTCAACAAACCTGTCCAGCCCAGGATATTGCTGGCGCGTTTGCGCGCTTTGCTGAGGCGCGTCAAGGACGAGCCTGTTGATGAAAATGCTGATCTGATATTTGGCGCTTTTCGCCTGTGCCGTGGTGACCGCACCGTGTTCTGGCGCGATGAACCGGTTGCTTTGAATAGTGCAGAATACAAATTGCTGCTGGTACTGGCTGATGCAGCAGGGAAGGTCTTGTCGCGCAATGATATTCTGATACAGATGCGCGGCATAGAATTTGATGGGTTAGACCGCAGCATCGACAATAAAATATCCCGCTTGCGGCGCAAATTTGATGACTCTCATGCCGATAAAATCAAGACAGTCTGGGGAGAGGGCTATCTGTTCAGCCCGTCTGCCTGGGACTAGCAAATGAATCGCCTGTTCCTGCGTTTTTTTGCCTTGGTGATGCTGTCCATTAGCGTTGCCACGCTGGCGATTTACGCTTCCATCACACTGTTTTTTGGTGACCCACTGGATGAAGTTGCGCAGCAACAGGCATCAGGACAAATTTTATTATTGACGGAATATGTCGATCAGGCCGGGCCTGATGAATGGCTGACTCGCCTCAACAAGATCAGAGAAATCACCCACGCGAGACTGGAACTGATACCCCTGCAGTCTGCGCAAGCCAAAGTGGTGGCAGCAAAACAGGCGCAACTCATGCGCGGTGAAGTCGTCATAGATGTCGCAGGCAAGTCTTTTTACCGTCGTGTCGATTTGAAGGGCGAACGATATATCGGCAGTGATGAAGAAGTCATCCACGCCCAGGAATTACCCATCAATGTCGCCCCCGTATTAAAAACCGAAGCGCTGCGCTACATCATCGTTGCATTGTGCCTGCTGATCCCGATTGCGATCTGGTCCAGCACGCACTGGCGCGGTTTGCAGGCCCTGGAAAAAGTTGCCGATGAATTTGGTGCCGGTCATTTGAAAGTCAGGGCACAGACCAGTGAGCGCGACAGCATCTACCCACTGGCGCAGCGCATGAACCAGATGGCGACGCGCATAGAAGCTTTGCTGGAGGCGCAAAAAAATCTTTTGCATTCGGTATCGCATGAGTTGCGCACGCCCATCGCCAGGCTGGAGTTTGCTTTGGAACTATTGAGAAATGCAGCAAAAAATCCGCAACTTGAACCGCGCATGCAAGCCATGGAAGCGGATGTCGCTGAACTGAATGCGCTGGTCAGTGAATTGCTGGATTTGGGTAAGCTGGATCAGCTGGATCATGACGCCAAGCACAACTGCAGTGAAATTGAATTGAGCGACAGCCTTAAGAATTGCGTGGCGGGCTTGCAGCATGTGCTGGCCGAGCATCAACTGGTGATGGATTTGGCAACCGATCTTGGCAGCTTGCGGGCAGACCAGCGCTTGCTGATGCGGGCTGTCAGCAATCTTTTGCGCAATGCTGCCAAGTACACCAGTGGCCGTATCTGGCTGGTCGCAAAAAGAACAGACAGTACGGTGGAAATTGTGCTGGAAGATGATGGCCCAGGGATACCCGCAGCCGAGAGAGAGCGCATCTTTGAGGCTTTTTACAGGTTGGACCGTAGCCGCGATCGCAACACAGGGGGTTTTGGCCTGGGCCTGGCGATTACCAGAAAAGCAATTGCGGCACATGGCGGGCAAATTGTCGTGCAAGAAGGGCAATTTGGTGGTGCCAGATTCATCATTTCCTTACCGCTGCAAGCGCCCTAAGTCCCAGACTTACAAATTGATGACATTTGCCAGACAAGTTGGGGAAGACTTGCTGTCTCGCGCTCTCTATCATTCTTAGTACATTAGGACTTACGCAAAACCGTCCCAAAGCCTTGCAACTCCTGGTCGTACTCTTCGTATTGTCTTCGTCGCTGCTTGTGCATTTTTGTGTTATCAGGAAACCAAAATCGTGACCTATCATTCAGACATCGTGCGGAAAAAATTTCTGGACAAAGTGTATCAGCCGCTGCGCCACTGGTTTTTGAATGATGTGGAAAGGATCGTGGTGACTACGCCCAATTACTTGCCCGGTAGCCCGCTCCTGAATCAATTTCCCGATAAAACTGAAGCGGTCACCTATGGTCTGGACAAGGATATTTATCCTCAGCCAGCTAGCGAGTTGCTGGCAAAATGGCGCGAGCGTTTCACCGGGCGATTCTTTTTGTTTGTGGGTGTGTTGCGTTATTACAAAGGTTTGCATATTTTGCTGGAAGCTGTGGCAGATACTGATATGTCGGTTGTCATCGTGGGCGACGGACCTGAAGCGGCCGCCCTGAAGCAACAAGCAAGTGACTTGCAAATGGGGAATGTCCATTTTCTGGGAGCTTTGCCAGAAGCGGATAAAGTAGCCTTGCTTAGTCTTTGTTATGGTGTAGTGTTTCCATCGCATTTGCGTTCAGAGGCTTTTGGTATTTCGCTATTGGAAGCAGCGATGTATGCAAAACCCATGATCTCCAGCGAGATAGAGATAGGCAGTACTTATGTCAATATTGCCGATGAGACTGGTCTTGTGGTGCCACCAGAAGACGTATTTGCCTTGCGTGCCGCCATGAACCGTTTATGGGATAAGCCGGGATTGGCAGCGCAGATGGGCAATTTTGCGCAAAAACGTTGCCAAACGATATTCACTGCCGAAATGATGGCGAAAAATTATGTGCGCCTGTATGTAGATGTGATTTCAGGAAATACGAAAGAGCCTTGAGCATGAGTATTGACGTTGCGAAAATAGAAAGAGCTGTCTATGATGCGGATTTCTCACGCCTTTGTACCTGTGGCGCCGGTTCGCTTTTTTGATGATATCGGCGATAGGCTGGGTATATACACGACTACAATTGATCAGCATGAAATCTATTCTCTTCGCATCCCTTTTTTGTGTCGCCCGTCTTGCCTGTGCCCAGACCCCGGCATCAAGCATCATGCCGGACGGTAGTTCCGATATGTATGTCGGCCTCGGTGTGCTCTCTGAACCAAGTTGTGAGGTAGGCGGCGAGCAAACTACACGGATCATGCCTAATGTGCAAATGCAATGGAGCAATGGTGTTTTTTTACGTAATACCAATCTTGGCATGCATTTGAGTCCATCCAGTGACTATGAAGTTGGCCCTCTGCTTTCTTATCAACGGGGATGCAGTGCATCAGCTGCACGCAAACTGGCAGGCTATGGCGATGTGGATGGCAGTTTTCAGCTTGGCGGTTTTTTTAACTTCCGTCCACTGGCTAACCTGAGGGTAGGTACCAAATTGTTGCTCGGGACAGGGGCAGGAAAAAAAACCACTTACCTGAATATAGAAGGACGGAGTTATTACAAACTGGCTTCCCATCATGGGCTCGTGTTGTCATCCGGTGTAACGTGGAGCAGGCGCTATTTCGATTCTGCCAACTCGCGATTTGACCCAAACCTGGCTGATGGCTCCCATGTATCAGTTGCTGGGCCAGGAAATATTATGACAGGTTCAGGTAGTGAGGGATTTACCTGGAAATCGACTAAACCCGTATTCAACAAGAATGCCAATGTCAGAAATATTTATCTGGGTTTGAACTGGAACTGGGACTTGAGTTCGTCCTGGATAGTTACTTCGCATGTGACGGCAACACACCAGTTTGATATTGACAAGGATAGCTTGTGGTTGGGTAAGCGAAATTATGTCACGGTGTATTCCGGTTTGGCATATCGATTTTAATTTTATAAAAGCATGATCATTAAGTACGCCTCCATTTTTGTCCTGATGCAGTTTGTTTCCATGCAGGCCTTTGCGCAAACCAATAGCGCAACGCCTGGCACGAAGCAAGCGGCGGCACAGGTATCTGAAAGCCAGGCGGATGCTGAATGGATAAGCTACCGGAATGCGTATCGCCTGATGATACAGTTTGAGAAGTACGGCAAGTCAAAACATCTCATTCAAAGTCATTTTCAGGTTTTCAATAAGGCAACCACCCCTTTGCCGGACAATTTGCAATTAAATCTTGTCAGCAAGAGCATGCGCCTTAACCTGCCTTTGGATGCGCTTGGCCGTGCCAGTTTTCCTTTGCTGAAATCAGCTTATGATGAAAATGCAGAGTTGGTCTTGAACCAGGCATCAGGACAACTCAATTTCCAAAGCAGGATATCGATAGTGGCCAGGGCCGACGGTGTGTATGAAGTTGCCGATTTGCGCCTGGCATGTGAGCAGGCATTGACGTATTTGAAAAGTGTAGGTGACATCAAAGCAGATGCTAAATCCTGCGTAGGGGTCAGATTTTCTTATGCAAAAAATCTGTTGCAGTCGGGGATAAAATTCAGGGGAGCAGACATGCAAATGCATGCGCTGGCTTTGCAAGAGAATAGTGCTTTTCCTGATGAGAGCAACAAGGCTTATAAAACCGCAAGCCTGCGCTTTGCAGATGTGACAGAAAAAAGTCAAGTGCTGGTGCAACTTCCCCCTATTGCTATAGCCCCACTGTTTGAATGAGTTCTAGCAATCATATGCAAGTAATTGCTGCAGTCCCATTCAATATTGCTGCTTCCTACCAGCGACGCCAATGCCTGCCGCCCCAGCGCGAACCACTGTGACCACTGTGACCACGGTGGATAATGATGGGTGGTGGGCTGACATACACCCCTGATCCATATCCGTGCCTATGTCCATAGCCATGCCCATGAGCTGGTGCGACTATGCAGCCAGACAAACTGAACATGCCTGCCACGACTGTCGCAAGTGCGATGATGTTGATACGCATGATGTACTCCTGTTGTACTACACAACTCTAAATGCGCGAGATGGTATTCGCGTTGACAAGTTTATTGTAATTCTTTTTATGAATGTTTCAAGAATGATATGGTCATAGTCAGTTGCAATGATGTACAGGAGTAAGTAACGAATTGTTGCGATATTGAACTTGGCTTGATGTGGTATGGTCTCAGCTTCATTCTCCACATCTATTGCCACAATAATATCTATATGCAAGTAAACAGCTTTTCTTTGCGCCCGACTATTTTATCTCTGGCCATTATGGCGGCTTTCAGCCAATCTTCCTTTGCACAAACTGCAACGCCACCCAAAGCTGAACTGGCTGAAAAAACCGATGCAAAAGCAGCAGAACCCAAGATGCAAAAAGTGGAAGTACAAGGCACACGCAACTATGACGAGCGTCGCCAGGACACCGCGACCAAGATCGTGGTCACCCAAGAGGACATCGTCCGCTATGGTGATACCACGGTCAGTGAAGTACTCAAGCGCCTGCCTGGCGTGACTATTGGTGGCGTACAGGGTCGTGGTGGTGATATCCGCATGCGTGGCTTGGGCGCTGGCTATACTCAGGTCATGCTCAATGGCGAACCTAGCCCGCCGGGCTTTTCACTCGATTCGCTTTCCCCTGACTTGATAGAGCGCATCGAAGTCATACGCGCAGCGACTGCAGAACTGAGCACCCAATCGATCGCTGGTACCATCAATATTGTTTTGAAAAAATCAGTGCAAACAGCGCAGAAAGAACTCAAGCTTGGCATGTTTGAAGATGGTGGCAAGTTTGGCGAGAATATTAATTACCAGGTATCTGATAAGGCTGGTCGCATGTCTTACTCTATCTCCGGTAATCTGAATCATGGGAAATATGAACGGCCTTCGTATTCTGATGAAGTTCGTATGGATGCCAATGGTAATTCACTGGTCAACACCCACACTTATAACCTGGGCTGGGGTACTTTCAGCAACGTGGGGTTTTCACCGAGGATAAATTGGAATTTTGAAAATGGTGATACGCTGACAACGCAAAGTTTTGTCAATGCTAGCCGTTTTGATGGCTATTCCAGCAATGTCAGGACGCCTGAGTTTGGTGCAGTGCCAGACGATCTCAAGGATCGATTGAGGCCAATTTATGCGAGTGATTTTCAAAAAATACACTCTGACTTTTCCATGTTGCGCACCAATTTGAACTGGATACGCAAGCTGGCCGACAGCGCCAAGCTGGATCTCAAATTGGGTGTGAATTATAACAAGCGTAATTCGGATGTTGGATTTGCAGGTTATAACCAGAATAATGCCCAAATACTGGATCGACAGAGCATTTCCGGTGCGACTGACAAAGGTCTCACCATGAGTGGCAAATACAGTGCGCCATTTGTTCAGGATCACTCATTTGTCTTTGGCTGGGATGGAGCGTACAGCAAACGCAGTGAGACTCGCACGCAAAAAGATAATGTTAGTTTCGCTGCCAATGCCCTGGAAGGCCTAAAAGCGAAACCTCTTGACGAAAACTTTAATGCCGATGTAACTCGTCTGGCATTGTTTGCTCAGGATGAGTGGAATGTAACCAAGCAATGGTCTATCTATGGTGGTTTGCGCTGGGAGGGTATTGATACACGTAGCAGCGGTAGTTTCAAATCCTCTGGTCTGAATTACGACAATACTCCGTATAGCATACATAATAAGTCCAGTGTGTGGAGTCCGATATTGCAGACTTTGTATAAGCTGCCAAACAGTAAAAATGACCAAGTCCGCTTAGGTATTACCCGCACCTATAAAGCACCTGATGCGAGCCGTTTGATACCGCGTCGTTTCTATTCAAACGACAATAGCGCCAGCAACCCAGATACTCAGGGTAATCCTAATCTCAAGCCAGAGTTGGCCTGGGGCCTGGATGTGGCCTACGAGCATTATCTGCCTGGTGGCGGCATGTTGAGTGCAAGTGTGTTCTTGCGCAAGATTGAAGATATCACGCGCACAATTCTGGTGAAGGAAATGGATGGCACTAAAGAAGTTTTTGTCAGCATGCCAGCCAATGATGGTCAGGCAACGACCAGGGGTATAGAATTGGAAGCCAAATTTCCTTTGCGCGCCATGATGGAAGGGGCGCCGGCAATTGACTTCAGGGCGAATCTCTCTTTCAACTGGTCCAGTCTGAGTAGCGTGCCTGGACCGAATAACCGCCTGGATTCACAGACGCCGATCAGTGCCAATCTGGGTATAGATTACAAAATGGATAAAATACCACTAACTGTAGGTGGTAATGCCAGTTTCCAGAGTGGTGGCCCTGTCAATATTTCTGCAGTACAGAGTTCTTATTCTGTTCCCAAGCGCGTGCTGGATGTCTACGCCTTGTGGAAATTTGATCCCAAGACCAATTTGCGGGTATCGCTGGGTAATCTTCTGCATCAGGACAATATCAGTGCCAGCAGCTATACCGGCACTAGTGGTTCAGTTCAAACCAATATCACGCCAACTACAGTGACAGCACGCGTCATGTTCGAACATAAATTCTGAAATAAGGAAGGGCACTTCATTCTTGCAGTGCCCTTTCTTGTATTGCATGTTCAGAGTTAAAACGGGCCAAGAGCAGCTTACTTTTTCCCATCGGTTTTAGAACGACAGTAAGACGGCAGATTGGCTGCCGCCACTGTCGTGCTGTCTATGCCCTTGACGGTCATCTTGTTGGGTACTGGCCCATTGGAGCAAATCCAGGCAACAGGTACCATGGGAGCATCCTCAACAACAGCAGGACGCAAACTGATGACCTTGCCCTTGAGCGCACCATTTGCACTATTCCCAAATGTAATATTTACCACACCATTTTGCACAGATACTGAGCTGACGAGATTGCTGACAATTTTATCGGCGACTGGCAGGCCGGCTGCGAGGTTGTCAGCCGGGAATTTCTGCTCTGCCAGCCAGGCAGCCGCAACTGGTTTTTGTGCAATATCTGCAAAGCGTATCCCGGTTTCCAACTGTTCCCGGATGATTTTGAGCAGAAAGGTGGGAATGGCTATGGATGATAAAATTGCAATAATCACTACGACGGCCATCATTTCCAATAGCGTGAATCCTGAGTGTTTTTTCATGAAGCTGATTTTCTGTAAATTGTGTGATTTCTAGCAATATAGCGGATAAGCCATGCTTGTCACAATCGAAATATCAAGAGCGGAGTAGGTTAAAACAGCATTTGACAGTTTAGCACTACACTATGTCGCGCAATATGTTAGGAAGCAAGGGGTGCTATCGTTGATAATGCGGGCACGCCAATTATCTTATGCACGATGAATGATCCTATCCCCTTACTCGGTTTTAGCACCACCTGGCTGGAGCTGATGTCTTTTGTTTTATCCGTCATCACGGTCGCCTTGAATATACGACAGTTACACTGGGCCTGGCTGTTTTCTATCCTGTCATCCGGTTTGTATGCGGGCGTTTTTTTTGACGCCAGGTTATATGGGGACATGGGTTTGCAGTTTGTCTTCATCCTGGTATCTATCTGGGGCTGGATGAACTGGTTGCGTGGTAACGATGCACATGAGCGCCTCAAGGTCACGCGCTTGAATGCACAAAGCAGGCTAGCGTCTGTAGGGGCGACCCTGCTGGTTTTTGTCTTGCTGGCCTGGTTTCTAAAGACTTTTACCGATACAGATGTGCCGTATGCAGATGGCTTCCTGACGGCAGGCAGTTTGCTGGGCCAGGTTTTACTTAGCCGCAAAAAACTGGAAAACTGGCATGTCTGGATTATCGTTGATGTCCTGTATGTTGGCCTGTATGTTTACAAGGGCTTGATGTTGACAGCCCTGTTGTACGCTATTTTCATCCTCATGGCTATCATGGGCTTGCGCGCCTGGAGTAAAACATGTCCTCAGTAAATCGTATCGTCATACTGGGAGCTGAGTCTTCTGGTAAATCCATATTGGCCGAGGCTTTAGCGGCACATTATCAAACTGTGTGGGTGCCAGAGTATCTGCGTGAATTTGTCGAGCAACATCAGCGGGTGCCAAGGCAGGAAGAGCAAATCCTGATTGCCAGGACGCAGGTGCAGCGCGAAGCAGAGCTATCGAGCCAGGCTAAGCAATGGCTGTTTTGTGACACTGGCCCCATCATGACAGCTATCTATAGCCGTCATTATTTTGGTGAGCCAGATGCCGAGCTGGCCGAACTGGAACTCTCCCATCAATATGATTTTTGCCTGGTTACCGCACCAGATTTCCCGTGGCAGGCCGATGGCTTGCAGCGCGAGTCTGCCTATGTGCGCGACCGCGTGCATGAAGAGGTATTGAATGTGCTGGATGAAAGGGAGATACCTTTCTTGCTGGTCGAGGGTAGTACGCAATCACGGCTTGAGCAAGTGCAGTTTGCCCTGTCTTTTTTGCTCAGTTAATTCATTAAAAAAGCACTGCAACCTCGCGGAAGCAGTGCTTCTTATTTGACACCCGGCCTGACTTGTACGCCTGACTTAGTTGCTTTCCATCAGGCTCTTCAAATGGTCTGCACGGGCAGGGTGGCGCAATTTTTTCATAGCCTTGGATTCAATCTGACGTATGCGTTCGCGCGTAACTTCAAATTGTTTGCCCACTTCTTCCAGCGTGAATTCTGTGCTGGTATCGAGGCCAAAGCGCATGCGCAAGACCTTGGCTTCGCGTGGGCTCAAAGAATCCAGGGCTTCCTTCAATTTTTCTTGTACCGAAGCCTGCATCGCTGCAGCCATTGGCGACAAAGTCATGCTGTCTTCAATGAAATCACCCAGTTGTGAATCACCATCGTCGCCGATAGGTACATCAAGGGAAACTGGTTCCTTTGCGATCTTCAGGATTTCACGAACTTTAACTTCTGGCAGGCCCATCTTCTCGGCGATCGCTGCCGGTTCAGGTTCCAGGCCCGTGGTTTGCAAGAGCTGACGGCGTACGCGGTTCATCTTGTTGATGGTTTCTATCATGTGCACCGGTACGCGTATCGTACGTGCCTGGTCGGCAATCGCACGGGCAATTGCCTGCCTGATCCACCAGGTTGCATAAGTGGAGAATTTATAACCGCGACGGTATTCGAATTTGTCCACGGCCTTGAGCAAACCAATATTGCCTTCCTGGATCAAATCCAGGAATTGCAGGCCACGGTTGACATATTTCTTGGCGATGGAAATGACAAGGCGCAAGTTGGCCTCGGTCATGGCTGCCTTGGCTTCGCTGGAACGTTTTTCACCAGCTACCATCTGCTTGTTGATTTCGCGCAGATCATGCAAAGGCAAGCGGACGTTGATTTCCAGATCAATCAGTTTTTGTTGCAATTCGCGGGCAGCATGAATATTCCTGCCCAGGATGGCGGCGTAGCTGGAGGTGCCATTGATCTCCTTGTTCAGCCATTCAGGGTTGGTCGCATTCTGACGGAAGTGCTCGACAAAATAAGCTCGTGGCATGCCGCATTTATTGACCATCAATTCCAGCATCTGCTTTTCAGTCTGACGCATGGTCTTCATTTGTTTACGCAGGCTGTCACACAGTTTCTCTGCCGTCTTGACGCTAAAACGCATGCCTTGCAGCTCGCGCGTGATGGCAACCTGCGCCTGCTGGTAAGCTGGAGACTTATAACCATCCGTGGCGCGGGCAGCCTGCATTTGTTCAAAACGCATGGCGACAATCGCAAATTTGTGCAAGACCACATTTTTCATGTGCTGCAATTGCTCGTCACTAATGCCGCTGGCATTTTCGGCTACTGCATCATCGTCGTCATCCAGATCGTCGAGGTCATCATTTTCGCTCAGTACTAGCGCAGGAGCGTCTGCCGCATCCAGGTCCAGCAAGCCATCGATAATGTCATCGACACGTATTTCATCTTTGGAAATCTTGTCGGCTATCACCAGAATTTCTTGTATGGTACCTGGGCAGGCGGAAATGGCTTGCACCATATCTTTCAAGCCATCTTCTATACGTTTGGCGATTTCAATTTCGCCGGTACGTGTCAGCAGTTCCACGCCACCCATTTCACGCATATACATGCGTACCGGGTCTGTGGTGCGGCCAAAGTCAGAGTCTACCGTCGCCAGTGCGGCAGCCGCAGCGGCTTCTGCTTCATCTTCTGTGACGTTGTTGGCGACGTTGTCGGTCAACAGCATCATGGCGGCATCAGGTGCAGCGTCATAGACGGCAATACCCATGTCATTGAGAGTACTGATCACGCCTTGTATCATTTCAGCGTCAGCAACATCATCAGGCAGGTGATCATTGATTTCTGCGTGGGTCAGGTAACTGCGGTCCTTGCCCAGATTGATCAGCTTCGTCAATTGCTTGCGATATTGCTCCAGCTGTGCTTCCTGGCTGGCTGCATTGCCGGGTGTTGGCTTCTTGGCCTTGACACGTGCAGCACGCTTCATCTCTGCCGATTCAGCCGCATTCAAAGCCTGGATTTCATCATTTTCAAAATGAAACTCAGAAGACTTGCGGCCACGCTTGGCTGGCTCGCGCATGGCGGGCAAGACATAGGCGGATGTATCTATGTCCTTGATGCTGGATGCAGCCGCCGCAGGTGAGGCAGATACGATGGCATTCAAGGTAGTCGCTACGGCAGCTGTAACTGTAGTTGCACGGCTGCTGACTGGTGTAGTCGATGCAGCGAAGCCGGTGGGGGTGCCGGGCGTGGCTGCAGCCAGCGGTTTCAGTGTAACTACCGGTGCTGGTGGTGCCAGTTTGCCAGAACCTATGCGGGCTTCGCGTTTGATGATAGTCGGCGCGGCGGCAGCAGGCTGGTCAGCCAGCAATAATTTCTTTGCGAGCTTGGGCCCGCTTTTGCGTATGACGACGACACGTGGCTTGGCCACTTCGGCATCCGCAATGCTGGTTGCTGTTTCTGGTTTGTTGTAATTTTCTACAGCATCAGGCACTGGTTCGGCGCCTTCCTCAGATGTCGCGGTTGCGAATAGCACGCTAGTGCTGTCAACACTCTCAGTATCTGCTGCTGGCACGTCGGCGGTATCCTCGCTTGCATCTGTCATGCCGTCAGCCGTGGCTGATTGCAATCTGGAGCGACGTTTGGTTATCACAGTCACAGGCGTCGTTACCAGTGTAGGCGTGTCTTCAGTCGTGTCCACAACGGGAACCACCATCTGAACAGTTTGCACCGTAGCCGCACGCGCGACGCCGAGCGGCTGACGGTTCAGTTGGAGTGGTGGTTTCTTACCTAAGGTGAGCGTAGAGCCTGTTTTTGTTGTAGGAGCAGTGTTTGAGTCAGTTAAGCTATTTTTCATGTAACAAATTCGAATACGACAACAAATGCTTGTCAATGGTGTTTGGCAAAAGCAAGGGCGAAAAGCTGCTGGCGATCATCATTTGCAGATCAACGGCAGGCGCGGCGCGGATAAAAAAGCCCGCTGGTAAAAGCGGGCCAGGTCATCTTGCTGAATCTGGGCCTCAAAAGAGACGAAAGGGCAGAATTATCCTCGGCTTAGGCATTCTTGACAAGCAAGACTTTGCTTTCTTTTGCAGAAAATTTCTAGAGCCTGCCCGCGGCCTGCCCACACTCACTGGCAGATGCCACGGATATGCTGGCTTTGCATGGTTTTTGGGCAGTTTTGCTTGAAGCTTCAAGGGGTGGACTCGTTGACAATATTTGATCCAATTTTGATCTATCTTTGATCTGGATCAGAGTTCGCTGCTCGTAGTGATAAAAAATTGGACAAACTGTTAAGCTAGCGTCTTTGTGCCAATATTTGTTTTTTACATCATGCACTTCATTTTTCGCTTGAACGCCAAGCTGCTCGGCCTGCTATTGGTTTTGCCAGTGGCGGCGTTCGCGCAAACAGCGCAAAAAATCCCTGATACCCTGGAGCAAAGGTTGAAAGCATGCACTGCCTGCCACGGCGCTGAGGGCCGCGCTGGCAGTGACGGCTACTATCCACGCATTGCTGGCAAGCCAGCAGGTTATTTGTATAACCAGTTACTGAATTTCAGAGATGGCAAGCGTACCTATCCCGCAATGGCCTATTTGGTGGGTCATATGTCGGATGCCTATCTGAAAGAAATTGCAGGCTATTTTGCCGATCAACATCCTCCTTATTCTGCACCACTGGCCACAGAGGCGAGCTCGAGCATGCTGGAACAGGGCCGCTTACTGGTTCTGCAGGGCGACAAGGCGCGCAACTTGCCTGCCTGTGCTTCCTGCCATGGAAAGAGCATGACCGGGCTGGCACCCTACATTCCTGGCTTACTGGGCTTGCCACGCGATTACCTGATTGCCCAACTGGGGGCATGGCAAACGGGTAGCCGCAAAGCCCACGCGCCTGATTGCATGCAGCAGGTTGCCAGCAAGCTTAATCCCCAGGATATTGCTGCTGTGTCGAGTTGGCTGGCGATGCAGAAAATACCCGCGGATAGCATTACGCCAGTATTGAAGGCTGACGAGTATGCGCAATTGCCGCTTAAATGTGGTGGCGTGGCACCATAGCCTGGAATCAAGCGCATCTCTTCTTAAGAATCACTTAGCTGTAACAAGTCTATGAAAAAAATTGTATTGTCTGTTTTACTGCTCTTGTTGACAGGGGTCATTGCCGTGGCAGCTTATGGTTATTATCTGTTGGATGACACAAGGGTAGTTGCCACTTCCGAAAAACTGTCGGCAGCCGATAAGATCAGTAAGGGCGAGTACCTGGTCAAGGCTGGAAATTGCATGGGCTGTCACACGGCAAGGGGTGGGGCAGCTTTTGCTGGTGGCCGCTTGTTGCAAACCGATTTTGGCAACTTCAAAACACCGAATATCACACCTGATGTGAAAACTGGCATCGGTAGCTGGACGGCAGAGGATTTCTGGCAAGCCTTGCACAATGGCAAATCCAAAGATGGCAGTTTGCTTTATCCATCTTTTCCTTACACCAATTACACTCAGGTGTCGCGTGATGATGCGGATGCCATGTATGCCTACCTGATGTCCTTGCCCATGGTGGAAAAACCAAATCAGGCACATGAACTGCGTTTTCCATACAATAAGCGCGCTTTGCTGGCATTCTGGCGCGCTGCCTACTTTCGTCCTGCCAGCTATCAGGTAGATCAGAGCAAGTCTGCAGAGTGGAATCGTGGTGCCTATCTGGTTAATGGGTTGGGCCATTGCAGTGCTTGTCACGGTAGCCGAAATGGCCTTGGTGCCAATGCGGGTGTCAGTGATTTATCTGGCGGTGAGTTGGCAAGCTGGTATGCGCCAGCGCTGACAAATAGCAAGGAAGTGAATCTGGCTAAATGGCCTGCAGAAGAATTGATTGTCTTGCTGAAGTCCGGTGTCAATCAGCACACTGCAGTTTCTGGACCCATGGCCGAAGTAGTCGCAGGCAGTACCCAGTATTTGTCAAATACGGACATCAAATCCATGGCGGCTTATCTGCAGGCGATACCGACTGTGCAAGTGGCAGAAAAAGATATACTGGACAAGGCCATGGCTGGCACTGAGCTGGGTGCAGAACGTATGGATGCGGTCTTGAAGCAAGGCGGTGCTTTGTACAAGACTCATTGCCTGGATTGTCATGGGGCACAGGGTGAGGGTGTGGCAAATATTTATCCGGCACTTCAGGCAAATCCAGCTGTACTCAGTCATGCTCTTTCCAATCCTGTACGCATGGTCTTGTCTGGTGGTTTTCCGCCAGTCACCAGAGATAATCCTCGCCCCTACGGCATGCCACCATTCGCCCATACGCTGACAGACAATGAAGTTGCGCTGGTACTCAGCTATGTGCGCAACGCCTGGGGGAATAAAGCGGGCGTGCTGACTTCATCTGAAGTGAATCGTTACCGGTCTGCGGCCATGGAGTAGGGCGCAAAGTATTGGATTTGTTCTATCCAACTCGCCGCTAGCGTGAGATACGCGAAATACAATTTGGTGACAATTTACATACAGTTTTAAGCAGACTTGGCGCAAGCTGAGTTTTACACTGGCTTCAATACAAAATTTCTGCAAGGTGAGTCAATTGAAACCTGCTCTTGGTTTGGGCTTTTGCTTTTCTGCAGTGTTGTTGGCGGCGTGTGGTGGTGGCACGGGTACTGGTGCAATCTCTGGCGAAGTGACGCCAGCGACCGGGCTGGCTTTATCCGGTACGGCAGCGACAGGAATGGCGATATCCGGCGCCCCTGTCAATGCCAAATGTCGCACTGGTAGTGGCACCACCACAACAGCTTCTGATGGCGCTTATGCCCTGACAATCGCAGGTGGTGCGCCGCCGTGCGTATTACAAGTGAACAATCCGGCAGACAATAAAAAACTGCATGCAATTGCCATCAATGCAGGTGTCGTTAATTTGACACCTTTGACCGACATGTTATCGACGCGCCTGATGCGTAGCGATATGAGCGGGGTGTTCGCTAATCCTGATGCCGCAGCGATAGAAAAAGCGGTGACAGCCAGCACCATCAAACAGGCGCAAGCCGATGTCACGCAAGCTTTACTAGTCTATGCCGATCTCAGCAAGCTGACCGATTTTTACAGCACCCCCTTGAAGGCAGCAACTTCGGTCAATGCGAGTGCTGGCGATGCACAAGATAAATTGCTGGATAGCCTGAAAGCAAAAATGAGTGCAGCACAACAAAGTCAGATGCTGGATTTGTTGGCGAAGGCGACAGCAGTCGGGCTGCCGCTGGATAATCCTGATCTGAGTTTCAAACCTACTCTGGAACTCATGCCAATGACGGCAACAGTGGCAGTCAACGGTAAATTGAGTTTTTCTGCTGCCACCAATTACCCGCCAAATGTGCGTTATATCCGCCAGCCTGTGAAATGGTCAGTTCAGGAAAACAATGGTGGCAGTATCACGCTCAACGGTGAATATACTGCGCCGGATAAAGCCGGGGTATACCATGTTATGGTGCAAAGAGAAGATTTTCCGGCACTGAATGCCACAGCCACAATCACGGTAAATAGTGCATCATCACCAGTGTTTACACCTTATCTGAATGTCGAAACCAGAAGCATCAGCTTGAGAGCCGGGGCTCAGTATTTCTTTTCTGCGGGGATTAATTACCCGCCAGGCATGTATTACATACGTCAGCCTACCACCTGGTCTTTGGTGGAAGCCAATGCCGGGACAATTGATATACTCGGTGCTTATACGGCACCCGTGCAGCCCGGCGTTTATCATGTCAGGGTCCAGCGTGATGATTTCCCTGAGTTGATGGTCGTTGTTGAAGTGATTGTCAATTAAAGCCGTCACTTACCCAGCTTGTCTTTTGCCGATGAAAAGTGCTATAAAGAAGTAATTTCAGTTAAGATTGCTTCTTTATAAATCTTTTTCATCATATGCGATCACCTTTACTTGCCTGCCTGCCAGCATTTGCGCTGTGCTTTATTTATCCAGTGCTCGCCGCTAACAATATAGACCAGTCCAGCAAGAACACTGGCCCGATCAAAAGTCTGGCAGTTGACCAAAAATCCGATGCACGCTATGTGATTACGACTGTACCTCCAGAGTCAGCCATGGAGCGCTTCGAGATGAAAGATGCTCAAGGACGCAATATTGCCTATGTGGCCATGACGGATGGAGATATTGGTGGCCTGGTGTTTGTCGATAATAAACTCTCCGGCACAGTCTCCAAACAAGATGCGCTGGCATTTTATAGTTGCCGTGGCTATGCCTCGGCAATCAAGTATCATTGGGCGAAAGATGCCAATGCCTGGATTGAGGGGCTGCTGGCTGCCAGCCAAAATACGTCCGCAGTGACTTTACAATTCTCCGGCAAATCCACTTGGCGCAGTATTGTCGAAGTCGTCAATAATCCATCGCTGTCGCAAATCGGTTCACTGGTCGATATCGGCACAAATCCTTTCGGCATATTACGCAAACTGAACAGTGCGCGCGAATCCATGGCTGAGCGTGAACTGTTTGAAAAGACCAGGCTGCGTTTGATGGAGGTCACCACTGGCACCAGCGAAGAAAAAGTGGCAGAGATCATCAAGCCAGAGGATGTTTCTTTTGCCGTTGGTGGTCTGGTCATGGCTTATCCACGTTTTTCTATCGAGTATTTTATTGCTGATGGCTCGGTCAAAGCGATACAGCAACCGTCTTTCCATTTCCTCTCGCGCAAACAGGCAGCGCTGTTTTATGTACCAAATGCAAAATGGGAACTCTGTACGCCAGAGGCATGGCGCAGTGCCTTGCCAGCGGTGCCGTTAGTACCTGTGACCATTACTCCGGCAGCCGTAAATCCCCCGCCAGCCAAAGCCGATGCAGTCAAATAGACTGGCTCAGCTTACTTCTTCTGGACAATGCCGAGGATAATTTGCCTGCTTGCATCATAGATCACATCACCATCACGGCACCTGATCTGATATCAGGTGCAGCGTATGTCAAACGCGTATTGGGGGTTGAGCCACAGGCTGGCGGCGAACACGCGCGCATGGGCACACACAATATGTTTGTGCGCCTTGGCCCTGAATTATTTCTCGAAGTGATAGCACCAAATCCCAATGCCACCAGGCCAGCGCGACCACGCTGGTTTGCGCTGGATACGCTGATGCCAGTTAGCCAGCCACGGCTATCAAACTGGGTGGTGCGTACGACAGATATACAAGCGGCCATAGGCCAGACACAGGAAAATCTAGGTAACATCGAAGCCATGAGCCGTGGAGGCAATCACTGGCTGATCACAATACCAGAAGATGGTTCCTTGCCCTTGCAAGGCATCGCGCCTGCCTTAATCGAATGGCATACTGTGGCACACCCCGCAACTGGCATGCATGATCAGGGTATGAGTTTGCTCAAGCTTGAATTGTTGCATCCTGATACGATCAGGTTTTCTCAATTGATGCAGGAATTGAAAGTGGAAGGCAATATAGAAATCAAGCCCGTTTTGACAGGACTAGCACCTCAATTGATCGCCCACATCATGACACCATTTGGATTGCGGATATTGTCTTGAACATATTAAGGTGTGCATTTATCTGGCTGGCATGTATGGTCCCGGCATTGTCTTGTGCGGCACAAGCGAAAAGTACATGCTATGGAACTGTAGCCAATGGGCGTCTGGAAGGTGGCGTTAGCTTGCCCGCTGAGGGCCGTAATTTTTCTGCTTATAGTGCCCTCGGTGTGAGCCTGGGCAGAACTTATGTCCATTCTGCGGTGGCAGACATTATTGCTCTCGCTTATCAGCAACTGGAATTAACGGCCAGCGATAAAGTTTTTGTTTATGGCGAAACAGGCTGGAAAAAAGGGGGGCGCATACGCCCCCATCGTACCCACAAAAATGGTTTGTCGGTCGATTTCATGGTCCCAGTGGTGGATGCACAAGGCGTATCCAGGCCCCTGCCAGGTACTGTCAGCAATAAATTTGGCTATGAGATTGACTTTGATGCGCAAGGGCGCTTTGCTGATTATCGTATCGACTTTGTCGCCCTGGCCGAGCATTTGTATCAATTGGACCTGGCAGCAAAAGCAAAGGGCAGAAGCCTGGCATTGGTGATTATTGACCCGCCTTATCAGGCAAAATTATTTGCCACACCTCGCGGCTCCTATTTGCAAGAACATTTGAATTTCATGCAGGGTAAAGCATGGATCAGACATGATGAGCATTATCATGTCGATTTCGCCATTTCCTGCAAAAAGAACTAAGCTCAACCAGTCACCATGCCCTGGACATTCGCTCATCCGCTCGCCATCCTTCCCTTGCAACGTCTTGCACCGCAGCGCTTCAATCTCATGGCTTTGATCATAGGGAGTATTGCTCCTGATCTTGGCTACTATGTGTTTGCTTTTGACCTGGCTACGCTGGCCCATCAGTGGCCGGGATTGCTGCTGGTGTGCCTGCCCATGGGCTGGGCCGTTTTCATGTTTATGCGTTTGACGCAAGCTCACTTCATCTATTTGTTGCCGCAAATGCAAAGACAGGCACTGCAGGTGCATGCCACATTGCCCCAGACTTTGGTGGGGCCGCAAATTTTCTGGATTTCACTGGCATTGATCCTGGGGGCGGCGACACATATAGTCTGGGATGCATTCACGCATGCCAGCGGATTCGCCGTTGCCTATTTCGAGGTGCTGCGCAAACCAGTTGAAATAGCAGGTATTCATACTAAAGCTTTTCATCTATTGCAGCATCTGAGTACGCTCTTTGGGTTGTTCGGCCTTGCTTACTGCTATCTGCAATGGCAAAAGAAGCTGCCACATATCGTCATACTCGAACCTCGAGAAAGCGACCAATGGCGTTATATTTTATTGGTCAGCACGGCCATGACGGCATTCTTGCTGGGCTTGCCTTTGGCATATGGCATGTCCAGCATGGCTGATGGTACATTGGCGAAAGAAGCCTTCCTCTTTCGCCTTGCCCTATGTGCGACTACTAGCTTCGCCTTGCTGTTGAGTATTGCTGCCTTGTTGATAGCCAGGGCCAGGACTGCATCCCACGTGCAAGGATGAAATTTTTGCCCTACATGGGGTTCAAATTCCAGTTCAATACTTCCCCTTTTTTATCGGTGACTGTCGTCATTTCCTTGAATATTCTGGCTTGAAGGTGGTCGGGCAGGCGTACAAAATCAACGCTGTTGACATAGCGGTCACCACGCATAAAGGCCCAGGTGAAAAATTTCATGGCGGCGGTGGTTTGCTGTGCATCTTTAGCACGTTGCTGCATGACGATGAAAGTACCCATGGTAATGGGCCAGCTTTTCAGGCCTGGCTTATCGGTCAGCATTTCTTCAAAATTTCCATTGGCTTTCCAGTTGCTATTTGTCAGGGCAGATGAAAATGCCTCGGCTGAAGGGGCAATGAATCTACCATCGCGATTTTGCAGCAAGGCAAAGTCGAGTTTTTCCTGAGTTACATAGTTGTAGTCGATGTAGCTGATGGCATACGGTGTTTTCTTGAGAGTGCTGGCTATACTGCTACTACCCTTGACCTGTGTCAGGCGGGTGTTCCAGGGAATAGTGAAGTTCCTGCCAAATTTTGCCTGCCAGCTTTTACTGGACTTGCTCAGATAGTCAGAAAAATTATATGTCGTGCCGGATCCATCCTGACGCACGATGACTTCTATGTTTTTATTGGGTAGTCGCACGCCAGGATTTTGCGCACTGATAGCGGCATCATTCCATATTGTGATGTCACCAGAAAAAATACCTGCAAGTATCTCGCCAGTAAGGCGTAGCTCGGCAGTCTTGATACCTGGCAGGTTAATGACAGGAACGACGCCAGAAATAGCAGACGGGAATTGTATCAATTTTTCTTTTTTCAGCTCTGCCTGACTCATGGCAGCGTCGCTCGCGCCAAAATCCACACTGTTTTCTTTGATCTTTTTGATACCGGCAGAAGAGCCCTGGGCTTGGTAGACTATATTTGTACCGCCAGTTTTGCTGTAGGCATCAGCCCATCTTTGATACAGTGGAGCTGCTGCTGACGATCCTGAACCCTGAATTTGCGCATGGGTAATGGCAGGGGAGAGGAGTAATGCAAGGGGGAATAATAAAGAATTGCGTGAGATCATATATAAAGTAAAACGAAATAATTTCGGGATCCTGCATAAGGAAAATGGCGCGGATTATCTCATGACATGCGATATTTTTTCGGCGGGACCATTTTTTCGTAATGTCCCTGTCATTTCTGCTGGCTATGCTTCTTCCTTGCATAACAACAATATATTGTTTATATTGTTTACATGTTTTCTAACCTGGAGGCTGGAATGGCAACCGTAACAACGAAGAAATTGAGTCCGGTAGTGGCAGCAAGCGCAGAGAAAAAAGTCGTGGCTATTAAGAAAATTCCAGTCGCAGCAAGCAAGAACAAGGTTGTCAGCAAGCCCGTGACGGATGAAAAAGCGCCAGTAAAAACAACGGCAAAAGTTACTGCAAGAGCGCCTGCTCGAAGCAAGCCTGTAGCAAAAACCGGGGAAGTGAAACCAGTGCCAGAAGTCGTCGTAGAAAAGCTCAAAAAACCCAAGTTGGTGCGTGACAGCTTCACCATGCCGGAAAGTGAATATGCCGCACTTGGTGCCGTAAAAAAAGCCTGCCTGAAAGCTGGGGTGGAAGTCAAGAAAAGCCAATTGTTGCGTATAGGCGTGGCCTTATTGGGTAAGACAGATGTGCCTACTTTAAAAAAATTGATCGCTGGCCTGGCCCCGCTAAAGGCAGGGCGGCCAAAGAAAGAAAAGTAATGCAAGCTGATGGACTGGCAAGGGCTGCACTCGCTTGAGTGAGGTGAGCTGCCGTCTATATGCATTGATTTTTGCTTGAGAATCCCTGTCTGATGTAAGTCATTCAGGGATTGTTGTTTTTTTGACTTGTCATCAAACCGACATCCTACTGTCATATTGCTGAAGTAATCCTTGATTATTCTTCGTTCGTCGGATCAACGAACAACATGACAAGGACGATGAATGCGATTACTCACGATACCCGCCGATGCTAATCCCAGTTTTTCCAAACTCAATCTGAGCCTTGCTACAACGGCAAAAGAAGTGAAAGAAGTCCAGCGCTTGCGCTATAAGGTCTTTATAGAAAGCATGGGCTTATCTGCTTTATCCAATCCAGATGGCCTGGATAAAGATGAATTTGATGAGCACTGCGATCACCTTATTGTGCGTGATTCCAAGACCCTGAAAGTGGTTGGCACTTACCGCATACTGGGGCCAAATGCTGCCCGCCAGTTGGGGCGCTATTATTCTGAAACAGAATTCGATCTGTCCCGCTTGCAGCATATACGCAATAGCGTGGCAGAAGCTGGACGTGCCTGTATCCACCCAGATTATCGTAGTGGTGCTGTCATCATGTTGCTGTGGGCTGGCCTGGCTGCCTACATGCGCCGCGAACGTTGCTCGCACCTGATAGGTTGCGCCAGTATTAGTCTGACTGATGGTGGCCAGAATGCTGCTGCAATATACCGTGGTTTGTCTGCAGGAGATTTCTCTCCACTGGAATACCGCGTTACGCCTCATACTCCTTTCCCTCTCGATGAAATCGATAGCACGTCGACAGAAGCACGTATTCCGCCGCTGTTGAAAGGTTATTTGCGTGCTGGTGCATGGGTGTGTGGTGATCCAGCCTGGGACCCTGATTTCCATAGTGCTGATTTATTCGTCATGTTGCCGCTGGCGAATCTGGACGACCGTTACGCACGCCATTACGGCACAGGGGAGCAATAAATATGAAGCCAGCCGATCAGTTCCTGAATAGCAAATTGTATAAAACCGGTAAGAAAGAAACCCAGCGTTTCCGCACTATCTGGATTTCAGATTTGCATCTGGGAACGAGCGGCTGCCAGGCGGCCAAGTTGCTGGAATTTTTGCGTGCAACCGACTCAGATACTCTGTATCTGGTCGGTGACATCATCGATGGCTGGCAACTCAAGCGCCGCTGGTACTGGGATCAGACTCACAACAACGTCGTGCAAACTGTCCTGAAAAAAGCCAAGAAAGGCACGAATGTGATCTTCGTGCCCGGCAATCATGATGAATCAGTACGCCAGTTTATCGATCTCGACTTCGGTGGCATTAAGATCAGAGACGAGCTGGTGCATACCACGGCCGCAGGCAAGCGCATGCTGGTTTTGCATGGTGACAGGTTTGATGGCGTCATCGCCTGTGCCAAATGGCTGGCCTATGTGGGTGACAGCCTCTACACCTTGATCCTGAAGTTCAACCAGATATTCAATAACTGGCGCGCCCGCGTTGGCATGCCTTACTGGTCGCTGTCACAATACTTGAAGCAAAAGGTCAAGAACGCGGTCAGCTACATCACGCAATTTGAAGACGCACTGGCAGATGAGGCGCGGCGCAAAGGCCTGGACGGCATTATCTGCGGCCATATCCATAAGCCAGAAATTCGCGACATAGGTGGCATCCTGTATTGTAATGATGGCGACTGGGTAGAGAGTTTGTCAGCCCTGGTGGAAGATGCCAAGGGTGAGCTCAGGCTGGTGACCTGGCATGATATCTGCCACCCCGAGCATGTGGCAGACGCAGTGGAAGATACCCATGTGGAAGAGGCTGAACTTGAGGTCGTTACGAGCTAATGCTCAGGTCGCTGCTGCTGGTCTGAACCACGACCAGATGCGCATACCAAGTTGATTGCAAGCCAGGCCACCAAGCACCAATAATCCAGCGCAAATTTTCCACCAGAATAAAGTCTCATTTAAAACGATAGAAGCTGTCAGCATGCCCACCACGGGTACCAGCAGGGTGAATGGTGCAATTGTTGCAGCGGGATACTTGCGCATCAGCCACGACCATATGCCAAAACCAACGATGGTATTGGGGTAGGCTTGATAAGCGATGGCGCCGATCGAAGTCCAGTTGAGTTGCGCATATGCGGCATGCCAGGCGTCCATTCCTTCCATCATGAAAGATGCCAGCAGCAAGGGCGGGCTGGCAATCGCCGAACCCCACACCACCATGGACAAGGGATTAACGACACCTATTTTCTTGGTGACGATATTAGCGATACCCCAGCATACTGCGCCAGCAACAACCAGCACGAAACCAACGATGGTTGCCTGTGCTTCCAAATTCATGGCGACCAGCGCCATGCCGGACAAGGCGATCAAGGCACCTAATACTTGTACGAACTGTGGTTTTTCACCCATGATCACGACAGCCAGGCCCATAGTGATAAATGCCTGCAACTGCATGACCAGCGAAGCCAGTCCAGCAGGAAAGCCCAGCTTGATACCGCAAAACAGCAGCGTGAACTGGAAGGCAAACTGGAACATGCCATAGGCAATCACCCATTTCCAGGAAGTCTTGGGCAAGGGAACAAAAAAGATCAGGGGCAGGGCGGCAAACACAAAGCGCGACGCAGTGAACAGCACAGGTGGCAAACCCTGCAAGCCGATTTTGATGACAACAAAATTAATGCCCCAGGTAATGACGGCAAGCAAGGCGGCAAGGATGTGCAAGGGTTTCATCGTGCTTTATGGGTAAAGACGGCCCTCCATAGTATCAGCAAGCCACGTTCGCTGCTGTGCACCAGTATTTTTACCAGGCGTGACCAATGAACAAAAAGTTTATTTCACCACCAGATCTGGCGACATGATAGCTTTCAAGTAGGTTTGCACAACTTCATTTTCACGCTGCTTTTGCGTGATCCACCAGACATTGCCTTTGCGTACACCATACTCTTGCAAGGGATGTCCTAGAAGCTCGGCAGCTACTTGTCCAAGGTAAGGCTGATGGCCGATGATAAGTACCGGTTCTCGGCTATTTGGCCAGTTTGCGGCAGTCAATACATCGCTGACTGTGGCCGCTGGCCCCAGTTCAGGCATGATCTTATACTTCCTGCCGCAGGCTATCAGTGCTTCCGCCGTGTCCCTGGTGCGTATGGTCGGGCTCGCCAGTATCCTGCATGTTTCAGGCAGTGTGCTATCCAGCCAGTAAGCAATTTTACTTGCCTGCTTATTTCCTTTGCCGGTCAGTTTTCTGAATTCATCAGTCAGTTCTGCCGTCGCCGGCTCTGCTTCTGCATGACGCCAGAGAATGAGATCCATTATTAATTATCCGTATCAGATAGCGAACCCAAAGTTTGCATCAAGTGTTGCTGGGCACAGAATTGCACTTGCTTTGCTCTGGCTTTCTTGCGCTCGTAACGACCGTCTGAATCCAGCGTCCATGCATTCACATTGTCTTTCAGATAGGGTTCCAGACCCTCGGAAATGACGCGCTTCTTCAAAGATTTCTCCAGCACCGGGAAAGCCACTTCAATGCGGCGGAACAGGTTGCGGTTCATCCAGTCAGCACTGGCCAGATACACATCATGCGCCAGGTCATTACGGAAGTAATAGATACGGCTATGCTCAAGGAAGCGGCCTATGATGGATCGTACCTTGATGTTTTCTGACAAGCCAGGTACCCCAGGACGCAAGGCGCAGGCACCGCGTATGATCAGGTCTATCTTGACGCCATCTGCCGATGCCGCGTACAGGGCACGAATGACGGATTCATCCAGCAGAGCATTCATTTTCGCGATGATGCGGGCAGGGCGCCCTTCACGCGCTATGCGTGCTTCATTGCGTATGGCCTTGATGATTTGCGGTTGCAGGGCAAATGGTGCCAGCCACAGATATTCGAGTTTCTTGGGTTTGGTCAAACCAGTCAGGTGAATGAATACTTCATTCACTTCCGCAGCCATGCCTGGGTGGGCAGTCAACAAGCCAAAGTCAGTATAAAAGCGTGTAGTCGAAGGATGATAATTGCCAGTGCCCAGATGGGCATAGTGGCGCAGAGTGCCACCTTCTTCGCGGCGAATCACCAGTGCCAGTTTGGCATGGGTTTTCAGGCCGACCACGCCATACACTACCTGTGCACCGGCACGTTGCAATTTGTCGGCCCAGTTGATATTCGCTTCTTCATCAAAACGCGCCATCAGCTCGACGATGACGGTGACTTCCTTGCCCAGCCTGGCTGCCGTGATCAAGGATTCCATCAAATCGGAATTCATGCCGGTTCGGTAGATAGTCTGCTTGATAGCGACGACGCTAGGATCTTGCGATGCCGAGCGTATGAAATCAATGACGGTCTGGAAAGGCTGGAAAGGGTGATGCAAGAGTATGTCTTGTTTGCGCAGCAAAGTAAAAATGTCGGCATGCGCGTATTTGCCTATCGCTTTGGCTGAGAAGGGCGGGAAGCGCAAATTAGGCTGTTTGACATGGTCTACCAGTTCACCCAGCCTGACCATGTTTACCGGGCCATCGACTGGATACAGGCGGTCATTGTCGAGGGAGAATTGTTCGAGCAGGAAGCGGGATAGATTCTCGGGGCAATTTTTTGCCACTTCCAGACGCACGGCAGCACCAAACTGACGGGTTTGCAATTCACCCTGCAAAGCTTGGCGCAGATTCTTGACTTCTTCTTCATCAACCCACAAATCACTGTCGCGGGTGACGCGGAACTGTGAATAGTTGATGACTTCACGGCCATTAAATAAATCTTCTATATGCGAGTGAATAACAGAAGACAGCAGACAAAAGGCCATGCCGTTATTGGAAAGTTCATCCGGCAAACGTATGATGCGTGGCAAAACGCGTGGGGCTTTGACGATGGCGATGGCCGTGCCGCGACCGAAAGCATCCTTGCCTGCCAGCGAAACGATGAAATTCAAACTCTTGTTGACGACTTGAGGGAACGGATGGGCCGGATCCAGCCCTATGGGTGTCAGCAGGGGCCTGACTTCCCTCTCGAAATAAGACTTTACCCAGGCGCGCTGGGCTTCATTGCGCTCTGAATGGCGTAACAGGTGTATGCCTTTTTTGGATAGCTGCGGCAGGATCTCCTGATTCAGCAATTCATATTGTCTTTTTGCTAGTTGATGACATTCATCGCTGACCCGCTTGAGCATGGCCTGAAAAGTCGGATGTTGTACCAGTTCGCCGTCTATCGTGTTTTGCGCCAACAGGCTCGCGACCCTGACTTCAAAGAACTCATCCAGATTACTGCCAACGATACACAAATACTTCAAGCGCTCCAGTAAGGGGATGCTGCGGTCTTCCGCCTGAGCAAGTACACGCCAGTTGAAGGCGATTTGTGACATTTCCCTGTCCAGAAAAATCACAGAGCGTGACAATTCTGGCGCTGCAGTTTTGACTGGCATGGTTGCCGTCTTGATTTCAGTGTTGGGAGTCTGTTTCATTTCTTCCAACGTAGTTGCAGAAGAGGGTACATCCTGATTTGGCATAATTTTTTGCATGTCATAAAGGCTGTCATATATATACGCGGATAGTTTAGACTGTTCGCATGACAAGTTTATGACATAAAAATGATAATAAGGTTAATTATTTCATGGGTTTTATTTTAAGTCATAATCTTGTCATATTTGGCTTGTACAGTGCGCCTCGTAGTACTGAATACTGTTATTTAACTCTGAGGTGAACATGCAAATCAAACGTGTTGTCAAAACTCTTATCGCTGCAATTGGCGTCGCTGTCACATTTGGCGCTGCTCACGCTGCCGACATTACTGGTGCTGGTGCGACTTTCCCATATCCAATTTATGCAAAATGGGCAGAAGCTTATAAAAAAGCTACTGGCAACGGTCTGAACTATCAATCCATTGGTTCCGGTGGTGGTGTCAAGCAAATCAAGGCAAAAACAGTAGACTTCGGCGCTTCGGACAGCCCTTTGAAGCTCGAAGAACTGGATGCTGAAGGTCTGGTGCAATTTCCAGCCATCATCGGCGGTGTGGTTCCTGTCGTCAATCTGGAAGGTATCGCTCCTGGCACAATGAAGATGACAGGTGACGTATTGGCAGGCATCTATATGGGCAAGATCACTAAATGGAATGCGCCAGAAATCGCAGCCATCAATGCCGGTTTGAAATTGCCAGCAGAAGACATTACGGTAGTACATCGCTCTGACGGTTCTGGTACTACATTCTTGTGGACTGACTATCTGAGCAAAGTCAATGCTGACTTCAAAACAGTAGTTGGTTCTGCCACTGCGGTCAAATGGCCAGTCGGTGTGGGTGGTAAAGGTAATGAAGGCGTAGCTTCCAGCGTCAGGCAAATTAGAAATTCCATAGGTTATGTGGAATACGCCTATGTAAAGAAAAACAAGATGACTCACACCTTGTTGAAAAATTCTGATGGACAGTTCGCTGCGCCAGATGACGAAAACTTCAAGGCCGCTGCTGCAGGCGCTGACTGGAGTAAAGCGCCAGGCATGTACCTGGTCTTGACTAACCAGCCTGGTAAAGCTTCCTGGCCTATCACTGGTGCTTCTTTCATCATTATGCATAAATCGCAAGCCGATGCTGCAAAAGGCAAAGAAGTGTTGAAGTTCTTTGACTGGGCATTCAAGAATGGTGGCGCCATGGCTACTGAGCTGGATTATGTCGCCATGCCAGCACCTGTTGTCAAATTGATCGACGACGGCTGGAAAGCAAAAATCAAAGACGCATCCGGCAAGGCGATCTGGTAATAAATAGTTTCAACCTGTTCAGAAGCTGAACTAAACAGAACGAGGTAATCCGGTTAAGTCCGGATTACCTTCCGGTGGAAAAGACACCCATGACTACCCAAATGTCCTCCGTCAACATGACTGCACCAACTGCAATCCCTCCTGCTGCAACTTCAATGTCGCAAAAGGTCGATCAAATCGATCCTGTGAAAATGGCAATGGTGATGCGTCGCCAGCGTTGGCAAGATTTCTTTTTTCATAAGCTGACCTTCACTTTCGCCGCCCTTGTGCTGGTGGTGTTGGTTGGTATCATTATTTCTTTGTTCCTGCGTGCCATTCCGGCCATGAAGGAATTTGGTTTGCCATTCATCTGGACCATAGAGTGGGATCCGGTTAATGACAAATTCGGTGGTACGATAGCTATCGTTGGTACTCTGGTGACATCTGTCATCGCTTTGCTGATTGCGTTTCCTGTCAGTTTTGGGATTGCCTTGTTCCTTACCGAAATTTGCCCAAACTGGCTCAAACGCCCATTGGGTACGGCAATTGAACTGCTGGCAGGTGTGCCGAGTATTATTTATGGCATGTGGGGTTTGTTCGTATTTGCTCCGCTGTTCTCGCAATATGTGCAACCTGCATTGGCCGCGACACTGGGCAAGCTGCCAGTGATCGGTGCCCTGTTCTCTGGTCCCAAGATAGGCATGGGTATTCTGGCTGCTGGTGTAATTCTGGCCATCATGATTATCCCTTTCATTGCTTCAGTGATGCGTGATGTGTTTGAAGTCGTGCCTCCCGTCCTGAAAGAGTCCGCCTATGGACTGGGTTGCACCAAGTGGGAAGTAGTGCGCAAAATTGTTTTGCCATACACCAAAATTGGTGTGGTCGGCGGCGTCATGCTGGGCTTGGGTCGTGCACTTGGTGAAACCATGGCGATTACTTTCGTGATTGGTAATTCCCATCACTTGTCCTGGTCGCTGTTTGCTGCTGGTAACAGTATCGCTTCTACACTGGCCAATGAATTTGCCGAAGCTGAATCACCACTGCATACATCATCACTGTTCCTGCTTGGGTTGATACTGTTCGTCATTACTTTCGTCGTCTTGTCTGCAGCTAAGCTAATGTTGCTGGGTCTGGCACGTAAAGAAGGAGCAAAATAATGCAAAATTCTACAATGCAATCTGCCAGTAATCCGGTGTATCGCAAGCGTTTGTTGATGCACAAGATAGGTATCACTCTGTCTTCTATTGCTATGGCGCTGGGCGTGTTCTTTTTGATGTGGATCTTGCTCACGTTGTTGATGAAGGGTTCTTCAGCAGTCAATCTTGCCATGTTCACAGAATCTACACCGGCACCAGGTAGTGATGGCGGTGGTTTGATGAATGCCATTTTCGGCAGCTTTGCCATGGTGGGCATTGCCACATTGATCTCTACGCCTATAGGCATACTGGCTGGTATCTATCTGGCTGAATATGGCGACAAGAGCTGGTTTGGGGGCGTTACCCGTTTTGTGACAGACATCATGTTGTCGGCCCCATCCATCGTTGTTGGTTTGTTCGTGTATGCGATTTATGTGGCCAACGTCAAACACTTCTCTGGTTGGGCTGGCAGTATCGCCATTTCACTCATCGCTATACCTGTGGTCGTCCGTACCACTGATAATATGCTGGGCCTGGTGCCTGCCAGTTTGCGCGAAGCCGCTTTTGCTCTTGGTGCGCCACGCTGGAAGGTAGCCTTGATGATACGCTTGCGCGCTGTCAAAGCTGGTGTCGTCACTGGTATCTTGCTGGCAGTTGCACGTATTTCTGGTGAAACGGCGCCTTTATTGTTCACCGCCTTGAATAATCAGTTCTTCAGCAGCAATATGAATCAACCGATGGCTAACTTGCCAGTCGTGATTTATCAGTTCGCCATGAGCCCGTACGACAACTGGCGTGAACTGGCCTGGGGTGGCGCATTGCTGATCACCTTCAGCGTTCTCGGTTTGAATATTTTATCGCGTACTTTGTTTAACCAAAAAACACAGCATTAATACTGACCTCGATATGACTACTCTACAAGACAATCAACAGAAAAAAGCAATCGAAATCGGCGGGCTGAATTTCTTTTACGGGACAACACGTAGCCTGCGCGATATCAATCTGAATATTTACGATAAAAAAGTCACAGCTTTCATCGGTCCATCCGGTTGTGGTAAGTCGACTTTGTTGCGCACCCTGAACCGCATGTACGATCTGTATCCCGGTCAGCGTGCGGAAGGCAGCATCATTTACAACGGCAAAAACATCCTCGATGCAGATCAGGATATTAACCTGCTGCGCGCCCGTGTAGGCATGGTCTTCCAGAAGCCGACTCCTTTCCCTATGTCGGTATATGACAATATTGCTTTCGGCGTTCGTTTATACGAGAACCTGTCCAAGGGCGAGATGGATGAGCGTGTTGAATGGGCATTGAAAAAAGCGGCGATCTGGACAGAAGTGAAAGATAAACTCAGCAAGAGTGGCTTGAGCCTATCTGGCGGTCAGCAACAACGACTGTGCATCGCCCGTGCCGTATCAGTAAAACCTGAAATCTTGCTGCTGGATGAGCCAACCTCAGCACTAGATCCTATCTCTACAGTCAAGATTGAAGAATTGATCAATGAGCTGAAAGAGGAATACACCATCGCCATCGTGACCCATAACATGCAGCAGGCAGCGCGTTGCTCTGACTATACTGCCTATATGTATCTGGGCGAGCTGGTCGAATTTGGCGAGACTGATCATATCTTCATGAACCCCGTGAAGAAAGAAACTCAAGACTACATTACTGGCCGTTTCGGCTAACAAACGACGCACATTTGCGCTTGCTTGTCCATGCAAATGCGTGGACAAGCAATGCTGCTTAAGTGAAGCTTTATAAAGCAGCGACGTTTACATTTTGCAATTGCGAATTCAGGAGAAACCTGTGACAGGCGAACACTCTTCAAAACAATATGATATGGACCTGGAGACAATACGCTCCAAGGTCTTGTTAATGGGGGGCTTGGTAGAAAGCCATTTTCATGATGCCATGTCATGCTTCCGTACCGGTAATGCTGAACAGGCAGAAGCCGTGATTCAATCTGATCTGGAAGTCAATCGCCTCGAAGTGGCGCTGGACGATATGTGCAGCCACCTTATCGTCAAGCGCCAGCCAGCAGCGAATGACTTGCGTACCGTCATGGCGACTGGCAAGGTCATCACTGATCTTGAACGCATAGGCGATGAATCAACCAAAATCGCGCGTATTTCAAGGGATGCTGCAAGCACCAGACGTGGTGTGCCCATGTTCAGCGGCTATGAAACTGTGCGTGTGCTTGCCAGCAGTGTGGCAGATATGTTGCATCAATCGCTGGATGCCTTTGCCCGTCTTGATGGCGACAAGGCAGTGCAGTTGATTGCCCAGGATGCGCTGATCGACAATGATTTCCGCTCTATCATGCGCAATCTGATTACCTTCATGATGGAAGACCCAAGCACGATATCATCGTCCCTGGATGCGCTGTGGGTGGCCAAGGCAATCGAGCGTATTGGGGACCATGCCAAGAATATTGCCGAACATACGATTTATATCGTAGAGGGCAAGGATATCCGCCATTCGGATTATGTAGCGACCAAGCAGGAAAAACTGAGTTAATTATTGATGATGGCTACAGACACAACAATACTCATCGTCGAGGATGAACCGGCAATCGTAGAACTGGTCAGTTTTTCCCTGCGTGCGGCAGGCTGGAACACTTTTGCCGTCAATACAACTGCTGAAGCTTGGGAATATTTGCAGCGCCGCACGCCGCAATTGATTTTGCTGGACTGGATGTTGCCAGATCAGAGTGGTTTGCGTCTTTTGTCCAAGATACGCTCAGACCGCCAGTTCAATGAAATCCCGGTGATCATGCTGACCGCAAAAAGCATGGAAGAAGACAAGATCGCCGGCCTTGACCATGGCGCCGATGATTATGTTACCAAGCCGTTCTCGCCGCGTGAATTGACAGCCAGGATCAAGGCCCTGCTGCGCCGCAAGAGCCCTGAACATGCACAGACTGCCCTGACAGCAGGTCCTGTTGTGCTTGATCCTGTCAGTTGCACAGTCAAGATAGAGGACAACAAGGTCGATATCGGTCACGCCGAATACAAGTTGCTGAAATTTTTCATGGCTCATCCTGAGCGTGTGTTTTCACGCAGCCAGTTGCTTGATAAAGTTTGGGGCGATCACGTCGTCATCGAAGAGCGAACGGTGGACGTCCATGTCCTGCGTTTGCGCAAAGTCTTGAAGAATGCGGAATCCCTGATCAAGACTGTACGTAGCGTTGGCTACATGCTTTCTGAAAAATAATTCAGCAAACGCGCAGTTGATGCAAACGTCACGGCCAGCGCTTGTGTCGCTACCTCATTTCAAAATGGGAATGGGGTAGCGTGAAACTGATCACTGATATCAGTTCAAACCATATATCATCATCACATTCCAAGCAATATTCAGGACCCATCATGTCTCCACGCCTTATTTTCTGGATTTCTGCATTTGTCCGCATCCTCCTGGTCTTTCTGGGAACGGCATGCGCTATCTATTTGTGGGGGGCGGTAACAGGATTGGTGTTGGGGCTATTTGGTATGGTCGCTCTGTTTTGCGTACAGTTGTTTTACTTGCAGCGCCTTGCTGACTGGCTAGACCATCCAAGTAGTTCACGCTTGCCGGATGGTTGGGGGGCCTGGACTGATATTTTTTCACGTCTGTATAAATTGCGTCGTGGTGATGAGAAAAATCAGGCTGAGCTGGCAGAATGGCTGGCACGTTTTCGCCAGGCCATGACACTGTTGCCAGACGGTGTGGTCATCATGGATGACGTTTTGTTTCTGGAGTGGTGTAATCCTGCAGCCGAAAGTCATCTGGGCTTGAGCCATGCACAGGACAAGGGCATGCGTGTGACCAATCTGGTACGCAGCCCTGAATTCATGGATTACATTATCCTGGGGCGCTACGAGACGCCCTTGACGCTGTCTTTCCGTGACCGCAAGCTGATTGCTCATATCATTCCATTTGAAAACCGCCGCCAGATTCTGGTGACACATGATGTCACCGAATCCGAGCGCATAGACATGATGCGGCGCGACTTTATTGCCAATGCCTCGCACGAATTGCGCACACCGCTGACCGTGATCAACGGTTTCCTGGAAATCGCCTCCATGCAAAGTGATCTGGATAATCACACTCGCAATATGCATCTTAAACTAATGACCGAGCAGGGTGAGCGCATGCAGCGCCTGGTAGAAGACATGTTGACCCTGACCAGGCTGGAATCGGTAGATTATCCACCACGCCCAGAACGCATCAGTATGCAAGGTCTGCTGGATCAGATAATGCAGGAGGCGCATGCCCTGTCTGCTGGCAAACACAAAATTACGCTGGAATGTACAGGCCCGGATATCCGCGGCAGCAATGATGAGATACGTAGCGCCCTGACCAATCTGGTGACGAATGCGATCCGTTACACACCAGAAAACGGCAACATCAAAATTAGCTGGATAGATACCGCAAATGGCCCCAAATTTGCCGTACAGGATGATGGTATTGGCATTAGCGCTGAACATATCTCACGTCTGACTGAACGCTTTTACCGCGTCGATAAAAGCCGTTCCCGCGAAACCCAAGGCACCGGTCTGGGCCTGGCCATCGTCAAGCATGTGCTGCTCAGGCACAAGGCTAATTTGCTGATTGAATCTACACCGAATGTGGGCAGTAAATTTTGTGTGCAGTTTCCGGGGTCGGTAGTCAGCGCATAATTTTATTGCAGGGCCAGAAGTTGCAGAATAATCTTGCTCTCCCTATTTTTCCCTCAGCGTTCAATTTTTGTCCGCCCATTGTCCGCGTTTGTCCGCCAGATGATAGCGGACAAGGGTAGCAATAAATATCCTGTACGTAATCAAAGGCTTAGCTATTGGCATATTTCATGCTGTATAAATGATTATTGGCGTGTCCTTCTTTAAATAAGCTGAATGCTGTCATTCGTATTGCCTTGTCATATCCTGGAGAAAGATAAAATTGAAACATGAAGCCCTGCGTAGCGCGTTTAAATTAAGCATCATTGCCCTGACTCTTTGTGTTTCCAATGCGCAGGCTGCTGCTGCACTCAATGACGCGGAAATATTGACTATCCTCAAGCAGCGCATAGATCAGGAAAAAATGGGTGCCAGTATTGTCGTCGGCATCATAGATAAGCAAGGCAGCAGGGTTATCAGTCATGGCTATGCCAACTTGCAATTCCGTACTTTGGCAGACGCTGATACCGTGTTTGAAATAGGCTCCATTACCAAGGTTTTCACGGGTCTCATCTTGATGGATATGGCAGAAAAAGGTGAAGTCGGATTAAATGAACCGGTGGAAAAATATTTGCCAACGTCAGTAACCGTCCCCAGGCGTGCTGGCAAGCAAATTAGCCTGCGCGATCTCTCTACGCATGTTTCTGGTTTGCCTAGAATGCCAGGCAATTTTGCACCAAAAGATCCGAAAAATCCTTACATCGACTATACCCAGGATTTGTTATATCAATTTTTGTCCACCTATCAATTGCCGCGCGATATAGGTTCCAAGCCGGAATACTCGAACCTGGGTGCAGGTTTGTTGGGTCATGCGCTGAGTTTGAGGGCTGGTTCTGACTATGAAACTTTGGTGAGAAGCCGCATTCTCATGCCTTTGAAGATGCAGAACACAGGTATCAATCTGACTGCTGACATGAAGAAACACCTGGCCAGCCCCTACGTAGTGACTGACGAGTTTGCTAGCGAAGCAAAACTGACACTTACTTCCAATTGGGATCTGGGAGTATTTAACGGGGCAGGTGGCTTGCGTTCATCCATGAATGATATGCTCAAATTCCTTGCAGCCAATATGGGTGAGCAAGAAAGCTCCGTGCAAGCTGTTGTCAATAAAATGCAAGAGCCATTGGAGCCACGGGAACCAGGCAAACCAGTCAGATTGGCGTGGGGTGGTGGCAATAAATATGGGAGCGAGATTACCTCTCATACTGGTGGCACTGGTGGTTACCGCAGCTATATTGGTTTTGACAGAAAGGCAGGAAAAGGCGTCGTTGTGTTATCCAACGCAACCACGGAAGTGGGTGACATAGGCAGCAAGATCATCAATAGCGAGTTTCGTTTGCTGCAATTGAAAATGCCGATCACCTTTGTTCAAGCAGTAGAGAAAGCTGGCTATGATCAGGCGAATGCTATCTACCAAGCTTTGAAAGCGAAAGATGCTGACTTTTTTTTGCGTGAGGAAGTCTTGAATGAATGGGCCTATTCCAGATTGAAAACTGATAAGACGCGATCGGTACTGGAATTGTTCAAGCTAAGTGTCTATCTATATCCAAAAAGTGCAAATGCCTACGATAGCCTTGCAGAGGCATATGAGGCAGTTGGCATGTATGAACTTGCGGGCAGCAGCTATCAAAAATCCTTAGAGCTAAACCCGCAAAACCAGAATGCCATTCAGCGTTTGAAAGTGCTGGCTGACGCTGCAAAGAAATAAATCTGGCAGGGGATATACTTCACCCTGCCACCTACAGGATTATTTTTTCTTGCTTTCCTACATTGATCTTCATGCCGCTCAGTTCACTGCTCTCTATGAGCATGTCCTTGAATGATATATCTGCGAATCGGCGGCCGTCCATATCAACGCCACGGAAATTACTACCGCGTTTTGCACTTCACTGAAATGTGAACCAGTCAAATCCATGCGATGGGAATTCCTGCCCTGCAAAAGCTTATTCTCATCCATCGCTTGCCTCTTGACATTGAAATTGATGATCACCCATCGCTGGGACGATGGGCAAGCAAGACTGTCAGTCAATCAACTGGCTGAGCGTAGCAAAGCCTTGGTTCTTTCCTTTAACCATTCCAGCGCAGCGCCACTGACACGGGGTGACAGGCGTTGCAAGACTATGGCATGGTAATCATTGAGCCATTTGACTTCATCTTCACGCAATAGCTCTACCGTGATGCAGCGTGTGTCTATAGGGCAAAGCGTCAGGGTTTCAAATTCCAGGTACTCACCAAATTCGGTTTGCATGGCAGGCACGGTCAGCAGCAGGTTTTCTATCCTTACGCCCCATTTGCCAGGACGGTAAATGCCTGGCTCATTAGAGGTAATCATGCCAGGCTCCATCGCCATATGGGCTTCAGCCATGGTGCTGGATATGCTTTGCGGACCCTCATGCACATTCAGGAAATAGCCAACGCCATGACCGGTACCATGGCCATAATTGATGCCATCGGCCCAGATAGGGGCCCGGGCTATGGTATCGAGCATAGGTGACAATGTGCCGCGTGGGTAACGTATTTGCGAGAGATTGATCATGCCCTTCAAGACCAGGGTGAAGTCGCGTTTTTGTGCTTCTGATACCTGGCCTACGGGAACGACGCGGGTGATATCCGTCGTGCCATTCAGGTATTGACCACCAGAGTCAATCAACAGCAGGCCATCCCCTTCGATGACTGAATGTGATTCCTGGGTGGCGCGGTAATGAGGCATGGCACCGTTGGCATTGAAGCCAGCGATAGTATTAAAGCTGGGTGAGACAAAGTGCGGCTGACGTGCACGGGCAGCGCAGATTTCTTCATCAATGGTCAACTCGGTAATGCGTTGCTTGCCCAGTGCGCTCTCCAGCCAGCTAAAGAATTCACACAGGGCTGCGCCATCCTGTTCCATGGCTTCACGGACAAATTGCGCTTCTTCTGCGGTTTTGCGGGATTTGGCAAATACCGATGGGTTGATGGCTTCGATGATTTTGACAGTTGCTGGTATGCTCTGGCGGAAGCCATAAGTAACCCTGCGTGGGTCTATCATGATGCTGCTATCTGCTGGCAGGGCGGCCAATGCAGCAGCGGCTTCGCTATAGTCCGCCAGGCTGACACCATCTTTTGCCAATATTGCTGCCAGTTCTGCCGGGATTTTGCCAGCGGATACAAACAGCTTTGCCTCAGTCTGACTGATCAAGGCATGACCAACAAATACCGGGTTATAGCTGACATCGGCACCACGCAAATTGAAAATCCAGGCAAGGTCATCGACTGTCGAAACAAAATGCCAATCTGCATTTTTGCTGTGCATTTGCTCACGTATCATTGCCAGTTTGTCAGCGCGGGCAACTACGGCATAAGGTGCTGCATGTTCATAGATGGCCGCCTGCGGCAAACTTGGGCGCTCGCTCCACACCTTATCCAAAAGATCATGGCTGGTATTGAGTTTGATGCCTTTGCTTTGCAAAGCCTGTTCCAGCGCCCTCGCAGTTGCCAGCCCCAATACTGCGCCATCCACGCCCACCGTTTGGCCAGCTTGCAGATTGCCAGCCAGCCAGTCTATGTACAGGGTAGCTGCGGCAGAGGCTATTTTCATCATCTTGATGTCAGTGGGTGCCAGCTCAGTTTCTGCCGAACTCCAGTAGCGGCTGTCTACCCACAGACCCGCAAAATCAGCAGTAACAATCAGAGTGCCCACCGAGCCGGTAAAGCCTGAAAAATAACTACGGCCCTGCCAACGGTCAGGCAAGTACTCAGACAGATGTGGGTCGGACGATGGAATAATATAGGCATCCAGCCCCTGAGCCTGCATGGCAGCACGTAATTGGACAAGACGGGCAGGGATAGGAGAGGTGACTGCGGAAGGGCTAACAGGGCTGTTCATGGACGAGTTTCCAAAGCAGGATCAACAAAGAGTGAGAACAAGTGTATTGCAAGAATGGCATAAATGCTGGCGAAGCTTGAGTGCATTGTTAATATGTCAGCATATGCTTGCATTCGCAAAACTGGGAGAGAGTATACCTAAAATATATTAGATATGAGCAAGTATGCCGATTTCTCTAATTTCTTAAGAAACGGCGCATGACATGCGGGGCAGGCTCATTTGGATTGGCGTGGGAATACTCGAGTTCAGGCGCGAGCTCAAACTCAAAGGCTGCATACAAGTCCAGCAAGCGGGGCTGGTCACTGCGTACGCCCAGACGCAGCTCTTCAACACCTGAAGTCTGTGCTGCATGGATGACGGCTTCCAGCAAATGCTGGGACAGGGTCGAACCGCGAAAAGCGGGCAGCACACCCATGCGCAGCATTTCCCAACAATTATTTTCTGTATCCAGTGGTAGCCAGCGTACAGAACCTACTGGTTCATCATCCAGCAGCAAAATAAAGCCGCCGCCCTGCATTAAATCATTGCAGACGCGCTCACTGCTTTCATGATGGCCGCTGGAGGTGGCAGCCACTTTGTCAGTCCAGCAAGCACGAGTCAGATGCGCGATGAGTTGCGCATCTTCTATGGCAGCTTCACGAACAACAATATTCATAAATCAGGCAAGATATTAACGGACACGCATACCAGGCAGCGCACCAGGCCAGGCTTCCAGTATGTACAAACCTGGATTGGTTTTTTCATCAGCAGCCGATGCAGCCAATACCATGCCTTCTGACATGCCAAACTTCATCTTGCGCGGCGCCAGGTTAGCTACCATGACAGTGAATTTACCAATTAGTTGTTCTGGCTGGTAAGCAGACTTGATGCCGGAGAACACATTGCGGGTACGGCCTTCGCCTACATCCAGAGTCAGGCGCAAGAGCTTGTCTGAACCCTCTACATGTTCGCAATTGACGATCTTGGCAATGCGCAGATCGACTTTGGCAAAGTCATCAATTTTGATTTCTTCGGCCAGTGGTTCGATGTCAGTTGTTACGGATATTGCGGCCTGGGTGGTATCAGTAGTTGTGACAGATACAGGAGTCGGAGCATCGAACAATTGATCAAAGATCTTCAGATCAACACGTTGCATCAAATGTGTATATGCACCAATTTGATGGCCAGGTGTAAGCGCCAATAAAATATCTGAATACTTCATTGGTTGAACGCATAAGAATTTTTCTGCCTCGGTTGCTAGTGAGGGTAGTATTGGCTTCAAATAGAGAGTCAGTAGCCTAAAGCACTCAATAACAACAGAGCAAACTCTATGCAGCCACTCTGGATCCGAAGGATGCACTGGATCCGAGTATTTCTTGGAAAGCTCCCAAGGTTTTGCTTTGTCCCAGAATTCATTGATGGCATCAGCATGTTTCATGATAATGCGGATCGCCAAACCGTATTCCCTAGACTCAAATGCATTCGCGATTTGAGGACCTGAATCCCTTAATCCTTTGAGCACGGTGTCATAGTATTCTGCGATCGGTTTTGAGCCTTCTAGTAGATTGCCACGTACGAGATCGCTGATGCGTCCGTCAAAGTGCTTATGCATAAAACCGGCAGCACGGCTGGCGATGTTGATGTATTTACCGATCAGGTCAGAATTGACACGCGCGACGAAGTCTTCCGGATTCATATCCAGGTCTTCGACCTTGGCATTGAGCTTGGCGGCGAAATAATAACGCAGCCATTCAGGGTTCATGCCGATTTCCAGATAGCGTAGCGGCGAAATACCAGTACCACGTGACTTGGACATTTTTTCGCCAGATACCGTCACAAAACCATGGGCATACACATTGTCCGGTGTTTTATAACCAGAGAACTTCAGCATCGCTGGCCAGAACAGGGTGTGGAAATAAGTGATGTCCTTGCCGATGAAATGGATTTGCTCAGTCGTCGGGTCAGCCATGAAAGCATCGTAATCACGACCGGTTTTGCCAAAGTAATTTTTCAGCGAAGCCAGGTAACCAACTGGTGCATCCAGCCAGACATAGAAGTACTTGCCCGGTTGGTCAGGAATCTCGATGCCAAAGTAAGGCGCATCGCGGCTGATATCCCAGTCACCCAGGCCGCCTTCACCTTCCAGCCATTCCTTGCATTTGTTCGCCACCTCGGATTGCAGGCGATTGTCTTTCAAGGCCCAGCCACGCAAGAATTCCACGCATTTTTCATCAGACAGTTTAAAGAAGAAATGCTCAGATGACTTCATGATCGGTGTCGCACCGGTCAGGACAGAGTAAGGGTTCTCTAATTCTGTCGGCGCATACACGGCGCTGCAGACTTCACAGGAATCGCCATACTGGTCCTTGGCACCACATTTAGGGCATTCACCCTTGATGTAACGGTCAGGCAGGAACATGTTTTTGACCGGGTCAAAGAACTGTTCTATGGTTTTGCTGGTGATAAAGCCAGCAGCTTTCAGTTTGCGATAAATGTCCTGCGACAACTGATGGTTTTCTTCCCCATCGGTTGAATGCCAGTTATCAAACTGTATATGAAAACCATCGAGGTATTGTTTACGTCCGGCAGCGATCTGCGCCACAAAAGCCTGTGGTGTGATGCCAGCTTTTTCAGCCGCAATCATGATAGGTGCACCATGTGCATCATCCGCGCCGACGAAATGTACCTCGTGACCCGACATTCGCTGATGCCTTACCCAAATGTCAGCCTGGATGTATTCCATGATGTGACCAAGGTGGAAGGGCGCATTAGCGTACGGCAGGGCAGTGGTAACAAACAGCTTACGGGTCATGGTTGATGCACTTTTTATGAACGGACAAGGGCATTATTCTAACAGCGAAAGCGCAGATTGGAGCCGCCATGCCCTGATCCGGGGAAATACGGGGTGATAGAAATGGGGGTTTTGTGTTGTTTTGCTAATGGATGATGCTCAAACTACCCACGCACCGTTCCTGTAGACAACTTCATCATCCAGTTTTACCGCTTCGGTAACGGCAAAGACGTCGACATGATGGCGGCCTTCACCTCGCTTGATATGCGGTTTTGCATAGCTGCCATGCTTGGCGCCCAGGGATAAATGGACGCCGCACATGCGCTCATAGGTGCCTATGTCACGCACGGTCTTATCCTTGGAAAAGGCCTTGTTCATGCCAAAACCTAGTTCGCGCACCCAGACTACGCTATCGTCAGCCCGTATATTGGCCAGCACCTGATCAAATTCAGGCGTGGAATTGATGGTATCAACAACCTGGCCTTTTTCCACGATCAGGGTGATCGGCTGTTCCGGGCGATTGACGGTAAATGTCGTATCGCCAAAGGCAAAAATGCGGATTTTTCCGTAAACATCTTCCAGTGCTACCGATTCTGTGAATACTTCACCAATGGGAAATTGACCACCGACATTGTTCATCTGGCGATAGTCACCGACATTGAGCTTGGCCGGTTCAAAGCGACCACTGAAGATCAGTTCTGCGTCGCCACTATCGACGACGCCACGGCTGGCGTTATCGATTTTTTGTTTGAGTGCATTGCCGGTGCCGCGATAGTAGTTGGCATCGTAAGCCAGTGACTCTATGTAATACAGGTTTTCATCACCTTCCATGCGTGCAAGGTGGGGATGCTCTATGACTTTCAGGCCGCGCTTGAATAATTCCACGCGCAGCCTGTAGGCTTCGAGGCGAAAATTGGTGGATTGAACCAGCACAGCCAGATCAGATGCTTGCAGGGTATTTAAAGCTGACAAAATAAACTCAGGTGTCTCCGCATCAAAATCGATGAAGCGGGCATTGGGCAGGCAAGCGCGGTAGGCGCTGGTCAATGCGACTGCCAGAGGGCAGCGCTGGTCATAAACGACTACTGCCTGATGTTGATCCGTGTGCTCAAACGCGAGCTGCAGGATGTCGCGCAAATGTTGCTCCGCCATTGCAATGGTGTCGGCAGGCAAGTGCAACGCTGAGTTGTCTGTATTGGTATTGGTATCGCTTGCGAAGGTGGTCATGATTCTGCCAGTGCTTGCTCTTTGGTAAGGGCGGCAAGCACTTTTATCTGAATGGGAAGCCTGAGCTGGGGACGCTATTTTAGCGCCTAATACTTAAGTATGGATTTGATTTAGGCCATGTTTCAAGGCATTATGCTTAACTTAATGGAAACAAAGTGTATATAAATTCACAAAAATCCATAAATTAGTTGTGCACAATAAATGATCAGCAAATGCCTGGCTGGCATATTGCTCATCAAAATATAAATTTACAGGGAATGAATATGATCGTTAAGCAGTTTTTAAAGTGGGTAGCAGCCTTATTTTTGATAGCCTTTAGCCATTTTGCTTATGCGCAAAATGCCGCGACTGAAGCTGAGATGAAAGCTGCCTTTGATGAAGCGAAGAAAGTCATGCAGGCAGGCCCTGCAGAAATTAAATTGATCGATCAGGCTGTCTTGAAAGTGCCTGCTGGTCAGTTCTTTGTCCCTATGCCCGCAGCTGGCCGCATCATGCGTGCGATGGGTAATTCTTCTATTGAGAGCCTGATCGGGGCAATTTTCCCAGAGCAGGGTGACTGGATGATTGTGGCCGAGTATGAAAAGTCAGGCTATATCAAGGATGATGACGCCAAAGACTGGAATGCAGACGATTTGCTGAAAAGTTTGCGAGAAGGTACTGAAGAGGGCAATAAAGAACGTGTTCAGCGTGGTATCCCTGAAATGCAACTGGTAGGCTGGGCAGAAAAGCCTAACTACGATGCTGCAACGCACAGACTGGTTTGGTCGGCCATCACCAAAGACAAACAGGCTAATAATGATAACCAGGGTGTTAACTACAATACCTATGCACTTGGCCGCGAAGGCTATATCAGCTTGAATCTGGTGACAGCCCTCAATGATTTACCGCAACAAAAAGCCATCGCCAAAGATTTATTGGGGCATCTGGAATTTACAGACGGCAAACGTTACAGCGATTTTAATGTCAGCACGGATAAAGTAGCTGAGTATGGTCTTGCTGCCTTGATTGGCGGCGTCGCCGCCAAGAAACTGGGCTTGTTTGCATTGATTTTCGCTTTCCTGGCCAAGTTCGCCAAACTGGCTCTGGTTGCCGTGGTAGGCTTGGGCGCCTTGGTGGCCAAGTTGTTTGGTCACAAGAAAGCGTAGTTCTATAAGAAGTACAGGTAAGGATAAATAAAAATGTTGAAGTTGCTGTTCCTGCTATTCTCTGGCGTCAAATTTGGCAAGTTGCTGACCTCGGGCGGCACCATGATTATTTCTGTAGTGTTTTACGCCTGGATATTTGGTTGGTGGTATGCCGTGGGATTTGTCTTGCTCATGTTTATCCATGAGTTGGGCCATTTTATTGCGGCCCGTCAGCGCGGCTTGCGCGCGGGTTTGCCGACTTTCATCCCTTTCCTGGGCGCCTGGACTGAGATAAAAGATCAACCCCATGATGCCGAGACTGAAGCATATATAGGAATGGGCGGTCCTTTGGCGGGAACAGTTGCTTCGATACTTTGTTACTTCCTCGCCCGTAACTACAATAGCGACTTGCTCCTGGCGGTTTCATATTCAGGTTTCTTTTTAAACCTCTTCAATATGATACCCATGATGCCTTTTGATGGCGGACGCATCACCGCAGTGCTGACGCCTCGTATCTGGTTCGTTGGCGTTCCCATCTTGCTGGCTGTGTTTTATTTTCGCCCCAGTCCCATGCTGATCATTATCGGTTTTCTGGCCTGGCCACAATTGTGGCGCGCCTGGAAATACGATCCAGAGGCTGAAGAGAACAAGGCTTACTACAATATGTCATCCCAGGTACGATTTACCTATGCAGCCTATTACCTGATCTTGCTGGGCTTCCTGGCCGTTATGACCAATGATGTGCATGAGATGGTGCAGGCGGCGCGTCAGGTAAAAGGCATTTAGTTAATAAAGCAAGCGCAGTATTCTGCGCTTGCTGTATCCGGGTTCTTAAAAACTGGGCTTGTTCACCATCAAAAAGTACACACCTATCATGGCGATGAATGCTGGATAGCCCAGCCATTCCCATATCTTCGCATAGCGCCAGTACTGCTCTGGCAGCACAGTAGTGTTGTTAGCATCGGCAATTTCCAGCATGGCTTTCATGCGAATTTGCAACCACACCACAGGCAGCCAGCAGGCACCTGCAAAAAGGTATAGGACGAAAGACCACATGATCCAGGGGGTGCTCAAGGGCCAGCCTGCCATAAGTACCATGGCAAAGCCTGTCAGAGGCTGGATAATCACGGCAGGTGTCGTAAAACACCAGTCAGCCAAAACCACCAGTCGCGCAACCACAATTTGCGCCTTGAATTGCTTGCTGCGGTTGGTAAAAAACATATAAAACGCCGAGCCAAAGCCGGTACCAACCAGTAAGACAGAAGACAGGATATGCAGGGTTTTAAGCAAGAGATAGGTGTTCATTTTGTGTCTCTTTGATGAGCAAATAAATAAGCAAGTAAAGCCAGTATTGGCAGATTTTTCAGGACAGGGCCAAATGGATGTAAATAATATTCAGGTAAAAAGATCGCAATGATGCAGCTATAGCCAGCAATCAGGGCAATTTGCATCAACCATAAAATACGCTTGGGCCAGAACAGCGTCGCTAGCCCTAAGGATAAATCCAGGGCAGATGCTGCCATCAACATGAACATGGCAGGCGCACCACTAAGGCCGAGAGGCTGCAATAAGGCCAGGCTGCCAGAGATGGGGTAGAGACCAAATGATAACGCTGCCGTAACAAGCCAGATCAGAGCCAACACATAGCGAAACAGTGGCAGGCTCCAGCCTGCAATCGCGCTGCTGGCGAGCATATGGGCTGGGACGTCTGCGAACCAGTTTTTATACGATTTTGCTGGCCTGCTCAGATGCGCAGCAAAGGGGATGGCGTCAGCAACATTGTCTTGCTCCAGCATGCGCAAACTGTCTGGCGTCAGCACATTTTGCGGCAACAGCCTTGCCGCGCTGGCTGCCATGCGCATCAAAGGCATGGGGATAGAGAACATGCATTGCGCTGGCATGCCCATGGCTTTGCGATAGATTTCCAGCATGCGCCGGTAAGAAATGGCTTGCGGGCCTACTGTGTTCAAAATCATGCTATTGCGGTTTTCATCAGCTAGCCAGATAGCTATTGCTGCACACAAGTCTTCTACATGCACGGGTTGTACCTGCTGTTCACCACGACCTGGCAAACCAAGCACAGGTAAGCTGGCCATGCTGCGGAATAGCTGGCTACTGCCACCATCAATGCCAACGACCAAGGAAGGGCGCATGATCAGATAACAGAGGCCGCTAGCTATCAGCGTCTTGTCAGCCGCGCGCTTGCTTTGCATATAGCCTGTCATGGCTTCCGGATGCTCGGTTTCGTTTACAGCACCCAAAGCAGATATTTGAATGATGGATTTAACGCCGCAACTGGATGCCGCGTAAAACAAGGCAGCAGGTGCATCGCGATGGATGGCATCGAAACTTAGTTCTGTCGTTTCATTGAGTATGCCTACAGCATTGATGATGACATCAATTTGCCCTAAGCGACGCAGACGTTTTTCCCAGATGGCTGGCTCAATGTCCTGCGTATAATTGATCGCTATTTCTTCAGGATCAGTCAGGCGTTCGGGCAGTTTTGGTTTGCGCACTCCATGACAGACTTCATGTCCTGCATCCTGCAAAACCTGGCTGATGTGGCGCCCCAGAAAACCTTGTGCGCCACAGATAAGAATTTTCATGATGAAACTTATTTAATTGAACATTTGCCTTGTTTGCAGGCGCGGCTACGTTTTTCAGCGCGTCTCGCGGCAATGCGAATGATCGCATCTGCAAATATTTCAGAAACCCAGTGACGATTTTTGGCGACATACTCATAACCCCAATTACAGATAGGTTTTAGTATCGGTAAATTGCTCGCCGCAGTCAGCCAGCCCAGGCCCACGGCGCGATAGGCAAGGTGGATGGTTTCTACGCCAGTGACGACCGTGCCATCGGGTTTGACACCATGGATGACGCGCATTGCTTCTTCCAGGTTGACGCCGTATTTACCAGCATCAAAACCAGGTGCCGAGGCATCGACGAAATTCAATTTATTCAATTGATCACGCTCCCGCAAATTGTCCATTTCCAGCTTGCAGACAGGGCACGAGGCATCATACAGAAGGGTGAGTGGATAGTCGTTCATTTTAATCTTCCTCAGTTTAACTTTATTTCTGACATTTCTGTCAAAACAGAAATGTATCTTCAAAAAAAATGCCTTTGCATTTTTTTCTTGTGCGAATCAGATGAAGAGCTTGTTGCAGCAAGCTTATTGCTTGTCATCCCCGCGCACAAATTTTTGTACTGCCGCTCCCATCTTTAAGAGCTTCATCAGCGTATTCGGTTCCAGTCGCAGCATTTCATCGGTCCAGGTGGTGACGGTCTTCATCAGTGCCAGGGTTTCTGCTATGCGCAACTGTGTGGCCTTGTCTTCCTGATCCAGATCAGGGCTATCCAGGCATTGCTGCAAGGTGGTAATGGTGGGATTGAACTCTCTTTCCTTGCGCTCACGTACTACTGTGCGAAACAATTCCCAGACATCAAGCGAAGTTTCATAATGTGCCCTGCGGTCACCCATGACATGCGCGAGTTTCACCAGCTTCCAGTTTTGCAGCTCTTTCAGCGAATTGGATACATTCGATCTGGCTACACCCAATGTGTCTGCAATTTCTTCTGCCTGCATGGGGCAGCCAACGATATACAGCAGGGCATGAATTTGGCTCACGGTACGGTTAACACCCCATAAGGTGCCCATTTCGCCCCAGTGCAGGATAAATTTTTGTTTGACGGGTGTAAGTTCCATGAGCACAGTGTAGTTAATTCCTTTATTTCAGTCAAGACAGAAATAAAAGAATTATAAATTTCCTTAATAAAAGATAAAATTGCTGTGAATGAGACTTTAACAAGATATCAAAGAAGAGAGGCATTGATGGATGATTTGCACGCAGTATTAAATTTCTGGTTTGGGATGGATCCCGACGATGCCAAGACCGCGCAGTCCCAGACCAGATTATGGTGGTCCAAGAGCGATGATCTGGATGCTGCCATCAGGGATGGTTTCGCCAATTTAACCGAACAAGCAATGCAAAAGGAATTGGCAGGCTGGGAAAATACAGCAGAAGGCAGGCTGGCACTGATCATCCTGTGTGACCAGTTCCCCAGGAATATGTATAGAAACACGCCCGAGTCCTTCGCTTATGATGCGCAGGCCAGGGCTTATTGTGAGGCGGGTCTGCTGGCACAGGCTGACCGCCAGTTGCGCCCTATCCAAAGAGTTTTCTTTTACCTGCCGCTGGAACATTCAGAGTCGCTGGCAGACCAGGACAGGGCTGTGGCCTTGTTTGATGCCTTGCGCCAGGAAGTGCCTGAAGCACAGCGCGAGACTTTTGAAGGCTTTTATCAATTCGCCATCAAGCATCGCGTAGTCATCCAGCGCTTTGGCCGCTTCCCGCACAGGAATGCAATTTTGGGAAGAGCATCGACATCAGAAGAAGTGAAATTTTTATCTGAACCTGGATCGTCTTTTTAAAAGATGGCAGCAGGCTACTACGGAGTACTCGACCATGATTCAACAACTTGCAACACCAGGTGTCTATGCTACTGAAGTGGATGGTTTTTCCAGTGCTGTGGTGGCGGTGCCTACAGGCATCCCTGTCTTTGTTGGATATACAGCAGAGGCCAACGGTGAGGGTAAGCCCATACCCATTTCATCGCTGAGTGAATACATCAGCATTTTCGGCGCTGCGCCACAAATAGAGTATGACTACGTGAGCAATACGCAGGCGATGCCACCATATCGGGCCAATAAAGCTGCGCCGGCTTTCGGTTTATATTTTGGTTTGCAATTGTTCTTCAATAATGGTGGTGGGGTTTGCTACATCCTTTCTCTTGGTACTTATGGCGATGTAATTGCTGCGGGTACTTTTGGCAAGGACGCTTATACCAGTGCGCTGGCTGTTGCCGCTGCATGTACAGAAGCTGATTTGCTGGTCATGCCCGATGCTGTGCAACTTAGCCTGGATGACTGGGCCAGCGTATCGCAAATGGCTTTGCAAAGTTGTGAACAAGCGCAGCATCTCATGTGCGTACTTGATGTACTCAATGGCTATTTACCCGCAGATGGCAGTGCGCAAGACCCTGTCACTGGCGGCACAGGCAACGGTGGCTTCTACAGGATTGCCGGGCTGGGTGATGATTTCAATAAATATGGCGTCAGTTATTATCCATGGCTGAATACGAATATCGTCAGTATCAGTGACATCGATTACAGCTGGGTTTCAGCTGGTACCTTGCCTTTGCTGGTAGCAGATTTGAATACGGAAGCAGCCACTTTATTTCCTGCCGACGCTGCTGGTAACGCGACAAAGCTACAGGCTTACATAAGCATCGTAGCCTTGTTGCCGCAAACAGGTGACGCAGTGGCAGTGCGTCAGCGTCATCAAAGCCTGATGGCGTTATCGCCGTTGTATCAATCCTGCATGAACAACATCGTTGGCAGCGTTAATCTTTTGCCACCCGCTGCTGCCATGGCTGGTGTATATGCACGTACTGATCATACTTTTGGTGTGTTTCAGGCACCTGCCAATACGACCATCATCAACGCCCTTTCCCCTGCGGTGACTGTCACTGACCAGCAGCAGACAGATTTAAATATGCCCTTGAATGGAATGGCTGTGAATGCCATACGCACTTTTCCCAACTACGGTTTGCTGGTCTGGGGAGCGCGCACCCTGGCGGGAAATAGCGATGACTGGCGTTACATCAATGTCAGACGCACCATGATCATGCTGGAGCAATCGATTAAAACAGCTTTGCAATCCTGTGTGTTTCAAGCCAACGATAGCCTGACCTGGGCTAGCGTGAATGCCTCAATCAGCAGTTTTTTGAATGCACTATGGAAGGAGGGTGCTCTGGCTGGCAGCAAGCCAGATGAGGCATATAGTGTCAGAGTTGGGCTGGGCAGCACCATGACAGGGCAAGACATACTCGATGGTCTGATGAAGGTGACAGTTTCAGTCGCGCTTACGCATCCGGCAGAATTTATCGTACTGACCTTTCAACAGCAGATGCAAACCAGCTAACTGAGAGAGTGCCTGGCACCATGCCGGGCACTCATTAAGACCTCATAAGCTAGTCATAACCAAATGTGGCTGTACTTTTGTTCAGATTGCGCGGAGCAGGTGGTGCTTTAGGTACGAAGCTGAACTGGAATTTGACATTGCTTGGGCCGTCATTTGCCACTTGCACAGTTTGTGCAAGCGGTTCGCCAAACATATTCGGTGCCCAGGCTTTGACTTCATACTTGCCGGCGGGCAGATTATTCAGGGCCACACTGCCTGACGCATCGGTCTTGGAAAAATACGGTGTATCAACCACATAGATAAAACCGCGCATCCAGTCGTGAAAGTGGCAGACCAGGGCGACTTCACCCACTTTGTCAAACAGGACAGGTGCTGGTTCTTCTTTTTTGCTATTCACGCGCAGCTCGAAGGTCTTTGCTGGCGAAAATGATTTCAGGTGATGCTCGTGATTATCCTTGTTGGGAAAACGCACCTGCGTCCCACTGCGTATGACGGTCAGGAAAGGGCTAAAGGCATAATTTTCTTGCGACACAATGCTTGTTTCACCAGGTTTTTTTGCAGGTGAAGGCGTATCCAATGGTGTTGCGAACATAACGGCATTGCTCATGGCTTGCCCGTTCTTGTCGGTCAAATGCCCCACCAGCAAGCCAGCCTGGGCAGTTAGTGAATAACTGAGCAATCCCAAAACAGATAATGGCAGGCGGAATTTGCGGGGCGGCAGTTTTGCTTGGATTTGCATCAATTTCTCCTGATTTTCTTATAAAAACAAATGAGCGCAGGGCTATTATGCTTGAACTTTATTTGGCAAAGGAGTTTGTATCTTCTCAAGATGCTGACTTACAACAAGCCTGTCAGCAAGGGTATTGCAGCCCAGACGCACAAATTGCGCTAGACTTGCAGCATATCTATGGAGAATTGCATGAGTATTACAGTTGATGACATTAAAGCCGCGTTGGCAAAAGTAACAGACCCCAACACGAATAAAGACCTGATAACGACTAAATCAGTAAAAAATATCAAGATAGAAGGCGTAGATGTGAGCCTTGACGTCGAGCTGGGTTACCCGGCGAAAAGCCAATTTGAAATGATACGCGCTGCCGTTGTGGCAGCCATTGCAACCTTGCCAGGCGCAGGCAAGGCCACAGTTAATGTGAGTTCGAAAATCATTGCCCATGCCGTGCAGCCTGGTATCAAGCTCATGCCTAATGTGAAGAATATAATTGCTGTGGCCTCAGGCAAGGGCGGGGTTGGTAAATCGACTACCGCCGCCAATCTGGCCCTGGCCCTGGCTGCTGAAGGTGCGGCTGTCGGTATCCTGGATGCCGACATCTATGGCCCTTCGCAACCTATGATAATGGGTATCTCCGGCCGTCCTGAAACAGTCGATGGCAAAACCATGGAGCCACTGGAAAACCACGGTCTGCAAGTGTCTTCCATCGGTTTCATGATTGACCCTGACGAACCCATGGTCTGGCGCGGCCCCCTCGTGACCCAGGCCATGCAGCAATTGCTGGGGCAAACCAACTGGCGTGACCTTGATTATCTGATCGTCGATATGCCACCAGGTACGGGTGACGTGCAATTGACGCTGTCGCAAAAAGTGCCTGTCACTGGTGCTGTCATCGTAACGACACCGCAAGATATCGCCTTGCTGGATGCGCGCAAGGGTCTCAAAATGTTTGAAAAAGTTGGGATTCCTATCCTGGGCATCGTCGAAAACATGAGCATACATATCTGCTCCAACTGTGGTCACGCGGAACATATTTTCGGTGAAGGTGGCGGGCAGAAGATGTGTGCCGATTTTGGAGTTGATTTCCTTGGTGGCTTGCCTTTGACAATGGCTATACGCCAGCAAGCTGATTCTGGTACGCCGACAGTAGTTGCTGAGCCTGACGGGAAAATTGCTGGCTTGTATAAAGACATCGCCCGTAAGGTCGCAATCAAGGTCGCTGAAAAAGCCAAGGATATGACCAGCAAGTTTCCGACCATCACCATACAAAATACCTGAGGTGCAAGCGAGTATGGATAAGCAGGCTGATTATGCTTACATGCAGCAGGCGCTGGAGCTGGTCAGGCGCGCCACCATAGAAACTTCACCTAACCCCAAGGTGGGTTGCGTGATAGTGCGTGAGGGTCAGGTGCTGGGGCAGGGCTGGACGCAGCCGGTAGGGCAGGCGCATGCAGAGGTGCAAGCCTTGCGTGATGCCGCCACAAAAGGCCACGATGTCCGTGGCGCTACTGCTTATGTCACGCTGGAACCTTGTAGTCATTTTGGCCGCACGCCACCATGCGCAAATGGTTTGCGTGATGCTGGTATCGCACGCGTGGTTGCTGCCATGCAGGACGCCAATCCGCAAGTAGCCGGTCGTGGCTTAGGTATCTTGCAGGAAGCAGGTGTCGAAGTTGAGTGTGGTGCCTTCCCTGACTTGGCTTTGCAGGCGCGGGAATTGAATATAGGTTTTTTTCAGCGCATGGAAACTGGCATGCCCTGGGTCAGAATGAAAGTCGCTGGTAGTCTTGACGGCATCACAGCATTGTCAAATGGGCAGAGCCAGTGGATTACCGGGCCAGCAGCAAGGCAGGATGGGCATCTTTGGCGCGCACGTGCAGATGCGATTTTGACTGGCATAGGCACGGTGCTGTCAGATGATCCCATGCTGAATGTGCGAGGCGTCGACACGCCACGTCAGCCGCAAAAAATCATCGTAGATTCGCAGTTGCGAATCTCTGCACAAGCCAAGGTTTTGCAAGGTGGTGCGCTGATTGTATGTGCTGTAGCTGATGCAGGAAAGCAGCTTGAGTTGGAGCATGCAGGCGCAGAAGTGATCTGCTTGTCCGATGAAAATCAGCAGGTGGATTTGCCAGCCTTGATGCAGGAATTGGGGCGAAGGCAAATTAACGAATTGCACGTCGAGGCCGGGGCAACATTAAACGGCGCATTGATCAGACAAAATTGCATTAACGAGCTCTTGATGTATTTGGCACCCAAGCTCTTGGGTAGTGGGGCTGGTTTATTTAATTTGCCTGAATTGAACCATGTGGATGAGGCGAGGGCTTTGCAATTTCATGAGGTCAGCCGGGTAGGTGATGATTTGCGCATACTGGCTCGCTTCAAATAATTCATGTAAATGTGAAGCATAAAAGAAAAAAGGATCGTTGAATATTCAACGATCCTTTTTAACTTGGTCGGAGTACAAGGATTCGAACCTTGGACCCCCTGCTCCCAAAGCAGGTGCGCTACCGGGCTGCGCTACACTCCGAAAAACTGGTCTGTCATTTATTATTTAAGTTGATGAAGTCTTAAAAAACAAGATCTGAATCTTCCGAAATAAAAGGGACCGTCTCTGACGATCCCTGGAATCTGGTCGGAGTACAAGGATTCGAACCTTGGACCCCCTGCTCCCAAAGCAGGTGCGCTACCGGGCTGCGCTACACTCCGAAGACCGCAATATTACTGCTTTAGGGCCTTGCTGTCAACCCGTTTGCCTGCGTAGCCCACTATGCCAGCTACTTACAATGATTTTCTACTCTCGAAATATCGCTCTCGGCCAGTGAGTGGATCATCAAATCGGATGGACTTTGCCAATAATTGCAATGGTGCAGAAAAGTCATCGGCCTTGCAGGGCAGGGCGACCGGATAAAAGGCATCATTCACAATAGGTGCACCCAGGCTGCTCATGTGAAGTCGCAATTGATGTTTTCTACCAGTCACAGGCTGCAGTTGATAGAGGCTATTTTCTCCACGTCTTTCCTTGATATCTATCAAGGTCTCGGAATTGGCGATACCGTTTACCTCACGCATGACAAAGAACTTTTCTGCTTCTTCCATGCGGCTGCAATGGCGTAGTGGGAAAGACAGTTCAGACAGGTGCTTTGCGACTGCGAGATAAGTCTTTGCCATGTTTTTGCGCTGGAACATTGATTGATACTGCCCGCGGGTGGCAGGATTGTGTGAAAACAGCATGACGCCTGCAGTCTCTCTGTCCAGCCTGTGTATCGGAGTCAGATCCATCAAGCCAGTATTTTTCTTCAGCCTGACCAGTAGAGTCTCCTGTAAAAAACGACCGGATGGAATGACGGGCAAGAAGTGCGGTTTATCGACTACCAGCAAATGTTCATCCTGGAACAGGATTTCTTCATGATACGGAATAGGCGTTTCATTCTCGATTTCACGATAGTAGTAAATACACATGCCGCGCTTGACCGCGCTATCTGCAAGCAGGACTTTGCCATGTTGATCAACGATCTCATGTTTATCCAGGCGTGCTTGCCAGGTGTGGGCAGCCACATCAGGGAAATGATCTTGCAAAAAACGGAAGACATTGTCCCAATGACCTTCTGGTATCCAGATATAGCTGGGGGCGATGCCATCGCGTACGGGTAACGGCAGAAATGGAGGAGACTGGACTTGCATGCTTGATCGTTTATCGGGTGGTCTATTTGCTCCGCCATACTATCACGCAGGCATCAGTCAGGAGTTTGGCGGACTGCCCGGCATTATGAAACTATCCGCCCGGGATGTTAAAACGGTAAAATGCTGGTTTTAACCATTATCGCGTTCTAGTATGTCAGCTTCTTCGACAGCAGGGCGCAGGCTAGTGATCTCATGACTGTACGTACCCGTTTTGCTCCCAGCCCTACCGGCTATCTCCATGTTGGTGGTGCCCGCACTGCCTTGTTCAGCTGGGCATTTGCCCGTCATTTTGGTGGCACTTTCGTGCTGCGTATCGAAGATACCGATCTGGAACGCTCTACGCCAGAAGCCGTGCAAGCCATTCTCGATGGCATGAACTGGCTGGGCCTGCATCATGACGAAGGCCCTTTCTATCAAATGAAACGCATGGAGCGTTATGGCGAAGTATTGGCTGACATGCTGGCTAAAGGCACGGCCTATCATTGCTATTCTTCACCGGATGAAGTTGAAGCCATGCGTGAACGCCAGCGTGCTGCAGGTGAAAAACCACGCTATGACGGCACATGGCGCCCTGAAGCTGGCAAGACCTTGCCAGCGATACCGGCTGACCGCAAGCCAGTAATACGTTTCAAAAACCCTCTGGATGGCGAAGTCAGCTGGCTGGATGTGGTCAAAGGACAAATCACTATCGGTAACCGTGAGCTCGATGATCTGGTTATTGCTCGTCCTGATGGCACGCCGACCTATAACTTCTGCGTTGCAGTCGATGACTGGGATATGCAAATCACCCATGTGATCCGTGGTGATGATCATGTCAATAACACACCGCGCCAGATCAATATCCTGAATGCGCTGGGCGCGACTCTGCCGCATTATGGTCATTTGCCTATGATATTAGGCCCTGATGGCCAAAAACTGTCCAAGCGCCATGGTGCCGTCAGTGTGATGGAGTATCCAAAACAGGGCTATCTGCCTGAAGCCATGCTCAACTATCTGGCCCGCCTGGGCTGGAGCCATGGTGATGATGAGATATTCTCCATGGAGCAAATGTGCAGCTGGTTCGATTTAAGTCATTTGTCTGGTTCTGCTGCCCAGTTCAATCCTGAAAAGCTGGCGTGGATCAATAACCACTATATCAAGGCGGCAGACAATGTGCGCCTGGCTGGTTTGATCAAGCAGCAAATGCTGGACGACGGGGCGCAGTTTGATAATGCGCCCGCACTGGAAGCCGTGATCGCACTGTTGAAAGAGCGCACCAATACCACGGTAGAACTGGGACAGGCGGCCATGCTGTTCTATCGCCAGCCGGCAGCAGACCCGGCGTTGATGACCCAGCATGTGACTGAGGCGATATTGCCAGCCTTGCGTCAATACGCCGAGCTATGCAAAACCGTGGAGTGGAATAAAGCAGCCCTGTCTGCCGCCATGAAACAAACCCTGGCAGACTTCTCACTGAAGATGCCACAACTGGCCATGCCTTTGCGCTTGCTGCTGACAGGCCAATTGCAGACACCATCTATCGATGCTGTCATCGAGCTGTTTGGCCGTGAAGTTGTTACGCAACGTCTGAGCGTGATTGCAGGCTAGAAAGTCTGGGGGCTTTACATCTGACGATGTATCCCCTATAATCTTGTTTCTGTTCTGCAGCGTCGGGGGTATAGCTCAGCTGGGAGAGCGCTTGCATGGCATGCAAGAGGTCAGCGGTTCGATCCCGCTTACCTCCACCAAAAAATGTGGCAGAGCAGAAAACATACTTGTTGTCCCCATCGTCTAGAGGCCTAGGACATCACCCTTTCACGGTGAGTACAGGGGTTCGAATCCCCTTGGGGACGCCAATCAACTTTATTAAGTTATTGTGGACAACAAGTTGTTAGTATTAGGTCAGTAACACGGACAGAATATGTCCCCATCGTCTAGAGGCCTAGGACATCACCCTTTCACGGTGAGTACAGGGGTTCGAATCCCCTTGGGGACGCCAGTAAGTTCTCGTTAAGAGAAACAAAAAAGCCTTGAGAAATCAAGGTTTTTTTGTTTTTGCGGTATGCTTTACTCTTCATCAGTTTTTTCGATTCTGTATTTCTTTCGGCAATTTCGACAATAAGCATCCAACATGATGTCTCAGCGAAAAGGAGGGGAGGGATGGATAAATTCAAAAATCCCCAGGTTGCAGATGTCTTCAATAACTATCCACCTCACATGAGGCAAAAGCTGATGTACCTGCGTCAATTGGTACTGGATACTGCATCAGAATGTAAGGTGGCGGATACGCTGGAGGAAACCCTGAAATGGGGCGAGCCAAGTTATCTCGCGAAAAAAGGCAGTACTGTCAGAATAGATTGGAAGAGTTCGGCGCCAGATCAATACGCCATGTATTTTCATTGCCAGACCAGACTGCTTGATACATTTAAAGAGCTTTACGGCGACAAGCTAAAGTTTGCAGGTAATCGCGCCATTATTTTTCATCAGGATGATGAGGTCCCCGTTGATGAAGTGAAGCACTGCATCCTTTTATCGCTGACTTATCACGACAGGAAACATTTACCCATGCTGGGGGTATAAACAATATGAGTTGTTTATGCTGATTTCTGTCGTGTTGCTTACTTTAGTTTTATTGTTGGCTTACTTTTTGATGTAAATCTTGTCAAATTCCCCGCCATCATCAAAGTGCTTTTTCTGCGCTTGTTTCCAGCCGCCGAATACATCATCGACAGTAAACAAATTCACAGGCTTGAAAGAAGCCGCATATTTTTTTGCCGCGACTTCTGAACGTGGGCGCAGGTAGTGCTTGGCGATCAGGTCCTGGCCTGCTTCTGTGTACAGGAATTGCAGGTAGGCGGTAGAAATTTTGCGGGTGCCCAGTTTGTCTGCGACTTTATCGACGACGGCGACCGGGGACTCTGCAAGAATGGAAATTTTTGGATAGACTACTTCGAAGTTTTCTCCAAATTCCTGACGCACGAGTTGTACTTCATTTTCAAAAGTCACCAGTACGTCACCAATTTCACGCTGGGTGAAGGTGGTCGTGGCTCCACGTCCGCCACCGTCGAGTACCGGGACATTCTTGAACAAGTTTTCCACCAGTTGCCTGGCTTGTGCTTCTGTGCCGCCATTCTTGATGACCGAACCCCAGGCGGCCAGGTAGCTGTAGCGGCCATTGCCAGATGTTCTTGGATTGGGGATGATGACTTTCAAGCCGGGTTTGCCAAGGTCGTCCCAGTTGGCGATATGTTTTGGGTTACCCTTGCGCGTCAAAAACACCATGGTGGAATAAAACGGTGCTGCATTATTCGGGAATTGTTTGGCCCAGTCTTGCGGCAACAAGCCCTTGTCGGCCAGGATGTCAATATCATTGGCCTGGTTCATGGTGACTACTGATGCTTCCAGTCCATCAATGACAGAGCGTGCCTGTTTGCTGGAGCCACCGTGTGACTGGTTGACGCTGATGCTTTCGCCTGTTTTCTTTTTCCAGTCAGCGACAAAGGCAGGATTGATGTCCTTGAACAATTCCCGCGTCACGTCGTAGGATGCATTCAGGATGCCAGTGGCTGCCTGTGCGGGCTTGTAGGCAGCGATCAGACCAACTCCTGCAATCAGCAAAGCGGCTGCGAAAGTATTACGGCGCTGGCGTTGGCGGGGTTCGATCAATTGTTTCACATGTGCGATTTTGCTCATTTTTTGCTCTCCAGTTTCAGAAGATACATCATGCGCAATTAAGCCTGCCTTGTGAACGATGAAATTTGTGCTTGCTTAGATGAAGTGCGCATAAGCAGCAGTTTTAAAAAACAAATGAGAGAAGCCAGGCATTGCGGAGGCAGGATGTATCAAAGCTCCTCCAGAAAAAAGTGCCACCTGGCGGGGATGATAGAGCTAAGAAATTTCTGATTATGTGTGTTGTTGATTGCACCAAGCGGCGCCAACTGAGGTTGATTGAGGAAGGTAGTGTGCTGAATCCTTAGCTAGAACTAATTGCATAAATAGGATGAGTGTGACCAAGACATTTTGTGGTGCAATGCAAGGTCTAATCAAGAGGTCCGATTTACTCGGACACTCTGAAAAGCAGTAAATACCTGTCTTGTAGGTTTTTGTCCTCAGACTATGCAGCAATCATTTTATAAAAGAATTTTGTAATTTCGATTTTTTTAACTCTGGCAAGGCTTGCTCTGGTGTGACTTCTTGCAAAAGCCATTGCATTGTTAACGTGGGGTATACACTAGGCAGAGCGGTTGCCAAACGATAGTAATAGGTTTTTCCAGCTTCCCAATTAACATAGCCCTCGCTCAAGGTCATCCTATTTGCATTCTCTTCGTTAGCTTTCCTTGTGAAAATCTGCTGCAATTTTGCCCTGACAGGATTCCCGGCCAATGTATCTACGGGCCATTTCTGTTCAAATTTATGCTCCCCTGCTGGTACATGAAACCATGTATATCCTTCTACGCTCAAGTCAGCGATGTTTTTGTTGTCCACGTAAAAATAGGCATCTCTGGCACCGAAAGCAGCAGTATTTATTCGGTATATATAGACTAAGGCATTACCATTTTCAGGTGCTTTAGCTGCTTGATATGCAGGGCCTTTCGCCGCGCAGGCGGTGAGTAATATGGCGATCAATAGAATAGTTATGCGTTTCATCATATGAGAACTGTTGAGAATGAAGTTAAGGGTGCGCGAAAATAGCAGATAGTAGTAACGATTGCAACTTCATTCGCTCCAAGTCATATGTAAATTACCTAGCTAAGTGATGCCTGTAATTTATGTAAAGAACAAATATGCATACTCAAAATTAGTCTGATAACCGGGTATGTTGACTGCACAACATGGGCATGAATTTTGTTACACTGATTGCCTGATATATTTATCCCGGGTCCAAATCCATGAAGATAATTTCCTCCCTGTTGTTGGCTTTATCGGCTACATGTATTGCAACATTGCCAGCTTATGCGGCTGACAGTAAAGCGGCAAGCGCTTCTGCACAGGCGGCACATGCTGGTATAGACTGGCGCAAAGACAATAACGTAGATGCGGCTTTTGCCCAGGCCAAGGCCAGCAACAAGCCTTTGTTTTTGTACTGGGGGGCAGTCTGGTGCCCGCCTTGTAATCAGGTTAAGGCAACGATTTTCAATCGTCAGGAATTCATCGATAAATCACGCCACTTTATTCCTGTCTATCTGGATGGCGACACGCCAGGCGCGCAAAAGTTTGCTTCGCAGTTCAAGGTGCGTGGTTATCCCACCATGATCCTGTTTAAACCAGATGGCACAGAAATCACTCGTCTGCCAGGTGAAGTGGATTCTGAGCGGTATCTGCAAGTTCTGACCCAAGCATTGAACACCACATTGTCCGTTCAGGACACGATGAAACTGGCGCTGGCAGGTAGTAAAAACCTCAAGGATGAAGACTGGAGTTTGCTGGCTGACTATTCATGGGATGATCCAGAGCAAAAACTTGTTCCAGGCAAGGAACTGGTTCCCACTTTGCTGAAGCTGTCTGAGGTCAGCCCCGCAGGTTTGCATGCAACACGCCTGTACTTGCGCGGCATATATGCTGCAGCCTCTGCCAAGCCAGGCCAGACCGTGCCAACGATAGACAAGGCACAGGCGACAGAGAAAGTCTTGAAAGCCATTGCAGATCAAAAAACAGCACGGGACAACATGGACTTGCTGTCGAATGGTGCAAAAGAAATAACCGAATTTTTGACCACCAGCAAATCAGAGCAGCGCATTAAACTGGTCAATGCCTGGAATGCAGCCCTGGTCAAACTGGCCGATGATGCCAGTATTTCCAAAACCGACAGGCTGGGCGCAATCATTGCCCAAGTATCCCTGGCCAGCCTGGACAATGCCAAGCCTGAAGCAGCTCTGCAAAAAGAGGTGCAAAAGCGTGTGGGCTTGATAGAGAAAGCTACCAGCGATGCGTATGAGCGCCAGTCCGTCGTCAATGCCGCTGCCTATGCACTGGGTGGCGCCGGCTTGCTGGATGATTCCGATACTTTGCTCAAGGCCGAACTCAAGCGTTCACATTCGCCGTATTATTTCATGTCCACTCTCGGTTCAAATGCCAAAAAACGTGGTGACAAAGTGGCTGCCGCAAACTGGTATGAGCAGGCTTATAACGCAGCCAAAGGGCCTGCCACCCGTTTGCAATGGGGTTCCAACTATGTCAGCAATTTGGTTGATCTGGCACCGAATGATGATGCGCGAATAGAAAAAGCCGTGCAAAGTGTCTTCGGTGAAGCCGCCAAAGTGGACAATGCTTTCTATGAGCGCAATCGTGCCTACCTTGAAAAAATGGGTAAAAAGCTCACAGACTGGAATAAAGAGGGGAAGCATCAAGTCACCTACCAGAAAGTGCGCACACAACTCGATGGCATTTGCAACAAGTTGCCAGCGAACGATCCACAAAAGTCTGTTTGCCAGGGTGTCTTGAATAAGTCTTGAACGATATAACAGCAAGGAATTTGAGTTAAGATGAGTCCTGCGGCAGTGGTGCTGCAGGATTTTTTATTGGATAAACAAGTTGCTTGAACCTGAGTGAGAATGGCCGTGGACTTTTTTCAATGGGATGAGGGTTTAAGCGTGGGCAACACCTTGATAGACCGTGATCATCAGGAATTGATAGAATTGGTCAATAGCCTGCACCTAGCGGCTAGCGATGGCAGGGATGCAGCTCTTATTTGTCGTATTCTGGATAATTTGCTGAGCTATACACAAGAACATTTCCAGCGTGAAGAAATGCTCATGGAGTATATGAATTACCCTGACCAGCTAGCGCATAAAGCATTGCACAAAAAACTGATTGCTCAGGTCCTGGTTTTGCAAGAAGCTTTGAACAAAGGTGCGCATACTGTTGCCACGGATACTGCTGAATTATTGCGTTTCTGGCTCACCCATCATATCCATCGCAATGACAGGCAACTTGCTGCAGCAGCCAAAGAGCGTGGGCTGGATCACTTGTGAACTGAGCCAGCACCAATTACCGTTTTTACTCTGGCCTGAACTGATGGGCAAAAGTAAATTCATCCGTCCTTGCCTTGTATTTCAAGCCTTTGCGCAATGCCCAGCTTGCATATTGGTGATGCAGGGGGATGATCGCATAGTCTTGCAGGGCGATTGCAGCAGCTTTTTTTGCAAAGGCTTCGCGTTTATCGGCTTCAGTCGACGCCAGGGATGATTCTACCGCTTCGTCCAATGCACGATTACTGTATTTGCCCCAGTTCCAGCTACCCCAGCCATTTTCCGCATTGACGGTGCCCAGCACTGTACGCAAGGCAAAGTCACCCGCCAGCGAACCCCAGCCCAGCAAGGCCATGCTGTAATCACCTTTCGCCGCTTTAGGAAAGTAGACAGCCAGTGGTTGAGTTTCTACTCTGGCTTGTATACCCACCTTGCTGAGGAACTGTGCTACGGTCTGTACTATTTGTTCATCATTGATATAGCGATTATTCGGCCCGTGCAGGGCGATGGCAAAGCCATTCGGATAACCGGCTTCTGCCAGCAATTTTTTTGCTCCTTCCGGGTCATACGCTTCCACCTTCAAACTATCGTCATAACCAAACACGCCAGGTGCGACGAGGTTGGATGCAGGTACTGCCAGGCCTTCCAAAATGCGGTCAGTCAATGCGGCGCGGTTGATGGCCTTGGCGATGGCCTTGCGCACACGAATGTCCTTCAGCGGATTGGTCGTCAGCGGTTTGCCTGCCTTGTCAGTAATATAAGGTGAGACCCTGGCCTGGTGATCCAGATGCCAGAACAGGGTGCGCCACGAAACCTTTTGTTCCAGCTTGAATTTGGCATTACTTTTCAGCTTGCTTAAATCTGCCGGAGGGATACTTTCTATGGCATCAACATCGCCAGAAAGCAGGGCCGCCATCCGTGGCGCGCCTGCAGTGATGATACGGAAGGAAACTTTATTCCAGGCCGATTTCTCGCCCCAGTAAGCATCGTTTTTCGTCAATTCAACGACATCACCACGCTTGAAATTGGCGAATTTATACGGGCCAGTGCCTATTGTGGACTTGCCGCTATTGAAATCATCGGTGCTCGCCTGTAATGCGGCCTTTTTTGAAACAATAAAGACAGAACTCATGTCCAGCGGCAGTGGGCCATATGCACTCGCTGTCTTCAGGCGCACGGTATATGGATCAATAATCTGTTTGGCAATGATTTGCTTGGTGTAGCTGGTATAGGGACCGGGGCTGTTCTTTATCTGTGCTGGCCGGTCGAGAGAAAACACCACATCGTCTGCAGTCATCTCGCTACCATCATGAAATTTCACGCCTTGGCGCAATTTGAATTCCCAGGTAGTGGGATTGATCGCTTTCCAGGACAAAGCCAGGCCTGGTGCGATACGTCCGTCAGCATCCACGCTCACCAGCGCCTCAAACAAGTGTGATGCCATGGCGTTATTCGGGCCGCTATTGAAATAATGCGGGTCCAAAGAATTGATGTCCGCTGCCAGACCAATTTTTAAATTCGCAGCAAAACTGAAGCTGACCGTTGTCATTAACAATGCAGCGATGGAGGTGGCGAGTAGATTTTTCTTATTCATAAATTGCATTATTACCTTGTTTATTTGCAAGCACTGTTGGATAGCGCACAGATACAGAGCTTAGCATTCACCGCCATTATGTGCTGAGCACTTGTCTTGATTGCAAATAATCTTTATTTATGAGCTTATGACAGGTTTGGACAATAAAAAACCGCCATGCATTTCCGCTGGCGGTTTTTGAGGGTAACGCAAATTCAGGCTGTAGTATTAATCCTTGTTCCTGTTATCTGGCCACTGGTATTGACCACAGGCTTGGGTTGCTCCGGCGGTGGTTCCGGTTGCTTCGCTGCGTTTTGCTTCAACTGCGCTTGCTGCGTAGCTTGCGCATCTGTGACCCGTTTTGCGTCAGCGATCGCATCAACCTTACCGGAATCGCGGTCTGGTGCCGCACCTATGGTTTCGCTATTTTGTTTTGCGCGCGCTTCTGCAGCTTGCTGAAGTAGCTGCTGGGTTTGCGCTGAACTGGAAGAATTGATTGAAGTCACCATTATCGCACTCGCTTTTGCTCACTTGGAGCGTAGATTGAAACTTATTCCAACATAGTAGTCAGGCCTGGAATATTCAAGCGATTTAAACACAAATTCATATTTATTGCTTTAGGAAAACTTGATGACGGGCAAGTTAATGATTTATTTTTCGTTCGATTTTCGTCTTACTTTAGACATTTTTTTGTATATACAAATTCGATTATATGATTGGAAAAGCTCGGTTCCTTTCGATACAGTGCTCCCCATCGGTTATATATTTTGTTTGGGAAATCAGTGTTACGAATTGAGCAATTAGCTAAGTATTACAAGGTCAACGGCGAGGATGTTTTGGCCCTCAATAATATCAATCTGGAAATTAATAAAGGACAAATTTTTGGCATCATAGGCCGTTCTGGGGCAGGCAAGAGTACCTTGCTGCGCACATTGAATTTACTGGAGCGCCCCAGCCAGGGCAAGGTGTGGATAGAAGGCGAAGACATTACTGCTTTTGACGGGCCGCAGTTACACAATTTGCGTCAGCGCATAGGTATGGTGTTCCAGCATTTTAATCTACTGTATGCAAAAACCGTCTCTGAAAATATCGCCTTTCCCCTCAAGCTGAGCGGGAAATATACAGCGCAGGAAATTCAGGCAAGAGTCATTGAATTGCTTGAACTGGTGGGTTTGCAAGATCAAGGTAATAAGTATCCTTCACAATTATCGGGTGGACAAAAGCAGAGAGTGGGGATTGCCCGTGCGCTGGCAAATTATCCGCATCTTTTGTTGTGCGATGAGGCGACTTCGGCACTTGATCCTGAGACTACGCAAGCCATCTTGCGCCTGCTATTGGATATCAATCAAAAGCTGGGACTGACCATCGTTTTGATTACACACGAAATGCAGGTGATACGCACGATCTGCGACAAGGTAGCAGTTATTGATGCTGGTGAAATTGTTGAACTGGGTGATGTAGTCGATGTCTTCCTGCACCCTCAGCATGAGGTAACGCAGAGCCTGGTTGCTGAAAATCAGGCCCTGGATTTGTCAGCGCTGGAACGCAGTGACCAAGATCCAGGCCGTCATTTGCTGCGCCTGAGTTATGTCGGCACCAGCACGCATGAACCCATTATGACCCGCATTGCAGCGCAAACCAAAATTGATATCGCCATCTTGCAAGGGGTGATCGGGCGCATTAAGAATACGCCGTATGGACAGTTGCTGGTTGAATTGCATAGCACGCAAGAGCAGTCTGAGACTGTGGAGAATTTACTCGTCAATGCAGGTGTCAGGGTCGCAAGAATCAACGCAGCGGCAGGAGTACATTGATGGATTTCTCTCAAATTGACTGGGGTGATATCGCACTGGCGACACTCGATACTTTGACCATGACAGGTGCCTCACTGCTATTCACAGTGTTGCTGGGTTTGCCTCTGGGTGTGTTGCTATTTTTGACAGGTAAAAAACAATTGCTGGAGCAGGGTTTTCTCTACGGGGTGTTATCTGTTGTGGTGAATATTTTGCGCTCCATCCCTTTCATTATTCTGCTGATTGTACTGATCCCTTTCACGCTGATATTGATGGGAACATCGCTGGGTGTGCCAGGCACGATACCGCCGCTGGTGATAGGCACGACACCATTCTTTGCGCGGCTGGTAGAAAACGTTTTGCGTGAAGTGGATAAAGGAATTATCGAAGCCTGCCAGGCCATGGGTGCCAAGACCTGGCAAATTATTTGGCATGCCTTATTACCTGAAGCTTTGCCTGGTTTGCTGGCTGCTGCAACGGTGACCACGATAGCTCTGGTGTCATATGCGGCCATGTCGGGAGTGATCGGCGGAGGTGGGCTGGGTGATCTGGCCCTGCGCTATGGTTACCAGCGTTTCCAGACTGAGGTCATGGTGGTCACGGTATTTATTTTGATTGTACTGGTGCAGTTGCTGCAATTTGCAGGTGACAAGCTGGTTTTGAAATTCACACGTAAGTAAGTTTATATTTTTTAAATTGGAGTCTATATGTCTTTGAACCTGAAACGTCGTTTCTCTCTTATCCTGGCAGGCAGTCTGGCAGCCGCTGCTGTGTTTGCACCAGCAACAGTATTTGCGGTGGAAACTTTACACATTGCTGCCAGCCCTGTGCCACATGCAGAGATACTGGAATTTATCAAGCCAAAACTGGCTAAAGAAGGTGTGGATTTGAAAGTGAAAGTATTCACCGACTACATACAGCCAGCAGTACAAGTCAATGAAAAACACCTGGACGGCAATTTCTTTTTGCATCAGCCTTACCTGAACGAATTCAAGAAAAACCACAAGAACGATATCGAAGTGCCTATCGCCAAGGTGCACGTAGAACCCTTCGCTGCCTACTCAAGCAAGTACAAAAAACTGGCTGATTTACCTGATGGTGCAACAGTCGCTATCCCGAATGATCCATCCAATTCTGGTCGTGCCTTGTTGTTGCTGGCCAAACAGGGTTTGGTGAAATTGAAGGACCCAAAAAATATCTCGGCCACTCAAAAAGATATTATTGAAAACCCTAAGAAACTGAAATTCAAAGAGCTGGAAGCGGCGACTCTGCCACGTGTATTGAACCAGGTTGATTTGGCTTTGATCAATACCAATTATGCGATTGAAGCGAAACTCAATCCTGTGAAAGACTCGCTGTTTATCGAAGATGCAAATTCCCCATATGCGAATTTACTGGTGGCACGTGAAGACAATAAAAACAGTCCGGCATTCAAAAAACTGGTTGCCGCATTGAATTCACCAGAAGTCAAAAAATTCATCGAAGAGAAATACAAGGGCGCGGTCGTACCGGCTTTTTAATAGTTTGCTGATGAAGGAAACAGCCCTGCAACATTCTTTTGCAGGGCTGTTTCGTTTTTAAACCAGTTTTTGTTAGTTGCTCTCAGTTCATTAATGCTGGTTCGGTTGCTGCCTGCTTTAGTGATGGTTTAGACGCAAAGCTTTTCAGATAATCAAGATTGTCTCGAAAATCAGCGTCTTTCATCGCATTGCCTTTTGGCGTGCTGTATTCTAGTAAGAGATTGTTATCGTTGGATAGCAGCAATTCCCTGGATGAAATCATGAACCGGACTTGCTCAGGAGTCAGTACAAGTGCTTCAGGTATGCTTCCTACCCCATTTGGATATAGATCAAGATATGCTCTGATCTTCGCGTTCGTGTCCATGGAGCGCAGACGTTCTTCCTTTTGGCTATTTGGAAATGCACTTGGACTATTACTGGTAATCATGACACCTTGTGTACCTACTGCATACACCCAGACATAGCGAAACGTTTGGGCTGCACTGGCGATCATGACTCCCAAATCTCGTTTTGACATATGCTTTAGTTGAAACCATTGTTTTAAAACGCCCTCTTGGGCAAGTTTGCTTGCGGCCAAGGCATAAAATTCCTGGTTGTAAAGTGAGGCAGCACCAGCAAACCAGATGGACGTGAGTTGTATAGCGATCAGATCATATTTGTCTTGAGTCAGTGATAAATAGTTTCTGCCATCTGTGTAAAAAAAAGATACTCCAGTTTGTGACGCAACATGCTGATTAACGTCGGCAAAATGCCGATTGGAAATATTCACCAAGTCACGGCTAAGGTCAACGATGTTCATGGATTTGAAGCCGGATTCATGTATCGCCATCGCGGTTACGCCCGTTCCATATCCTATTAGCAGGGCCTTATCATAATTGCTCAGGTGGAGCATGGGAATAAGCCCATAGCCTGTTTGTGCGGCCATTTCACTGCCACTTTTCATGGCATTGTTTCCCTGGAACTTGCCATTGGTAGTCAAGGTTTTAAATTCTATACCTTCGATGTTCTGTGCCATGACTGCAGTCAGGCCGCCATCTGCACTTTCTGCATGCTCTATCATTTTCCAGCCTGCGTAATACGGAGGTCTGAAGTATGTATTGATGCCGGTGGCGATAACATTCAAGTCCAGTTGTTTGGGGCATGCAATCAGTAGCACTGAGGCGGCAATGGCGCTGCCATACTGCTGAAATGCCGGAGCAGATTTATCGCGCGTATTCCAGGTGGAAATCAGCAGCAACACGAAAGCGACAATGCCGCATAGCAAACTGGTATGAAATCCACCGATGGCAGGCAAGAGCACAAATCCCGCCAGCAATACTCCGGCGATGTTACCCAAGGTGTTAATGGCTGAAGGAAAACCTATACTATCATGCTGCCCTCTGGATGCTATGTTCATACTGACAGGGTAAAGAGCACCGATGGCGAATGCCGGTGGCAGGGCAATGATGATGGCAGGAATGGCTCGCAAAAATTCGCGTAACCAGAATGAGTGTGGAACGGTAATTTGTGCCAGGGCAAAAAAATACAGGGAAGAAAGCTGCCACATGAATGTAGAGCACAAGATGGTGCAGGTCAGCAAGAACAAAGCTTCATTCAAATGTTCATTGGCTGAACGTCTGGATGCCTTTCCTGCATATCGCCCACCTAGTGCCAAGCCAGCAAGGAAGCAGGTCAGCATAAGAGAAAATGCATAGGTACTGTTGCCTATGACTACCGCCAGCAAGTGGATGGTCGAGACTTCCATCATCATTGTGAGTGCGCCGACGACAAGCAAGACAAGTAGGCCAAAGCGATGTGATCCGTGTACATGTGGATCTGCTTGCTCATGTACTTTTGCTGGCAGGTCATTTGAAGTTTTTGCTTCACTGACCAACAAGAAACCCAGTACGGCGACCAGGATATCTATTGCCGAGGAAAGCCAAAGCGTGCCATTCATGCCCAGAGCTGGAATGATCAGGTAGCCGGATAACAAAGCACCAGACGCAGCTCCAAAAGTATTGGCGGAATAAAACCCGGAGATGGAGGCGATGCAGGATTTGCTGTCTGCTGCGGCTTTTACCAATAAGGGAAAGGTCAGACCCATCAAGATGGTCGGGAAAAGCAAGACCAGTGCGCCCAGTAAAACCTGATAAATGACGAGGGAACTGGAATCAGGCCTATAGCCGACTGCAATCATCAGATAGATATCATGTGCTAATGAAAATATGTAGGGCGTACACAAACAGTATAAAGCGATGGCCAATTCTGCGATTGCATACATCCGTACAGGAAAACGCGTGCGTTTCGCCAGACCAGCACCTATGGCTGCACCGATTGCCATGCCCGTCATGTAAATTGCCAGCACAGTATAAGTAGCGCTGGACTGGCTGCCAAATACCAGGGCAAGTTTTTTCGCGAAATAAATCTGGTAAGCAAGCGCAGCAAAACCAGAGGCAAAGAAAATTCCGAACAGCGTGTTTATTTTTTTCACGGGTATTTTGATAATGAGCGTCATCCAGGCGCTTGTTGGTGAAGTCTAATATTTGCTGTTCATATCGTGACTGGAATATTTTTAAGCAAATAATAGTAAGAAATAATAAAATATTAGGGGTCGTGGCAAATATTGTCAAATGAATAAATTATGACGAGCTATCTATCTGAGCTTTGATTGTTATCTGAAGTCTTTGAGTGGTCTAGATTTGACTGGTAAATTCTTTTTCCTTGCAGTAAATCCGGTGAAGGTGACGGCGCTGAAATGGTAATGTAATGATTTTGGGCGAAAAAAAGCCGCTGTATTCAGCGGCTTTTTTTTACAAAGTAATTACGTCTTAGTTACGTACGACTTTTTTGTATTCATTAGTGCGTGTATCGATTTCGATCATGTCGTCCTGGCTGACGAACAGTGGCACTTGAACGATATGGCAATTTTCTTCGATTGCGTTTTCGATCTTGGCTTCTTTCAGTACGTTGCCTGAAGTATTACCTTTGACTGCTGGCTCAGAATAAATGATCTGGCGAACAATGGTCGTTGGCAATTCAACAGAGATCGCTTTGCCGTCATAGAATACGGCTTCGCATTCCATGCCATCTTTCAGGTAATTCAGGGAATCGCCCATGTTTTCTGCTTCGATTTCATACTGGTTGTATTCTTGGTCCATGAATACGAACAGTGGGTCAGCGAAGTAAGAATAAGTAACTGGCTTTTTGTCCAATACAACTACGTCAAACTTGTCGTCGCCACGGAAGACGTTTTCTTGTGGGCTGTTGGTCAACAGGTTTTTCATTTTCCACTTGTAAGTGAAACCTGTACGGCTGGAACCATTGACATCAGAGCGCAATACGATCATTGGTTTGCTGTCGACCATAATGATGTTGCCAACACGAATTTCTTTTGCAAATTTCATAGCGAGTATACGTAAAAAGTAGGTTGCGTAAAAATCATCTGTTGCCTACTGGCAAAAAATCACCGCAAGCCCACGTTTGATTGAGATTTAAAACAGGTTAAAAATTAACCCAACATTATACTGCATCTTTTTGGCTTGCCACCTTTACTGCGTTGACGAACTTCAATAAATTGCTCGTCATATCCCCATTTTCTTGCAATTTTTCCTGCCAGATGCCAGAAAGCCGTGCAATTTCAGGCAAATCCACTTGAAAGTCTTGCCATATTTCTGTCCAGTCCAAGGGGGAATGGCTTACTGCATTCCACGCGTGTGACAAGGCAGCCAGGCTGGCAGTTGCAGATGTAGCGGTTTTTAAAAATGCATTCAACTTCTTATGATGCAGATTTTTATCCTGGGGATAGATATGCCAGATGAAGGGTCTGTTGGCCCACTGGGCACGGACGAATGAGTCTTCACCACGGACAAAGTTGATATCGCAAGCCCACAGCAATTTATCGTAATCGGTTTGCGGTATGAATGGCAAGACGCGGACTGTTAATCCACCATGGATTACGCTGGCACCTGCTTTGGCGGCTTGTCCCAAATATGTTTCTACGGTTTCAGCGGCGACACCTTCAGGCACCAGGCAGGTGACAGGTGTATCTGCGCTTTGCCATGCTTCGAGTAAATCTGCTACCGGCGCATGCGGGTAGCAAAACAGCGATACTTTTGTGTTACTGATCTCAGCTTCAGTCAGCCCCAATTGCTGCAGAAATGCTGTCATGGCCTCTGGATCTGATTGAAATGCTGTACGTTCACTATCCAGGCGGGCTTCGCGCAGCAGACCGCCAGTTTTGCTATTGAACCCGGGGAAGAAGAAATGCTTGGTCAATGGTAAAGACGGATGAGGCGAGGGCAGGGTATGGCAGCCTTCCACCCACTCTTCGGCTGTCAGGCCTTCAAGATTGAGCCAGACTGGCCGTTGCTCGCACTTTGCCATGGCTTGAATATAGTCTGGCGGTATGTCGCAGGCAAAAAACTCGATGACGATGTCGGCAATATCGGCAACCGTGAATGAGCCTTGTTGATCGCGCCAATGCCTGACGGTGACACCAGCGATTTCCTGTATTTCGGTATCTGTAGTAACTTGCGGGCAGATGCGCTGGAAGCTGCGCAAATCATCTACCCATAGCGTGACGGCGATACCATGTTCTTGCTGCAGTTGCCTGGCCATGCGCCAGCAAATGCCTATATCGCCAAAGTTATCGACGACCTTGCAAAACAGGGCCAAAGATTTTGCTTGGGAGTTTGTATTTATTTCTGTTAAATGCATTGCCATGGTTCTTAAAAGCGGTTTTTCCATTCACGCAAGGCGGCGAAATGGCTGACATCATTTTGTGAGGCAGGGATTTTGCCGCTTTCCAAAAGACGATTGATGATGCTGGTTTCGCGGCTGCGCAAGAAGGGATTGGTTTGTTTTTCCAGTCCTATCTGGGTGGGCACGGTAGGTATGCCTTGTTCACGTCTGGCCTGTTCGCGTTTGATCCGCTCAAGCAAATCCTGGTTGCCTGGTTCTACTTCTTTGGCAAAGCGTAAATTGGATAGCGTATATTCATGGGCGCAATAGACTGCCGTGTCATCTGGCAGGGCAGCCAGTTGGTCCAGAGAATGCAGCATCTGTGCAGGTGTGCCTTCAAACAGGCGGCCGCAACCTCCGGCAAACAGTGTGTCACCACAAAACAGCCAATGTTGTTCAGGTGCGAAATAGGCAATATGGCCTAGCGTATGGCCAGGTACATCCAGCACTTTCAATTCCAGATTGATGCCAGGCACGGTCACTACATCATTTTGTCGCAGTTTTTGGGTGACTACAGCGATCTTGTCTATAGTTGGGCCAATTACCGGGACAGCCGCATGTTCCAGCAGGCGCGGCACACCGCCAATATGATCTGCATGGTGATGAGTGAGTAAAATAGCGGACAATGTCAGTTGATGTTGTGCCAGAGCTTGTAAAATTGGCATGGCGTCGCCAGGATCAACCACGGCAGCATGGTGGCCATCATGGATAATCCATAGATAATTGTCGTCAAAGGCGGGGACAGTCAATATACTCAGGGAATTCTTCATATCAGGCATGGATGCTTTGGAAAAAAACATTATAGACCTTGGATCATGGTTAGAGCTGCCAGCAGGTAGCTATATCCGTCAATGGGAGCAGGCCATGCTCGATAAATTGACGGTGGACATCTTTGGTTTCAATGCCTTGCAGATAGGTTTGCCACAAGTTGATGCGCTGGCAGCCAGCCGCATGCCTCATCGCTGGCTGACCAATTACCGCATGCCGGATGAAAGTCAACCGGGGCAAAAGCGGCCAGTCGTTGTCATTCATGACTTTGCCGAATTGCCTTTTGATGCGCACAGCATAGATTTGATCGTCTTGCCCCATGTGCTTGAATTTGCTCAAGAGCCACATCAGATATTGCGCGAGGTGGAAAGGGTCCTGATACCTGAAGGCAGGGTCATCATCACCGGCTTTAACCGCGCTAGCCTGTGGGGGGCAAGGCAGGCGACCGGGCGCTTGAGCAAGAATTATTTCTTGCCCAAAGAGGGTGAATTTATCAGCCCACCGCGTTTGAAGGATTGGCTTAAGTTATTGAATATGGAAGTGGGAAGCTGCGATTTTGGTTGCTATGCGCCGCCTTTCAAATCAGAAAAATGGCTGCAACGCTATCGTTTCATGGAAAAAGCAGGACAACGCTGGTGGCCTTATTTTGGCGCGGTGTATATATTGCAGGCCGTGAAAAGAGTAAAAGGCATGCATTTGATAGGACCCGCATGGAAGCAAAAACGGGTATCCAGTGCACATGCCTTGCCAGTGGCAAACAAATCAAAAGAATCAAATGGATAATATAGAAATTTACACAGATGGTGCCTGCAAGGGTAATCCTGGCGTTGGTGGCTGGGGCGCTTTGCTGATAGCGGGTAATAAAGAAAAAGAATTATTTGGCGGTGAAAAAGAAACCACCAATAACCGCATGGAATTGATGGCAGTGATACAGGCACTGGGTGCATTGAAGCGCCCCTGTCATATCACTCTGCACACCGATAGCCAGTATGTGTTGAAGGGCATCACTGAATGGATTACCGGCTGGAAAGCCAAGGGCTGGAAAACAGCGTCCAAGGCGCCGGTAAAAAATGTCGATCTGTGGCAGCAACTCGATGCCGCCCGCACCATCCATGAAATTGACTGGCGCTGGGTGCGTGGCCACACCGGCCATCCTGGTAATGAAAGAGCTGATCAACTGGCTAACCGTGGTGTTGAAACGGTACTGTAAAAGCAGACAAGATATCTCATGAACATAGCCGACATCCATACCAGCATACAACAGGGCCTTCAGGGCAATGAGGACGCTTTGTCCATGCCCGGTGTGCCTGAAAGCTTTGAACATGTGAGTGACCGTGCAGAATTCAAAAGGGTACAACATCGGCCCGGAGTCGAGTTATACCGCGCCCATATCGTTGCTCACGCCTTCGAGCCGCATACGCATGAAGCTTTTGGCCTGGGGTCTATTGCCAGCGGGGTAGAGCGTTTCCGTTATCTGGGTAGTGATCATCTGGCACCGCAAGACTCCGTGGTTCTGATGAATCCGGACGAATTGCATACCGGCAGGGCAGAGACTGATACCGGTTGGCGCTATCGTATGATGTATATAGACCCTGAAGTGGTGGCAGAAGTGACGGGCGAGCGTGGCTGGTGGTTCAGGGATGCAGTTGCTCATGATGCCAATAGTGCGCGCAGGTTGAGTGTTATGCTTGAGCAGATTTGGCAAGCCGCCGACAAACTGAGTTTTGACGGCCTCCTGTTTGATATCCTGTTTGAATTCAGGCGCTTTGCCAGTGCGCCGCAAGCACCAATATCTCTGGCTAAGCAACGCTTTGCTGCGGTGCTTGATTATATGCGTGCCTACATGGCAGATCGCATCAGCCTTGAGCAACTGGCGCAGGTTGCTGGACTAAGCCCCTTTCACTTCTTGCGCAGCTTCAAGGCGCGATATCATGCCACACCACAGCAAATGCTGATGGCATTGCGTTTGTACGAGGCCAAATGCCTGTTGGCCAAGGGTTTGCCACCGGCGCAGGTGGCAGCTGCAACTGGCCTCGCAGACCAGTCTCATTTGAACAGGGCATTCGTGCGTCGCTATGGCGTGACACCTGCACGTTATCAGCAGCAGATGCGCCCCGATCACGCACGCGCAGTAAGATCGTAAACAGGTTCTAAGCGCAATCTGGTACAAGACTGCCATCCCAAGATGTTCTAAGCTGACTCTTTTCTGAGGGTAGACTTTATGGGTATCGGCGTTTTATATGCAATGGCAGCAGGTTTGATGTGGGGCCTGGTATTTATTGGCCCTTTGCTCTTGCCCGAGTATCCGGCAGCTCTGCAATCATTTGGCCGCTACCTCGCATTTGGCCTGATTACGCTGCCGATAGCCTGGATGGACAGGCGTCAATTACGCTTGTTGAACAAGTCCGACTGGATAGAGGCGCTGAAGCTGGCAGCCGTTGGCAATATCCTGTACTACCTGTGTCTGGCCAGCGCCATACAACGTTCTGGTGCGCCGCTGCCTACCATGTTGATAGGGACCCTGCCCGTAGTCATTGCCATTACCGCCAATTATCGCAATGCCCAGAGGGATGGCAGCATCGCCTGGCGACGCATGCTGCCATCGCTATTGATTATTTTTGCTGGCGTGGCCTGCGTCAACAGTGTGGAAATAAGCGCATTGCAGGCGGCCTCTGACAAAGATATCCGGACGTATATCATAGGAGGCTTGTTTGCCCTTGTTGCCGTGGCCTGCTGGACCTGGTACCCCTTAAGAAATGCAGACTGGCTGCGTCACCACCCTGACCGTAATCCCAGAGTCTGGGCCAGTGCCCAAGGTGTTGCCACTTTGCCGCTTGCTGTGCTCGGTTATTTGGGCTTATGGATATACATGAGTGTCAGCGGGCAGGATTTTTCCATGCCATTCGGCCCCCGGCCACAATACTTCATCACTCTGATGTTGATTATTGGTTTGTTTGCCTCATGGCTAGGCACGATGTGCTGGAACCAGGCCAGCAAACGCTTGCCTACCAACCTTGCAGGGCAACTCATTGTGTTTGAAACGCTGGCAGCGCTGGCCTATGCATTCATTCTGAGTAAGCGCATACCGGAACCCATGGTTTTGCTGGGGATTACTTTTTTGATTATTGGTGTCGTCACGGCCTTACGCGTCAAAAAGTGACTATCTCAGTGTAATCACTGGCTCATTAACGATGCTGGCCCTGTTGATAATGTATCTCTATCGTCAGGGCCTGTACTCACGCAAGAATTACATTATGCAAGTCAGAAAGTATAATTTACTGTTGTCATCAATATCGGGCTGGTTTTCTTTTTCGTCAACGGGCTGTCTGCAGCATCACCCATCACTTGAGAGACACCTGCGGCACTGCGTACAGACCAGTTTTTGTCTATCATATGTGTCCATGAGACAGTGCCCAGCGCTTGTGAGAATCCGGCCTTTGCGTTAAATGTCTTGTAGCCTGAATTAGTACTTTGCTTGGCAGTTACACCAAAATTGGTCTGGTTATATTTAGCATCGCCATAAGTCAGGCTGCCACCAATTTCAACTTTGTCTGAGGTAGTCTGAAATATCGGGGCGGACAAGCCAAATTCGTAGGAATTGCCATTTTCTCTATGAGACAACGCCAGGTTGGCACCAAAACTGGCATTGATGCCACCAGCAAAGGTGGTGCTTGCATGCAGGTTGGCTGTGACAGAGCCAGGAATATCACCCATGCCTTTCAAGTCATCTGAACTGAACAGTTTTTTCGAATCGCGTGAATCTTCACGGCCTGCGCGATAGCCTATTCCTGCGCTAAGTGAGAAATCACCGACTTTCTGACCATAACCTATGCCGCGCGCAGTGCTGACAAAAAAACCGTTTTTGTTTTGGTATTCGCCGTAGATAGCAGGGCCAAAGCGATTTTTCTTCGCACCCAGGTATTCAGGCGCATAGAACACACCAGCACCAATTATCGCTGTAGACTCAGGCTCTTGCGCCGTTTTATCTTGTGCGTGAGCAGAAAACGACAGGGCCATGAAGCTGGAGAACGCGATGGCTGTCAGTTTGAAAATATGTTTCATGGTAATCCTTTTATCAATGGAAGCTAAACAGTCCGGGCGGCATTCCTGCCGCACAACTACTCTCCGGCGGAGAGCTCGGAGCGAAGTCTCGCAAAGATAAAAAAACTACGCCAATAGAAAATGCCAGGCTTAGTATGCTTGAACGATTAGTACTGAAATCTGGTACTTAATGGGTTTTTCCATCATTGGTAAGTTACAAGGGCTAAAAATTTCTTCAGGTCGCTTCATGACACAGGATTTCTGCAGCAACCACTTTTCAGCCTCAACATACTGACAAGTATTCAATGTCCCGATGCATTTTTGGTGGACACAAGGGTGAGGCCTAAATGAAATGAGGCCGCATAAATTTTATGCGGCCTCATTGAGGAATAAATGCAATACGCAGGACTGATGATGGAGTCGCTCAGTCGCTGTTCAGCTAGCCGTAGCCTTGCTACGTTTTTCTTTCGCCTCTATCAGTTTTTGTATGATGACGCATGCGGATTTCGCCTGTTCCTCGTTGACATCAATATTTTCAATAACAGAACGCTTGAAGCGTATGCCGCTAATGACACCACTGTTCTCAACGAATCCCAGCGTCAGTTCTCGATTCAGAAAGTAGTACACCAACCCTATCACTGCACCAGCGAAAATGACTAACAGTGCCGGGGTAAATAGCTGCGCCGCCATTAAGAAGTATGCAATAAAAAATCCTATGGAAAAGTAGCTCAAAGCCTGCTTCCACGGCTTGTGATAGCCATAATAAGTTGAGCAAATGCCTTGCAGCGGTAACATGCGGGACTCTGTTCCCGCTAATGAATTCGCAGTAAACTCAACCCTGTCGACGCCTACCAAAATTCTGGTGGTAGGGTCAACGCCCATCAGCGACAAAATCCATGCAATCAAACCGCTTTGGCGACCGGTAATGCTGATGAAATTATTCTTGTCGTCGATAGGTTTGGTGTCAGTCTTCCATTCTTTTATTACCAGTGCGCTCATGCGGTTACCTTCAAGTTTGTGAGTTGGTGGAAGCTGCAAGGGTTATTTGGATGTGTTGACATGCCTTTTAGACGAAAAGATATGTCAACACACCCTGGTCCAGGAAGCCAGATTCAGTTGAGATGAATACGTATCATACTAAATACTTTCCCCATAAGCTGTCATACTTAAGTATGTTCTCACCGCCAGATCAGTAACCTACCGTAAATCTTTGATACTGATTTGCCGGTACTTCCAGTTCATTGATCATCGCTACCGCATAGTCTTCTACCGATATATGACTCTTGCCATCTGCAGCAATCAATAAATTATCCTTGCCCAGTCGGAAATGTCCAGTGCGCTGACCAGGCGCAATCATGGCTGAGGGGCTGAGCATGGTCCAGTTGAGCGTTGTTTCCTGACGCAGCAGTTGCAATGCAGTGCGCGCACCTTCAGCCGATGCCCGGTACGCTTCAGGGAAGTCAGGCGTATCGAGTACCTGTACGCCAGGTGCAACTTCCAGTGAGCCCGCGCCGCCAACCACCAGCAGGCGCGGTGTTTGCACAAGCTTGGCAGCCTGAATAATTTTGCTGATGCCGCTGACGTAATATTCCAGAGTGTCAGCATTTGCATGACCGCTGAAAGCGCTGATGATGGCATCAAATCCAGTCAATTGCTTACTCAAGGTTTGCAGATCTTGCACATCAGTGGCAATCACTTGCAATTGATTAGTTGCTGCCAATTTCTCAGGGTGGGCAACAAAGGCTGTGACTTTGTGCTGGCGTGACAATGCTTCTGTCAAAATTGCGGATCCTATAAAACCACTGGCACCGATAATGGCGATATTCATTTGCTTCTCCTTGATGAATGTGTTGATGACGCGCAGTCTGACAGTTTTTATTGACTAGATAAATGTGATAATCAATAATTCATTGTTCTAAATTTGTTATCAATTAAAGTTGTGGATGTAAAGCTCATCGGGCAATTGACGCAATATAAGGATGAACATGGCAGCACTGGATCAAATAGATTTGAATAGCCTGACCATTTTTGATGCTGTCGTTGAGGCAGGAAGTTTTACGGCAGCAGCAGACAGGTTGGATGTGGCGAAAGCCAAGATCAGCGTACAAATAAACCGGCTGGAACGCCAATTGGGCGCAGCCTTGTTCACCCGCACCACGCGCCAGATGGCTCTGACCGATGCCGGGAGAAATCTGCATGAACAGTGCCAGCCCTTGCTGGCGGGCTTGCGTGATGCATTGACGCAAGTGGGTAGTGAGCAGGGGGAGTTGACAGGTTTGCTGCGCTTGTCTGCCAGCGTCAGTCATGCGACTTTGTCTATCGCGCCAGCCGTGGCCGAGTTTTCCCGGTTGCATCCGCACTTGCGTATAGACTTGCGGACGGGTGACCGCATATCTGATCTGGTCGCAGATGGCATAGATCTGTCTTTTCGTATGGGCTGGTTGCGCGATTCATCGCAAAGGGCCATCAAGCTCGGTGAATTTCAGCAATTCATCGTGGCCGCGCCAGCTTACCTAAAAAAGCATGGCATACCCAAAGTACCAGAGGATTTAAGCGAGCATCAATGGATTGCGCTGTCCCTGTTGCCTGCGCCATTGACCTGGAAAATTGCAGATGCCTCAGGTAGTGTACAAACCATACACATGAAATCGCGCATGCAGGTTGATTCGCCAAATGCCTTGCTGGCCTTGCTGCAAGCTGGTGCGGGTATTTCTGCCATGGAGGAATTGAGTTCAGCCATGGCGATCAAGGCTGGCAAGTTGCAACGTTTGCTGCCTGACTACGAGTTGCCCAAGGGCGGCATATATGCCGTACTGCCACCAGGGCGGCATATGCCTGGCAAGGTCAGGGCTTTCGTTGATTTTTACAAGACGTTTATCAACACGATATAAGCAGCATTGCTCAACAAGTTCATGGTTTTGTGCTTGTGATCTTGTTCAGGTAAAAAGTTCCATCTACACGTTCATGCCAATGTGCTCCAGCTTCAGGTAATTCAAACAAGCCTTGAGGAATGTAAGAGCTGAGCGCAGCTTGCATACTCACATCCTGTTTCAGATGTGGTGGTAGTTTGCGCCAGTCAGTAAAGTTATAAGGGCCTGGCTGGCGTTCTAGATGATTTTCTATGGTCTTGGCAGGGAAGCTCAGGACTGGGGTATTCTGATCATTGAAAAAATTGTAGTAGCTCCCCTTATTGCCTGTGAAATGGACAACATAGGCCTTGTCCTTAAACCGATCGCTGACCAGGTGACCAAGATTGCCATGGCGCGGTAACCCGCTACGATTCAGGTGCACGAAATGCCCCCAGACGATGATTTTTTGATTAGCATAGCGATGCTGCAGCAGGGAAAGCAAATTCTCGCCCATGACCGCACTGCGGTGTTCATGTCTGTTTCCCCAGTAACGCCTCGCCTGATCCTCGATACTGGCAACAATGCGTTGCCAGAAATACTGCTCACTTGAAGGGAAAGCAGCTTTTAATTGTTGCATGAATTGAAAATATTGTTCCTGGGTCTTGGTATCGGGTGCTGTGCGGTCCATGTTGAACAAGGCCAGGCTGAGTTCGGCAAATTTACTCCAGAAAATATTGTTGCCCAACTTGGTATTGCCTGTCTTGTTAAGTTGATTCTTCAGGTCATTCAACAGGTATTGTCTGGCATAGGTGCCAGTATGCTGACTATCCATGCCCGATAGTATCAGGGGAGCATTTCCCTGTTTTTGAGTTTGGAGATATTCGAATAGCCCTTGCATTGCAGGGCTGTTTGCATACAGGTAAAACACATTGCCTGGTGCTTGTGAGCGTATGGTGTTGGCTGTCTCGGTAGTTCGCCAGATGTGCTCAACATCATATAGACCACTTTCCAGCACCAACACCTGGTAACCATGTTTCTCATGCAGATATCTCACTAGCCTGGCTTTCAATGCAAAGACATTTTCTTCTCCATGGCTTTGCTCATCCAGCAGGATGATGCGGCTATCTTTGATGGCTGCACCAAAAGCAGCAAGGTCGGCGTAGTCATCGCTGGCATTTTTATCTGTGATCGCGCAAGTGTTTTTTGTTAGCCATGTATCCCATTCGGGTGATCTGGTTTGTGCGATTGCTGCGGGCAGGGCAAGAGCGAACAATAGTCCGCTTATCCAGGTTATTTGCATCATAGATAGGCGCTTTTAAAATGGCAGGATTTACTTGTTCAGCATGCGGTTTAGAGTCGCATCCTTGTCGATAAAGTGGTGTTTGCCTGCGCCCGCCACATGCAGGAGGATGGCCGCAATCAGGATATACGCTGTCGCCTGGTGTATGCTGGCACCAGCTCTTGCCCAGAATTCACTATAAGCCAACACTTCTGCGGGGTTGCCAGGCATATGCTGAGCAGGAACCAGTACCAGGCTGAATATGCCAAAGCCGTGGCCGCTGGCTCCAGAAAACAACATGCCACTGACGGGTAAAGCTATTGTGCCAATGATCAATACCCATTTGACGACTTTTGCTGCTAAATGTTCGAGTCGGGAATAATCCGCTACTGGTGCAGGCCAGCCATTTTTAATGCGCCATAGTACACGCAGTAGGGCAGCAGAAAGCACCAGCACGCCCAGGGACTTATGAATGGGGTACAAGTCCCAGGCTTCTGCCCTGGTCATATACACACCTGCTGCACATAGACCCATGATAAGGATGCCGATGATCCAGTGCAGAGAAATAGTCAGCATGCTGAGCTTGTTGGGTTTGTCCATCATTTGTACTCATCCTGATTAAAGAATGATGGACTGCACAAAGCCATGAAAGTTTCAAAAAAATCCCGACTTGGTGTAGCTATTTTTGCGCCTGGATTAACTGGCGCGCAAACAATCAACGATCTTCATTCGGGCTGCCTGCCATGACGGAATGAAGCCACCGACAAAACCCATAAACAAAGAAAACACGATAGTCTGGACCGCGATCTCGGGCGTCAGTTTAAATTGGAAGGCTAACTCACTAAAGGTCTGAAAATTGGTCGTTGAGATATCGACTGCTTGCATCCATGAAGCGGCAAACAAGCCTATACAGCCGCCCACCAGAGAGAGCAAGAGTGACTCAAATAGAAAAGCAATCAATACAGCGCTGCGCCTGAAACCCAGGGCGCGCAACGTACCAATTTCCCCGACGCGCTGGGCGACGGCGGCGAACATGGTGATCATGGCCCCAACAATGGCACCGATGGAAAAGATGATGGAAAGGCTCAAGCCAAGGATGCGGATGAAGGTGGCAAGCGCTTCACTTTGCTCTGCATAGAATTGAATCTCCGGTTTGGCTTCAATTTGCAGGCGTTGGTCAGTGTCAATGGCAGTTTTTGTTTTTTCAAAAGCCGACTTGTCAGCCAGGCGAAACACCATGGTCGAATAGGCATTGCGGCGAAAGGCTGCCATCATTTGCTCAGCATTGCCCCAGATTTCGCTGTCAAAGCCAGTCTTGCCAGAATCGAATACACCGACGACCACCCAGTCTCTTTGGGCAAAGTGCAAAGTTTCGCCAAGATCAGTGCCACGGAAACCGCTTGCGATGGATTTGCCAGTGATGATTTCTGAGGTGCCGGGCCGGAACATGCGGCCCTGCACCAGCTTGACCTGTGGCCGCAATTCCAGTCCCAGCGCAGATGTGCCGCGCACGGTGACATTACTGGGCTTGCCATTGCTGCGTTTGGGCAGATTATTCAATACCACTGGTTCCTTGCTGACCAGCCGCTCACCCTTGCCATTAGTGGCAATGCCTGGCAGGCTTTCGACGATGGCAGCCTGCTCGCGCGAAATACCACTATTAATTTCCGCGCCTGCGCCTTTACGCAAGACCAGTACATTGTCAGGCTGCCCTGTTGCGACCAGCGTGGCGCGTATGCCTTCACTCATCATCAGCACGGTGGCAAAGACAAATACCACCAGCGCCATGCCACCCGCAGTCAGCAGCGTGGTGACGCGCCTGACCCACAGGTTGCGGGCGATATAAGAGAATGGAATCGCTTTCATGCGACATGCCTCAGACCGTTGACGATATCTATCCGGCTCATCTTCCATGCAGGCCAGGCTGCTGCAACGACGCCTACGACCACACTTGCCAGCAATTGCAGCAGCATGGTGAGATCAGACACCATGAATACGGGAAACAGTGTGCCCACGGCCTTGGCAAAGGTATTGGCAATGGGGATAGTCAATAGCAAGCCTAGCCCACCTCCCAGCAGGGCGATCACCAGGCTTTCACCAAACAAGAGTTTGACGACAAAGCTGGGCGAAAATCCCAGTGCTTTAAGTGTCGCGTACTCAGCCAACCGCTCACGTGCCGTCATGGTCATAGTGTTTGCCATCACGGCCATAATGATGACGACAATCACGATGCTGACGGCGTTGACTGCAACCAGGATGGCTTCGCTCATGGAGACAAAACCCAGTTGAAATGCTTTCTCGGTTTCCGTCAGTGTCTCTGCCAGTGAATTTTTAAACTGGGCGTCTATGCGTTCTGAAATAATCGGTGCATTGTTGGGTTCGTTAATGCGTACCACATACACACCGACATAGTCTGCCCCTTTGGCAGCCCGCTTGCGCACTGATTCCGCCAAAAATTGCCAGTGAAACAGCAGTTGTGATTCATCTGTCTTGGCATCAATGCCGTCCCAGATGCCACGCAAGGTAAAGTTCCAGGTGCCGGGGAAGATAGTGCCACGTATCGGTATCTGGTCACCTATTTTCCAGCCATATTGATTGGCCAGCTTGCGTCCAACCACAGCACCCTGCCTGTCAAGCAGGAAAGCTTTTTTCTCTTCGTCTTTCAATACATATTCAGGATAGAGCGCCAGATAGCTGGCGGGCTCCACTGCAAACTGTGGGAAGAAGTTTCTTTCGGTGATATAGATGCCGCCGAACCAGTTCGACCAACTGATGCCTGTTACACCATCCACCGTTTTCAATCTTTCGGCATAATTTAATGGCAGAGGGAAGGTGAGTGATATCGCATTGCGGGTGATGAGACGGGTGCTGGAGGTACCTTCTACGCCTGCGTACCAGGCATCGATAATTGTACGTAGCAAGCCAAAAGCGCAAATTGCCACGACCAGGCCAACCATGGTCAGCAAGGTGCGCAGCTTGTGGCGAAATGCATTTTTCAGTAAAAGGCGAAAGATGAACATAATGGCGGGTGTTCTTTATATCTTCAATGTGCAGTCAAGTGCGCAGCAGCGTCCATGACTTCATCTGGCACCAATACACCTTTTTCCAGATGCACCAGGCGTTTGGCGCGCATTGCAGCTTTCGGGTCATGGGTCACCATGACGATGGTTTTGCCCAACTCGCTATGCAATTCTTCCAGCAAATCCAGCACCTCACCAGCAGTCACTCTGTCGAGATCGCCGGTAGGTTCATCAGCGACTATCAGGGTAGGGTCAGTCACTAGCGCCCTGGCAATGGCAACACGCTGCTGCTGCCCACCAGACAACTCATTCGGATAATGATCCATTCGGTCTGTCAGGCGCACCATGCCCAGTGCCGCTTCGACATGGGCTTTGCGCTGGCTGCGCGACAATCTCGTCAGCAATAGCGGCAACTCTACATTTTCAAACGCTGTCAGCACCGGCATGAGATTGTAGAACTGAAAAATAAAGCCGACATTGGCAGCGCGCCAGTCGGCCAGTTCAGACTCGCTGAGCCTGGCGATATCGATACCGCCAATTTCTATACTGCCACTGGTGGGTTTGTCTATGCCAGCAATCAAATTGAGCAAGGTGCTTTTGCCTGAGCCACTGGGTCCCATCAAGGCAACAAATTCACCAGCATGCACGTCCAGGTCGACACCTTCAAGCACGGGTATATGTTGCCCGCCGCGTTCATAGGATTTGCCCAGTTGTTGTATGCGTATCAGCACTTCTTCATTGTTTGCGGTCATTTTGTCGCCACCACTACTTGCGCACCAGGCTTTATTTTTTCAGAGGGTGACAACACCAGTCTGTCACCTGACTTCAATGCACTGCTGACTTCGACGTTATCACCTATCTTGCGGCCCAGCGTGACAGGTATCAATTCCACAGTATCGTCCTTGAGGCGGTAAACTTGCTTTTTACCCTCATGGTCGACGACGGCCTTGGGGTTGACAGCGAGCAAGGGTTTTTGATCCGCATCTGTGATTGTTTGTGACAGGATAGTCACCTTGGCACTCATTTCAGGCAGGATGCGTGGGTCCAGTTTCTCAAAACGTATCTTGGTCATGACCGTGGCCTTGGCCCTGTCTACGGTAGGCACGATGCCGACGATGCTGCCTTTGAAGCGGCTGTCGGGCAAGGCATCCAGCGTGATTTCAACTGGAGAACCTATTTTGGCCTTGGCCAGATTGCTTTCTGATACATCTGCTTCAACCTCCAGCGTCGTCATGTCTGCCATGGTGACTACCGCACCCTGGCTGCCCGCGGCATTTGAAAAGGGGGTGATGATGTCGCCGACATTGGCATTCTTGACCAATACCACGCCATCAAAAGGCGCGCGGATTTCCGTAAAGTCCTGGCTTACCTGCTGTACTTTAAATTGTGCTTGAGCAACGCCAACGGCTGCCTGCGCCGACCTGATGACGGCTTTTGCCATATTCACGCGATTAGTCGCTGTGTCCAGCGCTTGTGGAGATAAAAATCCTTGCGTGCGCAGGCCCTGGCTGCGTTTCAGTTCGGATTCGGCATTCAGCAGTTCTACATTGGCCTGGGCAACGCTGGCTTCAGCTTGCCGTATGCCAGCCTGGGCCTGGGCTTTGGCGGCCAGGATGTCGCTGGCATCAAGTTTGGCCAGCAAATCCCCTTGTTTTACCTGGCTGCCTTCACGTACATTCAGTTGTATCAGGCGGCCAGTGGCCTTGCTGGCTACTGCGGCACGCCTTTGCGCGACGACATAGCCTGAGGCTGTCAGTTGCGCATATTGCTGGGAAGGGTAGGTTGTGATGACAGAAGTGACTTGCACCTCGATTTTGCCGGGTTTCAGGGCAAAGCCAATTGCTCCGGCAAGGATAACGAAGCCAGTAATCCAGCGGCCCCAGCGTATTTTTTTGCCTGGCGCACTGCTGCCACGTTCAATTTTCAACTGCTTTAATGCGGAAGGAGGGGTAGATGAAGGTGTATTCATGTTGTCTTCTTCAAAAGTGGGCGCAAATTGCCTGTAAATTTTACACGGATTAGCTTTTTGTTATGCGCTAAGATAGGCAATAGGTAGTAACTCTGGGGTAAAAAGCCGAATGCGGTTTATAATTTCAGCTGTTACAACAGCTAATGCGCATTTTTTGTCACTGACGTGGTCATCATTTCCGGAACCAAGTCGGGCAAATAAAGTCTTAAGGACTATGAATCAGGTTTCCAATCAAGCACATCCGGATTTTCATCAACATCAGACAGGACACTGGCGAGCCATCGCACTGGCTGCTGTTGTTCATGCTGTTTTGTTAAGTTTTTTGTGGGTGGGAGTGAGTTGGCAAAATAAGGCTAGTAATGAAACAGTGGCAGAAATTTGGGACTTAACGAACCGTGAAGCTGCCCCGAAACCTGTCCCCGTACCCGAACCTATTGTGGAAGAAAAGCCAAAAGAGCCTGTCCCGGTCAAGGAAGAAGTGCGTCAGGAAGACCCAGAAATAGCTCTGGCGCAGGAAAAAAAGCGTAAATTGCTCGAAAAGAAAAAGGAAGAAGAGCTCCAGCGAGAATTGGCTGAGAAAAAACGCAAGGAAGAACAGCAAGAAAAACTTGCCGAGCAAAAACGCAAGGAAGAAAAGCTGGCCCAGGAAGCCGCAGAGAAAAAGAAATTGGCCGCCAAAGAAAAAGAAAAGACGGACAAGCTGTTTAAAGATGAACTCGCGCGTGTCACCAAACAGGCGGCGAATACAGGTAGTGGTGGCTCAGGGACCAGTGAAAAATCCACCGGGAACACCCGCGGTGATCCAAGTTATATCGCAAAAATTGCCGCCAAGGTCAGGTCCAACACGAATTTCAGCGGAATTGACAGTACTGCGGGTAATCCTACCGTGGAATACAGCATTAACCTATTGCCAGATGGATCACTCCGTGGTGGAATACGCAAAGTTAAATCCTCAGGGATTGCCAGTTTTGACGATGCGGTGGCTGCAGGAATAGAAAAGTCTGCTCCTTTCCCGCGTGACAAGAGTGGTCAAGTCCCGTCCAGCCTGACGCTGGTTTATCGTATGAAGGAAGAATAAAACCCGATGATGTCCATGTTGAAAAAAATTGCAGTGACGGCAGTGATCGCTGCTGTCGCTAATTTATCTGGTCTTGCCCCTGCTTACTCCCAGATCAGGGTCGAAGTATCTGGCGTAGGTTCCAACCAGATACCTATCGCTATTGCTGGATTCACAGATGAGGCCCTTACTCCTCAACAAGTGACCAGCATCATCAAGGATGATTTGACACGCAGTGGCTATTTCAAGATTATTGATGCCAATGTTGTCCTGAACGAAAATGCCGTTGTCAATTTTGGCGACTGGAAAGCCAAGGGTGCAGATGCACTGGTAGTAGGTAGTGTGCAAAGCCTGGCCGATGGCCGCTTCGATGTGCGTTACAAATTGCTTGATACGGTCAAATCCAGCACTTTGTCCGGTTTTTCTGTGACCGCGCCACCAGCCAATGTACGCCTGACGGCTCACCGCATTGCGGATGATATCTATGAAAAACTGACTGGCGTACGTGGCATATTTTCAACTCGTATCGCCTATGTGACCAAGGCTGGTTCTGAATATCGCCTGGAAGTGGCAGACGCCGATGGCGAAGGCACCAAAATCGCCTTGCGTTCTTCTGAGCCCATCATTTCGCCAGCGTGGTCACCAGATGGTACCAAGGTCGCCTATGTGTCCTTTGAAAAGCGCAAGCCCGTAATCCTGGTGCAAAACCTGGTCACAGGTGAAAGAACTGAAATCGCCAATTTCAAGGGTAATAATTCCGCACCAGCATGGTCGCCAGATGGCAGCAAGCTGGCCGTGGCATTGTCGCGCGATGGCCAGACCCAGATTTTTACGGTGAATGCCAATGGCGGCAATCTGCAAAAACTGACTTCCAGTTCTGCTATCGATACTGAACCACAATTTGCTGCTGATGGCCAGTCGATTTATTTCCTCAGCGACCGCGGTGGCAACCCGCAAATCTATAAAATGAGTGCAGGTGGGGGCGAGGCCAAGCGTGTTACTTTTGGCGGCACCTACAATATCACTCCAAGAATATCCCCCGACGGTAAGACTTTGGCTTATATTTCACGTCGCGACGGTAAATTCCAGTTATATGTACTGGATTTAGCCAGCGGCCAGGAATTAAGGCTGTCTGACACTACCAAGGACGAGTCACCGAGCTTTTCACCAAATGGACGTTACATTATGTATGCAACCGAGTCAGGCCGCCGCGGCTCGCTCGCGGTAGTGTCTATTGATGGCAAGGTGAAGCAAAAATTGACGGTCCAGGCCGGAGATATTCGGGAGCCCACCTGGGGTCCCTTCATGAAATAAGCAGTATTTGACTATTTGTTTAGCTATTTTAATCAGGAGAGAAAATGCGTTTTACATCCCAATCCAAAACACTCGCAATGTTGATTTCCAGCGTTGTTTTGATGACAGCCTGTGCTTCCAAAGTGCCTCTGGAAGACAAGAAAATCGAAGATAATTCCACTAACAAGGGTACAACTACACAGACTGACACTAACACAGTCAAGCAAGTGACTGCCGTAGTCGATCCATTGACACAAGGCGCCTTGGCAAAACGTAGCATCTACTTCGACTATGACAGCTACGCCGTCAAAGATGAATTCAAGCCAGTGGTAGAAGCGCATGCCAAATATTTGGTTGCGAACAAAAACCGCAATATCCTGATCCAGGGTAATACCGATGAACGTGGTGGCCGCGAATACAATCTGGCACTGGGTCAAAAGCGTGCTGAAGCAGTACGCAAATCTTTGACACTGTTGGGTGTGTCCGATGCACAAATCGAAGCTGTCTCTTTGGGTAAGGAAAAACCAAAGGCAACAGGTAGTGATGAAGCTTCCTGGGCAGAAAACCGTCGTTCTGATATTCTGTACAAGTAATTTTGTGTTTGAAAGCCTCTGTTGAGGCTTTCTTTGCATTTGGCGCTGTATTTCTTTTCCAGAAGTGCAGCGCGTATCCATTTTTTCAGATTGCCATGAAACTCAATTCTTTACGCACTACCTTTCTCGCTGCGGCACTGTCCTGCGCAATTTTGCCATCTGCGGCATCTGCCGGTATTTTTGATGATGATGAAGCACGTAAAGCCATCCTGGACCTGCGGGCAAAAGTGGATGCCGTGAATGCCAGACTCGATGCCAAGCTTGAAAGCAAGGCAGATAAAAGCACCGCTTTGGAACTGGCGAATGAAAATGAATTGCTGCGTTCAGAAATTGCCAAATTGCGTGGTCAGATAGAGGTCCTATCCAACGACCTGGCGAATACCCAAAAGCGTCAGCAAGATTTTTATGTCGATCTTGATAACCGTGTCCGCAAGGTTGAGCCCAAGCGCATGACAGTGGATGGGCAGGAGGCGACAGTGGATGTCAGCGAGCAACGATCCTACGACGCTGCCATGGCCTTGTTTAAGGCGGGTGACTATAAGGCTGCAACACCAGCTTTTTCCAGTTTTTTGATGAATAATCCACAATCGGCATTTGCCGGTTCTGCGCAATACTGGCTGGGCTTCTCTTATTTTGCGCAACGTGATTTCCGCAATACCATTTTGAATATGCAGCAAGTAGTGAAGAACTACCCCGATCATCCCAAGGCGCCTGATGCCTTGTTGAATATCGCTTCCTGCCATATAGAGTTGAAAGAGAAGGCGGCCGCCAAAAAAGTCCTGGAAAGCGTGCTGGCAAAATACCCTGACACCGAAGCTGCACAGGCAGCAAAGAACCGTCTGGCTGCATTGAAATAGGGCAGCTTACCTCTTAATCTGGCAGCAGCGTTGACAGCGACCCCGAAACCCCCTATAATCTTTGTCTTCGGGTCGTTAGCTCAGCTGGTAGAGCAGCGGACTTTTAATCCGTTGGTCGCAGGTTCGAATCCCGCACGGCCTACCACGAATACCAAAGACTTAGGTCACTTTACTAAGTCTTTAAATTTTTTAGCAGTATGTAGCAGTTTTGGGTCGTTAGCTCAGCTGGTAGAGCAGCGGACTTTTAATCCGTTGGTCGCAGGTTCGAATCCCGCACGGCCTACCAAAATTAGCAGCACAAGAAAAGGGTTGTTCGCTCACGCGTGCAACCCTTTTCTTTTAGCCATTTTTTCGACGCCTCAGCATCTTTTGCGCCGAGTTTGCTGTATCGCGATAGTATTTCTTTATTGACTTCAACGGCACTTCGTGAGCTTATGCCATTCTTTCAAGGGAAAAAGTCTTCTATTCTGGCGAGATTTGTAGTGGCGATGACCGCTTTGGTGTCAGTCGCACTTGTGGTAGGTGTGCTGCTGCCGCTGCAAGAGCTCCCTGTGAAAGCGGCAGAGGCAAGTCCTCTGGTGATTGAAGACCTGACTGTGATTGATACTCGCAATGGCATCGAGATACCACATCAGGCTATTGTTGTTATTGGAAATCGCATTTCATTTGTAGGGCGTACTGAAGATGTGCCGGTTTTTAATGAAGTGCGCAGGATTGCCGGGGCTGGCAAATATGTGATTCCTGGACTGTGGGATGCGCATATTCATTCGCTAAGACTATCGCCACAATTGCATTTTCCATTATTATTGGCCAATGGTGTAACTTCTGTCAGGGATATGGGCGATGCCTGCTCATGGAGTGATAATCTGAAATGCTTGCCAGAAATCCGGAAGTGGAAGGACAGGATCGCAGAAGGCTCGCTTTTATCCCCAAGAATTATAGCAACCGCCAGCTATCACGTTGAAAATCTTGGCCAAAATCGTGACGTTGACACGCATGTCCTGGAAAATGAAAGTCGTGCTCTACTTGTGGCGTTAAAAGCACGTGGTGATGATTTCATCAAACTCCAGCTCGACGATCATGTCAATCCTTTGGTTTTCAGTACCCTTGTAACGCAGGCTCATCTTCAGGGTATGCGTATTGCAGGGCACTTGCCATTTTCAGTTGATTTACTTGATCCGCTACTGGCTAGCGTGCAGAGTGTCGAGCATGACTCAGGCTTGTTGCCCCAGTGTTCGGATTTGTTGGCTGCATTTGATGGCCGCAATCGTTCTAAAGCCAGATTGCTTGCCCGGGCAGATGACAAACGTTGTGATGCCGTATTGGCTTCGATGGCGCGGAACCGCACTGGCTATGTTCCTACTCACATTGCCTCAATCGGGCAAGACTGGCATTTGCTATCCAATACATACAAGAGTGATGAACGTATTAAGTATGTGGCACTGCCACAGCGGTTTATGTGGCGCTTCTTTGCCTATCTGGCTGTGGCTGGCACTGCTGCCGAAGACCGGCCAGCCCTTGAGGCATACTACCGTGCATCGCAGAAAATGACCCAGCGTGCTTTGGCTCATGGTGTTGCCGTGATGGCAGGCAGTGACTCCATGGACCCCTACGTTACTCATGGTTTTGGCCTGCATGATGAATTGCTGGAGTTGGTACAGGCCGGTTTGACACCAGCCCAGGCATTGCGTGCCGCAAGCTGGACACCAGCACTGCATTTTGGCCTTGAGCGAGATTATGGCAGCATAGAGGCGGGCAAATTTGCCGATATGCTGATACTTGACAAAAATCCGCTGCAAGATATTCAACATGCCCGCGCCATCAACCTGCTGATATTTGATGGAAAGTTATATACACGCGAGGATCTGGATGCCATGCTCAGTTTTACTGCCAGTCAGGCATCCAGCTTATCCGTTAACAGCAAGTTTTTATGGGGAATGATCAAGCCCTGGCAGTAAGAGCGTGGCATGTTCGCCCTCGTTCATTCTCAAGATTGCAGCAAGCCACATAGTGCTTGTTGCATGTCGAGCGTGTACTATTTGTATGAGTATTGCCATTGTCAGCTTTGCTGTCGGCACTAAATAAACCGAAGCCTGAACCTCAATAGATTTGAATAACATGAAAAAGAAAGCTGGCAGTGCCAATAAGCAGGCTGTGCACGAGGCGCAGGAAAAACACGAGATACGTCCTGGCCAGTCGCTGGAGTTGCTCAAGGAGCTGCACATCCTGACGCGGGATGGCAAGATGAACCAGGATAGCCGACGCAAGCTCAAGCAGGTTTATCATCTCTACCAATTCATAGAACCGCTATTGCAGAAATTGCAGCAAGACCATGCTGATATCAGCCTGGTGGATCATGGTGCGGGCAAGTCTTATCTGGGCTTTATCCTGTATGACCTGTTCTTCAAATCTGAGCAGGCGCAAAGCAAGGCCAGGATTTATGGCATAGAGACGCGGGATGAGCTGGTGCAGCGTTCAGCCGAGCTGGCGCAACGCCTGGATTTTCCTGGCATGTCTTTTTTGAATTTGTCTGTTGCCGATTCTATTACTTCATCGGCACTGCCGGAGAAAATCGATATCGTCACCGCCCTGCATGCCTGTGATACTGCGACTGATGATGCGATACAGTTCGCTCTCAAGAAAAAAGCGCAGTTCATGGTGCTGGTGCCGTGTTGCCAGGCAGAAGTGGCGGCAGAGCTGCGCAAGTCCAAGGGTGACGCAGTAAAGAATAACCCCTTGTCAGAAATGTGGCGTCACCCCATCCATACGCGCGAATTCGGTAGCCAGATCACCAATGTGCTGCGTTGCCTGCAACTGGAAGCACATGGATATCAGGTCAGGGTCACAGAACTGGTAGGATGGGAACATTCGATGAAAAACGAATTGATCGTGGCAGAATACAAAGGCTTGTCAGCCAAGCGACCGGCAGAGCGCCTGGCCGAGGTATTGAAAACGACTGGACTGGAAGCCATGCAGAGAAGATTTTTTGTACAGTTGTGAGCATTTGTGGCGCACTTGCCACCGTAGCTCATCAAGGTCACTGTTAGGTCATAAAAAATGATTAATATCATTTATGCTTATTCTGTAAAGCATCTGGTTTTTCCAGGCGTTTTTTTGATCGCTTCACTCATCATTAGTAAAGGATAAAAAGCATGCTGGCCGCCGTTGATCTGGGTTCCAACAGTTTTCGCATGCACATTGCGCGGCATGAAGGTGACGTCATCAAAGTCATCAAAAGCGCGCGCGACCCCATACGCCTGGCAGCAGGCCTGGACAAGGATGGCAATCTGACACCAGATGCCATGCAAAAAGCGATTAATTGCCTGACACGTTTTCGCGAAATCCTGAATGCCTACCCGGTAGAAAATCTGCGCGTTGTCGCCACTAATACCATACGCATCGCCAAGAATGCCGCGCAATTATTGCCGCTGGCGGAGGCCGCCATAGGCTGCCCTATCGAAGTAATTTCAGGTGAAGAAGAAGGCCGCCTGATTTATATAGGGGTATCGAATGCGGTTGCCGTACCTGGAGAGCGTCGCCTGGTCCTTGATATCGGCGGTGGTTCGACCGAGGTGATACTCGGCCAGGGCCATCAAATCCTGCGGGTGGAATCCTTCAGTATAGGAACGGTCAAGCATAGCACCAGTTTCTTCCCCGATGGGCGTCTGACTGATGCCGCGTTTGAGGCAGCCATCTTGTCTGCGCGTTCGATGTTTGAAGACGCCGCGCCGCCTTATCAGCCGCAACATTGGCGCAAGGCTTATGGTTCATCAGGCACGATGCGGGCGATTTCTGATGCCATCAGCAAAGGTGGCCTGGGTGACGGCACTTTGACCTTGAAGAGCCTGAATGCACTCAAACAATATTGTGTGCAATGCGGACAGCTGGATCAGCTGGAGCTCAGCGGCATCAAACCTGAGCGCGTCGCCATGGTAGTAGGCGGCCTGGCCATACTCATAGGTCTCATGACCGAGTTCAATATCACAGTCTTGCTGCCGATCGAGGCTGGTTTGCGCATGGGCGTGATGTGGGATTTGTACTTGCGTGCAACAAAGCGCGATCGCCGTGAGGTTGCTGTACAGTCTTTCGCCAATCTGTTCCGTACTGATATGTCTCGCGCAAACCGGGTGGCTGATATGGTGAGGTCGCTGTATCTGCAATTAAGACCCGCTGGTGATACTTATGTGCACTTATTGCAATGGAGTGCCATCCTGCATGAAGTGGGAATGGTGATTTCGCATACCGGTTATCACAAGCATGGCGCTTACATGATAGAAAATGCCGACATGGCGGGCTTTACCACACGTGAGCAAAGAGTGATGAGCAAGCTCATCCTCAGTCAGAAAGGTAATCTGCGCAAGGTGGGTGATGGCTTGGCTGACCAGGATTTTGCCAAGGCAGTGCTGGCCCTGCGCCTGGCGGTGATGCTTATGCATTCACGTGCAGAAATTGATTTTGAAGATGTGCGTTTGAAAATGAAGGGTAGGGTTGAGCTGGAAATGAAACGTGACTGGGTCAGTGTTCATCCTACAGTGGCCTACTGGTTGCAAAAAGAAATTGAAGCCTGGCGTGAGATAGGTGTGGATTTTTTGGTTCGGGCAAATGTGTAATTTTGCTGTGTCTTGCTCAGCTATCCTTGCCCTCGCAATTGTGCAAGGCAAGGATTGATACAATCAAATGCAATCAGTGACCATGATGGACCTGAATACGCGGCCCAGGAATTTTCCAGACTTGTTATAGGCTTCGAAAATTACCGTGCCGCCAAATTTGTTGGCTTTACTGCCCGCTCCGCCCACCATATCGTAATAGTGAACCTTGACCACTTCCTTTAAAGGAAATGAAACGAGCGGTCTTTTTCCTGCATATGTATCCTGCTGCAATTTATGGATATGAATGAGGGCTATTTCTGCTTCATTGAGCTTGCCAAAGGCGGCTGAATACGGATCTGTTTCATAGTCCAGTACAGGTGATATCGGGTACTCTTTTATCTTGATATCCTGATTGGCGGGCTTGCCATCAATTTTCCCTGTGAGTTTACCGTCAGCCAGTTTATCTATCTGTATGTCAAACTGGCGTTTGCCATTCCCAAAATCGCGGAAGTTGGCTCGGCATTTCAATACCTCTTCCGCACCTGCAAGACTGGCAAGCAGGCTGGCTGCGATCACAAAAATATACTTGAAGATGTTCCACATGTCACGACCCATAGGTTTGCTTGAATGCGAGCTAAGAATGACATAGTCTGGATACCATGCCACGCGTTGTCTACAAGGTATTTAATACCAGTACCACGGGCAATAAAAAAAGCGATGCCAAATAAATCTGACATCGCTTTTTGAACAGGGCATGTTGTATCAGAAATCGAATTGTGCCGACACTTTGTATGTGCGTGGCGCACCAGGGAATAGATAACCACCCAGTGATTGCGTTACATCACGCCAGTAAAACTTGTCCAGCGCATTATCGATATTGAAGCGCAGGGTGGTAGCTGTATTACCAATTTGCGTGGTATAGCGCGCACCCAGATTCACGAGATGGTAACCTGGCACAGTAACACTATTGTCCGGGCTGAAAGCCTTGCTGCTGGCATATTGCCAGCTTGCATTCACATTCAAGCCCTTGAATTCTGCTACTGCATAATCAGCATAAATAGTGGATTTGAAGCGTGGCACATTCATGACACGCTTGTCGTCGAGACTGCTGACGCCGGTGTTTTGCTGTTTAGCATCCAGCGCAGTCAGGCTGGCACCCAGATTCAACTGTGATGTCAGTTTGCCCTGTGCAGAGAGTTCCAGGCCTGTGTGCAGTGCTTCGCCATTGCTGACATAGGTATTGCTGCTATTGGTATATTCCAGCGGCTTCTTGATGCGGAAGATGGCTGCAGACAGGCTCAGGTCACGCAGTACGTCAGCTTTAACACCAAATTCAATTTGCGTGGATTTGCCTGGGTTAAGCATTTTGTTTTCATTGCTGGTGCCAAAAGGGGCGATGCCACCATGTTCCAGACCTTGCGCAAAACTGCCGTAGACCGACACTTGCAGCATCGGTTTGAATACCAGCGCTGCCGTTGACAGTAGCTTGTTCTGGTCATAGCCTGGATTGTTGAACTGAGTGCGAGAGATGTTCAAGTGACGCAAGCCCAGGTGCAGTTTCAGCTTGTCTTGGAGGCTGATAATGTCCTGTACAAAAGCAGACCATTCCTTATCAGTACGGCGCAAGAAAACCTGGCCGGTTTTATTCGCCGATGGCGTTACGCTGACGGGGCGGAACAAATTGCTGCTGCCTGCATAGTCATAGATGTAGTCACCAAAATAATCCTTGCGCTGCGAATTGCTGAGTCCAAGTGCCAGTTCATGCTGCATGCCACCCGCATTGAATTTACCATTCAAGAGGGCTTGTGTACCCCATAAAGATTTGGATTCATTCACGCTTTGGTAGTCATACACGTCATAGTCGCCATTCGCGCAATAGCCTGGATACAGGTTGGCTGCGCCACAGCCATAAGGGAAGGCAGTGTAGTCGTCACGTTTGAATTCATGCTTGTTGCCAGCGACACTAACACGCCAGTCAGCATTGATCTGGTATTCAAAACGCAGCCCCAGATTGCTGTTGCGGGTATCTACAGGCCTGGCCCAAGGCTGTGCATTCAGCATCAGGTCAGCAGGGACGCCGCGCGGCAAATCAGTGCCATTGAATAATTGAAAGCCGGGTACGGACAATTGAGATTTATGCTGGTAATCAGCATCGATTTGCACCAGGGCTTGCGGAGTGATGTGCCAGTCAAATGCTGCAGAGACGAACTGGCGCTGACCATCCGCACCTTTGACATAAGAGCGCAGACGTTCACCCGCTGCATTGATGCGGAAACCAAACTGCTTGTCGTTGGAATTATCACTGATGTCCGCTGCGCCATACACGGTACCGCGCTCACTGATTTCAAAAGTGGCTGAACGAACCGCATAGCTGGCAGGGCGTTTGGTCACATAATTGATGATACCGCCCGGCGTGCCGAAGCCAGCCTGGAAACCTGCGATACCCTTGAGGATTTCTATACGTTCCTTGTTTTCCAAAGGAATAGAGGCATCACCAGGAATGGCAAAACCATCCTTGCGGTAGCTGCTGGAGTTATCGAGGGCAAAGCCGCGTATCGAGAATTGCTCGGCATAACCGATGGCGTTATAGGCGTCATTGACACTGGCGTCATATTTCATCGCATCAGTGGTCTGGCGTATGCGCAGGTCCTGCATCTGAGCTGTGTTGAAGGCATTGACTGAGTTTGGCGTATCCAGTAGCGCTGCATCAATGAAACCAGTGACCTTACTGCGTTCTACTTTGGCTTCATTGCTTTTGCTGCTTGTGATTGTCACTTCTGGCAGTGATTTATCATTGCCAGCTGTGCTCTGGGCATGGGCAGATGAGAGCAACAGGAAAGCCTGGGCGATGGAGAGTGCGATGACGGTGGGGCGTAATACAGTAAGGTTGGACATTGTTTGCTCTTAATGCGTTGTGGGTGACAGCGCGGGAGCAAACAAAGAAGCAAGAAGAGCCGGGACTTTGCGCTTCCCTTCGCTGGCATTATCCAGATCAGGTAGAAGGGACTCTCTCACCCGGAAAAATTATTTCCAGGACCCCTAGCGTAGGCGGCAGTTTAACACGAATCCATTTACATGGCCTTTTTGGAGCAATTGGCGCTTAACTGCCTTGCTTTGCTCCAATTTTGACAGTGCGGAAATTGCGCCATAAACCTTCCGCCGAATAGACGACCAGCGCTGCCCAGATGGCGATAAAACCGGCCAGCTTGTTGATGTCGAAGGGCTCGTGATATAGCCAGACACCCAGCAATAACTGCACCAGTGGTGAAATGTATTGCAATAATCCCAGGGTCGTCATCGGTATGCGGCGGGCACCAGCAGCAAACAATAACAAGGGGATGGCGGTAATCGGGCCGCTGATGAGCAACAGCATCTTGATGTCTATACTGCTGGAGGCAAAGCTGTTTTGTCCATGAAAAGTCATCCAGCATAGCCAGCCAAAGGCAAACGGAAAGAGCAGGGCGGTTTCCAGTGACAAGCCTTCCAGTGCACCCAGGGCCGAGGTCTTGCGCAGCAAGCCATAAGTGCCAAAGGTCGTAGCCAGCACCAGGCCTATCCATGGCAGATGACCAGTCTGTATTGTCAACCAGGCGACGCCCACTGCAGCTAATGCTACCGACAGCCATTGACCAGGGCGCAGTTTCTCCCGCAACAAGACTGAGCCTATGAGGATATTGACGAGAGGTGTGATGAAATAACCGAGACTGGCATCAACGATGTGGCCATGATTGACTGCCCAGATATACACAAACCAGTTGGCGGATAAAAGTACGGCGCTAAGTGCAAAGCCGCCTATCAGTTTTGGTTGCCTGAATGCGGTACTGACCCAGGCCCATTGCTTGCGCCAGGTCAGTACGCCGACCAGAAAAAGCAGTGACCACAGCATGCGGTTTAGCAGAATTTCCAGTGCCGGTATGTCGTGCAGGGTCTTGAAATAGATGGGGAACAAGCCCCAGAGAAAATACGCGGAGCCTGCAAACAAAATACCTTGGCGCATGAGAAACAATCAGTAAGACTTGCGGCAGCAAGCAAGGCAAACATTATCGCTTGAAAAGTAATTCTTTGCTGCCAGCGCCTATTTGCTTCTTGCTGTGACCAGATGCTTGCAAAGTGCTTCTGTACCATCGAGTATGCGTGGCCCGGCCCGGTTCAGCCAGTCACCCTTGACTGTGTAGAAATTGTTTTTCTTTACTGCAGTCAGGACAGGGTATTGCTTCCAGTCTGCCATGCTGTCGATATTTTCACCGCTGCTGAATATGACATCAGGGTTGGCAGCCAGCACAGCTTCGTTGGTGATAGTTGAACTCAGTTCCTTGAGTTGACCGAATACATTTCTTCCACCACACAGGCGTATGGAGTCGGACACCATATGTGTGTCATTGATGGTCATCAAGGGCCTGCGTATCATTTGATAATACACGCTGACCGGCGCTACCCCAACTGGTAATTGATAAGTCTTGCGCAGACTGTCGAGACGCTGCCTGAACTTTTGTGCATTGGCTTTACCAGCACTTCCAGTGCCAGCCAGCGTCGCAAGTCTTTCTATCGAAGTTGCCACCGTTTCAAAGTTGTGTGGCTCACTTTCAAAGACGGTGATGTGGTTGCTGCGCAATTTGTTGGCCAGGATTTTCGCATTGCCTGTACCCCAGACGATGACCAGATCAGGTTTGAGGGCAAGCAGGCGCTCCAGATCCAGGGCAAAAATATTGCCTATCGATGGCAGTTTTTTCGCGGCTTCGGGATAGTCGCTATAGTCGGTTACTGCAATGATATTATTTGCTGCACCTGCCTCGAATAGCATCTCGGTAATATGTGGAGCGAGGCTAATGATGCGTTGCGCTGGTTTCTCTAGCGTGACCTGGCGTTGCGCATCATCCAGTACAGTGATGGCGGCGTGCGAAGTATTTGAAACTAGGCTTCCTGCCAGGCAGGCTGCAAGCACAGCACTGCCTGTTAATAGCGGAAAAAAGCGCATCAGATTTCCAGATTGTCGATCAGGCGTGTGCCACCCAGTTTGGCGGCAGCCACTATAACAAGCGGTGATTGCTGGGCGATATCGCCCGCGGATGGTGGTTGCAGGTCGGCGCGCTTACGTATCGAGATGTAATCGGGTTTCCAGTTGCGTGTCGCCAATTTTGCCATGGCCTGACGTTCGAGTTCAAACATATCTAGGTGGCCGCCACGTATTTCTTGCGCGACTTCGTTTAAGACCTTGTACAAGGCGGGTGCCTCAGCGCGTTCTTCTGGCGACAAATACATATTGCGTGAAGACAGTGCCAGGCCATCTTCTGCCCTGAAAGTTTCAGCTGCGATGATTTCAGTCGGCAGGGCAAATTGCTTGCTCATATTGCGTACTATCATGAGCTGCTGATAATCTTTTTTACCGAATACGGCAACGCGTGGCTGCACGCAAGAGAACAGTTTCAGTACAACAGTAGTGACGCCAGTAAAGAAACCGGGACGGAATTCACCTTCGAGTATATTGCCCAGGTCATCTGGTGGGCGCACTCGATACTCTTGCGGTTCTGGGTACAGGTCTTTTTCAGTCGGTGCAAACAAGACATACACGCCTTCTTTTTCCAGTTTCTCTACGTCAGCCTGGAAAGTGCGCGGGTATTTGTCGAAGTCTTCATTCGGGCCAAACTGCAGGCGGTTCACGAAAATCGAAGCGACAACAGGGTCTCCATGTTTTTTTGCCAGCCGCATCAGGGATAAATGCCCTTCATGCAAATTGCCCATGGTTGGGACAAATGCAGTACGCAATTGTCCGCTCAACTGGTCGCGCAATTCTTCTATGGAGGAAATGATTTTCATGTTACGGCTCTTTAGTAAGGATTAGTCTTATTCTTATGATCAGGCAGGCGAATAGGCCAGACGCACATAGATGGGAGCAAAGGCTTCGGCCTGGGTGATTTCTATCAGGGTCTCTTTTGCCAGTTCAAGCAAGGCAACAAAATTCACGACCAGCACTGGCGCACCTCGGCTAATGTCAAACAGGTCTGAAAATTCTACAAACTTGGATGACTGCAGCTTGCGCAAAATACCCGTCATGTGTTCACGTACTGAGAGTTCTTCGCGGCTGATTTTGTGATGGGCAACCAGAGTGGCACGTTTCAATACATCTGCCCAGGCAGATTGCAAATCAGCGATATCCACATGCGGCCAGTGCAATACGGTGTTTTGTTCGACAAACACCTGAGCATGCAAAAAGTCACGACCCAGTTGCGGTACCGCATTGAGGTCATAGGCGGCCAGCTTCATTTGCTCGTATTCGAGCAGACGGCGTACTAGTTCTGCACGTGGGTCATCGGCTTCTTCGCTGTCTTTGCTTTTATTCGATGGCAGCAGCATGCGCGACTTGATTTCGATGAGCATGGCGGCCATCAGCAAATACTCAGCGGCCAGTTCCAGATTGTGTTTGCGTATCTGTTCGACATACTGCAAGTACTGCAGCGTAACTTGCGCCATGGGGATGTCGAGGATATTGAAATTTTGCTTGCGTATCAGGTACAACAGCAAGTCCAGCGGGCCTTCAAATGCTTCCAGGAATACTTCCAGCGCGTCTGGCGGAATATAAAGATCATTTGGCAGCTTAAAGAGCGGCTCGCCATAAAGCTTGGCAAATGCTAAGCCATCGACAACATCAGGTGTGCTGTCGACCGCACCAACCAAAGGTAAATCGGTTGGCGTCAAAGCGTTCGTAGTGCTCACAAGCTTTCCGGCTACGTATATGTAGTATCAATGCGGGCCGAATCAGCCCTTGTTTTGATACACGTAGGCTTGCTGGTTGATGCGCGATTCCTGATTACGTTTTTGCGTATCCAAATCTATCGCTTGCTTGTCCCACAGCAGGGCGCGGCCATCGCGTTGGCTTTGTTCCAGTGCAGGGTTGGCTTTTTTTAAGTCTTTGATGAAGTTGGTTGCTTCGGATTCGTACAGCGAGAATTGCTTGGAGAATTTCATAATTTGAAATAAACACAAAAAGTCGGATGAAGTCGCATTTTACTCTGCTTTTGGGCTAGCTATGGTGTTTTGCCCATGGAGTAAGGCTTCAATTGACTCAGAAACTCAAAGGTCTTTGACTTCCAGCCATTTTTTTACGTGCACTGGACGATAGTCGGCAAATTTTTGTAATAGCTTTGCAGGCTCTGTTTCCATATATAGCAGATCCAGATGGGGAGGCCGCAGAAATCCTTGCTCTACTGTATGCAAGAGAAAATCATGCAGTTTTCGATAAAAATCATTAATATTATATAAACCTACTGGTTTTTCATGGAAACCCAGTTGTGACCAGGTCAGCACTTCAAATAACTCTTCCAATGTACCAATGCCGCCGGGCATGGCGATGAAAGCGTCAGACAATTCTGCCATCATGGCCTTGCGCTCATGCATATTGGCAACGACGTGCAAGGAGGTGAGGGCAGTGTGACCAACTTCCTTGTCCATCAATGCTTTGGGGATAACACCCGTGACTTTGCCGCCCAGACGCATGACTTCATCAGCAATCACCCCCATGAGGCCAACATTGCCGCCGCCGTACACCAGTCCCAGGTCTTGCCTGACGAGTTCGGCAGCTAACTGGCGTGCTGCAATGGCGTAGTCTTCGGTAATGCCGGGAGAGGACCCGCAATAAACGCAAATATTCTTCATGTCGGATTGATCTTGCGCAAATAGTCTTGTGACAGCTTTTCAAAGACATTTTTGGTTTCGCCACGCAGATACGGGCTGATCAGGACGATCACCTGATAACAGCCGCGTGCCAGCGACTCTGACATGGTTTGCAACTCGGTATATTTGCGCGGATTGCGCACATATTCATAAGACAGCCAGTAAGTTGCCACCACCACCATATTGGTGGCCAGGGCATCGATATCTATATCACTGGCTTCAAATTCGCCATCGGCACGCAAGCCTGTGCAAAGTCCGGTTGCAACCTTGATCTTGTGCGTCAGTATTTCTTTGAAGTTGAGTTCAAGCTTGCGATTCCTGGAGAGTAAATCATTCAGGTCGCGATAGAAAAAACGGTAACGCCAGACCAGCTCAAAGGTCAGGTGCAGATAAGTCCAGATATCCTGGATATTGGCTTTGCGCCCTTCTGGGAAGGCCAGTTTCTTGTTAATTTCTGCCTCGAATTGAACGAAGATGGAATTAACAATATCGTCTTTATTGCGGAAATGATAATACAGATTGCCTGGGGAAATATTCATTTCCTCCGCAATCACGGTCGTGGTGATATTCGGTTCACCGAACTCATTGAAAAGGCGTAGGGAAAGTTCTAGTATCCGTTCCCTGGTGCGACGAGGAGCTTTGTGTTGCATGTCATTCTTCTCGATAAATTATTTCATAAGAATAACATTGAAAGCGCAACATCAAAAGAGTATCAGGCTTCGGACTGCGCTTTCAGTTCTTTTTCTGAGGGAATATGCACCAGTCTGGTCTTGGCAAGGCGATCATGCAGGAATTGTCCATACTTGTCGAGGCGGGCTGTCAATGCCCACGCCAGCATGCCCAAGGCGATTGCTGCAGCCATTGCCCATTGTTTGAGGCCAAGCTGGTAAACCAGGGCTGCGGCTGGCAAAAACCACATCCATGCCAGACAGTAGCGAACGATGGCCTTGATGACAGGGAGCCTGCCACCATCCAGGTCGACCACCTTGATGCGCCAGGTTTGCATGGCCAGGGTCTGGCCACTTCGGGTCCAGCAAAATACAAAATAGGTACCGATGACCAGAAATAGCCAGAACTGGCGAGCATGACGTAATACCAGAGCATGCTTACTCTGGGTGATGACGTCGAACAAGAAATCGGAAACGAAAACAATGCCAAACAAGAGCATGGCTTCATAGACCATGCAAATCAGTCGGCGACGTAGTGGTGGAGCAGTCAGATCAGGATTCACAGGATTACTTGCTTGTTCCCTGAGGGGCAGGATTACTTGCTGCCGCCTCATTCATGCTCGAGGCGGGGGCTGGGTTGATGGCGGGAGCAACATTGGTCGCCGGCAGTGACGCTGGCGTAACAACTTTGACACCGGGTTGCGTAGCGCTGGCAGGTTTAGGGCCCACTTTGATGGGAGCCAGAATTTTTGGATTTTTGACAGATTCCAATGGTAAATTGGTTACGCTTTTCTTTTTCTGACTTTCATCAGCCAGGCGTTTCTTTTCTTCTTCGCTTAACTGTTGATATTGTTGCCACTGTGCAGACTTATGCTCAGGCTTGAGTTGTGTTGATTTTGCGTAATTCTCACGGGCAGCCATACGTTGCTCTGGTGTTAACTTAACCCAGTCACGCATACGTTCTTGTAGTCTGGCTTGTTCGTCCGGCTTCATCGTCGCGTAACGATCTGCTATCCCCAACCATTTTTTCTTGGCGAGTTCAGACATCTTGTCCCATTCCGGACTCAATGGTGCCAAAGCCTGTTTCTGTGCAGCACTGAGTTCTTTCCACAGCGGTTTGCTCAGGGTACTGCCACCCAGCAGGCCAGTGCTTGCCTTAACTGTACTTTGTGGATTGGACGCAGGAACAGAAACACCGCCAGCAAAAGCCAGCGGTATCGCAAGTGACAAAATGACGAGGCAGACAGAATTCGGTATTAACGCAAACGTCACTACTACTCCTCCGTTTTGTTCAAATATGCACTGAACCCGGTATCGACATAGGCGGCTGGCGGCAATTCATCCACCAGGACGGCAGTATCAATATCTGCCAGTTCGTTGATGTTTTGCTGTTGCTCGTACTCGTATATACCCAGCAGGCCGATTATTAATACCAACAAGGGTAAGACCAGGCCCAGCTTGCCCAGCCAGGAACCAGGCCCCTGGAAAGAAAAGCCAGAATTGCCAGCCAGCACACCCTTTAGTACTTGCACTGCTGCAGGTGATTCTTGCTTCTTGCGCGCCAAAGCCAGCTTGCGCGCTTGCGCCAACCTGTCTAAGGTGGGCGCAGGCAGGTTTTCCGCTGACTCATTCAGCGCTCTTTTTACCTTGTAAGCAAATTCAAGGTCCTTCGCTTCTTTTGAATAGTTCATAGGTGAATTCCTTTAGCCTTGAGCGTGACAGCCAATGCATGTGTTGCTCTGGAGCAGTGTGTTTTGACGCTGCCCTCTGAGCACCCCATTGCAGCGGCGGTTTCCGCTACATCCATGTCTTCCCAATAACGCATGAGGAAGGCTTCCCGTTGACGCGCGGGAAGTTTTTTTATTTCTTCATCAATAATGTTAAGAACTTGCTCACGTTCTATCTTGTCGGCACTGGATTCTGATGCTTCTGTGCCATCTTCCGCTGCATAACTTTCCAATAAATCAAAGCTATCATCATCTTGGCTATTTGATGGCGTAATGTTGGAAAACAAGCTGACCCAGGTGTTTCTGACCTTTTCCCGGCGGAAAAAATCCAGGATGGTGTTTTGCAATATGCGCTGGAACAGCATGGGCAATTCAGCTGCTGGTTTGTCGCCGTATTTTTCGGCGAGCTTGATCATTGCTTCCTGGACAATGTCCAGAGCTGATTCTTCATTTCTTACCGTGTAGACAGCATGTTTGAAAGCGCGTCGTTCCACACCTTCCAAAAAGCTGGATAATTCTTTGTCTGTGGCCATTGTCGGCAGTTACGTTGTTTATAGCAGGTGCTGCTTCCTGATAGTCATTGCGCATTTGCTTTGACGAGTGGCGCTGAACTTTTAAGGAAGCTGGCTATGCAAAATTGCGCACATGCTAGCAAAAATACGTACTTATGTCCTGAATTTTGTGGTTTCTTGTCATTTGACAACATTTTAACGGTAAATAAGTTTCTTTTCTTATAGAATTTTCCTTGACCAAAATGCTGCGACGCAGTACCTTGTGAGTCCGCTCCAAAATCTCGGGGCATAAAATACTTGCCTGGAACAGCCCACAATGCTGCAGCCGGCAAGTTCGCTTTAAGTAGCTGTTTGTTCTGACCCATGCCACAAGCGTGAGAAGTCTGTCGTTGTAAAGCCTTAATACTGATTGAACGAGTGCACTAAGCCTTGCCTGGCACCATATCCAACGGATGTGTAAAGGGCGATGTGACCGCACATAAAGGGATCTCAGCTTTCCGGTATTTACATGTCGATTTCGCCAGGAAAGAACATCCGATCAATCTCCTATGGACCTTGAAAGGACACAATTTATGAGTTCAGAATTTACAGGCGCAGAGATACTTGTCAAGTGTCTTGCCGAAGAGGGTGTTGAGCACGTATTCGGATATCCGGGTGGTGCCGTACTCTATATCTATGATGCGATCTTCAATCAGGATAAGTTTCAACATATCCTGGTGCGTCACGAGCAGGCTGCAGTACATGCTGCTGATGCTTATTCCCGTTCCTCCAATAAAGTCGGCGTGGCCTTGGTCACTTCCGGGCCTGGTGTTACCAATGCGGTAACCGGGCTGGCAACTGCTTATATGGATTCGATTCCCATGGTGATCATTTCAGGGCAGGTGCCTAGTGCCGTTATTGGCCAGGATGCTTTCCAGGAATGCGATACTGTTGGTATCACCCGTCCATGCGTAAAGCATAATTTTTTGGTGAAAGACGTCAGAGACCTGGCCGAGACCGTCAAGAAAGCATTCTACATTGCAACGACAGGTCGTCCGGGCCCTGTGCTGGTGGATATCCCTAAAGATATCAGCATGCACAAAACTACCTATAGCTACCCTAAAGAAGTCGAAATGCGCTCTTATAAGCCAGTCGACAAAGGGCATGCAGGACAAATTCGCAAGGCTGTGCAATTGCTGTTGCAGGCTGAACGTCCCATGATTTACACCGGTGGTGGCGTGATTCTCGCGCATGCAGCACCGGAACTGAACAAGCTTGTTGATCTGCTCGGCTTCCCTTGCACCAATACCCTGATGGGTCTGGGCGCCTACCGTGCCAGCGATGAAAAATTCGTCGGCATGCCAGGTATGCATGGTACTTACGAAGCCAATATGGCCATGCAGCACTGTGACGTGCTGATCGCCATTGGTGCACGTTTTGATGACCGTGTGATCGGCAACCCGAAACATTTTTCTTCGCATCCACGCAAGATCATTCATATTGATATTGATCCTTCGTCGATTTCCAAGCGCGTCAAGGTTGATATTCCTATCGTGGGTAATGTCAAAGACGTGTTGCAGGAAATGCTGTCGCAACTGAGTACGGTTGAGACACGTCCTGATCCCAAGGCACTGGCTGCCTGGTGGAAACAAGTCAATGAATGGCGTGGCCGCGAATGCCTGAAATACCCGACTTCGAATGAAGTCATCAAGCCACAATCCGTAGTTGAAAAAGTTTGGGAAGTCACCAAGGGTGATGCCTTTGTGACCTCTGACGTAGGTCAACACCAGATGTGGGCTGCGCAATACTATCGTTTCGACAAGCCACGTCGCTGGATCAATTCCGGTGGCCTGGGCACCATGGGCGTAGGTTTGCCATATGCCATGGGTGTGCAAATGGCCAACCCTGATGCGACTGTTGCCTGTATCACTGGCGAAGCCTCGATACAGATGTGCATACAGGAGCTGGCAACCTGCAAGCAATATCATCTGACGCCAAAAATCATCTTGTTGAATAACCGCTTCCTCGGCATGGTCAGGCAGTGGCAGCAAATTGATTATGGTTCACGGTATTCCGAGTCTTATATGGACTCTTTGCCTGACTTTACCAAGTTGGTTGAGGCATATGGTCACGTTGGTATGAAGATAGAAAACCCGGCAGACGTAGACGGCGCAGTGCGTGAAGCCTTTGCCATGAAAGACAGGCTGGTGTTCATGAATTTCATTACTGATCAAACCGAGAATGTCTGGCCTATGGTCAAGGCAGGCAAGGGTTTGACTGAAATGTTGCTGGGTTCGGAGGATCTGTAATGAGACATATTATTTCCATCCTTCTTGAGAATGAAGCCGGTGCCTTGTCCCGCGTGGTTGGTCTGTTTTCTGCCCGCGGCTACAACATTGAAACCCTGACGGTTGCACCAACCGAAGACCCGACACTGTCACGCATGACGATCGTGACTTCTGGTTCTGACGACATCATCGAACAGATCACCAAGCATTTGAATCGCCTGATTGAGGTGGTCAAGGTCGTTGATCTGACCGAGGGCGCGCATATAGAGCGCGAACTGATGCTGATCAAGGTGAGAGCGGTCGGCAAGGAGCGCGAAGAAATGAAGCGCACTGCAGATATTTTCCGTGGCCGCATCATCGATGTCACCGAAAAGACCTACACCATAGAATTGACCGGTAATAAAGGTAAATTGGATGCTTTCATTGATTCCATTGACCGCACGGCAATTCTGGAAACGGTACGTACCGGTGGTTCAGGCATAGGACGCGGCGAACGCATCCTCAAGGTTTAAAAAATAGTTTCAGGCATACGCCATCCCCTACAAAATACTTAATTATTAGGATACAAAATGAAAGTTTTCTACGATAAAGATTGTGATCTCTCCCTGATCAAAGGCAAAAACGTTGCTATCATCGGCTACGGTTCTCAAGGTCACGCACATGCACAGAACTTGAATGATTCCGGCTGTAAAGTAACTGTCGCCCTGCGTAAAGGCGGCGCATCCTGGGATAAGGCAAAAAATGCGGGTCTGAACGTGGCTGAAGTGAATGATGCAGTCAAAGCTGCTGATGTCATCATGATCTTGCTGCCAGATGAAAACATTGCACAGGTGTATGCTGAAAATGTTGCCCCTCACGCTAAACAAGGCGCAGTGCTGGCATTTGCTCACGGCTTCAATGTTCACTACGGCCAAGTCGTGCCACGCGCTGATCTGGACGTGATCATGATCGCTCCTAAGGCACCTGGCCACACGGTGCGTGGTACTTATAGCCAGGGTGGTGGTGTGCCTCACCTGATTGCTGTATATCAAGACAAATCCGGTTCTGCCCGTGACATCGCCTTGTCTTACGCGATGGCCAACGGCGGTGGCCGTGCGGGCATCATCGAAACCAACTTCCGTGAAGAAACAGAAACAGATTTGTTCGGTGAACAAGCTGTTCTGTGCGGTGGTGCAGTTGAACTCATCAAGGCTGGTTTTGAAACCCTGGTTGAAGCTGGCTACGCGCCAGAAATGGCTTATTTCGAATGCCTGCATGAATTGAAGCTGATCGTTGACCTGATCTATGAAGGCGGTATCGCCAACATGAATTACTCGATCTCCAACAATGCAGAATACGGCGAATATGTGACTGGCCCTAAAGTCGTTACAGAAGACACCAAAAACGCCATGCGTCAATGTTTGAAAGATATTCAGACTGGTGAATACGCGAAGAGCTTCATCCTGGAAAACAAGGCTGGCGCACCTACGTTGATCTCCCGTCGTCGCTTGACTTCCGAGCATCAAATCGAAGAAGTGGGCGCGAAATTGCGTGCCATGATGCCATGGATCGCTAAAAACAAACTGGTTGATCAGTCGAAGAACTAATTCTTCAGATCGCCGTGCATCATCCAGCATGCGCTTGCAGGCGCACGCAGCTTGAAGACTAAAAAATCGCCCGCAAGGGCGATTTTTGTTTATGTAGCTGTTGTTCTGCAGCCTGCTTGCTGTCACAAGCATGTCATCCAAGTGTGTGAATTGTTTTCGCAGTCAATAATCAAGGTTATACTGCCCACACTTTTGATTTCTATTGCCTGGCGCTGCCGGGCAAGTTTTTACGAAATAACCGCATGTCCACTCCTAATCGACGCAAGCCCAAGGGTAGTTTCAAGCTTTTCCCCAAGGGGGTGCGCAAAACCCAACAATCTGCCGAAGTCGTTGCCGCTGAGGTTTCTCCAAAGAGACGGCGAGGGATTTACTTATTGCCTAACGCTTTTACGACGGCAGCCCTGTTTTGCGGTTTTTATGCCATTGTGATGGCAATGAATCAGCGTTTTGACCAGTCTGCCCTGGCAATATTTGTGGCCATGGTACTGGATAGCCTGGATGGCCGCGTTGCCCGCATGACCAATACTCAAAGTGAGTTTGGGGCGCAGTACGATAGTTTGTCAGACATGATTTCCTTTGGGGCCGCCCCTGCGCTGGTGGCTTATGAGTGGTCACTAAAAGGCATGGGTAAGCTGGGTTGGCTGGCTGCCTTCGTCTATTGTGCCGGTGCAGCTTTGCGTCTGGCGCGCTTCAATACCAATATTGGGGTAGTCGATAAGCGTTACTTCCAGGGGTTGCCCAGTCCTGCAGCGGCGGCTCTGGTGGCAGGGTTTGTATTGTTGATGGAAGACCTGCATTTTCCAGGTAAAGAGCTGAGCTGGAGTACCTGGAGTATCACCTTGTTCGCTGGTTTGACGATGGTGACCAATGTGCCTTTCTATAGTTTCAAGGACGTGAACCTGCGTAAGTCAGTGCCATTTATTGCACCTTTTCTCATCGTGCTGGCTTATGTTGCGGTGGTTAGTGATCCGCCCAAGGTTTTGTTTGGCTTGTTCGTCCTGTATGGCTTGTCTGGCTATGTAGTCTTGCTGTGGCGTTGGCGCAAGGGCAGGCCAGTCAGCATCGTGCAGACCAGTGTAGATGATCATCATCACGATGAAAAATAAATTGGCATCAAAACTCGCGCTGCCAGATTAAATTCGGTGTTTTTCAAGAAAAGTCGCAGTATGGAAAATGTATTGCGGCTTTTTTGCTTTTCTGCCTGAGAAAAGCAGGATTTTCCTGCTATAAATTCTTGCACTTTTTCGCCTTTGCGCTTATAGTCTTCGGCATGAACTCCGCATCTACATCAATAGCAAAAAACATTACAGCAGGCCTGTCTGGTTTGCTATCGCTATTGCTGGCATCTCTACTAGCGTTCACGCGCTAAATCCCCCTATACCCACAATTCGAGTAGTCTCGCCACCCATGTGCGTCTTGCAAGGGTAGGCCAGAGAATATTCACAGTTTGCAGTTTTACATCTACAACATTTCAGACTTCAATTCATATCAGGAGCAATAACATGGCCGACAAACTCATCATATTCGACACAACCTTGCGCGATGGCGAGCAATCCCCTGGTGCATCGATGACCAAGGATGAAAAAATCCGCATTGCCAAGCAACTGGAAAGAATGAAAGTTGATGTGATTGAGGCCGGTTTTGCGGCAGCGTCGCCTGGTGATTTTGAGTCCATTAAGGCGATTGCTTCCATCATCAAGGATTCGACGGTTTGCTCTTTGTCGCGCGCCAATGACCGTGACATTGCCCGTGCTGCAGAGGCCTTGCAAGCAGCGCAACGCAAGCGTATTCATACTTTCATCGCGACTTCTCCTTTGCATATGGAAAAAAAATTGCGCATGACACCAGACCAGGTGTTGGAGCAAGCGATACAGGCGGTGCGCTATGCCCGCAACTTTACCGATGATGTGGAATTCAGCCCTGAAGATGGCAGCCGTTCAGACATGGATTTCCTCTGTCGCGTGCTGGAGGCAGTCATCAAAGAAGGTGCAACAACGATCAACTTTGCCGACACCGTCGGTTACGCCGTGCCTGAGCTCTATGGCAATATGCTGAAGTCTTTGCGTGAACGTATTCCTAATTCCGACAAAGCAGTCTGGTCTGTGCATTGCCACAATGATCTGGGTATGGCTGTCGCCAACTCCCTGGCGGGCGTCATGATAGGTGGTGCGCGCCAGATTGAGTGCACCATCAATGGCCTGGGTGAGCGTGCTGGTAATACTGCGCTCGAAGAAATCGTCATGGCCGTTCGCACCCGCAAGGATTATTTTGATTTGCAGCTGGGTATAGATATCAGCCAGATCGTGCCAGCATCTAAGCTGGTATCGCAAATCACCGGGTTTGCCGTGCAGCCAAATAAGGCCGTCGTTGGCGCAAATGCCTTTGCCCATGCTTCCGGCATCCATCAGGATGGCATCTTGAAGGCGCGTGATACCTACGAAATCATGCGTGCCGAAGATGTGGGCTGGAGCGCCAACAAACTGGTGTTGGGTAAATTGTCTGGCCGTAATGCCTTTAAACAGCGCCTGGAAGAATTGGGTATCGCACTGGAGTCGGAAACTGAAGTCAATGCCGCCTTTGCCCGCTTCAAGGAACTGGCCGACCGTAAATCTGACATATTCGACGAGGATATCCTTGCCCTGGTCTCTGACGAAGAACATGCACATAATAATGATGCCTTCCATTATGTGTCTTTGTCGCAGCGTTCAGAAACGGGTGAATTGCCTTACGCCAAAGTCGTATTTACCGCAGATGGTAAAGAAGTGACTTGCGAAGGTAATGGCAATGGCCCGGTTGACGCCATCGTAAATGCCATTGATTCCAAGGTGCAGAGCGGGGCAGAGCTGTTGTTGTTCTCGGTGAATGCGATCACCACTGGTACGCAATCGCAAGGCGAGGTGACTATGCGCCTCTCCAAGGCTGGTCGCATCGTGAATGGTGTTGGTGCTGATCCTGATATCGTTGTTGCTTCAGCGAAAGCCTATTTGTCGGCGCTGAATAAATTGCAATCTAAGACCGAGAAACTGAACCCCCAGATTTAAAGCAGATTTGATTCTGGCTAAAAACGGTGTTATAGTCACGCGTCCTGCCATTCCGGCGGGATTGTTATGTCACGATAATGATGGTTTTGTAGCTGTTTTTGTAAGAACGGCGACTATTGTTATCGCATGTTAAGGAAAATCATGTCTATCGAAAAAAATGCAAAAGCCGCTATCGTAGCGGACAATGCCCGTGGTCAAAACGACACAGGCTCTCCTGAAGTGCAAGTTGCTCTGTTGACTGCACGTATCAATGATCTGAATGGTCACTTCAAAGCACACTCTAAAGATCACCACTCACGTCGTGGTTTGATCATGATGGTTAACCGTCGTAAGAGTCTGTTGTCTTACCTGAAAGGTAAAGACTTGAATCGCTATCGCTCACTGATCGAAAAACTCGGCTTGCGTAAGTAATTCTTGCTGAATTTAGCAAAAGATTTGTAGCAAAAAGCCTGCGTCAGTTGACTGTCGCAGGCTTTTTGTCCATCTAGAGTTTTGGTTTTACCCAGTTTTAGCCCGGTTTTTGATGTAAATATTGAAAAACAGGCAAAAAGCAATCCAGGCGGATTGCTCGTGGTGAGGTGAACGACAGCGCCTGAAAATCTGTCGGCAAATAGAAAGGACACATTGTGTTTAATAAAATTACTAAAACCTTCCAATATGGTCAGCACCAGGTAACACTGGAAACCGGCGAAATCGCTCGCCAGGCATCGGGTGCAGTCCTGGTATCCATAGAAGATACCGTTGTACTGGCAACCGTCGTCGCCAAGAAAGATGCAAAGCCAGGTCAGGATTTCTTTCCTCTGACCGTGGATTACATGGAAAAAACTTACGCTGCCGGTCGTATTCCTGGCGGTTTCTTCAAGCGTGAAGGTCGTCCATCAGAAAAAGAAACACTGACTTCCCGTTTGATCGATCGCCCTATCCGCCCTCTGTTCCCAGAAGGTTATCTGAATGAAGTTCAGGTCATCATTCATGTATTGTCCGTCAATCCAGAAATCGACCCTGATATCGCTGCCATGATCGGTGCTTCCGCAGCGATTTCCGTTGCTGGCATCCCATTCAGTGGCCCGGTTGGTGCTGCACGCGTTGGTTATATTGATGGTCAATATGTATTGAACCCAACTGCAACTCAACTGAAGCAATCCAAGCTGGACCTGGTTGTTGCTGGTACTGAGCAAGCCGTGTTGATGGTTGAGTCTGAAGCACAACAATTGTCTGAAGAAGTCATGTTGGGCGCGGTTGTGTTCGGTCACGAGCAAATGAAGGCTGTTATCGATGCGATCCATGAGCTGGTACGTGACGGTGGCAAACCTGAAGTGCAATGGGCGCCTGCTGCAAAAAATGAGCCATTGATTGCTGCTGTCACAGCAGTAGCAGAGCCTTTGTTGCGCGCTGCTTATCAAACCAAAGAAAAACAGGCACGTACTGAACAATTGAAGGCGGCAACTTCTTCAGTTTCGGCAGCACTGGCTGAGCAAGCGACTGCCAGAGGCGAAGCTGCTCCTGATTCATCTGAAGTTGGCAATATCCTGTTTGATCTGGAAGCGAAAATCGTTCGTTCCCAAATCCTCGAAGGCGAGCCACGTATCGATGGTCGTGATACACGCACTGTGCGTCCTATCACTATCCGCACTGGCGTTTTGCCACGTACGCATGGTACAGCCCTGTTCACGCGCGGTGAAACTCAGGCCTTGGTTATCGCCACTCTGGGTACTGCCCGTGACGAGCAAAAAATTGATGCGCTGATGGGTGAATACTCTGACCGCTTCATGTTGCATTACAACATGCCTCCGTTCGCTACTGGCGAAACAGGCCGTGTTGGTACGCCTAAGCGTCGTGAAATCGGTCATGGCCGTTTGGCTAAACGTGCATTGCAAGCCGCTCTGCCTGATCCGGAAGATTTCAGCTACTCAGTCCGTCTGGTATCTGAAATTACAGAATCCAATGGTTCTTCTTCCATGGCTTCCGTCTGCGGCGGCTGCCTGGCTTTGATGGATGCTGGCGTGCCAATGAAGGCGCACGTTGCCGGTATCGCTATGGGCCTGATCAAAGATGGCAACAAGTTTGCTGTTCTGACTGACATCCTGGGTGATGAAGATCACCTCGGCGACATGGACTTTAAAGTAGCCGGTACTGCAGAAGGCATTACAGCCCTGCAAATGGATATCAAAATTCAGGGTATCACTAAAGAAATCATGCAAGTCGCTTTGGCCCAAGCTAAAGAAGGCCGTATCCATATTCTGGGTAAAATGCAAGAAGCCGTACCTGTCGGTAAATCCGAATTGTCTGACTTCGCTCCACGCCTGATCACTGTCAAGATCAATCCTGAAAAAATCCGTGATGTTATCGGTAAGGGTGGCGCAGTGATCCGTGCCTTGACAGAGGAAACTGGCACGCAAATCGATATCAGCGACGAAGGTGTAGTCACTATCGCTTCTGTTGATGCAGCAGCTGGCCAGGAAGCCAAGCGTCGTATCGAAGAGCTGACGGCAGAAGTTGAAGTCGGCAAAATCTACGAAGGTACAGTGCTGAAGTTGCTGGACTTCGGCGCGATTGTGCAAATCATGCCAGGTAAAGATGGTTTGCTGCACATCAGCCAGATCGCCAATGAGCGCGTGAATGCTGTTGCTGACTATCTCAAAGAAGGTCAGCAAGTGCGTGTAAAAGTGCTGGAAACTGATGACCGTGGCCGCTTCAAGTTGTCGATGAAAGCAGCTGCTTCTGAGTCTGAGGCGCAAGCTCAGCCGCAGCAGCAACAGCAGTAATAAATTCTCAGGCCGGAAGGCTTGTATGAGTTGAAAACGCCCGTCTTGCACGGGCGTTTTTTTATTCGCATACAATTATGGCTAGTATTGCTGGACTCATACAAAGGCTGAAGATGAAAACTGACATGCGCGCAATTGAAATTACCCAGTACGGCAAACCTGAAGTCTTGCAAATATGCAGCAGGCCCTTGCCAGTGCCGGGTGCTGGCGAGCTATTGATCAAGGTTGCGGCAGCAGGCGTGAATCGCCCTGATGTCTTGCAGCGTCTTGGTTTTTATCCTGTGCCACCAGGGGCTTCTGATTTGCCTGGGCTGGAAGTGGCGGGTGAGGTGGTTGGTGGTGATGTGCAGGGTAGTGGTTTTGAGCTGGGTGACCAGGTTTGTGCGCTAGTGCAGGGTGGGGGGTATGCGGAGTATTGCCTAGCACCTGTGGGCCAGTGCCTGAAGGCGCCAGCGGGCCTGTCCATGATAGAGGCAGCCTCGCTGCCAGAAACCTATTTTACGGTCTGGAGTAATGTATTCCAGCGTGCGCATTTGTCGCCTGGCGAAAGTTTTCTGGTGCAGGGCGGTACTTCAGGCATAGGTGTGGCAGCAATCCAGATTGCCCGGGCATTAGGACACAGGGTTTTTGCCACGGCTGGATCGGATGAAAAATGCCGGGCGACTGAAAGATTGGGTGCTGAGCGCGGTATCAATTATAAGACTGAAAATTTCGTCGAAGTCGTCAAGGAGTTGACGACAGGTAAGGGCATCGATGTCATCCTGGACATGGTTGCTGGATCTTATGTGCCGAAAGAAATCAATTGCCTGGCAGATGATGGCAGGCTGGCTATTATTGCCCTGCTTGGTGGCAATTCGGCTGAGCTTGATCTGGGGCAGGTCTTGCGCAGGCGTCTGACTGTAACAGGATCGACTTTGCGACCACGTTCTGTTGCTTTCAAGGCAAAAATTGCTGCTGAATTGCAGGCGAGTGTCTGGCCCTTGCTGGCGACGAAGCAAATAGTGCCAGTGATACATCAAACTTTCCCGCTGGAACAGGCTGCGCAAGCCCATGCCATGATGGAAGAGGGTTTGCATATAGGTAAAATCATGTTGACGCTGGATTGAGTTTGCAGTTTCGGCTTCGCGTGTGGTTTTTGCAGATAGCCGGTGTGATGATGTTTTGTGATGTCATATTACTCATATATCTGATGTAATTATGTCTTTGAAGCAAATCTTCATGTAAAACTGGTCTTGCTGGTTTGACCCTGTCTGCTGCGAAGGCTACAATAGACGGTTATTTATATTTTGGCTCACTATGCGACGCACCTTAATAGCCGGTAACTGGAAAATGAATGGTAGTTTTGCTGCCAACCGTTCATTGTTGTCTGAAATCAAGGCGGGTTTACCTGCCAGTTTGCAATGTGATGTGCTGGTGTGTGCTCCTGCGCCGTATTTCGCGCAATGTGCCGAAGTGTTGGGCGGTACAGTTGTTTCGTGGGGTGCGCAAGATGTATCTGTGCATGCGCATGGTGCGTACACAGGTGAAATTTCTGCTTCCATGTTGCAGGATTGCGCATGCAAATATGCAATTGTCGGGCATTCCGAGCGCCGTGCTTACCATGCTGAGACAAATGAGCTGGTGGCGCACAAGGCGCAGCAATTGTTGAAGCATGGTGTCTTGCCTGTCGTTTGCGTCGGCGAAACCCTGGAGCAGCGCGAAAGCGGCCAGACTAATGCAGTTGTGGCGGCGCAATTGAATGCCGTGCTCGATGTGCTGGATAGTCTGGATGGTCTGGTGATTGCCTATGAGCCTGTCTGGGCCATAGGTACGGGTAAAACAGCGACACCTGAAATGGCACAGGAAGTGCATCATTTCCTGCGTCAGCAGGTGGCTGCGCGTGATGCTGGTGCGGCAGAAACAGTACAGATTTTGTATGGTGGTAGTATGAAGCCGGAAAATGCCAAAGAGTTGTTGGCAATGCCCGATATTGATGGTGGTTTGATTGGCGGGGCTGCACTGAAATCGCAAGATTTTCTTGCAATTATCGCAGCTAGTTAATTGATTTATTGTAATACTTAATTTTTACTTGGATGTTTTGAATGCAAACTTTACACACGTTGGTCATTGTTGTTCAGATTCTGTCTTCATTGGCAATTATTGCTCTGGTTTTGTTGCAGCACGGCAAAGGTGCTGACATGGGTGCCTCTTTTGGTTCGGGTGCTTCCGGTAGCCTGTTTGGTGCAACTGGTTCATCCAATTTCATGTCCAGAGCCACAGGGGTAGCTGCTGCAATATTTTTCGCGGCAACACTTGGTTTGGCAATATTTAGTACTACTGGTCGCAAACCTTCTGGTGGCGTGATGGAGGGTGTAACTGTCGTTCAGCCTGCTGCTAACGCTGCTACAAGTGCGCCAGCATCCGGCTCTGCAGCGGCTTCTGCTGCAACTGCAACATCTGCTCCAGCTTCCTCCGCTGGTCAAGCTGGTCAGATTCCAAAATAAATTGATCTTGCTCAGCAAAAAACATTGAATTGCTGCAATTGCGCGTTGAACAATGGGGCTATACATAGTAGAATGCTGGGCTTAGGCCGACGTGGTGAAATTGGTAGACACGCTATCTTGAGGGGGTAGTGGCGAAAGCTGTACGAGTTCGAGTCTCGTCGTCGGCACCAATAAAAATAGAGTCAGTTTTCTTTGCTGGCTCAGTCGAGGAAGCAGTTGTTTCTTGTGCTTGGTTTTAGGAAATAGCTTGCTTCAATCTGGCATTCAATTACAGGTAGCCTAACGTGAACCTCGAAAATTATTTCCCAGTTCTTCTCTTTATTCTGGTTGGTATCGCTGTTGGTGTGGTGCCGCAAGTCTTGGGGCGTGTTCTTGCTCCCTATAAACCAGATTCACAAAAAAATTCTGCTTACGAATGCGGGTTTGAGGCCTTTGAAGATGCGCGCATGAAGTTTGACGTGCGCTACTATTTGGTGGCGATTTTGTTTATTTTGTTCGATCTGGAAACGGCATTCTTTTTCCCTTGGGGTGTTGCAATGCGTGACCTGGGTTGGACAGGTTTCCTGATAATGCTCGGCTTCGTGCTGGAATTTGCTGTTGGATTTTGGTACATCTGGAAAAAAGGCGCTCTTGATTGGGAGTGATGGATTATGTCAATTGAAGGTGTATTGAACGAAGGCTTTGTTACGACAACAGCCGATAAACTGATTAACTGGACGCGTACCGGCTCCATGTGGCCCATGACTTTTGGTCTGGCCTGTTGTGCGGTTGAGATGATGCATGCTGGCGCATCTCGCTATGATCTCGATCGCTTTGGTGTGGTGTTTCGTCCATCTCCGCGTCAGTCTGATGTCATGATTGTTGCCGGCACGCTGTGCAATAAAATGGCGCCTGCTTTGCGTAAGGTATATGACCAGATGGCAGAGCCGCGCTGGGTTATTTCTATGGGTTCTTGCGCCAATGGTGGTGGTTACTACCATTATTCGTATTCTGTGGTTCGTGGCTGTGACCGTATTGTGCCTGTTGATATTTACGTGCCAGGTTGCCCGCCAACTGCAGAAGCACTGATGTACGGCATCATACAGTTGCAAAACAAGATCAAACGTACCAATACCATTGCTCGTTAATCGCGCGATCGCTGGGGCAATAATAAATTATGACTACCAAACTGGAAAACCTTGAGGCAGCAGTAAAGAATGTCTTGGGTGAGCGTATTCTGGACTTGAAGAATGCGCTTGGTGAAATCACCATCGTGGTTTCTGCAACTGCTTATCTGGATGTGATGCGTTCTTTGCGTGATCATGCGGAGACCAGTTTTGAAGAATTGATCGACCTGTGTGGTGTTGATTATTCTACCTACGGAGATGGTTTGTGGGAAGGTGCGCGTTATGCTGCCGTTTCACATTTACTGTCAATTAAGCATAACTGGCGTTTGCGCGTACGTGTGTTTGCGCCGGATGATGAAATGCCAGTTGTACCTTCGCTGATTGATATCTGGAATGCGGCCAACTGGTATGAGCGTGAAGCATTTGACCTGTTCGGTATCCTGTTCGATGGTCACAATGACTTGCGCCGTATTTTGACTGACTATGGTTTTATCGGCCATCCTTTCCGTAAAGACTTTCCAGTTTCCGGCTATGTTGAAATGCGTTATGACGCAGATCAAAAGCGCGTCGTTTACCAGCCTGTCACGATAGAACCACGCGAAAATGTGCCGCGTGTGATTCGTGAAGAAAATTACGGGATGAAATAATGGCTGAGATTAAGAATTACACGCTGAACTTTGGTCCTCAACATCCTGCTGCGCATGGTGTGTTGCGTCTGGTGCTGGAGCTTGACGGTGAAGTGATACAACGTGCCGATCCGCACATTGGTCTCTTGCATCGTGCGACTGAAAAGCTGGCAGAGCAAAAAACTTTCCTGCAATCCGTGCCTTACATGGATAGGCTGGATTATGTATCGATGATGGCCAATGAGCATGCCTATGTCATGGCCATAGAAAAGATGCTAGGTCTGGAAGTGCCATTGCGCGCTCAGTACATCCGCGTCATGTTTGATGAAATCACGCGTCTGCTGAATCACTTGCTATGGATAGGCGCGCATGCGCTGGACGTGGGGGCGATGGCTGTATTCCTGTACGCTTTCCGTGAGCGTGAAGACCTGATGGATTGCTATGAAGCAGTCTCAGGCGCGCGTTTGCATGCGGCTTACTATCGTCCGGGCGGTGTCTATCGTGACTTGCCGGATCAAATGCCGCAATTTACGACATCGGCTTTGAAGAATGAAAAAGCGATGAAGTTGCTGAATGAAAACCGCCAGGGTTCCCTGTTGGATTTCATTGAAGACTTCACCAACCGTTTTCCGAAATATGTCGACGAGTACGAAACACTGTTGACCGACAACCGTATCTGGAAACAGCGTCTGGTTGGTATAGGTGTGGTGTCGCCTGAGCGCGCCATGGCCATGGGCTTTAGTGGTCCCATGTTGCGTGGTTCCGGTATAGAGTGGGATTTGCGCAAGAAGCAGCCATATGAAGTGTATGACTTGCTGGATTTTGATATTCCAGTTGGCGTCAATGGCGATAGTTATGATCGTTATCTGGTGCGCGTGGAAGAAATGCGCCAGTCAAACCGTATCATCAAGCAATGCGTTGAATGGCTGAGAAATAACCAGGGTCCGGTGATTACTGATAACCACAAGGTTGCGCCGCCACATCGCGTGAACATGAAGTCGAATATGGAAGAACTCATCCATCACTTCAAACTGTTCACCGAAGGTTTTCATGTTCCTGCTGGCGAAGCGTATGCCGCAGTTGAGCATCCTAAAGGCGAGTTTGGTATCTATTTGATGTCCGATGGTGCTAACAAGCCTTATCGTCTGAAAATCCGTGCGCCAGGTTTCGCGCATTTGCAGGGTTTGGATGAGATGGCAAAAGGTCACATGATTGCTGATGCGGTAACGATCATCGGTACTCAGGATATTGTGTTTGGTGAGATTGACAGATAAAGCGGCGTCCTGAGGGCGTCGAATCGAGGCATTAGCTATGGTGTTATCAGAGCAGGCATTTAAAAAAATTGATCGTGAACTTGCAAAGTTCCCGGCTGACCAGCGCCAGTCCGCTGTGATGGCCGCATTGGCTATTGCCCAGGATGAAACTGGCTGGGTGTCTCCAGAAGTCATGCAGACCCTGGCTGACTACATCGGCATGCCGGCGGTCGCGGTGCAGGAAGTAGCGACTTTCTACAATATGTACAACACCAAACCGGTGGGCAAGTTCAAGATTTCGGTCTGTACCAATCTGCCTTGCGCCTTGTCTGGTGGTGAACGTGCTGCACATCACCTGAAGCAAAAACTCGGTATTGATTACAGGGAAACCACGGCCGATGGCCAGTTCACCCTGGTTGAGGGAGAGTGCATGGGTGCCTGCGGTGATGCGCCTGTGATGCTGGTCAATAACAAGCGTATGTGCAGCTTCATGTCGAATGAAAAAATTGACGGTCTGGTCAATGAATTGAAAGAGGTTAAATAATGACGAGTCTGCATAATCGCCATATTAAGCCTTTGATATTGGCGGGCCTGGATGGTAAAAACTGGCATCTGCAAGATTACGTAGCACGTGGTGGCTATGAATCTTTGAAGCGTATACTCAATGAAAAAATCCCTCCTGAGCAAGTGATTGCTGAGTTGAAGGCATCTTCATTGCGTGGCCGCGGTGGTGCGGGTTTTCCTACTGGTTTGAAGTGGAGCTTCATGCCGCGTCAATTTCCTGGTCAAAAATATCTGGTCTGCAATACAGATGAGGGCGAGCCTGGTACATTCAAGGACCGTGACATCATTCGTTATAACCCGCACGCTCTGATTGAAGGGATGGCCATAGGTGCTTACGCCATGGGTATCACCGTGGGTTACAACTACATTCACGGCGAAATTTTTGCCGACTATGACCGTTTCGAAGAAGCGCTGGAAGAAGCACGTGCCGCCAATATGCTGGGCGACAAGATTGCCGGTTCTGAATTCAACTTTCAGTTGCATGCTTTCCATGGCTACGGTGCCTATATCTGCGGCGAAGAAACAGCCTTGCTGGAATCGCTGGAAGGCAAGAAAGGGCAGCCACGCTTCAAGCCGCCTTTCCCTGCAAGCTTTGGTTTGTATGGTAAGCCAACCACGATCAATAACACTGAGACTTTTGCAGCTGTGCCTTTTGTGTTTGCCATGGGCGGTGAAAAATACGCTGCGCTGGGCAAGCCAAATAATGGCGGCACCAAGATTTTTTCCATGTCTGGCGACGTCGCAAAGCCAGGTAATTATGAGGTGCCTATGGGCACACCGTTTGCCACCTTACTGGAACTGGCTGGCGGCATGCGTGACGGTAAAAAAATCAAGGCAGTTATTCCTGGTGGCTCATCCATGCCGGTATTGACTGGTGAAGTCATGATGGCGACTGACATGGACTATGACTCCATCGCCAAGGCTGGGTCCATGCTGGGTTCTGGTGCCGTCATCGTCATGGATGAAACACGCTGCATGGTGAAATCACTGTTGCGCCTGTCTTATTTCTATTTTGAAGAATCTTGTGGTCAGTGCACACCTTGCCGTGAAGGAACTGGCTGGTTGTATCGCATGGTACACAGGATAGAACATGGTCATGGCCGTCCGGATGATTTGGATATGCTGAACTCCATCGCTGACAATATTCAGGGCAAAACGATTTGCGCTCTGGGCGATGCAGCTGCGATGCCTGTACGCGCAATGATCAAGAATTTCCGCGAAGAATTTGAATATCACATCGAGCATAAGCATTGCTTGGTGCCCACTTACATGTAAGCCAGCTTCGGTTAGCACACTTAGAGTAGACCATGGTTGAAATCGAAATAGACGGCAAAAAAGTTGAAGTCCAAGAGGGCAGTATGGTGATGGACGCTGCCAATAAACTTGGCACCTACATCCCGCACTTTTGCTATCACAAAAAATTATCTATTGCGGCCAACTGCCGCATGTGTCTGGTCGAGGTTGAAAAAGCACCGAAGCCTTTGCCTGCCTGCGCCACACCTGTGACAGCGGGCATGATCGTCCGTTCTTCCAGCGACAAGGCAGTAAAAGCACAAAAAGCAGTGATGGAATTTTTGCTCATCAATCACCCACTGGATTGTCCTATCTGCGATCAAGGCGGTGAATGCCAGTTGCAGGATCTGGCTGTTGGTTATGGTGGCACTGCATCCCGTTACGAAGAAGAAAAACGCGTGGTATTCCACAAGGACGTAGGTCCACTGGTATCCATGGAAGAAATGAGCCGTTGCATACACTGCACGCGTTGCGTTCGTTTTGGCCAGGAAATTGCTGGCGTCATGGAACTGGGCATGCTCAACCGTGGCGAACATTCTGAAATCACTTCCTTCGTCGGCAAAACGGTTGATTCTGAACTGTCAGGCAATATGATCGATCTGTGTCCAGTAGGCGCACTGACATCCAAGCCTTTCCGTTATTCTGCCCGCACCTGGGAATTGTCACGTCGTAAATCGGTCAGCGCCCATGATGGCCTGGGTTCCAACCTGATTGTTCAGGTCAAGAACAACAAGGTCATGCGCGTAGTGCCTCTGGAAAATGAAGAAATCAATGAATGCTGGATTTCTGATAAAGACCGTTTCTCTTATGAAGCACTGAATAGTACCGAACGCCTGACCAAGCCCATGATCAAGCAGGGCGGTCAATGGCAGGAAACTGACTGGCAAACAGCGCTCGAATACGTTGCGCATGGGTTGCGTAACGTCAAGCATGAGCATGGTGCTGATGCTATCGCCGCTGTTGCTGCACCTAGCTCCACTCTGGAAGAACTGGCGTTGTTGCAACGCGTAGTACGTGGTCTGGGTTCAGACAATATTGATTTCCGTCTGCGCCAGTCTGACTTCACTTTGAATTCTTCTGTCAAGCCTTGGCTGGGCACCAGCATCGCCAGGTTTGGTCAGTTGAAAAATGTTTTCGTGATTGGTTCTTTCCTGCGTAAAGACCATCCTTTGCTGGCAGCGCGTCTGCGTCAATCCGTAAAAATGGGTGCCAAGCTCAGCATCCTGAACGCAACGAATGATGAATTGCTGATCAAACTGGCAAACAATGCAGTCGTCGCACCATCGCTATGGATAGCCTTCCTGGCAGAGGTTGCGGTTGCTATCGCGGCTAAAAAAGAAATCGCCAAACCTGCTGGTTTTGAAGCAGTACAGGTATCTGCCAAAGCAGAAGCAATTGCGGCTAGCCTGTTGGTTGGCAAATCGGGTGTTTTCCTCGGTAACACAGCGTCTTACCATCCAGAAGCATCGCAATTGCACGCCTTGGCACAATGGATAGCTGAAAACACAGGTAGTGATTTCGGTTATTTGACAGAAGCAGCAAACACAGTTGGCGGCTACCTGGCAAATGCCATTCCTGCCAATAATGCCAAGCCAGTATTCACGGAAGCCAAAAAAGCCTACATCGTTTTGCACGCCGAGCCTTTGCTTGACAGCGCACATCCGGTACAAGCCAAAGCAGCATTGGATAATGCTGAAATGGTCGTCGTCATGTCACCATTCAAGCATGGTGCAGAATATGCAGATGTCCTGCTGCCAGTTTCTCCTTACACAGAGACATCTGGTACTTTTGTGAACTGCGAAGGCCGCGCACAAAGCTTCCATGGTGTGGTCAAGCCTCTGGGCGATACCCGTCCGGCATGGAAAGTCTTGCGTGTACTCGGCAATTTGCTGGGCCTGGAAAACTTTGATTTTGAAACAGCAGAAGCGGTGCGTGCAACAGTATTGACGCAAGCTGACCTGACGACGCAATTGAATAACCTGGCCAAACTGGCTCCAGTGGTTTCTACCAATGCTGCTGCAGGCATGGAGCGTATTGCGGATGTTGGCATTTACAGCACAGATGCGATCGTACGCCGTGCAGAGTCCCTGCAACTGACAGCCGATGCCCGCGCACCGCAAGCATGGATCAGCTCCGCTGATGCCAGCAAACTCGGTATCGCCGAAGGTGACATGGTCAGACTGAGCAAGACAGGTTCTACCCTGATCCCTGTTGGAATCGATAAATCCTTGCCTGATAATGTAGTCAGGATTGCTGCAGGCCATAGCCTGACAAGTAATCTGGACGGCATGTTCGGTGCCATCAAACTGGAGCGTGCATAATGAATTTGCTGCTCTCTATCCAAGAATTGGGTCAGCACTACCTTGGCGCCTTGTGGTTGCCATTGTGGACACTGATCAAGATCGTTTGCATTACTTTGCCAGTAATGGGTTGCGTAGCCTACCTGACCTTGTGGGAACGCAAGATGATAGGCTGGATGCACATTCGTCTTGGCCCGAATCGTGTAGGTCCTGCAGGTTTGCTGCAACCTATCGCCGATGCGTTGAAATTGCTGCTTAAAGAAATCATCATACCGGCCAAGGCAAATAAAGTCTTGTTCGTGCTGGCGCCTATCATGACCATCATGCCTGCGCTGGCAGCTTGGTCAGTGATTCCTTTCGGCCCTGAAACTGTATTGGCAAACGTGAATGCCGGATTGCTGCTGATCATGGCGATCACTTCGATGGAAGTCTACGGCATCATCATCGCTGGTTGGGCATCCAATTCCAAGTATGCTTTCCTTGGTGCCATGCGTGCATCTGCACAGATGGTGTCGTATGAAATCGCCATGGGCTTCGTACTGGTCATCGTACTGATGGTATCTGGCAGTCTGAACATGACTGATATCGTCAATGCGCAAACTACAGGCTTTGCTGCCAGCCATGGTTTCAATCTGTTTTCCTGGAACTGGTTGCCTCTGCTGCCTATGTTTGTCGTGTATGTGATTTCTGGTATTGCTGAAACCAATCGTCATCCGTTTGACGTGGTGGAGGGCGAGTCCGAGATCGTTGCCGGTCACATGGTTGAATACTCTGGTATGTCTTTCGCCATGTTCTTCCTGGCTGAATACGCCAACATGATTTTGATCTCAGCCATGGCATCCCTGATGTTCCTCGGTGGCTGGTCTGCACCGTTCAGCTTCCTGGATTTTATTCCTGGCTGGATCTGGCTTGGCATCAAGACTTTTGTTGTGGTTTCCATGTTTATCTGGGCGCGCGCATCCTTCCCACGCTATCGATATGATCAGATCATGCGCTTGGGCTGGAAGGTATTTATCCCGATGACTCTGGTATATCTGGTTATCGTCGCAGCATGGATACAATCTCCATGGAATATTTGGAAGTAAGAGGCTAAAAAAATGGAAGCAATCAAGGATTTTTTTGGCAGCCTGATGCTGCGTGAACTGATCAAGGGCCTGGCCCTGACAGGACGCTATATGTTCGCCCGCAAGATTACGGTGCAATTTCCTGAGGAAAAAACACCGCAGTCACCACGTTTCCGCGGTCTTCACGCCCTGCGTCGCTACCCAAATGGGGAAGAACGCTGCATCGCCTGTAAATTGTGTGAAGCAGTGTGCCCGGCGATGGCGATTACGATCGAATCTGATCAGCGTGCTGACGGTACTCGTCGTACTACCCGTTATGACATTGACCTGACCAAGTGCATCTTCTGCGGTTTCTGCGAAGAGTCTTGCCCGGTTGATTCCATCGTGGAAACCCATGTACTGGAATATCACGGTGAAAAACGCGGCGATCTGTATTTCACCAAAGAGATGTTGCTGGCCGTAGGTGATCGTTACGAGACACAAATTGCAGCAGCACGTGCCGCTGATGCCACATACCGCTAACTGGATCTGGTTCGATATGGAATTTACTACCGTTTTATTTTATGTTTTCTCGGCGATCATGATAATCGCTGCGATCCAGGTCATTTCTGCACGTAATCCTGTGCATGCAGCCTTGTTCCTGGTCCTGACCTTTTTCAATGCCGCTGGTATCTGGATGTTGCTGAAGGCCGAATTCCTGGCCATCGTCCTGGTGCTGGTATATGTCGGCGCAGTCATGGTGCTGTTCCTGTTTGTGGTGATGATGCTGGATATTAATCTCGACAAACTCAGGGAGGGGTTTTGGAGCCATTTTCCACTGGCAGCCGTTGTTGGCGGCGTGATCGTGCTTGAAATGGCGGCAGTGTTGTGGCGCGGTTTCCTGCGTCCAGACAATCATGTTCCAGCTGCAGCTGACAAGATAGGTGATACCAAGTATCTGGGTATAGAGATTTTCACGAATTATCAATTGGCTTTTGAAGTCGCTGCAGCCATTTTGTTGCTGGCTATCATTGCCGCGGTTGCATTGACTTTGCGTCGTCGCAAAGACAGCAAGTATTTTGACCCGGCAGCGGCAGTTAAAGTGAAAGCCAAGGACCGTATCCGCATCGTCAGCATGAAAGCTGAATCTGAGCGCGCTGAGAATAATGCAACTGCTGCGGCAGCAACTGTAAAGCAGGAGGAGGCTTAAATGGCTTTGACTTTGAGTTTAACGCACTACCTGATTTTGGGCGCAATCCTGTTTGCGATTTCCATCGTCGGTATTTTCCTCAATCGTAAAAACATCATCGTCTTGCTGATGGCGATTGAATTGATGTTGCTGGCTGTGAATATCAATTTCATCGCGTTCTCCTATTACCTGGGTGATGCGGCAGGGCAGGTATTTGTATTCTTTATCCTTACCGTTGCTGCTGCTGAGTCAGCAATAGGTCTGGCGATACTGGTGGTCTTGTTCCGTAATCTGGACACTATCAATGTCGAAGATCTGGATGCATTAAAAGGTTAATAAGGTTAATGGTGCGGAATGTCGTGATTCACGACATTCCGGTATACGCTGGCGATTTAGAAAAGTAATAAAGCTAACAAAGGGTCATCATGGCGGGGCAACTTAACCCACAATTATTATTGGCAGTACCACTGGCGCCCCTGGTAGGGTCTGCTATTGCAGGCTTGCTAGGAACGAAGTTTTTCGGCAATGTGGTTGGCCGTAAGGTCTCGCATACAGTGACCATACTTGGTGTACTGATTGCATTGATCATTTCTTGCATGACCTTGTCTGCCTTGATGGGTGGCGCTGAGACTTATAACGCGACCTTATATCAATGGATGAAGGTTGGTAACATGAAGCTGGAAGTCGGCTTCATGGTCGATAACCTGACGGCAATGATGATGTGCGTCGTGACCTTTGTGTCGCTGATGGTGCATATCTACACCATAGGCTATATGGCAGAAGACGAGGGCTATAACCGTTTCTTCTCGTATATCTCCTTGTTCACCTTCGCCATGCTGATGCTGGTCATGAGCAACAACTTCCTGCAATTGTTCTTTGGCTGGGAAGCTGTGGGTCTGGTTTCTTATTTGCTCATCGGTTTCTGGTACACCAAACCGACGGCTATTTACGCCAACATGAAGGCCTTCCTGGTCAACCGTGTCGGTGACTTTGGTTTCATTCTCGGGATCGGCTTGCTGGTAGCGAATACCGGCTCCATGAATTATGTCGAAGTGTTTGCCAAGAAAAATGAATTGGCAACCATGTTGTTGCCGCATACTGACTGGATGTTGATTACAGTTGCCTGTATCTGTCTGTTTATCGGTGCCATGGGTAAATCAGCACAATTCCCTTTGCATGTCTGGCTGCCAGATTCGATGGAAGGCCCAACCCCGATTTCTGCACTGATCCACGCGGCGACCATGGTGACTGCGGGTATCTTCATGGTAGCGCGCATGTCGCCATTGTTTGAGTTGTCTGACACGGCTTTGTCTTTCATCCTGGTCATTGGTGCGATTACTGCGCTGTTCATGGGTTTCATGGGCATTATTCAGAACGATATCAAACGTGTGGTAGCGTACTCCACACTGTCGCAACTGGGTTACATGACAGTGGCACTGGGTGCTTCTGCCTACTCGGTGGCGGTATTCCATCTGATGACACATGCTTTCTTTAAAGCGCTGTTGTTCCTTGGTGCCGGTTCAGTGATTATCGGTATGCACCATGATCAAGACATCCGTAACATGGGCGGCTTGTGGAAGTACATGCGTATCACCTGGCTGACATCCCTGATTGGTTCCCTCGCATTGATAGGGACACCTTTCCTGTCCGGTTTCTATTCCAAGGACAGTATTATCGAAGCAGTGCAGCTCAGCAATTTGCCTGGGGCAGGTTTTGCTCAGTTTGCTGTGCTTGCAGGCGTGTTTGTGACGGCATTCTATTCCTTCCGCATGTATTTCCTGGTCTTCCATGGAAAGGAAAATTTTGGCAAGGCACATGCACATGATGATCACCATGCTGCTGATGACCATCATGACGATCATCACCATGGTCTTGCTCCTGGTCAAAAGCCGCATGAGTCTCCGATGGTAGTTTGGTTGCCTTTGGTTTTGTTGGCGATTCCTTCGCTAGTTATTGGTGCGATTGCTATCAAACCTATGTTGTACGGCAGCTTTTTCGATGGAGTTATTTTTGTCAATGATGCACATCACGCCATGAAAGTGCTCAAGGAAGAGTTCCACGGTGCTGGCGCCATGGGCTTGCACTCATTCACGACTGCGCCATTCTGGCTGGCGGTTGCGGGTGTTGTGACTGCCTATGTGTTCTACATGGTCAAACCAGGTATTCCTGCAGCCATCAAGAAAGCCGTTAGCCCTCTGTACACCTTACTTGAAAATAAATACTACCTGGATCGTTTTAATGAGATCGTATTTGCAGGTGGTGCACGCATGCTCGGCGGTGGTTTGTGGAACATCGGTGACAAAGGTCTCATTGATGGCCTGCTTGTTAACGGCAGCGCGAAATTGGTTGGCTGGGTCTCAAGATTGATACGTCATTTGCAGAGTGGTTATATCTATCACTATGCATTTGTGATGATACTCGGCGTAATGGGTTTCCTGGCTTACACAGTGCTGTTTCCCTTTGCTAAATAAGTGACCACGGCTATAAAAAGATAATTATTATGCAGTCAACTTCTACTCTACTTAGCCTCGCGATCTGGTTGCCGATTGTTTTCGGTATCTTCATACTGGCCTTTGGTCGCGATGATAATCCCGCTTTGGTGCGTGGTGTTGCCCTTGTCGGCTCCATCTGCAGCTTCATTGTGACGCTGCCATTGATTAAACTTTTTGACAATGCAGCTCATGGCATGCAGTTTGTTGAAAAACACGCCTGGATAGAGCGCTTCAATGTGTTTTATTCACTGGGTATCGACGGTATCTCTTTGTGGCTGGTGCCTTTGACTGCCTTTATCACTGTGATCGTGGTAATAGCCGCCTGGGAAGTCATAGAAAAGCAAGTTTCCCAGTACATGGGTGCTTTCCTGATTTTGTCCGGTTTGATGATAGGCGTGTTCTGCGCAACTGATGGCATGTTGTTCTATGTCTTCTTCGAAGCCACGCTGATCCCCATGTACATCATCGTTGGTGTCTGGGGTGGACCGAATCGCGTATATGCTGCATTCAAGTTTTTCCTGTACACATTGATGGGTTCCTTGCTGACGCTGATTGCCATCATTTACCTGTACCTGAAAGCCGGTCATTCTTTTGACATCTTGGCATGGCACAAATTGCCTTTGCCTTTGACTACCCAGATCATGATTTTCTGCGCCTTCCTGATGGCGTTCGCAGTCAAGGTTCCAATGTGGCCGGTGCATACCTGGTTGCCAGATGCTCACGTGGAAGCGCCTACTGGTGGTTCAGTTGTACTGGCCGCTATCATGCTGAAACTGGGTGCCTATGGCTTCCTGCGTTTCTCGCTGCCAATTGCGCCTGACGCCAGCCATTACATGGCGGGCTTCATGATCACGCTGTCGCTGATTGCTGTGATTTATATCGGTCTGGTGGCACTGGTGCAAAAAGACATGAAAAAGCTGGTGGCATATTCTTCGATTGCCCACATGGGCTTCGTGACGCTGGGTTTCTTCATGTTCAACGACATGTCGGTGCAGGGCGCTATCGTACAAATGATTTCTCACGGTTTTATCTCTGGCGCGATGTTCCTGTGTATCGGTGTCTTGTATGACCGCGTACACTCCCGCGAAATTGCTGACTACGGCGGTGTGGTTCATACCATGCCCAAGTTTGCCGCCTTGTTCGTGCTGTTCTCCATGGCTAACTGCGGCTTGCCGGCAACATCCGGTTTCGTTGGTGAGTTCATGGTGATACTGGGTGCAGTACAGTTCAATTTTTGGATAGGCATGCTGGCAGCGACAGCCCTGATATTTGGCGCAGCCTACTCCTTGTGGATGGTTAAGCGTGTAGTGTTCGGTAATATCACGAATGAACATGTGGCCCATCTGAGCGACCTGAATAAACGTGAATTCTTTATGCTGGGTGTGTTGGCGATTGCGGTGCTGGTGATGGGTTTGTATCCGGCTCCATTTACAGATGCAATGCAGGTCTCGGTAGCTGATCTGTTAAAACATGTTGCAGTCCCTAAGCTGACACCTTGACCGGGAATTTGGATACGCAAGCCACGACAGTCTGTTTCGGGCCGTTGTGGCAGCAGATCAATGCTAGTAAAAAATGAATAATATGAACCTGATACCACTTTTTCCTGAAATCTTTTTGCTGCTGGCCATTTGTGCCATCTTGCTTATAGATATGTTTTTGCCAGACAGCAAACGCAATGTGACTTATGCACTCAGCATAATCGCAGTGACGATCTGTGGTGTCTTGACTGTGGCATTCGCTGATACGGTGAAGTCGGAATACGTCAGTAATAATATGTTTGTTTCTGACCCAATGTCAGTGCTGTTGAAATTGTTTTCTTATATCGCCGTCGGCGTTACCCTGATTTATTCGCGTCAATACGTCAGTGACCGCGCCATGACGAATACGCATCTGGGTGGCGAATACTATGTATTGGCTCTGTTTGCCTTGCTCGGCCAGATGGTGATGATTTCCGGTAATAACTTCCTAGTGATTTACCTGGGTCTGGAATTGATGTCCCTTTCTCTGTATGCACTCGTTGCCTTGCGTCGTAACCATACGGCGTCCACTGAAGCAGCAATGAAGTACTTCATTCTCGGTGCGCTGGCTTCTGGTTTCATGTTGTATGGCATCTCCATGTTGTACGGTGCTACTGGTTCGTTGCAATTGAGTGAAGTGGTGAAGGTAACTGCCACTGCGACTGCTAACAAAACCATTCTGGTATTCGGTATTGTTTTCCTGGTTGCTGGTCTGGCCTTTAAACTGGGCGTTGTGCCTTTTCATATGTGGGTACCCGACGTTTATCATGGCGCACCTACAGCAGTGACTTTGCTATTGGGCGGCGCCCCCAAGCTTGCCGCATTTGCTATCACTTTCCGTTTGCTGGTCGAAGGCTTGTTTCCGCTGGCTGTTGATTGGCAGCAAATGCTGGTCGTGCTGGCTGTCTTGTCGATGGCGATAGGTAACCTGACCGCGATTGCACAAACCAATCTCAAGCGTATGCTGGCTTACTCCACTATTTCGCAAATGGGTTTCATGTTGCTGGGCCTCCTGTCTGGTGTGGCAAATGGCGATTCTTCGCTAGCAGTTGATGCTTACAGCTCATCCATGTTCTATAGCATCACTTATGTATTGACGACGCTGGGTACTTTCGGTGTCATTATGCTGCTGGCACGCTCAGGCTTTGAAGCAGAGAACCTCGAAGATTTGAAGGGCTTGAACAAGCGCAGCCCCTGGTTTGCATTTGTCATGTTGTTGTTGATGTTCTCCCTGGCTGGTATCCCGCCAATGATGGGTTTCTACGCCAAGCTGTCAGTCCTGGAAGCAGTTTTGTCCACTGATAAATTGTGGTTGGCCATAGTTGCCGTACTGTTCTCACTGATTGGTACTTTCTATTATCTGCGCGTCGTCAAGCTGATGTACTTTGATGAACCACTGGACCATAGTCCTATCGTCGCCAGCCCTGACATGCGTATGGTCTTGAGCGTGAACGGCTTACTCGTCCTGGTCTTGGGTATCATGCCAGGCTCTTTGATGACGGCCTGCGTGAATGCCATCTCAAATACACTTAAGTACTGATACGGTAAGCTGTGGGAAATTCCGCATCGATCTGGTTGATCATTGTGTTGGCAGTGCTTGCTGCCAACCTGCCTTTTTTGAATGAACGCTGCTTTGCTATTATTGCTTTGCACCGCTTCGCATTTCTTAAATCGATGTTCTCCGGGTCTACGGGAGATGTGCCAACAACTGATTTGCCAGTTGCAGATCCGCGTGCGAACGGATTGGTATTTTCTTCAAGCGATGGCTCGCTTGAAAAGCCGATCCATATTCAAAGCTTGAAGGATACATCCGCTCCAGTTATAAAATCTCTGTGGCTGCGTCTTTTTGAGCTCATCATCCTGTACTTTTGCGTCGGTGCCATCGCTTTTGGTCTGGAATCTGCTGCTGGCAACCGCTTCTCGCAACGCTGGGAATTCTATACCATCAATGCCTGTCTGTTCCTGGTATTGGCTTTCCCAGGCTTTGTTTTTCGCTACCTGAAACATCATCATGGCTGAGCAAGTCACCACTGAACTGGATTTGCAAGAGCGACAACTCAGCAGTGAGCTGGTGTATGAAGGCAGTTTTCTCAAAGTGGATAAAGATGTTGTATCTTTGCCAGATGGGCAGACTGCCACCCGCGAATACATACGCCACCCTGGTGCTGTGGTTATCATTCCCTTGTTTGATGATGGCCGCATCTTGCTGGAAAAGCAGTTCCGATATCCTTTGCATCAAGTCTTCATTGAGTTCCCGGCTGGCAAGATAGACGCCGGTGAAGACCCCTTGCTCTGCGCCCAGCGCGAGTTGCGTGAAGAAACCGGCTATACTGCGAGCGACTGGTCTTTCGTCTGCACTATACACAACGCCATTGCTTATTCAGACGAACATCTGGACATCTACCTGGCCAAGGGTTTGACAGCAGGGCAGGCCGCACTCGACGAGGAAGAATTCCTCGAAGTCTTCACCGCCACACTGCCAGAAATGATGGACTGGATCAAATCCGGTCAGATCACTGATGTGAAGACCGTCATAGGTACATTCTGGCTGGAGAAAATTCTCGCTGGCAAGTGGTGATCGCTGGTTGGTAGATGCCGATTTTGATGCAAAGAAACTATAAATGAATTTAAAACAAAAGCCGCTGATCAGCGGCTTTTTATATTGGAATCTCGTCCAAAACAGGAAATGCATGTTGCATTTCACGAAGTCCTGAGTAAGCGTAGCGAGCAGGGCTAGTTTGAGTTAAGAAGCGCAGTCGTACATACGTACGACGAGCATCGCAGGCTCAAAATCGCACTGCGCAGTAGCTCAATCAGGACTTCGACTACATGTTTGGATAATTTGGTCCTCCGCCACCTTCAGGCGTCACCCAGACGATATTCTGCGTTGGGTCCTTGATATCGCAGGTTTTGCAATGCACGCAGTTTTGCGCATTGATTTGCAAGCGGTCTGCACCTTCTTCGTTCTTCACAAATTCATACACACCCGCCGGGCAGTAGCGTGCCTCAGGCCCGGCAAATTTTGCCAGGTTAATGGATACAGGTACATCGGCATTTTTCAAAGTCAGATGAATAGGCTGGTCTTCAGCGTGATTGGTATTCGAGATAAAAACTGAGGACAAACGATCAAAAGTCAGTTTGCCATCTGGCTTGGGATAAACGATAGGTGTAAATTCCGAAGCAGGTCGAAGACATTCATGATCTGCCTTGTTGTGACGCAGAGTCCAGGGCGCCTTGCCGCGTAATACTACCTGATCCAGCCACACCAGCGGTGATCCATAAGTGCCGCGCTTGAGCAAAGCTTTGACATTGCGTGCAGTATACAACTCTTCATGAAGCCAGGATTGCTCAAAGGAGGTCGAATAAGCGCTCAGTTCATCATGCTGACGGTTGGCAGATACGGCTTCAAAAGCTGCTGTAGCAGCCAGCATGCCGGTCTTGATTGCGGCATGGCTACCCTTGATACGGCTCATGTTCAAGAAGCCAGCATCACATCCTATCAATGCACCACCCGGGAACACCAGTTTAGGCAGTGATTGCAAACCGCCAGCAGTAATTGCTCTTGCGCCATAAGAAACACGTTTGCCGCCTTCAAAGAAAGTGCGAATTGCAGGGTGGGTCTTGAAGCGCTGGAATTCTTCGTAAGGCGACAGATAAGGGTTTTCATAAGCAAGTCCAACCACATAACCAACTGCCACCAGATTATCTTCCAGGTGATACAGGAAAGAGCCGCTGTACTGGTCCATCAAAGGCCAGCCAGTCGTATGCACGACCAGGCCTTGTTTGTGCTGCTTGGGATCGATTTCCCATAATTCCTTGATCCCTATGCCATAGGATTGCGGGTCTTTACCCTTATTTAAGTCATACTTGGCAATGACTTGTTTGCCCAGGTGACCGCGTGCGCCTTCAGCAAACAAGGTGTACTTTGCATGCAACTCCATGCCAAGCTGGAAAGAAGAAGAGGGCTGGCCATGACGGTCTACCCCCATATTGCCGGTCGCTACGCCTTTGACGGAGCCATCATCGTTGTACAAGACTTCTGCTGCAGCAAAGCCAGGGAATACCTCTACGCCCAATGCTTCGGCCTGCTGACCCAGCCAACGAGTAACATTGGCCAGGGAAACGATGTAGTTGCCATGATTTTCGAAGCAGGCCGGCAACATCCAGTTGGGAGTGCGATAGGCGCTGTTCTCAGTCAAAATCAATACACGGTCTTCAGTAACCTCTGTATTTAAAGGTGCACCCATTTCCTTCCAGTTCGGAAAGAGTTCAGTCAGCGCTTTTGGGTCCATGACTGCGCCAGACAAGATATGGGCACCAGGCTCGCCACCTTTTTCCAGTACGCAGACTGAGACTTCCGAGCCTTTTTCTGCGGCCAGTTGCTTCAGCTTGATGGCAGCTGACAGGCCAGCGGGTCCGCCGCCGACGACGACGACGTCATATTCCATTGCGTCGCGTGGGCCGTACTGTTCAAGTATGCTTTGTGTCATGGCTTTTTTCACTTTCTGAAGATTTTCGAACGAGCGTGCTTATTTGCTGTCAGCATGTTATCTGCTACCCATGTATTGCGCAAGCGAGGGTGTGCTCGAATTTTTATTGTTGTGGATGTACAAAATACACAGAATTATCGCAGAGCCAACTTTGGTATGCATCAAGATCATACAAAATAGCCGGAAAATTTCTTTAAAAATCGCCAAGTAATTCAAATCCATACAACACAAGCATAATCAGTATGTCATCATAGAGTCTTATAGATTAGTGAATTTATTCCAAATATTGCGGAGAGTCAGATGGGCATAGAAGTCAATTTCGAAGGCAAGATTGCACTGGTTACTGGTGCTTCCAGTGGTCTTGGCGCACGATTTGCAAAAATTCTGGCGCAGGCAGGCGCACAAGTCGTGCTGGCATCGCGGCGCATAGACAGGCTTAAAGAATTGCGTGCCGAAATCGAATCTGAAGGTGGTGCGGCTCACGTGGTTGCTCTCGATGTTACGGATTATGGCAGCATCAAATCAGCCATTGCCCATGCAGAGACAGAGGCTGGTCCTATCGATATCCTCATCAATAACTCTGGTGTATCAACCACGCAACGCCTGGTCGATGTTACGCCCGACGATTATGCCTATGTCATGGATACCAATCAGCGTGGTGCTTTCTTTGTGGCGCAGGAAGCTGCCAAGCGCATGATCGCCCGCCACAAGGGTGATCCTAAAAAGCAACATCGCATCATCAACATCGCTTCGGTTGCCGGTTTGCGGGTATTGCCGCAAATAGGCATTTACTGCATGAGCAAAGCTGCGGTCGTACACATGACCAAGGCCATGGCGGTAGAGTGGGGCAAGTATGGCATTAACGTGAATGCGATTTGCCCTGGCTATATTTCTACTGAAATCAATTCAGATTATTTTTCTACAGACGCTGGCCAAAAACTGGTCGACATGTTGCCAAGAAAACGTGTTGGCACACCTGAAGATCTCGATGGTTTGCTGCTTTTGCTGGCGGCTGAAGAATCACGTTTCCTCAATGGTGCCATAGTCACTGCAGATGATGGTATGAGCGTGCAATGATAGAGAACAAGGTTACGGAAAAGAAGCTGGTCTATACCGTCACCATTCCTATCCGGTGGGGCGATATGGATGCCATGGGCCATGTCAACAATACCGTCTATTTCCGCTATATGGAGCAGGCGCGTATAGAGTGGCTGAGCATGATGGGTTGCCTGCCGGACGAGGCTGGCAATGGCCCTGTCATCGTCAATGCCTATTGCACTTTCAAAAAACCGTTGAAATATCCGGGGCAGGTGGAAGTTTGCACCTACATCGGTGCAGCAGGCCGCAGCAGTTTTGAAACCATGCAGGAAATGCGTTCAGTCGGTGATGGTTATGCCCTGTATGCAGAAGGTGGTGCCAAGGTAGTCTGGGTATCAGCCGAGACAGGTAAATCTGAGACCTTGCCCGAAGCAATCAAGCAAAAACTGAGTGAAATCAAAGTCTCAAAGCGTAAAAATAAAGCTGTGAAGGTTTGAATTTGAGTTTGAGCTTGCGCCAATGAAGCAAGCCAGGTGCCGACTCAGGCACTTTGAGGAACTTGGCAGTTCAGCGCATGATGCCCAGCAACTTGTGCACCAGTTCGCTGGATGTCGCTGAATTGAATTTGCGCATCAGTTTTGCCCTGTGCATTTCTACCGTTCTTGGGCTAAGGTTAATCTGGCGGGCGATAAGCTTGCTGGTTTTACCTTCTACCAGCAGGGCGGCGATTTCACGTTCACGCGGCGTTAGTTCTGCCGTGACCGGGCGTTTGGAACTCAGGTCTTCAAAAGTCCAGATGCCAGCTGCATGCGGATTGTCCTTGTTAAGGCCTCGACCAGAAACATGGCACCAGAAAAGGTCTTGATTTGCGCGCTTCATGATGCGTTCATCAGAATAATAGCCCTTGGCATTCATGATCGGAGTGATGCGTGCGCCGGTACGTTCAAATTCGTCAGGACTAGGGTAGAGTACCAGAAAAGACTGCCCTAGCAATTCATCTTTTTGATAGCCAAACATATTGGCAAGATCATCATTGCAGGCTTGGATAATGCGGTTTTGCGATACGCACATACCAACAGGTGCGTGTTGAAATATGGATTCAAAATCGATAGGCTGTACGACATTCATTTCCAGGTTCCGCTGACATTGGTGCAATTGATGTAGTAAAGGCGTATTTTTACGGTATTGCGCAGTATAACGCAGCATCATATCCTGTAAGACTAATGATTTGTTTGGCTGTTTGCGGTAAGTTGCAGGCAACCATTTGACAAAAGAAATATCGATTTACAACCTGGAGAGGGGACAATATGGACAAAGTTTATCCTGACGCAGCTAGTGCTCTGGCTGGTATTATTAAAGACGGCCAGACCATCGCCGTGGGCGGTTTCGGACTGTGTGGTATACCTGAGGCGCTGATTGCTGCCCTGCGCGATTCTGGCGTCAAGGAGCTGACAGCCATTTCAAATAATGCCGGTGTCGATGGCTTTGGACTAGGGCAGTTGTTGACGACGCGCCAGATCAAGAAAATGATTTCTTCCTATGTCGGCGAAAACAAGGAGTTCGAGCGCCAATACCTGGCTGGCGAGCTGGAACTGGAATTCACGCCTCAAGGCACCCTGGCAGAAAAATTGCGTGCTGGCGGTGCGGGTATCCCGGCCTTTTTCACCAAAACTGGCGTCGGCACTATTGTTGCAGATGGTAAGGAAATCCGCGAGTTCGATGGTCAGAAATATGTGATGGAACGTTCACTGGTATCTGACGTATCTCTGGTCAAAGCCTGGAAGGCTGACAAGGCCGGTAACCTGGTGTATCGCAAGACCGCGCGCAACTTTAACCCGAATGTAGCGATGGCTGGCAAGATCACCGTAGCCGAGGTCGAGGTGCTGGTAGAAATTGGCGAGCTGGACCCGGATGAAGTCCACACGCCAGGTATTTTCGTACAGCGCATCGTCGTCAATGCCAATCCGGAAAAACGTATAGAACAGCGTACCGTACGCCCATCGAATTAAGATAGCAGGAGACAAGACATGGCATGGAATCGTGATGAAATGGCTGCGCGTGCAGCACAAGAACTGCAAGACGGCTTTTACGTCAATCTGGGTATAGGATTGCCGACGATGGTCGCCAATCACGTGCCGCAAGGCATGGAAGTCTGGTTGCAGTCTGAAAACGGCTTGCTGGGCATAGGCCCTTTCCCGACAGAAGAAGAAGTTGATCCCGACATGATCAACGCTGGCAAGCAAACGGTAACCACCTTGCCTGGCTCGTCCATATTCAGCTCGGCTGACTCTTTCGCCATGATACGCGGCGGCAAGATCAATCTGGCTATTCTGGGGGCGATGCAGGTCAGCGAACATGGCGATCTGGCCAACTGGATGATTCCCGGCAAAATGGTCAAGGGTATGGGCGGTGCCATGGATCTGGTGGCCGGGGTAGGTCGCGTAGTTGTCTTGATGGAGCATGTCGCCAAGGGCGATGCCCATAAAATCCTTAAGGCTTGTAATTTGCCTCTGACGGGCGTGGCTGTCGTGAACCGTATTATTACTGACCTCGGTGTGATTGATGTTACTCCGGCAGGATTGAAGCTGGTGGAGTTGGCGACTGGCGTCAGCAAGGAAGAAATCATTGCCAAGACTGAGGCAACGCTGGACGTCAGTGCTGTTTCCTGATGTGCAATTCGTTTTGGAATCAAAAAGCCGCTGATCAGCGGCTTTTTGATTTGGTATATGGCTTCAGGTAGATCTATTTTTTCGGTGGCATCATCGGTGGCTTCACATCGCCGCAATCGCTTCCCAACCACTTTCCTGTGGTTTCCATATGCTGGGTATACGGCTTGCCGTGAGATACACCCTTGAAATCATAAACTGAAGTCATGCTGTCCTGGCTGATGCTACCTTTGACATTTCCTGTGCCTTTCATCTCTGGCATGTCGCAGATAATGTCGCCGGAATAGGCGTTGCCTGAGCGGCTGAAATTCTTGCTTTGACATTGCTGTTCGCGACCGCTGGCAGGTGGTTTTTCTTGCTCTACCATTTCCTTGGTGTAGCAAATCTTATGTACCATTGCGCCATTTTGCATGTCCGGCATTTTGATACCCATCTGCTTCATTTTTTCCAGTTGCTCAGGAGGGATCTTGGGCATGGCCTTCATGGCATCTGACTTCATCGTCATTTCCCAAAGGCCGGGTTTCATTTTGTCGGCGGCAAGGCAGGTGGCAGTCGTCATGCCCATGACTGAAATGCCGATAAGGCGGACAAGTATATGCATGAAAGTCTCCCGTTTAAATGGTGTCCCAACACTATACATCTGAAGAAAATGCGACGAAAGCAAAAATTGTCAGTGTCGCATTCTCGTTCTTCGGCAGGGCAACTAACGATCAGTTGCGCTATATATTACTGGGCGACCCAGCCACCATCCATATTCCAGGCAACACCGCGTATCTGGCTGGCGGCATCGCTGCAAAAGAATACTGCTAAAGCACCTAATTGTTCAGGTGTGACGAACTCGCCGGATGGTTGTTTTTCAGCTAATAACAACTTTTTGGCCGTATCGTTATCGACGCCATCTCTTTCAGCTCGTGCATCTACCTGTTTTTGCACCAGCGGTGTTAATACCCAGCCGGGACAGATGGCATTACATGTAATGCCTGTTTGTGCTGTTTCCAGTGCCGTGGTTTTGGTAAAGCCGACCAGACCATGTTTGGCCGCCACGTAGGCAGATTTTTGTGCAGAAGCAACCAGGCCATGGACGGATGCCAGATTGATGATGCGCCCCCAGTTCTTTTGCTTCATATATGGCAAGGCCAGGCGGGTGGTGTGGAAGCTGGAGGTGAGGTTGATGGCAATGATGGCATCCCATTTTTCTACCGGGAAGTCTTCAATATTGGCGACATGCTGTATCCCGGCATTGTTGACCAGGATATCAATGCCACCAAAAGTCGTGTTGGCAAAGCTCATCATGGCTTCAATTTCTATTGCCTTGCTCATGTCAGCATTGTGATAGGCCGTTTTTACCGCGAATTCGTTTTCAACGGCATTTTGCAGGATCTGTATCTCTTGCCTGTCGCCAAAACCGTTGAAGACGATATTTGCGCCTTCTGAAGCCAGGCAACGGGCAATACCCAGCCCTATGCCAGAAGTGGAACCTGTAACCAGTGCGGTTTTGCCTTTGAGGGACGATGCTGACATGCTGACTCCTGAAGTGTGGTTTTGTGCAAGGGACGCAAAAAAACTGCTATTCGTACATGGTGTATATAGTATTAATGCCAGTGGCTGCAAGTTTCAATTTGTCTAAAAAACATGCATTCCAACAGTTAACAATGATTTTAAGCTCAACGAACGGTAAAATGTCGTTCATATGCGCTAGTAAAAATACTGTTCACGAGGAAAATCCATGCAGGCCAGACGCAAATCAGTGCAATGTATCTCGCCTACCGGCTTGCACACCATGTCTTACAAAGAGTGGGGTGACCCGCTTAATCCCAAGGTATTAGTCTGTGTCCACGGTGTGACGCGAGTGGCTGAGGACTTTGATTCCCTGGCCGTAGCACTGTGCCAGGAGTACCGCGTGGTATGCCCGGATGTGGTCGGGCGCGGTTATTCAGGCCGTTTGCGCAATCCCATGCATTACCAGATACCGCAATATGTCAGTGATATGGTCAGCTTGCTGGCCAGGCTGGAAGCCGAAACCGTGCACTGGTTTGGTACATCCATGGGGGGATTGATAGGCATGAGTCTTGCGAGTTTGCCTGACAATCCCATCAAAAAACTCGTGTTGAATGATGTGGGGCCAGTGCTTAATCCTGAAGCTTTGGCCAGGATAGGTGAATACATAGGTCAAGACGTGCGCTTTGAAAGCTTTGATGAGGCGCAGGCTTATATAAAGGCCATTTCGATTTCTTTTGGCCCTCACAGTGAGGCTCAGTGGGAAAAGCTGGCGCGCGATGTCTTACGTCAAAATGAGCAAGGGCAGTGGGTGCGACACTATGATCTCGGTCTGGCCCAACCTATCAAGGCCAGCACGCCAGAACTGGCGGCAATTGCCCAAACCATGCTGTGGGCGGCGTATGACGCGATAAGTTGCCCGACTTTGCTGGTGCGTGGGGCAGAATCTGATTTGCTGACTGCAGAATCTGCGCAAGCGATGATGCAGCGTGGTCCGCGTGCCCGGTTGGTAGAGTTCGCTGGCGTGGGCCATGCACCAACTTTCCTTCAGCCTGAGCAGATCGCGGTAGCGGTTGATTTTTTATTGAACCAAAATTAAGAAAAATATGAGTATCCAAAGATTTCACGTAGGCCCGCGTTTGTCCGAAACCGCGATTTTTAATAAGGTCGTTTATCTTGCCGGGCAAATTCCAGACGACGCCACTCAGGATATAGCAGGGCAAACGGCACAAGTGCTGGCTCATATTGACCGCTTGCTGGCAGAAGCGGGTAGCGACAAGTCGCGCATACTCAGTTGCCAGATATTCTTGTCTGACATCAGTCTGATAGGTAGCATGAACCAGGTATGGGATGCCTGGGTCGCCCAGGGTAATTCGCCACCACGTGCCACGGTAGAAGCCAGACTGGCCAATCCTGACTGGCTTATAGAGGTCGTTGTCACTGCAGCGCAGATATAAATCATATGGTATCAATATCGACTACAGCAACAGAAGCCGCTTTGCTGGAAGGCTTGTCCGAGGCCGACGCCGAACGCGTCATGGCTGCCCTGGAATACGTGACGCCGCTGTATGCCAGTAAATGCGTGATCACTGAGCAAAACGCCCTGCAGTTTGTCAATGGCGTGGTGGCTACACTGGCCATGTTGCGTACTGATGTTGATACCCGTATCGCTGCCATCCTGTTTGAATTGCCAGAATTGAACCCGATTGCGGCAGAGCAGATAGAAATCCGCTTCGGCAAGGAAATCGCCGATCTGGTCACCGGCATACGTCGCCTGATGAAATTGCGTGAAGCCGCTTTGACGCAACACGATGTTGGCCGTGGCAAAGACGCTGCTGAAAAAGCCGCCAGCCAGATGGAAACCCTGCGCAAGATGGTGCTGGCCATGGCCACCGACATGCGCGTAGTACTGGTGCGTTTGGCGTCCAGGGTAACTACCTTGCGGTATTTTGCTGAATGCAAGCGCGAAGATGGCGCTGCCCAGCAATACGCCAGTGAAACCATGGACTTGTACGCGCCACTGGCAAACCGCCTCGGTGTCTGGCAACTCAAATGGGAACTGGAAGACCTATCTTTCCGCTTCCTGGAGCCTGTGCAATACAAGCGTATTGCCAAGATGCTGGAAGAAAAGCGCCTGGAGCGCGAGAGCTTTGTTGTCAATGCGATCGAAAGACTGAATAAGGAATTGCAGATAGCCGGCATTAAGGCTGAAGTGTCCGGGCGTCCCAAGCATATCTATAGCATCTGGAAAAAGATGAAGGGCAAGTCGGTCAATTTTGATGAGCTGTATGACGTGCGTGCTTTTCGCGTCATCGTCGATGACATCAAGGATTGCTATACCGTACTTGGCATAGTACACAACGCCTGGGTTCCGATACCCAAGGAATTTGACGACTATATTTCCCGTCCCAAGCCGAATGGCTATAAGTCGCTGCACACGGTCGTGGTGGTGGAGGATGGCAGGCCGCTGGAAGTGCAGATACGTACGCGAGAAATGCACCAGTTTGCCGAATATGGTGTGGCAGCACACTGGCGCTATAAAGAATCAGGTGGTTCGAATTTTTCAGCGCAAGAATATGATGAAAAAATCGCCTGGCTCAGGCAATTGCTGGCCTGGAAAACTGACGTCACTGATGTCGTCGTTGAGCAGGAAGAGCTGCAGCGCGAATGGGTGGAAAAACTTAAGGCGGCCAGTCTGGATGACAGAATCTATGTGCTGACCCCGCAAGCCCGCGTCATAGAACTACCCTGTAATTCCACGCCTGTGGATTTTGCCTATCACCTGCATACCGATGTTGGCCATCGCTGCCGTGGCGCGCGGGTTGATAATGTCATGGTGCCGCTGAACACGCCGCTGCAAAATGGTCAGACGGTAGAAATCATTACCCTGAAGGTTGGCTCTTCTCAGGCTGGCCCATCACGTGACTGGCTCTCGCCTGATTATTCTGCCAGTACACGTACCCGTACCAAGATACGCGCATGGTTCAATGCCATCGATCAGGAGGAAACCCTGTCGAATGGCCGCGCCCTGGTAGAAAAAACCTTGCAACGCGAAGGCAAGACAGCAGTCAATCTTGAAGAGCTGGCCCGCAAACTGGGTTTTGCGGATGTGAATGATCTCTTCCTCTCCGTTGGTAAGGATGAATTCAGTCTCAGGCAAATAGAAACGGTCTTGCGGGAAAATGTACCCGAGGTTGAGCCTGATGAACTCAGTTTCACCAATAAGAGCCGGGCGTCCAGCGTTACTCAAGGTGCCAAGTCGGGCGTGCTGGTGGTAGGTACGGAAGGATTGATGACGCAACTGGCGCGCTGCTGCAAGCCAGCACCTCCAGATGATATCGTTGGCTTTGTCACCCGTGGCAAAGGTGTATCAATACATCGCTTGAGTTGCAAGAATTTCGCCGAGATGCGCAATAAGGCGCCAGAGCGGGTGATACAAACTACCTGGGGTGATCATGGCAAGGACACGGTTTATCCCGTGGATATTTTCGTGCTGGCGCAGGATAGGCAAGGTTTATTGCGTGATATTTCTGAAGTATTTTCCCGCGAAAAGATCAATGTAATAGGCGTCAATACCCAGAGTGCAAAAGCACAGGCGCGTATGTCGTTTACTGTAGAGATAGGTGGCACGACTCAGTTGCAAAAGGCACTGCATGTGTTGCATGAAGTCAGTGGCGTGCTGGAAGTGCGCAGGAATTGAATTTTAAGCATATAAGCCTGCAGATATTGCGGCTGAGGGAGAAATGACTTGCTGTTAGAGATAGCGATAGGCGATGCCTACGGGGCTGGGTTTGAGTTTTGCGGACATGAAAAAATCATGCTCAGCAATACACTTGAAAAATACGTGCCACATGAGCTGGGTATTCAGGCTGGTTGCTATACGGATGATACGCAGATGAGCATTGCGGTTGCTGAAGTCTTGCTATCTGATAGTGATTGCTCGGCGAATGTTTTTGCTGATGCTTATGTCAGATGTTACAAGCGCGACCAGCGACTGGGATATGCCAAGGGATTGCAGGGGTTGCTGAATTTATGTGGGAATGGTGCTGATCTCAGGCAGCGAATTTCACCAGAGAGTCGTCGCAATGGTGCAGCAATGCGCTCGGTTCCATTGGGCTTGATTGGGGATAAGAAACTGTTGGCACTAGCTGCGCGTGAGCAAGCCATTGTGACCCACAATACTGCGGAGGGTATTTTGTCTTCTCATGTCGTCGCATTTATGTCGCATGCACTTTTATATGACAAGGCAAAACTGGCAGAGTTACCTGAGCTTGTATTGAAAATGACGGGCTTTGCATTGCGGAATGATTGGTTTGCTGAAGTCGAGTGCGACGCTTTGCAAACCTTACATGCTGTCAATACAGCCCTGCAGGCCAATCGCGGCATGTCAAAACTATTGCTTGATTGCGTCAATTTTGGTGGTGATGTCGATAGTGTCGCAGCGATCGCTATGGGGCTTGCTTCACTCACGCCAGAATATGTAGTTGATATTCCAGCGTCGCTGATGAGTGGTCTTGAGTCTGGTAAATTTGGCAGTCGTTATTTGCGTCAGCTTGATGTTGCCCTGGCTGAGCGCTACCCTGTGTTGAATGTGCACCTTGAGCGGCAGCCATAATATTTAAGGGCAGCAAGGGAGGATTACTCTTCCTCTTCGCTTACTTCCGGCTGTATCGTAATATGATCAATCTTGTGCTTGACGAGCAGCATGGTCTTGACGTCTTCCAATATGCGTGGCCAAGCGCTGAGGTCTTCGATTTCCAGGTGACCGATCAGGGCAGGGTAGCCTGGTGACATTTCCCATACATGCAAGTCATGTACTGACAAGATGCCATTGATGTTTTCCAGGTCGGTGCCGATCTGCACGTAGTCTATATGGTGTGGCACGCCCTCCATGAGGAAGTGATAAGACTCCTTTAAAACCGACAAAGTGGATTTTAAAATCAGCAGGGAAACAAAAATCGATAGTAGTGGGTCGATTTGCATCCAGCCGGTTTTGTAAATGACTGCGCCGGAAATAATCGCGGCAATGGAGCCCAGTAAATCTCCCATGACGTGAATCAGGGCAGCCTTGGTATTCACGCTCTCTTTATCATGCGACAGTACCCAGGCAACGACGATATTGATGGCCAGGCCTATGCCTGCTACCAGCATGACGGTTCCGCCTTGCACGGTTTCTGGCGCAGAAAATCTTTGTATCGCTTCCTTGCATATCCAGGCAATCACACCCAGCATGGCCAAACCATTTACAAAAGCTGCCAGCGCCTCAGCACGGCCAAAGCCAAAAGAATTTTTTGCTGTAGGCGGGCGTTTTGCGATGATTTGCGCCAGTAGAGCCAGGCCCAGGGCGGCGGCATCAGTTACCATGTGCCCCGCATCGGAAATCAGGGCCAGGGAATTTGAAAGGAAGCCAAATGCAACTTCGACGCCAGCAAAACTCAGGGTCAGGCCCAGTGCCCATGCCAGAATTTTTTGACTGCGGTTTTCAAAATAATGTCTGTGCTGCGCATCGCCACGTCGGTGGTCATGCAAATGCTCGCTGCTCTGATGTTGGGAGGGGGAGGTCATGTGGGGTATGGTGCTGTATTGAATATGGCATTAGTGTAGCCTAAGGCGGGATCATATATATACTTGGCAATTTTTCGGATGCTGTTCTTTTAGCTGGTAGAGCTAAATATGCAGGTTTAATATCCAAGCTTACAAGGTGCATGGAAATATTTTGACCGAGGGGACTAGCAATTTTCCTAAAGGCTCTGCTATACTCTTGTTTCTTAGGCGCGTAGCTCAGCTGGTTAGAGCACTACCTTGACATGGTAGGGGTCGTTGGTTCGAGTCCAATCGTGCCTACCAAAGATTTTAAAATTATTAAAACATTATAGTTAAGAGCGAGAAAGGCATCCCTGGTTATGACACCGCGAACTACCACTAAACTGGTTTGGGAGCGACTCTAGTCGAGGATACTTTTCGTTTGCAACAAACTGAAAAAGCACGGCTAGCCGTGCTTTTTTTTCGTCTGCGTTTTTTAGGCTCATCTTTTATCTCAATTATTTTTGTATTTTTCCGCTTTGGAGAGTGACATGGTTTCAGTAAAACTTCCTGATGGTTCGCAACGACAATTCGATGCGCCGGTAACGGTGGCGCAGGTTGCTGCCAGCATCGGTGCTGGCCTGGCAAAAGCTGCTCTGGCTGGCCGCGTTAATGGCAAGCTGGTAGATACCTCGCATCTGATCGATGCTGATGCAGATCTTGCTATCGTCACGGATAAGGATGCTGACGGCCTGGAAGTGATACGTCACTCTACTGCTCACTTGCTGGCCTATGCCGTCAAGGAGTTATATCCAGACGCGCAAGTTACTATCGGCCCTGTCATCGAAAATGGTTTTTACTATGATTTTTCGTACAAGCGCCCATTTACACCAGATGATCTGGTAGCGATAGAAAAGAAAATGGCTGAACTGGCGAAAAAAGACGAGCCAGTTACTCGCAAGGTTCTGCCGCGCGATGAGGCTGTTGCCTACTTCAAATCCATAGGTGAAGCCTATAAGGCCGAGATCATAGAATCGATTCCTGCTGATCAGGATGTGTCGCTATATACAGAGGGTAATTTCACTGATTTGTGCCGTGGCCCGCATGTGCCTTCGACTGGCAAGCTGAAAGTATTCAAGCTCATGAAGTTGGCTGGTGCCTATTGGCGTGGTGACTCCAAAAACGAGATGCTGCAACGTGTCTACGGTACTGCTTTTGCCAAGAAAGAAGATCAGGAAGCTTATCTGCATATGCTGGAAGAGGCAGAAAAGCGCGATCACCGCAAGCTGGGCAAGGCGCTGGACTTGTTCCACTTCCAGGACGAAGCACCTGGTCTGGTATTCTGGCATGCCAAGGGTTGGACTATCTGGCAGCAAGTAGAGCAATACATGCGCAAGGTCTATCAGGACTGTGGCTATCAAGAAGTTAAAGGTCCGCAAATTCTGGATAAAAGCCTGTGGGGCAAGACTGGTCACTGGGAGAACTATAAAGACAATATGTTTGTCACTGAGTCCGAGAGTCGTGAATATGCCTTGAAGCCGATGAATTGCCCTGGCCATGTACAGATTTTCAACTCTGGCATGAAGAGCTATCGTGATCTGCCTTTGCGTTTTGGTGAATTTGGTCAGTGCCATCGCAATGAGCCGTCTGGCGCGCTGCATGGCATCATGCGCGTGCGTGGCTTTACCCAGGATGATGGTCATATTTTCTGTACTGAAGAGCAAATCCAGGATGAGGTCATGGCTTTCCATCCGCAAGCGATGAAAGTGTATGAGGACTTCGGCTTTGAAAAGATTTTCATTAAACTGGCTTTGCGTCCTGAAAACCGCATCGGCAGTGATGAGATCTGGGATAAGGCAGAGGCTACGCTGCGTACTGCCCTCAGTTCTTGCGGTGTTGAGTGGGAAGAATTGCCGGGTGAGGGTGCTTTCTACGGTCCTAAAATTGAATATCACCTGAAAGACAGCCTCGGTCGCCCATGGCAGGTTGGAACCATGCAAGTCGATTTCTTCATGCCTGGTCGTTTGGGTGCAGAATATGTTGCTGATGACAATAGTCGCAAAGTGCCTATCATGTTGCACCGTGCGATTGTTGGCTCGATGGAGCGTTTTATTGGTATCTTGATAGAAAATCATGCCGCTGCCTTGCCTTTGTGGCTGGCACCAGTGCAGGTTTCTGTCCTGAATATCTCGGAATCGCAGGCGGAGTATTCACAATCTGTTGCAGAAATCCTGAAGAAACAAGGGTTTAGAGTGAAAACTGATTTGCGTAATGAGAAGATTACCTTTAAAATACGCGAGCATTCCATTCAAAAACTGCCATATATCCTCGTGATAGGCGACAAAGAGAGGGATGCCAATACAGTGGCTGTGCGTACGCGTGGCAATCTGGATCTGGGGGTAATGCCTCTGGACGCCTTTATAGCTCGTTTAAAAAACGAAGTGGAAACCAAGGTTTAACAGATTAGCAGCGACCCTGTTGTACACAGGGCTGCATAGCTTTATATTATTATTTTCGAAGGAAACTGCAATAGCTACTGACAAGTCACATCGCATCAACGGTGAAATTACAGCGCCAGAAGTGCGCTTATCCGGCGTTGAGAACGAGCCTCTGGGCATCGTAAAACTGGGTGAAGCCTTCCGTTTAGCGGAAGAGGCCAATGTTGATTTGGTGGAAATAGCGCCGACGGCGCAGCCGCCAGTTTGCCGTTTGATGGATTACGGCAAGTTCAAATACCAGGAGCAAAAGAAAGCTCACGAAGCCAAGCTGAAGCAAAAAGTCATACTGGTCAAGGAAGTCAAATTCCGTCCGGGTACAGATGATGGAGATTACAATATCAAATTGCGTAATCTGACCAAGTTCCTGGATGATGGCGACAAGACCAAGATCACACTGCGTTTCCGTGGTCGTGAAATGGCGCATCAGGAAATCGGCATGCGTATGTTGGAGCGTTTGAAGGCTGATCTGGAACCGTATGGCCAAGTCGAGCAGTTTCCAAAGATGGAAGGTCGTCAGATGATCATGATTCTGGCACCTAAGAAAAAGAAATAATGAGAAATAACAGGAAATAAGTTTTGCTTATTTTCTGTTTGTTTCTTGAGCAGGTTTGTGAGGCACGCATTGCGCGCATTACGAAAGACTCATCCTCAGGATGAGTCACAATAAGTGAGAAGTAGGCATCCAAGAGTAGCGATTGTTGCTGCCACCTACCATCATATAAAAGTGGAGCTGTCTTAAAAGACAGATAGTACTATGCCAAAAATGAAGACGAAAAGCAGCGCCAAGAAGCGCTTCCGCGTCCGTCCAGGTGGAACCGTTAAACGCGGTCAAGCTTTCAAACGTCACATTCTGACCAAGAAAACTACCAAGAACAAACGTCAATTGCGCGGTTCCGTAGGTGTTCATGACACCAACATGGTATCCGTCATGCGCATGATGCCAACAGCTTAACCTCATACTCATTATTTAAGGAGTTATTATGCCTAGAGTAAAACGTGGGGTTACAGCTCGTGCCCGTCATAAGAAAGTTCTCAACCTTGCCAAAGGTTACCGTGGTCGTCGTAGTAAGGTATTTCGTATTGCCAAGCAAGCAGTTATGCGCGCTGGTCAGTATGCATACCGTGATCGCCGCAACAAGAAACGTGTATTCCGCGCTTTATGGATCACACGTATCAATGCAGCGGCTCGCCAGCATGGCCTGACTTACAGCGTGTTTATGAACGGCCTGAAAAAAGCCGCAATTGAACTCGACCGTAAAGTACTGGCTGACATGGCTGTGACTGACAAACCAGCATTCGCTGCGATTGTTAATCAAGTCAAAGCTAACCTGGCTGCCTAATCACATTAGTGATCGCAATCAGTGAGTCGTAGTGACTGGTGAAAGCCAGTTGCAAATATCAAGCGGGGCAGAGGTTGAATCCTATGCCCCGTTTTGTTTTCAGATCATTATTTCAGCTTCACAGTAAGCGGGAACAAGGCATGAACCCTTTAGATCAAATCGTCAGCCAGGCACGTGCTGATTTTCTGGCAGCAAACGATGCTGCAGCATTAGAGAACGCGAAAGCGCTTTACCTTGGTAAGAGTGGTCAGATTACAGAGCAGATGAAAAGTCTGGGTAAATTGCCACCAGAGGAAAAAAAAGTACAGGGCGCAGTGATCAATGCCGCCAAAGTTCAGATAGAAGAAGCACTGACTGAAAGACGCGACGCCCTGGCGAACGCGCAAATGCAGACACGCCTGAATGCAGAAGCGATCGATGTCAGCTTGCCAGGCCGTGGCCGTGGCGTTGGCGGAATCCACCCTGTCATGCGTACCTGGCAGCGTGTTGAAGAAATCTTCCGTTCCATCGGTTTTGATGTGGCAGATGGCCCCGAAATCGAAACGGACTGGACTAACTTTACCGCCCTGAACAGTCCGGAAAACCATCCTGCACGCTCGATGCAGGACACCTTTTATGTCGATGGCAAAGATAGCCAGGGTAAACAATTATTGCTGCGCACCCATACCAGCCCCATGCAAGTGCGTTATGCGCGCATGAATAAACCACCGATCAAGGTCATCGCACCTGGTCGCACTTATCGCGTTGATAGCGATGCCACGCACTCCCCGATGTTCCATCAGGTCGAGGGCTTGTGGATTGCTGAAGACATCAGCTTTGCAGATCTTAAAGGCGTGTACCTGAATTTTGTCAAAGCTTTCTTTGAAACTGACGATTTGCAAGTGCGTTTCCGCCCATCTTATTTTCCATTCACGGAACCATCTGCCGAAATCGATATTGCCTTTGGCAGTGGTCCGCTGAAAGGTCGCTGGCTGGAAGTGTCTGGCTCTGGCCAGGTACATCCTAGCGTGGTGCGCAATATGGGTCTGGACCCGGAAAAATACATAGGCTTCGCCTTTGGTTCCGGTCTTGAGCGCCTGACCATGCTGCGTTATGGCGTCAACGATTTGCGCCTGTTCTACGAAGGCGATTTGCGCTTCCTGAAGCAATTCAATTAATAGAATTACACAGCGCATCCCTGAATTTTTGAGTGGCGCATCGCGCCCTGCATCCAACATTAGACTGCTGAATTATGCAATTTTCTGAAAACTGGCTACGTACCATGGTCGATCCGAAGATGACTTCGGATGAGTTGTCCCATATGCTCACCATGTCGGGATTGGAAGTCGAAGAGGTGGAGCCAGTTGCTCCTCCATTTAATAATGTCGTCGTCGCGGAAATTCGCGAAATCGCCAAGCATCCAGATGCTGACAAACTCAATGTCTGTCAGGTCGATGTAGGCACGGGCAGCTTGCTCAACATCGTCTGCGGCGCACCGAATGTACGCGTAGGCATGAAAGTGCCTTGCGCCATGGTTGGCGCCATCCTGCCACCTGGCGCAGATGGCAAGCCATTTGAAATCAAGATAGGCAAACTGCGCGGCGTTGAGTCCTACGGCATGCTGTGCTCTGCCCGTGAATTGAAATTGTCGGAAGACCACGGTGGCTTGATGGATTTGCCATCTGATGCGCCAGTCGGTCAGAACTTCCGCGATTACTATCAACTCAATGACCTGAAATTCACCATCAAGCTGACACCGAACAAGGCAGACTGCCTGTCCGTACTCGGCGTGGCGCGTGAGGTATCTGCCTTGACAGGCACAGCCATGCACTTGCCGGAAGCAGTCGTGTTGCCGGTGACTTTGCAAGAAACTCTGCCTGTCAAAGTCAGTGCGCCTGACTTATGTGGTCGTTTCGCCGGTCGTGTTATCCGTGGCGTCAATGCCCGTGCCGCGACACCAGAATGGATGAAGCAAAGATTGGAACGCAGTGGTCAGCGTCCTATCTCTGCATTGGTGGATATTTCCAACTATGTCATGCTGGAACTGGGGCGTCCTTCCCACGTGTTTGATCTGGACAAAATCCATGGTGGCCTGGAAGTGCGCTGGGGCAAGGCAGGTGAATCGCTGAAGCTCCTGAACGGCAATACGGTTGAAGTGGATGACTGGGTTGGCGTTATTTCTGATGACAAAGAGATTGAATCCCTGGCCGGTATCATGGGTGGTGATTCCACCTCCGTGACCCTGGACACGCAAAACATTTATCTGGAAGCCGCTTTCTGGTGGCCGCAGGCAATACAGGGCCGTGCCCGTCGTTTCAATTTCTCTACTGATGCAGCGCACCGCTTTGAGCGTGGTGTTGACTTCGCCTCCATCGTTGAACACATAGAGCGCATCAGTGCCCTGATCGTGGAAATTTGCGGTGGTAGTGAACAAGTCAAGCTGGGACCGGTAGATGACCAGATCGTCAATCTGCCACAACGTCCGCCAGTCAAGCTGCGTACAGCGCGCGCCGTGAAAGTCATCGGTGTGGCGCTGGATGATGCCAGGATTGCCGATATTTTCACCCGTCTGGGTTTGCAATTCACCCAGCAGCCAGGTGAATTCCTGGTGACGCCGCCGTCTTATCGTTTCGATATAGAAATCGAAGAAGATTTGATCGAAGAAGTCGCGCGCGTGTATGGCTTTGAGAATATCCCTGCATTGCCGCCTGTTGCTGCAAATGCCATGCTGATTGCTCCGGAAAACCAGCGTTCGCTGTTTGCCGTGCGTCGCCTCGTGGCTGACCAGGATTATCAGGAAGTCGTGAATTACAGCTTCGTCGAAGAAGCCTGGGAAAAAGATTTTGCTGGCAATGATGCGCCAGTTAAATTGCTCAATCCTATCGCCAGCCAGATGAGTGTCATGCGCACCAATCTGATAGGTAGCCTGATCGCCAATACGCGCTATAACCTGAATCGCAAGCTCAACCGCGTACGCATTTTTGAGATCGGTGCAGTGTATCTGCAGGATGCCGGCGTGCAAGATGGTCCGCTGGAAGTGGCTGGTTATAATCAGCCCAAGCGTTTGGCAGCATTGGCATATGGCCCGGTAGCAGAAGAGCAGTGGGGGCAAGATACCCGCAACGTCGACTTCTTTGACATCAAGGCTGACCTGGAAGCCCTGTTTGCGCCTGGTTCCTTGCGCTTCGTCAAGAATGAGCACGTCGCCCTGCATCCAGGCCGCAGCGCCAATATAGAATTTGATGGTAAAGTCATCGGCTTTATTGGTGAATTGCATCCGCGCCTGCAGCAAAAATATGACCTGCCTTTGGCGCCAGTGGTATTTGAAGTTGATGTGACAGCCTTGCAACAAGTGCAAGTGCCCTCATATCAGGAAATATCCAAGTTCCAGGCCGTTACTCGTGACTTGGCTTTAGTTGTCAAACAGACAGTTGTAGTGCAAAATCTGCTGGATGTTTTCAGGCGCGAAACGCAGCAAAACGAAGTCTGTAAAATCGTGCAAGGCTTTGTTTTATTTGATGAATATCGTGGAAAAGGTCTGGAAGCAGATGAGAAAAGTCTTGCTTTCCGCTTTAGCTTGCAAGATACTCAAAGTACCCTGCAAGACGATAAAGTAGAGGCCGCGATGCAAGCCCTGGTACAAGCCGCAAGTCAGCAATTTGCTGCCAAACTGCGTTGATCTTGTCTGTATTTGTTAGTATTAATTGAGAAGAGTTTCTAAATGAATGATGTGATTTCCGCCGAGTTTCAGTCGGTGCTGGATGCTGATTTGAATCGCGCAATGCAGGAAGCCCGGGCGCGGTCACAGGCGGAAAAGGAATTGCCTACCTTGACCAAGGCAGAATTGGCCGAACTCCTGTTTGAACATGTAGGTTTGAATAAGCGCGAAGCCAAGGACATGGTAGAAACTTTTTTTGATGAAATCCGTGATGCACTGGAAAGGGGAGAAGCCGTTAAGTTGTCCGGCTTTGGTAATTTCCAGTTGCGTGACAAACCGCAACGTCCTGGTCGCAATCCTAAAACCGGTGAAGAAATTCCTATTACTGCACGTCGTGTCGTTACTTTCCATGCCAGCCAGAAACTCAAAGGCATGGTCGACGACGTCGGTAATCAACCTCTTGCCCATGCTGCCTGATATTTTCCATGACTGAAATCAAGATTGAGTCTTTTGTACTGCCGCCTATTCCGGCCAAGCGGTATTTTACGATAGGCGAAGTTGGTGAATTGTGTGGCGTCAAACCGCATGTTCTGCGTTATTGGGAGCAGGAATTTACACAACTAAAGCCTGTCAAGCGTCGCGGTAACCGTCGTTATTATCAGCATCATGAAGTTTTGCTGATACGCCGTATCCGCGAATTATTATATGAGCAGGGCTTTACCATCAATGGTGCCAGAAACAAGCTCAACGTCAACGGTGGACATGCCGAAACAGCGGTGCAAGAGTCTGCAGACGAGCCTGTAAATCTGCATCAGATCAGGGATGAATTGCTCTCCATACTGACTCTCCTAAAAGTCTGAAATAAACCGCAAAACCAAAAAAGCCACCAGTGCATATGTCTGGTGGCTTTTTTCTATGGTAAGTTGCTTGTTGCCTTATGCAGCCAGTTTTTTCTTCTCAAGTGCTGCCAGCATAAAGCTGTCATTTGAACTGCTGGCCAGATGCAGGTGCTGCGCATCAGTAACCAATGGTAATGTTTTGAAGACGCTGACTGCTGCACCGAGTGAGGTGGCCTGTTCTTCCAGTTTGGCGGTAGACTCACTCGCCATTTCCACCAGTCGGGTATTATCCTGAGTGATTTCATCAATGTCGGCAATCGCCTGATTGACGTCTGAAATACCCATGCTTTGCTCCTGGCTGGCCTTGGCGATTTGCTTGATGAGTTCTGTGACCACTTCCACATTGTCGGCGATATTGCGCATGGTCTGGCCTGCCGTATTGATCATCTTGCTGCCAGCTTCCACTGCCTGGCCGGATGAGGCAATCAGGCCTTTGATTTCTTTGGCGGCATTGGCGCTGCGCTGTGCCAGGTTGCGTACTTCTGCAGCTACTACCGCAAAGCCACGGCCCTCCTGACCAGCCCTGGCAGCTTCCACCGCTGCGTTGAGGGCCAGGATATTCGTCTGGAAGGCGATACCATCCATGACGCCGATGATTTCAGTTATTTTCTTGGCGCTGGCACTGACGGTTTGCATGGAGAGGATGCTGCTATCCATGACTTCCAGCCCATGTTGCACACGCTCTGCCGAGCTATGCATGAGACTATTGGCTTGCGCCAGATTGCCAGCGTTTTCAGAAATAGTGGCTGCCAGTTCATCAATTGCACTGGCAGTTTGTTGCAGGGATGCTGCCTGGCTTTCCGTGCGGTTGGCCAGGTCCGTGTTTTCATCGTGAATTTCCCTGGCAATGATATCCACGGCTTGCGCGCTCAGACGGATATTGGCAACCAGATTGCTTAATTCCATATTCATTCTGCCTACCGCATTGATCAATTGTGCCAGTTCATCCTTGCCCTTACTACTGACACGGTTTTGTAAATTGCCTGCTGCAGTTTCTGCTACTGCCTGAGCCAATATCTTCAAGTCCGTCGTTAATGCCTGATAAATTGCCATCAAAAAATAGCTGGCTATCAGCAAGAGTAAAATAATGCCCACTGACATTTGCCAGGCTCGCTGGCTGGTTTTATTAATTTCATGCTCAAGATTATTGGCGATGAGCTTGGCGACCGCCGTTTTCGTTGCATGCAGTGTATTCAAATTGTCTGTGCCTGCCTGCAGGAATGCGTTGCCGTTCCTTTGATTGACAGATGCCAGTACTTCATCCTGCGAGCGCGCAAGAAATTTTTTTGCATCCGCTATACTGGTTTGCGCGCCGATGTCTGCCAACGCATATTCCTTGCTATGCACCCCCAGGTTTTGCATGCTTGATGCAAGCTCAGACAAGTTAAGCTTTGCCAGCATATGCAGGGAATTTAGCATCACATCTTCACCTGCTTCGAACAAACCTGTATCAATATACGCTGCACCACGACCTGCGATGATGGATAACTTTTCTTCTATTTGGGGCAGGGTAGTGAGATAGATGTTGACCAACTGGTTGGTTTTTAAATCACTATCCAGCGCTAACTTTGAATTGTTGGCAATTTCTTTAATTTCGAGCTCAATGGCATTCAGCAAGCTACTATGTTCGGTGAAACTTTCAGCAGCTTTAAATGTTGCCTGCTTTGATGCCAGAGTGGGCCATAGTTGATTGCTGCCGTTATTCTGGCCTGCTTGCTTGAACAAATTTTCTATCTTTCCCTGGTTTTCACTGATACTGCTGCCCACTTGTTTATTGCCGAGCAGGTGCATGTGCTGCAGGGCTCGCTGTTTTTGTATCAGCAGACGCAATTCATTTTTAGTCGCAATTATTTTGATGGCAGCCTGCTTTTCCTGGATTTGCAAGACATCTTGCCGCAGATTATGGAACAGCAGTGCCAGCACGACGAGCAGGGGAATCGCAAATGCCAGAGCGACAAAACCAAGCTTGTGAGCAATCTTGAAATTGCGCAAAAGGCGGATGGCGGGGGAGGTAAGTAAGGTCACTTTGAGATATCAAATGAGTTTGTGAAAGCGTTTAGTGCGAAGCCTAAACCGTGAATATGACTATGCCGTGACAGTTGGCAACATCCTTGTGGTGAGCAGGGCTATCCCATTTTGCAATGGTATTTCTATTTGATAACGTCTTTTGTTTTTGCGGTGCTAGTTAAATCAAACGTTTGATTTATGTGCTAGTATTCTCGGCATGAAAACATCCAGCCAAAAAAAAGTTGCCAAGCGACAAATTCAGCCAGAGAGCCAGGTCGCCACGGCCGACGGAAAAATATTGCGTGTTGATGGCCTGGAGGCGCGTATGCGCCTGCTGGATGCCGCCCTGCAATTATTTGCCGAAAGAGGTTATGCAAAAACATCGACCAGGGAGATTGCCAAGGCCGCCAATGTGAATATTTCTGCGATCAGTTATTATTTTGCTGATAAAGCTGGCTTATATCGTGCCGTGTTCAATGATCCGCGCACCAATCCAAATGTTGATCCAGCCATATTCGAACAGGATGGAGCCGATTTGCGTTCTACACTGGCCGCCTTGATCTGTACGTTTACTGACTCTTTGAAGCAGGGGGAGCTCGTGCAAACTTGCATGAAATTGCATTTTCGTGAAATGCTCGAACCTACTGGTTTATGGCTGGAAGAAATCGATACGGCCATCAAGCCTTCTCATCTGGCCATGGTCAAATTCTTGTGCAGGTATCTGGATATCAGCAAGGCAGACGATGATGTACACAGGCTGGCGATTTCCATCTCTGGCCTGGCCATTTCTTTGCTGATCAGTGGTGATGTGATACAGGCGATCCGGCCCGCTTTGATCGCCAAATCCAAGGCAATTGATGCCTATGCTTCGCGGCTGGTGGATTATGCCATCGCCATGTGTGAAGATGAAAAACGCCGCCGGCTCACAATGAATTCTGATTAACCATATCTTCGACAACGACATGACTATACGACATTTCATCCTTATCCCGGCCATTGCAGTGTTGCTTGCTGCATGCGCTACGACAAATCCTACTGCGTCGAGTTCAGCCAGCTTGCCAGCACACTGGCAGGCTATCTTGCCCTCCGAAGAAAAAAACACGGAATTGCGCAATTGGTGGCAAGCGCACGGCGACGCCAGTTTGCTGGAGTTGATTGAGGCCGCACAAAAAGTCAGCCCTTCGCTGTCGCAAGCATGGTCGCGCATGGAAACAGCCAGGGCAGCCAGAGTTGCCAGTGGTGCTGCTTTGCTGCCTTCGGTGGATGCGGTGGCGAATGCAACGCGTGCAAAGAACCAGCCGGGCATGCCAGTCGCTACTACCGCGCAGGCAGGTTTGCAAACTTCCTGGGAACTGGATTTGTTTGGTGCTAACCGTGCCAATAATCAAGCAGCCCAGGCTGAGCTGGAAGGCAGTCAGGCGCTCTGGCATGATGCCAGGATATCGGTGGCGGCAGAAGTGGCGCAGTTATATTTCTCGGTGTTGAGTTGTCAGCAAGTGGCAGACCTGAGCTGGCAAGATGCCAAGTCACGTGCTGAAACTGCCAGGGTGACGGAATTGAGTGTCAAGGCAGGCATGTCAGCTAGTGCCACCTCAGCACTGGCGCGTGCCAGTGCGGCTGAAGGTAATAGCCGGGCCATACAGCAAGCCGCACTATGTGATCTGGATATCAAAGCCCTGGTGGCACTGACTGCCAGGCCCGAGCCTGAATTGAGGCAGCTTTTGGAGGGCGCCCAGGCAGGTTTTAGAAACTTGTTGCCACTGGCTGTGAGCAGTTTACCTGCGCACTTGCTGACACAACGTCCTGACGTATATGCTGCCGAAAAAGATGTGGCCGCTGCCAGCTCACAAGTAGGCGCCGCCGAGGCGCAACGCTACCCGCGCCTGAGTCTCAGCGGTTCTATAGGAACCATGCGCTATAAGAATGGCGGTAGTGATACCCGCATGGATACCTGGTCAGTCGGGCCACTGGCATTGACCCTGCCCATATTCAATGGCGGCCAGACTAGTGCCAATATTGACGCAGCCAAAGCACGTTACCAGACGGCCAGCAGCAATTATCACGGCAAGGTCAGGCAGGCAGTACGCGAGGTTGAAGAGGCGTTGGTGAACTTGAATAGTACCGATGCACGTCGCCTTGATTCTGAAATTTCAGCAAGGGGTTATGAACAAGCCCTGCAGGCGACAGCGGTACGCTACAACAAGGGCATGGCCAGTTTGCTGGAACTGGAAGATGCAAGACGCACAGCCTTTGCTTCCCAGTCTGCCCTGATCACACTGCAACTTGAAAGAAATCGTGCCTGGATCGCCTTGTACAGGGCGCTGGGCGGTGGCTGGGACTTGAGCGCGCAAGCAGCCAGCCAAGCTAAAACAAATTCCTGAATTTAAAAATAATAGAAAGCGTATTCGACATGAAGAAACTTATTTCACGCAAACCACTATCCCTGAGCCTGGCTGGCATGATTGCCCTTGGTGCTGGTGGCTTATGGTTGTCCGCCACTTCCAATGCTGCCGATGAACCTGCCAAGGCCGCCAGTGCCTCTGCCACGGCTGCCAAAGTCAAACCAGCTTTAACCGTCACCACCACCAAGGCCACTAGCGGCAACCTGGTCATCAAACTGACAGCCAATGGTAGCGTCGCTGCCTGGCAAGAGGCTTTGATAGGTTCTGAGGCATCTGGCCTGCGCATACAGGAGTTGCATGCCAATATCGGTGATGTGGTACAGCGTGGGCAGTTGCTGGTCAGTTTTGCCAGCGAAGCTGTGAGGGCCGATCTTGCATTGGCGCAGGCCAGCCTGGCAGAAGCGCAAGCCAATCTTGCAGAAGCTGCGGCGAATGCCGAACGTACCCGTGCCTTGCAAACCAGCGGTGCGCTGAGTGCTCAGCAAGTCGGTCAATACCTGACAGCAGAACAAACTGCCAAGGCTAGGGTGGAGTCTGCCAAGGCAGGCGTTGATGCCCAGCAATTGCGTATGCGTCACACGCGGGTCGTTGCGCCTGACAGTGGCATCATTACTGCACGCGTGGCTACCCTGGGTTCAGTCGTCGGTAACGGAGCAGAACTTTTCCGCATGATACGTCAAGGCCGTCTGGAATGGCGGGCCGAAGTGACAGCCAGTGAGATGGCAAAAATAGTGCCGGGCACAGAGGTCGTTGTGACTGCACCAGGTGGTGCGCAATGGAAGGGTAAGGTCAGGGTAGTGTCACCTACGGTAGATGCGCAAACCAGAATGGGCCTGGTCTATGTTGACCTGGTGCCAGATACAAGTGCTACAACGGCAGCCAAGCCACAACAAGCCACAGCCTCACTGGCATTCAAGCCAGGCATGTATGCCAAAGGCGAATTCGTCATGGGCAGTTCTCAAGCCCTGACCATACCTCAGCAAGCCGTGGTGGTCAGAGATGGTTTCAGTTATGCCTTCCGTTTAAATGCGGATAACCGGGTTACGCAAATCAAATTGCAGACCGGGCGTCGCGTGAGTAATGCGCAAGGCGATTTGGTTGAGGTTGTCTCTGGTTTGAATGCGGACAGCACTATAGTCTCCAGCGGCGCAGGCTTCCTCAATGATGGCGATACGGTAAAAGTGGTGGCTGCAGTCAAGTCAGCCAATGCCGCCGTCAAAAACTAAGGGGCTCATGTGAACTTTTCTTCACTCTCAATTAAAAATCCCATACCAGCGATCATGCTGTTTATCTTGCTGACGCTGGCAGGGATATTGTCGTTCCGTTCCACCATCGTGCAGGATTTTCCTGATATCGAACTGCCTATCGTCACCGTCAGCGCACCTTTGTCTGGTGCCGCACCAGCACAGCTGGAAACGGAAGTCGCCCGCAAGATAGAAGATGCAGTGGCTTCCCTGCAAGGTGTAAAAAACGTCTACACCAAAGTGCTGGATGGTAATGTTGAAGTCACTGTGGAATTCGTCCTGGAAAAAGTAATTTCAGATGCAGTCAATGAAGTGCGCGATGCCGTGGCAACCGTGCGCGCAGATCTGCCCAGCGAAATGCGGGACCCTACTGTGACCAAGGCATCCACTGCTGGTCGCGTCATCATGACGTACACAGTGGAAGCTGCAGAAGATGGCAAGGACAGTAAAGTAGTCGCTGGCGAAAGCAGCAAACCAGATGCGCAAGAGCTTAGCTGGTTTGTTGATAATACCGTAGCAAAGCGCTTGCGTGCTGTCCCTGGTGTCGGTGCAGTCAGGCGCATGGGCGGCGTCAGCCGTGAAGTGCGGGTAGAGCTTGATACCAGCAAGATGGCCGCATTGAATGTTGCTGCTGTAGATGTTTCGCGTCGTTTGAAGCTGGTGCAGCAAGAAGCGCCGGGTGGCCGTGGCGATGTCAGTGGTGCCGAGCAATCGGTACGTACCATTGCTACCGTCAAGACCGCGGCTGAACTGGCCGTGCTGGATATCCCATTGCCAGATGGGCGACATATACGCCTTGATCAGGTGGCGCGCGTGCTTGATACCGTCAGCGAGCCGCGTTCTGTCGCTACGCTGGATGGCAAGCAGGTCGTTGGCTTTGAAGTATTCCGTACCAAGGGTGCCAGTGAAGTTGATGTGGCCAAAGGTTCGCATGCAGCAGTCGATGAATTGCAGGCTGCCCATCCGAACATGAAGTTTCACCAGGCCATAGATAATGCCCAGCCAGTAGAAGAAAATTTCGATGGCTCTATGGACTTGCTGTATGAAGGTGCCTTGCTTGCCATCCTGGTGGTCTGGTGGTTCTTGCGCGACTGGCGTGCGACTTTGGTGGCGGCTGCGGCCTTGCCTTTGTCTGTGATACCTACCTTCCTCGGTCTCAAGTATTTTGGTTATACGCTGAATACTGTGACCTTGCTGTCACTTGCTTTAGTGGTAGGTGTGCTGGTCGATGATGCGATTGTGGAAATTGAAAACATCGCCCGTCATTTACACATGGGTAAAACCCCGATGCAGGCAGCCATGGAAGCGGCGGATGAAATTGGTATGGCTGTTATTGCCACCACCTTTGCCCTGGTGGCCGTGTTCTTGCCGACTGCTTTCATGGGAGGCGTGCCGGGATTGTTCTTCAAACAGTTTGGCTGGACGGCGGTGATTGCGATTCTGGCTTCGCTGGTGGTGGCGCGTTTGCTGACGCCGATGATGGCAGCTTACATCATGAAGGCACCAAAGCGCGGAAAATCAGGTGAGCTTGAAGGCGTGCATGGCCAGAAAGATGGCTGGATCATGACTCATTATATGAAAACCATGCAATGGTGTTTGCGTCATCGTCTGATCACCATGATAGCCGCAACCTTGTTTTTTGTCGGTTCGATTGCTTTAGTCGGTTTGCTGCCAACGGGTTTTGTACCTTCTGCTGACCGTGCGCAGACACAAGTCAATATAGAGCTACCACCAGGCAGTACACTGGCAGAAACCCGCAACGTTGCTGAGCAGGCCAGGGTTGCCATCATGAAGAACAAAGAGATTATCAATGTCTTCAGTTCTATCGGTGGTGGTTCCAGTGGTGATGCCTTTGCCCCTGGTGCTGCGGCAGAAGCCAGGCGTGCAGTGTTGACTGTGACAGCCGTGCACAGAAACAAACGCAAGGATTCGATTGCCGATATTGATGCCAAAATCCGTACTGAGATTGCCGATATTTCTGGTGCCAAGTTCAATGTGGGTCCACCAGATACTGGCGTCAAAATGCAACTGGTCTTGCAAAGTGAAGACCCTTTGGCCCTGGTTGAAGCAGCACAAAAAGTCGAACGTGAATTGCGGACGCTGAAAGGTGTGGGCAATGTCAGTTCCAGTGCTTCGCTGGTACGCCCTGAGATCATCGTGCGGCCAGATATGGCCAGGGCAGCGGATCTTGGAGTGACTGCGGCGGCCATAGGTGAAACAGTACGCGTGGCAACCGCTGGCGATTATGACCAGGCCTTGCCCAAGCTGAATCTGTCGCAACGCCAGGTGCCTATACGCGTTAAATTGCCAGACAGTTTCAGGGCTGATCTGGCTGAGATAGAACGCCTTACCGTGCCTGGCAAGAACGGCCCTGTCATGCTGGGTAGTGTTGCCAGCGTCACCATGGAATCCGGCCCTGCACAGATAGACAGACTCAATCGCAAGCGCAATGTGACCCTGGATGTGGAGTTGGGTAGCCGCCAACTGGGTGAAGTCAATGAAGAAGCGCGCGCCTTGCCCAGTATGAAAAACCTGCCACCGTCAGTCAGCATTGCTGAGCTTGGTGATGCGCAAGAGATGCAAGCCCTGTTCGCCAGCTTTGGTATCGCCATGCTGATCGGTGTATTGTGCATCTATGGTGTGCTGGTACTGTTGTTCAAGGACTTCTTGCAACCGGTGACTATCCTGGCGGCACTGCCTTTGAGCATTGGTGGCGCCTTCGTGGCCTTGCTGGTGACTGGTCGTGCCTTGTCGATGCCATCCATGATAGGCCTGATCATGCTGATGGGTATCGTGACCAAGAACTCCATCTTGCTGGTAGATTATGCCGTCCTGGCAAGAGAAGCAGGCATGAGTCGTTTTGATGCCCTGGTTGACGCCTGCCACAAACGCAGCCGTCCCATCATCATGACCACCATTGCCATGGGTGCAGGTATGATGCCATTGGCGCTGGGTTGGGGTGCTGACCCCAGTTTCCGTTCGCCAATGGCGATTGCGGTGATTGGCGGCTTGATTACTTCAACGCTTCTAAGCTTGCTGGTGGTGCCTGCCGTTTTCACCTACATTGATGATTTTGAGCACTTGCTGGGAAAAATCAGGGGATGGTTCAGAACTAAATCAACAGTTGCTGCACCAGCCAAATAAGCCTGATTTTTCCAAATTTAAAAAGCCAGCTACGAGAGTTTGTAGCTGGCTTTTTTGTCCATTCAGGCACTGAACTGTATATATTGATTTCGCGGGGCAATAACTTTGCCTGCCACTTTGGGTTCAGTTTTGATTCTCAACAGCGACGTGGAGATAAGCATAGCTATTGCTTCGTCAATGCGCTCTATAGTTTCCTGTATATGACACAGAATGAAATTCCGTAGCAATTCAGCAGCTTTGAGAATTGAGTTGGAGTTGAAGAAATCGAGCTGAGCTTGTTTGACGAATTGCCGGAGGGGATTTGCTGCGCAAGGAGGGGGAATACGTGTACGAATTTATTTGACCGGGATAGTACGTCAACCGGAATGTCGTCGATTGAATCTCTAGCTTGATATTTACGCCGCGTACATAAAAAGACTAGCTCCTGAAATTCTGTCTGACCTGTTTGCCGTGTCGTATAGGAGCAGGGCGGAAAAAAAAGAGTTACTGGCCTTGGCAAGTAACTCTTTTCTAAATTTGGCTCCCCGACCTGGACTCGAACCAGGGACCTGCGGATTAACAGTCCGTCGCTCTACCAACTGAGCTATCAGGGAATAGAAGATATGATGATCTTCATTAAACTTTTAAAACTATCTTTTTGGCAGTGATTTTTGTCAAGTTCACTACTCACTTCAATTCTGTACTGCAAACTACGCTATTCACGACATTGCCAATTAAATTTGGCGGAAAAAAAAGAGTTACCAGCTTTAGCAGGTAACTCTGCTCTCTCTAATTTTGGCTCCCCGACCTGGACTCGAACCAGGGACCTGCGGATTAACAGTCCGTCGCTCTACCAACTGAGCTATCAGGGAATAGAAGATATGATGATCTTCGTTAAACTTTTTTATCTACAACTTAAATACTTTGTTCGCAGTGATTTTTTGATAAGTTCACTACTTACTTCGAATTCTGTGGCTCCCCGACCTGGACTCGAACCAGGGACCTGCGGATTAACAGTCCGTCGCTCTACCAACTGAGCTATCAGGGAACAGAGACAAAAATTATATTCTCTCGACCCCTGTTTGTCAATACGCAGGCCTTATCCAATTACAAAACCTGGGTAATTGCCTCAATAACGTTGTTAATATTCTTGTTGTTGAGAGCAGCAACGCAAATCCGGCCAGTATCAACAGCGTAGATGGAATTGTTATCGCGCAGCTTACCAACTTGTTCTTTCGTCAGGCCAGAATACGAGAACATGCCGCGTTGCTGGATCACGAAATCAAAGTCATGGCCCGGGGCTTTTTCTTTGAGCATGCTGACGAAGGCCGTGCGCATTTCACGTATGCGTACGCGCATGCCTGCCAGCTCCTCTTCCCACAACTGGCGCAGTTCTGGCGTTGCCAGTACGGTTGCCACCACCTGGCCGCCATGAGTAGGTGGATTGGAGTAGTTGGTGCGGATCACGCGTTTCAGTTGCGACATGATGCGCGCTGCTTCTTCTGCGCTGGATGCGGCAATGCTCAGTGCACCGACACGTTCGCCATACAGGGAGAAGGATTTGGAGAAAGAGTTGGAGACAAACAGGGCACCGCCAGCTTCAGCAAAGCGACGTACTACTTTGCCATCTGCTTCAATACCATCGCCAAAGCCCTGATAAGCCATGTCGAGGAAAGGGATCAGGTTACGCTGAGCAACCACGGCAATCACTTCTGTCCATTGATCATCGCTCAGGTCAGCACCAGTAGGATTATGGCAGCAGGCGTGCAACAACACGATGGAGCCTTCAGGCATGGCTTTTAATGCATCCAGCATGCCAGCGAAATTGACGCCGCGTGTCGCTGCATCATAGTAAGGGTAAGAGTTGACTTTAAAACCGGCCGATTCAAACAGGGCGCGGTGGTTTTCCCAGCTTGGGTCACTGATCCAGACTTCAGAGTTTGGGGTGAAGCGCTGCAAGAAGTCTGCACCCAGTTTCAGCGCACCTGTGCCACCAATAGCTTGGGCAGTGATTGCACGCTTTTCCTTGACTACGTCACTGTCAGCACCAAATACCAGTTCTTGTACTGCTTTATCATAGGCAGCAAGGCCTTCGATGGGCAGGTAAGTACGCGGGGCAAATTTTTCCATCAAAATAGCTTCTGCTTTTTTGACGCATTCCAGCAATGGCACCTTGCCATTGTCATCATAATATACGCCTACACCCAGATTGACCTTGGCAGGATTCTGGTCAGCATTGAATGCTTCGGTGATGCCCAGGATGGGGTCGCGGGGGGCCATTTCTATGGCAGAAAACAGGGGGGAAGAAGCGTGAGCAGTCATCGTGATAATATTGAAATATTTGTCGTTGCCGACAATAAAGGTTGGAATGAGGCAGATTGCATAGTACAGCCACCTATTTTAGCAAAGGTAATCGCATCATGGCCGTAGCACCAGTTAATTCAACAGCTTTGTCAGAACAGCTGGACGAATCAAAATTTATCAGTTTCCCTGATTCACCTTATCAGTTGTATCAAATGTTCCAGCCAGCGGGTGATCAGCCAGCGGCCATTGCACAATTGGTTGAGGGTATCAGTGACGGTTTGTTTTTTCAGACACTGCTGGGAGTGACGGGGTCGGGTAAGACCTATACGATGGCAAATGTAATCGCCAGAACAGGTAGGCCAGCGATCATTTTTGCACCTAATAAAACCCTGGCAGCACAGTTGTACAGTGAGTTCAGGGAATTCTTTCCACGCAATGCGGTGGAGTATTTTGTCAGTTATTACGATTACTATCAACCAGAAGCGTATGTACCGCAGCGCGACTTGTTCATTGAGAAAGATTCTGCCATCAATGAACATATAGAACAGATGCGTTTGTCCTGTACCAAATCGCTGATGGAAAGACGTGATGTCATCATTGTGGCTACTGTGTCAGCCATCTATGGTATCGGTAACCCTAGCGAATACCACAAGATGATTTTGACCCTGCGTGCCAAGGACAAAGTCAGTCAGCGCGATGTCATCGCCCGCTTGATACAGATGCAGTACAAGCGCAATGAAGTTGATTTCGGACGTGGCACTTTCCGTGTGCGTGGCGATACTATTGATATATTTCCGGCAGAACATGCCGAGATGGCTGTGCGTGTAGAAATGTTCGATGATGAAATCGAAAACCTGCAATTGTTTGATCCCCTGACCGGGCGTATCAAACAAAAGATACCGCGCTTCACGGTTTATCCTAGCTCGCACTATGTCACGCCGCGCGAAACGGTCTTGCGTGCCATCGATACGATCAAAGAAGAATTGCGCGAGCGCCTGGATTTCTTCCGTCGTGAAAACAAACTCATTGAAGAGCAGCGCATAGAACAGCGCACCCGCTTTGATCTGGAAATGATGGCCGAGATTGGTTTCACCAAGGGCATTGAAAATTATTCGCGCCACCTGAGTGGTGCCAAGGCCGGTGAACCGCCACCGACCCTGGTCGATTACCTGCCAGCAGATGCCTTGATGTTCCTTGATGAATCCCATGTGCTGACAGGTCAGTTGAATGGCATGTATAACGGCGACAGGGCGCGCAAGACAAATCTGGTGGATTATGGCTTCCGCCTGCCATCGGCACTGGATAATCGCCCGCTGAAGTTTGCTGAATTTGAAAGCAAGTTGCGCCAGACCGTATTTGTCTCGGCCACGCCAGGTGATTACGAAGATCAGCATTCTGACCAGACTGTCGAGCAGTTGGTCAGACCTACCGGTCTGGTTGACCCGGAAATTGAAGTGCGCCCGGCCCTGACTCAGGTCGATGATCTGATGAACCAGATTATCGAGCGTGTGAAAAAACACGAGCGCGTACTGGTCACCACACTGACCAAGCGTATGTCAGAACAGTTAACAGAATTCCTCGGTGAAAATGGCATCAAGGTACGTTACCTGCATAGCGACATTGATACGGTAGAGCGGGTAGAAATTATCCGCGATCTGCGCCTCGGTACCTTTGATGTGCTGGTTGGTATCAACTTGCTGCGCGAAGGTCTGGATATCCCTGAAGTGTCACTGGTGGCGATCCTTGATGCAGACAAAGAAGGTTTCTTGCGTTCTGAGCGCAGCCTGATACAAACCATAGGCCGTGCGGCGCGTAACCTGCATGGTAAAGCGATTTTATATGCAGATAAAGTGACTGATTCCATGCGTCGCGCAATGGGTGAAACCGAGCGCCGTCGCAACAAGCAGCTAGCCTTCAATCTGGCCAATAATATTACCCCGGTAGGCATACGCAAGCAGATCAAGGACATCATCGACGGGGTCTACAATCCGCAAGAGGCAAGGGAGGAGTTGGCTGTAGCGCAAGAGCAGGCGCGCTATGAAGTCATGAGCGAGAAGCAGATCAGCCGTGAAATCAAGCGTCTGGAAAAACTCATGCTGGATCATGCGAAAAATCTGGAGTTTGAAAAAGCCGCGCAGGTCAGAGATCAGTTAGCGCATGTCAAAGAACAGTTGTTTGGAGCGGGTGGGCATGATTCTGTGCTTTGACGCTGCTTGCCTATGCTGAAGCAGCGTGAATTTCGGCCTGTAAGTCCTTGGAGAAAGCCAGTCGTGCGCATGGACAAGATTGAATTAAGGCGCCAATTGACCAGAGTGTTGATACTTGAGTACAGAAACGCAATGAAGAAACCCTTTCCCCAGTGGGGATGGGAAAAACCGGTATCAATGCATCAGTTGCGCAGGAGACGATTGCGTCTCGCTAGACAATATGTTTTGCTGTATGAACCTGTGAACGCACTTGTTTTTAAAAGAGTACTTCCACGCGGAAAGGAGTGGCCAGGGACGGGAAAATTACTCTCATTATCTGTTTTTTGTGAAAGGTGAATGCATGGGCTTTATATTGTAGGTTGGGCTATGGTTTATCAGATCAACACTCAGCGTTTAAATAAGCTATACGTTTATCGGGCCCCAGTGTTGGGCTGATACGCCGAAGCCCAGCCTACAATAAAATTATTAAACCAGATTATTTTCCACTAACACAAATCTGATTCCGCCCACTTTGCTTGGCCTGATATAACATCGCATCTGCCTGCAAGAACATGGCATTCTCGGTATTCCAGGTCGGGAAGTCGGCGACGCCGCCGCTGAAGCTGAAGTTTTTATTTTCGCCAGGTTTGACTTCAAAGACGATCTTGCCGAAGGCTTCGCGCATGGCGTCGAGTTTTTGCCTGCCTTGTTCAGGTGTGCAATCCCAGAAAACCACGACAAATTCTTCGCCGCCAAAGCGGCTCAGCAAATCCTGCTCGCCCAGTTGTGAGGACAAGACTAAAGACAAACGCTTGATGACGATGTCGCCAAAATAATGGCCCCAGGTGTCGTTGATGGTCTTGAATTTATCGATATCGATGATGCCATAGGCCAGGGATTTGTTTTCACGACTGGCGCGGCGTATCCATTCCTGGGCTTTCTTTTGTAAGCCTACTTTGTTGAGCAGGCCAGTAGCGCGGTCGCGGCTGATCAAGTCTTTACTGGTGCGGATTTTATTGATGCGGTTCAGTAATTGACGTGTCAGCACGTCGGCATCGCTGGGTGTCAGTATTTCATCAAAACCGCTATCGAGCGCACGCCTGGCCATGTTTGAGTCAGGGCGGCTTTGCAGCAAGATGATTTCGCGGCTGGGGTCAAATTCAATATTCTTTTTCAGTACACGCACGAGTGCTTCAGTCTGTAGATACTGTGCTTCATCAATGAGGACGATATCTGGCTGGGCTTCCTTGACGCGCACGTGCAAGGATCGCGCGTCTGGATTGTGCAGCAATTCAATGTGGTTTTCCGCAAGCAATGCTGTGTCCAGGGAGGAAAGTTCGCCGCAGTGAACGATAGTATTCGTTTCACCCCGTTTTTTTCGGGCGAAGATATTGAACAGTTTGTCGACCAGCACTTCGTTGGTGATGGGCTTTTCTGCATAGGCCATGCAGTTACTGTCTACCAATTTTTGCTGTAACAAAAAGCGCTCGCCCTGACGCACAGTTTGCAGATAAATATAGCTTTGATCATCTGGCAGGCGCTGCAACAAATCACTGAGGAACATGGTCTGACGGCGGGTATGTTGCATATCGTCTTGCATGTTGTACAAAACATCCAGGTCAATCACGAACAGGTCGTGCCCGTCAGAAGACTGAACTGCCTTTACAAAACCGCTCATCTGGTCAAAAAACAGGATGTCGAAGTCGTACTTATGCGCACCGATCAATAACTCTTCTTTGTTATCGATGATGAAGAAAGTCTGCGTGAGCAGCAAAACCCGATTTTTGTAAAGCGGCCCTGCTTCTGCCATGTTGTCTCCAGCCTATAAACGATTCTTACTCCGTGTTATCTGATTCCAGAGCATGGTTTGATTTTATACGAGTTCTTGTTACTGTTTGATTAATGAGGCGCAAAATATTAATAAGAATGCGCAAAATATAGTTAATTTCTGCACGGCAATTTCTGGCGAATGTAGTAACCCGTCATTACCTGCGATCATAAAATTTGTTTAACAATGGGTCTCCTTCAAACCAATATTCAGGAGACATCATGGCAGCCAAAAAAATTCTTATGCTGGTTGGTGATTTTGTAGAGGATTATGAGGCCATGGTGCCTTTCCAAAGTCTGCTGGCAGTTGGGCATGCAGTACACGCAGTGTGCCCGGACAAAAAACCTGGCGACTATGTTGCGACGGCCATCCATGACTTTGAGGGCCAGCAGACATATACAGAGAAACCAGGTCATCGCTTTGGCATCACACATGATTTTGCCAGTATCAAGGCGCAAGATTATGATGCCTTGCTGATACCTGGTGGGCGTGCGCCTGAATATTTGCGCTTGAATCCGCAAGTCATTGCTATCGTCCAGCATTTTGCGCAAGCCAATAAACCTATCGCTGCTGTATGCCATGGCGCGCAGATCTTGGCGGCCGCCAAGGTACTGGAAGGCATCAAGTGTTCAGCTTACCCGGCTTGCCAGCCAGAAGTGGAGGCAGCAGGTGGACATTATGCAAATATTGCTGTGACCGAGGCGGTGACTGACAAGAATTTTGTGACTGCACCCGCATGGCCGGCGCACCCAGCCTGGATAGGGCAGTTCTTGCAATTGTTGGGCACAGAAATAAAGTTGTAGTCAAGTTGCAGATTAGGCAAGTGTCGTATAATCGTCAGTAAATCAATTTCTTGACGATATGCGGGAGGAGTAATGTGCGAGATTTTTGTGAAAGCCGATCCGGGTTTGTATGAATCCAGATCGCGCTCACTGCGCCTGCATGGCGTGGTGACCTCCATCAGGCTGGAAAAGATATTCTGGTCGGTACTGGAAGAAATCGCTGTACGTGACGGCATGAATACCAATCAACTCATCACCAAACTCTATGATGAGTTGATTGCCTATCGTGGGCATATCGACAATTTCTCATCCTTCCTGCGGGTTTGCTGTTTGCGTTATACCTCGCTTATGCTGGATGGTGAGATCGCTACTGATAAACATTTGCCGCTTGCTGGTTTGCACAATGCCAAGACTGAGGCCAAGGGCTTTTTGATTTGATTAATAATGCTTGCCGGTTGGCGTGACAGCTATTATGCATGAACACGTCAAAAAGCTGCTTGACACAACAATTAACTGTACTTATGATGCCTACCAACTAGAAGGTAAATTAACTGAGGCTGCAATGAGCGTCTTATTCCAAGCAGGTAACACATGAAGCATTTTTTAGAAATGTCGCCAATGGCTGAGCGTATCCTTGATGCTGCCCAGGGCTTGATACAGCAGCAAGGTTACAACGGTTTTTCCTATGACGATGTGGCCAAGTTGGTCGGCATCAAAAAACCTAGTATTCATCATCATTTCCCCAAGAAAGAGGACCTTGTGGCAGTGCTGGTGCAGCGCTACACGCATAGTTTTCGCGGTGAATTGCTGAACATGGAAGGGCGGCACGCCAGTCCTATGGACAGGCTGGCTGCTTATGCGGCCGTGTTTGAGCAAACCTTTAATCGTGACCGGCGTCTTTGTGTTTGCGGCATGCTGGGGGCAGAGTCTGGCTCACTCCCTGACTCTGCTGCTGATGAAGTTGCAAGCTTCTTCAAGGTCAATCTGGACTGGCTGACCCAGATTATGGGTGACGCCCAGAATGCAGGGTTGATCAAAAAGAATTGTGACGCAGAGTCACTGGCACAAGCCTATTTGAGTGCGCTGGAGGGGGCTATGGTGTTGGGACGCGGTATGCGTACGGTGCAAGGCCCTGCAGATATCGCACGAACTTTTCTTTCCACTGTGTCAGCTTGAAGCTGGCATTTTTTTGCAAATGCAATCTACCAATTAGTAGGTAGATAAATGAAAGGGTACACAATGAGCACTAATTTTGAAGGTAAGAAACTGCTGGTAATAGGCGGCACCAGCGGCATGGGTTTGGAAACTGCACGTATGATCTTGTCCCAAGGTGGGAGAGTAGTGATAGTTGGCAATCGTAAGGACAAGGCCGAAGCGGCGCAGAAGCAATTGTCAGTGTTGGGCGAAGTAACTGTATTGACTGCGAATTTATCCAGGACAGACGAAGTGCAGCAACTTTTGAAAAAAATTGATGAAGCGCACAAGGACATCAATCTCTTGCTGAATGCGGCAGGCATATTTGTACCCAAGGCATTTCTTGAGCATAGCGAAAGTGACTACGATCAATATCAGGCTTTGAACAAGGCCTTATTCTTTATCACCCAAAAGATTGCTGCCAACATGATAGCCAACGGGCGTCCTGGGTCTATCGTCAATATTGGTTCGATGTGGGCAAAGCAGGCGATAGCGGCGACACCTTCATCTGCGTATTCGATGGCAAAAGCAGGCATGCATTCCTTGACTCAGCATCTGGCAATGGAACTTGCCGCCCATCATATTCGTGTGAATGCAGTATCGCCAGCTGTAGTGGAAACCCCGGTATATGAGAGCTTCATCCCCAAGGCGGATATCCCTGCAGCATTGCAGGGTTTTAATGGTTTCCATCCTATAGGTCGCATAGGTACGCCCCAGAATGTGGCAGAAGCGATTACCTTCCTGCTGTCAGATAAAGCTTCCTGGGTAACAGGGGCAGTCTGGGATGTGGACGGTGGTGTGATGGCGGGGCGCAATACCTGAAGAAATCAGGAATAAAAAATGCCGGGTCAGTTTTAAATGAACTGACCCGGCATTTTTTTTGTTTCTTTAGTCTTGCTGTGAGCTTAACCTGCCGCAACACGCTTGGTGATATGCTCCAGGGCTTCTTCTACCTGATCAATCAGGATCAGGCACAGGTCGCCTGCTTCCAGCCTGTCCATGGCCAGATCGATGGCAATGAATTCACCATTGATTTCATCTATGCGTTTGGTCTTACTGGCATTGCTCAAGCCTGCACGTAACAGAGCGACAACTTCGCCATCGGCACGACCACGCTGGCATTGATCCTGGTACAGCACTACGTCATCAAAGGATTCACCAAGGATTTCAGTCTGCTGGCGTATGTCCTGGTCACGTCTGTCACCGGCACCGCTGATGACAACAGAACGGCGTTTGGCTGTCATGGTTTCGACTGCGCGTACCAGTGCCAATATCGCATCCGGGTTGTGGCCGTAATCAGCAATCAGTGTCGCGCCACGGAAGTTGAAGACATTGAAGCGGCCAGGTGCATTGTCTGCTTCATTGGCAAAAGACTTCAGACCTGCGCGTATGCTGTCCCACTCAGTATTGATTGCCCAAGCCGCAGCCACGGATGCCATGACGTTCTCGACCTGGAAACCTATGCTGCCATTGCGGGTAATAGGTATATCAGCCAGTGGTACGCTGTGGCGTGTCTTGCCTTCGGCAGCGATCAAATGGCCATTTTCAACATAGACGACGCGCTTGCCCTGTGCTCTATGCGTAGCCATGACAGGATGCTGGTGATCAGCCGCGAAGAAGATGACGGCAGACGGGCAATTGCTGGCCATGGCCGCAACGATAGGGTCAGCCGCATTCAGTACGGCATAGCCGTTATCAGCAACGTTTTGTACGATGACGCGTTTCAATACGGCGAGATCTTCTACCGTGGTGATGTAATTCAAGCCAAGATGGTCACCAGAACCGATATTGGTGACGACTGCAACCTGGCAACGGTCATAGGCCAGGCCTTCACGCAAGACACCACCGCGTGCTGTTTCAAACACGGCCGCATCAACATCAGGGTGGGACAAGACATTGCGGGCACTGCGCGGGCCGCTGCAATCACCGCTATCGATCTGGCGGCCTGCAACATACACGCCATCCGTATTGGTCATGCCTGTACGCAGGCCGCTGGCTGTCAATAGATGGGCAATCAGGCGTACGGTCGTGGTTTTGCCATTCGTGCCGGTAACCGCAATGATAGGGATGCGGCCATCGTCATTGTCATCAAACATGGAGGCAATAATCGCTTCACCGACCTGGCGGCCTTTGCCGAAAGAAGGGGAGAGATGCATGCGCAAACCTGGCGCAGCATTGACTTCCACGATGCCGCCATTTTGCTGTTCTATCGGTTTCAATACGCTGTCGCAAACCAGATCGACACCGCAAATATCCAGCCCCACCATTTGTGCAGCAGCTACTGCACGGGCGGCGACTTCCGGGTGCACGTCATCTGTCACATCGGTTGCTGCGCCACCAGTAGAGAGATTGGCGTTATTGCGCAATACCACGCGCTGGCCCTTGGGAGGAATGGAGTCAGCCACAAAGCCCTGCTTGGCCAGGCTGGCAAGGGCGATATCATCAAAACGTATCTTGGTCAGAGAAGTGGAATGTCCACTGCCACGGCGCGGGTCTTTATTGACTTGTTCAACCAGTTCACGCACGCTTTGCTTGCCATCGCCAACCACTTGCGGCGGGTCGCGGCGGGCAGCGGCAACCAGTTTGTTGCCGACTACCAGCAGACGGAAATCATTGCCGGGCAAGAAGCGCTCGACCAGAATGTCATCACGGAATTCACTGGCGGCATGGAAGCCTGCATCCAGTTGCTCGCGGGTTGTGACATTGACAGTCACGCCTTTGCCTTGATTGCCATCCTTGGGTTTAACCACAACAGGCAGGCCGATTTCGAGGGCAGCTGCCCATGCATCATCAGGGTCGGATACTGAACGCCCCAATGGCACTGGCACACCAGCAGCGTGTAAAAGCTTCTTGGTCAGTTCTTTATCTTGCGCAATGGCTTCAGCAATGGCACTGGTGCCATCCATTTCTGCTGCCTGTATCTTGCGCTGACGACTACCCCAGCCAAAAGCAACCAGGCTGCCATCTGTCAGGCGACGATAGGGGATGTTGCGGGCAACGGCGGCATTTACAATTGAGCCGGTAGATGGCCCCAGGCGCACATCTTCATCCAGATCACGCAATTGCTCGAGCGCAGCAGGCAGGTCAAAGGCCTGGTCTTTCAATGCTGCATTGATGATTTGCTCAGCCAGTTCTACTGCGAGGCGGCCAACGGCTTCTTCTGAATACTCAACCACGACCTGAAAGATGCCTGCTTCAAGGGTTTGCGTGGTGCGGCTGAAGGTGACCGGGCAACCAGCTTCAGCCTGCAGGCCCAGGGTAAGTAATTCAAAAACGTGGCCCATGGAGATGGCGTCATCATGGCCGGTAGGTTGCAAAATACTGAGCTGCGGGAAAAGGGCGCGCAAACGGTCTTCAAATCCGTTCAGGCCAGCAATTGACATCTCTTCATTTGTGCAGGCAACAATCGCTTCTACGGCCGTATGGTGGCTCCAGAGATTGGGACCGCGCAGGGCACGGATGCGTGATACTTCCATAAAACTTAATCCTGTTGAAAAAGGTGTCAAACGATGGTGTGCTGATTTTACAGCCTGAGCATGCGAGCATCAGAAATCACACCATCAGACAAATAGCAAATTCTAAGAAAAATACCTAAACAATATATCTTGCAATTTTGCGGGTACCAGATCGCGTACCCGTGCAATTGTCAATACTGTCAGTAAGCTGATTTCTTGCTGGAGTCAAAAGTCCTGAGACCGGCACCGATCAATTCTGGTGTAATGTTCAGCGCCCATGCTGCGGCGACTGCTGCGAGTACACTTTCTGCCTGGGCGACCTTTGCAGGCTTCAAAGCGCTCAGGGGCAGCAGGGCAGTTTCAGTCTCACCATCTGCCAGTACGATATTGTCATCTCGCAAAAATACCACGCGTTCACCCAGTGCACGGTGATTGACTATGGCTTCCAGTGCCGGGTCTCTGGCATAAAAAATCACCTTGCCATCACAGAGTTCAGCCAGATCTGCCACGACAGGGTCAGCAGCATTCAATACCGCTACGCCGTCAGGCAAAATCACATCAACCTGGGTACGCAAGACTTTGCGCATCTGGTCTGGGTTGTCTATGTAAAAAGCGCCCAGGTCGGCATAACCATCCAGATCGGTAACAACACCCACAGCACATTTGTCATAAGCCAAACCATCACTAAGCATGGCTTTTGCATTGGTTTCAAAGACGGCTGCCTGTACCGAGCGGTTAATCAGCAGTCTTTGTCCAGCTTCCCAGTTGGCGCAATCGCCATCAGTAACCAGACGCTTGTTAAGGAACAAGCCTTGCGAGCAAGCGACACCAGTTTCCTTGCCACTGATATGGATCAGTGCCCCGATCAGACGTGCGATCAGGCTGCAACCCTTAGTGCCAGCAACGCCGACGATGCTGATGCGACCACTTTCGTCAGCTGCAAACAGATGGTTGATGATGGCTTTTCCAACCGGGCGACCTTCGCCATTGGCTGGCTTGATGTGGGCGAGCAAGCCTGGGCTGGCATTGACTTCAATAATTGCTGCAGCTTGTTCAGCCAGCGGGCGAGAAATGTCTTCTGCTACCAGGTCAACTCCAGCAATGTCCAGGCCTACGATACGTGCAGCCAGTGTCGCAGCATAGACTATATCCGGGTGAATGTTATCAGTGACGTCTAGAGCAACATTACCGTTTGGCTGTATCAAGACTTTTTGCCCTTCCAGGGGAATGGAATTAGCATCCATGCCCTGGCGCTTTAACTCCAGAATAATTTCTGCACCTTCGGCAGGGTTCAAGGAATTCAAAGGACAGTCTTCTGTTGTGCCACGGCGCGGATCAGTATTGATCTGGTCATCAACGAGTTCACTGATATTTGATTTGCCATTGCCAGTCACCCACAGCGACTCGCCTTTGCCGACCGCAACTACCTGATTGCCGACGACCAGAACGCGATGCTCATCGCCAGCGATGAAGCGCTCCACAATAACGCTCTTGCTATCGCCTTTGCGTGCAGCGAGATGGTAGGCCGCAGTGACATCTTCCTGTGTCATCAGGTTCAAGGAAACACCGCGGCCATGATTGCCATCATAAGGTTTCACAACGACAGGCAGGCCGATATCCTGCGCTTCTTCCCAGGCTTCTTCGGCGCTTCGCACCAGTGAGCCTTCAGGCACAGGTACACCGCATGATTGCAGCAATGTTTTGGTCAGGTCTTTATCGCTGGCGATGCTTTCGGCAATGGCGCTGGTTCGGTCAGTTTCCGCCGTCCAGATGCGGCGCTGGGCAGCGCCATGCCCTAATTGCACCAGATTGCCGTCAGTCAGGCGTATGGAGGGAATGCGGCGATCGGTCGCAGCGTCAACAATGCTGGCCGTGCTGGGGCCAAGGCAGCGCGCATCGACCAATTCGCGTAATTCATTCACTTTCACTCGCAGGTCAAAAGCTTGGTCTTCAATTGCCGCCATCAACAAGTCGCGGCCAATTTGCAGGGCGGCGCGTCCTACCTGTTCTTCGCGGGTGCGAAAGGCCATTTTATAAACGCCGACCACATTGGTCGAACGGGTCTGGCCAAAACCTGTGCGCATGCCCGCCAGGTTTTGCAATTCAAGTACGACATGTTCAAGGATATGACCAGACCAGGTGCCTTCACGCAGGCGCTCCAGAAATCCGCCACGTTCACCGACACCACAGCGGTGCTCTATGATGCCGGGCAACCAGGTCGTCAGGCGCTCATACAGGCCAGGGATCTTATTCGATGGAAATTCTTCCAGCTCACCGATATCCAGCACTGCTTCAATGACAGGGCGGTAAGTCCAGATATTCGGGCCACGCAAATGCGTTGCGCTGAGAATGCGGATGTCTTTCTTGTTTGTTGTCATGTATGTAAACTTTTATAAGCCGGTTTTATGCAGACCAGGTCTTGTCATTTTAGAGCGTTTCTTCGTTTTCCCTGAATGCGCAACATCTTGGGCTGGTCTTGCTATGTCAGATTTTCTGGTGCCTTGAAAACTTGCCATAACCACAATATTACTTCGCATAGCATATTGAAAGCGGCTGTGGAGAGCACGCTTGCTGATATACTTGCGCTCCAGCGCAAAAGCAGTTCATCCTCTTGATCAGAGTTATCTGATTATTTTTCTTCCGATAGAATACCGTAAATTGCTGCTTCCGTGACATGGCTTATGCTTGAAACGGAAACCAAGTGATCTCTTTTACTAAAATTTATGTCCTGATTTTGTTCGGGACCAGCTATTGAGCCGGAGTTCGTTTCACGATGACCACAACACAATTCAGTCCCGAGCAGCCAGTTGCATCAATTCCAGTAGCCTGGCAGGCTGACCTCAATAGTCAGATCGCCAAGGGCGAGAACGTTTTGACTACCCTGGAGGTTGACCTCGACAACAAACTTCGCTTCCGCAAGGGCTTGCTGGTGGTGACTGACCAGCGTTTGCTGACCAAGTCGCCCGGCGAAACTGATTGGAAAGAATGGCGTTTTAGGCAGGGTTTGCAATTAAGTCATCACGATCATGCTGGTGTCGGCCATTTGGAACTGGTGGATGAAGAGGGTTTGGAGGCCACCTGGCGCTTTACTTTGGGCCAAAATTTGCATGCCATACGCTTGCTGGACCACTTCAAGGAGCAGTTGCTAAGCCATGTGACTGGCATGCCAGTAATTCGTGCAGAACAAAATATCTGTCCTAGCTGTAAAGCCGTGCTGGAACCGGATCAGGAAGAATGCCCGGTGTGCACCAAGGTCACGTATACACCTCCGTCCACTTGGACACTGTTACGCCTGTGGCGATTTGCCCATCCTTACCGTTTGCAACTGTTCATCGGCTTCACGCTGATGCTGCTGGGTACGGCGGCCCACATGATCCCTCGTTATCTGACCAAGCCGTTGACGGATGAGGTGCTGATCCCCTATCAAAACGGTGCGCATGTTGACCCCAAGCTGGTGGTGTTTTATATCGGTGGTTTGCTTGGTTCTGCGGTAATTGCGTGGCTGCTGAGCTGGGGCAAGACTTATATCCTGGCACTGGTGTCAGAGCGGATTGGTGCAGATTTGCGTACTGCTACCTATGAACATCTGCTGAAATTGTCACTCGAATATTTTGGTGGTAAACGCACTGGCGACCTGATGTCACGCATAGGTAGCGAAAGTGACCGCATTTGTGTTTATCTGTCCCTGCATCTGCTGGACTTTGCTACCGACGTACTGATGTTCATTATGACGGCTGCTTTTCTGTTGCAGATCAATACCAAGCTGGCCTTGGTGACCTTGCTGCCGCTGCCATTTATTGCCTGGATGATCCATCTGGTGCGTGACAAATTGCGTACCGGTTTTGAAAAGATAGACAGGGTATGGGGCGAAGTGACCAATGTGTTGGCAGATACCATTCCAGGCATACGGGTGGTCAAAGCCTTTGCCCAGGAAAAGCGTGAAGCAGGGCGCTTCCGTGAAGCGAATAAGCATAATCTGGCAGTCAACGACAAGCTCAACAAGGTCTGGTCGCTGTTTTCTCCCACCGTATCATTCCTGACTGATCTCGGCATTCTGGTGGTCTGGGGCTTTGGTATCTGGCAGATATCGAAAGGTGATATTACTGTCGGTTCTCTGGTCGCTGCTGTGGCTTTTATCAGCAACTTTTATGGCCGTATTGATTCCATGAGCCGTATCGTGTCCGTGACGCAGAAATCTGCTTCGGCTGCCAAGCGCATTTTCGATATTCTTGATCATGTATCGAGCGTGCCTGATCCACAAAATCCTGTGAAGGTAAAAGAAGTCAAAGGTCAGATAGAATTGCGTGAAGTGGGTTTCCGCTATGGTAACCGTGCGGTTAACCGTGGCATTAACCTGAATATCAAGCCAGGTGAAATGATAGGGCTGGTTGGTCACAGTGGTTCAGGCAAAAGTACGCTTGTGAACCTGATTTGCCGCTTTTATGATGTCTCGGAAGGCGCGATTTTGCTCGATGGCGTTGATATACGCTCATTTGCTGTGTCTGACTACCGCCAAAATATTGGCCTGGTTTTGCAAGAGCCTTTCCTGTTCTTTGGCACCATCGCCGAGAACATCGCCTATGGCAAACCGGAAGCCACACGTGATGAAATTATTGCAGCGGCGCGCGCTGCTCACGCCCATGAATTCATTTTGCGTTTGCCGCAAGGCTATGACTCCATGGTTGGTGAACGTGGACAGGGCTTGTCTGGCGGTGAGCGTCAGCGTATCTCAATCGCGCGAGCTTTGCTCATTGATCCACGTATTTTGATCATGGATGAAGCGACTTCTTCGGTCGATTCGCAAACAGAAAAAGAAATCCAGAAAGCCCTCGATAACCTGGTGCAAGGCCGTACCACGATCGCGATTGCCCATAGACTGTCCACCCTGCACAAGGCTGACCGTCTGGTGGTGTTGGACAGAGGCCAGGTAGTCGAGGTTGGTAGCCATGACGAGTTGATGGCCAAAGAAGGTGCTTACTACAATCTGTATCAGGCGCAAGCCCGCAATGCAGAACTGGTTGAGGAGTAATAGAAGATGACAACAACAAAATTTACCCTGACCCGCAATTCTTTCGGCAAACTGATACTCAGCAATGAGGCTGGCGAAGTGTTTGAAGGTGTCAGCCCGGTGCGGGCATTCCCTATCCAGTCACCATTGGCGGGCATGTCCCTGGTCATGACAGACGGGCGCGAAGTGGCATGGATCGATCAACTCGATGACCTTGCAGTAGATGTGCGTGCACTGGTCATGGAGGAGCTGGAAGGTCGCGAATTCATGCCTGAGATCAGCAGCATCATCAGTGTCACCAGCTTTGCCTTGCCTTGCACCTGGACGGTGGCCACAGATCGTGGTGAGACTGATTTTGTCCTCAAGGGCGACGAAGACATACGTCGCATAGGAAAGACCTCTTTATTGATTACCGATAATCACGGTATACAATTCCTGATACGCGATATGTATGAAATAGACAAGCATAGTCGCAAGATATTGGATCGTTTCTTGTAAGCTTATTTGTTGAACTGCGTTGGTACCAATTTAGAATTCGTAGGCGTATAAATTGGTATCTTTACTTTCACCCGGCAGAATGACGACAGCCTCCATTTTAAACCCCAGGTCTTGCAATAATTTGTTGGAAGCGAGATTCCCCGGCGCGGTAATGGCTGCCAGTTTGGTCATGCCCAAATGTGTATTGGCATAGGCTAATGTTGCCCCGGCTGCTTCTCTGGCATATCCCTGACCTAGGAATTGCGGCAAAAATGCGTAGCCCAGGTCAATATTTTTCAAGCTTTCACGCTTGACGAGCCCGCATAAACCCATGGCTTGGCCATCTTCTTTGTGTTCTACCACATACAGGCTGAAGCCAGTTTTTTCCTGATTTGCCATAGGCCCATTGATAATGTCATTAAGTGCCTCGTCCAAGGTGCGTATGCCCTTGTCACGTATGTTTTCTATAAATGCAGGGTCATTCACAAGTGACAGGTAGAAAGCTGCATCATCCGCGGTCACCGTGCGTAGTAGCAGTCTTTCTGTCTTGATGATGTTCATTCGTGTCTCCAGAGAAATATCCAGTCTAAATTGCTCCCTTTGAAAAGGCTTTAGCTCTTTGCAGGCGAGGGGTGTACTTGGCAGCACAAAAAGATCAGTATCTCGAACTAAACTGATGTTGCCAGCCTACAGACTTGTTAACTTGTTATACAAAGTGGTGAAAAGGATAAATTTTTTTTCTCATTGCTTAGTCTGCGGCGTAATATTGACGTACAGCATGAAGCTTTTCTTGTTTTTGTACATGCCGATAGCTTTTGATATGCGACGTTCTCATTGATATCGGCATGCTCACTATGTAGGTTAGCTAAAGCAAGTACTGTCACTTATCCATGTTCGTATTCAGGGGAAGCTATGAAATCTCTCAAAGCCAGACTCATCGTTGTTATCGGATTATTGGTTGCTATTTGTACCATAGTGTTGACTGTAGGGAGTTATCTGAGGATGAAGTCCCAGATAGAAACTGACCTCAACAATGAAATTCGTGGTGTTGCAGCGGGTTATAACGCCGTTTTGAGTAACTGGATACAGACCAATCTGTCTTTGATGGACAGCCTGGCACAGGGGCTGGGTAATGGTGCAGACTTGCAGTCCAGTCTGACCATGATGCGCGCTGGCGGCAATTTCCTGAGTGTTTATCAGGGCCAGCCAGACAAACAATTTACCAATATTCCTGCTGATCCGCCTCCTGCCGGATTCGACCCTACAGTTCGCCCCTGGTATAAAGCGGCCATGGATGCCAAGAAGCCCATTGTGACTTCACCATACATGGGTGTTGCTCCTCCAGGATTGATGATTACCTTTGCCGCACCTGTCAAAGGTGGTGAGGGCGGTGTGGTTGGTGCTGATGTTTTCCTGACCAAGATAGTTGATCAAATCCTCACCATCAAACTGGCGGGTGGCGGCTATGCTTTCTTGCTGGATAAAAGTGGCCAGGTGCTGGCCCATGCAGATCAGGCTAAGGTCATGAAGATGGCCAAGGAAATTACACCTGATCTTGCACTGGATAATCTGGCTAACCTGTCTAAACAAAAAGATCCGATACTGACAGAAATTGGCGGCAAGCCGCATTTCATGCTCTTGCAGCAAATCACTGGTTCTGACATTTATCTTGCTCTCGTCATCGACAAGAAAAAAGCACTGGAAGCACTGGATCAGTTGTTGATTATTTCTGCTGTTGTCCTGCTGATCTTGCTGGGCGTGATCATGCCTTTGACGACCGTGCTGGTAGGCCGCATGCTGTCTGGTTTGCAGCGCGTGCGTGATGCCATGTCGGATATCGCCGCTGGTGGTGGTGACCTGAGTCGGAAAATTGATGTGGAAGGGGATGATGAAGTCGCGCAGACCGCCTCTGCCTTCAATCGCTTCCTTGAGCAGTTGCGCGTCATGGTCGTTGATGTGCGCAAGGCGACAGATTCCATTACTGTAGGGGCGACAGAAATTGCTACAGGCAATATGGATTTGTCTGGTCGTACCGAGCAACAAGCCTCTTCATTGGAAGAAACAGCGGCCAGCATGGAAGAATTGACCGAAGCCGTGCGCAATAATGCCGACAATGCCCGCGAAGCCAACAAGATGGCCGTCAATGCATCTGATGTCGCGACTCAGGGTGGCGAAGTGGTCGGCAAGGTGGTTACCACCATGCAGGGCATCAGCGACAGCTCACGCAAGATTGTTGACATCATCAGCGTGATTGAAGGCATCGCCTTCCAGACCAATATTCTGGCGCTGAATGCAGCGGTAGAAGCAGCCAGGGCAGGTGAGCAAGGCCGTGGCTTTGCTGTAGTTGCCAGTGAAGTGCGTACCCTGGCGCAACGCAGTGCTGCTGCGGCACAGGAGATCAAGAATCTGATTGAAGACTCGGTCAACAAGGTCAGTGAAGGGTCTGAGCTGGTAGATAAGGCGGGTGCCGCCATGACTCGCATCGTCTCGGCAGTTGATCAAGTTGCAGCGATTATTAATGAAATTACCACCGCCTCGGTAGAGCAAAGCGATGGTATTCAACAAGTCAATGTTGCCTTGGCGCATATGGATGAAGCAACACAGCAAAATGCTGCTTTGGTAGAACAAGCTGCTGCAGCCGCAGGTTCGCTGGAAGAGCAGGCCAATCTGTTGAAAACCGCGATGTCAGCCTTCCGTATGGAGGATTCAGGCTCTGGTCCGCGCATAGCGCCAGCCAAATCAAGCTGGGCTAAGAATAAGGCTTCTGCACCCAGTCTGGGATATGACGATTAAATTTTTTGACTAAACTCAAGCAAGGGTAGCAATCACCGGTGCGTGATCTGATGGTTGCTCCCACTTGCGTGGCACGCGGTCAATAACGCAAGAAGTACATTGCCTGGCCAATTCGGCTGACAGCAAGATATGGTCTATGCGTACACCTTTGTTCAGGCGGAAGCCTAGTGCACGGTAATCCCACCAGCTGAAAGATTTGTCTGCCTGTTCAAACTGACGGAAACTATCACTCAAACCCAGTGCCATCAGGTTTTTCAGTGCGGTTCTTTCTTCTGGCGACACCAGGTTCATGCCCACCCAGGCTGCCGGATCATGCACATCCCGGTCTTCCGGCGCAATGTTGTAGTCCCCCAACACGGCAAGCTTTGAATGGCGCGTCATTTCTTCCCTGACCCAGTTTTCCAACGCTGCAAACCATTTCAGCTTGTACTGGAACTTGTCTGAATCCGGTGCCTGGCCATTTGGTACATAAGCACAAATGACGCGTATGCCCTCAATGGTGGCAGCGATGATGCGTTGCTGCTCATCTTCAAACTGCGGATTATTCTTTTGAACATCCGTCATAGGATGCTTCGACAAAATCGCCACGCCGTTATAAGTTTTCTGGCCAGTAAAAGCGACGTGGTAGCCTGCGGTTTCTATCTCTGCCTGCGGAAACTTGTCGTCAGTGAGTTTGGTTTCCTGTATGCACAACACATCAACAGGATTGGTTTCCAGCCATTGCAAGACTTGCGGGAGTCTGACTTTGAGAGAGTTGACATTCCAGGTGACTAGTTTCATGTTATTTGTATTCGTTATATTGGGTGAGGGTTTCAAGGTGTATTGATGCTTGAAAATTAGAGCAAGGTACTCGCCTGGTTATTCACTTTCATTTGTTACACTTGATGGTCTTGATTTTTGATTGCTGGCATTATACGACGCTCACAAAATTCAGTAGAACAGAAAAAAAGCGGCTGAACGCCTTTCTTAGTAGTGTGGGGGGGGCTAATGCTCAGCTTTTGATTAATGCTGCAATAGCCAGGTTTTCAGCACGGTTTTTGTAAAACGCAAGTATAGTCCGTGCAGTGTCACCTACCAGGAAATTTGCCCAGCCTTCGGCATACCAGTTGAAATTGGTAGATACACGTGTTTTTACTTTGATTTGCAGGCGGGTACCACGTGCTTCTGGCGTCAAGGTGTAAGAAGTATCTTCCAGATTAAAATACTTCCCTCCTATGACGATGTGATCATCCAGCGAGCCAGAAGGAAAAGAGTCGGCATTAAACTTGTATGTCCATGCAATATGGCGATTAAGTTCCCATGCGGTAATTTCTTCTTCAAATTTTATGCCTCGTTGCCAGATGAGTTCACGTTTACCACCTATTTTTCCTTCGAGAGTCGTAGCCTGTATGGGAAAAGGCACGCCGATGCGGTAGGCAAAGCCGGACTTCAATTCTTCAGGCTGTATATTCTGCGGATGGTTGATCAATTGCCAAATTGTTTCAGGGCTGGCATTGATGAGGATGTCTTTTTGTATGAACTGTGTAGTGGCAGCCGGTGTTACTTGCTGCTCGACTGTGCCAAGCAGGAGTGGCAGTAACAAGAGTCCACTGCACCATCTGCCTGCATTGCTGTTAGTTGCAGAGAATATCAGGCCACAGATAGCCCCAAGTATCCCCAATACTACAAACAGGGGAATTGCCATGACTATGCAGATCATACCTTCGCGTAGCAGGGCACCCGCAGCAAAAACAAATAATGCGATGGATAATGCAGACAGTCCGCTTGCCGTTGCAAAACCCCCCAAGTCCTTTTTCTTTGCAATGTAACCCGTCAATATACCTATGCACAAAGGGATGCCGACCAGGAATGACGTAAGCATTAATCCGCTAGTGCCAGTTTGGGGACTGGAAAACAGGGAGGAAAAAATTTTGTATGCACTGACGCCATACAGACCTCCAATTCCCATCACCAGGATATACGCAATTAATTTGATGCACCACCTGACAAAAACAAAGTAATAGTTTTCATCTGCCGAAAATGTTGTTGCTATAGTGGAAGCTTTTTGTGGCTCCTTGGCATCATTATTTGGTGATTGCATGGCGACCTGTTGCTGGCTAATAGCTTACTTAGGATAAAAAAAGCGTGCACCGCAATTGCAGTGCACGCTCTGATCTTGAAACTGCTACTTAGCCTGCGCGATTGATCAGGAAAGTTGTCAGCAAAGGTACAGGACGGCCAGTGGAGCCCTTAGCTGCACCGGACTTCCAGGCTGTACCAGCGATATCCAGATGGGCCCAGGTGTATTTCTTGGTGTAGCGCTCAAGGAAGCAGGCTGCCGTGATACTGCCGCCGGCTGGGCCGCCAATATTTGCCATGTCCGCAAAATTGGACTTCAGTTGCTCGTTATAAGCTTCTTCGATAGGCATGCGCCATGCGGTATCACCGGTTTGCTTGCCTGCTGCCAGCAATTCTGCTGCCAGTTGGTCATGCGCTTCATCATGACGGGTGAACAGGCCTGAGTTATGGTGGCCCAGGGAAGTCACGCAAGCACCTGTCAGTGTCGCTACGTCAACCACGGCTGCTGGTTTGAAACGTTCTGCATATGTCAATGCGTCACACAGGATCAGACGGCCTTCGGCATCCGTATTCAGGATTTCGATAGTCTGGCCAGACATGGAAGTGACGATATCGCCAGGACGGGTGGCACTGCCGGAAGGCATGTTTTCGCAAGTTGGGATGACGGCGATGACGTTCAGCTTCAGTTTCATTTCACCGATGGCGCGCATGGTGCCCAGTACAGAAGCTGCACCACCCATGTCGTATTTCATCTCATCCATACCAGCGCCAGCTTTCAACGAGATACCGCCGGAGTCAAAGGTAATGCCTTTGCCGACCAGAACAACTGGTGCGTCCTTGACTTTGCCACCATTGTGCTTGAGCACGATGAACTTCGGTGGTTCTACCGTGCCATTGGTGACGGACAGGAAACTACCCATTTTGAGGGCTTGTATCTGTTTGCGGTCCAGCACTTCAGCGACCATTTTATAGTCGGTAGCAATTTTCTTGGCGGTATTGGCCAGATGAGTAGGCGTGCAGAAATTAGGTGGCAGATTGCCCAGTTCTTTGGTCAGATCCATGCCATTGGCCAGGGCCACACTTTGTGCTAATGCATTCTTTGCAGCTGTTGCATCAGTAGCGGCAACGGCAATTGCCACTTTCTTGACGCCAGATGTGGATGTTTCTTTCTTGCTCTTCAGACCATCAGCGCGGAAGATGCTTTCGCGGAAAGCCACAACTGTGCTGCGTATGGACCAACCCAGATCGCGGTCTTTGACTTCTGGCAGGGCGATAACGGCATCGTTCGCACCCAAGCCAGCCAATGTACGTGCAGCAGCCTGTACAGCCTGGTTATAGGCTTTTTCGCTGACAGCAGCGGCTTCTTCACCCAAACCCACCAGTAAAACGCGCTCTGCAGCGACATCGGCGAGTTTGCGCAACAGCAGGGAGGTACCCGCTTTGCCGGTAATATCGCCAGATTTCAGGGCTGCAGCGATGTCGCCAGACTTGTCCAGACCTGCTGCAGAGGCAGAAAGTTTCTTGTTTTCATACACGCCAACTACGATACAGCCTGTCTTAATTGCTTTATGGGCAGTCGAGGCACTTTTTGCGTCGATTGTTTTTATGCTAAAGTCCACGTATTACTCCTCTTTGTAAGTCTCGTAAAACAGACATTATAATCCTACTCATGATTTTTCAGCGCGCGCTTCGACGTGAATTAAACAGTGCCGCAGGCGCAGTCTTCACAACTCTGTTCACCATCACGATTTCCGTGATGCTTATTAAAATCCTTGGAAATGCGGCAGGAGGCAAAGTTGCGTCTGCTGATGTGGTCGCTCTGATAGGCTTCACGGCATTGATGAATATGCATATATTGCTGCTGCTGACCGGTTTTATATCGGTCTTGTTGGTAGTGACGCGTAGTTATCAGGATTCTGAAATGGTGGTCTGGTTTGCTTCAGGCCTGAGCCTGACACAATGGATATCCCCTGTATTGCGCTTTGGTGGCCCTCTCATCATACTCACAGGTTTGTTGAGTTTTATCGTCACTCCCTGGGCCAATCAGCAAAACGTGGAATTTCGTGAACGGTTCGAAAAACGTTCGGATATTGCCAAGGTTGCACCGGGTAAGTTCCAGGAGTCTGCCTCATCTGATCGCATTTTCTTTGTGGAAGAAGTGGCTGGTGACCTCAGTAAAGTACAAAATATTTTCATTAATACCTATAAAGACGGTCGTTCCAGCATCGTCGTTGCACGGGAAGGCATGGTCGAAATCGACAAGGCAGGTGACAAGTTTCTGGTCATGAGCAAGGGACGGCGGTATGATGGTTTGCCGACAGCGCCTGATTTCCAGATGATGCAGTTTGAGAAATACGGGGTGCTGGTGTCCAGCCAGAATGCCAGCGTGACTGGTGACAAGTCTGCCAAGTCCATGCCATTGACGGCTTTGGTAGAAAATCTTGATAGCACCAAGTTAGGTGAATTGCTGTGGCGCATTTCCCTGCCGGTCATGTGTGCGGTGTTATTGATGTTGGCGATCCCTTTGGGTTATGTCAATCCACGTGTAGGTCGTTCAGCCAATTTGATCGTCGCCTTGTTGCTGGTCGTGATTTATCTATCTGTGACAAACATCCTGCAGGCTCTGGTAGTACAGGAACGCAGCAGTTTTGCTATGGCATGGTGGCCACATCATTTATTCGTGGCTTTAATGACTCTCAGCATGTTTTTATGGCGTTTGAAAGTAAATAGCCGCTGGCATCCTTTAATATTGTGGTCACGCTGCAAATCGAGTTTCCGCGCTAAGGAAAAGTGTTCAGCATGAAAATTTTACAAAGATATTTTGGCGTTGAAATTCTGCGCGCCGTTCTGTTTGTCATGTTGGCTTTGTTGGCTTTGTTCTCTTTCTTTGACCTGGTCAGTGAATTGCAGTCTTCAGTCAACAAAGGTGGTTATCAGCTCAAACATGCCGTGCTGTATGTGTTTCTGGGCTGGCCTGGGTATATCTATGAGTTCATGCCTATCGCAGTCCTGATAGGGACGATTTATGTGTTGGCGCAATTTGCTTCCAATTCTGAATTTACCATCATGCGCGCCTCCAGCATGTCTACCATGATGGCTGGTATGATCTTGGTGAAGATAGGCATGGTTTTCGTGGTGTTGACATTTTTGTTTGGTGAAGTCATTTCGCCCATCTCCAGCAAGCTGGCAGAAAAAATGAAACTCAGTGCCATAGGAGAATCGCTGGCGCAGGAATTTCGTACTGGCCTGTGGACCAAGGATCTGGTACGTGAAAACGGTTTGACTGGTGATGTCATAGGCTCGCGCTTTTTGAACGTCAAAGAGGTTTTGCCTAATCGTCATTTGAAGAGTGTCAAAATATTTGAATTTGATAAGAACTTTCATTTGTCGCGAGAAATGACCGCGACTGGTGCCGAGTACCTGGGTAACAACACCTGGCGCTTATCCGATGTCATAGAAACCTCTTTTCCCAAAACGCTCACGAGTGAAGATATCGCTGCTGTTAAGAGCCAGAAGCTGGCAAGCCGTGATGTCGTTTCAGAGGTCACGCCAGATATTTTATCCGTGCTGTTTGCAGATCCTGATCGTATGTCAGCAACTGATCTGGCGGCATTTACCAAGCACCTTGCCGACAATAAACAGGATAGTGAACGTTATGAAATTGCCTTCTGGAAAAAGGTTACCTACCCATTTGCTGTGCTTGTCATGATGGCACTGGCCTTGCCATTTGCTTATCTGCATGTACGGAGTGGCGGTGTCAGTTTCAAAATTTTCAGCGGGATCATGATAGGCATGGTGTTTTATCTCACCAACGCCCTTTTTTCACATGTAGGTTTGCTCAACACTTGGCCGGCGCCGGTGACTGCACTGGTGCCCAGCGTCTTGTTTTTGGTGATCGCTGCGTTAGGTTTGCGTTATGTTGAAAGAAATTGATGGCAAATAAATCCGCCTTAATCCTGTTTGCTCATGGTGCCCGCGATCCGCGCTGGGCCACGCCTTTTCAGCGCTTGCAGGCGATGACACAGGCCAGCTTGCCGGATGTTACCGTGGCACTCGCTTTTCTGGAGTTCATGACACCTTCCTTGCCAGAGTTGGCTGCGCAACTGGTTGCTGATGGTTGTGAGAACATTACTCTTGCACCGGTGTTTCTGGGGCAGGGGGGGCATGTCCTGCGGGATTTGCCAGTGCTCGCAGAGGAAATTCGGGCAGCTCATCCAGGTTTGCAATTTAAGACTGTAAGTGCGGTGGGTGAAGATGAGGCTGTTTTGAAGGCCATACGCGACTATTGTTTGAAACTGTTGTAATACTCGAATGAATACGGGCAGAGTGCGAGTATTGAGATTACACTCTACAACAACACGGTTTTGGAATACTGATGAAAGTATGTCTCAACTGAAAAAAATGATCTCATTTGCTTTGCTGGCTCTGCTGGTTGCATTGTCGACAATGCCGGCGTACGCTGGACAGGTACTGGTCGTTGGCACCGAATTTGCCAACGTATTTGAGCGCAACCCAAGCGGTGAATTTACGGGCCTGGGTGCCGACATTGTTCGTATGCTGGCCAGGCAAAATGGCGATGAAGTCAAATTCGAAATCTACCCTTGGGCCAGAGCCCAGTGGATGGTTGAAAATGAGCAGGCACATATACTAATAGGCCCTTACAAGACGCCAGAAAGAGAAGCCAAATACGTCTTTGCCAAACGTGCTTTTTATCGCGATGTTATGGCCTTATACATACGTAAGGGTTCAGATGTGAGTTGGGACGGTAATTATGCAAGTTTGCATGGTCCTCGTCTTGGTGTCATCAACGGCTGGGTATATGGATCACAGTTTGAAAGCCAGCGTTCTACCATCAAGCCTGTTGTAGCCAACACCTTGACCAATGGTTTGAACATGCTGATAGCAAAGCGGGTGGATTTCCTTGCTACCAATATGCGTAATACTGAAGCCATCATCAAGACCATGGGCATCAGCAATGAGATGCAAATGATAGAGCCCTTCATGGATATGCAGGATGGCTATCTGGCCTACTGCAAAAATGCTAGTTGCGAGAATTTGCGCCTTCGCTACGACGAATTGTACGAACAATTAAGGGATGGTGGTGCCTTGCAATTAATGGCACGCAGGCTAGGAGTGAGGTTGCCTCCGTAATTTCTCCAGACCACCGTCTTAGGGTAGCTTGGTAGTGCGTTTCCGCATTGCTTCACCCATCATCACCAACACTGGTCCTGTACTGATAGGCAAGCCTTTGGATAATTCTCTCAAACTCAAAGCCTGACTGCATTCATTGGGGCGACTGCAATTTTCTATGATGATCACAGGTAAGTCGCCTGGAAAGTTGGCTGCCAGCATGCGCTGAGCCGTCAGCGTGGCTTCTCTGCCGCCCATATACTGCACCAGTGTATCGCATTCAGGTATGCGGGTATCAGCGCTTTCGCCTGGGGCTGTACTTGAGGTGAACAGGGCAACGCTGCGCGCCACTCCGCGCTTGGTCAACGGTTGCCGCACACTGGCTGCCGCTGCCAGTGCCGTTGTGATGCCGGGTACGATTTCATAGGCGATGCCTGCCGACTCGAGTGCAGTCAGCTCTTCGTCGGCACGGCCAAATAGCATGGGGTCACCACCTTTGAGCCTAACCACCACCGCATATTGCGCCGCACATTCCAGCATTTGCTGATTGATATGTTCTTGCGCAGCGGAGCGTTGTCCACTGCGTTTGCCAACTGAGATTTGGACTGCTTGCGGACACAGTTCCAGCATTTCTGCCGTGACCAGGGCGTCATATAAGACCACGTCTGCCTGTGCGAGCAGGCGGGCACCACGTACTGTAATCAGGTCGGCGGCACCCGGGCCTGCGCCTATCAGATAAACCTTGCCCGGAGTTTGTTGCATAACTCAGACCAGATGTATCATGCCGGCTGCCACGGTCTGATGTGTTACTTCATCAATGAGAATGAATGCACCAGTAGAGCGCAAATCTTTATAGTCATCAACTGCCAGCGCCTGAGCTACATTCAAGGTGACCGTGGCGATATCATTGAGCTTGAGGACGTCGGCAGGGCGGCGCTCTTGCGTATTGATATCTAGCAGGGTATCAATGCCAGTGACTCTTGCAGCGACTTGTCTGGTGGTATGCTTGAGCCAGTATTTGCGACGGATATCCAGTGCATCTTCTGACAGCCAGCACAAATCAGCTTTCACGGTTTTCAACAGGGTAGCCGGGCGGTCTGCGCCTACCAGCATATCGCCGCGTGAAATATCGACATACTCATCCAGCAAGATCGTCACTGACTGACCGACAACGGCAGTATCCAGCGAAGTATCCAGCGTTAAAATATCTTTGACCGTGGCAGTCTGGCCGCCAGGTTGCACCAGCAGTTTATCGCCCTTGCTGACCTTGCCTGCCTCAATACGGCCCATATAGCCTCGGAAGTCATTCGCTTCATGACCATTGTGGCGAGCTACCAGTTGCACCGGGAAGCGGAAAGGTTCGTCATGGCAGGCGTCGTACACGCTTAATGACTCCAGCAATTCGATCAGCGTCGGGCCTTTGTACCATGCCAGTTTTTCGCTGGCAGTCACCACATTGTCACCCGCCAGGGCAGACAGCGGGATAGGGCGTATATCTTTCAAGCCCAGTTGATCTGCAAATTCCTGATAGGCACCGACGATGCGTTCATACACGGTCTGGTCATAGGCGATCAGATCCATTTTGTTGACGGCGACGATCACATGCTCAATCTGCAGCAGATGGGCAATGGTCGAATGGCGTTTGGTTTGCGTCAGCAAATCGACACTGCCATCGTCATTCAGTTTGACCTTGGAGACGTCAATCAAAATAATCACTGCATCTGCAGTTGACGCGCCAGTCACCATATTGCGCGTGTATTGCTCATGGCCCGGTGTGTCGGCAATGATGAATTTGCGTTTAGGCGTGGCGAAATAGCGATAGGCAACGTCGATAGTGATGCCTTGTTCGCGCTCTGCTTCCAGGCCATCAGTCAGCAGCGACAAGTCTATCGTGTCACCAACGGTGCGCTTGTGTTTGGCGCGCGAGATGGCATCAAGCTGGTCAGCAAAAATACCCTTGCTGTCAAACAGCAGGCGACCGATCAAGGTGCTTTTGCCATCATCGACTGAACCGGCCGTGATGAAGCGCAACAGGCCACGTTCTTTACCGACTGCGGCAGTCAATTGTTCTACGGCGTTCATTAGAAATATCCTTCTTTCTTACGTTTTTCCATCGATGCTTCTGATGTCTGGTCATCCATGCGTGTGGCGCCACGTTCTGTAATTTGGGTAATTGCGGTTTCAGCGATGATGGCTTCGACAGTAGCAGCGTCAGAATACACGGGGCAAGTGCAAGAGATATCACCCACAGTACGGAAGCGCACGATCTGTGTTTCTACCGTTTCACCCTCGCGTGGTGGCGTCAGGTCCGTCAGTGGCACCAGCAAGCCATTGCGCGGGATGACCTGGCGTTCATGAGCAAAATAAATCTGTGGCAGTTCCAATTTTTCGCGGGCGATGTATTGCCAGACGTCGAGCTCGGTCCAATTGGAAATCGGGAAGACGCGCATGTTTTCACCAGCGTGGACGCGTGTGTTATACAAGTCCCATAATTCCGGGCGTTGTGCTTTCGGGTTCCATTGACCAAACTCATCACGGAAAGAGAATATCCTTTCTTTGGCGCGGGCTTTTTCTTCATCGCGACGGGCACCACCTATGCAGGCATCAAACTTATGCTCGGCAATGGTTTCCAGCAAGGTCACGGCTTGTGCTGCATTGCGTGAATCGGTTGCCGGATTGCGCAGGCGTACTGTGCCACGGCGTATCGATTCTTCTACAGAACCGACGATCAGGCGCTCACCCAACTGGGCAACACGCTTATCGCGGAAGGCGATGACTTCAGGGAAGTTATGACCAGTATCGATATGCACCAACGGGAAAGGGAATTTGCCCGGGCGGAAAGCCTTTTCTGCCAGGCGCAGCAAGACGATGGAGTCTTTGCCGCCGGAAAACAGCAGTGCAGGGTTGCTGCATTCAGCCGCGACTTCACGCATGATATGGATGGCTTCGGATTCCAGCCAATCCAGGTGGCGATTGCTCGCAGCATCAATAAAATGGTTTTCCACGACAGTATTCATGATTTTTCTTCTTCAGACAGCTTGTTTAATTCGGATCAGCTTGCCATCAACCACATGCAGGCCGCATTCCTTGGAATCGGGGTTTTCCCACCACCATCGCCCAGCCCTAACATCTTCACCTTGCTGTATCGCACGGGTGCAGGGTTCACAGCCTATCGATGGATATCCTTTGTCGTGCAAAGGATTGTAAGGCACATTGTTGCTTCTGAGATAGTGCCAGACATCATCTTCTGACCAATCTGCCAAAGGATTAAACTTTTGCAGACCATGTGTTGCATCATCTTCCTGTATCGCCAGTTCAGTACGTGTAGCAGACTGTGCGCGACGCTGGCCAGTTACCCAGGCCTTGTTGCCTGCCAGCGCACGTTTCAGCGGCTCTACCTTGCGTATGCGGCAGCATTCCTTGCGCATTTCCACGCTGTCGTAAAACGCATTCTTACCATGCTCGCTGACATAATTTTCTACAGCGGCAGCATCAGGCTTGAACAGCTTGATTTCTGTGCCATAGGTTTCTTTGACTTTATCGAGCATGCCCAGTGTTTCTGCATGCAGGCGTCCGGTTTCCAGCGAGAAAATCGTGATATTCAATTTCTTGCGCAAGATCAGGTCAGTCAACACCATATCTTCTGCCGCCAGGCTGGAAGCGAATACTGCTGGTTCAAAGTCGTCAGCGATTCTTTCCAATATAGCCTGTGTTGCGGCAAGGCGCTCCAGAAAATCACTCATGCTTCAGCCCCTGTGCGCTCTGCGCGGCGGAACAAGGGGTTTTTCTCATCCCAGGAAGTCTGGTATTTTTCAGAAAAATCAGTCAGACCCTTGATTGCGTCTTGGATATTCTTGTCTTCCCGTGTGGCAAAGGCATTGAAACCGACGCGCTGCATGTAAAACAACTGGTCGCGCAAGACATCACCGATGGCGCGCAATTCGCCAGTGAAATTAAGGCGTGAGCGCAGGTTATAGGCAATTGAATAGCCACGGCCATCTGCGAATTTAGGGAAGTCGACTGCCAGCAGGCTAAAGCGGCTGATATCTTCTTTCAATTCTTTTGCCTGCTCATCGCTGCTGAACCAGACGGCGATGTCAGTACGGTTCAACAGGCTTTCGCGTTGCAGCAACCATACCTTCAAGGGGATGATGACTTTGCCTGTGGGTACACTTACAGCGTCTGGTGTTTCATTCTCTGTCAGGCGCAATACTGTCCAGTCGTCGGCTACGATGGCTTTGTCTTTAATAATTTCTCGCATGATGCACTTTCTTAATTTCAGTAGCTGACAGCTGTACCGGCGTCTTCGCCATGATGCTCATTGGTACGTATCGGCGTTGCATACACAAATTCTTTGAATGGCGCGATACCCAGGCGCTGTGCCGTATCGATGAAGCGCTCATTTTCCAGGCGGTCACGCACATATACTTGAATGATGCGGTCTATCACTTCCGGCATTTGTCCGGCAGCAAAAGACGGGCCTATGATCTTGCCTATGGCTGCGCTATTACCTTGCGCGCCACCGATCGACACCTGGTAAAACTCGCTGCCATCTTTGTCCACACCCAGAATGCCGATATTACCGACATGGTGGTGGCCGCAGGCATTGATACAGCCAGACATATTCAGTTCTATGTCGCCGATATCATGCAAGTAATCAAGGTCGTTGAATCGGTCGGTGATATCCAGCGCGATAGGGATGGATTTGGCATTGGCCAGTGCGCAGAAATCACCGCCTGGGCAGCAGATCATGTCGGTCAGTAAACCGATATTCGGTGTCGCCAGACCATGGGCCTTGGCTTCTTGCCAGACGGTGAACAAGTCTGCGACTTTGACATCTGCCAACACCAGATTTTGCTCATGTGTGACGCGCAATTCACCAAAGCTGTATTGATCAGCCAGGTTGGCAATAAAGTCCAGTTGTTCAGAACTGGCATCACCCGGCGGCACACCTGGTTTTTTCAGCGACAGCACCACTGCAGCATAGCCAGCAACTTTATGTGGTTTGACATTGCGCTTGACCCAGTTGGCAAAGGATTTATTGTCTTGTAAATGTTGTTCGTAAGCAGCATGTTGCGCAGGCAGGTTTTCATAGTCTGGCGTAGTGAAATAACTGGCGACGCGTTTCAATTCCGCTTCTGTCAAAGTGGCTGGGCCATCCTTGATATCTTGCCATTCTTCTTCAACCTGGCGGGCGAAGTCTTCAGCACCTATGGCTTTTACCAGAATCTTGATGCGTGCTTTATAGATATTGTCGCGGCGACCGTATTGGTTATAGATACGCAGTATCGCTTCTAGATAAGTCATGACATGCTGCCATGGCAAGAATTCGCGTATCACGCTACCCAGGATAGGGGTACGGCCCATGCCACCACCCACCATGACTTTGAAGCCAACTTCGCCAGCTTCATTGTGTACCACGGTCAGGCCAATATCATGCACTGCAATCGCGGCACGGTCTTCTTTGGCACCATTAATGGCGATCTTGAATTTACGCGGCAAATAGGCGAATTCAGGATGGAAGGTAGTCCATTGGCGTAGGATTTCTGCATAGGCACGTGGATCTATCACTTCATCGGCAGCGACGCCAGCAAATTCATCAGACGTAATATTGCGCATGCAATTGCCCGAAGTCTGGATAGCGTGCATTTCTACTGATGCCAGTTCTTCCAGTATGTCAGGTGTATCTTCCAGATTGATCCAGTTGTACTGGATATTCTGGCGGGTCGTAAAGTGACCATAGCCACGATCATATTTGCGGGCAATATGGGCAAACTTGCGTACCTGATTCGATGACAGCATGCCATAAGGCACTGCCACCCGCAGCATATAGGCATGACGTTGCATGTACAGACCGTTTTGCAGGCGCAAAATACGGAATTCATCCTCACTCAATTCATTCGAGAGTCGGCGGCTAACCTGGTCGCGGAATTGTGCAATACGTTCCTTGATGATTTGGTGATCGTGCTGGTCGTAACGATACATCTTTAATTACCCATAAAATGCGTGTGTAAGTACGCGATTGCAAACAGATTCAAAGAACTAGCTTGGCAGCAACCAAAGTCAGGGTGGTTGCCAACAGGCCACGTAAAAATTTCTCAGGTACGGCACGGGCGGCCAGGGAGCCCAAAGTAATACCAGGCAAAGAACCTATCAGCAGGCTGCCCAGCAAGACCCAGTCTATCGAACCCAGCCACCAGTGGCCGAAAGCAGCAATGGCTGTCAGAGGTACAGCATAGGCGATATCCGTACCGGCGATATGGGCGGCAGACATGCGTGGATACAGCATGACCAGCAAAGTCGCACCAATCGCACCGGCGCCGATGGATGAAATGGTCACCAGCGTTCCCAGTACTGCGCCAGAGATGAGCGTAGCAGCCGCCAGTTTTTTGCCTTGCAATTGTTTTTCTGGATGCTTGTTCAGCCAGTTCAGCATCTTGCCTTTAAACAGCAAGGCAACCACAGTGAGCAAGACAGAAATTGCAATGGAGTAACGTATGATCTGGCCAATTTCTTTATCCAGTGCACCAAAATTCTTGAGGAACAAGGTGGTAACTACAGCCGCTGGCAGGGCGCCGTAACACAGCAAGCGCACCACATGCCATTCAACCGTGCCGCGCAATCTATGGGTAAAAGTACCTGCGGCCTTGGTAATCGATGCAAAGGCGAGATCGGTGCCCACCGCCACTGTTGGTGATACACCAAACATCAGAGTAAGCAGGGGGGTCATTAGCGAGCCACCACCTACACCGGTCAAACCGACCAGGGTGCCCACTGCAAATCCCGAAAATATATAGGTTAACGTCATATCGCCTCGCGCAAAGTAAGTGCATCGTAATGAATTCAGGCTTTATTCCAAACTACTTAGTATTCATTTGCTTATATACGTAATTGATATATGCAAAATCGCTGGACTGATATTGTCTTTAGTTTAATTCGTAAAATCAGAATAAATTATTTTAAATATAATTAATGCAAGAAAACTTGCACATTTGATGTTTTTTTATCAATCATGGTGCCATGACAGGAATTTGTATTTCTGATCCGTAAATATGCTGGTGTGAAGAAGCTGGAAATGCCCTTGAAAACAAGAATAGATGTTGCTATGCAGAAATGCGATTTAAATCAGACAATATTTTTAACAATTCTTTTGTGGATATAAGTTTTCTGCATAAAGAAATATTTGCGGAGATGTATTTTTTCATTCTAAAGACCAAGCCTGATGATACTTATGGCATAAAGAAATCGTATTGTTTGAAATCTGGTAATGATTTAAGGGCTTTGAGCTTGCCCAAACAGTAATGTTATTTTTGCGTATAATTCATTTGCCGAATAACTCGGCAGGTTGTACGTCTTCAGGGCGGGGTGTAATTCCCCACCGGCGGTAAATGCACAGGATTGCTTTGGTAATTTTCGTGCACAAGCCCGCGAGCGCTTGCAGTAAAAACGGTTGCAGTAAGTTTGCAGCAGTTTGCAAGGTCAGCAGATCTGGTGTGATTCCAGGGCCGACGGTCATAGTCCGGATGAGAGAAGATGCGCCTTACACTAAACTCCTATGGTGAAGACCATGGGCGTTCGTCTTTGGCTATTCGTTTTTTACTCCCTGAAACGTCTTTTGCACATTTACTTTTGCCGGAGCGTTTCATTATGTTGAATACTATTAGTAATACTAGTACCACTGTTCCATCCCCCACTTCCGCTCAGCCGGAATTATTATCCCTTAGTCCTTTTGATCAGCGCCTGTCCAGGGCCTTGGCAGACCTGCGTAATGGCCGTCCTGTATTACTTATGGATGACTTTGACAGGGAAAATGAGGCAGACCTCATCGTCGCCGCCGAAAAAATCACGGTCGAATCCATGGCCAGGCTGATCCGCGATTGCAGTGGCATCGTCTGTCTGTGCCTGACAGATGACAGGCTGCAGCAACTCGATTTACCGCCAATGGTCAGCCACAATGAAAGCCGTTATGGCACAGCTTTCACGGTATCGATAGAAGCCAAGCAAGGCGTGACGACTGGTGTTTCTGCGGCTGACCGTGTCACCACTATCCTGACAGCTATCGCACCTGATGCCCAGCCTGAGCACTTGGCACGCCCTGGTCATGTCTTCCCTTTGCGTGCCGCACCCGGCGGCGTACTCAGTCGACGTGGTCATACAGAAGGCTCGGTTGATCTGGCTACCATGGCGGGCTTATCACCAGCAGCTGTATTGTGTGAATTGATGAACCCGGACGGCAGTATGGCCAAAGGTGGGCAAATCATAGAATATGCCGTGACGCACGATATCGTGATACTGACTATCGATGAACTTGCCAGCTACAGGGCATCAGCCGCAGTGTAGTATCCTTGAGCTATATTGATAAAAAGAGTGTTGAGGGTGATGACCATGAGCATATTCAGAAAGTTTTTGTTGCTGAGCATGTTATTAGTTGTCACTCTGAGTACTGCCGAGCCAGCATCCTGGTATAAATGGCGTAGTAAACTCAATGCTCATGTCACTTGTTCCCAGACTTCGCCAGGCGAGGGATGGGAGCAATTGGCGCAAGCTTATCTGGATGCCCGTTGCGAGCGGCCAAGGCAAGTCAGATAGATCACAATCAAACTCCTTCAACCCAGACCTGCTTCTCAAATTTTGTTACTTGTTTTTCAAAACAAGTATTGCGTATATTCGTTTCTTTGCATAAAGTTAATTTGCGGACATATTGCATGCGTCACTCTTTACTATAAGCAAGAATTGACGCAGATTCCTTATTCACCTCCGTGTTTCACTTCCTTATAACCTAAGGATAATCAGTTTCTTAGACCCTGCGCTCGACAAATTGGAAAATTTGCGTGTTGTTGGCGAAAAAATTGACTGTCCTGTTGAAACTTCAGATGGCAGCCACATGATGAAACCAGGAAATGAAGGAGTGAACATGTTGATAGAACGTGAGGCAGAGAGCTGCTACCTCGGACAGTTTATCCCCCTGCAATACCATCACAATATGCTGATGGATTTGAATCGCATGGATAATTTCAAGGCGGCGATACGACGCCAGGTATTTGAAGGAGCAAAAGTCCTGGAGTTGGGTGGTGGGACTGGCGTACTTTCCTGGTTTGCAGCGCAGGCTGCGGCCAAAGTCTATTGCGTAGAATTCAATCCTGATATGGTCGATGAAGCGCGTCGCTTGCTGGCCATGAATCGCTACGGTGATAAAGTCGAAGTCATACACGCAGACGCTTTTGAATACTTGCCACCAGAACCTGTGGACATCGTTATTTGCGAAATGATACACGTGGCTATGCTGCGTGAAAAACAGGTAGAAGTCATAGAAAACTTTAAGAAACGCTATGTGGCAAAGTTTGGTGGTCCCTTGCCATTGTTCATTCCAGAAGCTGTTGTCATGGCAGTGCAGCCACTACAACAAACCTATGATTTTTCTGGCTACCAGGCACCGATCATTCAATTCCAGCAACCAGGTGCATTTTCTGCTGACACCGTCGAACTGGCGCAACCAGCCTTGTACAGCATTATCGATTTTAGTCAGCCCAATGACATGCACATCAAATGGGAAGGCAGTTTTACAGTGGAAAAAGCGGGCACAGTCAGCGCCTTGCGTTTTGTGACCAAGAATATTCTGGCAGTGCTGATGGAATCTTCTTCCACCATAGACTGGCTGAATCACTATATGGCACTTCCACTGGCCCAGCCAGTGACCGTGAAGGAGGGGGATCTATTGCAGGTCAGCTTCCAATATCGTGCTGGTGCTTCTATTTCTTCATTGCAAAATGCCATGCGTGTAGAGGTGAAATCCACTGCAGCTGTACGTGCCGGGCATTTGTCGCTGGCTTATGGTTGACTAATTCTGTTGGGCAATAAAAAAGAGCCTGTATTTGTTTGCTCAAATACAGGCTCTTTTGTTTAATGTCACGCAGATATGATGGTCACAAATTTGTCTGTGACTTGCTCATCGGCATGAGTCTCACTTCTTTTCATACTCATCATGCATGGGCATGGTATCGCCATCTGGCTTGAGCAAATTGATGTCACGAATATTTTTCTGTACCGCAACTGCAGCGAACAGGCTCAGCAAGAATGACATGGCAAAGAAGCCTTTTTCACTCCAGTCCAGTGTGGCATTGAATAAGCCTACACCCAGCAACAGGATGGATAAACCCAATGACAACCAGCACAAGCCAAAATAAATACCAGTGACGGGGATGCCTTCAAGTTTGTCGCGCACTGATTTTTGCAGGGATACGGCAGCAAATAAACCGTACATCAGTATGGTGAAGTAATAACCTTTTTCATTTAACTGCATCGCGGCATTCCAGACGCCTGCAAGATAGGTGCCTCCACCTATAAACAATGCTGCCCAGGATGCGCCTACAAATGCACCGGTTGGTGCTTGAAGTTGAGGTTTCAAACAAGGACTCCTTGATGTAAAAGATTGAAACAGGTTGTACCGGATTTGCCAGCTTTTTGCAATATTACAAATTAAAAAAACCAATAAATAAAGTCTTGTCTACGATTGACTTAATTATGTAGATATATTTAAGGTATATGGACAAAGCTATGTCATTCGAGTAAGGTCTGCCATTCTTGCCGACGCGGCAATTGCTTATCAGATTTTTTTTGCTTGTTGATGCCTGCTAATGAAGCAGTTCTTAACTTTGTGAGCTTGTGCCACTTTAATGGAGTTAAATAATGTCTTTTCGTTTTACTGCAATATCATCTGGAATATCCTTGGCCTCGTGTGTGGCTGCAGGTTTGCTTTTGTCAGCCACAGCCCAGGCAGCGCAGGCGTCCAAGTTCAATCTTGGTGATCTCGTCAAAAACTCCAGTGCAACCGACTGGCGTCCTCTGAATCCTGAGAATACTCTGTATCTGGAATTGCCAAAAGGCCGTGTCGTGATAGAGTTGGCACCAGATTTTTCCCCTAATCATGCGCAAAACATCAAGGCATTGGTGAGAGAGGGTTATTTTGATGGATTGGCCATCGTGCGCTCACAAGAAAATTATGTCGCACAATGGGCTGACCCTGATGAAAAACGCAAGGTGAAAACTGCCAAGCGCAAACTTGATGGCGAATTTACTGTCAAATATGCCTCCAATCTGCCATTCACTCGGCTACCTGATGTTGATGGCTATGCGCCCCAAGCCGGGCATGCGAATGGCTTTCCTGCCGGACGTGACCCCAAGGCGGGTACTGCCTGGCTAGCCCATTGTTACGCCACTGTAGGCGTTGCTCGCGGCACTGAAGCGAATAGTGGTGATGGCACATCCTTGTATGTGGTAACCGGCCATGCACCAAGGCAGCTGGACAGAAATATCACCGTCGTTGGACGAGTCATGCAAGGCATGGAGTTGTTAACGACCCTGCCACGGGGCACTGGCCCATTGGGCTTTTATGAAAAAGCCGATGAACGTACGCCCATAAAGGCCATGAAAGTGGCCGTCGATGTGCCAGAAGCTGAACGAAGCAAGCTGGAAATCATACGCACTGATACAGTCACATTCAAGTCTATCGTCGATGCGCAACGAAACCGTGGCGGCGACTGGTACAAGGTGCCAGCGGGCCATATAGATCTGTGCAATGTGCCATTGCCCGTACGTCCGCAAAAGTAAGTCGCAAACCTTGAGCGCGACCCTGTGAAATTTGGGCCTGTGCTCGGTGTGTCAGGTGTTGTCTGTGGATTGCTTTGCTTTTGCTGATAAGGTAGCGATATCAATGCCGTTTCTCATTGCCTCCAAGCCAGGCGGCTCGGCATTGAACCAAAGCCAGCCAGTATCGGTTGCGCCATTATTGAGGCTCCATTGCTTGAATTCACCCGTGATGAAGACACTTGTAAATCCAATGGCAAGAACAAAGATCATGAAAGCGGCAGAATATAATGCCATGGTCAACAAGGAAGTATCGGGGAAGGCGCTGTGCGAAAAGATCATCAGCAATCCCATAATCAGCAGGATGCAGACGCATAGCTTGAGAATAGTAATACGCAATTGGGACATCTCGGTTCTCCGGTAAAAGGATCAATAGGCATTTGCTGCAATTGCGCTTGCATTGTATGTCATGTAAATACTTCTTGCCGGAATGGCTATTTTCTTAAGTTCCAATCACGATAGCATTACTGACCTGGGTTGCTCAGTTCTTCATGGATGCGGTTGATTCCTTGTAAGAGGTCGTCGTTGAGACCAACTTCCAGCGCGTCAATATTCTCTCTTAACTGGGTCAGGTTGGTAGCCCCGATGATGGTGCTGGCGACAAAACTGCGTGAATAACACCAGGCCAGTGCCAGTTGCGCTGGCGTCAACCCGTGTTCACGCGCCAGTGCTGCATAGGCTTTGCTGGCCTCAAATACGCTGGGACGCATATAGCGCGGGCTCCAGGTCGGCGGGAATATCGTCAGGCGGCCATGAGCTTTTGCATCATCAATATATTTGGCGGTAAGCTGTCCGAATGCCAGTGGGCTATACGCCAGCAAGCCTACGTTTTCGCGGAAACAGGTCTCATCCAGCCCCTGTTCAAATGCGCGGTTCACCAGGCTATAAGCATTTTGTATGCTGGCGATGCGTGCGGTGCCTTGCAGTTCTGCCTGCTTGATAAATTCGCTGACACCCCAGGATGTTTCATTCGATACGCCAAAGGCGCGTATCTTGCCTTCCTTGACCAGGGCATTCAATACTGAAACTGTCTCGGCAATATCTGTGCAGGGTCTTTCCAAGGCTGGATCAAATTGTTTTTGTCCAAAGATGGGGGCGTTGCGGCTGGGCCAGTGCAATTGATACAGGTCGATGTAATCTGTTTGCAGACGTTGCAAGCTGGTTTCGACGGCGGCGCGAATATTTTTTTCATTCAAATCATTTTCGCCGTTGCGTATCCAGCCCATGCCACGAGAGGGGCCTGCAACTTTGGTTGCCAGCACAATCTCGCCGCGCTTGCCGGATTTTTTTATCCAGCTACCAATGTATTGTTCGGTCTTGCCTTGCGTAGCCGCACGCGGCATGACAGGGTACATTTCTGCCGTGTCGATAAAATTGATGCCGCGCTCCAGCGCATAATCAAGCTGCTCATGCGCTTCCGCCTCAGTATTCTGTTCACCAAAAGTCATGGTGCCCAGGCAGATGGTGGATACATTCAACTGGCTATTGCCAAGTAAAATATTCTTCATGATGACAAGGATAAATTATTTTTGTCCGCGCAAAGCATCTGCGCAGTCTTTTACCAATGCGGGGCCTTGATAGATCAGGCCGGAATACACTTGCACCAGTGCCGCACCTGACTGCATTTTGGCCATGGCATCGGCACCTGAGAAAATCCCGCCCACGCCGATGATAGGTATTTCGTTGCCTAGTTCGGCTTTCAGGGCACGGATCACGCGGTTCGATAATTCAAACACGGGTTTGCCAGACAATCCGCCCGTTTCTTCTGCATGCGGCAAGCCCTGTACGGCATCGCGGGTGATGGTGGTATTGGTGGCAATGACACCATCTATCTTGTGACGCAACAAGGCTTCACCTATGGTCTTGATTTGTTCTGCATCAATATCAGGGGCAATCTTCAGTGCAATGGGGACATAACGCTTGTGTTCGTCGGCCAGCTTTTGCTGCGCTTCCTTCAGTTGCAATAGCAAAGCATCAAGCTCAGTCGCACCTTGCAACTGGCGCAGGTTCTTGGTGTTAGGGGAAGAGATATTCACCGTCACATAACTGGCATAAGGATAAACCTTGGTCAGGCAATGCAGATAATCTTCGGCAGCGCGTTCTATTGGAGTATCTGCATTCTTGCCTATGTTCAGGCCCAACACACCTTGTTTGTCCTGGTAAAAGCGTGATGCCTGCACGTTTTTCACAAAGGCATCGACGCCGCCATTATTAAAGCCCATGCGGTTGATAATCGCATCTGCCTGCGGCAGGCGGAACATGCGTGGCTTGGGGTTGCCAGCCTGCGCACGTGGCGTGACCGTGCCAATTTCTATGGAGCCAAAACCAATTGCAGCCAGACCATCAATATACGCACCATCCTTGTCCAGGCCAGCGGCCAGACCAACCGGATTAGGAAAGCGCACACCCATGACAGTGCGGGCATCCTCTGCTGGCTTTTTGGCTAGCAAACCACCCATACCCAGTTTGTTGACACGCTGCAGTGCAGGTAAAGTCAGGTGATGGGCATTTTCCGGATCCATGGCAAACAGGGCAGGGCGGATCAGGGAATAAAGAAGTTTCGCTGGCATGTAAATGTATGAAGAAGAAAAGTTGAAAATAAAAATTGATCGGCAGGCGAGAAGGGAGGCTTCACAGCTCCCGCAAAGTCTGCCAGCGCCCCTGCATCAAGGCATCAAGGGGGCGGAAATTGGTCTTGTAAGCCATCTTGGGGCTGGCAGCTATCCAGTAACCCAGATAGACATAGGGTAGCTTCAACAAGCGCGTTTGCTCTAACTGCCACAAGACATTGTAAGTACCATACGACGCAGTAGCATCATCCGGGTCATAAAAGGTATATACCGACGACAAGCCATCTGTCAGGACATCAATAATGCTGACCATGCGCAAGACATCTTTATCGTCCCTGAATTCAACCAGGCGGGTATTCACCCGGCTTTGCAGCAAGAATTGCGCATACTGGTCGCGGCTGTCATTGTCCATGCCGCCGCCAGAGTGGCGCTCACCCTGATAGCGCTGATATAGCTCATAGTGTTCATGCACATAACTCAAGCTGCTGACGCGTGCATGCAAGTTGCCATGTTTTTTCCAGGCCCGGCGCTGGCTGCGGTTGGTTTCAAATTCATTGACGCGCACGCGTACCGGTGTGCAAGCCTGGCAGTTATCGCAATGCGGTCGGTAAATGAAAATGCCGCTACGACGGAAACCACTCTTCACCAGCTCTGAATAGGCATCGGCATTAATCAGATGTGCAGGCGTTGCCACTTGCGAACGCGCCTGCAAACCTTCCAGATAACTGCAAGGGTAGGGCGCTGTTGCATAAAACTGTATGCTGGCGAAGGGGAGTTCGTTAAGCTGGGTCACGGGCTGATCTTGTTGGCTATGGTCCAATTGCTAATCGCTGGCAAGGCACTGGCATGTTCCACCCAGCGCAAAAATTCGGTTCTGCTGATCGCTTTTGCGCCCAGAGATGCCAAATGTGCCGTCTCTTGCTGGCAGTCTAACATTTTCACCCCATGTTCACGCAAGAAAAATACCAAGTGTGCCAAGGCTATTTTGGATGCATCCGTGACCCTTGCAAACATCGATTCACCATAAAACATGCGGCCTATGCAAACACCATAGGCACCACCCACCAGCTCTCCATCCAGCCATACTTCTGTGGAATGGGCATATCCCAGCTTATGCAAGTCACAATAACCCGCGACGATATCTTCAGAAATCCAGGTGCCATGCTCTTCCCCGCGTGGCGCAGCACAGGCGCGCATGACATCTTCAAAGGCAGTATCAAAGCGCACTACCCAGCGCGGGTCTTTGCTGACCTGGCGCAGGCGCTTCTTCAGACTGAGCGACAATTTGAAATCCTGCACCTGCAAGACCATGCGCGGGTCGGTAGACCACCACAAGATAGGTTGCCCATCAGAAAACCAGGGGAAGATGCCATTCTTGTATGCATATAGCAGACGCTCTGCTGACAAATCAGCGCCTGCTGCCAGCAAGCCCGCAGCCCCATCTTTTTCTGTCAGCGCGGTGCTGGGGTGGGGGAAGGGACTGTCAGTTTCCAGCCAGGGGATCACGCAGCCCCCATCAAAGCTTGCACCAAGAAAACGCCATTTCTTAGTGCGTCAAACTTATTCATCAAATAATCATTTTTAAAAAATCGCATTAAATCAATCACTTATCAATTGCACTAAATTGGAATGCATTTTGCTTTATTAGTGCATCTTTGATTAAAATTTGCACTTATATTGGGAGACATTTCGCATGAATGCACAAAATAGCAGCGCGGACGCTTTGTTTATCTTGCTGGGCGCAATCATGATACTAGCAATGCATGCCGGTTTTGCGTTTTTAGAATTAGGCACCGTGCGCAAAAAAAACCAGGTCAATGCCCTGGTCAAGATACTGGTTGACTTTGCCGTATCCACCATCGCCTACTTCTTTATCGGGTATACCATCGCTTACGGCGTACAGTTTTATTCTGGTGCTGAGGTGCTGGTTGCCAAAAATGGCTTTGAAATGGTCAAGTTCTTTTTCTTGCTGACCTTTGCCGCTGCCATTCCCGCCATTATCTCAGGCGGGATTGCCGAGCGGGCAAAATTTCACCCGCAACTGATCGCCACAGCCTTGCTTGTGGGTGTCTTGTATCCCTTCTTTGAAGGCATAGCCTGGAACCAGCGTTTTGGCATACAGGCATGGTTGAAGGCGATGTTCTCTGAAGAGTTTCACGACTTTGCCGGCTCCGTCGTCGTACATGCCTTTGGCGGCTGGGTCGCCTTGCCCGCCGTTTTGCTGCTGGGCGCACGCCGTGGTCGCTATATGAAAAACGGCGCAATTGCAGCCCACCCACCATCCAGCATTCCTTTCCTGGCGCTGGGTGCCTGGATACTTACTGTAGGCTGGTTTGGCTTCAACGTCATGAGCGCACAAACCATGGACAAGATGAATGGCCTGGTCGCCATGAATTCGCTGATGGCCATGGTAGGCGGTACGCTGGTTGCCTTCCTCCTCGGCAAGAATGACCCAGGTTTCGTCTACAACGGCCCCCTGGCTGGCCTGGTTGCAGTTTGTGCCGGTTCTGACCTCATGCATCCCTTGGGTGCTTTAGTTACTGGTGGGATAGCCGGTGCCATTTTTGTCTGGATGTTTACCTGGACACAAAATAAATGGAAGGTCGATGATGTATTGGGCGTCTGGCCCCTGCATGGCCTGTGCGGTGCCTGGGGTGGCATAGCAGTCGGTATCTTTGGATTAAAGTCTTTGGGTGGCCTTGGTGGCGTCAGTTTCATGTCGCAATTGCTGGGCACCACCATGGGTGTTGCAATAGCCTTTGTCGGCGGCTATATCATCTACGCCAGCCTGAAAAAACTCATAGGCATACGCCTGGAGCCTGAAGAAGAATTTGATGGAGCAGATTTGGCTATACACAAAATCTCATCGACTGCAGAACGCGAAACCAGTTGGTAATGACGAAAAGAACGACGAAAAAAATGGGCGATTGAAAATGTCGCCCATTTTTTTGATGCAAGCCCAGCCAGTTTCATTTCAATCATGCAGCATGGGCTTGAAAATATCATGCTCATGCATCTTAAAGCGTCCGCCATCCTTGACCTTCGCCAGGTCTTCAAAGAAAAACTTCAGTGTATGGCTTATGGTAGGGAAGGCGATGTCATTCCAGGGGATTTGCTCTTCAGTGAATAATGCCACTTCCAGGCTCTCAACTCCCGCTGCGTAATTCAAATCCAGTAAGGTAGCGCGGTAAAACAAATGCACCTGATGTACATGCGGTACGTTCAATATAGAGAACAGCTCATGCAACTTGATGTTCGCACCAGCTTCTTCTTCAGTCTCACGTTGCGCAGCCTGCGCCGTGGTCTCATAATTTTCCATGAAACCTGCAGGCAAGGTCCAGAAGCCCAGGCGCGGTTCTATTGCCCGCTTGCACAATAATATCTTGGTGACACCATCTTCTTCCCAGACGGGAATAGATCCCACCACCATCTTCGGGTTTTGATAATGGATAGTGCTGCAAGCCGGGCAAACAAAACGCTCGCGGGTATCATCAACAGGGATTTGCAAGACCACCGGGGACGCGCATTCAGAACAGAATTTCATGGGCAAAAAGAGTCAAAATTGGCGAATCTGTAAAGTGTAACACCTGTCCGCAAAAGTGCGGCAAAAGTCCTATTCCCATAAAAGAATTGCGCGGAGCAGCAAAATCATGTATAGTTTCATTCTTCAGGCGCGGGGTGGAGCAGTCTGGCAGCTCGTCGGGCTCATAACCCGAAGGTCGTAGGTTCAAATCCTGCCCCCGCAACCAAGTATTCAAGCCCTTGATTAGAAATGATCAAGGGCTTTTTGCTTTGCGCTGCGAGACTATCATTCTTGCTGCTGGAAATACCTGCGTGGATTGCTACTTACGCCATGCAGTAGTTTTCAAAAATAGACATGAATTTTGACGGGTGTTAAATCATTATGCCAATTCCTTGTAATTCTTTGCATCAAGCAGCCTGGCTGACGTTAAGACCGCAATTGTGGCCAGACGGCACAAGCGAGGAACATCTTGCTGACTAGGGCCAGGCCGACATTTTCCGGCAAAAACAATTTATACCTAATATGACATCAACAAAAAGCATAATTCCTGAAAGCCCTGCGATATCTGTTAATCGAATACATTTACCATTTCTCGACGGTATGCGTGCGCTGGCAGCTTTGTGGGTGATGCTGGGGCATTCACATTTATTTGCATATGGCTGGTTAAATCATACTAATTCTTTGATGAAGCCCTTAAACGTCCTCCTGTATTTGCATTTGGCCGTCGTCGTATTTTTGGTGTTATCAGGATTTTGCCTGGCTTTGCCAGTTGTCCAGAATGGCATTAGCTTAAGAGTGTCATCCCGCGAATTTTTGCAATCAAGAGCGCTCAGGATTTTGCCTCCTTATCTCGCTACTTTGATTCTGATCTTGATTGTAAATTATTTTTTCCCTATAGCCACGTGGGCACGTAATGCATCTGGACTGACTCCAACAATTTCATGGCAAGTTCTTGCTGTGAATTTCAGTTTGATGCAAGATTTTTTTCCGCAACTGAATACGATTAATGGACCATTCTGGAGTATTGCAACTGAATGGCATCTGTATATGCTTTTTCCTGTGCTGATACTGATTTTGCGCCGGTTCGGTGCATCGACGTTTCTGATTTTGGCTACCATTGTCGCCTGGGGGCTTACCTGGTTTGCTGAGCATCCACCAGTTTTTTTTCATGAGAATCAAATATCCATCCTCCATCCGCCGTATTTTATTTTTTTGTTTGCAATGGGAATCTTTGCCGCCTGGGTGGTTTATGGGCAGCAATCGCAATACAAGGTGCAAAAAAGAGGCTTGATATTTTCCGTTGTCGGCGGGTTATTCTTCGTCTACTTCTTGTACTTGCTTCAGAAATTCTCCATTTTTGATGCAAAAAGTGCTGGAGCATTCTTTGATAGGACCAAGGTGATAGATACCAGTTTTGCGGTCGTGGTTGCTGTGTGTCTGGCAGGGTTGGCAAGAACTTCTACGAGGAATTGGCTCAGGAGATTTCTTGAGCAAAAGCTACTCACAGGCATGGGAAAATTTTCTTATTCGCTTTACCTTGTTCATATCCCTATTTTTGCAACAGTCCACCACTACATCGAAGAAATGCATTTGCCTACAAATTTGCAGCACCTGCATTTCATTTTGCTCAGCGTCGCGGGAACTATCTTGTCGCTCGGGTTTGCGTGGGGATTTGCCAGAATTTTTGAAACTCGTTTATGGTTGAGGCCTATGGTGTGGTCGTCAGCATTGCGAGGAAAAAGTCTGACGCAAGGCTGAACTGGGGGGCGATCAGTGCAGGACAATCGCACGTATGTCGAGCGTCAAAGAACCGATAATTAACTCCGGGTCATGTCTGCGAATATGCGGGGCTATTTGCATCTACACAGCTTATGGAGCTCAGCAGATCATGTGCATTCATGCGTGTGTGAACGGGTTGGGTTTAATGGGGTAGGTTGAAGCTAGAGTATCTGAAACGATGCCTTTAACTATTGCGATGAGCGTACAAACTTTAATGCGCTGTCTACATTGTCCGGACAATATTCATTCCAGCGAGGATGATTTTGTAGCCATTCGATGAAATGAACAAGGCAGGTGATCTGCTTTTGATTGCGGCTTGGAAGCCGCACTTTTGCATCATCTTGAAATTTCGGATCTGGTCTGAGACGGTAAATCATGGACTCGGTCTCAAGCGCGTTGTATTCAGCTTCCGGCTCGCCGGGCAAGAATGCGCAGAAACGACGGACAATGGTGTAGCTGATCGGCGAAGCTTGCAGGGGATTCAAGGTAACAGCACATGGAGGCATGATTTTTTTTGTGAGGCATGGGAATATAACCTCTACGCAAGGCAATCACAACATACGTGCAAATATGCTGCGCTATGCGCAGGCATGAGTTGGCGAGATCGTCGGGCAGGCTCTCGAAACCTATAGCCTCGAGAGCCTTGTGCGCAGATGTTTAAGCTTGGTATAGCTTGGATAATGCCTTATTTCGGCGTCTTGTTGTCAAACCACTTCAGGATGATTTGCGTGCGCTGAATCGATAAATCCCGGATTACCGGCATATGCAAGGCATCATCCATTGGTTTGGCAAGCACCGTGCGGATAGGTTCGGCATATTGAACCACCGTCGCATAGTCGTCCAGCTTGAAACGGCCCATGATCGGATACAGCTTGGCATACTGCGGCAGAATGAATTGGATGCAATTATCCCAAGTCGGGCTATCGGGGAAGGTCTGCTGGCTAAACAGCAGGATACTAATCAAATCGTCGGGATGCTGGGTGTAACTTTGCGCGATAGTCTGATCGGCAAAATTGTAGCGCACAAAGTAAATTTGCCCATCGACGTTTTGACTGGCGCGCGGAAAACCAGGGTCAGTGCCAACGATTTTCAATTCGGCCATGCCTTGCGCATTGGTCAACACAGGCGCAGCGCTGAAAGACAAGGCACTTTGCGGTATCGCGATGTTTTTCAATCCAGAAGTGCCGCCAGTACCCATGGTATTGCTAGTGTATTTCACGGAATCTTCCGGCGACATCAGCGTTGCCTGGAGGCCGATATTGGCCGCAGGTTGCCCAAACTTGGTGGCATATAAGCGAACCAGCGCCGTTTCGCCGTTAGCTCCCGACGTAATACCGGGGTTCATCCTGAAAACAAACTGATCGGCCCGCAAATTATAGCCATGGATATTTTCTGCCAGCCAGATAATTTGAAAAAATGTATTTTTTCCCACTAGACCCAAGGGCATCGTCAGTACCCCCTGTTCCGCCTGCTGCACAGTCAAGCCAGGTGGCAGTAAGGCAGGATTGACTTTCACCGTCAGAATGCCACCGCTCACTGTCATCAACTCTGCCATCTGGGTCGGGTCGTTTGGCAAAGCGGCGATAGCAACAGCATTGTTCAAACTAATGCCCGTCTCCTGACTTTGATCAAAATAGACCAAAAACAGATCGCCCAACGCATACAAGGCAACCCCGAAACCCTGCGCTGGGTCGTTATAACCGGGCTTATCGGTGGCGAGCGTGTTGCCCAGATTAACGGTGATCAATACTTCCTTGCTATCCTTGCTATCGCTCAGCACCTGCGTGCAGAACGGGGCAAAATTACATTGGGTATTGCTATTGGGCAGCGCAATTGGCGCCATCATGCGTGATGGCGTATAAAACACAGGGGTCGCCGTAGCCTGCGGCCCTATCGTGCCAGTTAACAAGCCGGTTGGAAACGTAGTATTGATGTTCGGCGGTGGCACTGGCGACGGTGGCGGTGCCAGGGTCGTTGCCTGGATAGTGGCGCGATAGGTATCGGCGTCGGCTTGCCCTAACAAAATAGTGAGCCGATTATTGACATACGATTCAGTCGGAACCTGGCCCAGCTTGGCAGGTAAGCCATTACTACCGAGGTTCATGAAATATCGGGTCATGGGCAGTAATTTGTCAACGATATTGGCGGGTACGCCTTTTTTCACCAATGCCTGCAAGGTATCCGTATTGAACAAATAGATCACTGGCGCATTGTTATGCGCATTCACCACAAAATTGACGCTCAATTGTTGTGGTGATTGTTGCTGGAGCAGACTGAGAAATTTAGACTGTGGTTTTGCCGCAGTCGTCCAGCTCAAATTGGTCAAGCTTGATTGATATACGCCGCAACCACTGCCTGAGCTTCGTGGGCCGTTGATGGCCTGCGCCCAGACCGCGTTATACGAGCCAGCGACATAATCACCGCGGACAAAATCGCTGATCGATGCCGGGTTGGCGCTAATGCCAGCCACTTGCAAGCTCAGTCCCCATATTTCGCTGGTATTTTGCTGATCCGGGTCGAGGTCAACCAGCTTCGGTGCTGCCATCGCATACACGGCATTGACTGGTTGCCCAATCACTGGATCAACAGCGGGGTCGGTAGTTTCATCGCCGGGACCATAGACTACCTTGGTGACAAGACAGCTTTGAAAATCAAAAATTCCGGTGCCGTTCGGATTCCAGTAAAGCTGCAACTTTGCGATGTCATCATTCGCATCGGTATAGTTGTCCGGTGTGTTGTTCACCGTGCTTGGGTCAGCCAAAAAGCCACCGCTAAAGTGCAATCTTGGATATGTCAAATAGCTCATGTCAATTCCTCTTTTTTTGCAAACGGTTTTTATTTTCTAGGGCCACCGTTGGCGGCGCACATTGCGTTGCTTGGCAGCACGCCTGTGCTGCAACCTTTGGTTTTCAGATTCAGTAAATTGAAGATGTGAGAGAGTCCGGCTGGCGGCAACTGGACTTTGATTGCCTCACTCAGTGATTGGCCTTTACTCTTGCCATCCTGGTTATGGCAACTGAAGCAATTGTAGGGATTTTGAATATTGGAGACACCATTCTGCACATAGGTTTCCATGCTATTGTTTGAGCCCGACAAGGACCCGACCTGCACCTGCATCGACGGTGGCAAGGTCCCCCTGGCTGTCCATACATTGCCGACCAGTGAATAATTGGCCCACAATTTATTCGCGTCACCTGCAGGCAATGCCGCCAGCATTTTTTGCACTGATATATCCAATGCCTGCAAATTGGCGGTGCTGGGCTGTATGACAAACTTTTGGGTATCCGGGTCGCAAATATAGCCAGGCGGCGGAGTGGAGCTACAATTCAAATTATTGGGCATGGTGCCAATGGTCGGGTCGCCCCAAGGGTGCATGGTGCAAACCTGGGTGGCCTTACCTTCGGCATAATGATTGGGGGTGCAGTTGCCACCAGTGCAGTTGGGATTATAAAAAGTCCAGTTTCCGCCCAGAGGGGGTTTGGCATCGGTCGTGGAACAATACGGAGCGTTATTACGGTGTTCAAAGGTACCCCAGATAAACTCTGGTTGGGTCGGTGTCTTGCTCACGATATGCATGCCCACCAGACCCAGATCCACATTTTCCATGCAGTTCTTGTCGGGTGACTTAACTGAACCCTTCGTGCTATAAAAGGTCTTGCCTGCCATTTCATCGGGCGTCAAAATTTTCCATGCGGTTTTCAATTGCATTGCGCCGGTGGGGAACTCCAGATCCGGGTACAAGCCTGGAATATCCACTACCTTGTAACCAGGCGGATCAACCAGATCTGGCGCAAGAGTCAAACTGCACTGCGCCTGGTACAAACCGCAACCGGTGATGAAGTCATAGCTCGGTTTATTCACCGATACGCCGTAAAAAACCCGGTTCAGCGATTTGTCGATCAATGGTTGCCCAACTCCCGCCTGCAAGGTCAGATTAGAAAAAACATAGTTCTGTTTTAAGCTCTGTTTTAAGGTGGATGGTCCTTTGCAATACGTCGGTTTGGGTACTTTTCCCCATGCGGTCGGCGTCTTGCCCGGATCAACAAAAATGCCATAACTAGGCATAAAGGTTTTAAATTGCAAAACCTTACTGCCTGTTGCTACCGGCTGCACCAAATACAGCATGGCCTGCCACATATACTGCTGGAAACTGCAATTATCAGTATTCTGCACGTCGCCCGGCAAGGACGGGTTGCTGACCCACGTGGAACTGGCATTGCAGCTTATGGTACTGGTACTTGAAGCCGGGCTCTGTTGTGCCAGAGCGATTGAGGGAAGTGCAGTGATGATGCCGATGGCAGCAATTGCAATGACAGCAGCCGAGCTTATCGAGCTTATTAAGCTTGCTGAAAGGCGGCACTGCGGGATGATTTTTTTCATAAACATTCCATTCTTTGTTATAGAGAAGCTTGTTGGCATTTCTGACGGAAGACATCCTCCCGCATAACCATTTGTGCAAATGCCGTATATCCAACAAAGGGCTTAGCGGCCTTGATGCAAAAATACGTCAAAAAAAAACGTCTAAAAGAGCATCAAAAAAAGTATCAAAAACAGCATCCATAGACTGCATGTCCAATCTGACATGAGACGGTGCAATATGCCCCCAACCAACGGTCAAACTGCTACTTATTGATAATTCAGGAAAGAATCAAATACTGTGGTACACCGTCACCGGCGTTGATGCAGCTCAGAGCTTTGATAATGCCAATACCGTTCACAGGTTCACTGACATAGGACTGCGCCATCGAGTAGGCTGTAACAGTCCACTCGCCGCCGAGGGTGACCATGCTTTGAGATGGCCAACAATACTGGAATGGCAGATCGTTCTTTGCGCACTATCGAGAAAAACAACTGTGCTGCCGCCGACAGTAATAACAATATCTGCTTCAATGACCAGGGAAGTGCTGGGCGCGCTTTGGACAACGCCGGGTAAGCTAGTATTTGACATGGCTTCTCAAGTTTAATCGTGCGTCAAATAGAGAACGAAACGTTTAATTTCAATTTTCTTGAAGCAATTACTGGAGCCTGAGGGGTGGGAGGCTCCACTAATACCAAGATGCAAATCCCACCAATACGATATTTGGCTGGACTCAATGACAAAGCTCAGGGATGTATAAGCTATGATGTAAAATACACCATTATTTATATTTAATCAATTAATAAATTGATATTTTAAAACGCAAATTTTAAGCTGCGGGTTGCATGCTCTATTAAGCGTAGGGGAGGGGGCTGGCTTGGCGGTGAATCGCCTGCATGGACGATGCCAAGCAGAGTGCCTGTCTATTTGATGATGACGCGGTCTGTTATGTCTAGATTAAGGCGGATATCAATGGAGTTGTGATTGTTGAAGTTCACAATAAAACGTCTTTGGCGCAAATATCCGTTAAGGATAATTCTTGTCTCAGTATTCTTAGCCAAAAACCTCACTTTGCAAGGTCGACGGCAAAACAATCCTGAATGTGGTTCCGCTACCTATGACGCTTTCCACCTCTATCTTCCCATTCAAAACCCCGCACACGATATTGTGTACGATGTACAGGCTCAGGCCAGAGCTGCCTGCGCCTAGTTTGCTGGTGAAAAAAGGGTCGAAGATGCGGGGCAGGTTGTGAGGTGGTATGCCTGTGCCGTCGTCTGTGATGCTGATTTCTGTGCTGCTGTCTGCCTTTGTCTCTGCCTTCGAATGCATGTGCCATGCAGTTGCTTAGCAGGTTTTGCACGGCCTGGCCTAGCAGGGCGGGTAGGCTGGTTATGTGCATGTGGTCGGCAATGTCGCACGTCAGTTGTATGGATTGTTGCCTCATGGGCGTGCTGAATGTCTGGCTGATTTCTGTGATCAGTTCTGCGACCGAAAACTCTTGCATGTCAGCGGTGGTGTGGTCAACGGCGATTTGTTTGAAGCTGCTGACCAGGTCCGCAGCGCGTTGCAGGTTGCGTTGCAGGATCAGGCTGGCTTCCCTGGCGTCGGCCATGTATTTTTCCAGGGTGCTGCGCTTCAGGCCTTTGGCATAGGTGGTGGAAAAGTCGCTGGTGCGCTCTGCCAGCCAATACACCCCTTGCGACTGCGATTCTATCAATAGCATGAGATGAGACAGTATGTCTGCCAGTGCTGCACCTTTGGCGATCATTTCCAGCGACTGATTTTGTCCCTTGTGCAGAGTTTCTGCCAGTTGAATCTTGTTGCCATCATTGCTGTTGACGATGGCAGTCGAGGTGCCCTCAAAAGGCTTTTTGAGTGTTTGCATGCCTGCTGCTATAGTCTGATTCATACATCCATTCCTGGTCAGGTGGTTTGGATTGCGATACTTTACTCTAAGCTGATTGTGTACTTATTGCAAATTTGTGGTGTCGGGGCAAGCTTTGTCAGTGATTTTTGCTGGATTGAAAAAGGGTGGCTTCCCTTGCGAGGCACATGCAGTAAAAGTGAGTAAAATGAAAGCTATTATTGCAAAGTCTGAATTTAGCTTAGCAAGGAGAGATGCCATGAGTATTGAGCTGGATCACACGATAGTCCCTTCACATGACAAGCTGGCTTCGGCAAAGCGGTTGGCGATTTGCTGGGTGTGCCCTGGGCGCCAACGGCTTTGGGGCCACTTGCGCCGGTGTTCGTGAATGAGGGCTTGACGCTGGATTTTATCCAGACTGATGAAGATTTCTCTGTCTATCACTTTTGCTTTCGGGTCAACCAGCAGCAGTTTGATGAAATACTGGGGCGTATCAAGGCTGCCGACATCCCTTATCGCAGTTTTGTGCGCGGGCCCATGGATATGCAAATCAATACCGATTATGGCGGGAATATGATTTACTGGAATGAGCCTGATGGGCACCAGTGGGAAATGCTGACTGTGAGTTATACGCGGCAGTCTGATTAAAGTTTGATGGTTAAATTAATTGCAATGTAATCGTAGGTTAATTTTATTGTAGCTAAGCTTGCCCAGATTTTCCGTGCAAACTTCCTGAATGCGTGGTAATCTCGCTCCCTTGCAGTCATATGCAGAATGTTGTTGGAAGGCTTGTGGTTGGCTTTCCGGGTTAGGTGCAGATTTTGAGGTGTGCGCAGCTAATGCGCGTTATTCACTCCATTGCAGACAGAATTATTGAGAAAAGCCACGTTTCAGCGTGGCTTTTTTATTGGTTATTGACGATATTTTTTGATCGTCTGCTAATTTCTGGACTACAATCCAGTGTCTACTAATTTTAGGGATTGTGCGCTGCTAAGTTCTTTGCGCGCTCCATGCAGTCCCAGCCGCCCGCATGAAGGGCGTTGCTACCAGATTGGTGGCAACAAATTTAATACAATACTGGTGTGAGTAATGGCAAAGATGGTAACTGGTGTATCAGTTGCCTTGCTGCATGACATCAACTAAATAAAATAAACCCGTGTACTTTAATATTGCATGAATACTGCTGAGGCAAAGCGAGTCCTCGAAACAGCCTTGTTATGCGCGCCAGAGCCGCTAACAGTCAATACCATGAAAAAGCTGTTCCAGGATGCGGATGATCAAGGTGATGTGGTCGGCGCGGATACCATCAAACTGATGCTTGAAGGTTTGCGCCAGGACTGGTCCGACAAGGGTATAGAATTGGTTGCTTTGTCGACAGGCTGGCGTTTTCAAAGCAAGCCAGAAATGCGCGCCTATATAGATAGGTTGAACCCGGAAAAACCACCAAAGTATTCAAGAGCAACGCTGGAAACCCTGGCGATTATTGCTTATCGTCAACCGGTAACACGCGGCGACATAGAAGAAATTCGTGGTGTGACCGTGGCGTCGCAGATGATCAAGACCCTGGAAGACCGTGGCTGGATAGAGAGTATAGGCCACCGGGATGTGCCGGGACGGCCATCATTGTTTGCTACAACCAAGCATTTTTTGGATGACCTGGGTTTGTCTTCGCTGGACCAGTTGCCGCCTCTGCAGCAGGTGAAGCGGGATGCCGAAGAAGAGCTGGTTCCTGAACTGGCGGCTCTGGGTGGTGGCATGTTTGCTGCTGTTGAGGCAGATGCATTGGCATTGGAGCCTGTCGCCTATGGCGAGCCTGCTCCTGATGCTGAAATGCTGGTGGTTTCTGATGCGGAGCCTGCGATGCAAGATGTTCAGCAACTGCAGCAGCAACAGATAGAGGCCGTGCAAGATATGGAAGTTGAGTCTGAGCAAGGGTTGCAAGAGGAAGTTAGCGCTGAAATTGATGCTGTGATGAACGCAGAAGAGATTGCAGAAGTCGACGCAGAAGTGCAGGCTGAAATTGCAAGCGAAGCAAAAATTGTAGAAGTATCAGAAGAGATAACAAGAGAAGTAACTGAAGAAATAAGTGAGGTTGGGGGAGATTCTCAACCTGTCACGCAATTGAGTGATCAGGTAGCCGATACTGCGGCACCGGATAGTGTACCGGGCGCTGCAGCGAGTCAGTTGCCTCCAATAGAACTGAAGAATGAATCCAATGAATCCTGAAGATGTGAATGCTGACCAAGCTGATGGTGCGGGCGCAAATGATAATGGCCCTGCTGGTGGTGATGACGCAAAACCGGTAAAGCGCGCTCCGCGTGCCCCGCGTACTGGTGTAAGCCGATCCAAGCCTAAGCAAGAGAATGCAGAGCAATCAGCAGGGGCTACAGAAGCAGCAATGGCAACTGTAGCAGTGACAGTATCAGCCGTTGATGCTGAAGAAGCGCCAGTTAAAAAAGCACGTGCCCCGCGCGCGCCGCGTACTCCTAAAGAACCTGGGGCAGCGCCACGCGCCAGCCGTAGCAAGGCTAAGATTGCAGATGTTGTTGCGGATCAAGTAGTTGTTGTGCCGGAAACTCCTGTAGTTGTCGAGCCTGTGGTGCGCACTGAGCAAGTTGCTGAGCGCAGCGAACGCGCACCTCGCACAGAACGCCCGCCCCGCACAGAACGTGCGCCAAGGGTGGAGCGGACAGAGCGGGGCGAAAAAGCTGAGCGCCCAGTCCGCGCTGACCGTGGTGAGCGTACTGATCGCGCAGAGCGCCCGGATCGTGGTGAGCGCACCGAACGTACTGAGCGTGGTGACCGCAATGAGCGTGGCCCACGTCAAAATGCTGGTCAGCCAGGTGCCAACAAATCCAATCGTCCGCAGCAACAAACTCGCGGTGGTCGTCCAGGTGCTGGCAATAATGCCGATGATGTGTTTTCCTTCGTCACTTCCGAGGCGTTTGACTCGGGTAGTGCGGAGGATGCCAAGGGCAAAGGCCGTGGCAAGCCAGTGCGTCGTGATCTGACTGCGGATGATGATGCGCCTAAATTGCATAAGGTATTGGCTGAAGCTGGCCTAGGTTCGCGCCGCGACATGGAAGAGCTGATTGTTGCTGGCCGTGTCTCCGTGAATGGCGAGCCAGCCCATATTGGCCAAAGAATTCTGCCGACTGACCAGGTGCGTATCAATGGCAAGCCCATTATGCGCAAAGTCAGTAAAAAACCACCACGCGTACTGATTTATCATAAGCCGGCTGGTGAAATCGTCAGTACCAATGATCCTGAAGGTCGTGCATCCGTATTTGAAAGCTTGCCAACCATGAAGGTTGGTAAATGGCTGGCGGTTGGCCGTCTCGATTACAACACCGAAGGTTTGTTGCTGTTCACCACATCCGGTGACCTGGCAAATCGCCTGATGCATCCTCGTTATGGCATCGAACGTGAATACGCCGTGCGTACCCTGGGTGAGTTGGAAGAGGGTATGCGTCAGCGTCTGCTGGCTGGTGTTGAGCTGGAAGATGGCTTGGCGCAATTCTCCAAAATCACTGATGGTGGTGGTGAGGGTGTTAATAAGTGGTATCGCGTCATCATTGGCGAAGGTCGTAACCGTGAAGTGCGTCGCATGTTCGAAGCGGTCGGTTTGACAGTTTCACGTCTGATACGTACCCGTTATGGTGCCATGACCCTGCCTGCCAACCTCAAGCGCGGTCGCTGGGAAGAGTTGGAAGAAGATGCAGTCCGCGCCTTGTTGAAGCTGAGTGGTCTGGAAAAAGCTGGTGGCGATAAGCCCGCTGCGCCAGTCAAAGGCGGCAAGCCATTTGGCAATAAGGCGCCCGGCTTTGGTACTGGTCCAATTAGCCAGAGGCAAGTTGGCTTCCCTATGTCAAGTGGCCGTGCTGAGCGTGCTGAATATGGTGCGGGTCGTGGCGGCAATGCCAACGGCAACAATGCGTATGGCAACAAAACTGGTGGCAATTCAGGTAATGCGCGTAATGGCGCTGGCAATGGGGTGGGTAATGGTGCTGGTAATAATGCCAACAACGCTAATGGCAAAAAGCGCAGCCGCCAGCCAGATCCGCTGCAAACGGCACTGGGTTTTCCTGATGCTGGACAGCGTCGTGGCCCTACGTCCCGTGGCAGTGGTCAGGCCATAGGCCAGGGAATTGCAGCGCGCAGGCGCTCACGTGGCGCGTAATGTTTTTCGGTTGTTTTAAGCGTTTTGCAGTAGCGGGACGTGTTGAAATTACCTCGTTTTCCATTGCGACGAGGTAATTTATCGTTTATAATCTTGTAGTTAGCAGATTTTGCCTTTATTTGAATTTAAATCAGGGCGCTACAAAAAAAGATGGGCAGTTGCCCATTTTTTTTTGGTTTTAGCGATTGATATCGTGTTGAGAGAGTTGCGGCGCAGCGCTCAACAGCCCGAATCGCCAGGCCTGTAGCGGGTTTCGCCCGGTTTGCAAATTGTCAGTGTGTTTTTCGGAGAATAAGTTTGGCTTTGTTGGATTTGATAGAAAAGACCGTCAACGGTACTGGATATGATCTGGTGGACTTTGAGCAGGCCGAGCGCGGCCTGTTCCGGGTTTATATTGATTATTTGCCGGAAGATTTAGAGCGCGGCAATATCACGGTGGAAGACTGCGAAAAAGTCAGTCACCAGTTATCGCATGTGCTGACGGTTGAAAACGTCAATTACAGCCGCCTTGAGACTTCTTCTCCTGGTCTCGACAGGCCACTCAAAAAAATCGCTGACTATGTGCGTTTTGCTGGTGAGAAAGCCAATGTGAAATTGCGCATGCCCATGCCGGGCACGCCAAATCGCAAAACTTTCGAAGGCATCTTGCACGAACCTGAAGGTGAAAATCTGAAGCTGGAATTTGAAGTAAAAGATGGGTCGGCCATGCTGGAGTTTACGCTCGCCGATGTGGATAAGGCACGCCTCGTGCCGCAAGTGGATTTTAGGAGTCGCAAAGCATGAGTCGTGATTTGTTGTTATTGGTGGATGTGCTGGCGCGCGAAAAGAACGTCGATGAAGAGGTTGTTTTCGGATCGCTGGAACATGCTTTGGCGCAAGCGACAAAAAAACGTTTTCCCGGTGAAGTCGATATTCGCGTAGAAATCGACCGCGACACTGGTGAATTCAGGTCTTTCCGCCGCTGGCACGTGGTGCCGGATGAAGCAGGTCTGCAATTGCCAGATCAGGAAATTCTGCATTTTGAAGCAGTAGAAGACGACCCTGAAATTCAGGTCGATGATTACATCGAAGAAGAAATTGAATCGGTTGATTTTGGTCGCCGTTTTGCTCAAGACACCAAGCAAGTTGTCTTGCAACGTATCCGTGATGCAGAACGTGAACAAATTCTGGCTGACTTCCTGGAACGTGGTGATTCCCTGGTAACAGGTACCATCAAGCGTATGGAACGTGGAGAAGCCGTGGTTGAGTCCGGCAAGATTGAAGCGCGTCTGCCACGTGACCAGATGATCCCTAAAGAGAATCTGCGTGTTGGTGACCGTGTCCGTGCCTACATTTTGCGCATAGACCGCAATGCCCGTGGCCCGCAAGTCATCTTGTCGCGTACTGCGCCAGAATTCATCATGAAGCTGTTCGAGCTGGAAGTGCCAGAAATCGAACAAGGTTCCCTGATCATTAAATCTGCTGCACGTGACCCTGGTGTGCGTGCAAAAATTGCTGTGTTTACAGCCGACAAACGTATTGATCCTATCGGCACTTGCGTCGGTATGCGTGGTTCACGCGTACAGGCTGTAACTGGCGAGCTGGGTGGTGAGCGTGTTGATATCGTGCTGTGGTCTGAAGATCCGGCGCAATTTGTTATCGGCGCGCTGGCACCAGCCAATGTTTCATCCATCATGGTGGATGAAGAAAAACACGGCATGGACGTGGTTGTTGATGAAGAAAACCTGGCAATTGCTATCGGCCGCAGTGGACAAAACGTCCGCCTGGCAGCTGAATTGACAGGCTGGCAAATCAATATCATGACTGCTGAAGAGTCTGCGAATAAAGCCGAGCAAGAAACTGCCGGCATCCGCAGTCTGTTCATGGAAAAACTCGACGTTGACCAGGAAGTCGCTGACATCCTGGTGGACGAAGGTTTCTCCAGTTTGGAAGAAATCGCTTACGTACCTATCAGTGAAATGCTGGAAATCGAAGCCTTTGATGAAGATACCGTCAATGAGTTGCGTAACCGCGCTCGTGACGCTTTGTTGACAGAAGCAATTGCTTCTGAAGAAGGCCTCGAAGGTATGGAGGATGAATTAGTCAATCTCGAAGGTATGACCCGCGTGACGGCAGGTAAGCTGGGTTTGGCTGGTATCAAGACCCTGGCGGCTTTCGCTGGATTGGCTTATGACGAATTTGGTGCGATTTTGGCATTGCCTGCCGACCGTACCCGTCAATTAATTAAAGATGCATTTGAAGATGTGACCGATGATGAGATGAAACTCATCGACGCTAAATATGATGATCAGGCCAAGGCGCTGTTAGCCAAAGCCTGGAAACTCGTAGAAGCTAAGTAATTCACGGGTTTCAATCTCATAACGCGCACATAGAAAAAGAGGACTGAATGGCGAGTAACAATGTAGCCCAATTTGCCACCGAGCTAACGATGTCAGCAGATTTGCTGCTCACGCAATTGCGTGCAGCGGGCGTCAGTAAGAGCTCAACGTCAGATTCGCTGACGAAGGAAGACAAAGATAAGTTGTTGGAACATCTGCGTCGTTCCCACGGCGTTTCTGCGGACACCGAAAAGAAAAAAATAACCTTGACTCGTAAGGAAACGACCGAGATCAAGCAAGCCGATGCGACTGGGAAGTCTCGTACCATTCAGGTTGAAGTTCGTAAAAAACGTACTTTCGTCAAGCGTGATGATGCTCCTGCTGATGAAGCGCAGGCTCCAGCACCGGTAGTGGATGCAGCAGAACAGGCGCGCCTTGATGAAGAAGCGCGCCATGAAGCAGAGCTGATCGCACGTCAGGAGGCTGAGTTGCTCGAGAAGCAAGAACGTTTGGCCAAGCTGGAAGCGGAAAAAGAAGCTCAGGCAAAAGCCATGCGCGAAGCTGAATTGGCAGAAGCGGCTAAAGCTGAAGCTGAAAAAAGCAAGGCTGAGCAAGCTGCTGCTGCCGCCAAGGCACTCAATGCCAGCGCTAACGCCAGGCCTTCAGATGTCAAGCCCGCAGAGGTGAAGCCTGTGCAAGCTGCTCAAGCCGCTGCTGACGAAGACAAAAAACGTATTGATGCAGAAGAGGCGAAGAAAAAAGCGGTAGCCGACGCAAAAGAAGCGACCGATCGTGCTGCTGCTACTGAAAAAGCCAGAAAAGCTGTGGCTGATGAAGTTGCGCAAATCAAAGAAATGATGAACGCGGCACGTCGCCCAGCCAAAGCGCCTGAGCCTGCTCCTGTAGTAGCGCCAAAGGTTGCCGAAGGTACTTTGCACAAGCCTGCTGATAAAAAAGTGGCTGAGAAAAAGCCTGGCGCACCAGTAGAGAAAAAAGACGAGAAAAAACCAGCCGTTGGCGACAAGAAGGCAATTAAATCTGCCAATGTGTCCTCGACCTGGCAAGAAGACGCGGCCAAGAAGCGTGGCGGCGGTCTGAAAACACGTGGTGATACTTCAGGTGGCCGTGATGGCTGGAAGGGCGGCCCTAAAGGTCGTCGCAATAGTCATCATGATGACCGCGAAAGCAATTTCCAGGTGCCGGTTGAAGCCATCGTCAAAGATGTGTTTGTACCTGAAACCCTGACTGTAGCTGAGCTGGCGCACAAAATGGCGGTCAAGGCATCAGAAGTCATCAAGCATTTGATGAAGCTGGGTCAGATGTGCACCATCAACCAGGTACTTGATCAGGAAACAGCAATGATCCTGGTTGAAGAGATGGGTCATAAAGCCTTTGCTGCAAAACTGGATGATCCTGAAGCCATGCTGACGGACACGACAGAGCATGGTGAATATGAGTCCTTCCCGCGCGCACCTGTGGTTACTGTCATGGGTCACGTTGATCACGGTAAAACATCCTTGCTGGATTACATCCGTCGTGCCAAAGTCGCTTCTGGTGAAGCTGGTGGCATTACGCAGCATATCGGTGCTTATCACGTTGAAACACCACGTGGCATGATCACCTTCCTTGATACACCAGGCCATGAAGCGTTTACCGCGATGCGTGCCCGTGGTGCCAAGGCGACGGATATTGTTATTCTGGTGGTGGCAGCTGATGACGGCGTCATGCCGCAAACCAAAGAAGCGATTGCTCATGCGAAAGCAGCTGGTGTGCCTCTGGTAGTTGCTATCAATAAAATTGATAAGCCAGGTGCCAATGCAGACCGCGTGACACAAGAGTTGATCGCTGAAAGCGTTGTGCCTGAAGAATACGGTGGTGATTCACCATTCGTACAGGTATCTGCAAAGACTGGTTTGGGTATAGATGCCTTGCTTGAACACGTCTTGTTGCAAGCTGAAGTGCTGGAACTGAAAGCACCGAAAGATGCACCTGCCAAAGGTCTGGTTGTGGAAGCGCGCCTGGATAAAGGCCGCGGCACTGTTGCCACTATCCTGGTGCAGTCCGGTACCTTGAAACGTGGTGACGTGGTATTGGCTGGTTCAGCTTATGGCCGTGTCCGTGCGATGCTCGATGAAAATGGCGCGAATATCTCCGAGGCTGGCCCATCCATCCCCGTAGAAATCCAAGGTTTGACAGAAGTGCCGTCCGCTGGTGAAGAAGTCATGGTCATGGCTGATGAACGCAAAGCGCGTGAAATCGCCTTGTTCCGTCAAGGTAAATTCCGTGACGTCAAACTGGCGAAACAGCAAGCTGCCAAGTTGGAAAACATGTTCGAAAACATGGGCGAAGGCGAAGTCAAAAACTTGCCTATCATCGTCAAGACCGACGTGCAAGGTTCGCAAGAAGCGCTGGTGCAATCTCTGGTCAAATTGTCGACAAACGAAGTGCGTGTACAAGTCGTACATGCAGCAGTTGGTGGTATTTCCGAGTCCGACGTCAACTTGGCTGTCGCTTCCAAAGCGGTCATCATCGGATTCAACACCCGTGCTGATGCGTCTGCTCGTAAATTGGCAGAGTCTAACGGCGTTGATATCCGCTACTACAACATCATTTACGATGCAGTAGATGAAGTCAAAGCTGCTTTGTCCGGCATGTTAGCTCCAGAGAAGCGCGAACAGATCATTGGTATGGTCGAGATTCGCCAGGTCTTCGTGGTCAGCAAAGTTGGCGCGATTGCCGGCTGTCTGGTTACCGACGGCGTGGTCAGGCGTACATCCTCTGTCCGTTTGCTGCGCAACAACGTGGTTACCTGGACAGGCGAGCTGGATTCGCTCAAGCGTTACAAAGACGATGCCAAAGAAGTCAAGGCCGGTCTGGAATGCGGTCTTTCACTGAAAGGCTACAACGAGATTCAGGTTGGCGATCAGCTTGAAATATTTGAAGTACAAGAGATAGCACGTACTCTGTAACTCAAGATAACCCCGGACTAGTTCCGGGGTTGTGGTTTATGGAGATGTAAGAAAATTATGGCAAAACATAGCAAAAATATCCCCGGTCGTGGCCTGCGTGTAGCAGACCAGATTCAACGTGACCTGGCAGAAATCATCTGGTCTGAATTAAAAGACCCACGTGTAGGCATGATCACCTTGACTGAAGTACAGTTGACCGCTGATTACGCCCATGCAAAAGTGTATTTCACCACCTTGGTGGATGACCCAGTCGCCGTCAAAAACACTATAGAAGCTTTAGTCAAAGCATCTGGCTTCCTGCGCAATCAACTGGGCCTGCGTTTGCATATCCATACCTTGCCGCAACTGCATTTCGTACATGATACTTCCACTATGCGTGGCATCGCCATGTCGAGATTGATAGATGAAGCCAATGCCACCCGCGCCAAAGACGACGGCGAAGAGTAAATCTTGAACGATACATTGCGCAGCCTGGCAACAGGCTGCTGACAACATGACGACTCCGCAGATTAAACGAAAGCGTGTGCCTGTGCACGGCGTATTGCTATTGGATAAGCCCGTGGGTTTTTCCAGTAATGATGCCCTGATCAAGGCCAAGCGTTTTCTGAATGCCGCCAAAGCCGGGCATACCGGTACGCTCGATCCATTCGCCACTGGTCTGCTGCCTCTGTGCTTTGGTGAAGCCACCAAGTTTTCCCAGGATTTGCTGGAAGCTGACAAGACCTATACCACGGTCGTACACCTCGGTATTACAACGACGACGGGTGACACCGAAGGTGAAGTGCTGGAAGACAAACCAGTTGATGTCAGTCTGGTGCAAATCCAGCATGCTTTAAGGCAATTTGCTGGCCCGATACAGCAAGTGCCACCCATGTATTCTGCGCTAAAGCGTGATGGCAAGCCTCTGTATGAATATGCGCGCGCGGGTATCACACTGGAACGTGAAGCACGTAGCGTCATCATTCATGAGCTGGAATTGCTGGCGTATGAAGCGCCTTTTTTGAGTCTGAAAGTCAAATGCAGCAAGGGTACGTATGTGCGCGTGCTGGGTGAGGATATAGGCGCAATGTTGGGTTGTGGTGCGCATTTGAAAGAATTGCGCCGCATCGGCGTAGGTCATCTGGTATTGGAGAAATCCATTACCCTGGAGTATCTCGAAAGTCTGCCAGAGCCAGATCGACTAGCATTGCTGGACCCCGTTGATGCTTTATTGTCCAGTTTTGGCCCCGTATACCTGACCGATGAACTGTCACGCCGCTTCCTGCATGGTCAGCGTCTGCCATTAAATAAAGAAGATTTAGCCATTGAAACTGGGCGAGTTCGCGTCTATCGTGAATCAGACGGGCAGTTGCTGGGTTCGGCCCAGTTGCAGGAATACGGCATACTTGCGCCCGAGCGCCTGATTGCCACTGAACATTAATTGTGTCATCGCGCGGTAGCAACTCCTTGAAATAATAGGAGTTTTTCTACTTTTGCGCTGCAACATGTTATAATCGCAGGTTATCCGATTTACCTCATAGATTTACCCAATAAGAACGCTATCATGTCTACTTCAAAACGCGCTATTCGTAACATCGCCATTATCGCTCACGTCGATCACGGCAAAACCACTCTGGTTGACCAGTTATTGCGTCAGTCCGGTACTTTCCGCGACAACCAGCAGGTTGATGCCCGTGTTATGGATTCGAATGATATCGAAAAAGAGCGCGGCATCACTATTTTGTCCAAAAACTGTGCTGTTGAATACAAGGGCACACATATCAACATCGTCGATACCCCAGGCCATGCTGATTTTGGCGGTGAAGTAGAACGCGTCTTGTCCATGGTGGACAGCGTTTTGTTGCTGGTAGATGCACAAGAAGGCCCTATGCCACAAACGCGTTTCGTTACGCGTAAAGCGTTGGCTTTGGGTTTGAAGCCTATCGTTGTCGTCAACAAAATCGACCGTGAAAACGCTGATCCACAAAAAGCTGTTAACGCAACTTTTGAACTGTTCGACAAACTCGGCGCAACTGACGAGCAACTCGATTTCCCTATTGTCTACGCATCCGGTTTCAAAGGCTATGCAGGTCTGGAAGATACAGTGCGTGATGGTAATATGGAACCATTGTTTGACGCTATCCTGGAACACGTTCCTGCGCGTGAAGATGATCCTGATGGTCCTTTGCAATTGCAAATCACTTCCCTGGAGTACTCTTCCTACGTTGGTAAAATCGGCGTTGGCCGTATCCTGCGTGGCCGCGTCAAGGCATTGCAAGATGTTGTCTGGATGAATGGTCCTGAAGACAAGCCTACCAAGGCACGTATCAATCAGGTATTGACATTCAAAGGCCTGGACCGCGTTCTGGTTGATGAAGCATTGGCTGGTGACATCGTCCTGATCAACGGTATTGAAGAAATCGGTATCGGCTCTACTATCTGCGCACCAGACACGCCTGATGGCTTGCCCATGCTGAAAATTGATGAGCCTACACTGACCATGAATTTCATGGTTAACAGCTCACCATTAGCTGGCCGCGAAGGTAAATTCGTGACGACACGTCAAATCCGTGACCGTCTGGAACGTGAATTGAAATCCAACATGGCTTTGCGCGTAGTGCAGGCTGAAGGTGATGATTCTACGTACGAAGTTTCTGGTCGTGGTGAGTTGCATCTGACTATCCTGATCGAAAACATGCGCCGTGAAGGCTTTGAACTGGCAGTGTCACGTCCACGCGTGGTCTTCAAAATGGTTGGCGACGTACGTCATGAGCCATATGAAAACCTGACAGTTGACGTAGAAGAAGTCAACCAGGGTGGTGTCATGGAAGAGCTGGGTCGTCGTCGTGGCGATCTGCAAAACATGGAACCGGACGGCAAAGGTCGTGTGCGTCTGGAATACCGTATTCCTGCACGTGGCCTGATCGGCTTCCAGGGTGAGTTCATGACATTGACACGCGGTACAGGTTTGATGAGCCACGTGTTTGATGAATACGCACCAGTCGATAATTCCAAAGGTGAACTCGGCGGCCGTCGCAATGGCGTACTGATCTCGCAAGATGACGGCGCAGCAGTTGCCTACGCTATCTGGAAATTGCAAGACCGTGGTCGTATGTTCGTCAGCCACAATGACCCAGTGTATGAAGGCATGATCATCGGTATCCATTCCCGTGACAATGACCTGGTTGTGAACCCGATCAAGGGCAAGCAATTGACCAACGTTCGCTCTTCCGGTACGGATGAAGCGGTACGCCTGGTGCCACCTATCCAGTTGAGCCTGGAATACGCGGTTGAGTTTATTGACGATGATGAACTGGTAGAAGTTACACCTAAGAGCATTCGTCTGCGCAAGCGCTACCTGAAAGAGCATGAACGTAAAAAAGCATCACGCGACTAAGGTGATCTGTTCTGACTAATGCGGTAGCTAGTATTTTAGTACTGCCGCATGAAGATCAACCCGTTTTGCTCTAGCCAGTTTGGTCAGAGTCAAACGGGTTTTTTATTTGGATCCATATGCAAAATACAATGTCTCACCGCAAAGCGGTGATGCTCATGATTTGTGCTGCTACTTTGTGGAGTATTGCCGGTGTATTTACCCGTCATCTCGAAGTTGCGCGTGATTTTGAAGTCACTTTCTGGCGCAGTTTTTTTGCCGCCGTCTTCATTGCTGGTGTCATGGTCAGGCAATACAAATGGGCCTTCATACCGCGCCTTAAATTATTGGGCAAGATAGGTTTTTTATCAGGCTGCATGTGGGCTACCATGTATAGCTGCTTCATGATCGCACTGACTATGACTACGGTTGCGAATACTTCCATCATGGAAAGTCTGACACCCTTGTTTACAGCACTGCTGGCGTGGCTGGTATTGAGTCAGCGCATACCGGCGCGTACCTGGTGGGCGATTGCAGCAGCCTGCATAGGCATGGGCTGGATGTTTGTTGGCAGTATTTCTGAAGTCGATGAGCGGGGCATGATTGGTATGTTGATCGCCTTTGGCATACCTCTGGCGGCTTCTGCCAATGTCATCATTCTCAAAAAGGGTGGCCATGCAGTTGACCTGGTGCCGGCAGTATTTTTAGGTGGCACTATCTCTGCGCTGATGATGTTGCCATTTGCCTGGCCTTTTCAAGCCTCGCTGCATGATATTGGCATACTGGCGATACTCGGATTCTTTCAATTGGGTTTGCCCTGCATGCTGATGGTCAGGGCTTCGAATAGCCTGACCGCGCCTGAGATTGCCTTGCTGTCTCTGCTTGAGGTCTTGCTGGCACCGATCTGGGCCTGGCTAGGTGCAGGTGAGGTGCCAGCTACTGCCAGTATCTATGGCGGCATCGTCGTACTGGTTGCTCTCGTGTTCAATGAGTTGACCGCCATGCGTGGCAAGGATGCATGATTACGCCAGATTGATGCAGATCAACTAATGGCTGGGTAAATTTTGTCTGAAAGCCTGGATGGCACTAAAATCGCGAACATTTTTCTTTTCGGATTTTCTTGTCATGTTCAAAGCCCCAGAACTTCTCTTGCCCGCCGGTTCGCTGGAAAAAATGCATGCCGCTTTCGACTTTGGTGCCGACGCGGTCTATGCTGGCCAGCCACGCTATAGCCTGCGCGCCCGCAATAATGAATTTTCTACTCTCGATGTTTTGCAGCAAGGCATAGATGGTGCCCATGCGCGCGGTAAGTTGTTCTTCGTCGCCAGCAATATCTTCCCGCACAACAGCAAGCTCAAAACCTATCTGCGCGACATGGAGCCGGTCATCAATATGAAGCCGGATGCCCTTATTATGGCAGACCCTGGCCTTATCATGATGGTGCGTGAAAAGTGGCCAGAAGTGCCAGTGCATCTGTCTGTGCAGGCCAATGCCGTGAATTGGGCAGATGTCAAATTCTGGAAAAAGATGGGTCTTACGCGCGTCATCCTGTCACGCGAATTATCACTCGATGAAATAGAGGAAATTCGCCAGCAATGCCCGGATATGGAGCTGGAAGTTTTTGTTCATGGAGCCTTGTGCATCGCCTATTCTGGTCGTTGTCTCTTATCCGGTTACTTCAATCATCGTGATCCTAATCAGGGGACCTGCACGAATTCCTGTCGCTGGGATTATAAGGTCGAGAATGCTACCGAAAATGAAACCGGTGACCTGGCGCGCATTCCGGTTGAGAGTATCCAGTTCAATTATCAGCAGGCGCTGGAAGAGGCTAATCAATCTTTTTCGGCGATGGGCGACATGCCGCGCCATCCACTTGCTGATCGTCCCTATCTGATAGAAGAGAGTGGCAAGCCTGGTCAGTTCATGCCTATACTTGAAGATGAGCATGGCACCTACATCATGAACTCCAAAGATTTACGCGCTGTTGAGCATGTTGAGCGTCTGGCGAAAATCGGGGTTGATTCCTTAAAGGTCGAAGGCCGTACCAAGTCCTTGTATTATGTTGCTCGCACCGCCCAAACTTATAGACGCGCAATTGATGACGCGGTGGCTGGTCGCCCATTCAATACCGAATTGCTGGGGCAATTGAATGGCCTCGCCAATCGTGGTTATACCGATGGTTTTTATCAGCGCCACCATACGCAAGAACATCAAAATTATATGGAGGGCGTATCAAAGGCGCACCGCAGCCAGTATGTGGGGCAGGTCTTGCAGGTGGTTGATGGCTGGGCTGAAGTCGAAGTAAAAAACCGCTTTGCCGTTGGTGATGAGATAGAAATTATTTCACCGAATGGCAATGAAATGATCAAGCTGGCTGAGATGCGTAATGCCGACAATCAACCTCTGAACATCATAGGCGGGGCAGGGCATAAGGTGCGTATCCCGCTGGATGCCAGACATGAAAAAGCCCTGATTGCGAGGATGTTGTAATCAGAGGGTTGACGCTTCCTTCCTGGCGTGTATCCTTGAATCAAAAGGTATATCAACGTTCGGCAGGGGGCATGACTATGAAAATGCGTCTACAGAATTTCTTATTGACCTGCTCTTTGGTCATGATGTCGGCTCTTGCATTAGCAGCAGAGCCTTTACCTATATTCGATGCCCATATGCATTACAACATCGAAGCACGCAACACCTGGTCGCCGCAGCGTGTTATTGCCTTGTGGCGTAAGCTTGGTATACGCGCGGTATTGGCGACCAGTCGCCCTAATGATGGCACGCTGGATCTGATTGCGCAAAATGCACCGGACATCAAGATCGTCCCTTTCCTGCGTCCCTACAGAGTACAGCCCGACAGGCATGACTGGTTTGCCAATTCAGAGATAGAGCGCTTCGTTGAAAATGAACTGCAGCGCGGCATCTATCGCGGCATAGGGGAATTTCATATCTTTGGCAAGGATGCTGATGCACCCTATATGGCGAAAATTGCCAGGCTGGCCAAGGCACGTGATTTATGGCTGCATGCACATTCCGATGAAGATGCAATAGAACGTATTTTGCATCAAGCACCCGGCGTCAAGCTGATCTGGGCACATACCGGCATGAGCACCTCGCTCGATAAAGTCGAGGCCATGTTTGTGCAATACCCTAATCTGGTCGGTGAATTATCTTTTCGCTCCGATCTTGAGCAAAACGGTAGCCTGAATCCTCAATGGAAGCGCCTGTTTTTGCGCTACCCTGGCAGGTTCGTGCTAGGCACCGATACCTGGGTTACTTCGCGTTGGGATGATGTGCCGCAGTTGATAGGCTTTTATCGCCGCATGCTAAGTGAGTTGCCAGCAGATATTGCAGAGCGCATTGCGTATAAGAATGGACTGACCATGTTTGGTCTGCAATAATCCGGGCTCTTTCACCTGCTCCGCGATGGTATGGATTTTTTTGATCAAATTGCAGAAGTCTTTTCTTTGGTGCGTAGTAAGCAGCAACTGCAATGGCTGGGCGTAGCCATTATCTATGGCACCATGAGCATTATCACCCTGATCATGTATGGTCTGGATAAGGCGGCAGCACGCAAACGTGAGTCAAGAATTTCAGAGCGTAGCTTATTATTGTGTGGGCTTGCGTGTGGCTGGCCGGGTGGTATGCTGGCACAAAGATTATTTCGCCATAAAACCGTCAAACCCTCTTTCCGGATAGCATTTGCCGGCACAGTCATTTTCAATTGTCTTGTCCTTAGCATGCTTTTCTTATAACTTCCAATTTCGTTGAACTCACTGATGCACTATTATTAAAATATTAATATCTATTTTTGTTCCATGAAGACAGTCAAGACTATTCTTGTAATAGATCCGTATTTTTGAGGAAGCTAAGCATGAAAATAGAATCTCAAAAAACCTATGTTGCGCTGGCCGCCGATGGCATGGCGACCGTGTTGGCAGGTGGGCCTGCGTTTTGGAGCTTGCCGGAATCGGAAATTGATGCTTTTGGCAAGCACTGGCTGATCAGCGAATTCAGTTGTGACGCAGACTGGCCCAACTGGGAAATGCATCCACATGCAGATGAATTCGTCTATTTGCTATCTGGGCTGGCTGACTTCCACATAGAGCTTGACGATGTAGTCCAGAATATCCAAGTTAAGGCAGGGGAGGCCGTGCTCGTGCCCAAAGGGCGATGGCACACAGCGAAAGTGTTTGCGCCCTGCCGTATGTTGTTCATGACGCGGGGCGAAGGCACGCAGCACAAATTGGTGATCAAGGAGTAATTTCCTAGACATTCACTTATTTGCAATGTGCAGGATTGTGTTACCTGCTGTCTTGGATTTGACGACGCATGCGTCATTCAAAGGCGATTTCCCAATGACAAGGTACAATACGGTATTGAAAATTGCCGTATTGTTTTATTGTGAATACAAAACCGCTACCACCACGCCGCATCTCTGTGGCCCCGATGCTCGATTGGACAGACAGGCATTGCCGCCAGTTCCATCGTCATATCACTCGCCACTCCTGGCTGTACACTGAAATGGTGACAACTGGCTCACTCTTGCATGGAGATGTGCAGCGCCATCTGGAATTTAATCCTGGTGAGCATCCCGTTGCTCTGCAACTGGGTGGTAGTGAACTGGCTGATCTGACGCATGCGGCCAAGCTGGGCGAGCAATGGGGTTATGATGAAATCAACCTGAATTGTGGTTGTCCGTCTGAACGTGTGCAAAAAGGTGCATTCGGTGCCTGCCTGATGGCAGAGCCGCAGCTGGTTGCTGATAGCGTCAAGGCGATGAAGGATGTGGTCTCCATTGATGTCACTGTCAAGCACCGTATAGGTATCAATGAAGTGGATTCTTATGAATTCATGCGTGACTTTGTCGGCACTGTCGCTGACGCAGGCTGCAAGACCTTCATCGTGCATGCGCGCAATGCCATCCTTAAAGGCTTGTCGCCCCGTGAGAACCGAGAAATACCGCCACTCAAATACGATTATGCCTATCGCCTGAAGAAAGAATTTCCAGAATTGGAAATCATCCTCAATGGCGGTATTAAAACCCTGGAAGACATGGATGCACATTTGTTGCATGTCGATGGTGTCATGATAGGGCGTGAGGCTTATCACAACCCGTATTTCATGGCCAGTTTTGATGAGCGCTATTATGGCGATGCAAGTCCAGTCAAGACCAGGGAAGAAATTCTCGAACACATGATCCCCTATATTCACAGGCAGCTGGAATTGTATGGCAATGGTGGTAAAGGCCTGCGTTTGAATACCGTCGTACGCCATATGCTGGGACTGATGATGGGCCTGGTTGGTGCGCGTGTGTTTCGCCAGATACTGTCAGACAGCAAGAAACTCGCATCTGGTCAGCCTGAACTGTTACTGGAAGCTGCCAGGGCCATGCAAAGCGTTACTGCATTTGACAGGAGTAAGGAAGAGCAAATGATCGTGGCGGCCTAGCCAAATAAAAGCCTGGGTTACGCAGCCAGGTCTTAAACTCAATACATGAGCTAATTTGTAAGTGAAAAGCGAGTATTCGTAAGAATTTGTAATACATAGTGGTGTGGTGTCCGTGCAGGAATATATTGCTGATGTTTCATTGCACGCTCCTTCAACTCACTACCTCAAGTGAGATTTCGCCTACGCCTTTAAAGCGTAGGCTTTTTTATGTCTGCTCATATTTGGCAAGAGGGGAGGGGCTTTTAATGCTCGCAAATGCCCTTGAGTAGGCTTTTCCCAAGAATGCTATTGCCTTCAAGCCAAATTTCTCGTATAATGCGTAGCTCTCTTGCACTGCAATACGCAGGGAAAATGCAGTGGTGGCCGTAGCTCAGTTGGTAGAGTCCAGGATTGTGATTCCTGTTGTCGTGGGTTCGAACCCCATCGGTCACCCCAGAAATTCAAACAAAAAGCCCGCTTCTAGCGGGCTTTTTGTTTGCGCTCATATTTGCTTTGTATCTTGTTCATGCTCCCAGTTTGTCAAAACAATAAAAAATGTTGTTAAAAGGTTATTTATCGTAGGTATTATGCTATCTTTTTCTTGCTAATACTTGCAGAGCGGAGGGGCTTATGAGTGTGATAATTGAGCAGATCGCCAGAGCAGAGCAAAAGGCCAGTGACTTTGATCTGGATGCAGATATCCTATATAGATGTGACAAGACTCCCGCCCAATTATCGACAGTCAAGCAGCAGGTAGAGCGCAAACAATTTCTGCGTGAAAGTATGGGGGATGCTGGAAAGGCCGATGCTTTTTTTGAGCGTATCTTGCTAGTTAATGAATTGCAGGATGTTAATTATCTGGCGCGCGGTCTGGTCGCTGCCAGATCGGTGGCCAGAATCGCGATTCACGGCCTTGATGGAAGTCAAATCGGTTGGGGTACAGGTTTTCTGATCGGTCCCGGTGTCTCGCTGACCAATCATCATGTGTTGCCAGATGCGCCAAGTTGCAAGAGCTCCAAAGCGCATTTCAATTATGAGTTGAATGAAGCTGGTGAGCAAACTGGCCCTCAGATATTCAAGTCGCATCCCCACCGATTATTTCAAACCAGTGTAGACCTGGACTTCACTGTGGTCGCGGTGGATGAAAAAGCCAGTAACGCTGAAGTGCATTTATCGTCTTACGCCTATCTTCCCTTGATTGAGGCGACAGGCAAGGTGAGTGATGGTGAATGGCTGACCATTATCCAGCACCCTAATGGCGGTCTCAAACAGTTGTGTGTGCGAGAAAACAAGTTGATCAAACGTACCGAGAATGAACTCTTGTACAGCACAGACATCTTGGGATGATCTTCAGGCTCCCCTGTTTTCAACAATGACTGGTATGTCGTTGCACTCCACCATAGCGGTATTCCCTTGAAACTGAATGACAAGGTGCAGACCATAGATGGCCGTGATTTTGATCCTGGCCGCGATGCCGAGGACCGCATTAAATGGGTGGCAAATGAGGGTATACGTGTGTCGCGCATCATCAATCGTAGTGGAAAGCAAATTTGTCGACATTGTGAGGTTAAATTTGTCGACAAATTATGATTGGAAAGAAAATTTTTCTGGAAATTCTCAGCGTATTTCCCAATTTTGCGCAATGGCGTCATCCAAAACTACAAACGATGATTTGTCCGTAACCGAGTAATCGCGACTCGTGCCTTGAGGCTCAACAGAGGTCTATTGGCAATCAATGACGGGCATGATGCATATAACTCCCGACAGTTGCTGCAGCGATAAGGAGCATCCAGAAATTGTGCGTTAAGAAATTAGTCGCTTGAAAAAGGCGACCTCTAATAGTTAACAATTACGCGAGTGTTGACCAAACTGTTATTTATTCATCGTATGCAGTCATTTGCGCATAATCCAGTCGCCGCCAATGTATCTGGGCCTTGTTATTAATCTTGTAGTCGATCTTTTGTTCGCCTTGGTGATGCTGTAGACCGTTCATTAGTAAATCAAACCGCTCAGGATGGCTGTGAAGTCCGCCTTCGCGTCCAATATTGGTACTGCGACTGACTAATGGAGCCAGTACAAAAAGCTTATCCTGGAGATTCATCACTTCGGACAGACTCAAAGTCCAGTCATATTGATGCGGATAACGGTGTTCATCATTCCACCATGCGGGCTCAATGAAATTCTTCCACTGAAAAGCGTTGATGACCATGCCCCATGGCGAGAAGAACTGGCTGATACCCAGGTCCGCAACTGGCTCGGTGCGAATGCTCGTAACAAACAAATTGAGCAGCATGATACGCACATCAAACAATTGATCTGTCTCTATGGTTTGCTGGTACCACAAAGCCAGCTCAGCAACGTCAGGCGACAACACAATATCATCTTCGAGATAAATATTGACCTGGCTACCCAGGTCAAATGCATACTGCATGGTGTAAAAGGGGTTGCCTCTGATACCAAGCTGCTGAGGGTTGCTTAAAATTGTGCGAGGCATGAAGTCTATAGCCTCGCACAGTTGCGCACATTCTGGACAACCCGGCTCCAGTCCAATGAACAAATGCCATTGCTCGATACCACGTACTTGCCGCAAATGTTCCAGTGTTTGACGTAAGTAATGCGGCCGGTCGGTCACTGTCAAGGTAACCGTCCATTGAGCCGCTTGATCAGCCATGCACCTTCATGTTTAAACGTGGAACCGCATAGCCTGAAAAATGTATTTCTATACCAGTGGCTTTTGAGAAGTCGACACCAGGATTGAATTTCGCTGGCAGCGTAATACCAAAGCTTGCGTAAGGGCTCAAGGCAATGCGCTTTTGGTTACCACCGGTGCCGTCACCACCCAGTGAGCCGCCAGCAATGGTAACCGGCTGCCCGTTTTGCAGGGTGTATTCATACACACTCAGTACTTGATTATGCGTGTAGTTGGTGGCTGCACCATGCTGGTCTATCAAGACCACGCGCCCCTGGTGCAGAAATTGTACATACACATTTCCACCTGCCGGCGCAGTGACGCCTTGAATGTAAATTTTGAAATTAGTAAGCAATACATTAGACCAGCCAAGGAAACTGCTTTCATCCAGGGTAATTTGAAAGTTGAACAAGCCATTTTGTTGGAAGCTGGCGAACTGTTCGGGCCGGGTTGTTGGATCCAGCAGAATTTCGATATTATTCAATGGCTGACTAGGCTGACTGTAATTGTTGATGCTATTAATAATCTGCGCCTTGAGATTATTATGAAAAATACCTAGCCCAACGAATGAGTTGTCGCTGATGGTGAAAGGATTATCCTGTTGACTCCAGTAATCATAGGCGCGATTTTCCTGATAAAGGTATTTCAGGCACAGCCTTTTGTAGTCCTGATATTGAGTGAACAGAAAATTGCGATAACTAATCAATCCCGGCACGTTTTCTTTGGCTATCTGGGCTTTAATCCGGTTCACTTCTGCTTGTTTTTGGTTTATCAAGCCAGTAAGCGCAATATATTGAATGCAGTCGTTGGTGTATTCAAGTAATTTGCTGTTGCGGCTTTGTGCTATACCTATATAGTCATGCACCTGTTTTTTATAGTTCTGCGCTTCAGGCATATCCAGATAGGGTTGCAAGCTTTTATCAAAATCGTTTTGCTCTGCAATCAGCTTACTGGAATCATCCACGTCGCTGCCACCGGTACTGATTTGCTCCCATATCTTGCTGATGCTGGCCGGATCAGCCTTGCTCGGCACAGGATTAGTCACCAGGTTGCCATTTTCAATGCCGATGCCAATGTCAGCAAAATCTTTGACTGCGGTGCTGACCGTGCGTGCGGTAGGGTCGCTAAAGGCGGAGTAGACATCGACACCGACAGTGAGGATGGTTTTAAGAAGTGCTAAAAAGCTGGCGAAGGAGCAGGATTGCCCTTTGGCTTCTACTGCTTTTTTAAAGCTGTCGTCAGCAGCGGTCAATACATAGTGTTGAGCAACCAGGGCGTCGGTCAATTGAATGATGGTGGCACCGGTATCATTGATTTTCGTGTAATAGTCCTTTTGTGCCTGTACATAGTTAGTGATGGCGGTCTGTGCATTGGCAATGGCGTCGTTCATGCCATCAAATTCATGACTTTGACCGTTCAGATAAGCGGTGTACTGGTTATAGGTACTTTCTACTTGCCCACCTGTACTCAACATGCCATCCAGCATTTGCGTATATAGATCCAGCGTTACTATCGGTACGTAATTGATGGGGTTGCTAAAGTAATCCAGCCCTTGGCCGATTTGTTTTTGCAAGATCTTGCAACGTTGATTCAATCCGGCCAACTCGGTATTCAAGCCAGCATCACCACTATCACCACTGGTCAGTTGCTCCAGCCATTGATAATAATTCAGTGCCTGGGCCAGGTTGTTACCAAGATAGGCAACTTCCGCGTAATCAAGGGTTAACTGGACCAGGTTCACGGTAGTCAAATCTGGTATGAACAATTTAGTGATAATGGGTTGCTGACTGAGGTCAGTCGCGGCATCCTTGCCCTTTACAGCAGGTGCTGCTGCCTTGCCATCCGTGCCAGCGGTGCCATCTTGCGCTCCGCCTTGACGGTCATCACTCAATTCCCACACTTTTGTATTGAAGTGCCCACCTTGTTCATGCTCAACGGCAATGCGACCACCGATGCCCGCAACACCAAAGCCACCACATTTACCCGGATTGCTCGCCGCACCTGGATTGCCGCCCGTATTGGCGACAGTTACTTGACCAGTCGCCAGTACAGTCATAGTGTGCACAGTCACAAGGCCGCCATCGCCACCATTCCCACTGGCACCAGCATTGCCACCGTTACCAGCACGGCCGCCATCGCCACCAGCGGTGGCTTGCGTGACCGACCAGCCATCAGGATGCTGTGGATCATGTTGCACGCGGTTAATGATGGCGTCGTTGCCATTGTCGCCCGTCAAACCATCACCACCTGCCTGGCCATTTTGCCCTTGTTGGCCATTGCCGCCTTTGGCGCTCAAACTCAATTGGCCGTTGATACTCGATGCAATAATGGTGATATTGCCAGCACTGTCGCCTTTACTTGCAATTGCACCCGATGCGACGCCACCACTGGCACCATCTACACCACCTTTATCTGACGCACTGCCGCTGGCAGCCTTGGGGGGATTAATCGGCACGACAGGCTGATCATAACTTTTGCCGCTGCTATCAAATGCGGCGCCTGATGCGCAATTGATTTGACGGGCTGTAATAACAATATTTTTACCCGGAAGGCTGAAAGTTTGACCAGGCACGGTCAGTGTGTCTACATATAAATGCAGATCAGTCGTGGGATCGAGGTCTGCGGGGTCAAGAGTATATTCAACGGCAAGTATTGTACTTACGCCATTAAGTGTTTGTTTTTGTACTGCGAAGAATGGAGGTGTATTCATGGCATTAAATATACTCAATTGGTTAAGATGCAGAGGTATTGATTCTATTGTAAATTTTCAAATTGGCGCGCTTTTTATGATTATTGAATACGAAAATTTATAATTTTTGCACGCCATGAGATTTTTTTATTATTTTCCTCATTGGCGTCGTTGAACGAGGTCGGCCGGCAGGTTCGTCGGACTTGTTCAAGCTTATCTGAAGGTCACAAAATACTGCGTGCCCGCGCTTCGAAGGTCTTTTTTCATTGCAACTGGCAAGGCATTCACGTCAACGGTGGGGCAGGTGCTTGTGTCTATGAGTTGTAAATCATCGCGGCGTCGGTTCATGGCGCTAACCCCGCGGAAGGAAGGTAATTAAATACGACAGCGGCTCAACATGCAAAGTTCAACCAGGGCAAACAATTGTGGCAAGGGTTGGAGGCTTATGTCCTGGAGTCTGGTTTGAGAAAATCAAATCTGGATGTGCAAGTGTTTACCGGGCCGATTTTTGAAGAAGATGACCCTGTCTACAAACCTTTCCCAAAAATTCAGTATCCAGTGCGTTTCTGGAAGGTGATTGCCACGGTCAATGCTGAGCAAGAACTGTTTGCCACGGCTTATATGCTCGATCAAAGCGAAGTCATCGCGCAATTTGGCATTGAGGCGACGGCGCCATTTGGTGCCTATAAAACTTTTCAAGTGAAAATCGCAGAAGTCGAGCGTCTCACGGGTTTGCAGTTCACTTCTGGTGGCGGTGCTGATCCGGTGCAGCCATTATCTGCTTGCGATCCATTGAAAAAGAAAAAGAGTAGCACCGCACGGCTATCTATTGCGGCGCAAGAAAGCGCAGGCTTTGATGTGCCAGAAGGCTATGTCGTCTTGAATGAACTTGACGACGTGTATCTTGATGAGTGAGCGTGCTGGTTCGTTCATTTGCTGAGTCAGTGTTGACTAGTGATTGGTAACGCTGGCTCAGTTTTATTTCTTAAAAACACTTTCTTAGGGGGACTTGTGTGCGCAAGCGCGCATAGATTTTTTGTTTGACGTGATAGGCTAGCGCTCCGCTACCCGGCTTTGTCTGTTTGATGAAACCTCTGGTGGAATTTTAAGGCTAAAAACGTTAATGCACACATCCCCCAGTCCTATGCAAAATAACCTGCTTGCGGCCTTGCCTGCTGCAGAATTTGCGTCACTGTCGGTCGGTCTGGAGCTTATCTCCATGGCTGTTGGTGATGTATTGTATGAGGCAGGCGTGCGCCAGCAGTTTGTGTATTTTCCCACTTCAGCCGTAGTTTCTCAGCTGTATGTGCTGGAAGATGGTGTTTCGGCTGAAATTGCCGCTGTTGGTCATGAGGGTGTTGTCGGTATTTCCCTTTTCATGGGAGGCGATACCACGCCAAATCGTGCAGTGGTGCAAAGTGCTGGTTTTGCCTATCGCCTCAAAGGCCAACTATTGAAAGTGGAGTTCGATCGTGCAGGTCCCTTGCTGCGCGTATTGTTACGCTATACCCAGGCGTTGATTACCCAGATGACGCAGACTGCCATTTGCAATCTGCATCACACGGTGGAGCAGCAATTGTGCCGTTGGCTGTTGCTGAGCCTGGATAGATTATCTTCAGACGCCGTGAATATCACCCAGCAGCGCATTGCCAATGTACTGGGCGTGCGGCGTGAAAGGGTGACCGAGGCGGCAGGCAACTTGCAGCGTGCTGGTCTGATCTGTTATAGCCGTGGCGCGATCGTCGTGCTGGATAGACCTGGTCTGGAAAAAGTGGTCTGTGAATGCTATGTCGTCATACAAAAAGAATTTACCAGATTATTGTCTTCGATTCCCTTTCAGTAAGCTTGACCAGCTTTAAGCGTACCGCCAATCTTCACTAGAACCGCGCATACCCCGCAAAAACCAGGTGAGTGTACTTGTTTAATAAGTAAGTTGAGCTAGATGAGGGCTATATGAGCGATGGCGCACATACTCCAGCTTTATACCTGCTACTCTGTGTATAGATAATCCAGTCTATACAATCCATGTCACTCCAAACAGAGATGGCAGCTCAGAGCATCATTCATGACCATCCCGCATAATCCTCTTCAAAATCACTTGCTCGCAGCTTTGCCGAAAGCAGAGTTTGATCGTCTTTCCCTGCATCTTGAGTTGGTGGAGATGCCCTTGGGGCAAGCCTTGTATGAGGCAGGCTGTACGTTGAACTACGTTTATTTCCCAACCACTTCCATCGTGTCCTTGCTGTATGTGCTGGAGAATGGCGCTTCTGCAGAAATAGCCATCGTTGGCAATGAGGGCATACTTGGCATTTCCCTGTTTATGGGGGGGGAAACAACACCCAGTCGCGCTGTAGTCCAGTCTGCTGGCTATGGCTATCGTCTTCAGGCGCAGTTTCTGAAGGAGGAATTTAATCGGGCCGGGCCTTTTTTGCGCCTTTTGCTGCGCTATACCCAGGCATTAATTACGCAAATGACGCAAACGGCAGTCTGTAACCGCCATCACTCCATAGAGCAGCAGCTTTGCCGCTGGTTGCTGTTAAGCCTCGATCGTTTGCCATCGGATTCTGTTTCCATGACCCAGGAATTGATTGCCAATATGCTGGGTGTCAGACGCGAGGGTGTGACGGCAGCGGCAGGCAATATACAGCGATTGGGTTTGATACGGTACAGTCGCGGGCGCATTGATGTGGTCGATCGCCCCGGGCTGGAAAAAGTGGTCTGCGAATGTTATTCCGTCGTTAAATTGGAGTTTGACCGCTTGTTAGCTGACATTCCACGCGGCGATCCCTTGCATGTATTGGGGGAGTCAGATCGTCGCGCAACGGTGATACGTCATGCTGGTAAGCAAAACGGTTCCGAGAGTAAGGGTTAAATCAATTCAACTCGATATCAGTGTGGGGCGCAAATATTTTATCAGCCAAGAATTCTTAGCGGTGTCACCAAATTGTATATCTTATTGATGACTGTCTGTGCGCTAACGTACGTAATTGTTTTCAAGATGCTGCCATAGTGTAGCTTCCAATGCAGCGGCAGAGAGTGATTGTCGATGCAAGTTGACTTAGCTGAGCAGATGAAGATCTGCTGGGTTTTGTTTGCATTATTTTTTCTATATGTGTGATATCGAACAGACACTATAGGCATAAGTGCCATAGAGTCGGGGGGGCGGGGCGTTCCACAGATTTTTGTGGGGTATATTTTGTGCCTTGTCCTTTAGTCTAAATTACGCAGGAATTCGATATGGACAATCAGATAGATCCGAATCAAAACCATCTGCTGGCGGCGTTGTTGGATGCAGAATTTGATCGCCTGGCACCTCATTTGGAACTGGTTTCCATGTTGCTGGGTGATGTCTTGTATGAGTCGGGCGGCAAGTTGCAGTATGTGTACTTTCCGGTGACGGCGATTGTTTCGCTGCATTATTTGCTGGAAAACGGTGGTTCTTCTGAAATTGCCGGTGTCGGAAATGAAGGTTTGGTGGGGATTTCGCTGTTTATGGGTGGCGATACCACACCTAGCCGTGCAATCGTGCAGACTGGTGGCTTTGGTTATCGCTTGAAGGCACATTTCTTGCTGGAAGAATTTAACCGTGCCGGGCCAGTGCTGCGCTTGTTGCTGCGTTACACCCAGGCACTGATCACGCAAATGTCACAAACAGCAGTATGTAATCGCCACCATTCGGTCGAACAGCAACTGTGTCGCTGGCTATTGCTGACATTGGACCGCATGTCGGGAAATGACCTGACGATTACCCAGGAATTGATTGCCAATATGTTGGGGGTGCGGCGCGAAGGGGTGACTGAAGCTGCGGGGAAACTACAAAATTATGGCTTTATCAGTTACAGGCGTGGACATATCACCGTCGTTAACAGAGCGGGGTTGGAAGGGCATGTGTGTGAATGTTATGGCGTGGTCAAGAAAGAATTTGCCCGCTTGCTGTCTGATGTTTTGCAGCGCCAGGGGAAAGCTTTACCTGTTGTGCCAGCCACCATCGTCAGAACAACTGGATATATGCAGGGCAACATAGGCTTGTAAGTATTGGTCCGAATTCCGAAATTTATTGAAGGATTGCTGTGAATAATAATATATGAAGGCAGTCTCGGTAGAGCGTCTGACCTTGATCGGCTTTGGCATCACTTTGCTGGCCCTGTTGATGATAGGTGGTATTGCTTGGAATATTGCCGTGCCTTTCGATACAGTCAAGTCGATAGAGCACACCCGCAAAGTCATGGATGATCTCAATGAGTTGGGCGCCAAACTATCTGATGCAGAGAACGGGCAAAAGGCATATTTTCTGACAAAAGAAGATAGCTACATAAGTCAGCGCAATGATAGCCTCAGTCGCATGGCAAAGGTTATCCAGCATTTGCATGGTTTGACGCTGGATAATGCTCAACAGCAGGCACGCATGCAGCAGTTGCAAAAAGCGGTCGACGAGAGAGTGGCCATTATGCACGAAGGCCAAAAACAATTTGAAGCGCGTGGCTTTGCAGCGACTCTTGCCCTGTTTAATGCGGGTTTGCTGGCATCCTCCAGGGTGCACACTATTTTGACTGCAGCGATTGTCGATGAGCAGGTTTTGCTCGATGAACGAAAATTGAAGGCGGCGTTTCGCATCAAACTGGTGGTAGGCAGCGTTGGTTTTTTGTTGGTGTTTTTATTGCTTTGGGCTTTGCAGATACGCCGAGCCACACTGGGTCGTATGGCTGGCGAGCAAACCTCACTCAAGGTGCGCGAAGTATTACTTAAAATGGGTGCCTTGCAGGATGCCATTTTTAATAGTCAGAACTTTTCCATTATTGCGACGGATGCACAAGGCTTGATACAGATTTTCAATGTCGGTGCCGAACACATGCTGGGCTATGACGCTGCTGATGTCGTCAACCTGATTAGCCCTGCTGATATTTCAGACTCTGACGAACTGGCAGCGCGGGCAACTGCGCTAAGCGCAGAATTCAATACCCCCGTCGCCCTGGGTTTTGATGCCTTAATCTTCAAGGCCATGCGCAGTCTGGAAGATATTCATGAACTGACCTATATCTGTCGTGATGGTAGTCGTCTGCAGGCCATTGTGTCAGTCACTGCCCTACGGGATGCGCAGGGTGTTGTCATAGGTAGCCTCTTGATAGGTACAGATAATACCGCACGCAAGCAGGTGGAGGCCGAGCAAGCCTTGCTGGATCAGCGTTTGCGAGATCAGCAGTTTTATACACGTTCTTTGATTGAGGCCAATATTGATGCCCTGATCACGACAGACTTGAATGGTGTTATCAGCGATGTTAATCACCAGATGGAAGCGATCACCGGGTGCACGCGCGATGAACTGATAGGCGCTCCATTCAAAAATTATTTTACCGAACCCGCCGCAGCAGAACTGGCGATGAAGCGTGCGCTACAAACTGGCAAGGTCACAAATTGTGAACTGACAGCGATAGCGAAAGATGGCAAAGAAACCGAAATTTCCTACAATGCCAGCACCATCTACGACCGTGAGCGCAGATTGCAGGGCGTATTTGCATCTGCCAGGGATGTCACTGAATATAAATTGTTCGAGCAAAGGCTGCAGAGTAGTAATGTTGAGCTGGAGCTGGCCAAGGCGGTTGCCGAAAAAGCCAATTTGGCCAAGTCAGAATTTTTATCCAGCATGAGTCATGAACTGCGTACGCCACTCAATGCAGTGCTGGGTTTTGCGCAATTGATGGCATCAGATAATCCGCCGCCGTCGGATAACCAGAAATTATCGATAGACCAGATATTGCAGGCTGGCTGGTATCTATTGCGCCTAATAAATGAAATTCTTGATCTTGCGATGATAGAGTCGGGCAAGGTGACAATTTCAAAAGAGTCGATCCTGCTGAGCGATGTCTTGCTGGATTGCCACGCCATGATAGAGCCGCAAGCTCAGACGCGCGGTATTAAGATGATTTTCCCGACTATAGACTTGTCGCTGTATGTATTTGCTGACCGCACCAGACTCAAGCAAGTCATGGTGAATTTATTGTCAAACGCGATTAAGTACAATCAGCATGAAGGTTCTGTTACAGTCGAATATGCCATGCATGGTGAGAGCCGCATTCGTATCTGTGTCAAGGATGCAGGTAAAGGCTTATCGCCAGACCAGGTAGCGCAACTGTTTCAACCCTTTAATCGCCTGGGGCAAGATGCAGGCAATGAAGAAGGAACCGGTATTGGTCTAGTGGTGACCAAGCAATTGATTGAGCTCATGGGCGGCTCAATTGGAGTGGAAAGCGATGTAGGTGTTGGTAGTGTATTCTGGATAGAGTTAGCCCTGGCTTCAGCACCAGCTTTGCATGAGGAAGGAGCGGACGAATTTGTGGTCGAGGCAGTTGATGAGCGGCAAGCAGCGCATGCATCATCACAACGCAGCTTATTATATGTGGAAGACAATCCTGCCAACCTCGCTTTGGTCGAGCAATTGATTGCCCGCCGCAGCGATCTCAAGCTGTTGACAGCAGTGGATGCTCATCTGGGTATCAGCACGGCACAGGTATGCAAGCCGGATGTGATTTTGATGGATATTAATTTACCGGGTCTTAGTGGTTTTGGTGCGCTCAAGATTTTGGCGAGTGACCCGCTGACGGCGCATATACCTGTCATGGCCTTGTCTGCAAATGCCATGCCGCGCGATATAGAGAAAGGCTTGGACGCTGGCTTTTTCCGTTATCTGACAAAGCCCATCAAGGTAAATGAATTTATGGATGCACTAGACCTGGCGCTGCATCATGCCAAAGAACATGGCCTGGTTCGCACGAAGGGCGACATTGACTGTAATCAAGTAAAGAGTGAAGTTGAGTTGGGTTGACGATGTTGTGACGTGGAATGTTGATGCGGGAACGATTTTGAAAGAATGAAATGCTTGAAGCAGTCGAAATTCTCAAGGCCAGCATCCTGATCGTTGACGATCAAAAAGCTAATGTGATGTTACTGGAGCAAATGCTGCGTAATATCGGCTATACCTCCATCACCTCAACCATGGATGCACGTACCGTGTGCGCACTGCATATTGAGCATAACTATGACTTGATATTGCTGGATCTGCAAATGCCGGGCATGGATGGTTTTGAAGTCATGGAAGAATTGAAGAACATCGCCGCTGATGCCTATTTGCCGGTTTTGGTGATTACCGCCCAGCCAGGGCACAAGTTGCGTGCCTTGCAGGCGGGTGCCAAGGATTTTGTCAGTAAGCCCTTTGATTTGCTGGAAGTGCAAACACGCATACGCAATATGCTTGAGGTACGCTTACTCTATCAAAAACTGGATAGCTATAATAAGCTACTCGAACAGACGGTACTTGAGCGCACAGCTGAGTTGCGCGCCAGCGAAGCACGCTTTAAAAGCTTTACTGAACTCTCATCTGACTGGTATTGGGAGCAGGATCAGTTTGGCAATTTCACCAGTGTCTCCGGGCCGGTATTCGAAATGCTTGGCATACAGGCAGAAGACATGCTGGGAGCGGCACCCAAGGGTATGGATGGCTGGGATGTCGATGAACGTGAGCGGCTGGATGACAATATCGCCAATCGACGGCCGTTTCTGGACTTTATTTACCGTCGTTGCAAGCCAGATGGCTCGATACAGTACTTGCAAGTGAGTGGTGAGCCTTTCTTTGATACTGCCAGCCGCTTTGCTGGATACCGTGGCGTAGGTATGGATGTCACCCATCGACGACCATAAAATCAAAAGCATTCACCCGCATTTTGGACATGAATAAACCGACTTCAAATGCATTAGCGGCCTCTAAAGAAACCTCCCTGTTGCAAAAGCTGGGACCTGGCCTGATCACTGGAGCGGCTGACGATGATCCCAGTGGCATTGCCACTTATTCTCAGGCAGGTGCCCAATTCGGTTTTAACATGTTGTGGACGGTCTTGTTTACCTACCCCTTGATGGTGGGTATACAAATCGTGAGTGCCCGCATAGGCAGGGTCAGTGGACATGGATTGGCCACCAATATACGTCGTCATTATCCTGGCTGGTTATTGTATGCAGTAGTCGGTCTTTTACTGATTGCCAATACCATTAATATTGCTGCCGATATTTCTGCCATGGGCGAAGCATTGAAATTACTGATAGGCGGCAAGGCGCATCTGTATGCCATTGGTTTTGGCGTATTGTCTTTGCTCCTACAGGTTTTCATCCCTTATCGGCGTTATGTGCGTTTATTGAAATGGCTGACACTGGCTTTGTTGGCGTATGTTGCTACCGTATTTGTTGTGCATATGCCCTGGTCAGAGGTGTTGATGAGGGCGGTTATGCCACATCTATCGTTAAAAAAAGAATACTTCACCACAGTAGTGGCAGTGTTTGGCACCACCATTAGCCCCTATCTGTTTTTCTGGCAAGCCTCGCAAGAAGTGGAAGATATGCGCGCTGATCATCGGGCGCGTCCTTTGATCCATGCGCCTGAACAGGCGCCAGCCAATTTGAAGCGTATCAAGCTTGATACTTATATAGGAATGGCATTCTCCAATCTGGTGGCATTCTTCATTATATTAACTACGGCCGTCACCCTGCATTTGCATGGCGTTACTGATATCCAGACCTCTGCCCAGGCGGCGAAGGCATTGCGACCTATTGCAGGCGACTTCGCCTTCATGTTGTTCAGTGCCGGTATTATTGGCACTGGTTTGCTGGCCATACCTGTACTGGCTGGTTCATCGGCATATGCCATGGCCGGTGCTTTTAAGTGGAAAAGCAGTCTGGAAGAGACTCCGACGCATGCCAGACAATTCTACGCCATCGTTGTACTGTCTACCGTTATCGGCATCGCATTGGGATTTACTGCGATTGATCCCATCAAGGCACTGTACTGGAGTGCGGTCATCAATGGCGTGATTTCTGTGCCCATCATGGTAGTCATGATGTTGATGGCAGCTCGTGCTGATATCATGGGTGTATTTGTGATTGCAGCCAGGTTGAAGATATTGGGCTGGTTTGCCACCGCAATGATGGCACTTGCTGTGGCATCGATGCTTGCAACGTTTTTTTATTGATAGCCGTTCCAGCGTATGAGTCGCTCGTCCGACGCTTACTTGATGAAATGCCTGGCTTTCAGGGTATCTTTTTCTGCATGTTTGCTGCACACCCGGGTCATATTTTTGCCATACGCGCCGCCATGATTTCGTGATGTCTGTCATGTTCTGATCGCTTGAAAGGAGTATCTCTTCTTTAGTCAGGATTGTATTAATTTCTTACTATTTTTTTGCGTGAACTCTGTGCTGCGGGGCTTTTGGAAATATAATCACGCACCTGCAAAATATCCCTGATGCTTTTGGGATGACCGCACTATTTATTCATACACTCAGAAATAACATGCCGCATTTCTCTTCCCGAATTACTTCTTTGTTCGCTCGCAGTAAGCCAGTTCTGGATCGTCTGGTCGTGCCAGTATTGTTTGCTTTTGGTTTGTCAGCCTGCAATACGTCCCCGCAGCAAGTGACTCCATCGGTAGCGCCTGCCATACCAGTGGCAAAGACACTGAAACCTTTGCGCATAGGTTTAGCGCTTGGAGGTGGTGCAGCCCGTGGTTTTGCCCATATTGGTGTCATCAAGGCGCTGGAATCACAAGGTATCAATCCTGATATCGTGGTTGGTACCAGTGCGGGCAGTGTTGTGGGTGCCATGTACGCCGCTGGTAATAATGGTTTTGCCATGCAAAAAATGGCACTTGATATGGATGAGGCAACCATCTCTGACTGGTCCTTGCCCTTGTTTTCAAAATCCAGTGGTGTATTGAAGGGGGATGCTTTGCAAGCCTATGTCAATCGCCTGGTGGTGCAGGCCCCTATTGAGAAGCTGCGCAAACCTTTTGGCGCTGTCGCGACCGATTTGGCAACCGGTCATGCGGTACTGTTTCAGCGCGGTAATACCGGTGCGGCAGTGCGCGCCTCGTCTGCCGTGCCTGGCGTATTCCAGCCTGTGAAAATCAATGACCGTCTGTATGTGGATGGTGGCCTGGTATCGCCGGTGCCAGTGCGTTTTGCTCGCGACATGGGTGCTGATCTGATTATTGCAGTCAATATTTCTTCGCCACCAGAAGCGCAAGTTTCAAATGCCACTCTGGATATTTTGCTGCAAACTGTTGCCATCATGGGGCAAAGCATTAATCAGTTTGAATTGAAACAGGCGGAGATAGTTATTCGTCCAGAGTTGCCAGGAATGAAGGGAAATGATTTCAATGGCCGTAACCTGGCCATACTGGCAGGTGAAAAAGCGGCAATGGCGATGATGCCTGAGATTAAGCAAAAGATTAAAGCAATGCAGGAGCGTTGAGAACGGGTTTGCTGGATCTGGATGGATGAAAACATAAAGGCAGAGCATGGATTGCTCTGCCTTTATGTTTTATGCTCGTGTTATTGATTTATGCTGGAAATAATTAGATTTTTTTATACCATTTACCAGATTTATTGAGTATTTGGCTTAATCATCATTAATGCGTCGTGCGCCATTGAAGCGTTTTTTCCAGTAGGCGATGTCCATGCTTTCTACCCTGACCTGGCCACCTGCTGAGGGGGAGTGTATGAACTTGTTGTCACCCAGATAAATGCCTACGTGAGAAAAGCCGCGTTTGAGTGTGTTATAAAAAACCAGGTCGCCGGGTTGTAAATCTTTTTGTTCTACGTGTTCGCCTACTTTACTGATTTCTGCTGAGGTGCGTGGTAAGTTTGTACCGACGACGTCCTTGAATACATAACGTACAAAGCCACTGCAATCGAGTCCATTTTCCGGCGAATTGCCACCGCGCTTGTAGTGTATGCCCATCAAATCCATGGCTTTGACCGTCAGGTCGGATGCACGTTGCTTGATTTCCTGCAGTTTGGTGTAGGCGGTTGAGGATTCGGGGAAGGGATTGTCTGCGCTCCAGGCTGGGTTGGTCACTGCGGCGAGCAGCATAGTCGAGATAAGCACTAACTTGGCTTTCCTTGATAGTCTGGAAACGTTTATTAGCATCTTTGCACCTGGTTGGAAAAACCGCTCAACTTTAAGCGAACTCGGAAAAAATGTAAACCATTAGCGAAAATTGCCCCTTGGCAATAAATGTCATTTAAATGGGAATATAGCTGTCAATTGGTTAAAACTGTTTGTATACCTAAGCGCAATTGCTTGGCGTACAATCCCGCTGACTTTAATGGAGAGGCATTTATGCAAACAAAACCTGTGTTGACTTTGGAAGATGTTAAAAAAATTGCTGCGGCAGCAGAGGCAGAAGCCAAGGCCAATAACTGGCCTGTCGTGATTGCCGTGGTTGACGATGGTGGTCATTTGATGTGGTTGCAGCGCCTTGATGGCGTGGCGCCTATTTCTGCCCATATTGCACCAGCCAAGGCGACTACTGCAGCACTGGGCAAGCGCGAATCCAAGATCTATGAAGATATTATCAATAATGGTCGTTATTCCTTTCTGAGTGCACCTTTCATTGAAGGTATGCTCGAAGGAGGCGTGCCTATTATTGTCGAGGGCCAATGCGTTGGGGCAGTTGGCGTTTCAGGTGTTAAATCGTCTGAAGATGCGCAAATCGCAAAAGCAGGTATAGCGGCACTGGGCTTGTAATTATTGCCAGAGGGCGTATTGGATGCATGTTTTTGAAGATGAAATCGAAAACATGATTGGCGAACGTTCGTACTACTTTTGAATTTGCTATAAATGACGGCCCATCAGGCATTTCGTATTTGCCTGATGGGCCGTTTCGCGCTATAATTCGAGGGTTTAACTAATCCGAAATCTCGCCGTAGCGCCTACCCAATTTCACATCGCTCCATCATCTTTCCAGGCCACGCGGCATTTTTTGCGCGGCCAGGGAAACGACAGCTTGGGGCGTCGCAGCGGCGGTAACAATACAGGAGTTGCCCTTGCTGCCCATTCCGCAGTCCCTTCTTCGTTCCGGCCAGGACACCGCTATACTTGCCCTCGCCGATGGAAGCATTTTCACTGGATATTCGATTGGCGCTGCCGGTCAAACCATAGGTGAAGTTGTCTTCAATACCTCAATGACCGGTTATCAGGAAATTTTGACTGATCCCAGTTATAGTTCCCAAATCGTTACCCTGACGTATCCGCATATTGGTAATACCGGCGTCAATGCCGAAGACGTAGAGTCTGACAAAATTCATGCAGCCGGTTTGATCATTAAAGACCTGCCTTTGCTGGTATCGAATTTCCGCTCTGAACAAACCCTCTCTGATTACCTCAAATCCCAAAACATCGTCGCTATTGCTGGTATTGATACCCGCAAGCTGACACGTATCTTGCGTGAAAAAGGTGCACAAGGCGGTGCCATCCTGGTTGGTGCTGATGCTGAAAAAGCCATTGCGCTGGCCAAGTCTTTCCCTGGCCTGTCTGGCATGGATCTGGCCAAGGTTGTGTCTGTCAAGCAGGCTTATGACTGGACTGAGGCTGAGTGGGTATTGGGTCAGGGTTATGGTCAGTTGCAAAATCCTAAATTCCACGTCGTTGCTTTTGACTTTGGCGTCAAGCGCAATATCTTGCGCATGCTGGCTGAGCGTGGCTGCAAAGTTACCGTCTTGCCTGCACAATCCAGTGCTGCCGATGTACTGGCGTTGAACCCTGATGGCGTGTTTTTATCGAATGGTCCTGGCGACCCGGAACCTTGTGATTATGCGATTGCCGCAGCCAAGGAATTGATAGAGAAGGGTATCCCTACCTTTGGTATCTGCCTCGGCCATCAAATCATGGCGTTGGCATCTGGTGCTAAAACTCTCAAGATGAAATTCGGTCACCACGGTGCCAACCATCCTGTGCAGGATCTGGATACCAAACAAGTGCTGATCACATCGCAAAACCACGGTTTTGCAGTCGATGCGGCAACTTTGCCAGCCAATTGCCGCGTCACCCACGTGTCTTTGTTTGATGGCTCGCTGCAAGGTTTTGCCCGTACTGATAAACCAGCTTTCTGCTTCCAGGGTCACCCTGAAGCCTCACCAGGTCCGCATGATATTGCCTACCTGTTTGACCGCTTCACCGCGATGATGGCCAAGGCAAAGACAGGAGAATAATAGAATGCCAAAACGTAACGACATAAAAAGTATTTTGATTATCGGCGCTGGCCCCATCATCATTGGTCAGGCTTGTGAATTCGACTATTCCGGCGCACAGGCTTGCAAGGCTTTGCGTGAAGAAGGTTACCGCGTGATTCTGGTCAACAGCAATCCTGCGACCATCATGACTGATCCGGAAATGGCCGATGTAACCTACATCGAACCTATCACCTGGCAAGTCGTCGAACGCATCATCGCCAAAGAAAAACCGGATGCGATTTTGCCAACCATGGGTGGTCAGACTGCCTTGAATTGCGCACTTGATCTGCATCGCAACGGCGTGCTGATCAAATACAATTGCGAACTGATCGGTGCTTCACCAGAAGCTATCGACAAGGCTGAGGACCGTTTGAAATTCAAGAATGCCATGACCAAGATTGGCCTGGGTTCTGCACGTTCTGGCGTTGCCCATACTATGGATGAAGCCTGGGTTGTGCAAAAAGATGTTGGTTTCCCGGTCATTATCCGCCCATCGTTCACCATGGGTGGTACAGGCGGCGGTATTGCCTACAATCCGGAAGAATTCGAAACCATTTGCAAGCGCGGTCTGGAGGCATCTCCTACCAATGAATTGCTGATCGAGGAATCGCTGATAGGCTGGAAAGAATATGAGATGGAAGTCGTGCGCGACAAGGCAGACAACTGCATCATCGTTTGCTCGATCGAAAATCTGGATCCTATGGGGGTGCATACCGGTGACTCCATTACTGTTGCACCTGCACAGACATTGACCGATAAAGAATACCAGATCATGCGTAATGCCTCTTTGGCAGTGCTGCGTGAAATTGGTGTGGATACTGGTGGTTCCAACGTACAGTTTTCCATCAACCCTGCTGATGGCCGCATGATCGTCATCGAGATGAATCCGCGTGTGTCGCGTTCATCTGCGCTGGCATCGAAGGCGACTGGTTTCCCTATCGCCAAGATCGCTGCCAAGCTGGCAGTTGGTTTCACGCTGGATGAGTTGCGTAATGAAATTACTGGCGGTACCACACCTGCTTCTTTCGAGCCTTCCATCGATTACGTCGTTACCAAGATCCCGCGTTTCGCATTTGAAAAATTCCCGCAGGCAGATAACCGCCTGACGACACAGATGAAATCTGTTGGTGAAGTGATGGCGATAGGTCGCACCTTCCAGGAATCTTTCCAGAAAGCCCTGCGTGGCCTCGAAGTTGGCGTCGATGGCATGAATGAAAAAACTCAGGACCGTGAGACGCTGGAAAAAGAACTCGGTGAGCCTGGTCCTGACCGTATCTGGTATGTTGGCGATGCGTTCGCTCAAGGCTTTACGCTGGAAGAGGTGCATCAACTGACGCACATCGACCCTTGGTTCCTGGTGCAGATCAAGGACATCGTCGATATCGAATTGTGGTTGGACGAACAGTCACTCGACAGCGTCGATAAAGCCCTGATGCTGCAACTGAAGCAAAAAGGTTTCTCTGATCGTCGCCTGGCAAAGCTGTTGAAAACGACAGACACTGCCATTCGTGAAAAACGCAAGGCTTTGAACGTACGCCCAGTCTACAAGCGCGTTGATACCTGCGCCGGTGAATTCGCTACGAATACAGCCTACATGTATTCGACGTATGAAGAAGAATGCGAATCGAACCCGACCGACAAGAAAAAAATCATGGTATTGGGCGGTGGCCCTAACCGTATCGGCCAGGGTATTGAGTTCGATTATTGCTGCGTACACGCGGCCTTTGCAATGCGCGAAGATGGTTATGAAACCATCATGGTCAACTGCAATCCAGAAACCGTTTCTACCGACTACGATACATCCGACCGTCTGTATTTTGAACCACTGACGCTGGAAGATGTGCTGGAGATCGTCGACAAAGAAAAACCAGTTGGCGTCATCGTGCAATACGGTGGCCAGACGCCTTTGAAATTGGCGCTTGATCTGGAAGCCAATGGCGTACCTATCGTCGGTACCTCGCCAGATATGATCGATGCTGCAGAAGACCGCGAACGCTTCCAGAAAATGCTGCAAGACCTGGGCCTGCGTCAACCTCCAAACCGTACTGCACGCACTGAAGCTGATGCGTTGGCATTGGCGCAAGAGATTGGTTATCCGCTCGTGGTGCGCCCATCTTATGTACTTGGTGGTCGTGCAATGGAAATCGTGCATGAGCAACGTGATCTTGAGCGTTACATGCGCGAAGCCGTCAAGGTGTCGCATGATTCTCCAGTCTTGCTGGATCGCTTCCTGAATGATGCGATTGAAGTAGATGTTGATTGCCTGTCTGATGGCGAACGTACCTTCATCGGCGGCGTCATGGAGCATATTGAGCAGGCTGGTGTTCACTCCGGTGACTCTGCATGTTCCTTGCCACCATATTCCCTGTCGCAAGAAACCATTGCTGAACTCAAGCGCCAGACGGCGCTGATGGCAAAAGGTTTGAATGTTGTTGGCCTGATGAATGTGCAGTTTGCGATTCAGCAGCAAGAAGGCAAAGATGTCGTGTTCGTGCTGGAAGTGAACCCGCGTGCCTCACGTACCGTGCCTTATGTCTCCAAGGCTACTGGCTTGCAACTGGCGAAGATTGCGGCCCGCTGCATGGTTGGTCAGTCTCTCGATTCACAAGGTATAGGTGCAGAAGTCGTGCCGCCTTATTTCAGCGTCAAGGAAGCGGTATTCCCGTTCGTGAAGTTCCCCGGTGTTGATACCATTCTTGGCCCAGAGATGAAATCAACAGGTGAAGTCATGGGCGTGGGCAAAACCTTTGGTGAAGCCTTCGTGAAATCACAACTGGGCGCAGGCGTAAAATTGCCAACTTCCGGCAAGGTTTTCCTGAGTATCAAGAACAGCGACAAACCACGTGGCGTGAAAGTTGCCCGTGATCTGGTTGAAATGGGTTTCTCCATCGTTGCTACGCGTGGTACAGCAGCGGCGATTGCGGCGGAGGGTATACCGGTTTCCGTTGTCAATAAAGTGGTTGAGGGTCGTCCACACGTTGTTGATATGATCAAGAACAATGAAATTGCCATGGTCATCAATACTGTCGAAGAAAAGCGCAATGCCATTACTGACTCGCGCGCCATTCGTACCTCGGCTTTGATTGCACGTGCAACAACATTCACGACCATCGCCGGTGCAGAAGCTGCGGTTGAGGGTATGCATCATTTGAATGAATTGCATGTTTATGATTTACAAGGACTGCATAAGACCTTAAACTGATAGAAACAACAGTGCCTTTGGCTGCAAGGTCAGAGGTGCTTGAACTTCGATACAGAGTTCACAAATGGCATCGGTAATGCTGGTGTCTGATGTGGCCTCTGTATTTTTACTTTTATGAGTGTGAATGATATGAGTACAGTACCTGTCACCAAGTTCGGCGCAGAATTGCTTAAGAAAGAATTACATCTTTTAAAGACCAAAGAGCGCCCGGATGTCATCAATGCGATTGCTGAGGCGCGCGCGCAGGGCGACTTGTCTGAAAATGCCGAGTATGATGCTGCCAAAGAACGCCAGGCATTTATCGAAGGTCGTATTGCTGATCTGGAAGGTAAGCTGGGTTCTGCACAAATCATTGATCCAACTACACTGGATGCGGAAGGCCGCGTAGTATTTGGCTCTACCGTACATTTGGAAGATCTGGAAACTTCACAAAAAGTCAGTTACCAGATTGTTGGTGAAGATGAGGCAGACTTGAAATTGAGTAAGGTCTCCATCACTTCTCCTATCGCACGTGCCTTGATAGGCAAGTATGCCGGCGACGTGGTTGGTGTGCAGGCACCGGCAGGTGTGCGTGAGTATGAAGTGCTGGATGTGTTGTACGTTTGATTATTTTTACATCAGGTAAACCGATATAAAAATAGTAGAGATAATTACCCGGCCTGGTTTGGCCGGGTTGAGTACTGATCAGATATCAGAAGTATTCAGGGTCAGCTGTTGGCAAGTGATGATTTTTTTGCGCTGCTTTGACGTGGTTTTGCACGTTTGATATTGCCGCCTTGAGTCACGCGTTCGTTACCTTTGACCATGACTTTGGATACGGTAGGTTTTTTCGTGCCACTTGGGCTAGGCTTGACGATAGTGACTTCGCGCATGCCTTTACCTTTTTTAACTAACTTGGTTTCTTTCGTACCTTCCAGTTTTGGACGGTAAACCACCAAAAGTTTTCCAATATGTTGTACTGGGGCTGCGTTCAGCTCGGCACAGATGGTATCGTACATACCTATACGTGCTTCTCTATCATCGCCAAATACGCGTACCTTGATCAAGCCGTGGGCATTCAGGCCAGCATCAATTTCTTTGATCACAGCAGGAGTCAAGCCGGCTTCGCCGATTAATACGATAGGTTTCAGTGCATGGGCTTCGGAGCGGAGTTCGCTTCTTTCAGCGGGCGTAAGTTTTAACATAGTAATTCCTTTAAAAGCAGTATTTTACGCGAATGGCAAAGAATAAATTCAATCAAAATTGGGTTCACGACCATATTAATGATCCTTATGTGAAACTTGCACAAAAGGAAGGCTATCGTGCGCGCGCCGTTTACAAGCTAAAAGAAATAGATGAATCAGAAAAATTGATACGCCCAGGCCAAGTTATTGTTGATTTGGGGGCAACACCTGGTAGCTGGTCACAGTATGTAAGAAATAAACTGGCGGGTAAAGAAGGTGGCGGCATCATGGGTGAAATTTTTGCCCTCGACCTGTTACCCATGGACCCTATCGCCGACGTGCAATTCATACAAGGCGATTTTCGTGAGGATGAAGTACTGGATCAATTGGAATCCAAATTGTTAGGACGTAAAGTCGACTTGGTTTTATCAGATATGGCCCCAAATCTGTCTGGTAACTCAACCGTTGACTCTGCGCGTGTCGAATACATTATCGAATTGGCAGTCACTTTTTCCAAGGCACATCTGAAACCGGGTGGCGCTTTGCTGGTGAAGTGTTTCCATGGACCTAGCTATAACAACATTTTCACACTATTCAAAGATGAGTTCAAAACAGTGGCCAACAAGAAGCCTAAAGCCAGTAAAGACAAGTCTTCTGAGATATTTTTGCTTGGCAGAGGCCTAAAAAACCTCGAATAATTGCATTTGCCTCTTGATAATCATCAATATCGCCAACATATGCTGGCTAGCAAGCTCTACCCAATGGGGGTAGAATGAACGTTTACAGTATCAAATGGCGCATCCTGCGTTCAAGGAGTTCTCGTGAATAATATGTTTTCAAAAGCTGCTATATGGGTGGTAGTTGCCCTGGTGCTTTTTACGCTTTTTAGGCAGTTTGATGGAAAAGGCATCGGTGCGGGCGTTACGTCCATTCCGTATTCCGAGTTCCTGGATGAAGTTAAATCCAAACGCATCAAGGATGCCACCATCGATGAAGCCAATCGCTCCATCGTGGCGACCAATTCTGAGGGTAAAAAAGTCAAGGTGCAAATTACCGGGCTTGACCGGGGCCTGATCCGTGATCTGGTGGATAATAACGTCAAGTTTGATGTCAAGCAGCCAGAAGAGCAATCCTTCCTGTCGCAAGTCTTCATTTCCTGGTTCCCGATGTTGTTACTGATCGGTGTCTGGGTCTTCTTCATGCGCCAGATGCAAGGTGGCGGTAAGGGTGGGGCATTCTCCTTTGGTAAATCCAAGGCCAGGATGTTGGATGACACTAATAACAATGTCTCTTTTGCTGATGTTGCTGGTTGCGACGAGGCCAAGGAAGAAGTCAGTGAAATCGTTGATTTCCTGCGTGACCCTACCAAGTTCCAAAAACTCGGCGGCCGTATCCCTCGCGGTGTATTGATGGTTGGCCCTCCGGGTACTGGTAAAACATTGCTGGCACGTGCTATTGCTGGTGAAGCAAAAGTGCCTTTCTTCACGATCTCTGGTTCTGATTTCGTTGAAATGTTCGTCGGTGTCGGTGCTTCGCGCGTCCGTGACATGTTTGAGAATGCTAAAAAGCATTCACCTTGCATCATTTTTATTGATGAAATTGATGCAGTTGGTCGTCATCGCGGTGCGGGTATGGGCGGTGGTAATGATGAACGCGAGCAGACACTGAATCAGATGCTGGTTGAGATGGATGGTTTTGAAGCCAATTCTGGCGTTATCGTTATCGCTGCGACTAACCGTGCAGACGTACTCGATAAAGCCTTGTTGCGCCCAGGTCGTTTCGATCGTCAGGTGACCGTTAGCTTGCCGGATGTCCGTGGTCGTGAGCAAATTCTTAACGTTCATATGCGTAAGGTGCCTATTTCTGCTGACGTAAAAGCTGACATTCTCGCGCGTGGCACGCCAGGTTTCTCTGGTGCTGACCTGGCTAATCTGGTTAATGAGTCAGCACTGTTTGCGGCGCGACGCAATAAGCGCTTGGTAGAAATGATAGATTTTGAAGATGCTAAAGACAAAATCTACATGGGTCCTGAGCGTCGTTCCATGGTGATGCGTGAAGAGGAACGCAGAGCTACTGCTTACCATGAGTCTGGTCATGCTGTAGTGGCAAAATTACTGCCTACGTCCGACCCTGTACATAAAGTAACCATTATGCCGCGTGGTTCTGCTTTGGGTGTGACTCTGTCTCTGCCTGAGCATGATGCAGTGAGTTTGTACAAAGACAAAATGCTCGATAAGATTTCTATGTTGTTTGGTGGCAGGATTGCTGAAGAGATTTTCGTCGGCCAAATGTCGTCAGGTGCAGAAAGTGACTTTTCTCATGCAACCAAGCTCGCCAGAGCGATGGTTACTCGTTGGGGTATGTCTGACAGCATGGGTGTGATGGTGTACGAAGATAACCAGAACGACGGCTATTTTGGTGGTTCTTCCAAAACCATTTCTGAAGTGACGCAGCAAAAAGTGGATGCTGAAATTCGCAACATTCTGGATACGCAATATGCTTTGGCGCGTAAACTTCTGGAAGAAAACCGTGACAAGGTTGAAGTGATGACCAAGGCCTTGCTGGATTGGGAAACCATTGATGCAGACCAGGTCAATGACATCATGAACGGTATAGATCCACGTCCGCCAAAACAAGGTCAGACCTCTAGTCGTACTCCAACTGATAAGCCGTCTGGTGGCGTGTCTCCTAGCGCAACAGCACCAGCCTGAGTCGCTATACAAAAATTACACAATTAATTTTTGAATTTCTTGATTTGTTTTTAAAAAGGGTGGGGATTATTCCTCACCCTTAGTCTTTTTAAAAAATGAAATATTTCCAATGTGGCCGTTTTCGCTATCCTTTGAGTGGAGCGCAATCCAGAACCCTGGTCATGGGTGTTCTCAACATCACGCCTGATTCTTTTTCTGATGGTGGCAAATACCTGCACCTCGAAAGCGCCATCGCCCGGGCTGAACAGATGATAGAAGATGGTGTTGATATCATCGATATCGGTGGCGAATCCAGTCGCCCTGGTTCTGCTCCTTTGGCGTTGGATGAGGAACTGGGTCGCGTCATGCCCGTCATCTATGCCTTGCGTGATTGCGGCAAGCCCCTGTCCATCGATACCTACAAGCCGCAAGTCATGCGCGAAGCCTTGCTTGCCGGGGTAGATATGATCAATGATATCCAGGGGTTTTGCTCGCCAGACGCTATCGCCGCAGTACAAAATGCGGACGCTGCCCTGTGTGCCATGCATATGCAAAACACGCCGACGGACATGCAAATCAGCCCTGAATATGCTGACGTCAATCAAGAGGTAAAAGTGTTTTTACGCGAACGTCTGGCCGCTTTTGAGCAGGCAGGTATAGAAGCAGAACGTATTTGCCTTGACCCCGGGTTTGGTTTTGGCAAAACCCTGGAGCATAATGTGGCAATGTTCAGGCACTTGCCTGAGTTGCAGCAAGAGCTGGGTTTGCCCGTGCTGGTGGGTGTCTCACGCAAGTCCATGATAGGTGGTTTGACGGGCAGGGCGGCACCAGAACGCCTGGCGGGTAGCGTCGCCGCGGCCCTGGTGGCAAAGCAAATGGGCGCAAACATAATCCGTGTGCACGATGTGGCAGAAACTGTCGATGCATACAAAGTCTGGGATGCATTGTCCCGTTGATCAGCAGGAAGAATATGAGTAGAAAATATTTTGGTACAGATGGCATACGCGGCAAGGTTGGCGTTGCTCCGATCACTCCTGATTTTGTCATGCGCCTGGGATTTGCCGCAGGCAAAGTGCTGGCGCAAGCGAATGTTGTTGGCGATGCACGGCCTACCGTCTTGATAGGTAAAGACACCCGCATTTCCGGCTATTTGCTGGAAGCTTCGCTGGAGGCCGGCTTTGCCGCCGCTGGCGTTGATGTCATGTTGTCCGGTCCCGCCCCCACACCTGCAGTGGCCTACCTGACACGCGCTTTGCGTCTGTCTGCAGGCGTCGTAATCTCTGCCTCACACAACCCATTCGATGACAATGGCATCAAGTTTTTCTCGGCAAATGGCAATAAACTGCCGGATGAAGTAGAACTGGCGATAGAAGCTGAACTTGAGCGCCCGATGCAATGTGTCAGCTCTGAGAAGTTGGGTAAGGCACGCCGCTTGAGTGACGCAAATGGTCGCTACATAGAATTTTGTAAGAGCACTTTCCCAGCTGAACTGGATTTGCGTGGCCTGAAAATCGTCGTCGATTGCGCCCATGGTGCTGCTTATGATATTGCCCCCCATGTCTTCCATGAATTGGGTGCCGACGTCATCGCCATCGGCAATCAGCCAAATGGCTTAAACATCAATGACCAGGTCGGGGCCACCGCGCCGGACGCGCTGGCCCTCGCTGTGCGCGCCAATCATGCTGATCTGGGTATTGCCCTTGATGGTGATGCCGACCGCCTGCTCATGGTCGACAAGCACGGCAAGATATATAACGGTGATCAACTGCTTTACCTGATGGTGCTTGACCGCATGGCTATAGGCAAGGTCGATGGTGTGGTGGGTACGCTCATGACCAATATGGCAGTTGAGTTGGCATTCAAGAAGCTGGGCGTGGGCTTTGCACGCGCCAAAGTCGGCGACCGTTATGTGCTGGAGCAAATGTATGAGCGCGGCTGGTTGCTGGGTGGTGAAGGTTCAGGCCATCTCCTGTGCCTGGACAAGCATACGACAGGTGACGGCATAGTCTCAGCACTGCAGGTATTGTCAGCCTTGAGGCGAAATGGCAAGAGTCTGGACGCCTGCTTTGACGACTTGCAACTATTCCCGCAGACCTTATTGAATATCAAAGTGCCTGCCGGATTCGACTGGCAAAAGAATGAAAAGCTCGTCACCGAAAAACAAAAGGTGGAAGCCGAGCTGGCAGACAAGGGCAGGGTACTGATACGCGCGTCTGGCACCGAGCCACTGGTGCGAGTCATGGTAGAGGCAGAGGATGCCGAACAGGCATCGACTAGCGCCCGCCGCCTGGCAGATTGTATTCCACCTGCAATCTAAGTTAATTCGCTGTCAGACGCTTTTGATTCTTGAATCTGGCGGCGATACCATGTACTATTCAGCCTTCAGTTTTTGGGCCGCCAAACATCAGTTTTGTCGGCGCTGAACAAGACTGTCCATAGCTCAGTTGGATAGAGCACGAGCCTTCTAAGCTCGGGGTCGCACGTTCGATTCGTGCTGGACAGGCCAATAGATTCAAAGACTTAGCCCGGATAAAAATTCCGGGCTTTTTCGTTTTTGTTCAAGCTGCCTTGGCATCAGTCAGTTTTTTGTAACCCGGTGCTAATACCGCATTTTTTACGCCATCAAGCGCACTCAAGTTGGCAAGCTTTAGTCTGCAATTGCTATATTCAGCTTGATTGTCTGCTGAGCAATCAACCTGCCATTGACGCAATACATAACCCGCAACTGCCGCACGTAACCGGACTTCTACCTTCCCCTGGTTCATGCCATAGTCACGTATGATGGACTCTGGGCATGGGTGTGATGGGTGCGGTCGCAACTCAATACGGATCATGCGCTGCCATTGTTCATCAGCGGACAATCGCTCATGTTCTTGCGTGATTTGGTTTTGGCTGCCTTGCTTGATTGTGGCGATGTCGTCCATGCGTGTCAGCACCAGATCCCTGAATTCCAGCTTGCTTCTATCGTATGCGCGTACATGCCAGCGCAGGCCTGAATCGACCAGGGCCAGAGGGACGATTTCTCTTAGTGAAGGGCCGGTCTTCATGGAGTGATAAATCAGGCTGAGTGGATATTGTCCTTGTATGGCGCGGGTGACTGTTGCCAGGTCCGCAAGCTTGGGCTGGTTCAGCCGAGCTGGCACATCGTGTTGCAGCAGGGCTTCGCCTATGCTGCGCTCACCGTCGCCAAAGCCTGAGCAAAGTGCTGACAAGACTCTGTCTGCCTTGTGCTGGAACAGTGGCTGGAAGCTGTCGCGGTAATGATACATCTTGCCTTCGTAGCTGGCATTGCCTTGTGCAAGTTCTCTATATAGTACGAGGTCACGTGTGCCTGCGGCAGAGGCGATGTCAAAACGGTCCATGACATCTTTGCGCGTCACTTTACCGAGAAACCAAAGGCGGAATTCGATGAAGGCCAGACGTTCACGCTGGGCGGCTGGCAATTCAGTCAATGAATTTGTGTGCATGGAAAATAATAATTCGAGTTTGATAAAACATTGTAGCATCGAATTATTTTGATGCTATAGTTTCAAAGCGATCAAATTGATTTGATGTGATTGCTTGTAAATCACATGTCATGAGATAACAGCAAAGGATAGTAATGAGTCTGATACAGCAACTGCCGCCAGGGCCGCTCGACATCATTGGCGATGTTCATGGAGAGTATGAGGCGCTCTGCAATTTGCTACAGCATCTTGGCTATGATGCTGAGGGCAATCATCAAGATGGGCGCACTCTGGTTTTTGTCGGAGATTTCTGTGATCGCGGGCCAGATAGCCCGGCAGTATTGGCGATGGTTGAGCGACTGGTCAGGGCTGGTAAGGCGATGGCGGTATTGGGCAATCATGAGATGAATCTTCTGCGTGGTAGTGCCAAAGATGGTTCGGGCTGGTTTTTTGACGAGAGGCAGGCTTGGGATGCGCCTAAGTACGCGCCATTCCAGCGTCTGGCAGCTGAAAAAAAGGAAGAGCTTATTGCATTTTTGTTATCTTTGCCGATAGGTCTGGAGCGTGAAGATTTACGGGTAGTGCATGCGGCCTGGGTGGAGGAACATATTCAAGCCATCCGCCCTTTACCTGTCGGTAGCGTGATAGAACATGATAATCAATGGAATGAAGCAACGCATATGCGGGCTGTGGAACTAAAAGCCGCGATGCGGGAAGAGTTGGCGAAGCACCCGCCAGGACTGGAAGATCCGCATCATCAACCACCCTTCATGTCTGCCCATGCCAGTCATGATGCAATGATGCAAATGCATAATCCATTGAGGGTGTTGACTTCAGGTGTCGAGCGCGAATGGCATACTTCTTTTTATTCTGGTGGTAAGTGGCGCTTTGTCGGTCGCATGCCATGGTGGAATGAGTATGATGCTCATATTCCGGTAGTCGTGGGCCATTATTGGCGTCGCTACGATTCTTTTGATCGCTCTCAGGTCGGCAAGGGTGATGCGGACTTGTTTGAAGATACCAAGCCCTGGTCATGGCATGGCAAACATGGCAATGTGTATTGCGTAGACTTCTCTGTAGGTGGTCGTTGGGCTGCAAGAAAGAATCCACAATTCCCTGTATCCAATTACAAACTGGCTGCGCTGCGTTGGCCAGAACGTAGCTTGCAATTTGATGATGGCCATATAGTGTTGACTGACTCGTTTCTGGAGGCTAAACCTTCGCAACCAGGAAAGTAATTTCACGGCAGTCAACTGCCAAGTGCGGCTCTATTTAATTCGGCAATGTCAAGTTCATGGATAGTGTTGCCGTGTCAAGTTGACGTTGCTTTTCGTCATGCTGGTGACATTTGCGCTATGTATGTTTCAGGCTATACTCTGAACAAGCATCGCCTTTTGTTGTGCTGAGAATTTCATCCTGATTCTCAGAGGCAGGCATAGTGAAAATACCATTACTCATGGTTTTTTTGAAGCAAGGTTATTCTGAAAATTTTCGTAAAAAACAAAAATTCGGTAGGGACAGGTTGCATGTCTTTCGGTATCTTCCCTAGTCTCACTGATTTCCACTCTTCATCCTTTTCGGATGCGCAGGAAAATATATGAATCAATTGTCGCGGTTGAAGATTAGTGCTCGGCTGGCCTTGGGGTTTGGTCTGGTTATCCTGTTTGCTTGTGGTCTGCTCATTCTTGGTTTATTTAGGCTAAGTCAGTTGCAGGCTTCAACGGACTATATTTTCAATACCAAGGTCGCAAGTCTGGATGCTGCTACCGATATGCGTGAGCAGGGTCGTGCTTTGGCTCTGGTATTGCGAAAAATGACGGCACCCAGCGATATGGCCGAGGCTGAACGTGAAACCAAGAAAATGGCTAAGATTCTGGAGGGCTATGACTCTTCCGAAGTCGCAGCAAAAAAACTGATTGATGACAAAGAGGGGAAAGATACACTGCAAAATTCTGTCGATCAAAAACGGCAAGTGCTGACGATAGCCAACAAGGTCAAGGGTCTGGTTGGCGAAGGTAATTATTTTGATGCAGCTTCGGTGTTGCAAACCGAATTTAATGCGCCAAATGAAAAATGGATGCTGGCCCTGAGTGAACTGGCGCAGCAACAACACAAGGCCATGAAGGCTGCATATGATGAATCCTTGACCAATTATAAGAATGCCAGAATGGGCATGCTGCTAATCGGGATTTTGACTATCGTCATCGGCTCACTGGCAGCATGGCTGATCGCCCGCACCATTGCGGGGCCTATCAAACGCTCAGCCATTATCGCAGATCAAATTGCCAATGGGGACTTGAGCAGGTCAGTGGAAGCCAGCGGCACAGATGAAATTGGTGATTTGCTGCATTCCCTGAAAATGATGCAGGAAAACCTCTTGAATACCATATCCAAGATAAAGACGGGTACGGAAACCATCACGGTAGCATCGCAAGAGATTGCTTCTGGCAATGCTGATCTGTCCAGTCGCACGGAATCGCAGGCCAGTTCGCTGGAAGAAACCGCCAGTTCGATGGAAGAGCTGACCAGTACAGTCAGGCAAAATGCCGACAATGCACGCCAGGCTAATCAGCTGGTAGTCTCTGCGTCCGGTGTTGCTGTCAAAGGTGGTGCAGTGGTTGGTCAAGTAGTGAGTACCATGGGTTCGATCAAGGAAAGTTCTCGCAAGATTGTTGACATCATTGGCGTGATTGACGGTATCGCCTTCCAGACCAATATCCTGGCCTTGAATGCGGCAGTGGAGGCCGCCAGGGCAGGTGAGCAGGGCCGCGGCTTTGCCGTGGTGGCGGCAGAAGTGCGCAACCTGGCGCAGCGTAGTGCCAGTGCTGCGAAAGAAATCAAATCGCTCATCAGTGATTCAGTAGACAAAGTCGATCAGGGTAGTAAGCTGGTAGATGAGGCTGGCAAGACCATGGATGAAATTGTCACCAGTGTCCAGCATGTGGCCGACATCATGAGCGAGATCACCGCAGCGAGCCAGGAACAAAGTTCAGGTATAGAACAAGTGAACCTGGCGATTACGCAAATGGATGAAATGACGCAACAGAACGCAGCCCTGGTTGAACAAGCGGCGGCTGCGGCAGAAAGCATGGAAGAACAGGCTGTCGAACTGGCGCGTGCAGTGAGTGTCTTTCAACTGCCAAACCATCTGCAAGCTGCCGAAGGGGCTGGCTCGCAAGCACGTCGCTATACGCCCAGACAATTGGGGAATTAAGGTCAGACCTTGTCTCAATGTCTTGATGGGCGTTGAGACAATCTACAAAACCTTGCCAGGATTCATCAAATTCTGAGGGTCCAGCGCTACCTTGATAGCGCGCATCATGGATAATTCCAGATCAGATTTATACAGTTTGATCTCATCGCGCTTCAACATGCCCAGCCCATGCTCTGCAGAAATCGATCCTTTAAGTTGATGCGCGTGGTCGTGGACTATGCGATTGATGGAAGTTTGTTGCAGGATGAAGTCAGTATCGCTGCAGCCAACAGGTGCCGAGACGTTGTAGTGCAAATTGCCATCCCCCATGTGACCGAAGCAGACAATCTGGCAGCCTGGAAATGCTCTCTTTAATTCTGTATCTGTCACTTGGATGAAGCGGGGGATTTGCGAAACCGGGATGGCGATATCATGCTTGATGTTCTTACCTTCTTTGGCCTGTGCCTCGGAAATGTGCTCACGTAGCTTCCATAAAGACCTGGACTGGCTGATGGATGTCGCGCAGACGGCATCAGTGGCATGACCATCATTCATGGCCTGTTCCAGAACTTGCTCTATAAGTGCAATCGCATGGCTTTCTGATTCATGATCAGACATTTCCAGTAAAGCATAGTAGGGATAGCTGCGACCGAACGGATGCTGGAGTTGCGGGAAATGTTTAAGCACCAGTTGCAGGCTGAAATCAGATATCAGTTCAAACGCTGTCAGGGTAGGACCCAGTGCATATTGACTATGCTTGAGTAAGCCAAGCGCGGCATCTGGATTTTCCAGTGCCGTGAATGCAGTAATTTGCGCACGTGGCTGCGGGAATAATTTGAGCACAGCTGCCGTGATGATGCCCAGTGTGCCTTCTGCACCAATAAACAGATCGCGCAAATCATAGCCAGTATTATCCTTGCGCAAACCACGCAAGCCATCCCAGATTTCACCCTGGGCAGTGACGACTTCCAGGCCCAGGCATAACTCCCTGGTATTGCCATAGCGCAGTACAGCAGTGCCGCCAGCATTGGTTGAGAGGTTGCCACCTATGGTGCAGCTGCCTTCTGATGCCAGAGATAGTGGAAGCAATCTGTGCTGTTCAATTGCTGCAGCCTGTACTTGCGCCAGCAGGCAACCTGCTTGCACGGTGACGGTGTTGTTGGCTACATCAATAGCCAGCACACGATTCATGCGCTTCAGTGAAATGACCACAGCCTGCCCAGACTGATCTGGTACGCTTCCCAATACCAGACCAGTATTGCCACCCTGGGGCACGCAGGCGACCTGATGCAAGGCGCACAACTGCACCAGACTGGACACCTCAGCGGTGGTTTGAGGTAAAAGTACAGCAAGTGCCTTACCCCGATAGCGCTGGCGCCAATCTATCAAATAGGGGTATTGGTCTGCTTCCTTAGTGATGACAAAATCATTTCCCAAAATGCTAATACAGCTAGCAAGAAATTCTGTTTGCATGATGTCGCCTTCGCTCGCTTGACTCAATGTTCTGCTGCCTTTGCTGCCCTTGCTTTCGCCCGCGCTTTAGCTGTTTTTTTCAAAGGGCGTAGGTACAGAACGATGGCGATAAAAAATAGCAAGGACAGAGCAACTTCTGCCCAGGCCAGCGCCATGGACAAAGGTAGGCGGTCACTATATGCCCTGACTACGCCTTCGGTGAAATACAGCCAGATCAGCATGGACGACCATTGCATGGTGTAGTTGTCGCGTTTCAGTACGCCGCGCAAAGGGATCAATAAAGGCAGGGCCTTGAGTATCATCCATGACCCGCCCGGGCGCAGTGGTGCCAAAAACCATTCCCAACATATACATAGCAGTAATAAAGCGATCAGGCTGGCGGAAGCGAGCAGGTAATATTTTTTTTCTGTTGTTGCCGTGCTCATGCTGAAGCCTGTAATTTTTTGCTGACTTCAGCCAGACGTTTACCTAGTGCGACTGCCAGTTTGCGGCTATCGTCCGAAATAGCTTGCGCACCATCCTGGCCTGCCCAATGGGTAGCGCCATAAGGGCTGCCACCGGTTGTTGTTGTCATCAGTTCGGGGTGGCTGTAGGGCAGGCCCAGCATCAGCATGCCATGGTGCATGAGTGGTAGCATCATACTGAGTAAAGTCGATTCCTGGCCGCCGTGCATACTGCCAGTGGAAGTAAATACACAGGCTGGTTTGCCAGTAAGGGTGCCAGATAGCCAGTCGGCTGCTGTGCCATCCAGAAAATACTTCAGGGCTGCAGCCATATTGCCAAAACGGGTGGGGGAACCCATGGCCAGTCCTGCACATTCTTTGAGGTCAGACAATTCCACATAGGGCGCACCTTCTGACGGGACGTCAGAGGCTGTTGACTCTGTCACTGTGGAAACGGCTGGCACAGTGCGCAAGCGGGCATTGCAACCGGGTACGCTTTCGATACCTTGAGCAATAAATTCTGCCATTTTTCTGGTATTGCCATGCCGTGAGTAAAATAAAACTAAAATCGTGAGTTCTTGTGTAGTCATGCTTGTATTATAGAAGTCTTTTTTCTTGGTCTCTCGTTAAAATCGAGGCATTTATATCTCTAGCTGCAAAAACTATGCGTGGTCTGTCGTGGAAACAAATATTCAATCTCTTCAAATTTGCCCTGCAACGCTTGCAGGAAGGTCGTTTACCACAGGTTGCAGGTAGCCTGACTTTTACCACTGTACTGGCTCTGGTACCGATTCTGACCGTGGCATTTGCCATTTTTACGGCTTTCCCGCTGTTCAATACCTTCCGCACTTCGCTGGAAGCGTATTTTATTCAAAGTTTGATGCCCAAGGGGATTTCCAATACCATTTTGGGTTATCTGACGCAATTTGCTACCAAAGCCACCCGTGTTTCTGCGATTAGTGGGGTAGCCCTGATGGTGACTGCCATTGCTACCATGGCAATGATAGACAAGTCATTCAACCAGATCTGGCAGGTCAAACGCTCACGCCCTGCCTTGCAGAGACTGCTGGTGTATTGGGCTATCGTCACTTTGGGCCCCTTGCTGGTGGGTGTTTCCATTTCCAGTACTTCTTACTTGTTCACAGCCACCAGCGGTGTGGTGGGGGCTGTGCCGTTTCTTGGGACAGTATTTTATACCCTGACTTCGATTGCGTTTACAACCGGCGCATTTACCTTGCTGTATCTGGTCGTGCCAAATCGCTCAGTTGAGTGGCGCGATGCTGCCTGGGGTGGCTTGTTCGCCGCGGTGGCATTTGAAATTGCCAAGCGTATCTTTGCCAGTTTTGTCATACAATTTCCTACTTACACAATCGTGTATGGTGCCCTGGCAGCCGTGCCGCTTTTCCTGGTGTGGATTTATGTTTCCTGGCTGATCATCCTCATCGGTGCAGTGATCGCCGCTGCATTGCCTATCGTCAAATTTGAACGCTGGTGGCATGTGCCTACACCGGGCAGTGCCTTTGAAGATGCCGTCAGTATTCTGCAGGTGCTGGTCGATGCGCGACTGGCTGACACTGCCGCATCGGTCAGCGTCAATACCATCCGTACCGAGACCAGACTGGGTATAGATGAAATTGAAGGCTTGCTGGAACGTATGTCAGAAACCGGTTGGGCGGCAAGGGTGAATGTCAATACTACGGCTTCGCGCAGCCGCTTTTGGTTGCGAAAAAATGAAGCTGGAGCAGAATTGTGGATCATGCTGGTCAATCCTGCCAGTTTGCGCTTGTCGGATATTTATCGTCTGTTCGTCTTTGATGCTACCCGCCAGAGTCAATTATCCAGCCTGGTTGTCCAAAGTATAGAAAATGGTTTGCAACAAAGCCTGCAGACTTATTTTTATCCGTCGGAGCAGGCTTAAATGAAATTCCGTTTGATCAGGGCAAAAGAACTCGATGCGTCTTTGGCTGCGCGCTGGGCAGAGTTGCGCAGTCAAAACCTGATCTATGATAGTCCTTATTATGTACCGGCATTCACCTCCATCATCGCCAATGCCCGGGAAGATGCCCGTATCCTGGTATGCGAGGATGCTGGCGTTGTCGTTGGTATCTGGCCCTTTCATTCGTTGAGTCGTTTTCGTGCTGTCTCCATAGGCGATTTCCTGGCTGATTATCAGGGGCCGATATGTGAAGCGTCTCTGAATTTGCACATCAGTGAGGCCTTGAGCGCCATGCATTGTCGCTATTTCTCCTTTAACCATATGCCGCAGGAATTGGATAAATTTAGTGAATATGCCTGGGTGCAAAGCCAGTCACATATTCTGGACTTGACGGGTGGTTTTGACGCATATGCTCAGCGCCTGACGGAAAAGCGTGATGCCTCGTTATTGAAGAAGGTGGCAAGCAATGAGCGCAAACTCAGTAAGAAATATGGTGAGCTGCGTTTTGAGTTGCTAAGTAGCAGTGACGCAGATTTTGCAGCTTTGATAGCCGGGAAGAGTGATCAATTTCAGTGCACAGTTGGGGCTGAACACGATATCTTCAGGCTGAACTGGGTCAGGCAAGTAATGGATGAAATCAGGATGGTCGATACGCCTGATTTTGCAGGTATGTTATCGACACTGCATGCTGGTGACACCCTGATTGCGGCGCATTTCGGTATGCGTTCCAGTAAGGTATTCCATTACTGGTTTCCCTGGTATCACACTGACTATGCAGAGTATTCACCAGGCTTGGTATTGCTGGCGCAATGCGCCAGGTACGCAGCGCAAGCGGGTATAAGTACGATAGATTTGGGCAGGGGAGACCAGGCTTATAAATTGCGATTTGCCACAGGTGCACATCAGCTATGTGAAGGGGCTGTCAGTTCTCCTGCTGTCTTGCGCAGAGTGCCTGCGGGCCTCTATCATGGTAAACAAAAATTGAAAGCATCCAACCTGGGGCAATACTTGCTTAAATTGCGCAAGTCGCACCAAGGGATAAAATAAGTTTTGCTCAATAGGCGTTTTTATCGCCCAACACAACTTTGACTGTGCGCCAGATAATGACAATGTCCAGCCAGACAGACCAGTGTTGAATATAGTAAAGATCATATTCAACGCGCTCTTCCATTTTTTCCAAAGTCTCGGTTTCACCGCGCAAACCATTAACTTGTGCCCAACCAGTGATACCAGGTTTGATCTTGTGACGGAACATATAGCCACTCACCAGTTTGCGGTATAGCTCATTATGTTCAACTGCATGAGGACGAGGTCCGACAAGGCTCATTTCTCCCTTGAGTACATTGAATAACTGGGGCAATTCATCCAGGGAAGAGCGACGCAGGAAACGGCCAAACTTGGTGACGCGCGGATCGCCAACGGTGGCTTGTATCACACGCTCATTCGGGTTACTTTGACGCATGCTGCGAAATTTGTAGACATTGATGGGGCGGCCAGCTATCCCATACCTGACTTGTTTAAAAAGCACAGCACCTGGCGAACTCAGTTTGACACCTATTGCTATCAGCAACAAAATTGGCGATAAAAAAATCAAGCCGAAGAACGAGCCGAACAAATCCAGTAGGCGTTTGGGTAAAGCTGCCAGGCCTATGAATGGGGTTTCTGTCGATGCCAGTACTGGTCGGCCAGCCAATTCACGCAGTTGTATGCCAGGCATGCCAAAAATCAGCGATTCAGGGACAAAGTAAGTGGATGCCGTGCTGTCCTCCAAAATGGCGATGATTTCTGCCAGTTCGGGCGGCTCTTTGGTGTTTAAGCCGATGAAGACCACGTCTACATTGACGCGCCCGGTATCGGCATCAACGATCCAGTCCGCCGCGTCACTCAAGTCTCCCAGTCTCTCCAGATTGCTGGGTGGGCGTGATTCATTCCTGTTGTCAAAAAAACCCACAAAATCAATCGCAGCCAGAGGCGTATTGCGGAGTGACTCTACCAGGTCGGCACAGGCAGAATTCGACCAGATCAGTACGGCCTTGCGTCTTCTAGTCGGATTGGAGTAATACAGCAACGCCAGCTTGCGCATGATCAGTGCGGTCAGCATGAGTGTAAAAGGCGTGCTGAATAGCCAGACCAGCATGACGGCACGTGACAGACGTTCGGTCGACTTGTCGACATAAGCGCTCAGTAATACCACCATGAAAACCACAAACCAGCGTGCCGTAATGCTGGGGAAAGCTGCAAAAATATGCTTTTCTTGCAGCGTCCCAAGTAGTTGTTGGCTGGAGAAAAGGATCATGCTGGTCAGGCAGGCGATCAGCATGCGCACACCAAATATCTCCGGGTCAGCATAGTCGGAATACAGAATGATTCCCAGAAGCGTCATGTAAGTCGTTGCGCCAAATGCAATGCCCGTCAGCGCAGCCAGAAGCTGCGCTGATTGTGAAGTGTTGGAGACGCGTGATGAGGCATTGAACATGGTCGTGGGGCTTTTCGCTTATATTTTTGTGCTATTGCTGAATTCAGTTTTTTTGCCCGGAAAAGAGTTTCCTGATCTGTCCTAACTGCCAGCGATGCAAGTGTTGGCGAAATTCCATATTGTCATATCTTGGGGCGCGTTTAATCGCTGCACCCAGGTAACCTGCAATGATGAGCAAGCCACCTATGACAAAAGGCTTTTCTCGCATACGAAAAACACCTGATGCCAGCGCATACAATGGGTGGTAGCCCATGAACCAGATGCCGCGTCCCCAGCGCAGGCGTCCGCGATACACATTTTTGTCGGACGAGCCCATCAAGCGATGATGCATGAGTATGGCGTCAGGATGTAAAAAACTCCTGGTCGTCCAGCCCTTCATGCGGGCTGTATGAACATCAATACCATCCCACAAGACTTCTTCGACAAAACCACCGATTTCTTCAAATGCTGTCCTGCGATACAGTTTGAACTGACCGGCGACATGTTCATCGATGATGATTTCTTCTATCTTTTGACCTTCTTCCTCACGAAAGACCTTGCCAGACACGGCCGCCAGCTTGGGTTCAAGGGCAAATTGTTCGAACATGCACTCCAGGTATCTGGGGCCAAAAGACATATCGCCATCCAGTTTGGCGATATATTCATAATCCTGATGCGCAATTTGCGTGATACCAAATTTAAATGCTGCCACTACACCGCCACCGACTTTGCGAAAACCACGGTCCGGGCGTTGCACCAGTCTGATAAAGGGATATTTGTCTGCATATTCGCGCACAATATCCGCCGTCCCATCCTGCGAGCCATCATCAACAATGATCCATTCGACCGGCTTGACGGTTTGTGCAACCATGGAATCAAGGGTTAGTTTGATTAAGTCGGCTTCGTCACGCACCGGCGCAATGATAACCAAAGGCACCACTGTTGCGGGAGCTGCTGATGGCTGTGCGGGCTGTGTGCTCAGGCTGGACATATTTTATCTTTCTTACTTGTAGTTGAATGTTAACTGAGCTTTGAGTTGCCCACAATTCAATAAAGGTTAATTTTTGTTATTAAATGGCAATAGTATTGTTGCTAGTATGGCACTGTTGCCGGTTTTGTTGTCCTGACAAAAATTTGCATCTATTCTTACTATTGCAATATAAAATGAAGTTCTTTCTATGAAATGTCTGAAGTCAGATGACAATTTGGTCCAAATTTTCTGCTCACCTTGAAATTGCCACCTGCAAACTGCTCTGTGCAGTGGCGGTGTTTGCTTTGGCCGGTCAGTTGCACGCACAAGAAGTCACGACTATCCCTGTCAATGGCATGAAACTGGAGAGCCAACTTTTACAGTTGCCTCAGACACCAGTAACGCAACCATCAGAAAAAACATCAATTACAGCAAAGATAACTGATGATACTGTTAGCGAAGCGGCTTCCGATGTGATTGGTGAAGGCGATCAATTGCTGGTTACTGTCTTTGGCCAACCCGACCTTACTGCTGACGTCACCATAGGTGAAAGTGGTGTCATTACCTTGCCTCTGGTTGGTACTGTAGAAGTCAAGGGTAAAACTGCGACAGAAATTGCGTCTATCTTTGCAAAAAAACTGGAACAAGGGCAGTACATTAAAAACCCAAGGGTTTCCATCAAGGTCATACAGCAGCTTAGCAGGACTTTCTCTGTGCTGGGGGAGGTATTGCGGCCCGGTCGTTATCCTCTGTTGGGGCAAATCAGTATTCTGGAAGCCCTGAGTCTGGCTGGTGGTGTTTCGCAAAAGGCCGAGAAAAGCTTGCGTATCTTGCGTCGCGAAGCCGGCAAGCCCGCTTCTGAGTTGCAGGAATATGCCTCCATCAAGCTGGAGCTGGATGCCAGTAAATTGCCACCAGAACTGGCGCAAAAAATACAGCCGAATGATGTATTGTTCGTGCCACAGCAGAAGAATTTTTATGTCTATGGAGAAGTGCGCCGTCCTGGCATCTACCCCATGGAGGAAGATTTGAATGTCATGCGGGTGCTATCCATAGGCGGTGGTATTACGGATAGGGGATCAGCAAGACGCATCATCATCCATCGCAAAACCGAGAATGGTGAATTGCGCGAAATCTCCGCAGGTATTACCGACAGAGTCATGCCGGGTGATGTGGTGTTTGTCAAGGAAAGAATATTCTGACGCGTATGATAAAAACCTCTACGAGTGAATTGGTATTATCCTTTGCGCAAATTGGCGCAATGTTGCGCGCACGTCAGGTCTTGATTGCCGTGGTGATGATTGTTGCTGTTGTTGGGGCGGCGGTGACCAGTTTGATTTTGCCCAAAACTTATGTTGCGGTTGCTGATATTTTTATTGACTACCGCGTCAATGACCCTATTGGTGGCAGGCAGTTTCACCCCATGCAGGACGAAAGTTATCTGCAAACGCAATTTGATGTTATCAAGAGTGTACAAGTGGCTGAGCGTGTTATACAGGCGCTGGGCTTGCAGACAGCTCCTGAGGCCAAGCGCTTTGTGCAAAGATATGGCGAACAACGTGGTTTGCGGGCCCTGGCAGAAGCTATCGTCAGGAATACGGATGTAGCCCCACACAAGAATAGCCGTGTCATAGAAATTCAATATTCATCAGGCGACCCCAAGCATGCCAAGGATATGGCGAATGCCATAGTCAAAGCTTATATAGACTTGTCACTGGAGATGATGAATGCGCCTGCCAGGGCGCGCCGTGATCAATACAATGCGCAACTGGAATCCATGAGCAGGCAGATAGATGAATTGCAGAAAAAACTGACTGCCTATCAACAAGAGCACAAGATCGTCGATGTCGATGAAAGAGCTGACCTTGAGTCCAAACAGATGAATGCGCTGAGTGTGCGTCTGATTGACATACAATTGCAAAGGGTAGAGGCGCAAGCCAAACGGCATTCGCTGGAGAAATTGGTCAGGGAAGGAAGCCCCGAGTCAGATATCCCTGAAATTGCTGGCATAGGTCATATCTCGGGCTTGAAAGCTGCCCTGATCTCACTGGATACGCAATTGGCGAATGCCAAAATCACTTTGGGTGCCCGTCATCCCAAATACATGGCAATCAATGATGAGCGCCAGGCCTTGATGGATAAGTTAAAGAGGGAGTCTGCCACCGCATTTGACATGCTGGGGGCGGCAGAGGCGCGTTTGATTCAGCAGGAAAAAGTCATAGAGTCGGAAATAGCCAGTTATCAAAAAAAGACCTTTGAAAATAAAATTCACAGGGACGTGATCAGTTCTTATCAGCGCCAGCTCGACAGTGTGCAAAAGATCTACAATGCCGCGATTCAAAAATTTGATGAATTGCTGATGACCAGTAATGTGGCAATCTCGAACGCGTCAGTCATGCAATGGGCTGAATTACCTGAGAAGCATGCTAAACCTTTGCTGCGCAATAATCTGGTGTTTGGCTTGCTGGCAGGTTTGGTTTTTGGATTTGGTCTGGCTTTCTTGCTGGAGTTGATGAACCGGCGTGTGCGTTGTCTGGAAGATCTGGAACGTGAATTTGATGAACCCGTGATGGCAAAAATTGGATTTGATGAAAAACTGATAGGCAATGGACAAGGTGGTTTGCATGCAAGCAACTGAGCCCATGAGTCAATCCGTTTCAAGAATTGGGCGACTCGGAGAGTTGTTCCTGCAAAAAGGTTTGCTCACACCAGAGCAAATCGATCAAGTTGCACAACTGCAAAAAGAAAAAAAACTCAGGTTTGGTGATGCTGCCCTGGCACTTGGTTATCTGAGTCAGACGCAGCTTGACCAGGCATTGGGTGAGCAATTCGGTTATTCAACTAAGGACTTGTTGAACGGCAGCGCCGACAAGTCCCTGAAGTTTTTTTATTTTCCCTTCAGTAAAGAGGCTGAAGAAATTCGTCGCCTTCGCAGTGAACTGCTTTTGAAGTTCAGTGGTCAAGAAAAGATCAAGGTCACCCTGGTCAGCCCTGCGCGTCGCGATGGCAAGTCTTATATGGCGGCCAGTCTGGCGATCGCCTTGTCACAAGTAGGTAAGCGCACTTTGCTGGTCGATGCTGATCTGCGCAGTGGCAATCTGCATGAATATTTTTCTCTCGGCAAGCCGGATGGTCTCTCGTCGGTGCTGGCAGGGCGCATCAAGGCAACTGATGCCCTGATACAGTTGATGCCGAATCTGTATTTCTTGCCTGCCGGACCACAGCCGCCAAATCCGCTGGAGATTTTACGCGCCCCTCGCATGCGTGAATTGCTGGAATCATGTTCCGAGCAGTTTGATGCGTTTGTCGTGGATACGCATACGGCGACTCTCGCATCCGATGCGCAAATGGTTGCCCATCAGACCGGTAGTGTCTTGCTGGTAGCCAGACAAGACCACACCTATGTTGATGAATTGCGTCAGGCAAAAGCAGATATGCAGGCTGCCGGTGTCGAAGTGTTGGGGACGATTTTCAATCAATATGAGTCTGCAGAGGCAGCACACTTTGCGCCCTTTACCTGGGCCTTGCGCTTGTTATCCAGATTGTTCCGTCGAAAAAACTGAGTTCGTATGACTGAACTCAGCATCTGTATTTGCACTTATAAGAGACCTGATTTATTGCGACGCTTGTTGCAAGCCATTTTGACGCAGACTTTGCGTGATGTGGCGATTGAAGTTGTGGTGGTGGACAACGATAGTCTGCAGTCGGCTTCTGCTGTGCTGAATGAAATGGTGGATAGCTTCGATGGTGCTCTAAAGGTATTGGCGCTGGCAAATTCAAATATTTCACTTGCCAGGAATGCTGCGATAGCTGCTGCCAGCGGTAACTGGATAGTCATGATCGATGATGATGAAGTTCCGGTGTCTGACTGGTTGGAGCAACTTCTGAATGTCCAAAAAACTGAGCAAGCCGATGTCGTGTTTGCGCCAGTCTTGCCTGAGTATTCTGAAGCCACGCCATTGTGGATACGAGAAGGTGGTTATTTTGACCGTCGCCGCATGCCCACCGGAACAAAAATTGACCACAGGGATGCGCGCAGCGGCAATGTCCTGATTCGTCGCTCAACACTGCAAGCCATCGCCGCATCGCAAAAAGATGGCATAGGCCCTTTTGATCCTGCTTATGGCACAACAGGTGGTGAAGACACCATGCTATTTCGCCGCCTGGATAAATTGGGAGCTGTCATGGTCTGGTGTGACGAAGCGCCAGCGCATGAATTTATTCCCACTGAACGAGCTACAGCAAAATGGTTGTTGCAAAGGTCTTACCGTACAGGGCAATTATTTATTCGCACTGAACTGGCGATGCAAATAGGTGTAAGGAAAACCGCCTTTGCGCTGATGCTTAGTGCGCGTGCCTGTCTGCAATTTTTTCTCGCACTGCTGTTCGCTTTGCTGCTATTGCCATTCAAGTCCTTGCGCAGCTTTACCTGGCTCAGAGTGGCCGCATCACAGTTGGGCAAGCTCAGCTATTTCTGGGGTGGCGTCGCGCATGCTTATGGCAACCTTGAAAAACAAAAAAAATCATAGCATTTTTCAATGCAAGCTTTTCCTCATTTGTGTAAGTAAGGTTTCAGTGCAGTTTTTTTTGCTGCGATTTAATACCAGCCTGCGCTTGTAATTTTAGTCTCCTGCTGGTAGAGGTAACCGCGACCATACTGAACATGAAGAAGACATTTTGAAAAACGAAACCACGGAATAAACTGCTTTCAGTGAAGTTCGTGGTGACGACGATGATCAGGATAGTGGTCCAGAATGCTGCTTGCTGGCGGTCAAGACGGGAGAGAACAACCAGTAGTCTCACCTGTGTTGCCAGTGTGAGTATCAGTAGTAATAAACCTATCAAGCCTTGTTCATTGAGTACGTCCAGATAGCCATTGTGTGACTGCAATGGTATCCAGTGCAGGGCATCAATGACAAATTGCGATAAGCTGTCTGGCCCAAGCCAGAATGCGCCATAGCCCAGCCCAATAAGATAGTGCTTGTTGATTTCCAGCCAGACCAGCTCCCAGATATCCGTTCTGCCAGTCAAATCCGTCCCCTTGCCAAACAAGCCGGCGATGGGGGATGCGGCTTCCTGCCAGGTTGGTAGGCGAGACTCCTGCATGAAGAATATGTAAATAATGACGACAAGCACGCAAAACAAAGCCAGCGCGGTCCTTGTCAGTGCATAGGACGACGACAAATAACGTTTGCGCAATAGATGAAATACGCCTGTTGCCATCAATGAAATAATCATACTGGTCGAACTTTTACTCATGACCAGCATAAAAAAGGAAAAAAGCAAGCCCAACATCAAGGGTTTGATACCCACGTTTTCGGTGCACGCCTTGACCTGCCATAAAAGTATGCTGAGTGCTGCGATCTGGCCCAATTCATTCTTTTGAGACAAGGCACCGCGCCATGCACCACCAAGCTCATAATCCACACCTATGCTGGGAATAGCAATCGCAATGAAAAAAGATAGCACCAACATGCACATCAAGGTGTACAAAATATGACTGACCATCATTTGTAGCGGCCGCGCGGCGAGTTGTATGCTCAAGCCTATCATGATCAGGCCATACAGTTGGATGGCGCGTTTGATGGTCGTAGCTGGCAAGGGCGACCAGATGCATGAGGCCAGGCACCAGATCAATACCAGCATGAGAAAGGGGTTCATGGCTCGTAAATCTAGCAAAGCCTCCGCCAGATGGCGGTAGAGTACGAAGGTGGCCAGCAAGAACAGGCTGCCCCACTGCAATTTGGTGGTCATTGACCCTTCCATTGTCAGTGCGGATGAGCCGCTATAGTCCCAGGAAATACCATAGGGCATCAAAGAAAAAACCACGAACAGAATGATCATCAGCCTGACGATTCTGGTTTCTAGCAGGCTCAGGCTGGTATTGCCGGGCAGTACGGGCAAATTTTGCATTTCTCAATACTAATGTCATGTGTTTGTGCGATATTCTAATGGCTACCTTGTCTGTTGCGACTCAAACTATGAAGTATTTTCAATTGCAGGTCATTTTGGTTTTCCGCTTGACGTTGCTGGGTCTTGTTAGTCTCTGTCCGTTTTTCGCGGCTGCTGGTGATATTGCCTGGTATCGTTTTGAAGTCAATGAAGATGCCTTGTCGCCAGTTGTGAGTTTTGCCGGTTTGAACCATGCTTTGGATGCTCGTGACAGGATATTCGTCAAAGAGGGGCATTTCTTCAAGGTAGGGGCGGATGGCCGACCTGGTACAAAGGATGATGCCCGCGTACGCTTCTTTGGCATCAGTTTTGCCAGCGCGGCCAATTTCCCTGAAGAGAAGGATGCGCAAAAAATTGCCCGTCGTTTGCGCAAGCTGGGATTCAATGCGGTGCGCCTGCATCATCTGGATAGTATCCTCAGCGATAGCCAGGATCAGCCCCGTGGTATTTTAACGACAGCAGCGTATCCTAGCTTCAACGAAACAGCTATGCGCCGTTTACGCGTATTTATTGATGCACTCAAGGCTGAGGGCGTGTACATCAATCTGAATTTGCATGTGGGTTATCAATTTCGCCCCGCTGTAGATCAGGTCACGCCTATGATGCCGGGTGAGAGGATGCCTTTCGCCAGCCATCCACTGCATTTATTTGAGCCGCGCATGATCAGCCTGCAAGCAGAATATGTGCAGCAACTAATGCGCAGGCTTGATCTCAGGGATGAGCCGGCACTGGCTATGGTGGAAATCAATAATGAATCTTCATTGTTGGGTGCATGGCAGCGCGGGCAGCTCGATGGTTTGACTGGCGAATATGAAAGAGCCTTGCAACAGCTATGGCAAAAATGGATGTTGCGCCAACATGGTCACGCTGATAATGCCTGCAAGCTTTGGGATAGTTGTTCGTTGACGCGCAAGGGTGTTGTCAATGTCAAGTCATCAGAATCCGTCATACTTGAATATGGTGAGGGCTGGGTCGCCGGTATGCAGCGTTTTTCGCGGCGGGTTATTAATAAACTGGGGTGGGAGACTCCAGCCTCCTTACGGCAGCACTACCGTCCGCATCAACAGGGTAACGGGCGCAGGGTGCTGGATTACGTGCGTTTCTTATCTGATCTTGATCAGCAGTACTTAAATATCATCCGTAAGACCATCAGACAGGAAGCCAGTAATCTGGTGCCAGTGACGGGTACGCAGATGTACTACGGTGGTGTTGCACTTGCCGATGCGCAACAACACATGGATTATGTCGATGAGCATTTCTATGTTGATCACTATGATTTTCCGCATAAGGAATGGGATAGGAATGACTGGCGCATCCGCGATAGTTCAGTCTTGCGCGAAGGGTGGCAATCCTTGTTGCAGCGGGCTTTTGTGCGTGACGCGCGCAAGCCCTTCGTTGTCAGTGAATTCAATCAGGCTTTTCCGAATCGCCAGTCAGCAGAAATTTTGCCTGTCATGAGTGCGGTTGCCAGTGCACAGGATTGGGATGGCCTGTTTCTATATCACTATATTGATGGTGATCGCTGGCTTTCTGTTCCTGATAGTTTCGGTTTGAGTGGGCATAGCGGTCAATTGGTGCTCGCTGGCATGGCCGCAAGCATGTTCAGGCAATTTCAGGTGCGCCCCTTGCCGACCCAGATGAATATTAGCCTTACGCCTGAAGAGCGCACCATGCTGGGTGCTTTGCGCGACGGTGTCAGTGGTGGTGGTTTGCCTGCCTATTTGCAAGTGCAATATGGGCTCAATTACAAACATGCTTTTTATGCACGTGTAGCCATGTTGCATGGGATGCAGGCCAAATCACCTTGGCAAGCACATCATGCAGGTAAGCCCTGGCGTGAAGAAGACATGAGTTGGGCCGCACCTGGCGGGCAATTGCGCTATAGCGAATCGGGTCCATGGCTGGCGGCTGAAACTAGTTACACCCGCATGTTTGCTGGTCGCAGAGGAGCGAATGGTACCGTTTTGGATGTAGAGAAATTTTTGCCATCATTTGCAGAAAAGGGGCGGCAATTCGGCGTCATGATGCTGAGCAGTCGAGATGCCTTGCCGTTAAACGCGAGTCGTCATCTGCTACTTGTATTAAGTGCTGCAACGACGACAACTCAGTCAGGTGTGCAAGCCGAAAGACCAAAGCAATTAATTAATTACGATGGACAGGCTGCATGGTGGACGCTGGAGCGTGATGTGGCAAACGCAAGTAAACCCTCAGGCTCACTGGATGGCGTAGCTCCGGCTTGGATGGAGCGTGTGCCCGTCGCATTATTCCATGCCAGCAAAAGCAAAAAAATCGCGGTTTTTCCTTTGGATGGCAGTGGCATGCGCATGAAGGCTTTGCCGGCTAGTTCGGTAAAGAAAAAATCAGATGGATTTGAGCTGGTTTTTGACTTTCCATCACCTTGGTATGAAATAGTGTTGGAATAAGTCGGCAAACTTGAATAAAGCGTTGGACGATGGTGCAGAAATCAGTGATTTGCATAAGAAATTTGCAGTTCCTTGTGGTGATGTGAAACTTAATTTTCTTTGTGCAAAAAGTTGAATCGCCAAATTTTATAATGTGAAATCGATTTTTCATATTGTGAAAAATGTCTGTCTCACTGCACAAATTATTTTTCTCATTCTAAGAAATATAATTTCACATCGCAAAAAATAGATTTTAAGTATTTGAATTTAAAAGAATTAATATTTGTCATATGTCTTATATAAGACCTTGTTGCTGCGCAAAAAATACTCTATTATTTCTCTCAACGGATTCACTTTTTCATTTGATTTGCCCACAGGAGAGAAACATGACAACTCGCGCACAACAAGTAGCTGAATTGCAAAAAGACTGGGATACCAATCCACGCTGGATCGGTATCAAGCGTAATTACACGGCAGAAGAAGTCGTTCGTCTGCGTGGTTCCATGAAGGTTGAGCACACTATCGCCAAAAACGGCGCGATCAAGCTGTGGGATCTGGTCAATAACGAGCCGTTCATTAACGCCCTGGGCGCATTGACTGGCAACCAGGCCATGCAACAAGTTAAAGCTGGCTTGAAAGCCATCTACCTGTCTGGCTGGCAAGTTGCTGGCGACGCCAACGTTGCTGGCGAAATGTATCCTGATCAATCCCTGTACCCAGCCAATTCTGTACCACTGGTTGTCAAACGCATTAACAACACATTGACACGCGCTGACCAGATTCAATGGTCTGAAGGCAAAGACGACATCGACTTTTTCGCCCCTATCGTGGCTGATGCTGAAGCCGGTTTCGGTGGCGTATTGAATGCCTTTGAGTTGATGAAGGCCATGATCGAAGCGGGTGCATCAGGCGTTCACTTTGAAGATCAATTGGCTTCCGTTAAAAAATGCGGTCACATGGGTGGCAAGGTTTTGGTTCCTACTCGCGAAGCCATTGAAAAGCTGAATGCAGCACGTCTGGCTGCCGACATCATGGGTACATCCACCGTGATCTTGGCCCGTACCGATGCTGAGGCTGCTGATTTGCTGACTTCTGACGTTGACCCTAACGACCAACCTTTCTGCACTGGTGAGCGCACTGTCGAAGGTTTCTACAAAACTAAACCAGGCCTGGAGCAAGCGATTTCCCGTGGCCTGGCTTATGCAGAATATGCTGACTTGATCTGGTGCGAAACTGGCAAGCCTGACCTGGAATTTGCCAAGGCATTTGCTGACGCTATCCATGCCAAGTTCCCAGGTAAATTGCTGTCCTATAACTGCTCACCATCTTTCAACTGGAAGAAAAACCTGGACGATGCAACGATCGCCAAATTCCAGAAAGAACTCGGCGCAATGGGCTACAAATTCCAGTTCATCACACTGGCAGGTTTCCATGCATTGAACTATGGCATGTTCAACCTGGCACATGGCTATGCACGTCGCCAGATGTCTGCCTTCGTTGAATTGCAGGAAGCTGAATTCGCAGCAGCAGAAAAAGGCTTTACAGCCGTTAAGCATCAACGTGAAGTTGGTACTGGTTACTTTGATGCAGTGACACAAACTATCCAGCAAGGTAAGTCTTCCACGACAGCTTTGCATGGTTCTACAGAAGATGAGCAATTCTTCGATGCAAAGAAGGTGGCCTGAGAAGTAGCGTAAGTATTTAAAGTAATCTCCCAAGAAAAAAACCGCACAGATTGTTATCTGTGCGGTTTTTTTCATTTACTTTCACCTCGGACTTTTTGATTGTCCACGGGATTTTTAGTGCATTTGCTTTTGTATTTTTCTCTCGCGCAGCAATAGCCCGACAAACCGCCAGGCTTGTGTCGTGTAGCGTTGCCACAAACGGCGCGGTTCGCTGGCAAGGCGCCAGAACCATTCCATGCCTATCTTTTGCATCCATAAGGGCGCACGTTTTTTCTGGCCCAATGCAAATTCCATGGCTGCACCTACACATAGTATCAATGGAACATTATCGGTAGTGAATTGCGCACGATAGCGAAATGCCAGTCTTTCTTGCTTGGGCATGCCCAGGCAAATGAAAAGGATGTTTGGCTTTGTAGCCTGTATGCGCTGTATTGCGAGATCGCTTTCGGCTCCATCGGCGTTGAACTGCATGGACGGGCAAAAAATATCTACCTTGAGTCCAGGATAAGTCCTGGCGAACGATTCCAGTAACAGGCTTTCTTGCCCGGGCATGCCGCCTAAAACAAAAATCGACAAATCTTTTTCTATGCAACCCCTGCATAGCGACACAAACAGGTCCGCACCAGTCACACGTTCTGGCAAGGGTAGAGCGCACATCTTGCTAGCCCAGATGATGGGCATGCCATCGGCAAAAATATAATCTGAAGTGGCATACTGGGTCTTGAACTCAGGCTCATATTCCAGCTTGGTCATATGATCCACATTCGGCGTCACTACCACACGGCTGGCATGATCACGGTTGCTGGCAACTTCCAGCAAATGCTGATTGGCTTCTGCAAAACGCATATTGCGGATGCCTAATCCAAATAGCCGGGTGACGGGCGGTTTTGTCGCAGGTGAATTCATGGTGTGTATAACTGAAATGGTAATTGATTATCGCATAGGACATACTTGTAATTGCTTAAGGAATAGAGGGTGAGGCGGATTAAACAGGTAAAATAAAGCAAATTCAAAATCGGCGATAAATATGCAGCAACACAGAACCAGAATAAAAATTTGCGGCTTAACCCGACCAGAAGATATGCGATTCGTTGTCGCGTCTGGTGCTGATGCCCTGGGTTTTGTGTTTTATCCGCCCAGTCCGCGCTATGTTACGCCTGAAATTGCCGGGGCCTTGTTGCGTGAAATTCCACCTTTTGTGATGTCGGTAGGTTTGTTTGTTAACATCGACGAGGCAGGCTTGCAAGAGGTCATCAGTAAGGCTCCCGTCCAGTTGCTGCAATTTCACGGCGATGAAATGCCTGAGCAATGCGCCAGCCTGGCGGCAAGTGTCAATCGTCCTTTTATTCGTGCTTATCGCGTCAAAGCTGACACAAGGCCTGAAGATTTGCTAGAATGTGAGCAGTCTTATCGTAAGGCTAGTCCTTTATTCAGTGGTTTATTGCTAGATACCCATGTTGACGGGTATGGCGGTAGTGGAAAGGTTTTTGATTGGTCTCTCATTCCAAAAGAGCTCGCGCCTCGGGTCGTTTTAAGTGGTGGCTTGAGCGTACAGAACGCGACTGGCGCAGTTAGTCAGGTTCGCCCGTTTGCGGTCGACATCAGCAGTGGTGTGGAATCGGCAAAGGGTATCAAGGATGAGGCCAGCGTGCGCGCGTTTGTTGCTGCGGTGCGTCTGGCAGACAATCAGGAATAGTGATGTTGCGTGGGTTAGCTCCCTCAGTTCATCGCTTTCAAGCCAGTTTGAAGGAAAGAAAATGAAAGAACTTCAGTCTCTGGATGCTCAGTTCGAGCGCCAGTCTAACGCCAGCCAGGCAATTTATCAGTCAGCTCAATATCATTTACCAGATTCACGTGGTCATTTTGGTCAGTTCGGTGGTACCTTTGTGTCCGAGACGCTGACGCATGCGTTGTCCGAGCTTAAAGAAGCCTACGCCAAGTACCAGAATGATCCTGAGTTTTTGGCTGAGTTTCGCAACGAATTAAAGTACTTTGTCGGTCGTCCGTCGCCCGTGTATCACGCCAAGCGCTGGTCTGATCTGATGGACGGGGCACAAATCTATTTCAAACGTGAAGACCTGAATCATACCGGCGCCCACAAGATCAATAATGTCATCGGTCAGGCTTTGCTGGCCAAACGCATGGGTAAACCGCGCGTGATTGCTGAGACTGGTGCCGGTCAGCATGGCGTTGCCACAGCAACTATCTGCGCCCGTTTTGGACTCGAATGCATAGTCTATATGGGTTCTGAAGACGTCAAGCGCCAGGCGCAAAATGTATATCGCATGAAGTTGCTGGGTGCAACCGTGGTGCCGGTGGAGTCAGGTTCCAAGACTTTGAAAGACGCTCTCAATGAGGCCATGCGTGACTGGGTAGCAAATGTCGATAATACTTTTTACATCATAGGCACGGTGGCCGGGCCACATCCTTACCCTATGATGGTCAGGGATTTCCAGTCCGTCATCGGTGAGGAATGCTTATGGCAGATGCCTGAGCAGACCGGACGTCAGCCAGACTATGTGGTGGCTTGCGTAGGCGGTGGCTCTAACGCCATGGGCATTTTTTATCCATACATTGATCACCAGCAAGTCAGGCTCATCGGTGTGGAGGCAGCAGGCGAGGGGCTGGAAAGTGGCAAGCATTCAGCCTCACTGACGGCAGGGTCCCCCGGTGTATTGCATGGTAACCGTACTTATTTGCTGCAGGATGATAACGGTCAGGTCATAGAGACCCATTCTGTGTCAGCGGGTTTGGATTACCCAGGTGTCGGTCCTGAACATGCTTGGTTGAAGGACAGTGGTCGTGCGCAATATGTGACGATTACTGATGATGAGGCGCTCAAGGCTTTCCATGATTGCTGTCGCATAGAAGGCATTATCCCTGCGCTGGAATCCAGTCATGCTCTCGCTTATGCCGCCAAGCTTGCTGCGACTTTGTCTAAGGATAAGATAGTCTTGGCAAATCTGTCTGGCCGTGGTGACAAGGATATGCACACCGTGGCCGAGCGGGCAGGGCTGAAGTTCTGATTCGCCCTTGAGCAAACGTGCAGGGATATCCATGTAGAGATGCTGCCTGCATGTCTTCATTTCCAAGGATTTAGATTGATGCCATTGCGTTGTTGGTAGCGCATCAAAAAGGACAGACAAGATGTCAAGAATTCAAAATACCATGGCTGCATTGGCAGCAAGTAATAAAAAGGGTTTAATCCCTTTCATCACTGCAGGTGACCCAGCGCCTGAAATAACGGTGCCTTTGATGCATGCCCTGGTCGAGGGTGGGGCCGATATTATCGAGTTGGGTGTGCCGTTTTCTGACCCGATGGCAGACGGCCCTGTGATACAGCGCGCGTCGGAGAGGGCATTGCAATTTGGAGTTGGCTTGCGAGATGTATTACAATTCGTCCGCGAATTCCGTCAAAGTAATCAAAAGACACCAGTTGTGCTCATGGGATATGCTAATCCTATAGAGCGCATGGGCCAGGATACCTTCATCGCCAAGGCAGCTGAAGTTGGGGTGGATGGTGTGCTGGTAGTCGATTACCCGCCGGAAGAATGTGAAGAATTTGCAAGTAAAATGCAGCAACAGGGTATGGATACGATTTTCTTGCTGGCACCGACATCTACCGATGAACGCATTGCGCAAGTTGGTAAAATTGCCAGTGGTTATGTGTATTATGTGTCGCTGAAGGGTGTCACCGGTTCTGGCGCGCTTGATCTGGATGCAGTTGCCGCCATGATCCCGCGCATCAGAAAGCATGTCAAAGTGCCAGTAGGCGTGGGCTTTGGCATACGTGATGGTGCGACGGCGAAAGCCATTTCCACAGCGTCGGATGCGGTGGTGATAGGCTCGCGTATCATCCAGGAACTGGAAAATACTCCGCGTGAAAACGCAGTTGCTGCAGTGAAAAGCTTTATTTCTGGTGTCAGACAGGCTTTGGACGAGTAAAATACGCGCCTGACTGGTTCTTTTACCAGAATGAACCTGATGCCGGGTTGTTAAAAAGACAGCCTGGCGGCCATAAGGAGAAAACATGAGTTGGTTAGAAAAACTGTTGCCACCGCGTATACAACGCTCGGAATCTGCAAATCGTAAGTCGATTCCCGAAGGTTTGTGGGTCAAGTGTCCCTCTTGCGAAGCGGTGCTTTACCGTTCTGATCTGGAAGCCAATATCCATGTTTGCCCAAAATGCAGCCATCATTTGCGTATAGGTGCACGTGAGCGCCTCGATGCCTTGCTCGATGCAGGTGGTCGTTATGAAATCGGCCAGGAAGTATTGCCTATCGATACACTGAAATTCAAAGACAGCAAAAAGTACCCTGATCGCCTCAAAGATGCACTGGAAACTACTGGTGAAACTGATGCTATGGTCGTCATGGGCGGTTCCATTATGGCGGTGCCTGTTGTTGTAGCTTGCTTTGAGTTTGAATTCATGGGCGGCTCCATGGGTTCCGTTGTTGGTGAGCGTTTTGTACGTGGCGCGCAAGCGGCACTGGAGCAAAAGGTGCCTTTCATTTGCTTTACCGCCACTGGTGGTGCACGTATGCAAGAGGGCTTGCTGTCCCTCATGCAGATGGCAAAAACCACATCCATGTTGACCAAGCTGTCTGAAAAGAGGTTGCCTTTCATCTCTGTGTTGACTGACCCTACCATGGGTGGTGTGTCGGCTTCTTTCGCCTTCCTCGGCGACGTGGTGATTGCCGAACCCAAGGCATTGATTGGCTTTGCTGGTCCGCGCGTGATTGAAAACACTGTGCGTGAAAAATTGCCGGAAGGCTTCCAGCGTTCTGAATTCCTGCTACAAAAAGGCGCCATCGACATGATCGTTGACCGTCGCAAGATGCGTGAAGAAATCGCGCGTTTGCTGGCTTTGTTGCAAAACCAGCCTGCTGAAGCAGTATCATCCTGATTTATAGTGAATATCCAATAAGCCCGAAGCATTTTGTTCGGGCTTTTTTTATCTTATGACAAATTTACCTGCCACCCTGGCTGATTGGTTGGCCGTACTTGAAACCCGCCATTCCAAAGAAATTGATATGGGCCTCGATCGCGTTGCTGCGGTCAAGAACAAACTTTCCATTCACTATGATTGCCCCGTCATTATGGTGGCTGGCACGAATGGCAAAGGCTCCACCTGTGCCATGTTGGAAGCGGTGTTGATGCAAGCTGGCTATCGTGTGGGTTTGTACAGCAAGCCGCATTTCCTCGATTTCAATGAGCGTGCCCGTATTAATGGCGAAATGGTGAAGGACGATGTTTTTATCTCCACTTTCAATGCCGTTGAAGAAGCACGTAGCGATATCTCGCTTACCTACTTTGAATTTACCACCCTGGCAATCTGCAAATTGCTGGCAGACGCCAAACTTGACGTAGTGATCCTCGAAGTCGGCCTAGGTGGTCGTCTCGATGCCGTGAACGTCATAGATGCCGATGTCTCCATTGTTACCAGCATCGATATCGACCATATCGATTATCTCGGTGATACCCGGGAAAAGATAGGCTTTGAAAAAGCCGGTATCTTCCGCCCGGGTAAGGCAGCCATTTGCGGTGACCCTTTGCCACCCCAGTCCCTGATTGATCATGCGAATACCATAGGTGCTGATTTGTGGTTGTTCGGTCGTGATTTCAACTATAACGGCGACAAGCAACAGTGGAATTTTGCTGGCCGTAACCAGCGCCGCAATTCCCTTGGCTATCCCAGCTTGCGAGGTGCCAACCAGCTCCTGAATGCGTCTGCTGTATTGGCCACGCTGGAAGCATTGAAGCTGGCGTTGCCAGTAGGCGCGCAAGAAGTTCGTACCGGTTTGGTGATGGTGGATTTGCCAGGGCGTTTTCAGGTCATGCCAGGTCGCCCGACCGTGGTGCTGGATGTGGCGCATAACCCGCATGCAGCGGCTACGCTCTCGCAAAATCTCGACAATATGGGTTTCCATGCCTATACCTACGCAGTATTTGGTTCCATGCTCGATAAGGATATCGATGGCGTGATTGCGCAACTGAAAGATAAAGTAGATCACTGGTGTGTCACGGCCTTGCCTTTGCCGCGGGCGGCCCCAGTTGAGATATTGAAAGACAAGCTGATCGCCGCTGGCGCGCTGGCAGATACCGAAAAAACTGTTACTGGTTTCGATACGCCAGAGCAGGCTTATTCGGCAGCCATCAGCAAAGCGGGCGAAAATGATAGAATAGTGGTCTTTGGATCTTTCCTGACGGTTGCAGGTGTGATGCGCGCCCGCCGTTCGGCACTCCATTGATGTTTTTGCCAGAGGGTTTGTTGATGACAAGCCCTTTGGCTAACTAACCAGAAATTTGCACATGGGTTTGCTCTCGCGTTTTACACAGAAGCAAGAAACTTCCGATACTCAGGATAGTGGCGAATTCCGTTCCCGCGCCGAAGAAGAGAGTATCGAAACTCGTTCCAGGACAAAGAAGGCCGAGCCCAGAAGGCGCTCCAAGGTCAACGACCCCATACTGCCCGAGAAAAAACGTGCCAGACGCCGCCTGATAGGTGCTGTTGCTTTGGCACTGGCGGCCATCATAGGCTTGCCTATGATACTGGATTCTGACCCCAAGCCTTTGGCCGACGATATCAGTATCCGTATCCCATCCAAGGACAAGGTGGGGGATACTGATGTAGTTGTGCCAAAGGCAAAGAATCCGTTGTCACCTGAACCTCCCGAAGAAATCATAGAAGTACCGTCTTTGCCAAAAAACAAAGTTGCTGGCAATGAAAATACGGACAGGCAGATAAAAACGGCCACTGCCGCTACCAATGCAGCCACAGCTCAGCCTGCAGCGCAGGTCAAGCCTGAAATAAAAACCGAAACCAAGTCACTTGCGAAAGTGGATACCAAACCTGAGCCAAAAGTTGAGGTAAAGCCACTGCAAACTCCTCCAAAGCCGGTGGAGAAAGAAGCCGCAACTGCGAAGAGTGAAGTGAAAGGTGACGTCAAGCCAGTTAAATCTGAAGTCAAGCCTGTTGTTGCCAAACCTGGCAACGCTGACGACGAGGCTGCCCGTGCACTGGCCATACTTGAGGGTAAAGCGCCACCAGTAGCCAAGCCTGTAGTCAGCAAACCTGAAGCGGCTGAAAAGTCAGTTGAAAAATCATCTTACGCAGTACAGGCGGGTGCATTTTCTACCCAAGCCAAAGTGGATGAAGTACAAGCCAAGCTGAATGCTGCCAATATCCACTCTTATACACAAAAGATAATAACGACGAATGGTGAAGTGATAAGAGTCAGGGTAGGCCCCTTTGCTTCCAAAGAGGAGGCGGATAAAATGCGCGCCAAATTAAGCAAGCTGGGCCTGAGTGCCAGCCTGCCACCTAACTGAATGAGTAAGGAATATCTGGCGTGACCGTGTTTGATTATCTTGTGCTGCTGATTCTGGTTTGTTCTATTGTCATCAGCACACTGCGCGGCTTGATTAAAGAAATTTTGTCGCTACTTAGCTGGATAGTCGCATTTGTGATTGCCAATGCCTATAGTGATGTATTGGCGACCTGGTTGCCATCTGTCGTACCTGGACAAATGTTGCGTCTGATCGTGGCCTTCATTGCCTTGTTTATTGGTGTGCGTCTGATTATGGCGCTGATCATGTTGGCAGTGGATGCCTTGATCAAGGCCAGTGGCCTGACTCTGGCCGATCGTGGTCTGGGTGGCTTATTTGGCCTGGCACGGGGTTGTATTCTGGTGTTGGCGGGGGTTTTGCTCTGCGGTATGACCTCCATACCGCAGCAGGCATTCTGGACCGAAGCCTGGCTCAGCCCTCTCGCAGAAACTGCAGCGCGCACAGTGATACCGCTGTTGCCGACCTCTGTTTCGGAGCATGTAAAGTTTTAATTGTTTTTTTTAGGAGTCCACCATGTGTGGCATCGTAGGCGTATTCTCAAATAATCCTGTCAATCAATTGATTTATGACGCGCTACTGCTGTTGCAGCACCGCGGTCAGGATGCAGCCGGTATCGCAACAAATCATGGTAATAAGTTCGCCATGCACAAAGCGAATGGTCTGGTGCGTGACGTATTCCGTACCCGCAATATGCGTTCTTTGCCGGGTAATGTCGGTATCGGCCAGGTGCGTTATCCAACTGCGGGTTCTACCAGCGAAGAAGAAGCGCAACCTTTTTATGTCAATGCACCCTTTGGTATCGTGCTGGCACACAATGGTAACCTGACCAATGCAGTAGAGTTGAAGATTGAGCTATTCAAGAATGATCGCCGTCATCTGAATACGGATTCTGACTCTGAAGTCTTGCTCAATATCCTGGCGCATCAGATACAGGAAGTCACCAGTGGTTATTCGCTGGACCCTGAAGGTCTGTTTCGTGCGGTATCCATGCTGCACAGGCGTGTACGCGGTTCCTATGCTGTCGTGGCACAAATCTCAGGCTATGGTTTGCTGGCTTTTCGTGATCCTTTTGGTATTCGCCCCCTTTGCATCGGCGTCTCACAAACTGAAAGCGGTGCAGAATACATGATCGCCAGCGAATCTGTTGCTCTCGAAGGTCTGGGCTTCAAGTTCCTGCGTGATGTTGAACCGGGTGAAGCCTTGTTCATCGACATGGATGGCAAGCTGCACACCCAGCAATGTGCTGACAATCCTAGTTTGAATCCATGTGCATTTGAATATGTCTATCTGGCTCGTCCTGATTCCATTATCGATGGCGCTTCGGTGTATCTGACCCGTTTGAAAATGGGTGAGTATCTGGCCGAGAAAGTGCGCAATCAATTTCGTGATGGTGAAATTGATGTGGTCATGCCTATCCCAGATTCTTCCCGACCGTCGGCAATGGAACTGGCACTGAAACTGAACTTGGATTATCGAGAAGGCTTCATCAAGAATCGGTATATAGGCCGCACCTTCATGATGCCTGGCCAGGCTGTACGCCGCAAATCAGTGCGTCAAAAGTTGAACGCAATTGGTTCTGAATTCAAGGGCAAGAGCGTCTTGCTGGTCGATGATTCCATCGTCCGGGGAACTACCAGTCGTGAAATCGTGCAAATGGCGCGGGAATCCGGTGCCAAGCGCGTGATTTTTGCTTCTGCTGCCCCTCCGGTGCAATTCCCTAACGTCTACGGTATCGACATGCCTACCCGCAGTGAGCTGATCGCCTATGGCCGTAGCGAAGAAGAAGTTTGCCGCGAAATCACAGCGGACGCCCTGGTGTATCAGGATGTCGCTGCCATGAAACGTTCGATTTCTGATGTTAATCCGCGGTTGAAAAACATAGAAGCTTCATGCTTTGATGGTTTCTACATCACTGGTGATGTCACGCCAGCATATCTCGACAAACTGGAAACGGCACGCAATAGCCCACGTCCTGACACGGAGGACTTGCTGCGTTCGCAATTGAACTTGAATCTGGCCGTCACAGATTGATGGGTTACGTGAGTTAAGCTGGTTCAGGATTTGGTAACGCGGTGAAAGCCTGCACATTTGAATGTGCAGGCTTTTTTCATTGCAGGTGAGTGGGGAAATGATAAATCTAGTGTTCTTCAATGAATTTCATGCCTTAATGTAAAAACTTGTTGCTAACTGGCTCGTAGTTTTCAGACTTGTTTGCAGTAAAAGCATCGTTTGCACTACCATTGTCTGCACTGCTTCTTCAACAAAGGCATTCTCATGACAAGCGCGCTGCTGGATGTGCAACACTTGACCAAGGCTTATGCTGCTCGTAAGGTTGTTGATGATGTTTCTTTTTCTGTTGTGCGCGGGCAAACTTTGGGTTTGCTGGGGCCGAATGGTGCAGGTAAATCAACCACGGTCAGCATGATTTGTGGCTTGTTGCAGCCAGATCAGGGTAAGGTGTTGCTGGATGGGCAAACGATGGGGGCGGGTAATAATGCCGTCAAATTCAAGATTGGCCTTGTGCCGCAAGATTTGGCGCTGTATGAAGACCTGTCGGCCAGAGAAAACCTGAAATTATTCGGTGCTTTGTATGCATTGTCTGGTAGTAAGTTGCAGCAGCGTTGCGATGCCGTGCTGGATCTGGTTAATCTGCTCGATAGGGCCGGTGACAAGCCATCCACGTTTTCTGGTGGGATGAAGCGCCGCCTGAATATAGCGGCAGCACTTTTGCATGATCCTGAATTGTTGATACTCGATGAACCTACAGTAGGTGTTGATCCACAAAGTCGCAATGCGATTTTTGATAGCCTGGAAGTATTGAAATCACAAGGCCGTACGCTGATCTACACCAGTCATTACATGGAGGAGGTCGAGCGGCTGGCTGACCACATCGTGATTATCGACCACGGCAAAGTCATTGCCAATGAAACGCCAGCAGACCTGTATCGTCGCCTGCCCGCAAAAGCGGCACTAAAGCTGGATTTGCTGACCGCAATTGCAGAGACAGATGTGGCAGCCCTGAGTGTCTTGCCCGGCGTGGACAGCGTACATATGTCTGACCATGGCAAGCATCTGGATGTGGCGCTGACTGAACATGAAGTGGCCCTGAGTTTGCTCAACTGGCTTGCCAAAGCGGGTTATAAGACCAGTCATTTTGCGACTGCGAAGACCAATCTGGAAGCGGTATTTCTGACGCTGACTGGACGTAGTCTGCGCGATTAAAATCATGTTGCTTAAATCCATACTGTAACAACGCAAATTACTGAGGGATGATGATGACCGCCTTGATTGCATTGATCCGGAAAGACCTGATACTGTTTTTGGTAGACCGGCGCGCCTTGTTACTCAATTTGGTGATGCCTATCTTGTTGGGAGCCTTCTTTGGATTTGTCACTGGTGGCAAGGACACTAAAGATGCGGCAAAAATAGAGATCGCAGTAATCAGTCAGGATAATCATGTCATCAGTCAAAAAATACTAAAAGGCCTGAAAGACGAGCCTACTCTACTGGTCAAAGAACTGCCATTGGAAGAGGCCAAGGCCCTGGTATTGAAGGGTAAACTGAACATGGCAGTGCTTATACCTGAGAGATTTGGCGAGCATGCAGGCGGGGCATTATTCGGTGGCAAGGAAAAACCGGAACTTGCCATTTTCTATGATCCTTCGCAAACAGCAGTTCTGGCGATGGTTAAGGGCATGCTGACGCAGCAAGTCATGCAAAGCGTCAGTGCTGAAATGTTCAATGGTAAAAGCGGCAGCAACTTTGTTGACCAGACCTTGCAAGACCTGGAGGAAGTGGATATGAGCAATAAAGGTGCCGGAGAATTGCATGACTTTCTTGGCAGCCTGAAAAAATTCCAGCTCAGTCAGCAGGCAGGTAAGGATGTAGGTGCCGCAAGCTCGTCAGCGGTTGCAAATGCAAATGCCGGATTGAGCATGCCATTTGTTACAAAGGATCAGGTGATGACTGCGGGCGATCCCATTACCAATAAATATAATGGCTACGCACACTCTTTTGCAGGCATGAGCGTACAGTTTATTTTATTCATGGCGATTGATGCTGGCATAGGCATACTGCTGGCCAGGCGCCAGGGTTTATGGAGCCGCTTGTTGGCAGCACCGGTAGGCTTGAACACTGTGCTGATTGCCAGGGCACTGTCTTGTGCATTGATTGCCTGTTTCCTCATGTGTTTCATCTTCCTGGTCGCTGTTCTGGTGTTTAAAGTGCAAATTGCAGGGAGTTTGCCGGGGTTTATTGCTGTGGTCATTTCATTCTCGCTTATGGCCGCCAGCTTTGGTTTATTGATCGCCGCCTTTGGTAAAACGCCAGAAGCAGCGCGTGGGATTTCAGTATTCGCGACTCTGATTATGGTTATGCTGAGTGGCGCCTGGATGCCATCGTTCATGTTTCCGCAGTGGCTGCAAACCGCGACGTTGGTTGTGCCTACGCGCTGGGCGGTGGACGGTCTGGATGCCATGACCTGGCGTGGGCTGGGGCTCGATGCTGCCTTGCCTGCAGTTGGTGTGCAATTGGCTTTCACGGTTTTTTTTGGTGTTATTGCGTTATGGCGTTTTCGCAGAGGCTGATTAACCGTCATTGTTGTCGGGTATCGCAAAGTAACTGACACAGACATGTTGTTTCAATTCCATACAAATATGGAGCGGCCTTCGCTGGTATTCAGGCTTGCTTAAAAATACAATCTCGACATGAGAGCGCAGGACTTGCTTGCGCTCATGAGTGTTGTGTTTTTATGTTTGAAACCTATGTATCCAAAATTAAGATTGCGTACTCTGACACTGACAGTCGCCAGTGCTTTCTCGGTAAGTTCATTTGCGTATGCGCAAACAACTTCATCCGAGCCTGCTAAAAATTTGGAAGAAACCACGCAAGATGCCAAGGTCAAAGCAAAAGCAAAGTCTGACGACAAGAAAATAGTTGCGCCTTCAACGAATGACGGGGTTCAGAAGGTCACCATCAGCGGTGGTCGTACTGATCAGGAAGCGCGCCGTCAATCAACAGCTGCCAAGATTATTTTTGGCCGGGAAGAATTGGATAGGAATGGTGACAGCAGCATCGGCGACGTGCTTAAACGTTTGCCCGGTGTAACAGTGGGCGGGCGTCCTGGCCGTGGTGGTGACATACGCATGCGCGGTATGGGTAATGGCTATACCCAGATATTGCTGAATGGCGAAAGAGCACCCCGTGGTTTTTCCATGGATAGCCTGACACCTGACCAGGTGGAGCGCATAGAAATTATCCGTGGCTCGGTTGCTGAATATAGTACCCAGGCAATTGCCGGCACGATCAACATAGTCTTGCGAGAAGAATATAAGCAAAAAGATATCGACCTGAAATTGTCCCTGGCTTATGAAGAAGGCAGGCTGGCACCGAATGTATCGCTGACCGTGCCTGGTGAAATTGGTAGTTTGTCGTATGCCTTGAGTGGTTCTGTTTTTCAGAATCGCCAGCATGATGATGGTAGTACGTTGACTAATGAAAAAAACCAGAATGGAGGTGATACATTGATACAAGATCAATATGATCAAACCAATCGCAAAACGACCGGCATTCATTTAACACCGCGTTTCAACTACAAATTTGAAAATGGCGATACCTTGATGATGCAGCCGTTCCTGATGAATTCACGGAGTGATTCCAGTACTCAAAGCACGGTCAACGAAATTTATCGCTCTCCTAAAGCAGACCTTAATACGAATACTGTTGAGGATTTTGCAGTGGCAACCGGATCTGCTCGTTCGGAAACAACATTCTTGCGTGGTTTTGCTAACTGGCAGCATAAGTTCGAGGGTAACTCGAAACTGAATATCAGATTTGGTGGTGGTCTCGGCAAGATGGAAAGCAATTCCTTGCGCTACCAGTTTGATAAGAATGGCAAGCAGATAGATGTAATCAGCGACGTCAACAATACCCGGGACAGCAGTATCAATACCGGTGGTAAATTCACCATGCCCTATGGCGAAGGCCACACTTTGGCAGCAGGTTGGGACATGGAAATGGGCAAGCGCAGCCAGACCCGTATTTCACTGAATAATGGCAAGGCGCAGTTTGCAGAGTCTGGTGATAACCTGGATGCAAATACCCGCCGACTGGCTGTTTTTGCGCAAGATGAGTTTGATATCAACGCACAGTTTTCTGCCTACGCAGGTTTGCGCTGGGAGGGCATCAGAACCAGCAGCATCGTTGCGGGGCAGTCAATAGAAAATGCCAGCAGTGTCTGGAGCCCAGTCTTACATGGCGTCTGGCGTATTCCTGGTGCTGGCAAAGATCAGATCAGAGCCAGTCTGACGCAAAGTTATCGTGCGCCAGCATTGAATGATTTGATTGCTGTGACCAGTATTTCCAATCAGAACAGTGTTTTTCGCCCTGATCGCACTGGCAATCCATACCTGAAACCAGAACTGTCCAAGGGCATTGATATCGCCTATGAACATTACTTGACAAGGGCCGGCATCATAAGCGCCAACTTCTTTGTAAGAAATATTGATAATCTGATTCGCAGAAACACAGAGGAAGTTCAAGTTTTGGATCCGGCTGATGGCAAGTACAAGCCACGTCAGGTGTCCAAGCCTGTGAATATCGGTCATGCAACGACCAAAGGCATAGAGCTGGAAGCGAAATTTCAACTGCAGGAATTTTTCCCTGATGGCCCGGCTATTGATGTGCGCAGCAACTACAGTCATTTCTGGTCCAGTGTGGATGATATTCAGGGGCCAAACAATCGCCTTGATCAGCAGCCTACGCAAACTGCAAATTTTGGGCTGGACTATCGTCCGACAGGCACCGCGCTGACGGTAGGTGGCAATATCAACTGGACGCCTGCCTATGAGATACAAAGCAGCAATATCCAGATCAATCAGACAGGTATAAAGCGTCAGCTTGATCTGTATGGCTTGTGGAAATTCAACCCGAACTTGCAAGTGCGTTTGTCTGCCAATAATCTGCGGGCCAATGATTATGAGAGCGGCAGCATCATTAACTCTGATTCACTCAACCGTCTTGACTACAACACATCCAAAACCTACACCACCTGGACTTTGCGTGTAGAGATGAAACTGTAAGTCATGCCATAAAAACAAAGGATCGTGCAGTGCAGCACGATCCTGTCACGAAGAGTACAATACTTGCAGAAGGCGGTGTATAGGCAAGTAATTCCTGGCTAAAACAGGCAGTCCGGGGAAAAGATGAAGACCGTCAGCCTGATTTTCATCGTATTCATCATGTTATCTCCAGAACTAAATGCCGATTTGCATAGCCATTCCATCGTCTCTGATGGTGTGCTGGCACCAGCCCAACTTGCCGTACGTGCCAAAGCTAATGGTGTTGACGTATGGGCGCTGACTGATCATGATGAGGTGCGCGGCATTCCCGAGGCGCGCGAGGCGGCTCTTGATCTGGGGATGATTTATATTCCCGGTGTAGAAATTTCTATCACCTGGGCTGGCAAGACTATCCATATCGTCGGACTGAATCTCGACGAAACCAATCCTGATCTGGTAAACGGCTTGGCGCACACTCGCTCGGGTCGAGAGAGTCGGGCGCGCGATATGGCTGCCGAACTGTTAAGCAAGGCTGGTATAGCGAATAGCTATGAAGGTGCGCTTAAGTACGTTGGCAATCCAGACCTGATTTCACGTTCGCATTTTGCCCGGTACCTGGTCGAGATTGGCGCTTGCGCCACAGTGTCCGATGTTTTCCGGCATTATCTGGCAGATGGCAAGCCAGGTTTTGTGCCGCACCGCTGGGCAACGCTGTCTGAGGCAGTAGGCTGGATACGCGGCGCCGGTGGTATGGCGGTGGTGGCGCACCCGGGACGGTATGACCTGAGTCCGCTGGCATATGATGCCTTTTTCACTGAGTTTAAAAACCTTGGTGGTCTGGCAATAGAAACAGTGACGGGTAGCCACACGGTCGATCAATATGATGAGTACACCAGGATAGCGGCTCATTATGGCTTCCTGTCTTCACGTGGCTCAGACTTTCATTCTCCTCAAGATGCAGAAGTGGACATAGGTCGTTTGCCGGTTTTGCCAAAAATGGCCAAGCCAGTATGGGAGCAGTGGTCGCTACCTTGAAACGCAGCCTTGAAAATGCGGGCTTAAGCCATATCTAACAGGGTATGAATCGTGTGTTCCCAGTGGAGGTATTCATGAAACGTATAGTCCTGTTTTTGCTGACAAATCTGGCGGTTGTCGCCGTCATGTCCGTGGTCTTGTCTTTGCTGGGCGTTAACCGGTTTTTGACGGCTAACGGTTTGCAACTATCGACGCTGCTGGCCTTTTCCCTGGTAGTGGGTTTTACGGGCGCCATTTTTTCCTTGCTGATCAGCAAGCCCATGGCAAAATGGTCAACAGGTGCCAAGGTCATAGAGTCACCCTCTACATCGACAGAGTTGTGGCTGGTCAATACTGTTAAGGCTCTGTCAGAGAGAGCCGGTATCGGCATGCCCGAGGTAGCGATATATAATGGTGAGGCGAATGCCTTTGCCACGGGTGCTTTTAAAAACTCGGCCCTGGTAGCTGTTTCTACAGGTTTGCTTAACGGTATGACACGGGAAGAAGTTGAAGCCGTACTAGGGCATGAAGTTGCCCATATCGCGAATGGCGACATGGTGACTATGACGTTGATACAGGGCGTAGTGAATACTTTTGTAGTATTCCTGGCGCGTGTAGTTGGTTATGTTGTCGATAAAGCGGTATTTCGTAATGGTAATGATAGCAGGCCGGGCATTGGTTATATGATCACAGTGTTTGTTTGTGAGATTGTGTTTGGTATTGCTGCATCCATGATCGTTGCCTGGTTTTCCCGTCAACGTGAATTTCGTGCAGATGCCGGTTCTGCCAAATTGCTGGGCAACAGTCAGCCCATGATGCACGCTTTGGCAAAACTGGGTGGTTTGCAGCCAGGTGCATTGCCACAATCCATGGCGGCGTCAGGGATTAGTGATAAACCAGGTTGGAGTGCTTTGTTTTCTACCCATCCTCCGCTGGAACAACGTATTGCCGCATTGCAGAATATGCGTTAATTTTCGGTAATTAATTTTGTGGCGGTAGCAGAGCTACCGCCTTTCTTCTTTTTATGAGCCAATTTTTTCAAATTCATCCTGATAATCCGCAACTGAGATTGATCAAGCAGGCAGTGCAGATTATCGATAATGGTGGCATCGTTGCCTTGCCTACGGATTCTTGCTATGCGCTGGTTTGTCACCTGGACGATAAGGATGCCGTCACGCGCCTGCGCAAAATCCGTGGCGTCGATGAAAAGCATCATCTGACTTTGCTCTGCCGTGACCTGTCTGAGATTTCTCTATATGCCAAGGTTGATAATCGCCAGTACCGCATGTTGAAGGCAGCCACGCCTGGGCCTTATACCTTTATTCTCGAGGCGACCAAGGAGGTGCCACGCCGCCTGAGTCACCCTTCTCGCAAGACCATAGGTTTGCGCGTGCCTGAAAATTCCATTACCCATGCCTTGCTGGAAGAGTTGAAGCAGCCTTTGCTGGGTACGACCCTGATTTTGCCAGACGAGGAAGAGCCTTTGACCGACCCTGAGCAGGTCAGAGAAAGACTGGCGAAACTCGTCGATCTGGTCATCGATGGCGGTGCTTGCAGCCTGGTGCCAACCACGGTAATAGATATGACTGGCGATGCGCCGGAACTTGTGCGTCAGGGACGCGGGGACGTTGCCTTGTTTGGGCTGTAATCTGTCAGTCTGACCAATCTCGCGACTGAGAATTTTCTCGCATTCTAACGACTTAGAACTACTTAGAGCTGATACATGAATGAATTGATACAAACCGTTTTGGTTTATGCCTTGCCTGTTATTTTTGCCATTACCCTGTATGAAGCGGCGCGTGGTTATGCTGCGCGCTATTTTGGCGACACAACTGCGAAGGCGCAAGGGCGCTTGAGTTTCAATCCCGTGGTACATATCGATCCCATGGGAACGCTGGTCATTCCTGTGGTTCTTTATCTGGTGACTCAAGGGGCATTCTTGTTTGGTTATGCTAAGCCCATGCCTCTCAATTACTCCATGTTGCGCGACCCAAAAAAGAATTTGAAATGGATAGCATTGTCTGGTCCGGCAGTTAATCTGCTGATGGGATTTGCCTGGATGTTATTGTCTATTCTGCTCGTCGCATTGTCTGTCAAAGAACCATTTTTCAAGGAAATGGCGACAGCAGGTGTGTTGACCAATCTAGCCATGTTTGCGTTTCATTTATTGCCGATTCCACCTCTTGCAGGCGGACAGATCATACTGAGTTTGTTGCCCCATGCGCAAGCCTACAAGTATGCAAAGATAGAGCCGTACTGTTTCTTTATCCTCATAGGTCTGGCCCTGCTTCATGTTTTGCAATATTGGATGATTCCTGTGATGACCGTTGGCAACTTTGTTTTGCAGTTGCTGGCATCACCTTTTATTGCGTTGCTGACTTAAATATGCGGTTTGATGAAGGAGAGGAATATTGACGAAGCAGGTGAAACATCATGGGAGCTGTGCTCAGCAGAGTGATATGGCTTCCTCCTGGTTAATGCGGTTTTCTCATTTGCTGAGTGCGCAGAATGGGGTCATGTTGGACCTGGCCTGCGGTAGTGGTAGAAACAGCTTTTACTTGCGTGAACTAGGTTCGTCCGTTCTGGGGTTGGACAAAAGTGATCAGGGATTTCCTGCCTTGAATGCGGCGGGTATCGAAACACAGTTACATGATTTAGAGTCTGGTGAGGCCGGTTACGATTGGCCATTTGCTGAGCATAGTTTTGCTTCCATCATCGTTTGCAATTACCTGCACCGCCCATTATTCCCGCACTTGCTCGCCAGCCTTAAACCAGATGGCATTTTGATTTACGAAACCTTTGCTGCCGGCAATGAAAATTTTGGTAAACCCTCTAATCCGGCTTTTTTGTTACGTCACGGCGAACTTCTCGCGCAAATGCAGTCTAACTCCCAGGTGGAGATGAGCGTTATTGCTTACGAGGATGGCTATGTAGAGCAGCCCAAACCAGGCATGGTGCAGCGTATTTGTGCCAGAAAGACTGGAAAGATCACTGTTTTGGATCGGCTTTGAAGCAAATGCTCACAAGTTTAGAGGCTTATTCCAGCTATTTGCGCCCAGATTAGCAGTGTATCCGCTACAATCAGGGTTTTACTTTTTTCTTGCATTAACATGACAAAGATTCAGGGTAGTCTGGTTGCGATCGTAACCCCCATGCATGCAGATGGCAGTCTTGATTTGCCATGTTTGCGCAAATTGATAGACTGGCATATCGCCGAAGGCACAGACGGTATCGTGATCGTTGGTACGACAGGTGAGTCTCCCACTGTTTCTGTTGAGGAACACTGCGAATTAATACGCGTGGCGGTCGAACATGCCAACAAGCGCATCCCTATCATTGCTGGTTCTGGCGGCAATTCAACTGAGGAAGCAATCAACCTGACCAAGTTCGCAAAACAGGCTGGTGCCGATGCGTCTTTGCAAGTCGTGCCTTATTACAACCGTCCTACCCAGGAAGGCATGTATCAGCATTTCAAAAAGATTGCTGAATCTGTTGATATTCCTATCATTTTATACAATGTGCCCGGCCGTACAGTGGCAGACATGTCGAATGAGACTATATTGCGCCTTGCGCAAGTGCCTGGCATCATTGGTGTTAAGGATGCAACTGGTAATATTGCCCGCGGTACGGACCTGATACGCTTGGCACCTGCTTCCTTTGCCGTGTATTCAGGTGATGATGCAACTGCAGTCGCGCTCATGTTGTATGGTGGCAAAGGCAATATCTCCGTAACGGCCAATGTTGCTCCAAAAGCCATGCATGAATTATGTGCAGCTGCCATGCGCGGTGATGTCAAGGAGGCTGTTGCCATCAATAACCGCATGATTCCCTTGCATAATAAATTGTTTATTGAGCCCAATCCATTGCCAGTGAAATGGGCGATGGTGGAAATGGGTCTGATACCAAGCGGTATTCGTTTGCCTCTGGTGACTATGGCTGAGCAATATCATGAAACCGTTCGCGCAGCGATGCGTGAAGCTGGTGTACTACAATGATTTCTCCTGAACGGCTAGGTAACTCGCACGTTTGCTTCACGCAGTTTTAATTGATAATAATTCGTAGGGACTTTCACATGGCAAAAAGCTTTGTTGCTAAAAACGGCATCATAGGCGCATTGGCGCTGGCAGGTTTGACTGGCTGTAGTTCAATCGGCAATATTCTCGAACCAAACAGGATCGACTATAGAAGCGCCAGTAAGACAACGTCCGCATCCCTGGAGGTGCCACCCGATTTGACGCAAATTCGACGCGACAATCGTTTTTCTATCCCAGAAGCAAACAAAAGCAGTGCTACAGCATCCGGCTATAACCTGGAAAAAGGAAACAAAGTTGCCAGCAGTGGTAGCGGTGGCATAATCGCAGCCAAGCAAGTCCAGAATATGCGCATAGAGCGCAATGGTACAACTCGCTGGCTGGTGGTAAAAGACACGCCTGAATCGCTATGGCCACAGTTGAAGGACTTTTGGCAAGAACTGGGATTCCTGATCAATGTTGAGAATCAGGAAGCTGGTGTCATGGAAACTGATTGGGCAGAAAATCGCGCCAAGATTCCTCAGGACATTATCCGCAATACTCTGGGTAAAGTACTCGACTCACTGTATTCCACAGGCGAACGTGACAAATTCCGTACCCGTCTGGAACGTGGTGCCAATGGCGAGGTAGAAATCTACATCAGTCACCGCGGCGCTCAAGAAGTATTGGTCGGTGCACAAAAAGATGGAACGGTATGGACGCCTCGTGCAGTCGACCCTGGTTTGGAAGCAGAATTTCTGTCCCGCCTGATGGTGCGTCTGGGTACTGATGGTGAAAGAGCTAAAACTGCTGTGGCTGCGCCTAGCACACCAGGCAAGGCTCGTTCGCAATTGCTGAAAAACGATGGCAAAACCTATGTTGAAGTAGATGAGGCATTTGAACGCTCATGGCGCAGGGTAGGTCTGGCACTGGATCGCATTGGCTTTACTGTTGAAGATCGTGATCGTTCGCAAGGCTTGTACTTTGTCCGTTATGTGGATCAGGACATTGATGCCAAGACCAAAGGTGCCAGCGAAGGCTTCTTCTCGCGTTTGTTCTCGTTTGGCTCATCCACTGATGCAGTAAAAAATGCGCAGAAGTATCGTATTTTGGTCAAAAATGCTGCCAATGGTGAAATCAGCCATGTGTCGGTACATAATAGCGATGGAAAAGTGGATTCATCACCAGTCGCAGAGAAAATCCTGCAATTGTTGAATGACCAACTGAAATAAGATGTATGTATGATGAAAAAGCGAGGCCTGGCCTCGCTTTTTTGCTGTCGGCGCTTACGCAATTAAGGTAAGCATCGCCAAACTTAACTGCAGCGTATCTTCAACGATTCTATATAGGCTTGCCCATCCGGCGGCAAACCTGTCCTTTGTGAATTCCATATCATTTCACCCAGGCACTCCATGATTTCATGGTGTGCCTCATGCTCAGACTGATGCTTTCTGGCCAGTATCTGAAATGCCTGCTTCACCCCTGGAGGTTGATCCACCGAGATTTGCTCAGCTATCGATAAATGCATGGAGAGATGCAAAAACGGATTGGTTTGCCCCTGGTCTACACTGTAATTGGCTTCAAGAGCCTGCTCTATATCGGCGAGGTCATTATCATACTCAGGATGCTGTCTGATCCAGTCAGAGGCAATGATTTCCAGTGGCGTCAGTATCAGGTTTTCGCGGGTTTTCCTGAAGGTTTCACAAAAAAAACGTCGTACATCGTGCTGGCTAGGGGTGAACATGAACAGGTCCAAATTAAAAAGTGCGCCTATTGTAAAAGGTATTTTCTTTTGTCGCCCTGAAGCTTTTCATGACATGGGTTATTATCCACCGATTATTTGAAAGGAATACTCCATGTTATCCAAAGACGCTCTCGATACCTTGTTTACAAATGCACGCACGCATAATGCCTGGCTGGATAAGTCAGTCACTGATACGCAATTGCAAGAAATATATGATTTGATGAAATGGGGTTCCACTTCTGCCAATTGTTCGCCAGCGCGTATCGTATTCGTCAGGTCTGATGCTGAAAAACAAAAATTGCTGGGTTGCGTTTCCCAAGGTAATTTTGAAAAAACCAAGACTGCACCAGTGACAGCCATCATAGGCATGGACATGGAGTTTTTTGAAAAGCTGCCGCAATTATTCCCGCATGCGGATGCCCGTTCGTGGTTCGCTGGCAACCAGTCCAATATCGATGCGACCGCTTTCCGTAACTCATCCCTGCAAGGTGCCTACTTCATGCTCGCGGCACGCGCAGTGGGACTGGATTGTGGCCCTATGTCTGGTTTTGATGCAGACAAGCTCAATGCCGCTTTTTTTGCTGGCACCACGGTTAAAGTGAACTTCATTTGCAATCTGGGTTATGGCGATGCGCAACAACTTTTCCCACGCTCACCTCGCCTGAGTTTTGATGAGGCTTGCAAGATTGTCTGATCATCTTGCGTGGTAGTGTGACATTAAAGTAAAAAGAGCCTGCAATTATTCTTGCGGGCTCTTTATTTTTGAATTGGTGCCTTGTCGGTAGCTTACACCGTTTCAGGTAGTGGTGTTTTTTGCTTGAACTCACAGAGATCGGCAATCATGCAATTCCAGCACTTGGGTTTTCTGGCGATACAAGTGTAACGGCCATGCAGTATCAACCAGTGATGTGCATCTTGCTTGAATTCTGCTGGTACAAATTTCATTAGCTTCTGTTCAACAATATCAACATTCTTACCCGGCGCAATGCCAGTGCGGTTGGATACGCGGAAAATGTGTGTATCCACGGCGATAGTCGGTTCACCAAATGCCGTATTCATGACCACGTTGGCGGTCTTCCTGCCAACGCCAGGCAGGGCTTCAAGAGCTTCGCGCTGGCGCGGCACTTCGCTGTTGTGTTCAGTCATCAGGATGCGGCAAGTTTCGATGACATTCTTGGCCTTGGTCCGGAACAGGCCTATGGTTTGTATGTACGGAATCAGTCCATCTACACCCAGCGCATGGATTTTCTGGGGGGTGTTGGCTGCCGGATAAAGCAGGCGTGTCGCTTTGTTCACTGACACATCAGTGGCCTGTGCCGATAGCAGCACAGCAATCAGTAATTCAAATGGCGTTGTGTATTCCAGTTCTGTAGTTGGGTGAGGATCTTGTTGTCGCAAACGTTCAAAAATGACCTGGCGCTTTGCTGCATTCATTCTTTATCACCTTCTACTTTATCTTCGGATTGCGCTTGCAGTTTTTTAATGCGCGCTCTTTCTATGGCTGCTGCAATGATGGCTTTCTTGCGTTCTTTACTGTCAATTTCTTCTGCGCTCATTGCAGGCTCAGCTTCCAGTGCAACCAGCTTGGCCGCAGCCTTAGCAGCCAGGCGATCATCATTCTCCTGTTTTTCGCGTATCAGGCGCTGATTGCGCAAGGTATAGACTTGGCGAGACTGATCGGCCTGTTCTTGGCTCCAGGCATCCCAGCCAGTTTTGCCTGTGGTAACGGGTAGCATGCTGATGCAATCAACAGGACAAGGAGCGACGCATAGATCGCAGCCGGTACACAGTTCATTGATGATGCTATGCATTTGCTTGGGGGCACCGATAATTGCATCTACTGGGCAGGCTTGTATGCACAGGGTGCAGCCTATGCAGTAGGCTTCTTCTATTCTGGCTACGGGGCGTTCACGCTCAAGTCCGTGGCTGATATCGAGTGGAATGACAGCTTTGCCCAGTATGCTGGCAAGACGTACTACACCTTCCTGTCCACCTGGCGGGCATTGATTGTAGTTGGCGGTGCCATTGGCCATGGCTTCGGCATATGGCCGGCAAGCGGGGTAACCGCATTTGGTGCACTGAGTTTGTGGCAGGGCGTTTTCCAACAGGTCTGCGAGAGAATCTGACACGATGTTAAAAAAGTACAATAAAGAGCGTGATTATCCCCCTAAACACCAGAGGCCACAAACAAAAAAGCCACGACGCTTTTTACTGTCGTGGCTTGTGCTTGGTATGGGCAGATCAAGAATGCTGCTTGATGAATTCGCCGATTTTTGGACAAATGATATCGCGCCAGCGACGTCCAGAGAAAATGCCGTAATGTCCTGCGCCCGGTGCGACATAATCCTGTTTCATATTGGCAGGGATGCCAATGCACAAATCATGGGCCGCCTGGGTTTGGCCAGGGCCAGAGATATCATCAAGTTCACCTTCTACCGTGAACAGGGCAACGTTCTTGATATCTTGCGGCCTGACCAGCTTGCCTTCAACTTCCCAGGTGCCAGTCGGCAGTCGGAATTCCTGGAAAACTAGTTTAATGGTTTCCAGATAGTATTCAGCTGGCATATCCAGTACGGCGTTGTACTCATTGTAGAATTTGCGATGCTGCTCGGCTGATTCGTCATCACCCTGTATCAGATGCTGGTAAAAATCCCAGTGACTCTGCGCATGACGGTCAGGATTCATGGCAACAAAGCCGGTATGCTGCAAGAAGCCTGGGTAAACCTTGCGGCCATAGCCAGGATAATTTGCCGGCACACTGTAAATAACCGTGTTTTCAAACCAGGAGAATTTCTTTTCCGTCGCCAGATTGTTGACCTGAGTCGGTGATTTGCGTGGATCAATAGGGCCACCCATGAGTGTCATGGTTTTTGGCAACAAAGGATCTTTGGCAGTCGCCATCAGGGATATTGCAGCAAGCACCGGCACAGTTGGTTGACATACGGAGATCACATGCGTACCAGCACCCAGGTAATGGATAAAGTCCTGGACGTAATAAATATAATCATGCAGATGGAAAGGGCCAGCAGACAAGGGCACCATGCGTGCATCAGTCCAGTCAGTGATATACACATCATGCTTGGGCAACAAGCCGCGTACAGTATCGCGCAACAGCGTTGAGTGGTGACCAGACAGAGGAGCAACCAGTAATACTTTTGGCTGGTTCAGTTTTGTCAGTTCTTTGTCGCTCAGGACTTTTTTAAAGTGCAGCAATTTGCAGAAAGGCTTGATGACGGCGGTGCTTTGCGCGATTTCGACTTCTTGTTTGTCTATGGTGGTAGACGTAATACCGAATTCTGGTTTTTCATAGTCTTTGCCCAGGCGGAACAATAGTTCATAGCCTGCTGCTATGCGCTGCGAATAAGGCGAGTGCGCCAAGGGTGAGACCGGATTGGTGAACAGTTTTGAAGATGCTTCTGCCCATTGAGTCAGGGGATTCAGAAAGGCGCGATTGAGCTCGTGAAATTGATAAAGCATAGTGAATCTTTCAAATAAGGGGCCACGCATTCACTTGGCAAAAACAGGATCGCTGAGGCCAAATGACACAGGCCGAAGCAAGCTTAGAAAAAACACTTAATCGAACTGTTGCAATGCATCATAAACCAGTTTTTAATTTTTTTGGCTGAGCAAAAGACTTGTGTAAGTTGTTGGTGTGAATTAATGTTAAATTATTGATTTATATGCAATGATTTCTTGTGGGAATGTTGAAATTTAAGTATTTTTCAAGAATTAGCTGCTTCCCTTTCAGCGTTAAAACTGAATAGTGTTTTATTTGTTCATTTATTCGATGAAAAGACACAGTTACTGGCGATGTTTTTCCATAAGCCTGTATCTGGCATTAATATTGTCGTAAATGTCAGATCGAATGAAAAAAGAGTTTTGTACCCGTGCTGAAGACCCTGGAAGCAAAGCCATGTTCCAGGTTATTTTGATATTTCAATGCATCATTTCTTTCTGAAGAGCTGAGCAGAATGAGTAAAGATAGTTCTCTAGCAGAAATCCATTGGCGTGAGCTTTGTCTGGATGCCCTGGACCTGATGCGCGACAACTCTGCAGATGGCCGCAAGATTGCCGACAGCCTGCGCCTGCAGGAGCCTGGCAAATCCAACCCCGCCACATTGATCGCAGCGGATCTTATCGATGCCTTTGCTGATTATTTTGATGATCATATGGAGCAGGCTGCTCCCATTTTTGAGCGTGCTGCCACTTTGTTTGAATCGGTGGATGAGCATGAAGGTATGGCATTCGCCCTGTTTGGGACAGTGGCAGTCTGGCGTCGCCGCGGTCAGGTGCAGGATGCTTATGCACTGTGTCACTCCCGCATCGTGCCTGCATTGCGCATGAAGGTCAGTCGCATATCTATTGTTGTCTACAATACCCTGGGTATCTTGTCACAAGAATTGGGGTATACCGAAGAAGCGATCCGCCATTTTTACACTGCACTGAATGATGCGCGCGTCTTGCAAATACCAAACCGGGTGGCGCAGGTGACGGCCAATCTAGGGGAAATTTTTTACGTCAGCGGCAATGCTGAAGATGCTGAAGTGTTATTGCAAGAAGCAAGGGATATTGCTGTCACATCCAGTGAGCGCTGGCTGGCCCCCTTTGTGTCTACCATGCTGGCTTTATGCAAGGTATCGCTGGACAAGTATGAAGAGGCTTACCAGACCATTGCTTCTTACATAAGTGGTATCAAAAGCGGTGAAAATGCAGATAATTCCAGCCGTGCATTTTGCCTTTCAGTGGCAGCATACACGTTGGCCATGCGCGGGCAACTGGAAGAGGCAGACAAACTCAGTGAAACGGCTATGAGTTTGCTGGACAGTTTCGAAGACAAGCATTTGAAGCCATATAGCTGGTGGGTCAGCGGTCATTTGCATCGTAGCCACAAACGTTATCCTGAGGCCATACGTGACTTGCGCCGCGCGGTGGATGAAGTTGGGGGCAATGGCTATATCTATATGCCGCTGCGGGCAATCAAGGAATTGTCTGAAATTTTTACTGAACTTGGAGACTGGAAAGAAGCCTATAACGAGCAAAAACGTTATCTGGACTTGTTTGCCAAAGCACAGGGGTTGGCTACCCGCGTTCACGTGCAAACCCTGCACATCAGGAATGAATTGAAAGAAGCAGAGCTGGCCAGGCGCATGGCAGAGCGTGCTATGGTTGAGCGCCGTCAACTCGAGGACGAGCTCAAACGCATGCTGGCCGAGCGTGAAACCGTACTGGAAAATTCCATTGTCGGCATGGTTTTTCTGAATAACCAGGGCCGTGTGCAATGGGTAAATACTCCCTTGTGCCAGATATTTGGTGTTGAGCGCGAAAAAGTCCTGGGATCTTCACTGGAGCCTTTCTACGAATCGCGCGAGGCTTATCTCGAATCTGGCGCAGCGGTCAGTCAATCAGTCTTGCTGGGTGAAGCCTACGAGGCTGAACTAAAGATGCGGCGCAGCGACGGCACTGTGTTCTGGGTGCACTTTTCGGGGCGGGCTGTTGATAAAACCAATCTTACCCATGGCACGGTGTGGGTGGTCATGGATATTTCTACCCGTCGCCAGTTGGAAGAAGACTTGAGCAAGTCTGAACAACATTACCGCCAGCTTATCAATAATGTGACGGAAGGCATCTTGGTCGTGCAGGATGGCCGCATCGTGTTTGCTAATCCACGCGTACAAAGCCTGACAGGTTACAAAGCAGATGAGTTGGCGCAGATGTCTTTCATCACCGCAATTTATCCTGATGACCGGCCTTTGGTAATAGACCACCATACCAGACGCCTACGTGGTGAAGAGGTTGAGCAGTATTACCACTTCCGTATTGAAAATCATCAAGCCCGGTCCATCATTTGGGTTGAGTTGTCTGCGGTCATGATAGATTGGGAAGGCCGTCCCGCTACCCTATCTTTTGTCTCGGATATCACCCAAAGAAAACTGCTGGAAAGCCAACTCAAGGAAAGTATGGCAGAGCAAATACGCCTGCAGACTTTACAAATGCAAAATGAGTTGAAGGAAGCGGAAATGGCACGGCGTCATGCGGAAGAGTCGACGGAAGCCAAGTCCATGTTTCTCGCGAATATGAGTCATGAAATCCGTACGCCTATGAATGCCATTATAGGCATGGCACATCTGGCCTTGCGCACTGAACTTAATCCCAAGCAAAAAGATTATGTAGAGAAAATCCATAAGGCAGGTATTTCCTTGCTTGGCATCATCAACGATATTCTGGATTTTTCCAAAATAGAGGCAGGTAAACTGAGTATCGAGCAGGTAGATTTTAATCTGGATGATGTGCTCAATAATATCTCAGCAGTCACGACAGACAAGGCTGATGAAAAAGGCCTGGAATTTCTGTTCCGCGCACCGCCGGATATTCCACGTTATCTGAATGGTGACCCACTACGGTTGGGCCAGGTCTTGATCAACCTCATCAACAATGCTATTAAATTTACTGAGCGGGGAGAAATCTATGTCACCTGCCGGACGCTGGAAGTAGCTGGCGGCAAGGTTAAACTCAAATTTGAAGTGCGTGATACTGGTATAGGCATGTCTGAAGAGCAGTCAGAAAAATTATTCCGCCCCTTCAGTCAGGCGGACGAATCAACGACACGCAAATTTGGTGGTACGGGATTGGGCTTATCAATTTCCAAAGGGATGGTCGAATTGATGGGGGGGGAGATTGCCCTGAGCAGTGAGGCAGGGCGCGGCACTTCCGTGTATTTTACGGCCTGGTTTGGCATAGCCCAACCGGTAGTGCAACGCCAGGTGATACCGGGTGCAATCAATGGTATGCGCTTGTTGATTGTTGATGATAACCCTGCTGCTGCCGAGATTTTGCAGGAGATATTATCCGAGTTGCCAGTGGATATCGATGTTGTCAATAGTGGCGCTGCTGCCTTGCAGGCGGTCATGGAGTGTAACCTTACCCATCCCTACGGCGTGATCTTTACTGATTTGCGTATGCCGGAGATGGACGGGCTTGAATTGATTACTTACCTCAAGCGTGATGGGTCACTGCAACCGGCACCCTTGATGGTGCTGGTCAGTGCGCATGGACGTGAGGAAGTTAGTTACCGTGATGACATCGCCTTGCCAGATGGTTTCCTGACCAAGCCTGTGAATGCCTCTACTTTGGTAGATTGCATGGTGGAGCTTTTTTCCAGCACTAGTTACGCCATTCCTAGCAACCATGGCTTACTAGTACCCAAATATACTGATTTGCGGGTCTTGCTGGTGGAAGACAATGAAATCAATCAGCAAATCGCTCGCGAATTGATGGAGGCGGCTGGCGTAACCGTGGATATTGCCGATAACGGGAAAATAGCAGTAGAAATGATTGGTAAGGCTAGGCCGGACTACTATGGTGTGGTGTTCATGGACGTGCAAATGCCAGAAATGGATGGACATCAAGCCACTAAATTAATACGTGCAGACGCGAGTTTTGACGATCTGCCGATAGTCGCGATGACTGCCCATGCCATGGTCGAAGAGCGCGAGTCGTGCTTTGCATCTGGCATGAACGCCCATCTCGCCAAACCTATCAACCCAAAAGAGTTATATCACGCGATTTCACATTGGTGCCCGGAACATGTCTCTGGCAGCAATTTTGACAACGTGCAATTACCTTTGCAGGATATCGGCAATAGTTTGCAAATAGAGGGTGTTGATGTTGAAGAGGGGTTGAGCCGCACTTTAGGTAATCGCTCCTTTTATCTGGAATTGTTATCCCGTTTTTGCGATGATCAGCGCAATGTTGTAGAACATATTCGTGATGCGGTGGAGGCTGGTGATAATTTATTGGCCGAGCGCCTCGCGCATACCCTAAAAGGGGTAGCGGGCTTGATTGGTGCAAAAACCATACAACCATTTGCTGCAGAACTGGAGCTTAAGTTGCACGACCAGATCAGCATGGCAGAGATGGAACCAGTGCTGGTTGAAACCGCACGAGCAATGCAGATCACCATCAATGCCATTGATCAGGTATTGGCACAGGAAAAATCCACGAGTAAACCCGACACCAAGGTGCTCGACCTGGCACCGATTGACCACGAGTTGATGCAGAATTTACTTGTAAAATGCTGTAACTTGTTGCGTGATTACGATGGCGAAGCGGTCGACTTGCTGTTAGAGTCAGGAGACATGATCGCCAATGCCTTTGGTGTCGATGTGCAAAAGCAAGTCATGCGTGCGGTCAGGCAATTTGACTATGATGCAGCCTTGAATTTATTGAGCAATAGCGCAAAAAACCTCGGTTATGAAATACTTTGATTTGATGAAATCCAGTTCCGTACATGGTATCCACAAGAATGTGGGGCAGTTACTTCTTATCGGGGTGATCTATGAGTGAGGTATTCGATCAAAATGCCAAACAGGTTATTTTGATAGTAGATGATACTCCTGACAATATTTCACTCTTGTCCGGATTGCTAAAAGATCAGTATAAGATCAAGATTGCCACCAACGGCCTGAAAGCCTTGCAGATTGCCTCTAGTCTGCCCGGCCCCGATTTGATCTTGCTGGATGTGATGATGCCTGAGATGGATGGCTATGAGACTTGCCGCCGCCTGAAGGCTGATATCGCGACGTCCGACATACCGATTATTTTCCTGACAGCTAAAAGTCAGGTGCAGGATGAGGAAATGGGTTTGCGTTTAGGGGCAGTTGATTACATCAGTAAGCCCATCAGCCCCCCCATCGTGCTGGCAAGGGTGGCGACGCAACTGAATTTGGTGCGTGCCCGCCACTTATTGCAAGACCAGAACAAGCATCTGGAAAGCCTGGTGCAGGATAGAACCCGCAAGCTGGCCAAGATGCAGGATGCCATCATCATGGCTATGGCTTCGCTGGCTGAGACACGCGACAATGAGACCGGAAATCATATTCGACGCACACAAAATTATGTCGCAGCACTGGCTCGCAAGTTAAAAGGTCATGTACGTTTCAGTAATGACTTGACGGAAGAAAACATAGAATTGTTGTTCAAGTCAGCGCCACTTCATGATATCGGCAAGGTCGGGATTCCCGACAATATTTTGCTTAAACCGGATAAATTGACATCAGAAGAGTTTGAGGTCATGAAATTGCATACGGTGTACGGGCGGGAAACCATCATCTCTGTAGAAAAATACCTCGGCGAGAGTAATGAATTTCTCCGCTTCGCCCGTGAGATCACGTATTCGCATCAGGAGAAATGGGATGGCTCAGGTTATCCGGAAAACCTGGCAGGCGATGCCATACCCCTGTCTGCGCGCCTGATGGCGGTAGCTGATGTATATGATGCTCTGATTTCACGTCGGGTCTACAAACCCGCATTTTCGCATGAAGAGGCGATCGGTATCATGCGCAAGGGACACGGCACGCATTTCGATCCTGACGTCCTGGATGCCTTTCTGGAGATTACTGAAGAGTTCCGGCAGATCGCCAATCAATTCAAGGAGTCGGATTCGCATGTGCCAGTGAATTAAGGAATTGGGCGACAAAGTTTCAGGAAGAAAAAAAGCGCAAAGAAAATCTTCGCGCTTTTTTGTTTTGGTGCTTCGAAGATTAATCGAAAACCGGTGTTTCCACGCCCAGGATTTTGTGAAGCTTTGGCGAAGTCGTGGTGTATTGCATGTGGATTTTCTTGTCAGGGAAAATATAAGGTGCGGCACCAAACGCCGCCAGCGCAGCTTCGTGGAAGCCGGACAGGATGAGTTTTTTCTTGCCAGGGTAGGTGTTGATATCACCCACGGCAAAAATGCCAGGTACATTGGTTTCAAACTTCTCGGTATTGACGACCTTCAATTGCTTGCGTTCTATGTCCAGACCCCATTCGGCGATAGGGCCGAGTTTTGGTGACAGACCAAAGAAGACCAGCAAAGTATCGAGTGGCATGCGGCGGGTGACGCCATCAGCACCGGTAACCTTGATTTCGGACAGCAAATCGTCCTTGGTTTCTATGCCTGTGACCTGGCCTATGGTGAGTTGCATTTCATAGTTGTCGCAGAGTTCTTTCATCTTGGCGACAGAGGCTGGTGCGGCGCGGAAGTCTTCGCGGCGGTGCAGAACTACGACCGATTCAGCTTTGCCTACCAGGTTCAATGCCCAGTCCAGCGCAGAGTCGCCACCACCGCAGATTACCAGGTTTTTACCATGGAACTGGGTAGGGTCTTTTACGCGGTAGAACACCTGTTTGTTTTCAAAAGCTTCTATGCCTTCAACCTTCAAAGTGCGCGGCTGGAAGGAGCCAACGCCAGCAGCGATGAAAATGGTCTTGGTGATGAAGCGTGTACCTGTCGATGTTTCCAGATCGAAGCGGCCATCTTCACGGCGTTCAACCAGCGTCACTTCCTGTCCCAGATGGAAAGTTGGCTCGAATGGTTCAATTTGCTTTAACAGATTGTCTGTCAGTTCCTGGCCTGTACATACTGGCACTGCAGGGATGTCATAGATCGGTTTATCCGGGTACAGCTCGACACATTGGCCGCCAACGACTGCCAGGGAGTCAATAACGTGTGCTTTAATTTCGAGCAAGCCGAGTTCGAATACCTGGAACAGGCCAACTGGACCTGCGCCGATGATGACGGCATCTGCTTCAATGGCGGCGTTGGCCGCGGTAGTTTGTTTGTTTTCCATGCTACGTGATGATTCCTGATATTGCGGATTTGTTTGAGCCGATTAACCTATGCCCGTAATGCTTTCCCAGATACTTATTTGTCCAGATATTGCAATTTATCTTTGACGTCTTTCCAGTCGTCAGCATCTGGCAAAGGAGCAACGGTCTTGGTAATCGACGGCCATTTGCGGGTCAGGTCGGCATTGATCTTGATAAATTGCTGTTGATCGGCCGGTACATCTTCTTCAGCAAAAATGGCGTTAGCCGGGCACTCTGCAACGCACACGGCGCAATCGATGCATTCGTCTGGATCAATGATGAGGAAATTCGGGCCAGCACGGAAGCAGTCCACCGGGCACACATCCACGCAATCGGTATAGCGGCAGCGGATGCAGGATTCGGTCACAACGTGGGTCATAACAGTCCAATCTAAACTAAAAATTCGGGATTTAGGCGCAGTCTAAGCGCAAAAAATAGGCTCAGGGCTGCAAAGCCTTGTATTTTAAGGTAATTTAGCAGTTCTCACAAATCAGGCTTATATAGTTTGCGCATAAGCAAATGCAGTCGTATCAGTGGACTTTGCCTCTGCAGTTTATCATGATGCGCAATTGTAGGCCTAAGCTCAGGCTTCTGGATTGATTTGCATCATCAGCATGAATTTTCTTGCATGAACGATAGCCGGGATGAAAGTTGTTGAACTGCTATAAGTCCTCAAGAAAAGTGAGCGTGAAAACGGTATGATGCGGCAGTGAGCTAGTCTGTCATGAGGCGGGCGGGTATTTTCAGCATTTGTTTTTATATTTTTTTTTATTTTAAGGCCGGACATGAAGCCTGCAATCCTGGTAACGCGAGCCATCTTTCCTGAAGTGTTGACGAAGCTGGAACAGTATTTTGATGTTGAGTCGAATCAGGATGATATTATTTTTTCACCAACTGAGCTCGCTGGCCGGCTAAAAGGCAAAGTCGGGACTCTGGCAACAGCCAGTGCGAAAATCAATACTGAATTATTGCAGCAATTGCCAGACTTGAAAGTTGTTGCCAGTATGGCGGTTGGTTATGACAATATCGATCTGGCTGCTTGCACAGCCCATGGTGTCATGGCTAGTAATACGCCTGAAGTCTTGAATGAAACCACTGCCGATTTTGGCTGGGCCTTGCTGATGGCGACGGCCAGGCGGGTGACGGAATCTGAACATTGGCTGCGCGCCGGGCATTGGACCAAGTGGCGGTTTGACTCTTTCCTGGGTGCTGATATACATGGTGCCACCTTGGGTATTATCGGCATGGGCAGGATAGGGCAGGCCATAGCGAGGCGTTCTACAGGTTTTGATATGAAGGTCATGTATCACAATCGCTCGCGTCTGAGTACGGAACAGGAGGCATATGCGAATAACGCGCAATATGTGAGCAAGGAAGAATTACTGCAACAAGCTGATCATGTGGTGCTGGTGCTGCCATATTCAGCAGCTTCACATCACACCATAGCTGCTGCAGAGTTGGCAATGATGAAGCCGGGCGCAACACTGGTGAATCTGGCACGTGGTGGCATTGTTGATGACCAGGCTCTGATTGCGGCCTTGCGTGAAAAACGGATTGCGGCAGCGGGCCTGGATGTATTTGAGAATGAGCCCAAATTCCATCCAGATTTTTTGACCTTGAGCAATGTCGTGCTGACACCGCATATTGCCAGTGCCTCCGAGACAACTCGCCGGGCAATGGCAAACCGTGCGGCAGATAACCTGATTGCAGGTTTGACTGAGGGCAGGCCAAGGGATTGGCTCAATCCTCCGGCTTAACCCCGAATCTTAGCCTTTGAGTTCGTTGATGAGGTCAATGTATTGCTGCATCGCTGTTTCCTGGGGAGTGCCTTTCAGGCCAGCCCAGGCATCAAACTTGGCGCGGCCGACAAAGTCGGTCATGCCAGGGCGATCACCAGTGGCGTCACCTGTGCTGCCTTGTTTGAACAGGGCATAGATTTTCAGCAAAGTCATATTGTCCGGACGCTCGGACAAGTTTTTGGAATTGGCTTGTGCCTGGGTGAATTGTTCTTGCAAGCTCATTGTAGTCTCCAGCATGTTATTAAGAAGCGCAAAAATAGCATGAAGACATGCAGGCAGGGCAGTTTTGCGCTAGAGGTTTCCCTCCAGCGCTTCCGGTTTGCAGTGGATTAATGCAGGGTAGGCTCAGCGCCGCAGCAGACTTTGTATTTTTTGCCGCTGCCACAAGGGCAAGGATCATTTCTGCCTACTTTTGGGGCTTCGCGCTTGACGGTGGTGACGCCAGACTTGCGCAAGGGTGCCCAAAAACGGCGTATGGTGGGGATGGACGCTTCCAGCGTCAACGCCAGTTCATGGCATTTTTCTGGTGTATCGACGAACTTCAATTCGCTTTCTTCTATCTCTTCTGCGCCCAGCAGGTAAATAGGTTGCAGCAATGGGCCGATTTCTTCAGATTCCCAGGCGGCTTCCCATGCTTCTTCACGCAATTGCATGCCTTCCCAGAAGCCCCAGGCCCAGGTTTCGCCGTCGATCAATTCCTTGCCATTTTGTTCCATGACACAAAACAGAGGCTCGTATTCTTGCGGGGCGACTTCAAAGGTGATCTGTATTTCATTCATGAAGCGGGCTACCAGGCCAGTAACGCGCTGCATTTCCTTTTCATTCTTGAACTTGGGTTCGCCCTGGTCAGGCAAGCCCCACACCAGTGGCAGCCATTCAGCCATCGGTATCACTTCCGGGCCCAGGGCAATGGCGGTCAGGTAGCCGTGCAGGGCATCCATGGTCATGCCATCGTCGCCGACTTTTTCCGACATCAGGAATTTGTCGAGTTCATTGAATTCTTTGTCGCTTAGTGGTTCGTCGAGATGCATGGAGTGACTCTTGAAAAGGTAAATATGAAAATACCGGAAGTTTAGCGCTTTGTGTGCTGGCTGTGCAGGACTTTTATCTCTAACCCAGTGAGAGGCACGTACAATAGCGACATGACAGATTTTACTCCCCCAGATTCTTTCGCCGGGCTGACACCCGAATTAGTCCTTGATGCCGTCGATAGTAGTGGCTTGCGCAGCGATGGGCGCATGTTGGCCCTGAATAGCTATGAAAACCGCGTTTATCAGATAGGCATAGAGGATGCTTCTCCTATTATCGCCAAGTTTTATCGCCCCTTGCGCTGGTCAGATGAAGCGATACAGGAGGAACATGACTTCGTCGCTGAGTTGCAGACGCACGAAATTCCTGTCATTGCTGCCTTGCGGGCAGACAATGGAAATAGCCTGCGTCACTATCAAGGTTTCCGCTTTTCCTTGTTCAAGCGCCAGAGTGGCCGTGCACCTGAAACTGGTGACCCAGCCACGCTTGAATGGCTGGGACGTTTCATAGGACGCATACATGCCGTCGGCGCTACTACCAGTTATGCAGTTAGGCCAGCGTTGAATCCGCAAAGTTTTGGTGTATTGCCACGTGCGTGGTTGCTGGAGCATGATTTTATTCCAACGGATTTACTGGCGGCGTACGCCAGCGTTAGCCAGCAAGCCCTTGATGGTATTCAGGCTTGTTATGACAGGGCAGGCGAGGTGCCGCAACTACGCTTGCATGGTGATTGCCATCTGGGAAATGTCTTGTGGCTGGAATCTGGTCCAGAGGCTGGCCCGCACTTTGTCGATTTTGATGACAGCCGCATGGGGCCTGGCATACAGGACTTGTGGATGCTGTTATCGGGTGACCGTAGCGAAATGCAACGCCAGTTGACCGATATTCTGGTCGGCTATGAAGATTTTTTTGAGTTTGAACCTCGTCAACTGTATTTGATAGAAGCCTTGCGCACCTTGCGGCTTATCCATTATTCAGCCTGGCTGGCACAGCGTTGGAGTGACCCGGCTTTTCCGGCAGCCTTTCCATGGTTTAACAGCCAGCGTTACTGGCAAGACCGCATACTTGAACTGCGCGAGCAGGTTGCTCTGATGGATGAGGCACCGTTGTGGCGAATTTAATACTGTTTTAGTCTCGTTCTTGATCAAATTACGAATAAGTCCGGCCTTATTGTAAAATCCCGCCAATTTTTAAACTATGATGGAAATGCACCATGACTCAAGACGAACTGAAACTTGTCGTCGCCCAGGCGGCAATTGCTTATGTAGTAGAAGGTGAAATTGTTGGCGTAGGTACCGGTTCTACAGCAAACTTTTTTATTGATGAACTAGCCAAGATCAAGCACAAAGTCAAAGCAGCTGTTGCGTCTTCTGAAGTGACGGCAGCGCGTTTGCGTTCTCACGGTATTACCGTGCTGGATTTGAATGAAGTGACATCCATGCCAGTCTATATCGATGGAGCGGATGAAATCACGCCGCAAGGTGCCATGATCAAGGGTGGCGGTGCGGCATTGACGCGCGAAAAGATCGTTGCATCTGTTGCTGAAAAATTTGTCTGTATCGCTGATGGTTCCAAACTGGTGGATGTGCTGGGCAAGTTTCCTTTGCCAGTAGAAGTAATTCCCATGTCACACGCAGTCGTTGCACGCAAGCTCAATGCATTGGGCGGTGAGGCGCGTTTGCGCATGAAAGATGGAGAGCCATTATTGACTGACAATGGCAATATGATTTTGGATGTACATGGCATGCAAATTCTTGATCCGCTGACGATGGAAGCAGAGATTAACAATATCGTGGGCGTGGTGACGGTTGGCTTGTTCGCTCGACAAGGTGCAAATGTTTGCCTTCTGGGGACTGCTGAAGGTGTGAAAACCTTGCAGTTCTGAAATTAGCAAGAGACTGGTATGGTTGTTTTGCAGTAAATACATGCCATTGCAGATGAATATGAAGTCATCAATTGTTCAATTCTATGAGGAGATGAAGCAAATGAACATGAATACAAAGAAAAAAACAGCCAAGTCACTAAGTTTCCTGGCCTCGCTGACGGCAGCTTTGCTGATCTCAGCTTGTGCAACACAGTCGCCTACCACAGGAAGGCCTGTCATTGATGTTGCAATGACGCAGGCCATGCAAAGTAAGATCAGCCCAGATGCTGCCATTGCGATGCTCAAAGAGGGGAATCAGCGCTTTGTCTCCAGTAGCATGTTGAAACGCGACTTGCCTGGTCAGGTAAAAACCAGCGGAAGGGATGGTCAGTTCCCATTTGCCAGTATAGTCAGTTGCATAGATTCGCGTTCTGAGCCTGCGCTCGTATTTGATCAAGGTATAGGTGATTTGTTTACTGCCAGAGTGGCCGGTAACATCGTTAATGAAGACATCCTTGGTAGCCTTGAATATGCTGCAAAGGTAGCTGGGTCTAAAGTCATCATCATTCTTGGTCATTCACATTGCGGCGCAGTGAAAGGAGCGTGTGATAATGCTAATTTGGGCAATCTCACACAACTTGTGGCCAAGATCATGCCGGCTGTGAAAGCGACGCCTGATAATCACGGCAGCGACCGTTCTTCAAAAAATCATCATTTTGTCGATGCAGTGGCAGAAATGAACGTGAAAATGACGGTCAAGGCAGTGACAGAAAAGAGCGTGGTATTGAAAGAAATGGCCGACAAGGGTCAGATAAAGATCGTCGGAGCCATGCTGGATGTTGAAACAGGAAAAATCGATTTCTATTGATAAAGTCAGATCGAAACAAACAAAAAAGCCCGTTTAGCGGGCTTTTTTGTTTAGATGCGACTCAATTATTCTGTCGGCGGAACATAGCCAGTAGCAGCATCGGCCCCATCGCCAAAGAAATGTTTTTCCATCTGCGTTGCCAGATACTTGCGGGCGCGAGTGTCAGCCAGATTCAGGCGGTTCTCATTCACTAGCATGGTCTGGTGTTTGAGCCACGCAGCCCAGGCTTCTTTGGACACGCTTTCATAAATTCTTTTGCCCAATTCACCTGGGTAAGTTGGAACGTCTAGACCTTCGGCTTCTTTGTCTAATTTAATGCAGTGGACCATGCGGGCCATGTTGGTGCTCCTTAATGTGAATCTTGATAAGTCTTGAAAACAGCCTGAATTATACGGGCAGTGGCTTAGAGTTGCTTGATCAGAACCAAAGACTTGCGTTGCCAGTTATACATTTTTTGCCTGTCTTTCGGCAAATCGTCTACCGAAGCACTAACAAAACCGCGTTTCAGGAACCAGTGAGCAGTGCGCGTCGTTAATACAAACAGACTATGGAAGCCAGCCCGGCGCGCACGTTTTTCCAGATGCTTGAGTATGCGTTCGCCGTCGCCTTGGCTTTGCACTTCCGGATTCACAGTCAGGCAAGCCATTTCTGCCATCTTTTCAAAAGGGAAGGGGTAGAGGGCGGCACAACCAAATATCACGCCATCATGCTCAATGACAGAGAAGTAATTGATCTCCCTTTCTATCAGTTCACGTCCACGCTTGACCAGGGTGCCATCGGCTTCCAGCGGTTCTATCAGCTTGATAATGCCGCCTACGTCTTCAATCGTGGCCTCGCGCAAACTTTCCAGGTTTTCTGAAGACACCATGGTGCCCACGCCATCATGGGTGAACAATTCCAGCAGGGCTGAACCATCCATCTTGTACGGGACGATGTGAATACGCGGAACACCACCACGCGATGCCTTGATCGCGTGTTCCAGATAAAACGCAGAATCCAGTGGCAAATAGCCTGCCTTTAATTCCTGCTCGGCTTGCATGAAAGATAATTCGCGGATTTCATCATTATCCTGATCCACCATCATCGGTGTTTCAGAGATGAAAATCAGTTTATCGGCACGCAAGGCAGAAGCTGCCGATACGGCAACGTCTTCCATCGTCAAATTGAATGCTTCACCCGTTGGTGAGAAGCCCAGAGGTCCAAGCAAGACCAGATTGCCTGCATCAAGGATTCGGTGAATCGTTTCATACGCGACCTTGCGGGCAATGCCTGTCAATTGAAAGTCAACTCCGCCAACGATGCCGATCGGTTTTGCGGTGACAAAATTTCCAGAAATGATACGTATTGCAGAGTGGGCCATCGGTGTATTTGGCAAGCCCTGGCTAAATGCAGCTTCTATGTCCAGTCGCAATTCACCAGCAGCTTCTTTTGAACATTCCAGCGCTGCTGTATCGGTAATCCGTATGCCGTTGTGAAAAGCGCCTTCTACGCTACGTAATGCCAGTTGTTCGGCTACCTGGGGTCGTGAGCCATGGACGATGACAATCTTGATACCCAAGGCATGTAAAAGTGATAAATCTTGCGCCAGAACCGGCAGGGCACCTGCCATGACCAGTTCGCCGGGGAAGGCAACCACGAAGGTCTTTCCACGGAAGGCATGAATATAGGGCGCGACTGAGCGCAGCCAGTGAACGAATTGAACGGGATTTTCCATCCGCCAATTATAATCTGAGACGAGAAAACAGATGGTCAATCAACGTGGTCGATTGTACACATTGACAGATTCATTCGCAAAACCCGTGTTTTCAGTGTGTATATGTTGACTTGATACGCTCCAGCTTGCCTACATACAAATCATGGGCTTTGCGGGTTGTGCTATTGGCCTTGGCCAGGAGTAGTTCTTCAGTCGCATCAGGTATTTCACCCAGCTTCAGGTGTGCCAGCGCCAGCCATAAATGAAATTCATCATAGTTGGCGTCGCGTTTTATCTCACGCTTGAACAAGGTTTTTGCTTCTGCAAAGTCACCACGTTGCATGGCAGCCAGGCCGCGATTGAAGAAATGGAAAGGTGGATAGGGTTGTAATTCTTCGAGACGGCTGAAATAGACCTGTGCTTCCAGTGGGCGACCGGATTTGCGCAAGACTTCAGCCAGATTGCTTAAAGCCAGCGTGTTGTCGGGTTCTTTTGTCAATATCTGTTTGAATACATTTTCAGCCAATTGGAAATTGCCGTGTTGGCGATAAATAACACCCAGCGTATTGTAGGCTGTCAGGAAATCAGGGTCGGTGCGCAATGCCTCGCGGGCAAACCAGTAGGCATCATTGACATTGTGTTGCGCCAGTAATTCTGCCGCGCGATTATTCATATACATGGCGATCACAGTCGCTTCACTTATCAATACTGTTTTTTGCCCGAGAATTTCACCTGGGGGCAAGAAATCTATCACCATTCTTTGATGATATTCATCTGCATTGCGCAAGAAGCCTGGTCGCCTGCCCAGCACGATATTGACGTGGCCAGCAGCAAAGTACAGATCATTATTGCGACTCCATGATTCATTAATCAATACATTTTGATATTGCACATCCAAACCCAGTTGTTTGGCAAAGGCTGCAGTCATGAGCACTAACGATAAACAGTTGCCAGAGCGTGCTGCAAATGCCTGAGCGGCATTGCGTGTCATTTCCGCATCATATTCCAGTTTGATCTGGCGCTTGCTTGAGAGCGCTTCAAACAAAGCTCTTTGCGGCCCCCGTTTGCTTAACTGAGGCATGATTTCCTGATGTAGATAGGATTTCATTTCTTTGCTGACTGTCAGCACATTATCTTTGTCGATGGGGATGGAGCTGGGAGCAAATTCCTGATCGTGGAAGTGTAGCTCACCCAGTTTTTGCGTGGCTGGTGTCGCGCAGGCTGTAAGTAAACATGTGAAAAACAGAATAATCCAGGTTTTCATCTTGACCTCCGCAAGTATCACGATAAGTAAAATTGATGATCAGTTCAGTTTTTGTTTATTCAGTATAGATTAAGTTGCGGGGGAATTTCTTCTCAGTATTTATTGGCTTGAGCCGGGTGCAAGTGAATAAGCAAAAAACAACATTGCGCAACTCTGCCAAAAATCTGGGATAATGGAAAGTGCTATGTCTTCAAATCAAACACCTAAAAACTCCCCCCAAAAAGCAATGCCCAATGTGATAGATGGTTTATCGGGATTGCGCGAACTTCGACAACAATTGCGCGAAACAGCTGGCAAGCCAGAATCGCCTGACAACAAGCCTTTAATGGAAAATGTCGCTGAGCGAGTTCGTACGCCCGAAGTACAGAATACAAGATCGCAGCCAAATCGCAATAAGTCTGCGACAACTGCAAGCGAACCTCCAGCCGTAAGAAAAAAAGTAACTGGGCCAGCCAGGGAAGAGGCGCCATTGCCATTTCGTAATCCCTTGCCACCTATCAGCTATCCTGAAGAGTTACCAGTATCCGGCAAACGGGCAGAAATTGCCGAGGCTTTGCAAAAGCATCAGGTTATTATTGTCTGTGGTGAAACTGGTTCCGGTAAAACCACGCAATTACCAAAAATCTGCCTGGAACTGGGGCGCGGTCAAAAAGGCATGATAGGCCATACCCAGCCACGCCGTATTGCTGCGTCGTCTACCGCCAAGCGTATTGCGCAAGAATTGAATTCGCCGTTGGGCGAGCATGTTGGTTTTAAAGTCCGTTTTACCGATACTCTGAGCAAGGGCGCATCGGTCAAGCTGATGACCGACGGTATCTTGTTGGCAGAAACCCAGACCGACCCGCTGTTAAAACAATATGACACCATCATCATTGATGAGGCGCATGAGCGCAGCCTGAATATTGATTTCCTGCTCGGTTACCTGAAGCAATTGCTACCCAAGCGTCGTGACCTGAAGATCATCATCACTTCAGCCACGATCGATGCCCAGCGCTTTGCCAATCATTTTGCTGATACCAGGGGGGGCGAGCCCACGCCAGCACCTGTGATTGAAGTGTCGGGCCGATTGTATCCGGTAGAAGTGCGCTATCGCCCGATACAGGATACGGAAAAAGACAAAGAACGCGATTTGATGACGGCCATTACTGATGCCGTTGATGAATTATGCCGGGTAGGTTCTGGTGACGTGCTGGTATTTTTGCCGGGTGAGCGCGAGATTCGTGATGCTGCCGAAGCCTTGCGCAAACACCATCCACCGCATGTAGAGATTTTGCCCCTGTTTGCCCGTCTGTCGGCGCAAGAGCAGGAGAGGGTATTCAAGATCTCGAATGCACGCCGCATCATCCTTGCTACGAATGTGGCGGAGACCTCGCTGACGGTACCTGGTATACGCTACGTCGTCGATGCTGGCCTGGCGCGTGTCAAGCGCTATAGCTACAGAAATAAAGTCGAGCAATTGCAGATAGAGGCAGTGGCCCAGTCGGCTGCCAACCAGCGTGCTGGTCGTTGTGGTCGCGTTGCGGCGGGTGTTTGCATACGTTTGTACGATGAGCAGGATTATCTGCAAAGACCAAAATTTACCGAGCCAGAAATTTTGCGCTCATCCCTGGCAGCCGTCATTTTGCGTATGAAATCGCTGCGCCTGACTGATGTCGAGACTTTCCCCTTCATAGAGCCGCCACCAGGCCGGGCGATTGCTGACGGTTATCAGCTCTTGCAAGAATTGGGCGCCATGGACGAAGTCAATCAGTTGACGCCGGTTGGCAGGCAGTTGGCGAAACTGCCGCTGGACCCGCGCGTGGGTCGCATGATCCTGGCAGCGCGCGACAACCAGGCCTTGCAGGAAGTGCTGATCATTGCTGCCGCATTGTCGGTGCAAGATCCGCGTGACCGCCCGATGGAGGCGCAGGCGGCAGCGGACATGGCGCACAAGAAATTTGCCGATGAAAAGTCTGAATTCCAGTCTTACCTGAAAATCTGGAAATGGTTTGAAGATGCCATTGAGCACAAGAAAACCAATCGCCAGTTGCAAGACAATTGCCGCGCCAATTTCCTGAGCCAGATGCGCTTGCGCGAATGGCGTGAAGTGCATTCACAATTGCTGACCATCGTCAAAGAGCAGGGCTGGCGCTTGAATGAAGCCCCTGCCACATATGAGCAATTGCACTTATCTCTATTGACGGGTTTGCTGGGTAATATCGGTTACAAGTCAGATGAAGAAGCGCATTACCTAGGCGCGCGTGGCATCAAGTTTTATATCTGGCCGGGTTCCACTCTTGCAAAAAAAGCCGGACGCTGGATCATGGCAGCTGAGCTGGTGGATACCACACGCCTATATGGCCGTTGCATCGCCCAGATCAATCCTGAATGGCTGGAGAAAATTGGCGAGCATCTGCTGAAAAAATCCTATGGTGAACCACGCTGGGAAAAACGTGCCGGTCAGGTATCTGCTTTTGAACGCGCCACCCTGTACGGTCTGGTCGTGTATAGCCAGCGGCGAACCCAGTATGGATTGACGCACCCTGTAGAGGCTCGCGAGATGTTCATACGCGATGCATTGGTCGAAGGCGAGTTTGAAACTCGTGCCCCTTTCTTTGCGTATAACCAGAAACTGGTGCGTGAGATAGAAAACCTCGAGCATAAATCACGCCGTCTGGATGTGCTGGTGGATGAAGAGCTGATTGTGGCATTCTATGACCAGCACTTGCCAGTCGATGTCTATAACGCCGTCTTGTTTGAAGAGTGGCATAAGGAAGCGACCAAGGCCAATCCCAAGCTCTTGTACCTGAACAAGGACGAGCTGATGCGTCATGAGGCAGCAGGCGTCACCACGGATTTATTCCCCAAGACCATGCAGGTCTCAGGTGTGGCCTTGCAGCTCAGTTATCACTTTGAGCCTGGCAGTCCACGCGATGGTGTGACCCTGACGGTGCCTTTGTTTTCGCTTAATCAGGTGTCGGCAGACCGCTGTGAATGGCTGGTACCCGGCATGCTGAAAGAAAAAGTGCATTTGCTGATCAAGTCCTTGCCGCAAAAAATACGTCGTCACTGTGTGCCTATTCCTGAATATGCAGCAGGCTTTTGTGAGCGCAATGATTTTGGCAAAGGCAACTTCCTTGATGCAGTGATTGCAGATATACGCGAGCAAAAAGGCTTGCTGTGCAAGACCACGGACTTTAAATTCGAGACTGTGCCTGTGCATTTGACGATGAACTTTAAAGTCGTCGATGAACATGGCCGTCAACTGGAAATGGGACGTAACCTGGCCAGCCTGCGGGCGGAATTTGGTGGCCAGGCACGCGAGAGTTTCCAGCGTATTGCCAGTGCCGAGAAACTGGCTTTGCTAGATACAAATCCAGTTGCGATCAAGCAGGCTGCTGTGGCAGAAGACAAATCAGTCCGTAATGCCGGGAAACCAGCAACTGCCAACGTCCAGACTGGTGCTGCAATTCCGGCACTAAAACAGGAAAACCTGACAGCCTGGACTTTCGACAGCCTGCCCGAATTGCTGGAAGTCCAGCAGGGTAAACAGACCCTCATTGGTTATCCAGCGCTGGTGGATAAACTCACGCATTGCCATATTGAGGTCTTTGATGACCCTGATGAAGCGGCGCGTATACATCGCATAGGCATGCGGCGTCTGTTTGCCTTGCAGTTGAAAGAGCAGATCAAGTTCCTGGAAAAAAATATCCCTGGTTTGCAGCAGATGGGCATGCAATTCATGGCGCTGGGTTCGCAGGAAGAATTGCGTGACCAGATTATTCAGGTCGCCATAGAAAGTGCCTTCCTGCAAAGCCCTTTACCTGCCAATTCAGGTGAATTCAACAAGCGCAGGGATGAAGGTAAGGCCAGGTTGAATTTGCTTGCCAATGAAATTGCCCGCACAGCCGCACAGATACTGGCTGAATACCATGGATTGCCGAAGAAACTGCAAGGCATCAAGGCGCATGCGCAAGCTGCTGCCGATATGCAGGCGCAATTGCAGATGCTGGTGACCAAGCACTTTATTGCGGAAAATGATTTCACCCAATTGTCGCACTTCCCGCGTTACCTGAAAGCGATCACGGTACGCATGGACAAGCTGCGTGCCGATCCGGCGCGTGACCAGAAGTTGGTGGCTGAATGGAATAGTGTCGCCCAGGCCTGGCAACGTCACCCGCGCAAGACCGGTGTTGATGCTGATCCAAAACTGCTGGAGTTTCGCTGGTTGCTGGAAGAACTCAGGGTCTCGCTGTTTGCCCAGGAGCTGCGTACACCCATGCCGGTGTCCGTCAAGCGCTTGCAAAAAGTGTGGGAAAGTTTGCAGCGATAGCCGTCAATAGATCATTAGTAAATGAGTAGTAGCATGGCCGCAGGCAAAGCTTGTTTGCTTGTTGTATGCTGAGGGCAGGCAGACGGGTTAATACACCTGATACTGCCTGCTTTTTTTATAGGCATGCTGAAATTCATGAATCATAAACTGAACCCCGCAACGATTTTCTTGCTTGTCATACCGCCTTTGCTCTGGGCGGGCAATGCTGTCGTCGGGCGTATGATTCATGAGATGGTGCCGCCAATTACACTGAACTTCATACGTTGGGTATTGGCCTTTTTGATACTCTTGCCCATGGCTTTCCATATTTATCGCCGCGATAGCATGTTGTGGCGTAACTGGCGGCGCTATGCATTATTGGGTTTGCTAGGTGTGGGTTTGTACAATGCCTTGCAATACCTGGCCTTGCAGAGCTCTACACCGATTAACGTCACACTTGTTGCGGCCAGCATGCCGGTATGGATGATGATGGTTGGTAGCCTGTTCTTCCAGGCCAAGGTCTCTCGCTGGCAACTGGCCGGTGCAGTATTGTCTATCGTTGGTGTGTTGATTGTCTTAAGCCGTGGTGAAATAAGGCAATTGCTGTCGCTGCATCTGGTTCTTGGCGATATTTTCATGATCATTGCCACCATCACCTGGTCAGTCTATAGCTGGTTGCTGACGCGCGGTAACGATGGTGAGTTACGCAATCACTGGGCTGATTTCTTACTGGCGCAAGTCAGCTTTGGTGTATTGTGGTCCGGCTTATTTTCTGCAACTGAATGGGTTGTTGCTAAGTCGACAATACACTGGAGCCCCATGCTATTCGCGGCCCTGGCTTTTGTTGCCATCGGCCCGGCAGTGATTGCTTTTCGTTGCTGGGGCTTGGGCGTACAAAGGGTAGGGCCGAATATTGCTGCTTTTTTCAACAACCTGACGCCCCTGTTTGCCGCCCTGATGTCAGCTGCCTTTTTGAGGGAAACACCGCATGTGTTTCATGCGCTGGCATTTATGTGCATCGTCGGTGGCATTATCCTGTCTTCGCGGCGCTAGATTTTTTTATCGAGTTCTTGGTTTAAATTGGGTCGCCAACGCCTATAGGCGCAGGAGCGATGTTGACGATGAGTGAAAATAGTTGCTCATATTTGTAACGTTCGCCAGCATCATCCAGCATTTTGCGGTTTTCCAAAAATGCGGCATCAACTTCTTTCCAGTCCTGGTCATTCAGCACTTGCCTGGCTATGGGCATGATGCGCTCTTCTTCTGCGCGCATGTGGGCAAAATAAAAATGGGCGTACTGCTCCACCAGATCACGAAATCGTGCAAAAGCAGGTTTGCCACCAAATTCATAGTCCAGCAAAGCATGAAATAACCTATGCACCATCAACTCACCTTTACTGTGTTGTTCACTTAAGGCATCAAGTTCACTGTCGAGTTGATGTGTTCTTTCCTTGATTTTAGCAAACAGGTATTGATCTTCTTTGGGGTGATGGACTTTTTCAGGATATTCCATGATGTAATACAGCATTGCCCGGAATACTTTCAGATCAGGCGCGTTGCCGCCACTTTCTATTTGCCGCACGAAATAACGCATGCCTTGTATGACTGACGACAAGTGTTCGTGCTCGTCCTGTATGACGCGTAGCGACGCAGGGTAAATATTTCTGACTGACATGGCGTGTCTCCTTGCTATTCTTTCTATTACTTTACTTTGGCAGCGGCAGGCAGCTGTTGATCAGGATCAAAAAAGCAGGAATGACTGGTTGATGAAAATTTAGCCACGCAAGCTTCGCTTGCGTGGCTAAGTTGCTTTCTGATCGTGTGAAAACGCTAATTGTCGTTCAATCCTTTCAGAAAATCAGACTTCATGTATTAACGTTTTGCCTGTATCGCTTCAATCTGATCCATGATTTTATTCATGCGTACAAATACGGCCTGATAAGGGGCAGGTGAAGCCAGGTCCACACCTGCGCTCTTGACCAGTTCATAGGGGTAAGCAGAACCGCCTGCTTTCAGGATGTTCAGGTATTTATCCCTGGCACCAGCTTGTCCCTTCAGGATTTCATCGGCGAACATGGAGCCAGCAGCGATGGAAGTCGCATACTGGAATACATAGAAACGGTTGTAGAAGTGGGGAATATAAGCCCATTCTACGGCATAGGCATCATCTATTTTCATGATGTTTTCTTTGTCGCCATGATAACTTTTCAGGATGTCGCCATAGATTTTCGACAGTGCTTCGCCAGTCAGGGACTCACCTTTATCTACCTTGGCATGTACTTCACGCTCAAAGTCAGCAAACATGGCCTGGCGGAAGAAAGTGCCGCGCAGGTTTTCCAGGGCTGAACCCAGATACAACAGACGTTCATCATCGCTCTTGGCGATCTTCAGCATATGGTCAAGCAAGAAAACTTCATTGGTGGTTGATGCAATTTCCGCTGTGAAAATTGGGTAGTCGGCGCTGATGAAAGGCTGGTGCTTGTTGGCCAGATAGGAATGCATGGCATGACCCCATTCATGTCCCAAAGTTGACACCGATTCATAATCATCGTTGTAATTCAACAGCACGTAGGGGTGAACATCGTAGGCCGAGCCATTCATGTATGCGCCTGAGCGCTTGCGTGGACGTGGGTAAACATCCATCCATCGTTCTGTCGTGGCTTTGGTCATGGCTTTGACATAGTCGTCACCTAAAGGCTTGACTGACTCCAAAACCAGTTTGACACCATCCTTGATTGTGTATTTGAAATCGCCAGATACCAGGGGTGGATAGATGTCGAAATAGCGCAGGTCTTTTACCCCAAGCAGTTTGGCGCGCAATTTGAAGTAGCGGTGCAGGGTAGGCAGGTTGGCCCTGGTTTGCGATACCAGTGTGTCATAGACTTCGCGTGGCACCTTGTTGTTATCCAGTGCTTGCGTCAAAGAATCGGGATAGTTGCGTATCTTGGCGTAGGCTGAGTCGCGTTTTAATTGTTCGTAAAACATTACGCCATAACTGCGTTCAAATTCTTTCCATTTGCCCCAGAATGCGTCAAATACCAGTTGGCGATCTGCCCGGTTGGGGGCCGCACGGTATTTGGTATAGGCGGACTGATCTATGCGTACTTCTTCACCAGTCGATAATTTGACCTTGGGCCATGGCATATCTGCATTTGACAAGGTGGAATAGACAGCGCTGGCAGTATTGGTTGCCATACCAAAGGTTGCGACGATTTCTTCGCCTTTTTTATCCAGGGTATGCTGGCCGGAACGCAAGATGTCATCTAACTGATGGGTATAGATCTTCAAGCCTTTTTCTTTGGACTGGAATGCAGCTATTTTTTTTGCGCCTATACTCAAAATTTCTGGTCTGAGGAAAGACGTTGCTTCTTCCACTTTACTACCCAATATGTCGGAGCGCTGGCCCAGGTCTGCACCAGCATTGTCACCAGTATCCTGATCGCGGAACTGGAAGGCATAGCTGGACAGACGGGCATAGCGCTTCCACAAGTCAGCATTCAGGTCCAGGCACGTCTTGAAGCGGGCAATATTGTCGCTCAGGTGACCGCTACAGGTTTGAAACTGTTTTAACTGCACCTCCAGCGTCATCGCATCTTTATCCCAATCAGCCTTGGTCTGATACATGTCTTTCAAATTCCATCGATCTGCTTCTGTCTCATTGGGATGGGCAGCAAAGGCAAAGCTTGGCAGGGTCAATGCAACAGCGAACAAGTTGCGAACAAGATGTTTATGCATGGTTTATGGTCCAGTTTGGATTTTTTGGATTAATGGATGTGCAACAAATGCAGGATAGTGGCTTATTGTTTATTTAATATTAATACATTTCAATGTAGTCATATTGACCCTGCACTTGAGGCCATATTTTGGTCTGAAAGTTCACAATTGAAAAGCAAATTTGGAAATATATTTACCATTTCCAAAACTTGAAATTGTCAAAAATTTAATTAATTCGCAGCTAAACCTGGCTTATGGTTACACAATGGCGGTAAATCCAAAAATGCACATATGTGCAAAAAAGGCGAACCATGGTTCGCCTTTTTGTGCCGGTAAACTCAATTACTTGCTACTCAATTCCACCTTGATCAAATTATCATCTGGTTTGCGATCCACATACTTGATATCTGGATCTATGCCTGCTTTGGCGGGCATGCCTTTGACGATGAGTTTGAATTCCATTTCTTTCTGGTGGATGAGCTGGCGCTGACGCAGCAAGGGTTTGCCGTCTTTGTCGTCTATGCCTATGTCCATCCAGTCTTTCAGAGGGACTTCTTTTTCTACACCCAATTCATCGGCCTTGAGTTTATTGCTGGTGACTTTGAGTGTCACTTCGTGCTGACCATCAGACAAGGCTGTAGCCGTTGCTGAAATGGCGCGATTTTCATACAGGGTGATTGAGTCAAACAGATCATCAATCACATATTGCTGCTCAGCCGGCGTGACTTCACGCAAGGCCTTGGTCAGGGCAGTGCTGCTAGGGTAAGGTGCGCCCTTGTTGGCATGGCGTGCGATGACTTGGCGCAAGGCCTGATTGACTTTGTCTTCGCCGATCTGGTCTTGCAGCAAGTACATGGCCAGGCTGCCTTTGGCATAGTGGATATAGTCTTGATTTTCATTTTGTGCCAGCGGCAATTCTTTTTTCCTTTCCTGACTGCGGCCCTGTAGATAGCGATCCAACTCAAACTGCAAGAAGCGGCGCATGGTTGCATCACCATAGGTATGCTTCATGACCATCAGGGCAGAATACTGCGCCAGGGTTTCCACCAGCACTGTGCCGCCTTTGCTGTTGCCAGAGATGACCTGATGTGCCCACCATTGATGGGCGACTTCATGTGCTGTTACATAGAATGGATAATCAACTTCCTTGGGATTGTTATCATCGACACGGGCAATGAAGCCTATGCTTTCTGAGAAAGGTATGGTGTTGGGGAAAGCCTGAGCAAATCTGGCATACCTTGGAAATTCAATGATACGGACCAGTTTGTGCTGATACGGACCAAAGTTCTTGGTGTAATAATCCAGTGATTTTTGCACGCCTTTCACCATGCGGTCTACATTGTATTCATGTCCTCTGTGATAATTGATTTCTATGGGAGTGTTTTGCCATTTCGCCTGTTTGACTTCATAACGTCCTGACAGGAAGGCATAAAAATTCAAGATGGCTTGCTCTGGCACGTAGTGATAATAGTTGCGCCCTTGCTCTTGCCATTGACGCTTTAAAGTGCCAGGTGCAACTGCCATTTGATCTGCAGAGGTTGACACTACCGCATCAAAACTGATCCAGTCGGCATCATTGGCGATATAGTTGTTTTCCAATGCCTTGGGATCATCCCTTTCAGCCATTCTCTCCTTTTCAGACAAGCCATGCTCGCGTCTGGTTTTATCTTCCCTGAGTTCCAGAGCTGGCTGATAGCCTATATGTGGCATCAACATGCTATTGAAGAAGCTGCCATTGTAGTAAAGAGGGCTACCCTGGCTCATACCCAGGAAGTTGTTGGGCGCGATTTTAAGTTCAAAATTGAAATTCAATTTCTCGCCTGCCGCTAAAGGTTTTTTAAGTTTATAGCTATGAAACCCCAGCTTGCTATCGGCTATATTTTTTTCATTCGGTAGATCCCATTCCATCTTGATGATGTCTACATCGTCTTTTTGCGTGATAAAAATTTCTTGTATAGCCTGGTTGCTGCGATTGACGAGTTGGTAGCTACCTTTGATATGGCTGCTACGGGTTTCCGGGAAAATGTCTACATTCAGTTTGACATCGCTAATGCGTGGCTGTGCCTGGCTGGCATACTGTTTATAACGTTTTTCATATTGGGCATTATCAGTTTGCTGGGCAAACTGGTTTTGATAAGGATTGAGGATATTCGTAAAGTAAAAAATCGCAGCACCAGTCAACAAAAAGACACTGGTGCCAGCCAACATCAAAATCGAATTGCCGCCTGAGAAAGCCTGTTTTGCCAGGCGTAAACGCAGGCGGAAATCGGTGGTAGTGCCACGTACCCACATCATCAAAGACAGGCTGACCAGGATCAAGGCTGCACCGGTCCAGTAAGTCAGATACCAGCGTGAGATCGCCAGCATGTGGCCATAACCATTCATGTCAGAATAAGTAACAGATGGTGTCACTGCATAGTTGAACATGGGATGCTCCACACCCAGTGCAGGCAAGGCTATAGTGGCAGCGTAATACAGTATGATCAAAAAATAAGCCAGATACTTGTGATTGACGATAACTTGCAAGGAAATCGCGAGTACAGCTAACAAGGCATATTCCGGCCATTGCATCAGAAACAGCTGTTGCACATACTGGGCTAACTCATAATTGTTATAGCCTTTGATGGTCTGTAGCAGGATGCCGCACAACATCAATACGAAGAGCATGATGCCTTGCAAGGCGATCAGTGCGATCAGCTTTGCAGCGAATGGCAAATAGTTTGGAATGGGTAGTGCGTCGAGCAGTTGCGCAATGCGCGCATCCCGTTCACGCCATACCAGTTCTCCGGCATAAAAAGTAGTGATGGCAAGCATGAAGATACCAAAGCTGCCACCCAAAATCTCGAGTACCGCATAGGTCACAGGATAAGTGGGTGTGCCAAACATTTTAGTGACGGAACTGGAAATCGCAAACACGAACAAAACGCCAGCCAATAGTATGACGATGAAATAAACATTTTTTACTGACTCCCGCAAATTCAGCATGCTCTCGGCATGCAGTAACTTCAAGATTCTGTTGCCTGAGAAATTGGGTGTAACTTTTTGCAGTAGCATCGTGGCGGGTGACGTTGTAGCAGCCTCTTTCTTTTGCTTGCCTGTCGTGTTGATCGTTGCGAATTTAAAGCGCCAGTAGCACAGCCCCAGACTGGCAAGGCCAAGACCCAGCCATATCAGACGGTTGATGAGAAAAACGCCATCCAGAGCGATTTGGCGGGCATTCTTGTCGGCTATGCTCCAGTATTCAGTCATCATGCTGACGGCAGAAGAACCAAAGGGATCAAGCAGGGCAGCCATGGTCTTGTTGTCGAGATCAGCCCGCAACGAACGGGCGACCAGATAGCCGATAATCAACAGCACGCTGGACACATACACCGGCATCATGCGACGTGTAAGTGCGCCAAGGGTAAAGAAAATACCACCAAAAATTATAAAATTCGGCAATATCGCATACAGATAGGGCATGACATATGACAAAGGTTGTACTGCACCCAGCCTGACAGCTTCTATGCCCGGCAAATAACAACCCAGCCATGCACCCAGACCGAGCCCAGAAAAAATGATGATGCTGGTCAGCAGGGCAGCCAAAAAGCGACCTGCGAGATATTGGAATTTGCTGATGGGGGCGCTGTAGAAAAAATGCCAGGCGTGGTGTTCTATATCCTGGTGCGTCGCTTGTCCCATCAATGCCGCAACCGTGCTGATGCCCAAATAGCCAAGGAAGGTGATGCTTTGAAAAACGGCTACTGGCGCATTGATATAAACCTTGCCGCCAAAACCGATGGACGCGCCGGCAAATAAGCCACCTGCTGCTGCCATCCATAGCAGGGCCAGGCAAAAGAAAACCAGAAAATAGACATAAGTGGACAGGCTGCGGGATTTCTGGCGCAGCTCAAACATGAGTATCGCTAACATGACGACTCCTCAGGCTGCGCGTTGAACTGGCAATGCAGCAGGACTGGGCAGCAAACCAGCCATCGCAGCGAAATACACATCTTCCAGATTGCCTTGGGTCGCGTCAAAGCCATGATCTGGCTGTTCGTCCGCATAGACGTGGATGAGCGTACGGCCCGAAGTCAGGCGACTGGAGATGAGTTGATGCTTTTGCTGGCAGGCTGCGAGTTCAGTCTTTTCAATAAAGCGTTTCCAGATTTTGCCCTGGATCTGCGCGATCAAAGAAAGCGGCTGTCCGGTTAGTATTACCTGGCCTTTGTTGATGACAGCCATGTTGTTGCACAGGTCAGCCACATCTTCAACGATATGGGTGGAAAGGATGACGATTTTTTCTGTACCTATGTCAGCCAGCAAATTATGAAAGCGTACCCGTTCTTCCGGGTCCAGGCCAGCCGTAGGTTCATCAACGATGATCAGTTTTGGGTCGCCGAGCAAGGCCTGCGCAATGCCAAAACGCTGACGCATGCCACCAGAGAAGCCGCCCAGGTGCTTGTTTTTGACATTGTAGAGATTGGTTTGATGCAGCAAGGCCTCAACCACCTCTTTACGTTGTTTGCGGTTGTCCAGCCCCTTCAGGACCGCAAAGTGATCCAGCAAGTCATAGGCGCTGACCTTGGGGTAAAGGCCAAAGTCTTGCGGTAGATAGCCAAGCAAACGGCGTATCTGATCCTTTTGTTCATGGATATTGATATTGTCCAGCAGCGCAGTGCCTGAATCGGCATCCTGTAAAGTCGCCAGCGTGCGCATCAAGGTTGATTTGCCCGCACCATTTGGTCCAAGCAAGCCAAACATCCCCGCAGGTATGGTCAGGTTGATATCATTGAGTGCCTGTACACCGTTACTGTATAGTTTTGAGAGATGTTGTATGCGAAGTTCCATGCTTTTTCCTTGTTGTAATTAAACCATTCCTTGCGCGGTTGGCGCCGGTAGATATATCTTATGCAAATGGAATGTGCAAATGGAAAGATGCGATGGAACAGGTATGGGCAGGGACGGAAGCGAGAAATTAGGGATTGAATTAGTCTGCCTGGAACGAGATTGGCATCTTGTCAGGCTTATTAGGTCAAAGTGCTGCAAGTTTGTGTTTGATGCGATATAATGGATCTTGGCGGGCCCCTGCGCATTGCGGCATGGCCAATCTGGTCAGGTCGGGAACGAAGCAGCCACAGTCATTTCCCGTAAGTGCCGCAGATCAGGCTCGCCAACTTCTTCTTTCAAATTCCCCAGCTTAAATTCTCGTAACATGGATTGCCATGTGGCTTAGTCTTGCTCAATGCTATGCGGCGAACTTGTCGGTTTGATTGACAGGGGCGATGAGAGGTAATAGCAGGCTAATGGTGGTTCCTTCGCCTGGTTCACTTTCCAGATCGATTTTCCCTCCAAGGACATCCGTCACCAAATTGTAGACGATATGCATTCCCAGGCCAGAACCTCCTTTGCCAAGTTTCGTGGTAAAGAAGGGGTCAAAGACACGGGCGAGGTGTTCAGGTGAAATGCCTGTACCATCATCACTGAAGATAATTTCAACCTGATGCTGACCAAACAACCTGGTTTTCAGGTACATATTTCCGTGTTCGAGATTTTCAAATGCATGGGTCAGGCAGTTATTGACGGAATTTGTAATAATTTGCGCCAGAGCACCTGGATAACTTTCCATCATGATATCTGGTGTAAAGTCTATATGCAGGTGATGTGTACTCCTGCTATACATAGGTTCCAAAGTGACCAGAATTTCATTAAGTGTCGTGCTAAGGTCAAAATTGCGCCGGTGATTGCTGGACTGGTCTACTGCCACTTGTTTGAAACTGAGAATTAACTGTGCTGCCCTGTCCAGGCTACGTACTAGGATATTCGCGCCCTTGCTGGTTTCACGAGTTAGCTGTGCCAGAACAGAGCGACGTGGCTGCGTAGTGGATAATTCATTTTCCATGGTGACTGCATGGTCTTGCAAAGTTGAGGCTACCGTGACGCTGTTTCCTATGGGTGTATTCAACTCATGCGCAATACCGGCGACTAAAGAACCTAGTGCGGCCATTTTTTCTGAACGTATCAATTCACCTTGCATGGCGGTCAAACTGTCTAGTGCATTTGCCAGTTCATTATTGGTTTCTTCCAGGCTTAGTGTGCGTTGCACTACCCGTTTTTCCAGATCTGCGTTCAATTGACGGATTTCATTTTCTATAGCGCGTATCTGGCTTATATCGATGGGTGTAAAGATAACCATCTTGTTGCCACCAGATTCAAATAACCTTGAAGACAGTAAACAGGTGGCGATTTTGCCATTTTTATAGCGAAATCGCATTTCAAACTGGTCGACAAAACCCTGCTCTTTGAGTAATTTTAGATAGTTTTCCCGTAAAGAGACGTCTTCCCAAAGCTGTAGTTCTTGCGGGGTTTTTCCCATCATTTCATGGACTTGAAAACCGGTTTGCCTCAGCAGGCTGTCATTCACTTCAACCAGTTTGTCATCTGCCAAACTGATCAACGCCAGGGGAACAGGCGAAAATTTAAATAGATTGACGAATTTGCTTTCACTAACGCGTAGTGACATTTCGGATTTTCTTAAGGAGTCTTCCGAGAGATGCAGGCGATGTATATGTACCCATAAAGAAAACGTCAATATGCACAAAAGCAGTATCGTAATCCCTGAAAATACCAGACGGTCACGCGTGCGTTCGCGCCACGGCATCAGGATGGAATCGCTGTCGCGGGCAAAAACTGACACGATAGGGAAGCTGGCAATTTTCCGGTAAGTATAAAGTCGCTCTATTTGATTTTTTTCATCAAGAAACTGCGCGTCTCTGAAATTGCCTTCGACGGGTTTACTGGCCAGCTCACGAATGACTGGCGAATTTCTAATCTCTTTACCTATATATTCCTTGTCAAAAGGAAAACGCACGATCACGGTGCCATTTTCGGTAAACAGGGATACTATCGCCTTGCTATCTTTAGCGATGCGGGCATACACCGCACTAAAGTAAGAAACGCTAAGGTCGGTACTTATAATTCCTAAATGACTACCATTGTCCGCATATAAGTTGCGAGCAAGTGGGACGACCAGCTCCGTATCATAAAAGCGCTGAAAGGGCTGACCAATCACGGCATGTTTGATTTCGGGATGCTTGAGCAAATAGGGGATGTACGTTCTTTCGTCCGCATCAACCTGATATGCAGGGTAATCGATAGTACTGACGAAGGCTTTTCCAGCAACATTGACATACTGCAGTGCTTTTAATATTTTGTTAAAAGGCTGTGCTTTGGTGATGAGTTCACGGATGATGTCGTCATTTAGCTCTCGCTCCCTGCTGATGGATTGTATGGCGTTGATGACTGTGCTCAAGTTGCCATCGGCCTCGTTCAGAGTTTGGGTAGCATGTTCTTCCAGCAGGCGAACAGCGACCAATCCATTTTCATGCTCGGATCTGAAAGTAATGTTGCGGTCTTGCGAAATGGCCCACCATGTTTGCAAAATAATGGCTGCAATGGCCACACCTGCAAGTAACAGGAAAATCACACCAGCAATTTTGGGCCGTTCAGCCGGTACCGCCATGCAAATTCCTTCCTGTAAATTCTTTCAGATTCTCGATGATTGAGACAGCTTGCGAGGTGGCGAAATTATTAATTGAATATGGGTAAGCTCAAACCTGAACAAAGAGGAAGTTTTTGGACTTCCCCTTTTTAAAGATGTACCAAGCTTTATCTTAATAGTATATTCCAGTTCCCAGGCAGAAATCTTGTCCAGGAACTCTCTCTACATATCCTTTTTTCTTTTCCAAATCCTTGGTAACAGGATTGGGCCAGCGATAGGCAACCCATGCTTTGCCGTTAGCGAAACATTTTTCTGCCATCTCCTTGATCAGGTAAACACCATCCTGATCACGCATGTCCAGCATGGTCTTACCCACAATCTTTGGATTTTTACCGTGGACAGCCTGGTAACCTTTTTGATCAAGTGTATATAAATACAAGTCGCCTTTTTTATTGATATCGCTGGCAGTATTGAAGGGGCTGTCCAGTTTGTTAAATTCAGCAATGGACTTTTCAACACCATTCTTTTTGATGTATTCCTGCGCTTTTTGAATCAAAGCGACGGCTTCTGCTTCCGTACTTCTTTCTGCAGCGCTTGCGAAGTTAGGTGATGTACCGACAATTAATCCCAAAGCAAATACGAGGCTTGTCTTTTTCATGGGTGTCTCCCTGATTTGAAGCTGGTTAAAGAACTATGAAACCGGGTTTGTCAAATGCTGAACAGGAAATGCTTATAATGGGGTTGAAGTACCTTGCTAATACAGGGTACTACTGCATGCAATCACAACGATACAAATTAATTGCCCAGTGTTTATATGATAGAGCCAAACTTTGAAAAGTTAAGTTAAATGGAAATAAATTGCTATTGAAATTCACTCGATTTAACATTGAATTTATTGATTTTTTGTGAAACTGAATGGCAAAGTAATCAATGAATTGGAGGCAATTGATACTTGACTTAGGGATTGCAGAAAAGCTGGATATCTTCCTGATGCTGCATGCAGAGTGGGGTAATCCGATAATGATTTATATCCATTGTAGTTGTTGAAGGGCTTTGTTGCGCAAGGATTTGGTCTTGATGCCTCGCGCAAACATATTGCTGATACTTCTACAGGTGTTACTCAGGTCTTGACGTAGCACATACCGTCAGCCTGATTTAATTTAATTGTTTTTTATGCAGCTAAGTGCTTGTCCGTCACCTTAACGATAGGGCTGATTTGTGTTGCCATGATGACGATCAGGATCAACAGGCTGCCACTGCCCATGAATAATTGCGGAATAGTGATACCGCGCAGTAGCCAGCCAGTGAATGCCGCCGAAACTGGCCCTATGCCCATGAAGATAAACATGAACATACTCATGGCACGGCCTATCATATTCGGTGGCACCTGTTTTTGTACCCAGGTAAATACTGCCACATGTAAAAAGCCACCCAATATGCCTACGCTTAATAGTATTACGGCACCTTGCCAACTGGCGCTTATCAGGCCCATGGGTATAAACAAAATACCGACAATAAAATCGACCAGCAAGATAGTGCGTCCCAGATTACCGAAACGCAGATTGGGTTTCATGCCTGCCAGAGCCATGCCTAATAGCGTACCTGCACCGTGTGAACCTGCCAGCAAGCCCAGCGCGCTGGCGCTATTGCTGAGTTGATTTGCCATGACAGGTAAGGCGATCTGTATCGGCCCCATAATGAAGAAGGCGATCGCTGCCCAATAGATAAAGCAACTGCGCAACTGTTTCTCATTCCAGCAATAACGCAAGCCTTCTGTCAGTGATTGCAGCAGAGCTGGTTTATGTCCGGCAGGGCCAGGGGGCATAGTCATGTTGTTCATCCCGACCTTGCTCAGTGTCCAGGCAGAAAAAGCATATGTGAAGCAATCAAAGAAGAAAGCCGCTGCCAACCCTTGCGCATCGTTGATCATCCCTTGCTCATGCGTGCCAAACAGAGCAATCAGCAAGCCTGCCAGTACAGGGCCTATGAACATGGTCAACTGGCGCACACTCAACATGATGCCATTTGCAGATTGCAACTGCGCTGGTGCGACTACCCGTGGCAACATGGAAGTACCTGAAGGGATGCTGAAGGCTGTCGAGATTCCCAGGCCCAAGGCCAGGGCATACACCATCCATAATTCCAGCTTGCCGTAAAAAATCAGGGCACTCAATATACCCAGCAGCATTGTGTTGATGTACTTTGTCTGCATCATCACTATCTTGGGGGAGTAGCGGTCAACGACTGCACCACCCAGCAATATCAACAATGCGCGTGGGACGCTGATCAGGGCAAGTACGATGCCAAGTATCAAGGTGTCACCAGTCATTTTCAATACCAGCCAGGGCAGGGCAATCAAAGTGAACTGATCACCCAGCATGGAGATTGCACCGCCGCCTATCATCCACAGGAAATTACTGTCCTTGAATATGCCTTTGGGCGTATTGTCGGTTTTGTGTGTATTTACATCGTTCATTTAGTTTTCCTTATGGCTTCAGAGGATGGCTTTTTTCCAGAAAGGCCAGTCCCTGGCGGGCATAGACAATTAAAGCCGGCGTCAGTCCGCCACCTATACTTAGTTCTGGTTCATTTTCGTGGATGCTTCTGACTTTGAGCATGGTAGGCAAATGATTGCCCCATGCGTCCATGAATAAAGTGCGCCACTTGATTAAAGATGCTTGTACATCGGGATGTTCAGGTGGTAGGCTCATTGCCATTTTTTGTCTTACTTCTGCAAAAACATGTGTCCAGGTTTCGTTATTCTTAAAGAAGGATTTGCGGAAATACTGCAGCTCTTCTTCATTCAGATATTTGCTGTAAATGTCATACCTGACTTCGATTGATGCCTTGGTAATAAAGTCCATCATTTCATCATCGACACCACTTAAGGATTGCAAAGATGGCTCTTTTCTATGCATCTGGGTAAATTTGCTAAGTAGTGCGGGATCAGGCATTAATGTGCTCATGGCGCGCACCCACTCCCTGGCCAGTTGCTTGGCTCTAGGGTCACTCGGTGGTATTTTCTGATCCAGTAAAACTCGCCCTGCCTGGACAAAAGGAGGCATATGCGTGTCAACATTGCTTTGCGCCTGCACCTCTAGTTCACGCAAGCGCAAAATTTCATCACGGCTGAAATATTTGCCAATCAGGCTCATCATTTCCAGCGTAGACAACCAGTATTCAAGATTGGGTTCGTTATTGGTTTTCAGTAAGCCTGACAATTCTTGCAGCCTGTCGCGCAATTCCATGCTTTGGGCTATCTGCTGGTCCAAACCAGAAATCTGCTCGTCTATCACGCAGTGCAAGTCATTGCCAGCACCATTGATGACATCGCCAACTTCTGCCAGCGACAAATCGAGGCGGCGCAGGGCTTGAATGTGATGCAGGCGTTTGATATCTGCCCTGTCGTACAGACGATAACCCGCTTCAGAGCGCACAGATGGCTTGAGCAAGCCGATTTTGTCGTAATGATGCAGTGTGCGTATAGTCAGGCCAGTGCGGCTGGCCAGTTCGCCGATTTTCAATAACATACCTGATCTCCTTCAGTCAGGCAGACTATAAAGCCTCACCTAATGTCAGGGTCAAAGGATTTTTGAAAATATTTTTGCCAATCTGCGTATTTGTCTTTTTTATCTTTTCTCTGGCCAGTATGCCCACATTACCCCAAGCAGGCTGCTCAGCAGGATAAAGCCCCATTCCATGCCACCTTGACCAGGGCCAACGACATACCAGCCATATTGGGCGTGGACATGAATTAATCCAAAGCAAATCACGACGATATGACCTAGGCATGCAGGCACGACCAGGCGATTGGCCAGCAACGCCAGGCTGCAGGCAGTTTGTAGCAGCAAGACCAGCCATGCCAGGGAAGTGCCAAAGGGATAGCCCAGGGAAGTCAGGAATTCGCCAAATCGCGGAATGTTTTCTATATGGGTGTAACCATGCAGGGGATGCATCAAAATAATGAGAGCGACACCTATGCGTACCATATCCATGCCGCGATTGAGGTTGGCTGGATTTGTTTTATACCATTGCTGAATCATGGAAAGTCTCCTGAAAAATGGGCTCTCAACAATGGCAGAGAATAAAACTTGGCAATGACTTGTGTGATCGATTCGTCTTGCAGAGTGATGAATTCAAGACAGACCTTGGCGGAAGAGGGCTGGTGATGCTGGATCACCAGGCCAGTAGAAATTAATGCTTGATTTCAGGGGCAGGTAATGTGCCTTCTGTCAGTGTGCTGGCAACGAACAATTGCGCGCAATCCACCTTGTCGAAACCATAGTGCTTGCCACAGAAATCGCAATTGATATCCAGCGTACCAAGGTCAGCGATGGCAGATTGTATTTCGTCTTCGCCCAGCATTCTCAACATGTCGCCGACTTTTTCACGTGTGCAATTGCACTGGAATTGCGGATGCAAAGGGTCGAATACACGTATGGTTTCTTCCCAGAACAGGCGGTGCATGAGTATGTCTATCCCAGTGCTCAGCAGTTCCGGCCGCTTCAGGGTATCGCCCAGCATGACGGCATGGTTCCAGGCTTCGGTTTCATCCTCCACCTGAGCTTCCGCACCGCCGGTTTTAGGTAGTTTTTGTAATAACATGCCGCGCGCGACCTTATCATCAGCAGCCAGCCACAGCTTGGTGTCGAGTTGCTCAGAGCGCTGCATATAGTTTTCTATGACAGTTGCGATGCTGTCGCCATCCAGTGGTACGATGCCCTGGTAAGCCTGTTGACCCGGCAATTTATTATTCGGGTCCAGCGTGATCACAAATCGTCCTTTGCCATGGGAATGGATTAAGTCTGTCAGGCTGGCATCATCTGCAATGTCGGCATGCTCGCTGAGTTTGGCAGTGGCGCGCATTTTCAATTCAGCATCGCATTCAACCACCAGCAATTTGACAGGGCCATCTCCATGAATTTGCATGATCATGGTGCCATCAAACTTCAGGTTGGCTGACAGCAGCGCAGATGCGGCCATCAACTCGCCCAATATGGTTTGTACAGCTGCAGGATAAGTCTTGCGTGCCAGGGTTTGTTGCCAGGTGTGAGTCAGTTCGACCATTTCGCCACGTACACCGGCATGTTCGAACATGAATTTTTGTAAGGTATCAGTCATTATTATCGCTAAATCAGTCTATGCGTTTGAGTTGAGTTTTAAAGGCTTGCCCGCGCTTGACATAGGTATTGGCATTGCGCTGCAGGCCAGCAATATCTGCTTCGCTGAGTGTCCTGACTACTTTGGCGGGTGAGCCTATGATGAGGGAGTTATCAGGAAATTCCTTGCCTTCTGTGACAAGCGCGCCAGCGCCAACCAGGCAGTTCTTGCCGATCTTTGCGCCATTCAGTACTACAGCCTGTATGCCTATCAATGATCCATCACCAACGGTACAGCCATGCAGCATGGACTGGTGGCCAACAGTGACATTTTTGCCTATCACCATCGGGTAACCAGGATCAGTGTGTAAAATACTGCCTTCCTGGACATTGCTGTTTTCACTGATGGTAATCAATTCATTGTCGCCGCGTATGGTGACATCAAACCAGATGCTGGCATTGGCTTCTATCCTGACTTTGCCTATGATGTTGGCACTGTCTGCGATATAGGCGGACGCATCTATTTCTGGAGCTAGGTCACCAAATTGGTAAATAGGCATGATTATTCCGTAAAATGGCGCATTATTTATAACGCATTATTGGGTAGAGCCCGTATTGTAAACCCCAGCGGGTTTGCTTGCCCGACTTTGCCCATCTATGAAAGATAAAGTTATTAATGAGTTAAGAGCATGCGCATTGGCTGCAGTGCTGGAACCAGATCCTCAACGCAAATGTGAAGCTATCCATGCAATTTCCAAGGAGTCCTTACTGGATGTCGCTGCCGAATTTACAGAGCCTGAAGGAATCCCCGGGCGTTTGAGCAAGCCTGAGTTAGTGCCGCCAGCTAAGGTAGGCCGTCGCGCCATGAATACGGTTGAAGGCAGAGCAGTGCTCATTCATGCACTGGCACATATAGAACTGAATGCAGTCAATCTGGCGGCAGACATCATCTGGCGCTTTGCCGGCATGCCCGCACAGTTTTATCTCGATTGGTTGCAAGTAGTTAAAGAGGAGGCCTATCACTTCCAATTGCTGGTTGGACATTTGCGTAGCCAGGGCTTTGCTTATGGAGATTTCCCGGCGCACAACAGCATGTGGGAGATGGCGGAGAAAACCAAGGGCGATCTGTTAGCCCGCCTTGCTTTAGTGCCGCGCACACTTGAAGCGCGTGGCCTGGATGCTACGCCTGCCGTCATGGCCAAGCTGGCGCAGGCAGGTGACCAGGCAGCTACCGATATTTTGGCGATTATCCTGCGCGACGAAATTGGCCATGTCGCCATTGGCAATTTTTGGTATAAGAAGCTGTGCGCAGAACAGGGTCTGGATATTATTTCGACGTATGCCGAGATGACCCGTAAATACAACGCACCGCCAGTGCGGGGGCCTTTTGACCTGGAAGGCAGACGGGCAGCAGGTTTCGATGAGGATGAACTGCGAGCCTTGCAGGCCGCTGCAAACGCCTAGTTTGGTAGGGAGCTGTGTTTAATCACCGGCACGTACCGAACCTATGCCTTCCACAGATTTGCTGACATTGCGTGGGTGGCCGTAGTAGGTGAGGCTGCCTATGCCTTGTACAGATGCATTCAGGCTATCGCGTGCATTGACTGAAACCGAACCCACACCTTCGATGCGGGCATCCACCTGTTCGGCGATCAAGTCCTTGGTTTCTACCAGGCCCACACCTTCGGCACGCAAGGTGAATGACTTCACCTTGCCGTTTGCCACCAACAATCCGGCACCTTCATAAGACAAGGCAAAGTGCGGGCCAGAAAGATTGTTCAGTACGGTTTTGCCAGCACCTTCCATCTTGAATTTGCTCAATTCTGGAATACTGATAATGACCTGGGAATTGTCACTGATTTTGACTGAGTTTTTTTCTTTATATGAAATCACCAGTTCATCGCCGATGACCTCGGTAGTGACATTATTGATAAACCTCTCACTGCCTTTGATTTGTACAGACTGGGTTTTACCGACCTCAACTACCAGACTGAAAGCACTACGGGTCTTGATGGATTTAAATGTGGGCAAGTTACGAGTTTGCTCATCGGCGAAAGCAGTAGAACTGAGCAGCAGGGCAGATATCAACAATAAACGGCGCATGAATGTCTCCAAAGGTAAGTGTGCTGCACTCGCTCCGGTCTAAATATCTCTAAAAGCGTGTGCAGATGATTCAGTATTACCAATTTTATCTGCACCTGCGCTCGCTTTGCGATGAACTGCAAAATTCTGGGGCTGAGCCGTCATTCAGACAGGCCGCACTGTATTCAGCTTTTCATAGTGCAGCATGTCCATCCAGATGCCATTTCTGAGCACGGAGGCATGGGAATGACCAAATTCATCAAAGCCACATTTACGCATGATGGCCTGAGATGGCAGATTGTCGATAATCACTACCGCTTCTATCCGGTTGAGCTTGAATTCTTTAAATGCTTGTTCCACTACCGCATTGACTGCAGCAGTAGCATAACCATGGCCACCGTGGCGCTGGCTGAAGCGGTAGCCCAGGAACGCCTTGTGGTATTGGTCTTGCTCGACGCCGCGCAGGGTGATGCGACCTACAACTTCGTTTCCCACCCAGGCAAGGTAGTGATATTCGCGCTTGGCACTGGCCAGGTATTGCGCCTGCTCCAGGCTGGAACGTACTTCTTGCAAGGAATAGAAATCATCGCCACGGCTTGCTATCCATTCTTCAAAGTGATTACGATTTTCCTGCTCAAAGGCTAAGACGGCGCTTGCATCATCAGCTTTGACCAGCGCAATAGTCAGGGTGGAATTCATTATTCTGTTTCATCAAGTCAGGTTGGGAATCTGCTGATTGTAATGGATGCTTAAAGTTGTTGCTAATGCTGTCGTAATCAAAGCTAATCATTCCTGAAAAGAACAAAATGACAGGCTTTAGCTCAATGGTAAACCGGATCGCGTTAATTTTACTCGGCGCATGCTTTTCTGCGCACTCCACTGCACAAATGACTGATCCCGGTTTGCCGCCCAATAAGGCATTGGTATTGACAGGCTTTGCTGTCAACAAACCTGTGCAAGTACTTGATATTGATGATGCGGCCCAGGGTTTTCCCAAGGCTATTGCCCGCAGGTTGATTCGGGAGCGGCAAGTTCAGGTTCGCACCTCCCCTGATCTATTGTCGTTTGACTGGCAGCAGGATGCCCCGCCAGCGAAGCTCTTGCAGCAACTTGGGCAAACGTTTGGCAGTCGCTACATTGTCTCCGGCGAGATCCGCAATGCAGGTACTAAAATAGATAGCAATCTGTTCGGTCTGACGCAAAAAAGAACACGTGCCATAGAACTGGATGTGCGTATCTATGACGCACGCTCTGGTCAACTGCTGGTGCAGCAAGAATTTTCCACGACGGTTTCTGGCAACGTGAGCATAGGGCGCGAGCATGTTTTTGATGGCGCAGCTTTTAACAGCACGCTTTACGGCAAGACCATTAGCGATATGCTTGACCAGGTTGCCAACCTGGTCAATGCGACGGTGTTGGCGCAACACTGACGCTGTCTGAATTTTGCGTTGCGCGTTCTTGTTCTCGCAGTCTTAATATACGGCGCTGTACTTTTCCAGTAGTGGTCATGGGCAGGGCATCAATGAACTCTATCTCTTTGGGATATTCATACGGTGCCAGTTTTCCACGCACATGGTTCTGTAATTCTTTGACCAGAGCATCATCACCCTGATAGCCCTGGCTCAGTACCACATAGGCTTTGACCAGGTTGCCGCGCTCTTTGTCAGGTTTGGGCACCACAGCCACATTTGCTACTGCCGCATGTTTGACCAGGCAATTTTCGATTTCTGAGGGGCCAATGCGGTAACCAGCAGCTTTGAACATGTCGTCTGCCCGGCCCTGGTACCAAAGATAGCCATCATCATCACGAGTGGCCAGATCACCAGTTCTGCACCAGTCGCCTGTGAATTTATTGCGAGTGGCTTCGTCGTTTTTCCAGTAACCCAGAAAGAACACGGGATCTAGGTGACCATAGGCATCATAACGACTCATGGCAACTTCGCCAATATCGCCATTTTCTACCTCATTACCATCATCATCGATGATAGCAACTTTGTGCCCTGGATACGGTCTCCCCATGCTGCCAGGTTTGGCTGGCCACAGTTGGTGGCTGTTGCCGACGATGTAGTTCATTTCAGTCTGGCCAAACATCTCATTTGGAATGATGTGCAGTGCTTGTTCGCACCAGTTGAAGACTGCATCACCAACGGCTTCGCCCGCAGTCATGATCGCGCGCAGTGAAAGCTTGTATTTTTCCCTCGGTTGCGCTTCCGCCTTCATCATCATTTTCAAGGCAGTTGGGAAAAGGAAGGTATTGGTGATCTTGTATTTTTCCAGCAGATAGTAGGCAGTGTCCGCAGAAAAGCGCCCTTGGTAGCCGACGATGGGTTTGCCAAAATACAGGGTAGGCAATAGGGCATCCATCAAGCCGCCGGTCCAGGCCCAATCCGCTGGCGACCAAAATACATCTTCGTCTTGCGGGAACCAGTTTTGCGAAGCCACAAAGCCTGTCAGGTTACCGATAATTGCTGAGTGTGGTATTAGCGCACCTTTGGGTGCACCGGTAGTGCCGCTGGTGTATATCAGGACGGCCGGATCACTGGAGCGGGTATCGGCAATGTGGGAAGTGACAGGCATGTTGGGTACATGTGTTTCCCAGTCTATGCAGGGCGGCATGTCGTTGCTGGCAGTGCAATCCAGACTAATGACAGTTTTCAGGTCGGGACAGCGGTCGCGAATTTCTTCAAATGCCTTTATTCCACTGTCGTCCAGGATGATGGCGATGGACTGACTATGTTGCAGCCTATATTCGAGTGCATCAGGCCCGAACAAAAAAGACAAGGGCATGACGATGGCGCCAATTTGTAGGCAAGCCATGATGGCGATTGCCGTTTCTGGTCTTTGTGGCAAGATGCAAGCTACTACGTCACCACGTTGTATGCCTTCCTGCAAGAATAGATTGGCGAGTTGATTGGCTTGTTCATGCAACTGCTGATAAGTCAGGCGGCGGCTGTTACCTTCGCTGTCTTCATACAGTATGGCCGCCTTCTTTGCATGTTTGTGATTTGCCGCCCAGCGGTGACAGCAAGCTTCTGCGATATTGAAATTGCTGGGCACATCCCATCTGAATTCATGGTAAAGCTGCTCATAATGGTCAACTTGATCAGTTCGGTCAGCTTTTGTATTGTTTTTAGTCTTGTCTTTGAGTTTGTTCAACTGCTTCATCCTGTCTCCGTTATAATAATCGAACGGTCGTGCTATTGTGTTGTTGTATTGCTAGGCCGCATTGCTCTCATGCTACTTGATAATCCGCTGTGCAGGCTGGCGTTTGCCTGTATTTACAGATGAAAAATATTAAATTTTTATGAATTCTCTATTCAAGCCTTCACGCACATCCTTTCTTGATATCCGTGGCCTGCAATACCATGTGCGCAGTTGGGGGCGGGAAGATGCACCCAAGATCATCATGCTGCATGGCTGGATGGACGTGTCCGCTTCTTTTCAGTTTGTCGTTGATTGTCTGAAACAAGATTGGCAAGTGCTCGCGCCTGACTGGCGCGGCTTTGGATTGACAGAGTCACCCAAGGTAGATACTTACTGGTTCCCGGATTATCTGGGTGACCTCGATGCATTGCTAAGGCATATATCGCCGAATGAACCCGTGAACCTGCTTGGCCACAGCATGGGCGCGAACGTTGCTGGCCTGTATGCAGGCGTGCGCCCTGAGCGTGTGCGCAAGTTTATTAATCTGGAAGGCTTTGGCATGCCAGTCACCCATCCCAAGCAGGCGCCAGGGCGCTACAGGAAATGGCTGGATGAGCTGGAAAGTCAGGCCAGCTTGCGCACTTACGCCTCGCAGACAGAAGTAGCCGCCCGTTTGCAAAAAACCAATCCACGCTTGTCGGATGAAAGAGCAGCATTTCTTTCTGCTCATTGGGCTAGGGAAACCAGCCCCGGTTGCTGGGAGATTTTGGGTGATCCGGCTCACAAGCAAACTAGTCCGCTGCTGTACAGAGTGGAAGAGGTCATGGCCTGTTGGCAAAAAATCACTGCGCCAGTGTTGTGGATGGAGGCAGATGACACCAATGTCTGGCACTGGATGGGGCCAAAAGAAGAGGCGCGTGTGGAAATAGACAGGCGGCTCGCGTACATTCCGCAATTGAAAAAGGAAATGATCATGGATGCCGGGCATATGCTGCATCATGATCAGCCTGAGAAATTGGCCGAGTTGATTGAGACTTTCTTGCTCAAGGAGTGATTCAGCTAGTCTTGCTGCCCCTGTGCCAAAATGAAAAAGCGAGTTCTGGGTTAAACTCCCAGAACTCGCTTTTATTTTATATTCATATCCCGGCACTATGAGCACGACACCTAAACCACCCCAATACGGTTTTACTACCACTATCCTGCATAGCGACAGACAAAAAGACATAGAGCATGGCTCTATCCATAAGCCTATCCATACATCGGTCATGTATGGATATCGTGACGCACGTGATCTGGCTGCCGTGTTCCAGAATAAACAATCTGGCTACCGCTATGGTCGCCAGGGCAATCCCACCGTGTCGGCGTTGGAAGAGAAAATCAGCAAGATGGAAGGTGGACTGGGCACGATTGCCTTCGCAACCGGCATGGCTGCCATCGGCGCAGTGTTCCAGGCATTATTGCGTCAGGGCGATCATGTGGTGTCATCGTCATTCTTGTTTGGCAATACCAACAGTCTGTGGCAAACCGTTGCTGGGCAGGGTGTCAATGTGTCCCTGGTAGATGCTACTGATGTTGCCCATGTTGCTGCTGCACTGACGCCAGCGACCCGCATGGTATTTGTAGAGACCATCGCCAACCCACGTACACAAATCGCTGATTTGAAAAAAATAGGTGAGCTATGCCTTGAAAAAGGCATCCTGTTTGTGGTTGATAACACCATGACTTCGCCTTATCTGTTTCAGCCCAAAGCTGTGTATGCAGGCTTGGTTGTCAATTCCCTCACTAAATCCATCGCAGGACATGGCAATGTACTGGGTGGTGCCTTGACGGATACTGGTTTGTTTGACTGGAGCCTGTTTCCAAATATTGCAGCCAATTTCCGCAAACAGCCTTCACACATGCAAGGCTTGGCACAAATCAGGGCAAAAGCCTTGCGCGATTTCGGCGCTTCCATTTCACCAGAGGCTGCACATCAGGTCGCGGTAGGGGCAGAAACGATAGCACTGCGTCAGGAAAGGGAATGCACGAATGCAATGGCGCTGGCAAAAATGCTCGCAGCCGATCCGCGCGTGGCAGTGGTGCATTACCCCGGCTTGCCAGATCATCCGCAGCATGACCTGGCGACGGATTTGTTTTCGGCATATGGGGCCCTGTTCAGCTTTGAGCTAAAGCCAGAGATTGATTGTTTCGATTACCTGAACCGCTTGAAGCTCGCAATCAATGCAACGCATCTTGGTGACACCCGTACCCTTGTGATTCCGGTTGCGCACACCATTTTCTTTGAGATGGGGGCAGAACGCCGGGCCGAGATGGGGATAGCGGATTCCCTGATACGCGTTTCGGTCGGCATAGAAGATACTCAGGATTTGCTGGATGATTTTGCGAATGCGCTGGCATCTGAGTAAAAAACCACGGCAATCTTTGAACTAAAAACTGTTTTGCAGCACTACTGTATGTTGGCGCCAAGTGGCGCTGTGTTTTGCATGTGTTTCGATTATTTTATTTCTGTATTGACAAGGCAACTATGTTTAAACTCTCTCTCAGTATGACGATGCGTGACTGGCGTGCTGGTGAGCTGCGCTTTTTACTGATTGCCTTGATGATTGCCGTGGCCTCCCTGGCCTCGGTAGGTTTTTTTACGGACAGGATGCGCAGCGGCCTCAACCGTGATGCGCATCAATTGCTGGGTGCTGACTTGCTGGTCGCTGCTGACCAGCCTATCAAGCCAGAATGGCGACAAGAAGCAGAAAAGCGCGGCTTAAAGACAGCGGAAACTGTAGTCTTTCCCTCCATGGCATTGGCAGGTGAGGGTGATGAAGCTGTATCCCGCCTGGTATCTTTAAAGGCAGTGAGTGCAGATTACCCCTTGCGTGGCAAGTTGAAGTTGAACAAGGGTGAAGTAGAAGTTCCTACCGATGTCGTCCCGCAGACTGGCACAGTGTGGGTAGATCCTGCCTTGCTGTCGGCCTTGAATTTGAATGTTGGCCAAAAAATCAAACTGGGCGAACTGCAATTGACAGTAACCCAGACCATAGGCACGGAGCCAGACCGTGGTGCCGGTTTCATGAATTTTGCGCCGCGTGCCATGATATCGCTGACGGATATACCCGCCAGCAAGCTGATACAAAATGGTTCACGCGTAACTTACCGCTTACTCATGGCTGGTGATGCCAAGCTTATCGCTACCTATCAAAAAGAGTTGCAGGGAAAAATAGAGGGCGAGAAGTTGAAAGGCGTACGCCTCGAATCGTTGGCTGCAGGGCGGCCAGAAATGCGTGCCACGCTGGACAGGGCAGATCAATTCCTGTCGCTGGTGAGTCTGTTGTCAGCCATGCTGGCTGCAGTTGCGATTGCCATGGCGGCACGGCGTTTCATGTTGCGCCATCTGGATGCCTGCGCCATGTTGCGTTGCCTCGGGCTGACGCAAAACCAGGTCATGTCTATGTATCTGATTGAATTCCTGATTCTGGGGTTGCTGGGTAGTATCGCTGGTGTGCTGCTGGGTTACGCAGGCCATTATGTTTTACTGGAATGGTTGGGTAAGCTGGTCGCTAAGGACTTGCCTGACGCGAATTTCTTGCCTGCTTTGCAGGGCATCGCCACAGGCTTGTTGTTACTGGTTGGATTTGCCTTGCCACCTATTTTGCAATTGCGTAATGTGCCGCATAACCGCGTCATACGACGTGAGCAAGAAGCACCCAAGGCAATGACGTTGGTAACTTATGCCTGCGGTCTTGGGATGTTCGTGGCTTTGTTGCTTTGGCAAACGGCTGATATCAAGTTGGGCTTGATGACTGCGGCTGGCTTTCTGGCTGGCTTGCTGGTATTCGCGTTGGTTGCATGGCTGGGTATGTTTGCACTCAAACGCATGCGTACATTATTTGCACATTCTGCCTGGCGTTTTGCCATTACTGCCTTGCAAAGGCGACCTGGCGCGACTGTGATACAAGTCGTCTCACTGGCACTGGGCTTGATGGCCTTATTGTTATTGACTGTGGTACGCGGCGACCTGATCACGGCGTGGAAAAAAGCGACGCCAGCAGATGCACCGAATCAGTTTGTCATCAATATACAGCCAGATCAAAAAGAAAATATTACTAAACAGTTGGATGCATTTGGCAAGCCCCAGATTTATCCAATGATACGTGGGCGCTTGATTGCATTGAATGACAAGCAGATCACTGGCGACACCTATATAGAAGACCAGGCCAAGCGCATGGTAGACAGGGAATTCAATTTGTCGACCATGGCCGATATGCCTGCACTGAACAAGATCACTGCGGGTCGTTGGTATGACGATGGCAAGGCAACAGAAGCCGAGGCTTCTGTGGAGGAGGGGATAGCAAAGACCTTGAAATTAAAGCTGGGCGACAAGATGACTTTCGATATCGCCGGGCAGCAAGTGACTGCTACCATCACCAGTCTGCGCAAGCTGGACTGGGGTTCTATGCGGGTGAATTTCTTTGTCATCATCAACCCAAAGGCGATGGTGGATATGCCGCAGACATGGATTACGGCTTTCCGTTTGCCTGAAAAAGATAAAACCTTCGTCAATCACCTGATGCGTGATTTTCCTAATCTGACGGTGGTGGATGTCGGCGCCATGATCAAGCAAATGCAGGACGTGCTGGATCAGGTGATTACGGCAGTAGAATTCTTGTTCATGTTCACGCTTGCTTCGGGCGTGCTGGTGCTGTATGCAGCGCTGGCGGGTTCGCAAGACGTGCGCATGCGTGAAGCTGCACTCTTGCGCGCCCTCGGTGCAACCCGCAAGCAATTATCACAGGCGCAGTGGATAGAGTTTTTGCTGATAGGCGGCTTGTCCGGCGTATTGGCGGCATCAGGTGCGTCTGCCATCGGCTGGGCATTGGCACGTTTCAGTTTCAATTTTGATTGGACTTTCTCGCCACTGGTCTGGCTGGCAGGCTTGATTGTCGGTGCAACTTGCGCCGTGATAGGTGGCTGGCTGGGCTTGCGCAATGTGTTGAACCAACCACCTTTGCAAAGCCTGCGTGAGACTTGATAGCAGGGCGGCTACTGAATTAATTTAAAAGGATTTATTTTGCAAAAACAAGACATCAAACTCTATGTAGATTCACAATTCACCAGCCCCTATGCGATGTCTGTTTTCGTCACGCTGCAGGAGAAAGGTCTTGACTTTGATTTGCTGACGGTAGATCTGGAAGCAAATGCCCAGCATGCACATGATTATGCCGCTACGTCCCTGACACAGCGCGTGCCTACACTGGTGCACAATGGTTTTGCTTTGTCCGAATCATCGGCGATTACCGAGTATCTGGACGAAGTATTTCCTAAGCAAGCAGTTTATCCCAAGGAAATTCACGCACGTGCCAGGGCACGGCAAGTGCAAGCCTGGATACGCAGCGCCCTGATGCCGATACGGGTAGAGCGCAATACCCAGGTCATTTTCTATGGCAAGAAGCTGGAACCCTTGTCTGACGCGGCTAAGGCAGCAGCAGGGCAATTGTTTCTGGTCGGTGAGTCACTGGTGCCAGATGATGCTGAAAATCTCTTTGGTGACTGGTCTGTCGCCGATCTCGATCTTGCCCTGATGATTAATCGCCTGGCACTGCATGGTGACCATGTGCCTGAAAAATTATCCCGATTCGCGGCACAACAATGGCAAAGACCTGCAGTGCAATTGTGGGTGAATCAGGCAAGGCCGGCACTCTGAGTGGTTTTAAGAGTGGTTTTAAATAAGTGATGACATGAATACTGAAGTTGAAAATAATGAAGAAGCCCAGGTCAATTTGTATGAATTGCTGGGTGGCGCAGACAAACTGCGTGAGATGGTTGATCGTTTTTATGACTTGATGGAGCTGGAGCCAGAATTTGCTGGCATACGCGCATTGCATCCCACTCCCATGGATGGGTCACGCGACAAGCTGTACTGGTTCTTGTCAGGCTGGATGGGTGGCCCTGATCTGTATATCGAACAGTTTGGTCACCCGCGCCTGCGTGCTCGTCATCTGCCATATGCCATTTCCAGCAGCGAACGCGATCAATGGCTGCGCTGCATGGCCTGGGCCATGCAGGATATCGGTGTCAGCGAAGATTTGCAGCAGCATTTGATGCAATCGTTTTATCAGACGGCTGACTGGATGCGTAACCGTCCTGGCTGAATTTCCAAGTTTCGGAATTTGAAATCCCTTTTTCACCTGAATATTTTTCTATGAGTCTGTTTGAGGTACTGATACTTTTGCTGGCTGCGCTGGCCGTGGTCTTTAATATTGTGCTTCTGCTGCGCAAGACGGGTAATCAAGACGTGGCCGGCATCCTCGCCATACAGGAACAACTCCGCCAGACCCAACAGCAGTCACAAATGACGCAGGAGCGTAGTGAACGTGGTTTGAGAGAGCAGGTGCAATTGACAGCGCAAACTGGACGCCAGGAACTGGCTGGCAGCTTTGGGCAGTTGCAGCAAAACCTGGCCGCCCAGTTGACGAGCGTGGCGACCCTGCAAAACAACCAGATCGATGCTTTTTCCCAGCAACTGGTGAAGCTCAATGAAACCAATGCCCAGCAACTGGAACAGTTCAGGCAGGCTTTCATTCTGCAAGGGCAGGTCGCGCGTGATGAGCAGGGCCAAAGCCTGAAGCGTTTTGGCGACAGCCTGAATCAAACTCTGCTTGCACTGACAGAATCAAATGCCCAGCGCATGAATGAAATACGCGCAACGCTGGAACAAAAAATACAGCAATTGCAGGCAGACAATGCTGGCAAGCTCGAAGAAATGCGCAAGACCGTCGATGAAAAGCTGCATGCCACGCTGGAACAGCGTCTGGGTGAATCATTCAAGCTGGTTTCTGATCGCCTCGAAAAAGTGCATCAGGGCCTGGGTGAAATGCAGCAACTCGCCATTGGTGTCGGTGATCTCAAGCGGGTGCTGACGAATGTGAAAACCCGTGGCACCTGGGGTGAAGTGCAACTGGAAATGGTACTGGAGCAAATGCTGACGCCAGACCAGTATGCCAAGAATGTAGAAACCGTACCAGGCTCAGGTGAGCGTGTGGAATTTGCCATCAAGCTACCGGGCAAGGAAGTAAACAGGGCGCCGGTATGGATGCCCATCGATGCGAAATTCCCCAAAGAACAATATGAGCGTCTGATCGATGCCGCAGAACGTGCCGATGCGGAAGGGGTAGCGCAGGCAGGCAAAGAGCTGGAAAGAGCGATACGCCTGGAAGCCAAAACCATTTCCGAGAAATACCTGTCGCCACCGCTGACGACGGATTTCGCCATCCTGTTTTTGCCGACAGAGGGTCTGTATGCAGAAGTCATGCGCCGGCCTGGCCTGGCGGATGAATTGCAACGCACTTGCCGCGTCTCCATTTCCGGTCCATCTACCTTGTCTGCATTGTTGAACAGCCTGCAAATGGGTTTCCGCAGTCTGGTATTGGAACAACGTTCATCCGAAGTCTGGCAGGTGCTGGGCGCAGTCAAGACAGAGTTTGGCAAATTTGCAGATGTGCTGACTGCGACCAAAGTCGCACTGGAAAAGGCAGCGAAAAATATCGATCAGGCTGAGGTCAGGACGAGGCAGATGACCAGAAAATTGAAGAGTGTAGAAGCACTGCCGGCAGACACAGCGCAAAACTTGCTGGGAACCGGCAGTGATGCAATTGACGCAGACACAGAATAACGTAAATCAAACAAATTAGACCAGGTCCGAAGATTTATCCCCCATCAAATAACGTGGTCCGGTGCCTTTGGTATTAGCTATATCCTGTGGATTATATAAAGCACAGGATTTGAGTGAAAGGCAGCCACAACCTATGCATGAGCTTAACTGGTCACGCAAAGCTGTCAAAGACCTTATGCGTTCCTCTATGAATGGCTGCCATGATTTTGACAGTTTCTCCCAATCCTGTTTTGTTGGCGTTCTTTGATCGGGCAGGGCGGTCAGTGTAGTTTCTATTTCTTCCAGACTTAAACCAGCAGTTTGTGCTGCCCTTATAAAGGCCACACGACGCAATACTTCCCGTTGGAACTGGCGTCGCTGCGCAGGGCCGCGTACGCTGCTGATCAAGCCCCTGCTTTCATAAAAGCGCAAAGCACTGGCAGCGATTCCTGAACGTTTGGCAAGTTCACCTATGCTGATCAAATTTGCAGTGTTGATAGTTGCCATGATCCAATTTTTTCTCTGAAAAAACGCTTGACTTCAAGTTAACTTGAACTTGCATACTACAGCAAGTTCAATCAAGTATGGAGAATGCGAATGAGGACTTCGATAACATCAATGGGTGGCAATGCAATTCTGAGGGATTTGCTGGACAAAAACAGCGAGTTTGCCTTGAATGCCAAAGGTACGACTAATCACTGCCCTATGGCATTGTGCGCTCTCGCTGGTATGGGGGCGAGCGCTGAACGCCTGCAAGAATTTTTTGTACATTGGCAGGTGTCTTATGCATTGCCGCGATTGCCAGTAAATGAAATTATCGAGTATGAAAATTTCCGTGTTTATTTGGGAAAACGAGACAGTTTTGCTGACTTACAAACGTGTTTTGCCACGCGTATCGCTGAGTGCGGCAAAAACGAAGTCATCAATGAAGTTTTGGCGTTGGTCCCATTTGCTCCGGCAACCACAGCTTTTCATGCGCTAATACGACTTTCCTATGGCTTGCAGGCGGAGCACAATGGTGAAATCGCTGCCGGGCTTGCTTCACTGGTAGTTGCTAATTTTGACATTAACATCAATATGTCAGGGAGGCCGCCTGCAAACTCGGTCGCAGCAGGGTTTCAGCATTTGTCTTATGGCATGGAAGGTAAGCTCTATCCGGGCAGGATGATCACTGAAAAAATGCAAGCCGTTGTCAATGATGAACAGTTTTTGCGTCATTTGCCAGCCGCGCCGGTATCAGAGCATCTTCTGGATGAACTTGCTCGTTGGGCAATGACGGCCTACGGTCAAACCAGAGATTTCACCATCTTGCATATTGTTACTGCTGTCAATGCACTGCGACAGATACTGCCATATCTCGAAAGTGAAACCATCGCCAGGAGCTTGCAGGATCTATGGATAGCCTTGTGCGCAGCCTATGTATCTGTTGGCGCACCAGCCTTGAAAGACATTGCTGCTTATGAAAGCGAGATGCTTCTGCTATATCCTGAAGCTGATCCTTGGCCCACCCTATTTACCAAGGCAATCAATATCGATGATGATCATGTCATTAAATTGACTTACACCTGCAGTCAGGAAGCCAGTTTGTCGTCCAGCATCCTGTATCAAGCAGTAGTCATGGACATGCTGGCAGATCACGCAGTCCCGGCATCCTGATGATTTTGATAAGCATCGAGATGGACTACGCGATAGGCATTCCTGCCACTGCGTTTGACTTCATACATGGCTGCATCTGCCTGTCTTAATAAATTGTCGGCAATGAATTCTGTCGGGCCAGTGTAGCTGATTCCTATGCTGGCCCCAATTTGTACAAATAGCTTGTCGTTTATGCTGATTGGCTCGCTGACCAGGGTGATTATTTTTTGTGCTATCTCTTCTGCTTTTTCCAGACTCGTCAAGTCTTTGAGCAAGATGATGAATTCATCGCCACCCAGCCTCGCGACAAAATCGGATTTTCTGACAGTATTGCTGACAAGCTGAGAAAAATGGACCAATACCTGATCGCCCACTATGTGACCATGACTGTCATTGACTTGCTTGAATTTATCCAGGTCTATCATCAATAAGAAGAATCCCGAAGCATTTCCATTTCCATGCTCTTTGGAAAGGCGGCTGATTTCTTTTTCAAAGCCCAGGCGGTTATTGATGCCGGTCAAATGATCGGTGACTGCGAGCTGGTTGGCGCTTTCTTCCTGTGATTTGCGTTCAGTTATATCATTGACCAAGCCCTGCAAGATACCATCTTCGGCAGGGCTAATCACAAGATTGACCCATTTCTTGTGTGTTGAAGCTGCCAGTTGTATATAAAAGTCGTCAGACATGACTTTAGCTTCATTGATGGCCATATCTATCATCAAATGCAGGCGCAGTTCTTGCCCTTCTAGCAAGGACGTCAAGGCATTCGCTATCTTGGTACTGCCACTACTTGCATCCAGGCTGAACATGCGCAGAAATGCGGGATTATAGGAAAGCAATTCGCCAGCAAAATTGAGCTGAAATATCCCGGTCTCTGCGTTTTCAAAAATGGTTTGAAATTTCTTTTCGCCGATTGCATGTTTGATACGTAAAGTCCGTTCTTCGTTCAAGGTCTCCAATAAACTGGCGACCAGCGTGTTGACGTCACGCACCAATTGACCTATTTCATCTTTTTCATTGCCATCGGGCAGACACAGCTTGTCACCAGATTCAGGGGCAAGAGTATGCAATCGGTCTGAGATATTCTTGATCGGTTTGGTAATCATATTCAACACCACATACACCACAGCAGATGCCATCGCTAAGGCTTGTAGTAACAGCAAATACATAATGAAACGTGCTTTGGATGTGCTTTGCTCACGGATGAAATCCAGGTTCGGGTCAAGGTGAATTTCGCAGACTTTCTCTTTGGAATTGAAGGGGGAATAGACTTCATGGACCAATTGGCTTGAGGCATCAATGCTTGGCAACATGGTGAGTGCAGAAGGTTCTGATTTTTGTGTGCTTTGCTTGTCTGCTTCGGCAAGAACTTTACCGTCCGAGATAATCTGCACCCGGCTGATGTCGCCATTCTTTATTAATCCACGCGCGAGTTCTGCAGCCAGATTCTGGTCTAGTACGAAGCAGGCGATGCTTGCGGTGTTTTCCACTGTGCTCAGTGAGGCTTGCGTGCGCTGGCGCGCCTGTTCTTGTTCGGACTTTGCCGAGAAATGATAGCTGAGCAAGGCAAAGAAAATACCGACAAGCAGAGCAATGCCAAGCACAATAAATGCGCTGCGATAGACAATACTGGTACGTAGCAGTCTTAACATGCAAAATCACTTACTGTGTAGGGTCATAAATCAGTTTTACCCGTTTATCCAGTTTCTTTCTCTCTATATAGCCAATGGCGGCCTTGTTACTACCTACTATATCCAATACTTCATCTGTTGTCTCCACTTGTAAGGGTGGGGAACCTTGTCCAGAAAACATCAATCTGGCCCAGTATGAATTAATTTCCGGTAAATTCTTATTCACTAGCATGGCATAAAATTTGGCTTTTTCAGCATTGACTGCCGCCAGGTCAAGCGGCATGGCGTTCATCCCCGTGGTCAGTTTGCGATTTCTTCCCATATACAGGTTGATCACTTCATCTTTGCTCAATTTTTCTATGCCGCTTTGTGGATTGGCTATCACAACCAGATCAGCCTGCGCTGCCTGGCAACAACTCCAGAAGCTGACATATAAGAGAAGATGATATATGGCTCTCATCAGTTTCTCCTAAAATATAAAATTGTAGGCAACACTGATCAAATTGGCCCTGCCATTCCATCCGGCCTGATTATTGCGTACGAGTAGATAGTCTTTGATACTTATATTGTCATATTGTAATTTTATATTTGATTTCTCTGTCAGGTCGTAACGCAGGCCCAGAGATATAGTGGTCTGGTGATTGAACTGATTTTCAATGGCTTGCTCAAAGCCCGCTGCCAGCATGTCAATATCAGGACTGATACCTGTTGGCAGAGGGGTGTAGATTTTGCGGTCTGCAGGGCGGGATGCGGAATACGTGAAGTAGGGAGTCCATTGATCTATCCGGTAACCCACGGTCAGATAGGCGGCCCGATTAGTCGGGAATAGCAGGGATTCAGAGCTGAGTTGATTGAGCATCAATTGAGCCTGCAATGGTCCCTGGTCGTAAGCGATGCCAGCAGACAGGTATTTGAATTTTTTTCCTTCGAGTGAAAGATCACTGGCCAGACCTGCCGCGATGGGGATCAGGCCATTCAGATAGGGAGAGCGCAAGCTGTCTAGCAGCGGTTGCAGCGAAGGAAAGTCGTTTTTGAATCTCAACTGGGTATAGCCTAGTCTAAATATCCAGTTTTGCGTTTGGTATTCGATATGCCCACCCACCAGGCGAGAACGGTTCAAGGATAAAAATTCATCCGTATTGCCGGTAAAAGTCTTTTCGCGTGCCACTCCAGCGAATACTTTGGCGCGAAAAACACCATCACCTAATGGTTTGGAAATAATCATGTCTGCGCCATCAAAATACGAGATGATCAGGCTGCCAAAGAAGTCTATTGGTGGCCGTACCCATTGATAGGAATAGCCCACATTACGCGAATCAGCCAGCAGGTAGACATCAAACCCCAGGCGACCTGCACGTAGCTGCAGGTTGTCGCTGGGTAGGTAGCGACCATAGGCCCAGGTGATTTCAGGTTGAAAATTATTCGCTGACCTGCGACTGACAATTTGCAGGGCAGTATCGATATTGTCGTTGATATTCTTGTTTATCTGGATGCCAAAATTGGAGTCCATACCAAAATCAGTTTGCCTGGTAAAACCAACGCCATCGTTTTGCGTCAGATCGCGAACTATATCAACCTTACGATTATCACTGCGGACCAGACCAAGCGTACCAAAGCCGCTGATAGTTAACGGTTTGTCATCTGCGGCCAGGCACGGCGCTGCCAGGCTCAACATGCTGATGCTTAAAAGTAGCCGTGAAAACCTGCTTGACATAGAACCTCACTACAAAGGTAAAGTGCTACACAATCAAAGGCAAGCTATTGTTGAGCAATGTCTGATAACAGGTTTCACAGACGCTGCAGGTAACCAAACTGTTATTTTTTTCTGGCGATTTTTGCTTGGCAAGCAGCAAATCTTATATGCTGTTATGCAGGGCTTCTGGCAATGTGTTTTTGTAGGCGCTATCCAAGTCCATCAGCTCAGTCTTGGTTGTTGCGGATGCCGTCGTTTAGGGAGCTGCTGAGCGTCTCAGCACCCAATATTGTGCCTGAAGTCATTGTTGTCAGCCGAGTCAAGACTCATATTGTTTGCCATGGTTTTTTCATCTTCACCCCATCCCAAAAATAAAACAGGAGCGCGAAGCTCCTGTTTTTAACAACTTTCATGAGCGCTGCAAGAGCAGCATATCATGTTATTGTGTTTGTACCATTGAATTAATAAATACGGGTGTTACAGGTACATCAGTCATACCTGCGGCTGTTGTAGTTGGGACGACATTGATTTTGTCCATGATGTCGAGGCCAGTAACGATTTTGCCAAATACAGCATAGCCAGTACCTGCAGTCAGCCCGTCAAAACCTGCGTTGTCAGCGGCATTCAGATAGAACTGTGCAGTAGCCGAATTGGCCTCGCTGGTGCGGGCCATGGCAATGGTGCCACGCAGATTGCTCAGGCCATTTGGTGTTTCCAATCTGATTGGCGACTGTGTTGCGGGTTGCTGCAAATCTACAGTAAAGCCACCGCCCTGAACAATGGCGTTCTTAATGACGCGGTGGAAAATTTTATTTACATAAAATCCACTTTCCACATAGTTGAGGAAATTGTCAACAGTAATGGGTGCTCTTGCCGGATTGAGTTCCAATACGATATTTCCAAGGCTGGTCGTCATCGTTACTTGTGGTTGCGCTTTAAGTGTTAGATCCACAATTCCCGAATAAAGGGTAGTGCCGTTTGCTGCGGTGATCGTATAAGTAGTCGAGCCAACACCTATAAGTTTGCAGGACAATACTCTTTGTGTGGCCGTACCGCCCGCCAGTTCGGTGATGCTCAGACAAGCTGGAATGCTGGCGTTATAACCTTTATCCAGATTTTGGCCGGTAATCGTAAAATTGGTAACTTTGCGATAGACCACTTGGTCAGTAGTAACTTTTGTCACTGAAGGTGTTACTGCTGGCGTATCCGATTTTGATCCGCCGCAGCCACTCAGCAATACGAGAGATGCACAGGCACCCAATAGCCATGTTGTCGCTTTCAAACTGTTCTCCAAAAGTAAATAAATGCCGGTATTTTACTTTGCTTATTCCTTTTTTTATCAACAAGTCAGAAGCTGTTACGATTTCTATACAATTGCAGCCGTATTTTGTTAAATCAGGCCATCAAACAGCAAAATATTGACTTTGTCACCTGCGGCTATGGAGGCTTGATCATGATTCAGAACTATCATGCAATTTGCTTCTGACATAGAACGCAAAATACCAGATCCTTGAGAGCCTGTAATGCTGACACAAAGTTCTCCGTTTTCATCAAGAGCAAATATGCCGCGTTGATATTCTGTACGTCCAGGACGTTTGCGTATGGTGGTGTTCGACTTGGCGCTGAGAAGTGGCAAGGTCGTGATACTGCCGCCCATCAGTTGCAGCAAAGCCTGTCGGGCAAAAAAGTAAAAAGAAACCATGACGGCTACCGGGTTACCTGGCAAGCCGAATAAATAGGCACTTTTTTCGGCAGACTTGATTTTGCCAAATGCCATTGGCCGTCCAGGACGCATAGCGATACTCCAGAAAGCTACGTCGCCGAGCCGTTTCATCATTTGCTGGGTATGGTCAGCATCGCCAACCGAAACGCCACCGGAGGTGATTATTGCATCGGCATTTTCGCAAGCACTGCGCATGGCGGCTTCCAGCGCATCTGGATTGTCCTGAACCACACCCATATCCAGCACATCGCAACCCAGGCGTGTCAGCATTCCATACAGGGTGTAACGATTGCTATCATAGACACAGCCTGCTTCCAGTGCTTCACCCAAAGAGCGTAATTCGTCGCCAGTAGAAAAAATGGCGACTCGCAAGCGTCGTTGTACGCTGACTTCCGGAATGCCAAGGGAGGCTAACAAACCCAGATCGGCCGGTGTCAATATTTTGCCTTTTTGCAGGGCGACTCTGCCTTTCGCCAGGTCTTCGCCTTTCAGGCGGCGATTATCTCCTGCACGCAAAATACCTGCACTTAATTTGACTTGAGTATCGCTGACTTTGCTTGTGAATTCCTGTGGCACGACCGTGTCACATCCTTCTGGGAGGACTGCACCCGTCATGATGCGTACACATTGATTGTGCTTGACTACGCCCATAAACGCTACACCAGCCAGGGCAGTGCCTATAGTGTCCAGATACAGCTCTTGATCGCCGGACAAATCTTCGCTGCGCAAGGCATATCCATCCATGGCAGAATTGTCGTGGGCAGGTACGTCGATGGGGGAGGTGATGTCGACGGCCAGTACGCGCCCCAAAGCTTGGCGCAAGGTAAGTTTTTCCATGCCGCAAACAGGCTGGATATATTTGCGCATGATGTCTTGCGCTTGTTGTACCGAGACATCTTCTGGATCGTAGTTAGTCATGCATCCTGTGATGTCATGCAAGTTCCTGGCAGGTGCCGGGGGGGTATTCATATCAGTTTTCCAGTTCCCTTAATTCTTCCAGTGTATTGATATTGCGGAATGCCGTATTGTCTTCAAACAAGACTTCGCAAATCTGCAGACTGGTATGCCACGCTTGCATTTTGCGTCCACCATTTTCCAGATAAGTTGTCAGTCCGCCTAATACACTGGTTTTCATCAACGCAAATACAGGGTGACTTTGTTTTTGCAGCATGCCATTCCGGCTTTCCAGTGTTACCGCCACGGCCAATTCAGCCTTGCTGTCTAGCAGCGCAGACGATAATCTGTCTGCCAAGTCGGTCGGCAAATATGGCGAATCGCAGGATGTGCACATCAGGTAGGGTGTAATGCAATGCAGCAGACCGGTTTGTATGCCTGCCAGTGGGCCAGCAAAGCCTTCCATGTGATCTTGCCAGACAGGAAAACCAAACTCCTGATAGATGTCGATGTTTTGGTTTGCACTGATCAAGACAGTTGCTGTTTGTTGTGCCAGTCTTTGCAGTACATGCAAAGCCATGGCTTTTCCGTGAAGGCATTGCAAACCTTTATCTACCTTTCCCATGCGTATGCCACGGCCGCCCGCCAGTACCAGGCCAGTGATCAGTTTTTTGTCTAAGGGAGGGCTAGAAGTAGGCACTGAAATCGATTTGCTGAAATCTAAAGTACGGATAATACTGTTATCAGCCGCCTATGTAAGACATTTCTATTTTTTTTTGCTCTCGGCCAGGCGTATTTTGGCTGCGCAATTCAGAATAGCGATCTGTACGCTGCTGCCAGATTTGAGATATCACATTCGCGATGGCCAGGTCTGAATGCTGTTCTTTATCGCGTAACAAGGCACGTAAATCATGCCCGTGACTGGCGAACAGGCAGGTATAGAGCTTGCCCTCAGTAGATAGCCTGGCCCTGCTGCAGTCATGGCAGAATGTCTGGGTGACGCTGGAGATAAAGCCAAGTTCGCCGCTGCCATCGGCATGGCGCCAGCGCGCTGCGGTTTCACCTGTGTAGTTGGCATCCAGGGCAACCAGCGGCATGCCAGCATCTTGTATGCGCTGCACCACTTGGGAAGAGGGGATGACCTCATCGAGCTTCCAGCCATTCGAGGCACCGACATCCATGTATTCTATAAATCTGAGTATATGTGGCTTGCCCTTGAAGTAACGGGTCATGGGAATGATTTCATGATCATTCAGACCTGCTTTGACGACCATGTTCACCTTCACTGGCCCCAGGCCGGCTGCTTCAGCGGCAGCGATGCCTTCCAGTACTTCATTGACAGAAAAATCGACATCATTCATGCGTTTGAAAATGGCGTCGTCCAAGGCATCCAGTGACACGGTGACGCGGGTCAGACCCGCATCCTTCAGGCTTTGCGCCTTGCGCGCCAGCAGTGAGCCATTCGTCGTAAGTGTCAGGTCCAATGGCTTGCCATCAATAGTCCTGAGCTTGGCCAGCATTTCTATCAGGCGTTCCAGATGCTTGCGGAGCAGTGGTTCGCCACCTGTCAGACGTATTTTTCTGACGCCATGTGCCACAAATATGCTGGCGATCCGGGTGATTTCTTCAAAGCTCAGCAGTGACTTATGCGGCAGGTATTGATAGTCTTTGTCAAAGACCTCTTTGGGCATGCAGTATACACAGCGGAAGTTGCAGCGATCTGTTACTGAGATGCGCAGATCATGCAGGGGGCGTGACAAGGCATCCTTCAATTGGCCATCGGGTGTTTTCAATACTTCTGGAACAGACAATGCAGGACTAAATCGTTTTAATTCTGATAGCGGAATAAATTTTTCCGTCATGGCTAGGGCAGGTAATTTTTAAGCTTAATGATGAACAATAGCACGACTTGAAATCTCATGTGACTGCATAGGTTTTTGTTAAATTTAAGCTAATAGTGAGAGGGTATATCCCGCCAAGGCGCAGGCTGCCAGCAGCTTGACAGTAGAAAGCTTGAATTTGAATACAGCGATACCGGCCAGGGCAGTGAGTACTATGGCTTGAATATCCAAAGTTGCCGCATCTTTAAAAAAGACATGGCTGGCAAACATCCAGGCCAAGCTGACAATAACGCCAACTACCGCAGCTGAAATGGCATTCAGCGGTGCATTCAAATGCAAATTATTCCTGCTGGATTCAACCAGTGGACCACCTGCCAGAATGAAAATAAACGAAGGCAGAAAAGTGAAGAAGCAGGCCACGCTTGCCCCCAGGCCTGCTGCCAGTAGTAGATGATCCGCACCTAAAAAAGCATGGCTCCAGCCGCCAATGAAGCCGACAAAAGCAACGATCATGATCAAGGGGCCGGGTGTGGTTTCACCCAGTGCCAAACCATCCATCATTTGCGTTGTACTTAACCAGTGGTATTGCTCAACTGCTGCCTGTACCATATACGGCAGCACTGCATAAGCGCCACCAAAACTGAGCATGGCTGCCTTGGTGAAAAAGCTGGCCATATCGGTTAATGGGTGAAGCAGGCCAAAACTGAGCGCAAGCAACAGCCACACCGCAACAGCAAACAAGATGCCCACGCCTAGCGTGATGAGCAGTTTTAACCAGGAAAAGCGTGCATGTTCTGGCGTTGGTGTGTCGTCACCAATAATCGCGGGCAGATGTTGATGTTTGGTTTGTCGGTGGGCAGATTGTGCTGTGTTGCAGAATTTGCGAAAGATCAGGCCCGTGCACGCAGCAGCAATGATGACCAGAGGAAAGGGGAGATGTAGCCAGGCGATGGCAACAAAGGCCGCAAGTGCGACTGCAATCAGTACGCCGGTCTTTAGAGTGCGCTGAGCGATGCGCCAGGCTGCAGCCAGTACGATGGCGACTACCGCAGGCTTGATGCCATTCATAAGCGCTTGAACGACAGTATTGTCGCCAAAAGCTATATATATCCAGGATAGCAAGATCAATATCAGGAATCCTGGCAAAACAAATAACAGGCCAGCCATGATGCCACCCCTGGTCTTGTGCATGAGCCAGCCTATGTAAATGGCAAGCTGGGTTGCTTCAGGGCCGGGTAAAAGCATGCAGTAATTCAGTGCATGTAAAAAGCGTGTCTCGGATATCCATCGGCGCTTTTCCACCAGTTCTGTATGCATTAGCGCAATTTGCCCTGCCGGGCCACCAAAGCTGATGAATCCCAGCTTGAGCCAGTAAAGAAAAGCTGCTTTCAGGGTAATCTCATGCGTCGGCAAAGGTCAGCTCTCGGTATTTTTTTGGCAAACATTGTGCCAACATATTGTTGCGTATTTAATGACCCGCATAAAAAAACCGGCAATCAAAAGAAAGCCGGTTTTTTCCTTAAGCCTGCATTGAAAACTGCCTACAGGCTGCCCATCAACATCATGGACGACGTGTTTCCACCATAACCAATGGCTCATCGGCAGCGACTGGTGCAGGTTTGCGTTCACGTGGAACGCGTACTGGTGCTGCCAGCTTTTCTGCTTCGGCTTTGGCTGCTTGCAGTTTGATAGGGTCGGTACTTGCTAATTCCAGCCCGGCTTCTTTCAGCATGCTATGCAGGGTTTCCAAAGGCATGGCTGCATCCAGTGGTTTTGCTGCCGGAGTGCTGACTACCTGAACTGGAGCGGCAGGAGCTGTAATTACCGGGGCTGTCACTACTTCAACAGGCGCAACTTGAGTTGCCACTTCTGCGGGAGCAGCAATGATAACTTCAGGTGTCGGTGTTTGTGCAGGCGCAACTTCTGCAGGTGCAGCGATCTCTACAGTCGCTGGTGCTGCTTCAGGCACCTCAGGCACTTCAATAGCAACTGGTGCAGTGATGACTTCCTGCGGAGCAGGAGTAATTAATGCAGGTGCAGAAACGACAGGTGCAACAACGTCATCAACTACATTTGCATCAGGAGTTGCTCCCTCTGGTGCAAATTCAGGCGCCGTAGCTACTGGTGTTTCTGCAAAAACGACAGGCTGCCTGACTTCTGCAGTATGGCTTACTGCATCGATAGTCACTTCCTGTACGGCAACAGCAGGGGTGGCTACTAGCGCATTTATTACTGCTTCATTGCTGCCTGCATCAGCATCGACTACTTCGCTACCATCAATTGGCAATTCACCTTGCTCATTGACTATCTCGTTACCGTCGCGGTCGCGGCGATTGCGGTTGCGGCCACCACGACGACGACGGCGGCGGCGTTCTTCGCCTTGCTCGCTGTTATCGTTTTCGGCACCAGATTCCAGTGCTTCCAGTTGTGGTGCAGCAGGCATGACATCGACAGGTACAGGGTCTACATGCTTGTGGATAGGTTCTTCCTTGCTTTCCTGAGCCTGGTTTTCCTTACGCTCGTCACGTTGACGTTGCTGACGTTCGCGACGGGTTTCCTGGGATTCGCGCTCTTCACGTGGTGGTTTGGGGGCTTTTGGTGGGCGCGGGTTTTCCGCTGCAACTGGTTTGGCTGCTTCTTGCTCTGGCTTTTCTAGCTTTTCTGCCTTCGCCGGGCGGTCTTCCCGTTCATCGCGGTCACGGTTGCGGCGATTGCGGTTGCGTTGACCATTGCCACTTCCATTGCGCGGGCCACGGGCGGTGCGGTCGCGTTCGCCAGCTTTTTCTTCTGCTGGCTTTGGTGCTTCTACCTGGACTGCTGGTTCAGACTTACCAAACAGGAAGCCAAACAGCTTGCCAAAGAAGCCTGGTTCTGCCGGCGCTGTCACTGGCGTAACGATAACAGGTACAACTTCCTTGCGTTCAACGATAGGCGCTGTCTCAGGCGTAATGCTCTTGACCATGGCTTCCTGGCGCGGCTTGACGTCTTCTTTCTGACGTTTGCTGTAGCCGATGTCGGTGTCAGCCTGCTCAGCCATGGCATAGCTGGCGTGATGATCTTCCAGACGTGGATCATCTGTTTTCAGGCGATCCAGCTTGTAATGCGGGGTTTCCAGATGTTTGTTCGGGATCAGGATGACAGTCACGCGATGCCGCGTTTCTATCTTCAGAATCTCACCACGTTTTTCATTCAGCAGGAAAGCGGCAACGTCGACAGGTACCTGGACGTGGATTGCTGCTGAGTTTTCCTTCATTGCCTCTTCCTGGATAATGCGCAGGACTTGCAGGGCTGAAGATTCGGTATCGCGGATATGACCAGTGCCGTTACAACGTGGGCAGGTCACATGGCTGCCTTCGGACAGCGAAGGGCGCAGGCGCTGGCGTGATAATTCCATCAGGCCAAAGCGGGAAATTTTGCCCATTTGCACACGTGCGCGGTCATAGCGCAGGGCATCTTTGAGGCGGGTTTCAACTTCGCGCTGGTTCTTGGCGTTTTCCATGTCGATAAAATCGATCACGATCAAACCACCCAAGTCACGCAGGCGCAACTGGCGTGCTACTTCTTCAGCTGCTTCCAGATTGGTATTGAAAGCTGTCGTTTCAATATCACCACCACGGGTAGAGCGGGCCGAGTTAACGTCCACGGACACAAGGGCTTCTGTATGATCAATGACGATCGCGCCGCCGGATGGCAGTGGTACGGTACGGGAATAGGCTGTTTCGATCTGGTGTTCGATCTGGAAGCGCGAGAACAGCGGTACATCATCGCTATAGCGTTTAACGCGATGCACCATGTCAGGCATCACGTGGCTCATGAACTGCTGAGCCTGTTCGTAGATTTCATCGGTATCGATGAGGATTTCACCGATGTCAGGCTGGAAATAATCGCGAATGGCGCGGATGACCAGGGAAGACTCTTGATAAATCAGGAAAGCGCCTGGGGAAGATTTGCCAGCACCTTCAATGGCACGCCAGAGTTGCATCAGGTAATTCAAATCCCATTGCAATTCGTCAACGTTGCGGCCTATGCCAGCAGTGCGGGCAATCACGGACATGCCGCCTGGCAAGTCCAGTTTGTCCATGGTTTCGCGCAATTCCTGACGGTCTTCACCCTCAACGCGGCGGGAAACACCACCACCACGCGGGTTGTTAGGCATCAACACCAGATAGCGGCCAGCCAGGGAAATGAACGAGGTCAGGGCTGCGCCCTTGTTGCCACGTTCTTCTTTTTCCACCTGGACCATGATTTCCTGGCCCTCGCGCAGTGCTTCTTTAATTGAAGCATTGCGTACGTCCACACCTTCTTTAAAGTAGGTGCGGGCAACTTCTTTGAAGGGGAGGAAGCCGTGACGTTCTTCGCCGTAGTTGACGAAACAGGCTTCAAGGGAAGGCTCGATACGAGTGATCACGCCTTTGTAGATATTGGACTTGCGCAATTCGCGACCGGCAGTCTCGATATCAATGTCAATGAGTTTTTGTCCATTGACAATGGCAACGCGCAACTCTTCTTGCTGCGTCGCATTGAACAGCATACGTTTCATGTTTTACTCCGTGACCTGGTGGTCATCTTGTGTTGCCTTCTTTTATGGAGGCAACTGTGCTGATACGGGATGTATGCGGGAGCGGAGTGTTTGAGGGGGAGGGAAATGCCTGAGGCAAAGCAGGGCGAAGTCTATATGGCGTAAAAAGCCAGGTAGAGCTGGTAAAACGGCCATCTGTTTTGCGTTGGGCGCGGACGATCAAGGTAAGAGAGTTCGAGTGCACATGTCCCCCGCGTTGTCTGACTTGCTTATTGATTGAACAAGCAAGTACAACGCCAGGCGATGAGCAACTTTGGTGCCAGACCATCTTATTGTGTTGTGTCTGGCGGAATCGACCCTGTTACTTCAATCATCAACCGGCAAGCTCACAGGTTCATATTTAAACCCGCGCCTCTTGCCAGACTAATATCCTTACAATTCAAACTCTCTGATCCAACTTCATTTGTCTACGCCCGATAACAACAATTGGCTGCTACCTTGACCTGCAAATGACGCTGCATACACATCTTTTCCATCAAATTTGCAAACAGGCGAGGCCGATGGACATGCCCCTGTGTAAAATAGGCGTTTATTCCTCTTACACTGCTAAAGCATAAATGCTGAAGCGAAAATGATTATATATTCAAAATGAAGGACTTAGCGACAATTAATAGGGGAGCACATCAAATTCAGATGGAAAAGCCTTCCCCTCAGCAGCCTTCGGCCTCCCAACCCAAAGTTCAGATGCTCACGATCTCGGAAGAAGAGGCGGGGCAGCGTATTGATAATTTCTTGCTGCGCATCTGTAAGGGCGTGCCAAAAAGCCATGTTTACCGGGTTTTACGTTCCGGTGAAGTGCGTGTTAACAAAGGGCGTATAGACCAGTTGTACCGTCTGGTAGAGGGGGATGTTGTCCGCATCCCGCCAATACGCATGGCAGAAGCCATTGAACAGATCGTGCCCAAGCATGAATTTCCCATCCTGTTTGAAGATAATCATTTATTAATTATCAATAAACCGGCTGGTGTAGCCGTGCATGGCGGCTCAGGCATCAGTTATGGCGTAATCGAGCAATTGCGTGCTTCCAGGCCCGATGCCAAGTTCCTTGAACTGGTGCACCGGCTGGACAGGGAAACATCAGGCATACTTCTGCTGGCCAAAAAACGTAGCGCATTGACAAATTTACATGAGCAAATGCGCGATGGCGTCACCGACAAACGTTACCTGACTCTGGTGCATGGTGACTGGAAGAATGCCCGCCAACATGTCAAACTGGCATTGCATAAATACACGACGTCAGAAGGTGAGCGTCGTGTACGGGTGCAGGCTGATGGCATGGCATCGCATACGGTATTTACTTTGCAGAAAAAATATCGGGATTTCGCCTTGCTTGAGGCTGAACTAAAAACCGGGCGTACCCATCAAATCCGTGTACATCTGTCGGCTAGTGGTTTTGCCATTGCTGGCGATGACAAGTATGGTGACTTTTCCCTGAATCGTGTTTTGCTTAAGGCAGGCGAAGGACGTGGCGCATTGAAACGCATGTTCCTGCATGCGCACCAGATAAGCTTCGTCCATCCTGAGACGGGCAAGACCGTGACAGTGAATGCGGGCTTGCCTAAAGAATGTGATGATTTTCTGAAAAGCCTGGCTTAGTGCGGAAAGTCTTAATGGTTTAGTAATGGTATGATGCTGTTATTGATGAGAAACATGTCGCGCATGCCGACGTATGCGCGCCTAATGAATATATGGCAAAAAAGCAATTCGATTTAATTGTATTTGACTGGGACGGAACCTTGATGGACAGCACAGCTGCCATCGTCAAATGCATGCAGTCCGCAGCGAAAGACCTTGGTTTGCCGGTTCCCAAAGAAGAGATCGCTTCCTATGTCATTGGTCTGGCCTTGCCTGAAGCGATCCAGGTGGCCATGCCGGGCATAGATCACAAACTGTATCCAAGGGTCGTTGAGCGTTTTCGCCATCATTTTTTAACCAGGGACCACGAACTGCCCCTGTTTAAGGGGGTCAGGGAAATGCTGGCTGAATTGTCGCAAGAAGGGTATTTTCTTGCTGTGGCAACAGGTGCCAGCCGGGTTGGCCTGAGTCGCGCTTTACATACAGCCAAGCTGACCTCGCTATTTGATGCGACACGTTGTTCCGACGAGACATTTTCCAAGCCACATCCCGCCATGTTGCAGGAGTTGACTCGTGAACTGGGTCAGGATATGCGCCGCACTGTCATGATAGGTGACACTACCCATGATTTGCAGATGGCCAATAATGCTGGTGCTGCAGCGATTGCGGTTGAATATGGTGCACATGACGTGTTAGCCCTAAAAAACATGCAACCTCTGTTTTCTGCAAAAGATGTTGCGCAGCTGCATGAGTGGCTGCGCCAAAACGCCTGAACACAAGTGGTAGATACGAGGTAGAGATGACGGCAATTTCTGTATGTAAGTCAGATGATTTGATAGAAGGTGGCAAGGGAGTACGCTTTCCTGTTACCGCTGGGAGCGATGATGCCGTAGGTTTTGTCATTCGCTATGACGGTGTAGTGCATGGTTATTTGAACCGTTGTGCTCACGTACCAGTCGAGCTGGACTGGAATCCTGGTGAATTCCTTGAATCCAGTGGGCTTTACATCATGTGTGCAACCCATGGCGCAATTTATCAGCCAGACACTGGCTATTGCACGGGTGGCCCTTGTCGCGGTGGTCGCCTGCGAAAAATCAATGTCAGCGAAGAAGACGGGCAGATTTACTGGCATCCCGACGATTATATACAAGCTGTTATTGCCTGATTTCTGGAAAAATTATGAATGAGCAATTCCCGAGTTTGCCAATAGGCGAAAGCGACAAAAAAGAAGGTTGGGAACGTCAGCTTCTGGAAAAGCTGGCTACCGACTCCTTGCGTGAGCAACGACTGCGCAGGCGCTGGAGCATCTTCTTCAGGTTCGCATTTTTGTCGGTGATGATTTTCTCGTTTTACTATTTTAGTGATTATGCAACGGGTGAAATGGAAAACCTGGGGCATCATACAGCGCTCATAGAAATTGATGGCACCATAGAGTCTGAAGGTGCTGGTAGTGCGCAAACAGTGATCCCGGCATTGAACCGGGCGTTTGCTGATCCTGGTTCTGTTGCTGTCATTGTGCGTATCAATAGCCCTGGTGGCAGTCCAGTACAAGCGGGCATGATCAATGATGAGATGGGCAGGCTACGTAAGGAATACCCGGATAAAAAGTTGTATGTCGTGGTTGATGAAATCTGCGCGTCGGGCGGCTATTACATTGCTGTTGCCGCTGATAAAATTTTCGTCAATAAAGCCAGTGTAGTCGGTTCTATCGGCGTACTCATGGATGGCTTTGGTTTCACTGGCTTGATGGATAAATTGGGTGTTGAGCGCCGCCTGATGACGGCAGGTGAAAACAAGGGCTTCATGGACCCATTTTCGCCGCAGACTGAAAAACAAAAAGCTTTTTCGCAGACCATGCTCAACGAAATTCATCAGCAATTTATTGATGCGGTGCGAACTGGGCGTGGCCAGCGCTTAAAAGAAACGCCAGAAATGTTTTCGGGTCTTTTTTGGATAGGTAGCAAGGCCGTGCAAATGGGTTTGGCAGATGATTTTGGTTCTGTTGATTCAGTGGTGCGAGATATTGTCAAGGTCGAAAATATTGTTGATTACACTCAAAAAGAGGGTTTGCCTGAGCGTGTCTTGAAAAAATTTGGCGCGTCCATAGGCTCTAGTGCAGCGACCACGATGCTAAAGGGAAATACGCCAGGCATACGTTAATTGAGTATTTAGTTTGGTTGATTTTCTTAATCTTGTTGGCTGCTTGCATAGTTATTTTTTTCTTTCACTCGCAAATGAGTTGGCATATATTAGGGGCGTAACTGGTTCAAAAGAAGGAGGTCGATATACAAAATAGTTTTTTGTATCCTAGGCGGATTGAATTTGAGCTCCGGTAATGTCTTGTGTGCCGGTTATTAATGAAGTGGATATGCCTACAATTTGTGCAGTACCTATCCGCGTAGTCTGCGGACCTGAGGTTTCTCGGATTCCTCGCTATGTATTAGCATCGCAGTAGCAGTATAGTATTTGTAAAGCTCCATGTAGTATCCATGAAGTAAAAGAAACGGTAGTGCAATGCTACCGTTTTTTTGTGTCTAAATTTCCTTCCCTGAACTTGATTCGCGTCAAGCATCCTTATTTTGTTTCCTGTAATATCAACGTCAACTTATCCTTGAAAATATCTTTCTGGAAAACATGGCATTCGCATTTTCATCGTTTCTTGACTCAGTTCTTTTCTCTTTTAAAACAGGGGAAAAGATAGACTGCTTTCATTGTGGTGAAAAAATGCGTAAAAGCAATGCACTAACCGTCCAGTTTAATGGCTACACGCAACCAGTTTGCTGTCACGGTTGCCTTGCTATCCTGAGCACTGTTGAGCAAAATAATCTGGTCAATGAATATATGAAAAACAAAGCCAGCCAGCCAGTTATTGGGTGAGCACATGAGGGATGCGCATGGTGCGATACCAGACATAAGTGAAATAGGTCAGCAGCAACAGCTTGTCACGGAAAGACTGATTCTCTCAGGTATGCGATGTGCTGCCTGTGTGCAATTGATTGAATTTCGCATCAAGCAGTTACATGGCGTGGTTACATTCAAGATACTTCCTGCCAGCCATCGCGCTGAAATTTCCTGGGATGCAGAATTGCTGACGCTCAAGCGAATTCTTGCAGCCATTACAGACCTTGGATACGGCGCTTTACCCGCCAGCCAGTCGCCAGATGAGCTTGAGCAAAAAGAAAATAAGCGCGCCCTGTGGCGCTTATTTGTCGCCGGATTTGCCATGATGCAGGTGATGATGTATGCCTTTCCTGCCTACATGGTTCCCGTGCCGCAGCTTGATGGTGATCTGACGCCGGATGTCGATAAGCTGTTGAAGCTGGCTAGCATGATCATCGCAGTACCTGTCATCGGCTTTTCAGCTACGCCTTTCTTTTCTTCTGCCTGGCGTGATTTGAAGAATCGCCATATAGGTATGGATGTGCCTGTGTCGCTTGGCATATTGTTGACGTTCTTCGCCAGCGTCTGGTCGACTTTTCACGGCGGGGCCGTGTACTTTGACTCCGCCATCATGTTTGTTTTCCTCTTGCTCGGTGCGCGGCTGATTGAGACCAGGGTGCAAAAGCGAACAACTGCAGCACTGAGAATATTGACGCAATTATCGCCAGCGATGGCACAACGTTTTCTTTCATATCCACAGCAGGCTGTTGAGACTGTCGATGTTGCCAGTTTGCAGACGAATGATTATTTGCTGGTGGCAGCCGGTGAGCATATCCCTGCGGATGGTGTCGTCATCACCGGTGAAAGCAGTTGCGACGAAGCATTGATGACGGGTGAATCTTTACCGGTCAGTAAGTCTATAGGTAGTCATGTGCTGGCGGGGTCTGTGAATATTCACGGCACTCTTGTGATGCAGGCAAAAGAAGTGGGTGGTGCAACGCAATTGTCGGCATTGATAGGCATGATGGAATCGGCCTCGCTGGAAAAGCCGCCGCTGGTTTTGCTGGCAGATAAGCATGCCAGCCGCTTTTTGATCATCATCCTCATCTTAGCCTTTTTCAGCGGCTTGGTCTGGTGGCAAATAGATGCTGACCGAGCCTTGTGGATAGCCATCAGCATCATCGTCGTGACTTGTCCTTGTGCCTTGTCATTGGCGACACCTGGAGTGATGTCCGCAGCCATAGGTATTCTGGCTAAGAATGGTGTTTTACTGGCGAAGTCAAAAGCCATACAAGCCATGGCATCGGCTACACATATCGTTTTCGATAAAACCGGGACTTTGACCATGGGTAAATTACAGGTCAGGGAGATGCTGCTTGCAGGCGAAAATTCGATGGGTACGGCAATTGCCATGGCGTTGGCCTGTCAATCTACACATCCGGTTTCCAAAGCAATTGGTGATTATCTGGCGCAAAGGAAATCGCATCAAGACTTACCTGAGTTGAGTAAAATCAGGGAGGTGCCTGGAGGCGGTATTGAAGCTGAATTTGATGGAGAAGTTTATCGCCTGGGTAGTCTGGAATTTGCACATGAACTGCATGTTCAGGAAATGATCGTACCTCCACGCTTTTCAGGGCAAACCTTAACTGTTCTGGCCAATCAACGTGGCAACCTTTTGTGGTTCGCACTCGATGACATATTGCGTGATGATGCGATTGAAGCGATTAGAAATTTAAAGAATAAGGGGAAGACAATACTGCTTTTGTCTGGTGACAGGCTGGATGTCGTCAAGAAAATAGCTGCACAATGCGATATTCAGGAGGCGCATTCGGGGCTAAGCCCCGCAGGTAAATATGAAATAGTGCGAAAGCTACAAGCGAATGGTGCCACAGTAGTCATGGTTGGAGACGGCATGAATGATGGGCCTGTGCTGGCGTTGGCTGATGTATCCGTGGCGATGGGGCAGGGGGCACCAATTTCGCAATCGCGCAGTGATGTATTATTGATGTCTAACCGCTTGCTTGATCTTGATTTTGGAATGACAGTCGCCACTAAAGCCTACCGGCTGATACGCGAAAATCTGGCGTGGGCTGTACTGTACAATGTGCTGGCGATACCAGCAGCCATGGCAGGCTGGCTGGAACCGTGGCACGCTGCTCTGGGAATGTCGCTTAGTTCGTTGATTGTGGTTGTGAATGCGCTGCGCTTGTACTTATTGAGGCAAGTTGTTTATTTGATGCCGGATTGATATAGAGAGCTGCAAGGGAAATTATGGATATACTTTACTTGTTAATACCGCTCAGCCTGGTCCTGGTGTTTGCGATTGGTGCCGTATTTTGGTGGGCAGTCAATCACAAACAATTTGATGATCTGGAAGATCAGGGTAAAAGTATTGTTGATGATGTAGATGGTTGAAGATTGGTTATGATGAGCGATCGGCTAAACTCAATATCTGATTTGCCGTGTCAATGAAGTCAAATTCATCAATATTATTTTGTTGTATTGACTGGGCATTGAGGTATTTTGCAAAATTTCGAATAATGGATTTGTTGTAGGCAGGGTCGTAATGCTGCTCCAGTAACTCATGCACCAGACCTTGTAGTTCGCGACCTTCTGCCATTCTTCGCCAACTGAGTATTTTTTCTTTCCCGTGCAGTGCTGTCAGAAAGTGCAATTGTTTATTCAGGCTTTCAGTGTCATGCATGAAATGGGCATATTCTTCGATCAATAACTCCACTCTTCTGGCTGTCGGTAGCCTGAGCTGTATGCAAGTCGAGGCGCGCATGGCACTCATCAGGTGTTCAGGAACTCGCAGGTCCCCGATCTTTTTACTTTCCGCTTCTACATAAATCACTTTTTGAGGTGAAAATTCCTGCATGCGCTCGAAAATGCGACTTTCGAACTGCTTTTGAGATGGTTGAATATGTTCGGGCAAGCCACCCAGAACTGAACCACGATGTTCTGCCAGTTGTTCAAGGTCAAGGACTTGTGCGCCCAGGCGTTCCAAGGTTTGCAGGGTGCGGCTTTTGCCACTGCCAGTCGGGCCGCATAATACCTGCCACTGAAACTGGTCCAGCTCTGCACTCAGGCTGTTATTAACAAATTGCCTGTATGCTTTGTAACCACCATTCAATTGCGCTACTGGCCAGCCTATTTTTGCGAAAACATGGGCCATGGAACCGCTGCGGTTTCCACCTCGCCAGCAATAAATCAGCGGTTTCCAGTCGCGCGGTTTGTCCTGAAATAAGCTTTCTATATGCTGTCCTATATTCTTTGCGACCAGAGCTGCGCCCAGACGTTTGGCTTCAAATGAACCAACTTGCTTATACTTGGTGCCAACTACAATGCGTTCATCGTTGTCGAGTACCGGGCAATTAATGGCGTTGGCAATATGGTCTTCAGCAAACTCAGCGGGACTGCGCACATCGATGATGGTTTCAAATTCTGCGCGTCGCTCGAATACCTCCGGGAAGTCAAGTAGCTCTGGATATTTCATGAATTGTTTACTCAACTTATTTACTTAAAAGTGGCAACAAATGTGGCCAGACATTATTGAGTATAGCTGGATGGGCCTCTGCAGCAGGGTGGATGCGGTCTGCCTGGAACAGCGTCTCTTTTTCTGCTATGCCTTCCAGTAAAAAGGGAACTAATGCTGTCTTGTTTGCCTTTGCCAATTTTTCATAAAGAGAGAAAAAACGCTCGGAATAATCGGGGCCATAATTTGGTGGGATTTTCATGCCAGCTAAGAGCACTTTGCTGCGCTGCATCTTTGCCATGTCTATCATGCCTTTGAAATTATCTTCAGAAGCTTTTAGCGAGAGGCCACGCAAGGCATCATTGCCACCTAGTTCGATGATAAGTATATCTGGATGATGTTTTTCCAGTAGTTTGGCCAGTCTTGCCTTTCCACCGCTGGTAGTGTCGCCGCTGATGCTGGCATTGATGACAGTGGCCGGGATATTTTTTTGCTGCAATCTCTGCTCCAGCAAGGCTACCCAGCCTTTGCCACGCACCAGTCCATATTCGGCAGATAAGCTGTCGCCGAGCACAAGGATGGTTTTTGATGCAGAATATGCGGGTAAAGTAGTAACTGCAAACATGACGAGCACCAGGGCTTGCTTTAATAAGCTGCTGACGTGACCTGACAATCGAGTAAAAAGCATACGTAAAGACCTTATGGAATCAAATAAAGCGGCAATAGAAGTAAAGCACCTGACCAAGCGCGTAGCGGATGCGACTGGCGAGTTGAGCATACTGAATGGCATAGATTTTACCGCGCAAGCTGGGCAAACGCTTGCAATTGTTGGGGCATCTGGTTCTGGCAAGTCAACCTTGCTTGGTATTCTTGCAGGTCTGGATACGCCAACGGAAGGCAAGGTCATGCTGGATGGCGTAGATATTTTTGATTTGACAGAAGATGGTAGAGCGCAATTCCGTAAGGAGAAACTGGGTTTTGTATTTCAGTCTTTTCAATTATTGATGCATTTGAATGCATTGGAAAATGTCATGTTGCCGCTGGAGTTGCGTGGTGATAAACAGGCTCGTGCCAAGGCAGAGAAAATGCTGGAACACGTTGGACTGGGTTCAAGACTCAGGCATTATCCCAAGTTTCTGTCAGGTGGTGAGCAGCAGCGGGTGGCGCTGGCTCGGGCGTTTGTCACCGAGCCGCCTTTGTTGTTTGCTGATGAACCTACCGGCAGCCTGGATGCCGCCACTGGCGAGGCTATCATCAATCTGATGTTCACTTTGAATCGCGAGCGTGGATCAACCCTGGTCCTGGTTACGCACGACTTGTCGATTGCAGCAAGATGTGGGAGGGTGTTAAGCATCAGTGCCGGTCATTTGCGGTCTGACACTGTCAATGCATGAGGATGCATTAATTTACTTCAGGTTCCCGTCCCAGTTGTAAGCCTGAATATTGCCATCACTATAGGCAGCCAGCCAGCCGCCACGCTTGGTCTGGTCATCGCAATCGCAATCCCAGTCCGGCAATACATGCCTGGTTTGACCATTATTGGTGTGTATGGCTGGCCTGTGCGTATGCCCATGTATCATGGTGCTGCTGCCAGTTTGTAAAAACAATGCTGCAATGGCATCAGCGTTGACATCCATGATGGCGACGGATTTTTGTTTTTGTTCCATCTTGCTTTCTGTCCGCAAGCCTTCAATGATTTTTTTGCGTTGCTCAAGTGGCATAGCCAGGAAAGTCGTTTGCCACTCTGCTTGCCTGACTTGCGCCCTGAATTTCATGTACGCGTGATCATCTGTGCATTGCGCATCGCCATGGCTAAGCACTATTTTTTTGCCTGCCAGATCAATTACGCTGGGATCATTCAGCAAGATTGCCCCGGTTGCGGCAGAAAAATCGGCGCCGATCAAAAAATCGCGATTTCCAGCTATCCAGTATAGTTGCACGCCGTGATCACGGACTTTGCGCAGGGCCTGGACGATGGGCAAATTATAGCTGTCGTTGATATTGTCATCACCCACCCAATATTCAAACAAATCCCCCAATAAATACAGTGACTTGGCCTGAGTCGCCTGCTTGTCGAGAAAACTTAAAAATGCCGCCGTGGTCAAGGGCAGAGTGGTATTTAAATGGGTGTCAGAAACAAAAAGCGCAACCAGTTCAGGTTGCGCTTTTGTCTGATTCGCGCTGTGGTCTGCGATCATGGATTGTGCTAATAGATATTAAACGATTTCTGCTTTTTCGATCAGGACGTTTTCTACCGGTACGTCCTGGAACATGCCAGTACGGGTGGTTTTTACCGCTGTGATTTTGTCGACGATATCCATACCCTCAACTACTTTACCAAATACGCAGTAACCCCAACCATCCTGGCCTGGGTAATCGAGGAAGTCATTTTTTTTTGTATTGATGAAAAACTGGGCTGAAGCAGAGTGCGGATCGCCAGTGCGTGCCATGGCCAGTGCATAACGCTCATTTTTCAAGCCATTCTTGGCTTCATTTTCGATAGGGGCATTGGTGGACTTTTGGTTCATGCCTGGCTCAAAACCGCCGCCTTGTATCATGAAGCCGTCAATGACACGATGGAAAATGGTGCCATTGTAGTGACCGGATTCAACATAGGCCAGGAAATTGGCAACGGTTTTAGGAGCTTTTTCTTCGTTCAGGTCAATCTTGATATTACCGAAGTTGGTGGTCAGAATAACGGCCATGATAGTCTTTCGTTTCAAAAAGTTTAGAGATTTGTTTACTTTAGCAGGGTAGCGGATTGAATGATAACTGGTTTGATAGGCACATTTTGCATCATTTTTGCCTCGCCAGTTTCGACCACTTTAATTTTTTCAACCACTTCCATACCCTTGATGACCTTGCCAAATGGCGTGTAGCCTGCTGTCATTGCCAGTGCTCGGGCGCGTCTTTCGTTGACGGTGTTGCCACGGTACTGGAATTCTACAGGGTCTCCCTCAGGCAGGATTTGATGGTTCAGGAACTCATTGTCTTTGACATTGATGTAAAACTGCGCGCTTGCCGAATTAGGGTCTTGCGTGCGGGCCATGGCAACCACGCCGAGGTCATTTTTCAAGCCGCGGTCCAGCGCTTCACGTGCTTCCAGCGGGACAGGTTTATTGGTCGGCTTTTCTTTCATATCCTTGTCGTAACCCCCACCTTGTATCATGAAGTTATCAATGACACGATGAAAGATGGTTCCTTTGTAATGTCCGCTTTTAACGTACTTGAGGAAATTTTCGACGGTTTTTGGGGCCGCCTCAGGGTAGAGTTCAATAACGATTTCACCCATGTTGGTCTTAAATGCGACCTTTGGTTGCCCTTCGGCAAAACTGAAGGCGCTTGCCATCATCAGGCAGGTGCCCAGAAATACACTGCCCAGTCCGGTTTTTGATATTTTCATATTCAGCATACGTTAGTGATGGAAGAAATAAGTTTACAGTAAACTGCTCAGACGGTGGTCTCGTAAATGATGCGCCATCTGGCTGCTTCTTTCAGCCAGTATTGACGTTTGCGAACCGCCGCTCTGGCTTTGCCATTCGTGGTTTCCTGGGTAAAGGTGCTGACGATGAGCTCATCCTTGCCTGGGTAACGAAAATGGGTGACATCTTTCAATTTTATAACAGGATTATGCCAGTTATCCCAACTTTGCTGCTGCTTGGGAAACCAGGTATTCAGGTTATCACCCTGCATAGTCTTAAAATTACGCGAATAATTAGTCAAAATGCGATTGGCATTCTGGCTTTGCATGTCCATGCGCCAGTCATCGACCAGCTTTTCTGCCAGATGCCTATCAAGTATCCATTTATTGCGGCTGACAAATTCCAGTTGCTCACTAATGATGACTGGGGTTTTTCCTATGTCCACCATGGACGAAATTTTCAAAAAATCCGGATTCGTCAATACCACGCAGCCATCAGATGCTAAGGGTGGGCGGCTGAAACTCTCAGGCGGCATGCCATGCAGCCAGATGCCAGAGCCATTGCGGCCATTGAATTTGTCCCATTCATTGGGGTAATTCAGGGGCAGGGCGCCAGGGCCATAAAAGCTAGGCAGCTTAGCGCCAGCCAGACGGCTGGTGATGTAATACACGCCTATGGGTGTTTTTTGATCACCTTCTTTGAGTTTATTGATGCCAAATTTTCCCTGGCTGATGTAGAAGTCGTTGACCAGACGTGGCTGGCCCCCGGTATTTTCATAAACATATAAACGCGATTTTTTGGCATCAACGACAATGGCCTGTTTCTGGTCGTCGCGCAATTGCAGGATGACTCTAGGGATAAGCTCGGGGTCTGGGCGTTCACGGTAAGAACGTAGTCGAGCTGCCGCTTCATCTCTGAGGTCTTTCAATTTGTCCGGTTGGGTCAAAGCGCCAACGCCAAAATTGCGTACCGGGCGAGTATGCATTAACAACAAATCGCCTTGTATCAGATGGGCTAGTTGAAAATGTGGATAAGCTTCAACCAAAGCATCTATCTTGCTTTGAGCCTTTTGCAAGTTATTGGCAGCCAGGCTTTTATAGACTTCAATGAGCAAGGTATCCGGGTCAGGTGCATTTGGATTGATTTCAGCAGGCGCGACCTTGTTTGGTCGTGACTTGGCCATGACCAATGCTGGCGATAGTGCATATGCCAGGCATGTCAGTACAATAATAGCAAAAATACGCAATTTTCCGACTTTGCCAGCAGCCGGAATATCAGGATTGACAGCGAAAAACATTAGCTACCCGCACGCTCCTGTTTGATCTGCCATTTGCCGTCCTGCTTTACCATTTGCAGGGTTTTACGGCTATTGGCAGTCAACTGATCAGATGTATAAATCTGGCGGAATTTGACGGTTGCGGTATTACCATCCACATCGACTTTGGATGATTCAATTTTGACGTTGATGCGGCCTTTGCCTTCTATCCTGTTGCGGCGTTCTTCTGCCCATGCTTTGAAGCTTTCACCCTTTGGAGGTTGAAAGTCTTTTGCGTAATGGCCCAGATAGGCATTGGTATCTTTATTGCTCCAGGCCTTGGCCCAATTTTCTACCGCTTTCATGACATCTTCTTCTGATTTGTCAGTGGTGGCAGCAACAGGCGCGGGCTTGGTTTTGGGTTCTGGCTTGGCGGTTTCAACTTCAGGTTTTGCCGCCGCAACAGCAGCGGAATTAGTCTTGACTGGCGCAGCAGGTGTTGGCGCTGCTGTTGCTGCCATGGCTGCTTTAGGATTGGTGCCGCCAGTGGTATTGCCAACCAGATTTTTAACCAGGGTGAGTTTCAGCTTGGCGGTATTGTTTCCAGAATCGAGCTGTAAGGCCTTGTCATAAGCCTGGCTTGCCAGTTTGGCATACACATCGCCCAGGTTTTCATGGGCCGTGCCATAAGTTGGATTGGTCCTGATGGCCATTTCCAAAGCGGCACGTGCCTTGTCATATTGCCCTGATGAAGCATATAGCACTGCCAGATTATTATAAGGTTCAGGCAATTCCGGATAATCGTCGGTCAGTTTAGTGAAAATGCTGATGGCTTCCGCAGACTTGTTTTGCTCTGTCAGTATTAAACCCTTGAGAAAGCGCATCTGCGCATCCTTGGGGCGCTGTGCTAATGCCGCATCCACTTTCTGCAAGGCTTCACCTACTTGGCCAGCCCTGAGTAATTTGCCAACATCTGCGGCCTCATCAGCGCGCGCATAGGCAGACATCAATAACAAGGACAGACTGGATACGGTAAGTACATTCTTTAAAATGTGGCGCATGGTGTTCGGTCTTGGATTTATAGGGGTTAGGCAGAACATATAAGCAGCAATGTTATACTGGCTTGCAAGCAAAGCGCCATCTTATCAAATAAGTTGCCGACTATGGGTGTTTGACAAACAAACAGCATTTTCCCTTCACTTTATTTTTCAGTTTTAACTGAATCTGTGACGTCACGTGACTTGTATGCAAGTTGTGGGCTATAGGGATTTGTGTCATGGAAACAGGTATCTGGATGCTGATTTTTACTGCTCTGGCGCAAGCCAAAAGCGGGGAATACTGGACAGCAGGGCAGGTTTTGATATCTAATCTGGTCCGTCAGGACTAATTGTCCATTATAAAAACATACGAATTTTGCAAAACAGGCATCTAAATTCTTGTTTTGTACGCTTAGCATAGCGACACTTGATTCAATTAAACACAGCGCCAGCGCCAGAATGAAATTGGATTTTTTTATCAACTCGTGTGATGTTAAGGAGGCACGATGACTAAAACGACATTTTTAAATTTTGAACAATCAATTGCAGAACTGGAAACAAAAATAGAAGAACTGCGTTTTGTTCAAGATGATTCCGCAGTCGATATTTCTGAAGAAATAGACAGGCTGTCGAAGAAAAGCCAGATGTTGACAAAGGATATTTACGCCAAGTTGACCCCGTGGCAAGTGTCGCAAATCTCCCGCCACCCTCAGCGTCCATATACGATGGACTACATCAATCAGATGTTCACTGATTTCCATGAGTTGCATGGCGACCGCAGTTTTTCAGATGATCAATCCATCGTGGGCGGTCTGGCAAGGTTCAATGGTCAGGCATGTATGGTCATGGGGCACCAAAAAGGTCGTGATACCAAAGAACGTGCCATGCGCAATTTCGGTATGCCCAAGCCAGAGGGCTATCGCAAGGCCATGCGCCTGATGAAGCTGGCTGAAAAATTCGATATACCTGTATTTACTTTTGTTGATACCACTGGCGCATGGCCAGGCATAGATGCCGAAGAGCGCGGCCAGTCCGAGGCTATTGGTCATAACCTGTATGTTATGGCAGAGCTGAAGGTGCCGCTGATCACCACTATTATTGGTGAAGGTGGTTCTGGTGGTGCGCTGGCGCTGGCAGTAGGTGATGCCGTATTGATGTTGCAATATGCAACTTATTCCGTGATTTCTCCGGAAGGTTGTGCTTCTATCCTGTGGAAGACGTCTGATCGCGCATCTGATGCTGCTGAAGCGCTGGGTCTGACCGCGCACAGATTGAAAGCTATGGGCCTGATTGACAAGATCATCAATGAACCTTTGGGCGGCGCCCACAGGGATCCAAAACAGATGTGTGCCTTGGTAAAACGCGCACTGGCTGACACTTTGCGTCAATTCCAGGGCGTGAAAACCAAGGATTTACTGACTGCCCGCCATGAAAAATTACTGAGCTATGGCAAGTTTAAGGAAACGAAACTTGCTGAATGAGGTCAGATCAACATTGCTCAGGTCTTGAGCAAACATTCTCAAAAAAACTCGATGCCATTATTGCTGATTTCTGTGAAGGAAAGCTGCAAAATGGCGTCGCTGTAGCTTATAGCGGCGGACTGGATTCCACGGTTTTGCTATCCCTGGCGATGAATTACTGCCGCCGCAGCGATATCCCCCTGTTTGCCTTTCATGTGCACCACGGCCTGAGTTCCAATGCCGACGCCTGGCTCGAGCACTGCCGGGCCAGCTGTGTTGCCGCTGGCATCAGCTTTCAATCTGAATGCATACAGGTTAGCCGCGATAGCGGCGATGGTGTGGAGGCGTCTGCGCGTAAGGGGCGCTACCTGGCGTTGGGGCGAATGTCAAAAAATACAGGTACTCCATTAATCCTGGCTGCTCATCATCAGGATGACCAGGCTGAAACTCTGTTATTGCAGTTGTTACGCGGCAGCGGCGTAGCTGGCATGTCGGGTATGGATGTTTGTCATCGTGCACCCAATTTGTTTGGCCATGATGAAGTCATGCTGGGGCGGCCTCTGCTGACCGAAAAACGAAGCACACTGGAAGCTTATGCGAGTCAGCAGGGTTTAAACTACATCGAAGATGAATCCAATACTGACCAGCGCTATCTGCGCAATGCCATACGCCACAGTGTAATGCCGGTGCTTGAAGCTTTATCACCCGGTTATTCGGAGCGCATCGCGCGTTCTGCTACCCATTTTCAGGCGGCACAAGATTTGCTGCTGGAAGTTGCTCAGCAGGATTTTGTCAATTGCACGTATGAGACTGGCCTCGCAATTGCTGCCATGCGAGCACTGAGTCCTGCACGCAGGGACAATTTGTTCCGCTACTGGTTTTCCAGGGCTGGTGTGCGCATGCCAACGACCTCGCGCTTGCAAGAAATGCAAAGCCAGCTGTTTGATGGGCGTGAAGATGCACGTATTACAGTGCATCACGATACTATCGCCATACACCGCTATAAAGACACTGTCTATTTATCAGATCAACAAGCTGAAGTGGCAGAGGAAGGTCGTTTGCAGGAGTTTGTCTGGCAGGGGCAGGCGTATATTCATTTCCCTGAGTTTGCTGGTAGCCTTTATTTTGACCAGAGTGTTCATGGTCTGGAAGCATCCTGGTTGCAGTCGCAGGCGCTTTCCCTGCATTTACGCAGGGGAGGAGAGCGATTAAAGTTGGCAGAAAACCGTTCGACCCGCGACATGAAGAGTCATTTTCAGTCTTTGCGCATACCATTCTGGCAGCGGGAACGCTTACCCTATGTCTCGATAGGCCAGGATTTACTGTTTGCTGCCGGCGTAGGCATGCAAAGCCGGTTTTGCCAGGCTGCACCAGGCGCATGTATTTCCCTGCGCTGGGTTTTTGATTAAATTAAGTATTGTCGTCTTATAGGAATATTCAATATGCGTAGGCAACTAGTCCTCGATACCGAAACCACAGGTTTAAATGCACGCAATGGCGACCGAATCATAGAAATTGGCTGTGTAGAATTAATTAATCGTAAGCTGACTGGTAATAATTTCCATCGCTATATCAATCCTGAGCGTGATTCTGAAGAAGGCGCGCTGGCAGTTCACGGCTTAACGACAGAGTTTTTAAGCGATAAGCCCAAGTTTGCCGAAGTGGTTGAAGAGTTCTGTAGCTATATCAAGGGTGCGGAAATCATTATCCATAATGCACCCTTTGACGTCGGCTTCTTGAATGCAGAGCTCACGCGCCTGAATTTGCCAGTGCTGACTGAATATTGCCCCAGCATTGTAGATACCCTGGTGCAGGCTAAGGAATTGCATCCTGGAAAGCGCAATTCTCTAGATGCACTCTGTACCCGCTATGAAATTTCAAACTCGCACCGCAAATTGCATGGCGCTTTGCTGGATGCTGAATTGTTGGCAGATGTTTTTCTGGCAATGTCGCGCGGGCAAAATAGTTTTGAGATCGATATTGAGGAAGATGACGCCCCAAAGCAGGAGGTCGTCACCTTTGATATGCCAGTGGGAGAGATTGCAGTCTTGATGGCAACGGATGAAGAGATGGGGGAACATGAAGCCCTGTTGTCAGGTCTGGATAAGCAAATCAAGGATAAATGCATCTGGCGCACGACTGTGTAGGAAATAATGGTAAATATTGCTTTTAAAGAAATGCATAAAGAGCAATAAATATAAGAATTGCTAGCTTTAATAGCCATCTAAATGACTCAAAAAAGATCACTTGTTGCAAACAGGTGATTTTTTTTTGAGTTTTTTTTGATCCCAACCCTAAAGTTTTCACAATTTGTTGCCGTTACGAGGGTATGAAAATAAATCGAAAATATTTTTAAATTTTCCCTAAAGTTTTCTAAAGTGCTGCCGTTAATGATTGTAAGGCGATGAAGTAAAACCTCGTTTTTTACGTAAGTAATTGTTTTCATTGATGTTTTTTGAATTGGCCAATTTTGCTGATCCGAAAAATAAAAATCAGTTTTCTACGAAATTTAGTTTTGTAGATGTCTAAATGTGCCTGTAGGATATTTTCCTACGGCATGCCTTCGTTTTATTCTTGGTTTAAATACGGATTCTCGCTTATACAGCCGCTTTTCCACAGCCTGCACAATGTATCTCACTGGCAACGCAAACATGCCGCTGATTACAAACTGGAGGGTGAGAAAATGACGCAGAACGATATGATGGCCGAGATTCGGGATGCCAATTTGAGTTATTTGATGTTGGCACAACAAATGATTCGCGCTGATAAAGCGACCGCTATTTTCCGTTTGGGTATCGGTAAGGAAATTGCAGACCTGATCGAAGGTTTGAATAACGCCCAGATTTTGAAATTGGCTGGCTCCAATATGATGTTGGCGCGCTTCCGCTTTGAAGATAGCTCGATTTTGTGTATGTTGACAAATTACAACAAGGAACGTGCTCTTGCGCATTCCCATGCTGCGATTTTGATGGCTGGTCAGCCAGTTGAAGAAATCCATTAATTTGTCGGGCATTGAATCGAAGCGGACGGAGAAAAATCATGGCAAGCAAAAGCGTAGTAAACGAAGCTCACGAAATTCAACTGGCAATTGAATTGGTCAATCTGGGTGCCAGATTGCAATTGCTGGAATCTGAGACTTCCTTGTCGCGTGAGCGTCTGCTGAAGATATACAAGGAATTGAAGGGGGTATCTCCACCAAAAGGCATGTTGCCTTTTTCTGCTGACTGGTTTGTTACCTGGCAGCCAAATATTCATTCTTCCCTGTTTATGAATATTCATAAATATTTGCGCGAACATGCGGGAGTGACTGGCATCGAGGCCGTCATCAAGGCATATCGCCTATACTTGGAGCAATTTCCAGTGCCAGCGGGTGAGGAGCCAGTATTGTCTCTGACACGTGCCTGGACTCTGGTTCGCTTCTTTGAAGGAAAAATGCTGAGTTTTGCAAAATGTTGCAAATGTGGTGGGCATTTTGTTGCACATAGTCTGGATTTGCATGATGATTATGCATGTGGTTTGTGCCACGTCCCGTCAAGGGCAGGTAAAACAAAAAAAGCAAAAGATGCTGAGGTCTCGCTGGAAATGGTGGCTTAAAATTCAGGAGGAGCCTTGGAGGTAGTATCATCGAAAACTCGCAAAGGCAAACTCCTATTGGGTGATGGAGTCTTTTCTTCGCCCGTCTTTCTGGCGCTGTTATTGCAGTTACTCGCTTTTGGCTTGTCTTATTTGTTGTATGTCACTGATCAGTGGTGGTTTGGCGGCATACTGTCTCCTTATTTTCTTCTCACTATTCACGCTAGTTTAGCCGCTGGCCTCAGCATTATGTTGGGCATGAGTTGGTGGTGGTGGTTAATACAATTTATTTTCCCGCTTGCAGTTATTGCTTCTCTTGTTTTTCAGTTGCATCCAGCACTTAGTTTGTGCATCTTTTTGCTGATGGTATTGTTGTTTTGGTCAACTTACCGTACGCAAGTTCCATATTTTCCTTCCAAATCCAGTTTATTGCCGTGTATTCTTGAGCAACTACCTGCGCGCGATGATTTGCGTTTCATTGATATAGGTAGTGGCTTTGGTGGTGTATCCGTCAGTCTCGCAAAACTGCGGCCACAGCAATCATTTTATGGCGTCGAAATCGCGCCTTTTCCCTGGCTAGTAAGTTGGTTCAGGGCGAAACTGGCGGGGCCCAGACTTGGTTTTTACTTGAAAGACTATCTTCGACTTGATTTCGCTGAATTTGATGTGGTGTTCGCGTATTTGTCGCCAGCGGCCATGCCAGAGTTGTGGGTGAAAGTGAGGTCTGAGATGCGGTCGGATACCTTGTTCATGAGTTATGAGTTTAAAGTGCCTGGTATTGATGCGGATGTAACTATAAAAAGCAATGCGAATGACCCCGCTCTCTATATCTGGCGCATATAATGATCATAGTGAAATGTATTCCTGAAGCAATATTTAACCTTCCATTTCTGGTGAATGTTTCAGGTCTGAGGTAGTGTAGTCGATATTATAAAAAATCCTCTCTAAGGAGTAAAAGCCTGTGTTAGTTATCGTTGGCTATATCATTGTGGTTGGCTCGGTCTTTGGCGGCTTCGTCATGTCCGGCGGACACGTTGCTGTATTGTTTCAGCCACTGGAATTGTTAATGATAGGTGGCGCCGCGGTAGGTGCTTCACTGGTGGGTAATAATGCAAAAACTCTGAAGGCTTCATTGAAAGCACTTCCTGGCGTTTTGAAAGGCTCAAAATACAATAAAGCTTTGTACATGGAGTTGATGACCATGTTGTTTGATGTGCTAACCAAAGTGCGTAAGGAAGGCCTGATGTCCATCGAAGGTGACATCGAACGTCCGGAAGAAAGCCCGCTGTTCAGTAAATATCCTTCAATTGTTCATGATCATCATATGATGGAGTTCATATCGGATTATTTGCGGCTGATGGTCTCAGGGAACATGGATGCTTTTCAGATCGAAAACTTGATGGATAATGAGTTGGAAACGCATCATCACGAAGGTGCAGTTCCTGCACATTTCATCGCCAAGCTTGGTGATGGCTTGCCTGCTTTTGGGATTGTGGCTGCGGTGATGGGCGTTGTGCACACGATGGAATCGGTTGGTATTCCGCCTGCTGAATTGGGGATTCTGATCGCGAAGGCCTTGGTCGGTACCTTTCTGGGTATCTTGCTGGCATATGGATTTGTCGGTCCTTTGTCTAGTTTGATGGAGCAACAGTTGGATGAGTCATCCAAGACTTTTCAATGCATCAAGGTCACTTTGTTGGCCAGTCTGAATGGTTATGCCCCAGCTTTGGCAGTGGAATTTGGGCGGAAAGTGCTATATTCAACTGAGAGGCCCACCTTTTCGGAGTTGGAAGATCATATTAAGCAATCAAAATCTAAATAATAAAAACAGGTTTGATGATGGCAAGCGAAGAACTTCGACCAATTATAGTCAAACGCATCAAGAAGGTGGCCGGTGGTCATCATGGTGGTGCGTGGAAGATTGCGTACGCTGACTTTGTCACTGCGATGATGGCTTTCTTCTTATTGATGTGGTTGCTGGGGTCTACAGCCAAGGGTAATTTGAACGGCATTGCCGAGTATTTCCAGACTCCCCTGAAGGTGGCAATGGCTGGTGGTGATGGCAGTGGCGATAGTTCTAGTGTTATCAAGGGCGGTGGTAAGGATCTCAGCGCACGAGAAGGGCAAAATCGCAAAGGTGATATTGACGCACAGAAGAAAACTTATAATCTCCAGGCTGCAGAGGCTGCTTTGGCCAAAGTTGAAGCTGAGAGGTTAAAGGGCTTGAAAACAAAAATTGAAGCGGCGATTGAGTCTAATCCTACCTTGAAGCAATACAAGAAACAATTGTTGTTGGATATTACAACCGATGGTTTGCGTATTCAAATGGTCGATGAACAAAATCGCCCTATGTTTGCCTCTGCCAAGGCAGATTTACAGCCCTATACCAGAGAAATTTTGCATGAGATAGGCAAAGCACTTAATGATGTGCCTAATCGCATCAGTTTGTCTGGCCACACTGATGCAGCGCCGTATGGTAGTGGCGAACGCGGCTACAGCAATTGGGAGCTCTCTGCTGACCGTGCCAATGCATCAAGACGTGAGTTGATTTATGGGGGGATGGATGAGACCAAGATGTTAAGAGTCGTTGGCCTTTCTTCTTCGGTACTCTTTGACAAGCAAGATCCTTTGAATCCTATCAATCGTAGAATCAGCATTATCGTCATGAATAAGAAAGCAGAGCAGTCTGCATCGCAGGACGGAGGCACCATTGAAGTCGAAAGTCAACCTGACTCAAGTGCAGAAATTTCAGTCAAGCCTTGAAAGAAGTAATGACAGGCAAGGCAGTAGCAAGCTACAAGTAAGACTGCAGCATCATTAAGTCAAAATGCATAGATAGGATGCTTAAGATGTCCAAAAAGAAACTGTTGGGTTCTCAGGTTAAGCAACTTTTATCAGGTGTGTCTGATCATGGAAATGCACATTTGCTGGAGGTTGAGACCGACCTTGCGCAAACAACGATACTCCTGGGTGAGGCGATAGAAAAGCTGGGTGTCAGCTTCATGGCGCTGCATGCAGCAATATCGAGTGAGCAGGAGGAAATCAATTTGATCGTCAGCTCTGGCGGTGTTTCAGATGAAAGTGTGTTGCGGCTCAAGGTCATACAGGAAGATATTTCCAAGCATATCAGCTCAGCAGTAACCAGCTTGCAATTTCAGGATTTGACCAGTCAATTGATTTCACGAACCTTGCAAAGATGTGAAGGCTTGCGCGAAGTGCTGGGGACTTTAGGTGTGTTGGGTAATGATATTGAACATGATGGTGAATCTGATGAATTGACGGCGTTGCTGCGCGAAACTAACTTACGCCTGGAAAAGCAAAGTGCGGATCTGAAGAATTTGTTACGTAAAGCAGTGCATCAAAAGCATCTGGATAGTGGTGACATAGAGTTATTTTAAATCAAGTGGCAGTGAGCGGAAGCTGCCTATAATTCGTATAACGGAGTAAATATGGCCAAGACAATTTTAGCTGTGGATGATTCTGGCTCCTTGAGGCAGATGGTAGCTTTCAGTTTAAAAGCAGCGGGATATCAGGTAATTGAAGCAGTTGATGGTCAGGATGGTCTGGAAAAAGCACGTAATCAAGTAGTCGATTTGGTGCTGACGGACCAAAACATGCCAAGAATGGATGGTCTTACTCTCATCAAGTCTTTGCGTGGTTTGCCATCTTATGCGCGCGTGCCCATCCTGATGCTGACAACTGAGTCAAGCGACGATATGAAGGCTAAAGGTCGTGCTGCTGGTGCCAATGGCTGGCTGGTAAAACCATTTGATCCGCAGAAACTGACTGAAGTGGTTAAAAAAGTGATTGGCTGAATTCATGGCCCGCAGTTTGGGCAAACAAATGTAAATCACGGAGTTTAATAATGACGATTGACATGAGTCAGTTTTTCCAAGTGTTTTTCGACGAGGCGGAAGAGCTTCTTGCCGAGAAGGAAAAATTGTTACTTGCCGTCGATATCTCTTCGCCAGATCCTGAGGATTTGAATGCCATTTTCCGGGCAGCTCATTCCATCAAGGGTGGAGCTTCGACTTTTGGCCTGACGGACATGACAGAAGTGACTCATATTCTGGAGTCGCTGCTCGATAAAATACGCAAGGGAGAGATGGCGCTTACTGGGGAGCACGTCGACGCTTTTCTCATCGCCAAAGATATTTTGAAAATGCAGCTTGATGGCCATAGGCTCGGTACCCCTGTTGATCAGGATGCTGTTGCTGATGTCAGGATGTTGCTGCAATCGCTGTCACAGGATCCGGTGCCCGCATCGGCACCTATCGCCAGTTTTAATAGCCGAATCCCAGAGCTTGATCATTCCGATGTCGTCTTTAAAACGGCATTTAAAATTGAAATGCCTGAAGTATCTGAAGCTGATGCTGTCGCCATCATGTCTGAGTTAGGGTTGCTGGGTGCGATTTCCAGGCTCGATAATAATGGTAAAAACGTAGTTCTGGCATTACGCACCAATGAAAGCAAAGATGACATCATTTCGATTTGTTCTTTCATACTTAATCCTGATACTCTGAAAATAAGCGAAGAACAGATTGCCAGCTTACCTGCTGGCAAGGCAGAGCCTACCGAAGATGAGCTTGGATATGGATTCTTTGAACCTCTGGAATCCATGTTTCCACCAGAAGAAAATAAAGCCGCTCCTGTAGCTGAAAAAATGGTGGATGTTGTTGCCGCTGAAAAGCAAGTTCAGCAAGCCGAGAAAAAAATTGAAAAACCTGCGGCCTCTCAAGAATCCTCAACCATACGGGTTGGTATAGAGAAAGTGGATCAGTTGATTAATCTGATCGGTGAGCTGGTGATTACCCAGGCCATGCTGGAACAGCGTACTCAGGATCTTGACCCTATCGCCAATGAGCGCTTGTTAAGCAGCGTTGCACATTTGACGCGCAATACCCGTGATCTGCAAGAGGCCGTCATGTCCATACGAATGATGCCTATGGATTATGTGTTTTCACGTTTCCCGCGCATGGTCAGAGATCTGGCGACCAAACTTGGCAAGAAAGTTGAATTTGTCACTTATGGCGCTTCGACGGAGCTGGATAAAGGCTTGATTGAACGCATCGTTGATCCACTTACCCATCTGGTTAGAAATAGTATCGATCATGGTATAGAGATGCCGGCAACCAGGGCGCAATCTGGTAAAAATGAAACCGGTAAATTATCCCTTTCTGCTGTGCATCAGGGCGGCAATATTGTTATTGAAGTCAGTGATGACGGTGGTGGTTTGCACAGGGAAAAAATTCTCGCCAAGGCAAAGCAGAATGGTTTGACTGTATCTGACTCTATGACTGATAGTGAGGTCTGGCTCCTGATTTTTGCTCCCGGCTTTTCTACTGCTGAGACTGTCACTGATGTTTCAGGTCGCGGTGTTGGCATGGATGTCGTCAAACGTAATATAACTGCCATGGGTGGGGTAGTCGATATACGCTCGGCGAAAGGATATGGAACAACTATCACGATTTCCCTGCCTTTGACACTGGCAATACTTGATGGCATGTCGATTAAATTTGGTAACGAGATTTATATCTTGCCTTTGGGCTTCGTTATGGAATCGTTGCAACCGACCAAGGCGGACATTAAAGAAATCAGCGGCAAGGGCAGGGTGGTCAAGGTCCGTGACGAGTATCTGCCACTCGTGCCGTTGTACGAATATTTTGACATTCAGCCCAAATATACTGATCCATCCGATGGCATTGTTGTCATTGTTGAGGTGGATGGAAAAAAAGCGGCGCTGTTTGTTGATGATCTGGTAGGTCAGCAGCAAGTTGTGGTGAAAAACATAGAATCAAATTACAAGAAAGTCCCCGGAATCTCAGGTGCAACGATTCTGGGCGACGGTGGTGTTGCACTTATTTTGGATGTCGCTGCTGTTTTGCGCACCGCGCGATGAAGATTGAATTAGAAATTTAAGACGAGGAAAAAGAAATGACGCAAATTTCACAGGCTGGTGATCATGGTTCCAATGATGGAACTAAGTCCGATATTGCTGGGCATGAATTCCTTGCTTTCACTTTGGGAAATGAAGAGTACGGTATTGACATTCTCAAGGTGCAGGAAATACGAGGTTACGAAGCAGTAACTCGCATCGCCAATGCCCCAGATTTCTTGAAGGGTGTTATCAACTTGCGCGGCATTATTGTTCCCGTCGTTGATATGCGCATTAAGTTTAATTTGGGTACGCCTACCTACGATCAATTCACGGTCGTTATTATTTTGAATATCGAGGGTCGCATAGTTGGTATGGTCGTGGATAGCGTTTCCGATGTTACTACCTTGTTGCCAGAGCAGGTCAGGCCAGCACCAGAAATGGGAACAACGTTTAGCACAGACTTCCTGATTGGTCTCGGTACGCTGGATGATCGCATGTTGATACTTGTAGACATTGATAAATTGATGTCGAGTCCAGAAATGGGCTTGGTTGATACCGCGGCATAGAGCCTGTTTTTCCTGGATTGATTGGCAAGAAAATAGAGTCGGTGTAGTAGCTAGCAAAAAATAAAATGGAGACGCTATGAATCTGAGAAATTTTAAAATCGGCACCCGCCTGGGATTAGGCTTTGCACTTATTTTGGTGGGCCTGATTGCAGTTATTCTATTTGTTAATGCGCTTAGCGGCAACAATCGCAAGGCAATGGCGGATGGTTTGAACCTGTCCGCACAAAAGCAGGTATTGGCAAATAATATGAAAAGTGCCTTGTTTGAAGGCGGAATAGCCATGCGCAATATCGGCATACAGTCAGATGTCGGTGAAATGCAAAAAGAAGAGGCCAAGGTCAAGCTGCAAAAGAAAAAATATGAAGAAGCCAAGGATAAAATTGCTTCTTTGGGTTTGAGTGAAGAAGAAAAGAAAATTCTTGGTGATATTGCCAAAATTGATAAGGAAATAGATAAGCCATTAAAGGATGCTGTTGGCCAGGCGTTGGCATTTAATGCGGAAGGTGCTGCAAAGATTATTGCGACAGTGATTGATCCCTTGAGCACCAAATCAATCCAGGAAATGAATAAGTTGGTCGATGTGCAGGATGTGGCTTCGAAGCAGGTTTTTGAAACCTTTGCAGCTGCAGGCGCGAAACTGACTAATTGGCTTTATGTCATTTTGTTGTCTGCTCTGGCATTAGGCGCACTGTTTGCCTGGACCATCACTCGTAGTATTACACAGCCCTTGCAAGAAGCCCTGAGTCTGGCTGAAACTGTGGCAGAAGGAGATTTACGTAGTCAGGTCGCAGTAACAGGTAATGATGAAGTGGCTTCATTGTTCCAGGCTTTGAAGAATATGAACGACAATTTGGCTGCCACGGTTGGGCAGGTAAGGACCGGTACAGAGACAATCACGGTAGCATCCCAAGAGATTGCTTCTGGTAATGCTGATCTGTCCAGTCGCACGGAATCGCAGGCCAGTTCGCTGGAAGAAACCGCCAGTTCGATGGAAGAGCTGACCAGTACAGTCAGGCAAAATGCCGACAATGCACGCCAGGCTAATCAGCTGGTAGTCTCTGCATCCGGTGTTGCTGTCAAAGGTGGTGCAGTGGTTGGTCAAGTTGTGAGTACCATGGGTTCGATCAAGGAAAGTTCTCGCAAGATTGTTGACATCATTGGCGTGATTGACGGTATCGCCTTCCAGACCAATATCCTGGCCTTGAATGCGGCAGTGGAGGCCGCCAGGGCAGGTGAACAGGGTCGCGGCTTTGCCGTGGTGGCGGCAGAAGTGCGCAACCTGGCGCAGCGTAGTGCCAGTGCTGCGAAAGAAATCAAATCGCTCATCAGTGATTCAGTAGACAAAGTCGATCAGGGTAGTAAGCTGGTAGATGAGGCTGGCAAGACCATGGATGAAATTGTCACCAGTGTCCAGCATGTGGCCGACATCATGAGCGAGATCACAGCAGCCAGCCAGGAACAAAGTTCAGGTATAGAACAAGTGAATCTGGCGATTACGCAAATGGATGAAATGACGCAACAGAATGCAGCCCTGGTTGAACAGGCAGCGGCTGCGGCAGAAAGCATGGAAGAACAGGCTGTCGCACTGGCCCAGGCAGTAAGCGTGTTCAAGCTGAACATTGCTGGAGGGCATGTCTCACACCAGTCAAAACCAGTGGTCAGCAAAGCAGTGAGCAAACCTGCTGCACCTGCCAGATCTGAGCTAAAAGCATTGCCAAGAGCAGCGCCAGCAGGTACTTCTGGTGCTGGTGCCAGAGCTAGTAAGCCCGCAGTCGATGCAGGAAAGCAAGACGACTGGGAAGAGTTTTGACAGCTGCAGGATGATGGTAATTATGCAAAATTGGTGTTTGACTCATATTGCTAAGACTTGCATCAGCTTATTAAAGTGTTGTGAATCACGGATTTAGTTTAACTTAATTAACAGCAAATATTTTTTAGTCTGGCAAAATGCCTGTGTAGATATTGGTTGTCTGGATTTTTATTTGAAATCAGCTTTCGTCTCTGAAACAGGATGGGGAAAGTTTAGGAAAGCATTGAATGACAAAATCCATCGATAAAACCAGGTCGGATACTTCAAAAGAGTTTTCATTTAACTCAAGAGATTTTGACCGTGTCAGAGACTTGATTTATAAAAGAGCCGGCATTTCATTGGCTGATAGTAAGCAGGAAATGGTGTATAGCCGCTTGGCGCGTCGTTTGCGGGCGACGGGCATCAGTTCGTTTTCTGAATATCTTGATGGTTTGGAAAGTCATCAAATTGAGTCTGAATGGGAGGCGTTTACGAATGCGTTGACAACCAATCTGACTTCGTTTTTCAGGGAAGAGCATCATTTCCCTATCCTTGCTGAACATATTGCAAAAAAGCATGAAACAGTAAATATCTGGTGCTCAGCCAGTTCGACAGGGGAGGAGCCTTACTCTATTGCCATGACGCTTTGTGAGGCATTTGGAACGCTGCGTCCCCCTGCCCATATCATTGCAACGGATATAGATACCAATGTGCTCGAAACAGCCTCGCGAGGGGTCTATAACTTGGATCGCATAGAGAAATTGTCTGCAGAGAGAACACGCAAATTTTTTCTTAAAGGCAAAGGTGCGCAAGATGGCTTGGTTAGGGTGCGGCCCGAATTGAGGGATTTGATCACATTTAAGCAATTGAACTTATTGGAAGATAATTGGCCTTTGAACGGTGAATTTGATGCAATTTTTTGTCGAAATGTCATGATATATTTTGACAAGCCAACGCAAGGCAAAATTTTGAAGAAATTTGTTCCCTTGATGAAGCCGGATGGCCTCTTGTTCGCGGGTCATTCAGAGAATTTTCTGTATGTCTCGGATGATTTCAAGTTGAGAGGCAAGACGGTCTATGAACTGGCTAAATCCCATTCTTCAGGCACCAGACCGACATTGCGCCATTTGCAAAAGGGTAATCCATGAGCCAGCTAAGTGAAGAGCATTTTGCAACGAACGTCTATTACGACCGAACTTTCGATTGTGATGCTGCGAAAATATTGCCTGGTGAATTTTATTTCACCAACAAGGACATGCTGATCGTGACGGTTTTGGGATCTTGTGTTTCTGCATGCATACGCGATCGTGTGTCTGGTGTGGGTGGAATGAATCACTTCATGTTGCCCGATTCTGGTGGTGATGCAGATAACCCAGTGTCAGCATCCATGCGTTATGGAACCTATGCCATGGAAGTACTGATCAATGAATTGCTAAAGGCTGGTGCCAAGCGAGAAAATATGGAGGCGAAGGTATTTGGTGGTGGCAATGTCTTGCGCGGCTTTACAGCGATCAATGTCGGTGAGCGCAATGCGAAATTCGTGCTCGACTATTTGCGTGCAGAGAGAATGCGCGTCATTGCTGAAGATTTGAATGATATTTATCCGCGCAAAGTTTATTTTTTTCCTCGGACTGGCAAGGTTTTGGTCAAGAAACTCAAAGTGGAACATAACGATACCCTCAGAAGGCGTGAGCAGGATTATGCCAGCAGGCTCAAAACGACTTCAGTTGGTGGTGAAGTGGATTTGTTCTAGTTAATTAAGGTGTGGTGTCTGTATCTGGACAGCACACGGAGTAATTTTGAATGAAAATAAAAGTATTAATTGTCGATGACTCTGCGTTGATACGAAGTGTCATGAGCGAGATTATCAGTAGTCAGCCAGACATGGAAGTGGTCGGCGTGGCACCTGATCCATTGGTTGCGCGCGAATTGATCAAGCAGACTAATCCAGATGTGCTGACTTTGGATGTGGAAATGCCAAAAATGGACGGTTTGGATTTCCTTGAACGTTTGATGCGCTTGCGGCCCATGCCTGTCATCATGGTGTCTTCTTTGACTGAGCGAGGCTCGGAGATCACTATGCGCGCGCTGGAATTGGGGGCGGTTGACTTTGTCACCAAACCCAAACTGTCCATACAAAGTGGCATGCGGGAATATACTGAGCTTATTGCCGACAAGGTTAGAATCGCCTCCAAGGCCAGAATTAGGCCAAGAAGTGTACCATTAGCAGGTTCTTCGCAGGCAACTGTTGGTGTATTGCCACAGGTGCGCAATCCACTGACCAGTAGTGAGAAACTCATTATTATTGGCGCGTCTACAGGAGGAACTGAGGCGATAAAAAATTTCCTGGTGCAGATGCCTTCTGACTGCCCGGGAATACTGATCACTCAGCATATGCCGGAAGGCTTTACGCGCTCATTTGCAAAGCGTCTGGATGGTTTGTGCAAGATTTCAGTGTCTGAGGCAGCAGGTGGTGAGCGTGTCTTGCCTGGTCATGCCTACATCGCTCCAGGTCATTCTCATTTGTTGTTGGGGCGTAGTGGAGCCAACTATGTGACACAACTCGACCAGGGAGAGCCGGTAAATCGCCACAGGCCTTCGGTAGATGTCTTGTTCAGATCTGCTGCAACTTATGCAGGTAAGAATGCTGTTGGGGTGATTTTGACTGGTATGGGTAAAGACGGTGCGGCTGGAATGCTGGAAATGAAAAACGCCGGCGCATACAATTTTGCCCAAGATGAGGCAAGTTGTGTAGTATTTGGTATGCCGCGAGAAGCAATTGCAATTGGCGCGACACATGAGGTTGGCCCTTTGAATGAATTGCCCGCAAAGGTGCTGCATTATCTTGCAACGCATGGCAGTAGAGCCTTGAGGGTGTGACGTTTTGATAGAATTTAATGTGTTACAGTAATTTCAGCACCGTTTTATCTCAATTTGTCCGATAATGCTAATAACTGTCCTTAAAGAAATAGTGGAGTAATTCATGGCCGATCAAAATCTCAAATTTTTAGTAGTCGACGACTTTTCTACTATGCGTCGCATAGTGCGGAATTTGCTGAAAGAATTGGGATATTCCAATGTCGATGAAGCCGAAGACGGTGCAATGGGACTGGCAAAACTCAAGAATGGTGATTTCGATTTCGTCATTTCAGACTGGAATATGCCTAACATGGATGGACTGACGATGTTGCAGCATATCCGTGCAGATCCAGCTTTATCAAAAATGCCGGTATTGATGGTGACTGCTGAAGCCAAAAAAGAAAATATCATTGCTGCTGCCCAGGCGGGTGCCAATGGTTATGTGGTGAAGCCATTCACTGCAGCCACTCTGGATGAAAAACTGACCAAAATTTTCGAAAAACTTGGTAAATAGCAGGACAATCAGTTTTGCCTGGAGAGGAAAATGAGTCAGTGTATCAATCCAGATACTCAAGCAAAAAATCTCCCAGACAGAACAGGGTGTATCGTCAGGTTGTTGCGTAATAATTTTGCCATTTTGCAAATGGGCAAAACATTTCGCCGGAGAAGCGCCGGATGTATATTGTCGCCTTGGTTCTGCTGCCAAAATAATGGAAATAACCGTGCAGGCATCCATCATGTTGTTAGCAATTCAATGCACGGTTTATTGGGTGCTTGATGATGGCAACTGACAGTAAATTGAGTAGATTGCAGGAGCCGTCTTGAATGGCACGCACATTAATCGACAACGCAATTCCGGGCTGCTTTAAATCAGAATTAACTTGATGATTTGCGTGGTAGCCTTGGAGGCTGAATTTTTCAATCATATTAATCCAACATAAATAATACTAAGATGATAGAAGAAAGCTTCATCGTAAGAGAACCCTTACTCGATCCTAAGCAGAGAGTTATTGGTTTTCAAATTTCCTGGCAGCAGCCAGATCAGAATGCAGAAGCAAGCACGGAAAGCCTGAGTGCTTTGCTTGAGTTTGTTGCTGTGCAATTGCATGATGACGACAAAGGTTTCTTGCTCGGTGATAGCCTGCTGTTCCTGGAAGCGGTACCTGAGTTATTGCATGCAGAGGGCTTGAAACTTCTTCCTGCCAAGAATACCGTATTGATACTTCATAAAAAATATTTTGCTGATCCTGAAACACTGGCGGCAGTGACAGAATTGCGCCAACTTGGTTATGGCATATGTTTGCGCGGCGCTGAAGTAACTACGCTGGAGCGCGCTTATTTTGCACAAATTACCCATCTCGAAGTTAAATTGAACGCGTCCAATTTTGCATCTCAGGCCAAGGTGTATGCAGCTTTGAAGCAGTCAACTGTCCGTATGGTGGCGCGCGATATCACTGCCTGGCAGGATTTTGACGCTTGCTCAGCATTGGGACTGGATAGCTTTGTCGGTAAACTGCATTTGACACCAAGGCCAAGCACTGCACCCAAAACTTTAAATACCTCGCAAACGACTATTTTGCAATTAATGGAAATGGTTAGAAAAAATGCGGACATCCAGCAGCTAGAAGCAGTAGTCAAGCGCGATGCGACTCTGGCGTATAAGCTTTTGCGCTACATTAATTCTGCTGGTTTTGGTTTGCGTTCTGAAGTGCAATCCTTGAAGCATGCGGTCCAGATGCTGGGCTATAGTCCCTTGTATCGATGGCTGACACTGTTGTTGGCTACTGCCAGTACCAGTGGTTATTCCCCGGTATTGTTGGAGACTGCCATCGTTCGTGGTCGTCTTGCCGAGATTCTGGGGCAAAGCAAAATGTCCAAGAGTGAAGCGGAAAATCTGTTTGTGGCGGGCATGTTCTCTTTGTTGGACAGGCTCTTGGGCATTCCTATGGAAGAAGTGCTGTCATCCATACAATTGCCTGAGGTTGTTACCGAGGCGCTAATATCTCGCGGCGGCACTTACGGCCCATTCCTGGCGCTGGCTGAGGCATGTGAATTGAATAGCATGTTGGTTGGTTCTTTGGCTGAATCTTTGAAGATTACTCCACCGGACCTGAATGCGGCACACATGGCGGCCTTGGTGTGGGCAAAAAATGTTGCATCCGTAGCCTGAATAAACTGTACACCTCCAAAAAGACAAGCATATTGCTTGTCTTTTTTTTGCTTTATTCATCAAGAATGGATACAGTTCGCTACTTGAAAAAAATTCGCCAATTCTCTCTTTGAATTGTCCTTAGGGAATCATTCTTTACCAACATGAGTGCTGTACAAGCTGAAATTGAAGTGCATCAAACAAGCATACCGGTCTGGCTGGTGTGGTCAGTGACGTTCTTCTTTTTGGCTTATGGTCTGGGCTGTTACCCTATACTGGATAATAATGAAGGTCTTTACGCGGAAATTCCAAGGGAAATGCTGGCTTCAGGGGATTGGCGCCATTGGATCATCCCTCATCTTAATGGCTTGGCGTATATGGAGAAGCCACCCCTGTTATATTGGTTGACAGCGATTTCCTTTGCTATTTTTGGTGAAAATGAATGGTCTGCCCGACTAGTACCAGCATTTTCAGCACTCTCATGTGTGGCTATGATTCTATGGTTTGGTCGGCAGATTGAGCGGGTTACTGCTGCCAGACTAGCTGCATTAATGTTTATTACTGGCTTTGGCGTCATGGCCATGTCGCGCACCCTGATGTTCGATATGCTCTTGACAGTGTTTTTTACGGGCGCTGTGATGAATGGCTATTTATTTAGTCGATCGGGGGCCAGGGAAAAACTCAATTGGTCTTTGGGCTTGCTAGCTTTTGCGTTGTTGGCCAAGGGTTTTGTGGCGATTATTTTATTTGTTGCCGTCACCTTCACCTACACCGCGCTGTTTTCCAGTTCGGTGTCAGATTTTCTAAAAAGAATTATTGCCTGGTTTAATCCTAAGGCACTAGGTATTTTCTTGCTGATAGCCTTGCCCTGGCATATTGCTGCGATACTAGCTGAGCCTATATTTGCCTGGTTTTATTTTATCAATGAACATGTGCTGCGTTTTTTGGGTAAGCGTGAGCCGCATGATTATTATGCTGGTGCCTGGTGGTATTACTTGCCTCGGATGGTGATTTATCTTTTTCCCTGGTCTTTCTTTTTGCCGGTGCTTTTGTTTGTCAAAACCAGGAATCCATGTCAAAGAATGCTGCATATTTTCCTGGCATGTGCATGGATCATGCCAGTGCTGTTCTTTTCTGTATCCAGTGCCAAAGCGAACTACTACCTCGTCGTAGTCATGCCTCTCGTCGCCCTGCAACTTGCAATAGCCCTGGAAGACAGGCAATTTGGGCGAGCATGGGGCAGGGGGCTGGTTGGCTTGGTCATGGCGCTATTGTTTGGGGCGCTCGCCTGGCTGGCAAGCAAGCAAGGTACGTCTCAATTTTCTTCTTTGCTTGTCTTCGGTATGCAAAGCATGCAATTTTTTCAGGCATTTATGATTTCTGCGTGCATAGTAAGTCTATGCGTCGCGCTTATCGTGTGGCGTTTGCCACGCTTAGGGATTTTCCCTTTTGCGGCATTGCCTGCGCTGATTCTGGTTGGATTGATTGGTGTCCTGCAGGCGGCAGCGCAATGGACATCGACCCAACCCCTGGTAGCGGAATTGTCTGCAATGAAAATCAAGCGCGAAGTGTTTTTGTTTAGAGTCTTTGAACATCAGTCTTCTCTGCCATTTTATTTGAGGCAGCCAGTGAGGGTAGTTGAAAGTCGAAGTAGTGATTTGTTCTGGGGTAATAAATTGCACAAAAATAATATTGTTATTTCAGACATGATTTTCGACAAGATTACAGACCAACAATTGGTTAGCCTGATTGTGCTAGACGAGGATATGCCTAGTTTTATTGATAAAAAATATGTATCAAAATTCAAAAACAGTAAAAAAATTGGTCGTAGCACCCTGTTTATGAATTGAGTTTGGCTGACAAGACAATTTCTTCCTGCTGGCGTCTGGAGTCGGGTAGGTCATCAAGGTATAATCACGCTTTCTGATCCAACCAGCACTTGTGCACGGCAGGTTTTGTGTACATTGCCTCAACTACCTCGCTCACCATGTTGATATTGCCAGGCTCCAACGCCCTGTCTGCTTTTCGTACCTCCGGTCTTCTTTCTCGCTTACAAGCTGTCGATGCCAATATTGTTGGCGTCAGTGGTCGCTATGTTCATTTTGTCGATACTACATCTGAACTGGTCAAGGAAGACGCTGATCGCCTGAATGCTTTGCTGGTGTATGGCGATGCATTTGCCGCTAGTAGTGAAGGGGATGTGTTTGTTGTCATTCCGCGCTTTGGCACGATCTCTCCATGGGCCAGCAAGGCCACAGATATCGTCCACAATTGCGGTATGACGCATATCCATCGTCTCGAACGCGGCATTATCTACTATGTGCAGGTAAAGACTGGATTGCTCGGTGGTGCCAAGAAACTCGCTGATGGCAGTCGTGAGCAAGTAGCCGCACTTTTGCATGATCGCATGACAGAAATGGTGCTGTCCGATGCGCAGCAAGCACAGGCGCTGTTCTCTGAACTGGTTGCTAAAGATCTGGAGCATGTTGATGTATTGCAAGGTGGCAAGGCTGCCCTGTTGCAAGCCAATACTGAACTGGGTCTGGCCTTATCTGATGATGAGATCGATTATCTGGTTGATGCCTTCACCATAGCGAAACGTAATCCTACTGACGTTGAACTGATGATGTTTGCCCAAGCAAACAGCGAACATTGCCGTCACAAGATTTTCAATGCAGACTGGACTATCGATGGTCAGAAACAGGATAAATCCCTGTTCCAGATGATCAAGAATACCCACGAGCTTCAACCTAAGGGCACCATCGTTGCCTATAGCGATAATTCTTCCATCATGGAAGGTGCGGTGGTCAATCGTTTCTTCCCTTCTGGTAAGGGTCAGGTCTATCAGGTCACAGAAGAACTGACGCATACCCTGATGAAGGTGGAAACGCATAATCACCCAACCGCCATTTCTCCATTCCCAGGCGCTTCTACTGGCGCTGGTGGTGAAATTCGCGATGAGGGTGCGACCGGTCGTGGTGCCCGTCCAAAAGCGGGCCTGACCGGCTTTACTGTATCCAACCTGATGTTGCCAGGCGCACGCCAGGCCTGGGAAAATGCTGGTGACAGCTTGACTGCAAAAGTCGATGCGAATGCCTACGGCAAGCCAGACCGCATTGCTTCACCGCTACAAATCATGATAGAGGGCCCTTTGGGTGGCGCGGCTTTCAATAATGAATTTGGTCGTCCTGTTCTTGGTGGTTATTTCCGGACCTTCGAGCAAAACGTCGGTGGCACGGTGTATGGCTATCATAAGCCCATCATGATTGCTGGTGGTATCGGCAATATTTCGGACAGGCACACCAAAAAGAATGATTTGCCAGTAGGCAGTCTGTTGATACAACTGGGTGGCCCCGGCATGCGCATAGGCATGGGCGGTAGTGCGGCTTCTTCAATGGCGACAGGTACTAACACGGCGGATCTGGATTTTGATTCTGTGCAACGTGGTAATCCTGAGATGGAGCGTCGTGCTCAGGAGGTCATCAATTCCTGCTGGCAGTTGGGCGATGATAATCCTGTCTTGTCCATTCATGACGTAGGTGCCGGCGGCCTGTCGAATGCCTTCCCGGAAATCACTAATGATGCCAAACGTGGCGCCTTGTTTGATTTGCGCAAAGTGCCGCTGGAAGAAAGCGGCATGGCCCCGAAAGAAATCTGGAGCAATGAATCGCAGGAGCGATATGTCCTGGGTATTGCACCGGAAAGCCTGGAGCTGTTCCGCCATTTCTGCGAACGTGAGCGTTGCCCGTTTGCCGTGGTTGGTACCGCGACTGAAGAACGCCAGTTGCGCGTCATCGATCCGCTAAACGACACCTCACCGGTGGATATGCCTATGAATGTCTTGCTGGGCAAACCACCCAAGATGCATAGGGATGTTACCCATGTCAGCAATGACTTCCCTAAAATTGATTTGACAGGCATCGATCTGCAAGTTGCTGCTGAACGCGTGCTGAGCCTGCCCACAGTTGCGGACAAGTCCTTCCTGATCACCATTGGTGACCGCACAGTTGGTGCGACTTCAGTGCGTGACCAGATGGTGGGGCCATGGCAAGTGCCAGTAGCAGATTGTGCCGTGACGACCATGAGCCTGGAAGGCTATCTGGGTGAAGCAATGTCCATGGGTGAGCGTACACCGCTGGCCGTGATTGATGCTGCGGCATCGGGCCGTATGGCAGTCGGTGAAGCAATCACCAATATCGCCGCTGCACCAATCAAGGATATTTCGGACATCAAATTGTCGGCCAACTGGATGGCGGCCTGCGGCCAGCCTGGCCAGGATGCTGCCTTGTTTGATACTGTAAAAGCAGTCGGCATGGAATTATGTCCGGCACTGGGCATCAGTATCCCGGTCGGTAAAGATTCTCTGTCCATGCGTACTACCTGGAAGGATGAAGGAGAAAGTAAGGCGGTGACTTCGCCAGTATCGCTGATTATTTCTGCTTTCTCGCCAGTCTATGACGTGCGCAAGTCATTGACGCCGCAAATACGGCTGGACCAGGGCGATACCAGCCTGATTCTGATTGACCTGGGACGTGGCAAGAATCGCTTGGGCGCTTCCTGCTTCGCGCAAGTCATGCAGCAACTTGGGAATGAAGCACCTGATGTTGATAGTGCAGAAGACCTCAAAGCTTTCTTTGCTGCTATCCAGCAGTTGAATAGCGAAGACAAATTGCTGGCTTACCATGACCGCTCTGACGGTGGCCTGTACGCCAGTCTGTGTGAAATGGCTTTTGCTGGTCGCGCTGGCTTGTCCGTCAATCTCGATATCCTGACCATGGATAGCGAGCATGCGGCAGACCAGGGTGATGCCAAGAACTGGGCCAGCCAGGTATCTGAACGTCGTAATGACATGACATTGCGGGCCTTGTTCAATGAAGAGCTGGGTGCCGTGATACAAGTGCGCACTGAACAACGTTCAGAAGTCATGGACGTCTTGCGCAGCTTTAATCTTGGTGCCTGCAGCCATATCATCGGCAAGCCAAACAATAGCGGTGTCATCGAATTTACCCGCGATGCCAAGCAAATCTATACTCAACCAAGAACTGCCTTGCACCAGTTGTGGAGTAAAACCAGTTGGCAAATCGCTCGCCTGCGCGATAATCCTGCTGGTGCAGATGCTGAATATGCGCGCATCGTTGATGCAAATGACCGAGGCATGCAGCCTAAATTGAGTTTCGATCCTCAGCAAGACGTGGCCGCGCCGTTCATTGCCACTGGCGTGCGTCCCAAGGTCGCCATCTTGCGTGAGCAGGGTGTGAACTCGCACATTGAAACTGCCTATGTCATGCACAAGTCAGGCTTTGAAGCCGTAGATGTACACATGAGTGACCTGATTGCTGGTCGCGCAAAACTGGCTGACTTCAAGGGCCTGATCGCAGTTGGTGGCTTCTCTTATGGTGACGTACTTGGGGCAGGTGAAGGCTGGGCAAAAACTATTCTGTTCAATGCCATGATGTCTGATCAGTTCTCGCAATTTTTCCATCGCGACGATACTTTTGGCTTGGGTATCTGTAATGGTTGCCAGATGATGAGTAATCTGAAATCCATCATCCCTGGTGCGCATGCTTGGCCCAAATTCACCAAGAATAAGTCTGAACAATTCGAGGGCCGTTTTGCCATGGTGGAGGTGGCTGAGTCTGCTTCCATCTTCTTCCAAGGTATGGCTGGCACTCAAACACCTATCGCGATTGCCCATGGCGAAGGTTTTGCTGACTTCTCAACGACGGGTGATATTGCCAGGGCACAGGTTGCCATGCGCTTTATTAATAATGCTGGCCTGGCAACGGAAGCTTATCCTTACAATCCAAATGGTTCGCCGCAGGGCATTACATCGGTCACCAATGAAGACGGTCGCTTTACCGTGTTGATGCCGCATGCAGAACGTGTGTTCCGCTCCGTGTTGCATTCATGGCATCCAGATGGTTGGGGCGAAGATTCTCCGTGGATGCGCATGTTCCGTAATGCACGGGTATTTGTTAGTTAGGTTTTTGAAGGCGCAGACTACAGGGCGAAATCATGGAAATGATTTCGCCCGTTTTATTTAATCCATGTCTTGTGAAGTTGCTTTACATTTGGATTAATATGAATGCGTTGGGAGGCGCAGCTTTCCCTATAATGAATCGTCAGGGAAACTTCTCTAGATAAATGCAATATTTGTTATTCTTTACGTTGTTGTTTGCCTTGCATGCTACTGCAGCAGCAGAGCGTTTGCGTGCCTGCGGTGGTGACGGTAACTGGCCACCCATGTCTTATGTCAAGGTGGCTGGGGCGGCTGTTGAGGGGCTGTCCGCCGATGTGATGCGAAGTATCTTTGCCGATCCCAAGATAGAGCTCAGACCCTGGGCGCGTTGCCTGTTTGAAGTGCAGGCACGTGAGGGTTTTGATATCGTAATGTCGATATTCAAGAATCCCGAACGCGAGAAGATTTACCTCTTTTCTCGTAGTTATCACAGCCTCACACCGTCCTACCTGTATTCTGCCAGGCGCTTCCCGCAGCCACCCCTGCAAGCGCTCAGTGATCTGGAAAAATACAAAGTATGTTCGTTGCACGGCTCATCCACTTTTTACACTAAACTGCCCGCATCGGCGATTGAGAGTGGGGCGACCAGTTATACTAGTCTGATGCGCAAGATAGAGCGCGGCCATTGCGACATCGTGGTGGATATGCAGGAAGTATTGTGGGGATTTGCGCGCCTGAGCCTTTTGCCTCTGGATATGAGTACTTATAAAATACTCAGTCTGCCGCAGACAGAAAAGTACCCTTTGCATTTCGGCGTCAGCAAAGAGCATCCACAGGCGACACAAATCATCGAGCAATTAGATAAGGGGCTGGCTGAGTTGCAGCGTAATGGCAAGTTGATCAGCATTATTGGCAAATACCAATAGCATGGTGTGGAAGGCAAAAAAGAGGTGCATGTGCACCTCTTTTTTATCAAGCAGAGCTAGATGGAATTACTGTATCTTGGCTTTTTTGATCAGTGCTTGCTGATATGCCTGGACGCGCTGCTGCTGCAAACCTTCTACAAACTGAGGTTTGACTTCTTCTACGGTAGGAAACTTTGCAGTACGGGTATCATCCAGTTTGATGATATGGAAGCCAGCTTGGGATTTCACAGGTGTTTCAGTGAATTGACCTTTTTGCAGGGCTTTTACAGCTGTTGCAAAAGTTGGATCCCAGTTATTAGGAGTCGACCATTCCAAGTCGCCGCCTTTGGAAGCAGAGCCAGCATCTTTTGATTGCTTGGCAAGTTCTTCGAACTTGGCACCGGCTTTCAGTTTGGAGATAACGGCTTTGGCGTCATCTTCTTTCTCCAGCAAGATATGGTACAGGTGATATTCTTTATCGCCAGCCTGTGCTTTCAACTTGTCATACTCGGCTTGTACTTCTGCATCGCTAACAGGGCTCTTTTTCAATTGCTCTATCATCAGCGCGCGCACCAGTATGGATTGACGGCTTGCTTCGATGGCTTGCTTTACTTCAGCGTTATTTGCTAATCCTGATTTTTCCGCTTCTTGTATCAATACTTCGCGGTTAATCAGTTCCTGCTTCAACATGGCGCGCAATTGCGGGCTGTCTTGCTGTTGTCCTTGAGCAGTTACTTGTTTGACTAATATTTCAAGGCGGCTGGCGGGGATTGCTTTGCCATTGACCGTAGCCAGATTTTGAGCCATTGCAGGGAGGGCAGTTGCAAGAAGTACTACCAGCAAATGAGCAGGTTTAAAAGTCATTGTCTGTTCCTAAATAACAAAATAAAAAAAACGGATTATAAATAAACTGCTTAGGTCGCTATCTCTGACGGACTTAATGCCACAATATTGAGGGCATGAATTTCCGTTTGCATCATATCGCCAACGGCATCATACACTAGTCGATGGCGGGAAATACGGTTTAATCCGTCAAATTGCTGACAAACTATTCTTACACTGTAATGACCTGCGCCACCTGCAGCACCAGCATGGCCGCGATGTGCTTCGGAGTCATCTGTTAGTTGACATTGCGCAGGCTGCAAGGTTTCCGTCAGGCGCGCTAATATTTTCTCCTGACGTGTCATTGTGCTGGTTCTTCCATGTATTTAGCTAAAAACAGGCTTTGGATGATGATAAATGCTGGCATGATGGCAACAACAGCAAGTAGTTTGAAGTTCGCCCAGGTGTCCGTAGAGAAATTAAACGCTACATACAGATTGACGAATCCCATGAGCAAGAAGAAAAGCATCCAGGCATAGCTGAGGCGTGTCCAGATTTGCTCAGGCAGTTTGATTTGCTCGCCCATTGCCATTTGAATCAGGTTTTTCTTGAAAACAAGCTGAGCCAGGGCAAAAGCACCAAAGTAACACCAGTACAGCACGGTGGGCTTCCATTTAATGAAGGCTTCGCTCTGGAAATACAGGGTCGCGCCACCAAACACCATGATGATGATGAAGGAGATCCACAACATGGCATCGACTTTTTTACGACGCACGACCAGGTAGCCAATCTGGCATATGGATGCGACCAGAGTAAGCGCTGTTGCCAACAATATAGGGGCCAGTTCGGCGCTTGTTACGCCTCCTGATACTACGCTGGAAAAATAATCGGATACCAGGGATTGTGCAGTAGCAGGATTTCTCTCACCCCATTTAAAGGTGACAAAAAATAAAACTACCGGAAACATGTCAAAGAGAAATTTCATTTACAGACAATTAGGTTGCAGGGTCAAATTTCAAGGAGGCGGAATTGATGCAATACCGCAATCTCGTAGGTGGTGGTCCATCCGGGAATACATGTCCCAGATGGGCGTCGCAGATATTACACAATATCTCAGTGCGCGTCATGCCATGAGATGTATCAATTTTCTCACGCACATAGGCTGGATTAATTGCTTTGAAGTAACTTGGCCATCCGCAGCCAGAATCAAACTTGGCATCTGAGGTGAATAAGGGGGTGCTGCAACAGACGCAGGTGTAGGTTCCGACCTCATGGTGGTCCCAAAATTTCCCACTGAAAGCACGTTCGGTAGCTGCATGCCGGGTGACTTCATACTCCATGGAGCTGAGCTGCGCTTTCCATTCGGCATCCGATTTGACGATTTTACTCATAATTTTCTCTGCATTTCTTTTTCATATCAGGATGAACAGCTGACTTCCAGATGTTTGGCCCAGTCGGGTGGCAATTCTGCATAGCCGTCATGTTCCACTTGTTCGTCATACGGGTTTTCCAGAATATTCAATAATTTCCTGACTTCTGAAAAATCCTTTTTTTGCGCTTTTTCTATCGCTACTTGGGCAAGATAATTTCTTAAAATATATTTCGGATTGACTGACAACATGCTGGTTTGACGAGTCTGTTCATCACTTTGTTCCATAGCCAGGCGAGCGCGGTAATTAATCAGCCACAGGTCAAGGCCATCCCTATCCAAAAACAAATCACGTACTAGCTCATCCTTGGTCGATTTCTGATTTGAAAGCTTACTTAAATGACGGAAACTCAGGGTAAAGTCGGCATGATTACTTTGTAACAAAGTGAAAAAGTTGGCGAATAAGTCCAGATCACCTTCGTGATCTGTCTTTAAGCCAAACTTTTGATGCATGAGTTCTGTCCCTTTCTGTCGATAAACGGCTGGATAATGGCTCAGTGCAGCGTTGGTGTCGTCGACGCTGCCTATGAGCGGGGACAGAGCTTGCGCCAAAGCCTGGCAATTCCAGTTGCCTATGGCTGGTTGCATGCGGTAGGAATAGCGCCCTTGCTGGTCGGTATGGTTACAAATGTGTTTTTCATCGTAAGCTTCCATGAAGCCGAAAGGACCATAGTCCAAAGTCTGACCCAAGATGGACATATTGTCGGTATTCATGACCCCGTGCATAAAGCCAACAGCCTGCCAGTGAGCCATCAATTCAGCCGTGCGTGTGGTGACGGTGGAAAGCAACGCCTGGTAGGGATTATTTTCTGCCAGCAGTTCAGGGTAAGACTGTGCAATGACATAATCGGCAAGCAAGCGCAGGTCGTCCATCCTGTCGTTGTAATACCAATGTTCAAAAGAGCCAAAGCGTACAAAGCTGGGTGCTACACGGGCGACGACGGCGCTGCTTTCTGGCGTTTCGCGAAAAACCATTTGGTCTGAACCGATAACGCACAGTGCGCGTGAAGTGGGGATGCTCAACGCCGCCATTGCTTCCGAACATAAAAATTCGCGTATGGAAGAGCGCAATACTGCACGCCCGTCACCCATGCGTGAATAGGGGGTCATGCCTGCGCCTTTCAGCTGGATCTCGAGATACTGATCAGCATGGGACCTGCCGCCTAGTAGCAAGGCGCGGCCGTCACCGAGTTGACCAGCCCAGACACCAAACTGATGCCCCGAGTACACGGCTGCCAAGGGTTCGCTGCCAGGCAGGATCTGGTTGCCGGAAAAATAGTCAAGAAATTCAGGTGAATTCAGGCTGGCCCGATCCAGGTTTAATTGCGCAGCAACTTCAGCGCTGGCTGCCACCAGATAAGGCTTGTCTATAGGGCTGGCGGAAAGATGGGTATGGAAATGCGGAGGAAGATCGGCAAACTGATTCTCCAGCACGAAATCCTGCAGAGAGAGTGGGGGAGTGGTCATGAGGCGCCGTATGGCTATAAAAAGAATAAACGCATTTTGACAGATTTGGCCAAAATGCGTTTATCAGGTGCTTTGCTACTTAAATTTATACTGCAACTCAGGCGGTAATGCGTTCCCTTGTCTTGCAACCATCAATCAGGAAGGACAGGCTGATTACCAGGACCAGCTCACCTTCAGCAGAACGGGCAGTGCCGGTAATGCCCGGTGTGCTGATGCAGGTTAGTGGCTTGATCACCAGATCTGCTGTGCCATCTACCGCATCTACAGACAGGATGTATGGGCTGGGGGCGGCAATGACAATGCCAACTCTTTCAGATGCTGGCGTATAGCCCAGTATCTTGCCTAGTGACTTGACGGGTAAAGGCCGGCCGAGATCGCGCAATACAGGTTGACCACCCACACTTTCAAAGGTTTCAGGCAATTCAACGACGCGTTGTACAGTCGCCATTGGCAATGCCAGTGAAGCACCATCGGTGCGAACTAGCATGGTCGGTACGATAGACAGCTCAATCGGCAGACGGATCAGAAAGGTTGTACCTGATCCCAATTGAGAGGCAATTCGTATCGCGCCACGGTGGCGCTCAACGGCGGTTTTTACCACGTCCATACCAACGCCGCGGCCAGATACGCTGGATGCGACTTCCTTGGTAGAGAAGCCTGGCAAGAACACCAGTTGGAAAGCTTCGTCATCCGTACGGGCATCATGCATATTGATTAAGCCTTTGGAGACGGCTTTATCACGCAGTCTTTGCGCATCCATGCCTTTGCCGTCATCAGTCACTTCTATCATGACGCTGCTGGCTTCCTGCCAGGCTTTCAATGAAATCGTAGCGCGGGGTGACTTGTTGGCATTGATGCGCTCTTCAGCGGTTTCTATGCCATGATCAAGCGCATTGCGCAGCATATGCACCAGCGGGTCGTACAAGCTGTCAACGACAACACGATCCACTTCAGTCTCGGCACCAGCAATGTTCAGGTCTACTTCTTTACCGAGGTCACGTGCCAGTTCCCTGATCAATCTGGGGAACTTCTGGAACAAACGTCCCACTGGTTGCATGCGGGTTGCAAGTGTGGCACGTTGCAACTCGGTTGAATAGCGGGATGCTCGGGTCAGTGTCTCTGTTAAAGCTGACATCAAGGGCGCAGCTTGCCCATCAAATTTGAATTGCGAGAGTTTTTCCAGAAGTACAGCGGCCTGATTGGCGGCTTGCACAGATTCGCCTGCAACTTCGAGCAAGACATTCAACTTGACCGCATCAATACGTATGCTTTCTTCTTTGGCAGGCGCGTTTTGCTTGACTTCTCCTCCAGAGAGTGAAGATTTGACAGCTTCTGTTTCTTCTCTTGGTGTTGGCGCATGTACGTCTTCTGCCTGTGCTTCCTCAGCTTCTGCCTCGACTACATCTTCGGGCAGGGTGCCAGGTGGCGTCACAGCACGGTAGTAAGCATTCCAGTCGACTTCACCGGTTGCAGCTTTTTTAGCCTCCGGAGCTGCAGCTTTTACTTCGGCTTTGGGTGCTTCTGGCGTTTTTGCTTTGGCTGCTGCTGGTTTCTTGCTGACACCCTTCATTTCTATGGCATCAGTCAACATTTTTTCCAGTGACTTGGGCATGGTAGACAATTTGTCCGGCTCAGTACCATTATTTAGCGCAGTCAGTTGGTCAGCTACAAAGCCACTGGCTTCAAGCGCTGCTTCTATGGCTTCTGGCGTGACAGGTACTTGGCCTGTGCGCAAAGCGTCGAAGAGATTTTCGGTCAAGTGGCATGCCGACACCATGGCGCTCAAATTCATGAAGCCTGCGCCACCCTTGATTGTATGGAACGACCGGAATACGGCATTGAGCGTATTCATGTCGCCGGGATTGCGCTCGAGTGACAGTAGATGTTCTTCTACATTGGTCGCCAGATCGAGCGCTTCGACGACAAATTCTTTGAGCATGTCATCCATTAGAAGCCCAGACTATCAAGTAGGTTATCTACATCATCCTGTTCCAAAGCTGCGTTCGGGACGGAAGGGCCTTCCATCAATTCTACTGCTTTTTCTTTCAGATCAGATGGTGCATTATCCAGGAGTATCTGTGCAAGCTCGTGTTCCACACGTTTATTGATGGCGACCACTTTTTTAATTAGCTGGCCAGTCAGATCCTGAAAGTCCTGCGCCATCATGATGTCCAACAGGCGCGCCTTTTCAGCATCTGTAGCAGTCAGTACAACGTTGGCAAAGGCTTTGGAGTCGGCTGCGAGAGACTTGAATTCTTCAACGTTGAGTTTGCCATCGAATAATTCTGTCCAGCGCGCATCCATAGATTTGGCTTTTTTTGCCAGTTCATCTTGTTCTGGCATGCCAAGGTCTGTTGCATTCAAGACTTTGTTGGCTGCCTGCTCAGTGAGGGTGGCGACATATTCGAGTCTGCCCTGAGCATCTGCAATTTGTTCTGCAACATCGGACAAGGAGCGGTCATAGCCCAACTCGCGCATGGAGTCGTGCAACATTCTCACTAGCCCACCCAAACGATCAAACATTGGTAGGCTTGAATCAGCATCGCCACCATGAAGATTGAATTTGACAGGAGGGGCTTCCTGCAATGGTGAAGCGCTGCTCGTGGCGGGCGGAGTCTCTTCGGAAGTGGCGGGGGCTACATTGGTTTCCAGGCGCTGATTGGCCATTTCCTCAAACAATGCGTCCAGATCATCTGCTGAATCGGTCATAGTCCTTTGTTCTCCATAATCGCATTGATCATTGTGTAAAACATTCACGAATGTCATGGTGTGTCAGCGAGAGTATGCAGAAATTATCTGATGTAGCTGCCATTCAGATACTAAGATTCCGCATGGACTCCGGTCATTTTCCCAATTTAATTTCAATAAATTCGGGTTTAGTTTAATGCATGAACAAGACTGCTTTTTGCTCTCGTTCATAGTAGCAGGACATTACCGAAGAATAACTCAGAGTAATAAAATTTGTCATTCTTTTGTTGGTCACGATGCAGTTTTGTCACATTCTTTTACGTAAGTTCGCAAAAATTGTTCTGGAGTCTCTATCCTGAACATGCCCGCTTGCTTCATTTTTCTGGCGAGCTTGAGTAAAGCCTTATCTTTGGTGATCAATACCTCTGCTTGTGCGTCGCGCGCAATTTCCAGGAACTTCTGGTCATCTTTGTCACTACAGACTGGGAGTTTACATCCGGTGTCAGCGGGCGAGAGACAATTGATGTTTGCATCAAACACTGCAGTGACCGCTGTTGCGTTTTCGTGTCTGGCCGCTAGGTGGGGGTAATTGAGTACAGCTATCCATTCATCGCGACAGTCTGCGCGTGTTATTGCCTGCAACTGCCCACTGCCGAGGCCCTGGAGCAAAACAGACCATCTGGAATCTTTGAATACAAATAAATCCAGGCATACATTGGTGTCAATCACTACGCGCTTAGGTATGATGTCGGTCATTTTTGTCATTTATATTCAATTTATGCTCATTGTATTATCTCCAGCCAAGAGCCTGGACTTTGACACAGTTGTAAAGTCCAGAACGGTGACCACTCCCCATTTTTTGGACGAAGCCAACGAGCTGATAGCCATTACGAGGACCTATAAGCCCGAACAATTGGCGGACTTGATGGGCATTTCGCCGGCCCTGGCGCAACTTAATGTCCAACGTTTTGCCGATTGGCAGGTGCAAGCGACGCCATTAAATAGCAAGCAGGCAGTTTTCGCGTTTAATGGCGACGTTTACGAGGGGCTGAATGCTGCCAGCCTGACTGCGTCACAGTTAAAGTACTTACAAAATCATGTGCGCATTTTGTCTGGTTTGTACGGTTTGTTGAGGCCGTTTGATGCCTTGCAAGCATACCGCCTGGAAATGGGAACAAGACTCAATAACGTTCACGGTAAAAATTTATATGCCTTTTGGGGAGATAAAATAAGTTTGTTATTGAGTGATGTTATTCAGCAACAAAAATCCAAGAATTTGGTGAATCTGGCTTCGGATGAGTACTTTAAAGCTGTCAAGCCAGCTTTATTGGGCGCACCAGTGATCTCTCCAGTTTTCAAGGATTGGAAGAATGGTCAATACAAAATCATTTCTTTCTATGCAAAACGCGCCAGGGGCTTAATGGCCAAGTATAGTGCGCAGCATGCGATACGCAAGGTCGAAGACTTGAAAGCCTTTTCCGAGGAGGGGTATACCTATTGCGAAGAAGAATCGACCAAGCTCAGCTGGGTATTTCGCCGAAAAATTGAAGATTAAGATGCAAAATCAACATTCACCAGACCGTCAGTCGAGCTGGTGGATGCAGAAATTTGCGGATCTACCAGAATTTCCACCATGCGGTGTTTGCCTTACCTTTGCCTGTCAGGTAGTCACTTTTCGGGAAGTTTTGCAGGAATACTCTGTTGGCGTCATCGCGCAACTCTGTCATACCCATGGCATCGTAAGAGCGTATCAGGATAAACATCGCTTCTTCAATGGAAGGTGCATCTGGATATTCCTTGATTGCTGCCTGGGCGCGGTTGGCCGCTGCCAGGTAGGCACCGCGGCGCAAATAATAGCGTGCCACGTGCACGTCGTATTGTGCCAGGGCATTCACCAGATATTTCATGCGCAAGATCGCGTCTGGCGTATACTTACTGTCTGGGAACTGGGTTGCCAGTTGTTTGAAGGCGTCAAAAGAGTCGCGGGAGGCTTTTGGGTCGCGTTCAGTAATATCCTGATTGGCCAAGAAATTCAATAAACCGACCTGGTCATTGAAATTGATGACGCCGCGCAAATAGTACATATAGTCTACGTGGCTATGATTTGGGTGCAACTTGATGAAACGTTCAACTGCCGCCAATGCCTGGGCTTGATCGCCTTGCTTGTAATAAGCGTAGGCAGTTTCCATTTGAGCTTGTTGTGCATACGTACCAAAAGGAAAGCGAGATTCCAGCTTTTCAAAGTACTGAACTGCTCTTTCATAGCTCCCACTAGACATTTCGTCTTTTGCTTCAGCGTATAATTTTGATGCTGACCAGGTTCTGGTCTCATCGCCTTTTTCGCCAAACACCCCGCAGCCGCTTAAACTTAAGGACGCGGCAACAGCCAGAACCAGCAATTTCAAAGATTTAATGTGCATAAATTTGTGCGTGAGCATGAAAACAATTTACGGATTATAGCCGATGGCAAAAAATGTGAAACAAACTACTACAGTGATTTTGTCAGATTCCGACCTGGAGACTGAATTTGAAGAGCTGAATGATAGCGCCGAAGCGGACGAAGTTTTTTCGCCGGTAGTCGAAAACATAGAATTAAAGCTCACATCAGAAGCCTGTGGTGAGCGTTTGGACAAGACTTTGTCCAAACTGGTTCCCCAATATTCCAGAAGTCGCATCCAGCAATGGATAGAGGCAGGCTTTGTCAGTGTTGATGGCAAACCAGGTCGTGGCAAAATGACCATGTTGGGTGATGAAAAAATCATTATTGAGCCGCAAGCAGCGCCTGACGAAGGTGCTTATGCGCCTGAAGACATCGCTTTGAACGTGGTGTATGAAGATGATGACATTCTGGTCATCAATAAACCGGCTGATATGGTAGTGCACCCGGCAGCTGGTAACTGGTCAGGTACTTTGCTGAATGGCTTACTGTATCGCTGGCCTGCTTTGCTGGGCGTGCCGCGTGCCGGCATCGTCCATAGGCTGGATAAAGATACCTCGGGCCTGATGGTCGTCGCAAAAACCCTGATTGCCCATACTGAACTGGTGCGCCAGTTGCAGGACAGGACAGTCAAACGTGAATATAATGCGCTGGTATGGGGTACACCTAATTTGTCAGGTACAGTAGATGCGCCTATGGCCAGACATCCGCGTGATCGCATCAAGATGGCAGTTTCACAAAGCATGCTCGCCAAACCAGCAGTCACGCATTTCCAGCGTGTAGCAGCTGGTATGCTGGAAAAATTTCCTGTCAGTCTGGTGGCCTGCCAACTCGAAACTGGTCGCACTCATCAGATACGTGTGCATATGTTGTCATTAGGTTTTCCTTTGGTTGGCGATCCTTTGTATGGCAAGCAGCATCTGGCGCGTTTCTTTAATCGCCAGGCATTGCAAGCGCGCAAGCTGGGTTTGACGCACCCGACCACAGGTGAGCATGTGGAGTGGGAAATCCCATTGGCTGATGACTTCGCAGCATTGCTGCTGCAGGCTGGCATACAGACAGTATGAAATCGGACAGCAAGGTCCTAACTGCACTTGCTCCTTTCCCGGTAGTGCTGCCCAACTGGCAGCATGCGCCCGCCGCCGTGCGGGCGTTCACCACTACCCGTCACGGCGGGTTCAGCAATGGTCCCTATGGAGAAGCGGCCGGCAGCGCTGGCCTCAATCTCGGTGACCATGTCAACGACAACCCGGTCGCAGTAAAACATAATCGGGATAAATTAAATCTGCTATTGCCTTCAGATGTCATATTCTTATCACAAGTGCATGGCAATATAATACTTGATGCGGCTGATCTCGCTGCTGGCAATATCGGCGATGCCGTGCTCAGTACGCAAGTTGGCCAGGTCTGCGCAGTGTTAACTGCGGATTGTTTACCCGTCTTATTCACTGACGTTTCTGGCAAGGTGGTTGCAGCAGCGCATGCGGGCTGGCGTGGTTTGGCATCAGGAGTGTTGCAAAATACTGTGACAGCCATGCGTGCCAAGGGTGCGCAAGAAATTATCGCCTGGCTTGGTCCGGCGATAGGGCCGCAAGAATTTGAGGTTGGGCGCGATGTATTGGATGTTTTTGCTGCGCAGGTTCCTGATGTGCAGGCTTATTTTGAAGCGAAAGCCAGCCAGGATGGTTCGGAAAAATATCTGGCTGATCTGTATGGGCTGGCAAGAAAATTGCTCAATGACATAGGCCTTAGTCAGGTTGCTGGTGGTGACCGCTGTACGGTGACCGAAGTTGCGGAATTTTATTCTTATCGCCGTGACAGAGTTACCGGAAGAATGGCCAGCCTGATCTGGATAGCACCAAATTAACAAAATGTTTGGATTAATCTGCTTTTGTTTCTGCTTGTTGATGGTCACCTGAAACTGTTGGAGTTCCAGATTGTTTTTGCAGTGCAGCTTGTTTTTCCCGTTGTTCACGCTTGCGCTGTGGTGTACGCATCAGGTATAAAACTATTGTTAAAGGAAAAACGCAATACAAGAGGAAAGTCATGATGCCTGCAATAACAGAGTGCTCTGTGATTGACATCATCAGTACGACATAAATCCAGGCGATTGCGACGATATACATAAAAAGACCTTAATTATTATTGTGAGTATTGGGTGGGCATTTGCAATAACGGGAATTGTATTGCGGCCTCATTAATCAGGGAAAGAAAGCTTAAAATTATTTCGAAACGATACGCGAAAATCAGGAGGCACGCATGAAGACTTTCGATCCTCAAGCTATGTACTCCGAGTGGATGTCACAGCTAGTGAATCAAGATAAATGGCAGGAGTGGATGAAACCTGCCGCAACGATGAACCCTATGCCGGCGGCAGACATGCTGAAGGATTTGGGGGCGCAGATAGACCAAGCCACAATGACGCGCTTGCAAACGGAGTATATGCAAGAGTTTGGCAAGCTATGGCAAGACTTTGCCATATCCAAAATTCCTGATTTGAATGACAGGCGTTTTTCTGCCCCGGACTGGCATAACCATGCCATGCACTCTTATAGTGCGGCTTCTTATCTTTTGAATGCGCGATTTTTGATGGCCATGGCTGAGTCTGTTCAGGCGCCAATCAAGACAAAACAGAAAATCGGTTTTGCAGTGCAGCAAATGATTGATGCCATGTCGCCGGCTAATTTTCTTGTCACCAATCCAGAAGCGCAAAGCAAACTGATAGAGAGTAAAGGCGAGAGCCTGGCCAAGGGCATTACCCAAATGCTGGCCGACATGCAAAAAGGTCGTATTTCCCAGACAGATGAATCTGCCTTTGAAGTCGGTAAGAATGTCGCTACCTCAGCTGGCACGGTGGTGTATGAAAACCGTTTGTTCCAATTGATTCAATATCAGCCAACCACCAAGACTGTTCATCAGCGCCCGTTGCTGATGGTGCCACCTTGCATCAATAAATTCTATATCCTGGATTTGCAACCTGAGAACTCGGTTGTGCGTTATGCAGTTGATCAGGGGCATACAGTTTTCCTGGTGTCATGGGCAAATCCGGACGAAAGCATGGCTGAAGTCAGCTGGAATGACTATATCGAAGATGGTGCCATACAGGCTATCAAGGTCGTGCAAAAGATCAGCAAGCAAGACAAGATCAATACATTCGGCTTTTGCGTAGGCGGCACGATTGTTTCTACAGCCTTGTCAGTATTGGCGGCACGTGGCGAACATCCGGCCAGTAGCTTGACATTATTGACCACTTTGCTCGACTTTACACAGACTGGTGTGCTGGATGTGTTCGTCGACGAAATGCAAGTCAAGATGCGTGAGCAAACAATAGGTAGCCGCGGGATTTTGCCTGGTAAAGACCTGGCTAGTACGTTCTCCAGCCTGCGAGCGAATGACTTGGTCTGGAATTATGTTCAGTCAAATTACCTCAAGGGTGAAGCACCGCCACCATTTGATCTCTTGTATTGGAATGCGGATAGCACCAACTTGCCTGGCCCCATGTTTTGCTGGTATCTGCGCAATACCTATCTGGAAAACAAGCTCAAGCAGCCAGGTGCGTTGACAGTGGCAGGCAGCAAGGTTGATCTTGGCAAAATAGACGCGCCTTGCTTTGTCTATGGTTCCCGTGAAGATCATATTGTCCCTTGGCAGGCAGCTTACGCTTCCACGGCTTTGCTAAATCCCCGTCATAAAAACAGGAACCGTTTTGTACTGGGTGCTTCTGGCCATATCGCTGGTGTGGTCAATCCTCCGGCCAAGAAAAAAAGAAGTTACTGGACCAATGAGCAAACTGGCCTGGATTCAGAAAGTTGGCTGGCAAGCGCTACCGAACACCCAGGTAGCTGGTGGCCAGAATGGTCGGCCTTTTTGGCGGAACATGGTGGTAAAATGGTAAAAATACCAACGATCCCTGGTAATGCAGATTTCCCGGCGATTGAAGCTGCACCAGGGCGTTACGTGAAGGTAAGAGCAGATTGAAGGTTTGTTGTTAAGTAATAAAAATTTCAATTAGGAGAACAAATATGTCAAAACGTGTTGCTTATGTAACTGGTGGTATGGGTGGTATTGGAACTCCAATTTGCAGACGTTTGTGCAGAGATGGTTATACAGTAGTTGCTGGTTGTGGCCCTAATTCAGCCCGTAAAGATAAATGGCTGGCAGATATGCGTGCTGAAGGCCTGGATATTCACGCTTCTGAAGGAAATGTGTCGGATTGGGAGTCAACCAGAGCAGCTTTTGAAAAAGTCAGGGCAGAAATTGGTGAAGTCGATGTGTTGGTGAATAATGCTGGTATCACCCGTGACGGCCAGTTCCGCAAGATGAGCAAGGCAGATTGGGATGCAGTCATGGATACCAATCTGAATTCTCTGTTCAACGTCACCAAGCAAGTCATCGATGGTATGGTAGACCGCGGTTGGGGTCGTATCATCAATATTTCCTCCGTTAATGGTCAAAAAGGTCAGTTTGGGCAAACTAATTACTCTACTGCTAAAGCTGGCATTCATGGATTCTCCATGGCTCTGGCGCAGGAAGTGGCGACCAAGGGTGTGACTGTCAATACGGTTTCCCCAGGCTATGTTGGTACTGACATGGTCAAGGCTATACGTCCTGATGTATTGGAAAAAATTGTTGCTGGTATCCCCGTCAAGCGTCTGGCTGAGCCTGAAGAAATTGCTTCTATTGTTGCCTGGATTGCATCTGATGAAGGTGGTTATGCTACTGGCTCAGACTTCTCCATCAATGGTGGTTTGCATATGGGCTAATCACCGCCATCCTTCAGAACCTGTTTCCGATCTTACTGCGCGTGCGTGGTCGAGGCTCATGTGTTGCTCAAAATGCTCATGTACTAGTGTACATTCCGCTTTTTGCGTTACTCTTCACCTCGCTGACGCTCGCTCGCTACAGATCCTAAACAGGTTCTTAGAAACTGCCGGGAATTAGAATAAATTTTTTAAATTGGCTTTTTAGCCTCCCTGATTGCTGTCTTTCTTCTGCAGTGCGGTAAAATATGCCCATCCGAGTCGCAAGATTTCGATGGGCATATCTTTTGCAGGCTGCAGAATATAAGATGCAAATAAAAAGGGGACAAACATGAAAGCTGTTTTGGTCGTGCCAGAACAAGAAATCATGTTTGCGTGAATAGTCTGTGCTGCTTTGACGAGTGATCCTCAGCAAGTGGCAGGATATCGAAGTGTTTAACTGAGATCTCAATGAATAGCGCAAAAAAATCAACACAGCATCTGATCAAGAAATATCCTAACCGTCGTCTGTACGACACGCAAACCAGTAGCTATATCACGTTGGTCGACGTCAAACAGTTTGTATTGGAAAACGATGATTTCGCGGTAGTCGATGCAAAAACTGGCGAAGATTTGACGCGCAGCATACTGTTGCAAATCATTCTGGAAGAAGAGGCGGGCGGTTCACCGATGTTTTCCAGCGTCGTATTGTCGCAAATCATTCGCTATTATGGTCATGCCATGCAAGGCATGATGGGTAATTATCTGGAAAAAAACGTCCAGGCCTTTATCGACATCCAGAACAAGCTGGCCGAGAATTCCAAGGGCATTTATGAAGGCAAGCCTTTCAGCCCTGAAATGTGGACCCAGTTCATGAATGTTCAGGGCCCGATGATGCAGGGCATGATGGGCAACTACATAGAACAGAGCAAGAATTTGTTTGTGCAAATGCAAGAACAAATGCAAAGCCAGACAAAAAACATGTTCAATGTCTTCCCGTTCAATCCTGAAGATGTGAATAAAAAGTAAATAAACAATAAATAAAATACAGCTTGAACAGGTTAGTATTCTGACTTAAGCCCCTGATTCTTCAGGAAATTAATCGCAGATGCGGCAAGTTGGGCTGGCAAAAAGGGTACAATAGCGGATTCGCTTTTGTACCCTTTTTGCTATTAATTATCCCATATGTCTATCTCAGAAATTCGTCGTCAAGAAATGCCTGCTACCCACAAGGTGGGATTTGTTTCCCTGGGTTGTCCGAAGGCTCTCGTCGATTCCGAACAAATCCTGACCCAATTGCGTGCTGAGGGTTATGACACTGCCAAATCCTATGATGGTGCTGACCTGGTCATCGTCAACACCTGCGGCTTCATTGATGCCGCCGTACAGGAATCCCTGGATGCAATAGGCGAGGCTTTGGCTGAAAATGGCAGGGTGATTGTGACCGGTTGTCTGGGCGCTAAAAAAGGTGCTGATGGCAAGGACATGATACAGTCCATACACCCCAAAGTACTTGAGGTGACTGGCCCGCACGCAGTCGGCGAAGTCATGGCGGCAGTGCATAAGCATTTGCCAAAGCCGCATGAACCCTTTATGGATTTAGTGCCTCCACAAGGCGTCAAACTGACGCCCAAGCATTTCGCTTACCTGAAAATATCCGAAGGCTGCAACCATCGTTGCAGCTTCTGCATTATCCCCTCCATGCGTGGTGACTTGGTATCTCGCCCGATTGCCGATGTGATGATGGAAGCAGAAAACCTGTTCAAGGCCGGTGTCAAGGAATTGCTGGTGATTTCCCAGGACACCAGTGCCTATGGCGTTGATGTGAAGTTCCGCATGGGATTCTGGAACGGCAAGCCGGTCAAAACACATATGACGCAATTGGTAGAGGCCTTGGGTGAATTGGCCAAGCAGTATGATGCCTGGGTGCGCCTGCATTATGTCTATCCGTATCCGCACGTAGACCAGATCATTCCTTTCATGAACAATGGACATGTCCTGCCTTACCTGGACGTTCCTTTGCAGCATGCTCACCCTGACGTGTTGAAGCGCATGAAGCGTCCAGCCAGTGGCGAAAAAAATATAGAACGTATCAAGGCATGGCGTGAAATGTGCCCTGAGATCACGATACGCTCTACCTTCATCGCCGGCTTTCCAGGTGAGACAGAGGAAGAGTTTGAGTATCTGCTCGATTTCCTGAAAGAAGCTGAAATTGACCGTCTGGGTTGCTTTGCCTATTCGCCAGTCGAAGGCGCAACCGCCAATGAAATCGCCAATCAATTGCCAGATGAGGTTCGCGAAGATCGCCGCCGTCGCGTTATGGAATTGCAGGAGGGTATATCCAAAAAACGCCTCCAAGCAAAAATCGGCAAAACTATGCGCGTGCTGATCGATTCACTGGATCGCAGCGGTGGCGTAGGCCGCAGTTCTGCTGATGCGCCTGAGATTGATGGCGTCGTCTATGTGAAGCCACCTTTCGAACCACACCGTAAACTCAAGGTTGGTGAATTCGTTGAAGTAAAAATTACTGCGGCTGATGCCCATGATCTGTGGGGCGAAGCAGTCTGATGAGATTTTTACGTTTAGTTTTATTGCCACTGACTCTGCTGTCAGGGTTTGCAGCTCAGGCTGAAGATAAGTCCGAACCTGTTCCTGCTGTGAAATCAGGCTTTGCGCCCATGTCCAATCCTTTTTTTGCCGGTGCAATTGAATTGCGTGGCACCATGGGGAGTGACAAAATCCGTATGCACATACAGCCCAAACCCGAAGACCGCGACAGTGTCGAAGGCTCTTATGTTGTTGCAGGTGGCAAACGCAATAATGGGAAGAAGATTTTGCTGGCAGGCGAAGTCAGTAAAAACAAACTCAGTATGGAAGAGTCAGAGGACGGCGTAGATGTCTCTGGTCAATGGGATGGCGAGCTCAAGGATAATGTGATACGCGGCGTCTGGCAATCAGACGATGGCAAAGTCAGCAAGGAATTTGTGTTGGAATTGTTGCCACCTTCCAAAACAAGGAAAGTCAAAGCTTCCTCTGCTAAATAAAGTTTTAGGTTTGGTGCTCTAGTCATGCACTGTCATCGAATTCATCGAATGATTGCAGACGTGTAGTACGTCTGCAATGTCCGACCTATCTCTATGTGATTTTTTCCTGACCCATAAAAATGCTTACCATACGAAAATTCTGTGCACTTGCTTTACTATCTGCTTCAGTTTCTCAATTTGCACTTGCTGATAGCGCGCCAAATCCTGCATCCTTTGCTACATTTCGCAAGCAGTTCAAGACTCAGGTAAGTTATGACGGCGACTATCGTAGCCCGGTAGGCAACTCACCAGACAATGTGTTTAAGGCCGTACGCTATCAGTCAGCAGTGGGGCAGCTTGCCGCTATGTTGACTTCAGATCCTAAAGACGGAAAAAAACACCCAGCCGTAATCTGGATTACTGGTGGCGATAGTAATTCAATTGATGGAACATCCTTGTCAAAGGTCAAGCCGAGAGCAAATGATCAATCTGCGGCAGCCTATCGCAAAGCAGGTATTGTGATGATGTTCCCAACTTTGCGTGGCGGTAATGACAATCCGGGCAAACATGAAGCGCACTTTGGTGAGATCGATGATGTGCTGGCAGCGGCCGATTATTTGGCGCAACAACCCTGGGTTGATCCGGCCCGAATCTATCTTGGAGGCCATAGTACTGGCGGTACTCTGGTATTGATGACTGCAGAAGCCAGTAAACGATTCAGGGCAGTTTTTTCATTTGGTCCGGTCGCCAATTTGCGTGACTACGGAAACATGATACCTGTTAATTTCGACAAGATCAGCTATGCAGAGCAGGTGTCACGTGCGCCCTATTACTGGCTACCATCTGTCCAAAGCCCTTTATTCATTATCGAAGGGGTAGATGGCAATATCGATTCTTTGGAATCACTACGTAGCAAATCCAGCAATCCCAATATCCAATTTCTGTCGGTAAAAGGAGCGTCACATTTTACGATTTTGGCTCCAGGTAATGATCTTATTGCCAGAAAAATTTTGCTTGATGATGGTGTTGTCAGCAATATCAAATTGACGGAAAGTGAAATGATTAACGAGCTCTCAAAAAAATAGATCAACTCATTTGCTGTCATAGGCTTGTTCCTTTGAAGTCAGTGATACCCCAAAAAGACGCGGCAAGCGTCTTTTTTGCCATCATGGAGTGATGTGCTACATCTGCGCTAACATGCTCCAGATACAATGAACTCATTTTGAGTTGCTTGCGAATCGGGAATCAGGAATCAGCATGTCAGAAAACACTAAACCAGAGCCAGGGTTCAATACCCGTATTGTTCATAGCGAGTATGAAGCACCGGAAGGCTTTGCTGCTTTTTCAGTCGGCATCCATCATGCATCCACAGTCTTGTTTGACAATGTTGCCACCATGCGCGAGCGTAGCTGGCTGGACAAATCGTCTTATACCTATGGCTTGCATGGCACGCCCACTAGTTTTACCTTGGAAGCCAGGCTGGCAGAAATAGAGAAGGGCGAGCATTGCCTGTTGACGCCCAGTGGTCTGGCAGCGATCACACTGGTGAATATGGCTTTCCTGCAAAGCGGTGATCATGTATTGATACCGGATAATGTGTATGGCCCCAGTCGCGATCAGGCTGAATGGCTGTCGCGTAGTTTTGGTATCAGTGTGAGCTTCTACGATCCTTTAATAGGTGCTGGCATCGCCGCTTTGATAGAAGAACGCACCTGCCTGATGTGGGTGGAGGCACCTGGCTCGGTCTCGATGGAGGTGCCGGACGTGCCTGCGATATGCGCAGTTGCCCATGCGCGTGGTGTGCTGGTGGCTCTGGATAATACCTGGTCGGCAGGCATTGCATTTGCAGCTTTTGAGCACGGTGTGGATATCATCATGCAGGCGCTGACTAAATATCAAAGTGGTGGTTCAGATGTATTGATGGGGGCAGTCATTACCCGTGACGAGGCACTCAATGCCCGGCTGCAAATGGCGCACATGCGGCTGGGTTTTGGCGTGGGTATGGATGATGTCTATCTGGTCCTGCGCAATTTGCCGACACTGCAACTACGTTTCAATGCGCACGATCAAAGTGCGCGCAAAATTGCTTCCTGGCTGGCAAGTCGCCCAGAAATCAGCAAGGTTTTGCATCCAACCTTGCCAGATTGCCCTGGGCATGACATCTGGCAACGTGACTTTACTGGTGCGGGAGGCTTATTTTCTGTGTTGTTTGATGCGAAGTTTAGTGAAGAGCAAACTGACCGCTTTGTCGATAGTCTGAAATTGTTCAAGCTGGGTTATAGCTGGGGTGGGGCGCATAGCCTATGCATACCCTATCGCATACAGCATATGCGTACCAACTGGCCTGAATCCGGGATTTTGGTGCGTTTCAATATAGGTCTGGAAGACACACAAGACCTGATAGCTGATATACAGCAGGCTTTGACTATGCTGAACTAGAGAAAAGGCTGCAAGCCTGCAGCCTTTGTCGTGTCGGCTTATTTGCTGGCACTACTTGCCGCCGCGTCAGACGCTGGTGTAGCTGTCGTACTTGCTTCGGATGCTGCAGCTGGCAAACTAGCCGGGGCAGGTGCTGATGCACTGGCAGAAGCTGAATGGACTTCGGTCGGGTTATGGCCTGCAGCTTCACCTTGCATATCGACTTTATCGCCTCCTTTAAAAATCAGGAACAGGCCAGCAGCTGCAAAAATAATAAAGCCGACGAGAATTTTCCACATAATTGTCTCCAGAGTTAAATTTTTAAGATGAACTAAGCTTAGATGAACTTGCTTACATCATTCTTGCATGCTCATGCATTGAAGGAAAAACCAAAGAAAAAAGGTGAATTCCCTGAGAAATTCACCTTTTTCAATTCGTCCCTGCTAGCAGGGACGGGTTTGCTTCTATAGCTTAGGCCGCCAGCAATTGACGCAATACGAACGGCAAGATGCCACCGTGTTTATAGTAATCAACTTCGATAGGTGTATCTATGCGCAACAAGACTTTGACATCTTGTTTTTCACCGTTGGCACGGTTGATGACCAGGGTCACTTCTTGCTGAGGCTTGATTTCATCTTCTATGCCTTTCAGGTCGAAAGATTCATTCCCTGTGATGCCCAAAGTATCGACGCTGTCAGTGCCGATAAATTGCAATGGCAATACGCCCATGCCAACCAGGTTGGAGCGGTGGATACGTTCAAAAGAACGTGCGATTACCGCTTTGACGCCCAGCAATTGTGTACCTTTTGCTGCCCAGTCACGGGAAGAGCCTGTGCCGTATTCTTCACCACCGAAAATCATGGTTGGTACGCCGTCAGCAACATATTTCATTGCTGCGTCATAGATGGCCATAGGTTCGCCGGTTGGCTGGAACAAAGTTTCGCCGCCTTCAACGCGGGAACCATCTTCCTTGGCCGGGATCATCAGATTTTTGATGCGCACGTTGGCAAATGTGCCGCGCATCATGATTTCATGGTTACCACGACGTGAACCGTAGGAATTGAAATCGGCTTTCAGAACGCCGTTTTCTTTGAGCCATTTACCTGCAGGGCTGGATTCCTTGATGGAGCCGGCTGGGGAGATATGGTCAGTCGTGATGGAGTCGCCGAACACACCCAATGCGCGCGCACCAGTGATGCCAGTCGCGGCCGCTTTTGGTTCCATCGTAAAGTCAGCAAAGAATGGTGGCTCAGCAATGTAGGTGGATGCAGGCCAGTTATATACTTGACCTTCAGCGACACCCTTGATGTTTTCCCACAGCTTGCCTGGTGCGCCTTTAACGTCTGCGTAGTTTTCCTTGAAAGTCTTGGAATTCATCGCATACTTCATCAGTTTGTTGATTTCTGCGCTGGTAGGCCAGATGTCGCCCAGGAAAATGTCCTTGCCTTTGACGCGACCCACTGGCTCTGTCATCAGGTCTCTGGTCATGTTGCCAGCGATAGCATAAGCAACAACCAAAGGAGGGGAGGCCAGGAAGTTGGAGCGGATATTCGGGTGTATGCGTGCTTCAAAGTTGCGGTTGCCAGACAAGATGGCAGATGCCACGATATCGTTGGAGGCAATTGCTTCGTTCATCGCAGGTGTCAGGTCACCGGCATTACCGATACAGGTAGTGCAACCATAGGCAGTGACGCCGAAACCCAGTTTTTCCAGGTAAGGCAAGAGGCCAGCTGCTTCCAGGTATTTAGTGACGACGCGCGAGCCAGGGGCCAGCGATGTCTTGATGTGTGGGGCCACTTTCAAACCAGCTTCAACTGCTTTCTTGGCCAGCAAGCCGGCTGCCAGCAAAACGCTAGGATTGGATGTGTTGGTGCAGGAAGTAATTGCAGCGATCAGTACATCGCCGTTCTTGACTTTGACACCATCAGTATTGGTGTAGACAGCATCCAGGTCTTCTGCTTTTTTGTTGAAACCATTTTCGGAAGTTGGTTTCGAGAACAGGTCTGCAAAAGTGGATTTGACATTGCCGATTTCGATACGGTCTTGTGGGCGCTTGGGACCAGCCAGGGAGGGAGCAACTGTGGACAGATCCAGCGAAATTTCTGTGGTGTAGTCGATGTCACCAGCAGCAGGGATACCGAACATTTTCTGGGCTTTGAAATAGCCTTCGAATGCGTCGATTTCTGCCTTGGTGCGGCCTGTGCCTTTGAAGTAATCAATCGTTGCTTCATCAACAGGGAAGAAGCCCATGGTCGCGCCGTATTCAGGCGCCATGTTGGCGATGGTTGCGCGGTCTGTCAGGGACAGGGAGCGTGTGCCTTCGCCAAAGAATTCAACAAACTTGCCAACTACTTTGGCCTTGCGCAGCAATTCCGTGATTGTCAGTACCAGATCCGTTGCAGTACAACCTTCGCGCAGTGCGCCTGTCAGGTTGACGCCGACTACATCTGGTGTCAGGAAGTAAACTGGCTGGCCCAGCATGCCAGCTTCTGCCTCGATACCACCAACGCCCCAGCCAACGACGCCGATACCATTGATCATGGTGGTATGGGAATCAGTGCCTACCAGTGTATCTGGATAGAAAATTTCATTTTTCTTGGCATCTTTGACTTTGTGGACGCCACGTGCCAAGTATTCCAGGTTAACCTGGTGAACAATGCCAAACCCTGGGGGAACCACGCCAAAAGTGTCAAATGCCTGCATGCCCCATTTCATGAACTGGTAACGCTCGTTATTGCGTTGGAATTCCAGTTTCATGTTCAGGTCCAGCGCTTTCTTTTCGCGGAAATGATCGATTTGTACTGAGTGATCAACGACCAGGTCAACCGGTACCAAAGGCTCAATATTTTTCGGATTTTTACCTTGTGTGGCTGCCACATTGCGCATGGCAGCCAGGTCGGCCAGCAAAGGTACGCCGGTAAAGTCTTGCAGTACTACGCGAGAAACAACGAAAGGGATTTCGTCAGTGCGGGCAGCTGTAGCACTCCAGTTAGCTAATTGCTTGACATGCTCTTCTGTAACTTTTTTACCATCACAGTTACGCAGCACTGATTCCAGCACGATGCGAATGGAGACTGGCAGGCGTGAGATATTTACGCCGAGATTTTTTTCCAGTGCAGGCAGAGAAAAGAACTTGCCTTTCTTGGTGTCTGAAATTTTAAAATCCTTCAGGGTTTTGAATGCATCTTTGTACGCATTTTGGCTCATGGCTCTTCCTCTTATTTACAAAAATCAACGGTCAAAAAAAATTCTTACTGCAACAAACTCTCAAGTACGAGGTTTGTTGAAAATGCTTACTTAGCTGGGATTGCTGTTCCTGGTATATTTTCAACTTCGGCAATGATAGGCTCAACTGGTTTGCACTCATTGGCAAGTTGCAGACCCCTGCGTGAATCCAGTAATAGTGCTTTTGTAGGTATACCTATCCAGACGAAGCCTGCTTTACGGTTTTCAAAGCGGTGTGCACCAGTTGTGGTCTCAACGCGTGTCAGTCGATACAGGCGTTTTTTCCAGCGCATTGCCATATGCTGATCGTCATCAGGGTTGGTGTACATTGTCAATGAATTGCCAAGTTCGCACTTGTATTCAAAGTTCTTTTGCTGTTGTACGTCCGGTTCTGGTTCATCATCTTCTTTTGGGGCATCGACTTGTGTTGCTGATTTTGCGGTTTTCGCAGAAATCTTGCTCTTACCCTTCTGGGTTTCAGCAGCGTTTATACTAGTGGAAAGCAGGGCACATGCAGCAAATGCCAGGCTGATAAAAGAAAATAGTTTCATAAAAGTCTCCCTAAAGTAATTCTTGTGCTGCTGCTGGTAATACAAATGGCCCTGACTGGGCCCGTTTTAAAATTGTCCAATAATAGCGGTAACTGGCTCTGTCATGTAACTGTCCTTGCCACTGTGTTGGTCCCCAGGCCTGGTTTTTTGCCTGGGTCAGGATGGCGACAGCGTCAAGGATTTCATTTTCACTGGGTGAAAATGCCTCAATGACGGGGCGTATTTGATCCGGATGTATGCTCCACATGCGGGTGTAGCCGCATTCGCTGGCTGCGCGGCGCGCATCATTTGCTACTACGTTCACATCTATGATCTCTGTGGAGACATTATGTGAAGCGACTTTGCCATATCGGTGGCAGGCGGCGGCGATTTCCAGCTTGGCGCGCAAAACCAGTGGGTGATTGAACTGGCCAGGAGAGCGCATCGCGCTCGCAGGTATGGCGCCAAAATGGGAGGACACAAAATCCATCAAACCAAATGACAGGCATTCAACCTGTGGCAGGGCAGCAATTTGCTGCACTTCTGCAAGTGCGCCATGGGTTTCTATCAAGACGTGAACCGGTATCAATTGGCCGTTACTTTTTTTGCCAAAGTGATTAATGCGTTGCAGTGCGGCTTGCAACTCGGCAGTGTTATTGATTTTTGGTAAAACCAGGTAGGCAAGCGTGTCTGCGCATGTCGGCAGTATCAGTTCCAGGTCTTGTTCAAATGCCGCATGATGTACGTCGTGTACCCGCGCGCCCAGACGCTGGTAATGATTGTCAGAGCTGGCGACCAAAGCTGCGACCAGCTTTGCATGGGCTATCTCATTGCCAGCGGCTGCGCCGTCTTCGCAATCGAGAGTGATATCAAAAATTCCACCTAGTTCCTGTTGTAGCGCAATCGATTTGCACATCAATTTCTCAGATCCTGCGTAATGGTCGCAAACCGGCAATATAACCGGTTGAATTTGATCTTGAAAAAGTACTGTAGATGGGTGCATTACTTAAAATATCATCGTGAACCAAGGCGGATTCCAGCGAGTGCCGGAATCCGCCCCCTGACCTGATTAACCTACCAGGTGTTTGACGCCATCACGCTCTTCTTGCAGTTCTTTGAGGGTGATGTTGATGCGTTCGCGGGAGAATTCGTCGATTTCCAGACCTTCAACGATTTTGTACTCGCCATTCTCTGTCGTTACAGGGAAGCCAAACATGGTGCCTTCAGGAATGCCATAAGAGCCATCGGAAGGGATGCCCATGGTAGTCCATTTACCGTTTGTGCCCAGCAACCAGTCACGTACGTGGTCGATTGCTGCGTTCGCTGCAGAAGCCGCAGATGACAGGCCACGTGCTTCGATAATCGCTGCGCCGCGTTTGCCAACTGTAGGCAGGAATACATCCTTGTTCCAGACTTGATCGTTGATCAGGTCTTTGACAGATGCGCCGTCAACTGTCGCAAAGCGATAGTCAGCGTACATGGTTGGGGAATGATTGCCCCAGACGCACAGTTTTTCAACTGCAGCAACTGGCTTGCCAACTTTGGCAGCGACTTGAGACAAGGCGCGGTTATGATCCAGGCGCAGCATGGCTGTGAAGTTTTTCGCTGGCAGGGAAGGTGCCGACTTCATGGCGATGTAAGCATTGGTGTTGGCTGGATTGCCAACCACAAGAACTTTAACATTGCGTGATGCAACTGCATCCAGTGCCTTGCCTTGTACAGTGAAAATCTGTGCATTGGCTTCCAGCAGGTCTTTGCGTTCCATGCCTGGGCCGCGTGGACGTGCGCCAACCAGTAAGGCGACATCGATATCTTTGAACGCTGTCATTGGATCGCTGTGAGCAGACATGCCTGCCAGCAACGGGAATGCGCAGTCGTCGATTTCCATCATTACGCCTTTCAGCGCTTTTTGGGCTTTTTCGTCAGGAATTTCCAATAATTGCAGAATCACTGGCTGGTCTTTGCCCAGCATGTCGCCATTGGCGATACGGAACAGAAGGGAATAGCCGATTTGGCCTGCGGCGCCGGTTACAGCTACGCGCATAGGGGATTTCGCCATGATGCATCTCCGAAGTGGTGTGAAAACGATGTTCAAACAATTGCAGCGACTGCTAAGCCGACGCTATGAAAAAACTTAATGATACCGTTGAAAGCCCTGTCAGTCAGCCAAAATCCGCTGCAAACATGTTTTCGTCCTTTACATTGAAAGCGTTCGAACTATATTGCTTGGTGTGACAGCTGTGCGTGACAGATTGATAGCTGGTGCTGGCTTGATGCTGACGCCAACTATTTGTACGGGAGTTTAGGTCGTGCAGGGCTAAGTGTCAATCAATATCTTATGTCTTATATAAGACATATCACTTAGTAGTTTGTTCTGGACGTGGTGGGTGGTTTTGTGGTGAAATTGCAGTCTATGAACTCTATCATATCAACCGCGAATAATCCGACTGTTGTACCAACTGCTTCAGGTGCCGGGGTTGGTGCTTCTTCAGCCTCATCCTTGAATGCTTCACCTACCTTCAGTCCGTTATATCAACAGATCAAAGCGCTGATTACCCAGAGTCTGCAATCTGGTGAGTGGAAGCCAGGTGAGTTGATTCCCAGTGAGATGGAATTGGCTAGTCGTTTCAAAGTCAGCCAGGGTACGGTGCGCAAGGCGATTGATGAGTTGTCAGCAGAGAACCTGGTCGTGCGCAGGCAAGGGAAGGGGACTTTTGTCGCTACCCACCACGAGGCGCGTTCGCAATTCCGTTTTTTGCGACTGGCGCCTGATGAGGGTGTGCCACATTATCCCGAGAACCGCATCATTGAAGTCAAGCGCATGCGCGCGCCAGCAGAAGTGGCGCGTCTGCTGGACATCAAATCTGGTGATTCCGTTGTTTTTATTCGCCGCGTCCAATCCTTTTCTGGTGTTCCTACCATTCTTGATGACCTGTGGTTGCCTGGCTCCATCTTCAAAGGTTTGACGGTCGAACGCCTGAATGAATACAAGGGCCCTATGTACGGTCTGTTTGAAACGGAATTTGGTACGCACATGATAAGGGCTTCTGAACAAATCCGCGCGGTGTGTGCAGATGAGGCGGTCGCAAGTTTATTGGGTGTTGGTGTGGGTATGCCTTTGCTTAATGTTGAGCGTGTTTCCTTTACTTACGGCGATAAGCCGGTAGAGTTGCGTCGAGGTTTGTATTTGACTTTGAATCACCATTACAGGAATGAATTGAGCTAAATCAATAAATCAGATACGCCGACCGTTTTTTTTGTTCGACGTGTCCTGACCTTGTGGACGTGTGTTTGCGTGCTCTGCGCCTGCGGAGCTTTAGGTTTAAGATAGCGATATTTTGTAAATTGCGCCGAATTTTGTTGGTGCAATGCACCAAAATGAGCGAAAATTGCAAGGTTTATGTACAGACTAGTTAATGGGGAGATTATTTATGTCTGAAGTAGTAAGAGCCAAGCCACGCTTTGGTGTCATGCGCTTGATAGATGCGACCGGTTACCGGTTGCCGCTAGCAGGCTTCGTTTCCATCTTGCACCGGGCAAGTGGAATGCTGATGTTCCTGTTGTTGCCATTCATCTTGTACCTGCTAGATAAGAGTTTGACTTCAGAGTCGACATTTGCTGAATTGCAGGCTTTGACATCTGGTGTTTTTGTCAAGCTGGTTATTCTGGCTTTGTCATGGGCTTATCTGCATCATTTCTGCGCGGGTGTTCGTCACTTGTTCATGGATTTGCACTATGGTCTGAACAAGGATACTGCGCGTCAATCTGCAGTAAGTGTCTTGGTGATCAGTTTGTCGCTGACAGCATTGGTTGCGTTGAAATTGTTCGGAGTATTCTAAATGGCAAATAATAATATCGGGCCTAAGCGCCTGGTCGTGGGAGCGAGTTACGGTTTGCGTGACTGGCTGGCGCAACGCGTAACAGCCATCGTGATGGCGCTGTATACCATCATTTTGCTGGGCTTGTTTTTGACAGGTAAAAATTTCAATCAGGCTGGCTGGGCAGGCATATTTGCCATGCAATGGTTCAAGCTGGCGACATTCTCTGTTGTTGTTTGCCTGCTGTACCACGCCTGGGTTGGTATGCGCGATGTCTGGATGGATTATGTGACGCACAATGTATTTGTTCGTCTGGTATTTCAAGTTGCCACTATTCTGTGGCTGATTGCTTGTGCTGGCTATGCTGCACAGATTTTGTGGAGAGTATAAAGTGGCTGCAATTAAATCCACAATCCCTAGCCGCCGTTTTGATGCGGTCATCATTGGTGCTGGTGGTTCCGGCATGCGTGCTTCGCTGCAACTGGCTGAAGCTGGCCTGAATGTTGCTGTACTGTCGAAAGTGTTTCCTACCCGTTCTCATACTGTAGCGGCTCAGGGCGGTATCGGTGCTTCACTCGGCAATATGTCGGAAGACAACTGGTACTGGCATATGTTTGACACGGTCAAGGGTTCTGATTACCTGGGTGATCAGGATGCGATCGAATTCATGTGTCGTGAGGCGCCAAAAGTTGTATACGAACTTGAGCATTTCGGCATGCCATTTGACCGTAATGCTGATGGTACGATTTATCAGCGGCCATTCGGCGGTCATACTGCCAACTTTGGTGAGAAGGCTGTGCAACGTGCTTGCGCTGCGGCTGACCGTACTGGTCATGCTTTGTTGCATACACTTTATCAGCGCAATGTGCGCGCCCGCACCCATTTCTTTGTTGAATGGATGGCAATCGACCTTATCCGTGATGCGGATGGTGATGTGCTGGGTGTCGTTGCGCTGGAAATGGAAACTGGCGAAGTCATGATGCTGGAAGCCAAAACCACGATATTTGCTACTGGTGGTGCAGGTCGTATCTGGGCTGCCTCCACCAATGCCTTTATCAATACCGGTGATGGCATGGGCATGGCGGCGCGTGCTGGTTTACCACTGGAAGATATGGAATTCTGGCAATTCCACCCAACCGGTGTTGCTGGTGCGGGTGTGTTGATTACAGAAGGTGTGCGCGGTGAGGGCGGTATTCTGATCAATAGTCAGGGTGAGCGTTTCATGGAGCGCTATGCGCCTACCTACAAAGATTTGGCTCCACGTGACTTTGTTTCCCGCTCCATGGATCAGGAAATCAAAGAAGGTCGTGGCTGTGGTCCGAATAAAGATCACGTCATGCTGGATTTGCGTCACATCGGTGCTGACACCATTCAAAAACGCTTGCCGTCAATCCTCGAAATCGCCCACAAGTTTGCCAACGTGGATGCGACCAAGGAACCGATTCCTGTCGTTCCTACCATTCACTATCAGATGGGTGGTATCCCGACCAATATTCATGGTCAGGTTGTTGCACCTAAAAATGGTGGTAGTGAAGTCGTCAATGGCCTGTATGCAATCGGCGAGTGCGCCTGCGTATCCGTACACGGTGCCAATCGTCTGGGTACTAACTCTCTGCTCGATTTACTGGTGTTTGGTCGTGCAGCAGGCAACCATGTTGTTGCCAGCAAGCTCAAAGAACGCAGCAACAAGGATTTGCCTGCTGATGCAGCGGATCTCGCGTTGTCACGTTTATCCAAGCTGGAAACCAGCACTGGTTCCGAGCGTGTGCAAGACGTTGCCAATGATATTCGTGCCAGCATGCAGCAATACTGCGGCGTCTTCCGTACTGATGAATTGCTGCAAACTGGCTACAAGAAAATTATGGAGCTTGATGAACGTCGCAAGCATGTTTCTTTCAAGGATAAATCCAAGGTCTTCAATACAGCGCGCGTAGAAGCGCTGGAACTGGATAACCTGATCGAAACAGCCAAAGCAACGATTACATCTGCTGCCGCCCGTAAAGAATCCCGTGGTGCTCACGCCCACCGGGATTATGAAGAGCGCGACGACGTTAACTGGATGAAGCATACCTTGTGGTATTCCGAAGGCAATCGCCTCGACTACAAGCCGGTCGTGACCAAACCACTGACCGTAGAACCCTTCAAGCCGAAACCACGTACATTCTAAAGAGATATCGATATGGCACGTACATTAAAATTTAAAATCTACCGCTACGATCCGGACAAGGATGCCAAGCCTTACATGCAAGACTTGACCGTAGAACTGCAAGACACTGACAAGATGTTGCTGGATGCATTGCAACGCATTAAATCTGACGTTGATGACTCTTTGGCGCTACGCCGCTCATGCCGTGAAGGCGTGTGTGGTTCTGATGCGATGAACATCAATGGCAAAAATGGCCTGGCATGTACCACCAATCTGAATGAATTGAGTGAGCCTATTGTCTTGCGTCCTTTGCCTGGCTTGCCTGTCATCCGTGATTTGATCGTGGATATGACGCAATTCTTCAAGCAATACAATTCCATCAAGCCTTACCTGATGAATGATTCTATTCCTCCGGAAAAAGAACGTCTGCAGTCTCCTGCGGAACGTGAAGAGCTCGACGGCTTGTATGAGTGCATCCTGTGCGCATGCTGCTCTACATCATGCCCATCTTTCTGGTGGAATCCGGATAAATTCGTTGGACCGGCAGGTTTGTTGCAGGCTTATCGCTTCATTGCTGATTCACGTGATCAGGCAACTGGCGAACGTCTTGATAACCTTGAAGATCCGTACCGTTTGTTCCGTTGCCACACCATCATGAATTGTGTGGACGTCTGTCCTAAAGGTCTGAATCCTACCCGTGCTATCGGTAAGATTAAAGAACTGATGGTCCGTCGCGCAGTCTAATTCTGTAATCTAGATTCGCAGTCTAGGTTTGCAGTTCAGTTTGCATATCAGCGATGTCTCAGGGCATCGCTGCTATTTCATGCGGTTTTCCAGGTAAGCTGAGAGCCGCATGAAATAGTCAGTATGGAAGAGAATTAATTATGTCTGAGTCACAAGCTATATCCCATCAAAACGACCCGGTAAAGCGTGCACGTTTGCGATGGCGGGCAAGGCGCGGTTTGCTTGAAAACGATTTGATCTTGACGCGTTTTCTGGATGCCAATGAAGAATCCCTGACAGATGAGGAAGTGGATGCCTTCAGCCGCCTGATGGAATTGCCAGACAATACATTAATGGATCTGATTATGGCCAAGAAACAAGCCGAAGCCGAAGTCGATCTGCCTCATGTTCATGCATTATTGCTGCGCCTGCAAACGGCGTAAGTCAATTTGATTTTTGTGTTTTTTTGATTAACGACTCACCTCTTATCTGAAGGAAGAGCCATGACAAATTCTGAAACAAAAGCCACCCTATCATTCTCCGATGGCTCACCAGCCCTGGAAATGCCGATTTACAAGGGCTCAATTGGTCCCGATGTCATCGACATCCGTAAATTGTATGGTTCTACCGGCATGTTCACCTATGATCCAGGTTTCATGTCCACGGCAGCCTGCAATTCTTCTATTACTTATATCGATGGCGACAAGGGTGAATTGCTGTATCGCGGTTACCCAATTGAGCAACTGGCTGTTAATGGCGGCGACTTCCTGGAAACCTGCTATCTGTTGCTGAATGGCGAATTGCCAAATGCTGCGCAGAAAACTGAATTTGTTGCGACCGTCACCAATCACACCATGGTGCACGAGCAGATGCAATTCTTCTTCCGTGGCTTCCGCCGTGATGCGCATCCTATGTCAGTATTGGTCGGTACAGTCGGTGCTCTGGCATCTTTCTACCATGATTCGCTGGATATCAATGATCCGCATCACCGCGAAGTATCAGCGATCCGCCTGATCGCCAAGATGCCGACACTGGTAGCAATGGCCTATAAATATTCTATCGGTCAGCCTTTCGTGTATCCGCGAAATGACTTGTCGTATAGCGCGAACTTCATGCACATGATGTTCTCTACACCATGTGCACCGTACAAAACCAATGAAGTGCTGGTACGTGCTCTGGATCGTATCCTGATCCTGCATGCAGATCACGAGCAAAATGCTTCTACATCGACAGTTCGCTTGGCCGGTTCTTCTGGTGCCAATCCATTTGCCTGTATCGCTGCTGGTATCGCATGCTTGTGGGGTCCTGCTCATGGTGGTGCAAATGAAGCTGCATTGAGCATGCTGGAAGAAATCGGCAGTGTCGACAATATTCCTACCTTTATCGCTCAGGTCAAAGACAAAAACTCTGGCGTGAAGCTGATGGGCTTTGGTCACCGTGTTTATAAAAACTATGACCCTCGCGCCAAACTGATGCGTGAAACCTGCTATGAAGTGTTGCAAGAATTGGGTCTGCAAGATGATCCATTGTTTAAGCTGGCAATGGCACTGGAGAAAATTGCGCTGGAAGACGAATACTTCGTCAGCCGGAAACTGTATCCTAACGTCGATTTCTACTCTGGTATCGTACAACGCGCGCTGGGTATCCCAACTGCATTGTTCACAGGTATTTTTGCTCTGGCGCGTACAGTAGGCTGGATCGCTCAATGGAAAGAAATGATTTCTGATCCTGAGCAAAAAATCGGTCGCCCACGTCAATTGTTTGTTGGCGCAGCTAAACGTGATGTGCCAGCGATAGATAAACGTTAATCTTTAGCTATTATATGTTGTTGTAAAAAGCGAGTCTTCAAGACTCGCTTTTTTTTTCTTCAGTAATTATGCTATGCTTCGCCACGAAAGTAATTTTCACAGATAGCTTTCGTGATCCAATCAAAAATCATATCCAATTAACATGTTTTTTGATTTGATCTCGAGGATAGTTTGAACTAAGCCCTTCCCCACAACTTGATGTGCAATCCGCTAACCGGTCAGGCCGTGTCGCGGAAGGTTAGATTAACCCGCTAATCTCGCGAAACGCGAAGAAAGGTGAGCAAGATGATGCAACAATATAACGCTAACTCTTACTTGTTCGGCGGCAATGCGCCGTATGTAGAAGAACTGTATGAGGCGTACCTCAATAATCCCGGTTCTGTTCCTGATAATTGGCGCGCGTATTTCGACGCCATGCAAAATGTGCCTGCCGTCGACGGCTCTGCCAAACCTGACGTCGCACACGCACCCGTTATTGCATCGTTTGCTGAACGTGCCAAACAAGGCCCGATACGCACAGTCAATGCGACTGCAGACGCTGAAATGGGACGCAAACGCGTCGCTGCACAACAACTGATCGCCGCTTATCGTTTTCTTGGTAGTCACTGGGCCAACCTGGACCCGCTGCAACGCCAGGAACGTCCAAGTATTCCTGAACTGGAACCAAGTTTCTATGGCTTTACCGATGCCGATATGGATATACAGTTCAATATCAGCAATACCTATTTCGGGCCAGAAACTGCATCATTGCGCGACCTGCTGAATGCCCTGCGTGATACTTACTGCCGTTCCATCGGTGCTGAGTTCATGTACATCAGTGACCCGACAGAAAAGCGCTGGTTGCAACAAAAGCTGGAAGCGATACGCTCCACACCATCTTTCTCTCCTGAAAAGAAAAAGCACATCCTTGATCGCCTGACTGCGGCTGAAGGCCTGGAACGCTATCTGCATACCAAATATGTTGGTCAGAAGCGCTTCTCCCTGGAAGGCGGCGAAAGCTTTATCGCCTCCATGGATGAAACCATCCAGCGCGCTGGTGAGCGCGGTGTGGAAGAAATCGTTATCGGTATGGCCCACCGTGGTCGTCTGAACGTACTTGTCAATACCCTGGGTAAAATGCCTCAGGATCTGTTTGCTGAATTTGAAGGCAAACATGGTGACGACTTGCCCGCTGGCGACGTTAAATATCACCAAGGCTTCTCGTCGGATATTTCTACGCCAGGTGGTCCGGTGCACTTGTCGCTAGCGTTCAATCCTTCCCATCTGGAAATCGTTAATCCAGTGGTTGAAGGCTCTGTCAAAGCGCGTATGGATCGTCGCGGCGACAAAGATGGCTCACAAGTTTTGCCTATCCTTGTACACGGCGATGCCGCGTTTGCAGGGCAGGGCGTGGTCATGGAAACCCTGAATCTGGCGCAAACACGCGGCTACGGCACAGGTGGTACTGTGCATATCGTCATCAATAACCAGATCGGTTTTACAACTTCTGATCCACGCGATTCACGTTCTACCCTGTATTGCTCCGACGTTGTCAAAATGATCGAGGCACCGGTATTGCACGTCAATGCAGATGATCCAGAAGCCGTTGTCCTGGCTACCCAGATCGCTCTGGATTACCGTATGGAATTCAAGAAGGATGTCGTCGTTGACATTATTTGCTACCGCAAACTTGGTCACAACGAGCAAGATACGCCTGCATTGACACAGCCTTTGATGTACAAGAAGATTGCTCAGCATCCAGGCACACGCCGTATGTACGCTGACAAGTTGGCTGCGCAAGGCACTATCCCAGCGGATGGCGGCGATCAGATGGTCAAGGCTTACCGTGATGCAATGGATGCAGGCAAGCATACCCATGATCCGGTCATCTCCAACTTCAAAAACAAATACGCTGTTGACTGGATTCCTTTCCTCAATCGTAAATGGACAGATGCTGCTGACACAGCAGTACCGTCAACTGAATTGAAGCGTCTGGCAGAACGCATTACTACCGTGCCTGAAGGATTCAAGCCGCATAGCCTGGTAGAAAAAGTTCTGGGTGACCGTGCAGCCATGGGTCGTGGCGATATGAACCTGGACTGGGGCATGGGCGAGCATCTGGCATACGCATCCCTGGTATCTTCCGGCTATGCTATTCGTCTGACAGGCCAGGATGCAGGCCGCGGAACTTTCGTTCACCGTCACGCTGTCTTGCATGATCAAAACCGTGAACGTTGGGATGCAGGCACTTATATTCCTCTGCAAAACATTTCTGATAAACAGGCACCATTCACTGTCATTGATTCCGTCTTGTCTGAAGAAGCGGTATTGGGCTTTGAATATGGTTACTCCACTGCAGAACCAAATACGCTGACTATCTGGGAAGCACAATTCGGCGATTTTGCCAATGGCGCCCAGGTTGTTATCGATCAGTTCATCAGCTCTGGTGAAGTGAAATGGGGTCGTGCATCAGGTCTGGTCATGATGTTGCCGCATGGTTATGAAGGCCAGGGCCCTGAGCATTCATCCGCGCGTCCTGAGCGTTTCCTGCAACTGTGTGCTGACAATAATATGCAAGTGGTTCAGCCTACTTCTGCGTCCCAGATTTTCCATCTGTTGCGCCGTCAGATGATACGCATGTTCCGCAAGCCTCTGGTCATCATGACACCGAAGTCCTTGCTGCGTAACAAGGATGCAGGTTCACCATTGTCTGATCTGGCCAAAGGCAGCTTCCATACGGTGATTGGTGAAGTTGACGAGAAGATCGATGCGAAGAAAGTCAAACGCGTCATCGCTTGTTCAGGCAAGGTGTATTACGATCTGGTTAATGCCCGTAAAGAGCGCGGCCAGGCTGATACAGCGATTATCCGCGTTGAACAGTTGTATCCGTTCCCGCATAAGAGCTTTGTCGCTGAGTTGAAAAAATTCCCGAACATGGCGGAATTGGTTTGGGCACAAGATGAGCCGCAAAATCAGGGACCATGGTTCCAGATCCAGCACAATATTTTTGAAAGCCTGGAAGAAGGTCAAAAACTTGCTTATGCAGGTCGTCCAGCCAGTGCATCGCCAGCTGTCGGTTACTATGACAAGCACTATGCACAGCAAAAAGCATTGCTGGAAACGGCATTTTCCAAACTCAAAGGCTTTGTCCTGACCAAATAATGACGCGATGCGACATCTGAAGCTGATGTCGCATTTGGCTACCCGAATCGGAGAGTAAAAAATGGCAATTATCGAAGTAAAAGTTCCTCAGTTATCTGAGTCTGTCGCAGAAGCAACCCTGTTGTCCTGGCATAAAAAAGTTGGCCAGGAAGTCAGCCGCGACGAAAACCTGATCGACGTGGAAACCGACAAAGTCGTACTGGAACTGCCAGCGCCTGACGCTGGTGTGATCACGCAAATCATCAAGGGCGACGGCAGCACTGTCGTTGCTGGCGAAATCATTGCGATTATCGATACTGATGCATCTGCAAAAGTAAGCCCTATGGAAGTATCTGCTGCTCCAGTAGCAGTTGCTGCTGCCACATCTGCACCTGCTGATGCAAAATCTTCTGCTGGCGTAGCGATGCCTGCAGCAGCGAAAATCCTGTCAGAAAACAATCTGACTGCTGCACAAGTTGACGGTTCCGGCAAAGATGGCCGTGTTACCAAAGGTGATGCACTGGCAGCCGTAGCCGCCAAACCTGCTGCAGCACCAGTAGTTGCTCCTCTGGCTGCTCCTGCAGCTGGCAAGCCAGCACTGCAACAAGTGGCTGCTCCGACTATCGCCAGCCTGGGTGACCGTCCTGAAGAACGCGTACCGATGAGCCGTTTGCGTGCCCGTATCGCTGAACGTCTGGTGCAATCGCAATCCACTAATGCAATTCTGACGACATTCAATGAAGTCAACATGGCCCCTGTCATGGACTTGCGTAACAAGTACAAAGACAAATTTGAAAAAGAACATGGCGTGAAACTGGGTTTCATGTCCTTTTTCGTCAAGGCTGCCGTTGCTGCATTGAAAAAATACCCTATCATCAACGCTTCTGTCGACGGCAATGATATCGTTTATCACGGTTACTTTGATATCGGTATCGCAGTTGGTTCTCCGCGCGGCCTGGTAGTACCTATTCTGCGCAATGCGGATCAAATGACAATTGCTGAAATCGAGAAGAAAATCGGCGAATTTGGTGCCAAGGCAAAAGACGGCAAACTGACACTGGACGATTTGTCTGGTGGTACTTTCTCTATCTCGAATGGTGGTACTTTCGGTTCCATGTTGTCTACACCTATCATCAACCCACCACAATCCGCAATTTTGGGCGTGCATGCGACCAAGGACCGTGCTGTGGTTGAAAATGGTCAGATCGTGATCCGTCCTATGAATTACCTGGCTATGTCATATGACCATCGTATTATTGATGGACGTGAAGCAGTTCTGGGTCTGGTGGCAATGAAAGACGCGCTGGAAGATCCAGCACGCCTGTTGCTTGATCTGTAATTCTGGTTCAACCTACAAAGCGAGAATCATTTCGTGAATATCGCTGACGAAATCAAACGTCTGCATGAACTGCATCAGGCAGGAGCCCTGTCTGATGCAGAATTTGCACAGGCCAAGGCCAGATTGCTGGCAACCGGCGACACTTCTGCGTCTGGCAATCAACAAGGCCAGGGATTTAACCATCTGAACCAGTTCCGCAGGTCTAAAAAAGACCAATGGCTGGGTGGTATCTGTGGTGGTTTGGGACAATTTACCGGACTGGATTCCTGGATCTGGCGTTTGATGTTTGTCTTCTTCAGTCTTTACTTTGGTGCCGGCGTAGTGGCTTATCTGCTGGCCTGGATATTCATCCCCGAAGACAGCTGAAAAGCACAAAGCGAAGAGTGAACTTCACGGCTAAAGTCATGGCTGGATTCAGCGCTAAATTCATATACACAAAATCAGGATATTTTCATGAGCAAACAATTTGACGTTGTCGTTATTGGTGGTGGTCCCGGTGGCTATATTGCAGCAATCCGTGCTGCCCAACTGGGGTTTTCTACTGCCTGTATCGACGCATGGACCAATGAAAAAGGTGGCCCGGCTCCAGGCGGAACTTGCACTAACGTAGGTTGCATCCCATCCAAGGCACTGTTGCAGTCTTCCGAGCACTATGAGCATGCTGGCCATGCTTTCGCTGACCACGGTATCAATGTACAAGGCCTTGGCCTGGACGTTGCCAAAATGCTGGGTCGCAAGAACACTATCGTCAAGCAAAACAATGACGGTATCCTGTTCCTGTTTAAAAAGAATAAAGTGACTTTCTTCCACGGCCATGGTTCGTTTGTTAAAGGCGATGCAGGTGCTTATGAAATCAAGGTTGCTGGCAAGATGGAAGAAACCATCACTGGCAAACACATCATCGTGGCAACGGGCTCGAATGCACGTGCATTGCCTGGTGCTGCATTTGATGAAACGACTATCCTGTCGAACGATGGTGCATTGAAGATCGCAGAAGTACCGAAAAAACTCGGTGTGATTGGCGCTGGCGTCATCGGTCTGGAAATGGGTAGCGTCTGGCGTCGTCTGGGTGCTGAAGTGACAGTGTTGGAAGCATTGCCAACTTTCCTCGGTGCTGTGGATGAGCAAATCGCTAAAGAAGCGCACAAGCTGTTCGTCAAACAAGGTCTATCCATCAATCTGGGTGTCAAGATCGGTGAAATTGTCAATGGTGGCAAAGATGTGACTGTCAACTACACTGACGATAAAGGTGCTGAACATAAAGCTGTTTTCGACAAGCTCATCATTTCCATCGGTCGTACACCTAACACCAATGGTTTGAATGCAGAAGCAGTGGGCCTGCAACTCGATGAACGTGGCTTCATCGCTGTTGATGGTGATTGCAAAACAAACCTGGCAAATGTTTGGGCAGTGGGTGACGTGGTACGTGGCCCTATGCTGGCACACAAGGCAGAAGAAGAGGGCGTAGCCGTGGCTGAGCGTATCGCTGGTCAGCATGGTCATGTTAACTTCAATACCATCCCTTGGGTCATCTACACATCACCAGAAATTGCATGGGTAGGTCGCACTGAACAGCAATTGAAGGCAGATGGTGTGGCATATAAAGCCGGTACTTTCCCATTCATGGCGAATGGCCGTGCTCGTGCTTTGGGTGATACCTCAGGCATGGTCAAGTTCCTGGCTGATGCAACGACAGATGAAATCCTGGGCGTGCACATTGTTGGTCCTATGGCGTCTGAATTGATTTCCGAAGCAGTGGTTGCGATGGAATTCAAGGCGTCGGCAGAAGACATCGCCCGAATTTGCCATGCACATCCATCCCTGTCTGAAGCAACCAAAGAAGCAGCATTGGCAGTTGACAAGCGTTCACTGAATTTCTAATTCAGCTTGTATGTTTGAACTTGGGGCGCAATATCGCGCCTCTACTGGCAACGCACTCTGTCCTCAGTTTAATTGGGGTGGAGTGCGTCGCTTTTTACCCACTTGCCTCGTACAGGCAAGTCAGCAAAGATAGTATCCCTCGCCCATGAATGTCATAGAGTATTATCAGGATGCCTTGAGTCAACGCGGTTTTCAGGCCGACGAAGCACAAAAGCGTGCGGTTGACCGTTTGCAGACGGCCTATGAAGAATGGGTGGAGTATAAGGGTAAGCGCGCAAATAGATTGACGCGCTTGATTACCCGCCCTGAAGTGCCACGTGGCGTTTACATGTGGGGTGGAGTAGGGCGCGGCAAGTCATTTTTGATGGACAGTTTTTTTTCCGTTGTGCCCGTCGTCAGGAAAGCCCGTCTGCATTTCCACGAATTCATGCGTGCCGTGCACAGGCAGTTAGATGAGCTCAAAGGAGTGGCAGATCCACTGGATGAAGTCGCCCGCAGAATCGCAAAAAAATACCGTCTGATTTGTTTTGACGAATTCCATGTCTCAGACGTGGCAGATGCGATGCTGCTGTACAACCTGCTCAATGCCCTGTTTGAAAATGGGGTGTCCTTCGTAATGACATCCAATTACCAGCCTGATACCTTGTATCCTGATGGCTTGCACCGTGACCGCATGTTGCCGACCATCGCCTTGCTGAAAGAAAAGCTTGATATCCTGAACGTGGATTCTGGTAATGATTATCGCAAGCGCGCACTGGAGCAAGTACAGGCTTACATGACGCCACTCAATGCCGCTACTGACAAGGCATTGCGTGACAGTTTTGCACGTGTTGCAGAAACCAGCGATGAAGATCCGCATGTTGATGTTGAAGGCCGTAATCTGAAGTCACTGCGTCGTGCCGGCAGCGTTATCTGGTTTGATTTTGCCACGCTTTGTGGTGGTCCGCGTTCACAGAATGATTATCTTGAAATCGCAAGTCGCTTTCATACAGTGATATTGTCTTCAATTCCGCGCATGTCAGCAGCCATGTCGTCCGAGGCCAGGCGGTTCACCTGGTTGATAGACGTGTTTTATGACAACAAGGTCAAATTAATTATGTCCGCAGAAGTGCCGCCTGAGGAACTTTATACCAACGGTACCTTGTCTAATGAATTCCACAGAACAGTGTCCCGCATTATAGAAATGCAATCAAAAGAATACATGGATGCTGATCAACGCCAACTTGCGGAGAGTATTGTTTAATGAATCGTCTATTGTCTGTCACTCTCGCATTGCTCGTGCAAATGATGCTTGCTGCACATGTGCTGGCCATGCCAGGTAGTAATGAGTTGACGTTAATTGCCAATTTGACTGTCAGCCTGGATCAAAAATATGCAGCAGGTAGCATCACCACCTCAGAACAAGCAGAGATCGCATTGAAAGAAAGTAATGCAGCGCAACTGCGCTTGCAAAGCTGGTATGAGCAGTCAGAACGAGCTTGTCATCAGACTTTTTTTGTCAACGATTGCCTTAGTGATGTCAAACTGCAGCGTCGCCTGTACATCGTGTCCCTGCAACGAATTGCTCTGGAAGCCAAGGCACTGCAGCGCAAATTACGTATCGATCAGTTGGATAAGGAATTGGCGCAAAAACAGATCAAGCCGTAAGCTATACAATGTTTGTAACTGACTGTAAGCCCATATGCCAGTTCATTTCCAAATGCCTGGATGTATTTGTTCTGTATTCGGATGAACTGAAAATACGGCACATGTATTTTAGTAACGATTCCCCAATGCAGACAGCGATATAAGTATTGCAAGTCTTTAGAAATTTCCTTACAGTCTGTCGTTAGCCTCATTGGCATTGTGTATTCAAGGAAATAATCTATGTGGTTTGTTGGCGCAATCATAGGCTTTGTGTTGGGGGTGGCGACCGGTTCAGGTGCGGCCATGTTCTTTTTTGCAGTAATCGGCGGCTTTGTTGCCCATCTGATTGGGCGTTCGCGCAAAGTCGATGCTACTGTCCATCAATCACCACCTCCCTCAAATCAACATACCGGGACTGATGGATTGGCGGAAATGCGCCAAAAAATCTTTAAGCTCGAACACCGATTGCAAACGCTAGAGCGCGAAATGGCAGAGCTTAAAGCTGGTGGTGTCGTCAGCAAAAATGCAGAAGTTGCTAGTGAGCGATCTCATGAGCCATTTGTTGAAGAGAAAACTCAGCAATCCTTGGCTGCAACAAAAATCAATGATGCAAGTTTGAGCCTGCCTGCGCCACCGGCTATAGAACTCAGCGCACAGCCAGATTTGGTTCTGCCTGTTGCCAAAGAGCAGGTGGATCTGGATCCTCTGGATTTGCAACTGACATCTCTTGACGATACTGTCTCTGCACAAAATCCTCCAGTCATATCCGAGGCTAGTCCGCCTGTTGTTGCTACCAAGGTTGAAGTGCCAGTTAATACCGTTGCCACGAAACCTGAAGTAGTAAAGCGTCCACCTCCGCCGCCACCCAAGTCTTTGCAAGAAAGTTTGCCAGCGCCTTTGGCGAAACTTATTTTTGGTGGTAATGCCCTTGTCAAGGTCGGAGTATTGATCTTATTCCTGGGCCTCGCTTTCTTGCTGCGCTATACCGCTGAACGGGTTACTGTACCTGTGGAATTACGTTATGCCGGAGTGGCTCTGTCTGGCGTGGCATTGCTGGCGCTGGGCTGGTTCTTACGCAACAAGCGCAGAGACTATGCCTTGATCTTGCAGGGTATGGCGATAGGTGTGTTTTATCTGACCACGTTATCAGCGATGAAATTACATACCTTGATTTCTCCTGAAGTCGGTTTTGGTTTCATGTTCATGGTGTCGGTGCTGAGTGCCATATTGGCGGTGCTGCAAAATGCTCCAGTGCTGGCCATTGTTGCGGCTATCGAAGGTTTTGCTACACCTGTTTTGATTTCCACCGGTGAAAACCGTCCGCTGGGTTTGTTCACTTATTTGGCGGTGCTGGATATCGGTATCTTCGTGGTTGCCTGGTTCAATGCCTGGCGTGTGCTGAACCTGATCGGTTTTGTTGGCACCTTCGCCCTGGCATTGGGTTGGGCAGAGCGAAGCTATACCGATAGTCAGTACGGCATTGTTCAGCCATTCCTGATTTTCTTCTTTGTCTTGTTTGCCTTGATAGGCTTGCTGTTTGCCCGCCGGACACTGAAAGAAGCAGAAGTTGAAGAAGGACCGCTGGCTACCCTGAAGCGGGTAGGGCGGGTCGATAGTGCCCTGGTATTTGGCAATCCCATTACCGCTTTTGGCATGCAATACATGATGGTCAAGCATACCGAGTTTGGCGCCGCCTTTTCTGCTCTGGCGGTCGGCTTCTTTTATTTGCTATTGGCCAGATTTGTGTTTTCTAAAGCACGGCAAGGCTTGGCTTTGCTGGCTGAGGCCTATGTCATAGTTGCCGCCATCTTTGCCACGCTGGCGATCCCGCTGGGGCTGGAGGGTACATGGACAGGTGCGGCCTGGGCAATCGAGGGCGCAGGCATGTACTGGCTGGGCATACGTCAGCAACGCCCCTATGCGCGTGGCTTTGCTTACGTGGTCATGGTCGGTGCGGCTTACAAGCTCTTGCACGGTATTTACGTCAATCCCGAGGCTAGCGGCCCGCTGTTGCAGGGCGGTTTGCTGGGGCCAGTCTTACTGGCAATAAGCTGCTTTGTCGTCTGGAATTTGCACAGAAAAGCAAAGCCAGAGAATATTTCTAGCTGGGAAACCACTCCAAATGCCGCTTTACCCTGGCTTGGCGTTGCGTCGCTGGCGTTGTTGCCCTGGATACTCTTGACACCGCAATTTGCGGCTGCGGCGTTGGCCGTCATGGCCTTGCTGGTATCGTCAATTGCCCGTCGATATGCGTTGAAGGCGTTTGAACATATCTCTGCCACTTTGCAGGCAGCTGGGCTGCTGTCATTCATGATGACTCTGCATGTCGCCGCCAGTGGTAATGCTGCGCTGGAAGATGGCTGGAAAGGTGGCCTGGCAGCCATTATCATCGCTGGCAGCATCCTGTTTAGTGCGGGTCACTCCATGGTGGCGACCAAACGGGCGGCACAAGCGCAGTCCTTGCCACCTGACTGGTCAATCTGGAACCAATTGGCCATCATCAGTGGTAGTGGTTTGCTGCATCTGGCCATGTTGTTTGCTATTAACCTGACACAGGCATCATTGATCTGGCCATTAACTTCCTGTCTCTTGCTGTGGGTGGGATTGCGCATGTCGCATGGCGCCTTGGCGGGTTTTGCTGCAGTCTTGCAAATCATTTCTGCCGGTTTGTGTTTGCTGGAGCCTGGCAAGTATCAGGGTACTGCCTTTGGACATCTGGGCTTTCTTGTACCTTTGTCTTTGGCTATGTCCGCCTGGTTCAGCGCTGATGCTATCCGCGCCGAGGCTGCCAGAATGCGAGCGGTGTTACTGGAATTGGGTGGATTTGGCAATGCGGCGAATACTACCAATTCAGACACGCCCGTACAAAAACGTCCATCTGTCTGGCTTAACCCTTGGTGTAACAGTAAGCTGGCTTTGGGCTTGCCTATTGTGTGGGGTCTGGCATGGTGGTTAACTGCCTGGTTCCCAGAAAGCCTGGAAACTCTGGTACGTACAGATGACCGCAATTATTCTTCAACTGTCGCCATTGTGATAGGTCTGGGCAGCTCAGTCCTGATGGCGGCACTGGCTGCATGGCGCAAGTGGCCACAAATGGGTTTTGCCACCATCGTCACTTTGCCACTATTGATTTTTGCTGGCCTGATAGGTGCGGTGAGTACGGATAGTCTTTACTTGCCATCGGCAAACCTGGGTTGGCTGGCTTGGCCGTTGGCACTGGCCTGGCATTTGCAAATACTGAAAAAGCAGCAAAGCTGGATGACAGCATGGCCGCGACTCTTGAGCCTGACGCATATAGTCGGTTTCTGGTTCTTCCTGTTATTAGCTGCCCGCGAAGGGCAGGCACGCCTTGCGCCACTGGCTGACACCTGGTCAAGTTGGCCATTGCTGGGTTGGGTGCTGGTTCCTGCCCTGGTCTTCTGGTTCATTGGTGCGAAACCGCTGGCAGCCAGATGGCCGCTTAATTCTTATCGTAAAGCGTATATAGAACAGGCCTGCGCGCCCGTTGCCCTGTATTTGCTGGCCTGGTGCTGGATGACCAATGCCTTCAGTGCCGGTGATGCCAGTCCCTTGCCTTATCTGCCTTTGCTGAACCCGCTGGAATTGGGGCAATGGCTGGTGCTGGCGTCCTTATTGCACTGGTGGCGCGCTTTACCTGCGGCAGCGCTCAAGACAGATACGAAATATGCTGCGACAGCAATGGCTGCCGCTACTGCCCTGGCTTTGTTGACGGGCATGGTCTTGCGTAGCTGCCACCATTTCGCTGGTGTACCGTGGGATGCCGATGCCTTGTTTGCATCACGCCTGAGTCAGGCGGCTGTTTCCATTACCTGGGCAATTTGTGGCGTGGCGGTCATGTTGTTTGGTAATCGCCGCATGTCACGCGGTATCTGGATTGCCGGTGCAGCCTTGCTGGGTGTTGTGGTCTTGAAGCTGTTCCTGATAGAGCTGGCTGATCGTGGCGGCTTGTACCGTATCGTCTCTTTCATCGGCGTCGGCATTTTGTTGCTGGTGGTCGGTTATTTTGCACCAGTGCCAGTGAAGCCCAAAGAAGCGCAAGCCTCAGAGCCGGACCAAGTAAAAGATCAGGAGCAGGCGCAATGAGTATGATTCGTGCAATCGCAAAATTGTCAATGCTGGCAGCAGCAAACCTGACCGTTGTCCTGGCAGTGCAAGCCGCCAATCCGCAGGTACTGCATGCCACCATCGATACCAAAGGAGTTGGCCCCTACTTCTTGCTGGACATACCTGTCAGGATTTATCCAGGCAGCCTGCATCCTGACTTGCATGACCTCAGGGTACGCAATGCCGAGGGTGTTTTTTTGCCTTTCGCCTGGACAGATATAGCTACTACCAATGCTCAACTAGAAAGCAATGCAATAAGCGCCTTTCCTTTAAAGGATATACAAAGCAGCAGTTTTAGCAGCTTCAGGCAAAACAGGGATGGTACGCTGACACCTTTATCGAATTGGCAAATCAGTAAACATAACCCGGTTCCTGCCTGGATACTGGATGTCAGTAGGGTCAAGGGGCGTTTATTGCAAGCCAAGTTCAAGATCGCCGACAACGCAGATGGCACGTTCGCTTTCACGCTGGAAAGCAGCGATGACCTGAAAAACTGGCAGTCACTCAGTAGCGAACAATTGGTGCAGTTGCGGCATCAGGGTTCGCTGTTGCAAAATCTGGATATCAGGCTGCATCATGTCGCTACAAGGTATTTGCGTTTGCGCTGGAGTAATCCAGACACCGCCCCGTGGATAGAAAGTGTATCAGTCGATAGTCAGCAAGAAGTGTATGTGCCGCCGGTGTTGCAATGGAGTAAGCCAATTGCGGCACAGGCTTGTAGCAGCACTCACTGTGATTATGCCCTTCCTGAAAATACGCCTATAGACAGCTTGCGTTTGCTGGTGAGTGAGGTGAATACTCTGGCAAATGTGACGGTGCTAGGGCAGTTGGCTGCAATTGCACCTGTCTCTTCCTACCATCACAGACATAGTCCTTTGTATCCCTTGCATGTCTTGAGACATCAAAAGCGTGCAGCCCAAGTGCAGGAAGACAGACGTGTCTGGCTCAATGAAAGTCTGGTATACAAAATCAATCTGCCTAATGGTGAAGCAAAGTCACCCGACTTGTTGATGGATGGTGCCAGTTATAAAGCCTTGCGCCTGCAAACCAGTGGCCCTTTCAATATGCTGGGTAAAACTGCACCTGCAATACAAATCGCCAGCCTGCCGCGCCGCTTGGTGTTTCTGGCGCGTGGCAAGCCACCGTATCAACTCCAGTGGGGAGTCGAAAACAAAGAGGGCGCAGCATTGCCACTGACAACCCTGATTCCCAAAATGGATGTGAGTCAACCTGTGCAGGCAGATATCGCCAGTGTTGAGATTGCCGACTATGTCGCACCGCAGGTGGCAAGCAAACCTGCTGAGAAAGTGCCGGCTAAAGAACATAAGCCCTGGCTATGGGCGGCACTCGGTGTTGGTTTGCTTTTGCTGGGTGGGATGGTGTGGTCTTTATTGAAAAACATCTCGGAAGATAAAGCCAAGACTTGAATTGGCTTAAATTTGAGATTGATGCAGCTAAATGTTCTGCAGGCGCTGCAAAGCGTCTTGCAGAGTTGCATCTTGCTTGGCAAAGCAAAAACGCACTATGCCCGATTCTTTGCCTTGCTTATAAAACGCGGATACGGGAATAGCGGCTACCCCAATTTCAGTCGTCAGCCAGCGGGCAAAGTCCAGTTCTGTCATGTTGGAAGCTGCTGAATAATCAACCGACTGGAAATACGTGCCAGCACATGGCAACAGACGCAGGCGAGAGTTGGCCAAGCCCGTCCTGAACAGATCGCGTTTCTTTTGATAGAAATCCGGCAGTTCCAGATAAGGCGCAGGATTGTTCATATACTGCGCCAGTCCTACCTGCATGGGCGTGTTGACGGTAAAAACATTGTACTGATGGACCTTGCGGAATTCTGCCATCAACGCTGCCGGTGCCGTCACGTAACCGACCTTCCAACCAGTGACATGATAAGTTTTGCCAAAGCTGGAAATGATAAAGCTGCGCTCTGCCAGTTCAGGGTAGCGCGACAATGATTCGTGTCGCCCCCCATCAAACACCATGTGTTCATAGACTTCATCCGACGCTATCAGGACTTTGGTGTCGCGCACGATGTCGGTCAAGGCTGCAATATCAACTACACTCAATACCGACCCGGTCGGGTTGTGTGGCGAATTCAGCATGAGCAAACGGGTCTTGTCCGTGATGCTGGCTTTGACTTTGTCCCAGGGGATGGTGTAGCCATCCGCACCCAGTTCCATGCTGACAAATACCGGTATGCCGCCTGCCAGCTTGATGCTGGGTACGTAGCTGTCATACGCTGGTTCTATGACAATGACCTCATCGCCAACATGCACACAGGCCAGTAATACCGTCAAAATACCCTGGGTGGCACCAGCTGTGACTGTAATTTCAGTATTCACATCATAGGCATGACCATAGATGCTTTTGATCTTGGCAGCTATCTGCTCGCGTAATTGCGGCATGCCTGGCATGGGGGGATATTGATTGTAATTATCCGCCATAGCCTGCGTTACCATGGTTGGCAGGGCAGGGTCACAGCTAAAGTCAGGGAAGCCCTGGCCCAGATTGACCGCTTTTTTATCGGCTGCCAGTGCAGACATCACTGAGAAGATGGTGGTGCCCACTTCGGGCAATTTGGATTCAGGTACGAAGCGGGCAACGGTCGTCATCAGTGAAGTTCTTCAAAAACTATAAACTATTAATATAAAGCGATTACTTGGTGCCAAACAAACGGTCACCCGCATCGCCCAGGCCAGGCACGATATAACCGTGTTCATTCAGATGATCATCGATAGACGCAGTGACGATAGGTACGTCAGGATGGGCAGCGTTCATGACCTTGATGCCTTCAGGTGCGGCCAACAGGCACACGAATTTTATCGTCGTAGCGCCACGCAGCTTCAGGCGGGTGATGGCTGCGGCGGCTGAGTTGCCAGTTGCCAGCATAGGGTCAACCACGATTACCAGTCGGTCAGCGATATCTTCAGGCACTTTAAAGTAATACTCGACAGGTTCCAGTGTTTCTGGGTCACGGTACAGGCCGATATGGCCTACGCGGGCATTTGGCAGCAAATCCAGCATGCCATCCAGAATACCATTTCCAGCGCGCAAGACAGAGATCACGCACAATTTTTTGCCGCTGATGGTGGGCGCGTCTATCGTCGTGATCGGCGTTTCAATCTTCACCAGTTCAATAGGCAGGTCACGGGTGACTTCATAGGCCAGCATCTGGCTGATTTCACGCAGCAGGCGGCGGAAATTATCCGTAGGCGTGTCCTTGCTGCGCATCAGTGTCAGCTTGTGTTGCACCAGTGGGTGTCTGATTTCGGTAACGAGTTCGTTCAAGGTAATTCTCCGGCAATGTTGAGTTGACCGCTATTTTACGTCCCAGCCAGCATTAAGGGAAACGGATAAATCAGGAATTGAGGTGTTTTTCCACTTCTGCTCCAGCCATCATCAAATTTTTCTTGATTGATAATTCAGTATAAGAAGTTCCGGCATGGCAGGGCCCGCAATGACGGTGAACGACTATCAGATCAGGAGTGCAGAAATGGACAGCAATCAGGCGTTGTTAAATAAATTATCTCTGGGAGACTACTCCCTCGATCGCCATGGCGACCGCAAGGACAATTATTTGCCACCAGAAGAGGCAATTGAGTCCAATACCCGCATCGATGTGAAAGGTATTCGTGAAGCCATCGCACGAGTGGAGGCAGAAGCCAGAGCCACCGTAGCAGCCGAAACCAGGTTCAAAGCAGAATCGCAAGCCAGGATATTGGCAGAAACCAGAGCGCAGGCAGAAGCAGAATCCGCCGAACTGGCACAGCGCAAACTGGCACTGGAACAAGAAGCTGTCTCTGGCACCCAGGCAAAACTGATGGCAGAGCGCCAGTCCCGTGCCGCCAGTGAGGCTAGAATCGCCGCCACTGCTGAAGAAACCAGGAATCTGCAAGAACGCACACTGATAGAGTCACGGGCCCGTGAACAATCAGAGCAGCGCGCCAAACTGGAACAACAAGCCATAGAAAAAGCTGAACACCAGTTCAAAGCAGAGTCAGAACTGGCATCGCAAGCCCATGCAGAAGCAGAAAAGCTCGCTACTCAAACTGCCAATGCCCGCAACTGGGCAGCAGAACGCTTTGCCGCTTCACAATCTGCCCGCCAACAGGCAGAAGAACGCGCCCGCGCTGACGCGCGTATCACCGAACTGGCACGCGAACGCGAAAAACGCGACCGTGAAGCCCGCGAAACTGCAGAAATGCTGGCCAAAGTCCGCAGCGAATCCCTGCAAATCAGCAAAGAACGCGACCAGGCAGAAGCCATGGCGCTGGAATATGCTATCAACCGCGCCCCAGTAGAGTTGCGCGCCCGTGAAGATGCGTTGGCACGAGTTGCTTTGGAGCAAGGTCAAGAGGCAATTGCACAGGCCAGAATGGAGTCGGAAAGAAGAGCAGCAGAAGCCATACAGTTGCGCATGCAGTCAGAAGAAGACTTGCGCATCGCTGCTAATAAACGCGAACAGGCAGAAAAAATAGCTGCGGCCACCGCACAGGCCCGTCGCGAAGCAGAAGACAAAATCCGCATGGTGACCGAGTCACGCATACGCGCAGAGCGCGAACTGCAATCAACTGCTATGACGCGCATAGAAAACGAGCAGCAAGCCGACCTGCAAGCAAGGGCAAGACAGGCTGCAGAAGCTGCATTGGCAGAAGAGGCCCGTCAACGCCGTCTGGCAGAGCAGGAAGCTGCCGACAATGCCCGTCAACGTGTTGTCGAAGAACAGCGTGCCGCCACACTGGCTAAAGAGCGCCTGGAAATCGAAAAGCAAGCTGTACAAGATGCCCGTGAAAAAGCTGATTCTGAACAACAAGCCCTGAGTGCCAGCGCTTTTCAGGCTGAATTGCTGAAACGCGCCAACCTGGCAGCCGCTGACAAAGCCAAAAAAGCCCAGGAACTGATGATGGCTGAAAAATTGCGCGCAGCAGCAGAGCAAAAAGCCGCAGCTGCGTTGCAAGAAAAATTGACTGCCGAACGCAAAATGACAGAAGAAGCCGAAGCTATGGCTAAGGCTGAATTGTCCCATGCAGAACTCTTGCGCATGCAAGAGCAGGCAGAACATGCACGTCGTATAGCCCAGGAATCTGAATGCGTGGCAGAAAAACTGAACCTGGAAAAAACCATGGAGCAGGTGGAATTGCAGCAAAAAATGGCCGCAGCCGCTGCCAGAAAAAACCAAGATGCCAGCGAACTTCTGCGCGTCCAACAGCAACGCACTAATGACGAGGTGAAAGCGATGGAACTTCAGGAAGAAAAATTACAGACAGAGCGTCGCCGTGCCAATGCAGTGCAACAAGTGCTGAAGGCGACCCAGGAAAAACTGCAACTCGAACAAGCCGCTCAGCAAGAAGCTGAAGCCAGGCTGCGCGCCGAAGAAGAGGCCAAGGCAATTGCCACTGCCAGAGAGCAAGCTGAACGCGAAGAAAGACTGGCGCTGGAAGCTACACTGGATGCGGAAAAAACTGCTCTCGAACAAACAGAACTGCAAAAAGATGCCCAATGCAAGGCAGCTAAAGTCGCTTTGCTGATAAGCCATCAAGCCACAGAAATGGCACGCGCAGAACAAATGCATCTGGAAGCAGAAAAGCAAGCTGCCAGAGCTGCCCAAGAAAAACTGGAAGCAGAAAAATCAGCCGCAGAGCAAGTCATCGCCCGCGCCCACGCTGACCGCGAACATACCGATGTTTTGAACGCACGCCAGCAACAAGAGGCAGAAGCCCGTGCAGCGCGTCAGGCCATGATCGCTGCAGAACAAATACGTCTGCAAAAAATGCAGGAACATGCAGATCTGCAAAAACAATCTGCGGTACTGGCACAAACCAAGGCCGTTGAAGCTGAAGAACTCGGCAAGACCTTGCGCTTGCGTGCAGAGTCCGAACAAAAAGCCTTGAACCTGGTCCAGCAAAAACTGGAAGCAGAAAAACGCCTGACAGCAGAATTGCAAGCCAAGGCATCTGTAGAGCAAGAGCAACGCGACCAGCATCTGGCCCGTCTGCAATCTGAACAAGCTTTGCGTGTTGCCATGGAAAGCAAATTAGCAGAAGAGAAAAAACTGCTGGAACAAAACAATCAACAAGCCAAGGCTGAACAGCAAGCAGCAACCGCCGCTGCAGCAAGGGTAAAAGCTGCAACCCAGTTGGCGCAGCTTGAACAAGGAAAAGCGAAGTCTCAGCAACAGGCAGCCCAGGCGCTGGAAGAACAAGCCAGACTGGAAAAACAGAAAGCAGACGCTGCTGAACTGGAAGCAAAAGCAGCAGCAGAAAAACTGGCATCAGAAAAAATCGCTACAGAAGCGGCTACTGCCAGAGCAAAAGCAGAACAGCAACATGCACAAGCCGCAGCCGTCAGGGCCAGGGCAGAGCAAGAAGCCAATGAGTTGGCAGCCGCCAAACTGCAAGCTGAACAAGCATTGCAAATCCAGGCGCAAGCCTATGCTGCCAGTCAGCATAAAGCGCATGAGCTGGTCATTGAAAAGAACAAAAAAGTTGCTGAACTTGACGCTGTCTTGCAACAACGTCTGGCTAATGATCAGGCCTTGCTGGATACCACGGCAGCCAGATTGCAGGCTGAACAAGAGGCACACGGAGACGTGCAAAGTCGCTTGTCCAGCGAGGCAGAAGCACAGCAATTTGCTGAAGCCCGTGCCCGCGCAGAAAAAGTCATCCGTGCCGCAACTGAGGCTACACTGGCATCAGAAAAAGCCCTGTTCCAGGAACTGGCCGCCCATGCCGATGCACAAAGCCTGATGGCTGAGTTGCTGGCACAACGTCTTCAACAAGAGCAAGCATTGCTGGTTGCACAACAACAACGTGTCGCTGCTGAACAGGCGGTACTGGAAAGCCTGACTGCCAAACAACAGGCTGAGTTGGCAGCGACAGCAGAGGCAGAAGCGCGCCTGGTGGCAGAACAAGCGCAGCACAAGTTGATTGCTGAGCGCCACGCTGCTGAAGCACAAGCACGCGAACTGGCAGAAAAATTCAACGAAACCGAAAAGCAATGGCTGGCACAAGCAGCTCAGGAAGCACTGATCAAACGCCAGGCAGCTGTTGCACTCGAAGAAAAAACCGCCTTGTTGCTGGAGCTGAGCCGCGCCAGCCAGGAAAAAATCGCTGTTGAACAACAAATCAGCGCCGAACTGAAAACTAAGCTGGAGCAGGAGGAATCAGCAGAAATCACCCTGCAAGCCAAGCTGTCCATAGAACGTGAATTTGCAGAAGCCGCAAGCGAACGCGCCTATAAAGAACAAGAAGCGCTGGAAGCAACATTGCGCCTTGCCAATGCAGAACAAGCTTTGCTGGCCCGTTCTGCAGAACATGCAGAAGCACAGCGTCTGGCAGCAGAAGCGACAGAAACCAGATTGCGCGAAGCAGAAGCTCTGACGATGACTGAAAACCAGCGCGCCTCCAGCGAACTTGAAGCATTGAGCCTGGTGCAGCAAAAATTGGCTGCCGAACAAAAAGCAGCGCAAGAAGCTGAACAGCGCAAACTGGCTGAGCAAGAATACCTGAGCCTGTGTGAAATCCGTGCTAATGCCGAGCAAGATGCCAATGTTGCCATCCAGGCCAGACTGCAAAGCGAAAAAGAAGCAACTGAGCTGGCAAATGCACTGGCAATATCCGAACAACAAGCCACTGAAGCAGCACAGACTCGCGCAGAAGAATTGTTTATCCTGCAACAAGCAGAACAGCAACGCGCAGAACTGGCACAGCGTGAGATCATCACCATCCAGCAACAAAAACAGATGGAGATGGATAGCCTGCAAATGACACAGGATGCCTTGCGCCTCATTGAAGAAAAAATGGAAGCCGAACGTCTGGTCATGACGGCGACAGAAGAACGCGTACGTCTGGAATCAGAACTCGCTGAACAAAGCAAACAACGCGCAGAACAACTGCTGGTCGCTAACGCACTGGAACAAGAAAAACTGGCGCTGGAACGAGAAATTGCAGAAGCAACAGCCCTGCAAATCGCTGCCGATGAACAATCATTGCCAGAACTGCGCGCCAAATTATTGGAAGAAAGCCAGCTTGAAACCCTGGAGGCGCAGCGGCTGGAAAAAGAACAAGCTCTGGCTGCAGCTATCGCTGCCCGTGTTGATGAGGAAAATGCACTGCTGGCCCAAGCCGAGCAAGCATTGGCTGCAGAGGCCGAATTGAAGGCCCAATTTGCATTCAAACTTCAAGTTGCTGAAACACAAAGACTGGAAAAAGAGCAAGCGCTCGCCGCAAGCTTTGCTAAGCGTGTCGAGAAAGAAAATGCCATGCTCAAGCAAGCGGAGCAAGCTCTGGCAGTGGAAGCTGTGTTGCAGGCTGAACTGGCATCCAAGCTGGAGGCTGCCGAAGCACAACGCCTGGAAAAAGAGCAGGTGCTCAACGCAGCTATCGCCAAACGTATGGAAGAGCAAAGTGCCTTGAAAGCCAAACTGGAAGAACAATTGTCCCTCGAAGCAGCATTGCGAAAGGAGCTGCAACAGCAATTGAGCGCTGTTGAAACACAAACTCAGCAAAAACAACAAGCACTGGCAGATGTGGCAGCCAAACGCATTGCCGATGAAACGGCCTTGCAAGCACAACTGGAAAAACAAGCTGCCGACGAAGCGGAACTGCAAGCCATGCTGCAAACACGTTCTGAGCAACAAGCTGCTGCTCAAGCCTTCATTGAACAAGCTTTGGCATCTGCCAGAGAGTGGCAGGATCAAAACAGGCTGCTAATTCAGCAGCAGCAAGAAGAGTTGCAAGCTGAGGCAGAAATGGCAAAACAAACGCTGGAAGCGGAACATCAGGAAGCTGAGCAACTTGCTCAAGCGCTGATCAGTAAACTACTTAGCAATAGGCAAACATCAGAAGAATGGCGTCAACAGGTTGAGCAAATGTTGGCAGCAGCACCAGTCAGTGTGGCCTATGATGCATCACTTCAGCAGGGCGACGTACAAAAACGCTTCCGTCTTCGTCCATCAGTTATCGCAGGTTTATTGCTGTGTGCTGGTATTGCAGGTTTTGCTGGTTTCAATAATTTTGCCTTGAATGGCACTGCTGCTTCGCGCGCAGTCCCCCAAAAAACAGCAGTCCTGGAACAAGTGGCACCAGTGCAAAAAGTGGACACTGGCTTGCACATGAGTTATGAATTAGCTATTCCCGCTGACTCTGCTCCGGTTCAGGCAGAAGAAGGTAGCAAGATTGCAGCGACTCAATTGGCTTTTGCCGGTAATCGTTAAGCTTAACAGGGCCTAAGCAAAACGCCGCGCAAATTGCGCGGCGTTTTGTTTGATGCCGGAGAATTCAACGAATTTGTGCCAATGTCTAACACAATTCCATGGTCGAAAATACCTGCCATTTCGTCTGGGGGGCGGGCGCCATATTGAATAGTGACAGCGATCGCTGGCCTAGCAGTGACTTGCAGGTTTCACAAACTACGACTGTGACTTTGTATAATTCAAACGGGGCTTGCTTCATATTGTCGAAAGTAACGAAAACTTCTTTACCAATGAAAGTGCGACATTTCAGCTGGGTGAATCTGTTGTTTTTGCCACAAGAAGGTGACGCCTGTGCATCAGGGCTCAAGTTTCTTTTGCTTCCTGCAGTGCAATCACAATAACAAATCCACCTTCAGCGTGATTGTAGATACGCAATTTGCCGCCATGGCTTTTGATGATGCGGTCAACAATGGCTAGACCCAGGCCTGAGCCATTGGCTTGGCTACGCGAGGCATCGCCGCGAGTGAATGGGCGCAATAATCGGACAAGATCCTGTTCTTCCACGCCTTGACCGTGATCGCGGAAACTAATTTGTATGCCTAGCTTTCTATCCTTATTCTTGCGCGAGCATTGTACATCCAGAGTAATCACCGGGGAGCCTGATGTTTTACCGTAGCGACAGGCATTTTCTACAATGTTATTGAACAGTCGTTTGAGCTCGGTCAAGTTGCCATTGACATGGATACCTGGGGTAATGGCAGTGCGCAAGCGCAGATTCTGGAAGCGAAAAGCTTCATCCATGACTTGTTGCATAACTTCGCTGACATTGATGCGCTCAAATTCGACTTTGTCCAGTGGCTTGGCATAGTCAAGAAACTGGCTAATGATGTCATCCATCTGTTGCAGGTCGGATTGCATGCCGGTTCTGGCATCGTCACTCAGGCTGGCCATTTCAACTTCCAGTTGCATGCGTGCCAGTGGCGTACGCAAGTCATGCGAAATGCCGGCCAGAATGATGGAGCGGTCAGTTTCTATCCTGACCAGATCTTCCATCATGGTATTGAAACTGAGATTTGTTTCGCGAATTTCTTTGGGTCCTTTTTGCGGTAGCGGCGGCGGTTGCTTACCCTTGGCGACTGCTCGTGCCGCATTGCTTAAGCGGGATAAAGGATCATTAATCAATTTGGAAATGATAGCCGCACCCAACAATGTCAAGAACAAGGTGAGTATGGCCCAGCTCAATAATTGCTGGCCTATGGGCGGATCAAGCCTGCTCTGTTCCAATCTCAGCCAGTAGTGGTCATCTTCAATGTCAAAGCTGATCCAAAAGCCGTTGATGCCATTTATCTGACTGGCAAAGCGAGTGTTGTTGCCCAGTCCTTTTTTCATCAGAGGGCTGGATTCGAGAAAGAAAGGCGTTAGCTCGGGTTCTTCGACGCGGTCGCTGTCTTCCAGCAAGTAAATTTGTACGCCTTCTTTCGTGGCCAGGTCACGCAGAAGTTCCTGGCGTTTTTCTGGCGCTGAGTGAGTGAGGGCGGCGCGTGTGATCGTGACGATGGATACGATTTGTGCCGCTAGCTGTTGTGCTCTTGGTGTGGTTTCCAGGGTGCGGAAGTTTGACATCCAGGCAATCATACTTGCAGTCACGAGCGCGGCCAGCATGAAAAAGGTGCGCCAGAACAGTCCGCTTTTTAGCCATTCTAGACTGTTCAGATAATCACGCATTCAAAATTGACAGAAATAACAACAAAAAGTAAGGGTTAGGTAAAGTGTTAATTTGACTGGCCATCCGGGATAAAGACATAGCCCAGACCCCATACTGTTTGAATGTAAAGTGGGTTACTGGGATCGGGTTCTATCAGTTTCCGCAGACGTGAAATTTGTACATCCAGGCTACGGTCAAATACTTCGTATTCGCGACCACGAGCCAATTCCATGAGCTTCTCTCTGGACAGTGGTTGGCGGGCATGGCGGGCAAAGACTTTAAGTACAGAAAATTCACCTGTAGTCAGGGAGATATTCTCATTGTGTTTTTTCAGGGTACGCGTACCAAGATCAAGTACAAAGTCACCAAAGGCAAAGGTTTGCGGGCCGTCTGAAGGCGCGCCTGGTAATTCATCAGGAGCTTTGCGGCGGAGTACAGCGTTGATGCGGGCCACGAGCTCACGTGGGCTGAATGGTTTGGGTAGATAGTCATCCGCACCCATCTCCAGGCCTATGATGCGGTCAACTTCTTCGCCTTTGGCGGTCAGCATGATGATAGGCGTTTTATCGCCAGCGCCACGCAGGCGGCGGCAGATTGCCAGGCCATCTTCGCCCGGTAGCATGAGATCCAGTACCAGCATGTCATAGCGCTCACGTATCCAGAGTTTATTCATGGCCTGGGCATTCTCAGCGCTGACAACCTGGAATCCCTGCTCTGTCAGATAGCGGCGTAGTAAATCGCGCAAGCGCAGATCATCATCGACAACCAGAATTTTAGCCTTGGGGCTGCTGGAATTGGTGTTTGGGGATTCTGTGGTGGGGGGCGTAGTGTTCATGGGCTTAATGGTACTGTCATCGAATGTGCTTGCATACAAAATTACTGTTCTGAATTACAAACTGTTACACACTTTACGGAATGGGACTGCGTAATTCTTATCACTATCGTAAACTAAAATCAGCTAATTTGATGCTAGCAAGTCAGGGGCTTTTACGCATAGAATGGCAATCCGCAATAATTTGTTTATATTTTTAGCTTGCATTATTAGCTAAGCCACTGCAAGTGCACACGTTTTCAAGTCAATGAATATACCGTACAAAAAAATTTCTGTCCTGATGCTGTCGCTGGCAATGGTGGGCAGCGCATTGGCAGACGGCAATCGAGACTCAGGTTTGTGGGGGCGTTTCAATGCCGGTAATTCACAGCTTAAAGACGAAAATGTTCGCAAGGATGACAAGCAACGTGAACGTCAAATTAATAAACAAGGTGAGAAAAGCAGTTTGCTGGAGCGTTGTAGTGACGCACGCCGGATAGGCGAACGCGCTTGCGGTGCTGCAGAAAATGTCCAAAAACCTAATCGACTCAGCCCAGAAGAGCGGCGCGCATTGCGCCGCCAGATTCAGGATGTCGGACACGAATTATATAAACCCGTGCGCTAATCCTTTCTTTGTCATTCCGCAAAATTAACGGCGGTTTTGCTTCATGACTTTTTGTTGTTCACGTTGCCAGTCTTTCTCTCTCTCAGTGTCACGCTTATCGTGTTGCTTCTTGCCTTTGGCCAGACCGATCTGACATTTGATTCGTCCTTTAACAAAATGCAGGTTCAGCGGCACCATGGTGTAGCCAGATCGCTCAACTTTTCCTATCAATTTACTGATTTCTGCCGCATTTAACAATAATTTACGAGTGCGGACAGAATCGGGATGAATATGGGTGGAGGCGGTTGGCAGGGCGCCGATATGGGCGCCAAACAGGAAGATTTCGCCATTCTTGACAATGACATAGGCTTCTTTCAGCTGCGCGCGGCCTGCGCGTATGGCTTTCACTTCCCAGCCTTGCAGGACGATGCCAGCTTCGTATTGTTCCTCGACAAAGTAATCGTGGAATGCTTTTTTATTATCAGCGATGCTCATGTAGGATGAAAATTGGTCAATTTAGAGTGTGGAAATGCATGAATGCATTTTGGTCCTGTCTATGACTCGGTTAAAATGCGAACCTGTGATTCTACCAAATGGTTCTTCTTGATGGCAGTTGTACATAAAACAGTTTTTGTAGCTTACAGCACAGAGCAAATGTTTGCTCTGGTTGATCAAGTTGAAAATTACCCTCAATTCTTGCCGTGGTGCGGTGAGGTGAAGGTGGCTGAGCGCACTGAACATGAGCTGGTCGCCACTCTCTCCATTAATTATCATGGTTTGAGGCAACATTTTACAACTCGCAATATCAATCAACGCCCTCATTCCATGCAGATGAATCTGGTGGAGGGGCCGTTCAAGCAATTATCCGGATGCTGGAAATTCACCGAATTAAGAGCAGATGCCTGCAAAATCGAATTTGATTTGAACTATGAGTTTTCCAGCAAATTGCTGGAACACCTGATAGGTCCGGTTTTTTCCAAGATCGCCAATAGCTTTGTTGATTCTTTCTGTGCACGCGCCGAGGCTTTGTATGGGTGAGCATACTAGCATGCAAGTACAGATCTGTTATGCGGGTATGGACAAAATCAGCTTGCTGGATTTACAGGTTGCCCCTGATGTCACAGTGCTGCAAGTAATAGAGCAGAGTGGCATTATCGAAATCCATCCTGAAATTGAGGTTTCAGTCCTCAAAGTTGGGGTTTTTGGCAAGCTGAAAACTCTGGATGCCAAATTGCACGCAGGGGATAGGATAGAAATCTACCGTCCCCTGATCGCCGATCCTATGGAAGCACGCAGGCGCAGGGCTAAAAAGCAGGCTCAGAACCAGTAGGGATTGCCCCGAGCAGTTTTTTAGCAGCCAGCCAATGCTTTTTTTACGTCAGCAGCCTCTTGCTCGCGCTGGGCATCGGTCAAATAGCTTTTTTCACCGTTTTTATCGGTGCGACTTATGCGGACCCCGGAATTCAGGGTTTGTTGGTAGCCGCGGGCTCTGTCGCAATTTTTTGCCTTGTCCGCGGCTGCTGTCTTTTCTTCTTCCGCTTTTTTATCTTTTTCAGCTTGTTCGGCCTTGCGTTTGTTGAAGTCCTCGTTTTTACTGGCTGTTGTGACCGGTTTTTCCAATTTTTGGGTTGCTTCACTAGTAGTTGACGCTGGTTTGTCGTCTGCGGCAGTTGTTGTAGGTTTGGCTATTCCACCTGGCGCTTTGAGTATCTTACTCTTGGGGACTGATGCAGGAGGCGGCATGTCCGAATACTGCTTGTGGCCTTTTTCGTCCAGCCAGACATATTGAGCTTGGGCGCTGGCGCAGAAAATAGTCGTCAATAAGATGGAGCAGGCAAAGCGGGTAATAAACATGATGTGCTTTCAAAAAACATGGAATTATGCAAGAGTTTTACACGGAGCAAGACGACTTCGCAAGTTTTCTGTATAATTCGGTTTTGCGCCTATAGGAAATGCTATGCGTTTACTCCAAAAAGCACTCACGTTCGATGACGTGCTACTCGTCCCTGCATACTCGAACATACTCCCAAAAGATACCTCGCTTGCGACCAAATTGACTCGCAACATCAATCTGAATATCCCCCTGGTATCAGCTGCGATGGATACAGTCACCGAAGCACGCCTGGCAATAGCCATGGCTCAAGAAGGTGGTATTGGTATCATCCACAAAAATCTGACGGCAAAAGAGCAAGCCCGCGAAGTTGCCAAGGTTAAGCGATTCGAGTCCGGTGTATTGCGTGATCCCATCACCATCCCGCCTAACATGAAAATCCGCGAAGTTATTGCGCTGTCGCAGCAACACGGTATCAGCGGCTTCCCTGTGGTTGAAGGCAAGACGGTAGTTGGCATTATCACTAACCGGGATTTGCGTTTCGAAGAAGAACTGGACGCAGAAGCACGCGCCAAAATGACCCCACGGGAAAAACTCGTGTTCGTCAATGAATCAGCAGATCTTGCAGAGGCCAAGCGCCTGATGAACAAGCACCGCCTGGAGCGTGTGCTGGTTGTCAACGAGGCATTTGAGCTGCGCGGCCTGATTACTGTCAAAGATATCCAAAAATCAACAGAACATCCTTTTGCATCCAAAGATGAGCAAGGCAAGTTGCGTGTAGGTGCAGCTGTTGGCGTTGGCCCTGATAACGAAGAACGCATAGACCTGTTGGCAAAAGCCGGTGTCGATGTGATTGTTGTTGATACTGCCCATGGTCATTCCAAAGGTGTGCTGGATCGCGTGCGCTGGGTGAAAACCAATTACCCGCATATTGAAGTCATCGGCGGCAATATAGCCACGGCAGCTGCTGCGCTGGCCCTGGTTGAGCATGGTGCGGATGCAGTCAAGGTTGGTATTGGACCTGGCTCTATTTGTACTACACGTATCGTCGCTGGTGTAGGTGTGCCGCAAATTACAGCGATTGCCAATGTCGCCAATGCGCTCAAAGGTACTGGCGTACCTTGTATCGCTGACGGTGGCGTACGTTTTTCTGGCGATGTCTCCAAGGCATTGGCCGCAGGTGCATCTACAGTCATGATGGGTAGCATGTTCGCCGGTACTGAGGAAGCACCAGGTGAAGTAATCCTGTTCCAGGGACGTAGCTATAAATCTTATCGTGGCATGGGCAGCCTGGGTGCGATGGCAGATGGTTCTGCCGATCGTTACTTCCAGGATGCTGCCAATAATGCTGACAAACTGGTGCCAGAAGGTATTGAAGGGCGCGTGCCTTACAAAGGCAGCGTCCTGGCGATTCTGTATCAACTGGTTGGTGGCGTACGCTCTTCCATGGGGTATTGTGGATGTGCGACCATAGATGACTTGCATACCAAATCCGAGTTCGTTGAAATTACTTCTGCCGGTATGCGTGAGTCACATGTCCATGACGTGCAAATCACCAAGGAAGCACCGAATTACCGTGCTGACTAAAGAGTAATGCATGGCCCGAATTGAGGATGTCCGGAGAGTGGTATGTCAACGAACTTAGAGCGTTCCAGTCCGACTACGACGACACCGGTCAGCTCGGGTTTTGAGCGCCTGGTCTCAGAGAAGATGGAATTGCGCGTGGGGCGGTTTGAGCGTCTCGGCATCAAGTTGTTCAATGTAGCCAACTGTTTCATCAGCCTTGGGCAACTTGGCGCCAGATTTGAATATCTGGTTCATTCCATCACTAACATGGAAGCAGAGTTCAGTGACTCGATACCACCGGTCGACGAGATTCTGGTCATACCTGATTTGCTTCTGCATGAGCATCTGGGGAAGCACCCAATGGTAGTGGGTGCGCCCCACATACGTTTTTTTGCTTCCAATCCTATCTTTGATCATACCAATCAGCTCATAGGTAGCGTTGTCCTGATTGATTATCAGCCCCGTGACCTGGATGACGAAGAAAGGCAATCGTTATCTGATCTTGCTTCAATGGCTGAGCGTGAAATGGCCTTTGGCGCCCTGTACCAGAGCCAACTCGAAATCATCAAGCAAAACCGCAACCTAAAACGCGATTCCTTGATCGATCCCCTGTTGGGTACGTGGAACAAATCTGCCATCGTTCGCTCATTGAAGCTGGAAATGGAGCGTTGCGCCAAAGCCATGAAGCCTCTGGCCTTGCTGATCGCCAGCGTTGATCAGATGGAATTTTTGCGTGAAGTGCATGGAGTTGCCGCGACCGACATGATCCTGGTAAAAACTGTTAGTCGCATCCGCTCTTGTGTACGGCCATTTGACGCCCTGGGGCGTTTCGGCACCGATTTGCTGTTGGTTGTTCTGCCAGGTGCATCGCATCTGGTTGCTACGGCTGTGGGAGAGCGTATTCGTGCCTCTGTGATGATGCACCCGGAAAATATCGATTCGGTGAATGCTGCGTTAACAATCAGCGCTGGTACTGCATCGACAGATATTTTCCCTGAAGCTGAACCGGAAACCTTAGTTAGCCTTGCAGAAAAAGCCCTGCTTTCCGCCAGAAATGCAGGAAACAATTGTGTTGTCCAGGCTACGCCTGTGCAACCTGACATGATAATTTGATTTATGCACTCAAAAATTCTTATCCTTGATTTTGGTTCCCAAGTCACACAATTGATCGCTCGCCGCGTTCGTGATGCAGGTGTTTTTTCTGAAGTTCATCCTTATGATGTCAGCGATGAATTCATCAAAAATTATGGCGCAGCCGGCATTATTCTATCCGGCGGCCCCAGCAGTGTGACTGAGGGTGATACTCCTCGTGCACCTGCTGCCGTCTATGAAGCCGGAGTGCCTATATTTGGTATTTGTTATGGTATGCAAACCATGGCAGAACAGCTTGGTGGCAAGGTTGAAAATGGCCTGGTACGTGAATTTGGCTACGCCGAAGTCCGCGCTCGCGGTCATACCGCCTTATTTCGAGAAATCAATGACTTTGTTACTCCAGAAGGTCATGGCATGCTCAAGGTATGGATGAGCCACGGTGACAAAGTCAATGAAATGCCGCCAGGTTTCAAATTGATGGCATCCACAGACAATTGCCCCATAGCGGCAATGGCTGATGAAGAGCGCCGTTTTTACGCCGTGCAATTCCACCCGGAAGTAACTCACACCCTGCAAGGCGAAGCCATACTTGGCCGCTTCGTGCATGAAATCTGTGGCTGCAAATCAGACTGGAACATGCCTGACTACATCTCCGAGGCCGTTGCTTCCATACGTGCCCAGGTGGGTGATGATGAAGTCATCCTTGGTTTGTCCGGTGGAGTGGACAGCAGCGTGGCAGCAGCCTTGATACACCGCGCCATCGGCGACAAGCTGACCTGCGTATTCGTAGACCACGGCCTGCTGCGTCTTGACGAAGGCAAGATGGTCATGGAAATGTTTGCCAACAACCTCGGCGTCAAAGTCATCCACGTTGATGCGACTGCACAATTCATGGGCCACTTGGCCGGTGTTAGTGATCCAGAAGCCAAACGCAAGATCATAGGCCGCGAATTTGTTGAAGTCTTCCAGGTTGAATCTGGCAAGTTGAGCAATGCCAAATGGCTGGCACAGGGCACGATTTACCCAGACGTCATCGAAAGTGCGGGCAAGGGTAAAAAAGGTTCGCACACCATCAAGAGCCATCATAACGTCGGCGGCTTGCCAGACACATTGAACCTCAAATTGCTTGAGCCTCTGCGTGAACTGTTCAAGGATGAAGTACGCAAACTGGGCGTTGCCCTGGGCCTGCCACACAGCATGGTCTACCGCCATCCTTTCCCTGGCCCTGGCCTGGGTGTGCGCATCCTCGGTGAAGTAAAAAAAGAATTCGCCGACCTGCTGCGTCGCGCTGACGCCATTTTCATCGAAGAATTGCGTAGCACCTATGTCGACCCGCATGCGGAAAAGCCGCAAAGCTGGTATGACGCCACTAGCCAGGCATTCGCTGTATTCCTGCCGGTTAAATCCGTCGGCGTCATGGGCGATGGCCGTACTTATGAATATGTAGTTGCCCTGCGGGCCGTACAAACCCAGGACTTCATGACCGCCCACTGGGCACATTTGCCGCACGAGTTACTGGGCAAGGTGTCCAACCGCATCATTAACGAAGTGCGCGGCATCAACCGCGTTGTCTATGACATTTCAGGCAAGCCGCCTGCGACGATAGAATGGGAATGATTTTAGGTCTGGCAACATCAGGCAACTAAAAGCACGAAACACCCCGGAAGCTCGCGTCATTGCGGGCTTTTGCATTTTTGGTCTGGCAATATTTATTGTCAAAAATACGTGTTCCATATATCTATAGATGATAGTATTTTGATGTAGTTTATGCCCTTCGGGAATCGCGCGTAAAAATTATATTCTGGCGCATTGCTATAGACTGTACGCATCTGCCACCAGGTGGCGCGACTGTGTCGGAGCAGTTTTACGCAGATCTAGTCAGGCCTTAAATTCATACGTTTTTGCTCACTACACTAACCCTATGACCTTATTCCGTAAATTCAGTCTGTCAATTCTCATTTGCTGCGCATTCGCTTCTTGCGGCGGTGGTAGCCAGGGTAGTGCGCCAAGTGAGCAGGTGATCGTGAAGGAGCTAAATGCCAGTAATTTTGATCGGCTATTTGCAACTTATCTGCTGGAGCAATACCGCACTGTGAAGGAAATGCAGTTGCTTCTTGATTTTCGATTGCTTGCGGACTGGTCGACGTCGGCAATAATAGCTTGCCCCAACGGTGGCACAATCAAAAATTTTGCCTCCATTCGCTTCGAGTTTGATAAATGTGCAACGTCGAAGGGGATTATTTTTTCTGGTATGCTCGACAGTGACACCATCGGCATTCTCTTCCAGCAGAGTTTAACTTTTCAAAAGCTGAAATACCGCATGGCTGATGATACGCAGGATCAGGAATTAAATGGCCGCTACCTAAGTGGATATCGTAATCCAAATACTTTTTCATATTCCTATTTAGTAAATGGGATAGCAAATACCTATTCGCGAAGTTCAATTCAAGCTCCTGACCCGGTCAAAATCGTTACCACCGAATTTAATCTTGAATTAACTGATGTCAATCGACAAGGCCTTGATGTTCCTCATATAGTAAATGCAAAGGATGGCTCAAACATCACTATTGCCAGCCTTGGTGATGGAAGTGTGCGACTCGATTTACGAAATAGTGCTGGAGCAGCAATTGTCAGTACAAAGCAATACACTGCAAATGAAGTTGCTAGTATTCTAGTTTCTGAGCGTAAATCCAAGTAAGCGGACTTTGCTTTTTCTTTTTGGGTACGTCAGGCAAGCCTTGGCTCATTTTGGGGAATTGATATTTTCTTGATAAAATTTCAAAAGGGCTCAGGCGATTAGCCCTGAGTTTCGTCGAAGCAAGAAGGCCAATATGGCACTCCGTGGTATCATGTGTCCCTTTTGCGTTCCAAAAACGCACTAAATTTCATATACTGCATTTTTTCATGCAGTTAAAAAGAGAGCGGCTTTGTCAAAAGCCTTGCCTGTGCAGCCTTTAAAGTTGCTGCTGACAATCATGCGGGAATAAGACGTGACTTATAGCGTCAAAGAAATTTTTTATACTCTACAGGGCGAGGGCAATCATGCCGGGCGCCCGGCAGTGTTTTGTCGTTTTTCTGGCTGCAACTTGTGGTCGGGGCGCGAAGAAGACAGGTCAACTGCGGTTTGTCAGTTTTGTGATACTGATTTTGTTGGTACAAACGGCGAGGGTGGTGGCAAGTTCAAGCTGGCCGCCGAGCTGGCTGCGACGATCAATGCTTTGTGGCCAGTGGCCTATACTGCAAGTAAGTATGTGGTGTTTACTGGTGGCGAACCCTTGTTGCAACTTGATGCTTCCTTGATTGATGCCATGCATGCAGTGGGTTTTGAGATTGCCATAGAAACCAATGGTACTTTGCCTGTGCCTGAAGGTGTGGACTGGATTTGTGTCAGCCCTAAAATGGGTTCAGAACTGGTCGTGCGCAAGGGTAGTGAGCTCAAGGTGGTGATCCCGCAGTTTGGTCAGGACATGGCAGCATATGCAAATCTTGATTTTGAACATTACTTTGTACAAGCCATGGATGGCCCTTTAAGAGACGATAATTTGCGTCTCGCAATTGAATTCTGCAAACAGCATCCGCAATGGAAGCTGAGTTTGCAAACCCATAAACTATTACAGATTCCTTGAGTTTTCATGTTAACGATTACCAGAAAGTTGGAATTCGATGCAGGCCATCGCATTCCCGATCACAGCAGCCAGTGTCGCAATTTGCACGGTCACCGCTACACCCTGCAAATTACTCTGACCGGTGAGGTCGTCCAGAAGGATGGCGAGTCGGATAACGGCATGATCATGGATTTTGGTGATATCAAGGCGCTGGCCAATGAACATCTGGTGAATCTGTGGGACCATTCCTTCATCGTCTACGAGAAGGATTACATCATCAAGAATTTCCTGGAGAAACTGCCAGGTCACAAGACGGTGGTGATTGACCGCGTTCCGACAGTGGAAAATCTGGCCAAGATCGCTTTTGATATTTTGAAGGTGGTTTATCACGGCAGGTTTGGCCGCACCCTGGAATTGACCAAGGTTACCCTCTATGAAACCCCAAATTGCTGGGCTGAGATAGACGGGTAATGGTTGAAGAGCAAAATCTGCCACCGCAAGGGCAGCAGAACCAGCAGAGCCTGCGTGATATCCAGTTCATGCAGGCAGCCTACCAGCAAGCCTTGCTGGCCAGAAATGAAGGTGAAGTGCCGGTTGGTGCTGTCGTCGTTAAAGACGGCGTGATCATCGCCAGCGGTTATAACCGCCCGATAGGCAAACACGACCCAACTGCCCATGCTGAAATCATGGCCCTGCGTGCAGCGGCTGAATTAATCGGCAATTACCGCCTGCCAGGATGTGAACTCTACGTGACCCTTGAGCCTTGCATGATGTGTGCAGGAGCGATGATGCATGCCAGGCTGGCACGTGTTGTTTTCGCTGCCAGTGATCCCAAAACAGGTGTGGCTGGCTCTTTGCTGAATGTATTCGAGAACGGGCAATTGAATCATCACACGCAAGTCACCGGTGGCGTATTGGCAAGCGAATGCAGTACTATGCTGAGGGATTTTTTTGCTCACCGGCGTGCTGTGGCGGCGCAAAAAAAAAACTGGTAGCTACTGAGAACTCATCCTCTACACAAGACTGAAGCACACTATGCTAGAACAAAGCACACAAACCGGAATCGCCATCATAGCCCCTAGCGGTGCTCCTTTGGATGACAGTCTCATAGGCCGTGGCTTGCAGCGTTTGGCCGGACAAGGTTTTAAGGTGCACAGCTACTATGAAGCTGATGCTAAATTCCAGCGCTTTGGTGCGACTGATGCCGAACGTGTCAGGCAAATTCATGAAGCTGCGCATAATCCTGATGTGCAGATAGTCATGGCCCTGCGTGGTAGCTATGGCATGTCAAGACTGATGCCATTGATTAACTTTGACTTGTTGGCAAATAGCGGCAAGTGCTTTGTTGGTTACAGTGATTTCACTCTGCTTCATCTTGCAATGTTGCAACGTGGGCGAATGAGTGTTGCCGGCCCCATGCTGTGCGATGATTACATACGTGAACAGCCAGTTGAATATACACTGCAACAATTCAAATCATGCGTCAGTAATTCCACACACGTCGTCGAATTTGAAACCGGCACAGATCAAGAAGTGCTGGTGCAGGGCAAGTTATGGGGGGGGAACCTGGCCATGTTGACGCATGCTATTGGCACGCCATACTGGTCTGAAGTCCAAGACGGTATATTGTTCCTGGAAGACATAGGCGAGCACCCATATCGCATAGAACGCATGCTGTTGCAATTGCATTTTGCCGGTGTACTGAATAAGCAAAAAGCCATAGTCCTCGGCAACTTTTCCGCCTACAAACTGGCTGTGCATGATAACGGCTATGACTTCAATGCCATGTTAGCTTATATAGGCAGCCTAATTGGGGTGCCATTGATAACTGGTCTGCCATTTGGGCATGTATCGACCCGCGCAAGTCTGGTGGTTGGCAGTGATGCTCAATTGAAAGTTGTTGCGGGGCAAGCCAGTTTGCATATGCATTACACTTTGTAGATAAGCAAATTGAAAAAGCCCGCTCGTCATTTGACGAGCGGGCTTTTGTGTTTCTTGCGTATTGCTTGGTTGAACTCAGCTAATATCAATCAGCCGCATAGATATCATTATCTTTGGTTTCTTTGACGAAGAAGACGCCAATAACAAATGTTGCCAGAGCGATGATGATTGGGTACCACAAGCCGTAGTAAATATCGCCCTTGAAAGCCACCAGAGCAAATGCTGTGGTTGGCAGCAAACCACCAAACCAGCCGTTACCGATATGGTAAGGCAGGGACATCGAAGTGTAGCGTATGCGGGTTGGGAACATTTCCACCAGCATCGCAGCGATAGGACCGTATACCATCGTTACATACAGCACCAATATGACCAGCAAGAGCAAGACCATAGGTTTGTTGACTTGTGCAGGGTCAGCTTTTGCTGGGTAGCCTGCAGCTTTAATTGACTCAGCCAGCTCTTTGGAGAAAGCCTTGTCTTTTGCAGCTGCTTCGTCTTTTGGCAAGCCGTTGGCGTTGTATGAAGTGATGACTTTGTCACCAACTTTAACAGAGGCAATGGTTCCAGGTGCAGCAACTTCATTCGAATAATTGACTGAAGCTGCGGCCAACTTAGCCTTGACGATGTCGCAGGAAGAGGTAAATTTCTTCGTGCCGGTAGGGTTGAACTGGAATTGGCAATCACCTGGGTCTGCAGTGACCACGACTGGTGCATTTTTCAATGCTGCCTCTAGCGCAGGGTTGGCATAATGCGTCAATGCGCTGAAGATAGGGAAGTAGGTTAATGCAGCGATCAAACAGCCAGCCATAATGATAGGTTTGCGGCCGATTTTATCGGACAAGGAACCAAACACGATAAAGAATGGCGTACCAATTACCAAGGATGCTGCAATCAGGATGTTGGCAGTAGGGCCGTCCACTTTCAATGTTTGCTGCAGGAAGAACAAAGCATAGAATTGCCCTGTGTACCAGACCACCGCCTGACCGGCAGTCAAACCCAGCAATGCCAGAATAACGATCTTCAGGTTTTTCCATTGACCGAAAGATTCTGTCAAAGGCGCTTTGGACGTTTTCCCCTCGGCCTTCATTTTCGCAAAGGCTGGCGATTCATTCATGGACAAACGGATCCATACAGAAATTGCCAACAAGAAAACCGAGACCAGGAAAGGGATGCGCCAGCCCCAGCTAGCAAATTCTTCTTCACCAATTGCCATGCGAGTACCAAGAATCACCATCAGGGACAGGAACAGGCCCAGCGTAGCTGTCGTCTGTATCCATGCTGTGAAGGCGCCGCGCTTGCCATGCGGCGCATGTTCTGCCACATAGGTTGCCGCACCGCCATATTCACCACCGAGCGCCAGACCTTGCAGGATACGCAAAGTGATCAGGATAACCGGCGCAGCAATACCTATGGTTGCATAGTTGGGCAACAAGCCCACGCAAAAGGTGGATGCACCCATGATCAGGATGGTGACCAGGAAGGTGTACTTGCGGCCTATCATGTCGCCAAGGCGTCCGAACACCAGTGCGCCAAAGGGGCGTACGATAAAACCTGCAGCAAATGCCAGCAATGCAAAGATGAAGGCCGTGTTGGGGTCAGTGCCGGCAAAGAACTGTTTGGCAATGATGGATGCGAGTGAGCCGTATAGATAAAAATCGTACCATTCAAAGACGGTGCCCAGCGAAGAAGCAAATATAACCTTGCGTTCTTCGGATGTCATGCCGCCTGACTTTGCGATAGGTGCTGTCGCCATGCTTGTCTCCTGTTTTTTAAGTATATTAAGTGTGCTAAAAAATGGTCAGAAACATACAATCACATTTCCGACATAATTTTTATTGCAAGCAAAGTGTGCAAGCTGAAACTTACGGCTTGCTTGCTTGAAACTTACAGAAACTTACAAAATAGCTATCCTGATTATGTAAAAAAGAGCAATATTGATGAGTAGAATGAGATGAAATTAATTTGCGAACGGTCGTACTAAAATGTGATATTCTCTTTTTTGCGCTTGATCTAAAGGCTTTTATTCCGGCATTTCGATTCAAGCAAAACAGGGCTATGGAAGTTTGTTCCTGCATGTTGGTTTGCAAAGGGCAAATTACTATTTATGATGGTTATCAGCAGTTCCAGCCTGTACACATACTTATATTAATCAGGAGATCTACATGTCTGACGCAGTTATCGTATCCACCGCCCGCACAGGCCTTGCAAAATCCTGGAAAGGTGCTTTCAACATGACGCATGGTGCCACTATGGGTGGTCATGTATTGAATGCAGCCATTACCCGCGCAAAGATTGAAGCAGGTGAAGTGGAAGATGTCATCATGGGTTGCGCAACACCAGAAGGTGCAACTGGCAGCAATATCGCCCGTCAGATCGCTTTGCGTGCAGGTTGCCCGGTAACTACTGCTGGCATGACGGTCAATCGTTTTTGCTCTTCAGGTTTGCAGACCATTGCTCTCGCAGCACAAAGAATTATTGCAGGTGAAGGCGATGTATATGCGGCAGGCGGTGTCGAATCTATTTCTTGCGTACAAAACGAAGCCAATAGCCACATGATTGTTGAAACCTGGTTGAAGCAACACAAGCCAGAAGTTTACTGGCCTATGCTGCAGACCGCAGAGACAGTTGCCAAGCGCTATGGTATCCCACGCGAACGTCAGGATGAGTACGGCGTACAAAGCCAGTTGCGCGCAGCCGCTGCACAAGCCGCCGGCCTGTTTGATGCTGAGATCGTGCCGATGACGACCATCATGGGCGTTGCAGATAAAGCGACTGGCATGCTGGTTACCAAAGAAGTGACTATTTCTGCAGATGAAGGCATACGTGCAGATACAACACTTGAAGGTGTCTCCAAAATCCGTACTGCCGTTCCAGGCGGTGTTATTACTGCTGGAAATGCCAGCCAGTTTTCCGACGGTGCATCTGTTGCCATTCTGATGAACAGCAAATTGGCTGAAGCCAAGGGCTTGCAGCCACTGGGTATTTTCCGCGGCTTTGCTGTCGCTGGTTGCGAACCGGATGAAATGGGTATAGGCCCAGTGTTTGCCATTCCAAAATTATTGAAAAAAGCTGGGCTCAAAGTTGAAGACATAGGCTTGTGGGAATTGAACGAGGCATTTGCCGTGCAAGTCTTGTATTGTGCGGACAAACTCGGCATCCCTATGGATAAATTGAATGTCAATGGTGGTGCAATTGCAGTGGGCCATCCATATGGTGTTTCAGGCGCGCGCCTGACTGGCCATGCATTGATAGAAGGCAAACGTCGTGGTGCAAAATATGTAGTGGTGACCATGTGTATCGGTGGCGGCCAAGGCGCTGCAGGTTTGTTTGAAGTAGTCTAAGCTGGATGCATGTCGGGTGCCCTGACTGCATGAAGTTGTCATGCGGTCAGGGCAAAATGAGTACCTCACCTCTTTTGTCCAGATAAAGCCATGCAATCTAAAATTCTTTCCCGCCGTGATCTTGAATTCATGCTGTATGAATGGCTGAATGTAGAGTCACTGAATCAAAGGCCACGTTTCGCCGACCATAGCCGCGAAACTTTCAATGCCGCTCTTGATACCTGCGAACAAATAGCGACAGACCTGTTCGCTACCCACAATAAAAAAAATGACCAGCAGGAGCCGCACTTCGATGGCGAAGAAGTGCATATGATTCCTGAGGTGAAGACGGCCCTGAAAGCCTTTTGCGAAGCAGGCCTGATGGCCGCTGGACAAGACTTTGATGTCGGTGGCATGCAATTACCCTGCGTCGTTGAAAAAGCTGGTTTTGCTTATTTCAAAGGCGCGAATGTAGGCACGGCATCTTATCCATTCCTGACCATCGGCAATGCCAATACCTTGCTCAAATGCGGCACGCCTGAGCAAATAGAGACCTTTGTCAAACCCATGCTGGAAGGCCGCTTCTTTGGTACCATGTGTTTGTCCGAACCGCAAGCTGGCTCCAGCCTGTCTGATATCGTCACCAGAGCTGAACCACAAGAAGATGGAACTTACCGGCTGACTGGTAACAAGATGTGGATATCGGCAGGTGAACACGAACTGGCCGAGAATATCGTGCATCTGGTGCTGGCCAAGGTGCCGGACGCAAGTGGCAAGCTGATACCTGGTGTGAAAGGTATCTCACTTTTCATCGTGCCGAAAAAACTGGTGAATTCGGATGGTAGCATCGGTGAGCGTAATGACGTGGTGCTGGCTGGTCTGAATCACAAAATGGGGTATCGCGGCACCACCAATTGCATGCTGAATTTTGGTGAAGGTAAATTCAAGCCGCAAGGAAAAGCTGGCGCGATAGGTTACCTCGTAGGCACTTTGCACCGTGGCATGGCTAACATGTTTCACATGATGAATGAGGCACGTATAGGTGTCGGTTTGGGTGCTGTCATGCTGGGCTATACCGGCTATCTGCATGCGCTCGATTATGCCCGTAACCGTCCTCAGGGACGTGCACCGCTAAACAAAGACCCTGCAGCACCGCAAGTGCCCATCATTGAACATACTGACGTCAAGCGCATGTTGCTGGCACAAAAAGCCTATGTTGAAGGTGGACTCGCATTGAATTTGTTTTGTGCCCGCCTGGTCGACGAAGAGCGTACCGCGCCATCGCCTGAAGCGCGTACCCACGCAGCACAGATGCTGGAAATATTGACGCCTATCGCCAAATCCTGGCCATCACAATGGTGTCTGGAAGCGAATAATCTCGCTATACAAGTCCATGGTGGCTATGGCTACACCCGTGAATATAATGTAGAGCAGTTTTACCGCGACAACCGCCTCAATCCAATACACGAAGGCACGCACGGTATTCAGGGGCTGGATCTGCTTGGCCGCAAAGTTGTCATGCAAGAAGGTGCCGCGCTGGAAGCGTTGGGTGAAATCATGCACAAGACCCTGGCGAGAGCTGCCGCACATCCTGAATTGCTGGCCTATACTAAATCACTGGCACGTGTGCTGCAAAGGTTGGCAAGCGTTACCCAGCAATTGCACGGGGTGGGGGATGCCAATAAAACCCTGGCAAATGCTTCCGCTTATCTTGAGGTTTTTGGTCATGCCGTTGTTGCCTGGATGTGGCTGGAACAAGCTACATTATGCCTGAACAAAGAAAATCACCATGATGCTGGTTTCTATGCCGGCAAACTGCAGGCTTGTAAATACTTCTTCCACTGGGAATTGCCACGCGTTCATCCTCAGCTGGATTTGCTATCGAATATCGATATGACGACTTTCGATATGCAAGATGCCTGGTTCTGAATCATAGCCCTGAAATTATTAAAAACCCATAACAAACGATGCCCTTCCTGTCTGCGCGCAGGCAGGTGGTAGTCGCACATACTGGAGACAAAAAAAATGAGCAAAGCAATTCGTACAGTACAACAATTATTTGACTTGCATGGCAAGACAGCCCTGATTACTGGTGGTTCACGCGGCCTGGGTCTGCAAATGGCAGAAGCACTGGGTGAGCAGGGTGCTAAAGTGGTGCTGTCTTCGCGTAAACAATCTGACCTGGATGAAGCTGTCGCCCACCTGAAAAGCCGTGGTATAGATGCCAGCGCAATTGCTGCCGATTTGTCTAAAGAAGCAGCGGTACAACCATTGGTAGATGAAACACTATCCCGTCTTGGGCATATCGATATCCTCATCAATAACGCTGGTGCTACCTGGGGCGCACCGGCAGAAGATTATCCGGTTGATGCCTGGGACAAGGTCATGAACCTGAATATCCGCAGTATCTTTTTGATCTCGCAGGCTGTCGGTAAGCGTTCGATGATACCGCGCAAGTATGGCCGCATCATCAATATTGCCTCTATCGCTGGTCTGGCTGGTAATGCACCTGGCACCATGCAGACGATTGCCTATAACACTTCCAAGGCTGCCGTCATTAACTTTACACGTACCTTGGCTGGTGAATGGGGTGTGCATGGCATTACTGTGAATGCGATTGCCCCAGGATTTTTTCCCTCCAAAATGACCAAGGGCATACTGGAGAACCTCGGCGAAGAAAAACTCGCCAAAGAAGCACCTCTGCAACGCATAGGTGATGATGAAGATTTGAAGGGTGTAGCCATGCTGTTTGCCAGTGATGCTGGCAAGCATATCACTGGTCAGACCCTGGCAGTGGATGGTGGGGTTTCTGCTGTATGACGGAGGCGAATTCTCATGCGGAGCTTCCCATTGCGCAACCGACGCCGGTATTGAATCCCTTTCTTCATGACTTGGGTGTTGAATTCCTGGAAATGGAAAATGGTCATGCGCGTCTGGCACTGGATTTGACCGAGCGTCACATGAATAGCTGGCAAATTGCCCATGGCGGCGTGATCATGACCATGCTAGATGTGGTCATGGCGATGGCAGGGCGATCAATGAGCAGTGACCTAAAGGGTGTCGTCACGGTAGAGATGAAAACCACTTTCCTGCAACCTGGTGGTGTGCCAGGTGGTCGTATGGAGGCACGAGGCAAGGCGTTCCATCAATCCACCACCATGTGCTTTTGCGAAGGTGAAGTCTGGAATGGCGACAAACTCATTGCCAAAGCCATGGGGACATTCAAATACCTGCGACGCTTGAAGTCTGGCGAAAATATGAAAAAACTTTATGGCAGTGATTAATGTCTTCTGAGTTCCAATAAGCAGTAAGTAGTGCCTGCAAGTCCAATAAAGAATAAATGGAGACAAACATGCAGCAGACTCGCTTTGCAATTCTTTTCTTTGCTTTACTCAGTGGATCATTCATGAGCATGTCTTTGGCACAAACAGCCTTGCCTGATGCCGAGGCAAGTGACCCGCAAAAAATGGGCTGGATGCAAGGCTTTCCGCCTGCACCCGACAAAATCATCAAGTTTGCCAATGGCAGCAATTACCAGTTCCCGCGTACGCGCTGGTCGTTTTCGCATGGGCGTGAACTGGGGCCTACCAGCAATGTCTGGCATGGTGCTGGCCCAGTATCGGCCTTACCTGTGGCTTTGCGTGATCTCGACAAACTGCGCTTTGCAGATGAAAATGGCAAAGATATTGGTTGGGCCGATATGCAGGCCCGCACTTATACCGATAGCATACTGGTGCTGCACAAGGGCAAGATAGTCTACGAGCGTTACCTTGGCATTACCAAAACCTACTTGCCACATATCGCTATGTCGGTCACCAAGTCTTTTGTAGGTACGCTGGCTGCGACTTTGGCTGCGGAAGGCAAACTCGATCCCAGTGCACCTGTCACGCAATATATTCCCGAACTCAAAGACACCGCCTATGGCGATGCCACCGTTCGCCAGGTCATGGACATGACCATAGGTGTGCAGTATTCTGAAAACTATGCTGACCCTAAAGCTGAAGTCTGGGATTACGCCAGGTCAGGCGGCTTACTGCCAACAGCACCAACTCATGATGGGCCTAAAACCTTTTATGATTTCCTGGTGAAATTAAAAAAAGAGGGCAGGCACGATGAAGCCTTTGCTTACAAGACCGTCAATGCCGAGGTGCTGGCCTGGATAGTCAAACGGGCAAGCGGACAAAATCTGTCTGATCTCTTGTCTGAACGTATCTGGCAAAAACTGGGTACCGAGAATGATGCTTATTTTTCGGTCGATAGTGTAGGCACCGAGCAGGGCGGTGGTGGCCTGAACCTGACCTTGCGTGACATGGCACGCTTTGGTGAAATGATGCGCCTGAATGGCAAATTCAATGGCCAGCAGATCATTCCTGCCGTTGCTGTAGAAGATATTCGCAAAGGTGCTGATCCGGCCAAGTTCGCTAAAGCAGGCTATGCCACCTTGCCCGGCTACTCATACCGCAATATGTGGTGGGTGGGACACAACAGCCACCAGACATTTGAAGCACGTGGCATACACGGTCAACGTATTTATATCGACCCGGTGGCCGAAATGGTCATTGTTAAATTTTCTTCCCATCCCATTGCTGCCAATGGCGCAACTGACCCTGTCACTTATCGCGCTTTTCAGGCTCTGGCAAATCACTTGATGAAATGAGCAAATCATGACGACTAATTCTCAACCTTCTTACCAACGTATTGTGCTGGCCTCCCGCCCTAAAGGTCAGGTCGTGCCAGAAAATTTCCGCCTTGAATCTCTGTCTGTGCCAGAACTGAAGGATGGAGAGCTCCTGGTGCGCAATCACTACATGTCGCTGGACCCTTACATGCGTGGCCGCATGGAAGATGCAAAAAGCTACGCAGCCCCACAAGTGATAGGCGAAACCATGATAGGTGGCACGGTAGGTGAAGTGGTCGCCAGCAAGAATGCCAAATTCAATGTCGGTGACAAAGTCATAGGCATGCTGGGCTGGTCAGAAATGGGCGTGTCAGATGGCTTGTTACTGCGTAAAGTCGACACCACGCACATTCCTTTATCTGCTTACCTGGGGGCAGTCGGCATGCCCGGACTGACAGCCTGGTACGGCCTGACACAGATCATGCAACCCAAGGCGGGCGAGACCATTGTGGTATCTGCCGCCAGTGGTGCGGTTGGCAGTGTGGTTGGTCAACTGGGCAAGCAAATGGGTTGCCGCGTCGTGGGCATTGCTGGTGGCGTAGACAAATGTGCTTATGTCGTCCATGAACTGGGCTTTGATGCCTGTATCGATTATAAGGCAGGCAATCTAGAAGCTGATCTGGCAGCCGCAACACCAGGTGGAATTGACGCCGTATTTGAAAATGTCGGCGGTGAAATCTTTGATGCCAGTCTGGCACACATGAATGCCTTTGGCCGTATTGCCCTGTGTGGTTTGATTGCCGGTTACAACGGCGAACAATTAAGTATCAAAAACGCCCGTATATTCCTGACTATGCGTTTGACCATGCGTGGCTTCATCGTCTCTGAACACATGGATTTGTGGCCGCAGGGTTTGAAAGAACTTGGTGGCCTGGTTGCGACTGGTAAATTGAAATTCCGTGAATCTGTCGCTGAAGGGATTGCTGCTGCGCCAGAAGCATTTATTGGCCTGTTGAAAGGCAAGAACTTTGGCAAGCAACTGGTAAAGCTGATCTAGTCCATGTGTTAACCAAAAGAGCGCATAGCAACCATGTCCGATCTTATTTTACACAATTTTGAAATATCTCCGTTTTCGGAAAAAATACGCCTGATCTTCGGTTTCAAGCAATTAAATTGGAAGTCAGTCACGGTACCAATCATTTTGCCAAAGCCAGATGTAACTGCATTGACAGGTGGTTACCGACGCACGCCCATACTGCAAGTCGGTGGGGATATTTATTGTGATACTTCCTTGATTGCCGATGTACTGGAAAAACGTTCGCCAACACGTTCGCTTTATCCCGCCGCCATCAATGGCATTGCCCGCAATCTGGCGCAATGGGCGGACTCTACGCTGTTCTGGACTGCTATTCCTTATGCGTTTCAGCCAGCAGCCATTCCTTCCATATTCGGTAATATTAGTGCGGAGGAATTACAGGCGTTCAGTGCAGACCGTGCCACCATGCGTGGCAATATGCCACGCACCAGCATGGGTGAAGCTAAAGGACAGCTTTGTGAATATTTAATGCGTCTGGAAAACATGCTCAGTGACGATGCGCCATTTTTGCTGGGTGCGCAAGCCAGTATTGCTGATTTCTCTGTGTATCAGGCTTTGTGGTTGGTTCGCCTTGCTCCTGCGATTAGTAAAGTCTTTGATCCACATCCCAAGCTGTTGGCATGGATGGACAGGCTTGGTGCTTTCGGCCATCACCAGTCAGAGGCTTTGAATAGTGCAGAAGCAATTGACATAGCCAGGAACACAAAGAATTTTGACATAGATGGACGCAATTTTATTGACAGTCATGGCATAGCTCTGGGTGAGCAGGTTGCCATCATGCCGACCGACTATGCATTGGACCCAGTCATGGGTGAGTTGGTTATTGCTAGCGAAAATGAATTAGCCCTTCGTCGCGAAGATGTACGAGCTGGAACTGTGGTCGTGCATTTCCCACGCGTAGGGTTCCAAATGAAACGTGCAAAATAAATAAGCGTAATAAATTACATACAGGAGACAACATGAAAGTATTCAAAGACAGAGTAGCCGTGATTACCGGTGGTGCCAGTGGTTTTGGCCGTGAATTTGCGATTATCGGTGCGCGCCTGGGCATGAAGCTGGTGCTGGCGGATGTGCAGCAAGACGCTCTGGATAAAGCCAGGGTCGAGTTGGAAGCGCAAGGTGCACAAGTGCTGGCCATGCGTTGCGATGTGCGTCATGCAGAAGAAGTGCAGGCGCTGGCTGACGCCACCATGGAGAAATTTGGTGCCGTGCATCTGGTATTCAATAACGCCGGTGTCGGATCGGGTGGTCTTATCTGGGAAAACACCCAGGCTGACTGGGATTGGGTGATAGGTGTCAATCTCTGGGGTGTTATCCATGGTGTGCGCATCTTCACTAATCTGATGCTGGAATGTGCAAGAAAAGATCCGCAATTTGAAGGGCATATCGTCAACACGGCATCCATGGCGGGCTTGCTTAATGCGCCGACCATGGGTGTGTATAACGTCTCCAAGCATGCAGTTGTATCTCTGTCAGAATCTTTGTATCAGGATTTAAAACTGGTTGAGGCACCGATAGGCGCATCTGTGTTGTGTCCTTATTTTGTACCTACCGGAATTTCACAATCGCATAGAAACCGCCCTGACGATGTGCCAGGTTCTGCGCCAACCGCCAGCCAAAGAGCAGCTCAGACCATGTCAGACAAGGCTGTTAATTCTGGTAAGGTGACCGCTGAAGAAGTGGCTGAAAACACTTTCAAGGCAATTGCTGATGAGCAGTTCTACATCTTTTCTCATCCTGGCGCTTTGGGTAATGTGCAGGAACGCATGGAAGACATAGTCTTGCAACGCAATCCAGGTGATCCTTACAAGGCTGCACCGCATATTCGTGACATGCTCAGAGCGAAGCTCAAGGCCTGATCATCACTTTCAAACATCAGGGAGAAGCATTGATGACAGCAGAGATACTAAGCAATCAGTTTGCTACACTGGAGAATGGAACCCGCCTGCATTTTGCCTGTGCGGGTGAGCGAGGCAGGCCATTGATCTTGTTCGTGCATGGCTTCCCAGAATTCTGGTACGAATGGTCGGCTCAACTAGCTGAGTTTGGACAGGATTATTTTGCCGTGGCACCGGATTTGCGCGGCTTCAATCTTTCTGATATGCCTAAAGATGTTGCTGCCTACAAGGCCAGACATATTGTCGATGACCTGCGTTTGCTGATTGCATACCTCGGTTATCAGCAAGCCACGGTCGTTGCGCATGACTGGGGTGGGGCGGTATGCTGGAATATGGCGATTGCCCTGCCTGCCTTGTTTGAAAAACTGATCATCATCAATTCACCGCATCCATACCTGTTCATGCAGGCGTTGGCGACTGATCCTGCGCAAAAGACTTCCAGTGAATACATGAACTGGTTGCGCAATCCAGGGTCTGAAGAGGCGCTTGCCAAAGATGATTTTGCTCTCATGGATGGCTTCTTCAATGGCATGGGTCAGGGCGATGCGGAGTGGTTTGATACTGCGACAAAAGCCGCTTATCATGCATGCTGGGCGCGCGGTTTGGCTGGCGGTGTCAATTATTATCGTGCTTCGCCATTACATCCGCCGACTGATAAAAATCCTGGACCTCTACAGTTGAATCTGAATCCGGCTGATTTCCAGGTCAAGGTACCTACCCGCGTCATCTGGGGTGAAAACGATAAGGCGCTACCCAAGACTTTGCTGGATGGTATCGAGAATTTTGTCGATGATATCCAGATACAGCGCATTCCAGAAGGCTCACACTGGGTCATCCATGAACAGCCGGAACGCGTCAACCGTCTTATTCGTCAATTTTTGCAGGGTTAGGGTTTATGGCCAAAGCAGATTTTGCTTTCTTTCATCGCTTGCGAGTGCGCTGGTCTGAAGTTGACATGCAAGCCATAGTTTTTAATGGCAATTACCTCAATTACTTTGATGTCGCCTTTACCGAATACTGGCGTGCTATCGGTCTGCCAAATGTGATTGCGCAAGCCGCAGAGGGGAAGGAGCTGTTTGCCCGCAAATCCACAGTAGAATACATGGCACCAGCCAGGTTTGATGATGAGCTTGATGTCGGTGTACGCTGTGCCAGCTTAGGCAGGTCTTCTCTCCAATTCGTTCTCGAAATTTATCTTGGTGAAAACCATCTGATATCCGGCGAGTTGGTGTATGTCTATGCAGATACTGAAAAACGCAAGGCAGTTGCAGTCACAGATGAATGGCGTGAGATAATTTCATCCTATGAGACGCATGCACCTGTGGATATCCGACCATGAATACTGAAAACCTGCGCCTGGTCATTGCCGACTGGGCTACGCTGCAAAAAGATGCGCAAGCAATACGCTATGAAGTGTTTGTCATTGAGCAAAAAATCCCTGCCGAATTGGAATGGGATGCCGCCGATGCTGAATGTTTGCATGCGGTTGCTTATGATGCCAATGGGCAAGCTGTAGGAACAGGCCGCCTGTTGCCTGACGCGCACATAGGCCGCATGGCTGTATTGGCAACGGCGCGTGGTTTGGGTGTAGGTGCACAGATTTTGCGTGCCCTGATGAAAGAGGCGAAGGCCAGAGGCGAGGTGGCTGTGCGCCTGAATGCCCAACAGTCAGCAGAGAATTTCTATCTCAAGGAAGGCTACACCCGCGATAGTGAGATTTTTGAAGAAGCTGGTATTCCTCATGTGAGTATGACCTACCACTTTGCGTAATGCCAAACGAGCTGCGTCCCCTCGATAAACTTGATTTTATTGCAGCGTTCTTCCCGCCAGATTAGGTGACAACATCGTCGACCTTATAGATTTCATGTGTTCCAGATCGGCAAACGACTCCGTCATTAATTGATTTCGGCCCTACGCATTATTTCCAGAACGGTTTCGTGCAAGATTGCAATAGATCACGCAGGTATATTGCTTCGGTCAGGCTTTTCGTGCCTCATCCTGTTGGGCGAAGCGGATTTTTCCACTCAACAGTTGCCAGTACATGACCCAGTCCCCCATGAAGGAGAATAGAGGCTGCTTGAACGAAGCTGGTCGGTTTTTTTCAAACACAAAATGCCCAATCCAGGCAAAACCATAGCCGCAGATGGGTGCTGCAAGTAGATACATTATTGCACCAGTTGCAATAAACCCTGCTAAACATAATATGACCAATGTGCTACCTAAAAAGTGCAGTTGTCGACAGGTTTTATTACTGTGTTCGGTGAGATAAAAGGCATAAAACGCTGAAAAATTAGTGAATTTTTCTGCCATGTTGGTCTCCTTTTGGCGTCTTGGATTCTGCCGTTTGTTATATATCTGCATATTATGCCAAGCATTGCTGCCTGTGCCTCAATCTTCAAAAAAAATGCACAATCAGATTTCTGAAAAAGTTCAAAGAGGCAATCATTGATTAACTATTTGACATTGCAAAAAAATCTACTACTATTAAATCTGATAAACATTAAATAAATACCTATATATAAATATTGCTACTAAGATTTAGACTTCAATAGTCGCAGTTTATATCCTTAAGTATTTGATATTTAATGGATAAATCCGAAGTTACATTTTTTAATAATTTCCTTGTGGCATTAAAATCTGTGTGGCAATATGAGCTTGTAGCGCAAACCTATGCAAGCCCGGATCTAGTCAAACTCTCTGCATCTGACAACGTTTTTGGGGAAATCATGAACATCGAAAATTCTAAGGTCTCAACCCGTTTGATCACTGGTTTTGGATTGGTTTTGGGGTTATTGCTGGTTGTGCTGCTACTAGGGATCACTTACATGGCCCGGATGAATCAGCGTATGGACGAAATCGCTAACGTCAATAATGTGCAGTCTAAGTTAGCGTCGACCATGTATCTGACAGTGACCGAACGGGCGCTGGCCTTGCGAAACCTTATTCTGCTCTCTGATGAGGCTGAAATTCAGATTGAAGTAAAACGGATTGCAACGCAGACCAAGAAATACAACGATGCAGAAGAAAAACTTTCTCAGATGCTCAAATCTGATACTAACGCATCGCCTGAACAACTTACTCTGCTGGCGAGCATTAGAGATCAGGCAAAACTGTCCGAACCTTTCATCGCCAAGGGCGCTGAGCTAGGTGTCCAAAAAAAAGGTGAAGAGGCGTATAAATTGTTGCGCTTTGAATTCCGTCCGATACAAAAGAAATGGTGGGATTTGCTGAATGAATTTATCTCTGTCGAAGACAAGCAAAATACCGAAGCCATTTTGCAGGCAGAGAAAGACTATGCCAAAGCCAAGAATCTCATGTTTATGTTTGGGGCCGCAGCTTTGTTTTTGGGGGTGCTGGCTGCGTGGATCATCGTCAGGAGCCTACTAAAGCAATTAGGTGGCGAGCCACGCTATGCAGTGCAGATTGCAGAAAGAATCGCGGCAGGGGATCTGTCAGTGCCAATTCGCCTTGCTGAAAAGGATACGCATAGTCTCATGCATGCCATGGATGAGATGCAGAAGGGCCTGGCCAGCATCGTTGGTATGGTGCGCTCTGGTACTGATACTATCGCAACTGCTTCTCGTCAAATCGCTTCTGGCAACATGGATTTGTCTTCACGTACCGAACAACAAGCTGGTTCGCTTGAGGAGACAGCATCTTCAATGGAAGAATTGACTTCGACAGTCAAGCAAAACGCTGATAGTGCTAAACAAGCAAACTTGTTAGCAAAATCTGCGTCTGACGTGGCAATAAAAGGAGGTTCGGTTGTTTCCGAGGTTGTGCAAACCATGGGGTCCATCAATACTTCATCCCGTAAAATTGTCGATATCATTGGGGTGATTGATGGCATTGCTTTCCAAACCAATATACTGGCGCTCAATGCTGCGGTAGAAGCGGCTCGTGCCGGTGAGCAAGGGCGCGGCTTTGCTGTTGTCGCTACTGAGGTTAGAAATTTGGCGCAACGCTCAGCCGAGGCCGCGCGTGAAATCAAGCATTTGATAGATGACTCTGTCACCAAGGTAGGCATAGGTGCAAAGCTCGTTGATCAGGCAGGCGTGACCATGGACGAGATCGTGATCAGTATCAAGAGGGTCACCAGCATCATGAGTGAAATTATGCTGGCCAGTCAGGAGCAGACGGCTGGTATCGAGCAAATCAATGAAGCGATTGTTCAAATGGATGATGTCACCCAACAAAACGCGGCTTTGGTGGAGGAGGCTGCTGCCGCAGCGACAGCGTTGCAAAACCAGGCCGATGATTTGTCTGAATTGGTAAGTACCTTCCAGCTGAGCGCTGAAAAGTACGAGGAACCAAAATGGAGTGAACCTTCCACGGACGACAAAAAAATCATTCCTTTGATAAAGAAAGCGGCCAGTCAGGAAAAAAACAAAGCAGCAGTAAAGCAAATCAAACGCGTAGCAAACTCCAGCAATAACCCGCAGTCTGGCAGTGCAGATTGGGAAGAGTTTTAATGAGCTGGATCGTTTTTGATTACAACGGCAAACCCGGGAGTCGCCAATGCAAGCGAACACAAGCCTACTGAAAGAGCAAACTCAGCTTGATCAATCACCAGTCAGGGTGGAGCGCAGAACGCAGTTTGGTCGTTTTGTGCAAAATCCGCAGACCAGCGGGGTGGATATCAAGTGGCACTATGGCGTCGTTAATTCCAGTGCACGTGAACGTTTGATGAGGCAGAGCCCCGCTACGTTGTGGCTCACTGGCTTGAGTGGCGCCGGTAAGTCGACCCTGGCATATGCACTGGAAAAAATTTTGCTCGAGCGCGGCCATTGTTGTTTCGTAGTGGATGGTGATAATTTACGCCATCATTTGAATAGTGATCTTGGTTTTTCTGCTCATGACAGACGCGAAAATATACGCAGGGCTGCGGAGGTCGCTCATCTGATGAATGAAGCAGGCATGATTGCCATTACTGCATTTATTTCACCATTTCGTGATGACCGGGCCATGGCGAAAGAAATCATAGGTCAGGAGCGTTTTGTTGAAGTACATGTCAGTACGCCAGGCATAGTGTGCGAGAGGCGCGATCCTAAAGGGTTGTATGCCAAAGCACGCAGAGGAGAAATCCCGGATTTTACTGGCGTCTCTGCTCCGTACGAAGCGCCTTTGGACCCTGATCTCGAAATCAATTCTGAGCAACACACCATAGAAGAAGCTGCAGAAAAACTCTACAGACATTTGATAGGATTATGCTATATCAAATAGCGGCTAAAAGCGGGAAATTCATGCCAGCAGAGATCAACAATTCAGTGCAAGCCTATGATGTATTTAATGGTGACGCCGATGGTATTTGCGCCTTGCACCAGTTAAGGCTGGCTGAACCCCGTACAGCAGAACTGGTCACTGGCGCCAAGCGGGATATTGATTTGCTGACCCGCTTTGAAGTCAAGAGTGGTGACAGGCTTACAGTCCTGGATATTTCGCTGGATAGTAATATCTCATCATTGCGCAAGCATCTGGCTGCCGGTGCAGAGATCACTTACTTCGATCATCACAATGCAACGCATGCCTTTGAACATGAGCATTTGCATTTGCATTGCGACATGGCTGCTGATGTATGCAGCAGTATCCTGGTCAATCGCTACCTAAACAATCTGCATTGGCAGTGGGCCGTAGTGGCGGCTTATGGTGATAACTTGCCAGCAGTCGCAACTGCGATGGCAAGCGAGGCTGGCCTGAATGAATCGCAACGCGACCAGCTACAAGAGCTCGGTATTTTGCTCAACTACAACGCTTATGGCGAGTCAATAGATGATTTGCATTTTCACCCTGCAGCTTTGTATCAGGCTGTACATGACTATGTTGATCCCTTTGATTTTTTGAATAGCGCCGGACAATTTGTAGTGCTGCGTAATGCCTATGCCAGTGATATGGCGTTCATGCAAGGTTTGCATGCTTACCGCCAAAGTGAATTAACGTCCATCTTTATCTTGCCTGCACAGGCATGGGCCAGACGAGTCTCCGGCATTCTGGCAAATCAATTGACGCAAGAGCAGCACGGAAAGTCTTTTGCGGTGCTGACCTCAAAACCAGATGGCAGTTATGTTGTCAGCATACGTTCGGGTGATGCAGACAATTGCCCGGCCAGTCAATTTTGCTCCACGTTTGCTACTGGTGGCGGGCGACGTGGTGCAGGTGGCATCAACAATTTACCAGCATCAGAAGTAGATGGTTTTATTCAAGCATTTATAGCTTATTTCGACAAAATGGAAAGACCGCAACTCAGCTTGTCATGACCTGACAGGGTGGCAAGGTGGTTCTTCCAGATTCCTACCTTCAAGCATGGGGAGAGTATCATGGCAGAATCAGATAGTGTGACCAACGTACAAAAAACGGCTGCTGGCAGTAAGCGACCGACGCCTGTCCTTATGATACCCTTGCGCCGCTGTGGCAGTCATGCCCTGCGTCTGCGCCTGAATAACAGCAAGGAATTTTATTCGCCTTATCCCTTGCATATCGTTGATTTCATGCCCCTGGTGCCGCGCTATGGCGATCTAAATGACGACGAGTCTTACTTCAGGCTGGTCGTCGATGTCATCGGCTTGCAATCAGCCAGTATGGTGAAATGGAAAGGCATGGTATTTGATCCGGTGGATGTGTTTGAGTCGATTAAAGATGATCAGCGCAATGTGCACAGGATATTGTGGGAATTGTTATTGCGCACAGGCGAGCATCATCATGCCAGTATCGTCATGGATAAGTCGCTCGATAGCGTGCATTATGCAGAAGAGCTTTTGCAGATATTCCCGAATATGCTGTTCCTGAACGTAGTCAGGGATCCCAGGGCGCAGGTCGCTTCCATGAACAAGGCCATTATTCATGATTATGATTCGACGCTGAATGCCATGGCATGGTTGGAGGCGCATCAATTGTCGCGCGATATCGTTAAACTCCATCCAGATCGCGTGCTGACGATACGTTATGAAGATTTCTTGAGTAATCAGGAAACTGTTCTAAGGGCGATTTGCGATTTCTTTGGCATACAGTACTTGCCAGAGATGCTTGACGTGACCCATTCTAGCGAGGCGCAGCAAATATCACAGATGTCAGCATTGTGGGCAAGCAACCGTTTTCCACCCGTTATGGCCAACAAGGACAAATTCAAGCAGCAATTAAGCATGCAGGAAATTGAAGTCATAGAAAGCCTGACCAAAGAATTCATGCAATTGTATGGCTATGAAATGATGACGGATGCCAGTCTGGAATTGAGTCCGGAAGTTCTGGCCGCAGCCAAGGACAAGTCAAGCAAGGGCAGGGTAGAGGCCTGGGATACTCTTAAACATGACAATTACAAGGATTATGTCTTGCGCCGCTTCAGGGCAGATTACCTGGCAAGCCTGAACCAGCGTCTGCCAGCACACTCATAAGTTAAACCAATGCAACCATAATGCCGGCACCTGTTACCAGTGTGCCGGCTACTCTTTCTGTAATCACCGCATACCTCTCCTGGGTTGCCCAGTGACTGGCTTTGCTGGCCAGCATGCCATAACCCAGTAAAATGAAAAATTCTGGGATGATGGAGCAGGCTGCAAGGATCAGCATCTGCAGACCTATCGGCTCCTTGGGGTCGATGAATTGCGGCAATATTGCCACAAACATCAACAGGGTTTTGGGATTCATCAGTTGCAGCATCAGTGCGCTGCTGAATATCTTCCTGCCACTGAGTGCTACGCCATCCAGTTTGGATATCGTCAGTGGTGATGGTTTACCAAAGATGGCCGATAAACCAAGATAAACCAGATAAGTCGCACCCATGTATTTAATCGCCAAGAATACTTTAGGTGAGGCCAGTATCAGCGAGCCTATGCCTGTCGCCGACACTGCAAAATAAATGGCATTGCCCGTCAATATGCCAAGCGTGACAAACAGCGAGGTGCGCCATCCCCTGGCTATGCCATAGGCAACCACCATCATGACAGCAGGGCCCGGGGATAAGGACAGAGCTGCTTCTGTAGCAGTGAACAAGACCCAGCTTTCCAGATTCATCGCTATCACTGCTTAGCTCTTCACAAAATTATGGATAGCCGCCAGAACCTGGTTCGCCTGTTCAGACATCAATGAATGGCCGCAATTGTCTATGACCTTCTGCTGGCTATTTGGGATGACTTTGCTCAAAGTCAGGCTGGCCTTTGCGGGCGTCATCATGTCTTTTTTGCCGAGTATGAAAAGGCTGGGGCAGGTTACTGATTGCGCGGCTGCTTCGCCATTTGCATAGGCGTTGCAAGCAGCAAAGTCCGTGTAAAAAACCTTATCTGGATTGATGGCAGAAATGCGCTGCATCAGGCGCTGGCTGACACCCATCACGTAAAATCCAGGGCCAGGGCAGGATGGCTTGTGCGCAATGGAGGTGTGCGACCAGATATTCACCATATCAATTGCTGTCTGTTCGTCATCTCTGGCGGCATTGAGCAAGGTATCTGATACTTTCATGGGGTAGGCAGTACCAACCATTATAAGTTTGTTGATGCGTGTGCTGGCTTTGAAGCAAGTCTCTAGTGCGATCAATGAACCCATGCTATGCCCGATCAGCGTGGCTTGCGCTATGCCTGCGATATCCAGCAAAGCAAGCAGCCAGTCTGCCATTTGCTCTACGCTGGTCAGCGCCTGGCCTTTGCTGCGGCCATGGCCGGGCAAATCGACCGCAAATACATTAAAACCGTGATGTGCCAGATAGCGGGTCTGCAAACCCCAGACCGAGTGATCGTTTTGCGCCCCATGGATGAAAACCAGCGTAGGTAGGACAGGGTTGTAAGCCTTGCCACCGGTATAGCAATAGGCTGCATGGCCATTGACTTCAAATAACATCTCAGGCTCCCTTCTGTGCGGCTTTGAGGCCACGTGACAGGTCTTCGATCAGATCTTCGACATTTTCCAATCCTATCGATAGACGCATGGTTCCCTCGGTAATGCCAGATGCCAGCAATTGCTCTGCCGGCACGCGGAAGTGCGTGGTTGAGGCAGGATGTATTGCCAGAGACTTGGCATCGCCGACATTGGCCAGGTGCGAGAAAATATTCAGTGATTCAATAAAGCGCTGTCCCGCAGTGCGGTTGCCCTTGATGTTGAATGAAAATACTGCACCGCAACCTTTGGGCAGCAAAGTCTTTGCCAGTTCATAATCTGGGTGATTTTCCAGTTCGGGGTAAGAGACAGAATCTACTGCCGGATGTGAAACCAGAAATTCGACAACTTTACGGGTGTTTGCTACATGCCTGTCCATGCGCATGCCCAGGGTTTCTATGCCTTGCAAGATGGTGAAGGCATTGTGCGGGCTCATGCAGGCACCGAAGTCCCGCAAACCTTCCCTGCGTGCCCTGAGTGAAAAAGCGGCAACGGTTGACTCTTCACTGAATACCATGCCATGGAAACCGTCATAAGGCTCACAGAGTTCGGCAAAGTGCCCGGTCTTTTCATAGGCTGCCTGCCAGTCAAAAGTGCCGCCATCGACCAGCAAGCCGCCTATGGCTGTGCCATGGCCGCACAGGAACTTTGTAGCTGAGTGGAAAACCAGATCGGCACCATGATCAAATGGTTTCAGCAGATAGGGTGTTGTGAAGGTGGAGTCCAACATGAGCGGCAAGTGATGCTCATGCGCAATTTCACCAACTGCCGGGATGTTCAACACATCAAGGCCGGGATTACCAAGTGTTTCTGCAAACAAGACTTTCGTATTCGGGCGTATGGCGGCACGCCATGCATCCAGGTCACGTGGATCAACAAAGGTCGTCTCTATGCCAAAACGCTTCATCGTAAAAGCCAGCAGATTTTGCGAGCCGCCGTACAAGGCACGCGAAGCAACTACGTGGGAACCAGCTCCAGCTATTGTTGTGAGGCCCAGATGCATGGCAGCTTGCCCGCTGGCAACGGCGATCCCAGCGACGCCACCTTCAAGTGCCGCAATTCTTTCTTCTAGTACAGCATTGGTGGGGTTGGAGATACGTGAATAGACGTGGCCGGCTCTTTCCATATTGAAGAGCGAAGCTGCATGATCTGAATCCTTGAACACAAAAGAGGATGTCAGGTAAATTGGGGTAGCACGTGCGCCTGTAGCGGGGTCAGGGGCTGCGCCCGCATGCAGGGACAGGGTATCAAAGCCGTGGTATTTAGGGCCGCTCATGTGTGAGAGTCTCCATATTGTGAGGCAGCAATGCTACCATCGCTGATGCTGAAGGTGCAAAAGACAGGCAAAATGCGGGTGAATTCATTAATAAAATATTTTACATGCTGGATTTTTTGCAAGGCTTGCGATACATTGCAAATAAGGTCCATATAAATGTATAAGAGGAGGGGCATCATGAAAGTCTCAGAGATACTTCAAGTGAAGGGTAATATCCTTTTCACGATCACACCTGATATCCCAATTACCGAAGCTGTCAGCGTCATGGAGGAGAAAGATATCGGCTCTCTGGTCGTGATGGAGTACGGTGATCTGGTTGGTATACTGACTTTCCGTGAAGTCATACGTGCGATTCATAAAAACCAGGGTTCACTTGGTGCTGGCACAGTCCGTAAATACATGGATGACCATCCCCTGACTGTGACACCGGAAACCGAAGTCAATGAAGTGCGCCGCATGATGCTGGAAAAACATTCGCGTTACCTGCCTGTCATGGATGCAAAAACCCTGCTGGGCGTAATTTCGTTCTATGACGTAGCCAGGGCCGTACTGGAAGCGCAAAGCTTTGAAAACAAGATGTTGAAAGCTTATATCCGCGATTGGCCGGTTGAAGAAAACGAGCAGTGATCACCCAGTGACCGCGATGTTTGAAGTAATGTATTAAATACAGCATGTTGATCTCTATTCCAGGATAGTGAATGAAACCAGATAGCTGCGTAGCAAAGTCAGGCTTGTACGGCTCCCGCCGTATAAAAGTTATGCCGCGCGAACTGGATTCCAGAGTTTGCAGGATACTGCGCCTTGTCCGGGGTAGTATTCCTGACTGCACTGCACGTCGCGCCAGCCTGCATGGTCGCGAGAACGCTGTACCTAAAGTAGATATCAATATGCACTAAACCAATTGACGCCCGCAAGCTTGTATAGCGGGCGTTTTTTATTGTCTGTTTGGACGCTAGATAAGGAAAATAATATGCAAATCGCTGTTGTTGGTGCCGGATTAGCAGGTTTGACAGTTGCGCGTCAATTGCAGGCGCAAGGTCATCATGTCACTGTGTATGAGAAAAGCATGGGCGTCAGTGGCCGCATGAGTACCAGACACACGGAACTGGGTGGTTTTGATCATGGCGCGCAATATTTCACCGCCAGCTCTGATCGCTTTAAAAAAGAAATTGCAGACTGGAAGAAGTTTGGCTGGGTCGTTCCCTGGACAGCCAAGCTGGCAACGTTGGAAGCTGGTAGCAGTAAACCAGCAGGACGTAGTGGCACACGTTATATCGCAGTACCCGGCATGAGTTCCCTTGGTAAACAACTGGCGCATGGCCTGGATGTGCGCGCAGAGCAGCATGTAACTGCTCTCGAAGAGCATGGCAAGCAGTGGCTGCTGTCCATCCGTTCAGCTACGGTACCGATTGCTGCAACTGCCGGGCCTTTTGATGCGGTGATACTGGCGGTTACGGCCGATCAGGCAGAACCCCTGCTGAGTGTCACGCCAGCCCTGGCCAAACAAGCAAAGCAGGCACGCCTGGCACCCTGCTGGACGTTGATGCTGGGGTTCCAGACTTCGCTGGACCTGCCTTATGACGGTGCCTGGATCAATAATTCCCGTCTTGGCTGGATAGCACATGATGATGCCAAACCCTTGCACAGGGCTGGCGAGCGCTGGGTTTGCCACGCAACACAGGCATGGAGTATCGAGCATCTTGAAGATGACGATGAGAGGGTGAAAGAAAAATTGACCAAGGCCTTCCACGAAGCCACAGGCTCATGGATACAACCTATTCATGCCGTTGTACATCGCTGGCGCTATGCTGAGGCCGTAAAGCCAGCGGATTCTGATTTCTTGTGGAATGGCAAGCAGGGAATAGGTGTCTGTGGAGACTGGTTTGCCGCTGGTCTTGAAGGTGCAGGCAAGGTGGAAAATGCTTTTCTTAGCGCACTTGCACTGGCAAAGGCAATTCCTGATTGATCGCCAGCTTGTTGCTGACTTTATTTGAGCAAACTGGCAAGCCCGCGTGCGGGTTTGCCAGCATCATGCAGGGTCCAGCTCTTGCGTATGCCTTTGGGTACGTGCCAGAGTGCTTTCGTGCCTGCGCGGAAAAGTACGGTATCACCCTGTTTCAGGGAAAACTTTTTGCCTTCATAATCAATATCCACGCCGCCCTCAAGCACATAGATACTTTCATCAAGCTGGTAATGCCATTCAAAGGTAGATGGGCCATCGCACTCAAAGATGCCCGAACTGGTCTCGCCATCATATGACTTGAAAAATTCAGCGGCACGAAAATTCGGCTTGCCTTCCTTGATCCAGGAGGGATCAACCTCAAAGGGTTTGACCGGTAAATTAACAGCGCTTGTGCTTGCGGGCTGTGCCTGCGTGACATAGGCGATAGCATGGTAGAAGGTTGCCCCCAGCATGGTAAGCAAAACTGTAGTTGCGCCTATCGCCAATGTTTTTTTCATGCTTTACACCCTCCTTGCTATAAGCATAACACCGCGCGTTAATCGAGTATGAAAAACAAGGTTAAATCGCAGCTGCAAACTTGGTATTTCTGTAATTACAGAGCTAACTTTCATTATCCATGAGTGCGCTCACCAGTTTGCAAGCGCCATAAGGCAGCATAGCCAGCATCCAGTGCCAGCAATTCGTCATGCGTGCCACTTTCCATGATCTCTCCAGCTTCCAGCAAGTGTATGCAATCTGCCTGACGTACCGTGGATAAACGATGAGCAATGACGATGGTGGTGCGGTTGCGGCTGACAACATCCAGGCTGCGTTGTATCGCTGCTTCGGTTTCATTGTCGACGGCACTGGTGGCTTCATCGAGTATCAGTATGGGTGGATTTTTGAGAATGGCGCGAGCCAGTGCCAGGCGCTGGCGCTGGCCGCCCGATAATTTTTGGCCACGTTCACCAATACGGGTGGCAAAGCCTAGCGGCAGTTTGGAAATGAACTCCATTGCTTCGGCTGCCTGCGCTGCATCCCTGATGGCGGCATCATTAACATCCTGCATGCCATACGCGATATTCTCGGCTATCGTGCCATCGGTCAGGAAACTGTCTTGTGCAACATAACCTATGCAGCGACGTAAGTCTTGCAAGTTGATCTCATTGATCTCTGTGCCATCGAGTGTAATTTTTCCAGCTTGTGCAGAATAAAAACGCAAGAGTAATTTCACCAGCGTTGATTTGCCTGAGCCGGTAGAGCCGACAAAGGCGATAGTCTTGCCAGCGGGGATGTGTAGGCTGATTTGCTGCAAAGTTTTTTGATTGCCATAAGCGAAATCGACTTTGTCAAACTGTAAGTCCCCCTTGATTTGTGCTGGTGCGACATGTTTGCCTTCGTAGGGGATATTGATTTTGGTATCCAGCAAGCCCATGGCGCGGTCTATGGCCGACATTGAACGCTGATACATATCAGCCACGTCAGCCAAGCCTGTCATAGGCCATAGCAGGCGTTGCGTCAGGTACACCAGTACTGAATAAGCGCCGACTGCCAGTTCGCCTTGCAAAGTCAGCCAGCCGCCGTAGACCAGGGTAGCAGTAAAGCCTGCCAGAATCGCCATGCGAATTACCGGTGTGATGGCGGCGCTGATAGCAATGGCACTGCTATTCGCCTGACGATAGGCATTACTGGCTTCGGCGATATGATTTTTTTCAAAGCTTTCTGTGGCAAAGGCTTTGATTGTCGCCAGGCCCAGCAAATTATTATTCAAGCGGGCGCTGACGTCGCCGGCAGCTTCGCGCACTTCAGAATAGCGTGGTGCCAGGCGTTTTTGAAACCAGAATGCACCTATCAGTATCAGCGGTACTGGCAATAGAGAGATAACGGCAAGAGATGGTTGCAAAGTGAAAAACACTGCGCTGACCATGATGGAGGAACAGATAACCTGGATGATCTGGTTTGCGCCGCCATTGAGGAAACGTTCCATCTGGTTGATATCTTCATTGAGGATGGACATCAGGTTGCCAGTGCGCTGGTTTTCAAAATAAGCCATCTCGAGTTTTTGCACATGATCATACGTGTCCAGACGCAAATCATGCTGCAGGTTTTGTGCCAGTTTTCGCCACTTGATGGACAGCAGATATTCAAACCAGGATTCACCAGCCCAGATCAGGGCATTCACTGCACCGAGGAACATCAGTTGATGCCAGGTGTCGGTAATGCCAAAACCACCCAATACCCGCTTGGCCAAAAAACTCTTGTCGCCATTGATGACGATATCTACCGCGACACCAATCAAGACCTCAGGTAGTACATCAAAGGATTTATTTAATATCGAATAAATGGTCGCCAGACGAAAGTCACTGCGATAAGCTTTGGCATACTGAAATAGTTTTTTAAGGGGATGGACTGGTGGCATGGCAGGATTTACTCGATTGCAGAAAACAAAAGGGACTGCAAATTTTACAGTCCCTTCTTCATTTATGCTTGACTATGTCAATTATTAATCTTCACGGCGCAAATGCGGGAAGAGGATTACGTCACGGATGTTAGGTGAATCAGTAATCAACATCATCAAACGGTCTATACCAATACCGCAACCGCCAGTTGGTGGCAGGCCATATTCCAGGGCGCGGATGTAATCAGCGTCGTAGTACATGGCTTCTTCATCGCCAGCATCTTTTGCCGCAACCTGCGCCTGGAAGCGTGCCGCCTGGTCTTCTGCATCATTCAATTCAGAGAAGCCATTGGCAATTTCACGGCCTGTCATGAATAGCTCGAAACGCTCGGTAATGCCTGCAACCGTATCAGATGCACGTGCCAGTGGCGAGACTTCAACCGGGTAATCGATGATATAGGTCGGGTCCCACAATTGTGCTTCTGCGGTTTCTTCAAACAGCGCCAGTTGCAATGCGCCCAGACCGGCTGTGGCAAAAGGTTTGACACCAAATTTCAGCAGTTCTGCCTTGATGAAGTCAGCGTCATGCAATTGTTCGTTGGTATAGCCCGGTGCATATTTATTGATAGCTCCAACAATGGTCAGGCGCTGGAAGGGTTTGCTCAAATCCAGTTCACGGCCCTGATAGGTCAATACTGCGGTGCCGTGCGCATCTTCAGCAGCTTTGCGGATGACTTGCTCGGTAAAGTCCATGAGCCATTTGTAATCGACATAGGCTGCATAGAATTCCATCATCGTGAATTCTGGATTATGGCGTGGTGACACACCTTCATTGCGGAAGTTGCGGTTAACTTCAAACACGCGGTCAAAACCACCGACCACCAGACGCTTCAGATACAGCTCAGGCGCAATACGCAGATACATCTGCATGTCCAGCGCATTGTGATGCGTGATGAAAGGCTTGGCAGCAGCGCCGCCAGGTATCACGTGCAGCATTGGTGTTTCCACTTCCATGAAATCATTGCTGTTCATGAATGTGCGAATAGAGTTCATGGCTGCGGTACGCGCCTTGAAAGTGCGGCGCGTGTCTTCGCTCATGATGAGGTCGACATAACGCTGACGGTATTTGGTTTCCTGATTGGCCAGGCCATGGAATTTGTCAGGCAAAGGACGCAGGGACTTGGTCAGCATGCGCAAGGTCGTGACCTTGACAGTCAATTCATCAGTTTTTGTTTTGAATAGCACGCCTTCTATACCCAGGATGTCGCCCAGATCATAGTGACGGAAGGCTTCCATTTCAGCTTCGCCGGTTTTGTCAGTGGTGACATACAACTGTATGCGGCCATCAGCCTTGATGCCAGAAGCGTCTTGCAGTGTTGCGAATGCTGCTTTTTTCCCAGCTTCACGTTTCAACATCATGCGACCAGCGACACTGACTTCAACATTCAGTGCTTCCAGTTCTTCACGACTCATTGCACCGTATTTGTCGGCTAGTTCCGCTGCCTTGTGTTGTGGGCGGAAATCATTCGGGAAGGCTACGCCTTTGGCGCGGATAGCGTCCAGTTTGGCGCGACGTTCGGCGATGATGGAATTTTCATCAACAGGCAATTCACTTGCTGTCGTGTTATTGATATCAGACATAATTTTCCCTAAGGGAGGGCAGGCATCTGGCCTGCGGGTTTTGATTCTTTAAGGCTGCGCAGGCGATTGCCTGCGCACGTACGCAATATATGTAGTGTGTTAAACGCCTTGCTTTAAGGATGCCGCAATGAATTCATCCAGGTCACCATCCAAGATTGCCTTGGTGTTGCCAGATTCAAAATTCGTGCGTAAATCCTTAATGCGTGATTGATCCAGTACATAAGAGCGGATCTGATGACCCCAGCCTACATCGGTCTTGGAATCTTCCAGATTCTGTTTTTCACTCATGCGCTTGCGCAGTTCAAGCTCAAACAGTTTTGCCTTCAGCATTTCCCAGGCTTCAGCACGGTTTCTGTGCTGGCTGCGGTCATTCTGGCATTGAACAACAATACCGGAAGGGCCATGCGTCAAACGGACAGCGGAATCGGTTTTATTAATATGCTGACCACCGGCACCAGAGGCGCGGTAAGTATCGGTACGCACATCTGCGGGATTGATGTCGATCTCAAACGAGTCATCCACTTCAGGATAAACAAACAGGCTGGAGAAGGAAGTATGGCGACCATTGTTGGAGTCAAATGGAGACTTGCGTACCAGGCGGTGCACACCGGTTTCCGTGCGCAAAAAGCCATAGGCGTATTCGCCTTCGACTTTCAAAGTAGCGGTCTTGATACCAGCGATGTCGCCGTCAGACTGTTCCATGATTTCGACTTTGAAACCCTTGCGTTCGCAATAACGCAAATATTGACGCAACAGCATGGATGCCCAATCCTGTGCTTCAGTGCCACCGGCACCAGCCTGGATATCGATAAAGCAGTTGTTCGGGTCCATGGGGTTGTTGAACATGCGGCGGAATTCCATGCCTTCAACCAGTTCACGCAGGCTCTGGGCATCAACTTCTATGGCTTCAAGGGTATCGTCGTCGTTTTCTTCGCGTGCCATGGCGAACAGGTCATTCGCATCGCGCAGGCCGCTATCCGCTTTGACCAGCGTGTTGACGACGTTTTCCAGGGATTTTTTTTCTTTGCCTAGCTCCTGGGCGCGTTTGGGATCATTCCAGACGGCAGGGTCTTCCAGCTCGGCGTTGACTTGTTCCAGTTTCTCTGACTTGATATCGAAGTCAAAGATACCTCCGGAGTTCGGCTTCGCGGACGGTCAGGTCGGCAAGCAGGGCGGACAGGCTATTGAGGCGTTCAGCTTCCATGATAGGTATACTTTTCTAATGCAATCAAACCTTGCATTATACCTTGGTGCGGTGCGCTTGATGTAAATTGCTCACATGGACATACTCAAATGAGACGAAACCCCGACAGATTTGCCAGGGCTTATTGATTGCATGTCAAACACCGAGATCAGTTCAGCACGGACCTAGTTACCAGACAGAGTTGGTGATGGTAGGTTTTGAATCTCTGTGGCTTTCCATCCACTTTGCCAAATGGGTTTTGAAGCAGGATGGGCAGATATGATATTGAATCTGTGTTGACTGGCCACCATGGGGGAAAGACTCTTCCTCTTCAAGTTGCAGGGTGGTGATGGATTTTTCGTGTTCTTTGCTTGCCCAGTTTTCATCCCACTTTGATTCCGCACCACAAACATCACAGGTGAGCTTGTCGAAAACCTCTTCGGTATGCTCAAGTATCAGTACTGTTTTCATGTGTTTCATACTTCCTCCCTGTTTTGTGAGTCGGACTTGGTGGCAAGTGATGATTTGATTCTACATCAGTGGAGAGACATGAAAAGAGACGAATGAAAAAAAAGCTGCGCTGATCGGCGCAGACCAGTGCAGCTTTCATTCTATTATCAGATTGCCCTTACTTATTAGCGTCTGCCAGTCTTGTTTGCCGCAGTTTTAGGCTTTGCTGACTTGTATGCCAGGCCAGGTCTTGTTGAACTGGTGGCAGGGGCTTTACCTGGTGTCGTTTTTGCATTTGCTGCAGCGCGCGCATAAGACTTTTTGCCAAATGTATCAATTTTTGGTGCAGCTACCCGTTTGCCATTGGCAACACCACTTTCATCTATGGTGATGGGAATATGTGGCTGGCGCAGTGGTATCAGATGCCTCGGGCCGCTACCTATCAAGTCGCGCCTGCCCATTCGCACCAGGGCTTCATGGATGATTTCCCAGTTTTCAGGAGCGTGATAGCGCAACAGTGCTTTGTGTAGCTTGCGTATCTTGCCTGAGCGAGCCGTTTCCACTACTTCAGAATCGGCAGTGACTTTCTTGAGCGGATTCTTGCGGGTATGGTACATGGTGGTTGCCAGTGCCATAGGCGTAGGCATGAATGTTTGCACCTGATCGAGCTTGAAATCATTTTTCTTGAGCCAGACTGCCAGATTCACCATGTCCTCATCGGTAGAGCCCGGGTGGGCGGCGATAAAGTAAGGGATCAGGTATTGTTCTTTGCCAGCTTCTTTCGAATACTTCTGGAACATGGCCTTGAACTCATCATAGCTGCCTATGCCTGGCTTCATCATTTTCGACAAAGTGTCAGCTTCTGTATGCTCAGGCGCGATCTTCAGCAGGCCGCCGACGTGGTGGGTCACCAGCTCTTTTACATATTCTGGTGAGCGCACCGCCAGGTCATAGCGCAGGCCGGAGCTGACCAACACTTTCTTTATGCCGGGAAGGGCGCGCGCCTTGCGGTAGATCGAAATCAGCTTGCTGTGATCAGTGCCCAGGTTGGAGCAAATGCTAGGGTAGACACAGGAAAGTCGACGGCAGGATTCTTCTATCTTCTTGTCCTTGCAGGCAAGGCGATACATATTCGCCGTTGGGCCGCCAAGATCAGAGATAGTGCCGGTAAAGCCTTTGACCTTGTCGCGGATTTCTTCTATCTCGCGCAAAATCGATGGCTCAGAGCGGCTTTGTATGATGCGGCCTTCATGTTCGGTAATCGAGCAGAAAGTACAGCCGCCAAAGCAGCCGCGCATGATGTTGACTGAGAAACGTATCATTTCCCAGGCTGGTATGCGGGCCTTGCCATAGGCAGGATGGGGAGCACGGGCATAGGCGCGGTCATAAACGCCATCCATTTCATCCATGGCCAGCGGCAAAGGTGGCGGGTTCAGCCAGACATCACGGTCACCGTGGCCTTGTACCAGTGCCTTGGCATTGCCGGGGTTGGCTTCCAGATGGAATACGCGTGAGGCATGGGCATACAAGACGGCATCTCCCTTGACTTCATCAAAGGATGGCAGGCGTATCACGGATTTATGTTGCTTATTGCGCAGCATGAGCTGGCGTTCTTCGCGGCTCATGATGCGTATGGCTTGTAGTTGCACGACGTCAGCCTTGGTTTCGACTTTGGCTTCAGGCTTGGCTTCCGCAGAGGTGGTGGTAGCAGGCGCATCGCCCGTGGCGCATTTCGCCTCTTTCTCGGGAATCATCGCATACGGATCAGTATGCGTCTCGATTTTGCCGGGCGTATCAATTTTGACAGAGTTAATTTCTGTCCACTCTTCATCTGGCAGCCAGCCACGTGGTGTCATGAAGGCGGTGCCGCGCAAATCACGGATATCCTTGATTGCTTCGCCATTCGCCAGGCGGTGTGTCAGATCAATGAGGGCGCGTTCGGCATTGCCAAACAACAGAATGTCGGCTTTTGAATCTGGCAAGACGGAACGCCTTACTTTGTCAGACCAGTAATCATAATGGGCAATACGGCGCAGACTGGCTTCGATGCTGCCAGCGACTATGTTGGCATCAGGGTAAGCTTCACGGGCACGCTGGGCGTACACCACCAGCGCACGATCCGGGCGCTTGGTGCGGTCGCCATCCGGCGTATAGGCATCTTCAGAACGTATCTTGCGGTCGGCGGTGTAACGATTCACCATGGAATCCATATTGCCAGCAGTAACACCAAAATACAGATTCGGCTTACCCAGTGCACGGAAAGCGTCAGCAGATTGCCAGTCAGGCTGGCTAATAATGCCTACACGAAAACCATGATGTTCCAGCAGGCGGCCTATCAGAGCCATGCCAAAACTGGGATGGTCAATATAGGCATCGCCGGTGACAAGGATAACGTCGCAACTATCCCAACCCAGTGCATCCATTTCGGCGCGTGACATGGGTAAAAAAGGTGCGGTATTTTTTCCGCCAACTTCGGGGCGAAAACGAGGGAAAGAGAATAGATTTTTAGGCTGAGCGTTCATTGGCGGAATTGTACCGGAAAGCTGCTGGTTTTGCGTGGCGATAAGGAAATTCTTCTGGAAAATCAAAAGCTTGCATGAAATTGATAGGGCTTTTTGTTGGCTAATTGCTATGTTCAGATGACGAGCCTGACAAGGTCGTAAAGTGCCTGATGCCTGGTATGAGAACTGTCAGGTAGAAATTTCCTCAAATTAGTTTGCTCTTTCAAGAGCTAATTCCATATTAGATATAGCTGTTTTCGCGTAAAATCGCGCCAATATTAATTTGGCAGGAGAAGCACATGAGTATCAAATCAGACAAGTGGATACGCCGCATGGCAGAACAAACCGGCATGATAGAGCCGTTTGAACCTGGCCAGGTGCGTGAACGTGATGGCAATCGCATCGTCAGCTATGGCACGTCCTCATATGGTTACGATATACGCTGTGCCGACGAATTCAAGATTTTTACGAATATCAATAGCACTATTGTTGACCCAAAAAATTTCGATGAAAAATCCTTTGTCGATTTCAAGGGTGATGTTTGCATCATCCCGCCTAATTCATTTGCGTTGGCACGGACGATGGAGTATTTCCGTATTCCACGTAGCGTATTGACAATATGCCTGGGTAAATCTACCTATGCGCGTTGTGGCATCATCGTCAATGTCACACCGTTTGAACCTGAATGGGAAGGTTATGTGACGCTGGAGTTTTCAAACACTACGCCATTGCCAGCCAAGATTTATGCAGGTGAAGGTTGTGCACAGGTCTTGTTCTTCGAGAGTGATGAAGTCTGCGAAACATCCTACAAGGACCGTGGCGGCAAATATCAGGGACAAGTTGGCGTAACTTTGCCGAAAACCTGAATTTAATAAATTGATGCAACCGGACTACGCAGCCATACTTCAGACAATTTATGCTGAAGTCCAGCCTTTGTTGCCTCAGGGAAAAGTAGCTTCCTATATTCCTGAGTTATCGAAAGTGTCGGCCCAGCATTTTGGCATGGCTGTGTATTGCCTGGATGGTAGTGCCTACAAAATAGGTGACAGCCAGCAAAAGTTTTCTCTGCAAAGTGTGACCAAACTGTTTGCGCTGGCGCTGGCATTTTCTCGTGAAGGCGATGCGATTTGGGAGCGGGTAGGGCGTGAGCCTTCCGGCAATCCCTTCAACTCGCTGGTACAACTTGAGTATGAACGTGGTAAGCCGCGTAACCCATTTATCAATGCAGGTGCACTGGTCATCGCCGATATCTTGTCGGCCCGCTTTGTACAGTCGGATATTGCGGTTCAACAGTTTGCCAGGATAATTTCCGGTGAGCCTTCCATCGATTTTGATATTGCAGTTGCCCAGTCTGAACGCCAGACAGCGCATCGCAATTACGCGATCGCGCATTTGATGAAGGATTTTGGCAATCTGCATAATCCTGTCAAAACTGTCATCGACAGTTATTGCCGTCAATGCTCGCTGACCATGACTTGTACGGAATTAGCCATGGCTGGCAGCTTTCTTGCCAATCATGGCAGCGTACCCTGGAGTGGACAACAAATCCTTGATGCCAGTTCATCCAAGCGTCTGAATGCACTGATGCTGACTTGCGGCACTTATGATGCGGCAGGTGATTTTGCTTATCGCGTAGGTTTGCCAGCCAAGAGTGGTGTTGGTGGTGGGATTTTGGCACTGGTGCCGGGGGAGCTGGCCGTGGCTGTCTGGTCACCGGGGCTGGATGCAACAGGTAACTCGCTGGCGGGCACTTATGCGCTGGAGCGCTTCACGACCCTGACAGCCAGATCCATATTTTGATGAGGGCCACTGCACGCATTTTTAGCGTGTAGTGGCAAGTATCAACTAGGCCATAAATCCCAGATTGCGGTTTGAAAAATTCACGATATTCGGAAAAATGTCATTGATCTGGCTTGTGCTGAGTCCAAACCAGTTCGCCAGTGTAGCGCCGTACTGATCAACAGAAATCTGTGGCAGCAAGCTACCTGAACCTACATCCAGGCTATGTTTGAGTCCCGTGACCGGGAATTCGCCATACATATTATTGCCTTTTACTGCGCCACCGACGATAAAGTGATGAGATCCCCAGCCGTGATCCGTGCCATCGCCATTGCTGGTAAAGGTCCTGCCAAAATCCGAAGCGGTGAATAGGGTTACTTGCTTACGCATATCAGTGCCCTGCAAGTTACCCATGACACCGTCAAAGTAACTGATAGCATGCGCCAGTCTGGCCATCAGGTCGGCATGCGCAGTACGCTGGGCATCATGGGTATCGAATCCACTCAAACTGACAAAAAACACTTGTCTTTGTGCGCCAAGGGCGCTGCGTCCAGCAATAATCCTGGCGACAGTCTGCAATTGTGCGGCCAAAGCATTGTTGGCAAGATTGCCATTGTTTGGATTGGTATACTGCGCAGGATTTGGAACTCCAGTAGCACCAGCCGGTGCCATCGCAGGGCTGAGCAAGCTTTGTGCATTGATGGACCGATTGGTGACCGCCGCATGTTCTTTCTGGAACAGGTTGGCGGTGTCCGATGCAATAATGTTCTTCAAGGGGTTGCCAGCTGTGCTTGATCCAAACAGGCTGCCTGTCAGACCACCTATGGGGACTGCACCCGATGCACTGACCTGATATTGATTGACAGTACGGCCGGAGAGAAAAACTGCATTGCCAGAAGCCGAGATCGCCGTAAACACAGGGTAAGCATTACTGGAGGCCAGCATGTCACCCATGCGACCGCCCCAACCATAAGCCGCACCTTCTGGTGCATAGGCTTGCCACAATGATTGCTGGTCATTATGGGAAAATAGCTTGGGAGGTAGGGGCACGCTGGCTGCCTTATATTGTGCCAGAGTAGTGGGTACGATCAAGGGGCCGACATTGCTGAGTATGGCTGCGCGGCCATTCTCAAACAGCGTCTTTAACGGCCCCAGTTGCGGGTGTAGTGCAAAGCTGCGGCCTGCCTGGGATGTGGTTGGGTTGATGGGTAAAACGCCGCCATTACTACTGGTCGCAGGCAGGGCAATCGAGCCTGCCTCATTGGTTGTGCGCACAGTCAGGTATTGATTCCACGACGTGCTGTCAGTGGCCAATACAGTATTGGCATGGTCGTTGGCACCATACAGGAAAAGGCATACCAGGGCCTTGTATCCACCTGGCGAAGTTTGTGCGGCAGCGGACCCCATGGTTGCCAGGTTGATGGCAAATGGCAGACTGGCACTACCCGCAGCACCTGCTACGCCAAGTGCCGTAGAAACACGCAAAAACTCGCGGCGTGAAGCATTCACTTTAGTCATGATGGATCCCGTTCATTTTTGGACCAGATATTCAGGTGAGGCCATAGTCAGAAAAATTGACAGGTAGACGCGATTCTTTTTCGCAGTATCTGCATTGGCAGTGTTATTTGTCGGTATGGTGACAGAATTGACCGCTGTCAAAATTTGACTACGTAAATTACTACTCATCTGGTTGGCCATCAAAGTCAAGCTCAGTTGATCGATCAATTGATCTGGGGTGGCTGCGAGGGCGATCAGGTTGGTGTAATTCCCTTTGACATCGCGTGACGAGCCAGTACCATTCGGAATAACATCGCGCATGAAGTTCAAGTAGCCGACGACTGAAGTTTCCCCGGTGATTTGCATTTCAGGTGATACCAGGCCAGCATTGGCGATGCCGGAATTTGGCGGAACATAACCAGGTCGATAGAAGTTAAATACGGAAGGCGAGCGCATGGGTGTTTCCGCCAGGCCAGTCAAAGGGTCATCAAGACTGGTCATCAGGAAGCGGCCAGAAGTTGAGTTGACGTTGAATGCACGCATCCAGTTTGCCAAGCGCAATACTGGCTCTCTTAGTTTTCCCGTATTGGAGAAAGTCAGAGTCGTATCATTGCGTGCTTCATTGTCCAACAATATCGCCTTAATGACAGCGCGCATATCTCCTCTTACACCAGAGCCGTTATTATTAAAAGCAGCGGCAACTCTGGAGATATATTGCGGACTAGGGTTGCTGGTGACCAGGCGTTGTATCAATTGCTTGCCAATGAATGGCCCCACGTTTTGGTGGTTGAACAAGGTATCCAAAGCGATTTTCAGGCTAGCATCAGGATTGGCTGGTGATTGCGCAGGAATCGTCACCCCCAGGAAGGTCTTGGCGGTGACAGAGTGATATTTTGGATAGCCCTGCATGGGTAGCCATTCACGATTGGCATCTGCGTTGCCACCAAAAAAGCGATTATCACTCTTGTCAGGTCCGGCCCAGCTCCAGCCGGTGAATACCTTGGCCAAGCCAGTGATATCAGCGCTGGTATAGGTTTCTACAGGCTTCCCGGCGTTCATGATATAAGTGCCATCCTGATTCAATTGATATAAACCTATAGTGAACAGTTGCATGACTTCACGAGCGTAATTCTCGTCGGGCACCTGGGTTCCTGATTCTTTTTGATTTCGTAAGGAAGTCAAATACGTTCCCATCATGGGATGCAGGCTGACAGCCTCCAGCAAGTTGCGGAAATTGCCAAAGGCATTGGCGCTCAGGGTGTCGTAGTAAGCTGCCACGCCACGCGGGTAGTTGGCGACATTACTGTCCTGAAAGGAGATTACAAATATTTGAGAAAGGGCGAAGGTGACGCGTTGCCTTAATTGATCGTCGCCTTTGATTGCCTGCTGCCAGAAAGACTCAAAAAAATGATTCTGATTGAGGTCTTTCAGTCCGTTAATAAAGCCAGCTGCTTGTGCTTCCATATAACTACGGTGCAACTTCTGAGGCATGACAAGCTGTTTGTCTATCCAGTCTTTGTAGCTGCTATTGGCAAGACTATTGATCTCTACATTATTTGCGCCAAAGCTGGCTTGCGCAAGAAAACGGGAGGCTTGCGCTGGTGTTGGTGCATTTGTATTATTCGATTGAAAACCAACCAGGGCTTGTATTAAACCATTGGCGACACTGGTATCTGTGGGCGTCACTGTTGATGCAAGCGCCATGCCTTTGGTAATTGAATCCTCCGTACGTAGATAGGTCAGCCCCTGTTGAATGGCAAAGTTTTTGGCAACGCTGACTTTGTTTTCAAATAAACTGTTCACCCAGCCATACACAGGGTCGCCAGCATAACCATGTGTAGCAATGAGCATGGAACGTACCACAATACCGCGTGTGACTGATCCATTGGCCAAGCCGTTAGTCCAGTAATCCAGGCCAGCCTTGTCAGGTGGTGTGCGGCTCAGCACATTGCGATAGACGTTGGTAACAAAATCGACATTGTTGGCATTGGGAGCGTAGCCTGTTAGTGCAGCATCTTGTATGGCGGCGATGTAAAAAGATTCGCCTATTTTTTCTATTGATACGCCGCTCTTGAATTGATTGATCCAGTAAGCAAGTCCATTGGAGTCGGGTATGCGGTTGAAATAGGCAATGTACAGTTCTATGATTGCATTCAAATCGCTGGCAGCGATGCTGGAGGCCAAGCTTTCGATTTGCAGGTTGACCGACACATCTTTAAAAACCAACTGCTGAGTAGTAGTAGCCAGGCTAACTGTGCCATCTGTTCCAACATTATCTTTGACTGTATATCCAGAGCCATTGTTGGTAATGGTATAGCTTGAACGATTGCCGTTAAAGTTCGCCACCGTACTGCTGATGTTTGGCGCTGGTGCAAATAGTCTTTGTAATGCTGAAACTGGCGCTGGGGCAGCAGCGCTCGCAGGAGTAGTTGTTTTTTCGTCGCCACCACAGGAACTTAGTGCGATAACTGAAAGCACAAGCAAGCTGTGCTTGAGTGTGATGAGTCTGAAACTTGGCATGGTGACCCCTAATTGTCTGTTTCCAGATTATTTCATCCTGGAAAGCTAATTTTAATCCATGCCTATGGTGGAAATCTCCATAAAGTGTAACAAACAGTTAGGCTTTACATGAATTGATATTAAGAGTAAGCAGATGTAATTTGCTGGCGCAAATTTATTGTCGGAAAATTATCCTACTTGCCAGAAAAATCAGACCTTTTGCGAATGGATGTCAATTACTTAATCCATTTCGGCCAGGGTTTGGTGAACGAAAGCAGAGAGTATCAGTTTTGATTGTGCTGAAACATCAATGAATTCAAAACCGTGTCTGTACTCAAGGCCATTTTCCGTGGGTGCTTGCGACCGCAATATCACATTCAAACATAGATACTCGTCATTCCCCGCCGCGCTGACCTTGAACTTGATGATACCCAGATCCCCTTTTTTGCCAACCGCCTTCTTGATGACTCCTGACGCGCCACCCATGCTGAGGTCGCCTATTGTTGCAGCGGCTGTTTGTTCAGGATCGCCAATGGTGAGGGATGCAATAATTTTGACGGCCGCGCGGGATCCCTGACGAATCGTCGTGCAGCGTACTTGTTTCGGGTAAGAAATATGAAGGTAAGGGTGGGGCGAATATACGGATTTGATTGCTGAGGCCGTAAATGCATAAGCCTTTTTGCCTGGAAACGCGCGTACGATAAAAGTTTGACCGTCACGAATGATAACGGCCTTGCCATCGACGGTAGGCGCAGTCACCATGATGGACATGTTCTTGACAAAGCCGATCAACTTTACCGTATAGCGAACAGCAGTATGATCATGGACCTGCAGGTAGAGGATTTCACCCACATTCCAGCGCACGCTGTCTAACTCCATCAGCACATCTTTGTGAGCATCTTGTTGCGAAGAGCTGCTACCTGGGGATCCTGGTTGAGATGAAACAGGTTTGGAAATAGGCGCCATCTTGGATGGGATGGTGTCCCACATGGCGTCTGGATTGCAATAGCCATGTTCCAGCAATCCGTCCAGTTGATGCTGGCTTTCTACCTTGACTCCAGATGCCATCAGTAAATGGCCTTGTTCATCATAGATGGCCCAAGGTACGGTCTGACCTACGCTGATTTCAGCGTGTTTGATTGGCATTAGTCCTGATGCACCACCCATGTCCTGTATCCGTAATGTGAAATACCAAATTGATTGTATCTCGAAAATCAGAGCAAATTAAGTGTAATGTTGCTCGTTTGTATAATAAAAAGCACTTACCGCCTTTCTCTGGCGATAAGTGCTTTTTAAAAGACTTAGCTTTGCGGATTTAACTGCTTTGGGGGGAGCTTATTTGCCTGATTCTGCAGTGGATTTGACGCAGTCCACGAAATAACCGCGCTTACCATCGATCTCTGCCTTGACCAGACCATGGCAATCCGTTTCAAAGCCTGGGAATTTTTCATTGAAGTCGCGCACAAAACGCAAGTAATCAACAATTGTCTGATTGAAGCGCTCACCAGGAATCAATAACGGAATGCCTGGTGGGTAAGGGGTCAACAAAATCGCAGTGACCCGCCCTTCAAGTTCATCAATGGATACTCTCTCAGTTTCGCGGTGTGCCATCATCGCAAAAGCATCAGACGGTTTCATCGCAGGCTGCATGTCGGACAAATACATCTCTGTTGTCAAACGTGCCACATCATGACCCTTGTAAGCTTCATGTATGCCCTGGCACAGATCTTTTAGTCCGACGCCTTCATAGCGAGGGTTGGCAGCTGCAAACTCCGGCAAGATGCGCCACATAGGCTGGTTCTTATCGTAGTCGTCTTTGAACTGTTGCAAGGCGGTTAGCAGAGTATTCCAGCGGCCCTTGGTGATGCCGATGGTGAACATGATGAAGAAAGAATACAGGCCACATTTTTCAACGATAACGCCATGCTCAGCCAGGTATTTGGTGACGATGGAAGCAGGGATGCCAGTCGAACCAAATTTACCTTCCAGCGACAGGCCCGGCGTCACGATGGTAGCCTTGATCGGGTCAAGCATATTGAAGCCTGGTGCCAGTTTGCCAAAACCATGCCAGTTATCTTCGGCACGTATCATCCAGTCTTCGCGTGAACCTATGCCATCTGCAGCAAACTCCTCTGGTCCCCAGACCTGGAACCACCAGTCTTTGCCCCATTCCTGATCTACCTTGCGCATGGCGCGGCGGAAGTCCAGAGCTTCTAGTATGGATTCTTCTACCAGTGCGGTGCCGCCTGGTGCCTCCATCATTGCAGCCGCAATATCGCAAGATGCGATGATCGAATACTGGGGAGAAGTCGAAGTATGCATCAGGTAGGCTTCATTGAAGCTGTCGCGATCGAGTTTGCGGGTCTCGGATTCACGTACCAGAATTTGCGATGCCTGTGAGATACCAGCCAGCAGTTTGTGCGTAGACTGGGTAGAGAAAATCATCGACTTCTTGGCACGCGGCCTGTCCTTGCCGATTGCATGCATGTCTTTATAAAAGTCATGGAAAGTCGCATGCGGCAACCAGGCTTCGTCAAAGTGCAGGGTATCAATTTCGCCGTCCAGCAAGTCTTTCAATACTTCGACGTTGTACAGCACGCCGTCGTAAGTTGATTGCGTGATGGTCAGGATGCGTGGTTTCTTGTTCTTGGCTTCGCGTGCAAAAGGATTGGCTTCAATCTTCTTTTGTATGCTTTCCATGCTGAATTCTTCCAGCGGGATAGGACCGATGATACCAAGGTGATTACGGGTAGGCATCAGGAAAACCGGTATCGCACCACACATGATAATGGAATGCAGGATGGATTTATGGCAGTTACGGTCCACGACAACGATATCGCCAGGGGCCACTGTCGAGTGCCAGACCATCTTGTTGGATGTTGACGTGCCATTGGTCACGAAATAGCAATGGTCAGCATTGAAAATGCGTGCAGCATTGCGCTCGGATGCGGCAACCGGACCAGTATGGTCCAGCAATTGGCCCAGTTCTTCCACCGCGTTACACACGTCAGCGCGCAGCATGTTTTCACCAAAAAATTGATGGAACATCTGGCCGATAGGCGACTTCAGGAAAGCCACGCCGCCTGAGTGACCAGGGCAATGCCAAGAGTAGGATCCATCATTGGCATAATGTACCAAGGCACGGAAAAACGGTGGTGCCAGGCCATCGAGGTAAGAGCGTGCTTCGCGTATGATATGGCGAGCCACGAATTCTGGTGTGTCTTCAAACATATGGATGAAGCCGTGAAGTTCGCGCAGGATGTCATTCGGAATATGGCGGGAAGTGCGGGTTTCACCGTACAGATAAATAGGGATGTCCGCATTTTTGTAGCGAATTTCTTCGACGAAGGCACGCAGAGACTTTAGTGCGTAATCTGTCTCTTCATCAGTGCCATCGCCAAATTCTTCATCGTCAATAGAAAGGATGAAGGCAGATGCGCGGGATTGTTGTTGGGCAAACTGGGATAAGTCACCATAGCTGGTTACACCCAATACTTCCATGCCTTCGGTTTCTATGGCGTCGGCAAGTGCGCGTATGCCAAGGCCAGAAGTGTTTTCAGAACGGAAGTCTTCGTCGATGATGACGATGGGGAAGCGGAATTTCATGGAGGTCTCCAAAAAAGCTTGTTACAAGGGAGACGCCTGGGCAAGTTAAATCAACCGCTTGCGCGCCGAAAATTCAAAGAAGCGAATTCTCTCAGATATGTGGGGGCTGATGTGAAAAAATCGCAGGTTTCTGACTTGAAATGCAAAATTTCATCTGATTGTCATCAAATCTGGAATCGCACCGTATCTTGCTTAGTTAAATGGTCATCGACACGAATTTTATTCAAGCAAAACGAGTCGGCTTTCAAGAGTCAAGGAATGAAGAAAAAAGCGCTCAACAGAGCGCTTTTGGGTCAAAGTGATTTTTGCACGCGACGTTGTCAGAAGCGATAACTTGCAGCTGAAAAGACGGTGACGGGATTTTTCTGGAATACAAAAGGGCTTTTGCCTGAATCGCCGCTGAGACGGCTTACAGAGGCACCAGTGGTAAGTGACCAGTTGTTGTCTATATTCCAATGCCAGGTCGCACCTAGCTTGATGTCCGAGATGCCAGAGGAGGGGGTATATTGCGCATAACCACTCGCAGCCGATTGTGCTGCAGTAACGCCGTAGTAAGACTGCATGTAGGCAGAATTAACCCAGTTTGCACCAATGCTGGCAGACAATCTATGTTGTGGACTCAATAAGGTACTGGCTCGCGCACCAAAACTGACTTGTACGCCGTTATGGTCTAGTCCAGATCCATAACGTATCGATGACGCCAGGGAGAAATTCTGGTCAAGATTGTAATTCAGGAATGCACCTGTCTCAACTGCAGTATTGACATCACCCAGGCCGCGAAGTTTTCCTGAGCGTGACTCATCCCGGGCTCCTTCTAAAGTCAGACGCAAGCCATATTGCAGGCTGGCATCTTTTGAAAAATTATAGCCCAGACCATTTACTGCACTAAAAAATGCGCCATTTTTCCATTGTGCATCAAACATGGGATAGGCAGCCAGGCGGCGCTCATCTGAGCCTGTGTATTTAGGTATGCTCAGTGCAACTGCACCCAAAGAAAAATTCACATCCTTTGGCAGGTAGCTAGTGGGGACCAGTTGCACAAATTGTGACGTCTGGGCTCCCGCCGAACAGGTCATGGCCAATAATGTGATGCCGAGTATTTTTTTCATTATGTTCTCATCTGTTTATATATGTAAGGCAGCAAGTCCCGCCAGGACAGCACCAACGCCAGCTACGCCGTACGAGGCATATTGCAACCACTTTTTCTTGGTCAACAAAGTGATTGCAGCCAGAGATATCGCAATTTGCACTGCTGTCATGGCCTGCGCCCAGCGATGATGCTGATGTAAGGCTGCTTTGGACTTGTCCTCCCAATCCAGGCTAACTTTTTCCAGGGCTTCAGCTTCTTTTTTAATTTGTTCTTTCTCTGACTTATAGCGTTCAGCGTCAGCTTTATACTTTTTGGTGTCAACGCCGGGTATTTCAATTGCCAATTCAGCCAGGTTTTGCTTGCTAGACTTCGATTGGTAATGGTTCCATAAGTTCGATGCCTCAGTCTTTTTAATGGCGGAATTGTTTTTGAACATGGCCGCATCATTTTGTGTGGCACCACCCTGATAACCAAATAAAGCGCCTACCGTTGCCATAATGGCAGTCATTACCGCAATTCTACTGGCAAAATCATCATTGCTGTGTGCAGCATGTTCCAATTCATGATCATGTGGTCCGTGTACGTGAAACCCGTGTCCTGACATAGTAATCCTAAATCTTTTTGTATGTAACAAATGCAAAATGCAAATTATTTTCTTCAGAGTAATGTTTTTCTCTTTTAGTCTCATTCCATATTAGTGGATTGATCACAGGGAAAAAAGCATCACATGAAAATTCATGTTGTATCTCAGTCACTACCAGTTCATTCGCAAGGGGCATGCTTTGCTGGTAAATCTCGGCACCGCCAATAATGTAGGCGAAATCATCATTCAGCAAGTTCCTGGCTGCGTCCAGTGATGTAACCGTCTCAACCCCGGCGTGTAGCCATTCACGATTGCGCGTAACGACAATATTGCGTCTGTTCGGCAGGGGGCGACCTATGGATTCAAAAGTCTTCCTGCCCATGATGATGGCATGACCACTGGTAGTACGTTTGAAATGTGCCAGATCCTCCGGCAAATGCCAGGGCAATTTATTGTCCACGCCTATACCCAGCTTGGAATCGGTTGCAACAATAATACTTAAAGATGACATGCTCATGAATCCAGGTGTTAAACAGCAACGGGCGCTTTGATTGCTGGGTGAAATTGGTAATTGGCAAACTCAAAATCATCAAATTGATAATCAAAGATGGATTCAGGTTTGCGTTTGATGACCAATTGACCTAATGGCAAAGTGCTACGTGATAATTGTTCGTTAACTTGGTCCAGGTGATTGGAATACAAGTGGCAGTCGCCACCCGTCCAGATAAAATCACCAACTTCCAAACCTGTTTGCTGCGCCACCATGTGCGTCAGCAAGGCATAAGAGGCTATATTGAAAGGCACACCAAGAAAGATATCGGCACTGCGCTGATACAACTGGCAAGATAATTTGCCATCAGCGACGTAAAACTGAAACATCATATGGCAGGGCGGCAATTTCATCTGTGGAATGTCGGCGACATTCCAGGCAGAGACAATAAGCCGGCGCGAATCGGGATTATTGCCTATTTGTTCTATGACCTGCTTGATCTGATCTATGTGTTCACCAGACGGCGTGGGCCAGTTGCGCCATTGAGAACCATAGACTGGCCCAAGGTCACCGTTGACATCTGCCCATTCGTTCCAAATAGATACGCCATTGTCGGTCAGATATTTGATATTGGTTGAGCCTGCCAAAAACCAGATAAGTTCGTGAACGATGGACTTGAGGTGTAGCTTCTTGGTTGTCACCAACGGGAAACCCTTGCTGAGGTCAAAGCGCATCTGATAACCAAAGACAGACACCGTGCCGGTGCCGGTTCTGTCGGTTTTTTTTGTGCCGTTTTCTTTTACATGGCGCATGAAGTCAAGGTATTGGTGCATGGGGCTTAATAAATTACTATGTTGAATTATCATCTTTGCTAAAGCACTAGTATACCTTAGGGCAACAGAAAACACTTGGGGATTGCAATGGCTTCGGCCAAGGGGATGCGCAGACGTGACTTTTAGTGCAGGGTGCTGCTGATCAGCGCTTGCTTAGTAGTGGATTGCTTGATTCTGGTTCGCCCGGTGCGACCAATGGCAATTTGATTTCGAATCGGGTGCCTTGACCAACTACACTGGAGGCATGAATGGTGCCGCCAAGAACATTTGAGATGATATTGAAGGTAATACTTAAGCCCAGTCCACTGCCACCCTGGCCAAACTTGGTGGTAAAGAAGGGTTCGAAAATTCTGTTAATGATTTCTGCAGAAATGCCCTTGCCATTGTCTTCAAAGACAATGATGACATGGTCACCATGTTGTTCTGCTGTGCAGTGCATGTGACCTTCCTCGCGCCCCTCCAGGCCGTGCGCAACTGCATTGTTGACCAGATTCGTAAATACCTGACCCAGCAAGCCGGGATAGCTGTCGAGTTGTATTTCGCCTGGAATATCAAGTTCCAGCGTGAAAGGGGTTTTGCGCAAGCTGGAGTGCAACAGCGCAGTCAACTCTTGCAGCATGACCAGCAAGGCAAATTGCCTGCGCTGGGCGCTGGACTGATCAACTGCAACTTGCTTGAAGTCGCCAACCAGATGAGCAGATTGTTGCAAGCCACGCAACAGCAGCTTGGTCGAATCTACTGCCGTAGTCGCATAACGGGTGAGGTCAGAACGCTTCATTTTGCCTTCTTCAACCATCTTGACCAGATTGCGGGTTTCTTCCTCCAGGGTACTTGCAACCAGCAGGCAATTGCCAAGTGGGGTGTTGAGTTCATGTGCGACGCCTGCGACCATGGAGCCAAGTGCTGCCATGCGTTCTACTCGCGCCAATTCTGCCTGGGCAGAATTCACATTAGTCAAAGCGGCCTCCAGATTTTGATTCACTGTTTCCAGCTCTTGAGTGCGTTGTCTTACTTTGGATTCCAGCGTTCCTGAATATTCAAGTAATTGCTGATTTTTGATCTCCAGTTCACCGAATGACCTTTGCAATGCCTGACGCGTCGCTTCCAGGCTGGTTGCTAAATGGCCTAATTCGTCTTCACGGTTCAATGCGATGGGATCATTCAACTCACCGTTTGCCAAGCGGTCAGATTCACCCATCAAGATCCTGACTGGTTGCACCAGGCGCCATTGTAAGACCACGAGAATGAACAATATAGCCAGAACCAGGGACAGTACAGCAGTAGTGACATAACGCCGAAAATCAGAGGCCAGGCTTTCTTGTAGCAAGTCTTCAGCCAATGTCAGCCGTACCTGCCCTATCACCTGACCACCATGCTTGATCTCTCTCGCCATGCTGGTGAAAGGTCCTTTCTGGGTCTTTTTTCTGGTGTCGTTCCTGATGAAATCCTTGCGGTCGGGCAGGGTGATCACTTCTATGGTCGCTACCCTGGGGTCGGAGTACACTACTTCACTGGAGATATTGGCGATTTCCGGTGTTATTTGCCACAAAGGTTCGCTTAATATGACAGAAAGAATTTCGACCAGACGATTATGATCTTCCGCATTCCTGAGTTGCGCTGCAGTTTCTATCGTGTGCAGGTGATAGGGAATAAGTATGGCAGCCGGGACGGTTAATCCGAATACAACAGCCAGAATAATCGCCAGTCTTAGCGTGATTCGGCGGCGTAGTGCGGATAGAAGATGTCGAAACTGCATTGCTAGGTCCTTGTGCAACACTTCCCAGGAGGTATAGTCAGGGGGAACAGGATGCAATTTCCCGCAAGACATTCATATACAGATTTAACATGCACCTGCTTGCTTGATGATCGCACAAACAATTCTAAAATACTAAAAGGTTTTTTGCGTTTCAGCAAGTTATGATTATTGCGTGTTCATTCTGTGTATCCAAATGACCAAAAAATTCGCAAATTGCCGCTTTATTGTGATCATGGACGCTGACGGGATTATTTGCTTTCGGCTATCCAGGCCATTTGTATGGCTTCAAGTATCTTCTCACCACCGCGTGCATGATCGTCGTCAAACGCTTCAAGATCGACGATCCAGTTATGCAAGTCAGTAAAGCGTACTGTAAGTGGGTCAATATCAGGGAGCTTATCGCAAAGTGCTTCGGCGATTCTGTGGGTGTCTGTCCATTTCATGTTGAGCTCGACTTTTGCAAATGCTAACGGCGAGTACGTGAAAATCAATATTAATGATTTTCGCGTGCGTGGTTGATTGTGTACTTGGGGATTTCGATAGTGATATCCTGCTTGCCAAGCTTGACTTGGCAAGACAGGCGTGAAGTTGCTTCCAGTCCCCAGGCTGCATCCAGCAAATCTTCTTCGTCATCAGTAGATTCATTCAATGACTTGAAGCCTTCACGCACGACCACATGGCAAGTGGTGCAGGCGCAGGACATTTCACATGCATGCTCGATTTCCACGTCGTTCTCAACCAAAGCTTCGCACAGTGATTTTCCTTCCGGTGCGTCGATGACAGTTCCTTCTGGGCAAAGTTGAGGGTGTGGCAAAACAATAATTTGTGGCATGTTGTTCTCGTAATCTAACTATTTCAATATATATATATGGGTATGGCTAGGAGTGATGTCTGACAATACTGTTCAGACAATCTCATCCAGTTTTTTTCCGGCCAATGCACTGCGCACACTTTGGTCCATGCGGCGAGCGGCAAATTCTTCAGTGCCATCGGCGAGTGCGCTGATGGCTGCATGCAATAATTGATGATCTTTTCCATCCTTCAGTTTGGTGACCTGATTCATCAATGCTTTGATCTGTTCTTGCTCTGCATCATTGAGCAATTGGGCGTCGCCATTCAACGCAGATTGGGTTGCTAGTAAAATGCGTTCCGCTTCCACCCCTTCTTCGCGCAATGCACGCTCTTGCATGTCGGCATCTGCCGAGGTGAAAGAATCTTGCAGCATTCGCGTGATCTCATCATCTGCCAGGCCATAAGATGGTTTGACGGTGATCGCTGCTTCTACACCAGAGCGCAGTTCGCGTGCAGAAACGGACAATAAGCCATCGGCATCTACCTGGTAGGTGATGCGTATGCGTGCAGCACCGGCCGCCATAGGAGGAATGCCGCGCAATTCAAAGCGTGCAAGTGAGCGGCATTCGCTTACCAGTTCACGTTCGCCTTGCACTACATGGATGGCCATGGCGGTTTGTCCGTCTTTGAATGTCGTAAATTCCTGAGCGCGGGCGCAAGGGATGGTGGAATTGCGAGGGATGACTTTTTCTGCCAGGCCGCCCATGGTTTCCACACCCAATGACAATGGAATTACGTCCAGCAACAGCCAGTCATCGCCAGGGGCGCGATTGCCTGCCAGCAGATTGGCCTGTATCGCAGCACCGAGTGCTACCACCTTGTCAGGATCAATATTGGCCAAGGGTGTAGTCTGGAAGAATTCGCCGACAGCCTTGCGTACATGCGGCATGCGCGTCGCACCACCCACTAGCACGACGCCATCAATATCATCCACCGTCAGGTTGGCATCACGCAGCGCTTTGCGGCAGGGAGTCGTGGTCTTTACTACCAGGTTTTGCGTCATGGTGGCAAATGCTGTGGCACTGATTTGCAAATGCACAGATTCACCAGAATTTAGCTTTGCATCGATAAAAGTGCTGGGCTTGCTTGACAAGATTTCTTTAGCTTCGCGTGCCTTGATCATCAGTGCACTGGTATCTTCATCGGACAATGGTGCTAGTTTGGATTCTTGCAAGATCCAGCAAAACAGTCGGTGATCAAAATCATCGCCACCCAGGGCAGAATCGCCGCCAGTTGATAGTACTTCGAATACACCCTTGCTCATCCTTAAGATGGAGATATCAAATGTGCCACCGCCCAGATCGTAGACGGCATAGATGCCTTCAGATGCATTGTCGAGACCGTAAGCGATTGCTGCTGCAGTAGGTTCATTTAGCAAACGCAAGATATTCAGGCCAGCCAACTTGGCGGCGTCCTTTGTAGCTTGTCTTTGCGCATCATCGAAATAGGCGGGGACAGTAATCACCGCGCCGACCAAATCATCACCAAGAGCATCTTCTGCCTGCTGGCGTAGGGTGGCCAGAATTTGGGCAGAGACTTCTACCGGACTTTTGATGCCCGCTACAGTTTTGATCTGCACCATGCCAGGTTCATCATGAAAATCATAAGGCAGATTTTCAGCATAGGCGATGTCTTTCAGGCCGCGACCCATGAAGCGCTTGACGGAGGCTATCGTATTCCTGGGATCATTGCTTTGCTCGGCCTGGGCCTTGAAGCCTATATGCGCATGGCCATTCGGCAGATAGCGGACTACAGAAGGTAGCAGAGGACGACCTTCTTCATCATTTAACACTTCGGGGATACTATTACGTACGGTTGCAACCAGTGAGTTGGTGGTGCCCAGATCTATGCCTACTGCCAACCTGTGCTGGTGTGGAGCGGTGGACATGCCAGGTTCAGAAATCTGCAGTAATGCCATGGTGAGGTGGGATGGCTAAGCATCTAAAAAGGGCAAATCGGCATAGCCAGATTTGCCGGGTTATTCGAAATTACTCATCGAGAGCAGCGATATCGGCAATAAATTTTTCCAGAAACATGCAGGTACGGATTTGCAGTGCAGCTTCTTCAAAGTTACCCAGGTCTATCGAGTTGCCAACCGCATGTAATTGCGTTCGTAAGGCACTGTTCAGTTCGCGTTCGAGACGTAGCAAGGCAGCTTCATTATTGTCCTGCCGCGCGTCGTCAAAGGATTCGCGCCATTCCATTTGCTGCATCAAAAATGCGCCAGGCATGGAGGTGTTGGATTCTGTCTGCAAATCCACGCCCTGCAATTCGCATAGGTAGCGTGCGCGTTTCAACGGCTTTTTCAGTGTTTGATAAGCCTCATTTGCCCTGGTTGCCCATTGCATGGCGACGCGTTTTTCAGCTTCACTGGCTTGCACAAACTTGTCCGGATGGACCTGGTTTTGCACCTCGCGGTAAGCTGCATCCAATTGTCCCTGATCAAGTGCAAACTGTTGCGGCAACTGGAATAGCTCAAAATGATTCTGCATCTGCGCCAGCCTTAAATCCTGAAGCTTTCGCCGCAACCACATTCGTCCTTGACGTTTGGGTTGTAGAATTTAAAGCCTTCATTCAAACCTTCGCGGGCAAAGTCCAGTTCGGTACCGTCGATGTAGGGCAGGCTTTTAGGGTCAACAAATACCTTGACGCCATGCGATTCAAAAATCTGGTCGTCATTGCCGACCTCATCCACATACTCAAGCTTGTAAGCCATGCCCGAGCAGCCAGTTGTACGTACCCCAAAGCGCAGGCCTATGCCTTTGCCGCGACGCTCCATATAACGGGTCACATGTTTTGCCGCTTTTTCTGTGAGTGTGATAGCCATATTTATTCCAGTTTTTTTGCTACTAAACTTTTGCTGCCAGTTTTATTGAAACGAATCTTGAAACTAATTTCAGGCGCTTTGTTCAGCGCTGTGCTTGTTCTTGTAATCCAGCACAGCAGCTTTGATCGCATCTTCCGCCAAAATAGAGCAGTGAATCTTGACCGGCGGCAGTGCCAATTCTTCAGCAATTGCCGTGTTCTTGATCTCCAAGGCTTGGTCCAATGTCTTGCCCTTGACCCATTCAGTGACCAGGGAAGAAGACGCAATCGCAGAGCCACAACCATAAGTTTTGAATTTGGCATCCTGGATGACGCCATCAGCGCCGACCTTGATTTGCAATTTCATGACGTCGCCGCAAGCAGGTGCACCGACCATGCCGGTACCTACAGTGTCATCGCCTTTTTCAAAGGCGCCGACATTACGTGGATTTTCATAGTGATCCAACACTTTTTCAGAGTAAGCCATTTTGATGCTCCTTGATTTTCTTAAATGCGTTTTTCAAATGCGCCATGAATATGAATTAATGCGCAGCCCACTGGATAGTGGAGATATCAATACCGTCCTTGTACATATCCCAGAGGGGTGACAATTCACGTAACTTGGCAACCTTGGTCTTCAGCAGGTCTATCGTAAAGTCGATATCTTCTTCTGTCGTAAAGCGACCGATAGTAAAGCGTATCGAGCTATGCGCCAGTTCGTCGCTGCGGCCCAGTGCGCGCAGAACGTATGACGGTTCCAGACTGGCTGAGGTACATGCAGATCCGGACGATACCGCAATATCCTTGATTGCCATGATCAGGGATTCACCTTCAACATAGTTGAAACTGACATTCAGGTTGTGCGGCACACGGTGTTCCATGTCGCCATTGACATAAGTTTCTTCAATTTCTTGCAAGCCTTTTGCCAGGCGGTCACGCATGGAGCGTACATGTGCCAGCTCGCTTTCCATTTCCTCTTTTGCGATGCGGAAGGCTTCGCCCATACCAGCAATTTGATGCGGTGCCAGTGTGCCTGAGCGGAAACCACGTTCGTGACCGCCACCGTGCATCTGTGCTTCGAGGCGCACGCGTGGCTTGCGGCGAATGTAAAGCGCGCCTATGCCTTTCGGGCCATAAGATTTGTGAGCAGAGAAAGACACTAGGTCAACCTTGGTATTTTCCAGATCGATATGCACCTTGCCAGTCGCCTGCGCTGCATCGGAATGGAATACGATGCCTTTTTCACGGCACAATTCACCAATTTCAGCGATAGGCTGAATGACGCCTATCTCATTATTGACCCACATGACGGACACGAGAATGGTGTCCGGACGTATGGCTTCTTTTAATTGTTCTATCGTGATCAGGCCGTTGTCGCCTGGTTGAAGATAGGTTGCTTCAAAGCCCTGGCGTTCCAGTTCACGCACGGTGTCCAGCACCGCTTTGTGCTCGGTTTTTACCGTGATGATGTGCTTGCCTTTGGCCTTGTAAAAGTTTGCAGCACCCTTCAGCGCCAGGTTATTGCTTTCTGTCGCGCCAGAAGTCCAGATGATTTCACGCGGATCAGCATTGACAAGATCAGCCACTTGCGCACGTGCATCTTCAACTGCTTTTTCAGCATCCCAGCCGTACATATGGCTACGTGAAGCCGGATTGCCATACTGCGCGCGCAGGAAGGGAATCATTTTATCGGCAACACGGGGGTCAACCGGCGTCGTCGCCGAATAATCCATATAAATAGGGAAGTGTGGTGACTTCAAGGTGTCGAGCAGGCTTTGTTCCAAAGGGGCGTTCATTCAAAACTCCAAATATTCAAGAGGCAATGTGATTGACATGCGTATGGTGCATGACGACTACATGGTTTTCTGATGCTTTCTGTCTTTGCTGATTGACCAGGTCCTGAAGTGAAACGGAATCCAGGTAATCGACCATTTTGGCGTTCAGCGTCGCCCACAGGTCGTGCGTCATGCAGTGCAGGCCATTTTCATGGTCGCTGCCATGACAATTGCCTTTGCCACCGCATTGCGTTGCATCAAGAGGCTCGTCAACTGCAATGATAATATCGGCAACGGTGACATTCTGCGCCTTGCGGGCAAGATTATATCCGCCGCCTGGTCCTCGGACGGATTCAACGATTTCATGGCGGCGCAATTTCCCGAATAACTGTTCAAGATAGGACAGGGATATATCCTGACGCTGGCTGATGCCAGCCAGGGTCACGGGTCCCTTATCCTGGCGCAGGGCCAGGTCTATCATTGCCGTCACGGCAAAACGTCCTTTGGTGGTCAGTCGCATATATTACTCCGGGGATACTCCACGCACGAAAAGCTGAATGCCCTGAGTTGTTGAGCATTTTAGTCAAGTATAGCAAACTTGAGTAATTTTGTCAGGAATAGACTTATAGTGAGGAGGGCGATGCCAGGTGAGCTTTGCGTTCTGCTGTGTAATGCCACCAAGTCTGAGGTGGTTCGCCATTCATGAATTTTACTATGGAAATGAAAACATCGTAGACACATGGGTCATGCCTGACTTTGGTCAGGGCACATAGCTCGTCGTACATCTGGTAGGGATTGCGTCCTTTTAACTGCTGTGGCTCAGTAATGCTTAGTAGATGCAAGTCGGCAACTGTAGCCTTGCCGACATTTGGTAACTGTTCCAAGTGCTTGATGTCAGTGCAAGTAAGTGCTTTTTCATAAATTTTTTTGCTGCTCCTTACAAGCGAGTTCTGAGTAAGAAATTGTATGATGAAATCTTGGCGGTATAAAGTTAAAGACCGCCATTTGGCGGTCTTTTGAAGCTAATATATTTGATCTCGATCAAATATCAAAGCTGATGCCTTGCGCCAGTGGCAAGGAATTGCTGTAATTGAAGGTGTTAGTAGTGCGACGCATATAGGCTTTCCATGCGTCAGAACCAGATTCACGGCCGCCACCAGTTTCTTTTTCGCCACCAAACGCGCCGCCAATTTCTGCGCCGGAAGGTCCAATGTTGACGTTGGCGATACCACAGTCACTGCCAGCAGCAGAGACAAAGGTCTCGGCTTCACGCAGGTCGGTTGTGAATATTGAAGATGACAGGCCTTGCGGCACTTCATTATTCAATCTGATAGCTTGCTGCAAATCGCTGTAACGTACTATGTACATGATGGGCGCAAAGGTTTCATGGTGCATGGACGCAGTCTGGCTTGGCATTTCTACCAGTGCCGGACTGACGTAAAAGCCATCTTCGTTGCCCTCAACTACGGTGCGTTCGCCGCCAAACACTTGACCTTGTTCGGATTTGGCAATTGCCAACGCGCTTTGCATGGCATCGAAAGAGGCAGCATCAATCAATGGGCCGACCAGGGTGGTCTTTTTCAGAGGATTGCCGACTGGCAGGCCTGCATAGATTTTCTTCAGGCGCGGCACCAGTGTGTCATAAATACTGTCATGGACGAACAGGCGGCGCAGGGTAGTGCAGCGTTGACCAGCAGTGCCAACTGCAGAGAAGGTGATGGCGCGGACGGCCATTTCCAGATCTGCACTTGGAGCCACGATCATGGCGTTATTACCGCCCAGTTCAAGGATGGTACGAGTCAAACGCTTGGCGCAGACTTCAGCAACCTGGCGGCCCATGCGGGTGCTGCCTGTGGCGCTGACCAGGGCGATGCGCTTGTCTTCGACCATTTGCGCGCCAGTATCGCGTCCACCAATGATCAGTTCTGCCAGACCTGCCGGGGCATCGCTGCCAAAGCGGGCAACTGCCTTCATGAACAGGGCGTGGGTAGCGATCGCTGTCAGTGGGGTTTTTTCTGACGGCTTCCAGGTCACACTATTGCCGCAAACAAAAGCCAGTGCGGCATTCCATGCCCAGACTGCGACCGGGAAATTGAAGGCAGAAATGACACCCACTACGCCTATCGGATGCCATTGTTCCATCATGCGATGGCCAGGACGCTCTGAAGCTATCGTTAGACCATACAACTGCCGTGACAGACCAACTGCGAAATCGCAGATATCGATCATTTCTTGTACTTCGCCCAGGCCTTCTTGTAGGATTTTGCCAGCTTCCAGTGTCACCAACTGACCCAGGGCCAGTTTGTGAGTGCGCAATTCTTCCCCAAACAGGCGCACCAACTCACCGCGACGCGGCGCCGGGACGTTGCGCCATTGTAAAAATGCGGCATGGGCACGGTCTACGCGTTGTTTGACCTCTGCCGCAGTGTCAGCGCGCAGGCTGGCCAGATTTTTGCCGTCTATAGGGGAGATACTGTGAATGTCGCTACCCTGATAATCGCTTAAATTGATATCAAGCTCTTTCAGGATCGCTTGCAAAGTGGTGTTTTCCATCTTGTTTGCCTCGTCAGGTTTTTAAAAGGCAGACTTTCTTTTGGAAAGTCTGCCTTTATTAGTTATTAGATAGGCTAAATGCCAGTGGCCATATTGTAGCTCTGGCAGCGATCTTGTGCCCAGAACAGCAATGTTGGCTGATTACGCTGCGTAATATTGACCAAATCGGTTGGCCAGGAAATCAGCCAGGACAGCTTGCTCCTGACGCACCAGACCGTGCTGTGGCAATTTACCTGTAACTACCAGGTCAACCATAGCGCAAATGCCGGAGGCAGTTGTCAACTGTATGGCTGACAGCAATTGGCCGTTGACTTTTTGTGCATAGATTTTCTTCGCGTAGGATTCTTGTTCCAGGCGGCCATCGCGCATACCAACAACACTGACAAACACCAGCACCACGTCCTGTTTGGTCATGGGAATAGCGGTTTCCATGACTTCTTTCAAAATTGGACGGCGCTCCAGTTTGCCCAATTGCAGGTCGCGTATCAATACTTTGACGATATCGCGGTGACCAGGATAGCGCACAGTCTTGTAATTCAGGTTTTGTACCTTGCCTTCCAGGCTTTCGCACAAAGTGCCGAGGCCACCAGAAGTGTTGAAGGCTTCGTAGTCTATGCCATCCAGGGAGAAATGCTCGATTTCTTCCAGGGCTGCGGTTTCGCGCAATTGACCATCAACAATCGCTTCGCAAGGATTGCAGTATTCATTGATCAGGCCGTCAGTGCTCCAGGTTAGATTGTATTTCAACGCATTATTCGGGAAGGTAGGCAGGGCGCCGACACGCATGCTGACATCGCGCAGGGTTTCAAAACGCTTGGCAACATCATTGGCCACGATAGAGATAAAACCTGGTGCCAGGCCGCATTGTGGTACGAAGGCGCAATCAGCACCTTCCGCCAGTTGTTTGACAATACGTGTGCTTTCCACGTCTTCAGTCAAATCAAAATAATGGGAATTAGCTTCACGTGCTGCGCCAGCGATGATGGGTGTCAAAAAGTAAGGGCAGGCAGACATGGTGACCTTATGTCCGCGTATTAACTCTGTGACTGCCGCTTTATCACCCAGATCAGCCTGGACGATGCGGGTATTCGGGAAGCCAGCTTGCTGTACATATTTCAGACGTTCCGGGTCACGGTCTGCCACTGTGATTTCGTAATCGCCAGTGTGGGACAGCAAATTCAGAATCGCATCACCAATTTTGCCTGCGCCCAGAAGTATTAGTTTGGTTGTCATGTTTGTCTCCAGGATATAGTTGTGTTGTGAATGGAAGTGTAAGATTGATACTGAAGTCTAGGCCTTAGTTTTGTCAGTTAATAGCAGCAAAGTTATCGTCATATTGTGTATTTGCGAGATAAAATGTCTAGATAATCAAACAAAATGACGATATGAAACCTGATCTTGATGAGATAGACGACAAAATCCTGGCTTTGTTGATGGATAATGCCCGCCTGCCAGTGACAAGTATTGCCAAATTGGTGGGTATAGCGAGAACTACCGTGATCGCCCGTATATCTGCACTAGAGAAGCGTGGAGTCATAGCAGGTTACGGCCTAAAGCTGAATCAGAAGTTGGTGCAGCCCGCTGTCAGGGCTTATGTGGGTTTGTCAGTGGAAGCACGTTATGCTGCTGGCTTGATCAAGTATCTGCAGCAGTTACCGGAGACCGAAACGCTATGTGCAGTCAGCGGTGCTATCGACTATATGCTGACACTGCGGTGCGGCAATACGGATACATTGGACAAATTGCTGGATCAGATAGGGGCGCTGGATGGTGTCAGGCAGACTTCAACTTCAGTGATATTGAGTAAAAGGATAGACCGTGGAGCGCTATAGTGATGCACCGTGACCCAGATAGTGTCGTATCCGGGATGGACTGAAAAAATTAGGTGCTGCTGGCCGACTTGGCTTGTGATTTTTTATCTTCTGAAGTTGTCTTTTTAACTGCAGCAGGTACTGCTTGTGAATTGTCAGTAAAACGTTGATTCGATTGCTGCAATACTTGCAAGTGCACGGATGCGCGGTCAATTCCGCTTCTATCCAGTTGCAGAGGCGCAGGGGCTGCCGATGTTTGTGCAGGCGCTTCTTGCATCACTTCCGTTGTCTTGCCCTGATCTTCGTTCTGGATCGGAATGGAAGGTGCAAAGATAAAATCTTGTGAAAAAGCTATGCCTACCAGCAAAGTGGAAGACAGCACGCACAAGAAAATAGATTTTTTTAACATGATTGCCTGCAAATTAATAAGTGCTGCGGGTGTCAAAACCAATTTCGCCACAACTATCACAGTTAATGTTTCAGTAAACCGTGGGTGTGTTTTTTGCTATTTTTAATACAAATCTTTGGATAGTAGATGCTAAACAAGCAATTGAGGCCTTCTCTGTACAGGTACCTTTGCCTGTTGAGTCTGCCTGTCTTGCTGATCAAGAGCGAGCTTTTCCTCAGGGCTGAGACGTTTCGCCGCAATGAAGACAGTTTGCATCGTGTTACCAGCCTGTTCGATATCAAAAGCTATCTTTTGTTGTTCTGTCAGTCTCTGTGCTGTTATTGTGACTGTGGAAATATTTGCTTTTGCAGCAAGTTTATTAATATATGTAGTCACCGATACTATGGTAGCAGCAAATACGCAAATGGTTAAGAGTGTTAAATTAGTTTTCTTGACGATATTCATTATTTTCTCTCTGGTTCTTCGTGTGGTCTTTCGATGTAAGCACTTTAAGCAAGTTACCTTGTGACTGCCATGCGTTTGCGATGAAATGCAGAAACCGGGGGGCGAAATTCAAATATTGAAACATGAGCGGCGCCCCTTCCCATGAAAAACCAGATGCTTTTTGCCAATTGGTGCCGCATTGAGAGATACTAGGTGCCTGTTAAAACATTAAGACTTGGGAGTCTGCATGTCGGGAAGTCGATACATTCAACAGATCAAACAGCTTGCTGTGCTGCTGACATTTTGGCCAGTGCTGGCACTAGCACAATTGCAGCCATGGGGAAATTACCCCGCATTGCCCAAGCCTAGTGCCTCAGGGCAGGCTGAGCAAGCTGACGACCGACATCGCTTTCTGGAATCGCTAAGTGACGCCCAGGTTCGGGCCTGGATGAAAAAGCAAACTGACTTTGCCAATGCGGCATTGGCAAACATCAGTGGTCGGGACGCTTTACTGAAGCGCCTCAAAGTCTTGCAAAGCACAGAATTTGGTGCCGGCAGTTTGCTGGAAGTGCGGGGCATGCAGTTTTTTGTGCGCATAACTGCGGATAACAGGCAGCAGCTTTTCATGCGCAATGCCGCTACCAATGCTGAGCGCTTGCTCCTGCTGACCGAGATTGGGCAAAGCATAGGTCTGTTCACGCCATCTGTGGATGGCAGCCATGTTGCCGTGACGATAATTACCCCCCCTGGACAGCGCCAAAGCCTGCGTATTATCAAGACTGGCGATGCCAGCATGCTCAAAGATAATCTGGAAATGATAGCTGCAGACATCAAGGATGTTGCCTGGAATGCTGATTCCACAGCGATTTATTACCGTAAGTCCGCAACAAAACCAGGTGCCGACCGTGGCGCTATCTGGCAGCACTTACTTGGCAGTAAACTGGAAACTGATGTTCCCGTCATTGGTCCAGGCGTTAACAAGAGCAGACGATTTGCTGTCAGTGATATCGTGTCGATCAGGACCAGAGCCAACTCGCCCTACCTGCTGGCAGCTGTTCAGCACGGGCATAACCAAGAACGCAGCCTGTACGTCATCAAGCAGGATCAGCTAAATGGAGCAGCGTCTCCCTGGCAGCGCATTGCAGCGCCAGCAGATAAAGTAAGGAATGCATGGCTGGCTGGTGAACAACTCTATCTGTTATCAACAAAAAAGAAGAATACAGGGGCTATACTTAAACTGGATTTAAAGACACCGCAAATCAGCGCTGCCAAGGAAGTCTTGCCCGCCAGCAGTGATGAATTGCTGGATGTGGCGGTTGCCCGGAATGCCTTGTATATTCATGCCGTTGAAGCCGGGTATAGCAAGCTCATGAAGGTGGAGCTTGATGGCAGTAAGCAGGAGGACCTGAGTTTGCCGCGTTCCGGACGTATCAGTGACTTGAGTGCCGATGCCGATAGTGAAGGGGTGCTCTTTGTTCTGGAGGCCGCAAATGCCGCGCCTTTAGCTTACCGTGCATTGGCTGGTGGTCAAGTCAGGAATGTAGAGGTGTTCCGTGCGCCGCAAGTTGGTTTTCATCGTTTCGTCAGCAAGAACCTGAGTATTTCCAGGCCTGGCAGCAACAAGAAAATTGCCTTGACACTACTATATTCCGAGGGCATGGAACTGGATGGTAAGCGTCCTGGCTTGTTGACGGTGGATACGGGTACTGGTTTGTCGAAGTTGGCCAGGTTCGACGCCTTGCGACTGGCATGGCTGGAACAGGATGCCCTGATGGCTATTGTTCATATTCCGGCAAATGAAAATGCCAAGCAAAAAAATCCAAATGAAGGCTTGGATGAGGTTATTGCAGCTGCTGACTACTTGATTGCCGAAGGTTATACCAGCCCTAAGAAACTGGTCGCGCAAGAAACAACGCCAGGCAAGCGATGGTTAGCGCAAGCCATTAGCCAGCGGCCTGAATTGTTTGTTGCCATGCAAAGTGCGGCAGTGCTCTCTGAAGCTGTGACTGCGGGCAAAAACCAAAAGTCGAATGCAGGCGGCAAGAGTAATGTTACCGGGGGTAACCTGAGTCCGTATGCCAGCTTGAGTGCTGGACGGAGTTATCCCGCAACCCTGATATCGGCCCGTTTTGGTCTGGCCGATACACCAATCTGGATGAGTGGCAAGTTCAGTGCGCGTTTGCAAGCAGTAAATGAAGAAAAATCCAGACCGGCATTATTTCGTACCGACTTTGCTGGTAGCTGGAAATATGATGCGCTTAGTGAGCTTGCAGATAATTGGGCCTTCTTGCTTTGGCAGACAGGGCACAAAGGATTTGTGCTTAAATAAAAAATGGCCGCTGTGAGAGAGCGGCCATTTTTTATCCAGTTGCCCGGGTATTCGGATTAGCAGGCAGCGTAGTTAACCGTGACCACGTGTACAGCCAGGCCGCCCAGGGAAGTCTCCTTGTATTTTGCCTGCATGTCAAAACCCGTCGCACGCATGGTTTCTATTACGTCGTCCAGACTGACATGATGCGTGCCATCACTGCGCAGGGATAATGACGCAGCTGTAATCGCCTTGACTGCTCCCATGCCATTGCGTTCTATGCAGGGAATTTGCACCAGACCGCCGATAGGGTCACAAGTCATACCCAAATGGTGTTCTATGCCGATTTCTGCGGCTGATTCAATTTGCTCATTAGTGCCGCCAAGGGCGGCGGTCAATCCAGCAGCTGCCATGGCACAGGCCACACCGACTTCGCCCTGGCAGCCGATTTCAGCGCCGGAAATCGAGGCATTCTTTTTGCACAGCATGCCTATGGCGGACGCTGCCAACATGAAATTGCGTATGCCTTGCTCTGGGTGGCTGGGTTTACAGTCTTCTGCGTAGTAGCGCAACACAGCCGGGATAATGCCGGCAGCACCATTGGTTGGCGCAGTAACTACACGGCCGCCAGCTGCATTTTCTTCATTGACTGCCATGGCATACAGACTGACACGGTGCAGGCCATCATGTGGCAATACGTCAGCTGTTTCATTGGCAGCGCGCCATAATTTGGCAGCGCGTCGTTTGACATGCAATCCACCTGGCAGTTCGCCAGACGTTTGCAGACCGCGCGAGATACAGCCTTTCATGACTGACCAGATTCTATCCAGGCCAGCATCGAGTTCTTCGTCGCTACAGTAGACATTTTCATTGGCGCGCATCATGTCTGTGATGGACAAACCTGTGCGTTTGCCATGGGCCAGCAATTCGGCCATGGTTCCAAATGGGTAGGGCAGGGGTTTCCATTCGCCGCTGTCGTCAGAGTCAGGATTCGCCAGTTCTTCTGATGAATAGATAAAACCGCCGCCTGTGGAGTAGTATATTTTTTCAAAACTGCTGCCATCATTACGAGTCAGTATGAATTTCATGCCATTTGGGTGGCCAGGCAATACTTCTTGCTTGAACCAGAGTATATCTGCGGCAACATCAAACTTGACAGAGTATTCACCCAGCAAATTCATTTTGCCTGAACTGGCCAGGGCGGCCAGTTTTTCATCCACGCTTTCAGGAACGAGGTCTTGCGGCGTCTCGCCCATCAAGCCCAGTAAAACTGCCTTGTCGGTTGCATGGCCATGGCCAGTCAGAGCGAGGGAGCCGTATAAGGCGACCTGTACTTTGGACACCTTATACAAATCTGCAGATTCAAGCAAAAATCTGCGGGCAGCCAGCATGGGGCCGACCGTATGGGAACTCGATGGGCCTACGCCTATTTTAAATAATTCGAATACACGCATGTCCATCAATTCACCTCTTTACTTGTCTCTGTTAATTATTTATGCGGCCTGATCCAACTCCTTCAACGCCGTTTGATCGACACGAATATTTTTCAACATGTCTTCCACCAGTTGTTGCAGGCCTACTTGTGCTTGCCAGCCCCAGTCAGTTGTCGCTACGTTGTCATCCAGGCTTTGTGGCCAGGAAGCGGCGATTGCCTGACGGCTGTCAGGCGCGTAGTGTATGTCAAATGCAGGCAAATTTTGTTTGATTGCAAACGCTAATTCCCGTGGATTAAAGCTTAAACCTGCTACATTGTAAGAAGAACGTATAGAAAGTTTGGCGGCTGGCGCATCCATCAGGGAGATGGTGGCGCGTATAGCATCCGGCATGTAGATCATCGGCAAGCTGGTTTCTGACTCAAGGAAACATTCATAAATTTCGCCTCGCAGAGCTGAATGAAATATGGCTATCGCATAGTCGGTAGTGCCACCGCCTGGAGGAGATTTGTAGCTGATGATGCCTGGGTAACGTATGCTGCGTACATCGACACTGTATTTTTGGAAATAATATTCGCACAGTCGTTCGCCAGCCAGTTTGCTGATGCCGTAGATTGTACTGGGGTCCATTACCGCGTATTGTGGTGTATTGATCGGCGGCGTGTTTGGGCCGAATGCAGCGATGGAGGAAGGCCAGAATACTTTCAATGGCTTGCCAGCTTCGTTGCGTGTGCGTGCCAGTTCAAGGATATTGAGCAGGCCATCCATGTTCAGCGTCCAGGCTTTCAGGGGGGCTTGTTCACCCGTCGCCGACAGCATTGCTGCCAGTTGATAGACCTGGGTGATGTCGTATTGAGCCACGACTTGCGCCAGACTCTCAGGGTTCAGGACATCAATGACTTCATAGATTTTAGCGCCATACAGGCTTTCAGGCCTAATGTCGGCAGCGACTACATTGTCTGCCCCATGCTGGTTTGCTAATGCTTCCACCAACTCACTGCCGATCTGGCCGTTGGCGCCTATCACTAAAATACGTTCCATGGATATCCCTTACTTAATGATGTTTAATTCGCGACCTGCCTGAGCAAACGCAGTCAGGGCAGTATTCAATTGTTCTGTAGTATGGGCGGCAGACAGCTGTACACGCACGCGGGCTTGTCCCATGGGAACGACCGGATAGAAGAAACCAGTCACCAGGACACCCAGTTCATACAGGCGCGCAGCAAATTTTTGCGCAACCGGTGCATCGAACAGCATGACGGGGACGACAGGATGTGTGCCTGGTTTGATGGTAAAGCCCAGTGCTTCGATTTCACGACGGAAGTGTGCAGTATTGGCATGCAGGCGGTCACGCAATTCAGTCGAGTTGGACAAGCGCTCCAGAACAGACAGGGACGCACCGGCTATCGACGGTGCCAGGGTGTTGGAGAACAGGTATGGGCGGGATTTTTGGCGCAGGGTGTCGATGACTTCCTTACGTGCAGCCGTAAAGCCACCCATGGCACCACCCAGTGCTTTACCTAACGTGCCAGTAATAATATCTATGCGACCCAGGACATTATGATGTTCATGTGTACCACGACCAGTCGCGCCCATGAAGCCGGATGCATGGCATTCATCAATCATGACCAGCGCATCATATTTGTCAGCCAGGTCACAAATCTTGTCGAGTTGGGCAATTGTGCCATCCATGGAGAAAACGCCATCAGTCACGATGATGCGGTGACGCTTATCGGCAGCAGTTATTAATTGTTTTTCCAGGTCAGCCATATCATTATGGGCATAACGGAAGCGGGCGGCCTTGCACAGGCGTATGCCGTCAATGATGGATGCGTGGTTCAGTGCATCGGAGATGATGGCATCATTTTCATCGAACAAGGGTTCAAATACACCCCCATTGGCATCAAATGCGGCTGCGTAAAGGATGCAGTCTTCCGTGCCAAGGAAAGCTGACAAGGCTGTTTCCAGTTGTTTGTGTACAGTTTGCGTACCGCAAATAAAGCGCACGGAGGACAGGCCATAACCATATTGCTCAGTAGCTGCTATGGATGCCTGTACCATGGATTCATCACCAGACAAACCCAGATAATTGTTGGCGCATAAGTTAATCAGCTTGCGGCCATCATCACAAGTGACTTCAGAACCCTGGCGGGAAGCAATCACGCGCTCTGGTTTGTAAAGGCCTTGTTCACGCAAATTGTTCAGATTGCTGGCCAAGCCTTGGATGAAGTTTGTTCTGGAAGTGGTCTGACTCATGGTGTCCCCGTGTATCTGGTGTGTTGCTGTGTATATTTGATCTTTGTTTACCAGCTTTATTGATGAAAGACTGGCAATTTCATGTCTGCAGATCAAAGGCACTGTTACACTATTGTTGGAAATTCCTAAAATATTTAAATAATTCAATATCTAGAACTAAAGTTCGATATATCGAATATTAAGCTAGCTTTTTTACTGATGCAAGAGTCTCTATGAAAAAAGTTTTACCCAATACCCCGCCAGAAGTGGGCGCGACTTTGCAAAAAATGCGTCTGGAGCGTGGTTTGACGCTGGAAGATTTGTCGCGTACAGCGGGAGTGTCGAAGTCCATGTTGTCGCAGATAGAAAGGGAAAAGGCTAATCCCACTATAGCTGTTGCATGGAGATTGGCAAATGCTTTGGGTGTCAGCATTGCGGAACTATTGTCATCTGAGTCACCCAAACTTGATCCCATTCGTGTATTGGAAGCGCACGAAACGCCGACACTGCCAGGTGAGCATGCTGGCTACGTGCTGCGCATACTGGGCCCGATGGAGCTGGCGGGTAAATATGAATGGTATGAACTGACCCTGGCACCCGGTGGTGCATTAGTGTCAAACTCACACGACCCTGGCGCATCAGAGCATCTGACTTTGTTGAATGGCAGCGTCGAAATTGAAGTGGAGGGCGCACGCAAGAAGCTCAAACTGGGTGCAACGGCGCGCTATGACGCAGATAAAAATCATGCTATCCGTAATTTGGGTAAAACCGAAGCTAAAGCCCTGCTGGTCGTCATCCATCGTTAAGTGCCAATCAGAATGCCATATTGCGGATTCTGGTAAGATCTACACTGTAAACTTGTTTGCTACATCATATTTTGCTGCCTGGCTGCAATTATTCTTGTGGCATAGGGTATGTGTTGTATGGAGATAAAAGCAGGTATGAGCAAGAATAAGACAATTCAAGTGTATGACAGGCCGGCAGGCGGCTGGGGAGCGTTAAAAAGTGTAGCTCAACAGATATTTGAACAGGGCATCCCCAAGAAGGGGGCTATGACTCTGCTGTCTGCCAACCAGCCAGATGGTTTTGATTGTCCAGGTTGTGCCTGGCCAGATGCAGATCACACCTCTACCTTTGAGTTTTGTGAAAATGGTGCCAAGGCAGTTGCTGCCGAATCAACAGCGCGACGCGCCACACCAGAAGTGATCTCCAGCCTTACTGTCACTGAGTTATTTGAAAAATCCGATTATTGGCTGGAATCCCAGGGGCGCCTTACTCATCCCATGCTATATGACCGTGCCAGCGACCGGTATCAGGTAATTGATTGGGATCAGGCTTTTGAGACTATTGCTACGCATCTCAATGCCTTGCCTAGTCCTGACGATGCGATTTTTTATACTTCGGGCCGCACCAGTAATGAAGCGGCTTTCCTGTATCAATTGTTTGTACGTGAATTTGGCACTAATAATTTCCCTGATTGTTCGAATATGTGTCACGAGCCTTCAGGCTTTGCTATGCGCGAAGCTATCGGGGTAGGCAAGGGTACGGTATTGCTGTCAGATTTCCAGCAGGCCGATGCGATATTGATTTTTGGACAGAACCCCGGCACCAATCATCCGCGCATGCTCGGTGAGTTGCGTGCAGCATCCAAGCGTGGTTCCGCCATCGTCTCTTTCAATCCCTTGCGTGAGCGTGGCTTGGAAAAATTCCAGAACCCGCAAAATGCAATCGATATGTTGACCGATCAGGCTTCCACCATTTCGTCTGACTATTTCCAATTGAAAATCGGTGGTGATCTGGCGACAGTCAAAGGCATGATCAAATGTGTGCTGGAAGCCGATCAATTGGCGCAAGCTGAAGGGCGGCATAGAATTATCGATGTGGATTTCATCGCCGAACATACCGCCAATTTTGAGCAATTTGCTGCAGAAGCAATGGCAGAACCTTGGGAGGTCATCGTCAGGGAATCCGGACTGGACAGGGCGCAGATACAACGCGCAGCAGATACCTACATAGGCGCTGGCAAGGTCATCGCCTGCTGGGGCATGGGCATCACGCAGCACAAGCATTCTGTGGCTACCATACAGATGATCGTCAATCTCCTGCTCTTGCGCGGCAATATAGGCCGCCCTGGTGCCGGGCCTTGCCCTGTGCGTGGACATAGTAATGTCCAGGGTGACCGTACTATGGGTATTGTAGAAAAACCAAAGGCAGCTTTCCTTGAGCGCTTGGGCCAGGTATTTGATTTTCAGCCACCGCAAAAACACGGTTACGATACTGTCGGAGCAATTGAGGCCATGCTCAACGAAGGTGGCAAGGTATTTTTTGGCATGGGCGGCAATTTCGCCACGGCCACCCCGGATACTGAAGTGACGCATAAAGCCTTGAAAAACTGCGCATTGACCGTGCATGTAACAACCAAGCTCAATCGCAGCCATTTGATCTGCGGGCAGAGTGCAATCATCCTGCCGTGCCTGGGACGTACTGAAATCGATATCCAGGAAACCGGTCCGCAAACCGTGACTGTTGAAGACTCCATGAGCATGGTGCATCTGTCATCCGGCATTAATCCTCCCGCATCGGCAGACTTGTTGTCTGAAGTGGCAGTAGTTGCCCGTCTGGCACAGGCTACACTCAAAGGTCGCAGCAAGACCCAGTGGGCCTGGTTGCAGGCTGACTATAGCCGCATACGCAATAAAATAGCTGCCGTGTTTGATGACTTTGCCAATTTCAACGAGCGTGTCAACGTGCCTGGTGGCTTCCATTTGCGCAATACCGCATCTGAGCGTGTATGGATGACAGCAACAGGTAAGGCCAATTTCAATACCCATGCCGTACCTATTGATTTACCGATACATCAGGCGCGCAGGAAAAGACAATCACCGGTCTTCAATCTGGCGACCATGCGTTCGCACGATCAATTCAATACCACCATCTATGGCATGAATGACAGGTATCGCGGTGTATTTGGTGAGCGCCGCGTTTTGTTCATCAATAAAGATGATATCAAGGCACTCAACATGCAAGCAGGCGACTGGATAGATATGGAAAGCCTGTGCGATGACGGCGTCAAACGTCAGGCAAAACGCTTCATGCTGGTTGAATATAATATTCCTCAAGGCTGCCTGGCTGCTTATTTCCCGGAAACAAATGGCCTGGTGCCCTTGTCCAGCTTTGCTGATCACGCACGCACGCCTACCTCGAAATCAATACCCGTGATCATCCATACCCATCACGCCCAGGTTTAATGCGGGGTTGAATGAATTCATTAGATAATTTGCAAGACAAACTCAGCCTTGAGCTCATGGTTGAGTTAAGCAATCATACCGGGGCGGTTTCCCTGCCTCGATTGGGCAAACGCCTGGGCGTGAGGCAGAGTTCCCTGCTGCGCTGTATTGCCTACCTTGGCGAACAAAGTGTGGGGCAGCACCAGGGCGCTGGCTGGGTAAGACTGGAACAAGATGGTGAGCGCAGCATGCTGAGCCTGACAGAAGCTGGCCGACAGGTATGCCAGAAGATGACAGCGCCTCCAGATCAGGATGCAGCCGTGTCGACCGGCGTCATACTACATCAAGTGCAAAGAGTCAGTTTTCATGGTCAGGCAAGTATAGCGGTGCTGGATCAGGTGGCAGAAGAAGTGCCGCTTGCCCTGGTCTACAACGGTATTTCCCATGCGGTCATGCTGGCTACTCCCTTGAATCTGGAAGACTTTGCTTTGGGTTTCAGCTTATCTGAAGCTATTGTTGACGACCCCAGTGAGATTTATGAGATTGAATGTATTTCGAGTGCCGATGTGCATGGCATAGAAGTACAAATGCGCATCTCGGCGGCTCGCTTTGCTGCCTTGAAAGAGCGGCGACGCAGTCTGGCAGGTAATACTGGTTGCGGCCTGTGCGGTAAAGACAGCTTGCGGGCTTTGCCCATGCAACTGCCCGTAATCAAGTCTGCACTTGTCGAACAGTTATCGCCAGCCAGTTTGTACAAGGCGATGCAAGCCCTGAATGCACAACAAGTTATTAACTCACAAACAGGCGCAGTTCATGCTGCTGCCTGGGTAGATATGCAAGGGCTTATACTGGCTTTGCGTGAAGATGTGGGGCGACATAATGCCCTGGATAAATTGCTTGGCACTTTGGCTAGTGCCAAGGTAATCCATAAGGCATTTGAGCCAGGCTTTCTCTTGATGAGTAGTCGTATCAGCTACGAACTGGTGCAAAAAGCAGCGCGGGCCAATATTGCCATCCTGGCTGCATTGTCTGCGCCAACTTCATTGGCGATTGATCTTGCAGTGCAGGCGGGTATTTGCCTGATAGGCTTTGTCCGTGAGCATGGTTTTGTAGCCTATTCTCACCCGGAAAGACTGCAGGCCGAATGAAGCAGGCATGAAAATGGATTTTTGCCAAATTTACAGAGGTTTTAAGACTCCAGGAAAGTTATAATGGGAAGAATATTCGCTTTATTCTTCCCTTTAATCTTTCCCTCATCCTGTCGACTTATGCAATACGCTTCAACACGCGGGCATACCGCAGCACAAAATTTCTCGGAAATACTCTTAGGTGGCCTGGCCCCTGATGGTGGCCTTTATCTGCCAACAACTTACCCTCAGGTAACTGATGTGGAACTCGATTCGTGGCGCAAGCTGTCTTATGCGGGGTTGGCTTTTGAAGTCTTGAGAAAATTTGCCACAGATATTCCTGAGGCCGATTTAAGGGTGCTGGCAGACAAGACATATACATCGGATGTGTATAAAAATGCACGTGGCGATGAATCTGCTGCGCAAATCACGCCCTTGCGTGTACTGCAGGAAAAAAATGGACGCAAGCTGGTGTTGCAAGCCCTGTCCAATGGCCCAACCCTGGCATTCAAAGACATGGCCATGCAATTGCTGGGTAATTTGTTTGAGTACACATTGGCAAAGAATGGCGCAGAACTGAATATTTTTGGTGCGACCTCTGGCGATACTGGCAGCGCTGCTGAATATGCGATGCGTGGCAAAAAGGGGATACGGGTTTTCATGTTGTCCCCGCATAAAAAAATGAGTGCTTTCCAGACTGCCCAGATGTTCAGTTTGCAAGACCCGAATATTTTCAATATCGCTGTCGAAGGCGTTTTTGATGATTGCCAGGACATGGTCAAGGCAGTCTCGAATGATCTGGAATTCAAAAACCGTCAAAAAATAGGTACGGTCAATTCCATCAACTGGGCACGTGTTGTAGCTCAGGTTGTGTATTATTTCCGTGGCTATCTGAGTGCGACTACCAGCAATGAGCAAAAGGTTTCATTCACTGTACCCTCGGGTAATTTCGGTAATATTTGCGCTGGCCACATTGCTCGGATGATGGGTTTGCCTATCGATAAGCTGGTTGTAGCGACCAATGAAAATGATGTGCTGGACGAGTTTTTCCGCACAGGTATTTATCGCGTACGCAAATCAGCTGAAACCTGGCATACCACCAGCCCATCCATGGATATCTCCAAGGCCTCGAATTTTGAGCGCTTTATCTATGATTTGCTGGACAGGGATGCCACCCGTGTTGCTGCTCTGTTCAAGAAAGTTGAAACTGAAGGCGGTTTTGATTTGTCTGGCAAACCGGGTAGTGATGGTCATGAGTTCAATAAGATTGCTAAGTTTGGTTTTGTATCAGGTAAATCTGTCCATGCAGACCGCTTGCACACCATACGTCAGGTAGATAAGGAATTTGGCATCACCATTGACACCCATACCGCAGATGGAATCAAGGTCGCTCTTGAAAATTTGCAAGAAGGTGTACCCATGATAGTGCTGGAGACGGCCCTGCCAGCAAAATTCAATGAAACCATCAAGGAAGCCTTGGGCCGTGATGCAGAGCGTCCGGTGGGCTTTGAAAACATTGAAGCCTTGCCACAGCGCTTTGAAGTCATGACTGCCGATGTGACCGAGATGAAAACCTTTATCGCAAAACATACTGGGCTGTAATCGTCAACCCTCATTTGCAGGGCAATAAAAAGCCGCAGAAAATGCGGTTTTTTATTGCCCGATGCTTTTTATGGGATGCTATCTGCTACAAGATATTTTTTGCATGGGAAAGTCTATGCCTTTTTCCAGGTCTTTGAATTTTCCCTCTATGCGTCCCAGCAAGCTGCCATCGGCATTCAATTGATAGATGACGCGTTGGGGGAATTCGGGTCTGGGGTTTTCAAATACAACTCTTTGCTTGTCAAGCAACAGCAATTGGAAGGTGGCTTCCGGCTTGCTGGAAGGCATGGCAGTGAATGTCAGTCTATCCGCATTTTCTTGTATGCGCATGAATTCCCAGGCCACTGTCTTGCCTTTGCGCACTGTGCGCCCCATGCTGCCGCCGGCGGGAGCCAGCCAATGTTCTTCAGAACCCACTTCAGCGCCAGCGGCTTGCCAGCAACCGTGCAGCCATTGCATATCCTGTATGCTATTTTCAGCCCAACTGCTACTACAAAGTAAGATGCATGCACCAGCAAATAACATGGATTTCAGTTGCATACAGCCTCCAATAGGGGCAAGGTCAAACCTTGTTTAACCACGGGTCCAGTTTTCTACGGAATTCGCCCTCATCAAAACCTTCAACTACCTCGTTGTCTATAGTGATGACGGGAATGCCATTTTTACCAAACTTTCTGTAAGAATTGTAGTCTTCCTTATTTTTTTCCACATCCAAATCTGTATATGCAATGCCGTTTTCTTTAAAAAAACTTCTAGCTGCAACGCAATAACCACACCAGCCAGTGCCATACAAGGTGATGACTGGTTGCTGCTTGGTTTGGCCTGAGGCTTTGGCTGCTCTTGCTTCCGTTAGATTTTGCAGGGCAATTGCTTCTTGTTTTTTGCTCTCTTTATGGCTTAGATAGCTTTGCGCACTGACACCAGCAACGATAACCAGAGCAATCAGCCACTTACCAACATGGGAAGAATTATTTTCGCTTAACTGAGCATTTCTGTTATTGCTCGTGGCGTTTTTGCTATGAGATCCTGGAAGGTCACCTGCTTTAATATAAGCAACCTGACATGACGGACATTGCCATTCGGGGCATTCGTCGGTTTCCTTGCGTATGTAACTACATTTTGGGCAGATGCGTGTCATGCTGTTAAATTGAAAAATTTAAAATGTGCAGCACCTTATCTGAATTGCGAGGCTGAAGGTGGAGCAGGGAAGTGCATATTCCAAATGCGCCGGAACTGCCTTGCAGAACCAAAACCAGATGACTCAGCGATGCGTTCTATTGACCAATCCGTATTGGCCAGGAATTTACTTGCCAATGATAAACGAAGTGAAGTCAGATAGGCTTGTATTGATACTTCAGTATGTAGTTTGAAGACGCGGGTGGCATGGCGACTACTGCTGCAGGCGATGCTTGCCAGTTCAGCTAAGTTCCACGGATGTGCCGGGTCTTTCACCATGGCATCCTGCATTTTATGAACGGCAGGGTGCAGGTGATTGCGGTATTTCAGCCAGGGCGACAATTGGGAATCATTTCCGCATCGGCGCATATACACCACCAGATTGCGGGCAACCGCGCTGGCTGTGAGTGGCCCGGCAAGTTCATTGATCAGATGTAGGGCCAGGTCTATACCAGCTGTAACCCCGGCACTGGTGCAGATGCGGCCATCTTCCACAAAGATACGGTTTTCTTCCACCTTGATAGAACTGTCTATACTGGTCAGTTCAAGGCAGTGATTGTGATGAGTCGTTGCCCGGTGTCCGCTTAATAAACCGGCATGGGCTGCCAACAGAGCGCCAGAACATATGCAAACCAGCCTGTGGGCAGCCTGAAAGTGCTGTGCAAGCCAAGTGATGGCGACTTGTGCATCCGGTAGTGTATAAACTTCATTCCCACCAATCAGCCCAGGCAAAACTAGAATAGCATCAGCATCAAGCTTGGCTGGCAAAGGCTGCATGGGGCCGAGCCGCAATCCCACAGATGAATTGATGCTCTGTTGCGGGCTGATGAAACGCATTTCAAAACGCACTTCATCTTGATAACGGTTAGCGAATAAAAGCGCGTCGGCTGGCCCTGCAACGTCCAGTAGCAGGGTATCTGGCAGTAAGAGAAAGTAAACTTCTTGTATGCGGTGCATGATGTTTACGAAACTCAGGCGAATATGCGGCGCACGCCAGTTGCGAGTTTGCTGCCAAAGACATTAATCAGCAGGCCTGCCATCACAGTCGCGGCCCCCAGTAACTGGGTTTGGTTCAATGCCTCATCCAGTAATACCCATGCTGCGGTCAGGCCAACGACTGGCACCATCAGGGTCAGCGGCGCTACCAGGTGCGTGGGCAGGCTGGCCAGGAGTTTCCCCCATAAGGTATAGCCTATCAAGGTTGCCGCTACAGCTAGATAAACAATGGTGAGTCCGGAAGACAGACTCATATTTTGCAAACTCTGCACAATAACATCGCCCCCTTCAAAAATATAGGAGAGTAGGAAGAAGGGCAAGATGGGTACCAGAGCACTCCAGGACACCAGGCTTAATACATTCGTCACACCTATCTTCTTATTGATGACATTGCCACTGGCCCAGGAAAATGCTGCGCATAAAGTGAGAGCGAAACCGGCTAATGTCACCTGGCTGGCAGAGCTGCTAATGCTGGCGGTGCCCAGTAATATCAAACCTGTGCTTGCCACCAGCATGCCCAGTAAATTGCTCGGGCGCAGCTTGTCACCAAATACCATGGCAGACAAACCTACCGTAAAGAAAGCTTGGGCCTGCAGCACCAATGATGCCAGACCTGCTGGCATGCCGACTGCCATAGCTGAAAACAAAAAGGCAAACTGCCCCAGGCTGATGAACATGGCGTACGCCAGCAATAGTTTGAGTGGTACTTTCGGACGAGGTAAAAATAAAATCGCCGGGAAGGCAACCAAAATAAAGCGCAACGCTCCCATCAAAAAAGGCGGTATACCTTTCAAGCCAATTTTGATGACCACAAAATTCATCCCCCACAAGAGAATGACTATGGCAGCAATCAATATGTGACGCGGGCTAAGGACAGATTTGGACATGGGGACTTTGCTTAAGTGTATTAATTTGTTTTAGCGTACACCCTTTTGGTGGACGCTGGATTATTGAGCAGTTTGTTTTCTGGCCTGATAGGACGTGGGACAAAATTTCCGCCACAATTTGGACATACACCACGCAGTGGGCCATCCACACAATCGGAACAGAAAGTACATTCAAACGTACAGATGCGTGCCTTGGTAGAGGCTGGTGGCAAGTCGCAGTCACAGCGTTCACAATTCGGTCTTAATTCCAGCATGATACATTTCCTTTTTGTTGTGAGTCGATATCATGCAGAATACCAGTTTGAATATCTCCTGCCAGCCATGATCGCGACCAGTGGCGGTCAGATTGGGACATTGCTATAGTCCAGTTAGTTCTTTCTCAGAGTCTTTATGTCTATCACCTTCACCCGCCAGCAATTAATAGCTATCGCTACCCGTAAGGAGTACGCACAAAGCCAGCAGTTGGCCAAACAGAAAAAACTGCCCATTGAGCAAAGCTTGTCATTATTGCTGGAGCAAAGCGCAAGGCATGCAGGCCTTCGATATATATCACAACTGGCTGAACAGCGCAGTGAGGCAAAAAATGCTGACAATGCCAGAAAACAAGCGCAAAGAGCGGAGAAGCAAGAGCAAAGAAAGAACCAGTTGCACCGGCAATCACCCTTGCAAAAAAACGCAAACACATGGCTGGCCTGGTTCGATGGTTCCGCTTTACCAAATCCTGGAAAGTGCCAGATTGCCTGCGTACTCACATCGCCTGAAGGCCATAGCTTTGAGCATGTACAGAATTTCGAATATGGCGACAGTTGTGATGCAGAGTACAGTGGCTTGTTATTAGCATTGCAGCAAGCGCAACATCATCATGTGCAGTACCTTATCGTGCATGGGGACAGCCAGGTTGTCATCGACGATTTTAATCAGCGGAAAGTAAGCAAGTTGGTCCGTATGTTGGAGTACAGGCAACAGGCGAAACTTTTGGCGACACAATTTAAGCAACTGCAGGTACGCTGGGTGCCGCGCCATAAAAACCAGACTGCAGATGCCCTGACTCAAATGGCTATGCTGTCTAAAGCTTGATTGCCAAAGCCTGTGACAATAGTCCCAGTATGCTGGGTCTTGGATGTTGCAACTTGCTGAGCAAGACCAGTTTGCGTGCGTAGCCAGGGTCAGGGATGCGGGTGATTACACAATCATGCGCCAGTTTTTCCAGGCCCGGCCAATGAGGCACCAGACTGATTCCCACATCATCTGCAACTAGCATGGCTATGGTTTCTAGAGCGTCAAGGTCGCACATGGCTTCCAGCTCCAAGTTGTGGTCCTTCAGATATTTTTCAGCAAATCGCCCGCCCCAGGCACTGGGGTCATATCGCAGATAGGGGTGGGATTGCAAAGTGGCAGGAATGCCGCCTTGGGGAGCATGCCGCGAAAGCAAAACCAAAGATTCACTCCTGATGTTACGTATTTGTAAGCTCTTGGGCAAATCAAAAACGGGTGCGACCAGAATCGCCACATCTATTTCATCGTCTATGACTGCCTGATACAAAGACCTCGAAGTGCCAGGCACTATACCTGGTTTTAAATTGGGTGCGTTCTGCCTCAATTGTCGCAATGCCAGCGGCAACATGCCTGTCATGGCGGTCGATATAGCGCCTATCCGGATAGTGCCGGTCAAGCCTGCAGGATCGATATCGCCAGCCAGTAAAGCCACTTCACTGACTATATGCTTGGCTCGCGGCAATAAATGCAGGCAAGCTTCTGTTGGCCTGGCTGTATGGGCAAGCCTGGAAAGCAGGGGGAAGCCCAATTCTCTTTCGAGAGCTTGTATGCGCTGGCTGATAGCTGCGGCAGTCAGGTTTTCAGCGCGAGCCGCTTCGGCGATGGAGCCATGTTCTATGGTAGCGATCAGGCTTTGCAAATAACGGCTATCCATAAATATTTCTTTTGAATGCTGAAAGAATTATATGCTATCTCTTTTGAATGAGAGGCGCTAGCATTTCACTGTTGTGACACTCTTATTCAATCGGGAGATTTTTAATGAAAGCCTTATTTCACCTCGCCTACCATGTGCGTGACCTGGATGAAGCCAGACAGTTTTATACTGGTGTATTGGGCTGTGCTGAGGGGCGCAGCACGGCTACCTGGGTAGATTTTGATTTCTTTGGACATCAGATATCCTTGCACCTGGGCCAGCCATTTACCACTACCAACACTGGCCAGGTAGACGATCACATGGTTCCTATGCCACATTTGGGCGTGATATTGTCAATACCAGAGTGGCAGGCATTGGCAGACCGTTTGCTGGCTCAGCAAATTAAATTTGTGCTGGAGCCGGCGATACGTTTCGCCGGCCAGCCTGGCGAACAAGCCACCATGTTTTTTCTTGACCCTTCTGGCAATCCCATAGAAATCAAGGGTTTTAATCATCTGGACAGCGTATACGACAAATGAAATCGAATCTTATCCCGAATGTAATTCCATTCCTGGCCGCTCCTGGCTATGCCCATACCCAAGCCTGGGTGCAAGCTTTGCAGACAGCCATGCCTGAAGAACAGATCGTCGCCTTTGACGACATGACTGATGAGGCGAAAGCCGCATGCAAAGTCGCCATCGTCGCCAATCCCAATCCGGCAGAGTTGCAGCAATTGCCGCAGCTGCAATGGGTGCATAGTGTCTGGGCCGGGGTAGAACGCCTGGTCGAAGATTTGGGTAAAACTGATCTTAAAATTGTTCGCCTTGTCGATCCGCAACTGGCAAGCACCATGGCTGAAGCCGTATTGGCCTGGGCACTTTACTTGCACCGCGAAATACCTGCTTATGCCAAGCAGCAGGTACAAAAAAAATGGCAGCCACGCGAATATGTCCCGGCCCGGCAGAGAACGATTAGTCTGTTAGGTTTGGGGGCTTTGGGTGAGGCGGCAGCGCAAAGTTTGCTACAGGCAGGATTTACTGTTTGTGGCTGGAGCCGCAGCCACAAATCGGTCGCCGGGGTTGAATGCTTTAATGGAGAAAATGAATTGCCTGCCATGCTGGCAAAGACTGATATTCTGGTTTGTCTGCTGCCTTTGACGCCAGACACCAAAGGCCTCATCAATACCCACATGCTGGCACAATTACCGCAGGGCGGATCCCTGATCAATTTTGCCCGGGGTGCCATTGTCAATGACAAAGACTTGCACGCTGCACTTGAATCCAGCCATATTACTCATGCAGTCCTGGATGTGTTTGCTATCGAACCTTTGCCAGTGTCAGAGTGGCATTGGCAACATCCTCATGTATCCGTGTTGCCACATTGCGCCGCACCCACTGATAGAAAAACCGCCTCTGCGATCGTCGCAGAAAACATACTGCGTTACCGCATCAGTGGCGAGTTACCACAGACTGTGGATATTGCCAGAGGTTATTAATGCCGTAACTTTCAATAAAGGTTTCGGATCTCTATGTATGTCGACAGTTAACCGTACAATATATTAAGTTTTGAGCAAGTAATGTGCGGTCTTATGAAAGAGTATGGAGTTTCTCGTTCTGCGGCGGCAATTCGATTGGAAAATTTTGGGTTACTGAAGGACGTTAGGAGCAGAAATTATTAAAAAAGCTTACAAACCGAAATTTGTAAGCTTTTTGTAATTTTGGTCGGGGCGAGAGGATTCGAACCTCCGACCCCGTGCACCCCATTCTCGACGGCACTCGCCGGAAACCCACGTGGATTAACGATCTACGTAAATTGAATCCTAATATACAGTAGTTTGTAAAATTCATTTTTGCCCCACAAACTTTCGGCGCGACGACTTGAATTATAGAAATTACCAGGGCAATTTTGCGTCAATGGTTGATGCTGTTGGCACTGCTTCTTTGATATAAATCTCACTTGTCTTTGTCGATGAATGCACCAGGCGATCACTGATTTCCTGAATGCTATTTCCAGCTTTTGCTGCATCTGTTGCGCCTAATGCACGTATGTCTTTAAACGTAACATCGTCCGTAATGCTCGCTCGTTCCCGTGCACGGTCCCACATTGAGAAGAGGCCAGACCTGGTATATGGGTCGCCATCGTCTTTAGCAAACAGGTAAGGGCTGATGATTGACTGCTTGCGCTTAATTTCCTGTGCCCGCTTGATCACGTCTCTAATTGCCCCGGTAATGGCAATATCAACACTCTTTCCGCTGCTTTTCATGGTCTTGCTTGGTGTAAAGCGGATGATCTCATCACGAATGATCTGCGCTTCTTTCATTGTTCTGATGTCAATCGCGCGTTGCCAGCACAGATATGACATATCAATCAGGCAAGCGAACATTTCGCCGCTGTGGGTCTTTTTCCCATCTTTTCCAATAAATCCCGCATTCCGGATTGCTTGAATCTGCTCATGCGTCGGCAATACCTCGCGCCGCACGGTCTCATAGTCGCCAAGATCGAGATTGTCGATAGGGTTGTCTTCACGTAGCCCCAGCTCAGAGATAGAGTACTTGAAAATCTTGCGCATCAAAGCCGCGTATTTCTTGGCCGTATTAGGCTTATCTTTGAAATTGTCGCGCAAGAAGTCAGCACAATCCTTGGTCTTGACCTGGTTGACCTTGAAATCTTCAAAGCAATTCGATATCACATCACAAAATCGGCTGTAAGAGTCTTGGACTTCCTTTGAAAACTTGCCCAGCTTGTTTTTCTTGAACTCTTTACATACGTAGGGCATGGTGTCTTTGGCGAACTCTTGATTCAGCAACTTTTCAAGTGCTTCATTGATTTGCTCCAGGCTTGAACCAAGATCGCACAGGCGAATCCATGACTTCAGCTTACCGTCTGCTGGGTCAATCATCGGTTCAGTTGGCTTTAACCGATACGCGCCATCCTTGTCATAGACGCGTTTCGGGAGCCAGCGGTTTGATCTGCGAGTTCTGCTCATTATCTTCTAATCGATTTCAGTTTTGGTGTCGGTTCTTGCTCTGGCGGTTTCGGATTAGCTGCGGCCATATAAGCAAAGCGGTTCACAAATACAGTATTGTCTCGCCGTTTTTTAGCTTCAATGCCAATTTCTTTCAGGAACCGGATTTGCTTGGAAGGTATTTTGAAGCCCGTAACTTCAACGATTTCTTCCTGTGACAAGGTAAGTTCGCTCATATTCAACCTCCTGATATTTCGTTGTTTTGCTTACGATTACTTGTTCCGTTCCCGTACAGCGCAATCATTAGGGGATCTGTGCGCCTTATATCGACTTGCGCCGGCGTGAACTGGCGGGTGTACACCGTGGGTGCCGGCTTGCCAGCATTCCAGCTGAACTGCATGCGATTCCTGCCCCGTCCATTGGGAATAGGGCGCTGGAGTACATGACCAGAAAACACCAGGTCTGCAATCAGCTTGCGTGAATAGTTTTCTGAAGTGCGTAGCTCGTACATGATGTCTTCGATATATAGCCACTTGTCCGTTAATACCTGGGCTACTTGTTTATATCGTTCGGCGATTTCTCGTCTCATGGCTTGGCCCTCCGAAACGCGATTACCCGAACCCAAGGTGTTAAAGCCACTGGTAGGCCAAGATCTACTAAACTAGGCGTTGGCTTTAAGATGCGACGAGTTTGCGTCTTGCTGCCATCAAGGAGAGCGCGTACCATTGGCCCCGAAAATAGTATTGGCTTTTCTTTTATTGGTAAATTAGACATGATTCACTCTTATGATGGTTATTGCCGCCCAGACTCGGCTCCCGCTGTTATGTATTACTTCAAAGGCACAATAGAAGAGGGTGGCAATCGCGTACCCTGGCAGGCCGAAGTAAAGCTTGGTGAAGAGGTCAAAGGCACGGTCAAAGGCTCCGTTGATTCCTCTTCTGAAATCGGCGAGATCAGGCGCGCTGTTGAAATTGCCACTAAAGAGGCAATCAATAGGCTTCATGATCGCGGCCAGTAAAATCACGCTGAAAGCCCTTTCAATACTTCAACAGACCAGGCGCGCGCCATTTCGCACTGTTCAATGTTGAACCAGCCGAAATGGCATTCCTCTTTGGGGATGCCGAAATGCTCAGCTAGGCCCATGTACGCTTCGTCGCGTGTCATCTTTTTAGACAAGTAAATCTGCTCAAACGGATCTTTGCAGTTCTTCCTGGCCTTTCTGAGTGCGCCATCGGCGAGTGTGCCGAGCGGAATGTTTGTGAACGGATGCATCCCTACGTATGCCCAACATGCTTTGCACATATAGACCCATGGCCATTCCCCATACACACGGCCATACACCTCGTTGTGATGAACGATTTTTACGATGCATTGATCACAGAACGGGCACTTGGTTGGCGCTGGCAGCGGATTCTTAACCCTGGCTGTAGCCGTCTTTGATGGGTTCCATGGTGTCTTGTTGTGTGACATTACGCTGCTTCCCCTTGTGCAACCGACAGAGCTACCGCCACTGGTTGCACCCAGATAGGCATTGCCGACAGTACGAATGTTTCGCCTGACCAGGCCAGTAGCAGGGTTGTGCCCATGACTTCGGCAATGGCTTCCGCTGCAGCCGGTGGAACGGCATTTCCGATACGTTCGCGCCAAGCGCTATCAGACAAACCATCCAGAACTAGCATTTCTTCCGGATCAACCAGGCTTTGCAATGCGGCCAGTTCCAGCGTTGTAAATGGGCGGTGCCAAGTGCCATCCAAAGACTGAATGATGGCAATCGTCTTTTCATCCATGGCGGGCAGGGTAGCGATACGAGGATCGGCGACCGACCAGCGGCCATTGTCCAGGCCAGCCGATGCGCTAACAGCCCCGCAAGCAGCATCCCACGGCACTACGCCATAGTGCCCACCTGTCAGATATGCATCGCCTGACTTGCGATTCATGCTTGTGCGTGGGTCCGCCACGGCAAACGCTCCCTGACCAGTCGTGCTGCCAGCAATCACGGTACCGGCAGGCTCATCAAACTTGGTTACAGCATATTTTCCGAATGACGGACCAGCCCGGCGCGGATCTGCCACACATCCACCGCCACTGCTTGGGCCGTGGCCAGATGTGACGGTACCAGCATGTCCATTCCAGGCAACAACCCTGAAACAGTTGTTGTGATGGCTGCTTTCCAGCATGCGCGGGTCTGCTACCGAGTACTTGCCGCCACCTGGAGCTGATTGGGCGCTGATGACACCTGTTGAGTCTGTCCATGGCAACACGCCGTACTGGCTGTATTCGGCTGTGGTAACCATGCGAGGATCTGCAATTGAAAACGCGCCATTTGTTGCATTTGATTTCCCGCAGACCGTGCCCGAGGTATCAGACCAGTTTTGTACGCCAAGGTATCCAGAGCGATACTCAGGCACAATCAGGTAATCGCTCAGGTGCCCATTGTTCACGGCCAGCTTGTTCAAGCTGCGCCAGTCGCTACCGGCCTCTACAAATGCTAGGCGTACCCACGTTTTCCATTGCAGGCGAGGGATGCGGTGCATTGGTCCGCCAGTCAGATCACCTGGCATGGGCATGCGGCCAAGCACGTCGCCAACAGCGGCCAAGCGCTTTTTCTCTGGCTCGTACAAGAACGGTGGCACCTTTTCCATGTGGCGCGCAACGAGTAAGAAGCGTTTGCGTGACTGAGCCAGGCCACCGAGTTCGCCACAGTCGTGCGTTGTCTCGGCCACAGCATAGCCATACCGGTGCAGCAGTTGGTTAATCTGGTCAAGTAGGTGACGCCCACGGGTAGCCAAGCGCGGCACGTTTTCAAACACGATCAGTTCGACCGGGTCATCTGCCCAGGCTTCAGCCATCAGCCAGATGCAGCGCAGCGTCAGTTCGTTCAATGCCTGGTACTTTGCCGTTTGGCTGAGTTTTTCGCTCAACAGACCGGACGCACCTTTGCATGGGCTAGAAATGAAAACAATGTTCGGGCTCTCAGTGCCAGCCGCGCGGCGTATATCTGCAGGCGTGATTTCTTGCCATTCGCCAGGAGGTTGCTTGCTATGGAAAGCCGTATACTGGCCACGTGTGAATAGGTCCATAATCGTGCCTGGTCTGCCATCGCCCATTTTGTCAAAATCGCGAATAGCTGCCGGGTCAACGTCCACGCCACCGATGCAACGAAGTTTGCCTACCATGTTGCCAACGCGAGGCCTGGCTTTGTTGAAGCCCTTCTTGCCGCCCCCGAGGCCACAGCAGAAGTGGAAATGCCTGATATCTTTCTCGATGATCATGCAGTCACCCGGCCAGCCAGAATTGCCGCGATATCTGCGATGGACAGATCAGTTTCTTCTGTTATTGCAACTGCCAGCGTTGCTCCCACTGGCAAATGCTTATGCCTGATTTTGCTGATGACTGGCGGTGCCACTTCCAGCATACGAGCCAGGCCAGCATCATTTTTCAGCCCTGCAGACTTGATGGCATGGTCAAGCAGATTGTTCTGCGTCTGACGCGTTGCCTTTTCAGATGCCTTGCCAAAAGAGATTTTTTCTTCTACTGCCGCGCCGGCTGTGCCGTTGATATCTGTTATGTTTTTCATGCTGGTTGCTCCTGTTCTTTGATTGTTTCGGTTACCCAGTTCACTGGAATGCCAAGTTTCTCGGCTGTGTGTTGAACCGCCACATCGGGCGGCTCTTGCTGGGCTACTTCTTGATATTTGCGTGTGATACGGTCTTTGCTGATGATCATGCCGCCTCTAGTTCAACAACAAGGCGTTTACCGCCGGCATCCATAGGCGTGACAATACCGGCCAGTTCCATGGCCTCTAAGAGTCTGGCGGCGCGGTTGTAGCCGATTTCAAGCTGACGCTGCAGGAATGAAATACTCGGTTTGTCATGCTTGCGGACGATTGAAATTGCCTTGTCAAAGTAGGGGTCACTGCCATCATCATCGGGCGCCTCTTGTTCGAAGAGCGGCTTTTGATCTTTCTCGACAGTGAGAGCGTCGCCTTCTTGCAGCAAGACCGAACGTTCTTCGATAACGATAGTGACGAATGAACCTTCTGCGTCCGCGAGGCTGTGTGCAAATGGTCCTTTGGCGAGAGAGAGCACAGCTTTGACACCGTCTTTGAACACAACTTGGTCAACAGCAGCAGTGAAAGTCATGCGGCCATTGGATGCGATGATGTCGATTGCATCTCGTACTGCCTCGCGGCAATCCCGGTGAACATACTCTAGGACACGTTTCTGTTCGCCTTCTGTCATCTCGAACCAGGACTTTGAAAGCGTTTTGAGGTGCTTTGTCGCTGCCTTGATCAGTGCTCCAAGTAGGAATTCTTGCGCATATGCTCGGGCGTTAGGCTGTACATCGCCAGTCGGGCGTGCAAATACTGCGAACGGTCCTTCGTCGGTTTCGCAGATGGCAGAGAGGGCCCAATCATCGCCTTCCGGTGCCGATGGGGTCCAACTCGAAACATTCGGATCACCTTCTACCCAGGTAACTGCAAGGGCTTCGTTGGCTTTGTCGTCGACCAGGCGCAGGATGTAAATTTCGTTGCCATCGATGACGGCACCTGGTGCCAGATCTTCTTCAGGGAGCATGAAATGCTCGAAGGCTGGCAGGCTGCCATAGCCGTTTTCATCGACGTTAAAGGCCGGTTTGCCAGATTTTGGTTGTTTTTTGCTCATGATGTATCCGTAAAATTAGTATTTGGGAATAGGGTATTGATTCAGCCTGCCGGCTGAGGCTTATGAAATTTTTGTGTACGGGAAGCGATCAGGGCAGGTTTTGATCATTTTCTTGAAGTACGAGCCCAGCGATTCGGCTGTGCTGAAAGCCTCAAATGCAGCGGCATCAAAATCCTGATAGTGATACACACTGCCTGGCTTGTCGCCATAGCTTTTGAATTGAATCGCCAGGCGGTTCGTGGCTGGGCAGTGACCAATGGCAGCCAGTTGCGAAGATTTGACTTCGGTCAGTTTGATTTCTGGCAGTTCGATTGTTTCGTCTGTTGCGGTGGACATGATTTTCTCCAGGGATGTGAGGGTTTTACTATTTGCGGCGGGAAGTGAGGCGTTCTTCTTGAAACACCCTAACCCCGTCTATCCTGCAATTGATTTGCAGAGCCTTTGCTTGCTGCTTAATGGGCACCAGGTTCGCTTGCAGAAAGCTAATGTATGCAGGATTGGCGGCGACGAATCGCACCAGTGCGAACAGGTCTGTGACTTCTGCAGTCCATGGCGCTGAAGTGGAGACGCCAGCAATCTTGGGCGTAATGCTTGCCACGACTGGTGCCGACATGACTGCTGCGACGGTCTGGGACAGGGCTACCCGTGCCATAGCGTGCTGTTGCTCAGCTTCGGCTGTTGCCTTGGTTTGATTTATGAGCAGCAATTCTTCGTTAGCACGCTCTTCTGCAACACGGTCGCCAGCGGCAGCGGCATTGGCAGCTTGCTGAACGATAGCGCGGGCTTTTTGTTCTGCATCTGCAATCTCACGCGCTTTGCGGTCAGCTTCGGCTTGTTCTTCACGGGCTTTTTGTTCCAGTTTCAAGCGTTCTTGCCTGGCCAGTTCATCTGCCTCTTTTTGAGCTGCGGCTGCTTTTTCCCGCTCTGCCTTGGAAAATGTCAGCATTGCATTCTTCAGATGGGTAATCGCAACTTCGCAGCGCTCTGTTGGTGCGCGGAATAGCTCCATCACATTCTTCTTGGCTGCATCCATAGGCCTGGTGACGGCGAAGCGCTTATTGTTCAATTCTTCCAGTTTCGTTTGTAAAGACTGCAGCTCACTTGCGGCGACTTCGTACATCATCGGCGAATTGATCACGATGGCGTGGGCAGCTTTAAATACACCTTCTGCTACCTGTGCCAGTTCAGAGGCTTGGGGCAAAGAAGGGATTACGGTGGTTTCTTCTCGTTCAAGCAATTCCATGTTTCAATCTCCAGTTACGTAAGGTCAACAGCGACATAAATGCGGCGTAGTCGGATTCATCTTTGTAAGGGACCATCCGATAAGTCCCGTCTGAGCGAAGGCCCAGCGCATAGCGGTCTAGAACTTTTTGCCCGGCATGGGTATGGAGCTCTTTGTAAGCTGCGAGCTGCATGCCGATTACGGGGCCAAGCGAAAGCATTTTTTTGATGTCTATGACAGCCATACGCCCGCGTATCAGTCCTGTTCGGTCAGATGTACCGGAATAGCCGAGCTGCTTGTGGTACAGCTTCTGCTCGACCGTGGCCGGTTCGAACTCACATTCCCTTTTGAACTTGATCCAGGCATTCAGGTACGGCGCAATTTCATCTGGCAAGGTGTCAAAGTCCAGATCGTTCAAGTCGTACAGCTCAGTTGTTTTATGAACGTAAGTCCCTAGCAACTGAGCCCGTCGCAGGTTTTCTGCGGGAACGTTCGAGTAATCAAGCATCGGTGCCAGAATTTGCGTCACGCTTGGCACAACCTGGTTGTGCCAGCGGTACGTATGGCTGTCTTCATCAAAGGTCAGCATGATCAGTCAGGGCTTTTTATCCAGGCCAAAACATCCTTGAATTCCGTTTGTGTGACTTGCTCCGGACGAATACCAAACTTCTTGAAAACATCGTTGGAACTCAGGGCAGCTTCTTCGAGTTTGAATTTGATGTATGTGCTTTCAGAGTCAGATAGTGGCAATCCTTTGCCAGGGACAGACTCGGCTGTCTCTGCTGCTGCCGTCGTTACTTCTTCTGCCTTTGCTTCGTTCGCTGGTGCAGGCGATTCAGAAGCTTCTTTGAATTCAACATCAGTTGCTTTGACTTCCGGAGCTGGCTTGCTTTCTGCCTGCTTCGTCTTTTCAGACTTGGATTGAGGCGGTTTTGGGTCTGCTTTTGGCTGCTCTGTGGCTGCATACGTGCCGTCTTTCTGTAGCTCGACATCAATAACATCGTGCACCTCTTCTGCCGCTGGCAGGCCCATCAAGAGCTCTGGGGCATAGATGCGGCCAAAGAATGCAGCGGCACGGTAACGCAGCATGACTTCTGGCATGGTTCGCCATTTGGAGCCATTCTTACCAAACCAGCCTTCAGCCACTGCCATGGATATGCTGATCTTAGGAGACTCCAGGCGCTGATTGGTGCTGAGTTCGACGGCCCAGGCGACGCAAGACATTTCATGAGTTCGTACAGTCGATGTTTTTGGAATCTTCTTTTTGTTTTCCCATTCGTAGGTCGTGAAAGAAGCATCCATTTCCTCGCCCTTGACCAAGTCAAAGCGAAGAGGGGAGTAGCGACCGCAGGAATTGATGGCGGCGATAATGAACTGTGATGACCATGATGGACGACCTTCAATCACATGCAGGTTTTGCATGATCATCAAGGGATCTGCATTCATGCGCTGGCTCATGTTGAGCGCAATGATGCAATTTGGAACTGCTGCCGGATTGTCGACGTATTGCAGGTTGTCGCCATAACCTTTTTCGATTACTGCACGGTAAGCGCTTGGCACCATAGAGGAAACAGCGAACATCTTTGCAGTACGCTGCATGAACTCGAAGGATTGCAACGATCCAAAACCCATGGTGACGATGGAGTTATCGGGTTGGGTGGCTACCTGTGTTTTGACTGCATCCGCGTGTGACATTTGAGACTCCAGAATTAAATTTGAGTTAATTTCGCTTTAAATCGTGTTGCGTGCCTTGTGCCAGGCTGTCCGCCAGCTATGTCCAAGGCGACGGTAGAACAGAATATTTTTGATCAGTACCATGCTGGACAGCCCCATTTATAGGTGAGGTAGAGAGCATTCTTGATGCTGAAACCAGCGCTGCGCCAATGGCGATATGCGCGAAGAGGGTGGGCGCGGGTCATGTCGGCTCTCCCGATGCTTTGCGCAGAACTGCGTCGCGTTCGTGCGCCCTGGCTAATCCTTGGCCATGAATGCCCAACTCTTGAATCTTGGCTGCACAGACGCACTTTTGCTCTGTGGTGAGCTGATTCAGCATCACATTGATGATCAAATCTGCTTTGCCTAATTCGGCCAGCAGATCAGGAGCTGCAGCGATCAACTTGGCGTTTGCAAAGGTCATAGATTCGCAAATTAAATGTCCGCCGTAATACTTGACTTCATCTGAGCCAGGAATTCCGTCCTTAATGGGGGTGTCACAAACAACACCTCCTGAAGAACCAACTCGCCACGGCCCCGGCGTATGCATCGCTACTTCAAACTGATCTGCTGCATTCATTGCTGATCTCCTGGTTAAATTAGGTGTTGGCAAATGGGCTATCTTCACTATTTTTCGACTATGTCAGCTCGGCTACACTGCAAGTTTCGGGTACGGGTACTAGCCGTCCAGCTCCGATCATGCATTTACCAACACAGAACCGGCCTCGTAAATCTGGAGTTCACCGCTGGCTAGGGCGGGGAAGCCGGTTTTGTTTTGATGCCTGTCTCTCCAGGCTGTCACGGCATCTGCCTTCCGTCCTCGGCGTCCTCTAGTCTTCAGATTGATACGCCAACGCAGCATTTGATAACTTGCTTTGTTTCGCGCAACCCGTCGAAGGTTGGACTCTTCTCTACTGCAATTCTTTGTCGGTCTTTCCCGACTGTCCGTCCCTGCTCAAGACTAGAGGTATCACCCGATACAGAGGTCAGAAGATTCAGGCATCTGAGTTTCCCTGCCGCCTTGATACTTGGTGGCGGCAACCAATTTTTATTAAGTAGCTTCAGACCATTCGCGCATGACCTTGAACATCATTCGACCAAAGTTTTCGTACCGTCCTTGATCGAGCATCGCGGCCATTTTTTCGCACTGTTCCATGCCGCATTGAGCGAATGCATCGATCAGGTTTTGGCCGTTGATGAGCATCGGTTTTGAGTCAACCGCTGGCTGGGCAAAGTGGCCTGGGGCAAGGTTGAAAGGTGTTTGTGTGTTCATCTTTGGCTCCTGATTAATTGTTTGCTGCGATGTGATTAATTATCACGTATGTGTTTATGGATGTCAAACACATTTGTGATAACAGTGTTGAAATTTATCTTTGATAATCAAGATATTTTGAAAAACTCATTAAATAGCCCAAAAAACGGTGTTTATCCGTCTGATTTTTTCAACAAGTTAAGCTATTGTTTCTTTGCGGCATGAGCCGTTTAAATTGGGAGGGTGGAATGGAATATTTCAGTTTTGGACTGTATTCATTGGCTGGCACGGTCTTGTTTCCCGCGCTGTATGTGGCGTTTCGTAGTTTTAAATATGTTGGGGCAGTAATTGAACGAGAAGAGCTGCCAAAGGATATGGTTCTGCCGAAAGTGATCCTTTGGGCAGTGTTTGGCCTTGCATTGGGCAGCTTTGCTCAGCCGCAAGTGAATAAAATTGCTGAATGCGGTAAGAACGGGTTGAATGTCCTGGACTGTTATCTCCAAAAGCATTAGAAAATAAAAAACCCGCCGAGGCGGGTTAGTAAATGCTTAATTGAGCAATCTAGGTACTAATCTAAGCTGCTGATTTGAGTTGCGACTCATCCACCAATTTAACAACTGTATCAGGAGGAAAATCAAATATAGATTGAAATGCGGCTGGTCCTAGCAAATCTGCGGCCTGGCTCAAAAACTCATTGTATTTAGCATTGAGTTCTTCGGCACTTGGGTAACTGATTTTCTCAGAATCAATTTTGTCAGAAAGTGAATGAAGATAGCTTTGTTGAGCTCGACGCAACTCAAGAAGCTTATTCAATTTGTGATGATTTGATTTGCCAGATAATATGGATCGAGCTCGAGTCTCGAATGTATCAACATGTCGGTTCATTTGAACCTCCTTAAAGCTCATTAAATCTGAGCGGTAACTGTCAGGCTGAGAGCTGCATCCTGTATACTTTGAGTTCCAAAACTTGTCTTCACTTTTACCGTAATCACCAAAAAACATCGTTGTAAGGATATAACCACGTACTTTTGTTACTAATAATTTACTATCAGTAGCTGCAAGTATCTGATTTGTTAGTTGATGACATACTCCCTCAATACCATAGTTAAATATCGTTCCTCTAGCTAGATGATTTTGCTTTGAAGGAACGTTTGGTAAACAAAGGCACTTTGCCAACGGAAGTGAACCGTCTCCACCACAAACAAATCCATCAGTCAACAGTGGTGTTGACCCCAGTATATGATAGTCCCCCCAGGCGTACCAATAGTTTTTACCATTTGCAACAACCTCGTTGATATCTAGATATTTTTGCGTTCTATTGTCGTAATCAGTGACCCAAGTGTGATCCATCAGGGATCCATTAAAGAAAGCCGGCTTCGCCCAAGCATAGAGGGTAGGCATATACTTTTCCTTTATAACCTTTTATTTCAAGTTTTGGGGAAACTTCTATAGTTTGGTTTTACAAAGCTTAGCTTCTTTTCTTGTTTTCAATTTGTGATCCTCCACTGATAGCCACTGCATATTTGCAGACGTATCGGGCCCGCTACACTTTAGCGGAATAATGTGATCAACCTGGTAACCAGGGCATTTCCCCTTGCGCAGGCCAGTAATCGGGCAAGGGTTCTGTCTCTTAAATTCTGAGACTGCCGCTTTTGACCTGGGGATCTTGGCTTCTGCGACGTGCGGCGTTAAAACCACTGCAGCCACCAACACATAATGAAGAAAGTTCATTTTGCGTAATTTGGAAAAAATGGCTCGACGGCTTCAAACAAATCCGTATCATAGATTTCTCCTTCAAAATACAGCTGCAAAGCACTTTTCAGTACTTTCAATTCCTGATGCTGACCGTAAATTTTTAGTTTTCCGTGAGTTATTTCCAGGAGTGCTTGACGTAAGCTGCGTAAAGCGTCCTCTTTTCCTTTTTTCTCTTTCTCTAACTCATCGAAAATTTTCAAAATCTGACTATCTTTTCTAGCAGCTGTCGAGATATTTTCGTCTTTCAATTCAGATACTGTTTTGAAATGGTAAATCAGAAGTCCGATGAACAAAACGGGAAGCAGCCAAGCTGGAAGAGATTGTGCGTCGCCAATACTTTCATCCACACCATACTTATCCGCCAACGAAAAACCACTGAAAAAAAACAAGATGGCACCACAAAGTAAGTTTTTCATTTCAGATTTTGGTGAATGTAGTTGGACCGCTAAATTCGATCACTTTGCTTATGTACAACTTTGCCAATAATGATGCATGTTTTATCTTGGCAAGCTTTGCGAGCATATTTCCGGTCCGCATTGTCAGATGCCAGATACCACTGGCCCAAGTCGCGAACCATTCGCTTTACTACGGCCTCGCCTTCATAATTGACCGCAAAGACCTCGCCATCTTTTGGTTTTATGTCCGCTGTATTAATCACAACAGTATCGCCATCATAAAGTGACGGTTCCATTGACTCGCCCTTCACTTTAATTGCCACCAATTTTGATGGTGCAAATCCGTTCTTTTCCACCCAGCCCCGCCTGAAAGGTAACGATTGTCCGTCATCGGCGTCATGATCGATGGAAAAACCACTTATGCCTGCGGCAAGCTTCAATTGCACTTTCCTGACTTCCACCCACTCGGGGTCATTTGGATCTGCAATTGTCACAGGTCTGTACGGAACATCCAAAGCGACCACAGAACCGGCATCATTATTAGTTGCACTCATCGTGCCCTTGCCATCCGCCAGCCAGCGAGGGTCAACATCCAATGCTTCTGCGATCGCAGTGATGTTTCTGGACGTCAAGCGGATACCAGCCTCAAGGTTCCCAATTGTAGATTGAGAAACTCCGACTAGCCTGGCTAGCTGTTCCTGAGACAGCCCTTTTTTCGTGCGCGCTTGCAATAAGCGACTTGCTAAAGTTTTCATATCACGAATGTAATATAAAACATAAACACAAAGGTGTTGACATTGATAAACACAAACGTGATAATTGTTTTCATGGATACCAAAAAAACCGTTTCTGACTTGCTTGACACAGGGATCACTCAGCAAAAATTGGCTGAAATGGTTCCGTGCAGCCAATCCCTCATTAGCGCATTACTTAATGGTGATCGCGGAACTCGTCTTTCTTTCAAGATAGGACAGCGGCTGAGTGAGCTTCACAAAGAGAAGTGCACCGTTGTATCAGCCACATAGATGGAAGCGAATGTGATGGATTTTTTCAGCAGTTCTAAAAGGTTCACCTTTCGCCCATCCGTGAGCCAGAAGCTTGCAGCCCAGCTGATCTGGTATCGCCTCGTTATAAAGCGATATCTGCGGGCCATAAGGCAAAGGCTCGGCAATTAGCCGAAACGACGATGCACACAGTTACAGCAGATATACCAGTTTTAGTCACAACAACCAATTCAATAAAGGACATGACGATCATGATTTACACCTTGTTTTCTCTTAGGAAGCCGGTTGGCAGCTCTCAATATTCAGTTGGTATCAATGAAGATGGACGATTCAACGGATTTCTTGTGCCGCCTTTGACAGAACAAAAATCCCTTCACGTACGACGCGAATGTTTTCTTGTATTGCGATATCGGCGATTGGTAAAGCAAGCAGGTCAGCTTCTGCGCGCTCTACGGACAAAGTTAATTCGTTGACGCAGGCAGCGGCAACGTCATGAGGAAGTGCCCTGGCGATGGTAAGCAGCAACATGTGGATACCGTTGACTCGTCCAATTGTGAATTGCAGGTCGTTTCTTATTTGATCAATATTTTGCATGAGGGTTTTTACTGGAAAATCAAACTGATCGGGATCGGCTTTGATTACTACAGATTGGCAAAGCCGATCCAGATTATGGATATAGAACTACTTTCTCGCTACGAGGCTGGCCGCATACGTTTCTATAAAGGTGAAGCAAAACTCAGCAAGGTTCTTTCCATTGTTTGCTGCCGAGGGATGCGGACCCGGCTGAATTAGGTTGGGCTGATTTTTTATGAGTGCTTCGAGCAGATTTTCGGCATCAACACGAGCTTCTTTGAGTTCCATTTTGTACCCCTTTCGTGGGCAATTAAAAAAGTAATACATTTCAATTTTAACATGCAATTATGGCATCTAAAGTTAAAAATATACAAACATGAATACACAAGGAAATGAACCACTCTTTTCTCGCAAGCCAACGATCCAATTATCGGATGTGCAGCTCGCAAAAGCACGCAGGATAGAAAGCGCTCTCCTGCAACAAGTGCAAAAAACAAAGGTATGCACGATCGCTGATGCGTTCGGTGTGCATGAAACGACAGCGGGGCGCTGGATCAATGAAGGTGAGCTGACTTTCCTGGCGCAGTTCCTGGCTGTGATTGGTGTTGAAGCGGTGCCGACTGAGCACGCCTATTCGCCCAAGGTCGTTGAAGCCTTGATGACCATCGCGGGAACCAAGATTACCCAGGCGAGTAGTGCAGAAGAATTTTTCACGCAATTTGTGGGGTAGCAACGATGCCGTACGAATCTCCAGCTACTACTCAATACATTCACCAGGTCGTCAATAAGTCGCTGTCAACTGTGCATACGGTCACGGCAACCAGGTGCTGTGAAGGCTTTCGTTGCAATGGTCGTCGCCGTTCTGTTCAGCAATTCCGAAATAAAAAAGGCGAAGCAATTTTCAAATACTGCCGGTTGTGCCGAGGTGTGAAATGACGCGCCGCCGCAAGTTGACAGATGACCAGGTGCGCCAGATTCGCTCGACGCACGCGACGTACAAGCATGGCCGTGGTTATGGTGCATTGGCTCAAGTCTACGGTGTGGCCGCCAGCACGATACGTGACGTGGTCCAGTACGCCACATACATCAATGTCAAGTCAGTAACCACAAAAAGCAAAGCCCAAGCGGTTGCACCCGCCCGGGCTTCTGATCAATTAACAAAAATAGGGTTTCGATAAATGACTCAAATTATTTTAGACCAATATTCAAAGTGCTTGCAAGAAAAGGTTGAGGTATGAGCGTAATGATTTTAATCGGTGATACACGCGAGCAGCTTAAAACTATCGCGTCTGAATCAATTCACTGTGTAGTGACAAGCCCGCCATATTGGGGCCTGCGAGATTACGGAGTCGAAGGACAGATTGGTCTGGAGCCCACGCCAGGTGAATTCATTGCGATCATGGTTGATGTGTTTGAAGAGGTGAGGCGTGTCTTGCGGGCTGACGGTACATGTTGGGTCAACATGGGGGATAGCTATGCAACCGGTGCCGGCGCAGTTGGCCGTTCGCCTGGTGGTGGGGCCCAGGGCGAGCGCTTTATTCGTCGCGGGCACGTTAACACGCAGCCCAATCGCAAGAAATTAGACGGATTCAAACCTAAAGACTTGTGCATGATGCCTCACCGACTGGCAATAGCACTGCAAGAGTCTGGCTGGTGGGTGCGACAGGATATTGTATGGAGCAAGCCGAATCCCATGCCAGAGTCGGTGCGCGATCGTTGTACAAAGTCACATGAATACATTTTCTTGCTCACCAAGAGCGAGCAGTATTTCTACAACGCAGACGCTATTAGGGAGCCGGCAACTGGTGATCCGGAGGCCTCACGCAATAGGTTTGATACGAAAGACTATGAAGTGCCTGGTCAGAAGCCACAAAAACGACTTTCTCGATGTGTTGGGTTTGGGCACGGCACTGATTCAGAAATGCGCAAGCGAGTAAGAGTCAAATCTATTAGTGGCGGTATTTCTTCGCCCAACTACAAGGGCCGCAGTGATGGCGTGTCACGTCCACCGATGACGATGTCCGATCGTGAATATAACCCACTTGGTCGAAACAAGCGCTCTGTATGGATCATGGCAACGCATTCTTTCAAGGATGCTCACTTTGCCACATTCCCACCAGAGTTACCGGAAACCTGCATTAAAGCTGGCTGCCCTGTTGGCGGAACTGTACTGGATCCTTTCTTTGGCGCTGGCACCACAGGCCTGGTTGCCGATCGCCTGCAGCGAAATTGCATAGGCATTGAGCTAAACCCTGCTTATGCGGAAATTGCCCGTAAACGTATCCAGGCAGATTCAACATTATTTGCTCAGGTCGAGGTGGCAGCATGAGCCAAATCGTACTCGCAAAGAAATCAGATCAAGAGCTGACCGAGACTCAACGTCAAGTCTTGCGTGACTGTCTGTATGGAATGGTTGACGGTCAAGCCGAAGAAGACCAAAAGGCCTGGCGAAATTTCTGGCGCATGGTCTGGAACCTTGGTAGTGGCGAATTCTTTTCAATTGAAACCCTGATTCCTCGTCTTGGCCCAGTTCATCGAAAGCAGATGAAACTGGAGGGGGAAATCTTCAAGAACCAGGAGCGCTTTAAAGACCGAGAAATGTTCAGGCTCTGGCTGAAGGTGGGATCTGGCTGGGTTATATGGTGCAGTGGCCCGAAAGGCGGTGTGTTCCCGGTGCCAAGGTCTATCTCATATAAGAAATGTGATGAGGGTGAGTTCCAGATTTACTGCGCCGGCACGCATGAGTTTTTCCGGACGCCGCACGCGCAGAAGTATCTTTGGCCGCATGTGTCAGCTGCGGTGTCTGAACTGAGCATGGAAGCGATTCTTGCAAATTACAACGTATGAAGCGATCCAGCATAAAACCGTCAAAAAAGCGCATGAAGCCGGGGACGAAGCGCATGAAAAGCAGTCGTCCACGCATAACGCCGATTCGCAACGCTGCTCGGGCCCAGGAATGCACATTGCGCTTCCCGACCTGCAATTACAACCCTGACACCACAGTACTGTGCCATTCCAACCTTCTGGAAGATGGAAAGGGCATGGGCTTGAAGGCTCCTGATACTGCTGCAGCTTTTGGCTGCTCGACCTGCCATGACGTACTAGACGGGCGCATGGCCAGGCCAAAAGGGTTTAGCTATGAATTGATGATTGCTCAATTCAAGGAAGGAGTGGCACACACGCACCGAATTTTAAAACGTATGGGATTAATGGAGAAAAACGAGTGATTGAATTACCAGCGCCATTGACGCCCCCCGATTGCGATTTAAGTGATTTCCAATATATGGAGTTGGATGTGCGCCGCCTGCGCGACTCCAGATTCGCGGCATCTGCTGATGGTGAAGCCTTTCGCGCCGCAATCTTGTTATGGTGCGCTGCCTGGCACCAGACACCGGCATCCTCATTACCTGATGATGATATTGAACTTGCCAACCTGGCGGGCTATGGCAGGGTTGTAAAGGAGTGGCGCAAGGTGCGCGCCGAAGCCCTGCATGGGTTTATCAAATGTTCAGATGGCAGGCTTTACCACCCGGTGATAGCCGACAAAGCTGTGTCGGCATACGCAGCGAAAGAGCGCCACGCCTACGGTAAATTCTGTGACCGCATGCGGAAAGAGAACGTAAAACGCACGCATGAGAAGAAACCCCCAGTTGGAATTCCATCGCTTGAGCAGTGGAAATCCGGAGCATACCCTAATGGAATTCTGCCGGATAGCGAAAATATTCCACCGGAAAGCAAGCCACTTTCCACCGGAATTCCAGCGGAAAACCCTCTTAGAGGGAACAGAGAGGGAACGGAGAGGGAACAGAACGGAGAGGGAACTATTAATTATTCCTTACCTAACGGTAAGGGCGCTGAAGCGCCAAGCCCAGGGTTGGCCAAATCTCCAGACCAGATGACCAAGACCGAGCTTTGGGCTGTAGGCAAGTCAATCCTCTTCGAGGCAGGCACGCCAGTCGCTCAGTGCGGGACAGTTGTTGGCAAGCTTTGCAAGGACTACGGCGATGAAATTGTTATCGAAGCCTTGCGCACTGCCGCCGTGCAGAGGCCAGTAGACCCGATTGCATTCCTGAAGGCTACCTGCCAGACACTTGTTGGCGAGCGCAAGCGCAAGACGCCATGGTGGACATCTGACGAACTGATCCTGGCTGAAGGGAGCAAGCACAAGCTGGCGCCGTACCCAGGGGAAAACATGGCGACGTTCAAAGCCAGGGTGCAAGCCGCCATCGATGGGCCTGATGTCACACCGGCGCAACCGCCGCCAAAGGTCGTCACGCCAACAATCATTGCAGAACCAGAGGTCAAGCGCGACATGACGCCAGCAGCAAAGGAGAGCAGAAGCCAGGCGCTCAAGGCCGCATTGAAAATGAAACGTGCATCGATACCAGGTGACCTTGGTGTCGAATATTCTTTAGAAAGCGAATAATGGTATCAAGATTGACACAGCAGAAATTGAATCAGTTGCGCATGAGTTCACGGCTGATTCAGCAGGGCCAGCCAAGCAAGTACAGAAACCGCAAGACCATCCTGGATGGCGAGAAATTCGATTCGATGGCCGAGGCAAAGCGTTATCACCAGCTCCAGATGCTGCAACGCATGGGCGAAATCAGCAACTTGACGCGGCAGGTGTCGTTTGAATTGGCACCGGCGTGCATGGTGCAGGGTGTGCGCAAGCGTGCATTGGTGTATCGCGCAGACTTTACCTACAACGAGAACGGCAAACAGATCGTTGAGGACGTGAAGGGCAAGCTGACCGAAGGCTACATCATCAAGCGTCACCTCATGAAGTCGGTCTTTGACATCGAAATCAGGGAGACAAAGTGATGGCGAGTTCGAAACGGACAAAAAAGGTGCGTAAGCCGTGGAATCCAGACAATGCGCTGTTGAAGACACAACCATGGCGTATCAAGGCGTTGTTTGACCCGCTGTTGGCGATTGTCGACCAATTGGAGTGCGACGGCACGGCAGATATTCAAAACGACGGCACTGCGGTGTTTAAGGATGTCGTTGACGGGTACTGGTACGAAAGCTATACCGCGATCATGGGTGTTGTCGATGTATTCGAAATCCACGAAAAACGTGCTGGCGTCGTGATTGATATGGAGCCACTCCGCAGACTGGCTTCGAAACTTAAGAATGACGTGGATATCCTACTCTGCGATACCGAAGATTGCCGGGCTTGTTTCAATCGCATGCATTCCGCCACATTGCGGATGACAGTCGGATACGCCAGCGGGCTGATACGTGATACCCAGATACAAGAACAAGTTGAAAGATTAAAGGAGGCTGCATGAGTACAAAACAAGATAAGTCAGCAAATCTGATTGATGACCAAGTCGGTGTCGGGGCCTGGATAGAATTGCCTTCAGGCTCAATTGTCAACGTCCGTAAGATAACCACAGTGGTTGTGCAGTCGCAGACGGTGACAGTGCGCGCTGTGGATGGCGAGGGGCGTATGGCCAGCGGGAGTTATGAGCTGTCGCTTGACCATTTGCTGGAGCATGGAAAGATTGTAAAGAAGGCTGGTGTTGAAAATTTGAAATGATGCTTACCTAAACTGGCACTCTTTCGAATCTTGGAAAAACGTGAATTGCGCTTCCTCGTTCGGGTAGCCCCACAGCAGTTTGTTTTTCTTGAACTCCTTCTCCATTCACGTAAACGCATGTTATTGTCAAGTTCTGTTCAATAAGTGCGTCAATTTCAAAGCTAAACTTAATAGTTTGATCTCTCTGAAAGATTTCATATTTGTGCGGCTCTATGAGAAGGTTTTCAGATGAAATTTCAAATTTACTAATTGTAGAACCAGTGTTCTTGATCGTGTAAGTTACTCGTATTACTTTTTGCTTCCCAGAGCCGGTACCTTGGCCTTGAATAAAAAAAACTGGGCGGAATTTCTCTTTTTCTTGATCAGATTGCTTTTCCATTGCCAGCTGCATCGCAGCAAGCTCGCTTTGACCAATTTCAACAAGTGCCTTTTGTTGTTGTACAGAGTTTTGTAATTCTTGCGCTTGAAGTCTGAGGGCATCGGAACTTAATTTTAATTCTCTCCCTTGCTGCAAATATCCATATACCAACCACAAAAACGCAACAGGGGAAAAGAATCCAGCTAGTGCATCGCCAATTTCATTTATTTTTAGTTCCGGAGTAAAGGGCCATTTCGAATAAACGATCAACCCACCCAGCAGAAACCAAATTATCGTCAGAATTGTTGGGACATATACATGTGACTTTATTTCTGGTATAGGATTGGCGCTCATAAAAGTAGTACTATGTCATGATAAAAGTATATCTTAAATCAAATTCTTGATTTAGTCGCACGTTTCGACCCTAGTTGAACAACACAATCATGCTTGATGTAATACAGGCATGAACAAAGATCAGTCAATTTCTCAACAGGATTCAACAGAAACCGCGCAACAAGCTGTTAAACCGTCTGGCAACAAGAAGGGCGCTGACGGTTTAACGGATACCCAGCGCCTGTTCTTGACTGAGTATCTGAAGGACGGAAATGCGACAAAAGCAGCCATTCGCGCCGGCTACTCTGCCGATACTGCTGGTTCACAAGGTTCCCGGCTGTTGAAAAATGAAAGAATTCAACAGGCAATTCAACAAGCTCAACAGGAAGTGTTGGAGGCTGTTAAGCATGAGACGGGCATTACCCTGGAGCGCACCTTGCGCGAGATTGCCAGGCTGGCCTTCTTCGATCCGCGCCAGTTGTTCGCCGCCGATGGCAATCCATTATCCATACAAGAACTGAGTGACGACACGGCTGCAGCAGTTGCTGGCCTGGACGTGACTGAAGAGTTTGCCGGCACCGGCAAGGATCGCACCTTTATCGGCTACACCAAGAAATACAAACTGGCCGATAAGAAAGCTGCCCTGGATATGCTCATGAAGCATCTGGGCGGCTATGGCGAAGACAATGGCCAGCAAGGCAAAGCTGCTGCTGGCACGCTGGCTGGCTTGCTTCAATCCATGCGCGGCAGTGGCTTGAAGGTCGTCAAGAAAGTGAATAGCGCCGATGAGTGAAGCTGTCCCGCTGGATTTTGAGCCAGAGACAGAGGAAGAGCTGGCAAAGTGCCTGGCTGATCCGATGTGGCGCGTTTGCAGCGGCTATCTGTACAAGATCATGGTCAAGAGCGACGACGGCGATGGCTCGGTCGTACCGTTCAAGCCGAACCGGTCACAGCGCCGGTTTATAGGGAGTCTCTGGTACCGCAACATCATCCTGAAGGCCAGGCAGTTGGGTTTTACGACGCTGGTGGCAATTCTTTGGCTTGACCACGCCTTATTCAATCCTGATCAGCGTTGCGGCATCATTGCACAGGACAGGGAAGCTGCCGAAGTCATCTTCAGGGACAAGGTGAAACTGGCTTATGAGCGCTTGCCAGAAGCTCTCAAAGAGGCAATGCCGCTCGCCAGGGATAGCGCCAGCGAGCTGCTGTTTGCACACAATAACAGTTCCATCCGTGTTGCCACCTCCATGCGCTCGGGCACGATTCATCGCCTGCATGTCTCTGAATACGGGAAGATCTGCGCCAAGTTCAAGGACAAAGCCAAAGAGATCATGACGGGCTCGCTGCCTGCGGTACCGCTGGACGGCATCACGATCATCGAATCCACTGCGGAGGGTCAGGAAGGCGACTTCTTTGATAAAACGCAGAAGGCCATGGCCAAGCATGAGCAGGGCAGTGATCTGAATGCCAGGGACTTCCGGTTTCACTTCTATCCATGGTGGCAGGAATCAGCGTACAGGATGCCTACGGCATCGGTCATCATCACTGACAAGGACAAAGAGTACTTCGCAGAGATAGAAGGGCTGATGAAGTGCACGCTGGATGCCGCGCAGCGCAATTGGTACGTCGCTACCAGGGAGGCTGACTTTTCTGGCGATCCTGAGAAGATGTGGCAAGAGTATCCCAGCACGCCACAGGAAGCATTCAAAGTCAGTACCGAGGGCACCTACTACGCAGTACAACTGGCAGCAGCGCGTAAATCAGGGCGTATTGGCCAGGTGCCATTCGTTGAAGGCGTGCCTGTCAATACCTTCTGGGATATCGGCAATACAGACGGTACCGCGATCTGGCTGCATCAAAAGGTGGGTCTGCAGCATCGTTTCATAGGCTTCATTGAAGGCTGGGGCGAAGGATATTCCTACTACATCAAGCAGCTTCAAGAGCTTGGTTACGTCTGGGGGACGCATTTCTTGCCTCACGATGCAGACCACGAACGACAGCAGGGCGAAGACGTGGAAGCCCCAATTGATATTTTGGAAAAATTCTCAATAGGCGGCAAATGGGAGATCGTGCCTCGAGTCTCAGATATCCAGCACGGCATTCAAGTTACGAGAGCTGCATTTAGTCAGTGCTGGTTTGACGAGACCGCCTGCAAAGAGGGTATTGAGCACCTGGCTGGCTATAGAAAGACCTGGAACACACGACAAGGGCGCTGGAATGCGACACCTGAGCACAACATTCATTCCGAAGGTGCGGACTCTTATCGTCAATTCGCCCAGGCATTTGAAACCCTCAATGTCACCCGCACAAAACTTACTAAACGAGAACGTAACTGGAGAACAGCTTGAACCTCAATAAATCAATGATCGTATCCGCCACTGGCCAGGCGATGTTTGGCATTGGCGGGCCCAAGACTCACAAGACAGCCGAATTCAAAGGCTACTGCGTATCACTTGAGTGGGATATGGCAGACGGCGAGCCAGTAATGCTCATCTGGTCACCGCTTGGTGGGCTGGGTGCCGGTGTATTTGGCGTTTGTCTGTCCAGCGCTGGCAAGTACGCCAATCCAGACGGCAAACCAACTGAGGAATGCTTCATGGAAGCTGCTGCAGCACTGCCTACGCTTGGCCGTGCGTTGATCCGTCTCGAAGTTTCGACCCTGGTTGACGTGATTATCCAGTTTCTCCCAGACTTGCTAACCATGCCACCAGCGTCCCGCGCCTCAAGATTAGAGGCCAAGGGCAAGGGAATTCTGGAGGTAACCCAGACCGATGTGAACGGTAAAGTGATAAGCGAGAGCCTACTGTAATGAGTGTCGTAACCGAAGAAAAGCCAGGTGTAAATGCGTCCAAGGAAGAAAAGGCGCGCATTAAGCATGGCCGCCTCTACAATTGGTTTGAAACCGAGATGCGCCGGCAGCAGGCCAACAGGTTCCAGATGGCGCTGGATGAAGACTACTACGACTCGATTCAGTGGCGTCCGGACGAAATTGCCGAACTCAAGGACCGTGGCCAGCAGCCGACTGTCTATAACGAAATCAAGCCCACGATTGACTGGCTAATAGGTGTTGAACGGCGCACCAGGGTAGATTTTGAAGTCATGGCCCGTGATGACGACGAGGGTGCAGACGAGGATGCCAAGTGCAAAACCAAGCTCTTGAAGTACATCGCAGACGTGAATCGTGTTGAGTTTGAACGCAGCGCCGCAGCCGATGATTGCTTTAAAGCTGGCCTCGGTTGGCTGGAAATCGGCATATCACCTGATCCAGAGGATGAGCCCATATATTCACGTTTTGAATCATGGCGCAATATCCTCTATGACAGCCTGGGTACACGTGACGACTTGGAAGACAGTCGTTACCTATTCAGATTCAGGACATTAGATCTGGATATTGCAATCGCATATTTCCCTGACAAAGAGCGGGAGTTGCGTGCGTCAGCGGTCCACCAAGACAAGGAACAGTTTCTCGAATATTTCAATGGCAAACGCCTTGACAGCAGTAGTGACTATGAAGGGACCACGGACAAGTACAACATGTACGACTATTCCGCATGGGAACATAACGACCGTGAGCGCGTCACGCTGATTGAAGCCTGGTACAAAGAGCCGACCAAGGAAACGACAGGCAAGGGCGTTTCTGCTATTGATCGTACGCGCATGCTGATGCAATGCACGATCATGACGGCTAAGTACATCATCAACGACAGCCCCAGCCCGTACAAGCACAATCGCTTTCCGTTCGTGCCGTACTGGTGCTATCGCCGGAAGAAGGACAATGCGCCTTACTCAGTCATCAGGCCGGTGCGTAGCCCACAGGACGCCCTGAATAAGCGTATGTCCAAGGCAATACACGTCATTTCCACCAACCAGGTGATCGCAGAAGCGGATGCCTTCGATGACAACGTGATGACTGCAGAAGAAGCGCGGGATGAATTGCAGGCACCTGACGCGTTTGTATTACTTGCAAAAGGTGGTCTGGAAAAACTGAAAACGCACCGTGAGAACGATGTTGCGCAGGGCCATTTGCAGATGGCACAGGCCGACCGCGAGATTATCCGCAATGCTTCTGGAGTGACCAGCGAGAACCTTGGCCGTGACACCAATGCGACATCCGGCATTGCCATCCAACGCAAGTCAGAGCAGGGCAGTCAACAAACTGCCGAGATTTTTGACAACATGCTGTTCTCGCGTCAGATGGAAGGTGAAATCAAGCTCAGCCTGATTGAACAGTATTACAACGAAGCCAAGACATTCAGCATAACCGGTGAGCGCAAGAAGCGGGAATATGTCCGCATCAATCAGAAAGACCCGGTAACAGGCCAGTTGCTGAATGACATGACAGCGCGCAAAGCGATGTTCGTTATTGGTGAGAACGCCTGGAAGCAGACGCTGCAGCAGGCAGCTTTTGAGTCTCTGATGCAGTTGCTGACACAGTTGGCACCTACAGCACCGCAAGTCGTCACTGCCTTGCTGGACACTGTATTTGAACTCGCTGACCTGCCCAACAAGAAACTGGTCATCCAGCGCATACGCCAAATCACTGGCATGACGGACCCGGACGAGCCGCCAACGCCTGAGCAACAGCAGGCACAGCAGCAGCAACAGGCCTTACAGCAGGCTCAAATCGAAGCGCAAATGGCGCAGGCCAAGGCCGACATCGTCAAGGCAAATGCCCAGGGTGAACAGATAGATGCTGATCGCCTGAAGAAGACAATCGAGGCAGTGTATGTGGCGATGCAAGCCAGTCAAACCATTGCGCAAGTGCCAGGAGTGACCCCGGTTGCCGACGAGCTACTGAAGTCTGTAGGATTTAGGGATCAGAACCCAGGCATGCCGCAAGCGCCTGAAATGGTGCCTCTTCCAGTTGATCAACCGACGCAAGCACTGCCGCCAGCACCATTACAAGCTGATGGTGCAGCAACTGGAATTGAAACGATGACCCCGACAGACAATATTCAAGGAGCAGGATGATGGCAAAGAAGGCACAACCAATCGCGAGCGCGATTCAACCGCAGGCCAACCCTGTGGAACCGACAGAAGAAGCCGCAGATGAACTGAAAGCACAGGCGGATTTTGAGCCTATTGATCGTCTGGACCGCGTCCGAGCTCTGAAGGAAGCGCCTGCTGATGCCGTGACAGCGCAAATGCTGGGTGGTATCGAGTATTTCAAGGATGCCAATGGCCGGACTATGCGGGTGTGCGTAGCTGATGGCGAGCTGTGCAAGCAGGAAATCAACCAAACCAACTAAACAACTCGCAGGAGCGAAACTACTATGTCACACGGATATACAGAAGATGAATTGAAATTCCTCACAGCAGAGGAAATTGCAGCACTCGACGACGATGCTGGCGATGAGGGCGAAGTCATAAAAGACCCTGCTGATGGTGATGACGACAAAGGCAACACCAATGATGATGCAGACAAGGGCGAAGCCACCGCTGAAAAGAAGCCTGAAGATGAACCCAAGCCAAATGCCAAGGTAGAAGTTACCGAAAAGCCTGAAGCGGATGACAAGCAAGAGTCAATTCCTGCTGATCGCACAAAGCCGCTCTACAAGTCTGACGCTGAAATAGCAGATTCAAAGGCCAAGCGCGAAGAACTCACAGGCGAAAAAGCCACCGCTCTGGCAAAATTGATTGAAGGTGAAATCACTGCCGCTGAATATTCGGCCATTGATACCAGGGTACAAGGCGAAATTAGCAAGCTGGATCGAGCTGAAACCAAGGCGGAAACAAAAGCCGAGGTGTCTGCTGAAATGACGCAACAGCAGTTGCACCGTGAATGGGATCGTGAAGTTGCGGCTTTAACCAAGCAGGCCAAGATCGAAGGCATTGACTATACAGACGAAAAGCTGACCAAGGAATTTGACACTTTGGTGCGCGTTTTCGGGCAAGAAGCGATAGCCAATGGCATGCCGGACGATAACCTGGCCGCATCTAAGTGGGCTTTGGCTCAAGCGCATAGCACCATGAAAATGCGGCATGGTATTGCCGCTCAGGCACAGCCTGCAGCAGCGCCGGCAGAGCCGCAAAGCAAGAACGAGCCACGTCACAACGTCAAAACACTGGGCGCGCTGCCAGTAGCTGACTCTCATAAGGTCGATAACGATCCGATCGCACGTTTTGCCACGCTGGAAGGCGAAGATCTGGAGCGCGCAATCGCCAAGATGTCGCCTGACGAAATCGAACGCATGCTTGCGGGAACATAAATATGACCCAGCAGCACGGCATGTCCGTGGACGTTAAAGTCGGCCAAGCCATCGATATCGACAACGGCAGAATACGTATCGTTGTCGAGCGTAAAGAAGGAAAGCGAGCCCGGTTACGTATTGTTGCTGACAAGAGCATAATCGTGACCAGGCCGCAAGAAATTGCGACTAACAAAATCGCATAAGTAACCAGGCAGAGGCCTGGGTAAATTGATTGACACGCAGGAGTGTGTCGTAATATCCGAAAGGGATACTATGTCACGCACTTCTATTCTGCCTTCCGATCCGGCGGCAGTGAAAGTATGGTCTGCGAAGATCGCAGTTGAAGCTCAGAAGAAATCCTTCTGGACAAAAATGACAGGTGGCGAAGATGCTGCCATGCCTGTTGTCATCAAGTCAGACCTTGAATCTGGTCCTGGTGATGAAGTCACTACCACTCTGATCGCCAAGCTGCGAGGCAAGCCAATTGAAGGCGACGAAAAAGGCGAAGGCCGTGAGCAAAGACTGTCCCACTATACGCATAAAATGCGTATCGATAAGAGCCGTCAGTTGGTCAACGTCGGCGATGTTATGTCACAAAAACGTGTTCGCCAGGATATCGCCAAGCAAGCGCGTGCCCGTCTGTCGGACTACATGGCTGAAGTTCAAGATGAACTGATTCATATGTATGCCTGCGGTGCGCGCGGCGTGGGTGACGAAATTCAGCATTATCCAAATAACTGGACAGGCTTCCCCAATCCTTTGACTGTGCCAGATGCAGCCCATCTGCAAGTTGGTGATGGTCTGACCAAAGCCACTTTGGTAGATGGTGGCGCAACTTCCAAAATGAGCACAGCGGTTATTGATCGTGCCCTTGTTCGTGCCTCGAAAATGTTTTCCCTCGAAGGCAAGAAAGGCGCTCGCATGGAGCCGGTCAGCGTGGAAACGCCAAACAGCGGTTCCGATAAGTGCTTTGTGCTCTTGACCTCTCCAGAATCGATGTATGACTTGCGTCGTGAAGTTGGTGACGCAGGCTGGTTGACGTTGGAAAAACAGAAGGCCGCTGCAGTTGGTGCGAAGTCCCCCATCTTCCAGGGTGGTGATGCCTACTATAACGGCGCATTGGTGACGAAGCATGAAACCTGCGTGAAATTCAACGATTACGGTGCCGGTGGCAATGTCAACGCCGTTCGAAATTTGTTCCTGGGTGCCCATGCAGTGGCCGTTGCACATGGCATGAAGGGGCAAAAAGGCAATGTTCGCTATGAGCTGTCGGAATCCTCCGTGGATCATGGCGAAGAAAGCGTGATCGTTGTTCGCATGATCGCTGGCTTTGACAAGACCCGCTACAACAACATGGATTTCGGTGTGCAGTCTATCGACACCGCTTATACAACCATCGACTAATCACATTTTCTGCACCTCGTTCGGGTACTCAATCCCGAACAGGTTTGGAAACTCACGTTCTGAGGAAAATCATGTCTCTGAAACAATCCATTCAAGTCGCTAACAATTATCCGGCGATTAACGCCAGTGGTTATGAACCCATCGTTATCTTTGGGGACTACATCACCGTTGCCGGTCTGGCTGCCAATGACGTTATCGAAATGGCGATTTTGCCATGCGGATACGTGGTAACTGGCCTGAAACTCACTTGCGACGACCTCGACACTGGCGCTGCCATCACATTGGACTGCGGTCTGGTAAGTGGTAAAGCCGGCCTGGTCGACAATGCGCGCACATGCGGCAATGAAGCATTTGCTGCCAGTACCATCGGCCAGACCGGTGGCATACAGGCGGAAAACAAAGTTTCGCTCCTGAATGCCGCGCCAAGTGCTGTTGAGCAAAGTATCGGCCTGAAGATAGGTGTTGCTGCTGCTGGCCTGGTGGTCGGCGCGAAAATCCGTCTGACGGTCTTCGCACGTCCTGCATTGCACGGTGCATAACCATGGGTAGGAAAAGCGAACGCAAGAGTGTTCTGTCTGGGGCCTTAACTCTCACTGCAGAAAAAACAGTGGATTCAAAAGCCCCAGGCACTAATGCACTGAAATCTATTGCTGAACAGGCAGGTTTGACCAATGTTGTGCAAGCCCTGAAAGCCATTGCCGAAGCAAAAGCGACCACTGAAGCACAAGCAACTACTGAAATAGAAGAAAGCCCGGTAGTGCCGCGCCCGAGGTCTGTTGATGCCATGAGCCATGTGCAGCTTAAGGAATATGCCGCTGAAATTGGCATCCAACAGCGTGATATTGATGGCCTGACTGAAGACAGATTGCGGCAGAACTGTAAAGCACGCATTTTCACGTCCATGGAAGACGAATGATATTGGCATCCGCACTGATCAGGCAGGCCCAGGGCATCGCTCAGGATCTGTCTACATACCGCTGGACCGCTGCTGAGTGGCTGGACTATCTGAATGATGCGCAAATTCAGATCGTTCAATTACGCCCAGATATGAGTGTTGCAAACAGGAGCGTAGCGCTGGTAACAGGCTGGAAGCAGGCAATACCTGCGGATGGCCTGAGATTGCTTGCAGTCGAGGCTAATACGTCAGGCAGAGCGATCAAATTGATCAGCACTGAAAAGCTCAACGCCTTCGCACCGAACTGGCGCGCTGAAAAACAGGCTGATGTCATCAAGCACTACATGGTCGACCAGCGAGACCCGACCCGGTTCAGCGTCTATCCGCCAGCAAGCAGCAAAGCCAGTGTCGAATGCTTGTTCTCTGTCATGCCGACTCGTTGCGACACTGAAAATTCACCAATTTTCGCTGACATTGTGACAAATCAGATCCTGGACTGGATGCTGTTCCGTGCCTATTCCAAAGACGACGAATTTGCTGATGTGGCTGAGAAACGCAGCTTTTATCAAAACAGTTTCCTGACAGCGCTGGGTGCCAAGACTCAAACTGATCTGGCATTCGACGCTACAAAGTCGCAACCCGCACTTGTTAAGCCTGGAGTTAGATAGCCATGCAGAATTGGGAAAGCCTTTACCGCGACGTTTCACCCTACGTATCCGGTTGCTCTGAACTGGAGCTGGATCATGCACTTTTACGAGCTGCACAGCATTTTTTCAGCCGTACCCGCGTGTGGACACTTTGGCTTGATGAAATCAACACGTCTGCCGGCGTTATGGAATATGACTTGAATCTTGAATCAAAGTCTGAGCTGGTGCGGATAGAGCGGGCAACGTTGAACGCACAGCGTTTAACGATTCAAGCTGAGGGGCGCTTACCTGCCAACTGGCGTGAGTACCCTAACCAGGCGGGTGTTTGCCAGAGTATTCATACAACTGATCGCAAAACGGTCGTTTTGCTGCCACCGCCAGGTGACGGCTTGTTGCTGCAGATTCAGGCATGTCTCAAACCGAGTAACAACGCAGTGGGTATTGAAAACCGGTTCTATGACCAGTATGCATTGGCGATCGCAACAGGTGCGAAATCCATGCTGATGCTTCAGCCAGGCATGCCATTTTCAAACCCGAGCGAAGGCCTACGCCTGGAAAGCGAGTTCAACGGAAAGATGGCGGCGATTTCGATACAGAACGCACGGGGATTTTCTTCACATAGGCCGCGCCTGCGTGGCCGCTACTTTTAACAAAGGGGGCACAATGCCAGCATCAAATTATTTAAAAGGTAAGGTCATCGACGGAACCGTCCGAGGCATAAACTTTGCCGCTCCAGCCACTGTGTATGTGTCACTGCATACGGCTGATCCAACTGCCAATGCGACGCCAGCAACTGAAATCTCAGCAGGGTGGTATGCGCGCCAGGCAACGGCTTTTGCAGCGCAATCCACCGCAGGCCAGACAAGTAACTCGGGCACGGTCACTTACAACGGTGTCTCTGGCAGCCCGGTAACAGCAACGCATTTCGCAGTGTGGGACGCTGCGACACTGGGCAACATGCTGTATTACGCGCCATTGTCCGCACCCAAGACCTTTGCTGTAACTGACGTTCCGACCTGGTTGCCAGGGACTTTGACAGTGACCGCGACCTAAGCAGATTCATGAACGGCCAGACGCTCAATGCCGCTGCCTTAAACAGCGTTGTTCCCATAGCTCAGACGGTATTTATACCGGCTTCAAGCACGGGCATCGCATTTACGGTCTTTGAGCGGGCTTCTGTTTCCATGGCTGGTGCGACAGGCGTAAGCATGGATGCAGTTGGTGATGTCGCGAAAGTCGCATTGCTGGCAGCTTCTGTAACGGGAATCGACTTTATGCCAGCCGGTGAGCTGGCAGTAATGCGGCGGGTGGCAATTGACAATGTCTTAGCTGGGATTGCCTTTAGTTTGACTGGGCTATTGAACGCCGATGCATACATGCCAAATGCGTCGGTATCTATGGCAATGGGAGCGACTGGCACGCTGACCAACTATGCGCAAATGCAAGGCAATACAGGTATCGCACTCGAAGGCGCGGCCCCTGCACCGGGCGCAATTAAGTATTTACAAGGTGAAAGCACCATTTTACTTAGCAGCAGTGGTGAATTGAGTTCGCTCAAACCCATTGCACCATCTTCCACGGGTGTGGCATTCAGTTTGTCTGGGCAAGTAGGCAATCCGATACGGCTTTCAGGCGTCGTAAGTATTGCTTTTTATCTCGATGGGACCCTATCGATAAACCCCAATGCCCGCGATGCTGATGACAAGGTGGCAGTGCGCCCATTTCAAAACAGAACTGTATCGAGATAATGGCAATTTTAGAAAAATTCACTAAACAGCCGATTGAGGTGGAAATTTATGCCATCCAGTTTGCGGAAGACATGGCTGCCACGGACAGTATTACAGCGGGGCACCAGGTCGTCACGCATAACGGGAAGTCGAAAGGACTGATGGTCCTTTTTGCGCCCTACACGGCGACGGCGGCGGATGACCGCAAGACTTTGCGGACCAATTCTTCAGTCACGCTGCCAGCGGATGCAGCGGACGGATACACGCTGTATGTCGGGAATACCAATCAATCTGCTGCGATATCGGCAGGCCCGACAAACATACCGGCGCGTGGCTCTTCAATTCTGGTTCGCTCTGCCGGGAACTGGACAGTTGAGGCGAGTGCCACCGGCATTATCGTGGCTGCTCCAGGTGACCAACGGATTCGTATTGTCTTTGTTGGTGGACTGGATGGGAGCAGCTACAAGGCTGAACTCACCGCGATTACCAGCGAAGGCCGGACTATGCAAGACGAGCTGATCATCAAAGTAAGGGAATCTTGATGCAATTATTTACCAACAATGCGACTTCCGTCCTGGCGGCTGGTATTACCAGTGTTGCCACCTCGTTGACTGTTGCCACTGGCGATGGCGCGAAGTTTCCGAATCCAACTGTGGGCGATACTTTTCTGGTAACGCTCTATAAGCTCAGTGGTGTGACTGAAACCAGCTATGAAATCGTCAAGTGCACAGCCAGGGTTGGAGACACGCTGACAGTCGTTCGCGCTCAAGAAGGCACGACTGGTACCGCGTACGCAACCGGCGACAATGTCGCATTGCGATTGACAGCTGGTTCGATGTCTACTGATGCCATCGCAGAAGGCAACAATAAGTATTTCACTGTTGCCCGTGTTTTATCCAGCGCACTGACTGGCCTGAGTCTCGTCTCGAATCAAGCGGTAGCTGCTACAGATACAGTCTTGCAGGCTATCGGCTACTTGCAAAAACAGATCACGGACGCTGTTTCCAGTCTTGCGGCAAAAGCACCAATCGCTAACCCGTCCTTTACAGGGAAGGCAACTTTCGTTTCGACGAAAACGACCAAAGTCCCGATGAACTCGGGTACCAGTATCGATCTTGAAGCGGGTGAACTGTTTACTAAGACTATCTCAAGTGCAACGACGCTGTCACTTGCAAACGTTCCTGGTAGCGGTGTTGCGGCCTTTATGCTGGACCTTACAAACGGTGGTTCCGCAACCATTACTTGGTGGTCTGGCATCAAATGGCCTGGCGGCACGGCTCCCACTCTCACAGTATCTGGCCGGGACACTCTGGGTTTCTTTACCCATGATGGTGGCACAACCTGGACTGGTCTAGTACTTGGGAAGGATATCAAGTAATGCTGCGTAACCTTATTTTTGCAGCTGCCGGAACTTCAGTCGGGGCACTTCCTGGCCAAGTTGCCTTCACGACTCCAGGAACATTTAGTTGGACTGCGCCGGCAGGCGTTTTTTCAGTCAGTGTTGTTGCGGTAGGTGGTGGCGGCACCGGAAGTGCTAACGGTCAAGGCGGCGGTGGCGAGTTGCGTTGGAAGAACTACATTCCGGTCGTTCCAGGAACTTCATACACCATCACCGTTGGCGGTGTGAGTGGCACTTCTTCATTTGCTAGTGCATGTATTGCTAACGGCGGCGCGTCCGGCAGCGGTGGTGCCGGTGGCTCAGGGGGAACCGGGGATGGTGGTGGTAACGGCGGTCACGGTGCCTCTGCTGGTGCCTCTAACAGGGGCGGTGGCGGAGGTGGTGCCGGCGGATACACAGGCAATGGCGGTGATGCATTCCAATGGGCTACTGCCTCAACCGCTGGATCCGGTGGTGCCGGTGGCGCTGGCAACTGGAACGGCAATGCTAATGGACTCGGTGGCAGTGGCGGTGGTGTAGGGATATTGGGAACTGGTGCCAACGGCGCGGCAGGAACAAGCTTTGGTAGCGGCGGACTTGGTGGCAGTGGTGGTAGTGATGGCGGCACGACTGGCAATCCTGCCGGTTCTTTTGGTGGCGGTGGAAATGGTACGGCCGGTACCGGTGCAGTGCGAGTCATTTGGGGCGATGGTCGGTCATTTCCCAATGCAGCAGCAGACGTTTAAGGATAGAAAATGCTCTTAATCGATAAGCAAACACGTGCTTACCCGCTGACATACAGCCAGGTAATCACGCTTTATCCGGGTGTAAGCCTGCCACCAATCCCCAGCGACGAAGATCTGGACGCAGTAGGGGTAGCGAAGGTCAGTTATACAAGCCCTCCGCCATTTGATGCGACAAGGCAGTACTTAACCGAAGACGCTCCCACATTGGTCAACGGTGCATTTCAGCAAGTATGGCGAGTGAAAACATTGCCAAATGTAGAGGCAGCACAGAAATTGAGAGCAGCAAAAGACACAAAAATCAAAGAAATCAAGGCTGAGCGTGACCGTCGCAAATTCAACGGCGTCAAGGTCGACGGGAAATGGATACACACAGATACCTACTCGCGTACGCAGTGGATGGCATTGATTATGGACCGGATGCTGCTTGGCGTCGCGATGCAGCCGATTCCTTGGACGACTATGGACGGAAGCATCGTGCCCACCACCATAGAACTTGCCACCGCTGTTTTCACAGCCACGAAAACACTGGATGTTCTCGCATTTTCGCGCGCTGCCTTCCATATCGCACAGGTTGAGGCGTCGGCAGACCCGGCCAGCTATGACTACTCGGCAGGCTGGCCCGAAACTTTTGGAGGGTAAGCATGGCATTCAAGGCGGCATTTTATAAAGGTGTGCGGCCAGGTGTTCCGGGCATCTATAACCGTGGTGTGCGCTGGTGGACACGCGGGCCATACAGTCATTGTGAGCTTGTTTTCAGTTCCGGAGTGTCTGCATCAGCCTCTTATATGGATGGTGGCGTACGCTTTAAATGGATTGAATACGATCCTAAACACTGGGATTTCATTTATCTACCCGCACATTTTGAACCTCATGCGTTGGCCGTTTTCGAGAAAAAGCAGGGCGATAGATATGACCTTCTCGGTAATGTACATTTCGTCATATCTGCTGTGGGGGATGACGACGGTAAGTCTTTCTGTTCTGAGATTCTTGGCGAGGCGCTTGGACTATTGGAACCATATAGATTTTCGCCAAATGCGCTTAGCGTAATTCTCAAGTCCATGTTCCCGCAGCTTCAGCCGACTTAACGCTAACCAACTACGGGCAAGGACTATGAGCGATACAAGAAAATTAATTCTCGACAATATTGGGCATCTGCTGACGCTGATCAGTTTGATCGTGTCTGGCGCGGCAATGTGGCAGGCCATGGATAAGCGGGTGCTGGTCCTTGAAGAAGCCAGGACGTCACAGCGAGTAATCGATACCCGCCAGGACAACGAGATTGTCGAGAACAAAAAGAACGTTCGGGAAGACTTGAAGGAAATCAACAACAAGCTGGATCGTTTGATTGAGAGGAAATAATGAAAAATAGTCGCGATTTAGCGGACTTGCTGCCTGTCGTGGCAGCCAAGGCATCTGCATTTGTCGGTGCGTGTAAGAAGGCAGGAATCGACGTGCTGATCACTTCCACCCTGCGTGACAATGAAGCACAAGCAGCTTTGTACTCTCAGGGGCGCACAACGCCAGGCAAGGTCGTGACAAAAGCAAAGGCTGGTCAGTCCTGGCACAACTATGGCTGCGCTTTTGATTTTGTCCCAATAGTGAACGGCAAGGCGCAATGGGATGACACCCGCACGTTTGAACGTTGCGGTGTGATTGCCGAAAGTGTCGGGCTGGAGTGGGCAGGGCGCTGGAAGAGTTTCAAGGAGCTGGCGCACTGCCAGTACACAGGCGGTTTAACCCTGGCTGATTTGCAGGCAGGTAAAAAGATTCAATAGCGAAAGGAAGCATCATGGCACTCGATCCTCTCAGCGCGGTACTGGATATCGGCGGCAAGGTCATTGACCGTTTGTGGCCGGACCCGGCTCAGGCAGCCAGCGCGAAACTTGAACTGATCAAGCTGCAGCAGTCTGGCGAACTTGCGCAGATTGCTGGGCAGATGGAAATAAACAAAGTGGAAGCGGCCAGCTCCAGCACATTTGTGGCTGGCTGGCGTCCATTTATCGGCTGGGTGTGCGGTGCTGCCTTTGCGTACAAGTTTGTCCTGGCTCCCATAGGTGCATTTGTGCTGGCAGCAGTTGGCCATCCTATCGTCATGCCTGTACTGGACTTTACAGAAATGTCTTCTGTCCTGCTGGGCATGTTGGGCCTTGGTGGCATGCGCACCCTGGAAAAGATCAAGGGCGCAGAAAGTAACCGGTAAATATGGCTGTTATTCAGATACGTGGCTTCGGAGGCATGGCACCAAGCGCCGAGCCTCACGACCTGATGGACAATATTGCGGTGCATGCGAAAAATGTGGATACACGTTTCAGCAGCTTGCGGCAGTTCTATCAACCTGCAACTGTTGGCAGTGCGAGCCCAGGGCAGACGCTGTACAAGTTCGCCAACTCGTCCACGTTCCTGACGCGTAGTGGTGATGTCAATTTTGTGCGCGGGCAGATCCCGAACGACAGCACTGAGCGCACTTATTACACTGGTGATGGTGCGCCCAAAGCCACTGACTCAAGTATGACGGTGCGCCAGCTCGGCGTTCCTAAACCAGCGGCCGCACCAATCGTGACTATCGTCAAGGAAGTGTCATTCACTACCGATGATGCTCTGGCGGCCAAGAAAAAAGCACCAACGACCATCACCAATGCCGTGCGCGATGCCATTAGCTGGCAATACAAAGGCCTGGCTGATGCTGATTTGGCTGATTTACATGCCGTTCCAGAACGGCCTTGGGAATTTGACGTTATCCGGGGCGGGCGTGTAGAAAACGGTGGATTTATTCCAAATACCCCAAGCGATGTGAATTTGATGTCGGCTGATCTCAAGTACCGCTCTGATGCGGTCGGTCTGTATGTTGGTTTGTTTGTGCGCGCCGGTGTGTGGATTCTGGATAGAGCGAAACTGACGACCTCTCTTACTGCAATTCCATCCCCTGACACGACGGCAAAAGAGGGGACAAAGCTTTTTACTCAAGAGCAGGTTACAGACTTTGTTGAAGCTGTAGAGACTTATTTTACATCGCGAGACAAAGAAATTGCCCCAATTGTTGCCAAAATCAAAGCGGCAAAACGTTCATTTGTTGATTTGGTTGTGAACCCGACGACCGTGACCAGCGCCACCAAGGGGACGGTAGATAGTTATTACACGAAGTCAGAAACGGTCGCCGCCCTCGATGCTGCTATTGCCTCTGCCGCGCTGGATGTGGTGCGCCGTGCGGATAGCTGGCAAGTCAATCGTGGGCTATCAGTTGGCCAGGCCACGACAACGATCACCGGGTTTATCGTCAAGCAGTCAGATGGAAGCAAGACCGTCAACGTGCCGGCCATGAAAAACTGGCTCGCCGCGGAGTTGCTGGCACCATCCCCGGACGCCCGCAGAGATGCCAGTGAAATTGCCGCCGCATCCAGCGAGATCTGTGAGCAGCTCGTTACGGAAGTCGCCAAATTGCGCATGCCCATATCCGGAGTGGCCGATTTGGGATCTTCAGCATTGAGTAGCATTACTGGCGTGGGCGGAAACAACGTTACTCAAACCATGATAGCCCTGCAGAGTGAACTGGAAAGCCTGGTCAAGTCTATCGAAGCCATGTCGAAAACCCTGCTCGATGGCACTGAAAAGAAAATTGCAACCCTGTTCGAAGGCGATATGGGTGGTGCCATGCCAGAAGGCGAAATTCCTATTGTCACCGCACGGGCTTACGTTTTTACCGAGGTCACTGACTGGGGCGAAGAGTCTGCTCCGTCCCCTGTGTCCAACATCATTGAACTTGATCAGAACGATACCAGCAAGCTTGTTCTGCCAGGTGCGCCAGGCGGGCGCAATATCACCAAGCGCCGTGTGTACAGAAGTGCATCAGGATCGAACACTTCGGCATTTCTGTTGCTGGGGGAATACCCAGCAGAGAAGGTCAACATTGACGACAAAGTGCCAGGAACGCAGCTCAATGAGTCTTGCCCAACATTCGGCTGGGATGAGCCACTTGAAGACTTAAAGGGGCTTGTGGGCATGCCAAACGGCATTATGCTGGGCTTTACCGATGCCACCTTGCATGCCTGCGAGCCGTACGCACCTTACGCCTGGCCAGCTAAATACGATATCCCGCTGGAGTATCCCATTGTTGGCATTGCTGTTGCCGGGCAAACGGCGGTGGTCACCACAACGGGTGTGCCTTACCTGGTAACTGGCGTCGATTCTGGCAGTCTGTCTGCTGAGAAACTGCCGCGCAACCAGTCCTGCGTATCCAAGCGCTCGATGGTGGCAATCGGTGGCTCTGTCATCTATGCATCGCCAGATGGCTTGGTTGCCGTGGAGGGTGGGGACGCTCAGGTATTCACTGGTGACATGATATCCAAGGCGGATTGGAATAAATACAATCCGTCCAGTATGTTCGCGGCTGAATATGATGGACGTTATCATGCGTTTTACACCAACCTTTCTGGTCAGCGTGGCTGTCTGGTGTTTGACCTGGCAAACAAGACGCTGGTGGAGCATGGCGGCACGGCTGACGCTGCTTACTCTGACAAGTCAACAGATACGCTGTTTGTGCTGTCTGGATCAAGTATCAATGATTTTATGCCGACCACTGGCCCGCGGATGACTTCAGTCTGGAAATCCAAGATATTCAGATTCAGCAAGCATGCGCCACTTGCATGGCTACACGTCAATGCACAGCCCGGTACGGTGAAAGTTGACATCTATGCCGAGGATGTCTTGTGGTGCACGAGGGTGATGACGGATAAGAAGCCAGTGCGCTTGCCACCTGGCCGCTACCGCGAATTTCAAATCATCATCACCACGGATATATGGGTAAATAGTGTTGTTTTGACCTCAACCACAGAAGAATTGAAGGCAGTGCAGTAATGGCGACACCTATCGATAGTGAAAAAAGTGCTCCATCAGGCGAAGCCCCGAACCTTCCATCCATACCAACAGTATCAGAAGGATCTTTGGTCAACGCCGTCAACAAAATCAAGGAAATACTGGAGACCAGGGAAGGGCGACGGGGTTCCAAGTACGAAAAAGTGGTGACGTGGCGTGACCTATGGAATGTCGGCCTGATTGCCTTTGATCGTGGTGGTAACTGGATATTTAATCAGGCGGACGGGGCGGTGCAGGGCACAACCATCATCAATGGTGGCCAGGGCATGCGCACGACGCTCGAAACCCAAATCCGAAACTCACGCGCATTCAAAGAACTTTTTCAGCGCATCAATAGCCCGGAAAGTCTGGCCGAGTTCCCAGATGAAGTACGCGCAGCGCTCTCGCGTGATCTGGCCGATGTGGCGAAGGAGTTTGGGGCAGCGATACGGGAGATGGATACGATAATCCAGAATCAGAGCCGTTCGTTTGCAATGCGCCTGCAGGAGATTACGGCAAGTGTCGATAGCGCGCAGTCTGGCGTACGGACTTTGGCATTTGCTTCTGCAACAAAGGACGATGCGCAGGCTGGACAAATCACGCAAGTTAGAGCCAGGTTAGACAATTTTGGCGGTACTGGCGTCACAGTAGAGCAAAAACTGGTTGCTACTGCGGATCGCATCAACGGGCTGTCAGGCACTTACACAGTCAAGATAGACGCCAATGGCAAGTTCGCCGGTTTTGTGCTGGCGGTTGATGCACCTGTGGGCCAGCCTGCCATATCTCAGTTCTTGATCAACGCAGATCAATTGGCCTTCTTTGCCGCGAATGGGAAAGTAAGTCCCTTTGGTGCTGATGCCAATGGTATCTATATGAACGGCAGCGTTCGCATCAATACGGGCGGTGGGCTGACGTTTGAACAGTTGGCCTACAATGCGTCTACTCCAGCCATCACGTTCATAGGCGCGTTCGCATCTGCCCCAAACGGAACAAAGAACAACGTCTATCGCAACACGACCAACGGCATAACTTACATTCACAATGGCACTGGCTGGCAGGTTTATCTCGAGGCAGGCACCAGAGGAACCGTGACACTGTATGGCACTGGCCTGTGGAATGACGGGACTGCTTCTGCAGTCGTGCAGAACGCCACTGGCAAGCCCGACAAGGTCATTGGCGACACAGTGACTCTAAGTACGTCCACATCGGCCACGACTAAATACTGGACAGGTGTTTCATGGGAGCCTGTTGGTGTCGTGATTGATGGCAATCTACTTGTAGATGGCACCTTGTCCGCTGCCAAGCTGACGGCTGGAACTGTGGTTGTCCCTTCCACCAGCTCCCGCGTGTCTATAGGGCCAGACGCCAGTGCACCCGCGCCGTTTAATCAGTCAGGCTGGAATGTCAGTCGGGCCACTGGGGTTGGACCTGCAGCATCGATATTTAACCAGGGTACGGGCTCAGGGCTTTATCTATTCAGTCAGAGCAGTGGTGACGGACTCACTGCATTTTCCCAAAGTGGGTATGCCGGCACATTCACGTCTCAGGGATCCAGTTTCTCGGCTCTGTGGGCGCGAAACGTCTACGGCGGACACGCATTCCGAGCCTATGGTGGGTCAAATGGTGGGGTTACATCGTCCGCCGTCATTGGCCTGAGTGATGGCCGGTGCTTCTATAACGAAGGTGGCACCTTTGGGCCTTTCACTGGTGCGCATGATGCTGTCATTCCCAAGGATGTGGACCTGGATATGGTCGTGGGCGATATCGTCGTTGATTATCAATTGGTTGAGCGAAACGGCGTTTCCGATACCATATTTGATGTGCGTCTCTCAGATCGCCCAATGCAAAAGACAGCGCTTGGTGTGCTCAATACCAGGGCGAACCGGTTTAGCATCGTGCCTGCCGCATTCATTGATCGTGATGCCCTTACTGTTGACGCAGATGGCAATCCGCCGGCACCCCAGGCAAAAGAGAGTTTTACTGGGTACCTACTGAACTACGATCTTTTGACGGTCAATTCTGTTGGAGAAGGGCAGATTAATGTCTGTGGTGAGAACGGTGACATTGAGGCTGGTGATTTGATTGTCACCAGCTCGATGCGGGGGAAGGGGATGCGGCAAAGTGACGATATATTGCGGAGTACTTCAATTGCCAAGGCCCGCGAGGCAGTGAAGTTCTCTGATCCGAATCAAGTCAAGATGATTGCCTGCATTTATCTTTGTGGTTAACGTCTTTGATAAGTATCCGCAATAAGGAATCTTGGATGACCACTCAATTCGACTGAATAGTCATCTAATTTCTGCAACAAATTTGTGCAGTCTTTGACCGTTTCGCCAAATATCTTAGACTGAACGTAGCTTGAGCTTTCTCCTTCTTTGTCTAAGGATGTTCTACTTTCTTCAAAAAGAGCGAGTAGACTGCCTGAACGCAAGAAAAATGTGCTAACTGGAGCCCAAAATTGTTTACCAGTAGTGGATGCAGAATATGCATATGAAAGTGCCCAAAGAAACTCTAATTTATCGAATCCATATAGGAAGTCAGTATGATTTTGAAAAAGTATTTTTGTTCTTAGCGCGAAGTAGTCTTCGATCCAGCAACTCATGGGAAAATGCTCAAACTCTTTTCCTTCTAAAAATTCTGCCTTTTCATTCATTGGATCTAGAGTCCTGCGCAGATTTAAATTGACTGATATAGGTTGAGGATCTTTTTTATCAATTAAAACTTCAGCAGCGAATAGTTCGCCAATTATTGCTAGATTCCCTGAGGCTATTGCCCCAATTCCTAGCGCATAGGTTATAAGAATTGCTGGGTAAATTTGAAATTTAACTGGAAAAGGTGAACCTTGCGCATACTTTTTTTGGGAGAGTTTTAATATTGCGCGAATCCAAGGGCGCAATTGTAAAGAATTCGACCAATAACCAGCTACAATGGCCATCTCAACCATCGTCGTGCACGCACCTTCATAGGCACGAACTCGATCCGTCAGAATAGTGTTATCGACATTATTTAGCCGTGGGCCAAAATCCGGCCCCTCTAAGATTTCAAGAAGGCGATTTGTTTCAGATGATACTAGATCATCCAGATGAATAATATATCTGTCCTCGGCTAGATACTTTTTTAAACTAATAATTGCAGCGGCAGTCGACAATGGGTGCGGGAGATTATATATATCGAGGGAATTTACAAGAACGGATAGTTTCTCGAAAAAATCGTCGGCGCCATTGATCGAAATTTCATGTGCGCCCTTATGTGTAATTAAATCTTTTGCCACTGTTCCTATAATTCCGCGACTTGACCAATAGGTCGAAAATCTACGATATGGTGCACGCAATAAGGCTTTCCTTAGAGCCTCATCCCAGTCAGCTGACCAGCCGCAGATGATCAATCCATACTCGTCAAATACACGGTCCAGTAAGCTGTTGATTTCTTTGGGATATTCTGCAAGTTCAGCTGTTGTATTGCGAATTCTAGTGTCCATATAGTCACCATGTATTTTTACGATGGTGCACGAAGCATGTACAAGAGGAAGAGCACCAGCGATGTGATCACTTGTGCTTAGTACTGTGGGAGTAATACCAACTTCATTTAGAGCAAGTTCCATTAGCCTATCAAAGTTGGTGGTGAGGATTACCCGCACGTAACCATTTTTGACGAGTTCAGCAATTGCTCGATGTGCTTTTGTTGGTTGTTTAAGTCCGTCTTCTCTTTCGCTTTCGTTTGGTTCAATATACGAACGAATTAGTTGCTGCCTTTCGGCCTGCGTCCTACAAAGCGTGTCAAGTAGTTCCGAATAGTCTGGCTGTTTGTCATAAACCGAAACGTACCAAGCTACGGGATCAGGTTCACAGTTTGCATTTTCAAGTTGCGCCACTTTTCGAACTAAATCCAGCGTTATTTCCCAGCCTGTTGGTATAGAAGAAGCTCGCGAAACCCCAGAGCCAAGCAGCAATGCGTAGACCCCCTTGTTGGCAGACATCGAAAATGCAAGAGAGCTAGTAGTGTCTATATTGATCGTCATGATTAAATTGCATCCTTGGTAAAAATCGCAATCATTACGGTAGAGGGATTTTACATAAAATGCAATTCATTTTAACAAACTGAAAACAATTGATTTCGATCCCCAGTTGCTTGGGAAACTTGACCCTGATTGCTCAGCGTGTGACGTGGAGTTAATCTCAAGGTCATGAGAAAACAGATAGCCATCGCACTTGCGCAACACATAGGTAAGCCACTTACCCCAGAGGTCGCGGTCGCAATCGCACGCGAACTTTGCGATAGCCAAGATAAAACTCCAGACACAAAGCAGTTCCCGCCCCAAAATTACGGCGAATACCTCATTCAAGCTGAGCTGGTACGCGACAGCTTGCCAGAGCTGCATTTGCTGCATGAACGTCACTACCTCGAAACCGAGCTGCACCGCGCAAGCATTCCGCTGAACCCAGACTATGACGCCGTTCTTGACCGTGAACATCAGGGCGGCTTACTGCAATTTACTGCCAGGGTTGAAGCGACAGGGGAACTTGTCGGCAACATGCGGGTATATCTCTCACAAAGCATTCACACTCAGACACTTGTCTGCACCGAGGACACCTTTTACCTGGTTCCAGAGCATCGGGGCGGTTTCCTGGCCGTCCGCTTGTGGCAGTACGTTGAACGCTGGTGCATCGCCATAGGTGTGCGTGAAATTTATTTCGACTCAAAGACCATCAACAGCGCCGATTCGATGGCGCGGTATCTTGGCTATAAGCCAGTTGCCATTAAATTTGCAAAGGTATTTTAATTATGTGTTCATCTGACGCACCAGACATGAGCGGGGCCAATGCGGCCGCATTGCAGCAGGCGAATCTGAGTAAAGAGCAGCTTGACTGGATGAAGCAGATCTATGCCGAGACTGCTCCAGACCGTAAAGCGGCTACTGATCGGGCGAATTATGTCTCAGACAAGCAGCTTGAGGCCATGGATCTGCAGTCCAAGTTGACCAAGGACTACTCGGATTATCAGTCCAAGGTATTCCGCCCGTTAGAAACCGGCATTGTCAAAGAAGCAGAAAACTACGACACCAAGGAGAGGCGTGACGCTGAAGCTGCTAAGGCGGTATCGGACGTCAATCAGGCTTTTGGCGCTACGCGGGATTCGACTTCGCGCAATATGCAGCGCATGGGAGTCAATCCAGCATCAGGCGCATTTGCCGCAGGCCAGCAACAACTGGATGCGCAAAAAGCTCTGGCGACCGTCCAAGGCATCACTGGAGCTCGGGATAAGGTTCAAACACTCGGTTATGCTCGCAAGATGGATGCTGCCAATTTGGGCCGCAATCTTGCCAGCAACCAGGCTACCTCAGCTGGTGTGGCGCTGAACCAGGGTAACTCTGCAGTAGCGAATGGCCAGGTCGGGTTGTCAGTTGCCAACCAGGGCGCGCAAATGATGAACTCTGGCTATGCTGGTGCGCAGCAAGGTCTTGCCGGCGCTGCCAATACCTATAGCAATATTGCTGGCATACAGCAAAAGGCTGGCGATAATTCGGGAGTCATGGGGGCAGTTGGTAATTTTGCAGGGCAGGCATTTGCTGCGGGCAAGCTATTCGGCGTTTCTGACAAAAACCAGAAAGAAGATGTTGAACGAGTTAATCCAGAAAAAGCTTTGGAAGCGGTAGAGAAAACGCCAGTATCTGAGTGGCAGTACAAGGGCAGCAGTTTTGCAGCAGACCATGGCATTCGTCATATTGGGCCTATGGCGCAGGATGTCCAAAAGAATATGGGCGAAAAAGCGGCTCCTGGCGGTACTCAGATTGATTTGGTCAGTCTGAACGGCACGGCAATGGCTGCTATCCAAGCATTGAGCAAAAAGGTTGAGTCTTTAGCGACGTCGCAAGGTATAAGAAAAAGAAATTAAGATTCCGAAGTTTTCTTTGGAGGCGATGGATCTGGCCAACTTTCTGGAGCCTGTATTGTAAATTGATCAGAGCTTATGCCAAAAACGTGTGCTTCGGCATCGGCTGTCTGTGGATTTAAATGTTCAAGCTTTTCAGGATTGAGCAGCAAGTCAAGAATTTGTTCGACTTCGCCCGAGTCAGTCGGTAAGTCCAAATTTTTGGCAACCGAAAGTCGGATTTTTTCATTTTCCTGGTTGAGATCTATTTCGATTGCCAGATGCCTTATGATCTCAATTAGTCTTGTGTCCGCATCGTTCTGTCTCTTTGATAGTTGATCGAGATATTCAAGTAGTTTTTGAGAACTGTTGCTCATACGGACTCCTTCTGGACTAGGTTCTTTGCGACTAGTACTTCTTTTTGGCACTCAACTGCAATTTTTTGATCCTTGGGAATTTTTAGTTTTGGCTCTTTCATTTCAAGTTCCAAGAATATTTTCCTCAATTTTTCATACTCTGAATTTATTGACTTATTCCCAGGCGATGCTAAGTGAGTGTCCCACAAATCAGCATAACGAATCCGCAAATCCGCCCATAGGCCAGCATGATTTGCTGAGACTTCTACCTTTTTACCATAGGCCAAAAGTGGAGATGCAATAGATACGATTGCAGTGCATGATGAAAGAAATTTCCATATGACAGGGTATGCCTCCCATACCGACCAACCTGCCACAGTGCCAGATGCAAAAATGGCGAGAAAGAGTTTGACGTAGTAGTCTCTCGTTTCATATTTTTCAGTCACTTTCGTCCAGTAACGACTGTTCAAGTCTGAATCTAACATCGCACGCCATAGCTGTTTTTCCATGTGGTGCATGCCCCAGTCGTCAAAAGTGGATTGTCATGATGAAAACAAAATTCAGAATGTCAGTCTGCCATAAGTGAGTCAGTGGATTGTCGACTATCTAAAAATAAACACGCTTGCGTATTATTTTTGCAACTCGCTTTGTAAGGACGCTCAATTCTTTGTACTGATATCAGAAATTTGACCCTACTTCAAATGACTCGCAAAAACCAGCACCATAAACCCTATTTGTAGCGTTTGAACTAGCGCGTTTGCTGGTACGCTGCGCAAGGATTGCAAATGAGCAAAGGTGCATTGGCTTTTTTGGCTGGGCTGGGTTCAGGGTATTTGAGTGAAGGTAGGCGTCAGGAAGATAAAGCCCGGCAGGAAAAGTTTGATCAGATCCGTTTTGACGAGGCGGACAGAGCAAAGTCTGAATGGGATCTGAACGAGAAAAAACGCAAGGATATCGCGGAAGCTGCCAAAGATGGCGGCGAAGTGGTTGAGGATGCACAGGTTGTTTCCGGCTTGGCTGCTAAACCTGCGACCTATCAAGATAAAGACCTGGCGGCCTCTGATACACGAGAAGGTAACCGCATGTTGCGCCAGGCTCCGGGTGGATTTGCCGCAATTCAAGGTATTTCACAACCTGCCGCAGATCCTTCTACAGCCACCGGCTCGAATGTCGTTCCCATGGCCGTGTCAGAAGGAGTCGTTCCGCGCGAATCAGCCACCCCAACAGGTAGCCAAGCCCAGCCAATAGCCACGCAGCAAGGCGTGACCATGACACCTTTGGGCAGGCCTATGTTTCAAGGCAAAGAGTATGCCGATAGCGGAACGTCCAAGAATGCTGCTGAATCTTTTAACTCACCAGATGCACGGAATGCCCGCATTGCTCAGGCCATGCGCGCCAATGGCGATCATGAAGGTGCAATGCGTATTGAGGCGAACGCCAAGCAGGCCGCATTGCAAGACTTCCAGATGAAGGTCGCCAACCATAACTGGAGCCAACAAATTAGGAGTGAGGGTGTGAGCGACGCATTTAAAGCGCTCAAACTCGGGGATTCCGCTGGAATGGTTGAGTCGTTCAACAAGTCAGGTAAGTACAAAATCGTCGGTGATGCTCAGATAACACCATCTCAAATCAGACTGCCTGACGGTTCAACTAGATCCAATAATATTGCCGTTTTCAACATCGCAAAACAAGATGGTACTGTGGTGCCAATGAAAATAAGCACGGATGAGCTGGAAAAAACGCTGATAAAGGCTGAAGACTTCGCCAAGATCAACATTCAGGCTGAAGCTGATGCATTGAAGCGCAAATTTGATGCTGATCAAACAGATAAACAACTGAAACATTCAGAAAAGATGCAACAAGCTTCTTTGGGTGCCCAGTATGCCCGATTGGCACAGGATGAGCGGCACTATCAGGATGGACTTCCAGCAGGGAAGATCAAGAATATCGAAGCCGCGCTCAAAGACTACACAATGCCAACTGAAAAGCGTAAGGAATTGCTCGGGATTGACAATCTGGATCAGAAAACTCGCCTTTTAGTAAATAGTAATCTGAAAGAAAGTGATCAACTGCAGGCTGCGATGAATACTGCGATGGCTAAGGGTGAGTGGTTGCCAGATAGCACCGGAGCAAAAGCGCTGCAAACGCGCCAGGTAGTTTTGTCTGAATCATTGCGCAATCTGTTGGGCGGCACAACAACTAAGAAAAGTGCAGACCCTTTGGGACTTTATGGGGCCGATACAGGTAATGCTGAGAAACCGCCTAGCCAAGCGGCCAGCGCAGTGGCCCCCAATAAACCCCCTGTAAAACCAGTCCGTGTTCCCCGTGCATCCGAATACAAGGGAGAAGCTGACAGTCAACAATTGTGGAGCAACTTGAAATCCATCGCCGCAACAGTCGGTAGTGGCATTAAAACGGTTGGTGATAATTACGACAAAATTGAAAAAACTGACGAGTTGCGAAAAGTACGCAGCCGAATTGAAAGCAACCTCATGCTGACCGAAGCGCAAAAGAAATTCGCAATTGATAACGGTCTTTTGACGAAGGATTAAAACATGCCAAATATCGCTGAAATTAGAAAACAAATACCTTCCCTGAGCGGACTTGACGATCAATCAGCATTGGATGTGATACACCAAGTCTACTATCCAGACAGAGATAAAACAGAGTTGGGGAAACTGATTGGTGTGGAGTCCAAGAAGATTGAGACTGCTGGTGCGGGCATTGGCCGCACAATTGGCGACATGGGTATCAAGCTTGGCCAGGGTATTGTTGACGTAGGTGCGGGCGTCGTTGGCTTGGGCAGCCTGGCGACTGGCGGCGAATTTGGCAAGGCCATGCGTGCAACAGGCTTTGATCCCGTACGCACAAACCAAATGCTAGGCGAATACCTGAGTTATGATCAGAAAGCTGCCGAAGCTAACGTGGCTTCGGTTGATGGTTTCGTCGATTCAGCAGTCGAACTGATCAAGAACCCGCGCGCGCTGTCCGGCAGCATCACCCAATCTCTTCCGGCGATGGCTACCAGCATGGGCATTACCAGTGCCCTTGCCAGCAAAATGGCATTGCGTGCGGCCATGGGAACAGCGGAAGGGGCTGCCGCTCATGCCGCAGCAATCAACGCAGGCAGGACTGGGGCAGAGGCAGCGAAGGCTGCACTGAGCACACAGGCTGGCTCTACTGCTGCTCAGTCTGCTGTAGAGGCGGCCAGTGGACGCTTGATTGCAACTGGCGCAGCATCAGAAGGCGCGCAAGGTGGTGGGCACATTGCTGACAATGCCCAGGCAGCAGGGCGTAGTTACAGCGATTACGCGTTACCTGCCTTGGCTGCTGGTGCCGGAACAGGACTGCTGGCCTTTGGTGCTGGCAAACTGATGGGCGATGCCGCAACTCAACTGGCAACTGGTTCCAGGGCAGCTGGTATGACAGGTTCAATTCCCAGTCGTATTGGTAAAGCCGCTTTTTCCGAAGGCGTGCTCGAAGAAATGCCGCAATCTGCCCAGGAACAGTATTTCACGAATATTGCGATGGGTGAGCAGGATCGCATGAAGGGCGTCGCTGCTGCTGGCGGGTCTGGTCTGGTCACTGGTGCAGCGATGGGCGGCATCATGGGCGGGTTTCAGCGCCACGGCACGCCACGTCAAGCAGAGAATGGGCAACCTGGCAGTGCTGATGCCGCAACTGATGCGCCATTGCTGCCAGAATCAGGTGCGCTGACACGGGCGGCAAATGCAGGTTTGCGTAACCAACCATACACGGGCATGGATGCGGTGATTCAGGCTGCCAGGGGTGAAAACCCTTCATTGGTAAGGGAGTTGACACAACCCAGGGATGCGTTTCATGTAGAGCCTGCAGACGATGCGCCACAGAGCATTGCAGACTTGTTGGCAAGGCCAGCACCTGCGGCGCAGGCAAGTGCAATTCCTGAGTCAGTGTCGAATCAAACTGTGGCAGCGCCCGCAGAAGAACTCTTGGTAAATGGCAACGGCCTGCCATTCATGACAAGATTTGCTGCTGAACTGAAAAACAAGCAGCTTGGTGATATCTATGACGTGGTGCCCATGGATGACGGCTTTGCTCTGCAATTGCGTCAACAGCAGGAAGATCCATCCGAATTGCTGGCTGCGCGCCAAAGCATGTCAGCCCCGACAGGGTTTGGCGAACATGCTCAAATGGAGCAACTACTTGCCGAGGAGCGCGCAAAAAGCCAGGTCTCGGTGCCGGAAGCTCAAGAACCAAGCTTTGAAGAGCAGTTGCGCCAGGTGGACGAGCGCACGCAAGCAAGTGATGCGCAGCGTGCCGCTGAAGCCCGGCAAGCGATTATTGACAGTGTTGTCAATGACACTTCTGTCCCCATGGAAGGAAAAAAGGCCGCATTTGCAGAGGCATTGCAGAGGGAAGGGTATAGAGATACTACGGTTACAGAAGCGGATCACGCAGCAATTGACTCCGCAATCAATGCCGCTACACCCATAGGCACCCCCAACGAAATGGAAGTGGAAACCCTGGTGCCTGAGAAATCCGCACCAGTGACACCTGTTGGTAAGAACAATTTCACCAAGGTCAATCAGGCCATCAAAGACGGCTATAAGCTGGCTGGCAAGGCACTGGTTAGCCCAACTGGCAAGCGATTCAATCTCAATTCTGCCGAATTGAAGCATGCCACCAAGATGCTGGCAAAGAACGAAACGCCAGCTCCCAGTGCGACACCTGGTGTTTTGCCAGGCGATATTCAGCACCCGAAAGGTTTCCCGTTCAAAACCAAAATTGCCGCAAAAGATGAGCAAAAAAAACAGGGCGGTACCGTGGTATCTGTTCCCGGTGGCTATGTAGTTAGACCTGATGCAAGAACAGTTGAGCCGACCCCAGTAGTGCCAGAGGAAGCAAAAACCGCTACGCCAGTTCAGGCAGAAACAAAAAGCAAAGAATGGCATGCATTCGGCGAGGACTCCGGCACCCTGAATATTCCACGTTCAGAAATGCCGCAGATCAAGGCAGAGCATCGTGGCGCCATGGTGAATTTCTTCAAGGGCAGGGATATAGAGAGCAAGCAGGAAACTGTGAAGGCCGACAGCCTGAAGCCGACACAAATGGAGTATTCCCCGGCGAAAGTAGAGGCTGCCAAGAATTATGAAGGCGGGAACCGCTCCATTCTGGTGTCATCGGATGGGCATGTCTTGGATGGGCACCATCAATGGCTGGCCCAGAAAGAGCAGGGCGAAGATGTCAATGTTATCCGACTCGATGCACCTATCAAGGATTTGCTGGAAGCTGTCAAACAGTTTCCAAGCGCCCGGGCTGCGGAAGGATCAACTGAGGCCAAGGGCAGCCAGGAGGACAAGACCAGCACGGCGGAATCCGACGATGATGGAAAATCGAAATCACGAATAGAGGACTTCGGTGAAAAAATTGTCGGCGCAAAAAAAGAACTCTGGGCCAGCTATCAGCATCGAATTACAGATGAATTGCCAGGTGACTTGAGCGAAATCACCCTTTCCAAGCATTTTCCTGAACCGGATTATGAAAAGATGATTGCTGGCGGCTCTGATATCAGGGTGTTGGCAGCGATAAAGGCTATGCGGGACGAGCTCCCGACTAAGCCGAAAATGCCTTATAAGTTGAAGAATTGGGCTGAACAGGTCAAAGTTCTTCGGCAATTTGCGAGCGAGTTGGTGGACGGCAAGATCGAAATTGGCCAATTGCTTTCGAAGATGCAAACTTCAAAACTGACTAAATTTGCTGAAAAAATAAAGCTGTACGTTGATCTAGGTTATCCAAATTTCAAATTGGCCAAGGGATATTCTATTGAGGAAGGGCACTACACCGTGTTCAACGGTGTTTCTTACCCAGGCGGGATTGATCGTACCGAGATTCTGAAAGACAACCGACATGTTGCCTTTTTCTTAGATTATCAGCAGGCACTGGCGGCGTTGAGCGCTAACCTGGCTGTAGCGCCTGAGCGCACCGGTAAGACGGTAAAACTTGACCTGTACGCCAGGAATTCAAGCCGCGAGGTCATTATTGGCAAGAAGGTGGCCAGCAATAAGTACATTGATTTGAAATCTGGATTTACATCCGCTGCGGAGGCACGGAAGTATCTTGCCGAACACGAGAGCGAATTGCTCGAGCTCCTGGCCAAGAAAAAGCAGGTGCTACCCGAGCGACGTGATGCGAACGCCCCGCGAGTTGGCATGGACAGGCTAAGCGGCGAGAACGTATCACCAGAGAAGTTTGCCGGCGAGTTTGGCTTCCGTGGTGTGCAATTCGGCAATTATGTCGAGCAGTCAAAACGAGCCAACGACCTCAATAATGCCTACGATGCCTTGCTGGATCTGGCAGATCTGATCAATATCCCAAGCAGGGCGGTTTCACTTAATGGGACGTTAGGGCTGGCTTTTGGCGCGCGCGGTAGTGGTGGTAAGAATGCTGCGTCGGCGCACTATGAGTCAAATAATGTCGTCATTAATCTCACCAAGTCTAATGGTGCCGGTAGCCTTGCTCATGAATGGTGGCATGCACTGGATAACTACTTTGGCAGAATGCGCGGCAGTACCCAAGATAACCTGACCGATTCGCCGAAGGTTAAGAAAGTCTATGGCCCGAACAATAAAATAGTCGACGATACCAGTATCAGGCCTGAGACCATTGCTGCCTTTAATGGAGTGGTTAAAGCAATTGAGGCCTCGGGTATGCCTTTCCGCTCCATAGAGCTTGATAACAAACAATCAAAAAATTACTGGTCCACAATTGCCGAGATGTCCGCGCGGGCATTTGAGAGCTATATCATCGATAAGGCCTCAGCATTAGATAAGTCGAACGACTATCTGGCCAATATTCTTGGCGAAGATCTGCACCGGGTACGTAATGAAATGCTTGGTGAAAATGAGCCATATCCTTACCCTACAAAGGATGAAGCACAGAAAATCAATAGTGCGTTCGATGCTCTGTTTAACACCCTAAAGACCAAGGAAACTGAGAAAGGGATTGCACTTTTTAGGCGCGGGGGATTCTTTGGCATGTTCGATCAGGGAATCGATAAAGTTGATCTCAGTAATGATATTGCCAAAATTGTCAAAAATTGGGGTAATGCTCCAAAGATTAATTCGGTTCAATCTGTAGAAGACCTACCATTTGAAGCCCCCGACGATGCCCGTGGCGCTTTCCATAACGGCCAGGCCTGGCTGGTTGCCGATAACCTGCAAAACACACAAGAAGCGCAATTTGTACTGTTTCACGAAGTGCTGGGACATGCTGGCCTGCGTGGGGCATTTGGTGAGGATCTGGCACCGGCACTGCGTTCCATCGGGATGAAAAACCGCAAAATTGCCGAGGCAGCAGCCAAGTGGCGCAAGGAAAACGCGGATATCAAGGGTAACCGTAGTGACGACGCATTCTTGACCATATCGATCGAGGAAGTACTTGCCGACATGGCGGGCACTGGCCGTGAAATCAATGGTTTGGAGAAGTTGCTTGCCAAGCTTCAATCGGTCTTGCGCGCCATTGGCCTTGATAAAGTGGCAAACTGGCTGGAAAACGCCACCAATGCCGAGGCATTGCAGATGCTGGCATTAGCACGAGAGCATATTGAACTGGGCGCAAAATCCCATGTGTTTGGGGACGTAGAGGCCCGCGCCCTCTCACGCACAACACCGCCAACATTGGAGGAACTGCTTGCAAGTAATCCCGAAGAGATTACAATTGAAGCACCAATTGTCTCGAAAGCAGAAATTGAAAGAGCCGCGTCCGTATTCCTATCCACTTTCCCTGAGGGAACCGCCAAACACCTTTCCGACTCGGCCACCGTCCGCAAGGCAAAACGTTACTCGGACCGTGCAGCCCAAGACCTTGCAAGAGCAGGAGGAAATCCGGAAGAATCGCAAAGAAGCTCGTCGCAAGCTTTGGGACCTTTCACTGGATACACCACAGAAGGAAGAATAGAGCAAGATTTGTTCGGTCGTGATCACTTGGTCATTGATGTTTTTGGCAAAGAACAGACTGAGGCTGATCTTGATGATATTCCTGCCCTCACCATTGAGGTTGGAACTGATGGTGAGTTTTCAATTTATGCGCTGCCGTCTGATACCAGTACATACGAAGAGTTTGTAAAACGTGGCTGGGCAGAGCCGGCGACTGGCAAAAACAAAGAAATCCAATATTTTGCTGGCGCTGACGGTGCATTCTGGACGCGCCTTACCGGTTCCAAACCATCCGATATACTTCCACTGCTTGGCGATATCCATGCTCGTGTATTGGCGTGGACCGGTCAGCCTTATGTGGGGCTGTCCTGGATACGCTCCACTGGAGCGTCAGGCGGTTTGGATGGACACCGGGCCGCAATTTTGTTTTCTCGCTCTGGGAAAGGCACTTTTGCAGAAGCACATGACATTCTCAGATCAGCAAATACTTTGTCTGAAGCGGCCAGTACAGTTCGCTCCCTTTTTGACAAGAACAGCAAGTTCAATATTTGGGACCGTACGATCGGTACCCAGTTCAACAAAGCCAAGAAAGACGCCGATTTCAAAAAGGTCTTTGATGCCAGCCAGCAGCAAATTGACGACACCGCGCACTTTGCCATAGAGGCAGAGCGCTTGGCCCCAAGTATTTTGCGTCGTCTGGATTCTATTCGAGACAACGCCAAGGCTGTGTTTTCCAGCGACAAAGACCACCAAGCCAACCTCAAAGCTGTATCTGAAGTGCTTTTTGCGAACATTGAGGGCAAGAAGGGCGTGCAGCAAAAAGTCTTTACTGACGCCGAGCTACGGACCAATTTCGATCTGACAGATAGCCAGATTGAAATGTATCGCGAGGCACGACAGGCCGTCGACACTTCCCTGGATCGTCTCGCGCAATCCACCATTGCATCGATGGGCCAGGCAAATGGCATGGATATCTCTAATCTGAAGAATGCAACGGTCGCCGAAACCGTTCAGGCAGTCAAAGATTATTTTGATAACGGGACCATGAGCAAGGGCGTGCCTGGTACCACCATCACCAGAAGTGATGAGCTCTATCAGCGCATTGATGACTTGGTCGCTTTCTCCGAAGAATTGAAGTCAAAAGGGTATATGCCGGCTATGCGCTTTGGTGAACATACCGTGCTGGTGACTGACCCGAGTACAAAAGAAGTGGTGTACTTTGGTATGCACGAAACCCATTTAAAAGCGAACATGGATTACATCAAAGCCCAAAAAGACTTTGCTGGCATGGAGGTGGAAAAGGGCAGGCTCAATAAAGATGCATTTGCCATGTTTAAGGGCGTCTCGCCAGAGACAATTGAGCTGTTTTCCAAGTTCACGGGCACCGATAAAAACGAAGCATTCCAGGAATACATTGCCCTGGCCAAGGCCAGCAGATCCAGTATGAAGCGTATGCTGGAGCGCCAGGGGATTGCCGGGTTCTCAAAGGATCTTGACCGGGTGCTGGCATCCTTCATCACGTCTAATGCCCGTCAAACCTCGGTCAACGCCAATGCGCACCTGGTTACAGAGGCTTTATCAAGTGAGATGCTGACGAAGAAAGGCGACGTACAGCGCGAGGCTCAGAAACTGGTCGAGTACCTGTCTAATCCACAAGAGGAAGCGCAAAAGTTGCGCGGCTACATGTTCCTGCACTTTATTGGTGGATCAATTGCCTCTGCAGCGGTTAACTTGACCCAGCCGGTACTTCAGACCACTCCATTCCTGTCGCAGTATGCTGGCAAGAAAACAGCCAGCATCATGGCGTCGTCGGCAAAAATGGCGGTTACTGGGAAAGTCAGCAATCAAGAACTTGCAGCAGCCCTGGCGCGTGCAAAGGCTGACGGCATTACTGATCCGCATGAGATACACAACCTGATGGCTGATGCGTCGGGTTCTACGCTTGGGACCAGTGTCCGGGCCCGGGCCATCACAAAGCTGTGGGGATCGTTCTTTTCTGCGTCTGAAGCCTATAACCGTCGCTTAACGTTCTTGGCTGCCTACCAGACTGGCCAGGGGATGACCAGCGAGGCATTGAAGGAAACGGGTTTTGAAACAATCTATGATTTTGCGAAGAACGCCATCATTGAAACCCAAGGCCTGTATAGCAAGGCAAACCGCCCTAACTGGGCACGTGGAGCTGTTGGCGCCACCTTGTTCACATTCAAGCAGTTCTCGATCAGCTATGTTGAATTCCTGACCCGGCTGCCGGCTAAACAAAAAATGCTGGCACTTGGGCTGCTGGTGTTGGCCGCTGGCCTGCAGGGCTTGCCGTTCGCCGACGACATTGAGGATCTGATTGATACCGTTGGGGAAAGCTTGGGCTACAACACGAACAGCAAAAAAGCCCTGCGACTGGCCATGAAGAGCTATCTGGGCGAAACACTGGGCGGCATAGTTACAAATGGCCTGTCCACGCAAACCGGTGTGGATTTGCACGGCCGCCTTGGTATGGGCAATCTGATTCCTGGTTCAGCTATTTTCAAACAGTCGGAAACTGACAAGAGCAGGGATGTACTGGAAGCTGCTGGAGCATTTGGTGGCATCCTGCAGGCTTTCATGAAATCTGTGGGCAAGGTACAGGATGGCGATATCTTTGGTCCTCAAGGTGCACTGATGCAAGCAGCTCCTGGGGCAGTCAAGAATGTAGCCCAGAGCGTCAGTATGGCAACCAGCGGTTATTACAAAGATACAAAGGGGCGTAATGTCGAAAAAGTCGATTTGATGGACGCCGCTGCTAAGGCCGTAGGTCTTCAGCCTCAACACATTGCTGAAAGTTCTCGCGCACGACAGGATGAGGTCCAAGACATTGCCATGATCAAAAACATGCAGGCAAACATTGCGGACAAGTGGGCGCATGCCTTGGCAGAAGGCGATCAGGATGGCGTTGCAGATGCCCGTAAAGAAATGTTGAGCTGGAACGAGAAAAACCCAGAGAGCCGGATTAAAATTGACGTCACTGCGATTCGCCGCAGAGTCATTGAAATGCGAAAAACGGCAAATGCACGTTTGTTGAAAACTGCACCAAAATCCACTCGGGCGAGTGTGAGGGAGGCGTTAAATTGAATCTCAATCTTTATTGGATATTGGTCGGCCTGGCATTGCTTGGGGTGATGTTTTCGAGCATTGAGATGTTTTTCGGGATTCCAATTGGCATTGGAGGGCTGGTTGTACTGGCATATTTCTGGGAGAAGATTTTCGGAGGAAAGTGAATCGGAATCTAGTATTCTATGATGACAAATCCATCGACTGCCTGCCGAAACCTTTGGTTAAGCGGTTCCACCACCGCTTCCCTTTTGAAATCGCCCACGAATTGCCAATAAGAACAGTGTAAATAACGCAAGTGATCCAATGCTTTGAATAAATGATAGACAATAGATCCATAAAGATTGCGAAAAAATAAGCGATTTTTCTGATAGCAATCCCAATGGATTTAATGTGTTTTGCAAAGCTAACGTGAAAGCCGGCACTCGGGCTAGCGCTGAACCTGTTTGGGTAAGCGAAGCAGGGACTACGAAAATCTGATAGGCGACATCGATTCCTAAACAAGTTTTGAAGATGCAGTAATTTGCAATCCAAATCTTATGCGCCCACTTTTCAAGAGCCCAAAATAGAACTCCAAATCCAGCATTCCAAATCAGGAAGCTATTTATGGCGCGGGTCGGTGACTGACCATAGTTTGATGTAATGTAATACAACATCGACAGGACCCACAAAAAAGGCTGACCAATCCTGGCGTTCCGATTTAAAGATGTCGAGCGAAAACGCATCGCATACTCAGCTTGTCGTTGCGCTTTAAGCTCTAACGCAAAAAATTTAGCTTCTTGGTGTTGTTCTCGCTGCGCTGCCATCAGCAGCTTCAGCGTTCTAAAGGCCATTTGATCCTGATGATTCCAAGTGGGAGGACGGTAGCCAGCCCCTTGGGGGAATGTTGTCATAAAAAAAGTGCTCCCTTGATGCAGAGTGGATCCATGAAATCTAGGTGGGACGTGGAATACACATTTCTCAAATTTGGAAGGGGAAGCAAATTTAGTATTTTGGAACGTCGCATCTTCGAAAAATACACAATTCTCAAAGTTTGCCTCGCATTCGAATTCAACATTATCAAAATTCGCCCCTTTCATAAACATGGATTTTTGAAATGATGATTCTAGGTCCTTGATTTGAGCCTTGTTAAATTCAACATTAGTGAAAAATCTTACATATAGAAATAGAAAACCTCCGTTGAAAACAGAGCTAACGAAATCAACGGACTGGCAAATTGTAGGAGCTTCAATTAAGCTACCAATCTCTCCGTTGTAGAAAGTAAATCTAGACTCAAAAGTAGTATTGTTTGCTACTAATCTACTACCTATGAAGCAACCTGAGAATAGAACATTCTGTGAGAAACTACTGCTCACTAGAGAAATTTGTCCATTTACATGGACATTTGCGTTTAAATCTTGTAATCGACTTCTTTCAATTTTCAAATCGGATCGCGCACTACCGACAATGTCAAGGTTTTCAAGGAAATTGCAATCACTTATGTGAATGTTTTTAAATTCTGAATAAAAGAAATAGACTGGTTTCGCGAAAGTTGAGTTGACTATATGTACATCTTCTAAAAAGGTAAGTTCCCCAAATATTAAGCAACAATGGCAGTTAAAATCTTGTATTGAAAATTCCCCGGCCACCAAAAAATTTTCACAACGTGCTTGAAGAACACCGGTACATGCCAATAAATTCGGATCCACAGCACACTCGGTTTGTAAATCCGACATGGATGAAATATATTCAACGAGGTCGAATGCATCTATCTTTGAAATTTTGCTGGAGATCAAATCAGATTCGTCTTCCGACTCGGCAAAATTTTGGACTTCTTGCTTGGCTGAATTTAATCGTTCCTCAATTTCTAGCCATTTCGTCTTAATTCTATCGAAATCCGCTTGTCTCGACCTAATGCGCTTGAGATTTGTTCCCGTATTAACGGCAAAGTTGGCGGGTGGCAGGTACCGTTTATCGGGAAAAGTAGGCTCAAACATATCAACTCCCCATTTTCAATTCGATCAATATCTCAGAGTCATTCCGATAAATCTTTGAAAGAGCAAGAAATTAGCTATCAAAAGACATAGTGTCGGCAATCCTATTGAACGTTGGTTCCGAACCTGCTTGCCCAAGAAGAATTATCTGCATGAAACATTGCCGTAATAGTCTTTCGTGCAAATTTTATTCTGCTTATAAAGATTGCTTGGCTGATTGTAGAGGTTGTTGTTTTGATAGGTAGAGTTACCGTAAGAATCGGTGTGCGACCTGGTCGTGTTGCCATTGTTATCTCGATAGGTGCTATTGCCGTAGGCGTCTGTGTAGCCGCGTACAGTGTTGTCATTGTTGTCACGGTAGGTCGAGTTTCCGTAGGCATCTGTGTGCCCGCGAGTTGTATTGCCGTTGTTGTCCCTATAAGTGCTATTCCCGTAGGCATCGGTATAGCCTCGAACAGTATTGCCATTATTATCGCGGTACGTCGAATTTCCATATGCGTCAGTAGTTCCCCTTACTGTATTGCCATATGAATCTCTGCATGTCGTGTTACCGTAAGCGTCTCTTGAGCAGCGAGTGTCCGCCAGAGCATTGCCTGTAGCTGCGAACAGGATAGCGGCGCCAAGCAAAAGAGCGTGAGTGGTTTTAGTTTTCATTTTAGTGCTCCTTTAGTTGGGCCGCGTATCCGGCATCAATAAATTAACATATTGCTAAAAACACCTCAAGCGGATTATCTTTTTTTTAATCAGAAATGTCGTGTAGTGCCAGGCACTTACTCTGCGGTACCGATGTATTGAATGGTGAAGGTAGAGGGTGCTACCTCTTGCCTGGCCGCTTCAATTTCTTCCCATGGGATCGTTCGGCCATTGACTTCCAGGCCATCTTTTCTTGCTTTCGCCTCAACCCTGCCTAGTTTCCATTGTGTTGTAGTGTCTTCCATATTCACATTCCTTAAAAAATACTGCTTACACGTTGCAGTGTAAACATTATACTGATTATTTAATCAGTGATATTTAGTGATGAAAGTTCATATGATCAAAATGCGGAAACGGGGTATCGATCTTCCTAAGAAGATCGTGTTTGACAGATTCAATCGTCCCCAATTAGGCACGCTAACCATAGGCGAATCGAATGATCAAGGCCTGCACAGGATGGCTATGCGAGCCCATTTTCTGCCGGATAGTCTGCCGATTGGTGGCGATGTGTTACTGGATTGCCGAATCCTCTGGCTATTTGAGTCCCGGATGATGCTTACCGGGTTTGAAACTTGTAAGACACATGAAGGGGTTGCGAATTATGCGCAATCCTGGTTGTGTATGCTGGATGAGCCGCCAGCGCCTCCTAAAGGACGTTGATTAGCGCGGCAAAATAACGGAAATTTACATACCTGTTCTCAGATAAATCTTGACTGTGGTGGGCCACTAAGGTTTAGCAGATTTTTGAGCTGTTGCTGTTTGATTTTTGGGGGCTGATGGTTGGCTGATAGTTGAAGGATTCTGTGGATCATAGAATTTCACCCACTCAAATGAAAACATTGCAAAAAACAAAAATGCAACGAAGATAAAAAGGGCAGGTACGCCGTACAGAGCAATTTGAAAATTCTTTTCACCTTTCTTTACTCTGGCCCATTCGCTCTTTAGTATTTGGGTTGAGTATTTGGAACTTTCGTCAAGGGTATCTAATGCAATTTTGACTTTTGTCTTTATCTTTGCCCCTATAGAAATTTCAATAATAGAAAGGTTGGTTGCAGTGCCGTTTTTTGCTTCTTCTACGGATTGAATCTCTTCTAGTGATGGGGCAATTTCGTTGCATTTCCTCAGTGCGTCATCAATAAGCTTTAGCAGTTCCAAATGCTTGTTCTCAAGTACGTTGAGGCGTAGCAATACCTTATAATATGCTTCAGATGTTCCTCGACGTAACTCTAAGATTGACTCTTGGTCGAATCCGACTCCATTGGCCAATAAAAACATTCCGGGGCTCTTTTCCTCCATTGCGCGGCACATAGAGCGAATGGAAGAAAATAGAATGCTAAGATCAACTCGCAAACCATCAATCCACGCTTGTCGAAACTCAGATATCTTTTGTTCTTTTGCAAGGACAAGACCAGCAAATGTTAGTACGCTGGCCAGCAATGCCGCCACGACTGTTGCAAGACCTGGAGCTAATTGAATTGGTAGTTGAATAGCCATTATCAAAATCCTAATTAAAAAATCTACGATTGAATCGCGGCATGTTCCTTAGCCTATTGTTCTTTTGGAATAATAGATTTGTTTTATTTGTTGCACCCGGCCTTGTTGACTTCATTCTTAACCTCAACAACCCGGTATGTAAAGCCCCCGTTAATTGTTTGCGCGCTCTTTCCAAGGTCTTTAAGCTGCTCTTTATACTTGGAACATTCTTTAGTGTCTTTGATTTGCGCACTCACTCTGGCTGCATATTGCTCAGCATCTGTCGCATCCTTCCCAATCTTCGCAAGCACGTTCGGAAATATCGAGAAGCTTGCAATGCCGAAGCCGATAATAGCGACCAAAGAGATAACTAGCGTCACACCGAAGTTAGAATTATTTTTTGCCATATCAATCTTATTGAGTTGCATAAAGTGCATCGACTATATGATGGCATTAATTAAATGTCAATATGTGTTCCGGCAATGTAAATCACGGCAGATTGGTTCCGTGAGCAGCGAAGTCGTTAGGCGGAGTACGTCATTTAGGCAAGGGGCAACCTATCGAGTTCAGTTCACCGCATGCCTAATAATTGGCGCTTTATAGCATGGTGAGATCTCGCGATGCCATTCTTCAACGTGATGGTCAGTGGCATCAAGATATGCAAGTTTGTCGTTGCGAGTGGGTGTATAGTGGATACGTATATTGATGTAAGCAAGTCGTCAACATTCGACAATATAGCTCATATTGCAATTGAAAATAAGGATTTTGGGATGAAACGCGAAGGAGAAAGTTGATTGTATATTATAGAAACCTATAATTTTCCTATAATATACAGTACTGTGTTTACGTTTAGGAAAAAACGTAAGTTATTGATTTCATTGGTCGGGACGGCAAGATTCGAACTTGCGACCCCGTGCACCCCATGCACGTACGCTACCAGGCTGCGCTACGCCCCGACTCTGAGCGAAAGATTATAGTATATCGTGGCGAAATTTGCTATGTTTGGCCAGAAACTTCTTAAATGCTTGCCTCGGTGAAAATATTTGTCCGATTTTATTCATTAATTGACTGAAATATTTTCATAATTCAGAAAAAACTGTGAGAATACCAGTCTAGGTCGCCGTATTTTTACGGTGCTTAAAAAACATATCTGAATGCATACAACATGACAATTAAAATCAGTCAGAACTTCGACGCGGGGGCGATCGAAGTCGTCAAGGCGGAACTGGCGGGGGCCATCGATTTAAATTTGCGCAAGGATTCACATGCCGACATTTGGCAGTGGTTTCACTTTCGCTTACAAGGTGCGCGCGGTCAAGAGACCGTCATGCGTATACTCAATGCAGGTGAGGCTACCTATGCCAAGGGTTGGGAGGGCTATCGCGCAGTAGCAAGCTATGACCGGGCTAACTGGTTCCGTGTGGATACCGAGTTTGACGGAAAGGTCATGACCATACGCCATACACCTGAGCGTGACAGCGTTTATTACGCTTATTTTGAGCCTTACACATGGGAGCGTCACCTGGCCCTGTTGGGCGGAGTAGAGAATTCTTCTGTTGCCCGTGTTGAAGACCTGGGCAATACCGTCGATGGCCGTGATCTGAATCTGATCGTAGTCGGTGACCCAGCGGCTGAAAAGAAAGTCTGGATTATTGCGCGTCAGCATCCTGGTGAAACCATGGCTGAATGGTTGGTTGAAGGCACTCTGAATGCCTTGCTTGACCCATCGAATCCAATTGCACGCAGCATCATGGAAAAAGCGGTTGTGTATATCGTCCCGAACATGAACCCGGATGGTTCTGTACGCGGTAACCTGCGAACCAATGCCGCAGGTGCCAACCTGAACCGTGAATGGATGACGCCGTCGCTGGAAACCAGTCCTGAAGTGTATTACGTCAAGAATAAGATTCATGAAACTGGTTGCGACCTTTTCCTGGACATCCATGGTGATGAGGCCTTGCCCTATATCTTCGTGGCTGGCAGTGAAATGTTGGCTGGTTTCAGCGAAAAACAGATGCAAGAGCAGCAGCATTTTGTGGATAGTTTTTGCCTGGCAAGTCCTGATTTCCAGACCAAATACGGCTATGAAGCATCGAAATACAATGAAGATGTGCTGAAGCTGGCGTCCAAGTATATTGGACACACTTTCAAATGCGTATCACTGACTTTGGAACTGCCATTCAAGGACAATGCCAATTTGCCTGATGCTGAGGTGGGTTGGGACGGTTCACGCAGTATCAAGCTGGGTGAAGCGATGTTGCAACCGATTTTGGCTACATTGAGTGCATAATTCCGATATTTATTGATCGGAGTAATAATGGGCGTAGAAATTGAACGCAAATTTCTTGTTGTAAATCAGGATTTTAAACAGCAAGGGCAGGGCACATTTCTGCGCCAGGGCTATATTTGCTCTGACCCTGGTCGCATCGTACGGGTACGCATAGAAGCAGAGCGTGCAATGCTGACCATCAAGGGTATGTCAACCGGCATTAGCTGTGGCGAATGGGAATACCCCATCCCACTGGCTGATGCGCAAATCTTGCTGGATACAGTCTGCCAGCAACCTCTCATAGAAAAAACACGTTATCGCATTCCTCTTGCTGGCTTGGTCTGGGAAGTAGATGAATTTATCGGCGACAATCTTGGCCTCATCGTCGCCGAGGTCGAGCTTGAATCCGAACAGCAGCAATTTGACCGCCCAGCCTGGCTGGGTGTAGAGGTCAGTCACGACAGGCGTTACGCAAATGCGAATTTGCTTAAATATCCTTATAAGGACTGGGCATAATCATGGCCAGGCTGATTTTCACCCAGCAACTCAGTCGTTTTACTGAAGTTCCTGAAGTGGAAACCACGGCTGACAATTTGCGCGATGCGCTGGAAGCAGCATTCCAGGTCAATCCCACTTTACGTGGCTATATTCTCGACGAACAGAATGATCTGCGTTTTCATGTAGTAGTATTTATCGATGGCAAGCGTGTCATGCAGCGCAGTGGCTTGCGCAATTCTTTGGGTTCAAATAGCCAGGTATATGTCTTGCAGGCTCTTTCAGGAGGCTAATGATGAAAGCAATGGTAGCAACCCGCAAGGGTTTGTTTGAATTGATCCATATTGATGGCAGCTGGAAGTTGGATCAGATCAGTTTTCTGGGCGAACCCGTGAGTATGTGCCTGCATGACAAGCGCGATGGCGCTGTTTATGCAGCATTGAATCTGGGACACTTTGGTGTAAAACTGCATAGGCGCGATGAGGGTCGCGATGACTGGACTGAGATTGCTGTCCCAGCCTACCCTGAACATGCCAAGACAGATGACGATGTCGAATGGAAGCTCAAGGCTGTCTGGTCACTGGAGACCGGTGGCAGTGAAGAGCCAGGCGTGTTGTGGGCTGGGACCTTGCCAGGCGGTCTGTTCCGATCGTCAGACCGTGGCAACAGCTGGGAATTGGTGCGCAGTCTGTGGGACAGGGAGGAGCGCAAGGAATGGATGGGCGGTGGTTATGATACGCCAGGCATACATTCGATATGCGTCAACCCGCGCAATCCCCAGCATATTTTGCTGGGTGTCTCCTGTGGTGGTGCCTGGAAAACTGAAGATGGCGGTAAGAACTGGATATTATCCGCTTCCGGTATGCACGCCGCTTATATGCCTCCTGACCTGGCAGACAAGCAAAATATCCAGGATCCGCATCTTATCACCCGCAGCAAATTTGCCAGTCATGTTTTATGGTGCCAGCACCATAATGGCATATGGCGCAGTGAAGATGATGCAGCAAGCTGGCAGCAGTTGCATTTGCCTGAAGGAATTCCAGACTTTGGTTTTGCTGTAGCCGCCCACCCTCGCAACCCCAACGTTGCCTGGTTTGTGCCTGCCGTGGCTGATCAAAAACGGGTGCCCTTGCATGGTGCGATGACTGTCACGCGCACTAAGGATGGTGGTAACACTTTTGAGTCGTTGAGAAAAGGTTTGCCTCAGCAAGATTGTTATGATCTGGTTTATCGTCATGGTCTTGCTGTTTCAGAACATGGCACGAACCTACTGATGGCTTCGACTACTGGTAATCTGTGGGCCAGCGAAAACGAGGGCGATGATTGGTATCAAATATCAGGCAATTTGCCACCTGTTTACGCTGTCAGGTTTATGTAGTTGCGATTTGATCCGACATGTCAATATCTGAGCTTAGCATCAGATTTTATCGCCAAACCTGATGCCTGTTCGCGAGCCATCCAGAGAGTTCATCATTTTTTTCACTGCACTTAACACGGCAGAGTCGGCATCACCTCATCCAAAGGACGTCACACAGTAGCGCTACGATAGCCAAGAGCTTGCAAATTTTTTTTGTGCAAGGCCCTCCGCATTTTGGCGTGCTCTCACGAATGTGTGGACATGTTTTTAGTTAATTGAATGGATGAGAAACCTTGCATGGCTAGGTTCGCAGGGCATTGTATGGATAGTCAAGTGAGTGACGCTCAGGTTTTTGGCCCGTTCCCTCGGACTCCACCTGCGTGGGCACCACGATATCCGAGGCAGTATCTTGCAGCTCGCGTGTGCTCCTTTCTAAAGCATGACGCAGGTGGGTGGGCACATGTTGAGCAAATCTTCAGTATTTTCTCAGCCATTGCTTAATTTTTATTATTTTCTATAAAAAATGCTAATATGCTTACAGAATGACGTGGGCTTCGCAAATAATTGTAGTCTTTGAGCAATGTCTGAGCACGGTTTGCCGAATTGGTTGCTCATTTGCAGGTGCCAGGAGCGTTCAGCTAATGCCAGGAGTTTAAATGACATTATCCCAAATGCAATCACGCATTTTGATCGTTGATGATGAAACGGCACATTTGCATGCACTATGTGACCTGTTGCGTGATCATAACTATGTGACTATGGGTTTTGCAAATGGCATTGAAGCACTTTCGTGCCTGCGTGACAACAACTTTGACTTGATGCTGACAGATTTAATGATGCCTGGTCTTGATGGCATTGCCATGGTCGAGGCGGCCCGCAATATTGATCCAGACCTGGCATGCATAGTTATGACTGGTGAAGGCAGTATTGCATCCGCAGTCAAGGCGATGAAGGTAGGTGCGCTTGACTACATCATTAAACCTTTTAAGATTTCCTCAATTTTGCCTGTGTTGGCCCGTGCTATGGAGACGCGGCAATTGCGCATGGCAAATGCCAAACTAGAACTCCAGTTACGCGAGCATACGATAGAGCTGGTCGCTCTTAACAAAGACCTTGAGCACGCGAGAACGCAAGCAGACATAGCCAATCGAGCGAAGTCGACTTTCCTTTCCAATATGAGTCATGAATTGCGCACGCCGTTGAATGCCATACTTGGTTTTGCTCAAATCCTGGCATCACCAAGCTTGCAAACCAACCTGGATGAAAAAAAAGAGTTTGCTCAGCATATAGAAGAAGCGGGAAGTCATTTGCTGACGCTGATTAATGAAATTCTTGATCTGGCAAAAGTGGAGTCTGGTGCAATGAACTTGTCTATCGAGTCAATCGCACTTGACGAGATTTTTGTAGAGTGCCGCACAATGATAGAACCTGTGGCACAGAAATGTAGGGTCAGTGTTGCCTTTGAAGATATTACTTGCTTACAAGTGCATGCTGATCGTATTCGCCTTAAGCAGGTCCTGATCAATCTCTTGTCGAATGCAATCAAATACAACCGTGATAACGGTAAAGTCAATGTTGCGGCGCATATGGCTGCTGACAATATTGTTTGCATCCAGGTCATAGATACAGGAATAGGACTGAGTGCAATGCAATTGGAAACCATCTTTCAACCTTTTAATCGCCTTGGAAGGGAAGTTTTCAATGAAGAGGGCACTGGGATAGGCTTATCTCTGGTTAAGCATTTGGTGGAGGCGATGCAAGGCAGCATCGGCATACATAGTCAAGTAGGTGTAGGTAGCACATTTTGGGTTAAATTTCCTGGAGCTGCCACCACCAGCCCTTCAGGCTGGCAGCAGACTTCCAAGGCGCTGGTGTACGAGACGGCAGCTCCAGACAAGGCAAAAACACACAAATCTCTGTTGTATGTTGAAGACAATCCTACCAACTTGAGGTTGGTCGCAGAACTGATGCGTCTGCGTTCTGACGTGGCTTTGCTGACAGCAACAGATGGCTTGCTAGGTATAGAGCAAGCACGTCTGCACTTGCCTGACGTGATTTTAATGGATATTAACTTGCCAGGTATTGATGGCATAGAAACCCGTCGTTTTTTGCATGATGACCCCAGGACTGCACACATCCCTGTCATTGCTGTCACGGCAAATGCGATGCAAGCGGACCTTGAAAGGGGGAACGTCGCTGGTTTTTATTCATATATCACCAAACCGATCGATATCGAGCAGTTTAGTTTTGCGATCAATAGCGCACTGGAGTTCGCAGCGAGTAAAAAATGACTTAAGGTATGTGAATTTGCTAGTACAACCATGTTCGAGAAGGGTTTTATTTTAGGTATTTTTGTCGTCACTTTTTGAAGGGGATAGCCATGGAACAGACCTCTGCACCTAGCCTTGCACACATAGATCGCTGGCAAAAAAACAGGCAAAAGGCGTTTAAAGCAATCGCACCTACCGGTAAAACTGTTAGGTATTTGGGAAAAGAATTTCTGGTTTTTCCCGAAACATTTTGGCCTTTCACTGATAGCCAGCCCCTAGTGCGAAATTTTAAAATCAATAAGGGTGATAGTGTGCTTGACGTAGGTACTGGCTCAGGTGTCATCGCTATTTTTGCCTGCTACGCCGGGGCAAGCAAAGTCACTGCGATCGATATCAATCCAGCAGCAATTAAAAGCGCCAGATATAATGCCAAACTGCACGGTTTTGATAAGTTGATGACGGTTAAAAAATCTAACCTTTTTAAAGCCCTCAAAGACGAGCAGTTTGATGTGATTACTGCCAATCTGCCTTTTCGCAACAAACCAGCGCCAGATGTCGTCGCCAGCTCTCAATGGGATACTGATTTCAAAACGAATACCCAGTTTTTTGCTGAGGTGAATAAACATTTGAAACCTGGGGGGCGTATCTATTTTGCACAATCCAATTTCGGTGCTATTGCTGAGATCAAGGCATTGGCAAAGGCAGCTGGGTTTACTGTCAAAACAATGGCCAGCACTACTGCTGATAAGGCTGAAACCAGAAAGTTTTACGCCTTCTTGATGAGGCGAGTACAGCAATCGGTGTAAAGATGGATATCATCGATACCATCAACGAACTGCGCCAGGTAGCGCACTCCGATTTCGCTGCACAGGTCAAACATGTGGCGGTGATACTGACTGCGCCAAGATCAGGCTCCAGCCTATTGAAGAGTGTTTTATCTACTCATCCTGAAATTGCTTCTTTGGATGGGGAGATGGAACCATTTCTTGCCTTGACCAGAAATGGTTTTGGACGTAATTCGGATAGTGACGCTTTTAGCCATCTGGATAATCGGGATGCATTACTGGATAATATCTTCGATGATATGACCTTACCTGCTGTTGGCTATCCTGAGTACGACTTTCTCCGGAGTAGATGGGAAAAACGCTTGCTATTGCAATTTCCAAGCTTGTTTTCTAACGCAGACGCTTACAGCAAACTCTTGTTGGATCTGGATGCCGTTTTTGATCAAGCTCAGGAGCAACAAATTCAAGGAGAGGCAATGTTGCAGGACCTCATACTCTCCAGGATTTTTAAGAGTGAGACTTGGCGACTTGATTATTACGATGGGAAAAAAAGTCCGGCTGCAAACCATTGTTTCAATGAAGCGATGAAATTGGAAGAGCCACCATTTGTATTGCCGCGTCATTACCGACGGCGATTCAGGGCTGGCGATGCAAGAGAGAAAACCTTGCTCTTTAAGACGCCTCCAGATGTATATAGACTGGGTATTTATGAGCAATTGTTTCCGAATGCGCAAATCAAGTATCTGCATCTGACCAGGGGCTATGCGCAGTCAGTCAATGGCCTGATGGATGGTTGGTTGTCTCCAGTTGCTTTCTTTTCGCGCGATTTAGAACCTGCAGGCGTGAATTTAGCAATCAAGGGTTATTCTAATCACGTTGGCTTCGGCAAGCGTTGGTGGAAATTTGATTTGCCACCCAACTGGAGAGAATACATCAATGCTAGTTTGGAGGATGTTTGTCTTAATCAATGGCTATCTGCCCATCAAACCATACTTGCCAGTCGGGTCGAAACGCTGCCAGTTTCTTTTGAAGAGTTTTTATCGAAACCAGCAGTTGTCATAAAAAAAATAACTTCCTATCTTGGATTGCGCGAAATGCCTGGTTTGCCTGCTTTTCCGGTGACCATGGCAACTGAAGCGCCAAAAATAAGACGATGGCAAAAGCGTGAAGACAGTTTATTGAGATTGGGAGGCAGAAGTGAGGTCAAAAACATGATGGGTGATTTGGCTTATCAAATGAGCCCTGACACTTGGTTATGAACACGCATTTGCTCATTCCATTTTTGACTGGGCAAAGACGGGATGGTCTTGGTCGTGTCAATGATGTTAGTACGCATCCGTGGGAAATTGTTACCATTCCAGAATTTCAAGAGGCATCAATTACCGACGCTAACGAAAAACTGGACAGAATGGGCCATATCTATGCGTCCCTCTCGAACAGGGTGCAGCAAGCCATTAAGATGGGTGAAAAACCAGTCTGCATTGCTGGAGATTGTTTTGCCACTCTGGGAGTGTTGGCTGGTTTGCAGAAAGTAGGGAAGCAACCTGACAGAATCTTGTGGCTGGATGCTCATGGGGATTTTCATACCTGGGCTACGACCCAAACCAAATATCTGGGTGGTATGCCCTTAGCCATGCTAGTAGGGAAATTAGACAGGCGTAAAGACTGTCGCAATTCTGTTGGAGCTTTTATAGAAAAAATCGGTGTTGCACCTTATCCAGAAGAACGGATAATTCTATCTGACGCCCGTGATCTTGATCCTAGAGAAAAGGAAGCGCTGGAAAGTTCAAGAATCCTTACTTGCAAAATCGATGACATCCATAGATATCTGTCGCCAAATGAAAACATCTATCTGCATTTTGATACTGATGTAATCGATGACAGCACAGATCTGCCCGCATTAAAGTATCATGTCGGGCAAGGCCCGTCTGCAAAGGAGATATCTTCGCTTTTTAAGTATCTGCGCCAATTAGAGTTGCTTGCGGTATCCGTTTCAGCTTGGCACGAAGAAGAAGATGCTGACAATAAGACTGCTGTGGCTTGCTTAAATTTGCTAAAAGAACTAGAATAAAAGTCAATACTTCACGTCACTTCTTAGGTGAAAGTGCTATCAGTTACATAGCTCGTGGCAATATAAATCCAGTTTTTTTGTCAGTAGAAATTTATGGCATTGATTGCAGCTCTCGCACAGTTCTGGTATTGAAAGAACGGTACTTGAAAAACTGAAAAGGAGAGTCAGTATGGCCGGAGCGAAGTTCAGGCAATTCAATTTCAGGCACATCCTGGTCTGGTGTGCTTGTCTTTTTGTCGCGACGCTCATGCTTAGTCTGTCTTATTTTTGGACGAAGCGTTCGCCATCAATCCCAGCGTCGCCACTTGAACAAGTTATCATTGCCACCAATACAGAGTATGTAGGAACTTGCTCAATTACTGCCGCCAGGGAAAAAGGCTTCTTTGCCAAAGAGGGAATTGTCGTACTCATCCAATCACATTCCAGTGGCAAAGCGGCCATGGAGGCTGTGTTGCAAGGGCAGGCAAATCTGGGAACAGTAGCAGATATTCCTGTCATGTTTGCAGGCCTCGATCAAAGACCTGTCTCTGTAATCGCAACCATATTCAAGACTGAAAAAGACCACGGTATTATAGGGCGTAGGGACAGGGGGATACTTGAGCCGGCAAATCTCAAAGGTAAGCGTGTAGGCGTTACGCTTAGTACTTCAGGTCATTTCACTTTGAGCGCCTTCCTGAATCGGCAAAAATTGTCGGTAAAGGACGTCACCATGATCAACTATAAACCAGAGGAATTTGCCGATGCCATAGAACGTGGTGAGGTTGATGCTGTAGCATCGTGGGAGCCATTCTTGAATACTATGCTGACACGGCTGGGTAGCAATGGTGTTGCTTTTTACGGCAAGGATGTCTATGAGAGTTTATACAATGTCGTAGGCATGCGCAGTTACATCTCCAGTCAGCCAGAAACGATCAAAAAAGTATTGCGCGCCTTGGATCAAGGTAGCCAGTATTGCAATGACATGCCAGACTCCGCCCGCGCTCTGCACGAGTCCGGAAAGAAGACCGATACCAAGGATCAGAAAGCGGCTTGGGCTACATACCGCTTTGAAGTTGGTCTTGATCAGGGATTGTTGCTTGCTTTGGAAGATCAGGCAAGATGGGCAATCAAGAACAAACTGACTAACAAAACGGAAATTCCAAATTACCTTGATTATGTTTATCTGGATGGTATGGAAAAAATCAAGCCAGCTGCGGTGACTATCATACACTGAGATTCCAAAGTGAAAATTTCAACTCGCCTGAAATTTGCGGAATTAATTTCTTTGGCAATCGTTGCTGTCATCGTGGTGATTTTGCTTTCCACTACCTTGCAGATGAAGCGGGAAATTGCAAAAAATGAAGCTGCAGGCGAGTTGCTGCAGGCCGTTACCTCATTGCGCTACCTGACCCTTGAGTACGCATTACGTCATGATGAACGTACCAGGGCGCAATGGCAGTTGCGTAGTACTTCGTTATCCAAACGACTAGCTGGCACTGAAGAGTTTACTGATTTGGCGGATACGGAAACCATTTCAGAGTTAAGAAACGCGAATGAGAATATAGAGAAACTGTTTACCCTACTGGTCAACAATCACTATGAACTGCTGCGTGAACGTGACAAGGCCGAAATACTGGAAGAGTTGGAATCCCGTCTGTTGGGCCAAATCACCAACAAAACGCAGGCGATGATATCTGCTGCCCTGAATTTGTCCGGACAAAGCCGCATCGGCGCATTGAATGCGCAGCAGCGGGCATTCAATGCCGTAATCCTGTTTGGGGGCATTGTCGTACTGGTCGTCACTGTTACGATCTATATTACCTTGAGAAGTGTCAGTCGCCCACTGGAAAAGTTACGAGAAGGGACGGCCATCGTTGGTGCAGGGAATCTTGATTTTTCCTTGCGCTTTCAAAGTCAGGATGAGATAGGTGATTTGGCTCGGGCTTTCGATGGCATGACAGAGAAGCTTAAGCTGACTACCGTATCGCGCGATTCTCTTGCAGATATCAATGAAGCACTGCAGGCGGAAATTATAGAACGCCAGCAAATAGAGAAAAAAGCCCAGGCTCAGCTTGCGCGTCTGAACTTGCTGCATCAGATTACCCGCTCCATAGGCGAGCGTCAGGATTTACGCAGTATCTTCCAAGTAGTGATACGTAGCCTTGAAGATCATTTGCCAGTCGATTTTAGCTGCGTGTGCTTGTATAACCAAGAGCTAAATCTTCTGGTGGTCACTAGTGTAGGCTTGCATAGTGAATGTCTGGCTCAAGAATTATCGATGACACAAAATACCCAGGTTTCCATTGATGAAAATGGTTTGTCGCGTTGCGTGCGTGGTCAGCTTGTCTATGAAGCTGACATCAGCAAAGTTGATTTCCCATTCCCGCGTAGGTTGGCGGCCGGCGGTCTGAGTGCGTTGGTGATGGCGCCATTACGAGCAGAAAGCACCGTTTTTGGGGTGTTGGTTGTCGCCAAGCGAGAGTCGCACAGCTTTAATAGTGGTGAGTGCGAATTTTTACGACAATTGAGTGAGCATGTCGCGCTGGCTGCAAATCAGGCGCAACTGTACACAGCATTGCAACAAGCTTATGATGATTTGCGCCAGACCCAGCAATCCATCATGCAGCAAGAACGTTTGCGCGCACTTGGGCAGATGGCGAGTGGTATTGCACATGACATCAATAATGCGATTTCTCCCGTCGCTCTGTATGCGGAGTCCTTACTCGAGACAGAAAAAAATCTAAGTGTAAAAGGCAGAAATTATCTTGAAGTCATTTCTCGCGCCATAGATGATGTAGCGGCAACCGTTGCCAGAATGCGGGAATTTTACCGCCAACGAGCGCCTCAATTAACGTTACTGCCAGTCGATGTGAACAGTCTCGTGCAGCAAGTTATAGACCTGACTCGCGCCCGGTGGAGTGATATGCCACAACAACGTGGCATCGTGATTAATGTGCATGCAGAACTTGCCCCGGATTTGCCGGATATCATGGGAGTGCATGGCGAAATCAGAGAGGCTTTGACCAATTTGATTTTCAATGCAGTTGACGCCATGCCAGAAGGAGGCGGACTTACTGTGCGTACCAGTGTCGTGCAAGATTGGTCTGGATCATCAAAAGAAATTATTGTAAAGCAGGTCAATATTGATGTCTGCGATACAGGCGTGGGCATGTCTGATGATACCAAGCGCCGTTGCCTGGAACCTTTTTTCACGACCAAAGGTGAGCGAGGTACGGGTCTGGGCCTTGCTATGGTTTACGGCATGATTGAAAGACATAGTGCACATATAGAAATATTGACCGAGATCGGCAAAGGCACAACCATGCGCATGAGCTTCCTGGTGCCTGCCACAGTGAGCGAGGTGGCTCGGTTGCCCGCACCAGACGCCATTCCTACAAAAAGACGCGTTCTGGTCGTTGATGATGACCCCATGGTGCTAAAGTCGTTGCGGGATATATTGGAAATTGATGGTCACAGCGTTATCTCAGCTGATGGGGGGCAAGCCGGCATAGATTCCTTTAATGCCGCACATGAGCAAGGAGATTCATTCTCTGTTGTCATCACGGATTTAGGCATGCCATATATAGATGGCCGCAAACTTGCCAGTTCGATCAAGCAGTTGTCACCCGATACCCCAATTATTATGCTGACTGGCTGGGGCCAACGATTGGTTGAAGATGGTGACTCACCCTCACATGTCGATTGCGTGTTGAGTAAGCCGCCAAAACTGTCAGAGCTTAGGGACGCACTCAGGAAAATACTGTAGTTAGTAATGCTTTGCGATGACGAAGGTTTGAGGCTTGAATTGCACATGGTCCGTTTAATTCTCCTGGTGGAAGCAAGGCAGATATGCTGTCAGGATCTGTTTTTTACCAGTCAATCTTATGTCCGGCTTCTGTCTCACGATGGCGAGCGTCGTCTGTTGAGTGGAGGTAATTGTTGGTCGTGCTTAGTGATTCGTGACCAAGGTTGTCCCGCACATGCCGCAGATCAATATCATTATTCGCCATATGCGAACCAGCGGTATGACGCAGCCAATGAGCAGAGGCTTGCTCAACCCGGTCGGCAAATGTAGTAAATTGTTCACCGCGCTGCCTTAATCGTTCAGCAGTTTGTTGGAATACTTTTTTGACAATGGCATGCAGGGCGCCGCGCGTCATGGCGTCGGTCCTGCTGCCTATAGGTAATAGCAGAGGGATCGTCTCAGTCTGCAAGGGTAGGGGAGTTAATCCTTTGGATTGGCGGTAGCGACTCAGTTCCATCATCAATTCATTCGTAGCTGGCACAATTCTGAGCTTATCACCTTTGCCTAAAATTTCCAGCCACCAGCGCTCCAGACCATCTTTGTCGCGCCGACAAAAAAAACTGCCCATAGTATTGCTGATGACTTCAGAAATTCTGAGTCCGCACAAATATAGAAGCGAAAAAAGCCAACGCAGCCGGTAATACTGTTCGCGATTACGAGCAGTTTCTCTGGGCATGGACTCTATAGTCTGCTTAACCTCCAGCCACAAATCTTCTTCCAGGTAGCGGGTGATACGTGGCCTGGCTTTTCTGGCACGTTGACGTGACAAGGAGAGTGGATTGCCTGCCAGGTAACCCGCATTCACCAGCCAAGAAAACATCACATTCAAGATAACAGCTGCCTGGCGCTGGCTGCCAAGCGAGAGTGGCCCTGAAAATGGTCGCCATTCAGGATGATTGCGGGGGAATTTGCGCTTGTTTCGCATCACCCAGCGACTAGCTGGTTGTGGATTGGCCAAAAAAATTTGATAGCTGAGCCAGTCTTCATGTGTCAAAGAAGACAGCGGCTTGCCCAATTGCATGGTCGACCATAAAAGCAGGCGTTCAGCCTCCTTTCGATAATTATCAAAAGTCGTCTTTGTATCCCAGAAGCGCGCCAGCCAGGCCTTGATCGCATCAACGTCGTTCGCGGCCTTGATTTGTGGTCGGTTACCCATTGCACGATTGCTGCCATGACTTCCATCCATATCTGTGAGCAGTAATACATTTTCCAGGGTTGTCAAGGCGGGTGAATTGTCGATATCCATTTAATTTAGTGAAAGAGGATCGTGAGTGTTTGAAAATCTGCATTTCTGACTACCAATCAAATTATAGTGACATTATAAAAGTAATGTCACATGTATTTTAATTGACGTTGTATATTTTACGTAATACGTAGTATTATTAACTAAAATAATGAAAGGATGCTATGGATACGCCCGCACAAAATGAACGTATGCTTTTGGCTGATATTGAGACGCTGCGCGAGCAATTCCCGCAAACTCAAGATCTGTATAGGGAAGTATGCATAGCCATGTTCTTTCGCTATGGCGTCACGCCAACGGCTAACAAACTCTATCAATTGGTGCGAAAAGGCAGCATGTCGGCACCGGCGGAGGCTTTGAATCGCTTTTGGGAAGTCTTGCGTGAAAAAAGCCGGGTCAGGATAGAGCACCCGGATTTGCCTGAGGCTTTGAAGCAGGCAACTGCAGAAATGGCTGTTAGCCTTTGGATGACAGCAATGGGGCAGGCACAGGAATCGCTGACGACTTACCGCTCAGAAGTTGCTGAGCAACTTGTTGAAGCTAAGGCCGCAAAAGAAGCCGCAGAAATGTCGGAGCAGGCTGCAAATAAAGCAATGGAAGCTAATTTGCTTAAGTTGAAGTCGACTGAAGCGATCATTCAGGATCTGGAGCATCGCATCACTGCGCTGCAAACAAAGAATGAGGGACTTGCCTCACAGTTAGACGCAGGAAAAGCGGAAATAATCAATTGTCAATCTCAGCTAAAAGAACGCAGTCTCGAATTCACTTTGGAGTTGGAAAAACAGCGGCAGGTATCCCAGATGACGGAGGAAAGATTTAATGCCTCAGAAAAGCGCGCATTAATGGAGATTGACAGAGAGCGACAGCAGTCAGGTAAGCTGCAAAAAGAACTGGATCAGGCGCGAAGCTTGATGGCAGAACTGATTAAAAATCACCAAAAAGAATTGCTCATCAAGCATGATGATATTGGCAGTTTGCGGCAAGAAATAGGCAGCCTGCAAGGCAATTTGTCTGCACTTAACGAGAGCCGGGACTTCATGCTTAAGGAGTTGAGTTCAGAAAGAGGGCGTCTAGAAATATTGCAAAGTCATCTATCTTCTATCAAAACTGAGAGGGAAGAAGTCCAGAAGCAGCTGCATATCGCCGCAGACAAGATTATTTCACTACATGCGGAGCTGGTTGCGGAACGTGCCGCGAGGCAGGCAGAAAAACAATTGGAACTGCAAATCAAACCTACAACTGCAGCTGTGTCTGAGAATGAAAATGCTGACTAGTTTCAGTGTGAAAGTCAAAAATGTCTAGACGAGCTGGCCTCAAAATTCTGCAGATGGCAGAAAATTGCATAAAATACTGAACTTTCCTTTAGATTTTCAGACTAAACTAGCCGCGCTTCAGGCTTGCCTTATAAGCGTGCCGAGGGAAATCACCCATAATTTTCACATCTTTTTATAACAACATGATGAAAAAAACATTTACCACGCTGGCGGTCATGAGCCTTTGCCAGTTAGCTAGCGCAGATGAAGGCATGTGGATGCCACAGCAATTGCCACAAGTTGCCAAGCAACTTAAAGCTGCTGGCCTGAAACTGGACCCTGCAAATTTGACCAAGTTGACTGAATTCCCTATGGGAGCCATCGTTAGTCTGGGCGGTTGTTCAGCTTCTTTTGTCTCGCCACAAGGTTTGGTCGCTACCAATCACCACTGCGTCTACAATAGTGTTGCCCACAATTCAAAGCCAGAACGCAACTTGCTGGCCAATGGGTTTCTGGCGAATAGCCTGGGAGAGGAGTTACCTGCTTCTCCTGGTTCGCGCATTATGGTCACCAAAGACGTGCTTAATGTCAGCGACAAAATTATTGACAAGAATACGGCCAGACTAAATGGTAAGAGCCGCGTAGATGCGATAGAAAAGGCGTCCAAGGCCATCGTTGCCGAGTGCGAAAAAGATGTCGGCCATCGCTGCAATGTTTATCCTTATTATGGTGGCTTGGAGTTTTACCTGATCAAGCAATTGGAAATCAAGGACGTACGTCTGGTCCATGCGCCACCTGAAGGCGTGGGCAAGTTTGGTGGCGACACCGATAACTGGATGTGGCCACGTCACACAGGCGACTATGGCTTTTACCGCGCATATGTCAGCAAAGATGGCAAATCTGCCGAATTTAGCAAAGACAATGTGCCTTATGTGCCTAAGCATCATTTGAAAATGGCCAAGGATAATTTGAAGGATGGCGATTTCATCATGGTGCTGGGATACCCAGGCCGCACCAATCGCCATCGTTTGCCATCAGAAGTTGCATATACTTTTGATTGGAACTATCCGGCTTTTGTGAAAAACTCTGGCGATATGCTGGCTATTATCGCAAAAGAGACCAAGGATAATCCTGATGCTAAACTCAAATATGCGGGCATGGTTGCCGGCATCAACAATTACTATAAAAATCGGCAGGGTATGCTGGATAGTTATGCTGGAAGCGACTTCCTGGCACGCAAAACCAAAGAGCATGATGAACTGAAAGCCTGGATCAACAGCAATCCTGGGCGCAATAAAGAGTTTGCTTCTGATATTGAGCAAGTTGAGAAGTTGATCGCCGAACGCGACGCCCTTGGCAAACGCGACTTCTACCTGGCAAATTCTTCACCACGCTTCCTGGGGACAGCACGTAGCTTATATCGTCTGGCAAATGAATCTACAAAAGCTGATGCAGAGCGCAAGGCTGGTTTCCAGATACGTGACTTGCCACGCTTCAAGGCAGGCATCGACGCGGTAGAGCGCAGCTACGATGAACAAGTCGACAAAGCTCTGGTCTTGTACAGTCTTAGCAAATATGCTGCACAGCCGAAAGCTGAACGCAATGCCAATTTTGATGCTGCTATTGGCATCAAGGATGGCATGCTAGAAGCAGAATTGAAATCTCTGCTCGACACGTTGTATGCTGGCAGCAAACTCGGTGATAAAGCGGTGCGCACTACATGGCTGAATGCTAAGCCGGAAGACTTCAAAGCCAGTAATGACAGTTTTATCAAAGCAGCGGTCGCGATGTATGAGGGTAGCCTGAAGCGTGAAGCGGACGATGAGGAGCTGGCAGGTAAAATCCAGCAAGCTTATGGCAGCTACATGAAGGCAAAAATTGCCTTCATGAAAAGCAAAGGTCAGGCTGTCTATCCAGATGCCAACAGCACATTGCGCGTCACCTTCGGCAAGGTTACTGGTCGTGACCATGGTACGGCCGACGGCTTGGCCTGGAATGCCTTTACAACCATCAACGGCATTCCACCCAAGGCAACTGGCAAAGGCGATTTCAATGCCCCTGCAGCGCAATTGGCGGCAATCAAGGCGAAGGACTTTGGGAAATATGTAGATCCGCAACTCAAGACTGTACCTGTGAACTATCTGGCGACAATGGATATCACGGGCGGCAATTCTGGTTCGGCAGCATTGAATGCCAAGGGTGAATTCATAGGATTGGCTTTTGATGGCACGCTGGATTCCATTATCTCTGATTGGGATTACAACAAGGCCAATACACGCTCCATTCAGGTTGACCTGCGCTATATGCTGTGGCAAATGAAGCATGTTGACAAGGCAGATCGCCTGATCAAGGAAATGGGTGCTGAGTAAGTTTTAGTATTAGTCACTGTACATTGAAATGGGCCGAAATTTGCGGCCCATTTTTTATCGTGATTCTTTGCCGTTTGTTAACATTAGTCTTCGGGAACCGCTATCAAGCCGTTGATCGCTGCTTCAGCCAAGAAAGAGGGCTCTGCTTTTCCCTCGGATCTCAAGTCTGTCGTTCTTGCTGGCATTCCTGCACTTGAAAAGTAGTGAAAATACAAAATTAGAAATTTTGCTTGTCATGCAATTGCAGAAATTATAATGCGACTTGCATCCCATCGTCGCGAATCAGCATTATCTGCATCTGACCGCCGCCGGACGTATCGCAGATCGTATGCTGCGTTTCCACTGCTAGGGAGCACATCATTCCGGTTCGCCCCACACAGCGCCCGGTTCGCCACAATTGTCTTTAGGGGAAGGAGAAAATTTAGTATCTTTGCCAGCATTCGTTATTTGAATCTTTCCCATGAAAAGAAGAAATTTCCTATCTTCGTTAGCGATGGCTGCGGCAACCACTCTGCCGCCGTTGAAGCTGTCATTTGGTTCCAGCCTGTCGGCAAAGTTACCTTACCAGCGGGTGCGGCCCACTGATGTTGCGTGGCCAGACGCTGCAAAATGGGCAAAGTTGAACAACGATGTCGGCGGCAGTTTGATAAAAGTCCAGTCCTTGTTTCACGCATGTCAGACCGAACCAGATGGCGTAGCTTGTCTCGACGCGCTCAAGCATGTCGGGAATCCGTACTGGATAGGCGACCAGCCAGCAGGAACTGAAAATTCAGGATGGCTCGATGCGTGGACACCGAGACCGAGCGAGTATGCCATTCAGGCGCGAGATTCCAGTGACGTAGCCGCCGGCATCACCTTCGCACGGAAGAACAAGCTACGCCTTGCTGTCAAGGGTGGCGGGCACAGCTATTTGGGCACGTCAAACGCGCCCGACTCGTTGCTGATCTGGACGCGCGCGATGAACAAGGTCACGTTGCACGATGCATTCGTCGTCCAAGGGGGCTCCGGCCACGCCGCGCCCGTTCCGGCCGTCAGTGCAGGTGCTGGTGCCATGTGGATGGACCTGTACCAAGCCGTAACGACGGAAGGTGGGCGTTACGTTCAGGGCGGCAGCTGCACGACGGTCGGTGTCGCCGGACTGGTGCAAAGTGGTGGCTTTAACTCATTTTCAAAGGGTTTCGGCACAGCAGCTGCGGGATTGCTTGAAGCCGAAATCGTCACCGCAGATGGCCAGGTGCGCATAGTCAACGAATTCAACGATGCCGATCTGTTTTGGGCGCTCAAAGGTGGAGGCGGCGGCACGTTCGGAGTGATCACCAGAGTCACATTGCGAACCCACGATCTGCCCCTGTTTTTCGGTGGCGCGTGGGGAAAAATCAAAGCGCGATCAGGCGCAGCGTTCACGCGCCTTATCGCTCATTTCATTGCCTTCTATCATGAGACTTTGTTTAATCAGCACTGGGGCGAGCATGTTCACCTCGAATCAGACAACGTCTTGGAACTCGGCATGATTAGTCAGGGGCTGGACCCTAAGCATGTACTCGCGATATGGCAGCCATTCTTCGATTGGGTTACAGCATCGCCTGATGATTTTGCCGTTTTGTCGCCGCTTGGTGCATGGGCCTGGGACGCGCGGGCCTGGTGGGACCTCGACAAAAGTTCTTCAATGGAGCGGGATACCCGTGAAGGCGTCCCCAAACATCATGGTTGGGGGAAAAGTGATCAGGGCGAGGTCGGTATTTTCTTGCACGGTTACGACTCGCTTTGGCTACCCGCATCGTTACTGCAGGCGGACAGGCAGCAGTCTCTTGCAGACGCACTGTTTGCTGCAAGCCGCCACCAGATGGTCCGACTCCATATCGGAAAAGGTTTGGCAGGCGCACCATCTGACGTTCGTGCTGCCGTACTACAGACCACTACAAATCCAGCGGTCGTCGACGCCTTTACGCTCGTGATCATCGCCGAAGGAGAAAGGCCCCCAGCCTATCCGGGATTTCCGCGAACGGCCGTAGATCTGGCTGCCGCACGCAGAGTAGCCCGAGACATCGATTTGGCTGCTGCTGAATTGCGCAAGATTGCCCCAAATTCAGGTTCGTATGTTCCAGAGAGCAACTACTTTAACAGCGCCTGGCAAAAGGAATATTGGGGAGAGAACTATTCGACATTGCGGGCTATCAAATCAAAATACGATCCAGAAGGACTGTTTTGTGTCCACCATGGCGTTGGCAGCGAAGACTGGAGCGCCGATGGCTTTACGCGCTTTGCATAACGAAACATTGACGCACCGCTAGTTGCCTGCAATAGAAACAAGAAGCAATGCAGTACCGGTTCAGACGCGGTCCAAGAACGAGGGCTGCAAGTAACTTTTTTCGCAGAACTGTATGCGATAGATGTACTGGCAGGTGGCCGCTTTTAGTTCAGCCATGGCGCCACAGCGCCTGGAAATAACTGGAACAGGCGCATCTTTGGGCGGATGCGTCCCTCACGAGCGGCGCTTCCTCAGTTCTAGTTTTGTATCCAACCTATGTCACATTAAGAAATTTGTGAAAGATACGCAAATAGACGATTGAAAGATGTGCGAAAGATCTTGCTAACTGTCTTTTTCCGAAAGAGAGGCTGCTGAATTTTAACATCATTTTCAGAAGACATTTAACATAATATAAATTATGCGAAATGTAAGGGGCGTTCTTAAAATGATTGCAAAACGTGCTGAAGTCGGCTGTTCCAGTCGCATGCCTGCGCCATCTCTCGCATCTTCGTAGCGAGCAATTTCCTGGCAGTAGCTAACTTTTCGAATGCCACCTTCCTCATTGTCGACATTTCCTTATAGTAATTGCCCCGAAGAGTGCAAAAGCACAGGTGCGAAAGCAACAGGATAAGGTTAAAGCGGCGATTTATAACCCTAAGGAGTTATGAAAAGAGTGGCGAGCTTTCTTTCCTGATAAAGTTGCGTTGTCATGTGACCTTTTTTCTACAGATTTTTTATGCAATCGTTTAGCAGCACTGCGGTAACAAACCCAGAAATTTTGTATGGCGAGGATAGAATTGAATTTATGAGAGAGGAAGTCCTTGCCGATTTGTTTGAGGCTAGCGCGCTTTCGTTTCCCGATAAAATTGCATTGATTTCTGGCGGCGAGTCGGTCAGTTACTCTCAGTTAAACGTTGACGCGGATCGCGTTGCTTTTGCCTTGATTTCGGCCGGTGTCCTTCCTGGACATATTATTGGCCTGTGGTTACCGCGTGGCATACATTTATTGATCATGCAACTTGCTATCGCCAAAACTGGTGCGGCCTGGTTGCCATTCGATGCGGATACTCCCATAGACCGTATTGCGGTTTGCCTTGAGGATGCAGATGCTTTTGGTATGCTGAGTTGCAAGACTTTCGAGTCTCAGTTGACTGAGTTAAGTTGCACAAAATGGCTGGCAGAAGATGTATTGATTAACGCCGGGCAATTCATGCTAAGACGGGAGTCCGTCAAAGCGAGTGACCCGGCTTATGTGATCTATACCTCTGGCTCTACAGGAAAACCCAAGGGCATACTGGTGAGTCAAGCCAGTATCTGCCACTTTTTGCGGAGCGAAAACCATGTGTTGGGTATACGACATGATGATCGTGTGTATCAGGGATTTTCGTTGGCATTTGATATGTCGTTTGAAGAGATCTGGATTAGTTATCTGGTAGGTGCAACTTTGTGGCTGGCACCGAAAGAAATTACGGCTGATCCAGATGCCCTGCCGCTGGCTTTGAATGAAAACCGCATCAGCGTCTTGCATGCAGTCCCCACCTTGCTCGCTTTGTTCAGCCATGAAGTTGATAGCCTGCGCCTGATTAATCTGGGTGGTGAGATGTGCCCTGAAGTACTGGTCAAGCGTTGGTCGCGTCCCGGACGACTGATGTTCAATACTTATGGGCCGACAGAAGCCAGTGTATCAGCCAGCTTGGCGCAATTACAGGCAGGTCAGGCTGTCAATATAGGCAGGCCATTGCCGAATTATTCTTTGCTTGTTATCGCGTCCGATGTTGAAAACGGTTTGCACCTCTTGCCTGCAGGAGAAACTGGCGAACTTTGCATTTCCGGCCCCGGCGTTGCTTTTGGCTATCTTGGTCGACCTGATCTGACTGCTGAAAAATTCTTGCCTAATCCCTGGGCCAGGAATTCGCATGAGGCCAGGCTGTATCGCACTGGTGATCTGGCTTGTTTTAATCCCGACGGCAGTGTGCAATGCCTGGGACGAGCTGATGATCAGGTAAAAATCCGTGGTTTCCGAGTTGAGCTGGGTGAAATTGAATCTGTTCTAGCCAAACAAAATGGCGTGGGTGCGGTTGCTGTTGTTTTGCGTAAGGATGAGGAGATTGATCAGATTGTGGCTTTCATTGTCAAGGATCAATTGCCTGCAGATTCTGATGCCAGCACTTTTGCACAGCATGCCGCCGTCTTGCGTGTAGAGCTGGGCCGGGTCTTGCCGATTTATATGGTGCCAGCCAGGTTTGAATACTTAGCTGAAATGCCGAGGCTAACTTCAGGCAAAATTGACCGCAATGCGCTCAAAAAAATCGAGTTGGTCAAGCAGGTGGCAAATAATGATTCTGATGTTCCACAAACCGAAACAGAGGTTGTGCTGTTTGAAGCTTTGGCCAGCCTGTTTCCTGGACAGGCAATAAAGCGGACATCAGATTTTTTCACAGACCTGGGTGGCCATTCTTTAATGGCGGCAAAGTTGGTGTCGATTTTACGCAAACACCCTCGCTTTGCCTATTTCAGGATAAGTGACATTTATGCACATCGCATCATCACAAAGATGGTGGATGTTCTTGAATCCACCGGACAAACCCAGGATGCCGCTACGGCAATCAGTAAGTCACAATGGGTAGCTGCTCCAGGTTGGAAGCGCTGGCTGTGCGGTCTGGGGCAGGCAGTGGCCATACCTTGGTTGGTGGCCATGCGCATGGTGCAATGGTTGGCCCCTTTTTTTGCTTACCACTTCTTTACAGGTGACCCTGATGATTCTATTGCAAGAGCAGTGCTCTTGTCTGTTGGTGTTTTCCTATTGTTGACCCTGGCCGAATTTGCGGTCGCCATCATGGCGAAATGGCTGATTGCCGGACGTTTGAAAGCCGGGCGTTATCCCTTATGGGGATGGACATATTATCGATGGTGGCTGGTTGACAGGCTAGTGGAAGCGGCGCCTGCTTATATGCTGAGTGGCTCTTCTTTATACACCTGGTGGTTGCGCGCCCTGGGTGCAAAGATAGGCTCTGATGTGGTGATAGGTTCCATGACTTTGCGTGTGCCGGATTTGTTGTCCATAGGCGATCGTTGCAGTATAGGTAATGCGAGCAATTTTGAAAATGCCAGGGTACAGCATGGCGAGTTAATCTTGGGAGCAATCACGCTGGAAGATGATGCGTATGTTGGCTCGTATGCTGTACTGGAAGGCAATGTCTATTTAGAAGCCGGCGGCCATCTTGATGGGCAATCTGCACTGAGTGAGGGACAACGGATACCAAGATCCCGAATATGGAAAGGATCGCCTGCCAGAGATGTGGGCTTGTTTGATGCCGCGACCTTTCCACCAAGACCTCAGGCTACGCGCTTGCGCCTGCTTGGTGAAACTGTGTTTTTTGTGTTTGGTTCACTCTTGATCAGCGCGCTGTTCTTTATGCCGGTTTTTCCCAGTTTTATGACTATAGACTGGTTTGATAACTCCGAACTTTTCCCAGGACTGCAAAGCAACTCAGTGGCCTTTCAGCTCGTAAAATATTTCTTGCTGGCTTTTCCCGCCACTGCTGTGTTGATTGTGTGCACCGCCCTACTTTCTGCCGGTATACGCTGGAGTATTTTGCCAACCTTAAAGCAAGGGCAATATCCCGTACATGGCAATACTTATTGCGGTAAATGGTTAGTCAATCAAATTCAGGAATCCAGCCTGAACGTCTTGCACGGTGTATATGCAACGGTCTATGCGCCCTTCTGGTATCGTTTGCTGGGCGCAAAAGTTGGTCGTGGGGCTGAGATTTCCACAGCCTTGGGTGTAGTCCCAGATATGTTGACTTTAGGTGATGAAACCTTTATTGCCGATGCGGTATTGCTGGGTGATGAGCAAATTGATTGCGGCTGGATGAGCATGCACCCTACGGTGATTTCGCGTCGCAGCTTTGTTGGCAATGGCGCATATATTCCAGATGGCACGATCTTGCCTGAAAACGTCTTAATTGGTGTCCACTCCAGTGCACCAAGTAACGAGCAGATGCATGAAGGTGACACTTGGTTGGGTTCTCCAGCAATCCATTTGCCTGCCCGCGAAGAAACCAAGGGTTTCCCTGAGAATCTGACCTTCCGGCCTTCAGCAATTCGCCGTCTGGGTCGGGGTTTGATCGAGGCTTTCCGCATCATTGCGCCGCATGCGATGGTGATTGCCGTTGGCTATACCATAGTTCTTGATTTGATGCCTTTGGCAGGCGATGATCGCTGGAGTGAAGTCTTGTATTACCTGGTCGTTGCAGGTTTGTTGTATGGTGTGGGCAGTTTTGCCTTCATCCTGATGTTGAAATGGTTGCTGATTTTCCGCTACAAGAAAAGCAGCGTGCCCATGTGGACGCCCTTTGTTTGGATATCAGAAGGCATTACCAATCTGTATGAAGGAATTGCAGTGCCGAATTTCATGCGCTACCTGCGTGGTACGCCATGGCTGCCTTTGGCATTCAATCTGCTTGGTTGCAAAATCGGACGAGGGGTATATATGGATACTACAGATATTACCGAGTTTGACTGCGTCAGCATTGGTGAATATAGCGAAATCAACGCCCTTGCTTGCCCGCAAACACATTTGTTTGAAGACCGGGTCATGAAAATTGATTACGTCAGTATTGGTAAACGTGTGTACATGGGGCCGCGCAGCTCGGTTTTGTATAGCGCCGTGGTAGCAGATGGTGCCAGTCTTGGTGCATTGACGCTGGTGATGAAGGGGGAATATATTCCCACCAATTCCAGTTGGCATGGTTGCCCCGCTGCAATGACGGGTTCTTGATATACATATATAATTTTCAGTAAGGGGATAGGGATACACATGCGTCATCCCCTTGAATTTATTTAAACTCAGGGCAATTTATCGACTTATACAACCAGATGGTTTCTACAAGATCATTGTGATGCAGTTCATGCTCATTCGTTGGGGCAAAAGCACCTACGCTCATACCCTGAAAGATACCCAGTTTTGTTGACGCTATCTAGCTTGGAGCGCAATACAGGGATGTTAATAAGCATTGGTGACGTATAACAGATAATGCATGCCCTGCCCCTGGCCATTTCTTGTGTGCTTAGGATTTGCAATTGGACATTAAGTGTTCAATTGTATATTCACTAAAAATTGATATCTTACAGAACTGGACTTTCCTGAAGTAAATATATCTGAACAATGTGACGGATATATTTGCTACCAAGAGTTATTTGTTCAATTGTGGAATGTATTTAATAGCCAGCTTAAGCATGACTCATTGCTACCAATTAGCTTTGGATAAAATAATCAGCCATTTACGGAACATCAGTATTTCCAGGTGCCCAGCTTGTATGCCTGTACTGCAATCCAGTACAGGATTGACATAGTAAGAGCGCTGCCTAAAGTCGCGGCAGACAAAAATTTCACGACGCCCCAGACGCATCAGAAATGATGTCGGGGCGAATTGCAAGCTGAAGCGTGTATCAAAGGACTGTTCGAGGTTTGCCATATTCAATCTCCATATCGGTTGGTATGTGATAGAGGAACGGTCATCAAGACATCCATGCGTTCGTCCATGGAGCGAACTTTATCACAAACAACTGTATGTGCAATCAGTAATTTGTAAAGCTGTGGTTTTCTCATCTCTCTGTACTCTTTTGCTCCAGTCACGTAGTACCGACCATAAAATAAACTTTGAAGTCTCCCGATATATTACATATACTGTATATTTAATCAGTATGTGCGATATGACCTACGCTTCCTCACTTTATCCTGAACACATACACCCCGCATTGTGGCGTGCATCGCAACTGGCGCGTGGTCAGGGTGGCTATTTGCCCAGTGGTTATGCTGAACTCAATACTGAGCTGCCCGGAAATGGCTGGCCGCAGGGGCAATTAACCGAGATTTTGTTACCGCAGATTGGCACTGCCGAGCTCAGTCTACTCAAACCCGCCTTAAGTCAACTTGATGGCCGTCCCATTGCTTTGTTGACACCGCCTTATATACCGCAAGCATTGGCTTTTGCAAGCACAGGCTTGCAGCCATCGCAGTTGATATGGATACGCTGTAACAAGCATGTCGATGCCCTGTGGGCGGCAGAGCAGGTGCTGCGCAATAGCAGTTGTGGCGCGCTGTTATTCTGGACATCCAGCATCCGTAGTGAAGCTTTGCGTCGTTTGCATCTGGCAGCGCAAAGCTCAGAGACTTTATTTTTTTTAATGCGTGATATGCGGGCTGCGCAGCAAGCCTCTCCCGCGCCCTTGCGATTGAGTGTACAAGCCACTCAATATGGCCTGGAGCTGAGCATTCTCAAGCGCCGTGGCAGCCAGCGCGATGCGCCGCTGGCATTGCATGTGCCAGATCATCCTTATTTGTATGCCTATGCTCACCCAGGCAAAGAAAAACTTGCGACAAACTATGGTAACTTGCCCTCCACTGTGGATAGCCGTGCACCTGCCTTTACTCCAGCTTGAGGTCTTTGTCACTCCCTTGTTTGCTCAGCAAGAGACGCAAGTCAGTGTCATCCTCCATCACGGGCGGGTAACGTCCATGTCTGAGTCTGCGAATCATATGGGTATACGTTTGAACATGCGCACGGGCGGCGTGCAAATGCTGTGCGCTGGTGCAGAGTGCTATCAACGTGATCAAATTAAAGAAAAGCTGGCATTACAGGCGGTGGCAACTACGTTGCTGCAATACTCACCACAAGTCTGCCTCGCAGAAGATGATTGCATACTGGTTGATATCAGCGCAAGCCTGAGTTTATTTGGTGGCATACGTGCTTTGCGTAAACGTGTGCAAGAGAGCATGCGCATTTTGGGTTATACAGCAACCACAGGCATAGCCCCCGTTGCCAGGGCTGCCTGGCTGTTGGCCAAGGAAGCATCACGTAAACTACTCAGAGGACAGCACGTTTTTAAAATGCAGCGATTAACGCAACGCCTGGACAGGCTACCAGTCAAATTGCTCACTGCGGCGCAGCCTTTGACTGAGTTATTACAGGGCATAGCCTGTTATAGCTTGAGAGATTTACGGCACTTGCCTCGCCCCGGCCTGCAAAGACGCGGAGGCAAGGCTTTACTCATAGAACTGGATCAAGCCTATGGCGAGCAGGCCGAGGTGCATGAATGGTATCTCGCAGCGCCAGAATTCAAAGTCAAAATGGAATTACCAGACCGTATAGAGCAAGCAGAATCACTACTAATCTTTGCCCGCAGCTTGCTGGCGCAGTTGTTGGGCTGGCTGGCAGCGCAGCAACTGGCAGTGACGCATATACACATGGAGTTATTGCATGAGCGTGGTCGCCAGGCCATCCCGCCGACCATGTTTGACTTGCATCTGGCACAAGCATGCTGGCAAGAATCGCATCTACTCAGCTTGTTCAAAGAAAAGTTGAGCCAGCTAAAACTGCATAGTGCCGTCATCGGCATGCTGTTGGAAGTAAAGCAGACCATATTGCGCGAGGCGCAAAGCTATACCTTGTTTCCTGAACCCGGTGGGCAGGAAAATGAACATAAGCGCTTACTTGAACTCTTGATTGCACGTCTGGGCGAAGATAATGTCTTGCAGCCGGCACCGCATGCAGACCATAGGGCGGATATTGCCAATCACTGGATTTCTGTCATCAAGAAACCCCCACCGCCCTGCCCTGCTCACGCATTGGCAGGCTATGTCTTGCGCCCCAACTGGTTGTTACCGCAGCCGCTGGCGCTGGACATTCACGAGCATCGTCCCTATTACGGATCAGAATTGAAACTTGTTTCTCCGGCTGAGCGCATAGAATCCGGCTGGTGGAATGAGCAGATACAAACCCGGGATTACTACATCGCTGTCGATAAGCGCCATGTGCGCTACTGGATTTATCGCGAGCGAGCCAATGATCCTGAAAGTGAAGAGCCTGTCTGGTTCTTGCATGGTATTTTTGGATAGCATTTGGATATATCAACATGAGTGCCTTCCTGCCCGAATATGCCGAATTATTTTGCATGAGCAATTTCAGCTTCCTGCATGGAGCATCACATTCAGAAGAATTGGTGGCACGTGCCATTAAACTGGATTATCGTGCCCTCGCCATTACCGATGAGTGTTCCTTGGCTGGCGTGGCAAGAGCATATACAGCAGCAAAAAATACGGGCTTGCATCTCATCATCGGTGCCCACTTCAAACTGGAAGATATAGAAGCACCTGCAAGTAGTGTGCATCTGATTGCCCTTGCACAAAACCGCGAAGGCTATGGCAATCTCTCTGAAATGATCACCCTTGGGCGATGCCGGGCAACCAAAGGCAGTTACTTATTGACACCCAGGGACTTCGTCACGCCACCAACAGGTTTAGAGCATTTGTCTGGCTTGCCAGATTGCCTGTTGATACTGGTGCCAGCCTACCCGGCAGAAAGCGATGTACTGCTGAGACAAGCAAATTGGTTGAAGCAACACTTTCCTGGTCGTGCCTGGATAGGTTTGAATTTATTGATGCAAATTGCAGATGAATATCAAAAACAACAAGTTGATGCGGTAGCCGAGACCGTGCAATTGCCAGTTGTTGCAATTGGCCAGGTCACAATGCATGTCAGATCCCGCAAGCCCTTGCAAGATACGATGACTGCCATACGGCTGTGTCAGCCCATCACCGAATGTGGTTATGCGTTGGCGATGAATGCAGAGCAGCACCTGCGTTCCCGCTTGCGGCTGGCGACGATCTACCCGCTGCATTCCCTGGCTGAAACAGTGAAAATTGCCGAGCTGTGCAGCTTTTCATTGAATGAATTGCGCTATGAATACCCGCACGAGCTGGTACCTAAAGGATACACGCCTGCCAGTTATTTAAAGTTGCAGGTGTATAAAGGAGCGCACTCGCGCTATCCACAAGGCTTGCCATCATCAGTAACCCACAAAATAGAACATGAATTGCACCTGATTAATGATCTTGCTTATGAGCCTTATTTTTTGACGGTGTTTGACATCGTTAATTTCGCCAGGAAAAAAGAGATTCTATGTCAGGGACGCGGCTCGGCAGCCAATTCTGTCGTCTGCTATTGCCTGCACATCACCGAAGTTAACCCAGAAACACATACCCTGCTATTTGAACGCTTCCTGTCAAAGGAAAGAGGTGAGCCGCCCGACATCGATGTCGATTTTGAGCATCAGCGCCGTGAAGAAGTCATGCAGTACATCTACGACAAATATGGACGTGATCGCGCTGCCCTTGCGGCCGCAGTACACACCTATCACCCACGTGGCGCCTTGCGTGATGTGGGAAAGGCCTTGGGCGTAGATCTTGCGATTGTTGATGCCGTAGCAAAATCGCATCGCTGGTTTGATAGCAAGCAAGAGTTATTTCAACGATTTACTGAATGCGGCCTCGATACCAACTCGCCTATAGCCCAGCAATGGGCTCTGTTGACAGGGAAATTGCTGCGTTTTCCGCGTCATCTATCCCAGCACAGTGGTGGCTTTGTCATCGCACGCGGCAAATTATCCAGGTTGGTGCCTATAGAAAATGCGGCGATGGAAAAACGCAATGTGATCCAATGGGATAAAGATGATCTTGAATCTCTAGGTTTGCTCAAGGTTGATGTGCTGGCCCTTGGCATGCTGTCGGCATTGCGCCGTGCTTTTAACCTGATGGCTACATTGCCAGGTAAGCCTAAGTGCATGCAGGATGTCCCAAGGGAAGACTCGCTGACCTATGACATGATTTGCAAGGCAGATACCATAGGTGTGTTTCAGATTGAATCCCGTGCACAGATGAGTATGTTGCCGCGCCTAAGGCCCAGACAATTTTATGATTTGGTGATACAAGTTGCCATTGTGCGGCCGGGTCCTATACAAGGAGGCATGGTGCATCCGTATCTGCAAAGGCGTCAGGGCAAGCAACCTATAGAAATCCATGAAAACCCAGGCATGCGGGCAGCGCTGGAGCGTACGCTGGGGATACCTATTTTTCAGGAGCAAGTCATGCAGATCGCAATGCATGCGGCGGACTTTACGCCGGGGGAAGCAGATGGTTTGCGCCGCGCAATGGCAGCTTGGAAGCGTAAAGGCGGGCTGGAAGCGTATGAAGCCAGAATAGTGGAAACCATGGTCAAGAATGGCTATGAGCGTGATTTTGCTCAAGGGATCTACGAGCAAATGAAGGGGTTTGGTGATTATGGCTTTCCTGAAAGCCATTCTGCCAGCTTTGCCATCCTGGCGTATTTCAGTAGCTGGATCAAGCGCCATGAACCTGCCGTTTTTTTATGTTCACTGTTGAATTCGCAACCCCTGGGATTTTATTCACCCTCGCAATTGATACAGGATGCACGCCGTCACGATGTGCAAGTCAGCGCAATCGATGTGACTTGCAGTAATTGGGATTCTTCACTTGAGGCTGAGACGCAGCTCAATAAATTTACCGGGACCATGCAACCTGCTGTGCGCATGGGGTTTTCTCTGCTATATGGCATGTCCAAGGATGCAGCTTTGCGTATCACGCAGGCACGTCAGGAACAAGCCTTTGATGATGTGCATGATCTGGCAAAACGCGCGCAATTGAGTCAACATGATTTGCATATACTGGCAGCAGGTAATGCCTTGTCAGGCTTGGCCGGACATAGAAGGCAGGCACTGTGGCAGGCAGTAGGTGCAATACCGGACAAGGATTTGTTGCGGGCCACCAGCATACAGGAGCAAGTGCCACAACTGAAAGCACCTTCAGAAGCACAGGAAATTTATAGCGACTATCATGCGACCGGATTCAGCCTGCAGCGCCATCCCCTTGCCTTGTTGAGACCACAATTACTAGCCAAACGCTTCTTGCCAGCAGAAATGCTAAATACTTTTCAACAAGGGCAATTTGCCCGTGGCTGTGGCCTGGTTACGGTAAGGCAAAGACCACAGACTGCCAAAGGCGTCATCTTTATCACCATAGAAGATGAGACTGGCCCGGTGAATGTCATTATTTGGCCAAATGTACTGGAAAAGCAACGTAGTGAAGTCTTGAGTGCACCGCTGTTGGGCGTATATGGTATCTGGCAATGTGAGGCGGAAGTCAGGCATCTGGTTGCCAAACGTCTGGTAGATATGTCACACCTCCTGGGGCAACTGGAAGTGGGTAGCAGGAATTTTTGCTGAACTCACCTACCCTGCAAAGACGCGATAATTACTTTTGATTATCTTCAGGCAGAGTCAGGCGACCGGTATGATAATCATAGTTGTATGACTCTCCAAAGCGACCCCATTCGACCACAACTTCGAGTGCCCGTTTTACCTCGTCAGCTTTCAAGAAGTCCTCCTTCAAATATCAGGCGCGTGAACACCAACTATTTTTTGTTGGCCTGCATGCGTGCTTTCAAAATGGCTGCTATTTCTCTTTGCTCTACGTCGATAGCAAAGTCGAGTGCATTTAAACCCAGATCATTTTTTAAGTATGGGTCAGCACCCTCTTCCAGCAGTAAACCGACGATGATATGTTTGCCAGAGCGAGCTGCCATCATCAGAGGGGTAGTTTTATTTGGTGATTCAGCATCAATATAGGCGGAGCTTTCCAATAATAAAGCGACGATATTCTTATCGCCACTTACTGCCGCATAATGCAATGCTGTCCAGCCAACTTGATTGATCTCTGCGCCCCGCTCTACCAGTTTTTTCACGACGGGGAAGTCGCCTAAATAACTGGCCAGCATCAAGATGGTATCGCCATTACTGGCTCTGGCTTCAAGTTTGATGTCCTTGTGATCGAGTAAGACCTGAAAAACTTTCTTCGAGTTTTCACGCAATGCAATCATCAGTAAAGTTTCGCCACGTATAGATTCTGTGGCATTGACACTCAGACCGCGTTTGACCAACTCACTGACTTTGTTTACGTCGTCGAAGCGTACCGCAAAAAACAGGTCATCATGATCATCAGCAAAAGCACAGGCAGAAGAGAGCCACAATAGCAAACAAGCCACGCAACGCAGATTAAATTTCCCAGAAAAGGATGCGGATGACAAGGCTGTTTGCATATCAGGACTCAATGAGCAAATTGAAACAATTGAAAGAAATTTCTGGTCGTAGTTTCCTGCACTTCTTTGACGGAGATACCTTTCAAATCTGCCAGAAATTCACCCACATGACGGACAAAACCGGGTTCATTCATTTTGCCGCGATGCGGGGCTGGTGCTAGGTAAGGCGAATCAGTTTCTATCAAAATACGCTCAAGAGGCAAGGCTTTGGCTACTGCCTGCAAATCTTTGGCGCTCTTGAAGGTCAGGATGCCGGAAAAAGAAATATAAAACCCCAAATCTACTGCTGCTTGCGCAACTTCCAGTGACTCTGTAAAACAATGCATGACGCCAGCAACACCACCCTGAGCTGTGCCTGCGCCCTCTTCCTGCATAATGCGTATGGTATCTTCCGCCGCTGCACGGGTATGAATGATCAAGGGTTTGCGACAAATGCGGGAGGCGCGGATATGCTGCCTGAACCGTTCGCGTTGCCACTCCAGGTCACCCTTCAATCTGAAATAATCAAGACCGGTTTCACCGATGGCAATAATTTTGTCGTGATCGGATAGCCTGACCAATTGCTCTGCTGTTGGCTCTTCTGTTTCTTCGTAGTCAGGATGTACACCTACTGACGCATAAATGTGTGGATACTGTTCAGCCAATGCCAGAACTTGCGGAAAATCAGGCAGATCAACCGAGACGCATAGCGCGTGGGTCACCCCATTTTCCTGCATCTTGCCCAATATCTCTGGCAAACGTTCAGCCAGTTCGGGAAAATTGATATGACAATGGGAATCAACGTACATGCTTGCTACTCTTCAAGTGAATCTGGCGTGTAACCATATCGGCAAACCGGGACTAAAGCCTCATTTTGCTGAAATTAATTGTAATACGGCTTGCGCCGAGACGTTGGCGGTATCGCGCGAGAGGGAATGGTGCATATCGACGAAGCGCTGCTTCAGTCGCTCCTGCAAGGCTTCATCACTCAACTGCTGCCACAATGCATCAGCCATTGCATCTGGCCTGGCTGCTGATTGCAAAAATTCCGGTACCAAAAATTCACGCGCAAGAATATTCGGCAAGCCTATCCAGGGCTGGTAACCCATATGGCGCAATATCTGCCATGAGGCTTCCATCATTTTGTAGGCAATCACCATGGGCTTTTTGAATAAAGCCACTTCCAGCGAGGCTGTACCAGAAGCAACCAGTACCGCATCCGCTGCTGCAATGGCAGTATGCGAACGGCCATCTATCAGCAAAACTGGTACATCATCCAGCCTGGCGTCAACCACCAGTTTGATGTAATAGCTGCGCTGCTTGTCGCCTGCCATGGGCACGACTATCTGCAACTGCGGATCACGCTGGCAAAGGATTTTTGCTGTTTGTATGAATGCTTCAGTATTGTATTTGATCTCGGACATGCGGCTGCCTGGCAAGATCGTCACCACCCTGGCATTTTTATCCAGGCCCAGCTCGTCCCTGGCCGCTGCCATGTCCGTTTCCATGGGAATGACTTGTGCCAGCGGATGACCTACATAGGTCACTGGTATGCCAGCCTTGCGGTATATCTCTTCTTCAAAGGGAAATACTACCAGCATATGAGAAACTGCTTCGGCAATCTTTTTGATGCGACCACCACGCCATGCCCAGATCGATGGGCTGATGTAATGCATGGTAGGAATGCCAGCACGTTTCAACTGGATTTCCAGATCCAGGTTAAAGTCTGGCGCATCGACACCAATGAAAACATCGGGCTTTTCCAGTAGCAACTGTTCACGCAATTGCTTGCGTATACCAGTAATTTCCCGGTAATGCGCCAGCACTTCAAACAGGCCACGGACAGAAAGTTTTTCCATGGGCCAGTCATTGATGAAGCCATGTTCAGCCATGCGTGGGCCACCTATACCGTGCATACGAGCATCAGGCAAAGCCGGGCGCAAGCCGGACAGGAGGCGGTTGGCCAGCATATCGCCGGAGGTCTCTCCGGCTACCATCGCAATGATGGGGCGATTAGCTTGAGTTGTCACAGCAGCTTAACGGACGATGCCGCGTGTTGCAGCATCAAGAAAATGACGCATGGATCGCACGTGAAGAGCCGCATCTGCTTCCAGTTCAGCAATCTGTTGATCTATCACTGCTTTGGCTTCTTCCAGGGTCAAACCGGATTTATAGATCAGCTTATAAGTCTGACGTATGGCTGAAATTTGTTCGCGGCTAAAGCCACGACGCTTCAAACCTTCGACATTAATGCCATGGGCAGCTGCTGGGTTTCCATTCAACATGACGAAGGGTGGCACGTCCTGCAGCAAAGAAGTACCCATGCCGCACATGGCATGCGCACCTATCTTACAGAATTGATGCACATTGGTAAAACCACCCAAAATCACCCAGTCACCGACGTGCACATGACCAGCCAATGCGGCATTATTGGCGAATATGACGTTATTACCGACTTGGCAGTCATGCGCCAGATGCACATAAGCCATGATCCAGTTATCGTTACCCAGACGGGTCACGCCATTATCCTGAACTGTGCCCAGGTTGAAAGTGCAAAATTCACGGATAACGTTGTTGTCGCCAATTTCCAGACGCGTAGGCTCGCCCGCATATTTTTTGTCTTGCGGCGCTGCACCTATGGACGAGAACTGGTAAAAAGTATTGTTGCGGCCTATCGTCGTATATCCCTCAATCACGACATGCGGGCCTATTTTGGTCCCCGCTGCTATCGTTACATTGGGACCGATAATGGAATAGGCACCCACTTCAACTGAGCTATCCAGTTGAGCCTTGGGGTCAATCAGCGCGCTTGGGTGGATGTGCATTATTTAGCTCTCCTTGGCTTCTTCTTTCGTACGCATGGTGCACATCAGTTCACCTTCTACTGCCAATTGGCCATCAACAGTTGCCCTGGCCTTGTATTTCCAGATGCCGCGGGCAACCTTGATGATTTCTACTTCCATCTTCAACTGGTCACCAGGTTCAACTGGACGCTTGAAACGTGCGCCATCAATGCCAAGGAAATACACGATGGTATTTTCATCCGGTTTTTGGCCCATGGTCAGGAATGAGAGTATGGCAGCAGTTTGTGCCATCGCTTCTATCATCAATACGCCAGGCATGACGGGTTTATTCGGGAAATGTCCGTTAAAAAACTCTTCATTCGCCGTGACATTCTTGATGGCGGTAATGGTCTTTCCATTTTCCCAGCTCAGCACACGATCCACCAACAACATCGGGTAACGGTGTGGCAGATATTCTTTGATTTGATTAATGTCCAGGCTATTCATGATCTTTTTCAGTCAGTGTTTTCATTGTTTTTTCGAGGTAACGCATTTTTTCGCGCATACCCGATAAATTGCGTACGATGGCAGCAGTTTTTTCCCAATCAGCATTTTTTGCCAAAGGATAAAAGCCGGTATATTGCCCAGGCTCAAGAATAGAGCGTGACACCATGCTGGCAGAGGAAATATGCACATTGTCGACGATGGTTAAGTGTCCCAAAACCATGGCTGCACCACCAAATGTGCAATATTTGCCTATCTTGGCACTGCCTGCCACCCCTACGCAACCTGCCATGGCAGTATGCGCACCTATGTGGCAGTTATGGCCTATTTGTATCTGATTATCCAGCTTCACGCCTTCTTCTATGATGGTGTCAGCCAGAGCACCGCGGTCTATGCTGGTATTCGCACCAATTTCGACATCGTCACCGATCACCACTCTGCCCGTTTGCGGGATTTTTATCCATTGACCTGTTTCATTGGCAAAGCCAAAACCGTCAGCACCTATGACAGCGCCAGAATGAATGATGCAACGTTGTCCCAGGACGCAGTAGTCATAAATGCTGACATTCGCATGGATCAGGCTATTGTCACCGATCACCACACCACGACCTATCACAGCACCTGGTTTGATGACAACATGCTCACCAATCACCGCTTCAGCATCGATGCTGGCATTTGCGCCTACACTGGCAGTGGATGCAACGACGGCCATCGGATTGACCCAGGCAGCAGGATGCACGCCTGTCACTGCAGGTATGGCATTGAGTGAGGCAAAGTATTGCGCTGCTCGTGCAAAGTAGACATATGGCTGGGGAACTATCAGGCAAATGCCAGCATAGTTTTTTCCAATATGCTCGAAATCAGCCTGCGTCAATATCAAGGCTGCGGCCTGCGTAGCTGCGGCTTGAAGACGTAATTTGGGATTGGATAAAAAAGTAATATGCTGTTCACTGGCTTCACTCAGAGGGGCAATGCCAGTGACAGTAATTTCAGGTGAACCAGTCAATTGACCACCGAAGCGATCGACCAATTCACCTAGCCGAATGCTTGCGGTCATAGGAATTATTTAGAGAGTGCTTTGAGAACTTTGTCAGTAATGTCGATACGGGCACTATGATAGACAGAGTCTTGCAAGACCAGATCAATTTTTTCAACTTCTGCGATTTGCTTGATCACTTTTTGCGCACGCTCTACAAGTGACGCAATCTCTTCATTCTGACGCTGATTCACATCTTCGTTGTAAGATCGTTGCTTGCGTTTAAAGGTTTGGTCCAGCTCAGTGATCTCACGTTGGCGTATAACACGGTCCGCTTCTGACAATAAAGGCGCATCTTTCTCATACTTTTCAGCTGTTGCCTTTAATTTCTTTGCCAAATTTTCCAACTCTTCGCCACGCTTTTGAAATTCAACTTTCAGTTTGGCTTCTGCCGCTTTTGCTGGCACGGATTCTCGCATCACCCTTTGAGAATCAAAGATAGCTATTTTGGTGTCCTGCGCCTGAGCTTGAGCCACGCTGAAAACGCAAGCCGCACAAACCATCAAGCGTTGCAACAATTTGGTCGGGGTAGTATGTTGACTCAAAATAATCTCCGTAACACGTACTAAAACAAAATATAGCCAAGCAAAAACAATTAGAAGCCTGTTCCCATCTGGAACTGGAATGTTTGCTTCTTGTCTTCCGGTTTGGCGTTCAAAGCTTTACCGAAGCTCAATTTCAACGGGCCAACTGGCGATATCCAGCTTATACCTATACCAGCAGAAAAGCGTAAGTCTTTTGGCCTGATTTTTTGTCCTTCGTCAAATACATTGCCACCGTCCACAAAAGTGAACCAGCGCAAGGACTTGTCAGCACCTGGGAAAGGTATTTGCAATTCTACGTTGGCCAGCACTCTGGTCGAACCGCCAAGCGCATCGCCGGCTGGATCCCTGGTACCCAATGAGGAAGGTTCATAACCACGCACTGAGCCTATACCACCAGCATAGAAATTTTTAAACAATGGGAAAGGTTTGCCACCCAAACCATGTCCATAGTCAATTTCACCATTCAATGCCAAAACAACCGAGCGGTATATAGGTTGGAATAATTGTGCATTGTAAATTGCACGATAGTATTTAAAACTACCGAAAGCAGCCAGCTCCAGATTGGCACGCTGATAGCGACCTATCGTTGGTGTCAATACGCTGTCCCGGCTATCCCTCTGCCAGGCAGCAGTCAAAGGATAAGAATTGGTTACGGCTTCACCGATACCATAATTAATGTTATTGATATCTTTGCTGCCATTGCCATAGTCGGCGACATATTGCAAATAGCGCGAAGGACTCAAATAATAAGTTTCAACTTTGGTACGCTCAAAACCGAGACCAAAAAATACAGTATCAACTTCAGAGAATGGCACGCCAAAACGTAAGGCACCACCTGTAGTTTGAATTTTGTAGTCACCACTGCTGCCGATGATAGGGCGAGTCGTGCGCAAATACAATTCAACATTACGGCTCACGCCATCGTCGGTAAAGTAGGGATCGGTATGCGCCACGGCGATGGTACGGTTTTGGCGACTGGTATTAATGTCCAAGCCTATAGTATCACCACTACCAAAAGCATTGGCCTGCTGGATTGAGCCGGTCAGTGTCAATTTTTCTGCACTAGAATAGCCTGCACCAAACATCAGGTTACCAGTAGGTTTTTCTGTCACGGTCAAATTGACATCGACTTGATCAACACTGGTTGGCACTTCAGGCGTTTCTATTGTGACATCTTTAAAATAGCCAAGGCGCTCAACACGATCACGTGAAGTTTTGATTTTTTCACCGTCATACCATGAACTTTCAAACTGACGGAATTCGCGACGGATAACTTCGTCACGTGTACGCGTATTACCTGCCAGATTGATACGACGGACATAGACGCGCTTGCCTGGATCGACAAAAATGGTAAATGCGACTTCCTTCTTTTCTTTATTCAAGACCGGATTGGCATTCACGTTGGCAAAGGCATAACCAAAATTACCCATGCGTTCAGAAATGCGTTTTGTGCTCTCGGTCAGGCGTGCGGCATTGTAGACATTGCCGCTCTTGAGCAATAGCAGTGCTGCTAGTTCCTCTTCGCGCCCCAGAGTATCACCTTCGAGCTTGATATCAGAAACCGTATATTTATCACCTTCGTCCAGATTGATGGTGATGTAGATATCCTTTTTATCCGGGGTGATGGAAATCTGCGTGGACAAGATTTGCATTTCCAGATAACCACGGTTTTGGTAGAAAGAACGCAGAGTTTCTATATCACCAGACAGTTTTTGTTTGGAATACTGATCGGCTTTGGTGTACCAGGTAAACCAGCCTGGTGTCGTCAAAGTCAACAAATCACGAATTTCGCCATCGGAAAAAGCCTTGTTCCCGATAATATTGATTTGCGCGATTTTGGCAACTTCGCCTTCATCGACCGCAAAAGTAACATTCACACGATTACGTTCTATAGGTGTGATCGTGGTGGTAATTTGCATGCCATACAAGCCTTTGGACAAGTATTGGCGTTTTAATTCTTGCTCGGCACGGTCTACAGTCGCCTTATCAAAAATGCGCGACTCACCAACGCCAATATCTTTCAATGCCTTGACCAGGGCATCTTTTTCAAATTCCTTGGTGCCGGTAAATTCCACACCAGCGATGGTTGGGCGTTCTTCCAGCAACACAATCAGGATGCCATCCTGCGCTTCTATCTGAACATCCTTAAAAAAGCCTGTCGCATAGAGGGATTTGATTGCAGTTGTACTTTTTGCATCATCAAATACTTCACCGACTTTGACAGGCAAATAGCTAAATACAGTACCGGCCTCCGTCCGTTGCAAGCCTTCTACTCGTATATCTCTAACGGTGAAGGGCTCAATCGCGAGCGCATTCCCGGTGCAAAGTGCGAGTGCAGCCAGAGATAAAGCACGACGACGAAAATGGGCTAAAGTGAACTGCTCGATATGTAATTTCATTGGGTATAAATTTCTTTCAATACTCTCAATATTGCTATCTGAAATGAGTTTCTGTCATCAAGCCGACTATTATGACATTAGTCTGCCAAAGTATGGTATCAGTCGGACAATGTCATTAAAAAAAGCTATTGCCATCATCATCAATAGCAAAAAAAGTCCAGCTTGCTTCCCCACTTCGATATAACGATCATGCAAAGGTTTCCCTGTCAAAACTTCCAGCGAATAATACAACAAATACCCTCCATCCAAAACCGGTATGGGAAGCAAATTCATAACACCCAGACTGATACTGATGACGGCGATAAAGCTCAGGTAGGTAATCAAGCCGGTCCGTGAAGTCTGCCCAGCATAGTCCGCTATTGTCAAAGGCCCGGTTACATGCTTAAGAGAAGCATTGCCCGTCAGCATTTTGCCTATCATTTTCAGGCTAAAGATGCTGGTATCCCAGGTTTTCTCAACGGATTTCGCGAAGGCCTGCAGGGGATTTGCTTGCACAACCGTCATTTCGAGGGGCGCAACTTGCAACTCTACCCTAAGAGCCCCTACCGTCTTACCATTAGATTCTTGACTGACTGGCGTTACTTCCAATACAAACTTTTCTTGCCGTCTTTGAACCAGTAGCTTCAACGGTTTGCTAGGGTTCGCGTTGACAACTTGTACAAAATCTATCACATCAAGTAAAGGCTTTTGCTCCACTTCAACGATACGGTCACCAACCTGCAAACCAGCAAGAAACGCAGGACTTTCCGGCAAAAAGCCTTTCAAAATAATTTCCCGGCTGCGCGCAAGATTTAGGCCGAGGAAATTAAGAATGTCACTATCAGCGTCTTTACTGTTGAATTGTTTCAAGGGTATTTCAATAGAAACATTCTTCCCGCCCTCTTGCGCAGTGCCATCAATTCGCAGCACTTCGAGCAGGGTGTTACCTTCAGCCAAGCCGGCCTGCATCATTTTCCAGCGAAACTCAGTCCAGCCTTGCACTTGCTGTCCATTGACAGCGGTAATCAAATCCCCGTAACGCAAGCCAGCCTGATACGCAATAGAGGTATCAGGAATAACGCGCAACTTTGCTGCAGGCTCAGGTACACCATGCACAAACAAAATCGTGTAAAGGAATATAGCCAATAAAAAATTGGCGATGGGACCTGCAGACACGATGGCAATACGTTTCCAAACAGATTGCTGACAAAATTCGCGCGGTAGTTCACTGGCGGCAATATTTTCTGCCCCCATTTCCCTGGCATCCAGCATTTTGACGTAGCCACCCAAAGGCAATATGGAAATCGCCCATTCAGTCTGATCTTTACCTAGCCTTTTTGAATAAATGACTTTTCCCATGCCAAGGGAAAAGCGCAACACCTTGACGTTACACCAGCGCGCAACGATATAGTGCCCAAACTCATGGATTGAGACCAGGATGCCCAGGGTCACCAGAAAAGCAAGTGCGTTTTGTAGCCAGATCATAGGCTGAGCATTGCCTCAGCTACACGACGAGACTCAGCATCGCAAGCAAGTATACTTTTCAGATCCGGGGTATCTGATGCCACCACTTTGCACAGCGTGCGCTCAATGATCTGATTGATCATGCGGAACCCTATTCTCTTCTCCAAAAACGCTTGGACAGCAATTTCATTACTTGCGTTCAATATAATTGCTGCAGACTTACCCTCTTTTAAAGCGTCATAGGCCAATTGCAGGCAAGGAAAACGCAGAAAATCTGGTTTAATGAAATTCAGACTGGATACTTTCAATAAATCCAGAGGTGCAACACCAGAGTCTATACGCTCAGGATAAGCCATGCCATAAGCAATAGGTATGCGCATATCAGGGTTGCCCATCTGTGCCAGGACCGAGCCGTCAGTGTAGGACACCATGGAATGAATAACACTCTGTGGATGGATCACGACCTCGATCTGATCAGCCGGAGTAGCAAACAACCAGTGCGCCTCTATAACCTCCAGGCCTTTGTTCATCATTGTCGCTGAATCGACAGAGATTTTGCGTCCCATCACCCAGTTGGGGTGCGCCACTGCCTGGTCGGGCGTAACATCATCAAGGGTGCTTACTTCCCGATTCAAAAATGGGCCACCTGATGCCGTAAGCAATATCTTATGGATGCCATGCTGGCCAGGTTGGCGATTATAGTTACCGGGCAAACACTGAAAGATAGCATTATGCTCGCTATCAATAGGCAACAAAACAGCGCCGCTGTCTTTGACCGCATCAATAAACAATTGGCCTGACATGACCAGTGCTTCTTTATTTGCCAGCAAGACCTTTTTGCCCGCTCTTGCCGCTGCCAATGAAGCAGGCAAGCCAGCCGCACCGACTATGGCTGCCATTACGCTATCACACTCGCTAGCACTGGCGACAGCACACAAAGCTTCAGGACCAAATAATATCTGGATCTGCGACAAAAGCTTTTCTTTGAGCAGTATAGACAGCTCATCAGCGGCCTGCGCAGTGCCGACAACGGCGACCTGAGGCAAAAACTGCGCGCATTGCTCAGCAAGTTTTTTTACCTGAGTATGTGCAGTAAGGGCAAAAACACCATAACGATCAGGGTGACGAGCGACCACATCCAAAGTTGAAACACCGATGGACCCTGTCGCCCCTAATATGCAAAGCTGCTGTTTTTTTTGCATGGAATTTATCGCCACAAGTCTACTAATGCAGCAAGAGGAAGAACGGGAATCAATGCATCGATTCTGTCCAGCACGCCGCCATGTCCTGGCAAGAGATTGCTGCTATCTTTCATTCCAACACGACGCTTCAGGGACGATTCAAACAAGTCCCCTATTACACTGGCAGCCGTGATCAAAGTCATGATCACAACAAAGATCAGCCAGCCTTTTCTGGCGAGCAATTGTGCTGTAAAAGTGTTTTGCAAAGCAGGGACAAAACTGGTCGCTCCAGCCAGAATTAAGACACAAATCCAGCCACCAATTGCCCCCTCCCAGGATTTTCCCGGAGATATGCTAGGCGCAAGCTTGCGCTTGCCAAAGGCTTTGCCGGAGAAATAGGCCGCAATGTCAGCAATCCAGACAATAGCCATGACAGAAAACAGATACATGGGTGATTGCTGCTGAAAGAAAACAGCAATTGCTACAAAGCAGGCAAAAATGCTGATGCCATACAAGGCGCTCAATATGCCACTGGAAAAATTATGCGCTTCTGGCAATCCCCGGGCTAAAGTCGGGACCAGTCTGAGTGCCCAGAAGGCAGTGCTCAGCGCGAACAGCAGCAGATAGGAAAAATCCTTTAAATGAAACAAACAATATGCCAGCAAGCCCGTCCAAAGTACCGCCATGACAATGGGAGCAGGTTTTTTGAACAGGCGCTGGCACTCCCACATTGCGGCAGCAAAAAATGCCAGGGCCAGCGCAGAAAAGGCATAAAAATTTGCCGAATACAGGACTGGCAGCAAGATCGCCAATAGAACCAGGGCAGTCAGTACACGGGTTTTCAGCATTACTTGCTTTCTTGTGTGGAAGTTTGTTCGGTCACTTGCGCACTGGTCCTGCCAAAACGACGCTCGCGGTTTTGGTAAGATTGTATGGATATATCCAGTGCCTCAGCATCGAAATCTGGCCAAAAGGTATCAGTAAAATAGAATTCACTGTACGCAAGTTGCCATAGCAGGAAGTTGGAAATACGTGTTTCCCCACCAGTACGGATAAACAAATCAGGCTCCGGCGCATATGCCATGGACAGATAAGCAGCAAGCTGCTCTTCCGTCACTTCCTGCTCTGCTTGGCCCGCAATAAGACGATCTTTTTGCAAGCGGTTCATGGCTTGAATAATGTCCCAGCGTCCGCCATAATTGGCGCAAATAGTCACAGTAAGCCCTTGATTATTTGCTGTTTTTTCCTCAGCAGCAATAATCATTTTCTGCAAGTGCGCATCAAAGCGAGTGAGGTCGCCAACCACTTTCAAACGTATATTATTGGCGTGCATCTTGGCCACTTCTTTTTCAAGAGCGGTGACAAACAAGCGCATCAATAGTGACACTTCTTCAGCGGGCCGGCGCCAGTTTTCCGAGCTGAAGGCAAACAAGGTCAGGTATGAAACGCCGCGCTTGGCACAGGCTTCGACCATACCTCTGACAGCCTCCACGCCCTTGACATGACCAGCGACACGCGGCAAAAAGCGCTTGGTTGCCCAGCGCCCGTTGCCGTCCATAATAATTGCGATATGTTTAGGAATTGCGCCAACTGCCGGAATTTCCTTGGTAGAACTTGTATGGGTCATGTAAATCCAGAATGTGTTGATACGCGGGCGACGACTTAAACTGTCAACACTTCTTTTTCTTTGTCTGCCAGCAACTTGTCCACTTCTGCAACAAACTTGTCTGTCAGTTTCTGGATGTCATCTTGCGCACGACGCTCATCATCTTCCGAGCATTCTTTTTCTTTGAGCAACTTCTTCAAGGATTCATTGGAATCACGACGAATATTGCGTATTGCGATCTTGGCGCTCTCGCCTTCAGTCTTGACCAGCTTGACCATTTCCTTACGACGCTCTTCAGTCAATGGCGGAGTTGGCACACGGATCAGCTCACCCTGGGATGAAGGATTCAAACCCAGATCAGCATCGCGGATTGCTTTTTCAATCGCGCCCAGCATTTTCTTTTCCCAAGGCTGCACACCAATCGTGCGAGCATCGATCAAAGTAACGTTGGCAACTTGGGTAATGTGGGTAGGTGTTCCGTAGTAATCAACCTGGACATGATCCAGAATGCCGGTATGGGCACGACCGGTACGTACTTTAGACAAATCAGCCTTCAAAGTCTCAATAGACTTTTGCATACGCTGGTCAGAACTTTTCTTAATCTCTGCTACGCTCATAGCGCTCTCCTGTACATCTGGGCACGAGCGACGGATCTTGCCGCGCTCCTTGCCGAATTAATATGAAACAATCCGAAGTGCAGGATTATACGTGCACTAAGGTGCCTTCGTCTGCCCCCAGAATGACATTCTTCAATGCCCCCGGTTTGATGATGGAAAATACCTTGATAGGCAGCTTCTGATCACGACAAAGCGCAAAGGCAGTTGCATCCATGACTTGCAGGTGACGTGCAATGGCTTCATCAAATGAAATCGTCGTATAGCGAGTGGCCGTGGCATCCTTTTTAGGATCAGCGGTATAGACACCGTCGACCTTGGTCGCTTTCAGGACGATTTCAGCGCCGATTTCCGAACCGCGCAAAGCTGCTGCAGTGTCGGTAGTAAAGAAGGGATTGCCAGTTCCTGCAGCAAAAACAATGACCTTGCCCTCTTCAAGGTATTGCAAGGCTTTTGGGCGCACATAAGGCTCAACAACCTGATCAATCGCGATCGCTGACATGACGCGCGAAGTCAAGCCGACCTGACGCATTGCATCTGACAATGCCAGGGCATTCATGACGGTGGCCAGCATCCCCATGTAGTCAGCAGTAGCTCTGTCCATACCCTGCGCACCAGGTGCGACGCCACGGAAAATATTACCGCCGCCAATGACGATGGCTAACTCGACACCCATCCTCGATACTTCAGCCACATCGGCCACCATGCGCTCAATAGTCGCACGGTTAATGCCAAACGGATCATCGCCCATCAGGGCTTCGCCAGAGAGCTTCAAGAGCACACGCTTGTAAGCAGGTTTTGTCATGATAGGACTCCTTCTGGTAGTTTAAATAGTTTAAAAGAAATGCGTACTGGATGAAACAGCCTGGATAAGACTCTTCAATAACCATTTGATTTGTAAACTAGCCCAGTCAGCCAATACACAAAGCAAATGGAGCACCGTGCGTTCATATTTACACCTGAATACGCAAATTTGATGCTCAGACACAAATACTTACAATCGCTGGGTTTAAAAAAACGGGCCTTTCGGCCCGTTTTTTTATTTCGCCAATTACGCTTGTTTTGCTGCAGCCACTTGCGCTGCCACTTCCGCTGCGAAGTCATCTTGCTTCTTCTCAATGCCTTCACCAACAACGAACATGGTGAATGCTTTGACAGTTGTATTAACAGATTTCAACATCTGCTCAACTGTTTGCTTGTCATTCTTGACAAATGTTTGATTCAGCAAAGAAACTTCCTTCAGGAATTTCTGTACGGAACCTTCAACCATTTTTTCAACGATCTCTGCTGGCTTGCCAGATTCTGCTGCTTTCAGAGCTGCTACAGAGCGCTCTTTTTCGATCAGATCAGCAGGCACTTGGTCAGAAGACAAAGATACTGGCTTCATCGCAGCAATATGCATCGCTACGTCTTTACCAACTTGCTCATCCGCGCCATCGAATTCAACAACCACGCCTATCCGTGTGCCGTGCAGGTAAGAAACCAGTTTGGCAGTTGTATCAAAGCGGACAAAACGACGGAAAGACATGTTTTCGCCGATTTTACCAACCAGTGCTGCGCGCACTTCTTCAACTGTTTTGCCATCCAGAGGCAATGCACCCAAAGCTGCGATGTCAGCAGGGTTGTGCTCAGCGATCAGTTTTGCACAAGTATTTGCCAGCGCCAGGAAATCATCATTCTTGGTCACGAAGTCTGTTTCGCAGTTAACTTCGATCAGGGAGCCAACATTACCAGCTATGTGAGATGCGACAACGCCTTCTGCAGTAATACGGGAAGATGCTTTGGAAGCTTTGCTACCCAGTTTTACACGCAGAATTTCTTCCGCACGGTCCATATCGCCTTCTGCTTCTGTCAGCGCTTTTTTGCATTCCATCATTGGCGCATCTGTTTTTGCGCGCAGTGCACCTACCAAAGCTGCTGTAATCGCTGCCATGTCATTCTCCTAGTTCAAGGGTGTTTAAAAAAACACCGATATCAAATTTTGTTTAAAAAAAAGGGCGAACGACTGTTGCCCCATTTTTTTGTTTCAAGCTGCCACAGGCAGCTTGAAACCATGTGCCAGAACAGGCAATTAAGCTTGTTCTACTTCTACAAACTCATCAGAACCTGGCTTAACAGCTTCCAAAACTTCGTTCACTGCGTTTGCACGGCCTTCCAGGATGGAATCGGCAACACCGCGAGCGTACAAAGCGATTGCTTTGGAGGAGTCATCATTACCAGGGATGATGTATGCAACACCTTCTGGGGAGTGGTTAGTATCAACCACGCCGATAACCGGGATACCCAGTTTCGCTGCTTCAGTGATCGCACCTTTATGGTAGCCAACGTCGACTACGAAAATTGCGTCAGGAATGCCGCCCATATCCTTGATACCGCCGATGGACTTTTGCAGCTTGATCATTTCGCGCTGGAACATCAGGGCTTCTTTTTTGGACAGCTTTTCAACAGAACCGTCTTCGATGGACGCTTCCATGTCTTTCAGACGCTTGATGGATGTTTTAACTGTTTTAAAGTTAGTCAACATACCGCCCAACCAACGTTGATCAACGAAAGGCATGCCAGCACGCTGTGCTTCTGCTGCGATGATGTCACGGGATTGACGCTTAGTACCAACCAGCAACACTGTGCCGCGATTGGAAGACAATTGACGGATGTACTTCATCGCGTCCTGGTACATTGCCAGGGTTTTTTCCAGGTTGACGATATGAATCTTGTTGCGATGGCCGAAGATATACGGTGCCATTTTTGGATTCCAAAAACGAGTTTGGTGACCAAAGTGCACACCGGCTTCCAGCATTTCACGCATTGTTACAGACATAATAACTCCAGGGTTAGGTCTTGAATCCAGCCAGTGATCTGAACAGCCTAATGCTTAATGGATTAAGCGCTGCAAGACACCCTTTTCGACCGGATTCGATTGATAAAATATAAATTAGCAAGTACCGCATTTCTATACATCTACAAGCTAACCATCTATTCTACTATGAAAATAGTACTTTCCTCAAGTGATTCGTTGATGAGCATAATGCTGGGAGCAATACGGCGCTGCCTTTCATGGACTATAATTCCGGTTCTGCAACACTTTCGCAATTTTACACAGCCCAAGACCGTAATTGGCAAGCGAACCTGGCGACGCCTGGCAAAATGTCAGGTGAAAGTCATCTACTCGCTACGCAATACGCAAGTCTTGGCAAACGACAAGAAAACGTATGGAAGCTATCACTATAAAGACGCCGGAAGATATCGCCGGCATGCGCATCGCTGGCAAACTGGCTTCGGAAGTCCTTGATTACATCACGCCTTTTGTCAAGATTGGTGTAACGACTGGTGAGATTGACCGCTTGTGCCATGAATTTATGACAAATGTGCAAGGTACCATTCCTGCCCCCCTGAACTACTGCCCGCCAGGCTATACCCCTTACCCAAAAGCCATTTGCACATCGGTCAACGATGTTATTTGCCATGGAATACCTGGCGACAAGGTCTTAAAAGATGGCGACTCGGTTAATCTGGATATTACTGTCATCAAAAATGGTTACCACGGCGACACTAGCCGCATGTTTTTGCTGGGCGAGCCATCCATCTTGTCCAAGCGACTGAATGCCATCACTTATGAATGCATGTGGCTGGGCATAGATAAAATCAAACCAGGCGCCCATCTGGGTGATATCGGCCATGTCATACAACAACATGCTGAAAGAGCTGGCTACAGCATAGTCCGCGAATTTTGTGGTCATGGCATAGGCAAGATTTTCCACGAAGCGCCACAAGTCATGCATTACGGCAAGCCGGGCACTATGGAAAAACTGTTACCGGGCATGATTTTTACGGTAGAACCCATGGTCAACGCTGGTCGCCGTGATATCAAGGAAATGCCGGATGGCTGGACCATCAAGACCAAGGATCGCAGTCTGTCAGCCCAGTGGGAGCATACAGTTCTGGTTACTGAAACCGGTTATGAAGTGCTGACCTTGTCGGCAGGCTACCCACCCATCCCAGACTTCATCAAACTCGCTTAAATTCGATTAAGGCCTGGCCACATGCAGACATCGGCACTCTCTTTCAAGGAAGAGCTGAAATCAGCGCAACTGATCGTCATTAATGCGTTCAAGGAAAATCATAAGGCAGAACAACTGCTGCATGACTTGTGTCGCAATGTCGATCAGCAGCTTAGCAAGATCTGGCGTTATTTTGATTTTCCGAAAGAGGCAGCGCTGGTTGCCGTCGGCGGCTATGGCCGTGGCGAGTTGTTTCCCTATTCCGATGTCGATGTACTGATTTTGCTGCAGCAAAGGCCAGACGCCGCCTTTCGCGACAAACTGGAAAGGCTGGTACAACTCTTTTGGGACATAGGCCTGGATATAGGCCATAGCATACGCACCATTGATGAATGCATGCAGGAATCTGCGGCAGACATAACTGTACAAACCAGCCTGCTTGAAGCACGACTGGTCACTGGCAGCCGCAAATTATTCAAGGAAATGCAGCAGCAGTATGCGGAAGCCATGCAGCCGCAAAAATTTTTCCAGGAAAAACTCCTGGAACTGCAACAGCGCCACGTCAAATACGAAGACACGCCCTACAGTCTGGAGCCAAACTGCAAGGAAAGCCCAGGCGGACTGAGAGACTTGCAAGTCATACTCTGGGTCGCCAAGGCAGCAAATCTTGGTAATTCCTGGCGCGAACTGGCAGAGCGTGGCCTGATCACTGATGCTGAGGCACGTCAGTTGAAACGCAACGAACGCGCCTTCAAAGACATACGCATACGACTGCATATCCATGCAGGCCGCCGTGAAGATCGCCTGATTTTCGATATACAAACGCCGATAGCAGAAACCTTTGGTTTCAAGACCACAGAATCCAGACGCGCCAGCGAGTACCTGATGCAGCGCTATTACTGGGCTGCCAAGGCTGTTACGCAACTTAATACTGTGCTATTGCAAAATATCGAAGCAGTCTTGTTTCCTCAGCCTTCGGTACCAAGACCCATCGATGAGCATTTCAATGAGGTGAATGGCTTCATTGATATCGCCAGAGATGATACCTTTGACGCAAATCCATCGACCATACTGGAAATTTTTCTAGTCATGGCCAGGCACACCGAGCTTAAAGGCATGACGGCCAGGACCCTGCGTGCCCTGTGGCATGCGCGGTTATTGATTGATGCTGAATTCCGCCATGACATCTTCAATCGTTCACTATTTCTGCAGATCCTGCAATCACCACAAGGCATCACTCATGCCTTGAGACGCATGAATCAGATGAGCATACTGGGCCGCTATCTGCCGAATTTCCGTCGCATCATTGGCCAGATGCAACATGATCTGTTTCATGCATACACGGTAGACCAGCACATCCTCATGGTAGTGCGCAATTTGCGCCGTTTTACCATGCCTGAGCATGCGCATGAATATCCCTTCTGCAGCCAGTTGATGGCCAACTTCAATCAACCCTGGGTTTTGTATATCGCGGCTTTATTCCACGATATCGCCAAGGGGCGTGGTGGCGATCATTCGCTGCTAGGCATGACCGATGCAAAAAAATTCTGCTACGACCACGGTCTTAGCAAAGCCAATACCGAGCTGATCATCTTTCTGGTGGAGAAACACCTTACGATGTCGCATGTGGCACAAAAACAGGATTTGTCGGATCCTGACGTCGTGCAAAATTTTGCCAATGTGGTTAAGGATGAACGCCATCTGACCGCCCTGTATTTGCTGACTGTATCAGATATTCGTGGCACCAGCCCCAAGGTCTGGAATGCCTGGAAAGGCAAGTTACTGGAAGACTTGTACCGCATGACCCTGCGGGTACTGGGTGGCGAAACGCCCAGCAAGGACAGGGAGCTGAAGAATCGTCAGGAAGACGCGCTGAAAGCCTTGCGCCTGTATGGTCTGGCACCTGACGCGCATGAAAAATTCTGGCAGCAGCTTGATGTTGCCTATTTCCTGCGACACGATGCTTCCGATATCGCCTGGCAAACACGCGCTCTGCATGACCGCATAGACAGCCAGATACCCGTAGTGAAATGTCGTCTGTCACCTATAGGCGAAGGCCTGCAGATTACTGTCTATGTCAAAGATCAGCCAGACTTGTTTGCACGCATCTGCAATTATTTTGACAGCAAAAATTTCGGCATTCTCGATGCAAAAATTCATACCAGTAAAAATGGTTATGCTCTCGATACCTTCCTGGTGATAGAACCGGCTTTTGCCAAAAATTATCGTGACATCATTAATTTGATCGAGCACGAATTGATTGAAATTCTGACGCGTCAAACCCCTTTATCTCCACCAAATCCCGGGCGCTTGTCACGCATGTCACGCACCTTCCCTATCGTGCCGACAGTAGATTTACGGCCTGATGACCGGGGGCAGTATTATTTATTGTCCATCTCTGCGAATGATAGAAATGGCTTGCTATATGCTGTTGCAAATATTCTGACCAAGTATAAAATCAATTTGCATACCGCAAAGATCATGACCCTGGGCGAAAGGGTCGAAGACGTTTTCATTGTTGATGGCCAGGCTCTGCAAGGTGCCCGCAGCCAGATACAGTTTGAAACTGATTTGCTGGATGCGCTAAGAATTTAAACCCGGCATTTTTAATGTCTTAACCGATTAATCCCTACCCTTGCCTGCTTCTCACAATGCCACAGGCAAGACCACTCTAAAAGCATCATGACTGAACTTGTACGACTCTCCAAACGCATGTCCGAACTTGGCCTTTGCTCTCGCCGCGAGGCCGACGAATGGATAGCGCGCGGCTGGGTAAGAGTTGACGGCAATATCATCTCCGAACTAGGCAGCAAGGTATTGCCCCATCAAAAAGTGACCGTGGAAAGGCAGGCTGCTGCAGAGCAATCGAAGCGCGTCACAGTCCTCATCAACAAACCTGTCGGTTTCGTCAGTGGCCAGGCTGAAGATGGTTACACACCTGCAATCGCCCTGATCAAGCCAGAAAACCGCTGGCCGGAAGATGAAGTCGACACCCAGTTCCACCCTACTCAGTTACGCAGCCTTGTGCCTGCTGGTCGCCTCGATATTGATTCAGTCGGCTTGCTGGTGCTAACCCAGGATGGTCGTATTGCTAAACATCTGATAGGTGAAACCACGGTCGTGGAGAAGGAATATCTGGTGCGCGTGCAATACAGCAAACCAGGACGTTTGCCAGATGCTGAATTGCGCCGCTTGAATCATGGACTGTCACTGGATGGAAAAAAACTCTTGCCTGCCAAAGTCACCTGGCAAAATGAAGATCAGTTGAATTTTATTCTGCGGGAAGGTAAGAAGCGCCAGATCAGGCGTATGTGTGAAATGGTAGGCTTGCGAGTCATAGGCCTCAAGCGTGTACGCATAGGTAAGATCAAGCTGGGCAAATTGCCTGAGGGGCAATGGCGTTATCTGCGCGAAGACGAGCAGTTTTAATTTTCAACTTACAAAATAAAGGGGGCAAGAATCTAAATTCTTACCCCCTTTTTCCTGCAATAAATGACTCAATCATCGTCGTTAGGATCAAGTTCAGGAAACAAGACTTCAGTAAAACCAAATTGCGTCAGATCGCGTATGCGCATTGGATACAAGATGCCATTCAGATGATCGCATTCATGTTGCACAACACGGGCGTGGAAGCCATCTACATCGCGTGAGATTCGCGTACCGAACTGATCATAGCCTTCATAACGTAGAGCACTCCAGCGTGGCACCAGGCCGCGCATACCAGGAACAGACAAACACCCTTCCCATGCGTCATCAGTCTCTTCAGATAAAGGTGTCAATACCGGATTGATGAGCACAGTCTCTGGCACGACAGGGGCATCAGGATAGCGTGGGTTATTCTTGAAACCGAAAATCACCAGTTGCAGGTTCACACCGATCTGCGGTGCCGCCAGACCTGCGCCATTGGCTGCAATCATGGTCTCGAACATATCCTTGATGAGCTCATGCAATTCTAGCGTATCAAACGCAGTCACTTGCTCCGCAACTCTCAATAGCCGGGCATCGCCCATTTTCAAGATAGGATGAATCATGGTGCACCAGATGTTTAATGAATGTAATGAATGATTTATATATAAATACGGCCAGGTGCTGTCTGGCCGTATTTTGTATTACTTACTTCAAGGACTGCAGATATTCGGAGAATTCCGCGCTGGTTTCCTTGTGTTTCAAACCCAGAGCAACGCTGGCCTTCAGATAACCGAGTTTTGAGCCGCAATCATAGCGGGTCGCATTGGGACGGAAGGCATACACCGGGAAATCCTTGAGCATGGCAGCAATGCCGTCAGTCAATTGGATTTCACCGCCAGAACCTTTACCCAAGGTTTCCAGATAAGAGAAAATACGTCCAGACAAAATATAGCGACCAACTACCGCCAGAGTCGATGGGGCAACATCAGGCATAGGTTTTTCAACGATGCCCTGCACTCTCTCCAAAGTATCAGTGTATGGCGTACCGCTGACAATGCCGTATTGACGGGTAAATTCACGCGGTACATTTTGCACAGCAATGATACTGCCACCCTCAGCCTCATACTGACGCGCCATCTGTGCCATGACAGAAGGCTGACCAGCATCCGCGTCCATCAAATCATCCGCCAACAAAACAGCAAACGGATCATCACCAATGACAGGGCGGGCGCACAAAACCGCATGCCCCAAACCAAGAGCTGCAGTCTGGCGTATGTATATGCAATTAATGTTCTTAGGGATCACATTTCTAACCAGATCCAGCAAGGCTTCCTTCCCTGCCGCTTCGAGTTCGCTTTCCAGTTCATAGGCTTTATCAAAATGATCTTCAATCGCACGCTTATTTCTACCTGTGATGAATACCATTTCAGTAATTCCCGCCTCTACCGCTTCTTCCACCGCATATTGTATGAGCGGCTTATCAACGATAGGCAACATCTCTTTTGGTTGTGCCTTGGTTGCTGGCAAGAAGCGGCTACCCAAGCCTGCCACTGGAAATACGGCTTTTTTAATTTTTCTCATTTCAGCTCCCGGAACAAAGTTGAAGCAATTCTGCTTCTGTCAAAATATTGATACCCAATTCTTGCGCTTTTACCAGCTTACTGCCTGCATCATCACCAGCGACCAGATAACTGGTTTTCTTGGAGACAGATCCCGAGACTTTGCCACCAGCTTTTTCTATAATCTCTGTAGCCTGATCACGACTCAGTGTTGGCAGCGTACCTGTTAGTACCAGCGTCTTGCCTGCCAGGACTTGCTCACCTTTTTCTTGCACCTCAATCGCTGGCCAGTGTATGCCAGATGCCAGCAGTTGCTCTACCAGCTCCACATTGAGTGGATCTGAGAAGAAGCGCAAGATGGACTTTGCAACGACTGGCCCAACATCTGATACTTCCAGCAACTGCTCTTCAGTTGCCTTCATCAATGTATCTGTCTTACCGAAATGCGCGGCCAGATCTTTTGCCGTTGATTCACCCACATGGCGTATCCCCAGAGCATAGATAAAGCGAGGAAAACTGGTCAGCTTGGATGTTTCCAGCGCACTCAATACATTTTGCGCAGACTTCTCTGCCATACGGTCAAGCTCAACCAGTGCGCGCAGACCAAGCTTATACAAATCTGCTGCGGTTGTAACGACATTCTTGTCGACCAACTGATCAATGAGCTGCTCTCCTACACCATCAATATTCATTGCCTTACGTGAAGCAAAGTGGGATAAGCCACCTTTACGCTGTGCAGTACATTTTATCCAGCCACCGCTGCAACGAGCAATTGCTTCATCTTCCGGCTTTTGTATGGGTGAGCCACAAATCGGGCATTCCACAGGCATGACAAACTGGCGTGAGTCTTTCGGACGTTTTTCCAGTATGCTGGCGACAACCTCAGGTATCACATCACCTGCGCGACGCACAGAAACCGTGTCACCTATCCGTATATCCTTGCGCTGAATTTCTTCTTCATTGTGCAGAGTAGCGTTGGTCACGGTAACACCGCCAACAAAGACAGGCGCCAATCTGGCTACAGGCGTAATCGCACCTGTTCTGCCGACTTGCACTTCTATATCCAGCACGGTAGTCAGCGCTTCTTGCGCGGGGAATTTGTGAGCGATTGCAAAACGTGGCGCGCGTGATACAAAACCAAGCGACTGCTGACTGGCAAAATCATTGACTTTATAGACCACGCCATCAATTTCATAATCCAGATTGTCGCGTCTGGTTTGAATCGCCTTGTAAAATTCCAGCAAACCAGAAGCACCACTGACCAGAGCGTTTTCTTCGCAAACAGGAATGCCTGCCTGCTTATACCAATCCAGCAAGGCGCGATGAGAAGGTGGCATACTCATGCCTTCCAGCAAACCTATGCCATAGGCAAAAAAACGCAAAGTGCGTTTAGCAGTAATCTTTGAATCAAGCTGACGCAAGCTGCCAGCAGCAGCATTGCGTGGATTTGCGAATTCCTTGGCGCCAGCATCTCGCTGGCGTTGATTGAGTTTTTCAAAATCGCGCTTGAACATCAATACTTCGCCACGCACATCCAGTATCTTTGGCGGATTATCTACCCTCAAGCGCAAGGGGATGCTGCGTATGGTGCGAATATTTTCGGTGACATCTTCGCCGGTAAAGCCATCACCACGCGTTGCTGCCTGTGTAAAGACGCCATCGACGTAGCGCAGATTGATGGCCAGTCCATCAAACTTCAAATCTATCGCATAGACAATTTCATTTTGAATATCCAGCCCCTCACGGGCACGGCGGTCAAAATTGATGACATCATCGTCTTCAAAGCCGTTATTCAACGATAGCATAGGCACAGCATGTTGCACCTGGCCAAATTCTGGCAAAGGTGCCCCGCCCACCCTGTTAGTAGGTGAATCGACGGTTTTTAATTCAGGATGAGTCTCTTCCAGCCGCTGAAGCTCTGAAAACAATCTGTCATATTCAGCATCGGGTACGCTGGGGTTATCCAGTACATAATAGGCGTGTGCGTGCTTGTTCAACTCTGCGCGCAGGTTTTCTGCCTGCGTCATCAATGTTGAAGTGTCTGCCGCCTTGGCGGCAGCATCCAAAAGATCATTCTGCATGTCTACAATAATTAGCTAAATAGTCGTTGCGCACGCAGAGAGCCAGCAGGAATCTGCGCCTCTGCCATTGCTGCATAAAATTCATGAACCTGACCAGATATCTCATCCAGCGCCAGTTTGGAAATAGGCTGACTGCCATCATCGACGACTGTACCGCCCAGACGAGTCGCCAAAGAGCGTGCACAAGCTGCCATGGCACCAAAGCCATCACGTGCAGGGGCAACACAAGGTACGTCCAATAACAGAGTCAGACGCGAAGTCATAGTTTCACTGACGCTGACATTGGTCGACAAGGTGAACAGGCTGCCGCCGTCACCATCAGGCATCATCAAACGACCGTCGGGGCGCTGATCAAAACCCATTTTCTCCAATGCAGCAAGCAAAGTATTCAAGGCCCATGGCGCACCGTTGGCAGCGATATTTACGCTCAGTTGGGCGTCATGCTCGGCGACGAATTGATGCAATTCGCGGGCATTGACCATGACTTTATTCATATCCGGGATATCCGGGTGCGCACTCAGATTATCAGCAATCGCCCGCAATTTCATGATGAATTCAGAATATTCCAATTCATTCAAAGGGCCATTGCGGCTGACCATTTGCACGCCTGCAAACAGACAGGTATAAGCCCCGCCAACGGCAATCACATCGCGCTCGCCGCTATGGCTTTGGCCGATGAAATGCACAGGTTTTTTACCCACATATTTAAGGTCTGCGATTTCTGCCAGGATTTTTTCACCACGTACCGGTGTTTCAAACTCCAATGGGATCACACAATCGATTAATTCATCGACCGGCAATTCCTTATCCTGTATTGCTACCGGTGCTTCCATTTCAGTGGCTGCATCTGCATGCATGGGCTCATGATGTTGCGGCACATCCTCAACAGGCTGCACGTCGCCATCCAGGCTAGGTTCATGCCGGACTATGGATTCAACGGGCGCATCAGGATTCATGAGGACATCATCATGTCCATCGCCAAACGCATTTTCAACAGTTTTCTTGGCTTTGTATTCCTGCCATTTATTAAAAATCAGGACGCCGACCACCAGCGTTCCACCTATCGCTAACAAACTAATTTGTAGATCTGTCATGCTGCTTGAACCTCAGTAGCAAAATTGACGGCAGATTCCATATCTACCGCCACGATTCGTGAAACCCCCTGTTCTTGCATGGTGACACCAATCAATTGTTGTGCCATTTCCATCGCAATCTTGTTATGGGAGATAAATAAAAATTGTGTGTTTGACGACATGCGTTTCACCATATTACAGAAACGCTCAGTATTTGAGTCATCCAGCGGCGCATCAACCTCATCAAGCAAACAGAAAGGTGCAGGGTTCAACTGGAACATCGAGAAAACCAATGCCGTTGCCGTCAGGGCTTTTTCACCACCAGACAGCAAATGAATGGTTGCATTCTTTTTGCCAGGTGGCTGCGCCATGACTTGGACGCCAGAATCCAGAATTTCATCACCTGTCATGATCAGTTTCGCCTGGCCACCACCAAATAAAATTGGGAAAAGCTCAGCGAAATGATGATTGACCTTATCAAAGGTGTCTTGCAACAAGTCGCGTGTTTCAATATCAATCTTGTGGATGGCATCCTGCAAAGTGGTGATCGCCTCAGTCAGATCAGCATGCTGTGCATCCAGGAAAGTCTTGCGTTCAGTTGCCTGCGCCAACTCGTCAAGAGCAGCCATATTCACGGCACCCAATGCTGCAATCGCATTGGTCAGGCGGGTAACTTCGCCCTGCAAATAAGATGGCTTGAGATCATCGTGCAGTTTTTGCGCCAGGGCTTCTTCATCGACTTCAAAATTGCGCAATTGTTCCGAGAACTGCTCCTGGCTCAGGCGTGCAGCCTGCTCTTTCAATTGCAACTCAACTATACGGTCACGTTGCGGCTGCAGGCTACGCTCGACCTGCATTTTCGATTCTTCGTGATGGCGTAATTGCTGTGTTAGTTGATCCAGCTCATGACGGGCATTTGCCAGTGCCACTTCTTGAGAGCTGCGTCTATCCAGTAAATCTTGCAAGCCAGCTTGTGCAGTCTGGTCATCCATGGATTCCAACTCAAGCTGACCTTGCTGCATGCTGGCGAATAATTGTGCTGATTGTTCCAGCGCGGTCGCAATACTGCGGCGCAATTCTTCCATCTTGCTGCGGTGGGATTTTTCTGCAAAGGCAGCTTCTTGCGCGGCCAGCTCCAGGTCACGCAGACGCTGTCTGGCTTCATTCAATTGCTGCTCTTTTTCCAGATAAGCAGTCTGGCCTTCTTCATGGGTTTCCTGCAGTTCTGCCAGGTCCATGTCCAGTTGTTCAAATTTTTGCTCGGACTCGGCCCTGATTTGCTGTTGTTCACTCTCTTGCGCGGCGATTTCTGCCAGATCACTGCCTATCTGTGTGCTGCGCTGATTAAAGCGTTCCTGCACTTCAGACAATTTCATGAATTCGATTTGCAGACTATGGGTAGTCTGCGTCAGGCTGCCCACGCGCTGGCGCAAGTCTTGTAATTGCTGCGTAGCCTGAGTGTAAGCAGATTCAGAACGTACGGCACGGGTTTTGGACTCGTCCGCCAGCATATGCTTGGCACGGCATTGCTTGGTGATGTTTTCTATCTCTTGCTGACGTCCCAGCACGCCATCCTGCTCGGAATCAGATGCATAAAAACGCACACTGGAGCGAGCAATGACATGGCCCTGCTTTGTGATAAAACAGGCGCCGGCGGGCAATTTAACCCTGTCCATGAAGGCAGACGTAATGTCTTCAGCGATATACACCTGATGCAACCAATCCTGCATCAAACCACGCAAACCTGCATCATTCAGTTGAAGCAAGTCGATGAAGGGCTTGAAACCGGCCAGAGGTGTGACAGCCTCAGCGACTATGGTAGGCGCACAAACAGCCAATTTGGCAGGTGGAGCATCGCCGAAAAAGGCTTTGGCCCATTCCAGGTTTGACATTTCCAAGGCTGCAGTGCGTTCGCGTAAGATGGATTCCAGCGCAGTTTCCCAACCAGCTTCAATATGCAGCTTTTGCCAGATTTTTGGCAAGCCACTCAATTCGTGTTTTTCCAGCCAAGGCTGCACCTTGCCCTGGCTTTGTACTTTTTCCTGTAATTGTTTCAGGGCTAGCAGGCGCGCTTCCAGTTGCGCATATTCGGCGCTGTCCTGGTTCACTTGCTGCTGCGCCTGTTTGCGCTCATCTTCCAGCAGGGGTAAGCGTTCTTGCGCTTCTTCCAGCTGCATGGTGAGCTCTTCCAGCACCTGCTTTTTCTCCTCCAACTGCATGGAGAGATTGTCCAGATGCGTCGTATCCGGCAATACCAGGCCCTGTTTCTCCTGCATCAGGCGCTCGCGCCGGGTTGTCAGAGTGTTCAGGATATTCGAAGCATTGCGCTGATGCGCAGATTCCAGCTCTATCTGCTGCTGCATTTGCATGATCTTGGCGCGTGATTCTGTCGTCTTCAGTTGCGACTCACGCCATATTTGCTCCATCGCGGGCAGCTTGTCTTGCTGTTGCTGACTGACTTCCAGTGCCTGCTCAGCGCGCATGGCCAGCTCTTCGACATGTATTTCGCCTTCAGACAAATCATCCTGGAACTGGCGGCTCTGGTTTTGCCATTGATCGCGCTGTGCTGTAAGGGACTGCAATTGTGATTGCAAACGGCTACGCGATTCAATGACGAACTTGATTTGCGCTTCCAGACTGCCAATCTCGGCATTGGTCTGGTACAAATGACCTTGCGCCTGATGCATGCGGTCACCGACTGCATAGTGCGCCTGGCGCATTTGCTCCAGCTCCAGCTCGACATGGCGTAGCTTGGCTGTTTGTTCTTCGAGGTCGGTCTGTGTCTTTTCTATTTCGGCGAAATGCTTTTTTTGTTCGTTTTCTGCTTCTTTTTTACGCAGCAACCACAGCAGCTTTTGCTTTTCTTCCTGATCAGTCTGTAATTCGCGGAATTTATTGGCAACAACGGCCTGCGCACCCAACCTGTCCAGGTTGTTATTCAATTCGCGCAGGATGTCTTCCACACGCACCAGGTTTTCATGGGTGTCATGGATGCGGTTTTCTGTCTCGCGGCGGCGCTCCTTATAGCGGGATACACCGGCAGCTTCTTCGAGGAAAATTCTTAATTCTTCCGGTCGGGCTTCGATGATGCGCGAAATCATGCCCTGGCCGATAATCGCATAGGCACGCGGTCCGAGACCGGTACCGAGGAATATGTCCTGGATATCGCGGCGGCGCACTGGTTGCCCGTTGATGTAATAAGTAGATGTGCCATCACGCGTCAAGGTACGTTTGACGGCAATTTCACCGTATTGACTCCATTGACCGGCAGCTTTGCCCATGCTGTTATCAAAAACCAGCTCGACGGATGAACGGCCAGCGGGTTTGCGGTGGGTAGAACCGTTAAAGATAACGTCCTGCATGGATTCGCCGCGCAGCTCAGAGGCTTTGGATTCACCCAAAACCCAGCGCACAGCATCAATAATATTGGATTTACCGCAACCATTAGGGCCGACAACGCCAACCAGTTGGCCAGGAACCTGAAAATGGGTGGGATCTACAAAAGATTTAAATCCCGCTAATTTAATAGAAGTTAATCGCACTTTATATAATTTTATTATCTTTTGCAGTCAAATCTACCGCGTATCGTATATATGCCAAGGCTATCAATGCCAGCCGCGTTCCTGTATCGCTGCATCATACCATCGTAAGAGCAAAATTTTCAGTTTTCAAACTTATGACACAATTTACATATTAATCAGTATTTCACGCAAGTACAGGTGAAAGCCTTTCTCTATAGAATCCTCAGGACGCTATAATACGGATTGCAAATAAAAAGCAGCAAATTCAAGCAGACCAGAGAAATAAGCTAAAAAGCCTGTTTAGCGTCGACAACAATTCGAAAAATGACATTTAATCCCTATCTCAGTAAGTTGCAGCCGTATCCGTTCGAGAAACTGAAGCGCCTGTTTGCCGATGATGTGCCAAATCCCAAGTTTCCAGCGATCAGCCTGGGTATAGGCGAACCCAAGCACCCTACTCCCGCCTTGATCAAGGATGCCATTGTCGAAAATATGGCAGGCTTGGCGAGTTACCCATCGACTGCTGGCTCAGATGCGCTGCGCAACTCCATTTCTGCCTGGCTGGGACGCCGCTACAATATACCGCCGCTGGATGCGGCAACTCAGATTTTGCCTGTCATCGGTTCACGCGAAGCCCTGTTCGCTCTGGCGCAAACCGTCATAGACCCCAGTGCCTGCAAGTATGGGCCGCCATTAGTGGTGTGTCCCAATCCTTTTTATCAGATTTATGAAGGCGCAGCGTATCTGGCAGGGGCTGAGCCCTATTTTGCCAATGCTGACCCTGACCGAAATTTTGCGCCTGACTACAAGAGCATCCCAGAATCAATCTGGAAGCGCGTACAACTGCTGTATATCTGCTCCCCCGGCAATCCTACTGGCGCAGTGCTGAATCTGGACGACTGGAAAGAGCTGTTTGCCCTGTCAGATCGTTATGGTTTTATTATTGCTGCAGATGAATGCTATTCCGAAATTTACTTTAAAGAAGAAGCGCCACTGGGTAGCCTGCAAGCCGCGCGCGCACTGGGCAGGAATGATTATCAACGCCTGATTACCCTGTCCAGCCTGTCAAAACGCTCGAATGTACCTGGCATGCGCTCTGGCTTCGTGGCGGGAGATGCGGAAATCATCAAGAAATTCCTGCTGTACCGGACTTATCATGGCAGTGCCATGAGCCCCAACATACAGGCTGCCTCGGTCGTGGCATGGAATGACGAAGTGCATGTGCAAGAAAATCGCGACAAGTACATACGCAAATTTGCCCAGATCATGCCGATTTTGCAAGAAGTGCTGGACGTAAAGCTGCCTGACGCAGCCTTTTACCTATGGGCAAAAATTCCTGATGCCATGGGTTTATCAGATACAGAATTCGCCCGCCGTCTGTACGAGGAATATAATGTAACAGTTCTGCCCGGCAGTTATCTGGCGCGCGAGGCCCATGGCATCAACCCTGGACAAAACCGCATACGCATGGCTTTGGTGGCTGAGCCCGAAGAATGCCTGGAAGCGGCACAAAGGATAGTCAGCTTTTGCAAGAATTTTACTCCGGCAGCAGTCTGATATTGCAGCCAGACAACAAACACAAGATTATTTCGGTTTCTATTTTTTACATTTTCATTTGAAGACACTCAACATGACTCAACAATTACAGCAAATCATTGATCAAGCCTGGGACGACCGCACAAATTTCTCGCCAAAATCTGCGCCTGCAGAAATCCGCGAAGCAGTTGCTCATGTCTTGAGCGAACTTGATGCCGGCACTCTGCGCGTTGCGCAAAAAATTGAAGGTAGCTGGCAAGTCAATCAGTGGATCAAAAAAGCTGTATTGCTGTCTTTCCGTCTGGAAGACAATATCACCATGCCTTCTGGCGAACACATGCAGTTCTTCGACAAAGTGCCAACCAAGTTCGCCAATTACACGGCTGAAGATTTCGTCAAAGGTGGCTTCCGCGTGGTGCCACCAGCAGTTGCACGTCGTGGCAGCTTTATAGCAAAAAACGTGGTGTTGATGCCTTCTTATGTCAATATCGGCGCTTATGTCGATGAAGGCACAATGGTTGATACCTGGGCGACTGTCGGTTCTTGTGCGCAAATCGGTAAAAACGTGCATTTGTCTGGTGGCGTTGGTATCGGTGGGGTGTTGGAACCTATGCAAGCTAACCCCACCATCATTGAAGACAATTGCTTCATTGGTGCACGTTCAGAAATCGTGGAAGGCGTGATCGTTGAAGAAAATTCCGTGATTTCCATGGGCGTCTACATCGGCCAGTCCACCAAGATTTATGATCGCGCGACAGGTGAAGTCAGCTATGGCCGTGTACCTTCAGGCTCTGTGGTTGTTTCAGGCAACTTGCCATCTGCTGATGGCAAATACAGCCTGTATTGCGCAGTGATTGTGAAGCGTGTGGATGCGCAGACACGTTCGAAAACCAGCATCAATGAATTGTTGCGCGGCGCTTAATTCGTATTTTTTACGGTTTTTGCGTCTTATTATAATAATTAGCTCAGCTTAGGGAAACATCATGGCAGCGATGGAGAGGTTATTTCAACTGATGAAGGAAAAACAGGCTTCTGACATGTTTTTCGCGATGAATTCGCCCATACATTTGAAAATCAATGGCAATCTGCTCCCTATCAATCAGCAGAAAATGGATCAGGCAAATATCCTCTCGCTACTCAGCGAAGTGGTAGAGCCTGAACACATGGAGCAACTGGAAGCCGAGAACGAGCTTAATGTCGGTATCGGTGCTGCTGGCATAGGTCGCTTCCGTCTTTCGGCGTTCCGCCAGCGCGGCTCGATCTCTGCGGTCTTCCGTTATGTGCCCGGTGATATTCCCAAGTTGGATACCCTGCATCTGCCGCCAGTACTGGCTGAGCTGATTATGGAAAAACGTGGTTTGATCTTGCTGGTCGGTTCTACCGGCTCAGGTAAATCAACCACGATTGCATCCATGTTGGATCACAGGAATGAAGTCAAGACTGGCCATATCCTGACGCTGGAAGACCCGATAGAATTTTTGTTCCGCAGTAAAAAGTCCATCGTTAACCAGCGTGAAATTGGTAGTGATTCTGAAAGTCTGAAAACTGCGCTGAAGAACTCATTGCGTCAGGCACCTGACTGCATTCTGATTGGTGAGATTCGTGATCTCGAAACCATGATGGCGGCGATTGCCTATGCGCAGTCTGGCCATCTTGTATTAGCGACTCTGCATGCGAATAATAGTTATCAGGCTTTGAACCGTATCATCAGTTTCTTCCCTATGGAAACTCGTAGTGCCTTGCTGCTGGATTTGTCTTCGTCCATACGCGCCATTATCTCGCAGCGCCTGATACGTGCGAAGGATGGCGGTCGTGCGCCTGCAGTCGAGATTATGCTCAACACCCGTTATGTGGCTGAGTTGATAGAACAAGGTGATATCTTCCAGATCAAGGAAGCGATCGAGAAAAGTTTGTCACCTGGTTCGCAAACATTTGAGCGCGCCCTCATGCATTTGATACGCGAAGGTTTGATCACGCAAGAAGAAGGTCTGGCAAATTCCGATTCTGCCAATAACTTGTTATGGCTGCTGAACAATGAAGCATCCACCGCCGTAGCAGCAAAGCCAGAACCAGAACCAGAAACCAAAGAAGAAGCTTCTTTCACAGAATTTACCCTGAACGTATAAAAGTATGACGCGAAGCATTACCCTGTTTGGCATTCCAAACTGTGACACCGTTAAAAAAGCCCGTACCTGGTTGCAAGAACAGGAACTGGCTTTTGAATTCCATGATTTCAAAAAACAAGGCTTAAACCGTGCTGCCATAGAAACATGGCTGGAACATCAGGGCCTGGATGTACTGATCAACCGCAAAGGTACTACCTGGCGTGCGCTCAGTGATACTGAGAAAGCCTCTGCCGCAGATACTGAGCAGGCAATCGCCTTGATGCTGGATAAACCATCAGTCATCAAACGCCCGGTATTGCTGATCAATAACGATGGCAAATCGCAAGTGAATGTCGGCTTTTCCGTGCCGCAGTACCAGTCCATTTTCCATAAATAAACATGAGTAAAACACTTGCCCTGACCGAACAACTGATCGCGCTGGATTCGGTCACGCCTGAAGATAAAGGCTGTCAAAACACCCTGATCGCCCTGCTTGAGCCTCTGGGCTTCCAGTGTGAGACCATACAATCCGGTGATGTGACCAATCTGTGGGCCAGACGTGGTCAAACCCAGCCTTTGCTGGTGTTTGCCGGTCACACTGATGTTGTGCCTACTGGCCCCGTCACACAATGGCAGTCTGCACCATTTACACCGACTCACAGGGATGGCAAGTTGTATGGCCGCGGAGCAGCCGACATGAAAACCTCGATCGCTGCCTTTGTGGTGGCGACTGAAGAATTTGTCGCTGCCCATCCAGATCATAAAGGTTCCATCGGCTTCCTGATCACCAGCGATGAAGAAGGCCCGGCCACCGACGGCACAGTTGTCGTCTGTGAAAAGCTCAAGGCACGTGGAGAGCAGCTTGATTATTGCATCGTTGGCGAACCGACTTCCGTAGATAAATTGGGCGATACCATCAAGAATGGTCGTCGCGGCACCATGTCGGGCAAACTGATCGTCAAAGGCGTACAAGGCCATATAGCCTATCCACAACTGGCAAAAAACCCTATCCACCTGGCAGCCCCTGCCATGGCAGAACTGGTGGCCGAAGTCTGGGATGAAGGCAACGACTATTACCTGCCAACGTCCTGGCAAATGTCGAATATTCATGCCGGCACCGGTGCCTCAAACGTGATACCTGGCGAAGCTGTCATTGATTTCAATTTCCGTTTTTCCACCGCCAGTACTGCCGAAGGCTTGCAACAACGTGTGCATGTAATTCTCGACAAACATGGCCTGGAATATGAGTTGAAATGGACCGTAGGTGGCCATCCTTTCCTGACACCCAAAGGCAGCCTCAGCGATGCACTGGGTGATGCCATACGTGCAGAAACTGGCATAGAGACTGAGCTCTCCACTACTGGTGGCACATCTGATGGTCGCTTCATCGCCAAAATCTGCCCGCAAGTAGTGGAATTTGGCCCGCCAAATGCCAGCATCCATAAAATTGACGAACACATAGAGCTGCAATACATAGATCCGCTCAAGAACATTTATCGCCGCACTCTGGAAAACCTGCTGACCTAATCAGTTCACCACTGGCCGATACGGAAACAATATGACTACACCCGCTACCACCTTTCTGACCCTGCGCGATCTGCTGCGCTATGCCGTCACTCGCTTCAACAAAGAGAAACTTTTCTTTGGCCATGGCAGTGCCAATGCCCTGGATGAAGCAGCCTATTTGCTGCTGCATACTTTGCACCTGCCACTGGACAAGATAGAACCATTCCTGGATGCGCATTTATTGCCATCAGAAATAGATGCCGTTTTGCGCGTGATCGACAAGCGTGCAGTAGACCGCGTACCTGCTTCCTACATTACCAATGAAGCCTGGCTCGGCACATATAATTTCTATGTGGATGAACGGGTGATAGTGCCACGTTCATTCATCGCAGAACTGATACCCGAGCATTTTTCACCATGGGTGACAGACCCGGAAGCCATCAAAAACATCCTTGAACTGTGCACTGGTTCTGGCTGCCTGCCCATCATGCTGGCAGATATGTTCTCTGAGGCGCATGTGGATGCTGTCGATATTTCCAAAGATGCGCTGGAAGTGGCCAAGCGTAATGTGGCAACCTATGAATTGCAGGACCGCATTACTCTGATCGAGTCTGACCTGTACAGCAATGTGCCGGACAAGAAATATGACCTGATCATCACCAACCCACCGTATGTGAACTCCGGCTCCATGGCCAAACTGCCCAAGGAATACATGCATGAGCCACAAATCGCCTTGGCTGGTGGTGATGATGGCATGGACTTGGTGCGCAAGATCGTTGCCGGTGCTGCACAGCGCCTGACCGAAGATGGTTTGCTGATGGTCGAGATTGGCAATGAACGCGCCTTCGCCGAAGCTGCCTTCCCAGAACTGAACCTGACCTGGTTAAGTACCAGCGCAGGTGATGACATGGTATTTTTGGTGGAAGCCGGTCAACTGACAGATTTCACCACATAGTCCATAGAAGTAAACACAATGAAGACGGGCGAAACCAGTTTTGCCCGTTTTTCCATTTTCTTGCATCAACAATAGCATTACCCATTAATTAAGTTTATATGATACGTCTTCAACAAGTCGTCCTGGCGCGCGGCATCAAACCATTATTTGACAGCGTCGATGTGACGCTCAATCCCGGCGACAAGATAGGCTTGATCGGTTCCAACGGTGCGGGCAAATCCAGTTTGTTTGCCATGTTGCGTGGTGAATTGCATCCTGACCAGGGCAGCATCGATTTCCCGGCAAAATGGCAGCTTGCTCACGTGGCGCAAGAAACGCCACCGCTGGAACGCAGCGCCATAGATTACGCAATAGACGGAGACGTCGCCTTGCGCAAACTGGAGGCGCAACTGGCAGAGCTGGAAGCTCAGCCAGAGAGCTATGAAAACGGTATTGCCATCGGCAATATGTATGGTGCACTGGCTGATGCAGATGCCTACACCGTGCGCCCGCGTGCAGAACAATTACTGCTAGGCCTGGGTTTCAAGATCAATGAACTGGAACAATCAGTTGCCAGTTTTTCTGGTGGCTGGCGCATGCGCTTGAATCTGGCACAGGCACTGATGTGCAAATCCGATTTGCTGCTGCTCGATGAACCAACCAACCATCTGGACTTGGATGCCATTATCTGGCTGGAAGACTGGTTGAAACGCTATGAAGGCACGTTGATCATTATCTCCCATGACCGCGATTTTATTGACGGCGTGGTGAACGTCATCGTCCATATTGATGAACGCAAGCTCAAGCGCTATGGTGGCAATTATTCCGGTTTTGAACGCCAGCGTGCAGCGCAACTGGAACTGGCGCAAGGCATGCTAGAGAAACAGACCCGCAAGCGCGCCCATTTGCAATCTTTTATCGATCGCTTCAAGGCCAAGGCATCCAAAGCCAAACAGGCGCAGAGCCGTATCAAGGCGCTGGCACGTATGGAAGAAATGGCACCTTTGCGTGCTGCTGCTGAATTCTCTTTTGAATTCCGCGAGCCACTCAGTGCGCCAAACCCTATGCTGGTGATGGAAGATGTTGATTGCGGCTATCGTATAGAATCAGAAACTGATCACAGCTTCACAGAGAAAAAAATCGTTGGAGACGTCAAGTTCACACTGCAAATCGGCCAGCGTATTGGCCTCTTAGGTGTCAATGGTGCAGGTAAATCCACGCTGATCAAGACCATCGTTGGCGACATCGCACCATTAAATGGCGTCATGCAAACCGGCAAAGGCCTGTCCATCGGTTATTTTGCCCAGCACCAGGTAGAGATGCTGCGCCATGATGAATCACCGCTGTGGCATTTGGCTCATATCGCCCCTGATGTGCGTGAGCAGGAATTACGCAACTTCCTCGGTGGCTTCAACTTCCCTGGCACCATGGTGAGCAGCCCGATCAAACCGTTCTCAGGCGGTGAAAAAGCCCGCCTTGCGCTGGCAATGATCGTCTGGCAACGTCCTAACCTCTTGCTGCTGGATGAACCAACCAACCATCTGGATCTGGAAACCCGCGAAGCCCTGACCGATGCCCTAGCGCAGTTTGAAGGTACACTGGTAGTTGTCTCCCATGACAGGCATTTGCTGCGTGCAACTACGGATCAGTTCATCATCGTTGCCGACGGCAAGCTGCAACCATTTGATGGCGATCTGGACGATTACAAAGACTGGCTGTTCAAAAACAAACTGGAAAAAGCCAACCCTGCCCTGCCAGAAAAAACCAAGGCGCAGGAAGCTGCTTTGCCACAAGCCAAGCCCATTCCCGTTGCCAAGGTCGATGACAAGGAGCAACGCAAACGCGACGCCGATGATCGCCTGCGCCTCGCTAATCTGCGCAAACCTATAGAAACACGCATCAAACGTTTAGAAGAACAGATGGCCAAGTTGAACATCAAAAAGAAAGACATAGATGCACAACTTGAAGACGGTGATATTTATAACGATGCCAACAAGGAAAAACTGAAGGCCTTGTTACTTGATCAGGCTTACGTCGTCAAGGAACTGGGGCAGATAGAAGCTGACTGGCTGGAACAGCAGGAATTTCTGGAAGCGGTAGAATAAAGCAAAGGGGCGCATGTAGCGCCCCTTGTTTTCTTGATCCAAGGATTAAACCCAGTCACATGGATCAACTTGGTAATACGCCCGCAACTGCTCGTATAAGGCGGGGTGGTACTGAGCAAGATCACGGCTTTTCTTGAAGAAGGATTCAGTCACCACAGCAAAAAATTCTGCCGGATTGGTCGCACCATAAGGATCAATGATGGTAGGAATATCGTTGGCTATTGCCTGATGTAATTGGGCATACTCTCTTTCCATCAACGCAGACCATGCCTTATAAGCTGCTGCTGACTTCAAGGCTGGCGCGCCATTGGTAGTTCCAGTTTCACTATCAAGCTGGTGAGCAAATTCATGGATAACCACATCCTGCCCCCGTGCCTCATTGTCGGAATTATGCGCCACCTGATCCCAGGCCAAAATGACACGACCATCACTCCATGATTCGCCACTGAGCCCCTGATTGGTATGCGTAACGATGCCATCAGCATTCATCTGGGTTCTAGGGGCCACAAACGCTGATGGATATACCAGCACATGCGTAAGCTGCGGATATACATCCGATTCACGGTTCAACAGCAGCAAGCAAGCTTTGCCCGCTATCGTTACCCTGATTTCATCAGTGATGACCAAACCACCACAACCAACAAAAGTTTTTTGATAGAGAAACTGGCGTATACGTTTTTTCAACTGCATTTGCAGATCAGTCGGCATGCGTGTATAGCCCGGCAGGTTTTTGCGTAAAATTTTTGAGTAATTCAAAGGAAAAGCCTGGGATAACACATGACGCAAGCGCAGCCTGGGCAAGACAAGGATGCCAAGTACCAGTAAAACAATAATAAGAATTAACCATTCCATGTCGACAACCTAATCAGGATTGCGAATGTGATTTGCATCTGACATTCGTTGATCAGATGCAAATGGGCGCGACGAAGTCAAACTCAATAGCAATTAATATATAAGCTCATGGCCCTTGAAAATCAGCTTATCAGATCACATGGCATTAAATAATATGAATTAGATAATTTCATGAGAAGATATGATGGATTGATTTTTTCCTTCGCAAGTCTGGACCTTATTATGAAACCTTGGGAAAACTTAAGCTCAAAGATACTAATCAGCGATGACTGGTTAACATTGACCGCGGATACCTGCCAACTTCCCAATGGACAAACAATAGCACCCTATTATGTACTCCATGAAGCAGACTGGGTGCATGTGTTTGCCCAGGCAGATGATGGCCGTATATTGACGGTAAAGCAGTTTCGCTATGGCGTAAAAAAGATTTGCCTTGAATTACCTGGTGGTGTCATTGATGAAGGTGAGACACCTATCCTAGCTGCACAAAGAGAATTATTGGAAGAAACAGGCTACACCGCTACACACTGGCAAACTTTGGGAACCATGTATGCCAACCCCGCCCGTCAAACAAATACCATTCATTTGTTTTTTGCTACCGGGCTTGATTTAAAGGGTGAGCAGCAGCTGGATGTATCTGAAGATATAGAATTCGACTTTCTGGCAATTCCCGAAATACAGCAAAAAATAGAAACCTACGAGTTTTCACAAGCACTGCACATAGCCTCGTTTTACCGAGGCTTGCACGCATTAACCTGGAATACGAATAAATAATGAGAAGCACTCTGAGAAAAAAGATCATCGAAGTATGCAATAACAAAATAGAACAAAAAGGCAGCAATGTTGGTCTATCCTTTTACGCCTTCTTTGCCAACAAAAACGATGACCCGCAATTACTGATGGAAGCTGCCACGTGGTGGATCATGGATAACAAGTTTGATCACTTTGAAAAAGCAGTCAAAATCAAGGCAATAGTTGAAGCTCTGGAAGCAAGCTGAAGAATTGGTCGCTCCCTGCAGCAAAAGAAAAGCGCAGGCATAATGAAGAAATCAGAATACTTTCTTCATTCAGACATTTCTCCAAGATATGAGCGCGCTCTTCTCACCTATCAAGCTTGGTTCGCTAAGCTTAAAAAATCGCATCATCATTGCCCCCATGTGTCAGTACTCTGCCGACGATGGCAAGGCGACTGACTGGCATCTTATTCATCTGGGTGGGCTTGCCTTGTCAGGTGCCGGTTTATTGATACTTGAAGCTACCGCTGTAGAAGCGATAGGCCGCATTTCTCCCGGTGACCTGGGTTTGTGGTCAGATGAGACTGAAACTGCGCTGGCTAAAGTATTGGCATCGATACGTCGGCATTCTGCCATGCCTATTGCGATACAATTGGGTCATGCTGGACGTAAAGCGTCCAGCCAGGCTCCCTGGCTTGGTGGTCAATTGATTGCACTGGAAGACGGTGGCTGGCAAATGGTTGCGCCCTCTGCCGTGCCGCATGCGCAAGCTGAGCGCGCACCATTGGCATTGGATGAAGCCGGTCTGCAACGCGTGAAACAGGCCTTTGTTGATGCCGCTTTGCGAGCACACCGTTTGGGTATCAATGCAGTTGAGATACATGCAGCACATGGTTATTTGCTGCATCAATTTTTATCCCCCATTTCCAATCAGCGCACAGATCAATATGGTGGTTCAGTGGAAAACCGCTTACGGTTTCCCCTGGAAGTATTTGATGCTGTGCGGGCAGCGGTTCCGAAAGATAGCATGGCAGTTGGCCTGCGTTTGTCCGCAACAGACTGGGTGGAAGGTGGTCTGGATATCTCGCAAAGCAAACTCTTTGTCCAAGAATTGCAGAAGCGCGGATGTGACTTTATCCACGTTTCCAGCGGTGGAGTTTCACCTGATCAGAAAATCCCACTGGGACCAGGTTATCAGGTTCATCTGGCGGAAGAAATCAAACAGCATTGCAGCATACCTGTCATTGCCGTTGGCCTGATCACGGATGCCCATCAGGCAGAAGAAATTATTACAACTGGCAAAGCTGATGCCATCGCCATCGCTCGTGGCATTTTGTACGACCCGCATTGGCCCTGGCATGCAGCCGCGCAATTGGGTGCGACAGTAGATGCACCAAAGCAGTACTGGCGCTCTCAACCGCGTGATCAGAAAAACCTGTTTGGTGACACCCGCATAGGGCAAAGATAATACATAAGTAGCTTGGGAAAACTGCGTAATGCAGCTTTGCCAGAACTCATCAGGCCAGTGACTGTTCATCCGCCCACTGATTGCGCATGGAATCACTATCTGGACGTCGGCCCAGCCATTTTTCATAGGCTTCAGCCTCAAACTGTACAACGCTACAATTCTCTACCGAGATCAGATGGGCCACTACAGATTGCTGTGGCCTCCACATGATCGATTCACGGTAGGGCAAGGTGCACCAGTCTTCAAAACTGTCATACCAGACCAGTGCAACCGGTTTTTTGCTGGTGCCTGGCGGCATTTGCAAGTAATAGGTTTTTATCGCTGCCTGCGTATCTGTAATAGCCTTCTTGCGACACACCATGAGGTAATTAATCATGGATATCACATCTTGTGGTATCTTTTGCGTGCCTGCTTCCCAGCTACTCCAGGTTCGCACCGGAACGCCACCAATCAGTTCTGCCGCTTCATTATGGCTGAAACGCAGCAAGCTGCGCATAGCCTTCAAACTTACACCATTCATATTTATTCTTTGCCCAAAATTTAATTACTTCTATGAATAGACCTCAGTTCAATTTTTTAAGCGCTTCTTTGACATAACTGGCATTTGGACTATTCGGCGATAACTCCAGAAAGCTGGCATAAGCTTTTTTTGCTTTTTCATTGTCATTCAAAAGCGCCCTGGCATCACCCAGATTTAAATAGGCGATTGAACGAGAAGGATCAATCTGCAAAGTATTCTCAAACCAGCGTGCTGCTTCTGCATATTTTTGCTGTTTGAAGTAAACAAATCCCAGGTTGTTTGCCGCCAGACCAAAGTCAGGCCTGTACTTCAGAGCCTCTGTAAATGCGGCTTCTGCCTGTGCATATTGCTTCTCTTTATACAATTGCAGCCCATGGTCATTGGCTCTTTGTGCCAGCTGTCTTGATGAGCCATCCACCATTTTAGGTGCGGCGATTTTCTGTTCGCCACCAGTCAGGTTTTTGATGACTATCGGTGCATCTGCACCTGCTTTGGCTGCGCCATCCAATTTGTTGTTGAGAGCAATGGCATCAGCAGATAACTGATTGGTTTTTGCATTGAGGAACTCTCCCTCTCCTCTTGTTTCAAAAACAAATTCTCCACCTTCAGAACCTGGCAAGCTGCCAAATGCAGGCGTTTGCTGCGACACACTGGATACGGCGGGCGCAATATAGGCTGCCAACTCTGTCGCGGTAATCATACCATCGCCATTCATGTCGGCCTTGCCACTCAGGGCCTGCAGCAAAGTCCAGGTGAAGACAGAGTGGCCATTAGGTCCACCGTCAGCAACCAGTTGATCAGCACCACCTGCAGTCAGCATTTGGCGACCCAAACGCTTGCCATTTTCACGCAAGAATGCGCTGGTGCCACCACCGCGCGTCAGCCCCAGCCCGCTATAACAGGCATCCATAACAAACAGTATATGTTTGGCATTGAGGCTTTCGGCGATGTTCTGCAAATCTGTCATGGGGATGGCATCGACCGACAATTGCTCAGGGTCAGAATCAACGGGAATGATGTAACCCAGGTTGCGTCCAGAACTCAGCTTCCTGGTTGCTCCGTGACCAGCAAAAAAGACGAAGACCCTGTCATCTTTTTTCAATTGCCCATGTCCCAGTTTTTCATGGAACAAGGCAAGGATATTATTGCGGGTCGCGTCTGCATTGGTCAGCGTCAATACTTTGTCGCCGGCAAAGCCCATACGATTGATCAGGGTGTCGCGGATAGCATTGGCATCTTGCACTGCATATTGCAACTTGGGCCACTTTGCATAGTCGTTGATACCAATGACGATAGCCCAGCTATTTTGATAGTCGGTACTGATACTGACTTTTTCTGGCGTAGGCTTGCCACCCTTGGCAATTTTGAAGTCCGTCCCATCCCATGATGCAAAGCTATAGCCATCAGCAATCAGTTTATCGAGTACCAGCGGCAAGGCCTTAACCGTACGTTCATGGATATCGTGGAAAAGAATAATACCGCGCTGCTCTTTCTCCAAAGTGCCAAGTACACGTCCTGCAATCGAATTAGGTACAGGGTCAGCCCAATCGAGGGAATCAATATTCCACATCACTGAACGCAAGCCCAGCTTTTGCAGGATTTGCATGCCTTCTTTGTTTTTCGCGCCGTAAGGGAAGCGGAACAAAGATGATCGTGCCGGGTCTATGGCCTTCAGCAATTTATCTGTCTGTTCGATTTCGGCATTCAGATTATTGCCGCTTTGCTTGGACAGTAAAGCATGACTAAAGCTATGGTTGGCCAACACATGACCAGCGCTCAACAGCTTCTTGCTGGTTGCTGCATTTTTATTCAGCGATTCCTTGCCCTGCGCATCAATGCTGCCGACGTTCTTGCCAACCTGAAAGAACACGCCTGGCACATTGTATTGCTTGAGTATCGCCGCGATTTCATCGGTGTAAGTAGCATGTGGACCATCGTCAAAGGTCAGCACCACTGTCTTGGCAGGCAGGCCCTGGCCGAAAATTTCTCTATCCTTTTCATCGGCTGCTTCCGGTTTTTCCGGATAAGGCAGGATGAAACCGTAATCCTTGAGGATTTGTTCGCGGTTATGCAGCTTGCGCAGCTTGGCGATGTAGTCATCCCAGCGCTCGCGCTTCAGTTCTATGGAACGCGACTCAAAACGAGAGAAAATTTCTTTGAGTTCTTTGTCGTATTCTTTTTCGATTTCACTGAGTGCATTCAAGTCATCGGTAACGCGTTTGTGTAGCTTAATAGCTGGCAGGGTCTGTTCTGTCGCTATCAGTTTTTGCATCTTGAGCAAAACTTCGCGGAATGCGAGACGATCTGCATCATATAAATCTTCACCTGATTCAATATAGGTCAGGATAGTATCAAAGCTGGATTCTCGTTTTGCATTGCTGAATGATTTCAATTTACTGAAAAAAGTATCCAGGTCATTGAGTCTGACCAGATTTTCATGGAATAAAGCCTGACCTACCCGGTTAGCTTCATTGCGTTCTTTGGCATTGAGCTTTTTCTCATCGGCAAGCAAGATGATAATTTTGCGATAGGCTACCAGCAAGCCATTCAAGTCTTCTGGCAATTTGGCAGGATCAAATGTATCCTTTTGCTCAGACTGAGAAGCTACCGCTTTGCTCTCTGGAGTCTGGTTAGACTTTTGTACAAGGAAATAAGAAGTGACAGCCACGCTGACTACGGCGATGGCAGACAAGATAAGGTTTTTAGGTTTCATCAGAAATAATGCAAGCTGGCAGTTTAGCAATTTACAAACAACCAGATATCATATTGCAAATGCCACACCACATGGGTACTTAAATACGCGCCAACAACTTGGATTGCCGGATTTTTTGTAACTATTCTCCTAGCTTCTTTAAATTTTTTGCAGCTTCGCGCAGGGTCAATCCAGAAAATCTACTCTGGTTCGCTTGTAGAAAACCATGTATGGCCGCAGGTTCATGCCAGGCATAATCACGCAATGCCCAGCCTATGGCTTTACGGATAAAAAACTCTTTTTCATCTGCCAATGCCAGGGCGTAATGAAACAATCTGTCCACATCTGTGAGTTCGCGCCAACCCAATTGATGTAATAGCGCGATACGCCTTACCCAAAAATCAGGGTGTTCAAGCGCTGCGTCCATGCTGATTTGTATTTGCCTGCCTCCAGTCAAATTTTTCCGCAATAAATCACCAATTACGCCTGTCAGCCCATCAACAGTATCCCACCAGGATTTCTGCTGCGCCAACAACAATAGCAACGGTGAATCGTCTGGTCTCAGACTGCGCCAGTGCTTAGCCAGTATATCGATAGCCACATAGTGATACTCACGCTCTTTACATGCCCACAATGCCTGCGCAATAGCCAGCAATTGCGCAGGGTCTGCCGTTTTTAACTCTTGTATGTCTGCTGCGCATGCTTTGCGTCTTTCAGGTGCTGAAATACCCAGAAATTCAAATTGATTTTTCATATACGCACGCATGGCAATAGCACGTTGTGAATCAGCGACTCTTGATAAGGAGAGTTGAAAGTTATCGATTACATTATTCACTTCCATGCTTACGCTATCCTTGTTTCACTCTGCAAAAAAACAAATTTCTTCGAAAAAAATTTAAAAAACCGGCTGATGGAGATCAGCCGGTTTTTTTGATATCCTCTGGATGTCGAAGAGCATGTCAGGCTCCTCAATCCTTTAAACAGGTCGGCGTGGTGATTCAATCACAGCAGGTTTCTGAGATTTGGCAACTTGCATCGCTGTCGCAATCAAGCCACTCATATCGCCCAGATTAGCAGGAACAATAATCGAGTTATTGGTTTTGGCCAAATTGGCAAACGCTGCTACATATTGTTCAGCCACTTTCAAGTTGGCCGCATCAGAACCACCTGGCGATTGTATCGCTGCGGCAGTCTTGCGTATCGCTTCTGCGCTGGCCTCTGCGATCGACAGAATGGCAGCAGCCTGGCCTTGAGCGCGATTGATCGATGCCTGCTTTTCACCTTCAGATTTGGCAATCGACGCTTCACGCTCGCCAGTGGCGATATTAATCTGCTCTTGCTTGCGGCCTTCAGAAGCGGCAATCAGCGCACGTTTTTCACGTTCAGCAGTAATTTGGGCCTGCATCGCATGCAAAATTTCTTTTGGCGGCGTCAAATCCTTGATCTCATAGCGCAAGACCTTGACACCCCAGTTGGCAGCAGATTCATCAATAGCATTAACGATCGTAGTATTGATGTGATCGCGTTCTTCAAAGGTTTTATCCAATTCCATTTTGCCGATGACTGAACGCAAGGTGGTTTGCGCAAGTTGTGTAATCGCTGCTATATAGTTCGAGGAACCATATGAGGCGCGCATGGCATCGGTAATCTGGAAATACAGTATGCCATCCACTTGCAACTGCGTATTGTCCCTGGTGATACAAACTTGCGGCGGCACATCCAGCGGGATTTCTTTCAATATGTGCTTATAAGCGATGCGATCAACAAAAGGCACCACGATATTTAAACCTGGTCCCAGCGTGGCATGATATTTACCCAGACGTTCCACCACCCATGCATGCTGTTGTGGAACGACATTGATGGTTTTGAAGACAAATACCATGGCCAACACCAATAAAACCAGAGCGACGCTACCTATATTTTCCATATGCTTACCTTTATTGTTATTCAGACTGTTTTATATTTATATTAATTTTTTACTACTATGAAGGTTTGACTATCAACCGGCTACCTTGTATTTCTTCAATGACATAAGCACCGGGATAGCCTGCCGAGTGCTGTAATTCAACATCCCACATGGCACCGCGATACATGGTTCTTGCAGAAAACGTGCCATTGCCCAAATCCTTCCATTCATTGACTTGCAAGGTCTGGCCTATATCCATATTCACATTAGGATCGCGGGCAACATTTGCATTTTCTTTCCAGCCATATTTACTTTTGTGCAAAGCCAGGGTTGCGAGTGAGCCAACAACTGCAGCAACGATCATTTGACTCTCTGGACCCAATTGAAAAACAGCAGCCAAAGCACCTGCCACCAGGCCAATTGAAATCATCAGCAAGTAAAACGTACCCGTGAACAATTCAAATATGATGACCAGACCAGCTAGTATCATCCACATCATCCATCCGCTCATTTTTTTATTCTCCTTATTGAATTTTTGTACTGATCAACACTGCTACATTATCATTCTCTACGACAAACTTATATTTTTCATCGGTAATTATCATAGAATTTTACCCACAAAAAAGCCCCCGTTACCTGATGTGGTAATGAGGGCTTTTCCAAGAATTTTGTTGAAGTATTGATTTTCTTTTTCTTAAGTTTCGACATCGGTAGTCTAGTCCTAATTTTAAAAAATACAAGGGGTCACATTCGATTTATGTTGCAACGCACCAACAAGAAAAAACGGGAACCCTTATACAAGGAGTTCCCGCTTTTATATTTTAATTCAGACTACTTATTTTCCGACTGCCGCCAATTTCTGCCAGGTATCAATCACTGAATCAGGGTTCAGGGAAATCGATTCTATTCCCTCCTTCATCAACCATTCAGCAAAGTCAGGATGATCGGACGGTCCCTGACCACAAATGCCGACATACTTGTTGAGTTTGCGGCAAGCAGCGATGGCACGAGACAACAAGGCCCGTACTGCCGGGTCACGTTCATCAAAATCCACTGCCAGCAATTCCATACCAGAATCGCGATCCAGTCCCAGCGTCAACTGAGTCAAGTCATTGGAGCCTATAGAGAAACCGTCAAAGAATTGCAGGAACTCTTCCGCCAGAATTGCATTCGATGGGACTTCACACATCATGATCAGGCGCAAGCCGTTCTCACCACGTTTAAGCCCATTTTTTTCCAGCAGGTTGACGACTTTTTCAGCCTGACCCAAAGTACGTACGAAAGGCACCATGATTTCTACATTGGTCAGGCCCATCTCATTACGTACACGTTTCATGGCCTGGCATTCCATTTCGAATGACTCAGCAAAATCCGGTGCAAGATAACGCGCTGCACCTCGGAAACCCAGCATAGGATTTTCTTCATCCGGTTCGTAACGGGATCCGCCTATGAGCTTCTTGTATTCATTTGATTTGAAGTCAGACAAGCGGACGATGACTTTCTTTGGCCAGAATGCAGCAGCAATGGTCGCAATACCTTCTGCCAGTTTGTCGACATAAAATGCTCTTGGAGACGCGTGACCACGGGCGACAGATTCCACCGCTTTTTTCAAGTCAGCATCAATATTCGGGTATTCCAGAATCGCTTTTGGATGCACGCCAATATTATTGTTGATGATGAATTCCAGACGTGCCAAGCCAACACCTTCATTCGGCACCGACTGGAAGTCAAATGCCAGTTGAGGATTGCCGACATTGAGCATGATCTTTAAAGGCAACTTCGGCAATTCGCCGCGCAGCTCTTCAGTAACCTCAGTTTCCAGCAAACCGTCGTAAATCTTGCCTTCATCACCTTCAGCACAAGACACGGTAACCAGAGTGCCGTCCTTCAGCATGTCAGTAGCATCTTCACAGCCCACTACGGCTGGAACACCCAACTCACGCGCGATGATCGCTGCATGGCAGGTACGACCACCACGGTTGGTGACGATGGCGGCAGCGCGCTTCATGACGGGTTCCCAGTTGGGATCTGTCATGTCGGCAACCAGTACGTCGCCAGGTTGTACTCTTTCCATCTCGGATGGGTCATGAATAACGCGCACACGGCCCGCACCAATTTTTTGGCCGATCGCACGGCCAGAGGCTAATACCGTGCCACTGCCTTTGAGTTTGAAGCGCTGTTGTGCATCGGTCGCTTTTTGCTGGGATTTAACAGTCTCTGGGCGAGCTTGCAGGATATACAGCTTGCCATCACGGCCATCCTTGCCCCATTCAATATCCATTGGGCGACCATAATGCTTCTCGATGATGGTCGCGTACTTGGCCAGTTCCACCACTTCGGTATCATTCAGTGAATAGCGATTACGCAATTCCACGGGCACATCCACCGTTTTGACCGAGCGACCAGCTTTGGCCTCACCAGTAAATTCCATCTTGATGAGTTTGGAGCCAATATTACGACGTATTACTGGCAATTTTCCCAGTTCCAGCATAGGTTTGTGAACATAGAATTCGTCAGGGTTGACCGCACCCTGTACCACCGTCTCGCCCAGGCCATAGCTGGAAGTGATGAAGACTACGTCCTTGAAACCGGATTCTGTATCTATCGTGAACATGACGCCTGCAGCACCCAGGTCAGAACGCACCATACGCTGCACGCCAGCGGACAATGCCACTTCAGCATGGGTAAAGCCTTTATGGACTCGGTAAGAAATAGCTCTGTCGTTATACAGTGAAGCAAATACGTGCTTCATTGCTTCCAGAATATTGTCAATTCCGACAACATTCAAGAAAGTTTCTTGCTGACCGGCGAAAGAGGCATCTGGCAAATCTTCTGCCGTCGCCGAAGAACGCACGGCGAATGACATTTCAGCCGTAGAGTCAGACACCAGCTTGTTGTAGAAATCTTCTATCTCTATCAGCAAGCGTGGCTGGAACGGTGTATCTATGATCCATTGACGGATATCTGCACCGGCTCTTGCCAGTTCCTTGACATCGTCAATGTCAAGATTCTCAAGGCGGTCGGCAATGCGGGTTTCAAGTGGCAAGCCGCCATCGATGCTATGCGTCAGGAAATCACGGAAAGCCTGAGCAGTGGTGGCAAAACCACCAGGAACACGGACGCCAGCTGTGGCCAGTTGGCTGATCATTTCGCCTAAAGAAGCATTTTTTCCGCCGACGGATTCAACATCCGTCATGCGTAAATGCTCAAACGAGGCAACATAAGTTGCTTCGGTAATTGCTGCGTTGGACATAACAACCTCTTTTTGATGGTAAGAAATCTTTGCTGTTTAATGCCGTGCTGCTTCGTATCCCGCTGTTTTTTTGTTATTCTTGAGGCGAGCTACGCTTGACATGCTGTTGCAGCATTTTACATTGTGTCCTGCAAGATTTATCCAAACGGAATAAGAATTTGCAGTCTTTTTTGTTTCTAAGAGTACAAATATATTCCGTCCAGTCTATTGTCATTATTTATATAAAATTATCATGTCAGATACTCCCCAGCAAGCACGGCCTGCAGCGAATCGTACCGTCTTTTTCGTCTCGGATGGCACTGGCATCACTGCAGAAACTTTTGGACATTCGGTTTTGACGCAATTTGACCTCAAATTCAAGCAAATTCGCCTACCCTTTATTGATACGCTGGAAAAGGCCCACGAAGCCGTGCGCAAGATCAATGATGCCTATACAGCAGAAGGCAATCGTCCCATTGTATTTTCTACCCTGGTTAAAACTGATCTGGCTGGTGTTGTATTCAAGTCCAGGGGTTTGCACATGGATTTGATACAAACCTTTGTGTCGCCACTTGAGCAAGAGCTTGGTGTCAAATCCACCCATACCATAGGGCGTAGCCACAATATTACAGATTCTGAAGAGTATAAAAACAGGATAGAAGCCATCAATTTTTCTTTGGCGCATGACGATGGCCAATCCAACAAGAATTTATCGACAGCAGATGTGATATTGGTCGGTGTTTCACGCTCGGGCAAAACCCCAACCACACTGTATCTGGCCATGCAATATGGTATCAAGGCAGCAAACTATCCTTTGATCCCTGATGATTTTGAACGTGGCAAGTTGCCATCAGCTCTACCTGAATTTAAAAGCAAGATTTTTGGACTGAGCATCGCGCCAGAACGCCTGTCGGAAATTCGTAACGAGCGTCGCCCCGGCAGCAAATATGCCTCACTGGAAAACTGTCGCTACGAAGTCAACGAGGCAGAACTGATGATGAAGCGCGAAGGCATACGCTGGCTGTCATCAACCGCAAAATCGATAGAAGAGATTTCGACTACGATTTTGCAGGAAATTAAGTCTGACGTACGGATTTACTGAGCTCTCGTGTTTAACTGCTGCCGCACCTGCTCAAAAAAACAGATGGCAGCACTGGCAGCAACATTCAGTGACTCTATCGCCGCCTGTTGCGGTATGGTCACTGTACTGGTCGCCAAAGACATCAATTCAGGTGCAACACCCTGCCCTTCATGACCAAACAACCAGACTATTTCCTGGCTTAAATCACTTTGATAAATGGTCTGTTTGGTATGCGAACTGGTAGCCAGCACTGGAATCGTGGCTTTATTCAGCAATGCAGGTAGATCGACATTTTCAAAAATATTCAGCAAGAAATGTGCGCCCATTCCAGCTCGCATGACTTTGGGTGACCAGGCAAATGCGGTGCCGGGACTGCAAAACACATTTTGTATGCCCGCAGCCGCTGCGCTTCGCAAGATGGAGCCAAGATTGCCGGGGTCCTGTAAATTATCCAACACTACTGAAGATGCAGCCAGGGCTACAGGGAAATCAGGTGCAGGCGTGGCAATGATGAACATCACACCCACCCCATGCTCAACCTGGCTTAATGTCTTGTACAAAGCGTCCGGCAGGCAAATACATTGCGTCCGGTGTTCCTCACTTTGCGCCAGCACTACGGCCACCTCAGTATGATACAGGCTGCTTTCTGCAACGATGCAATATTCTGGCGCGCCCAGATGTTGAAAATAGGCTTCGCACAGATGCACACCATCGAGCAAGGTACGGCCGGCTTTGCGCCTTGCCTGCGAACTTGTGGCGAGATGCTTGAATTCCTTGTAAAGGGGATTGTCGCGGGAAGTAATCGATTTCATTTATTTGAGTAAGGCTTTCACAGGTGCATAAGATTTTCTGTGTATGGGTGATACACCATGTTCACGCAAGCGTTCCAGGTGCAAGGCTGTAGGGTAGCCCTTATGCTGATCCAGCGCGTATTGAGGATAAGTTTCATGTAACTGCATCAACACATGATCGCGTGCAGTTTTTGCGAGTATGGATGCTGCGGATATTGCCGCCACCTTATCATCACCCTTGACGATAGCTTCTGAAGCAATCGCCATGACCGGGCAACGATTTCCGTCTATTAATGCCAGTGTAGGCTGGACAGACAAGCCTTCGACGGCACGTCGCATAGCCAGCATGGTGGCTTGCAGGATATTGAGCTCATCAATCTCCTGCTCTGAACATTCGGCAATACACCAGGCCAGGGCATTTTCCTTGATCTCTATTGCCAGTTGCTCACGCTTTGCTTCACTTAGTTTTTTTGAATCGCGCAAACCTGCAATCGGGCGATTTGGGTCGAGGATCACAGCTGCAGCGATGACTGGGCCAGCCAATGGCCCCCTGCCCGCTTCATCGACGCCACAAATCACTTCGTTCTCATAGTCAAACAAAGATAAACCAGGTGTCAGATCATGCATGAAAAAAAGCTTTCAGCGCTGCGGGGTCAAGGTAGTAGTGGCAAATTCTTTGTTGGCTCTGCCCTTCTTTCTGGCCGACCAAAACTGGCACAAGCTCATCGTATAGAGCTAACAATTCGTCATCCTGATCGATATCGGTGACCTTGACGGTAAAGCCATATTCAGGACTATAGGCCTGCAGTTGTTCAAGCATATCGTCACAGAGGTGACAATAACTGCGTGAATAGAGTGTAAATTGAATCATCATTCCTGCCTAAAGTGGTTGAGGTCGCTAACATCATGCGTGCATTCTCTATGCCTGCATTATAAGTCGCTAATATCAGAGCAACAAAGTAAAAAAGGCCACCTGAAAAACAGGTGGCCTTCACATCACTTAAAAAACTTATTGATTTGTTGGACGAACTGCCACGAATTTGGAGACGTCACCACGCTTGACCAATAACAAAACAGGTTTCTTTTGATCAACTTTTGCCATGACAGCAGCAAACTCTTTGGCGTCTTTGATATCTGCGTTAAAGATACGTGTAATGATGTCGCCAGCTTGCAGTCCGGCACGTGCGGCGCCCCCTTCTGCGCTTTCCAGTATCACGCCACCGCTGACACGGGCATCACGTTTCTGCACTTCAGTCAGATCCGTAATAGAAAGTCCAAATACATTGGCAGATGGCTCAGGCTTTTGCTTTCCTGTTTTTACCGGGCTTTTTTCTGCATCAGCTTCAGCAACAGTAATGACGATATCCTTGGCGCCACCTTTACGCCAGATGGTCACTGTTGCTTTGCCGCCTGGTTTAATGTCACCAACAACACGGTTCAAATCAACCGCTTTATCAATCACAGTGCCGTTAACCTTTTGAATTACGTCACCCACTTCCACACCCGCTTTTTCAGCAGGAGAACCTGGCATCACGCGCTGTATCAGCGCCCCTTGCGCTTTTGCCAGTCCCAGGCCTTCTGCAACGTCTTTTGGGACATCGATGCGCTCTACACCCAGATAGCCTCGTACCACCTTGCCTGAAGACTTTAACTGATCAACAACACGCATGGCTTCGTCAATCGGAATCGCGAATGAAATACCCATATAGCCACCTGAGCGGCTATAAATTTGCGAGTTCACACCGATTACTTCGCCACGCATGTTGATCAACGGGCCGCCAGAGTTACCTGGGTTGACTGCCACATCCGTTTGTATCAATGGCAGGTAATCGCCAGTATCGCGCGCTTTGGCCGAGATAATACCTGCAGTGACAGTATTGTCGAGATCAAACGGTGAACCAATGGCAATCACCCATTCACCTGCCTTGATTTTGTCAGAATCGCCAACTGTCACACGCGGCAATTTGCTGCCATCAATTTTCAATACTGCAATGTCCGTGCGGCGGTCCGCACCAACAACTTTGGCTTTGAATTCACGCTTATCGGTCAGTTTGACATAGACCTCGGACGCGCCATCTACCACATGCGCATTCGTCAATACATAGCCATCCTGGGAAATAATGAAACCTGAACCCACACCCCGTGAAACTTCCTCTTCTTGCTGCTGAGGTGCCTTACGACCTTTCGGTGTCGGCTGCTGTTTTGGGATGGGCATAGGTGTGCCAAAGAAGCGGCGGAAAAATTCCTGCATCTGCTCATCCTCAGCACTGCCACCACCTTGATTTTGCTGAATTCTTTCCGTGGTTCTGATATTCACTACTGCCGGCCCGGATTTTTCAACCAGCTCAGTAAAATCAGGCAGACCAATTGTGGCTGCAGCTTCAGCCATAGGATTGGCATTGATTGCAGTCGGCGCAATAAAACCCACACAGGCACTCAGGACCAGGGTGGAAGCAATTTTTTCAAAAGGAAAAAGTCTATTCGCTTTCATGGTGTCATTCGCTTATTTAGGTTTAAATTCAATTGAGTTCATTACTTGACGGATAGCGCTGGCAGGTACTTCGCCCACAACGGTCAGCCAGTATTCAGCATGACGCTTGCCCATGATAGTCATGGCGCCCTGCTGCAAACTACCTTCAGTCCGGTTTTCGCTGTCCGGCTCTATAAAAACAGAAATTGCCGCCAAGCCATCGGAGAAAATCATTTGCACTACCTGATGTGATTTGATCGCTGTACCGTCGCTATTTTTTGCATTTCCTGCAGCAGGAATCAGTCGCTTCATTTCACGGGTTTTTTTGAACCCGGCTGGCAGAGACTTCACAACCCAACCGGAGTTAATATTGGATTGCACCGTCAAATTTTCAACCTGCCACTGTGCAGTATTTTGAAAAGTAGGTTTTACTCTCTGCTTGTCTATATCCCCAATAGTCAATTGAGTGAAGGCAATTTGTTCTATCACTTCATTTTTGGTATTAACGGTTTGCGCTCGCAAGAGCAAGCCAGAATTTTTTTCTACGCAAAGACGGTAGCCATAGCGGAAACCATCCCGTGGATCAAGTGAATATGTCTGACAATCGATACCAGCAACGCGACTCAGCTCAGCCTTTTTTATTGCGTAAAAATCTGGGAGGGATTGCGCATTTGAGGTTAGCAAGGCCGGGAATACTTCTTGTGTAGCATTTTTTTCTACCTGCAAGGTTTTGCTTTCAGGCAGGTAGCAGGTTACTTCTTCGTTTTTTCGCAAGTATTCTCTTGGTTGCCCATCAAGGATTTCCAGTTTTTCCAGCTCATTGTTACCATCGAGAACGTGAGTAATTCTGGAAGTCCTTATTTGACTCGCCTGTTGATAAACAAAAGTGCCTGAATAATTCAGTCTTTGTGCCGAAGTTTGCATTTTGCGCAATATATTATGCACTTCACGCTTGTCGTCTATCGCCTCTTGCGCCATTGCTGGTGACAACAAACCCAGCAGGCAGGTAATGCAAGCCAATACGATGTCAAAACGCCATACGCACATCATATTTATTTTTCCGAAGCAGATGAAACGGCGTTAGCGTGCGTAACGTACTGCGCTCCGTTATTGATGGCAGGGGAAAAACGTTGATGCGCCAACAGATAGCTGTCAATTCGCGGATCACGCAGCATATCAATTTCGACTGGCTTTTTATCGCTACCGTCAATACTTTGAGGGGATTGCGTGACAGCTTCCTTCACTGCCAGTGTATTGACCCCTGGCTTCTCAGCGTGCTTGGCCAACTGCACATTGCCTGCAACTGGAGCTTTACTAATAATTTGGCTCGCCGCATCAGGTGAAGCTTGGAAAGACTGAATTTGAGGGATCATGACAAAGGCGAATACTGCTGCTGCGGCCATGCTCGCTACGGCTGCATAAGTGCCCAGAAATTTCTGCTTTTTATGGCTACCTTGATCATTCTGGCCATTGTTTTTTTGCATGGCAGTGGGTGCCAAGATAACCGGCTCGGCATCGAGTCTTTCTGAAAACCGCTTGGAAAAATCAGCACTAAATGTAATAGCTAATTCTTCTGAACGGAGCACATCGCCAATCTGGTGATAAATTTCCCATGCATCCTTGCTGTCCGCTTCGTTTAAACTCGCAAGCAAAGAATCCAATTGAGCATCACTCATTTCACCATCTGCCATGGCTGAGATGCTCTCGTGTTGGTTTGTGCTTTTGTTCATAATTTTCACCTTTTTACTACTATTTTTTGAATTCGCTTGTGCTGCGTTTTTGTAAGGTATCGCCTGTTACCAACGTTGTTCCAGTGTTGTACCCAACAAGGGGCGCAATTTTTCAGCTATTGCTTCACGCGCCCTGAATATTCTGCTTCTCACAGTCCCTATGGGACATAGCATGACTTCTGCAATTTCATCGTAGCTCAAACCTTCAATCTCTCGAAGAGTGATTGCATTCCGCAACTCCTCCGGCAAAGTCGACATGGCTGAATTTACAGTTTCTGCTATTTGCTTACTTGCCAGCAAAGACTCTGGTGTGTTGATATCTCTTAATCCATCCGCGTCTACAAATGACTCCGCTTCGTCCACATCTGCTTCTGTCGATGTCGGTGCCCGGCGTCCTTGAGTAACCAGGTGGTTTTTCGCTGTATTTACGCCGATACGATATAACCAGGTATAAAAAGCAGATTCGCCACGAAAATTCGGTAATGCCCTATAAGCTTTGATAAATGCTTCCTGCACTACGTCTTCCGCTTCTGCGTGGTCATAGACGAGCCGGGACACGAGCCGCATCAGTTTCCTTTGATATTTGGAAACCAGAAGCTCGAATGCTTTTTTGTCACCACGCTGGACGCGTTCAACCAATAGCTGATCAATTTCGCGTTCTGTCGTCACTCATTCATTCCTAAATTTGCATGAGAACAGAGATGTCCGTTCCAAATGCATGTTATTACCATCAACATACGCGATTTATAGAGCGTCAGAGTCCGCCAGTGTATTAAAAGTTCCTTCGCAGAAGTAACATTTCATTTCAGGCTAACCAGGACGTACTGACACATCCTTTAGTTTTAAAAATTTATCACACGCTTGAATGCTTGCTTATCCAGATCAAGTTCACCCGTAATGCCCGGAATGCGGCAGGACTCAATGAATCTGGCAGTATAAGCAACTTATGTTCCTTACCGGCTTCATCCACTAAAAAAATTGATAAAAAGTATGGCCAGATGCGACTTTTGTGACTTATATGCACTACCAAGCCCGTCCGCTGCAACTCTTTCTGCTGCCCTATGTGCAGAATCATTTCACCAGTTGCAGAAATACTTAATTGCCGACTTTGCTGAATGCGCCGCCAATAAATGAAGGCAAAGTAGGCACTACTGCACAACGAACAGAAAAGAATCGCACAAAGCATAGTGACAGGCAGGTCTCTGCCCGCCAATAAAAGCAAAAAACTGAGATGCACCAGTATCAGCATGCAAAAGCACGCCAACAACAATTGGCGGGAAGCGCGGGTAACAATATGCAATGCTATGGTCATGGTAAAAAAAATGGCACTTCATTTCGCTTGAAATGAAGTGCCAAGGCTACTTTTAAAAAAATCAGACTTTTGCAAATATCAACGTGCCGTTCGTTCCGCCAAAGCCGAAAGAATTTTTCATCGCATAATCTATGCGCATATCACGTGCAACGTTTGCACAGTAATCGAGATCACATTCTGGATCCTGATTAACGATATTCATGGTTGGAGGTGAGACCTGGTTGTGCAGTGCAAGAACGGTAAACAATGATTCAAGACCGCCAGCTCCACCTAGCAAATGTCCAGTCATCGATTTGGTCGAATTCACAGTCATTTTATATGCATGGTCAGCAAAAGTTGCCTTGATCGCATCTGTCTCGTTCTTGTCACCTATCGATGTAGAGGTACCGTGCGCATTCAGATAGCTGATTTGCTCAAGATTGATCTCGGCATCCTTCATGGCGTTGATCATACTACGACGCGGGCCATCCATGGTAGGTGTGGTGATGTGATAAGCGTCACCACTCATGCCGAAACCGATGACTTCAGCATAAATTTTGGCTCCACGCGCTTTGGCATGTTCATATTCTTCCAGCACCATGACACCAGCGCCTTCACCTAACACAAAACCATCACGGTCTTTATCCCAAGGGCGAGAGGCCGTAGAGGGGTCATCGTTTCTGGTGGAGAGTGCTCTTGCCGAAGCAAAGCCACCCAAGCCCAGAGGAGAAATCGTTGACTCGGCACCACCAGCAATCATCACATCAGCATCGCCGTACTCAATCATTCGAGCAGCCGAACCTATGCAATGCAGGCCGGTAGTACAAGCAGTTACTATCGCAAGATTTGGCCCTTTCAAACCGTACTTGATCGACAGATTACCCGAGATCATATTGATGATAGAAGCAGGCACAAAGAAAGGACTGATGCGACGTGGGCCACGTGCCATCAGAGTCTCCTTGGTTTCCTCTATCAAAGGCAGACCACCAATGCCTGATCCGACGATGACGCCAATACGCTCGGCATTTTCTTCGGTGACAGTGATGCCGCAGTCTTGAAACGCCTGTATCCCTGCGGCTATGCCGAAGTGGATAAAGGTGTCCATATTGCGCGCTTCTTTTGCCGGGATATATTCCTCAACATTGAAGCCTTTCACCTCGCCTGCAAAATGCGTGGTAAATGGTGTTGCATCAAATTTGGTAATCGTTGCAATTCCGGATTTGCCTGAAGTAATGGCACCCCAAGCATCTGCAACTGTATTGCCCACTGGCGAAATACAACCGAGCCCGGTTACAACGACTCGACGTTTAAGCGAACGACTCAAGCGTTTCTCCTGAATTTGAAAAAATTCGACTGATTAAGCCTTCAGATGGGCTTTAGCGTAGTCAATCGCTTGTTGAACAGTAGTGATTTTCTCTGCTTGTTCGTCAGGAATTTCCATTTCGAATTCGTCTTCGAGTGCCATCACCAATTCAACTGTGTCCAAAGAATCTGCACCCAAATCATCTACGAAAGAAGATTCGATTTTGATGTCAGCTTCAGCGACGCCCAGTTGTTCAGCGACGATTTTCTTAACGCGTTGTTCGATATCGGACATGTGTGTCTCCAGTGAAAAAATCAAAAAAATAAGGGCCTACAGAAAGTGCGCGCATTTTAGCAGGTTTGTGAGCAAAAAAAGCAAGCCTCTGATTTTCAGCAATAACTCCTGTCATTTTCCTCGAAATTACTGATAAAAACCAAAAAAACGAATTAGCCCAGATACATGCCGCCATTCACATGAAGGGTAGTACCAGTAATATATCCTGCATCAGGCGATGCTAAAAACACGGTTGCAGCTGCAATATCTTCCGGCCTGCCAAGTTTGGCAAGTGGAATTTGCTGCAAAATTGCTGCTTTTTGTTCATCACTCAAGGCTCTGGTCATATCCGTATCGATAAAACCGGGGGCAATGCAGTTGACCGTAATATTGCGACTGCCTATTTCCCTAGCCAATGCACGACTCATGCCAGCCACACCAGCTTTTGCAGCAGCATAGTTCATTTGTCCGGGATTGCCAGAAGAACCCACTACCGAGGTAATACTAATGATACGACCATGCTTGGCCTTCATCATGCCACGCAGCACCGCGCGCGATAAACGCGCGACTGAAGTCAGGTTGGTAGAGATAACACTATCCCATTCCTCTTCCTTCATACGCATGGCCAGTTGATCCTGGGTAATACCGGCGTTATTGACCAGAATCGACAGGCCGCCAAATTCTTTCTGAATTTCATCGACCAGGCTAGAAGTACGCTCTACGTCATTGACATTGAAAGCCACACCCTTGCCAGAACCTGGCGCCAGCTCTTCCAGGTACGCAGTAATTGCCGCTGCACCAGATTCTGTCGTGGCCGTGCCGATGACTTTAGCACCAGCCTTAGCCAGGCCAATGGCAATAGCCTTACCAATACCGCGTGAAGCGCCGGTAACCAGTGCTACTTGATTTTCTAATTGTTGAGTCATTTCAATAGTTCCAATACTTTTTCCAAACTTGCCTGATCAAATACAGTGTCACCCACCAATTCGGCCTGAATACGCTTGGTCAGACCAGTCAAGACCTTGCCTGGGCCGCATTCAATCACATGCGTAATTCCATCAGCATGCATTTTATTGATAGTCTCAACCCAGCGCACCGGACTAGCCGCCTGTCGGACCAGTGCATCCTTGATGGACGCGACATCATTCGCAACAGCAACATCAACATTATTAATTAATGGAATCGTTGGTTCAGAAAATGGTATAGCAGCCAGATATTTACGCAACCTGTCCGAAGCAGGCTTGAGCAAGGATGAATGGAAAGGCGCAGAAACCGGCAAAGGCAAAGCGCGCTTGGCACCTTTAGCTTTGGCGATCTCGCAAGCGCGTTCTACTGCAGCTTTGCTGCCAGCAATGACGACTTGAGCCGGCGCATTAAAGTTAACCGCTTCCACAATTTCACCAGGCTCTGCAATCATTGCCTCAGCACATGCCGCCTGCACATCCTCATCAGACAAACCAAGAATGGCAGCCATACCACCCTGCCCGACAGGCACGGCTTCTTGCATAGCCTGCGCTCGAAAACGCACCATGGGTACCGCATCCCTGAAGGCAATAACGCCCGCTGCAACCAGGGCGGAATACTCACCCAGACTGTGTCCAGCCACCAACTTGGGTGCAGGGCCACCAGCAGCCATCCAGGCACGATAGCAAGCCACGGCTGCTGTCAACATGACAGGCTGGGTATTGGTGGTCAGATCCAATGCTTCTTTTGGACCTTCATTAATCATCTTGCCCAAATCCAGCTGCAATGCGTCGGATGCTTCAGCAATGGTTTGCTGCACGGCAGGATTATCGGCAAAGCCATTCAACATGCCTATCGCCTGCGAACCCTGCCCAGGGAATACAAATGCAAATTGCGTCATTTCTTATCTCAAATGTTTATTATTGATTGTCTATTTCTTTTTGCCAAACCACTTACATCTTGACGATGGCGGCACCCCAGGTAAAGCCGCCGCCCACACCTTCCAGCATCACTGTATGACCGGGCTTGACCCGGCCATCACGCACCGCCAGATCCAGTGCAAGTGGTATAGATGCAGCAGAGGTATTGCCATGTTGATCCACAGTAACCACTACCCTATCCATAGGCATGCGCATTTTTTTGGCGGTGCTTTGCATGATGCGTATGTTCGCCTGGTGCGGTATCAACCAGTCGATCTGATCTGTAGTCAGACCGGCGATTTCCAGCGCTTCATTTGCGACCTTTTCAAGTAAATTGACCGCCAGCTTGAACACAGCCTGGCCATCCATATACAAAAATGCACTGCCTTCAACCACACCACTCTGGACATTGCCGGGCACGCATAAAATATTGGCATAGCTGCCATCCGCATGCAATTTGGTCGCCAGAACACCGGGCTCTTCTGAATGGGACATGACGATCGCGCCAGCACCATCACCAAACAGTACGCAGGTAGTGCGGTCCTCAAAATTGAGAATTCGGGAAAATACCTCAGCACCAATCACCAGCACATTTTTATGATTACCCGCCTTGATCATGCTATCGGCAATAGACATGGCATACATGAAACCACTGCACACTGCCTGCACATCAACTGCTGCCCCACCATTTGTGATGCCTAGCTTGTTTTGTACTACGCATGCAGTACTGGGAAAGCCGCCGAGAAAATCAGGGGTTGAAGTTGCCAGTACGATTAAATCAATGTCGTTGGCCTGCATCTTTGCGGCGTCCAGCGCACGCTTTGCAGCCTCCACGGCCATGTCACTGGTTGCAACGTTAGGTTCGGCATAATGGCGGTAGGATATTCCACTGCGGGAAAATATCCATTCATCCGAGGTTTCGATTCCCTTCGCTGCCAGTTGATCCGTTAATTCCTGATTACTTACTTTTTTGGGAGGCAAGTAACTGCCTGTACCCATAATTTTGCTATAGAAAGTCATGCGGTTTTCTGTACCAAGAGTTCATTATTGTCTTTAGCAACCATCTCAACAGATGCTTCAACATCTGCCATCGGCATCAATTTTGCCATTGAAGTTGCAATGCGTGACAATACATCATTTTTAGCGGCATCAAATGCACGCTGTATTGCCCACTCATAACTATATTTATCCGCGCTGCCATGGCTTTTAAACACAAGACCACGCAAGCCGAGCAAACTGCCGCCATTGTAGTTGGATGGGTTCATGGTACGTGAGATGGATTTCAGGGCGCCGCGGGCAAAAATGGCACCCAACATATTCAGCGGATTACTCTTGAAAGCTGCTGTCAGTGTGATTTTTACAAAACGGCCCATGCCCTCAGCTGCCTTCAGGGTGACATTACCGACAAAGCCATCACAAACGACGATATCAGTCGTACCTTCGAAAATATCATTGCCTTCAACATTGCCATAGAAATTCAGCAAACCACGCTCATGATCTGCTCGTAGCAATTGAGCGGTCTTCTTGACGACGTCATTACCCTTGATATCTTCTTCCCCCACGTTCAACAAGCCTATACTCGGCCTGTCTTTGCCTTCCAGTGCAGAAACCAGGGCCGAGCCCATGATGGCGAATTGATGCAAATGCAAAGGTTCGCAATCCACATTCGCTCCCAAGTCCAGCATGTAAGTAGGGAGATTTTTTTGATTTGGCAAAATGCTGCAAATAGCTGGCCTATCAACGCCTTGCATGGTTTTTAGCACATAACGGGAGACTGCCATCAAAGCACCGGTATTGCCAGCAGAAACGCAGGCCTGGGCCGTACCTTCCTTAACCTGATTAATGGCAACGCGCATGGAGGAATCCTTCTTGCGACGCAAGGCGACTTCGATGGGGTCGTCCATCTCCACTACTTCTGTGGCATTGATAATTTTCAAGCGTGTATGGTTGCTGGCATTGTGCTTCTTCAGTTCAGCCTGAAGAATGGATTCAGATCCCACCAGGAGAAATTCGACATCAGGTTCGCGATTGGCAAAAGCAACTGCTGCTGCCACTGTAACTGCCGGGCCATGATCCCCGCCCATGCAGTCTATGGAAATTTTAATTGTCATGTAGTGATACGAAACTTCAATCCGAAACAGCTAGTGTATCAAACCGGAACAGCATTCATTCCGAATTAATTTTTCAAAAGCAGGATTATCTCAAAAATTCAAAGACTCACCGATACAATTCAATCAAAAAACTGGTTAAGTGCTCTATCAAACTCTCGCGCTCAAATAAGTTAGCCAAATTTGAGTAGGTAAACGCAAAAAAACGGCGACAAGTCCGGGACTCGTTACGCCGTTTTCTTTACCATGAACAGGGATTACTCGTCGTTCTTGGTTTTCAATACTTTACGACCACGGTAAAAGCCGTTTGGGCTAATGTGGTGACGCAGATGTGTTTCACCAGTTGTTGGCTCGATACCCAGTTGTGGTGCAACCAGGAAATCGTGGGAACGGTGCATGCCACGCTTGGATGGGGATTTTTTATTTTGCTGAACTGCCATGATAACTCCTAATACTTCAAAAAATGTTTCTAAAATTTAACACGCCTGGTTGAAGAATGCGAACATCGCCAACCAAGAATCCCTAACAATACTTCGACCTGAGTGTTTTTTCAGAATAATGCCACTAGGTACGCCCATTAGTTTTCTTCAGCACGGCAAAAGGTGATTCTTTTTTACCGACTTCCGCGTCAATCGCTGCAGTAGTATCTGCTGAAGCCAACGGTAGATCCGGGCATACTGCATGTTTGGGCGATTGGGGTATTGCCAGTAGCGCCTCATCCTCTATCAAATCCATGACATTGAATGTCTTGCTACCCACTACAACATCGACCTCGTCATCCTCGAGCAATGCGTCAATTTCATCTGCATTTTCTTCGTTTTTGGCGAGTATCAATATGGATTCAGAGTCAATATCAAATGCAAACGGTGTCAAACAGCGCTGACACATCAACTGCACCGCGCCATTCACAGACAACTTCAACTGCGGATGACCCAGTTCGTCTTTTCCACCCTGTAGAGACCAGTCCAAAGCACCATCGGTGTTTGCACTTTCTTCTGCCAGACGTGGCAAATCTGCGACTAAAATGCTTCCCGAACGCTGCTCTTCGAGCCGGGAGAACGTGAAAGCGTCAATCACAAATGCTTGCATAGGATTATTTGAACCCAGAAAACCTGCGATAATAACAGGATTACACCTAAGTAGTCAAAGAAATGACGTGATTTTTTCACGTAATGGCTATGAAAATCAAAGAAAATGTTTTCACAATGCAAACAAATAAGCAGCTGACCAGGTTGATACTGGCATCCAGCTCAGTTTACCGCCGTGAATTGCTCGCCAGACTGCAATTCGCTTTTGAAAGTATAGCACCCGAACTTGATGAAAGCCCCAGGTCAGGCGAAAGCCCGGAACAAACTGCCCTGCGCCTGGCACAAGAAAAGGCTGTGGTGATAGCGAAAAATCAGCCCGGATCGATTATCATCGGGTCAGACCAGGTCGCAACACTGGACGGGCTTCAAATTGGTAAACCCGGCAATCATGAAGCGGCTTTACGGCAATTACAGCTCATGCGCGGTCGTGAAGTGGCGTTCCATACGGCCCTGTGTGTCCTGGATCATCGCCAACATGCCCCTTTTCCTGTACAAGTTCAGGATGTCTGCACAATGGTTAAATTCAGGAGTTTAAGCGATGCAGAGCTGGATGCCTATTTGCGAATAGAACAGCCATATGACTGTGCAGGCAGCGCCAAGAATGAAGGATTGGGAATCACCATCATAGAAAGCATCAAAAGTGATGACCCCACTGCTTTAACTGGCCTGCCGCTTATTGCCCTGACCAGCATGTTGCGCAATGCAGGTCTGAGTTTCTTCAAGCTCTGAAATTAAACCTTTGTACATTCCATAAATAAAAAATCAAAAACCCATGACAGGCACGCTTTACTTAATCCCCAATACCCTGGGTCTGAACGAAGATCAGCAAGTTAATTTACTTGCCAGCATCATTCCCGATACCGTACAAAAAATGACGGCAGAGCTCAGTCATTTCGTCGCTGAAAACGCTAAAACTACGCGCGCTTATCTGAAATACCTGTCGCAGGCACATCCACTGCAAAAAGCCATGCAGGAAATCCAGATCAGTGAATTGAATATCAATACACCGGCACAGGCATTGGAAGGCTTGTTGCAACCTTTGTTGCTAGGTCATGACGTAGGTCTGATATCTGAAGCTGGCGTGCCCGCCGTTGCCGATCCCGGCGCAAATCTGGTCAGGCTCGCTCATCAACGCAATATCAAGGTGCGCCCTCTGGTCGGCCCCTCATCGCTGTTGCTGGCTTTGATGGGCAGCGGGCTGAACGGACAAAGCTTTGCCTTTCACGGTTACTTGCCGACGGATGCAGCACTCCGAGCCAAGCGGATCAAGGAACTCGAAGAAAGATCAAAAAAGGAGAAGCAGACGCAACTACTCATAGAAACCCCCTACCGCAATGCTGCCATGCTGGAAGCACTGAGCAATCACTGCAGCCCAGGCACCCTGATATGCGTGGCAACAGATTTGAGCCTGGACACAGAATCACTGCAAACAAAAACTGCAGCCGAATGGAAAAGCAGTTTAAGCAAACAGCAAGGCCCTGATTTTCATAAAAAACCGACAGTTTTTCTGTTCTTAAGCAATTAAAAAGTGCACGACCGGTCGATTTTTTCTATTTGCGCTAAGATGTCTTCTTTCTGGAGGAATGCATATGCTGAATTTTGATTTTTATAACCCAACACAAATCCTGTTTGGTAAAGGGCGCATAGCCGACCTGAACAAAGCCATTCCGGCCGAAGCCCATGTGCTGATGCTGTATGGTGGTGGCAGCATCAAACAAAATGGTGTTTATGATGAAGTCATCGCAGCACTTGGCACACGCAAAGTCACCGAATTTACTGGTATAGAGCCAAACCCCAGCTATGAAACCCTGATGAAGGCCGTCGATCTCATCAAACAAAACAAGATCGATTTTTTGCTTGCAGTTGGCGGCGGCTCTGTCATTGACGGCACCAAATTCATCGCCGCTGCAGCACTGTTTGAAGGCGGCGATCCCTGGGCCATCATGGAAAAACGCGGCAGCAATGTAACCAAGGCCATGCCTTTTGGCAGCGTACTGACCTTGCCGGCTACCGGCTCTGAAATGAACAATGGTGGCGTCGTCACCCGCAAATCCATCAAGGCAAAAATGGCTTTCTCCAGCCGCCATTGCTTCCCGCAATTCTCGGTACTGGACCCGACCAAAACCTTTACCCTGCCAGTACGCCAGATAGGTAACGGCGCCGTTGATGCCTTTGTTCACGTCATGGAACAATACCTGACTTACCCGGTGAATTCACCAGTGCAAGACAGATTTGCCGAAGGCCTGCTGCTGACACTGATAGAAGAAGGCCCGAAAGCCCTGGCGAACCCAGAAGATTATGACGTGCGCGCCAATCTCATGTGGTGCGCCACCATGGCCCTGAATGGCATGATCTCGACTGGTGTACCACAAGACTGGGCAACGCATATGATAGGCCATGAACTGACAGCCTTGCATAACATCGACCACGCCCAAACCCTGGCTATAGTGCTGCCCAGCATGCTACGGGTACGCAAGGAAGGCAAGCGGGCAAAGTTGCTACAGTTTGCAGAACGCGTCTGGGGCTTACATGATGGTGACGAAGACAGCCGTATAGAAACAGCCATCAGCCGCATGCAGGATTACTTTGAGCAGATGGGCGTCAAAACCCGCCTCAGCGACTATCAGCTTGGCAGCGATGATATTGCTCCTATTCTATCAGCACTGGAAACCCACCGTATGGTCGGCCTGGGTGAAAAACGAGATGTGACGCTGGATGTCAGTCGTCAGGTATTGGAATTAAGTTTGTAGTGTGCATACATGGGACTTGTCATTTTCTGAAATAAAAAGATGGCAAGTCCCTGCAGATCCTGCCGTTACTTATTAACAACATCATTATCCGCGATTTTTGAAATTTTCATCCCCTTATACCCCACCCAACACAATCCTTCGCGTAAGCCCCTACCGAACTGCAATTCATTGACAATTCAGCCATCCCCCTTATCCAGCCTGACGCCGCCTCACACTGCATGCATTCCAAAGTTTGCATCAGCATCCAGAAAAGATAGTTTTTTCTTATATCTACGCACAAAAAATGACATATTGATTACGGAAAACTAGAGGTCGCATTCTAGAAAAAACAGTAATGCCGCCGTTTCCGCCCATGTTAAAAAGCTAATTCGCTGAAATTATTTAACTTCCACTGTCTTTGCATACTTGCTGCGGCTCCCGGCTCATGTCCCAAGGTATGAGTTGGTCGCAGTACCCATTTCAGCGGTCCAAGTTTCGCTCCTTTTATAACCAAACCTGAAGGACGTTCCATGAAATACCTTTTCAAACTGGCGGCCGTAGCTGCCTTGCTTTGCAGCCTCACTCCAGTACATGCCTTCCAGCAAGAGACCCATCGTCGCATCGCCATAGACGCGGTGAACTTCATGAAAAACAACCCAGACAAAACCAACTATAAGGCGCTGGCAAGTGGCCTGGCTCGCGCAGGGTATACCGTAGAGCAGTTTGCCACTGCCATGGGCCAGGGGGCATACGATGTCGATGATTTCGCCGACACCTACATCTGCGGCGCCACCACCGGCAATTGCCAGTTAGCACCTGTCTGGGGCGCTGCACAAAGCATCGTCAAATACACGTCTTACTGGCATTTCCAAAACCACACCTCAGGCCCTGATGTACATGGCAATCCTTTTGGCGGCTATAACTATGCCAAGCTTACTGTGGCCGGCGATGTAGATAATCTGGCGGCGTCCTGGCTGGTTGGTGATTATCTGGATGATGGCCCCGGCGGCATGAAGGGCTGGTTTGGCGACAGTAGCAAGTACAACAGTTATGGCATAACCGAAGCGCATTACCGCCATGGTGGTTATTCTACGCCCAGCCAATATGCCGATTTTGAAAAAATTCCTTTCCAGCCTATCGATAATCTGGCGCAATACTGGTTCCAGCAATTCCTCAGCAGCCCCAGTCTGCAAAGTCTGGGTTTTGTCATGCATTCGACCGACTTGCTGCAGCCACATCATACCTGGACCACCTCGGCCCGTAATCACTCTGGATGGGAGCAATGGGTCAACAGCTATTACTACAGCCAGAACTTGAATGACCCTGCCCTGGTCAACGCAGCTATGGCCGACTTCACGCCATTGGCACCCAATGCCACTGACATACGCCAATTGTTGACACAGGGCGGCACTTATTCTTATCAAAATGGCGGGATCGTGCTTTCCTCAACTGATCAGAACGACCGTATCCGGGTTGGGCGTATGGTAGTACCGCACGCGATTGCCATGATGGTTCACGTACTGAACCGTGCCGCCAACCGCCTGAATAGCTGAGGTTGACTATGTACAGACTAGGCATCAGCTTGCGATTAAAAATGAGCCTCACCATTATCAAGAATTGCCTGTCTGTACTGTGCCTGGCAATGTCCGCTACTGCCATTGCAGTGGACATTGCTCCTGCAGTGGCAGCGAACCAGATTGCACATCATCCAGAAGTGGTTGCACATCTGAATGGTACTCCTGTCCACAAACTGACACTGGAAGTACTTACCCAGATGGCACAACTGGAGAATCCAAAAACCGTGCGCGCCGACATCCTCGATAACATCCTCAGTAATCGTTTGCTCGCAGAAGATGCGCGTGAGAAATTTGCCGAAGAAGAACTGCAAGCATCCAGGCGAGTTGCGTTTGAACCTGATGTGATGCTGGACAACCAGCTCAGTGGTTATTTGCGCACCGTTTATCGCAAAGACCTGGAAACTGCCATCAGCAAACTTCCTGGCGGAAGATTGGATGCGCTAATCCAGGAACACGGTAAGCTGGATGAAGACCAGTTGAACGCCGTGTTTGGCGCCAGAAACAGGATTATGCTCGACTATAGTCTGAACCCAACTCAACAAACGGCAGCGACTCATGTACTTGTCTTGCGCAGCAACTTTGCAGCAGCCAGCAGCATCAGCTTGTATGCCGTATTCCGCCGCCAGAATGTGCAAGGGCGAGTGGAATTTTTCAACCGCAACCGTGATTTCATTCGCCAGCAAGCCCAGCTTTATCTCGCCAATTTGTATGTGCTTGACTGGGCGCGTCAGCGCTTTGGAGAGTCTGCGCTTAGTGATCTGAGAAGAGCATTGCAAGAGAAAAATTCGGTCCAGGCCGTCATGAGCCTGCATGGCATAGGTGCGGATACCGATTCTGAAAGCAGGCTGTTGAATCAGCTCGCAGCAGAAGTGAAGCCCAAAGAGGTGCAGGCTTATTTTCATAGCCATAAAGAAGAGTTCAAGCGAATTGTCTCGGTCAAAGCGCGCCATATACGCCTGGATAATGAGGAGCAAGCTCGCCAGGTCAGCGAACTGGCGCACCAGGGAGCTAATTTCGCCAGCCTCGCAAAACAATACTCAACAGCGCCTGATGCACAGCAAGGCGGCGACATGGGGCTCATCGCCCATCGGGGACAATTGTCCTGGCTGGAGCAATTGGCCTACATGCAAGAGCCTGGCAAAGTATCACCACCGATTCGCACTGCTGTCGCACCCAACGAGACGGCTCATTGGGAAATCGTTCTAGTAGAAAAACGCAATGACGGCTATCAGGACCCAGCTTCAGAGACTGTACGTTATCTGGCTAGCCGGGCTATAGCACAAGAGAAAGCTATTCGCCAGCTATCTTCTTTGCAGGCGCAATTACGCAAGAGCGCGAAAATTGAGATTAACCAGGCGGCATTACTTAATTAATCAACCAGCGAGGTGGGGCAACGATGAAAAGCATATTCATCGCAATTGCAATTACAGTAACGACAGGGCTGATGATCTGGCAATTGTGGCCGCAAGCTGACGATACTCAAACCCGGCAGCAAACGGCAGCACCATCCTCCAGCACCAGTAAGTTGGGTCCGCCGGAAAACATGCGCACGGATACATGGCCGCCACCATTTCCGGAACGAACCGACGAAAGAAAATTCGTACCCTTGCTACCCACAGGGCCAGAAATTTCTGCCGTTCAGAGCCTTGCTGCTACACGTGAGGGCGATCCTCGCACACCACCAATAGCCCGCAGCCAGGTCACTCAGGAAATGCCTACGGCCGCTGAACTGGCTGACCCCAAAGCCTACCAGCAATATGAAGCGAGGCAAAACGCACGACTGTATGCAGCTTATGTACTAGCTGCAGATGAGGAAATACCACGTCTGCGCGAAGCAATTGCCCGTGCACGCGACATGGGTATCGCGCCAGCAGAGCTTGCCAAAGGAGAAGAAAAATTACGCCGCATCACTGCGATGCAGGGACAGTTGATCAACGAGCATCCAGAATTACAAAATGGGACAACTGCCAGGAGCGGCCTGAAATAGTGCCTGCAGATTCAGTCACAGGATACCCACTTGATACGGTCATCTGCAAGTGAGTCGACCATGTAAAAGTTCGCTGGATCAAATTACACCTGGAATTTGATCCAGCACGACAATTATTTTTTGGCCGATTTTTGAATATGACAATTTGCATCCAGAAAGCGCATGGCGCCAGTGTACTTGGTATCCCAATCATCCATTAAATAATTACCGGCCTCTTCCACGAAATTATTCCAGTCTTCCAGCAAGCCTTCCTGCTTTTCGTGAGGTGCTGCTATTTTAATCCAGTCTGTTGCCAGTTCAGGATTAAATCCTTCATCACGAAATTTTTTCACCAGGCTTTTTGCCGTTTTTTCTGGCAATATCGTTTTAGGTGTAATGCCACCTACGATACAGACAAACAAAGTCAGCAAAGAATCGATATCGGTTTTCCCCTTGGTCAATTTCGTCCATTCCTTGGACACCAGGGCATCGTATTCAGAAGTGTCTTCGACTTCATGGTCGCGCAAATAATAGCGATCCTTGAGTTCATACACCAGCTTGTCGAGAGAGGCTGATTTATCTTGCAGGCGCGGCAGATCATGGGATTTGATCTCGCCCAGTATGCGCTCAACAATGGAATGAAATTTCTCAGGGATATCAGCCAGATCAATGGCAGACAATGCTTTTTTCAACTTTGCCGCGGAATATGCGCGGATAGCGTCGATCAGGCTGGCAAACTCCACCTGGTTTTGCAATGTCGCCTCAGCCTTGCCAAACATTTGCAACAATAAAGCGGTGCGGACTACTGATACGGCCTCTACATCCTCTTCTTTGAGGTAACTGGCAGACAAGCCCAGCTCTTCACCAAACCAGTAGCCCGCCTCGATTTCCAGCGCATTCATCTGCCGGTGCTCGAGCGTGTTCCTGTACTCAATTGGCTTTTCTTTGAGTGACCAGGCTTCCAGAAAATCCTCTACCTTACCTTTGGCTTCATGCCCCAGCAAGGCGTATTCTGGCATGGCAAACAATGCTTTCAGCAAACCTGAGCCACCGCGCGACAAAGTCAAAAAGGTATTGTCGCGTATCATTTTGGCAGCCAGTTCGAGATCTCCCTTGGTTGTTTCGATCAGATACAAGCTGGCCAGGTTGACTATACGTTTGCGTGCCGCTTCAATTTCAGGGCGCAGGTATTTACTACCGAAAGCATCCGCTATCTGCACCATGCCTTTTGGGGCTTCCGCCTCAATTGCAGCAATCTTGCTAGTAGAGATTATCGCCTTTTGCACGCCATAACGCAGCGCCGATTCAAAATAAGGGCGATTATCAAGCAGGGCAATTTCAAAAGTATTTTCAGGCATAAACACCAGAACAGAAGCAGGCTATGGAATTGAAAGGCAGGCAGAAAAACTCCTGCCTGCCACGTGCATCAAAATAACATCAATAATTACAAGGCAGACTCTTCGTCATCATCCTTATCGTCGCCATCATCATTATTTTTAGGACGTTCTTCCTGCTCTTCTTCAGCACTGCCCTCGCCGCCTTCCAATAATTCATCTTGTGCCAGACTTGCCTGGTAAGCCTTGTAACGTGCACGCAATTTCATCAACACTTCGCGGAAAATTTCTGGCAACTCATAACGCAGCAGGTAAGTCACCTGCATCCAGTCATGGTCTTCCAGATTCGCCATGTCCAAAGGCGATGCCAAACTCTCAGTGTCGCGCGTCAGATTGAGTAAATCATCATCACGCGCTTGCGTTTTATTGTCATCACCGTACTCATACAAATCGAAAGTCGCATAACGGTAGAAATGCTCCACCATTTGCGCCCTGTCCAGCAGATAATCGACGAGTGCATCATAGCCACCCTCCACTTCCGCGATTTCATACAAGAATTCTGCCGGATCAGCGCCCTCTCGGAAAATGACGGAATTGACCATGCCACGCAATTGCTCATGGGTCTGGTCGCCATAGCGACGTTCCAGCACCACAGCCTGGGCAAATTGTTCAGGCGTGACCAGCAGATTCACCAAAGACTCTTTGGAAGCATCGTATTCACGGATAATCGCCAGCAGATCCTTGGCCGGGAATTCATCCAGAGCGGCTACCAGTGCTTTGTCGCCTTCGGTTTCTGCCAGGTTGGCCAGTGCATGTTCAGCACCGGCAATATCACCCGCCTTGACCAGGCTTTGGGCTTCGATTAATGCAGGATAATTCATCTGTACTCCTATTCTTTGCGGTCAAAACCTTGCTCGGCCAACCAGTCCGCACCGGCTTCGCCCAGATCATAATCATCGCCATCATCACCGTCATCGCGACCATGTCTGCCGTACTGGCCGTCAAGATCGCCATGCTCTTTCAGCTCTTCATTTTCCTCATTGGCTTCCTTATCTTCGTCCTCGTCAGCACCAACTGCTGCGCTGGCTCCAGCCTTGCGCGTGGTGTTGCTACGATTCAGATATTCCAGCGCTGCAGCCGTTACCAGAAAGGTTTCACCATCTGCATCTTTCAAGACGATGCGGCTCAAGGGTTCCGCCCATGGTTCCAGCTTGACTGCAGCCGATACAGTTTTCCATGAAGGGAAGTTGCCTGCTTCTTTAGTAATCAAAGATTCCATCGTCAGTGGATTCATGAAGATGAAGCCCTCATGGAAAGCCACAGCCAACATTTCAGGATTGCTTGCCATCATCGGCAACAACATAGGCAATTGTTCTGCCTTTTCGCGCAATCTGGCTTTGAGGACGTTTTTGCCCTCGGAATCGGATTTCAAATCATCCAATTCAGCCTTATAGAGCGGAATAATATCTTCAAAAAAACGCGACAATTTCACTGCAATACTCCTGATAAATAATTTTTCCAGATTTCGGTCGCTGTCTCGATAGGAGAATCCAGCAAATTGCGCCTACGATTTTCATCATAGGCCGTACGGGCAGCTTCGTCCGACAAAATATCGTAAGCTTCTTTGACCGCATGGAATTTTTCCGGCGCCAGTTCAGAATCATTCCTGTCTGGATGAAACTCTGCAGCCTTTTGACGAAACGCCTTCTTGACGTCTGCCAGACTCGCATTGGTGGCAATACCGAGAATAAAATAATAGTCTTTCATACACACCCTTGGCTTGCACTCGGACTTGAATTGATACTGCAGATCAGCAGCGAAGAACAAGGAAATCCATTTACATGGATTCCCCTATGCAGGAGCAAGCCAGAATCAACTAGTCCTGTGGATGCATCTTAATGGTGATGACCGTGTTCACCATGCACATGACCGTGCACAACTTCTTCATCAGTAGCTGCACGAACTTCCAGCACTTCAGCATCAAAACGTATGGTCATGCCAGCCAGAGGATGGTTACCATCTACAGTGACCACGCCTGCATCGATCGCAGTAACGCGGAACTGCATGGTTTCGCCAGTTTCTGGCTCACGTGTTTCAAACATCATGCCCACTTCAATATCAGGAGGGAAAGCGCTGATATCTTCTTCACGCACAAATTCTGGATCAAATTCGCCAAAACCTTCTTCTGGTGCCAAAGTCACGGAAACTTTGTCACCTACGACTTTACCATCCAGCGCGGCCTCAACTGCTGGCAAAATATTATCATATCCACCATGCAAATAAACGATGGGCTGCTGATTCTGGTCGATGACCTCGCCCTCAGCACTGAACATAGTGTAATTCAAAGTGACAGCGGTATTTTGTGTGATTTGCATGACAAATAAATAGAGTAATTGCGCATTACTGCGACAAGATTGAACTGAGTGACTAGATATAAAGCCATATATAGCCTATGAGCACCCATTTCAATAGGCTAACCGCGCATTGTAGCAGAGCCGCCTTCTATTTTTGGCGTTTGCTGCCATTGCTCGCCTTTCTCGGCTACTTGAAACCTTCTTTGAGCAATACGAACCGGGAACTTAGCTTAGTTATCGCAAGGCATTATTATCTAGTGAGAAATAAAAACCGCCAACGGCGGTTTTTAAAGTGTGCTTGATTGCTGAAATCCTTATCAAACACCAATTTTTTCAAGCATCGTACCCAATTCACGTAAGGCTGGCTCCAGCTTTGGATGCTGCGCAGCAAATTTTGCCGACAGGGCTTGCGACCTTTCGCTCAGGGCGGCGAAGACAGGGTCATCATGATCTTGTGTCGTTGCCAGGACATGCCGGATATCCTCGTTCAATTTCTCCAGCAAGGATTTTAGCTCGTCGTCAACTTCTTCAGTGTTTGCCAGTTCTTGATGCAGCAGACCCAGCAGATGTTTCAATTGCTCTTGTTTCATATTTTTTCTCCTTGATGGAACATTCTTAGTTTAGTTGGAGTTTAGTTGCTAATTCGCGGAAAAACCAGTACCACAGCTTCAGCAGCTATGCCTTCTTCCCTGCCCAGGTAACCCAGGCGTTCATTCGTTTTTGCCTTGATATTGACCTGGTTGATATTTACCTGCATGTCCTCTGCGATATTTGCCACCATGCCTGTAATATGCGGTGCCATCTTGGGTGCCTGGGCAATGATGGTGGCATCCAGATTACCCACCTCATACCCGGCAGCATGAATACGCTTGACGGCTTCGCGCAATAAAACGCGCGAATCGGCACCGGCAAAGCGTGTATCGGTATCCGGGAAATGCTTGCCTATATCACCCAGGGCTACAGATCCAAACAGTGCATCGGTAATCGCATGCAATAACACGTCAGCATCTGAATGCCCCAGCAAACCAGTGGTGTGCGGGATGCTCACCCCGCCAATAATCAATTTGCGACCAGGCACCAGTGCATGACAGTCATAACCTTGACCTATTCTGAACGGTAACATCTTATTTTGCATCAAGCTTCCTTTATTCTGGCTGGCTATTCAAATACTGGGCGATCAATGCCATATCGCTGGGCAGAGTCAGCTTCATGTTGCGCACATGGCCTTCCACCATTATGGGGGCGTGCCCAGCAGCTTCAATAGCACTGGCTTCATCGGTGACCTGATCTGCTGCATCCAGAGCGTCGCACAATAGCTGATAACGGAACATTTGCGGGGTTTGTGCCAGCCATAAGCCATCACGAGGAATTGTTTGAACTTTGCCGTTTTCTACCCGTTTGACGGTATCAACTACTGGTAAAGCCAGCAAGCCGCCGACAGCACTGTCAGCAACCTGATCAATTAAATGCTGCAGCAGGCCGGATGTCAAACCCGGCCTGGCGGCATCGTGGACGAGCACCCAATCCTTATTACCCAAAGTAGCAGCTAATTTGCTCAAGCCATTTCTGACTGTATCCCTGCGGCTGGCACCGCCGCAACGCAAGACGGTCAGGTTTTCTGCTTTTGCCAGATATTCATCGACATATGCATCATCAGGGCTGACAAGGACATAGGTATGCTGTATTTTAGAAAACGTCAGGAAGGCATCGACAGTGTATTGCAATACTGATTTGCCACTTATTGACATATATTGCTTCGGCGTCGTCGCCCCCATGCGAGAACCCACTCCGGCAGCAGGAATCAGCGCAACATAGCGAGGCGTATCTACCACCTTTTCGGCGTCAAAATGAAGTTCTTGCAATTGTTTTTCCATGAATGTCACATGCTCTTGAAGCTGCTCCAATATGAAAGAGCCCCTTCGTTTATAATTAGGCGCTCATTTTAACCGCGTATCTTGTTCCGTAAGTAGCTTTTACGGCATCCCACATGTATAGCCGCAATGTCATTTGATTTCAGCAAATCCTTAGCAAAACCTGGCCATAAACTGGCACTTCCCAATTTGCATGGTTCTTCCGATGCTTATGCCCTGGCGCAAGCTGCGACGGCTCTCAAGGCTGAAAAACGCATGCTGACCATTTTTGTAGCCAACCCTGGAGATGCCCAGCGCCTGCTGGATGAAATCCCCTGGTTTAATACAGAACTGCGCTGCCATTTGCTGCCAGACTGGGAAACCCTGCCTTACGACGCCTTTTCGCCGCATCAGGACCTGGTATCTGAGCGTCTGGCCAGCCTGTATGAAATCCAGAATGGCAATTGCGATGTCTTGCTGGCCCCGGCAACGACGGCATTGTTGCGCATGGCACCGCCCTCTTTCCTGGCCGCCTACACCTTCTTTTTCAAAAAAGGTGATCGACTTGATGAGGCAAAGCTAAAAACCCAACTGACCCTGGCAGGTTATAGCCATGTCAACCAGGTGATGTCGCCGGGTGAATATTCTGTGCGCGGCGGTTTGATAGACTTGTTCCCCATGGGTTCGGCCCTGCCTTACCGCCTGGATCTGTTTGGCGACACCATAGAAACCATACGCACTTTTGATGCTGATACCCAGCGTTCGCTCTACCCTGTGCCGGAGGTGCGCCTGTTGCCTGGTCGCGAATTCCCTATGGATGAACCGGCACGTGCTGCCTTTCGCAGCCGCTGGCGCGAAACCTTTGAGGGTGATCCGTCGCGCTCCAGCATCTATAAGGATATAGGCAATGGCATACCTTCAGCCGGTATAGAATATTATCTGCCGCTGTTCTTTGAGCAAACTGCCACCCTGTTTGATTACTTGCCGGAAGCGCCGCATTTTGCGCTGATCGGCGATATTGACGATGCCATCCGACGTTTCTGGAACGATACTCGCTCACGCTACCAGTTTTTAAAATCCGACCGTGAACGCCCGGTGCTGGCACCAGAGACCGTGTTTTTACGCGATGAAGACTTCTTTGCCGCCATGAAACCGCTGGCGCGCTGGACCATCGCAGAAGCAGACAAGGCTGCTGCCGCGTCCGAAGTGTCCAGCTTTTTACCAGATATCGCCGTCAATCGCCGTGCTGACGATCCGTTGACAAACTTGCGCTCCTTCCTGCTGCAAACAGATAAGCGAGTAATGATTTGCGCCGAGACTTTGGGGCGGCGTGAAACCTTGCAGCAGTATTTCACTGAATACGATATTCGTCTGAGTCTGTGCGAAGGATATACCGATTTTGCGACAGCAGATGCCAAGCTGATGCTGGGCGTTGCGCCCCTGCACGCGGGTTTTGTGCTGGCCGATGGCCTGGCCTTTGTTACCGAAGCCGAACTGTATGCCGGTAGTGGCAAGCGCATAGGCCGCAAAAAGCAGGAAGCTGTCACCCAGGTTGAACACATGGTGCGCGACCTGTCAGAATTGAAAATCGGTGACCCCGTCGTCCATAGCAACCATGGCATAGGCCGCTACATGGGCCTGATCAACATGGATCTGGGCGAAGGCGAAACCGAATTTCTGCATCTGGAATATGCGAAAGACACCAAGCTGTATGTACCAGTATCGCAATTGCATGTAATTTCACGCTATTCTGGTGCCTCGCCTGATGATGCGCCTTTGCACAGTCTGGGTTCAGGTCAGTGGGAAAAAGCCAAGAAAAAAGCTGCGCAACAAATTCGCGATACTGCAGCCGAACTGCTAAACCTGTATGCCCGCCGCGCGGCACGTAAAGGTCATGCCTTTGAATATTCTGCACGCGATTATGAAGCCTTTGCCGACAGCTTTGGCTTTGATGAAACCCCGGACCAGGCAGCCGCCATTACCGCCGTGATTGGCGACATGACCTCAGGCAAGCCCATGGACAGGCTGATCTGCGGCGACGTTGGCTTTGGCAAGACAGAGGTCGCCCTGCGTGCTGCCTTTGTAGCCGTCATGGGTGGCAAGCAAGTCGCCATCCTGGCACCTACCACGCTGCTGGCCGAACAACACGCCCAGACTTTTGCTGACCGCTTTGCCGCCTGGCCGGTGAAGATTGCCGAATTATCGCGCTTCCGTTCTGGCAAGGAAATCAGTATCGCCATGAAAGGCATGGGTGACGGCACTGTTGATATCGTCATTGGCACGCATAAACTGCTGTCTGCTGATGTCAAATTCTCTCGCCTTGGCCTGGTCATCATTGATGAAGAGCATCGCTTTGGTGTACGCCAGAAAGAAGCCTTGAAGGCCTTACGTGCAGAAGTCGATGTACTGACGCTGACAGCGACACCGATACCACGCACTCTGGGCATGGCACTGGAAGGCTTGCGTGACTTTTCTGTTATCGCCACTGCACCGCAAAAGCGTTTAGCAATCAAGACCTTTGTACGCGGCGAAGATGATTCTGTCATCCGCGAAGCCTGCTTGCGTGAACTGAAACGTGGTGGGCAAGTGTATTTTCTGCACAATGAAGTTGAAACCATAGAAAATCGCAAGGCCATGCTGGAAGCCTTGCTCCCAGAAGCACGCGTCGTCGTCGCGCATGGCCAGATGCATGAGCGTGACCTGGAAAAAGTCATGCGTGACTTTGTGGCCCAGCGTCATAATATTTTGCTGTGTACCACGATTATCGAAACCGGTATCGACGTACCGACTGCCAATACCATCATCATGCACCGGGCCGACAAATTCGGCCTGGCGCAGTTGCACCAATTGCGTGGCCGCGTCGGTCGCTCGCATCACCAGGCTTATGCCTACTTGCTGGTACATGATGTGCAGAGCCTGACCAAGCAGGCGAATCGGCGCCTCGAAGCCATCCAGCAGATGGAAGAACTGGGCAGCGGCTTTTACCTGGCCATGCATGACCTGGAAATTCGTGGTGCTGGCGAAGTGCTGGGTGATAACCAGTCAGGCGAAATGCATGAGATAGGCTTCCAGATGTATTCCGACATGCTTAGTGAAGCAGTACGCTCGCTGAAGAATGGCAAGGAACCCGATCTGGCCGCACCACTGTCAACTACGACAGAAATCAATCTGCACATACCCGCCCTGCTGCCGAATGAATTCTGTGGTGATGTGCATGAACGTCTGTCCATCTACAAGCGATTGGCCAACTGCAGCAGCGCCAACGGTATTGATGACATGCAGGAAGAAATGATAGACCGCTTTGGCAAACTGCCAGAACCCGTCAAATCACTGCTGGAAACCCATAGACTGCGCGTTGCAGCCAAGCCGCTGGGCATCATCAAGATTGACGCCCACAGCGAAGCCGCAACTCTGCAATTTGAACCCAAGCCTCCAATAGACGGCATGCGCATCATAGAACTCGTGCAAAAGAACAAGCACATCAAACTCAACGGTCAGGACAAACTACGCATCACAGCCGCCATGCCCGACCTCGCCAGCCGCGTAGCCCAGATCAAGGCCACCATCAAGGCACTGCATTAATTAATTGAATAAAATATTTGAAGAAAAAGAGACAACCATGCATTTGACCATACAAGGTTTGAACAACACGCTCAGCAGTAACACTGCACTTATCCAGGATATCGCCAGCCAGACCAAGGCAAAACTGGTACAACTGAATGCCAAGGCAGTGCGCCTCGACAATGCAGAATGCGATGAGCAGGCCTTGAGCGGGATACGCGAACGCTGCTTCGCTGCCCAACTGGATGTCACCGCTCTGGACAAGCAACTTGCTATGACAGATTTCAAACTGGTCGCCATGGACATGGATTCGACCCTGATCACCATAGAATGCATCGATGAAATCGCTGACATGCAGGGCTTGAAACCGCAAGTGGCAGAAATTACCGAAGCCGCAATGCGCGGCGAGCTGGAATTCCAGGAAAGCCTGATCCGCCGCGTCGCCCTGCTCAAAGGCCTGGATGCCAGCGCCCTTCAACGCGTATATGACGAACGCCTGCAATTATCGCTGGGAGCAGACCAGATGCTGAAGACCATACAGCAAGCCGGTGTCAAGACCTTGCTGGTATCCGGTGGTTTTACTTTCTTCACCGACCGCATGAAATCCCGTCTGAACCTTGACTATACCCACTCCAATGTACTTGAGATTGAGAATGGCAAACTGACCGGCAAAGTCATAGGCACTATCGTTGATGCCGACGAAAAACAAAGAACCGTGGAACGCGTCTGTGCCGAGATGGGCATCCCCACCAGCCAGGCCATCGTCATGGGTGACGGTGCAAATGATTTGAAGATGATGAAAATCTCCGGTTTGTCTGTCGCATTCAGGGCCAAGCCTGTGGTGCGCGCGCAGGCAGATGTGGCCTTGAATTTTGTGGGATTGGATGGCGTATTGAATTTGCTTTGAACAAAATAGTTTTTTTATGGCCTACACCGCAAGGAATTAAACTGGCGTAGGCAACTGATCTATTTGAGCTTGCTTGATACCTGCACCTCCAAGTGATTACCAGGATGTACGGGATCACGGTTTCTGTCGCTTATTCTGGCCACAGAATCCGGCTTTTCCAAATATGCCTGGTAAGTTCTTTTCGCATGTATGTAATCATTGTACGTAAAAGCTATCCCGCCATTCCATGTCAGGCCCAATGGAATGCCCTCAAATTTTTCAATAAAGGCCAACAGCCCTTCTTTGAGGATCAGTTCGGGATATTCATTCTTCTTTATTTTGGCTTCTACGTGCAAATTTACATTGTTTTTGAAAGCCTCCCATGCTTCGATGCTGACCCCAGCCTGCGCACTGACTTCCGCCCTTATTTTGTCGAGATCAGCGCTTGTCAAGGACTTCGGCACTGACGTATATACTGTCACGTTGGGTTTGCTGGCATCAATAATCACATAGCCGGGGGCTGCTATCACTGGCATAGCTGTCATCAGCAAAATGGTGAAAACGACGATGATGTTTCTGAGCATGTGCATTTCCTTGCAGGGCAAAGTTGTAGAGGAAATACAAGTCTGCAGCATTGAACCAAGCACAGCAACAAACTGCTAAAAAGTCGCGTTTTTTTATACAGTGCGTATTATCAGAAACCATCATGGGCGAGTCATTGAGTGTCGCTATTGAAGCGCTGAAACTACTTTGATACATGTATATACAAGTAATGCTGCGATTAAGCTATTGTTACCAAAAGGCTGCCACCACTTTGCTCTGCTTCTGTTAAAGCACGCTGTAGTAAATTAACTGCAATGACAGCGTCTTCATCGCCATTCAAAATTCCTTCAAAAGAATCAAGCTCGGTTTTTAACTCGATAATTTCGTGAGGGCATAGCCAGGACAATCTAAACACTCCGTCAGGTGACTTGAATGAATAATCTGGGCACTCAGCTACAGTTCGCCCTTTAAACAAAAGCATCTGATAGTAATCAGACGCGCAATTGGAACAATCAGGCAATACGTCTGAAAGCGCATCTGGATAATGATAGTATTTCATAGGCGAGCTGATATATTCATTTCGGTCGTTATGGAGTAAGTCCCAATACTCAAAAACAATCTCATCGATGAGCTCTGCTTCTTCAATATTCGAAGCAATGAGCGCAGCAGCTCCTCTTTCGATATTGTCCAATACTTTCTCTTTAAACATTTTGGGGAAATCATCTGGCCATTCTTCCATAATTGGAAAAAATTCTTCTGAAAATCTGTTGATGTCTGCAAGAAAGCACTCCCTAAACCCACCGGCTCCTACTAACTGGTATTGAACGCGTGTTCCCATTACTCGTTTCCACTTATGTAAATTTCATCTCCAGATAATATAACGGTATTAATGGAATGAACAAATGTGCCCCAATTAATAGTACGAACGTTCTATTATTTGAGTTAGAATAGTTTTCGCTCATCCAGCACATCCACCTGTGCCAGGAGTAAGATCATACAAAAACTGAAACAATTTGGAGGCACCGATGTTCGAAGAATTCATGGGCACCATGCCGGTAGCAGAGCGTCAGAAATTTGATGTGGCGGCACTGGCAGACTATATGCGTCAGCATGTGGAAGGTTTCAACGCTTCGCTGGCAGACAAGCTGGTGGTGGAGCAATTCAAGGGTGGGCAGTCCAACCCCACTTTCAAACTCAGTGCGGGCGAGCAGCGTTATGTTATGCGTGCCAAGCCTGGCCCGGTAGCAAAGCTACTACCTTCTGCACATGCCATAGAACGTGAATTCAAGGTCATGAATGCCTTGAACAAAGCAGGCTTTCCGGCAGCACGGCAATATGCGTTGTGCACCGATGAGGATGCATTGGGGCGCGCATTTTACATCATGGAATTTGTTGATGGTCGGGTGCTTTGGGATCAATCTCTGCCCGGCATGACGCCAGCTCAACGCGGTGAAATCTACGACGAAATGAATCGCGTCATCGCGCAATTGCACACCATCGACTACGCCGCCATCGGTCTGGCCGACTACGGCAAGCCTGGCAACTACTTTGCCCGTCAGATAGACCGCTGGACCAAGCAATATCGCGCTTCCGAGACTGAAAAGATAGAAGCGATGGACAATCTTATTGAGTGGCTGCCACACAATATCCCGCCTGGTGATGATACCAGCATCGTGCATGGCGATTACCGCCTCGACAATATGATGTTCCACCCGACCGAACCACGCATCATGGCAATATTGGATTGGGAGCTCTCTACGCTCGGCCATCCCCTGGCTGATTTTTCATATCACTGCATGAGCTGGCATGTCACGCCTGGCCAGTTCCGTGGCATTGCCGGTCTTGATCACAAGGCATTGGGCATCCCGAATGAGCAGGAATACATTGCCAAGTATTGCGAACGCACAGGTAAAACCATACGCCAGGAAGATTTCAATTTTTATCTGGCCTACAACCTGTTCCGCATGGCCGGGATTTTGCAAGGCATCATGAAACGCTATGTTGATGGCACGGCATCCAGCGCACAGGCCAAGAAATCTGGAGAAGCAGCTCGCCCCATGGCTGAGCTGGGCTGGAGCTACGCTAAAAAGTAATCATCTATTCAGACGGCACATTTTCTCAGTTCCAAAACAACGCAAAACGACAATACCATTGGAGACAATATGGAATTCGAATACTCAGATCGCTGTAAAGATTTACAAGGCAGGCTATTGCGTTTCATGGATGAACATATTTATCCTAATGAAAAGGCGTATAAGGAAGAAATTGACCGCAATGGTCTGGAAAAAGGCAATCGCTGGATCGCCACCCAGATCATCGAAGATTTAAAGCCAAAAGCACGTGCACAAGGTTTGTGGAATTTATTCCTACCAAAATCGGTACGTGCGCCAGAAGGCCTGTCGAACCTGGATTACGCGCCACTTTGCGAAATCATGGGTCGCGTAAGTTGGGCGCCAGAAGTATTCAATTGCTCCGCGCCAGATACTGGCAATATGGAAACCATAGAACGCTATGGCAGCGAGGAACACAAGAAGCAATGGCTGGAACCACTCTTGCGCGGCGAAATCCGTTCTGCCTTTGCCATGACCGAACCTGGCGTTGCCTCATCTGACGCCACCAATATCGAAACCCGCATAGACCGCGATGGCGATGACTATGTCATCAATGGTCACAAGTGGTGGATATCTGGCGCAGGTGACCCTCGTTGTGCGGTGTATATATTGATGGGCAAGACCGATTTCAATGCCGCGCGCCACTCACAACAATCCATGATACTGGTAGATGCCAAAACTACGGGCATAACAGTTGTCCGCCCTCTTCCCGTATTTGGTTACGACGATGCACCACATGGTCATTGCGAAATCCTGTTTGAAAACGTGCGTGTACCTGCATCGAATATTCTTTTAGGTGAAGGCCGGGGTTTTGAGATTGCCCAGGGGCGCCTTGGCCCTGGGCGCATCCATCACTGCATGCGTGCCATCGGTGTCGCAGAAAGAGCGCTGGAATTAATGTGCAAACGTCTGAACAGCCGCACCGCCTTTGGCAAGAAAATCTCAGAACAAAGTATCTGGCGTGAGCGCATTGCCGAATCGCGCATACAAATCGACACGGCACGTCTGCTGACACTAAAGGCGGCTTACATGATGGATACTGTAGGCAACAAGCATGCACAGGCAGAGATTGCCATGATCAAGGTATTGGCACCCAATGTCACACAGCAAGTGCTGGACTGGGCCATACAAGCGCATGGTGCTGGCGGTGTTTCTGGCGACTTCCCGCTGGCGGCACAATGGGCTGGCAATCGTACCCTACGCCTGGCAGATGGCCCGGATGAAGTGCACAGAAATGCGATCGCCAAACTGGAACTGGCCAAGCACATCAGCCTGACGGAAGACCTGGGTTTGCCAATTACCCGTTCCTAAGCAAATAAGTCTGAATTGAGTCCGTGCGCATTTCGATAACAACATGAGTTGCGCACGACTATACTCTTGATATTATTTGGTACGAAAAATCACATTAACGGATTTTTGTATATTAATGCCCCTGTCAAAGACAAATCACTCATGGCAGGTTTTTCGCCTGCATTACCTCCTGATCCGGCGCTAATAAGTGCCAAAAAGAGGCGTAGGACAGGAAAAACTGAGGCAGAGTTAAGCTACTAACAAATTAGTGCGCCTGACGTTGATAACTGGCGTAAGCCGTGGCAGCCAAGATGATGGAAGCACCAGCTAATTCAAACATTCCCGGTGTTTCTCGCAAAAACAGGTATGCCAGCAACATGCCATACACCGGCTCTAGCGAAGTCATGATGCTGGCAAAACTGGTGGATAAATGACGCAAACTGAACATGAACAAACCATGGGATAAAGCTGTAAACACCGCACCCAGCAGGATCAATCCCGACCAGATTTGTGCGCTGTTGCCTGCCAGATCGCCTGTCAGTAACACCAAAGGCAGAAGTAAAACCGCGGCCACTCCATTTTGCAGAAATGCCAGTTTAAATGCAGGAATATGACTGCCCTGCCAGCGATTCACCATCGCCAGCAAAGCGAAACTGAAACCGGATAATATCCCCAGTCCCAAAGCATGGAGCGCACCATCCTCCCATGAAGTGGCGCTGACCATCACCACCATACCAACAACTACAAATATAGCAGCCCAGGCCTCGCGTGCCCGCCTCTGCTCTTTAAAAAACCAGGGTTCAAGCAATGCCACAAATAAAGGAAAGCTGGCAAAACCCATCAAACCAAAAGCAACTGGAGCAAAATTGAGTGAGGCAAAAAAAGTCAGCCAGTGTATAGCCAGCAAAAAACCACAAAGGACAACGCCCTTTGAAATATCGCGAAAATGCAATTGTCGCTGATAAGTTAGCACAGGTACAAGGCACAAGGCAGCAAACAATGTCCGCCCAAATACCAGCATTAAGGAGCTGACAGCCAGCGACTTGCCTAGCACGCCAGCAGCGCCGAATAAAAATACCGCAATATGCAGGGCGAATAAAGCAGGCAGCGCGGTCTTTTTCATATGAGTTTTATGCTTGCCGAGTATTGAGTATAAAGCCGAAGTATAAAGCGTTGATGCAACATGTCAGATGAGTGTGTGATGGTTTTATTGCGGATTAAAGCGCAAACGCATGAATCTATGCATAATGGATACTTGCTGTTTTCATCAACCCACTAAAGAGGGAAGCAATGATAGACGTTTATTCCTGGCCGACACCAAACGGACACAAAGTACACATCATGCTGGAAGAATGCGGCTTGCCTTACCGCGTCATTCCAGTTGATATTGGCGCTGGCGACCAATTCAAAGCTGATTTTCTGGCGATATCACCAAATAACAAGATACCTGCCATCGTCGATGCCGACGGCCCCGATGGCAAACCTATCGCCCTGTTTGAATCTGGTGCGATCCTGATTTATCTTGCAGGCAAAACTGGCTTATTTCTTGGAAAAACCGACAGGGAAAAATATGAAGCACTGCAATGGCTGATGTTCCAGATGGGCAGTGTTGGCCCTATGCTGGGTCAGGCCCATCATTTCCGCATGTATGCTCCCGAAAAGATTGAATATGCCGTTGACCGCTATACCAACGAAACGAAACGCATCTACGGTGTTATTGATAAACAGTTGGAAAAAACCACTTATCTGGCAGGTGAGGAATATGGTATCGCTGACATCGCCACTTTCCCGTGGACACGCTCATTTACAAATCAAGGTGTAGACTGGGCAGAATTCCCTAACGCCAAGCGCTGGTTTGATGCCATCAGCCAACGTCCTGCTGTACAACGTGGCGTGCAAGTATTGGCAGACTTGCGCAAACCTCTCGACAATGACAAGGCAAGAGAAGTTTTGTTTGGAAAAGCACAGTACGCAAAGAAATAAACTCATTCACCGGGGGTAAAGCCAATTACCGTTACAATGGGCTTCACCCCCTCAACACTATTTCAGTATGCGTCGCCCTATAAAAAGAAATCGCCTCAAACTCGCCGCTGAAAGCCAGCGCGTCGCTAATCTTGCGCTTGCAGTTGCACAATCGGCCAGCCGTGTGGAAGACCTGGACTGGCAAGCCAAACTGGACGCACTGGTAACGAAGAGCCTCAGACAGCATCATCAGGACATGCTGGAGTCAGCAACTGAGCATTTGTTCCAGACGCATCCAAATGGCTATGAAGTACTGACCGAAACACTGGAATCTGTCAGTACCTGCGCCCAGTTTGAACATGATGGACAGTCTTATACCAGCTTGCTGATTGCTGCCCCCATACTGGCCTGGACACGTTTTGAAATTGCCTCGGGTAGCATCCCCACAGAAGCACTGAGCACACTGCACACACAATTGAATGCCCATTTGCTGGCGGATGAAGCAAGGCTGCGCTTACTGCCGGGTTTGTACTCGATAGATCAATTACCGCGCAGCCATGTAGAAACCTATGCCTTGCTTGAACGTCATAGTCTGGCTTTGTTAAAAAATGCGCCCGCACCAACAGAAGCCGAGCGCGCACCTACTATTCCTTTTTTGGCTGATATACGTTATGTACTCGGAGTTCTGGTAGTCAAAAAAGATGCCCCACTCTTCCAGTGGCAAACCATAGATGCGCCCTACGATTGCGCACAAGCCAAAAGTGATGCCTTGTTGCAATGGCAGTTACAGACAGACGCGACCATTAAACGTTTGTTACCTGGATGTGGCATAGAAATTTTATTACCAGAAGCCTATTACACGGCCTGCCGTGAAGCAGATATCAAGATACGCCCTGCAACCATACGCTCTGCCATGTTCTATCTGGCCCAGACATTGGGCAAAGAAGCCGACCAGTTCACTGTCATCATTGCGTCTTTTGGCGAGCAGGAAAATCCAGGGCAAATCGACGAATACCGCATCAGCTTTTGCCTGCGCGACGCGCCTGAAGTTATCTATGGTGTAGTCTGGCCGCTGTACCAGGCAGAGGACCAGATCATAGCGGTCAATCTGGATGAAAACGAGCAGCTTGCAGGCGAAATCCCAGGCATTTTGCAAGAATGCGGTGTCACGGACATTATTCAACTGGAAGAAATTTTTGCCATGGAATTTTGCGATGACTGCGGCACGCCACTATTTGCAGACAGGGATAGCGACCTGGTTCATACCGAAATGCCAGATGATGCGCCGACACCGGGTGCAACTCACTTTCACTAAGCGTCGAAATTTGTTTGGTTTGGTGGTGATAGATGACGACAACAGGCAGCCGAGCACATAACAGCGAACAAACCATCTCTGAAACAGACTCTGATTTTCACTTCAGAGATGGTTTGGCTACTGACGCACTAGCCATTAGCCAATTGATCTCCCAGTTTGCTCCGGATTTTTGGGCCAATCCAGATGGGAGCGGTGCAGATTTATTTCTGCAATCAGTATCAGAATCTGCAGAATTTTCTTATCTCACTGATTCACGCTATCATTTCATTCTTGCATGGCACGGTGAAACGCTGGCTGGGTTCATCGCTATGCGCGACCTTAGTCATCTGTTTCACCTGTTCGTCAATCCATCATTTCAGAGGCAAAAACTGGCAAGCACCCTATGGCAGCACGCCCGTCAATATGCTGCCGCACAAGGGCATGCAGGCAGTTTCACTGTCAATTCTTCCTTGAATGCTATCCCTGTATATGAGCGCTTTAGTTTTCAGGCTAAAGGCGAAGTAGTAGAAATGCATGGCATTGCCTTCTTGCCCATGCAAACGCCCGTAGTCCATCATCTGTAACAAGTTTTTACTACTCAAACGCCACCTGCCAATTTTGCTTGGCACAATTGCGAAAATCCGTTGTACAATTGGTTTTGAACGGTCGTGCTTTTTTCTTTATTTGCCTGCTGCGACCATTATAAACAGGAGACAACATGGATTTGAACTATACGGCAGAAGACCTTGCCTTCCGGGACGAGGTACGCACCTACCTGGAAGCCAATCTTCCACAAGACCTGCAGCAAAAAGTATTGAATCATAAACGCCTGTCCAGAGAAGACTTTGTTCGCTGGCACAAGATATTGGCCAAACAGGGTTGGGTAGCCACAGGCTGGCCAGCAGAATATGGTGGCACAGGCTGGACAGCAACCCAGCGCCATATCTTTGAAGAAGAATGTGCCCGGGCTGGCACACCCGCAATCCTGCCCTTTGGCGTGAATATGGTGGCCCCCGTCATCATGGCCTTTGGCAACCAGACACAAAAAGACTATTACCTGCCGCGCATATTGAGCTGCGAAGACTGGTGGTGCCAGGGTTACTCAGAACCAGGTTCAGGCTCTGACCTTGCATCCCTGAAGACACGCGCCGAGCGCGAAGGCGACCACTACATCGTCAACGGTCAGAAAACCTGGACCACCCTCGCCCAGCATGCAGACATGATTTTCTGTCTGGTGCGTACCGACACTGGTGTGCGCAAGCAAGAAGGCATTTCCTTCCTGCTGATAGACATGAAAACGCCGGGCATTACCGTACGCCCCATCATCATGCTGGATGAAGATCATGAAGTGAATGAAGTATTCTTCGACAATGTCAAAGTCCCAGTAGAGAATTTGATAGGTGAAGAAAACAAGGGCTGGACTTATGCCAAATACTTGCTTGGCCATGAGCGTACGAATATCGCTGCCGTTGGACGTGCCAAACGCGAATTGCAATTCCTTAAACGCATAGCTGCCAAACATCAAAAGAATGGCCTGCCACTGATTGACGATGCCGTTTATGCCAGCAAGGTTGCCAGTCTGGAAGTGGAATTGATGGCACTGGAAATCACTGTACTGCGCGTCATTTCGCAAGACAGTGGCCGTCCTGGCCCAGAAGCATCCCTGCTCAAGATCAAGGGGACAGAAATCCAGCAAAGGCTTACGGAGTTGATGGTGGAAGCAGTCGGCCCCTATGGACTGCCGTTTGATCCTGCCTTCCTCGAAGGTGAGACTGAACATAGCATAGTCGGCGACGATGATGCTGCACCGCTGGCACCGTATTACTTCAATTTCCGCAAGACTTCCATTTATGGTGGCTCTAACGAAATTCAGAAAAATATCATCACCCAGATGATCCTGGGTCTGTGAGGAGAGCAAAATGGATTTTAACTTAACACAAGAACAAACACAGTTTGCTGATGCCTTGCGTCGCTGGGTAGAAAAAGACTACGGCTTTGAACAGCGTAAGCAGATCATAGAATCGGCCGAAGGTGTATCTGCAAAAGCGTGGGCTGGCCTGACAGATCTGGGGGCACTAGCCCTACCCATTCCTGAAGAACAGGGTGGCTTTAATGGTTCGGCCATCGACATGCTGGTCATCATGCAGGAACTGGGCCGCGGTATTGTTATCGAACCCTACTTTGCCACTGTCATGGGTGCAGAGTTTTTGAAAAAATCCGGCACGCATGCGGATGTACTGGAACAAATCGCTGGTGGCGAAATCAAACTGGCGAACGCACTGGGCGAGAGACAATCTCGCTATGACCTGTTTGACATTGTCACCTCTGCCAGCAAGACTGCAGACGGTTTTGTTATCAATGGCCGCAAGACCGTGGTGCTGCACGGTGCTCAGGCAAATAAACTGATCGTCTCAGCACGAAGCAGTGGTGCGCAGCGCGACACAAATGGCATCAGCCTGTTTATCGTTGATGCCAACGCAGAGGGCATCAGCCTACGCGATTACCGCACCATTGATGGTTATCGTGCGGCTGATATTAGTTTCAGCAATGTACAAGTCGGAGCGGATGCACTGTTAAGTACCGTGGACAGTGGCTGGGAATTGCTGGATGCTGTTGCTGATTACGGCGTTACCCTGCTTTGTGCAGAATCCATAGGCATCATGGAGGCGATTACATCAACTACCCTCGAATACCTGAAAACCCGTCAGCAATTTGGCGTGCCTATCGGGAAATTCCAGGTTTTGCAACATCGTATGGCAGAAATGTTCATGGAAATGGAACAAGCCCGCTCCATGGCAACACTGGCTGCCGTCAAGATAGCCTCTGATGATGTCGAAGAACGCCGCCGCACGGTATCTGCCGCCAAAGCAAGGATAGGCCAGGCTGCCAAATACATAGGCCAGCAAGCCGTGCAATTGCATGGTGGTATGGGCGTCACCAATGAACTGCCAGTTGCCCACATGTTCAAACGCTTGACCACGATAGAGCTGACACTGGGTGACACCGATCATCACCTGGCCAGATTTGTGGCACAACCCGGCTTTAAAAACGCAGCCTGATTGCCTTAGAAAAATCCCGACTGTGTTCGGGATTTTTTTTGCGCTTTAAAACAATAAGGAAACAACGAGGACACACTATGAGTATCAAAACAGATCGCTGGTATTTTGAAGACTTTGTTCCCGGCACGATCATAGAACTGGGACAGCGTATAGTAACGGAAGAAGAAATCATCAGCTTTGCAAAGCAGTTCGACCCGCAATCTTTTCATGTCGATAAAGAAGTAGCAAGTCACTCCATCTTTGGCGGCGTGATCGCCAGCGGCTGGCATACCTGCGGCATGATCATGCGCATGGTGGTTGATGGCTTCTTGGCCAATTCAAGCAGCATGGGCTCACCTGGCGTTGATGAGATTCGTTGGATACTGCCAGTGCGGCCTGGTGATATTCTGAGTGTTACAGCCGAGACCACGGGTAGTAAACTCTCGGCCTCAAAACCAGACCGGGGTGTCATCAATACCCTGTGGAAAGCTTATAACCAGGAAGGCAAGCTGGTTTGCACGATTGCTGGCATGGGAATGTTTGGCCGCCGTCCAGGTTAAAAAACGAGGAGACAAAATGAGAGAATTCAATAGCCTTGCAGAATTAAAAGACTTGATAGGTCAGGAAGTTGCCCACTCTGAATGGGTAGAAATCAGTCAAGAAAGGGTGAACACTTTTGCTGATGCAACTGGCGACCATCAGTGGATACACATTGATGTAGAAAGAGCCAAACGTGAATCCCCGTTTGGTGGGCCGATTGCACATGGCTTTTTGACTTTGTCCTTGCTGCCCATGCTGGTTGCTAATGCCATCAAACTCACTTACGTCAAAATGGGCGTGAACTATGGTCTCAACAAGGTTCGCTTCCCCTCCCCTGTTCCTGTTGGTAGCAAACTGCGCGCACGTTTGAAATTACTGGAAATCGAAGATATCAATGATGGCGCCCAATTCACCTGGGAGGTTACGATAGAACGTGAGGGCCAAGATAAGCCAGTCTGTGTGGCAGAATCCATTTCACGTTGCTACTAAGCTTGGTCAAGCAAAGACTTGGGCAGGCAGTTACCACGAAATACATAAGTTGAAAGAATGCAGTCAAACTGCATTCTTCAAATTTAAACATGGAAGACATGAATCCATCAATACGGCAAGATCCATGCTTGGCTCACTACAGCAAGCGACTATGTCTGGGTAATTTTGCAGACAGATACTCTAACTGGTCAGCAATCACATTCCTGCCACTTAAAATGAAGTGCTCGAAACGGCAAGGTGCATAAGGTACATAGATCAAAGGCTTGAAGTCATGCACGAATTTGTCGCCTTTTGCATGATTACAATCTTTGCAGGCAGTCACACAATTTTCCCAGACATCTTTTCCACCGCGTGAGGTTGGCAAAATATGATCACGTGAGAGCTCCTGATAAGGGAAGGTCTCACCGCAATATGCACAGATATGCCTGTCCCTGGCATACAGCAGCCTGTTACCATCGCCCAAAGGGATGTGGTGACGGCTGTTTTTTGACATGCGTTCACTATTACGTATAGAGATAATAGGTTTGATGAAAATCCTGGATTGTTCACCATCCTTGTTATAGCCACCGCGCAGCATGAAGACCTGATCACCAATATCCCATGCCACTTTTTTAGCAGCGTAATGAGTCGCAGCGTCGTTCTGACTTATCCAGTCATACGGCACTCCAGCTATATCCAAAACCAATATTTGTTGCATACATCACCTGTTTGTATGGGATGTTTTTCCAATTTGGGAAGACGGACTGATAAAACTCGCTGCACATGACATCGACATGCGACTAAAAACTACGGCAATCTACTCTTCATTGTAGACAGGAATTGCTGATGCTGTAAGGCATGATTGTTTTAATTTTCACGACTAAACGTCTATCGCCGTTTAACGACGTTTTTTCCATGAATATTCAGGCCCAGCATCAGCAACACCTGCATGGCCGACTGAATCCGGGTTTTCACAAGACATGGTGATATGGCGAATAGCTGCGCCCTGACGCTGCTCTGTACGCAAAGATTCGGTGAACTGCAATGCATCCACCATGCGGTCATTGGCAAACTCTCTGGCGCATGCCTGCTCTTGTCCATCATTTGAGATGGACCAATAAATCATAAACATAATTTTCTATTTTTCTTGTTTTTATAGGATGACAAATTACATACTTCGACCTGGCATGGATATTTTTCTCGATTAATGAGTTATCCATGTTCGAAAGTATAGGCCTCATCGCAAAATGAAGCGCACCAGCATGTTAAAAATGACCTGATCTCAAGTCATTTTTAACATGTTGTAAATATCACAAAATATTCACAGCATATCCCTTGCCGCGACATGCTACGAACATGCCTTGGCAAGGCCTATCAATACATCTTCCCGAATTGTTAAAGAATCCCGTGTTATCCGGCGTTTTCCGGCACGACCGCCAATCGGCGGGTTTTACTACTGGGTTTTTAAAAAGCACCTGTCAAAGCAGGAATTTTAAAAACCATAAAAGGCAAAAAGCCCGGAGCTTTAATGGCATCCGGGCTTTTCAGCTCTCGATTCAGTAAGCAGCTTCTTGTCTGCTTTTCTGATTTCAAGGGTTAGCACCCCGAATGTCCATCATGATCTTCATGTGAAATGCCAGATCCCAGCCGCCATTCTGGTCGCAAAGGTCTGGAGCTGCCTTACTGTTCAGCAAGGGCGCAGAAATAGTCTTGGCAAAAAAACTATCCGCGGCGGCATCAGTCAGATCATCTACTTCATTTGTCTCCATCCCCTTGCCCAGCAAACGCCCTGCCTGCGCCGCGAGGCTAAAGCTTGTTTGATTCAGCGGTTGATAAGTGATCCGAGTATTCATATATTTGTTACTTTGAAATTTTTTTATTTTTCACCATGCCATGGTGGCATAGCTTTCTGCAAATAACAAGTCTTTATAAGAATAATTTCTTCATTTAAAGAGGAAATTATATTGTGCGTAGCGTTCATACTAGATTTTTTGACTAACAGCAAGTTAATAAATGATTCGCCAATTTCCTGATCTCTTCCTGCAATTGTGCAGGCTTTCGAATTTCGAAATCAAAAGGCAAGGAAGCCAGCTGCCTTGCAAACCAGCTTAAATCATCTGACTGGTTGTATAGCAACACTCCTTCAGCAGCATACTCCAGCACTGCAATGGCATCAGACAGATGCTTGCGCGCGCTATTCATATCTGTTTTCAACAAAACTTCCACACTATAGGTGCGTGGAATCGTCGCGACAGCACTACGCAAATAACTGAGCACGCTGAAATTGGCAGGAGTATCAAAATGGCGGTTCAGCAATTCGATATGCAGTAGTCTGTCCAGCCTGAAGCTACGTATATCTCGTCGTAAATGGCAAAAGCCGACGAAATACCAGAATGCGGCATGAAAGGCCAGACCGTAAACATCGACCGATCTTTCGCTTTCCACTTCATTTGCACCGCGATATCGAACATGGATGGATTGCTTATGTACGACAGCATGACTCAGCCTCGCTAATACCTCTCTGTTCGCTGGGGTTGTTGCTGACTGAAGATTGAGCTCTACCGCTGCATCTGAAGTCGCCAGTCTTTGCCTGATTTGCTCAGGCAAGATTCTTTGCAGTTTTGCCCTTGCACTCTCTATTGATGAAGCGACATCCAACAGCTTCATCTGGCGAGCGGCCGATAGTGCAATGGAGATAGCAAATCCCTCTTCTTCATTAAACATCATGGGAGGTAATTTAAAACCCGGCATGATGGAATAACCGCCGTGACGCCCTCTCAGAGTCATGATGGGTATGCCCATTTCTTCTAGTGTGACGATGTAGCGACGCAGACTGCGCCGGTCGATATCCAGCATCTGCGCTAGGTCGCCGCCACTAACTTGCCCATGGTTTTGCAAGAGCTCCAGCAAAGCCAGTACACGTGTGGTTGGATGATAGCTTTGAGGCATAGGCCAAGTTTACTCATTTAATAGGATATATTATGCCCTATATATTCATTATCCTTAGAGTCATTGCTTCAACCGGAGCATATCTACCAAGGAGAAAACATGAATTCAACAAACAAGTCCACCCAGGTTTCTGGCATCGGCGATTTTGATTTTTTTATCGGTAACTGGCAGGTGAAGCATCGTCGCTTAAAGGAGCGACTCGCCAATTGCCATGAATGGCTGGAGTTTAGAGGCAATACCTCGGTCGTCAAAATCCTGGGCGGCGCGGGCAATATGGATGACAACCTCCTTGACATGCCAGATGGAGCCTACCGTGCTGCCACTGTGCGTGCATTTGACGCTGATAAAGGTATATGGTCTATATGGTGGCTAGATGGCCGCTATCCTACGCATCTGGATGTGCCTATGCAGGGTCGGTTTACGAATTGTATTGGTGAGTTTTATGCTGACGATACATTTGCTGGTCACACAATACGAGTGCGTTTTTTATGGAGTATTCCAAGCGCAGATCAACCGCGCTGGGAGCAGGCTTTCTCAGTTGATGGTGGCGTCACATGGGAAACCAATTGGGTCATGGATTTTACAAGGGAATCATAGGCAGGCAAACACAACATCACCGCCTTATTCAATACGAATGCTCGGCGATAGCGGTAGTGGATGTGGGCGGGAGATTCCTTACTCTAGCCCCCATTACCTGCAAGTCAGTTCTTCAGTCAAAGCAAACATGCGTTCTCATACAAACGTCGTGCAACGTCCTCTCCTGCAAACATCCACAATTGAATTCTACTGAATTGCTGCTCATCTCAAAGGGTAATTGGCTCGTTAAGCAAGCGCCTCCCTATACTAGCACCATGCAATTTGTCGTCAAAAATGTAATAGAAGAATAAATTTTCACCTAAAGTAATTCAATTTAAATATGAACAAGCGCAAGGCAGACCGTCCCAGCAGCTTATTGCGATTGAAACATAATCGGTATTGATATATATTCTCATTATCATTTAGAGTTACATGTTTTTCTTGCCACGGGAATTTAACAATGAGCAGTTTGCCATTACAGCAAGCAACTTCTACCACATTGAATCTGATGAAAGTCGGTGACTCTGGTGTCATTGAAGATGTGCAAGAACAAGGTGATACGAAGGACGACAGCCTATTCAATATTACCCGTCGTTTGAAAGAACTAGGCTTTGTCAAAGGCGAATCGGTGAAGATATTGCATAAAGGTTATTTTGGTGGTGAACCACTGGCAGTCCGGATTGGACAGTCGACCTTTGCATTGCGAAATTTTGAGGCAGCCCTGATAGGGGTTGCTGCCGGCGTTGCACCCTTTAGTATTACTCACTCAGAAAAAGTAGGAACATAGTGAAAGAATTGTTTTCTCCGCTCATTGCTCTTGTCGGTAACCCTAACTGCGGAAAAACTGCACTCTTCAATCGATTGACAGGTGCGCGGCAAAAAGTAGCAAATTATGCAGGTGTCACGATAGAACGAAAAGAAGGCAAGTTTCGTTCAGATACAGGGCGTCAATGGCAAGTGCTGGATTTGCCAGGTACCTACAGCCTGCATGCCATCACTCCCGATGAAAAAATTACCCAAGAAGTCGTCACTGGTCAGCGCACAAATGAAAGCATGCCTGATGCCGTGGTTTGCGTGGTCGATGCCACCAATTTGAAACGCGGTCTGCGGGTAGTATTTGAATTATTGGCGCTGGGCCAGCCGTTGATTCTGGCAGTGAACATGATGGATATTGCTAAAAAGCGCAATATCCATATCGACATTGCTGCACTGAGCGGTGCCCTGAGTATCCCAGTCGTCGAGACAATAGCTGTTGATCCCAAAGGGGTCGATGCGCTCTTGACTGAACTGGAAGTATTGGCACAGAGGCTGCAACCAAATGGCAATCTCACAGTTCACGCGCTTTCCCAACAGAGTCCCGAGAGTTTACAACAACAAGCCAACGCCGTACTCGAAGCCTGTGTTACCCAGCATCCTGATGCAGCAAGCAACCACGCTGCCAGTTTGAGCTATCGCTTGGATAGCTGGATTTTACATCCAGCTATCGGCCCGATTATCTTCACTTCCCTGATGTTCCTGGTGTTCCAGGCGGTGTTTGCCTGGGCACAAGCCCCGATGGACTTGATCAAGTCTACGATTGAAGCTACCGGTGCCTTGGTGGAATCATCAATGTCGCCAGGAATTTTACAAGGACTGCTGGTGAGTGGCGTGATTGGTGGCGCGGGTAGTGTGCTGGTGTTTTTGCCGCAAATCGTGATCTTGTTCTTCTTCATCCTTGTCATGGAGGATTCGGGTTATTTGCCTCGCGCCGCTTTTTTGCTGGACAGAGTCATGGGTAAAGTCGGGCTTTCTGGCCGCGCATTTATCCCATTGCTGTCGAGTTTTGCCTGCGCCATTCCAGGAATCATGGCAACCAGAACCATACAAAACCCGCGCGACCGCCTGGTGACGATCATGATTGCACCCTTGATGACCTGCTCCGCGCGCTTGCCAGTGTACGCGCTCATCATTGCTGCATTTATACCCGATCAAACCGTATTTGGCATACTGAATTTGCAGGGACTGGTCTTGTTCCTGCTGTATCTGGGCGGCATAGTATCAGCCATGCTGGTAGCTTATTTCTTCAAAAAGAAATGGGGTAGCGAAGTACATCAACAGGCTTTAATGCTGGAGCTGCCCGACTACCGCTGGCCAAATATACGTAACCTGCTTTTGGGCTTGTGGGAAAGAATCAAGATTTTCATCAGTCGAGTGGGCACCATTATTCTGGCTCTGATGATACTACTGTGGTTCCTGAGCAGTTTTCCTGGTGCGCCTGAAAATGCAACTCAACCGCCGATTTATTACAGCCTCGCTGGTTACATGGGCCGCATGCTGGAAGTGGTATTTGCCCCCATAGGTTTTAACTGGCAGATCTGCATTGCCCTGGTACCTGGGTTAGCCGCACGCGAAGTTGCAGTCGCAGCTCTTGGAACAGTATACGCGCTATCACAAACAGGTGATGAACTGAATACCGCATTGGAGCCGCTGATTGCTCATTCCTGGAGCATACCAACCGCCCTGTCATTATTGGCATGGTATGTTTTTGCACCACAATGTGTAGCGACCTTAAGCGTCGTCAAACGCGAGACCAATACGTGGCGCTATCCAGTCATTATGGCTGTCTATTTATTTGCTCTGGCCTATTGCGCTTCTTTCCTGACATACCATATTTCCAGCTATTTTCTGGGGAGATAAGACATGCAAAACCTGATCGCAGTTCTGCTGCTGACCCTGGCATCAGCTTATCTATTATTGAAATGGATGCCTGCTGCAACCAAGGAAAAAATCAGGAAATTCAGCGCCGGCCGCGTCCCTGCACTTGCCCCCTTGCTTACCAAAGCAAGCGGGCAGACGGCAGGATGTGGCGGTGGCTGCAGCGACTGCTCATCGTCGTCAAATGACACCTGCTCTACATCTTCCGAATTAAAGCCTGTAAAACTCATCCGCAACGCGTCCAGGCAAGGATAAAAACAGGCTTGCGCCCGCATTTCGTTGGCAGTCAGGCTGAATTGATGTATCCTCAAAAGAATGCAGAAACAATTTCTGACATATTGAGACAAGCAAAGGCCGTAGCTGGATATGAATGCAAGCGTCTACGACAAAACCGAAAAAGGTCGAGAAGAAATTACTACCAGAAAGTATCAACTGGCATCCAGATTGCGTACTTTACTGGTCATGATAGACGGTAAACAAGCTGCCGCTGAGATCATGAAAAAAGTGACAGCCCTGGGTTTGACAGAGCAAAATCTGCAAGAACTTCTGGAGCAGGAATTCATCATTGAGATCAGGATCCAAACTGATGCAACTCCCGACACACCAGGGGCGAAAACGCCTGTGAGCATTGCTGAAAACACCGCAATTGCTGCAGTAACACCAGAACCTGCAACACCGACAATGACAGATGCAGAACGCTTTCAGGCGCTGTACAACTTCTACAATGAAACTATCAAGAGTGCTATAGGCTTGCGTGGTTATGGACTACAACTCAAAGTGGAACGTGCAGGAAATATTGATGATTTTCGAGCACTGAGGCAGGCCTATGTTGAAGCAGTGCAAAAAGCCAAGGGACCAGAAATGGCACGCAGTCTGAGTGACAGACTTGATTTATTACTTGGCAAAACTTAGTCAAGTAAAGCCTGACTGGGCAACGGTATACCCCTATCAAACAACCACCAAATTTGCACATGCAAAAAAAGCCAGGTCACCCTGGCTTTTTCTTTAACCGACAGTCTTTTATTCAATACCCTGGCTGCTCAGGTATTCTTCATAGGTACCCTGGAAATCAATGATTTTATTTTCCTTGATTTCCAATATACGTGTCGCCAGAGATGAAACAAATTCACGGTCATGTGACACGAAAATCAGAGTGCCAGCATATTTTTCCAGCGCGATATTCAGCGACTCGATAGATTCCATGTCCATGTGATTGGTTGGCTCATCCATCAGCAAGACATTATGGCGACCCAGCATCAGCTTGCCATACATCATGCGACCTTTTTCACCGCCAGACAAAACCTTGACTGATTTTTTGACGTCATCACCACCAAACAGCAAGCGACCGAGAATGGAGCGCACAGCCTGGTCATCATCACCCTCTTGCGTCCACTGACCTATCCAGTCAGTCAAGTTTTTATCAGATGCAAACTCCTCAGTAGGATCTTGCGGCATGTAGCCGACATTGGCATTTTCTGCCCATTTGACCGTACCATAATCTGCATGCATCCCGGTGATGTCATCACCGCCTATGCAGCGCAACAAAGTGGTTTTACCGATACCATTGGCGCCAATAATCGCGATTCTTTCACCGGCTTCGACCATCAGATCGACATTCTTGAACAATGGCTTGTCGTAAGCTTTGCTCAGGGATTGCATTTCTACTGCCAAACGATGCAATTTCTTTTCACCATCAAAACGCACGAAAGGATTTTGACGGCTGGATGGTTTGAAGTCTTCAATCTTGATTTTATCAATCTGTTTGGCACGTGAAGTTGCCTGGCGCGCCTTGGATTTATTGGCAGAGAAACGGCGAACGAAGTCTTGCAACTCAGCGACCTTTTCCTTGGCCTTGGCATTGTTCGCCATTTGCTGCGCACGTGCCTGTGACGATGCCAGCATGTAGTCATCGTAATTACCTGGATACACTTTCAAGGTACCGTAATCCATATCCGCCATGTGCGTACATACCTGATTCAGGAAATGGCGATCATGGGAAATGATGATCATGGTGGAATTACGTTCGTTCAGAATATCTTCCAGCCAGCGGATGGTATTGATGTCCAGGTTATTGGTCGGTTCATCGAGCAACAGAATATCTGGGTTGGAGAACAGCGCCTGTGCCAGCAAGACGCGCAATTTCCAGCCTGGCGCAACTGCACTCATGACGCCTTGATGCTGATCCGTTGGTATGCCTACACCCAGCAACAATTCACCAGCACGCGCTTCTGCAGTGTAACCATCATATTCAGCAAACTTGGCTTCCAGGTCTGCAGCCTTCATGTAGTCGTCGTCAGTCGCCTCAGGGTTGGCGTAAATCGCATCCCGTTCCGACATTGCCGCCCACATTTCCAGGTGGCCCATCATGACCACATCCAGCACACGCATGTCTTCAAACGCAAACTGATCCTGGCGCAACTTACCCAGGCGCTCATTCTGATCCAGCATGACCGTGCCTGAAGATTGCTCAAGGTCACCGCCGAGAATCTTCATAAAAGTGGATTTGCCGCAGCCATTGGCACCGATCAGGCCATAACGGTTACCTTCGCCAAATTTGACAGAGATATTTTCAAACAGCGGCTTGGGGCCGAACTGCATGGTGATATTAGCGGTAGAAAGCACAGAAAACCTTTTGCAATAAAGATGGGGATTAACCGCACATTATAGCATTGTGGTGCATTGTGTTTTTGGCGAGTCGCAGACAAGCCCATGATTTATAGAGAAATTATGAGATTTGGAAGGTGGATATCTGCAGACTGACAGTTTGCTGCCGGGAGAGATTACTTCTTTGTCAATAGCAAATGGCTTGCCTGAAGAATAATTCCTTCAGACAAGCCACTTGTTTCATTTCAATTAAGTTTATTTAATTGAAAGTTTTTCCTTCTGCAGCCAGCTTTGCCAACAAAGGTGCTGGCTTCCAGGCATCGCCATGACGGCCTTTGGCATATTTCTCCATGGCCATGACCACATTTGGCAATCCCACGGTATCTGCATAGAACATAGGGCCACCAGTGTGCAATGGGAAGCCATAACCTGTCAGATATACCATATCGATATCAGACGCACGTGTTGCTATACCCTCTTCAAGAATATAGGCTGCCTCATTGACCAATGAAAAAATCAGGCGCTCGACGATTTCCTGATCAGAAATCTTGCGACGCTCCACACCGAGGTCAGCTGAGTGTTTGATGATCATGTCATTCACGATAGATGAAGGATAAGCTTTGCGGTCGCCAGGCTTATAGTCGTACCAACCCGCACCGGTTTTTTGACCGAAGCGACCAAGTTCACACAGCAAATCTGCTGTTTTGGAATAGGTAATTTGTGGCTTTTCTACGTAACGGCGCTTGCGGATATACCAGCCGATATCATTGCCAGCTAAGTCGCCCATACGGAAAGGTCCCATGGCAAAACCCATCTTCTCTACCGCTTTATCAACCTGTTCAGGTGTACAGCCCTCTTCCAGCAAGAAACCTGCCTGACGGCTGTATTGTTCTATCATGCGATTACCAATGAAACCATCGCAAACTCCGGACACCACTCCAGTTTTCTTGATTTTTTTGGACAAGCCCAACACAGTCGCCAGCACATCTTTGGTGGTTTTCTTGCCACGCACGATTTCCAGCAATTTCATGACATTTGCTGGGCTGAAGAAGTGAGTACCAATAACATCTTCAGGACGTTTAGTGAAGTCAGCAATCTTGTCGACATCCAGTGTTGAAGTGTTCGACGCCAGAATTGCGCCCTTCTTCATGACTTCATCGAGTTTCTTGAAGACTTGCTCCTTGACACCCATATCTTCAAACACTGCTTCAATGACGATATCTGCCTGGGCAATCTCTTCATACGACAAAGTACCTGTGATCAGGCCTACACGCTGATCAAATTTCTCTTGAGTCAGCTTGCCTTTTTTAAGCGTGTTTTCATAATTCTTGCGTATCGTTGCCAAGCCTTTATCCAGTGCTTCCTGCTTCATTTCCAGAATTTGCACAGGAATACCTGCATTGGCAAAATTCATGGCTATTCCGCCGCCCATGGTGCCTGCACCGATAACGGCGACGGATTTGATAGGGCGAGTTGGTGTGTCATCCGGTACGTCTGGCAATTTACTGGCAGCACGCTCTCCAAAGAAGGCATGACGTAGGGCTTTGGATTCTGTGGTTTGCACCAGATCAACAAACAGTTCACGCTCAAACTTGATGCCATCATCAAATTTCTTGGTAACTGCGGCCGCCACTGCTTCCACACATTTCAAAGGTGCAGGGAAAGGGCCAGCCATGGCACGCACTGTATTGCGTGAGAATTGCAAATACGCTTCATAGTTCGGATAATCGATCTTGATATCGCGCACTCTAGGCAAAGGACGGACATCAGCAACTTTAGCCGCAAATGCGAGTGCAGCTTCCAGTACATCGCCTTCTACCACTTCATTGAAAATCGCTGTCTTGGCCAGTTTTTCTGACGGCACCGCTGTACCGGAAACAACCATGTTCAAAGCCATTTCCAAACCCAACACGCGCGGCAAACGTTGCGTACCGCCAGCACCCGGTAAGATGCCTAATTTAACTTCTGGCAGGGCAATTTGTGCGCCTTTGGATGCGACGCGATAATTACAGCCCAGAGCCAGTTCCAAGCCACCGCCCATACATACCGTATGAATAGCGGCAATGACAGGTTTATCAGAACTCTCAACCACATTAATGACAGTATGCAGACTAGGTTCTGCAGATGCCTTGGGAGAGTTGAATTCCTTAATGTCAGCACCGCCGGAGAATGCTTTACCGGCACCAGTGATGACGATAGCTTTCACTGCATCATCATTCAGTGCCTGTTTCATGCCATTTACCACCGCAGTACGGGTAGCATGACCCAGACCATTAACAGGCGGATTGTTCAGGGTAATAACGGCGACATTGCCGTTAACTTGGTATTCTGCGCTCATGTCTCTTCCTATAATAGAAATGCTGTATGAATTCCCAGTTTAGTATTTGTAAAGCAGGGTGTAAAAGCGAAGCTCCACTTACTATACCTCAAAATAGAACGGTCGTATTATTTTAATTTAAAATTTTTTCTTTTCTTTATTCAATTCAAAATACCAGTCGATAGCACCAGAGATGCGTAGTCATAAAAATGGCCAGCCCCAAAATTTCTGGAGCTGTCTCAATGCTTCAATTACATGCTTTTACACTTCCAGCCATTCCTTGCGGATGTTTTCATTTACCCGCAATTCTGCGGGCGTACCTTCAAACACGATGCTGCCATGACCCATAACATACACTCTTTGCGAAATTTCAAGCGCAATTGCCAATTTTTGCTCTACCAGCAAAACCGATATGCCGCGATTTTTTAGCTCTTTGAGATACTCGGCCACCAGCTCGACGATCTTTGGCGCCAGGCCTTCCGTCGGCTCGTCAATCATGATCAGGTCAGGATCGCCCATCAAGGTACGGCACAGTGTCAGCATTTGCTGCTCACCACCTGACATCACCCCCGCCTGGGTATTTCTGCGTTCACGCAGGCGCGGGAACATCTGGTACATATCCTCCATGCTCCAGCGTGGCTTATCGCCCGTCGTGCGACCAGACTTCTGACCAAGCATCAAGTTCTGTTCAACAGTCAAAGTTGGAAAAATATCGCGGTTTTCAGGTACATAACCCAAACCTTTATGCGCAATCTGAAAGGCCTTAAGTCCAATGATTTCCTCGCCTTTGAAGAGGATAGAACCTGTTGCATCCACTTGCCCCATAGTCGCCTTGACCGTCGTAGAACGACCAACACCATTGCGTCCCAGCAGGCTGACAATTTCGCCAGCATTGACCTGCATGTCCACTCCATGCAAGACATGGCTCTTGCCATAGTAGGCATTGAGATTCTTAATCGTAAGCAAACTCATTCAACCTCCACCGGTGCATGACCGCCAAGATAAGCGTCTTTGACTTTTTGATTGTTGCGGATATTGGCTGGAGTATCACAAGCAATCACTTCGCCATACACGACAACTGCAATTTTATCGGCCAAACCGAAGACCACACTCATATCATGCTCAACCATCAACAATGATTTACCGACTGTGACTTTACGTATTAATTCTACTGCTGCATCAGACTCAGAGCGACTCATGCCAGCAGTCGGTTCATCCAACAGGATCACATCGGCACCACCCGCGATAGTGATACCAATTTCCAATGCCCTTTGCTCGGCATAGGTCAACAAGCCAGCCGTAATGTTGCGCCTGCGCTTGAGTCCAATTTGCTCCAGAACAGCTTCTGCCCTCTCATGCGCGTCTTTCAAGCCATTCAACCTGTCCCAAAATGAATATTTGTATCCTAGCGACCAAAGCACTGCACAGCGCAAGTTTTCATACACAGACAGGCGATGAAAAATATTCGTAATCTGAAAGCTGCGCGACAAGCCGCGCCGATTGATTTCATAGGGCTTCAGCGTAGTGATGCTCTCACCATTCAGCAAGATATCTCCGGATGTAATCGGGAAACGGCCAGAAATCAAATTGAATAATGTAGATTTCCCGGCTCCATTGGGGCCAATGATGGCGAAGCGCTCGCCTTTTGGCACCTGCAAACTTGCTCCCCGGATGATTTCTGCACTACCAAATGATTTACGTACATCTATTAATTCAAGCGAAAAGCCTGTCATGCTTGCGCCCTCCGCATTTGTTCTTCGATTTCAGTATTGACGTCACCCCAGTGTTGCGCAAAACCTCCTTTGAGTTTGGCGCAGGCAAAAATACCCAGGGCAATAACGATGATCGTCATTAGCCACCAGCTACTACTGGCCGTATCTATGGAAACACCAAACATCTCTATGACTGCGCTTTGAGTCGCTTCCAAAGTGCGTTGATACAGCATTTCCACTGCCAATATGACACCAGCTGTCGTCACTGTTGCTGCAAGTACCAATTTCCACATACTGGGCCAGACACGTTTAAACATGCCAAACTTGGCAACGCGCAAATTCATCATGATGATGCTTGCTATGCCACCGGGTGCATACATGACGATGAGGATGAAGAAAACACCTAAATATAATTGCCAGGCCTTGGTCAGGTCAGACAACATCACGGTCAAAAACACGCCCAGGATTGCCCCTATCATGGGGCCAAAGAAAAAGCCTACACCACCAATAAAGGTGAATAGCAAGACTGCACCTGAACGTATAGCACTGACATTTTCTGCGGTCACAATTTCAAAATTTATGGCCGATAAACCACCGGCAATACCTGCAAAAAAAGCGGACAAAATCAACGTCAGGTAACGCACCCATTGCGTATCGTAGCCAATGAACTCAACCCGCTCAGGATTATCACGTACAGCATTGACGATGCGCCCCAATGGAGTTTGCGTAAATGCATACATACCGATGGTGCTGATGAATAGCCAGAAAGCGATCAGGTAGTACACCTGGATTTGTGGTCCATATGTGATGCCGAGAAAGGATGACCCTATCACGCGATTGGTAGAAATACCGCCTTCCCCGCCGAAAAAACTCGGGAACATTAGCGAACAGGCAAACACCAGCTCCACCATACCAAGGGTGATCATGGAGAAAGTCGTACCTGATTTTTTAGTCGTGACATACCCAAACAAGACGCCAAAAAACATACCAGCAATACCGCCGATCAAAGGGATCATGCTGACTGGGAAAGTCATGCTGCCAGCAGTCATCAGATTCATTGCATGAATGGAGAAAAAAGCTCCCAGGCCGGAATAAACCGCATGTCCAAAGGACAGCATCCCTCCTTGCCCCAATAACATATTGTAGGAAAGACCGAAGATCATCAGCGTCCCCATTTGGGAGAGCAGGGACAATGATCCACCGGTGTTAAACATCATAGGTGCCAGGATCAGCAGGATGGCAAAACTGCTCCAGATGATCCAGCGCGCCAAGTTGATGGGTTTGAATACTAAAGGTTTGCTCATCTTTTTATCCTTCGCGTGTACCGAGTAAACCTCTGGGCCTGAAAATCAGGATGAGGACTAATAAAAGATAGGGCAAGATAGGTGCAACCTGAGCAATTGTCAGACTTAACAAAGAATAGCCCGGCGCATTCGCGGTAATGGCCATGCCCAATTTGGCAAACATTGTGACGAAGGAATAATCCAGTGCCACGGCAAATGTTTGCAAAACGCCAATCAACAGCGATGCCACAAATGCCCCCGCCAAGGAGCCCATGCCACCCACCACCACCACCACGAAAATAATACTACCCAAGGTGGAAGCCATACCAGGCTCAGTCACAAAGGCATTACCACCGACGACACCAGCAAGCCCAGCTAGTGCGCAGCCGCCGCCAAACACCAGCATGAAAACTCTGGGAACATTGTGCCCTAATGCTTCTACGGTATCGGGGTGTGTGAGGGCCGCTTGTATCACCAGGCCTATGCGGGTACGAGTCAGCAATAGATAAATCGATACCAACATCACTAATGCAACCAGCATCATGAAGCCGCGATAGATAGGAAAGGTTGTTGTGTACAAGGTAAACAAAGGGCCATCCAGAGATGCGGGGATGGGATATGGCACTGTAGAGCGTCCCCAGATCAATTGCACCAATTCCACAATCACGTAGGAAAGTCCAAAGGTGAACAATAATTCAGGTATATGTCCATATTTATGCACCGAACGCAGACCATAACGCTCGACCATAGCACCCAGCAAACCAACCAACAGAGGTGCGAAAACCAAAGCTGGCCAAAAGCCTATTTTGATACTGATGGCATAAGCAAAATAAGCCCCCAACATATAGAAACTGGCGTGAGCGAAATTGAGTACGCCCATCATGCTGAAAATCAATGTCAGTCCGGACGAAAGCATGAACAACAGCAATCCGTAACTGACACCATTCAGCAAAGTGATCAGTGTGAATTCCACAGCAAAGATCCTTTTCAGAAAATTCTTGAACGATCGTACTATTTATAGGAAAAAAAAGAGAGTGCGCATGGAGCGACTCTCTTTTTTAGAGATTAGCCTGGTCGTTTCATCTGACAAGAAGATGGTTGAGATGCAACAAATGCATCGATTTTTTGATTGGTTTTCCAGCCCATACCAGTATTTTCCTGATCAAATTTAACATCCTTGCCGTTAGTTTTTACCCAGGTAGCGATATACAGGGGTTGCTGAATTTGATGGTCAACTTTACGCATACTGGCTTCACCATTCAGACTTTTGAAATTCAATCCTTCAAGGGCTATAGCCACTTTGGCAGGTTCAATAGACTTGGCCTGTTTGACAGCTTGTCCCATAGCTGCCAAAACAGAGTACGTCGCCATGGAATAATAGTCATCCTTGTATTTGGCCTTAAATCCTTCAATGATGTCTTTGCCGGCAAAAGTTTCGTTGTTCGCATTCCAGTAGCCCACATACTTGACACGATCTATACCTGAGGCGCCCATTGCCGTTGGCACACCAGTTGTAGAACCATAGTAAGTATAGAAATTGGCTTTCAAATCTGCATCTTTGGCAGATTTAATCAGCAAAGCCAAGTCAGCCCCCCAGTTACCGGTTATCACAGTATCCGCGCCAGAAGCCTTGATTTTCGCAACATAAGGCGAGAAATCTTTAACTTGACCAATTGGATGGAGATCGTCACCGACAATTTGTATATCCGGACGTTTGCGTGCCAGATACTCTTTGGCGGCACGGGTTACCTGATGACCGAATGAGTAATTCTGGCCTATGATGTAAACCTTCTGGATATTTTTATCAGCCGCCATGAAGGTCGTCAGCGCTTCCATTTTCATGTCAGAATTTGAATCAAAACGGAAATGCCAGAAGCTGCATTTGCTGTTGGTCATATCAGGATCAACAGCAGCGTGGTTCAGATAAACAATTTCCTTGCCAGGATTGCGCTCATTGTGCTTGTTGACAGCATCCAGCAAAGCCAGGCCTACGCCAGAGCCATTGCCTTGTGTTATGTAGCGAAAGCCTTTGTCGATGACGGTCTTCAGGACATTCAAGGACTCTTGTGGACTACCTTTATTATCAAAACCGACAACTTCGAATTTATGTTCACCACCCCATTTCTCAGCGTTGGCTTTATCAGCAATGTACTGATAGGAATTCAGAATGTTTTGCCCTACTGGTGCAAAAGGACCCGACAGTGGATCAATATAGGCGATCTTGATGGTATCAGCCATCACTGTGGGTACGGCGAAAGTTAAAGCGACTGCAGCAAGGCTGGCACGTAAAGTAAATTTCATTTGTCTCTCTCCGGTATTCTCATTGTTAGGAATCTAGATTTTTTCGTTTTATCGCTACTTCCAGAACCTGGACTACCAGCACTGCTTAGCCCAAGTCCTGCATTACTTATGCAGTTGGTAGTTTATGTTCCTTGAATTGCTCCCTCAGTTTATTCTTCAAAATTTTCCCTGTCGCCCCTAAAGGCAGACTTTCTACGAAAACAACGTCGTCAGGCAACCACCATTTTGCAACCTTGCCATCAAAAAATTGCAACAACTCCTCCCTGGTGACTTCTGCACCCGGCTTTTTCACCGCCAACAACAATGGGCGCTCATCCCACTTTGGATGGAATACACCAATGCAGGCGGCTTGCAAAATTGCGGGATGAGAGACGGCTACATTTTCCAGATCTATCGTGCCTATCCACTCTCCACCGGACTTGACCACATCTTTACTTCGGTCAGTGATCTGCATATAGCCATCAGTATCTATGGTGGCTACGTCACCGGTAGGAAACCAGCCGTCTTCAAGAACATCGCCACCTTCATTCTTGTAATAACTATGGATAATCCAGGGCCCCTTGACCAGCAGATTGCCATAGGTCTTACCATCCCAGGGTAACTCCTGGCCTGCGTCGTCAACGATTTTCATCTCGACGCCATACAAAACATGCCCTTGTTTCTGGAGTATGGCTTGCTTCTCATCTTCAGTCAGATCAGCGTGCTTGGCCATCAAAGTACCTGCCGTACCCAAAGGCGACATCTCCGTCATACCCCAGGCATGTACTACTTCAACACCATAGGTGTGACGTAGGGTTTTCATCATGGCAGGTGGGCAGGCAGAACCACCAATCACCGTACGTTTGAAAGTCGAGAATTTCAAATTATTCTGCGCTACATAGGTCAGCAGCCCAAGCCAGACAGTTGGCACACCAGCCGAGAAAGTAACTTTCTCTTGCTCAAATATTTCATAAAGTGATTTCCCATCCAGGTGCGGACCAGGAAAAACCAGTTTGGCACCATTCAATGGAGCAGAGTAAGGCAGGCCCCAGGCATTTACATGGAACATGGGCACTACGGGCAATACTGAATCACGTGCTGACACATTCAAGCCATCTGGCAAAGACGAAGCATATGAATGTAAGATGGTGGAGCGGTGGGAATACAAGGCACCTTTAGGATTGCCTGTCGTGCCGGAAGTGTAGCAAAGGCTGGAGGCTGAGTTTTCATCAAAGACCGGCCAGACAAAATCATCGCTATTGGCTTCAATTAAATCTTCGTAAGCCATCAAATTGGGGATTTTGCCATCGGCTGGCAATTTATCCCTGTCGCACATCATGATATAACCTTTGATTCCTGGGCAATGAGCAGCTATTGCCTGCACTATGGGCAGGAAAGTCATATCAAACAGCAGGTACTGGTCTTCAGCGTGATTGGCGATGTAGGCAATCTGTTCTGGATGCAATCTAGGATTAATGGTGTGCAGGACAGCGCCAGAACCTGATACCGCATAATATGCTTCCAGATGTCGATAACCATTCCAGGCCAGCGTGGCGATACGGTCACCAATTTTTACGCCCAGTTCGGCGAAAGCATTCGCGAGTTTTTTGGAGCGCCTATGGCATTCGCTATAATTATAGCGATGTATATCCCCTTCAACTCTCCGAGAAACAATTTCATTCTTCCCAAAATAACGGTCTGCATGTTCGATGAGGCTGGAAATAAGCATAGGCTTATTCATCATTTGCCCCATCAAAGGGCTCATAGCATAAGACGACATTTGTTCTCCTGAAATGTGCTGCATTATCGATTGCTTTGGTATTTTGCTAGTTTGCTGAATATTATTCTTTGTCGATTTTTGTACGACCGTACTAATCCGTCAATCAGTATTTTTTTTGCAATGCACAAAGGATATCTTGATCACCCTAACTATTTTTGGTTTTCCACAAACAAAAATGCGGAAGAAAAGCTCTTCCGCATTGCAACATTCAACAAATTTACTTTGTGTCGAAAAAAGAGCGTTGCTACTTCTGACGACCAACTTCTTAACGTTTAGCGCTAGCTCCCGCTTCACCCGACTCAAGTACAAAACCGGCAGCTGAATCTTTACCCAATACTTTGACCAGGTAAGGCATCACTTCTTTTAAGGTGTCCAGCAAAGTCCAGGGCGGATTAAGGATGAACATGCCACTGCTATGCAAGCCAAACCCATCTGGTGAAGGGCCACTAATGGATAGGGTGACATTCAGCCAGCTATTTGCCTGCAATCGCTTGAGTTTTTCTGGCAGGGAACGGGATTCCTGACGTTGCAATACCGGATACCAGACAGCAAAGGTGCCGGTAGGGAAACGCTTCAGTCCGTCCTCCAAACATACCTTGACGCGCCTGTAGTCATCCTTGACTTCATACGGTGGGTCTATCAGTACCATGCCACGACGGGATGGTGGCGGTAACAAAGCCTTCAGGCTTTCAAAACCATCGCCAGCAGAGATGATGACGCGCTTTCCCCTGACGGTCTGGCGCTTGCCCTGCTCAGCCGCATGGTTATCAAGCTTGCGGAAGTTTTCACTCAGTATCTTGATTTCGCTAGGGTGCAATTCAAACAGGCGCAGGCGGTCTTGCTCGCGCATGACGATATTGGCGCAGTATGGGGAACCTGGGTAATAACGCATTTTACCACTGGGATTGAGGCCCTTGATCAAATCCATGTAGGCTGCGAAAGCTGGAGGTATATCTTTCCTGTCCCACAAAGGTGCTATACCGGTCTCAAATTCGGCATTTTTGCTTGCGTAACCACTGTCAAGTGCATACAAACCCGCACCTGCATGTGTATCGATATAGGTATAAGCAGTGTCTTTTTGACCCAGATATTCCAATAGTTGAATCAGGACAAAATGTTTCAAAACGTCGGCGTGATTACCGGCATGAAAGCCGTGGCGGTAGCTCAGCATAATAAAATCTTTCAAAAATGAATAGGCGACCTGCCATCGGCAAGTCGCCCGGAAATGGTAGCAAACGGGAATTGGAGCTAGCTTACCTAGCCTACCCTTTTGCCAAGTATGATCAAATCGCGCTCTATGCCGTCCAGCGTTGCCACCCGTGGCATATTTGCCCAGTTCGCAAAGTCAAATGCAGCAAATAACTTCAAACTTGGTACATTATGACCAAAAATGAAGCCTAGCAAAGTGTGAACCCTGATTTCAGGGGCATGTGCAATGGCCTGCGTCAGGAAATAACGCCCCAACCCTTGGCCACGTGCTGCTTCATGCAAGTAAATGGATAATTCAGCTGTCCCAGCATAAGCTGGCCTGCCGTAAAAATTCGAAAATGATAACCAGCCTATGATTTGCCCATTCTGCTCACAGACCCAAAGTGGACGCGATTCAGGCCGATGCTCATCAAACCATGCATGGCGTGATTCTACCGTAATTGGTTCAGTATCTGCAGTCACTACGCGTGAGGCAACAGTGGAGTTATAAATTGCGACAATTTGCGGCAAATCCTCAAACTGCGCCAGTCTATGCGTAAATTCTGCAGCCATCATCATTAAATTGTATGGGTAGCCCTGGAAGAACGTACGGCTGCACCAAGCAATTCCTCTACGCGCAAGCGGATGCGGGTACCACTTTCATCTTCCGGAAAATGCACGCCTATACCTTGCGACTTGTTATTCCCTGCACCAGCAGGTGTAATCCAGGCAACCTTGCCAGCGATAGGATACTTATTCGGGTCATCCAGCAAAGTCAGGATCAGATAAATCTCTTCACCCAGACGGTAAGTCTTATTGGTAGGCACGAAAATACCGCCATTTTTTAAAAATGGCATATAAGCTGCAAACAAGGCAGCTTTCTCTTTAATTGCCAGCGATAGTACCGAAGGACGATTCGGTGAAGGCATATTAAGCGGAGCACTAAGGTCTGCTGGTAAATCTGACATGTTCTGGCTTTCGCAATTCTTTAATCAAATAGTGCGGAATATTCAAGCAGCATATCTTCCAAAAATAATTTGGCCGATAAAGGGTGACTGGCAATCGCCTGTCTTTCATTGCAATTCTTGATGAATTGCTGCAAAGCTGACTCATCAACCTGCATGGACAATGCCTTCAACTCCCTCCCATAGCGAGGATGATACCGGATTCTGCCACTTTGTTTGTAGGAAAATATATCGTAGAGCCAACGTTGTAGCCAGCCGACGACGACCGGCATTTCCATTTTCTGCATTTTATCGGCAGTTTTGAGGCTGAGTTCGGTGCCTGGTTTACTTAAAAACCGTATAAATTCATCCAAATCCGCACGCAAGTCCGAATGCGCCATTTCGAATGCAGCCAAAGGCGCGCCACCCTGTTGAGCCAGCCAGACATCCGCATCCTTGATGCCTTGCGCGTGCAACCATTCCAGCGCGACGCCTGCATCAGGCAGGCCCAAGCCAAATTTATGGCAACGCGACAAGATAGTTGGCAACAATCTGTCTATGCTATTCGACACCAGAATGAATACCGTATTCGCATTTGGTTCTTCCAGAGATTTCAACAAGGCATTTGCTGCTGGCACATTTAGCGCCTCCGCGGGGTACAAGACAATGATGCGTCTGCCACTACGATGGGTAGAAATATTCATGAAATCCGACAGTGCCCGGATTTGGTTGATGACGATTTCCTTGGAAGGTGCTTTACTGGCCTTGCTGGTTTTGCTGCTGGTTTCGGCTTCATCACCAACGGGCGCATCTTCTTCGTCCAGCAATTCAGGCCTGACGCGACGATAATCAGGGTGACTATACTGTGAAAACCAGCCACAGGAACCACATTGCCGACAGGCATGCCCACCCTGCCCCGGGCTTTCACAAAGCAGGGATTGCGCCAGATGTTCGGCAAACACAGTTTTACCTATGCCTTGCGGCCCATGCAATAAAAAGGCATGAGGTAAACGCTGCCCTATAGCCTGTATCTGTTGCCAGGCTTCTTCTTGCCAGCTATATAACGGATGCTGCGTCATCTTGCTTGTTGAGCAGAGCTCAATAAATCATCAATCAATACATCAAGCTGCAAACGAATTGCGTCTATGCTTAGTGTCGAATCAATAATCCTGAACCGTTGAGGAAATTCCCCGGCACGGCGCAGGTATTCATTGCGCGTGGCAGCAAAAAAATCTGCCTTTTCCTGTTCAAACTTATCCAGGTCACGCGTAGCATCCAGGCGCGCGCGCGCCACTTCCAGCGGTAAATCGAACAACAGAGTCAGGTCTGGCTGCAAATTTGGATGCACCCATTGTTCCAGTGCATTGAGTTTATCCAATGATAAATGCCGGCCACCACCCTGATAAGCAAAGCTGGCATCAGTAAACCGGTCAGAGATGACCCAGTCGCCGCGTGCCAATGCTGGCTCTATAACCTGAGCAATGTGCTCGCGCCTGACGGCAAACATCAGCAAGGCTTCTGTCTCCAAATGCATTTTTTGCTTTAATAGCACTTCACGCAAGGTTTCACCCAGGGGCGTGCCACCAGGCTCACGGCTACAAATGACCTTTACATTCTGGGCCTGCAGTGTGTTTTGCAAACGCTCTGCGACGTAGGCGATATGCGTGGACTTACCGGCACCGTCTATGCCTTCAAAGCTGATAAATTTTCCTGTGTGCTTCATTATTCAATTCTATATTCTATTAATGCACCGTGACGCTATCAACGCTGGTACTTGTTCACAGCGCGATTATGGTCATTCAAACTATCAGAAAACTGACTGGTCCCATTTCCACGCGCGACGAAGTATAAAGCATCACTATGCGCCGGATCCAAGGCAGCGGAAATCGATTCCATGCCAGGCAAGGCAATCGGTGTCGGAGGCAAGCCTGCCCGCGTATAGGTGTTATAAGGCGTATCTGTCAACAAGTCACGCTTGTAGATCTTGCCCTGGTAGCGGTCACCCATACCATAAATGACGGTAGGATCAGTTTGCAGCAACATGCCCAAGCGCAGGCGGTTGACAAAAACGGAGGCGATCATCGGACGCTCTGATTTTTGCCCGGTCTCTTTTTCTATGATGGAAGCCATGGTCAGGGCTTCATAGCGATTCTTGTATGGTAGGCCATCTACCCGTTTTTTCCAGGCTTCGTCGAGTTTTTTCAACAATTGGTTATGGGCTTGTTCATAAAGCTGTAGATCAGAACTGCCTTTGGCGAAGCGATAGGTATCAGGAAAGAACAAACCTTCCGCTTGCGGAAAGTCTGGCGTAATCTTGCGCATCAGCTCTGCTTCGCTCATGCCCTGGGTTTCATGCTTGACGGCAGGATGTGAATCTACCACTTTGCGCATTTGCTGAAAGGTCCAACCCTCGATCACCACAAGACTGGCCATGGAAAAATCACCATTGACGATCTTGTTCAGCAATTCGACTGGTGTCTTACCAGCCTCTATCTCGAAAGAGCCGGCTTTCAAGCGATTTTCTTTCCCCATCAAACGTGCCAGTGCCTCAAACATCAGCGGTTGAACTGGTACTCCTGCTTCAAAAACCTGACGGGCAGATGCGCGCACGCCGCTACCTGGTTTAATAGTGAATTCTTTGACTGCACCTTCCACAAAAATGGCTTGTTGCATCCAATAATAGAAACCGCCACCTGTGGCCAGCGCAAGTAAAATTAGTAATACAAATAATTTTTTTATGAAACCCATGTAGGCAGCTTAATCAAAATTGAGGGAGTTCTGACGAGATTTTGCATACGCTACTATAATTCGCCTGAACAGGTGCAGGTGGTATTGTAAAGCCAGCGCGCACATTAAGCGAATCAGTAAAGAAGAGTGAGTATAACAATATGACGTGGGAAGACTTTTTATCCAGCCAGGGCGCAACGGTGGAAAACCTGAATACCAACGGTTTTACTCCTCATTGGCAGTCAGATGCCCTGCAAACAGGGTTTGTTGCCCCTTTGACTGATCTGGGCCTAATAAGAGTTGCAGGCGAAGATGCCCCGTCTTTTTTGCATAATCAATTGAGCAATGATGTGGAGCATTTGGGTGCAACAGAGCTGCGCCGTGCGGCTTATTGCACCCCTAAAGGACGCATGTTGGCCAGCTTTGTGTATTGGAAAGATGGCCAGGATATTATCTTGCAGCTATCAAAAACAATACAAGCCTCTGTGCAAAAACGTTTGCAAATGTTTGTTTTAAGGGCGAAAGCCAAATTACACGATATCAATGCAGAATACGTTGTTCTGGGGTTAGGTGGCAGTGCTGCACCTGCAGCACTGCAAGAATGGTTTCCAGAGCTGCCAGCTAAAGTCGACCAACAACTGAGCAACGAATATGGCAGCCTGCTGCGCGTCGCAGACGCCAACAGTTTTCCACGCTATCAATGGATAGCACCTGTGGAAATTGCACAGCTAGCCTGGCCAAAATTAAACACCCAACTGCGCGCAGTAAACACCAGCGCCTGGCGTGTGACTGAAATTCAGGCTGGCATTGCCATCGTCATCGCCAGCACTCAAGAGAAGTTTGTCCCGCAAATGATCAATTTCGAACTTATCGGTGGTGTGAACTTTAAAAAGGGCTGCTACCCAGGCCAGGAAATAGTCGCGCGCAGTCAATACTTGGGCAAACTCAAGCGCCGCATGGCAATAGCACTGGTCCATGCGAAAGATGTAGCTGCAGGAACGGAAGTATTTCATAGTGATGATGTCAGCCAGCCTTGCGGCATGATCGTTAACGCTGAACAACATCAGGAAGACAGCTCTCTGGTGTTGATAGAAATGAAGCTGACTGATCAGGAAAGCGGTCAACTCACACTGGGTTCAGCCAGTGGCGCAGCGATAGAACTGCAACCGCTACCGTATGCAATAACAGATATTACGCAATAAAGAATCAAAAGCAGGCATATGAATTGCTATATCTATTTCAAAGCCAGCGCCAATAAAGAAGCTGAAGTGCTGCAGCAAGAGCGGTTGTTGCAAAAACTTATGCTTCAGGCTGATCAGCAAAGTCCAGGTCTGCAGAGACGTCCGGCAGAACAGGATGGCATGCATACCTGGATGGAGATTTATTATCAGGTTTCGTCAGATTTTGAACAGAGGCTAGAGCTGGCTTACGCGCAAACTGGATTAAAACAATTACAGTCTGGTGAGCGACATATGGAATATTTTGTGGATGTAGACTTATGTGCCTGATCGTCTTTGCCTGGAAACTTATACCCTGCACACCTATCGTGTTTGCAGGTAACCGTGATGAGTTTTATGACCGGCCTGCGGCTGCCGCTGATTGGTGGCAAGACAACCCCAACATATACGCCGGACGCGACCTGCAATCGGGCGGTACCTGGCTGGGCATGACTACGCTGAACGGTGCAGATAGTCTGACAAGCAAATTTGCCGCCATTACGAATATCCGCGCGCCTTCCGAGAAGCGTGAAGACGCGCCTACGCGTGGAGAACTGGTTGCCAATTACCTCAATAGCAACTTGAGCGCACAAGAGTACATCGCCAGCATTCGAGATACTGTTGCCGACTATAACGGTTTCAATTTGCTGATAGGTGATCAGGAAGACCTGATCTGGTTTTCCAATCGCAACCAGGATGATGTACGCAACGGCCAGCCACTACCTCCAGGTATCTATGGCATTTCCAACGCATCACTGGATACGCCCTGGCCCAAAGTCGTCAGAACCAAAGCTGAATTTGCCAGCATGATATGTCAGCGCGCCCCAGTGGATGCCTATTTTGAAGTGCTGGCCAATACCACCCCTGCTCCAGATTGCCGCTTACCCGATACCGGCATTTCATTTGAGATGGAGAGGCTACTTTCGTCGCCTTGCATCGTTTCACCGAGTTATGGTACCCGGGTTTCTACGGTAGTTAAAATCCATAAAGACTATCCGGCGGAATTTCATGAAAAGCTGTTGCGCTAAATAAATTTGGCTATTCGGCCAGCACTTTATACTGCTATACTTTTTCCAATCTGGATTTCCAAAGCAATGCGGCAGCCAGCAACTTTAATATGCAAGGTAAAGCTGCGTAAGCCAGTGTTAACGCTTGCAGACCATTATCGCTCGTCGCACCTGGCACATAACCCAGGTATTCCAGGGCTGGCAAGGCCAATCCGGCAGCGACGGCCAGATTCATCTTGCTGGCCCAGTTCCAGACGCCAAAATAACTGGCTTCGTTTTTTTCGCTATGCCCTGCTGCATGAATAACTCCTGCCAGCAAAGCTGGCGGTAAAGCGAGGTCGGCTCCAAGGCTCATGCCAGAAAAAATGCAAATCAGCGAAAAAGCCCAGGCATCGCCAACACCCAATGCAAGTACGCCGACAAAACTAAACACGGACAAGAGCATGGCAAACAGCCATGCATTGACCTCACCTTTTCTCTGCGCAAGACGCGTCCATAAAGGCATGGATAAAGCAGCCGCGAGAAAATATAGCAACAACAAAACGCCGGACAAATGCGCAAGATGTAAACGGTCTTTGGTAAAAAAAAGGAACAAGGTCGCCGGTATTGCAGCGGCGATACCATTGACAACAAATACCAGGAACAAAGCTCTGAAACTGCGGTTAGCGAATAAATCACGCAAGGACAGCGGCACGTGAGCGCCCATAGTCGCGCCTGATCTGCGTGGCGTATGGCGTATCAAAAACCAAGCTGTAATAAGTAGACTGAGACTCAGCATGCCAGATAAGATCGTGACATTGCCAAACTGAATGATGATGGCGGTGGCGATCACACCAACGAGACCACATGCCTCACGCACACTGGTCAATCTTACCCTTTGCCCTGGCTCCTGTGTCAATGCAGCACCCCAACTCTGAAAAGAGATACTGGCCAGGCTGAATCCGGCATATACAACTACTAGTGCAGACAAGAACCAGAGAAAGGCCAGATTGCCGGATAAGTGTGGCGGATGAAACAGGCCCGTGAAACCGGCAATCAATAATGGCAACGCAAGAACTATATAAGGTGCATAACTACGGCTTTGTGGTCTACGATCTATCAATGCCCCTATAAAGGGATCAAGGAAGGCATCCATGATACGAGTCAGCAATAATGCCGTACCTATGGCCGATAAAGACATACCCAGGCGATCAGCATAGAACTGTGGCACATAGACATAAATCGGTAAGGCTACCATCGCCAAAGGAAAACCAAACATAGCATAGGCAAGTAACTGCTTTAGAGAGAGGCGCGGCATATCTTCGTATTTATCCTGTCTTCAGAAAATAAAAAAGCGTGGTCATTATTCCATGACCACGCTTTTTCGTTTGAAGCCCGATGAATTAGCTCAATTCTTCCAGGCGCAACTTCGTCACCGCACCAAATACTGAATCGAGTTTCTCGATTTTCTCTATCGCAGCAACGATATTTTTTTCTTTGGTCTGATGCGTCAGAATGATGATGTCCGTTTGTGTTTCACCTTCCGCAGGTTCTTTTTGCAGCATGGCATCAATGGAGATCGTCAAATCTGCCAGGATGCGTGTGACATCAGCCAGGACACCAGGCTTGTCTGCCACGTGCATGCGCAGATAGTAACTGGTGACGATTTCTGACATAGGCAACACTGGTAAATCACTCAGTGAATTAGACTGGAAGGCCAGGTAAGGCACACGATGCTCAGGGTCAGCAGTCGCTAAACGAGTGATATCGACCAGATCCGCAATCACTGCAGAAGCCGTAGGCTCTGAACCAGCACCCTTGCCATAGTACAGGGTCGCACCGACTGCATCGCCATGTACCAGCACGGCATTCATGGCGCCTTCTACATTGGCAATCAGGCGCTTTTCCGGGATCAGGGTCGGATGCACGCGTAATTCTATGCCGGCTTCAGTACGCTTACTGATACCCAGCAGTTTGATACGGTAACCCAGTTCTTCTGCATAACGAATATCGCTGGCTTGCAGCTTGGTGATACCTTCCACATGGGCTTTATCAAACTGCATGGGGATACCATAAGCGATTGCGGCCATGATGGTGGCTTTATGCGCAGCATCCACACCCTCAATATCGAAGGTAGGATCAGCTTCTGCATAGCCCAGCTCTTGCGCCTGCTTCAGCACGGTGGCAAAGTCCAGGCCCTTATCACGCATTTCAGACAAGATAAAATTGGTCGTGCCATTGATGATGCCTGCGATCCACTGAATACGATTGGCAGTCAGGCCTTCACGCAAGGCTTTGATGATGGGGATGCCACCAGCAACTGCTGCCTCAAATGCGACCATCACACCTTTTTCTTCTGCTGCCTTGAAGATATCATTACCGTGCGTTGCCAACAAAGCCTTATTGGCCGTGACAACATGCTTGCCATTGGCGATGGCTTTCATGACCAGGTCTTTGGCGATACCATAGCCACCGATCAATTCGATGACGATATCGATATCAGGATTGCTGACCACCAGATTTGCATCATTGACGACTTCACATTCCCCGTTGGTCAACTCTCGTGCCCGCTCAACATTAAGGTCTGCCACCATGGCAATCTCAATCGAGCGACCTGCGCGACGCGTAATCTCTAACTGATTGCGCTTCAAAACGTTGAAAGTGCCGGAGCCGACGGTGCCTATGCCTAACAGGCCTACTTTGATGGGTTTCATAAGTTTTCTAAACAGTAAATTAAATTAATTAATTGGTGCCGTGACGCTTTCGGTATGACTCTAAAAAACTGGCAATACGTCCGAAAGCATCTGTCAAATCATCCGTATTGGGCAAGAACACCACACGGAAATGGTCGGGATTGATCCAGTTAAATCCCGTTCCCTGTACCAGCAACACGCGCTGCTCGGTCAGCAGTTCGTGGATAAACTCCTGGTCATCCTTGATGGGATACATCACGGGGTCCAGTTTGGGAAACATATACAGCGCCGCCTTGGGTTTGACACAAGTCACGCCAGGAATTGCCGTCAACAGCTTGTGCGCCAAATCGCGTTGCTTGAGCAAGCGTCCACCTGGCCCGACCAAGTCATTGATACTTTGGTAGCCACCAAGTGCGGTCTGAATAGCAAACTGCCCCGGCGCATTTGCACACAAACGCATGGAGGCTAACATATTCAAGCCCTCAATATAGTCCTTGGCATGTCGTTTTTCACCTGATACCACCATCCAACCCGCACGATAACCGCAAGAACGATAGTTTTTAGAAAGTCCATTCAAGGTCAGGAACAACACATCATCGGCCAGCGAAGCAATGGAGGTATGCTCTTCACCATCATACAAAGTCTTGTCGTAAATTTCATCCGCAAAAACGATGAGCTGATGCTGGCGCGCGACTTCGACTATTTGCTGCAAAACCTCAACCGGATACAAGGCACCGGTAGGATTATTGGGATTGATGACGACAATGGCCTTGGTATTGGGCGTGATCTTGCTCTTGATATCGTCGATATCCGGCATCCAGTCTGCACTTTCGTCGCAGACATAATGTACAGGCTTGCCACCAGACAAACTGACTGCAGCTGTCCAAAGCGGATAATCAGGTGCAGGCACCAGAACTTCATCGCCGCTATTGAGCAGTGCATTCATGCCCATGACGATCAATTCTGAAGCGCCATTGCCAATATAAATATCTTCTATGGTCACACCTCGGATATGCTTTTCCTGGGTGTAATGCATAATCGCTTTACGAGGTGCAAACATGCCTTTGGAGTCGGTATAGCCGGCTGCATTTTGCATATTGCGTATCATATCCTGCACGATTTCATCCGGCGGATCAAAATTGAAGACCGCCAGATTGCCGATATTCAGCTTGATGATTTTGTGCCCTTCATCCTCCATCTGCTTGGCTTTTTCCATGACTGGGCCACGGATGTCATAACAAACGTCTGCTAGTTTTAATGATTTTTGTATGGGTCGCACCGCTGCAATCCTTGATAATATTCATGAGTTGGCCAAATCCACATATTCGAACCAGGCTGAAATGAGATGAAAGCGCATGTTAAGCTGCAATGCAGAAATGCTGCACTGCCGAACGTTCCATTCTGCACAAAGCGCCGATTTTTATCAATCAGAACTTGGCAAAAGCTGAACTCGCGAGCAAATTTGCGCGAATAGAGTCGCAACAGGTATCCTAAATGAAGGTTTCGCAACCTAATAGCTTAGGCAGGTGCAATCAATGAGAAAATTATTTCTGTTCCTGGCGCTATCCCTGGCCAGTCTGAGCGCCGCATATTCACAGAATGTGCTGGAATCCATTGCTATAGACAGTGGCGGCAGACTAAGTGCCAGCCTGCTAGTCCTGGAAACCGGACAAAGCCTATGGATACTGCCGGACGCTCCATGTCCCATGCGGGGGGTTTACAGGCTGCCCATAGTAATGGCGGCACTGGCCAAAGTCGATCAAAACAAACTCAAGCTGGAACAAAAAATTGTCATCAACAAAGAGGATTTCATCAGCGAGATACAATCCAGTCTGCTAAGAAATGAACATCCAGATGGTAATTTAAAAATCAGCGTTAAAGAATTGTTGCATCACGCCATTACCAATGACGATGGCACTGCAAGTGACGTACTGTTACGCTTGCTCGGTGGCCCGCCTGTCGTCATGCAATATCTGGCGCAATTAGGGATACAGGATATCAAGGTGCTCGATACTGAAAAGGAAATGGGTAAGTCACGGGATAGGCAGTACCGCAATACGGCTACGCCAAAGGCCATGATCAAGCTACTACAAGCCCTGCAGGAAACCAGAGCGCTCAGTCCCCAAAGTCGTGATTTGCTTCTGAAATGGATGAGTGACGCTGAAACCACCCCAAACTCTGCTTCCAGCCCCAATCCTGCCCGTATCAAAGCTTTGCTACCAGCCAGCACACCCGTCGCTCACAAAATCGGCAGTTCAACCAACCGAAATAGCATGACTGCAGCACACAATGATGTGGGTATTATTACTTTACCCAATGGCCACCATATGGCTGTTGCTGTCTTTTTGACTGACAGTAAGGCACCGCATACCTCCCGCGATTTGACAATAGCCAAAATTACCAAGGTCGGTTGGGATGCATGGGCAAAAAAGTAAGCTTGAGACAAGCGGGAACCAATGAATACTGATAAAAAACGTTACAATGCGCCTCTCTCCAGTCCTAACCCTTGAGTTACATCGATGAAGTTGCACTCTACCCCTACGCAGCAATACCAGACCATCACTGCTTATGAAAAAGACAGTGTAGAAATTAATGCAATTACTTATGCTTACAGCTTGATTGTATTGCCAGAAACCAAGCCGCAGCAATGGTCGGCCACCAGTTTTGAACAATTAAGTGATGCCGATTTTGCACAAATCGAGGCCACAGCGCCCGATGTCGTTATTTTGGGTACGGGCAATAAGCAGCGCTTCGTTCACCCCAGGCTAACCGCCACACTGGCAAGCAAACGCATAGGCGTGGAATGCATGGACAACCAGGCCGCCTGTCGCACCTATAATATTCTTATGGCTGAAGGCCGTAAGGTTGCACTTGCACTGATAATGGAAACTGCATGAACAAGACATCTCCTTACGATTCACCACGTACATTATGGGCGTTGACTATCGCCTTTTTGCTGATCTGGTTTTATATGCTGGGCGCAAGAACTCTGGTGCCGACTGATGAAGGCCGTTATGCACAAATGGGGCGCGAAATGCTGGCCTCAGGTGACTGGATTACCTTGCGTTTGAATGGCATCAAGTATTTTGAAAAGCCCCCCCTACAAAACTGGATGAATGCCCTGACCTTTGCCGTCTTCGGCCTGGGTGACTGGCAAGCACGTTTATGGACGGGCTTGAATGGATTACTTGGCGTTGCTGCTGTTGCCTATACAGGCAACAAGATATTTAACCGTCGGACCGGGATCATCGCTGCACTAGTGTTGGGTTCAAGTTTCTGGTGGGCGGGCATGGGTCATGTCAATTCTTTGGACATGGGTTTGTCTGGCATGATGACTCTGGTCTTGTGCGGCTTGCTGGTCGCCCAAATGGCAGGTGTCAACAGCAAGACTGAACGCAATGCCATGCTGGTGTGTTGGGCAGGCATGGCATTAGCAACGATGTCAAAAGGCTTAATAGGTTTTGTACTGCCTGGTGCTGTATTGGTCATTTATACCATAGTGACACGCGACTGGGGTTTGTGGAAACGTCTGCATATGGGCAAGGGTTTGATCCTGTTTTTTGCCATTACTGCTCCATGGTTTATCTTGATAGCAATAAAAAACCCTGAGCATCCGCATTTTTTCTTTATTCATGAGCATTTCGATCGTTTCACCAGTACCGTACACAAACGCGGCGGCCCCTGGCATTATTTCATCCCCTTGCTCATCGTCGGCATCGTTCCCTGGATAGGTGTCTTGCTGCAAGGGCTCTGGTCTGGTGTCAAAGATAACACCCCAGGCTTTCAACCCAGGAAGATGCTGTTCATCTGGGCTGCTTTCCTGTTTTTCTTTTTCAGTATTTCAGGTTCGAAATTGCCGGGCTATATCCTGCCTATATTCCCTGCACTGGCACTCTTGATTGCCTGCCATCTGGAACAAAATGATAGCCGTCCGGTAAAAGTGGCCGGCATTCTGTTCATCTTAGTCGGCGCAGCCGGTGCAATTGGCCTGGCCGTATATCTGAGCAAACTGGATAGCGCCGACACATTTGACCGCACACTGGCTATAGGTTACACACCATGGATAGTTGGCATTATTGCCTTGGCGATGGTTGGCGGCTTACTCACCTGGTTGCTGGCACGCAAAGGCACAATTGGTAAAGATTGGGCCATCATTTGTCTGGCTGCCAGTGGCTACCTAGTTGGGCAAGTTGCCTTTCTGGGACATAATCCCTGGGGCAAATATATTGCAGGTAGCGAATATCTACCAGCAATCAAGGCTGAACTAACTTCACCAACTACGCCTTTTTACGCTGTAGGCCGCTATGAACAAGCGTTGCCGTTCTATCTGGAAAGGACTGTAACCCTGGTTGAGTTTCCTGATGAAATGCAGTTTGGCCTGCATCAGCAGCCAGAATTATGGATACCCAAGCGCGAGGATTTCATTGCAAAATGGCAGGCACATCAGGACAAGGGCGAAACTGCAGTCGCCATCTTACGTAATGATATTTATGAAGACCTGAAAAAAACCGACTTCCCTATGCGACTCATTGCCAAGGACCCTCGCCGTGTCATCGTTGCCAACCTGGTCAATAAGAACAAATAGAACCGTATGAACATCAATACCTTTGGCTTCATCTTCACCGGCATCATGCTTAATGCTGTCGCCCAGCTTTTGCTCAAAACTGGAACCAATGCAGTGGGGGCAATTCATCTGACCGCAGAGAATTGGTTTTCAGTCGGACTCAAGCTGGCAACCCAACTCCCCATCATCGGTGGCCTGACCTGCTACGTCATTTCTGTCGTCGTCTGGATCATAGGTTTGTCGCGTGTCGATGTCAGTATTGCCTATCCGTTGCTATCCTTAGGCTATATCGTCAACGCCATAGGTGCCTGGTATTTTCTGGGTGAAGTCATGTCCCTGCAAAGAATGCTGGCAATCGGTGTGATCATCATTGGTGTTGCCTTGCTGGTAAAAAGCTGAATTGCTCCTTTTTGCACACATCTCATACTCCACAAGAGTAGCTCTGTTTTATTGAAAGGTTCACCATGAGTGACGCATCCAAATTTTTGCCATTTACCAAGCCGACTATCGATGAAGAAACTATTGCCTCCGTCACGGAAGTCTTGCGTTCTGGCTGGCTGACCAGCGGCCCTAAAGTGCAAGCACTGGAAGCACAACTGTCTGAATATTTTGGTGGCCGGCCTGTACGCACTTTCAATTCAGGCACCTGCACAATGGAAATTGCCTTGCGTATTGCTGGCATAGGCACAGGGGATGAAGTCATCACCACGCCAAATTCATGGGTAGCAACCGCCAATGTCATCATAGAGACAGGCGCAACCCCTGTGTTTGCCGACATTGATCCCAAAACACATAATATTGATCTGGACAAAGTCGAAGCAGCGATCACGCCACGTACCAAGGCAATTATTCCCGTGCACATGTGCGGCCTGCCTTGCGATATGGACAAGCTGTATGCGATAGCTGACAAGTACAAGTTGCGTGTCATTGAAGATGCCGCGCAAGCCATAGGTTCTAGCTGGAAAGGCAAGCGTATAGGCTCTTTCGGTGATTTCGCTTCATTCAGTTTCCAGGTCAACAAAAACATCATGACAGGCGAAGGTGGTTGTCTGGTGTTGAACAATGCAGAAGAAGTACGCCTGGCTGAAAAATACAGGTTGCAAGGCGTGACGCGTAGCGGCCTCGATGGCATAGACGTTGATGTGCTGGGTGGCAAATACAATATGACGGACATTGCCGCAGCCATAGGTCTGGGGCAAATGAAGCACCTGACTGAATTCAATACCAAGCGTGCGACTTTGGCAAAGCATTACTTCGACAGCTTTGGCACTGACTTTGAACAAAAGACAGGGGCAGAATTGCCTGTCGCCGACTTTGAAAACAGTAACTGGCACATGTTCCACCTGGTCTTGCCAGAAAGCGCCAACCGCGCCGCATTCATGCAGCAAATGCTGGATCAGCAAATTGGCCTAGGTTATCACTACCGCGCCATCCATCTGTTCAGTATGTACCGTGATCGCGGCTTTACCGACGGCATGTTCCCGATTGCAGAACGCATAGGCAAGCAGATTGTTACTTTGCCATTATTTCCAGCAATGAATACAGAAGATGTCGAAAGAGTCGTGTCTGCGGTAAAATCCTGCCTTCTCTGAAATCGGCAGAACAATATTAATGAAACCCGAACTCTCTGTTGTCATACCTGTATATAACGAAGAAGCTGGCCTGGCCAAGCTGTTTGAGCGTCTGTACCCAGCGCTTGATACGCTGGCCGCACGCGGAGTCAGCTACGAAGTTGTTTTTGTTAACGATGGTAGCCGCGATAACACGCCTGCCTTGCTGGCAGACCAGTATCGCTTGCGTCCAGACGTCACGCGAGTTGTTCTGTTCAACGGCAATTACGGCCAGCATATGGCTATTCTGGCTGGCTTTGAAGCCACGCGAGGAGAGATCATCGTCACTTTGGATGCGGATTTGCAAAATCCGCCTGAAGAAATCGGTGCCCTCGTCGACAAAATGCGCGAAGGCTATGATTATGTAGGCTCCATACGCCGCAAACGTCAGGATTCTGCCTGGCGCACTTATGCGTCCAAGGCCATGAACCGCTTCCGCGAGAAAATTACTCGCATCAAGATCACGGATCAGGGCAATATGTTGCGTGCTTATGGTCGCAATGTGATTAATCTTATTAATCAATGCAGTGAAGTAAATACCTTCGTCCCTGCACTGGCTTATACCTTTGCGCGCAAGCCCACAGAAATCACCGTCGAGCATGAAGAGCGTTCTGCTGGTGAATCAAAATATTCGCTTTATAGCTTGATACGCCTGAATTTTGACTTGATGACGGGCTTCTCCATCATGCCTTTGCAATGGTTTTCCATGCTGGGTATGGTGCTCTCTGTCTTGTCTGGTGGCCTGGTGTTGCTCTTGCTAATACGTCGCTTTGCGCTGGGGGCAGAGGCTGAAGGTTTATTCACCCTGTTTGCCATCGCATTCTTCCTCATGGGTGTCATCTTGTTCGGCATAGGTTTGCTGGGTGAGTATGTCGGTCGCATTTATCAGCAAGTGCGTGGCCGTCCGCGTTATGTGGTGCAAACCATACTGGAACAATCCAATCCGGATTTGCCTGAAGTTAATTGAGAAAGCAGAGATGACTACATTAGCATCCCCTGCAACAGCAGTGGTTTTTGCCTATCACAGCGTAGGTGTACGTTGCCTCAAGACTTTGCTGGCGCGCGGCGTGGACGTCAAACTGGTCGTCAGCCATACTGACAACCCGGCAGAAACCATCTGGTTTGAATCCGTTGCCGAACTTTGCCGTGAGCAGGGCATACCCTGTATAACGCCGGATGATCCAAAATCAGCCGAACTGAAAGAGCAGGTGGCGACAATTGCACCAGATTTCATTTTCAGCTTTTATTACCGTCATATGCTGCCGCTGGATGTATTGGCACTGGCAAAGCGCGGAGCTTACAACCTACATGGTTCTTTACTGCCCAAATACCGCGGTCGTGTACCGGTCAACTGGGCAGTTTTGCACGGCGAAACCGAAACTGGTGCCACCTTGCATGAAATGGCTTTGAAGCCTGATGCAGGTGACATCCTTGCTCAAGTATCAGCGCCCATTTTGCCGGATGACACGGCTTATGAAGTGTTTGGCAAATTAACCGTTGCGGCAGAGCAATGCCTGTGGAATTCCTTGCCAGATTTGATTGCAGGTATAGCCAGGCGTTTTCCTAACGATTTATCTGCCGGCAGCTACTACGGGGGCCGCAAACCAGAAGATGGCCGCATCAACTGGCAACAGACTGCGCAACAGGTATATAACCTGCACAGAGCTGTGGCACCACCCTACCCAGGTGCATTTACCGACCAGGCTGGCCAGCGTTTTGTTATTGGAAAAGCACGTTTATTCAAAGCTGATGCTGCAAATTTGCCGACAGGCTTACATGTAGTGGATAATATCGTCCTTGGCGTGTGCGGTGATGGCCGTGCACTGCATATTATTGAATTGTTAATGAATGACAAAATCGTTGGCCCGCAAGAGTTGGCGGCCATATTGAAGCAGGCGGCATAATCGCTTGTTTATTTGTGCATTCTGAACTGGCAATCAACATTTATTTTAAAAAGAATTCATTATGAAAAAAGTCCTTATACTCGGCGTGAACGGTTTTATCGGTCACCATTTGTCCAAGCGCATTCTGGAAACCACAGACTGGGAAGTGTATGGCATGGACATGCAAACCGAGCGTCTGGGCGACATGATCAATCACCCGCGCATGCATTTCTTTGAAGGTGACATCACCATCAATAAAGAATGGGTTGAATACCATGTCAAGAAGTGTGATGTCATCCTGCCTCTGGTTGCGATCGCCACACCATCGACTTACGTAAAACAACCTTTGCGTGTGTTTGAGCTGGACTTTGAAGCCAACCTGCCTATCGTCCGCTCTGCAGCAAAGTACGGCAAGCACTTGGTATTTCCTTCCACGTCTGAAGTTTATGGCATGTGTCATGACGAAGAATTCGATCCGGAAGAATCTGAACTGATTTGTGGCCCTATCAATAAACCACGCTGGATTTATTCTTGCGCCAAGCAATTGATGGACCGCGTTATCTGGGGTTATGGTATGGAAGGCTTGAACTTCACCCTGTTCCGCCCATTCAACTGGATCGGTGCTGGCCTCGACAATATCCATACGCCCAAAGAAGGTAGCTCACGTGTAGTGACCCAGTTCTTTGGTCATATCGTCCGTGGCGAAAACATTTCTCTTGTTGATGGTGGCGCGCAAAAACGTGCTTTCACTTATATCGACGACGGTATTGATGCACTGATGCGCATTATCGATAACAAAAACGGCGTAGCCAGCGGCAAGATCTACAACATCGGCAACCCAACCAATAATTTCTCCATCCGCGAACTGGCACACATGATGCTGGATCTGGCGGCTGAATATCCTGAGTACGCAGAAACAGCGAAAAAAGTAGAGCTGACAGAAACCACTTCTGCCGCCTACTATGGCAAAGGTTACCAGGACGTACAAAATCGCGTGCCAAAAATCACCAACACCTGTGAAGAACTGGGCTGGAAGCCAGTAACGACCATGCCAGACACCATGCGCAATATTTTCGATGCATACCGCAGCCAGGTAGCCGAAGCACGCTCCTTGATGGACTAATACTGGACTACATGCCTACCATCGTTCTCAAGATCGACGTCGATACCTATCGCGGCACTAAAGAAGGCGTACCAAACCTGGTGCGCATTCTTCAAAAGCACAATGCGGGCGCAACTTTCCTGTTTTCTTTGGGTAAGGACCACACAGGCTGGGCCTTACGCAGGGCTTTCCGCCCTGGCTTTTTCCAAAAAGTGTCTCGCACATCGGTCCTGGAACATTACGGATTCAAGACCCTGATGTATGGTGTGCTACTTCCCGCGCCAGATATAGGCAGTTGCACGACCGAAATGCAGGCTGTGCGTGATGCCGGTTTTGAGTGCGGCATACATACCTGGGACCACGTGGTCTGGCAAGACAATGTGCGGGTGCGTGACTTGGACTGGACCCGCAAGCAAATGCAGCAAGCTCACCAGCGCTTCCAGCAGATTTTTGGCGTAACACCAAAAACCCATGGCGCAGCTGGCTGGCAAATGAATGAGCATGCTTTCTCCCAGCTTGATCAGTTTGGCATGCAATACGCTTCAGATGGCCGCGCCATGCTGAATGAAGATGGCAGCCTGGCAAATGCTGATGCAGGCCCCTATCGCCTTCAAGTGGGCAATACGGCCATGTCATGCATACAAATGCCAACTACCCTGCCGACCCTGGATGAGTTGCTGGGGCGCGACATAGGCGGGAATGTCATTAGCGAGTCAAATATAGCTGCCAATATACTGAAACTGACAGCAAGCCCAAAAGATCATGTATTTACCTTACATGCAGAGCTTGAAGGACAAAAACTCGCCCCCATATTCGAGGAATTGCTGACAGGCTGGCACAAGCAAGGTTATCGTTGTATTTCCATGGCGGACTACTATGCGTCCATCAAGAATAGTGACTTACCGACGCGTCCATTATCATGGGCAAGCTTGCCAGGCCGTTCCGGAGAGCTGGTCGCCCTGATCTAGTCAGTCAGCAACATTTCTCCACCCCTAACCAAGGAGATGAAAGTGGCTGAAACCCCTTCTGCATTACAATGCCAGGTACCTGAATTTTCTGCCGCCATGACTGGTGACAAAGCGTTTCAATTAAGTGATTACACTGGTAAAAATATCATCATTTATTTTTACCCAAAAGACAACACCCCCGGCTGCACTACGGAAAGTATTGCATTCCGTGACCTGCACCCACAATTCCAGCAAGCCAATGCTGTCGTGTTTGGCATCAGCCGTGACAGCGTGCGCTCTCACGAAGGCTTTAAAAGTAAATTGGACCTCCCTTTCGAGCTGATTTCTGACCCTGATGAAACTTTGTGCCTGTTGTTCAATGTCATGAAAATGAAGAACATGTATGGCAAACAAGTGCGCGGCATAGAGCGCAGCACATTTGTGATTGACGGCAATGGTAAATTAGTGAAAGAATGGCGTGGAGTTAAAGTAGCAGGACACGTAGATGAAGTACTCGAATTTGTGAGCGCCCAAACTTAATTGAACTCTCCAGAATTACTCTTGATAAAAGCCGCGAAAGACAGTGCCAGCAGTGATGCAGGTATGTCCTTAGCGGCTTTTAACTTTTCAGCTCTCACTTTTTGATTGAGGTTTTCATGCCATTGCCAAAAATGCCGACCAAGCCAGCAGCGCTGCTTTCGCCCAAGGATTATCCGAAGGCAGAAAAAGGCAAACCAGCCAAAACAATAAAATCAGCAACGCCAGAGAAAATCAAAGCCATTGATGTCGCCCCGGCACCACAAAGAAAGAAACTCGCAACTGTTCCGGCAGTTGTCAGCAAACCTGTTGCAGAAAAAGCGACACCAGCGGTTATCGCCAAAACTTTGCCTGTCGTTGCCGCAAGCAAGGCCAAAACCCATGACAGCCGCGTCAAATCCGGCACCAGTCGTGCCGCTGACAAATCTGGCACCACCAAGCTGTTTGTGCTTGATACAAATGTCTTGATGCATGATCCTTCATCACTGTTCCGTTTTGAGGAGCATGATGTCTACCTGCCGATGATCACCCTGGAAGAACTGGATGATCACAAGAAAGGCATGTCCGAAGTTGCCCGTAACGCACGCCAGGTATCGCGCTCACTCGATGCGCTGGTAGGTGATATCGATCATCACGATATAGAAAAAGGTATCTTGCTGTCCAAACTGGGCAACAAGGATGCCAAGGGCCACCTGTACTTCCAGACCAAGCTGCAAAGCGCCGACTTGCCAGTCGGCCTGCCTAAAGGCAAGGCAGATAACCAGATACTTGGCGTCGTTCGTGCGCTGGAAACTGAAATGCCTGGCCGTCCTGTGGTACTGGTGTCGAAAGACATCAATATGCGCATCAAGGCGCGTGCCATGGGCTTGCCAGCAGAAGACTATTTCAATGATCACGTGCTGGAAGATTCTGATCTGCTGTATTCAGGCATCGTGCAATTGCCCGATGATTTCTGGAACAAACATGGCAAGGGCATAGAAACCTGGCAAGAAAACCGCAATGGTTTGAGCACGACTTTTTATCGCATTACCGGACCTGTCATCCCTTCCCTGCTGGTGAATCAGTTCGTGTATCTAGAACCCAAGAATGGTGAGGCCTCTTTCTATGGCCAGGTAAGGCAGATCAACGGCAAGACTGCAGTACTGCAAACCTTGCGTGACTATGGTCATATCAAGCATAGCGTCTGGGGTATCACTTCCCGCAACCGCGAACAGAACTTTGCATTAAACCTGCTAATGGATCCGGAATGCGATTTCGTTACACTGCTAGGTCAAGCCGGTACTGGCAAGACCTTGCTTGCTTTAGCGGCAGGTCTGGCGCAAGTGCTGGAAACCAAAACCTACAATGAAATCATCGTCACGCGCGTTACTGTGCCTGTCGGTGAAGACATCGGCTTCCTGCCAGGTACAGAAGAGGAGAAAATGTCGCCATGGATGGGTGCATTTGACGACAATCTGGAAGTGCTCAACAAATCAGACAATGATGCCGGTGACTGGGGACGCGCCGCCACTCAGGATTTGATACGCTCCAAGATCAAGATCAAATCGCTGAACTTCATGCGTGGCCGTACTTTCGTCAATAAATTCCTCATCATTGACGAAGCCCAGAATCTGACACCGAAACAAGTCAAAACTCTGGTGACACGTGCGGGTCCAGGTACCAAAATTATCTGCCTGGGTAATATCGCCCAGATCGATACGCCTTACCTGACTGAGGGTTCCAGCGGTCTGACTTATGTTGTAGACAGGTTCAAAGGTTGGGCGCACAGCGGACATGTCACACTGGCACGCGGTGAACGTTCACGCCTGGCAGATCATGCGAGCGAGATTTTATAATCCAGCTTGCAGTAAAAAATAGTAGCAAGTAAAAATGGCGCATTCAATATTGAATGCGCCATTTTCTTATCTAAAGAAAGCTTGAATCCACCTTAAAGTTAAGCTGAGAGTTGGATTTTATTTCCACTCGCCACGCAACTCACTGACTTTTTCCTGTAGAACCTGAGGTGACACATCTTGCGGCTGCATGACATCCCCCACCACCATTTCGAGTTTGGAAAATGGTCCGCGACGGAAAGCGCGTTCAAATGGATTGCTCTTGTCACGCGACAGTACGCTCCCCCACAATCCACGCAAAGCCAGTGGGTAAACAGGAACAGGACTGCGCTCCAGTATCTTCATGATACCGCCTTTGAATTCATTCAACTCGCCTGTCGTCGTCAATCTGCCTTCTGGAAAAATACAAACCAGCTCACCTTCATGCAAAGCCTGGGCAACATCGATAAAAGACTTTTCCATCAACCATGGATCTTCTTTGGCCGGTGCGATAGGAATAGCTTTTGCCGTGCGGAATACCCAAGACAAAAACGGTATTTTAAAGATCCTGTGATCCATGACAAAACGCACCGGCCTCGGGCTCGATGCCATGATGACGATGGCATCCATGTAGCTGACATGATTACAGACCAGTATGCCCGCGCCTTCATCTGGTATGCGGTCAGTGTTGATGGTTTTGACCTTATAGATGGTGTGTATCAGCAGCCAGGCAATAAACCGCATCAGGAATTCTGGCACCAGGCTGAATATGTAGATAGCCACGATGGCATTGAGTATGGCTGTCGCCATGAATATCTGCGGTATCGTGAAGCCTTGTTTCAGCATTGCTACAGCCGAGAGTGAGGCAACGACCATGAACAAAGCGTTCAGGATGTTCATGCCCGCTATCGTGCGTGACAAATGTTTCGGGTCACAACGTGTTTGTATCAAGGCAAACAAAGGCACAATATACAGTCCGCCAAAAACCCCGATCATTGTGATATCGAACAGAATATGCAAACTGCCTGCCTGTTTAACAAACTCCATTGCACCAACAGTCGCCACATTGGTATAGCTGAGGCTGGATAAATATAGATCAAACCCAAATACTGACAAGCCTATCGCACCAAATGGTACCAGTCCGATCTCTACTTTATGGCCAGACAGTTTTTCACAAAGCAAAGAACCAGCACCGATACCAAACGAGAAAATCGTCAGCAAGAGTACGAAGACACTGTGATCGCCATGTAGGTAATCCTTGGCATACAAAGGGAATTGCGCAAGAACGATGGCACCATAGAACCAGAACCAAGAGTTACCCAGCAGAGATAAAAATACCGGACGGTTTTGTTTGCTGAAGCTGATATTCCTGATGGTTTCTGTAGCCGGGTTCCAGTTGATTTTCAATTCTGGCACGGGAGCTGGTGAATCAGGGATACGCAGAGCAGTCACGTAGCCAATGACTGCGACAATTATTGCGCCACCAGCCACAAGTTCCGTTCCCCAAGGCTTGTGCACCACCAACATGGCGCCCAGTATTTCCCCGAGCAAAATACCGACAAATGTCCCCATTTCTATCAAGCCATTGCCACCAACCAGCTCATCTGTCTTGAGGTGCTGAGGCAAATACGCATACTTGACAGGGCCAAACAAAGTGGAATGTATGCCCATGCCAAAAACGGCGGCAATCAAAAGCCAGAGATTATGCGTTTGCCAGCCTACGGCAGCAATCAGCATGATGCCAATTTCGAGCAACTTGACCTTTCGGGCCATTCTGCCTTTTTCATATTTGTCAGCCAACTGCCCAGAAGTCGCAGAAAACAAGACGAAGGGCAAAATGAATAAGCCTGGTATCAGGTTATTGAGCAAACCGACATCCATATTTGTCCATGACAAAGCGTCATACGTCAGTATGGTCAACAAGGCTGTCTTGAACACATTATCATTGAATGCCCCGAGGAATTGCGTCCAGAAAAAGGGGGCAAATCGGCGCTGTGTCAGCAGGATAAACTGGCTATGTTGGCTCATGGGTGTTGTCTGCTACCTGAAAATTAAGATTAAAACCGCAAGAATTGTAACTTACCCAAGTCTGAATTGAGTAAAAACCGTGTACACGATCAGGAAAGAAAAAAATCAATTGCTTTGTGAACTGGCAATATCTGACAACTTTCCTGTGTAGCCGTCCGCAAGGCGCTTTCCAGCAAAGCTGGTGTTGCACCCCATGGGCCAGGAGTTTCACTGACTTCGTGAGTATACAAAATCAACCAGCCGCCTACTGTGGCGGTATGCTTGATCAAGGCAGCAATCTCATCCACATTGTTGTTGGCCGAATATAGGGCTTGCGCGCGCAATGCAGACAGGTCGGCACGTCCAGTCTGGGTGCCCCCTCCAGTAATGCGGTTATATGAAAATCGTTTGGCAGCCGCCAGCTTGCTACTCAGGTTGTAGGCACCAAAGGGAAAGGCAAAGCCATGATGAATGATGCCATGCTGCTTGAAAAAAGCCTGATTACGCTCCCAGTCCTCCCACAAAAAACTGGAAGTGGCATTGGCGCAGTTGGTATGCGAATAGGTGTGACAGCCAATCTCATGCTCGTTTTCTAGCAGTCGCTGTAAATCTTGTACACTATGACAAGGCTGATTTTGCTCTATGCCATCGGTCAGGCTACCGCAAACATAAAAAGTACCGCGTGCCTGGTACAACTCCATAAGCATGGCACCCTGATGACAGGCGCTGGCTGGAACATCATCAAAACTGAAGCTGACCACACCCCTGCCCTTGCGCAATGGCAACCAGCGATTTGCGACATGCCGGGCAGTGAAACGGCTTAATTTTTGTGTTAGTCCCATCGGCATCCAATAAACTAGCGCAAACTATCCGAGGCACTCAAGGAATGTTGATAGCGCTTCATACCCATACGTGAGTTACTCCCAGGTAAATTTTCATAGGTATATTCCAAACCCAGTTTAATCACTGCCTGTTTCAAATTCACGCCATCAGACTCACGTTGCACTTTTTCATAAAAGCTATCCAGCACCAGACGAAAGCCGCGTTCAAATTCATATCCTCCACCCAAGCCTATACGCAGCAGTTTTTCCTTACGCGACGTGCCGTCAGCCAAGCTTGCCAGGCGAGGTACGAGTACATTATCGCTATTTTGCAAAAGCGTGGAGAAATTCATTTGCGATTTATCTGAATACTTCCATTGCGCGTCAAAGCGCATGGCCTTGCTGAGTACGTAGACCACAGTGCGGTCAACAATCGTAAAAGGCCTATCCCACAATTGCAAATCAAGGCGCAGCTTAGGGGAATAATGATAAGTGCCGCGCCACAGGATATTCGATAGATTGGTATTTCGCTCAGTTAGCACGTCGTACTGACGCTTGATGACACCAAGATGCGCGCTGGTCACTGATTTGCTGCTGTAGCGCCATTCAGTATCGATAAAAACCTCTGACTCTTTATAGGCTTTATCCAGATCCGCAATATCCTGCTCGTTCCGGTCCGGGAAACTGGTTTCCGACATGCGCGTACCGATTTCCACACTGGAACCAGTCGGTGAGTAATAGCGCCCACTCAGCTGCCTGCCACGTTCATCAAAGTTGTATAGCTGGTTCAGTGGCAGATCATAATTCAAACCCGCCCGGTCGACTCTGGCATTCAAAGACCATTCATCTGTGAGTTTAAAATTGACATTGGCGGCAGCACGCTTTTGGTGCGAGATATCTTTCTCTGTCAGACTGCCATTAATGTATTGAAACAATCTGTCTTCTTTGCCAGCAGTCACCTGTCCATTGACAATTTTGCCCGCGGCCCAGTCGAGAGTCGCATCGGCAGCTATCAGCTTGTGGTCAAGATCCTTATAATTTTTATAGTGCCGTTTGCCTAGTGAGCCCGTCAGTATCAAACGCGTACGATCAGACAAGATGGGGATAATGGCACCCGCCCTTATGTCAGTGCCAGTAATGCTGTCTCGATTGCGGAATTGCTTGTCTGGCGCAGGCTCAGGCCGATCCGGCTGGGCAGTTTGTTCGTAAAATCGAAAAGGATTACTATCACTGGTCAGCGAAGTTTCCAGTTGCAAAACCAGTTCCACTGTATCAGCCGCATGCACAGATGGAGTAATGACTGTCAACAAGCCAAGCACTAGCCAGCTACCTGATCTGGTAGAAAAACGAGATATGCCGGATGCTTTATTACGCATCCCGCAATTCATTTTGCTGGTTTTGTGCATGCCATTTCTATTGTAATTGCAGGCCACTATCAGTTAAACGGAAAACACGGTCGCAGCGCCCCGCCAATTCTGCGTCATGAGTAACAATAACAAAAGCAGTACCCAGCGTACGCGACAATTCCAGCATCAGGGCAAACACTTGCTGGGCCGTGCTGCCGTCCAGATTACCCGTAGGCTCATCTGCCAGCACACAGGCCGGCTGGGTTACCAGAGCGCGAGCCAAAGCCACGCGCTGCCTTTCGCCACCGGACAACTCGCCAGGTACATGCTTGAGTCTATGCCCGAGCCCGACTTTTTCCAAAATGGCTTGCGCAATCTTTTGCGCCTCGGTCCGTGCCATACGACGGATGATGAGTGGCATGGCGACATTATCCAGTGCTGAAAACTCAGGTAGCAGGTGGTGAAACTGGTAAACAAAACCCAACGCACGATTACGCAAAGTACCACGGGCAGTCTCACTCAAACTGGCAAAATCCTTGCCTTGCAAGGTCACGGTACCTTTGCTAGGCGTATCCAGGCCACCCAGCAAATGTAGTAGAGTAGACTTGCCGCAACCAGACGCACCAATGATGGCGACCCGCTCTCCCCGGAATATACTCAGGTTGATTTCCTTCAGAACATTGACAGATTCCAGCCCTTGCGAAAATGTCTTGCCAAGGTCACTGCAAGATAAAACTGCGGCTTCTTTATTATCGTTTTTACTCAAAACTTGATCACTCATAACGCAATGCCTCCGCAGGTTTCACGCGTGAAGCACGCCAGCTAGGATAAATGGTGGCCAGCATGGCCAGGATTAAGGCAACACTGCCGATAGTCAGTACATCGGATAATTGCACATCCGATGGCAACTTGCTGATGACATAGACTTCTTTGGAAAGCAACTGTATGCCCAGCAAGCTTTCTACGAAAGGCACGATGACATCAATATTAAGGGAAATTAACAAGCCCAGGCCCACACCTGACAATGTTCCCAGGCAACCAACTATCGTCCCCTGTATCACGAATATCTTCATGATGGATGAAGGTGCTGCACCCAGGGTACGCAAGATGGCAATGTCAGCCTGTTTGTCAGTCACCGTCATGACCAGAGTGGAAACCAGATTAAATGCGGCCACGGCGATGATCAACGTGAGGATGATAAACATCATGGTTTTTTCTGCTTTTACTGCAGCAAAATAAACTTTGTTTTGCTGTGACCAGTCCCGTATCAACAAATCACCAGACAGGTTGCGCGACAGCTCAAACGCCACCTGAGGAGCTTTAAGCATTTCCTTGATACGCAAACGCAAGCCAGAAGGTGAATTCAGGCGAAAGAATTTTTGCGCATCTTCTATATGCATGAAAGCCATGCCCGAATCATACTCATAATGACCGGCTTCAAATATCCCGACCACATTGAATGCTTTCAGACGGGGCACCACTCCTGCAGGCGTCATTTGCCCTTCAGGCGAAGCCAGCGTAATTTTCTCACCTATATGCACCCTCAAACTGCTTGCCAGTGCAGAACCCAGCACGATATTGAATTCACCCGGCTTGAGGTCAGCCCATTTACCATACTTGATTTTGCTGGCGACATCCGAGACCTTGGGTTCTTCTTCCGGCAAAATGCCGCGCAAGATGACACCACGCATAACATCTTCACGGATGATCATGGCCTGGCCATCAACATAGGGAGCGGTACCAGTGACTGCAGGATTTTTTTGCACTTCCAGAGCAGTCGAACGCCAATCAGGCAGAGCACCGCTGGCATCAAATACTTCAACGTGGGCCAGCACGGACAACATACGGTCCCGTACTTCTTTCTGGAAACCATTCATAACAGAAATAACAACAATCATGGCTGCCACACCCAGCCCTATGCCCGCCATGGAGATCAGCGAGATAAAAGAAATAAAGCCATTACGACCACTACGCCGCCCGGCACGCGTATAACGCAAGCCGACCAGCCATTCAAAAGAGAGATTTTTCACTGCATTTACACTTGTTATGAAGTCAGCCAGCAGTTTGCCATACGTTTGCCCTACAATACAGCACTATGAGCCATTTAGAATTGATAATCCCCTTCGGGATTCCGCCAGCAAACATCGCCAAAGACCTGTTAAAAGAAATGCGTACACCTGGATTAGCCAGGTTAATCGCTTGCGCAGGCAGTACCCAGGCACGGGCAACAGACGATTTCTCACGCGCACTTGGTTATGAATACTGGCTTGCCGACCAGTTTCCTCCAAAGGAAAAAGCCAACAGCCCGGCCATAGCATGGAACCGGATGAACGCTTGTGGTCTGACACCTGAAGCTGGTCATTGGTTCATTCTGCAGCCCGTTCACATCCATATTGCCCGTGATCACCTGGTACTGACAGATCAGCGACGCCTGAATATCAGCGAAACCGAATCCCGCCCTTTGTTTGAACAAGCCAAGGCAAGCTGTGAAGAAATGGGCTTGCAACTCTTGTTTGGTGACGCGCAGACCTGGTTCTTGCGCGCTGACGACTGGGGAGACCTGCAAACAGCTACGGTAGATGCCGCTTGCGGCCACAATATTGATATCTGGATGCCGAAAGGCGAATTTGAGCGCCCCTGGCGCAAACTGCAAAATGAAATACAGATGCAGTGGTTCACCCATGACATCAATGCTCAGCGTGAAATGCGCGGTGCCAAAGTCATTAATTCCGTCTGGATATCAGGTGGCGCACAGAGTCTGAATCCGGCGCTAAAGCAAGTTTGTATTACGACAGACTACACCCAATATCCGCATCAACCTGCCGTCGAGAACGGACGAGCACCTGTCTTGCTGGACAATCTGTGCGAAGCGGCGATCAATAACGATTGGGCGCAATGGCTGGACAACATGCAGGAACTGGAAAAAAACTGGTTTTTTCCTCTGCTAGCAGGTCTACAGAATAAGCAAATCCACAGTCTGAAGCTGGTTTTCAGCGACGCCCACAAAATAGCCAGCTTTGACTTGACGCCCTGGTCCTTACGCAAATTCTGGGTCAAACCCTCATTACATCACTTATTTTCGATTTCATGACACGCATTACAGTACGCCCCTGCCCTTTCCGTGAATCAGAAATGCTGCGCCAGAGTGGCCTGCATCCTGTATTGGCACGCCTTTATGCTTCACGCGGCGCAACAGGAGAGAAAGAACTCAGCACCGAGTTGAATGCCATGTTGCCACCGTCCGGGCTTTTGCACATAGACCAGGCCGCAAAGTTTTTGGCGGATGCCATCGCACAAAACAAAAAACTGGTCATCGTGGCTGATTACGACTGTGATGGTGCCACTGCCTGCGCAGTCGGCTTACGCGGCTTGCGCATGCTGGGGGGGAATGTCGATTACATCGTCCCGAATCGCTTTGAATATGGCTATGGCCTGACGCCAGAAATCGTCGCATTGACGCAAAAAGAAAAGTCGCCCGATGTCATAGTCACCGTCGACAATGGCATTGCCAGCGTGGATGGCGTAGCAGCGGCGAACGCCCAGGGTATTGCCGTCGTTGTGACAGATCACCATTTGCCTGGCGATCATTTGCCGGATGCAGCCGTCATTGTCAACCCAAACCAGCCCGAATGCGGCTTCCGCAGCAAAAACCTGGCTGGAGTCGGCGTCATGTTTTATGTACTGCTGGCTTTGCGGGCAGAGCTGCGTCAACGTGGCGTGTTCGATCAGCAAAATCAACCCAAGCTGGATACTTTACTGGACCTGGTTGCACTAGGCACGGTGGCTGACGTAGTCAAACTGGATGCCAACAACCGCATCCTGGTGGCGCAAGGCCTGAAACGCATGCGCGCTGGCCGCATGTGCGCCGGGATCGCGGCCTTGTTCCGCGTAGCTGGTCGGGAACCACGCAATGCCAGTCCCTTTGATCTTGGTTTTGCGTTAGGACCCAGATTGAATGCCGCTGGCCGTCTGGCTGATATGGCGCTGGGCATAGAATGCCTGACCACAGATGATGATGGCCGCGCCTGGCAAATTGCCCAGGAACTGAACGGCATCAATGCAGACCGTAAAGACATAGAACGTGAGATGCAGGATGTGGCCCTGCTGCACCTTGATGATTTCCAGCCTCAAGACAGCAATACCATTACCGTGTTTGATGAAGGCTGGCATCAGGGTGTCATTGGTATCGTCGCCTCTCGCCTGAAAGACAAGTTTTATCGCCCAACAATCACTTTTGCACCCGGTGGCGAGGGATTGATCAAGGGCTCGGGCCGTTCCATACCTGGCTTTCACTTGCGCGACGCACTCGACCTGGTATCCAAACACGCACCCAGCCTGATACAAAAATTTGGCGGCCATGCGATGGCAGCTGGCTTGACTATACGCACCGAAGATTTCCCTGCATTCCAGCAGGCTTTTGAATCTGTAGGAAAAAGCTGGCTGCAGGCACACCAGCTTGAGCGCATCGTGGAGACAGATGGTGCGCTGGAAGATGCCTATTACACGACAGATTTTATCCGCCTGCTGGATACCCAGGTATGGGGCCAAGGTTTCCCGCCCCCTATATTTTGCGATGACTTTAAACTGATTTCACAAAGGGTCTTAAAAGAGCGTCATTTAAAACTGGTGCTGGAAAAAAACAAGCTCAGATATGATGCAATCTGGTTTGGTCATACTGACACTCTGCCTGAGAATGTACATGTCGCCTTCAGGCTGGATGCCAATGAATACAATGGTGTCACCAGGGTCCAATTAATGGTTGAGCATATAGATTAGCTGCACTTTGAATCTTCCTGCTCAAACAAAAATTCCTCAATATGCTTGGCCAGCAATTGCATATTACGATCAAACTTGCTGGCCGCTGTCACCGTATCAGCACTTGGCATTTCCAGACTGTGATTACCGTCCAGTGCGACAATTTTGAATTTCGTCAGTGTGCTTGCGGCAAATTGATGCAGAATGGCTAGCTCACAATAGGGATCTGCATTTCCAGCAAGCATGAGGATGGGCCTGTTCTCTTGCGCAGCATCTGGATAATTTTGTTCCACCATACTCGACTCATCCCCTCCGGACTTATCGGCCACACATAGCGGCGTCAGCAAGACGCAGTTTTTCAACAATGCCTCCTCCCGAAAAACACGCCAGGCTACGATGGAACCCAAAGACTTGCCGGCAACAGAGATTCGCTGTTGCTGTATGAGCTTATCATTTTTTGCCAGGCTTAACACCAAGCTAAAGTCTTGTAACTCAGCAGCCAAATCCTCACTCGGTTGACCACGCGCAGCATCAGCAGTATAAAAAGCCCAGTTAAACCGGAATACAGCGAAGCCCAGCGACAGTAAATGACTGGCGACTTGCGCAATGACTGGTCTACACATGTCATAGCGCAAACCTGGTGCCAGTATCAGTAACGGGAAAGGCCCAGTTCCGGCAGGAAATTCTGCAAGAACCTCTAATACTTTGCCATCAGGTCTGATAATTTTTTCGATATGTGAGTGCATGAAATTATGAAAATAATGATTTTTGTTACTGCTTATGTGTTGAACTCATATAGCAATATGACGGCATAACATATCTTTTGGTTCCATGGCCATGAGCGCATAGCTACTTCGCGGCAATGCATCATATTTGCAACAATGGGCAAATCTTGTTTGCAAGAGAATCCACTGAATAGTGCCATTCAGGTTTGTCAGTTTTATTTTCAAAATTTTCTTCGGGCGTGTAACAAAATAATACAAATCTTATCGAATTGCTGCACAATACAAAAATCTGTGCGGTCGGCTATGGCACAATTGTTTTGTCATTTTTACTGGTTCTTATTCACTGTGGAGAGTCTGGATGAAAAAAGGTAATTGGCTGTTGAAGACTGGCGCTGTGGTTGTCATTGGCGCATTTGCAGGCTTGCACGCTGGTGCAGCGATGGCAGCAAAGACTTTGGTATATTGTTCTGAAGGCAGCCCAGAAGGTTTTAATCCGCAATTCTTTACTACCGGAACAACGGCAGATGCAGGCTCAGTGCCCATGTATAACCGCCTGGTAGAAATGGAAACGGGTACAACTAATATCACTCCTGCCCTGGCCGAGTCATGGGAAATTTCTGCGGATGGTCTGACTTACACCTTCAAACTGCGCAAGGGTGTCAAATTCCATACCAATGCCAAGTTCAAACCCAGTCGCAACTTGACCGCTGACGATATACTTTTCAGCTTTTACCGCATGGCGGATGAAAATCACCCCTTCCACAAAAATACACCTGGGCAAACTTATGCCTACTTTCAGGATCTGGGCATAACCAAGATCGTCGACAAGCTTGAAAAGGTCGATGACCTGACCGTGCGCTTTAAACTTAAGCGTCCGGAAGCACCTTTCCTTGCCACGCTAACGATGGACTTCATGTCAGTTCATTCCGCTGAATATGCGCAAAAAATGAAAGCTGCAGGAACACCAGAACTAATCGACAAAGAAATCATTGGTACAGGTGCTTTCCAGTTCGTGTCCTACCAAAAAGATGCAATCATCCGTTACAAGGCACATGATGGCTATTGGGATGGTCGCCCTAAGATCGATAATCTGATTTATGCAGTGACGCCGGACGCTTCTGTACGCTATGCAAAACTCAAGGCGGGTGAGTGTCATGTCATGGCCTTGCCAAAACCTGCAGATGTGGAATTGATGAAGAATGACCCAAATATCAAACTGCTTTCACAACAAGGTTTGAATATTGGCTACGTCGGCTTCAATGTAGAGAAAAAACCTTTCGATAACAAACTGGTTCGTCAGGCTTTGAATCTGGCCGTTGATCGTGCTTCGATCTTGAAGTCAGTTTATGCCGGCACTGGCCAAGTCGCCAAAAATGTCATTCCGCCAACCATGTGGTCGTATAACGACAAGATCAAGGAATATCCTTATGATGTTGCCCAGGCCAAAGAATTGCTGGCCAAGGCCGGTTATGCGAACGGCCTGGAAATTGAAATGTGGTACCTGCCAGTTTCGCGTCCGTACAATCCAGACGGCAAACGCATGGCCGAATTGATACAGGCAGACTGGGCCAAGATCGGTGTCAAAACCAAACTCACAACCTATGAATGGACTGAGTATAAAAAACGTAGCAAGACCGGTGAGCATCATTCCATGATGTTTGGCTGGTCAGGTGACAATGGCGACCCGGATAACTTCTTTGAACCAATTTTGGGCTGCGAAGCGGTCAAAGGCGGGGGCAATATCCCAAGGTGGTGCAATAAGGATTATGAAGACCTCATCCAAAAAGCCAAATTGACACCAAAGCAAGCTGAAAGAGCCAAGCTTTACGAAAAAGCACAAGAAATAGTACGTGAAGAAGCGCCTTTGCTCTTGTTGGCACACTCTTTGCGTTACACACCAGTGCGCAAGAACGTGATTGGTTTCAAAATGGACTCAACCGCGCATCATTATTTTAAAAAAGTAGATTTGGATAAATAAGTAATACCGAAATGTGGCGCCAATTTTGCAAAATTTTTGCAAATTGGTGCCACCTTTGTATCTGGAGCGTTGTTTTCAGATCTGCTGAAATTGTTTGTTATCCTGTTTAAATTTTGCTTGCAAAAGGTTTTTCGATGCTGGGTTTTATTTTTCGACGCCTGGGTGTAGTCATCCCCACTTTCCTTGGCATCACGCTGCTGGTTTTTTCATTGATACACCTGATACCAGGTAATGTAGTAGAAGCCATGACGGGTGAACGCGGCATGGATCCGGAGCGGTATGCCAGTCTCATGCATCTTTATGGACTGGATCAACCACTCTATCAACAATATTTTTCTTATCTGGGTAAAGTCATACAAGGTGACCTGGGCCGCTCCATCATCACTCAGGAGCTAGTCAGCAAAGAGTTCTTTACACTGTTCCCGGCAACGCTGGAATTGTCGCTATGTGCGATTATTTTTGCGGTTGTCCTGGGCTTGCCAGCGGGCATATTGGCGGCATTAAAGCGTAATACTTTCCTTGATTATTCCGTCATGGGTGCCTCGCTGACTGGCTATTCCATGCCTATCTTTTGGTGGGCACTCTTGCTCATACTGATGTTTTCTGTGACACTGGGCTGGACGCCAGTATCTGGCCGCATTGATATCCTGTTTGATCTACCGCCAGTCACAGGATTGATGCTGGTTGACAGCTTGCTGTCAGGTGAAGAAGGTGCGTTCAAATCAGCGGTCATGCATCTGATTTTGCCTGCGATTGCCCTTGGTACTATCCCACTGGCAGTGATTGCCCGCATGACCCGCTCTGCTATGCTGGAAGTGCTTAAAGAAGACTATGTGCGCACGGCACGTGCCAAAGGTATGTCATGGATGCGGGTAGTCTGGGTACATGCCTTACGCAACGCCTTGATACCGGTCGTCACTGTTATTGGCATGCAAGTAGGTACCTTGCTGGCAGGTGCCATCCTGACTGAAACCATTTTTTCCTGGCCAGGCATAGGCAAGTGGCTGATTGAAGCGATACAAAGGCGTGATTACCCAACTGTGCAAGGCGGGATATTATTGATCGCCACCATCGTCATCACCGTCAATCTGGTTGTTGACGTGCTGTACGGCGTGATCAATCCACGCATACGCCACTAATATCATGCGTCGCTCCCATCATCATTTATTAGATTTGATTGCAGAAATATGAGCAATACTAATTTGCCAGCTAATGCAGTGAGCACGGCCAACTTGTCGCCGCCTCATCCACTGGTAGAGTTCTGGCACTATTTCAAACAAAACCGTGGTGCCGTCATTGGCCTGGTACTGGTGGGCATACTCAGTCTCTGTGCGCTGTTTGCAGAATGGATAGCACCACACTCCCCGATAGAACAATTCAGGGAATCCACGCTTACGCCGCCAGCCTGGGCCGCCACTGGCAGTGGCAAATTTTTGCTTGGCACTGATCCGGTTGGCCGCGACATCCTGTCTCGCTTAATTCACGGCTCACGCCTGTCGCTGTTCATAGGCCTGGTATCAGTTACCCTTTCCATGAGTGTCGGCGTCACCCTGGGCTTGATCGCCGGTTTTTCCCGTAGCTGGACCGGGCGCTTTGCACGCATGCTGGAAACCATCATCGTGCGCTTCATGGATATCCTGCAGGCTTTGCCCAGTCTGTTGCTGGCGATCGCTGTAGTAGCGATACTAGGCCCAGGCCTGATGAATGCGATGTATGCCATTGCCATCGTCCTCATGCCGTCGTATGCCAGACTGACACGTGCAGCAGTCAGTGGTGAGCTGAACAAAGATTACGTCAATGCTTCCCGCATAGCTGGCGCCAGCAATTTGCGCCTGATGTTCAATTGCGTACTACCTAACTGTGCTGCCCCCATCATTGTGCAGGCTACGCTGGGATTTTCCACGGCGATACTGGATGCTGCAGCTCTGGGCTTTCTGGGTCTTGGTGCGCAACCCCCAACACCTGAATGGGGCTCTATGCTGGCCAGTGCGATGGAATTCATACAAAGCGCCTGGTGGGTTGTCACCTTCCCTGGTCTGGCGATCCTGATTTCTGTATTGGCCTTTAATCTCATGGGTGATGGCTTGCGCGATGCACTCGACCCCAAGCTAAAACGCTGAACAAAGATTCAACATGAAACCATTATTGGATATTAAAAATTTGCGCGTTGAATTTGGCTCGGAAACTCAGCCATTCAAGGCTGTTGATGGTCTTGATCTTTTCATAGAACAAGGTGAAGTAGTTGGCATCGTCGGTGAATCAGGATCGGGTAAAAGCGTGACTTCCCTGGCTCTGATGGGCCTGATCGACTTCCCTGGACGTGTGCGTGCCGATCAAATGGAATTCGATGGCCGCGACCTGCTGAAAATGAAGGACAAAGAAAGACGGCAACTATTGGGCAAGGATATCGCCATGATCTTCCAGGATCCCATGACCAGTCTTAACCCTTGCTACACCGTGGCTTTTCAGTTGATGGAAACCCTGCGCCTGCATCAGGGTGGCAAGGAAAAAGACTTGCGCGCCAAAGCATTGGCATTATTGAAGCAAGTTGACATCCCAGACCCGGAAAGGCGCATGAATGCCTATCCGCACCAACTCTCTGGAGGCATGAGTCAGCGTGTCATGGTCGCCATCGCTATCGCCTGCAACCCGCGCCTGCTGATCGCGGATGAACCAACGACAGCACTGGATGTTACAGTACAGGCGCAAATGCTGGAATTACTACTGCAATTACAGAGTGAGCGTGGCATGGCATTGATGTTGATCACCCATGACCTGGCCGTTGTCGCACAGACTGCCAAGCGCGTTGTGGTGATGTATGCCGGGCAAGTGCTGGAAACTGGCACTGTGCCAGAAATATTCAATACCCCAAGACATCCTTACACCCAAGCTTTGCTGGCGGCCCTTCCTGAACATAACCTGGGCAAGGCGCGCCTGCAAACCATACCTGGCGTAGTCCCTGGCCTTTATGACAGGCCAACAGGTTGCTTGCTGGCACCGCGCTGCAGTTATGCGACTGAGCACTGCCAAACTGACCGGCCGCAATTGCAAGGACAGCCTAATGCCCAGGTACGTTGTCACTTCCCTCTGGATGCGCAAGGCGTGCCAGGGAATGGATGGCAAGCACCACAAATTGATCAGGCAGCATGATGCAAAATACCACTACGACTCCCGTATTACTGGAAGCAAAGAATCTGGCCAAGCATTACGCAGTGTCGCAAGGCTTTCTCAAACCCAAGGCAATGGCAAAGGCGCTGGACGGCGTATCTTTCCATCTGACTGCAGGCAAAACCCTGGCCGTGGTTGGTGAGTCTGGCTGCGGCAAATCTACCCTAGCCCGCCAGATCACCATGATAGAGACACCCAGCAGTGGCGAGTTGTGGATGGGTGGCAAAAATATTGCGCATGCAGATAAGCTCACACTCAAACAAGTGCGGCCTCTGGTGCAAATGGTGTTCCAAAACCCTTATGCCAGCTTGAATCCCCGGAAAAAAGTCGGTGCAATGCTGGAAGAGCCATTGATCATCAACACCCATCTGTCAGCTAAAGAGCGGGAAGAAAAAGCCAGGGCGATGATGACGCAAGTGGGGCTACGTCCGGAACATTACGGGCGCTATCCTCATATGTTTTCAGGTGGGCAAAGGCAGCGCATAGCGATCGCCCGGGCACTCATGCTTGATCCTGAAGTCATCGTCGCCGATGAACCAGTCTCTGCACTGGATGTATCTATTCAGGCACAAGTCTTGAACTTATTAATGGATTTACAGCAACAAAACGGTGTTGCCTACCTGTTCATCTCACATAACCTGTCGGTAGTTGAACATATAGCCAACGATGTTCTGGTCATGTACCTGGGGAAAACCGTAGAACATGGCGACAAGCAAAGTATTTTCCAGCGCCCGCTACACCCTTACACCAAGGCATTGCTGGCATCAACGCCGAGGATAGACCCGGCACAGCGCCAACAGAAGATGATGCTGGACGGCGAATTGCCTTCACCGCTGGCCCCACCACCAGGATGTGCCTTCAATAATCGCTGTCCCCATGCGAATGAAAGATGCCGTCAAGAAATACCTGTATTGCGTCCCTTTGACAACCGGCTCGTGGCATGTCATCGAGTGGAAGAAATTATCTAAAACTTTTACTAAATCCGGCGAACTTCGTTAAACTCTCGCAGTCTTATTCAGGCTCGGGAACTGTTGCAACAGCTTTAATGCAGCAATTTCCAGGGCAGCCTTGACGGTTGCCTTATTTTTAACCTCACCTTCACTCCCAGGAGACCCCAAGTGAAAGCACAAGTACTTAGCGCTATCGCGCTGATGATCGCCGGTACTGTTGGCAGTCAACTCGCGACAGCCGCAGAACCAGTGAAAACAGCATCTGCAGCATCGGTCTTATTGTCCGGCATAGATTCCAAGCATAATGATGCCGCGGTCCGCGCCCAAGATGACTTTTTTCGCCATGTGAATGGTAGCTGGTTAAAAAACACGGAAATCGCCTCTGATAAATCTTCTGCTGGTGCTTTCATCGACTTGCGCGAAGCGACTATCCCGCGCTTGCATGCTCTAATCGAAGGTTTGGCAAAAGCAAAAAATAAACCTGGTACAGATGCGCAAAAAATAGGGGATATGTACGCAAGTTATATGGATACTGCCCAAATCGACTCACTGGGTTTGAAACCTTTGCAAGCTGAATTTGCCAAAGTAGATGGCATGACAGACAAAAAACAAATTCCTGGCTTGATGGCTTGGCTGAATCGTGCCAGCATAGGTGCACCATATGACCTGCAAATTCATCAGGATAATAAAGACTCGACCAAATATGTCCTTGACATTGTCCAATCCGGTCTGGGCCTGCCTGATCGTGATTACTACCTCAACAATGACGATGCGAAATTGAAAGAGTATCGCGCCAAGTATCTGACCCATATAGAAAAAATGTTGTCCATGTCCGGTGATAAGGATGCCGCAAAACATGCGGCAGACATTATGGCACTGGAAACTGACATGGCCAAAGTGCAATGGACCAAGGTTGAATTACGCGACCCAGTCAAGGCTTACAATAAAATCGAGATCAACAAACTCGATACGCTTACCCCAGGTTACGACTGGAATGCTTATTTGAGTGATCTCGGCGTCAAAGGCAAGATCGATTATATTATCGTCAGTCAACCCAGCTATCTTTCCGGTTTGAGCAAAATTCTGCAAGAGACTTCGCTCGATAAACTGAAAACCTATTTCAAATGGCACATCTTGCGCTCTGCAGCGGGTCAACTCCCGGCACAGTTTAGCGATGAAAACTTTGCATTTAACTCCACCACCTTGCGCGGAGTTCCAGCACAAGAGCCGCGCTGGAAACGTGGCGTGCGCTTGGCTGATTCAGCACTAGGTGAAAGTTTAGGCAAGATGTATGTGGCCAAGCATTTCCCGGCTGAAAGCAAAGCCAAAATGGAAAAACTGGTTGGCAATCTGCTGCTGGCCTACAAGCAAAGCATAGATACTCTGGACTGGATGAGCCCGGAAACCAAGAAAGAAGCCCAGGCAAAACTGGCGACTTTCATGCCCAAGATTGGCTATCCAAACAAATGGCGCGACTATTCTGGCCTGAATATCACCAAAGGAGATGCTTTAGGCAATTTGCGTAATGCGCGCATGTATGCTGCCCAATTTGAATTGAATAAATTGGGCAAACCGGTAGATCGCGATGAATGGGGCATGACGCCACAAACTGTCAACGCTTATTACAATCCAGAGCTTAACGAGATCGTCTTCCCTGCGGCGATCCTGCAACCGCCATTCTTCAATGCAAAGGCTGACGATGCAGTCAACTACGGCGGCATCGGTGCAGTCATCGGCCATGAAATTAGCCATGGTTTTGATGACCAGGGCGCGCAATATGACGGCAAGGGCAATTTGCGCGACTGGTGGACCAAGGAAGATCACGCAAAGTTTGCTGCTAAAACTGCAGTGCTGGTTAAGCAATATAGCGCCTTCAGCCCTATTCCTGGTTACAACGTCAATGGCGAACTGACTTTGGGCGAAAACATTGCAGATAACTCAGGTCTGGCGATTGCTTACAAAGCTTATAAATTATCTTTGGGTGGCAAGCCTGCACCAGTGATCGGTGGTTTGACTGGTGATCAGCGTTTCTTCATGGGTTTTGCCCAGGTATGGCGCGGCAAGATGCGAGAAGCGTCGATGATAGTGCAATTGAAAACGGACCCGCACTCCCCGGGAGAAATCCGTGCTAACGGTACTTTGCGCAATATGCCTGGCTTCTATGATGCCTACAAACTCAAGGAAGGTGACAAGATGTTCTTGGCACCAACCGAGCGCGTAAGTATCTGGTAATCCAAGTGCAGTTGACTTAGAACCTGTTTGCGATCTGTAGCGAGCGTGCTCCGTCGGAGTGAAGATCAGCGCAAAAAGCGGAATGCACTCTAGTACATGAGCATTTTGAGCTGCACATGAGCCCCGATCACGCTCGCGCAGTAAGATCGTAAACAGGTACTTAGCAAAAAGCAGCACTGTTTTCAGTGCTGCTTTTTTACCTAGGTACAGCAAGTGTCTCAAATGTGCTGCGCAATTCTTGCTTAACCGGGATTTCTGATTTTTTTGAAAAAAGCCTGCACTTCTGCCAATTCCCTGGTACGTGCAAAGCTTGGCAGGCTTTGCCAGATGCGCTTGCCATAAGGTTTTGAGATCAGTCTTGGATCGCAAATCATCAATACTCCTTTATCACCCTCGTCACGAATCAAGCGACCTGCACCTTGCTTAAGGTTGATAATCGCTTCCGGCAATTGATGATGAACGAAGCCATTCAGGCCTTTTTTCTCCATTGCCGCAATTCGGGCAGACAAGACAGGGTCATCAGGTGGTGCGAAAGGCAGTTTATCGATAATCACCAGAGACAAGGCATCGCCACGCACATCCACCCCCTCCCAAAAACTTTGACTGCCGATAAGGACACCATTGCCCGCCGCACGGAATCGATCAAGCAATTCAGTTCGCCCTGCATCACCATGAATGAATAAAGGGAAATCCAGGCCACGTTTTTGAAACTCATCCCGCAAACGCTCGGCGCTGTGTTTCACTGCTTTCAAGGTGGTACACAACAAGAAAGTCTTGCCACCGGCAGCCTCTATGACGGGCAATGCTGCATCGATTACCGCATCCATGTATTCGTAGGAGTTAGGCTGTGGCATGCCATTTGGTACATACAAGAAGCCCTGCTCCTGATAATTAAAGGGACTAGGCCAGGTGCGGGCTGGCTGATCCCACAAACCCATTTGCGAGACATAGTGGCTGAAGTCATTCTTGACCGCCATGGTGGCTGAAGTGAAAATCCAGGTACGCGGCACGCCTTCACGCTGCTTGTTAAATATGGGAGCTATTGATAAAGGTGTGCGGTGCAATTGCAGAGAAGTGGAAAAAGCCTCTACCCACAAAACATAATCGCCAGATTTTCCATCATCTGCGGCATTCCATTTTTCATATTGCTCCGCCAGCAAAATGGAACGTGCCCGGCATTGTTCCAATGTTTCAGCGCGCTCTGCCTGCTTTTCCAGCACCGCAATCATCTCATCCATCGTGGATTTCAAGGTTTCCAGTGCTTCAAAGAAGGGGCTGGAAAGCGCGATCTGGTCTATGGAATAGCGTACGATGTCTTGCGGAAAAGCCAGGCGCAAATCGCGCGCTGCACGCTCTACAGGAGCTACCAGCTTGGCCCACTCTGCCCCGTCACGTGCATGTGACAAACCTTCTGCCAACACATCACGGCAAAGCTCCAGCACTTGCGAAGTCGAGACCGTTTCGCCAAAAAACAGGGTGGCCGTTTCCGGCAATTGATGCGCTTCATCAAAGATGACTGTATTTGCAGACGGCAACAGCTCTGCAATGCCCGTATCTTTCAGGGCCACATCAGCAAAAAACAAGTGGTGATTGACCACGACCACATCTGCCTGTTGCGCTTCCTTTCGTGCTTTCATGACAAAGCAGTCTTGATAATACTGGCACTCTGACCCCATGCAGGTGTCCTTGGTCGAAGTCACCAGGCTCCAGACTGAGGCGTTTTCCGGCACGCGCGCCAACTCTGCCTTGTCGCCAGTCATTGTTGTTTTAATGAAACGACCTATATCACGCAAATAGCCAACATCTTCACGCGAACTGAGCCTGCCGTTTTGTATGGTTCTTTCCAGATGGTAGTGGCAAAGATAATTTGCCCTGCCCTTCAGCAAGGCTATGGATACTGGTGCCTTCAATACTTTACGTATGGTTGGTATATCGCGCAGAAACAACTGATCTTGCAGATTTTTGGTTCCTGTAGAAACGATGACCTTGCCACCCCACAGCAATGCCGGGGTCAGATAAGCATAGGTTTTTCCCGTGCCTGTGCCTGCCTCTGCCAGCAGGGTTGTTTGCCCGGCGATGGCATCGGCAATGGCTTTTGCCATCTCTGTCTGTGCCTGACGCGGGCGATAGCCTTTCACCGAGGCACTCAATGGTCCGGTCAAGCCAAAAATATGTTCTACTTCAGCATCATGAATGCCAATTGCATTCGGTGTGGCGAGTGATTCAGTCAAAATGAGGCAATCAGAAACTAACTACAAAGACGTGGAAAAGTGGATAATCATGCAGGGACATCTGGCGTCAGCTGCATTCTTAACAAAGTAATATGATCTTTTAACTGCAGTTTTCTTTTTTTCAGGCGACGCAGTTGCAGTTCATCGTGGCAGGGATCTTTAATCAGGGTCTCAATTACCACATCCAGGTCTCTATGTTCTACCTCGAGCTCGATAATGCGTTGTAGTATTTGTTCTGGGTGGCTCATAGTCTTCTGGTTGCAGTAAAATAAAGTTTAATTAAGGAAAGACCATTTTTGGGTTAATCCCGTTAGTTTAATCTACCAAGACGTATGAGCCAATATAAGATCGAAGCAGGAACCGGACAACATATCGGTGACCGGCAGGAACAACAAGACCGCACAGCACTTTTTGCGGCACCACATGCGCCAGGTTATGTCATGGCAGTCATTGCTGATGGCATGGGCGGAAAAAGCGGTGGCGCACTTGCCGCCGAGCAAGTCGTTCGCACGGCAAAACAATTATTTGATGAATTTTACCCAGGAAATAATGTTCGCAGCCTATTGGAAAATATCGTCAATGAAGCACACACCGTCATTAAATTGTCTGGTGTTTCATCTGAGAAAGAACCACATAGTACCGTAGTCGCATTAGTTATTACACCGCAACAGGAGGCCATTTGGGCTTATGTTGGAGACTCGCGCCTTTATCGCTTTGATGGCCCTAATTATGCCGAAAAAACCAAAGATCATTCTTATGTAGAAAAATTGGTGGATGAAGGCAAAATTACGGCAGAAGAAGCTAAAACCCACAGATTATCGAATATTCTGGTCAATGTACTTGGCTCTAGCACTGCTGCACCTTACATTACCTTTGGTGAACATGCCCCATTGAAGGCGCATGACAGCTTTTTATTATGTTCAGATGGCCTCTGGCATTACTTTGAAGATCATGAGTTATCAGCAGCCGTTGCTGCCAACAGCCCACGCCAGGCTTCAGAATTTTTGATAAGAAAAGCCAGAGACCGCGCAAGCGGTCGCGGTGATAATTGCACCTTTGCCATTGTCAAGCTGGTTGATCCGCCTACGCAAGCCAAAACTTATACGGTACAAAAAATGCGCAGGGCTGTATAAACACAAGCGGCTGGTGCAATGCTTTTGTTTGTTGCGCCAGCAGCTTTGACTATTTTGCGCGGTTTGCCATCAATTCCTGATTTGCCTTACGGTCTGCATTGACTTTTTGCATGCTTGGGCGTTCAGAAATCTGTTTGACATATTCGCGGGTAGGCAATTCTGCCAGAAAATCCCTGCCATAAATAATCTTGGTCGCCATCGACACCAAAGGAAAATGCACAACTGCAGCGCAATCAGCCAAAGTGAATTCTTTACCGCCAACAAATGGATCAAATTTTGCCAGGCTCGCAAACGCGGGAATACTACGGCCTAGCTGTTTTTCCACTTTGGCCTTGACTTCATCTGTAACTTTGCCGCCAAAGAAGGCCTCTGCATACAATTCACGGGCGGGTAATTCCAGGTGCAACTCCATGAAAGCGATTAATTCGCGTAATTTGGCAGCGGCAAATGGGTCAGCCGGCATCAAAGGATGTGCAGGAAAACGGCTTTCAAGATATTCGACGATAACCTGAGATTCACATAAGGAGCCATGCTCAGTCACAATAAAAGGTATTTTACCCATTGGCGAATGCAATAATTGATCTGGGGACTTAGCTGTCCAGATTAACTCTTCCTCAAAAGGAATGGCCTTTTCCAATAGAGCCAATTTCACTTTATTGTAGTAATTACTGATAGCAAAACCGCAAAGTTTGATCATATGTCCCTAACCTATTTTAAATAATTTGCTGCAATCCTACTTTTTTGAACCTGCTGACTGACACTCTTCAAACGCAACTGTTCGGACTATTTTTCCCTGTGAAACTCGATAGTCTCAAAATTAATCAAATTCGACTCACTACTGTTTTCCTTGGTCGCAAGAACCTCTTCTTCTACCGGCAAGTCTGAAACGTTGTTCCATCCCCGATTTCTTTCCATGCCTGGTAATGCAGGTGATTTCTCTAGCTCATTGGCGACAGAAATGAGCAGCAGAATGTCACGATATACTGGCAACTCGAAACCCATGCGTTTGCCATCCCGGTCGTCCACCAATAGGCTTTCAAGGAAGGGCAGGATGTCGTTACTACTCCACATCTGGCAAATACGGTTCATCAAATGTTCAAAATCTTCCAGTTGCCTGCTCGGCAGTGTTGCAGGATCTGTTTCATACTCTGGGATATTTGCATTGAAAAAAACGATGAAGCGATCGCGCAAGGCATCATATTTTTCCTTACTAGAAGTTACCCGATATAAGTCGAGCAAATACAGCCATGGGACTGGCGACTCTGGATGGTCTATTTCGGCCTGCGGCTCAAGGATTTCTATTGCTCTCTGTGGATCATTGACAGAAATCCAGAATTCTGCCTCTTGGGTCACATCAGATATCTCTTCTACCTTAACCGACGACTGGCCCTTACTGGAAAAGAAGTTAAAAGTACTGCTATTGCTGTCTTCCAGAGTCGGGACATAGGCCTTGCTAAATATTGATGGTGTCTCAAGTTTACCAAGATTGGCAGCCGATCCAGCTTTTCTTACCGGGGCAGTTACCGGCCTGCTGGTTCCAGCCTTATCTTCCTCATCATCACCCACATGATACAAGGCACTTGTCGTTGTCGGGCCATAAGATGCTTGTATGCTGTCAACGATTTCTTCTATATTCTTTTTAGGCTCGGGCTCTGATACTTGCTCTTTCTGTTGCCACCAGCTTGCCGCCAATTCTTTGCGCATGCGGCCGACGTAAAGCAAAAGAAAGGCGATGATAGCCAATCCAGCAAAGATGAATGCACTTAAACCTATCACCCAATTGCGCGAAAAACTGTTTTCCCTGGCCTCTTCCAAAGCGACCTTATCCAACTGACTCTGGCGTTTAAGCTGTTGCGCTTCTTGCTGCAAACCGAGAATTTTCTGCTGCTCACCTTGCAATTTTTCCACAGGCATCTGATTGGGTTTTTCATCCCGCAACATGGCCGCAAGCTGTGCTTGCGCTGCCCGCAAATCTTCAATATTGGATTGTGCCCCACCGAGAGAAAGCTGATCACTAAGACGCAAGCCTTGCGACAAAATAGGCAGATCATCCGATAGCTTTAGCGTATCCCTTTGTTCAACAATTTGCTGTGGGGGAGTGATTTTATTTTCGGTTTGTCTGGATAGCTTTTTTTTCGTGATTGGCACTTCAGCAGCAACAACTTCACCCGCGTCAGGATTACGCCGGGTCTTCCTGCGGCCATTTTTTTCTAAGGCTTGTGAAATTTGTACGCCCTGCTGCCCTGTCGACATAGCCTCTTTATTGCCTGAAGCCACTTTTGGTGCACTGGAAACGCTAGCGGGCAAGGTTGGCGCGAATTGAGGCGGATCAAGCAAAATCAGGAACTCGCGATGCAATTGAATTTCACACCCCATGTCCACCAGGATCTTGACGGCGGGTTCCAAGAGGTCTTTCCTCGTCACCAAAGTCAGGAAGCGGGCGCTCCCCTTTTGAATCAGAGTGACATTTACGGGAGCCAACAAATTGCCATCTGGGCTTTCTACCTTGGCCTTGAAGCAGGATTGTTCAATCTCTGCCGCATCATTGCCAGTCAATTCCAGCTGAGCACGCAATTGCTGCCCCAAAGCAGATTGTACGGTTAAATTGCTGAACCCTAATGCAAAAGCATCCCCTGCTGCTCCAGATGCTAGTGCACCAAGGCAAAGCAGATATATCGTCGATCGGCGGAATGGGACAAAAATAATAATGACCTCAGAAAGAAAATGCGTTACTCCAGAAAATCAATTGCTATTCCTGAATGTATATTAACTGCAATCTTACTGGCTTTATAACAATCCTTGAAGGCGTAACTAATTGTAAAACGCAAACAATGGTAAGAATGTTTGTTGATTTCAACATTTTTATCATTTACAACAACATAATCAAGCGCCCAACTCCCTAGGAATAAGGCGAACTCTTAATGTATTTTCGATCAATTTGAAGGAAAACTACAAAAAGATCAATACTAAAGCCCGGACTATCCTGTTTATTGAATTGGTCAAAAAGACACAAACTGAGCCGCTGATGCTTTGTTTCAGCAGAAATTTGACTGCTTTATTCCTGCGTTATTTATTTCTTGGCAGTGTCTAGTATTTTTCTTGCAATGCCACGCAAAATATTTACCTCCTCAACTTCCAATTGCGTCCGTGACAACATGCGCTTCAGACGTGGCATCAGTTTTTTGGGATTGTCAGGATGCAAAAACTCGATTGCAACTAGCGCCTGCTCCAGATGCTTATACATGCCGTCTATTTCATCCACTGCCGCCAATTGCCCTTGAAAACCAATATTACCTGAGAATAATTCGCCTGTATCGGTTGCCATACGACATTCATAGGACAAGAGTTGTATAGCTTGCGCCAGATTCAATGAAGAATAAGCGGGATTGGCCGGGATATTGATTAAGGCATGGCAATTCATGACAATGTCATTTGGCAACCCAAACCGTTCATTACCAAAAATCAGTCCTATTTTTGCATGCTGACTTTGCACCATGGTTTCAGCAAATACTCTGGGGCTAAGAATTGGGGGTGAAAACTCCCGCAATCTGGCGCTGACTGCTGCCACATATTCACACCCTTGCAATGCATCATCAATGTGATCAACGATGCGGGCATTGTCGAGTATATCTTGCGCGCCACTGGCAAGTGCAATTGCTTCTGGATTTTTCAATGCATCTGCAAAACGCGGCTTTACGAGGATCAATTCACTAAAACCCATGGTTTTAATGGCCCGGGCAGCAGAGCCTATGTTGCCTGGATGACTAGTTTCAACGAGAATGAAGCGCATGCGCTGAAAAAGAGATGTGTCGGTTTTAGGCAAGTTCATTTAAAATAGAGGTATCACGCGTTAATTTCTTATTCGGTTGTCGTTTTGGTTATACGTATTGGTTGTGCATATTATCAACCAGACGGATCGCTGCCGGACGTAAATTGCGCACGCTCTTTATCATTTTTGTCTAGCATCGTGACAGCATCCTTTTCTATGGATAGTTGTTTGCATGCTGTCATTTTATCGGAAACCTTATGCACCCAATGCTGAATACGGCAGTAAAAGCTGCTCGTCGTGGCGCGACCATTATCAATCGCGCATCTTTTGACCTTGACCGTGTCCAAGTCACAGAAAAACAATTCAATGATTTCGTGACCGAAGTCGATCACGCTGCCGAAGCTGCTATCATTGAAGTGTTGACTTCTGCCTATCCTGATCATGCCATTCTTGCTGAAGAATCAGGCGCTTCCGCTAACTTGCACGACGAAAATGATAATGTATGGATCATTGATCCACTCGATGGCACGACCAACTTCATCCACGGCTTCCCACAATATTGTGTGTCCATCGCACTGCAACAGCGAGGCGTGATTACACAAGCTGTCATTTACGATCCTACACGCAATGAAATGTTCACGGCCAGCAAAGGCGCTGGTGCATTTCTGAATGACAAGCGTATCCGCGTTACCCGTTGCGACAAACTGGCTGATGCTTTGATCGGTACAGGCTTCCCATCCCGTGATCTGTCTGGTCTGGATGAATACCTGGCGATGTTCAAAGTCATGACGACTAAATGCCAGGGCTTGAGAAGGCCAGGCTCTGCTGCACTGGATCTGGCTTATGTAGCAAGTGGTCGCCTTGATGGCTTCTTTGAAAAAGGCCTGGCTCCCTGGGACATCGCTGCAGGCTCACTCGTTATCACTGAAGCTGGCGGCATCGTCGGTAACTTCTCCGGTGATTCTGACTACCTGCATAAAGGTGATGTGTTGGCTGGCACACCAAAAGTATTTGCCCAGATGGTCAATGCATTACAACCGTTTTCCGCAAAAAAGTAAATTCTCACGCTCCGGTTATTTGACCGGGGCGCCTCTCTCTTCGGGCCGATGCAAATCAGCCCGATCATAAAGAAATACAGTACAACCACATGGCATCATTCAACGAACTCGGCTTATCCGAGAACATTGTTCGCGCAGTAACGGAACAAGGCTACACCTCTCCAACCCCGATACAGCTGCAAGCTATTCCTGCTGTCATCAAAGGCGGCGACCTGCTAGCTGGCGCGCAAACCGGCACTGGCAAAACCGCCGGCTTTACCCTGCCTATCTTGCAACGACTATCAACGTCAGCCAATGCACCAAAAGATAAAACCAGCAGACGCCCTATCCGCGCCCTGGTATTGACACCTACACGCGAACTTGCAGCCCAGGTAGAAGAAAGTGTCAATACTTACGGCAAATATGTGCCACTGAATTCTGGCGTGATTTTTGGTGGCGTGGGCATCAATCCACAAATCAAGTTACTGAAGCAAGGTGTCGATATTTTGGTAGCAACACCTGGCCGTTTGCTAGACCATCATCAGCAAGGCACGATAGACCTGCGCAACATTGAAATCCTGGTTTTGGATGAAGCCGACCGCATGCTGGACATGGGTTTTATCCATGACATCAAAAAAGTGCTGGCGATCTTGCCTGCCAAACGCCAAAATTTGTTGTTCTCGGCCACCTTCTCCGACGAAATCAAAACCCTAGCTGACCGCCTGCTTGATAATCCGGCGATGATAGAAGTGGCACGGCGCAATTCTACCGTCGAAATCATTGCGCAAAAAGTGCATCCGGTTGACCGTGACAAGAAACATCCTTTACTGGCGCATCTAATCAAGACCCATCAATGGTCACAAGTGCTGGTATTTACCCGCACTAAGCATGGCGCCAACAAACTGGTAGAACAATTGGGCAAAGATGGCATTGCTGCCATGGCCATTCACGGCAACAAGAGCCAATCCGCACGAACAAAGGCTTTGGCTGAATTCAAGGATGCCAGCCTGACTGTACTGGTTGCGACCGACATCGCTGCCCGCGGTATTGACATTGACCAATTGCCTCACGTCGTCAACTATGATTTACCGAACGTGCCGGAAGATTATGTGCATCGCATTGGACGCACGGGCCGCGCTGGCGCCACTGGCGAAGCGGTCTCCCTGGTGTGCGTTGATGAATTCAAGTTGCTGGCCGACATAGAAAAGCTCATCAAACGTCAAATTCCGCAAGAGATCATTGATGGCTTCATCCCCGACCCACATGCCAAGGCAGAGCCTATTCAGTTGCGCAGCTTTGATCACCGTGGTGGCGGAGGCGGCAGAAGTCAGCCATCAGGCCGTGGTCAACGCCCCGCCGGTGATGGCCGGGGACAGCAAGCCCGTGCACCAGGCAAAGCTGCTGCACCGCAGGGTGCCAAACCTCGTCCGGCGGGCCCAAGGCCAGCAGTAAAACAATCTGCTCCGCGCAGGTCTGGTAGTCGTGGCAACGGTTAACATCCGCGTTTAAGCAGGTTAAAAACACTAAGGGCCATTCTGGCCCTTAGTGTTTTATAAATATTCATTTATTCGTTGCATGAATCGCCTGCTGCAAACTCAGCATACTCGTCTGGCTAACTTGTATAAAACCTCGTCGAGGGCGATCAAGGTCTATTGTCAAGAATACAGCCATGCTAATCAGTATTTGTAATGCCAAGGTCGCAAAGGCAGCCCTTTGCCCAGTCAGACCAGAGGCATAGCCTATCGTCGCAGCTGTAATGATAATTGTGATCAGCAAGAGCAACACAACTGTCTCAGGCACATGTCTTTGCAAGCCCGCATCCCTTTTACCAAATGCATCGATAGTGTCATTCAACGACTGTACAAACATGCCAGTGGTCACAGCACTCTTATCAAGCTCGACTGACTTCATGGCGAGCGCCCACAACTGATCCGAGATTTGGCTAGATTTTTTTATTAAGGCATCACGTTTTTCTACATCTGCCAGACTGACCTGCCCTTCCTCTACTCGTAGGTCTATGTAGAGCTTCAACATGATCTGCGCCTGCTCGCGTATGCTGACGGGTAACAATTGAGTGCGCAAATAAGTGGTCCCAATCGCATTTGCTTCACTCACTACCGATTGATTACGCTCATCAAACCTTTGCAGCGCCAGAGAAAAGGCAAAACTCAACAACAAGGCAAGCAAGCCCAGCATGGAAGCCTGCAAAGTATTGATCTGCGACTTGGCAGCATCATTCGCCAGCGCTTGTTTGCGCAAGCCATTTCTATACGCAAGCTCGTTGGCAATCAGCATACTCGCCAGAAGCAGAAAAACAATCAGAGCAGTGCTTTGCCCGTACATAAACTCATTCGCCATCAGTCTTTGCCCTTTCGATATTAAGGAAGATATTGCTACAATCAGATTTTTTCATTTTAACAATATCTAAGACAGATTTTGCTTTTTACCTGCCAATTGTGCGGCCTGTAAGTTATTGATATCAACAATAAAGCCCGACAACCGTAGACCAAGGCAATCGTCTATGATATGGTGCGCACCAAATTTGAGCTGACTGGATATAATTTCCAGCGCTTCAGCAAGCAAAAACAAGAAAACAAAACCAATAAAATCAAAGTCTTATGACCGCAAAAGAAACACAACACACTCCGATGATGACCCAATATCTGCGAATAAAAGCAGACTATCCGGAAACCCTGGTGTTTTATCGCATGGGCGATTTTTATGAACTGTTTTTTGGCGATGCCGAGAAAGTATCGCGCTTGTTAGGTATTACCCTGACCCAGCGCGGCAGTTCTGGCGGCGAACCAATCAAGATGGCGGGTGTGCCCTTTCACTCACTGGAACCATATCTGGCCAAGCTGGTCAAGATAGGTGAATCAGCCGCTATCTGCGAACAGATAGGCGACCCTGCAACCAGCAAGGGGCCTGTAGAACGCAAAGTCATGCGCGTGATCACGCCAGGTACACTGACTGATACTGATTTGCTGCCAGAGAAATCTGACCGTCCATTGCTGTCACTGTGCATGCTGCAACAAAGAAAAACGGTCAGCATAGGTCTGGCCTGGCTATCACTGGCCAGTGGCGCCTTGAAGTTGATGGAAATATCGACCGACGAAAAATCCCTGCCACAACGACTGCAGCAAGAGCTGGAGCGTATCAGTCCTGCTGAGGTATTGCTGTCCGCTGGGACACTTTTACTGGACGAGCACTACAAGGAACTGCCAGGTAAATTTTCAGAATTGCCCGACTGGCATTTTGATGTCAAGCAAGGGCAAAAAGCCCTGCAAGATCAACTAGGCACCGCCTCATTGACAGGCTTTGGCGTAGAAAACCTGAATGCCGCCCTGGGTGCAGCTGGTGCCTTGTTGCGCTATGCAGAAAGCACGCAAGGCCGTGGTCTCAAGCATGTCAATACGCTTAATGTCGAAAGCGAGCATGAATTCATAGGCCTGGACACCGCGACGCGACGCAACCTGGAATTGACTGAGACTTTGCGCGGACAAGAATCACCTACCCTGTTTTCTTTGCTTGACCACTGTCGCACTGCTATGGGCTCACGCCTGTTACGTCACTGGCTGCATCATGCACGCCGCGATCAGGCGGTTGCCAGAGCCCGCCATGATGCAATCAAGGCACTGATACAGGCAGATTCTACCGATGGCCTGGCGACTACTTTAAAGGCCATCCCTGACATAGAACGCATTACAACGCGTATCGCCCTGCAATCTGCACGACCGCGTGATTTGTCTGCGCTGCGCGATGGCCTGCAAAACCTCCCTGGCCTGCGCAATTATGTGAGCCTATGCATTGCAGATAATCAAACCAGTCTGCTAACCAAGGTCCTATCTGATCTGGATACACCGACAGAATGCCTGGATCTGCTGGAGCGTGGCTTGATGCTGCAACCAGCGACCATGGTGCGCGACGGTGGCGTGATCGCAAGTGGCTTTGATGCCGAACTGGACGAATTGCGCGCGCTATCAGAAAATGCCGGGCAATTCCTGATCGAGTTGGAGGCGTCTGAACGTGAACGCACTGGTATTGCCAATCTGCGCGTTGAATACAATCGTGTCCATGGCTTTTACATAGAGGTCACGAACGGTCAAAGCGATAAGGTGCCGGATAATTATCGCCGTCGCCAGACATTGAAAAATGCTGAGCGCTACATTACACCAGAATTGAAAGCCTTTGAAGATAAAGCATTGTCAGCTCAGGAGCGTGCCCTGGTGCGCGAAAAAATGCTGTATGAGCGCCTGTTGCAGGATCTGTTGCCGCAAGTCCCGCTATTGCAAAGGGTAGCGAATGCAATAGCACAACTTGACACCCTTGTAAGCCTGGCTGAGCATGCAACCAGGAATAGCTGGTGCGCGCCGCAATTGGTGGGTGAGCCAACTCTACATATTGTCCAGGGCCGCCATCCTGTTGTCGAAAACCAGATAGAACGCTTCATCGCCAATGATTGCGATTTTTCTGCCGAGCGTAAATTATTGCTGATCACCGGCCCTAACATGGGTGGTAAATCAACCTTCATGCGTCAGGTTGCCCTGATCACCCTGCTCGCCTACGTTGGCAGTTATGTACCTGCCGCCGAAGTGACGATAGGCCCGATAGACCGCATCTTCACGCGTATAGGTGCGGCTGATGACCTGGCAGGTGGCCGCTCTACCTTCATGGTGGAAATGACAGAATCAGCAGCCATCTTAAATGGTGCGACTAACCATTCTCTGGTATTGATGGACGAAGTGGGTCGCGGCACATCGACATTTGACGGCTTGGCTTTGGCCTGGGCAATTGCCAAGCACCTGATACAGGTTTCCAAGAGCTATACCCTGTTTGCCACGCATTATTTTGAACTGACGCAACTGCCTGAAGTGCACCCGTCAGCAGAAAACGTGCATTTGTCGGCGGTAGAACACAAGGAAAACATCGTCTTCCTGCACGCAGTTCAGGCAGGCCCGGCTTCACAAAGCTATGGTTTGCAGGTGGCACAACTTGCGGGAATACCTCAGGTAGTTATCCGTGCTGCCCGCAAGCACCTGACAGACCTGGAAGCACAATCACTACAATCGACGCCACAGTTTGATTTATTCTCTTCCGCAGCTGGCGCACCTGAAGTAGAAGTTATTGAACCAGATCCCGTCAATACCGAACTACTGGACACTCTTGAAACCATGGATCCTGATAGCATGACGCCCAGAGAAGCGCTGGCTGCCTTATATGAATTGAAGAACCTGGCAAACAAGGGCTGATTAAGACAAGTTCCAGAAAGAAAAAATGCCGCGGAGATCATTCAGCGGCATTTTTAAATCAGACCTAGTGTAAAGGATGGCTGCGATATTCATCGCCCATACCTTCATCATCTTCATCGTCATCATGATGATGTCCGTGTGCACCATGGACGTGACCATGAGCGACTTCCTCTTCCGAAGCCGCACGCACGTCCTCAACTGTCAGGCTAAAACGCAAGGCGATACCAGCCAGGGGGTGATTGCCGTCAAGCACAACTTTATCATCGGCAATATCTGTGACTGTAAAAATATGCGCGTTATCTTCGTCAGCCTCATCATCCGATTCTTCTGGCATGCCTTCGAATTGCATGCCAACTTCCAGCGGTGACGGAAAGCGTTCGCGTGGCTCCACTTTCACCAAAGCTGCATCGTAATCACCAAAGGCGTCTTCGGGATTGAGTTGGATAATGGTGCTAAAGCCCTTTTCCTTGCCTTCTAGGACTTCTTCTATTTTGGGAAACACGTTATCGTACCCGCCATGCAGGTACACCATAGGCTCCTGACCTTCTTCTATCAGGTTATCTTGCGCGTCTTTCAAGGTATAGACTGCAGTAACAACTGAATTTTTGCCTATCTTCATAGCAATTCCTTAAAAATTTATTTTGCACTGAGATTATACCTGTCTAGTCGAGTCGTTTGCCGCAGCCTATAATGCGGGCATGAAAAAAAATACCACTCTCCTGCCCCTGCTGGGCGACATTACAGCAGAAGAATTTCTCAGCGAATACTGGCACAAGAAGCCTTTGCTGATACGCCAGGCTATCCCTGGCTTCCAACCCCTGATCCCAAAAGCTGAGCTATTTGACATGGCTGGCCGTGACGATGTTGAATCCAGGCTCATCAGCTTCTTCAACAAGCACTGGGAAATGAAGTCTGGCCCACAAGCTAGCATACCCATCAAGGAAAAGAAAGACTGGACGCTACTGGTACAGGGTGTGAATTTACACGATGACAAGGCAGATGCTTTGCTGAGGCAATTTCGCTTCATACCTGACAGCCGGCTTGACGATCTGATGATCAGCTTTGCGGCCGATGGCGGCGGCGTTGGCCCCCATTTTGATTCTTATGATGTGTTCCTTCTGCAGGCACATGGACAGCGCAAATGGCGCATTGGCGCGCAGAAAGACCTTACGCTGATTGATGGCATGCCCCTCAAGATTTTGCGCAACTTCAAGGCAGAGCAAGAATTCGTGTTGGAACCGGGCGACATGCTTTACCTGCCGCCCAAATATGCCCACGATGGCATTGCCATAGGCGAATGCATGACTTACTCCATAGGTTTTCGTGCCCCCTCGTACCAGGAACTGGGTGAATCCTTCCTGCACTTCATGTCGGACTCGATAGACTTGCCAGGAAGATACGCAGATCCAGACCTGAAAGTCAGCGCCAAACCGGCAGAAATTAGCAATGAAATGCTGGAACAAGTTGCTGAAGAGATTGCCAAGATTCAATTTACAGATGATGACATACTCATTTTCCTGGGTGAACACCTGACAGAACCAAAACCTAGTGTGTTCTTCAGTGGACCCGAAAAACCGCTGGCACCTAAACGCTTCCATCAGTCGGCCTTGAAAAATGGCGTAAGGCTATCGCGCAAATCCCTGATGTTATACAAAGGAAAACATATTTTCATCAATGGTGAATCATTCGCTGTTGGTAAAGAGGACAAAATCTGTCTGAGCAAATTAGCAAATCAAAGAGAACTCGACGGCGCTGATTTGGCGAGTATTTCCGCAGATGCGTTAGAAACATTTTGCCTCTGGTATGAAGACGGCTGGCTGGAAATACGTTAAGGGATGCTGCAATGCGCCATATTTCTAAAATATGAAAGAAAATTTTCTTTCTGTAAATGGCGCATTTTCAAGAAAAAGCTGAAAATCCCCACTAAAATTAGCTACTTAGCTAGAAATAATGACTGATTTGAGTGCAAAAATGCATCTATGCCTATTCCATTAATGGAAAAATCATTATAATTCCGGGTTAGGAAACTTTCGTAGGGGCCGAATGTCGTTTTGGCGAGAAGCTCGCGAATTAACCTATAGAGCGATAATTACCGGTAATTATTCATCGCAACGTTTTGATCTTCTTTTTTGATCTATTTATTGAAAGTACAAACATGAAAAAATCACTCTTGCTCGTTTCCCTGTTGGCATTGACTCTGGCTGCTTGCGGCGAGAAAAAAGCTCCTGAAGCATCCGCTCCAGCAGCATCTGCAACGGCTCCAGCTCCAGCATCTGCACCTGCAGAAGCTCCAGCAGCAGCTCCAGCCCCAGCAGCAGCATCTGACGCAGCAGCAGCATCTGGCGCAGCTCCTGCAGCATCTGCAGCAGCTTCCGCTCCAGCAGCAGCTTCCGCATCTGCTTCCAAGTAATTTTTAATTACTTAAGAAAAACCGACCTTCAGGTCGGTTTTTTTTCGACTAGAGAAATGCGGATAGCTATTCCTTACCCATTAAACGAAACAGAAGATATAAAAAAAGCCACGATAATTCGTGGCTTTTTCATACAAGCAAAAGTTTATTTCTTCAACACAAGCTCACTTGGCAAACTTTGCAAGTAGGCTGCAATATTTTGTATGTCTTTGCTTGATAAAGCTTTGGCTTGCGTGACCATGGTTGGATTAGAGCGGCCATAAGCGCCATCGGCTCCACGCTGATAAGCGTACAAAGCCTGGGCAAGATAGTCCGCATGCTGACCAGCCAGCTTTGGATAAGAAGGGTCCAAAGGTTTGGAGTAGTTTTCGCCATGACAAGATGCGCAATTGAATTTCTTTGCAGCCTCTTTACCCGCATCAATATTACCTCCAGCATAAGCTGCGAAAGACAGGCTAGACAACAAAGTTGCCATCAACAGATTTTTCTTCATGATGCTATCCTATTCTTATTTTTGTTGTGAGTAGTATGCTGCCAGATCTGCAATATCCTGATCTGTCAGGCTACCAGCAATGCCGCGCATGGAAGGATGTTTACGATCACCTTTTTGATAGGCTTTCAAGGCACTCTCAATGTATTTGGCAGATTGACCACCTATCACGGGTACTTGGTATACCTCAGGGAAAGTCGCTTTATACCCTGGAATAGCGTGACAACCGATACACATCGCGATTTTCTTTTCAGCAGCATCTTTAGGATTGCCAACTGGATCTGCTGCCGTAGCAGCTTGAGCGAGACTCGCCAAAGCGAGGAGTGCAAACAATTTTTTCATATGAGCGATTATTAATTAGCAGGCAGATCAATAAATATAGCGTTTTGATATAACTCAGTATTTTAGCTGATTACAATCAAATTTGCGCAAAAAACCTGGCATCAGCCCCCTGTCAAGGGGTGAAAAAGCTGCATTTATGCAATTGCGAATGCAAAATTTAACGTCCTCCGAATTCGATTGCAAGTGAAAAAGAACAGTCGTTCACAAGAGTATCAGTTCTCGCTTATACTCTTTACACCTTTATGTAACCAAACACGCTGAGCCGATACCCATGACCCAAGCTCCAAATACCTTGCGCTTTGACGGCGCTGACAATTATGTCGCCACAGACGATTTGAAACTGGCAGTCAATGCTGCCCTGAGCCTGCAACGCCCGCTCTTGATCAAGGGTGAGCCGGGCACCGGCAAAACCATGCTGGCCGAAGAAGTTGCTGCCGCCCTGAATATGCCTTTAATGCAATGGCATATCAAATCTACCACCAAGGCACAGCAAGGCCTGTATGAATATGATGCAGTCTCTCGCCTGCGCGATTCCCAACTGGGTGATGAACGTGTCAAAGACATTCATAACTACATTATCAGAGGTGTGTTGTGGCAAGCCTTTACTGCTGATGAGCCAGTCGTTTTACTCATCGATGAAATCGATAAAGCAGACATAGAATTCCCCAATGACTTGCTGCGTGAACTTGACCGCATGGAGTTTTATGTCTATGAAACCCGCGAAATGGTACGCGCCAGGCACCGCCCGCTAGTGATCATCACTTCAAACAATGAAAAAGAATTGCCTGACGCCTTCTTGCGTCGCTGCTTTTTCCACTACATCAAATTCCCTGACAAGGAAACGATGCAAAAGATTGTTGACGTCCACTTCCCAAAATTGAAGTCCGACTTGCTGGCACAGGCGCTGCAAACCTTTTATGAAATCCGCGACGTTGCAGGCCTCAAGAAAAAACCTTCCACCTCTGAATTCATAGACTGGCTGAAACTCTTGCTGGCAGAAGATATTCCGGTAGACGCCATGCGCAGCAAGGACAATAAAGCCACCGTCCCTCCCCTGCATGGTGCCTTGCTGAAAAATGAACAAGACGTGCATTTGTTTGAACGCCTCGTACATATGTCCCGCACCAATCGCTAACCAGGCGCGATGACAAAAATGGCGCTGCACTGCAGCGCCATTTTTTTAACTTATAGATTTAAACCCAATTTATTGCGCTTGTTTCAACTGCTCCAGAATAGCTGGGTTTTCGAGTGTTGAAATATCCTGAGTAATTTCCTCACCCTTGGCCAATACCCGCAACAAGCGGCGCATGATCTTGCCAGAACGTGTCTTGGGCAAATTATCACCGAAGCGGATTTCTTTTGGTTTGGCGATAGGGCCAATTTCTTTTGCTACCCAGTTGCGCAATTCCGTCGCAATTTGTTTTGCTTCATCACCAGTTGGACGTGTGCGTTTCAATACAACAAAAGCACAAATCGCTTCTCCGGTAGTATCATCAGGCTTGCCAACCACAGCAGCTTCTGCCACCAGAGGATTGGCCACCAGGGCAGATTCAATCTCCATCGTGCCCATGCGATGACCGGATACGTTCAGCACATCGTCAATGCGGCCAGTGATAGTGAAATAACCAGTATCTTTATTGCGTATTGCGCCATCGCCAGCCAGATAGACATTGCCACCGAACTCTTCAGGGAAGTAGCTCTTCTTGAAACGATCAGGATCACCCCAGATAGTACGTATCATGGAAGGCCATGGACGCTTCACCACCAGAATACCGCCCTGCCCGTTAGGCAAATCATAGCCAGTTTCATCGACAATAGCTGACATGATGCCTGGCAATGGCAAGGTGCAAGAACCTGGCACCATAGGCGTTGCACCAGGCAATGGTGTCATCATGTGCCCACCTGTTTCAGTCTGCCAGAAAGTATCTACTACAGGGCAATTGCCGCGACCAATATTATTGTAGTACCACATCCAGGCTTCAGGATTGATAGGCTCGCCTACGGAACCGAGCAAGCGCAAGGATGACAAATCAAATTTATCTGGATGAATACTCGCATCACCATCTGCAGCCTTGATCAGTGAGCGTATCGCTGTCGGCGCAGTATAGAAAATGGTGGCCTTGTGTTTTTCTATCATGCTCCAGAAACGTCCCGCATTTGGGAAGGTTGGCACACCTTCAAACACGATTTCAGTCGCACCGGCAGCCAGAGGGCCATAGGTAATATAGGTATGACCAGTCACCCAGCCTATGTCAGCAGTACACCAAAACACGTCTGAAGGCTTGATGTCAAAGGTCCATTTCATCGTCAGGATGGCCCACAACAAGTAACCGCCCGATGAATGTTGCACGCCTTTTGGTTTGCCTGTGGAGCCAGATGTGTACAGTATAAACAATGGATGCTCGGCGCTCACCCATTCAGGTTCACATACTGCTGATTGCGTTGCTACCAGATCGTGCATCCAAACATCGCGTCCGTCTGCAAGATTGATATTGCCGCCTGTACGTTTGTAGATAACGACACTTTTTACTTTCTCGCAATCACCCAAGTTTAACGCTTCATCAACAATGGATTTCAAGGGCAAATGCTTGCCACCACGCACTTGTTCATCAGCCGTGATGACGGCGACTGCCCCCACATCAACAATACGCTCTTGCAGGGATTTGGCAGAAAAACCGCCAAATACTACTGAATGCGTCGCACCTATGCGGGCGCAAGCCTGCATTGCCACGATGCCCTCAACCGACATGGGCATGTAAATCACGACACGGTCACCTTTGCTGATCCCAAGTGACTTCAGACCATTGGCAAACTGGCAGACTTTTGCATGCAAATCCTTGTAAGTCACCTTGCTAACTTCACCACTGTCTGCTTCAAAAATCACCGCCACTTTGTCGGCATTGCCGTTCTGCAGATTTACATCCAGACAGTTGTAGGACACATTCAGCAACCCATCTTCAAACCATTTATACATGGGTGCGGTTGATTCATCCAGCGTTGTGCTGAAATCCTTATGCCAGTGCAGGTTTTCACGAGCAAGACGCGCCCAAAAGCCCTCATAATCTTGCTCGGCTTCCTTGCATAGTGCGTTATAGGCATCCATGCTAGGGATAGCGGCATTAGCAACAAATGCTGCCGGTGGGTAAAAAACGCGAGATTCTGCTTTAGCTTCTGCTTGCGCAGTGTTGAGGTCAGACATTTGTATCTCCAGCTTGTTATCGTTTGATTGAAATCTTCTCTTCTGTTGAACCTGAGCAGGTGATTAACACCCTTGCCACTATCTCATACAGCCCTATAAAAACCTGACATCGCGCCAGACTTTAACAGTCAAACTCAAGGCAAACCTTAAACTTGCAGACTTACTCAAGCCTTACGCTTGCTCTTTTAGAAAATGATACCACAAAGATACCATTGCATCACCACTACATACCTGTCTTTATCACCTGAGCTACACGACTGGGCTTTGCCCATGTAAAATACCGGCTACCATTAAAAATTGCCTTTTTCACCAACGATTGCCGACATGAACAAACCAGCAACTTCAGCAAAACTTTCTCCCCTTGCCAGCTTGATTTTCTCTAGCCGTTGGCTGCAATTACCACTTTATCTGGGATTAATACTTGCGCAATGCGTATATGTATTTCATTTCTGGGTAGAACTGGTAGATTTGATCGGCGCTGCTATGGGCAATGAAGCAGCCCTGAAGCATATTATTGATGCGGTAGCCAGTGGCGGTGTCCGGCCAACAAAACTGACGGAAACCACCATCATGCTGGTTGTACTGGGTCTGATAGACGTAGTCATGATTTCCAACTTACTCATCATGGTTATTGTCGGTGGCTATGAAACTTTCGTTTCACGCCTGGGGCTTGATGGACATCCTGATCAACCAGAATGGCTGTCCCACGTCAACGCATCAGTACTCAAGGTAAAACTGGCGATGGCGATCATTGGCATTTCATCGATACATCTGCTGAAAACATTTATCAATGCAGCAAATTACAAGCCGGAAACGATCATTGCACAGACTTGCATTCACATCGTCTTTTTACTGTCTGCCTTGGCTATTGCCCATTGCGACCAAATCATGACAAGAACTGCACAAGCGGGCAGTAAGCATTAATCCCTAGAATATTGCGCAAGCATACAAAGTAATCAGCTATAAAGTTTTTCTTCACCTAGCCAAGAGCCATATCATGACAGTCATCAAGCAAGACGATCTGATCGAATCAGTAGCCGCAGCGCTGCAATACATCAGTTACTATCATCCAGCCGACTATATCGCCCATCTGGCGCGCGCCTACGAGGCAGAGCAAAGCCCGGCAGCAAAAGATGCCATTGCACAAATCCTGACCAACTCGCGCATGTGCGCAGAAGGCCGTCGTCCGATTTGTCAGGATACCGGTATCGTCAATGTATTCCTGAAAATAGGCATGGGTGTGCGCTTTGAAGGTTTCAGTGGTTCGATCATCGACGCTGTCAATGAAGGTGTGCGTCGTGGGTATAACGACCCTGATAACAAACTGCGCGCCTCTATCGTCGCAGACCCGCACTTCGAACGCAAAAATACCAAGGACAACACGCCTGCCGTGGTACATATGGAGCTGGTTCCTGGCAACACGGTAGATGTCAAAGTCGCAGCCAAAGGCGGTGGCTCCGAGAATAAAACCAAGTTCGTCATGTTGAATCCTTCTGATTCCCTGATAGACTGGGTCATGAAAACTGTACCTACCATGGGTGCAGGCTGGTGCCCTCCCGGCATGCTGGGTATAGGCATAGGCGGTACCGCAGAAAAAGCAATGCTGATGGCCAAAGAATCCTTGATGGATGACATCGACATGTATGAGCTCAAACAACGTGGCCCACAAAACAAGACGGAAGAATTGCGTATAGAACTGTGCGACAAGATCAATGCACTGGGCATAGGCGCACAAGGTCTGGGCGGCTTGACGACAGTGCTCGACGTCAAGATCAATATGTACCCTACCCATGCAGCGTCCAAGCCTGTTGCCATGATCCCTAACTGCGCGGCTACCCGTCATGCGCATTTTGTTCTTGATGGTTCTGGCCCCAGCTACATAGAACCACCAAAACTGTCTGACTGGCCCGATGTAAGCTGGGCACCTGATACAGAAAAATCCAAGCGCGTCGATCTGAACACCCTGACCAAGGAAGAAGTCGCCTCCTGGAAACCAGGCCAGACCTTGCTCTTGAACGGCAAAATGCTGACTGGCCGCGATGCTGCCCACAAGCGTATTCAGGACATGCTGGCCAAGGGCGAGCAATTGCCTGTCGATTTCACCAACCGCGTGATTTACTACGTAGGCCCGGTTGATCCTGTGCGTGATGAAGCAGTTGGCCCAGCTGGCCCGACTACTGCCACCCGCATGGATAAATTTACCGACATGATGCTGGAAAAAACCGGCCTGATCTCGATGATAGGCAAGGCAGAACGCGGCCCGGTCGCCATTGAATCCATACGCAAACACCAGTCGGCATATTTGATGGCAGTTGGCGGTGCAGCTTACCTGGTTTCCAAGGCCATCAAATCAGCCTCGGTAGTTGGTTTTGCTGATCTGGGCATGGAAGCGATTTACGAATTTGATGTCGTCGATATGCCAGTCACAGTTGCGGTTGATTCCAGCGGCACATCCGTACACAATACTGGCCCAAAAGAATGGCAAGCGAAGATAGGCATCATCCCTGTCAGCGCATCCTGATTGCATCTTGATTATTGCTGACTATTGCTGACTGAAGCAGGAATAAATACCCCAATGGCATTGCCGAAATTTACACGCTCTGCTCCAATTGGGGTATTTGATTCTGGCCTGGGTGGCCTGTCAGTATTGCAGCACATACGCCAAACCCTGCCAAATGAAGCATTGATATATGTGGCCGATTCAGGTTTTGCGCCTTATGGCGACAAAACCAGCGCTGAGATTCTGGAGCGCAGCATCGCCGCAACAGATTTTTTGCTGAACAAAAAAATCAAGGCTCTGGTAGTTGCCTGCAATACGGCTACCGCTGCAGCCATCACCCATTTGCGGCTGCATTATCCAGACCTTATCATTGTTGGCATTGAACCTGGCTTGAAACCGGCAAGTCGGCTCAGCAAGACAAAGAAAATCGGCGTCCTGGCGACTCTGTCCACTATACAAAGCGAGAAGTATCAACGCTTGAGTGCACAGTTAAGTGCTGAAACCAGTGTGGAATTTATTCCCCAAGCCTGTGTAGGCCTGGTCGATCAAATAGAAAAAGCCGAAGCAAATGCAGATCAAACCAGGCTTTTGCTGAAAAAATATCTGAACCCCTTGCTGGATGCAAATGTCGATATCTTGGTACTGGGTTGCACTCACTACCCTTTTGTAGCCGACCTCATACCAGAACTCACATCCGCGCATACTCCAGACAGCGAGCCCATCAAACTCATTGACACCGGAAAAGCCGTTGCATCCCAAATACAACGTATGCTAGTTGAGCGCGACCTGACAACCAGCACCAGCAACGGTGATATTCCTCGCATTGATGCTTACACTAACGGCAACCCAGAAAAGCTGAAACACGCCTGCACCCATTGGATTAACATACCAGAAGAAAAATTAAGTGTTTTCAGCTTCAGTACATGATTTAAGCCTCTGATTCACCCGGTTACGACCGCACTAATAAAACCCACTTGAGAGAAACAGGCAAATCCACAATAAGCAACAGTCCAAAATTTTTAATTAGGACTCCTTTACACTTTCATTTTATTGGTCCATAATGCCAACATGAAAAATCCAGCCAAGCACCCTTGGGACGAAACGCCAGCAACCAGTGAACGCATACTGGATGCCATTGCCAGAATCGCCGGCGTATTACGCTCCGGTACCTGGCAGTTTGCCACATCTGAAGGTTTGAATCCTACGCAAGTCGATATCATAGACATGCTGGCTGCACGTAAGGATGCGGTCAGGCTGTCATGGATAGCCGAGCAATTAGGCGTCAGCACGGCCAGTGCCAGCGACTCTGTAAGTTCATTGACGGCCAAAGGTCTGGTAGAAAAGGCCCGTGCTCCAGACGATGGCCGTGCCATCGCCCTGAAACTAACTGGTGAAGGTCATGCATTGGTCAAAAAGATCGCTGGTGCAACTGAATTCGCCAGCGAAGCCATCGAACAATTGTCACCTGCAGCACAAGAACAAACTTTTACCAGTCTGTTGAATCTGATAGGCAAATTACAACAAGCCGAGCACTTCCCCGATATACGCGCCTGTGTTACGTGTGCGCATTTCATGCCTGACAGGCATGAGAATGCACTTGCGCCGCACCACTGCGCCCTGGTTGATGCTCCTTTACGCAAAGAGCAATTGCGACTGGACTGCCCAGAACATCAACAAACAGCGAGCAACATCATTCGTAGTAACTGGAAAAAGATAGAGGTGAAGCAGAGAGAGATGGAGTGAAAAAAGTGAGGTAGCCAAGGCATATCGCCTATTTTTTTAGTTCCATTTGTTAGGACTCCTACTTTAAATATTTGATGCTGTGGTTCTTGCATCGGATGCGGATAGTACAGGCAACAGAAATCAGCCTGACAATGCGTGCCAATAAACAGAACCGTAACATGACATTTGAAAGATAAACATGAAACACCGATACAAGAAACTCTGCCTGTGCTTGGCGATGGTTTGCGCAAACCAATGGGCTACGGCTCATGATCATGCGCATCAGGGCGGCATACAAACTGAAGCCAGCAACAAGATCAAACCTGCCTTTGATATTTTTCATACCAAGATTACGACTGAAGGTAATGTGGCAATTTTTCATATTGTCGTCTCAGGCAAGGCTGGCAAAACCAGGCCTACCAAATCTGGCAAACTCGCGGGCAGTTCTGTTTTCTCTTATGTGTGGCCAACCACTCTGGACCCATCTGTAGTCGGTTTCGAGCCTAAAAGTGGCATCCTGGCTTTTGCTGTCACTTCCCACCCTGACTTTGATGACACCCCACTGTTTGATGAAAACGGTGATAGTAACCCCAGCAATGATGGCAATGTCTGGCATTCGCACTGGGTAGTCTTGCAGCCTGACCAGGCTTGTGGCAAAGATGCGCTAAAGGTGGTTGATATTCCCGAAGGTAGCAAACCCCGCCTACCCAAAACCTGGCCTGGTTTACCAATACTCATAGACAGCCCCGGCTGGAGCCCTACATTCACAGGCAAGACGCTGGAAGTGCGGGTGCCTTTTGATGATATCGAAATCATTAAAACCGCCGGTTTCGATGGTGTCACGGCTGCCCTGCGCGTAAATGCAAGTGTCCATGCCCCACTGCTTTGCGTCACCAATGTTTTCAAAGTCGCCTCAGGCAATTTAAGCCTGCCTGGCAAAATCAATCAGTAAGTCAAAACCGCAAACCCGAAAGGAATCACCATGCTCCACGTTCAACTCGTCAATCTCAAAGAAACCTCCGGTACACGTCATGCCATTTTGAGTGACATCAATACCGCTTTTGGCAACACGCCAAATATGTTCCGTGCTGTCGCCAACTCCAGTGCAGCACTCAAAAGCATGTGGTCTGCATTTGCAGCACTGGGCAATGGTGTTATCCCGGCAAAGTTGGGGGAGCAGATTGCAGTTGCCATAGCTAACCAGAATCAGTGCGAATACTGTCTGGCGGCGCATACCGTTCTGGGACAAAAAGCAGGGGCCAGTAGCGCAGAAATGGCAGCAGCCCAGTCAGGCAATTCATATGATGCGAAAACTGACGCCGTATTGAAATTTGTCTTGAAGGTCGTCAACCAGCGGGCACAAATCAACAAGGAAGATGTGGAATTCTTGCGGTTACATGGTTATGGCGATGAACATATCGTTGAAATCATGGCGCATGTCGCTCTCAATCTGTACACCAACTATATCAATGTGGCACTGGCCGTACCGGTTGATTTCCCAAAAATAAAACTGAACACAGCCAACTAAAATTAATCAGTTTTTCAGGGTGCGGATATGTCCGCACTCTACACAAAATAAAAGGGAAAATGGGGATGTCCTTGATCAATAACATCGCACCTGAACTAATCACATCGGATTGGCTCAATACTGACTCTGTCATCAGCTTGCAATCTTTACGCGGAAAAGTCGTATTTCTGCATGGCTTTCAAATGCTATGCCCTGCTTGTGTCACGCATGGGTTACCACAGGCAAGTGCAGTAAGAAATGCATTTTCGCAGCAAGAACTTGCTGTTATAGGCTTACATACCGTGTTTGAGCACCACCATGCAATGGGTAAAGAAGCCTTAAAAGCTTTTATCCATGAATATCGTTTGCGCTTCCCGATTGCCATCGACATGCCAGATCCAGTCAGTGGAATACCTTTGAGCATGCAGCAATTTGGCTTGCGCGGCACACCAAGCATCTTGCTCATAGATCGGCAGGGGCACATCAGATTTCGTCAATTTGGTCACATTGATGATCTTAAACTGGGCAGCATGCTAGGTCAGTTGGTGGCAGAAACTGATATCACAGAAAAGCCTGCCGTCGATAACAAGTCCAGCGCCAACGAGACCAAGGGATGCAATGAGCATTCATGCATCTCACCTTAAATATATAGTGGTAACGATGTGCTTTAAGAATTCATGACCGGCACTGGCAATACCAGGCTGGTCGCTTTTGAAATCGCACTCCACAATACGCCAACAATCGCATTCCAGACTTTTTCTATCGTTACCATCAGCAAACCGCGCAAGGTCTTGGCAAAACTCAGCGCCATATCCTCAAGGCCATCAAGAAAAAATTCCTGTGTCGCAGGTGTTATCTGCTTGGTCAATATGCCAGTACTGACCAGTTCTGCCTGCTGGGCGATGGCCTGTAGTTGCTGTTGCGTGAAACCGCGCAAAGTCGTCACGTCAGTTTGCAAAACGCCTGTGGCGGCTGTTTGCATATCAGTCACGAGTTGATCAAGATCCAGTGCCATATCTTCTCTCCAGAGTTCAACGCTGCAAGAAATTTTCGTAAGTAATTGCCTGGTCCAGATAAATCACAGCCTGCCCCTTGAAGGCCTGTGCCTCATAAGCGGTCACGCCTTGCAAGCGATCTACATCACGCATTTTGCCCAAGGTTTCCGAAACTTTTTTGATGGCATAAGCACTTGGCGGCGTGCTGTCATCACCAGACATTGCAGGGCTGCCGCGTTTATCAAGCAATTGATTAATGGTATCAGTCACTTTATTTTTGGGCATAGGCCTGGCACCAGCCTGCAAACTCAAGGCATCCAGTCGGCCAATCAGGGAATTGTAATTATCAAGGCGAGAGGGGAAGCTGCTTTTATCGGTGCCGTTAGAAATGCTGGCGAGCAAAATCATGGTGTCAGTATTGACAGCTGCCAAGCCATCGACCACTGTTTTGTCATAAGCAGGCGCCAGTTGGGTTGCACAGCCTGAGAGCGAAATACAAAGCCCCAACAGGTATAGACGCATCCACCACAATAATTGCACCGCTGGTTTCATGACTACTCCGCATGGAATGATAATGACAGAACTGCCATATTAGCATTTGGAGTTCAATTTATCATCGCCAGACTTGTCTTTTTTGATATTTTTTTTAATCTTTTTTATGTTGAAGTACAAGAATCAAGGCTTGAAAGAGTTTGCGATGAGCCTGGTCGCTTCATCATATTTTTCTTTGTTGCTGGCGGCGTAATTCCATTGAAAGAAAGTGCACCAGTTGCCAGTCGTCATTAATTTATCGTAGTAAATCTGTTTGCCTTTGGTGCCGGAGACCACAGCGAAGCCTTTTCCTTTGGCACGGTAAGAAATGACTCTGCCTTCTTTTACTTTTTCTGCTTCTGCCTTTTTAAGGAATTCTGCGGGAGTCGTATCCCGGTCATCGATGCAGGCTCTGGCATAAACACGCAATTCAGCTTCGCCATCCTTGGACAGAAAGACCTGTCCATCACCACTTGCAGCTTCGCCTTGCGGAATCAGATAATCTGGATAATCTATCGAAAAGCCATATCGACTATTCACATAGGTTTTATACACCAGTTCAGCAGCAGAAGCATTTACGCCGAAAACCATCAACAAAAACAACAGGCAAGCTTTTTTCATATAAATCACAACGTTAAAAGCCCTGTCCGCAAGGGCATGCGGACAGGGCTTTTATAATCAGCTCAGGACAGCTGCAATTGCATTTGCAGTCGCTTCTACATTGCCAGTATTCAAACCGGCAATGCACATACGGCCAGAACGCACCAGATAAACGCCGAACTCTTCTTTCAGGCGATCACATTGCTCAGCAGTCAAACCTGTGTAGCTGAACATGCCGCGCTGCGTCAGGAAGTAACTAAAGTCGCGACCCGGCAATTTTGCACTCAGCACATCATGCAATTTACGGCGCATGAACTGGATACGGTCACGCATGGCAACGACTTCTGCTTCCCACATAGGGCGCAATTCAGGGTCGCTCAATACACGGGCAACCAGCTGCCCCCCATGCAGAGGTGGATTGGAGTAATTGCGGCGGATAGTTGCCTTCATCTGGCCCAGTACATTGACTGCCTGTGCTGCATCAGGGCAAACCACGCTCAGGGCTCCGCAACGCTCGCCATACAAGCTCATGCTCTTGGAGAAGGAGTTCGCTACGAAGAAACTCAAACCCTGATCAGCCAGCAAGCGCACAGCATAAGCATCCTCCACGATGCCGTCACCATAGCCTTGATAAGCCAGATCGAGGAAGGCGATCAATTCACGCTCTTTCAATACCGGCACCAGTTGTTGCCACTGCTCTTGTGTCAGATCTACGCCCGTAGGGTTATGGCAGCAAGCGTGCAGCAGGACGATGCTTTTCTTTTCTGCTGCTTTCAACGCTTCTATCATGGCGTCAAATCGCAGGCCACCAGTTGCTGCATCGTAGTAAGGATAGGTTTTGACCGTCAGTCCACAACCTTCAAATACTGCTTTGTGATTATCCCATGTAGGATCACTGACCAGCATGGTCGATGTCGGGAAATAACGCTTGATGAAATCACCGCCCACCTTGAGGCCACCGCTGGAACCAACAGCCTGTATCGTCACAACACGGCCAGCCTTGACTACTGCACTGTCCGCACCAAACAAAAGTTCCTGTACAGCCGTGCGGAAATTTGCTGCGCCTTCCATAGGCAAGTATGGACGGGCGCCAGCATCTGCCACGACCTTGTGTTCTGCGGCCCGTACCGAAGGCAGCATAGGAATCTTGCCAGCATCGTCAAAATAAATACCGATAGACAAATTGATCTTGTTGGTGCGCGGGTCTTTACCAAACGCCTCATTCAAAGACAAGATAGGGTCGCCAGGATAGGCTTCAACGTGCTGAAACATGATAGAACTCCAGATGGTTGGACATAGAATCAAGGCTGCAAAGTCGGCAACTCAATATCATTAATGCAATACAAAATACACCAGACTAATGCGTCAAGCCTCCATTGTGACACATGCCATCAGCAACTTAGGATACAGGCTGTTTGAATAGCTGAATCAAACTGTATGTTTGGCTGGCGAAAGATGCAAAAAATGCAGCTATTTTTCAATAGCTGCATTCTTCATCATCACTCAGAGCTCACCTGCCATCAGTGGCCGTGCGCATGCTCCTCAGCTTCCACAGGCATTTCACCACCACTCTTACCTTCAAAAAAGAAAGCTTTGCGGACTTTTTTGGTTTTACCCACTTCATTCAAAGTACCGGATTCATACAAACGTCCGTTCAGCATGACATGGCTAAGCTTGTCAGACTGTTGTATATCCTTAAGAACATCGCCATCAATAATCATCAGATCAGCCAGTTTGCCCACTTCCAGAGAACCTATGTCTTTATCCAGGCCAAGGTAGCGTGCGCCGTTGATGGTGCCGCTGCGTATTGCTTCCAACGGAGTCATGCCGCCTTTGACCAGCGTCCATAATTCCCAATGCGCTGCCAGACCTTCACGCTGACCATGCGCACCCAGATTTACTGGAACACCGGCACGCTGCAAGGCGGTCGCTGTCTGCGCTACCTTAATGACATTGAAGTCCTCTTCCGGCGCCGTTTCACGCCTGATGCTGCGCGGCTCCAATATGGAACGTGGCACATATTTACTCAGCAGAGGATGTTTCCAGACATCGGTACGGGCATACCAGTAATGTTCACCATCCAGGCCACCATAAGCTACTCCGAGCGTCGGAGTGTAGCCAACCTGCGTCTGCGACCACAATTGCTTGACATCGTCATAGACTTTTTCAACAGGCAAGGCATGCTCAACACCGGTATGACCATCTACCACCATGCTCATATTGGTCTGGAACAGAGAACCACCTTCTGGCACCACCATCATTTTCGTCTGGCGCGCTGCTTCCAGAACTTGTTGTCGTTGCTCACGCCTTGGTTGGTTGTAGCTCTTGACTGAAATGGCACCTGCTGCCTTGAGACGCTTCAGATGCGTCAATGCATCATCCAGGTTATTCACGATGGCGGCAAAATTACCCTTGGCACCGTAGAGTATGGTGCCAGTAGAATAAATGCGTGGACCCAACACCTGCCCCGCTCTTTGCAACTCGCTTTGCGTGAAGATCTCGCCCGTGTCGTTCGACGGATCATGAATAGTAGTCACACCAAAAGCCAACGAAGCATAATTCACCCAGCTTTGTTGCGGGATAATGCCGCTCTCACCCATGCTGCCATGCCAGTGCACGTCGACCAAACCTGGCAAGATGGTTTTGCCTTTAGCATCAATCTGGGTTGCGCCTGCAGGTATGGCCACATCCGCAGATTTGCCTACACTGACGATACGGTTATCCTTGACGACGATACGGCCATCTTCTATGACTTCTTCGCCTTTCATGGTGACGATTCTGGCACCTGATATAACGGTATAGCCATTCGGTTTGTCAGCCAACTGGCGGAAGCCTATTTTTTTTCCCTGCTCTACCGGCTTGGGCAACTCGGCAGGTGCACCCGGCACAAAGGCAAAAGCATCTTTTAATTCACGGCTGAACAATTCATCGCCGAGAGAAAAATTGATGCGCTTGCTGTCGCCAGACCAGTGCAGGTATTGACCGGCATTCACATCCAGTTGCTTCACTGGCAGCGCATCCATTTTCTGGCCTATGGTGACTGCCTTGCCAGCCAGTGGCAATGGTGTTACATAGGCGTGATAACGCTCACCGAAAGCCAGCCACTCTCCATCTGGCGAAATTGCAAATTCACCGGCAAATTCACTTTTTGCGACTGGCTGTTCAGGTTTACCATCCAATGACAGACGCACCAGCGAAGTAGTCCAGTCGACTTCTCCAGTGTATTGGGTACGGGTGACATACACAGCTTGCCCATCTTTGCCGAATTGCGGCGAACCGCCCTCTTCCGTCAACAAGCGTGGCTCTGATTTACCGTCCGCATTCGTCAGGAATACCCCGGTTTCCATGCCGTGCCACGGGGTAGTCAGGTAGCCACCTTTGGCCTTGACGTATGCGACTTGCTTTCCATCTGGTGAAAATCTCGCCTGCAGATATTTGCCCGGTGCTTTGGTCACGATAGCTTCCTTGTCGCTGGCAAGCTCTATAGTCCGCACAGCACCAAGTTTTTCATCATTCCAGCTACTGAATACGACGTATTTGCCATCACGTGAAAAGCTGGGGAAGAATTCAAAATGTGTGCTTTGCGTGGTCAGGCGGCGTGGCGTGCCATTAGGCAGGTCTTTGACATAGATATGTCCCAAGGCCGAGTACACAACTTTATCCCCTTGCGGCGCGACATTAACCCAGCGCAACTGGTGCACATCGAATTGATCAGGTGCTACTTCATGTGGGAAGCGCAAGGCGCTGCGTATTTCCCTTGTATCTTGTACATGGAAAGGAATATCCACTGCCTTGCGACTAAAGGGGTCCAGACGCCACAACTTGCCTTTTGCCCAGACCACGATCTCTTTACTGCCTGGCATCCAGGCAAAGGCTGGATACACTCCCTGTATGGCCCATGCTTCTTGCATGTCACGTTCCAGCTCAGGCCAGGCTGCGCTTTCTTCACCAGTCTGTAAATTTTTCAGGAACAAGGCCGACTGGTTACGGATGCGGCGCACGAATGCCAGGTACTTGCCATCCGGTGAAGGTACAGGGCGCACTGCACCGCCGGGGCCACTGACGAAAGCTTTGACCTTGCCGTCTTGCAGGTCTCGGCGGAAAATCTGATAAATCTGCCCGTTGGAATTTTTGTTGTATTCAAAAGATGAGCCTGGCGTCGTATCTTGCGAATAGTAGACATAGCGGCCATCAGGTGAAAATGCCGGTTCGCCCAGGTCTTTTTGCCAGTTTGGTTTTTCATTCAATTGCACACCTGTACCGCCGCTTTGATGATAGAGCCAGATTTCACCAGAACCCAGTGAACGGGTGCCGCTATAGTGCTTGCGCGCGGCGATGTACTGTCCTTTCGGGTGCCAGACGGGATTATTCAAGAGGCGGAAATCCTCTTTGCTGACTGCATGCGCATTGCTGCCATCGGCATTCATGACCCAGACATTGTCACCACCACCTGCATCGGACATATAGGCAATCTGTTTGCCATCAGGTGAGAAGCGCGCCTGCATTTCCCAGGCTATGGAGTGTGTCAAAGCCTTGGCTTCACCACCGCCAATGGGTAGCGTATATAAGTCGCCCAGCAAATCAAATATCAATTGCTTGCCATCAGGGCTGACATCCACACTCATCCATGTGCCGGTACGGGTGTCAATATTGACTGTCTTGCTTTCACCAGGGGGATGATTGACATCCCATTTCTTTTTTTCTGCATCCGGTTTGGTGACTGGCTCAGCAGCCAGTGCAGGTAAACACAGCATAACCGCCCAGGCCAATGGCAACAGTTTTGACACACGCATAGATTCTCCCTCTTGGATCATTATTTAATTTGCCAGATTTCAGACTTGGCTGCATTAATCAGCACGCGATAATATATCAATAGAATATCAGCCAAGTCGAATCAGATGCATTAACTGCTAAAAAGTTCCTGTTTTGCTACTGACTAAACTTACACGCCTGCCGAGTTTGCAACAAAACCCATCTCATAATCCTTCAATCAGCGTGGCATAAGGTATGATTTGATCAATTCTATTTCGCCTGCGATCATGAATCTATTTGCCACTGAAGAAGAAGTAAACCAGCTTGCCAGCAGGCTGACTTCAGCACAGGGGCTGGATAAATTCATCAGTCAACTGACCATGGCCTGGTATTTGCGGCAAAGAGATAGTCAACGGGCCTCAACACTGGCGATGGAAGTATTGGCTGAACTGGCTGATCTGGATGCACCGGAAACCCTGAGAAGACAGTTTCATGCCCGCCTTTGCCTGATCCGGGCAGAAATTGCCGCCCTTTTTTGCGATTTGAACGGTGGCGAACTTTTGCTTGCTGAAGCCGTCACCGTATTCAGCGACCTTAACGACAATATAGGCCTTGGTGACGCCAGCCTTACTGACGCAGTAATGGCTCAAGAACAAGGCAATGCCGCCAGAGAAGCACTAGCTTGTGTAACGGCAATCAGTTGGTATTCAAGGGCCCATGATAGCCTCAGAATTGCGATTGCCGAATCCTGGGCCATCTACGAACTGGCATTTTACGATCCACTGGCAGCATCGGTGCGCCACGCTGCTTTTGACAAACAATATCTGCGTGGTGACCACCCTGCCGTTGCCGCACATCTTGCAGCAGCGTCAGGCGTAATACATGGCAGAAGAGAACCGGCCAGAGCATCCGTTTATTATCTGCAAGCCAGCGAACTGGCACGCCAGACTGGCATGATCAGGCTGGCTATAATTTCAGCTGGCAATTCTGGCGAATCCATGCAAACAGTGGATGATCTGGAAGGTGCGGCAGGCGTGTTTGAATGGGCAGCAGAACGTGCCCATGAAACCGAATGGCCAGCCTTGATAGGTTATGCCATGTCCCATCTGGGTAGCTTGTTAAGGCAATTGGGCCAATATGATCGCAGCCAGAAAACACTTGAAGAAGCACTCAATGGTTTCTCCAGGACGCCGGGTGGTATCAATAAAGCCATAGTGCATGCAGAACTGGCAGAATGTCTGCTCATGCAAGGTCAAATCGATCAAGCAGTAAGCGCATTCAATGAAGCGATTACCCTGTTTCGCGCTGCTCACTCCATGGATGACTTGCCTCAAACCCTGGTACGCTATGCTCGAGCATTATCAATCTCAGGCCAGGCTGATGCGGCGCTGGCCGCTATCGCCGAAGCAAAAACACTGATACACCAGCATCAATTCACGGCACTTGGCGTCACCCTGAACCAGACCCTGGCCGAAATACATGCGCGTCATGTGATCACTCTTCCCGAAAAAATGGATGCGCCGAATGCCATCATCCATTATCTGGAAGAGTCCCTGCAGACAGGTGAGCTGACTGAAGGCTGGCAAGCCAGTACAGAATTGCTGATGGCGCTGAGCGATGCCTGGGCTGATGTCGGTGACAGTAATAAGGCATTGCTATATGCACGCCAAGCCATTACCGCAGAACAACGCGAAAGCAAAAAACAGGCAAATAACCGCACCGCCATGGCACAAGTCAGGCATGAAACCGAATTGATACGTGCCGAGGCTGAGCAACACAGGCTGGTAGCTGTATCAGAAGCACGCCGGGCAGCGACTTTGCAGGAGGCAGGTGCCACCCTCGAACGTCTGGGTCGTATAGGCCAGCAAATTACCTCCAACCTGGAACCTGAGGCGGTTTTTGAAGCTATTCACTTTCATCTCAAAGATTTATTGGATGCGACGACTTTCATCATCTACTTGCTGTCACCAGATGGACAAATGCTGACTCAGGCATTTGGTATAGAAGAAAACCTGCCACACCCCTATCACGAAGTGGCGCTGACAGATGAACGTGCCTCCAGTGCACGCTGTGTACGAGAAAGGAGGGAAATCAAGCTGGAATTGCGGCCAGATAATGATTTCCCTGTCGTACCAGATACGCTGGAAACACTAAGTCTGCTATTTGCCCCCCTCAGCATAGGTGAGCGCATCCTTGGCGTAATGAGCATACAGACGCCGCGTGAATATGCCTATGGCGAAAGGGAATGCCTGATCTTTCGCACGCTGTGCTCTTATGGCGCGATTGCACTCGACAATGCCAATGCGTATCGCGAACTGCGCTTGACCCAGCAGCAGCTGGAATCTGCCAGCATGACCGAGAGACAGGCGCGCAAGAAAGCAGAAGATGCGACAAGGCTTAAGAGTGAATTCCTGGCAAATATGAGCCATGAAATCCGCACCCCCATGAATGCCGTCATAGGCCTGGCTCATCTTGCCCTGCAAACCAGGCTGACACCCAAACAGTATGACTATGTCAGCAAGATCCATCATGCTGGCGAATCGCTGTTGGGCATCATCAATGACATACTGGATTTTTCCAAGATAGAAGCGGGCATGCTGGATGTGGAGAAAATTTCATTTTCCATCAAGGACGTGCTCAATAGCGTATCCACCCTGACCAGCCAGAAAGCCATAGAAAAACAAATAATCTATATCGTACAAATTGCTGAGGAAGTGCCAGCACGTTTGCGTGGCGACCCGCTACGGCTTGGGCAGGTATTAACCAACTTGGTCAACAATGCCGTCAAATTTACCCCTGGCGGTGGTGAAATAGAACTCAGTGTCAGCAGGCCTCCTACCACATCCGCAACGACTGACCTGACATTCTCGGTGCGGGATACTGGCATAGGCATGTCTGCCAAGCAGCAACAAAACCTGTTCCAGCCTTTTACACAGGCAGATGGTTCAACTACCCGCAAGTATGGGGGTACAGGTCTGGGCTTATCCATCTCGCGTCGCCTGGTGGAATTGATGGGTGGTCAAATTGAAGTCAGCAGTCAAGAAAATCAGGGTTCGACATTTTCATTTACCCTGCCACTTGAAATAGATTTCACTTTACACGGTGAATCAGAAGCGCTCCTGGAATCACGCAATGCACACAGACACAGAGCCAGTATCTCGGCACAAAACCATGCTGGCCGCCGTGTCTTGCTGGCAGAAGACAATCCCGTCAATCAGCAAATCGCCATCGAGTTGCTGAGCATGATAGGCATTACCGCTGATGTTGCCGACAATGGTGAAGAAGCCGTACGCCTGATCATGGCAAACGAGCCTGGCTATTACGCCATGATATTCATGGACTTACAAATGCCTATCATGGATGGCCATGAAGCCGCAGCAAAAATCAGGCAGGATGCTCGTCTGGATGACACACCCATCATCGCCCTGACTGCGCATGCCGTTGGCGATATCCGTGAGCGTTGCATGCGCGAAGGCATGCAGGACTATCTGACCAAACCCATACAACCAGACGCCTTATTCACCATAGTCTCGCACTGGATGGATACGGAACATGAATTGCCGGTACCCGGCAGCCTGATCACCAGTACTGTGTTTGATGACGAGGATGCTGGATTTCCGCAATTCAATGAGCTTGATACCAGCTTGGGCTTGCATTACATGGGCGGGCGTCACGAGTTTTATATTAATATGCTGCACAGGTTTGAGCAAAGTCAGGCAGATACCCTGCATGAATTAAACAGGCTCATACAAGTTGGAGAATACGGTAATGCAGAACGACTAAGCCACACCCTCAAGGGTTTGGCCGGTAGCATAGGTGCCTCGAAACTGCAAAAAATAGCTGCCGAACTGGAATACAAGCTCAGCAAGGAAGAAGCCAGGGAATTCATCCTGGAAACCCTGGGGCCACTTACGCTATCACTCAACGCAGTGCTGGATGAATTAAAAACAGTATTGCCAGGGATTTTACCCCAGCATGAAGAAGTTATTGTCGATGAAGCCGAGGCAAAAAACATTGTGGCTGAATTGCGCATCTTGCTGGCTGCCTCAGACGCAGATGCACAGAGCTTGTTTGAAGAAAATGAAACCGCAATTGCCACTCAGTTCAACTCGGATGCCATGATACAACTCAGACATTTCATGCATCAATTTGAATTTGAAGCTGCGGCAAAATTAATAGAACAGCAATAGCCATCAGCAATTCGCCAGCACGCGCGATTTCAAATCACCTGATTTTCTTTTAAATGGGTGATACGCTCTTCGCTCATTCCCCAGTCATGCAAAATTTCTGCACTATGCTGGCCTGACACTGCCGGCGGTCGGCTGATTTCTGCCGCTGTTCTGCTGAATCTCGGTGCAGGTGCTGGCTGCAATATGCCTTCAATATCAGTAAAATTGGCTCTGGCCTGATTATGCGGATGCTCAGGCGCTTCTGCCATATCCAGTACCGGGGCGAAACAGATATCTGTTCCTTCCATCAAGTCACACCATTGCTGGCGGGTTTTAGTCTTGAACAGCGCCGTACATTTTATCTTCAGTTCTGGCCATTTCCGGCTATCCATTTGCGCATTGAATGCAGGATCACTGATACCAGCAATTTTCAGCAGCAAAGCATAAAACTGTGGCTCTATCGCCCCTATGGAAATGAATTTCCCGTCAGCACAGGCGTAGGTGTCATAAAAATGCGCGCCGCCATCCAGCATATTTGCTCCACGCTGGTCTGACCATGCACCAAAGGCACGAAAGCCATAAATCATCGCCCCCAATAAAGCGGAGCCATCGACCATGGCAGCGTCCACCACCTGACCCTTGCCAGAACTGCGCGCCTCCAGTGCAGCACAAACCACACCAAAAGCCAGCATCATGGCACCGCCACCAAAATCACCGACCAGATTCAAGGGCGGAGCCGGTGGCGTATCTGCACGTCCCATGGCATGCAACATGCCGCTGAGTGCAATGTAATTCAGGTCATGCCCTGCTGCCTGGGCAAGCGGGCCATCCTGGCCCCAGCCAGTTATCCGCCCATACACCAGACGTGGATTGCGTTGCTGGCAAATTTCAGGCCCCAGGCCTAGCCTTTCCATGACACCGGGGCGGAAACCTTCCAGCAAGATATCGGCACTTGCTACCAGATCCAGCAACACCGCTTTGGCTTCTTCATGTTTCAGGTCCAGCGCCAGCGAGCGGCGCCCTCTGGCCATGACATCATATTTGGTGCCAAGTATGGGAAAAGGGTTATTCGCGCCTGGAGCCAGCTTGCGGTCTATGCGTATCACTTCCGCCCCCATGTCAGCCAGCATCATGGCCGCAAAGGGACAAGGCCCCAGTCCTACCATTTCTATGACACGTATGCCCTGTAAAGGTCCAGCCATGTTCTATTCCCGTCTTTTTTTGTTTATAGATTACGTGAAATGATTTCTTTCATGATTTCATTGGCACCACCATAGATGCGCTGTACCCGCGCATCGACATACATTTGCGCTATCGGGTATTCCAGCATGTAGCCGTAACCGCCAAATAATTGCAGGCACTGGTCGATGACCTTGCACTGCAAATCAGATATCCAGTATTTGGCCATTGATGCCAGCTCGGTATCCATGCGCCCTTCCATCATGTCAACGATACAGCGGTCAATGAAGGTACGGGCTATGGTTGCCTCGGTCTTGATCTCTGCCAATACAAAACGAGTATTCTGCATTTCTATCAGGGCCTGACCAAAGGCTTTGCGCTCACGGGTATGGGTGATCGTCAGATCCAGTGCGCGCTCTATGGCGGCAACGCCAGACACGCCCAGTATCGTGCGTTCATAAGGCAATTCTGTCATCAGTTGGGTAAAACCCTTGCCTTCAACGCCACCGAGTACCCTGTCCAGCGGCACGCGCACATCATCAAAGAAAAGTTCGCAAGTATCCTGGCCTTTTTGACCTATCTTTTCCAGTATACGCCCTACCCGATAGCCTGGGCAGTCTTTGGTTTCTACCATGATCAGCGATGTACCTTTAGCTCCAGCTTCAGGGTCAGTCTTGGTCACGACCACCACCAGATCGGCCATATAGCCGTTCGATATAAAAGTCTTGGAACCATTGATGACATAACTGTCACCCTCACGTCTCGCGGTCGTTCGTATGCCTTTGAGGTCAGACCCTGCACCGGGTTCAGACATGGCGATAGCGGCGATCATTTCGCCTGAGGCCAGCTTGGGCAAATACTTTTTCTTTTGCTCCTCCGTACCCTGGTTCAAAATATAATGGGCAACTATCGCATGCACATGTATGCCAAAGGCCATGTCACCGGCATAAGTCAGCTCTTCAAAAACGACGGATTGATGGGCAAAGCTGCCACCAGAGCCGCCGTATTCTTCAGGTATGTCAGCCAACAAGAGACCCATGGCACCACCCTTGTCCCAGATATCGCGGTCTACATGTTGTTGTTTTTTCCAGCGCTCCTGGTGTGGAGTGACTTCGGCATCGACAAAACGGCGTACTGCGTCTCGAAAAGTTTCCAGCTCTGGCGTCATCCAGCTTGGTTTGATTTTCATACTGTGTCTCCATTGTTATGGTCTCAGGCATTTGTGCCTGATTTTTTCTCGCTTGATTGATAGCGGCTATATTTAAGGTTACCATCAAGATCAATCAGAAAAGCACCCAACACATTTTTTAGAAGACTATCCCCAATAGCAATGCCTAAAGAAATTATCACAGACACGACAGGCCAAGCATTGCCAGGCGCAGAAACCACAAAAAAACGCGGTCGCCCGGTGCTGGATGACTCTGAGAGCATACGCCAGGATTTGATCAGAAAATCAGCACAACTATTCAGGAAAAAGGGATACGACAACACCACCGTGCGCGATATCGCTGCCGCCGTGGGGATACAGTCTGGCAGCTGGTTTTATCACTTCAAGACCAAGCAAGACATCCTGGTCGCCGTGATGGAGCAAGGCATGCAAAAATCATTGGAAGAAATAGAGAAACTGACCTTGGCAGATTTGCCGCCACGCCTTGCTTTTCAACATCTGGTCAAAGTGCATCTGAATACCTTGCTGGCGCCCGAACATGATTTTATTGCTGTCTTGCTGTATGAATGGCGTGCGTTGGACAAACCGGCCCGCGCACGCATCATTGCACTCAAGGACAGGTATGAAGCAGCATGGGAGCAAGTCATCATTGCCCTGCATGCTTCAGGAGACTGGGCCATGCCAACCCGTATCGACAAATTGCTGATGTTTGGTACGCTGAACTGGACTGCGCAATGGTATAGGCGCGGTTCCGGGATCAGTATTGATGAACTTGCGGAGCAAGCCATACAATTTATTTTACGTACCAAACCTCAATAGCTAGTCAGGTAGCTATACAAGCGATTACTCAAGTAGTTTTGCGAGAAAACAAGGCTACCAGACCGACCACCAGCAAGATGGGGAGGAACAAAGGCAGCAATGCCAGTGCCAGAGAACCTACTACCACAGCAAAAATCACACATAACAATACCGCCACACTGGCCAGCACCATGCCTGTCAGGCTAAGGGCAAAAACCACTGCCACAACTGCGATCCCGCAACCAAGCACGATGCCAAAGAAGCCGCCTATACCATCCATATCTTCATTATCGATCTGCACGTCCATGCCATGGAAGGATGACATGACTATCATGACAAAGACAAGGATGGATAAGAGAATGATGGCCATGCGCTTATTTGATGTGATGTTTGTTGTGGTTTCGGATTTCATGATGGGCTCCCTGTAGCTCAATTGTGAATTTGATGATTTCTTGTGTTCTGTGATTCGATGTAAGCATCTTATAAAAGAACGCCAGAGGCTTCCACAGGCCTGCGACAGAATGCACAAATCAGGGCCTGAACAGTGATATCAACGGAGGAATGGGTCAAAAACAGGCACAAAAAAACAAAAAAGCAGCCATCAGCTGCTTTTTTGCTTGCTAGAGAGCGAATAAAAGATCAGCAACCGGTATAACTGGTCTTCATCGTAGTAAAGAATTCCACAGCAGCACTACCCTGTTCGCGGGCACCATAACTGGACGACTTGCTGCCGCCAAATGGAACATGATAGTCAACTCCCGCCGTAGGCAGGTTGACCATGACCATGCCTGCACGGGCATGTCGCTTGAAGTGAGTCGCATATTTCAATGACGTTGTACAAATCCCTGCTGTCAGGCCAAATTCAGTATCATTTGCCAGTTGCAGCGCATGCTCATAGTTTTTGGCGGGGATTACGGACGCTACCGGGCCAAAGATCTCCTCCCGGGTATGTTGCATGGCAGGATCGCAATCAACGAACAGGGCCGGATTGAGGAAATAACCATCGGTATCACGCGACAGGCGTTCGCCACCAAAGGCCAGCTTGGCACCTTCATCTTTGGCGATCTGAATGTAACGCAAATCCTGATCGAGTTGAGACTTGTCGACAACCGGGCCTATATCTATACCAGCCTGCAAGGCATGTCCTACTTTCAGGCTCTTCAGTTTATCTATCATCGCGGCCACAAATGCCGGGTAAATTTTCTCTTCAACGATAAGACGGGAAGAAGCCGTGCAGCGCTGGCCAGTAGAAAAAAAAGAACCCTGAATTGCTGCATTGACTGCCACATCGAGGTCAGCATCTGCCAATATCACAAGCGGGTTTTTGCCACCCATTTCCAGTTGCACCTTGGCGCGACGTGCAGCGCAAGCTGCCAGGACCCGGCTACCGGTGCTTACGGAACCTGTAAAGCTGATAGCATCCACCCTGTTGTCCTTACTCAAGGCTTCACCGACAATACGGCCAGGGCCTGACAAGAGATTGAAGACGCCTGCAGGCAAACCAGAACGGCTGATAATCTCTGCCATAGCCCAGGAACAACCTGGCACCAGTTCTGCAGGTTTCAAAATCACGGTATTGCCATAAGCCAGCGCAGGTGCAGCTTTCCAGGCTGGAATGGCAATAGGGAAATTCCAGGGGGCGATAATGCCGACCACGCCTACCGGTTCGCGAGTAACATCAACGTCTACACTCGGACGTACCGAGGCCAGTTTGTCACCGCGTATGCGCAAGGCTTCCTGGGCAAAGAATTTGAAAATGGCAGCAGCTCGGCCTACTTCACCTATGGCCTCTGGCAGGGTCTTGCCTTCTTCTCGTGCCAGCAAACTGCCAAGTTCGGTTTTGCGTTCATTGATTTCTGTGCCTATCTTGTCAAGCGCATCTGCCCTTTGCTGCACACCAGAATTGCGCCAGCCTTCTGCCGCATCGCGCGCAGCAGCAATCGCCAGTTCTACCTGTTCAATACCTGCACTGGCGTACTCGCCTACTACCTCACCCAGGTCAGAAGGGCTGTGAGTGACAGTTAGGTTTGCGCCATCATGCCAGCTACCATTGATATACAGTTGTTTCATCTTTATTCTTCCTTATTGTTCAGTCTTATTTTTCAGCATCACACGCAACACCATTCAGAGCAGCGAGCGTTGATGTTTTCGTCGGGAAAACCGGTTGTCTCAAGCCTGGTGCATCCCAGCCAAACATGAATTGGCAGGCAGCGCCACAAATACGCCCCTGACAGGCGCCCATACCTGCCCTGGTCATCAGCTTTGCTGTACGCCAGTCACTATGTTCGCGCAATTGTCTGGCGCTGACATCCTCGCAGCGGCACACCAATGTGTCTGACTTGCATAACTTGCGTAAGCTGTCATCTGTGGCAAAGCTCTTCTTGAGTAAATCCGCGAAATGCCTAGCACTGGTGCGACGCGCAATATCATCCTGTTCAGCTACCTGTCCAATCGCAGCCAAACCGGCAATGTGCCCTTCTGCCAAAGCCTTGTCAACACCGCCTATGCCACAAGCCTCTCCTGCCACCCAGACATCGGCGCGGGTACTGGCCTGATTGGCATCGACAACGATGCTGCCATCCTTGATTTCACATCCCAACAGAGTGCCGATTTCCAAATTGGGTAACAGACCATAGCCGCAAGCAAGCAAATCACAGCTCAAGTCAATTTTCTTATCCCCATGTTGTACGCTGATGCCAAGAAGGCGCTGCTCACCATGTGCCTTTACCACTCTGGCATCATGACGGTAATGTACAAACTTAAGCTGCCAGAACAGTTTGAGCGCCTGCAACAACTTGCCGCGGTGTGACTTGAGCAAGGCCCAGAAAAATTGACGTAGATTTTTGCTGCTTTTTGTTTCTATGATACTGACGACCTGGCCACCAGCACGTATGACTGTCTCTGCCACTGCCAGCAGCAAAGGCCCGCTACCGGCAACCGCGACACGCTTACCCTCTACTGGCAAACCGCCCTTGATCAAGGCCTGCAAGCCACCAGCACCAGTAACGCCGGGTAAAGTCCAGCCTGGGAAAGGCAAGAGCAACTCGCGGGCACCGCTACAGATAATCAACTTATTCCAGCTTAATTTTTGTGCGCCATCTGCTGTCTCCAGCAAAAACTCCTTGTCAGAAATAGCAGCAACAATGCGTACACCATAAACCGTGCGCACATTCAGGCAATTTGCCAGTGTTTGCCAAAGTTCATGTGCCCGCCGGTCGCGCCATGTTCCTGGACCACCACGCCAGATTTGCCCGCCAGGCGCGGGATTTTCATCGATCACAGTGACGGTGGATGACAATTCAGCTGCGGCCAGTGCCGCTGCCAGGCCCGCAGGACCGGCACCTATGATAAGAATTTCCGTCGAAAACGGTGAAATCGCCGACACCATCGTCACACTCCCAGACCAGTGGTTTCGGTATTGATCACCATGCCTGAGCGACAGTATTCCTGGCAAGCCAGTTTATGCGGGTGACCATTAATGCGCACCCTACATTCCTGGCATACGCCCATGCCACAAACGGCAAAACGCGGCTGGCCAGAAACCGACTGGCGTGTCTGCATATTGTTATACCGCATCAGTGCCGCAGCCACACTCATCTCTGTTGTTGCCTCAAACGGAGAGCCGTTAATCCAGATTTTTGCGATTATTTCTTTGCCCGGGTAGTGTTCACGCATATTTCAACTCCTGCACAGGAAAAAAACGTTCAGGCGAATAATGCTGATAATCTATTTTTCCTGCCCGCCCGGCAATATGGTCAGCCAGCATTTTTGCTGTCGCCATGGCTGTCGTCACACCCAGCCCTTCATGCCCCGCTGCCAGCCACACACCAGCCAACCCCGGATGAGGCCCAATAATAGGACGACCGTCGGGCGATGCCGGACGCATGCCCGCCCAGGCGCGTATGATTTGCATATCGGCCAGGCAAGGTAATAACTTCATGGCGGACTGCAAGACTGCACCCAGCGCCTTGGGGTCCATGTTGTTATCTGTTTGTTGATCCTGCCTGCAAGAACCGATCAGCCACTGCCCATTAATGCGTGGTTGCACATTGGCAGCCACTGCCAGTGCATCGGCAGAGACAGCGGCCTGACCATAATCCATGCTGACGATTTGATGGGAAAGACGACCAGGATAGCGGTCAGTAATCGCCAAATGGCCTTTGCGACCAAACACGGCAATTTCAGGTAAGAGCTTGGTTACTTCGAGACCAGCAGCGACGATGATGATATCGGCATTTAGCTTGCTACCATCAGCAAAAACCAAGCGCTGGTCACCAAGCTGCGCAACACGTTTACCCAGGATCAGATTACCACCGCGTTTGACCAAGAGCTGGGTCATGAAATGCGCGAGTTTGGGGGGATACACCACACTGTCGCCAAATACCCTGACACCACCAGCAAGGCCGGGGCGCAAAGCAGGCTCCAGTTTTTGCACTTGCTCGCCAGTCAAGGCTTCGGCACGCCATAGCCGGGCATTCAGGCCTTGTGCCCTGTGGTGCGCCTCCACCAACTGATCTTCGTTCTCTGCCACCCACAAGGTGCCGCATTGACTGACTTCACCTATGCCTGGAAATTCAGTAAAAAAGTCTTTCCACATGCGCAAAGAAAGTAGACACAAGTCCAGCTCCTGCTCGCTTTCATCCAGAGCAACCAGATGCCCCATACCTACAGCGGTAACCCCACAGCCGGGGGAAGCCGCATCAATCAAATTGACCTGATAACCCTCTTCCTGCATTTTCAAGGCGCAGGTGGTGCCGACTATGCCAGCACCAATGACACACACTGTCGTCTTCATAGGCATGCTTCCTGCGCCATCACATTCACTAAAACAAACGATCAGTTAAACGTTGGCAAAACCGGGCGATTGGCGAGAGAGGCGCTGACCACTTGCTCTACACGGCTACGCAGTTCGCCTTCCAGTGGCAGACGCGGTGCACGCACACGGTCATTGGAATCGATGGCCAGTGTTTCTACCAGTTTGATGTTTTGCACCAGATAAGTGGAGACATCCAGGTCCAGCAAAGGGCGGAACCAACGATAGATATCCAGCGCCTCGTTATAACGGCCAGCCTTGATGAGGCGGTAAATAGCCACAGTCTCATGCGGGAAAGCCACCACCAAGCCAGCTACCCAGCCAGTTGCACCAGCAGTCAGTGCTTCAAAAGCCAGGTTATCTACGCCAGTGAACAAGTCATAACGGCTACCCAGGCGATTGATAATTTCTGTAGTGCGACGGATGTCATCAGAGGATTCTTTTACCGCTACAAAACGTGGGTCATCAGCCAGTTCTTCCAACATGTCCGTTGTCACATCAACGCGATAAGCCAGACGGTTGGAATAAATCATGACAGGCAAATCACCCGCAGCGGCGATGCTGCGCAGGGTTGCTACTGTTTCACGATGATTGCTGTGATAGATAGTGCTAGGCACAACCATCAAGCCGTCAGCGCCAGCTTTGGCAGCTTTTTCTGCCAAAGCACAGGCGTCCCGTGTTGCTGCCTCGGCGACAGTCAGGATGGCAGGCTTGTTGCCAGTTACTTCTTTCGTCAATTTCAGCACATCGATACGCTCGGCATGCGATAGCAAAGGGCCTTCGCCCAAGGAGCCGCAAGCGATCAGACCATCACAACCGGCATCCATCAAATAACGGAAGCAGCGGTCCATTTCCTTGAAGTCCAGCGTATCGTCCTGGTTGAATTTTGTCGTAACTGCGGGAATGACGCCTTGCCACATGATATTTACCTTGTCTCCGGAGCGAACCGGTCAATTTTTGAAAATCAATCAAAGAACCTGATGCTGACAAATCGCGAAGAAATCGATCACAGTAAATATAAGCCTTTTGCAAACTTATTTCACGCGCTGCCAGATTGAACATGACAAAGTGTAAGCCCGCAAAGCGGCCAAGTCTTGATGTTTGTATGCATTTTGAAAGACGAAATCGGCACAGTCGATTATTACTGTGCAACAAGGCGCAGCAGACTAGGAGAAATAGACTCTCCTAGCCTGGCTAATGAGATTTTATCAACTACGAACAGGGATCATGCGAGTGAGGAAAGGAAAAAAGCACCCACCACAGTGATCATCATTCCGGCAAAGCGCGGCAACTTGCTAGTCAGCATCTCTTGAGCAGTATTGCTGGCAAACCAGCCTGCAGCATGGATCAGGGCTGTCGCCAGTACGAAGCCGGCACCATACAATACGGCAGATTCATAGACTGGCATCTCCTGACAGTGTGCATATCCATGCGTCATCGCAAACACGGACACCAAAGCCACACCAGCACCAACAGACAACTTGACCGCAAAGCTGATCAACAGTCCAAGCACAAGCACAGATGCTGCTATGCCATGCTCCACGCCTGGCAACACGACACCCAGCAGATACAGCGCGCCACCAGCAAGCATCGCCAGTGGAAAGCTGGCCGGTATAAACCAGGCATGTGTATGCTTTTGTTGTGCCGACCAGATACCTATCGCCAGCATTGCCAGCAAATGATCCAGCCCAGTGAATGGATGAAGAAAACCATCCTGCAAGGCATTCATGGAATGCAGCACACTGTCATGCGCCAAAGCTGGCAATGAAATCAAGGCGCCGCCGAGGGCAGCGACCACACACAGGCAGCGCAGTTTATTTAGTTTCATATTGATCTCCAGATTTCAGATTGAAATTAGTTTTTGACTTCGTCCAGCATGCCTTGTTTGCGGATGAAGCTGACGACTGCCTCCAGCCCGTCGCCTGTACGCAAATTGGTAAATACAAAGGGGCGTTCGCCACGCATGCGCTTGGCGTCTTGTGCCATGATGTCGAGATTGGCACCCACGTGCGGTGCCAGGTCGGTTTTATTGATGATCAACAAATCAGAGCGTGTAATACCAGGCCCACCCTTGCGCGGGATTTTTTCGCCTCCAGCCACATCAATGACGTAGATAGTCAGGTCAGACAGTTCCGGGCTAAAGGTCGCAGCCAAGTTGTCGCCACCGGATTCCACCAGTATCAAATCAAGGTCAGGAAAATCTGCGCTCATGCGGGCTATCGCTTCCAGATTGATGGATGCATCTTCACGTATCGCGGTGTGCGGACAACCACCTGTTTCCACCCCCATCAAACGCTCGGCAGGCAAGGCATCGGCACGCAACAGGATTTCCATGTCTTCCTTGGTGTAGATGTCATTGGTGATGACTGCCATTTCGTAATGGTCACGCATGCTTTTGCACAGCATTTCGCACAGTGCGGTTTTGCCAGAACCGACCGGGCCGCCTATGCCTACACGCAAGGGATTTGGTTCTGGCGAGTTTGAATTTTGTGTGTTCATCTATTCGTTTCCTGTTCGTTTCCTGTTTTCAATTTTTATGATCTGTACAGACGGCTGTACTGCACCTCATGTTGCATGGACAGCAAAGACAGGCCTGGGGACCAGTTCGATAATTGATCATCTTCCAGTTCTTGCGCCAGCCGGGCTGCTTTTTCCAGTTCGGGACGCAGCGACAGCAATAAGCGTTGTCCAGACACCTGGCCCAGGGGGATGGATTTCACGCCTACCAGTACCTGATTCTCTGCCCATGAAAACAGCATGCCCAGCAAGACTGATTCCGGCGGCACCTGCAAGGCAACTGCAGCAGCAGCCATGGCCGTGGGCAAAGGCAATTCATGTTGTGCCAGTAAAATTGCCAATAACTGAACATCAGCAATCTTCAAGTCGTTCACCAGTTTGCCCAGCGAATAACCCATCTGTATGCTCTCTGCCCGAAATTCTGCGGTATCCCTGGCGGCGATGAACAAACTGGTCCAGTGCGATACGGCGACCAGATCCCTGCTCTCGAAAGCCTGCAACAAGCGCCATAGTACTGGTGCCTCAAAACGCGCCACCACCTCATGCAGGCAATTGACAATCCATTCCCGGGCTGTGGTTTCGTTGCGCACCAGGCCTTTTTCTATCGCCGCTTCCATCCCTTGCGAATAGCTATAGGCACCGATGGGCAAAGATGGGCTAGCCAATTGCAGGAGATGGAGTAAGGCTGCAGACTGCATGCTCAAGCCTTGCTGTCTGAAGGACGATGTATGCGCTGGCGCAAAGGTATTGGTGCCAGTGGATTATGCGGATGTCCATCATCACCGCCATGATGATGTCCACCACCATAAGCGCCTGATTCCGGCTCGAAACTGGCCTGTTCTTCAGTAACGACTGCACCCAGCCCCTGCAGCATTTCCTTCAGCACCGGGTCTTTGCGTATGCGTAGAAAACCCTCGCCGACCTGTGCCTGAGTATGCCGGTTACCCAGATGGAAGGCACAGCGCAGTAAATTAAAGGCAGTTTCGCATTCCACTTTATACGTCGGTTCAGCCGCAGCAACGACTTCAATCACACGACCATCATTACCCAGCATCAGGTCACCATGGCGCATGACAGTACCTCGCACGGTAAACACGGCCACATCTTCACCACTGGCCAGGGTGGCACGCAAGCGGCTTTTTTCACGCAATTCATACGGCAAGACCAGTTGCCCGACGATGCTGTCGGCAGTCTCGATTTTTGTTTGTAGTGTCAGCATTGTTTAAAATAAAAAATAGCGTTGGGCCATAGGCAGAATTTTTGCCGGTTCGCACACCAGCAATTCACCATTGGCACGGACTTCATAGGTTTCGGAATCAACTTCCATTTTTGGCGTGAGGCCATTGTGTATCATGTCCTTTTTGCGGATATGGCGCGTGTTCTTGACGGCAATCAGGGTCTTGTTTAGCTTCAGTTGATCCGCCAGACCGGCATCCAGCCCAGCCTGCGAGACAAAGGTGAAAGACTTTTTCAGCCCGCCACCAAAGGCACCAAACATCATGCGGTAATGCACAGGTTGTGGCGTTGGTATCGATGCATTCGGGTCACCCATCTGGGCAGCGGCGATCATGCCGCCCTTGATGATCATCGACGGTTTTACGCCGAAGAAAGCAGGCTTCCACAAGACGATATCGGCAATCTTACCTACTTCCAGCGAGCCGACTGCATGGGCAATGCCATGGGTCAACGCCGGGTTGATGGTGTATTTGGCGATATAGCGTTTGACACGGAAGTTGTCGTTACGCGCATTGTCTTCCGCCAGCGAACCGCGCTGTTGCTTCATCTTGTCTGCAGTTTGCCAGGTGCGCATGATGACTTCACCCACACGACCCATGGCCTGGGAATCAGAAGACATCATCGAGATAGCACCAATGTCATGCAAAATATCTTCAGCAGCAATGGTTTCGCGCCGTATGCGTGATTCGGCAAAGGCGATGTCTTCAGCAATAGCCGGGTCAAGATGGTGACAGACCATGAGCATATCGAGATGCTCATCCAGGGTATTGACGGTGTAGGGACGGGTAGGATTGGTGGAAGACGGCAATACATTCGCCTCGCCCACCGCCGCAATAATATCCGGCGCATGGCCACCGCCCGCACCTTCGGTATGGAAGGTATGGATAGTCCTGTCCTTGAATGCCGCCAGGGTGTGCTCCAGGAAACCGCCTTCGTTGAGCGTATCGCTATGGATAGCAACTTGCACATCCATCTGGTCTGCCACGGTCAGGCAGTTGTCGATGGCTTGCGGCGTCGTACCCCAGTCTTCATGCAGCTTCAGGCCGATGGCACCAGCCCTGACCTGTTCTTCCAGTGGCAACGGCAGGCTGACATTGCCCTTGCCCATAAAGCCCAGGTTCATGGGGAATGCATCTGCCGCCATTAGCATGGAATGCAAATGCCATGGGCCAGGCGTACAAGTCGTTGCTGCCGTCCCGGTGGCCGGGCCAGTACCGCCACCCAACATGGTGGTGACGCCGCTCATCAACGCTTCTTCTATCTGCTGCGGACAGATGAAATGGATGTGTGAGTCGATGCCACCAGCGGTCACGATCTTGCCTTCACCGGCGATGATCTCGGTCGCACCACCAATTGCCATATCAACGCCCGACTGTATGTCAGGATTACCAGCCTTGCCTATACAGGCAATCAAGCCATTTTTAATCCCAATGTCGGCCTTGACGATGCCCCAGTGATCAATGATGACGGCATTGGTGATGACGGTATCCATGACTTCTGCATGTGGTCTTTGCGACTGGCCCATGCCATCGCGTATCACCTTGCCACCGCCAAACTTTACCTCTTCACCATAAATGGCAAAGTCTTTCTCGATTTCTATGAATAGATTGGTATCTGCCAGTCGGATGCGGTCACCCGTAGTCGGCCCAAACATTTCAGCATAGGCATGGCGTGAAATTTTCATAGCGCCCCCATGACTTTACCGCTAAAGCCATAGACTTTCCGGTCACCCGCCAGGGCCACCAGTTCTATGCTGCGTTGCTGCCCCGGCTCAAAACGGATGGCAGTGCCAGCAGCAATGTTGAGCCGCATACCATACGCCTGTTGGCGGTCAAATTGCAAGGACGGATTAGTTTCATAAAAATGAAAATGTGAGCCCACCTGTATCGGCCTGTCACCGCTATTGGCTACAGTAATGCTGACCACTGCACGACCGACGTTCAGTTCTAAGTCCCCATCCTCTATCAGGGTTTCGCCTGGTATCATGGTCTTCTCCTAAGGAATGGGGTGATGAACGGTTACCAGCTTGCTGCCATCCGGGAATGTCGCTTCGACCTGGATATCAGGAATCATTTCCGGCACGCCTTCCATCACATCGGCACGGCTGAGTATTTGCGTACCTTCCGACATCAGTTCGGCCACCGTCCTGCCATCACGCGCACCTTCCATGATGGCGGCAGTGATCAGGGCGACTGCCTCAGGGTAGTTCAGCTTCAGGCCACGCGCCTTGCGCCGCTCCGCCAGCAAGGCAGCGGTAAAAATCAGCAACTTATCTTTTTCTCTGGGTGTCAGATCCATATCTTCTTTCGCTTATTGTCTGTGCTATCACCAAACTTATTATTTATCGCCATTTCCAGAATAACAAGCAAGTCCACACAGGTGACAGGCCATCATTCTAAAAACATTATAAAAAGCAACACAGCAAGTTTTGAACCAAGGGTAAATAGGCTGGATTACCGGAATGCGCACCAAACAAATGCGCAGTCTCACCAAACTGGTGCATTTCATATGAATGCAGATAGCGCGAAAATAATTGGAACTTTCAAAGCCTCTCAAGGTAATACCTTAAAACAACCAACAAATAAACGTGGATAACCAAGAGACAGATTCCAGCTTGCTGACACAAATGCGCGACGGTGATGTCGCTGCATTTCAACGTCTGTACCAGCGCCATCAGGGGCCTATCTATCGCTATGCCCTGATGCGATGTGGCCAGAGTGCGCTGGCAGCTGATGTTGTGCAAGATGTTTTCATGGGTTTGCTGAGCAAGTCTTACCGTTATGACGCAGGCCTGGGCAGCTTGAAGAATTTTTTGTTTGGCGTAGCCAGAAATTTATTACTGAAACAGGATCAGGCAGAACGCCGTCATCAGCCATTGCCTGCTTTTGGTAAAGAATTTGGTGAAGAAGATGGAGAAGAAGTCTTGATGAGTGAAACAACAGAACCAGCGGACGCCATCTTCCACCAGCAGATGACTGAACATGTGCGGCAAGCAGTCGCGGTACTGCGCCCACATTATCGTGACGTAATTATTTTGTATGAATTGCAGGAACTGTCGTACGCGGAGATAGCAGTGATTTGCGACATAGATATAGGGACAGTGCGATCACGCTTGTCACGGGCGCGGGCTGCGATACTGCAATACAGCGAAAGACTGGGCTGGCGACCCGACGCAGCAGCAAAAACCAGAACACAAAGATGAAAGACCTTATGAATACCCTACAGGACGCCAGCAATACAGATGCCGTGCTGGACCAGCAGTTCAACCTCTTGCGTAAAGATTTGCAGGAACTGAATACGCCAGCTTCTACCGAGCAGGCTTTATTGCTAGCCTTCGCCAAACAACAGGTCAAGAACAAGAAACAGGCGCGCAACAAAGGTTTGCGCCCGTGGCTGGCAGGTTTGCTGACGCTGAGCGGCAGTTTTGGCCTGGTCATGCTAACGGTATTGTTTCCAGCATCGCAGCATCAACTGGCACCAGACAGCATCACAGTTTCAAACACAGAGCTGCCGCCCTTCGTCGCCCTGGTACCGCTGGAGCGTCTACATGAAGGAACACCTCACATGATGGAAACTGAAGTGCCAGCTGCCTGGTTGGCCAGCCTGGGCATGCCAGTCTCACCAGAAATAGCCGGTGACATGGTGCAGGCGCAAATGCTGGTCGCTGCCGATGGTGAGCCATTAGCCATGCGACTCCTGAAGTAAGCAATAAGCTCATCAATAACATACGCAGCATCGAACAACGAAAATGACACACAAAAAAGGACGCATCATGAAAACCAAGCTGCCACTCTTTATATTGTTAAGCTCTGCCTGGGCCATGGCACATGCCAATACAGACAGTGACACTGCAAACCCAGAAGAAGAAAAACCTTTGCGTCGTCACGTTGAAATCATACAGGTGCCTGCGATTCCACCGCTACCGCCAATTCGATTGATGCCCGCAGTGCCACCTACGCTGGCACTGGCAGACATACCCGATACAAAAAACGTCAGCAGAATAGTCTCCGACGCCATGAGCCAGGCATTTGTCAGCATGCAAGGCATGTATAGTATCCGGCCAATTAAAAATGCGCCGTACAGCGCAGAAATCGTCACAGAGAAAACCCAGACCCTGGCCGATGGCAACCAGATCAGCAACAAAACTACTAGCCTCAGTTACCGCGATGCTGCTGGCCGCACCCGCCAGGAAATGCGAGACAGCAAGGGCAATGTCCAGCACGTCGTCATCACGGACCCGGTTGAAAACCTGCGCTATATCCTCATGCCAGAAAAAAAGACAGCAACCAAAATGCACATGGGTAAAGACCTGGATGAAAAAATGACCAGTGCCAGAGAGAAGCTTGATGCCGCCAAAGAAAAACTGGACAAGCTAAAACAGGAGGGTAAAACAGTCAGCGTAGAAACCCAGCGCAACGGTGACGAAGTCATCGTCAAACGTATAGAACGCAAAACCGGTGGTGACAAAGCTGAAGGCAGCAAAGACGTGCGCGAAGAAGTCCAGGTCAGGGTCATCCGTGCTGGCAATGCCAGCGACATGCCAGTCCTGCATACCAGCCTGAGCTCAACATCAGGCAATTTCACCAGTCTCATGGCCCTTAGCCCCATGTCCATGGCATTCGTGGACAACCGCTGGACTGCAAAGGGCAACACCAAAGACCTGGGTAGCCGTGACATTGACGGCGTACGCGCAGAAGGAAAAATGCGCTCCTACCAAATCCCTGCGGGCGAAGTCGGCAATAAAAATCCGATTACTGTCATCTCAGAAAACTGGTATTCACCAGAACTGCAAATGACCGTCTACGCAAAACAAACGGACCCACGTACAGGTGAATGGAATTACAAGCTGAATAATTTGAAACGCACAGAACCAGCGGCGACTTTATTTGCGGTACCTGAGGCTTATACTGTGAAAGAAATACCTGCGACGCCAAGAATCGTTGTTGATAGACGTGAAGAGAAGAAACCTTGAATCGCAACATTGCATCTTGAAACTGATCCTTAGTTAACAAAAGAATAATCAGATAAGATCGAAACGACTCCAGTTTAGAAATCACTTTAGGAGCGATTTAATTTATCATCCAATTTTTAACAACTAATTTTACATCAACGAATGCTATCGACAGATATTCACTTGAACATTTCTCAGCGCATTCGCTCTGGCGTAAGGCCATCTGTAGTTTGGCGTAATCTCATCGCAAGTTCGGCTGAGCCTGACAAAATGCAATTTGCTCGGGATCTCGCTCAGTCCTTTTCGAACCAAAAGCGCTGGTTGTTACTTAGTTCGGTTTTTGAATGGAAAGAATATAAAAAATCGGATGTTTGGGACCATTTTTTTGATTTTCAACTTATTCTACAGTTGTTGGAACATGGAGAAACTCTTCCTTGGACGTTGGACGAGTGTAAGCAAGAGCTTGAAAATATGAAACCTTCTCGTGACATATTGATCGCGGCTGAAAAACGGGAAGCAGATGAGGCAATGACGTTTGAAGCTCTAAAGGAAAAAATTTCTGGATTCCCTGGTGAAATTTTATGTATTCAACCTTGTGGGATGGCGATTCTACTGGTTGGTTCATACGCATGATAGTAGCAATACTAAATGAATCTACGCCTGTCGAACGGTTCCTCGTAAAAGTGTCTATGGGTGGTGATATTAGACTATTTAACGGTCAAGTGCCGCCTTGGCCAGAAGCCGTGCATGCTGCTCTCGTAGGTACACAACTAGCAGAATACTTTGATGCAGAGTTTTACTTTCCTGGTCCAGACAAGACAGACGATACGTGTCCAACCTGGCTCGAAAAGAAATTAGAAATTTAAGCCAATGCTCATCATTCATCGCCATATTGTTTTCGAAGAGCGCTTGCCATACACAGCAAGATCGGTTACAGTTTTTCTCATGCACGCAATCACCCTTCCCCTGCTGAACACGAACTTATGCGCAATTAATGCCGCATCTGCTGTCGTGCGCGCGATTGCAATGCCTGCTGCTTCCATCTGCGACATTTCCATTATTCGAATTATTCCGGGTCGTTAAGCTACGGCGCATGCCGGTGCCTGGCGGCCCTTCAGCTCATCCTATTCTGATGTCCTGAGCGCTATTACTGTAACTATCACGCTCACGCCTTCTCTGATTTTTTCTGCTGATTTTTATTCTGGAGTTTTTATGTCCCATGTCGTTACAGACAGACCTTTGCACGCCCATGCCTCTTCACCATCTACTTTATTGAGCACAGATTTTCCTTATCCCTCGCTGGCAGATATCCGCAAGACAGCAGCCAGGCTGTCACAGCAGGTTTTGCATACCCCTGTCTGGCACTGGCAAACCGGGTCTGCGCTGGACAAGCTGGAACCAGATACCGAGGTCTGGCTGAAGCTGGAGCTGTTTCAAAAAACCGGTACTTTCAAATTGCGCGGGGCCTTGAACTGTATATCTGCGCTGGATGCAGATGCGCGAGAGCGTGGTGTGGTTGCCGTCAGTGCAGGCAATCATGCAATGGCGGTTGCCTATGCTGCCAAGCTGGCGGGTGTATCTTGCAAAGTGGTGCTGCCACGTCATGCCAGCCCTACCCGCATCAAAGCTTGCCGACAGGATGGCGCGGAAGTGATACTGGAAGCGGACATGCATAAGGCATTCGCACTGGGGCATCGCATCGTTGAAGAAGAGCAGCGCACCATGATCCATCCTTATGATGGCCCGTTGACTGCACTGGGTACAGCAACAGTGGGTTTGGAGTTGATGCAGCAAGTGGTGCAACTGGATGCCGTGATCGTGCCTATCGGTGGTGGTGGTTTATGTGGCGGCATTGCTTCTGCAGTCAAACAATTGGCACCACATTGTGCCGTGTATGGAGTTGAACCCTATGGTGCAGATGCCATGTACCGCAGCTTTCAGTCTGGTCAGCCAGAAAAGTTAAAGGTAGTTGATAGCATAGCCGACAGCCTGTGCGCGCCATATGCCATGGATTACAGTTTCAGGGTATGTCAGCGTTTTGTGGATGAGGTTGTCAGGGTCAGTGATGATGAAATCTGTACTGCGATGTCGGATTTATATCATGACGTCAAGCTGGTGGCTGAACCTGCTGCAGCAGTTGCCACGGCAGGTTTGTTTGGACCTTTGCGCCAAAGGCTCGCAGGCAAAAGGGTGGCTGTGATGGTCTGTGGTTCGAATGTCGACCCGGCCAGGTATGCAGAATTGCTTGCCAGGGCTGGATCATCAGCGCATGGGCTGGCCGCTTGAACTGAGCTGAAGTGTTTTCTGCTTGGTTTGCAACACGCATTACATGCAAAGTCTGGCAATGCCCTACAATAGGGTTTCATTCAGGTATAAGGATATGCGGGATTTATTTGACCGTTCACCATGCCTGCTCAAGCATGATTACTAATGGAATTGCATATGCAACAAGGTTGGCTGACAGATTTTTTTCGTCAAAACGATAGTTTGATGGTGTTTGTCAACGTCTTGCTGCAGCAACTGGGCTTGCCTGTGCCAGCAGTACCGACCATGATGTTCAACGCCAGTCAGGCTACACAGTCCGGGCAATTGCTGGTTTTGCTGATGGCAGCGGTGGGGGCCTCCCTGATTGCCGACCTGATCTGGTACCAGGCCGGCAAGAAGTTTGGCTATAGCGTGTTGAAGTTTTTATGCAAGATGTCGATCAACCCCGGGTCTTGCGTTAACCAGACGGAAGCACGCTTTCATCGCTGGGGAGTATGGTCACTGGTGGTGGGTAAATTTATCCCGGGGTTTTCTACCGTGGCTCCACCAGTAGCTGGTGCTTTAGGTATGCCGCGTACGTCTTTCATGCTGGCTTCCGCCGCTGGTGCAGCTTTATGGGCAGGACTGGCCTTGCTGGCTGGCTTTGCCTTGCAGGCGCAAATTGAAGCTGGTTTGGTCTTTTTGTCGGCGCAGGGTATACGTATCGCTGCAATCTTCATTGCTCTGGTATTGAGCTGGCTGGCCTGGAAATTCTGGCAAAAGAAACGTTTTGAAAAACTCGCGTCCATCCCACATTTCAGTGCGACTGAAATGTCAGATACGCTGAAGACCAGCGCCCTGCCCCATATCATCGATTTGCGCAGTCCGGCGCTGATTGCAGAAACCGGCACCATACCCCATGCCATGGTCAGCGAGGTCAAGCAGGTTGGTAATGCTGCCCAACATTGGCCACAGCACGAAATGATTATCACCATCTGCGCCTGCCCTGGCGATGCAGGTGCAGTACATGCTGCGCATACCCTGAGACAGTTGGGGTTTAAAGATGTCAGGCCATTTTCAGGTGGTTTTGATGCATGGCAGGAATTGTCTGCCCAACATCCACACTTGCTGGTCAAGGCCTGAGCAGTTCATGCCTTTTGCAATAATGCTTGTAATCCCTTGACCAGATGATCAAAGGTAGTCCGGTAACGCTGGCTGGAGCGCAAGTCTTCATGCATGACTACCCATACTGGAAAGTCAATTTGGAACTCATGTGCCAGCACACGTTGCAGGTGGGTATGCTGCTGCGCCAAGCCAACCTGGCAAATACCGATGCCATAGCCTTTGCGTATGGCAGAAAATTGCACCAAGTCGCTATCTGCACGTAAGGAAAAATCAGCGCGCTGCACCTGCGGATAACGTTTTTGTAAAGCCCGTATATAGGGAAATTCACGGTCATAGCCGATCACGCTATGGTTTTTTAGCGCCATCAAATCAACTGGAATACCGTGGCGCGACAGATAATCAGTATGGGCAAAGTAGCCCAGGCTGATCGTACCAGCACGACGGGCGATCAATGCATCTTGCAAGGGTTCGGTCATGCGCACGGCAATGTCCGCATCACGCTTGAGCAAATCCTGAGTATGGTTGGATATCTGCAATTCTATGCTCAGTTCTGGATGAGTCTGCCGCAAGCCTGCCAGCAAGCCTGGCAATATCTCTACCCCCATGACTTCTGATGCGGTAACACGCACCGTGCCTCTTACCTCATTTGCTTCTGACGACACACTGCGCAGCAAGGCGCTTTCAGTTGCCCGCAAGCTTTCTGCATAAGGTTTCATGGCCAGCGCGGCGATGGTGGGTGACAGGCCGGACTGGTTACGTACAAACAAACTGGTGCCCAAGGCTTGCTCAAGAGCCTCAATGTGCCGCCCGACTGTCGGCTGGGTCAAACCCAAGGCACGGGCAGCGCCTGATAGCGACCCTTCTTCCAGCACCACAAGGGCAGTACGGTAGTAGTCCCAGTGGATATTTTTGTCATCCATACAGAAATGTATATCACCTATGCAGTTTTAGAGAATTGTATATAGCTTAGCAAAGATACACAATGACTACATCAACTACCCTTTAAAGGAGAATCAACATGAATCAGCAAGCAAAAAACAATACCCAGACCAATAAAGAAGCCAATAAACAAGCCCTGATATTGGGCGCAACTGGCGGCATAGGCGGTGAAGTCGCACGTTTGCTGATGCAACGCGGCTGGCAAGTGACTACCCTGCACCGCAATCCTGATCAAGTGAAGGATAAAACGGCAGCGCATATCTGGATGAAAGGTGATGTCATGGTGCAGGATGATGTGGTGCAGGCTGCTGCCGGAAAATCTGTCATCGTCCACGCAGTCAATCCACCTGGATACCGCGACTGGGAAAAGCTGGTGCTGCCTATGATAGAAAACACGATCGCCGCAGCCCAAGCCAGTGGCGCACGCATCCTGCTGCCAGGCACTGTTTATAATTTTGGCCCGGATGCTTTCCCGCTGATTGCAGAAAACGCTACACAGTTCCCTATCACCAAAAAAGGGAAAATCCGGGTAGAGATGGAACACCGTCTGCGTCTGGCTGCCAGCAAAGGCGTCAAATCTCTCATCGTCAGGGCTGGTGATTTCTTTGGTCCCAAGGCAGCCAACAACTGGTTTTCACAAGGGCTGGTCACACCGGGCAAACCTGTGAGTGTCGTGCGCTACCCTGGCAGTGCTGGCACTGGTCATCAATGGGCATACTTGCCTGACGTGGCGGAAACCATGGTTCGTTTGCTGGAGCGTGAAAAAGAACTGGATAATTTCGCCCGCTTCCATATGGAAGGCCACTGGGATCATGACGGCAAGCAAATGGTCGCTGCAATTGGCCGCGTGACTGCCCAGCCTGCATTGAAGGCAAGCTGGTTCCCGTGGCCTGTGTTCACTCTGCTGTCACCTTTCAAGCAAACTTTGAAGGAAATGCTGGAAATGCGTTACCTGTGGCGCACTGAAGTCAAGATGTCGAACCAGGCTTTGGTAGACTTTTTGGGTGAAGAACCACGTACACCTCTGGATGTGGCTGTTCGTTCCAGCCTGGCAGGCCTGGGCTGCATCAAACGTAACGCAAGCTACGAATCAGGTGTTCCAGATGCGCGGAATTTTGGCATCACACCCAATCACGACAGGGCGTAAATGCTGCCACACCAACTGCATCCAAAGCCGGGCAACTTCACTGGAGTTGCCCAGGTAGCGCGCAACAATGACGGACTTCATTTGCGTGACGCCACATAGGGCGTCCGCCTCACGCTCAGACAACAAGGCAGATGTTTGCTCACGCAAAGCCTGCAATTGTTCGCCAGACAGCATGGCACCAGAAGCCAGCACCATCGCCGACACTGATTTGCCATTCAAACCCAGTGGGCTTTGCATGGCAGAGCTGCCACCTTGCAAACTGCCCTGTTCATGCCAGATCATCTTATCTTCACGATAGATGCTGCAATGCTGTTTGATCCGGCCACTGTTATAGGTTTCGCCAGAGGCAGTGCGGCCAAAGCAAAAAATATCAGCCGCAATCAATCTAGCATCTGCGTCAAGGTGTATGGTCTGGTGCAAATCGACACAGGCATCGTCAAAAAAAATGGTTTCTTGCGGCAGCCATTCCAGCCTGGCACCTGCATCAAGTTTCAGATTGATATGTTGTGCGGATATGTAGCCATTACTGCGATACCATTTTGCCGCACCTGGTGTGGTTACCAGCGCATGGGTATCAGCCGCCAGCTTCACATCTATTTGCAACTGGTCGCCACCGACTACCCCGCCTGGAGGATGGATGATGATGGCATGGCAAACCTCATCCCCTTCAGGATACAAAGGTTTTTGCACACGCAAGGGGCCATTGTGCTTACGTTCCGTCAGACGCGTGACATCGCCATCCTTGCTAAAGCCCAGTTGCAGTCTGGCTTGCCAGTGTGATTTTGTGATACTCGAAGGTAGTGCCGGACTGCAGACATCCATATTCAGCTAGCGAGAGGTAAAGACTGCACTATACCGCCAGATGCCGCTTGACGTCATCACCGTCCATCAATTCCTGGCCGCCATAGGCCACCACTTCACCGCGCGACAGCACGACAAAATGATCTGCCAGTTCACGGGCGAAATCGAAATACTGCTCACACAGCAAGATGCCTATGTCGCCCCGCTCACGCAGCAGGCGGATGACGCGACCTATATCCTTGATGATGGATGGCTGTATGCCTTCAGTAGGTTCATCGAGGATGATGAGTTTGGGCTCGGCCAGCAGGGCGCGGGCAATGGCGAGCTGTTGCTGCTGGCCGCCAGATAAATCACCACCTCGCCTGTGCAGCATTTCTTTCAATACGGGGAAAAGCTGATATACCTCGTCCTTGATTTTTCCTGCCTTGCGTGCAGGCAGGCTGGCCATACCCATGAGCAGATTTTCTTCGACGGAGAGGCGCGCAAAAATCTCACGGCCTTGCGGCACATAGGCTATTCCTGCCCTGGCTCTGTCATGCGGCGAGAGTTTGTTGATGTCGCGGCCTTCGAAAGTGACAGTACCTTCAGTGACAGGCAATACGCCCATCAGGCATTTCAGCAAGCTGGTTTTACCAACGCCATTACGGCCCAGCAAGGCCATGCATTCACCTTTTTTCAGTGACAGTGAAATGCCACGCAAGGTGTGGCTGGAACCGTAATGCTGGTGTAAATGTTTGACTTCAAGCATGCTCAACCCTCATTCGTATCCCTTAGCGTCCAAGATAGACTTCAATGACGCGATCATCTGCCTGCACTTGCGCCATCGTGCCTTCTGCAAGTACAGATCCTTCATGCAATACCGTGACTTTGCCCTGCTGGGCAATTTCAGTGACGAAACCCATATCATGCTCGACCACCATGATGGAATGCTTGCCACGCAATTCATTGAGCAATTCAGCAGTGCGTGCAGTCTCTGCATCCGACATGCCAGCCACAGGCTCATCGAGCAAGATCAGTTGTGGTTCCTGTATCAGCAGCATGCCAATTTCCAGCCACTGCTTTTGGCCATGTGATAGTAAACCTGCCTGCCTTTGCTCTTGCTCATCCAAGCGTATCAATTGCAGGATGGCGGCTATCTTGTCTTTTTGTTCGCTGTTCAAACGGGCAAACAGGGTGGTCTTGACGCGCTTGTCCATTTTCATGGCCAGTTCAAGATTCTCAAATACGCTGTGCTGCTCGAACACTGTTGGTCGCTGGAATTTGCGGCCAATGCCGGCATGAGCGATATCCACTTCGCTCATGCGTGTCAGGTCCATGGTCTGGCCAAAAAATGCGGTGCCGGATGTGGGTCGGGTTTTGCCGGTGATCACATCCATCATCGTGGTTTTACCTGCACCATTTGGGCCGATAATGCAGCGCAGTTCACCAACAGAGATATCCAGGTTCAGATTATTGATGGCTTTGAAACCATCAAATGAAACCACAATATCTTCCAGGTAAAGAATAGCGCCATGGGTGGTATCCACGCCTTCCGGTTTGATACGTCCGTAAGATACACCCTGGTCCCCTGTAGCGCCCTCGTACTGCTGCCCTGGCCGCAAGACGCCACTCATCATATAAGAAGTCATGCTTGCTCCCGCTGTTTTTTGAATTTGCTCACCAAACCCAAGACACCCTGTTGCATGAACAAGGTCACCAGGATGAACAGCAGGCCCAAGGCATACAGCCACAAATCCGGGAAAGCCGCAGTGAACCAACTCTTCAAACCATTGACAGTAAATGCACCGATGATAGGACCCAGCAAAGTACCGCGCCCGCCTACTGCTGCCCAGATCACCATTTCTATGGAATTGGCTGGCGACATTTCAGACGGGTTGATAATACCTACCTGAGGTACATACAAGGCACCGGCAATGCCACAAAGTATGGCGGACAGTGTCCAGACAAACAGCTTGAACCACAAGGGGTTGTAACCGATGAACATCAGCCGCGATTCTGAATCTCGCACAGCCTGGAGAACGCGCCCCAACTTGGAAGTGACTATCCAGCGACACAGGAACAAAGCCGACAGCAAAATCACCAAGGTGATCAGGTACAGCGCGGCCTTGGTACCAGGAGCAGTGATCGTAAAACCTAGAATACGCTTGAAGTCGGTAAAGCCATTATTACCACCAAAGCCCGTGTTATTGCGGAAGAACAGCAGCATGAAGGCAAACGTCATGGCCTGGGTGATGATGGAAAAATACACACCTTTGATGCGGGAACGGAAGGCAAAGAAACCAAAAATAAAAGCCAGCACCCCAGGCACCAATACAACCAACGCCATGCAATACCAGAAGCTGTCGGTCATAGACCAATACCAGGGATAGGTTTTCCAATCAAGGAAGACCATGAAGTCAGGCAGGTTGCTTTGATAGACACCATCACGGCCAATAGCACGCATCAGATACATGCCATGTGCATAGGCTCCCAGCGCAAAGAATACCCCATGACCCAAAGATAAAATGCCGGTGTACCCCCAGACCAGATCAAGTGCCAGTGCTGCCAGGGCATAGCACATGAACTTGCCAACCAGGGCAATCGTGTAGCTGGAAATGTGCAGGGCATGTCCGGCAGGAAAACTCAGGTTAAGAATTGGTAACAGTACAGCAATCACTGCGCACACCAGTATGCCTGTCCATGCATGTCTGGAAAACATATCTTTGATTGTCGTCATACTTGAACTCATTCCACACTCCTGCCTTTGAGCGCAAACAAGCCTTGCGGTCTGCGTTGTATGAAAATGATGATGAATACTAGGATGACGATCTTGGCCATGACGGCACCTGCCACCGGTTCCAGGAATTTGTTTACTTCGCCCAGGCCAAAAGCCGCAATCACGGTGCCAGCCAACTGCCCTACCCCGCCCAGCACCACTACCATGAAAGAATCAACGATATAGTTTTGCCCCAGGTCAGGGCCGACATTACCTAATTGTGACAAGGCCACGCCACCGAGACCTGCAATGCCAGAACCTAGGCCAAAAGTCAGCATGTCTATCTTGCCGGTTGCGACACCTACGCAATCGGCCATGCGGCGATTCTGTGTCACGGCACGTACGAACAAGCCCAGGCGTGTCTTGTTCAATATGAGCCAAACTGCCAGTACGACAAACAGGGCAAAGAAGATAATGATAATGCGGTTATAAGACAACACCAGCGAACCCAACACAGTGATACCGCCCGACATCCAGGAAGGATTGGCGACCTCGACATTTTGCGCACCAAAAATCGAACGCACTGCCTGCATCAGTATCAAGCTGATGCCCCAGGTACATAACAGGGTTTCCAGCGGGCGACCATATAACCAGCGGATCACCGTTCTTTCCAGTAAAATACCAACCGCGGCAGAGACCAGAAAAGCGGCAGGCAGAGCCAGCAACAAATAGGCATCCACAGCACCAGGCATGAATTTGCGGAACAGCATCTGGCAAACATAGGTGGTGTAAGCACCTATCATCAGCAATTCGCCATGCGCCATATTGATAATACCCATCAGGCCAAAGGTGATTGCCAGACCGAGTGCAGCCAGCAACAGCACACTGCCCAGCGATACTCCGTAAAACAGATTGCCGACAAATTCCATGCGCGCCAGACGCCCATCGATGGCATTCAGAGTATTGGCTGCCTCCAAACGTATGCTGGCATCAGCTTCGTTGTAACTACCATCAGGATTTTGTGCCAGCATTTTTTGCAGCACAGGTTTTAAATTGGGGTTGGGACTATCCAGCAAAGCCTTGACTGCGGCCTTGCGCACTACCGGGTCACTGGCTTGCAAATTGGCGGTGGCAATCAGCATTTGCAGACGGGATTTGATTTCGCTGTCGTTTTCTTTCAGATAGGCTCTGTTCAGCAAGGGCAATTGCTCTGGCGTTGCTTCTTTTTCGAGCGCAGTTGCTGCGATGAGACGAGTATTCTTGTCCGGTGAAAATAATCTCAGGCCTGACAGTGCACTATCCAGTGCGGCACGCAGGCGGTTATTGATGGTGATTGCTTCTGCATCGTCCGGCAGCTTTTGCATTTTTCCAGTGCTGAGGTCCCTGGCCTGCTCACCATCGACAAGATAGACAGCAACATCCTTGGCAAACAAAGTTTCATTTTTCAGTGCGGTCAATACTTCCACCGCCTCTTCATTACCCTGGGCCGCGATGGAGTTGACGGCGGTAATACGCGCATCAGGATCATCACCCGCCAAAGCCTGCAAGAGCTTGCCATCGATAGCCGCTTGCGCTGTCAGGCTGAACACGAACAAGACTATGCTCACGCAAATTTTACGAAATATCATAGGCAACCAGGTCAGGAATGGGAAATCCGGAACAGCACTCAGGACGTCGTCATAGAAGTCCTGAGTGTCTGCATCACTGCTTAAATATAACTTCTTGAATTACAGCTTCTGCTTGCCTTCATTGCCAGGGATGTAAGGGCTCCAAGGTTGCGCACGGATAGGTGTCTTGGTTTTGTAGACTACGCTAAACTGACCGTCAGCCTTGATCTCACCAATCATGACTGGCTTGTGCAAGTGGTGATTGGTTTTATCCATCGTCAATTCAAAACCGGATGGTGACTTGAAAGTCTGCCCGCCCATGGCGGCAATGACTTTGTCAGTATCTGTGGATTTGGCTTTTTCAACGGCCTGCTTCCACATATACATACCTACATAAGTCGCTTCCATTGGATCGTTAGTCACAACTGTTGCGGCATTAGGCAGTTTTTTGGCGGCTGCATAATCTTTCCATTTTTTGATGAATTCAGTATTCACCGGATTTTTTACAGACTGGAAGTAATTCCATGCAGCCAGATGGCCGACCAGCGGTTTAGTATCGACACCGCGCAATTCTTCTTCACCGACAGAGAATGCAACGACAGGCACATCCGTTGCCTTCAAGCCAGCATTGCCGAGCTCTTTATAGAACGGGACGTTGGAATCGCCATTGATAGTGGAGATGACCGCTGTTTTGCCGCCCGCGGCAAATTTCTTTATATTGGCAACGATGGTCTGGTAATCGGAGTGGCCAAATGGGGTATACACTTCATCAATGTCCGTATCCTTGACACCTTTGCTATGCAAGAAGGCGCGCAGGATTTTATTGGTGGTACGTGGATACACATAGTCAGTTCCCAGCAAGACAAAGCGCTTGGCACCGCCCCCCTCTTTCGACATCAGGTATTCAGTGGCTGGGATAGCTTGCTGGTTAGGCGCAGCGCCTGTGTAGAAAACGTTTTTCTCCAACTCTTCACCTTCATACTGTACCGGGTAGAACAGCAGGCTATTGAGTTCCTTGAAGACTGGCAATACGGATTTGCGCGATACCGATGTCCAGCAACCAAACACGACGGATACTTTGTCTTGAGATACCAGTTGGCGGGCTTTCTCTGCAAAAAGCGGCCAGTTGGAGGCCGGATCAACGATCACCGCTTCCAGTTTTTTGCCCATGACACCGCCCTTGGCATTGATTTCATCTATCGTCATCAAGGCCACATCTTTGAGCGATGTCTCCGAGATTGCCATAGTGCCAGACAGGGAATGCAGAATGCCGACCTTGATGGTATCGGCGGCCTGTGCCTGCGTAAGCCAGCCAGAAGCGGCCAAAGTCATTGCGGCGACAGCAGTTGCTTTCAAAACAGTACGACGTGACATGTTTTCTCCTGATAGTGGTGAGGTCATTGAACTGAAAAACCGAACTTCCACCAAGGCAGATAGCAGATAACGTGCCAACTGTAAAAAACAAAAAAAGAATCCTCAATTTCACTAACTAAATAGTTGCAATTTTGGTGTGGATAGATGCACGCAACATCGTCAATGACTTCAATGAGATAAATTTACCAACTATTCCAGTGCATGCAACAGACAAACACATCAGGAAAAATTGACAAAAATGATGCAAAACGATCCTATAAATGTACCAACTTCACTTTTCAGTGCATCTTCGCGCTTAAATTGTGCGAAAAAATCAAATCATCACCTGCTGCATGGCTTTGCTTGCCGTCTGAATAAAAAACAAGGTCCGATTTCAAAACATATCAAAAAGCAACAATTTATCAAAAAAATAATTTATTTGGATATCACCTAAGCCGATGTTTTATTGGGTTTAATTTATGAATCCCTAGCAAAAAATGCGCAATTTTCAGACTATTCGCCATATGCAGAGCTAAAACATATAAAGCCTTTTTGAAAAAAATAGCACTTTATATACTTGTTGCTCTAATATGTAGTCATAAGGGAATTTAAAAAAAACAATATTTCTATTGATTTTTTCCTAATGGTGGTCATGGTGAATCAATTTGATGAATTCAGTGTTGTGCCAGCAGTCACCACTACTCCTCTGCCTGCTTCAGCCATCGGCATCTCCACGGATGCCAGACTGCAATACCTGTTCGACAATACTCCCGCAATCATCTACAGCAGTGTACCCACGGGTGATTTCAAAATGACTTTCGTGAGTAACAATGCCTTGCATGTACTTGGCTACCATCCTGACGAAATGGTTGCTGACCCCAATTTCTGGTTTGAGCATATACACCCCAGTGATGTACCCGAGATTTTCTCCAGCATTGCCAAATTGTTTACCGAGGGTGAAAGAGCCTACGAATATCGCTTCATGAGCCGTAGCGGCCAGTATGTTTGGATGCATGACATGCTCAGGTTGATACGCGACAAGGATGGCAATCCTGTTGAAGTTGTGGGTTCATTGACCGACATCACCAAACGCAAGGAGATGGAAGCAGCCCTGTTCAAGAAAGGTGAAGAACAACATCTTTTAATCAAAAAGCTTCAAGAAGCCCACGAACAGTTATTGCAATCAGAAAAAATGGCTTCGGTTGGCCAACTGGCCGCTGGTATTGCGCACGAAATTAATAACCCCATAGGTTTTATCAATTCAAATATCGGCAGTTTGCAAAACTATGTAGAAAAATTATTTGAAGTCATTAATCAGTATGAAGATTTGATACAGCACCAGTCCCCACCAGCTGCGGTCAGCAAAATGGATGAGTTAAAAGAAAAGGCGGATCTGGAATTTTTAAAGGAAGACATACAGGATCTGGTGCGCGAATCCATGGATGGGCTCAAACGCGTGAAAGAGATCGTGCAGTCTTTGAAGGATTTTTCCCACGTCGGTGAAACAGACTGGCAGGAAGCCGATTTGCACCAGGGAATAGACAGCACCCTCAACATCGTCAAAAATGAAATTAAGTACAAAGCCAACGTCGTTAAAGAATATGGTCAGGTACCACTGGTGAAATGTATTATTTCCCAGGTCAATCAGGTAGTCATGAACTTGTTGGTGAATGCCTCACATGCCATCAAAGAAAACGGCATGATCAAAATCAGTACAGGGTGCGAGAAAGACATGGCATGGATCAGGGTATTAGATACTGGCTCCGGCATCCCACAAGAAAATCTGAATCGCATCTTCGAACCCTTTTTTACCACTAAACCCATAGGTAGTGGCACTGGCCTGGGTTTATCACTTTCCTACGGCATCATCAAAAAACATGGCGGACGCATAGACGTACAAAGTGTCGTAGGAAAAGGGACTTGCTTCACCGTCTGGTTACCTTTGTATCAGACAAAAGCATCGACTGAGTCATGATACTGCTCTCCATTAGTCAGTCTGCAGCATCGCATACAGCTTATTGAAGACCATATTGAAGAACAGACAGGGCTATCGCCATGAATACGGTAGAACAAGACAGTATCGATATAGAAGCTGAGCTTAATTTCGCCATTGATACCAGTGCATTGCATTTGCACTATCAACCTACGGTCGATTTGCAGACAGGGCTTGTGGTTGGAGCAGAAGCATTGCTACGCTGGCAGCATCCCATCCATGGCAGGATCCCGCCTGCAGTACTGATCCCGGTTGCCGAAAAATCTGATCTCATCGTGCGCCTGGGCGAATGGATAATCAAGCAGGTGTGTAAAGATATCGCACATTGGAATATGGCAGGACTGACTCCGCCCTGTATTGCCATTAATATCTCTCCCATACAATTGCAAAGCAATGACTTTAACAATCGACTATCTGGAATACTGGAAAGTATGACTGTCACTCCAGATAAAGTATCACTGGAAATAACGGAACAAATACTGATGTACCGTAGTGATAGCATAGACAAAGCATTCAGCGATTTCAAAAAACAAGGGTTTATTCTGGCCCTGGATGATTTTGGCACCGGCTATTCTGCCCTGAGCTATCTGAAGCATTACCCGTTTGACTATGTCAAGATCGATCAATCTTTTGTTCAGGAGTTACCGCACAATCTTGATGACGCATCCATTACCAGGGCAGTAATATCCATGGCGCACAGTCTGGGTATCAAAGTCATTGCTGAAGGAGTCGAGACTGAAGCCCAATGCAAATTCCTGAGCGATAATATGTGTGACCAGATACAAGGGCATTTCTTCGCCAAGCCCCTGAGCTCAGAGCACATGCAACTTTTCCTGCAAGAGAAACCCTTTCTGGACAAGCATCTGCTACGTTTGGGTAAACCTGACCGTACCCTGCTCCTTGTCGATGATGAACCTAATATACTGAGTGCCCTCAAGCGCCTGTTACGCAGAGATGAATACCGCATTCTAACCGCAGGCAGTGGTCATGAAGGTTTGGAAATTCTGGAAAAAAACCGGGTCGATGTCATTATTTCTGATCAAAGAATGCCCATCATGACAGGCGTTGATTTTTTACGCGGTGCCAAACAAAAATATCCCGATACTATCCGTATCATTCTTTCCGGCTATACCGAACTTCAATACATCACTGACGCTATCAACGAAGGTGCAATCTTTAAATTTCTGACCAAACCCTGGGATGACGAGCAAATACGTGCAAATATACGGGAAGCGTTTCATTACAAGGAAATGGAAGATGAAAATCGGCGGTTGACCTTACAAGTTCAAACAACCAACCAGGAATTGATCAGGACCAACAAACTACTGGCTGAAATGCTGGAACAAAAACAAAAGCAAATCAGTCGCGATGAACTCAGCTTGAGCATAGTACGCGAAGTTTTGCAATATGTACCCTTGCCCATTATTGCAGTCGATGATGAAGATATGGTGGTGTTTATCAATAGCTCGGCAGAAAAAATCATCCCGCCATCGAGGCTGGAGCTTGGATGTCAGATCGATGACATGATACCCGATGCAGGTCCGGGAATACGCGAATTTTCTGAAGGGCTATGGTTTCCCGTCAAGGTGCATGGGCAGCTCTACAATGCGCAATGGAAAAACCTGGGGGCGGCGCAAAAATCAACTGGGAAAATTGTCATGCTCATTGATGACCGTCAACGCCACTAAAATTCAGTAAAATTCAGGATATTCAATATACAAGGCTTATTACAATACTTCGGAGTCCGGGTAAAATAATGAATAAAGAGTATTCCCTGTCAGAGAAGAATGATTTGCCTGCACCTGTGGCAGTAGCCGCTGATGCTCAAATGCATGTTTCCCACACAGAGCAAAAGAAGATAGAAACTGACCCTCCTTTGCTCAACAAAATGGGAATAGAGCTCGCCCAGTTCCTGGACAGCAGCCCCGTGCCAACTTTTGTCATTGACTCTGATCATGTCATTACCCATTGGAACAAGGCTTGCGAATTTGTACTTGGTTATTCCGCAGCCAGCATGGTAGCAACCCGCAATCAATGGAAGCCTTTTTACCGCGATAGTCGTCCTGTGCTAGCGGACCTGGTTTTGTCAGGGCATGACGATATTGTAGTTCACAAGTTTTACCACAATAAATTTTCTCAATCTCAATTGATACGTGGAGCTTACGAAGCCATAGATTTTTTTCCCGACTTGCATGAACATGGCTTATGGCTGCACTTTACAGCTGCCCCGCTCTACAATAACGAAGGGGAAATTGTAGGCGCCATAGAGACCCTGGAAGACATTACCGAACGTTGTGACGCAGAAAATGCCCTGCGCCAGGCGCATAGCAATTTGGAAAACCTGGTCAAGAAACGCACCTTACAACTGGCAGAAACAAATAACAAGCTCGAAGCTGATATCAAACAAAGAGAATCAGTAGAAAACGAGCTGGTGCGCAGGAATACTGAACTCACTGAACTCAATGCCAAGTTATCCATGGCACAAGAGCAGTTACTGCAATCAGAAAAACTGGCCTCGATAGGCCAGCTTGCTGCAGGTGTGGCACATGAAATCAATAATCCCATAGGCTACATTTTTTCCAATTTTGCGACTCTTGAAAATTATATTAAAGACTTGTTTTCCATCATCCAGGTCTATGAGGCATCTGAGCAGCAAATCGGCTCTGCAACTATCAAGAATGAACTTACGGCCATCAAGGAAGAAAAGGAATTGTCTTTTCTCAAGGAAGATATTCCTGAGCTGGTTCAGCAATCGCGTGAAGGCATAGAGAGAGTACGCAAAATAGTGCAGGACCTGAAAGACTTTTCCCGGATCGATTCACAGCAGGAATGGCATTGGGCCAATCTCCATCAGGGCATAGATTCCACCCTCAATATCGTCAACAATGAAATCAAGTACAAGGCAGATGTCATCAAGGAATACGGTAAGATTCCTGATATTGAATGCTTGGCCTCGCAAATCAACCAGGTCATCATGAATCTGGTGGTCAATGCCTCTCACGCCATCATTGCCGAGCGCGGTAAAATCACAGTACGCACAAGTTGTGATGATACCCACGTGTTTATTGAAGTTGCAGATAACGGCAGTGGTATCCCAAAAGAGATTATCAACCGGATTTTCGATCCTTTCTTCACGACCAAATCAATAGGCAAAGGCACAGGCTTGGGACTTTCACTATCTTATGGCATCATACAAAAACACCACGGCAAAATCACAGTAAATAGTGAAGTTGGTAAAGGAACCAGTTTCCTCATCAGCTTACCCGTCAAGCACATAAAGCAATCCCAAGAGGATGGCGGTGACAATCAATGAGCACAGAGTCAGTACCAGAAGTGATGCCTGTATTGCTCTTCGTTGACGACGAGCCGAACATCCTTTCATCTCTGCGCAGACTCTTTAGGCAACACTCTTACAAAATACTCATCGCAAATGGTGGCCAGGAAGGCCTGGAGATACTGGAAAAAGAGACCATTGACCTGGTTATTTCCGACATGCGCATGCCAGTCATGGACGGCGCAATATTTTTGACGCATGTGAAAGCCAGATGGCCAGATACCATACGTCTGTTATTGACAGGCTATGCCGACATACAATCGACGATTGATGCCATCAACCGAGGAGAAATCTACCGCTATATTACCAAACCCTGGAACGACAATGACATTTTACTGGTTGTCAAACAGGCGCTGGAGCGAAAATCACTGGAGATAGAGAAAAAACGACTGGAAGAATTGACCCAGCGTCAGAACGAAGAACTTAAATCTCTGAATGCCAGCCTCGAAATCAAGGTGAATGAACGCACCGCAGACCTGAAAAAAGCCCATGCGTCCCTGTTACATGCCAACGATAAATTAAAAAGCAATTTCCTGACATCGATCAAGGTTTTTTCCAATGTCGTCGAAATGCGCGGGGATAAACTGGTGGGGCATTCACGGCGTGTCGCCGATTTGTCCAGGAAAATCGCAAAAAAACTTAATCTGGATACACGCGAGGCGCAAGAAATCTTTGTCGCGGCTTTGTTGGCCGACATAGGTAAAATAGGTTTCTCAGATGAATTATTAGCAACGCCAGTCAATCAAATGAATGGTGAGCAATTGGGGCATTTTCATAAACATACCCTGCGCGCAGAACAATTATTGATGCCGCTGCAAGATTTACAAGGCGCGGCAAAAATCATACGTGCGCAGCATGAACGCTTTGATGGCAGAGGCTTCCCTGATGGCCTGGTCGGTGAAAATATTCCCATAGGAGCACGCATATTGTCACTGGCAAGCGATTATGACAATCTGCAAAACGGTAGCTTGGTTCAAAAACGCGTGTACATGGAAGATGCACAGGCTTTGATCATACGTGGCGCTGGCAACCGTTATGATGAAAAGGTCGTTGCTGCTTTTAAGCAAATCATCAGTAATCAGGCCGAAGAAATTGACGATAAAGAAATTGCCATAACCCACTTGCAACCTGGCATGATACTTTCAACTGACCTTATTTCCAAAGAAGGTATGCTGCTTCTGCCTGCCGACTATGTTCTGGATCAGCACGTCATCGACAAATTGGCATTGTTCGAGAACCCCGCTGGTACTAAATTAATCATACGTGTACACAGTAACAGGAGAAAATAATGTATAAAATATTATTGCTCGACGACGAACAAAATGTTTTGCTTGCGCTGCAAAGAAGCTTGAAAAGCGTCGCAAAAGAGATGGAAATGACGATGGAATTGTTTAATTCCCCTCAGGAAGCGATAAAACGCCTCAGCAATACAGCTTTTGACTTTATCATCTCTGATTACCATATGCCGGGCATGAACGGCATACAGTTCTTGTCCATTGCCAAAGAAATGCAGCCCCATGCAATACGCCTCATGCTCAGCGCCTCTGCCGAATTCAAGACCATACTGGGTGCCATCAATGATGCAGAAGTGTTTCGCTACATAGCAAAACCCTGGAATCAGGACGAATTACTGGAAACCATACAACTGGCAGCAACACGTCGCCAGCAAATCATGGAAGACCAAACACTGGCAGACGAATTGCGCCTGCAACGTGGCGTGATAACCCCGCAGGAACATGAGTTGAAGAGACTGGAAGAAACCGAGCCAGGAATTACCAAGGTAAAATGGGGGCCGGATGGCTCGGTATTACTGGATTAATTCAAGCTTCATTTCATCGCAGAGATGACATAGGCTATTTGAGCATCCCTTTGGATTTTCCTCCTTTGAATTTTCTGTACATCTGCAGATTTACAGGGCTTTAACCGGGATACACAACAAACAAGAAAACATTCCTGTCTGTGGGTCCAAAGCAGAATTCGGCAAAAACTGCTCAAAACAGGGCCTGTCATCACATTGCATGCCACTGGCTGGCAAGTATTCGCGCATCAACTCCATCCATGCATCATTCACAGCCGTCATAGGCCCATTGAATGTGGCAACTGCATAAGCACCACCTGGCAGTGTTTTGATATTTGCCTGGGTACCTGCCACGAAATTCTCTGAGATAGTGACACAGGCATCATAGCGACATTTGTTAGCAGTCGTAACGCCAGGGTCATCATGGCCTATGCCATAGCAGATTTGATCCTGCAAGCCATGAACTTGCATCCATGGCGCCACTTTACTACGCCAGAACTCTGTGACACCAGCTCCATAAGGACCTATATAACGTTGATAAGCGACTCGTACTACAGGTAATTGAACAATATTTACTTCCATAAGATACTTTCGAAGTGGTTGATGAGAGCCACCATCTTCGCAAATACCGCTCACGTTTACCTGATCAGGATTGCTGAGTATCTGATTCAGATTGCTGTCTTGCTTTGCCCGCTTTTCGTAAGCAGCACGCACCAGCGTCAGCCTGCGCTCATCACGACTGGTACGCCATTGACTTGGAGTAGAGTCAAAACGGATCTTGAATGCGCGGGCGAATGCTTCGCCAGAAGCAAAGCCGCATGCCAGTGCAATATCCAGTATTGATGCCTGCAGATCACAGGACAAACGCCAGGCCGCAGTTTCCAGGCGTCGCCGACGGAGGTAATCACCCAGCGTTTCTCCCATCCACGCCGCAAACATTCTATGGAAATGAAAGCGCGAAAAATGCGCTATTTCGGCCAGTTGTTCTAGTTCCAGGTAAGCATCCAGATGCTGGTCTATATGATCAAGAACACGGTTCAGGCGTCTGGCGTATTCGGCCTGATGAACATGGGCGTTAACCCTGGAATTGGTTTGAGATAGTGATGCAGGGAATGCGTTCATGCTTTGGTTTCTGACGTAAACCGTAGAATATCGTTGACGACTTCATCTGCTTTCGTCTGCAATAAAAAATGGGGAGCATCATATTTGCATGTTTCCATTTCATGCAATTTCCTTTTGATGTCTGCGTGGGCAGATGCTGGCACCAGCCTGTCCCTTGTAGCTTGCAGATAAAGTACCGGCACTTGGATGGCTTTGAGTTTTTCTGTGACATCGCAACTCAGTACTGCATACAGGCGCGCCTTCAAACTGATGGGACTGACCTGTACCAACGCGTCTGCCAGCTGCGTGCGCAATTCTTTGCTGGAAAAGCGCCCCAACAGCAAATAGCTGAGTACACTCAAAGGTGCCAGCCTGGTTGGTAAAAAAGGCAACGCATATCTGGAAACTGCCAGCCAAGGATAAGGATTTCGTGCAAACGTCGCGCACAATATCAAGGCTTTCAGGCGTACTGGCTGAGTCGCAGCGATGGAAATAGCGATAGGACCTGAGAACGATTCACCCAACAAGACATAGTCTTCATCCATCGGCAACTGACTCTTGACCAGTGCTTCCAAGTCTGCATAGCCCATTGTCTGATCTACAGGGTACGTCATTACAAGTAACTTGCATTTGCCATTCAATGCCTGATGCAAAGGTTCATAGAGTGTGCCTGTACCATCCATGCCAGGCAAGAGAATGAGTGTCGTCATGCTGGTAATGATAGCAGGCATGCAGCATCAATGCATTTTGGGATACCCAGTAATTTGCTGTATCTCTTTATACAAAGGCTGTAAACGGGCATACATTTTTTTGTAGATGCGGTGATACAGCTCGTTGTATATCTGGTGATGATGTGCAATCGGTTCAAAAGTTTTGCCTATGCGTGTCATCTCTTTGATGGCGACATCAAAGCTGGGATGCAAGCCCAGCCCAACAGCCGCATCAATAGCAGCCCCCAAGCCCGACGTTTCATAAATATGCGGGCGTGATGTCTGCAAACCAAAAATATCTGCCGTCAATTGCATGGCGGCGTCACTTTGTGAGCCACCACCCGATATACGTAATTCAGTAATCGCTACACCGCTACGTTTTTCTATGCGCTCTTTACCTTCACGCAAGGCGTAAGCCAGACCCTCCAGTATTGCGCGGTACATATGTGCGCGCGTATGCACATCACCAAAACCGATGATGGCGCCTTTGGCTTCTGCACCAGGCACCTTGATACCGGGCGTCCAGTAAGGTTGCAGCATCAGCCCCATGGAACCTGGCGGTACAGCATTCACCAGTTCATCAAACAGTGCCTCAGGCAAGACCCCCTGCTCTGCCGCCTGCAGTTTTTCATGATGACCAAATTGTTCCTTAAACCAGTTCACCATCCAGTAACCGCGGAAAATCTGTACCTCGGTACTATATGAATCAGGTATCGCAGCAGGATAAGGCGGTATGAATGGCGTCACTTCCACATATTTTTTACTGGTGGTATTGATGGTGGCAGTAGTGCCATAGCTGAGGCAACCGATGTTAGGCTGCTGGCAGCCTGCCCCTATCACTTCGCAAGCCTTATCTGCAGCTGCCGCAAGTAACGGAGTGCCTGCCAGTATGCCCGTCGCTGCTTCTGCCGCCAGATTGATATGTCCCATCACTGTGCCAGGCGGCACCAGTTCTGGCAAGGATTCTGCCTTTACCGCCAACGCCTGCCATTTCCAGTCCAGATTGCCTGCCCATTTCAAACCCTTGTAATCAAATGGCAGATAACCAACTTGCGAACCTATGGAATCAATGAAATTGCCGCACAGCCGATAATTCAGATAGCCAGACAACATCAGGTATTTGTCCGTCTTGTCCCAAATTTCTGGTTGATGCGCTTTGATCCAGTTGGCTTCGGCCTCACCTCGAAAGAAATTGATAGTGCTGGCAACGCCTGCCAATTTGAAGGCCGTCATCCACAAGGGATTGACGGGTGGGACAATATCGGTGCGCCTTTGATCCAGCCAGGTAATTGCCGGGCGCAAGGGCAAGCCCTGCTTGTCCAGATTGATCATGGTGCCGCGCTGCGTAGTCACTGCTACACCGTGTACCGTAGCAGGTGAAATCCCCTGTTCATTCCATAAACGGCGACACGCTGTGCACACCGCTTGCCAATAATTTTCAGGATGATGCTCCGCCCAACCAGGATAATCTGAGAAATAAGCTTCCAGATGCACCTGGGATTTGGCGACGATATTGCCACGCAAATCAAACAGGATAGCCCTGACGCTTTGGGTGCCGTTGTCTATGGAGAGGATATATTGTTTGGACATGATTTTTGATTTTATATAGGCTGCCGCTGATTTCGCCAATCAGGAATGTTTTCCCTGTCTGGCAAAGAATAATACCTGTTCCACAATCGCAGATAAGCTGCTTGTTCGTACTCCCATCGCTCATCATCCCATTTTAGTTCAGGCTGGCAGATAGCACGAATGCGAGGTAGCAATGCCAGGCCACCATTGCGAAGTAATAACCCCAGTCTGGTTCTGCGTAACATCAAGTCTTCCAGATGCTCAACCTCTTCAAATAGTGCCGCCCAGCGCAATTCTACCCACATGGTCAGCGTTCCTGGTATGTAATCCAGTTCACCATCTTGGGCTATCTGGACAATTTCAGCAGCAGACTCACCATAGTGGCCTTGTAGTCGCGACTTCTGCGTATGACTTAGTTGCTTTACATTCGATAAATCTGAAGGGCGGGTAAACAAGCTATCAGCTTCATGATCAGCCTGATGATCAGGAAATAAATGATTGATGTGCTTAAATGCATCTTGCGCTATGAGTCTGAAAGTCGTCAACTTACCGCCTGTGACTGTCAGCAAACCTTTATCCAGCCAGATGGCATGATCACGCCCTTCCTTGGATGGATCAGCCTTGCCTGTATCAATTACAGGTCGTATGCCTGCATAGCTGGCAATGATGTCGTCCAGCTTGAGTTGCAATTGCGGGAATTGGAAATCCATGGCCTCCATCAGGTAAGCAACTTCGTACGCAGTGATAGCGGTCTCTTGCTGCATGTCAGCACCATGATCTACATCTGTGGTGCCCACAAGGCTGACGCCCTCCCAAGGGTAAACAAAGACAGGTCGCCCATCACGGGGGTGCATGAGGCTTACAGCCTGCGCCACTGGCAAGCGCCAGGCAGGCAATAGCAAATGGCTGCCACGCAAGGGACGCAATCTCGCACTTGCCCCTTGTTGCTGGCGTAGCGCATCAGCCCAGGCACCGGTTGCACTGATGATGACTTTCGCATTAACTTGATACTCTTGCTTGCTCAAAGCATCTTGCAAGACCACGCCACTGGCCAGCTCATTTTCATACGTGACACTTTTTACCGCAAGATAATTCAAGGCGGTCGCACCAGCAGCACGCGCTTCCTGCAAAACCCTGAGCACCAAACGGGCATCATCAGTCTTGGCATCCTGATAGCAAGAACCGCCTTTCAAATCAGCCGCAGCTATATGAGGTGCCAGCATGTGAAAGTCCTGCGCCGAAAAATAATGCTTGCCGCGCAAACCAGCCAGAAAATCATAGATGACTAAGCCGATAGCAAACATCCAGCGCCCGGGCTTGCGGCCCTGATAGTCGGCAAATGCAAAACTCTGCGGTTCTACCAAGCCTGCCGCAGCGCGCATCAATTGCTGCCTTTCGCGTACCGAATCCCGCGTCAGGAGAAATTTACCCTCTTTAATATAGCGCAAACCACCATGCACAAGTTTGGATGAACGACTCGATGTTCCCCATGCAAAATCTTTTTGCTCGACCAGCAAAGCGTTTAAACCGCGTCGTGCAGCTTCCAGCAATATGCCTGCACCGGTAATCCCGCCTCCAATGACGATGATGTCCCAGTTTTGCTCATGATTGGCTAATTCATTGAGCGAGTCGGCACGTGATCTGTTTTTTTTCATCGCGTTACAACTTCTACAGGCAACAACTTGCCCGGATTCATGATGCCTTGCGGGTCGAAATGCTTGAACAGATGACGCATGCCGGATATTCCCAAACTGCCTTTTTCTGACTCCAGGTAAGCTGCATGGTCACTCCCCACTCCATGCTGGTGGCTGATGGTGCCGCCATTAGCGACGATGGCAGCAGACACTGCGGACTTAAGCCTACGCCAACGCGCATGGTCTTGCTCATAATCACCAGTCAGGCGATACACAAAAGTCGAATACACACTGGCACCTTGACCATACAAATGGGACAAATGCGTATAAGCGTGCACCTGTTCATTTTCTGTTGCCATGGCATCCCGCCCGGCTTGCTCCATATTCAGCATCATGGTCTTGACCCTGGGCCAGTCGCAGGCTGTCTCTACGGTATCTATGGCATAACCTTGCCGCCAGGCGCTATTGCGCAGATACACATTCCTGAACCGCCCCTGCTTCCATTTCTCGCCCATGGTCTTACCTACATGAACACCGCTATGTTGACCTGCAATTTTCAATGCAGATCTGATTGCATGGCTCACCTGGGACTTTTCGCCACTGGCACCAATGAGCAATACGCACTTAGCTTCATCACAAGCACGCAAGCGTAGATAGGATTCCAGTAAGCCTATCAGCTTCTTGTGTCCTGCCAGCGTCAGGCTAGTCAAGGTTTCGGTTGCATTTGACAAGCGCAACATAGATAGACCTGGCTTGGTTTGGACGATAGTTCTGACCGCGGTTTGCGCCGCATCCCAATCAGGGAAAAACACGGCATGAAATTCCTCAAGTGCCGGCAAAGGTGTAATACGCACCGTCACTTCCGTCAGTATGCCCAAGCGCCCTTCCGAACCCAACAGCATTTCCCGCAAGTCCAGCCCGGCAGCGGAGGCGGGAAAAGTCTTTATATCGAATCGCCCAGCGGGAGTCTCTACTCTCGCCCCTGCCAGCAATTGCTCTATCCTGCCATACCGCAATGACTGCTGGCCTGAAGAGCGCGTAACCACCCAGCCGCCCAGCGTCGAATATTCGAAAGATTGCGGGAAATGCCCCAACGTATAGCCGTGTGCACGCAATTGTGCTTCCAGGTCTGGGCCAAAGACACCAGCACCAAAAGTCGCCAGTTGCGACTCCTTGTCCAGGTTTATCAGTTGCGACATGCGTGACATATCGACTGACAAAACCGGTTGCACACTCTCAGTAACAGCCAGATGCCCAACCACGCTGGTGCCGCCACCATAAGGTATCAGAGCGATGTTGTGCAATGTGGCGAAATCCAGCAAGCTGCGCACATCTTCAGCACTTTCAGGATAAGCCACACCATCAGGGAAATGGCTGATCTTGCCAAAGCGCATTTTGAGCCAGTCTGGCAGACTCTGCCCCAGGCTGTGCCTCACACGTCCCAAAGCGTCTGTGTCTATCAAAGGATGAGATGGCAAGCGGCTGGCTGGCACCTGCTGACAGACCTGATCCAGCCCGGCATCAGTTTGTGGTATGCCCTGTCCTATTCGTTCCTGCAAAAAACTCATGGCATCTGCATTGATCGCATAAGTAATACTGTCATCGCCCCAACCATTCCAACGTCGCATTTTTTCTATCCCTGAATTTAACCCGAGCTTGATATACTCACAAATTGACTTGTAGCTTAATCAAGTGTCACCTCCAGGTATTGCGCTTTCATGACAAGGTTCTTGTTTTAATATGCCAAATTCACATACAGGTTCAGTCGCAGGCAACCGTGCCGCCGGACGGGTTGCTGCCGCCTACCTGCAACCCTTGCTTGAACTGGCGAATGAATGTGGTTTGGATTTGCGTACATTAGCAACCATGGCAGGCATGGCTGAAGATGCGCTGAGCACGTTGCAAGAAAGCATAGCAGCTGCAGACTATATACGTTTGCTAGATGCCGGCGCAGAGTTGAGCAAAGACCCGCATTTTGGCTTGCATGTAGGCGAAAGAGTAAAGCTCGGCACCTACAATGTGTATGGCATGATACTCATGAGCTGCAAGGATTTTGAGCAGGCCTTCCAGCAAACCATGCGTTATGAGGGGCTGGCACATGATCTGGGGCGCTCGGCACTGGTAGTCGATGATGTAGCGACAGAATACCAGTGGCATAGCCATTATCCGCAAGCCAGCAGGCATCTGGTAGAAAGCGTGTTCGCTGGCATACGCGTATTTGGCAACTGGTTTGCTGGCACTATCTTGCCTGACGCTCCGGTTCATTTCAGGCATGCGTCACCAGAAGATTTGGGAGAACATCAGCGTCTGTTTGGTGCTGAAGTATATTTTGATGCAACTATCAACTGCGCCCGCTTCCCTACTTCCTTACTGAGTTGGCCTGTGCCCAATGCCGATGTCAGCATGTACCCGGTTTTGCAGCGCCACGCCGAACAACTACTCAAACAAAAGCAGCAGGCCCAGCAAGATGGCGGCATCGTTGCGCAGGTCAGGGCTGCTATCAGCAATAATATGGCGCAAGACCAGGCTAGATTACCCCTGATAGCACAAGAATTATTACTGAGTCAGCGCACCTTGCAGCGCAAATTGAGCGAGGCTGGCATCAGCTTCCAGCAAATTCTGGATCAAACCAGAAAGGACACTGCCATCGATTACCTGCAGAAGACCGGTTTCAGCCTGGCGGACATCGCCTTCCTGCTTGGCTATCAGGAACAAAGTGCTTTCAATCATGCCTTCAAGGAATGGACAGGCGCAAGTCCAGGTGCATACCGGGAAAAACATTTCTCACGCAAATGAAAAAATGCGGGGGCCATTTACACGGCTCCCGCATTTTATAAATTCCGGACGGTGGCTTGTCCGCTTAAATGCGAACCAAGCACACCTCACTACCGTCATACATATCGGTTGTATGTACAGCAGCTAGGCATAATATAACTCAAAATTATGACGGCTGCATGAATTGCTATTTGATATACATCAAACCCGCAATATAAGCTTTATGCGCTTGCGCTCATGCAGGCGCATCAGCCGCAGCTTCAGTGACTGGGGTGCTTTCAAAGCGAAACAAATCTTGCACCGAACAATTAAACAGCTCAGCAAAGGCTTCTATGAATTCGACCTTCCAGTGTTCTGCCTTGTTATCGACGATACGTAATAATTGAGAATGCGAGACAGTTACCCGTCTTGCGATCAGCAGGCGGTGCAAGGCAGAAACCGAACGGATCTTATGCTCAACCATCAACTCACGGATTCTGAGCTCGGCTTTTATTTTGTGTCCGGACATGGGGAAAATTATTGTTACTGGGTTTGTAGTAAGCGTGATTGAACTTCAATCAACGGCTGCGATGATACAGGATATAAGCATTTTTTGCGGTCACCGCATAAAAACAACATGAAACATTCTATTTTCTCCACGCCATGCTGGATTTTTTCTGAAAGCTGTGGCAAGATCAATTCATCGAATTTGGCAAGACTTTTTAAACATTTTTTATTTAGGAACAATACGTGAAATCCACCTGGCTCCCACAACTGCAACAAGACATGTGCTTAACAGCACAGGACTTGCTGTCAGCATTGGCGGCCAAGGCAGTGGCGGGATTGAATTATCTTGATGCAATAACAACTCTGAAGGCAGCGTCTGGCACAACATCCAAACGCCATGATAGCAATAGCATTATTCGCACAGTCGCCAAGCATGTGAGTACCCGTAACGAGCAGTCCAATCCAGTTAATTTTACGTTTAACCCTAAACAAATCAACCGCATCCGAAGGTCGGCCCTTCAGGTAGCAGGAGCAAATTAATAATAGCTCCTCCCCGCCTCAAGCTGAAAAGCCCGGATGCCCTAAAAAGCTCCGGGCTTTTTGTTTAATCATCTGCTGCTTTTGTAAAAAAGCACAGACCCAGCAGTAAAACCCGCGCAAGCGGTCGTGGCCAGCAACAAGGTCACGGAAACACAAGTAAGTCACGACACAAGCTAAATTTGATCAAGTTTATTCAAGTGCATCTTAGTCAAAAGAAGAAGCAAAAGCCAAGGGGAAGTCCCCAAGCTATTTTTTAATATCAAGGAAGGGAGGTAAACATGTTTGCTGTATTCTGGATAGAAATCCACAAGCAAATAAAGATGTCTCATTGCAGAGAATTTGATACCGGCAACATGATTGCCGCCCTCAAATTTGCTGACAATCTGAGACAAAGACAAGCCGCAGGAGAATATATACGCCACATCAGCATGTCGTCAGAAAACACCAATTCTGTCGGCGTTCCAAGTGCGGCTATAGACTATCACTGGGCTGAACACAAGATTGCTGCATGATATCGCACAACACATCAAGGCAATCATCCATATGATCCTCAATATGCAAAGACCTGAGCAAGCTCAGGTCTTTTCATTTATAGCGTGTGCTCAGAATTAATTGTCTGTGCAGCGATACAATTTTTGCCTGCTATTTACTGCAATTGATCCACGATGCCAGCGGGTGTGAAGAAGTTGGTTCTTGCACTGAATAGTGCGGCACTTTCACTACATCACCTTGATCCTGGACTGCTTTGGGTGCGAGTAAATTACTGATATTTTGAGACAACTTCTCCCGGTGATTATCGTTCAGCCACGTCACCAGCTTGTTGCCGGAATCACTGTCCATCGTCATCAAAACGCGGGCTGCCTCAAAAAGAGAATTTTGAATCGGTATCTCTTCGCAACGTCCTGGGCCATTCACGGCCAGCTTGTAATTGGTTTGGATCGAATTGACAAATCTATCCAGTTTGATGAGCTGGTTATCGCGATGAGATTCATCACGATACTCATCTGTACTGCTCTGCTGCAAAAATGCATTGCGCTTACGTGGGCTGCCTTTTTTTGTCAGTTCCAGCAAGCGATCCAAACCTATATGCCACACCGCACAGTTAGCATGATTAATCGAGCGACCCACAGTCAGGGCAGGAACCTCATCTTCAGCAAAATGACGCCCGCGTGCCATCAATTTTCCAGCCCCGGAGTATGCATAATTCTTCAAAGGTATATTGACGTTGGGATTAAATCTGTAAGACTGGTCACTTGCCAAAGGCACGCCAAGAACATCCAACTGCCCTTCCCTGCGTTGTTCAAGCAAGGAATCAAAGGCCCGATAGATGGAAGGGCTGATGACATAATCAATCATACTGCTTCGCGTATCTGCCAGTGATCCGCTCAAATCGCCCCTGTCACTGACATGCGCGTCAACCAAGATCAACAAGCATGACAAATCCTGGGTACCCACCAAAATTTCCGAGTAAGCACGAATCAAGGCGTCCACACCCAAATTATCTGATGAACCGGCATCATACAAATGCAAAAACTTGGGACTGGGATGATGATAAAGCTGGCTATCCGCGTTAAAGTTCTTCAAGGCCAGCGGCACAAACAAACCTGGGTAGGCAGCAGAAGCCGCAACTGCATCTGCGACACGCAGTTGTTTCAAATCCGAACCAATTTCCTTAAACGCTGCGTCAGTGAAAGTAAAGCCCTGCAAACTTGCTTCAGAAGAATTCAATCCTCTGGTCGTCAAGGTATCCGCCCCGATAAAGCGATGCGCATGTGAACTATTAATATACAAAGAGGGCCTGCCTGGCTTGCGGTCGCCCAAATCGCCATAGACTGCACCTTTGTATATCCCGGCATCAAATACATCTGCCAGTATCCTGGTCGCATTCTTGCCAGAAGTCAGGGTCGGCACAAAATTAATAGGATTAGCCGAACGGTAGACCCAGGAAGATAAATAATCCTTGCGAAGCTGGGCCGACATTACATCAAAATCGGCCTTGCTTTCAAGTGGTTTCAGGCTTACCGCGGCGGCAGTCAAAGAACCACCGGACACAGAGGACAACGCAGTGACTTCATCAAACAGCCCAAAATTACGCAACTGCGCAATCACTCCCAAGCCAAAATTTGCTGCCCGCAAACCTCCCCCGGAGATCGCCACGCCAACAAACATGGGATGACGACAGGGATCATTCTCAGCCACAGCGGCGCTTGCACAGCCCAAGCTGGAAGGATAATTCGCTCGTGGCACACTGGTATCTGCGCTAGTCGCCTTCAAGTTTATATGAGGATTTCTTTCGTCAAGCTGCAAAGTAGCACAGCCTGACAAAAACATCGTTGCCCAGATCGAAGAGCCAATGACGGCATTTTTTATCGGGGAAATATTCAACATCCAGACTCCATGATTCACTAAAAATTTGAGTTCGCTGCCTGGCATCTCCGCAGGAAATTCAACAACAAGCTTAATAGACTATTAATTATTGCAGAGGTTCCACACTATCTCACAGTGTTGCTGCTGGCGTGCGGCTTGCCTGCAAAACCGCAAAAACACCTGAATACAAATATTGAAATAAGTTTGTCTTTTTAATCATTGTCGACTAAATTGTCAAATTGAAATTTCAATGAAATAGCAATACACCCGAGAACTTACGAAGCCACTCAGCCCCAATTTTTAGGAGAAAGTCAGCATGAGCACGACCATAGGCAATCCATCCTCCCCTAATCCCGGCCTGGCCATGACACTTGCGGCAACCGCATATTGCACAGATCCTGTCACGACACTCAATAACCTGAACAATGGCTGGACTGCCGTCTGGGTGGCCACGACCGATATCAATGGCAATATCGCCTTCATCGCCTACAACGGCAGCTCGCAATATGTCGTGGCCATACGCGGATCACTACTCAACTTCAGTTGGCAAGCCTTTGACAACTGGTTTGTTCAAGATTTGAACGTCTACAAACAGACTGCCTGGATATATCCTGCCAGCGATGCACAACCCATGATCTCGCAAGGCTCATCTGACGGCCTCAACGACCTAAGCCAACTCGTTAGCGCAACCGGGCAAACGATCTATCAATACCTGGCAGCAAATGCAATCGGCAACGACATCTCTATCGGCGTCGTCGGCCATAGCCTGGGCGGCAACCTCGCCACCGTATTTGCGCCCTGGCTACTGTATCAATTACAGCAAAACAAACTCACGCCCCCTGCGCTCTTCCCCGTGTTGACGTTCGCAGCGCCAACTGCTGGCAACCAGGCTTTTGCAGAAGCCTACGATAAAAGTTTTCCGGCATCGTGGCGCTACTATAACGAGATCGATCTCGTCCCCATGGCATCGGACTCCCTACGCTCCGCCGAACAGCTCTACTCTCCAGCACCAGAGGCCAGCAGCATAGAAACCACTTACGGCAAAGTGACCGTCACACTCCAGAAAGCGATTGGACTCATTGCAGATTCCATTGACATATCTGAACTCCATTATGGTTCATATTATGCGCAAACAAATCAATCCAATGGCAGCATCGCGTTGAACACATCAAAGACCTTGAATCCAGTAGATACCAGCAAGCCGCTCATCGAACAATGGTTTGACCAAGTCGCCTCGCAACATGTCCAAAGCACATATCTGTCTTTCTTTGGACTATCACCAGTGACATGTGCTTCTACCTAGATGCAGACAAGCCGCCCACAAAAAACTTGAGTATAAAAAAATGCGCAAGCACTTGATGACCAAGAGCTTGCGCAATTTTGAAGGCTGATTCAACCATAACAAACAAGCTGAAAGCCGTTCTTTCCCACTCAGATACTTCATTGAAGTGCAGGAACAAGAAATACAGCCTGCACACCACCCGCACCGCCTCACGCTCGTTTGAATACGCCTACGTCCTCAACATCATCGTCACCGACTACAGCGGTGAAGAAGACGCCCTCATCGTCCCCTTGTTAGATTGGCTTGCAACCCACCAGGCAGACCTCCTCGGCAACGACGACAAGGCCAAAGGCATACGCTTCATGGTTGACTTCAACAACCACAACAGCGTCGACATCAGCCTGGAGATAGACCTTACAGAGCGCGTCATCGTCAAACAAACCGGCACCCGGCTAGACATCACCCACGCAGGCGAAGTCACCCCCACCCCAGACTACGCCGCCCCCTGGTGGCAACTCTACAACGGCACCAACCTGCTCGCAGAGTGGCAGGTGCAGCCCATCCCACCCCTATAGCGCAACACCATGCAAGACGACCTCACCGCGCTAGAAACATGGGCCAGCACCCTCCTGGCCAGGCTGGACCCCGCCGCCCGCCGCAAATTAACCAGCCAAATAGCCCAAGACCTGCGCCGCCAGCAACAAACCCGCATCCAGGCACAACAAAACCCAGACGGCACCCCCTACGCACCCCGCAAGCAACGCAAAAACATCAGGGGCAAACAAGGCCGCATCAAAAAGCAAAAAGCCAGCATGTTCAACAAGCTGCGCACAAACACCCACCTCAAGGCAAAGGCAGACGGCAACGGGCTGGAAGTGGGCTTCTATGGCCGCGTAGCCCGTATTGCGCGGGTGCATCAATATGGGCTACGGGATAGGGTTGTGACGGGTGGGTCTGAAGTGGGGTATGAAGAGAGGAGATTATTAAAAACGGATATGATTAATTTCAAACGAACGACGTTCGCACGACTCACAGAGAGATAACTATCGAAAATCAGAGATAGCCATATTTGTTCTCACATTTGATGTTTTCGAGCAATATCTAACTTCAGTATTCACTATTCATCCAATACTATATGTCAGTATTCAATCGATGTAAATTTGCTAAATAAAGTTAAAATCTTAGAATATAGATGAAACTTCCTTTTAGCATTGTATTATTAGCATCTTACAGCCTAACTATTTTAAGAAAGCTCGCATTATGAATATCTTAGATGCAATCAAACATGCTATTGACGGGAACGCTGTCCTGTTTCTCGGTTCTGGATTTTCATATGGAGCGAAAAATCTATTAAATTCATCACCAAAAACTGGTCGAGAGTTCGCAAGTGATCTCTATAAACTGGCCGAGGTTCCAAGCAAAGATGAAAATTTAATGATCGCATCCCAAATTTACTATCGGAAATTTGGTGCAGCAGCACTTTCAACATTATGCCGTGAGACATTCACAATAAAACAAGCCGCACCACACCATATCACCATTGCCTCACTAAAATGGCAAAGAATTTACACAACAAACTACGATGATTTAGCCGAACGAAGTTCCATTGAAAATGGAAAATCTCTTACACCTGTTACATTAGAGGACTCACCAGAGAGATACTTATCTAGTTCAAAAGTTTGTGTTCACATCAACGGTTTTATCAACCGGCTAACCACGTCAGATCTTACCTCGCATTTCAAACTCACTCTGGCTAGCTATTTTAGTGACCATTTTTCTGGGTCTTTATGGAGAAGAATCTTCGATCAAGACTTAAGTTCGGCGAGGGCAGTCATATTTGTCGGCTACTCAATGTATGATCTCGACATACAAAGATTTGTATATGCCGCTGACATTAAAGACAAGACTGTTTTTATTTGTTCGCCAACATTGCAGGAAAATGATTCCGACAGCTTTATACTCCCAGAGTTTGGCACACTGTTTCCAATCGGAGTGCAAAAGTTCGCTGACGAAATCACAGAAATATTGGGCAAGTATAAACCGTCACCGCAACCACCTTTGCATCAATTCAGGAAATCAAAGTTACTGCATCTATCGCAGTTCCAACTAATGCTGACATTGAAAAACTATTTTTGTTTGGGAATATACAAACAAATTTAATCGGGTACAACTCTTCAATCGCTGAAAATGGTTTTTATCTAGTTGACAGGACTCAACTCAATCACGCCGAAGACGCATTAATTTCAGGGCATGACGTCATATTGACTTCGGACGTAGGGAATGGAAAGTCCATTGCAGCTGAGCAATTGTCGTTGCGCATGACCGCTCTTGGTTGGCGTGTTTTCCGCGTGACAGCTGACACAAAAGAAGTTAGAAAAGAGGCTATACAATTACTAGACGCAGGTGGAAACATCGCTCTTGTTATTGATAATTACATTCCCTTTTTAGATCTGATAGATCATTTTTCTGTCCGTCGACAAGGGAAAAATTTCAAATTTATCCTCACATGCCGTTCGTATGTTCACGATGCATTTGCAGATCGCCTTGAAAAAAGATTATATTCAACAAACATAACAGAAATCGACGTAAATAGATTGGGCGAAGACGACAATCAAAAGCTAATTCGAATGATTGATTCATTCGGTCTTTGGTCAGATTTTTCTGCGCATTCGCATCAACAAAAACAGAATTTTCTAACTAATGAATGCAATAATCAGTTACACCAAGTTCTCCTTCGCCTATATGCAGCTCCACAAATGTCTGAAAGGATTAATAGGTTATTTGAAGATATCACACCACAAGTAAGACGATTAGTGGTTGCAGCAATGATTTTGAACCTAAGTGGCCTTCTTGTATTGAAAGAGACCTTGGATGATTTGCTAAATAATTCACCGCTGATGCATCTCACCAACACTGACAAAGAGAGCGTGAAATTTATTTGGAGCGACGTTGCAGGTCAAATTAAATTAAAGTCATCGGCCCTTGCAGAGCATTACCTAAAAAATCTAGCGAACTCTGGAGAGGTCGTGGGCATCATCATTGAGATGTTTGATAGTGCTCATGAGATTTATGAATCCCGTATATACAAGAGACCAACCTCAGAACAATTTATGCGGAGCATTATGAGTTTTTCGACTCTCCAGAAAATGATACCTGAGAACGGATTTCGTCCGGCAACAATTCGATTTTATGAAGCGATTCAGACAAAAACATTCGTCAGAAAAAATCCACATTTTTGGCTGCAATATGCCATTGCTCGCCTTTCCTTTGAGGACAGTCTTACAGAAATTGAGACATACTTTCAATCCGCATATAAACATGCTGAGGAAATAAACTACGATCCTTTTCAAATTGACAACCACTATGCACGCCTACTACTAATTCGTGCAATAAAAGAGCCATTTAGCGTAACTACTTTTTCAAACTATTCTAAAGCTAAGAGCATCGTAATGAATCAAGTTGCGTTGGGTGCTACAAGAAAGCATTATCCCTATCGTGTCGCAACATTGGTGCTCGATCTCGTTAAGATTCACGGCGAAAAATTCGATCAAAAACAAATAAAAGACTTCGCCTTGTTTTGTGGGGACATCTTAACAAGAATAGAAAAGTCCAATCAGTCAATTCGCGAACATAAACATACGATTTTTTGCAAAAAAGCCATGTCGGATACCTTGAGGGAATTGGAGTCCTACACCCCAAAATAGCAATAAAAGATTTTTCTTTAGTACTCGCAAATCAAAACGGTTATTTGGTTTAGTTGCCTGCGTTTCAATTAGAACTATTAATTTGTCGCAAACCACCCATATCTAAGCTATCCTAGCCGCTGGTGCTCAACACACCCCTCCACTAGCGGCCAACCACCCGCGCCCGTAAGTCGTGGTTTTTTTACGTCTATAGGTTTACCTATGGCCGGGTAGCGCGTAACGATACAAGACCCGCAAGGGGAAAGTTGCGGGCCGTCTAGTGGCGGTGTTGAAGTACCTGGCCACCCTCTCAACAGGGGTGAAATTCAACGAAAAACCACTAGGAGGCCATCATGGCTGCTCATACCCCTATTGCGTCTGCAATAGCTGCATCATCACAACCCTCTTTTGCCTTTTCCAAACTGCAAGACCTGCGCGCCAGCTTTGAACGCCTGCGCGGCCTGCAAATCGACGCCCTCAAAGCCATGGGCTTTGACACCCTGCTCGACGACCTCGCCAGCATCTGCGACGCCTTAACCGAGCTAGACCGCATCAACGCCGACATGGGCGTCACCGACAGCGCCCTCACCATGCTGCTGCATCGAAGCTGTAGACGTCGACAGGTGCGCCCTGCTGGGCTATCCATCGCCAGCGCAACTTAGGCACTGATGCAATACGCCAGCCAGACACAGACAAAAACCTGTGTCTGGTGTTGATATTGATACAATGTGGCATTGAGCCAAGAAAATTGGCAGCCACATCAGGATAAACATGACCTCAACCGTCGTTTTCGACATCACACAAGCCGGATATAAATCCTATACTTTTCCAGCGTTCGGGCTAATCTTTGTTGCCATTGGTGCAGTGATACTGTTTTTTCACTTCATCAACAAGCGCAAAACCCCACCCGGATCAAAAACCAAACTTTCTGGGAAAAGACCTTGGTTTTTTTATTTCTATTTTGGGTTTTCCTGTATATGGACTATTACCTCATTCCACAGCACTTACTCTGATTACAAGGACTTGCGCACCGCCTACGAACATGGTCAATGCAAACTCGCAGAAGGACGGGTCGAAAATTTCAAGATAGCGCCTAAAGAAAAAAGAAAATCGGACGAATCGTTTGATGTCGGAGACGCGCATTTCTATTACGCAAATCACAATGTCTCCGCAGGCTTTAACACTTCTTCTATTGTCGGCGGCCCCATGAAAGAAGGCCTGTATGTACGGATACATCATTGCGGCAACGATATCGCAAGGCTTGAAATTGTCGATGATGTGAAACCAAAGAATTAGCCCGCGTAGGTACGACGCCCCGCGTATTCGTACGCATGTTGCATCAAAATATCTCACACCCCTCGCGCACGCGTAAACGCCATTGAGTTACTAAACCCCATAGCAACCCCTCCCCGCGTGACTGGCTAGCCCGGTCACGTCACCATAGACGGCATGGAATTCACCCTTGCCGACCTCTCCCGCCGCCTGCAAAATCTCGTCCGCTTTGGCACCATCGCCGAAGTGAAGCACGGTCGCGTACCGCAAGTGCGCCTGCAAATTGGCGATATCAAAACCGGCTTCTTGCCCATGGCAACGGCGCGGGCAGGCAAAACAAAGACATGGAACCCGCCCACTGTTGGCGAGCAATGCGTTTTGCTTTCGCCTTCTGGTGAATTTGCGTGCGGCGTGGTCTTGCCAGGCATTGCCAGCAATCACAACCCCGCACGAGACACCAACCCAGACAACACCCGCACCGAGTACCCAGACGGCGCGACGGCTGATTACAACCACGCAGAGCATCACTACATCATCGCTTTGCCAGCAAAAAGCAGTAACGGGAATTGCAGGTATTGGTGATACAAGTAAGTTACTGAGCAGGAAGTCACGAAACAGGTTTATCGAAGGCTTGTTGAAGAGGTAAAGCCTACCTGGTAAACCTGGGAGTTGCGGAAGTAGTTTCCGCAACTCGTGCCATTTTTCATATTTGGCGTGGTCGTTTCTACAAGATAAAATCGTAGCGCAAATAAAAAAGCCCTTGATTATCAAGGGCTTTTTCGTATTCGTTGGCGGAAGCTGTGAGATTCGAACTCACGAAGGCTATAACACCTCGCCAGTTTTCAAGTTCTCCCCATAAATCCATCAAATCAAGCATGTATCTAAAAATCGTTTCCGTCCGCCCCCTCCTCCATAAAACCCGTTTTCCCTATGAGGCAATAGGCCAGAAATACCCCTTTGCGGAAATGATTTACAAGCATAAGACAGGCACTAGATCTGCTGCCCAGCATTGCACTCATTGGGACATATTCAAGCAAGCACAAATGATCGTTCTAAAATAAAGTACCCCTCGGGAAAAGAGTAATTTAAGTAAGATTAATTTTTGATTGCCTGAAAACCGTTGATACATAAGGCTTTCAAGAGAATAGCAAACTGTAAGAATTATGTAATGAAGAAGTAAGCTAATTACCTATCTAAAGAGTGTGTTTTCACTTTTTAAATATCCTTTAATATCAAGCACTTAGATTTTTCTTACCTTTTGAATTACAGAATCTTACATAAAGTTGTAAGATAATATTCCTATACAAATCAAATACTTAGACCATCTTTTTCTTTCGACTTACTTAAATTACTCTTTTCCCTAGCCCCGCTCAAAATCCCACCTTCAACGCGAATTCAAAACCGCGACTTCCACTACGCGCATTTCCTGAAATTTTGCGTCAAAATGCGTCATCATTTGAGGCGATCCAGGTGACCGCAAACGTAAGCCGGGCTTGGTCCTAACTGGTGACGCACATTTGAGTCAAAAGCGACCTATTTAGCGGGCAGGCGTGGTGGGGGGATGTCTGCGCGCCGGGGGATGAAACGGGTTTTCATGGCGGAAAATTGCTTGGGTGCAAGTGCGGGTATGGGTTGTCATCAATGCATTGACATATCGACAGGCTTGCATGTGCATGTGAATGGCGCATAATACTGATTATTTATACAGTACATGCATCATGAAAGTACATCTACTTGAAATGCGACGGGCAGGCATTGCTCTGCGCCATAAGCAGATATTTGACAGGTTCAATCACGGCAACCTGGGAGAGCTGACGATCTCAGAATCCACCGACCAGGGATTGCACCGCCTAGTACATCTGGCCCGATTCACTCGTGGTGCCTATGAAGAGACATTGTTTGAACCACGCCTGCTATGGATGAATGAAGGCCGGTTCATGCTCACTGGATTTCAAAGGCGTAAGACAGAAGACGGTATTGTAGAATATGCACAATCATGGCTATGCCTTACTGAGGATGCACCGGATTTACCGGAAGGAAGATAGCAAACGCTTCAAGCTGCAGATGGATTGCGGCTCCAGCCACTTCACTCATGCTTTACATTCTTATATATTGAAATGACCGACGAAGAAAAATATCTTTCTGGGATGAATTTGGAAGGTCTTTCACCGCAAGCTATACAAATATATATTGCGCTCGCTCAATCCAACAGTGGCGACCCGATCACCCAGTCATGCTTGGAT
>NZ_JACOFX010000019.1 GCF_014284125.1 Undibacterium umbellatum | reverse complement strand
GAGGCGAACTATAGCAAACTACTGCCCTTCTTCGCAAGCGTTTATCGGTAATTATTTACTTCGTTTGTAGAAAGGCAAAACCACTGAGTGCGCTGCGCGCACCGAGTGGTTTTCTTGCTCCTATATATAGAGAGGGGCGGACGCAACCAGGACTTGGACTTAACTTTGCTATTGCAATACACCCATCGTCAGGCAGGGTATAGCGCGCCGAGAATACGCCCGCCTGCTGCGCCGGTTACATCGGCCAGGTTGCCCGGCAGGCGCAGGCAAAATCTTTGCGCCAGCCAGGCAAATGCGAGTGCCTCCACCTGCTCAGGAGCAACACCCAAGATAGCAGTACTATTCACCATGGCCTTGCAAGACTGGGCAGACAATAAAACCTGCAAGCGTTGCATGAGCTGGTGATTGTAAGCTCCGCCACCACAGACATACACATGGGCGGCATCTGGCGCATGGCGGACAATATCATTTGCGAGCGTCAGCGCGGTGAATTCGCACAAAGTTGCCTGCACATCGACGGGCCTGCTTGCCTCAAAACCCAGTAGCTTGCCCTGCAACCATGCCAGATGAAACAGATCACGGCCTGTGCTTTTGGGTGGCGACATATGCAGATAAGCCTCATCCATCAAACTAGCCAACAAGGCGGGGATGACATTGCCCTGCGCAGCCCAGTCGCCATTGGCATCATAGGTCTTGCCCTGATGTTGCTGGATCCAGGCGTCCATCAAGACATTGCCAGGACCAGTATCAAAACCACGGGTGCTGCCATCAGCAGCCAGGATACTGATATTGCTGATGCCACCGATATTGGCGACGACACTAGAAGTGCCTGCGCATCCAAATACGGCGCGATGAAAGGCTGGTACCAAAGGTGCGCCCTGGCCACCAGCGGCTATATCCCGACTGCGGAAGTCGGCGATGACGTCGATGCCAGTCAACTCTGCCAGCAGGGAGGGATTATTGGTCTGACGGGTATAACCCAGTTCCGGTCTGTGCCTGATGGTTTGCCCATGCACGCCTATAGCCTGCACGACTTGCCCTTCTGCCAGTGCTTGCAGTTTTTTTACGCACGCGGCATACGTTTTGGCCAGGGCATTTGCCAGCAGAGCTTCCTGATGCAATTCATTCTCACTGGCTTGCTGCAAGCGCATGGCTTGCTGGCGCAGTTCCGCATCAAAGGGGATATAAGCAGTAGCCAGGATATGCATGCCAGCGCCCGTGTCCTCCCTGGGGTCAGGCAAACGCACCATGACACCATCGACCCCATCGAGGCTGGTGCCTGACATCAGGCCTATATATATAGATGTTGAATTGTTGTTGCCATGCTGCATGCTCATGCTGATACCTCGTCATCCTTAATGAGCAAGAGTATAGAAGAGTCGGCCCGGCATTATAGTGACTTGCAGAAAATTCTATTCGCGATGTCTTCAGATTCCATGCGGAAGATGGTCTCACCTATGTCAGCATAACCGGCAAGTGGATAAAAGTGCCGTGCCCTGTCATTACCTACCCAGGTGGTCAGCCAGACTTGTTGCACACCCTGCTCACGCAGATGTGCTTCAGCCTCAGTTAGCAACTGACGCGCTATGCCACGACCAAAAAATGCAGGGTGTATATAGAGATGATCGAGTTCAGCCTGATGCTCGGCACTGACCTGGGCATGGCGCTTGCCATTCGAGGTTTGACAATAACCGACCAGATGCCCATTGCTTTCTGCCAGCAGGATATGGGTATTGGTTTGAGCGAGATAGCTTGCCGTACGTGCCGTTGTCAGTTGAGATAGGACATAGTCAGCAATGGTTTGACTGATACCCTGTTTAACATAGGTATCAAGCCAGACTTGCAGTATCAAAACGGTCAGGACAGAGGCATCGCTTGCCTCTGCCTTGCGTATGAAGAAAGACGTTGTGTTCAAGCGCCCCTGATCAGGAACGCTTGGCCAGGCGCATGACTTCGGCCATGCGTTCTGGATGCAGCAGATTGAATCTATGGTTCATGTCACCTGCAAACCCCTTGAAACGGGCCATTTCAGCAGTCGCCAACGGTGCAGCTTCTGTCATGTTAACAGTCATGGGGTCACGGGCTTCATTATTGACGCGGAACTCATAATGCAGATGCGGACCAGTAGACCAGCCAGTAGAGCCAACATAGCCAATCACATCGCTCTGACTGACTTTCATGCCCTTATGTACACCAGTTGCAAAGCGACTCATGTGTGCATAGGCAGTGCTGTAACCATTCCAGTGTTTGATGACAACCAGATTGCCATAACCACCACTCGGCCCGACCGACTCAATCACACCATCAGCAGCAGCGCGTATCGGTGTCCCAGTTGCAGCAGCAAAGTCGACGCCCTTATGTGCTTTCCATTGACCAGAAATTGGGTGCACTCGCATGGAGAAGCCGGAAGATATACGAGTAAATTCTATCGGCGATCTCAGGAAGGCCTTTTTCAAAGACTTGCCGTCAAAGGTGTAATAACCGCCCTTACCACCCGTTTCTTCAAACCAGGCAGCCTGATACAGCTTGCCAGAATTACTAAATTCACCCGCCAGCACTCGGCCAGTGCGGACCCGTTCGCCGTTTTGCCAGAAACTTTCATAGACAATATTGAAATAATCGCCCTTTTGCAGACGCTGATAATCAACATTGGTCTCGAACATGGTCTTCACCTGTTCTGTGACGTTAAGCGGGATCAGGGCATCATCAGCAGCAGGATAGAAGGCAGTGCGGATATAGGCTGTTGCCATTTCCACACGTCTTTCTAGCTTGGCAGTGATATCGGACGAAGTCAGTTTGCCAGTATTATCACGGCTGATGACGATGTTTCTGACCGGTTTGTCCGGGCCATCGGAGACGGTTGTTTGCAACCACAGGAGTTCGCCTTCATCATCCGTTTTTACTGCAACGGTTTTGTCAGCTCTGAATTGCAGGATACCGCGTGCAATACTGTCTGATTTGATGAACTGCGCCGCTTCGTCGTCATCCACACCTATACGCTGCAAGAACGTGGCCAATTGCTCACTGCTCTTGAAGGTGGCTTCACGGATGAATTGCTGCTCGGTCGCTTCAAGTGCGGCGACCTGTTCATCCAGTGAAGGCAGGCTGAGTTCTTGTTTGATGCGCTTGACTGGCAGGTCAGATGCGTCTGGTGCCAGAGGTGCAACACCAACTGCGCCAAATGCGCAGACAGCAAAGAAAAGTGCGGAGACGGAAACGATGCGCGAAACGCGTGTGGTGCCAAACAACAGTCTGCCACCAGAGACTAATCGAAGTAATTTATCTGTTGGACGCATGCAATAAGTTAAAATTGACTGTTTTTATCGAAAATTCGAGATCGTTGCAGTGAGATGAACTTGCACATAAAATATGCATGGTATCAAGACTACAACACTAAGTTCGGGATTATAAAACCAGGTAACAAGCAAGTAAATTGCTGACATCCGGTTTAAGCGATAATCCCTGCAAATTAACCAACACCCAGAATTTGGCAAACGCTGATTATGGATTCAGTTCAAGAATTCGACCAGCGGTGTTACAAAAAAATTGATCTATATTAAAGATGACTTCTGAACATAATTCCAGCTCCTCTGAAAACTCCGCTACCGCCAGCAAAATCCTGCCCTTGTCTGATGCAGTGCAACATGCACTGGCAGTAGCAAAGCGCGGTGTTGATGAACTGCTCATCGAATCCGAATTTGCCCAAAAACTGGCACGTAGCGAACAAACTGGCAAACCCCTGCGCATCAAGCTGGGCCTGGACCCGACTGCACCAGATTTGCACCTGGGCCACACAGTTGTGCTCAACAAGATGCGGCAATTGCAAGATCTGGGCCATACCGTGATCTTTTTGATCGGCGATTTCACCTCCATGATCGGTGACCCGTCTGGTCGCAATGCCACCCGCCCGCCGCTGACGCGCGAACAAATCGAAGACAACGCCCAGACTTACTTCAAGCAGGCGGCTTTGGTGCTGGACGCCAGCAAAACCGAGATACGCTACAACTCTGAATGGTCAGACCCACTCGGCGCACGCGGCATGATACAACTGTCATCCAAATACACCGTCGCCCGTATGATGGAGCGCGATGACTTCACCAAGCGCTTCAAGGCGGGCACGCCGATTTCCGTGCATGAATTCCTGTACCCGCTGATGCAGGGTTATGATTCCGTCGCCCTGAAATCTGATCTGGAACTTGGTGGCACCGACCAGAAATTCAACCTGCTGGTAGGTCGTGAACTGCAAAAAGATTATGGACAAGAGCCACAATGTATTTTGACCATGCCTTTGCTGGAAGGCCTGGACGGCGTCGAAAAGATGTCCAAGTCCAAGAACAACTACATCGCCATCACGGAGCCAGCCAATACCATGTTCGCCAAGATCATGAGTATTTCTGACACCATGATGTGGCGTTACTACGAGCTGCTGTCTTTCTGTTCACTGGAGCAGATCGCTGCCTACAAAAAAGCCGTGGCAGAAGGCCAGAACCCGCGTGATATCAAAGTGGCGATTGCGCAGGAAATCGTGACGCGCTTCCATAGCAAGCAGGCGGCGGAAGATGCATTGGCGGATTTTGTGAATCGTTCCAAGGGCGGGATACCCGATGATGTGGCAGAAGTCACTATCAGCGGTGCACCTTTGAGCATAGGTCAGTTGTTGAAACAGACTAATCTGTGTGCATCGACAGGTGAAGGTATGCGTATGGTTGAACAAGGCGGTGTGCGCATTGATTCTGTCGTTATCAGCGACAAGGGTTTGAAAGTCGAAGCTGGTACTTTTGTAGTGCAAGTTGGTCGTCGCAAGTTTGCGAAGGTGACGTTGACGGCTTGATGCCAGGTATGTAGGTTGGGCCGGGCCCCGCTGGGCTATACGCTTCATCAGCCCAACGCTGGACCTCAGTAATCGTGTAAGTCATTTAGGCGCCGAGTGTTGGGCTGGTAAACCGTAGCCCAACCTACAAGATTTCGCCTGCTCCCTCTTTCTCTCAAGCAACAAAACCAAACACCTCCATGATCGCCCTACTACAAAGAGTAACCGAAGCCAAAGTCGTCGTCGATGGTAACACCATCGGAGCCATCAACAACGGCCTGATGATACTGGTCTGCGCCGAACGCGAAGATACTGAAAAACAGGCCGATGATTTATTGAAAAAATTACTGGCTTACCGCGTCTTCTCAGACGACGCTGGCAAGATGAACCGCAGTGTCACTGATGTGCAAGGCGGCTTGCTGCTGGTGCCGCAATTCACGCTGGCGGCTGATACCAATTCCGGCACCCGCCCCTCGTTTACTCCAGCGGCGCCACCAGAACTGGGCAGGCAATTATTCGATTATTTTGTCACCCAGGCACGCAGCAAACATGCGCAGGTAGAAACCGGCAGCTTTGGTGCCGACATGAAAGTGTCTCTGACCAATGATGGTCCAGTCACCTTCTGGCTAAAAACAAAATAAGAACAAAATAAACAAATGAAACCCACAGAAATTTTATTGATACGCCACGGCGAAACGGCCTGGAATGCAGAACGCCGCTTGCAAGGCCATCTCGATATCCCACTGAATGTCGAAGGCACGCGCCAGGCCAAGGCGCTGGCCTGGGCTTTGCAAAATGAAAAACTGCACGCGATAGTCACCAGCGACTTGCAGCGTGCCGTGCAAACCGCCGGTGAAATCGCCCGCCTGCAAGGTGTCAGCACCCGCATAGACAAGGGCTTGCGTGAGCGTTGCTTTGGCGGTTTTGAAGGCAAGCTGTATAGCGAACTGCCCAGCCTGTACCGCAAGGAATACAACGCCTGGCAAGCACATGAACCGGATGCGCAATTCCCGCCGGGTGAAAACGAAGGCGAAACCATACGCCAATTCCACAAGCGTGTGATGGAACATGTGTTTTACTATGCTAAACAATTTGAAGGTAAAAAAATCGCCCTCGTCGCCCACGGCGGCGTACTCGAATGCGCCTACCGTGCCGCCAAGAATTTACCACTGAACGCACCACGCGAAGTAACGATCTATAACGCCAGCATCAACCGATTTGAAGTGATGGGCAAAGAAATCAAGCTGGTGCAATGGGGTGATATTGCGCATCTGGATGCTGATGGGATGGATGAGATAAATCAGACTGCTACGGACAAGCATTAAGACGCTGAGAAAAATAGACTATCCTGTTTTTTGCAAAAATGCTTGCCTCAATTGACGACTATCGAACTTACATCTGCTTGAACTGGTGTTGAAAAGCCTGTGACACCGCCAGCCATTCATCCTCTTTCTGCAAACGCAAAGCCAGGCCACCATCACTTCTTTGCACCGCGTCTATCGCTGCCACATTGACGATATTGCTGCGTGATATTTGCCAAAATTTATCGGCATCAAGTTGTGCTGCCAGGTCTTTGATGGTGGTGCGGATATAGGCTTCGAGTTTGGCAGTGATGACTTTGGTGTATTTGGAATCTGCACGGAAGCATAGTACATCGCTGACATTGATGAAGCGTATCTGGTTGCCCACCGATGCCTGTATCCAGCGTAGTGGTTCTTGCGGCTTTTTGACTTGCAACGCAGATAGATCAGCCGGTTGTTGTGACAGCCGTTGCCTCAGTCTTTGCACGGCCAGTGCCAGCCGGCCCATGTCGAGCGGCTTGAGCAAATAATCAACCGCGCCCTGGTCGAAGGCATCAACGGCATAGTCATTATGTGTAGTCAGAAAAACGATGTGACAAGGATGCTGGGCAAGGCGAGCCACATCTATACCGCTCAGGCCGGGCATGCGCACATCCAGAAAGGCGATGTCGGGGCGCAGATCGGTAATGGTTTGCATAGCCTTGATGCCGTCATCAACACTGGCGATGATGTCCAGTTCTGGCCATAGCTGTACCAAGGCGTCTTGCAATTCCTGGCGCAGTATTGCTTCGTCTTCTGCGATCAGGGCTTTGGGATTGATGATGTTCATGCCAGCTCACTTGTCCTGGCTGGCAGAGATATGCTGGCACACACGCCGCCCTTTTCACCTGGCTGCAATTGCAGTTCTGCCTGCTCACCGAACAAGGCCAATAACCTTTCCTGCACATTCAGCAAGCCAACGCCGCTACCCAGTTCGTCCTGAAAACCACGGCCATTATCGCTGACTGAGACCAGCAATTGCCCTGCTTCGCTACTGGCACGGATGTCTATGCGCACCTCACCCGGCTGAGGTTCTATACCATGCTTGATGGCATTTTCTACCAGGCTCATGATGGCCAGTGGCGGGATCAGGCAGGCGCGCAATTCATCTGATGCCTGGACCGCGTACTGAAAGCGTGTGCCCAGGCGTATCTGAAAGATTTTCAGATAGGCAGCGGCCCTGTCCAACTCCTGTCCCAATGTGGTGCTACTCTGACGCATGTCGGGCATGGCAGCACGCAGGTAGGCAATCAGGTGATTCAGCATTTGCTCCGCCCTTGCAGCATCCTGGTGTATCAGGGCACGTGTATTAGCGAGCGTATTGAATAAAAAATGTGGCTCTATCTGGCCCTGCAAGGCAGCCAGCCTGGCTTCCAGCATTTGTCTTTCCAAATTGTGCTTGCTCGCTTCTGTCGCCAGACTGGCCTGGGTGCGGTGCGTGATTTCCAGGTCTATGGCCGCGGGTAGTATGGTGGCAAAGACGAATACGATGAGCACTGCAGGCAATAACCAGACTGCGTGACTGGCCGTCAATGGTGGCCAGAACACCGCCTCTATCCAGATACCCGCCAGCAGGGCCAGCAACATGAAGAGCACCAGCACGACCCAGCGCTGACTGGCATGTTTGAGCCACGCCGTTTTTTGTGACAGGCACAAGCCAGTTTGTGCCAGCGTATAAGCCAGCAAAATCGCCAGGCTATCTGCCAGCCAGGCTGAGCCGGCGCTGGCAAAACGGGCATAGCCCAGCAAACCCAGTACAGCAAGCATGGGTAACAGCGGCCAGGAGATACTGGCCTTGCGGTCATGCGCCTCATGAGATATCGTCAAATCTTTGTGCATCGGTTCGTGATCTACTCAGAGAAATTCAGGTTTTGTATTGTAGTCGCCACTGGCCCCATGGTGATTTTATTGGCAATGTGAGGTTTACTCTCAGGAGCAGGTGAGCTCACTTGAACATCGCTGAAGTTCATGCCCTTGACGAATAATTTTCCTTTATCTTTGAGTGCCACGCCCAGTTGCAGTCTGCTTGCATTGGCTGGCACCAGCAATCTGACCCTGATCGCTTCGCAGGCATCACTCTTGCGCGCCCAGGATGAAGAAAGTGAAATACCACCTTTGTCATCTATGGCCCGGATCCAGAATTCATAACCACCTAGCTCACCCATATGCCGCGCCGACGCCGTAAAGTGCATGGTTTTGCCACGATAGGCAGTAGCATCCACCACCTGTGTGATGGCGGCAAAATCATCATTAGTCATTCCCTCTTTTGCGGCCATGAAGAAGGCGGGCTGCTCTTTACTGCCTTGTGATGCATCCAGACCACTTTCATAATGCGTGGCAAGTGCGCCGTTCGCGGTCCAGCCCTTGGGTACACCACTATTGACAGCGCCAGCAAAAGAAAAGTTGACAGCAAATGCGGCGAGGGGTGCGGCGATTAAAATTTTCCAGTGTTTCAAGTCTGCTCCGGTATTGATATTGATATGGTTTGCGAAATAAGACGACACCTGTCAGTCTTATTCGGTAAAGTTCAAATTGCGCGCAGGATAAGTGTGCAAGCCAGCGCGAAAGCTGGGTAGCTCAACCGGGTTGGACATTGCGACATAAGGCTTGCGCTCCAGTTTGATGTCCCTGACCCAGATCTTGCCCTTAGAGGCGAGTGAAATACCTATATCGAAGTGCTTTAAAGTAGCAGGCAAATCTTTGGGGAAATGACTGGACACGACAATTCTTTCCCAGTCTTTGCCACTCGGGATACTGCGTGCCTGGATACCGCTAAAATCTGCCGACTTCATATGACGCAGCCATACCCTGCTTTTCTCTGCCCCTACTGCCTTGACCATCATACTGAACTCGATGATGCTGCCCTCATACTCTCGGGCATCAATCTGCTGCATCAGCGTGACAGTCTCACTGGTCGCAGTATCCTTGCTGGAAATGACAAGTGCCGGGTGCTCAGGCGTGCTTTCTGCTGTGTCAATACCCATTTCATATTTATCACCCAAAGGCCCCCATACCTGCCAGCCACTGGGTGCGCCCGTTTTAATGCCATCTGCAAATGAGGTATTCATGGCAAAAGCAATCAAAGGCGCTGCTGCCAGAATTTTCCAGTTTTTCATCATCTGTTCTCCATACGGGTTGTGAATGTGATGCAATATACGTATGAACAAATTTGATTTCCTTTGCTTTGCGATCACCGCCGCATCCTTGCCGATAAATGGCGGAAAATTTCTGATGAGTGGGCGGGATATAAAATAGTTTTGTGCATGACCACCCAGAAAGCGACAAGTGAATTGACCGGGCCTGGTTAAATGGCGATACTGCCAACTTTAGCTTTTTATTGTTTACTGTTACGCAAGCTGTGTGCCAGTTTTACTGATCTGCCATTTTAAGTCGAAGGAAAGTCCTAGTGCGAATCTTCTATCAATTCGATTATGATGCGCTGCCCCGCAACGTCAAGAAGCACTTGGCAAGGTCAGTCAGAAGCCCGGATTATCTCGTGCATGGGCAGGTCATGTCCAATCTGAAATGGTATGTGATACATGCTGCGATGATACTGGCATGTGCTTTCTTCATTTATCTGGCGGCAGAGGCCGACTTTGGCGACCCGGTGAAAGACACTTCCTGGGCTGACACTGGCATGGTAGCCTGGTATGCGATCCTGTTTTTTGGTATGGTATATGCAGGCCATGCGATATGGCAGCGCATGCAATTGAGTGCCAAGTTTCGCTTCCTGCCCGGCCGCTACCTGTTCCCATTGGCGCTGGTAGATATACGCAGTAACAAGATAGCAGTACATGACCTGGCGCAATTGCGCAAGCTGGATGCCACACATCATGAAACCAATGGTCGCTACAACAAAACCGTTTTTTCCTTCAATTTCAATGATGGGACAAGCAAGAGTCTGGTCATCAATAATCTGAACCAGGCTGAGATCGCACTGGAAAAATTCAATAGTTACCAAAGCAAGGCTCGTGCTGCCTTTCATAACCGTGATATCGCCAGCCTGTATGGCTTTGACCCCTTCCTGGATATACGCAAGAACAAGTGGAAAGAGGCTCTTGACACTTCCGGCGTGGCAAAAAAGTTGGTCGGTCTTTTGCATTATCTGAAAACGCCACTGCTTATCGTGGCCATCGTCATTGCTGCATTATTCTGGTATGGCAGGAATGCTGCATCGGATAAAAAAATGTACTTAAATGCGAAGCAACAAAAAACGGAAAGTGCCTATCTTGGCTATATCGCCAACGGCAAGTTCAGAGTGGCCGAGTTGCAAGCAGAATTGCCCCGTGTGGTTTTCAATGAAACCTTGAAAAAGAATTCCGTCACGCTGCTGCGCAATCTGAAAACACGTTTCCCGCAATCAGATATTTTGCCTGAAGTAGCAGAAGAAATTCACTTGCTGTATGACCGCTCACTGCAAAAATTCAAAGCCCAGGCAGTCAATTCAGATACCGGCTTGATCAAGTCCATGGAGCAATTACTGAAATTTGCAGAAGAACATGATAACCCCAACGTGGCCATCAGCTTCGCCCGCCCAACGGTGAGTGATTTGAGCCAGCTTGATGCCTTCCTCAAGCTAAAGGAAAACAAGCTGCGCGGCATGAAAATCATCCCTGCCGCCAAATACTTTGCAGATGACAGCGCCGCTGCCAGGGAGGCACGGATTACCACAGGCATACGCAGCGCTTTCAGCGCCATCTTCCCGAACGATGTGCTGGCATTCAATGCCAATGCAGCAGCAAAAGATAATGTCCCGAAACTGCTGATCGCCTATCAGATAGAACCATCCGGTAAGGTGTATACCTCAGAAAAACAGGATGATGCTTTTGTTGGACTGGTGATGCGTTTCAAAGCGGCCATCGTAGTACCCGGTAGCAGGGAGCGCTGGAAGTTTGATCTGGAAGTAGAGCCGCCAGATAGCTTCGATGTTGAGTATAAGACCTCCAGCCGCGATGCCGTGCATCATGCGCCCGAAGGCCAGGTGTACGCGGTCATGGCAGAACGCGCTTTTGACAAACTTGCCACCAAGATCAATGCTGCCTTCTTTAGTCCCGATAGTGCGGTGTTCATGCGACAGGTGAAGAATGGCCGCTGAGTAAATAAGCCACAAGTACAGTTGCAGATTGGGTGGCGCCCAATCTGCAGACCAGCTCAGTGAAGCTCAATGCAGCTTGATACGCGGATTGCGCACCCTGTCTATGGTCTCTGCCCAGGTCGATAACCAAGTATGGAACAGGCCATTGACTGCCACCTGGTGATGCTTGTGCAAAGACCAGTACATCCACTTTGCCAAAGTACCTTCGATAAAGACCGAGCCACTGGCGATAGCACCCATGAGGCTGCCGACGGTGCTGTAATTGCCCAGTGACACCAGAGAACCATGGTCCTTGTAGGTAAACTCCACCAAGTCCTTACCCTGCAACTGACGCACCAGTGATTTGGCCAGCGTGCTGGCTTGCTGATGAGCAGACTGGGCGCGCGGCGGCACATTGGGCAAACCCTCGCCCTGCGGGCAGGCACAGCAATCGCCGAGGGCAAAAATGGCGGGGTCGCGCGTCGTTTGCAAGTTGCGATTGACCACTAGTTGGTTGATGCGATTGCACTCCAGCCCATCCAGATCTTTTAAAAACTCAGGGGCCTTGATACCAGCAGCCCACACCACGATGCCACTGGGGATGAATTTGCCGCTAGCCATCTCCACACCGGCTTTGGATACTTCAACGACTTTTTCATTGGTATGCACTTCGATGGCGATGCTGCGCAATTCACGGGCAACGGATTCTGACAATCGCTCAGGCAGCATTTGCAACAGACGAGGGGAAGCATCAACGATGACGATCTTCAAGTCTTTTTCTGGATGGAAGTTGACCAGTCCATAGCTGGACAATATCTTGGTGGTCATGTGCAGTTCAGCCGCCAGTTCCACCCCGGTAGCACCACCGCCTATGATGGTGACGGTAAAACGCCCCTCACCCGCAGCCTGTGCCTGGGTTTGAGCGCGCAGGCAGCAGTTAATGAGTTTTTGATGGAAACGTTCTGCCGCCGCCAATGAATCCAGCATGATGCAGTTTTCACGCGCACCGGGAGTACCAAAATCATTGGTCTGACTACCCAGCGCGATGACCAGCTTGTCGTAAGGTATGGCCTGGCGCGGCAACAGCTCTATGCCATTTTCATCCAGAGTGGGAGCGAGGTAGATTTCCTTCTTGTCACGCGAGAGACCGTCCATGCGACCCAAACGAAAATCAAAATGATTGGAACGTGCCAGGGCGAAGTATTCGCGCTCGTCAGCATGGCTGTCGAGAGTGCCTGCGGCAACCTGATGCAACAAAGGTTTCCATAAATGGGTACGGCTGGCATCGACCAGCGTAATCACGGCCTTGCCGCGCTTGCCTAACTTCTTGCCCAGACGAACTGCCAGTTCCAGCCCGCCTGCACCACCGCCAACGATGGTAATTCTAAGTACTGCCTCCTTGTTTTGCGTGTTCACGACGACTCCCTTAATATAAAAAATGTATTCCCTTGGCGACGAGTGATCACTCGATGCCATGGGAATACACTTTGTCCAGAGTCAATATGACAAATTGCAACAAGAGTATACACACATGCCGCCTCGTGTTGGTTGGTATCCCGCTTACTATAGTAATTTAGAAATGCAAGTCTAAAAAACTGACTATTTCGCCAGATTTTTACTATCGTCAGCGCATGTCATATAGATAAAAATATTCCTTACGAGTAGTAACGAATTTGCCGAATATTTAGGCAGGATTCAGGTAGAATAGCGCTTCTTCGAATTTCCCCCCTTCCCTGATCGTGCAAATCGGCTCTTACGTGCTGCGTAATAATATTTTTGTTGCTCCCATGGCTGGCGTGACTGACAGACCTTTTCGTCAGTTGTGCAAGGAACTTGGTGCAGGCTATGCCGTGTCTGAAATGGCGGCATCCAATCCCAAACTCTGGGAAACAGAAAAGTCCACGCGCCGTACCAACCATGAAGGCGAAATGGAACCCAAGGCTGTGCAGATTGCCGGCGCTGATCCACAAATGCTGGCCGATTGTGCCAGGCATAATGTTGATAAAGGTGCACAAATCATCGATATCAACATGGGTTGCCCGGTCAAAAAAGTCTGCAATGCCTGGTGTGGCTCAGCCTTGTTGCAACATGAAAGCCTGGTCGGGCAGATACTGGATGCGGTGGTCGGTGCAGTCGATGTGCCGGTCACACTCAAGTTTCGTACCGGCTGGGACAGGGCAAATAAAAATGCCCTTAACATTGCCCGCATGGCAGAAGCGGCTGGCATACAAATGCTGACTTTGCATGGACGCACCCGTGCCGATGGCTATAAGGGTGATGCAGAATATGACACCATTGCTGCCGTCAAGGCCGCAGTCAATATCCCCGTAGTTGCCAATGGCGACATCACGACACCGGAAAAAGCCAAATATGTCTTGGAGGCCACCGGTGCTGACGCCATCATGATAGGCCGGGCGGCGCAAGGCCGACCGTGGATCTTTCGCGAGATCGCCCACTTCCTCACTACTGGCGAGCATTTACCCGCCCCCTTGATTTCTGAAGTTCGTGAACTCATGGATGCCCATTTGAAAGCGCACTATGCGTTCTATGGTGACTATCTTGGCGTACGAACGGCACGCAAACATATAGGCTGGTATGTGCAGGACCTGGTAGGTGGTGAAGATTTCCGGCAACAAATGAACTTACTGACGGATTGTGATGAACAACTTGCCGCCGTCAGCAGTTTTTTTGATCACATGGCTGGGGAGCGGTTACAATACCGCCCCTTTGAAGAAAAACTGGCAGCATAAGACAAAGCACTTTTACAAAAAATAAATTGTCTTGCCGTCCACGAACCGTGGACTACCCGCCGCCTGGCATAACCGAACAGTGATAAAAACAGCATGAGCAAAGATAGCATTCAAGACGCCGTCCATAAAAACCTGGAAAAGTATTTCCGTGACCTGGGCGAGCAACCCGCATCCAATATTTACGACATGGTCGTGTTAGCCGTTGAAAAACCTATGCTGGAAATGGTCATGACGCGCGCATCAAGCAACCAGTCGCAAGCCGCTGATATGTTGGGCATTAACCGGAATACCTTGCGCAAGAAATTGCAGCAGCACGGTTTGCTTTAATCCATCCGCGAGGCTTGACACCGATTTCCTTACTCATATCAAAAATCATGATCAAACAAGCCCTCATTTCCGTCTCCGACAAGACCGGCGTGCTCGAATTTGCACGTGAATTGTCTGCGCTCGGTGTCAAGCTCTTGTCCACGGGTGGCACAGCCAAACTGCTGGCTGACAATGGCCTGCCTGTTACCGAAGTGGCGGACTACACCGGCTTCCCTGAGATGCTCGATGGCCGTGTCAAGACCCTGCACCCTAAAGTGCATGGCGGCATTCTGGCACGCCGTGATTTTCCTGAACATGTGGCAGCACTGGAACAGCATGGCATTCCCACCATAGACATGGTGGTGGTCAACCTCTACCCGTTCCAGCAAACTGTGGCCAAGGGTGAATGCTCACTTGAAGATGCGATAGAAAATATCGACATCGGCGGCCCGACCATGTTGCGCTCGTCGGCCAAGAACCATAAAGATGTTACCGTCATTGTCGACCCTGCTGATTATGCAGTGGTGCTGGCAGAGATGAAGGCGAGTCAAAACGTCGTCAGCTATGACACCAAGTTCACGCTGGCAAAAAAAGTATTTGCCCATACAGCACAATACGATGGTGCCATCACCAATTACCTGACCAGCCTGGGTGAAGACAAAGCGCATGCTACACGCAGCGCCTATCCGCAAACCTTGAACCTGCATTTTGAAAAAGTGCAGGAAATGCGTTACGGTGAAAACCCGCACCAGTCCGCGGCCTTCTATCGCGACCTGAAATCTCTCGAAGGTTCGCTGGCCAACTACAAGCAATTGCAAGGCAAGGAACTGTCTTACAACAATATCGCTGATGCTGATGCAGCATGGGAATGCGTGAAGTCTTTCGCTGAATCTGCCTGTGTCATCGTCAAGCATGCCAATCCTTGCGGCGTAGCACTGGGTGCGACACCGTTTGAATCTTACAGCAAGGCTTTGCAGACTGACCCGACTTCTGCGTTCGGCGGCATCATCGCCTTCAACCGCGAACTCGATGGCAAGGCTGCTGAAATGGTCGCCAAGCAATTCGTTGAAGTGCTGATCGCACCATCGTTCACTGCGGAAGCAAAACAGATTTTCGCGGCAAAACAAAACGTGCGTTTGCTGGAAATCTCTCTGGGTGATGGCTTCAATCAGTACGACATGAAACGAGTTGGCGGTGGTTTGCTGGTACAGGCACCAGATGCCAAAAATGTCTTGCAGGAAGAACTGCGCGTAGTCTCGAAATTGCAGCCTACGCCACAACAAATGGCTGACATGATGTTCGCCTGGCGCGTGGCCAAGTATGTGAAATCGAATGCTATCGTCTTCTGCGGCAATGGTATGACACTGGGTGTAGGCGCTGGCCAGATGAGCCGAATAGACTCTGCACGCATTGCTTCCATCAAAGCGCAAAATGCTGGTTTGACTTTGTCTGGTTCTGCCGTTGCGTCAGACGCCTTCTTCCCCTTCCGTGATGGCTTGGATGTGGTGGTAGATGCAGGTGCAACTTGCGTGATCCACCCGGGTGGTTCCATGCGTGACCAGGAAGTGATTGATGCTGCGGATGAACGTGGAGTGGTGATGGTCTATACCGGTACACGTCATTTCCGCCATTGATCCCTTCTTGAAGTAGTGGTGGCGTGAATACTAAGCGGCTCTGTTAATCCAGAGCCGCTTTTTCATTCTGGCTTCCATCACCATGTATTAGCTTGATATGTGAGCATGTGTCAGAACTTTGATACCGTAACACCGGCCAATTACCGAGAGCCAAGCTTGACTTATAGTTTTAGCTGCACCTGTTTCACCTGCTCTGAAGTACGGGACAGCAGGCGATTCGAAGGACTATCATCGGCACTCAGGACATTCAGATCTGCTCCGGGTCTGGTGGCAGCAATTGGTTTGATGCTGCCACTAAACTGCTCGGCCAGCTTCTTGTCCACCGGATCAACAGGCTTTCCATCCGGGTCTTGTTTAGGCGTAATGCCGCGCTCTTCTACCCGGCGATAAAAGAATTTGTGCTGAGTGGAATCATGAATAACACTCTTCTCAGGCTCCACCGGCACTTCTCGTTTCATGATCATGGCAGAACCCAGAGTCGCATTCAGATAGCCACTCATCAGGTTAAAGTTACGCGTCGATAAACCATTGAGTTCATAGCCGCCGCCAATATCACTATGGCAACCAGTGGTTGTCACCCCCAAAAAACGGCCATCTGCGGACGTTCCTTGCGCAATGATGTTATCTGCCGGGAACAGGGTGCGGTGCTCATCTCCGGCCTTGATTTGCAAGCCACTGACAACCGAGGTGGCAGGTCTTCTGTCTTTACTTTCTGGTGCACCGGTTGCCACAGGATCATACATCGCCAATGCTTGCGCAATTTTTCCTGGCTCCTGCAGTGGCGGTGCTGTGTAGGTGACTTTATCATCAACCAAACCCAACCCCAAATTCAGAGCGGAACGCTCTACGTTCCTGGCTTCCGGATTTTGTATGCCGCGCTCATCAACCATGCGGGTAAATCCGGCGGCCTGTTCTGCACCACGACTAAATCCTACAGACAAAACACTAATTTTGGCATCTGGATTCTCTTGCAACCAGGCAGCAGACTGAATATTAAATCTTTGGTACATTTCCTCCAGACGTTCCTGGTAGGTGCCGCCAGTTGCGCCATCAATAGTACCTTTCAAGCCCCCTTGAGTACCTGGGCCCTCCTTGTAGTAAAAGCCGACATTGGGGTTTTCCAGCCTGGCATTTTCGACCTGTTCTTTCAACAATCCCACATTGGTGATGTGCTTGGGATCTTTGATTGCATCGTTTCCTGTACCGTCAAATAAGGCGACAAATACACGCGCATTTGGATCCTTGGCATCGTAGAGCTGGGGAACCTTAAAGGCATTGATCTCAGCTTCAGCCCTGGTATACGTTGCCAGTTGCTCAGGAGTCGCCTGTTTAACATCAACACCGTCAGATTTAACAGTCATAGGAAATTAGAATCAAAAAGTCTTGGTAAAGGCCAGCGTCAGATGATCACGATGCTCACGCGTCTGTTCATCTTTTTCCAGGCGCATCGTGACAAACATGTAGACATTCACAGTACGGTCATTCACTTCAATAATGATGGTTGGCTTGCCACCATAAACTGGCTCAGCTTTATATAGCCTGGAAAGCTCTTCAGTATGAAGAATTTTTCTGTCTTTAAATATCTCGTCCAGATTGAGTGAGTATTTGAACGGCGTGCCGTCCTGTGAGCGCCACTCCATTTCTACCGGGCCTGCAAACGCGTTGTAACTGCCCGAAGTACCCCATCTGAATCTACTGACATCTTCAGGCGTCTTTGCCCTGAAAACCTTGCCAAAGCTAAGTCTGTGTGGCGAGCCTGCATAGACCAGATAGACATCACTCGCACTAAATACCTTGATATCAATATCATGCGTGGTGAATTTCAACACTTCTTCATTTGCCATTGCGCTAAGTCCCAGTTGTGTTTGTAAAGCGATTGCCATCAAAAATCCTGCAAAATGTCGTTTCGAGAGTTTCATTGTTAACCCGTTTTTGCATAGAACCCATTTCTTGATTAGTGCGAAACAAGTCCAAGAATTACTTTAATCAAATGTGCTGCAGACGAATTATTATCAGAAATTCAAAGAAAATCCAAGCCAAGGTGTGTTGGCCTATTTTTTAATCTACAAGCAAGGTCAATAAGCTCTCGTCCAGCACAAATTGCAAACAGGAGAAGCAGAACACAGCACGGGATTACCCAAGGAACCAGCTCTTTCTGTCACGGAATGACCAACATGGCCGGCGCACAGGAAATGACGCCGAAAAACATCTGGAAAAACAGACTCAATAACAGGAATTATACTTCCACCCTTTTCATTTTTCAAATTTTTATACAAACAAAAGTAAAAAACATTTATGAACTTGGACTACTTGGAGAACCCTCATATTTTTGCACTTCGACCCTAGTTTATTCAAAGTACGGCTAATCAGAGAACAATCTGATTGAATGCTATAAATAAAAAAAGGAAGTCCGAAGACATCCTTTTTGCGCAATACGACTACTGAACGGCCTTGCCCCTGACATCACGTGGCTTTAATCGTCTTCATCTTTCATATCATCAACAGGCAAATTATTGACTTTGTTTTGCAGGTAGCGACTGGGTTTGAATTTGGGGACTTTGCGGTCTTCAATCATCACAGGTTCACCTGTACGCGGATTTCTGGCTTGTTTTGCGTTTCTTTCAGCCACCTTGAAGGTGCCAAAACGGCTGATCTTGGCTTCGCCGTCTTCGCTCATTTCCCGGATGATTTCATCAAAGACAGAAGTGACGATATCCTTGACCACGTTCCTGGTCAAAGTACCCTGATATTTACCGTAAATACACTCGACGATGTCGTGTTTTGTCATTTCTATTATGGCTTTCTACTTGCAGTAAAGAACTGCATTATTCTAAAAAGCTATAATATGCCTTCGAAATTTGAAAGTCAAAGTAGACCGGGGTAGTGCTGGAATGATTGAAATGCGCAGCCCTTTGGCTGGAGCTAAGTCATCATCCAGACTGATCAGAGTATCAAAGACCGGGAATGGCTGAGGTTTTCCTGGCAGATGCCTCAGGCGGTGCTTTAGATTTATCTACCCCGTTGACGCTGGATGAGGGAATATTCGTCGCAAGGCTGCCGTTACGCACCTGTTCTTGCATCTTGCTTTTGGCATCTGCTTCGCTCACGATACTGGCGTTGGAGCCGTATCGTTCAGTCACCGACATCGCCTTGCCCGAACGCAACTGAAGCGACAAATCGTCAATCTGCGCTCTGATTACATTAACATTGATGGGGACTGACGAAGATGCCTTCGGCGTGAGCTCTGCAGGATTTTGGGTCGCCATCTTACGTACCAGCCAATTGAATTTCAACACGTCCATAGGCAGGGGTGATGCCCTGGTCTGATCGGGCGCACCAGCAGAGGACTTGAAATTCCTGGCATATTCTGCCTGCTTGTCGAGGTTCTGCATCAGGTAAGCTTGGGACTCCTCAGCCAAACGCCGATAACTTTCGCTACGTTCTGGAGAAAAATACTTTTGCCTTATCTTTGCCTCGTTGTGTTCGAAATAAGCCTTTTGCTGCGCTGTCATCTGCTTGCCGTCACCAGGTTCGATTCCAAGCAAACGGAGGTACATTCTTTGTCTGATGGCATCAATCGATTTGTGTTCCGGATTTGCCGCACCAGACTTCAAGTCTGCCTGAATTTTCTTTTGTAAATCCTCAAACGATTTGCGACTTGATGGAGACATTTTCGCCAAGCTATCTGCATTAGCAGCTTGCATGGCTTCCAGAATCTCATCGCCATTCTTTCCTTTCATGCTGGCAATTACAGCCTGATATTTTATTGTATCCTCCTGGTTCAATCTGGGAACTAAACTGTAGCTATCTGCATTTTTTTTCAAGCTCTGATCTGTCTTCCCGGCATTGATAATATCCATCTGCAGCAAATCATTCACTTGCTGCCCATGGGAATATACGGGCCATAGCAAGCCCAGCAGCAACCATAGTGCTGCCACTTGGTTTGCCTTGCCAGTGTTTCGCGCTTGCTGACTATGATTCATGTTCAGGCTCATCAATGCTGATTGCTTTAAGTGCAGTTAAGGTGTCAAGGGGCGATGCTTTGCAATGCCGGCTCGCGCAATTTCTTGACCTTGATCTGGATGGCCACATCATTCAATAGCGCTGTTCTGGTGGCTGATAACTGGACTATGTTTTCAGCTATTTCCCGCTTTTGATATTGCATGTAGATTTGGTAGGCTGTCATGACTGCCAGCTCATAATACAAAGGCAATTCACCTTTGAGTGAGAGTTCGGAATACCAGTGTTCCGAACCAAAGCGTTTTTTAGCTTCGCCCAGAATCATTTCAGAAAATGACATATCTTCTGCAGTCACAGGTGCAGGCAGTGGTGGTTGCTGCGAAGCATTGTCACCCGACTTGGCGATCTTGGCTGCGTCAACATTGGCGGCCGGATTGGTAACGCTAATTGAGGTGCTAGGTATTGTCCCCGTCGTCGCATTTTGGGCCATATACTTGTCGTAAAATTCTTTATCGAAATTAGGGGTTGCGTTGCCAAAGACATTCTTGTCAACCACACCGGCCGGACGTATCAAGCTTAAGGGCGGCTTTCTGTCGGGCGTATCTACGGCAGCCTGATAGGTAAATGAAACGCCGCCACAGAAGGGAGGTGGTATGCGCCACGCACTAGTCCGGCTTGGATCACCTTTGGTAATGACTTCCAGATGGATATGTTCCGGATTAGGCAATATGCCTGTATTCGATGGCACACCTAGCTTGTCTCCGACGCTGATAGCGGACCCATTCAGCCTGGCCTTGCCATTGGCAGCAGGTTCAAAATTTTTCAAATGGCAGAACTTGGTTGCAAAACCATCTGGTTGGGTAATCACGACCATATTACCGCATCCCCCCGTACCAGGATATGAATGATAAGTACCGCCAATAGGTGCTACCACCATCGGATCTGCCAATACTTTTTTCGAGAAGTCAGTCCCGTAGTGAAATTGCCATTTACCACGGCCGTTGGGATTGGCACCAAATCGCCAGCCAAATGGGCTACTGACAACAAGAGAACCTGACTTGACGACAGTTTGCAGGCATGTACTTGCCGACGCCAAACTCTGCGTCATTAAGCTCGCACATACCGCCGTTGCCAGCAGATAGGGTCTGAGAGTAAATTTAGCCTGCATTTTTTTTCAACAGTGGTTTGAGTATGGACTTAATCGTGTCTTTTTCATTTCGCGTGGGATTTTCACGCTCCATCAGGAATACGCCAGCCTCATAAGCTATCTTGTCTTCAAATCCTAATCCCAATGCTGCCCAGTTAAGGTATTGCCGGAGTTTTTCATTGCGCAGCTCAGCCTGCGCCCTGGCCGCGACTGTTTGCACTGTCTTGCATGCAGGCTGTTCGTATTCACCGTCTTGTGAGATATCAACACACAGGCTGTTATAGATAAAATGATGCAAGGTCAGGTAAGGCAAATCAAGAACCACACCTTTATTCTGCTCTGTCTGCTTAAGCCGAACAGCGGTATAAAACAAAATTTGTGCGGACACCACCTGATCGTTCGCGGCATACCAGGCCATTTTTCTATAAATCATCGCAAAACGCTTATCCGGTTCTCCAGCGATAATGCCGCCAGGACGCAAGACTGCGAGTTTGGGGTAGGCATAGGCCAGTGAGGTGTCGATTTTCTTCACTGCATCCGCTTCCTTCACCAGAAATTTCTTGTTGATCTCCGCCTGCTGTTTTGCTGTTTTTTCTATCACATAAAGAGAGAACCATGGGCTGTCTTCTGTTGGTTCACTGCCCACACTGACTTGCGCCAACACCAGGCCGGAAGCAGCAAACCCCAGGAAGATAAACAACAAACTATTGAAGAAAAAACGCATCATCTCTTTGCAACATACTGTTTTGTCTTGACATCGAACGTGAATGAAAAAGTCCTGTCCAGTTTTTCCAAACCAGTACCTGTCTGATTCACTGCTGTACCTCGTTGTTGCAAGACCACATCTGGATAATCGGGTATGACTGAAGCTGGGAAACTAGCAGTCAGCCTGCTTTCAGCACATAGTTTTTTCCCTTCACATGCAGCACCTTCCAGGTTATTCAGCAATATCTCAGCAGTCTTGAGTATGCTCTGTGGCTTCTTGTCAGCATTGAGGATAAATATCTCTGCTGCCGCATAGCCATATCCACCACGGTTGGCAGGGATCAACACCACAGCAACAGGACTTTTACTCTGAGAGAAAAATCCTGCAGTTCCGGTCGCGTCTTCGACCGCGATGCTGACGACGCCACCAGGGCCGCGCACGTTGATCATATCGTTGGCGCATTTCCCTGATTTTTCGGGACAGTTACCGTCACGAATAAATGTCGATACCCAGTAGGAATCATTGCCATTACTGGTAACGGCAACTATTTTTTCAATTCCCGCCGCCGACTTTGCTTCCTGTCCCAGTTTGACTGTATCAGCAGCCTGGCAAATTGCCGTTGCCGCAAACAGGGCACAGGCAAGCGTAAGCACGTGTTTCTTCATAGCATCACCAGATCTTCTATTTTCACCGTCATCATCCGCATGGTCAGCATGCATTGATGCCAAATTTCTTACGCCAGAACTCCCAGTACATCTGTCCATTGATTTGATCCAGAGGTACACGCGGGCTCATGTTTCCCTGTATGGCCTTCTTCCGTGCTGCAGATAAAGGGGCGCCCGTCGTAATATTGTCATATATCTGCTTGAAGCCTGAGGCGCCCATATTGTGCATGCCATACAAAACAAAAACCGGTGGTACGCCTTTCACACCCTTCGGAAAAGTGCTGCTAAAGGCTGCGATATTGGCAATTGCATATTTCTTTGCCGCGATACCGTTTTGATAGGGATCAAAAATCTGGGTGGGCAGTAGCCCACTCATTCCCACGTCAGACAAAGCACCAGCCCCCATTTGATACAGGCCATAGTACTTGGCTGGACTCACTGCATTCGGGTTCTTGGTCGATTCCACGTAGGCATAGTAATGCCACGCAGAGAGCGATATGCCAAAGTTCAGCAAAGGAGAACCAGAGTCACCATTGGCAAAGGAATTGTTAATCGCTGTATTGACAGCTGCAGTACCCATTTTTTCGTACTTGGCAAAATCAGCGCTGGCAGCACAGCGTGCCTGTGTTTCGGCTGTACCTGTGGTGGTTGAAGATGGATCGAGATTAGGATTGGCATCAGCAATCTGATTAGCCACATCAGCACGTGCAGAATTATCTGCGTTGAAGGCAACCACAACTTTGCTGCGCCGTGCAATTTGCGAATTGAGGGAATGTGCAACGGTGCTCATGCGTGCCTGTATGACGTTATTACTGCCAGAGAAGGCTTTTCTGGCATCTGAATTGTAGGTATCTTCGCTGTAATCCGTGGCAGGATAATTCCCCATACCCAGGACATTCTCTGTCCATACCATGGCAGCCCGCTTTTCTTCTTCTGAGAGTTGCGTGGTCTTTGATTCACCATCTCTGATATAACCAGGCGGCATGACGTCCAGGTTTTGCAGATGATCAGCAGCAGCAGCGTCGCAAATACCATTAAAGACATCCGACAGGGTGCAATAGCTGCTTGCGTGTCTGTGATAACTGGCCTCGGCGTCTGACATTCGGGATGTACGCATACTGTTAACGAGGCGGGTATTCATTGCATCAGTCGCTATCGCCGCACCTGAAGAAACCAGGGAGGTCACCTGCGTTTGCCCAACCAGTTCATTGCACACCTTACTAGGCATGGTGACACCAGTGTTCTTGATCAGGGTAGCAGAAACTGCCTCCTGTGGACTACGTGGAGTACTGCCAGGCAACCCTACCTGACTACCGAACAAGAAAGCCTTACCCTGCATCGTCGCTGCCTCACCATCCGCCCCTACCTTATTACGTGCGCCCTGGGTTTCATAGGCCGCAACAACTTTCGCACTTGCCGCCGCAGTCTCTGGCAGTATTTGATAATTAATTACAGTCAGTAGAGCAAGCTTGACAGCTGCGAGGGCAGCAGCGATTGCCGCGAGTATCGCTGTTGTTGCCTGAGATATGGCGATCAACATATCTGGCGACCAAATCTCGCACCAGTAGCCGCCCACATACACGCAGACCCCGGCATTAGCTGATTGCGAGATAAACAAAAGAGGTAACAACAATAAACTCAGGCAAAGCGGAGCATACCGTCGCAGGCTAACCCTCCTGGTGGACTTGTGTTCCTGGCATTTCTGTTTATCAAAGAAAAATCGCATGATAGGGCTAGTTCTTCTGTTGCGCTTATGGGGAAGTCGAGCCAATTGCCCGCAGAGCCATTTCACGATTTTTCGCGTAATTTGGATTCAGACTCACCGCAATTTCATTCAAGATTGCAACCTGTGTTGCCAGGTTTTGCTCCACCCGCTCTTGTTGCACATAGGATTGGTAATCCATCCAGCTTTTGAATGCCATCATCTTGTTTAACTCACGTAGCAGGCCATTGGTATTGTATTGAGACAAGGTCAGATACCAGGACTGGTCAACGAAACGATTTTCGACGAAAAGCTTCATCGCCTGCAATGGCGACAAGGCTGTGACACCAGGAGCTACCAGGCCCATGGAGTCTGGTGTCAGGCTGGGGTCAACCTTGCGCATGAGAGCGCCATTTTCCATCGTTGCCAGAGAAACAGAAGCGCGTGCCGCATAGGTATTATTCGCGGAAAGCCATTGCTTGCCAACAGCAGTCTTGGAAATTTCATTTACATTACTTGGCGTATTTGGTGGTTCACCCACAACGTTGACAGCAAAACGCGAAGCCGCGATAAGACCAGCATCATCCAGTGGTTGGTCGGCTGATGCCAAGACCGTCTTGGAAGCATTCACCGGAGCCTGATAATAACGTTGCCCCTCGTCTTTGCTATCCATGTAATGCATATCGTCCTGATAGCGTTTCGCCATCTCTGCACGAATATCCGGTGCGCCATTGCGGAAATAGTTAACCTTTGCCTGTACACTTTGTGAGTCTGGCGAAACGGCACCGACTGCTGAACCCAAAGTCGTTGAAGAATTCAGATCATAACAATTGCGCTGGCCATTCAGCATGGGGTCTTTAATATTAAGCAAGGCAATTGCAGCAGCTTCATTGAGCTTGATATCGCCATCCACGGCGACCTTGCCTTCTGCCAGCACCTTGGCTCTGGCTCCATTCATCTCGACCGCAGCTTTTACCTTGGCACCAGCACTCCAAATCTCTGGCACAATGTGAAGCTGAACAAGCTCAAACATCAAGCCAGTTATCGCCGATGCTGCTGTAGTGATTGCCGTTGCTACTGTGGCACCAGCTTGTAACGCGCCAGCCGCGGCAGCGGCACCATCACCACAGCAGGCGTCAGCGCGCATTGGGATCACTGCGACAGGCAAGGCAAGAGCACAAGAGATAGCAACTGCCGTCAATTTTTTGTTTAACTTTTTCATCGCCTAACCTTTGCTTATAAGCCTGGAATAATCGATAGGGACTTAACGGTGGCTGCCGCCGGTGGCGCCGGAGAATACGCAGGTGGAGGACTCACTGGCGGGAGGTTGTTCACAAAATTGCCAAAGGTATTCACACCAGACTGGTTCACACCAGAGTTAACGGTATTGACCGCATTGCTGACTGCACTATTCCATGCACCAGTTGCAGCAGCACATATTTTCAAGATGATGTCATCGACCAGTTTATCAATTAATTTCCCCAATATCACTTCCATGGCCGCGGTAAAGTTGAAACTGGTTGGCAAATTGAACGTTGCCGAAATCATTTGAATATTGCTGAGACAGGAACCGATGGAATCATTGAAGCGCTTGACAGGATCACCTGGCGCAGCTGCAGTTGCCATGTTTTGCGCAGCTTTAGCAATTGAGTTATCAATCGCTGTGCCACATCCTTTTTGCATCCGTGCTTTTGCCTCATCAGTGCCCAGAGTATTTGCTGCCCGCATGTTTTTTTGCGTATTTGCATCAAGAACGAACAAGTTTGAGCCGACAGGGCCTGTAGCGCCGACAGTAATTACACTATCGGCTCTGGACATTGCGGGCATGACACCGATAGACACTATCAATAATCTGCACATCATTTTTTTTACAGTTTCTCGCATCACTACACTCCTTGCTTTCATATCGTTGTCTGAGCCAATATCAGGTTCGCACATCTCTTCACTTTACAGGTCGGTATCACACAGCTAGCAGTCAAACAACTATAAACCCGGGATGCCCGAGGGCGGGTTCGCAGGTGCTGGCGCAAAAGGCGAAGGACTGACCGGAACGGGAACGGCATTGACAAAATTTCCAAACGTATCTATCCCCGACTGACTAACACCTGAATTGATCGTATTGATCGCATTACCGATAGCAGAATTCCATGCACCTGTCGCTGCGGCACAGATTTTCATAATGAATTCATCGACCAGTTTGTCCATGAGTTGCTTCAGTATTGTTTGGAATAAAAGAGTAAAACTAATACCGCTCGGCAAATTAAACGCCAGCGAAATTTGCTGTATGTTGGCTAAGCAAGCATTCACACTATTATTTAATTTTTTTGTGGGATCGCTGGGCGTCATTGCTGTTGCCATACCTTTGCGCAACTTGTCACTCGCATCTGCCGCTTTGTCGGAACATTCAACAATCTTCGCATAATCAGTCTGGTTTGCACCTAGCACACCGTTCGCGGCCAAGATCTTTTGTGCAGCTGAATCCAGGGTGGTAATCGATAAGTCTCCCACGCCTGACATACTGTCAGCGGTACATATGCCCGGCTGCATGACCATCAACGCCAGCCCTCCAGACAAAATCATTTTGCGAAAAATAGAGTTCATCAATTCGCCCGCACACTTTGCTCAATTGCAGACTGCACGGCAGCCAATCGTTCGGGCGCAAACACGGTTTGTAATAAAGTCGTTTTCCTGATAAAACGCAGCCTGCCCATCAAGAGCTTGAATGCCACACGGTCAATCGCACTTATCCCACCTTGCTGGTCAAGACTATGCGCCTCGCGCAAGAAATCAAGTTCGAACTCAGCGCTGCCTCTCTCCAGCCAATCTACTATGCGCAGGGCACTTGACGAAGGCATGTAGGCAAGCACAACCAGTAGGTCATTGATGAATTCTGCCTTTCTACCGGAACGCACAGCAAGGGACAGCATTGCTGGCATTGCTGCCAGCAATGCCGCCAGCTCTTCATCGCCGAAACCTTCAGCGTCAAGCACCCAGTCCTCGGTGGCATCCATAGCGCCAACAAGGTATGGCGCACCAGGCGAAACTTCGCTCCAGTACGCCTCCAAGCCATTACTTGTTAAGTCGACCATATATTATCCATGCCAAAAAAATACAACACTGACGCATTATAACTACAGAATTATTTTATTCAAATACCTTTGAAAATTTTACTTATTTTGAAAATATCCTTATAAGCTATAACTTTTTTAAAAATTCTATTTTCACTTGCCGAGTTTATATCATCAGGTTATCATTAATAATTGAAAAAGTGAAAGTAAAAAACTTAATGGCGGTGAATTTGGACAATCAATCAACATTAAGAGATGCAAATTCAACAACATCTGAAACCAAAGATGCTGATGAATTTAGCGAGCACTTACAAAAGCACAAAATGATCGAGGCAGCTCATCATGTTGCCGATGTCTTGTTGGGTCCGGTGGGTGGCTTGCTGGTGGCGCAAGCCTTGCACGCAGCAGATATGGCCGCAGAGTTATACGGGCAGCCAAATGCAAACAAGGCGAATGCAATTCCCTTAAACCAGCCTCATTTGACGCTCAATGGAGTACCCACTGCGAAACCGGTATTGGTGCTTGACGCCAATGATGACCCCCGGAATCCAGGCAAGAAGCTGAACAAGAAACCGAGTGAAAAAGCAGTTTGTGAAACAGAAAAGCGCTATCACGAAAGGGCCTTCAGTCAAGACATGACTTTAACACCAGCCATCAGCCCACCTATGGGCCAAGCGGGTATGCAGACGACCACAACTCGCAAGAAAAAACGTATTACACCTATTTAAGCAGGCACAGAGATGTCGAATTTCAGTTACCACATTGTCAGAATACAAGCCGGTCTTTGCCCAACAGCTTTCAGAAATTAAAGAGATACCCATGCGCACAAGCAAAAAACTCAGCATCTTCATCTTGCTCACATTGGCAATTACCTTGATGGCAACTGGAGCGCACGCCGGAAATTTTTGGGTTCCCACACAAGGCCATGGTGACTATTCAATACAAATGTTGAAATTTATCTTTGGTGATGTCGTCTTGAAGATTTATGACGGGACCATAGCCGACAATAACAACCACATCCTCTCAAGCCTACTTGCCAAGATGAACGCAGGAGTCCTGGTCATTGGCATGATCATCATGGCCTACACTTACATTGGTGGCGCGGTCCATACCGCCAAAGATGGTGAATGGCTGGGCAAGAAATGGGACACCATGATGGTTCCATTGCGAACAGCGGCTGGTATGGCAATGTTGCTGCCGACTGTAGCAGGCTACTCCTTTTTGCAGGTAGTCCTGATCTGGTCTGGCATACAGGCAGTTGGTCTAGGCAGCACTATCTGGACGACTGCTTATACCAGTATATCCAAGCAAGTCTTTACTACTCCGCCGTTCCTTGCGCCAAACAAAACTGCAAAGCAAGTCTTTCTCATGGTGGCTTGCAAGCAGGCTGGTGATATGTATGGAATGACAATAACCCCGAGTTCATCGGATGGCAAAATGATTTATGCTGCGGCAGGATCTCAAGATGCAGGTAGCGCTGGTTTTTGTGGTTCAATTCAATGGAGCGCCTCCAGTACCTTCACTAAACTACAAAATGCTTCTACCAGTCTGATTGGCTGTGACAACTTGTTTTCCAATCAAGTAGGTTGCACAAAATTACTTTCAGATGCAACTGCTCAGCCGTTTTCATCATTCAATGTCGCTGGTGTCGATGGTGTGGAACTGTTTCAGCCTACTGATAGGAAAAAATTTGAAGATGCCATGCGCATTGAGCACGGGAAGATCATTGTCGATATGCTCAACAGTCCTGTATTAATAGAGATGGCAAACGAATTGCTGTTATCGACGGATTCATCCAAGCGCTCCATGCTTCCAGGAGGAAAGTATCAAAATACACTGGCAACCATCCAGCTGCAATATGAGAAAGATTTGGTGAAAAAAATTCAAGATCACATGAAGGCAACCCTCTTTCAGGGACAGTCTCCACAAGCCTTGTGGATCACCAAAATGGCGGCTCAAATGGAGGCTGGCGGTTGGTTGCACGCTGGTTCCTTCTATATGAAAATCGGTAATTTGAACAATGCAGCACAAAGCGTGATCAATGGCGCCATCTCTACGGCCTATACTATTCCCAATATTTCGGGGATGCAAAATGATAGCCAGAACTCTGCATTTTCTGTCTTTCTGAACAATATTCAACAAGCCGTTATCGGGACGAATGATCTCTCTACAAAAATAGAGAGCAACACACCAGCCAAATTTGATTTCTTGGATATCAGAAAAACCTGGAACGGCATCACAGACGGAATTTCAACGGGTATATTGAAATTTGCCATGGTCGGTGAAATCGGAAAAAACGGCATGGACCCGCTGATACAGTTAAAATCGATCGGTGACACCGCTATCGTAGCGGGCGAGCTGATGCTGGTAGAGGGGTCGGGTGCTTTGCCATCCAAGGACAAATCTGCTGACACCAGTACCTTTTCGATTATCCTGGCCGCCTTGACCGGACTCATGTTGAGTCTGGGGATGTTTCTGGGAATTATTCTCCCCATGCTTCCCTACGTATTCTGGGTTGCAGGCGTCGCCTGGTGGCTGATCTCTTTTGTGGAAGCTGTCATTGCAGCTCCCATTTGGGCGATTGCACACATGCACCCGGAAGGACACGATGTTGCTGGCCGCGGTTCGCCAGGATACATGTTTGTGCTGTCTATCCTGATACGCCCGGCACTGATGGTCATCTTCCTGTTCGCCGCCATGCTGCTGATCAAACCCATCATGAATTTCGTTAATCAAGGATTCTTTCAATCCATATCGAATATGACTGAAGGCTCCATGGTCGGCATTATGACGCTACTCGGTACTTTGATATTGTATTCTGGCATTACCACCAAAATGATTACGACAGTTTTTGGAATCATCAATACCGGCCCGGACAACATCTTGCGCTGGATAGGCGGCAATAGCGCAGTTGGCACGCAAGCTCAATCAACAGCAAGCAGTATCCATCAAGGCGTCGATGCCGCAGGTGGTCAGGCAGCGGGTGCGGTCGGCAACGTTGTAAAAGGCATTGGGGGCAAGATGGCGGCCAAACGCGGCAGTGTCGTCTCATCTGCGCAATAGTCATAAATCGGATTGGTCGAAACATCCAGGGACGCATTGCTGCACGTCCTTGGATGGAGGTTGCAAGAAGTCGTTAACATTTGCAGTACATTCCCCACCTACCAATATACAGATGCCATGACTACCGGATTAACCCTCCCGAATATAGCTATGCACCATAAAAAACGCTGGTCACCTTGTGGCAACCAGCGTTTTAGGGTTATTGACTACTTAAATGTATCAACCGTCTTTTTGAATACCCGTGGTAGAAAACAGTTTCATGCTATTCAATGGAAGCTGAGATAAAAAAGGTAGCTTGGCGCTGATGTCACGACCTCGCTTTGGGCGCTTTGCAAGCTGGTCACCCTCCCCTGGAAATTGCAATCCCGTACCATTGAGCATATCCAAATTCAGTTCCCATGATTTTTTTGAACGCTCTTTCCAGACATGAAGGGCATGCTGGTAATAGGTTTGTGCCTGCGTCTTGCTCCAGCCATTGATCTTGGCGAGTTGCATCATGGCGGCTTCAAACTCATCATCACTTTTTGCTCTGCTCAGTTCTATGTTTTTTACTGAGTGACAGTTCGGACATAAGCTCATCAGTGCAGTGATTTTTTGCATACCCCTGGCTTCGTCATATTCAAAAACTTCGTGACATTCAACCGGGTGTTGATGACCTTGTTCAAAACCATTTTCAAGACAGATCTCGCAGCGATAACCGGCGCGCACAAATACCGCTTTTTTGAGACGGTTAAAATCGGCGTGACCAAGATAACTGCGAACGCTGGAAAAGCGGCTGGAAAAAGGGACGGGGTCAATAGAAAGTACCGGACGGCTTAAGGGGACTTGCAGCAGGTTTTCAGCACCTGGCTGAGTAGTGAGTATAGTCGGACGCAAAGCCGCCATTTTTTTCAATTCCTGCTGCAAGGCAGGCAATTCACTGGAGTGCACCCCAATCTCACTGACGTTTTTATTGATCACGCGCACATAAGGAAATATGTTGGCCAACTGCGTCAAACCAAAATTCAGCTCGTCCCTGAAAAGCATACCCTGCTCTTCATAAAAACCATCAATAGCCAACACCCGGCGCTGTGCTAGTGATACAGGCCCCAACAAACACAGTCGCTTACTTTGAGTCTCAGGGTCATACGCAACCACCATACGCAAGGTGTGCATCGTCAGATCCGCCCACTTGGTAAGTGGCTGGGCTGCGGGTTCTGAAGATTTCAAGTCCTCATTCATGATTTCGTTCACTGAATGCTCCAAACTAAAACGCTTTTATCAATCTTTCTGTTCCGGATTTTGCTGAACCTGTTTTTTCAACTGAGCACCGGAGCGCCGCCCAGTCATATCCATCTTGAATCCACCAACGAAGTTCCTGCCCAACTGGCGCACTGAACGCAAGCACCAGATAATCATTTGTATAATTAGCTTCCGCGGTTTGGTTACTTCCGGATCAAGTTCAGAATGCTGATCAAAGCCATATACAACCAGGCAAAGCAATACAACTACCAAAATCCAAAAGTAAAACATATTTACCTTATACCGTCTTTTATGTTTGAAGCGCTCAATTCAGTGAGTGCTTCATTGTTGCAGAAAAGAATGTCCATATCATGAAAAAATGAGGACCCTCTAGATCATAGTTAACTCAAAATGACGGGTATTGCTGCAGATTATAAAAAACTTTTATGGAATCTTGGCATTCATCTAAGCCACATATCTTATCCTAGAGGGCAGGTTCAGCCTATACCGACGAGTCCAAAGTGGTTTCCCTTTTGTTTCTATTTGCAAGTGCCCTTGACAAAAATGAAAATAGCTAAGAATACAAGACAATCAAGCAATTTCAGACCTGGCGCATACAGCTTTCAATTCAAGCTTGGCTAGCCAGAATGTCGCTATGTAGCACACGTCATTGTCTGTATATGAACTGCTCGTCCGCATGCATTCGCTGCCATTTGCATCGCTAATTCTGGCTTGCCTTGACTGCGCTGCCTGGCGGCTGCACATACCTCGGTATGTACTGTCCCAAGCCAAATTCCTGACACCACAAGCTCAAGGAAACATTTGGTTTCAATTTTTCCTGATCATACGCTCAATTTGCTCGACTTCTGGTTGCTCTGGGACAATGAAAGCATTGCGCTCACCACCGCGCTGATAAATGAGCAGAGGAGTTCCTCTAAAATTGGTATCGCGCAAGAACAACAAATTTTGAGACAAGGAACGTGCCATTTTGTCATCTGGCGCAACAGACTTGATGGTTTTCCTGAACATCTTTTCGACAATATCGGCTTCACCTCGGTTTGATAAAAAGTAAGCCGCCATCTGTGCAGACGGGCTTTGCATATTGTTGCCACTCAATGAAATCACAGGAATCCAGCGCACGCGCAATAAGCCTCTTTGCACGTAAGGCCGCAGCATTTCCCAGGTTTTGTGGCAGTGCGGGCATATAGGATCAAAAATTACATACACGATATTATTGCCACTCCCCTCTTCTACCCACGCCGTAGACTTTTCTGCTGCGGCAAAGACCTTGTTCTTGAACTCGGTAGGCACAGACTCTAGCTCCCGAACGGAGTTGAGCATCTTGCTCTGCTCAGAAATGGTCTTATCGACTTCACCTGCGACCGCTGTTGGCATGACGGCTGCGGACTGGGCTATACCAGCCTGTTCAGCCAGTTCAAGCTTGGTAATGGAACCGCCAGTAGAGTTAAAGACTTCGCCAGCCGCCAGGAATTTGCCATTGGCAGTGATGTAGAAAATCTTTTTGATGCCATTGCGCTCCACCACCAGCCCCTTGAATCCAGACGAAGAACGGAATTCTTTAACGACATTATTGCCTTTGCCCTGCATGATACGGTTCCAGTCAGGGGCGGTCTTTGATGCTGGATTCTTTTGAGCTATCGGCAAGCCATCTTCACCAAACAATTCCCCCGAAAAAAGGTAGTCACCGTTTTCAGTCACATAAAATGTTTTCTCAGCACCACCAGCTTCCACCACCAGGCCGCGAAAACCTGAGGGCGAAGAAAATTCTTTAACGACTTTGTTACCACGCACAGTCATTATTTTCTTCCAGTCGGTAGCAGCCATCGCGGACAGTGAAAGCGACACTCCCAACGCCATGAGAATACTTTTCAATATGAGGTTCTTTTGCATTACATCATGCCTTCCATAAATTCGGCTTTCCCACTACATCAGTGTGAACAAACCCACGTTTTTTATATAAGCCGACGCCACCAGCCTTGAGGCTGAGCGCAACGCCAGCGAGATCTTCCACACTTACGCCATCCAGCCAGCCGTCTGCAGCACCGGCATATACATGGCCGGAGTCTGCAGCAGCACCTTCGGTCTGGTCATTGGTCACCCACGACCGGTATCCTGAAGTCAGGTGGTAATAACCATGTATCCCCTGATTAAACCAAAAATGACTTTGAACTGAAGTAATCAGGGCTGCCAGACGCATATCCACTTGTACGATCCTGGAACTCCTGACATCCCGCAAGAACCAGCAAAGGCGCTTGTAGCCTTCAGCATCAATACGACCATCCTTGTCCCACAGAATAAAGTCTGCACGTTCGGCTGCATGCCACTTTGAAGCTTCCCGCGTCAAATATATACGGCGCAGTATGCGTCCTTCGCCGGGCTTTTTTGGATAGTGATACTCAGGGCTGAACAGTTGCACCGCAGTAGCGCCTGCAGTAGCAGGTAATATCAGCCCTGCTGCAGCTGCAAAGGACTTTGCAAGGAAATCCCGTCGCGGTACTTTTTCTGCATTGCTTTCCATGTTGTGCGAAAAAATGATCATCTGTGCAATCACCTGGTCGCATACTTCTTACTGAAAGCTTGGATCAAACTGCTTTTGCCACTGCGTTTTGCTGGCGTCGGCTGGCACGCATAGGATGTATTGGCAGCGATGGCCTTGATCAAATGCCCTGCATCACTTCTGGCTTTAAAGGGAACTACGCCCAGGAGCATGTCCATGTTTACCAAAGCTGCATGGGTATGCACCTGGTCAATCAGTATCTGTGCCAACCTGCCCTTGCCGGTTTTTTCTTCCATGGCATACAGCTCGCTCAGGCTAGTTTCCGTCTGCCATCCTGCTTCATAGGCTGCCGCTGTTGCCAGTTGCTCGTGCATGCCGGCCTGTATATCTGCCGCCCAAGGGGCGACTACTGCCTTGCTGGCTTCATCCAGACTGTCGTTGTCGCGGCCAAAAATGTTGACAACAGCACCATCGAACTCATGTTCGTCTGCTTTTTTCTGGCCAGAGCGCTTGCCAAACAAGGTACGAGGTTTTGCCTCAGCCTTTGCAGCGACCTGATCCTGCGCATCGTCTACGCAATTTTCCGTTATCGTTGCTGATGCTGGCTTGCTTTCAGTTGCTGCCGCTGCAGTCTCATTCTCTGCACCATGCGTCACACTCGCGTTGGCGGCGATAACTTCAGCAATTGCAGGATTCTGTGCACTTTGTACATTCTGTGCGGCCTGCGCTGCATCCGCCTTCATTTTCAGTGCTTCGGGCGACAAGTCCCAATCAAGCATTTCACCGTAAGCAGGTGGTTTGACTTTGATGAAGTGGTTCAGGCGATACTTGCTCAACAGGTTGCGTTCATCCACCATGCCGCAAGAAAACATCCTGGCCCGAATGATTCTGGACTTGAACAGGATATGCGCTTCGCCCGGCGTTTGCTCTTTCAAATCCTGCAGGGAACCGCGAGAGCGTTGTTCCATGGTGGCGTTCATATTGTCCATGTAGTTGGTGGACATGCCATTGGTGCTGGCTTGCATACCACCCATAACCATGACGTCGGCCATGCCTACTGATTTTTCGAAAATCTCATAAGTGCGCTCTGCATCTTCGAGCTTCATGAATATCTTGATATTGCAGTTGGCAGCAATCGATGCAGCGTCTTCCTTGGAGGCTTTCTCAAAACCCGGCATATCCTGGCTGGCGAAGACCATGCTAAAGCCCAGACTACGCGCCTGCGCTGGCATGACAGCGACCCCTGGCACGGCGTAGGCACCGTATTCATCCAGTATCGTCACAAAAGGCGATGGTGCATTGGTAGGGCGGTTATCCAGCACTTCCATCTTGCTGCCTTCCATCTGCGCACCCAGGGTGGCTGCCATCATGTTCTTCAAACTCATGATGACGACTTTGCCCAGATTGGCCAGCTCATCCTGGGATTTTTCCAGAGCGGGCAGCAAGACCACCAGAATGCGCCGATTGACGACGACGTCGTACAAGTCAACTTCACCCAGATTGGTTTTGAAGATATGACCAAGGGTGTCTGACAATGAACCCAGCACGCGGGTGAACTGCATTTGCAGGTAACCATGCTGTTCCAGCGTGGTGGCCGACTGGTCAGCCCCCTTCTTCTCAACAAAGCCCGGCAGGGAACTCAGGTAGGCCTTGATGGCAGCCTGGGCGCGGTCAGACAGTTTGATGGGTGTGCCATCAATCGGGTTTTTACCATTCGATAAAGCGACAATGTATTTCAATTGCATGAAATCACGTATGACTTCCACGTCCAGCAAGATACGGCCAGCATCGCGCAGGGACACCAGGGCGATCATCAAGCCCGTCAGCAAGGAAATCGCACGACCTTTCCACATGTCGCCACTGCCACCAGAATCCCCCATCAGACCGACCAGCAACTGGGTCAGCGCGTCAGATGCACCAAAAGCAAAGGGGTTGATGGTGTTGGATAACTTGGTGAGTTGGGGACCTTCAATATCACGTGAGCCGGTACCAAAATTGATGATAAGGAAATCATCTTCCCTGCCCATGGCACGGCTCATGGAAAAGATCGTGGCAAACAGGCTGGCATCGCCTTTACCATCGACGAAAATAAAACCCGAACCCTGCATCAGGGCGTTATAAGCCATGGAGACCAACGCCACGGTCTTACCGCTACCGGTAGAACCAAAGATCAGGATGTGGGTACGCAAGTCATCATTATTGAACCAGAGTTCGGCATCGTCTTTTTTGCGATTGCCAAAGTGAGAGATGCCCTTGGCCCAAGTCGGTTTATCAGTTGCGGGATTAATTTCTTCCGGATCGATAATGCCGGAACGCCCTTTGCCCTCATTTGCGGATGCGTCATACGCCGTCGACATAGGCATGCGGAAAGGCAGGCTATAGTGTTTAAAGCTGGAGCGTATATACAGGAACAGCAAGATACCGAATACGACGATGTATTCATGCCAGGTAGGCGAGATCATGGCAGCAGCGCCAATCACAAACATCAGTATGCTGGCGGCTTCCGGCTTGAAAAGAATATCTTCTTTTATCCTTTGTAACTGCGGACGCGTGTCACGTCGCCGGTGATGGGCCTTGACCTCATTTTCCGGCTCAAGACCTGACTGTTGTGGTTGGGCCATGCTTCCCTCAATACTCGATTATGTCGAAAACATCATGGCTTGTGCGCAGACCGCACAAGCACGGTTTATCCATGTCTGAACACCAGGATCAGAAGCCAAAATTTCCCTGGCTTTGATCAGGCCTGGCGCCTGGCGCAGCAGTTGGTGCCACAGGAGCAGGCTCCATCGCGGCAGCAGGGGCACCAAGCATGGAAGATGGATCTGGCTGAGCTTGCATAGGAGATGCAGGCTGAGCCATGAGTTCGCTGCCGACAGTGCGACTGCGGTTGATGTTTTCCATTTGCCGGGCGACTTCCGGATTGCGCATTTCCATGCTGGTAGTGATTTCCTCCAGAGACTTTTGTGGAGCGCGCTTCATCATCGGTATCGACAATACCAAATACACGAGCACCAGGAAGCCCAGGATCTTCCAGAACCTGGTTTTCCTGGCATTCAGCTTGGCCAGCTTGCGCAAGGCAATGCCAGCGCTTTGCAGATTGGTGAAAGAAGCCAGTACCATGCCGTTTTCCAGGGCATTACCCTGCCTGACGATGAGGTGATAGGCATCACTTTTTAATTCACTGACAAGACCTGTCGCCAACTTGGGCAAGATCCTGTCGGGCTGCGTTACGTTTGCCGGTGTTGATGCGGCATCTCCTTCGTTTGCAGCAACCGGGCTCGATGGTGGCGATAAGGTTGAGCCGCTTTCGATGGAAAATATCGAAAATCCCCTTTCTATAGAGGGAAAGCGTATGACGTTGGCCACCTCGACTTCGCGCGCACCTTCCAGCAGAATTTTTCCAAGCACGGTCAATTCTTGAGAATTAAAATTCTTATTGACCTGTATAGCCTGATAGCTTTCAAAACGATTGATCAGATTTTGTAACATTCCATTTTCCTAAATAAAATCATGTTGAATTCAACTAGTTATCGCTATAAATCATTCCAACTGGCCATTGTTGGTATCGAGGTACTCACCAAGATAGGATTCCAGGCCATCCAGTGCAGTTTCGACATAAGGGCGCATCACTTTCGATTTTGACTGCAACTCAGCTTGATAATGCGCGAATATCCCGGCTGATTCCATCCAGCAGGTTCTTCGTCCCAGGGAGTTAAACATGTAAAACAGCGTGCGGTTCACTGGTTTTAGCCATAAAAACTCTGCAGAGGCGACGACACCACTGCTACGCGCCTTATCCAGCAAGGCCAGCATTGCTGTCGCCATGTAGGCATGGCGCGAGAGGATTTTTACGATCACATCGGTATTTTTATAACGCTCAAAACAAGCGACGCCCAATTCACTCTCAAATTTTTCCAATGCCAGCCTGACAGATAAGTCGTTAGTGGCCACGCCAACTGCAGCGCTTGAAGTTGATAATTGATTCAATATCTTCAATGCAGTCTTTTTGTCACCACAAATCTTGGCCATGAACGATCCCAGCAATGCCTTGAGATAAGGTGGTAAGTCATCGAAAGACACAAATTTTGGGCCTAGTTGCGCGATCAATGCTGACTTTGCCGTGACACGGTTCAAGCGTCGCTTGTTTTCTGGCAAGCCACTGACTTCGGAAACGTGCTCATAAGTTTCCCAGAGTTTGTTTTTGTCTACCCATTCCTTAGGCGTTGTGCTCCAGGCCCAGCGCCCCGTCTCAACCGGCACTTTCAACAAATTTGCGTCCAGGGCAGGTGTAATACAGGGCCAAAGAGCGACCTCTTTTTTTGCCAGCGAGAACATATCCCAGCGGCGTTTGAATTTTTGCGAGGGATGCTTGAAGAAAATGTAGACCCCCATCGCCACACACAGCAGCATGGCAGGTACTTTGGTGTATCTCCCTATCAGTTCGCCGTTCGCAACAAACTCGTTGTACTCGACTTTGCCATACTGCACACTACTCATCCAATCCAGAGCAGCGCGCACATCGGCGTCAAATAAACCGATCAAAGGCCCGGTCACATATGACCTGAACACGAAAACAGCACCAACAATAAAACCCTTGCCTACAAACCAGAGTATCAATACACCAGCAGCAAACAACAGCATGCCCCAAAGGCCTTCATTAGATGTATCGTTACCGGAATTACCTGCTTGTGGTGGCGGCATGCCCTGCTCCTGCGATTAAATATTCCCATTTACCTGAGCTGGCATCGTATACAGCCAGCGACCGGAACCAGTTCAAAAATTCTCTATCTTTTTGAATTGCCTGATACTTCTTGTACACATTACTTACATAAGATGAGCGATAAGGTTCGTTGGCTGAATGATATAAACCTATTGCACACCACACATCCGACTTGCATGTGGCATACCTGAGTTTGAAAATATGCGCACCTACATAGGCATTCAGACAGTTATCCTTCAGCACCCGGTCTAAGGAAATACGATGTTCTGCCAGATACTGCCTCCAGCTTGCATCATTGATCTGGAAGCGACCATAGTCCTTTGTCCTGTTTGCATTGTCAGAAGTGCGCGCAGAAGATCCACGTTCCTGCGCATAAATCGCCAACAGTGCCATCGATGGCACTTTGTAATACTCAGCAGCGCCTTTAACGCATGAATAAAAAGCAGGTTCTGACATGGTATCTGCTGGCGAAATATAGACATCCACGAACCTGACCTCAATGATTACTGTGATTCTTGTTCAAGTCGACGATCTTAGCTGACTCATCAGCGCGCTTACTGGTATCGACAACTTTTTTTTCACTCAAGCCTTCACTGATCTCCTTGACACTTTCAGACAGAAAGGGAAACAGAACACCCAGATACTCAGCAAACGAGAGCAGTGCACGATGACGTACCTGGGTCAGACGGAAATGAGCAACCAGCCATCTGGTACCTATCATCAGCATGACTGCCAGCGAAGTTACCAGGTGCGACCAGGGATTCTCTGAATAAGGTGCGCCACAGGCAAACAGAAAAGCCACCGCTGTCAGCAGCGCATAGATAGTCGTTTCTTTTTTCCTGTATTCCAGAAATCCGGCTATGTCATCCTCGGTCCAGCCCAAACGTTCCCTGGCTTCATTGAAGCTTTCTTCACGCTCAGAACGAACGCTGGTAAACAAGCGCTTGAATGCACTATGAGTAAAGCCAGTCACCTTCTTGGCATCACCAGATGGAACAAGTTTGCGCCTTAAGGACGATGCTTCGTTTTTTTCCGTCATTGGAACTCCACACAAAAGTGCGATTAAGTATTCTCAGTTTCTGGCTCAGGTAAAGGAGCAAGTACCATCTGGAACAAATCCAGCAAACCGTTGGCATTGACTATCTTCTTCTCTTCCAGCTCTTCCAGCAAACGTCCATCGTCTATCTCAAAACGCCAGTCTTTCACTTTTCTGTAACTGTATTGATGCATGCGCTCTATGGCATCGTGTACAAACAACAGAATTACGGAAGGGGATACTTGCAAACCGGTCTCCGAAATCTGTGCACGGTAGCCGGTCCGGCTCTGAAAGCTGGGATCAGGAATCCAGTCGATACCAAAACTCTGCGCCAGCGTGCCATTTTCAGGTGGAATTGCATAATCACCCTCGAAGAAGCTATCTTTGTAATGCCGCTCAGCCAGGTAAAGCATGGCAGGAAACAACCCATCCTCACCATAGACCCAGTCATTTTCGCTGCTCCCATAGACGATGCCGTCATGCACGCGACCATCGGCGTTATTAGCAAAAAAAATGTACTGTGGCGCAAGCAGGGACTCCATCGTCCGGCTCAACAAAGGCAGTGCATTGGTACTGGCTAGTGCAGTCATTTGCTACGTATCTCCAGGATTTTCAGTTCGCAAACTTGATTCATGGCATCCAATGCCAACTTTTTATCGACCTTGCCTATCAGACCCAATTGCACTGCACGGTTCTGTGGAGAGATGTAGTATTGGTCTTCAATCAGAGTGGCAAACAAGTTGCTGATGTTCTGCATCGGCTTGGTACCCGCTTCACGCACAAATGGCAAACGCATGACTTGCTCACTTAATCGCCTGGCTTTTTCTTCATAAGGTGCATATGCCTCACCGTTAGATCCCGCTAACAACGCGCCCATTGCAATATCCGAAAAACCTGCACAAATCTGGCTGGACTGTGCCAGGGAAAACACCGACGGCACACCACTGGCTGCATCCTGTTGCCCAAAAGGATTTTGCACACTTGCGGTGGGTGCAGCGACAGAATTCTTATTGGGGAAATCTGGAGGATTCCCACCCAAGCTGGACCTATCCACAGTCTGGGCGCCGCGATTGGCGGCGCTTGCGCCAGATAAACCAAAATCGCCGGATAGGGCGACTGGCATTTCCTTATTCCCACCGGACACACCGGTATAAGCGACCAGAACACAAGAAAGCAAAATCATGAACAGAGCGCCCATGCCAGCATATTGCAGAAAATCATGTTTGCTGTTGCCGGCAGGCGCATACATGCGTGCGCCCAACAATAGCAAACCCAGGATAAAGAAGGACGACGCAGCGTAAACCATAGGTCTTATTTACCTGAACGAAAGTAATCAGCGAAGGCTGTTTTTCCAGCCGCTTTTTCCGCTGCCAGACGTTCTTGCTCATCGCGTTGCGCTTCTGCAGCTTCGGCCATGGCATCTCTCAGCTCGATACGGAGATAGCGCTCTTTTTCAAATATCGTGATCTGCACACTTTTTGTACGCAGTCGCTTGGTGTCGTGATATTGATGGAAATTATTTTTTCCCTCATCGGAAAAATAAGCCAAATCCTCTATGGCAGAATACAAATTGCCGACAAAGCTGCCATCGGATTGCACATACGGGTCCCAGCCCAGTGGAATGCGTGATTCAAAGCGGAAGGCATAGCGATGCGCCCATGCATCCAGGTGTTGCCCCATGGTTTGTCCACGCTCATAAAACCAGGCGTAATTCATAGTCACCGGATCTATTTTGACGAAATCGGCAGATTGCGCTGGTTCCAGTTGCAAGTTCCTCATGAACGGTGAAGACTGCTTTGCCTGCGCCTCAACGATGCCTTTGAAATTATTTTCCGGAATAACTTCGCGATACTGTACTGTTTGTCGCGTGGTGCAGCCTGATACAACCAGCGCAGCCATCACTACTATCATTGAAAAAGCTCTCACCTGTCACTCCTCTATGCAGCAAATCCGATTTGATAATCCAGCGATACCGGCACCCGCTCTATTAAATTTACCGCGTAACCGCCTGCCTGCTCCAGCTTCACCAAACCACAACCATCGCGGAACAGGAAAGCCATGGCAAATACCTGATGCCCATCTGAGCCATACAATCTGACTGCATGGGCAATCATTTCATTCATGACATAGCGCGTGTTCATGTGCAGGGATTTGATGTCGTAGTCCATGACCACCGCTTCTGATACCGCAACATCCACCTGCAACTGCCCTGCTGATCTCGATAGAAATATCATGCAGTTATGAAAACAAAACGGCGCAATCACTTCAGCGTCCAACTCCATCTGCACATCCAGCATATATTGCACGCAGACTTGCACCGCCTTTTGCAGCGTAATTTTTTCTGCAGCCTGGATGGCCCCAGTCACTTCACTTGTGCGCAAATTCGAATCCAGACTCACTGCAGACACTCTTAGCAAGTAAATAAAAAAGCAGCCATTGGCTGCCCCCACTGTTTAGTGCAGATATATGTAATTGGTGAATGCGCCAGCTTTATTTGCACACCAGGATCAACCTGGCAGCAAGCCGGACGAATGCAGACTCAAGGTGCAGCTCATATAACCGCCCTGAAACTCGGGCGTACCATATGAAGCCAAAACATCTCTATCCAGTTGATTGCCATCCATACATAGTGAGAGTATCAACTCCATGCATGGGCAAGACAAAGAAATCATCAACTTTTAATTCGCATTTTGTGGCGCAGGCAGCAGCACCACCCCCATATATGAGGCAAAGTTTAGGCGAATGAAAATCAAAAGTCAAACGATTTTCCGCAAGTACCTTTCAGACATGGGATAGCCCTCTGCAAGCAGGGCTGTGACGGCATGATCATGCTCTTCCAAACGATTGCATTTGATCGCCAGCTCAGCAAAGTTTGCAGAAAATGCGGGAATGGAACCGCCATAGCGCGCATCAACTATCCAGGCGACGAACTTCTTCAAGTGCCCGCTTGCAATCTTTTTTTCCGACCATTCTTTAACGCGTTCAAAATTATGTAAAACCAGAAGTTCAGGGCGAGGTACTTTGACGACAAACTCACCGATAGGGTCAGAACATATTTTGTCTTCGTAGAACTCGTACTCGTCATTGGTTTTGAGCATTTCGTACGGGGGATGCAGGGATTGCACCAACATCAGCTTGATATCGCCCTCTCCCAACTCCAGGCCATACGAATATTCACCGGCAACAAATACCAGAGGCGGACCAGATTCCGGAATAATCGCCTCCAGCGTGAATGCACTCGAGTAACACAAACCCGTTGCGTTCTTGAAATGCAGGCTGGCCAGACGGATCGCATGACGTATCAAAATGGCTTTACCATCTGCCATCCTGTCTGTGGGGATATACACGCCATGTGCCACACGTTGTATCAGCGCTTTTTGGGCCAGATAATAACTTTTATTTTTTGCGATATTGGTCCCGACTATCATCAGTTCGGGAAATACTTCATCCACCACCACTTCCTTGGCAGGTGACTTACGCCGCGCAGTCACTTTCTTGACTTTTTCAGGCACAGGTTTACTTGATTTCAATTACAGGTTTCCTCAACAAAAACGATGACTACAGACTGACACTCATTTCAACAAAATGAGCAAATTGGCGAAAGGAGTTCTAGTATATTCTGAATTAAGGGTAGCTCTGTAACCCACATACACACTTAACAACATTCATGCTTCTGAAAATATGCAGACGTGCAACAAGCGATCTGGCTTTCTCGCTTTTACAAGTAAATAAACGTGCGATACATGCGCGCAACGCTGTGTTCACTTCTGACAATGTTATGGCCTTTGAGTCAAATATCAGACGCCATTGTGTTACATTTTGTAAGACTGACATAGTCCACATGCCAAGACGGCGCAGATATCCGACAATACGATTGATGGATAAGTATTAGCAGAATTCCGCTAGGAAAAACGGTGTCAACGCAATCAGTTGCAAGACGTTTTAATTTCGAGCAGCGCCTGGTTTTTAAGACCATTTGGAAATGATACGCTTGCGTGAGTCGACTGTTGAAAATCTGCAAAACACCCCAATCTACGAATGGAATGACCAAAACAAACTATTTGCACTTACCTCGTTTGATATGACAAATGCCAAATCAAAAAAACATGGTCATTAAATAGTTTAAATGGCTTGATGAGGCAGGCAGTTGAAGTAATACATGGCCAGAATACAGTACTACTCGCGGTAGGAAAATCCACGTTTGACTTTCCTACTTTAATTTCGTAATATCTCGCGTGCTAAAAATAATAAATTGCTTGGATAAAGCAAGAGGACAAAGATGAGTGGTTCAACTATCGAGCTTACGGAGGAGGATATTCTTGATGTACTTCGCCGTAATGGAGTTGACCCCGAGTTTGTTTCTCCAGGGCAGCTAGACCGCATTTTTGAGTATATTGAGTCGGAAGAGGATCGCGTCCTTTCGGGGAGTCTCTACTTTGACGACCCAAAACAAATTCAAATGTATGCGCGAGTCGAGATCGCCAACATTTTGCGCGAAAAAGGCGTGCTTGAAGTCAAGCCAGAACTTGCAGTGACCGTCACTGGTGCCTGCCTGATCAGCACCGACATCTTTGAACGCTACAATAAAATTCGTGCTGAAGTCGACAAGTTGGAAAAATTCGGCAATGTTGCCATCACGGTCAGTCCGGTCGTGGACGGCAACAAGACCGCGCATCAAATCAGCGTAGATATTCACGAAGTTGCATTGGAAAACGTCAACGCTGCCTCTTTGATCACTGACGCGCTGTCAGAAATATCCAAACGTGCAATGCTGGGTGGCAGCTTTCAAGTCAACTTCATCTTGCAACGTGAAGATACTGCCATGCATCAGCGCAATATCGATAGTGGCATCATGCCTGCCAAACTGGAAGTGATTGATTTTGGCTACGGCAGCGATGGTGACGAAAAATTTGCAGAACGCACTTACAAAGATGCAGAGGGTGACTTCTTCACCTTGCGCCGCGATGCAGGTGGTTTTTCCCAGTTCACTGCAATTGGTCCATATCAACATGTCAGCGACAAGGACAGTGCCCCTGTCAACGCACTCAATGGTGACAATTGGACAAAAGTGGAACCAGAGCTATTTGAGTTAATTAATCAAAAACTCAATCAAAAACTTGAACCACTTGCCACGTCACCAGCCACTCCCAAAATGTAGCCTGGTGCAGTCGCTACTTTGCCGCACCACTTTTCCTGTCCGCAATAACTTGCATTACAGCCTTGGGTATCTCGGTACTGGAACTGGTTGCATAGAATGGCCATGGGTGTGAAGCAGGGCATTTGTATTCCACACTTTTCTTGTCGCTGGACAAGCGCCAGGCAATCACGGTTTTTGCCTCCAATCCTTTGCAATCACCGGCTGGATGTGACACTTGGCTAGCCAACAACTCCCCTTCATACCGGAAAGGATAGCTGAAGCGCTCCACCGCTGCTGCAAAGAACCAAAGTGTTGCCAAGAACAACCAAATCTTGGCTTGCAAAACGAGATCTGACATTTTCATGGAATGGACCAATCCGGCAAAATTGGCATTGAATACGGATAGAGAATGACTCAACAAGCCAGCGACATGCAACGCAATCCGCGCAATCGCTTAGCAATTTCCTGATTACAATAAAAGCCCGCCCTGATCAGTGCAGAGTTTGCTTCAGTAACACTTCTGCCCTGGAAAACCTGAGCTACTTACTTCATCGACAATGCGCTGCCACTTACCAGTGATTTGACAGGTGGTTCAGCAATTGCTGACATCATCATTTTCGATGGTCCAAACGGCACATCCATCTTCCCAGCTTTATCAAGCAGGCCCGAACCTTCTTTTGATGACATGACAGATTCAACCAGTTTTTCAACACCATGCTCAATCACTTTCGAACCTACATATTTTGCGGCCATACCGGCCAACACGGGCAATGCCATACATCCTCCTAAACAAAGCGTTAAACACCATAAAAGATTATCACTGCGCAGGCATATTATGCACGGATTGATTCCCGGCATCCCAGAAAAGCACCGGACAACAAGCCTTCCAGATTAAAATATATCTGAGTTTCACGTACCGTGGATAAATCTGCCGTTGACTTGGCAATCACATGCAATAGACGAGAAATAAAGACTGGTTCGGGAAGATGCCCCTGTCCAGCCTGCTTAAAGAAAACGCTATCCACCATAGAAAACAAGTGCATTTCGTCCTGACTAAGGGAGGCAGCTCTACAGCTTATTGCTCCAAAAAAAGCCGCCAGCACCCTGCACAACGAGTAACTACACGTACTTTCATTTTTCTCTGCCATTTCCGTCAGCACATGCACCATTGCTTCAAGCCCTGCACTATCCTGCTTGCGCAAAAATGCCAGTATTGCAGCCTGATAGGCATCACGCGAGATGCCGCAAGCTGCATCCCGGAAACAGCCACTCAAGCCCTCTTCAATGTCCCAAAACAGAAAGGGAGCATAAAAATTGCCACAAGGCGGTGGTGGACGTCCTGACACATCCGATAGCAGCAAGGCTTCTTCATAAAAAAACAGTGTCGGCCCCGCACCAAGATGGACAGCGTCCCTCAAATAAGAAGTCAGTATCATCAGGGCACGTTTAAAGATTCGGACTTCCCTTGCACCCAGTCTAGCTTGCGAAAACGTTTGCTGCACTTCTTTCGCAAAAGTGGTCGGTGCCACGAATCCAGCAACACGCAACATATCAGTCGCATAAGACAAGCCAGAATACACCAATGGGTCTGGTGTACCTGCATTCCCCGAGATGATTCTACTCATATCACTCAGTGCGGCAATCGCACTTTCACAAGCGAGAGAGGACACCATATCAAGTTCATGCCGCCACATTGATCCGCACCTTTTCTGCAATTAAACAATCAAGGGAGTGAGAACAAGCAAATTTATTCTCAGAGATGCCCGCTCTTGCAAACCAGCCTATGTCGAGTGTAAAGAATTATGGCTCGCATTCAGCACTTAGTCAAAAAATAACTCCACACCACATAAATTAATTATACAAACAAAAGTAATAAATTTAACAGTATTATACCGACAATCAATTCTAATTACTAATAGAGGGTGTGTGGCTAGACTTGTTCCGGGCGGGTGACTGACATGTTGTGCATGTAAACAAGAACCAGCTTGAATAAATACCTGTATTACTAAATAATAGTCAATAACTTTATTATGAGAACAAACGTCGGCGAACCGTATTGTTTCGTCGTACACGGCATGGCATTTTGAAAATAGTACGCGGGAGTCATCTCCTTTCCAGTTTTGTGACAACAACCATCAAATCTGATGAAAGCGCTGCATGTGTTGCCTTATGCCAGTCTAAATCGCCATGAAAAATTTGCCGGACCCTGAAAAAATGAAAACTCTCCGCGATGCGAACATGATCGACACTGTCGATAACAGCCGTGCCCCACATCTCAAAGACACCAACATCACACCTGGCAGCGCACTTGACCTTGACGGTGACTGCCGTCGCGATAGCAAGGAAATGAGTTTGCACGCGCTATGGCATTTGCAGCACGGCGATACAATGGCCAATGGGCAGGTCAGGCATCCCGAACCAAATTGCGTGCTGGCGCTGCCTAAGGTCCTCCCTAGCACCCAGATCCCGGCAACCCCCAAAATCATGTCAAATACTGAATTATGCACGCCCAGGCAATTTGAAGATGACTATTGAATCGGCACCTGAGTTTTTGCATTTATATCACCCGGCGATAGTCATCCCGCCATAGAATAGGGCCACCAGGCCAGGTCCGTACGATCAATAGAAAGGATATGAATGGACGAGCAATTGAATGAGCAGAGCATGCCGTGCCCTGTATGCCGTGAAACCATCAAAGTTGGCGCCTTAAAATGCCGCTTCTGTAATTCCAACTTAAGAACGACCGCTGCGGAGCAAGAAGCAGAGACCGAGCGTGTTCTTTTTTCAGGACATCCAGCCATCATTTATAGCGCATGGCAGTGGCTGGCAGTCATCGGCACGGTGGGTATCGCTTTTTTCTATTATTGGCTGGCTAGTATCTCGGTCACTTATCAAATCACCACACAACGCATCAAAATAGAACATGGGATTCTGTCAAAATTACTGGAAAGCGTAGAGCTGTTCACCATAGAACACTTTGACGTATACAAACCGCTGGGCATGCGTTTGGCGGGCTATAGCAGCATCAGGCTCAGGTCCACTGACGCCAGTTTGCCGATAATCAGCATTTACGGCGTTGCGGACCTGGAAAACCTGGCTGACAGTTTGCGGGAATGTTCGTTGCGGGAACGCACCAGACGCAAAATCACATCCATCATCCAGGCTTGATCAAAAAGCTGCTGGCTTGCCTGCATTCTTTGTATAAAACTCTTTGACCTTGCCAAGAAGGGCGGCTTCAACCGCCTGATTATCTGCATATTCTTGCGGCAGGATAATGGCGCGATTGAACAGAATAAATGCAGGCACAGAATAAATCCCATATTGCCTGGTCAGAGACTCAGCACGATTGACATCGGCCTTGACTTCCGTGCTTTTGAATGTCGTGCCAAACTCGGCTGCGGGGATGCCTTCCTTTTGCAGGAAGCGAGCGATAGAGTCAGCATCGCTCGCGTCCAGGCTCTTGTCTTGTATGGCCGCAAACACCCTGAGCCGCATTTGATGCTCAAAACCCATCCTGCGCAACGTGTAGAAGATGGCAGCTTCTTTTTCTCCAATCTTGCTATCACTCTGCCAACTGGCTGAGAAGACCGCAGGTATCTGCTCAAACGCATATATCCCTTGCTGAAACAGGACGGATTGCTTGGCTTGCCAGCTTGCGATAGTAGGCTCGACGGCGCGGCAGTGTGGGCAGGTATACATGAAGAACTCAAGGATTTTCTTGTCTTCGGGCTGCGCCGCCATGGCGGCCTGCATCATTTCCCTGGACTTGCCCGAGTCAGCACAGGCAAGCAGAACGCTAGACATCAGGAAAACTCCTGATATTTTGAGGAATGTATTCCACGCAGCATGTTTTTGCATTTTTTTGCTCAAATTCCGGAGTAGTTTCATTATTACATTGTGCATCAATGTAAATTTAATCATCGAACGAAATAGTAATGCATTTTTCAGGTTATCATCACATTCAGAATGATTTATTTTGTACTTATATTGAGTTAAACTAATAATATATGATCATATTGGCGCGGCGCACTTGCCCACCAGATCCTGGTCAAAAGAACAAATGGGGTAGCAAATGGAGTATTGGAAACTCGCCAGGTGGCCGCATTGGGCTCCAGGTTTTTTTGCCTTAATGGGTATTTTCTATGCAAGAAAGCTGTTTGAGACCAGTTACCTGACTATTTCTTTCTGGTTCTTTTTCCCCTTCCTGCTCGCTGGAATTGCCTCTGAATTATTGGTCACTGCAGTGAGCCTGAAAAAAAATGTCGGTCTGTTATCAGAAACTGAGCGCAGGCTGGCAAAGCATTTCGACTGGAAAGTGATCGCCACTTTGGCGACAGTTCTGTTTATCACGGCAGCCGTCCTGTCAAACCTGTACACCAAGGGCATACACAGTAGTTGGTACGTGATCGCCATGGCTGCATTCTCGCTGGTGTACGGCCTGGTGCTGCGGCAAATTTGGCTGGTTGATGTATTGAGTTTTCCCTTGTTTTACCTTATCCCCGCAGTAGCTGGGACGCTTGATACCATGTTGCCTCTGTTTGCCACACAGATCGTGCTGGTGTATATGTTTGGCGTGATGGTGTATGCGGTGCGCCTGACTTCCATGCTGGAAGTGTCGACTATCGCCAATAAAGACCATAGCTACGTGATGACTGGAGGCCTCTACGATCGACAACTGATGGCCTGTCTACTAGGTTTAAGTGGTGCCGCGTTCGCTCTTGCCATGGCGTATCACTTGATAGAACAAGCCAGCAGGCTGGGTCGGATATCTCTCATTATCATTCCGCTCATGATTTATATCTTCACTCATGTAACGCAGCATTACCGGGCATACGTCAGCGGACAGGGGGAAGAAAAAAATTTCCGCGAAGTGGTATGGAATCTGCGCGTCAAGGTATGCACCTGTATTGCGCTGATTTGTCTGACAGTTGCTGTCAACTGGAGGATTTGATGGCAGCCAGTACACGTGTCAGCCTGGTATTGCTGATCTATCTCTTGTTGGGTGGCATACTGTTCGCAATACCGATATTCGTGCTCATACTGAAAAACATACCTTATCGTTTTGAACTGCTAGCTGGCTTCTACGTCTCGCTATTCTTTTCAAATGTGATAAAAAATTTCATGCTGGGCGGAGGTCTCGATTTTCGCTTAAGTACCCAGGTCAACGACATGTATGGCGCGCGCTTGCAAGGCAGAGCGGGAAGGTTTGTTGATCTGCAATGCATGAGCTTATTGCGTGTATTTGGCGTATGGCTGGTATTTCCTGCCGCGTGGTCATCAAGAATTATTCCACAGACCGATTTGTTTCATGCATATGGACTGAGCCTGGATGCCTGGCTCGACACTTCATCAGCACCTTCCCATGACGAAAAAAAAAGGAGCACACCTTGAGCTACACACTTTTTCTTCACTCGCTGGAACAAAAACGGGATGAAGATGGCCACACAGGCTGTTATAGAGACGATGCTGTCAGGGCTTTGGCACAGGAGGATCTGTCGTCCCTGCTAAATAAAAATCAAGGCCAGGATAAACTGAAGGGGCACGCCATGACGAGGAACAGGCTGGAAGAATTGAATCAACTTTTGCATTCAAGCAGCCAACCAGACTTTTCTGCTTCGGATGCAGCCTGCAGCCTGCAGTCATTTGATGTCAAGTACACCAGTGCGGTTGAACGCTGCAATCTATTCTTGATACAAAAACAGTTAGCCAGTCTAAATACCCAGGCTGCACGTGTTGACGTGGCGGCCAGGCTGACAGGCATTGAAACAAAAGATATCAAGCCTGATGCACTTAGCGCGCCTGAAAACCAGATCTTGCTCAAGGAGCTGGATACGTTCAAAAAGCTCAGCATCAACATCGCTGGCTTGCTTGCCTTTGACATTTCACGACAAGAACGTTCGGAACATCTGCAAACGAGCATACAGCAAATCGGGGTTAAAGCCAGAGATATACTCAATGCGCTGTCCCCCTTGCAGCAAGACTTAAAGCGGGAAGCAGATGACCTAAAACAAGTCAATACGGGAATCAGAAATGGAACTTGAGAATGCATGTTTTTACCTGATCAAGGACAGGGGCAGCGAGAAAATCGTGTTCACGCTATCAGATGGCGTCAAGGACCGATTGCGTTTTATCGAACATATGAGTGCGGGTCTGGAAGAATCATTCGACACGGCCAAGTCTACTGTCATCAGGCGCATTGGCAATGCCACCGAGGTGTGGGAAGATGAGTTTGCAGCCAAGGTATTGGGCTTGCTCGTTCATGACGGGCTGGAACTCGATACCCTGGAATCCTTACAACTGGTTCAGAAGATACGCCAGCAATCACTGCCATTAAACGACTTGAGTAGCATACGTGGCATGGTCCATCAACTCCATGAAGAACGTAAGGAAGTAGAAGCCTCACGGAGTAATTTGTGGCACGCAATTGCGCATCGCTCTGCAATCTGATTCGTCCTCCAAAAAAAATAAGGCACCGCTTGATATGCGGTGCCTTATTTTTTGCTTCATCTGTTCTTGCTTAGTCGGTAACGATAATCAATCGGCCCAATAATTTGGATTCCACTTGCCGGATACGCTTGCCGGTTGCGATTTCAATTTCACGCAGAGCGCCGTCGAAAGTGCCAAAAAAAGTCCCGCCTGTTTTAATGTCCTGATCCTTGGTCTGGTAAGACAGTGAATAACCATTCTTGGACGCCATACGCAACAGCGCATTACGCAAGGTTTTGTCGTTCAATGAGATTTCCCATTTGGTACGTGGTGCCTCCACCACTTCGACATTTGCCTGCACCGGAAAAGAAACAACATTATTGTTGGCGGAAGTTGTCGCAACTTCAGTGATGACATTGTTGTCTACGACCGATGTTGTGCTTTGTGCTTCTGCAGCGTCAAATTTAACAGGCCTGATGCTGGTATTGGATTCATCTGAATTTGCAGCATTGAACAATCCAGTCTTACTCATTTTGTAGCCACCAGTCGCCGGTGCCGGGAAGCGGTAATCAGCACGTACCATTCTTCCTGTGACTTGCTTGCTATCATGGTCATCAACACTGATAGGTTGCGCCACAGGTTTGTTCTTGGTTTCATCCTGTGAAACAGAAGATGGCTCAGCCTTGATCTGCTTGCTACGGGCATTCAATTGCTCCAGCTTGTCACGGTATTGTGCTTCCAGCGCCTCCAGCTGCGCCATTTTTTCCTTGGTCGCCTGCTCCACGCGCTGGCTGATCATGCTGTCTATCGCAGCGTCCGACATTTTGACACCAATACTGGTACTGCCACGGCTGTCGCCAACTTCGGCCAGTGTGCGTACGGGCACTTCTACGGTGGCGATCGGAACTGTCCTTGCTTCAGTAATCGTCGCTTGTGCAGGCTGCAGACGCAGGGCAATCAAGGGTTCAGGAGTTTCATATTGCTGTCTTACTGTGACATGGCGCAGTATGCTTTTGTCTTTACCCTGACTGATCAACTGCGAGGCATAGGCACGGTTCGAGATCGGTACCAGCGTAATTTCTCTGCTTTCCCAGTTGATGTCTGCAATCAGCTTGTTCTTAAGCAGCATCCCATCCAATGCCATGACCCAGGTTTCAGCACTACTCCACTCAATTTTGTTTTTAAGATTCACGCCCTTCAGCGCGAATACACGCCATCCCTGGCTCTCGGGTACGATACCACGCAGGCCCGTGAGCATATCCACGCCCTTGTTGGCGGCTACCGGTATCATCACCAGCTCCATATCGATGCGACCATGATGCAGTGTATTGGCGGTTGCGCCGATCACACGCTCTTCACGAACATCGACAAGCTTTCTCTGTGCGCCAGATAGCTGATAAACGTAAGGGGTATTGGGATTGCTGACAACTTCAAACCCTGCCATTGCACTGGGCGCGTAAGCACTAACGCCGCCGGCAAAAATGCTGGAAACAATGACACTCAATAAACTGCGTTGATATTTCATCAGTAATCACTCCACTAGCCTGCGGCTACAAAAATTTAATTTTTATTGACACTTGATCTCTCTTCACTGAAAGGATAGAGCAGAGACAAGGAGCATGAGTTCTACATGCGGTTTAACTACGATAGCGTTTCATTTCATTCCAGTTTTTTGCATGCCGGACCTTGCCACCGATAGCGCAGCGAATCAGACGAAACACTACCATGGGTGAATACTTGAAGCGCTCCAGTATCGACAGTGCGACAATCACTGTGATCGCAACAACAAAGGTAAACATGTTTGCATGCAACAACCAAAACAACAGCGGAAATACTGCAACATAATTGATACCCAAAAATCGTAACTCTCTTGCAGAGTCGCGCCAGATTACCTTCGACGTACCATCATCAATCTCATTTGCCATTTCAATTCCTTATTGGGGTCAATTGCTGCCCAGCATGCGCTCTGCCTGGTTTGCACTGACTTCATACTTCTTGTATTCGATTTCGGAAATCATGCCTTCATGATAGTAACGACGGGCTTCATCCACCAGAAGCTGCTTTCTTTCCTTGACCAGGGAATGTGTCAAGAAAGGAAGCATGTTGACATCGTTCCCGACTTGTTCGATCAGGCGGGTTTTCACCTCATCATCAAATACCAGGAACTCACGCAAGGCGATGCGTTTGAAGTTGCCATCGTCATTTTTTTCCGTTGAAGCTACCAGGCGCTGGGTCAAAATCACTTTGGTGGTATCAATCAGATCCACCATCTTGGACACCCGTTCTTCATGTGGAAAGACGTTCACCATACGCTTCCAGGTTTGTCCTACCGAGTTGGTATGCAGTGTCGAATACACTGCCTTACCGACCTGTGCAGCCTGAATGCCGGCATTGATAGTTTCATGATCACGCATTTCGCCGACCATCAGAATATTTGGATCTCGCCGCACCGCATTTCGGATAAATTCAGAAAAAGACTTCAGGTGACGGCCTATTTCATGCTGCGCCACCATGGATGAATAGCGCTTGCACTTATCAAACACGAATTCGATGGGATCTTCGCCGGTCAGTATGCGTTTATTTGATTCTGGCTGCTCCAGAATGTATCTGATAATTGCAGCCAGCAATGTCGTTTTACCTGAACCTGTCTCGCCTGTGACCAGCACCAGCCCTATTTCTGGAAAAAGCTGTTCCATCAAATCTGGCGGCAGCTTCATGGTCGAGATTTCAGGTGGATTTTCCTGCAAAGGCCGCATGACTATCTCTACACCAGGCCCTGAAGGAGAAAGACATCCAGTGGCATTCATACGAAAACGTACTGATACGCCACGCTGCCCCTCCAGCTTCAACTCATAAGCATAATCAATGGCTTCGCCGCCACCGAGCTTGGATGGTCCATTGGTACCATACACTTCAGTAACAATGGTATTGAGTTCACTGGTTTCCAGACTGCGTTTGGTCAGTTTAAAGATAGGCTTGCCTACCCTAACCTTGACTGGATCACCGGTCTTCAGATAAATATCCGACACACCGATGTCCAGACAATGCTGCAGCAATCGGCGAAAGGAATGTTGTTCGAAAGTGTTTGGTACTTCCTTGAACGCATAGCGCGCCTCGACCGCTTCGCGGTCAAACGTCACATCCTGATTCTTTGCTAGCTTGGGGGCAAGCGAAATGGGTTGTACAAGCGCAGACATAATTAACTCGCAATCAAAAGCTGGGGAACAACATCCAGTCGCTGGAATTCAAGTTGAATTCTGGACGCTCGGTAATCGTCAACGTAATATCATCAATAGAGATGCCCGTTTTTCCATTTCCAGTAACACCAAGGCGATTGCGCGAAACAAAAGGTTTGGTGACCAGGTTTTGCAGCAACAGATATTGATAACGCTGCATACCAGAAAAGTCTTCGTTCAACATCGCCAGGTTCTGGCGATAAATCGCATTTGCCTGCTCTACACCTTTATCCCAGCCCTCAGCCAGGGCAAGATTCCAGACACGTTTTTCCTCATCGCTTTTGGGAAATAGTGCTGGGTGCACATCATTACCTGGTGTGCCTGCATCAAAGATCAGATAGTTTTCCCAGATAGGGATGGTGGTGATCAGCCGCGCCTGTTTTTTAATGCGGAAACTGGCTTTGGAATAGCGCAGCACATCCCCTCGGCCATCCTTGTCACTCAAGAGATTCTTTGCGCCCAGGATCACTGGTGGCTGCATGACGCAATTTTCATTCGGACGCTCAGCAATCAATTTTTGCGAGTAGCGATCTTTCTCTTCTTTGCCGCAATCTAGCATTAGCGGAGCAAAATTGAATATCCTGTCCATCTCTGATCTGTGTCGATACAGGAACTCCTTGATCAGTATCGACCTCGCAACCAGGCCATTGCGTATCCCCAGGCCATACGCAGCTTCACGTACAGCGGCAACGCGCAGATCGCGTATGTCACTGCCTTTAAATGGATCATCGTCGCTGCGTTTGGCTTTGGCTATATTCTCCGCAGAAAAGTCACTGAGTAAAGGTGCAGCGGATTCTCTTGCCACATTTTCTGTCATGACATTCACCGTGACAGGCTCACCCTTGCCATCGTAGGCAAAAGCGACTGATGCGCACAATGCAGCCATGGTTACTGCGACAATTTGACTTACTTTGAACATAAATGATCCGCTATCAGAATTAGTCAAAAAAGCGAACCAGAACTTTTCTTCTCGCTTCATCCACTACGATATCTGCACGGGAGCCGGCTTGTAAGCCTGCATCGCGCAAGATAGAGGCGATGGACTGCTCCCTGGCGTTGATTTTTACCATGACAGGGATAGCTGGAACGCTGCCTTCAGGTTGCATGTATTCATATCCCGAACGTATCGCCATTTGGCGCGCTACTTCCTGGATTGGCCCAGCTTCCCAGACAAAGCTGATTTTCGCAGTCATGCCATAGGGTTCTTTGGTATTGGCCGCTTTATCCATTTTCACTTGCTGCGCAGGGGACAACTGGGCTTTCTCAACGGCAGCACGGGTATTGCTTGCCTCTGCCAGCAATTGCGAGTTGCGCTCTATCGAGTCTGCAGTCGCCAACAATTGCTGCTGCAATGTCACCGTCTCGGACAAACGGGATTTCTGATCTTCTGCGACTTTGGGATTTCTCGTCTGGCAACCGGCCAAGGCTGCAGAAACAGCTAGTAGACTGACAGCAAATTTGATCTGATTCATGGTTGAAGTCTCTGAGTTGCGAACGCGCATCGTTTAAAGCCCTGTCGATACTGAAACTCCCTCTATCATCTACATCAATGATGAAGTGAAATTTCCTGTTTATTTCCGTTTTAGTGGATGAAAATCAATATTAATCAAAAACTTTAAGACAATGATAGCATAAAATAATTGCACATTTTATTGAAATTGCATTACCCAAATACAGTATTTTGAGCAAATCATGAGATTCTGATTTTCCCGCAACAAAGAACTCTGAAGCAAAGAAGCGAGCGCCACTGCAAGCTGCACAAAAAAACAAATGCGGCCAAGTAGCTGAGAAAAAATGGGAGCCCCCCAGCAACTGCAAATTCTGCGCAGTCCATGCTATGGGGGATGTAGAACAACCTGCTTTTGCAAAATCAAGGGGGCGCAGCGGTCAGCGCTGCAACGTATGTAGCCAATGACACGCCAGTGCTAGCGTAATTATTTGCACAGTACTCAAAGACGGGCAACACTGCTTGCCACCCGTCTTCAAGTCAATGCCAGAAGAAACAACATCGCCTTATACTAGCGCTGCCGCCCGTTTCTTCTCTTCATGGTCTTTTTTGTGTGAATAGACCAGCAATTCCTCTGCCATGGCCTCGATGATATTGGTATCGTCATCCTCGCCTATCATGCCGGTGGCAGATTTTCTGGCAAGTTCGCGGCGTTCGATCTCATCCATGGCTGAGCCATCCGGATAGTTTTCTGCCAATACCCTTCTGGCCTTGGATGATCCTATGGCGCGGTATAACTTATCCCTGAGAATAGTATCTTTACGTGTGGTGGAGAATGCCCACAATTCCATAGGGCCAACAGTGTTGGTCAGGAGTTGCTCGTTCCGGTGTTTCTTGGTCGAGAATATTGCCAGGAAAGTTGAACCGCCAGATCGTGGTGGATGAACCCGCCCCGATTCCAGCGCATGACGGGCAGTTTTGGACAAGCCAAAACGATCTCCGATTTCTTTCACTTGTGCCGCGTCACCGCCATCAAGGACGAAAATGGAAGTCGCAAATTCCACCATCTCTTTGTCAAAGTCATTCATGGATTGCGACAACAGACAAACCTGCACGCCCCATTTACGGCCTTCGCGCATATACACCAGAACCTGGTCACGTACCACGGGTGAATTTTCAGTTCTGTGGAATTCATCAAAGACGACGCGTTTCGGGTCTTCCTTGATTTCATCCACACGTGCCTTGTGATAGGCCTTGTAAATGGGGCGGCATTCCTGCAGATTTTCTTCATTAAAGAAGAAGTTACGTGTACCTATGAACTGTCCCAGCATGTACATGATACCGGTGCGGCGGTCAGCGGCAGCACCACCGGACTTTGCAACCTCGTCAAGATCAATCGCTACAATACGGGTGTCGCCAATATCGAATCTGGTGGTGGATGTCAGCACTGGATACTCACGCAAAACTGACTGTATCATGCGCGAAAATGCATCAACAATGGTTTCAGAAGTGGCAGTTTTAGGTTTGGTATACACATCCCTGAATGACTGATCCTGCACGACGGAAGTCAGGTCATTCATATTCGGCACCGCAAATCGCTGAGCCAGAATGGCTTCATGCACCATGCCGTGCTTGAATAATTCATCAGTGATGTCCCACCAGGTAGTTATCCCATCGGTATGTAAACCCAGTGATCTGACGGCCGCATCGACTTTTTCATCCTGATGCTCGGAGTAGCGCTTTGGACTCTTCTCTGGCGAATACAGGCGATAAGCTTCATCCACCACCATGCCACAAATATCTGGCATACCATCGTAGGGCTCGGTTTTTCCCATGGGCATAGTCAGCAGGGTCAACAGGTTCACCAGAAAAGCGCGCTCCTGAGGTATTGGATAGTGATAGCCAAGCTGGGTATCGAAAGGATTGACCGCATATTCTGGCGTCATGCGCAGACGGAAGTAATTGGCCAAATGCTTGAGATTGGGTGGCAATGCATCTTTCACCAGGGATATCAAACCACTTGATGAGGGACCAATATCGATAATAGATATCCGCGGCAGGCGCTTCAGGCCAGGCATGACGCAAATTGCCCAGTTCAACATGTTGGATAATACTGACTTACCAGAACCCGGCTTCGCAAAGATGATGTCAATCCAGGTAGTCTGTTTGCTGGAGCCCGGCTGGTAAGGCCATAGTTTGCCATCCGGGGAACGGAATAATACTGCGCCTTCTTTCCAGGACGAGGCTGGACGCTGCAAAGGCATCATGTAGACGATATCTGGCAAGGGAGCAATGGCTGGCGTCCCCATGTTTTTGGTGGAAAAACCTACCAGAGTGGATGCAACGCCTTCGAAAGGATCGCCGCTTTTATCAAACACTTCCATACCGCCCCATCCTTCGATGGCGCGCGCCAGTCTTTGTTCCCTGCTACGCAGGAGCTTTTCTTCACCGACTGGTGCCCAGGTCGCAAACGACATCGACACCTTGACGACTGTGCCCCCCTCCATGTCCTGGTAATTCTGCAACGCCTGCACGGCATTATTGGCCAGCTTGTTATTTGACGAGGCAAACGAGATCAATGCGGCAATCATGGATTTCATGCCAAAACCACGGACTCCGCCACCCTCCATCATCATGGAATAGCGCCAGGGCAAATCTGCCTCTCTCAGGCGAGCAAACAAACGCTGGAAAGTACTGATATCCTTGGGGAACAGATACACATGGACAGGCGCAATGATGCGATCACCTATGCGCAACCATTTGCCATTCAGTTCCTCAGCATCGCGCGGCATGATCTGATGTTCAATGCGCGGATACAGTATGTCGGACACATCACGGGGATGCGGATTTTCAAAAGCGCGTGGGGATATCTTGTCACCCAGCAACCGCGGCTTCCATAATTCGTCTGTGTAATCAGCATCATAGGACATGCGCGCTACCCGCAATGCCGAGTGCGCATCCAGAATTTCACAATCGAGGCCAGCCGTTTCCAGCTCCAGTTTGACTGACCGCTTGAAAGAACTATGCCTGTCGCGCAGTTCGCGTATCGCCGCAAACACATACTGGCTGTGTTTCATGACGGGCACGTTATGTTCTTTATTGAACTGGATTTTTTCTTTGGATGCCGTAGCGGCTTCAGCCTTGGTCATGGAAGAACCATGCGTCCACAACACCAGATAGCATTCTTCATGAGAAGTGTATTGCGACATGTGCGCCACTTTGGCATCGAACATGTCTTGTACATCCATTTGCAAATTTCTTGCGGTTTCTCTTGAACCATCCAGTGCATAGCTGATGTCACGCACAACAAAATCCTTGTCGCAACCAAAGACTACTTGCATGTGATGCCCGGCAGTGCCGAAAAAGGACTCAATACCCTGCATCAGTGAGCGGTGGATGGAGGCGAACTCTTCAACCCCGACCAGGAACCTGGCGCCATCGACACGAATAAAACTGATCAGAGATCCATCCTTGGCTACCAGGGTACTCTCGTCATCAGTGGTTTCCAATTCACAGTAAACTGAAGCAGCACTCCTGAACATGGAACCTGCCCAATAGACAAATTCATCCACGCCTTCAAGTACAGAATTTACTACCGACATATTTTCTCCGTTCAATTTACAACAGGACAAACAGGTGATCAACACCTCTATTTGGCCTAGACGCCAGACAAGCTGGAAGACTGGGCATAGCCTACAAATTCATCAAAAAGCGGTGAAACTGATGATGCTTTTATGACAAGGCACTTAATCCATTGCTTTCAGCTTATACAAAAGCCTCGCAGACTTGGCCTGCGAGGCTTTTGTGGACTGTCATAAAATTCCCGCAAGTTCAGGCAATTTCTGGTGTCTTGCCGCAGGATGGCTGCGAGTGCGCTGTCAGCAAGCCCAGCCAGATATCAGGTACCGAAGCTGCTGTACTGATAAGAAACTTTGTTACTGTTCTGTTTGCCACCCCAGAGAGAATCACCAGCACTACTCATCAACGATGGCAAGTACAGCAAACCTGCTGCGACAGCCAGCATGACGATAGGTGTGGACAGCGGTGTTTGCTGAGGGTTGTCCTTGTGCGCCTTGAACTTGAACATGGAGCCACCAGCCAGCGCTACGCCAGCCATGTAGCAGGCACCCTGGATCATGACTTGCACACCGTTGATACTTTTGGACGCATTCATTGCGATATCGCCGATTGATTGCGTTGCTGGGTCTGCTGCAAAAGCCAGCTCTGGCATCAGCGCCACGGCTGTGCCTGCCGCCACACCCAACACAACGCCCAGCTTGCCTTTGATACTCTTGTTAAGTTTTTTCATGGAAACACTCCTAAGCTTTAGAAATAGATGCAACAAAGTCCGGTAAGAACATCGCTAAGAATACCTCAGACCAAAAATGCTTTCAAGTTTTTATACGAACAAAAGTCAAAATAATTAGCATTTTCTGACAACAAGGGAGAGTTACCCCTCCTTTCAATTGATAATGTTGCTGATACCCAATGATCTCTGCAAAACTTCCGAAAGTGCGACGATGTTCAGACAGAAGGTGCCGCCTACCAGTAGCACGATGGCGCGCTTGGCCGTGTCCTCCTTGTGACCACCACCAGAACCCAGCATCTTGAGCGCATACCAGCCTCGGGCAAACGCAATCAGCCCGATCAGATTGACAAAACCAATGACAACCTTCGCCGCCTTGAGGCCTTCTGCATCCAGTATGCTCGACGAGGTATAGGTCATGATAGTGCTGGTCCCGAAGGTGGACACCAAAAAGCTGTCCAATGAAGAAGACAAATAAAACAGGCCAGTTGCAGCCAGCAGTGTCATCACTACCGACATCATCCCTTCATTTGATTTTCTATCTCCTATCCGTTTCAATTTGAACAGGGAAAAACCAAACAAAAACATTGCCACCACAAAACTCATCGCCTGCGCGAAGTTCCACAACCCCGGTATGCTCTCGCCAAATTTCAGCAGCATGGTCATGGCTGTTGGGCCCGCAGCAAATGCTGGCGCAGCCAGCAGGCTGGACGCCATTCCGAAGAAGAGGCGAGTGCGAGAAATTGACATCAACATCTCCAGACCTGTTATCAGTTATAAGTACGGCCACCGGCCTGGAAAGATTTTCTTTCAAAATCTATTCTTTCCAGGCGCCCCAAGTTTTCCATATTGCCACCCAACTCCACCTCATGCGTTAAGCCGTCGCGGTCACGGTACAGCACGCGGTCGCGCAAGATGGTCAATCCCTGCAAAGACAGGGCTTTTGGCGCTGTATCTGCCGCCTGACTACGCGATGGCGAGTTTGCGGACATTGCATTGTTGCCACTTGACACAGTACGTGGCAAATCAGCTGCGATCGCATTTCCAGCTTTGGCAGTGTCAAATAACATGACACGTGCCGTCGTCTCTGAGGGCGATTGCACGGATCTGCTGGCAGGCCGGACCGGTTCACGTAAGGCTTCCGGTGCAGCAACGCCTTTGCCGGAACGCGCGCAGAAACCACGACCTGGCTCATACTTGCAGAGCTCAGCTTCCAGTCGCAATTTTGCCAGACCGAGGTCATTCACACGCCCTTCCAGAAGACTGACATATTGCTCTCGCTTCTGCCCATCCTGGCTGGACGCAGCCATTGGCGCAGCTGGCGCGCTTTGCGCAACAGAACTTGACAAGACTACGTTCACAGGTGCCGTCGCTACTGCTGCTGGCACTGCCAACGGAGTCTGTGTTGCCGGATTCGTGATGCTGCGATTCTTAAGCTGCGCCAGCGTTGCCAGATCATCACCCGGAGGCAGGCTTGCTGGTGCAGGCGCTTGCTCTGCAACTGGTGCGGTGTTAGCAGTGGTAGCAGCGGCGACAGGTGGCGCCGTCTTTTCCTCTGCCTTGCGTTTCTGCTGCTCAGCTTCTGCTTTACTTTTCTGGAAAGCCTGCTGTTGCTGCATGCGCTCGTCATTCTGTACACCCTGGAATTCCATGTACTTGGTGTAACCAAATACGCCCATCACGAACAGCATCAGCCCCCCCATTGCCAAGTACATGGTCTTGTTGCTATTGCTTGCCGCCACGGCAGCTGGCGGCGTCACATTACTGCTAGCGACGCTGGTCGGACTGTTTGAAGAGTCAGTATCTGCACTATTAGTTGGGTTACCCGAAAGATCATCCCAGTCATTCATTCCCATTATTCTTCCTTATCTTCTATTCACTCTAGGCTTTGTGGTCAAAAATAAAGCTGCATTCCATCAACGAATCTACGCTGATCACCCGCTGATCTAACGCTGACCATAAGTGGGAACTTGCCCATACACTGGAGACTGCACACCGTAGGACGGCTGCATTCCATAGACTGGCTGTGGCGCATACACGGGTTGCTGGGCATACGCTGGCTGAGGCATGTAGACCTGTTGCTGACCATAGGCAGCTTGCTGTGCCGGAAGTGGTGTCGGATATGCACTACCAGCTTGCGACATTGCGCGCCTTGGATTGTTGGTTGCGCCAGTGCCCGGCACTGGCCCGCTATTATCGGCGCTCATACCTTCAACATAGACAATGTCTGCGGCAACCAGCAGGCCAATTTCTGTTTGGGAATATACTTCCAGGGTATTTGGCCGGTTCGTATAAGGTGCCAGAGTGCTGGCAACACGCGACATGGTTTTAGCTGCGCCACGGGCAAGCAACTGCTTGTTCGTCAACTCTGATTGAGAAATGACAGTCGGCGCACCGTTTTGACCATAGGTTACAGTAGTAGCACTCTGTGACTTACCCTCAGCATAACCCTGGGCAAAATCAACTACCGCAGCAAGTCCAAATTTGGTCAGTAAATGTCTGTCTACATTGTCTGCGACAGCAGCACGCTTGGTATCACGATCGACTGCAAAAATTTTGACTGGAATGGAGCGATCAAACTTTGGATGATTCAGCGAAGTAAATTGAATGACCGCTTTTTCAGAGTATGGTGCGGTCTGTCCTGCCAGGGCACCGAGTAGTTTCCCCCCCTTGAATGGACCACTGAGGATGTATGCTGTGACTGCACTTGGCTCATCGGTATTCATGCCTATATCAATAGTGCCATAGAAAATGTCTCCAGCTTTGGCAAATACCTGTTCTTTTGCTGGCGTTTCAGATTTACCAGCACTCAGATCCGGGGCACTCACATCCTTCTTGTCCGCCTTGCCATCCTCACTTCCCACATAGGCGGTATAAAAGACCCTGGCACCTGGCTCCCAGGCTTCGTTGATTTTTGACTTATCAGCCGCCAGCCTGCGCTTCCAGTCATCCACTTTCTTTTGGTGAGCTGCTTCTGCGTCACGTATCTCTTGTTCGGTAGGTTCACGCGGACCAGCGTATCTGGGAGCAAAACCATTCTCTGGATTACGAGTGGCATACATGGACGGGTCAATTGCCGACGCAGCCTGTGGGGCAGAGGCAGGTGCCACATCAGGCCGAATCGTGGCAATAAATGTTTGGCCGTTAGAATCGGCGAGTTTGGCAGCGTCTTCATTCGCAACCTTGCGCAACTCAGACTGCTTGGCATCCACCTTGTTCGTATCAATAACCGTTTTTTGATTCGCATTAGCTGGCAAGGCTGCCGTGCTGGTAGATTCACCCTGTTCCTGGCTCGCAGCATTCTTTTTGATCATGCCATTCACCGCCAGGGCTATGCCTGCGACCAGAACAACGGCGACGCCAATTACCATCATGCGGGACTTGGGGTTCGCCAGGAACGCCATTCCACCTGTATTCGTTTGAGCCATTTAAAACCCCGACACACGTAGTTCTACACTTTTACCTTCTTGCGCAGCGTAAATCACTGGTGTGCGCGCAGGAAGCTCATAAACATTGGTACCATCAATAGAGGACATGGTGCCTGTCCATGATGGTGAGCGCACTGAAGTCTTGTTCGTCAGTCGCAAATACATTTTGCCATCCAGCATCCACGCTCTGGCATCTGCTCCCTCTACCTTGAGCTCTTGCGCTTTTTCAGGCACCACACCATTCAACATGGAAAACATGGAGGAGGAAGCCTCGGGCGGCATTTGTTTTTCTATCAGTGCAGCCGCATTCGGCCCCCGCACTGGCATTCTGGCGTCAAGACGCACATCTGTTTCTTTTTGCCCTGTCACCAGGCGGACGAACACTGGGGTACTCATGCCTGCCAGGAACACTTTCAAGTTACCGTAGGCATAATCCTTGATCGGCTCCAGCGCAATTTCGTGTGGATTATTGCTGGCATGGAATTCCACAGCAAACATCGCTTTCGATGGAGCGGAAAATTTGACAATAGGCCATGGGTTGCCGGTGGAATCGGTAAACAGCAAGGATGAATTTTCATTGACATTCAATCGCATTACCGGAATCACCGATCCCGGCTGCAGATTCACGATCACAGAGGAAATCACAGCCCTGCGCAGTTGCCCATCAGGTGTGCGCACGGAGCGCTTGAAGTCGTCAATCCGGTCGTAATAGCGATTGATGTCATCCCTGGTAAATGTCACGGTTTCATCAAGCAAATCATCCAGTGCCTGTTCTTTGGGATCGCGGAACTGTGGCATTTTCAGCTTGGTACGGGGCCGCGCATACCCATCAGGCGATGGCAGCATGGCGGGGTCACTGTAACGTGCGTTGAGCTCTGCTGCCGTCATTTTGGCGGAGCTCTGCTGACTGGGTTCGGGTATGGCACTGGGCAAAGCCATTTCACCTGGCTTGGTCTGCGCCTTGGCATTGGCCTGATTCTCTGCGCTGCCCTGCCTTGCAGAGGCAATACCACCGACCAGGCTCAGTAGCAAGACGCAGGCAAGGCGGACATTTGTGTTCTTGTTCATCATCAACGGCCTCACATCATCGCTCGAAAGTACTAAAGCTATCGATCACTACACCACGGGGATTTTCTAATGGAGAAATTGCGCGCAGGTTCATTTTGATTACCAATTTTTGTTTAATTGGACTCTGTCCGAATGGGGTATATGTCACATCAATCGGCATTTCCACTTTCCACATATAGACACCGTTGGCCTGCCCTTCACCGGTGATGACGGGGCTGCCGCTGACGACAGAGGAAACCAGCATGGATTTTTCCCTGACCGTTTGCAGCGTCCCTGACTTATCAAGTTGCTCCATGAAGGCTTGCCAGCCATCGGCACTGAAATAATCCACGTTCCCCTGAAACTGCTTGCGGTAATTCACGTAGTCATAAGTGAAAATTGAAGTTACCGCCTCTGCAGTCCACGTCAGCAAGGCATTCTTGGAGATGGTAGGACGGCTGATAGGGCGCAATTCAATAATGCGCCCATCATTTTCTGCTGCGATGTATTGCGGCTTGGGGGGGTTGCTATACACATCATATAAGGCATAAGACAACAAGATTGTCAGCACCAGCAAAGCCGCCACCACTTTCTGAATAAAGCGATAGCGGTCAAGATAAAATTCAGCACGCGCCATGTTTAACTCAGGCTGACCAGTATTTTCCCTGGCATTTCCATCTACATGAGATGAATCAACCGCAGCTAGCTTCGGCTTGAGATCCGACTGGGTTTGCAATTGTTGTTGAGCTATAGAGCCAGACATCTTGATCCTCTTACACGTTTTAGGGATTCGCTGATTCAACTTTTACTGCCGCTTTTGCCGCCCGCGAAGCCTTGACCTGATCAACATTGTCAAATTGCTTCAATTTCACCAATAAGCCATTGCGGGTAGTCGCATATAAATCGCGTGAAGGAAAACTGGCATACACCAGAAACATTGCCACTACCAGAACAATATCCAGGCCGACCAACCCCAATGCAAGTACGGTCATACGGCGGAAATTATCCCGATAAAACTCAAACCCGTAGCGTCTGGTTTTTTTAGCTACGGGCACAGGCAGTTCCTGGACGGCTTTTGCTAGTTTTTTATTCATGGAAAAATTTAGAATTCTTTGAATATCTTATCATGCCATTTTATTAAAACCAATGATATATAAGGCTTTATTGGTATTTAATCCAAATTCTACCATTTTTAAAAGAAATTTATTAAGACAATGATGGTAAAAAACTAGATGATTGCATCAAAGTATTTGAATATGGCTCGTTAGCCTCAGTGAAAAGAGTTTGCAGACAATATTCGAGGTAAATAAGTGCAGCGCCAACCTGGCAATCTGCACTCCGACGGGAAAGGGGCGTTCGCTACCCGATCAAGATATCTTCAGGTTCAACAAAAAGTGAAATTAATAGACGTAACATGAATAGACGTCTGATTCATTTAAGACGGTAGTAACAGGCCTGCATCTATTCTTGCAGCATGTCCCGGATCATCGCCAGGCGGTTCAAATAAACGATCTCAGCGTTTGCATCGTCAAATGCGGATGGCGCAAAAAACTCATCCTTCATCTTGTCGAACAAGGTTTCTTGTGCTGCCCTGACAGCCCGGTCTTCAGCAACAAATGGAAGTAGCGGCAAAGTCCGGCCAAATGGAAAATTGGTCGCACAGCGATTCAATACCTGTATCACGCCATACAGGGCCGCCAAGGCTGCCGCCAGCTTTTCCTTGCCATCTGCAGGTAATTCTGCCGCCATGGCCGGGCTGTTTTGTTGCAGATGCAGGAAGTATTCTTCGGTCAAACCATTGGGCACCTGTATGGATTGATACAACTGTAAAGCCCGTTCGACATGGGGCTTATGCAAATTGTGCAAGGCTTCAACAAGCTGATCTATCAGGGGCATAATTTCTTTCACTAGAGAGGTTTATTCAGTCAGATTTACATTGCAGGATTTCTTTTTTTCACCTTGAGCCAAAGCAGCCTGGTAGCGGATGCTTGATGCCTGCCTTGAAATTTCGATCAACGACTCTTTCATTTTTTCCACATTAAATTCTTGTGGAGCTGGCGGCTGCCCCGTAGCTGCCGACATTTTTCCATCCTTGTTCTGCAATACATTCCCAGAAACTGCTCTGCTAGTCATGGGCACCCCGCCACAACTCATGATTTGCGGCCTTATCGGCGCCGTCTTTGCCCTGCCCAACAAATCCACATTGACGACTTTAACTCCACGCTCCGCCGCCAACTCTTCAGTCAATGAACCGCCGGCCAGACATGTTTGCGCAGTAGCAGCGAACATGATCAACATCCATTTTTTTTTCATAAACCCTTCTCCAGCATTTTCACTTCGTACGAAGGCGTCAAAATTTCATCGCATTGCTTGATCACTGCGAGATATCCAGGTTCATTTGTTTGCGCCTGCGCCTCTGCTATCAGAAGAAAATTCTTTGACTGACTGATTGAAGATGCAAAGCGAACCGCACGTCCAGACGGACTGATTTTTTGTCCGGATCCCAACAGGTGATATTTGAACAAACCAAAAACATCGATGTTCATCTCTCCGGCGTTCAAGGACACCGGCCTAACGACAAAACTGACATCTTCAAATAGCATGCCCTCACCAATGGATCCACTTTTCTTGAACGTCACAGAGAAATATTTCCCCAAGGTCAATTCGTAGTTAGCCGACACAGCATATTGTTGCAGGCGACTCACATTCAATCTGACGAGATCGCCATCCAACTGATCAAACTTCGATGAAAAGGCATGAAAGGTATACGCTCCCTTTACTTTTTTCTCGCACTTGCGGATCTGTCCGCAGATGAGCTTTGCTACTTCTGCACCGGCAGGTAGACGGTATATCGCCAGTTCGTACTCGTTATTGTGCTTCGGCACCTGGCCAGGCAGGCTATTCCTGAGCTTGACGACAGTCGACTCCCTGGAGTCCGTTACAGATGCAGCTTGTACCGACACGACAAGGGCAAGACTGCAAATGCCCGTGGAGAGATATCTGAATAACAAAACTCTTCCCTCTGTCTTGAATTACTTGCCACGCCTGAACAAGCGGACCAGACTGGCACGCAGGACCTGCACTACCGACACTACTGACAGCGCCAGCACCACTATGCAGAAAAAGTAGAAAAGCCAGGTTAAATAAGACTTCAACTGCGGGAACATGATATTGGCGAGGAAGGCAACCAGAAAATAAACTGTTACGACAAGCAAATGCAAACGCCCTGTCAAAAGCGAAGGCATGCGCAGAGCAAAACATAAAGGTAGCAGTTGTAGCGCACAAAAAATAATCAGGCTGAATACACGCTGCTCAAAATGTACGCTCAGAAGGCGTGTCAGACCAATCCCTAGCATCAGACAGATCACAGCACTTACGGCAAACAAAACTTGCATGGTGCCGGGGGGGAACGTCAGCGCATCGCGCTGATTGCGGTTAGCAACAGTAGTAGTCATTCGTCACTTTCATTGAGTACTTGTTTCCAGGCTGCAAAGCGTGCCAGTTGTTGCATGAAGAAACTTCTATAAAAAAAATAGCGTCCCAGCTCATAGAAAGCAACACAGACAAAAGCACCTGGCACCGCCAGAGCGCCAGCACCCGCTGCATTCAAAGCGGTTATTAGCAGCGCAAAAATGGCAATTGCACTGGTCATGCATAAGGCCAGAAAAAAAATGGTGATTGCAAGACGACGCTTTTTTTTCTGCAAAAAGGATTGATACATCATGGTTTGCTTTGCCATTCGTTATAGAGAGTTCTGGCTTTCCAGGTCCTGCTATTTCCTGGGCTGCGCATTTGGCGAAACGAACTCAGTTTTCTCTTTCAGCTTAGGGGCTACGCCGTCATCAATGCAGACGCTGCGGAATGTAAAACCCTGCGGCCTGCTTTCTTCATAGGATTTCAACTCGGCTGCCTGCAGCAGGTCTTTGCGCTGGAAATCGGCAGCGTTTTTCTTGGCGTAGGTATAAATCGCCATATAGTCCGAAACTTCGTATTTGGCAGCATTCAATTGATCATAGGCAGTAAAGAAATTAGCCTGGACTGCCGCAGCATCTTTCGCGCACTCGTCCATTTGTGCTTTGCGGATGACGAGGAGCTCTTTCTGCTTTTCATTAAAAGGCTCCAGACTGACATTTATCTCCAGCTCCCTCAGCTTGTTTTGCCTGTCGGTGGCAAAATGTCTGACAAACATCAGGTCAGTCGCGAGTACAATCAGGCGTTGCGAACGTTTGTCACCGAGAGGCTCCCTGATTTCTGGAATTGAACTTTTCTTTCCCTCTTGAGCATAAGCAAAATTACACGACATTCCAAATGCGAGTGTGGCCCAAAAAAATAGGACAGGTTTATTCATTGACTTAACCAAATTTAAAAAATACATATCCAGCAATGGTTTTTCATCATTTTAAAATAATGCCAGCAAGTTGCAGGGTGGATCAAAATTGACACATTCGGCAACAGTTGCTAGCATTCAATGAGAAAAAGTTTTTTACCTTCATTTTTATAAAGCTATTTCTATGAGCTTAACAAATATTACGAAAAAATACGAGAATGAAACTGAAAATTCTGTATTACCCGCATGGAAAAAAGAGTTTTTCCAGACTTTGACCAAGAACCAGACGGTAAAAACAGTCTTTTTACGCCTGGAGACTCAATACATACAAAAAAAACAAGCTCATCATCGCCTGGTTCCAACCATTGCCTGGAAAGTGGAACTGCCATGTTTTCAGAGTAATTCTCCAGCGCAACTTGCAGAATTGCGGCGCGAGTTATCGGCTACACTGAAAGTGAATGGTGTTCATGTTGTACACAAGACAGATGAATGGATGCGTCATCTCAAAACCCATCATGAAGTGGGTGCATCGTATGCAAGACTATGTGGCGTAGCCTGATGAAGAAACTTATTTGTCTTCTAAGCAGCGTGATGTTGCTTGCATCGTGTGGGAAAACTTCGTCGCCCGCTGTCAGCGAAGGCGTAGCATCACCAAATATGAAAATCCCGTTGACCCTGTTGCAACTGGAAATGGCTTGTGAAGACGTGGCGTCGATCATCATGGTATCCATGTCCAATCGCCTCAGAGACGTCGACGTCTACAAGACCCGCAGTTTTGCCCGCTCGGTTGCAGACTCATTCGACACCCGTTTTCCGGAACTGCCCGCCGATACGCGTTTGCAAACCCGGCGAATTTACATGCAAACCGTCAGCGATCAATATCTGGCTGAGCAGGCAGTGATACAGCATCAAGTGGAAACTTTCCGGCAGTATGGCGAAAATAAGTTCAGAGATGGAGCTATCAAGGCCTGCAAGCATGGCCTTGCCAATATTCCTCAAAATGAAGCGCTACCAGTCTTGCAATTAACAAAATAGCACGTCTCACTTCCCGCAATTTCAAACAGAAGCGGAAAATGCCTGAGACAACATGTATTATCCTGTTTTGCTTCAAGAGTAGCGGGCCAGCACGTGCCAGAAAAATAAAAAAATGAATACTCCGAATACGGTTAAAACAAAAATTGACAGCATACTCAACGAATTACCCCGCTATGGCTGCTACGCGTTTGCAGACACTGCTGCCGAGCGCGAAAGAGTACGCGCCATACTCAGTAAAATCCTGGAAAAAAGGGCTGTAGAGCCGCAGCTCACCGATTTCGAAGAAAAGATGGTCGCCAAGGCACTCAATGTCTATGAGCCATATATTGATGCCGCCATACAACGCAAACAGGCTGGCGAAATCATCATTCGCCCGCTGCATATCATTTCTTCTATACAGCCTGAACGGATAGAAACAGAGACAGGTGAAAAACTCTGGATCAAGTCTGTGCTGAAAACCCGTTATGCACTGACTATGCCTGATGACTTGATACTCAAGCTCGAAAGTGTGCGCGACTGTAATTTTCGTATCCGCATGGAAGAAGGCTTTACTGATCCCAACTTGCCTGACCTGGTCGGGCTTGCACATTCAGATCAGTTCAGCTTGCTGCCTGAAGGCTACTTGAGCCGCGATGAAGATGGCGTCCCCCTATTGTATGCGACGGCAAGAAGCACTGTGCCTTTGGCGCTGGACATGCAAAATGTTGTCAAAATAGAATTCGCCAATCGCAATCACGGCGGTGAATTGTGGCGGCACCCGCAGTACCGACTGAACGATGGCTACTTTACCAGCCTGAACATGCAAGGATTTTTATTGCGCTCAAGACTGATGGCGCATATTTCAAAGGCGCAGCAGCGCTATGAAGTCAAATTGTATGACCATGGAAATCTGATCGCTGAAACGCACAACTTTCAAACACGGCACGTAAAGCATGCACATGCTGAAAATGAGCATTTGCTGAGCAATGCAGCCTTGAAAGAAGTCATACTCAAATTTGCGCCCGCAGCAGGCAGTGCACCTGAAGATGATTTTCTGGAGAAATTTGAACCCTTGCAAAGGGAGTGGATCGCCTCACTCCGTGCAAGAGAGCTGACCCAGATAGCATTGGATTTAACGGTCTGAGACGTAAAGCCAGGAATTCATTCCCTGGCTTGCAGCATACCGCAGGTGTCATCCTTTTTTCTGGCGGTATTGAAGTCCAGCTCATCGTTTTGCATGTCCATCACCATTCTCGTCGATTTAACCTGATATTCCCTGACCAGACTATGTTCAGCAGGAAAACTGGCGAAACTGATGCCTGCCATGTCCAGCACCGTGGCAAAATTGGACGATGTCATCGTCGCCTTGTCCTCGTTCTTCAACAGGTTTTGCCACTTGCCTGCGTGTACCTGGCGATATGCCTGATTGGCCCAGACAAAATACGGAACACGCAAATTCTCTTCATTCACGACACCATGCCCGATGAATTTGCATAGCTTGGTGGGCAATGTTTCGCCATGATCTGAACCGTAAATCATGGCCGCATTACCTTCCAGCGCAGTCAATGCCCGCATGATTTCTCCCAAGACATGATCAGTAAATCGTATGCTGTTGTCGAAGGCATTTGATGCTGCCTGAATATCATCGAGTTGTTCACCTGCTGCCACCGCTTTTCCATCAATGCTCACGGGGAATTTCTCAAATGTCTTGGGATACCTGGCTGTATAGATAGCGTGGCTGCCCATGGTATGAAGCACAATCAATTTTTTGAGTGACTTCTCTTGCAGGATCTTTTTAAATGGGGCGAGCAAGGCATCATCGTAAAACAAGCCAAGGCTCTCATCGGATTCAAAATACTGTTGTACATCAGCCTCGGCGGCAAACATGGTAGTGACATTATTAAGGAAGCTTTTCTTGACCTGGGTAGATAGAAAATAAGTCTTGAAACCCGCTTCCCTGAAGGCAGAGATCAGCGATTTTTGCGTCGCACCTTCCCGCATGATATCCCGCCCGCTCAGATAGATGGGGATGGATCCCATGGTGAATGTCCTGGGAGTAATCATGTCCCGCATACTGACCAGTTCTCCATTTTGCCTGGCTTTCAACAAATTTGGCGAGGTATCGCGGTCATAGCCATTCACTGTCCAGCGATCAAATCTGGCCGTCTCTCCCAGAACCAGGACATAGGTTTCTTGCGTGCTTGCGCTTGCCGGCCCGGTTGCCACTGCACCAAAGCGAAACTGGCTCAACTCCTGCTCCATGCCGTGCATGAATTTTTCTTCCTGCAGAAACATCCACAACCTGAGCGGCACACCGTAAGGAAAAGTATCTTTCACTGTAGAAAGTAAAGGATGTAAATGGCCGACACCAAACAATTTCTCCCTGGCATCTTCGCTGACGGTAGGAAAGCGGTTAGCATTTGCTTCCTTCAGGTAGGCACTGGCACTCATGGCACCAATATACCATCCATAGCCTGCCACACAGAGCAAGCAGAGTATCGGAAAACCGCCTGGCCGGTAATGACTGCGACGCGAAAAATGCATCGCCAACATGGTACTGACCGCACACAGCAGCAGCCACAGAGCGACCGCCTGGCTACGCTCGATCAGATAATTGAATGATTCACTGCCGTCACTGGTTGTGAGTATGGAAAACAGGCTGGAACCAGATATGCCACCAAACTGATAAGCTACATGAGCTTCGGCACCAGCCAAGACCGCCAGCATGGCCGTCACCAACTTGAGCACCAGGCTCTTCTTCCACAATTGGAATAGCAGGAATGAAATTGGCAAAACGAACAAGACGATCTTACCACCGTACAGTGGCAGTGCAGCAGCCTTGGCAACGACGATGCCATTGGTAATGGCAAACGGCATCAATAAGAAGAAGAATGACAGCAACTCAAAGCCTAGACCCTTACCTGGATGACGCATATCCTCGCTTTGCTCGCTGACCTGCATGACTGACGAATTCATTTTTTCTTGCCGCCAGCGCCGAAACCCTGGCATGACCGGACTTATTGTTGATGGGAAGGAGATACCACTTGCGCACGCAGACGCATGACTGAGTTTTCATTATTGAATTCAATGCCATCAGGGCCCCAGCCATTGACAACACTGCGGGCCTTATCTGACATCAAACCAGTGTCCCCTTGTAAATTTTCAAAGTAGATGACATTGCCTTTTACCCTGTAGTGACCTGACAATTGTTTACTGACGTCTGGTTTGGCTTTGCTCCTGTCCTTCTTTGCCGCGTAAGAAGAAATACTGAATTGAAAACTGCGATTTTCTGCCAGGTTCATCTTGTACTCCAGAACCTGCTGCCTGGATTCGACCGAGTTCACAAATGTTCCTGGCCAAATTTTCACGTCTGGCTTTTTTTCAGCGTCTTCCACCTGTTTTGCATATACCAGTGTTTCGTTTGCAGGTGTATTCCCTACCGCATCAAGTTCGTTGTTGCTGGAAAAAAGCCTGAAAAGCAGGGCAATACCAGCTACTGTTACTGCAACCAGTGCAAATTTGGGAATCAAACGCATGAAATTCTCTTTATATGTCGTGGATAGAAGATGAACGCATTTCATCGGCCAAAGTGAAATGAGTTCTAACAAATGAAAGTAAAATTTCATCAGCCGTAGAGATATAGGCAATGTTATCATTAGCTGACAAAAACTGCTCAGAAAAACCGTAGCAGGTCGCCCTTCAAAGAAATCCATACATTGCTACATCAGGGGAATCGGGGATTATGAACACCATATTTATTGCCTTGCTGGCCAATATGATAGGCAACGAAATGTTGGCGCCAAATCAGCCGCGTCCAAATGGCTTGCCGATCCTGTATCGCTGTGAAATATATCCGCAAGCAAAGATCGACCCGGAAACTTTTGACATGGTCGTCACTCAGGGTCTACGCAATTGCATTGCGGTCAGGGAAATGACTTTTCCAGAGTACCTGGACTGGCGTGACCAACAGAAAAATGCAAAATAACCAAGGCGTGTTGACACATCGTTTAGTCAATGCCCCTTAGATTGCACCTGATTTTCGCTACACCGAAACCTGCGAACTTTTACTGCATAGCTCGCCTTCAGGTAACAAGCTGCCATACATCTGCTATTTTTGTTAAGGTGTGTGACTGAGACCGATGTACCTGGCATTGGCGCATCAAGAACATAAATACATGGTGTAACCCCGTCCGGTACGTCTCAAATCAGGATGTCAAAAGTAATTACTCACTTACATGGCGACAATTAAAAGTCCCATACTGATAGGCTATACTCACAGGCAAGACCTGTCCGGCAACGCCAGCGATTTGTACCTGACCACCTACCAACAAAAACTTCATGAAAATCTTAGGCATAGACCCTGGCTTGCGCACTACCGGTTTTGGCGTGATTCATAAACAAGGCAGCAAGCTGACCTATATCGCATCAGGCACCATCAAGACGATCGATGGCACTCTCCCCGAGCGTTTGAAGACGATATTGTCAGGTGTTTCGGAGATAGTACGCACTTACCAGCCTGATTGCGCAGCGATAGAAAAAGTCTTTGTAAACGTCAATCCACAATCCACTCTGTTACTGGGACAAGCGCGAGGTGCGGCGATTTGTGCGTTGGTGGCGGCGGATCTGGCGGTGGCAGAATACACGGCCCTGCAAGTCAAACAGGGCGTGGTCGGTCATGGCCGCGCAAAGAAAGAACAAGTGCAGGACATGGTGCAACGCCTGCTGGCCTTGTCGGGGGTGCCCGGCAGTGATGCTGCCGATGCATTGGGCGTGGCAATTTGCCATGCTCATAGTGGCGAAGCGCTAGCGGCTTTGGGCGCGATTGCGCCGGGACTGGCCAAAAAGGGCTTGCGCGTCAAGGGTGGGCGTCTGGTAGGCTAGGCCTATACAGAACTCATTTCATTGCAGTAACGCAATATCCATATAATTTCCCCGCATTTGCCTCGTCAAACGCACAAGAATCGTTTACTATCACTGCTTATTCATACAGTATGAAAGCAGTCTCATGATAGGTCGCATTGCAGGTACTTTGATAGAAAAGAATCCTCCGCAATTGCTGGTCGATTGCCAGGGCGTAGGCTATGAAGTCGACGTGCCCATGAGCACCTTCTATAACCTGCCTCACCTGGGTGAAAAAGTGGTCTTGCTGACCCATCTGGCGATACGCGAAGATGCCCATGTGCTGTTTGGTTTTGGTACTGCAGAAGAACGCACGACATTCAAGCAATTGATCAAGATCAGCGGCGTTGGTGCCCGTACTGCGCTCTCCATTTTGTCAGGCATGTCGGTGGCTGACCTGGCACAGGCGATCACCCTGCAAGAAGCCGGGCGCCTGACGCGTGTACCTGGTATAGGCAAGAAGACCGCCGAACGCCTGCTGCTGGAACTCAAAGGCAAACTAGGTGCCGACCTCGGTACTGCGACTGCCGCACTGGCAGCCGGCGACCATAGTGCCGATATCCTGAATGCCTTGCTGGCCCTGGGTTATTCCGATAAAGAAGCCTTGCTGGCCATGAAATCGGTGCCTGCAGGTAGTGGCGTTTCTGATGGCATCAAGCTGGCATTGAAAGCATTGTCCAAAGGCTAAGCGATGACGATACAGACCGACAATCTTTCTTCGAATTTCAGCGAGCCGCGCATTATTGCGGCAACGCCCAGTTCGCCCAATGAAGAAGCAATAGAACGCGCCCTGCGCCCCAAACAGCTTGATGAATATGTCGGGCAGGAAAAGATACGCGGCCAACTGGAAATTTTTATCACGGCAGCCAGGCAGCGCAGTGAAGCGCTTGATCACACCCTGTTGTTTGGCCCGCCAGGCCTGGGTAAAACCACGCTGGCGCATATCATTGCGCGTGAGATGGGTGTCAACCTGCGCCAGACTTCTGGCCCGGTGCTGGAACGTGCCGGTGACCTGGCAGCCCTGCTGACGAATCTGGAAGCCAATGATGTACTCTTCATTGATGAGATACACAGGCTTTCACCAGTCGTAGAAGAGATTTTGTATCCGGCGCTGGAAGATTACCAGATCGACATCATGATAGGTGAAGGCCCGGCAGCGCGCTCAGTCAAGCTGGATTTACAGCCCTTCACTCTCGTCGGCGCCACCACCCGTGCCGGCATGCTGACCAATCCGCTGCGCGACCGTTTTGGTATCGTCGCCCGGCTGGAATTTTATACACCGGAAGAATTGACCAAGATCGTCACCCGCTCTGCATCGCTGCTGGGTGCCCCGATACAGGCTGATGGTGCGCGTGAAATCGCTCAGCGGGCACGTGGTACACCTCGTATCGCCAATCGCCTGTTACGGCGGGTACGCGATTATGCAGAGGTCAAGGGGAATGGTGAAATCACCAAAAACATTGCCGATGCTGCCTTGAAGATGCTCGATGTCGATGCCGTTGGCTTTGATTTGATGGACAGAAAACTGCTGGAAGCCATCCTCTTCAAATTTGGCGGTGGCCCGGTAGGCCTGGACAATGTTGCCGCCGCCATAGGAGAAGAACGCGACACCATAGAAGATGTACTGGAACCCTATCTGATACAGCAGGGTTTTTTGCAACGCACGCCCAGAGGCAGGATAGCAACCCCATCTGCCTATGAACATTTTGGCGTAACCATGCCAAGGTCGGGCAATAACGGTGACCTATGGGGCGGTAGCTAATACCTCGACCGCTTCTTGGTTAGTGCTCAATACAACCAAATTTGATGCCATGTCCTTACAAGCCGAACAACATGCCTATGCATTTCTTGAAGCAAGGGCACGCACCCAGAATGTCAGCCCGCTGAGCTGGCAGTTCGAATTAAGCATCGCGGATGCCTATGACATTGCCAAAGCATCTGACACCATACGCGCCGCCGAAGGCGAGGTACGCATAGGTCGCAAACTGGGGTTTACCAACCGCAAGCTGTGGACCAAGTATGGAGAGAAAGCCGCCATACGCGAACCTATCTGGAGCAGCCTTTTCGATAGCACCGTACGCTATGTGGAAGACAACCATGCCTACCAAAGCCTGACAGGCGCATTGCAACCACGTATAGAGCCGGAAGTGGTATTCAAGCTGGGCAGGACGCCTGCTGCTGATGCCTGCATAGAAGAGCTGGCGGATTGCCTTGAATGGATGGCACATGGCGTAGAGATCGTCGTCAGCCCCTACCCTGACTGGAAGTTTGAGGCCGCCGATGCAATAGCGGCATTGGGCTTGCACGGCACCCTGCTGATCGGTGAGCCACGTATTTTGTCGAGTTCCAGTCGCCAGCATCTGGCTGAATTGCTGGCCAATGCCAGCGTCTCCCTGTCTTGTGATGGCTCATTGCTGAGTGCGGGTTATGGCAGTAATGTGCTGGACAGCCCATTGCATGCGATCTGGTATTTGCATGGTTTGCTACAAAAACAACCGCAATTTCCACCGTTGCAGGCTGGCGAGATTATCACCACTGGCACCTGGACAGATGCCTATCCGGTCCTGCCAGGTCAAACCTGGGGCACCGCTTTCTCTGGCATCCCTTTATCAGGCCTGAGTGTCAGTTTTGCATAAAAGTCGCTAACGGCTGGCCTATTGCGGATAACTCCATGAATTTTAGCAATTAATAAATTATAGAAGATGGGCAGAAAGGCTGGCATAAATGATGTCAGCCTTTTTTGCGGTCGCAGCACAAACAAGCTGACCAGCCTGGAGCCTGGAAGCGACCATCAGGAATCATTCAGATAGCTTTAGCACTAAAATGAGAAAAGCACCCCTAAGGGTGCTTTTTCAGTCTTGCCAAGCTTTTTCTATACTGACTTAAGTCAGCATAAAATTAGAACTTGTGACGGATACCAACGTTGACCAGACGGACTGTTGCGCCGTTAGGTACTGGATGGAAATTTGCAGCGGAGTCTGCACTACCCAAAGCGGCGTTTGCATCATTGCTTGCACGAGACAAAGAAGTGTACACGTTAGTACGCTTGGACAAGGAATGTGTGTAACCAACAGCAATGTGATTACCGTCAGCTGCTTTCAACGCGCTGTTTTGGTTGGAAGAGCGGATGTAACTAGCAACAACGGCACCAGCTGTGCTTACAGGTACAGTTGCACCCAACAACCAAGTGCGGCGATCAACACCAGCAGCACCCTTACCATCATCACTTACTTTACCAAAAGCCAGGTGACCTGTTGCCATACCGAAATTATAGGTAGCACCCAGGAAAATTGCCTTAGTTGCGTTGTTGCCAGCAGCGTTCTGGGAATTGTTATACACCAAGTTTGCGTTCAAAGGACCAGCGGAATAGGCACCAGCCAAAGTGTAGTAACGACCTGCAGTATTGTTACCAGCAACTTCACCGAAACCATACATTGCTGTACCAGTGAAACCACTGATGGAATTGGTGCTATAGGAAACGGAGTTATTGACGCGGATGGAATTCCAGTTATCCCACAGGAAGTAAGTACCAGCGCCCAAAGAGCTAGTACCAGAACCAGCTGTGCCAGTAGTCATGCCTGTGCCAAACGGATCGATAGTATCAATCGCAACGAACATTGGCGTGTATTGACGACCGAAGCTCACAGAGCCGAAATCACCAGACAAACCTACCCAAGCTTGACGACCGAAAGCACGGCCACCTTGAGCGGAACTACCTGTATCAGCATTGACACCCATTTCCAATTGGAAATTAGCTTTCAGACCGCCACCCAGATCTTCAGAGCCTTTAAAGCCCAAACGGGAGCCGGATTGAATACCGCTATCCAAGGCCAGAGTAGAGCCTGCAGGATCGCCAGTGTTTTGATGTTGCAAGGCCATATCTACAACACCGTAGATAGTTACGGAAGATTGGGCTTGTGCTGTACCAGCAACAGCAGCCAAAACTGACAGAGCGATGAGTGATTTTTTCATTGATATTTCTCCAAAGGATTTCACATTGATATGAACTACATTAAGCACAATTCGCGCAAAACAGAGCCAAAAATTGATCGTACGAAACGCGCTAATACTTAAGATCCAACAAGACTGCTAAAAAGAAGTTAACGTATTTGACCAAAAATGGTGTTAGACAGCCAAGCTAAATCGGCTTTTGGAGGGAATATGGGGCGATAATGTCTCGGATAAGCAACAAAAATTGCCACCAAAGAAAGTATTCTAATGCAATTAAAGCAAGCTTGACCAGATGAAATTATTGCTTAAAGACTATGCATTTACAAATAAAATGCGGTGAAAACAAAATTGCAAAGGCCGCGCAAGCGACCTTTGCAAATAAAGACCGATATTTATTATCAGAATGCGTGCAACACACCCACTGCTGTCCGGGTTGCCGAACTGTTACCTGCACCGATGATGCCCAAAGCCAGGGATACATCTTGTGCATTTACAGAACCAGCACGTGCATAAGTCAAAGAAGCATAGGCCGTTGTACGTTTGCTAAATGCATACTTACCCAACAAAATGTATTGATCTGCCTTACCGCTGATATCACCAGAGCGTTTGGTATTGTAAAAAGCGGTAGTCAAGGTCATTTGATCAGACAAGCTGAAGTCTGCACCCAGGCCTATCACAGCCAATTTGCGGCCATCAGCATTTGGCAGTGCATCAATCTTGATTTTGCCCTCAACTTTGGTATGTGCATAAGTACCGCGCAGCATGACAGTTGGAGCAACTTTGAACTTGGCACCACCTGCAAAGCCAGACAAACTAGCTCCACCAGTATTGTCTTTCAGCTTGGCATAAGACAGGGCTGCACCATTGGTGCCGTCAGTAAAGAAGCCTGACACACCGGCATAGTTACTTGCAGTGTTGTCGCCCGCTTTTTCACCAAAGCCATACATCAGCGCACCACCGAAGCCTGACATAATTGGAGAAACGTATTTGATCGAGTTATTTTGACGCAAGCCCGAACCGCCCTGGTTAGTACCGAAACCACCATACAGTGCACCTGAATTCAACGCACTAACCATGACGTTAGGATTGGAACCAGCGTGTGCCAGACTGATAGGGTCGGCCAGACCGACAGAGTCAACGCCCAGAATATTATTGCGGCCAAGAGTGACGCTACCAAAACTGCCAGACAGACCTACCCAAGACAGACGGTCAAACAAGGAAGTATTGCTACCAACCTGATTGAATACATTACCACCATAACCTGCACCGGCCGTGCCAGTATCATTGGCCAACGTGCCTTCCAAATTGAAATTCGCTTTCAAGCCGCCGCCCAGGTCTTCAGAACCCTTGATGCCCCAACGGGAAGTCAGCAATTGACCTGCATCCATGGAGAATTTGGAACCGCCATTTGCTGTTGCGTTGGTGGTGGCGACAACTGCCGCATCTACGATACCGTAGATGATGACGGAAGATTGCGCTGAGGCTGTTGCTGCAAATGCGCTCAAAACTGCGAATGCCAGTATCGATTTTTTCATTGAATGCGTCTCCAAAATTATTAAAATTATGTGGCTGCACCTGGTTGGCAGTCAGCCTTTTATACTCTATTCAGTCTTGCCAAGACTTCGAAACCTGCTGATTAAGAAGCTAGATTCTATTGAAACAAATTAAAGGAAATTGGGCAAAGAGAATTTGCGAACGATCGTATTTAAGCAAATTTTATGTGGCGTTATCACAACAAGCATCTTCTTTCTCATTATTAGAACACTAAGTTTTTTGTAGGTTTCCAGAGTTGGTCTGATGGCGCGAAACGCCAAACATTCCTACAATAGGCACTGTGTTGGCTGTGCGTTATCAGCGCAACCCCCTCTAGTCGTCTACTTAAAGAACAATATGACCCCATTATCAGCATCACCCAAGGGTAGCCTCGATCAGTTGATTGGCAAATTTGACCGAGCTTTGCGCGTCATAAGTGGCCAGGCGATTGCCAGGCGGGCGAACCCCGCACATGAATTGCCTGATGACAATTTATCCGAGCAAGATAAAGCCCATAGCGCAGGTTTGATGCGCGTTAATCATGTTGGTGAAATTTGCGCCCAGGCCTTGTATGATTCACAAGGCGCGAACGCGCACACGGAAGACATACGGCAGCAATTCCAGCATTCCGGCATAGAAGAAGAAGATCATCTGGCCTGGACTGCAAAAAGGTTGCAAGAACTGAATTCACATATCAGTCTGCTCAATCCGCTCTGGTATGCCGGAGCGTATGCCTGCGGCACACTGGCCGCCAAATTTGGTGATGCCGTCAGCTTGGGCTTTGTAGTCGAAACAGAAAAGCAGGTAGAAGCGCATCTGGCCAGCCATCTGGAAAAATTGCCTGCAGAAGACTTGAAGTCACGCGCCATCGTTGAGCAAATGCGTCTCGATGAGATTGCTCATGGTGCTGCGGCCCAGGCTTTGGGTGCCAGTGCCCTACCGCAACCAGTGCAGGCAGGCATGAAGCTGATGGCCAAGGTCATGACGACCACCGCTTATTATGTTTAAGGCTTGATATAGGAATTCAACCCCATATACGATTCAGGGAATACAGCGCAGGCTAATGCCTGCACTTACCGATCACGCGAAGCTAGATTTTTTGTAGTTTTGCACTGCTCAAGTCCAACTGTTTCACACCTATTTTGCCAAAATTGATATAGGCGCTCGCAACAGCACCGCCACTACCGCCTATAATTTTCTCAATCACGCCGTCACCAAATTTTTCATGGGTGACACTTTGACCTATGCGCCAGCCCATATTGTCATTACTCTTCTTAAACGTCTGCGCAATGCGGTTTGCCGCATCATCCGGTGCTTCATCCCAGGCAGACTTTTTATTGCCAAACCAGGTCGGTTGTACACGCGGAGTCAGCCACTTCAATGATTCTTCCGGCAATTCATCGAGGAAGCGTGAACGCATGTTGTACCGTGTCTGGCCATGCAGCATGCGGGTTTGTGAGAAACTCAGATACAGGCGCTTGCGGGCACGAGTAATCGCCACATACATCAGACGGCGCTCTTCCTCTACACCACTTTCTTCCTGCGCACTGTTCTCATGCGGGAACAAACCCTCTTCCAGACCGGTAATGAAGACCGCATCGAATTCCAGTCCCTTGGCTGAGTGCACGGTCATCAACTGCATTGCATCCTGCCCTGCCTGGGCTTGATTATCACCCGCTTCCAGTGAGGCATGCGACAAGAAAGCAGACAGTGGTGACATCACCGTTGGCAGTGCTGCGTCGGCATCAATGATCTGATCACCATTTCCGCTTTCCAGCAAGACTGCTGCACTGCTGGCCGGGCCGGCAAATGCTGGCGCTTCTTTATTGAAGCCTTCTTCTGACACAAACAGGGTGGCAGCGCTGACCAGTTGCTCCAGATTTTCTATGCGATCTGCACCTTCTTTTTCAGTCTGGTAATGGGTCAGCAGACTGCTGACTTCCAGCACGATCTTGACCATCTCGGGCAAAGGCAGGTTCTGTGTTTCAAAACGCGCGCCTTCTATCAGTTTGACAAAATTGGCCAAAGAGGAACCGGCCTTGCCAGCCACGTAAGGCACAGCGGCATACATGGACATATTCTGCTGTCTGGCAACATCCTGCAATTGCTCAAGCGAGCGCGCACCTATACCACGAGTAGGGAAGTTCACCACGCGCAAAAAGGCCGAATCATTGTGCGGGTTATCCATCAATTGCAGATAGGCGATGGCATGCTTGATCTCAGCGCGTTCAAAGAAGCGCTGGCCGCCATACACACGGTAGGGGATATTCGCCGTGAACAGAGCATGCTCAATCACACGCGATTGCGCATTCGATCTGTAAAGTATGGCAATCTCGCTCCGCAACGAGCCTTCGCGTATCAAATTCTTGGCTTCTTCTATGATCCAGTTGGCTTCTTGTATGTCGCTACTGGATTCCATGATGCGCACCGGCTCACCATGACCAGCATCAGTGCGTAGATTTTTGCCCAGGCGCTTGCTATTGTGTTCTATGAGCACATTAGCGCTGTCAAGGATATGGCCATGCGAGCGGTAATTCTGCTCCAGCTTGATCAGGTTTTGTACCTGAAATTCACGCTCAAAGGCTGACATGTTGCCGACATTGGCACCACGGAAGGCATAGATACTCTGGTCATCATCGCCAACGGCAAACACCGCGCCGCCCTTCTTGCTACCCTCACCCGCCATCAGCTTCAACCACTTGTATTGCAAGTCATTAGTATCCTGAAACTCATCGACGAGAATGTGGCGGAATCTGTCCTGATAATGTTCACGCAAGGGCTGGTTGCGGCTCAGCAATTCATAAGTGCGCAATAACAGTTCGGCAAAATCAACCACGCCGTCACGCTGACACTGGGCATCATACAAATCATACAAGCCAACCAGTTTGCGGTTGAAGTCATCATAGGCATCGACCTGTGCGGCACGCAAACCCTGGTCCTTGGCACCATTGATGAAATACATCAGGGTCTTGGGCGGGAATTTTTCATCGTCGATGTTGTTAGCCTTCAACAAACGCTTGATGAAGGATAACTGGTCGCCAGAATCAAGAATCTGGAAAGTCGATGGCAAACCGGCGTCGCGATGATGGGCGCGCAAAAGGCGGTTACACAAGCCATGGAAAGTCCCTATCCACATGCCGCGTGTATTAATCGGTAACATGGCCGACAGGCGCGTCAGCATTTCCTTGGCGGCCTTGTTGGTAAAGGTCACGGCCAAAATACCACCAGGAGAGACCTGGCCAGTCTGTATCAGCCAGGCAATGCGGGTAGTCAGCACACGTGTCTTGCCGGAACCTGCGCCAGCTAAAATCAGGGCAGGCTGCGCTGGCAAAGTCACCGCAGCAAGTTGTTCGGGATTTAAGTTGTGGAGTAAATTTTGCATAGACGGATTATACGGGACTAAGCCCTCAGCACTTTAAGCTCTGATTCGCCAATGGTAAATTTATTGGGCATTAAAATGTGAAGTCTTGACAATGCAATTGAAAGCGGCAGATAATCGACACATCAACAAAGCCATTATTACTATGCAAACTCTGGACAAAGATCAGCAACAAGTACAAAGCAACGCTGCTTTGTGCACGGTCTTTGCCAAAGCCAAGAAACAGACGCTCATCTGACCGGGGCGTGCTGTCCCGTCAGGTGAGCTGACAGGATGGCAAAACGGTTTTCTTCCCTTGCACTCCATGTCAACTGCTGACGGGTCTTTTACCGGTCCACAGGAGAACAGGCATGTCCAGCAGCATCAGCAGTTCCAGCAATACACATATTGAATCTGTCCATCAGATCAGACGCATTGATTTTTCCGGCATCTGGGTCGCCCTGGTCACGCCATTTTGCGCCAGCGCAGAAGCGGAAGTAGATTTCCCGGCCCTGCAGGCGTTGGCCAGCAAGCTGATCGCCGAAGGTGTGGCTGGCCTGGTGGTCTGTGGCTCTACTGGTGAAGCCGCAGCCCTCAGTGCAGAAGAACAATTGCAAGTGCTTGATGCGGTACTGGCTGTTGTTCCTGCCCATCAAATCATCATGGGCTTGAGCGGCAATCACATGGGGCAAGTCTTGCACAGGTTGGCACAGACAGGACAAAGAGGCGTTGCCGGTGTTCTGGTCACTCCACCCTATTACATACGCCCATCACAAGCAGGCATCCTGCACTACTTCCATGAAATTGCAGATGCTTCTGCTATACCAGTGCTGCTATATAACATCCCCTACCGTACCGGCGTGAACATGGAACTGGCTACCATACAAGAACTGGCCAGACATCCCAATATTGTCGCCATCAAGGATTGCGGCGGTAATCTGCAAGCCACCATGCAACTTATCATGGATGGAGATATCCAGGTGCTGGCGGGAGAAGACCATCAGTTATTCACGACACTCTGCCTGGGTGGTGCAGGTGGCATACTGGCTTCTGCACACTTGCGACCTGATCTGTTCCTCCGCTTGCAGGCACATATCAGAGCAGGGCAACTTGAACAGGCCAGGGCAATTTTTTATCACTTGCTACCCCTCATGCAGTCGCTGTTTGAAGAGCCTAATCCGGCACCTTTGAAAGCTGCGCTTGCTTCCATACATTCCATGCAAGACGTCTTGCGTGGACCTATGTTGTCTGCCAGTAGTGCGATGCAAGAAAAAATCTTGCAAGCATATGCGCGCCTACAAGATCTTGAGCCCATCTCTTGATATACATCATCAAATTTCAATATGGAGGTCACCCGACCTTGTCAGCAAACAATTGCGTAAATGTCCGTGCTGCCAGTTGCGGCTGCTCGCTCATGTACACGCTGCTGATCACTGCCACCATGTCAGCCCCCTGAGCAAGCAAGGGCTGACAGTTTTCCAGTGTCATGCCGCCTATAACGACATTTGGCAAATCAAATTCCTTTATCGCATCGCCGACGATGCTGACGGGAGTGGTCACAGCATATTTCTTGATACGGGAAGGATAAAAACCACCAAAGGCAATGTAGCTGGCACCACCCCTGACGGCAGTACGCGCCAGCTCAAGGTCACCATAGCAGGATGCACCCAGTATCTTGTCTGCCCCCAGCCTTGCCCTCGCGTCCGCCACGGAAAGATCCGTACCTCCTACATGCAAGCCATCTGCATCAATGTCGAGACAGAGTTCCAGATGGTCGTTGATGATGAAAGGTTTATTGAAGCGGCGGCATAATTCCAGCAAAGCCCGTGCCTGGGTCTTGCGTAGTTCCGGGCTGGCGGTTTTGTGGCGGTATTGCACGATATTTGCGCCGCCTTGCAAAGCCTGTTCTGTGATAGAAACCAATTGAGCAGTGTCTTCCCAGTCAGGGGTGACGATATACAGACCACTTAATTGATGAGAGCCCACAGTATTCATGATTTTTTCCTTGTAAACAACGCGGGTTGGCGTGCAGGTATAAGCTGGCCTGCAGCGATGGCATAGGCATACAGCAAGCTTTGCTGCGTATAGTTTTGTGCCCGTTGCAAAGCTTCAGACAAAGTCATCCCGATTGCCAACTGCCCCGCAATTGCGGATGCCAACGTACAACCGCTGCCATGAAATTCGCCGGACAAACGCGGCCACAGCCACTCTTGTGCAGTCTGCCATTGCCCATGCTGGAACCAGATGTTTTTTACCTGTGCCTCTGTTGCATGGCCACCTTTCAGCAAGACATCTGCGCCCGTGTTTTGTAACAGGCTAGCGACTTGCGCTTGCATATCGTCTACTTGTGGTGAGAGTCGCCTTAATTCAGGCAAATTGGGGGTGATCAGGGTGGCTATTTTCAACAGAGGCTCAATGGCTTGCACCGCATCATCCAGCGACAAACTGTCACCATGACCACTGCCCAATACCGGGTCAACAATGACTTGCAGATCTGCATGTTGCTGCTTCATCTTTTGAATGAAGCTGGCTATCGCCGTGGCATTTTTCTTGTGCGCGACAATACCCAGCTTGATGACCTTGACCGGCATCTTGGCCACCAGGGTCATGGCTTGCTGCAAAATGATTTGTACATCGACTGCATGTACGGCATAGGCATGGTCGTTATCCTGCACCGTCAATGCCGTAATCACCGGCAAGGCATGCGCGCCCTGCGCGGCGATGGCTTCTATATCGGCCTGTATGCCAGCCCCGCCACTAGGATCATGCCCGGCAAATACCAGCACGCAGGGTCGCGTCACCGTCTTCATCAAACAATGCGGCCTGCCATGGGGGAAGACGGCGACGCTGCAAACTTGCGCGGCATGCGGCCTGCCAGAAAAGCTTCTCGTCCCGCCTCTACCGCCAGGCCCATGGCACGTGCCATGCGTACAGGGTCTTTGGCACCAGCGATTGCGGTATTCATCAACACGCCATCGCAACCCAGTTCCATCGCGATGGCGGCGTCGGATGCTGTACCAACGCCTGCATCCACCAGCACTGGCACTTTGGCTTGCGCGATAATCAGCGACAGATTCCATGGATTCAAAATACCCATGCCAGAACCTATCAACGAAGCCAGCGGCATGATGACAACGCAGCCTATGTCTTCCAGCATGCGTGCCTGTATAGGGTCATCGCTGCAATACACCATGACATCAAAACCATCCTGTACCAGGGTTTTGGCGGCCTTCAGGGTCTCGGGCATATTCGGGAACAGGGTTTTCTCATCGCCCAATACTTCCAGCTTGCACAGTTTGTGGCCCCCCAATAATTCACGCCCCAGTTGCAGGGTATAGACCGCATCTTCAGCATTGTAGCAACCGGCAGAGTTGGGCAGTATGGTGTATTTGCTGGGTGGCACTACATCCAGCAAGCTGGGTGCATTCGGATCTTGCCCTATGTTCACGCGGCGTATTGCCACCGTAATGATCTCGGCACCACTGGCTTCTGTTGCCAGGCGGGTTTGTTCGAGGTCTTTGTATTTGCCGCTGCCGACCAAAAGGCGGGAGCGGTAGGTTTTTCCGGCTATGGTTAAACCTGAGTTGTTTTCTGTGTTCATAAAATTCTTTCAAATTTGTGAGCGGCAATCGAAATATCGTCGGGCGAATTGGTAGCTTGGGCCGAGCCTCGCCAGGCTGCAGTTGGCCAGCCCAACCTACGAACAATCAACACTTTTACGTATCAACCACCGCCAATAGCACGCACAACATCCACCTTGTCATCGCCATGCAATTGATACCCTTCCCACTGCGACCGTGGAATAATCTGCCGGTTTACCGCCACCGCAATCGCCTGCTGCGACAGATTCAGTTCTGCAATCAAATCTGCCAGCAGCTCACTGCTCAGTTGCCGCGCCTCTCCATTAAGCTGTATCTCCAACATGGCTATTGCTTCTTATAGATTTCCGCACCGGATTTGATGAATTCAACGGCCTTGACTTCCATGCCCTGTTTCAACGCCTGAATCTCGCTGATGCCTTGTGCATTCGCATAGTCGCGTACTTCCTGCGTAATTTTCATGGAGCAGAAATGTGGTCCGCACATGGAGCAGAAATGGGCAACCTTGGCAGAATCCTTGGGCAAAGTTTCATCATGGAATTCGCGTGCCTTGTCGGGGTCGAGGCCGATGTTGAACTGGTCTTCCCAGCGGAATTCAAAACGTGCCTTGGACAGGGCATTGTCACGGATCTGCGCACCGGGATGGCCTTTTGCCAGGTCGGCGGCATGAGCAGCGATTTTGTAAGTGATGATGCCATCCTTGACATCGACCTTGTTCGGCAAACCCAGATGCTCTTTCGGTGTCACATAGCACAGCATGGCCGTTCCATACCAGCCTATTTGTGCGGCACCTATGCCGGACGTGATGTGGTCGTAGCCTGGAGCGATGTCAGTCGTCAATGGGCCCAGCGTATAGAACGGTGCCTCATGGCATTGCTCCAGTTGCAGGTCCATGTTTTCTTTGATCAGGTGCATGGGCACATGACCAGGGCCTTCTATCATGACTTGTACATCATGCTTCCAGGCGATCTGGGTCAATTCCCCCAGGGTTTTCAATTCACCTAACTGTGCTTCATCATTGGCGTCATAGATGGAACCAGGGCGCAGGCCATCACCGAGGCTGAAAGACACGTCATAGGCTTTCATGATTTCGCAGATATCTTCGAAATGCTCGTACAAAAAGCTTTCTTTATGATGAGCCAGACACCATTTGGCCATGATGGAACCACCACGTGACACAATGCCGGTCAGGCGTTTGGCCGTCATTGGCACATACTGCAGGCGCACACCAGCATGGATGGTGAAGTAATCGACGCCCTGCTCTGCCTGTTCGATGAGCGTGTCACGGAAAATTTCCCAGGTCAGGTCCTCTGCCTTGCCATTCACTTTTTCCAGTGCCTGATAGATGGGCACGGTGCCGATAGGTACGGGTGAATTACGAATGATCCATTCGCGGGTTTCGTGTATGTGTTTTCCTGTGGACAGGTCCATAACATTGTCACCACCCCAGCGTATTGCCCAGGTCATTTTTTCGACTTCTTCGCCGATGGAAGAGGTAACTGCTGAATTACCGATATTGGCATTGATCTTGACCAGGAAATTACGGCCTATGATCATGGGCTCTATCTCTGGATGATTGATGTTAGCAGGAATAATCGCGCGGCCACGGGCGATTTCTGAACGCACAAATTCTGGCGTTATTTCTGCTGGAATGGAGGCGCCAAAAGATTGGCCTGGATGCTGGCGGCCCATGACTTCTGCCAGCTTGTTGCCCATGGGGCCGGAAGCTTTCAGGTTTTCCAGATATTCTTTTCTGCGCAGGTTTTCACGGATGGAAACAAATTCCATTTCCGGCGTGATGATGCCCTGGCGTGCATAGTGCATCTGCGAGACATTCTTGCCTGCCAGTGCACGGCGTGGCAGGCGTTTGAGGTTGAAACGCAGCTCAGCCAGTTTGGGGTCATGCAGGCGGGCAATACCGTATTCTGAAGTAGGGCCAGCCAGTTCTTCGGTGTCATTGCGCTCGGCTATCCAGGCGCCGCGTACAGATGCCAGGCCAGAGCGGATATCGATTTTTACTTCGGGATCGGTGTAAGGGCCGGAGGTATCGTAGACATAGATAGGCGGATTTTTTTCCGAGCCGAACATGGCTGATGTATCCGACTGGCTGATTTCGCGCATGGGTACGCGGATATCGGGGCGGCTGCCCTGTATATAGGTTTTACGTGAGTTCGGCAGTGGCTGTATGGCTGCCTCGTCTACCGTGGCGGTAGCGGACAAGAATTGCGGGTTGGCGTTCATTTTGGCTCCTTTGCTTTGTTGGCATGGAGCCAGCAAAGGAGTTTCCAAAAAAGGTGCGCGCATAGATCAAACATAATACGGGCGGCACAAACTTCGGCAGCTTCCCTTCGCTGGCATTATCCAGATCAGGTTCGAGGGTATTTCTCACCCGCCAACAAGATTGATGGCAGGACCCCTAGCATTTTTCTTCGGGTTCTGAAAGTGAATCCAGAACCGCGACGACGGCAGATTATACGACTTTTTTAAACTCAGGTGATTTATTTGATGATGCTGGTCAAGTCAGCATCTTGCGTGCCCTGCGAAGCAGGTTGAGGGTTGTCGGCTTGCCGGACCGGTCCATGCACTTCTGCCAACTCCACCATACCTGCCTTGATAGCGGCAGATAAATCATGATCGAGTACGGGCAAGGCTTCTTCATAAGCAATCAATAATTTGCTGACACCATAGGCACGGTTGCGGCCATTGACCTTGCCCAGGTACAGCGCCATGTCGGCAATTTGCAAGGCTTTTTCCCAGTTACAAACAGCTTCTGGCAGTCCAGAGAATGGCAGACTGATGAAACCTGCAGTCAGCGTGACTGGCACCAGCATGCCATCTACCTCCATGCTTTCTTCGCCTATGCTACGCAGGATACGGTCCACCAGGTTTTTCAACTGAGCAGGGTTGGTGCGCGGTGAATAAATCAGAAATTCTTCTCCGCCCCAGCGCAAGACCATGTCACTGTCGCGCACCGTGCTACGTAGACGACGCGCCACCTCAACCAGCACGGCGTCCCCAGCAGCATGACCATGGTTATCGTTGATATTCTTAAAATGATCGATATCCATGAGTATCAGGCAATCCGGATTTTCCAGCGCATCTTCGCGTCGCTCTCCCTCCGGCAAGACGATCCTTCCTTTCATCATATCGACAAAAGAACGACGGTTGTACAAGCCTGTAAGAGGGTCACGCACGGCATGAAATTCAAGTTGCTCATTCGCTTCACGCAGTTTTTCATTGGTCCTGCGCACCCGCTGATAAAGGAAGAAAATCACCGCACCGACCATCACCATCAACACACCTGCCAGCATGAGTATGACTTGCTGTAACTGACGGTTTTCTATCTCTGCATCTTTCAATTGATTTTCACGAGCCAGCAATTCAATCTGTTTTTTTCTTTGTTCCGCATTGAATTGCTCCTGCAAGGTAGCCACTGCCCTGGCCCGGTCGGACCTGAATAATTCATCGCTGAGTTTTTGCTGTTCGCGTACTATCGCCAGAGCTTCCTTGTGCATATCGGCAGCTTCAAACATATTGCCGATTTCACTGAGCAAACTTTCTACATCCGACTTGGAGCCAGTTTCCATGAAAAATTTCTTGGCCTCATTGATGTATTCTATCCCCTGAGAAAACTTCTTTTGGCCAGCCAGAGCGAAGCCAATGTTTGCTTTGGCAATAGCGATGGAAAAAGGATCTTGTACAGACAGGGCTTTTTCCAGAGAAAACCGGGCTGCGCGCTCCGCCTCGGCAAATTTGCGCACGTTCAGGTAATAGTCAGATATATTGCCCAGAGCCGTTGCTGCCAACGCTGGCATGCCAGCCTCATTGGCAATTTGCAATACGATTTTGTAGGCTTCAAAAGCTTCGTCATGCCGCCCGAGATCAATCAGGGCCAGACCGCGCGTCATTTGCAGTGATGAAATAATTTTGGGCGATTCTGTTTTGGGCTGCATCGCCAATGCATCATTGGTAGTTTCCAGTGCCTTTTCCGCATTATGCATATGCAGGTACAGCCTGGCGATGGACTCCATGCGGTACAGCTTGGCCTGCACCTGGCGACGTGGTATCTGGTCTGTCTGCTTCAGGGCTTCGAGAAAATACGAGAGTGACTTGTCAAAATTGCCTATCGCCATTTGCACCATGCCAAAAGCGATATTCAAACGCATGATAACTTCAGCATTTTTGGTATCGCGCAAGCTCTGCTGTATGTCATTCAGCTTGACCAGAGCCATGGCAAACTTGCCCTGATCCATCAGTTGAAAAGCCTCACCTATCAGGCCCAGGCTGATCATGTCATTATCATTGCGGGATTTGGCCAGTTGCAGCAACTCTGCGTTAGCAGCATCAGCCTCTTTGATTTTTCCTGCGTCATACAAGATGCCTATCAGAGTTTTCAAGACTTCTGCGCGCAGCACATAGTCGGCATCCTTGCCTAATTTCTCCTTGTATTCCTGTAATTTTTTCAGTGCTGCCGTGTTGTCGCTATCGGACAATGTATGTATCGATTCAATCTCAGAAAAATCAGTTTTTGCTTGCGCGTAGACAGATGCATTCATACCCAGCAAACTGATGCTAAGCAATCCCTGCACCAGGCTGTTTTTCCATCTGAAAGTGTGAAGCTGCAGCATGCAAGCCCTCATTGATCTGTCTTGGTCTCTCGTACTGGTGCTACTGCGCGGACGCAATAGCCCATCTTTTTATTTTCCCTGTTGATCCAGAAATACGCTGCCGACCTGGCTCAATATTTCATCTTCCAACTGTTGTGCTGGTATCGGCTTGCTTAAATAAAAACCTTGCAGGATGTCACATGACTGCGTGCGCAGGAAATCCAGTTGTTCGCGGGTTTCCACACCTTCGGCCACCACTTCCAGACGCAAACTATGAGCCAGCGCAATGATACCAGTGACGATGGCAGCATCGTCGGCATCGCCGGGAATATCGCGCACGAAAGAGCGGTCTATCTTGATGATGTCGACAGGAAAGCGCTTGAGGTAAGACAGCGATGAATAGCCAGTACCGAAATCATCAATGGTCAGTCTGACACCCAGGCTGCGCAATCGGTCCAGTACTGCCAGGGTATCTTGCGCATGCTCCATCAAGGTGCTTTCGGTAATTTCCAGCTCCAGCAATTTCGCTGGCAAACCAGTGTCGATCAACACTTGCTCTACCGTGCTGGCGAAATCCTTTTCAAGCAACTGACTGACCGATAAGTTCACCGCGACCCGCAAATGCCCTAAGCCTTTATCCATCCAGTTGCGCATTTGCGCGCAAGCTGTGCGCAAGACCCACTCACCCAGTGCGATGATGAGACCTGTCTCTTCTGCCATGGGAATGAATTCCAGCGGCGATACCATACCGCGGCTGGGATGAAACCAGCGCACCAGTGCTTCCATGCCTATGATCTCGCCGGTATCCATGCGCGCCTGTGGCTGGTAAAACACTGCCAGTTCATTACGTTCCAGCGCACGGCGCAAGTCATTTTCCAGACGCACTCGCTCCGAGATGGAATGTTCCATCGCTGCTTCAAAGAACTGAAAGTCGGTATTGGTTTTCTTGGCCCGGTACATGGCGGTATCGGCATGCTTGACCAGGGTGCCGACATCCATTCCGTCATTCGGATAGACCGAGATACCTATACTTGCAGTCACAAAAATATCGTGGCTATCTATCTGGAAGGGTTTGGCCAGGGTACGACAAATATTTTGCGCAGCCGATGCGGCGGCCGCCGGGTCAGCCAACTCACTCAGCACTACGGTAAATTCATCACCACCCAGGCGTGCCACGCAATCGGCATTGCGCACGCTGCGGCGTATGCGTTGGGCGACAGCGATCAGGAGGCGGTCGCCAACATCATGGCCCAGGGTGTCATTGACGTTCTTGAACCTGTCCAGATCCAGGAACAGCACGGCTACCGATTCGCCATTCTCTTTTGCCAGTGCCAACCTGCGCCCCAGTTGATCGAGAAACTGAGTACGATTCGGCAAACCCGTCAGCACATCATTGAAGGCCAGGTGGCGTATGCGTTTTTCTGCCTGGTTTGCTTCTATGATGCGGCGCACACGTTGCGACAACACGGCGAAATGGATGGGCTTGGGGATGTAGTCGCAGGCACCAGCAGCAAAAGCTCTCTCTACCGAGCTATTGTCTTCCAGTGCTGTAATCATCAGCACCGGTATGCTGCGGCCGCGTGGCATTTCCTGTATCAGGGTGCAGGCAGTAAAACCATCCATGACAGGCATGACGGCGTCCATGAGGATGACATCGGGCCGCATGCGTTTCAACATCAGGAGTGCTTGCGATCCATCGGCAGCTTCTTCGACCTTGAAACCATCTCTTTGCAGGGTATGGCGCAAGGTACTACGTGTGCTGCGATCATCATCGACCACTAACACCTTGGCAACCTGACGGCTATGGGTCACCGCTTCACGATTTTCCAGAAAAACTTCATTTCCCAGTTCAGCCGCTACTGCTTCATAGGCTTGATGCAGGCTGTTTAACAGAGGAGCTATTTCTGACAAATGTCTCTCCAGTGCCAGTTGCTCAACTTCCTTGGCAAACTGCAACAGATTGCTGGCTCCCAAGTTGCCGCTACTGCCTTTAATGGAGTGAGCCATGGCACGCACCAGTTCGGCATCGCCCTGCTGCAAGCCCTGGTGTAACTGCTCAAGATATATGGGGGTATCTTCCAGGAACAGGGATACAGTTTGCTGCAGACCCGGCCCGAGTATATCGCGCAGCTTGTCAAAGACCACACGATCAAGTGGCTGGCTGTCCAGTGCCTGCAAGTGTCCATCAGCAGGCAGGGCACGCCCTGCAGCGCCGCCGTGTGTCAGCCAGCGCTCCAGTTTGTGGCGTAAATCGACCAGGGTGATGGGTTTGGCGAGGTAATCATCCATGCCGATTGCCAGGCATTTTTCAGCATCCCCACGCTGGGTATTGGCGGTCATGGCGACGATGGGTGTACGTCTGCCCAGACCATCTTCATAACTGCGTATGCGCACTGTGGCTTCATAGCCATCCATTTCCGGCATGCTGCAATCCATGAGTATCAGGTCATAGCGATTGCGGCGCGCTGCTTCTACTGCTTCCTTGCCATTGCCGGCAAACTCACAATGACAGGCAGACAACGAGAGCATGCCTGCCGCCACCATCTGATTGGTGCGGTTATCTTCGACCACAAGTACACGCCAGTCGCCTTGCAGGCCATGCTGACCAGTATGACGTGCCGCCTCGTTCGACCTTGATTGCATGGGAGCAGGAGCCATAGCAGCAGTTGAAGTCTGCAAATGAACCGTGGTCAACAGCAAATGACGCAGCGCTTCCAGCAATCTTTCCATTTGCACCGGCTTGCCAAGGCAAATGTCGGCAGATGAGGGATTATTTTCTCCAGCACAGCCATAGCGGTCCAGCGCCAGGGTGCGGACACCGCTATAGCGATGATCGTTACGCAGGCGGCGCGCCAGTTCTTCACCATTGTCATCAATACTGGCGACATCCATGATCACCAGCGAATGCGGCGACCCTTCCCTGGCTGCCAGGTCCAGCAAATTCAATGCCTGTACACCATCTTCGGCGGCACGACACAAGATGCCGTGCCGGGCCAGATTCTGGCTCAGGAAGTCGCGCAGGATTTCGCTCGGGTCAACGATAAGCACGCGTTCATCTTGCAAATCGCTGCTCAGCAAACTGGCTTTTTCACTGTGTTGATCACTCACAGTGGCATGGCATTGCATGCTGAAATAAAAATTGCTGCCCTGGCCAGATATGCTGCTGACGCCTATCTCGCCATGCAAGAGTGCCACCAGTTGTTTGCAAATGGCCAGCCCCAGACCTGTACCACCATACTTTCGGGTGGTGCTGCGGTCAGCCTGTGCAAAAGATTCAAAGACATTTGACACCGCATCTGGCGACATGCCTATACCTGTATCGCTGACGTCAAAACGCAATTTCAAGCGGGCCCCATCTTGCGTACTGCCAGGATGCTCGGTCAGAACCACGCGCACAGCGATTTCCCCTCGCTCGGTAAACTTGACGGCGTTACCAATCAGGTTGATGAGTATCTGACGCAGGCGCAATGGGTCACTTTTAATGCGTAGCGGTACATCATCAGCGATCAGGTAGGCCAGTTCCAGGCCCTTTTGCTGGGCCTGCTTGGACAATAATTCCAGCACTTCGGCCAGCACTTTATTCAAGTCAAATTCAATTTCTTCGACTTCGACCTTACCAGCTTCCATCTTGGAAAAATCCAGGATGTCATTGATCAGCTCTATCAATGCCTGGGATGAATTCCAGGCCACATCGACGCATTCCCGCTGGCGTTTGGTCAGGCGCATTTCTTTCAGCATGTCGAGCATGCCGACCACCCCATTCAAAGGCGTGCGCACTTCATGGCTGACAGTGGCAGCAAACTGCGCCTTCATAACGGCTGTGTGCAGCGCCTGGTCGCGTGAATGCTTGAGTTCTGCCTCGCGATCTTCAAGCACGGCCATCATCTGGTTGAAGGCATGCGCCATTTCTATGATGTCTTTTGAGCCATCGGGCGTGGCACGCATGCCAGACTCGCCCGCCTCGGCCCTGCCCATGAGTGAGGACAATTGATTCAGCGGACGTATCATCTGGCGCGACACCAGGCGTATCAAGGCCAGCAAGATCAGGGCAAATGACAGGGTGATGCCAAGGTTGCCCAGCAATAAGGACATCACCAGTTTATTCAGCGTGGTCTTGCCAACCACGACATGAACATAGCCCAACAATTGTGGCTTGCTTTCCTGCACTTCAAAAGGTGATGCTTCAGTTTCTCCACCTATCACGGGAGCGCTGAAGCGCCAGTCCTGGTCGCTTTCCTGTTCAAGTCTGGCACTGGATAATTGCTCAGTTGGCTGGGTTTGTAAAGGCGGCAGATTAACGCCGGGCTTGCTCTGTGACAGCAAGACCTTATGTTCGGCATTGGCGATTTCGACTTGCAAAACATCGGGAAATGCCAGTGTGGTAGCTACGACTTCCCTGGCATTGTCAGCAGAGTGATACAAGAGCGCGAGGCGGCTTTGCCGCGCAAGATTTTCTGCTACTTGCTGGCCTTGCACCACAAAATAAGCGCGCATGCGATGGCTGGCCTGCCATGAGTTCATGATGGAGGAAAACAGCGCCAATACCAAAATGGCCGCCGTAATAATGACGGTCAATTGGCGGCTAAAACCGGTACGCCGAAAATAATTGCTGAAAAACTTCATGCTTGAACCAAATTTACTTAGCGCCATCTACCGTCACATCGCAACGACAAACAACAATATGTCTCAAAATATTCAAGATCATGGAGTCATGGCTAAGCTATGGCTCCATGCTTGGCTTGTTTGCTTCTGCATATGCAGACTCGTTCATACTCGGTGCTGCAGCGCCATCATTCAAGGCTCAGGAAAAATCGAATCGAAACTTCGCTGGCTTTGATAATCAATGTTTAAACCTATATGACTGGCCGTGCGCAAATTCACGGCGACCAGTACTTCACGCAAGAGTGATACACCTGATTTACGGCCATCCCCACTCAGCGCACTTTGTGCTGCCATCGCAAGACTGTGACCGAGTTCCAGGTTATTAGGGTACAAGGCAAATAGTGCACCTTTTTTAGCATGCAGGAAACTGCTGGAAAAGAAAGGAATGCCACGGCTCCAAGATTCACGTAAGACCAGGGGCAGGATACTGCCTTCTTCGACCGTGGTGGAATCTTGCGGCAGCCACAGGGCATCGCGCTTGTCGGCGCTGGTAAAAGCTGCTTCATATTGATGAGCGGCACTGGCCAGGTCGCGGGCTTCATATGCCAGCAACTCCAGCCCATGCTGTTTGGCGGCGTCGCGCGCGAGTTTGATCAAAGATTCATTATTTTTAGGGTCATACACGACAATGACTCTTTTGACATTTGGCAGCAGGCTCTTCAAGCGTGAAAACAATAACACCGGATCTGGCATGAGACTAACGCCAGTCATGCTGCGGCTTTCGCTTTCCGGGATGTTCAAGACACCACCAACCACCACAGCAATTTCGCGATCAAGATTGTTGGCCAGTTTTACACCCTGGCGACCCAGGGCAATGACCACCTTGACACCACTGCGTTTCAATTGGGTATTCAATTCACCAGCTTCGAGCTTTTGCCCTATCGGGATACTGATGACGGGCAAGCGCGATTTACTTTCTATACCTTCTATGATCTTGGCAAAAATGCTGCGGTACGGCTCGCCCATATCGGGATACAGCACGGCCAGACTGCCGCCACTACTCGCGTCCTGACGCCTGCCCTGACCAGCAACATCAGCAAACACCAGATATTCACCATATTGACGACCCATGCGTAAATCTTGCGCCATGACTGGCGTATGCACGAGCTGTTTTTGATTTTGCAACATAGCCAGATCATAGACAGGTACAGGCTGTTGAGCCTTGGCTGGGAAAGTCAAAAACAGTAGCCAGCAAACAAACGCAAACCAGCGGGCGTGTCGAAACACTTCCAGCTTACCGCCAGTTTTGCAACGGGCACGATCAGCATGGATCTTGAATACTGAGGAGGAGCAGGTTTCCGCTATCAAGTGTTTCATTCTTTCTTTGATTTTCACTGCAAGGTGTATTGCACTCCTGCAATTTTTCCCCGGCTGCCATCTTAGCCATCAACATTAACAGGTTTACTTCTGTCCCCATACCAAAATCACTGGTGCTGCCCGTTCTTTCTGGCTGGCGGCCAATTTTTTCAGAAATCGAAATGACTCAGTTTTACAACTTGTAGCCAAACTGCACAAATACTGATCGTCCCGCCATGGGAATATCATTTGGCAAACTCACAAAAGGTGTGCTGTAGGGGCTGGGTTCGCGCACATCGGCATTGAAGAGATTGCGCACCGACACAGTCCAGTCCCAGCCAGCATATTTGTTATTACTACCTATAGTCAGATCCAGAGTGGTGTAATCCCGTATCTTCGGACGAGAGTCACTGGGTTCGCGTTGCCTGTCGCCGACATGATTGACCTGGGCATTGACGCGCCATCCTGTTGGTGCATGCCAGTCAGCACGGAGATAGGCGTGGCGGCGTGGTGCCAGACCAGGGTCTTTTTGCAGCATGTCGTCAAGCGTATTCTGGTAGGCGATATTCCCCGCCAGACTGATATCCTTGTTCACATCCCAGCTGGCTTCCAGCTCAAAACCCCGGCCACTCTTGCTGCCACCATTTTCATGCAAAAAATTATTGCTGATGCGAATAATGTCCGTCATCTGATAATGAAAAAGCGTCAAACCCAGATGCAAGCCTGACTGCGCCTGCCAGCTCAGCGCGGCTTCCGTGGTACGCATTTTTTCCGCCTTCAATGCCGGATTGCCATTCACCACAGGGTTATTGATGACATATAACTCTTCAAAAGCAGGGGCACGAAAGGCGCTGCCATACAAGAGCTTGGCGGTCAGGTTGTAGTCGACCTCCCAAACCAGGGCCAATCTTGGATTGGTCGTGTTACCAAAATCGGAATACTGGTCACGCCGGACACCAGCAGTCAGGGTCCAGTCCTTGGCAAACTGCCACTCATCTTGCACGTAGACATACTTCAACAAGCGGCTATGTGGTCGTAAGTAAGGGACAGTGTCAGTAACATCCACCAAATCGGAAAAAGCACCTGCATTAATGGGTGAATTGTCTGGATTGAAGTTTTTCGTCTCGCGGACCTTATATAAGTCTTCTTTTGACATGCCTAGGCCAAAACGCAAATGATGTTGGGAAAAACCACTGTAATGCACGGTCGCGTTCAATCTTTCATGACGCTCCCAGCGGAAAGGGCTGCCGATAAAACCATCCTTGAATGCGCCGCCAAAAGCCCCGGCAGGAAAAATATAGACGCTGGCATTTTCATTATAATAAGTAAAACTGCCATTGACTTCCACCCCCCAGTCCCTGGCCATAACAGGATCTTTATATTTCAGATCACTGGTAAACCTGCGGCTGCTAGCCCAGCCTTTGGGATCGAGTGCCTGACCTATGCCTGGGCCAGTTCCCAAATTTTCTCTGTGCATGACTCCCAGATGCAGATTCCATTTGTCGTAAGCAAATTCAAGATTGACATCAGTGGCGGCGCGACCGAAATTTCCGTAACCAGGGGCCAGCGAAGCATTGGTTCCAAACAATTGATCAAATCCGCTCTGGGCATCACGCTCCACCAAAGGGCGTGGCCCGGCAGTACGGCTATGTTGCAGGGACGCTGCCACATCGATGCCCGCCCATTTACTCCCATGTAAAACCCAGGCGTCACGACTATTGAAGGAACCCAGCCTGACACCGAAACGGCTTCCTTCCTGCTCTTTTGCAGTTTTTGTGACAATATTGATCACGCCAGAAAAGGCATCTGCACCATACAGGGCGGAACCGGGGCCACGAATAATCTCTATTCTGGCAATATTTTCCAGCGGCATGTCGGCAGAAACCAGCCCCCGGTCGCCGCTATAAGCGTTCGTTAATGGTGTTCCATTGATCAGCACCAGCACTTGAGGATTGTTCAAGGTACTGCGTACCCCGCGTATCGTGTAAATACCCATGTTCAGCACAGTGGACCGGCTTACATGCAAGCCAGGCACGGTTTCCAGTATGCCGTCCAGGCTGGTAGCACCGGTTGCCTGGATGTCCGCAGCCGTGATCACTGTGGCAACGGCAGGTGCGCGGCGCAAAGGCATGGCCGAACCGGTAGCAACACTAACGACAGACTTGTCACCATATACCAGGGCCAGGTCCTCTTCATTTTGTGGCTCGTCAGCCATGGCCAGCTGCGGCTGTGCCAGCAGCAAGATAGCAAAATTCAGGGCATTTAGCGTGGTGATAAGGCGTCTCATCATGTCCCCTGGAGGTTACAAACATAATAATCCAATCCTTCCGGCAACAACAAGCACGATGCGTGACGGCAACGGGCATTTCTCACAACACTGCCGACTTATCACAAGCTCTACGATATTAATTATTATTAATGCAATTTAAATTCGGGCTACCTGCAGGAAAAGCCGACATATGCACTTACCTCATTTATAATCAAAGGTTTAGCAATCACCGCAGATCATATTATGGAATTAGCCAAGTCTTTTGAGCCCGCAGAAATCGAACAATCCTGGCGTGGTGAGTGGGAAAAACGTGGATATTTTGCCGCCACCATGGATGAAGGCAAACCCTCATTCTCGATACAGTTGCCGCCGCCAAATGTGACAGGCACCCTGCACATGGGCCATGCATTCAACCAGACCATCATGGATGGCCTGACGCGCTACTACCGCATGCGCGGTCACAATACGGCCTGGGTGCCAGGTACTGACCATGCGGGTATCGCTACGCAAATCGTGGTGGAGCGCCAACTGGATGCACAAAAGATTTCGCGCCATGATCTGGGCCGTGAAAAATTCCTGGAAAAGGTCTGGGAATGGAAAGAAAAATCCGGCTCCACCATCACCGGCCAGATGCGCCGCATGGGTGCCTCTGCCGACTGGGATCGTGAATACTTCACCATGGATGCTGAACGCTCCAAGAGCGTCACCGATGTTTTCGTCAAACTGGTAGAGCAAGGCCTGATCTACCGCGGCAAGCGCCTGGTCAACTGGGACCCAGTTTTGGGCACGGCAGTATCTGATCTGGAAGTGGTGTCGGAAGAAGAAGATGGCTCGATGTGGCATATCCGCTATCCATTCGCGGATGGTTCCGGCCACCTGACAGTAGCGACCACCCGCCCTGAAACCCTGCTGGGTGACGTGGCCGTGGCGGTTGACCCGACGGACGAGCGCTATATCCATCTGGTTGGCAAGATGCTCAAGCTGCCGCTGACTGACCGCGAAATCCCGGTGATTGCCGACAGTTATGTTGACAAGGAATTTGGTACTGGCTGCGTGAAGATCACGCCTGCGCATGACTTGAACGATTATGCGGTTGGCCAGCGTCATAAACTGGAGATGATTTGTATTTTCACTCTGGATGCCAAGATCAATGAAAACGGCCCCGCCGTATATCAAGGCATGGACCGATTTGTCGCCCGCAAACAAATCATTGCTGACCTTGATGCGCAAGGTTTGCTGGACTCGGTGAAGCCACACAAGCTGATGGTGCCACGTGGCGACCGTACCAACGTGATCATTGAGCCGATGCTGACTGACCAATGGTTCATGGCCATGAGCAAGCCGGCGCCGGAAGGCACGCACTTCCCAGGTAAATCCATTGCTGAAGTGGCACTGGAAAAAGTCGCTGACGGTGAAATCAAATTCATCCCGGAAAACTGGACGACAACTTACAATCAGTGGCTGACCAATATCCAGGACTGGTGTATTTCACGTCAATTGTGGTGGGGTCATCAAATCCCGGCCTGGTATGGCGACAATGGCGAAATTTTTGTTGCGCATGATGAAGCTGGTGCAAAAGTCAAAGCAACTGCTGCTGGTTACACTGGCGCATTGAAGCGTGATGAAGATGTGCTCGATACCTGGTTCTCGTCTGCGCTGGTACCGTTCTCGACCATGGGCTGGCCGGAAGAAACACCGGATATCAAACAGTTCCTGCCATCTTCAGTCCTGGTGACCGGCTTTGACATTATCTTCTTCTGGGTAGCGCGCATGGTCATGATGACTACGCACTTCACCGGCAAGGTGCCTTTCAATACCGTATATGTACATGGTCTGGTACGTGATTCCAGCGGCCAGAAAATGTCCAAGTCCAAGGGCAATACCCTGGACCCTATCGACCTGATAGACGGTATCAGTGTTGATGAACTGGTCGCCAAACGCACCGCTGGCCTGATGAATCCTAAACAGGCTGCCAGCATAGAAAAAGCCACGCGCAAGGAATTTGCCGATGGCATACCTGCTTATGGTACTGACGCCCTGCGCTTCACCATGGCCAGCTATGCCTCGCTGGGCCGGAATATCAATTTCGACCTGGGCCGCTGTGAAGGCTATCGCAATTTCTGCAATAAGCTGTGGAATGCAACCCGCTTTGTCTTGATGAATACCGAAGACAAGGATTGTGGTTTTGGTGCTGGTGTCACAGAAGCTGACCTCGAATATTCACAAGCTGACAAATGGATCATCTCTACCCTGCAACACGCCGAGGCCGAGATCGAAAAAGGTTTTGCCGACTACCGTTTCGACAATATCGCCTCTGCCATCTACAAGTTTGTCTGGGATGAATACTGTGACTGGTATCTGGAAGTGGCCAAGGTACAGGTACAGCAAGGTAATGAAGCGCAGCAACGCGCCACACGCCGCACACTCTTGCGCGTGCTGGAAGTGATCTTGCGCCTGGCTCACCCTATCATTCCTTTTGTTACCGAAGCTTTGTGGCAAACCGTGGCTCCGCTGGCAGGCAAGACTTTGAACCCGGCTGGCGACAGCATCATGATCCAGCCTTATCCGCTGTTCGTCGCTGAAAACGTCGACACTGCGGCAGAAGCCTGGATGCAGGCACTGAAAGGCATGACCGACGCTTGCCGTAACTTGCGTGGTGAAATGCAATTGTCCCCTGCCCTGCGCGTGCCGCTGCTGTTGCAAGCCGCCAATGCAGAAGACAAGGCACGCCTGCAATCTTTTGTGCCTTATTTGCAAGCCCTGGCGAAATTGTCTGAAGTATCTGTGGTTGATGCCTTACCAGATTCACCGGCACCGGTATCCATCGTCGGCGAATCCAAGCTGATGCTGAAGGTGGAAATCGATGTGGCAGCAGAACGTGCACGTATCAGCAAGGAAGTCGCCCGCCTGGAAGGTGAAATTGCCAAGATAGAGACCAAGCTGGGTAACGAAGGCTTTGTCGCCAAGGCACCTGCACAGGTCATCGCGGTTGAGAAAGAACGCCTGGCGAATTTCAAAGCTACCCTGCAAAAACTGCTGGAACAGCTGGGTAAGCTGCCACCAGCATAAGATGTTGCAATATCGTGGGTTAAAGTAGGTACTCTAAAAATATTGTACGTGGTGAAAATTTTGCCACGTACAATCAAATCACATAAATCAGAGACCGCAGTTTTTCTTTTGGAGACAGCATGAAAAAAACAGTTCCACTTGTGTTATCCGTACTATCCGCATTTATCGCACTCACAGGTATGCCCCTGCTGGCGCAGGCTGAAGAAAGCCCCGTCGGCCTGTGGAAGAGCATAGATGACAAATCAGGCAAACCCAAGGCGCTGATTCGTATTACCGAAACTGCCGGCGAATTGCAGGGCAAGATAGAAAAACTGTTTTTGGAAGCCGATGTTACCGACAAAAACCCGAAATGCGACAAGTGCGAAGGTGCCAACAAAGACCAGCCCATCGTCGGCATGACGATTTTGTCAGGGCTGAAAAAAGACGGTGATGAATACACCGGCGGCAAAATCCTTGATCCGGGTAATGGCAAGCTGTACAGCAGCAAACTCAGCATTGTGGAAAACAACAAGAAACTCAATGTACGCGGCTATATAGGTGCACCCATGTTTGGCCGTACCCAGACCTGGTTGCGCGAGCAATAAATCACAGGCTTGAGCCCGCACTTCAGAGGGAGCTTAGGCTCCCTTTTTCAATTTCAATCCAGCAACTATGTTGTAAGCAGGCGACTTGCCATAAAGCCTAATAAAGCAGATGATGAGCTCTTGAATCCCTTATTTATGAGGCGGTGTCATGAAAAAAGCTTGGTCGTCCTTGTTTGCACTTGCCCTGCTGATATCACATGGGCTGGCCTGGGCGCAAAAACCTGAGGCCCAGTTACTCAAAATTGCCACCGGCGAATTACCCCCCTATGCGACTGAAAGCCGACCCGACAAAGGCATCGCCCTGAGCATAGTGCGGCGCGCCTTTGAACTGGAGGGCTACCGGGTAGAATTTACTTTCCTGCCCTGGTCCAGGGCGCTGGCAGAAAGCCGTGCCGGCAAGTGGGATGGCACCGCATATTGGGGACATAAACCAGAACATGACGTGAGCTTTTTCCTGAGTGACAATGTCATCACCGAGCAATGGGTGTTTGTCTATCGCAATGCACTGGATTTCAAATGGCAGCAACTGGCTGACCTGCGCCCGTATCGCATCGCCATGATACAAGACTATACCTATACGCCAGAAATCTGGGCCATGGCCAACAAAGCTGAGCTGAAAGTGGAAAAGCTGCCAAACGACATGGCAGCCCTGCGCCTGCTGTTGTTAAAACGCGTGGATATCGCCCCTATGGAAAGAAATGTCACCTGTGATTTGCTGGCACGCAATTTTTCCCCGGCTGACGCAGCGCAATTGTCTGCGCACCCAAAATTGATGACAGACAGTTTCACCACTCACCTGATGATGTCACGGGGTTTGCCGAGCAGTGCTGGCCGGGTCGCGGCTTTTAATGCAGGCTTGAAAAAACTGCGTGCGTCTGGTGAATATCAAAAATTGTCGTCGCAGGTAAATTGCCCACAGGGCTGGTCGGACGTGGCAAAAACTGCGCACTGAATTTATAGCAAACGCCTGCCCATGTCTTCATGACCAGGAGCACACAGGGGCAATTGCATGATGAAACTGCTGCCTATTTCTGGCTGGCTTTCAACGTGTATGCTACCGCCCAATACGTCGCTGACAAGGTTATAGACTATATTCAAGCCCAGGCCACTCCCCCCCTGGCCAAGTTTGGTCGTAAAGAAGGGATCAAAGATGCGTCCCAGATTGGCCCCTGCTATCCCTATGCCATTGTCTCTGACACTCAATTCCACTGACGCTGGCTCAGTATCAAGCAAGCGCGCACTGACATCGATGAGCCCGTTTTCGCGCCCTTCAAACCCATGCAGGATCGCATTATTGATGAGATTGCTGATGATCTGCCCCAATAATCCTGGATAGGCATCCATGCGTATTTCCGGCGGAATATCCATGCGTATTTCATACACATTTCGCTTGATGCCTGCACCTATGGTCAGGAGGATTTCCCTGATCACTTCATCCAGCAGGAAGACGCGGCGCTGGGCGCTGGTGCGATCCACAGCCACACGTTTGAAGCTGCCTATCAGCTCAGCAGCGCTATGCAGATTGCGCAACAAAATATCGCTGGCCGCCAGATTATTGTCGACATAATTTTGTAAGGCTGCACGGGTAACACCCTGTTCCATTTCTTTATTGAATTCCCGGCTCAGGTCATGGATGGTGCTGGCCACGGTGACAGAATTACCAATTGGCGTATTAAGTTCATGTGCCACACCTGCCACCAGAGAGCCAAGTGCTGCCAGCCTGTCACTGCGCTGAATTTCAGCATGCGCAGTATTGAGGTCCTCCAGTGCTGTCCGCAACTCCTGATTCGAGGCATGCAATTGCCTGGTGCGGTCCTCAACACGTTGTTCCAGCGTAGCATTGTGGCTGGCTTGCTCGTGCATCAATTCACCCAGGCGCAAACGCATGGAATCCACACCAAGGGCCAGACTACCAAGTTCATCTGCCCTGGCGACACTGACAGCATCGGCCAGTTGCCCTTGCCCCAAACGATCCACATCGCGCTGCAATTGCTGCAGTGGGCGCATCATGCGTCGTTGGAATAACAGCCACAACAAGAAAAAGGAAATCAGTAATTGCACCAGGATGGCCAACCCGCCCTTGAGGAATTTTTTCAGGAATTCCTGCTCCATCAAATGACTGCTCATTTCTATTGTGACGCGCCCTATGACCGCACCATCCTTGCGAATGTCACGGGTTTCGCTGAGCAAACCCTGTTTCTGCACATTTGCTTGTTCGGCATGCACGAAGCGACCCAGCGCTGCGTCTTCAACAACGATGCGCACAACATCTGGATTAAGCATGACAGAATTGACAAAACTCTGTGCACTGGTGGCATCGACTTGCCATAAAGGCACAGGCATGGTTTGTTCCAGCATGCCTGCATATTGTTTGAGCGGGCTCCGCACACGGACGTCAAATTCGCGCTGATAGCTATCGCTGGCCAACATGGTTCCCAGCAAAATAGCGGGTATCAGTATGCCCAGACCTATGCCAAGTACAATAGCATTGCGCAAGGACAAGGTTAGCTGACGTGCATGACCACGCTGATCTGGTGACTCTGGATGATGTGTATGCTTGCTGAGCATGGCAGTGGCCAGTCCCGGTTTAGCCTGACTGCCTTACGGCAGAACTTGCCCGCACCTTGGTGCTGGCTGTGAGTGATGCAGCAATCTGTCTTATTGCGATGATCGTTCCAAGGCGTATCGCATTACACAATTATTCTACCTGAAATCGTCGCCATACTTGTTGATTCACATTTCACTGAGGCAAGCAGGAACGTCAACAAAAATTTCTTGACTCGCCTTGATGTAGATCATCAAGGCGAGGCTCCATACGCTTAGTATGAAGACAAGGAAATTTCTCCTCGTTACCACAACAACCCTAGAAGGAAGTCCATGCAAGTAGATCATCACCCCCTGTCTTCAGAATTTCCGGAATACAAGCAAGCCATACACGAATTAAAAACTGGCAACGCGCATTTCGCCAAATTGTTTAACGAATATGATGAAACTGATAAAGCCATCAATCGTGCAGAAAATGGTGCCGAACATCTGGGCGATGTAGCACTGGAAGGTTTGAAGAAAATACGTGTCAGTCTGAAGGATCAGTTATTCCAGATCTTGCAAACCAGCGCTGCTGCTTAATCAATCCTGGGTATGCTTACAGTGAACCGCCAGACTCAACTCTGGCGTTTTGCCCTGAAAACTTGTTGATCGGCATAAAAAGCAGCATCTTGCTGCGTCCACCAGCCTGGTAGACCAAGGACAGGTAAAGGTGTGTAGTCTGCCGTTGTCAAAGCTCGCTCTGCCAATTGCTGAGCGACCATTTTGTCAATATATGCACGTCGGCCTGGGCCATCCAGTTCGAAGTACGCTGGTGCTACCGTCACTACCCAAGTGTGGGCAGTAATCGCTTTATAGGGGTTGACCAGTTTTTCCATCAAGGCATGGCCAAAACACCAAACCTCTGCACAGCGTCCAAATTTTTCTGCCTGCGTGACAAAGGCATCCTGCCATGCATGGGCGCGCAGGGCCGTGATCAGGTTGGCCCCCTCCGCCGTATCGGCAACCACCAGCAAGGCAGCATTCTCATCAAAGATGGTAGCAGCATCCCGCGCCGGGCCGCGAGACTTGCCTATGCCACAAGCTGCAATTTGCGCTGCCTGCAGCGCATTCAATTGACGCTTGATGGCGGGGAAAGTCAGCCATACCAGAGCATTGAAAAAATCATGGAGATTCTCGCGGGTAGGCACCAGACCGGTCGCGCTGATATGTGCTTCATACGCTGTGCCTTCGGGCAATTCTTCCTGAGTAATAAAGCGTAGTGGCAGTTCAAGATGATTGCTCAATCCAGACTGCCCGGCAGACTGATTGAGTTGCGCACGCCAGTCATCTGCCGCCAGCAAGCCTTGCGCCTCTTCGCGTACAGCGGCAAACCAGGCTTGCGACCAGTCTATGTCATCAAAGAAACGTGGTGTCATGAAAATGCAGGCAAAGTTCAGGCGACGCGCATTTTCCAGTGCAGGGTTTCACCACTGTTGAGCGGCACGATGGTGGTATCGGCGAATGGCAATTCAGCCGGCATTTGCCAGTCTTCGCGCACCAGGGTAATGCTACCGCTATTGCGCGGCAATTGATAAAAGTCGGGGCCATTGAAACTGGCAAATGCTTCCAGTTGATCAAGCGCGCCAGCTTGCTCAAAAGCCTGAGCATACAATTCCATTGCATGCAGGGCGGTGTAGCAACCGGCGCAACCACAGGCATGTTCTTTCAAACCCTTGGCATGAGGGGCCGAATCTGTACCCAGGAAGAAACGCTTGCTGCCCGAGATGGCGGCTTTAACCAGCGCCTGTCTGTGGGTTTCACGCTTGAGTACAGGCAGGCAGTAATAATGCGGGCGTATACCACCTTTGAAAATCTCATTGCGGTTGTAAAGCAAATGATGGGGTGTAATCGTCGCGGCAATCGGGCCGCCGGACTCTGCCACATAGGCGGCAGCATCGCTGGTGGTGATATGTTCAAACACTACTTTCAATTCCGGCATATCCTTGCGCAATGGTTGCATGACGCGATCGATGAACACGGCTTCACGGTCAAACAAATCAATTTCGGCATCCGTAACCTCACCATGCACCAGGAAGGGCATGCCAACTTCCTGCATGGTTTCCAGAGTCTTGTAGCAATTTTTGAGGTCGGTCACACCGGCGTCTGAATTGGTAGTGGCACCAGCCGGATATAGTTTCACGGCATGGACGAAACCGCTGTCTTTGGCGCGACGAATTTCATCTGGGGGCGTATTATTTGTCAGGTACAGGGTCATCAACGGTTCGAAACTCATGCCTGCTGGCAAGGCAGCAAGTATGCGCTCACGATAGGCGGCCGCCTGTTCAGTCGTCGTGACTGGCGGCTTGAGATTTGGCATGATGATGGCACGGGCAAACTGTGCTGCCGTATGCGGCAGCACGCTGACCAGTGCTGCGCCATCGCGCACATGCAAATGCCAGTCATCGGGACGGGTAATCGTGATTTGTTGCGGGGAAGTGCTTGAAGTGGGGGCAGTCATGGTAGCTCGCAGTGACGGAATACCGGCATTTTACCTTTTTCGTCCATCTTAAGCACCTTTGCAAGCATTGCTCAAGGGCATTTCACGGGAGGTGTTTCTGCTAAAATAATGAAATGACAAATTATTCAGCGTTACATTTCCTTAGTGGCATGCAATCACGGAATCGAGTTTGCCACCAAAACGCTGCAATGCCATGACCCGCATGATCAATGCCTGTTCAGGCAATATATCAAGTGCGTTTTGCGATGAAGTGCCCTGTGTCATCAATAAAGCTATGTCCTGCGTATGCGCCAGACCTAGTACGTGCCCTAGTTCATGCCCTAACGGTTTGCCCATGATGAAATAGGGATTGGCATGTCGTTCCTGGCGCTTCATGAGTACATCGTTAAACACTGCTTTGCCTGCGGGCAAATTGCCAAATGCATCCGCAACTTTACCTGCCGGTGCGGGCATGGCTGAGGCAAAAATCACTGTCAGTTGATTGCGATTTTCAGTCCAGGCTGGCAGCTCACTTGCCGGACGGAATTTGAAATTGAAACCAATGCGCGCCTGCTGGTAATAACGGTTGACGAGCGCCATATAGGCTCGCAGTTGCTCAGGCTTATTCCAGATGGCAGAGTCTTTGAAAAACACGTCCACATCGACCACTATGGTTTTCTTGCTTTTTGCATCAGCACAGATTCCCGCATGCACAGCACAGTCTGGTTGCTGCTCAGGGAAAATCTTTAATTCGCGCGGTAAGTCTGCTGCCCACAGATGCGACCAGTCCAGTGCTTGCCATTGATATTCATCAGGTATTAATTTTCTGCAGTTTTTTGCATCAACTGCCCTTTCGCTCTCAGTGCCATGAACTGGTGCAACTACCAGCGTCAGGCAGGCAAGTATGGAGCAGACTATAGACTGCATCACTAAAGCAAATGAATAAGGGAATAAATGCATGAGAAATCGCTGAATGGCGGTGCCGTGATTGTGATGCTTCACATGCAAATACGCAGCAATTTTATTGTATCTATGAATGGTGACTTTAGTTACAAACGAGCCCGGCACTTTGCAGTGCCGGGCTCGTTTTTTTATCACTTTACAGGAGGATTACCCTCCTGCTATTACCAACCGAATTAAGCGATAAAGTCGCCAGCGACGATGGAACCTGCGCCAGTGATTTTAACGATAAAGTCAGTTGCGTCAACTGTACCTACAGTGCCACCGATGTTTTGGAAAGCATATGTACCAGCTGCTGTACCAGCAGCTACAGTGATGACGTAAGCCTGGGTGTTAGCTGCCAGAGTCGCGCCAGCTGCTGTTGCTGCTGTGGCGATTGCTGCTGCCAAAGTTGCTACGTCAGCGTTAGCGATGTTCAGTGCGTTCAATGTTGTTGCTGCTGTACCTGTTTTGAATACGTCAGAGCCAGCAACTTTGAAGTTTGCCACTGTATCGATAGAACCGATGTTGGAACGTGTCCCTGCAGAAGTTACATCGATCGTATCAACACCAGTTGTAGTTGTAGACAGATTGATAGTATCAACACCTGTACCGCCGGTAATGGTGGTTGCACCGGTACCAGTACCCAGAACATTCAGGGTCTGACCACCAGTTCCCAGGATGACGTTATTGATTGCCGTAGAAGCAGACTTGGTGAAGTTCAAAGTCACACCAGCACCGTTTTCATTAGTCACAGTCCATGCGGCGTTAGTACCACCAGTCACATTCACGGTTTCAACACCGGTTACTTTGGCAGACATATCCAGCGCAGCAGTAACAGCGCCAACGTTCAGGATATCCGCACCAGCACCACCGTTGATACCATTCGCTGCAACAGTTGCCGTGATGATTGCATCACCCACACTGAACGTATCGACACCAGTACCGCCAGTGACAGAAATCAAGCCAGCCGCGCCAGTGAAGGTATTTGCGCCATTTGCAAGTACATAATTTTCTACAGTCGCGTTACCAGCGATAGTACCTGCCGTAGAGAATGTGAAGGCATTTGTACCTGTCGCTGTGATGCCGGTGAAAGCACTGTATTGAGCCGCAGACAAAGTAATACCAGCATTGCTGGCAACCACCAGGCTTTCGAACCCGGAGATATTCGCACCAGCAATATTGGATGATGCGACCAGGCTCAGGATATCAGATGTACCAGCGCCTGCAGTGAAAGTGCCACTGTAAGTCTTGCCTTCCATGGTCAGGGTATTGTTACCTGCTCCCAGGTTGACATTACCGGCCAGCATGGAGTTGCCAGAGTTGGCCAGGTACACGCGGTCATTACCAGAGCCACCGTTGACAGTAGTAACACCAGCCGTTGCCACGTTGAAGTACACATCAGACGATGTATTGTCTATTGTGACTGTCTTGATGTTGGTAATGGTATTGCCGCCACCAATAACAAGGCTGCCACCACCCGTGAAGGTGATCGTGTCGGCGTCACCGTTATTACCATTGATGGTCGTGCCAACAAAAGCGGCTGCTGCACCGGTGAAGTTGTCGTTCACGCCTGCTGTGCTGTTAAATGTACCGCCAGCTGTCAGGGCGATAGGGGCCAATGCCTGACCACCCCCATTTGAAGGTCCAGTACCAACAGTACCAGCAGTCGCAGTAGCACCACCGGATGTACCGATTGCGTTCGATGTCGTCGTGTTATTCACACCACCACCCGTTGCATTGGAAGAAGACGTTACGTCGAATACCAAAGTACCGCCTGTCACTGTAACAAAGGACAGATCAATATTATTCACACCCGCCACATCATCCACAATCGTCAGTTGATGCGGACCTGCGCCAGTGAATGTCAGCACAGGACCAGACAGGTTCAATGCCGCACGCGCAGCGATTAATGCCGCATATTGACTTGCTGTGATGACGACTGCTGAATTTGCTGTGATGTTTTCAATGTTGGACAGTTGTGCACCAGCCAGGTTGATCGCACCGTAAGTAACCAGTGTATCGTTACCTGCACCCAGGTTGATCGTGTCTGTAACAACGCGAGCAACTGCATTGACTGTGGACTGTGCATTGATTGAAACACCGTTCTCTGTGACTGCATAGGTACCAGCGATGTAGTTACCCAGCAATACAACGCGGTCTGCACCAGCGCCCAGGCTCAGGAAGTTGGCGCCACGGGCCAGTGTGACGTCCAGAGCAGATTGTGCTGTCAATGCACCAGCATCGATAGATACACCGACTG
>NZ_JACOFX010000018.1 GCF_014284125.1 Undibacterium umbellatum | reverse complement strand
AGCTTTACAACATCAAGCGCGTGGATACCATCGATTACATCGGCTACAGCCTTGAACATGGTTGCTATGTGCTGGGTGATGTGGCGATGAAAGACGGCGTATTGAATGAGGTGAACAGCGAGGATTTCTTTGATATCGGCAAGCTGTCGATCAAGTCTTTGAATAAGTCTGTCAACCTGACCATTAACCGCGACCGTCATGAATACCGTACAGACTGGCTTGACCTGATCTGGACGGCCTTTGGTGCCAAGGGGCTGGTGGCGCTTACTTTCTGGTTTGGATCACTGTTTGCGGAGCAGATCAGGTCTAAACAATCGTCTTACCCTTTTCTTGAGGTGGTGGGCGAAGCCGGGGCCGGTAAATCAACCTTGATTGAATTCTTGTGGAAGCTGTTTGGCCGTAATGGGTATGAGGGCTTTGACCCGGCAAAGTCTAGCCTTGCTGCGCGGGCGCGTAATTTTGGGCAAGTGTCTTGTTTGCCGGTGGTGTTGATTGAATCTGACCGCGAGCGCATGGGGGAAGACAAAAGCCATGTGAAGTCATTTGATTGGGACGAGCTGAAGACGGCCTATAACGGCCGCAGCATGCGTGCCAGGGGTATGGCGACGGGTGGCAATGAGACCTACGAGCCGCCTTTCCGGGGATCTATCGTGATTTCGCAAAATAACCCGGTGAATGCGTCCGAGGCGATTTTGTCGCGGATTGTGCATTTGTATTTTGACCGTTCTACGCAGACGGCGGCGTCCGGAGAGGCAGCGGACAAGCTGAAGTATATGTCTGTGGAACAGGTTTCAGGCTTCATTCTGGCCGCTACCAAACGCGAGAAGGCCATCATGGAGCTGGTGGGTACCAATACCCCTATGTATCTAAAAGAGCTGCGCCAGAACAAGAATATCAAGATGCCGCGCCTGGTGGAAACCCACGCGCAAATGCTGGCGCTGGCTGATGCCCTGGCGCTGGTGGTTAAGCTGCCTGAATCGCAGCAGGCAGCTTTAAAAGCCCAGATCGTAACCATGGCCGAGGAACGTCAGCAGGTAATCAATAGCGACCATGTGCTGGTGCAGGAATTCTGGGAGGCGTTTGATTATCTGGATAACGGGGATATGTCGATCTTGAATCATTCGCGTGACCCTGGCTTTATTGCCGTCAATTTAAATCACTTCATGCAGGTAGCAACGGAGAAACGTCAGCAGGTGCCGCTTTTGCGCGACTTGAAGAAGGTGCTTAAGACCAGCAGCCGCCGCAAGTTTGTAGAAACAAACAGGGTTGTCAACAGCGTGATCCGCAGCACGCAATCGCCCATGGCCACCCCTTCCACATCAGTCAAATGCTGGATTTTCCAGACTGAAAAATAACCAAAGAAAGGACGAAATATGAGCTTTCAAGTCTATGTAAGAACGGTCACAAGCAATTGTGAGTACATCGCCATTGCTCAGGACGCCTGCGCTGTATTTGGCGCGGTCTATGACTTTTTTGGCGTATGTGGCGTCACTGTCAAACCATGGCGAGGTGAAAAATGATTGTGGCCAAACACCGTATTTTGCAGACGTATGCCGTCACTTATGCGCCAGGTAAGGCGAACGCAGCCCGCTTTGATGAAGTTGCCCGGCTGTTGGGTATCGATGCTGAAACAGTAGCCGCAATTGTGGCTGAATCGATGGGGGAAATATGAGGATAATTAAGCTGATATCGTATATGAATGAGGCAGAGGCGCGGGCATTGGCTGTCTTTTTGCGCTCTGACTCTATGGCAAATTTTTGCTTGACGTTGCCAAGTGCTAGTGATGCGGAATTTACCTTGAATGCAGGCAATCAGCTTGCCCGTGCATTGGCTGACAATGGCTTTTTATCCAAGTGAACAAGGTAGAAAAATACATGAGCACATTTCTACCTTCTAAAGAACTCGCAGAGTTGACCGGGAAAAAATGGAAGTCGCAACAGATTCTGGCACTGCAAAAAATGGGTATTCGATTTTTCATCAATGCGTGTGGCCGGCCAGTAGTTCCCATGTCTGCAATTGATGGAAAAAAAGAAGAGATTAAAAAACCAACCTGGCAACCACCTGACTAATTATGGCTAGAATTCGCACAAAAAATTTTGATCTTCCAATCGGTATGTTGCGGCGCGTAAAGGGGCCGCATATCTATTACACTCTTGATATGGGTGGCAAGCCTCGGAAGGAAATCCCACTCGGCAAGGACTACTTCCTTGCCTTAAAAAAATATAGTGAACTTCGCATCCAAGCAAACATTGAACGGCCGACTATGCAAGCGGCCATTGATCGCTACAGGAACGAGGAACTGCCAAAACAAGCAGACAACACCCAGAAAATTTTCAAGTACGATATAAAGCATGTCGAGAGCTATTTTGGCACAGCGCCACTTGATGAAATCAAGCCGGTGCATATCCGCAAGTTTCTCGACAAGCATAGATCAACGCCAACGACTGCAAACAGGTGTAAGCGGCTTTTTTCAACCATCTTTAATAATGCGCGTGGCTGGGGCTATACAGACGCGCAAAACCCCTGTGAGGGTATCCGAGGGCACAAATTAGACAAGCGGACGGTGTATATCTCTGATGACCTGTTTAACCTGGTCTATAAGCATGCCAGTGAGCCACTAAAGGATGCGATGGAACTGGCTTATCTGACTGGACAGCGCCCCGCAGATGCCTTGTCTATGACGGAGGACGATATTGTGTCTGGGCATCTGATCATAAAGCAAGCGAAGACCAAACAGCCCTTAAGAGTTGTTATTCAGGGGCAACTAAAGGAAGTGATTAACAGGATACATCGCCGTAAACATGAATACACTATCGCCAGTGGCGCTTTGCTCATTAATACCCAAGGCAAACGGCTGACACAAGCGGTACTAAGAAATCATTTCCATGAAGCAAGGGACCGGGCCGTCGCCGAAAACCCAGAACTTGAAAGCTCTATCATCAATTTTTGGTTTTATGATCTGCGCGCAAAGGCTGCCGACGATACGTCTGATTTGTTGGGCGAACAGAAGGCCGCTGATTTGCTCGGCCATGACGACGTAAAAACCACTCGCAGGCACTATCTGCGCAGAGGTAAAATAGTAGTGCCAACCCGATAATTGCGGGAAAGTTGTAATAATTGCGGGAAAAACGGGGGTTGCCAATTCTGCTAAAACCCCCGTAGAATAAGGCTCTCGCGGGTGTAGTTTAATGGTAGAACGGCAGCTTCCCAAGCTTCATACGAGGGTTCGATTCCCTTCACCCGCTCCAATTGATTGGTGTATTTAAGTTAAATTCCCCGGTATCTCTGCTGCCCTGTAGTTTCGCCGTCAAGTGCACATAGCGAAATATTCTTGTCCGATGCAGTCTTGAGTCAGGTTTTCCATTTCCTTGAGAGGGCGGCGGTATACTGTCGCTCGTCATTGATCCCTTGCCATTGGAAACGAACAATATGAAAACAAGAAACTATCTTCGCCTGATCCTGAACTGTTGGCTGGCTAATTGTCTGGGCCTGGCTGCCTTGCCAGCCTTGGCTGCTGCTGAGCAAACGGCCAGTTACAAGGATTGGTATATGTTCAGTGAGCGTGATGCCAAGGCGTCAAGCATTGCATCTTGATGGCAGGGGGCAATGGCATCAAGGAGGCATTTTTTGTGGATAGTTATCCTGGCGGGTATAGCACGGTGTTTTTTGAAGAATTCAATCCTTCGGGTGGCAATTATGTCACGACGACCACGGATGAATTTATTTTTCAGTTTGACGATGGGCAGCAAACCAGCTTTGACGATGTACGGACCATGATAGAGTCGAGAAAGGGGCAGACCTATCGCCCCTGGGCAGTATTGAATGAGGCTTCTTCGGCTGATGCTATCAACCTCATGCGCAGCGCCACGACGGTGAGCGTGTTGCGTAAAACACCGGCCAGCCGCACACCCGCGCTAGTGTATAAGTTCTCACTGGCGGGTTTTACGGCGCTGTTTCTGAAGGCATCTGAATGGTGTGGATTTGACGCGAACCGCATTCCCCGCAAATAATACCTGATTCACCATTACCCCATACAAGCACCAGATCATCATGAAACTTTCTTACCCGCACCTCAGCCTGTTGATTGTCACAAGCGTTTTTGCATGCACTGCTCTGGCGAGCGAGCCGGTCAATGGCAGTTTTATTGCCAACCAGTCTTGTGAATTGTATGCCTCGTTCAACAAGCAAACTAATCCCGGTACAGTACGCACGACAGTGGGCAAGAGCTATGCGGTAAAAGAGATCAACAAGCCGGGTGACTTTAGCTGGTTGCGGGTGGATGTGGACGGCGCCAACCCCAGTTTGCGCTGGGTGGCCCGTGACTGTGGTACGGCGCAGCTCGATCAGGTGCCACAAGAAAATGCGCCAGCCGGTCGGGCCAAGGCAACCAGGGAAGCAGACCGGCAGACCATGTGCAGCACGCCAAACCAGGAAGACAGTTATGTGCTGGCCATCACCTGGCAACCAGGCTTTTGCGAACACTTTGCCTATCGCGGCAAGAAGCCGGAATGTGATGCCATCAACAGCGGAAAACTGAAGATCAATAATCTGACTTTGCATGGTCTGTGGCCGAATAAAAAGGAGTGTGGCATCAATTACGGCAACTGCTCGAAGGAACCTATGAAGCTCACTGCAGACACAGTCAAGCGCATCGCCAAGTGGATGCCGAATTTTCAGTTTGAAAGCAAGTTTGGTGAGTACGAGTGGAACAAGCATGGTACTTGCCAGGCGCGCGATGCAGATAGCTATTTCAAAACCGCTGCTGCGGCTGTGGAGGAGGTGAATAATTCTGCGGTTGGCAAATTTATTCTTGAGCATGCCGGCAAGTCATTTTCTGTGAAAGAGTTCTTCGAAATGATCAAAAAGCAGGAAGGTGAAAAGCTGGCTCAGAACTTTATGCTCAGTTGCGCCAATGGCAAATACCTGCAAGAGATACGTCTGAAGCTGCCGACCAGTTTTGAGACAGGAAAGGGCCTGGCTAAACTGATAGGTGATGCAGAAGGCTTTAACCGTCAGGTGGACAGGTGCGATAACGAGATTATTGTAGAGACCAGTGGGCGAGGGCGGTAATTGTCATATATTGCAAAAGCTGTAGGGTAAGCATACTATTGCTGCATACTTGTCTGACAACAAGTTTGTACTGCAGTTTGATGTAAGGCAAGTCGCGCAAATTTCTTTGATGCAAAGCTGAACGACACACTCTACCCGGTGCTGATGCAAATAAATACAAATCCAGATTCGCATGTTGACGATGCCGTGGTGCAAGACTTGCTTGCGCGACTTGAGCAACTTGAACAAGAAAATCTTGCCCTTAAACTCGCCTTGCAGTCTCAGTCGACCGGACAAGATCTTTACCAGCATTTCTTGCTGCATCTGCCAACGCCCTGCATGATCACCAGCGTGTATGGCATGGTGATGTATGCAAACCTGGCAGCAGCGGATTTGCTAGGTACTACACCAGAAGATCTCAATGGTATGCAATTGCAGAAATTTGTCTTTGAGGATCATGCGATCCTTGATACTCAGTTCGCTGAATTACAAACACTGGGAGGGCCATCTGCTTGCGAACTAAGAGCGATAAGGGCAGATCGCAAACTGATCATTTTGCGCCTGGAGATGGTTTTGCTGCAAGTAAATGGCCAACAATCCTGTCTTGGCATGCAAATGAAGGATATCACTGGGCGGCAGGGGCAGCTGATGACTCAGGCCGAGGGCCAGTATTTTGCCAATGTGGTCGCGGAGAATGTACCGGGCTTGGTGGCTTACTGGAATTCTGACTTGCGCTGTACCTATGCCAACCATCAATACTTAAGCTGGTTTGGCCGCACGCCCGAACAAATGCAGGGCATACGCATGCAGGATTTACTGGGCGAAGAGTTGTTCTTGAAGAATATCGCCTATATTAAGGCTGTCTTGACTGGGGTTGACCAGCAATTTGAACGCACCCTTATCAAAGCTAATGGAGAGAGTGGATATACCTGGGCGCAGTATATAGCGCATAAAGTCGACGATGTTGTAAAAGGCTTTTTTGTTCTGGTGACCGATGTCACTTTGTTAAAGCGGGCGCAACAGGCACTGGTCGATAGTGAAGCCAAAAACCGCGCGCTGGTGCGTGCCATCCCAGACCTGATTTTCACTATCCACCGCGATGGCCGTCACCTTGATGTGCATGCGCCTGACCCTGGGATGATGCTACAAAGCAGGGAGCAGCTTTTGCAGTCGAAAGTTGCTGACGTGTTGCCAGCGCACGTCGCCAGTCAGTATATGAATGCGATAGAACAGGCACTGGAGAGCGGGAAGCTGCAAGAGTTTCGCCATCACCTGCCGGTGGCGGGCAGGGGAGAAATGCAGTTTGAAGTCAGGGTCGTGCCTTGCAGTCAGGATACCGCGATTGCCATCATCCGTGACATTACCGAAACCGAACGCCAGCGGCGTGCCCATGAATTACAATTGTCAGAGCGCTTGCAAGTGCGGGAAAATGATGTGCGCGCCATCCAGTTAAGTCTGACCATGGCGAGCGATATTAGCAATATCGGCACCTGGATACGCGATCTCAGGACGGGTGAATTGTGGGCTTCTCTTGAATGGCGCAGACATTTTGGATTTAGTCAGGACGAGCCATTAAGTCTGGAAATGGCGATTCAACGCATCCATCCTGCAGACCGTCGCCAGATAGAAAGTGCTACTGGCGATTACAGGGAAGCTCAAGCGCCGCGATATCAGGCCGAGTTCAGGGTGACACCACCTGGCGAGGCAGAGCGATGGTTGGCGGTAGTCTGGCAGGTGGAGTTTGACGAGCAGCAAAAACCATTGCTGACCCGTGGTGTGACAGTGGATATTTCTGCCCGCAGGGAAGCTGAACTGGAACTGGGGCAAAAACGTATGGAAGTCATGCACCTGGCCCGTGTTGCGACCATGGGTGAATTGTCAGGCGCCCTGGCCCATGAGTTGAACCAGCCACTGACCGCGATACTCAGCAATGCCCAGGCAGCGCAGCGGTTTTTGGCCAGTCCCAATGTGGATATGCAAGAGCTGGGCGAAATCCTGCAGGATATTGTTGATGAAGACAAGCGCGCTGGCGAAATTATCCGGCGCTTGCGTCGATTGTTTGACAAGCGCAGTCATGAACAGCACAGCGTTGATATCAATAAACTGGTGCTGGAAGCCCTGCACATCCTGCGCAACGATATGATCAACCAGGGCATCACCTTATTGACTGAGTTGCACGACAACTTACCGCATGTAAGTGCTGACACTGTGCAATTGCAGCAAGTATTGATCAACTTGGTCATGAATGCCAGTGAAGTTGTTGCGGATCTGGATGCCAGCCAGCGCATCATAGAAATCAGCACCCGCTTGACACCAGAAAACAGGGTGGAGGTCAGTGTCAATGATCATGGACCTGGTGTGCCAGAACACCTCGGCAACAAGGTATTTGAGGCTTTTTACACCACCAAGGCGAATGGTATGGGGCTGGGCTTATCGATTTGCAAAAACATTGTTGAAGCGAGCGGTGGCCAGCTTTGGTGTGAAAACCATGATAGTCATGCAGGTTCAGGAGCCAGTTTTCGTTTTCATCTGCCTGCCGCACAAGAGGCTGCAACATGACAGAAGTTGCCAACGTGTTCCTTGTCGATGACCAACCCGCAGTACTCAAGGCAATGGCGCGCCTTTTGCAATCTGCTGGTGTAAGTGCCGTCACGTTCGAATCGGCACAAGCTTTTCTGGACAGCGGCAATGCCAGCAAAGCTGGCTGCCTGGTGCTGGACCTGGCCATGCCAGATATGGACGGCATGGCATTGCAAGGCAAGCTCACAGCAATGGGGAGCGACCTGCCCATTATCTTTTTGACGGGGCATGGCAGTATCGACACAGGCGTGCTTGCCATGAAGCTGGGCGCGCAAGACTTTTTGACCAAACCCGTGGATGCCGACAAACTGTTGGCTGCGGTACAGACCGCCTTTGAACGCAACCGCTTAGCGAGACTTGCCAGCGCAGAGAAGCAAGTAATACAAGCCCGACTTAACAGCTTGACGCCACGTGAACTTGAAGTGTTGTACCTGCTGGTTGAGGGTAAACTCAACAAACAGGTTGCCGCCGAACTTGGCACCGTCGAAAAAACCATCAAGGTGCATCGCGCCAAAGTGATGAGCAAGATGGACGTGACGTCCGTGGCTGCGCTGATCCATATGCTGGAAAAACTCAAGGGCTAAGGCCAGCAACCTCCAATCAGCCACTCCCGGCTGTCTAACGCTGTTTAACAATTGCACACTTCATATTGGACCAAGGTCCAATAGTGTCATCGTCTTTGCTCTACTAAGATGATGCTCATGGGAAATACAACTACATGGATAGCAGTGGTCGATGACGAAGAAGCAATACGTCGCGCACTGCTGCGCTTATTGCGTTCGGCTGGACTGGAAGCACACGCCTTCATATCAGGCAAAGCTTTTCTTGATGGCTTGCGTTTGCGTAGTCCTGCATGTGTATTGCTTGATCTGAACATGCCTGACATGTCTGGTTTTGCTGTTATAGAAAAGCTGGCGCAATTGCAGCCTGAGCTGCCCGTCATCATCCTGACGGGGCAGGATGTTGGAAAGAGGCAAAGAAATAGCGATCTCGCCCACGCCATAGCTGTGTTGCAAAAACCCGTACACGACCAGGAACTGTTCTCTGTAATAGCCACAGCCTTAATACAATTTGACAAACAAATACTTAATCCAAACTGCAATCTAGCAGTACACACTTAGCCGGAGGCGTTAAATGAAATTATCCAACCTGAAGATAGGCCAGCAACTTGGCATAGGCTTTGGCCTGTTGCTTGGCATACTGGCGATCGTCGCGCTGCTAGGTATTCGTGGCATGCACAAATCCAACGAAGCATTACATCATGTTGTCGATGTCAATGTTGCTAAAATACATCATCTGGATAGCATGGCCAGCTCTGTACATGTCGTTGCGAGGGTGATGACAACGATAGCCTTGTTGAAAGATGAGAGCCTCGCGAACGAGCAACACAAGAAAATCGACGAAGCACGTACACAGTATAACAAGGCATTTGCAGAACTTGAAAAGATGCCGCAAGACGAAGCGGGTAAAGGCTTCATGCAAAAAATAAAAGAAAACCAACAGGTAGTGCGGCCACTTAATGATAAATTTCTTGAGATGGTGAAAACCGACAGAGACGCAGCAATTGATTTTCTTCTGAAAGAAGTTGTCCCGGTCAACGCAAAGTGGCAGGACGCCTTGCATGAATTCATGTTGCACGAAGAGGCAGAAAACAAGCAGGATGAAGTCGAAGCAAAGGATGCCTATCAGGCGAGCTTGATGTTCATGATGATTGCGACGGTGGCAGCCATGGTCGTCGGTGTAGGAATTGCCTGGAGCAGCACTCGCGCCATTACCACTCCCTTGAAAAAAGCGATACAGGTGGCGCAGAGTGTGGCAGAGGGCGATCTCACCAGCCAGATTGAGGTGCATGCGCAAAATGAGGCAGGTCAGTTGATGCAAGCCTTGAAAGAAATGAACGATAGCCTGGCGCATCTTGTTGGACAGGTTCGTCAGGGGACAGAAACGATATCGACAGCATCGTCAGAAATCGCCACTGGCAATATGGATTTGTCATCCCGCACCGAGTCACAGGCGGGGGCACTGGAGGAAACAGCCTCATCCATGGAAGAATTGACTTCTACTGTCAAACAAAATGCTGACAATGCCCGCCAGGCAAACCAGTTGGCCATCGCGGCCAGTGAAGTCGCCTTACAGGGTGGTGCGGTAGTTGCCCAGGTTGTCAGCACGATGGGCGATATCAATACTTCATCGAAAAAAATCGTCGATATTATTAGCGTCATTGACGGAATAGCTTTCCAGACCAATATACTGGCGCTCAATGCAGCAGTTGAAGCAGCACGCGCTGGAGAACAAGGCCGTGGCTTTGCTGTAGTGGCCAGCGAAGTACGCAACCTGGCACAGCGTAGTGCATCTGCCGCCAAGGAAATCAAGACACTGATAGACGATTCCGTTGAAAAGGTTGGAGTGGGTAGTCGCCTGGTTGATGAAGCTGGTATCACCATGAACAAAGTGGTCAACAGTATTAGTAATGTGACTGACATCATGGGTGAGATAACCGCAGCCAGTGCAGAACAGACATCGGGCATAGAGCAAATCAATACTGCCGTCATACAAATGGATGAAGTGACACAGCAAAATGCAGCACTGGTGGAACAGGCCGCAGCGGCAGCGGGTTCATTGCAAGAGCAGGCCGTTACTCTTGCCAACCTGGTCCAGCAATTCAAGATTGATACAACGAAGCTGGCGGTGACAGCGCCCGTCGTTCACAAGCGCAGCATTGCTATCAAGGCCCCGTCAATTGCCAGCGTGCGTAGTATCAAAAGTGCGGTGACCAAAGCGGCTCCTATGCAAAGACTTGCTGCGGCTGAAGGCAACTGGGAAGAATTCTGAATAGAAGGGCGTTATCCAGGCTGTAAGATGGAAGAGCAAGTGGTGCGATGCAGCAAGACGCGTCAGTTGTATCGCATTTGATGGGACTGCATAGAGAAATCTGCAGTCCCTTTTTTTTTGCCACCGTTTAACACAGCGTCACAAATTCTGGCCCGATATTGGACCAAGGTCCAATACCGCACACAAAGCCAGATCTTTAAGATGATGCCTATGGGAAATAAATCTACATGGATAGCAGTCGTCGATCACGACGCACAAACGCGGCAGGCAATGGTTTGCTTACTGCGTTCGTTGGGGTTTGATGCAATGAGTTTTAGTTCGGGCAGCTTGTTTATTCAAAGCCTGCGCTTAAAACAGCCCACATGCATCCTGTTGGATTTGCACATGCCGTACATGTCAGGTTTCGCAGTGATGTCGAAACTGGCGCAGTTTGGGGAAAAAATACCGGTGATCGTCCTCACTAAGCACGAGCTCATGGATGATTTCAAAAAAACTTGTCTGTCTAGCGCGGTAGCTGTATTGCAAAAACCAGTCGATGAACAAGAATTGAGAACGGTTATTGAAAAAGCACTCAATCAAGGCAGAGCAGGTTTTCCAGGGCCGCAGTTTTTAATGTGAATAAATACAAAATCACTAATTGTAGAGTTGGTCATATCAAGGAGTTTTGTCGTGCGGAACAACATGCCAGTTACCAATAAAGAATACATCATGCAGGAAACGGAAACCATTGTTTCCAAGACCGACCTGCAAGGTAATATCACCTATATCAATGATGATTTTGTGCGCATAAGCGGGTTTAGCGAAGAAGAATTGTTAGGTGCTCCACAGAACATAGTGCGCCACCCAGATATGCCGGTTGAAGCATTTGCCGACTTCTGGCACACCATCAAGAGCGGAAAGTCATGGACTGGACTTGTCAAAAATCGATGCAAGAATGGTGACCACTATTGGGTAGAGGCGCATGCCGCGCCACTTATTAAAAATGGTCAAATGATTGGATATACATCGATTCGTGTCAAACCGGGTCGTGAACAGGTAAGGGCGGCAGAGGCTGCCTACCGCGCCTTAAAGAATGGGGATAAGTCATTGATCATCCGCGAAGGTGTTGCTGTTAAGCGAAGCGCGTTTTCATGGCTGAATTTCTATTCGAAAATGACTGCGGCGAACAAGTTGATTAGCTTTGCTGGCTTGATGCTATTGCTGATGCTGGCGATCACTTATGCCGCGAACACGAGCAGTGTGCAACTGGTCAACGTGCTGGCAATTGCGGTGGCAGTGCTGTCTGCAGCTTTCAGCGCACATTTGTATCAAGAATTGCTGTTGCCACTAAAGCGCATGAGTGACGACATACAGGTCATGAGTTCTGGTGATCTTTCGCATCCCATTAAAACACAAGGCAGCAAAGAAGTCGTCAATCTGGCGCAGGCGCTTAAGGTTTTGCAAACCAATGTCAAGTTGCTGGTCGGTCAAATACGTCAGACCACTACGCACCTCAATAATGGTGCAAGTGAAATTTCTGCAGGCAATGCTGACTTGTCAGGTCGCACTGAATCGCAAGCAAGCTCACTGGAAGAAACAGCATCTTCAATGGAGGAACTCACCTCGACTGTTAAGCAAAACGCAGAAAACTCTCGTGAGGCGAGCCAGATCGTGGTGACAACTGCGAAAACGGCCGAAAAAGGCGGGCACGCGGTGGCCAAGGTAGTAGAAACCATGGGGGCAATCAAGCACAGCTCGTCAAAGATCTCTGACATCATAGGAGTCATTGACGGAATCGCCTTCCAGACCAATATTCTCGCCCTTAATGCAGCAGTAGAAGCTGCGCGTGCTGGTGAGCAGGGGCGGGGCTTCGCTGTTGTTGCAAGTGAAGTGCGCAACCTGGCCCAGCGCAGTGCCGGTGCAGCCAAGGAGATAAAGACGCTGATTCATGATTCTGTCGAGCAGGTGGATATCGGCGACAAGCTCGTCGCCGAGGCCGGGAAGACCATGCAGGAAATTGTTACAGGAGTACAACGTGCAGCCGAAATCATGCGCGACATTACCATGGCAAGCCAGGAACAAAGTTCTGGCATAGAGCAGGTAAATCAGGCGATTACGCAAATGGATGACATGACACAACAGAATGCCGCCCTGGTGGAACAAGCTGCCGCCTCAGCAGAAAGCCTCAAGAATCAGGCAGTCAGCCTGAGTGAATTAGTCGACTCCTTCACCCTTGTGAGAAGTAGTGGACACGCACCGGTGGCAAGAGTGGTCACAACTGAAATGAAAACCTACAAAGCTGCCAGAAATAGCTTGTCCAGGCAAATCAGTCAAAGACTGATCTCGAATGAAAGCTGAAAGCTGCCGCCCTTGCTTTATTGCTGATGGGGAGAAGAGCGATTAAGAAGGACCGCAAATACAACAAACACAAATCCCGCCACTGAGGCTATCATACGGAAACAGTGCTGCGCCTGTGGGCCTGGGCTGTTCTGATCTTACGATAGTTTGCAGCAAGGGAGAGACATGGGTTTTTTTGATTTTTTCAAGTCCAAGCCATCGACACACAAGTTTGCCCAGATCGTCATCAAGTATGCACGAACGCAAGGGCTGGCTCAGACCATGCATTTTGATGAGGCTGAGTTCCGCCTGGTGGTGGGTGAAAATGGCTCGCATGTCCTCAACCTGCACAATGCCTACCGCGATTATTGCGCTGCCGCCAAAAGCCAGCGTGACACCGTACTGTTGAAATATACCGCGGGTTTGCAGATCAATGGCATACCTGACGATTTCGCCAGCGCCAAAGAACACCTCATGCCCAGCCTCAAGCCCCGTGGCCAGGGCGAGTACCTGCGCCTGACTTCGCTGTTGCAAGACCAGCCCATGTCGTATCAGCAAGCTGCGTTGCCCTTCGGTGAAGATGCCCTGCTGATGCTGGCCTATGACACCGAGCACTCCATGGCCCTGGTCAATCAAAGCAATTACGAGACCTGGAACATCAGCCTGGAAGAAGCGCTCAACATCGCGCTGTATAACCTGCGCGACCGTACCGGTGATCACTTCACTGACCTGGGTGATGGTGTCGTCGCCGGTGTGTGGGAAGATGCCTATGATTCTTCACGCATCCTGCTGTCTGACCTGATCTATCGCGCCGGTTGCGGCAGCGACCCGGTCATGATGGTGCCCACCCGTGGCCGCCTCTTGCTGTGTACTGCCAATAGCATCAGCGCGCAATTAAAAATGCTGGAACATGCGCAAGACTGCATGGAGCAAGAAGGCCGGGTGGTGTCAGCAGGTATGTATAAGTTCAGGGATGGCACGCTCGCCAGCCATACTCCGGCCAATGCCGATGTACTGGAGCGTTTGCTGAACCTGCAAACCACGCAAAGAGCAGAGGACTATGGTTCACAAAAAGAATTGCTGGAGGCCTTGCATGAAAAAAATGGCGAAGACATTTTTGTTGCCAGCTATACCGTACTCAAGAATAATGATACCGACAAACTGACTTCACTCTCGACCTGGACCCAGGGTGTGGTATCCCTGCTACCCAAGACTGACCTGGTTGCCATGGTCATGCCGGGCATCCAGGAAGGTGACTACGACAGCAAAATCCTCAGTTGGCAAGATTTGCAAGGCATCGCGGGTGAGCTCATGCAACTGGTAGAGGGTTATCCTGAACGGTATCTGGTGACCAGTTTCCCAGCGCAAGACAAACTGAGTAGCGCGCCAGAATCGACTTTGTGATCATCGACATGAAAATGTATATCCTCGTCAGAGATGACCTTCCTCTGGGTTTTGCCATGGTGGCTGTGGCCCATGCCTCTTTGGTTGGCTATTTGCGTTTTCAGGATACGCCTGAAGTTAAAGCATGGCTGGCTGGGCCGTTTTTCAAGGCCGTTTGCCGTGTCAACGCCAAAGAATTTGCCAATGCCAAACTGGTGGAAGACCATGTCGTGCTGACCGAATCAGCGCTCGATAACCGTGAGGTCGCCATCGTTTTCAAGCCCAGGGAAGTGTGGCCGAAGATGTTCAAGTTTCTCAAACTATATAAAGATGCCCTTGAGATACAGGCTGAGTGATTGTATTGCTGGCAAAAATTTACCCTGTACAGATATGCATGCATCAAGACTGGCATCTCGATCTTGCCCCGGTTTGGCGGGAGTCAGCCCCCAGCTATTTATCTGCGTATTTTCCCGTTTAATCCCCACATTTGGCGCTTGGTCAGATCGAGGATGCAATGAAAATACCACCTGTTTATAGTGCCAGTCAGTCACCCCGCACAATGCATGACAGATGAGGGTGGCAGAAAAACTCTACAACTGAAAACTGGCAACCTAGGGGATATATGACAACAATGGAAATCAAGCCTGGCATGAGCAAAGCTGTCTGGCATCAAAAACTTTTGCAATACACTATCGTCAGGTTTTTACTGGCGTTATTCATCGTCGGCAGCGTGCAGTTTGTCTCACGAAAATTAATGTCGCAATTTTTGCCGGGGCCAGACTGGATGGTGTTTCGCAATATGGCAGCCATGACGCTAGGCTTGCTGAGCTATGCTTTTTATGTGCGCGTCATAGAAAAACGCAAGGTCACTGAACTGGCTGGCTTTTCAGTATGGAAAGAATGGCTGCTCGGCCTGGTGCTGGGTGCCATGCTGTTTGTCCTGGTGCTGGGCAGCTTGTTCTTGCTGGGGGTGTTTCATATTGATGGTTACAATGACCCCAGGCTGATGCTCAAGTATTTACCCATCTTTATTGTGGTGGCAGTGATGGAAGAATTATTTTTCCGCGCCATGATATTCCGCATGATGGAAGAATCGCTGGGTAGTGTGGTCGCATTGCTGATATCGGCACTGGCCTTTGGTTTTGCCCACGCCTCCAATCCTGGCGCGACTCTGTTCAGTTCGATCGCCATTGCACTGGAAGCGGGCATTGCCTTTGGTGCTGCCTATATGCTGACACGCCGCCTGGCACTGTGTATCGCCATGCATTTCTCCTGGAATTTTACCCAGGGCGCAGTGTTTTCCGTGGCAGTGTCTGGCCAGGAGAGCAAGGGCTGGCTGCAAACCCATATGACAGGTTCTGATTGGCTGAGTGGCGGTGCCTTTGGCGCAGAAGCATCAGTGCTGGCACTATTTCTGGCGACGCTGATGGGGGCAGTATTCTTGCGCCTTGCCTGGAAGCGCGGCCAGTTCAGGCAAGGCTTCTGGAAAAAATCACCTCAGATCGTGGCTGCATAAAAAATCTGATGAGCCGGTGCTGGCGTACAGCGCGTCCTAACCGGCTTGCAGGTAATTTTGCATGTCCACCATCTCGGCGTGCAACCAGTTTATGAAACTGTTGAGCTTTTCTGACCTGGTGTTGGCAGTCACAATGCGATAGCAATAGCGTGAACGGAGTTGCGCATCTGCCAGCCTTTGCAGGCGGCCTTGCTGCAAGTCTTCGCAGGCGATGGCCGCGGGCAGCAGGGCAACGCCCTGCGCAGCAACGGCTGCTTGCACCAGCAAACCGGCATGGCTGTAGTTTTGCGCAAAGTCGTGCGGCTGGCCCAGCATGCCATGGTCTTGCAGCAGGCGTATCCAGTGTTCTGGCGTACCCTCATAGAGTAGTGGATAACGCAGCAGTCGTTGCAGCCTTGGTGCCTGGGGACTGCGTTTATCCTTTTCATCCAGCAGGGCCGGGCTATAAGCCAGCAGCAATTGCTCGCGCCATAGCAAGTTGCTGGTATCGCCTTCTACAAACTGTTGATGGCGGATAGCGATATCGCATTGACCCTGCGCAGGGTTGACCACAGTATCATTCGAGTCTATGCGGATATCAATTTCCGGGTGCAATTGCGTATAGCGATGCAGGCGCGGCACCAGCCATTTCATGGCGAAGGAATGAGTACAGGAAATGCGCAGGCTGTCATTGGCACTGTCTTCACGCAGGGCCGCCACCTTGATATGCAAATCACCCAGCAACTGGCTGACTGTCGTGGCCAGTTCGCTGCCTTTTTCAGTGATACTCAAATGCCGCGCATGACGTTCAAACAGGGCAAAGCCCAGTTGCTCTTCCAACTGTTTGATGTTCTGGCTGATAGCGGCCGGGGTCTTGTGCAATTCACGCGCCGCCAGCTTGAAGCTGCACCAGCGTGCCGCACATTCAAAGTCCACCAGCAAGGATAGATTTCGTAAAGGCTCTTTCATTAATGAGATAGTTTTACTTGTTCATGACGATAGTATTAGTCGTTTGTCCTGGCTTTTCACATGGACCATGATTGCCTCATTATTAAAAATGAGGTGCAACAATGCATAAGAATGTCTTGATTATAGGCGGTACGCGCTTTTTTGGAAAACACTTGGTCAGGCGGCTGTTGGCGCAAGGTCACCGCGTCACTATCGCTACTCGTGGCCAGACACCGGATGACTTTGGCAATGCCGTGCAACGCCTGCGTGTAGACAGGCGAGACAAAGCTGCCATGCATGCCAGCTTTGAGCACAAACGCTACGATCTTATCTATGACCAGATGTGCTACTGCCCGCTGGACGCCGCCATTGCCCTCGATGTATTCGCTGGTAAGACGGGGCGCTATATCATGTCATCCACCATAGAAACCTATCGCCATTTGATGGCAGACATAGTGCGACCTTTGCGTGAAGACGACATTGATCTGGGCCAGGTCAGTGTGGATTATAACTACCCTTGGCGCGACCCTGCCCTGGCCGAAGCCAGCTATGCGGCTGGCAAGTTGCAGGCAGAAGCCGTGCTCATGCAGGATGGCCGCCTGCCTGTTGCCACCCTGCGCATTGCTCATGTGCTGGCTGCGCAAGATGATTTCACAGGCAGGCTGGCCAGCTATGTCAGCAGGGTGCAGCAAGGGCAGGTGTTGACGCACTCACCTGGGGCTGGCCGCTCTTCATTCTTGAATGTGGATGCAATAGTCGATGCCATGCTGTGGGCTGGGGAGGCAGATTTCCTGGGGCCGGTGAACCTGGCTTGCCACGGCGACATGTCCGCCCCGCAGCTGCATCAGCGCATCGCCCGCTTGCTGGGTAAGCCAGGCCTGTTGCAGGTTGCCAGCAATGATGGACAAGAGCACAGCCCCTTTGATTATGCCCATGATTACCTCATGGACACCTCACGCGCACGCAGCCTAGGCCATGTATTTCCTGCGCTGGATGCCAGTCTGGATCAGCTGATCATGGATTTACATGCCCATCTGCAAGCGACTCAGCCAGAGGTTCAAAATGCCTGATCTGGCCAATCTCTTGAGCTTTATCCTGGCATCCTGCTTCGTCATCATCGTGCCTGGCCCAGCCACCTTGCTGGTGGCAGAACTGGCCAGGTTTTCCACACAACGCGCTGCCGTGGCGGTGGCGGGTATCGTGATGGGCGACATCGTACTGATTGCCTTGTCCGCAGCAGGGTTTGCCGTGCTCATGCAAAGCCTGTCCTGGTTGCTGCCAGGCTTGCGCATGCTGGGGGCTGCTTATCTGCTGTATCTGGGTATAGGCTTGCTGTGCAACCGCAACCTGACAAAGCAACAAGAATCAAAGCCAGCCAGCGCCAGCTTTGTGCGTGGCTTGCTGATTACCATCAGCAACCCCAAGCCCATCCTGTTTTTTTCCACTTTCTTTCCTCTGTATATTCCACCGGCTCAAAGCAGTGCAGTGCAGGGCTTTATCAGATTGGGGGCCATGTTTGAAGTCATCAATGTGCTGTACTTTATCCTCTTGTGCAGCACGCTAACGTGGGCTGCAAAACAGTTCGCTCAAAGTAGAGTCAGGCATAGCTGGTTGCAGAAAGACGGCATGCAAAAAGTTTGCGGTGCTGGCCTGCTCTTTTGTGGGTTGGGAATGGGCTGGAGTTTGTGAGTGGGCTAATGATATACCAGTGCGCCTGTTTGGTCGTAGAATCTGATATGACCGCCAAAGGGCTTTCGCTGCCCTTTGGGCGTATTTGTCAAAAAAGGCATCATTATTCTGGAGAGTGCCATGTACATTGAAAGATACCTGTTGCTGGCATTAATGTTTGGCTGCCCTCTGGCCAGGGCCGAGATTCTGGAGACGGTGGATTACATCAAATATCCCGTCAGGCATGAAGTTGGTACCTCACTCGCCAGGGCAATCAACGCGGCTACCCCTGTGATTGACGGCCATATGAAAAACCACAGCCACACCAGATGGGATATGCAGTGGAGATACACCTATGACAAGACTAGTGATCTCCGGACTTGTAAAGTCAAAGCCATCAGCGTCACGTTGAAAGCAACGATCACCCTGCCAGAACTCAGCAGCAAGGACGACAAGGTGATTGCACAATTCAATAACTATCTGCCAGCGCTGAAAAAACATGAACTGGGTCATTTGCAGATTGCGCAGGAAACTGCAAAAAAAATAGACCAGCGCCTGCTGGCACAAGCCGCATTACCTAGCTGCGACATACTCAAAACTGTACTCAATGCCCAGGGAATGGCATTGACAGAAGAAGCGAAAACGCAAGGCGTGCAATACGATGTCCAAACCCGGCATGGCCAGACCCAGGGCGCATATCTGCCAGATTAAGCTGTTTTGCGAAGACCTCAATATTGTGAGCAAATGCAAGTCTGGTTTGCTGCTCACTAACATGCTGCTATCGTGAGTGTCACCTCATAAAAAACCATCATCATGACTACTATCAGCCATCAGCAAGCCCTGGATAAACTGGCCGCCCGTCAACTGGTGCAAGTCATCGAAGACGATGTCGCCAACCTGGTTTCAGAAGCCATGAGTTATGCCAAGCACGACAAAAAAATGACGGTAGACGGGTATGTGCTGCCCCAATTGCTGGCACGCTGGAATTGTGTGTTGCAAGGGCCAGAAGATGAAGTCAGTTCTGGCTACAAGGATAAAACAGCACTGGCAATGGCGCTGCTATTGCACAAGCATGGCATCGCTGAATCTGCGCTGACAGCGAGTGCCGTGCAAGCGATAGATAACTTGAACGCTGCTGTCGCCCTCAGCGATGCTTTCTTCAGGAATACTGATGCCATCAAAGACTTGTTGGCCAGCCCGCCAGTGGCCTTAAAGAAACGCCCGTCTACTCGCGAGAACCTGACTTTCCTGCGTGCCCAGGATGTGCTCGCTCTACAACTGGGACAGTATTTCTATGCCGCCTATGTGCATGAAATTCGCGGCTTCAACGAATATCCCATCATAGAATTATATGACGGGCGCTTTGACAGCAGGCCGGTGATGGCTGATGTACAGGGTCGTGCAGCCTGGGGGGAAACCTTTAACGATGGGCAGACCCGCATCTCCATGCATGCCGTGTTCGGCATGCGTCATGTGCCTGATCCTGCTAATCAATTCCACCTGATTGCCAGTGGCATCACAACTACCCCAGAGCGTGGCAGCTTGCTGCCTTCGGTGGGCATGTTTACTGTGAGTGATTTGTTTCAATTGCAGACGGTACTGAAAAAAATAGGCGTCTGATGCACGTTGCCGTATCTGGTACGCCGTGTGCACGGCGTACTTTAAAAATAGATGTTTAACTTGCTCAGCCGTGCTTTTTGACTGCCTTGCACCTGGCTACAAATACAACATCTTCTGCCGTTCTTCCTCAGACAGATTAATATCCCTGGCCTCATAAAAAGCAAAAATGGCATCGACGATATTGGCTGGTTCATCGATGAGCTGTACCAGGTAGAGGTCATCCGGGTTGATCATGCCATTGCCCACCATCTGCACCCTGATCCAGTCCAGCAAACCTTGCCAGAAACTGGTGCCGACTAATATCACCGGGATGTTGCGTGTCTTGCCGGTCTGTATCAGTGTCAATACCTCGCTGACTTCATCCATGGTGCCAAAACCGCCAGGAAAGACCACATAGGCATCGGCATATTTGACAAACGCCACCTTGCGAGCAAAAAAGTGGCGGAAGGACAGGCTGATGTTTTGCCAGGGGTTACTGCGTTGCTCATGTGGCAATTCAATGTTCAGGCCGACTGAGGGCGATGCACCCTCGAAAGCGCCCTTGTTGGCAGCTTCCATGATGCCGGGCCCGCCACCAGAAATCACTGCAAAACCTTCGTCCGACAGCCTGCGCGACAAATCCACACATTTGAGATAATCCGGATGGTCGGGCTTGGTGCGCGCAGACCCAAAAATCGTCACTGCAGGGCGGATCGAAGAAAGCCTCTCGGTGGACTCGATAAATTCTGCCATAATCGTGAACATATGCCATGATTCACGCGCTTTCAGCGAAGTTGCTTTTTCCTGATCGATAATCTGGCGCAACCTCGTTACATCTTTTCTGTTTCCGTTCATATGCAAAATACTCTCTTGTTAGTTGATGGCTCTAGCTATCTGTACCGCGCCTTCCATGCCATGCCTGATCTGCGCAATCCTCAAGGTGAGCCTACGGGTGCCATCTACGGCATGATCAATATGTTACGCCGTTTGCGTGCTGATTACCCGGCAGCATACATGGCCTGCGTTTTTGATGCAAAAGGCAAGACCTTCCGCGACGACCTGTATGCCGACTACAAGGCCCAGCGCGCGCCCATGCCAGACGACCTGCGCCTGCAGATAGAACCCATCCATGCCGCCGTCAAGGCCATGGGCTGGCCCATCCTCATGGTGGAAGGGGTAGAGGCCGATGACGTCATAGGCACGCTGGCAGTAGAAGCCACCAAACTGGGCTTCAACACCATCGTCTCTACCGGTGACAAAGACCTGGCGCAACTGGTGAACGCCAATGTCACCCTGATCAATACCATGAGCAATGAAAAACTCGACGAACCCGGCGTGCTGGCCAAGTTTGGCGTGCCACCCAACCGCATTATCGATTACCTGACACTGATCGGCGACACCGTTGACAACGTACCCGGCGTTGCCAAATGCGGCCCCAAGACTGCCGTCAAATGGCTGACAGAATACGACAGCCTTGATGGCGTCATCGCCAATGCCGACAAGATCAAGGGCGTGGTTGGCGACAACCTGCGCAGTGCGCTGGAATGGCTACCGCAAGGCCGCGTGCTGATCACCGTCAAGACAGACTGCGACCTGGTTGGTCATTACGATTCCATCCAGGATAGCCTCATCGCCAAAGAAGAAAGCCGCGAAGACATGCTGGCCTTCTTCACCCGTTATGGCTTCAAGACCTGGCTGCGCGAAATCACTGGTGATGCCACCGCTGGCGCGACACCATTGCCAGCCGCCAAGGCCGCCACCAGTGGTGGCAACCCGTCACAAGCGGGTTTGTTCAATGACGATGCTGATACCAATGATAGCCCAGTCGCACCAGTCCAGCACAATTATGAAACCGTATTGACCGAAGCCCAGCTCGATGAATGGCTGGCCCGCATCAATGCCGCGACGCTGACATCAGTGGATACAGAAACCACTTCGCTAGACCCAATGACCGCACAAATGGTCGGCATCTCGCTATGTTGCGAAGTAGGGCATGCAGCCTATATACCTGTCGCCCATAACTACCCAGGCGCGCCTGATCAATTGCCCAAGGCATTGGTGCTGGACAAACTCAGGCCCTGGCTGGAAGACGACAGCAAAGCCAAGGTCGGCCAGAATCTCAAATACGATAGCCACATCTTCGCCAACCAGGGCGTGCAATTGCGCGGCATAGCGCATGACACCCTGCTCGAATCCTATGTCTTTGAATCCCACAAATCGCATGACATGGACAGCCTCGCCATGCGCCACCTCGGCAAGAAAACCATCAGCTTTGAAGAAGTCTGCGGCAAGGGTGCAAGCCAGATCTGCTTTGACCAGGTAGATATAGAGCGTGCCAACGCCTACGCGGCTGAAGACGCCGACATCACCCTGCAACTGCACCTCGCCATGTGGCCAGAAATAGAGCCAGATGCCAATTTGCTGCGCGTCTATCGTGAGATAGAAATACCCACCTCGGTCGTGCTGCAAAAGGTAGAACGCAATGGTGTGCACATCAACAAAGACTTGCTGGAAACGCAGTCGCATGAAATCGGCATACGACTGCTGGAGCTGGAACAAAAGGCTTACGAGCTGGCAGAACAACCCTTCAATTTAAATTCCCCCAAACAACTGGGCGAGATTTTCTTTGGCAAGCTGGGCCTGCCTGTCGTCAAGAAAACACCATCCGGCGCACCGTCGACCGATGAAGAAGTCTTGCAAAAGCTGGCCGAGGATTATCCTCTGCCCAAGGTCTTGCTTGAATACCGTGGTCTGGCAAAACTCAAGTCCACCTATACCGACAAATTGCCCAAGATGGTCAACGCCAGCACAGGCCGCGTCCACACCAATTATGCGCAAGCCGTGGCTGTGACTGGCCGCCTGTCATCGAATGACCCCAATTTGCAAAACATCCCCGTACGCACCGCCGAAGGCCGCCGCATACGCGAAGCCTTTGTGGCGGGGCCAGGCAATGTCATCATCTCTGCCGACTATTCGCAAATCGAATTGCGCATCATGGCCCACATCTCTGGCGATGCTAGCCTGCTGGCTGCCTTTGCCAATGGCGAAGACATCCACCGCGCCACAGCTGCTGAGATTTTTGCTGTTGCCCTCAACGAAGTCAGCAGCGAGCAGCGCCGTTATGCCAAGGTCATCAACTTTGGTCTCATCTATGGCATGAGCGCATTTGGCTTGGCCAGTAACCTCGGCATTGAACGCAGCGCCGCACAAAGCTACATCGACAAATACTTCCAGCGCTACCCCGGCGTCGCCCAATACATGGCCGACACCCGCACCAAGGCCAAGGCCCACGGCTATGTAGAAACCGTCTTCGGCCGCCGCCTGTGGCTGGCCGAAATCAATTCCCCCAACGGCCCCCGCCGCGCCGGTGCCGAACGCGCCGCCATCAACGCCCCCATGCAAGGCACAGCAGCAGATCTCATCAAACTCGCCATGATTGCAGTGCAAAACTGGCTGGAAACAGACAAACTGCAATCCAGAATGATCATGCAGGTACACGATGAACTGGTACTCGAAGTACCGCAAGCCGAGCTGGAACTGGTCAAACAAAAATTGCCTGAACTGATGGCAAATGTAGCGAAGCTGGATGTGCCCTTACTTGCTGAAGTTGGTGTGGGTGCGAATTGGGAAGAAGCACATTGAGGGGGGGGAGTGCTGCTTGTTTTCGTAGGTTGGGCTGGGCCTCGCCAGCCTACGCTTCACCAGCCCAACACCGTACCTTAAATCACAGACGTGACGGAATGCGGAGTGCAATAGATGTGTGCTTCAGATGGGTATGTACGTTTATATGCTAGGGCATCCAGTTGGCTTAATCATGCATTTAATTTCAAATGAGTATTATGAGCGAATCACCAGATGAAAAGGATACTGCGAAAAGCGACGAGGAAAACGCGGTAGGCGCCATCGTAAAATTGACACTTGCTTGTTTGGCTTATGGTTTGCTCGTATATTGGGTTTGGAACGATGTTGGCTCAAGTGGGCAGACCACGAGCCTAGGTTCTTTTCTGATGTTCTTGTTTCCCGAAATTTTGTGGTTTGTATTTTTCGGTATATTGATTATTGTTGGAGGAGTGACATTGATAATACGGTTCATCCGAAAGATATTCTCTAGACTGTAGATTGGGTCGGGCTTCGCTAGGCTACGTTTCACCAACCCAACACTGGGCCTCAGATTACGCACGTTTTCGAATACGATTTGAGCATATCTGAGTTTTAGATGAGAACCTGCAGCGCACCGAGTCGTGGATTTCATTTCAAATTGGCATCATGAACGAATCACCCAATAGTAAGGAAAATGCACTTCACAAGTTAAATAAAAGCATGAATATAGAAATAATCAAGCAAACCATTATCCAAGCAAAATGGTTTTCGCAAATAGGAAATTATTGCCCAGGCGATGGCATGCTAGCAGTCCCGAATTTGCAAGCGTGGAATACAAAAATTTTCAATTCCGACATCCTCGAACGTGAAGCATATATCGCAGCAAACATGGATTGGTTGCCAAGCAGTATCACTGATGGTGACCCAATACATGGAAGCGCATTACGTCATTATCACGAAGAAAATCAGATTGATTATCGTCCCGTCCTTAAAGAAATCAGTCAACTTTGCATAAAATCCTTGCTTATTGTTGCCGATGATGCCATCACCTGCGGTCCCCACAATTTCACAACAGCCGCAAAGGATGCAGCCTTGTATTGTGCGCGTATCGCAGCAATGGAAAGCATGGCCAACAAGCCTGGTCGCTGGTGTGAATTGCTCACGCTGTACGGAAACGGATACTGGCCATGTGGGATGATGCCAAGCGGAAACCTGGTCGTATTTTGAAGTAATTATTATCTGGATCTACATGAATTACCTCATCCTCGCACTAACCCTAATCATCCCTCTGCTCATCATCGCCGGTATCGTTTATCTCTACAAAAAACTCTCACGTCGTACATTTATATTATTAGCTTTGACGTTAGCAGGAGGCCCCTACCTGGCTTACAAGCTATATGAGCGCCAGTTCATGCTGGAGGCTGTACCCGATGCATTGGGGGTTACCTCGATTGTTTACCAAAATGAAGAATCCTGGGGATTCGGGCCGGGTGGGAATGAATCGGGGATACGGTTGTATCCTTTGCCAGACGCTACCGCGCAGCTTATCAAGAAGCGTGGCATGGACTTCTTCAAGGACATGCCAGCCAACCAGGACCAGCAAAGCCGCGACTGGCGTGGTAGCTATGAGAACTGGGCAGCAACTCCCATTGCCTCTCCAGAATCCTGGGCAGTGAATAATGAATCCGGGCGCATGGATATTGATGATTACATTTGCACCTATGGTTATTGTCTCACCATCAAACCCTCAGTGGCAGTTGAGGCGAATGCCATCATCAACAGCCCAGGCAGTTATTATGCCTATGGACGGATAGGCCTGATCGTGGTCAGCCCGGAAAAGAAGCTGGTGCTGTATTTGTACAATGGCTAGATTGGTGTAGGCTACTTCGCTTGCACCAGCCCGCTCAATACTACGTGCCGGTCTTTCTCGCGCAAGCGTTGGATGTTTTGGTACAGGGCGATCGAGGCTTCGCATTGCAATTCAGGTTGTTTGTTGAAGGCTGACAGATCTTGCGTCACGCGCTGGTGCAGCGGGCTCATGAAGTTCATCAGCTTGCTTGCGGCCTTGGCAAATTCTGGTGAGTTCATGGCATAGCTGGTGCCATGTTCTGTGGCGCTCAAGACTTTTTCCATGAGGGCGCGGTCGCGAATAATAATGCTTCTCGGCAGAGTGCGGTGAATGTTGAGCTGGCCTTTGATGAATTTGGCACAGGCGTCTGGACTGACATCTCTGGCTGCCTTCAATTGATCAAGGAGCAGGATGCCATATTCGGCGACATAGGCATCTGGTGCTGACTTCAGCGCGCTGATGTATGCATTTTTGAGTGGCAACTGTAAAGCAGTTTGCAAAGCTTGCTGGTCAGCCCCTTGCAGTTTCATCTTCCATATCTGGTTGCTGAGTTCCTCCATTTTTCCAGGGTGACGTTGTTCGTAGATACGCCACATTCTGTTATCGCGTAGTGCTTGCAAGAGGTCATCGCGGGTGTGCATGTCAGAGAAGAGCGTGGAGCCTGCCTCGCCGCCAAGTGAGGTGCGGGTGATGACGCCGGCGTCCAGCAATTCTTCCCGGCTTGGGTACCACATGTCTTCTGAACTGGTTCTGCCGATCCGCTGGACGAACTTTTCGGGAAGATTGGCTTGTCGATATCTGTTCAACATGGCCTGGGTCGCCAACTCTTTTTCATTTCCATGGATACCAGGGAAACTGGGTTGATGAAAGCCTATGCTGGCGTTGGGTGTCGCAGCACGGTCCTGACCTGCCAGGAAAATATAGGTGCAGGCACTTGCGCATTGCTCTTCAACGTAGGTATTTAGCCCCCTCGCTTTGAGCAGGTCGGCAATTTTCTGTGCTTCCAGCAGGCGGCCACCAGGTGAATTCAAAATGATGGTTTTGACCTGCGGGCTGGCTTTGATGAATTCTGCAAAGCTGGTACTGCTGCCTTCACCCAGCGTTCCCCTTAGTGCTAGCATGTCGCCTTGAGCTGAACCTGTGATGGTGACCTTGGGCATGCTGTCATTGCCGCTGGCGATCAGGAAAAGTTCCTGCATTTTGGGGAGGTGAGAATCAACGGCCTTGGTCACCATGGCGACCATGCTGAGTACGACCGATAGTTGCGCCAGTATGGCAAGCAAGCCAGAGCCACCTCTGGATTTATGCTTGCTGGCAGAACGGGCGATGCCTACCATAGACCACAACCAGATCAGGCAGGCGACAAAAAAACAGAAGATAATGGCGCTAGCCAGTGCACGTAGCGTGATGCCGGACTTTTCCAGCACACTGATGACGCCAATGGCGACTATACCCACAACGATGTTGCTCAGGAGCACGCCATTGATCCAGTAAGATCGGGCCAGTGACATATTGCCGCGCCAGTGTGCCAGCATGTAGTTGGTTTTTTGACGTATATCCTGTGCCATGCTGGTCACGTCGACATCATGCGAGCTTGCTGTTGCCATGCTACCGGCATTGACGGCTGCCTGTTCTACCTTAAGCTTGATGTCCTGAATTTTTTTATCAAAAGCAAAGAAATTCAACATCAAGGGCAAGCCATAGATAAGGCCAAGTCCTAGCACCATGGCGATATCAAGCTGCTGTCCTGACGCGACGAAAACGACGACAAAGAGCAGGGCAATCATCAGGCTGATGAAACCATATCGCCTGGCAAAACGCAGGCGGCGCAAAGTGCTATGACTGGAGAGGGCAAGCCATGGAACAAAATAAAATGACAGGATCAGGAAAACACCAAAAAGTGCACCGACAGCTTCAGCGCTGTTGCTGTACTGCGTTTTTGAAAAAGTAATGGATGTCGAGAGACCCAGAAGTAGCATGAGTACCAGATTGGTGATGCGCATAAACTTGATCATGGGGAGTGCGGGCTAGTGTTCTGAGTTATTGTTGATGGCCGTGTTTCTGTTCATAATTTTCATTTCGTATTTGACTAAACGATTGCGCCAGGGTAGCCCGGACATGCTTATTTCTTCCCGTCCGGCTTGCCCTGTTCCTGTTCCAGTTTCAAGTCTGGCAGATAACTGGCAGCGACAATATCGATGAAACGTCCCAGGCTTGCTCCTGAGCGGTTTGTCAGGATGATGATCGTCAAACCTGGTTCAACGAAGCGGCTGAATTGTGTCGTGAAACCCTGCCATGCGCCATCGTGATCAAGTATGGTGTACTGCTTCAACTTGGACATTCCCCAGCCGTAGCCATATGGATAGCTGCCGCCCTTGTTGAGTTTGACCGGTGTCCAACTGGCTTGCTTCATGCTGGCGCTGAGGATTTGCTCACCTTGCAGGCCAATATCCCACAAGGCCAGGTCATGTGCAGTCAGATACAAGCTGCCATCAGCCGTGGCGTTCAGGCTGGGGGATACCCAGTCCTGATTTTTGTATTGCCCGTCCACCACGTCGTAACCAGCCGCCCTGTGCATGATCAGATCACGTTCACTGATGATGCGTGTGCTCATGCCCAGCGGCTGGAAAATTCTTTCCCTTAGCTGCTCACCATAAAACTTGCCGCCAACCTGATTGCAGATAAAGCCCAGTAAATGATAGCCGGTATTACTGTATGACCATTTCTCACCTGGCTGAAACAGAAGCGGCACCGAGGCGGCAATCCTGATCAAATCCTGATCGCGGTAATCTTTGCGGTAATTGATTTTTTCTTCGGCATCGCGCAGGCCCGAGGTATGGTTCAGCAAATGATGGATGCGGATATTTTTCCAGCTGGCAGGTGTATTCTTTAAATACTTGGATACCGGATCATTGAGTTTGAGCTTGCCATCCTTTTCCAGCAAGAGCACCAGTGCAGCAGTAAATTGTTTACCGACGGAGCCTGACTGGAAGATGGTCTTTTCGCTGACCGCCACCTGATGCTCCAGATTGGCCCAGCCATATCCTTGCTCACGCACGATTTTTCCATCTTTGACCACTGCCAGACCAAGACCAGGTATTTGCTGGCGCTGCATTTCCGCCTGTATGGCCTCATCCAGTGCGTCTGCATGGGCAGGGCTGGAAAAGAGGAATACGCTGGCAATTGCCAGGGATGATATGTGACGCAAATTAGTAAACATGAGATTCAACACAACTCAATCCAGCCCGCAGATAAACAAATGAAAACGCCTGCCAAAGCTCCCAATAGCAGGCCAGCGAAAACAAGCAGGGCTTTGTACAAAATTTGCCATAATGTGAGAGATGGCTGTGTTACTGTTTGCTGATTAATATCCAGTGATAATGTTGAGCTGTCGCTCATGATTTACCTCCATCACCGCGGGTAGCGATACGTTTTTTTATCAAGCCCTCGAGGTCATCTGCCTTTAGTCCGGCGGATTTGACTGCGGCCATTATGGTGGCGGCGTCCAGGCCGCCAGTACGCGATGCTTCGACCAGGCTCCAGGTGCGGGCAGCGCGGCTGCCACTGCGGCAATAGAGTAATATCTGGCCCTGGTTTTTTGCCAGGGCTTGCTGCAAGGCAGTCACGCTGGTATCCGGGATGTCGCCATGCGGTATGGGGATGTAAGTAAACTTCAGCCCGGCAGCCTGCGCCTCTTTTTCGATAGCGGCTGCACTTGGCTGGCCGGCTACTTCGCCGTCCGGGCGCATGGCGATAATCGACTGTATGCCTTGCTGCTTGAATGCTGCAATACTTTGCGGCGTGATTTGTTCCGTGACACGGATATCCCCATGCAGATGGCGGGTTGTCGGTGCAGGAGCTACTGCAGCGGCGGTAGTCGTGTTCAGACGCGAATAGAGTGCCATGCCAACAATCGTCAGCGCACCGGCAAGTAGGGAGATCGCAAAAAGAGCTTTATTGCCAGGTAATTTCATGAAAATATTCTTGCCTGTTTCAGATAGCTCAAGCATAACATGCTGACGTAGTAAAATTCACGGGTCTGAATTGTCACTGTCTATTTTCCTTGCCTGAAGCCACCCATGCCAAAATCCACCGCCGTTTTGTTTGCCTTGTGTTGCACCTTGTTGTTACCTTTCACGGTGCAAGCCGAGCCTGATTTGATTATCCTGGTGCGCCATGCTGAAAAATCGGCGGACAATCCGGCTGACCCCAGCTTGTCTGCACTTGGCCAGGCGCGGGCGCAGGCCCTTGCAATAGCTTTGCAACACAGTGCTGTCAGCAACATCTTCACCACCCAATTCAAACGCACGCGTGAAACCGCGTTGCCGCTGGCGCAGGCCAGGGGCATCACACCGCAAGTGCTGGGGGCAAAACGCGGTGCCGAGCATATCAATGAAGTGGTGGCTGCGGTGCGTGCCAGCAATGGCGTGGTGCTGGTAGTAGGGCACAGCAATACTGTGCCTGCCATTGCCAGCGCTCTGGGTGCGCCCGCCATGAAAGAATTTTGTGAAAGCAGTTTTAGCCACATGCTGGTACTGCGCCCGACAGCGCAGGGTGTGTATATGGTGCAAAGTCGTTATGACGTAGCTGAAGCCAGTAGCACCGATGCTAACTGCCAATGATGACATTAACATCCTTTCCGACAGAAACAACGAGGAGCAAGCATGACTAAGTCTGCCACATTGCCGCGCTGGTCCATCATCATGCCTTTTGCTACCTGGATTGTTCTGGGTGGCGGCTTGTTGATTACTGCACAGCTATATGTCGTTCTGCTAACCATTGCCTTGTTTGGCGGTGTGCTGACCGCTGTCTATCATGCTGAGGTGGTTGCACACAAGATAGGCGAACCCTTTGGCACGCTCTTGCTGGCTCTGGCCGTCACGCTGATAGAAGTTGCCCTGATCGTCTCGCTGATGCTAGCAGGTGGTGAAGCCACGTCCGGCCTGGCGCGTGATACCGTGTTTGCTGCCATCATGATTATTCTCAATGGCATTATCGGCCTGTGTTTGCTGGCTGGTGCCAGCCTCCACAAGGAGCAAAGTTTCAGCTTGCAAGGTGCCAGCACTTCACTGGCAACGCTGGCGGCACTGGCCGTACTGACTTTGGTTCTGCCAAATTTCACTTCGACTGTGCACGGGCCGGTCTACAGCCCCAGTCAACTGGCTTTCATTGCCATTGTCTCGCTGGTCTTGTATGGCACTTTTGTACTGGTGCAAACTGTACGTCACCGCGATTATTTTTTGCCTGAAGAAGCTGTCGCTGATGAAGAGGTGCATGCCGCCCTGCCCAGTAATGCCGTGGCCTGGACCAGTGCCGGTTTGCTGATGCTGTGCCTGGGCGTAGTCGTGTTGCTGGCGAAATCCCTGGCCCCCACTCTGGAGCATGCTGTCGCTGCGGCTGGTGCCCCCCAGGCCCTGGTGGGTATCATCATCGCCATCGTGGTGTTGCTGCCTGAAGGCGTAGCAGCTTTCCGCGCGGCCCGCGCCAACCGCCTGCAAACCAGTATCAACCTGGCGCTCGGTTCTGCGCTCGCCAGCATAGGCTTGACGATACCAGTGGTGGCGGTTATTTCACTGAGCACAGGCTGGTCACTGACACTGGGTCTGGATGCTAAGTCCATGATCCTGCTGTTACTGTCGCTGATGATTACCACCATCTCACTGGGGACAGGGCGCACGACCATCATGCAGGGCACTATCCATTGCGTGATTTTTGCAGTGTATTTGTTTACCACGATCGTGCCGTGAAGGTGGTGCTTACATCAGCCTGTAGGGTGCGTTTGGCGCACCATAATAGATAAAAATGTCAGAAAAATATTATGCATATCGACTTCCTGCAAGCGGCCCAACACGAGTCGGTGATAGATCTGTTGCACGACATAGGCACGCATTACAACGGCGCGCATGCTGCTACGCGTGAAGTCGTCAAAGCCCATTTCATGTCGCAACTGCTCGCCGCTGATTCAGCCGTGCGCATTGCTGTTGCCATGCGTGATGATGGCATGGTCACAGGTTTGATCGCGATCACGATTTTCCATTCTTTCGTCAATCCTGTGGCGGGAGAAAGTGGACAATTATTTATCAAGGAATTGTATGTGCACTCAAACGCCCGGCGCACAGGCGTGGGAGAAGCACTCATGCAATGGGCTGCCAGATATGCACTCAACAATGGCTGCGCGCGCATGGACTGGCATGTCATGGCATACAACGACAAGGCCCGGAATTTCTATGAAAGCCTGGGCGCGGCGCATGTCGTTGAAAGATTACATTATCGACTGGATGGCGAGGACCTTGCCAGGCTAGGGAGTCTGACGAATTTGAATAAAGGAGATGAAAGCACATAGATAGTGAATCATGTCCTATGGTGTGCACGGCGCCATCAGCATTGGTCAGGCTTGTTGCGGGTCTCCAGTAAAGCGTAGCCGCCAGCCACGCTTTTCAATCTTGCGGATATTCTCTGCCAGTTTCAGTTCTTGCAGATAGAGCATGACGTGCTTGAGTTCACGGTCTTGCATATCACCTTCAAACATATTGATGCGCACCAGGTTGCCATAATTGCGGCGGAGTTTTTTTGGGGTGTCATCCAGCATGATAATATGCTCAAGCCGGTAACCACGGCGTTTGACTTTTTGCAGGTTCTTGACCCATTCAAAATCCTGATATTCAGGATTGAATACGCGCGTACAGCGCTGCCTGGCCCAGATAAATTTCAGTGGCGGTTCTTCGCCAAACAAATGCCTGACGATGATGGCGGCATAATCTTCCGAAGCAGAAGTCCAGACGGCGCACTCAAAATGTTCCAGGCAAAATGCGATGAATTCCCTCACATGCGGACGCAGATAGACGTGATAGGAAAAGAACTGAAAATCAGCTTCATGGCCGAGTTGTTGTTCAGTCGCATAGATCAGGGTTTCATCAAGATCGAGTATCAGTAATTTCTTGTTCATGCATGTCCAGCACTTGAACACCTAAGCTCAGAGTGCGTTACTTGTTAATCAATAATGCAATATAGCAGCAAGGTTGTCACCGTGGCTGGTGCGTGATAATTACTAAACTGAATTTTGCATAAAAAAGGTAGAAGCGCAGTAAGTGCTTGATAGCATGGGAGTTGGCCGGGAAAACAAGCGGTATTCACTATTCTCATCCGGGTATACTTTATCCGACCTGCATCTTCAGGCGTGTATCTATGTCTTACACCCCATCTGCTTGCCCAATTTTCCCATGTCACTGGCGGACGTTGATTTGACGATGTCTTCAGAAATATGGCCATATTCTTCACGCATAAGACTGAAGTGATTTTTACTGTCGGGTGCCAGAAACCAGACCACATAGCCGCAGGTAACCGGGGCAATGCTGTGTTTTGTTTCATAGTCTACGGCGATATAGGTGCCAGGCTGTGATGAATTGACAGGGTTGTCATAAACGGTGACGCGCCACAGATCACGTGACACCAGCTTACCGATTTTTGCCTGGTAAGCGGTAGCGAGGGCTTGCCACTCTTCTGGATTAATGGTGGCTTTCATGCTTGGACTAAGCATGTTATAGGCGGTTTCGTAGTAAGCGTTTTCTTTGGCAGACAGATAGGCAGTGGTCAGTTTCTTGCCTTCTATCTTGAGTTTGAATTCTTGATCGCTGTCTATTTTTCTGACGGTGGGAGTGGCGCCTTTAGGACGCGTTGGCAAATCAGCTACACAGCTCAACATTTGTACCATATGGAAAACCGGTGTTTTTTCAGCAGATTTTTGCGCTGTCAGGTTTTCTGATCCCGCAAATTTATACTTACCATATTGCGGTATCTTGCCTGCACACAGGGTTGACGCCGGATCTGACATCATGACTTGTGCCTGATCCACAGTCAGGCTGATGTCGCTGGTGAGCGTCAGTTCGAACTCAGTGGCAGATATTTTTTTAAAAGCCAGATCCGCCGCGATAGCAGTGCTGGAGAGCAGACAAAAGCTGAGGATGGTGGCAAGGTGTGAAAGCGTCATGGTTGTTTGCGATGTGAAGTAATGCCGCAACGATACGGGATATGTTTGCATTTAACAACCAAGGATAAGGCAGGTGTTTCTGTAGCACTACGCCTGACATGTTTGACTCAGGATTGATTTTAGATTTGTTGATGTATCACGCTGCTGCACTGTAAATCGCTGCCACTATGCAGTACACACTTGAATTCAGAGCATGTTTAGCAGCATTTTTGATGAGTAGCGTTTATGCCGTCATGCGCGCCGAAAATCGAGACGGACAGATACGCGCGGGCAATTGCATTAATGTAGGTCGCAATGACTAAATATGATGCGTCTGAACAGATAGAAGGGCAAAAAAAGCAGATTTCGTAAAAGCAAATTGTTTCCGTGAAAAATCAAAAAAAAGCTGCAGGCTTGTGTTGATAGATGCGCGTCTATGAGGTATCGTGCCGTAAGTTTTGCCAATTCTGTCTATAAGTGATTCTCGTCGCTTCCTGCTTGGTGTCATTGATAATAGAGAAAATTGTCGAACGGCTGCGTTGCGTCAAGCCGTCTGCCAAGCGGTGGGGCTGTTGACAGATCCGTATCAAATCAATCAATTCTGGAGCAAATATGCATATCAAGAAATTTGCCACTTGCGTGGGAATTGCTGCACTGAGCACGGGTTGCTCCATGATGGCGCCACAGTATTCGGTTTCCATCGAAAATGTTCAAACTTTGAAGAACAGTGGTGAAACCAAGCTCAGTGTGGGACAGTTTATCTCCACACCTGGACCTGGAAACACCTACCCAATTTCTATACGTGGCTCTTCTATGAGCTCTCCATACAGTGATTCCTATGGTGCGTACGTGGCTGAGGCCATCAAGCAAGAACTGTCACTGGCAAACCGTTATACGCCAACGGGTAGTCTCTCTGTGTCAGGCGTTTTGCTCAAGAATGACATTGATGCTGCTGGCTTCAGTGTAGGTTATGTTACCGTCGAGGCACGCTTTGTCGTCAAACGCAATGGTGCTACGACCTATGATCAGGTGAAATTTGTCAAACAGGAATTTCCCTCTTCTTTTGCTGGTGCCGTAGCTATCCCCAAGGCCATTCAGGAATATAACTTTGCGGTACAAAAACTGCTGGGTCTGGTTTATGAAGACAAGGCTTTTGCTGACGCAATCAAATAATTTTTTTACTCTTTACATAAATCTATCCATGCGCTTTTCTAAACTCTTTTCCATCGCATTCGCCGCAGTTATTCTTAGCGCGTGTGCCCATCCATATTCTGTTTCCCCTAATGCGGATAAACTTGGCCCACCTATCCAGGGCCAGCAAATCAATGCTAGTGTTGCTTACATCATCACGCCTGAACAAAGCAGTCTGGTGGTCACGACACCCGGCGGTGGCGGTGATAAAGTGACGTATCAACCTTATCGTGATATTGAAACTGGTTTTTACCGTGTATTGAGCAATGTCTTTACCAAGGTGACGCGCTTAAAATCCACCACGGACACTGATACGATGGCGAAGAATAATATCTCCATGATCATTACACCGACAATCAAGACTGACTCGTCTTCTCCAAGTGCCTTGACCTGGCCACCGACCAAGTTCACAACAGAGTTGACTTGCAAAGTAACAGACAAGAATGGCCAATTGATATTTGAAACCAAAGTTTCTGGTAATGGCGCTGCAGAATTTGATGAGTTTAAAAAGGACTTCAATCTGACAGGACGTCGTGCTTCCGAAGACGTGCTCCTGAAGCTGCAACGCAGCCTGATGGAAGCGCCAGAGCTGAAATCTCATATCGTCCGCTGATTTCAAAGCGCTACTGAGTTTGCAAGACCTGCCTGCAAAGCAGGTCTTGCAAAAAAATCAATCAGCTTGTATATCTGCTGCAGCACGCACCGCTCCGGCATACCAGACCGCTGTTTTTGAACAAAACGGTAAAGAAGCTGACCAGCGCATTGCCGCGATCATCGCTGCGAATTTGCCTGCAAGTAAAGACAGCAAAGCGGTTGTAGCTACATCCAAAGCCAAGGGCATGTAATGAGTGCGCCAAGTCCACAGGCACCGCATCCGCCACTGAAAGGTGGGCAGCTGGTAATGGGCACGCTGGCCCTATCGCTGGCGGTTTTCATGAATGTGCTGGATTCATCCATCGCCAACGTATCGATACCGGCAATCTCTGGCAACCTTGGTGTCTCGCCGCAGCAAGGCACCTGGGTTATCGCCTCGTTTGCGGTGGCGAACGCCATTTCGGTGTCGCTGACGGGCTGGTTGACGACCCGTTTTGGTCAGGTCAGGTTATTCCTGTCGTCCATCATGCTGTTTGTCATTTCGTCGTGGCTGTGCTGCATGGCACCGAATATTAAGATACTGATTGCTGCCCGTATTTTGCAAGGTGCAGTCGCTGGCTGTATGATCCCACTGTAACAGGCCTTATTGCTGGGGAGTTATCCGCCCGCCAAAAGCTCAATGGCCCTGGCGCTATGGCGCGTGACCACCCTGGTCGCGCCCATCATGGAGCCTTTACTGGGCGGCTGGATATCGGATAATTATTCCTGGCCCTGGTTTTTCTATATCAACATCCCGGTAGGTTTATTCACCGCCTTGGCCACCTGGTCCATCTACGGTAAACGTGAGTCTGCTATCAAGAGCTTGCCTATCGACAAGGTCGGCCTCTTCTTGTTGGTGATTGGGGGTGGGCGCTTTGCAAATCATGCTCGACAAAGGCAAGGAACTGGACTGGTTCCATTCTGGCGAGATCATCCTGTTGACGGTGATTGCTGCCATAGGCCTGGTTTATTTCATCGTCTGGGAACTGGGGCAGGATCATCCTTTGGTTGACCTCTCGCCGTTCAAGGGGCTCAATTTGAACGCTGGTGTGATCGCCATTTCCATAGGCTATGGCCTGTTCTTCGGTAGCCTCGTCATCATGCCACTGTGGTTGCAGACTCAGCTGGCTTACACGGCAACTGAAGCAGGTAAGGTCATGGTACCAGTCGGCATCTTTGCGATTTTATTGTCACTCATCATAGGCAAGATATTGCCCAAAGTGGAAGCCAGAAAAGTCACCTCCGCTGCCTTCATGGGCTTTGCGATTGTGTTTTTCCTGCGCTCACGTTTTAACACCGAGGTCGATACCTATACGCTGTTGATCCCTACATTGACACTGGGCGCGGCCATGTCGATGTTCTTTATCCCGCTGACGTCGATTATTTTGTCCGGCCAGCCGCCAGAAAAAATCCCTGCAGCTTCGGGCTTGTCCAATTTCGTGCGTATCATGTGCGGTGGCATGTGAGCTTCCATCATGACCACCATCTTGGATAGTCGCAGTACCCTGCACCATGCCCAGATCGCAGAAAATACAGGCAGCAGCTACCCAAACTTTGTACAGACCGTGCAGGGGTTGATGCAGCAAGGCATACCAGAACAAGGCGCCTACGCCATCATAGACCGCACTATCAGCATACAGGCCAGCACCATGGCAGCGACGGATATTTTTTGGCTGTCAGCTTATATGTTCATCGGTCTGATAGGTCTGGTGTGGCTGACCAAGCCGAAGAAATCGGCTGTGCCTGTGGATGCGGGTGGGGCGCATTGATGCTGTAGGTTAATAGCTGCAGCTTTTAGAAGGTCTTGCAGATGCACGAAAAACACCCCCGGATTAAGATTTGTCGTAGTCCGGGGTGTTTCATTTTTTGGATGTTGTATTAACGCTCTAGCCTGGTTTTCAAAAAGAGGTGATGGCAAATCAGACAGTTTGATTTTGAATTCATGTTCTTCGCGCGGTAAAAGTATCTCACCAGGGTGGGTTGCCACAGCGATGCTAGAATATTGATTTACTTGTCAAGAGAAAATTGAGTCGTCATTGTCTTGCTACTTTTCTTGAGTAAGCTCAAGTTTTCCATTTTACAGGGATGAATTCGCTAGCGGACTATTACAGTCCACTGGTTTTCACCTTGTGCGTGTCAAACATAATACGGACTACGGCATGGGTTACGATCAAACCGTCATCATCATGGCAGAAAATGCCGATGACAAAATGGATTTGCAGTCGGTTTTGTTTCATATAGATTGGGCCAGGGCTTATCGCCGGTGCAATTGCCTGAAAAAAGGTGATGCCCTTATATATATTTACGAACGGATCAATCCCTACTATCTAAGCAATTTGCTGGATATATCTCTTTATTTCCCCGATGTGCGATTTACGCTTTACCAGTTGCCAGATGAGTTTGTTCTGCCTGCTGTTAAGCGGATTTTTTCAGGCAAAGTGCATGACGAGTATCAACTTTGGAAAGAACAAGACAGCATCATCCTGCATTTTCATCCAGAAGTATTCTATCTCTGGTTCCGGCAGGGTGGGATAGAAGAGGGCAGGCGCGAGAGTTTTTTACGACAATTGTCGTGTGACGTACATTTGCCCGAGCAGGATGGTAAAGAATCCTATTCAGAACTTGCACAAGGACCTATGCCTTTCAATATGGAAGATGGATACAGCCTGCGTGCGAGATGCATGGAAAATCCTGCCTTCTACGGTTGGGAAAGACAGGCGATACAAACTGACTACGCCTCTGATGCTGCTTTGCTTGAAAAATTGATACAGATAACACTGATAGATTTTCAAGGCAATCTGACTGATTCATTGGATAGGGGATTCCCAAGTCCGACAAGCCTGGTCAGGTTTTATCGTGCACAAAATAAACTGGATAAAGCTGCAGAAATATTTAATTTGGCTTTGGCTTGTTGTGATGCATATAAAGAAGGAGAGTATGCAGATTTTGAAGCTTCACGGGTAAGTGTGGAGTTTGCTGAGTTTTATCGACAGCAAAATCAGTTCGGACAGGCCATAGAATTGTTGAAGCAAAGCCTGGCCAAGTTTGAAGAGTTGGCACCAAATAGCTACTATCTGGAAAAAATTTTGTTTGGACTGGCTTTACTGTATTGCCAGACAGAGCAATTTGGCGAGATAGAAGTTCTGTACCTCCGTGGTTTGAAATATTATGAATCTTGCCCGTCCGAATATAGTAATGACGTCGATTTCCTGCTGAAATTTGCAGACATGCTTGCAGAGCATAAGCAATTCGATCAAGCCAGCAAACTGTATTTGCAGTCAAAAGCGCTTTGTCTCTCGAGCACTTATAGGCGGGCCGATGCCCAATTGTTTGATGTCAAAATCAAACTTGCTGACCTATATCAATTACAGGGGAAATCTACCGATGCAATTGCAATTTGTCAGGAACTTCTTGCTCTTGAGATTGCAAAAAACGGAAGAGATCCTGAAGCATTTCAGGTAATGAACCTCAATGCAAAAATCCTGGTAGCACAAGGCCGGCCAGAGTTGGCAAAACTTCTTTTAATGCCTCCCCGGCGTATAGGAATTCAGGGCATCGACACAAATGTGTTGAAGAGCATCGCTGAAGACGGTAATGCCGACGCGCAGTTCTTGATGGGGCATCAATCAGATTATTTATATGCAAACATATGGCTGGAAGATAATATGCCACCTGTTTCCTGGGAAGATTTCCGGGATCGTGTTGTTTTCTGGTATAGCAAGGCTGCAGATCAGGGGCAACCAGCCGCACAGGTAAAAATGGGAGATGCCTACAGACTGGGATTTGGTGTATTGCAAGACTACAAAATTGCTTTGGACTGGTATCTTAAATCCGCAGCGCAGGGATACAAGCAGGCATACCTGATACTAGGTATGATGTACAAAAATGGCCTGGGTGTTGTGGTGGATCACGAGAGGGCAAAGGAGTATCTTGAAAAATGGCATCCAAATGCGACGAAAAGTTTTTTTGGCAAGTTTTTCCATGAAATAACAAATGAAGTCAGGCCAGATCGTGAATATGTCGATGCACTTGCTGACGCTCTCATGGCAAATTCCAGTGTGAACCTGAATTAAACTTGGAGAATAAGGGGCAAGCTGAGAAAGCTGCCCTTTGAAAAAGCCCGACCTTAGTAGATCAGTTTACCCTGCCTCCACATCGTCGTCAGTGACATCGGCCAGAATGCAACCGGGACGATCATGACTGCATCGGTAGCTGGGTGAATAAGAATAGGGAAAACGGCAGCGTTCAGGATGCCATTCGGAATGTGTTTGCGAAACACCATAAAGGCGGCTGCTCTGACGTGTTTGTCGGTGAGCAGATCAGGCAATTTCCAGCCCATGTTACGGTTCATTTCATTCGTCACGCTGGCTGCTACCAGTTTTTCTTCCGGGTCTTCTGGTTCGGTGCTTTTCAATTGATAGATTTTTTCAGCGACCGCGCGCAACTCATGCGGGCGGCTTTCGAAATAAGTGTCTTCACTAAATACCAGCATGGCTGGATGGTCATGTTCCCCCTCTTCAAACAGGAGGTTATTCGCCTGCACCAGAGCAGCCCAGACGATGCGGCCTTCTGTCATCAGACGCCTTTGCTGGCGTATGATTTCCAGTAAGGGTTCATTATTGTCCATCCAGTCTGGTCTGCCTGCCGCAATCCTGTCGAGGATTTCCGCATCCATGCCGCTTCGGTTGCGACTGAAGTTGAGTTGCAATTCGGCGAGGATCCGGCTCATTTCTGTATCTGCTGGCCTGCCAGGGGTGTAGTACTGGCTGCGCTGGCGTTTTGCATCCGATTGTCGTTTGCCTGCAGGCACAGTTACTGCAGGGACGACCAGGCTGGTGGTAAAAGATGCACCATTTTCTGCTTCGCCCATGAAAGCCCACAGTGTATGTGGTGGACCCAGCCTGCCTATGGCCGTCACTTCCTGCCCTGGCTTTATCCATGCCGAGCTTAGTTCAAACCAGTCGACGAATTCAGAGGATGGATAATAAGTCTGCAATGAAGTCGCGAGCAGCCATTGGTCTGCTTCAAAATGAAAGTGGGCGAATTGCTGCACTCTAATTTTTTCGTTTGATATGTTTTTCAGACCAATCACGTAGACATCGTCAGTGTCACTGTCGCCCTGATATTTCTGCAAGCGGATAGTCGCGAAAGATTGCTCTTGTCGCAGCTCGGCGTCGCGGTACATGGTCCTGATGATTTTGTCTGCTGCAATGTGTTTTCTGACATCGTCGGGCAGCAGGCTGGCAAGTGATTCGCTGATACCTTCTGCATGCACGAAGCTGCCATTGGATGAGCGCACATAGTAACTGCGCATCTGGTGCAGATAAAAACAGGTGCTAGCTGGCGTAGCTGCGTTGTTCGCACTGTTTCCGTTGTTCTCGCCATTTTCTTCTATTGGGTGCTGGACATGGACCAGATTGCTATCCATGTCAGCGACCCGCAGCCATTGCAATCGCTGGTCTAATACACTTGCTATGTGAAACTCGTAGTCTGCATGTCGTTTGTAAAGTGTCTGCAACAGGCGCTGGGCCTTGCTGAGGACAGGCGGATACATGTCCTTGATGACTTTATACAAGCCCAGCACTGAATCTTCGCCATCCTGACCACATGCCAGTTGTTTTGCTACTTTGCTGCAGGGAGAGAAGAGTTTGCCATCCCCAGTGCGGATGACGTAGTCATCTCCATGCCAGTCCCAATTGCCGCCTATGCTGCGGACTATGCACTGACCAACAAAGGCCCCGGCGAAGAGGATGATATTTTTGTGGTCTTGCGTGGAACCGTTTTTGTACGTGTTTTCTAAAAAATGATTGACCCAGCGCACGCCGCCGATGTCATAGTCTAGTTCTATCTGGAAATGCTCTCTGGCGATATTACGTAATACTTCGGCATTGGCCAGCATGCCCTCATGTAAGCGGGCATGGGCTTGTTCCAGGGTCTCGGCTCTGGTGACACTGAAGTCTGTCTTGATCTCTGCCCATTTACCGTCCTGGCGTTGATAGAGGGAGGTGGTCAGCAGGTGCTCTGCGTTCTCATGCGTGAGCTTTATCAGGTCTTTGAGTGCCTGTATCCCTTCTTCAGACTTGCAGTCGCAAAAAGCGAGTGTATTACGGCTGGGAATGGCGACGATGAAGCCGTTTTCGGCCAGCGAGGCCAGCCGCTTGTCCCACAATTCACCGATCAGCAGCAGGCTGGCTTCAAGATGGCCATCCGTCGTGATGCTGCGTATGGGGCCGTTCTTGTGCATCTTTAAATGGGTAACGGACTTTTTCCATAAATTCTGCAAGCCAGTCCGGTAAAGATCTCTTGCTGTATAGCCTGCATGCTGCACATCATACTTTTTCAGATGGATGTGCTGCCCACCTTCTATCTGAACGTACACTATGTCCAGGCCCAGTCCAGCACCGGAAGCATGTTGATAAATCTGCTGAGCCTCTGGAATATTGCTTCCTGCACTGGTGTCACCGTTAGCAGGCAGTTTGATGCAGGCAATGGCGTCATGATAAATTGAATTCATTAAAACTATCCAGAGGGTGGTTGTGGCACATACTGCTGGCCGTCAGAGCATTGGTAAGTGCGTCTGTCGACAGGTGAAAGCTGAGAATAATACCAAAATACCAAGGGCATGCCTGAAATCCCGCTAGGTTAGCAAGCATTTCAGCATAAATCTTCCAGCTAGGCTAATATCCTCGCCTTGAGCCGTGATCAGCTTATATGTGAGTCTATATCTATGAACAAGAAGTTTATTGCCCTGGCGCTGGTCCTGGGCGTGGCGTTTGCCGGTTTGGGTGTCTACGTAGGCAACCGCCAGATGGCACCCAAACCACCCGCAGACCAGGCCGTGGCCCAGTTGATGGCTCAGCAGTTCAAGGATAGCGAGGGCAAGAGCCAGACGCTGGCGCAGTGGCAGGGCAAGTTTCTGGTAGTTAATTTTTGGGCAACATGGTGCGCACCTTGCGTGCAGGAAATGCCAGAATTGTCTGCGTTGCAACAAGAGTTCAAGGGCAAGTCTGTGCAAATTCTGGGGCCAGGCATTGATAGTCCAAGTAATATTGCTGAATTTGCAAAAAAATACCAGATAAGTTATCCGCTGTTTGCTGCCGGCATGGAAGGCTCTGAATTGTCGCGGAAGCTAGGGAATGCTGGTGGCGGTTTGCCTTTTACTATTTTGATCAGCCCTGAGGGCAGGGTGGTGAAATCTTACCTTGGTCGCCTGAAGATGGAAGAATTACGGGCCGATATCACCAAATTTTCTTTGGAAAAATAGAAGTCGCTTCGGTTTTCCTTGCCAATCTGCTTCGATTAGCGGCAAAATGCGGCCATCTTCGTCAAATTGAATGTGACTATGGCGCGCAAACTGTTGCTGCTGAATGGCCCCAATCTGAACTTATTAGGCACGCGTGAACCCGCTACCTATGGCGTTACCACACTTGCCGAGATAGAATCAGCGGCACAAGCACAGGCCAGAGCAGTGGGCGCAGACTTGTCATTTTTTCAAAGTAATCATGAAGGCGCATTGATAGATCGTATCCATGCCGCCCGTAATGAGCAAGTCGATGCTATTATCATCAACCCTGGTGGCCTGACACATACCAGCGTTGCCTTGCGGGATGCCCTGGCTGGGGTTGCTATCCCGTTTATTGAAGTGCATATATCGAATGTACATCAAAGAGAAGCGTTCAGACATCATTCATACTTGTCTGCTATTGCCAGAGGGGTTATTTGCGGCCTTGGCACTGACGGTTACCGCCTGGCGATTGACTTTTCATTAAAAAATATTTAAATTCTCGTATCTTCGCGTAATTTGCTGATAATTTCAGTTTATTTCGTATATAATCCAAACTTCGGCGGCGATTTCCGGGCTGTTGTCCTGCTCAGTATTGCGCGTCCCAATTAATTCAGAACCACTTTTTTCAAGGGGATTCCACATGGATTTAAGAAAACTCAAGACCCTGATTGACCTTGTAGCAGAATCAGATATCGCTGAACTGGAAGTCACTGAAGGTGAAGGCAAAGTCCGTATCGTCAAATCTTCTGCGATGCCGCAAAACCAGGTAGTCATGATGCAGCAACCCCAGCATCAAATGATGCCAGCAGCTCCAGCCGCCGCGCCTGTGGCAGCCGCCCCGGTCGTGCCAGATGGTCATATTGTTAAATCCCCTATGGTTGGTACTTTCTACCGCTCCTCCTCCCCTGGCGCTGCTCCTTTTGCTGATATCGGTAAGAGCGTCAATGCTGGCGATACCCTCTGCATTATTGAAGCAATGAAATTGCTGAATGAAATCGAAAGCGATTTCAGCGGTACGATCAAACAGATTCTGGTTGAAAATGGTCAGCCTGTAGAATATGGCCAGCCGCTGTTCGTGATTGGCTGATCCAGGCGCGCGTGCGCGAACTGACTGCTCAAGCCTGCCCGTGTTGAGGGCAAACAGCGCTGAACAGGGTATTCTGCTCACGCAATTGCAACCATTGCCACCGCAAAGTTAAATCATGTTTGAAAAAATTCTTATCGCCAATCGTGGTGAAATCGCGCTACGTATCCAGCGCGCCTGCCGCGAAATGGGTATCAAAACCGTGGTCGTGCACTCTGAAGCCGACCGCGAAGCAAAGTATGTGAAGCTGGCCGACGAATCTGTTTGCATAGGCCCGGCTCCGTCGAATCTGAGTTACCTGAGTATGCCAGCCATTATCAGCGCCGCTGAGGTGACTGATGCCCAAGCTATCCATCCAGGCTACGGCTTTTTGTCTGAAAATGCCGACTTTGCTGAACGTGTAGAGCAATCCGGTTTTGTCTTCATCGGCCCGCGTGCTGAATCCATCCGTCTGATGGGTGATAAGGTATCGGCCAAGCATGCCATGATCAAGGCTGGGGTGCCATGTGTGCCAGGTTCTGAAGGTGCATTGCCAGACGACCCTAAAGTCATCGTGCAAACTGCCCGCAAGGTCGGTTACCCGGTCATCATCAAGGCTGCTGGCGGTGGCGGTGGTCGCGGCATGCGCGTGGTGCATACTGAAGCCGCCCTGCTGAACGCGGTCACCATGACCAAGTCAGAAGCTGGTGCTGCCTTTGGTAATCCTGAAGTGTATATGGAAAAGTTTCTGGAAAACCCGCGTCACGTGGAAATCCAGATACTGGCTGATCAGCATGGTAGTGCCATCTGGCTGGGCGAGCGCGATTGCTCCATGCAACGCCGCCATCAAAAAGTCATTGAAGAGGCGCCAGCACCTGGCATCCCGCGCAAGATCATAGAAAAAATCGGTGACCGTTGCGCCGCTGCATGCCGCAAGATTAATTATCGTGGCGCAGGTACTTTTGAATTCCTGTACGAAAACGGCGAATTCTATTTCATCGAAATGAATACCCGCGTACAGGTTGAGCATCCGGTGACCGAGATGATCACCGGTGTCGATATTGTGCAAGAACAGATACGTATAGCTTTCAATGAAAAGCTGCGCTTCAAGCAAACCGATATCATGCTCAAGGGCCACGCCATTGAGTGCCGTATCAATGCTGAAGACCCGTTCAAGTTCATACCATCACCAGGCCGCATCACCTCCTGGCATACACCGGGTGGCCCTGGCATACGGGTGGATTCGCATGCATACGCTGGTTATTTCGTGCCGCCGAATTATGATTCCATGATAGGCAAGGTCATCGCCTATGGTGAAACCCGTGAACAGGCAATACGCCGTATGCAGATCGCCTTGTCAGAGATGGTGGTAGAAGGCATACAAACCAACATCCCGCTGCATCGCGAGCTGATGATAGATGCCCGCTTTATTGAAGGCGGTACGAATATTCATTACCTTGAGCATAAGCTTGCGGATATGCCGGAGTTGTCGAAGAAATCCAAGTAAGCCCTGATAAAGCTAAGCGCAACGCGATTTTGAGCCTGCGATGCTCACCGTACTTAAGTACGGCTGTGCTTCTCGACCCAAACTAGCGCTGCTCGCTACGCTTTCTCAGAGCTTCGTTTACGGTCGTAATGAGATAAAGAATTTGTAGCTCAGGTTTTATCTTCGGGAATAGACGGGATGCAAGAATTCCGTCAGAAAGAAGCACAGAGAAAACACAAGTTTTTCCCTGTGCTTTTGGCTTTGTTATAGAACCTCTGTGGTAAGCTTTTTGCTATTGAGATGTTTTAACGTATTAAATTAAATAAGCACCGCAATTCCAAATTGTTGAAGAGCACAGCGTTTATGTCGATGATGAATTTTTTCTCTTGATTTTCTCTGTGTCTCAGTGTCTCTGTGGTGCGCTCTTGGGTCTTGAGGTTTCTGGAAGTAATAACGTCGTATAAGAAAGTAGCAATATGGGCTGGATAGAAATAGTCATAGAAGTAGCGCGCGAGCAGGCTGAGGCTTTGTCGGATGCTCTGATGGATGCGGGTGCCTTGTCGGTTTCCGTAGAAGACGCCGATGAAGGTACGGATGCTGAACGACCGCTGTTTGGCGAACCCGGCATGGAGCCTGATGAAGCTGCCTGGGACCGCAGTCGCGTAGTTGCACTCGCTGATATCGATGCGGATCATGCTGAACTGGTGGCTGAAGCTGCCGCTGCCATCGGCCTGACTGTTGTGCCAGCCTACATCACCCGCAATGTGGAAGAGCAAGACTGGGTGCGACTGACGCAATCACAATTTGCCCCTATCCATATCGGCAAGAATATCTGGGTCGTCCCTAGCTGGCATGATGCGCCTGATCCTGATGCCCTGATCCTGGAACTTGATCCTGGCCTGGCCTTTGGTACTGGCAGCCATCCGACCACCAAACTATGCATGGAATGGCTGGAAGCGCATGCGCCCAAGGATCTGTCGGTGCTGGATTATGGCTGCGGTTCCGGCATTCTGGCCATGGTCGCCAGCAAGCTGGGAGCGGCCAATGTCATCGGTGTGGATATTGATCCGCAAGCCATAGAATCTGCCAACTTCAATGCTGAACGCAATAACTGCCAGATCGAATATGCGTTGCCTGAAGGTTTTGGTGCAGCCCATCCGGCATCGCAGAAATTTGATGTGGTCGTGGCCAATATCCTGTCCAGCCCCTTGAAACTGATGGCACCGATGCTGGCTGGCCGTGTGGCATCTGGTGGGTCGCTGATACTCTCAGGCGTGCTGGCAAGGCAGGCTGAAGAAGTGGCAGAAGCGTATGCGCCTTTCATCAAGCTCACAGTCTGGGCTGAGCATGAAGGCTGGGTCGCGTTGTCGGGCTCTTTGAGTAACTGAGGCGACTATGGCACTGGCGACCCGCTGCCCCCACTGTCAGACTGCCTTCAAGGTAGCCAATGATCAGTTGAAATTGCATGCGGGCCTGGTGCGCTGTGGCTCATGCCAGCAAACCTTTAATGCTGTTGAAAACCTGTTGCCTGGCGAAGGGCAAAAACCTGTACCTGCGGCCACCAAGCCAGCAAACGTGGCAAGCGCCACAAGTTTGACGGCAGCATCACCTGTCGTTGCTCCAGTGATAGCAGCGGCCAGTGTTAAACCAGTCACACCCGTTGCGCCAGCCAAGCCGCAAGTCAGTGCAGCACAGCCAATATCAGCACCAACAGCAAAACCTGTCATACCTGCTACTGTCAGCAAAGCTGTAGCAGAAAACAAAACGGAAGATAAAACCGAAGCCAAACCAGTAACAGAAGAATACCTGGCATCGCTGATAGAACCCGAACCGGATTTCGAGCAAACGCGGATTATTCCGCCGCCCCCCGTTGCTCCTGTTGGCCGCTTTTTTCCGCCAGCCGCGCTGCCGGAAGACAACGCGATCTTGCCCGACAGTCTGGCGCCGCCTGAAAGACCTGCACCTGTCGGCAAACCAGGTAGTGCTACTGCCAGGCCAGCTACTGAAGTACTGGCCGCCATTAGCAAAGCAGAACTGGAATTTGAGGCAGAGACTTTTGACATGCCCAGGGATGTCAAGGCCGCAGTAAACCCAGTCCAGTCAATATCGCCAGCGCCAGTTGCCAGTACTATAGCTGCTCCACAATTGGTGAAGCCTGTCCCGGCAGCGGCAGAGCAATCTGCTGTAGCCAAGCACGTCGTTCACAAAGCCGAAGCAGTCTCCAGGCAAGAGCCCACACTCGGTACTTCATCGGCACTCGATTTTGATTTGGGGGATGGCGGTTTCTTTTTGCCAGTTGAAGAAGTGCACGAGACCGATATTGCCCGTATGGAGCTGGAAACCCGGGCCGCGCTGATGGACCCGCCCACTGCCGACTGGTCAGTAAGTGAAGTGTCGGAAGAGACAAATGAAAAAATTGCCCGGACAAATGACAAGGCAGACGATAAGGCAAATGAGTTTGCAGCCACTGAAATGCTGTCAGCAAGCAGTATCAGCAAGGTGTGGCGTCACAAAGACCATGGCGATGTTGCCGAACCTGGCGATGCAGTTTCACTCAATGATGCTGTCGAAGAAGTAGCAGGCAAGGAGCCGCATTTAGGGAATGCAGAATCTGCTCTGGCCAGGCAGGCTGCCATTAGTGAGGATTCCAGCAGCGATCCGGAAGTAGAGCAAGAAAAGCCCAATTTTGTCATCCAGGCAGAAAAGCAGCGTGGCCGCAAACGCATGGCCAATATCATGCTGGTGCTGATGATAGTCTTGCTAATGCCGCTCTTGCTGGCTCAGTCTGCCTACATTTTGCGCAATCAGCTGGCGGCCCGTCTACCTCAAAGCAAGCCCTGGTTGCTGCAGGCATGCACCTATCTGAATTGCCAGGTGACTTTGCCTGCTCAGATAGAAAAGATAGTCGTCGATTCCAATGAATTGCAAAACCTGGCACCGGAACGCAATGTCTTTATGCTGGTCATGCAAATACAAAACCAGAGTGATGTGGCACAAACCTGGCCGAATATCGAACTGGTCCTGAACGACATCAAAGACAAGCCTCTGCTGCAGCGCGCCTTTACACCCGCTGATTACCTGACCGAAAAAGACAAGCTGGAAAAAGGCTTTGCCGCAGGCGGTGAACAAAACATCAAGCTGTATTTTGAACTGCCGGCAGTCAAGGCAGCGGGCTTTCATGTCGGTGTGTTTTATCCTTGAGATGCCATGATTTGCCGTGGCAATCGACCTGATGGAAATGGCCGTGTTCAGCAAGCATTTCATCACTGAAGCCTGAACATATTTACGCAATACTGCAGCCAAGCTGGCGTGCCGTGTCAGCCACCTTTATTGCCATGTGCTTGGCAGATGATGTCTTCCATCGCCATGTCAAAAGTTTCTACTCTTTCGATGTAACAAAATCTTACAAAAATGCTAATTTTATGTTATTTTTGATGTCTCTGCCAACACGGCGGGAAATTGTCAATAAGTCGGATAGATCACAAAGAATTCAGGCATGCAAATACAAACCGAGGCCACAGGTAGGTGGCAGCTTGCGCCAGAGAATCTGGCCGCCACGACTTTTCCAGAACATGCTGATACGGCCGTCGCCGATTCTGCAGAGATCATAGAACAGCAGACTGAATACCAGCCTTCATTTACAGGCACAGGAAAAGAATACTTCCGCATCTGGATCGTCAATCTGTGCCTGAGTCTGGCAACCCTGGGTATTTATTCTGCCTGGGCCAAGGTGCGACGGCTCAAGTATTTTGACCGCAATACGCAGCTAAACGGAGCGGCCTTCAATTTTCATGGCGATCCTATGACCATATTTCGTGGCCGGATCATTGCAGTGCTACTGCTGTTTTGCTATCACTACCTGTTCACGTTTTCCAAAGCGCTGGCGCTCAGTCTGTTTGCTATTTTCTTGCTGGGTGTGCCATGGATGATGCGTAGTGCTTTGCGTTTCCGCTTGCGTAATACCAGTTATATGGGCCTGCGTTGTCAATTTCATGGCACGCTAGCTGGCGCTTATGCTACCTACTTGCCGGTTGGCCTGGTGGTGTTATTGCCGGGTTTACTCGGTGTGTTGATACCACATAAGCCTGGCATCATGGTGTTCGCATTCATCCCTTATTTAAGCTGGCCCTGGTTGCATGCGCGCATGCGCATGTACCAGCACAACGGGCTTGCTGTTGCCGGAATAAAGAGTAGTTGCAGCCTTACCAAAGGGTCTTTTTTCCTGTCTTATTTCATCATTGGCCTGAGCTTGCTGATCTTTGTCATGCTGGTCGGTATGGGCACTGCGATCTTCTTTGCTTCCTTCAAAAATCATGCCGCAGAGAGCTATAGAATTTTTATGGAAGCCTATAGCTGGGTTTTGATTCCAGCGGGATTTCTGGTCGTCTTGCTTGCTTATGCCATCTTCCTCAGTGGCAGCACACTGCTGCAAGTCAAAATCTGGAATAAGTCCTGGAATGCCACTCGCTTCCCTGGAGTGGAAATAGACTCGCACCTGCCTTACAAAGCCTATTATTTTCTGCAAATGAAAAACCTGTTCCTGACACTGCTGACGCTGGGTTTATACCGACCTTTTGCAGTGGTGAATGTTTACCGTTTCCGTTTGCAACATGTCAGTTTGAAAGCTGTTGGCCTTGAGCAATTACTGGCAATGCAGCATGCACAAGTTGCTCAGGCAGGAAAGTCAGGGCAGGTTGGTCAAGCCAGCGGCGACAGTAGTGCAGATTTGTTTGGTTTTGATTTGTCCTGGTAGAGAGCATTTATGATACAAGCACATTATTTTGATCATCGCCAGGCTATGCTGCATAAGGTAGTTCTGCATTTCCAAGCTAGCGGTATCAGTCTGACTGGAGAGGGCATCGACCGTCAGGTAGATAAAAACCAGATGCAACTGGAAGAACCTTTCCAGGATGCCCCCTGCATATTGAATTTTGCAGATGGCAGCCATTGCGAAATTTATGCGCAGGCCGACAAGCAAAATCTGCTGACCCACCTTGGCTACTCACCATCTACCATACAACGCTGGCAGCACAAATGGCAGGCAGCCTTGCTGGCTATTATCGTCATGGCTGGTATCGTGTTCTCTGGGTATAAATGGGGGATGCCAGTATTGGCAGACAAGATCGCTTCGTTTGTTCCCGTCAGTTATGAGCGTGCGCTTGGTAGCGAGATCATCAATTTACTTGACCAGGTCCTGCTGAAGCCGAGCAAGCTTGATGACCGCACGATTGCGCAGGCCGAGCAATTAATTCGCCGCCTGCGTCCTGAAGATTCAGCTGTCCCTATTCATCTGGAAGTGCGTGATGCGCCAGAAATTGGTGCCAATGCCTTTGCCCTGCCGGGCGGGACGGTAGTCGTGACAGATCAGTTAGTCACGCTCATCGTTGGCAATAGTGGCAATCAATTGACAAATGCGCTGGCAGATGAATTATCAGGTGTACTGGCACATGAAATAGGCCATATACAAAACCGCCATGCCATGCGCCGCTTGGTGCACAAAGGTTTGGTCACTGTTGCTGTGGGGAGCCTGTTCGGTGATTTTAGTTCAGTCGCAGCCCTTGCCCCGGCAGCTCTGGTCGGTCAGGAATACAGCCGGGAAATGGAAATCGAGGCTGATACCTATGCCATTGCCGCACTCACGCAAAAAGGTATTTCGCCCAAGCATCTGGCAAATGTGCTGGAAGACATGAGCAAGCGTCGCAAACGATCCGGGGTAGAGGCGACGCCCAAATGGTTACGCACCGTCTATGGCTACGCCTCCAGTCATCCGGCTACGGAAGAGCGTATCGCACGTTTCAGGGAAGTGGCGGCAGCAATGGAGCAGAAATAAGAAGGCAAGTTTAGTGGAGCAAAAGCAAATAGTTGCTTGTGTACGATGCCACAAGCTGCAACGACATTGCCAATTTTCCATGCAAGTTGCTTTCCTCTACTGCTTTGTATTGGTGCCCGCTGCCCCGGTGAGCATGGCTCTACAAATCAAGCATGGCATTCTGATATTCAGGCAGGCCTTTATTCAGTTTCTGCTTCTGCCAGTATCGCCCGCAAGCCAGCCGCATTCGCGCGCTCCGTACTCCTTCCATGGCCGCTGCGTATGGCATCCTGGTCTTGCAAGACCAGATGTACGCCTTCGTTTTTGTACATGAAGCTCAGGGTTTCTATGCTTTCGTTGCGATTATTGAAACTTTCTGACACCTCGAATTGCACGTCCTTATTTAATAAGTAAATAGCAACTTCCTTAGTGTTGTCAGCAAATAAATGCAGGTGGATGTCGGAATGATTGCCTGCCGTTCCATTCAGCACCGCGCCAACCAGATAAGGGCAGTAGCGTTCCAGCTCTTCCATAAGTTCAAGCGCAAGTTGACGCAAGTGCAATAATCGCTGTGGCTGGGTGTCGCCAAAGAACAATTCATTGTATTCGCGTACTTCCTGCTCTATCTGGGCATTGTCAGGCAGGACATCGCCCTTGACTTTATGGTTGCCCAGTAACTGTTTGGCTGCCTTGCGCTTGGCTGAGGCATAGTCGGCCCCATCCTCCGCAATCATGCGCGCTGCCAGCGCAGCAATCTCAGCTCGCAGGTTCTCTGCTTCATTAGGTGTATGGATCATCATGTCAGTAATCATAACTTAAACTAAGGGCAAATCCAAAAAAGAAGACCTCTCAACACAGAGGCACAGAGACACAGAGAAATACAATAGAAAGGCAAAAGTTATAAAGGCTTAGCATTTTTTGCATGTTTTGATTTTCTCTGTGAGCCTCTGTGGCTCTGTCTCTCTGTCTCTCTGTGTTGAGAGGTTTTAAGAACACTGCTTACTAGGGCTTCTCTCAGGTAGAATTGCGAGATTCTGGAATTTAGTTCAATTATGCATATTCATATTTTAGGTATCTGCGGCACTTTCATGGGTGGCCTGGCCGTGTTGGCAAAAGAAGCAGGTCATACTGTGACGGGCTGTGATGCCAATGTCTATCCGCCCATGAGCACCCAGCTCGAATCTCAAGGTATCAGCCTGACTCAGGGCTTTGGAGCTGAACAGATAACGCTGGAACCGGATTTATATGTCATAGGCAATGTAGTCTCGCGCGGCAACCCGCTGATGGAAGAAATACTCAACCGTGGCTTGCCCTATGTATCAGGCCCGCAATGGATGGGCGAACATATCCTGCGTGACAAGTGGGTACTCGCTGTCGCAGGAACACATGGTAAAACAACCACATCGGCCATGCTGGCCTGGATCCTGGAATATGCTGGTTATGCGCCAGGCTTTTTGATCGGTGGTGTACCACTGAACTTTGGTATCTCGGCTCGCTTGTGGGGCAACCATGCTTCTGACTTTTTTGTCATCGAGGCTGACGAATACGATACCGCCTTCTTCGACAAGCGCAGCAAGTTTGTGCATTACCATGCCAAAACTGCCGTGCTCAACAATCTGGAATATGACCATGCCGACATCTTCCCGGATGTTACGGCAATAGAAACCCAGTTTCATCACCTGGTGCGCACAGTGCCTGGCGTAGGTCGCTTGATCGTGAATGGCAATAATGAATCACTGGAACGGGTCCTGAAACGCGGCTGCTGGAGCGAAAAAGAATTCTTTGGCAATGACCAGGCCTGGCGTCTGGTTATGCAAGAAGGCGAAGACTTTGATGTGTATTTCAATGATCAGTTGCAAGGCCGGGTGCAATGGAATCTGAACGGCGAGCATAATCGCCAGAATGCACTGGCCGCGATCGCCGCAGCCCGCCATGTCGGTGTCACGCCAGAAATTTCGATAGAAGCCCTGGCACAGTTTGTCAGCGTCAAGCGTCGTATGGAAGTGCGCGGCATGGCTGATGGCGTTACCGTCATTGACGATTTTGCTCATCATCCTACTGCGGTTGCCACCACGGTCGAAGGCTTGCGTCGCAAAGTCGGCGGTGCACGTATCCTGGCTGTGCTGGAGCCACGCTCGAATACCATGAAGCTGGGTACCATGAAGCAAGCCCTGCCAGGCAGTCTGAAATACGCCGACCTGGTATTCGGCTTTGGTGAAAAAGAGGGTAAATCCGCCCTCGGCTGGGATCTCGCTGAAGCACTGGCACCGTTGGGTGATAAAGTTGCCTGCCATCACAAGATAGATGAACTGGTGCAAGACATTGTTAACAAGGCAAAAGCAGGCGACCATGTACTCATCATGAGTAATGGCGGCTTTGGCGGCGTCCACCAGAAATTGCTGGATGCGCTGCAAGACCGTGCCCAGCAGGCTGATAATCAAGCCGGTAATCAGGCGATTGCAGCATGATCCTCTACCTGCACGGCTTCCGTTCATCGCCAGATTCCTATAAGGCTCGCTGCATGCTCGCGCATATGGCAAAGCTGGGCCGTAGCGATGAAATAGCCTGCCCCGACCTGTCACCCTCGCCAGCGCTGGCGATACATCAGGCCGAGGCTTTGCTGGCCGGTTACAAAGCGGAAGATATCTGCATTATAGGTTCATCCCTGGGTGGCTATTATGCAACCTGGCTGGCAGAAAAATATGGCTGCAAAGCCATCTTGCTGAACCCCGCTGTCAAACCGCCGCGTGACTTGGAAAACTTTGTAGGTGTAACGACTTATTACCATAGCGATAGAGTCTTTGAATTCAAGGCAGAATACGTGGCTGAATTGCGCGCCCTGGCCGTAGAAAAGATTACTCAGCCAGAACGTTATTTTTTGATTGCTGCCACCGGTGATGAAGTGTTGGACTGGCGCGAAATGGTGACCCACTATCCACGTGCCAAACAATTGGTAATTGAAGGAAGTGATCATGGCATTGCAGAATTTGCAGACAATCTGGATCGGGTGATGGCATTTGCGGACGACAGGGCTTGATTTGGAATCAGCAATCTTGCGCACAGTTAAGCAAATGCAGAGGCCGTTGGCTGCGCAATGGTATGCACATGTGAATGCCGTTGATACCAGTGCGCTGATGCAAGACTGGTTGACGAACCGCGATTCGCTGACGGCCAGGCTGGTGGCACGGTGTCAGCAATTTCGCGTACAGCGTTTGTCGCAGCACAAGGCAGTGTGCTTGCAGGATGAATATGCTGCTATAGGTTTGCCCCGCGCCATGAAAGTGCATGAGCGCGAAGTGTTTTTGCGTTGCGATGGTGTGGCCATGGTTTACGGCCATACCATTGTCCCGCTGAGTGCCACTGCCAACGAATGGCCCTTGTTTCATGCCCTCGGTGAAAAGTCTTTGGGCAGTACCTTGTTCAACGACCCCCTGGTGCGCCGTGGTGAATTGCACTACGCCAGGTTACGCCAAAGCCACCCGCTGATACGCCGCATCGTGGCGAGACAGCCGGAACTGGCAGGCGTGCACAGCATGCTGGCACGGCGTTCTTTATTCTGGCGCAAGGGTGGGTGTTTGCAGGTGACGGAAGTGTTTTTGCCTGGGGTTGAGGGTTTGCGGACTATTGAAAAGCGTTAAAACTTTCAAATCTCTCAAAGAAACTAAACTGCAATGTTAACCCTCCTCTTGAAGGGGGAGGGGAATAAGATAGTTAATTGAATAATTTTCCATTTTGCTGATAAAGCAAAGTAAACATAGAACAACAGCCATCTCAATCAAGAGACACATAGAAAAAAGAAGCAGTGAAAATCCAGGATTTTCTCCTGTCCTTCTTTGTGGTGAAGCAGGGGTTTCGAACGGTATGCCGTTCGCCTGCGTAACGAAGGCGGCTTGCAAGCAGCCTTTCCTTTCTCGGTGTCTCTGTGTTGAGCTTTTTGGTCTTAAAACATAAAGAAGTATTGAATGAATTTATTTTTTGAAGAATCCGGTGATTTCAAGGCAGGCAGCATCATGACGCATGCTGGTGAGGCTTATCAGGTCGAGATGGCCAGTGGCAAGCGCACCAAGGTCAAGGCCAAGGATGTGCTGTTGCAATTCGCCTCTCCCGATCCCGCCAGCCTGATTGAGCAGGCCAAGGCCGCGGCGGCTGAGATAGACCTGGAATTTTTATGGGAAGTCGCTGGGCAGGAAGAATTTGGCTTTGCCGAACTGGGTGCAGAATATTTTGGGCATGCGCCGCAGTCCGTCGAAGCAGCAGGCTTGATCTACGCGCTGCATAATGCTCCAGTCTACTTCTATAAAAAAGGCCGTGGCCGCTACAAGGCTGCGCCTGAAGCATCTTTGAAGGCAGCACTGGCTGGCATAGAAAAGAAAAAACAGCAAGCCCTGATACAGGCTGGCTACGTTGAAGAACTCAAGCACAACCGCCTGCCAGATGCGATGAAATCGCTGGCGCTGCAACTCTTGTTCAAGCCCGACAAGAACAGCATAGAATACAAGGCCTTGGCAGAAGCCTGCGATGCAATGCAAATGTCACCGCAACGCCTTATGCTGGCTGCGGGTGGCATTGCCAGCCCCAAGCACTTGCACCTTGCCAAATTCCATTACGAGCATTTCCCCAAGGGTGTTGGCTTTCCGGCCATTACCATACCGGCCTTGCCTGCTGATTTGCCGGTGGCTGATGTTGAGGCTTTCTCCATCGATGACGTTACTACCACCGAGATTGACGATGCCTTTTCTGTCGTCGATATCGGCAATGGCCAGTTGCGCGTCGGCATCCATATTGCCGCGCCAGCACTGGGCATACAGCGCGGTGATGCCATAGACCAGCTTGCTCGTGGCCGCATGTCTACCGTGTATATGCCTGGCGACAAAATCACCATGCTGCCGGATGAACTGGTCAATACCTACACCCTGGGCGCAGGCCAGACCCGCCCGGCTGTATCGCTGTACACAATCCTGAATACTGAAGACTGGTCTGTCATCAGCTCCGAGACCAAGGTAGAAGCCGTGCCCATGGCCAGCAACTTGCGCCACAACGACCTCGATGCGCTGGTTACCGAAGATAATCTCGCCAATGATGCCGGTGAATATCCGCACAAGGCAGATATCGCACAACTGTGGAAATGGGCGCAAGTGCTGGAGCAGGGGCGCATGATCAAGCGCGAAAGCTTTGGCATGAAGCCAGAGCAAAATAACCGCGTCGATTTCAATTTCTATGTAGAAGACGATGTGGTTTCCATCGTGCGCCGCAAGCGTGGTGCACCGCTGGACAAGATCGTGGCTGAACTGATGATCTTTGCCAACAGCACCTGGGGCAAGCTCATGGCTGATCATGGCATCCCTGGCATCTACCGCGCTCAGGGTGTGGCCGGTGGTCGTGGCCCGGGTGGCTGGACCGCACGCATGCAGGTACGCATGTTGACACACGCAGCACCGCATCAAGGCCTGGGCGTGGACCAATACGCCTGGAGCACATCACCACTGCGCCGCTATACCGATCTGGTCAATCAGTGGCAAATCATCGCCTGCGTGCAACATGGCGTTACGGCACCGTTGGTGGCTACCTTCAAACCCAAGGATGCCGACCTGTTTGCCATCGTTTCGGGCTTTGATGCAGCTTATGCCGCCTATGCTGATTTCCAGAACAATATGGAGCGCTACTGGTGTCTGCGCTGGTTGGGCCAGGAAGAAAAACGCCAGGTCGAAGCTGTTGTTTTGAAAGACGAAGTCTTGCGCCTGGTCGATATCCCGCTCATCATCCGTTTGCCTGGTATGCCACAAACCGCGCGCGGTGCTCAGGTCCGTCTGGATATCCTGCGCTGGGATGAAGTCGATCTTGAAGTCGAAGCCCGTTTGCTGGAATTGCTATCCACCGTCACCGAACTGGATGAAGAAGAACTGGACGATGAAAACAGCACAGAAGTCGCAGAAGATTTTAGTGCAGAAGAGGGCGCACCTGTAGAAGTGACAGATACAGTAACAGACGCGGAGATTGCAGCAGACGATGTTGCAGGCAATGTTGCGAATGATGCTGCAAACACCCCAGACGAAGAATAGCCTCAAGCCTAGTAATGAAAAGTCAGAATAAAAAACCCAGGCCTGAAAAACAGGTCAAACAAGAAAAACTGCCTGGCGAGCAAGGCCAGCTCGCCAAGGCAGGCGATGCTGTGTCCACTACCTCCGTCACAACAGCAACAGCTGCTGCAGTGACGGCAAAGAGCAGTAGCGCTAAAAATAGCTCAGGCAAACTTGCATCTATTGAAGTGCGGACAGAAAGAGCCAACTATGAAAAACTGATTTTCACTGTCGCCATCACGGCCTCGCTGGTCTTGCATGCACTGGCCTTGCTGGTGCATTTTGTTATGCCAAAAACAGTGGACAACAAGCCTCGTGATGCTGATCTCGAAATCATTCTGGTTAACTCCAAGCATGCCAAACGCCCGGTGAATGCCGAGGCGCTGGCCCAGGCTGACCTGGATGGGGGCGGTGCACATGACAGTGGCCGCAGCAAATCACCTTTGCCGGATATGAAGCGCAGTGAAGATGGCGATGCGCTGCAAACCAATACCCGTAAAATTGCCGAGCTGGAAGAGCAGCAAAAACAATTGATGGATCAGGCCAAGCTCAAAGACGACTTCCGTCAGCAAAAACAGGAAAAGAAAAATACTGACGAAAAACCCAGGCCATCTACCGGTGAGGATAGCGTGGATACCACCAAAGCTCTGGCGCGCATGGCAGCAGAAATTTCGCAAACCATAGAAGACCAGAACAAGCGTCCGCGCAAAACCTATATCACGCCCAGTACCAAACGCCTCGATCATGCGATCTATTACAAGGCTGTGCAAAAGCGCATAGAAGATACCGGTACGCTGAATTTCCCGCAAAAGGATGGCAAAAAACTGTATGGCGAAATGTTTGTTTCCATTCCTATTTACCAGGATGGAACCATCTATGAAAAAGAAGGCGGACCGCGCATCGAAGTGTCGTCAGGTGACAAGGCACTTGATGCTGCTGCACTGCGTATTGTCCGCCGTTCCGGGCCGTTTGGGCATTATCCGAAAGCCAGTCTGGGGCCAAACAGCAATGAAGTGTTCATCATGTTTGCCCGCTTTAAATTCACCCGTGAACAGCAGTTGGAAACTGAATTGCGCAAGGGACCAAATTGAAACCAGACCAGTATGTCGTCATAGGTAATCCGATTGCGCATAGCAAGTCACCCGCCATCCATGCCCGCTTTGCTGAACTGACGGGCCAGCAACTGGATTATCAACGCCTGCTGGCACCACTGGACGGTTTTGCCAGCACTGTCCATGACTTCATCGCTAAAGGTGGCAGGGGGGGCAATGTCACCCTTCCTTTCAAGCTGGAAGCCTTTGCACTTGCCACTGAATTAAGTGAGCGCGCCAAAATTGCGGGTGCCGTCAACACCCTCAAGTTTGAGCAGGGCCGCGTCTACGGTGATAACACTGACGGCATAGGCCTGGTGGCCGATATCGTGCGCAATGCCGGGATCAGCCTGCGAGGAAAACGCCTGCTCTTGCTCGGCGCAGGCGGTGCCGCCCGTGGTGCCTTGCTGCCGCTATTGCAAGAGCAACCTGCCTCGCTGACTATCGCCAACCGTACGCTTGCCAAAGCGCAGGATTTAAAGGATCAGGTAAAGAGCCTGAGCGAGGGTTGCGAACTTCTGGCCTGTCGTTTTGAAGATTTGCAACAACCGTTTGATATCATCATCAATGCCACCTCGGCCAGCATTAATGACGATGTGCCACCTCTGGCAGCGACAGTATTCGGTAAAGATACGCTGGCCTACGACATGATGTATGCCGCAGCACCCACTGCATTTTTGCGACTGGCCGCCAGCCACGGTGCGCAATGCCGTGATGGCCTGGGTATGCTGGTCGAACAGGCGGCAGAAGCCTTCGCCCTGTGGCGCGGTGTACGCCCGCCATCGGCACAAGTGCTGGCGGAGATGCGTGCCACTTTGCAGGCGAACCAGGCATGAAATTATTTGGCCGTCTTCTGTTGTGGCTGGTGCTCGTGCCCCTGCTGTTGTTCACCCTTTTACAAGTCTATTATCTGGCGCATATATGGTGGTGGATAGATCATAACCCCACATCCACCAGCTTCATGCGTCAGCAGCTGGATGTTTTGCAAGACAAGAAACCAAACTTTCAACTCAAGCATAAATGGGTGCCATATAACCGTATTTCCAATCATCTGAAGCGCGCCGTTATTGCTTCAGAAGACGACAGCTTTGTCGATCATGAGGGTGTCGATTGGGAAGCCATGCAAAATGCCTACGAGAAAAACCAGAAAAAAGGCAAGGTCGTTTCTGGCGGCTCCACCATTACCCAGCAGCTGGCCAAGAACCTGTTTCTTTCGTCTGACCGAAGTTACTTCCGCAAGGGTGAAGAACTTATCATCACCTACATGCTGGAAAAATGCATGGATAAACAACGTATCCTGGAAATCTACTTGAATGTCGTAGAATGGGGTGTCGGTGTGTTCGGTGCCGAAGCTGCAGCACAGCACTATTATCGTACCAGCGCTGCCAATCTCGGACCCTCACAGGCGGCCAGACTGGCCGTGATGTTACCCAAGCCGCGCTACTTTTATAAGAATCCTGGATCAGGCTATTTGCAAAGACGTAGCGAAGTGATCCTGCAACGCATGAATAATTCAGAATTGCCATGAAGCTAAACAAACAAACCGGAATCAGCCTGATCATGGTATCCATCATTTCCATGCTGGTGGCTGCGCTGGGCATGACCTTCCTGTATTACATGCGTAACGGTCACTTGCCCATGCAAGACCTGAGGGCACGTTTTGGCAAGGCTGCCGCCGTCATCCGCAATGACGTCCAGGGCAGCACGGGCCTGCCAACTGGTAGCAGCGAAAGACCGGGTATGCGCCAGGCAGCCACCATTAGCGAAGGTGTACGCCGCTGCACAATCGATGGCAAGACCGTGTATTCAGATACCCTGTGCCTGGATACCAATCCCACCACCAAAAAAATCAAGCTCAACGATTCCAAAGGCATGGAGCCGCCAAAAACTGCCGTTGCCAAAGATGATGCTGCCAATGCTGCGGGCAGTGCAAACCCAGCATCCATGACGAATGAAGAAATGAAGAAAAAAATCATGGAACAGGCAATGGGCAAAGGCGCCCCAGCTTCCAGTGTTGCTGATGATGACCTGCGCCTAAAGGCCATGAACCGGGCGATTGATAGAGCGACGAAGTAATTTTTTCACTTCAAGACATTCTCTTGGTCTGGTGTATCAAGTCAAACACCTGCTTCGCCCCTGCTATCGATCGAAACTGCGTCATTTTTGAATTCAGCGTGCCAGCCAATCCAGAGAAACCTGCTAACAGGTTCGCTAACGGGTTATGGCCAAAGATGACACTGCCTTCTCCATTCTTTCCCTCAGTCAGACTAAGTTCTCCCAGGCTATGCAGGTTAAGTGAGGTAATGCTTGAAGTGAATATGCCGGATACGATGAGTACACGTTCGTCGGTCACTGCATAAAAGGTTTTGGCACGTTGCAGAGCTTCAAAAAAGAACCGGCCTATGATCATGTATAAACCGATCAGCACGAAGGGAATGCCCCATAGCCAAAAGAGTAGTGGGGCATTCGAAGTGATGACGGTATATTCCCAAAACAGGGCAAAGCCTCCCCACATCAGACTGAACGGTATCATGAACAAATCCGTTGCCTGGAGCATGAAGCCTTGGCGTGGTTGACCTGACCATAGCAGACGTTCATTGCTGGATAACTGGGAAGTAATTTGCGGGAACAGGCTGGTAGTCATGGTATGTTCATCAGAAAAATAGGTGACTGCCTGGTCATGAAATGGTCAGGGAAGAGTATTCTTGACTGTTGGTAGGCGTTTGCGAACTTCTGAAGATTATAACTTCAGCCCATGCTTAATTCATGGAAACAAGCGCTTCAGTATTTACCATGCAAAAGGGCATAGCATGACACAGCAACAAGATATCTTCACGCAATGGGCATGTTAACACCGCTTACTTAAAGAGGTGCTGACCTTCGCCAGGGCAGGGCTGTGCGTCATGTTGCATACCGCTTTTTTCGATACTGAAGACTCTGGTAAATTCCATGCCCACTCTGATGCTGGCATGGTCTTATGCTATGCTGGGCTCTCTTGTCACCCTGACGCTTTCCATCATGAAATTCAGTACCGTTGTAACTAAAACCTTGCTCATCGTTTTGCTGTCTGCTTTTACCTCTAGCGTTTTTGCCAAAGGTAATTTTCGTACCTTTAATGTCGTGCTTTTGCAGCCTGAAGCAGTATTGACGAAAAGGGTGCCAGACGTAGGAACACTGGCCAGCTATATTAAGGAATTAGAGCAAGCCCTGGCTGCCAGCATAGAGCCTGTGCCCAGTATGGAAGTGGCAGGTGGTTTTGTGGTGGTGGGAATCAAACCTGGTAGCAAATCGACAGCCTGGCTGGATTTCCGATCCGGTATTTCTCCGCGCACGCAAAACATCTTGAAAAATGCAGTCAGCAGCGTCAAACCGCCCAGTTACAGTGGTTTGGTATTGTTTGCACTTAAGGTTGGCATCAATGGTGGTGCCCAGTCTATAGAACTTAGCCCGGCACCCGCAGAATGGAAGATTGCCGCTGATAAACTCGGACGTACAGTGGAAGTTGAAACATTGGTGGAAACCATGTGGACTGATTAGGGAGTATTGATATCGGCGTCTGACTCTTGCTTCATGCTGTCACGATAGACCCAGCGACAATAGACCGAGCTACGCGCAAAGTGTTTACCGTCTCGGCCAGGCTTTTTTGTTATATTGAAGTCAACGCTACAGGCTGTCCAGCCGTTAAGCAGGGATGCCAGACATAAACTGAAAAGGATGCCCTAATTGAAAACGCCTTCAACAGGCTGCTTGCAGCCAACTTCTGCTCCACGATTTGCGCCATTCTTTACCCCACTGGCAGCGCTGCTTGCTTCGTCAGTATTGCTGGCCTGTACGCATATCCCGGAGCAAGGCGCAGCAGAAAGACGGACACCTGTTGCCGTTGCTCCAGCTCCTCCGCCATCACCTGTGTCACCTATATCGCCAAGGCCAGAGATGCATGCGTCGCCGGCGCTGAAGATGCTGGCCCCTGGTGCACAAGCCTATATCCCGCCGCAGCCTGCCAATACCGCCAAATACCAGGAATTTGCTGACAATCCCTGGAAGCGCGTGGCTGAAGAACCCTTGTCTACTTTCAGCGCCGATGTCGATACGGGCAGCTATGCCAATGTGCGCCGCTTCATCAATCGTGGTCAGTTGCCGCCACGGGATGCAGTGCGTGCTGAAGAGATGGTGAATTATTTCGGCTATGACTATGCCGGCCCCAAAGCAGGCGATTCCCAGCCTTTCAGCATCCATGCACAACTGGCAGCCGCACCGTGGAAGCATGAGCATGGCCTTTTGCGTATTGCCATCAAAGGCAAGGATCTTGCCAAGGAAAGTTTGCCAGCAGCTAACCTGGTTTTTTTGGTGGATGTATCCGGTTCCATGTCGCCCACAGACCGCTTGCCCCTGGTGAAGTCTGCATTGAAATTGCTGGTGGCCCAGATGCGCGCAGTAGACCGCGTCAGCCTGGTCACCTATGCAAGCGGCACCAACGTGGTTTTGCCTGCCACGGCGGGTAATGAAAAAGAAAAAATCAATAATGCCATCGAGATGCTGGTGGCATCTGGCAGCACCGCAGGCGAGGCTGGTATACGTCTGGCTTATGCGCAGGCGCGTGAAGCCCATATCAAGGGCGGCATCAACCGCGTCTTGCTGGCTACCGATGGTGATTTGAATGTCGGCGTGACTGATCCCAAGCAATTGAAAACCCTGGTTGAAACCGAGCGCCAATCAGGCACGGGATTCAGCACCCTGGGTGTGGGTGACAGCAATTACAATGAAGCCCTGATGAAGCAACTGGCCGATATTGGTGATGGCAGCTACCACTATCTTGATACCCTGCAAGAAGCGCACAAGGTGCTGGTCAATGAATTTACCTCCACCCTGGCGGTGATCGCCCAGGATGTGAAATTGCAGGTGGAATTCAATCCAGCCAATGTCAATGAATACCGTCTCATTGGCTATGAATTACGTGCACTGACTCGCGAGCAATTCAATGACGACAAGGTGGACGCTGGTGATGTCGGTGCCGGTCACGCCGTCACCGCCTTGTATGAAGTGATACCAAAAGGTGTGACAGGCAAGGTTGACGCCTTGCGCTATCAAAAGAAGGGCAAACCAGCAGCTACACCTGCTGCAAATGCTGACGAATTGGCCTGGATCAAGGTCAGGTATAAGGATCCGGGCAGCAGCACCAGCAAGCTGATCGCCTTTGCCGTCAAGCAGCCTGCCAGTTTGCCAGCACTGGATAAAGTTGACAGTGACTTTCGCTTTGCCACCGCCGTTGCCGGCTGGGCGCAATGGTTACGTGGCAGTACGTTGATAGGTAACTTTAATGCTAGCGATGCCCTGGTTATTGCCCGCGACGCCCGTGGCAATGACCGCTATGGCCACCGCGCCGAATTCTTGCGACTGGTGGAATTGTCAGCGACTCTGAAACGTCAGTGACAATAAAGTCGGACTGGCTGGGGCAGCATGCCCCAGCTTGTCAGGCTTGTCACGCTTGCCTATAAAAACGGGCTGCCTGTCAGAATCCAGGTATGTTGAACATGATGGCAATGGCCTTAAGATGATAATTTTGCATCTTGGACTCTTTGGTCATTTTTTTCAGGACATGCATTGCAGCAGTTTGTCGCAGTAAATAAGGATTGTTCATGGAAAGTAACAGTCAATAGGCATGTCTGTTGCTGCAAAAACCCCAAATAAAATACCCACCTACCCCGCCCACAGGCGTAAAACAGGTTTACAATCCAGCCAAACCAAAGACTTTGCTTTCCCGGAATTCGCCTATGATTAATGTCTTCGTCTTACACAATGGCCGCCTGAGCCAGATCAACGTGGAAAACCGCGCTGATCTGGAAAATACCCTGCCTATCTGGGTCGACCTGACTGACCCCAATGAAGAAGAACGCGAATGGGTAAAGAGTATCTATGGCGTGACCCTGCCGGGGGAAGACGAGGTCAAGGATATTGAAGCATCGGCGCGTTATTACGAAGCCGATAATGGTGACCTGCATCTGCGCACCGATTTTCTGATCGACGATGACGATGAACCGGCCCGCACGGTGACTGTGGCCTTTATCCTGGCGCGTGATATTTTATTCTCTGTCCATACTATCGATTTGCCGGTGTTCCGCCTGGTGCGTATGCGCGCGCGTTCGCGTCCTGGTTCGATTGCTGATTACAAGGATGTACTGCTGGACCTGTATGCAACCGATGCCGAGTATTCTGCCGACGCACTCGAAGGCATCTATCAAAACCTGGAAGATGTCAGCCGCAGCGTGCTGCAAAAAAACTTCAGCGATCAGGATGCTGCCGCAGCCCTGAACTCGATTGCAGTAGAAGAAGATTTGAATGGCCGCATACGCCGCAATATGATGGACACCCGCCGTGCCGTCAGCTTTTTGATGCGCGGCCGATTGTTGAATGCTGACCAGTTTGAAGAAGCACGCCAGATTCTGCGCGATATAGAATCACTTGATGGTCATACTTCATTCTTGTTCGACAAGATCAACTTCCTGATGGATGCCACCGTCGGTTTCATCAACATTAACCAGAATAAGATCATCAAGATTTTCTCGGTCGCCAGCGTGGCCTTCTTGCCACCTACCCTGATCGCCAGTATCTATGGCATGAACTTCAAGGGCTGGTTCCCAGAACTGGACTGGCAACTAGGTTATCCGTTTGCGCTGGCGCTGATGCTGGGCTCTGCGGTGACGCCTTTTTGGTACTTCCGCCGTCGCGGCTGGCTTAAATGATAGGACTTACGCAAAACCGCCCCAGCTGCGTTGCAGCTCCGGTAGTTAGTAAAATTCGGTACTAAAGTACTGTCTTCGTCGCTACGGTGTAGTCGGGGTTTCAGGTAACATGTTGCCTGCCGACGTAACGAGCCTCCCTGGCAAGGGAGGTTTCCTGAAGCGATAGCCTTGCTGGGACAATTTTGCCTAAGTCCTATTAGAAAACCCGACTGTAGAAAGCAAAAAACCATGCCTGCAATCGCTCTTGGCCATTACAATCTGCGCGGTGATCGCGCCACTCTGGCAAAACTCAGGGATTTTTATATACGCTATGTCGGTCTGACCGAGGGGCCGCGTCCGCTGAAAAGCTTTGGCTTTTGGCTGTATGCAGGTGGCCGCGATGTCTTGCACTTGTCAGAAAACCGCCCCGGTGAAACGCGCCAGACAATATTGAAAACTGGCTTTGATCATGTCGCTTTCGCATGCTCAGATTTGCCAGCCATGCTGGCCATATTGGCTGGTGATAACATTCCCTATCGTCACGCTACAGTGGAAGTATCTGCCGGGTTTGCGACCCAGCACCAGATATTTTTTAACGATCCTGAAGGCAATGGCATTGAGCTAAATTTTGTCGAAGCGTAGTGGCTTGCGGCGGTTTGGCAATGCACACTTCTTGGAAGATCAGCTTCTCTGCCGATCATGGAAGAAAAAATGACTACAACCCAGACTGAATGTAACTACCAGGCTGTCGTCGCCATACCTGATGTGGCTACTTATTGCCACTTGCGTCTGGCCTCAGGCTTAAGTGCCAAGACGGCAGAGGCCGCAGCACTTGGCTTGCCCGCAAGCTTGTTTGCCGTACAAATTACCTGTGGCGAGCAAGTCGTCGGCATGGGGCGTGTTATTGGTGATGGTGGCACGGCTTATCAGGTGGTGGATATCGCAGTGCTACCTGAACACCAGGGCAAGGGCCTGGGCAAGATGATCATGCGTGAGATCACGCAGTATTTGCAGCAACATGCACCGCCATCTGCCTATGTCAGCCTGATTGCAGACGGCCCGGCGCAAGACTTGTATGCACAATTTGGTTTCAAACATACGGCACCTGCCTCGGTGGGCATGGCTTATAAAGTCTGAAGCAATTCAGATGCATTTCATAAAGAGATAGATGAAAGAATTTTTGGCAAGTAGCACTTATATAGACTGGCAGCATCCAGCCATTTTGGCGCGGGCACGACTCCTGGCCACAGGAAGTGAAGACGAGACTGAGACAGTGCGCCGCAGTTTTCATTTTGTGCGTGACCAGATCAGACATAGCTGGGATTACCGCCAGAATCCGGTGACCTGCAAGGCATCTGATGTGCTGGCGCATGGCACAGGTTATTGCTATGCCAAAAGCCATTTGCTGGCTGCCTTGTTGCGCGCCAATGGCATCCCTGCTGGTCTCTGCTATCAACGTTTGACTATAGGTAATGAGGCAGCATTTTGCCTTCATGGCTTGAACGCGGCCTATTTGCCAGAACATGGCTGGTACAGGCTGGATGCGCGCGGCAACAAACCCGGCGTACAGGCAGAATTTTGCCCACCGCAAGAGCAACTGGCTTTTGCCATTCTCACACCTGGGGAGCAAGACTTCAAGGGTATCTGGGCAGAACCGCATGCAGCAGTGCTGGCTGCCTTATTGAACCAACCTACGGTGGAAGCCGTGGCAGCACATTTACCGGATGGCGATTTGAGCGCAGAAGCCACTCCCGCCAGCCTGGCACTTCCTTAATTGATCATCATGAACAACACTACCTATCCCACACCTGAAGCTGTAGTACAAGCCCAGCTCGATGCCTACAATGCCCGCGATGTCGAAGCCATACTCAAGACCTATGCCGTTGATGCGCAACAGTTTGAATTTCCTGGCAAGTTGCTCGCCAGTGGCCATGCAGAAATCCGTACGCGTATGGCGGCGCGTTTTATTGAACCCAATCTGCATGCCAGGTTATTGCGCCGCGAAGTGATAGGTCACATTGTTATCGACCATGAAGAGGTCACGCGCACCTTCCCCGAAGGCACAGGCCGCATGGAAATGACTGCCATCTATGAAATCAAGAACAGCTTGATACAAAGCGCCTCGGTGGCATTGGGTGCGAAGGTGCTCGACTGATGAAAAAAGCCTGCAATCTCTTGCAGGCTTTTTAATATGGTGCAGGAATCAGATCTGGATTATAGTGCTGCTTCCAAAGTAGTTCTGATGGCCTTTGCGCGGTCATCCACGCAGTCAGCATTGCTGAAAGGTTTGAAATTGATGGTCAGGACACCGCCTTCAAATTTCACGCCATTTTCAAACGCCATGCCTGGTGCAGTTGCTTCATCATAGTGGAACTTGATGGCTTTCAGCTCCGCAGTCAGGGCTTCCTTGCCCATGGCGTCGGCTGTGACTTCACCCAGGGCCTTGGCTGTGGGGTTGAAGAAAATATCAGTCCAGTAGTCATCACGGGCATAAAAATCTTGCTGGCCTGATACCGCCATGCTTTCCCAGTCAACCTCCACTTCTACCGGGAAACCTGCAGCATTGTGCAAATCTTCCAGCTTTTTGCTGAAGGTGCTTTCTTTATAATCGGCTACGGCACGGCGTTCTGCCAGGTTCATTTTAGGTTTGTCGCTCACTTTGTCTTCCTCACAAATACATGTTTGCTGCGCAATAGCGCAAGATAATCCGGTAATACCGTCACGACATTTTGTTTGTCTGCGGGGATATAAAGTTAACATGTACGAACATTTCTGTTCACTATACGAAGGTATAGTCTGAGGCATGGGCTTGTTTCCAGATGTAATTGTCCAGCCCCGGTAGAATTGCGCGAGATCAAACAGAATGTTGGCGTAAACACGGTAAAATGCTGCTTTTATCGTTCATTTTCTTTCATTATCATGGCTCGCCTGCAACTGCATTTTCCAGAAGATCAATACTATTTTTCTACCCAGTTGACGGTGCGTGTGACTGACATCAATGGTGCCAATCACTTGGGCAATGATTCCATGATCTCCATGATTTCCGAAGCCAGGGCGCGCTTCCTGTATGACTTTGGCATACGCGAGACGGCTGCTGGTGGTAGCGGTATCATCGTTACTGACCTGGCCACCACCTACAAGGCAGAAGCCCATGCCCGCGACCAGTTGTTGTTTGAAGTGGGCGTCATGGACTTTAATAAATACGGTGGCGACATTACCTTCCGCATTACCCGTCCAGCGGATCAAACCCTGGTTGCCATGGCCAAATCAGGCTTTGTGTTTTTTGATTATCGTGCAGGAAGGGTAGTGGAAATGCCGGAAGATTTTAAAGTCAAGTTTGCGCGGGTGAATTTTCTGGATTGAGCTGTCTGCTATGAGCTATTACCTGGCCGTGTCAGTGGAAAGATGTTTGTTTATAGCTTTGCCTGTGCTGGCGTCCGTGGCAGTTCCCTTAACTGCGTAAGCATGCGGTTGGAAGGACTGTCAGCAACTGTCAGAAAACCGCTATCTACTACTGACTTGACCTCACTCCTGGTCGTTGGTACTGTGGCTGGCGGTAGTGTGGCATCTACTTTACTGCCCAGCTTGTTATCGTCAGAGGCAGTACTGGCATTATCCTGAGTCCCCAATGCTTTGGCATTTTTTGTGTATTGTTCCATAGTCGGGTTCATCGGTTCCATTTTTTTGCCGAAGAAATCCAGGCTAGTTTTTTCTGTACGTTCCGACATTTTGACCCAATACACTTTATGTTGTGATGAGTCATGAATCACGCTCATGGCAGGGTCGGCAGGAATATCCAGTTTCTTGATGAGATTGTCGCCCAATGCGCCATTCAAAAACTGCGACATCATGTTGAAGTTGCGGTAAGGAAGACCATTTTTTTCATAGCCACCACCAATATCACTGTGAGCGCCGGCCGTCATCACCCTCAAAAACCTGCCATCTGCTGACAGACCCTCATTCACATAATTGGTTGCCGGAAATTGCATCCAGCGTTCATCCGCAGCACTGATCTGAAAGCCAGTAATCACGGTAGGTGGCGGCCTTCTGTCATTCAGCGAGGGTATACCAGTAGCAACAGGATCAAATAAACCCAGCGCCTGTGGTATGGTATCTCCTATGACCAGTGGGGAGGCCGTGTATGAGATTGATGTCTGATCAGATCCATCGTGCGGAGCCTGTACAATTTGGGATTGAATATCCTGAACGCCACGTTCAGCGACTATACGGGAAAAACCGGCAGCCTGTTCAGCACCGCGGCTAAACCCTACGGAAACGACACTGATCTTGGCATTCGGGTTTTCTTGGAGCCAGCTTTCTGACTGCAATAGAAACTTTTCATACATGGTTTCAATACGGGCATTGTATGTGACGCCTAGTGCGCCATCAAGTGTTCCCATCGCTCCGTCTTGCGTCCCCGGCCCTTCTTTGTACGCGCCTCGGATGTTTGGATTTTGACTATTGATGTCTTCTAACTGTTTCTTGAGTATACCTACGTTCGTAATATGCGCAGGGGCATTAATAGCATCATTGCCGGTACCATCAAAAAGTGCAATGAAAACACGGGCGTTGGGGTCATTAGAGTCATACAGATTGGGCACTTTAAATGCATCTAACTGAGCTTGTGCCTTGGAGTAACTGGCGAGATGCTCTGATGTCGCTACTTTGACGTCCACACCGTCATTACCTGCTATCACTGCCATAATTTAGTTTGTCAAAATGTTTGGGAATAGGCCAACACACGGTGGTCACGCCTGTTGCGGCGCGCTGCATTAGGGTCTTTTGGAATCAGTTGTATGCTGGTAAACATATACACATTCACAGTCCGGTCGTTCACCTCAATAATGATCGTGGGCTGGCGACCAAAGATCGGCATGGGTTTGTAGATGTCTGCAGGATTTTCATCATGAAGTATTTTTTTATCGTTGAAAATGCTGTTCAGATCAAGGGTGTGCTTAAAAAGAGTCCCATCTTTTGAGCGCCATTCCATTTCCACCGGCCCGGCAAAGGCTTGATAGTCGCCGGAAGTAAACCCAGGGTAGCGTTTTTCATCTTCCGCTGTTTTTTCCCTGGCTGTTCTCCCTATTGCGATTTCATGTGGGGAACCAGCATACAGAAGTCGAAAATCACCAGCGCTATAGATCTGGAGATTGAGGTCATGTGATTGAAATTTCAAAACATCATCTTCTGCTGCCATCGTGAGGCTTCCCATTTGTGTTTGTAAAAGAATAGTCATTAAAGACGCTGTCCATCTCAGCACTTTTCTTCTTGGTCCGGATTCAATTTTTGCCGTTAACATTTAGTATTAAATCGTAATAGTCTGCTTTAATTCGTGTCAGGCAATGCCATAAATGGGTGTCAACATAAAACACCTTCTTCACATCTTCCTCATCACAATTAATCCATATTTACAGGCACATCAACTAGGGCGCGTTGACTAAAAGATATTTCAACGCGCCATAGGTGCTTTGTGAGAATATGAACCCATCTCCCGCAAGTATTCGGCGTTTCTTATTTTTATACCATTGAAAGTGTAAAAATGTCCAGCGCTGAAGTTGCGAAAACTGTCTGAATGTTTTTCACCGCGATTCAGTTGAAATTGGCATTCGACTATGTTTCGCGAGTTCAAATAAAAAGTGCGACAGAAACCACATTGGTTTGAATGGGAAGATGCAGGCTCTGGAGGAGCAGAGCGATAAGTAGAGCATTGATTAACATGATGCTCTGCCTGCCATTGGCCCTCTCCAATAGGAGAGGGCGCCAATAAAACTAAATCATCAAGCACCAAACTTGTAATTCACTTCCAGCCAGCCCTGGCGGCCAGTTGGGCTGAAGGAGCCAACCGGGTAGTTGGGCCAGCCGCCGCTGTAGTCATACTTGATCTTGTTGAATACATTGTTGATGATGACAGAAACGCTCAGGTTTTTATTCGCCTGATACACCGTACTCCAGTTGGCAAGGCCGGTAGGCGACAGGTAATATTTGCCAGAGCCATTGGGGATCTTGCCATAGCGTGTCACTGTCAGCGTGTTCGACCAGTCCCCCTTGTTCCAGTTGACGCTGGTGATGAGTTTGTCGCGCCAGTCGCTATTGCCAAGATCGGCCAGGTCGTCATACAGCGCATCATTGTCAAACTGCTTGGACTTTTTGCTCAGCACTTTGCTGTAGTTGGCCTTGATAATGAAGCTGCCATAAGCATTGGTTTTTAATTGATACTTGCCGCTGATGTCGATACCGCTGGTAGCTTCATACGCCGCATTGATGGGATTGACCCAGATCTCTTGTATCTCGCCAGCACGGCTCAGCGCATCTTTTGGATAGCGTTTGATACGGTTGATGGTATCGGCACACTGGCTGGAATTGATATCGAGTTTGCCAGTGCGGCAGTCAGCTTCGTCACGCAACAACTGGTCAGAACTGAGGTTGACCACCATGTCGCTGATCTTGATATTCCAGTAATCAAGCGAGACATCAAACTGGTTGTTGGGTGACCAGACCACGCCCAGGCCAAAGGACTTGCCTTTTTCTGATTTCAGGTCAGGGCTGCCAAACTGCACATAATTGGCACCTGGCGAGTAATTCGCATAATCGCAATCCTTGAGTTCCTTGCCCTCAGTCTTGCAGCGGTAATAGTCGGTGGAACTTGAGTAATAGCCTGTACCACGCGCCTTGAAGATGTAATTCATGTCAGGCGCGCGAAAGCTGGTGGCATAGCTGGTACGCAGCAGCATCTCTGGCAGGGGGCGGATTTCCAGACCGCCGTTATAGGTCAGCTTGCCATCCTTGCGTCCGGCAAAATGATAATTGTCATAGCGACCCGCCAGGCTGGCCGTGACTTCTTTCAAGATAGGTACATACACTTCTGCACCCAGCGCATAACGCCGGCGCGAACCATGCACATCATCTGATTTGGTGACAGTATTGAAATAGCCCTGATTAACCCTGGGGTCAACTTCGTTATCAAAACTCTGGCGGCCTATCTCGGCGATACCGGCTGTCTTGACCGTGCCTGCTGGCAGTTTCCAGAGTTCTGTATTCACGGCCAGGCTCAGGGTTTGCGTGCGTGAGCTGTCAGCACTGCGCGATGCACCTGTGATCTGGTTAAACTCTGCTGGCGTCAGCCTTTGTGTCAGGCGCTGCTGGTCTGGCGCATAGATAGCAATACCTGCTTTGTCCAGTCCAAGTTTAGGTCCCAGGAAAAACTGATCTATATTCGCCAGTGTACGTGGGGCGACGTTTTCACTGTGGTAAGCCGATGCACTGTATGCGGCTTCATAATTCCATTGTGTGCCAGGTATCACGCCTTTCACACCCAGATTGATGCCAACTGACTGGTCATCCCACTGGCGGTTAAAGCGGTTGACGCCATTGATTTCCTCTGGCGCAAACACTTTACTCCAGGCTTCATAGGCATTGCTATTCCGGTTCCAGAAATAGCTTTGATTGGTCGAGGAAGATACCCAGCTTGGTGAACGGGTGTCATTTTCGGTCTTGTTCTTGCCAAATAAAATGTCGGCAAACAAGGTGGTGTCGGCATTCAGGTCCAGGTTGCTGCTATTGAATAAATTCAGGCTCTGGTTCTTGGTTTGCACAGTCCAGTGCATGGGACTCAGGCGAGGGCTGGCGCAATAGCTACCCTTACTGGTTTTATAGTTGATTTGTGAGCCTTCAAAGAAATCACTTTGCTGGCTACAGGTATCGCCCAGGTCCAGAAAGCGGCCACTCTTGACATCCTTGCGGGAAAGCGTAGTGCTGGGAGTAGTGCGTGTCGCCATGAAGTCGCGCTGGGTCGAGCGTAGCGGTTCGCGTTCACTGTATTCGATGCTGAACAGACTGCGCACTTGATCCGTGTTGGCCGTGCCAGAAAACTGTACACGTTTGTTGCTGCCACCGCCACGGTCAGTATCCCCCACTTTGACATTCAGGTTATAACCCTGGCTTTGTTTTTTCAGGATGATGTTGACCACGCCAGCAATTGCGTCCGATCCGTAAATTGCGGATGCTCCGCCATTCAGAATTTCTATACGCTCAACGATATTCGAAGGAATATTCGCCAGGTTGGTAAAATTGATGGTACCCGTATAAGCGATGGGGAAATCGGCCATGCGCCTGCCGTCCAGCAGTATCAAGGTATGGTTAGGCCCCAGACCACGCAGGCTGATGGTATTTGCAGACGGCGTAAAGGTATTGCCAAAATCTTCGCCCTGGGTAAAGCCGGAGTTTTGTACCGCATTATTGAGCGCATCAAAGACACTCTTGTAGCCTTGTTTGGTAATTTCTTCTGCGGTGATGATGGTGACCGCAGCAGGCCCTTCCAGGCTGGCACGAGGTATGCGGGAGCCAGTGATGAGCACCGAATCAGGCTTGCTTTCTGCTTTGCTTTCTGCCGTTTGGGCCAAGGCATTACTGCTAAAAGTCTGGCTATAAAAAATCGCCAAAAGGCAAGCGGCTATGGGTTTTAGTGCAGGCTTGCGTGGATAAGTTGTATGCTGCATAGGTCTTCTCTTGAATGAACGAAGACTAGAAAATATCAAGAATATATTTATATGAAAACGAATATATCCGTATATCAACATGCATAGCTTGACTGGTATTACAGTTCCTGGTGAGACCTAAATTTACATTTCCGCAGGAAATGTATGGCACACTCTCTCAAGTGGTCTCGTCATCATCCAAATCAGAATGCGCGTAGCAAGCATAAAAAATTTCCGGCTCAGATTTACCAAGGCCTTGGTGTATTGCCTGGTTAGCCTTTGCTATGTTGTCAGCCATGCCGAGACTATCACTCTTGTTGGCGAAGATAGCTGGTATCCGTATTCTGCTGTCAAGGATGGGCAAAACCGGGGCTTTGCCGTGGATGTCATCAGGGCTGCCTATGCTGCTGTGAAAATTGATGTCAAGTTCATCGCCACGCCTTATTCACGCTGCCTGATGCTAGTGCAAAGCGGACAAGAACTGGGTTGCTTTGACAGCCTTAAAGATGCCAAGCTGGAGCCTGATTTTATCTTTCACAAAGAACCCATCTTCAAGGCCAGCGTCGGTATCTATGCCAGAACTGACAGTCCGCAAACCAGGGTCAGTAAAATCAATGTCCAGGAATTGCACAAATACGTCATCGGCGTCACGCATGGTTACACCTATGGCACCGCATTTGAGAGCGACACACGCATCGTCCGTGAACCGGCACCCAGTGACTTATCCAATCTCCGCAAACTCTTGCTTGGCCGTTCGGATTACTCCCTGATTTATACCCGCATTGCAGACTATCTGAACAGCATACATCCGGAAGAATTCAAGGGGAAAATCCAGCAAGTCGGCATCCTGGTCGAAGATAGCCTGTATGTCAGTTTTTCAAAACGCCGGCCAGAATCAAGCCGCTATGCCAACGCCCTGGACCAGGGCTTGCGCCTGATCAAGGCAAATGGTGTGTATGCAGTTATCGAAAAAAAATGGGCCAGACCAGAACATTGAGTGTGAAATGCAGACGGCAGCATAGTCTGCAAAACGATGATCAAAACTCTGGGCTGTAAAAAATCATCAGCTACAATAAGCACTCTCTTCTTTGTACCTATCTTGCCATGACCTCATCTGCTTATCGCAAATTTGCCCAACCACAATTATCGGAAGCCAGCATACAGGCGGTGGCCGATGTATTGCGGTCCAACTGGATCACCACCGGCCCCAAAGTGAATGAGCTGGAACAAGCACTATCACAAACCTTTGGCAATCGCCCCACCAGGCTGCTGACCTCGGCTACAGGTGCAATGGAAGTCGCACTGGCCTTGTGCAATATCGGCGCGGGTGATGAAGTCATCACTTCCGCACAAAGCTTTTTCTCGGCCATGAACATGATCGTCAAATGTGGCGCCAAACCTGTGTTCGTTGACTGTGACCTGGTCACCCGTGCCATAGCCCTGGACCAGGTTGAAGCTGCCATCACACCCAGGACGAAGGCCATCATGCCCACCCATTTCCCTGGAGCCCTGGGTGACATGGACGCCCTGTATGCGCTGGCAAAGAAATATCAGTTGCGCGTGATAGAGGATGCCGCATTGGTGCAAGGTTCGAAATGGCAAGGTAAGCCTGTGGGGGCATTCGGTGACATTGCTACTTTCAGCTTCCATCCCAATAAAAACATGACCACCATAGAAGGTGGTGCCATAGTCCTTAATGATGAAGCAGAAGCGCAACGGGTAGAGGTCTTGCGCTTCCACGGCATCGCCAAATTGCCAGACCAGACTCGTGACGTAGTAGAAGCCAGTGGTAAGTTCAATATGTCAGACGTATCCGCTGTCATCGGCCTGCACCAGTTGACGCAGTTCGACGATTTCATGGCACAGCGCCAGGTATTGGCTGAGCATTATTTCACCAGCTTCCCGGCCATCCCCGGCATCGTGCTGCCACCACAAGGCCAGCCGGACCAGACCTGGAATATGTTTTGCGTGCTCATCCCGTATGAAAATTTTGGTCACACCCGCAACAGCTTCCGCGCTGCTTTGCACGATGCTGGCATAGGCACGGGTGTCTCCTACGAAGCCTGCCACCTGACTACAGTGGGTAAGAGTTTTGGCTATACCGAAGGCATGTTCCCCAATGCAGAGCGCATTGCCCGCGAGACCGTCACCCTGCCTTTACATGTGGGTTTGATGGCGGCGGATGTGGATGAGATTTGTGCGGTGGTGAAGAGGGTGTTGGTGGGGTGATGGGAATGAGTTGGGACACTTGCCAGATGCTCTCTAAAAGCAAAAATAGTATAGCGAAGCCGTGCCGCTTCAGCTACCTTTCAAAGTCCAAAAGCCGCCAGTGTCGCGATGCAGGTTTTCTGTCATCGCACAATCATTTTTACCTAGATAGCAGCTAAAGTTTTTGGGAAGTATGCCGAGCAATAACCGTAAGCGCAGGTCGGGGTGGGCTTTGCAAATGTGGAAAGTGGGGCCGCGCAGGCATAGATAGATTTCGTTGCCGATCAGGTTTTCGTAATAATCCTGGTTTGGGAATTCGTAAGCGTCCAGGCAGGCGAGGTCTTGTGCTCGCATCTGCCTTTCTTCCCTTGCCGCCAGCTCAGTATTGATGTTATGAACAGCCGTGCTCACAGCATCACCCTGTTTGTAAAAGCTGGTGATCTCATTTTGCAAAGCGCCCCCGAGTGCATCCCACCATTGCATGAGTTTGCCATGTTCTGTGGCGGGGACGATTTTCTTGAATTTTTCAATCAGCATGATAAATTCTTGCCTATGCTCAGCTTTTGACCAGATGACATTTAGTCACCAGCGTCCTTACGTTTTTCTGGCGCATCCGGTACCGTCACTTTTTGCCCGTCTGCACCAGCCTTGCTAAGCTGACCCTTGTCCCAGAACAGCATTTCACCTTTGACGCCGCCCTTGATGCCGGAGTCTATGGAAATGACTTTGCCCTGGTAGTGGGAATACACGCCATTCATGGTGGTGTGACCAACGACGATACGGTCGACCTTGAGTTGTTGCAGGACTTTGTTGAGGTCGTCACCAGGCAGTTGTGGGGCAGTGAAGTAACCGCGATACCATATTGGGCCTATGCTGCCGTAGAGCCAGTTGAGTACATCGTCCGTTTTGATTTGCGCCTTGCTCAGGCCCAGCGTCTGGCGATATTTTTCATTGACTTGTTGCAGACTCATGTTGAGGTTTTGGTAGTCGGGGTGCAGTCCACCATGCATGAAGAGCATGTCGTTGACCTGGATGATCACTGGTTTGCTGCGCAACCAGCGTCCCAGCACGCTGCTAGTATCGAACATTTGCTGATAGCTGGTATTGAGGTGCTGGGCGACAGCGGCATATTTTTTATTCAGGTAACGCACATCGCCAGCCATGACGATGGTTTCATGATTGCCTAACAGCAGATGTACGGCTCCACCGGCGGCCTTGGCTTGGGCTTCGAGTGCATATAACAGCCACAGGGTTTCAGTGACTTTGGGGCCGCGATCGAGTACATCGCCAGCGATGACTAGGTGGCCTGTGCCAAATGTCCATTGCCAGTCCTGGTTGATGATGCCATTGCCCTGCAAGAGCTTGAGCATGAGGTCAAACTGGCCATGGATATCGCTGATGGCAGCAACTTTGTCGGCCTTGAATTTGATGGTGGCAGGGAAGGCAGTTTCGGCCGGGCGTATCGTCAAGGCCTGGGGATAGCCGCAAGGTGCAGGCAGGCTGATGCTGGCGGCACTGGCATAGCTTTGCTTTTGCAATTTGTCATTGCATATCCAACTGACATCCAGGCCGCTTTTATCGGCTTGCGCAGGTGATTGGTAGACAGCATAGGGACCGTCGTTGATGCCGGTGACTGGTGTCAGGTCTTGTGCCTGTACTACGGTGGCGGCAAACAGCAGGCAGAGAAGGATACCCGTGCGCAGAGTCTGGCGAGTGCCCTTGAAATACGTGTGTAGTGAGTTTGTGTTGCTCGGCATGGAGTGCACTCTTTAAGTGGTCATTGCAAAAAAATAAGGATCATGAATATACCATCAGAAAAGTGAAATGGAAGGCAAGTTCTTGCTTGCGACAGTTTTAAATCTGCACCTGGGAGTAGCTTTGCATATGGACAGGATAAGAGTTAATTAGATACGCATAGGTTATTTAATGTAACTTATAGGTTTCTTTATGGGATTGATATGTTATATAATTCAAACATGCAAGGATGGAATCGCATCCAGGCTGCCGCCAAATCATGTAACTAGTGCGCCAACTATTATTCTAAGGAGAGACAAGATGAAGCAGAGCAAAGCCCTGGATGATCTGGAACTGATAGTCCGTTACGACCGTCACCGTAATTGGATGGGCGTGGTGTACTGTGTGTTTTTTTGTATTTGTGCCGTGTGGGCATTAGGATTTGAAGAAAGTACCGCCGCACAGTTTATCCGGCGGCATTTTTTGAGCATGTTTCTGGTGTTGATGTTTGCCGGTTTTGCCAGCATGGGGGCAATGCGCCGCGCCGCCAGAATCCCGTTCTCCAGCCCGGCCCGCAAGGCTGTCCGTGAAGATGAGCTGTTCAAGGCCAGTGCCATGCGTGCTTCACAAAACGGCCTGATCGTCGCGATACTGTTGCAGCCAGTATTGGCAGTGACTGTGCATTTGTGGCCGATGAGCAGTGACCATATCTTCATGGCCATCATGACGGCAGCATTGAGCTTGCTGGCGGTGTGCATCAGCCTCTTGTATCTGGACCGCTGAAGCAAATCATGGCAGAACAACTCAGAACCACCATGAAAGTGCAGCGTGCCATCCACAACCTGACCCAGGCTGATCTGGCAGAGTTGACCGGCATCACGCGCAAATCCATCAATGCAATAGAGATGGGGCATATGGTGCCATCCACCTTGCTGGCCTTGAAACTGGCACTGGCCTTGCAGGTGACGGTAGAAACCCTGTTTTTTATTGAAGATGTAGCAGAGTAAACGCCTGGCTGCTTCTCAGAACCTGTTTAGGATCTGTAGCGAGTGTCAGCGGGGTCAGGGCAGCATTCAGGGCAACATAAGCGCAGCGCAAAAGCGGAATGTACTCTAGTAAATGAGTATTTTTAGCAGCGCATGAGCCCCGATCGATCGCGCTGTAAGATCGTAAGCAGGTTCTCAGTCTAATCTTTCAGGTAATAAACTTGGCCCTGGTAGATTTCTGGTTTGGTCTTGCTGGTTTTTAAGGGAGGCAGCACCAGTTTTGGTGGCAAGCTGCCAACTTGCCATTCGCCGGCCAGTGTGATGGCCTGTTGTATGTCTTCGGTTTTCAGGCGAAAGGCCAGGCCCAGCTTTTGTTTGTTGGGCATGTCCTGCATTTCTTTTTCTGTATCGAGTTTGTCGGCGATGCTGAAGTACAGATAGGCGCGTGGCAGGTCAGCAGCTATACCATTGCCTTCACTATAGATATGACCCAGCCAGGCAAAGGCACGCGCATGTCCCTGGCGGGCAGCTTGTGCCAGCAGGTGGATGGCCAGGTTGACATCGCGTGGCACGGCGTTGCCGGTCAGGTATTGGGTTGCCAGGTAAGTTTGCGCCTGGGCATGGCCCTGATTGGCTGCCTGGCTTGCATAGATATTGGCAACGCGCTGATTGACTTCGGTGCCCAGACCCAGGGCAAAGATGCGGGCCAGGCGGAACTGGGCTTCGGCATCATGCTGGTCGGCGGCTGCCCTGTACAAAGTATTGGCTGCCACCATGTCCTTGGGCATGCCCAGGCCCAGTTCATGGCAAATGCCCAGAGTCACCTGGGCGCTGGCCAAACCTTGCTCTGCTGCTTTTTTATACCAGACAATTGCTTGAGCTATATCTTTTTCTACACCCACACCCAGGCGATAGCCTTCTGCCAGATTGAACTGTGCACGTGCATACCCGGCATCGGCGGCCTTTTGAAACCATGCCATGGCTTTGGCTTCATCTTTTTCTGGACCTTTGCCACTTAAATACAGATTGCCCAGATTGTGTTGTGCTGCTGCTTCCCCTTTTTCGGCGCGTTGAGTCCAGTCCTGAAAAGCCAGCGCAAAATTGCCCTCCTTGAACGCAATCGCCGCTGCATCCGGTTTGGCTGGCGTGCCAGGGTTAACGGCAGCATGCGCTGTCAATATCTGGGTGGAGAATAGTGTGGCGCAGAGTATGGATTTCAGCATGAGGGAAATAAAAAGGTGCTTGCAAAAACGAAAAACATATATTTTTTTCATAGGCTGTCAGAGCCACTAGTGTAAATCATCTTGGGCTAAACTGGTGGTTTGTCGCATCCTCAGGACGACGTGCGCGTACTTGAATATAAAATACAGAGACAATAGATCATGAATCAAAAACAGCGAGCCATTTTTGTTTTATCCATCCTAATGCTGGGCAATGCCCAGGCCGCGCCACCTGAATGGCCAGCGATTACCCGGCAAGATGTGGAATTCGCCGCTCAAACCCTGGCTGGCAAGCATATAGGCGCAGTGGCCGGGCATTTGCATGTCACCGAGCCACTAAAAAATGGTTTGCCAGTGGCATTGGCCGAAGCCGCAGTGGCACGCGATGAGCAAGACTATTTGCGCACCATCAGCCGTTTCATCTATGGCTTTGGTGATCCGCATACTGGCATCAATTTGCAACTCAAGCGCTCAGGCTGGACTGGCCTGGTGATAGACAGGGTCAATGGTCAGTTCCGGGTGATCTGGTCCGAAAAAAAATGGCCCAATCCGCTACCAGAGCAAGGCGCTGCTGTGCAAAGTTGTGATGGTGTCTGGCTTGGTACTTATTTGCAGACCAGGGTCATGCCTTACCAGAGTCATGCGCCAGAGTACTCGACCAGCATGAGCGAGGCTGCCCGCAGCATGATGTTTGAACGTGGCCTCGGAATCGCTCCGAAGCGCTGTGTATTCAAACTGGCCGATGGCCGCACCCAAGAATTCCCTCTCCCCATGCATGCGCTGCAAGACAGCGGCAACATCAGTGAAAAGCATATTCTTGAAGTACGAAAAACCTATGTCGCCGTTGCCAGGGATGTTGGTGTTTACGCCTTGGGCAAGAGCATGTATTGGGTAGGCATGCCCAGCTTTGGTGTCACGGATGAAGGCAAGGCATTTGAAAAAGTGTACGCCCGCCTGGAAAAATTAAAGCAGGATAAATGGATCATCTTTGACTTGCGTGGAAATGGCGGTGGCGATTCAAATTGGGGCACGCGTGCACTGACAGCCTTGTTTGGCGAAAATTATAGCGATCAACTGACAGAAATGGGCGGACATGCCAAGTTTATGGTCGCCAGCAAGGAGAGTATCGCCTGGGCCAAAACATATGCGGCCGACCCTAACTTTGCGGCCAGCAAGCCTATGTTTGATGCCATGATTCCCAAGCTGGAAGCGGCACTGGCCGCTGGTAAGAATACCGCTCTCATCAGTGGCGATGAAAAGCAAAGTCCGCAGGCCCTGCTTGCGGCACTCCCGCCCAAGCCCGCAGGCCCGCGTATTGCTGCAGTGATAGACCGTAACTGCTTTAGTTCATGCATGAACTTCCTACAGCAAATCAAGGCTATTCCTGGCAATGTCGTCCTGGGCGAAAGCACCCTGGGCTATTCACCGTACGGCGAAATTGACCGTTTCAAGTTGCCCAGTGAGCGCGGTTATATTTACATCCCCGCAGCCTATTACATGGTGGCCGAGGCCGCCAGGGAGCCTTTTGTTCCTGGCTTTCCCTATTCAGGGAATATGGCAGATGACAGCAAGTTGATGAGCTGGGTGGAAGAGGTATTAAGGGGAATGAAGTAAATTTTGCGGGCTTTCTTATTCTTTTTCTTCTACATGTACATCCAGCATCTGCTGCCACTCCTCTGACCACGCCAGCAAGGGCAGCATGGCTTGTACCAGGTTTTGCCCTGAAGGACTGAGGCTGTAACCAGTTGCCGCCATTTCTATGATGTGTGTCTCGCGTAATTCGCGCAGACGCTGGTTCAACACCGTGGGTGACATTGCATCACAACGCTCGCGCAATTCCCTGAAACTCAGGGGATCGCCGCGCAATTCCCAGATCATGCGCAGCGCCCAGCGCCTGCCCAGCAAATCCAGTAACGCCATGATGGGTCGGCCGCTCTGCGATCCTCGGACAGGCTGCCTTGGTTTTGGTGTCGTCATATTTTCTCCTTGCGCTACGTTAAATGTAGCGATATGCTACTAATAATGTAGCGGGTAGTTAATTGTACCATTGCGTGAACATGACCAATGCAAGGCTGGGGCCTGCCTGCATGAACACGCTTTTTTTCAGGAGAACCAGATGTCAATGACCAGAATTGCTCCATTAGAACCGCCTTATGATGCTGAAGTTGCGGAGGCCTTCCTGCGCATCATGCCACCCGGGATGGCACCATTGAAATTATTTCGCACCCAGGCCCATAACAAAAGGGTATTGCAGCGCATGTTTGCCGGTAATTTACTGGATAAGGGATCAATAGAATTAAGAGAGCGTGAACTGATCATCTTGCGCACTTGTGCCCGCTGCGGCTCTGAATATGAATGGGGTGTGCATGTCGCTCTGTTTGCAGAAAAGGCCAGACTGACCAGGGCGGAGATCGCTGTCACACTGAATCCGGATCCTGATCTGAGTGCATTGTCAGCAAGAGAAGTATTACTGCTGAAGGCAGTGGATGAATTGCATGATAGCTCGGGTATCAGCGACGCTTTATGGATGGCACTGACGCATCACTATAATTCTGCCCAGATACTTGAAATCATCAGCCTGACGGGTAGTTATCACACGGTTTCTTTTATTACCAATGCGGCTGCGGTAGAGTTGGAGAGTTTTGCTCCCAGATTTGCGCAGTATGCATGAGATCATCAATAGCGGGACAGGCGCTTGAAGCTGACCGCCTGTTAGTCAGGCGAGTGACCAAGCTGCTGCCCGCTGGGCGAGTTTGAGAAAGATGCTTTTACGTTGGTGTATCCACCTCATCCCAAGCCGCGTCTTCAAAATTCACCAGCCAGTTCAGTGCATAGTGCCGCTCATAGATGACACCTGCCTCCAGGTTCAGTGGCAAGCTTACTTCTTTCATCCTGGTTTCTCGTACCAGCCAGTGCAGGCGGTAATGCAAGTCCAGGGCATCCAGTATCTGGCTGGCCGGGCGGGTGCTGGCTTTTGCCAGAGTGTCTTCAAAATCCAGATTCATCATGCTGCGGGCAACTAGTGGAACATCGCAAATTGCGTCAGCAAAAGTCAGTTCATCTTGCAAGCCTAGCACCCATTCCAGCACGTACAGCGATTCATAGCGCCAGGCAAACTGGGGCAAGAGATCGTCCCCTGGTTCTTCTGTCTCCAGAAATTCACGTTCATCTGGAGACAACCACGCATGCACCTGTGGGAAGCGCTCGGTCAAGTCTATCGAAGGTATGGCTTGATTGGTCGCCACCGATTCTGCCCGCAGTGCAACGATGTACAAAGCCAGCGCCCGTCCCAGTATTTCTGCTGCTGGACGCAATTGCAATTCGTCTTCGCTGACCAGTGGTGGCAAGTGTGCCGGTATTGCAATCCCTTTTTCTGCCAGCAAGGTATCGGTTCTAGCCTTTCTTTGCCAGGCCTGTGGCGGGTAAGGCACGCTAGCACCTGTTTCTATCTCCCCATCTGCCGCAGCCAGCAAGACATAACCGTGCGGGTCTCGGATATCGCCATCCTGCATGAAGACGATGGCATTCGCTGCCACTGCCCAGTCAGAAAAAGCATCCAGCTGGCTCTCATCTATCCACAGGCTGACTTGCTGCTGTACACGCTGTATGTGACGCATCACATGATAACGCTGGTGCGTCATCTGCCCATCACCACGCTTGAGTACGTAGCCAATAAATCCCTGTAGATGACCATGCATGTCAGGATCATGCAAATCGCGCACGCTATTCAGCTTATGCGGAAAGTTAAGTGGCGGCACATGTGCACATGTGCAATACGCATTGATTAAGATGCTGCCGGCACTGTCGCTGTCTATCTCTTGCACAAATGTGGATACTGATGTGTGTTCACCAGCAGAATTTGCACTGTCATTTGCCGGTTTTCCGGAAATTAAATTCTTTAAAATTTTCAGCATGATGCAGATGGGAAGTGGGCCAAAATTGCCAGTATCGAGCCAGTTTTTTGCTGATCTTCTCTATAGGGGCAATACATGAAAGGCGCTAGGATAAGAGCAAAGCCGAAGCAGGGGGAGTGCTTTTACAAGTCGAAACAGAATTGGGTATGGGTAACATATTGGCACGGAAGACTAAACGCAAGCATGTGGAGCAGACCAGTCTAGCCGTCGAATCACAGGCTCAGAGACGTTGACCATGGATGAATGCACCCCTTGAAATTTAATGCCCACCCTCAACTCTGAACACTTCCAGTGGCGGTGTTTCACCCGGCAACCACTTTTGATGGATCTTCTGGAAACTGCCATCCTTCTTCATTTGTCGCAAGGCATTTTCCCAAAGGGTGATCGTGGTAGCCGGGGTTTTCAAGGAAAATGCCAGGTACAATTCCAGGCTGTCGAGCACCATGACTTCTTCTACCTCAGCCGCAGTGCGCCCACTTTCCTGCAATACGGAATTGACAGCCAGGCTGCCCTCAACCCACAAATCAAAACGATGGGCAAACAGCATCTTGGATGAGTTCAAGGGTGAATCAGCCTGGGCCAGATTGATGAAGCCTTTCTTTTTTGCAGCATCAGCAAAGATGCTGCCACGGTAGGCACCAACCGGCAATTTGTAGAGTTCACCCTCAAGTGCTTTCAGGCGTGCTGCTTCTCCCTTGCGGGTATAGACTGCAGTTTTGGAAATGGCGATAGGCCCCAGCATATTCATGAGCTTTTCACGTTCGGGTGAGCGACCTAAGCTGAACAGCATGACGTTTTCATCTTCCAGCACCGCCTTGTAGCCACGCGCCCATGGCACCAGTTGTATGTTTTCCTTGTTGCCCGTCATTGCCTGCAAAGCCTTGACTATATCGACTGCCATGCCATCAATACCAGTCTTGGTCTTGAAGTTCATTGGGGGCCAGTCTTCGGTATAAATGCTCAGTTTTTGTGCCTGTACCGTGGCACTCTGCAGGCATAAGAGGCAGACCAGCATCAGCACAAACACTTGCCGCATGAATATCTGCATGCGAGACAGAGATAAGCGGACTGAAGCTGGCATATTTCCCCTTGGTAGTAAGTCTGCGGGTGGACGTAAGTTGAATAGTACGCCCGTGCCAGAGGCAAGCAAATGCTCTCGTGGTTTTTTCCTGGGATAGGAAACGATGTTTTACGTTATTATTGTTTTTATTGTAATAAATTTAGCGTGATGCAGCGATCCCTTGAGATTTTTTCAGGGAACTATTGGATATGCTCCTGAGAACTCAAGTGTGCGGTTATTGCTGTATGCGCTATCAAATCCAGTGCAGGCCTGGACTTCCCCTGCTTGTCTGTCCACACCTTGGGCGTCAATGCGCCCGACAGCGACAGGCTGTCACCATCGCCCAGGGCTAGCAAAGTCTCGCGCACCTTGTCATTGAACGCGATGACATTGCAGATAATGAAGTCACCATCATCTGTGGCTGCCCTCACCTTGCAAGTGACATAGACAGAGCCATTTTGCCCTGCGCGTTCTTCGACCTGGCCGTAAATGCGTCCGGCTATGAGTGCGTCTATCATGGAGTTTTACTTTCGTGTGTAGGAGTTGATTGATTGCGGGAACATACACGCGTTTGACTTGTGATTCAATATTGCTTTTTGTTTTATGAGATTTGTATGCCCTGGCCATAGAAGAACATATCGAGAAGAGCATAGCAATTTGTATGGCGGGAGATATTGTTTCACTAGAGTCACTGGACCGTACTGAAAATGACGATCCAGTGCTGTTGTATTTTTATTGGCTAACGCCTGACATATTACCAATAGCGGACAGTCAGGTTGTTGGAGGTATATGCAGAGTATCCATGAATGGCAATATAGAAATCGCCAGCAGGAGGTGTACCAACAGTGAAAGCTTCGTTGTTACCATTCAAAGCAGGGCGAATTTCCCATTTGCTTAAAGTCGGATAGCCACCCCAGCGAAAATACACATCACCATCACCAATTTGTGATCCGGTCATGTTTACACTCAGATTCTTTGTACCAGCCGGAACTGTGATTTTGAAATATTTCCAGCTATCAGTTGCACCAGAAATGCCTTGGACGGTCTGGCCATTAATCAATATCTGCGTAGGTGGCAGGGTATCCATTTTAAAGGCGCGTATTTTTGCATCATACCCGGTGACTGCATTGTAGCTTTGCCAGCCAACTACAAAGTTGCCTGCCATATCCATTGCGACGTTTGCTGCTTCTCCCGAATCTCCATCCGGTGGACTGACATAAAACTCATTTCCAGCAGGTGTTCCATCGCTTCGGAATTGCCGCGCTTTGATAGCTGCCTTGCCAGGTGGTGCTCCAAATGCACTATCGGTATTCCAGGTTGCAACGAAACTGCCGTCATCCATCATTGCTACCGAGAGTGACGGTTCACGTGGCAAGTCTGTCGCGTTAAGTCGTATTGGGTCATTCACAGGGTGGCCCAATACATTATATCTTTGCACGTAGGCATTCCAGATGTTGGTATTGGGCTGATTGTCACACCAGCCGATGACAAAGTTTCCTGAAGAGTTCATTGCGATTGATCCACCCGTTTGTGTGCCGGCTGTATTCGAGTGTACAGTTGCAGGTGTGTTGGTCGGTGTGCCGGAAGCATCAAACCGGCGCATCCATACATCTGGTACGGACAAGAGAATATTCATCCAGGTGACTGTCATGTTGCCAGCATCGTCAAAAGCCACGCCGCCACCACCCAGCAGGGCACCATTGGTTGTTTGTGCGATGGGAATAGCATAACCAATCTGTGTACCAGTGGCAGTGTAACGTTTCATGAACAGTGTGTAGCCCAAGGGTGAGGGCTCGGAATATACAGCGACGAAACTTCCATTGGGTGCGATACTAACTCCACCAGCAGCATTTGGATTGGTACTGTAACGTATAGGAGCGCTAATCAGATTGCCGTTGCGATCATACAGATTAATCAAATACCCGGGCTGAGCGGAAAATTGTGATCGGGATACGACTATAAAATTTCCGGAGCGAGCTGTTGCGATGGCAGTGGCTTGTTCAAAGGGGAGCAGCATCTTGTTGGGAGAAAGTACGCCCGCCGTATCGATGCGTTGCAGATAGTAAGTGTTTTGTGTCTCGTCACGCCAGGCTATCAGCTTTTCACCGGTAGGGCTTGAGACAACTCCTGGTGCCATTTGGTGGCCGGGCAAATAGGTATTGACTGTAATGACGTCGCTAACTGCCCCAGCTTGTACTGCCTGTGATAGTAATGCTGCGCCAGCAACGCAAAAAAGCGAAGCTAAACTTTTGAGTAACATGAGCGTCTTTCGTTGTTGTGAAGTGGAATGAGTCGTAGTCATACAAACTAAGGTTTGATGATTTGTTGCGCAGGATAAATTAATAAAACATTATCACATTAACACTAAAAGTGTTTTTTATGCAATCATTACTTTGTATTCCCTTTACTTGCACTAGTCATTCAAACCGCAACCCACTCAACCCACTCAAGCCACACCCACAGAGCTACTCCCCCCCGCTATTCGCTGCACAACCACTCTCGTCGCAATTCTCTCTGTCATTTCCTGCACATGCGAAATCACGCCGACCTTGCGGCCTTGCGCTTGCAGGCTGTCGAGGGCATCCATGGCGATACGCAGGGTGTCGGCATCCAGGCTGCCGAAGCCTTCGTCGATGAATAGCGATTCGACCTTGATACGGTTACTGGACAGCGATGCCAGGCCCAGCGCCAGGGCCAGCGATACCAGGAAGGATTCACCGCCAGACAGTGAATGCACAGAGCGCTGTTCATCGCCCATGTCCTGATCGATGACCATCAGTGCCAGGGTGTCTGCCACGCGCTGCAGGCGGTAGCGACGTGAGAGCTGGTGCAGGTGTTGATTGGCATAAGCCAGCAAGACATCCAGCGTGATTTGCTGGGCATAGTTGCGGAATTTTTTGCCGTCGGCTGCACCTATCAATTCATTCATCTGGGCCCACAGGCGAGTTTGTGCCTCCTGTCCTTGCATGCTGGCGATGAGGTCTTTAGCTTGTTGGTGGCGTGCCTCGTCCTGTGCAAAAACAAGCTGGTGGTGGCTGTATTCTTGCTGGATTTGTTGACGTTGTTCGTTCAAGTTTCGGAGCAGGGATTGCAGATGTGCAGTCTCATTTGTTTCCGTCCTTGCATTTTCTGGTTCTTGCCCGGTTTCTTCGTGCACCGCTTCTGCTGGCGCAAAGCTCAACACTGACGGAAGTTGTTGCAGATGCTGCTGTCTTTGCTGGCTGCGTTCACGCAGTATGGTTGCCGCTTGCTCGACTGCATTGTGAATGGCTTGCATGGCCAGGCGTTCTGCATTGATCCAGGCATGTGTATGTGCCAGCAATTCTCGCAAGTGTGCTTCGTCCAGGTTTTCTACAACAGTTTGCTGCTGGCCTATCCATGCGTGCAGTTTTTCCTTGGCGATGCGCAGCTCCTGGTTTTGCTGAACAATACGCTTGTTGATTTGTTCTTGCGCTTCATGCAGGCGTGCCAGTTGCTGGCGTATTTCATCATGCGCTTGTAGTTGGGTTTGCAGTGTCGTTTTTGCTTGAGTGATGGCCAGTATGAATTGCGCTTCTACGTCACTGACGGCGCGGCCCTGGAATAATTCCTGACGTTTAGCTTGTTGCTGTTTTAATGCAGTATCTGCATCCAGATAACGTTTATTTTCGCTGGAAAATTGCTCTTCAAGCTGTTGCGATTGTGCTTGCAGTTTGTCAATTTCCAGCTGCAGCTTCGCCAGTTGTTCAGTACTTTGCTTGCAGGTGAGTTGATGGCTTTGCCATTGTTGTACATGGGCAGCACATTGACTCTGGAATTCCAGAGGGGAAGCATGCCAGTTGTCTTGCCAACTACTGCCATCGTCTGATTGCGCTGCGAATGCAGATGCTAACAGGGTCAAGGCTTCATCCAGCTTTTGACTGGCATCCTGTTCTTTTTCCGTCGCTTGTGTAAGTGCAGTGCTGAACTTTTCAACAGCATGGACTAGCGCTGTATGGCTGTCTTTATGCTCTTGCAGGGTGCGGCGTATTTTTTCTGCATCGGCGTATGCCTCATCCCTGGTCTTTGTTGCTTGCTGATAGGCTTGCTCGGCCTTGAGCAATTGTTGCAGTTGTTCTTGCAAGCCAGTTTGTTGGCTGCTTAACCAGGCGCTGGCTTGCTCAAGCTCGATTTTCGCATTCTGCAATTCAGCGGTGATGCTGTGCGCTTGCCATGCACTTGCTAAGTCTTGTTCCTGTTGCAGCAATACCGTCAGCTCTTGTTGCAATTGTTTTTGTTGTTGCTGAAATTGCTTTTGTTCAGTTGTGGCTATTGCCAGAAACTGGCGCTGGTCTTGTTCGACTTGTTGGCAATGTCTGAGTTCATTTTCCAACTGCACCAGCAAGGCATGCAATTGCAGGTTGCCGGTTTTGTAGGGATGTTCAGTTGCTCCGCAGACCGGGCAGGCTTGTTCGTCTTGCAAGGTGTCACGCAAGCTTTCTACGTTGGCATTGCAGGCAGCCTGGGTCAGTTGCAGGCCTTTCTGTGCCTGTTCTTTTGCGGCTATCAGGCTGGGCAATTGAATCTGAATTTTGGCAATGGTTTTATTTGTAGCTTGAATGCTCAATTGGCAGGCTTGCTGCTGAGTTTTCAGAGCTTGCTTGCGTTGTGCCTGCTCGTGCATTTGCCTGTGCAAGTCTGCAGCGCTGCTCAATAGTTCACGTCTCTGATCGAGTGTCTGTCTTTGCTTTTGCAAACCGGGCAAGTCAAATTTTGCCAGATTGTCTGCAGTTTCTTCACGTTTTTTTTCTGTAGCTATCCAGTTTTGTTCACTTGCTTGCAGTTGTTGTGCACGTTCTGCCAGTAGTTGTTCTTGCTTGTCTTTTTGTTTTTGTAGATCAAGCATGTTTTGTTGTTGGTAACTGGCATCTTTCTTGGCTGTTGCTGCCTGCTTCAGTAATAACTCCCATGCTGTCCAGTTGTCGGCCAGACCTTGCAAGCCTGCGTGCCGGGTTAGCCACAATTGCAGTTCTTGCTGCTTCTTTTGCAGTTGTGCCAGGTCACCCTGCTTGTTGTGAAGTTGTTGACGCGCAGTTGCCAGTACCTGTTCCGCCTGTGCCTGTGTTTGTTGTGCAGCCAGCCAGTTGCTGCGCAAGATGTTCAGGCTGCTGTCGAGTGCCTTGGCTGTATCCAGCGAAGGCGCTGCTTCTTGTAGAGCATGCTCGGCTTGTTGCAATGCTTGCTGTGCCTGCGTCAGCGCCAGATGTTTTTCTTGTGCGCTGAGCGTGCTTGCCTGTATGTTGCTGTGGGCTGTAGCGATTTCTGCCTGGCCCTGGCTGATTGCCTGTTGCAGGCGTTCGAGTTCTGTCAGCAATGGGCGGGCAGCTTGTATGCTTTCTACTTGTTGCAGATAGGCTGCTCTTGCTGTGCTCGCTATCTTCTCTTGCTCATGTATTTGCAATTGCTGCTGCGCTTGCTGTATACCCAGCAGCAACTTGCTATCATCTGCATGCCAGCGCAGGTGCGTTTGTAATTCTGTGAGTTGACTATCCAGTTGCTCCAACTTGGTTTTGCTTAGGCCCAAGTCAATATCAAGTCGGGTGCGTTCTTCTGTGCTCAGCGGTTTGTTATCCGCCAGACGCACATGAAAACGCTCCAGCGCTTCACGTTCCAGTTTGGCGCGCGCAAAGGCACGTTGCGAAATCTGGCCATAGATGTCGCTGCCTGTCAGGGTTTCCAGTAGTTCACCTCGGTCATTGTCATCGGCTTTTAAAAAACTGGAAAACTCGTTCTGTGCGAGCAAAACGGCGCGCGTGAATTGTTCAAACTTGAGGCCAAGACGCTTGATTATTTCTTCCTTGACCTCGGTTTTCTTTCCGCCTATAGGCTGTAGTTGCGGTAACTGGTGAAGTGACATTGCGGTCGGCTGCAAGATGCCTGTTGCTTTATTGCGTGAACGTCGCACACTCCAGCGTGAGCGATAGGCATTGCCATCTGTGCCCACGAAATCCACTTCAGCATAACCTTCGCCAGTGCCTCGTCGCAACAGGTTGCCGGTATCTTGTTGGGTCACTGCATCGGCACCGTCGGGTAATTTTGTGGTGCCTGCCTTGATCAGGCGGGGCGTGTTTTCATACAAGGCCATGCACAAGGCATCCAGCAGCGTGCTCTTACCTGCACCAGTGGGGCCGCTGATGGCAAACAGACCGGCAGATTGCAAAGGCTCCTGGGTGAAATCGACAGCAAATTCACCCGCCAGCGAAGCCAGGTTTTTACCGCGTATGGCGAGTATCTTCATTGCATGTCCTCACCGTGCAAGAGTTCGCCAAAGGCTTGCAGCATGTCGCCCGGTGCTTCCTGCTGGTATTTTCCTTGATACAGACGGCGGAAGATGTCTTCAGGTTGCAGGCGGTCCAGCGTATCCTGAATGGCCTCTTTATCGCTATTCTCATCCTGCCACTTGCCCGGGTAATGCGGATCTATCTTTAACAAGCGCAAGGGTTTGCCTGCGATGTAGCTTTCTATGCGCGCCCGCAGACCGGGCTCCGGCGCATCCAGTTTGACCCTGACTTCCAGATAGGGATCATATTGCGTCCCTTTGCTGTTTTCGATGATGCCAGCCAGATCGAGGCTGTCGAGCGCATCCAGTACGTCAGGCAAGGGAGCGGCCAGCTTGGGAATGCGCAAGAGCTGGACTGCACGAGGTACATAGAGAGGTATTACTTGAGAGAGCTTGTCACCATCAATATCCACACACAAAACCTGATGACGATAATCGACTTCAGCAAACGACAGGGACAGGGGGCTGCCGCAATAACGCAGATGTTCTTGCTTGCCCACTTTTTGCGCCAGATGCAAATGCCCCAGTGCCGCATAAGTGATGTGACTGTCGAACATGCTGGCAGACAAGGCTTCAGTGCCGCCGATAACGATGCGGCGCTCAGAGTCTTCGGATATTTCGCCACCGACCATGTGACAATGTCCCATGGCGATGATGGCCTGGCCGGGCTGGCGCAAGCCCAGGGCATGGTCGCTCACCTCTTTGTACAAGCGGGCTATGCCTGCCATGTAAGGGTCACTGGCATTCTCGACCCGGGGCACATCTCCGGGGCGCAGGAAAGGCACGGCCAGGCACCAGGCCACAATCCCGGAATTCTGCCTTATTGGTACTACCATCGCTGACACATCGATACTGCCATCGGCCAGACGCGGCACCATGCCGACGACGCAGATATCCATGCCGTCGAGCAGAGGGCCGGGCGCTTCCAGTCTGGCGGGTGAATCGTGGTTGCCCGCGATGATGATGATATTCAGATCAGGCAGGTGCATCTTGGCCTGTCGCAAAAAACGGTAAAACTGTTTTTGCGATGCGGCTGAGGGATTGGCATTGTCGAAGATGTCACCCGCGATAAGCAATGCATCGGCTTGTTGCTCTTGCAGAGTGATGCACAGCCAGTCAAGAAAATGCTGATGTTCCAGCCCGCGTTCGGCGCTATGCAGGGTTTGGCCCAGGTGCCAGTCTGAAGTATGGATGAAGCGCAAGTGTAGTCCTTTGCCTATGCTTGTGAAGGTGTTAAGCAGGGCAAGTGTAACCGTTTTTACATGGGTATGAAACTTCAGGCAGGGGCGAAGTCGTGAACCGTTTAGTCTGACTTTTTCTCAGACCATTTTCTGCGTAATTTGCGCATCTTCAAAATGCTATTGCCAAGGTTCTTGCGCCAGGCATTGTTTTTCACGCACTGGTATTCCACATAGTGGGTGACGCTCGGCCCCCAGCGGGTTTTGGAAACATCTTCGCCTACTGAGAGATTGATGCGCTTGAACTCTTGCGTGTAAGACCACTGTATGATCTCGGCCAGCAAGGTAGTCATGACACTGTAGCGGGCAAATTGCAAGTCATAGCCAGAATAGTACAAATACAGTTCTTCACCCATGTCAAAGCCCAGGCGCATGGCGACTACACGGCCATTCAGTTCCAGGCAAAACAAGTGCATGCGGTTGGCAAAATCGCTGTCCAGCAGGGCAGCCATGAAGGCGCGGTGCTGGGGGGGAGCAAAATAATCTGGGTGTTCTACCGTATTGGTGGCACCAGCGCGGGCTGCATGCAGGGCATAAAAATCATTCAGCCTTGGTTTGATAGCCTCAGCCCCTTGCCAGACTTGCAGGCCCAATTGCAGATTGTCGCGTGCCAGCGAGTTATAGCAGCGACGCAAGGATTCCTTGATATTACGCTTGAGCCTGCTTTTAAAACAGGGCCAGCTATCATCCAGATGCAGGATGAAGTTGGGGATTTCTCTGGCTTGCAGTGGATGAACTGCTGCATTGCTGGCTAAAAATTGTTCAGCATGCAGTTTGGTATGGATGACCTGAAACTCGGTCACGCCAAAGGTTTCTTGTCTGGATAAATCTTCCCATTGCTGCAGTATGGTCTCATCATAGGCAGGCAAGGCTAGTGGCGCACGGATCTCTGTCAGGTTGGGATCGGCACCAAAAGGCCGCACATAGCGATAGATGAACAGGCTATGCAATCCTACATGGGTATTCGTCAGCGGCATGACGGCGACCAACTGCCCATTATCATGCAAGGTGCAGATGGCCAATTCATCCTTGTGATACCAGGATGAATCAGAAAATACTTTCCACCAAGCGTGGTTCCAGTCATAGGTTTGGAAGGGCAATAACTGTGGCACTTGTGTTTCCAGCAGACGCCACGAAGCCGCCAGGGCTTCAAACCCTGCATCTGTATTAACAACAAGTTTTATTAAATTCGACATTGACGGATAAATCTGGTGATACGTAAGCGCAGGCTAAAAATTAGTGCAGACGAGAATGTTAAATACCGTGTCGCAGAAACTCAGGTTGGGGTTTATGCCATGTAATGCCAGTAATTGCAAGCTTGCTTGAAACTGTGTGATGATTTTGTTGATATTGGTACATGCACCCAAGAGCTTAATGGTATTTTCAGTAAATAGAACTTACATCCGCAATTATTGGTCTGAAGTTTATCTTTTATTAAATGGCTGGAAGATTTATGTTTGAACTTGGCAAAACTGAACTTGGCAAAACTATACGCAACTTATTTCCTGTCACCGTACTTGGCCTGATGCCTTTCTTTGTGCAAGCGGCTGAACCGGTGCAGGCCATGCTGGATATCAGAAAACTGGCCAGTGAAGAAATGGCAGGCAGGGCAACTGATAGCAAGGGTAGTGCCCTGGCACGCGATTATATTGTCAGCCGCTTGCAGCAAATTGGTTTGACACCGTGTAAGGATGACTTTGTCCATGAATTTGAATTTCAGCCGCGCCAGGGGGGAACGCGTAAAGGCAAAAATATCCTGGCTTGCCGCAATGGCAGCATGAGCGCGCATGCTACAGCCCCAATGATGGCAATTACTGCCCATTATGATCACTTGGGTGAACGTGGCGGCAAGATTTATTATGGTGCTGATGACAATGCTTCAGGAGTGGCGGCGGTATTGGCCATCGCTGAAGCCATGCAAAAGGTCCCGCCACAGCATGATGTCATGTATATCTTGTTTGATGCAGAGGAGTTGGGCCTGAGCGGGTCGCGGGCATTTGCCGCCAAGCCTGTCGTTGATCTGGGGCGCATAGGCATCAATATGAATTTCGACATGATAGCCAGAGGCGACAAAGGGGAGCTCTATGCCAGTGGCGCCTTCCATACGCCTGTATTAAAGGATTTGCTGCTCGGCCTGGATGGCAATCAGGGCGTGAAACTCAAGTTTGGCCATGACAGGCCAGAACAGGGGCAAGATGACTGGACCAAACAATCGGATCACTCACCCTTTTTCCTGGCGGGTGTCCCACATATCTATTTTGGGGTGGAGGATCACGCCGATTACCACCAACCCGGCGACACGGTAGATAAAATTAATCCGAAGTTTTATCTGGGTGCGGTGGATTTATTGATCAAGGCCAGCTATGTACTGGACCAGGCCATGTTGACAACAGACTTCAGGATAAAGGGTAAAAGCGGACAAGCTGCAGTATCGAAAAACGGCAGTAAGGCAAGCAGATAAGGCGGGGGGAGGAGAATTCCAGCCTGCGGTGAAGCAGGCTGGAATTGATGCGGGTACTAGTAGTTGATATGCTTAGTCACGCAATTTCATGACGATACGCAATACATACCAGAACATCAGGGCAACAGAAGCAAATAATTGCAATGATGCGCCGACATAACGGTCCTCAGGATAATGATGGATGATGCTGGAGGCATCATACAAGATGGATGCGCCAGCAAAGGCCACCATGGCTACGCAAAAGAACAAGCCAAGCTGGAAACCAAAAATCATGCCGCAAGCGATCAGTACCAAAGCAACCAGGCCACACCATTTCAATACACTGCCAAGGAAAGAAAAGTCTTTCTTCGATACATAGGCAATACCCACCAGGCCCACTGTCGCCAATACAGTGACCAGGCCAGCCGTGGCAATCGCGCCAGGTGCTACCTCGTTGGCAATGTACAGGATGGGGATGAAGATAATGGCTTCTGCCACAATGTAGGCACCCAAAGCGGCGTATTGCAGCGGCAGGCTTTCTACCGTATGCGCAGCGCGCGATGCCAGCCAGCCTATCAGCATGAATGCGCCAAGGATGAGGAACCATGGCAAGTGGCGCATGGCTTGTGCCAGGACCTCAGCGATACCGGTTTTGAATAAAACAACTTCAATGGCAGTGAACGCCAGAATTGCGCCACCGAGATGATTAAAGGTCTTGCTGATAAAACGCTCACGCGCTGGACCGTAACCTTGATGGGTGCTTGCCAGTTCCATGGATGTTCCTGTCGTGGGTGTGCCACATGCGCTTGAAGCAGCTATGCAGCTTGGATTAATGAATAAACCTGCAAGAATTGCAAGTCAGCCAGGAGTGTATAAGAAGCAGCCCACACGTGAACATGGCTGTTTCAAAGTGTTTCAAATTATTGCTTATATAATAAGTATTTGATTTCCTGTGATTTTCTTCAGGAAAAATGAACAATATGGATTCTTTTAGAAGAGCCAATCAAATACTTCGATATTTTGACAAGTACGCCCAGATAGCGTGTTTTTTACACAAATATGCCTGGTACATAGCAGAAATTTGCCGCTGCCCCCTGCAAACTTCGTGTAACTTACGTCTATAATGCCCGCAGAAAAAAATGCGGGTTTTTTATTGACATCTTTGCACGCTTCCCTCCATGAATACACTCATCTGGTTCGTCATCCTGTATTGGGTCATCTCTGTTGGCATAGGATTATATGCCGCCCGTTATGTCAATAACTCCAAAGACTTTGCGGTCGCAGGTCGCTCCCTGCCCATGTACGTGGTCACAGCAACGGTGTTTGCTACCTGGTTTGGTTCTGAAACCGTGCTCGGGATTTCGTCCACCTTCGTCAAGGAAGGTTTGAAAGGCGTGGTTGCCGATCCTTTTGGCTCTTCCATGTGTCTGGTCTTGGTCGGCCTGTTCTTTGCGCGCCCTCTGTATCGCATGAACTTGCTGACTATCGGTGATTATTATCGCAATAAATTCGGTCGCACGGCCGAAGTCCTGGTAACACTGTGTATCGTAGTGTCTTACCTGGGTTGGGTGGCGGCGCAGATCAAGGCCCTGGGCCTGGTGTTCACGGTGGTGTCAGGCGGCTATATATCAATGAATGCAGGCATGATGATAGGTGCTGGCAGTGTGCTGATCTATACCCTCATGGGCGGCATGTGGTCAGTCGCGATTACAGATTTTTTGCAAATGATCATCATCGTCATTGGCATGCTGTACATAGGCTGGGAGGTTTCCAGCATGGTGGGCGGTGCTCAAGTTGTCGTAGAGCATGCTGCCAATGCAGGTAAGCTGGATTTCTGGCCCTCGCCTACGCCCAGGGAGTCTCTATGGTTCTTTGCTGCCTGGATCACCATGATGCTGGGTTCGATACCCCAGCAGGACGTGTTTCAGCGCGTGGCCTCATCGAAGAATGAGAAAATTGCTGGCAATGCATCGGTATTGGGTGGCGTACTGTATTTCTGCTTTGCCTTCATCCCCATGTTCCTGGCGTATTCGGCGACACTGATCGACCCCAAGATGGTCGAGAGCCTGATAGACAAGGACCCGCAACTGATACTGCCAACCCTGATCATGACCAAGGTGCCTATGCTGGCCCAGGTGATGTTCTTTGGTGCCTTGCTGTCGGCGATCAAAAGTTGTGCAAGTGCAACCTTATTGGCGCCATCCGTCACTTTCTCAGAAAACATACTTAAACCATTTTTCCCAAAGCAAAGTGACAAGCAATTCCTGTTCATGATGCGTGCAGTTGTTCTGGTATTCACCGTTATCATTACCTTGTTTGCCATGAATACCAATTCCAGTATTTATAAAATGGTGGAAAATGCCTATAAGGTGACACTGGTTTCCGCTTTTGTACCACTTGCTTTTGGCCTGTACTGGAAACCTGCGACCACCCAGGGTGGCCTGGCTTCCATCATCCTGGGGATTGTTTCCTGGGTCAGCATGGAAGTCTTTGCTCCCGATGGCTTGTGGCCACCACAACTGGTGGGTGTGCTAATGAGTTTGACAGGTATGATAGCGGGGTCTTTGCTGCCGCAAATTGTCCGCAAGAAGCTGGTGGTTTGATACCAGCTTGGATATCGGCATGATGCAATGCGCAAATTCTGGTCAAAAACCTTTATAATTCAGGGTTTTATCAGTTTTTTTAGGGCTTAACCATGCCGATTTATGCTTACCGCTGTGAAGAATGCGGGTTTGCCAAGGATGTACTGCAAAAGATTTCTGACGAACCGCTCAGTGTCTGTCCGACTTGCGGCAAGTCGTCCTTCCGCAAACAAGTGACTGCTGCCGGTTTTCAGCTCAAGGGCTCAGGCTGGTATGTGACAGATTTTCGTGGTGGCTCTGGTGGAAGTGCGGCAGCACCTGCGACTGACGAGGCGGCAGCCACGCCGGCACCTGCTGCAACACCAGCGGCTGAAACCAGTGCGCCGGCACCAGCCAGCGATGCTGGCAAGGCTGCCTGATTTGCTTTTTTATTCCTTATTGTTGCCGTTTAATTCATAAAGCTAACCATTACCATGCGTAAATACTTTATTACTGGCTTGCTGATTCTAGTACCTCTGGCAATCACGCTGTGGGTGCTGCATGCCATTATCAGTACCATGGACCAGTCCCTGTTGCTGTTGCCTACTGAGTGGCGACCAGAAAAACTGGTTGGTTTCAAGATGTTGGGTATAGGCACGGTCCTAACCTTGCTCATCGTCTTTGTGACGGGTTTGCTGGCGCAAAACTTTATTGGCAATTACGTCATCAGGGCCTGGGAAAGCCTGTTGCAGCGCATTCCTATCGTCAGTTCCATCTATTCCAGCGTGAAACAGGTATCGGATACGCTGTTTTCTTCTTCTGGCAATGCCTTCCGCAAAGCCGTGCTGATTGAATATCCGCGTCGTGATTGCTGGACCATAGGTTTCCTGACTGGAGTACCGGGTGGCGATGTGGTTAATCACCTCAAAGGCGATTTTGTCAGCGTATATGTGCCAACTACACCGAATCCGACCTCCGGCTTTTTCCTGATGTTACCCAGGGATGAAGCCATAGAACTGGACATGAGTGTCGATGCCGCACTCAAGTATATTGTTTCCATGGGCGTGGTGGCTCCCGAGCATCTCCCCACCAAATAAATGATGCGGTTATCCACTGCATCAAATCATTTTTAATTTTGAATACAGACAGGTAAGAAATATGTCCATGCGTACCCAATACTGCGGCCTCACTACAGAGGAATTACTCGGCCAAACCGTCAGCCTCTGTGGCTGGGTGCATCGTCGTCGCGATCACGGCGGCGTGATCTTCATTGACTTGCGTGACCGCGAAGGCCTGGTGCAGGTTGTTTGCGATCCTGACCGTGCTGATGTATTCAAGGCTGCAGAAACTGTACGTAATGAATTCTGTCTGCGCATTACTGGTCTGGTCCGTAGCCGCCCAGAAGGTACTGGCAATAGCAATTTGAAATCCGGCAAGATCGAAGTGCTGGCGCACGAAGTGGAAGTCTTGAATCCATCCGTCACGCCACCATTCCAGCTCGATGATGACAACCTGTCTGAAACAACACGCCTGACTCACCGGGTGCTGGACCTGCGTCGTCCGCAAATGCAAAACAATCTGCGCCTGCGCTACAAGGTGGCGATGGAAGTGCGTAAATTCCTCGACGCAAACGGCTTCATCGATATCGAAACACCAATGCTGACCAAGTCCACGCCAGAAGGCGCACGTGACTACCTGGTGCCATCCCGCGTCAATGCTGGTAACTTCTTTGCGCTGCCACAATCCCCGCAATTGTTCAAACAATTGCTGATGGTCGCCAACTTTGACCGTTACTACCAGATTACCAAGTGCTTCCGCGATGAAGACTTGCGTGCTGACCGCCAGCCAGAATTTACCCAGATCGATTGCGAAACTTCTTTCATGAATGAGCAAGAGATTCGCGATATGTTTGAAGGCATGATACGTCTGGTCTTCAAAAACACCCTGGACATCGACCTGCCAAACCCTTTCCCGGTGATGGATTTTGCGGATGCCATGGGCCTGTATGGTTCCGACAAGCCAGACATGCGCGTCAAACTGCAATTCACAGAATTGACAGATGTGATGAAGGATGTTGATTTCAAGGTATTCGCCGGTGCCGCCAATATGGTCAATGGCCGTGTAGTCGGTTTGCGCGTACCAGGTGGCGCCAACATGCCACGTTCTGAAATCGATGCTTACACGCAGTTCGTTGGTATCTACGGCGCCAAAGGCCTTGCTTACATCAAGGTCAATGACAAGGCGCAAGGCCGTGATGGTTTGCAGTCACCCATCGTCAAGAATATCCACGACGCGGCATTGGCACAAATCCTGGAACGCACAGGTGCGCAAGATGGCGACCTGATTTTCTTCGGTGCTGACAAAGCCAAAGTCGTCAATGACGCTATCGGCGCATTGCGTGTGAAAATCGGTCATAGCGAATTCGGTAAAGCCAATGGCTTGTTTGAAGATGCATGGAGGCCACTGTGGGTAGTTGACTTCCCGATGTTCGAACATGATGAAGAAAACGACCGATGGACAGCGACTCACCATCCATTCACTGCACCAAAAGATGGTCATGAAGATTTGATGGAAACTGATCCGGGCAAATGTATTGCCAAGGCGTATGACATGGTCTTGAATGGCTGGGAACTGGGCGGCGGTTCTGTCCGTATCCACCGCGCAGATGTACAAAGCAAGGTTTTCCGCGCATTGAAGATCGATGCAGAAGAAGCGCAATTGAAATTTGGCTTCTTGCTGGATGCATTGCAATACGGCGCGCCTCCGCATGGTGGACTGGCTTTCGGCCTGGACCGTATCGTCACCATGATGACAGGTGCAGAATCCATCCGTGACGTGATCGCCTTCCCGAAAACTCAGCGTGCCCAGTGTCTGTTGACACAAGCACCGTCTGAAGTTGATGAAAAACAATTGCGTGAACTGCATATCCGTTTGCGCGCAGCAGAACCAAAAATTGCGTAATCTTTAATCTGCAAAGCCGGCTAGTTGATGAAACTGAGATTATTGAAACTGCAATCAATGAAAAGAGTATGCGAGTGAATAACAAGACAGCTTTATTTTTATTGTTGAGCAGTAGTTTATTGCTCGCCGCTTGCGGAGAAAAGAAAACCGAGCTTGGTGAGGGTTCTTCTGAAGTGACTGGCGCTGCCGGTCCTGTTGGTGCCAAGGGCGCCAGCAAGACCCTGGTGAAGTGCGATGCGCCAGTGGCGACCTTGTCACTGGTGGAAAATCCTAACGGCTATACCCAGATCAGTCAGTACAATCTGCCGTCTTCACCTGTGCCCTTGATACGCCTGTTGGCCCAGCAAAGCGGGTGCTTCCGGGTGGTGGACCGTGCGTCTGGCCTGAAAGCTGTGATCAATGAGCAGGAACTGAAAGACCAGGGCATCATTCGCAAGAACTCTACTGTTTCCAAAGGCAAGGGGTACGAAGCGCAATACACCATGACGCCTAGCCTGACTTTTTCTGAAAGCAAGGCTGGCGGCGGCATAGGTGCCATCATGGGTATGATTCCTGTCCTGAGGAATTTTGTAGGGTATGCTGAAAAAGTCAGTTTCAAAGAGGCACAAGTAGCCTTGTTGCTAACTGATAATGAAACCACCGAGCAGGTAGCTGCCTCTACAGGTTCAGCCAAGTCCACTGACCTGGGTCTTGGGGGGCTGGCTTTTGGTGCAAATGGTGGTGGTTTTGGCGCAGGCTGGAGCAATACCAATGAAGCCAAGGTTATCGTCGCCGCCTTTCTGGATGCGCACAACAAGCTGGTGCCGCAAGTCAGGCAATTGCAGGAAAAAGAATTGCCGCCGGCTGTGCCAGTGAAAAAGTAAGTTTTTATTTGTCTGACCTGAAAGGCCTGCTTTGCAGGCCTTTTTGCATATTGCTGCATCGCATGAATTGTTAAAAGTCGCTAGATTTGCTAGCAGCGAGACATTTATATGCATTCCTTTGTTCCAGATCTATGGCAATGCAATAAAAATCCCTCAATGTAAACTCTTGTTTCCTTGAAAAGCGTAGCTCAAAAAAGCTGCTATAAAGAAACAAGTGGCCGAGACTGTCGTGCTTGTGCTGATGGTAAGTGTTTACTTATAAGGAGATTAAGATGGAATGTTTTTCAGCTAAATTATTACCTGTAGTATTGAGTATGCTTGTATGTGTGCCGTTCGCACATGCGGCCAGTGAGCATGGAACCGAAGCCGAAGCTCAGGACATGGTCAAAAAAGCCGTTGCCCTGGTCAAGTCAGCTGGTGCAGAAAAGGCCTATAAAGTGTTCACGGATCATCCCGATGGTGCATTCAAGGAAAAGGACTTATATGTCTTTGTGTACGACTTTGACGGAAATTGCCTGGCGCAGGGGGCCAACGCAAAAATGGTCGGTAAAAATTTGATGACCATGAAGGATGTAGACGGCAACGCCTTCATCAAAGGCATGATAGACCTGGTGAAAACCTCATCCAAAGGCTGGTATGGCCCCTACAAGTTCAATAACCCTGCAACTCAGAGCTATGAATTAAAACGTTCCTATTGTGAGCGTGGCGCTGGTGACAGCATGGTTTGCGTGGGTACTTACTTCGAGAAGAAATAAATCATACAAACCAGTCTGGCAAAAATACTGCACGCCAGAGTTGCTATCGTTTTAGCGGCATTCTACTGAGCATATCGTTCAGGGAATGCCGTTTTACTTTCTGAGATCAAATATGGATGCGCCAAAGGGGTTAGAATGGTGGTTTTGAAAACTCCGGATCATCCTTTCGGCCTGGCATGTCAACGCACAAAATCCCTGAATCTGTCCTGGTAGTTATTTACACCGCTGCACTTGATGTTCTCTTGCTGGAACGCGCTGACAAGGCCGGATTCTGGCAATCTGTCACAGGGTCGAAAGATACTGTCAATGAAGCGTGGCAGAGCACTGCCATCCGTGAAGTGGCAGAAGAAACCGGTATAGACGCCCTGCAATATGACTTGCAAGACTGGGGATTGACCAATATATATGAAATCTACCCGGTCTGGCGGCACCGCTATGCACCAGGTGTGACGAAAAATACCGAGCATGTGTTTGGCCTGTGTGTCAGTTCTGATGTCGCAATAAGGCTGGCACCACGTGAGCATTTGCAATATCTATGGTTGCCCTGGCAGGAAGCAGCGGACAAATGTTTCTCCGCATCGAATGCTGAAGCCATACTGCAATTACCGAAGCTGATCAAGGTTTAATAAGCCAAAGGGAATCACCATGAAGTTGCGCATTGCCACCTACAATATCCACAAGGGCGTCAGTGCATTTGGCCGCAAGGCCCGCATCCATGGCATCAAGGAAGCGATAGACTTGCTTGATGCGGATCTGGTGTTCCTGCAGGAAGTGCAGGGGCAGCATGATTTGCATGCAGAAAACCACACGCGATGGCCGCAAGAGGGGCAGCATGATTTTCTGGCCGGTCAATCCCATGAGGCCGTGTATGGCATGAATGCCGTGTATGAACACGGTCACCATGGCAATGCCCTGTTAAGCCGTTATCCGATTGCGTCCTTTGTCAATCATGATGTGTCTGACCATGCCTATGAGCAGCGCGGTATTTTGCATGCCATTGTACAGGTGGAGAAAGTTCAGATACATTGCTTTGTCATCCATCTTGGTTTGTTTGCCGGCAGCCGCCGTCGCCAGATACAGGCACTTATACACACCATCCAGCAAGATGTGCCGTCCAATGCGCCGCTGGTGATTGCCGGTGATTTCAATGACTGGAGCCAGCGCCTGAGCCAGACTTTGTATCAGGAGTTGGGTGTCTTCGAAGCCTTTGATGTCGATGGCAAGCATACGGCATCACGTTTTTCCCTGAAGGGCATGCGCAACATGTTGAGCAAGAACAGTGGTAGTCATGCCCGCACCTTCCCTGCTGGTTTGCCCTGGTTATGTCTGGATCGCGTGTATTTGCGCGGCTTCAAGGTAGAAGAAGCACATGTCATGAAAGGCGCACCATGGACGACGTTGTCGGATCATGTGCCGATTACTGCCAGCCTGGTATTGCTGGATCAAGCTGAAAGCGCATGAGTAAGCTGCATTTCACCGAAGGCAATGATGTCGAGCTCTTGCACAGTGGTGCACAGTTTTTCCCCGCCCTGATTTCATCGATAGATCAAGCGCAGCATGAGGTGTATCTGGAGTCCTATATCTTTGCAACTGACCATACTGCACAAATGGTACAGGCAGCACTGGTGCAGGCAGCAGCGCGTGGCGTCAAAGTCAGAGTCGTCATAGACTGGATAGGCAGCGACAGACAGGCAGCATTGAGCTTAACCCAGTGTTTCAATGAGCAGGGCGTAGACTGCCGCTGCTTTAATCCCTGGTTCAAACGCGGCCTGGCACGCACCCACAGAAAAATCTGTGTGGTTGACAGGCAAATCGCCATTGTCGGCGGTTTGAATATCATCGATGACAACATTGCTGATGATGGCTCAGGTTTGGTATTGCCTTTTCCGCGCTGGGATTTTGCTGTAACAGTGACTGGTCCCCTGGTTGCCAACATTCATCTGGAAGTAGACGCGCAATGGCGCAAACTCGGCAAACTGGATTTACGCACACGCTTTGCCCTGATGCAGCATCTGCGAGCCGATGCCAAGGTGGCTGGTAAACAAATCACCTCGGCAGCATTGGTAGTACGCGACAATTTGCGCAATCGCGCCACCATACAAAGAGCCTACCTGCATGCGCTGGGCATGGCAAGATCACGTGCCATTCTCGTTACACCCTATTTCGCACCCGGCAGGAAATTTCGCCGCGCCCTGATATCTGCAGCCACTCGCGGCGTCGATGTAGTGCTCTTGCTCGGCGTCGGCCAGTTTGCCTTGCAGGATGCGGTATCGCAATCTTTTTACCCAAAATTATTGGCAGCTGGTGTGCGCATAGTCGAATATGGCAAGACGCAACTGCATGCCAAAGTTGCTGTCATTGATGAGGACTGGGCCACGGTAGGCTCCAGCAATTTCGATGGCCTCAGCCTGTTCGTTAATCACGAAGCCAATATCGTTGTCCGCGACAAGGCATTTGCCGCCAGTCTGACGCATGAACTGGAATTGGGCATTGCCGATGGCACAGAAATCTTTGCCGAAGATGTGCAAAAGAAGGCCTGGTATAAACGCGCCTGGCATGGCACGGCTTACCTGATTTACCGTGGTCTCATGCGCATCGTCACCTTTGGGCATTACGGATGAAATTGCACGGTGTGGATTTCACCTCGACACCTTCGCGCCGCAAAGGCATCACGATTGCCAGTGGCCAAATGCAAGCCGATGTACTGCGCTTGGAATCTCTGCAAACACTCAGCGACTTTACTGCTTTTGATTCTTGGCTCATGCAGGCTGGCCCCTGGCTGGCAGGTTTTGATTTGCCATTTTCTCTGCCGCGCGAACTGGTAGAACATCTGCACTGGCCAAGCAACTGGCCTGACCTGATGCGTCATTTGCAAACACAGACACGCGCTGAATTGCGCCTGCAATTCAAGGCCTTTTGCGATGCTCGCGCAGTTGGCAATAAATTCGCCCACAGGGCGACGGACATCCCGGCAGGTTCTTCTCCCTCCATGAAATGGGTCAATCCACCAGTCGCCTACATGCTGCACGCAGGTGCCCCGCGCTTGCTGGATGCAGGTGTCAGCATCCCAGGTATGTATGAAGGCGACCCTCAACGCATCGCCCTTGAAGCTTACCCCGGCATGGTGGCACGCAGCATCACCAAAGCCTCGTATAAAAGTGACGACAAAAGCAAGCAAACACCAGAGCGCCAGCAAGCACGCGAGCTGATCGTTACCGCTTTGGAGGCGGGAACAACACCCTGGAAAATCAAGCTGGACCTGGGTCGCTATAAGACAGGACTCATAGCAGACGGCAGCGCCGATTTGCTCGATGCGGTGCTATGCATGTTGCTGGCTGCATGGGCATGGCAGAGACGGGAAGATAATTATGGCTTGCCAGAATTTGATGCGCTGGAAGGCTGGATAGTTGGGGCATGAATAATTTCCTATTACCTGGTTTTTAATCGCATCACATACTCAGCGATACCATAAGCCAGCCCCGCATAGACAGCCAGCCTGGGGTCAAAAACGGCCAGTGCAAGTGCGCCGCAAATGCAGCCTGTTGCACGGTACAGGGAATCTTCTCCCTGTATTTTTGCCTGTAACGAAGATGCCATCGCCGCTACTGCCAAGATGATGGCACTGTAAAAACACCAGTCAAAAAAATGATTCGGATTGACATCGAAGACCGAGGCAGCAAAGGCGGCTTCTGGAAAAATGTCTTGTTCAATCTGTAAAGCGAAAAAGCGCGAGAAGTCAAACCGTGGAATCAGGGAATTTGCATATGTGACCGAGCAAACCAGAATCAGCGCCAAGCCACCTTTGAACAATGAAAACAAGCTCCAGTGGCTTGGATGCTTAGCTAGCCATGCCAGACTGGCAGGGCATCTGTTTTCATCTGTGGTTGGGAATAGGTTTTTCAAACTCAAGAACATGCCAAGGCAGGTCAGCAGCATGAATGAGAGATACACCAGATTGCGGGTAGTGTTGCGGGCATCCTGAAATCCTGGCTGTGCATATAAAAGTCCCATGGTCAGGGCGGTGATTGCGGCAAGTACGAACCCTGCGTATCCGTGTCTCTGAGGCCAGCGCGACCGACCTGCCCAGATATGCAGCAAGGGTGTACACAATGCATAAGAACCCAGCAATAGTAACAGCATGAACAGTAATTTCATGACCAAGCCAGCCATGCTCAGTCCCCGGTCATACAAATTAGTCGCCACACCAGCAAGCAACCAGGTAAGCGGTGCAAACACAGGTGCCAGCAGATAAGCCTGAAAGGGGATGTGCTGTGCATTGATGTTGTGATTATCAGTCGGCATCGCTTTTTAATAATTGCCACAAGAATTCACTATATGCGTCCCCTTGCGGCAATTCATAGTCAGTCTTCAAGATTTTTCTTGTGCTGATGACCTCTTTATTTTCTTTTGGATTAAAGCCGATTCTTTCTTCTTCAAGCATGTACAAACCAGTGCCGCGCTTTTGCCATAGCGGCAGGGTCTTGAAATTGATATCCCTGCTTTGCAGTAATGCTTCTTTCTCTGCCAGTGACTTGCCTTCTATGAAGCTGGTGGTCTCGTTTTGCGATTTACCTTCTTTCCTGAGCTGCCAGTAGCAATGCGCATTCAAGGCATTTCTGTTGGCATCTTCATTACGCCAGCGAAAATAATCGACGACCAGATTTTGAGTGGGTAATTGGCAGATGCGGCAATCGAAAGCGGCTACCTGGCCCAACATCAGGCTGAATTTGGCGGATGCCTCGCCAGCCAGTAGAGAATTGTATTTTCTTAATTTGCGGCCAAAGGCATTGATGTGCAGGTCAAACAGCAAGGAAATTTCGTCACTCTGGTTATAGGCATAGATGACCTTGAAGCCGCAGTTCATCAGATGCTTGCAGGTTTCCACCATCAGGTCGCGAAACCTGATATCAAACGGCGCTTCAAATGCGCAGGTTTCCTTGGTCAGGCGGGTAAAGCCGCGGCCATCAATGCGTGCAATCATATACGTGCCGGCGGGGACGTAATCATCATGCGCAGTTTCATAGCCACGCATGACTTTTTCCAGTTCATCAAACTTCATTTTTTCCAATCAGTGGCAGTCAGTTTGCCATCTATAAAATCGACATAATACAAGCGATCAAAGCCTTCATCATAATCCGGGATTTCCAGTTTTCTATGGGTATCCAGTATGCCAACCTTGGGTATCAGGTCCTTGCCTTGCCGCTGGCTATTCCATGCCAGCGCTCTGTCCAGATCAGTTTTGAAATAATATGCAGTCACCGGCCACTGTCTGGACTTGATCTGCTCCAGATAGTTTGCCCGGATTCCTCTTGTTGGGTTGGTGTTGTCAATGACAAAGGGCATGCTGGTGTCAAAACAAAACTCCAGCAAGCGAGTCTGGCGGTTTTTGGTTTTCAGCAAGTCATTGCTGATACGCAGGTGGCTATTGAAAAAGCGTTCTTTGTAAAAAGAAGATTTACCGCTGGCCTGTAGTCCTATGAAGATGATGGCTTCCATTTGCATGCATGCTAGTCCGTTTAGCATGCATTATTACATACGGGTCAGCCACTAGCCCAACCGTGTAACAGCCTTGATGCCATCGGTGATGAAGCGCAGTAAATAGGGTGCTGCCACATCAGCCTGTCTGGCAGGGCACAGGCCATCAGAGAGACGTTCTATGCGGGTATCGACGACATGGTGTAGCAGGGCACCGAGGGCAAACTGATAGCTCCAGTAGATACTGTCCGCCGGGGCATGGGGCAGTGCATCATGCAAGGCGGCGATGAATTCGCGTGCCATGGGGTCGTAGAATTCTCGGGTGATGCGTTCGCTGGCTTCGTGTTGGTCAATCACGCCGCGCATGACCATGCGCGAGAAGTTTGCGCCTTCGGCTTTTTCATTGAGTTTCAATACTGGCAGCACGAAGGCGGCGATGATGGCATCAAGCGTCGTGCCTTGCGGACTTTGTGTGCGTGCATGACGCAAGCCGTTAAGGCGGTCAGCAATATAGCCACTGTGGTGCTCGTAGATGGCGTGGTACAGCTCATTCTTGGCACCAAAGTAATAACCGATCAGGGCGATGGGTACCCCAGCCTCATGGGCAATGTCGCGTATGGACACGCCCTCGTAGCTTTGTGCGGCAAAGCATTTCTCTGCGGCAATGAGAATCGCGCGCTTTTTTCCACTTAGTTCTTCAACAGAGCTCATGAGCTGATCCGACCAAATTGGCAAACATGCGAAAGTGCATAAATAAATGCAAAAACTCTACCGAATTGTACGGTCGTTCAGTTTATTGTCTATGCGCACTGCAACATGGCTCAATTTAGTGACACGCTTTGTTGTATGCACAAACATTGGGCGAAAATGCCTAGGATTTGACTGACAGCTGCCATAAATTGCATCAAAATAGAATGAACGTGTTTTTTAGGTCCATACTGGATCAATTGATCCAGACATTTTGTAAAGAAAAGCGACACCTTCATGAGCGACACCACCCGTATCGATAAATGGCTATGGGCAGCCAGATTCTTTAAAACCCGCAGCCTGGCAACCAGTGCCATAGAGCTGGGACGCGCTTTGCAAAATGAGCAGCGCGTCAAACCCGCACACAACGTCAAAGTTGGCGACCTGATTGAGGTGCAGCAGGCTGAACAGGTGTGGCAGGTCAGGGTATTGCGCATACTGGAAACGCGAGGCTCGGCGACCATCGCCCAGACCATGTATGAAGAAACCGCTGAGAGTGCAGCAAAACGCGCCAAAGTGGCAGAAGACAGGAAGTATTTCCGGGAACCGACAGCGAAGCTGACAACTAGACCAACCAAGCGTGACAGAAGGCAGCTGGACCAGACGCATAATCACGAATAAGCCAAGGCTGAGCGGAAAGCAAAAAAACGAGACGGCAGGAGGCAAAACATAATAGATACTCTCCTCTAAAGACGCAATCTGGTTTGACTTTTCAGGCGCTGTGCATAATAGTACGAGCGTTCGATAAATTCATTTGTTTGCATCACTTTTTGCTTCACTTAATGGTCACTACGGGCAGACATGAATCTTTTCAACACAATTAATGTAATATGAATATGACATCAAAATTCATGCGCAAGGGGGAATTGACCCGCGCCGCCATTCTGGACGTGGCTCTGGATGCTGCCAGCCGTGATGGTATCGAAGGGCTGACCATCGGTTTGCTGGCCGATAAAATGAACATGAGCAAGTCTGGCGTGTTCGCCCATTTCGGTTCGCGTGAAGATTTGCAGATCGAAGTGCTGAAGCTGTACCACCATCATTTCGAGCAAGAGGTGTTTTATCCAAGCATGAAAGAAGAACGTGGCTTGCCGCGTTTGCAATCCATGTTTGCATTATGGGTCAAGCGCGTCACGGTAGAGATTGCATCTGGTTGTATCTATATCAGCGGTGCTGCCGAATACGATGACAGGGCTGGGCCCATCAGGGATGAACTGGTTGGTATGGTCCACGCGTGGCAGGGTGCCTTGCACCGCGCTGCTGCACAGGCGATACAACTTGGCCATTTGCGCGATGATGTTGAACCTGAACAGATTGTGTATGAAATGTATGGCCTCATATTAGCCCTGCACCATGATGCGAGATTCTTGCGCAAACCGGGTAGCGTGGGCCGTGCCGAAGTCGGATTTGAACGAATGATCGAGTATTACGCGCCGGTGCAGGTCACAGCCTGAATTTAGCAGGCTTTAATAGACACCGTCGCAAACAATTTGTATCCACATTTACCGTTTTAACTTTGCCGTCAGGAGAAAATCATGGGTCAATATATCGCTCCATTGCGTGATATGCAGTTCGTGTTGCATGAGCTGTTGAATGTAGAAGAAGAATTGAAACAGCTGCCTAAGCATGCTGATGTTGATGGCGACATCATCAACCAGATTTTGGAAGAAGGCGGCAAATTCACTTCCAATGTATTGTTTCCACTGAACCACTCCGGTGATCGCGAAGGCTGCCACCACGACAAGACCAACCACACCGTCACAACACCAAAAGGCTTTAAAGAAGCCTACAAGCAATACGTGGAAGCCGGCTGGCCTGCATTGTCTTGCGACCCAGAATTTGGCGGCCAGGGCTTGCCACTGGTGGTCAACAATTCTTTCTATGAAATGTTGAATTCATCCAACCAGGCATGGTCCATGTACCCGGGCCTGTCGCATGGTGCCTATGAATGTATCCACGAGCATGGCACACCAGAACAAAAGTCCCTGTACCTGCCTAAGCTGATCTCTGGCGACTGGACTGGCACCATGTGCCTGACCGAGCCACATTGCGGTACTGATCTGGGCATGCTGCGTTCTAAAGCCGAACCACAGGATGACGGCAGCTACAAAATCACAGGTGCAAAGATTTTCATCTCTGCCGGTGAGCATGACATGTCCGACAACATCGTCCATCTGGTACTGGCACGTTTGCCAGGTGCGCCAGAAGGTTCGAAAGGTATTTCCCTGTTCATCGTGCCTAAATATCTGCCAAATGCAGATGGCAGCAATGGCGAACGCAATCCTATTTTCTGCGGCGCGATCGAAGAAAAAATGGGTATCCACGGCAATTCTACTTGCCAGATGAATCTGGACGGTGCAACTGGCTGGTTGATTGGTGGCCCGAACAAGGGTTTGAATGCGATGTTTGTGTTCATGAATGCCGCACGTCTCGGCGTGGGTATGCAAGGTCTGGGTCTGACGGAAGTCGCTTACCAAAACGCATTGGTATACGCCAAAGACCGTATCCAGATGCGCAGCCTGTCCGGCCCTAAGGCACCGGACAAACCAGCTGACCCTATCATTGTTCATGCTGACGTACGCCGCATGCTGTTCACGGCAAAAGCCTATGCAGAAGGTGCACGTGCATTTTGCTCCTACGTCGCCCTGCAACTGGACAAAGAACTGAATCACCCTGATGAACAAGTCCGTAAAGATTGCGCTGACGAAGTCGCCCTGTTGACACCAGTCATCAAAGCCTTCATCACCGACAATGCCTGGACCGCAACGTCCGAGTGCTTGCAAGTTTACGGTGGCCACGGTTTCATCGCTGAATGGGGCATGGAACAGTACGTACGCGATGCCCGCATCAACATGATTTATGAAGGCACAAATACAGTACAGTCCCTCGACTTGCTGGGCCGTAAAATTTTGATGGACAATGGCGCAAAACTGCGCAAGTTCGGTGCCAAGGTTCAGGCATTTGTTGAGGCCAATGGCACTAACGAAGCAATGGCAGAATTCATCACGCCATTGGCTGAATTGGGCGACAAAGTCACCAAGCTGACCATGGAAATCGGCATGAAAGCCTTCCAGAATCCAGATGAAGTTGGCGCCGCTGCCGTGCCTTACCTGCGCGTAGTCGGACATCTGGTCTACAGCTATTTCTTTGCACAAATGGCAAAAATCGCTCTTGAAAAACAAGATTCTGGCGACAAATTCTATATCTCCAAACTGGCAACAGTGCGTTTCTACTTTGCCCGTTTGTATCCGGAAACAGCAATGCTGATCCGCCAGGCACGTTCTGGTTCTGCCAATTTGCTGGCACTCGAAGCTGACTTGTTCTAATCAAACATTCGCGTCATCCCATGTGGATGGGTTGGCGCGAAACTCTTGAGGTTAAAAATGACCAATTTCATCGTTAAAAAAGTCGCCGTTCTGGGCGCTGGCGTGATGGGTGCGCAAATTGCTGCCCACTGCATCAATGCAAAAGTGCCTGTCGTCCTGTTCGATTTGCCAGCCAAGGAAGGCCCTAAAAACGGCATCGTCCTGCGCGCTATCGAGAACCTGAAAAAGTTGAATCCTGCTCCACTGGGTAACAAGGATGATGCAGCTTTGATCGAAGTCGCGAACTATGAAGACAACCTCGACGTGCTGGCTGGTTGCGACCTGATCATTGAAGCCATTGCAGAACGCATGGACTGGAAACATGATCTGTACAAAAAAGTGTCCCCGCACATTGCGCCAAATGCGATCTTCGCATCCAACACTTCCGGCTTGTCTATCACTGCTCTGTCTGACGGTTTTGATGCAGAACTGAAAGCCCGTTTCTGCGGCGTGCATTTCTTCAACCCACCACGCTATATGCACTTGGTGGAGCTGATCCCTACCGTAGCTACCCGTCCAGAAATCATCGACCAACTCGAAGGCTTCCTGACTACTTCTCTGGGTAAGGGCGTGGTACGCGCCAAAGATACACCGAACTTCATCGCCAACCGCGTCGGTATCTTCGGCATGCTGGCAACGATTTATGAAGCAGAAAAATTTGGTTTGACCGTTGATGTTGTCGATGATCTGACAGGTAAAAAACTGGGCCGCGCTTCTTCCGGTACTTTCCGTACTGCAGACGTGGTTGGTCTCGATACCATGGGCCATGTCATCAAGACCATGCAAGACAATCTGTCTGATGATCCTTTCTTTGCTGTCTACAAAACACCTGAAGTGCTGGCCAAACTGGTTGCTGCAGGTGCATTGGGTCAAAAATCCGGTGCAGGCTTTTACAAAAAAGTCGGCAAGGACATCCAGCGTCTGGACTTCTCTACAGCACAATATGTGACTGGCGGTGCGAAGGCTGACGACGTCGTTGCTCGCATGTTGAAAGAAAAAGATCCGGTCAAAAAAATGAAGACCCTGCGTGAATCGACCAATGTACAGGCACAGTTCCTGTGGGCGATTTTCCGCGATGCCTTCCATTACATCGCTGTTCATGGTGCGACGATTGCCGACAATGCACGCGACATCGACTTCGCGATGCGCTGGGGCTTCGGCTGGAATGTGGGCCCGTTCGAAACATGGCAGGCATCTGGCTGGCAAGAAGTCGCTGGCTGGGTCAAGGAAGATATCGACGCAGGCAAGGCACTGTGCAATGCACCGATGCCAGCATGGGTATTTGATGGCCGCACAGGTGTGCATACTGCTGAGGGCTCCTGGTCTCCAGCAAGCAGCACTTACGTGCCGCGTTCCGACCTGGCTGTGTACGAACGCCAAGCCTTCCGTGCTCCAGTATTGGGTACAGGCGTAGCAACTGGCGCAAACGCTGGCACGACATTCTTTGAAGATGATTCCGTCCGTATCTGGCATCAGAATGACGACGTACTGGTACTGTCACTGAAAACCAAGATGCATGTGATTGGCCCAGGCGTCATCGAAGGCATGGAAAAAGCCATCGCTGAAGCCGAGAAAAACTTCAAGGGTCTTGTCATCTGGAGTGCAGACGCGGCTGACGGCGGCGCCTTCTCTGCCGGTGCTGACTTGCAGGCCATGCTGCCTTTGTTCATGTCCGGTGGTGTCAAAGCAATCGAGCCAGCAATCTCCCGCCTGCAAGATGCACATCAGGCTTTGAAATACGCGAACATCCCTGTAGTTGCTGCCGTATCCGGTCTGGCACTCGGTGGTGGTTGCGAATTGATGATGCATGCAGCAAAACGCGTGGCATCCATAGAGTCTTACATCGGTCTGGTAGAAGTGGGCGTCGGTCTGGTACCTGGCGGCGGTGGTTTAAAAGAAGCAGCAGTACGTGCAGCGGCAGATGCCAAAGGCACTGATTTGCTGCAATTCCTGAAAAACTACTTCACGAATGCAGCTACGGCAGCCGTATCCAAATCTGCACTGGAAGCACAGAAGATGGGTTATTTGTCTGCGGATGACGTCATCGTCTTCAACCCTTACGAATTGCTGCATGTTGCCAAGGTAGAAGCACGTGCCATGTTTGACGCCGGTTACCGCGCACCTATGCGCAAATTAGTGCCAGTCACAGGCCGTCATGGTATCGCCACGATAGCTGCACAACTGATCAACATGCGTGATGGCGGCTTCATCTCTGCCCATGACTTCAAGCTCGGCAAAATGATTGCTGAAGTGGTTTGCGGTGGCGACATCGATAATGGCAGCCTGGTCAGCGAACAATGGTTGCTCGACATGGAGCGCAAGGCGTTTATGGAATTGCTGAATCATCCAAAAACACAAGAGCGCATTATGGGCATGATGCAAACTGGCAAGCCAGTCCGTAACTAATCGAGGTACATTAACATGACTAAACAACTCCAAGACGCCTACATCGTCTCTGCTACCCGTACCCCGATCGGCAAATCTGGTCGTGGCATGTTCCGTAACACCCGCCCTGATGATTTGCTGGTGCGTGTACTGCAATCCGCTTTTGCACAAGTGCCTAATCTTGATCCTAAGCTGGCTGAAGATGCGATTATCGGTTGCTCTTTCCCTGAAGGTGCACAAGGTCTGAACCTGGCACGTATGGGTATTTTGCTGGCCGGTTTACCTAACAGCATTGGTGGCGTCACCATCAACCGTTATTGCGCATCCGGCATTACTGCTGTTGCGATGGCGGCAGACCGCATCCGCGTCGGCCAGGCTGACGTGATGATCGCCGGTGGTGTCGAATCCATGTCCATGGTGCCTATGATGGGTAGCAATCCATCGATGAACATGGCCATCCTCAAAGACGAAAACGTAGGCATGGCCTACGGCATGGGTCTGACAGCAGAAAAAGTGGCTCAGCAATGGAAAGTATCCCGCGAAGCACAAGATGCGTTTGCCCTGCAATCGCACCAACGCGCTATCGCTGCACAAAATGCTGGCTACTTCGATGCTGAGACTACATCAGTTGATATCATCGACCGTGTGCCTAACCTGGCAACTGGCGAAATCGAATTGAAAACACGCACCGTCAGCCGTGATGAAGGCGCACGTCCAGATACATCCATCGAAGGCCTGGCAAAACTGAAACCTGTGTTCGCCGCCAAAGGCAGCGTTACAGCAGGTAACAGCTCGCAAACTTCCGACGGCGCTGGTGCCCTGATCCTCGTTAGCGAAAAAATCCTGAGAGAATTCAACCTGACACCACTGGCACGTTTCGCCTCCTTCGCAGTACGTGGCGTACCACCAGAAATCATGGGTATTGGTCCTAAAGAAGCCATCCCGGCAGCATGCCGTGCCGCTGGCATCACGCAAGACCAGATTGACTGGTTTGAATTGAATGAAGCCTTTGCAGCACAGTCCCTGGCAGTGGTACAAGACCTGGGTCTGGACCCATCCAAGGTCAACCCTATGGGCGGCGCGATTGCCCTGGGCCATCCACTGGGGGCAACTGGTGCGATCCGTTCTGCGACGACTATTCATGCACTGCATCGCAACAACCTCAAATACGGCATGGTCACCATGTGCGTAGGTACAGGTATGGGCGCAGCAGGTATTTTTGAACGCATGTAAGCTGCTTGCCTGAGCATAAATTTAACCGCGCAGACTATATTTTCTGCGCGGTTTTTTTTAGGAGCTGGGTTTGATGGAGCTATGTCAAGGATGTGGACTCAAGACGCATAGGCCATTTTGGATTTTTCCGCCCACAGTTCCGCAGCACACTTTGGCAGCAAGCCTTACAATGGCTAACTAATGCACCACAATCTACTTGATCAATAAAAAGAGACTAGCACCATGGATATCCTGACCCAAAAAGAAAACGGTATTTTGACGATCAACTTCAATCGTCCAGAAAAGAAAAACGCCATCACCCAGGCCATGTACCAGTCCATGGCGGATGCGCTGCGCGATGCTGAAACAGACGTGGCCGTACGCGCCATCCTTATCACCGGCAAACCAGAGATTTTCACCGCAGGTAATGATCTCGAAGATTTCATGAAAAATGCCAGTAGCATCACATCGTCAGACGCTATTCCATCCGTCTATCAATTCATGCAAGCCCTGAATGAATCAAGCAAGCCTGTGATAGCCGCCGTTTCCGGTGCCGCCGTCGGCATAGGCACCACGCTGCTCATGCATTGCGACATGATATATCTGGCCGACAATGCCAAACTCTCCATGCCCTTCACGCAATTGGGCTTGTGCCCTGAATTTGCCTCCAGCATGATATTCCAGCAAATCGTCGGCTATCAGCGTGCAGCAGAAAAACTCATGCTCGGCGAAGCGTTCAGCGCCAATGAGGCGTTTGAAATGGGCTTCGTCAATAAGGTATTGCCACTGGAAGAATTGCTGCCTTACGCCCAGCAGCAAGCCGCCAAACTGGTGGCCCTGCCAGCAGCATCCATACGTGTTACCAAGCGCCTGATGAAAGGCAACCAACCCGCCGCCATCAGTGCCAAGATGACAGAAGAAAACAAGCATTTCTCGGCGATGCTGAATGCTCCAGAAGCGAAAGAGGCGTTCATGGCTTTTTTTCAAAAACGCAAGCCAGACTTTAGTCAGTTTAATTAAATTGAAGTATCTCCAGAATGGAGGTTCCTTGAATCAGCCTACTTATATTCTTATCACCCCTTGTTCTTCGCCTTGCTGACCCCCGACTTTGCTATTGCCTTGCTTTCGCGCTTCAGAGGAGCGCCGACAGGGCAAATAGAAAAAGCGAATTGCGTCAAGGTATTGACTAGGCTGTCGCCATTTAATTTGTACATCACAAACTGCCCCTGACGTTCACCAGAAATCAGGCCAGCATTTTCCAGCACCGACAAATGGCGGGAAATGGCTGGCGCACTCATTTTAAAGCGCGCAGCAATATCCCCTGCAGTCAATTCCTGCTCAGATAAATAAGCAAGAATCTGTCTGCGCGGTGATGATGCCAAAGCTTCAAAAATCTTATCAGAAGACATTATTCATTTTCAAAAGACGATTGCCGCACTAAGTTGAGCGCGGCAATAGTATTACGTAAATCAGTCAGTGCTTTACTAATTGCATAGACTGCAGCTTAAAGCTGCTCCTGGGAGCTGGCTCCCAGAGCAGCGACTTAAAGGGGGCTCCATATCTATAGCATAGACCAACATTCATTTCATCAATGCTTAAGCGGGAGCAGAAAAACTTTCTGCCTCACGCTTGTCATTCACTCTTACCCAAGCGCTGACAGTTCTGCCAAATTTGGCAATCATGATCATATTAAAAAAATGCATTGCACCAAGGCTGAGTACCGAAACACCTATTTTACTACCAACAAAGGGTATCAAGCCGTTGCCTGGCGATATTTGCCAGCCATCCAGACGAATGGCGATCAAACCTATGTTTATCAAATAAAAACCGACGACCAATAAGTGATTCGTGGATTTCGCCAATATTTCATCCTGACCAAAGCATTTCACCAGGAACACCTCACCGTTTTTTGACAAGGTTCTTGCGACCCAGATTGTCATGACGATAGAAACAATTGAATAGACCAAATAACTAAGTTCCATGCTCATTTCATACTCCTTCAAGGTTGAACAATAATTCAATAATTAACTAATATGTTAATTGCTGAATTGGTTAATGTCAATATTTATTAATGGCATGAAAAATCATGTAGATGGCATGAGGGGTGATAATTGGGATGAGACTACTTAAAGATTGACACCTGCACTGAAATTCCGGGCAGGAAAATCTTGCATCAGGTTTCTTTTGATGTTTTGGGTGTCAGCCCTGTCCAGCGCTTAAAAGAACGCTGAAAATTGTTCGCATGGCGGATTCAATTTCGACGGGCAACGCTGTGCTGTCTGTATTTTAATGAGTTATTTTATGTCACTAGTGTCCCAACGTTTCTCATAGGAGAGACATCTGTTTTGGTTGATTATCGTCATTGAGATTTCCCGATGACGGCGTAAGTAGTTGATTTATTGGCGTTGTTTCAAACATGGTGAGACTCAGG
>NZ_JACOFX010000017.1 GCF_014284125.1 Undibacterium umbellatum | reverse complement strand
TTTTATAACCGCCAGCGACGTCACTCGCGTCTTGGCAATATATCGCCAGCCTTGTTTGCTGAAAATTTTAATCGGCAGTCACAGGCAGCTTAGAACATGAGTGTCCGCTATTGACAGTACACCTCAAGCAACATATTCGCACCACACCGCGATCAGATTTAATGCGCCATCACACAAGGAAGAAGTCTGGTCTCTTAAGCAAACAATCGACGTCTTTGATTTTCAACGACTAAATTCAAGCATTCACTTAGGCGGGATTGTCAGCGCACAGCCGATTACTACGCTGACTTGATGACGATTCCAGGCAGAGAAAATGTATGAATGAAGGATCTGACCACGTGCTCCGCATTTTCATGCGCGTTTAACCAGATCGCTAAACTCTGTCGCTTTTCGATTACCGATGGATCAGGGGGCGAGTTCATGGCTAAAATCAATCTTGGGTCGTAGAACCCGCGCATCATGAATATAGCCCATTGCCTGTTTGCGAACATGTGTCATTACCATAGCCGTCATTGTCCGCATCATGCTGCGTCAATGTGCTTGGTGGTGCTAGAAGGGCAAATCAATATTTGCAAAAAACTGAAACCCTCTTCTTACATTGACCTATAGCTTTTCTGGATGCGATCAACATGTTAAACAGATTCTCGCCGCTTGCACTCTGGGTCGCCGTTGTTGTGCTGCTTGCTCTTGCCTGGACGCCAGATTCGTCGGCGCAACCCCGCTCGGCAGCGGCGATTAACGTCGCTACTTACAATCTAAGGTATAACAATACTGGCGATGGCGTGAATGCCTGGCCATCCCGCAAAGAGATGGTCAAGGCACTGATTCGTTACCACGAGTTTGATATTGTAGGTACACAGGAAGGCTTGGCAGATCAAATCACCGACTTGGCCCAGATGGAAGAGTTTGATCATGTCGGGGTTGGTCGCGACGACGGCAGAAATGCAGGCGAACACTCAGCGATCTTTTTTCGTAAGAACCGATTTACTTTATTGAGCAAGGGTGACTTTTGGTTAAGTGAAACGCCCGACCACCCTTCATACGGCTGGGACGCCACCTGCTGCCGTCGTCTTGTCTCCTGGGCGCGTTTGCGTGATCGAGGCAGCTCGCGTGTCCTATTTGTGTTCTCGGTTCATTTTGACCACGAAGGCCAGGTGGCTCGCCGCGCTTCAGCAGAACTGGTTTTACGCAAAATCGCAGAGATCGCACGCGGCGAGCCCGCAATATGTCTCGGTGACTTCAACTCGACACCAGAAACAGTGCAGATGCAGAATATGGCAAAAGGGATGCGCGATGCTTACCGGATTAGTCAGGCACCACCCTATGGCCCGGTAGGGACCTTCAACAACTTCCAATTGGATGCAGCGATGAATGAAAGGATAGACTATATCTTCGTCGATCAGCACTTCGACGTACTCAAATATGCCGTGATAAGCGACTCACGTGACAGGCGCTACCCATCCGACCACCACCCTGTGGTTGCGCGCATCATGCTTAAGAGCCTGATGCGAAAATGACCTGGCGTTGTCAGGGCGTGTTGATATTTCGTTTTAGCCACTCCTAAGAAACAAAGGGCGCAGGGGCGCAACAGGTATTCATCCATTTCCATCTTGGCGGGCGATTTCGCGTATGCTAATCGCCTCTTCGGGCTGTTTGGGCACGCAGTATCTGCCATCGCCTGGATACAACCCGTTACTGAGATCCTTCTGGAGTAGCTGTGCAAATGGGCGAAGTCCAGGTTTGATGTTTCGCTAGATACAGATAAATACCAAACAGAATGACTGGTCAGCCATTAATGGATTTACTGCTCATCCTAGTCCGGTACATGCACATTAATCCAGCTCCCTCAAAGTGACATCACCGGCCCAATCCCGCGCGAAGAACATAATTGTGTCCCCACATCCCATGCCGGATCAAGCCCGCCGCAGAAATTTTGTGCGTCCGATAACTGCGCCATGTCTTTCATCCACGTCGCAAAATCATCTGCCAATACCAGCCCCGCATTGCGGCAATCGGTGCTCGACATTAACACCATCACGTCAAGCAGCATGTCGCTGCACATTAACTGCACACTCGGACCATTCACCTCTTTGTCACCGACCTGCAAAACACGGAGGTTCATAAAGCAGGCTGCACCTTGCCGCCTGAAAAATGCCTGCCAGTACAACTCGTCGAACACTGCCCCGACAGGCTGCGCCCCAAGTTCATAATCATTTATGCTCACTACATTCGCTGTCTCCCCTGTCAGCGAACGCAACAGCAAAGGCAAGCTTGCCGCAGGCACTGCCTCAAACATGAATTCCAGCAAACCATCCATCAATTACACCCTGACTAAGCAACATTTCACATTGAACTTTCATCGCCCTGGAACTCATGATACAAGGTCACAAATTTTTCCAGCGCCCGTTTGTAATCCCCTTCATAAAATAAAATCGTCTGTGCCCAGGATACGCCAATCGGGCAATCGTAATAATGCTGGACCCAGCGGTGGAACTCTTCGTCAAACTTCAACTCGCGTGCATCAAGCTGGGTATAGCTGCGCTTGCCAAGCATAAAACCGTTAATGAAGCGAGACGCCTCCAGAATCGAATGATTCAACACCAGCATGCCAGGCCGACCTTTCAAGGTATCAATGATATTATCCAAAGTCATACCTATCCATCTTCCTTTTTGTCGTTACATATCGCAAGCCAGGAAAATGGCGATTACTGGACAGCAATCGCCAAACTTCGTCATTCCTGAAAGCCTGTATCGGGTATCCATTACTGTCTGGCCGTTAAGGCATTGATACAGTGAATTTTCCACCAGCACGCACCATCACTTTACACCATGATACCTAGCTTGCGCCTTCGCGCCTTCGGGCTGTTTGGGTACGCAGGATCTGCCCATCACCTGGACACGGCACGGTACAGAGATACTTCTGGAGTTGCGGCGCTAATGGGTGAAATCCAGGTTTGATGTTTCGGCAGATACACGTGAATGTCGGATCTGCCGCCAGCTGCCCTATTGCGGATGAGCTTAAATTACTGTTGCTGGTAAAATTTCAGAAATCAATAGTCGGTCAATTCTGTTTTTATCCATATCAAGCACTTCAATCCGGAAGCCCTCCCATTCAAAATACTCTGACGCGCGGGGTATGTAGCCAAATTGAGTTAACACAAATCCGGCTAAGGTATGGTAAGACCCTGATGCTTCCTCTGGAAATCTTGCGTCGCTATCAAATATCTCTCTGAACCTGTCAAATGAAATTCCTCCATCTATCAGCCAGGAGCCGTCTTCACGTTGAGCACAATCAGCATCCTGCTGATTATCCACTGCGGCCACATCACCCACCAATGCCCCTAGTACGTCACTCAGCGTGACGATACCTTCGATTTCACCGTATTCATTTATAACTAAAGCTAACTCAGCACGATTTTTCTTGAACGATTCAAGCAATTGCATGGCGCTTAGTGCTTCTGGAATAAACAAAGGCGGCTTGACTGCATTAGCAATATCGACGCTCTGCAAGGACTTTCCTCCAATGGCTTGGTCAAACAAGTGACCAGCATGTATGATGCCAATCACATTGGACAAGTCACCTTTGCACACAGGAAAACGGCTATACGGACTGGCCGCTATCTTTGCTAAATTGTGCTCCAGAGATTTTTCAATATCGATAAAATCAATCGCCATGCGGGGCGTCATCAAAGCGACCACACGTTGATCATCAAGGCGTAAGGCACGCGACACAATATCGTGCTCAGTCTTTTCAAATAAACCGGCATTCGTACCTTCTTGAAGCATACCTGCGATTTCCTCTTCAGTAACCGCGTTACTTTTCGGTTGATGCAATCCCAATAAGCGCAACAGGGCTTCTGTTGTGATCGTTAATATCTTGACAAATGGCCCCATCACGCGCGACAACCATTGCATCGGTGCTGCGATCAACGAAGCGACCGTTTCTGGATATTGCATAGCGATTCGCTTAGGTAAAAGCTCACCTAAAATCAGGGAAGAAAATGTAATACCAACCACAACGATGCCGAGTGCAATCTCTCTGGCAAATTCGCCAATGATTGACATACCTTCCAATTTCGGACTCAGTTGAGCCACTAAAGAGGCTTCACCAAAAGCACCGTTAAAAATGCCGATCAGCGTAATCCCAACTTGAACGGTAGATAGGAATCGACTGGGACTGTCGGACAGTTCTAGAGCAGCTTGTGCGCCACGACTGCCATTTTCGGAAAGTTTTTGTAAGCGAATACGCTTTGAGGAGACAACAGCGATTTCAGACATGGCAAATAAGCCATTAACCAAGATCAAACCAAGAATAATGAGTATGTCCATTATGAGAGGCAATTTGTATCAATGTTGCCCCAGTCGTTAAGGAAAAAGTATTGTACTCAAGTTTTGGCATCTAAAGCGCGGCCACCTGCCGTTACAATAACTTTTGTGTAGAAGGGTAAGCTTCACATCCGAAATTCATACATTTCCATCTTGGCGGGCGATTTCGCGATTGCTAATCGCCCATTCGGGCTGCTTGGGCACGCAGTATCTGCCATCGCCATCCTTGTTCAATGAGTCGCCTGCAATGCGAGCCAGAATGACTTGGAAACGTTGCGGTCGCCAAAGGGGTGATTTGCAATCGCGCACAAGATTCGAAATTTGTATTTATGTCAGGCTGCGCGTAAAAGCTTCACCGGCAGCCTGGGGCAAGCCAGTGTTTATGGATATATAGGATCAGTCGTCCAACTGGACCAGGGGCTGGCCCCTACGCTGGTGATGGTCTTCACTTTGCAGAAGAAAGGCGTGCCGCTGGGTAGATTCGTGATGACAATGGGGGACGCAGAGCCAGTGGCAAAAACGCCGCCGCAGACAGCCGTATAATTGACCAGGCTGCCCGACCCCAATGAATTTGGAGTAAAGTACACCGTTGCCTGACCAGGAATACTGACGGCTGTGCCTATGGTAGGGGCCGTTGGCAATACTGGTGGAAGCGTCGGCGTCACTGAACCCGATACCGCTGACCATGCACCGCTACCTGCGCTACTGTTGGTCTTGACGCGGCAGGTGTAAGCCGTGCCGTTAGTCAGGCCGGTAACGATGATGGGTGAACCATTGCCATTAACAGTAACACTGCCGCAAGTAGCCGTGTAATTGACCAGGTTGCCCGATCCCAGCGCACCAGGAGTAAATGCCACCGTGACAGCGCCATTGCCAGCGACCACAGAACTGATGGCAGGCGCAGCGGGTAAGGTTGCTGCCGTTGGTGTCACCGAACCAGACACCGCTGACCATGCGCCGCTACCCACGCTGCTGGTGGTCTGTACGCGGCAGGTGTAAGCGGTGCCATTCGTCAGGCCAGTGACAACGATAGGTGATGCACTGCCATTGACAGATGCACTGCCACAAGATGCCGTATACCTGACCAGTGTGCCCGATCCCAGTGCACCAGGAGTAAATGCCACCGTGACAGCAGCATTGCCAGCCACAACAGAACTGATGGCAGGCGCAGCCGGCAGCGTTGGCGATGCCGTTGGTGTTACCGGAGCAGACACCGCTGACCACGCGCTGCTGCCCACGCTGCTGGTGGTCTTGACGCGGCAGGTGTAAGCCGTGCCGTTGGTCAGACCAGTGACAGTAATGGGAGATCCGTTGCCATTGACAGTAACACTGCCGCAAGTAGCCGTGTAATTAACCAGGCTGCCCGATCCAAGCCCGCCGGGATTAAATGCTACCTTGATATTACCATTACCCGGAACGACCGAGCTGATGGCAGGCGCACCCGGCACCGTAGCAGCACTACCTGCAGCCTGCACCAGGTTGGTACAGATAGGAGCAGTATGGGCGACATTGATGGCAGTGAAACACACCGTGTAATTGAGCGCAGCATTGCTATTGTTTGCCGTCAGGGCGATGCTGATCGACGGCGTATTGCCGCCAAAGACATTGCCATTCACCGTCCATGCATAGGTCAAAATCTCGTTCGTGCAACTGGCTTGCGCAACGGCAGTACCACCGCCAGCAGGCAGACTGGATGGCGTCAGGCTGACACCTGAGCAAGCCGGAGCCTGATACCACTTTTGAAGTTCAGACGGGAAATATTTGCCAGTAAACCGGTCATCGATTTCGGCAGCCTTGTTCCAGCCCCATACCAGCACGCCGGTATACTTGGCCCCAATAACGCCCATGCTGCGCATGATGCTCTTGAAGTCGCTTGTCAGGCCAGCAGGCCAGTTGGAAGGGGGGACCGCACCGGTATAATTGTAAGGAGCAAAACCTTGCACCACCAGCCAACTTTCCATGTTGTTGAAAGGGGCGGTTGTCATGTAGTTTGCGAACCCGTTCGCTGTATTCAAGGCAGTGGCGCGTTCAGTCAAGTCAAAGGTATTGACATAAACGTCCGTTGCCAGCCATTGCAAACTCACGCTCATACCGTCAGTTGGCGTGAGGATTTTTTTGACTGCATCCATCATTTGAGGCTGTGCACTCAATACGCCTGCAAGATTCAAACCAAATTTTGCTCCTGGCAGTTTTCTTTGCATCAAGAAAATCCCCTTGCGCAGGGCATTAATTTCTGCATCGAGAACCGCGGCTGCCGGGAAGCCCGTATTAGTCCAGAATGGCTCATCGACAATGGAAATCATCGCACCAGAAGTAAACAACTGCGGATACTGGGCAACGGTATCATTGATGATCTTTTCGGCGTCGGCTTTTAGCGTATAAGTTCCACCAGTAAGAGGGCGATCAAAAATGTTGATACCGACAATGGGAACCCGACCTTGCCTCAAAATTTCCAGTGCCGTATTGTAATTCCCTGACAGGTAATACTTACCGCCATAGCCTTGTTTCGACAAGTCATCCGGGTCATCAATATAACCGCCATAATTGAGATCGGCTTTTGCCGTATTGAAGTTCCTGTTCGCCGTCAAACTTGGATATCCAGTCTGGCAATCCAGCATGAAGATTTCAGAAACGCATTGTCCACTGCTGCACGAACTGATTAATGCAGGGTACTTCGCCGGTGCACCGCAAACGGCATTCATCTGCGGGCTTGCCAGGACAGATGAGCTGCTTTGATAGTCTTCAGGGTAGGTTGAATAACATGCCCAATCCGGCGCAGTACTATTCGGGTTGAGCTTCAGGCATTCGCGCATGACGCCGCCATATCTCGCGAGAGGAATGGGTATGCCTGGGTTTGCCGTTTCGTTATTAGGTTGTCTGACCCGGTACATAGTTGCCCGGACACCGCTCACCAATACGCTCGTTGGCGCGTCATCGGCCATCGTCAGTATCGGAGAACCAGGAAGCGGGTTCCTGAAATAATCCGTTGCCACGACATCCGTCTGCGCGGCACCAACTTCACCTATCTGGAAATAGTAGTTACCCACGTCATCCTGCCCCAGTTGGGTGGCAACAACCTGTATGCCGTTGGCATTGACAGTTGCGGGCAGTTTCAGCGTCACATAATTTCCGGCTTGCGGCATGGTGACGTTGGAGTAGGATTGCGCAAAATTCCATTTGCTGCCATCACTCCAGTACACATTGAATGCGGTGGGGAAACCCAGCACGCGCCCACCAGCATAACGTGGATAAAGCTTGATGGCATTGACGGGATGAAAGCCATCAAGCCAATAAGCCAGCCATTCCTGGTGGTTGGGGTCGCCATGACCAGTACTGGTCCAGACCGTACTGGTATTGCGATCGTATAAGTTGGTGTTTGGCCACAATGCCGATGAAGTTTCAGCCCGAGTGACAGGCCAGCTTTGCGCCATCGCACTGTGATTGAAAAAAGATACTGCAAGCGCAAGCAAGAATAATTTCAAGATTTTTTTCATAGAATATTTTCCATGTATATTGACACGCCAGTCCCCTTGTCAGCGTAAAAACAAACTCCGCCTGACAGGATCGGATTGGTGGAATGGACTGCAATCGACAACAAATGAGAAAAATGGGAAAGCATTAAAGCGGTGCTGGGCGGAGATTTGCTGCGCATGGTTCTCAATTCAGTCCCGTTGCCCAGCAAATCTCCGCTTTCTTGAAAAGGCATCTTGTTATCGTTAAATAGCCTTAATTTAAGGGACTAATAGTGCAAAAACAAGAAGAGAAATTATACATTCTTTAACTTTTATATCGCGGATATATCAGGATTTGTGGTTTTAATGATTACAACTTGGCGCGGGTGCATTAGATTTGCTTTTGCTTGATCTTACGCATGATTCATTTCGAATTGATGCCTGAAGTTCATATAAAGCATGGCCTGCTACATTTTCTTAAAGGTTTTTCTAACTGGATTGACGCGACAATGAAGATCGCTGGGGATGATTGACACATGTACGATTGCGCTGCGCTTTTCGCACCTACTCCGGGCGCGTGTTCTTAGACTGGCATGAGGAAACAGGAGGGCTAGAGGTCAGACATTCATATATTTCCATCTTGGCGGGCGCTTTCTCGATTGCTAATCGTCCCTTCGTAATGATTAGGCACGCAGTATCTGCCATACCATCGTTGAATGTGTCGTCTGCAATGCGAGCCAAAGGGGCTTGGAGCTGTATACGGTAGCCACAGACCTGCTCGTCTCCTGGACGCAAGGTGGTACTGAGATGGTTCTGGAGCGGCTGTGCTAATGGGCGAAAACCTGTTTGATGTTTCGCCAGATACACATGGGTGAAGCTGCGATTCGCGCAAGCACACGTTGAAGAAAAAGGCGCAACGGCACTTTGAAACAATCGTGTGATGGCGTGGTAAATATGATCGCGGTGTGTTGCGAGTATATTGTTCGACTGGTTGACTACCGGGAGCTAATGGGTGACCCCTTCTTTAAAGGATAGGTGGCCGTCAGCACCTTGGGCACATCGTCGGTGATCAGCACCATATGGCTGTAACAGGCAGAGGGATAGCAATTGCGGTCAGTCACGGTCCATTGATCCTTGAGTTGCTTTACAGATGGCTTGGCAGGGTGCGCCAGTACCATCAGATTCAGCATGCAGCCTGCACTCAAGATATGCTCAGGCTCGAACATCCCACTGCGCGGCAAGACCTGCGGCAGCATATGGACCTGCTCACCTATGAAATGACCAGCAAACAGCTCCGAGATAAACAAACCAGTCTTGCTGCAGGTCTGCTGCAAATGCTTGCCAATCTCAGAAACCAGCATGCCAGGGCGACACATCGATATGCTCTCCTGCAAAATCGCATGAGCTGGCCCCAGCAAGTCACTAGCAATGGCCGTACCTGCACCAATCTGCACAGTCCAGTTCTGCATGCTAAACGCCTGCTGAAGATGGTGCAAACCAAACGCTAACTTCACCACATCTCCATCCTTGAGCAACTTGTCGCTACGCGGCACACCATTCGTGATCTCTTGATTGACGCTGATGCTGATACCGGCAGGAAAGCCATTCATCAAAGGCAGAGAGCTATGCACAGCGTGCTCCAATGCCAGCTCATCCGCCAGCGCCGCCACGTCCGCCGTACTGACACCCGCCTCCAGACTATCCAGCAACCTGGCGAAAATCTGGTTTTGTACAGCCACCAGCGAAGCAATCTGCTGATTGGTTTCAACAGTATTGGCAGCAACAGTTTTGGTTTTTCTGAACTGGGACATGATGTGTAAGACAAGTTGTGGGCACGACTTATACGTAGACTGCTACTTAGGCTTAAATGCGCGCAAAAAATTATAGGAACACCGTCTCATCTTGCTCATTAAAAATCCATGAAAGTTTTGGGCCATCAAAGAACACCATATAACCTTCAGGTAGTGTTTGCACGTCAACTAGCGCTGGCCTGATCTGGAGTAATTGAAAGGTTTTTTAATCGTACGTATTAAAAATATGTTCGTTCCATTAATTCGCGTGTATCGCATCTTCGCGAAATGCATTAATGAAGGACCTGATCCCATTCTTTGATTTCGACTGCGATCTGAGTGTCTGCAGTGAGTTCTTCTACGGATTTTATACTCATGTTTTATTTCCGGATAAAAGAAATGCATTTATATTAGCTGTTTGACTCTCAAATGCAGGGCAGGTTTGAATATCACTTTGTCCGAGTAGTGTATGTTTAGATTCAAACAAAGTGTATGCGAAGCCAGTATGTTGAAATATCACCTGATTCGTCTTTCGATCTCGAAGCGAATAAACATCTTTCCTCAAACGAAGTTCTTTCTCAATAAAACTGGCTTTGTACTCAAAGATATAGGGCACTACAATTTTCAAATCTGCGGAAATGACTTCATAGGAGCTATCCCACCAAGGATTTCCCCCTTTGTATCGAACATCAAAATATTGACCATCTCTGTCTAAATATCTCGCAAATGGCACCATTGCATGAGTTGAGACAACACTTTTCGCATCTGCTTGATCAGTGGTTAGCCAAGGTGAGTTTTTTTCTATTTCTCCATACTCATGGAAACCGCTGTCTTTTCCGCAAAATTGTGAGAAGCGATATTGCCCATAAATGTTGGGCAAAAACCAAACTGTCATAGCCACCATAAACCCAATGACCGTAAGCAGAAATACAGACAATTTACGCATAATTTCCCTAATAAAATCGGAGCTACTCGGGCTTTATTTGACATTCCTTTTTAAAAATATGTACATATTCTCGTTTCCAAGGTTCTTCAATATCACTTAATTCGGCTACTACCTCACGCGGCAACTTTCCATCCCTCGTCGGCAGGCATTCATCAGCGCCCGAATTAAGAAGCAATACGATAATATTTATTCCGGCATTTCGACGAATCGCATGTACCAATGGTGTTTCATCTAACTCATTAAATACATTTGGATTAAATCCATTTCGCAAAAGTAGATTTACGACATCTTTCGACTTTCCGTTTATTGCGGTAAAAATAATCGCTCCGTTATTCCCACTCTTCTTATACCACTCTAAGTTCACACCATTATCAAGAAGTAAATTAAGCGCACGAAACTGCCCCATCTCCAAGGCAATAAATAGAGCGTCACGGCCATATTTAGAGCGCGCCATCACATCTGCTTTTGCTCGTATAAGCATGCGCATAATTTCTAGATTTCCACGTGATGAGGCAGACATTAGTGGCGCACTAATGAATGGCATCTTTGGATTAGGAGAAACACCTCTATTCAACAAAACTTGAACTATTTGCTGAGAGCCATACCAAGCAGCAGCATTAAGCAAATCCCCTGCTTTAATGAGACTCAATTCTTGCAAGGTAGCACGCTTCAAATAATTGACTGCAGTATCTTCAGAACCATATTTCATGTGGAAATCGACGATAGAATTCCCATGTGAATCTTTCCAAGTAACAGGGATCGTTTTATCGTTCAATATTTTTGAAAGAGCCTCCCAATCGTCTTCTGGGTACCTTGGTAAAGATGAAGCCCAAGTTGTGCTGCCGCCACCCAGTATCAGACAAGTCAAGATAAGCATTTGAAGAAATAATTTCATTTACTTCTTTCCTTTCATTTGCGCGTTCTGCAGAGCGCGTAGCTCCTTTAACGTGGTAATCGGAGGCATTGCCACGCCACCACAGGGTTGCATTCAGAATACCGTTGCGACTCTTGAATCAAGGTGTGTCGGCGTAAGTCGTGTTTGCCTAAAATCAGAAATGCCGTTAGCTCATCGGTCAAAAAAGTCCTGACAATATTTCGCAGCCCGGATGAATCCACCGGGCCGCTTCTTAAACCTACACCACCGCCGTCCTCATCGTCACAAACTCTTCTGCAATTGTCGGGTGTACGCCTATGGTGGCGTCGACTTGTGCCTTGGTCACGCCGCATTGCATGGCGACGGCGAAGCCCTGGATGATTTCGCCTGCGTCTGCGCCTACCATGTGCATGCCCAGTACGCGGTCGGTGTCGGCGTCGACGATCATCTTCATCAGACAGCGTTCGGTCGAGCCTGAGAGTGTGTGTTTGAGTGCCTTGAATTCACTCTTGAAGATTTTCACATGCACATGTTTTTCGCGTGCCTTGGCTTCTGTCAGGCCCAGGGTAGCTACATTGGGGTGGCTGAATACGGCAGTAGGGATGTTTTCATAGGACATCAGCTTGCGCCCATGCTGGAACAGGTTGGCGGCAACGATCATGCCTTCGGCCAGTGCAACCGGGGTCAGCGCCAAGCGGTCGATGACGTCGCCGATGGCGTAGATGCTGTCTACATTGGTGGCAAAGTGTTCATCGACGATGATGGCACCATTCTCGCGCACCTGCACGCCAGCGTTGTCCAGGCCCAGGTCTTTGACATTGGGTTTGCGGCCCGTGGCAAACAGCACGCAGTCGCTATCCAGTGTGCGGCCATCGCTGAGTGCCACGCGTTTGTTTTGCGTGTTGTCGCCCTCCGTGTTGATGGACAGGATGCTGGTATCAAGTGCGATCTCTATGCCTTTCTTGCGCATTTCTGCAATCAGGAAATGGCCCAGGTCGGCATCCATGCTGCGCAAGATTTGTGTGCCACGTTGTACCAGTGTGACCTGGCAGCCCAGGCCATTCAGGATGGAAGCCAGCTCGACTGCAATATAGCCACCGCCTTGCACCACGGCACGGCGCGGCAGGGCAGGCAGGTGAAAGAATTCATCCGAAGTGATGCCCAGTTCACTGCCTGGCAATTCTGGCTTGACTGGGTGTCCGCCTGTGGCGATCAGGATATGCTGGGCGCGATAGCTTTGGCCATTGACGATGACGGTATGCGCATCGACGATCTGGGCATGACCAGTGATGATATCGACCTTGGCATTTGTCAGGATCTGGCCATAGATACCATTGAGCCTGGCGATTTCTTTGTCCTTGTTGGCGATCAGCGTGGCCCAGTCAAACTGTTGCTCACCCATGCTCCAGCCGAAACCGGCTGCGTCGGCAAAGTCGCTATGGTAATGAGCGGCATACGACATCAGCTTTTTTGGTATGCAACCTGCATTCACACAAGTGCCACCCAGCGGGCCTGCCTCGGCTACCGCCACGCGTGCACCATACTGTGCCGCAAAACGGCTGGCCCGCACACCGCCAGAGCCAGCACCTATCGTGAATAAATCATAGTCATAAGTGTGCATGCGGGTCCTTGCTTAATGTTGATGATAGATAAGAGGGCAGGCCCAGCGCGTGGCTGGCCTGCAGTGAAACTAAGAAGAGATGAATCAGAGGAAATGAATAAAAACAGGAATCAGGCTACGCCGTTTGCCTTGAACCAGGCCAGCGCACGGCTCCAGCCATCTTTGGCATCTTCTTCGTTATAGCTGGGGCGATAATCAGCATGAAAGGCATGGCCAGAATTTGCATACACCTTGAACTCTGATTTGCTGTTACCTTTTTTCAGTTCCACCTCCATCTTGAAGACGGATTCAGCATTGATGCCCGTGTCCTTGGCACCATACAGGCCCAAGACAGGTGTTTTCAAGCCTGCGCCGATATCGACGGGGTGCTTGGGTGTCAATGGCGTCGATTCGCCTACCAGGCGGCCATACCAGGCCACACCAGCCTTGACATTGGGGTTGTAGGCAGAATACAGCCAGGTGATGCGGCCACCCCAGCAAAAGCCGGTGATGCCCAGGCGCTTGGTGTCGCCGCCGTTATTGCCAGCCCATGCCACGGCAGCATCCAGGTCGCCCATGACTTGTGCATCAGGCACCTTGGAAATGATTTCTTTCATCAGCTCTGCCATGCTGGCGGCGTTCTTGGCGTCACCCTGGCGCACAAACAATTCAGGTGCAATCGCCAGATAGCCCTGCTTGGCAAAACGGCGCGCCACGTCAGCTATATGCTCATGTACACCAAAAATCTCGGAGATCACCAATATTACCGGCAAATTGCTCTTGCCTTCAGGCTTGGTAAAATACAGTGGCACTTCTGCGCCCGCCACTGTCAGCTTGGCGACACCATCCGTCAAACCGGCACGGTCAGTCTTGATCATGGTTTGCGCGCATACCGGTGCAACCGCTGCCGCAAAACCGACACCTACTGCAGTTTGTATAAAACTGCGACGGTTGACCGTCGTACTGTCTTCTGTACTACCAACCAGGCTATTAAAGTCTTCGCGATACTGCATGGTGTTCTCCTGTAAGGTTTCTTTGAGGTTGTACTTGCGGATGTGAAACGCCGGATGAATCAGCAATGAATTGTACAACCGATTCAAGGAACACACTTGCAAGAGAGATCAGGCTCTATGGTGCAGGCAGCAGGGCAGGCGTGCTATCGGCAAAAGTGAGATAAGCTTGCCAGACATCGCGGGTGCGGGTGAGTGTCAGGTCTAGCTGGCATTGGGCTGACTGGCGGTAGCGTATGCTGCCGCTGGCCCAATAGGTGTAGACGTCGTCGCAATGGGCGCTTCGGTAGTTTTCCCAGGCTCTTTGTGTTGCATCGAGATCGAGCTTGTTGTCGTCTTCCTGTTGTAGTCGTGACTTGGCGGCTTGCAGATAGCTGGACAGTTTTTTGTTGGCCTTGTCCACTTCGCCCGCCATGCACCGGGCTTCTTCCTGGGGAGTATTGATGTTGGCACACACGATTTCAGCTTGTGCTGCAGTTGTTGTCAGGGGGTAAAGCAGGGCTAGCATCGCTATATGAACGGATTTCATGGATTATTTTTGCTGGTGTTCGGACATTACACATGAATGGTGATCAGCAAATATTAGCATTGTTTTAATATGGGCTGGGTTAGGGCAACTATTCCTGTGTTTAAGCAAGGCGTGGTTTTTCTGGTCGCAACACCAGCCATACAGCCAGACCTATCAGGGCGCCGCCCGTAAGGTGGGCGAGGGTGATGTCTTCATGCAGGAAGAGTGCGCCCCAGAGTACTCCAAAGGGTGGGATCAGAAAAGTCACCGTCAGGGACTTGACCGGGCCAATATCGGCGATCAGACGAAAATACAGGATATAAGCCAGCGCCGTGCATACCAGTCCCAGGGCTGCCAGGGTCAGCCACAACGTAATGTTGCCCCAGGTTGCCGGTGGCTGTGTCAATGCGCCATACGAAAAAAATGGCAGCAGCAAAGCAACAGCGCCAAGCTGGCTGCCAAAAGCGACAAGCTTGCTATCCAGCCCACCTGTGGCGTATATCCATCTCCTGGTCAAAAAACTGGCCAGGCCATAGCAAGCCGTGGCCAGCATGCATTCTGCAGCGGCGATCAAGAGCGCTGCATTGAATTGCACTGGCCCGGTTGAGGTCAGTACGGCAACACCGGCAATGCCTATCAATACGCCCAGGATCTTGTAAAGGCCGGGCCGTTCTGCAAAAAACAGGGCGCCGATGATGACGCCCATGAGTGGCGTCGTTGCATTCAATATAGCGGAGTAACCTGCTGGCAACGCCTTGGCAGCCAGGCTGAACATGACAAAAGGGATGCCAGAATTGATAACGCCCAGCATCATGGCTGCGCCCAGTTTGTCGTTGAAATTCCAGCGTACCCGCATTAGCAACAAGATCAGGGCCAGACCTGCTGCGCCAAATAGGACACGGAAGAAAGCGGTAGGCATGGCACCCAGCGTGGGTACGATCATGCGCATGAATAAAAAGCTGGCACCCCAAATGGCAGCTAGGCTGATGAGCCTCAAAGTGTCTGTGGTTTTCATGTGATTTCCTGTTCAGTATTCTGTAACGCAAGCTGTGAATAAGTGCTTTTTTGATCTACACTTGATTAAGTTATTCTTTCACTGTCATCGCGCCGCGTATGCAATGATTAAATCATTAAAGTGGAAGTAAAAACAATTCATCATTTCTTGTCTTAGATTAGAAAAACTAAATCATTATGAACCGCTTGCCGCCATTGAAAGCCTTGCAATATTTTGAATGCACCAGTCGTCATTTGAGCGTCAAAAATGCAGCGCATGAATTGAACGTGACGCCAGCGGCGGTTAGCCAGCAAATCAGCAAGCTGGTCGACCTTCTGCAGATTCCCTTGTTTAAAAAAGACCAACGCGGTATTGCCCTGACTGTAGAAGGCGAGCATTATTTCATGGGCATACGCACGGCTTTCAGGCAGATGGAAGAGGCGACCAGGCGCTTGCAAGAACAGCGAGCGCTACCCAGAATCACTGTCAGTTGTACGCCGGGTTTTGCCATGCAATGGCTGATGCCGCAACTACCACAGTTCAATCAACTGCATCCGGCGATCGATATCAGAATCAGTACCACCAACCGTCTGGCCGACTTTGCGCGCGATGATGTTGATTTTGCTGTCAGGCATGGGTTGGGGAATTACCCCGGTTTGACATCAGAAATACTGATAGACGATCCCCTGCAACCGGTATGCAGTCCGCGTTTGCTGAAAAGTCGCAAGCAACTTAAATTAGTCGATGAACTGAGTGCCTATACCTTGCTGCATGATGAGCATCAGCAAGACTGGCGCTTGTGGTTGGAGGCGACGGGAGCGCAACATGTGCTCTGGAACAGCGGCCCCGTCTTTGCTGACTCTAACGGCGCACTGGATGCAGCCAAGCGCGGCCATGGCATTGCCCTGGCCAGAAAAACCCTGATTAGAGAAGAGCTGAAAAGTCATGAACTGATCTTGCCCTTCAAGACCAGTATTAAGACTGGCATCGCCTATTTTTTGGTCTATCCGTCCGAGGTCTTGTTGAAAGAAGAAACGCGCCAGTTCAAGGATTGGTTGTGCCGGGCAGTGAAACTGAAATAAGGCTATTTCAGCTTGGCACAAATCTCGCGGCCAATTTCCTGCGCACCATTCTTGCTTAACCAGGCAGCTGCTGCATCGGCTTTGAGGCAATTGGCCCAGGCCAGTATTGATATGCCCTTGTTATCAACAGCATTCAAATTGAGTTTAAATGTGGAAGCTGCCATCAACTCCAGCATATCTGTCTGATTCTTGACGATTGCATGCCAAAAACTTAATGAACCATCCTTGTTGACATTGTTTGGATTGGCACCAAATTCAATAAAGGTTTTTACCAGATCGGCCCGCCCGGATCTGATCACGTAATCCAGGGGATAAACCAGACTGCAGTTTGGACATCTTGAGGCAATATTCACATTATTGTATTTGGTGAGCATGGCTCGTATCAGGTCTTCGCGATGTGGTTCATAACCTTCAAAGCGCAAATACAAAGGTAGTAATTCGCCTGAGATTTTGTTCTTGTCATCGATGTACTCATGATTTTTATCCAGCCGCAAGCCGTGTTCTATTAATTGCATGGTGATTTCAGGGCGCATGTGTGCATACACACCGATGTTCTCTGGCCTGTTTTGTGCAAACATATCATTGATATCTGCACCTGCACTGACTAAAAAATCCACCTCCTGCCAGTCAATTTTCTTTTCATAATCACGAGTGGCAAGTATGCGGCTGAGTACGGCTTCGGCTTCAATCTGGGGCAACAGGGTGTTAGCTTTTGCGGCTGCATGCTGAGCAAGCGCTGCGGAGAGCAAGCTGGGGTAGGCTGGTGTATCCCAGGCGCGCGATAACACTTCTCTGCCCAGTGGATTTGCGCCGCGCTTCAATAGCTGATGTACTGCATCTGCGCTTTTTGTGGCTACCGCGTTGCGCATCAACTCCCTGTCATTGACTGCATCTGCCCCTGCCTGCGAGAACAGAAAATCCAGGACAGGCTCAGGTACTGTACCCAGGTCAGGATGGTAACGTAACAGTTCCATCGCCACTGGCGACATATCATAACGCCTGGTCTCTGATCTTTCGCGAGAGTTTGCCAGAAATCCTTTTTCATTGAATTTTTTTAAGACGCGCAGAGCTTGTTCTGCTGGCATAAACCGCGTCAGTTTCAGCAATTCGGTATTGGTGTAGCTGTTTTCATAGCGGGCAGGTACAGTCAGATGCGGGAAGACAGCCTGATCAAATAAATCATAAAATTCTTTTTGCAAGGCCACGACCATGTTCCAGTCATGATTGCCTCTGAGTAAAGCTATGCCGGCATCTAGCCATTGTGCCTCCCCGTTTTCATTACGCGGTATCTGGCCTGCCTTCAGCAGTTCACGGAAGTTTTCCAGTATGGCGCTTCTTTCCTTTTCTTCTTTTGTCGCCGTGCCAGGAAATCTCAGCATTTCTGCATGTAGCCACTGGCCGCAGATGAATTCCAACTGCATTTGTGGTGAACGTTTCCGGAACCAGTCTTTGGTGCTAGTACGCAAATTATTAAATGCTGCTTGCTTCATGTCTGGCAATTTTTTACCCTGACATATTGCCGCAGCATCAGGCACTTCTTTACCTTCTGGCCTTTTCTTCAAAGGCTCAGGCGCCGCTGGAGATATGCCTTTGGCGGCAACCGGAAACAAATCTATCGCTTCGAGCATGAAGCCTTGCATGATGTAGTAGACATAGCCTGTCGTCACTTCCCTGGCCATGTAGGATTTTTGAGTAGGTGTACTGACCTGCAAGGTGCTTCCCACTGGAAGTTTCATCAGCACGCCGCTGTCCATCCATATCGCACATGAGGTCTTGAGCAGGCTTTCGTCTTTTAGCATCTGCGCCAGTTTGTCCGGGCTGACAAAGCCACTTTTCTGGAAATTGGCATCCCATTGCTTGTTTTCAGTTGACATGCGGTAAGCCAGTTCACCATGCACTTTTTCTACCCTGATGATGGCAGGGCCATTTTTTTCACGGGCAAAGTCGCCGAGCAAGGCATCTGTGCATGCGGCCTGGGTGTTTTTGGAAAACAGACCAGCCAGGAGGGCGAGAAAAAGCGGTAGTCGGAATTTATACATAAGAATATGGGAGCTAAGGAGTGAATCCGTCCGTGATACAGGCCCATCCCGGTCGAGAGAAAAGGTCTGGTAATGGCATTCCTCCATCCATACAGTATGGATGGAGGAGGAGAGGAATATCGACCCATCTTACACCGGTTTTTGTCGTAAGCATGGTTAAGCTCGTGTAAGATATGTATCCATATTCGAGGAAAGAAAACAGTGATGACTTTAATGAACACACTTGGAGCCGTGATCTTTGGCCTGGCCTTGCTGCATACTTTTAGTGCCAAATTTTTTGAAGTACTTGCGCATAAGAATACCGCTCATGCCGGCTTGTTTCATTTGCTGGGTGAGGTCGAAGTTGTCTTTGGTTTCTGGGCCTTTGTGCTCATCGTGGTGATGGCATTGGTATCAGGCGGTGATGCCGCAGTGAGCTACGCCGAGTCACGCCAGTATACTGAACCCCTGTTTGTTTTTGTCGTCATGGTAGTGGCTGCTTCCCGCCCTGTGCTGGAGCTTGTTGGGCGCGTTCTCAAGGCCCTGGCGCGCTTTACTCCAGTACCTGATACCATCGCCCTGGTCTGGTTTGGTTTGGCCGTGGTGCCCTTGCTGGGCTCTCTTATTACCGAACCTGCCGCCATGACGCTGGCAGCCCTGATGCTGGCACCTAAAATTTTCCGTCAGGGCATACCAGAGTGGTTGAAGTATGCTGCGCTGGGCGTGCTGTTTGTCAATGTTTCCATCGGTGGTACCCTGACGTCCTATGCTGCACCACCAGTCTTGATGGTGGCTGCTGCCTGGCAATGGGATAGTGCCTTCATGCTGGCCACTTTTGGCTGGAAGGCGGCAGTGGCGGTGGTGCTCAATGCCACCGTAGTTACGCTGCTTTTGCGCAAACATATCGCTGGCCTGACGACAGACGCGTCTACCCAAACGACGCCAACTGAACCAGTGCCGCTCATCGTCAGCCTGATTCATCTGGCCTTTCTGGCGGGCGTGGTTGTGTTTGCCCATCACCCTGTATTCTTTCTTGGCCTGTTTCTGTTCTTCATGGGTTATACCCAGGCATATGAGCGTCATCAAAGCCCCTTGATTTTAAAGGAAGGCTTGCTGGTAGGCTTTTTTCTGGCGGGCCTGGTCGTGCTGGGCGGCATGCAGCAATGGTGGTTGCAACCCATTGTCGCCAGCCTGGCACCGCATACCCTGTTTTTTGCGGCCCTGGGCTTGACTGCCATTACCGATAATGCCGCGTTGACTTACCTGGGTTCACTGATCGCAGGCTTGAGTGATCAAGCCAAGTATTTGCTGGTGGCGGGTGCAGTGGCCGGTGGCGGCTTGACTGTGATAGCCAATGCCCCCAACCCGGCAGGCGTGGCTTTGTTGAAGCGCGGATTCAATGATGAATCGATAGGTGCTGTGGGGTTGTTGCTGGGTGCTTTGCCTCCAACGATAGTGGCGGCGGTGATGTTTTTATTGTGAGTGATACAGGTATGCTGCGGCAGATAAATTTGTAGAAATCAGATTTGAAACTATACTGTAGACATGGGAGCAACAAATGTAAGCTCTGGTGGTCTGTGCAGCGATGAATTGCACAGACTTTACTCCCTGACTGCTTGGAGATGAGCGCTGTAAATTGTCCCAACGGGCTGGCGTGGCAATGAATGTTTGCACGCACCTGCCAGATGCTAGCAAGACCGGGGCCATTAATGGCCCGCCAAGTGACGACCGTTCTTTAACGGAAACCAGCCAGCGCAATTGTTCCTGGCAAGCATAATAAAATCAAGTAGTGGATGCCATCTTGCGGTAGGAAATGGCATTGCGTATCTTTTGCTGATTTTTATTGTATGCTTGTCAGATTGCACCGACAATAATGCACCGACATTAAAACAAGAAAAAATGCAGCTTTGATTTTCAATTTTCAGCAATGGATACCTGCCATGCCGGATGAGAAAAACACACCAGTCAACCAGGACGCTGCCGTAGCGCTGCCGTCCGTGCATGTCAGTCAGTCAGATAGCCAGCCACATATTGCGGCAACTGATCAAGCAGCCAAGCCAGAGCCAGAAAAATCTACGCCTCAACCGCCTTATCAGACAGAAGAATCTCCCTGGCGCACGCTCTTGCGCGTGGTGTCTGCGCGTTTGCAGGCCAGCTCGATACGCACGGCAAAGAGTATTACCCATCGCACTTTGCGCATAGGCGTCTCTGCCCGGATATTTCATCCGCAGGCAGGTGCCAAAGGGCTGCCCAGCAAGACTTTGCAATATCTGGAAGAATCAATTGCCCAATGGGTCATGGCGCGCGATGTCATGGTCTTCATGATCCCCTCGGTCAATACCAATGGCTTGATCAGGCCCAGCAATATACGCTTGCGCGATTATGCACGCCATCTTGATGGCCTGGTCTTACAAGGCGGGGCTGACGTTGCGCCTGAGAGTTATTCACAGCAATCCACCCGCCCTGAATGGGGTGGTGACCGTACCCGCGACATGTATGAGCTTGAACTCTTGCATGAATTCATTGAGGCCGACAAACCCTTGCTGGGTATATGCCGTGGTTGCCAGTTATTGAACGTGGCTTTTGGCGGCAGCCTGCACCAGGATATCGTCACTGAAGTGCCAGGTGCCATCGCCCACGTCAATGATCTGTATGACCAGCATGGCCATGACTTGCAATTTACGTCGCAATCTTCACTGGCAAAACTGTTTCCCGCAGATGTAGCTGCCAGAGTCAATTCCATCCACCACCAATCCATCAAGACCCTGGGCCGGGATATCAAGCTGGAAGCCATTTCACCAGCCGATAACATCGTGGAAGCAATACGCTATCAAAAAGCCAAATTCGTGGTTGGCTTGCAATGGCATCCTGAATTTCATCTGACAGGGCAGAGCGATCTGCTCGATTGCACACCCATATTAGACAGTTTTTTGCGCGCCGCCCGGGAAACCAGACTTTAAAAACAGCCTGATGCTTTGAGGAGACAGCATGACAGAATTTTCCATCAATATCAGCCAGATGGCATGGCCTTGTGTGATTGCGCTGGCCTGGCTGCTGGGTGATATCCTCAACCGCAGCTTACATCTGCCACGCATCAGCGTGTATGCCTTGACCGGTTTTGCGCTAGTGAATCTGTTTCCTGACTATTTGTCGCCGCTGGATAATCAAAGCCTGGTGCTGTTGGCGAATATCGCTTTTGGCCTCATGCTGTTTGAATTTGCCTATCGTATCAATTTGCGCTGGCTAAGCATCAATCCCTGGATTGCCATCACTGGCCTGGTTGAGGCAGCTGCCACTTTTGTGGCCGTGTATTGCGTGGCGCTCTGGTATGGCAGTACGCAGTTGATGTCGCTCTTGCTGGCAGCACTGGCCATGTCATCTTCACCTGCGGCTGTCATCCGCGTGATCAATGAACATCGCAGCTCAGGTCAGGTCAGTGAACGCATCCTGCATTTGACGGCCATCAATACTGTGCTGGCAGTGTTTGCCTTTAAACTCATCCTGGTTTACTGGACCATGCAGACGCCAGGAGATTTCCTGAAAGCCACTTCACAGGGCTTGCATGTCATGCTGGTGGCTTGCGCTTCGCTGCTGGCAGGCACGATATTTGGCATTTTGCTGCCCACCATATTGCGCTGGAGGGGGCGGCAGGCACAGGATGCGACCTTGGGTTTTGCCTTTGCTGTGATCGTCCTGGTGGCATTGACCCACGCCAGCGGTTTGTCACCGATACTGGCGACGCTGAGCTTTGGCCTGATCGCCAGGCACAGACGCATCAGCCTCGGCCGCACCCAAAGAAATTTTGGGGTCCTGGGTGAGTTGCTGGCGGTGGTGCTGTTCGTCTTTGCTGCATCTACCCTGGCTTGGGCGCAGGTGCTGGCTGGTGCCATGCTGGGCAGCCTGTTGCTGGTCATGCGCCTGGGCAGCAAGATGGTGGTCACCACATTGCTGGCGCCAGTCAGTGGCATCTCCATGCGCAAGGGATTGCTCAGCGGTTTGGGCCTGGCACCGGTTTCCGTCTTTCTGATTCTCAACCTTGAACAGACAAACAGTCTGGGCATTGCCACCACCAATGAATGGTATGCCCTGGTTGCCATGACCCTGATACTGGAAATCGCTGGCCCCATCCTGACCCAGCTAGCCTTGTACACAGCCAAAGAAACCCCAGAAGAACAGGAGCAATGATGCCACTCGAAGATTTCAAGAATTCGGATGCACTCTCGGTCGGTGTGGAACTGGAACTGCAACTCGTCAGCCTGTCTGATTTTGATCTCACTGCCTCCAGCCCCGATCTTTTGCATTTACTGGCGAAACGTCCTTTCCCTGGCAATGTGACGCCAGAAATCACCCAGAGCATGATAGAAATCTGCACTGATGTGCAAACCACGCATCAGGGCATATTGCAGCAATTGCTGGCGATACGCGACACCCTGGTGCACGCCGCCGACGTGCTCAACATAGGCATCTGCGGTGGCGGTACTCACCCTTTCCAGAAATGGACAGATCGCAAGATATTTTCCAAACCACGCTTCCAGGAAGTGTCAGCACTCTACGGCTACCTGGCCAAGCAATTCACCATTTTTGGCCAGCATGTGCATATAGGTTGCACCTCTGGTGATGATGCCATGTACCTGCTCCATGCACTCAACCGCTATGTGCCGCATTTCATCGCACTGTCGGCTTCTTCACCTTATGTGCAGGGCGGTGACACCCTGTTCAATTCTGCCCGTTTGAATTCTGTGTATGCCTTCCCCTTGTCCGGGCGCGCCCCTTTCTTGTTGCGCTGGGATGAATTTGTCCATGGCTATTTCAGTAAAATGGAAAAAACCGGGGTCGTCAAAAGCATGAAAGATTTTTACTGGGACATACGTCCCAAGCCAGAATACGGCACCATAGAACTGCGCGTCTGCGATACCCCGTTGAATGTGGAAAGAGCCGCTGCCCTGGCCGCCTATCTGCAAGTCCTGTGCGCCAATTTGCTGGAAAGACGTGAACCGCCACCGGCAGAAGATGATTATCTGGTGTATAACTACAACCGCTTCCAGGCTTGTCGTTTCGGCTTTGACGGCGTTACCGTGCATCCAAAAACCTATGAAAACACCGTCTTGCGCGAAGACATACTGGCCAGCCTGAACAAACTCAAACCCCATGCAGAAAGCCTGGGTGCGCAAGATGCACTGACGCATCTAAGCGAAGTCGCCCGTACCGGCAATGATGCACTCTACCTGCGCCAGCAATACCAAGAAAGCGGCAGCCCGGAAGGCATGGTGCATTCAGCCATCCACATGTTCCGCGACCGCCGGCGCCGTACCCGGTGGGTGGCGATGTGAAGGATGGGTATCTCATTTTTCCGCTCTTATTTAAAGGATGACAAGATGAATCACTGGACCCCCGATATCTATGAAAAAGCCTGGTCGTTTTCATCGCGCCAGCACAGCGGGCAGACCTATGGTGGCAAGGTGGAAGGTGAACGGATTGAGTATATCAACCATATCGCCAGCGTGGCGATGGAAGTCATCTGGGCCTTGCAATCGAATATCACTGCCGATGGCGCACTGACGGTGCAATGTGCCTTGTTACATGACACCATAGAAGATACCAGTGCCAGCTACGAATTGTTGAAACAGGAATTTGGCCAGGCCGTGGCTGATGGCGTGCAGGCTTTGTCCAAGAACACCGCGCTGCCGACCAAGGCTGAACAGATGCGTGACAGCCTCGACCGCATACGGCAACAACCGGCAGAGATCTGGATGGTCAAGATGGCTGACCGCATTACCAATCTGTATCACCCGCCGTATTATTGGGATAATGAAAAAATCCTGGCTTACCGCGATGAGGCACAACTTATCCACGACGAATTGCTGACCGCAGATTTTGGCCTGGCACAACGCCTGCAGGCGAAGATCAATGCTTATCCAAAGTTCCTGAAAAAATGAAATCTGCCCAGTGCTTGACTATCTCATATTGAGAAACTACACTCTTTGCATGACATTTCAATTGACCACGACAGGCTGCACCGTCACCACGACTACCACTGGTAGTAGCGGGGTAGGCTAGCGCCTGGCTTGATTGAGTCATCACAGGTAATTAAATATTTACCTGATATAGCAAACCCCGCCAGCAATGAGCGGGGTTTTTTCTTGCCTGATCGCTGGCAATTTATTCATGCAGAATGCAAAAAAAGGAATCAAGAAAATGGAACAACAATCATATGCAAACCCGGCCTTGTTGGTCATTGATATGCAGGCAGGTTTGTTGCAGGGCGGTACTATCCATGCAACCGAGCAACTGCTGACCAATATCAATAACCTGCTGGCCAAGGCACACGCGGCCGGCGTGCCGGTATTTGCCGTGCGCCACACTGGCCCGCAAGGCTCGCCGATAGAAGCTGGCAGCGCCAACTGGCAATTCATGCCAGGGCTGACGCTGGATATGGAAAGAGATACCGTATTTGAAAAGACCAGGCCCAGCTGCTTCGAGGGTACGGATTTCCTGCAAAAATTGCAGGCGAAAGGTATCGAGGAACTCATCATCACTGGCCTGAAAACCCAGTACTGCATCGATGCCAATTGCCGCGCTGCCAGCGAGCTGGGATTCAACGTCATCCTGGTGGAAGATGCACATAGCTGCAATGACACAGCCTTGCTGCCCGCCAGCACCATCATTGCACATCACAATATGACATTGAATGGCCTGTTTGCAAGACTGGTCAAGGCTGAGGAACTGCGGTTTTAATCCTGTTCCCAGAAGTGACAGCCAGTAGTTTCATTTGAAAGAGGCTACTGGCGTGGCAAGCTGTCCGCTGAATTTCAGACGGTGATAACAATTGCAAAAATTTCATTCACGACTAGAATGAGGATGGTCTGGCTGGTTTATCCTGCAGCCAAGTGAGTTACGATGGCAACGCATTTTTAAATCCTGGATACGGGGGCAAGAATGAAATTATTGCGTTTTTATGTTGAAGTGGGCGGCGAAGAATTTAATGCCGACAAGTTTGCCCTGGCGGCGGATGACAAGGGGCTTGATGGTGCCATATCCCGCATCAGCAATAACAGCAAGACGCTCAAGCGCTGGGGTGAAGATGCACAGGTAACGATCAAGCTGGCAGGTGCAGAACAGCCTGCAAACTGGGGCGGGGCCAGGCAATGGTGCACGGGCCTGCTTGAGAGTGCAGCAGAGGCAGAGGCGAATTTGCCGGCATGGCAGGCAGAAGAAGCGCAATTGCTGGATTTTCTGGAGCAGGTCAAATACAAATTGCCTGCTGTTGGCGATTTTTGCGATGGCGAATACTTTATCTTGCTCAGGCTGATCTATGCCACCTCCGGCGCGGGCCTGCATTATTCCGAAACCCTGATGCGCAGTCTGGCAGAGATCAATGCCGGGCTGACGATAGACCATGCTTGAAAAAGCCGGAACCTTGCACATGTTGCCTGCGAGGTTCTGGCTGTCATCAAATCAATTTGCGTGACTCATCAGGCGTGATCGTAGGCGCTGTCTGTGGCTGGCTTACCCAGCTTATACCAGTCTACCTTACGGGTTGCTAACATGATGCCGGACAGGACAGCAAACAATAACAGGCTACCCATCATCATGGCATTGTTTTCTGAATTCAATAAGCCAAACAAGATGCCGTACAAGACCGTCAACGCGAACCCAAATCCAACACCACGTTTCCAGTCTCTCAGCACATTCGCCAGGTAGATGCCGATCAGTAAAATGCAGGCGGTACTGGCAATCAGGTAGGCCAGCACGAAACTGATTTTTTCTGACAGACTGATCAACAGCAAAAAGAAAATCACCAGCGCCAGACCAACAAGGGTGTATTGCACAGGGTGGATTGGTAACTGCTTCAATACCTCAAACAAGAAGAAGGCGGCAAAGGTAAGGGCGACAAACATCAGACCATATTTGACGGCGCGGTCAGCCTGCGAATAGATGTTGACAGGTTCGATGTAAGAAACACTGAAGATATCGATGGGTGAGGCAGATGAAATTGGGCTGCCATCTTCCGCCGGGCTGGCTCCGTGCGCCACATTGGCCGCGTTCCCGGCATTTTCGAGTCGGGTCATTTGTTGCTGTGCATTGCTGGATAGAGAGGAGATATTCCAGTTGGCGCTGACACTCTGATCTGTATTAACCCTGCCTTTTGGTGATGGCAAAAAGCGGCCGCCGTATTGCACGTGTGGCCAGTTCGATGACAGCGTCACCTGGTTATTTTTTGCAATCGGGGCAAAGCTCAGTTTTTCTATGCCATCAAGATCCAGGTCTATCTTGAATTTGACTTGCCTTGCGCTGGCGAGATTGACATCATTCAGCCCCGCATGGATACCACGCTGGAAAGAACTGAGTTTGCTGCCTTGTTTGAACTCGATGGTTTGCTCATCCCATTTGAGTTTAGGGAAGTTTTGCAGGCCACGGGTATCACTCAAGCCCATGGAAATATAGGGCGTTTCCGCCAGGGAGATGACGGCCTTGGGCTTGTCTTTCTGCACCATGTTCGATAACTCTGGCAGCATGAAGTCACCCGTTATCTTATGGTGGCCGGTATATACCAGCACTTTATGGATGCCGCGATAGCGCTGGTCAGTATCGATATTGCCCATGATTTGCATTTCATTGGGGTAGATATAATGCTTTTTATTGGCAGACAACTGGCGGCGCACGGTCTTATTGAGCGATGCATCAAAGCTCTCCTCCTCCCAGGTTTCGGTATAAGGAACGACCAGCACCGGTCCGACAACCACTTGCTCACTGACAGAATCTGCTGTGATACTGCGCACCGCCTCGTCGCGATAATGCATGCGCTCCAGAATGGTGACTTTTATCATGCCTAATGGCACATAGAGCAGTATCCCCAGCAAGCCGACGATGACGATTTTGAATAACAGACTTCTTTGCATGACAGGCTCCGGTAATGACGAAGCTTGTAATGTAAAAAAGGAATGTGCGGGGAGGATGTGGTTTGTGTGAAGTGGGGGACTTTTTTGTACTCAAGCTTCTTCCCCTTTATGGGATGGAGTCACGTAGCCAAACAAAATGTCGCCACTACGCCACCACTAGCCTGATTCTCGACCTTGATACTTCCTCCGTGCAGCAAGGCTACTTCCCTTACAAAGGGCAAACCCAGGCCTGTGCTTTTTGCGGCATCTGGGCGCGGCAAGGAGTAGAAGCGATCAAAGATTTTGTCAAGGGCGTAGTCTGGGATGCCCGGCCCCTGGTCACTGATGCTGATTTGTACAGACGGCCTGTTGTCGGTGTTGATATGCAGGCGGGCTTGCATGCTGATGCCGCTGCCCGCAGGGGCAAAGGCAATGGCGTTATCGAGCAAATTACCGAGGGCCTGGCGCAACAATAATTCATCGCCGCTGATGCTGGTGATGGTTGCATCTATTTGCTGTTGCAATTGCAGCGACCTGGCTTGCAGTCTGGGTTGGGCATCTTCAGCCACCAGTGCCAGCAGACGTGGGATGTTGACCAGGTGCACGTGGGCAAGGCTTTGCTGTTTCTCCAGTTTGACCAGTGCCAGCAGTTTGTCGATAAGCTGGCGCTGGCGGGCATTTTGTTCGAGGATATTGTTGAGGAAATGCTGCCTGTCTGCGGCGGGCATGTCTTCACGCATGAGTTCGGCCGAGCCTTGTATCGAGGCGATGGGGCTTTTCAATTCATGGGCCATGGTATGCATGAGTTGTTCTGCATATTGCTTGCCTTCCAGCTTGTCGCGCATGGCTTCAAGGGCGCGGCCAAGGCTGCCGATTTCATTATTACCCAGATCCGGCAGGCTGGCTTTGTCGCCGTTTTCTACACTGGTGGCATAACTTTGCAACTTGCGCAAAGTGCGGTTCAGCCACCATGAAAATCCGATTCCTATCAAGAGTGAGCCCAGCCACAACCAGGCACTGCGTTGCAATATCTTGCGTTGGCTGCGGTAGATAAACGGGTTGATTGTAGAAATGGGCTTGGCGACCGTGAGCGAGCCTATGATGCGGCCCTGCTCCATGATGGGTGCTGCCACATGCATGACGCTGCTGGTTTCATCTGTGGCCTTGCTACGGGTGCTGCGTGCGCCATATTTTCCTTGCAGGGTGCGGTTGACGTCGTTCCAGCTTGAGTAGTCCTGCCCTACATCCATGCCATCGCTGTCGAAAATGACGATGCCTTTTGTATCAGTGATATAGATGCGGTAATCCAGGCTGGTCTTGCGTATGCCGCTGATGTTGGCGTCGATGCTGCGTTGTGCATAGTTTTGCAGGCGCTGCATCAAGTCGCTGTCGGCGACCCTGCCTGCCGCCACGTCGTCGGCAACCAGGGTGGCCAGCATTTGTGCTGTGTCGATGAGGGTGTCTTCCAGCGTGGCACGCACGCCGGGTTTGATTTCTTCCACCACCACATTCAGGATCAGCCAGGCACTCAGGCCCAGGATCAGAAAATAACCCAGCAGTATGCGCAGGCCTATCTTCATGCAGGCGACCAGCTATAGCCCATGCCACGGTGGGTGATGATGCCTTCATCATTGGCCTGGTCATCATCGACCGTACCGTTACTGCTCAGGCGTGCCTGGCGGAGTTTGGCGCGCAGGCATTTGACGTGGGCATCGACGGTACGGTCCAGTGTATCTGGTGCGTTGGTCCAGACGATGTCCATGAGCTGCGCGCGTGAAAACAAATGGCCGGGGCTTTCCATCAAGGTCTTTAGCAGCAGGTATTCATAGCGCGTCAGACTCAGTGGCTGGCCATACGCGAGTATGCGTGCTTCTTGCGGCTTCAATTCAAAACGCGCTAGGGTTGCCACTATCCCTGTTTCTGCTGCGGTTTGCACCTTGCCTTGCTGGCGCCGCAAGATGGCGCGTATGCGGGCCACTACTTCACGTGGTGAAAAGGGTTTGCTGACGTAATCATCAGCGCCAATTTCGAGGCCGACGATGCGGTCTATCTCATCATTGCGTGCTGTCAAAAACAGCACTGGCGTATCCGAGAACTGGCGCAACTGGCGGCAGACATCAAAGCCGCTGATGTCGGGCAGGCCGATATCAAGCACGATCAGGGCAGGGGGCGCTGTCGTCGTGCGCAATAGTGCTAGCGCTTCTTGGCCCAGACTAAAGTGTTGCGGTATAAAACCGTCAGTCTTTAAGGCGTATGCCAGGGTGTCGGCGATGCTGACTTCATCTTCGATGATCAGTATGGATTTGCTCATGCAGGAGATGATGACGTTGGTAGAGATAGTGATCATCCCGCACAGAGGCGCTGTGCGGGACGGTGAAAACTTATTCGGGCTTCAGGTAAAACGCATCTGGCAACTGATCACCCGCAGTGGTGGTCTTGACATCACCTTTGAGATTCGTCAGCAGCACAGGCAGTTCTGGCCCGCCCAGTTCTATGATGACCTGGCGGCAAGCGCCGCAAGGGGCGATCGGGCCTTCAGTGTCACCCGTCACGGCGATGGCAGCAAAATCGCCAGGACGGTAACCGGCTGCAATGGCAGAAAACAGGGCTGTGCGTTCTGCACAGTTACACAAACCATAAGAGGCGTTTTCAACATTGCAACCATGGAAAGTCTTGCCATCCTTGGTCAACACGGCTGCGCCGACCTTGAATTTGGAGTAGGGCGCATAAGCGGATTCACGGGCTGTATTGGCAGCTTGCAATAGTTCACTTTTGTTAAACATGTTCATCTTTCGTTGGTATAGGCAACATTGTATTATCAAACCATGTCAAATATGGTGAATCAGCTTAAATCCTCCGCTTCCAGCCTTGGCGGGCAGGGCGGGCAAACACATCCGGTTTTCAGAAAAAAGTTGCAGGAACTGGCCTGGGCCTTGTTTGGCATGGGCCTGTATTATTTGGCTGCCCGTACCGGCATGCACTTGTTTGCCCTGAAACCTAGCAATATCACGCTCTTGTGGCTGGCATCTGGCATAGGCCTGGTGATGTGTATGCGGCATGGTTTGCTGGCCTTGCCCCTGATCATATTCGCCAGTTTTTGGGCGAATTATCCTGGTATGGCCGAAGTGCACCGCAGCTCTCCCCTCTTGTACACCCTGATTTCAGCCACCGCAGATGGCATGGCTGGCATCGTGGCCATGTTGATGATGCGCCTGTCATTGCCAGGTGGCTTGACGCAGGCGCAAGATTTGTTGCATTTTGGCATCAAAGTCTGTTTGATACCGACCATGCTCAGCAGCCTTATCATCAGCCTCAATCTGGCGGTAGGCGGTTATATAGGCTGGGATGAGGCAGTCGATTTCTTCCGCATGCTGGTGCTGGCAGACAGTCTTGGTATCTTGCTTATTTATCCACTCTACCAGGCCTGGAGTGATGACCGGCAGCTACGCAGTATCGAAGTGCAAAGGCTAGTGTTAACCAGCCTGGGTGTCGGGGTATTGCTGTATCTGGCATTTCGGGGTCATCCAGGCTTTATCTACTTCATCTTGCCGGTGCTGTTGCTGCTGGCTTTTTATGTCAATCTCAATCTGGTCACGCTGATATTGGCTGTCAGCATGGTGGCCATTATTGCCATGACGGGCCAGCAACTTGGGCCTTTCCAGACCAGCAATCTGGTGGAAGCGAATTTCATGCTGGTGTGTTTCGTCTGCACGACCACCTTCACCATTCTGGCAGTGGCCTTGCATAACCGCCAATTGCTCAGAATAGAAGCGGCACGCCAGGAATGGCAACTGGCAGCCGAGGTGGATGCCCTGACGGGCTTGATCAACCGTGCTGCTTTTTTGCCCATGCTGGAAGATGAACACCAGCGCGCCAAGCGCATGGGCCGCCCCTATGCACTGGCTTTGCTGGATATCGATCACTTTAAAACGGTCAATGATGTGTATGGCCATCAGGCCGGTGATGAAGTGCTCACTCACTTTGCCAGCATGATGCAGGCAAACATACGTGGCATAGACAAAGCCGCACGCCTGGGTGGGGATGAGTTTGCCATCCTTTTCCCTGAATCAAGCGCTTCTGAAGCGATTATCGCCATGGAAAGACTGCGCCAGCGTCTGGAATCCCACCCCATCCTGACCGCTGCCGCACAAGTGTTCGTGACCAGTAGCATAGGCATTACCGAATACCATGGCGGTGACATTACCCCGGACATGGTGCGCACAAGGGCAGACCAGTTACTTTATGCAGCCAAGCATGCAGGCAGAAACAGGGTCATGTTTGATGCCGTGACGGATGAAACAGCTTGAGTGCTGATGCAAAATTGAGCAACTACTGAGCAAATAAGATGCACATAATTTACTTTTGCCATTGAAGTTTCTTCATTTGTGCCCGATAACGTAGTATGGGATTAAATTTCCATATTACCCTGGAGTAATATTATGAGCTTAGGCATTTCGACACAAGACATCTACGCGCGCACTTATCAGACTGCGCAAACCAAAGTACCCAAGGCTGGCGATAAGAGCGCTGAAGAGGCAGATATCAAAGCCACGCCTGATCAAAGCGCCAAGGTCAATCTGGATAGCTCGGTCGCAGGCAGTAAAGAAAGTACCGTTGTCTATAATGACCCGCGCCTGAACAAGACTGCGAAGCCTGACCTGCAAGCCCTGCTGGAAGAATCTGACCGCAAGGCCCAGGAGATCGTCAACCTCATCAAACCCTTGATTGAACAACAAGGTCTGGAAATTTCCAAGGTAGTCAGCGGCCAACAAAAAATCAATGCCAGCCCTGAAGCCATCAAGGCAGCCCAGGCAGCAGTAGCTGAAGGTGGTGAATTCAGCGTACAGAAAACTGCTGAACGGATACTCAGTTTTGCCAAAGCAGCCATAGGCGATGACCCCGCCAAGCTGGAAAAAATTACAGCTGCAGTAGAGCAGGGCTTCCAAGAAGCAGCCGAGATACTGGGTGGTAGTTTGCCTGAAATCAGCAAGCAAACCCTGGAAGCCATACGCACAGAATTTGCGCGCTGGAAATCTGACGGCATCCCTGCTGGCGACACCGTGAGTCTGGCGAAAGCATCGACGCAAAAAGCGGCTTGAACCACATCCTTGCAGGGTGCACATGCTGCGCCCTGCAAGTTAAAGCCTTGCATATGCCGCCATGACAGCAGCATAAGCGCGCACTTACTTCCCACCCAAGTCCTTATATGCTGCAGGCACATTCAAGCCTGGGTGTACCCAGTCAAACAGCGCATAACCCGCATAATCTGGCATGCTGACTTGCTTAACGGTTTGTTCCAGATTCAAGCCCTGGGAAATGGCTGCCTGCACCTGGCTGCGTACCGTTTCAAGATAAGCGATTTGCCATTTCAAGTCTTCCTTGCCTATAGCTACGCCATGACCGGGTACGATGCGGGCATCCGCCGGTAAAAAGGCATCAACGCGGCGCAGAGTTTCCAGCGTGGCGATCAGGTGGCCATCGAGTAACCAGGGCAGCGCGGGTTTGCCAGCGATGACAGGGTTGCCACTCCACATCACCTTGCTTTGCGGTTCCCATACCCAGAGGTCGCCGCCGGTCTGGGCAAAGCCAAAGTCCATGATCTCCACAACTTTGCCGCCCAGGTCCAGCTTTAATGTGCTGCCTGGCGCGACCAGAACATCGCCAGTGCGTGCCTTGATTTCTTCTATGCCGCGGCCAGTGCCGAAGTTCTTGATCATGAAAGCCTTGTCGTCGTCCAGATGTGCATGGATATAGTTGCTGGTCTGGGCATGCTGGATAATCTTCGTGCTGGCGGGCATATACATATTGCCGTAGGCATGGTCACCGTGCGAGCTGGTGTTGACGGCATACAGGATGGGTTTCTTACCCAGCTTCTGGCTCAGTGCCATGACTTGTGAATTCAGGCGCTTGTTGAGCATGGTCTCTATCAACAGGGCACCCTTGCTGCCGACGATCAAGCCGCCACTGGTGGCTGCAGCACCACCCTTGGCATTGAGTTCTTTGGCGTTATTGGCATAGTAGGCATACACACCTTCACCCAGTTTCTCACTGATCATCTCGACCTTGTTGCTATCCCAGATAGGTTCGGCTGCCTGTGTCGTAGTGGCAAACAGCAAACCTGTCATGACTGCTAAGACTGTACGTTTCATTTCGTTCTCCTCTGTAGTGATTGATTAATAGATGACATACGCAGTGTAGTTTCTACATTTATGCAATACAATTAGCTATTCACGACAAGATGGTTTGCGAAAATGCAAAGCGTAGAAAATCTCAATGACTTGCGACTGGTTGCCTGGATAGCCGAGACAGGCTCGCTGGCCGGTGCTGCCCGCCGTCTGGGCTTGAATCATGCAACCGTCTTCCGTCGCCTGAACCAGCTGGAAGCAGAAACTGGTGTGCGCCTGTTTGAACGCAGCGCTGGCCGCTACCATGCCACGCCCGCAGGCGAAGAACTCATGCGCGCCGGTGCCGAGCTGGACGCGATTGCCACCAGCGCCATGCTGCGGGTGGCGGGCGCAGATTTGCGACCCAGCGGCCTGGTACGCATCTCGACAACCGACAGTCTGGCCCTGACTTTACTGCCACCCATATTGGCCCTGTGCCGCCAGCGTTATCCGCAAATTAGGCTGACGCTGGAAGTCGATAACAAGTCTGCCAATTTGTCCAAACGCGATGCCGACATTGCCGTGCGCCCGACAATCACGCCGCCAGATTATCTGATAGGCAAACACATCGCCCCACTGGAATTTTGCATCTACGCGGCAGCGTCTTATTTTGCATCGCATGCAGACCTGCCACTGGAGCAGCATGAATGGATAGCGCTCGATGATGCCCATAGCGGCCACCGCAGCCTGCGCTGGCTGGACAATATCCTGCCGCTGGATGAGGTCGGTTACCGCAGCAGCAGCTTTGGCCTGGTCCAGCAAGCATGCCTGCAGGGCATCGGTTTGGCGATCTTGCCTTGCATCCTGGGTGATGCCTCAGATGCCTTGCAGCGGGTGGGGGAGCCCATACCCGAATGCGCGGCGGCACTGTGGTTGCTGATACATCCTGATTTGCGTGAGACTACCCGCGTCAAGGCGGTGTTTCAGCTTTTGCATGAGGAGTTGGGGAGGGCGATGATGCGGTTTTCATAGAGCAGTTTATGTCCTTTGAATACGCGTACTGTAATTCAAACGCTGATTCTCAAACCCGTCATGCCGGACTTGATCCGGCATCCAGCGGTGTTGTTGGCATACCGATGCAGTTTATAGCCAGGCGGGGGGAGGATCATTGTTTTTTCGTGCATGGTGAAACGAGCGACATGGCTAAATGACGATGGATGCCAGATCGAGTCTGGCATGACGGTTGGGAGGCTCGTTGCTGAAGACGGATATTGCCGTGCATTGTGCCGCACGTCGAAGAATACCAAGGAACATGGCGTAACAAAAAAGCCCGCAACAGTTTCCTGTTGCGGGCTTTTCACTTGCAGATGGCCTTGTAAAACCAAGCTGCAAAGAACTTACTTCTTTACACCCAGTTCACGCAAACGTTCTTGCAGATAACTGCCGGAAGTATGACGCTCGGACAGCACCACATCCGCACGCGGATGCAGGAACAGTGGTAGCGAGATGCGTGATTTTTTCGCTTCTTCACCGGTAGGGTTCAGCACGCGGTGTATCGTCGATGGATAGTAGCCGGCAGATGCTTCATCCAGCATGTCGCCGATGTTCACGATCAGCATGCCAAAGTCGCAGGGCACGTCATGCCATGCCTCGTCTTTGCCAAGCACTTGCAAACCGGCTTGTGTGGCGGCTGGCAAGAGCGTCAGCAGGTTGATGTCGCCATGGGCAGCGGCGCGTACTGCATCGGGTTCTTCATCGCCACGCAGCGGTGGGTAATGTAGAACGCGCAGCAGTGTCAGGTCGCTGTCAGTGATCATGTCTGACAAGGGCATGGAATATTTGGCCTTGACCTCGGCAGGCGAATAGTCTTCTACCCATTGCAACAACTCTGCTGCCAGTTTGGCACCATCGTCATAATACTTGCGTGCTGCGTCCGATACTTCAGACGGATAACGGCCCGTAGGGTAGATATGATAGAACTCTTTCAAATCACGCTTGGTCTGGCCCTTGGCTGTCTCGGAAATGCTAGGCGAGAAATAACCGTCCATTTTTTCGCGGTCAAAGTCATAATTGTTCTTCGCATCGGTCTGAAAAAAGTCATACCATTCTTTGTAAATGGTTTCCAGCGTGCTTTGCGACAAAGGATGATTGGTCAGCACGCCAAAGCCAGTGCGGTGCAGGCTTTCAGTAAACTTTTGCGCAGCATCAGGTGCGCGATAATCAACTGGTTCGATAAACATGATGCGCTCTCCTCAGTTTGCCACTGGTGCCAGCGGAGCCTGCAGCCAGTTTGATGACAGTGTCTTGTCGATCAATTGCTTACACGCTTCTGCATCGACTTTCATGCAAACGCGGGTTTCTGGCTTGCTGGCTTCCCAGCCGGATTGTGGGTAGGGGATAGGCAGTTTTGCCATCATGGTTTGGCCATTGCCTATGCCTTCTTTGGCAACACGCACGCGGCCAGAGTTGGTCTCGAACATCTCTGGTGCCACCAGCCAGACAAAAGCCAGCACGTCATGACCATAGCAGGCATGGCCCAGGTCCGGGCGTATGCTTTGGTAGAAGTTGGCATAGAAGTTGACAGCGTGCGACAGGGTATCCATCGCTACGTGTTTATGCTGTTCAGCCAGGCGGGCAAAGAAAGTTGACGGCAATACCACGCGGTGGGTGACATCCAGACCCACCATGGTGAGGTCCCAGCCTGCGGTGAAGACCAGGTCAGCTGCGTCAGGGTCATTCCAGACATTGGCTTCTGCCACTGGCGAAACATTGCCTGGTTCATCGACCGTACCAGCCATCAGCACGACCTGCTTTAACAGCTTGGGCAATTGTGGTTCCATCTTCAGGGCCAGGCCCAGATTGCCCAGAGGTGCAACGGCAACCAGGGTGATTTCGCCAGGATATTGACGCGCCATCTTGACGATGAACTCGGCAGCACTTTCCACTTCTGCCTTGCCACCTAATTCAATACGGCTGTTCAGGTTACCCAGACCATCGGCACCATGAATAAAATCAGGAGGTGTGCCAGGTTCTTTGGCAAATGGTACAGGTACGCCTTGTGCGACCGGGATATCGCGGCCGGTAATACGGGTCAGATACAGTGCATTGGCAGTTGCCTGCTCAACATGGACATTGCCAAATGAGGTAGTGATACCGACCACGTCGATATCCGGATGTGCCAGCGCGAAATACAAGGCCATTGCATCATCGACGCCTGGATCAGTATCAAATATGACTTTATGTTTAGCTGTTGTTGACATGTGTATGCTCTCCAAAATTACACCGGCTGGCCATTGGGCAGAACCCAGTCGCGATGTGAATTGTTGCAGTTGACCCGGTTCAAGGAGGTCGAAATTATTTAGGACTTACGCAAAACCGCCCCAGCTGCGTTGCAGCTCCTAGCCGTACTAAAGTACTGTCTTCGTCGCCACGCCTTGCTGGGACAATTTTGCGTAAGTCCTATTATTAAGTGTTAGGAAAACCTAAAAGCTCACCAAAGAGATACGGAGAAGGGCAAGAAGAAAAGCCGAGGAGGTTGCAATTGTGTAGGTTGGGCTACACTTCATCAGCCCAACCTACGAATAAGCCAACACTTCGGCTCTTCACTCGCTCTTCTCTGTGCCTCTGTGGTGAAAGGTCTTATGTTTTTTAAATTAACGTGACTTCACAAACGGCTGGCCTATCGCTTTCGGGGCGACGGACTTTGCCATCAAGCCTGCCAGAACGATCACGGTCACCACGTAAGGTATCATTTGTATCAGGGAGCCGGGTACCTTGCCTATGCCAGGGAAGACCACGCCTTCGATCTGGACTTGCAGGGCTGCGAAGAAACCGAACATCAGGCAACCAAGTGCTGTGTGCAGTGGACGCCAGTTACCGAATACCAGTGCGGTCAATGCCAGGTAACCATTACCTGCCGACATGTCGCGCAGGAAGAAGCCACTTTGTACGATGGACAGATAGGCACCAGAGAACGAGCACAGCACGCCAGCGCACAGCATGGCCATGAAGCGGGTGCGTTCTACATTAATGCCCGCCGCATCTGCCGCATGTGGGTTCTCACCAACAGCGCGCAGGCGCAGGCCAAAGCGGGTGTGGTACAAGACCCAGTGAACAACCGGGATCAAGGCAAAAGCCAGATATACCAGGGCACTATGCCCACCGATCAGCCTGGTGTACACCCAGCCTATGAATGGGATGCTGGCAATAGCGGCTGAGCCTGGCAAGACGATATCAAATAAACGGGCTTCGCCAAGGTCAGGCGTGCGGCCACCTTGCTGGAAGAAATACTGGGCAACAACAAAGGTCAAACCGCTGAGCGCAATATTGAGGGCGATACCGGCGACCAATTGGTTACCTTTTTGCGTGATGCTGACAAAGCCTTGCAGCAGAGCAATGGTGGCAGAAATGCCAACGCCAGCCATGATGCCCAGCCAGGGATTCTTGGTCACAAAAGCCACGGCGGCGGAGACAAAGGCGGCGGCCAGCATCTTGCCTTCCAGCGCCAGATCTACCACGCCGCTGCGTTCTGCAAACAGGCCAGCCATGGCCGCAAATATCAATACCGGCGCATTGCGTATGGTCGATACCAGGATGCTGGAAAATTGAAAATCATCAAACATCATTTTTCCTTACGCTTGAGCAGGGCAGACAGGGCAGGTGCATACAGGTTTTCCATGGCACCGCAGAACAGGATGATCAAACCCTGGATAAAGATAAAGGTCTCTGGCGGGATATTGGCTTTTTCCAGCGACAGATCAAAGCCACCCTGTATCAGCGCGCCAAACAGAATGGATGACAGCAAAATACCCACCGGATGCTGACGCCCCATCAGAGCAATCGCGATACCGATAAAACCAGCACCAGCAGGGAAGTTCAGGTTCAGATAGTGAGTAGAACCCATGACAGAATTGACAGCAGCCAGGCCAGCCAGCGCGCCAGATATCATCATTGTCACGATTATGGTTTTGCTGATGGAGATACCGGCATAATGCGCCGCATGCTGGTTCAGGCCGGTGGCACGCAACTGGTAACCCCAGGTGGTGCGCCATACAACAAGGCCGTAAATCACCAGCGCCACCAGGGCCAGCACAAAGCTGATGTTCAGTGGTGTTTCTCCCAGCACCGGCAAAATGCCGTTCAGCTTGGGCAGCCACGATGCATCGGCAAACACGCGGCTGGCCGTATTTTGCTGACCAGCAGGGATGAGGAAGCTGACGATCACATAATTCATCAAGCTGGCAGCGATGAAGTTGAACATGATGGTGGTCACCACCACATGGCTGCCGCGTTTGGCTTGCAGATAACCCGGCAGATAAGCCCACGCAGCACCAAATACAGCAGCGCCCAGCATCGCCAGCGGTATCAGCAACCAGCCTGGCAGTGACGAATCCAGCCACAGCAAGACCAGGGTCAGGCCCAGGCCACCAACATACATCTGGCCTTCACTACCGATATTGAACAAACCTGCCTGCATGGCCACCGACACGGACAAACCAGTGAAGATAAAGGTGGCTGCATAAAATAGGGTGTAACCCAAACCCTCAGGGTTCAGTACGGCTGCATTGATGAGTATGCTCAGAGATTCTATCGGGCTTTCGCCCAGCAGATAAATCACACCCGCCGCGACCAATAAGGCGGAGAACAGGTTTAGCAGAGGCAGGGCAAATGCGGTGGCCCAGCGTGGGAGGTCGGCTTGATTCATCTTGGTTTGGTCGCTTGTCTGTATTCGCTTGTTCTTGCAATATTCTTACCGAGGCTGGATTTCATCCCGGGCACTTAATGAGTATGTATGCCGCCCATGAGGCAACCTATCTCGGTTGCATCAAATTCTTCTGCCTTCAGTTCACCCGTGATGGCACCACCAGAGATGACCAGGATGCGGTCAGCCAGGGCGCGTACTTCTTCCAGTTCTACCGATACCAGCAAAATCGCAATGCCAGCATCGCGCATCGCCAGCAGGCGGGTATGCAGGCTTTCTATCGTGCCTATATCCACACCACGGGTAGGCTGGCCCACCAGCATCAGTTTTGGATTGGCGGCAATCTCGCGCGCCATCACCACCTTTTGCTGGTTACCGCCAGATAGAAGGGCGATACGTAAATGCGGGTCTGCCGGGCGTACGTCAAACTTGGCAAGCAAGTCTGTGCAATTCTTCAATATGCTTTTGTAATCGAGCAAACCAAAGGACTTGCCCAGTTTTTTCTGGTAACCCAGAAAGCTGTTCATCATCACCGAGAAATTCTTGACGACGGCATCGCGCAAGCGGTCTTCTGGCACATGGGCTATGCCCAAGTCGCGGAAGCTTGCTGGCAAGCCATCGGCATCCTTGCGACCAGCAAAGGGCAAGTCCTTGCCCTGCATTTGCAGCTTGCCACTGGTAGGCAGGCGCATGCCGCTCAAGATTTCCAGCAATTCACTCTGGCCATTGCCAGAGACACCGGCAATCGCCACGATCTCACCCGCGCGGATATTGAAACTGACATTCTTCAACAGGCTGACTTTTTGTGAATTGATGAGGTTCAGGTCCTTGACCTCCAGCACCATCTCGCCCGGCGCATAGGCAGCACGTGGCAAGTGGGTAACTATCGGGCGGCCCACCATCATTTCAGCCATCTGTGCCGTTGTCGTATCCTTGGTCGCCACCGAACCGATGACAGTGCCGCCGCGCATGACGGTGACCTGGTCAGTGATTTCCTGTATCTCTTGCAGCTTGTGGGTAATCAGGATGATGGTCTTGCCCTGTTCCTTGAACAGGCGCAGCACTTCAAATAAGGAGGCTGTCTCTTGCACCGTCAAAACGGCGGTAGGTTCATCGAGAATCAGGATATTGGCGCTGCGGTAAATCTGCTTGAGGATTTCCACCCTTTGCTGCACACCGACGGACAAATCCTGTATTGTCGCCAGTGGGTCTACTTCCAGAGAGTAGCGCTGGCAAATCTCGCGCAACTTGGCTTCGACTTCATGGCGCTTGGGTTTCAGGCGAAAGCCGCCTTCTGTGCCCAGCATGACATTGTCGAGTACAGTCATGTTCTCGACCAGCATGAAATGCTGATGCACCATGCCTATGCCCAGGTTAATCGCTTCCTGGCTGTTGCGGATATGCTGTTCTGCGCCATTGATGAGCAGCTTGCCGCTGTCGGCGCGGTAATAGCCATACAGTATGCTCATCAGCGTGGACTTGCCTGCGCCGTTTTCACCAATCACGCCATGGATGGAACCCGGCGCAATGGAAAAGCTCACATCACGATTGGCCTGTACCGCACCAAAACGTTTGGAGATCTGTTGAAATTCAACTGCTGGCTGCATACTTGAGCGTTTCTTTAAATGGCGGTGTGCAAGGGCTTAAACATCAATCAGGGCGCATCGTATCCATGTCAGACACTTGCGCCCTATAGTCAATTCTTGGTAAATTTATCGTCAAATTCTGCCAGGCATCAGACCGGGCACTTATTGCCTTCACGGAAATCAACAACTTTAACCTTGCCGCTGATGATGTCTTGCTTGGCCGCGTTGACGCGTTTTTCCATGTCAGCGCTCACAACAGCGCGGTTATCCTTGTCCAGTGCCCAATCTACGCCGCCTTCTTTCAGGCCCTTGTATTGGGTGCCGCCTTTCCAGTTACCATTTTTCAACTGCATGAAGCTGTCATAGATGGCCTGGTCCACGCGCTTGACCATCGATGTCAGCATGCTGCCTGGATGCATGTAGTTCTGGTTAGAGTCAACACCTATGCCCAGTTTGCCTTTTTCCTTGACAGCTTGCAGTGTACCCATGCCACTACCACCGGCTGCTGCAAAAATCACATCAACGCCGCGTTCAAACTGGGCGCGTGCCAGTTCGCCACCCTTGGCCGGGTCATTCCAGGCTGCCGTGGTGGTGCCGACCATGTTTTGTACCACATCAATCTTGGGTTCCGTGGCTTTGGCACCTTGTGCATAGCCGCAGGCAAAGTTGCGTATCAGCGGGATGTCCATGCCGCCAACAAAGCCTACTTTTTTTGATTTGCTGGCAATCGCTGCTGCCACACCCACCAGGTAAGAACCTTCCTGTTCCTTGAATAAGACGGAGCTGACATTGTCGCCGGTAGCAATACCGTCGATCAGCACGAATTTGGTTGCCGGGAATTCCTTGGCAATGTTTTGCACTGCCTGCGCCTGTGCAAAGCCGATGGCGGCGATCAGGTCCACTTTTTTGCGGGCCAGGTTGCGCAAGACTTGTTCAGTCTGGGTGTCGCTGGCGACTTGCACCTCGATGTAATTGAGCTTGGTTTCTTTCTTGAAACGCTCTGCACCTTCAGATGCTGACTGGTTGAAGGACTTGTCAAACTTGCCGCCTGCGTCATAGATCACTGCAAATTTAAGGTCTGCAGCATAAGCACTAGCCGCGCCGCCGACAGCCATCAGGGTCGCCAGGGACAGGCAGATTTGCTTGAGTTTCATGAAATTTCCTTCATCAGATGTCGTTGTACTGTTGTGCTGTTGTGCTCACGTAGAGCATGCAGCGCCCAAATTAAAAACCATGTATTTTGCTGCCACAGTCTGGGCTTTATAAAAAATCAAGCCAGTCTTGAAAGCCTGTGCAAGCCTAACATGGTGCAGACATTTCGTTTCAGCCACGCGGGCGAAATTTTATCAAAAACAGTGTTGGCGCTGCTGGCAGGGCATGATTTTGTGCCAGTGCCCAATTTTGGTGCTGCTTTCGCAAGCTATTTTCTTAGGCAGCCTTCCTGACGGCCATGAAATCCAGCACCTGCTGGCGTTGCGGTATGGATGTTTGCGCTCCCAGTTTGGTGACTGTCAGTGCAGCCGTATATTGTGCTTCACGGCTGGCGTCGATCACGCTCAGGCCATTCGCCAGACCAACGGCAAAGGCACCAACGAAGGTGTCGCCAGCGGCTGTGGTGTCCACCACATCAACTTTGACAGCCGGGATGAACTGGCTGCCCGTGCTTTCAGTGATCAGGGCACCATGTTCACCCATGGTCAGCAAAACCGTGCCCGTACCACGTCGCAAGATTTGTTCCGATGCTGCTTTGGCGCTGTCCTGGTCTACAACCGTGATGCCGCTCAGTTGCGAAGCTTCGGTTTCATTTAGGATCAGGTAATCGACCTGGGCCAGCAAGGCGTCTGTCAGGTCTTGTGCCGGGGCCGGGTTCAAAATCACTTTGACACCCTGGGCGCGGGCGATTTCTATCGCGCGGGTGACGGTCGCCAGTGGGGTTTCAAGTTGGCAAACAAGTAATTGCGCGCCAGCGATGGCAGCGGTGGCAGCATCTACCTGTGCCGCTGTCAGTGTGGCATTGGCACCTGCCGCCAGTACGATGCTGTTGCTGCCGCTGTCATCCACCAAAATACCGGCTACGCCAGTCGCCACGCCAGCTACGCGGGCCAGGTGCGTGAGCTCCATACCTTCGGCAGCCAGGCAATCGCGGGAAAAACTGCCAAAACCATCATCACCCACCGCACCGATGAAGCTGACCTGCGCACCCTGACGGGCCGCAGCAACGGCTTGATTAGCCCCTTTGCCACCGGGAATCTGACAAAATTCATGACCATGCAGGGTCTCACCCACGGCCGGCATGCGCGGCGTGCGAAAAACCAGATCCATATTGACGCTGCCGACTACCGTAATGCGTGGCTTCATGATGCTTATTCTCGATAAAAGTTGTCGCGCAATCGTTTGCGCAATCGATTTCGTATTTAACTATGGCGCCTGTTGAACGTCAAGCGCAATCTGATTTTTTGGTCAAAAATTGTGCAAAGTCGCGGCAGGCAGACAACCATTTTATGAATATTGTTTTCAGTCTGTTTTACTGGCATCTTCAGAGTGAAGATTTGCTGCATCGCACCAGACTAGCGCGTCATGAAAAAATATCATTATTACTAGAAAATTTCATCTAATTTGCCAGCGCGGGCTGATTGTGGGGCTGTCGCGGGCGGATGTCAAATTTGGCGAGCAGTTGAGGCAAGGGCTGGTCCGATGTGTAAATCTGAGCTTGTGCTCAAGTCTGATCTCAAAGCCAAAAAAATCTTCACATGCCAAAGAAATCGATACAGCTAAGTGAAGAAGCGTCAGCAATTGCAATAAGTGGTTCAATTTTGCTCAAGTGCATCCAATCTGGCTTGTATTTCTTTTACCCGTTCCGGATAGCGATCTGCGTCAATGCGGCTAAGAATTCGTTTTAGTTGCATAGCATCGTAGTTGGCAAAATTGGGTGCCGATAATTTCTCGCGTTCTTCTTTTGTCTTTTTTCGTGATGAAGTCAAAGCTCCATTAATGTGATATCCGTCTGTCTTGACGTATAGTTTCTTCATGCCGAATATGAAAATAACAATTCCAATTGCTATGAATCCCAGGGCCTCCCATTGACGCCATGAGTAGGGCTCAGCATGTAGCACTAAATATGCACCCAAACATGTCATCAGTGGGCCCAAAAGCCAGGCGGGCAATTTTTCCCAAGGTAAAAACATGGTGAGATCTTTCTTAAAGTCCTTGATGATGGTATTGAGTATAACAAATGCAAATTATGCATTGATAGGAAAATCCAGGAAGTCATATCACTAATCTGTGCAGAGGCATGAAAGGCAGTCAAGGTTTTCATTGGCTCATCTTGTACTTTTGCTCTTAAACTCCATTTAAGTTCCAACCTATATCAAAACTGGAGATCCAAAGCATGACGGCTCACATAGGCATAGTAGGCTGTTCCGCCGCCGGTGCGGCGCTTTGTTACCGCACTATTTGCGAAGAGGGAGCATCCTTGCTAGGCCCGCATGCCCATCCTGAAGTAAGTATGCATACGCCTTCGCTGGCTTTGTATGTTGATCGCCTTGAGTGCGGCGATAGACAAGGTGTGGCTGACCTCATGCTAGCTTCGGCACACAAGCTGGCCGCGGTTGGGGCAAATTTCTTGATTTGCCCGGACAACACTATCCACCTTGCTTATGACCTGGTGCAGGCTACTTCACCCTTGCCATGGTTGCATATCGCCGAAGAAGTCGCTGCCACTGCGGTACAGCACAGCTACCGCCGTGTGGGTATTACAGGCACAGACTGGCTCATGGGCAGTGAAGTTTATCCAGCCGTCTTGCGTAACAAGGGCCTGGATTTTGCCCTGCCAAATGCAAAAGACCGGGTGCGCCTGAACAGCATCATCATGGATGAACTGGTGTGTGGAATCATCAAGCCAGATAGCGTGCGCGAATTTCTCGCCATCATAGACAGACTCAAAGATGACGGATGCGATGCGGTGATACTAGGCTGTACGGAGCTACCTTTGATTGCCAGCGATGATAATTCCAGCCTCCCTACACTGGACTCGACTCGTCTCCTGGCGGGGGCTGCTCTGCGAAGAGCATTTGCAGGCTGAGCAGAAATCAAGGCGATGCCTGCGCCGTCTGCAAGGCAAGGTCTTCACTGCCGTTTGCCCGGCACTGTTAGAATCGCACTCTCACGACTTGCAAGCACAATTGTATGAGCAGCGACACAGACAACAAATTTCTAACTTTATGCAGGGCAGCCTATAAGCGCCAAGGCATGCGCATACTCTGCGCGGCTGGCTTGATTGCTGCTGCGGCGTCTTACCGCAGCAAGCAGTTTGACGTGGGTGTCATGCTCAAGCTGTTGCTGGTCACTATGGGATTTTTTCTGGTGGCAGTCGTGATTGAATGGCTACGCGCGCGCGTCGCAGATAAGAAAGAATAATCAGACAGGGCGCGGCGTGCAGGCAGGGCAGGAGAAAGAAAGCATGCAAATTGCTTGCATGCCATGTTGTCTACAAGCGTATTTGTGGCATACGTACACCAGGTACAAAGCCAAAGGCAGATAAGACAATGACGATCAGCAAGACGATGAATAGCACGCGCACTATTTGTGCTACCGGTGCTGGCAAAGGCAGCATGCCGACCAGCCACCAGATCAGGCCAAAGACAACCAGGTAAACGATGAGATTGATAATCTGATTCATGATTTACTTTTTGAGAGAGTGTAGGGAATAGTGGGCAAGAACGTGTTCATCACTCGACGGCATGACGAACACGGATTAACCTGGTTTTATTTTTGCGGCAAAACGATGACGGTTTCGCCGGGTTTGCCTGGCTCGCCAGTTTTGCCCTTGGCACCGTCATAGCCTTGTTCACCTGGTGTACCTTTATCGCCAGTTGCGCCTTGCATGCCGTCGGCACCTGCGGGGCCGGTGGCACCGACAGAAGCTGGTACACCCTTGTCGCCAGTTGCACCTGTAGCACCTGTTGCACCAGTCGCTCCGGCGGGGCCGGGTACGGCAACCGGCACAGGAACCACAACTTGCGTCGGTTGACGATCACACGCGGTTGTCGCCATTACGCCAGCGAGTGTCAACATCAGTATGGAAAATTTCATGGGGGGCCTTGTTTGCTTAATTGTGAATGGAAAATCAAAACAGCTCAGTCGTGATGCCACGCTCTACCTGCCAGCAACAGCACGCCAACAGTGACCGCAGCACCAGCACATATAGAGCAATGCAGGCGGAGCATGCGCGCAAAAAAACCACCCATCAGTGCGCTGACGAACATACCGCAGGAATTTTTTGGTTTATCTTGGCTGTACCGGTAATACAAAGTGAAGTAGGGCATTGATTCACTTCAAGCCATTGGCAGCATCTGCAGTAATGGGATGCATGGCTTGATGTGCAGTAGTGTCTGGATGGATCAAATAAAGTTAGCCCGCAAGCCATCAAGGTTTGCGGGTTTTTTTACTGGCAAACTTCAGGCAAACTTCAAAGCATCCAAAGCAGCTGCAAAAACGGCTTTACACTAAGAAAATTTAGCACTATGATTATTTAGCGCTAAATTTTCTTAGTGCATTGACTCTATCTGAATTCCAGGGCGAACTTCATGGATAACATTGCAGGTACACCGGTCGAAGGCGAAAACTTCTTTGGGCGCAGTACAGAAGTAGGGCGGCTTGCCGACATCCTCAGGAATGATGATATTTTGCTACTTGGCCCACGTCGCATTGGCAAGACGTCGATTTGCCGCGCTGTCATGGCGCATGTCAAAGCCAGCAACTGGCATGCGATAGAAATCAATGTCGCCTCTTGTGAAGACGAGCTGGCTTTTCTGGAAAAGCTGCACTCGGCCCTGGCACCTGAAATGGCCTCGCTTGGCAGCAAGATCAAAGACAAGTTTGCCGCCACCTTTGATGCCATCAGCACCCGCATCAAGTCTATCAAGATCGCGGTGACAGGTGCTGGCACCGCCAGCGTTGACCTGGCTGCGCCTGCCAGTGAAGACTGGATACACCTCGGTAATGACTTATTGCGCCTTCTGATGCAGGCTGACCAGCCCTGGCTGGTCTACATCGATGAGCTGCCCATCATGCTCTTCAATATGATACGCAATGACACGCCAGGCGGCGTCAAGCGAGTGCGCCGTTTTCTTGACTGGTTCCGCAATGATGTGCGTGCGCTGCCTGGCTCGCACTCGGTAAGATGGCTGGTGTCTGGCTCGGTGGGGCTTGATACCCTGGTCCAGCAACATGGTATGGCCGATACTATCAATAGCCTGAATCATCAGCATCTGGCCGCCTTCACAGAAGACGTCGCCATTGCCATGTTGCTCAAACTGGCTGAGCGTTATCAACTGGCACTCGACAACGAAGCCGCCCGCAAACTCGTGGCTGCCGTGCAATGGGCGCAACCTTACTATTTGCAAAAGGCTTTCCACTACTTGCGCCAACGTGTCAGTGCCAATCTCAGCACCAATGCTAACACTGCTACAGTCGCTGACATCATCAGCCAGATAGAACCAGCCATGAACGACATGGTGCAACCAGGTTCAGACAATGACTTTCATCACTGGGAACAAAGGCTCGCACTGCAACTGGGGGCCGCCCAGGCAGCCCATGCCATTGCACTGTTAAGTCTTGCTGCTCAGGATGCGACAGGTGCCCGCCCAGAAAACATGCTGATCCATCTGGAAGGCCGTATGCCAAACGACAGCACAGAAAAGCAAAGAGAAATGTTCATCAACCTGCGCGACATCCTGCAAAGAGATGCCTACTGGTGGCCAGACGAAAGCTCAGGCAACAAACGCTATCGCTTTCATCTTGAGCCTTTGAGGCGCTGGTGGCTCAGAAGGAATTCACTGTGATCAGCCATCACTACAATCCCGACTGGCTCAGTGAAGAAGCCTTGCTGGCCAGCTTTGTTGCCCGCCAAAATGATTTTGCATTCATGCGCGCAGAACTGGCGCGCGCGCCCTTGCAAGGCAATGTCCAGCATTACCTGCTAGTAGGCGTGCGCGGCGCAGGCAAGACCACATTATTGAAGCGCCTGGCTGTCGCCATACGCCGCGAGCCGGATTTAAGTAATCACTTGCTTGCCCTGTCTTTTCCAGAAGAGTTATACCAGGTAAAAAATCTCTCAGATTTTTGGTGGGCGGCATGTGAAGCCCTGGCCGATGAACTTGACTATCTTGAGCAAGGCCATGAAGCAGAAAAACTCTTGCAGGCTATAGACCAGATTCGCAAGCAGGGCGACAAAAGCAAACTGGTAGCCGATGCTGGTTTCAAGCTGTTGCAAGACACCTGCGCCCAGCTGGAAAAACGCCCCGTGATGCTGGTCGATAATCTTGACATGGTTTTTGATCGTATCGACAAATCTGGCCGCAAACTCAAAGACCCGCATTCGCCCGCCTACTGGGCCTTGCGCGAAGCGCTGTCCACCACCACCTCGCCTATTGTCATCGGCGGTTCTGTACGTCTGTCCGATGCCTTCATTGATTACGACAAGGCATTCTATGATTTTTTCTTGCCCAAGCGTTTGGGCAAACTCAGCCTGGATGAAGTGCACAGCGTGCTTGAACATCTGGCTGATGCACAAAACCAGCCAGAAGTGAAAGAGCGCCTGCGCACCAATCCCGCACGGGTTGAAGCCCTGTATGAACTGACAGGCGGCAACCCACGCGCCCTGGGCCTGATTTTTGAACTGCTGCGCAGCGGCCCCAACAGCCGCGCAGTAGAAGACTTTGAACGCCTGATGGACATCACCACGCCTTACTACAAGGCCCGCATAGAAGACCTGTCAGAGCAAGCCCAGGTCATCATGCATGCATTGGCGGTAAACGATGCCAAGCTGGGTTTGCGCTTTGGCCACACTGCCGCAGAAATCGCCAGCTACACCGACCTGCCAACCACCAGCATTTCGGCACAGTTGAGCCTGCTGGAAAACGAAGGCCTGGTAGAAAAATCCCCCGCCCATGGCCGCACCCAATACCGCATCACCGAACAAATGTTCCGCCTCTGGCTACAAATGCGCGCGACGCGCCGCATACGCCAGAATGTGATTTCACTGGTGAAGTTTTTTGAGGCGATGTATGAGCAGGAAGAATTGCAGGCGATGTCGAAAGAGGGGAGCGGGACGAGTGCGGTGACTACAAGCAATCGCATCGATGAGTCTCAAGGCAAGGAGATCAGATCTCATGTCATGGAAGCATTGGATGCTGAATACGAGACTGGTCAGCAAGACATTCCAGGAGATTTGGAAAGACGTATCAATGCATTGCTCAGCACAGAATTTGTTGAGAATTTTCTTGTGACTGCACTAAAAACGCCAAATTCTGCCGCACTCGTCCTCGATAAAATGCGCAATCTCGATTACGAAAAACATGCCCGCCCATTGATACTGGCGTTCGAGGCGGCGCTGGAAGGTCAAGAGGACATGCTGACTGAGCTGGAGCCTGAACTTCAAGGGGCGACCATGCATATGTATGCTCGCCTGACAGGTAAGTCGAAAAAGAAGACGAGAAAAAAAGCGGTCAAATTGGTCGATGGACAGCTTTAAAGGCAAGCCAGTTTTTTGAGGAAGTATGCAGAGGAAAAAAACAGATGCCCAGATGAAGCGCATTTGTTTTGTTAGCCACCGCTAAATGGGTTGCCCCTGCATTTCTGCAAATCCCCTGACAGTTTCATGCCATCGTTTGACATTGATAAGACAAATGTTTATCATTAAAAACAATTGTTTTAATTGTTGTATAGATAAATAACAGCATGACACAGCCCGCCTCCAAAAAAGAACAGCTTTACCAGCTCATCGCTGCCCAGCCCTTTATTTCGCAGCAAGACCTGGCAGACCAGTTGGGTTTGTCGCGTTCTGCCGTGGCCGGGCATATTGCTGCCCTGATCCGTGACAAGCGCCTGCTGGGGCGGGCTTATGTCTTGCCTGATCAGCGGCCTGTCGTTTGCATAGGCGGGGCGAATATAGACCGCAAATTGCGCACGCTGGGGCCGGTGCAGATGGGTACCTCCAACCCTGTCAGCCAGCATGAGGCTTTTGGTGGCGTTGCCCGCAATATTGCCGAGAACCTGGCGCGCCTGGGTATGCCCACTCGTCTGCTATGTGCGGTGGGTGACGATGCTGCCGGGCGCAGCATGCTTGACCATGCGCAATCTGTTGGTATCGACGTTAAAGCCTGCTTGCAGGCGGCGGGCATGCATAGCGGCAGCTATACCGCCTTGCTCAATGATGAGGGCGACATGGTGCTGGCGCTTGCGCATATGGAATGCTGCGAAGCCCTGACGCCAGATTACTTGCAAAGCCGCCAGCCGCAGCGCGGCCATGCAGCATTTACCATTGCCGACTTGAATTTGCCCACAGATAGCATAGGCTTGTTATTGCAAGAAGCATATCAGCAAGCCATGCCGCTGATGATGGTGGCCGTGTCAGAACCCAAGATGGCGCGCCTGCCGCAAGATTTGCGCGGCTTGCGCCTGCTGGTGTTGAACCGGGGTGAACTGATGGCTGCAACCGGCCTCTCTATTGCAGGGCCAGCAGAACTGCGTACCGCCTGCCAGCAATTGCAACAGCGCGGCGTGCAGGATGTCATCGTCACCATGGGGGGCGAGGGGGTGACTTATACGGCCAGTGAAGCAGTGCATGGCATGCAGCACCTGCCAGCACCTGCAGCAAGTGTACGTGATGCCACGGGCGCAGGTGATGCCTTTGCCGCAGGCGTGGCCTGGTCTTTGTGCCGCACGCCAGATGATCTGGGCCTGGCTTGTGAATATGGCTTGACGCTCGCCAGACTGACGCTGGAAAGTGATGCGACAGTGGCGGCGGCGATCAGCCCGACTATTTTTGAAGAAGTCTGATGCAGGATGAGCCTGCATCACCTAAAAGGAAAAATATCATGCAATCATATTTAGTGTTGTCCGATGAAGTCCGTGCCGCCCGCCTGGCCGCCAAGCCTTTGGTTGCGCTGGAATCCACCATCATCTCGCACGGTATGCCTTATCCGCAAAACGTGCAGACCGCGCGCGAGCTGGAACAAATCATCCGTGACGGCGGTGCCGTGCCTGCCACCATTGCCATCATGAACGGCAAGATCCACATCGGCTTGAATGAAGAAGAACTGGAACTGCTGGGTAATTCGCCAGACGCCATGAAAGTCAGTCGCCGTGACCTGGCCTATGCACTGACCAGTAACAAGCTCGGTGCCACAACAGTTGCTGCCACCATGATCTGCGCTGCACTGGCAGGCATAGAAGTATTCGTCACCGGCGGCATAGGCGGTGTACACCGCGGTGCAGAAACCAGTTTCGATATCTCTGCAGATTTGCAAGAGCTGGCACGCACCTCGGTTGCCGTGGTCTGCGCCGGTGCCAAATCCATACTCGACATCGGCCTGACGCTGGAATACCTGGAAACCCATGGTGTGCCCGTGGTCAGTGTAGGCCAGCCATCCTTCCCGGCTTTCTTTACTGCAGACAGTGGCTACCGGGCAGACTTCCAGCTCGACACGGCAGAACAACAGGCCGAGTTCATCCACGCCAAATGGAGTCTGGGATTGGACGGTGGCATCGTCATCGCCAACCCAGTGCCGGTAGAATCTGCCATGCCTAAGGAAGAAATTGAATCCATCACGCAAAAAGCACTGCAACTGGCAGACGAGATGGACATCACTGGCAAGGCCATCACGCCTTTCCTGCTGAACCGCATCAAGCAAATGACAGAAGGCCGCAGCCTGGAAACCAATATCGCCCTGGTCAAGAACAATGCAGTCGTCGGCACGCAGTTAGCATTAGCCTTGCATCATTTGCGCAAGCGTACTGCGTAAAGACACTACCCCCTGCCGCTTTAACGAGAGGGGGGATGATTGCAATGTTGCTTAAGGGGGGGGGGGCAGCTTGTAGGGTCAAATGAAAAGCGGCCTACTTGTCATCAAATTGCGGATAACTTGCCCCTTCAAGCATGTCTTCTACCGAGCAATTCACGCCAGGCAATTTGTGCCAGCTTGGATCAGCTTTGGTGGTTTGCATCATATTTGCCCAGTGCAGAGTCGGGTTGTCAGATGAGGTTGCCATCTGCATCTGGAAAACCCATTGCTCTTCGAGTTTGCTCATGTGGCCAAAACCAGTCACTGTTTCCTGAAAACGCTTATTACCGATAAAACTGATTTGCACCTGACCATTCGCGGTCACTGTGCCCACCAAGCTGCGCTGATTCGGTGACTGGGTTCTGCTGCTGGATTCTGGATCAAACATCAGGGCTGATGATACACCCCAGAAATAGCCGTTCTTATAGCCAGAGATATGCCAGACCGTCTGGTCGCCAGTCCAGCTCAGTACATTGTCGCTGGCTGAAAACTTCAATGCTGGCAGGTCAGGGTAAGTGACATACCAGTAGGTATCGGCCAAAAAGTCCCAGGTAGTGCGATCGCTTGCAGGCATGTGTGGCTCCTTTGTTTGACGTGATCCAAATGAAAAAAATCAGCTGAAAAAATCGATCAGCTTACTCTTGCTCCAACTCATGTATCACCAGCCCCGCATGCGGTGGCAAGGGCTTTAGCCATGACTTGTGGCGCAGTGCGCGCTGGCAGTCGTGTACACCGGCAGCCCAGCGAGTTTGCATGGTGCTAGTACTGAAATCCACATCCTTGAAATAATGATCGTCGGGCAGTGCCTTCATAATGAGATGGACGACATTGATGGTGTGGTCACAGCCCATGGCCATCAGTGGCTTCAGTTCGGGATTTTGGCGTGCAGCCGCTGGCAATGCCTGTGTCAGTACCCGTATGGCGCGCTGCATGTCTTGCAGTTTTTGGTGGGTCAGCAATTGCTCTTTGGAGCGGCTGGCGTACTGTATGCTTTTATAGCGTGTCATGGCTGCGGCGATGGATGCTGGCCGGGTTTCGGTAGGGTCCCAGAGATCAATCATGAAGCACAGGGCATCTGCATTTCTTTCTTCTTCAAGAAACACATCGAGTGGCGTGTTTGAATAGACGCCACCATCCCAGTATGCACGCTCACCAATTTTGACTGGGGGGAAGCCAGGTGGCAAAGCACCACTGGCCATGATGTGCTCGGGATACAGGCGTTCTTCTCTGCTATCAAATACCACGCCCTGACCATTGTCGATATCGACGGCGCAAATGCTGACACGTATCGGGCCCTCATTGAGGTAATCAAAGTCCACATATTTTTCCAGCGTGGTCTTGAGGGGAGAGGTATCGTAAAACCCGGCTTGATCGATTGGTACTTGGGCATTGATATCCCATACTGCACCAAAGCGCGGTTTGAAGAAACCGCTGACGCCCTGAGTCAATGCCGACAGCGTGTTGAAATTATTGGTGAGATTCACCCACGGCGACATGGCGGGCCAGAAGCTGCCACGATGCAAGGCATCAGGTGCCAGGCTGTCCCAGAAGGCCCGCATCTGAGCAACGCGTTTTTCGGGCGGGTTGCCCGCAATCAGCGCGCTGTTGATGGCGCCGATAGAGGTGCCGATGATCCAGTCCAGCGGCGTTTTTGCTTCATGCAATTGCTGATATACGCCAGCCTGATAGGCCCCCAGAGCGCCGCCGCCCTGCAATATCAATACGGTATCTTGATGACTCATGGGCAGCTTCAGGCAAATCCGCCAAGCTGCGCCAGTTTATGTTCTTCACCATCATGGGTGACCGAGATCAGGTCAACCTGATAAGCCGCATTCAACTCGTGGCGCAAATGCGCACCCTGGCTGACGGCGGCCATGAAATCATCACCTGCTTCCGTGGATTTGATGACTTCCTTTTTTTCATTGCGGCAGATCAGACGATAGTGCATATGTTCCTCGCGGAAAGAATAATGTGATGCTGATGGATGAACCTTCAGCTCATTCTAGCATGCAGATTTTAATGGCAGGTGACAGTGTGTAAAGAGCAAAATTTGTCTTTGTAGCCAAACGTAAGTATGTATTGTCACCGAAATAAACGATGTCATAATGTTTTTCTTTATGATGCCGGAAATGCTGAATAGGATTTGCGATTCCGGTGGCTGATATTTTCCGGAGCGTGGCTATGCAAGGCATGATTAAATTGGTGAAGCTGGTGCGCGTGCAGCCGACAGAGCGGCATTGCGAGATCGAGTTGTCACTGGCACCGCAAAGTACAGAAGCGGCACCTGTCTATCTGGTGAATGTGCGTGAAGGTCATCCCGATGCCGAATGGCAGGAAAGCAGTAAAACCCCTTTTCCCGTCACGCTCATTCAGGCAGAAACCCTGTTTGCCCAGGTGCTGTCCAGCAAGCTGGAACAAGGCTTTGTCGATACTGCTGCTACTGCGCCCAATTCCTCCAGTGCTCCCAATCCTGCTCCGAGTCACGCCATGCAGTGGGGACACTCTTCACAAACCCTGGCACAAAAAATCACCAGACCAACAACGGTATCTGGCCAGGAAAAAATCCTGTTGGACCGTTTGCCCACTCGTGCCTGGTCAGGCATGTCGGGCAAAGAGCGCACGCGCACTGTATGGCGTATAGGTGAACGCCGCTTGCAGGGAGCGGTGCCGCGCCTGCTTGAATTGCTTCAGAGCGCTGATGCCATGCTCGATTATTGCATCGCCTATGCCATAGGCCGCTGCGGTGATGCTGGCGCAAAAATCGCCATGCAGGAACTGAGCCAGCGTTCCAAAGTCGCCCATGTCAAACACATGGCCTTGCAAGCCTGGCTGGCTTTGGCGACACCGGAAGAGACTCGCGACTATGCGTTAAGCTTGCTGGCACTATGGCCTGCGGATTTGCAAGGCGCCTGGAAAAAGGCGGAGCGCGCGCCCAGCCTGCAAGCAGGAATGGATGAAGTCTTGCTGGCCTTGCCCGCCGCAAAAACCTGGCAAGCCTGGCGTCATGATGACTGGCTTGAGCAACTTGACATGATTGCCCAGGCAGGCATCTCGCCGCTGGCGCGCCCCTTGCTGCTGCAACAGTTGAACAACTTGTCAGTGAATGTGCTGGTCTTCCGCGCTTTCCGGCATTTGTACAAGAGTGCAGAATTCCGTGCTGATGCCGAGCTGTTTGGCATCCTGCACCAGCGCTTTGAAAAAGCCTGGCCTTTGTTTTTGCTCAGTTCCAATACCAGTTCTGTGTATCTGGAAAGGCGCTATGTCCGCTATGCCGATGAAGTAAAAAAGCCTCACACCAGAGTTGCATATTCCAGCCTGACGCGCGACTACCTGCGCCGTCGCACCTGGCGCACCCTGCGTCGCCTGGGTGAATTGGGTAGTGCCGATTTTGTCAGTATGGCGACAGGCGTATTGCTGGCCTGTGATGATGCACATGCAGGCAAGGCACAGATACAAAGGCTGGTGGAATGGAATCGCCTGACGCGGTCGTATGAAACTGAGCTGCGCTATTTGAGCCCCTATGCCAGCTGGATGGTCTTCAACCAGCTAGTCCATCAGCATGACAGCGATGTCAAAACCAGCCGTACCGCACTCAAATGGTGGATGCCAGCGACGACCGAAGACCTGGCCTATCCGGCACGCACAAAACGACAGGAAGCCTTCCCGCAACTATGGGATGCTGCACCAGAAAAATTGCTCTACCTGCTGCAACACAGCCTTTGTCTTGGCGTGCATGTGTTTGCCGCCCGCGCCCTGATAGACAACCAGGGTTTTTGCCTGCAATTAAGTGCTGAGCAATTGCAAGAGCTGCTGCAAAGTGCCTATCTGCCGACGCAGGAATTTGCTTTTGCAGCTATCCGGCAACGCTTCGCACATCAAACCCCGGACCTCAACTGGCTGATGATTTTGTTGGCAACGGATTATCAGCCTGCCGCTGACTTTGCGCTGGGCTTTATCCGCAAGACGCCAGAACTGTATGCGCAAGAGCCTGGTTTGATCGTGGCAATGATCACCAGCCCGTCACAAGGCGTGCGCGAAACTTGCCGCTTGCTGGCGCATAGTGCGACAGTTGCGACACGACAAATCATCCTGAGCCGTCTGTCCATATGGGCAAGAATGGCGACAGTGCCATCGAACCAGGCAGATGCTGCGCGCGATGACCTGCAATGGCTGATCCAGAATGTGCTGTCAGAGCAGGTGGCACAATTGCCTGACCATGACATTGCCGTCTGGTGCGATTTGCTCAAATCTACGCATTATTGGCAACAGGCCCTGGCAACCGATATCTTGCTGGCTCACCCTGCGGGCATCGCCCATGTCTCCCCACTGACACTGCGCGATCTGTTGCAAGATGCGGATGCAGGCAGGCAAAGCCTGGGCAGCCGCTTGTTTGCTGCCTTGCCAGCCGACGTATTGCTTCAGCAGCCCGATCTGGTGGCCACCCTGGCAACAGCGCTGGATGCGCGTGTGCGCGCTGCCATGACGCCTGTGATCAGCCAGCTTGCTGTCTATCCTGAGTTTTCTGACAAGCTATTGGCCCACTTCATCGACGTGATTTTCCGCAGCGACAATGCCGATGGCGAAGACAGTGTGCATGCCGACATCATCAACTGGTGCAGCGGCCCCTTGCTGGCAGCGACCCTGGCCCTGCCAGTCGATGTGCAATGGCGCTTGTTGCAAGCCCGCAGCAAAGGCGCGCAGGAACTGGGTGCCATGTTACTGAAGCAAGAGCAGGGTGGACTGGCTGCCAGTCTTAGCGTCTTGCAATGGGCCACGCTGGGCAAGCATGCGGTCTTGCAGGTCAGGCTGCAAGCACAACATCATTTTACTCAGCACCTGCCAGAAGTGCGTCAGCATCTCAATGATGCCTTACGCATACTTGATACCCGCTGGCCAGAAACCCGCAGCTTTGCAGTTGAGTATTTCACCAGTCATATTAGTGCAGATGAATGGTCACTGAGCCAGTTGTTGGCCCTGTGTGACCACTCGCAAGCTGCGGTACAAAGACTGGGCAGACAATTGATCACCCGCCATTTCAGGATGGAAGATGCGGCAGAGTATGTCTTGAGCCTCTCCCAGCATCCCTCGGCAAGCATGCAGTTATTTGTCAGCCAATGGCTGGAGCAAAGTGTGCAGGCGAATGTTGACAAGCTGCTGGCGCTGCAACATCTTCAGCAATTGCAGCCTTATTTCCTCAGCGTCTTGTCGCATGTGAACAAGGCACGCACCGTCAAGAATCGCGTGATCCGCTTCTTGCAGGAGCAGGGCTTGCTGTCTGAAGGTCATGCGCAATTTGTTGCCAGGATTTTTACCCGCCAGGTACTCACTGTGGCGATACAGGACAAGGCGCAGTACATCCTGGGCCTGACACAATTACAGGCCGCGTATCCGGCCCTGGCTGATTCAAGTGACTGGCCGATGCAGCTTGTTGCCCCACGTTTGCACCAGGATGCAGCCACTATTTCTGCGGAGTCTGTATGAAGTTTGAATACCGCTACTTTGGCAATAGCCAGGTAAATGACAGTGCCACTGCCACCAGCATGCAGTTCGCACCGGATACCCTGCGCACGCCCACCTATTTCGCCGCGACCCTGCAACCGACGCTGGCGCTGGCCTACCGCGAAGCCATCAGCGCCATGCATGACGTAGTGGTGTCTGACCTGCGCACCCAACCCAAGGACAGGACAGCCTATTTCGCCTGGCTGGCAGAGAATGAGGCCAGCCTGCTGGCAGACTTTATGGCGCAGGAAAAAGACTTGCGTGAAAAAATCGCCCCTGTGCGCGCAGAACTGACCAAGGTACAAAATAAAAAAGCAGAAGTAATCAAGCCTTTCTACAAGGCACAGCGTGAATATTTTGATTACCTGTACAAAGAAAACCGCGATATGTGGATCGTGCTTGACCCTGTCATCACAGTGCACCCTGACAAGGTTTTCTTTGAATGCTTTAGCCGTGATGAATCGACCTATGCCAGCCTGAGTTGCCGCCACAATGTGTTCAAACACCTGGGTGAATTTGCCTGCGGCACCACCAATATCGATTATTCATCTGCCCTGTATGATGAGTTTCAAAAGATACGCGCCTACAAAGAAACCCGCTTTGAAATCCAGGCAGATGGTTTCCAGGTACAGACTGGCCATGACGAACAATACCATGAAGCCAAAATAGACTTGCCTGATAGCTGGATGCGTGGCTTCCTGCAAGTCAGCACTGCCATGTCGCTCCCTGCCCACAAGCTGGACTTGCATCCCATGGACGTGCACAGCATTTGCCACATCCTGCGCCGCAAGACGGAGCGAGTTGGGCCGCGCTCGATACGCTTCATCCTTGAGCCGGGGCAACCCATCACCATGCTGTTTGAACCCTGGGGTATCAAACTCGTTTGCCAGCGTTCTGTGTTCACTGGAAAAGAGGCGGCAGAAGTCAGGATATGGGGCCGCCGCCGCTTGCTGACACTGGAGAGGCTGATTGCTGTTGCCGACAAGTTCAGCGTCATGCTCATGGGCACAGGCTTGCCCAGCTTCTGGATAGCCCATTTGCCTGACATGGATTACACCCTCGGCTTGTCTGGCTGGACAGCCAATGACTGGTCACGCGCAGGGCAGTTTGATTTACTGGCACCGCGTCTCGATGTCGATGACACGACGGCACAAGCCGTGGCGCATGCCTTGTCCTCGCAATGGTCAGCCAGCACTGCCAGCCTGGCGCAGCAATTGCAACTCGACAGCAAGCTGGTGGCATCTGCCCTGACAGGTCTCATGCAAGCGGGTCGCGTTGTGTATGACACGGTGGATCAGGTAGCCCGCTGGCGCGATCTGGTGCGCGAACCCATCAACGTTGCCAGCCTGCGCTTCGCCAGCGAACGTGAAGCTCTGGCTGCGCAACTCGTGCATAAAAATCTCTTGCTCGATTTGCAGTCTGCCCGCACTACCGGCGGTGGTATTGAATGGAAAGCCAGCGTCAGCACCAGCATCACCAACACCAAGAAACTCAGCAAGACCATGATCAGGCTGGACAATGATGACAGACTGGTGGACGGCAATTGCAGTTGCGATTATTTCGTGCGCAACCGCATGTTCCGAGGGCCTTGCGAACATATGCTGGCCATACGTCAGATAGCGAATAGTAAACAGTGAATTATTAACGAAAAGTTGCACAGACTGATTCAGGGTCTATCAATATTTTTTCGTTTGAAAAAGTTCGTTGAATTTAGAAATAAAAGAAGTAATGCATTTTTAGAAAGGCTGAGTAAGCGTAGCGAGCGGCCATAGTTTGAGTTAAGAAGCGCAGTCGTACGAACGTACGGCGAGCATCGCAGGCTCAAAATACGGCTGCGCAGTAGCTTAATCAGTTTTTCGTATTTACAGGAGGTGAGATAGACATTAGAATAAGTGCGGGCAGGAAGGCTCTTGCAATCCGGATGGTGTATCGCCATCCATGTTCTTTGCTTAGCTATGCATCACTGAGTTTCTCTTCACTGTGCCGGAAATGACTACCGGCGCAATGACGATGTGGATTCCGTGAACCCCATTACGCCGGTAGTCATTTCCGGCGTCGAGTGGAGCCTCTCAGTCTGAAGGCTCTTCGATGAGCTTCCTGCCGTTTTTCTTCTTTGTCTGGCTCACCGTTTTGTTTTATTCGGAAAACGTGAATTCTTTTTGCATGCTGACCTCAGCATGCAAAAAGAAAACAGAGACCAGCGTCATGACACAACAACAGCAGTCCGCACAACAAGCCGCCCAGCCAGCATCCGATAAGCCGTTGTCCCAAATGACACGCGATGAATTGTATGCCCACTTGCGCACCAGCACCAAAGATGCCGTGGTCTTGCAAGAGATGCGCCGCCTGGGCTTCTGGCCTGCCGACAGTGGCAAGCCGTCGGTGACCGATGAACTCATCACACGTGAAGCAGAACTCAGTAAAGAGTTGAATGAGCTGACGGCCCAGTTGCGCCGCGTGCAAGACCCCAAAGCAGCACTACGCGACATGCGCAAGCAACGCATGGCGGCAGCCAAAGAAAAACGTGAACTGACCAAACAAAAGCATGCGCAATTGCGCCATGCCAAGGCGCTGGCCTGGCAAGAAAAACGCAAGAGCGATATCGGCTATCTGGGCGAGGGTGTTTCTGCTGGTTTGAATTACACCAGCACCAATACCGACAAGCTGGCACGTTATCAATTGCCAGCCTTGCAAAAATCCCTGGACCTGGCGACTGCCATAGGTATACCGCTGTCAGAACTGCGCTTCATGAGCTTCCAGCGCAAGGTCAGCCAGGTCAGCCATTATCAGCGTTTTGCGATTCCCAAAAAGACAGGTGGCCAGCGCTTTATTTCTGCACCCATGCCACGTCTCAAGCGTTGCCAGTATTGGGTGCTCGATCATATCCTGGCCAAAGTGCCGTGCCATCCTGCTGCACATGGTTTTTTGCCGCAGCATTCCATACTCAGCAATGCCTTGCCGCACGTGGGTCAGGCCGTGGTCATCAATCTCGACTTGAAAGATTTCTTTCCCAGCATAGAGTATCCGCGCGTCAAAGGTGTGTTCAAATCCCTGGGTTATGGTGACCAGATTGCCACGCTGCTGGGTTTGCTGTGTACCGAACAAGCGACAGAAGAAGTACGCGTTGATACGCAAAAATATTTTGTTGCGGGTAAAAAACGCAGCCTGCCTCAGGGGGCACCATCCAGCCCCATGATCACGAACATTTTATGCCACACTCTCGACAAACGCCTGCATGCCGCAGCCACTAAACTTGGTTTCGCGTACACCCGCTATGCCGATGACCTGACGTTTTCGAGCAAGCAAAAAGAACGACCACCAGTCGGCAAACTCCTGTGGCGCGTCAAGCAGATCATTGCTGATGAAGGTTTCACCCTGCACCCTGACAAGCAACACATCATGCGCCACAGTCAAAAGCAGGAAGTCACCGGCATCGTCGTCAACCATAGCCCGACAATAGATGCCAAAACCCTGCACCGCTTCCGCGCCACCTTGCACCAGGTAGAAAAAAATGGCCCGGCTGGATATCACTGGAATGGCAATACCGATGTGCTGTCGGCGCTGGAAGGTTATGCCCGTTACGTCTGCATGGTCAATCCGGCAAAGGGGCAACCCTGGCTGCAAAGCATCAAGACATTGCGTGCACAATATGCAGCAACAAAGTCGGTGACACGCACAGCAAGACCAACGCTACGCCAGCAAGTCGCCACCGGCAAAACACCGCAAAGAGCAAATGGCCAGGACTGGTGGCAAGCGCAGGAAGCCGCTGCACCCGTGCTGGAGCAAACTGCGCAGCAAGTGGCAGAAGAGAAAAAGGCTGTGAAGAAAGCAGCCAAAGAAGAAAAGAAAACGGCTGCCTTATCCAAGGCTATGCAGCCGGGCGACACCCGCAATGGCGACAATGAAAACGCAAGCAACTATACCGCAGTCGAGCAAAGCAAAATCGATGACCGTCGCTATGGCAAGCTCTTCAGCATTGGCTTTCAGCTTCTTTTATGCATCATATTTTCAGCCAACCTGAACAGCATTTACCCGCTGACCTTTGGCATCGCCTTGATCGCACTCAGCCTCATCACTGGTCGCAGCAAGCTGGTGTGGGTGATGTTGATGCTGGTGATGAGCGTGATTTTATTGCGGTGAGTTGGCTGGCCGTGCTGCACTATGTGCAGCACGCGATTTTTGCTTCAATTATTTATAGATACCGCAAGCAAAATACACGTCGTCTACCCGTTCGACATAAGTGCTTTTTTGTTCCAGTGCCTTGGTCACAGGGTTGGGCCATTTATAGTCCACCCAGCCCTTGCCAGCTTTGCTGGCAGCGACTTCATTGATTTCCTTGACGAAGAATTTACCGTCACCATCGCGCATTTCACCCAACGGCTTGCCCAGCAACTTGGGGTTGCCGCCGTGAGCCAGAGTGACGCCGCCTGGTTTGACCCCTCCAGCAAATACATACAAATCCTTGTAAATGAACTGGCCCTTGGGATCATTGACGGCGGCATAGGTTTTTTCAGGGCCATTGGCTTTATAGAAAGCAACGACTTTCTTGATCATCTCCGTCGCTTCCTGTGCGGTTGCGCGATCACTGGCAAAGGCTGACCCCTGAGCCAGAAGAGATAGGGATAAGGCGAGGAAGATACTTTTGAAAAACTGTCTCATGTTGTCTCCATTATGTTTTTGTCTATGTGGCATGGCGCAAAGCAATGGCAGATTCAGGGTAAGTTTTGCAGACAAGTATTGCACTGTAAAGCCCCTGCCTGGCGCTCTTGCGCGGCCACAGGTTTAACAGTATCAGATTTCTACATGGAAATGTTGATGTTTTTTTCAGCAGCTTTGTGAAAAAAGGTGACCGATATCAGGCTGGTTTTTGCTCGGCACTGAATACCTTGATATCCGTCAATAAACCCGCCACCGCCGTGTCGATGATCTGCTGCCCCAACTCTATCGTTGCCAGGCCCGAATCAGCGCCGATGCGACCATCTGGAAAGCGGGCGCGGTAATCGAGGGCATCAAGTATCGGGCCAGTCGGCGGGATCTTTGGTGTCAATTCTACCTGCCGCACCTGATCCGGGTAGGCAGCATAGGTGACCGCGATTTCTGATGGCGTCGCATGCATGCCATGACCTACCGGGAACATCTCATGGCACAGCGAGGCAACGCCAGGCAAGTCCCACCAATTTTTCAGCCTCAAGGTCAGCGGACAGGCTTTGTTGTTGTACGAGTAATGCGAGTAAATCTGCGAAAACGCCGCTTCGATGGTGGCGATATTGCCGCCGTGACCGTTCAAAAAATAAATGTGGTCAAAGCCATGGCGCGCCAGCGACAAAACCCAGTCTTCAATCGCTGCCATGAAAGTCGAAGGCCGCAGCGAAATCGTCCCTGCAAAGCCCAGGTGATGCTGTGCCATGCCGATGTTGAAGGTAGGCGCTACCATCATGGCCTGGCCGTTTTGCTGGGCGGCTTTTTCGGCAGCGGTGGCGATGATCTCCGGGCACATCCAGTCCGTGCCCAGCAAACCCATAGGGCCGTGTTGCTCATTCGAGCCTATGGGGATGATGACGGTTTTGGACGAGTTCAAAAAAGCCGTGATTTCGGGCCAGGTGGAGTAGGCGAGACGCATGGGGTTTCTTTCAAATCGGGGTTGGCAGATGCAGCTGATTCGTCCGCTGTGGGTTTGGTACGGACGAGAAGATTCGCAGACATCATCTTGCCGCAAATTTTGAAAATCGCCAAATTTTTTTATCTCAAGTTTCATCGCGGGGTTTGCGATGGGATATAGATTTAAGGAATCAATAATCAGGAATCAGGAATCAATAATCAGCCGGATCAGTATGGTGCAAGTTCGGTACTAGCACAGTGCTTGCACCAGAGTGCTCTGGTGCTGGATTATTATGATGTTCATTCACTGTAAATTCGATAAAAATGTGTATCACCTGATGTGAAAAAAAACTTCGCTTCGGTCGAAAAATTTGGACTAGAATTCAGCCACAGCGACAAATACCGCTGCGCTTTTTGTTGCTTTGGATAATCCATGAATCCATCAGCTTCATCCTTCATTTACCTTCGCCAGACCAGGAGTTTTACCATGAAATATGTCGATGGATTTGTACTCGCTGTCCCCAATGCCAACCGTGAAGCCTACAAGCAATATTCAGAAAAATCCTCGCCAATTTTCAAGGAATACGGTGTACTCGGCGTCGTCGAATGCTGGGGAGATGATGTGCCACCCGGCAAGCTGACTTCCTTCCCGCTGGCCGTGCAATGCAAGGAAGATGAAACCGTGGTGTTTTCCTGGATCACCTGGCCATCCAAAGAAGTGCGCAATGCCGCCTGGGAAAAACTCATGGCAGACCCAAGACTGAGCCAGGAAAACAATCCCATGCCCTGCGACGGCAAACGCATGATTTTCGGTGGCTTTGAGGTGATGGTGGATTTGTGATTTAAGATTTATTCGGTATAGGGGCCTTTGGTTAGGCTGGGTTTTCGTAGGTTGGGCTACGTTTCATCAGCCCAACATTCGGCCTCAGCAATCGTGTACGTCATTTGCAGGCCCAGTGGTGGGCTGGTGAAGTGTAGCCTAGCGAGGCCCGGCCCAACCTACGGGGCTAGACATCAATAAGCAAGTAATCACCAAAGCTATCCTTGAGCGCGACAGCTCTTGCCATCAATGATTTGATACCTTCATTCTCTTTGGCCGAGAGTTTTTTGCGAGTGATGTATCGGTCGCTTTGACGGTAGGTGGTAAAGCTGAAATAGTGGACAAATAATTGATTTCCCTCTTGTTGAAGCAGAGTTTCATAATGCAATTCATGGCGATTGAAACTCAGAAAAATATAACTGCCTGCATTTGCCATCCCCGCCCAATTTACTCTCGCCCAGTCTGTATCATTAATATAGTCAAACAAAGTTTCTTTGCTATTTTGAACTTGCAAGAGGCCTGAAAGCGTCTTGCTGCCATAGCGTTCTTGCCATAATTCTGGCGACATTGTTTTTACCAGATCGCACATCTTGAGAATTGGCTGTACATCCGTGATGAGCAACTCATATTCCAGACTTTTCTCTATCATTCTTTCCAGTGGTGTAGCTTCTTCATTACCTCGCAGTACTTGACGTAGAAATTTCACCTGCCCCGTTACAATGTAACTATGTAGAATTTCACTTGGGTTATCTGACCAGTCATTCATTTCAGTCAAAGGTGGCGTCCACAGCACATGCGGGTTTTCTTTGTAAACCGGGCTATCATCTTCAGAAAAATACGCATTAATGGTTTGCCCTGTCGTTGGCAGGATTTCTGATAGTTTTAATTGCTTTGCACCGTAATCAACACCAGCAGGCCTGCCCCACAAGACTGGTAAACGAATTTTCATCAGCTTATTTCTCCTTTCATAGTCACTGGCAAGACCCCAAACTTCTCCTCATACAAACCCACCAGCCAATCGACAAACACACGCACGCGTGGTGATAGCTGGCGACGATATGGGTAAAGCGCGGTTAGTGGCAGAGGCGGGCTTTGCCAGTCGGCCAGCACTTCAACCAGGCTGCCATCGCGCAGGGCAGCGGCGATATGGAAGCGCGGGAGTTGTATCAGGCCGCAGCCAGCAAGGGCGCAGGTCACATAGTTCTCGGCGTCATTGACTGTCATCCAGCCGCCGACATCAAATTCCTTCACCTGGCCGTCGATATTCAACACGATGGGATAGTCTATCGCAGTCGTGCTGGAAAAAAACCTGACGGCCTGGTGCAGCATCAAATCGTCCGGATGGTGTGGTGTGCCAAATTTAGCCAGATAAGCCGGGCTGGCGCACAGTAGTTGCGGCATCAGCGCCAGGCGGCGTGCCACCAAAGTTGAGTCTCGCGGGTTGCCGCCACGTATCACGCAGTCGACACCTTCACGTACCAGATCGACCAGGCGGTCACCACTACTGACCACCAGGTCTATGCCCGGATAACGGTCGCGAAACTCATGTATGCGCGGCAGCACGACCTGCGTCGCATGGGTGCCATGCATATCCACCCTCAACACCCCACGCGGGTTGGCGGCCACATGGCGCATGGATGCCTCTGCATCATCAAGCTCACTGATGATATGCACGCAACGTTCGTAAAAGGCCTGGCCATCCAGCGTGGTACGTACCTGACGCGTGGTGCGCTCCAGCAGGCGGGTGCCGAGGCGCGTTTCCAGTTGCTTGATGGCATGGGTGGCACTGGCCCTTGGGATGTCCAGCATATCCGCCGCCCGGCTAAAGCTGCCGGTTTCAACGATGCGGGTAAAAAGTTGCAGGGTGTCCAGTTTATCCATGATTGTTGAGCTGGTTTGAATTGTGTTCTGAGTTTATCAGTATTTATCTCGTCAGGTTGAATGGTTAAAGTGTGTTCCAGGCAGACGCATCTGTCTGGGTAATCTGAATCAAGGAAAAAACCATGAACAAAGAAATTATTAAAACTGCCATCGTCACTGGTGGTTCACGCGGCATCGGTCAGGCCATCTCGCTGCGTCTGGCGGCGGATGGCTTTGCCGTTGTCGTCAATTACGCAGGCAATGCCGCCAAGGCGCAAGAAACCGTTAGCGCCATACAGGCTAATGGTGGGAAGGCGATCGCTGTGCAGGGCGACGTGAGCAAGGCGGAAGACGTGGCACAATTATTTGCCACAGCCAAAGAAGTATTTGGCCGCATAGACGTGGTCGTCAATAGCGCAGGCAGCATGTCCATGACGACCATCAACGTCAGCAATATAGATGCCTTTGACAAGCTCATCGCCATCAATTTGCGCGGTAGCTTCCTGGTGCTGGCGCAGGCTGCACAGCATGTAGAGAAAGGCGGGCGCATCATCGCCTTGTCCACCAGCGTGATTGCCAAGTCCTTTCCTGCTTATGGTCCCTACATTGCCAGCAAGGCGGGGGTAGAAGGCCTGGTGCATGTGTTGGCCAATGAGCTGCGCGGGCGCGAAATCACGGTGAACGCTGTCGCCCCTGGCCCGGTAGGCACGGAGATGTTTTTCCATGGTAAGACCGACGAGCAGGTCAGCAACATCGCCAAAATGAACCCCATGGAACGCATAGGAACACCAGCGGAAATTGCCTCTACTGTTGCCTTCCTGGCAGGCCCAGATGGTGCCTGGGTTAATTCCCAAGTTTTGCGTGTTAACGGCGGTTTCGCCTAATTTACTTTTAAGGAAACAATCATGCCATTTGCAAATTTTAAATTCCCTGAAGGCATCATCGATGCTGCCCGCAAGGAAGAAATCATTCACCGCACCACAGCCATGTTCGTCGAGTATTTTGGCGAAGGCGTGCGTCCTTACACGATGGTGCTGGTGGAAGAAGTGACCGATGGTGGCTGGGGCCGGGCGGATGAAACTCTGACCCTGGAGAAGATGGGAATCAGTAGTACATCGCTCAAGTAGAACCATTGTAGATCCAGTGGGCTACCGGGGCCGGTCGGCAAATTCTTCCACCAAAAAATCCAGCAAGGCACGCACCGCGGGTGACAAATGGCGGCGTGATGGGAAGAGGGCGTAGATAGTCATGGGCTGTGCTGTCCATTCCGGCAAGACGATTTGCAAATCACCCTTGGCCAGATGGTCTGCCATCAGGTAAGTCGGCAGCAGGCCGCAATTCATGTGCTGGCCCCGGCACGTCATGCGTGCTTACTTTTCTCGGAATGGTTGAGAGTGTGTCGTATGTGATGCAGCTTAATTCCTGCTTCAGATTGAATTTTTTGCTTCATCCTGCAGCCAAGAAAATACCTGCTTTACGATGCTGGCCCTAGGTTCTGAGACCATGCCAGACAAGTACCAGGTCTGCCCTGGGATATGAGGATATCCATCCAGCACACATAAGCTACCATCTTGCAAGCCTTCATCCGCAAGCAAGTGTGGCAGGCAGGCAATGCCACGACTCCGTCGTACCGCATCTAGTAAAAGTCGCAGATCATCAAACAGTGCCAGCTTGTGGAACGACCCTAATTCCTGCAAGAACAGAGGCGCAGTTTTTTCATCGCTCAGGCTTTGTTCCAGGCACAGTAAGCTAGCGTGTAGGTGACGTTCACTGGCTGGCAAAGCATTGATGCGGCCAGCCAGCGCTTTATTGGCAACAACCACCCAATTGTCCTGCAACCAGGGCAGTTCAGTCAGGCCTTCTTGTAGCAAGGGACGGTCGCTGATACTGATATCGACATCTACTTCATCGACAAAGCGGGCCGTCATGTCAGTTGATAGCAGCAGGCACAATTCAGGCAGGCATTGTTGCAAATCATCCAGTCGGGGCAGCAACCAACCATGGGCGATATGTTCAGGGCAGGTCACTACTACCAAGCCAGGGTCAAGATATGTCGCAATCTGACCCAGCCCCGCCTTTAGTACCGTCATCGAGCGCTGCACGCTTTTTAACAGTACCTCTCCTGCGACATTTAACTCCACCCCACGGCCTACGCGCCGGAACAGGGGCTGTTTCAATTGCTCTTCCAGTTGTTGTACTTGATGGCTGATGGCGGATTGGCTAAGGTGAAGCTCATCAGCCGCCCTGGAGAAATTGCCATGACGGGCTGCCGCTTCAAAGCCAGCCAGCAAAGTCAGCGAAGGGAGTTTCCTTTTTTGCATGAATGAGATATGAGAAGAATTGATCAATAATAGCAAATAATATCGCTTTTTCTCATGATTTGATTCGGAGACAATCCTGTTCATTCCCTGACCGGTGATATGCCTTGCCATGATTGCATGCTTTTGCCGGTTTTATCGATCAGTCTGAAACCAGAGAAAATGATGAATACCAAACGCAGAAATTTTTTGACCAGGACCATGCATACCAGTGCCATTGTGTTTGCACCCGGCTTACTGTATGCCTGTGGTGGCGAAGCAAGTTCAGAAACCATGAATCCAGCGGCCAACCCATTCGCCAACAGCAATAACTTGCCAATAGTAGCCCCAGAAGCGTGGCGTATGCCAGATGAAGCCGAGCCACATGTGGCAACTTGGATGGCTTTTGGCGCATCAGAAGCCATCTGGGGGCGTCGCCTGCTAAATCCCGTGCGCGACTGCCTCGCAAGCATCGCCAATGCCATCGTCGCGTTTGAACCCGTGAACATGTTTGTGCGCCAGCAAGACCTGGCTTTGGCAAGGCAAAAATGTGATCCGCGCATCAAACTTATCGTGCAAGAAATCAATGACCTGTGGTTGCGTGATACTGGCGCCGTATTTGCATTGGGAAACAACCGTGCCAAAGCTGGGGTGGGATTCAATTTTAATGGCTGGGGAAAAAAGCAAGCCTTTGCGCTGGACCGCCAGGTGGCAGCGGCCATGGCCAGACAGACATCCAGCAGCTTCATCAACAGTAGCTTGACGCTGGAAGGTGGCGGCATAGAAGTTGACGGCAAGGGTACTGCCATCATCACCGAGAGCTGTGTGCTCAATGCCAATCGCAATCCGGGTGTGACGAAAGCAGAATGCGAAAAAGAACTCTTGCGTGTACTCGGCATCAAGAAAGTCATCTGGCTACCGGGCATAGCCGGGGCCGATATCACCGATGGTCACACTGACTTTTATGCCCGCTTTGTACGGCCCGGTGTGGTAGTTGCCAATCTGGATGATGATACTTCGTCGCCAGAATACCTGGTCACCAAACGCCATCTTGATATCTTGCGCAATAGCCGTGATGCACAGGGCAAGGCCTTGCAGGTTTTCCCTATCCCTGTACCCAGGTCAGTACGGTCAGAATTTGAAAACAAGAATTTTGCAGCAGGCTATATCAATTTCTATGTCTGCAATGGTGCTGTTATCCTGCCAGAATTTGGCGATGCTGAAGCAGACAGCTATGCCAAAAAACAACTGGCTGACCTGTATCCAGGCAGGCGCATCGTGCAGTTGAATATAGACCCGATTGCCGCCGGCGGTGGTGGCATACATTGCACTACGCAGCAAGAGCCGCTGGCATGATCGTTGGGGCATGCAGGCAATCAAATTACCAGGGCTGGTCGGCAAATTCTTCTACCAAAAAATCCAGCAAGGCACGCACCGCGGGTGACAAATGGCGGCGTGATGGGAAGAGGGCATAAATAGTCATGGGCGGTGCTGTCCATTCCGGCAAGATGATTTGCAAATCACCCTTGTCCAGATGGTCTGCCATCAGGTAAGTTGGCAGCAGGGTGATGCCTGAGCCAGCCAGCACCGCCTGCAATAACACCGTTGCATCATTGGCACTGAAGTGGCTGGCGATGTCGGTTTGCACACTCTCATCCCTACGCATGAAGCGCCAGGTATTGCGGCCATAATTGGCATGGCTTAAGCAACGGTGGCCAGGCAAGTCTTGTGGGTGTAAAGGCAAACCAGCCTGCCGCACATAGGCCGGTGCGGCCACCAATACCGAATCACAGACAGCTAATGGCCGCGCGATCAACAGCGGGTCGGGCTCTCTGCTGATGCGTATCGCCAGGTCTATACGCGCCTCCACCAGGTTGACTGTGCCGTCACCCACATGCAAATCGATCTTCAGCAGGGGATGCATTGTGAGGAACTTGCTGATGACACGCGCCAGATGACCAAAGGCGAATGAGGTACTGCAAGTCAGGCGCAATTGCCCGCGCAATTCTGCATCATCGCTGCGGGTTTCTTCTTCGATGTTTTCCATCAGCGCCAGCATTTGCTGGCTGCGGCGCAGGCATTGTTCGCCCGCATCCGTCAGCGTCACGCTGCGCGTGGTTCTTTGCAGCAGGCGGGCATTAAGCCAGCCTTCCAGCTCACTCACATAACGCGTCACCATCGCCCGCGACATGTCCAGCTTGTCTGCCGTGGCGCTGAAGCTGCCACTGGTCGCCACCTCGCAAAACACCCGCATTGCTGTCAATCTGTCCATCATTACCCTCTTATTTGATCGAATTTTGAAACAGTTATGTGCATTTTAGCGGGTTTATCTGGTTGAAAATTGAAATTACACTGCAAGCACTGAATCGCTAAAGGTTCATGACCCGAAACTCAATTGATACTCATCTGGAGCCCACCATGCTGCGCACTACCATCCTGGCCACTACCCTCGCTGTTACTTTCGCCTCTGCCGAGGCAGCCACACCCTTGCAAGTCAAAGTCTATAACGCTGACGGCAATAGCTTTAATGTCAATTCCACCCTGGTCTATGGCGAGAAAGAAGCCATGGTCATCGACGCCGGTTTCACGCGTGCAGATGCACTGCGCATCGCCGCCAATGTGCTCGACAGCGGCAAACAACTCAAAACCATCCTTGTCAGCCAGGCCGACCCTGATTATTACTTTGGTGTTGAAACCCTCAAAGAAATCTTTCCACAAGCCGATGTTGTCGCAACACCTGCCGTGCTGGAAAAATTGACCGCCAAAGTTGCAGGTAAAGTCGCTTTCTGGGGCCCCAAAATGGGCGCGAATGCACCACGTACACCCGTCCTGCCAAAAGCCTTGAACGGCAATAGCCTGACCGTGGATGGCCAGGTGGTCGAATTGCGTGGCAACCAGGGTTTGCTGGCACACCGTCCTTATTTCTGGATACCTTCCATCAAAGCCATCGTCGGCAACATCGGCGTTTTTGGCAACCTGCATGTATGGACAGCAGATACCCAGACCGTGGCAGAACGCAGCGCCTGGGTAGCACAACTCGATGAAATGGTAGCCCTGCAACCAAAAATTGTCGTACCCGGCCACATGAAATCCGGCACCGCCGTTGACATCAGCGCCATCACTTATACCAAGGCTTATCTGCTGTCGTTTGAAAAAAATGCAGCGGCGACCAAGACTGGTGCCGAGCTGATTGATGCCATGAAAAAAGCTTACCCTGATGCGCCACCAGGTTTGTCTCTGGATATCGGTGCCAAGGTGAATAAAGGTGAGATGAAGTGGTGAGTCTGGGTCAGTTAATTCACTAGAACGTTATCAAACACGGCGAACGATGGTTCGCCATGTTGTTACCTGCGAAGCGTAAAAAATATGAGCAACCTCGATATCATCAAAAGTACATACGAAGGCAAGACCTCGGAAGAAAACGGCAAGAACCTCCAGCGCTATCTGGCGACAGACGCCAGTTGGATAGAGGCGAAAGGTTTTCCCTATGCTGGTACTTATATTGGCTTTGCTAACATACAAAAAAACGTCTTCTACCGTCTCGCCACAGAATGGCTAGACTACAAATTCACCGTAGAAGATTACGTCGCCAGCGGTGACAAGGTGGTGGCCTATGGCACTTATACCGGCACCCACAAGGCAAGCCAGAAACACTTCACAGCCAGAGTCGCCCATCTATGGCAATTAAAGGGTGACAAGATCATCCGCTTCGAGCAATTTGTTGATAGCCACAGCGTTGTTGACGCAATCAACTAGTTCGCACTACGCCCCACGCCGCTCACTCAACCCCTGCATGATCTCATTCGCCAGACATTCTGCCGCTGGCGAATTATTTTTCCTGCCCTTGATGAGCACTATGTCCAGCGGTGCTATCGGTTTCAGCCCTTCTGCCTTCCCTAGCCGCACCAGATGGGCAGGTGCGCTGCATTCTGCCAGCGCAGCAATCGCCAGGCCTGCTTCGACCATTGCCAGTATGCCCAGCAGGCTGGGGCTGCTGTAGGTGGAGTAATAAGGCAGGCGACTTTTATCCAGTGCGGCCAGGGTATGGGCGCGGGCGACGCAGCCCTTTTCATACAGGGCGACCGGCAACGGGCTTTTTTTCCAGACAGCGTGTTTTTCTGCACCTACCCAGACCATGGGTTCGCGGCGTATGAAGGCACCATCCAGATCTTCATCCCGTGTGACGAAGGCCAGGTCGATCACACCTTTCTTCAGCAAGGGTTTCAGCAATACGCTCTGCAGGCACACCAGTTCTATTTCTACGCCAGTGAATCTTTTTGAAAACCTCTCCAGCACGGCGGGCAATAGCGAGGATACATAATCGTCGGGTGAACCCAGTACCACCTTGCCCACCACTTGTTGCGTGCGCAAGGCATTCAGTGCCGCCTGTTCTGTCTGCAAAAGCTGGCGTGCATAAGGCAATAGGGTTTCACCGGCCAGCGTCAGGGCGATACGCCTGGTGTGTCTTTCAAACAGGGGCTGGCCAAGGCTGGCTTCGAGTTTGCTGATCTGCATGCTGACAGCGGCCTGTGACCTGTGCACGGCTTCTGCTGCACTGACAAAGCTCAGGCGTTCGGCGGCCAGCACAAAGGTACGCAACTGGCTGAGGTTGAGTTCCGGGAAATTCATGATTCAGCTTTTCGAAAGTATGAGTTCAATTTAATCAGCTTGTCTGATGCATGGGTAAAATCCATGATAGCGCAATAGTCATTCAGAGAGCAAAACATGTCTGCGCCAACGGCCATCATTCCATACAACGGCAAGGCCACAATGGCTTACATCACTGCCATGCTGATGCTGGCGACCTTGGGCGTCTTTATTCATGAAGCTGGCCTCGATGCGGTGACCACCGTATTCTTTCGCTGCCTGTTCGCCGCCATCGCGCTGGCGCTGTATTGCGCTTATAAAGGCATGTTCATCGCCGCCAATTTATCGCGCAAGAACCTGGGGCTGGCGGTGTTTGGCGGTGTGCTGATGGTGGTGAACTGGGTCACTTTTTTTGCGGCCATACAGCGTATAGGCATTTCTGTCGCCACCATTGTCTTTCATGTACAGCCATTTATTGTCTTGTTGCTGGGGGCCGTGTTATTCCGTGAAAAAATCGCCGCCAATAAACTGGCCTGGATATGTCTGGGTTTTGCCGGGTTGGTGCTGGCCTGTGGCTTGCAAGTGAGTGGTGTGCAGATGAGTGGGCAATACCTGACGGGCTTGCTTCTGACGTTGACAGGTGCATGCGCTTACGCTGGCGTCACCCTGACCACACGCGCCATGCGCAATATGCCGCCGCATCTGATCGCACTGATCCATTGTATTGTTGGTCTGGTCTTGCTGGCCGGTTTAATTACTATCCCGGTGGATGGCATCAGGGTGCAGCAATGGGCCTGGCTAATTGGCCTGGGCCTGATGCCAACTGCCTTGGCCTATGTATTGATCTACGGCGCACTACCCAACATGCCAACCAGCGCCATTGCGGTGCTGACCTTTATCTATCCGGCGATGGCGGTGGGGGTGGATTATCTGGTGTATGGACAGCGCATCAGCCTGCTGCAAATGGCGGGTCTGGTATTGATCGTGCTGGCTAGTCTGGGCGTCAACCTTAACTGGTCATGGCGACGCGGTAAAGTCAGGATAGCAGGGCAGTCTATGAAGTAAGGCTGCTTCTCATGGCCTGCGCCGGTTCAATACTGCCCACGGCACTTCATGATCGTGTTTGCCCGCCACCACGACATCGCCGTTGATATCGCTGATCCCGCACAGACCTACTCCATGGGCCCTGAATCCCAGGCGATCCTGGTGGTTGCTGTAATCGATGCGGTCATGATGGTGGCCGTGGAAGCTGCGGGTCACGCGCATGCTGCGTGCCAGCTCATCAATCACACTAAAACCATGCGGGTGGGCGCTGGGGGCCTCGTGGGTCACCAGGATGTCGGCACGCTGGCTGGCCAGGTAGTTGTAATCGGTAGGGAAGATGGAGCTGTAATGCTTGCGTGGCAAGCCTTCGCGCCAGCGGTTGTCTTTCCCGGCCTTGACGGTGTATTCCCTGGGTGTGTGAAAATTCTTGGCTCCTGGTGGCATCCAGATATGGCCGCGAAACACCCCACCCAGACCGGCAACCTTGTACCCGGCAATCTCGGCAACACGTCCATGCAGGTTACGATGCGCCAGGGCTGACCCAAACAGATGATCGAAATCGGCATCGGTATCGGTGTCATGGTTGCCATGGATATACCAGACCTCGGTCAGGTCCATGATGGTGGCCAGTTCCACTTCCAGGGGCTGTCTGGCTTGTAAATCGCCCAGAAACACGATGGCAGCAGGGCGCTTCTCCAGCACGGCATCAATCACATGCTGGAAATTGCCATGGGTGTCACCGCAGAAATAAATCTCTTGCTTCATGGTACATGTGTAGTCCGGTGCATGATATGCAGCGTTGCTTGAGTTGTGATGCAGACAATATACCTGAGAAACAATTTCGAATAAGATGCAAGTCTTAAATATTTTGTGAAATCTTGTGCAAATACACAGGTCTAGATCCCTATGTCCTTTTGGAAATGGCTACTGGCCGCAATCATCCTGATCTTCGCAGTCCAGCACTGGCGCAACCGGCCCTTGCCGGTGCCGCCTGGCAGCATTGCCCCCAATGATCCTGTCCAAACCATGCTTAGCAAGGGCACGGTCTATGAACAAAACAATTACAATCTGACAGCCCTGGCAGACTTTACCGTCGAAGCAAGGGTACTCTCGAAGCAGACGTATTCTTCTGACCGCGAAGCCCAACTTGCCCCGGTTGACCTGGCGCTGGGTTGGGGGGCCATGTCAGATACTGCCGTGCTGGACAAACTATCGATAGGGCAGAGCAACCGCTTCTATTTTTATCGATGGGAAAAAGAACCACCCCGCCCAGCCTCTGAAATTGCTAGTCATAGCGCAAATATGCATTTGATCCCCACTACCTCAGCGGTGGAAAAAGCCTTGAAAGAGGTGCGCGTAGGTCAGGTCGTCAGGATCAAGGGCCAACTCGTCGAGGCCAAAGCAGCCGATGGCTGGCGCTGGCGCTCTTCCCTGACCAGGGAAGACACAGGGGCCGGTGCCTGTGAACTGATACGGGTAGAGGCAGTCGAGATTAAATAAATGCTTGCAGGCAAAATAACCTGAATTTGGTTCTGCTTTTCAATACCTTTGGTATAGCATCATGATGCTTTGTTCAAAAATATAGCACCCACACGCAAAAGTGGGGGACACTTTGAACTCGTGTTTTGCTTGTGTCTGCCAGCATCATTCTTTGCTGGCCGCAGGTAGTTACTGATGGGCAGGGCTGGTACATCCCTGGTCAGCAGGATCAAATTCAAGGACAGGTTCTCCATGCGTGCTGTTGTTACTACCCCCACCCCTTATGCCGCCATGCTCGCGTTGATGCTAGCGTCGCTGGTCATGATCAGCCCATCTCAGGCACAGGGCACTGCCCACACCAATGCAGTTGCTGCCAGCTCAGCAAATTCGGCGAGTTCGGCGAGTTCGGCCAGTGCAGCAGAGGCCACTGACGAGCTGCCCAGCGTCGAAGTCAAAGCCGTCAGAGACCCGGCCATCCTGCCTTATAAAACCGCCTATGAGCTGATTTCCAAAGTAAGGGCGGCCAGCAAGGACAAGGTGGAAATTCTGATCCGCGTCATCTCAAACAAGACCCATGCGCCTATCCCCAATCTGGATATTTACCTCGACAGTAAAGAAACGCGAAAAAAACTGGACATCTCATCAACAGGTTACATTGCCGTACCTCTGGACCCGGTAGCCTATGCCGAGGGTGCTGAATTTGTCACCAACCAGAAAAAAGGTTCGATGGAGGCCCATGTCCTGCTGGTGCCCAAGTTACCCAAGGATGTCTTTAAATATGCCGACATCAGCGAGAGTATCGACGCTGCACAATTGGCCATCAAAGAACTGGTGCCCTGGTATTTGCGCCTGTTCATGCCTTCAGTGAATAGCATAGGTATTTGCTACGCAGGGCAAAACCAGACTGTGCTCGTCAAAGGCAGTGAAGAGCAGCAACTGCCCGCCAACAGTGATGGAACCGACCCTCTCAAGAACAAAGTCCACTGCGCCAAATTTGTCGCTAAAGATGTGGCAAATGCCAAAGATAATCTGATCATGCCAGCGGCTGGCTGGCAGGCGATATTCATGTGAGCACGACCTGCCGTGAAAAAGCCTGGACTGAGATGAATAAAGGTGTTGTAACCAAGGAGCTGACTGTGATAATAACTGCACCCAGGCTGTTCGTGGAGTCTACACTTAAAGATAACAAACGTACGAGCAGAGTTTATTGTGGACTCTGGTCGTTAAGTTTCTTTTTTCGTGTGTTAATGCGTTCGTCAAGAAATTTTGTGACTACAGGATCATTATTTTTTAAGTCCAGTTTTCCTGCATTGACTGAATCGAAGTAAGACATGCAGATGGATACTTTCTGTTGAACTTGAGGCATTGCAGAGATTGGTGCTTCCATCGCTTTGAACTGAGCATCAATTATATTTTTGGTACCTGTTTCAAATGTATCTCTGAGGTCTTTTTTTTGCGCTTCTGGAACCGTAGCCCGTTCGACAAATGCCATAATCTCCTGTTGGACGATCTTGTTTTCGTCTAGGTAATTCTGGTGTCTTTGCTTCCATGCATTCATTGCGGTTTCGCCTGCAAGCCGGGTGGTATCTCCATACTGTGAGCAGCGCAAAACTAGTTTCTCTAATAGCTTCCCGCCAGATTCAGGCGATATAGCCGCAGCCCCAAGAATCTGTTCCTTATTATTATAAGCCAGCAATTGCGCGCAGGCGATCTGGTGGATGCTGATCAGCACGGCAGCACTCAGGAAGACTTTTACTTTTTGCATGGTGAGATCCAGGTATGAAGTCTATGTCTCAGCACAGAAATCTGAACGAGACGGAAATTTTGTCGTGAGTATGTCATTGACAAGTTAACTTTTCAAATTTTTCATTGGATGCAAAAAATCTGTTCGCGCTGACTGGTGTTAAATGTATCTAAAGTACTTTTTTTGTTAATTATTGTACTATGATCATCTTTTGAAAATCATCGCGCTGCCGGTTTCTACCGCATCGTATGCGCCGGACGACATAATCCTTTGTAGTGCTTGAATCTCTATAGGAATTTTTATGAAAATCTCTTCAGCCCTGCTCGCGGTATGTAGTCTCCTCATTCTTGAGCCGGTCGCTGCAGCAGAAGACTACACAGCCACCGTACAAAAAGTCGCCACGGCCCGCGTCAGCAATGCTGCCATTCCTGGTCTGGTCGTCGTGACTGTGAATGGGCAGGAGCAAAAAATACAGGGCTTTGGTCTGGTCACAAATGGTGCAGGCGGTACAAGCGGTAAAGCACAGCCGCATCTGCCAGATGCCAGTACGGTCTTTGAAATAGGCTCAGTCAGCAAAACCTTTACGGCATTGCTACTGGCAGACATGCAGATGCGTGGCGAGCTCAAGCTGGACGATGCAGTGGCAAGCTTACTGCCTGCATATTCCATACCGCATTATCAGGGCCGCGCCATCACTCTGCTGGACCTTGCTACCCAGACTTCGGCCTTGCCACGTCTGCCTGCCAATCTCATGCCCAAGCGACCGGACAACCCGTACGCCGATTACACCGAGAGCAATCTGCGCGACTTCTTGCACCGCTATCAACTGACACGCACGCCAGGCGCAAAGTATGAGTATTCCAACCTCGGCTTTGGCTTGCTGAGCCAGGCACTATCTGCACGTGCGGGCAAGTCTTATGCAGAACTGGTGCAAGAACGCATTGCCAAGCCGCTAGGCATGGCAGACACCGGCATCGCCTTGACTGCCTCCATGCAAGCTAATCTGGCGACTGGTCATGATGCACAAGGCAAGACTGTCGCCAACTGGGACATGCCCACACTCGCAGGTGCAGGTGCTTTGCGATCCAGCGCACAGGATATGCTGCGCTATTTGCAGGCACACATGCACAGTGCCAATGTCAAAGTACCTGCTGGCTTGCAACTGGTGCAACAGGCACAACGCCCTACCGGCACGCCGGGTTTGCAGATAGGCCTGGCCTGGCATGTGCAAAGCGTGCGCGGTCAGACTGTGGTCTTGCATAACGGCATGACGGGTGGTTATGCATCCTTCATCGGTTTTACTGCAGATGGCCAGCGCGGTGTCGTTGTGCTGGCAAATGCAGCCGTCAATGTTGATGACATAGGTATGGCAGCCCTGTTACCAGCAATGCCAGCAGCCGATACCAGCAATGTGAACGAAAAAAAACTTAGTGCACAACAATTGCAGGAGTACACAGGCCGTTACCAGCTTGCGCCCGGTGCCATCCTCAGCATCAGCGCCGGGCCAGACGGCTTGCTGGCGCAACTCAGCGGGCAGGAGAGGGCCGCTATCTTCCCGCGCAAGAAAGACGAGTTCTTCTATAAAATCGTCGAGGCCAGCCTGCAATTTGAACGCGATGCCAGTGGCAAGATACAGTCGTTGACCCTGCACCAGAATGGCCATGCCTCGCCAGCGCACCGCATAGGTGAGCTGGCGACAGAGGCCGCCAAACGCGCAGAGATCACACTCCCCGCAGAGCAACTCAAACAATATGTGGGTAGCTACACCCTCGCCCCCGGTTTCAAGCTCATCATCAGTGAGCAATCCGGTCAGTTATATGCCCAGGCAACGGGACAGGGCAGCAATCCCATCTATGCCGAGGCTGCAGACAAATTCTTCCTGAAAGACGTCGATGCGCAACTGAGCTTCCAGCGTCAGGCCAATGGAAAGATCAGTGGCCTGGTGCTGCACCAGAGTGGCCGCAACATGCCCGGGCCGCGTGATGGGGATTAACAATCATAACCGTCGTGGCGGGGTTGTGATGGAGAAATGTGCTGTCAGCAGCGCTGCCTTCGCGTATTGATGCGTCGTGTCCTGTGCTGGCGTAAAACGCTACGGGCGGCCCGGCGGTAAGTCAGTCAATAAGTATCCGATGCGGTATCAACGCATGGGTGGGAGTGCTTTTTTTGCAAATTTTTCAGTAGGTTTTTCTTCTTGCATGGCTGCTTTCAATGCCGTGGCGGCTACAGATTTCTGCGCCTGTTCATGCCTTTGGTGAATAGCAAAGGTATTTGCTACGCATGGCAAAACCAGGCTGTGCTGGTCCAAGGCAGTAAAGAGCAGCAACTACCTGCCAACAGTGATGCTACCGCCCCCTCAAAAACAAAGCCCACTGCGCCAAATTTGTTGCCAAAGCCAAAGATAATCTGATCATGCCAGCGGCTGGCTGGCAGGCGATTTTCATGTGAAGCCTTGCGCATTTTGCTAGAAGTCATCTGTACTTCATCGCAGCAAAACGTGACTCAAACTAAGGAAAACGTGCTTGATCACAAAGAGTTTCCTGTGTTTGCTTTGCAGTGTAAGCTGCTTATATTCTTCGCTTGTTGGTCACATCATTTGTCTTGGAGAAGGTCAGATGAGCGCTGTCAGTCGCACTACTTGTGTGGCAAATTTTCATTTTTTAAAGTGGCAACCATGAATAATCAAGAGTCAAATAGCACTACCTCAGCACTACCTGCTATGTATGCCTGGAAACGGGTCAAGGTGGTTCTTTTTGCCTGCCTCATTCTGAGCATTTTAATGAAAATGACCTGGTCTGCATGGTGGATTACGATATTTGTCCGTTTGGTCATGATAGCCATGATGCAATTGACCGTATTCGGTCTTTTCGAACGCTGGCCGAAGCGATTACCAGGCTGGATGGCACGCTGGGTACTTCAGATTGCTGCTGTGGCAATTGTGGTGCCGTTTGCAGCGGCGATCGCTTATACGCTGACCACCTTAGGAGACCCCGTTCCCTGGTACGAAACTAAGTCGAAATTGTCAGGATTCGGAGAAATGATCGGTGCTGGTCTGTTATTTTCGCCATGGATAGCGATGTCGGCCTTGTATCGCCATATCAATGATCAGGCACAGCGCCAGGCTTTATCGTTTGAGTTGGAGCGTAGTGAGTTCGCAAGAGACGCACTTGATTCACGTCTGCGTTTATTACAGGCACAAGTGGAACCCCATTTTTTGTTCAATACCCTGGCTAACGTGCGTGAACTGGTGGATTCCCAATCTGATCAGGCATCACAGGTCTTGAATAGTTTGATCGCCTATTTACGCGCTGCTGTCCCAAACCTGAATAACGCTGCCACGACGCTGGGACAAGAGTTAGAATTGGTACGTGCTTACCTTGAATTGATGCACATGCGTATGCCTGATCGAATGCAATTTTCAATCAAGGTCGATGAGGCTGCATTAAAGGTGCAATGTCCGCCCATGACTCTGCTGACACTGGTGGAAAACGCGGTGCGGCACGGCATTGACCCGAGTGAAGAAGGTGGCGAAATTAATGTCACGGTGCGGATCAAAGGCGAACGCTGTATAGCGCAAGTGAGTGACACTGGTATTGGGCTGGGCGCCAATCAAGGTGGCCAGGGTAGTCAGGGACTAGGAACTGGTTTGGCGAATTTGCGCGAACGTCTGCAATTATTATTTTCAAATCAAGCGCACCTGAGTCTGACTTCGCTCGAACCGCATGGCTTTCTTGCAGAAATTGATTTCCCGACCCAAATGCAAGCCGCAACAACAATTTCGTCCAAGGGGGCGTAACAATGAAACCAACCCGACCAACGGCATTAATTGCTGACGATGAACCTTTATTGCGTAGCTCGCTGGCGCGCTTGCTCTCTGAGACCTGGCCAGAATTGGAGATCGTGGCACTAGCGCGCAATGGACGTGAAGCGCTAGAACTATTTAAGGAGCTTAAACCCAGCGTGTGTTTTCTCGACATCCATATGCCGGGAATATCGGGTATCGACGTAGCGCGCCAGATTGGTCGCGGTGCGCACCTGGTCTTTGTGACGGCCTATAGCGAATATGCGGTAGAGGCTTTTGCGCAAGGGGCTTTGGACTATTTGGTCAAACCCGTCGATCAGGCACGACTGGTCGAGACCGTGATGCGGGTGCGTGAGCGTTTAGGCGCTGCTCACGAAGCGCCTGACATCGACGTGCTATTGGATAAACTGGAGGCGCGCTTGCAAAGGAAAACAGCGCCAGAACCTTTACGCTGGATTAAAGCGTCGATAGGACAGTCTGTACGCCTGATTCCAGTCGAAGATATTGACTTCTTGCGCTCTGATGAAAAATACACACAAATTGCCTGGCGTGATGATGAAGGCAAAGTTGCAGAAGCACTGATACGCACCTCACTAAGAGAGCTACTCGTTCAACTGGATGGCACCCACTTTGTTCAAATACATCGCTCGGTGGTGGTGAATATGAACAAGGTCTGCCATGTAACGCGTGGCGAGAACGAAACAGCCACCGTGTCGATGAAAGGACGGACTGAAAAACTGCCAGTGAGCCGCAGTTATTTGCATCATTTCAAACAAATGTAAGTACAGAGCCACGGTTATTCCAGGTCAGAAGTCAATGAACCACGTTCAAAGAACGTGGTTTTTCTTTAGGCTCCCCAGAGGGGCGTGCACGCTGACTCAGCTTTCTGCATCCAAAAGACTGCTAGCGCCACCAATCAAAAAGAGTCGTCCTTACACGCAAATGTAAGGCACAGACGTTTTTCCGTCACTCAGGATCACCAGACCGTCGTTCGTCTTTTTCTGCTCGATCCCGTCAGTTGAAAACAGGATACTTCAGCATCGATCACGATTTGAAGATACCTCACGAATGATGTGGGCTTCTTCGGTCAAGCGGAAACGCCAGATCTTCACCCATTTCATTCAGGACATTATTATGAGTCGCTCCGCACGTTCTCACTTCTCACCAGGTCGGTCTGGCATATTGGCACTGCTGTTGACGTCAGTGTTTAGCATGCAATCAGCTCAGGGACATGAATACACCTCACTCATCAAAGCAAAGAAATATGCCGAAGTTGAACGTGCAGTCAGTAGCAAACTCGCAAGCAACGCGAATGATGCCGATGCTTTGCTAGCCAGGATTGATTTAATTTTAATCGAAACTAAAGCGACTCGTTTCGATGAGGGCGTGAAAATCGCAGAACAATGCATCGCGGGTAATCCAAAAAATTCTGAATGTCATGAAGCACTAGGCAATGTACTGGGTGCCAGAGCAGAAAAAGGTGGCATGATGCCTGGCATCAGCTCGATAGGAAAAATTCGCGATTCGTACAAGAAAGCGATTGAACTGGACCCCAGGAATTTTATCGCGGCCAGTTCGCTCATGTCCTTTTATTTGGAGGTGCCGGGCTTTCTGGGTGGTAGTAATTCCAAGGCCAAAGAACTGATCCTTGAGACCAAAAAGTTAAGCCCGGAAGTTGCAAAATTACTGCAGGCGAAGTTTGATTTAAAGGACGGCGATATGGAAAAAGCACGCACCGGCGCATTGTCGGTCGATGCAAGTGCTACGCCGGCAGCGGCACAATTGCAGTCAGCTATCTTGGTCGAGATAGGTTTGGCATTGATCAAAGAGAAGAAATTTTCCGATGCAGAAAAAGTGTTTCGCGAAATGATTCAGCGTTACCCCGATTCTTCAGCCGCCTATCTTGGGCTTGGCAGATCATTACAAGAACAAGGTAAATTAAAAGAAGCACTGCCTCAATTGGAAAAATCCCTAAGTATCGATGCGACAGCAGCAGTGTTGTACCGGTTGGGGAAAACATGGCAGGCATTAGGTGACAAAAATAAAGCCATTGCGTCCTTCGAAAAAGCACTTGCTTTCACACCCTTATTATCTCCAAAAGCACGTGCTGATGCGGAAGAACAATTAAAAACACTTAAATAATTTATTCGAGCTAACACGTCAATTTTAACGAAAGCAATTTGGAGTTACACGATGAACGACATTTCCAACATCCGACTTTATGCACTGCGTGCCATCTATTTATTGGTTGTCGTCGGACTTGCTTTAACATTATGGCCAGAAGTACTTGCATCGAAAAAACCGATTGCTTCCTGGGGATTTTTTCATGGTGTGCAAACCTGCATGATGGGCGCATTCTGGTTACTTTGCGCCTTAGGCATTCGTTATCCTTTGCAGATGTTGCCCATACTGATGTGGGAACTGATCTGGAAAACGATGTGGTTAGTCGCTGTACCTTTGCCGCTTTATCTGAATGGCACATTCGACGAAAAATTATTGCCCAATGTGATGGCGATAGGCGCGGTTGTCCTGATCTACCTTGTTATGCCTTGGTCCTATGTCTATCACCATTATGTCAAGAAGCAGGGGAATCCGTGGCGCAAGCTGGGGTGAGACTTACATTGAAACCGCAGAGCTTGCAATCCTGGAAGTAAGGTATGTCAGCCTGGAGATTTAAGTCGCCGGTACATCAACTTTCTTTTTCCTGCGCATCATCAGAACTCTGAAGCCGCAAGCACCCAGGATAAGGATGGCTGCAATCATCCATTCAGACGACAGGGCCAGCAGATCCATTTTTTTCTGGCCTGTTATGCCGATGAGATTCAAGAGTTTCGCGCTCAGCAGTCTGAGTATGATCATGGGCACTATCCACAGCAGGCGATTTCCTTTGCCGGCAATATACAGGGAAAGCAAAACCCCCAGCGTCATTGGCAAGAGCCAGACGTAGATAAAAAGACTAAAAATGAAATTGCCTGCGCCACTGCCCATCATTGCTTCCCCACATTTGAATGGAAAACAGTGTAGCACCCGGCGTCAAGAGCAAGCGCAGCCATCAAACCAGAAGTGACAGAAAACGAGAATGTGAACGACCTGTTTCGCTTTGAATGGGAATTGCCCGCATTATTCCAGCCACTTCACACCCAGCGCATACACACTTCACACGGCAAAGCTAAGCTGGCGCATCTCCAATAGCTGCCATTTGGCCACGTTCACCGATGTCTTCACTGTTGGCCCATGTCGCCGCTGGCCTGACGCTATATTTTTGCCGTACAGGCCCACAGCCCCGGCCACATATCAGTATGAGCTTGCCAGTCTTGCTGGCGATTGCCCCTGATTTTGATTATTTCGGTATCTGGTTTTTTCATCTGCGTTACGAACAGCGCTTCACGCATTCACTGTTGTTTTGCCTGCTACTGAGTAGCACGGTGTGGCTGCTGGCAAAGCGTTGCTGGCCCAGGTGCAAGGCAATGCCAGGTTTTTGGATACTGTCTCTGGCTGCGTGTTCGCACCTCTTGCTTGATATGGCAGTAGGCCGCGCCTTACCCTTATTGTGGCCCTTGCTTAAGACTGAATTCTATTTTCCCCTGGCATTCCTGCCTGGTGCCTCGCATACCGGCATCATCAGTTATGCCTTCTGGCGCAACTTGCTGATAGAAGCCTGCATGCTTTTGCCTGTGCTGATGGCGGTCATGATGCTGATACGACGCAAGCCGCTGCGCGCTCATCTGCCTGAGATATTACTGGTGATGAGTATGTGGTCGGGGCTAGGTTTCTGTCTCAATACCGGCTTGTTATTATAGATACGCCAACATCAGTGGTGGTCATTGTCTTGCCATCCTTATGGAAGCGGCATACCACAGGCTGAAAAAAAGACGTCGCTGAACGCGTCGACCAAAAATTGGGCTAGCCTCGACCAGGTAGATATTGCATATCAGCATCTTCACTCAGGGAATCATTGTTGGAAGACAGTTTTCCATCAAACCTAAATTTTTTTAATCAATATGCTGTTTGTTGGAGCAATACCACTTAGGGTATTGATAATAATTGGTATTGTTTTGGTATCATGTTATCAAGATATATTTTTCTCATCTTGCCCGTCAATTCCCGCTTTCACACATTTATCTTTCCCAATTGGACTCTTTTGATATAGCAATATTTTCTTTTCAAAAAAACCACTTGACTGCCCAAATTTTAAGCAACATCGTAGCCGAAGGTTTCTACGCAGAATGAAGCCTAAACCACGAAAATGACCTCGAAAAACTGGGGCATTCGTTTATTCACACCTCTGGGGGAATAGGATGAGACAAAGAACTGGAAATCGCGCGAATTACCTGATGCTAGGGCTGGTCGGCAGCATGCTGGCGGCTTGCGGTGGAGGGAGCAACACGAGCAACCTGAGCGATACGCCCAAGACAGGCTCACATATGGCAATGCCACCGGCGCAGATGGCAGATAGCAGTTGTGCTGTATGGAGTAACACGCAAGTTTATACACAAGGCAATTGTGTCACTTACCAAGGCATCACGTATAAGGCCAAGTGGTGGACCCAGGGCAATGTCCCTGGTACAGAACAGTGGGGACCATGGGAAGTAAGTGCGGTCACGCCTACCCCAACACCAACTCCGACGCCCACACCGACGCCTACACCGACCCCAACTCCGACGCCAACTCCGACGCCAACACCCACACCGACGCCAAGCTGCGCGCCCTACGTGGCGGGCACCAGTTATCTGGCAGGCAGTGTCGTCAGCAATGCAGGTGGCTTTTATCGTTGCGATGTAGCTGGCTGGTGTTCTACCGGCGCATCTGCCTATGAGCCTGGTGTAGGCTGGGCCTGGACCAGTGCCTGGACTTCGGTGACGTCAAGTGCATGTCCAACGCCAACACCGACGCCAACACCAACACCAACACCAACACCAACACCGACACCAACACCAACACCAACACCGACACCGACACCGACACCAACACCGACACCGACACCAACGCCAACGCCTGTCGGTGGCCGTGAAGTCGGTTCTTACTTTGCGCAATGGGGCGTGTATGGCCGCGCCTATGAGGTAGCAGATATTCATACCACGCAGACGCCAGTCAATGGTGTGCAGACCAGCATTGCTGATCAACTGACCTTCATTAACTATGCCTTCGGCAATGTGTATGCAAAAAATGGCGGCTATGAATGTGATATGGTCACCAAGGCAGAGACGGGTAATAACAACCCGCCCCCTGCTGATGCTGGTACCGGTGGCGATGCCTTTGCTGATTATCAGCGTCAGCCTGCCCGCACCGTCGATGGCAAAACCATCCCCTGGGATGCCAAACTCACCGGTAATTTTGCGCAACTGAAATTACTCAAGGCGGCACATCCAAATCTCAAAGTCTTCATTTCACTCGGTGGCTGGACCTGGTCGAAGTTCTTCTCTGCAGCAGCGAAGACGGATGCCTTGCGCAAGCAACTGGCGAGGTCTTGCGTCAAGCAGTTTATCGCGGGTGATTTGCCGGTGCAGGATGGGCGTGGTGGTCCAGGTGCTGCCAAGGGCGTGTTTGACGGTATCGACATCGATTGGGAATATCCAGGCGGTGGCGGGCAGCCATACAACACGGTTGATGCTGTTAATGACAAGCATAACTTCACCTTGTTAATGGCAGAATTCCGCGCGCAGCTCGATGCGCAAGGGGCTCTCGACAACAAGCGTTATGCGCTGACTGCAGCGATCGGCGCGGGCACTGAAAAGATCGCCCAGACCGAACCTGCCTTGTATAGCCAGTACATGGATTGGGTGAATGTCATGACCTATGACTTCCATGGCGGGTGGGAAAACACCACCAACTTCCACTCACCGCTGTACCATGATAGTGCAGACCCATCCACGGGTGTGCTTGCCAAGTACAATAGCGATGACGCCATCCAGGCCCTGGTCACAGCAGGTATGCCACGCAATAAAATCTTGCTCGGTATTCCATTCTACGGGCGCGGCTGGAAAGGCGTCAGTGCCGGGCCAAATGGGAATGGCCTGTATCAGGGAACTGGTGGCCCAGCTCCGGCCACTTATGAAGCAGGGATAGAAGACTACAAGGTCTTGAAAAACAAGACCGGTACGCGCACCCTGCATCCGGTGACCAAGCAATTGATGCTGTTGACCAACAATGGCGAATGGTGGAGTTATGATGATCCGGCTGTCATCGCCATCAAGATGAAGTATGTACGTGACCAGAACTTGCGTGGCGCATTTACCTGGGAACTGGATGGTGATGCCAACGGCGTTCTCGGTAGCGAAGTCTGGAAGGGACGGTAATCCTGAATAGTTGACTGTGACAGTTAACGAGTAGTCTATGGCTGCGGGTGTGATAATGAAAAAAATCACATCCGCAGTTTTTCAGCGAGAGGAAAGCACATGAATGCACAACTCGGTTTACACAAGCAGGCACAGGCAGCACAGACAATGAGCGATGACTGGCGTCGCTGGATTGCAGAAAATCTGCTACTAGGAGCACATCCGGCAACCCTGGAAAACGTCTTGCAAAAGAATGGTTTCAGTCTGCACATAGCCAGGCTGGAAATCAGTGCCGCGCTGTCCAGCCCTTATTTTCAAGGCGTACAAAGACTCAAGAACCGCCTCGACAAGCGTGACTGGGTGTTGGCCATCGCCGCCAAACTTGATCAGATAAAACCGATGGCGCTGGAGCGCAAACAGCAGTTATCCACCGAACAGTTTTTGCATGACTATTATCAGCAAAACCGCCCCGTCATTATCACCGGCATGCTGGACGATTGCCCGGCGCGCAGCCGCTGGAACCTGGCCTGGTTCCGCGCGCATTTTTCTGAACGCCAGGTAGAAGTGCAATTTGGCCGCAATAGCGACGCCAATTACGAAATGAACAGCATCGCCCACAAACGCCAGATGCGCTTTGGTGAGTATGTCGATCTGGTGGAAAAAAGCGGCCATAGCAATGACATGTATATGACCGCCAATAACGATTCAAGCAACCGCAAGGCACTTAATGAACTGTGGGAAGACGTACCCTCATTGCCTGAATATCTGAAGACAGACCAGGGCAAGCAAGGCTTTTTCTGGTTTGGCCCGGCAGGGACGATTACACCGTTCCATCATGACCTGACCAATAACTTCATGATACAAATCATGGGGCGCAAGCGCGTCAAGCTCATCGCGCCATGTCACCTCGCCAAACTGCAAAATGAGCGCCATTGCTTTACACCAGTCGATGGCCGCAACATCGACTTGACACGCTTCCCCATGATGCGGGATGTGCCTGTGCTCGAATGCATATTGGAGCCAGGCGAGATATTATTCCTGCCTGTGGGCTGGTGGCATTTCGTGGAATCTCTGGATATTTCTGTCACCATCGCCGCGACGAATTTCCGTTGGGATAATGATTTCTTCAGCAATTACCCGGCTAATCACGACTTTTGATCGACAAGTTTTTTGTATAGTAAAACTGCGCCGCCCGTCTTCCGACCGGCGGCGCATTTTTGCATCAAGGCAAAGTATTCAAGACAGCCTTGGTCGGTGCCGAGAAATTATAGCCATCATGTTTATCCCAGTTGATAGACCAGGTCATGACCCCTCTGAAGTTTGGATAAGCCTGTTTGGGCACGATGGTGCCGCAGTTCAGCAACCTGGTTAAACAGTTCAGCGCATTGCTGACATCAGCCGCAGTGGTAAAGCCAGAATTGGCTGAACTGCGCCCGGACGGCACACCAAAACCAACCTGGTCAGGGCGCAGGCCAGCAAAGGTATTGCTGCCATAGGTAAAGCCCTCAATCAGCATTTTTGCCGTTGCCACCAACTGGTCTGCCGACCCCGCCCTGAGTGGCGCAGACTGGTAAGGTGTATAAATATCGCCATTGTTGTAATACTGCGGATGCAGAATAGTCAACTCATCACGCAGCGCATTGATGATGGGGATATAAGCTCCCCAGATCGAGCCATACGAAGTAAAACCACCTTCCACATAGACCCATTCCGGTGCCATTGACAGGTAGAAGTTCGCTCCAACTTTGGCCTTCAGTTTCTTGACCCCGATCGGCAAATAAGTCTGGATAGGTGCGCCCTGTGCTACGCCATTTTCCAGATCCACATCTATGCCGTCAAAACCGTACGTGCTCATGATGTCGTACAAGCTGTTGGCAAAGTTGGTCGCCTCTGCATCTGAACCCACCGAGACGGAACCATTCTGGCCGCCCAGCGATAACACCACTTTTTTCCCTAGTGCCTGCTTGGCCTTGATATCCGCAATAAATTGCGCCTCGCTGCCAGCACCGGGGTCCAGCGTAAAACTCACATTGCCACCACCAGCATTATCGCCAAACGAAACCACGATGACATCCCAGTCATTACTGACTTGCGAGATAGGATAAGTATTGCCGCTGGGGTTGGTAAAGTTATGCCAGTAACCCACCAGCGCATGCTTGGCCAGACCGGGGATGGGCGTCGGTGTTGGAGTGGGGGTTGGCGTCGGCGTCGGCGTCGGCGTCGGCGTCGGAGTAGGGGTTGGTGTCGGAGTAGGGGTTGGCGTAGGAGTTGGTGTTGGTGTTGGGCAGGCACTCGATGTGACTGATGTCCAGGCACTGTTCCAGGCCCAGCCTACACCAGGCTCATAAGCCGATGCACCGGTAGAACACCATCCCGCCACATCGCAACGATAAAAGCCGCCTGCATTGCTGACCACTCTTCCAGCCACATATTGGGTGCCAGCGACATAGGCAGAACAGTTTGGCGTCGGCGTTGGTGTGGGCGTAGGTGTCGGGGTAGGTGTGGGCGTTGGTGTAGGAGTTGGTGTTGGTGTTGGAGTGGGGGTAGGCGTTGGCGTTGGCGTTGGTGTGGCATCACATGCTCCTTTACCCGTCCAGGGTTTGCCGCTGCCAGAGGCCCCGCTGTTGGTCGCAGGATTTTCATTTCGCGTCCACCAGTTCGCGACATAATTATTACCGCCCGCACTGACCAGCGCACCGCCGTAATAAGGTGTTGCTGCATCCCAGGCGGCATAGCAAGCCGTAGAAGCGACAGCAGGCGGCGCTTGTGGTGTGCTTGCCGGGCCAGTTCCATTACCAGCACTGTCACTGCCGCCACCGCATGCCACCAGCAAACCACCACTGGTCGCGCACAGCAGCATGTTACGAATCAGGTTTCTTAAAGTTGTATTTTCCATTGCCGTCTCCCCCCATGATTTTGTGAATGTTGAACTTGTCTTTACTCCCAAAAATACATTCCTGAGTGGCTTGTCTTAGCCGCAAATAGCCGCTCAAAATTAAGCATGTGGGTCCTGAATTTGCGCGTCAACTGGTTTTGTTATTATCTTGCCACTTAAATACCACTTGGTTGGAAGGCAACAAAATGCGATGCAATTGAGGTGCAAATGCAGATTTTACATGGTGCTTTTTTGATCTCTGACCAGACCAGCCAAGGCGGTTTGCATCAGTGGTATTACCAGAATTTAATCCATCAACAGAGGGCATGAGGCAAGATGATGTGCAATGCAAGCCGCAGCCCAGTTTGCGAAGGCGTACAGGGCGCGACAGCTTGCACAATCGCGATTAAAGAGTAAAGAGAGATAAAGGAAGGTGAAGAGATAAAGCGATAGAGGTCTGAAAGCACCGTTAATCTGTTTATTCCTGATATTTTTCAAATAATTTTGCCAATGTTCCCTGACGCTCAAGCAAGGCGATTGCGGCTTTCACTTTCCTTGCATCTTCAGGCGCTAAAGTTTTTGACAACAACATATAGAACTCATCTTTGAGCATTACTTTGGGTAGCAGTTTTATCTGGCCTTCCAGCCCGGCCTGGCGTATCTCTGCCAGGATACCGGGCGAGCGGTGACAATAAAAGCGGCCTCTGCGGGCAAGCAGTTTGTTCAGATTGGATTTGGACGATACCGCACTGGAATCTACCAGCAAGCCACCCTGATCTTTCAAGCGATCATTGATGGCATGGTTGTGCATGGACAAGATGATGCCGTCCTTCCCCAACTTGCGTATATCGTCCCAACTGCTCACCTGGATGTCGTCATCAGCGCGTACAGCCAACAGATAACTGACCGAGAAGATAGGGGTATCGATATAGTCGTAGAGCAGTGCGCGCTCTTTCGTATGCAGCATGCCGCAAATGGCGTCCATGGGGCCAGAAGTGATACGGACCAGGGGCAGCCAGTTTTGGTCGCCGACAAACTTGATGTCAGGCTCCACCGCTTCAATGGCCCGCATGATATCAATGCATATACCGCCAACAGCAGGTTTGCCGTCTTGTACTATAGCGATGAATTTTGGGGCAGACGCTTCTTGCGCCGCTGTCCTGATCAGGCTCTGCGCACTGGCAGGCCTGGAAAAAAATAACAAGGAGGCCGCGAGCAGAATAAGCCACCCTGCGCTTTTGATATTCAATGCGAACCAAGTCACGTATTGCCTCCGTTTTTATACTTACTTTATACTTATTCGCGCCACATCCAGGCTTGACTAAGAAATAGCAAATCTTCAAAGGGCTTTCTATTATTGTACGCCAGCATATACTTGATGTAGCTGTCAGTTTAATCAGATGCCTGCAGGCAACTGAAGGCAACTAGATGCTGGATTATTCAGGCCAGGCCAGACTCGACCGCTTCTGGCTTTATTGACGGGAATTTCATACCGTATATCTTTATCTGACGGTATGATGGCTGGTTCCAGGTGCGATTGACCGGCAAGATTAATGCGATTATTCAACATGAGCAATTCTTACGGAAAATAATATGACATTGAACGCATCTACGCCGACTCCAGAAATGACCGCCCAAATTTCTTCTCCGCTCTCAGATGCGCAGGCAGATAGCGCAGCGGAAATCGTTCTTGCAATACTGAATAAATATTCGGTAAGCCTCAATACGCAAAACTACCCGGCCAGCCTGTATGCAGAATCGCTGCTGTATATGATTTATTGGTTCCATCGTCTGCGTGATCCCGTCCGCAAGAATGGTATCGAAGATAGCATCGCTAAATATGTAAACCTGGCCAGTGAGTCGGCGGTAGTAAAAGCCTTATTGTCGGATCAACAGCTTCAAGTACAGGCCAAGCAGCGCATTGATCAGGGCGTCATGGTGCGCAAGACGGTTGATGTGCTCGTGATGCGCGATGGAGAAAATGGACGGGAATTTCTTGTCCTGGACCGGGCATTTTTCCCTGAAGGCATGTCTCTGCCGGGCGGCTTGCTACAAGATGAAGATGAGCAAAACGAAATTGGCATTCCAGCAAATATTTTTGCAGCACTCCGGGTAACTGGCAGCAAAGTGTTCGGATTTTTAGCACCAGAATACGGGATTGCAGAAGCGGGCGGACGGAAATATTATTTTGTGCGGAGCGAAGTAAAAGACGGGGCAAAGAAGGAAACGGAAAACGAAGCCCGCATCTACATGGACAGAACCGTTACCCACGGATATCGCGACCATCTCAAAGAGATTGCTGTCCCTTCAGACCCGCGTCATATCGTCGATACGATCGGATTTCTCGTCGAAATTGCCGACACCAAAGGTATTCACGGCAGGTGGTTGCCCGAGAGCGTGATGACAACGCCGAACGCGAAAGAAGGCGCCTTTGCCTTTGGTCATCACAAACAGATCGCCGCTGCACTGCTGGCGAAAAACTTTACAAAAACGCAGGGCATTTCCCATCACGAATGGATACGCGAATGGGTCAAAAACCCGGTGGACTTATACCGTGAATTGCGAACGCGATTTCAGTTGAATAACAATAGCCCGGATACCCCAGTCCTGGAACTGTTGACAGTGGTCGAGTATTTCCGCAGCCAGATGACACTCCCTGAGATGGATGAGAAGTGTCGCGATAATGCGGCACTGTCCTTTATGCGTGATCAACTGCTGCATAAATTCCACCACGTCACGATACAGAATGGTGCAATGTGTCCGTATGCTCCGACCTTGCGTATACTGTTCGAAGCAGTGGGTTTCTTCGATATTGCATGTCGCTCAGAGAAAAAACTGAGTACCCATTTCCAAAAAAAATACTGGTATCGCTATGAAGAGCTGATGCGCCGGATTCCTGAAGTCATCATCATCCCGACTTTCGATAATATTTCTGCCACTGACCTCATGAAAATAAGGGGTACGCCTATCTATTTTATCGGCGTATCAACAGAGCCTGTCTATGTCGATGAATTCTGGCAATCTCCACTCGAATTCCTCATCCACGACCTGAACCACGCCTGGAAGATGATGGACATGGACGACCGGTTTTTCCAGCATAGCCCAGAGGTCAACAGGGATGAACTGATCAACAAATCCAATGCCTTCATCCGCGAGTACTTCCCGACTATTGCCATTCAAAAGACGGATACAGAACAGCAGAAAGAATTGAAGAAGCTCAAGAAAATCCTCTTGTTCGAGGTGGGACACGAAGACGCACGCCCCTTGTTGCCAGGCATCGTCAGCGAAGCGCTGCTGGAAGATGAGGGATACGAATTCCCGGATATCGTCGTCCGTTATGATGAGGAGGGTAAACAGGCATATCTGGAACAGCGCACCATTCCTGGTATTACTGCTCTTTCTTACGTCAGACATAAACTACAGCACGGCTTCTTTGACCAGACTGATGCACAGAACATCCAGATCGTCTCGCCAAAGTATCGCACGGTAGAGTGGATAGTCAGAGCCACGGAAGAGTTACTGAGCGAAATGCAGGCGACGATTCCGCCCGCAGTGCTAACCGAAGGCTTGACGGAATACCTGACCCGGCAGGCATGTTCCCGAGGCCCTTCGATACTGCATGCACCGGAAAATCTGGACCCTGCTGTAGAAGAGTATGGGGATGGCACGGTTTCGAGGGAATAGTCGCACCCGTCCATTGAGACTCTCAGCCTGCGAATTCTCATAAAAGTGATCAGCGATTCATTTGGACGCAGGAACACCAAGGCGTGAGCAAGGTATCGCTGTGGTAGTGCTTTGATGGTCCGGTCAACTTTTCGACCGGAGCGCTCTTCATTGGAAGGAGAAAAAGACCAAACCAGCCTCAAGCTAGTTAGCAAGCTGCGGAATCATTTTTTTGTACTGTCAATGACTGCAAGCATTGCGCGTGCCGATGAACCTCCGGCGCTATCAATGGTCCGCCGTGTCCCATGTAAAAACGCTTACTGCCTGAAACCAGCATTTTTTTCAATTCTTCAGAGACAGTTTTTGGATTATCTTCGAATGGCGGGCGTATTGCATGTCCAGTCCTGATGAGCCCGCCAAGCAATACACCAGATGCAAGTAAATCTCCGACCATTGCGTCCCCGGTATCTAGCTGAACTGAAACTGAACCTGCTGTGTGACCAGGGGTGTGCCTGGCTGTGCCCGCTGCTCCAAAACAGGCCAAGTCGAGTACGTCGCCAGCTTTCAATAAAATGTCAGGTGTAAATGGAACGTAAGGCTGCAAAATTAAGCCTGTCTTTAGAAATAGCCGGCCAAACCATCCCGTCGCGCAAAAAGTCATCTTCTTCTTTTGAAGGTAATAATCAAGGTCGCCCTCATGAGCAAGAATCGGTGCACCTGACAATTCGCGCATCCGTGCAGCACTTCCCGCATGATCTACATGCGCATGGGTGATGACGATGAGTTTAATGTCGCTGAATGTAAGGCCACGTTTTTTTAGTGCATTTCCTATTTTTGATTCTGATCCTGGCAGACCGGCATCCACTAGGATGCAGCCAGTTTCACCAATAATGAGGTGACAGTTAATCATTCCGAAGGGTGCAATGGCAATTCGAATAATTTGAGGCGAGATTATAGCAATACTTTCCTTGAAGATGAATGGTGTTCTGCCAGCCCCTGCTTTGCAGATAAGCTTATTGTCTATCCTTTCCACCTTCAAGTACTATGCTGATATCAGCTGTTTTATGGCCAATTTCGTCAAAATTCAAAGATGCTCGTCATGACAGATTCAACCTCCTTGCGGATAGCTATATTGGTGTACGAAGCCTGTACGGGGTCTCAGGTGTTCGGCATCACCGATGTCCTGAGGATAGGAATGGATCTTGGTCTGGATATCAAGGCGCGCAAGGGGCCGGCGTTTGATATAGAGCTGATTGGTCTCGCGGGGAAAAGCATCAAGATCGCTGGTGGAATTTCTGTTGGAATTAAACGCCCTGCAGGTAAATACGATTTACTCATTGTGCCGGGGCTTGAAATAAACCGCCATGTTGACTGGGACAAAAGACTGGCTTCTTTGTCACGCGAGCTTGCTTTCATCAAAAAGACCTTTGCTGCAGGAACTGCAGTTGCTTCCGCATGTGTGGGGGCATTCCTGCTGGGTGAGGCTGGTCTTCTAAATGGCCGCAAATCTACAACTGCCTGGCTGTTTGCCCCGGAGCTTGCCAGGCGGTATCCAGCGACCAGGCTACAAGCGGATGCAGTTTTTTTGGAGGACGGCGCAGTCATGACTACCGGAGCAGTCAGCTCATCGTTTGATCTTGCCATCCAGCTTGTCAAGCGCACGCTCGGTGCTGAAGTGGCAACTGCCACCGCACGGGTCGCCCTATTATCAAATCAGCGTGCCAGCCAATCGCCATTTGTCGATAGCGCTTTGATGGAGAGAGGTCTGCCAGCTTTTTCACAACAATTGCAGCTCTGGTTCAGTGAGAGATTGGCCGACGAGTATGACCTTAATCGCCTGGCGCTCACTTTTCATATAAGTCCAAGTACCTTGCTGAGGCGGATCAAAGTTGAAACAGGGCAATCACCTCTAGATATGCTGCAACTTGCACGGGTTGAAAAAGCAAAGCAGTTGTTGAGCAACACAACTTGGAGCATCGCTCGTATTACTGCAGAGGTTGGTTATTCCGATGTCAGCAGTTTTTCCCGGTTATTTACACGTCTTGTGGGCGAAACACCCGCCAGGTACCGGAGGCGTTAGAATTTATGGGGGGTATTCGAGGCCATAGTGAATTGGCTGAAGGGCTATACCGCTTTTTCCAGGAAGATAATGACTATCGTCTTTTTGTCGAAAAAGCTACTGAGCGGCAATGGGGTTCCAGACATTTGACGTTCAGGAAGGGTAGTGCAGCAAAGCAAAGACATTCGTTGCAGGCACATGATTGACGGTGAATGGATTTACAAAATTACCTGACGCCAGTGCTGCGTCAAGTAGCGCGTCAGCTGATTGTCCTCTCTGTATCTCTATCTCATAGCCTGATCATTCGCCATCCTTGACACTGCCAACCACAATCAAGTTTGCCAGAACGTATCTCTCCCTATTCATGAACTGAGTTCTAATTACGTCTGTTTGCATTTGACTGCAGCCAAACTTGCTACGTAGCGCGGCTAGTACACATCGGTGCCTCGTATCGTCAATTCCCCAGTTTTTCATCCAGCCACGCAGGATTATGTCCGTTTCCGCACAGAACGACATCGCGTCAGATCCCATACTGAAGAAAATCCTATATACACAGAATCTGACCATGACTATCTTAGGCGACGCGCACCCCAATGTGGAAACTGATGCTGTGCCACCACCACACAAGAAGCGCCGCACCGCATTTTTGACACTCTCTGCATGGCGGCAATTCATTGATGTCGCCAAACCTTACTGGCTGGGCGAAGAATGGAAGAGAGCATGGATGCTCCTGGTGCTGCTGATCGTATTGATGCTGTTTGAAACCAAGTTTGCAGTGATGCTGAACGATCAGGCCGGAGAAATGACTTCAGCACTGGCGGCAAAGGAAGGAGTGCGCTTTTGGGCGTCCGTGCGAACCTGCCTGATGGTGCTGGCCTTTGCCGTGCCAACTTACGCTTTCTACTATTACATGCGCGACCTGTTCGGGAACCAGTGGCGACGCTGGCTCAGCGGACGCTTTCTCGACGGCTATCTTAAAGATCGCAAATACTATGCACTGGGTGCCAATAGCGACCTGGACAACCCGGACCAGCGCATCAGCGAAGACATTAATACCTTTACAGGCAGGTCCATCAATTTCCTGCTCATTTTTCTGGGATCTGCCATGCAGCTCGTGGCGTTCAGCGCTGTGCTATGGTCGATTTCCCATTTGCTGGTCGGCGTATTAGTTGTGTACGCCCTCATCGGTACCGGCGCCGCGCTTTATGCATTCGGCAATCCATTGATACATCTGAATTTTTGGCAACTGCGGCGCGAGGCGGATTTCCGTTACAGCCTGATACGTGTACGCGAAAATGCCGAATCGATCGCCTTCTACCGCGGCGAAGCGCAGGAACGTGCGCACATCAATAGTAAACTTCACCGTGTCATCCAGAATTACGACAAGCTGATCAAGAAGCAGCGTTCACTTAATCTGTATCAGCGCACATTCAGTCAGCTTACGTTGGTGTTGCCGGTGGCGATACTTGCTCAGCAAGTCTTATCAGGCGAGCTGGAGGTAGGGCGAGCGACGCAGGCGGTCGGGGCATTTGCTGCCGTGCTCGGGGCGGTGGGTGTAATCGTGGAAAACTTTGAGAGCCTGAGCCGCTTCGTAGCAGGCGTAGGCCGCCTGCAGACACTGTCTGACCTGGTATTGCCCAAGACAACACCCGAGCCGGCAACTGATGTCGAGGCCATGTGTATCCAACTACGCCCAGGCACCCAGCTCACGCTGGAATCAGTCACGCTGTGTCCACCGCAATCGCAACGTGTGCTTATCAAGGAACTGAGCTTTGCATTGCAACCAGGTGAGGCGCTGCTCATTACCGGGGACAGTGGCTGCGGCAAAAGCTCGCTATTGCGGGCGATTGCAGGATTGTGGCACACCGGTAGCGGCATCATCTATCATCCGCCGCTGGAGGATTTCTTCTTTCTGCCGCAGCGACCCTATTTGCAGATGGGGTCGCTGCGCAGCCAACTGAACTACCCTAGTGCGGACTCGCACCTTAGCGACGAGCAACTGCTGGAGATTCTGGATCAGGTTTACCTGCCGCAACTGGCCGAACGTGTAGGCGGTCTATCTGCTGTGCGTGACTGGGAAAAGCTGTTGTCCGTCGGCGAGCAGCAGCGTATGGCATTCGCCCGCATCCTGGTCCATATGCCTGGCATAGTCGTGCTCGACGAAGCAACCAGCGCGCTTGACAGTGCCAATGAATCGGCTCTGTATACGCGGCTTCGAGAGAGCGGCGTTACACTGATCAGTATCGCTCATCGCCCCGCCGTGCTGAAGCACCATACCCATGTTCTGCATTTGCTCGGTGACGGAGCATGGATGATGCATGAGGCGAGTGCTTATCAGTTTGACGCAGCATTAGTCAATGTGGTCAATGTGGTGGACGATAAAGCACAGCCTGTGCCTTCGTTACAGGCTGCAGCATAGTGAGCGGGAGCAATGGAAAGGTGCTGTCGGCTGAATCAGAGCGTGGAATTCACGACCAACTGCAATTCTTTGGTCAGATGTATTTTGTGGCTGTTAAAATCGACCACCAAGAAAGTTATTAGATAAATAACTAACGGATAATTATCAGCACTTCGCTGTAAAATCCCCTGTTCAGCAATCAATGTAAAAGTCGCTTGCATAAATCACTGTTTTTTTATACAGTACTGCAAATCGCAGGAAATTAAGCCTGTATTCCTTTTTCCACCCGCCGCTTATTGAATGAAAGAATGTATGGACGATAAGAAACCAGAAAATGCCTCAGAAAAAGCAAAGGCACTTGCAGCAGCGCTGGCACAGATAGAAAAGCAGTTTGGTAAAGGTTCGGTCATGCGTATGGCCGACGGTGAAGTGGTGGAAGAGGTGCAGGTTGTTTCTACTGGCTCTCTGGGTCTGGATATTGCGCTGGGCGTTGGTGGCTTGCCACGTGGCCGCGTGGTTGAGATTTATGGCCCTGAATCTTCTGGTAAAACCACATTGACGCTCCAGGCGATTGCTGAAATGCAAAAGCTGGGCGGCACTTGTGCGTTTATCGATGCCGAACATGCGCTGGATGTCGGTTACGCGCAAAAACTGGGCGTGAATCTGTCTGACTTGCTGATTTCTCAGCCTGATACGGGTGAACAAGCATTGGAAATTACGGATGCGCTGGTACGCTCCGGCAGTGTTGACCTGGTCGTCATTGACTCGGTGGCAGCATTGACGCCACGTGCCGAGATTGAAGGCGACATGGGTGATTCTTTGCCTGGTCTGCAAGCACGCCTGATGTCCCAGGCTTTGCGTAAGCTGACGGGCAGTATCAAGCGTACCAATACCCTGGTGATCTTTATTAACCAGATTCGTATGAAGATTGGTGTCATGTTTGGTAGTCCTGAGACTACGACAGGCGGTAATGCGCTGAAGTTTTATGCATCCGTACGTCTGGATATACGCCGCACTGGCTCTATCAAGTCGGGTGATGAAGTGGTGGGTAATGAAACCAAAGTGAAGGTTGTCAAGAACAAGGTGGCACCGCCATTCAAAGAAGCTCACTTCGACATCATGTATGGCGAAGGTACTTCACGCGAAGGCGAAATTCTGGATCTGGCTGCCGATGCCAAGATCATAGAAAAAGCGGGTGCCTGGTATAGCTATAATGGCGAACGTATCGGCCAGGGTAAGGATAATGCACGTACTTATCTGAAAGAACGTCCTGAGCTGTCATTTGAAATTGAAAACAAAGTACGCTTGCATCTGGGCGTCCCTTTGTTAATGCCAGCAGCGGCAACGGCTGAATAAGCTGTAGCTCACTGTTAGCGACATCGTCTTGAATCATGCCGGTTGGTAGCTACCAACCGGCATTTTCGCTTTTAAAGTATGAAGAAACCCACCATTAGTCTGAAAGCCCGTGCCTTGCGTTATTTATCCATGCGTGAACATAGCCGCATGGAGCTGGAGCGCAAACTGGCGCGTTATGTGGAGGAGGGCGACGATGTTGGCGCTGTCCTGGACTTTTTGGAAGCAGCAAAGTATTTGTCTGGCGAGCGTTTTTCTGAATCCTTGGTGAACCGGCGGCAGGCCAGGTTTGGCAATAACCGCATTCTGGCGGAACTGCAAAGCCATGGCCTCGATGCGCAGGATATAGAGAACGTGAAGGAAGAGTTAAAAGAATCTGAGGTCGAGAGGGCGGTTCAGGTCTTGCACAGAAAATTCCGGCATGCGCCGCAGGATCATCAGGAAAAAATGAAGCAGGCGGCGTTTTTGCAGCAAAGGGGGTTTTCCAGCAGGGCGACGCAGGCGGCGATGCGGGTTTCGCGAGATGAGGATGATGAATAGTATTCGCCATTTCAACATGCTCACAGTTGCCATCATGTCGCCTCAGCGCAGGCTGGGGTCCAGCGGCGTTGCTTGATTTTGTTTATTCTTGATTTATTTGCATGAATTCAGAAATCCTGAGCAAGATCGCGGCAGATTTGGCTCCACAGGTGTTAATACGATGGATTCCTGTCTGCGCAGGAATGACGAAGGGGAGGATATTCACATCATTGAAGCTCAGGTTTAGAACTGATAAGTCCTAACTTGACGAGTCCAGTCCTTCCTTTTGAAGTAGAAACTTTGGACTGGACTTTGAAATAGACAACAATTTACGACATGCTTAAGTGCTTCCTTCAATTGCTTATCGGTATTGCAAGAGCAAACTTTTATCTCATCATCGCCATGTTTTCGCTTGCCAAACCACAAAAAACTTAATTTTCTGCTTAGATTTCTGCATAAGCATACTCACAAAACTGCTTAAATTGTAGTCATATGATGAGTTCGCGGCTGGTCTGTGCTAAACTCTGCTGGTTTTTTTGCAGGGCCGCAGGAGCGGCTGTTATCGTAGAAGCTGCGGTAACGACACGCAATTGTGGCTATTTATTGAGTATTCCGGTTTAGCCGCCAGCAGGCATGATGCCCTTATCTTCGTCAACCAACAGACGCGCCTTAAAGCACACGCGTACTATCCAGATCGAAGCGTTCGCGCGCGAAGATGGATTGTGGGATCTTGACGCCCGTATCACTGACTATAAGCCCCGCGATATTACCCTCGCATCCGGCGTGCGCCCCAATGGCAGCGCGCTGCATGATCTCAGCCTGCGCATTACCATAGACTTGCAATTGACCATCGTTGATGTGGAAGCGTCTTCGGATGCTGTGCCTTATCCGGGCTATTGCGAAGTCATTACTCCAGATTATAAAAAACTCATCGGTTTGAATTTGTTACGGCAGTTCCGCCAGGGCGTGAAAGAGCGCATGGCTGGTGTGCATGGTTGCACCCATCTGACGGAAATGGCACAAATTCTACCCACTGCTGCCGTCCAGGCTTTTGCCGGGGATGTGATCGATACCCGCGACGGGGCCACAGATCGTGGCCAGCAGGCGCAGCAACCTTTTCAACTTGATCGCTGTCACGCCCTTCGTACTGACGGGCCGGCGGTTGTTCAATATTACCCGCGTTGGGCAAAAGCATCGCCTGACGCGAAATCACCCAGCTAGTTTGTTTGTTTAATTATTTATACCTCAGTGTCTGAAGGGAAGTCGTATGAAAATTCATGAGTATCAGGGTAAAGAAATCCTCCGCAAATTCGGAGTGACAGTACCACGCGGTATTCCATGCCTGTCTGTTGACGAAGCTGTCAAAGCGGCTGAAACGCTGGGCGGACCAGTCTGGGTTGTTAAAGCACAGATTCACGCCGGTGGCCGTGGCAAGGGTGGTGGCGTGAAAGTCGCTAAATCCCTGGAACAAGTGCGTGAATACGCTGACGCGATTCTGGGCATGCAATTGGTCACGCATCAGACTAGTGCTGAAGGTCAGAAGGTTCGTCGCCTGTTGATCGAAGAAGGCGCGGACATCAAAAAAGAACTGTATGTCAGTATGGTCACTGACCGTATCAGTCAGCGCGTGGTCTTGATGGCCTCCAGCGAAGGCGGTATGGATATTGAAGAAGTGGCAGAAAAACATCCAGAACTGATCCACAACCTGGCAATCGACCCGACTGCTGGCTTGCAAGATGCTGAAGCTGACGACATCTCCCGCAAAATCGGTGTGCCTGAAGGCTCTATCGCTGATGCACGCGTACAGTTGCAAGGTTTGTACAAAGCCTTCATGGAAACTGACTGTTCCCTGGCTGAGATCAATCCTTTGATTTTGACAGGCTCCGGCAAGGTTATCGCACTGGATGCGAAATTCAACTTCGACGCGAATGCATTGTTCCGTCAACCAGAAATCGTGGCTTACCGCGATCTGGACGAAGAAGACCCAGCTGAAATCGAAGCCTCCAAATTTGACCTGGCTTACATCTCCCTCGACGGCAATATCGGTTGCCTGGTGAATGGTGCTGGTCTGGCGATGGCAACGATGGATACCATCAAACTGTTCGGCGGCGAACCAGCCAACTTCCTCGACGTAGGTGGTGGCGCGACAGCAGAAAAAGTGACTGAAGCCTTCAAGATCATGTTGAAAAACCCAGGTCTGAAAGCCATCCTGGTCAACATTTTCGGCGGCATCATGCGTTGTGACGTGATCGCTGAAGGCGTGATCACTGCATCCAAGGCAGTTTCCCTGCAAGTACCACTGGTTGTGCGTATGAAGGGTACTAACGAAGACATCGGCAAGAAGATGCTGGCTGACTCTGGCCTGCCTATCATCGCGGCTGACACGATGGAAGAAGCAGCACAGAAGGTTGTTGCAGCTGCTGCAGCTCAAGCTTAATAATCGCAAGGAACAGATATGTCCATCCTGATCAATAAAGACACTAAAGTCATCACCCAAGGTATCACTGGCAAAACTGGCCAGTTCCATACTCGCATGTGCCGCGATTACGCAAACGGTAAAAACTGTTTCGTCGCTGGCGTGAACCCGAAAAAAGCTGGCGAAGATTTCGAAGGCATCCCGATTTTTGCTAACGTATCCGAAGCTAAAGCAGCTACTGGCGCGACAGTTTCCGTCATCTATGTTCCACCAGCAGGCGCAGCTGCTGCCATCTGGGAAGCTGTTGAAGCTGACCTGGACCTGGCAATCTGCATTACTGAAGGCATCCCTGTCCGTGACATGATGATGTTGAAAGACCGCATGGCAAAGTCCGGTAGCAAGACAAAATTGCTCGGCCCTAACTGCCCAGGTCTGATCACACCAGACGAAATCAAGATCGGTATCATGCCAGGCCATATCCACCGTAAAGGTCGTATCGGCGTGGTTTCCCGTTCCGGCACGTTGACTTATGAAGCAGTGGGTCAATTGACTGCGCTGGGTCTGGGTCAGTCTTCTGCTGTTGGTATTGGTGGTGACCCTATCAATGGTCTGAAACACATCGACATCATGCAGATGTTCAATGATGATCCAGATACCGATGCCGTCATCATGATCGGTGAAATCGGTGGTCCGGATGAAGCCAATGCTTCTTACTGGGTACGCGACAACATGAAGAAGCCGGTCGTTGGCTTCATCGCCGGTGTGACTGCGCCTCCGGGCAAGCGCATGGGCCATGCTGGCGCGTTGATCTCTGGTGGTGCTGATACTGCACAAGCCAAGCTCGACATCATGGAAGAATGCGGCATCAAGGCCACTAAAAACCCGTCAGAAATGGCGCGTTTGTTGAAAGCCATGCTGTAAGCTCAATGCTGTAAACAAGCTTGAGATGAAAAAGAGTCGCAGATTTTGCGACTCTTTTTTACTTATGCCGGGGTTTCTTGTGGATATCCGTGCAAATAGATTTCCTTAATGTTAAGCTTAAGTGTCATTGACAGTTCACAATTGAATTGACCGTGGACAGGTCGCTTTGCTGATGAAAAGCAGAACAAGAAACTTCCAGGAGACGTCTGAAGAAGAGACAGTAAGCACCAGCAGTACGATCTGAAAATTATTATAAATTTATACACTCCAGGATTATTCCCAGCGTTTATTGATGCCATACCAGCGTGTTCTACAATTTGCCGCCCTCTCTGATACGGGCTTGGTCAGGTCGCACAACGAAGATGCCATCATCGTTTGTGCAGATTATGGCTGCGCGATCCTGGCTGATGGCATGGGGGGTTATAACGCGGGCGAAATCGCCAGCGCCATGACTGCGCAAATCATTGCAGAATATTTGTGCAGCAAGATGGATGCCATCTGGTTTCCATCCATGGGGCCAAGGCCACTGGCGATGGCCCGCTGGATGACGGAGGCTGTTGAACTGGCCAACCGCAATGTGTTGTATGCGGCGCAAACCAATCCAGAATGTTCAGGCATGGGCACCACGGTCGTGGTGGCATGCTGTCTGCAAGACAAAATTTTGCTCGCCCATGTTGGCGATTCGCGCGCCTATCGCTTCCGTGACGGTAACTTGAGCCGTCTGACCCAGGATCATTCCGTGTTGCAGGAGCAAATCAACGCAGGTCTGATCTCGGAAGAAGATGCGCGTTATTCTTCGATCAAGAATTTGATCACCAGAGCAGTCGGTACGCTCGAAGAGGTATACACCGAGTTGCATACTCACCATACAGATGAAGAAGATTTGTATCTGATGTGCTCAGATGGATTGACCGATATGCTGGAGCATGATGAAATCCAGAGCTTGATCAGGATGCATGAAACTGATCTTGATCGCTGCGCCGAAGCTTTGATAGAAAGAGCCAAGGACAGGGGAGGGCTGGATAATATTTCCGTGGTCTTGTTCCGCCTGGTTGGCGAGAAACACAAGTCGTGGCTGCAAAGAACATTTACCCGGTAGTTCGGGGATTATGAATTGATGAGAGATTTATGGCGAAAATTATCGTCACCTTTAATGGTCTGGTTCAGCAAGAAATCACTATCAGTAAATCACGCCTGACAATAGGGCGGCGCCCCAGCAATGACATCGTCATTGATCACCTGACAGTCAGCGGCCAGCATGCCGCGATTGATACCTCTTCCAATGGCTCTTTCGTGCTTGACCTTGGTAGTACCAATGGCACTATGGTCAATGGTCAGCCCATAAAAAAGCACTTGCTGCAAGACGATGATGTCATCGATATTGGTAAATACAAATTAAGATTCCAGGTCGAGCAATCTGGCAAGCAGACTTTTGTGCCAGAGCCAGGTCAGGTGCAAGCGGTGGCTGTCGACAAGCCCAGAGTGAAGATTAAGGTAATGAATGGTAATAATGCTGGCAAAGAGCTCAATCTTGTCAAAGCAGTCACCACCATAGGCAGCCCCGGCACCCAGGTCATCGCCATCACCCAGCAGGGTAAGAATTATGTGATTGCTCAGGTGGAAGGCGATGCTGCAGCGACAGTCAACACGGTGTCCATCAAAGACAAGCCACATACCCTGAAACATGCCGACATGATAGAGTTGTCAGGGACAAAGATGGCTGTGATTTTTTATTGAATGTACTGCCGCGACCCGTGTCGGGAAATGAATGATTGCCATGCCACTACAGGTCTGGCCAGTTGTGAATAGACTGGCCGTATTGAACAAAATCCAGGCTGATGGCCAGTTGCTAAATCGATTTTCACCTCGCGCGTGATGCACCGTATCTCGATGTTGCATGAATGCAATGAAAATGACGAATTTATTTTCAAACAGATATCAAGTATTGAAACAAGTACTTACAAGACTGACATACTTGTCAGTCTTGTTTCTGAATCGGCATGCAACTGACAATTTTAGGGTGTAGAGAATATGTTAATTCTGACAGAATTTGTCATTTGAATCGCTTTACCAGTGCATATGTATATGAGGGCGGGTAATTGGCAGAATTATTTACACGTGGCACAGCTATTGCTTCATGCATAGCGTAGTCCCCGAACTTAATCTTACTGGAGCATTTTTATGAAAACCATGTCCAAACAGCTGCAACGCGGCTTTACTTTGATCGAATTGATGATTGTTGTGGCAATTATCGGTATCTTGGCAGCGATCGCTATTCCACAATATTCTGATTACACATCCCGTACTCGCGCAGCTGGTAGCCGTACAGAATTGAATAGCCTGATCACATCTATGTCTTCTTGCTTCCAAGATAACAATGGTACATGGACTCAAGTTGGTGGTACAGATTGCTTTACATCTGGCCAAAATGGTATCCCAGTAGTTGCAACTTCCAAGTTCGTACCAGCTCTGCCAACAGTTGCTGCTGGCTCTGTCACAATGACTTCTGCTGCAACAACTACAGCTGGCGTTCAGTTGACTGGTGTTCTGACTCCATCTACCGTTTCCAACCAAGCAAATATGGTTTGGCAGTTTGCAGCAGCTAACTCCATCTGCAACGCACAACGCGGTTTGAAATCTGGTCAAGGCGGCTGCCCATAATTCAGCATGCTCTGAAAAAAAGCCCTTCATTGATGAAGGGCTTTTTTATTTGTGCTGACGAAGATACCGCAGACATTGAAGCAATTATTTACAGCACTGACAAATTTTGGAAGTGTAAATAATGTAGGTTGTGACGAAATTTGTCATTCAAATTATCTTAACAGTTCATTTTTATTCGGTAAGAAGTGTTTTTTTTGGGAGACTTTTGAGTGGTACATTTATTGCTATTTGGATAGAGCAGTTCCCAATTTAACTTCAACGGAGTATTTTTATGAAAACCATGCCCAAACAGCTGCAACGCGGCTTTACCTTGATTGAATTGATGATTGTCGTGGCAATTATCGGTATTCTGGCAGCGATTGCCATCCCTCAATATTCTGATTACACGTCCCGTACCCGCGCTGCTGGCAGCAGAACGGAATTGAATAGCTTGGTGACATCCATGTCTGCTTGTTTTCAAGATAATAACGGTACATGGACTCAAGCTGGTGGTACAGATTGCTTTACATCAGGCCAGAATGGCATCCCAGTGGTCGCAACTTCCAAGTTTGTGCCAGTCGTGCCAACAGTCGCTGCGGGCTCTGTCACAATGACTTCTGCTGCAACGACCACAGCTGGCGTTCAGCTGACTGGCGTTCTGACACCATCTACCGTTTCTAACCAAGCTAATATGGTATGGCAATTTGCTGCAGGTAATTCTATCTGCAATGCACAGCGTGGTTTGAAATCCGGTCAAGGCGGTTGCCCATAATTCAGCACGCTCTGGAAAAAAGCCCTTCATCATTGAAGGGCTTTTTTTATATGTGCCTGAGAATACATCGAGAATGTATAAGCGATAATTCATATTGCTGACAAATTTTGGAATTGAAAGCGATACTAGTGCTGACAAAATTTAGCACTTGAGTTGCATCACCAGTCCCCGTTTATGTACCCAGGGGTAGCTTGATGGAATCATACATGTCGGTACAGTTATTGCTTTATGGTTTGGGTAGTCCCCGAACTTAATTTTACTGGAGCATTTTATGAACACCATGTCCAAACAGCTGCAACGCGGCTTTACTTTGATCGAATTGATGATTGTTGTGGCAATTATCGGTATTTTGGCAGCGATCGCTATTCCACAATATTCTGATTACACATCCCGTACTCGCGCAGCTGGCAGCCGTACAGAATTGAATAGCCTGATTACGTCAATGTCTTCTTGCTTCCAAGATAACAATGGTACATGGACTCAAGTTGGTGGTACAGATTGCTTTACATCAGGCCAGAATGGTATTCCAGTAGTTGCAACTTCCAAGTTCGTACCAGCTCTGCCAACAGTTGCTGCTGGCTCTGTCACAATGACTTCTGCTGCAACAACTACAGCTGGCGTTCAGCTGACTGGTGTTCTGACTCCATCTACCGTTTCTAACCAAGCAAACATGAAGTGGCAGTTTGCCGCCGCCAATTCTATCTGTAATGCTCAGCGTGGCTTGAAATCCGGTCAAGGTGGTTGCCCATAATTTAGCACGCTCTGGAAAAAGCCCTTCATTGATGAAGGGCTTTTTTATTTGTGCTAACGAAGATATTCCGGGTATTTAAGCAATTATTAACATTGCTGACAAATTATGGAGGCATGAACAATATCAACGTTGAAAAAAATTGGCATTTGAATAGCTTTGCCAATGCATGTTTATAGGGAGTGAGTGATTTGACAATGATGTTGTTAAATGATATATTAGTTGCTCGATGGAAAGAGCAGTTCCTTATTTAACTTCACTTGAGTATTTCTATGAAAACCATGTCTAATCAGCTGCAACGCGGCTTTACTTTGATCGAATTGATGATTGTTGTGGCAATTATCGGTATTTTGGCAGCGATCGCTATTCCACAATATTCTGATTACACATCTCGTACCCGCGCAGCCGGCAGCAGAACGGAATTGAATAGCTTGGTGACTTCCATGTCTTCTTGCTTCCAGGATAACAACGGTACATGGACTCAGCCTGGTGGTACAGATTGCTTTACATCAGGCCAGAATGGTATTCCAGTAGTTGCAACTTCCAAGTTCGTACCAGCCCTGCCAACAGTTGCTGCGGGTTCTGTCACAATGACTTCTGCTGCAACGACTACAGCTGGCGTTGAACTGACTGGTGTTCTGACACCATCTACCGTTTCCAACCAAGCAAATATGGTATGGCAGTTTGCTCCAGGTGATTCTATCTGCAACGCTCAACGTGGCTTGAAATCCGGTCAAGGCGGTTGCCCATAATTTGGTGTTCTTAAAAAAAAGCCCTTCAGAATGAAGGGCTTTTTTTATATACGCTCAAGAAATGCAATCTCAAATCTGTCTGGTATGGAAATTGCTGTTAGCTTAACCGAGTAGCATTTATGCAGGAATTGCGCGAAGTTGGCTTGACAAGACTGTCACCGTAGGAAATGTTCTTAAAACTGATGTTTATGCGCTGGCAGTGACGATGTTGCCGGAAACCGGATAGTGCCGTCAGCGACGAATATAGTATTTTAGTATACGGCTCCTAAGAACCTGCAGCGTCGTTAAGGCAGGCGCAAGTCTTACTGCGAATGGTATGGAGCACATTGTGGTAAGTATTTTTCTAATGATATAGCGTTCAAATAGATTAACTTCTAAATCATGATGGAAGATCAGGTTTTCATCAGAAACCATCTGTTTGAACGTCGGGTCTGGTGTAATTTTTTCTGGAGATATAAATGAAAATTTCTTATCAACAAATGCAACGTGGTTTCACCTTGATTGAGCTGATGATTGTTGTCGCTATCATTGGTATTTTGGCAGCGATTGCAATTCCGCAGTATTCTGATTACACATCGCGTACGCGCGCTTCAGGCAGCAGGGCTGAGTTGAATAGCCTGGTTACGGCAATGACTTTCTGTTATTGGGATAATAGTTCCAACTGGACTAACTGCACAGCAGCGGGATCGAATGGAATCCCCGTTGTTTCAACATCAAAATTTATTGCTGCTCAGCCCATCCTGGGCGCGGGAACCATTGCACACACCAGCACAGCAACAGTGAGTGGCGCAGCGACGCAACTGACTGGCACACTCACGGCATCGACAATAAGCAACCAGGCAAATGTGGCCTGGACCTTTGGCGCAGGTGACTCTATTTGCAATGCTCAGCGTGGATTGAAATCAGGGGCAGGCGGTTGCCCATAGCGTCATTGGCCTTGTGTTGTTAAGCTTGTCCTTGGGAAATGAATACTTAAGGCAACAATTTATCTGAATGGCTACTTAGCTGAGGGATGAAACGAGCATCTGAGCGATGACAGACTCTGAGCTAAGGCCGCTTATCTTTGATGTTTCTGTTTCGCACATGGCCACAATGTGCTACTAACTCACGAGGCTGCCTCCAAAGAAATCCGCATATCATTTCTGGCGATTTTGTCGTACTTCCTCTGTCTGCACATCATACTACCTCTCCAGGAATAGCCTGTGATTGCCAAAACCATTCCGCAATCTTCATCATGCCTGGTTCTCTGCCCATTCGTCGACTGAAAAATATGTCAGCACAAGCTGATGGCATAAACGTATTTTTATCTGAAAAAGCTTTAGCAGACAGAGTAAACTGTTTTCCATGCAAGAAATGAATGTACAGTTCACCATTTTGCGACCTTGGTTATTTAAACGTTAGGAGAGTTCCCGAATGCTGAGCTGGTTCAAAAAACAGTTTTCTTCCAAGGATCAAACAACACTCGCCGAAAAAAAAAATGAGCGGGATATTCAAATTGTTGATCTGCAAGTCAAGGATAAGCGCCAGGCAGATCAGGAGCAGCTAGGAGATAACAGTTTTAAGAACGGTGATCTGGTGGCTGCTGCGCAGCATTTTCAACTGGCTATTTCAGCAGAGCCAGGCAAGGCCACTCTCTTTAATAAGCTGGGTGATGTTTTTTATGAGCAACAAAATTATACCCAGGCTGAAGGTCAGTATCGTCTGGCACTAGCATCTGATCCTGGCTACCTTGATGCAACAATGAATCTGGGCCTGACGCTGGATGCGCTGGGACGTTATGAAGAAGCGCTGGCTTGCTACCAGCATGTCATTCAGGCGCAGTCTGACAATCATCTTGCCTACTTCAATCTTGGCGTTACTCTGGCATCTCTAGGTCATATCAGTGATGCGCAAGCGGCTTACCTGAAGGTATTGGAGATAAAGCCAGGCTTTAGCCATGCGCATTACAATCTGGCGATTTTGTATCAACAACAGGGCAGGGCGGATGAGGCTGAGTCGCATTATTTGCGTACTTTGTCGAGTAACCCCGGACACTTCACCGCTTGCTGCAATCTCGGCAATTTGTACCTGCAAAATGGGCAACTTGATCTGGCGCGTGAGCGTTTTTTACAATCTCTGAGCATGCATCCCCAGCATGTGGAATCTCTGCATAGTCTTGGTCTGATTGCGCTGAAGCTTGGTCAGGCAGAGCAAGCGCAGACCTATTTGCAACAAGCACTGAGCTTGAATCCGCGATTAGCTGAAGCCATGGTCGGCCTGGGCGACGCCTACAAGATGCGAAACCTGTTGACAGAGGCGGAAGCGAGCTATCGCCAGGCCATTGCCATGCAGCCTGGCCTGGCGGGTGCTTATTGCAATCTGGGCATCACTTTGCATGAGAGTAAGCGCTATGGCGAGGCGATTGCTGTGTACCAGCAAGGCATTGCCAATGATATCCATTCGGTATTGCTCTACAATAATCTTGGCAATACTTTCAGCATGATCAATCGTTTCGCTGAGGCAGAGGCTAGTTATGCGAAAGCCTTGCAATCTGGTGATAGCACAACTGAAACCTATTCCAATATGGCTGGATTATTCGCAGTCCAGGGTAAATTGGAAGAGGCTGAAAAGAGTTATCGAAGCGCAGTCAATCTTGATGCCGGGTATTCTGAAGCGTATAGCAATTTGTTATTTATGCTTAACTATCATCCTGACCGCAGTGCAGAAGATATTTTTGCAGCCTATCAGGACTATGAAAAGAGATACGCCCTTCGCTATAAGAGCGCTTTCTTGCCTTTTAAGAATGACAAAAATCGTCAGCGACGTCTAAAAATTGGCTATATTTCGCCCGATTTTTGTCGCCACCCCGTCCAGTATTTTCTCGAGCCTTTAATGAGTCATCATAACAAGGCTGTGGTTGAAGTGTATGCGTATGCACAATTGAGTGCTCAGGATGGTGTTACCGACCGCTATAAAACATATGCTGATCATTGGATAGACACTGCAAGTTTGAGCGACGACAAGTTAAGTGCGCGCATACGGGAAGACGGCATTGATATCTTGATTGACCTTGCTGGTCACACTGCCCATAACCGCCTTTCGGTATTGGCGCGTCGGCCCGTCCCAGTGCAGGTGTCGTGGCTGGGGTTTGCCTATACGACGGGCCTGACAGCGATTGACTATTATCTGACGGACCACGTCAGTGCCCCGCCGGGTAGTGAGCACTTGTTTGCAGAGCAAGTGTGGCGACTCAACACCCCGTTGATCGTTTACCGGCCGGCCGCAGGCATGGGGGACGTTAATCTTCTCCCGGCCCTGAGCAGTACAAACATCAGGATCGGTACCTTGACGAGATCAATACGGGTCAACCATAAAACCATCAGGACCTGGGCCGCCATCTTGAAGCAAGTGAAAAATGCCGTGCTCGTCATTGATAGTGCCAATTATCAAGACGCCGAATTGCGTCAAACTCTGATCAATAAATTTGCCGCGCATGGCATAGATGCGTCGCAACTCGATATTGGTTTTCACAGCCCACCCTGGGATACCTTGAGGTCGCTCGATATTGGGCTGGATTGTTTCCCGCATAATTCTGGCACTACCCTGTTTGAAACGCTGTATATGGGAGTGCCCTTCGTCACTCTGGCGGGGCGTCCTAGTGTGGGGCGCCTTGGAAGCAGTATCCTGGTGGGGGCAGGGCGTCCAGAGTGGATCGCGAATACGGAAGAGGAATACGTGGACAAGGTCGTAGCACTGGCGCAGGACATTCCACGCCTGGCGGAGATCAGGTCTGGCTTGCGCCAGGAAATGCAAAACAGCGCACTGATGGATGAAGTGGGTTTTACCCACGAAGTGGAACGTGCTTATCGTTCCATGTGGGATAAATGGTGTGATGCTGAACAATAAAGCAGCCTGAACAGGAGGAATCCTGCTCAGGTTGAATAGGAAAGTTCTTTGAAAAGCCTAAAACCCCAGCGCACTGCCGTCTGGATTGCGTGGATCAGAATAACCGGCAAAACCCTGCGGCATAATTTGTATGGTCTGGGTTTTGCCCAGGGTGGCTGCAGGCCGCAGCACCTGACCTTTTTGTTCCAGCAGGCGCAGGGTATCGATGCTGATCCCTTTTTCAAAGCGTAACTGGTCTGGCATCCATTGCTGGTGTATGCGTGGTGAGATCGTGGCTTCTGCCACGTTCATGCCATGGTCAATGACATTCAAGATGGTTTGCAGGGTCGTGGTGATGATGCGGCTGCCACCAGGGCTGCCTGTGACAAGATAGGGTTTGCCATCCTTGAGCACGATGGTTGGTGACATCGAGCTTAGAGGCCGCTTCCAGCCATGTACTGCATTGGCATCTCCCCCCAGCAAACCAAAGGCATTCGGGACGCCGGCCTTGACCGAAAAATCATCCATTTCATTATTCAGGACAATGCCCGTGCCTGTGGCAACGATGCCGCTGCCAAAGTTCAGGTTCAGCGTGTAGGTCGTGGCGACTACATTACCAAATTTGTCGGCCACGCTGTAATGCGTGGTCTGGTCGCTTTCATAGGGCAAAGGTTTGCCGGGCTTGATCTCGGCGGAAGGTGTGGCGCGGTCTGCATGTATTTTCTTGACCAGGTCGTCAGCGTAAGCACGCGAAGTCAGGGCCTTGGTCGGTACTTTGTAATAGTCCGGGTCGCCCAAAAATTCAGAACGGTCAGCATAGGCCAGCTTCATGACTTCGCTGAGTTGATGCAAAGTCTGGGCGCTATTCGCCCCCTGTTCCTTGAGCGGATAATGTTCCAGCATATTCAGCATCTGGATGATGTGCACGCCGCCAGAACTTGGAGGCGGCATGGAGACTACTTCAAAGCCGCGATAATTGCCGCGTACCGGTATGCGTTCCACGGCTTTGTAATTCTTCAGGTCACTGGTAGAAATCAAGCCATCATGTTGCTGCATTTCAGCGACAATCTTTTTGGCAATCGCCCCTTCATAAAATGCTGACGGGCCTTGCTCGGCAATCAGGCGTAGCGATTGTGCCAGGTCTTTTTGCAGCAAGCGCTCACCAGCCAGTAGGGGTTTGCCATCCTTAAAAAAAATTGCCTTGCTGGCGGGCCATTTGCCCAATTGGTTCTTGCTTGAATCGATCAGCTCTGCCAGATGCGGGCTGATCTCAAAGCCCTGATCGGCCAGGCGTATGGCGGGGGCAATCACATCCTTCCATGTCATGCTGCCATATTTGCGCAGGGCCAGGTCCATGCCTGCCACCGTGCCAGGCACGCCAACTGCCAGATGGCTATACAGGGATTTGCCAGAGATGACCTTGCCATTCGCATCCAGATACATGTCGCGGCTAGCTTTTTCCGGTGCCAGTTCACGGAAATCCAGGGCGATATCCTTGCCCGATTTGCTGTCATGAATAACCATGAAGCCACCACCACCAATATTGCCTGCATTTGGCAAGACCACCGCCAGGGCAAAGCCAACTGCCACCGCAGCATCGACGGCATTGCCGCCACGCTTGAGTATATCGAGACCCACCTGGGTCGCCAGCGCCTGCTCAGTCGCCACCATGCCAGACTTTGCATAGACCGGGCTGATGATGGGATAACTGGTGTCATATTTGATACCTGCAGCCAGTTGGGCCTGGCTGGCAGGGCTGACTAAGGCGAAGCACAGTTGGATGAGCAGACTCAGGCATAGCTTGCGGCTAGAGGGGGAGGGCATGTGATTAACTCCGAAAATCAGTGATGTCAGAAATAGTAATACCATTTCTGACATGGCACGCAGATAAAGTATCCCGCAAGCAGAAAATAAAAAAGCCGCCCGAGGGCGGCTTTTCATTTAATCTGCATAAATGCAAATTATTTTGCTTCAGCTTCTGCAGAAGTTGCGCCAGCTGGCACAACAGCGATAGCAACAGTAGCGTCACCACCGTGTACAACAGCTGTCACGCCTTTTGGCAGTGTCAGTTGAGATACGTGGATGGATTGGCCGGCTTCCAGTTTGGACAGGTCAACTTCAACGAATTCTGGCAAGTCTGCTGGCAAGCAAGAAACGTCCAGTTCAACAGCAACGTGGCTGATCACTGCAGAAGACAGTTTCACAGCTGGGGATACGTCAGCGTTGACGAAGTGCAGAGGCACTTTAACGTGGATTTTTTGGTTAGGATCTACGCGTTGGAAATCAGCGTGCAAAACCAGTTGTTTGTAGGCGTGGACTTGGAAGTCGCGCAACAATACTTTTTCTGATTTGCCATCCACTTCCAGGTCCAGAATGGAAGAGTGGAATGCTTCTTTTTTCAATGCATGGTACAGCGCATTGTGATCCAGAGTGATGGATACTGGGGCTTCTGTACCACCGTAGATGATGCCAGGTGTTTGGCCAGCAAGGCGCAGGCGGCGGCTCGCTCCGGTCCCCTGTACATTGCGTGCAAATGCGATAACTTTCATGGTGTTACTCCAAAAAATGCAAAACATTGATTTGTTTTGCGGTGTTGAACCCCCGCGACCAGGGGCCCAGAAAAAAGCACCATCAATTGATGGTGCCGGAAATAATTTAGTCCGTATTTAGTCCGTAAACAAAGAGATGACGGACTCGCCCTTGGTAATGCGGCGGAAAGTCTCGGCCAGCAGGCTGTCACAAGACAATTGACGGATCTTGGGGCAGGCGCGGGCAGCTTCAGACAGCGGGATGGTATCGGTAACAACCAGTTCATCCAGTGGCGATTGCGAAATACGTTGTATCGCAGGGCCGGACAAGACGGGGTGAGTACAATAAGCCAATACCTTCTTGGCGCCGCGTTCTTTCAATACTTCAGCTGCTTTTGTCAGCGTACCGGCAGTGTCAACCATGTCATCCATGATGACGCAGTTACGGCCTTCGACTTCACCAATGATGTTCATGACTTCAGAGACATTCGCTTTTGGACGGCGTTTGTCGATGATGGCCAGATCGCAACCCAGGCGTTTTGCCAAGGCGCGGGCGCGTACCACGCCGCCTACGTCAGGGGAAACCACCAGCAAGTCTTCGTAATTCTTGGCAACCAGGTCACCCAGCAAAATTGGCGACGCATAAATATTATCAACAGGGATATCAAAAAACCCCTGGATTTGATCTGCATGCAAGTCCATGATCAGGACGCGGCCAACACCAGCTTCTTCCAGCATATTGGCAACCACCTTGGCAGAAATCGCCACACGCGCAGAGCGTGGACGACGGTCCTGACGGGCATAACCAAAATAAGGGATAGCGGCAGTGATACGACCGGCAGAAGCACGTTTCAGTGCATCGACCATCAACATGATTTCCATCAGGTTGTCGTTGGTGGGTGCGCAAGTGGATTGCAAAACGAAGACATCTTTACCGCGGACGTTTTCATTGATCTCGACCATGACTTCGCCGTCAGAGAATTTGGAAACGTCTGCTTTACCGAGGGGAATGCCAAGTTGTTTGGCAACACCGGCAGCCAGTGCAGGATTGGCGTTGCCAGTGAAAACCATCATGTTGTCATTTGCGCGCGCATTTGCCATGGCTGGGACCTATCGGCTGAGATTTTTGTGGGTCTGGCTTATTTTGCATGGGTTTTACACAAAAAAAGCCGCTGATAAAACTGAAAAAGCCGCCGCACAATCTATGCGGCGGCTTTAATTTAATGGCAGGGGAAGAAGGATTCGAACCTTCGCATGCCGGAATCAAAATCCGGTGCCTTAACCAGCTTGGCGACTCCCCTACACAACCGTTTTGCCTGTTTCCAAGTTCGCCGCTATTTTAGCGTTAAACTGGCTTCAAGCCAAATATTTTTCGATCCCAATTTCTGCGCCATCGGGTGGCGACTCAGTGCTTTTGCTTTCCATGATACCCAGCGATCCGGTACTTGCTTTAACACTTGCTCAGCTGCTGATTCTTCAGCAAAAGCGCAAAAAACGCAAGCCCCTGATCCTGTCATCTTTGCATCGCCGTATTGTGAGAGCCACTTAATGGCTGCATCAACTTGCGGAAACAATGCGCAGGCAACTGTTTGCAGATCGTTTTTCCAAGTTTTCTTTGCATCACCAGGAAAGTCCGCTATTCTGACGGGCTTTGTGTCCCTTGTCAACTCCTTTGCCGAAAAAATTGCAGGCGTGGGGACTTGTACGCCCGGTTCAAGCACCACAAACCAGACCTCTGGCGTCGTCAATGCCTGCAATTCTTCACCCACACCTTCAGCAAAGGCATTTTCACCAAACAGGAAGAAAGGCACATCTGCGCCCAGTTGCAGGGCCAGGCGCATCAACTCTTCACGCTGCAAGCCGGTTTCCCACAAATGATTAAGCGCCAGCAAGGTGGTTGCCGCGTCGGATGAGCCCCCACCGACGCCGCCGCCCATGGGCAAGTGCTTGCGCAATGTCAGATTGGCACCAAATGGACAGCCAGTATGGCTTTGCAATAGCCTTGCTGCACGGACGATGAGGTCGCTGTCGGCAGGCACGCCTTCTATGTCATTGGTGCGGCATATCTGGCCGTCGGCACGCACTTCCACATCCAGGTAATCGCAGCGGTCTATCAGTTGGAAAGCGGTTTGCAGCAAGTGATAGCCATCGGCCCGGCGGCCAGTCACATGCAGGAAGAGATTCAGTTTGGCCGGGGCCGGGCAGTTGTCCAGTCGTTTCATTTCCATTCATTCACCACGATGCGGATGGAAACATCACCCGCTTGTTCAGTATATCTTTGCAGATCTATGCGTTTGGGGAAGCTGGGCTGTTCATGCCAGCTGGCATAGCGCAGTTTCCAGCCTTGGGTCGTGAGGGTCTGGTCTTCTGCCTTGACGGTGGTCGCTGGTTTGCCATCGACAGTGACAAAGCCTTGCAACCAGTCGCGCAATCCTGCTACTGGCAAAGACCAGCCCAGGGTTTCTTGCAAGAGCTGGTCAAGGTCGCTGGCGGTGCGCGGTGCTTTGCCGTCGAGTTCCAGCGTTGCGCCTTGCGCATTGACGGTAATGCGCGCTACGGTTTGGTCCAGTGGAGACAGTAAATTGATGCGTATGCCCTGGGCATCCTGTTCCCATTCAAAGCTGCCATGCTGGCCTTGAGGTTTGTCGCCTTGCTGGTACTGGATGGAAATCTTGCCGCTGATTTGTATCTGTTGCTGGTATTGCCGGGTGCTGGCTGAGGCGGTACTGGTTGCAGCCGTCGCAGGTGCTGGCGCCTGCTTGTTCAAGCTCGCACAGCCAGTACTGAGCAAGGTACAAAAAATGGCTGGGGCAAGCAGGCTGAGTCGGGTATTTGATGGCATGGTGCTTGTATGGTGGTGAGGACTTACGCAAAACCGCCCCAGCTGCGTTGCAGCTCCTCTCCTGGGAGCCGCGTACTTAAAGTACTGTCTTCGTCGCTGACGGCTTGCCGGGACAATTTTGCGTAAGTCCTGGTGGTTACAAATAACAGGGCGGACATTATCTGTCCGCCAGGGTGTATCTATATCAACACGCCCTCGCATCAGGGTTTGACTTTCAACCTTTCCAGCGTCGATTTCAGGGTGGTGTTATCCGGGTCTTTTTTCTGGGCGTCGCGCCAGATTTTTCTGGCATCATCTTTTTGTCCCATGGTCCACAAGACCTCGCCCAGATGCGTGGCGATCTCGGCGTCAGGCCGCATTTGATAAGCACGGCGCAAGGCTTTTTCGGCTTCATCAAACCTGGATAATCTGAACTTGACCCAGCCCAGGCTGTCGAGGATGAAAGGGTCATCCGGTGCCAGTTGATTAGCTTTTTCTATCAGCGTGACAGCTTCATCAAGCTGTACATTGCGGTCAGCAAAGGAGTAGCCCAAAGCATTGTAGGCGTGCTGGCTGGTTGGAGCCAGTTCTATGACCTTGCGCAAGGATGCTTCCATGCTGGCGATGTCTTTTTGTGACTCAGCCAGCATGGCAAAGTCATACAGCAGGTCCGGGTTATTCGGTGCCTGCTTGATGCCTTCTTCCAGTACAGTCTTGGCCTGGTCCGGCAAGCCTGCGTCACGCAATAACTGTGCTTCTGACTGTATCAACTGGATTTGTTCGGCTTCATTGCTGGCCTTGATTTGCTGTATGAAGGCGCGTGCTTCCAGCAACTTGCCTTCTTTGGCCAGCAAGAAAGTACGGCGTACTTGTACATTGAACCAGGCCGGGTTGCGGCCATCATAGGACTCAACTTGCGCCAGCCAGTCTTGCGCTGCCTTATAGTCCTTGCGTTCTGCGGCGATGCGCGACAGGTTCACCAGTGCCGTGGTCGGATCACGTTCTTCGCCTGTCTTACCTTCCAGTGCTTTGAGATATTGCAGGAAATAGCTTTCAGCTTTTTGCGACTGGTTACGCTCCATTGCCAGTACACCCAGAGTGTAAATGGCGCTGACATCATCGGGTTTATCGCGTGCCAGGGTTTCAAATTCATGGGCAGCCTGATCGATCTGCTTCAGGTCTATCAGTATGCTGGCATATGCCAGACGCACATCACGTGCAGTAGGGTTTTTTACCAAAAAAGCAGACAAAGCCTTGGCGGCATCGGCTTGTGGCGAGGCCTGGGCAATCGTCAGCACCGCCAGTTGCGAATCCGGCTTTGCTTTTAATACTGCCTGAGCCTCACTAACGGCACGCTTGTTATCGCCCTTGGTATAGGCACCCTGGGCCAGCGCCATATGCGCATCTGTACTGGTCTTATACGGTTCCAGCAGGGTTTCAAGCGTGCTGAATGCGGCATTTTTATCGCGGCCACGCGACAACAGGCGCTGGGCTTGCAACATCGTCACCCCCAGTTGCTTGGGGTCGGAAGACTTCAGTTTTTCAGTATAGACACTCTGGATTTCAGCCAGATTATTATTCATTACCATGAAACCCAGGTAGTACTGAGTGGCTTCATTTGAATTGGGTGCCAGTTCACGCCACAGACGCACTGCCTGCAGTGCTTCGCCGGATTGTTTGGCCGACAGGGCAATTTCTGCCGCGCGCCGGGCAAGCCGGGGGTCGCGGGTTTGCTGGGCGACTGAATACAGAGTCACATAGGCACCTTGCCAGCTACCACGCTGATAAGCAATTTCTGCGGTAATAATTTTGTAGAATAATTCTTCTGACAGGGCCACTTCCGGCAATTTGTCTTCATAGGCGGGCAGGCTGGTAACCCCGTGCAGAGTTTTTTCGGCAGACAGGGCCGCCTGGGCTGCATCGCTGACATGGTGAGTGTCTTCGACAGCTTCGCTGGCCTGCTTGCCAGTCGTCGCGCATCCGCCGACCAGTGCCGCACTTAACAGTATCGTGGCTGGCCGCCATAGCGAGGCAGCCGTAATAGCGGATACAATAGGCTTGAATAATAAAGTAGGCAGTGTTTTCAAAACGAATCCGGATTTGACGTTGATAATTGATTTTACGCTAAAGCAGAACAACTGTAGGTTCGCCAGCGCTTATACACTGTGTCAAATTGTAATGGTAAAAGTTCCCCTCCATGCCAGAATTACCTGAAGTAGAAGTGACCCGTCGCGGCGTAGAGCCGCATCTGACTGGCAAGCAGGTCACCGATGTGATCATGCGCCGTGCCGGCTTGCGCTGGCCTTTTCCGGCAAATTTACCTGCCTTGCTAAGCGGGCAGCAAATCCTGGCGACCGGGCGGCGGGGTAAATATCTTTTATTGCATTTTCAGCACGGTACTGTACTCATTCACCTGGGTATGTCAGGCCATTTGCGTGTGCTGGGCAAAGAGGTGCTGCCAGCAAAGCATGATCATATTGACATTGTTGTCGGTGACGTTGCCTTGCGCATGACAGACCCGCGCCGCTTTGGTGCCGTGCTCTGGCATGATGCCGCCGATGGCGACCTGGAAGAGCATCTGCTGATACGCCAGTTGGGCGTAGAGCCGCTGGAAACCGATTTTAGTGCAGCATTATTGTATAAATTGACCAGAAAACGTAGTGCGCCCATCAAGCAAGTCTTGCTGGCCGGGGACATCGTGGTCGGTGTTGGCAATATTTATGCGTCAGAAAGCCTGTTCAGGGCAGGCATTAATCCTAAAACTCAGGCTGGACGCATCAGCCTGAAGCGCTATACTTTACTGGAAGCGGCCATACGCGCAACCCTGGCAGCAGCCATAGAGCAGGGTGGCAGCACCCTCAAGGATTTCATTGGTGTGGATGGACAAAGTGGCTATTTTCAGCAATCTTATTTTGTGTATGACCGTACTGGCGAGCCTTGCCGGGTCTGTGGCGAGCCTGTCAAACAGATAAAACAAGGACAACGTAGTAGCTTCTATTGTGCAAAATGTCAGAAATAAACCCACAAATCTGGCTGAAATGTAAGCAAAATTCGATTTAGACGTATTTTTTTAACGCTTCCATATATACTTGGAATATCAAAAAAGTTAACTGAGGGGAACATGAGCAATCTGGTTCAGAAATTCCAGGAGTACAGCGACTGGCGCAAAGGAGTGGTCAAAGCGCTGGAGCAGTACCGGTCGTGGATACATGGATCGGATATGGCCGATGCCGCCAGTGATCAGCGTATTGCACGCTTGATGGAGCGTCTGGTTGACGACAAACTGTCCATCGCCTTTGTTGCTGAATTTTCACGCGGCAAGTCCGAACTCATCAACGCCATCTTCTTTGCAGACTATGGCCAACGCATATTACCGTCATCTGCCGGCCGCACTACCATGTGCCCGACCGAGCTTTTGTACGATGACACCATCCCGCCCTGCATACGCCTGCTGCCGATAGAAACCCGCGCCGAAGCGCAATCGACCAGTGAATACAAGGGCCAAAGCCATGTCTGGACGGTGCTGCCGCTGAATATCAATTCTGGCGACGGCATGCTGGAAGCCTTCAAGCAAGTCAGCCTGACCAAGAAAGTCAGCATAGAAGTTGCCAAGCAATATGGCCTGTTCGATGAGAACGACCCCGATGCGCCGCTGGAAATCGACGAAAATGGCCTGGTAGAGATTTCCCAATGGCGTCATGCCATTATCAATTTCCCTCATCCATTGCTGAAGGAAGGTCTGATCATTGTCGACACACCAGGCTTGAATGCGATAGGTACCGAGCCTGAACTGACGCTGAACCTGATCCCGAATGCGCATGCCGTCTTGTTTATCCTGGCTGCCGACACTGGCGTGACCAAGAGCGATATCGATGTCTGGCGCAATAATATCGGCAATGGCCCTGGCCGCATGGTCGTGCTCAACAAGATCGACAGCATGTGGGATGAATTGCGCACGCCAGAAGAAGTGGAAGCGCAAATCGTCCGTCAGGTCAGCACTGTTGCCCACACGCTTGGTCTGGAAGAAAAGCAGATTTTCCCAATCTCGGCCCAAAAAGGCCTGGTTGCCAAGATCAATAAGGATGCACCCTTGCTGGCACGCAGCCGCTTGCCTACGCTGGAATATGCCTTGTCCAAGGAATTGATACCAGCCAAGCAAAACATCATACGCGCCCAGTTGACCTCAGAAATCAATGAAATCATCCAGGCGCAACAGGCAGTTATCTCTTCCCGCAGCCGCAGTATGGTTGAGCAGATGATGGAATTGAAGAGCCTGCGCGGCAAGAATATGAATGTCATCGAACACATGATGAAGCGTATCGATGCCGAGAAAAAAGAATTCGATGCCAGTCTCCTGCGCATGCAGGGAACGCGCGCCGTCTTCACTCGCTTGTCTACCGAGGTGTATACCAGCCTGGGCATGGATATCCTGCGTGAAGAAATCCGCAAATCGCGTGACGCCATGGAGAAGAGCAAATTCTCTATCGGCTTGCGTGAGTCAGTCAGGCAATTCTTTGCCCAGATTAAACTGAACCTGCAGACCTCGAATAGAAAGACCGATGAAATTTCGGAAATGATGACGGTCATGTACCGCAAGTTTTCGACTGAACATGGCCTGGCCTTATCTGCACCAATGTCATTCTCGCTGGATAAATACATCAAGGAAATCGAAGCTATCGAAGGGGTTTACCAAAAGCAGTTCAGCACGGCGACATTGCTGACCACGCCGCAAGTAGTCCTGATGCACAAGTTCTTTGATTCTGTTGCAGCCCGCGTCAAGCAAAGCTTCCTGCAAGCCAACCGCGATGTGGAAGCCTGGCAAAAAGTCGTCATGGCGCCGCTGGAAGCACAGATACGTGAACACAAGGGCCAGTTGAAAAACCGCATGCAATCGATACAGCGTATCCATGTGGCTACCGACAGCCTGGAAGACAAGATAGGTTCCTTCGAAAGCTTGCAGGCAGATATTGATGCACAGAAAAAGGCCTTGACCGATCTGGAAGATGGCTTGAAAACAGCATTGACTGCAGAGCTGACTGCACTCAGGGTAGCCGCCTGAAATAATGAAGTCCACAGCATCAGGCAGTAAGGCTGACCCTCAGGGTCAGCCTCAGTTTGCTACCTCTCCGTATTTCGACCCCGGTTTTTCTGCAACGCTTGTTACCTGGCAAAAACAGCATGGCCGCCATGGCTTGCCCTGGCAACAAAGCCGTGAAGCCTATCGCGTCTGGCTGTCTGAAATCATGTTGCAGCAGACACAGGTGACGGCAGTCATCCCTTATTACCAGCGTTTTCTGGAAACTTTTCCTACTGTGTTTGACCTGGCCGCAGCACCGGTGGAGCAAGTCATGGAACACTGGAGTGGCCTGGGCTATTACACCCGCGCCCGCAATTTGCATCAGTGCGCCAAGCAGGTGGTGGATAAATACCAGGGCATATTCCCGGCGGACCCTGCGGCGCTGCAAGAGCTGCCTGGCATAGGCCGCTCTACTGCTGCGGCAATCACGGCGTTTTCTTACGGCACAGTAGCGGCAATTCTGGATGGCAACGTCAAGCGCGTGTTCGCCCGCGTGTTTGGTATAGATGGTTATCCCGGTACCAAACCCGTTGAAGACAATATGTGGTTGCGCGCCCAGGCTTTATTGCCAGCACAGGACATAGGCGCTTACACGCAGGGCTTGATGGACCTGGGCGCTACTGTATGCACGCGCAGCAGCCCAAAATGCCCGCAATGTCCCTTCCAGCCACGTTGCGTCGCCTATGCGCAAGGCAGGACAGCTGAGCTGCCGGTACGCAAACCAAAAAAAGCGCAAAAAGAAAAACAGGTCATCATGCTGCTGTTGCAGGACGGCGCAGAAGTCTGGCTGGAACGCAGGCCGCCCACCGGTATCTGGGGTGGCTTGCTGTCGCTGCCGGAGCTGGCTGGCATGCAAGAAACTACTGAGGATACTTTCTCAGTCGATGCACAAATGACGACCGTACGCGCGCGCGCCAGCTACTTTGGCGATATCGCCAGCATCCAGGTCTTGCCTGTGTTTGCCCATGTATTCACCCACTTTAAATTGCATATCCTGCCTGTGCACGTGCAACTCAAAAAACGCCATCTGGAAGTCGCAGACAATGAGCATGGCTGGCATGCACTTGATGATGCCGCACAACTGGGTTTGCCTGCGCCTGTCAAGACTTTGCTGACTTCTTTTGGCGCGCAAGCAAGTCTGGCATTTACTGATTAAACAATTACGCTTAGACTCCTGAGCTTGCTATTAAAGTAATGGCACTTCAGGAGACCACTTTGAATAAAAAAATCATGCTCAGGCTGATGTCCGCGCTGGCACTATGCACTGCGGTGGCAGGCTACGCCAATGCTGCCGCTCCGGCCACCACCAAGCCTTGCCGCTTGCCGGACTTTCCGCAGGAAGTGCAATGCGGCCAGATACAAAGACCGCTAAACCCGGCGCAGCCACAAGGCAAGCAGATCGATATCCATTATGTCGTGGTGCCATCGCAAGACCGCAACAAATTGCCGGATGCCGTTTTCCTGCTGGCGGGCGGTCCAGGTCAAAGTGCCATCAGCGTATCGAATTGGGGTACGGCCCTGATGGCGCGTCTCAATCGCCGCCGCGATCTCGTGTTTGTCGATCAGCGTGGCACAGGGCGCAGCGCGCCGCTGGAATGCCCGATGCTGGAAAAAGCCGATGAAGTCCTGACGCCGGAGCAAAAAGTCAACATGACAAATGACTGCATGCGCCAGTTGCAAACCCTGCCTTATGGCGAGTTGCAATACTTCAGCACCAGCATTGCAGTGCAAGATCTGGAAGCCGTGCGCCTGCAGCAAGGCTATGGCCGCATCAATCTGGTTGGTGCTTCGTACGGCACTCGTGCCGGGCTGGAATACCTGCGTCAATATCCACAAGCCGTGCGTCGCGTCGTGTTCGACGGTGTGGTGCCACCCAGCATGCGCCTGGCCAGTTCTGATGCGCAAAAGGCGCTCGATGCCTTGTTCAAGGATTGCGTAAAAGAAGAAGCCTGCAACATCAGTTATCCTGATCTGGCAAACCGCTGGAAAAAATTACTGGCCAGCCAGCCACAAAAAATCAGCCTGCCGCATCCGCGCATGGGCACAGCCATGAAACTGGAGATGACCAAGGATGGCTTGCTTGGCATGGTACATAAAACCCTGTACAGCCCCAATTCACTGGCCGCCTTGCCATATGCATTGACGCAGGCAGAGCAGGGCAACTACGCACCACTGATTACCATGAGCGGCGCGACGACCTTGCCTGGTCCTGGCGGTATTTCTTATGGCATGCATTTCTCGGTCTGGTGCGGTGAAGCCTTTGCCCAGTCTGCGACTTTGCCAGCCAATGATGATTTTGAAAAGCTCATGGCAGACATGTATACTCGGACTTGTAAAAACTGGCCACGTGCGGAGATACCCGCAGCTTTTTTCACTATCCCGGTAGCTGCGTCACCCGCCTTGCTGCTCAGCGGTGGTCTTGACCCGGTCACCCCAATCAGACATGGTGAAGAAGTCGCCAAGGCATTGGGGCCGAACGCCCGTCATGTGCAGATAGAAAACACGGGCCACGGCCTGCTCGCGCAAGGCTGCGTGCGTGATGTTGTGCACCGTTTTTTGAATGCCAAGGAAGATAGCGAAGCAGTCAAGGTGGACACAGCCTGTGTGCGCCAGATACCGCGCGCCCTGGCCTGGCAGGCACCTGTGCCGCCCTCTGCCAACAAAGCTGGCAAGGAGGCCAGGCCATGATTATCGTCAATGACTTGCATAAAGAATTTGTGCGTCTGGGAAAATCCTCAGGCAATGCGCTGGTCCAGACTGCCCGCACTCTGGGGCTGATGAAAAAAGACCGTGAAGTCGTCAAGGCTGTGAATGGCGTCAGCTTCAGCGCACAGGATGCCTGCATCACTGGCTTGCTGGGTGCGAATGGCGCTGGCAAGACCACATCACTGCGCATGATTGCCGCCTTGCTGCAGGCCGACAAAGGTGAGATCAAGGTCGATGGTGCTACCGTCAAGGCTGGCACTTCATCCACCCAATCCCATATGGGGGTATTGTCGGATGCCCGTGGCCTGTATCCACGCCTGACCGCCAGGGAAAACATTCACTACTATGGTGTGCTACATGGCATGGACAATGAGCATGCTGAGCAACGCACCAGACAATTGTCGCAATGGCTGGACATGGACAAACTGCTTGATCGTCGCACCGATGGTTTCAGCCAGGGCGAACGCATGAAGACGGCGCTGGCAAGGGCCCTGGTGCATGATCCCAAGAACATCATCCTCGATGAACCCACCAATGGTCTTGATGTCGTGGCCACCCGTGCCCTGAGGGAATTCCTGCGCTTCCTGCGTTCGCCAGAAGGTGGCAGCAAGTGCATCATTTTCTCTACCCACATCATGCAGGAAGTTGAACGCCTGTGCGACCAGGTCGTCATCGTCGCCGACGGCAAGGACGTGGCCCATGGCACGGTCGATGAATTGCTACAGCAATCCGGTGAAAACAATTTCGAAGATGCATTCGTCAAGCTGGCATTTTTGCATCCACAAAAGTCCCTGACAGGAGTCAATTGATGAAAGCAACCTTAGCTATTTTGCGCAAGGAATTGCGCGATGCCCTGCGTGACCGCCGCACCTTGCTGGTGGCATTGATCAGCTCCTTGCTGGGTGTGCCTTTGATGTTGCTGATTTTTTCCGTGGTGTTGTCGCAAGTCGAGTCGCAGGAAGAAAAACGTACCGTCATGGTCAAGGGCATAGAACATGCCCGTGGCCTGGAAAATTTTATCCAGCGCCAGGGTTACCAAATCAAGACTGCACCCGAGGACTATGCGGCCAAATCACAGAGCAAGGAGCTTGACCAGCCTGTACTGCTGATCCCTGACAATTTTGATGAAAAGCTGGCGACGGGGGACAAGGGCATGCTGGAGATTGCCTTTGATACCTCCAACCGCCAGGCAGAATTTGGCGTGCGCCCCCTGCGCCGTTTGCTGGACGGCTATTCTCAGGAAGTCGCCACCATGGGCCTCGCCATGCGTGGCGTCTCCATGGAGTTATTGCAGCGCATCGAGGTACGTGAACGTCATCTGAAAAAACCGGAAGAACGCAAAGCCACCATCACCACCATGCTGCCCATGATGGTCTTGATGGCCATCGTGCTGGGCGGTATGTATGCTGCCATTGATACGACGGCAGGTGAGCGAGAGCGTGGTTCGCTGGAGCCATTGATGATGAATCCTGTCACCGGCTGGCAACTGACTATCGGCAAATGGGGGGCAGTCGCCATTGTCGGCATGGGCGTGGTGGTGCTGACCATCTTCAGCTTCTTCCCTTCGCAATGGCTGATCCACAACGAAACCCTGCGTGCCGAGTTCCAGTTCAACTTCAAGGATGCCATGGGTTTCCTGCTGGTTCTATTGCCGCTGGCTGCCAGCATGGCAGCGATACAAATTGCTGTCTCTCTCGATTGCAAGAGCTACAAGGAAGCTCAGGTACGCAATCAGATGGTGACGATGTTCATCCCCTTTGTATCACTGGTCCCCATACTTTTTCCTGGTCGTGAACCGGCCTGGTTCCAGTGGGTGCCGGTACTCTCGCAAAATCAGATGATGAACCAGGTGCTTAAAGGCGAAACCCTGAGCACCATGGCAGTTGGCATTGCATTTTTAGTCTGCGCTTTGATGAGCCTGGTCAGCCTGGCGTATATCTCACAAAAAATGCGCAGGGTGGTGATGCATTGAGTGCATTTTCTGTCTGACTTAATCAACAATCTTTACACAACAAAAAAGCACACCGAGGTGTGCTTTTTTGTTTGTTGCTGACATTATCTGAATTCAGCATTAACTTTCAACAGCTTGTTGTTACGCCATGGACGAGGTTCCCTGTCCTTGAGCGCATCAAATGCCGGTGGTGGGGCAGGGTTGAATCCTGCTGCCGGGCATGAACCGGTGCTGACATATTTCAGCGCTGCTGACAGGCGTGGTTCGCTTTGATCGCCCAACTGATAATTCAAGCTGTCAGATACCTGGCAAGTTGGTGTGAAGCCATTGGTGAAATCGCCCTGGTTCAGCGCATTCACACCTGCAAACTGTATGGCGAAATAGGCAGTTTTGCAGTTGTTGGTCTGGATGAAACCATAGGGTTTGCCGCAGGTTGTGTCACCGATCAAAATCACTTGCATGAAAGGTTTCAGACCATTGATGATGGACTCACTGGCAGAGCAGGTATTACTTCCGGTCAGCACGAATACGCGCGACAGGTTCAGTTGCGGCAATGGACGGTTGTTGGAATCGGTATCGTAGAAATACGAGATATTGTCTGCCGTCAGGTCAGTATGCTTGTCATTGAATTGCAGCTTCTCGAATATTTTGTCAGTGACCTTGCTACCAGCAATCATGGCGGACAATTCATTGGCAATATACAGGTAGCCGCCACCGTTATACCGCAAGTCCAGCACCAGCTCGCTGACACCTGCCTGCTTGAACTCGGTGATGGTCTTGACCAGGGGTGCTTCTGCCGTGCGTATATGATCAGTGAAGACCATATAACCTATTTTCTTGCCATTCACATTCAGCACCTGGTTTTGCAGCACTGGCGCAGTCGTGACTGTGGTTGCAGTCATCGTCACAGCACGGTTGCTGAATGAACCACTATCCCTGATCTGGAAACTATGGGTTTCTGCCTTGCTGGGATACACAGCGTTGTATTGTGTATCGTTCAGGTAAGTACCTATGGTGGAGTTATCAACGCTGACCAGCGTGGCACCCCGTTTGATCTGTGCCTGGTCAGCAGGAGAGCCAGGCTGTACATAACGCACCCGTATGCCACCGCTGTCGCGTGTCAGGCTAAAACCAAAACTGACATCGGCACCAGTCTGGAAGTAATCATCTATGCTGCCCTGCGTATCAGTGAAGCTGAACCTGTCTTTGGATTTGACGATCAGGGCCTGGAAATAATCCTGGGGATTAAAGTAGCTTTCTTTCGGAACATTGATGATGTCGCGATACCATAAATAGATATCATCCAGATGCGCGCGCACCCAGTCCTTTTCACCGTTCGGGGTACAGATATTGGCAAGGCTGGCTGGCGTGCCATAGTTGCTATTGTTGCCATTGCTGCCCGACGTATTCTGGTTGAGGGTATTGCCGCTGACACCGATCAGGTCCAGTGCCTGTGAGCTAGAGGTGCTGGTGACCGCAGATGCTATTGCCACGGTCTTGCTGATATTGTCATTCAGCGTCAGGTAACTCAGGCCCTGTTGTACGGCGAAATAATTTGCCACATCCAGCTTGTTGTTCAATAAGCTGGTGACCCAGCCCCAGGTCGCATCATTGGCATATTCACGCGCAGAAACCAGGATGGCCCTGACCATGCTGCCCTTGGGGACACCATTCCTGAGCTGGCTGGACCAGTAATCTATTTCTGCTGCGTTGGGGGCAGTGCTACCAGTACGGCCCAGCACGTTTTTATAAATGATACGGATAAAGTCGTCATTGCTCATGCTGCTGGTGTAGCCAGTCAACGCTGGTGACTGCAGTGCCACCAGATAAAAACTCTCGGCAATTTGCGCTTCTGTCATGCCAGCTGTAACCTGGTCTATCCAGTAAGACAAGCCATCGGCATCAGGCACGCGGTTGAAAAAAGCCACGTACAGATCAATCAGGTTATTCAGGGCGGTGGTGGAAAGCAGTTTCGCCTTGTCACCTATCGTCAGATTGACGCGGAAATCAGCAAATTGCAGTACCTTGATATTGGCCGGGACACTGGCAGGTGCCGCGCCGCCTGACATGTCAACCACGACATAAGTGGAGCCCAGGCGAGAGATGATATAGTTTTGACGCTTGTTGACAAAACTCATGACATCGTCGCTGGCAGGCGCCGCCTGCATAGGCGGGGCTGGTGACACTGCTGCCTGTCTGGCATCCTGGTTACTGCCGCCGCCACAGGCGGTCAGGATCAGACTCACTGCGGATAAGGCGAACAGATTTTTGCTGCTTTGCTTAAAACTCAACATGATGGTTCCACTATCTGATGACGAACGACGATTCTATGATAAATAAGTAGAATGTCAATTTGAATTGAAAAATTTTGTTAAAAATTGATTTATTCCATATCATATCTTACTCCACCAGGTTTTTTACATATGAAGACACGCTGCAGCTGGGCCAATACCTCTAATCCCATTTATCTGCACTATCACGACCATGAATGGGGCGTGCCCTGCCATGATGAAGTGCAGCTATTTGAAATGCTCAACCTCGAAGGCGCACAAGCAGGCCTCTCCTGGGAAACCATACTCAATAAGCGTGATAACTACAGATTAGCCTTTGATGGCTGGGATGCCAAAAAAATCGCCAGTTACGACGATGCCAAAGTTGCCACCCTGCTGGCCAATGCCGGCATAGTCAGAAACCGCCTCAAGGTGGCGGCTACCATCACCAATGCCAAAGCCTATCTGCGCCTTTGTGAAGAGCAAGGCAGCCTTGACGCCTATCTGTGGGCCTATGTCGATGGCAAGCCCATCATCAATAGCGGCGAGCGGATTATCACCACGGAATTGTCTGACCGCATCTCCAAGGATTTACTGAAACGCGGCTTCAAATTTGTTGGCTCCACCATCATCTATGCCTATATGCAAGCCATAGGCATGGTGAATGATCACGCGGCCGATTGTGCCTGGCGCCATACCAAAATCAAGAAATAATGCCTATCATGGATGAGAGTGAGTTGTTGATGCAAACCAGCTCTGATATTGTTCGGCACCTTTAGCGGAAATTTTAAAAATGACACGTACCACCTTACAACACAGCCTGCAGGCAGCATGCCTGGCGCTGTTATTTACCACTGCTGCCAGCCATGCAGAAATCTATAAATGGGTTGATGCCAATGGTAAAACGCATTATTCCGAAAAAAAGGATGATGCCGGCAAGGCCAAGGTAGAACAGGTAAAAATAAAACCCCCACCTGAATCTGCGAACGCCGCTCCGGCACAAAACTGGCAAGACAAGGAAATCGAATTTCGCAAGCGACAAATCGAAAAACAGGAAGCAGACGCCAAAGCTGCCAAGGCTGCCAAGGCAAGCGCAGCCAAGCAGTCGGAAGCCCCCGACTATCGCAATGACAACGACGTGTCACGCTGCGCCTTGGCCAAGGACATCCTGAGCGGCAAGGCAGTACACGGAAACGGTGCCAAGACGGATGCCAATGACAGAGCGATTGCTGAGCGGGACAAGAGTACGTTTTGCCGTTGAGTATCAGGAGGTTTGGTGTCTGTACTTGACTGGATAAGCAAGTTTTAGTTATGCCTTGATGAAGCTTTAAGCCTGTTTATTACTGCCAGACTGCTGCGCCAAAGCCTGCAAAGGTGACGGTGTAATCGTGGCGTCCAGCAATTCTGGCGGCACAGCTACACGCACCGGTTTGCTGTGCATATTGGTTGCTGACAAGACATTGCCCTGCACCTCTGGGCTGGCGTTCCAGACCGGGTCGTCTATGCTTTCAAAGACGGATTTCAATTGCTGGCCCCAGGTGTTGCGTATCATCTGGAAATACTGGTTTTTTTCATCAATGGTGACGAAACGGGTGATGGCCAGTGTATTGTTTTCATACACCAGCAAATCCAGCGGCAGACCCACCGAGATGTTTGAACGCAGGGTAGAGTCCATGGAGATCAGCGCGCATTTGGCTGCTTCATCCAGTGGCGTGGCCGGGGTGACGACGCGATCGAGGATGGGTTTGCCGTACTTGGCTTCGCCGATCTGGAAATAAGTATTTTCATTGTGCGACTCAATGAAATTGCCCGCAGAATAAATCTGGAACAAACGGCAACGCTCGCCCTTGATCTGGCCACCAAAAATCAGGCTGACGTTAAAATCGATGCCAAACTCAGATAGCGACTTGGCATCGCGGTGATGAATGGTACGAACAGCTTCGCCAAGTATGCGTGCTGCTTCATACATATTTGGTGCAGTCCAGATGCTATTACCTTTGGCGTCTACATGGTCGGACACCAGTTGACGTATGGATTGCGAAATCGACAAATTACCTGCCGTCATCAGCACCATGGTGCGATCGCCAGGGTTTTCAAATACCGACATCTTGCGGAAAGTACCCACATGATCGACGCCTGCATTGGTGCGTGAATCAGAAAGAAACACCAGCCCGGCGTCCAGGCGCATGCCAACACAGTAAGTCATAGTACGGATTCTTGATCTGTCGAAACACTTATTCTACCTGAAAGCGGGACGCTGAAATACGCTTGTCATATTGGATTGCCAACAGGGCAATGCCTCAACGTCACTCAACGTGGCGTTACTTGCACAGTGACACTCAAAGTCTCCAGACCACCGCCACGGCGCACACCCCGCACTGGTGCAGCAGAATCATAGTCACGGCCAATAGCCAGACGGCAATAGGCATCCGTCATCAAGGCGGCATGGGTGGCATCGACACTGACCCAGCCGCTGTAGTCGCTGTCTTCTACCCAGGCGTCGACCCAGGCATGGCTGTCAGCGTGGCCAGTAGATTCAGGATCGATATAGCCAGACACATAACGTGCCGGTATGCCGCGGGCATGACAGCAAGCCAGCATGATATGCGCATGGTCCTGACAGACACCGCGGCCCAGTTGCAGGGCATCGCTGGCACTGGTCGTGACGATGGTTGCACCAGACTGGTACTCGACTGCACCACGAATGTGCGTCGCCAGGTTTAATAGTGCAGCCGTTGTGGTCTTGCCGCTGTCCGGTAAATGCTGGAGTGCAAAGTCCATGATTGCTGGTACTGGTTCAGTCAACCTGGTTGGTACGGTAAATACCAGTGGTGAAAATGTGTCCGGGTCAGTGATGCGTCCCTGGTAAGGATTCGTTAACTCAACCATGCCCTCGGCAATAATCGCAACCTCATGGTGCTGGCCGGTGATGGTCAGCGTATGTGAGGGATTGCCATAGGCATCGATATAGGCATGGCGCTGCCCCGCAGTTTTGATCTGCCAGGAGATCGCATGCTGATGCAGTTCGGCACGCGGCGTCAGGCGCAATTGCTGTATGGTGTAAGTCACCGGGGCCGAATATCGGTAGATGGTCTGGTGACGTATAAAAAGTTGCATGATATGGTTTTCTCAAGCTGCCAGCGGCACCAGGAAGTCGCGGCTGACACGATTGCCCAGGTCAAAAATGTTTTCCAGGAAGCGCGTCAGATTGTCATGCAAACCTTCTGCCAATATCTCTTCAATGCGGGCGAATTGCAATTCTGCATGCAGCTTACCAGCAAAACGCTCAGTGTCTGCCGATACGTCATTACGCACTTCCTTCAGGTTGGCGACCACTTCGTCCATGCAGGCCAGCAAGGAACGTGGCATATCACCACGCAGCATCAGCAATTCTGCTACCCGCTCTGGCGTGATGACATCCCGGTAGACCTTGCGGTAAATCTCAAAACCGGACACTGAGCGCAGCAGCGCCGCCCAGTAATAAAAATCCCTTTGCAGGCTGTCATTACCACGCCCGCTTTCTTTGGCACCGTGGAACTTCACATCCAGTATCCTTGCCGTATTATCAGCTCGCTCAATGAAAGTACCCAGGCGAATGAAATGTACAGCCTCGTCCTTGAGCATGGTACCCAGCGTAACGCCACGTGAAAGATGCGAGCGGTACTTGACCCATTCAAAAAACTGGCTGGGGTCGTTTTCCAGTATGGTGTGCGACAAATTATCCTGCATGTCCAGCCAGGTGGCATTCTGGGTTTCCCACACCTCGGTTGTCAGTGTACCGCGCACGGCACGCGCATTCTCACGCGCTTCTTTCAGGCAGGAGGCAATCGAGGACGGGTTCATCGGGTCCCTGACCATGAAGTCCAGCACATCCTTCTTCGTCAGCAAACCATACTGGTGGTCAAAGGCAGACTGCAATTCAGAGATGCCCAGCATGGCCCGCCAGCCACGCTCAGCATCTTCGGCAGACTGTGGCAACATCGAGGTCTGGATATTCACATCCAGCATACGGGCAGTATTTTCAGCACGCTCGGTATAGCGTGCCATCCAGAACAAATGATCAGCGGTACGGCTTAGCATATCTCTCTCCCGACTTAATTTTCTAATATCCAGGTGTCTTTCGTCCCGCCACCCTGTGAAGAATTCACCACCAGCGAACCCTCCTGCAAGGCCACCCGCGTCAGGCCGCCTGGCACCATGGAGATGGTCTTGCCAGACAAGACAAAGGGCCGCAAATCAATATGGCGCGGGGCGATGCCGCTTTCAACGAAGGTCGGGCAGGCCGACAATGCCAGGGTAGGCTGGGCAATATAACCATCAGGCTTGGCCAGCAAACGCTGGCGAAAATCTTCTATCTGTGCCTTGGTCGAAGCAGGGCCCACCAGCATGCCATAGCCACCAGCGCCATGCACCTCCTTGACCACCAGATCACCCAGATTCGCCAGCGTATAAGACAAGTCCTCGGGCTTGCGGCACTGGTAAGTCGGCACGTTATTCAAAATCGGTTCTTCTGTCAGGTAAAACTTGATCATGTCCGGCACAAATGGATAGATCGATTTATCATCTGCCACGCCTGTGCCTATCGCATTCGCCAGCGTCACGCGGCCAGCGCGATAGACCGACAGCAAGCCCGGCACACCCAGAGAAGAGTCAGGGCGGAAAGCCAGGGGATCAAGAAAATCATCATCAATACGGCGGTAAATCACATCCACCCGCTTGGGGCCACGCGTAGTGCGCATGAAGACTGCATTGTCATTCACGAACAAATCCTGGCCCTCGACCAGTTCCACACCCATTTGCTGGGCCAGGAAGGCATGCTCAAAATAGGCCGAGTTATACATGCCCGGTGTCATGACGACTACGGTAGGGTTATCCACCCCCATAGGTGCGACTGAGCGCAGGTTATCCAGCAGCATGTCAGGATAATGATCAACCGGCGCAATCTTGTTACGCGCAAACAGCTCAGGAAAAAGCCGCATCATCATCTTGCGGTCTTCCAGCATGTACGATACGCCAGACGGTACCCGCAAATTGTCTTCCAGCACGTAGAATTCACCCTCGCCAGCCCGCACAATATCCACACCCGCAATATGGGCATAAATGTCAGAAGCGACTGAAATACCCTGCATTTCAGGCCGATATTGGGCATTTTTATAGATTTGCTCAGCCGGGATGATGCCCGCCTTGATGATATTCTGGTCGTGATAAATATCATGAATGAACATGTTCAGCGCCTGCACCCGCTGCGCCAGTCCCTTTTGCAACTGTGCCCACTCACCCGCATGAATAATGCGCGGGATAATGTCAAACGGGATCAGCCGCTCCGTACCCGCATCATCACCATACACGGCAAAGGTAATCCCCACCCGGCGAAAGCTCAGGTCAGCCTCGGCCCGCTTGCGCTTCAAACGCTCGGCAGGCTGCTGCGCCAGCCAGTTGCAAAACTCGCGGTAGTGTTCCCGCGTCAATTCTCCGCCCGGTGCAGCGGCATCATAGGCATGCATTTCATTGAAAAACTTGGCCATGTTCTAGTCTCTTGGTTACGGTTCCAATACAGCATATCAAGAAACGTGCCAGATCACATTGTGGCTAACCGTAGCGTGGTTTTTTTGTTGTTCTCAAGCGATGAAAAATGAATGTCTTCTATTTTGGTGCGACATCAAGGTGGCCAGATTGACAATAGTATAATACTCATTTTCATCAAGGCTCAGCTGAAAAGGCATGGGATCATACATAAGTATCAGAGGCTGCCTTGCAAATGCTCGCGATAGTCCACTAGCTGAAAAAATACACGGGCCGAAAATTTTTGTTGTGCTCTTCCATTTTTAAATGCATGTCGTCACTGCAATACACAGAACATCTTGTTGTTGGCTGAGCGCAGGCAGGTTTCTATTTTTCGTTGAACAATGGAAACCGAAAAAATTTCTCTTGATAACTATCCTGAAAAGACAAACTGCTTGTGTACTTTCTCAATCGCACCAGCAGTGCAGAAAAATGATGGCATCTATAGTTCAGAAGAGCTGTCGCAATAAATAGAATTCAGCACATTAAACACCGGACAATAGCAACTTGATTGGTAAGAGAAATCTGACTGCCAGTCAGCGTTCAGGCTACATTCCATCCCACTACTTGAACGACTGCTTCATTGCCCATGGCATTTGAAATAAGCGTCCGTGCGGCAATCTTTTTGTCAAGGAATGGCGCCAATAATATCTGAAGTTCGGGTCGGTTTTCTGACGCATGCAAATTCTATGTGCATGATTTTTCTTGCGTGTGACCTACCGCACAGATGCAGCGGACTAATTTTCTTAATCTATCGCTACTTGTCCGCAACGGACTTAATCAGGAGAGATGAATGGGACGGATACTTAATCGGATGGGGGTTGTCTCGCTATTGTGTTTTGTCGCGATGCCAGTTACAGGACTTGCAGCGGACCCGGTTCCTCCAGTGGTTACTGAGGGCAAGAGCGCATCGAATGTCGATAATTCGGCGATCAATAGCCGTGACAAATATGCCGGGAATAAGACACCAGAAGATCAATTCACTACGCAAGACGATCGCACTCTTCTTGCCGCAGTCAGGCGCTCGGTCGTGCATGACAAATCGCTGTCTTTGATGGCGCATAACATCAAGATTATGGTGGATACAGGCAATGTTACTTTACGCGGCCCGGTAAAAACTGCAGATGAAAAATTGAAAGTCGAAAAAATTGTCCAGGCTGTCAAAGGTGTGAGTTCCATTAATAATTCACTGGATGTTAAAACCAACTGAGCTTGGGTAAGTATGCCAAGCAAGTAATGCCAGCAATTAAATTTTTCTAAGGAATACAAATGAAAACCGCAATCTACTGTATCGCAACAAATCGTGTTCAGGCAGAAACTATTGTCGATAATTTGAAACTTGCAGGATTTCCCAGCGGTGATATCTCAGTCTTGTTTCCTGACCAGACTGGTACACGTGATTTTGCACACGAGCAAAATACCAAATTGCCTGAGGGTGCTGCCACTGGGGGCGCGGCTGGTATGGGGGTAGGTGCAGTATTGGGCTGGTTGACAGGTATAGGTACGCTGGCAATCCCTGGCGTGGGGCCTTTCATCGCTGCAGGACCTATCATGGCCGCCTTGAGTGGTGCTGCATTGGTGGGCGCTGCCGGGGGCATCATAGGCGGCCTGGTCGGTATGGGCATCCCTGAATATGAAGCAAAACTGTATGACGGGAAGATTCGCGGCGGCAATGTTCTAATCTCAGTTCATACCGATAATTCTGATCAGGCCAATATCGCAAAAGACATCTACAAAAAAGCGGAAGCCGAGGATATCAAGTCAACATCCGAGGCAAGTGTTTCTTAACTTCTTGTCAGCGCAATAGGCAATTTATATTGCAAGAGCGGACTGCGAAAAGCAGTCCGCTTTTTTTAAACCTGAAAGGAAAAATCCCGAAAAAATCATAGAAAATAATACGTAATTTCTATGTAATCTTTGATCTGTATGTGTGCTTCCGAACAAATGATTACGTTATTTTGGTCTATCGTCAAAGTAGTAAAAATTAAGCGTTCATCTGATCGATGCCTGATTTTTATCGCGTCTAAATCGATCCTTTGTAGAATGCCTATCATGTCTAAAACTAACACGAGCATAGCCCCAGCCGAAATCAAGGCTGCAAAAAATCTGACGACAAGCTTGATTGGCAATGGTGGGGAAATACATCAGATTGCTGGGGAAACTGATCCAGAATTGACGACCAATCAAGGTCTCGTCATTGCAGATAATCAAAATTCCCTGAAAGCCAGTGTCAAAGGACCGACGCTGCTGGAAGATTTCATCTTAAGAGAGAAAATTACCCATTTCGATCATGAACGTATACCTGAGCGTATCGTGCATGCGCGTGGTACTGGCGCGCATGGGTATTTTGAGTTGACGCATTCGCTGGAAAAATATACCACGGCTAAAGTCCTGACTGAAGTTGGCCTCAAAACACCGGTTTTTACACGCATTTCTACAGTAGCTGGTGGCTCTGGTTCTGCTGATACACCCAGGGATGTACGCGGCTTTGCAGTCAAATTTTATACCTCCGAAGGTAATTGGGATCTGGTAGGCAATAATATTCGGCGGATTCAAGCTCGAAGTGCAACCCTGTGTTATAGCGATTGTATCTGAGCCATAAAAACTTCGTGCGGTGTTTTGTAGCCAAGGCATTTTCTAGGTCGATGATTCAAGTAATCCATAGCGTCAGT
>NZ_JACOFX010000016.1 GCF_014284125.1 Undibacterium umbellatum | reverse complement strand
CATCCCGAACAGGACCGTGAAACGATTACGCGCCAATGATAGTGCTGCAACCAGTGTGAAAGTAGGTTATCGTCAGGCTTTTATTCCGCATACCCCCGCTTATTCAGTTAAGCGGGGGTTTTGCTTTAAGTGAGAATAGTCGATTTTGTAAGTGGTTTCACAGATCTTAGTGAAATTAGCTGGAGAAAAGACTAGACAAGAAGTTAGATTATGCAGTATAATTTTGCTTCTGTTGATGTGGTGACACACATTAAGTTTATCTGACTAAGCAAGAATATGGGTGCTTAGCTCAGTTGGTAGAGCGGCGCCCTTACAAGGCGTAGGTCGGGAGTTCGAGCCTCTCAGCACCCACCACAGATAAACAGCAAGAACGGTTAAGTAGTTTCGGAGTGGTAGTTCAGTTGGTTAGAATACCGGCCTGTCACGCCGGGGGTCGCGGGTTCGAGCCCCGTCCGCTCCGCCAGTTATAAAGAAAAAAGACAAGCGATGCTTGTCTTTTTTTTCGTCCGCATTTTCCTGCACTTCAAGCTCTGCAATTCCTCTGCGCCTCTAATTTCCGTTCTCCCATATTAAATCCGGCCACCTGGCATACAGACTAATCTCTCATTGCGACTCTGTGGCGTAGCAGGGATTTCGAACGGTATACCTTTGCCTGCATAACGAAGGCTGCTTGCAAGCAGCTCTTCCTTCCTTTGTGCCTCTGTGTTGAGAGCTCTCCAGCCTTTCATAAATGTTGCGCGCAAAACAAAACCCCCGCCAATTACTTGAGCGGGGGTTGATGGGACAAGAGCCGTCAGTTCATCACGCAGCCTGTGCGCTGTCCATCTCACCATCCAGTGCAAACACCACATCACTAAGCAAGCTTGCCAGCTCGGCAGTCATGAGCACAAAGTCAGCATCAAAGCGTTCTTCCTCATTACTACCCTTGTCCTTGCTTTCATCGAGCACATCCAGCGGTTTGATGCGCTTGATCGTCAATGTATCAGTCAGCACAAAGCTGACCTTGTCATCCCAGGTCAGGGCAAGCTTGGTGCATTGCTTACCAGCAGCAATATGTTTCTGGATATCGTCCGGTTCCAGGGTATAGCGCACATAACGTACGGTGGCCTTGTCTTCGGTAGAAGACTTCAATTCTGTATCCTGGTCTATGGTGAAGCCCTTGGGCGCTTCGTTACCGGCCAGCCAGCCTGTCATGGCTGCCTGTGGGGAAGTTTTGGTGCGCAAGCCTTCCAGTGGGAGCTTGTCGCAGCACTTCAGCAAAAGTTTGATGACCTCATCCGCCTTGGAGGGGCTGGAGGCATCAATGACCAGCCAGCGGTTCACAGGATCAATCCAAACATTGGTATTGCGCTTGACGCCAAAGGCGCGTGGCAATAATTCTTCAGTGATGCGTTCTTTTAAGTCTTTCATCGCCTTGCGGCCAGGTGCGAAGCCTTGTTCTTCTTCTATTTCCAGCGCGCGTGCCTTGGTCACCTGGTTGATGACACTGGAAGGCAGCAATTTCTTTTCTGTTGCCAGCGAAATCAGGAATTGCTGATTCACGCTATGCACCAGCTGGTCATTATTGCGTGGCGATGCCCAGCCCTGGCTTTGCATCTCGTTAGAGGCACATTGTGAAAACGCAATGCGTGACAATTGGGCATGCAACTCCTCGGCAGTGATCTTCCAGGGAGTTGTCAGACGAAAAACTTGTAGATTCTTGAACCACATAGCGTATCCAGACGAAGAAAACCTAGCATTCTACACGCCTGCGCCGAGCCACTCACGACCAAAAATACAGCTTTCGCGGCAAGAAGTGAGGCTTCGTCGCTTTCCGGCATACAGGCTGGGTCGACTTTGCAATACTTCTTCCATCGCAGCAGCACAAACAAACCGAAACGACATCAGTAGCGCTAACAGCACTCAAGGAAATCATCATGTTGAACCAACTCATCAGCAACACACCAATCTATGTATGGGCAATCCTGGGCTTTCTGGCCTTTCGCGGCATCAAGTCCAGCGTTGATCGCGAATTGACAGTCAGGGCAGTGGTCATCATTCCTCTGGTCATGCTTGCCTTGTCTATTCAAGGCATATTGTCCGGTTTTGGTGCTGATCCTCTGGTGCTCGCAGCATGGCTGGCGACGATGACAGCTGCCGCCGCAGTCTCCTGGAATATGGTCAGCGACAAGAATATCCGCATCCTGGCAGACAGGGGCACGGTGTTTTACCGTGGCAGCTGGGGCCCGCTGGTGATGATGATGGCTATCTTTGTCATGAAATACATCGTCAATGTTGCCTTGCACGTTAATCCAGCGCTGCACACAAATATGCAATTTGCCTTGATCAGCACAGCTTTATTTGGTTTGTTTAGCGGTTTGTTCCTGGGCAAAATGCTGCGTGTCCTGATTATGTATAAACAAGCAATGTCTGAGAAATCAGTATTTACAAACCAGGTAACAGCATAAAACGCGATAGCGCAGTTATAGCAGGAGAATGAGTAGTAATTCGTAACAAGAAGATGCAAGTTTAGCTTGCAGCATCTCAGACAGGGGGCAGGGTAGACAGTATAATGTCCCCTGTCCTTATTTTATTTATTGTCAAAATACAATAAAAATTCTGTGCCATGCTAGCTGAACAAAAACAAGAATTATTGAAATTATTCCAGAACGCAGTTGAACCCCTGTTGGTGGGTTCCGAGCTTAAGCCTGTGATAGCGCTGGAGCGCCCACGCGATCCTTCTCACGGTGACGCTGCCTGCAATATCGCCATGCAGATCGCCAAGCCACTGCGCAAGAATCCGCGTGAGCTGGCACAGACTATCGTGGCTGCTGTAGAAGCACAAGCTAGTCCGCTGGTTGCCAGCGTAGAAATCGCCGGTCCTGGCTTTATCAATATACGTCTTGCTACTGCGGCCAAGCAGGCTGTCGTGACGACAGTTTTGCAAAAGGGGGCAGAATTTGGCAAAAGTCAGCGCGGTGCCGGTGAAAAAGTGGTGGTGGAATTTGTTTCTGCCAACCCTACTGGTCCCCTGCATGTAGGCCACGGTCGCCAGGGCGCGTTGGGTGACGCCTTGTCTGCTTTGCTGGATGTGCAAGGCTATGCCGTCAGCCGTGAGTTTTACTATAACGATGCGGGTGTGCAGATCAATAACCTGGCTTTGTCGGTACAAGCCCGCGCCAAAGGTTTTGCGCCTGGTGATGCTGGCTGGCCAGAGTCTGCCTATAACGGCGACTATATCTCGGACATTGCACAAGACTTTTTAGCAAAACAAACCGTTTCAGCGGGTGACTGCGCGCCAGTGACTGCCAGTGGCGATGTTGATGATATTGAATCCATACGCCATTTCAGCGTTACTTACCTGCGTCGTGAGCAAGATGCCGACTTGCTGGCTTTTGGCGTCAAATTCGATAATTACTATCTTGAAACTTCTCTCTACAAAGATAACAAGGTAGAGACGACGGTTGCCGCCCTGAAGGCAGCAGGCAAAACCTACGAACAGGAAGGCGCCCTGTGGCTGCGCACCACTGACTACGGTGACGACAAAGATCGCGTCATGAAAAAGTCGGATGGCACTTACACATACTTCGTGCCAGACGTGGCTTACCATGTCACCAAATGGGAGCGTGGCTACCGCAAGGCCATCAATATCCAGGGCAGTGACCATCATGGCACCATAGCCAGGGTACGAGGCGGCTTGCAGGCCTTGAATGTCGGCATACCGCAAGGCTACCCTGACTATATCCTGCACAAGATGGTGACCGTTATGAAGGATGGCGCCGAGGTCAAGATTTCCAAGCGAGCCGGTTCTTATGTCACCGTACGCGACCTGATCGAATGGTCGGCTGGTGGTGATGAACAGCGTGGCCGTGACGCCGTGCGTTTCTTCCTGATTTCCCGCAAGGCAGATACTGAATTCGTGTTTGACGTCGACGTTGCGCTCGCGCGTTCAGATGAAAACCCGGTGTACTACGTTCAGTATGCTCATGCCCGCATCTGCTCGGTACTGGCGCAATATGCGACTGATGAAGCCGCTTTTGCACCGCTGTCCAATGTCGACCTGTCACCATTGACAGCACCACGCGAAGCCAGTTTACTGGCCAAGCTGGCAGAATATCCTGAGGCTTTAGAAAAAGCCCTGGATGAACTCGGCCCGCACCAGGTCGCCTTCTACCTGCGCGATCTGGCAGGTGAGTTGCATAGCTATTACAATGCTGAGCGGGTTTTGGTTGATGATGAAGCAACCAAACTGGCCAGGTTGGCATTGATGCTGGCAACCCGCCAGGTCTTGCGTAATGGCCTGGCACTGTTGGGTGTGTCCGCACCTAACAAGATGTAAGCCAGCAGGCCCAAGCCAAGAAACTAGCTGAAAACAAGCTCACACAACACGTCGGAGACGCATGAAAGCTCAACAGAACGCCCCAAAACAAAAGAATGGCCAGCGTGGCAGCACTCTTACTGGCATCATTATTGGTCTGGTGATTGGTCTGGCTATCGCCGTGGGTGTGGCGATGGTCATTACCAAGACATCGACACCGTTTACCAATAAAAATGGTAAATCGGACAAGGCTGACATTCCTCTCACGCAATTACAAGATCCGAACAAGCCTCTGTATGGCAACAAGGATGCGGTCAAGGAAGCCAATAAGGAATTGACGGCCAGCAAACCTGCAGAAACTGTCGCGCCGCCTCCTCCCAAACCTGTAGAAGCCAAGCCACCTGAAAAAACTGCAGCAGAAAAGGCCGCTGAAAAAGCCGAGAAAGCTGCAGAAGCGGCCAAGCATGATAATGCCGACGAAAAATATATTTACTTTTTGCAGGTTGGCGCGTTTAAGGAACAGGCAGCGGCAGAAAATAGCCGTGCCAAACTGGCATTGATCGGTTTTGAAGCACGTATTCTGGAAAAAACGTCCGACTCCGGCACCATGTATCATGTGCGCTTGGGTCCGTATTCACAACTGGAAGCAATGAACCGTACCCGTTCCAGGTTGTCAGAGAATAGCGTTGATGTCGCTGTTGTGCGTACCGTCAAATAATCTTCGGATCATTGAGTAATCGAGCAAAGGAATCGTGATGCAATTCTTCAGTCAAATCAAACGTCGCATGTTCATGCTGGCTGGTTTGTCCCTGGTGGCTGCGGCTGTCAGTGCCACTCCCACCGCGCCGCAGGCGGGTGTTGAATACCAGGTACTCAAGCGCCCCCAGCCTGTAGAAGGTGGCAAGAAAATTGAAGTGATAGAATTTTTTGGCTATTTTTGCCCACATTGCTATGCACTGGAGCCTTTGCTGGCTGAGTGGGTCAAGAAACAGGGTGATAATATTTCCTTTAAACGCATACACGTGAATTTTCATGAGCTGGTCCCGCAGCAAAAACTCTACTTCAGCATGGAAGCCATGGGTAAGGCTGACGAATATCATATGAAGGCTTTCCAGGCTTTCCATGTCAATCGCAATCGCCTGCAAACTGACGCTGATATCATGGATTTTGTCAGCAAGTCTGGCCTGGACAAGCAAAAATTCACCGACGTGTATAACTCCTTCTCCATTAATAGCAAATTGAGTCGCGCCACCCAGTTGGCGAGTGCCTATCAAATTGATGGTGTGCCATCCATTGCCATTGATGGCCGCTATGTGACCTCGCCTGTCATGGCAGTCGCAACGATGTCGCGCGTGACAGAAGAAGTGCAAAATCGCGCCGCAATCCAGGTTCTCGATTTCATGATCGCCAAGATACAGAAGGAAAGAAATACTTTGGCTCCGGCTCCGGCAGCGGCTGCACCAGCAGCCTCAGTCAATGCACCGGCCAAAAAGAAATAAGCACACCTCCTCATTGCAGCAAGTCCGCCACCACGGCGGACTTTTTTCATTGGACATCATGAAAACTGTCTTTATCACTGGCGCATCCTCAGGCATAGGTGCGGCACTCGCCAGGGCTTACGCTGAGCAAGGAGCCACTTTGGGTTTGGTGGCCCGCCGTCAGGAAGTGCTGGAGGGATTGCGGCAGAGCTTGCCCAATCCCGGCCAGCACCATGTCTATGCAGTGGATGTCACCGATCATGCGGCTCTGGCCGGGGCAGCCCATGATTTCATGCAGGCCGTGGGACAGGTCAATATCGTGATTGCCAATGCTGGTATCTCGGTTGGCACGCTCAGTGAATATGCCAGTGACATCAAGGTGTTTGACAGCATATTGCAAACCAATCTGATCGCCACGGTAGCGACTTTTTCACCCTTCATCAATGCCATGAAAACTTATGCGCGCAATACTGATTGCCGCCTGGTCGGCATAGGCAGTGTTGCTGGCATACGTGGCTTGCCGGGTGCTGGTGCGTATTGCGCATCCAAGGCGGCAGTCATCAGTTATTGCGAATCGCTGCGGGTGGAATTGCGCGACAGTGGCATACGTGTCGTGACTATCGCCCCCGGTTATATCGATACGCCCATGACCAGGGGTAACCCTTATCCCATGCCTTTCCTGATGCCAGTCAGGGCGTTTTGTGCATCTGCATTACGCACAATCGAAAGGGGCAATACTTACCGCGTCATCCCCTGGCAAATGGGTGTGGTCGCCAAATTGATGCGCATCTTGCCTAACGGGCTATATGACGCTGTGTTTGCCAGGGCACGCCGCAAGCCGCGTGCCGCAGACCAGGCATGAGCAGGCTGGTCGACGCGTTGGGTACGCTGCATCAACCCTATGAGGCTGATGCAGAGGCCGGGGCTGGGCCGCGCATCGTCAGCCTTGTGCCCTCGATTACAGAATTGCTGTGTGAGCTGGACTTGTCACGCTATCTGGTCGGGCGTACCGGTTTTTGCATACATCCTAAATCCGTGGTGCAGGATATCCCCAAGATCGGTGGCACCAAGGATGTGAATATAGAGAAAATCCGCCAGTTGGCACCCACCCATTTGATCGTCAATATCGATGAAAATGAAAAGCCAACTGTGGAAACCCTGGCTCAATTCATCCCCCATGTAATCGTTACCCATCCACTGGTGCCACGCGATAATCTGGCGTTATATCAATTGCTGGGCGGGATATTTGGTGTGCAGGAAAAAGCGCAGGAATTATGTATTCAATTCGAAGCTGCTTATGCCGCCCTGGACCCTGTGCCAGACCATACCCAGAGTGTCGTTTACTGCATCTGGCAAGATCCATGGATGACCGTCAGCCGTGACACCTATATCGCCGCCATGCTGGCCCTGATAGGCTGGCAAACCTGGTCGCCACCGAATAGCATCTTGCGTTACCCCGGTTTTCAGTGGAGCAGCGCCGTTGAGCATCCCATAGACCGTGTGCTGCTATCAACCGAACCCTACCGCTTTACCGAAACTCATGTGGATGCGCTGGAGAAGCAGCTAGGCTTGCCTGTGCAACTGGTCGATGGTGAAATGTTGTCCTGGTATGGCAGTAGGGCAATTGCTGGTTTGCAATACCTGCGAGGTTTAAGCAAGCAATAAGGTTATGCAATTTCGCCTAACAGTGCCAAATTCGAAATACGTCTATACAATTTACACAAAAATGCCACACTGCACAGCACAATAATTGACACTCTAATATCTGGACAACCATACTTCTGGGCATACCAGTTAAGGTTTTCTATATATTCTTGGAGAAGTTTGTTATGAGTAAGATGCGCAAAGCGATTTTACTTGCCCTGTATGGTGCGAGTGCAGCAACTGTTTTTACACCCGTCATGGTGAGTGCGCAAACTGCTCCCGCGGCAGAAAAAGCCCCTGAAGCCGGCATGCAAACCATGACTATCGTTGGTTCGCGCCGTGCCAATACCAGCGCCACCAATACTCCTTTGCCTGTCGATTTCATTTCGGTTTCCAAAGCCGCAGAGCAGGGCGGTCAGTTTGACCTGGCCCAGACACTGGCAAATATCTCGCCTTCTTTCAATTCCACGCGTCAGACTGGTGCCGATGGTGCTGATCTGGTGGATTCCGCCGCCCTGCGTGGCCTGGGTTCAGACCAGACCCTGGTGCTGGTGAATGGCAAGCGCCGCCATACCGTCGCGCTGGTGAACTTGTTTGGTGCCCGCAACCGTGGCAATACCGGTACAGATTTGAATGCCATCCCGGTCATGGCGATCAGCAATGTGCAAGTCTTGCGTGATGGTGCCGCCGCCCAATACGGCTCTGACGCGATTGCCGGTGTCATGGATATCAGCCTGAAGAAAAACCTGGGCTGCGAAGCCAGCTTTGGTTACAGCCAGTATTCTGTCGGCGATGGTAAAAACTATCTGCCATCCGCTTATTGCGGCATCGCCCTGGGTGAAAAAGGCGTGTTCGGCATCACGGTAGAATATACTGACCGTGGCCGTTCCAACCGTGCCGACCCTGGCAATCCACGTACCATCGGCGACACCAAGGTCACCGGCCCTACCGTCTACCTGAATGGTGAAGTGCCCAACGGTGGCAATGACAAACTGTATTTCACCCTGGGCGCGCAACAACGCAAGGCATCTTCTGCTGCCTGGGCGCGCGGTGGCATAGGTTCTGACGACATTCCTTCCCGCAATTCTGCCGCCATGTATCCTAATGGTTTCGTGCCCTATATCAATGGCGATATCAATGACATCTACGGCACCGTAGGCTATAAATGGGACATAGGCGAATGGCGTGCTGACCTGTCGCAGACCTATGGCTTCAATGAACTGAAGTACAACGTCAGCAATACCATCAACGCATCGATTGCCAATAAAGACTTGCTGGCTGGTGGCAAAGGTATCAGTCCCAGCAGTTTTGATGCGGGTGGTTTTTCTTTCTCACAAGCCACCACCAATCTGGATTTCAGCCGCTTCTTTGATGGCTTCATGAATGGCGTCAACGTCGCCTTCGGTGCTGAATACCGTCGTGAAAACTACAAGATTACGGCTGGCGAGGCAGGTTCTTACAATGACGTTGATGGCCTCGGTTTTGGCGGCAATGCCGGTAGCCAGGGTTTCCCCGGTTTCCAGCCTGGTGACCGTACTGACAAAAACAGAAACAGCATCGCTGCCTATGTCGATGTAGAAACAGATATCACCACCCGCTTCAAGCTGCAGACAGCAATCCGAGGTGAGCGCTATAGTGATTTCGGATCTACCCTGACGGGCAAGCTGGCAGGCAGCTATAAAGTGGCAGATGAAGTCTTGCTGCGTGGCTCGGTCAGTACAGGTTTCCGTGCGCCGTCTCTACAACAAGTGCATTTCTCTTCCACCTTCACCGACTTCATCAGCGGCGTACCTATGGATGTGGTGCTGGCACCAAACGGTGGTGCAGTGGCCAATGCGGCAGGCATCCCCAAACTCAAGGATGAAACCTCGAAAAACTACACGCTCGGCCTGACTTTCAAACCGAATAATGCGTTTGCGCTGACAGCCGATTTGTACCGTATCGATATCGCCGATCGTATCGTCTTGTCCGGTCGTTTTGATGCTGACAATTACCCGGCTCTGGGTACTACCCTGCAGGCGCTGGGTGTAGGCCAGGCACAGTTCTTTGTGAATTCCATCAATACCAAGACCCAGGGTCTGGATTTGACTGCTTCACATAAAACCAATCTGGGTGCTGGCAAGTTGGCGACATACCTCGGTTTGAATTACAGCACGACTGAAGTCACCAAGGTACAGGCTCCGCCATCTTTGAAAGGCTATGAAGATGTCTTGTTGTCTGAACGTGAACGCCTGTTCATAGAGCAAGGCGGCCCAAGAATGAAAGCCACCCTGGCTTTCAATTATGAGCAAGGCCCATGGGCCAGCGAGTTCAAAGTCATCCATTATGGTTCACAAACCCTGGGCACTTTCTCAGGCACCGCATCCGGTGTGCCAAATGCCCGTTACGAACCCAAGACCTCGGCTGACGTGGCGTTGACCTATGCCTTCAATGACACCACCAAGCTGACTGTAGGCGGCAACAATATTTTCAACGTCAAACCTACCCGCCAGGACCCGAATGAAACAGATAATGGTTTCTACTATGACAGTGTGCAGTTTGGCCTGGGTGGCGCATCTTACTTTCTGAAACTCTGGAAGAAGTTTTAATTTGTCTCACCTAGGGAAATAACCCCTGCCCGCGAAAAAAATGGCCTGCATGCAAATGCCAGGCCATTTTTTCTGGCATCCTCAATTTCTTATAATTCCAAAATGTGGAACAATGAATTTCAAATGATGAGCATTCTTTTCTCTATCGGAATAAGGCAAAGTTACACCATTCGCGGTGCAGATACAAAACGCGAATCCCTTAAACCTGATTTGAATGGAGTCTCACATGTCCCGCATTACTATTCCTAGCGTAGAAACATCCCCTGCAGCTTCCCAGCCATTGTTGGCTGCCGTGAGTCAGCAATTAGGCATGGTTCCCAACTTGATGAAACTGGTTGGCAATAGTCCGGCAGCACTGGAAGGCTATCTGTCACTTAGCGGTGCACTCGCCAAAGGCAGCCTGAGCGCACAACTGCGCGAGCGTATTGCACTGACTATCGCAGAATACAATGGCTGCGATTATTGTTTGGCAGCGCACGCCTACATTGGCAAAAATCTGGCAAAACTCAGCGATACCGATATCGACGCGGCGCGTGGTGCACAAGCCGCCGATACTAAAACCCATGCAGCCTTGCAATTTGCCCGTCAAGTCGCAGAACAGCGCGGCCGTGTCAGCGATACTGAACTGGCCAATTTGCGTGCAGCCGGATTTGATGAAGCTGCGGTCATAGAAATTGTCTTGAACGTGGCGTTGAATGTATTGACCAACTATGTCAATAACGTGTCGCACACAGATGTGGATTTTCCTAGAGTAAATCCGCGCTAATCCTTCGCAAACCCAGTGGTTCTTGACGGGGAGCAAACTCCTCGTCAGTAATACAACATTCAATCAGATGGAGTAAATCATGGATCTGGAATCAGCAATAAGTAAACATGCCGAATGGAAAGTTAAATTTCGTGCTGCTATAGGCAAGAAATCACAAATGGATATTGCGCAAGTATCCAACATCCATCAATGTGAAATCGGTTGTTGGCTGGACCATGAAGGCAAACAGCAAAATGGTCATTTGCCAGAGTTTGCCCATCTGATCGACGCACACAAGCAATTTCATGTTGCTGCCGCCAGAGTCGCCAGCCTGATCAACGTTGGTCAGTATTCTGCCGCAGAGAATATGTTGAATGGGCCTGTCTACACAGGCGTATCAAGGCAAATCGCCACTGGCATCATGAAACTGAAAAAATCTGTTGCTAATGCATGATCAGGTCTTGTTGGTCAAGCTCACCCCGGCAATGACCAGCAAACCTCCAACTATCATCGATGGCAAGATAGGTTCACCCAAGATCAGCGCCCCCAGACTGATACCAAATACCGGCACCAGATTATTAAAGACTGCCGTGCGTGAGGGGCCTATGCATTTCACGCCTTCGTAATACCAGACAAAACCAATGACCGTGCCAAAAGCACCTAGATACACCAGCGAAGCCAATACTTGCCAGCTCATGCGGGCATGCTCAAAGCGCGGCAATTCCAGCACTGCCCCCAGGCCCAGCAAGAGCAAACCCCACAGTGAGGCATACGTGGTGGCAGCAATTGGTGACAGTCCTTTTAAGGCATGCCGTCCTATGATGGTATAGGCTGCCCAGCCGCAAATCGCAGTCAGCATGAACAATTCGCCCTTGCCTAGCGATTGCGATAAATCATGCACCGCGCCGATCAAATCGCCACGGGTAATCACTACAGCGGCACCAGCAAAAGCCACCATGATGCCCAGCCAGCGTACCGCACTCAGCCTTTCGCCAAACAGCAAGGCCAGTGCCAGCGCAGTGACTATCGGGTTCAAGGCCACAAACAGGGCAGTGCGCCCGGCAGGCATATTCTCCAGCGCAGCAAAAAAACACAGGTTGTACAAAAAGATACCCGTCGCGCCCAGCGCAAAGGTGGCATGCATTTGCTGCCTGCTGAGCTTGGGCAAGCCACCTTCCAGCCGCCATGCCAGCAACAATAATAAAACACTGGCGACGGCAAAACGGATAAAGGCCGCAATCATATGCGGGATTTCCTTGGCGACCAGACGCCCGGCAATGAAAGTGCCGCCCCAGAACAGGGCAACACAGACAAGTTTCAGATAAGTGGAGACAGGGGCTTTGTTCACGTTGGCGTACGCTATGCAAAAGCCTGTTAGCCTACACTAAAATCATGTCTCTCGTGATTCGGTGGTCTAAGGTTTGCAGACATATCTTTCAGACTAAAAGACATGTCTGCACGCCCTAATCGATCTCCAATAGCATGACGCCGCGCGCAGCGACCTTTATTTTCTGCGCCAGTTCAAAGTCCTGCCCGCTCAGAACATCTTTTGCCTTTGCGTTTGCAGGCAATATCTCTGCAAAGCGCACCGTTGTCAGTTCTGTCTCAGTCATATTCTTGTTCATTACCACCATGATTTTGCGCTTCTGGTTGTAGCGGAAGTAAACATAGATACCATTCTGCGGTGCAAAGTGCATCAGTTTGCCACCGTGTATTGCGCTTTGCGTCTTGCGCCAGTTCAGCAGCTTTTTGATAAAGGCCTGTGCTTCCAGTTGTCTGGCAGTCAGCCCTTCGCCAGTGAATGCATTTACTGCATCACCCGCCCAGCCACCAGGAAAGTCTTTTCTGAAAGCACCATCATCCCTATGCTTGGTACTCGTCATCAAAATCTCGGTACCATAATAAAACTGCGGCGTGCGCGGCATGGTGGCGACATAGGTGATCGCCATCTTGAACAAATCCAGATCTTCATCCAGGGCGCTATACAGGCGGCTGACATCGTGATTGCCTTCAAACAGCACCATAGATGATGGTTGTGGGTAGAGCTGGTCATTGATCAGGGCTTCATACAACGTGGCAAAACCAGAGTGCAGGTTCTCTGGCGCGACCAATGCCTTACGCAGTGTGTCGTGCAAGGGGAAATCCATCATACTGGGCATATGCGAGACATAGCCATTTGCATTCTTGTGCCCACGCAGCCAGTGCGCCACCAGATTGGGATTGTCAGACCATTCTTCGCCCACCAGTGTCAGGTGCGGATATTCATGCATGATGCGGCGTGACCATTCCGTCAGAAAGCCTGGGTCAGAATAGCCATAGGTATCTGCCCGTATACCCGCCAGCCCGGCATATTCTATCCACCAGATGGTATTTTGTATCTGGTAGTTCGCCACCAGCGGGTTGTTCTGGTTCATGTCTGGCATATGGACTTCAAACCAGCCTTGGGTAAAATTCTTTTTATCTATGGCAGATGCATACGGGTCGCTGGCAGTGGTGCGTGCATGATAGGTCGGTACAAATTCACTGTTATAGCTGAGCCAGTCTTTACTGGGCAAGTCTTTCATCCACCAGTGGCCATCACCGATATGGTTGAGTACGATATCCTGGATTACGCCTATGCCCTGTTTTTTGGCATCGGCCACCAGTTGCCGGTATTCTTCATTGTTGCCCAGGCGGGCATCAATCTTGTAATAATCAGTGGCGGCATAACCATGGTAGGAATATGCCAGCTGATTATTTTCAACTACTGGGGTAGGCCATAGCATGGTGTAACCCATACCAGCAATATAGCCGAGGTGATCGCGTATACCCTTGAGGTCGCCACCATGGCGACCAGCACTGGCATCGTTGCGGTCCAGCTTGTCGACAAAGCCGGGCAAGCGGTCATTGCCGGCATCACCATTGGCAAAACGGTCAGGCATGAGATTCAGGATCACATCTGATGGACCAAAACCGCGTCGTTCTGCCGCGCCTTTTTCACGCGCCTTGAGTTCATAGGGGATGGTAAATTGCTGATTACCCTGCTGCATGCGTATATCGAATTTACCGGAGCGGGTGGCTGGCGCAATCTGTAAATCCAGAAACAGGTAATTGGGATTGCTGAGCTTATGTATGCCCTTGATTTGCACGCCGGGGTAATCAATGCGTGGTGTGTAAGTGGCAATTTGTTTGCCATGTAACATGACTTGCAACTTGTCACTCTTCATTCCTACCCACCAAAAGCCGGGTTCTACATGCTCCATGGCTGGCTGAGCCTGGACAAATGCTGGAGTCAGGACCAGCAAACTGATGTACAGGCGTGCAAAGTCAGTGATTTTCACTGGGTCTCCTTAATAATAAGCTGATTTATATTTTGTACTAAAACTACATTTATTCGTTGATTCTAAATTAATCGTTTGATTTTGGATATTTTATTCAAGCAGGCTATGTATTTTGATTACATATGCAACGGTGGCCGGAGTGGCTAAGCCAATTCAAAGCCAGAACTGGGGCCGGATTTTGCCTCTTTTTTGAGCTTCAAGCAGGCGCTTTGTTTGATATTTTCTAGCTTATCAAATCAGGCTGAGCGATCTCAGCAAAAGCAAGGGTTGCACAAAAGTGTAGCTCGCATCCGGGGAGGATATATGCAAGATATTTCAAATTTACATGGCATTTTCAGCGACGTGCAAGCCTTGCAAGGCAAGCTCAAGTCCCGGCTGGCAGATGTGGAACAAAATGCAGAAAAATTCAAGACGGCTCTGCAAACCGCAGTCAAGCCAGAAACCAAGGCCGAGCTGGTTACCAGTTTGAAAGAAAAAAGCAGCACGCTCTTGAACGGTAATGGCTATGCGACTGATCTGGTCTCACAAATACAAGCGAGCCTGGCGGCTCTGGGTGAGCAATGGCAGGCACCTCCGGTAGCGGCTGCGCCTGTATCTACACCAGCCTCTACCCCCGCAGCAGCCCCGACTGTCGCACCTGTCGCTAGCGCACCAGCGGCCACTACCACCATGGCCAGCACCGGCGACACTGGCAGCAAAGTGACTACGGCAGCAGTCACGACTCCTGCTGTAGCAAAAGCACCTGCAGCAACCCCGCCTGTGGTGGCACCCGCTCCCACCATTGCTCCGGTGAATACCACACATCCGCCATACAGGGTGTATGACCCCACCAATCCATCTGCTTTTGTCGAGCCCAGCAATCCAGGTGGCGGCACTAACTTGCTAGCAGCAAACCTGGTGTTTAATCCTGACCCCAGGCCAGATTCCGTGCACTCCTTGAAATACCCGGTAGCAGTTGCGGGAACGGTTGACCGGGGTGAGCAACTTAAAAACTATGAAATTGCGTATGAAAAATTATGCGCTGAAAATAACGTCTGGAATCAAAAAAATATAGAAATCCGTAACCAGACCTTGCTGGCTTCGCCCTATGCGGCATTTGCTAACTCGAAGGGTGTTAATTTGGCTGCACAGGCTGATCCTTATTATCTGGCTCATCTGGCTGATCCGACCAAGGTGCCGGGCTAGTCATGCTTCAGACCTGCTGACTTCCAGGCGGATTCGTGCTTTAGGGCAATCAAGAATAATTCCTCACAACGGGGCTGGCGCAATCAGTTTGTCACCTGATCGACGTCTGGCCTCGTCTGTCAGCAATGACAGATTCGCATCCCCTATGCGTTTGTGAGCAAACGCGTATTCACCTTGCGTGTTCACGCAAACTCATCCTCATTGATACAGGTAGAACTATTTTTCATGCTGACAGTCTCAATTGCTGCAAGCTGTTTTGCTGTTCCTGATTATGAAATAGCTACCCCATTCTGCTTTGTCCTGGAGTGTTCATCATGAAGCCTGTTCTCAAAGCCTTGCTGTTTGCTTGCAGCATGCTAGCCAGCACTGCCCAAGCCCAAGCTGATCCTGCCCTGTTTCAACCCGGCCTGATTTCTGATGGCGGTGTTTTTGGACTGGCCTTATCCCCAGATGGGAATCAGGCATTTTGGGTGCAATCGCAAGGTCGGCGGATAGCTTTGCGCATCATGAGTTCAAGCAGGGTCAACGGTGTCTGGCAAACTCCCCAGATAGCAAGTTTTTCCAGAGATACCCAATGGAAGGACATCGATCCTGCCATCAGCCCCGATGGCAAGACCCTGATTTTCCAGTCCAACCGGCCAGTGCCGGGCAAACCTGAGCGCAAGGGCTTTGATATCTGGGCCTCCAGCAAAACTGCGGATGGCTGGGGGGCTGCCTATCACCTCGGCAATGTCATCAATACCGATGCCTCCGAATCTTCAGCTTCGATTGCCGCGAATGGCAATATCTATTTCATGAAAGAAAATGAAGAAGCTGCCCAGCAATCTGACCTGTATGTATCCCGTTTCATTAATGGAGCCTACCAGACGCCGGAAAATCTGGGGCCACCTATCAATAGCAAAGAGCGCGAATCCAATCCGTATGTTGCGCCTGACGAAAGCTATCTGATCTATTTTTCCACCAGACCCGGAGGCTATGGGGATGTCGATCTGTATATCAGCTTCCGCGAACAGGGCAAGTGGACTGAGGCTGTCAACCTGGGCCAGACCATTAATTCAGCGGCAGCAGAATTTTGCCCTCTGGTACATCAGGGCCGTATTTATTTGTCACGACAAGTTAAACAAGGTGACAGGTTTATAGAAAATATCTATTCTTTCCCCTTTGATGCCGAACAGTACAGAAGCAGACGCTGAGGCAGGAAGATTGCAGGCAGGTGTATGATGCCGCTTGCTCAGGACAGGATATTTGCATGAAAAAAATGCAGTGGCTACAGCGCTATACCGGCGTAATTTCAGGTTTGTTCATCATATTTGTGGGATTTGTCCCTGCCAGTAGTGCTCAGGCGGCACCAGCATCGATTCCCACTTACACCTATGAAGTCGTGCGCACCTATCCGCATGATCCAAATGCCTTCACCCAGGGCTTGTTCTTCAAGGATGGTTTTTTGTATGAAAGTACGGGTTTGCATGGGCGCTCATCTGTACGCAAGCTCAGGCTGGAAACGGGAGAAGTGCTGCAAAAGGCCGATTTACCCAAACAGATTTTTGGCGAAGGCATCACCTGGTGGGATAAGCACCTGATAGGTATTACCTGGACTTCGCAGGCTGGCTACGTGCTGGATCTGGACAGCTTTGCCTTTAAAAAAGAATTTGCCTATAGAGGTGAAGGTTGGGGCCTGACGCGCAATGATAAAGAAATCATCATGAGCGACGGCACCGCAGAATTGCGTTTTCTTGACCCGGAAACCCTGCGCGAAACCCGCCGCCTCAAGGTGACCGCAGATGGCAAACCGGTAGAACAGTTGAATGAGCTTGAATGGGTAAAAGGCGAGATTTTTTCCAATATCTGGCAAAGCGACATGATCGCCCGCATTGATCCCAAAACCGGCAAGGTTACAGGCTGGATCAATTTGAATGGAATATTACCCATGGGTGACCGTATCCTGAATCAGCCCGATGTACTCAATGGCATTGCCTATGATGCAGCCAAAGACAGATTATTCGTCACCGGTAAATTGTGGCCAAAATTGTTTGAAATCCGTTTAATCAAGCGTTAGACATCATCATGCATAAAATACTGTATTGCCTGGCTTGCGCTGTGATGAGCTTGTTGCTGAGCACGCTCTCTGCGCATAGTCTGGCGGCTGATACCAGGCTGGAAAACCAGCTCATCCTGGCCCTCAAAATCAAACCAGACGGGCAAGACAGGCTGGCCGAATCCAGGCCTGTGATACGGGCTTACCAACAAGCCGCGATCATCAGTAAAAAGCCGCAGCAGCGTGCCGACTACATTGATTTTTATCTCTTGCAAAAACCAGCCAGCTTCATGGGGCATACATTGATTTTGCTGGAAGAAGAATACATGGATAAGTATGTAGGCTGCTGTGTCAGTCCTGGCATGGGCCTGATGTTAAAGACCAATGTTGATACGCGGGCAGTACAAGAGTTTGCCGAAAAAAATGCTTGTACTTTCACCCCGCATGCGGACGTGTTTGACAGGCTGAAGACATTTGGTATTGCTCATAAATTAGCCAAGGCAGATTACGCCATGCTCAGTTGCCGCGAGAGAGACACACAGAAATAATCAGTCTGATGCCTGAAATGGTTTGCTATGGCTAGTCATGGCTTGTAGTTGCTTGCCTTTTTGTATATAAACAGAGCTTGCCAGCCCGGTCTTTCTATCATGAGAGGAAAGTGTCCTGTCTGAGCCTTACCGCAGCCCATCCGATATTTATCCCAGCCTGATTTATGATGATGCCCCAGCCGCGATAGACTGGCTGGTGCGTGCCTTTGGTTTTACCTGCCGTTTTGTCGTGCCCGGCGAGGGTAACAGGGTAGAGCATTCTGAACTGAGCCTGGGTACAGGCGTGGTCATGATCAGCTCGCCCAAGGCCGAGACGCATCATGTCAGCCCCAAATCCCTGAATGGCATTTCACAGGCGCTCAGCGTCTTTGTGGCCGACCCGGATGCACATTATGCAGTGGCAATTGCTGCCAGTGCAAAACTGGTGCGGCCATTGCAGACAGAAGAGTATGGTGCCCGGGGTTATATGGTGCTAGACACCGAAGGCCATCTCTGGTATTTCGGTAATTATCGGCCCGGTGAATACTGGCAGGATAAATAAGCTTAGGGCAAATTCATCAAGCATTCATCAACCAATTCGGGAGTAAATGTTCATGCATAAAGGCAGCTGCCATTGCGGCAAAATCGCATTTGAAGTAGAGGGCGAGATAGACAGCGGACTCTCTTGTAATTGTTCCATTTGCCAGCGCAAGGGTTCGCTGCTGTGGTTTGTGCCATTCACTAATTTGCACTTGCTGACTGCAGAAGATGCTGCCAGTACCTACATCTTCAATAAGCACGTGATTCAGCATAAATTTTGCCCTACTTGCGGCATGCATCCCTATGCAGAAGGCGTAGACCCAAAAGGCAACAAGGTGGCTGCCATCAATCTGCGCTGCCTTGAAGATATAGATCTGGCGGCCATACCTGTGCATCACTATGATGGCCGTGCTTTGTAAAGGGATAAGGATGTTGAAAAAACACTTGGGTACGGCTGGTTTATTGCTGGCCATTTTCAGCCTGGGTTTCATGCCTGCACATGCAACTGGCGCCACTGACGCAAAGCGTGATGCACTGGTGGCGCAATTGACAAAGTTGGCTGACGATTGGGACAAGGCCATTGTCCGCAAGGACCAGGCCGCGATCGAAGCCAATATGGCGGAAGATTTCCGCCAGATAGATGCTAGCGGTGATATCGAAACCAAGACCAGTTTCGTGAATGGACTGATGTCGGCCAAGCTGGAAATTGATCCCTACACGGTAGAGGATTTTGAAGTGCGCCTGTATGGCAATGTGGCCCTAGTCAGTGGTCGCACCAGAATGACGGGGCGCTATGACGGTAAGCCCTTTACCTCTCATTACCGCTATATCGATATCTATGTGCAGCGTGATGGCAAATGGCAGATAGTCAGTGTGCAGATCAGTAAAATACCGCAGGAATAAAAAATACTGCCCCGCTGCAACACGGGGCCATATTTTTTCAGACTTATTTAACGCTTATTTCACTACAAAACGCAGCACACCATCCTCACCCATTTCCCTGCGCAAGACACCGTCATACCAGAGCTTGTGCAAGTGGGCCAGCGCTTCGCCTATGGCGAAAGTCAGTTGATGAGAATCCAGCGGGCGGCGGAACATGATGGGGACGATATCCATCGCGGACTGCAGCGTGGCACAGGCTGTCTTTACTTCTTCCAGCCGTTCGGTATGATGGTCTTGCAATTGCTGCACACGAGTATGCAAGCCCTTGAAGGGTTTGCCATGTGAGGGCAGGATCAGCACATCTTCTGGCAGTGGCAGGTATTTTTGCAATGAATCCATATACTGCTGTACAGGATTGGCTTCCGGCTCTATCGCAAATACCGAGACATTGGTAGAAATGCGCGGTAACAGCATATCGCCAGAGATCAGGATATTCAGCTCTGCGCAATACAGGGACGCATGCTCAGGTGAATGGCCAAAACCGGTGATGACTTGCCAGTGACGTTGGTTGATGATGACATCCAGCCCTTCTTGCATGCGGTGGTAGGCAGTTGGTACAGTCGGCACCAGCCTGGTGTAGTGTGTTTTTCTTTCCTGTATCTGTTCCTGCATGCCGCTATCGACCAGGCCATGCTTGCGAAAATGCGGGAACATGGCCGTGCCGTCAGCACCCGGCAGGCTGGCCGACATCATGCGGGCAAAGGCATATTCGCCTGCCGTCATCCACAGTTGTACATTCCAGCGGCTGCACAGCCAGTCAGCCAGGCCTATATGGTCGGGGTGGCAGTGGGTGGCAAGAACGCGGATGATGGGCAAACCACGCAAATGGTTGTTAAGGTCGCCGAACAAAATCTCCCATGCATCACGGGTGGCATCGCTGGCTATGCCGCAATCGACAACCGTCCAGCCACGCACCTTGCCCTGGCTGGTTTCTATTTCGTCTTCCAGCAGCCACAGATTGATATGGTTGAGGGCAAAGGGCAGGCCCATGCGTATCCACAGCACGCCCGGGGCGATTTCCATTGTCTTGCCGCTGTCGGGCAAGGTTTCGCCGAAAGGATAGTGAAGTTGTTGTTCTAGTAAGTTCATGGCTGTCTCTGTTGTTATTGTGGAGGCGAGGGGGTGTTGACATATCTTTTAGACAAAGCGTTCACCCCATATCGAGGGCTGGCAAGGCGTGTGGTGCAGTCAGGGCTGGTGCCCCTGACAAGACGCAGAATCTTGCAAACCCTGCAGTCCAGCCCTCGACATGGGGTGAACCCGGAGGGAATGGGCCAGAAACCTCGCCTGGCGTTGTTGTGCGTCGCTCACTTGGCTCGCCAAGCAGCGCTCCGCACGCCTAGCCAGACAAGGTTTCTCACCCATTCGCTTGACTAAAAGATATGTCAACACCCCCTATCTGCTACCTGTTTTCTCATTATGGATGACTCCAGAAGCGCTGGAATAGCCTACAATGCGATTTAAAACTATTTGACGTTAACGTCAACTGCATCAAGTGCAGATTGTAATCAGAAAACTGTTTCTGTGTTTTATCACCAGATTGACCATGGCCACCTATACCATTACCGAACTTGCCCGCGAATTTGATATTACCCCAAGGGCAATACGATTCTATGAAGACCAGGGTTTGCTGAGCCCTACGCGTGAAGGTCCCGGCGGCCGCAACCGTGTCTACACGACGCGGGAACGCACTCACCTGAAGCTGACCCTGCGTGGCAAACGCCTGGGCCTGAGTCTGTCAGATATCAAGAGCCTGGTCGATATGTACCGTTCTCCCAAGGATACCGAAGTACAGTTGCAGAGTTTCCTGGTGGTGCTGGCCAGACACAGGGCAGCGCTGGAACAACAGCGCGAAGATATAGAAATCATGCTGGCCGAAATTAGCGCGCATGAAGAAAAGAGCCGTAGTTTGCTGGGGCAACTGGACCATGCAGAAAAATAAGATATTTTCGATAATACATATTGCAAATACGACAAATTTGCTGATAAGTCGGTAGGTGAAAAGTAGCAAATCAATGAATTGACGTTTACGTAAACGTCAATTAGACGTATTATTTTTGTCTGAGATGGTTTTTCCGTAGTAATGGGGGCTTCATGAATAATCAGGCAACACAGTCACTGGATCACAAACTGGCCCTGAGCTTGCTGGAAAGCTTTAATGCCCAGGGTGCTTTGATGGCCTGGAATGCCCGTCTGACCAGCATCACTCCCGGTGCATGTGAAATCAGCCTGCCTTTCAGTGATGTAGTCAGCCAGCAGCATGGCTATTTCCATGGCGGTGTGATTGGTACGATAGCCGATGCAGCAGGTGGCTATGCCGCGAATACCCAATTGATGCCGGTGAGTGAGTGCTTAACTGCAGAATACAAGATCAATATCGTTGCACCCGGCAAGGGTGATACCTTGATCGCCCGTGGCAAGGTATTAAAGGCAGGTAAAACCCTGGTGGTATCCAGCGCAGAAGTCTTTGTCGTGCACCAAGGCCAGGAAAAACTCTGTGCCATCATGCAACAGACTTTGTTTGTGATACCCAAGGCAGAATCCAGGATGTAGGCTATAGGCTTAACAAGGCTGGCATGCTTGATCATAAGTCAACATAAGCCAGCAAATTTTAATTTTATAAAAGTGTGAGGACGACATGCTCCATTTACCAGGTTTGACTTTTGATCACGGCGAAGACATCGCCGCTTTGCGCGAAGCCGTGCAGCAATTTGCCCAGGCAGAAATCGCCCCGCGTGCCGCCGAGATAGACCGTAGCGACCAGTTTCCCATGGATTTGTGGCGCAAGATGGGTGACCTGGGCATCCTGGGTGTGACAGTCAGTGAAGAATACGGAGGCGCAAACATGGGCTACCTGGCCCATATCATTGCCATGGAAGAAATTTCCCGCGCTTCTGCCTCTGTCGGCCTGTCGTATGGTGCCCACTCCAATCTGTGCGTGAACCAGATCAAGCGCAATGGTACAGAAGAGCAAAAAGCCAAATACCTGCCAAAACTGATTAGCGGTGAACACATAGGCGCGCTCGCCATGTCCGAGCCAAATGCAGGTTCCGACGTCGTCAGCATGAAGCTGCGCGCCGACTGGAAGGGTGACCGCTGGGTACTGAACGGCACCAAGATGTGGATTACCAATGGCCCTGATGCGGATACGCTGGTCGTGTATGCCAAGAACGACCTGGAAGCTGGCCCACGCGGCATGACGGCCTTCCTGATCGAAAAAGGCTTTAAAGGCTTCAGCATTGCGCAAAAGCTCGACAAACTCGGCATGCGCGGCTCCCATACAGGCGAGCTGGTGTTCGAGGATTGTGAAGTTCCGGCAGAAAACGTGCTCGGTGGCTTGGGCAAGGGCGTCAATGTGTTGATGTCTGGTCTGGATTTTGAACGTACCGTCCTGTCCGGCGGCCCTCTGGGCATTATGCAAGCCTGTATGGACGCAGTAGTTCCTTATGTGCATGACCGCAAGCAATTCGGCCAGCCTATTGGAGAATTCCAGCTCATGCAAGGCAAGCTGGCGGATATGTATTCCACCATGATGGCTTGCAAGGCCTATGTTTATGCTGTCGGCCAGGCTTGCGACCGTGCCACTACGCCAGAAGCAGTGCGAGCCCTGCGCAAGGATGCGGCGGGAGCGATTCTGTATTCCGCAGAAAAAGCCACCTGGATGGCAGGCGAAGCCATCCAGACCCTGGGTGGCAATGGCTATATCAACGAATACCCGGTAGGTCGCTTATGGCGCGATGCCAAGTTGTATGAAATTGGCGCGGGCACCAGCGAGATACGCCGTATGTTGATAGGCCGTGAATTGTTTGCAGAAACCAAATAAGCTAAATAAGCCGAACAAGCTGATTGTTGTAAACTGAGTCTATTTGACCATGACACATTTGCATATCCCTACACCGCTGCTGGAACACCGCGCTCTTTCAGCCAGCCTGGATAAACAGGTCTGGCTGAAGATGGAAAACAACCAGCCTTCCGGCTCTTTCAAGTTGCGTGGCATAGGCCTGATGTGCCAGCGTGCGGCGGAGCAGGGCGCTAAGCACTTTGTCTGCCCTTCTGGCGGCAATGCCGGTTTTGCTGCCGCCGTTGCTGGTGTTGCCCTGGGTTTGCAAACCACCATCGTCGTGCCGGAAACCACGCATGAAAGTGTGCGTGCGGCAATTCGCGCAATCGGTGCTACCGTCATCGTCGCTGGCAGCGTCTGGGATGAAGCCAATCAGGAGGCCTTGCGCCTGTGCGAACAACCGGGTGCCGTGTATATCCCGCCGTTTGATCATGCCGATATCTGGGATGGCAATGCCACAGTAATAGATGAAGTGGCAGGCAAACTCGATTTTGATGCCATCATCTGCTCGGTTGGTGGTGGTGGCTTGTTGAGTGGCATAGCCCTGGGGCTGGAACGCAATGGCCTCGGCCACATTCCCATCATTGCCGCAGAAACCGAAGGCGCGGCTTCACTGCATGCAGCCGTTCAGGCAGGCGAACTGGTGACTTTGCCAGCGATTACCTCTATTGCCAGTACCCTGGGGGCAAGACGTGTTGCACAACAGGCATTTGACTGGACACGCAAACGTACTATCCATACCGTGACCGTCAGCGATGCCCAGGCTGTGCAGGCTTGTCTGGCTTTTGCCGACGACATGCTGGCCCTGGTAGAGCCCGCTTGCGGCGCGGCACTGGCAGTTGCCTACCAGAACTTGCCTGTATTGGCTGAGTTCAAAAAACCACTGATTGTGGTTTGTGGTGGCATTGCCGTGGATTTAGGTAAACTACAGGCTTGGAAAAACCAGTTCCAGTTGACCTGAGCCTACTATGCCCCACACCCATTTCCCCAAATTGTTGTCTTCGCAAATCGCCTTTGATATCGCCAGGTCGATACTCGATGGCTTTGACAAGCATTACCGCTTGTTCAGAGCCAGCAGTCAAAGGGCAAAGCAGCAATTTGAAACAGGCGACTGGAAGGCGGCACAAATTGCTGCACGCGACCGCATAGGCTATTACGACACCCGCGTGCGAGAATGTGTACAGGCGCTGGAAGACGAATATGCAGAAGAAGATCTCAGTGATGAGGTCTGGCGCGAAGTCAAACTGCATTACATGGGCATGCTGATCGATCATCTGCGCCCAGAGCTCGCCGAGACTTTTTTCAATACCGTCTGCACCAAGCTTTTGCACAGGAATTATTACCACAATGATTTCATTTTTGTGCGCCCGGCAACCTCGACCGAGTATCTGGAAAGTGAAGATACGCCACCGAGTTATCGAGTCTACTACCCGGCAACCGATGGCCTGAGCTTCACCATCAAGCGCATCGTCACCAACTTCCAGTTGAATGCCAAGTTTGAAGACCTGGACCGCGATGTGGCCCTGGTCGAAGCGCGCCTGCGCGAAAATTTTGGTCCCGCCAAGCTGGAGCCGAATCACCAGATACAAGTATTGGCCAGCCTGTTCTATCGCAACAAGTCAGCCTACATCATAGGCAAGGGTATCAATGGCAACAAGGAATATCCTTTTGTTATACCCGTCATGCACAAGCGCAAGGGTGAGCTGGTGCTTGATACCGTGATCTTTGACACCATGCTGATTACGGTATTGTTTTCTTTTACCCGTGCTTATTTCATGGTCGACATGGAAGTGCCATCGGCCTATGTGCAATTCATACGCAGCATCTTGCCCAAGAAGCCGCGCAGTGAAATCTACACCATGATAGGCCTGCAAAAGCATGGCAAGAATTTGTTTTATCGCGACTTTCTGCATCACCTCAAATACTCATCCGATCGCATAGAAGCCGCACCCGGCATACGGGGTCTGGTGATGCTGGTATTCGCGCTGCCGTCTTTCCCATATGTGTTCAAACTCATCAAGGACAGCTTTCCTCCACCCAAGGAAACCACCAAGGCCCTGATCAAGGAAAAATACCTGCTGGTAAAAAACCATGACCGTGTAGGCCGCATGGCTGATACGCTGGAATACTCGGATGTGGCATTCCCGCGCTCACGTTTTTCTGAAGAATTGCTGGCCGAGATCAAACAATATGCGCCTTCATTATTGGAAGTGAATGATGATGAAGTCGTCATCAAGCATCTGTACATAGAACGCCGCATGACGCCGCTGAATATCTGGCTGACCGAGGCCGAACAGCGTGGTGATATGGCTGCGATGGAGCATGGTCTGAAAGAATATGGCAGTGCCATCAAGGACCTGGTGGCAGCGAATATTTTTCCCGGTGACATGCTGTATAAAAACTTTGGTGTCACCCGTCATGGCCGCGTCGTCTTTTATGATTATGATGAAATCGAATACATCACCGACTGCAATTTCCGCAAGATACCTTTGCCGCGCAATGAAGAAGACGAGATGTCTGCCGAGCCCTGGTATCCGATTGCCAAAAATGATGTCTTCCCCGAGCAGTTTGGCACTTTCTTGCTGGGGAATAAAAACGTCAAAGAATATTTTATGAAGCATCACGCTGACTTGCTGACCGCCGAATACTGGCAAGCCCGCAAGAAGCGCATAGTCGATGGCAAGGTGGATGATGTGTTTCCGTATCCGCAGGAAATCCGCTTTTGTAATCAGACCAGTACAACAACTTAAGGCTGTGCATGTCTGTTGACATGCCTCCCGTCATTAGCCAGGCAGCTTTGTTGCCTATATTAATTGGAGAGTAAGATGAATGATCCTATCGTAATCGTTGGTGCTGCCCGTACCCCCATGGGTGCTTTCCAGGGCGATTTTTCTTCCCTGACAGCCAGTCAGCTCGGTGCAGTTGCCATTAAGGCCGCCGTTGAACGCGCAGGTGTAAAACCAGAACTGGTAGAAGAAGTCTTGTTCGGTAACTGCCTGATGGCAGGTCAGGGCCAGGCCCCGGCACGCCAGGCTTTGCTGGCTGCGGGTTTGCCAGTATCCACCGGTGCCGTGACCCTGTCCAAGATGTGCGGTTCAGCCATGAAAGCCACCATGATGGCCTTTGATTCCATCAATGCAGGCAGCAATGAAGTCATCGTTTCCGGTGGTATGGAATCCATGACCAATGCCCCTTACCTGATCCCCAAGGCACGTGGTGGCTACCGCATCGGCCACGGCATGATGTATGACCACATGATGCTCGATGGTCTCGAAGATGCCTATGACAAGGGCCGTTCCATGGGTACTTTTGCCGAAGACTGTTCGGCAAAATACAACTTCAGCCGCGAAGAGCAGGACGCCTTTGCGATTGCCTCCGTCAAGCGCGCACAAGCCGCAACTGCCGATGGTTCTTTCGCATGGGAAATCGCCCCAGTGACGGTCTCTGGCCGTGGTGGCGATGTTGTTATCGACAAGGACGAAGGCCCGCTGAAAGCCAAACTCGATAAAATCCCTGCTTTAAAACCGGCCTTCAAAAAGGATGGCACGATTACCGCTGCTTCTTCTTCTTCCATCAATGATGGTGCAGCTGCACTGGTCTTGATGCGCGAATCCAAGGCCAAAGAACTGGGCCTGACTCCCATCGCAAAAATCCTCGGCCATGCCAGTAATGCACAGGAGCCAGGCTGGTTCACGACTGCACCGGTAGGTGCCATCCAGAAGCTGTACAAAAAACTGGGCTGGACAACGGATGATGTTGATCTGTTTGAAATCAATGAAGCCTTCGCGACCGTGCCTATGGCAGCGATGAAAGAACTGGGTATCCCGCACGACAAAATCAATGTGCATGGCGGTGCTTGTGCTTTGGGTCATCCTATCGGGGCATCTGGTGCGCGTATCATCATTACGCTGATGGGTGCCTTGAAGAAGCAGGGCAAGAAACGTGGCGTGGCTTCTTTGTGTATTGGTGGTGGTGAAGGCACTGCACTCGCCATTGAAATGGTTTAAATCTTACCGTAAGTCCCTTCCCTTCACGGGGGAGGGGATTTGAAAATTTTCGCACATTGGGAAAATATGCCAGTCGCTTTAATCATCGGTGCATCACGCGGTATAGGCCGCGAACTGGCCATGCAATACAAGGCTGCAGGCTGGCGTGTCATCGCCACTGCGCGCAAGGAAGAAGATTTGGCTAGCTTGAAGTCAGTAGATTGCGAGCCGCTGCAGTTGGACGTGACTAAGCTCAGTGATTGCGCCGGGCTGGGTGAGCGTCTTGATGGTGAAAAAATCGATGTGGCTATCCTGAATGCCGGTGTTTTCGGCCCAAGAACCGAGGGCCTGACAGCACCAGACCTGCAACATTTTGACGCTGTCATGCATACCAATGTCTTGTCGGCCATGCGGATCTTGCCTATCGTGTTGCCGCTGGTAGAAAACGCCCATGGCAGGCTGGCGGTAATTTCATCCAGCATGGCATCGATAAGTGAGCGCAGTAATCCTGCTGGCTGGTTATACCGTGCCAGCAAAACGGCATTGAATTCAGTATTGAAAGACGTGTCGCTGAGTACCGACAAGGCCATCTGTGTTGCCATGGACCCGGGCTGGGTAAAAACCGATATGGGTGGTGATTCCGCAGAAATCACTGTCGATGTCAGTGTGGCAGGCATACGCCAGACTCTGGCCGCACTGAAGCCAGCCGACAATGGCAAGTATTTGCAATATACCGGCACAGAACACGGCTGGTAAAGCAGTCACAGTTACAGCAAAAATAGAATAGAAGACAGATCAATATGCTACTCACACCAGAACACGAAATGATACGCGACGCCGTGCGCGCCTTTGCCCAGGACCGTCTGGTGCCCAATGCCGCACGCTGGGACAAGGAACATCACTTTCCTGCAGAAGAGTTGAAAGAACTGGCGCAAATGGGTGCCTATGGTGTCGCCGTGCCAGAAGAGTTTGGTGGCGCAGGCATGGATTACCTGTCACTGGCCCTGGTGCTGGAAGAAATTGCCGCCGGTGATGGCGGCACTTCTACCGTCGTATCCGTGAACAATTGCCCGGTCTGCAGCATCGCCATGATGTATGCCAATGACGCGCAAAAAAAACAGTGGCTGACTCCGCTGGCACAAGGCGAGATGCTCGGTGCTTTTTGCCTGACTGAACCACATGCAGGCAGTGATGCCTCTGAGTTGCGTACGACGGCAAAACGCGATGGTGATCATTACGTCATCAATGGCGTCAAGCAATTCATCACCAGCGGCAAATATGCCGATGTCGCCATCGTCATGGCTGTCACCGATAAAGAAGCAGGCAAGAAGGGCATCAGCGCCTTCTGGGTGCCAACCAGCACGCCTGGCTATATCGTCGCCAGCCTGGAACAAAAGATGGGCCAGCATTCGTCCGACACCGCACAAATCCTGTTCGAGAATTGCCGCATCCCTGCAGAGAACCTGATAGGCGAAGAAGGCATGGGTTACAAGATCGCTCTGTCTGGACTTGAAGGTGGCCGTATAGGCATAGCCTCACAATCAGTGGGCATGGCGCGCGCCGCATTTGAAGCAGCACTTGCTTATGCCAAAGACCGAACCAGTTTTGGCAAGCCTATCTTTGAACACCAGTCCGTGCAATTCAAACTGGCCGACATGGCGACCCAGATAGAAGCCGCCCGCCAGCTCATCTGGCACGCCGCCAGCATGAAAGATGCAGGCAAGCCCTGCCTGAAAGAAGCGGCGATGGCAAAACTGTTTGCGTCGGAAATGGCAGAAAAAGTCTGCTCGGATGCGATACAGATACACGGCGGCTACGGCTACGTCAGCGATTTCCCGGTGGAACGTATTTACCGCGATGTACGTGTTTGCCAGATTTATGAAGGTACGTCAGATATACAAAAGATTTTGATTGGACGTGCACTGGCGGGTTGACCCAAGAGACACAGAGAAAGCAGGTTTTCTCCTGGGTTTCTCTGTGTCTCAGTGCCTCTGTGGTGAGAGGTCTTGAATTTAAACGGAGACAGCATGAAAAAAGGTTACAAGCAACTGGTCGATGAAGCCACTGCCGAAATCAAGACCTATAGCGTGGCAGAAGCCCAGGCAAAACTCGCAGACGCTAATGTCCAGTTCATTGATGTCCGTGATATACGCGAACTGGAACGTGAAGGCATCATCCCCGGTGCCTATCATGCTCCACGCGGCATGATAGAGTTTTGGGTTGATCCTGATTCTCCTTATTTCAAACCCGTATTCGGTGAGAAAAAAGAATTCATTTTGTTTTGTGCCGCTGGCTGGCGCAGTGCATTGACGACCAAGACCGTGCAAGACATGGGTCTGGAAAATGTCGCCCATATTGACGGTGGTTTCACTGCGTGGAAGGCCGCCGGTGGGCCAGTCGCCATCAAGGAAAGCAAGAAGTAATAATGAGTAGCAAAGCATGCCCCTGTGGCTCGACTAAGAGTTTTGACCTATGCTGCGGCCCGTACATCAGCGGCGCAGCGGTAACATCTACGGCAGAAGCATTGATGCGTTCGCGCTATACCGCCTATACCCTGAACGATGAAGCCTATCTGCGTGCGACCTGGGATGAGCGGACTTGTCCCAAAGAACGTATTACGCATGATGACCCTACCAAATGGCTGGGTCTGGAAGTCAAGAAATTCAAGGCTGATGGTGACAATGCCACCGTGGAATTTGTTGCCCGTTACAAGATAGGTGGCAAGGCGCACAGGCTGCATGAACTCAGCCGTTTTGTGCGCTATGAAGGCAAGTGGTTTTACGTGGATGGCAGTTTTCCAGAAAAGTGAAAAAGATAATGACAACTTTAGATTCCAAACTCAATCCCCGCTCTGAAGAATTCAAAGCCAATGCAGCGGCCATGCAGGCCGTGGTGGATGACCTCAAAGAAAAGATCGCCAAAATTGCACTGGGCGGTGGTGATGAAGCACGCAAGAAACATCTGGCGCGCGGCAAGCTCTTGCCGCGAGACCGTGTACAAATGCTGCTCGATGCAGGCACGCCTTTCCTGGAGTTCTCGCAACTCGCTGCCTACGACATGTATAAAGAAAAGAATGATGTCGATGCAGCTCCATCTGCTGGTGTGATCACCGGCATAGGCCGCGTGGCCGGGCAGGAATGCATCATCGTCTGTAATGATGCGACAGTCAAAGGTGGCACTTATTATCCCCTGACCGTCAAGAAGCATTTGCGCGCACAAGAAATTGCCGAGCAAAACAATCTGCCCTGTATTTACCTTGTCGATAGTGGCGGCGCGAACCTGCCTAACCAGGATGATGTCTTCCCTGACCGTGATCACTTTGGCCGCATCTTCTACAACCAGGCCAATATGTCAGCCAAGGGCATACCGCAAATCGCCGTGGTCATGGGTTCCTGCACTGCCGGTGGTGCGTATGTGCCAGCAATGAGTGATGAGTCCATCATCGTCAAGAACCAGGGCACGATTTTTCTCGGTGGCCCACCGCTGGTGAAAGCTGCCACTGGTGAAGTCGTCAGTGCCGAAGACCTCGGTGGTGGTGATGTGCATACCCGCCTGTCTGGCGTGGTTGATCACCTGGCACAAAATGATACGCATGCACTGTCATTGGCGCGTACCATCGTCTCACACCTGAACCGCCAGAAGCCGCAAACCGTGGTCATGAAAGAAGTCGAAGAACCCAAGTTCCCGGCTTCTGAATTGTATGGCGTGATACCGGTCGATACCCGCAAGCCTTTCGATGTGCGTGAAGTGATTGCCCGCATCGTCGATGGCAGCCATTTTGATGAATTCAAGGCACGGTATGGCACAACCCTGGTGTGCGGTTTTGCCCATATCCACGGCATGCCAGTCGGCATCATCGCCAATAACGGCATCCTGTTTTCTGAGTCTGCCTTGAAGGGCGCGCATTTCATAGAGCTGTGCTGCCAGCGCAAGATACCGCTGGTGTTCCTGCAAAACATCACCGGCTTCATGGTCGGCCGTAAATATGAAAACGAAGGCATCGCCCGCAATGGTGCCAAAATGGTGACCGCAGTGGCAACAGCAAATGTGCCCAAGTTTACAGTTATCATCGGTGGCAGCTTTGGTGCTGGTAACTACGGCATGTGCGGCCGTGCTTACTCACCACGCTTCATGTGGATGTGGCCAAATGCGCGCATCAGCGTCATGGGCGGTGAACAGGCCGCCAGTGTATTGGCAACAGTAAAACGTGATGGCATAGAAGGCAAGGGCGGTAGCTGGTCAGCCGAAGAAGAAGCGGCTTTCAAACAACCGATCAAGGATCAGTACGAACACCAGGGCCACCCTTACTATGCATCCGCACGCCTGTGGGACGATGGTGTCATCGACCCGGCAGATACGCGCATGGTGCTGGGCCTGGGCTTGTCGGCAGCCTTGAATGCACCGATACCGGATGTGAAGTTTGGCGTGTTCAGGATGTAGGTAGCAGATCAGATGATGAAAAAAACCTTTATTTCCGCCTTGTGTGCCTTAGCAGCCAGTCTGATGTTAAGCGGCTGTCTGAATGCTCCTTATATTGAGCCACAAAATGGGCAGACTGCTGAAATGGTAGTCAGAATCAGTCCAGCACGTAAAACCTTGTTTTATCTTAACAACTACGAAAATGCCGAGACTTGCTCTGGCGAACAAGGCATCATCAGTGATGCTAACAGGATCAGTATTTCCAAATTTAAATTTGCCGCTGATAAACTGACGACCCTGCGTTATGTGGAAATGCAGGGATCGGTTTCCTGCTCGATGAAATTCAGTTTCTTTGGAAAAGCTAATCATGTCTACGCCCTGGACAGTGTGACCACGACGGGCAACTGCAGTGTCAGATTATGGGATGCTACAGATATGAAGACGCTGGTGCCAGTCGCTATCATCAGCAGGGACAAGGGCCAGAATGCTTGTCCGAATTTCAAGCGTTAGATCCATACACCTATAGGTCGCATACCGTGGACAACTCTCAGCAATAGTGAAGGCTATATCAAAATGGAAACTTTAATTGTAGAAACCACGAATCAGCTGGCCACAGTCACGCTGAACCGCCCTGAGGTACGCAATGCATTTAATGAAACAACCATAGCCGAAATCACTGAGGTTTTTCGCAATTTGGATAAGGACGCCAGCATTCGTGCTATTGTGCTGGCCGCGAATGGTCCTGCTTTTTGTGCTGGTGCAGACCTCAACTGGATGAAAAAGATGGCCGATTACACCCATGAGGAAAACCTCGTGGATGCCGGTCAATTGGCTGAAATGCTGCATACCATCTATAGCTGCAGCAAGCCGGTAGTTGCCAAAGTGCAAGGTGATTGCTATGCGGGTGGCATGGGTCTGGTGGCAGCTTGCGATATTGCCGTCAGTGTGGGTACAGCAAATTTTTGCCTTAGTGAAGTCAAGCTGGGCTTGATACCGGCGACGATTTCGCCGTATGTGATCAAGGCTATGGGTGAAAGCGCGGCGCGCCGTTATTTCATTACTGCCGAGCGTTTTAGCGCCGCTGAAGCATATCGCACAGGTTTTTTACATGAAGTGGTGGCGGCAGAGGCACTGGATGCCAAAGTGGCCGAAATCGTCAAGGCGCTGAGCAGCAATAGCCCAAATGCAGTGAAACAGGCCAAGCGCCTGGTACAGGATGTGGCCAGTCGTGAATTGACGCCAGCACTGTTAGCGGCAACGGTAGAAGGCATAGCGCAGATCAGGGCGTCTGATGAAGGCCGTGAAGGTGTGCGCTCTTTCCTGGAAAAGCGTAAGCCAAACTGGTTAAGTTGAATCCAGCTTAAATATCAAGCGGATAGCAAAAATAGAATGGAAAGGAGCTGGCAAAGATGACAAAGCGTAGACTGGTATTGACTGGCCTGGGCGTCTCTTTGCTAGCCGCAGCGGGCGCTGTGACTTATCGCAAGTCCACAGTCGTGATCACATCAATTGCAGATATGCAGGCAAAACTTGCCGGCCTGAAATTGGAAAAACTGGCCAGCCTATCCGGCTGGCAGCCCTATAAAGTCTTTGTGCACCTGGCGCAGAGCATAGAGTATTCAATCACGGGTTATCCGGAAATGAAATCGGCAGCCTTCCAGCACACAGCAGGTAGCGCAGCTTTTTATGCTTTTTCTGTAGCCGGTGCCATGACGCATGATCTGACTGAACCTATACCGGGTGCACCTGTGATTGCTGAGAGCGGCGATGTCAATGCTGGTATCGATATGCTGATTGCAGCATTAAAAAAATTTGAAAACCATGCGGGTGACATCAAGCCGCATTTTGCTTATGGCAATTTGAGCAAGGCAGAATTTGCCCAGGCCCATGTCATGCATATAGAAAATCATTTGAAGGCGATGTCTTGCGAGCCTTGTGATTTAAAGGTGTTGTAAGAGTAATTTGCTAAATGTCTGGAAATAATTTGAATCAAGAAAATGACTGGGTAGCACGCAGCCTGCAGCATGTATGGCATCCGTGTACCCAGATGCAGCATCATGAAACCGTGCCGCTGATCCCCGTCAGCCATGGCCGCGGTGCATGGCTGTTTGATATGGAAGGCAAGCGCTATCTGGATGCCATCAGTTCCTGGTGGGTCAATCTGTTTGGCCATGCCAATCCACGCATCAATGCAGCGTTGAAAGACCAGCTCGACAAGCTTGAGCATGCAATGCTGGCCGGTTTCACCCATGCGCCTGTCGTAGAATTATCGGAAAAACTGGCAGCACTCACTCATCACGCCCTCGGCCACTGCTTTTATGCGTCTGATGGCGCATCGGCTGTCGAGATTGCCCTGAAGATGAGCTTCCATGCCTGGCGCAACGGCGGCCAGACTGAAAAACAAGAGTTTATTTGCATACAGGGCAGCTACCATGGTGAAACCGTGGGTGCGCTGGCAGTTACCGATGTTAGCCTGTTCCGTGAAGCCTATGGCCCCATGCTGCAGCGGGCTCATGTTGTCGCTTCACCCGACGCGCGTCTGGCTGAGGCTGGCGAAACTGCCTCCGATGTGGCCTTGCGCGCCGCCGCTGCACTGGAAGCAAAATTGCAGGAACGTGCAGGCAAGATTGCTGCCGTCATCATTGAACCGCTGGTACAGTGCGCGACTGGCATGGCCATGCATGACCCGGTGTATCTGAAGCGTTTGCGCGAATTGTGCGATCAGTATCAGGTCCATCTGATTGCTGATGAAATTGCCGTGGGCTGTGGCCGCACTGGTACTTTCTTTGCCTGTGAATCAGCGAATATCTGGCCAGACTTTTTATGTCTGTCGAAAGGAATTAGCGGCGGTTATTTACCATTGTCACTGGTGATGACGACAGATGCTGTCTATCAGGCATTTTATGATGCCGATGTAAGACGCGGTTTCCTGCACTCGCATTCCTATACTGGCAATCCACTGGCATGCCGTGCAGCGTTGGCGACACTGGCGATATTTGAAGATGACAAGGTTTTGCAAAATAACCGTGTCAAGGCAGAATTCTTGAACGCAGCTTTTGCAGACTTGAAAAATGATGTACGCGTGCGCCACTTCCGCCAGCAAGGCATGATCCTGGCCTTTGATGCCGTGGTCGATGATGCAGAACGAGCATCGACATTTTCACGCCGTTTTTTTGCTGCGGCACTGGAGCAGGAATTATTAATGCGGCCCATAGGCCGCACAGTCTATATGATGCCGCCCTACATCCTTGAGCAGGATGAAATGAGTTTGCTGGCACATAAAACCAGACTGGTATTTGAAGAGGTAATGGCATGACAGATGCTAGTAAAAACAATCCCGGCATAAGAATAGCCACGCAACGCAAATCCCTGATACAGGGTTTGCAGCAAGAGCTGGCCGTGCTGGATCAAAAACATTTATTGCGCCAGAGGCGCACGGTAGAAACGCCATCAGCACCAAACATGAAAGTCGATGGCCGTGACTTGTTGGCGTTTTGCAGCAATGATTATCTCGGCCTGGCAGCACATCCAAAACTGGCAGAAGCCATGCAGGAAGGTGCCGCGTTGTATGGAGTTGGTAGCGGTGCCTCGCACCTCATTAGCGGCCATAGCCGTGCCCATGCTGTGCTGGAAGAACGCCTGGCCGAGTTTGTCTCACCGCATATCGATAATGCCCGCGCCCTGTATTTTTGCACTGGCTATATGGCCAATCTGGCGGTTATCACCGCACTGGCCATCAATAAAGACACAACCGTATTTTCTGAAGCCCTGAACCATGCCTCCCTCATTGATGGCGCGCGCCTTTCGCGTGCCACCGTGCAGGTATTCCCGCACCGTGATTACACGGCGCTGGAACGTATGCTACAACAATGCAAGACCAAGCACAGGGTAGTCGTCACTGACAGTGTCTTCAGCATGGATGGCAATATCGCTGAACTCGCTAATCTGCTGGCAACTTGCGAACGCTATGATGCCTGGCTCATCGTCGATGATGCCCATGGTTTTGGTGTGCTGGGCCAGCATGGCCGTGGCGTGCTGGAGCACCTGAATATCAAGTCGCCGAATCTGGTCTATATGGGCACCCTGGGCAAGGCTGCCGGTGTCGGTGGTGCCTTCGTTGCTGCTGATGCGACTGTGATTGAATGGCTGGTGCAGCGCGCTCGCGCATATATCTATACGACTGCTGCCGCACCTGCACTGGCGCATGCACTGCTCACCAGCATAGATATCATTGCTGGCGAAGAGGGCCAGCAAAGACGTGCGCATTTGCAAAAACTGATAGGCCTGTTCAGTGATGGCCTGCATTTGCAGGTCTGGCAAGGCATGCCATCCGATACTGCGATACAACCTGTGCTCATTGGTGACAACGCCGCCATGCTGAGGGTTGCTGGCAATCTCATGGACCAGGGTTTGTGGGTAGGCGCGATACGCCCACCTACCGTGCCTGTTGGTACGGCACGCCTGCGCGTGACTCTGTCTGCTGCGCACACAGAAATTCAGGTATTGCAACTGGTACAAGCCATCAACCGTCTGGATCAGATGAGTTATGTTGCTCAGTGTTTTGCCGAGGTGGCCTGATGCAAAAGCGGCAGCATGATTTTTTCGTGACCGGCACTGATACCGAGATAGGCAAGACTCTGGTCAGCGCCGCGCTGCTGCATGCAATGCAGGCGCAAGGTTTGCGAAGCGTGGGCATGAAACCAATAGCCGCCGGTGCAGAAATGCGTGATGGCGTCTTGCATAATGAAGATGTGGACATGCTGGTCGCCGCTGCCAGTGTCAAGGCAGAGCTGGCTCTGGTTTGCCCTTACCTGATGCAGACACCGGCAGCACCACATATCGTGGCTGAGCTGGAGCAGGTGAAGATAGAACTACCGCATATCATCAACAGCTACCAGCAATTGCGTGAACAGGCAGATGTCGTGATTGTAGAAGGTGTAGGTGGATTTTGCGTACCCCTGAATGCCCAAGTGACGACGGCAGACATGGCGCAAGCCCTGGATTTACCAGTGATACTGGTGGTTGGCATGCGCCTGGGTTGCATCAATCATGCATTGCTGACTGTTGAAGCCATCGCTGCCCGCGGTTTGAGGCTGGCAGGCTGGGTTGCCAACACCGTTGATGCCAACATGCTGTACCCGCAAGAAAATATTGCCGCCCTGCGTGAACGCATAGCAGCACCCATGCTGGGGCATATTCCCCGTTTGAATGTTCCTGATCACGAGAAGGCAAAAGCTGCTGCCTCGTATCTGGATTTGAGTCAATTGAAGTAAAAGGAAACAAAGATGCAAGCTACTGATACGACTTTGCAAGCCATGCAATTCCAGCCACCGGTCAAGAAAATCGAAGCCGAGACCTGGCCCGTGGATGAAGTACTGGCCCTGTTTGATTTGCCCTTCAATGACTTGATGTTCAGGGCGCAAACTGCTCACCGCGCCAACTTCCCTGATGGTGATGTGGAGCTGGCGACACTCTTGTCCATCAAGACTGGTGGTTGCGAAGAAGATTGCGGTTATTGCCCACAAGCGGCACGTTACGACACTGGCGTGGAAGCAAAAAAATTGCTGGATGTGCGCGAAGTGCTGGACGCCGCCAAAGCCGCGCGTGAAAACGGCGCAACCCGTTTTTGCATGGGTGCAGCCTGGCGTTCACCCAAAGACCGTGATATGGAAAAAGTAGAAACCATGGTGCGCGAAGTCAAGGCCATGGGCCTGGAAACCTGTGCAACTCTGGGCATGCTCAAGGAAGAACAGGCACAGCGCCTGAAAGATGCGGGTCTGGATTACTACAACCACAATCTTGATACCGCACCTGAGTTTTATAGTAACGTGATTTCCACCCGCGATTACCAGGACAGACTCGATACTCTTGGCCATGTACGAAGCGCCGGTCTCAAAGTCTGTTGTGGCGGCATTGTCGGCATGGGTGAATCACGCCGCCAGCGCGCTGGCCTGATTGCGCAATTGGCGAACCTGAATCCTTATCCTGAATCCGTGCCAGTCAATCATCTGGTGCAGGTAGAAGGCACGCCTTTGCATGGCCTCGACCCGCTTGATCCGCTGGAATTTGTACGCACCATAGCTGTTGCCCGCATCACCATGCCCAAGGCGCGTGTGCGTTTGTCTGCGGGCCGCCGCCAGATGGGTGAAGCAGTGCAAGCCATGTGTTTCCTGGCTGGCGCGAATTCGATTTTCTACGGCGATAAATTGCTGACTACGGCTAATCCGGAAGCACAGGATGACCGTGTCTTGCTCGACAAACTGGGCTTGAAGACGCGTGGCAAGGTTGAGGCTAAGGCTGGTAGTTGTGGTTGAATAAAACCATAAATCTTCAGCACAGAGCACACAGAGAGAAAAATGAGACACAGAGGAAGGCAAAGTGAAGGAAGAGCCTTTTTCTGATGACTAATAATTGCAATTAATTATCGTAGATACATCCACCCAAAAGGTTAGAGACATGTTTACCAAAATCCTTATCGCCAACCGTGGCGAAATTGCTTGCCGTGTTGCTGCTACCGCACGCCGCATGGGCATCAAGACTGTCGCTGTGTATTCCGAAGCCGATGCCAACGCCAAGCATGTTGCAGTTTGTGATGAGGCAGTTTTGATAGGCCCCGCGGCTGCCAAGGAAAGTTATCTGCGCGCTGACAAGATCATTGAAGTCGCATTGGCGACTGGTGCGCAGGCGATACATCCTGGCTATGGCTTTTTGTCAGAAAACAGTGAATTTGCTGAAGCTTGCGCCAAGAATGGCATCGCCTTCATCGGCCCGCCAGCCTCGGCGATTGAAGCCATGGGCAGCAAATCTGCTGCGAAATCCTTGATGGAAAAAGCCAATGTGCCGCTGGTGCCTGGCTACCATGGCGATAACCAGGATGCTGATTTCTTGCATATCGAGGCTGACCGTATTGGCTACCCGGTCTTGCTGAAAGCCAGTGCTGGCGGTGGTGGCAAGGGCATGCGTGTCATCGAGAAGTCGGCTGACTTCAAGGATGCGCTGGCATCCTGCAAACGTGAAGCCATCAACTCTTTTGGTGACGATAAAGTGCTGGCAGAAAAATATCTGCAAAGACCGCGTCATATAGAAATACAGGTGTTTGCTGATACTCACGGCAATTGCGTCTACCTGTTTGAGCGCGATTGCTCGGTACAGCGCCGCCATCAAAAAGTACTCGAAGAAGCACCCGCACCAGGCATGACGGCAGAACGCCGTGCCGCCATGGGTGATGCTGCCGTGGCTGCTGCAAAAGCAGTTGGCTATGTCGGTGCCGGTACGGTGGAATTCATCGCCAACCAGGACGGTTCTTTCTATTTCATGGAAATGAATACCCGTCTGCAAGTCGAACATCCGGTGACAGAAATGATCACTGGTACTGATCTGGTTGAATGGCAATTGCGTGTTGCTGCCGGTGAGAAACTGCCGCTGCAACAAAATGAATTACAGATACATGGTCACGCCATAGAAGCACGCGTGTATGCAGAAAATCCTGAAAAAGGTTTCCTTCCATCGATAGGTACTTTGCGTCATGCCCGCACCCCTGTTGCAGTGAATTTTGAACTCGGAGGTGCTACTGATCCGGCTGCTTTCCGTATCGATAGCGGTGTACGTGAAGGTGATACGATTTCCCCTTTCTATGACCCCATGATTGCCAAGATGATCGTCTGGGGCAAAGACAGGAAAGAAGCACTGGCGCGCATGGCGCAAGCGCTGGCGCAGTATCAGATCGTTGGGCTGCACAGCAATATTGCTTTCCTGTCTCGCCTGGTGACCAGCACGGCTTTTTCTGGTGCTGATCTGGACACTGGCCTGATAGAGCGCAATCAGGCAGAACTGTTCCCGACACCGGTAGCGGCGAACATGACGACACTGGCACTGGCCGTCGTGTTCTTGCTGAACTCAGAGAAGTCTACAAATGGTAGTTGTGACCCATGGCAGTCCAGCCACGGCTGGCGCATGAACAGCCTGATGCAACGTAGTCTGCAATTCACTGAAGAAGAACAGACCCATGAAGTGCAGGTGACTTATTTGGCAGACGGCTGGCAAGTGCAGGCTGGTGCAGCGACAGCACAAGTCAAACTGGCACTGGCGCATGAGAATGACATTGTCATCAAGATTGCAGACCAGACCGTGGCTGCCACCGTTGTGCGGGATGGTGAACATTTCCACGTCTTTAGTCAGGGCAGGCATACTGACCTGCATTACATTGATGCGCTGGCACATGCCGGTGAAGCCGAGGCCGAGACTGGCCGCCTGACTGCACCTATGCCAGGCAAGATCGTCGCTGTGCTCGTCAACAAGGCGCAGGAAGTGAAGAAGGGCGATGCCCTGCTGATCATGGAAGCGATGAAGATGGAACATACGATCTCTGCACCGCATGATGGTGTGATTGATGAAGTCTTGTATGCGATTGGTGATCAGGTGACTGAGGGGGCGCAGTTGCTGGCTTTCCAGCAGTAAGCTTGTCTGGAGTTCGTACCATAAAGCCAGCACTGTTGTGCTGGCTTATTTTTTTCATCAGATTATTTAAGCAAAACAGATACACCAGCAAATCACCCCGCTGTGTTACTTGTACAAACCGACAAGCAAGTCCATGATGAATACTTGAACAAGAAAAATCTGCAATGATGATTTTTCATTACCTTGCCCGAACTTTGGAATCAACATGACCGCACTCTCCATCAACATCAACAAAATCGCCTTGCTGCGCAATTCCCGTGGCCGCAATTACCCTGACGTGCAGGCCTTTGCTGCCCGCTGCCTGGATCTCGGTGCGCGTGGGATTACCCTGCATCCACGGCAGGATCAAAGGCATGCGCGTTATTCGGATGTGGAAACTCTGGGTGTGCTATGCCAGGCGCGTGGTGTGGAATTGAACGTCGAAGGTTATCCCGCGCCAGACTTTCTCGAAGTTGTAAAACGCCACAAACCTGCTCAATGCACGCTGGTGCCGGATGCGCCAGATCAGCTGACTTCTGACCATGGCTGGGACTTGCGCAAGGATGCTGACTTTTTACGTCCCGTACTGGCTGAACTGAAGGCGCTGGGCATACGTAGCAGCTTGTTTATTGATTACGACAACCAGGATATGCATCTGGCCAAAGAACTCGGTGCCGACCGGGTCGAGTTATATACCGAACCCTATGCCGAGCATTTTGGCACGGCAAAGGGTGAAGAGATTTTCCAGGACTTTGCTGCCGCCGCCAAGCGTGCCCAGGATGCTGGTCTGGGGGTAAATGCAGGGCATGACCTGAACCTGGATAACCTGGCCAAATTCCTGACCATATCCGGCATACTTGAAGTATCCATAGGCCATGCGGTAATCGTTGAATGCCTGGAGCAGGGCATTGCTGAAGTGCTCACAAAATACGCAAAAATTTGCCAGCAAGCTTAAATTTTGCATACTTTGCATGAAAAAATAAAAAGCAAAAAAATGTTAACTTTTTCCTTGTAGCTTATAAATTCTTGAACTACATTGGGGTAACGGTGCTTCGCATGAGGCACTGTGGTTGGTGTACCGCCCTATGGATGAGAAGTAGTTCATAGGGATAGCATCAGCGTTGTTTAAAGGCAAACCATCCGAAAGAGTGGGACGCAAAACTACAGGGCCCTCGCTGATCATGGCAGGGCAGCCAGGTACCGTAATCCGCAACAGCGGTGTTTCGTTAAGAGGTAGGTCGCTCATGAACAGCATCTCTACGGCGCTCCCCTGCGCTTCAAAAAAAATTCTGATTAGTGTATTTGGTTTGTCTGAGTATGAATTGCGTCTGGTGCGCAGCGTGCTCAGCTTGACCATGGCCAGCGGTCGCAAGCATTCCTATGCGCTGTTTGATGCCAGTCAGGCTGCTGATCCGGATATCGTCATACTTGACCCCGACAATGGTCAGGCCAGGGCTGCTTTGCAGGAGCTGATAACAACACGCAATATTCCTGAACCCGCAACCGTTTTTATTTCGAATGTGGGTCAGGCAAAGCCAGGTAAATATCATTTACTGCATCCCCTGGTTCCGACCAAGATGCTGGCTTTGCTGGATCAGGTAGCAGGTGAGCTGGAAAAAGTGTTGCCAGCGGAATTACCCGCCGGTGCCGCCATGCTTCAAAAGGCAGATATGAACAAAGCAGCTATTGTGCAACCACTGGTGCAAAAGAATTTTCAGGCAGCGGTCATGCAAACCGCTCATCGCGCTTTGATTATTGATGACAGCCCCACCGCAAGAATCAAGATTGACCTTGAATTGCGTTCCATGAAGATTGCTTCCGACTGTGCAGAAACAGGTGAACAAGCCTTGCAAATGCTGGAGAAAAAAAACTACGACATCATCTTCCTCGACATCGTCATGCCCGGTGCCGACGGCTATGAAATTTGCAAGATCATCCGTCGTCATCCGCAAACCAAGCACACGCCAGTCGTTATGTTAACCAGCAAGTCTTCACCTTTTGACCGTATACGTGGTTCCCTGTCAGGTTGCAGCAGTTATCTGACCAAACCTGTAGAGCATTTGAAGTTTCGCGCTGTGGTGGAAAAGACCCTGACTGCAGGGGACGCCATCTTTGCAATGGACAAGGGCCGCGATCTGGCCATGGGTATCTGAATCGTTATCGCAAGCTTGCACAATTACCTTTACCCTGGGGATCAGGGTGTTTCATCTACACATCTCGGGAGTACATCATGGGCATGAAAAAAGCACTCGTTGTTGACGATTCCACGACTGAACTGGCCAACATCAAAAGCATATTGACCGATGCCGGTTATGTGGTAATCACCGCATCCAGTGGCAAGGATACTTTGGAAAAAGCCAAGGCCGAAAAACCCTCGATTATTTTCCTCGATATCGTCATGCCAGAGATGGATGGTTATGAAGCTTGCCGCAGTCTGACGCAAGACCCTGCAACCAAAGACATTCCTATCATTTTTGTCAGCAGCAAATCTCAAAAAGCTGACAAGATCTGGGGCCAGTTGCAAGGTGCCAAAGGCTATGTCGCCAAACCCTATACCGCTGACCAGATCATCGATCAGCTCAAAATCGCTGCCTGATTTCAATATCCTTTTACCCATGCATGGGGGCGGTCATGAGTCAAATCACATCCAGCAATGCCGGGCTGCCTACGGAATGGCTGCCACCCAGCATTGCTCTGGATCGCTTCACTCCACCCGGTGATTTGTTGTGGAGCGATGTGGCACCGCTAGTCGAAAGAAAGCGTTATGGCTATCGCGTGGGTTCGCTGAATTTGCTGATCCGGGCTGAGGTAGGGAGTGAAGTGATACGACCACAGGCTGTTGCGCCTCTGCCGGGTGCAGCAGCCTATTTGCTTGGTTTGATCAACCTGCGTGGCAATCTGGTGCCCATCTTTGATCTGGGCCTGGTGCTTAGTGGCCGCAGGTCTGAAGTTGCGGCGTCTAAATTATTTTTGATACTGGACAAGGCAGAAAATGCCGTTGGCATGCTGATAGACAGTTATCCGCAACCGCTGACGGAATTGCGTACCATCACACAGATGCCGCAATTGCCAGCAACACTGGAAGCCCATGTAACAGCCGCCTTCGTCAAGGATGACAAGGTCTGGCTGGATTTCAATCATGAAAGTTTTTTTGAAAAACTCAGCCGTAGCGCATAGAGCATAAAACTTTAAGCAAAATCTGGCTGAGCCTTGTTTGAATAAGCAGTCTTTGATGTTTTTCTTGTGGAGAGCAAAATGAAATTACGTACTCCGAATATTGGTATCCGGCTCAGTCTGGGATTTACAGCGGTGTTATTGCTGCTGGCGGTAACGGCCTGGCTGGCGATGTCCAACCTCAAGAGCATCAATGAAGGTACCCACCGTATTGTGGATGGCAGCTATCCCAAGGTTGTGCTGGCTTACAAGATGCTCGGTAATGTCAATGCCAATGCGCGTTCGATGCGTAATATGCTGCTCTTGAATGATCAATCGGCAGTTGAAAAAGAACAGCAATTGATTTTGTCACGCAGACAGAATCAGGAAGAAAATATTGCCAATTTTGAAAAACTGATTACTAGCGCTGAAGAAAAAGGCATTTTCCAGACAGCCACCGAGGCACGTACCAAATACGGTACTTCGCAAAGGGAATTCATGCGCCTGGCGACTGAAGGTAAAAAGGCAGAAGCGACTACCTGGCTGCTGGGAAATCTGCAAGCCGATCAGGAAAAATGGTTTTCTTCCATGGATAGCCTGATTGATTACCAAACCAAGCTGGTGAACAGGGATGGTGCCGCAGCCGATAACACTTACCTGACAGCGAAAAACGTATTGGCCGCAGTGGCCGCACTTTCCATCTTGCTGGTGGTTGGTGTTGCTTACTGGATGACGCGCAGTATCACCAAGCCGGTATCGCATCTGATCGGCGTTATGCAAAAATTGACACAGGGCGATGCCACCGTAAGGGCGCGCAGTAATCATCCTGACGAAATTGGCAAACTCTCACGCCAGTTTGACAAGATGGTGGATGAACGTGAAGCCAGCCGCAAATCCATCGAAGATGAAAATGAAAAACTCAATGAATCCGTGCTGGTCTTGTTGCAGGCGGTGGCGCAACTGGCGAGCAGAGATTTGACAGTAAAAGTGCCAGTATCTGCCGACGTGACTGGTGCAGTGTCTGATGCCTTGAACATGCTGACCAGCGAAACCGCCAAAGTGCTGCGCGATGTAAGTAATATTTCTGCCGACGTGACCGAGGCCACGCTGAAAGTGAAAGCGCAGTCCGATAACGTGATGGCAGCGGCAGCAGAAGAAAGGCTGGAAGTGGAACATACGACTTTGTCACTGTCGAATGCTTCTGAAGAAATGCGCAATATTGCTGACTTGGCACAAACCTGTAACCGCGCTGCTGACAATGCCATACGCTCAACACAACTGGCGATGGATACGGTAAACAGCACCGTGGGTGGTATTAACAGTACCCGCGACATCATACGTGAAACAGAAAAACGGATTAAACGTCTGGGTGAACGTTCACAAGAAATTTCCGGCGTGGTCGGTCTGATCAATGCGATTGCCGAACGTACTCACATCCTGGCGCTGAATGCCAGTATGCATGCAGCATCTGCCGGTGAAGCTGGTCGCGGTTTTGCGGTGGTTGCGGATGAGGTGCAAAGGCTGGCAGAAAATGCGCGTCAGGCGACGCTGCAAATTTCTGGCCTGGTCAATAACATCCAGCTGGAAACATCAGATACGGTCAACACCATGAACTCGGCAATTGCCCAGGTGGTGGAAGGCAGCCGTCTGGCAGAACAGGCCGGTCTGCAAATGCAGGCGACCCAGAATGCCACAACAGAATTGGTGGAATCAGTACAGCAAATTGCCATCAAATCCCATGGCCAGGCAAAGGCCAGTCAGGAGCTGCTGGACAGAGCGATACAGATCAAGAAAACCAATCAGCAAACCAGTTTGCAACTCGACGAACAATCTGCGCAAACCACCAACCTGGTGGAATATGCAAGGATGCTTTTGTCTACTGTACGTGTCTTCAAACTGGCAGCCTGATACCACCACTCAAACCTGCGCAAGGCTTTGCGCAGGTTTCTCTCTTTCCAACTTACCCATCTGAGGCAGTATGGAACAGCTAGAAAACCATGCTACAGATTTCAGCCATGTCGTCCTCGGTGCCCTGGATGAGGTATTCAATGCGCTGGAAACAGACGCCACCCATTCTACTGATGTTGCCATAGTTACCCGCGCACTGGCTTGTTATATAGAGCAATTGCGGCGCATACGCGCAGCAGCCAGTGCCGCTGACATGCCAGGCCTGCACTGGGTCTGCGCGTTGATAGAGCGCAACCTGATCAGCCTGTATAACCAGAACCGCAAACTCACCGAAGCAGAATATTATTTGCTCAGCGAGTGGCCTGATCTACTGGCCAGCCATGCCTTGAATCATGGCGACAAAAATATAGAAACCCTGATCGATCATCTATCGACAGCCAGCTGGCCCCTGCCTTTGAGTCACGGTGATTCTGGCGAATTACGGCAGTTACTAAATAGCGATCCGCTAACCCCCGTAGATGAGGTTGAGGACGCACCTGCACTATTCCTGGTGCCTGCTGCGACACCAGCATTTGCCGAAGCGGTGGTACAAATAGAGGCAGAACAGTTAAGCACCCCCAAACAGTCTTTCGACTTGCACGATGCCCTCGATGCACTGGTGATGACCCTGGCTGCCGATGAGCATTTTGGCCTGGGCGGCGAAACTGATGCAGCTACCCTGCAATGCTATGCCGCCCAATTGCAGGCGTTTTCTACATGTGCTGCGCAATTGTCCATGCATGCTGTGGCCGATGCCTGTCATGCTTTCGCCGATGTCGTCACCTTGAGATCTGAAGTCGCGAATGCCTTGAACGAGACAGAACTGAGTATATTGCAGCGCTTTCCTCTGATGCTGATGGACAGCATTGCCGATGCAGATAATCCTGAAGTAGTAGCGGGTTTGCTGGATGTCATTTATGACCCGGTATGGAATGGGACCGAGGCACTAGCAGAGCCATCAACAGAAATCGAAGTAAATGAAGCAAATGAAGCAACCGAGGCAACGTATACTGAACTGGAACAAAGCGAAGATACTGAACACGGCCTCGCCATGCAAGAAATCAGCAGCGACATGCTGGCCCTGTTTGCCAGAGAATTTGGCTTGATGGCTGACATGCTGGCAGCGGACCTGGCTGCCGTTTTAGCCGCAGGCGATGATGGCGAAAAGCGCCACCTTGCCTTGCAGAACTACGTCGAAGCGTTGCTGCGCATAGCAACAACTTCCGAATCCATAGGGCTGACTGCCTTACATCGTTTCTTATCCCTGCTCGCCAATCTGGTCTCAGCGCAAACTGAAGCTTTGGATAATCAACAAATCAGCTTGCTCAATGATTTGCCTGCCAAACTGACAGGCTATTTGAGTAATCCAACAGAAGAAGTACCTGCGCTGGAGTTGCTGGCTCTTTTGATGGACCAGGTCTGGTCCCAAACTGCGACTATGGATGGCAATGAGTCCCTGTTTGCAGAACTCATCAATGTCAACATTATAGAAGAAATTCACGATGGAGAAGAGCTTGCTGTCTCTATCACGGAAAGCGATGTTTCCATACAATTGCCGGATGATTTGAATACTGAATTATTTGATGGTCTCTTGCAGGAATTGCCAATACAGGTGGGCAGTTTTACCAGTGCCATAGAAAAATTTTCCAGCGGCGCTGGCAGCATGCAGGATGTAGAGCAGGCCAAGCGTGCTGCACATACGCTGAAGGGTGCAGCCAATACCGTGGGAATAGCCGGTATCGCCAACCTGACTCATCATCTGGAAGACTTGCTGATTGCGCTCAGCAATAAGCAAAGCCTGCCCGACCAGGCATTGTCAGAACTGTTGACCGAAGCAGGGGACTGCCTGGAAGCCATGAGCGAAGCAGTGGTCGATGGCGGTACTGCCCCGGCGCAGTCACAACAAGTCTTGCAGCAAGTTTGTGACTATGTCAGCTTTATGAACAGTGGTGAGTTCCTTGTGCGCAGTGAGCCTGTACCATCAAGCCAGTCAGTTGCAGTAACATCAGCAGCACAGCCTGCGAGCGTGGTGCTTGACCTGGTCGAGCCAGGTTCACACGCTGCAGAACCGATGCTGCGGGTACCAGCAAAAGTGGTCGATGAACTGCTGCGCCTGGCTGGTGAAAATGTCATCTCGAATGCGCAAATCCAGGAGCAATTGAAACAGACCCAGAAACAATCGAAAGCGATACAAAAGCACGATGTCCTGTTCCAGAAACTCATCGCTGATCTGGAAACCCTGGTCGATGTGCGCGGCATGAGCAGTCCACAGAAAAAAGCCAGCATCAGTACTACCGATGGCGATTTTGACCCGCTGGAGTTCGAACGTTATAGCGAGCTGCACACCATTACGGCACAATTGGTGGAAGCACGCACCGATGCCTTTGAAATGTCCAATCACATAGACGAACAATTGCATGGCCTGGCGGAATTGCTGGAAGTTCAGCGCCGCTTGCAAATGGAAAACCAGCATGCAGTGATACGCACGCGCCTGGTGCCGGTGACGACCATCGTTTCGCGCCTGCAACGCAGTGTACGCCAGACTTGCCGTTTGCTCGACAAACAAGTGAACCTGAACATACTCGGCGCAAATACCAATATCGATAGCAATATGCTCAATGATCTGACTGATCCATTAATGCATATCCTGCGCAATGCGGTTGACCACGGCATAGAGACAGCATCCAGCAGGCTGGGTGTGAACAAACCAGCAGATGGCCTGATAGAACTGAGCTTTGCGCGTGAAGGCAATTCCATCGTCGTGCGTTGCAAGGACGATGGTGCAGGTCTGGATTATGCTGCCATACGCCGCACCGCCTTGAAACGCAAGATGATCAGCGCCGAACGTATTTTGTCGGAAGAAGAACTGGCCAGGCTGATCTTGGTGCCAGGTTTTTCTACTCGTGACAGCAGCACACAGACGTCTGGCCGTGGCATAGGCATGGACATGGTGCATGCACGCATACTGGAAATGAAAGGCTCGCTAAACCTGCGCTCTGTCGCAGGCCAGGGTCTGGTGGTGGAATTGCGTTTGCCTGCAAGTCTCTTGTCAGAACATACCCTGATGGCGCGCGTGGCTGGTCATATGATGGCGATATCCAGCCGTCGCATTATTGATATCCATTACATCACTGATGCACAGATTGATACGCTGGCTGATCAGCCTGTCTATCGCGTCGGCGATGCCGTACATAAATTGCTGAAGCTGGATCAATTACTGGGCATGCAAGACCATCGCAAGGAAGCACGCAGCTATGGCTACCCGGTCTTGCTGATCAGTACCGATACTGGTGCTACCTGTGCCGTACAAGTACAAGAACTGGTGGATGGCCGCGAAGTCGTGGTCAAGAAATTTGGCCGCTATGTACCAAAAATCCAGGGAACCATAGGTGCGGTTATTCTTGGTGATGGCAGTGTTGCACCAGTTATCGATTTGCCGGAATTGTTGCGTGCATCCACCCAACAATACGTCAATGCGGATGATGCCCATACTGGCTTGCCAGTGCAAACTGATCATCAGGCTGCACATGTGCGGACAGCGCTGGTGGTCGATGATTCCCTGTCAGCCCGCCGTGCTACCGCACAGATCATGCGCGATGCCGGTTATGAAGTGCGCACCGCCATTGATGGTCTGGATGCAGTTGCCATCCTTGACGAAGTGATACCGGATGTTATTTTGGTAGACATGGAAATGCCGCGCATGAATGGTCTGGAACTGACCAGCCATGTACGCGCCCGCAAGCTCGACAAGCGCATTCCCATCATCATGATCACTTCACGCTCGACCCAAAAACACAGGCAGCAGGGTGATGCTGCCGGGGTGGATGCCTACCTCGTCAAGCCCTTCAGTGAAGATGCCTTGCTGCAGCATATCAACCGCCTGACAGGAGTTTGAACATGGGAGCGATGATGCCGGGCATGAAAACAGAAGTACGTAACTGTCTGTTGCTGCGCATTGATAAGTTGCAACTCATGCTACCTCAGGGCGATGTCTGTGCGGTCGAATCCGTCGCTGACCTCAATAGTGAAAATGCGCTTGCACCTTCAGTTGGCAGGATTGCTTATTTGGGTCAAAGTTGGCCAGTATTGAGTCTGAACGGTGAATTGCAGACGCTGGACAACATACCTGCGGCACGCCGCGCCTGTGTCATGCTGGCTACCGGCAAGGGTTTCCTTGGCTTGCTGTGTGATGATGTCAGGGTACTCAATCAGCAATCTGGCAGTGACTATGCCTTGCCTGCCGCCATGCGCACTGCCAACACACCTATACAGGCTATCATGCCCTTTGAAAACGGCCTGGCCTGCCTCAGTGATGCCAGACACTTGCTGCGATATGGTGCGTTCGCGCAAGTCACGTCTGGACACCTGGAGAAAGAATATGTCTAGTGCAAATGCCTGGTTACTCGATATAGGTGATGGCAGACAAGTCGCCATAGGCCAGCGTGAACTGATACAAATCATGGATGCACAAGACAGCTTTGAAGTGCCGCTGGCACCTGTGCATATGCGAGAGGTAATTTTCTGGCAAAAACGAGCAGTGCCGGTCGTGCAATTGCCCTTGCGTTTGGGCGAAAGGGCTTGTACTGGCAATATCCTGGCCTTAGTGGCATTTCATGATACTGTCAGCAATAGCGCCGGCCTGGGGGCGATACATCTGGCAGCACCACCAGTGCGCGTACTCGTCGATGATGATCAAGCCAGCAGCCTGGATGAAATTGCTTGGGAAGACATGGCAATTTCCTGCTTTGAACAACAGGGGAAAAGCATACCTGTGCTGGATTTGAGTCGTCTGTTCGCAGCAATCCACTAACGCAGTCCATACCTGCGCATTTTGTTCAGCAAACCGACGCGGGATATCCCCAGTTGTTTTGCTGCATGCGTGTGGTTGTGCTGATTGTCATTCAATGCGCCAACGATAAGGCGCTTCTCCAGCGCGGCCACCTGTTCTTCCAATAAACCGGAATCCACCACAGGCGCATCGCTTGCGACCTCACCGCAAGCCAGGGCCAGATCATCCACTACGATTTCGTTCATTTCACCCGCCAGTGCCATTGCCGTTTGCAGGCAATGCTGCAATTCCCTGACATTGCCGGGCCAGGCATGAGATACCAACCACTCCTGCGCTGCAGCCGTCAGGCGTTTTGGTGGCGTCGATCTGGCCGCAATTGCCTGGGCTATCAAGGCAATGTCTTCTGCCCTGTCTGCCAGCGCCAGGGTGCGCATTTGTATGCCTTTGAGGCGGTAATACAAATCGTCCCTGAAACTTTTTTCTTCAACCATGACGGCCAGATCACGATTCGTGGCCGCGACGATGCGCGCATCGACACGCAATTCGGCTCGTGCACCTATGGGGAAAAAACTGCCAGACTGCAAGAAGCGCAAGAGCTTGACTTGCATGGGCAGGGGCATTTCACCGACTTCATCAAGGAATAGCGTGCCGCCATCAGCCGCAGCGATCAGGCCTTTGCGGTCACGGTCGGCACCGGTGAAGCTGCCTTTGCAGTGACCAAATAATTCACTCTCGAATAATTCTGCGGGTATGGCGCCGCAATGCACGGCGATAAAGGCTTTGCCAGCCCGCTTGCCCTGAGCATGCAGGGCGCGTGCCACCAGTTCTTTACCTGTGCCACTGGGGCCAGTGATCATGACCGGGACATCGGTAGGCGCAATACGCCGTATCAGCGAGCGCAATTCTGCCAGTTCGGCACTGATACCTATCAGGCCCATGCTGTCGTCGTCTGGCAGGGCGCGGGCACGCCATACTGCCAGTTCCCGCTCCAGCCGGCTCTTGTTGAGGGCGCGGTCAACGACGACCCGTAAGATGTCTGGGTCGAGTGGCTTAGGTAAAAAATCCCATGCTCCCAGTCCTATGGCGCGCAGCGCCAGTTCACGGTCTGCATGACCAGTCATGACGACTACTGGTACAGGTGCAAATGCAGGCAGCAGGGCCAGGCCTTCATCTGGTGTGAACGAGGGTGGCAGAGCCAGGTCCAGCAAGACCAGGTCAAAGCTGTTCTCTGCAAGCAAGGCATGTACCTGCTCTGCCGTGGCCGCGACTTTGACGATATAACCCAGGCTGGCCAGCCAGTTGCCGCACAGGCGTTGAAAGGCTGGTTCATCATCGACCAGTAAAATAGTTTGCATGCTCATGGTGTCATGGTGATTTGGGGAGATAAAGTTCAAAACAGCAGTTCCAGCCTGAATTACTGACTAGTGCAATGCTGCCGCCATGGGCTTCCACCAGCCTGCGTACTATCGCCAGGCCCAGGCCTGTACCACCAGGGCGGCGGCTCTTGAATGCCTGAAACAAATCGGTTATCTGTTCTGTTGGTATGCCGGGGCCGTTGTCGCATATGCGCAGTCTCAGCATCTGCTTATGTGTAGCCGCTTCGATGTGGATACGGGCATCTGGTCTGCCGCGCAACATCGCCAGTGCATTATTGAGCAGGTTGTTCAGAATTTGCTCAGTGCGCATGCGGTCTATATTGCCGTGTAAATTTTGTTCGATTTCGCTGCTGATTTGCACGCCATTCGCCATGGCAGGAGGACGAAGTTGCGCCACGATGTTATCAATCAGTTCTGCCACGTCCACTGGTTGGCAATTCAGGCGCACCTCACCGGAATAACTGAGCAAATCCTGTATCAGATGATCTGCTCTCTCTATCTGCTCGCGTATGTCATTGCGCACTTCTGCCGGGCAGGAAATGGCAGCCATGCTGATGATGTTCAGGGGGTTGCGCAATTCATGGGCGACAGTAGCTGCCAGCCCACCCAGTTCCGTCAGATGTGCCTGTTGCAGGCGCTGCTTTTCCTGGTCTGCGTACCGCAGCAACTGATCAAGGCGTCCGGCAGCGGCTGCCAGCAGGGCACCGAATACTGCGCCCACTCTTTGTACACTGGGGGTCGCTCCTTCCCAATGACGCAGTTCGTAATGCCATTCTGCCTGGGCGGCTTGTGCTTGCTGTCGGTAACAAATCACACAGGTTTGTTCAGCGGCACTGCTGCCGGGTGCACCATCACGGGATAGAAAAACAGGCATGGGCTGGCGCAGATGGGTTTCCAGTAAGTCAGAGGCGGTTGCCTCGAGTTCTTGCCAGCTAGCCGCCGCCTCCAGTTGTACGCGCCAGTTGCTCAGGACCGCCGCCTCCAGATGCGCACCCGGGAAGATCAGTTTCTCCATGAAGCTGCGCATGGGTCTTTCCAGCATCAGCATGATGAGCAGCATGCCTGTACCCAATAACCATAACTGCCACAGCGGCAATGCCGCCAATGGACTAAAGCCGGTTTGTGCTACCAGGCTCAGCACCAGACCCGCAATGGCTACCGTCAACAGACTCAGGGCCAGCCAGGCCAGGAAGCGGTTGGCCCACAGGTTCACCGCCATCATGTCATATCGCAATATGCCGAGGACCAGCAAGACCGCATAGAAAGGCAACAGAATCACACTGTATGGGAAGATGGGTATGCCAAATGAGGCATTCAGGAACATCAGCGTAGAAGCTGAACCCCATACCCCGGCCAGGCAAACCGCCAGGATTTGCCCGCGCTTCTTCGGTGCTGCGGCAGGCCATGCCATCAGTAAGAGCAAGTACGCCCAAGTACTCAGGCCACTGACAAAGATGCCGGGTATCCAGCCCCAGACTGGAAACACGTAATAGCGCTGGAATTCCAGCCAGGGCAGGAGGTTACCCATATCAAAGACGGTGATACCCAGCACCACCAGTAAGGCAACTGCATACCAGGCGATGATGCGTGCAGGCTGCAAACGGCCCAGAAACCGCAAGACAAAATGTAGAAAGAATACCGCATTCACTGGGCCGGTATTGACGAGCATCTTGCCCAATTCGCTAGTCCTGGCATCCCCCAGATTGATGGCTAGTTGCCCGGTTGCCCACAGGCCTATGCCCACGCAAAACAGAGCCAGGGCTTTCATGCCCGGCTGTTGCCCAGCTTTTACCCACAGCCAGATCGCCAGCAAGGGGCTGATGATGCCCTGCAAGGCGAGTGAGAAAAAATAGAGTCCGTAGGTATTCATGGGAAGTAACTGTCAACAATCTTGATAGTAAATTTCAGTCAACTATATAGCAAGCTTACAGTTTTGCTGATACGTAAAGTAAATTTCCTTAAAAAACAAGGGCTTATAAATATTTTCTGACTGGCACGCGGTTTGCGAATAAGGAGATAGGCAGTTTTCGTACCTGCCACCCAAAAAAGCCGGAAACCATATAGCGCCGCAGGAAAAATCATGAACTCAACGACATCAAGCTTCCCACATTTCACTTTGCTCACCAAGGCCAACTGGGTCAGGCTCAACCGCATCCTGGCCTGGGCCATGCTCATCACGCCTGTGCTGCAATTTTTTGTGAGGGCGAACCTTGCTCACGCCTTGCTGGTGGATCTCGGTCTCTTGCTTGCGCATGGGTTTTTGTCGTTGATTTTGTTTGGCATGCCCAAAGTCAAACATAAAAATTTTATTTTTTCCATGCATGTCATGGGTTTTCTCCCGCATCCTCTGAGTCTTCGTCATGATTTCCTCATGACGGGCTACCGTGTAGCACTAGCTAATTTCGCCAGCTTGCTCTTGTTTATTCCTGACGTCAGATGGCTGTCACTACTGTTTTTATATCCTTTGTTGAGGGCGCCGATTTCTGTTAGGCAACATTTAAAGGGCGCAATTAGCTATGCACTAAAACGCTGGGGGGGGAGAGATATACAGCAGCCTGGTAGTGGGAATCTATTTCTTCTTTTTCATCACCAACTTGCTGCGTGCCTGATCAGGAGCATGAACGTGATCCATAGTGCTACCCTGACTGATGCGGTCTTTCCTGTCGTCCGCCGTAGTGCAGTCATATCCCACAAGCAAACTGCCATAAGCACGCTCAACCGCCGCCAGGCAGGCTTGCCTAATCTGAGCAGCCTAGGCCTGGATTTGTTGAATGCCAGTAAATTACAACGCCTGTTCTGGCCAGTGCTGCCACTACTGACCCTGGCTGCCTATGCCACAGTTTTTTCCATGCAGTTATACCTCTTGCTGCCACTGGTTTTCGTCTTGCACTTTCTGGTCTCGGTGACTTTCACCCATGACGTATTGCATGGAGCTGCTGGTTTCAAGCCACGTAGCACAGAATGGATCTTGTTTGCCATGAGTATCCTGTTGTTGGAAAGTGGTCATGCCTTCCGTCAGGCGCATTTGCACCACCACAGCCATTGCCTGGAGCATGATGATTTTGAAGGCAGCCCTGCGCATCTGAGCTTGCTGGGTGCGCTGAAAGCCGGGCCTACTTATATCGCCCGTCATTGGCTGCATGCCTATCGGCTTGCCAAAAGCCCGGTGCAAAAGCGCTGGATGCAGGCAGAACTATGTGCGGCCATCCTGGGCATTGTGATTGCCATACTTGTGCTGCCCTGGACTGCCGCGCCACTGACCTATTGCGTCTTCATGTACATAGGCTCTTGCCTGTATCCCATTACTACAGCATGGTTGCCCCACTTTAAACCCGACAGCAGCATACTGGGGCAGGCCAGAAGCTTGCGTGGCAAGATCATCCCTGCCTTGCTGTTCAATCTTTCGTATCATCTTGAGCATCATCTATATCCACAAGTGCCCAGTTATAACTTGCCACAGCTGGCAGACCGGCTGGACCCCTATTTCGCCAGACTGGGTGTGTCAGTATTACATGTGGTTTGAATAAAGCATTTGATGCAAGTAGAAATACGGGGGAGCCAGGCTTGCCCGATGTTAGGGGTAAAATGATGGAATTACGGTGCCCCAAGGAAAAACAAAATGAACGCATCATTGCCCAAGCAAGTCAAAATCGTCGAAGTAGGTCCTCGTGATGGCTTGCAAAATGAAAAAGAAAGCATACCCGCCGACGTCAAAATAGAGTTGGTGAACCGTCTGACCGCCGCTGGCTTTGTGAATATCGAAGCAGCTTCTTTTGTGTCACCCAAGTGGGTGCCGCAAATGGCAACTTCGGCAGAGGTCATGGCTGGCATCACGCGCAAGCCTGGTGTCGTCTATTCGGTGTTGACGCCGAATATGAAGGGTTTTGAAGCCGCACTGGCAGCCGGTGCCGATGAAGTAGTCATCTTTAGTTCAGCCTCGGAAGCCTTCGCACAAAAAAATATCAATTGCTCGATTGCAGAGTCGATAGAGCGTTTTCGTGAAGTGGCAGAAGCCGCAAAACAAAACAAGATTCGTTTGCGCGGCAGCATCTCTTGCGCTTTCGGTTGTCCTTACCAGGGGGAAGTTGCCGTTGATAGCGTTTCAGATGTAGTGCAGCGTTTGCGTGACCTCGGTTGCGATGAAATCGACATCGCTGACACCATAGGCGTAGGCACGGCCAGACAGGTGCAAAACGTCATGCAAACAGTGGCAAAGGATTTTCCTGTTGCGGCTTTGTCCGGTCATTTCCATGATACCTATGGTCAGGCGCTCGCGAATATTTATGCGAGTCTTGAAGTCGGTATTTCCATCTTCCATTCATCGGTTGCCGGTCTTGGTGGTTGCCCCTATGCCAAAGGTGCAACCGGCAATGTATCGACGGAAGATGTACTCTTCCTCATGCAGGGTCTCGGCATACAGACAGGTATAGACTTGAATGCAGTGGTGGATGCAGGGCAATTCATTTCTGCCCATTTGGGCCGTAAAGCAGTCAGCCGCGCTGGTAATGCGCTAGCAGCAAAACGTCTGGCCTGAGTGTAGGGATGGTGGCAAGGTTGTAAAGAATTCTACTATCTCGTATGCCTTTAACTGATATTCAGGGCAAGACTTCTACCCCGCGCCAGAAGGCGATGTAGCCATTTATTACTTTTGCTGCATCCTTGGGCTCAGGGTAGTACCAGGCAGCAGCGGCATTGACTTCGCCATTAACGACGACATCGTAATAGCTGGCTGTGCCCTTCCATGGACAAACCGTATGCTTGTCACTGTCGCGCAAGTGCTCAGGATTAACCCTATTTTTAGGGAAATAGATATTGCCTTCGAGTTTCACAATCTCGCCATCACTGGCCTGGGCGATGACGGTATTTTTCCATTTTGCGGTGGGCATAAAACTACTCCTCAATAAGTGAACGTGCCAGGCGCAAGCCTGTCAGTTGCCAGCGTGATGTTGCCGGGAAAAAGTTGCGATAAGTGTGGCGGCTATGGCCGGCCGGGGTAAAGGCAGAAGAGCCGCGCAAGACATATTGATTGACCATGAATTTGCCATTGTATTCACCTACTGCACCAGCAGCCGGAACAAAGCCGGGGTAGGGGCTGTAGCTGCTGCTGGTCCATTGCCAGCAATGATCAAATAACTGGCTCAATTGACCTTCGAGCTCATGTAGCTGTGCTGCGTATTCCCATTCGGCTTCGGTGGGCAGGCGCGCACCTGCCCAGGTCGCAAAGGCGCTGGCTTCGAAATAAGAGATGTGGCCAAGCGCTTGCTGTGGATTCAGCGGCAACAAGCCATGCAGCCCAAATTCCTGCCAGTTTTGTTGAAAATCATAACGCCAGTATAGTGGGTGACGCAGGTCCTGTTGCTGGACCCAGTCCCAGCCTTCGGCCAGCCACAGGGCAGGGTTCTGGTAGCCACCATCTTCTATGAATTCCAGGTATTCAGCGTTGCTGATCAGACGTGTTGTCAGCTGGAAAGCTTCAAGGAACTGGCGATGGCGCGGCCCCTCATTATCAAAGGCAAAGCCCTTACCCTCGTGACCAATCTCAAACAGGCAGGCATCATAGTCTTGCCAGCTCAGAGTATGAGATGCGGGCAGGGGTTTGAGCATCTCGCTTGCGGGATACAGGGCCGGGAACAGGGGGTTGCATGACAGCAGATGCTTGATGTCAGTCAGCATGAGCTCCTGGTGTTGCTGTTCATGTTGCATGCCCAGTTCCAGCAAAGATACAAAGCGCGTATCGCTGAGCTTGTCCTGGCAACGCAGCATGCGTTCATCGACATTGCGCCTGTAGGCCAGCACGGTGTCCAGCAATGGCCTTGTCAGCAAGCCACGTTGCGGGCGCGGGTGCTTGTCACCAACACCGTTGTAATAGGAATTGAAGAGTACCCTGAAGTCAATATGAAAAGCCTGAAAGTCGGATTCAAATTGCTCAAGGATAAAAGTCTCGAAAAACCATGTCGTATGCGCCAGATGCCACTTGATCGGGCTGGCGTCAGGCATGGATTGTGCCATGCAGTCTTCGGCAGACAAGGGCGCTGCAATCGCGACTGAACGTAACCGGATTGCTTGCCAGCGTTCAATTATGCTTGCCTGTTGCAGGCTTTGTCCCGGCTCTGTCAGGGAATCAAACAGCTTTGGCGTGGATAACGGCGAACCATTCATTTTTGTCCGTCCAGTGGCAGCTATGGGAAAAACCAGCATCGGCCAGCAAGGCATTAAAACCCTGTATGCTGTACTTATAGCTGTTTTCTGTGTGTATGTGTTCACCCTTGATAAAATTTCTTTGCCCGCCGGGCCAGGTGACATGGATATTTTCCCTGGCGCGCAGATGCATTTCTATGCGGAATTTTTCGGTGTTAAAAAAAGCCTCGTGCTGCCACTGGCTGATATCAAAATCAGCGTGCAGTAAATGATTGATATGGCGTAACAGATTCAGGTTAAAAGCGGCAGTGACACCCAACTTATCGTCATAAGCTGCATCCAGCAAGGTCTTGTCCTTGATCAGATCTACGCCTATCAGTATGCCCGCATCATTGTCACAGGCAGCGCGCAAATGACATAGAAACGCAAGTGCCTCTTCCGGTTCAAAATTACCTATGGATGAGCCCGGATAAAAGAACAGGCGTTTATCACGCCTTACTTCTACGGGTAGTTTCCAGTCCTGTGCCAGATCCAGCCCCAGCGCTGTCATCTCTATATGTGGGAAGCGCTGTTGCAAGCGGCGTACCGCATCCTGCAAATGAGAGACTGAGATATCAATGGGCACATACTGGTCAGGATGCAGCACCGGAAACAGCCGCGCTGCCTTGGCGCAATTACCCGCACCCAGGTCTATCAGGCTGCCACCTATACCGATGACACGCGCCATGTCAGCCATGTGCTGAGTAAAAATCTCTGCTTCAGTGCGGGTGGGATAATATTCCGGCAGCACGCAAATGGCTTCAAACAAGACCGAGCCTACGGCATCATAGAAATATTTGGGTGAGGTATGGGCGGCATCGGCGAGCAGTCCGTTTTCCAGCTCGCGGATAATGTGGGGTGGCGTGGTGCGCACACTATTGGCCGTGTTAGCCAGGCTATTGGATTCGGGCATGGTTTTGGGGCTAAGAAATTCAATCGGCAGGCCAGTGTGGTTTTGGTCTGTGCTTGATACTCAATACGGCCTTTCTTTCAGCCCGCCTTTATGCGGAGCTTGCCTTGGAGTCTAGTTGTGGACTCTGGTGTGGCACAGTGTACAACTTATTGTTTGAAAAATCTTGGGGTGGGGGGGGCTCGGGTGGTTTTCCTACAAATTGCGGTAATGTTAGTAACATAATTTTGTTTGGCAGCAGTCCACTAGGCTGGCGCATTAGTTCGATTTTTCTAGAAGTTGGTCGAGCTGTGAGTCTTCGATTATCTAAACCGTTATTAACGTCATTCCACCGGGCTGGCGCTCCAGCGGCGTTCGTGGCATGCCGTGAAGTCATTTAATTTGTGATTCTTATAGATCTATCTATTTGATTTTTAAATACTTGCACAAGTCATTTGAGTTCGCAGGTCGGGGATAGCCCGACAGCTACATACCTTTCTTGCGTCGCCAAGAAAGGTATGCCAAAGAAGGCGACCCAGGCGTCGTCGCCCCCTGAAGGGGGTTCCCGTTTGTGCGGTACAAAAAATGGGAAGGTCCGAAACTCGCCTGCGGCTCAAACAGCGGCCCTTCTTTTTCCATTTTCTGTACCGCACAAACGGCGTCGACACATGGGAACTGCGGAAAGTCAAAAACAACATCAACACCAAGATCAAAAACAACGTCAATACGACCTGAGTTCATATTCTTAAAGGTAATTGATTTGATTTTTTAGGTGTCCATCAACTCAAAATGAAACACCTTGCTCACAATCTGCCACCTGCCATCCAGTTTTACCAGCGTTAAAAAATCGGTAAAAAACTTATTGGCAATCGCGCATTCGACGCGGGCGAAGGCGGTGACTGGTCCTGCTATTTCCAGGGAAACGATGCGGTCGCGGCGATTTTCGTTTTTGCTGGCGGGTGAGGGGCGTTTGTCGACGACGGGGAAGTATTGCTGCATGTCCAGATGCAGTAAATGACCTTCGGTGGCGCAGTAATAGTGGGCTTCGGGGTGGAATACCTTGGCCAGTATGCTGGTGTCACTATGGTGTATGCCATCGAAATACTGGTTCAGCATGGCGATGATGTCGGGGTAAGCGGTGTCCATTTTTGCCTTTCTTGTTTGACAGGGCGGCTGTCAGCCACCCTGTTTTTCAGTACTGCTAGGTTTGCTGTATTTGACGCAATTGCGTGACTGGTATGCCGCCTACTCCCCAGTTATCTGTATCCACTTCTTCTATGACGACGAAAGTTGTGGCGGGATCTTTGTTGAGTACGCGTACCAGCAATTCAGTGGCACCGGCTATCAGTTCGGCTTTTTGTGCTGCGCTGACATTTTCGCGGGTAACCTGTATGTGTACATAGGGCATGGCTTGCTTTCTTCACTGTTGATGATATCAGGAAGGCAGGCCCTCTGCTTTCAGCGCGGCTTGCACATGTGGCCTGGCCTTGACGCTGGCGAGGAAGTTTTGCAGGTGGGCAAAATCGCTGATATTCAGGTTCACGTGTTTGCTCCAGCCGCTGACGGTGAACAGATAAGCGTCGGCAACGGTGAAGGTATCACCGGTCAGGTAAGTGTGTCCTTCGAGGCGGCTGTTGACCCAGGCGAATTTTTTGCGCAAGAGTTCTGCTACACGCGTCTTGCCTTCCGCGGGCATGTCAGCATCAAACAGTGGTGCGAAGGATTTATGCAATTCTGAGCTGATGTAGTTTTGCCATTCCAGCACACGGTAACGTGGCAAGCCTGATGCTGGCAGTAAATCGCGGTTTTCAGCGCTTTCGGCGATGTACTGGGCAATGATGGAACCCTCGGTCAGTATCTCGCCATTATCAAGTTCTACAGTGGGGACCTGACCTTTGGGATTGATGCTGTAGAAGTCCAGGCCATCGGCAGTTTTGTGAACATAGGTGTCAACTTTTTGCAAAGTGAAATCCAGGCCAGCTTCACGCAGGATGATGTGTGGAGACAAAGAGCAGGCACCAGGGGAGAAATAGAGTTTCATGATTTTGGGCTTTCGATAAAGGTTGACTGGCGGCTCTGCCATGATGAGCAGGGCGTGACGGCATACTATGCCAAACGAAAAAGTTGATAAACTAGGTAAAAGTTACTTTATAAATTACATGGTGTAATGTGAATCGACAATTTCCGGATGTATTGCTGGGTAGCATAGAATTGTTTTGCATGGCCGCCGAGCTGGAAAGCTTCAAGGACGCGGCAAATGCAGCGGGGCTGACGCCAGCTGCTGTGAGCCGTTCGATAGCCAGACTGGAAGAGCGCATAGGCGTGCGCCTGTTTGTGCGCACCACGCGACAATTACGCCTGACCGAAGCGGGGCGTGCCTATTTTGTACAATGCCGTCAGGCCCTGAACCAGCTTGTCGAAGCGGAGCGCGAGGTGTCTGGCCAGCAAATGCAACCGGCGGGTCTGGTACGCATCAGCATGCCCACACCATTTGGGCATTACCGGGTATTGCCTTTGCTGGCAAAATTCCGCCAGATGTATCCACTTGTCAAGCTGGATTTGCAACTCAGTAACCGCAATGTCGATCTGACTGCCGATGGTTTTGACCTGGTGATACGAGGTCGTAACCCGCCAGATTCGGGCATGATCGCACGCCGGCTGGAAGATACCGAGATCGTGGTCTGTGCCGCACCAGAGTATCTGCAGCGCTTTGGCGTGCCGACCAAACTTGAGGATCTGGACCAGCATGAATGCCTGCAATTTATCTTGCCCAGTGCGGGGCAAAATATCGTCTGGATATTCAAGCGTGATGGTGAGGACATAGATTGGCCCACCAGAGGTGGCCTCACCTGTTCAGAAGACTTGCTGGGCATCATCACCCTGGCAAGACATGGCGCAGGATTGATGCAGTCTTCGCGCTTCATGGTGGAAGAGGATTTGCGCTCTGGCCGCATGGTCGAGGTGCTGCAGGAATTCAGCGGGCGTACTAGGCCATTTTCATTACTGTATCCGCGTGACCGTCACCTGCCTTTGCGTGTCAGGGTGTTTATTGATTTTCTGATTGCAGAACTGGCGCAGAAATAGTATCCCATGTCCGTACCTGTTGTATCACCCAGGCCGCATCATCCAGCGGCAAATCATGGCCTGCTGTGGTATGTAGATGCAGGGGGCTGTGCCAAAGCTTTGCCAGCTTGCGTGAGCAGTTTGCATTGACCAGCTTGTCATGCTCGCCTGCCAGTAAAAGCAGTGGGACTTTGCCTGCGTAGGGCGGCGCACGGAAACGCATGGCGGCCAGCAATTGCCGCAGAATGTTGCCAACGCTGATGGGCTTTTCCAGCGCATACGTTGTCCATCGCCTGATGATTTCTTTCGCCTGTTCTGTTGTTTGCAAATTGCTGGTGATGCGCAGGATCAGGCGTTCGCGCTGGGTGCTTGAGCCAAATAACATGGTGGCAATCAGCGCAGGATAATTTGCCGGTCTCAATCTGTGATAAAAGGGATTATGCGGTGCCACACTGGTATTGATCAGTACCATGCGCTGCAAGTCATCCGGGTATTGATTGGCCCATGCCAGTGCCACCATCGCCCCCAGTGACACTGCCAATACGTGCACAGCCTCTGTTACCCCTTGTACCTGCAATTGCCGGTGACAATGATCTGCCATCGCTGCTACCGTAGTCAGGCTATGTTCAGCATGCAATTGACCATTGCCAGGAAAGTCCAGGCACAACACGCGCTCAGCACCTACTGCCTGCTGGAAGCGTGTAGGAAAATCTCCCCAGTGCCTGCTCTCGCGCATGAGGCCGCGCAATAATACCCAGGTTGTCATGGTCGGTACCAGCGTGCGACAGCACGTTCTTGCAGCCGCAAACGGGTAGGGCCTTGTGCCAGCCACTGCGCATGGCCGCAGGTTGCCCGCATCAGGAAGTCCAGCCATGAATTATGCCTGCGCAAAACGCGGCTCAACCTGTGCTGCGCCACCGGGTTGAACATGCCGTGCCGCGAAAATAACTGACGTGGATTTTTCTTGACCCATAACCATGAGCCCATTTCCAGCGTCAGCGGCAGAAAAGTTTTGCTGCTGTCCTGCTGCGCCTGCAGGTAGAGGTAATCCCAGATATCACCATGGGTGCGGTATTGCAGGCTTTGTGGCTCGAATAGATAAGAATGATTGGGGTGCGTTTGTTCAAATAATTCTTCCAGCGCCAGGATGTCGGCCAGATGGTCTATGGGATGTACGCTATGCGCATGCGGGAACCATACACGGTCACGCAAGCCAAAGCCCGAATGACAATCTATCGCCATGCTGAAAGGCCGGGCCAGCAATTCCTGTTGCACGGTGTGACAGAGTGCCAAATTCTCCGCTTCCATCTCTGCACCGGCAGCGCCGCGATACCAGGGCAGGCGCGGGCTATAACGGTGACCACCGAGCAGGAAAGGTACCTTCTCTTGTGCCTCCACCGGCGCATTGCGCATCAGATCAACACCACTTGGATTACAGCGTGTTGCCTGCCACATGCCACCAGGATTGACCAGAGGCATGAATACCAGACGCACATCCTGTAACATATGCTGCAGGCTCTTGTCCCAGGATAGACGTGTCAGCAGACCGCGCAGGAAAGTCAGCAAGACTTGCGTGCCTATGCGCTCCAGCCCGTGTATGCCTCCAAAAAAACCGATGGCTGGCAGGCTGCTATCAGGATTGCCCAGCGCCAGCTTATAGACTGGAAATTGTCTGCTCTTGACTGCAACTTCGCACAAGACATCCACCTCCAGATGGCCGCGGCCAAGGGCGATGATGCGTTCGAGTTCATTCAGTTCAGGCAATGCAGACATGGTGGGTGCTTAAAAGTTAACCATGCCATGCTAGAGGAGCTATACGCAGAATGCAAGAAACACGCAGCTTAGATGTCAAACTCAGCAATTATGACCAACACATGACAGTTTTTAGGCGTCTGGGGAACTTTTCATCTGCCCTGGCCTCTGCATATAGAATTGTGCAGAAGATTTACATAAATCAAACAAATTGAAGGAGTTGCTTTTGTCGAGTCAAATGAAAACTATCACTGCTGATGATGAGGCCTACTGGTCAGATATCCGCGAACAATACACGGTCTCACCTGATTTTATCAATCTGGAAAACGGCTATTTCGGTGTGCAGGCGCGGCCTGTGTTTGAAGCGTTCCAGCGCTATCAGGCGCAAGTGAATGCCGAGACTTCGTATTTCTTGAGAGTGCGTTATGCGCCCATGTTTGTTCAAGTCATGCAGGCGCTCAAGGATTTTTGTGGGGTGGATGAGGGCGAACTGGTGCTGACCCGCAATCTGATCGAGGGCATGAATATCCTGCTGCAGGGTTACCCCTTGCAGGCAGGTGATGAAGTCATACTCGCCACGCATGACTATGATCTCGTCATTGATACCTTGCTGATGCTGGAGAAACGCAAGCAGATACAGCTGCGACATTTGCAATTGCCGTTAGACCCTGCCAGTGATGAAGAAATCGTGGCCCAGTATGAACAGGCGATCACGCCAAAGACTAAACTGATCCTGGTCACTCATGTGGTGCACAGGACGGGGCAGATCATGCCCGTGGCCAAGATCACCACCATGGCCAGGCGTCATGGCGTAGATGTCATGGTCGATGCAGCGCATTCCTTTGCCCACTTGAACTACCGCATGACAGAACTGGGTGCAGATTTTGTCGCGGTTAATTTACACAAATGGCTGGGCGTGCCGCTGGGCGTGGGGCTGCTGTATATACGTAAAAACCGGGTGCTTGATATTGCACCGCTGTTTGGCAATGCCAAGTTTGCCGACAATGAGATTTTCAAGTTCACACAAGTAGGTACGGTGCCACCAGCGAATGTATTGACGGTGTTGGATGCCCTGAAGTTTCATGCATCCATAGGTTCCGCCAACAAGGAGGCGCGCCTGCGTTACCTGACGCAATACTGGGTCAACCAGGTACGCGATTTACCCGATGTGCGCATCATGACGCCAACTGACCCACAACGGTCCTGTGCGATTGCCGGATTTGGCATCGCTGGCAATTCTGGTCATGCCATCGTCGATTACCTCATGCGCGAGCACAAGATATTCACTGTCACACGTGAGCTGGATGGACATGACATCGTCAGGGTGACACCGCATCTTTACACCAGTTTGGAAGACCTCGACAAGCTGGTGGCAGCGATCAAACAACTGACGCAAGCCTGATATAGGGCAAAGGCAATCGAGATAATTTCCAGTTTACAGGATTTTAATATCCTATATAATGGAATTTATGGATATCAATACGATTATTGCCCGCAGGGTGCGCGAATTGCGCGATCAACAAAAGCTGTCGCTCGATGCGTTGGCCAAGCGTAGCGGCGTCAGCCGTTCCAATATTTCCCTCATAGAACGGGGCGAGAGCAGCCCCACGGCGGCAGCCTTGGACAAGCTGGCCGTGGGTCTTGGCGTGACGCTGGCTTCCTTGTTTGAGGACAGTACGCCAGCAACCGTGGCTACACCAGTCTCGCGTCTGGCCGAGCAGGTGTGCTGGACTGATCCTGCTTCCGGTTATATGCGCCGCAATCTTTCACCTGGCCTGATTTCACCCCTGCAATTGGTGGAGGTTGAATTCCCGGCGGGGCAGACCGTGCGCTATGACAGTTTCCATCGCGACGTGGATATACAGCAGCAAGTCTGGATACTGGTCGGTGTGATGCGCTTGCAGGTGGGCGAGCAAGCCTGGGATTTGCAGACGGGCGACTGTCTTTCCATGACACTGGATAAACCAATTACTTTCCATAATCCTGGAAAAGTCGCGGCGCGCTACCTCGTCGCGCTTTGCAAGTAGCCACTTCTTACAGTTTTCAACTCATGGAGCGAATCATGTCTGAGCAAGTCCATATCCAGATTCTTGACGGTGCAGAAGCACAAGCAAGCGTAGCTGCATTGGCAGAAGTATTGACGGACTGTGTGGCCGGTGGCGCGTCCGTCAGTTTCATGTGGCCCCTGCCGCACGAACGTGCACTGCAATTCTGGCAGGATGTTGCCGACGGCGTGGCGCGCAGGGAGCGCATCTTGCTGGTCGCCAGGGATGACAACGGCGATATCATAGGCACGGTACAATTGATTACTGCCATGCCAGACAATCAGCCGCACCGCGCCGATGTCGCCAAGATGCTGGTGCACAGGAAGGCACGTCGCAGGGGCATTGCGCAAGCCTTGATGGCGGCAGTGGAACAAGCTGCCAAATCCGAAAGCAAGACAGTGCTGGTGTTGGATACCGTCACCGGAGGCGATGCCGAGCGTCTGTATGAACGTGCTGGCTGGCAAAAGGTAGGTGTTGTACCCAACTACGCCTTGATGCCAGACGGTGAATTTTGTGGGACGACTTTTTTTCACAAGCAGATATAGCAGATATAGCGGAGTAAACTAAATGCGCATCGCAGTGATTTCAGATATACACGGTAATCTGGCTGCACTTGAGGCAGTAGCTTCTGATCTGCGCTTGCGTGGTGTTGATCAGGTCGTCAATCTGGGCGACAGCCTGTCTGGCCCCTTGCTGCCTAAAGAGACGGCGGATTTCTTGATGTCGCAAGCTGGCTGGATACACCTGGCAGGCAACCATGAAAGGCAAATTCTGGAGCTTAATGAATTTTCCGGCGCTGGCGATGTTCATGCTCATGAGCAAATAACTGCAGAACAGAAAGCATGGATAGCAAGTTTAAAACCCGTGTTGCGCATAAGTGAAGAAGTTTTGCTTTGCCATGGCACGCCCACCAGTGATGTTGTGACATTGCTGCAGACAGCGGAGAGGAATGCGACTGCACAAGAAGTCGATGCCCGCTTAGGCCAGTTTGATGCAGCGGTGATAGCATGTGGCCACAGCCATGTCGCGCGCAGCGTGCGCAACGCTAACGGCCAGCTCATCGTCAACCCTGGCAGTGTCGGCCACCCTGCATATGCAGATGATTATCCTCACCCGCACGTCATTGAATCCGGCTCGCCGGATGCGCGTTATGCCATCATTGAAAAGATGGTGCATGGCTGGACCGCCAGCCTGATCAATGTTCCTTATGGATATCAGCAAATGGCAGAGCTTGCTGCCATGCGTGGACGTAAAGACTGGGCCAGGGCCCTGTGCAGTGGATACATGAATGGATAATATGGAAAAACAAAATACGGTACTGATCATCATCGACATGCAACGTGGCATGGCTGACCCTAAATCCGGGCGCAGGAATAACTTGAGTGCGGAAGAAAATATCCGGCAGTTGCTGGCAGCATGGCGCGTAGCAGACAGGTCGATTGTGCATGTGCGGCATATGTCGCGCTCACCTCTGTCAGTATTCTGGCCAGGTCAGCCTGGCAATGAATTTCAAGATAGTTTCACACCATTAGCAAGCGAACATGTGGTCGAAAAAAATGTCACCGATGCCTTCGTCAATACAGGTCTGGAACGCTGGTTGCATGTGCGTGGTATCAAAGACCTGGTGATCGTCGGTGTCAGCACCAATATGTCAGTCGAGGCAACTGCCCGCAGCGCCGGTAACCTGGGCTTTGCGACCACGGTGGTAGCCGATGCCTGCTTCAGTTTTGACAGACTCGATTTGCAGGGCAAACCCCAAACCGCAGAAGAAGTGCATCTGCATGCCCTCAGCAATCTGCAGAGTGAATACGCGACTGTGCTTGATACAGCGAGCTTGCTGGGCTAAAAATATCGCCATTACAGGTTTGATTGGAAGCGGTAATTTTCTTCAAAAATTACCGCTTCCAACATCTACCCTAAAGCCAGAAAATTTCATAGAATGCCCATCAAGCCGCGCGGGTTTGCGGAATCATATTTACTCAATGGGAAAATCATCATGGCTATGGATGTCATAGATTACAAAATTTTTGGCGACGACATGCAATTTGTCGAGGTCGAACTCGACCCTGGTGAGGCAGCCATAGGTGAAGCCGGTACCATGTTTTACATGGAAGATGACATACAAATGGAAACCATCTTTGGTGATGGTTCGGCAAGCCAGAATGGCATCCTGGGGAAATTGCTGGGTGCGGGCAAGCGCCTGGTGACGGGCGAATCCTTATTTACCACAGTCTTTATGAATAGTGGTGCGGGCAAGAAAAAAGTTGCTTTTGGTGCTGCTTATCCCGGCAAAATCATTCCCATGCACCTGGACCAACTGGGCGGTACCTTGCTGTGCCAGAAAGATGCTTTCCTCTGTGCGGCAAAAGGTGTTTCTCTTGGTATCGCCTTTCAAAAACGCCTGGGTGCCGGCTTCTTTGGCGGCGAAGGTTTTATCCTGCAAAAACTTGAAGGCGATGGGCTGGCATTTATCCATGCCGGTGGCGCCATTATCGAAAAAACTTTGCAACCCGGCCAGACCCTGCGCGTTGACAGCGGCTGCGTAGTGGCTTTCACCCAAGAAGTGGATTTCGACATCAAGTTTGTCGGAGGTGTCAAAACCGCGCTATTCGGTGGTGAAGGTATGTTCTTTGCCCATCTGCGCGGCCCTGGCAAAGTCTGGTTGCAGTCACTGCCTCTGGCGCGTCTGGCCAACCGTATTGTTGGTGCATCGGCAATCGGTGGCAGCAAAGGTGGTGAGCAAGGCTCGGTACTTGGCAGCCTGGGTAATTTATTTGAAGACAAGTAAGCCACAACTACGCCGAAACTAAGCCACATTGAAACCATAATCGTTCAAAGACAGGGGCCACTCATTTAAAACATGAGTGGCCCCTGTACTTTTTATTGCCTGGGAATTGCTCGTCGCTGGAACTAAAAGTGGTTTACGTGTGTCTATCGTGAACGCTATATTCAGCTACTACTTCTATTTTTTATTTTCCGTGAGTCTTTTATGTCTAAAAAAGCATTTCTCTTAAGTTTGATACTTGGTAGCCAGCTTGCCATGACAGGCTGTGCCGTTGTCTATGATATAGGGCAAGATTCCAACCAGCGCCAATGTGAAAAAATCCAGGACTGGAATGAACGCAAGACTTGCCTCCAGCAAAACAAGACGACTTACGAGCAGTATGAAAAGCAACGCGAGGACTTGCGTACCAAGGGTACAGAAAAGAAATAAGTCTTCAGGCTTCTTCACACCTTTTCAAGCCTTGATAGCGTGCCAGATCACTAAGCCACAACAACCATAGGACGTTGCGTTGATGATGCTATCGATCAGCGCTCCCAACTTGTGCTTGTGGATACCGAATGCATACTTATTGACTTAACCTATAGTTGTCGCGAACTCTGTGTTAATTGTCAATTTCTGCAACAGTTGGTCTACTCTTTATGGGTAAATTCTGCCCACATTCCCCGCAGGGCATCTTGCAGATTGTCGGCAAAGCGTGGTGCATCAAAAAGAGGACTCGCCAGTACCTGTTCCCGTAAAGTTGAACGCAGTTGTGACAATTTATTGAGATCGCTGGCATGTGAAATGGCAAGCGTTACGAATTCATCCCCGTTTTTGGCTATCCAGTCGTTCAGACCAGCATAAGTGAGCAGGCTTGCTCCTTGTCTGGATGCCATGGTGGAGCCAGTCAATGTCAATGTAGGTATACCCATCCACAAAGCCTCGCAGGTAGTTGTCCCTCCTGCATAGGGAAAGGTATCAAGTATCATATCCACTTGTTTGTGGGCGGCAAGATAGGCTTCACGAGAGCTTGGACCATGTAATTCAGTACGCTCAGGCGCTATGCCAAATTGACGCAAGCGCTCTTGTGTAACTAAACGTGTTTCGGCATTTTCCAGTTCCCTGCATTGTAACCTCAAGCGTGCTTCTGGCAGTCTTTGCAAGACTTGAGCCCACAATTCGAGAGTAAAGTCAGTCAACTTGCCCACGCTCTGGAAACAAGCGAAAGTAATATAGGTATTGCGTAAAGCGGGTAAAGGATTCACCGCTACCTCCAGGTTGGGTTGCATGGCAGGAGGCGTGAAGCACAAACGTGTTTCAGGCAGATGCCAGATTCTCTCGGAAAAATATTCCTCGTGCTGTTCTGGCACAGAGATGTAGTCTGCCAGGACATAATCCATGCCGGGTGCGCCGGTTGAACCAAAATAACCTAGCCAGCTACATTGTACCGGCGCAGGTTTCCAGGCAAATACAGGCAGGCGATTTCCAGCAGTATGCCCCGCCAGATCGATCAGTATATCGATGCCCTGTTCATGTATCATTTCCGCTGCGGCAGAGTCACCGATGCTCTCAATGGAGTGCCAGGAACTGAAGTACTGTCTCAGGCGTGTATTGACGTTGTCGTTGCGGGTTTTATTGGAAAATGCCACGAGTTCTATTTCCTGAAAATCAAAATGTTTCAGTACATTTTCCAGGAAATAGCCCACTGGGTGGTTTCCCATGTCGGCAGAGACTACGCCCACACGTAGTTTACGGCCAGTTTGAGATGACGTTTTCCATGTGGTATAGGGAGTACTACTCAAGGAAAGTTTATTCTGATAGGCGAGCACCTCTGCACGGTACTCTGCAGGAGCACCAGAGCTGCCAAGGCAGAGTTGGAATAGCAAATGACAATGCGCTTCCATGAAACCGGGATCTTTTGTAAGAGCAGTATGGAACCAAGTCAGTGCTTCCTTGTGTCGGCCGGTGTATTGTAAGATGGTCCCCAGAATTGTATAGGCATCCCCAAAACCATCAGGCTTGCCTTTCAGTGCCGACCTGAAACTGGCTTCTGCCTTGGAAAATCTTTTTTGGTTCAGGTGGATTTTGGCAAGGTTAATGTGCGTCAGCGGGTTGTCGGGATTGATATGCAGGGACTTGTTATAGCAGGTCTCTGCTTCACTCCATTGGCCTAGTCTGATATATGTGCCGCCGAGATTGTTCCACGTGTTTTCAATAGCCGGGTTAATTTCCAGGGCTTGCTTAAAGTGAGGAATTGCCTCGGAATATTTATTTTGCAGGTAAAAAACCATTCCCAAGTTATCATGGGCCGCAGCTTCATTGGGTTGCACTTGGATACAGTGCCGCAGACTGGTTTCGGCTTCCTGGTACCGCCCCTGATTCATGAGCAATACACCCAGGTAACCATGTGCTATGGGATGTCCGGGCATCAATTCCAGGGATTTGCGAAATTCTGTTTCTGCCTTGGTCAACTCACCCTGCTCTTCGTATAGCAAGCCCAGATCAAAATGAGCAAGGGCAAAATTGTCATCCTGTTTGATAGCATCCAAAAGCAGATTCTTGGCTTCCTCGGTGCGCTTGAGCTGCATCAAAATTCTCGCAAGCGCAGAATAGGCTTCCATTGAAGCGGGCTTGATTTCGATCGCTTTCTGGTAGCTGGCAATCGCCTCTGGCAACTGATTTTTCAGTAATTGGATGGCCCCTAGATTGGAGTAGCCCTCAGCAAAAACAGGGCGCAGTTGTATCGCGGACTTAAAGCATATTTCTGCATCTGCAAGCTTGTTTTGCTCTTTTAGCGCGACCCCCATGTTATTTTGTGTGTTTGCATCCTCAGGATTGGCCAGGCACATTTTCCTGTAAATGGATTCTGCTTCAGAATACTGTCGAGTTGAAAAAAGGATGGACAATAAGGCGTCTCTCGCCTGATCAAGCTCTGGAGCAATCTCCAAAATTTCCCTAAAGCTTTGTGCTGCTTCCTGAAGTCGATTTTGTTGTTGCAAAAAGTTGGCCAAAGTCCAATGTGCTTGAATAAATTGCGGGTCACATTCTATTGCTCGACGAAGTGCTTTTTCAGCATTGTTCACATCTCCCTGCGTTCCCAGCAGGTTTGCAAGTTGGAAGTGCGCCTGGCTGAATTTCGGCTTGAGGGCAAGCGCCTGGCGGCAAAAAGCGATTGCATCTTCTGTTCTTCCTTGTGATGTGAGGGTCACACCCAAGTTGTAGTGTGCCAATGCCTCATCCGGCTTGATAGAAATAATTTGGCGATAACAAGACTCTGCTTCAAGTAATTGTCCTGACTCGTCAAGTGTCAGCCCCAGATTTAAAAGAGCGTTAACAAAGCCAGGTTGAAGACTGACGGCCTGGCGATAATGCGCTTCTGCTACCTTCAGATCGCGGCGCTCATAATACAAGTCGCCAAGTTGATTATAGGTACTCGCGTCTTTTGGATCTATGCCGATGGCCTGTTCATAGCAATGTTGCGCTTCCAATGGTTTCCCTTGTTTTAATAAGGCATCTCCCTGCGCTTTTAGATCCGCCGCCTGTTCTGGCTGTCCAGATTCCGCTACCCTGGCTTCTATGGCTTGTGATTTTTTTTCTTGTGACGCGGAAGTAAATTGTTTTTTAAGCCAATTCAACATGAATGATATCCAAATTTGAGAAAACGCCTGTAGATAAACTGCATAGGCATTGATGACGATATTTTACATCTCGCTTATAAAACTACTTGAGTTCTATTTTTTGTTGGTTCGTGTGCGCATAAAATACCGTACTAAGCATATGGACTATGTTGATGAGTTTATCTGGCAGTGAATGCTTGCTACAAAAAGACAACAGGGGCAAAAAATTGCCCCTGTTGTTCGCTTACAACCCTTCTCTTACGACCCTTGAAGCTGTCACTTACACGTCCATGGTTTGCTTCAGCATATTACTGGCATACACATCGCAACAAATTTCGCTGGACGTACGTGAACCGTAGTGTGCGATGAATTCATCAAAGCTGCCGCTTTGCGAGCGTTCCATCTCTGTCTGTTCTGCCAGGGATTTTTCTGCCATTTTTGTATACAGGGCAAGCTGGTCTGGCGCAGGCGGGCGGGCGCGGAATTCTTCGGCCAGGCGCGTGCTTTGTTGAATAGCGAACTGGGTGAAAGAATTATTCGTTGCTCGTATGGCATCCAGTACCTGTGCTGATGGCGTCAGTTCAGGATGCTGTAGTTTTTCAGTCTGCACGCGCATGGCTTGCACATGGCTGCTATCACCACGCTGTGCATCCAGCAGGACGGCTACCGGCGCAATCTTGTCCAATAATTCCTTGCCCCAGTCTTGCAGGGAAACCGCTCGCCCCTGGCGAGACAACATCAGGCCAGGGCGGCGGCCTTGTTTGACAGTGAGGGCAAAATTCTCGACATTTTCATCGCCTTCAGCCTGGTTCGTCAAAGGGCTTTCTTCCAGCGCACAAAATAGCAGGAAGGCATCCAGGAAACGTGAAGTTTCCAGGCTGATACCGAGTGGGTCGAAAGGATTGACATCCATGCAACGCACTTCTATGTACTGCACCCCACGTGTACATAGTGCTTCAACTGGGCGCTCGCCCGTCTTGATGACGCGTTTAGGCCGTATCGTGGCATAGAACTCGTTTTCAATTTGCAGCACATTGGTATTGATCTGTACCCATTCTCCATTTTGCTGCGTACCTATTTTTTCATAGGCCGGGTAGGGCTGGCGCACTGCCAGCGACAGGCTGCGCATGTATTCTAGCAAGGTGTTATACGGCGGCACCAGGCCAGACTGGGCATTATTCTGGTAACCCAGATCGCTCATGCGCAGGCTGGTCGCATAGGGCAGATACAGGGTATCGTCGGACAGGGTTTCCAGTTGATGCGGGCGGCCACGCAAGAAAGGGGTGGACAGCGCAGGCGAGGCACCAAACAGATACATCAGCAACCAGCTATAACGATGGAAATTGCGTATCAGTGAAATATAATTTTCGGACTGCACATGCATGGCGCTGCCGCTGGTATTTTCTGCCTGCTGCAAGACTTTCCACAAATCTTCAGACAACGAATAGTTGTAATGGATGCCGGCAATGCATTGCATGCTCTTGCCATAACGCAGTGCCAGGCCACGGCGGTATACATGCTTGATCATGCCTATATGCGAATCGCCATACCAGGCGATAGGGATATCTTTTTCTTCCGGCAGGGTGCAGGGCATGGATTGATGCCACAGCATTTCATTGCCCATGACGGTATAGGCAAAGCGGTGGATATTGTCGAGTTCTTCGAGCGCGGTGGCGATGTCTGGTTCTGCTGGCGTAATAAACTCCAGCAGAGATTCGGAATAATCGGTTGTGATTTGTGGATTGGTCAAAGCTGAACCCAGGGCTGGAGAATGCGGCGTCAAAGCCAGTTTGCCATCTGCATGTACCCGCAGGGTTTCCCGTTCGATACCACGCAAACCACCGGCCAGCAAAGGTCGGTTTGCATCACTATCGAGTAGCGTCAGGCGTCGGTTTAACAGAGTGCTCACGGTGTCTTCCTTCAAGATTCAGTTGTCTTTGCAATCACGTTTGCAAAAAATATCGAGCAAGCATAGCCGAAAAATGAAAACGGCATACGAGCTTGCTTAAATTTCATATATGAAAACTTTTTTAGTTTATAACGGTCTCATGACCAGCCGATTTCAAGGCGGCATTGAAGGCCAATAGGTCCCGCACTGCAGCAATATATAAAATATTTCTTGTTTTGTTAGCATCGACTTAGAATGCATTATTCTTTTTCATACAGGAGTTGAAGTGTCCATCAAAAAAATGTCTGTATTCGTATCAGCCAGTGTACTTGGACTGGCAACATCCGGTCTGGTGTTGGCTGCCGACCCCGTGCCGCCTGTGGCTGCCAAAATCAAATGGCAAGAAACCCGTCACGGCGAAGTCGTCACTGACGATTACCGCTGGCTGCAAAAAAAAGAAAATCCTGAGGTAATTGCTTATCTTAATGCAGAGAATGCGTATACCGAAGCCCTGACGGCAGACATTAAACCCCTGTCTGACAAACTTTATGCAGAAATCAAGGGCAGGATGAAAGAGGTAGACCTGTCCGTGCCAGTGCGTCGCGGCAGTTACTATTATTATTCGCGTACAGAGGCAGGCAAGCAGTACCAGTTGTATTGTCGCCGCCGCGCCGGTGCTGACATGGCCTATGATGACAAGCTCGCCGAAGAAATTTTGCTGGACCAGAATGACATGGCCAAGGGACAAAAATTCTTTGCCGTGGGTGGCAGCTCCGTCAGCCCGGATGAGCAATTACTGGCATATACCACGGACACCACTGGTTATCGCCAGTATCAATTGCAAATCAAGAACTTGCGCACTGGTGAATTGCTCAGTGACAGTCAGCCCCGTGTAACGTCGATGGCCTGGGCTGCAGATAACAAGACCCTGTTTTTTGTGCAGGAAGACCCAACCACCAAACGTTCTGACCGCCTGTTCCGTATGGAAATCGGCAAGCCTCCGGTAGAAATCATGCATGAGGCCGTTGAGCAATTTGGCCTGCAAGTCAGCACGACTCGCGACAGACAGTTTATCGTCGTCAACAGCAACGCCACTGATACCAGTGAAGTCATGTTGCTGGCTGCAGACAAACCACAAGGGCAATTCCGTAGTGTACTTGGACGTGAAAAAGGCCATCGCTATCACCTCCAGCATCGCAATGGCGAGTTGTATATCGTCACTAACAAGGATGCCAAAAATTTCCGCGTCGTACGGGCACCGCTGGCAACACCTGACAGCAAGCACTGGCAGGAAGTGGTCAAACATGATCCTGATGTGCTGGTATCCAATGCGGACTTGTTCAAAGACTACATGGTCATCACAGAAAAGACCCAGGCTTTGAACCGGGCACGCATTTATGATTTCAATAGCAAGCAATGGAAGACGGTGAAATTTGATGACCCCGTCTACCTCGCGATGGGTGCCGCTACGCCAGAATTTTCTGCCACCCGCTTCCGCATGTCTTACCAGTCACCCGTGACGCCACCGACTACCCTGGACGTGGATATGGCGACTGGGCAGCGTTATGTACTCAAGCAGCAAGAAGTGGTTGGTGGTTACGATGCCAGCAAATATGAAAGCCGCCGCCTGTGGATGACGGCCCGGGATGGAGTCAAAGTGCCATTGTGGGCGGTGTATAAAAAAGGCGTGAAATTCGATGGTTCAGCACCGTTGCTGTTGTACTCTTATGGCAGCTATGGCTATTCAACCGAAGCGACCTTTGCTTCCAGCCGCCTCAGTATGCTGGATCGTGGCGTCATCTATGTGCAGGCACATATACGCGGTGGCCGCGACATGGGTGAGCATTGGCATGAAGATGGCATGCTGATGAAAAAGAAAAATACGTTTTATGATTTTATCGACAGCGCCGATTACCTCATCAAACAAAAATGGACTAGCGCAGGCAAGCTGATTATCCAGGGTGGCAGTGCCGGTGGTTTGCTGATGGGTGCTGTCGTCAATATGCGGCCTGACTTGTTCCGCGCCGTACATGCCGCCGTACCCTTTGTCGATGTCATGAACACCATGATGGATGCCAGCCTGCCTTTGACGACAGGTGAATATCTGGAATGGGGCAATCCGAACGAAAAACCAGCATACGACTATATGCGCAGCTATTCACCCTATGACAATATTACCCGAAAGGCCTATCCGGCCATGCTGGTGACCACAGGTTTGAATGACAGCCAGGTCATGTATTGGGAACCGGCCAAATACGTGGCCAAACTGCGTGATTTCAAAACCGATAAAAATCCGCTACTGCTCAAAATCAATATGGCTGCAGGGCATGGCGGCGCATCTGGCCGGTACGATGCCTTGCGCGAAGGAGCATTCAATATGGCCTGGATGTTCTCGCAATGGGGTATTAAAGAATAGTTGATGTGATATAGATGTGATACATGCCTGGCTTCGTTTCGCATGATGAGGCCAGGTTTAACCTGCTGCAAAATGAAGGACTGAATCATGAATTTCGCTTACACCATTATCTATGTCCCCGATGTCGCCGCATCGCTTATTTTTTTTGAAAAAGCCTTCGGTTTTTCTACCCGATTTTTGCATGAGTCTGGCCTGTATGGTGAACTTGACACCGGTGCCACGACGCTGGCCTTTGCTGCCCATGCCATGGGGGATATGAATTATTCCTGTGGCCATGTGGCGGCACACAGTTCAGAAAAACCGCTGGGGATGGAAGTTGCATTTACTACGGCGGACGTGGCAGTCGCGCATGCTCAAGCCATCGCTGCTGGTGCACAGGAACTGGCAGCACCGGCTGAAAAACCTTGGGGCCAGGTGGTATCGTATCTGCGTTGTCCTGATGGCAGTCTGGTGGAATTGTGCACCCCTATGGGCGGTTAACAATTTTTGGGAGCTCTCGTCTTGTAAAAAAGCAAGAGCTTTATTCCCAGGAAAAGTATTTTTTGCGCAGCCGCTGTACTGTGCCATCTTTTTGTAAAACTTCATAGGCTTTGCGCCAGACGCGTTCTTCCTCTTCACTGACATTCATGGAACTGGCCATGTAAAGCTCGGCGCTGCCCATATTCAGGCCGGTCGTGAAATCTTCCAGGCGGAAGCCATATTCTTCTACCGCCGATATCATGATGGAATAACCCGAGTAAACCGCATCCAGCCCACCCAACTGCAATAGTTTGAGCAAACTTTGGTAATCTTTTTCATACTGGATATTGCGAAAATTTTCAGCAAGCAATTCTTGTTCCAATGAGGAGCCGCGCACGATGCCTACCCGCAAACCGCGCAATTGTTCGATTGAAGCATGCTCAATATTGACGTTTCCAGCTATCGTAGATCGCTTGCCAAAAAAACGGTTTGGCGCTGTGCCCAAATGGATTAGCCATTTGTAGCTGCTTTCGCGTTCCAGGGTTCTTTGCAGTGGAAAGACGCCATAATTCCGGCCTTCCCTGGTCATTTTGATTGCCCTGGCCCATGGATAAATACTCAGGTCGGGTTTGCGCCCCAGTTGTGCTGACATAGCCACAATCAATTCATAGACATAGCCTTGCGGCACATTGTGGTTTAGCCATAGATAGGGCGGTAATTCTGCCGTGACCCATTTGATTTGCGCATCAGTAACTTTTTGCGCCTGACTGGGCAGGCTGCAGAGCAAAGCAAGCAGGCAAATGAATTTTTTCATTCCGGTCCCATACTGCCAATGGAGGCAATTGTTGGTCTTTTTAGCTAGCCTGTGAGCTTGAGTCAAAATCATGTTCACAGCGAAATTCTAGTATTCAGATTATGCTTAAACTGGTCAAGTGAATTTTTATCAATTTTTACAGTTTTTTCTCATGAGTGAACATGAAAACCTGGTCCAATTTGTCATTTGAAATTTCCCTGGAATTGTCTATAACAAAGATGAAGGCAGTTGCACATTCTGTCGGTTTCCCCACTAGGGATACTGATGCTTGCTGTCTTGTCCCCTGACCATCGTGGTCACCGCGATATTCTCGCAACTGCCTCCGTGCTTTCTTACCTCTAGGGAGATAGTCATGAGACGCAGACTGTATTTCATGTTGCCTGACCTGAGTAGTGCCAGGGCGATGCTGGATGAGCTTTTACTTGCTCGTATTGATGAGCGACATATGCATTTTTGTGCGAAGGAAGGCATGCTGCCATCCGATATGCCTGAAGCCAATTCCTTTCAGAAAACTGATCTCATCCACGGTGCTGAAGTGGGAATGCTGATTGGTGGCATCGCAGGTTTGCTGGCAGGTGGTTTGTGGCTGATCTTCCCGCCTCAAGGTATGGAAATGCGCATCGTAGCCGTGCTGCTGTCTGCGATTGGCGGCTCCTTGTTTGGATCATGGGCATCGGCCAAGGCAGCCAAAGCCATACCCAGTTCCAGTCTGAAGCCCTTCATGGCAGATATAGAAGACGGCAAGGTCTTGCTGATGGTGGATGTGCCATTTAAGCGGATAGCCGAAATCCAGCAACTGGTCAGAAACCGTCATCCAGAAATTCGCTTCGGTGGCGTTGATCCGCATGTGCCAGTGTTCAGTTAGCACCTGGTTTTATCAAAGCCTGCATCACACCCATCGCGGGCGGGGTGCAGCATTCCCTGAAATTTCCCTCGCTTTACATCCATCTCATTACCTAGAATAAATTCGGCATACAATGAACGTTTTTTAGACAACATTGCCGAAAATGACAGCCACTGCTCTGGAATTGCACGCGCTTTGCAAGAACTTTGGCAGACCTGCCGTTGAAAACCTCAATCTCACCGTGCGCCGGGGGGAACTATATGCCTTGCTGGGACCAAATGGTGCAGGTAAGACCACGACCTTGCGCATGGTGGCAGGCCTCCTATCTCCCGATAGTGGCAGCATACGCATACTGGGACATGAACTGGCAGCTGACCCTGCACTGGCCAAAAGCAAGCTGGCCTATCTGCCTGACGACCCCATGTTGTATAACAAACTTAAACCGTTTGAGTATCTGGAATTTGTCGCCGGCTTGTGGGGTGTACCTGCGGAAGTTGCCGAACCCAAAGCGCGTGAATTGCTTGAATGGCTGGATTTGCTCAAACATGCAGATGAACTGACGGAAGGTTTCTCCCGTGGCATGAAGCAAAAGCTGGCGCTGGCCGGGGCGCTGATACATCAGCCTGAACTTATCATCCTGGATGAACCTTTGACTGGCCTCGATGCCGCCGCTGCCAGACAAGTCAAGGATGTCTTGCTGACCCATGTCAAACAGGGCGGTACCGTCATCCTGACCACCCACATCCTCGATGTCGCCGAACGCCTGGCTGAGCGCATAGGCATCATACAGCACGGCAAACTCATCGCAGAAGGAACGCTGGAAGAATTGCGCAGCCAGACCAGCCAGACAGCAGGTACTTTGGAAGAAATTTTCCTGCAATTGACGGAGCCAGCATAATGGTCCGTAGTTGGCAATTCAAACCCGGCAGTTCACTCTGGTTGCTGACCCATGAATGCCGTCTGGCTTTTTATGACAAAGGTGATAGCAAACCTGGTCAGGCAGCGGTACGTGGCATGTCGGTGTTTGGCATGTGGTTGATAGGCTTGATGTATGTATTTGCCCATCTCGGCGTCTGGTTCTTTATGCATAAGATGCCGCCTTTGCAAGAAGTTGTACCAGCGCCCTTGCTGATGGGGGCTGGTGTCGCCATGCTGGCTGTGTTCAGTCTTATGTTGTCGATAGGCCTGGCACATAGTGTCAGGGCCTTGTTTGAGCGTGGTGATCTGGATTTGCTACTGTCATCACCACTGTCGTCGAAAACCATATTCAAGGTCAGGCTGACAGGTATCGTCTTTTCTGCTGGCATCTGGTTTTTTGCCTTGCTGACGCCAGTGGCGAATACAGGCTTGATTCTGGGGCAATGGCGCTGGCTGGGTATTTATCCTGCGCTGCTTGCCATGTCGACCCTGGCTGCTGCGCTGGCCATGTTGCTGGCCCTGGCTTTGGTCAAAAGTTTTGGCGTCCGCAAGACCCTGGTGCTGGCGCAAATCCTGAGTGCACTGACGGGTGCCAGCATGTTCCTTATCACACAATTATTTGGCAATCTGGGGAATGAAGTCCGCGAGACAGTGATGCAGCATATCCTGCCGTGGTTCCAGCCCGGTGGCATGCTGGATGCCGACAGCATGGTGTGGATGCCAGCCAGGGCTTTGTTTGGCTCGCCAGCGGCGATATTCGGAATCCTGTTTTTCAGTGCAATGGTTTTTCTGCTGACGGCGCAATCCACCCATCGTTTCTTTATTAAAGGCGTGCAGCAAGCAGTTGGTCAGCCACGCAAGCTGGCGATATCAGACGGGCAGAAAGCTATAAAGAAAACTGGCAATTTTGGACGCAGTTTGCGAACTACCATCATTCTCAAAGAATGGCGCCTGATTGCGCGTGACGCTAACCTGATTTCCAAGGTTTTGTTGCATGTACTATATATCGCACCTTTATTTCTTGTCATGTTCAAGTCCAATTCTTTATTGCCCAGTGTGGCCTCAGGTCTGGTTTTTTTGGCCGCCTCACTGGCTGGTTCCTTGATCTGGATTATCGTCTCAGCTGAAGACGCACCTGACTTGTTGTGGGCATCGCCTGTCAAAGCCCAGTTGATCCTCCCCAGCAAGTTGTTGGCGGCTATCTTGCCAGTCATGTTATTTATCTCACCAGCATGGCTGTGGCTGCTGATCAAGCAATTTGTACTGGGCCTGGCTGTCATCGTCTGTACCCTGGCGGCAATGCTGAGTTCGGCCGTTATCCATTTGTGGCAATCCAAAGCGGCCAGCCGTGCTCAGTTCAACAAGCGCGGGCAGACGCATTTGATGGCGGGCTTGCTTGAAACTGCTTCCAGCTTCTCCTGGGCTGCCTGCATCGTTGTCGGCATGTTATATGGTGTCTGGGGTTTGCTTCCCTTGTCGATAGCATTACTGATCGTGGCTATCGCCTGGTTCTCCCGTATTGAACGAAATCTATAAATAGTGGTCTATTTTTTTTACCTGTTGATGCGTACCTAACAATCTGGGATATCTCTTACCATGCCTGTGTTCACGAAGAAACGCGTTGTTGTCTCCATTGTTCTTTTACTCTCAGGCGTAGCAGCCGCCATGTACTATCAAAAGGAGCATGGTAAGCCCAAGGAAGAAGAACCCAAATACAAGACCGCCGTCGTGGACAAGGGCAATATCACGCAGACCGTGACCGCCAGCGGCACGCTCAACCCTGTGGCGCTGATCAATGTCGGCTCGCAGGTATCAGGCACCGTAGTGGAATTGAAGGCAGACTTCAATGACCGCGTCAAGCAAGGTCAGGTCTTGCTCAAGCTAGACCCTACTATTTTCAATGCCCAGATCAAGCAAAGCGAAGCCAGCCTGGCATCTGCAGAGGCGTCCAAGCGTCTGGCGCAGGCTAATCTTGAGCGTAACCAGAAACTGGTGGCGCAAAACTATATCTCCGGCACCGCCATGGACCAGGCCAAACGTGAAGTGGAAGTGGCTGATGCAAATATCAAACTGGCCAGAGCGCAACTTGACCGCGTCAGGGCTGACCTGAATAACAGCGTCATTCGTTCACCAATAGATGGCGTGATCATCAAGCGTACAATCGACATGGGTCAAACCGTGGCCGCCTCTTTCCAGACCCCGAACCTGTTTCAGATTGCGCGTGACCTGACCAAAATGCAAATCGATACCAGCGTATCTGAGGCCGATGTCGGCTCTTTGAAAGATGGCCTGCCTGCACGCTTTGTTGTCGATGCCTATCCTGACCGAGAATTTGAAGCCAAATTACGCCAGTTTCGTCTGGCGGCGAATGTGCAGCAGAATGTGGTGACGTATAACGTAGTGCTGGATGTCGACAACAAGGATGAGTTGCTGAAGCCAGGCATGACCGCGCAAGTGCGCCTGGTCGTCGGCAGCCGCGAAAACGTGATGCGCATTCCCACCGCTGCCCTGCGCTATAAGCCTAGCGAAGAAGAGCAGGCCAGAGAAGCCAAGGCGCTCAAGGAAAAGGAAAAAAATGCCAGTGGATCAACCGCAAGCGCGGCTTCAGCATCTGCCAATCTGCCTGCACCAGATGTGGATGATGACGTCGCTTTCCGTACCAAAAAAGACCTGACCCGCACTTTCAAACTTTATAAACTTGATGACAAAAACCTGGCAAAAACTGTGGACGTCAAAATTGGTTTGTCCAACTTCAAATATACCGAAGTCATTTCCGGTGATGTGAAGCCAGGTGACAAAGTCATTATCCGTGCGCTGGATAAAGCCGGAGCACGCTGATGAGCGATACCCTGATAGCCATACGCCAGGTCAGCAAGAGTTATTTCTCTGGTGGCGTGGAGACCAAGGTTTTGCATGGCATAGACGTGCAGGTGCCGCGTGGCGATTTTCTGGCCGTCATGGGACAATCCGGCTCCGGCAAGTCAACACTGATGAATATCCTAGGTTGCCTGGACCAGGCCACCAGTGGTTCTTACCTGCTCAATGGCGTCGATACCCTGAGCCTGTCGCGTGCCGAACTGGCCACCATACGCAACCGCACCATCGGTTTTGTATTCCAGAGCTTTAACCTTATCAAGCGCATGAGCGTGGCAGAAAATGTCGCGCTGCCCTTGATCTATGCCGGAGCGGGGCGTGACAAGGCGCACAAGAAAGCACTGGTGGAACTCGAAAGAGTAGGGCTCAAGGATTATGCCAAACGCCTACCGAATCAATTGTCCGGTGGTCAGCAACAGCGTGTGGCGATCGCCCGCGCCCTGGTCGCTGATCCGCCATTGATTTTGGCGGATGAGCCTACCGGTAATCTTGATACCCAGACCAGCGAAGACATCATGCGTTCGCTACAGCAATTGAACGCAGATCGTGGCATCACGATCTTGCTGGTGACGCATGAGCCGGATATTGCGGCCTACAGCAAACGGCTGGTGCGGCTCAAGGATGGTCATGTCCTGTACGATGGCCCGGCGGCAGAAGGCTTGCGCCAACTGGCCGCCTCACATGCTGAATATTCAGAAGCGCAGGGGGACAGAAAATGAATTTCCTCCAGGTATTTATAGAAGCATTCCGTTCCATGAATGCCAACCGGCTGCGCACGGCGCTGACCATGCTGGGCATTATCATCGGCATTACCTCGGTCGTTATGATGCTGGCCGTGGGTGAAAGTGCAAAGAAATTTATCGCCAAGGAACTGGAAGTACTGGGCAGTAATCTGATGATTATCTCGCCAGGTGCCAACCGTACCCAGGGGGTGCGGGCGCGTACCGGTACTGCTCCTTCGCTGTCAGTAGAGGACGCATTGGCGCTCAATCAACTCGACAGTCTCAATGGCGCTGCGCCAGCCTTGCAGGGCTTCTTCCAATTGACGGTAGGGAATGATAATTCCAATAATGCCGTGCTCGGTGTGACCCCAGAAATGTTTAAGGTGCGCAACTGGAAAGTGGACCAGGGTAATGAGTTCAGCGATTCTGATATCCGGGGTGCTGCGCGCATGGTCATCATAGGCAAGAAACTGGCTGACCAGTTTTTTTACAAGGACAACCCGATAGGCCAGTTTGTGCGCATAGACAATGTACCTTTCCAGGTAGTTGGCGTCTTACAGGGTGAGGGCCGCATGTTTGACGGCGGTGATCTGGGTGAGATGGTGTTGATCCCGATTACCTCAGCCCGCGCTACCCTGATGCGCAGCCCTTTCCCGCGCAATGTGCATTATGTGGTGGTGCAGGGCAAGAGCGACAAGCAGTTGAAGGACGCAGAGGAAGATATCAAGGACATGCTGCGTGACCGCCACCATATCAAGGCTGGGCAGGAAGATGATTTCCGTATCGATAACCTGGCCTCGATTGCGGAGACAGGTGCCAAGATCAGTGCCGGCCTGGCGGCCATGCTGGGTGCCATCGGTGCCATTTCGCTCATCGTGGGTGGCATAGGCATCATGAATATCATGCTGGTATCAGTGACTGAACGTACCCGCGAGATAGGCATACGCATGGCGATTGGTGCCAAGCCACGTGATGTGCTGTTGCAGTTTTTGACGGAGGCGGTGGTGATCTGCCTGGTCGGCGGCATCATAGGCATCTTGCTGGCGATGGCAGGTGCGGCAGCGATTACTTCTACCGGCAAACTCGAAGTCATTATAGGCCTGCAAGCCATGGTGGTTGCCTGCGGCTTCGCCAGTTTTGTCGGTATCTTCTTTGGCTTTTATCCAGCGCGCCGTGCGTCGCGTTTATTGCCAGTGGATTGTTTGCGTTATGAGTGATAAATAAGGACTTTCGCGATTCTCCTGGTTATCTGGCTTTTTTGGCAATACAATGTCGTACATTAATAAATTGCAAAGTAATCTATGAGTCTATTAGGTAATATTCTGTGGTTGATTTTGGGCGGTTTTTTGACAGGGCTGGGCTGGTGGTTAGCGGGCTTGATCGCTTTTATCAGCATCGTAGGCATACCCTGGGGCAAAGCTTGTTTTGTCATAGGGCAATTGAGCTTCATGCCTTTTGGTAAAGAGGTGGTGAATCGCGCAGATGCCAGCGGACAGGAAGATATAGGTACCGGTCTGTTGGGCATGCTAGGCAATGTCATCTGGTTCATTTTTGCCGGTGTCTGGTTGGCATTGGCGCATTTGATGTCTGCCCTGATTTGCTTTGTCACCATCATAGGCATACCGTTTGGTATTCAGCACTTGAAGCTGGCAGCAATTGCCGTGGCGCCCATAGGCAAGACTGTCGTCGATAAATGATGGTGGTCGATAAAAAAAGCTCAGGATGCGAATCCTGAGCTTTTTTAATGTGTGAAATCAGCTTACTTTTTACTTTTTGCAACTAAACTGTCCAATAATTGCATGGTGGCCTGGCCGAGTTGATCGCGTGGGATATTGGCATTGGCTGCACCTACCATGGAAGGGTTGGTCAGGTAGCGGCCATCGACGATAAAGGTTGGTGTACTGTCGACTTGATAGCTGGCAACCAGTTTGCCCAGGTTCTTCAATTTGCTGATGACAGAAAAGGAATTGTAAAAGCTCAGGAACTTGGCTTTGTCTATGCCGTTCCTGACTGCCCAAGCTGTATTGTCAGCATCGCTGGTCAGGCGACTTCTTTCTACATGCCAGGTTGCCAACACTTTGGCATGCAGGCTGGCTTCCAGATTCATTGCTTCCAAGGTCAGAAATAAGTGTGCTTCAGGATCATTTTCACCTGTCAACGGCAAGTGTATGCGGCGAAAAACGATGTTGTCACCCTGCTTTTTCTTCCACTCATTGACGATAGGCTCCAGCAGATTACAGGCAGGGCAGTGGTACATGAAAAATTCTATAACTTCAATTTTCTTGCCTGTGGCTTGCGTGGTTTGTGGCGTTTTCAGGCTGATAAAGTCTGCGCCCTCCTTGGGAGCGGCAGGCGAGGCGAGTGCTGTCGCAGAGACAAAACCCAGGGTAATGAGCAGTAAGCGTAAGAAGCGCATGAATTTCCTTTTAACAGAGAGCAAAACAAGTCGTTGAGCTTACCAGTAATTTCGCAATTTGGCAGCGCAGCTACCGGACGAACTCTGTTTTTTTGACAAGCCGGCGACTAAAATGTTCATAAACCCAGACTATAAATTGCGACATATTCATGAACTATCTTTAAATGCAGATATAAACCGAATAAATTTTTATGCAAAAACTTGCGTGCTCCAGGTATTCATAGAAAAATGAGTTTTAGCTAGCAGGAATTGAAGCCCGGGCTTTGACTCCCGGCTCCTGGCTCAAATTGCCACACTATCACCCAGCGGAGCATATGCGATGATGACCGTGCCTATCGTGATTGATTTCGAAGCTTCGGGCTTTGGCAAAGGTAGCTATCCGATTGAGGTTGGCTTCTCACGTCGTCATGGCGAAGGCTGGTGCACGCTGATCAGGCCGGAATCTGAGTGGCAGCACTGGGATGTTCATGCCGCACTCATACACCGCATCCCGCGTGAAATCCTGGTCGAAAGAGGCAAATCCGTCAGCCTGGTGACGGAACAACTCAATACCCTGCTGGCCGGGCTGACAGTCTATACCGACGGCTGGACCCAGGACTACGTCTGGATGGCGCGCTTATATGATGCTGTCGACAGGGTCCCTAATTTTCGCCTGGCAGATTTGCGCGAAATCATCAGTCCGCAGCAAGAAAGCCTGTGGCATGCAACCAAGCACCAGGTGCAGGAAGATTTGAATATTTCCCGTCATCGCGCCAGCAATGACGCGCGTATTTTGCAAATGACCTGGTTGCGCACTTACGACGCTGTGCGCTGCCTTGGTTAAAATCCTGAGCACGCCATTTTCTGCCTCATTGCAACATCTCGTAAAATAAATATCAAAATATTATCCGGACAGTGCAAAATACAGAATTGCCGGGGATACCCCCTTGGGGATTCCTGTTGCGTAGTCTTGAAATGCGAGGAGATAAGTGTTGAAGAAATGGATCATACGCCTGCTGTTGCTGGCGCTGGCCTTGCTGGCTACCGTTCTTATCTATCTCTTGCTGGCACCTGTGCCTATCAACCCCGTCGCCTGGCAAGCCACGCCTTTTGCTGGTTATTCACCACCGCATGCCCGCAATGAAAAACTGGCGGCATTGAAAACCATAGCAATAGGTGAAGAAACCGGCCCTGAGCATATCGCCATAGGCCCGGATGGCAAGTTGTATGCCGCCGTGACATCCGGCGCGATTTTGCGCATGCAGGCCGACGGCAGCCAGCGTGAAGTCTGGGTGAATACCGGCGGACGGGTACTGGGTTTCATGTTTGATGCTGCAGGCAATATGATCGCTGCCGATGCCTTTCGCGGCATACTCTCGATTTCACCTGACAAGCAAATAACGGTACTCACCGACAAAATCGGGGATAGTCCAATTTTGTATGCGGATGCCGTGGTGGTCGCCAAAACTGGCAAGATTTATTTCACCGATGCATCGCAACGCTTTGGTGCCAGGGAATCTGGCGGCACCTTCCATGCCAGCGTTCTTGACATCCTCGAACACTCTTCTACCGGGCGCGTACTGGAATACGACCCCGCCAGCAAACAGACGCGCGTCATTGCTGACGGCCTGTGTTTTGCCAATGGCCTGGTACTCAGCGCAGACGAGCAGCACCTGATTGTTGCCGAAACAGGCGAGTACCGCATCTGGAGAATTTCGATCGATGCCCATCAGTTGCACTTGAAAAACAAGCCAGATAAAAAACTGGCCCGTCTCTTGCTGCGTGATTTGCCAGGTTACCCTGACAATCTCATGCGTGGCCTTGATGGCCGTATCTGGCTGGGTTTGGCCAAGCCACGCGGCGCTGCGATTGATGACATGGCAGAACAACCCTGGTTACGCAGCATCACCTTGCGCCTGCCGCGTGTGTTGTGGCCAGTGCCACCCGCCTATGGCCATGTGCTGGCATTTAACGAAGCCGGAAAAATCGTCGCCGATTTGCAGGACCCGACCGGCCGATATCCAGAAACCACGGGCGTCACTGAGACGGAAGACCGTTTATACATACAGAGCCTGCATGCCCATGGCATAGGCTGGTTACCGAATCATCTGGTCAAAAAATGAAGAGCAAGCCTGCCATGCGGGAAGTCGATGTGCTCGTCATCGGCGGGGGCATTAATGGTGCGGGTATAGCGCGCGACGCTGCTGGCCGTGGCTTGAGCGTACTCTTGTGTGAAAAAGACGACCTGGCTTCCCATACATCATCCGCATCGACCAAGCTTATCCATGGCGGTTTGCGTTATCTTGAATATTATGAATTTGGCCTGGTGCGCAAGGCTTTGCAAGAGCGCGAAGTGCTCATGCGTTCTGCCCCACATATCATCAGTCCGTTGCGCTTTGTCATGCCGCATGATAAAGGACAGCGCCCGGCCTGGATGATCAGGGCAGGCTTGTTCCTGTATGACCATCTGGCGAAACGCGAATTGTTGCCTGGTGCTGAATCCATCAATTTGCAAAAACATATCGCCGGGCAACCCCTGCTCGCTGACTTCCGCCGTGGTTTTGCCTATTCAGATGGCTGGGTCAATGATGCCCGTTTGGTTGTCTTGAATGCCATGCAGGCGGCAGAAAAAGGTGCTGTCATCATGACACGCACCCGTTGTGTCTCTGCCAGACGGCAAGAGCAGTACTGGCTGGTGCAATTGCAAACGGCGGACGGCAGCATGATGATGGTGCAAAGCCGTAGTCTGGTGAATGCCACCGGCCCCTGGGCCGTCAATACCCTGCAGCAGGTTCTGCATCAGGGGGCAGCAAAAACCCTGAGACTGATCAAGGGTAGCCATATAGTCGTGCGGCGTTTATTTCATCATCCTTATGCCTATATTTTCCAGCATCCCGATGGCCGCATCGTGTTTGCCATCCCTTATGAACAAGACTTTACCCTGATAGGCACGACCGACCTGGATTACCAGGGCTCGCTGGATGAAGTCTCGATCAGCGAGGAAGAAGTAGCCTATCTGTGCGGGTTGGCCAGCCATTATTTTACCCAGGCAATCAGTCCTGCCGATGTGTTGTGGTCTTATTCCGGTGTGCGCCCGCTGGTGGAAGAGCCGGTTGTGGGAGGCAAGGAAAAGGCCGCTGCCCTGACCCGTGACTATAGCCTGGAACTCGATACTGCCGGTGCGCCAGTCTTGAATGTGTTTGGTGGCAAAATCACCACATACCGCAAACTGGCTGAAGAAGCACTGTCCATACTGGCTCCCCTGCTCAACAATGCCAATACTGCCTGGACCGAGCATGCCTGCCTGCCCGGCGGTGATATTTATAGTGAATCCCCGGAAAATCGCGCTGTCAGCGAATTTCCCTTATTCATACAGCAATGCCAGCAGCAATATGCCTGGCTGCCACCGCATCTGGCAGAACGCTATGCACATGCCTATGGCAGTCGCATTCATGTTTTGTTGAAAGATAAATATTCGCTGGCCGATATGGGTGAAATGCTGGTACCCGGCTTGTATACCGCAGAAGCGGCCTATCTGGTCAAGCATGAATGGGCGCGTACGGTTGACGATATACTCTGGCGCCGCAGTCGTCTGGGTTTGCACTTACTGGGTGAAGATGCCAGTCACTTGCAGGAATGGCTAAATTTTAATGCAACATCGGTCCAGTGGCCAACTTAGTAGCCTGTCTCAGGGTGACATGCTCATGTCATAGCAAACCAATATTATTCCCTTCTGTTGCGACTTTAGATGACTGCTGACTATCCTCAGGTTTCGCAGTTTATCCCTAGAAATTTGCGCACTGTCGCAAGTCTGTGGCTGCCTTCCTTTACTTTGCTTATTCTGAATATACCAAATCAAGAACGGGAGACGGCAATGAACAAGACTGCATATATGAACGCGCTGCGTCAGGCCCTGGACGGCTTACCAGCCAAAGTCATCGAAGACACCATGTGGGAATATGAGCGCAAGTTTACTGACGCCATGGCCGCTGGCAAGTCGGAAGAGGAAATTGCTGCTGGTCTGCCCAAGCCAGAACTGTTGGCGGCGCAAAAGAACGCCAGCACACGTTATGAAGCATTAAAAACAAATTTTAACCTGGGTAATGTTGCCAGTTTGCTGGTTGCCCTGATCGGTCTGATGATCTTCAATCTGTTCATGCTGATACCTGCAGTGGCGTATTTCAGTCTCTTGTGCTCGACCTATGTTGTCGCATTGGTGATGTATGTAGCGGGCATAGGCATCACTGCGGCCAGTATCTCTGGCGTCGAGCAATTCAGTGTTGATATACCTGCTGGCAGGCAGCATGTACATAGACACCATGATCGTAATGTCAGCGTTGATATTACTGAAACGGGTATCTTGATAGATGGTGAAAAACTGGATGACAGTGGTAAGACCGCATCTGTTGTAGCACAGAAGGGCAGCACAGAAAGTCATGCAGAAAAGCTGCATATAGAAGTTGGTAATCAATATTCTGTTAAAAAGCTGTTCGCAGGTCTGGGTTTGCTGCTGGGTTCCATCCTCTTGATGATGCTCAGTCTGTTCATGACCAAATATACCTTCATCGGTTTTAAACACTATTTGCGCTGGAACTTGTCACAACTGCAGCTTTCCCATGCAGCCTGACGAGCAAGTAGTGGCAGTAGTCCTTTTTAGTTTTAGTCTAGCTTCAGGAGAAAAAAATGAATAACATCATACGCACAGGCGTAGGCATGTTGGGTCTGGCAGTGGTTTTAACTGCATCCAGCGTGGTCTTTATCCGGGCCCATGCCAGCACGGTAACGGTTGCCGGTTCGGCGGCCAGTGAAGTTCGTCCGGTCACTGCATCCATCGTCAATGTCATACTCAGCGGACCTATAGATCTGGCCTTGAAACAAGCTGCCACGCCAGAATTACTGGTCAAGGGTGACGCCAAGCTGGTTTCTCGGGTGACGACCAGGCTGGAAGGCAATACCCTGTATATAGGCACACGTGGGATCTATATTTCGGTAGGGAAAACTGAGCAAACCAAGATAGAACTGAGTTTGCCTAACCTGGAAAAGCTGCAGACTTCCGGCAGTGGTGACGCCGTCATCAAGGGCTTCAAAGGCAACAAACTTGAAGTCAGCCTGCAAGGTTCGGGCAATATCAATCTGGATGGCGAATACCAGCAGGTATTTGCCAGCCTGAATGGCAGTGGCGACCTGAATCTGGGGGTTGGGACAGCGGAGCTACTGGAACTTGCTTCCTATGGCTCTGGCGACAGCATCGTTAGAGGCCAGGTCAAAAGCTTTAATGCCAGATTAACAGGCTCAGGTGACTTGAAAGCCGTTGCCTTGAAAAGCGCTGCGGTCAATTTGAATTCCACAGGATCATCCAGCTCCAAAGTATTTGCAGGTCAGGAAATCAAGCTGAAAGTCACAGGGAGTGGTGATGTTCATGTCATGGGCAACCCGGCAAAGCGCAATGTAGAGCGCAGCGGCTCGGCAGAGGTACATTGGGAGTAAGGCTAGCCTCAATTTGTAGTTGCACGTACCACATTGGTGCAGCTTAAACTGTTGTTAATTGGTACGTCTTAGTAGGTGTTGCTTAAAAGAATGAAATTTTCCATAAGAAATTCTTGCTTGTGGAAAATTTTATTCTTTATATCAATATATTTTCTGCTTAATATTCGACGCTGAGGCCGTGGTACTGAAACTCTATTTACTTGACGCTTTTTTCTGCAATAATCATTGCGCAGTTGTAAGTATTTGTTTCAACCACGAATTAAAGTTTGCGTAATTACAGATTTTTTACCAACCTGACCAGCCAAGAATCATGACTGCTACTAAAAGTAAGTGCTTGACCGCGTTGTTTGTTGTGTTCAGTTTCATTAGTGCTGCCGCTGCACAAGAAAATCCCATGCAATTTCTCAGTCGCGCCAATGCCAAGGTGGCCAGGGCTGCATCGGTGAAGAATCGTTGGGAAGGTCCTACAGAAGGACCGCAACTGCAAAAGAAAAAGAAAATTATTTTTATTGCTGCTGATCTGGGTGATGCTGGTGTCAATGGCGTATTCAATAGTGTGCGCGAAGCCAGTGCCGGCGCTGGCTGGGAAGTCTTGCCCATCAATTGTCGCGGTCGTTGCAATCAGGGCGCTGCCATCATCAGTCAGGCACTGGACATGAAAGCGGACGGCATCGTCCTGGCAGGGGTGGACGTCAGTAGCCAGGGCAAAGGGATGGCTGCTGCTGCCAAGGCCAAGGTGCCTGTTGTTGGCTGGCATGCCTCCGTAAAAAGCGGTCCTACCGATGGCCTGTTCACGAATATCACCACTAACCCCAAAGAAGTCGCTCAAGTAGCTGCCTTGTATACAGTGGTAGATTCAAACAACAAAGCTGGTATCGTCGTATTTACTGATTCCACGAATCCATTTCTGCTGGCCAAATCTAGCGCTATCGTTGAAACCATACGCCAGTGCGAAGGTTGCAAATTACTGAGCCTGGAAGATGTGCCTCTGGCCGATGCCAATGCCAAAATGAAAGGCGTGGTAGAAAACCTGGTCAAGCGCCACGGAGCCAAGTGGACGCATGCGATAGGCGTCAACGATTTTTATTTCGATTTACTGGAAGTGCCGGCTACCGCAGCACTGATCGCGAATAACAAACTGGTCGGAGTATCTGCTGGTGATGGTTCGCAGACGGCGTACAAGCGCATACGTGCCAATAGCCTGCAGTCTGGCACAGTACCTGAACCCCTGTCCATGCAAGCCTGGCAAATCGTCGATGAGTTGAATCGCGCATTTGCAGGTGCAGAACACAGCGGCTTTGTCGGTACACCACATCTGGTGACTGCGCAGAATATCGCTTATGACGGTGGGCAAAAGAATATGTTTGAACCAGCGAATGATTTTCGAACGCACTATCAAAGATTCTGGTCCAAATAAGCCTGATTAAGCTACTGCGCGACCTTATTTTTAGCCTGCGATGCTCGCCGTACTAAAGTACGACTGCGCTTCTTAACTAAAACTAAGGCCGCTCGCTACGCTTACTCAGGCCTATTTCAAAACTACTGAGAGTTTAAAAGCCGGATTTTCCGGCTTTGTTTTTTTATGCGCCCTGGGTTACGGCTGCCAGGATATTTTCCGGGACTGACTTGTCGATATACATGCGCTGGTCGGCGACTTGCATGAGCTTGTCGGCGCTGCGGCCATCTGTGGGGAAGAGGGCACTGCCCAGGGCGGCCTCGATTTCTACGGTGTGGCCTTGTATGGTGCAGGGGCCTTCGAGTATTTTCTTCAAACGTAGCAGGGTGCTGTCCAGTTGCGATTCCTGATTGACGCCGAATGTCAGGGCCACGAATTCATCTCCGCCTATGCGGCCTACAAAGTCGGCGTGGCGGCAAAAGCTTTTGAGGCGTCTGGCAACTTCCTTGAGTAACAGGTCACCAGCCTGATGGCCAAATCTGTCATTGACTGACTTGAAATGATTGAGATCTATCAGGATAAAACCAAAACCTTGCTGGTTACGGCCACTCTGGGCGATGGCTTTGTCCAGCATTTCATCGACATGGCGGCGGTTGGGCAAGCCAGTGAGCACGTCTTCGCGAGCCATCTCCAGTATGCTTTTCTGGACGCGCAAATTACAGCAGACACTGACGCCATAAGTCCAACCCAGCAAGCAAAGCACCACAAGCAGATAGATAAAATTCAAAAGAGGATGGCTGGCCAGTTCTGCATTGTTATTCGAAATGAAAGCCAGATGCCAGCGCATAAGAAAACCAACTGCCATGATCGCGAGGGAAATCGCACCTATGCAGGCGGCCAGCAAGTCTACGTCTCGGGTTTTCCAGACCAAAATAAAGGCATTACTCAACATCAGGCTGGCAGCGATGACATCATGGAACAGATATCGGCGTATCATGTCGTCCCGGTTGAGGAAGGCCAGCAAGACAAATGCCGGGATCAGTACCAGACCCCAGCGCCAGCGTAGTCGGGACGGATAACCGCGAAAACGCAGGGTGCCTTCCAGCATCAGCAGGGTAGTGGTCAGGGTCAGGGAATTATTGAAAGCAACGATCAGGGACATGGGGATGTTGATGACGTCGATCAGGCGTATCAGTAAAAATGCTGGTGCGATCATGGACGCAGCGGCTGCCCAGACGCCGGTGCCGGGTATGTCACGGTTGATATGCCAAACAGTCAGCATGACCAGCATGGAAATCACGCTGATGCAAGCAACCACTAAGTCTAGCGTAGCACGATCCAGATTGACCATAGGGAGACCTGGTTGTAACTTCTGGTAAATTCAGGCAGATACAAAATCAGCTTTGCTTGCAGGTACCGGTGCAGGAAAGCCGCACATGAAAAACCATATTATGACGCAAACTTATGCAAACAAAAGCGAGTAATTCTCATCATCCACAAGCCAGTATTGTTGCCATTATTGGTGGTGGGCCAGCTGGCCTGATGGCGGCCGAAACTCTGGCTCTGCAGGGTATAGCCGTGGATGTTTATGATGCCATGCCTTCGGTAGGACGCAAGTTCTTAATGGCTGGCAAGGGGGGAATGAATCTCACACATTCTGAAGATTCTGTCTCTTTCATGACACGGTATGCCGAACGCGAGCTTCAACTGGCACCGATCATAGACCAGTTTGACGCCGCAGCCTTGCGCGTCTGGGTCAAGGGTCTGGGTATAGAAACTTATGTAGGCAGTTCCGGGCGGGTGTTTCCGGTTGATATGAAGGCTGCTCCCTTATTGCGTGCCTGGCTGCATCGCCTGCGCCAGCAGGGAGTGCGCTTTCATATGCGACATCGCTGGCTGGGCTGGGATGAGCAAGGCCAATTGCGCTTTGCCACGCCTGATGGCGAAGTCTGCCTGCCTGCACGAGCGCAGGTATTCGCGCTCGGAGGCGGTAGCTGGCCCAGGTTGGGTTCGGATGGTGCCTGGGTAAGTTTGTTGAGACAGCGTGGTCTGGATGTGGCGGATTTACAGCCAGCCAATTGCGGCTTCGATGTGAACTGGACAGCTTTCTTTAAAGACAAGTTCGCTGGACAGCCTTTGCTGACAGTGGCAGCCAAGGTGCAAGGCAGTGGCCAGCCCATGCGCAAGGGGCAGTTTGTGATCACTGAAAGCGGGGTCGAAGGCAGCCTGATTTATGCATTGTCTGCAGCACTGCGTCAGCAATTACATAGTCAGGGTAAAGCTGTGCTTGAACTGGATTTATTGCCGGATACTGCGTTGGAGAAAGTACAGGCAGAACTGGAACATCCGCGTGGTTCGCGTTCCCTGTCCAGTCATCTGAAAAGCCGTCTGGGTCTGGATGCATTAAAAATGGCTTTGTTGCATGAATGCCTGGATAAAACTGATTTTGCCCAAGCGCCCATCTTGGCACAGGCCATCAAGGCATTGCCTGTGGTGCTCAACGCAGCACGCCCCATAGATGAAGCTATCAGCAGTGCCGGTGGACTGCGCTTTGAGGAGCTCGATGAAAATCTCATGGCGCTGCGCTATCCTGGTCTGTTTTTTGTCGGTGAAATGCTGGATTGGGAAGCACCGACTGGCGGCTATTTGCTGACTGCCTGTTTCGCTACCGCAAGGCTTGCTGCGGCAGGCGTAGCAAACTGGCTGGAGCAGAATTCAAGCGAATTGAAAATGAGTTGAAATAGTTTCCGTTGGGAAGCGTAGAAGTTGGTACAATCATAATTTTTGCGCCGCATCATTTTATTCTGTCCATGAGTTTGCATTTCAGGTATTTGTCCGTATGAGTGATTCCCGCAACGCTGCACGCGCCAACGTTACCTGGCGCGGTGCTATACAGGTGGTTCCTGGTCAGATTGTGCCAGCGAGGATAGTTAGCTTTACTTCTGCCAGCATACAAATGCAGTGCAGCGCTGTTCTCAAAGAAAAGCAGACTTACCAGATGATGATGGAAGTCCCCAAACCAGGCGACGCCTCTCAGCGTACCCAGGTAGTCTGCAAGGCAACCTGCATTTATTCGATATTGAGTGGTAATGAGTATCGCGCTGCCATGAAATATTTTGAAGTGCCAGCCCAGCACGCAGCCTTACTGGCTGAATGGCACGGTTAGAACTTGCCAGCCAAATACACACACTGAGCATACAGACTTTGCTTGTGATATAAACAGGCTTTGCTTTATTTGCCTGCGCATCATGTCCAAAGATACTGCCTTACCCGAAACCGCCCAGCGCGTTGCACTATTGCTGCATAACCTGGGGCATGATCAAGCTGTCGTCATGTTGCCTGAGTCAGGCAAAACTTCTGCCGAGGCTGCTGCCGGCCTGGGTTGCCTGGTGGCAGAAATTGCCAAATCCATCGTCTTTCGTCGCTTGCTTGATGATGCAGCCGTCATGGTCGTTGCCAGCGGTATCAACCGTGTTGATGAAAGCAAGGTGGCAGCGATTGTCGGCCCTTTGGGTAAGGCGGATGCCCGTTTCGTTAAAGAAAAAATCGGTTATGCCATAGGCGGGGTTTGCCCTATCGGTCATTTGCAAAAAACTGTGATGCTCATTGACGAAGACTTGCTGCAATACCCACATGTGTGGGCTGCTGCTGGCCATCCTCACGCTGTCTTCAAACTGACGCCAGCCCAATTGAAAAACATGACCGGTGCGCCGGTCGCTGATGTGGCTTTGCGCGCATGAATATCCTGTATGAATTTGATCCCGCCCAGTTTGTCATGAAACCTGGCGCGACCGTGCCTTCACCCTGCATCAATATTTGCCGCATGGATGACAAGACGGGTTTGTGCACAGGTTGCTATCGCAACATTGATGAAATCATTTGCTGGAGTAAGGCAGACAACCACAAGAAACTGGAAATCTGGGATCTGGTACAGCAAAGAATGCTGCCATGAGTGTTTGACGATGAAAGGATAGAGAGTGAAACAGCTAGACTGGTATTTTGATTTTATTTCCCCTTTCGCTTATTTGCAAAGCGAAATGCTGCCGCGCCTGCAAGGGGTAGAGCAGATCAATTATCGACCAGTCCTGTTTGCTGGCCTGCTCAATCACTGGGACAACAAAGGTCCGGCAGAAATCGCACCCAAGCGCCAGTGGACCTTCGAGCATTGCGCATGGCTGGCACACAAGCATGGCATTCCTTTGCGCATGCTGCCCGAGCATCCTTTCAATCCCTTGCCTTTATTGCGCCTGTGCCTGGCGCTTGGCAGCACTGAAGCTGCCGTGCACAGGCTATTCCGTTTTGTCTGGCGTGATGGTCATATACCCGCACAGACAAAACACTGGCAAGCCTTGCTCGACGAATTGCAAGTGACACCTGCCATGCTGGATATTGCCGCTGTCAAAGATGCGCTAAGGCGCAATGGTGAACTGGCTATCGCCGCCCATGTATTTGGTGTACCGACTGCGGTAGTGGATGATCGCTGTTTCTGGGGCCTGGATGGAACTGATATGCTGCAAGCTTACCTGCAAGGCGATGCCTTTTTCGCATCGGCAGAATTGGCAGCCGCGCAAACTATGCCCTATGGCCAGCAGCGCAAAGTCGCAGGTAGGGCATGATGCAACTGCCCGCCTGCATGCAAGTCTTTGAACGGGGATGGCTGTCCTCGAATAACATCCTGTTTATTGATGAACAACAGACTGCTCTGGTGGATAGTGGTTACTTCAGCCATGCACCACAGACCCTGGCACTGATACAACATTCCCTGGGTGATCGCAAACTCGATTTACTGGTCAATACCCATCTGCATTCTGACCATTGTGGTGGCAATGCCGCATTGCAGCGCCACTATGCTTGCCGCACGCTGATCCCTATTGCTGACGCGGCTGCGGTGGCACTCTGGGATGAGACAACTCTTACCTATACCGCCACAGGCCAGCGCTGCGAGCGTTTCAGTTTTGATGCAGCGATACAGCATGGTGACGAACTGCGGCTTGGTGGCATGGACTGGCAGGTGCTGGCCGCGCCCGGACATGATCCACACTCCATGATCCTTTATTGTGCGCAGGAAGGCATATTGATTTCTGCCGATGCCTTATGGGAAAACGGCTTTGGCGTGATTTTTCCTGAACTCGAAGGGGAGTCCGGTTTTGCTGAGCAAGCAGCAATACTGCAAGTCATCCGTGAACTGAATCCACGTATCGTCATTCCCGGACATGGTCCTGCCTTCAGCAATGTCGCTGTCGCGCTGCAAAGGGCGGAATCGCGGCTGGATTATCTGAGTACCGACCCACGCCGCAATGCCCGCAATGCGGTAAAAGTGATGCTTGCCTTCATCTTGCTGGAATTCCAGCAACTTAGTCTGGCAGCAACCATATCTCAACTTGGCAGCACTCGCCTGGTGATGTCGTCGGCCAGGTTGTTGTGTCTGGAAACAGACTTGCTGATATCGCAAATGGCAAACGAACTGGTGACTGCCGGAGCCGCCCGTCTGGAAGGTGATTTGCTGATCAGCACGCGCTAACCTACCATTGATACATCGAACTTTAGGAATAAAAATGCTACATCACATCTCCTTGGGCGTACGCGATCTGATACTGGCTGGCGCATTTTATGATGCTGCCCTCGGTGCTTTGGGTTACAGGCGCGTGTTTGAAGACGACACCGCCTTGGGCTATGGCTTGCATGATGATGAAGATATCCTGTGCCTGAAATTAAGAGCGGATGCCAGCCCGCCGGGCCCGGGTTTTCACCTGGCCTTTACCGCAGCGACGCGCTCCGCGGTTGATCAATTTCATGCATCTGCGTTGACTGTAGGCGGCAGCGACAATGGCGCACCAGGTTTGCGTCCTGACTATGGAACTTATTACTACGCTGCATTTTTAGTTGATCCTGATGGACACCACATCGAGGCGGTGACCAAGGTGGTAGCTTAAAAATTTTTGCAACCTTTTTTCCTGCTTGCGTCTATACCTGTGTAACACCTTTCACATGTATTTTTCCGGACAGGAGTAAGAAATGAAACGCTTTCATGTACATATCGCCGTAGAACATCTGGATCACAGCATTGCTTTTTATAGTCAACTGTTTGGGCAGATGCCCGCAAAGCAGCAGGCAGATTATGCGAAATGGATGCTGGATGATCCACGCGTCAATTTTGCCATTTCCACACGCGGCCATGCAACTGGCCTGAATCATTTTGGCATGCAGGCTGATACGGTTGAAGAACTGGCGCAATTGAAGATGTTGGCTGATGCCGCTTCAGGCACGCAGGTATTAGACCAGGAAACAGCTACCTGTTGCTATGCTAATAGCAAAAAACACTGGATAGTTGATCCCCAGGGTTTGCCGTGGGAACATTTCTTCACGATGTCAGACGCCCAGGTATTTGGTGAAGACACTGCAGCACAAGATGGCGCTTGCTGCATTCCCCTGCATAATGGTAGTGGTGAAAAAGCTGCAGAGACCGTCGCTTGTTGCGTTCCCAAGGCGGACAATGCCGGTAAGAAATCATGCTGCAACTGACACAAAATAACGAAGATTTGACGCAAGCATTTGGCGACCTGCAGGCAAGCCTGCGCACTTATCTGCGCAGGCGCATTGCCGATGCCAGCCAGGCAGACGATATCTTGCAGGACATCTTTGTCAAAGCCCTGCTAAGCAAACGCGCCGGTCGCGAAATTGATAACCTGACCGGCTGGCTATATTCGGCTGCCCGTACCACACTGGTCGATTATTACCGGGCCCAGGGTATGAGTATGGAAGAGCTTGATGAAAATATGCCTGAACAGCAGAGTGAAGACCTGCAACTGCATGCAGAGCTGGCAAGCTGCTTGCAGGCATTCATCCAGCAATTGCCGGACAAATATCGCGATACCCTGATGGCAACGGAGTTGCAAGGTAATAGCTTGCGTCATCTTGCTGAGCAGGAAGGACTCAGCATGTCTGCCATCAAAAGCAGGGCCGCGCGTGGCCGTACTATGCTCAAGGACAAATTGCTGGCTTGCTGCAATGTAGAAATCCAGAATGGACTGGTGACGGATTATCGTCGCCATGCGGCCACCAAGTGTGGGAAGAAGTGCGATTAGCATATTTCTGCTCCATACTCAGACAATAACTGTCTGAGTATGGAGCGATGGCAGTGGCCTTCCCCCCTCGCAATAACAACCCACAGAAAAATTCGTTGTCTTTGACATTGTAGCCAGCAAGTTGTATTGGGCAAAACATCGGTGTCGTATGTGCAGGATTTGCGTATAGAAAAGGCGGTGCATTTGTTGAAGACTTCCAACCATAGTGTGGAGCAGATTGCGGGGTTGGTGGGGTATGCTGATGGGGTGAGTTTGCGGACTTTGTTGAGGAGGAGAGTGGGGAAGGGGATACGGGAGATTAGGGTAGGGTGAGGGGGGTGCTGCTCGTATCGACGATACGCAACGAGCTTAAAACTCTTGATTTTCGACTAATCTTAGTTACGTCATTCCAGCGTGCTTTTGGCTGGAATCCACCGGGCTGGCGCTCCAGTGACGTTCGTAGTCTGTCTTGTTGCTTGTTGAATGCCGTACTTTGAATAAAAAGATTGCCCTTCATGGGTACAAGCCGGGTCTCGGCCCGGCAGCCGAAATACTTTCTTTGCGTCGCCAAAAGAAAGTATTCAAAGAAAGGCGACCCAGGCGTAGTCGCCCCCTGAAGGGGGTTCCCGTTTGTGCAGTACAAAAAATGGGAAATGCCCGAAACTCGCTACGCTCAGACAACGGTCATTTCTTAATCCATTTTCTGTACTGCACAAACGGCGGCTACACATGGGAACTGCGAAAGTCAAAAACAACGTCAACGCGACCACCAACCATATATCTTGATACCGGTTTGACCGTCGATTGGAGGGAGATGAATACTATTTACTTCAAATGATAGACCGCCTCAGAAAACGAACTAACCGGCGCCAGATCCGCATACTCAGTCGGTCTGCCTTGCTGTTTCGCCATGAAAGCTTCCATCAGGTTACTGCTTTGCCAGATACCGGATTGCAACCAGCCCATTTGTTGCAGGGCGTCGTGGGTGCTGTGGTCGCGGGCGTAGTGGATGGCTTGTTTGCTGCCCCAGATCGCGACCGGGGGTTTTTCGGCGATTTCTGTGGCCATTTGCAGGGCGGCTGCCAGCATGTTTTCCTGGGTATCAAATACTTCGTTAAGCAGGCCAACCGCGAGGGCACGTTGTGCTGGCAGGCGGCGGCCGGTGTAGGCCATTTCGTGGACTATGCCTTCAGGGATGAGTTTGGGCAGGCGTTGCAGGGTACCAAGGTCGGCGGTCATGCCTATGTTGATTTCCTGTATGCAGAAAAAAGCATCGCTGCTGGCCAGGCGTATGTCGCTGGCACAGATCATATCGACACCACCACCTATGCAACCACCGTGTATGGCGGTAATGACTGGCATGCGCAGGGATTCAATAAGATTGAAGGCATGGTGCATGTCTTTCAGTGCCATTGCAATATTGGCGCGGCCAACGGCGCTGGCATCGTCGAGCGTGATGCCGCCACCGGCGAAGACATCCAGCGCCATGCCAGCGGTGAAATGCTTGCCAGTTGAAGAAATAATGAGCACACGGGCATTCGCCTGGTTTTGCAGGTTTTGCAAAATCTCTGTCAGTTCACGAAAAAATACCGGCTGCATGGTGTTCAGCGTGGCGGGGCGGTTCAGGCGCAGGTGGGCGATTTTATTGCTGATACTGAAGTCAAAACATTGATAAGTCATGGTGTCTCCACAGGAATTTTATTTGCACGGTAAAATCATACTGGATATGTACGTCCATCAAGCATTCTATGCTCACCGTTAGAGGATACCGACTATGGCTCTCGACTCACCCGCATCAAGTTCAGTTTCACGCTTGCCATCAGCTTTGCAACACCTTAGCCTGCCTGTCATTGGCTCTCCTTTGTTTATTGCCAGTGGCCCCAGACTGGTGGCAGCGCAATGCAAGGCGGGCATCGTCGGTTCTTTCCCTGCCCTGAATGCCAGACCTGCCGAGTTGCTGGATGTATGGCTGACAGAACTGCAGGCCGAGCTGGCAGCGCACCAGGAAGCACATCCTGATGCGGTAATAGGGCCGATTGCTGTCAACCAGATCGTCCATCAGTCGAATGACCGGCTGGCACATGATGTCGAGGTGTGCGTCAAACATCAGATACCCATCATCATTTCTTCGCTCCGTGCGCCACCACCAGAAATGCTGGATGCGATACACAGCTATGGCGGCATAGTCATGCATGATGTGATTTCGATACGCCATGCGCAAAAGGCGCTGGAAGCCGGAGTCGATGGCCTTATTCTGGTGGCAGCCGGTGCTGGCGGGCATGCGGGTGGCCTGTCGCCGTTTGCCCTGGTCGGTGAAGTACGGCGCTTCTTTGATGGCCCGATTGCCTTGTCGGGTTCTATCGCAACGGGTGATGCAGTGCTGGCTGCGCAAGCTATGGGTGCCGATTTTGCTTACATAGGCTCACGCTGGCTCGCTACGGTTGAATCAAACGTGGATGACGCTTATCGACAGGCCATCCTCGATTCAGCTGCGGCAGATATCGTCTATACCAATCTGTTCACCGGTGTGCATGGCAATTATCTCAAGAAATCCATCATCGCGGCAGGACTGGACCCGGACAATCTGCCGGTGGCTGACAAGAGCCAGATGAACTTTGGCTCTGGCGGCGGTAGCAAGGCCAAGGCCTGGCGTGATATCTGGGGCGCGGGTCAGGGCGTGGGCTTGATGGATGATGTGTTGACCGTGGCGGAAGTGGTAGCACGTTTGAAATCTGAATATGCTGCCGCTAAAGCGCGTGTGTTGTCATTGTAACTAATTTTCAAATAACTACTTATCAGGAATATCATGAGTAAAGCTTATGTCGTTGCAGAAATCCAGGTCACTAACGCAGATGCTTATGCTGATTACCGACCATTGGCCACAGCCAGCGTGGCTCAATATGGCGGGCAGTTTTTGGTACGAGGTGGTACACGGGTGCAAAAAGAGGGCAGGGATGATGCGCATAATGAAGGCTGGCGTTCTGTCATCGTCGAATTCCCCAGCCTGCAACAGGCGCAGCACTGGTATGACTCGGTCGAATATGCCAAGGCCATGGAAATTCGTCATGCCAATTCTATTGGCCGTTTGTTCATTGTTGAGGGCGTGTAAGCTAAGCCAGCGGTAGCGTGAGGGTGAAAAAACCACAAATTGCTCTCAGGATTCAAGTTTGCAAAGAGACTTGCCGTAACTAGGGTATCTCTCTGCAAACTCAATCCCAAATTCAATTCATTATGCGCCGCTCTCTCGCTTTGCTGCTTCCCATGCTGTTGGCCCTGTCCGCTCAGGCGAACGACCCGCCACCATCCAAACCCATCAAGCCGGCGTCGGCGAAAGAAGAATCTTCCAGTCCGGCTTCTGCATCAGCTAAAGAAGAACGCAAGCCATCATCCAAGGAAAGCAAGGACAGCAAGGAATCCGCCAAGGAAGCCGCTATCCGCGCCAAGGAAGCACTGGCTGCCGATGAACTGGCAGCTCGCATCGCTGAACGCCTGAGCGTCATCCGCAAGGAAAAAGACGAAGCAGCCGCGCGCAGTGTGCCTAGACCTGTAGTGCGGCCCTCGTATGCGCCAGCTGTGCGCAAGCCTGAATCCGTCAAAACCAAAAATGATCATGGTACCAACAGTGCCGCAGCAGCAGGCGGGCAGGCGGCCAGCCATGCCAATATCCACTGGAGCTATAAAGGCGAAGGCGGACCTTTAAACTGGGGCAAGCTCAATGCGGCCAATGCCAAGTGCGATATCGGTGAAAGGCAGTCTCCTATCGATATCCGTGATGGTATCAGGGTGGACTTGGACCCGATCGCTTTTGATTACAAGCCCAGCCGTTTCTCTGTGATTGACAATGGTCACACCATACAAGTCAATATCGGTGCTGGCAACTATATCAATGTGATGGGTATTAATTATGAGCTGGTGCAATTTCATTTTCACAAGCCGTCTGAAGAACGGGTAAACGGCAAGAGCTTTGAAATGGTTGCCCATCTGGTACACAAGGATGCTGATGGCAAACTGGCCGTGGTGGCCGTGTTAATTGAGCGCGGCAAGTCACATAGCCTTGTGCAGCAGGTCTGGAATAATCTTCCACTGGAAAAGAATGATCCGGTACAGGCCTTGACGACCATGGACATGAGCGACATCCTGCCCGTCAAACGTGATTACTATACCTATATGGGTTCGCTGACGACACCACCTTGCAGTGAAGGGGTATTGTGGCTGGTCATGAAAGAGCCGGTAGAAATTTCACCAGACCAGTTGGCGATATTCAGCCGTCTGTATCCCATGAATGCGCGACCCATACAAAAGAATTCTGGTCGTTTGATCAAGGAATCAAATTAAGCGGTAACAAGCATCAATAGACGATGTTATGAGGCCGGCCAGTCCGGCCTCAATTCTTTGCGCACCACCAGTTTCAAGCCTGACCATATATCGCTGACAGCACAGACCTTGATATCGACGTAACCCAGGGGCAGGGCGACTTCCCTGATCGTATCTTCAGTGATGTCGGTAGCCACTTTCGAGGCTTTCTTGGGCCAGGATACCCAGATTGCGGCATCACTTCTCAAGCTTGCTTTACAGTTCAGCAATTCTTTGACGAGGACAGCTTTCTTGTCGGTGAACAGGTGGACGATATCTGTCGCAGGCGTAGTCTTCTTGTAAAATACCACCGCAGCTGGCAAGTCGGCCAGCAAATCCAGATAGTTTTCAGGCGCATGCCTGGCGCAAACATGGCTGTCAGCTTGTATCCCCAGTTTCTTTGCCAGTAGTGTACGGGAATAGCCAGTGGATGTAAGGTTCATCGTAAGAAAAAATCAAAAAGCAGTACCTGTGCAGATACTGCTTTACATCAATCAGATGAGCTTGAACAGCATTTACTTATAGATACCACAGCCAACGACGACATCATCAGATTTCTCAAAATAGGTGGATTTTAATTCTATGGCTTTGGTAGTTGGGTTAGGCCATTTGTAATCTATCCAGCCTTTTCCCTTGCTCTTTGCGGTTGCCAGGAGTTCTTCAATAAAGGCTTTGTTATCGACATCTCTCAGCGTACTGATATTTTTCCCCAAGAGCTTGGGATTGGCACCATGGGCCAGGGTCTTGCCACTCATGTCGAGTACAAAAATATACAGGTCACGGTCACTGAAACTGCCTTTGGGATTATTAAATTCAGGGTAAGCTGCATCTGCTCCCTTGGATTTAATATGGGCGATGGCTTTTTTCACCATGGCTTCTGCTTCTTGTGCCGTACCATGGTCTGCAGCGAATACGCTCTGGCTGAAAAAAATGCTGAATAGACTCAGTGTCAGGAATTTAATGAAACTACGCATGATAAGTCTCCTGTATTGTGGGATACCAAATTCCAGCAGTTCATCAAACTCCAGGAATCTGATATCTCACAACATACTACTATCTGCGCTTCATTTCCATGTTTCTTGTATGCAAGTAATGATGCTTCGCGTTGCTTATGTGAGTTTTTATGTAAGTTTATAAGGCAGCTCACGCCAGCGCTTGCCACTGACTCTGGCGATAGCATTCGCAAAAGCCGGTGCCAGTGCTGGCAAACCAGGTTCACCCATGCCGGTAGGGGCATCTGCACTAGGGACGATATGCACGGCAACCTGTGGCATATCGGTAATGCGTGGCACCACAAAGTCACCGAAGTTGCTTTGTTCGACTACACCGTCCTTGAGTGTGATAGCAGCACCTGGCAGGCACATGGAGAGACCCATTAGTGCCGCACCCTGTACCTGGGCATCTACACTCCTGGGGTTGACAGCCAGGTTGCAATGCACACCCGCAGTGACCTTGTGCAGCTTGGGCTGGCCATTTTTCATGGATGCTTCAACCACGTAAGCGACTACGGAAGAAAACGATTCATGTACAGCCACACCATAAGCGCGGCCTGCCGGTAACTTTTTCTTGCCATAGCCAGACTTTTCTACCGCCAGTTGCAATGCCGCTTTATGCCGTGGATGTTTGTCACCCATGAGCTTCAGGCGGTAAGCTACCGGGTCTTGTTTGGTAGTCTGGGCAATTTCATCGAGCAGTGTTTCCATGACAAAGGCGGTATGGGTAGAACCCACGCTACGCCACCACAGGACCGGCACATTGATCTTGGGATGATGGACAGACAGGCGCATAGGCATTTCATACGGTTCTTTCATGCCTTCGACTGCCGTGATATCCACGCCATCCTTGACCATCATGGATTCAAATGGTGTGCCACCGACGATGGACTGGCCAACGATGACATGATCCCATCCGAGGATATTACCCTGCGCATCAAAACCGATTTCAGCCTTGTGCACATGCATGGGGCGATAATAGCCACCCTTGACATCGTCTTCACGGCTCCACAGCGTGCGTATTGGTGCATCCAGCCCCGCTGTTTGCGCAGCCTTGGCAACATTGCAGGCTTCCACCACATAATCACTGGTGGCGATCGCACGACGGCCAAAGCCACCACCCGCATACTGAGTATGCACTGCGATATTTTCCGGTTTCAAACCCAGGGTCTTGGAAGCCGCAAAACCATCGAGGCCAGGCATTTGCGTGCCCACCCACAATTCTGCCTTGTCGCCCTTGATGGCAACCGTGCAGTTCAGTGGTTCCATAGGGGTATGTGCCAGATAGGGGAAAACAAATTCGGCATTCAGCTTATGTGGCGCCGTCGCTATTTTTGAGACGTCATCATTAAACTTCAGCGCTCCCTGTTTCTTGGCCAGTTCCTTGTAGCTCGCCAGCATCTTGGTGGAATCAATTTTTTCCACGCCATCGGTATCCCATTCCAGCTTCAGTACATCGCGGGCTTGCTTGGCTGGCCAATAACCGGTAGCGATAATCGCCACGCCCTCGCCACCGCGGTCTACCGGTACACGCAAGACTGCCTTCACACCCTTGATGGCTTTTGCCGCCGCGTCGTCAATAGTCTTGACCTTGGCACCAAATACTGGTGGTCGCGCCACTACGGCAGTCAGCATGCCGGGCAGGTGGACATCGATACCAAAATCCTGCGTACCTGTGGATTTGGCTTTGGCATCCAGCCGGCCTGTGGGTTTGCCTATCAGGCGGAAGTTTTTTGGATCTTTCAACGTCACTTTTTCTGGTACTGGTAATTTCATGGCAGCATCTGCCAGCTCGCCATAGCCCAGCTTCTTGCCGCCGGGGCCGATGACATGCCCATTCTCAGTACGCAGGCTGGAGGGATCAACTTTCCATTGTTCTGCTGCTGCCTGTACCAGCATGGCACGGGTGCGGGCACCTAGTTCGCGGTACTGGGTATACGAATGGGCGATGGAGTTCGAGCCACCCGTCAGGTGCATGCCAAATGCGGGGTCAACATAGGCTGGGTGGTTACTGCCATTTACGCTTTTGACCTTGGACCAGTCGGCGTCCAGTTCTTCTGCCAGTATCATGGGCAGGCCGGTTTGCACACCTTGGCCAAATTCCAGGCGGTTGATGGTCACAGTGACCGTGCCATCCTTGGCGATCTGTACGAAAGCGCCCGGTTGCTCAGTCGGCTTCAGGCCTGCAGGGGCTTTGGCGGCAGCATCCTGCGCTGATGCCAGCATGGGATAGCACCCCAGGGAAAAACCGCTGGCCGTTGCCATTTTCAAAAAGCTGCGGCGACTGAGGCCAGCAGATGTTGCTTCCGGTGTAGTGGATTGCAAGAGAGTTTGCAAATGAGATTGCAGATGGCGCGGCAGTTCTATCAAACGATCTTCAAAATGCATGTCTATTCTCCTCAGGCCAGAGTGGATGCAGCATCATGGATGGCAGCACGGATGCGCACATAGGTGCCACAGCGGCAGATATTGCCTGCCATGGCACTATCAATATCTGCATCGCTAGGCTTCTTGTTGGTTTTCAGCAATGCTGTCGCACTCATGATCTGCCCACTCTGACAGTAACCGCATTGCGCGACGTCATGCTTGATCCAGGCAGCTTGCACAGCCTTGCCGACCTTGTCTTGGCTCATGGCCTCGATCGTGGTGATTTTTTGGCCTGCGACGGCAGAAATCGGCGTGACGCAAGAGCGTATTGCCTGGCCATTCAAATGCACAGTACAGGCACCACACAATGCCGCACCGCAGCCAAACTTGGTGCCAGTCAGGCCCAGGGAATCACGCAGCGCCCATAGCACGGGCGTGGATGGGTCAGCATCTACCTGGTGTTCTTTGCTATTGATATTCAGTGCAGTCATGGAATAGTTCTCCATCCGGTGAGGTGGTTGCAGGGGCGGAACAGGAAAAAACGGGGAAAACAGGCTGGACAAGTCTGGAAAACAGACTCATCCATATTTGGTTTACTTAACTACTATAGAATATTTTTAGAGTTTGGGTGCAATAGACGAAAAAACCACGGGAAAGCTGTCTTTTCCGTGGCATTTTTGCTGTTCCAGAGTCAGTGGCGTGGCTTTATTCGTATTTGCGGGCGTCGTCTATAACCTTGCCATCATTCGCCAGGCTGCCTGGTGCAACAAACTGCACGTCACCACGCAATTTGGTGACGTCTCGCAGGCTATCGATGATGGCAGCTTGCAACACAGGGTTGACCGCCGCAGTTTCACAATGCAGGCTCATGACATCATTTGCCATTTCACCAGTCACCACCAGCCTGGCCTTGCTGATTTCAGGGTGACGCTTGACGACCTCTGCAACTTGCGAAGGATGGACAAACATACCCTTGACCTTGGTGGTTTGATCCGCCCGCCCCATCCAGCCCTTGATGCGCTGGTTCGTACGGCCACATGGTGAAATGCCCGGCAGTATCGCTGACATGTCACCCGTACCAAAACGTATCAAGGGATAGTCAGGATTAAAGGAAGTGATGACAACTTCGCCAACTTCACCTTCCGCCACCAGGTCACCTGTGCCAGGACGGACGATCTCCAGTATCAAATCTTCATCCAGTATCATGCCGGGATTGATCTGGCCATCGCTCATGCTCTCATAGGCGATATTGCCTATGTCGGCAGACGCATAGATTTGCAATACATGGGCAACACCATGCTCTTGCAGCCATTTGCGCAAGGACGGTGGCAGGGCTTCTGCACCGACGATGGCGCGCTGTACGCTGGAAATATCGGCACCCATGTCCAGCGCTTTTTCCAGGATGATTTTCAAGAAACTCGGTGTGCCTATGTAGGCGTCAGGCCGCAATTCTGCCATGGCCTGTACCTGCATTTCCGTTTGCCCTATACCAGCCGGGATGACTGCGCAACCTATGCGGGCGGCGGCACTTTCCACCATGAATGCGGCAGGTGTGAAATGGTAGGAAAAACAGTTTTGCAGCAGATGACCAGCACGCAGGCCAACTGCATGCATGGGGCGGGCAAAGCGCCACCAGTCCTGGCCGCGTCCCTCGGGGTCAAAGATGGGGCCAGGCGACATGAAGATATGGCCCATTTGGCGCACAGGCGTAGTATTGAGGCCACCAAAGGGCGGCAAGGCTTTTTGCAAATCCTTGAGATCGGATTTGCGTGTCACCGGCAATTGCGCCAGCGCGCTGCGGCTCTTGATGTCATGCGCAGCCACTCCCTGCAATATCCTGCCCCAGCCTTCTGCAGTTTGGGCGTGGGCAATCAATTGCGGCAGCTTGTTCATCAGCGCTTGTTCGCGGCTTTGTGGATTGCGGGTTTCCAGGGCGTCCAGATAGTCACTCATGAGCATGCTCGATAGTGGGTTGATTTGTGTGCATCTCAAAATGATGGATAGCGATGAGTGATGGCTCAAGCCAGCCAGCGTTTGCGCCTTCTATAAAACTTCATATCCTTGAAACTCTTGCGGCCTGCGCCTGAGACACCAAGATAAAATTCCTTGACGTCTTCATTGCTGCTGAGGTCTTTGGCCTCGCCTTCCATGACGACCCTGCCGTTTTCCAGGATGTAGCCAAAGTCTGCATAGCGAAGGGCGACATTGGTATTTTGCTCGGCCAGCAGGAACGATACTTTCTCTTCGATGTTCAAGCTTTTGACGATTTCAAAAATCTCTTCGACTAGTTGTGGTGCGATACCCATCGATGGTTCATCAAGCAATATCATCGATGGCTTTGCCATCAGGGCGCGGCCTATCGCGCACATCTGCTGTTCACCACCCGAGGTGTAGCCAGCTTGCGAATTACGACGCTCACGCAGGCGCGGGAAGTAGTGATAGACCTTTTCCAGCTCTGCCTTGAGTTCACTGCGTGAAAGGCTGCGCGTGTAGGCACCCGTCAATAGATTTTCTTCTACAGTCAGATGTGCAAAACAATGGCGGCCTTCCATGACTTGCGACAGCCCACGTTTGACCAGTTCATTTGGCGTCAGGTGATCAACACGCTGCCCGCGGAAAGTAATATCGCCCTTCGTGATATCGCCGCGCTCGTTTCTCAGTAGCGTCGATATCGCCTTCAGCGTGGTTGATTTGCCCGCGCCATTGGCACCCAGCAAGGCAACGATTTTTCCTTGTGGCACTTGCAGGGAAATACCCTTCAATACCAGGATCACGTGATCGTAGATGACTTCGATATTGTTGACACTGAGATAGGCGATGTCGGTAGTTGCAGCTGTATTTGCTGCCGTTGCCGTTTCTGCCGTGATGCTATGAACGCTCATGATCTTGATCTGCAATGATTTGTACAAAAGGGGCGGAGGCACAGGCTGGCCTCCGCTAATTACTGCTTATCGCTTACTTCAAACAGGCCGGCGTGATTTTTTTCTCAGCCGCATATTTGTTGGAAGATTCTTCCAGCATCGCGCGCGTCAAAGCCTTGTCACCAGTGACCCAGTTAGGCGTGATGGCTTTCCATTTGTCGCCTGTCCATTGTTGCACCTTGACAGCGCCGGAACCTTCATGATCTTCACAAGAAGTTTTCACAGGCGGGAACATGCCCATCGCACCCAGCGTTTTTTGACGAGCTTCATCAACATTCAGGTTTTCAAAGCCCCAGCGGATTTGCTCGGAAGTCATGAGCTTGCCTTTGCCGTATTTCTCCTGCGCTTTCAGGATGGCTTCTGTCCACAAGATTGCAGCAGTCACACCACGCATGTGATAAACAGAACCGATGCGGGATTTGTCGCCCAGATTGCCCTTGCCAGCGGCATACACCTTGCTGCGGATTTCATCAAGCACTGGGTAATTGCCTGGTGTGTTGAAAGTCATCGCGGTATAGCCTTTTGCTGCATCGCCAGCCGGGATCGCATCTTCTTCTGAACCCGCCCACCAGACACCCAGCATTTTTTCACGCGAATAACCATTGCGCTGTGCGGTCTTGATCGCCACCGCATTCATGACACCCCAGCCCCACAGGATCACATAATCAGGGTTGGCCTGGCGGATTTGCAGCCATTGCGATTGCTGTTCATTGCCGGGGTGGGCAACCGGGATCTTGATGAGCTCGAACCCATATTGCTTGGCTTGTGCTTCAAATACCGGGATAGGTTCTTTCCCGAAAGCAGAATCATGGTAAAGATGGACGATCTTCTTGCCCTTGAGCTTGTCCAGGCCGCCGGATTTATCACCCAGGTATTTGGTCATCGCCGCAGCCTGGTTCCAGTAGCTGGTGATCAGTGGGAAGACATAAGGGAAGACCTTGCCATTGGCCGCATCAGAACGGCCATAACCCAGCGTCGTCAAAGGAATCTTGTCTTCAGCGACACGATCGAGAATACCGTAGGCGATACCAGTAGATAATGGCTCTATCAGCGATGCGCCACCCTGGTTTTTCTTCAGGCGTTCATAACACTCTACACCGCGCGAAGCATTGTATTCTGTCTCGCATTCTTCCCAGGAAATCTTGATCCCATTCAAGCCGCCTTTGGCATTCACCAGATTGAAGTAATCGATGGCACCACCGTAAAAGCCTGATCCGCCAGCCGCATAGGGGCCAACGCGATAAGACAGGACGGGAATGAATTGATCATTCGCCTGGGCTGCATTGACGGCGCCCAGGATTGCCGAAGCCATGAGCAGGGATTTAAGCAGTTTCATATTGTCTCCTAGTGGTTTTGGATGGGTATTGCCTGATGCTTTTCTACCTTTTTTGTCAAAGGCGAAGCATCTTTATTATGAACTCTCTTTTACTTTTGATACTAGTCTTGTTATTGCCACTCAATGCGGGAAAGGCCAGAGTCGCAATTTTTCCTTGGTGATTTGCCACAATCTTGCCAGGCCATGTGGTTCAACGATGAGGAAGAATATAATCAAGGCGCCAAATACCATCAGCTCAAGGTTCGATGCCACGTTGGTCGGCAAGGACAGACCATGGGCAATCAGGTTCAGGACGATGGGCAGCAGGATGATGAAAGCCGAACCAAGGAAAGAGCCGAGTATGGAACCAACACCACCTATAATGATCATGAACAGGATGCGGAAAGACAGGTCAAGGTTATAGGCTTCCGGTTCTACCGTACCCAGATAGGCATAGGCATACAGGGCACCGGCAATACCGCAGTAAAACGAGGACACCGCAAAGGCCAGCAACTTGGTGCGCATGAGGCGGAAACCAATGACTTCTGCCGCTACGTCCATGTCACGCACCGCCATCCATGAGCGGCCTACGTTTGATCTCACCATATTCTTGGCCAGCAATGCCATGACGCAAACTACGGTCAGTGTCAGTAAATACTTTTTGACTGGAGTATTGATACTCATACCCATGATCACCATTTCTTGCGCAGTGATGACGCCGGAAGAACTGTAGTTGGTGAACCACTGTATCTTGGTCAGGCACCACACCACGAAAAATTGGGTTGCCAGCGTCGCTGCTGCCAGGTAAAAACCACGTATGCGCAGCGAGGGCAAACCAAAGGCGATGCCCACCATGGCTGCCGACAAACCACCCAGTACAAAGGCCAGCAAGACAGGGATGCCGGGGATGCGCAATACAAAATTGTAGGAAGCAAAAGCACCTACTGCCATGAATGCTGCTGAACCCAGCGACAATTGTCCGGCATATCCAGTCAGGATATTCAAGCCCAGTGCTGCCAGGGAAAATATCAGGAAGGGAATGAAGATGGCTGAAAACGCATAATCGGTTGCCAGCCCCGGTACGGCAACAAATGCCGCGATCAGGACGATGGCAATACCGATACGGTCTTGTCGTATCGGGAATATCTGGTTATCTGCCTGATAGCTTGTTTTAAACTGACCTGCTTCACGGTAGAACATGGTGTTCCTCTACTCTGCTAATTACGTTTGATTATTAGGACTTACGCTAAACCGCCCCAGCTGCGTTGCAGCTCCTGCATTTAGCAAGATTCGGTACTAAAGTACTGTCTTCGTCGCTACGCCTTGCTGGGACAATTTTGCGTAAGTCCTTATTGGGCTGACCTGCGGGATATCAAATCCTGCGTATGATTTTTTCACCAAACAAACCTTCGGGCCTGACCAGCAGGAACAGCAGTGCCAGCACATATGGGAACCAGCCCTCTATGCCACCACCCACCAATGGGCCTATATACACTTCTGCCAGTTTTTCAGATGCACCGATAATCAGGCCTCCAACAATCGCGCCAGGTACAGAAGTGAAACCGCCCAGTATCAATACCGGCAAGGCTTTCAAGGCGACGAAGGTCAGTGCAAACTGCACACCATTACGTGCACCCCAGAGCAGGCCAGCGACCAGGGCGACGAAGCCAGCCACCGCCCAGACTATGCCCCATATCTGTTGCAGCGGAATACCAACAGCCAGCGCCGCCTGATGATCATCTGCTACCGCACGCAAGGCACGGCCTATCTTGGTTTTGGAAAACAGCAGAGCCAGGCCAGTCACCAGCAGTGCACAAATCAAGGCAGCAATTACATCGAATTGCGACACAAGAATATTGAATTTTTCCATCAAATATTCTATGGGTACATCGTCGATAGGCAGTGTCAGTTTGTGTGGTTGCGAACCCCACAGCAACTGCGCCAGACCTTCGATAAAAAAGGTCAGTCCGATGGTGGCCATGAACAAGGTGATCTCAGGCTGGTTAACCAGCGGGCGCAATACTACCCGCTCGATTGCCAGGCCCAGTGCCACCATCACCAGCATGGTCAGCGGTATCGCCAGCCACAGGGACATTTCAAATTTCTCGGTCAGGCCTACGCAGGTCAGGGCTGCAAAAAACACCATCGCACCTTGCGCAAAATTGAAGACACCCGAAGCCTTGTAAATCAGCACGAAACCCAGCGCTACCAGCGCATACATGACACCGGACAACAAGCCACCGATAAACACTTCAAAGAAAAAACTGATATTCATTTCTAGCTCTCAGCTTACGTTAAGCAAACACTTAAGACCTCTCAACACAGAGACACGGAGACACAGAGGAAAAACATGAGAACTTCTCACATTCAATTTTTGATTTTCTCTGTGCTTTTCTCGGTGTCTCTGTGCCTCTGTGGTTAATGGTTTTAAAATTCTCTAATGCGCCACACCAAGGTAAGCATTAATCACTTCCTGATTCGCCAGCACCTCGGCAGGCGTACCGTCACCGATTTTCTTGCCGTAATCAAGCACGACCACGCGGTCAGAAATATCCATGACCACGCCCATATCATGTTCAATCAAAACGATGGTGGTACCCAGCTGGTCATTGACATCGAGGATGAAGCGGCTCATGTCCTGTTTTTCTTCCACGTTCATGCCAGCCATGGGTTCATCCAGCAATAAAATCTCAGGCTCGGCTGCCAGTGCCCGGCCCAGTTCCACGCGCTTTTGCAAGCCATAGGAAAGACGGCCTACCGGTATTTTGCGTATGTGCTGGATTTCCAGGAAGTCGATAATTTCTTCCACCTTTTCACGGTGGGCGATTTCTTCTTTTTGTGCGGGGCCCCAGTACAAGGCTTGCATGAGGAAATTGCTTTTCATTTTCAGGTTGCGACCCGTCATGATGTTGTCGAGTACGCTCATGCCCTTGAACAGGGCGATGTTCTGGAAAGTCCTGGCGATACCGCTTTTTGCCGCCGCATAGGTATTCATGTCCTTGCGGTGCTGGCCACGGTAAGTGATGTCGCCTTGCTGCGGGCGATATACACCATTGATGACATTCAGCATCGAACTCTTACCAGCACCGTTAGGGCCTATGATGGCGCGTATTTCATGTTCTCTGACGTTGAAGGAAATATTCGTCAGGGCTTTGACACCCCCAAAAGCGAGCGAGATGTTTTGCAAGTCCAGGATGACTTCACCGATTTTTCTGTTATCTGCCATTTATATATTCCTTATGCAGCCAGCTTTTGGGCAGAAAATGTTTTGACATCGCTGATATGCAAATCGGCACTGACCTTGCCCTGGCGGCCATCCTCAAACTTGACCAGGGTCTCTATGAATTGCGAACGCTTGTCTGAATACAGGGCTTCTATCAACACGGCATATTTTTCGGCAATGAACTTGCGCCTGACCTTGCGGGTACGCGTCAGCTCATCATCATCGGGATCGAGTTCTTTGTGCAGCACCAGGAAGCGGTGTATCTGTGTACCTGCCATCAAGTCTTCACTGGCAAGGTCTGCATTCACTTTTTCTATGCACGACAGTATCAGTTGATAAGTCTCGGCCTTGGCCGCCAGATCGGTGTAGCCAGAATAAGCAACGCCGCGTCTTTCTGACCAGTTGCCGACAGCCTCCATATCGATATTGATGAAGGCACACACGGTGTCGCGTTCATGGCCAAAGGCCACGGCTTCCTTGATGAAGGGGAAGAACTTGAGTTTGTTTTCTATGTAGTTGGGCGCGAAGATATGCCCCTGGTTCATCTTGCCTACATCGGCTGCCCGGTCGATGATTTTGAGGTGACCATCCTGGTCAAAGATGCCCGCATCACCGGTATGGAAGTAACCTTGCTCATCCATGACTTCTGCCGTTGCATCAGGGCGCTTGTAGTAGCCCGTCAGCATGGCATCTGACCTGACCAGCACTTCCCCATTTGGAGCGAGTTTGACTTCAACGCCAGGTGCCGCTTCGCCTACACTGTCAAACTTGATTTTCCCATCGGGCTGCAGGCAGACATAGGCGCAGGTTTCGGTCGAGCCATATAATTGCTTGAGGTTGACACCGATGGAGCGATAGAAGCGGAACAGGTCCGGGCCGATCGCGGCACCGGCCGTGTAGGCAACACGCACGCGTGACAGACCCAGTACGTTTTTCAGCGGTCCATAAATCAGCAGATTGCCTAGTGCATATTGCAACCTGTCCATGCCGCTGACAGCTTTGCCGTCAAGGATGTCAGAACCAACACGGCGCGCCAGTTCCATGAAATGGGCAAACAGTTTGCGTTTGATGCTGCCCGCATCTTCCATGCGTATCATGACTGTCGTCAGCATGTTTTCAAACACGCGCGGTGGGGCGAAATAATATGTGGGACCAACTTCACGTAAATCCGTCAGGACGGTTTCACTGGATTCTGGGCAATTCACGGTAAACCCAGCGGCCATGGCCTGGGCAAACGAAAATAAATGGTCGCCCACCCATGCCATGGGCAGGTAAGACAGGATATCCTCGTCTGCAGTGAGTTCGTCAAATTCCATGCCGCCCATTGCCGCTGTCATGAAAGAGCGGTGAGACTGGCAAACTCCCTTGGGCTTGCCGGTGGTGCCTGAAGTGTACAGCATGACAGCAGTGTCGTCAGGTTGACCCAGTTCTACTTCTCTCATGAAAAAATCAGGATGGGTCATATCGAAAGCACGGCCCAGTTCCTGCAAGGCGGCATAGGAAGTCAGTTCTGGCTGGTGATAATGGCGCATGCCACGGTCATCATCAAAGGTGATATGTTGTATGCCAGCATACTGCTGTTTGATCTCCAGCAGCTTATCAACCTGTTCCTGATCTTCGACGACGGCAAAGACAATTTCGGCATTTTCCAGCACATAGGCCATGTCGGCAGCCGGTGCGTCCTGATATAAAGGTACAGGTATGCCCCCCAGGCATTGAGCCGCAGCCATGGCCCAGTACAGGCGTGGGCGGTTGTCGCCGATGATGGCCAGATTCATGCCGCGCTTGAAGCCCTGTGCAGCCAGACCACAGGCAAGGGCGCGCACCTCTGCATTGACTTGCTGCCAGTTCCAGGTTTGCCAGATACCCAGGTCTTTTTCACGGAAGGCCGGATGTTGCGGCCGTGTTTTTCCGTGCTGCAATAACAACCTGGGAAAAGTCGAATTCGCTGCTTCTTTTTGATTCATGTCTCCACCAGCCTATTGTTTTAGGGCTTACTTCATGTGAGTGTCCTGATGCGTCCTTACTGCTTGCTTACGATATCCAGGCAGGGGGACTTTTACGGTAGGTATTGTAGTGGCATGCTGAAATGAGTCGCCTTTGAGTGCCTGCAGTCTTCGCTGCAATCGGCAACTCGCTTACAATGTCTCCGTAATTCTTTTTGTTGAAGCGATAGTAGACCCTTCGGGGGCCAGTGGTTGTCATTCGACTGACAATCTGAAAAAATGAAGCAATTATCTGTGGTGCGTTGCACAAATATGACAAAGAAAATCAGCGACCCTAAAGAACGCTTTGCCAAGTCCATGTGGGCCAGCATGCTCGCACCTGAGCACATGCAAAAGCTGGAAGATGAAGTCGTCGAGCGTTTCATTCCCGCAGGCGGTTACGTATGCCGCAAAGGCGATCCAGTGGAACACTGGATGGGCGTTATTGAAGGCTTCCTGAAGATGAGCAGTATCTCGCCCGATGGCAAGACGGTGACCTTCAGTTGCATGCTTGCGGGCGGCTGGTTTGGTGAAGGCTCGCTGCTGAAGACCGAGCCGCGCCGTTATGACGTGGTGGCCCTGCGGGATACCCGTGTCGCCTATATGCCACGTGCTACCTTCACCTACTTGCTGGATAACAGCATCCCGTTTAACCGCTTTCTCCTGCATCAGTTGAACGAGCGACTGGGCTTGTTCATATCCCTGGTTGAGTATGATCGCATGCTGGACCCCGACACCCGTGTCGCCCGTTGTCTGGCAGCCATGTTCAATCCCTATCTGAATCCTGGTAGCAGCATGCAAATTCAGATATCGCAAGAAGAAATAGGTTACATCTCCAGCGTATCGCGCCAACGTGCCAACCAGGCTTTGCAATTGCTGGAAAAGAAAAACCTGCTGAGCGTGGACTACGGCGGCATTACCATCCTTGACCTGGATGGTTTGCGCCGCTTCCCTGAAGAGTGAAGTATGAAGACCCTGAATATCATTGGTGCCGGTAAAGTTGGCAAGGTACTGGCAAAAAACTTCCAGCGCAAGCAGCAGTTTGCCATACAGCATGTGTTGAATCGTACGCCGGCTAGTGCCAGCAATGCTGTGGCCTGGGTTGGAGCAGGGCAGGCAGTGAATGGCATCTCGCAATTGCAGCCCGCCGATGTCACCATGTTGAGCGTCAGTGACGACCAGATTGCCAGCATCTGCCAGCAACTGGCAGATGCTGGCTTACTGAAAGTGGGCAGCGTCATTTTTCATTGTAGTGGTGCCAAGGCATCGACAGAGTTGCGAGCCGCCAGATTGGCAGGCGCAGTTGTTGCCAGTGTCCATCCAGTGCGTAGTTTTGCCAATGTTGATCTGCTGGCTGAGCAATTTGCTGGCACTATTTGCAGCGTGGAGGGTGATGAGGCCGCACTTACATTATTAGTGCCTGCCTTGCAAGCCATAGGAGCAGAAACCGTGATCATCAATGCTGACAATAAACTGCTGTATCACGCCGGTTCTGTATTCGCCAGCAATTATCTGGTGACCCTGATGGAAGTTGCCCTGCGTACTTATCAGGCGGCGGGCATACCTGCAGAGATCGCGCAAAAGATGGCTGCGCCATTGGCAAGGCAGACGCTGGAAAATGTCTTTAACCTGGGAACGCAAGCCGCATTGACAGGGCCGATTGCCCGTGGCGACATGCAGACAGTCGCCTTACAGCAAACCAGGCTCAACGACTGGGATCAGCAGGCAGGGGACTTGTATCAGGCATTTACGCAGCCGACCATAGACCTGGCGGCTCGCCATCACTCAGAAAAATAAACGCTGTTACGGCCATTTTCCTTGGCTTGATACATCGCCAGGTCGGCACGCTCAAATACGCTGGCTTCACTTTCCTTGTCCTTGCATTCAGCAACACCCATGCTGACGGTGATCGACAATCGGGTGCGCGTCAGGTCGGTAGTGCGCGAGAAGTCATTGTTGGCAATGGTATTGCGCAGGTTTTCGGCGATCGAGGTGGCTTTTTCCAGTGTGCAGTTTTTCAACAAGATCAGAAATTCTTCGCCACCCCAGCGGCAAATGATGTCGCTTTCACGCAGTGAACGTTTGGAGATCAGGGCGATTTCCTTGAGCACATGGTCGCCCACCAGATGGCCTTGCTTGTCGTTGACTTTCTTGAAGAAATCGATATCCAGCAAGACGACACACATGGGCTGGCGCGAGCGTTCGCTATCGAGCAGGGCTTGCTGGAAAACGAAATCAAAAGCCTGGCGGTTCAGCAAATTGGTCAGGGTGTCGGTAGAGGCTGATTTTTCAAGGCGCTTTTGATAGCGTCTGACTGTCAGCAATAAAATCGTCAGTATGATCAGGGTAATGCCTGCACTGATGGCGATATTGATGAAGAAGATATTTTGCAAAGGCTTGATCTCTGTCCCCATTTCCTGCTCTACCAGTAGATGCCAGCCCAGTTCAGGGATGAAGCGTGCATTCACGAGTATGGTTTCATTCCCGTTCTTGTATTCGAGGTGCTGGGATTCGCTTTTGCGATTGGCCAGGATTTGCGGCGCCAGACTGCCCAGACCCGGCAAAGTACTCAGGTTGTTGCGTATCTTTTTCATATTATTGCCAGCCAGGGCAATATTACCCTTTTGGTCAACAAAAAAGATATTCCTGTGAAAACGCGTTTGATAACTGTCTATCAGGGTTTTCATGGTGTCCAGCGTCATGCCTATCCCAGTGGCGCCGATGAATTTGCCGGAGTAATCGAGTATGCGGTAGTTGATAAAGATGGTCATGGTGTCGCGGTTGGCCATGTCAGCATCAACATTGGTTTCATACTCGCTTTTGAGACCGCGGACGCGGAAGAACCATTGATCACGTGGTTCCGTATTGCTGATGGTTTTCAGGACGCCATCGGCATGATAATAATTATGGCTTTGGTCTGACACCATGAAGCTGGAAATCGCATTGTTTTTTTGCTTGATTTCCTTCAGGTACTTGATGATCTGGTCTTTGTCCTCTTCGCCATTGATGATCCAGTCACGCAAAAAAGTGTCATGTGCCATTTGCGAAGACACAAAGACCGGGCGCAAAATGTCCTTTTGAATTTCAGAATAAACGTTGTCACCAGTGATGGGCAGGGTTTGCTCGGAGATGCCTTGTTGTATGGCATCACGGGAAACCACAAAAGATGCCACGGTCGTGGAAACAAAACCTGCAATCAGGATCAGGGATAGCCAGACCAGCAGACCGTATTTTTTTAACATTTTTTGCATGAATGATAGACGGAGCATGAGCGTGAGGTTTGCCGCAAGATAATACTATAAACCCATACCAATTCTGGTCAATTTCTAGGCAAACTACTGTGTCTTGCTCAGGTTTTGAGCACAATCAGGCGATATTCACGTAGTTTTATGCGGAGAGCAGTCTTTTGAAGATTTGTTGTTATTTTAATTAACAGACGGGAATAAGAGAATGCCGCTATACGCGGCATTTAAGAGATTAGCTGAAATGAGGTCTTAAGGGCGTGGCGTCAAAGACACATGGATACGCAGGCGTGAGCCAGGGTTATATGGCATGACCGAAGTATAAGTTCGGTTATGGTACTCATATGTCACAGCATAGCCATTGGTACGGCTTTCCCAGCTATCGATATTACGGCACTGACGCACAGGGCGGCTTTCATAGGAGGGCTGGTCATTATAATGATTGCCGTTATTGCCATTGTTTTCAACGCGATCACCAACGATTGCGCCAGTTACAGCACCTACGGCAGCGGCGGCGATACGACCATTGCCGCCACCGACCTGGCTACCCAGCAAACCACCAGCCAGGCCACCTATGATGGCACCGCCATTGCTGCGTTCTGCCTGTTGCTGGCGTGGATAATTGCGCTGGCTGGTTTCATATTCGGTGCGGCACTCCTGGCGTGGCACATTGACCTGCTCAACTTGCGGGGTAACGCTGATGACGCGGGCATAATCATCAAAGTCGGCAGCCTGGGCTGCAGGAACAAGGGCACTTGCAGAAAATGCCAGTAAGGATGCAGCCATGGAGAATTTTGTGAATGTCATTTTTTTACCTCTTTCGATTTGGATCATGTGATCAACATTGCCGTGCCTCTGAGTTTGCCAAAATGGCAAAAATGGGCATCTGGGTTCTGGTAATTGTCTATATATCCTGTGATAGTCTCTTGCTAGTGTGTATATAACGCTTGGGCCTCGAAAATAGAAGACATGAAAATGTAAGTGTCTGTTTCAATGTACTTTTGGTATTGTATTCTTGTACTTTACACCGTTGGCCTCATGTATAGCGCTCGCATGCCCCTCAAATACCCTCTACTGGAGAATTTATGCACTTGCAATGGACATCCTGGTTAACCCTTGCCGTACTCTGCATGTATTTCTGGAATGTAATGGTAGTAGGACGTTTGCGGGTGAAACTTCAGGTCAAGGCTCCGGCCATGGATGGACCTCCAGAATTTTTACGGGCCATGCGGGTGCAGGCAAATACCGTAGAGCAAATGGTCTTCTTTTTTCCAGCGCTATGGTTGTGCGCCATCTGGAGCGGTGATATACCGGCAGCTTTATTGGGGGTAGTATGGTTGCTTGGGCGCATTATGTATGCTTTGGCCTATCTGCAAGATGCCAGTAAGCGCTCCATGGGTTTCCTGGTTTCTACCCTGGCGGCAATAGCCTTGCTGCTGGGCGCAGTGATAGGTTTGAGTGGGGTATTGAAATGAAGTCTAAATCATTGACCAGCCTGGCCAGTCAGGCATTATCGCCATCCATCTATGCTTCTTACATCCTCATGGGCATAGCCCTGTTGATGGTGTTGAAGGCAGGCTTGCTGCTTGCCCTGTTTTCTGGCTTGCTGGTATTTTCCATCATTCATGTGCTGGCACCGGCAATCGCCCTGCGTTTCAGGCATAAGCAACCACGCATGATCGCCGTTGTAATTTTATCAATATTATTGATAACTGGTCTGATATTGAGTGGTTGGGCCATCCATGCCTTTTTGCGTAGCGATGCCGGGAATTTGCATAGTCTGTTACAGAAACTGGCAGACATCATAGAAACTTCACGTCATCAATTACCTGAGTGGGTGAGTACTAACTTGCCGGAGGATGTTGAAGCCCTCAGACTGATGATGACACACTGGCTACGTGAACATGCTGGTGAAGCCAAGCAACTGGTGCCAGAAGCAGGTCATCTGATCGTCCACTTATTGCTGGGCATGATCATAGGCGCCATGATTGCCCTCAGGGATGTCAGTGGCGACAGCAATCACAAGCCCTTTGCTGCCGCCATGCAACACAGGATCAGCAATCTGGGTCAGATTTTTCATAAAATCGTGTTTGCCCAAGTGCAAATATCCTTGATCAATACCGTATTTACTGCAATTTACCTGGCTGCTATCCTGCCTATGGCTGGTATACACTTGCCTTTGATTAAGACCATGATTGCCATTACCTTCCTGGCGGGTTTGATACCGGTAGCGGGCAATATTATTTCCAATACCGTTATCGTGATTGTGGCCTTGTCACAATCTCTGAACGTGGCGATTGCTTCGCTGGTATTCATGATCGTCATCCATAAAGCAGAATATTTCCTGAATGCGCGCATTATTGGTGCGCAAGTGAATGCCAGGGCTTGGGAATTGCTGACTGCTATCCTGGTCATGGAAACCCTGTTTGGCGTTCCTGGTGTGGTTGCGGCCCCGGTGTTTTATGCTTATATCAAGAAAGAGCTGCGTGACCGCGGTCTGGTTTAATGAAGCATCGCAATGAATTTTCTATCCTAAAAAGGCTTAAACATGATTCTGGAGTTAGCAGATATACGCATACACGCAGGCAAACAAGACGAATTTGATGTTGCCATACAGCGTGGGCTTGACGAAGTGATACGCCATGCCAAGGGCTTCCTTGGTTTCAAGGTACAAAAGGGAATTGAGTCGCCAGAGCGCTATCTGCTCATGATTTACTGGGCAACTTTGGAGAACCATACAGTAGACTTTCGTGAGTCTGCAGCATTTGCCGATTGGCGCGCCATCGTCGGCCCCTATTTTGCCAGCGCCCCTGTAGTTGAACATTTTGATCTTTTAGCCAGGTCTGAGTGATTTTTTTGTATAGCCTGGGATAATTCCGACTTGATTACCGGCGTTTCATCCCAAGCTTATCAAGTCATGATTTGCCTGTGGCGCTGAGGTCGGCGTTCAATTTTGGCAACAGCTTGCTCTCCAAAAGGTCATTATGGTTCCGCATCTCGTCACCGCTCTCAACGGCCCCCTGCTCGATCTTGAAAAAAAGATATTAGAAGCGACACCTGCGATCGAACGCTGGTTTCGTCTTGAATGGCAGGAACACACTCCGCCATTTTATTGCTCAGTTGACCTGCGTAATGCCGGTTTCAAGCTGGCTCCTGTCGATACCAATTTATTCCCCGGTGGTTTTAATAACCTGGCATCAGAAATGCTGCCATTGGCGGTACAAGCAGCCATGGCGGCGATAGAAAAGTATTGCCCGGATGCTAAAAATCTCTTGGTCATCCCTGAGAGTCATACCCGCAATGTGTTTTACCTGCAAAACATTGCCCGCATGATGCAGATTTTCCGCCAGACCGGTTTGAATGTGCGCCTGGGTTCGCTGTCAGCGGATATTACTGAACCAACACCTATCGATCTGCCGGATGGCAGTCAGTTGATACTGGAGCCGCTGGAGCGCTCTGCCAATGGTCGCCGCCTGGGCCTGAAAAACTTCGACCCTTGCACTATCTTGCTCAACAATGATTTGTCGGCAGGCATACCTGCGATACTTGAAGAACTCAATGAGCAGACTTTGCTGCCGCCTCTGCATGCAGGCTGGGCTTTACGCCGCAAGAGCAATCATTTCCACGCCTATGATGAAGTGGTCAAGAAATTCGCCAAGATGGTGGATATCGACCCCTGGATGCTGAATCCTTTCTTTATCAAGTGCAAGGATGTAAATTTCCATGACCGCAGCGGTGAAGATACGCTGGTAGCGGCGGTGGACACTGTACTCGCCAAAATACGCAAAAAATACAAGGAATACGGCATCAAGGAAAAACCCTTTGTCATCGTCAAGGCCGATGCAGGGACTTATGGCATGGGCATCATGACCGTGCACGATTCCAGCGAAGTGCGTGACCTTAACCGCAAGCAGCGCAACAAGATGTCGGTCGTCAAGGATGGCATGGAAGTCAGGGATGTCATTGTGCAGGAAGGTGTCTACACCTTTGAGCAAATCAATGAATCCGTGGCTGAGCCTGTGGTGTACATGATAGACCGCTATGTGGTCGGTGGTTTCTACCGCGTGCATGAAGACCGTGGCGTCGATGAAAACCTCAACGCCCCTGGCATGCATTTCGTGCCGCTGGCCTTTGCACAGCAACATGCGGTGCCGGACATGAAGGCAAAACCGGGTACGGCAGCGCCAAATCGTTTTTACATGTATGGTGTAGTTGCGCGTCTGGCATTGCTGGCGGCATCACTGGAGCTGGAAAAAACTGATCCTAATCCTGAGGTTTATTGAACTCCATTGATTTCTATTTAGCTAAGAAGATTGAGCATAACCATGAAAATCGCTTTTCTGACCGATCCACTGTCGCAATTCAAGACGTACAAGGATTCCACTTACGCCATGATGGTCGAGGCAGACAAGCGTGGATATGCCATTTATGCCTTTGGCCCGGAAGACATGGCGCTGGAAAGCGGCAAGGTGATTGCCAATATCTGCCGCATCACCCTGACTGGTGATAGCCAGGACTGGTTCCGGCTGTCAGAGCCAGAGTCATTGCCGTTGAGTGCTTTTGACGCCGTCCTGCAGCGCAAAGATCCGCCATTTGATATGGAATATATCTACGCGACTTATCTGCTGGAACTGGCAGAGCAGCAGGGCGCCAGGGTATTCAATAAACCGGCAGCGATCCGCAATCATAATGAAAAGCTCAGCATTGCCCAGTTCAGCCAGTTCACTGCGCCTACGCTGGTGACGCGGGATGAGCAACGTATCCGCGCTTTCCATAAAGAACATCAGGACATCATCCTCAAGCCCCTGGATGGCATGGGTGGCACAGGTATTTTCCGCATCCGTGACGATGGCATGAACCTGGGTTCTGTCATCGAGACCTTGACCGTCAATGGTAGCCGTACCATTATGGTACAGCGTTATATCCCTGAAATCGTTCATGGTGATAAAAGGATATTGCTGATAGGTGGCAAGGTTGTGCCCTTTGCGCTGGCGCGTATCCCGCAAAATGGTGAAGTCAGAGGCAACCTGGCGGCGGGTGGTCTGGGCGTGGCGCAGGAATTATCGGCCCGCGATCTTGAGATTGCACAGACTTTGGCACCTGAACTTTATCAAAGAGGTCTGTTGCTGGTAGGATTAGACGTTATTGGCGAGAACTTGACAGAAGTCAATGTGACCAGCCCTACCTGTTTCCAGGAAATTACCCAACAAAAAGGCTTCAATGTTGCTGCCATGTTCATTGATGCCCTGGAAGCCGCGATTTCGGCTTAAATAAATGGAAGACGGTGAGCCCTGCGCTGGCCGTCGCTAGAGAGTTATAGAACGATGGTTGGCATACTTTTAATGACGCATGCACCCTTGGGAACTGCCTTTATGCAGGCTGCAGCCCATGTTTTCCGTGGCATGCCCGAACGCTTTGAAGCAATAGATGTCATCGCCGACCAGAATATTGATGAAGTCAACCGCCTCGCACGTGAAGCCGTGCAGCGTCTGGACGATGGTTCCGGTGTGCTGGTGATCACCGATGTCATGGGGGGAACGCCCTCGAATTGCTGCAGGCAACTGGGTGACCCGGACCGCGTGGCGATCATTGCCGGCATCAGCCTGCCCATGTTGTTGCGGGCAATAACTTATCGTAGTGATGTACTTGATGTCGTGGTGGAGATGGCCCTGGCCGGCGGCCAGAATGGTGCGATCAGACTCGACAATCGTGTGCGTTTATCACCAGGTTAACTATGAAAGAAAGTGAAGCATGATCCAACAAGAAATTGAAATCATCAACAAGCTGGGTTTGCATGCACGCGCATCGGCAAAGTTTACGCAAACAGCCAGCAAATTCAAGGCTGAAGTATGGCTGACCCGCAATAGCCGCCGTGTGAATGGCAAGTCCATCATGGGTGTCATGATGCTGGCAGCAGGCAAGGGCAGCAAAGTTTTGCTGGAGACTGATGGTGTTGATGAGCAAGCCTGTTTTGATGCCATCCAGGCGCTGATCAACGACAAGTTTGGCGAAGGGGAATAAGCCCTGACTGGCGATGTCTGGTTTGCGAGGATTTGCAAGACGATTTCATGATCGAAACAAATGGCAACATATTTGTGATTGTTGTTTTGAGTCCTATCGCTTACCGTGTCCTACTTTGATTGAATCGACGAAAATATGTATACAAGCTTGCATATTGTCTTATGCTTGGCGATACATCAGTATAAATAAGACAGGGCGGCATAAACATAGCGCCCGGAGATAAAGTATTTTGGGGGATACAGCATGGCATCTTTTACACTGCAAGGCATCCCCGTTTCACGCGGCATCGCGATCGGACGCGCCCATCTACTGCGTCCCGCAGCGCTGGATGTGCAGCATTATCTGGTAGGACAAGAGCAGGTCGAAGCCGAAGTGCAAAGACTGCAGTTAGCCATCGTTCAGGTACACAAAGAATTGCAAGCCATCTGGTCAGATTTGCCGATTGATGCGCCGACCGAGCTTGGCGCATTTATCGACGTACATGTACTGATCTTGTCCGACCCCATGATCTCAGAGGCACCACTCGATATCATACGCACCCGTCATTACAATGCCGAATGGGCACTGGTCAGCCAGATCGATGAATTGTCCGCTCAGTTCGATGAAATTGAAGATGATTACCTGCGCGAACGCAAGGCTGATATCCAGCAGGTGGCAGAGCGCGTACTCAAAGTCTTGACAGGCACTGCCGGTAGTGCGGTGCGTTCGGACGGTATTGACGAACGCAATGCCAATATGATCGTCGTCGCCAGGGATATTTCACCCGCCGACATGATGCAGTTCCGCGATGTTGCCTTTACCGGTTTTGTGACCGATGAAGGTGGGCAAAATTCCCACACCGCCATCGTTTCGCGCAGCCTGGGCATACCGGCAGTCGTAGGTATGGGCAATGCGTCACGACTTATCGATCAGGACGACTGGCTCATTATCGACAGTGACGCTGGTGTCGTCATTGTTGCCCCTAGCACCCTGGTGCTGGAACAATATCGTGAACGTCAGGCATTACTGGCCAAGGCCAGGAAAAAACTCCACAAGCTCAAAAAGACGCCTGCAATCACGCAAGACGGTGTCGAAATTACCTTGCTGGCAAATATAGAACTGCCACAAGATGCCGCTCACGCGCTGGAAGCAGGTGCCAGCGGGGTAGGCCTGTTCCGTTCAGAATTCCTGTTCATGGAAAGCAGCGGCCAGCAACACAAGTTGCCGACCGAAGAAGAACAGTTTGATGCTTACCGCACTGCAGTGCTGGGCATGAAGGGCAGGCCAGTCACAATACGCACGCTGGATGTGGGTGCAGACAAGCCGCTGGACACGACAGAACACAATATTCTCAATCCGGCACTGGGTTTGCGCGCTATCCGCTATTGCCTGGCAGAGCCACAATTATTCCTGACGCAATTGCGCGCCATCCTGCGTGCTTCGGCTTTTGGCAAGGTCAAGATACTGATACCGATGATGGCCCATGGTTTCGAGATAGACCAGACCCTGGCCATGATAGAACAGGCCAAGAGTGAGCTACGTAAGGAAGGCAAGGACTTTGATGCAGAGATTGCCATCGGCGCCATGATAGAAATCCCGGCGGCAGCCTTGTCATTGCCCATGTTTGTCAAGAAACTCGATTTCCTGTCTGTTGGCACCAATGACCTGATTCAATACACCCTGGCAATCGACAGGGCAGACCATGAAGTTGCCCATTTGTACGATGATTTACACCCCGCTATTTTGCAGCTCTTGCAAATGATCATTACCGCTGGCGACAGGGCAGGCATACCGGTCTCCATCTGCGGCGGCATGGCCGGGGATATCCGGCTGACACGCCTGCTGGCGGGTATGGGTTTCCGTGAATTGTCCATGCCGGCAGCGTTGTTGCCAGAAATTAAACAAGAGATACTGAACACCCGGCTTGATGCCTTGCAGGGCCATGTGAAAAAAATCCTGCGCAGCTATGATTCAACAACGATCAGGGAAACCCTGGCTGCCATGGGGGCGCTGTCGCCAACACTCCATTAAAATGGTGGCTGTTGCGGCACTGGAGTTTGACCTCGGTGCCAGACTTGGTTTATCCTTCACCTATTGCGCCGATTTGAGAATCAGCTTGCGGGCGCGGTTCGGAAAACATCCCGAATGATAAATACGGCTAAAGCGAGCTTGAATGCAGCTTTCCACTTCCCACATTCAGCCCACCTTTTAGCCTTCCTGAGTTTTTTGATAATGGGTTAAGTCCCTATGGAAGAGTGTATGTCATCCTCACCTGGATCAGTTGGCATCGTGACGCCACAAGCGTTTCAATTCGATGAGCCCTTGGCCTTGCAAAACGGTACCTCGATTGCAGGCTACACCCTGATGGTGGAAACCTATGGTAGCCTGAATGCAGACAAGTCCAATGCAGTCCTGATTTGCCATGCCCTCAATGCCTCTCACCATGTGGCTGGCGTGTATGCTGACCAGCCCAAGAATCTGGGCTGGTGGGACAATATGGTCGGGCCGGGCAAACCCGTCGATACCAATCTATTTTTTGTCATCGGCGTGAATAACCTGGGTTCCTGTTTTGGCTCCACAGGCCCCATGCATACCAACCCCGCGACTGGCAAACCGTATGGTGCTGACTTCCCGGTAGTGACAGTGGAAGACTGGGTCAATGCGCAAGCCAGGCTGGCAGACCGTCTTGGCATACAACAATTTGCGGCAGTCATGGGGGGCTCACTTGGTGGCATGCAGGCGCTGGCCTGGAGCATTTTGTATCCGGATCGCTTGCGTCATTGTGTGGTAGTGGCCTCTACTCCCAAATTGTCAGCACAAAATATTGCCTTCAATGATGTGGCGCGCCAGGCGATTTTGACGGATCCCGATTTTCATGGCGGTGATTTTTATGCCCACGGCGTAGTACCGCGCCGTGGCTTGCGGGTAGCGCGCATGATAGGCCACATCACCTATTTGTCTGACGATGATATGGCAGAAAAATTTGGCCGTGATCTGAAAGGCGGCGACTATCAGTTTGGTTATGGCGTGGATTTTGAAATTGAATCCTACCTGCGCTATCAGGGGGATAAATTCTCGGATTATTTCGATGCGAATACTTATTTGCTGATCACCAAGGCCCTCGATTATTTTGACCCAGCCCGCCATACTGGCGGCGATCTCTCCAAAGCACTGGCGCACACCAGGGCCAAGTTTTTGCTCGCTTCTTTCACGACTGACTGGCGCTTTTCACCTGAGCGCAGCCGCGAAATTGTCAAGGCCCTGGTCAGCAATAAAAGGACAGTCAGTTACGCAGAAATCGATGCACCGCATGGCCATGATGCCTTCTTGCTGGATGACTCGCGTTACCTGAATCTGATTGCAGCCTATTACCGGCGTATAGATGCAGAATTGCAGGCCGAATTGTTGGGAGCAGCAGCATGAATTTTGCCGAATTAAAAGTTTTGCGACCAGACCTTGCTTTCATCGCCCATTGGATCAAGCCGCAAGCACAAGTGCTGGATGTCGGCTGTGGTGATGGCGTCATGCTTGATTATCTACAAAGCGACAAGCAATGTAGTGGATACGGCATAGAAATCGCCGACGACAAGGTACTCGCCTGCGCCACACGTGGCGTGAATGTCATACAGCAGGATATGGAAAACGGGCTGGGCATGTTTGAAGATAATGCCTTTGATACCGTCATGTGCCTGTCCTCATTGCAGATGATGAAGCATGTCGAACCCTTGTTGCGTGACATCGCCAGGGTAGGGCAGGAGGCGATAGTTTCTTTCCCCAATTTTGGTTACTGGCCTCACCGTACTGCCTTGTTGCGCGGCAAGATGCCAGTCTCAAAATCCCTGCCCTATGAATGGTATGACACACCTAACGTACGCTGTGCGACGATTTATGATTTCTCCGACCTGGCCAATGAAGTGGGTCTGAATGTGCTTGAATGCGTCGCTCTGCATGAAGGCAAGCCAGTGACCTGGTTACCCAATTTACGTGGCAGCCTGGCAGTTTTCCGCTTGCGAAAAAAATAGGCTGCCATTCGTTCAGGTGTTTAGTGTTGAGCAGGGCAGGAAGTTTGCGCGCCTAAGTTTGTGGGAGCAGGATTTCCTGGCGTTGTCGTTCGATTTTTTTCCTAGTGCAATAGACGGTTCTTCCCAAAGCCGTTCACAATGAGAAAGATAAAGATGCCTATCTCTCCTAGGCCAATTCGCTTTGAAAAGAAATGGGTGAAAGTGACTTTCATGGCATTCAAGCTGATATTTGCCTGAACCATAGCCGCAAAAATAAATTGTATGCTGGTAAATCATGCGCAGCGCTGCTACGCCGCGCAGGAAATCGATGCACTGAAAGCGCCTGGTTGAGGGCTGATTGGGGAGTGGATTCGTGGAGCTTGTTTTCATATTTGCAATATGTATCTTGCCCCCAGCCACTCGTTGCCAGAGCGTGAATAGGATAAGTAGAGGTATATGAATTTACTTTCCAGAAATATTTAAATATTTACAATAGCTGCAGAAATACTTGCGTGAGTGATCGAAAGAAACCTGGAAACGGGATGACAAGGCCAGCCTTAAATTTTTAAATGAGGCTGGGTCTTTAAAAAAATGTCGATGGCTCCCATTTGCGCTTATCATTCTGCGTATCTTCTTGTCCTGCATTAGCCATGAAACTGAGCCACACCGCACTTGTATTTACCAGCCTGTTTGCACTGGGCGCGCCTGCTTACGCACAAAACAATGCGCAACAGGAAGGTGTCAAGGTAGGTGACATGTCCATCATGCGCAAATTGGCACCAACTGGCGCGCTCGAAGGCCAGGCCGCTACGCAATATGCACAGACCATGCGGGCAGCAGAACAAAAAAATGCCCTGGGCCCAGCCAATCATCCTCAAGTCATACGCCTGCGCGCAATCGCTGACAAATTGATCCCGCATGCCCTGAAATGGAACGAGCGTGCAAGGCAGTGGAAATGGGAAGTTAACCTGATAGGCTCCAAACAAGTGAATGCCTACTGCATGCCCGGTGGCAAGATCGCTTTTTACTCCGGTATCCTTGATACCCTGAAACTCACCGATGATGAAGTAGCCATGATCATGGGCCATGAAATTGCCCATGCACTGCGTGAGCATGGTGCAGAACGTGCCGGTAAGGCTGTCGCTGCCAATATAGGTGTCAAACTGGTGGAATTGTGGGCAGGTGCAAAAGGCTATGATCCCAATCTGGCCGGTGGCCTGGCTGGTGGTGCTGCCAAATTTGGCATGCTGGCATTTTCCCGTTCAGATGAAACCGAAGCAGACATCGTTGGCCTCGACATTGCCGCCAGAGCTGGCTATGACCCACGCGCCGGTGTCGCCCTGTGGCAGAAAATGGGTATGCTGAACAAAAGCGCCCCTCCACAATGGCTGTCCACACACCCCGCAGGCACTACCCGCATCGCAGAAATTCGCAACCACTTCCCTGAAGTGATGCCACTCTACGCCCAAGCAAAAGGCGTCAGCTTGAGCGCACTTCCGCCATACCAAACCAATGTCAACGGGATTGCTCCCATTGTATATTCGGCAAAATAAGCTAATTTCAATTCAAAAATAGTATGTTTTTGGCAATTTGTCGCGCAATTGTGACAGAATATTGTAGTGAAAACCACTTTGTCATCATCCTTTAATAATTGGATGGGACACTCTGCAAGTTCAAAATTTTATGTGTTAGACTATTTTCACATATCAAAATATCTGATCGACAGACATTTGCCCCGGCAAATTGCTCAAGGTTAAAGATGTCACTAGGAGATAGACGCACTGTAAAAAGGTCCGTCTGTTTTTTGTTTAGAAATAGCAATCGATTGCGTCATTTGAAATAGTATGTTTCCAAAGAAAGCAATCGTTTGCGCAGGCAAATAGTGATAAACGCTATTTCTAATGTGACATGTCATCGCAGGTGTTTGTTGTGGAATTACAACCAGTTACAAAAAAATGCCAAAAATATTGGCAAAAAAGATGCTGTGAAGGACATGTCATCACGCAGTTGCGGTGGCTTGAGATGATAAACGGGGTTTTGCACTAATTTTTATTTCCATTTGTAAAATGATTCGGGAGCTTCAATGAAACAATTAAATAAATCGTCTGCATTTCCATCGCGTTTGTCGATGGTTGCTGTGGCATGTCAACTGGCATGCCTGAGTATGTCTACTGCCTATGCACAACAGGCAGAATCCACTGAGCCTACAGATGCAAACCGCGTCACCATCACTGGCAAAAAAGTCGGTATGGGTTTGATGGTGCAAGAAAATGCACCAAAAGCACGTAGTACCATCACAGCTGAAGAATTGGCCAAGCAGCGTCCTACAGGCAATGCTTATGAAGCGCTGGAATTAATGCCTGCAGTGAATAGTTTCAATCACGATGCAACGGGTTTGTTCGGTGGTGGCTTGACACTGCGCGGTTTTAATAGTGACCAGATCGGTGCCACGATCAATGGCGTGCCTGTGAATGATTCCGGTAATTTTGCTGTCTATCCGCAAGAATTCGTTGATCAGGAAAATACCTGTACTCAATTTGTGACTCAAGGGTCAACGGACGTAGACTCTCCGCAAATTGGTGCTACCGGTGGTAACTTTGGTATTACTACTTGCGATCCAGCAAAAGAAAAGCGAGTTCGCGTTGCACAGACTATCGGTGGTCTGAATATGTCCAAGACCTACGTTCGTTATGATACAGGTCTTTGGTCTGACGGACGTTCCCGCTTTTTCATTTCCGCATCGCACGCACAAGCCGACAAATGGAAGGGCGAAGGCGGCGCAGACCGTAATCACGTAGATATCGGGTTCCGTACCGATTTCGATAAATTTAATTCGATCAACGGTACTATTCTGTACAACCGTGCGATCAATCAAAATATCAGTTCCTTCAATTTGGCAGACCTGGCCAAGTTTGGCTATAACTATGACTACGCTACCAAATTTGTTGGTCATGTGAAGCCAACCAAGGGCAAGGCTGACAGTGATGTCAATTCCGCATTTGGTGATGCTTATTATCAGTTGACCAAAAATCCTTTTGAAAACGTCATCGCCTCTGCGACAGGCAAGTTCAGATTGGGTGAAAATACCGACATCAAGGTCACACCCTATTACTGGTATGGCTATGGCACTGGCGGTAATCAGCAAAAATTGCAAGCAGAAAATGCTTTCCTTGATCGCGCATCTGGCAGAAACATTGCCGGCGTAGATTTGAACGGTGATGGCGATACGCTGGACCGTGTGATCGTTGCAAACAGCAGTGTTACCAGAACAAACCGTCCTGGTGTGACTGCGCAGGTGATTCATAACATCGACAATCACCAGTTGTTGGCTGGTTTCTGGTACGAACGCGCTTCACATGAGCAGTTTGGTACGATGGTAAAAGTTGATGACAATGGTAATGCCAACGATATCTGGTTGAAAGAAGGCCGTATTACACGTCCAGATGGAACGCCTTATCAATCTCGTGACCAAAAAACAATTAGTACTGGTTATCAATTCTTTGCGCAAGACACCATTAGTCTGATGAACGACAAGTTGTCTATCAATATTGGTATACGTGCACCAACCATGAAGCGTGATTTCACAAGCTACGCCAGTGAAGCTGCACCAGTCGGTTACAACCTGCAAAAAACGTATTCAGAAATATTGCCGCAATTGGGAGCTCGCTACCAAATAGATAACAATAACCAAGTGTTTGCAAGTTTGGCCAAGAATATGAAGGCTCCGCCAAATTTCGTGTACGAAAGATTGCAATTGGTAAATGGCAAGCCTGTATTACCAGTGGATGTCAAAGCTGAAACTGCATTTAATCTGGATATTGGTTATCGTCATCAAAGCGATAAACTGACAGCGCAAGCAACAGTCTATTATGTGGACTTCCGTGATCGCCAGGCAACAGCCTATGATCCGGTTACCAACACAAATAGCCTTAGCAACGTAGGTAATGTAAAAACCAAAGGTTTTGAAGTAGAGCTGGGCAATACACCAGTTAATGGTTGGTCATTCTATGGTTCCGCTGGTTATGCCAAGAGTGAAATCAAAGATAATCTGGTTTTCAACAAAACCACCATTCTGCCAACAGCAGGAAAAAGTATTCCTGGTACGCCAGAATGGAAACTGGGTTTGAGTGCACAATATGAAACAGGTGCATGGTATGCGCGATTGAAAGCGAAATATACCAGCTCACAGCAAGCGACTTTGGTGAATGATGAAGAAGTGCCGGCTTATACGTTGATTGGTCTGGATGCTGGCTATCAATTTGCAAACACTAGCTGGTTCAAAAAACCTACATTGCGTTTTAGCATAAGCAATATTTTCAATGAAAAATATCGCAACTCTAATTCTCAATCGAAAGTGAATGCAGCAGCAGGTGTCTTCTATTACATGGGTGCGCCACGTTTGGCGTCGATGACTTTGCAAGCGGACTTTTAAGACTCTCGCAAATTTATTGATGTGAAATTGTCAAAAAAATAGCAGTAGTATTCTGGGCCTGCAACAGTGAATTTGTTGCAGGCCTATTTACTTCACGAATGAACAAATGTATGCATACGCCAAAAACTCTAGCAGTAATTGTTTCGACGTTCTTATTGGTTTCTTGTGCCTCACAGCAGGTACAAAACAAAACCAATACCACTGAAATCACTATCTTCAGTATTAATGATTTCCATGGCAACTTGCAGGCAGATCAACCTGTGCCGTATGTCGCGACAAAAGTGGATGGTGCTGACCCTTCCAAGCGTGTCACTGTCCCGGCGGGTGGCTATGCGTATTTGACGACCAAGCTTAAAGAGCGTCGCACGGCTGTTGGTGCCAGCATCTTGGTTGGTGCCGGTGATTTGATAGGCGCATCACCCATGGGTTCTGCCTTGATGAAGGATGAGCCTGTCATCGAAGCCTTGAATCGCCTGGATCTGTCGGCGACGGCTGTTGGCAACCACGAGTTTGATAATGGTACGGCAGACCTGATGCGTAAAATCAAAGGTGAGTGCCCCACGACTGGCTGCACCTATGCGGATTTCAAGGGGGCAAAATTCTCTTACCTCGGCGCGAATATCCATGAAGTCGGCAGCAACAAACCGTGGCTGACGCCGTATGTGATACGCCAGGTGGGTGATGTCAAGATAGGTTTTATTGGTGCCGTGACTGCTGATGTACCTAATCTGGTTGCTGGGGATGCGGTCAAGCATTTGCGCTTTGAAGATGAAGCGACTGCCATCAATCGTTACGTGCCTGAATTGCAAAAACAGGGTGTTGCCGCGATCGTGGTGTTGATACATGAGGGCGCCATCTACAAAGGGGCGGAAACTGATCCCAGCTATCGTTGCGAAGGTTTGCAGGGGCCTATCATCGACATCACAAAAAAACTCGACAAGGCTGTCAGCCTCATCGTTTCCGGTCATTCACACCAAGGTTATACCTGCAAGATAGATGGCAAACTGGTTGTGCAGGGACGTAGTTATGGTTCCTTCCTGACAGAATCAACCCTGACGATAGACCGCAAGACCAATCAGGTAGTCAACACCGCCGCTGTCAATCATTTGATAGACCAGCATGCATTGCAGGCCGACCCAGCAGCCAAGCAACTGGTGGATCAGGTCGCCGCGCAAACCGCAGGCTTGCGCCAGCGCCCTATCGTCAACCTGAGCGCTCCCTTGTCACGCAATAGCGAAGCGGGTGTGTTTGATAGCGCCCTCGGTAACATCATCGCTGATTCGCAACTGCATCATGGACAGCATGCCGGCGGTGCCGACGTTGCTTTCATGAATGCAGGTGGCATACGCAGTGACCTGCCATCCGGCAAGGCCAGCGGCCCGGTAGCGGTTTCTTATGGTGACCTGTATGCGGTGCAACCCTTTGGCAATAATCTGGTGCGCGTCAAACTGACCGGTGCCAACATCCTGACTTTGCTGCAACAGCAGTGGCTGGGCCGTGAAGTGAATGAACCCAAGAAACTGTTCGTCTCCCACACACTCAGCTATAGCTATGACCCGCATGCCGCGATCAACGAGCGGGTTAAGGATGTGAAAATCAAGGGCAAGCCGCTGGACTTGAACCAGCAATACAACGTGATCGTGAACAGCTTTATTGCCGATGGTGGTGATGGTTTTGCGGTTTTGAAGCAAGCTAAAGACAAGGAGCTGATAGGCCGTGACCTGGAAGCTTTTGAGTCGTATGTGCGCGAGCAGGGTAGCAAATTGACGGAAGTCAAACGTGACCGTGTGAAGCGTTTGCCAGACTGATCTGGACATGAAAAAAGCCCGTCAATCGTACTGACGGGCTTTTTTAATTCAGGGAAAAAAGTACTAAAGACACTACAGCCTATTTGTATTCGATGATCAGCGGTGCGTGATCAGAGAAACGTGCTTCCTTGTAGATCGCAGCAGTATGCGCCAGTTTGCCTATGCCGCTGGTGGCGACGTGGTAGTCGATACGCCAACCCACATTGTTCGCCCAGGCCTGGCCGCGGTTACTCCACCAGGTATAGGCTTCGCCCGTGGTTTCCGGGTGCAGGTGGCGGTATACATCCAGCCAGCCCTGTTCATCAAACAGGCGCGTCATCCAGGCGCGTTCTTCAGGCAAGAAACCGGAATTCTTTTGATTGCTCTTCCAGTTTTTCAAATCGATTTCTTTGTGTGCGATATTCCAGTCGCCGCAGATGATGATTTCCCTGCCTTCGGCAATCAACTGTTGCAGATGGGGGTAAAACATTTCCATGAAACGGAACTTGGCTTCCTGCCGTTCAGGCGAGGATGAGCCTGAAGGGCAGTACAGGGAAATCACGGTTAACTTGCCAAAATCACAGCGCACATAGCGGCCTTCGGCGTCGAATTCCGGGCAACCAAAACCTATTTTGACGGCATCCGGTTCTATCTTGCTATACACGCCTACGCCGGAGTAGCCTTTCTTCTCGGCATAGTGAAAATGACCATGATATTTGTGCGGATTCAGGAAATCCGGTGTCATGTCTGCCTCCTGGGCTTTCAACTCTTGCACGCAGACGACATCAGGGTTTTCCTTTTGCATCCATTCAAAAAAGCCTTTTTTGGCGGCAGAACGTATGCCATTCAGATTCGCGGAGATGATTTTTGTCATGATTTTTTTGCGGAAAGAGTCAAAAACTCCTACCAGCATAGCAGATATACAAAAGCTTGATTAAGTTTGCCGGGGCTGGCAAGGCGCTTGGTTTATACTTGCGTTCTTTTTAGATCTCATCCCTATTGATGGAGTGAGTTCTAGTGTCTGAATCATTTTCTTGATACATCATGAACGAAAAGCAATTGCGTGCAGAACTTGATGCTGTGTACTCCAGTAGCTCCTGGAAGATGACTGCGCCTTTCAGGTATGTAACAAGAACAATATCTTCCCTGAAAAATACCAGATTCAGCCTGCGCAGCTTGCCGGGGCGAATGGTGCGCCGGGTGGTGGCGATTCCTGCCATCAAGAATCTGGCACTAAGAATATTGAAATATTTCCCAGGTATAGAGCGCAGGGTGAGAAAGGGTTTGCAACCCCGCCTGGCTCCCCAGGTGGTTTCTGCTGGCAAACAGGCTTATACGCAGTCCAGGAGAGCCACAGATGCGCGCCTCTCCGCAAAAGCACAAATCATATTCGACAAGCTCCAGACAGAAATAATTCGCCAGCAATAAACAGGTTACCAGATGCGTATTCTCATTGATTTACAAGCTTGCCAGTCAACTGGCAGTCGTCATCGCGGCATAGGCAGATATTCGCTGGCCCTGGCGCAGGCGATGGCAAGCAATGCTGGCAACCATGAAGTGCACTTGCTATTGAATAGCCTGTTTGCCGATAGCCTGGAGCCAGTCAGGCAAGCCTTCGGCCATTTGATCGCACCACAGCACATTCATTACTGGAAAAGCCCAGGGCCAGTCAGCGAACTCGATCACCGCAACCGCTGGCGTACCCGTGCCGGTGAACTGGTGCGTGAGCAGGCACTGGCAGAATGGCGGCCCGATATTGTCCACGTCAGCAGCCTGTTTGAAGGCCTGACCGATGATGCACTGAGCAGCGTGGGATTGAATGGCGAGTATCAGCCAACTGCCGTGACGTTGTATGATTTGATCCCTCTCATCAATGCCAAGCCTTATCTTGAAAACGAACAGGTCAAGGCATGGTATCTGAGAAAAATTCAGGCACTCAAGCGTGCCGATTTGTTGCTGGCCATTTCGGCATCCTCAAGGCGCGAGGGCCTGGAATGTCTGCACTTGCCACCTGAACGCATCGTGAATATTTCCTCGGCAGTCGATGACAGATTTTATGTGCAAGACCCTGATCCTGTGGTCTTACAGGAAATCAAAAATCGCTTTGGTTTGCAACGTCCCTACGTGATGTATACCGGGGGTATCGACTTGCGAAAAAATGTCGAAGCATTGATACGCTCTTTCGCCAAACTGCCAGGCGATGTACGTAAAAATTATCAACTGGCGATTGTTTGCAGTGTGCAGGATGCTGATCGCGTGCGCTTGCAAAAACTGGCGGCGGATGCTGGCCTGGCCAGCAATGACGTGATCCTGACCGGCTATGTCGCTGATGAAGATTTGCCATTGCTGTATCACGCTTGCACATTGTTTGTCTTCCCGTCCTGGCATGAGGGTTTTGGCTTACCTGCGCTGGAAGCCATGTCTTGCGGCGCGCCGGTGATTGCTTCCAATACAAGCAGTCTGCCTGAAGTGATAGGTCGTGAAGATGCCTTGTTCAATCCTTACGATGAGCAAGCCATTACCGGAAAGATGCTAAGCGCTCTGACAGACGAAAACTATTTGCAGAGTTTGCGTGAACATGGAGTGCAGCAGGCGAAGAAATTCTCCTGGGATGCATCGGCAAAAACTGCCATCAGCGCATTCGAGGCGCAGCATGAATATCAGTGCAGCAAGCAGGCGGTGTTCGTCAGCCAGTTGCAAGACCAGATCAAGCCGCGCCTGGCGTATTTCTCGCCTTTGCCACCTGAGCGTTCTGGCATCGCTGATTTCAGCGCCGAACTCTTGCCTGAACTGGCTGTGTATTACGACATAGAATTGATCGTCGACCAGCAAGAAATTGGTGACCCCTGGCTGGCGGCCAATTTTCCTGTGCGCTCATGGCAATGGTTTGAACAGCATGCAGACCGCTATCAGCGCGTCTTGTATAACCTCGGCAATTCCACTTACCACACCTATATGCTGGATATGCTGGCGCGCTATCCCGGCATCGTGGTCTTGCACGATTTCTTCCTCAGCGGTTTGCTGGCGCATCTGGACATGACGGCGGAACGTCCGCAAATTTGGGCGCAGGCACTGTATGAATCGCATGGTCTGCAAGCTTTGCTGGAAACCAAAAATACCGAAGACCTGAGCCAGATTATCTGGAAGTATCCTTGTAATTATCAGATGCTGGACGCGGCCCAGGCTGTCATCGTGCATTCTGAATTTTCCATGAAGCTGGCAAGACAATGGTATGGAGAAAATGCGACGCAGAACTGGACCCGTATCCCCCATATGCGTAAGCTGCCTTACCAGTCAGAACGCAGCGCAGCACGCCAGCGTCTGGGCCTGGGTGACGATGATTTTCTGATGTGTTCCTTTGGCCTCATGGGCCCCACCAAGCTGAATCATCTGGTGCTGGAAGCCTGGCTGCAATCAGCGATGGCAAAAGATAGTCATTGTCATCTGGTCTTTGTCGGCAAAAATGATGGCGGCAAATACGGCATGCAACTGCTGCAGGATATCAAGGACCGTGGCCTGGCTGATCGCATTACCATTACTGGTTTTGCCGATCCTGAATTGTTCCAGACCTATTTGCATGCTGCCGATGCAGGCGTGCAATTACGCGGCCTCTCGCGTGGCGAATCTTCATATACCGTGCTTGATTGCATGGCCTATGGCATACCAACGATCATCAATGGCAATGGCGCCATGGCAGAATTGCCAGCCGATGCCCTGGTCAAGCTGGCTGATGAGGTAGATGTTGCCACCCTGCTGACCAGCATGGTGGAACTCAGGTCTAATCCTCTACTAAGAAAAGAGCTGGGTGCCAGGGCTGTTGAGTATATGCATGAGTATCACGTGGCGCACAAGGTAGGGCGGCAGTATTTTGATTTTGTCGAGCTGGCGCATAGAAATGCACCTGCCAGCCGCTTTGAGCGAAGCTTGAACCGGATTGCCACGCTGGATGGCCCGGTGGCTGAGGCGGACTTGATGTCACTGGCCAGGAATATGGTGTCCAACCAGGCCAAGCCTGCTTGCGCCCGCGCCCTGTTTGATATTGATGCCCTGAAAGCTGCTTTGCCGGAGCAGGCATTGACGCTGATGCTGAAGCAGTTGATTATGACTACACCGACATACTGGCGTTGTGAGCTGCTGAAGTCAGACAATAAGTCAGTGCTACGCTACGCCAATGAACTTGCCTGTCAATTGCTGGAGTTGCCATCTTTATCAAATCCTGACGAAGCGATTGATTTGCATCCTGCTGATGTGTATATCAAGGTGCTGGCTGCATCTGAGACACAGTCCAGCGGAACAGACAAAGGCAATTCCGCGGTCGGGCAGTTGATGCTTGAAATGGGGATACCGGTACTGGAAATTAGTCTTGATCCTGCGCGTATCAAGGCGCTTGCTACCGGCAGTATGAATATTGATGAATTGGCAAGGGGCTGGTGGCAGACAATTCTCACACAATAGGCATTTTATAGCATGTTATGCTTGGTTAAGCATGGCGCGTCATTATTTCATAATTAATGTTAAGGCAAGTATATGTCAAGTAATCTGAGGCAGGAATTTATACATTTTGCAGTTGATGCCGGTGTGCTGAAATTTGGCAGCTTTGTCACCAAGGCAGGACGCACTTCCCCCTATTTTTTTAATGCTGGTCTGTTCAATGACGGTGCCAATCTAGGTCGCATTGCCGACTTTTATGCACAAACCCTGATTGATTCCGGCATTGAGTTTGATATGCTGTTTGGCCCGGCTTACAAGGGTATTACCCTGGCGTCGGCCACTGCGGTGGCGCTGGCCCGCAAGGGGCGCAATGTGCCTTTTGCCTATAACCGCAAGGAAGCCAAGGACCATGGCGAAGGCGGCAGCATTGTTGGTGCCAAATTGGCTGGCAAGGTCGTCATCATTGACGATGTAATCTCGGCTGGTACTTCTGTGCGTGAGTCAGTAGAAATGATACGGGCAGCAGGTGCCACACCTTGTGCGGTATTGATTGCACTGGACCGCATGGAGCGTTCTGGCAAGGACGATGCCCTGTCTGCACATTCTGCTGCTCAAGAGGTAGGCCTGGCCTATGACATGCCGGTGGCGGCAATTGCCAATCTAAATGATTTATTTGATTACCTGTCAATAGCAGAGGCAGGCGAACAATTGTCTCAATATAAAGATGCTGTTGAGCAATATCGTCAGCGCTATGGGGCGGTATAGCCTGGAATAGGGCACAAATGGCAATACCCTGAATGGTATTGCCCAGCTCTGTACAGGGAGAACTGATACTGAGGCACTGAGGTGGAGGTAAGCTATTGTAAAAAACCTATCTTTTACAAGCGCTTTCATTATTTTTCCGCAGTGCGGCGAGCACTCATTGTATACTGTTCAACTGTAGACAGATTGTGACCGCTGTCACAGATAAATTCGAACTGGCGGTCCAATATCTGGTTAAAAGAAGAATTTTGAATGTTCGCCGTGGCGAAGAGGTTTTCTTGAATGAGTAAAAAAGCGTTAATCACTGGTATTACTGGTCAGGACGGAGCCTATCTGGCTCAATTGCTATTGGAAAAAGGCTATACCGTCTACGGCACTTATCGCCGTACCAGTTCAGTCAATTTTTGGCGCATAGAAGAGTTGGGTATAGATACTCACCCGGCATTGCACCTCGTCGAATATGATCTAACCGACTTGTCGGCCAGCATACGCCTGTTGCAAACGACTGGTGTGACTGAAGTATACAATCTGGCAGCACAAAGTTTTGTTGGCGTATCGTTTGAACAGCCACTGACGACAACAGAAATTACTGGTATCGGTGCACTGAATTTGCTCGAAGCGATACGTATCGTGAATACGGAAATTCGTTTTTATCAGGCATCGACGTCAGAAATGTTTGGCAAAGTGCAAGCTGTGCCACAGATAGAGTCGACCCCATTTTATCCGCGCAGCCCGTATGGCGTGGCCAAATTGTATGCCCACTGGATGACGATCAATTATCGTGAATCCTATGGCATCTTTGGCTGTAGCGGCATCTTGTTCAATCATGAATCGCCATTGCGTGGCCGTGAATTCGTGACGCGCAAAATAACTGACTCCGTCGCCAAGATCAAGCTCGGCAAACTCGATGTGCTGGAACTTGGCAATATGGATGCCAAGCGCGACTGGGGCTTTGCCAAGGAATATGTAGAGGGCATGTGGCGTATGCTGCAAGCCGACAAACCAGATACTTTTGTATTGGCGACCAACCGCACAGAAACCGTACGTGACTTTGTCACCATGGCTTTCAAGGCTGCCGACATACAATTGCAATGGTCGGGCGAAGGTGAGAATGAGACTGCGACCTGCGCAAAAACCGGCAAATTGCTGGTACGCGTGAATCCTAAATTCTATCGTCCTGCGGAAGTTGAGCTGTTGATCGGTGATCCGGCAAAGGCAAAAAATGTGCTGGGATGGGAACCAAAGACAACGCTGGAAGAACTGTGCCAGATGATGGTCGATGCCGATTTGCGCCGTAATGAGAATGGCGCATCGTTCTGAAATGTCGACTACTCCACGTGCCCTGATAACAGGTATTAAAGGTTTTACAGGGCGTTATCTGGCGCAGGAATTGAGCAGGGCCGGATACCAGGTGTTCGGCACTACGCATGGCACGGAAACCCAAAACCAGGGGCACTATGCAGTAGACCTGTGCGACAAACAAGCTTTACGCGTGGCGATTCAAGAGATACAACCAGATGTCGTCGCGCACCTGGCTGCCATCTCCTCGGTCGTGCATGGTGATGTTGATGAAATTTATCGCGTGAATATCGTCGGAACGCGCAATTTGCTGGAAGCACTGGCAGCGCTGGACAAGAAACCACGCGCCGTGCTGGTAGCAAGCAGTGCCAATATTTATGGCAATTCCGCGTCTGAAGTGCTGGCCGAGAGCGAACCAGCCATGCCTGCCAACGACTATGCCGTCAGCAAACTGGCGATGGAACATGTGGCGCGCTTGTGGATGGATAAACTGCCCATCATCGTGACACGGCCTTTTAATTACACTGGGGTTGGTCAGACTGAAAATTTCCTGCTGCCGAAAATCATCAATCACTACCGTCGTCAGGCCAGCGAAATCGAACTGGGCAATCTTGATGTGGCCAGGGATTTTTCTGATGTCCGCAATGTCGCCGTGGCGTATGCCCGTTTGCTGGAAAAAGCACCTGCTGGCGAAACATTCAATATCTGCTCCGGCGCGGCTTACAGCTTGCGTGAAGTCATGCAAATGGCCAGTGAACTGGCTGGCTATGAAATCAAGGTCCGCGTCAACCCGGCCTTTGTGCGAGCCAATGATGTGCATAAACTCATGGGTAATGGCCACCGATTGCAGGCGTGCATAGGCGACCTGCCGCAAATCGCCTTGCGCGACACACTGGCGTGGATGCTGCGACATGAGGCCACTGCATGAACATTGTGCTGTCAATAGAAGCGATCAACCAGCCGCTGGCTGGTATAGGTCGCTATGCCTGGGAGCTGGCGACACGCTTGCCAGCACAGGCAAATATTGACTCGGTACGATATCTGTCAGATGGATTCTGGCGCACTTTGCCAGATTATGATTTGTCTGGTTCGCGTGATTATTCCGCCCTAAGCCTCAAGTCTTTTGAACCTGTGCGTTTCAGTTACAAGGCAAAGCTACGCCAGCAACTGGGTCGCATGCGTTTTTTTTCGCAATGGTATGGCAAGCTCATGCCCGTGTTGGCAGGAAAACGCCTGAACAGTTTGTCAAACGCGATTTTTCATAGCCCCAATTATTTTGTCCCCAAAAGCAATTTGCCCAGCCTGGTGACCTTGCATGATCTTTCCATTTATCGTTATCCGCAGTGGCATCCCAAGACCAGGATAGAACGTGCCCTGGCTTCCATTCCGCAATCAGTAGAGCGTGCCAATCTGGTCTTGACCGATTCGCTGGCAACGCGCCTGGAAGTCATGGAGCATTTCAAGCTGGGGCCGGAAAAGGTAGTTGCCATTCCCCTTGGTGTGGATGACTTGTTTCATCCTTACAGCGCCGAAGAAACCGCACCGGTCTTGCAGCAAATCGGCTTGCAGCCAAACGGCTATAGCTTTTTTGTCTCTACCATAGAACCGCGCAAGAATCTTGGCAATTTACTGGCGGCTTACCGTGCCTTGCCTGTGGAGATACGCCAGCGCTGGCCGCTGGTGCTGGCTGGTGGCGCCGGCTGGCAAAGCGATGATATCCATGATGAGATTGCCAAAGGGCAGAGCGAGGGCTGGCTGAAATATCTGGGCTTTATTGATCAGCACTGGCTTCCGCTTTTGTATGCTGGTTGCCGTTTGTTTACTTACCCATCCTGGTATGAAGGCTTTGGCCTGCCGATTGCCGAGGCCATGGCCAGCGGCGTTCCGGTGTTGACATCCAATTGCTCGTCCATGCCTGAAGTGGCAGGCGGTGCCGCCATGCTGGTTGAGCCAGGCGATGTGGACAGCATCCGTGAGGGTTTGCAAAAGGCGCTGCAAGATGAAGACTGGCGGGCCACTGCCATTGCGCGTGGTTTGCAAAGAGCAGCAGAGTTGAGCTGGGAAGCCTGTGTGCATAACACAGTCGCCGCTTATCGCATGGTTCAGACCGGATAAGGGCGCGTACAGTGAAAGTCCTGCATTTCTACCGCACTTATTACCCCGACACCTTTGGTGGCGTTGAGCAAGTCATCCGTCAGATGGCGGTGGGTACGACACGTCTGGGTGTGGAAAATGAAGTGTTGACGCTGACCCGTGATACCGACCGCCCGCTGATAGAATTTGAAGGGCACAAGGTACACCGGGCGCATTTGAATTTTGAAATTGCTTCTACCGGCTTTTCCTGGTCAGCACTTTCACGCTTGGTCGAGCTGGCCAAACAGGCAGATGTGGTGCATTACCATTTCCCCTGGCCATTCATGGACATCGCCCATTTCCTTGGACGCGTCAAGACACCCAGCGTGGTGACTTACCATTCGGATATCGTCAGGCAAAAATATCTGTTGAAACTGTATGCACCGCTCAAGCATCAGTTTTTGCGCGACGTTAACCGCATCGTTGCCACCTCCCCCAATTACCTGGCGACCAGCCCTACACTGGGTTTATACAAGGACAAGACCGAGGTCATTACCTATGGTCTGGACAATAGTATTTATCCTGTTCCTTCAGCAGAGTTGCTGGACAAGTGGCGTCAGAAAGTGGGAGAAAATTTCTTCCTGTTCGTCGGCATGCTGCGTTATTACAAGGGTTTGCATATCCTGCTGGAAGCTGCCGCTGGCACCAATATCCCTATCGTCATCGTGGGTGATGGGCCGGAAGAAATCGAATTGAAACGCCAGGCAGAAAAGCTGCAATTGAAGAATGTCCATTTTCTCGGTGCCTTGCCAGAGCCGGACAAGGTCGCCTTGCTGACTTTGTGTTTTGCACTGGCTTTCCCTTCGCATCTGCGTTCCGAGGCATTTGGTATTTCCTTGCTGGAAGGTGCCATGTATGGCAAGCCCATGATATCGAGTGAAATAGGCACAGGGACGACGTATATCAATGTTGCGGGCCAGACGGGCCTTGTCGTGCCACCGAGTGATCCGGCTGCCTTCAGGCAGGCTATGGAGTACCTGCTGGCACATCCACAAGAAGCGGCTGAGATGGGCAAGAATGCCCGCCAGCGTTACCTGGATTTATTCACTGCCGAAAAAATGGCTGGCCACTATGCCCGCCTGTATCAGGAAGTGATCGACGAAGATCAGCGAAAACATCAGCGCAAATAGGTCTGCGCTTGTCCATCTCTTCGGGTTGTTTTAGCCTGCCTGCAATTTCCTGATTTCAAATTCACCCCTTAGCCAGTTGCTGCCGATGAACTCGGGGTGATCTACATTGATGACATCAAACACCAGCAGGTTATCTGACCACTCATAGTTTTCTTCGAGATGGGTCTGTGCCTTGGTCAGGGCGGTCGTGACAGAGTAAGAGCCAGGACCAAATGGACATTCGAAGGGCAAGATAAACTCGATGACGTCGCCCTTGCGCAATCCATTTTGCACTTGTTTGGTATACCAGGTATTGCTACCCCAGATGATGCTGCCCTGTTTGTCACGCAGCATCAGCCCCAGCACCAGTTCAGGAATATCTTCACGCAGCAGCACTTCTGCCACCAGCTTGATTTTTTGGCCCACATGCGCTGCCGCCAGCACCTGATCGCTGGCCTGGTCGCGCAAGCTCAGCTTGCTCACAGTTGCCATGCCAGTGCCAGAGCGGGTCTGTAACCAACCCTGTTCATTACGGTGCTGTTCTATGCGGAATTTTTCGTTTTCCTTGCGGGCTATCATGGCATTATAAAAATCCACGACCTCGTCAGGCGCGCCTTGCTTGAGCACGCTGCCCTTGTCGATCAGGATGACATGGTCACACAGGCTGCGCACTTCTCCCATGCCATGGGTGACCAGGATGATGGAAGTACCTTGTTCCTTGAACTGGCGTATGCGGTCAAAGCTGCGGTGCTGGAAGTAGCTGTCGCCAACAGACAGGATTTCATCAACGATGAGCACATCGGGGCGCACGGCAGTGGCAACCGCAAAGGCTAGGCGCGCCTGCATGCCGCTGGAATACACCCGCAAGGGCTGGTCAAAAAACGCACCAATTTCGGCAAAACTTTCGATGCCTGGCATGAGCTGATCGAGCTGCTCGCCACTCAAGCCCATCAGGCCGCCCGCCATGTAGGCATTTTGCCTGCCCGAGAATTCTGGGTTGAAACCCAATCCCAGTTCCAGCATGGCGCTGACGCGGCCAACAACAGAAATATGACCGGTGGTAGGCCTGACTGTGCCCGTGATCATTTTTAGCAAGGTGCTTTTTCCTGCGCCATTCTGACCTATGATGGCGACCGCCTGACCAGCTGGCACATTGAAACTGATGTCACGGTTTGCCCAATATTCATAGGCTGGTTTTACTGGTAATCCTGCCCAGTACATCAGACGTGACAACAAGCCGCTGAACTTGGTGTAGCACTTCCCGACACCGTTCACGCTTAAGACAATTTGACTCATAATGCATCCACCAGGTCTGCGCTGGCACGCCGGAAAATCCAGAAAGAGAATAAGAACAAGCCTGATGAAATCAGGGTGGGGATAAGCAAGTCAGCCAGAGCCGGGAATTGCCCGTACAACAGCGCATTCTGGTAAATCTTGACCATAGGCGTCATGGGATTCAACTTGAGTACCGCGATGAAACGCGGGGGCATATTGTCCATCAGGTAAACCACAGGGGTGAACCAGAACCAGAGTTGCAAGACTATGCCCATGACCTGGCCAACATCCCTGGAAAATACATTCAGCAAGCCAAGTATGATGCCCAGGCCAAATGCCAGCAAGACAATCAGCAACATGCCGAATGGCAGGGCCAGCCAGGCGATGGTTGGCATATGACCAAAGAACAGGAAAACCACGGCAATCGCTGCCAGCAACAGCAAGTGATTGATGAGTGCGCTGCCGCCGACAATCAGGGGCAGGCACAATCTCGGGAAAGAAATCTTTTTCAGGGTATTTGAATAATCAATAAACACGGTAGTGCAGCGGTTCATGATTTCAGCAAACAGGCCCCAGGCCGACATGCCCGCCATCAGGTAAATCGCGTAGGCAGACTTGTTTTCTATATTCGGTATTTTGGTGACCAATACCTCAGACAAGACGATGGCGAAGATCGTGGCTTGTGCCAGGGGATTCAAAATCATCCATAAGGCACCCAGTTTGCTGCGGGCAAAACGGCCAGAGAACTCGGCCTTGATGGACGATACAATAAAATGGCGGTAATGCCAAAGTGAAATGAGTACAGCTTTCAAAACTTGCTTTCTTTGCGGCGATCAGCCTGCGACACGACCATAGATATCATCAAAACGGACGATGTCGTCTTCGCCGAGATAGGCGCCGGATTGTACTTCGATTAATTCCAGATCAGTCTGCCCCGGGTTTTCCAGCCTGTGCTTGACGCCCAGCGGGATGTAGGTGGATTGGTTTGCCACCAGGGTCATCACCTCTTCACCGCGGGTGACCAATGCAGTGCCACTTACCACGATCCAGTGCTCGGCCCGATGATTGTGCATTTGCATGGACAGGCGGCCACCCGGCTTGACGACAATGCGCTTGACCTGGAAATGTTCACCACTATCAACCGAGTCGTAGTGTCCCCAAGGGCGGTAGACTTTGCGATGGTTATCGGTCTGAGTATAGTTTTCATCTTTCAGGCGGGTCACGACACGCTTGATGTTTTGGGTATTGGCCTTGTTGGTGACCAGCACGGCGTCTGGTGTCTCAACAACGATCACATCTTCCAGCCCCAGGCAGGCAACCAGACGGCTGTCAGAGATGACGAGACAATTGCGCGAATCTTCCAGCAAGACGTCGCCATGGACGGTATTGCCGTTGGCATCTTTCTCTGAGACTTGCCAGACCGCATCCCAGGCACCAACGTCCGACCAGCCAGCGTTGAAAGGGACAACATAGCCAGTGATATTCAAATCCTTGTCACGGGCCAGTTTTTCCATGACCGCATAATCTATCGAATCGGACGGACATGACAGGAATGCTTCCTTGTCAACTCGGACGAAATCGCAGTCTATGCTGGCTTTGTCCATGGCTTGCTGACAGGCCGCGAACATGGCAGGGTGGAAATGCGCTATGGCTTTTAACCAGGTGCTGGCACGCATCATGAAAATACCGCTATTCCACAGGTGGCGTCCGCCATCAAGGTATTGCTGGGCTACTTCAAGTACCGGTTTTTCGACAAAGGCTTGCAATTCGAGCACTGCAGCGCCTGGCAAGGCTTCACCTGTCTGTATGTAGCCGTAACCAGTTTCTGGCCTGTCGGGGACTATGCCAAAGGTGACCATGGCCCCTTCTACGGCCTGTTGCAGGCCCTGCTGTATGGCCAGATGGAAGCCCTGCTTGTCATTGATCACATGATCTGCTGGCATGACCAGCAACACGGCATCTTCGGCGTTGCTGACGGCAGACAGGGCCGCCAGTGTCAGGGCAGGGGCAGTATTTCGGCCGGTGGGCTCCAGCAGCAAGTTGCAATCGGTAAAACCAGCGACGCGCAATTGTTCTGCTGTGATGAAACGGTATTCTTCATTACAGACCACGATCATTTTCTGGGCAACGCCTATGCTTCCTGAAAAATCGCGTACACGTGTCGCAGTCGCCTGCAGCATGGTTTCTTCACCTATCAGGGCAAGCAATTGTTTCGGGTGTTTTTCACGCGATAGCGGCCACAACCGGGTTCCGGAACCCCCGGAGAGAATGACGGGCTGTAATAACATGGATAACTTTCTTCTTTTTGCCCTCAGGGCAGATTTTATAAAATATAAATAGAATTGTAATATCTAATCAGGAAACTCTGACAGGAGCGGCTTCAGTGTAGACAAGGACTGAATAGGCTACACTAGAAAACCTGGCTGGCTGGACCCCTGACGCATCTGGCCGCATCTGGCACCTATAAATTCACATGATGGCGCGGGAACGGAGTTTCATGGAAACGAGCTGGCTACATAAATTCGTCGCAGTTTACATCATCATTTATACTTCAAACCCTTTTAGCGGTCTAAAAACTGATAATTTGCCGCCAATTATGAATAAAACTACCGAATTATATGGCGATAAAAAATAAATCCCAGTCCGAAGCACAGCAACTGGCTGACAAGGCCAGCCTGATACAGCGCAGCAGGCGGAATGCCGTCCCGCAGAAATTAGTTCCCGAACAAGAGAATTTGCCAGCGGATAATGCAATTGAAACAATATCACTCCAGGAAACCATGCCAGAGAAGCACAATGCTGAGGAAAATAATGGTCTGGCCGTACCAGTAAACAGCAGTCAGCCAGCAACGCCAGTCGGTCTAAGGCAAAAAATCCGCCGCATCCCTGGCCTGGGTTATGCCCTGGCCTGGTGTAATGCCTTGCTGCGCTTGCCGCGCACCCGGTTTCAAACGGAAGTGGATATTGCCAAACTGCAAAGTCAGATTGATGAATTGAACCGGCAACTGGTCAGCCAGGTTCATCATCATCAAGAGCTGAAACAACGTTTCGCCCAATTTGAGTCGCTGAAACTACAGCAACGCATGGACCAGTTCGATGCGCTGGATGTAGGTAACCGCCTGATGCAGTTTGACCGCTTGCACATTGCACGTCAGTTGCGCTCAGTGAATTTGATGATGCGTGCGGGTCTGCAAACTGCCAGTGTGCAGAATACTGGTGCAGTACCAGCAATCGCAGTAGAAGTAAAAGACGTGAATAGCAGTGAGATGTCTGACCTGACACCAGTCAGAAAAGTAGCGGCAGCAGAATTGTCAGCATCTGATTTTGATCAGGACCAGTTTTATCTGGAATTTGAAGCTTTATTCCGCGGTTCGCGTGAAGATATCAAGCAGCGTTTGCAAGTGTATTTACCTTATCTGTCGCATATCAGCAGTCAGCCCAAAGAAGAACGCAAAATGGTCATCGACGTAGGTTGTGGCCGCGGTGAATGGCTGGACTTGCTGGATGAACAAGGCATACCTGCCATGGGTGTGGACATGAATATCTCCATGGTAAATGCTTGCCTGGACCAGGGTTTCCTGGTGTGCCACGCCGATGCGATTGCCTATCTGCGTGAGCAGCCTGCTGGCAGCATAGGTGCAGTGACAGGCTTCCAGATCATAGAGCATTTACCGTTTGAACAATTGATCGCCTTGTTTGATGCCGCTCACCATGCGCTATGCCCTGGTGGCGTGATTATTTTTGAAACCCCGAATCCGGAAAATCTCAAAGTAGGGTCTTGTAACTTCTATTTCGATCCTACCCATTTGCATCCTATCGTCCCGCAAGTGGCAGAGTTCATGGCAAGGCAGCGCGGTTTTTCTCATGCAGAGATTTTGCGCCTGCATCCTTATCCTGATGATCATATGCTGGCTGGTGGCAGTGAGGTCGAAGCACTGCTCAACAAGGAATTATTCGGTCCTCAGGATTACGCAGTCATAGGTCGTAAATAAGATGCAGATACATCAATTCAGTCCCTCCTGCGGCAAGGGTGATGGCGTCAGTAATGGCATGTTTTTTACCCGCGGCCTGCTGCGGGAAATGGGATACACATCGCATATTTATTGCGATCTGGTGCAAGACGAAGTGCGTGATGAAGTGCTGTCCATCAGCGAATTGCAACTCTCCAGTGAGGATATCTTGCTGGTACATCACAGCCTGGGTTACGAAAATTCAGCCTGGTTGAAAGATATCAAGGCACGCAAGGTACTGGTCTATCACAATATTACCCCACCACAGTTTTTGCCTGACAATGGCTTGCCTGAACTGAGTATTCTGGGGCGTCAGCAATTGGGCTTATGGGCTCAGGATTTCCAGGCGGCCATAGGTGATTCGGAATTGAATAGTTCTGAACTGCGCGCCGCCAATTATGCGAATGTCGTGACTATTCCCTTGCTGGTGGATGTGACGCGCTGGCAGCAGCATGCGTATAACACCAGCCTGATGAACAGTTTGCGCGGCGCGCATAATATATTATTTGTCGGGCGTTTATGTGAGCATAAACATCAGTTGCAACTGCTGGAGATGTTCAATGAAGTGCGACATTTCTCCAGCCAGCCGGTACGGCTAATACTCGCGGGGGGCGTGACCAGCCTGCCGTATCAGGAAGAAGTGCGCGCACGCATCACGACCATGCAACTCGATGGGCAAGTGCTGATGACAGGCAAAATTTCTGAAGAGGATTTGCTGGCCCTGTACCGTAGTGCCGATGCCTATGTCAGCCTGAGTGAGCACGAAGGTTTTGGCATGCCGCTGATAGAAGCCATGCTGCATGATGTCCCTGTGATTGCGCGTGCCACTGCAGGCGTGACCGACACCATGGGTAAAGCCGGTATTTTGCTGGATGCCAATGTCGGTCCGGCACAGTGTGCTGCCCATGTGCAGATGGTATTGACTGAACCTGCCTTGCGTCGCAGCCTCATCACCGGGCAGCGAGAAAATATCCAGCGTTTTTCACGTGTACAAATCAAGGAAAATCTGCAGGCATTCTTGCAGACGCTGGGCGTGCCCATGCCGTCCGGGCAGGTAAATGCCATTGAGCAGTCTCCGTCATTGTGGCAGATCGAAGGCCCCTTTGATTCCAGCTATAGCCTGGCAATCGTGAACCGTGAATTGGCGCGCGCACTGTCATCGCAACAAGAGTCATCTGATATGCAACTGGGTTTGCGTAGTCGCGAGGGGCATGGCGATTTTCCCGCGTCTACAGAATTTTTGGCAGCAAATCCCGATATCGCGGCCATGCAAGATATCAGCAAAAACAGCTTCGTCATGCCTGATGTGGCTTTGCGCAATTGTTACCCACCAACGCTGGATGATATGCAGGCCAGGGTCAGGGTAGTCAATTCTTATGGCTGGGAAGAAACTGGTTTTCCGCAGGAATTTGTTAATGAATTCAATCGTAAGCTGGACCTGGTACTGGTGGTCTCGCGTTTTGTCGGCAAGGTCTTACGTGACAATGGTGTGCGGGTGCCGATAGCAGCAGTTGGCAATGGCGTTGATCATCTGCTGAGAATGACTGCTGCACCTGTTCCGTCGGAATTATTGGATGGCTTGAAATCCTATCGCTTTCTACATGTTTCTTCCTGTTTTCCGCGCAAGGGGCCGGATGCCTTGCTAGTAGCATATGGGCAGGCATTCAGGGATAGCAATGATGTCAGCCTGGTCATCAAGACTTTCCCCAATCCGCATAATGAGGTGGCTGAACAGCTCGCAGCCTTGCAGGCTGCAGACCCGCATTTCCCCCATGTGCAAGTCATCATGGACGATTACAGCCAAGCACAAATGCGCGGTTTGTACGAGGTATGCCATGCCGTTGTCGCACCAAGCCGTGGTGAAGGTTTTGGCTTGCCAGTGGCCGAAGCCATGCTGCTCAAATTGCCGGTGATTGCCACGGCCTGGAGCGGGCAAATGGATTTCTGTAATGAGAGCAGAGTATGGTTATGTGACTACCATTTCGCCAAATCGACTTCGCATTTCAGTGCCGTGCATTCAGCCTGGGCTGACCCTGATGTTGATCATTTGAGCGACCTGATGAAGGAAGTATATGCCAGCCCGGCTGATGTGATCGCAGCCAAAACAACGGCGGCGCACGCGTATATTTCGGCAAATTATGCCTGGTCTGCTGTCGCTACCAGATCGCGGCAAGCCATTGCTGCGCTTGAGCAGCAGCCCCTACTGCGCAAGGAGCCACGCATAGGCTGGATCAGCACCTGGAATGCGCGTTGTGGTGTGGCTTCCTATTCAGCTTTTTTGACGGCTGGTATCCCTGCTGACAGGATAGTTTATCTGAGCAGTCACGTCCCAGAGAGAACCGCGCGTGATGCAGATAATGTCATCCGTGCCTGGGACTCCAGCATGGATGAGGACCTGGAATATGTCCACCTGGCCATACAGGAACAGCAGCTGGATGCCATTGTCATTCAATATAACTTCGGTTTCTTTTCACTGACTGCATTGGCCGATCTGATTTGTCGCGTGAAAGATGCCGGTAAAGCTGTGTATGTTTTCTTTCACTCCACAGCAGATGTGCAGCGTGATGAAGGCTTGATTTCTCTCAAGGCGATCGCCAGCCAGTTGCGACTGGCTGACCGCTTGTACGTGCATGGTATTGATGACATGAACCGGCTCAAGGGATATGGCGTGCATGAAAACCTGCTGTTTTTCCCACAGGGTTTGATGCCTACCCTGGATGATGCTGTTGCCAGAGTCGATGCCCGTCACTTGCAAGGGAAAACCGTGATCGCCACCTATGGTTTCCTGCTGCCGCACAAGGGTATCCAGGCATTGATCAAGGCTTTTGCTCTATTGCGCGAGCAGGAGGGCGGTGAGCAATATCATTTATTGCTGGTGACTTCGCTTTACCCTGTGGGTTTGTCGGAAGGCGAATATCATTTGTGCCGCCGTCTCATGTATGAATCGAACCTGGATGCACATGTGACTTTCCTAGCTGATTACCTGACGGATGAAGTCAGCCAGTCCTGGTTGCAGCAAGCTGATTTGATTGTCTATCCATATCAAAAGACCCAGGAGTCGTCCAGCGCTGCCGTGCGCATGGGTCTGGCATCTGGTCGCCCGGTGGCAGTCACGCCACTGTCAATTTTTGATGATGTGAAAGATGCGGTACATGTCTTGCCAGGCACGGGGCCAGCAGAAATCGCCGAAGGTATTGCAGCAATCTTGAGCGACCCGCAAAAGATGAAGGCGAAGGCATTACAGGCGAAAACCTGGACTGCGACCAGACAATGGCCAGCCCTGTCTCGACGATTATTGAATACGATAGACGGTATCGCGAATGCGTTGGATATTGAAATTGGTCGCTTGTAGAAAATAAGCAGACTCAAAGAAAACGGCGGATCTCATTCCGCCGTTTTTTATTGTTTGTCACAAGCAGTTTTTTCGCGGGCTTGCAGCAGGGCGATCAGTTTTGCTGTGTGTTTTTCTCTGGCCCAGTCTTGCAGGTGGTGGTCGGTATCGAAAAACCAGCTTTCTTCGTACATGAAATCCCTCGGTTTTCCCAGATATTCCAGACCTAGTTTGTTGATACGCGCTGGCAAGCCGGTATAAAAAATCTGGTCTTCCACATCGCTATCGTATTTTGCATGGTGCAGTAATACGGTGGGCATGGCGATGACGCAGATGTTATTGGCTTTGGCCCATTGCGCATAGTTTTCCATTAGCTTCCAGCCACCAGTTTCTGTCGCAGCCCTGTGGCCGTAGTCCCAGGCTTTGGCGACTTTTAGCGCGGCTATATCACCTGCGCTGCGCTCTGCGGGACTGGAGTGGGTCTGGTCGCCGCGAGCATCCAAATGATGAGCGCCATAGGTGCCACTGGTCACCGGACTATCTGGAAGATGGCGCAATCCATGCAGCCAGCGTTCTGGCCCCAGCCCGGCGGCATACTGCAATTGCTGCAAGCGTGTCAGGCTGCGCCAGTAATCAAGGTCCCTTGCCATGACATAGTCGATGACTTGTGAATTAGCTTTGCCAGCATCAAGATAGAGCGCATATTCCATGGGCATGAGTATGATGTCACCGGGACGGGCGACGCGGCGCGATACATCCAGTATATAAGGCAAGCCCAGACCCGCATTCACAGCAAGATTAATGACCGGCTTTTGCCAGAAATTTTCCAGCATGCCGGAATCTATGCCAAACATGGCATTCGAACCCGCGACGACCAGTACACGCGGTGTGTTGACTGCTTGTGCGGCGTGAACCTTGTGCTGATAAGCATCGTAGACCCAGCGTGAACTGGCTGTAGCTGCACCGAGCTGGTATTTGATGCCGACTACCCACAGTATGCTGAGTATCAGGAAACTGCCAGTCATGGTGAGCAAGAATTTTTTCATGTTCTCGCTCGCTCAGAAATTAAAATACAAAAATTCTGTGGCTGGCCTGACGGCCATCCATTTCAACGCGAACCACAGGCATACGCCGGCGATAATGCCGAGTGCCATCTGCCTTCGTTCACTGAGCTGGCTGACTGCGACATTCGGGCTGGGGTCGTATTTCAATAGCTGCGTCGTATTCGGCAAAAACCAGACGATGGCCATGCCTATACTTATCCACAGCCAGCCTGCATCTACTGAGGTACTCAGCAGGGCTTCTGCCACGTGAGCGATATTTTGCCAGGGCAGGGTAGGCAGACGCGTGCCTGAGTCTGGCTGCAGCAGGGCTGCATACATATGACCTGCACTAGCCATATCCGGTGCCCTGAACAATACCCAGGCAAAAGCGACCAGGATAAAGGTCACTACGATGCTGAGGGCTGCGGGTAGTTTATTCCATACTGCACGCAATGTAGCGTTGCCTTGTAAAACATAGTGCCAGAAATGATTGAGCAGCAACATGCTGCCATGCAGGGCTCCCCACAAAAAGAAGTTCCAGCCTGCGCCATGCCATATGCCCGCCAATAACATCGTCAGCCAGAGATTGCGGTAGCGTTTGAACTGCCCGTGGCGATTGCCACCCAAAGGAATATACAAGTAGTCGCGCAAAAAACTCGACAATGTCATGTGCCAGCGTCGCCAGAAATCGATGATGGAAGTTGCTTTGTAAGGCGAGAAGAAATTGACTGGCAGCTTAAAACCAAACATCAATGCCAGGCCTATGGCCATGTCCGAATAGGCTGAAAAATCAAAATACAATTGCAGGCTGTAGGCCAGCATGGCTTGCCAGGCCGCTTCGCCACCAGGTGTGGTGTGTCTGGCCAACTCAAATACCGGGCTGGCATAGCGTGCCATGCTGTCTGCCAGTATGGCTTTTTTGAACAAGCCCAATGCCAGAAATGCAGCACCCGTAATCAGCGCTTCCTGTTGCCCGAAAAGTGGATTTTCATCTACCCTGGTTTGTGCAATCAGGGGCTTGTGGTGGACGATGGGGCCAGCGATCAGTTGCGGGAAAAAGGAGACAAAAAACAGATAGTCGAGGGCATTGTGTCGGTGGACATCACCACGCCTGCAATCTACCAGATAAGCGATTTTCTGGAAGGTCACAAAGGAAATGGCCAGCGGCAAAACCACAGGGTCTATGGGGGGAGCGGCATGAAAAACGGCAAACAAATTTGCCAGCAGGAAGTAAGTGTATTTGAAGCCACAGAGCACCAGTAAATTGAAACCTATGCCAGCTTTCATCCAGCGGCTGGCCAGGTTATCGTTTTGCTGTTGCCTCGCCTGTAGTATGCGACCACCCAGCCAGAAATTGGTACTGATGGAGCCTAAAAGCACGGCTAGATAGCGCACATCCCAGACTGCATAAAAGATCAGGGAGGCCAGTACCAGCCAGCCCAGTGCCAGTCTTAGTCCGCCTGTTTTTTTACACAGCCACCACACTGCCAGGGTAATGGGCAGGAAAAGAAACAGGAATTCAAAAGAATTAAATAACATCGTGAGCTAGTAAGCTGGTGAATTGGCTAGTGCAGTATCAGGCCTTGCCCTGATTCAGCTTGCGCCCAGTGCCAGTTTTTGCAGTTCGTCGGGTTTGCGTATAATGAGGCGGTGCAAGTCTTTCTCGACTATGCCCTGTTGCGCAAGATGCAAGAGCGCTCGGGTAACAGTTTCCCGGCTGGTGTTGATCATCATGGCGATGTCCTGATGAGTAGGCAGGTTCTCTATGACTTCCAGATTGCCTGGCATGGTTTTTTTAAACAGGGCAATGAAAGCATAGATGCGCCGGGATGTATTACTGATGCTCAGCAAGGCACGGAATTCTGAATCGCGCTGAATTTTTTCTGCCAGATGGCGCAACATCATATTGGCCATGGCAGGCGAATGGGAAAAAAGATGCATGGCTGTGGCACTTGGTAAAAAGCCGACCAGTACATTACTCAAAGCGACCACCGAGGCAGAGCGTGGCGTGCCATTGATGATGGCTATTTCACCAAAGAAGTCACCCTCCTTGAGCATGCGCAAACCAATCGCACGGCCGTCTTCAGTTACATCAACAACTTGCAATTGCCCTGACAACAAGAACAGCAGGCTGTCGCCGATACCGCCCTTTTGCAATACCACATCGCGCTTGTTGAAGTGACGCACGCGCATGTCGGCCTTGACCTTGTTCATGTCTTCATCGCTGAGGCCCATCAACAGGGGGATATTGCGCAAGTTGACCGTGATCTGGTTAACTTTAACCTGTACTTTGGTTTGAATCGGAATATTTAATTGCAGTTGTCCAGGCGTGAGTGGTGGAGACTCCGCGCTCGGTGCCTTGTTGTGGATCACAGCAACTTCATTATTTGATACCGTCATTGGTCAATCCAATTTTGAAGACTGGCCTTTGCGCTTCTGTGCGCAGCAACTGGTCATTCGTTCTCAATATATTCTGTGTCAGCGTTAATGACAGATGGTGACAGCGGGTCATCAATTCAAATTGCGGGCATATTCATCGCTCGTCAACTTGTGTTCAGATTTTGCTTATTCTACCGGGCTCTCATTTTCCTCATGTTGTTTGCTGTAATTCATGCTGCATGAGTATGCATGGAATAAAAGAGGACGGCAGGAACTTGAACCATGCTCTCTATCCCTGACTTAGAAATTTTGCCATTGCCAGCTTAACTGCAGGGTTTTGCTATTGTATTGAAGGATGGATATATTTTCCTTGTTATTTGTGGCGCGAAACTCCAGTTGCAGGGCCTGGTTGTTTGTCACATACCAGTTCATGGCAGCTTTTAAGGTCTGTATACGCTGTCGTCTTGCCACATCAATCAGGTTGGGTGAGTAAATTCCCTCACTTTGCCAAAGTTGCTGGCTCCAGCCCAATTCCAGTTCACTGCGCTGGGATAGCTGGCGTCTCAGTGTCAAATTACCATAATAGCCGTCTCTATGACCACCCAGGCGATTTGCATGGGCGCGGTCTGCCAGATAGGCGACACCAGCTTGTAGCTGGAATTTCTCAGCTTCATAGTTTGCCAGGCCACGCAATTCCCATGTGTGACCATCAAAATTGCGCAAAGTCGGGTACTGCACATTGGTGTAAGCTGCTATGGTACTGAAACGCCATGGGCTGGCTTGCCTGGTGGGCAGCATCAGGCGCAATTGCGCTACTTCCTGTTTCTGATACAGCGTGCCGCCCAAAGTCAGGATGCTGGCCATGGCCGTGCCTTTGACGCTGTAGTCACGCCATTTCCAGGGGTGTTCCAGGCCCGCAGCCAGCGCCAGCGTGTTATACGAGGTCATGGCATCATAGCTGCGCGCACGCACTTGTGCGAAGCCCAGGGTCCCCTCTTTCGCCAATTCAGTAGAGATATTCGCTGATATAGTCGCAAAACGATCAGCCTTAGGCTGATATTCTGGCAATAGCACCAGTTCCTTTTGTTCTGTACCACTGCCGAAGATGAAGGTGGGGTTACTGGCCCCCTGATTGACATTGGTGTCATAGCCTACTTCCAGGCTGAGCGACATATGCTTTTTGCGTGAGCGCACCTTGCACTCCTTGGGCTGCAAGATATCCAGTTTCTGCACTTGATCTTCGGACAGCGGCAAGCTTTGCTTCATTTTCAAAAACAAACGGTCCGCCTCGGCCTTGTTGCCGAGTTCACATTGCAACATAGCCAATTCCAGCCACGCGCCTGCATGCTGGGGAATTTTTTCTATCAAATTGCTCAGTATGGCCTTGGCTTCATCATGGCGCTTTTCGCTGATGGCCTTCAGGGCGCCTAAATACAGGCTGTCACTGTCAGCCTCTTCCAGGGTCGTTCCGGCATAGACATTGCCGAATGAGGTCAGCAATAGCATCAGAGGCAAAAAACGCAGATACCTGCCTTTTCTCCTCATAGCATTACCTCGACTGTGTAAATCGTAGTTGGTTTTTCCTTGCCCTTGAGTAAACGCTCGCCTAATGGCTGGAAGACATGCCTGGTCGAGCTCTCCACGGTTCCTTTGCCGATGATGATGTCATGCGGGAAGTGGCGCGCAGCGTCTTCCAGGCGTGAGGCGGTATTCACACTATCTCCGACAGCAGTGTAGATACTGCGGAATGAGCTGCCAAAGTCTCCTGCAATGGCAATGCCGCTTTCTATTCCTATCCTGACTCTAATCTTCTTTCTCCCTTGTTGCTCGTATAGCTGACTTAATTTCCTGACATTTCTTACTATTTCTATGGCCGCATCCAGCGCCAGGTCAGCGTGGTTTTCTACTGGCAAGGGGGCACCCCAGAATGCCACCAGACCATCACCTGTATATTTGTCCAGAGTGCCGCCTTTTTCCAGCACGGGTGCAGTCAGGCACTCCAAAAACTCCCTTGTCAGGTTGGCTGCTTCTTCCATGGACAAGTTTTCAACCTGACTGGTATATCCCTCCATATCAGCAATTAGTGTCGTTACATGCAACTGACGCGGTGCCAGCGGATCTTTCAAGTCACTGCGCAGCAATTCCTGCACGACTGCCTTGGCGACATATTGTTGCAGGGTTCCCAGCAGCCTGCGTGATTTGCGCTGTGCCGTTTGCCAGCCAAATGGTACGGCAACAGCCAGTAAAAAAAAGTTCGTTACCAGGGGGCTGACAGGTGAAAACCACATATCGTGATCAACGACTAGGTAAGCCAGTACCATCCAGACTGCCGAGGCCACTCCCAGCATCAATGTATTCGCCAGCGCTGAGAACCGTGGAAACATAAATACTGCAATACCTGCAGTCAGGGCGCTGAAGAGCAGGGCAATCCAGCGCCCGGGCCATTTAACATAGTGCTGGCCCTCTTCTTCATCCAGCATGGTCGTCAAGGCTTGCGCATGCACCAGAAAACCACTGGTTGAAGACAGCAAGGGCGTTGGCACACGATCCGCCAGACTCAAGGACGACGAACCGATAATAATATACTTGCCATGCAAGGATTCCAGCGGTGTAGTGCCCTGCAAAACGCTGAGCGCAGGCACCACTTCATATGATGCCAGGGTCCGGCTGTAATCCACCCGTGCGAAGCCATTTTCATCAACATCGGAAAACCGGCTATTGCTGCCAAATACCTTATCTGTCTTTCTTCCTGAGCAGCATTGCAACAAGACACGTGACAAGGCATCGTAAACTTTGTTGTCAAAGCGTGTCTGAACAGGAATCCGGCGTAAAGTTCCGTCCTGGTCAGGTACAAAACCAATATTGCCTATATACCTGGCATCACCCAACCCGGCGTGATTGGCAATAAAACCTGTGGCCTGCGCCATGTGAGCCAGATCTGTCTGGCTAAAAGTGGCGGCAGGCACGCCACCTATCAGTTGGCCGTTGCGGGCAGGTGTGGTTTTATTTTTGTGAAAATCAAAGGCCTGTGCCAGCACCACCGGACCATGGGCGGCCAGCACGGCCAGGCGCTGGTCGCCAACGGTATCTTGCTGCTTCTCAAAATAGATATCGAGCGCAACGCCACGAACATTGAAGTCGGCGATCAGTTTCTCTATCAGATCAGCGATACGCTCTCTGGGCCAGGGGGTAGCACCAAGCACGGATATACTATGATCATCAATATCAATCAGAGCCAGCCGTTCTTCCGGCAAGTCTTTAGCACGTAGTTGTGCATAATGGTCACGCAGCCAGTTATCACCAGTAAACAGACGCTGGCTTTCAGGCAGCCATTGATTGACTGCGCACAAACTGACTGCCAGTGCGGCAATGACCGACCACAAATAAGTTTTTGCCGGGGTGCGCAAAAAAATCCCGAAAGCGTGCCTCATGTTTGCGAGAGAGTGTCCGTTGAATTGTTCAATGTGCAATGAGGCAAATGGGAATAGATTTCGATCAAAATAATTTCGGCTGCATCATAAGCTGAAATCAAAAAAAATGTTGGGTTTTATGCATCGCATCTTGAGCTAAATGCATATCCGCAAGAAATTATCAAAATTATCTGTAGCTTGCTAAAGTTCGTATTTATTTGCTTGATTAAGGCTGGTTTGGCTCCAGCAGTTCAGGCTATCTATAATAAACCTACTGTTTTCAATGGCTTAGCAAAAAAATGGTATAGTAACTGGAAATCGTAAATTGTGACCGTCATCACAATATTTTTTATTTATCAGTGGATAATGGTAAATGTAAAAATTAGGTTTAACTGGGGCAATGTGTACTCAGTGGGAAGTATTTTGCTGTTTCTTTCAGCAAGCAAGGATGAAATATGAAGACTCGAACAGATAATTTGTCAGGAAACTTTCTCAGGTGGATATTGCTATCCCTGATGGCTGTTCCCGTATTCGCATTTGCAGAAGATGCTGCAAAGGTAACGGCGATCTGGGGTAAGGTTCAGATCAATGGCAAACCTGCAACTGTGGATAGTCAGATTTCAGAAAATACCAGCATCAAAACCGGGGCAGATGGTTATATCTATCTGAAAACCCTGGACGATGGAATGCTCATCGTGCGCCCGAATAGCGAAGCGCGCATAGTTAGCTACCATGTGGATAAAAAAGATCCCTCGAATACGCGCATCAAGCTTGAACTGGTTTCTGGCGTGGCACGTAGTGTTTCAGGCAATGCCGTCAAGCTGGCAAGGCAGAATTTCCGCTTTAACACGCCAGTTGCCGCCATCGGTGTAAGGGGCACAGACTTCATCGTATCCACGACGGCGGACGTGACAAGGGTCGTGGTATTGGAAGGTGGTGTCGTTGTCAGTGGCTTTGATGGAGCGTGTTCTCCACAGGGCGGCGGCCCTTGCGAAGGTATCAGTGCAACAGAATTGTTTGCTCGCCAGCAAGGATTGTTGCTGCAAATTAATAAAGGACAGAGCAAACCACAACTCTTGCAATCTGCACCGGGCATCTTGCCTGACTCTTTGGCACCTCCAAGATCTGATGAGCCAGGTAGCAAGACTCTGGGAGCCAGCAATAATACCAATGTGTCAGCCGCAATCGACCCCAATCTTGATCCAAACAAGGCTGGTGGAGTTCAGCAGACACTGGTAAATAACAAGCCTTCAACTGGCACGGGCAACCCGGGTGGACAAGTCGCACTGGCAAACACCATCATCTGGGGTCGCTATTTTGAACTGTTTGGCCAAAAGGCAGAAATTGATCTCAAAAAACAGGACGAGAGCCAAAATGCCAATCTCGGGACCAATAAATATTTTGCTATATATCGTGCCAAAGATGCAGAGTGGCAGGTGCCGACTACCGGTAGTCTGGGGTTTGCATTGAAAGACAGTCAGGCACTTGTTGTCGATAATGTCAAGAGCCTTGAGTCAGCAGCAAAACTGGAAAATGGCAAATTGCAACTGGATTTTGCCAGCGCAACTTTTACGACGGGATTTGATGTAGTTTCCGGTAATGAAAAATTTGCCTTGCGGGGTGAGGGTAGCGTCACCAGTGGCGGTGTTTTGTATGGTGTCAACCAACAGATGCCATCAGCAAATATGTCAGTACAAGGCGTAGTGACTGCAGAAAAAGGCGGGACTGCATCTTATGTCTTCCAGTCCAAGCTGGATGAAGACGGCAAGCGCATGGTTTACGGTGTCACCTATTGGAGCAAACGATGACAGAGTGATTGCCTACTGTATTTTTATGGCAATTATTTATGCTTGGGTTTTGTATCAGCTTGTAAAAAGTAATATCTTGCTGGATAGAAAAATGGGGGGGCTTCTTCGGAAGCCCCCCTTTTTTTTATGTTTGCCGTATTTGCATTGCCATGGTGATTTTCAGACCTGCAGGGGGGGGCTTAATAGAGGAAATGAATTGGAAGATAAATACTGTATTGATGCTTTGCTACCTATATAAATGATGTTGTTCCCATCGAAGCTGATAAATTATTTAGTAATTTGGTGTAACGAAATATTCATTTTGGTTTACTTCCGGGGAAGTCGTATAATTGTAGGTTGGCAAAGTCACATCTAGACTTTTCATTTGAAAGCTGTTTCTGCAGAGCTAATGAAAAATCTGGAATAGCAAAGCCAAATGTTGTTGAATCTTGCTTTTTTTTGAAAATGTGATTTCGGTCACATCTTCGATTGGGTGCTTCTGCGATTATCTGCTTGCCGTAACGCGAGTAGGTGCCTAAAAAGCAAGCTTCGCACTTTTTAAATCATAAATCAGGAGTTCTAAATGGCCAATACAGCAGCAGATATCCAAAAGCTTTACATCGCTTACTTCAATCGCCCAGCAGACCCAAGTGGCCTGGCATACTGGATGGCGCAAAGCTTCACACTGAACCAAATCGCTGACAGCTTCTCCAAGCAAGCAGAATATGCAACAG
>NZ_JACOFX010000015.1 GCF_014284125.1 Undibacterium umbellatum | reverse complement strand
CTTTTATAACCGCCAGCGACGTCACTCGCGTCTTGGCAATATATCGCCAGCCTTGTTTGCTGAAAATTTTAATCGGCAGTCACAGGCAGCTTAGAACATGAGTGTCCGCTATTGACAGTACACCTCATATGTCTCTGGTAAGTGAGTGACATTTTGTGCTTGGCACATTTCATTTAGATCAGGCTCCGCTATACCTTTGATCTGCGTTTCAAAATCTAAGCCAGCTTCTGTTAATACTCTAATGTAGTTCATCGTAATTCTGTTTTTTTAGACTGCCGCGAAATTGAATCAATTGAAAAATATTGCACATGTACAACGCATCTCTGCCATCACTTAAACGGTGCGGAACAAGACACGAAGTCACACAAACTGTTGTCAGGGCCTAATATGAAAACGGCATTATGAAAAAATTTCGGATTACTTATATTTGGCCTTGCCCAAACAAAATTTCCAACTTGGTATAGATGTCCGGATGAAACGACAGGTTTCAAATCTTCGCTGGAATTTCCATACTCAAACGTAGACTTGAAGCTTCCATCTTTGGCAAATACATAATCTGTCCCAGAATCGCAGCTTGCCAGGCAATATACCAACATATCCTGACCATTCCACCTAGATACTCTTCGAAATTTTTTTGCTCTCATCAGTTTGCTACTTGCAATCCAAACAGCTTGTTTCAAAAGTTCGTTTTCACGACTAGAGAACACTTCAAACTTGGGATGCTAAAAACTTCGTTTTACCAAGCTGAGGTCACCCTTTTCCTGCATAAGCACCAACACTTCCAATGGGTAAAAATTTCTATCTTGTCCTTCATCTACGCGAAATTCAACAACAACATGCTCTTTCAAAAGCACAGATTCTGAAGTAGAAGCAAAAAGCTTGGTATTGGGCAGCAATAAAAGACAGCAAAGGATTTTTTGCAAGTTTCTCTTGATCATTTTTTTGCAACACAAGAATAAAATTTTAAAAAAAACATAGGGCAAACACGTCAAAGTGATTGCCCTATATTGTCCTTCGAAAAAACTAAATGCTAATAATTAAGCCAGGTGACGCAATTCCCGCAACGCCACTGACACGGGTGCCAGGTCCGGTCCCTGTGCGCTGATGGTGGTCAGCAAGGCAGTCAGTCTGTCTATGGCAGGTGCATGCTGGGCACGCCAGTTGGCAATCTCTTCCTGGCGTGACAATATGCCACGGGTGATCTGGCTGGCGATGGAATACACGTCATCTCGGGCACTGCCACGCGCCTGGGTCTGCCACAGGGTATCGGTAGGCAGACGGTTGATCTGATTGCGCCAGCCTGTGAGGCCGAGTTCATCATCAATACCAAAGTAGGCACGCGCTACTTGCTCCAACCCACTGCTGGTGCTTTGCGCCAGGTCAACCAGATCAAGCGCCGGGAAGATGTATTCCAGCGCCGTCAGGTTTTGCGCCAGCGTGGCTTCTACACCGGCTTGCGTCAGTGCCTCGGCCTCTTTTTGCCAGTTGGCATGGGCATTGACTGGCAGCCAGTCATCAAGTTGCCAGCGTAATTCACGTGCTGCTGGTTGATAACGCTGTATCAGGGTTGGCAGATCGGTGCTTTGCGCACGTATGCGCAGCATCCAGCGTGAAGCTCTTTGGGCAATCGCGATCAACTTGGACAACAGATCAAGTTGCAATTTTGAATCAACCTTATAGTCAAGCGCATCGATCTGATCCCAAAGCACTTCCAGGTCAAAAATCTCGCGAGCCAGGGTGAAGGCACGGATCACGTCCGCCGCTGTCGCCCCTGCTTCTGATGCAATGAAGTTGACGAAGGTAGCACCGGCACGGTTCACCACGGTATTGGTGATGAAGGTGGCGATGATTTCGCGCTTCAACGGGTGATGAGCGATCGCTTCTGTAAAGCGCTCGGACAGCACTTGCGGGAAGTAAGCCTTCAAAGCGCGGCTGAAGAAAGGATCATCCGGCAAATTGCTGGCCACCAGTTCATCAAACACCGACATCTTGGCATAGGCCAGCACTACTGCACCTTCTGGCGCAGTCAGCCCCTGCTTCAAGGCCTTACGATGGAAGATTTCATCATCGCTGGGCAGGTACTCAATGGCGCGGTTCAAGCGTCCCTGTTTTTCCAGGGATTGCATCAGCCTTTGCTGGCCATCGAGTACATACAACGGCCTGTGGGCAGCAATATCCAGCGCCTGGCTTTGATAATAGTTATCGGTCAGCACCAAATGGCCAACTTCGTCGGTCATCGAAGCCAGCAAGTCATTACGCTGCTTGAGTGTCAGGTCACCTGCTTCAACGATGCTACCCAACAAAATCTTGATATTGACTTCGTGATCAGAGCAATCAACACCGGCAGAATTGTCAATCGCATCAGTGTAGATACGGCCACCTTTTTGTGCGAATTCTATACGGCCATTTTGTGTGCAACCGAGGTTACCGCCTTCTGCCAGGACCTTGCAGCGCAAGTCATTGCCATTGACGCGGAAGGCATCACCTGCCTTGTCGCCGACCTGGGCATGGGTCTCATACTTGGCTTTGACATAGGTGCCTATGCCGCCGTTGTAGAGCAGATCGACAGGTGCCTGCAAAATAGCACGAAGCAATTCTACCGGTGCCAGTTCGGCAGTTTCTATACCCAGTACGGCACGGGCTTCCGGACTCAGGCTGATGGATTTTGCTGTGCGTGGGAAAACGCCGCCACCAGCAGAAATCAGGCTCTTGTCGTAATCATCCCAGCTGGAGCGCGGCAGGTTGAACAGGCGCTGGCGCTCGGCAAATGAAGTTGCCACATCTGGTGCAGGATCGATGAAGATATGACGGTGATCAAATGCCGCCACCAGTTTGATGTGCTCTGAAAGCAGCATGCCATTGCCAAATACGTCGCCTGACATATCACCAATACCTGCCACGGTGAATGCCGTATCTTGCGTATTCACACCCATTGAGCGGAAATGGCGCTTGACCGATTCCCAGGCACCACGGGCTGTGATACCCATTTTCTTGTGGTCATAGCCGACTGAGCCGCCAGATGCAAATGCATCACCAAGCCAGAAGCCATAATCTGCCGATACGCCATTGGCGATATCAGAGAAAGTTGCCGTACCCTTGTCGGCGGCAACCACCAGGTAAGGATCATCCACATCATGGCGGATGACCAGTTTGGGCGGTACTACTGCACCTTTGACGATGTTGTCGGTCAAGTCCAGCAAGCCTGACAGGAAGATTTTGTAGCACGCCACACCTTCGGCCTGATAAGCTTCACGGTCAGTGGCAGGAGGCGCATTCTTGAGGACAAAGCCGCCTTTGGAACCAACAGGCACGATGACCGTGTTCTTGACTTGCTGGGCTTTCACCAGGCCCAGGATTTCTGTACGGAAGTCTTCACGCCTGTCGGACCAGCGCAAACCACCACGCGCCACTTTGCCGCCGCGCAGATGCACACCTTCAACACGTGGGGAATACACCCAGATTTCAAACAGCGGCTTGGGTTCGGGCACGCCCGGCACTTCGCGCGGATTGAGCTTGAAGCTCATGTAAGGCTTGAATGCCCCACTGTCTGTGGTTTGCCACAGATTGGTGCGCAGGGTGGCGACTATAGTGGCGATAAACTGCCGCAAGATACGGTCTTCATCCAGGCTGGCGACATTGCCCATCTGGGTTTCCAATTGCTCGCGTATATGTTTTTGCGCCTGTTCACGGTCACCGACATAATCGGGCTTGAAGCGAGCACCGAACAATTCGGCAATCAATTGTGTAATTGGCGCATTCTTGTTGAGTGCCGCTTCGATATAGTTCTGGCTGTAGGCAAAACCCAGTTGCTTGAAATAACGTGAACAGGCGCGCAAGACAGCGATAGAGCGTGCATCCAGCGTGGTATTGAGTACCAGGCGATTCAGGTCATCGCTTTCAACCTCACCACTCCATGCTTGCGAAAACAGGTTTTCAAAACGAAGTTTGACAGCAGACAAATCCGTATTGACTGGTAATTGCAGGCCCAGATCATGTATCCATAAAGTCCCGCTGCCGCTACCTATGTGATAGGGATGCTCATCCAGCACCCTGGCGCCCATATGTTCCAGCACTGGCAGCGAATCAGACAGCGCCACCTTGCTTGTGTTGTATATCTTGAAGCGCAACATGCCAGGCCCGGCATCGAGTGGCCGATACAGCTTGACCACCATGGGTGCATTCTGATTCAGGCTGGCCAGCATGTCTGCATCTTCTGCACCGACCAGGGCAGAAAAATCTTCCCGGTAAGCTGTCGGGAAGGCATGGGCAAAACGGTTTGCCAGGCTGAGGCCATTACCTTCACCATGCGAGCGCAACAACTCTGCCGTGCAATCATCTTCCCAGCGCTGGGCAAGTTTGGCGATACGTGCTTCGAGCATGGACAGGTTGACATTTTGCGGTGCAAGCTCCTTGGCCCTGACCAGGTAATGAATCCGCGCCAATGGGCTGTCGGTCAGCATGGGCGTGAATTCTATGGATAGCCCATTCAAGGCTATCATTAATTCACTGCCTATCTTGACGCGCAACTCCGTGTTGTACCGATCACGCGGCACAAATACCTGGGCCGAAGTAAAACGGCCAAAGGGATCTCGGCGCAGGAACAAACGGGTGCGCTGGCGTTCTTGCAGCCGCAAGATGCCTATCGCATGATCAGCCAGGGTAGCAGCATCGATCTGGAACAACTCGTCACGCGGATAATCATCAAGGATAGCTTGCAAGGATTTGGCAGCATGGCTCTCAGGTACGACGCCAGAAGTATTCATGACATTCGTCACACGCTGGCGCACCAGCGGGATATTGCCTACTGGTTCAGAATACGCCGTGGAGGTGTACAGACCCAGGAAACGTGACTCACCTATCACATTGCCTGCATCATCGAAACGCTTGACGGCGATATAATCAAGCCAGGCTGGCCTGTGTACGGTTGCTCGGGTCATGGCCTTGGTGACCATGACCATTTCTGTGGAGTCCATCAAGGCCACGACTTCTGGCGGCAAACGGGTTTCTGCTGTTTTGACAGAGCCACGTAAGATACCCAGGCCAGATTCAGCGATTGCCACCAGGCTGACACTGCCACCCTCGCGCTTCAAATCGTAGTCCCGTACACCAAGGAAGGTGAAATGGCGGTCTTCCAGCCAGGCCAGGAAAGCGATCGCTTCATCGCGTTTTTCCGGTGCCTGGGTATATTTTTCACAAGCGGTGCGCACTTCGCGCACACGGGCCAGCATGGGTTGCCAGTCAACCACGGCACCACGGACATCGGACAAGACACTTTTCAGATCTTCCACCAGGGCTTGCTGTGCAGCCTGATCAACGATGCGGTCGCACTCCACCAGAATCAGGGATTCTACCGGATCATCACGTCCAGCCGCCTTCGCCGCTGCCACCGTGCTCACTGCAGACACGCTGCCATTCGCATCACGCGCCACGCTCATCAGCGGGTGCACTATCCAGTGCGCAGTACGGCCACTGCGATTGATTGCCATGGTCACTGAATCCACCAAGAAAGGCATATTGTCATTGACGATTTGCACGACAGTATGGTCGCTGACAAAGCCATCTTCTGCCAGGGTGGGGTTGAATACCCTGATTTTTGGTGTCTGAGCAGTACGCGGTGCATCCAGCAAACGCCAGTGGGCATTGGCCTGGGCAAACAGGGTAGCCGGACCACGGCTGATGATTTCATCCGGGTCAGTGTTTTCAAAATAGGCAGTGATGAAAGAGCCCTGGCGTTCAGACGCCGGGCCAGTGTGCGCTTGCGCATAAGCGATCAGCTCAGCGAAGTGGGAAGAGGTCATACGTTCTCCTTCTATTGGAAGATAACGAGAGATAAAGATGCAAGTCTGTCTTTGCACCATATTGTGCAAGTATCCTCCATTATGCAGATGGAAACAAACGGGATTTCCCTTACGAGCGTACGGAAAAATACTACTTAGACAGGAGTATGAGCACGGTTTAAGACCAGTTCACGTCAAGTGTTGCTTACTTACACAAAAATGCTGGCAAAATGCAACATTGCATCAAGGACCTTAAATGCTGTTTTTTTGCTTTTTCTCAAATGTCCCAGTTCAGGACATGACAGCTTTTGCACATGAAAAGCAGTGTGCAGTGCAGCATCAACTTGGCTCAATCATTAAACCGCACTGGCTGTATAAACCATCCCACGATACTGGCAATCAGCATAGTGGCCGCCAGCCACATCAGCTTGCGCCAGGGCTGGCTGCCGCTTTTGATGATCTCAAAGCTGTCGACAAAGATGGTTTCGCAAGCGCCATTGCCTGTATCCGTGCGGACTATGCTGGTGCCGCGCTTAAAGGGAAAACCATGGTCATGTGCATATTCCGAGAGGCGGCCACGAAGACGTATCTGGTCGCCAATCTCGACTTTTTGTATGAGTTTTACCAGTGCGGGCTGGTCGGTCAGCAAATGATTATTCGAGAGGGCCGTCTGATCAAAGGCAGCAAACGCCTCGGCTGAATTGGCGCGGATATTGCAAGTAAACTGACCACTGGAAAAACTGAGATCGTTGTACACCCCATTGCTAATATTTTTACCCCAGACCACGCAGATATCCATGATATTCAGATGGTCATTCCAGTCACGGTGCAGGTGATCCCACCAGGTTTTGGCATCATGCTTGCTGACAACCAGGCCAACAAGGTCGTAGTCGTAGAGCGGCTGCACTTTATAAGTAACACCACCTTTGCTGGCTGTAAACGCTGTTTGCGTGATTTGTGTTTGCCGTGGTTCATTGAGCAGCACACTATCCACCTCTGCCACAGGCGGCAAAACCTTGCCTTTCCACAAGGCCAGCAGCAAGAGGCAAAAGCTGGATAAGACCATCCACTTCAACAGGGTGCGCAGCATAGGGGGCGATTAATTTGGCTAGGACTAGTCGAGCTTCAACAAGCTGGCATCATGCAGAGAACAAGCCTGCACTTTTGCCCCGAAAAAATCAGCTTGTAAATGAAAGGCGCGCAATATTCTTTGCCGCCCCAACTCATCGTCCGGCAGCGTGAATAACACTTTGAGCACGGTGGCATCGGCAGAAGTCGCGCTGCTGGCAGTTGCGGTTTGCGCTGTGCTCTGACTCGCTGGCCTTGCGGGGTCGGGTATGGTTTGTGGCAATAGCAGGTGCATTTCAGCCAGGATTTCAGCCTCACTGATGACGACCGTATCATGGTTGCCATGAAATTTTCGCCCACTGGAGCTGGCATCGGCAATGCCCCCTGTGATTTCAAATTCTGTCACTGAAATACGCTCGTAATGAAAGGCTTGCCAATCACTGTATTGCTGCTCAACTGGTTGACTTGACAGAAATTTGCGATTTGCCACTATAGCCATGGCTGCGGCTGCCATGCCTCCACCAGCAATCATGCCAACAGGCAACATCTCTGCCAAACTATCCGGCACGCTTTCCATGCCCGTCATGCTCACTTCGCTCATTTGCTATCTCTGTCAAAAAGGACCTTTGTGCATTGTATTCCTATGTATGCACAAACGGCCCTTTCCTTTGAGAATGCAGACGGATTACCGAAAAACTATCTCAGAAAGCCGGATTTACTTTGCAGTTTCTTCGGCTACCTTGGCTTCGTCTTTTTTCTCGTCCTGCGGTGGGTCCTTAGGCATGGGCTTGCGCGGCAACATGTCATTGCGGTTAGCCGCATGCGCGACGAAGCTGGCCAATACCATGGAAGCCTGGGTCAGGTCACTCTTTTGTACCTTGTCATACACATCCACACTGGAATGATGGGTGCGGCTGAAGTAATCCATATCATCCTGGATGAATTGAAAACCGGGCACGCCGACGCGGTCGAAACTGACATGGTCGGTGCTGCCAGTGCTACGCAAGGTTGTTGTAGTTGCCCCCACATCATGGAAAGGAGCCAGCCAGGCATCGAAGATCGGTTTCAGGGCGGCATTATTTTCTGCGTAAATACCACGAATTTTTCCGCCGCCATTGTCCAGGTTGAAGTAGGCAGAAATCTTGCCGTGCATGGGTTTGATGCTCAGAGGCCCGGTAGGCTTGCGGGCAAAGCTGGGCAATTCCAGTTCCTTGGGATCAGTGGGTTCTGGTCGTGAAGCGACCCATTTATTGACATAGGCACGTGAACCCAACAAACCCTGCTCTTCACCGCCCCACAGGGCGATGCGTATGGTGCGGCGCGGCTTGAAGCCGCTGGCTTTTAACAGACGCATGGCTTCCATGGCCATGGCGACACCGGCAGCGTTATCTGTAGCACCCGTACCGCCATGCCAGGAATCCAGATGCGCACCCAGCATGACGATTTCATCTTTTTTATCTGTGCCCGTAATTTCTGCCAGTACATTGATGGCGGCTTCCGGGTCTTCATCATTGAAAGTTGCCTTGACGTCGATCTCCAGTTCCACGGTTTTCTTCTTTTCCACCAGGCGATACAGACGGTTATAAGTTTCCGTGGCAACAACCAGGTTAGGTGGTCCGGTCAACTCCCCTTTCTTGTACGAGCCACCGTCCTGTACAAAGATGGTGCCGTCTTCGCCACGAGTCACATTCAGTGTCGCCAGGACTTTTTCTTCCATCAGGAATGCGCGCAGTTTTTTAGCAAACATGAATCGCTTGACATAGGTCTGCATATCGCCACGGCGTGAAGGAGCAGGGTCAAAATCAATCTTGCTGAGCTCACCCAACTCATCATGGGAATAGCGGTGGGCATCTGCCTTCACACGTGGTTTGATGGGCAGGGGATCATCCAGCATCACAATGGCACCAGCCAATTTGCCCTTCCATTTGGCGAGATCTTCCTCAGCCGCTATTTTTGCGATGACCAGCTTACCGCGTTGCAATCCATCTGTGCCAGGCGTCCAGGCTTTGGGGATGGCATACAGATCGACTTGTGAAGGGACGACCATGCGCAGTGTGGTTTTTTCCAGTGTCCAGCCACGGCCAAACGGAGCAAAACTCTCGCTGTGGATGTTTTGCAGGCCCCATTCACTCATTTTACTGCGGGTCCAGTCTCCCGCCTTGCGCAAGGCGGGCGAACCTGTCAGCCGGGGGCCGATTTCATCGGTCAGTACGCCCATTATTTCTTGCGCCTTGGAGCGGTTCATGGCCTCATCACGCAATTTGGTGATCAGGTCGAGATCAATTTTTTCTTCATTGACGGTCGCAGCAAATGCAAACTGACCGGAAAAACTGCTGGCGATGAGGGCGGTACTACATAAAACCTGAAGCATGCGCATTAATGTCTCCTGTTGGAATATTTTTCTGAAATGCCGGTAGGGGTCTTAATTATCATTCTTATACCGGACTTGCTGTCTGGGGTTTGAGCAGGCAAACCGGGAATTGTTCCTTGATTTCCGTGCATTTAGGAAATATTCCTTATATTTAACAGGAATACCTGAAAAAAATTTGCTGACATCCAGTTTGACAAGGCAATAAAATTATCATATTTTACCAATTAGTTAAATAAAGAAATACCGCCATCCTATGCAACAAGATGCCCTCAGCATGACATTTTCGGCACTGGCCGACCCCACCCGCCGCGCCATCCTGGCCCGACTGTCCACGGGCGAATCTTCAGTCAGTGAACTGGCGCAACCATTTGAGATGAGCATGTCCGCCATTACCAAGCATTTGAAAGTGCTGGAGCGCGCTGGCCTTATCACGCGCAGCCGCAGTGCCCAGTGGCGCCCTTGCCAGTTACAGGCTGCACCACTCAAAGAAGCATCAGGCTGGGTTGATCAATACCGCCAGCACTGGGAGCAGAGCCTCGACAGGCTTGAAATTTATCTGCAAGACCTGCAGCAATTACCGTCACCGGAGAACAAACATGAATGAAAACAAACCAGATTTTGTCATTACCCGCGTCCTGAAAGCGCCGCGTGAACTGATATTTACTGCCTTTAGTGAAGCAGATCACCTGGCGAAATGGTGGGGGCCGACAGGCTTTAGCGTAGTACAGTCCAGCATGGATTTGCGCGTCGGTGGCAGCTATCACTTTGGCATGCGCGGCCCGGATGACAGCATGATGTGGGCTAAATTTGTTTACAAGGAAATAATTCGTCCTGAAAAACTGGTTTATCACCATAGTTTTTCTGACGAAGAAGGCAATCTGTCCCATCACCCCATGAGCCCGACCTGGCCGCTGGAGATTTTATCGACGGTCAGTTTTGATGAACATGCTGACGGCACCCTGCTGACGATACGCTGGAGCCTGCTCGACAATGCCACTGATGAAGAAAGACGCATATTCCACGCGACCTTTGGCAGCATGGATCAGGGTTTTGGTGCCACCCTGAATCAGTTGCAGGCTTACCTCGCCAGACTCTAATATTTTCGGGGCTTCAGTCTCACAGGGGCACACACAGACATTTTTACTGAATTTTAGTAAGTAAAAGTGAATAACTAGCATGACAAGTAAAATCGCGAGTAGAATTCAGCGTCATTTTTTAAATCGTCGTATGCCGACAGGCATGATATCTGCTGCAAAGTCAGCTCAATATTGAAGGAATGTGTATGTCAATTAAATCCCGTGTAGTCCTGGGTAGCGCGCTTGCCTTGTTGGTACTCAGCGCCTGTAATGATAAAAATGCAGATAAAGCTGCATCAGCTTCTGCTTCAGCCTCAGCCTCGGCATCTGCCAGCAGCAACGAAGTTGCTGCCACTGTTGATGGCACAGCGATCAGCAAGAAGCAACTCGACCAGATCATGCAACAGCAAGCCGGCCAAGGCATGCCTGATACGCCTGAAACACGCAAAATGATCATCGACAACCTGGCCATGCAACTCCTGGTTGCCAAAGAAGCCGTCAAAAAAGGTTTGGAAAAAACCCCTGACGTTGCCGACCAACTGGAAATGACACGTCAATCCATCCTGGCCAATGCCTTTGTCAAGGATTACATCAAGACAGCAGCTGTCACTGATGAAGGCCTGAAAGCAGAATACGAAGACTTCAAGACCAAGAATGGCGGCAATGAATTCAAGGCACGCCATATCCTGGTTAAAACAGAAGACGAAGCCAAAGACATCATCGTCAAGATCAAAAAAGACATCAAAGCTTTTGAAGGTCTGGCAAAATCCAAATCCCTGGACCCAGGTTCCAAAGTCAGCGGCGGCGACCTCGGCTGGTTCAATCCACGCGGCATGGTGCCAGAATTTGGCGCAGCAGTTGCCAAACTGGAAAAAGGTAAATTCACAGAAGAGCCAGTCAAATCGCAATACGGTTACCACGTCATCGTTCTTGACGATTCCCGTCCTGTCGCCGTCCCGCCACTGGAAGAAGTCAAAGCAGGCCTGACTCAGCAATTGCAACAAAAAAATCTGAAGAAAATGCTGGATGACATGAAGGCAAAAGCCAAGATAGAAATCAAGGAAGCACCAGCCGCAGCTTCTGCTCCGGCAGCAACAGCACCGCTGACTGTGACACCAACTGTTGTACCAGCAGCATCTGCATCCGCTTCAGCTTCTGCTGACGCAGCCAAAAAATAAGTCCTGGTCCTGCAGAGTAACAAGGCCATCAAGCCAGGCTTGATGGCCTTTTTCTTTACCCGCAACGTCTATTTGGCACCACAAAATAATTAAATTATTGCCAATAATTGCAATTCTTGAGACACTATTATTATCAATAGTACAAGCAAGCAATTTCCCCTACCTTGCCCAGCTCAGGAGGCTCTCATGCCAACCCAGACCATCCCCTTCAACGGCAGTGAACTGGCACTGGATGCCCGCCCTGATAGACTGGATATACGTGACCGCATGTACACCCCCAGGGTGCGGAATTTGCCGATTGCCTATCCCGAACCGGATTTCGTCAAAAAACAGCTGGCCAATTACATCAAGTCAAATATGGTCTTGAATCAGGGCAAGGATGGTGCCTGTACCGGCTTTGGGCTGGCTGCCGTCATCAATTATCTGTTTTGGCTACGCGACTCCAGCAGCAAGGAAAGCAGCCCTCGCATGATTTATCACCTGGCGCAATTGTATGATGAGTGGGCAGGAGAAGATTATGTCGGTTCCAGTTGCCGTGGCGCGCTCAAGGGCTGGCACAAGCATGGTGTTTGCAGCCGCGAACTCTGGCCTTACACGGTAGACAAGAATGACAAAGTGCCCGATTTCGAAGCACCCAAACCAGGCTGGGAGAAAGATGCACTTAGTCGCGCCCTCGGTGTGTATTACCGCATAGACAAAGAATCCATCACCGACATGCAGGCTGCCATCGTTGAGATAGGTGCCATCTATGTCTCTTGCAAAGTTCACCGGGGCTGGGGTGAAGTAAGTCCAGCCAAAACTGCCAGCTTTAGCAAGCTGGATCAACTGCCCATCGTCAACTTCAGTGAAATCAAGGCCGGTGGCCATGCCTTTGCCTTGCTGGGCTATACCGATCAGGGTTTTGTCGTGCAGAATTCCTGGGGCAGGGATTGGGGCTTGCATGGTTTTGCCATCCTCACTTATGACGACTGGCTGGTGAATGGCAGCGATGCCTGGACTGTGTCCCTGGGCGTACCCGTGCGCCAGGTAGATGCCGTGAATCGCACCCGCGCTGAAAAATTATTGGCACCGCAAGCCGATATCCCACCCTCTGCCGCCTTCAAAGCCAGTGGTTCAGCCCTGATACCAAATAGTGCCAGCGCATCCAGCAAGGCCGGACAGCCAGCATTAAGCATGGACCAGGCGTATAGCCTGACTGTGGTCATGGGAAATGATGGTGGCCTGATACAAAGATTGCTGGAAGTTGCCAATGCTGCGGCAACAGTGGACAAAGTCTTGCTGCAGGCACCGCAAGAATGGTTCAAACAGCAAGGCAACACCAAGGTATTAAAACTGGCCCTGTATGCCCATGGTGGCTTGAACAGTGAAGACGATTCACTGAAGCGCATTGCAGCCATGGCCCCCTACTTTCTGGCGAATGGCATTTACCCTGTTTTCATCACCTGGAAGACCGGGCTCAGTGAAACTTTGGGCGATATCCTGACAGACAAGCTGAAAGACCATTTGCCAGCATTTGTTTTGTCTCGTGGCTGGTTGCAGCAACTCAAAAATGCCACTGTCGATGTCATGGACCGCACGGTAGAAAGCATGGCTGCCAGTCTGGGTGGCAAAGCGCAATGGATGCAGATGAAGCAAAATGCTGCACTGGCTATCGAAGATGACAACCCACCACGCGGCTTGCTGGCGATTGCCGACCGGCTCAAGGACTTGAACAAGGCATTGGGCAAGGGCAAACTGGAAATCCATCTGATTGGACATTCGGCTGGCTCTATCGTGCATGGCCATTTGCTGAACCTGCTGACAACGCGCAAGCTGACTGTCAGCACTTGCAGCCTGTATGCACCGGCTTGCAGCCTGGAATTTGCAGAAAACACGTATCGCCCGGCCATGGAAAACGATATCCTGGCGCGCGAAAATTTCCATATCCATCTGTTGTCGGATGCGCGTGAACGGGATGACAATGTCGCTGGCATCTACCGCAAGTCCTTGCTATACCTGGTCGCACGCGCCTTTGAAACTCGTCACAAAACACCGTTGCTGGGCATGGCTGCCAGCCTGGATGCAGCCTATTTCATTGGCAAGAAAACCAGAGATGGCCAATGGAACGAAGCCACCATCGCCACGCTGAAGAGCTGGAATAATTTCTATTGGGGCAAGGACCTGCCCAGCGATTTTGCAGAGAATGGCGCAGGACTGACGGCGGATCAAAAAGCCAATCTGCACATCATCAACGACACTCACATCAGTAACGGCAAAGAATTGATACGGGTTGCCCACGGCACTTTTGATAATGATGTAGCTGTCATCTCGCAAACCCTGGCACGCGTCCTGGGCATGGAATCAGCAGATGCTTTGCCAGTGACGGTGGAGAATTTGGAATATTGAGCATATCTGACATTCAAGAGTGTTGTACTGCTCAGTCAAAAGGCGCCCAGCCTATCCATGCTTTGTGCCGAAGAGAGAAGATAGAGTCTGAAGTTTCGATGAAGGGTTTTACCAACAATGCAATTAGGATGTTGCATTATTGGTAAATTGTTGTATGATGCCCAACGATTAGAATTGCATCATTCGCAACATATACATGCCGTTTAATCTGATCCTTCTTTGCAGCCTGCTATTGCTTGCCAGGCTTGCTTACGCACAAGAGAGCTTGCAAAATAATTCCGCTGAGTCGCAGGTAATCATCAATGGGCAAAAAGGGGACTTGCAGCAAAATCGTGATTTCGTCGCTGGTAAGCTAATTATCGGAAGAAAAACGCTCACTGAAAGCGGCCTGAAAAATGTCAATGAAATTTTACGACGTGAACCTGCCATCACTATTGCAAAGGATGGTCGCATAGGTTTGATGGGGCTGCCTGGCTATACACAAATCCTGATTGATGGCGTTGCGCCAAGTGGCAAAGATCCCCTGGATCTTGATTTAATCCAGGTTGAAAAAATTGAGATCATCAAATCGGCAACAGCTGCTACCGGTCCCTTTGGCATTGCAGGAACCATCAATATAATAAGCCGCAAAGTCGTCTCAACACAGTCTTCACAGCTTAGTCTGGGTAGCTCTGTGAAAGCTGGTCATTATGGCGCGAATCTGTCCTGGTCGACGAATCAGGTATCCGCAAATAGCCCTTTTCGCTTTAATGCCTCTTTGACTGCCAGCACTGATGCAAAAATTACGGCAGATCACTATCGTATCTATCAGGCTACGACGACACCACTGTTGAATTCTGTACTTAATGGGAATAAGCAAGCAGATACCCGCTCTGACTTTACAAGTGCTACTTCAGAAGTAATCTGGAAACCAAGCCCTGGTCATAACTTCAGTTTTTCACCCGATATCGGTGAGTTTACTATCCGGACACATAGTACAGAACAAAGATTAAACAGTGCCAATTTGCTTTTCCTGAACCAAGAAAATGCACAGGATAGATTATCTAATTACGCATTGCCTCTACGCTGGAATTATACAACGCAGGATGATAGCCAGCTTGAAGTCAAGTTTAATGTCAATCATCTGCAAATAGCCAATACCAACACTCAATCAATCAGGGAAGAGGGCACGGCAAGCTATGACTTTTATCGCCAACAAACTCAGGTTAAAAATACGAATTACTTTTTAATTGCCAACTACAAGACAGAATGGCAAGCCGATCATGAGATTGAAGCGGGTGTACATTTATCTCGACATGATAATCAGTCACAATTCGATAACACCATCAACAATGTGCTTGATTCCAGACTAGCTATAGTCGGTTCCGGGTATCAGATCAAGAAAAACATCTACCGCCTCTTTATCCAGGATGACTGGCGTATCAATAAATCGTGGGCTTTGAATATAGGCCTGACGACAGAACAACAAGATTATCAACTTGATGAAAAACTGGCACAGCAACAACGCCATTATCAAATCTGGGCACCCTCGTTTCATTTATTGAAAAAAATCGATGGCGATAGTAAACGTCAATTACGTGCATCTGTTGCCAGAACATTTCAAGCACCCAGTCAAAGCCAGCTCTTGCTGCGTCCACAAATCAATCCACTGGCGCCTTGTAGCAAGACATGTCAGGCCAACACGCCAGATACCCCAGACAGTGCAGGAAATTCTCATTTGCGCATGGAAAGCGCCTGGGGTTTGAATCTGTCCTATACCCAAAGTATAGGTAGCAATAGCGAAATCAGTACTGAGTATTACATGCGCGCCCTGCAAAACAAGCTGGGCACTCAAATCAATCTGGAAAATACCTTGTGGTCGGAACAGCCGCGCTATGTCTGGCGGCCAGCAAATCTGGGGCAAGCAAACATCCAGGGGCTTAACCTGACATTCCGCTTGAATATGCGTGATTTGTGGCCACAGGCACCCAAGCTGGAACTCAATGGCAGTACAGGCTATGCCAGATCCGTAGTCAGCGACATACCCGGCCCTGATAATCGTATTCAAGACCAGTCCCCCTGGCACCTCAAATTAAATGGCAGCTACACGATGGCTGATTTACCTTTGAAACTTCAAGTTGACGCTAATTACTTGCCAGCAGATTGGTTACGCAGCAATTTTGCACTGCGTCGTTACCAATCACATCAATTGACTGTGAATACTCAAGCTTTGTGGACAATCAATAATAAACTGCGTTTGAGTTTGAACCTGGATAATTTATTCCCGGCTGAGAGCCTGCGCATCGATGAATACACGCAAGCAGTTGGCAGTTTGCAAAGGGTGACTTACACCGGGAATTACCGCAAGCTGGGCTTGCGCATGGAAATTAAACTATAGGAGACCAGGAGATAAATGAAACAGCAAATCAAGAAATGGGGAATCAATATTTTCCTTATCACTGCTACAGCCGCACTGGCATTGGCCATTGGTAGTCAAGTGCCCGCATTAATGAAAAATATGCGTGGGCCCTATAAAAATGGTGACTTCAGCGAGCACCTTGCTAATTTACCTCATAAGCTGACACTATACGGCACGACAAGTTGCCCTCACTGTGAAAATGCAAGGCTATACCTGAAGCGTGCAGGAATACCCTTTAATGATCAAATTATTGATCGGTCATCAATCGCGAGCACTGCTTATAAACAACTTGGTGAAGTTCATGTCCCGGTACTTGTCTCCAAACAAAAGCTCATTGTCGGTTTTGACGAAAAATATTACGCAAATTTAAGTCAGCAGGTTTATGCAAAGTAAATTGACCAAACTCAAACGATAGATATGAAAATTAAAACCTGGATAAAAGCCGCCACAATCATTGCTTGTTTGAGCAATTTACATGCACTGGCACAAACTGCGACCACTCCACAAGTATGCTATAGCCGTTGCATTAAACCAGACTTTGATGATTCTGAAAATTTCAACGAAGAGTTCATCGCCAAGCTCAGAAAAATTCAGGCAAAGAGAAAAGAAGAAACAGATCCTGGTAAAATTTCTGAATTGGCTAAAGAAGAAGAAACTGAACTGGACCGTTTAAAAAGATCCTTGCTAAGATCTTGCAAAAAAGCATGTAGCTATTCTGAATAATGAACGAGCCAGGTGGTTGTTTGTTTGCGTGGTTTTTATAAATGCTGAATCTATTGATAGGCTTATGGTGAGTGTTGCCGTGCAGGCTCTTTGAATTGAATCCGGCCATATTTACCATCCCGAAGGTAGATGGCGCAATGCAGATATGCTGAGGGGGCGTGCTTAACGACGCTTTCGAAACTTACAAACACGGCATCCCTCACTGACACCTCAATAAAAAACCCCGCATGAAAGCGGGGTTTGGCTTGCGAGTTAACTCAATGAGAACTCACTCAGGCCTTATTTAGGGCCCTTGCGATGTGGCTTGGCTGCTGCTGGTTTGCCAGCTCCATAGCCCTTGGCTTTTTCTGTCACGCGGCGATCACCACCAGCTTTCTTAGGGCCGAAAGGTGACGGCTGGTTGACTGGCAGGGGCTTGCGCACGTGGTCTTCACCGACCGGGCTGATCTGGATTTGTTTGCCTGCGACCCAGACGCCTTTCAACTGCTTCAACAATTCCTTGGGCATGCCATCTGGCAGGTCCAGTGTGCTGTAGTCGTCGAAAATATCGATACGGCCTATGTGCTTGGCTTCCAGACCGGCTTCATTGGCAATTGCACCGACGATATTGCTAGGCGTAACAGCATCAGCCTTGCCAACTTCGATACGGTAAGTCAGCATGGGGATGCTGACCTTGCCTTTGCCGTCAGCCTTGTCTTTCTTGGGCTTGGCCGGACGTTCTTCATCGAGGGGTGCACGGGCGGCGCGGTCTACTACCTGGTTCAGTTTGCTGCCTGGTGCTGCTTCGGCAACACTAGGGGCACGTGGGGCGCGTTCACGAGGCGCTTCTTCACGCGCACGTGGTGCCGGGCGGGATGCTGAAGCACTGCTGCCCTGGCCTTTTTCTGGACTGATGCGCAGGGCCTGACCAGCAACACGTACTGAACTCAGATGTTCCATCATGTCGCCAGGCAAATTGTCTGGCAGATCAAGGATGGTGTAGTCATCATAGATATCGATACGACCGATGAACTTGGATTCTATATTGGCTTCATTGGCAATTGCGCCTACGATATTGCCTGGCTTGACGCCATGATCATGTCCAACCGCAATGCGGAAGGTCTGCATGCCTGGCTCTGGTGTGCGCGGGCTGTGTTCACGGCGTGCGCCACGGTCTTCACGCGGTGCACGTTCAAACCTGTCACCCCTGTCGCCACGATCACCGCGGTCATTCCTGTCACCACGTTCTGCACGGGCCGGGCGCTCATCGCGCCAGCTATCGTCAGTCTTGGTTTCCTTGCGGTTTTTATCGAGCAACAAAGGTTCATCGCCACGCGCCATTTTGGCCAGCGCAGCAGCGATTTCCACTGCCGGGATATTTTGTTCGCGTTCAAAATCTTCGATCAGGGATGTGAATTGTTCCAGGCCACCTAGCGCCAGGGTCGCTGTAATCTGATCCTTGAAGCGGGCGATACGGACATCATTGACCGTCTGGATAGTCGGCAATTCCAAAGGAGATACTGGCTGGCGCGTCGCTCTTTCTATCGCTTTCAACAAGTTCTTTTCACGCGGCGTAATGAACAGGATAGCTTCACCACTGCGACCGGCACGGCCAGTACGGCCTATGCGGTGGGTATAGCTCTCAGGATCATACGGTACGTCATAGTTGATGACATGGCTGATACGTTCTACGTCCAGACCACGGGCAGCAACGTCAGTGGCAACCAGAATGTCGATCTTGCCGTCTTTCAGTTGCTGGATGGTGCGTTCACGCTGTTGCTGGTTGATGTCGCCATTGATGGCGGCTACCGAGAAGCCTCTTGCACCCAACCTGGCTGCCAGTTCTTCTGTACCCAGTTTGGTACGGGCAAAAATAATCATGCCGTCGAAAGTCTCGGCTTCCAGTATGCGTGTCAGTGCATCCAGCTTGTGCATGCCGCTGACCAGCCAGTAGCGCTGGCGTATATTGTCGGCAGTGCCAGTCTTGGCAGCGACTGTTACTTCTGCCGGTTTGTTCAGGTAAGTCTGGGCAATGCGTTTGATGGCAGGAGGCATGGTGGCCGAGAACAAGGCGGTCTGGCGGCCTTCTGGCGTTTCTTGCAAGATGCGCTCTACGTCATCGATAAAGCCCATGCGCAGCATTTCATCGGCTTCATCCAGCACCAGGGTTTTCAGGGCGGACAAATCCAGCGTGCCCTTGTCCAGATGATCAATGACGCGGCCAGGAGTGCCCACTACTACATGCACACCGCGGCGCAGTGCCGACAGTTGCGGGCCATAGCTCTGGCCACCGTAGATAGGCAAGACGTGGAAACCGGGGATATGGCGCGCATAGGTCTGGAAGGCTTCAGCGACCTGTATTGCCAGTTCGCGTGTTGGTGCCAGCACCAGCGCCTGTGGCGTAGTCTGGCGAATATCGATGCGCGACAGAACAGGCAGGGCAAAAGCAGCGGTTTTGCCAGTACCTGTCTGGGCCTGACCCAGGACGTCACGGTTAGACAGCAAAATCGGGATGGTTGCTGCCTGTATCGGCGACGGTGTTTCATAGCCTACATCCTGCAAGGCGCGCAGAATAGGCGCACTCAGTTGCAGGTCTTCAAAGGTAATCGGAGGTGTGTTTTCTGACATGGCGATGCTCGCTCGTTCTCTCGTATCGCAGGATGCGACAAGATGGTTATCCCTATAGTTTACTCTTCTACGCCAATCTCAGGGGATTTTCCTGCCAGCGACACTTGACAAAAAATACAAATTTTGCTTACTTATAAATTATATTTTTGATATTATTCATTATGTATTTAGTACTTTATCTAATGCGTAGTCCCGAATAAACCAGACTCAAGAATCCTCTACACCATGAAAAAATACCTGTTATTGGCATCTGCTTTTATTTGCTCGATGAACTCACTGCCAATTGCCAGCGCCGCAGATTTACCTTCTGACGCCGTCCGTCTGTATGCCAAAAACGCCAAGGTCGATGTACTACTAAATATTTCATATGAATCTGAAGACCTGGCAACCATAGACGCATTTCGTAAGGCTCTTGCCGATCTGGGACTTGCCTACAAGATGGAATTCAGCGTTACTACAGCGAGCAATAAAGTCACATCAAAAAAGTGGAAACTAAAAACCAGCAACAAAGTCGACCTTAAGGACAATAATGTAGATAATCAGGTCAGTACCCTGTACGAAACTGTCAAATCAAAAAGTGGCAGTTTTTCCTGGGACGTAGCGACAACCCCAAAGTAAATGCATCAGCTCATTTCATGAATTCGATAAAAGCCCGCAAAGCCGCGGATTGATGGCGGCGGCTGGGATAGTACAGATAAGTGCGCTCGGCCGCTGGCCACCAGTCTTCCAGCACATACTGCAATTGCCCCTGCTGCACCAGTTCATCGGCATAGCCACGGTAGGTATAGCATATCCCGGCACCATCGCTGGCAGCACGGGTGGCCACATAAAAATCATCAAACACCAACGCACCGGTGGTGGCGACTTCCATTTTTTCTTGCCCACGCTGGAATTCCCAACGATACCTTTGTCCGCTGGGAAAACGAAATTGTATGCATTGATGTTGCAACAAATCATGCGGCGTTGCAGGAATGCCATGCTCTGCCAAATAGGCAGGTGAAGCGCAGACGACGAAACGGACTTCCGGCCCCACCGGGATCGCCACCATGTCTTGCTGCAGGCTTTCACCAAAACGCAGGCCGGCATCGAAGCCCTGCTCAACGATATCAATGAGGGCATCGCTGCTGACGACTTCCAGTTCCACTTCAGGATAAGCGGCATGCCAGGCCGCCATCAACGGTGCCAGCGTGAGCTGTGCAGCCGGACGCGGCACGTTCAGGCGCAGGCGTCCTACCGGTTTATCCCTGAGTTCATTCAGACTTTCCAGTGCGCCCTGGATTTCTTGCAGCGCTGGTTGCAAACTCTGCAGTAAACGTTCGCCTGCCGGGGTCAGGCTGACACTGCGGGTCGTGCGTTGCAATAAACGCATGCCCAGTTTTTTTTCCATCCTGGTCAGCGTGTGACTAAGGGCAGAAGCCGTGATTTGCAATTCCTGAGCGGCCTGGCGAAAGCTGCGGCATTCGGCAACACGGGCAAAAGCCAATAAATCATTCAAGTCTGGTGACATACTGCTATTCGCTCATTATTTGCTGACATTATAAGGTTTCCTTGAATGCAAGTATTGTCTGCCATTTCCTCACCATGCCGATACCAAGGTATGTTCTGCAAAAAACTTAATCAAAAAGTATGGGTCACTGATTTATAATTCTGTCGCCCTGTTTGCAATTTCTCACACTCTGACAAACTGCGGCCAATTTTTAATATCACCCCCAGGACCTTCATGGACTTAGCTTCCAGTAAATATGCTTGCCACGCTTTTCATGCATCCCTGCCAGGTGGCCGTGATGTCGGTGAACTGAGTTTGTCGCAATCTGGCCTCAGTTATCATGTGGCATCCTTGCTGGGAACGCTGTCATTTGCCCACATGGAGCTGACCATGGGTGGCTCCAACAATACTCTGGTCTTCATCAAGCATGTCCATAAACCTGACCTGGTGCTCTACACCAGTGATCTTAGCATCCTGAAAAACCCTGCATTACTGGCCCATCCGGAGTGCTCGCGCCAGATTGCAGCACTGAGCCGCAAACGTATGCTCGGCTGGGGTCTGCTTGTTGGCTTTAGCCTGCTGCTGCTGGCATTGCCTGCAGGTTTAATATGGCAAATGGATGGTTTGTCTGCTTATGTAGCCAAGCAAGTGCCAGTGGAATGGGAAGAAAAACTCGGTGCCAGTGTCGCGGCCCAGGATGACCTGAAAAACAAGCGCATGCCCAAGGCCGAAGCTGACGCGGTCTTGAAGCCGCTAACCGCACCTCTGCTGCAAGCCTTGCCGGATTCACCGTATCGCTATTCCATCAACATCGTCAACGATAGCACCACCAATGCCTATGCCCTGCCCGGCGGTTATGTCGCGATTCATTCTGGCCTGATACTAAAAGCGGGTAGTGCCGAAGAATTGCTGGGTGTGTTAGCCCATGAAATCAGTCATGTCGAAGAACGTCATGGCACGCGCAGCATTATAGGCAATGCCGGGATTTACCTGGTTGCCAGCGCAGTGTTTGGCGATGTCAGCGGTTTGCTGGCGGTATTTGGCAATGCGGCTCCTATGCTGCTGAGTCAACAATATTCGCGTCGTTTCGAAACCGATGCCGATGAAAAAGGGGTATTGCTATTAATCCGGGCCCGCATCAATCCTGCAGGTTTGCCGGTCTTCTTTGAGCGCATGATTGCTGAAGAAAAAGCCGCGCTGGAAAAAATCGATAATAAACAGGCGCGCGAAGCCTACAAACAAGCCATGGGTTTGCTCAGTACCCATCCTGCCAGCGATAAACGCATGGCCCATTTGCGCACACTGATAGTCAAATCCCAGGGACCCTACATTAATCAGGACGCTGCATTCAAGGATTTGCAGGAAGCAGTCAAAAAATTTGTTGCCAAGTCTACGACCAACGAAATAAAAAAACCTGCGCCGACAACACCGTCACCAGCACCAGCACCAGCAACGCAATCCTGAAGCGCAAATAAGAAGTCCGCAGAATTGCCCCGGCAATTAGCTGCTAGGCAGCCTGGGTAACTGTTTGGAATTCAAAACCAAGAGGAGTTAGTAGTGAAAACCAATATCAAAGGAGGCCATGCCTTCTCCTATGTCGAAGTAGAACTCGAGCCTGGTGAAAGCATCATGACGGAACCTGATGCCATGTCCAGCATGGATGCCAGCCTGGATTTGACTGCGCATTTCAATGGCGGCGTGATCAAGGGCTTGCTGCGTAAGTATCTGGGGGATGAGTCTCTGTTCATCAGCCGCTTCAAGAATGCCACCTCTGCACCACGCCGCCTCACGATTGTGCAACCCACACCAGGTGAAATCCTGTGCCGGGAACTCAAAGATGAAGAGTATTTCCTGGTGCCCGGTGCCTTCCTGGCCTGCGAAGAAGGCGTCAATATAGGCCTGAGCTTTGCCGGCTTTGCTTCCTGGATTGCCCGTGAAGGCTTATTCCGTATCAAGGTCAGCGGTAATGGCAAGGTCTGGTTTGGTGCTTATGGTGCGCTGCTGGAAAAAGAAGTGAACGGTGAATACATCGTCGATACCAGCCATTTGGTGGCCTACGACCCATCGCTGCGCCTCAACCTGCAACTGGCTGGTGGCATTTTTTCCAGCTTCTTTGGCGGCGAAGGCCTGGTAACGCGCGTCAGTGGTCAGGGCAAGATCATCATCCAGACGCGCAGCATTTCCAGCCTGGCTGGCTGGCTCAATCCAAAACTGTAAGGACGCATCATGCATGTAGAATTAGTCAATCAGCCAGGCAATACCGCAGCCAAAGTCAGCCTGCGTCCTGGTGAAGTCTGCACCGCTGAATCAGGTGCCATGCTGGCCATGAGCAGCAATATGCAAATCACCACGACCACCCATAAAAAGCAGCGCGGCTCCCTGTTGAAAGCAGCCAAGCGTTTGCTCGGTGGAGAATCACTGTTCCTGAATCATTTTGAACCACAAAATACGCCGGGAGAAGTCTGGCTGGGTACAGACCTGGCAGGCGACATGCTGGTAATGCCGCTGGATAACGATAACCTGATCGTTCAGGGCGGCTCTTTCCTGGCCTGCGACGAAGGCATAGAAGTTGATCTGGGCTGGCAGGGTTTCAAATCCATACTGTCTGGCGAAAGCATTTTCTGGCTTAAATTAAAGGGCAAGGGCACTGCCGTGCTGTCTTCATTTGGTGCCATTTATCCAGTAGAAGTGGATGGTGATTACATCGTCGATACCGGCCATATAGTCGCTTTCAGCGAAACCCTGCAATTCTCCATCACCAAGGCAGGCAAGAGCTGGCTGCAATCCATACTCGGCGGTGAAGGCATGGTCTGTAAATTTTCTGGCCGTGGCACAGTATGGTGCCAGTCGCATAATGAAAGCAGCTTTGGCAGCCTGCTCGGCCCCAATCTCAAAGCTGGCAAACGCTAAGGACAGCCATGAATAACACTATGATAGATATCGTCCTCACCGGTGAGCTGGCCGAAGGCGTCAGCTTTGAACAAGCATGCGCGGCTATAGAAAAACTGTTCAAGCTGCCAACTGAACAAGCCAGGCAATTGCTGGAAACCGCGCCACGCGTCATCAAGCGTGGCCTGGATAGCGAAACTGCCGAGAAATACCGCCAGACCATAGAAAAAAATGGCTTGAAGGTAGTCTTGCAAAATGAGGGCGATGCTGCCGTCAGCAAGCCAGCTCCTGACACAGCACCGCCTGCCATACTCAAACAAGAACCCGATGTCACCACGACGAGCACAAGCATGGCACCTCAGCCAGTCGCAGCGACAGATTTCGCAGGTTTGAAATTCAGGATAGACGGTAGCCCTGATTTTGGCTTTGTCACAGTCGATTTGCCACGCGGACAAATGTTGAAAGTGGAGGCTAGCGCCATGGCCACCATGGACACCAATCTGGTCATGAAGACCAAGATGAAAGGCGGCATCTCACGCATGCTGGCTGGTGAAAACCTGTTCCTCAATGAATTCACTGCGGAAAACGGCCCAGGTGAAATCGGCATCGCCCCCGCTACTCCCGGCGACCTGATCCACCGCTACATACGCGGCGAAACGCTGTACCTGCAGAGCGGTGCATTTCTTGCCAGTACACCTGGCATCAATATCGAAACCAAATGGCAGGGCCTGACCAAGGGCTTCTTCTCCGGCGAAAGCCTGTTCCTGATCCGCGCCTCTGGCGAAGGTGACCTGTGGCTCAACAGCTATGGTGCCATCATAGAAATCGACGTTAAGGACGGCTACGTCGTCGACACCGGCAACATCGTCGCCTTCACCGAAGGTCTGGAATACAGCATCAGCAAAGTCGGCGGCTACAAATCCCTGTTCTTCTCCGGCGAAGGCTTCGTCTGCCGCTTCAAGGGTGAAGGCAAGCTGTGGATACAGACACGTAGCGTGGGCGCGTTTGCTGGATGGGCAAAGCAATATCGTCCGGCCAAGGGGTAAGCTCAATTTCTGACCATCCAGGATCGAAGAAATTTGATAGATGGTGGTGATGACGTTGCAGTTGTTTTTGACTTTAGCAGTTCCCATGTGTAACCGCCGTTTGTGCAGTGCAGAAATGGATTAAGAAGAGCCGCTGTTTGAGGCGTAGCAGGGGTTTCGTGCCGCATGCTGCACGCCTGCGTAACGACATGCGCTTGCAAGCGCAAGTTCCTAAGGGCAAGGCCGCAGCGAGTTTCGGATCTGCCCATTTTTTGTACTGCACAAACGGGAACCCCCTTTAGGAGGCGGTGACGCCTGGGTCGCCTTTTTGGCGCACCTTTTTGGCGAAGCAAAGAGGTGGGTAGCTGCCGGACTACCACCGGCCAGCAATCTTAGAATACGGATACCGACACTTGCAAATCAAGTCATCCCAAACGCTGCGATTCAGAAGTTAATGCCTTCACGATATCCATGAAAGCCACAGGGCGCCAGCCCAGTGAAATGTTTGCATAACATTCACATAAAGAAAAAAGCATCAATTACTGAAATTTACTCACCAATATCATGAACAAAACATGGATTGTTTCACCAATCCCTATCCACGATACTGCCATTTCCAACCCCTTATCAAGGAAACTGAAATGTCAGCAACATCCAATGATTTTAGTGAACAAGTCATCCTCATCACTGGTGGCTCCTCAGGCATAGGCCTGGCCAGCGCCCAGGCCTTCATCAATGCCGGTGCCAAACGCGTCTACATCACAGGCCGCTCACAAGCCAGACTGACAAAAGCCAGAGAAATCCTCGGCGACAGGGCAATCCCTGTTGAGGCCGATGTCGCCAGCATCAGCGACCTGCAAACCCTGCATGCCAAAGTTGCAGCCAACGGCGACAAACTTGATGTCCTGTTCGCCAATGCTGGCATCGCCATCCACAATCAGTTTGGCAGCACCACAGACGTGGAATTTGCCACTACCTTCGATACCAACGTCAAAGGCCTGTTCTTCACGGTACAAAGCCTGCTGCCATTGATGAAACCAGCTTCTGCCATCGTCCTGAATGCTTCTATCGCAGCCAGCAAGGGCATGCCCAACCTGAGCCTCTACAATGCGTCGAAAGCGGCGGTGCGCTCGTTTGCGCGCAGTTGGGCAAATGATCTCAAGGACAGCCTGATACGTGTCAACACCATCAGCCCCGGCGTGACTCGCACACCTATTATGGAAAATGGCCTGGGCATGAAAGAAGAAGATATCGCTCATTTTTCAGCCTATCTGGCTGGCGCGGCACCGGCGGGGCGTATGGGCAGGCCGGAAGAAATTGCGGCTGCCGTGTTATTTCTGGCATCGAAAGCCGCCAGCTACGTCAATGGCGTGGAATTGTGTGCCGACGGGGGCTTGATACAGGTTTAGCCAGAACAGGTAAGATAGGTTTTTTCTCCTGACAGCCTATATCATGATTACCTGCTATATCCGTTACATCATTGACCCCGCCAAACTGCCAGAGTTTGAACATTACGGCAAACTCTGGATACCACTGGTGAACAAGTTTGGCGGCCAGCACCACGGTTATTTCCTGCCTTCTGAAGGCGCAAATAATGTGGCACTGGCACTGTTCAGCTTCCCCACCCTGGCAGCGTATGAACAATACCGCATACAGATGATGGACGACCCTGAATGCCAGGCAGCATTCAAATATGCAGAGGAACACAAGTGCATAGTCAGTTATGAAAGAAGCTTTTTCCGGCCCGTCATGGCATAGGGCCATAGCGACAACTTCATGGTACTCAATCCAAATAACCGATGGTATTCGCTACAACGATCGCCAGTATCACGGGCAGCCAGGTGAGCAACATGAGCAAGCTTGCGTTGACCAGAATGAACCAACTCATTTTTTTCTGCGGCACTTCAAGCAGGACTGGCGCGCCCAGACATAGCAAGTAAATGCTGTAGATACTAGCGACAAAGTTCATGGCGACCATGGCGCTTATGCTGTCTGTCACCTTTTCTATACGAAAAAAGGGGAGCAATTGCATCGACTTCACGACCAACAGTGGCACTATGCTATAGATACTTAGCTTTAAAGCCTGTGGCAGGCTATACAGGCCGCCTAGCCTGCGACTCATGCCCTGCATGATACGTGCAAGGATATAAATGAACAGCAAACCCATGCCATAGGCGCGCACGGAATTCACGACCAGCATACGCAGGTAATCCCCTTCCAGTGGTTCCGCACCGGTCGTCTGGCCATAGGTGCGCAGCAATATGGTCGCCAGCAACCCCATTACCAAAAAGAAGGCTGTCAAAGGCATGATCGTCATGACGAAAACATGCTGACTGGTCAGGTTCTCTAGCGAAATCTTTCGCCACTCTTGCCTGGGTGCGACAAGTACATTGAACACGCTGCGTGCCAAATTCATTTTTTTCCTGACATGCTATAGAGCTTATTTGCTTTTTTCTACATCCAGAAAACGCCAGTCACCCCGCATGATGGGGTGAGTTTTATAGCCCTTTACCCAGGGCTGTATCAGCCAGTTGCGAACACGCCACAGTTCCAGGCTGTGTACGGTATCGGCTTCCATGATGCGCTCTATGGTGTTGAATAATTTTTGACGCTCGGGTCCGTTTGGCATCAGGCGGGCTTTTTCAAAGGCTTCGTCAAAGGTTGCAGATTTATAGCAACCATTATTGCCACGGTAGGCATTGCTGCCTACATAGGACTCCAGGAAATCAATGCCGTCCGGGATGTCAGCGACATAGCCCATGCCAAACATCATGAGCTTGCACTGGTAGGCAGACTTGAGGTTGTCGGCAAAACCGGCGACCGGGAATTCTGCGCGTATGCCTATCTTGTCGAGCGAACGCTTCCAGATTTCCATGCGCGCATAATCTCTGGTCTTGGGGGCAGAATGGATGCGTAGCTTCAGGGGCGATCCATCTGGCATACTGCGGTAACCGTCTTCACCGCGCTTATAGCCAAACTTGTCGAGCAGCTTGTTTGCCAGCGCCGGATCATAGACATTACTATTGCGATAACTGGCGTCATGTCCCACCACATCCGGTGGCACCATGCCATGAGCCTTGATGGCTTGTCCGAACCAGACCTGGTCTATTTCTTCCTGGAGGTTGTAAGATAGGGCAATCGCACGGCGCAGGGCTATCTTGTCCTTGCTGTAACCTCCCACGGTGGGGTCCTGAAAATTGAAGTAAGTACGGGTGACGCCTGGATCAATAAAGCGGTACAGCCGCAAACCCTTGGCTATAAATTCAGGTTTGAGTTTGCCCTGATCGAGTAACTTGACCGATGCTGCCGGCACCAGCATTTCAAAATCCAGCTGGCCAGAATCAAAGGCCAGCCAGCGTGATTGTTCCTCTTCTATGATAGCAACTTCCACTCTGCCGACTTGCGGCATTTGTTTGCCTTTCATATCCTTGATGATTTGCTTATCCCATTCCGAACCTGTGCCTTTGAAGTCCCAGACGAAACCACGATATTCGGGATTGGCTTCGAGAATTATTTTACTGCGCGGCACGTATTGCTTGAGCATGTAAGCACCTGTACCTACAGGATGCTGGTTGACGGCTTCACCATAGAGTTCGACAACTTCACGCGCAACTGCACCGCCCAGTGGTTTGGCCAGGTAGTAAATCAGGCTGGGGTCAGGTGCCTTCAAACGCATGATCAGGGTGTAATTGTCGGGGGTCTCCAGACCGGCAATGGGTTTGTCGTAATCGAACTTGCTGGTCTTTTTGGCTTCAGCAGTCAGTTCATCAAGGCCAATGACCTTGCCTTCCAGCACCCGTGAATGCACTGAACGATTATTCGGATCTACCAGGCGTTTGAAAGTATAAGCATAGTCGCTGGCCAGCAACTCCCGGCGCTGGCCTTTGAAGGCCGGGTCGGGAGCAAAATAAATCCCCTTCTTCAGACGAAAGGTCATCGTCTTGCCGCCATCTGTGATTTCAGGCAGGCTTACGATGGTATTGGGTATCAGCTTGGCAGGACGTGCCAGATAATCGTACGTGACGAGGCCTTCAAAGATCGCATCCGCCAGCCAGTTCGAATAAGTGCTATTGGTGCGCATGGCATCAAAACCGTCATCGGCGGCTTCAAAGGACAGGTGCAAGACTTTATTCGGGTCAGCAGCCGCTATCGCAGGCAGGCTCAAGCTGCAGAGCAGTGCCGTCAGCACAGCCGTCAGGGTAGATTTCATCTGAAAAAAGGAAAAAGAATAAAGCCAGCAGAATAGCAGTTAACGCCCGCATCTAGCCACCAACATCTAAGAACCTGTTTACGATCTGTAGCGAGCGTGCGTCAGCGGGGTGAAGAGCAGTGCAAAAAGCGGAATGTACTTCTGGTAGATGAGCATTTTGAGCAGCACATGAGCCCCGATCACGCACGCGCAATAAGATCGTAAACAGGTTCTAACGCATGGATAAACCGTATTTGCGCATGATCCTTTCCATCTCGCCAGTTTCTTGCAAAAACTGTATCACGCTATTGATTTGCTCCAGTTTCCACGCTGACTTAAGCGACAGAGCGCACTGGGTCTGTACTACAGAAAACGGCGTTTTGGAGATTTTGTACAGAGCGCGTTTATCCGGGAAATTCTTGAAATAGCCTTCGATTTCACCGTCAGAACTGATCATGGCATCCGCCCCACCCCGTGCCAGCAAACGGAACATGCCTGGCACGTCGGTCAGGTCAATACGCTTGATTTTACCTTCTGCCAATTGGCTGGCGATTTGCGGATAGTGATAACCGAGTTGCAACACCAGTTTTTTACCTTCCAGTTGCTGCGGAATGATTTCTATACTGGCTTTGTCTGCCAGCACGACCACTCTTTCCACCTGCGGGAAAGTCGCCACCGTCCAGCCGACTTCCTTGGGCAAGTCAAACCAGGTCGGGCTGGAATAACACATGAGATCGGCATCGCCCTGGATCACAACGCTTTCTATACGCCTGCGCGAATAAGGCGCGTAGCTGACTTTCGCAGAGAGTTTTTTCGCCAACTGGTCTACAAAGTCTTTTTGCAAGCCACCAAGCAGTTGATGGTTCTTGTCAAAAATATTCAGGGGGTAGTCGAGGTTTTCATAGATAGCCACACGCAAAGGCTGCTCTGCCGCCAGTGCCGCTGATGTGCAGGCCCAGCATGAGAGCAGAGCTGCCATCCCGCTTAAAGCGGTAAGCCAACTTGCGCGCCATCTTTTCATATTTGCACCTGTCCGATAACGAGGGCTATAAAGGCATGACTATATACTGACAAATCCACGTGCACCCTGCAAGCCACCTGTATGTATAGCGATGACCCGCGCATCTGGTGCCAGATAAGCATGATGCCACAACTGGCGCAAAGCAAACAGCATTTTGGCAGTGTAGACCGGCTCCAGGGGAATCGACGTTTCATGCACGAACTGGCGAGAAAAATCCAGCAGCTCGGGTGCTACCTTACCATAGCCGCCATGATGAAATTCGGTTAACAATTCATAGTTTTGGTAATCAGGGTAACCCGCATCAACCAACAGGCGACTGATTTCAGTACGCAGATAATCCCCGCCACTGATGGCAGCGATACCCAGCACTTTCGAGCGTCCCTGCAGGCCAGCCAGCAAACCAGCCAGCGTTGCCCCGGTGCCACAGGCAACTGCCAGATAATCCGGGATGAATGGCAATTCGGCAATCAACTCTGCCACACCGCGCAAGGCAAGTGGCGCACTCCCCCCCTCAGGCAGCCAGAGTGCATTCGCCCCTGCATCTTCCAGATGCGTGCGCCAGGCAGACTCGCCCAACCGCAACTGGCGGTAAGTTTCACGATTGACAAAGCGGACTTGCATGCCGAGGGCACGCACATCTTCCAGCATGGCGCTATGCATGCCCTCGGCCCCGCGTATCAGTGCAGTAGCAGGCAGCCCCAGGGCATGGGCGGCATGGGCCAGCGCGTGGATATGATTGGACCAGATACCTCCCATCGAAACAACATGGCTGCGACGACCCTGCAGGCCTAGCAAGGGATATTTCAGTTTACGATACTTGTTGCCAGACACCTGAGGGTGCAACAAATCGTCGCGTTTCATCCACAAATCCATGCCCGCAAAAAGCTGGCTGTGGACTTGCTGGCAGGGGGAACCGGGGCTTGTGAGTAACATGCTTGGCAGAAATGTGGGTGACAATGGTAAAGTGCCATTGTAGCGCCTGGCGCTGCCCCTATAGCCGGAGAGGACATGCCCACAGATTTTAATCAGCCTTTGTTAAATGCCCGACAACAAATAGACCAGTTGATCAAGCAAATCAAGAACGAAGGTCAGCAAGACAACCTGTTACCCACACTGGAAACCGTGCTGACCCAGCTTGACAGCATGGCCAGGACCGACCATCTGACTGGCGCATTGAACCGCCGTACGCTGATGTCCATGCTGGATGGTGAACTGGCGCGCTCCTTTCGCACTGGCCATACCTTTACCCTGGCGGCGATCTCGGTTGATGGCCTTGAACAGATACTGGAACAGCATGGCCAGGCAGCAGCCCGCCAGGTCTTGCAACAAGTCGCCAAAGAAGCCCTGACCATGTTGCGTACCCTGGATTCATTCGGTCGCGTCGCCGCCAATGAATTTGCCATCGTCATGCCCACTACCTGGCTGGAAGCCAGCCGCAAGGCCATCGCCCGCCTTAAGTTGCGCATCGCCGAGGTAGACTGGAATACCATCTCGCCCGGCCTGACGGTGAGCTTTGCCACCGGACTGACCACCAACGCCCACAAGGACAATGCCGAAAGCATGCTGAAAAGAGTCGGTATCGCCCTGCAGGCTGCGCGCAGCCAGGGTGCAGACAAAATTGCAGAAATTGAGCCCCCCCTGCCTGACTATGACCCCACCGCAGAAGATTAGGGAACTTGTTGCCTGATCTGTACACCAAGCTAGTCCAAACAAAAAATAGACTGGGAAATCATGAGTACAAAACACTTGCGGCAGGTGCTTCCTGCAGTATCCATCATGCTAGGCGCAGTATTGAGCAACCTGTCCATGCCAGCGGTGGCCTTGAGCAGTACTATCGTCAGTGCCAGCATTAGCGATGACAAAACCGATGCGGTCAAACTACGGGCAGAATACATACGTAAGAATTATTCGAAATTTGAATACCGCATCCCCATGCGTGATGGCAAATTGTTGTTTACTGCCGTGTATATGCCAAATGATGCCAGTGCCAGTAAACGTTATCCCATCCTGATGAACCGCACTCCCTATTCCGTCGCGCCCTATGGCGCAGACCAGTACAGAACCATGCTGGGGCCAACCGCCGACTATGAGAAAGAAGGCTTCATTTTTGCCTTTCAGGATGTACGCGGCACCTTTATGTCCGAGGGTGAGTTCGTCAACATGCGCCCACACATGGCGCAAAAAAAATCCAGGACCGATATCGATGAAAGTAGTGACACCTATGACAGCATAGAGTGGATGCTCAGGCATTTGCCCAACAACAATGGCAAGTTTGGCCAATGGGGCAGTTCATATCCAGGCTTTTATGCGTCGGCAGGTGCGATCGATGGCCACCCGGCACTGAAAGCCATTTCTCCGCAAGCCCCGATTGCTGACTGGTTCCGTGGCGATGACATGCACAGGAATGGCGCTTTCAACCTGCAAATGGCTTTTAATTTTTTCTATAGCTTTGGTCAGCCACGCCCGCAACCAACAGTAAGTAAAGGCTGGAAAAATTTCAACTTTGGCACACCAGATGGTTATCAGTTTTTTCTTGATCTGGGCTCAGTCGCGAATGCGAATGCACGGCACTTTAAAAATGGTATCCCTTTCTGGAACGAGATCACCGCTCACCCGAACTACGATGAATTCTGGCAAAGCCGAAATATCCTGCCACACCTGAAAAACATCAAGGCTGCCGTCCTCACAGTAGGCGGCTGGTATGACACAGAGGATTTATATGGCCCGCTAAATACTTACAAGTCCATAGAAAAACAAAACCCCGGCATACAAAACACTCTGGTCATAGGCCCATGGACACATGGCGGCTGGTACCGCACGGATGGCGACAAAGTTGGTGACACAAATTTTGGCTACAAGACGGTGCAAACATATCAACCAGTGGAACTGGCCTTCTTCAAACATTATCTGAAAACGGGTGACAAGCCAACACTGGCCGAAGCCTGGATGTTTGAAACTGGTGCCAACCGCTGGCGTGGTTTTGACAGTTGGCCTCCAAAGGAAAGCAAGGACAAGGCCCTGTATTTTCAGGCCAATGGCAAACTGAGCTTCAGCGCACCGACCAATCAGGAAGCACTGTTTGAAGAATATGTCAGCGACCCGGCCAAACCTGTTCCTTACACTACCGAGATAGGCACACGCTGGAGCAACCAATATATCGCTGCTGACCAGCGCTTTGCCAGCAGCCGCCCTGATGTCTTGACCTGGCAAAGTGAAGTGCTGGAAAAAGATGTGACACTGGCTGGCCCACTGAATGCTGATTTGTTTGTCAGCGTCACAGGTAGCGATGCAGACTTTGTTGTCAAGCTGATTGATGTCAATCCACCCAATCTGGAAATTGATGCACAAACCAATCGTGGCAACCAGCAAACCCTGGTACGTGGCGAACCTTTCCGCGCCCGCTATCGTGATGGTTTCGAAACGGCCAAAGCGATGCAGCCTAACCAGATGACCAAGGTGAAATTTGCTATCAACGATGTGCTCCATACTTTCAAGCGTGGACACCGCATCATGGTACAGGTGCAGTCGAGCTGGTTCCCTTTTATAGACCGCAACCCACAATCCTTTGTGCCGAATATCTATGAAGCCAGGGACAGTGACTTCATCAAGGCTACGCATAAAGTGTATTTCGGTAGCCAGCAACCCAGCGCCCTGCATGTGAAAGTGTTACCAGCACTCGACGAATAAAAAAATGCCGCTTACCCCATATGGAGTAAGCGGCATTTTTTTTGATCAATTCTATGTCGTTTTTGGAGCTGGCTGGAACACCACCAGCCAGGTCGCCAGCACCACGCCAGCACAGCCTATGGCCGTGTTCATTGTAATATGCTCATTCAGGAACAGATAGCCCCATAGCAAAGCAAACAGCGGGATCAGGAAAGTCACGGTCAAAGCCTTGGTCGGCCCCAGGTCTGCCATCAGACGGAAGTAAATCAGGTAAGCGACGGCACTGCACAATAAAGCCAGGGCGATGCCCACCATCGCGATGGTAGCCGTGATTTCGCCTTGTACTGGTGCCAGCGGCAAGAAGGGCAATAGCACAAACGCCGCGCCCACCTGCGAACCTGTCGCCATTTGCATGGACGTGAGACCTGTCAGTTTTTTCTTGGTGTAAATACCGACAATGGCATAACACAAGGTTGCGCCCACGCAGGCCAGCACTGCCAGCACCAGAGTGCTGTTAAATTCCACTGGTCCCAGACGCACCAGGAAGGCAACGCCGAGCACACCCGTCGCCATGCCTGCCATCTTGCGCAAAGTTAATTGCTCGCCCAGAAAAGCCGCGCCCATGACAGCCCCCCACAGCGGGCTGGTGGCATTCACGATTGCTGAATAACCGGCCGGGATGCTAAGTGCGGCATACGAATACAGGGCAAATGGCAGGGCAGAATTAATCGTGCCCAGTATCAGGAAAGACTTCCAGTTTTCACGAAAATTCATGGCCCTGCCAGTGATGAGCATCATGGCCAACAGAGCGATGCCAGCTAGGCCCACCCGGACCTCGGCACTCCACAAGACGCCGACCACCGGAGCCAGCACCCGCATGAACAAGAAAGACGCTCCCCAGATCGCGGCCAGGGAAATCAAACGTAATAAGTCAGCACTGCGCATATGCACTCCATCAAGATCAGGAGTGCAGCTTAACAAACTACCGAAAAAGCTGCTGGCAGCTTTCGGACATGAGGGAAATGAACAATAAAAAGGGAACAGCAGGCCAAATCAAATAATGGAGCAAAGCCAATTCATGAATTTTTTCTTACTTCTTGAAATCTGGATCGCGACGAGGGTCGCTGCCGGGATCACAAGCCAGTGATTCAAGGCTGGCACACTCCCGCTTCCTGTTCGCCGGATGATCGCCCAGACTATTCTTTCCTTGGGTATAGGCTTTCAGGTATTGCTCCCGGTGCGGTGGCTGATTACGCAACTTATTGCGCCACTGTTGAAACTCCGGTTCACTGAGATGACACTTTACCGAACGATACAGTGTGTCATTGTAAATCGCAGCCTTTTGAGGAAATGCCTCAGTACATGCCTGCACCGCCCCTTCCAAAGAGCCGACGTATCCTGCCGTGGATAATTCCTGCGCACTTGAGCTATTCAGAAGCAGGTAGCCCGCACACAATAAGATGAGGTGTTTCATTTTTTAGACTCCAAAATTGAGCAAAAGCTGATTTCTCCGTAAGGCACAAGGTATCCGGGCTGGCATAGATTACTGTCAGCTAAGAGCAGATATTATTCTGTCGTGAGCAAGTCAAAAAACTGTTCTGTGTTTTTTCGTATCTGCTGTGCCAGTGTTACTGGCGAGATCCGTAGAATAGCAGCAACTGCTTCCAGTACCACCGGCAGGTACATCGGTTCATTGCGGCCATCATCCGGGCGCACGGGTAAATTGCGCGGCAATAGAAACGGTGCATCTGTTTCTATCATCAGTTTGTCTTTGGGTAAAAATTTAACGGCCTTGCGCAAGTCATCACCGCGTCTTTCATCGCAGATCCAGCCTGTGATACCAATGTGACAGTCAAGATCCAGATAGGCGCGCAATTCGTCTGTGTTGCCTGTGAAACAGTGCACCACTGCGCCCGTCAGTTGCGGACGGTATTGTCTGAGCAAGGCAAAGAAATCATCATGCGCATCACGCTCATGCAGGAACACCGGTTTTTGCAAGCGCACCGCCAGCTGTAATTGCGCTTCAAAGCAGGCGCGCTGTTGTACTTCAGTCGAGAACATGCGGTTATAGTCGAGACCACATTCACCAACTGCAAGCACCGTCTTACTGGCGGCAAGTTTTTCTATACTCCTGGCAGCTTGCGCATTCCAGTTCTTGGCTTCATGCGGATGCACCCCTGCAGTGCTGCTCAGATAACCAGGATATGTTTGTGTCAGCGCATGGGCATCATGGCTGGCACGCTCGGAGGTGCCTGTGACGATGATATGTGCTACACCTGCCTCCTTGGCTCGTGAGATGACAGCATCAAGGTCGGCATGAAAACGACGGTTGCTCAGATTCGCACCGATATCTATCAGTGCAGGTTTTTGTAGCATGGTATAAATTTCCTGTTGTTTTTATTATTTGGACTACCGGCCGCACAACAATTCAGTTGTGGGTATACAGAAGCAAAAACTGCAAGGGATAGTCTGGATAGATCCAAATCTTATTATTAAAAAAAGGCGCTGTTTTTTTAAACGCCAGCGCCATCTTAATGCGAGATGATGAAAAATATCAAGTGTTTCAGTCAGGGCGTGTTGCAAATTCAAACTACTTACATCGGCTTGAAACGCCATGCATAGGCCTGACTCACCTTGAGCTTTTCTTGCAGGCCGCGCAGCTCCACCGTGTACTTGCCCAGCTCATCCCTGTGCGCGCGGGTAATAGCATCAGCGCGTACCACAATGCCGCGATGGACTTGCCAGAAAATATCGGGATCAAGTCCATCCATGATTTCTTTCAGTGGCTTGCGCACATGGGCTTCATCGTCGACGCACACCACCCGTGTGTATTTTTCGTCTGAACTGAAGAACAGGATTTTTTCAACCGGAAACATCTTGATGGTGTCGCCGACGCTGGCACTGATCCAGCGTATCCGTTCTGCTGTCGTATTCTTCAGGCGCTTGTCGAGTTCAGACATGAGCTGGCTGACATCGGTCACCGGCTGCTTGCTGGCGATGCGCTCCTTCAACCTGGCAACTGCTTCTTGCAGCCTGATTTCAGAAATGGGTTTAAGCAAATAATCAATCGCACCAGCGGCAAAGGCATCGAGTGCATGGCTGTCATAGGCAGTAGTGAAGACGGCGTGGCAACGCCCTTTTACGGCATGCGCCACGTCCAACCCTGTCATGCCTGGCATGCGTATATCCAGGAAAGCAATGTCTGGTTCTTCCTGGTGTATTGCTTCCAGCGCTTCGGCACCATGTTCGCATTCGGCCAGTATGACCAGTTCTGGCCAGACTTTATTGAGCATGCGGCGCAATTCCTTGCGGGGCAAATCTTCGTCATCGGCGATGATGGCTGTGGTCATGATTTCACTCTTCGTCTGATTATGGTTCAAGAGGCAGGAGTATAGTCGCTGCTACGCCGCCCTCTGGCAAGGCTTTCAATACCAGGCTGGCGCGCTTGCCATACATGGATGCCAGTCTTTCATGGATATTCGCCAGGCCTATGCCAGAACCAGAACTGCTGCCGGCAAAGCCTACACCATTGTCAGCGACTGTCAGTTCCAGCATGGTCAGCCCATCCTGCTGTAATTGTTTCGCAAACACTGCCACATGGACCGGACCTATCTTGGGCTCTACCCCATGTTTGACGGCATTTTCTACCAGTGAAATCAGCATCAGTGGTGGTAGTGCGGCATCGGCCACTTCGCTGTCCACGCTGTAACTGAGACGTGGTATGCGGGCATGCATGAGACCGAGATAGGCACTGGCAGCCTCCAGTTGCTGCTTGAGTCTTGCCTGCCCAGAACTGCCATCATTGCGCATCTGCGGTATGGTAGCACGCAGATAATCAACCAGATGATCAACGATGGCGGTCGCCCTTTCAGGTTCAGTCAATATGGCGGAGCGCACACCCGCCAGGGTATTGAACAGGAAATGCGGCTCTACCTGGGCGGCCAGGATTGACAGGCGCAGTTCGGCTTCTCGGCGGGCATCCTGTGCTGCACTGAGTTCTTGTTGACGCAAGAGTTCTTGCAAGCGTTTTTTCTGACGGAAGAAATACCACAGATCAATTGCGCCCGCAGTGTAGGTGATAAGACCAGCAAAAACCAGGAATGAAAATGTCTGCACCGCCATTTCCAGGGCAGGTGATCGCTCAATTTTGCTGAGTTCTTTTTTATCGTCGGCTTCAGTGTTGTTGCTGGTTTTACCTGTTGCAGCAGAAGTAGAGGATGCGCTATCTGGGACTTTACTGGTCGCCCCCAGAGAACCAACAACTGAAATCTCAATATTGCTGGTGCCATAAGCGACATACTTGGTGGCATATTTCACCGCAACCAACACACCATAGCTGCATGCAGCACCCAGCAACAGGGCCAGGCATAGGGATATCACTTCCTTTTTCCCGGTGTAAGCCCGGTTCCTGACCCACACGGCCATTGCTGGCCCCAATAAATGCAGAGCCGTCCCCCCTATTGTCAAAGGGACAAAGGCTGAAGCCATTTTGCGCATGTCGGCATCTGCCAGCAAACCAGCCACCAGAGCCAGCAAGTCGACAATGATAAACAAGCCTATCCATGCTTGCGCCCGGTAGCGAAACCAGGTGCGCGAAAACACTGGATAATTACGGGCGCGAGTCAGCCAGGTTTCGCTCTTTGCCGTCACCTCGGCTGGCAGTAGTTGTTCTGAATGATGCAAAGCTGAACGCACGGGATTGATGGCTGACATGGCAATTCCTTATGAAGTTTGATTCAGTGTAGGGATTGCATGAATGGTGTAGGAAAAATGTGATAAAGCTCGCTGCCGTTGGATGAAATGCGTTTTTTCCTTGACGAGTTAATCTGCCCCGGCTTCGCCTGCGTCTTCCGGAGTACTATCAGTGGTAGCGGCTCTTTGCTGTTTGGCAATACGGATGATGGTATTGCGTATAGAGCTCAGCACCGCCACAGAATTGAAGGGTTTGACGATGAAACCATGTACGCCGCGTTGCTGGGCTGCTTGCAGTACGGTCGCATCTATTTTTGAAGACACCAGAAATAACAGTGCCTTGGGCATTTCGGACTTGATCTTGTCGAGCAGGGCCAGACCCTCTTCATCCGTTTCACCGATGTCTACACAGACAACCTGGGGTTTGAGCTTGATAATACGGGCCAGGCTGGCAGGCGTGAGATTGGCATCTCCCACCACTTCATGGCCGCCATTCACCAGAACAGAAGTCAGCAAATTACGGGCAACGGCATTCGCATCCAGGATGACGGTTTTTAGCATGGCTAGGTGTGGAAAAGGGTTCAATTTGCATATTAATGCAAAACTTTAAGTTCATGTAGAAAAGGCGGCAGATCTGTCGTATCTGCCGCCTTTCCAACTGAATCACTCGCTTACATACTACGGTTACAGCCCACTAGTCCCGGTTGCCATCTGGTTTGGCATTTTTGACGTACATCTCCAGCCAGCGGTCTTGCTCCCACAGCATATGCAGGATGGATTCGCGGGCGCGGTAGCTATGGCTTTCATTTGGCAGCATGGACAGCCTGGTGGCCCCGCCCAGGCCCTGTATGGCCTGGTACATGCGCTCGCTTTGCATGGGGAAGGTACCAGAATTATTGTCTTGCTCGCCGTGAATGAACAGGATGGGGTCCTTGAACTGGTGGGCAAAATTGAAGGGGGACATTTCCTGATAGACCTTGTTGGCCTTCCAGAAATTCCTGTCTTCAGACTGGAAGCCGAAAGGTGTCAGGCTACGGTTGTAGGCCCCCGAACGGGCGATGCCGGCACGGAAGAAACGGGTATGCGCCAGTAGATTTGCGGTCATGAAAGCACCATAGCTATGCCCCCCGATGGCGATGCGGTTACGGTCTGCCACCCCGAGACGCACCACTTCATCCACGGCAGCCTCTGCATTCATCTTCAGTTGCTCCAGAAAAGTGTCGTTCGGTTCTTTCTTGCCTTCCCCTATGATGGGCATGGTGGGACCATCCAGCACGACATATCCACGCGCCAGCATGGGCAGTGGGCCGTTATAGGAAATGCGGTTGAACTTGTAGGTTGAGCCTATCACTTGCCCGGCTGCTTCTGCCGATTTGAATTCACGCGGATACGCCCACATCAGCATAGGGCGGGGGCCATCGCGTTTGGGATCGTAGCCCGGTGGCAAATACAGTGTGGCGGTCAGGTCCACTCCGTCTTCACGCTCATAGCGGATTTGCTGTTTCTTGATGCCCTTGAACTGCGGCATGGGGTGCGGGAATTGCGTCAGGGCCCGTGGCGCAGTATTGGCCAGCAAATCATGCAGATAGAAGTTGGGCCTTTCTTCGACTGACTCGCGGCTGGTAATAAAGCTGCTGCCTTTATCATTCAGCAAGGCTTGCACCTCTTCATAATAGGGTGCCTGTGAGCGCCACAAACGTGTCGTCTGTTTATTCGTCAAATCGAATTTATCAAGGAAGGGGCGGTCCCCCTCAGGGCTGGCACCGTTGCCAGTAAAGAAAATCGCTCGGCCATCCGGGCTGATGCGCAAGACCATGCGGCCCTGGGCATTTTGCATCATCACCGGCGTGCCAGGATTACTGTACTGGTCTTCTGACTTACGGGAAAACATCAGTTCTGGCTTGCTGTCCGGCACACCTGGTTGTATGCGCCAGGTACGGGTGTCGCGTGTCTTCAGCCAGTTTTCAGTGACCACGGCGAGGTAATCATTGCCCCATTGCACATTACCAAAGCGCCAGGGGATATCCATCAGCTTTTGTGCTGGCGTATCAAACGGAGCGGCCTGCTGGAACAGGGCATCATGAATTTTGCTATTCACATCAGGGTCGCCACCAGCCTGCGCCTCCAGCCAGTACAGGGTGGCTGGTTTATCCGTGCGCCAGCCAAAATCGCGCGGCCCGGCTTGCACGGCGTCATTACCTGTGGGTATGCGCTCGCGCAAAGGGCGCTCGGCCACGGTCTTGATCTTCTTGCCCTGATTGTCCCAGAGTTCTATCAGCTGGGCAAAACGGTCAACTGGCAACATGGTTGAATACGGGCGGCGCAATTGCGTGGTCAAAATCAGCTTGCCGTCAGGCGATGCCAGAGACTTGATCAGCGTCATGGGGCGAGTAATACGACGCACTTCACCATTCAAGGTGACGATGCCCAGTTGGGTCTGCAGATACCAGTCCAGGGTATCGCTATCTCGCGCTGTCCTCAGCATATCGGGATAAATGCGGTTTTGCAGCGTTTTGCCACCCTTGGTTTCTTGCATGTTCGGGCCTGCAGGCACAGCAGGTGGTGGTGGCAATTCCTTCTGACGCAATGGGGCCAACCTGACCAACAGTTTTTCTGACCCTTCTATCCAGGAAAAACCAGGGCCTGTCACTGCATTCAGTTTGTCACCCATCAAACGACGGGCTGTGCCTTTTTTTACATCCAGCAACCATAGTTCGACACCGCCCTCTACCCATAAACTGAAGGCCAGCCATTGCTCATCGGGTGACCAGGCCGTTTCTGCTATCTTGAGTCTGGCCGGCAAGCCTTTGACTTCACGCGCCTTGCCAGTAGCAATATCGAGCAGACTCATGCCATTGCCAAAGTCAAAATGGCTGGCGGCACGGGTACGTGGATTGATGCGCAAACCCGCCAGCCGCAATTCTGGCTGCGAGACATCGGCAATACTGGCCAGGCCCGGGAGGGTCAGCAACAATGCCGTCTTGCGCTGAGGCCCCAGGCGAAACAGCGGGCCTCTGGGCGCATCGACCACGGCTTGCAATTCTGCCGGTGGCAACTGGTAGCCGGATTCCGCTACATTACCGGCATGGATGTAGCTACTGGCCGACGCTAACAGAGCGAGTGTTGCGGCGACGAACAAGGGTTTGATACGTATCATTAAAAGAGCATCCTGATATACATCTTGACAATAAATTTCAGGGCTAATTTGATAATTTTTTGCGCCCTACAAACAATTACCGCCCCAGTTTGGGGCGGTGTTTATCAAGTATTGTAACCAGTTTACATCAACATCTCGTTTTATTAGCTACTTTGCGCCCGGTGCAAAACCGTTTGCAGTAATGTCCAGTTCAGTGACTTCACCATAGCTGGCAGCAATACTGCGTATGCTCTCTGCCTTGCCTATCAATAGCATTTGCAGTTTATCGCGGGGGAAATGCTTGTCCACCAATTGTTTGGCTTTGTCGACATTGAGGCCATCGACATCACGCATGAAATGATCAATTTGTTCGCGTCCGACTTTGGCGACAAACATGTCACCCAATAAGCCTGCCAGTTGCTGATTGGTTTCAAAACGCGGTGGGAATTGGCCTTTGACATAGGCTTTGGCCGATTCCAGAGTTGCCGCATCTATGCCCTTATCCCACAGTCGCTGATAAGTCTTGGTGGCCAATGCCAGCGCAGCCTCGGTCTTGGGTGTGGCCGTGAAACTGGAAACGGCAAAGCTGCCGGTATCTGCCAAAGGGGAGAAACCGCTGTTGGCACCATAAGTCAGACCAGAATTAACCCGCAACTCATCGTTCAGCCAGGAAGTAAAACGACCACCCAAAATGGTGTTGATGACTTGCAGCGGAACATAGTCAGGGTCATTGCGGGCAATGCCCTTGCCACCAAACAGGAAAGTGGTTTCTACTGCATCTGATTTGTTGACCAGCCAGACGCGTGCCTTGTCTGCTTCTACCTTGCCATTGGCAGCAGTTGCGGGCATGGCAGTAGTGGCTTTCCATGAGCCGAACAAGCTGGCCAACTGGGCGCGCATGACGCTGGGCTTGAAGTCGCCAACCACCACCAGGGCTGCGTTTTCTGGCCGGTAATAACTTTGGTGGAATTTTTTGGCATCCTGGGGTTGCAGTGCCGTCACGCTATTGACTGTACCTCCTACCGGATTGGCATAGGCACCGTTACCAAACAACATGCTGCGGTAATAGGTTTGCACGACATTGCGCGGGCTTTCCTTGGCTTGCTTTAATCCGTCAACTGTCCGTGAACGCAGCTTGCCAAATTCTTCTGCTTCAAATACCGGGTGCAGCATGGCGTCAGCAAAGATAGGCAAGAGTACACCCACATCGGCGCTGGCAAAATCGGCATTCAGGGATGTCGATTCTGTGGTCGTGGTACTTGAGATACGGCCACCACGAAAATCAAATGTCTGGTCCAGGGTCTTTTTATCGTACTTGCTGCTGCCTAACAGCAAGGCGTCACCAGTCAGGTTGGCCAGACCGGCATTACTGGCATCACTGACGGCCCCCGCCTTGACGACGGCGCGCACAGCAATCAAGGGCACGTCATGGCGTTCCATCAGATACACGGTCAGGCCATTTGGCAATTTGGCAGTTTCAAAGGCAGGCAGGCGGAATTCGGCAGCATGGCTGTTTGCAGCCAGCAAACTCAGGCTGGCGAGGCTATAGGCGAGAATTTTTTTACTGATCATTTTCTTATTCCTCTACAGCAGCAAGCACGCCTACTGTTCTTTGTGATTTTTTAAAGTATTTGGCTGCGACACTCTGGATATCGGCAGGTGTCAGTTTGCGGTAGGCATCTGGCGCATCAAACAGCTTTTTATAATCGCCAAAATACATTTCATATTCACCGAGCTGGGCTGCCTTGCCATTGATGGTTTCCTGGGCGCGGTAGAAATTCAAGAGTTTCTGGTTTTTGATTTTTTGCAATTCATCTGCAGTGACGCCATCCTTGACCAACCTGTCTATCTCAGCCAGCAAAGCTGATTCGACTTTGGCAGCCGGCACCTTGTTGGCAGCAACAGCAAAGAAGTTGAACAGGCCAGGGTCAAACGCCTTGCCATGATCGGCCCCTACCTGTGTTGCCAGACGCTGGTCCACCAGGGCCTGGTACATGCGTGAAGTCTTGCCATCGGTGAGTATGCTGGCGATGACATTCAGGGCATAGTAATCAGGATGGCTGGTTGCTGGCATCTTGTACGACACCATGAGATTGGCAGCAGTGGCAGACTCCTTGCGCACGAATACCCGGCGCTCGCCTTTTTGTTCAGGCTCTACTGTACGCACGACTGGCGGCAACGCACGTTGCGGGACATTGGCAAAATACTGTTCAGCCAGGCGTTTTACTTCGGGTGCCTTGACATCACCAACGATGACAGCCACAGCATTATTCGGCGAATAATAGACATTGAAGTAACGTTGCAAGTCATCCAGTGTCCAGGCCTTGATGTCAGACTCATGGCCTATCGTAGGGATGGAATAGGGATGAGCGCGAAAGGCAGATGCATACACTTCGCCCCACAGGGCGCGCAGATTGGAGTTTTCCAGCCCGGTACTGCGCTCGGACAAGACCACGCCGCGCTCGCTCTCCACCATCTTTGGGTCTATGCTGAGGTTGGCGATACGGTCGCTCTCCAGGTCAAAAATGAGAGGCAGGGCAGTGGCCGGAAACCAGTCCTGGTACACAGTCAGATCATTGCTGGTATAGGCATTATTGGCACCGCCATTGGCTTCCATGGTGCGGTCAAATTGTTTGGGGCCGAATTTCTTGGAGCCATTGAACATCATATGTTCAAAAAAATGCGAGAGACCAGTAATGCCAGGCACTTCATTGCGCGAACCGACTTTCCAGTAGGTGTACATATTCGCATTTGGTATGGTGCTGTTTTCCAATACCAGGAATTTCATGCCATTGGGCAGGGTGAATGTCTTCACCTGCTCGACGCTCACGGCCTGGGCCGTTGCTGCCAGCCCCATAATACCTATACAAAAGCCGCTTGCAGCGACCAGATTTTTCCACTTCATTGCTTGTCTCCCTGTTTTACCTATCGATTGCAAATATTTAGACCATATCAGGCTGCCATCACTCTCCATGCTACGACCACAAAAACAGTGTGTGGTTCAGCATGCGGACAGAAAAGAGTAAGGCTATTTGTTTGCCATCAAAATTGCTGAATCTATACCTGATTTTGACATACTGGCAAGTTAAATCGTTGCAAATTGTCACGACAGAGACGCGAATAAGCTGGCAGGCGGCAAGAATGCCTCAATCCGTCATATCATGCATATTCAGCAGACAATTCTGCACGGAAAAATAAGCAAGGCTCAGAATCATGACTTTAACCACCTCCCCCGCGCGCTTTGGTTTGCGCGCCAAAATGCTTTTTGCCGTCATCGCCATGGTATTGGCTGGTTTCACCGTGACCATTAGCTTGTTGACCAAGCAGGCTGGCAGCATGCAGCAGGAATCAGCCCAGCAATATGCCAGGCAACTGGCCATCAACAATGCAGGCAAAGTGGCAGACCGTATTAACCTCGCCCTGCACGCAGGCCGCAGCCTGGCATTTGAGCTTGCAGCCATGCAGGCCAGTGGCAAGGCTGACCGTGCCCAGGCTGATCTGCTATTGAAAAGCGTGCTGGAAGGTCACCCGGAATTTACCGGCATAGGTACGATCTGGGAAGCCAATGCCTTTGATGGCAAGGATAGCGAGTACGCAGGCAAGGAAGGCCATGATGCCACTGGCCGCTACCTGCCCTATTGGAATCGTGGCAGCGGCAAGACCCAGGTAGAAGCCCTGACTGATTATGAGAAAGAGAGTGCGGGTGATTACTATTTGCTGGCCAAAAAAAGCGGCAATGAAGTCTTGCTGGAACCGTATATGTACAAGATTGCAGGCAAAGATGTCTTCATGACTACGGTCACCATCCCGGTCAAGGCCAAGGGCCAGTTTGTCGGTGCAATCACGGTAGATTTACCTGTCGCCAGCTTTCAGGAAGATGTCAGCAAGATACACCCCTATGAAACCGGCTATGCCAGCCTGATTTCCAACAATGGTATCTACATCGGTGATGCCGATGCCAAAAATGTAGGACAAAACATAGGCGACAGTGCTGAGGCTCAGGCTGCCAAAGCCGCCATCAAGGCAGGCCAGACATATAGTGACACCATACAGCACATTGTCATGCAGACCACGGTGAAACGCATGTATGTGCCTATACAGATAGGTGCCACCACGACTCCCTGGTCTTTTGTCATCAGCGTGCCGGAAGACAAGATACTCGCAGACGTCAATTATCTGCGCAATACCGCCATCCTTATCGGTATCTTCAGTGTCCTGGTGGTATCAGCCATCCTGACTTTTGTCATCAACAAGCTGGTCATTGCGCCGCTGGGTGGTGAGCCTGATGTGGCGGTAGGCATCGCCAAAAGTGTGGCCGAAGGCGACCTGACCACGATGGTGACACTCAAGCCAGGTGATAATAGCAGCATGTTGTATGCCTTGCATGGCATGCAGCAGCAACTCAAAACCATGGTCACGCATATACGTGACAGTAGCGAGTTTGTCTCGAATGCTTCTGGCGAGATCGCCATGGGTAATATCGATCTGTCGGAAAGAACCGAGAACCAGGCATCATCGCTGGCAGAAACCGCCAATAGTGTGGAAAGCCTGAACCAGACTGTCAGGCAAAATGCAGGCAACGCAGAACAGGCCAGGCAACTGGCTGTCTCTGCTGCCCAGACAGCGCAGCGCGGCAGCACCCAGGTCGACAAAGTGGTTAATACCATGGCTGACATTTCTGGTGAATCCAGGAAGATGTTTGACATCATCGCAGCGATAGAAGGCATCGCCTTCCAGACCAATATCCTCGCCCTGAATGCAGCGGTTGAGGCAGCGCGGGCTGGAGAACAGGGCCGCGGCTTTGCGGTTGTGGCTTCCGAAGTGCGCAACCTGGCACAACGCAGCGCCATCGCTTCGAAAGAAATCAAGTCATTGATAGAAACCTCGATCGCCAAAGTCGATGTAGGTTCTGAAGTGGTTAGTCATGCAGGCAAGACCATGACCGAGATCCTGGTCTCGGTAGAAGGCCTGTCAACCATTCTTAATGAAATCTCCAGTGCTTCTGCCGAGCAAAGCCACGGCATCGCCCAGATTACCAATGAGATAGGTTTGATGGACCAGACTACCCAGCAAAATGCCGCACTGGTGGAAGAATCTGCCGCCGCCGCAGCTTCGTTAAAAGAAGAAGCCCAGAAGTTGTGGCAAGCCCTGCTGGCGTTTAAAGTGAACTGATTTCCAATATGCCAGGCAGTAAAAAGAAATGGACATCAACACTTGTGTTTGATGTCCATATTTTTTATGTAGGGCGAGACAGTTGCCTGGTGGCGTATCATTTTGCCGCCGTCTGCATCTTGGCCATGGCCTGCAAAGCCTGTTGAAATACTTCCGGCTGATAACCACGTATCATGCGCTTGCCTATGATGACGACCGGTACTCCTTCACCGCCCAGTTCCGCATGTCTGGCGGCAGCAGCAGGTGACTTTTCTACATCCAGTTCCACAAATTCGATCTTTTTTTCATCAAAATAAGCCCGTGTTTTTTGACAAAAACTGCAACTGACTGTGCCATACAGGAGAACCTTGCTTTTGGTATTCTGGAAGTGAGTTGAATAATCGCCTTCCTGATAAGCAGGTTTCAACCACATGGGAAGACGCGGCGCGACATAGCCTATCAATAAGCCTACGGCGATTATCCCAGCATAGCTCAGTATCGTTCTTGCTATTTTCACACTGCATCCCGGATCAAAAAGTTGAATGGAAAAGATAGTGATCACCAGCCTGAAGCTGATGATCACTATTTTTGACGAGTCACACGGAATGGCCTGCCCAAGAGCAGGCCTTACTCATCGCGCCTCAGTCTTTGAAACAGATTATTGAGGATAATCAGACAGGCAATCGGTCATGCATTGCTGGTATTCAGCAGAGCCGCGTGGGGCTTGCTTGATGCATTCCTTATTGCAGAAAAAATAGGGAGGCGGGTAAGCAAATGCAGCACTGCAGCCAATTGCCAAAGCCAGAGCAATTAATTTTTTTGTTGTTGATTTAAACATCTAAAGTCTCCTGATTGATTGATGAGGGAATAACACAACACCAGAGCATTCGCCCCCAAGTCAAATGCCTGGAATTCATTAAACCATTACGCTCTCGCCTGCCAAGCTCTATCAGCTCTATAAGCTATTGCTCTCCAGAGTTTGCTTACATGTTTTTTTGAAAATATTAATTCGACAAAATAATACCATCAAATATATTTCGATTAACACTATTTAACTATTGCACTTGCACAGAAACTTTGCTTTTTTATTATTTATTTTGTTAGCAAAAGCCAGCTCTTCAGAGGGAGGATGGCTGCATCCTGAATAAAGCTGCTTGTGGAAATCAGCACAGCATTTTTTGCTGCAGCGCAGCATATGTCTTTTTATATGAGAATTTTGTCGTGGTAAGCTACGCGCCGAATTGACGCAATTCACATCATTTCAAGGCACGCATTGAAAAAAATTTTGCGGCCGGCTGCGACTTTTATACTAAAAAACTATTGGAGAGCACTTTGAACCAAATTCAAACGCCAGGTGCACACACTATTCTGGGACACCCGGATAGCTTGTTCGTCCTGTTCTTTACAGAAATGTGGGAACGGTTTTCTTACTACGGCATGCGCGCGCTGATCGTGCTGTTCCTGACCAGCAAGCTGGTTGATGGCGGTTGGGGATGGAGTGACGAGCAAGCTCTTTCCCTATATGGCTGGTATACCGGCCTGGTATATCTGACCCCTATCCTGGGTGGTTATATTGCAGACAAGATATTAGGTAGCAGACGTTCTGTTGTACTTGGAGGATTCATCATCGCAGCCGGACACGCCTGTCTGTTGTTTGAAACTCCGGCGATGTTCTACACCGGCCTGGGCCTGGTGGTTGCAGGTACTGGTTTGTTCAAACCAAATATCTCTGCCATCGTTGGTCAGTTGTATACCAAGGAAAATGAAGGTGGCCGTGATGGTGGTTATACTTTGTTCTACATGGGCGTGAACTCTGGCGCTTTCTTCGGTATCCTGTTATGCGGCTACATAGGTGAAAAAATCTCCTGGCCCATGGGCTTTGGCCTGGCCGGTGCATTCATGTTATTGGGTGCAATCCAGTTCTATTTTGGCCAGGGTATATTTGGTGACATTGGTCTGGCAAAGTCCCAGCAAACGACTCAAGTGGTAGCAGTTGAAGAAGCTGCGCCACATATAGTAGCCGACCGTCTGTTGGCGATTTGCGTATTTTCTTTCTTCACCATCTTTTTCTGGTTCGCATTTGAACAGGCTGGTGGCTCCATGACAATTTTTGCGGATAAATTTACTGACCGCACTCTGGTCGGGACCAGCGGCATGGTGTTCAAAATCATCAATAGCCTGATGACTGTCATACCTACCGTCATTCTGTCATGGCTGTTAATCAAATTATTCGCTGGCACTGCCAAACGCTACCTGCTGTCGAATGTACTGCTGGTCACCTGCATAGGAGCAATCTGGGCGCTGGTCGTCTGGATGTTGCAACGCGAGTTTGCGCTTGAGCAGTCTGATGTTCCCGCAAGTTGGTTCGGTGTATTGAACTCTTTCTTCCTGGTGATCCTGGCACCGATGTTTTCCAAGTTGTGGGAAAAACACTGGAATCCTAGTGGGCCGATCAAGTTTGGTGTTGGCCTGATACTGCTGGGCCTAGGTTTTGCTGCTTTGTCGTATGGTGCTGCGAGCATCCCCGCAGGCGCAAAAACTGCAGGCGTCAGTATGATTTTCCTGATTGCAGCTTACTTCTTCCATACCATGGGCGAGCTGTGCATCTCCCCGGTTGGCCTGTCATACATCAGTAAGCTGGCTCCACAACGTTTGCTGGGCCTGATGTTTGGCGTGTGGTTTCTGAACACAGCGATCGCGAATAAACTGGCTGGTTACAGCGGCAGTTATATCGGAGCAATCTCGAAAGAATATTCATTGTCCGTGTTCTTCCTGATATTCACGATTATCCCTATCACGGCTGGCTGCGTCCTGATGCTGTTGAATAAATGGATGGCAAAAAAAATGCACGGCATCCACTAAGCTGCGCGCTGCATAAAAAAATCCCCGCCAAATGATGATTGCGCGGGGATTTTTTATTGCACATTGCGTTTAAGCCTTGAATGTCACCCAGGGCTTGAGCCTGACTGCAGCCTTGATCAAGCCCGCGGTTTCTTGTGCTTCTATCACCGGGCCTATGGGTTTATAGGCTTGCGGCGCTTCTTCCACCCTGCGCTCTTCCCGCAATGTCACGCATTGCCAACTGGCGTCGGCATTGTCATGGCGCATACGCCTTACATCCTGTCTGCGAACGCGCCGCCCCGCACCATGGCTGCAAGACCATAACCATTCAGAGTTGCCCAGTCCCTCTACCAGGTAGCTGGCATCACCCATGGAGCCAGGTATCAGGGCCAGATCACCATTACGTGCCGGGGTTGCACCCTTCCTGTGGATATTCATGCCATGCTCGCGCAAGATGACATTGTGAGGCACGTCCACAATCAGGGAAGATTTGGCATGACCCAGCACGAGCTGCAGCTGTTGCCTGACCAGTTCTGCCAGCACCATGCGATTAGCCCAGGCATAGCGCGCTGCCACGCCCATTGCTTGCAGGTATTCTTCGGCCAGTTCACCGCTAAGTCCATACAAGGCAGTGTCAGGATGTTTGAGACCAACAGGCCATTCTGCCCTGGCCCTGTCCATCCAGCGTTGCCCTACATAGAAACCCACATCGCGAGAACCGCTATGTATCATAACCACGATATCGTCCTTGGCCAGGCCAGCGCGATAAGCCAGGTGGCGATCAAAGACCTCTTCGACGATCTGCAACTCGACAAAGTGATTACCACCACCCGGCGTACCCAGGCCAGGGTCGCGCACGATGCCGTCGCGATTGAACCATGCCTCGGGTGCATAGCGGCGGGCGCCGCCAAATTCTTGCAAGCCTATGCAGGCGGTAAGTTCTTGTTGCAGGCGGTCGCGGTCCGCCGTCGACCAGATGCCACTGTCCGGCAAACTGTCCAGAAAAGCCGAAGGACCGGCATCACTGAGCGCAGCAAAGGCCTTGGCATGAGCGGGCACATCCCTGCCATTTTCCAGCAAGACGCGTTGTAACTGGCGTATCAACGCAGGTTTGCGCTGGCTGACCTGGGATAAATTAAAGCCTGTCGTCAGCAAACGCATGCCGCAATTGATATCCGTGCCTATGGCAGCGGGAATGACAAAACCAGCATCTGTCGCAACGATGGAACCTACCGGCGCAATACTACCGGGATGAAAGTCAGGCGTAGCGCAAGCCTTGCACACTGCATGATGGCCATCGGCGGATTTGACGGCGGCAAAAGCCATCAATTGTTTTACTGCTTTTTCTTCCAGCGGAAGAGTGTCAGGCAACAACACTGTCGCCTGCGCATGTTCATTGTGAAGTTTAAATATGCCATTGGCATGTTCAACCTGGATGCCCTGTCTTTGCAGGGCAGATTGTAAACGGGATATAGAAGTCATAGCTGCTACCAAAATTTGAAGTACAGGTGCGCCTCCGGCGATTCGGGGGCATTTGTACCTCTAGCAGCAGCGCCAAGAGGGGAACATGGAGTATAGCGATATTTGCAAAATGTGCAAATTCCTTGTTTATGGTTTGTTTGCGTCTTGTCTGTATTTTGTTTCAGCGTCTTAACAGGCGCCTGACCAGGAATCACGTGAAAAAAATTGTGTAATTTCTTTAAAAAAACCTGAATCCAAACTTCAGCAGCCTGCGTATCAAGAATGCCCTCGCGATTATTTTCAATAACATGAGGCATTTTTCCTACACTTAAGGAGTTGGTCATGAGACAAGTAACATCGGGATTCCCTCAAAAAATTCTGCTCGCCGTTGTCACCGCAGGAAGTTTAAGCGGCATTGCATCCCTGCCTGCACAAGCTTCCAGCCACCGCGAAGCACCGTTTATTACCCGCCACCCAAAAGTGGATGCAGCAGACTTTTATATGTTCCGCAGCTATGAAGCAAACCGCAGTGCCTTTACTACCCTGATCGCCAATTACTCCCCCCTGCAAGATGCTTACGGCGGTCCGAATTATTTTTCCATGGACCCTGATGCGCTGTATGAAATCCATATCGACAATGTCGGTGATGGCAAAGAGCATCTGACTTTCCAGTTCCGCTTCACTAATACCAATAATGATGCCCAATTCACTGTGGGTGGCAAGAAAGTCTCTGTACCGCTGGTGATTAATGGGGGCGCGATTGATGGCGTCAATGCGGCTGGCTTGAACGTGCGTGAAACCTATACCGTCACCATGGTGACAGGTGACCGTCGTACTGGTACTCGTCAGGCCGTCACCAATGCCACGACTGGCTCTACTACCTTTGACAAGCCTGTCGACTACATAGGCAATAAATCCATCCCTGACTATGCCGGCTATGCGGCCAAGCATGTGTTTGCCATCAACATCCCCGGCTGCGCGACGCCAGGCAAGGTCTTTGTTGGTCAACGCAAGGACCCCTTCGTGGTCAACCTCGGTGAGACTTTTGATCTCATCAATATCAAGGCACCTGCCACGGCATTTGATCCCAATGCAGAGAAAGCCGGGCGTGACGACCTGGCCATGAAAAACGTCACCGCGATAGAAATGGAAGTGCCGACGACCTGCCTGACCAATGGCAAGGAAGCCGTCATCGGTGGCTGGACCACGGCCAGCCTGCGTCAGGGTCGCGCCATCAACCCGACACCGAGCAGCACTGGTGCGGCATCCAAGGAAGGCGGTGCATGGACGCAGGTATCCCGTCTTGGCATGCCGCTGGTGAATGAAGTTGTCATTGGCCTTAAGGACAAGGACCAGTTCAATCACAGCAAACCTAGTGGTGATGCGCAGTTCCTGAACTATGTGACAAACCCGACCCTGCCTGCGCTGGTCGAAGTCTTCTTTGGCAGTGCTGGCGCCAAAGCACCGACCAACTTCCCGCGTAATGATCTGGTCGCGACTTTCCTGACCGGTATCAAGGGTGTTAATCAGCCAGCAACGGTCACGCCATCTGAAATGCTGCGCCTGAATACAACGACGCCTGTCAGTGCTACACAAAATCGCCTGGGTGTCATAGGTGGCGACAGCGCCGGTTTCCCTAATGGTCGCCGCCCTGGTGATGACGTAGTCGATATTGCCTTGCGCGTGGTCATGGGCAGATTGTGCACACTCAGCATAGGCTGCGTACCGGCTGATGCACCAGCTGGCAGCCTTGATTTCACTGACGGTGCCTATCTCGACAGCAGCTATACGGACAATGCCTTCCCTTACCTGAAAACCCCTGTGGCCGGTGCACTGAAACGCTAAGCGTTTCGTTCATTTTGCGCAACATACTGAAGGAGTAATCATGAAAGCAAGACATTATTATCTGATCGTCGGCACTGCGCTGACGCTCATGCTGTCCGCTTGCGGAGGCAGCAGCAGCCCTGCGGCCAGCAATGCGGGCACTGGTACTGGTACCGGAACCACGATACCTGTCACTTCTACTATCGATACATTCACGCAATATGTACTGAATTTGTTCAGTACCAGCGCGGATACGGCAGAACCGCAAGCCATCGATGCGGCAATGGTGACTGCGCCAGAAGCTACTGAACCGGTAACCATCAACTAGCAGATTGCAAACCCCGGCCCGACCTATGTCACTCGCTTTGTCGGGCTGGTTCCAAATATTTTGCCATTTATTTATTCTCCGGAACTGAAATGCGCTCACTACTGAAATCAGGCTTTATCTGCATTACTTTTGTGCCCTTGGTTGGAATGCAGGCGCATGCTGGTGGCGTACAAGGCAATACCAGCGACTCGCTGGCGACCGTCATCATCGCAGGCAGTACGGGCACCCAGATAGGCCTGGCTGATTCAGCGAACCAGGGTATGATCACGGCCGCTCAGCTAGAGAACCGGCCGCTGGGACGTACCGCTGAATTACTCGAAGCCGTACCCGGCATGATCGTCACCCAGCATTCTGGAGATGGCAAAGCCAATCAATATTATTTGCGTGGATTCAATCTGGATCACGGCACTGATTTCCGTTCCAGCGTACTCGGCATGCCAGTCAATATGCCCAGCCATGCGCATGGGCAAGGCTATTCCGACCTGAATTTTTTAATACCTGAACTGATCCATACCATACGCTACAAAAAAGGCACCTACTATGCTGAAGAAGGTGATTTCTCGGCTGCCGGTGCCGCCACATTTGACTACAAACGCAGCCTGAAACAAGGCCTGGCCAGCGTGGAATTCGGGCAAAACCGTTATCGCCGCGCATTGCTGGCCAACTCCATCAACACTGGCCCTGGCGTTTTACTGGGTGGGCTGGACATATCAGGCCAGGATGGGCCCTGGATTACGCCAGAAAACTTCAAGCGCATCAATGCCTTGATATCTTACAGTTGGACAAACAATAAAGATGACTTACGGCTGGCAGCCATGGCCATGCAAGCGTCCTGGCGTTCCACCGACCAGATACCGCAACGTGCCGTGAATGCTGGCTTGCTGGATAGATTTGGCAGCATAGATCCTACAGATGGCGGCAAGACAGCCCGTTATAGCCTGTCGATGAACTGGAAACGTCAGCTCGATGGTGGCAGCATCAAGGCAAATGCCTACCTGATACGTTCACATCTCGACTTACACAGCAACTTCACCTATGCGCTGGACGATGCGGAGAATGGTGACCAGTTCCGCCAGACTGAACAACGCACGGTATTTGGCTGGGATGGCGAACGTCAATGGACACACAAGCTGGCAGGTTTTGACTCTGAAACCAGCATAGGAGTGCAATTCAGAGCAGACCGCCTGTCACCAGTGGGTTTGTACAGTACCAAAGCGCAGGAGTTAATTTCTACCACGCGGGAAGATAAGGTCAAACAATCCAGTTCTGCCCTATACATCTCCAACACCACGGTATGGCAACCCTGGTTACGTACGGTGACTGGCCTGCGTGCAGACAGGTATAGCTTTGATGTCAACAGCAATCTGGCCGCCAATTCCGGCAAACTCAATGCGCATATTTTCAGCCCAAAAATGTCGCTCATCTTCAGCCTGAACAAGGATACGGAAATGTATGCCAACTGGGGCCAGGGTTTCCATAGCAATGATGCGCGCGGCACGACGCAAACTGTGAACCCGAAAACTGGCCTGACGACAGATGCAGATGGCAATATTGTAACCAGGGCCAGCCCATTGGTAAAAGCCACGGGCAAGGAATTGGGAGTCCGCCTCAATGGCCTGGCGAAAAATTTGCAAACCTCGCTGTCCTTATGGCAGCTGGATATAGCCTCTGAGCTTTTGTTCACTGGTGATGCCGGCACGACAGAAGCCAGCCGACCCAGCCGCCGCACCGGTATAGAAATCGCCAACTATTACACAGCGTCCCAGGGTCTTATTATCGATGCTGATTTTGCCATCTCGCGCACCCGTTTTCGCGATCATGATATGGCTGGTCAGTATGTACCGGGTTCCATAGAGCGCACGGCGTCTGTGGGCATCAGCATGAATCACGACAAATGGTCATGTGGTTTGCGTCTGCGCTATTTTGGCGGACGCCCTTTAATTGAAGACAATAGCGTGCGTTCTCCCGCTTCTACGCTGGTCAATGCCAAACTGGCATATGCCATCAACAAAAATGTCAAACTGACTGCAGAAGTGCTCAATCTCCTGAATCGCAAGGCTAGCGATGTTGATTATTATTACGCATCGCGGCTACCGGGTGAAGCTGCTGCTGTCAATGATGTACACAGCCATCCGGCAGAGCCGCGCGCGTTGCGTGTTGGACTGACTCTCAACTTTTAACTTCTAATATCTAAATCAGGCGCATCATGCAATTCAATCGCCCCTTATTCGCCTTGCTGCTCCTGTTGAGCCTGAATGTGCAGGCAACGCCTTTTATTCCGGGTAGCGGCAAACAAGTCCTGGAATATCTGCCCTCACGTAGCGATCCGGCGCAACGTGAATTTGCGCAGTTACGCAAACGCCTGAGCAAAGAACCGGGCAATCCAGTGATTGCCAGCGAACTGGCACAAGCCTATATCAACGCTGCGCGTAATGATGGTGACCCGCGTTATCTTGGCTATGCACAGGCAGTACTGAAACCCTGGTGGGGCCTGCAAAATCCCCCTACCAGCGCACTGGTGCTGCGTGCCACCATACGGCAAAGCACGCATCAATTTCCTGAGGCTTTGCTTGATCTGAACAGTGTATTGAAGCAGGACAGGGACAATGCCCAGGCCTGGCTGACACGTGCCACGGTCTTGCAGGTACAAGGCCAGTTTGCCCAGGCCAAAGCCAGTTGCATGCGCCTGTATCCACTAGCGCCTGAACTGATCACCCTGACCTGCCTGCATAATGTCGGCAGCCTGAATGGTGATGCAGAAAACAGCTATGCATCGCTAGGCACGGCTTATAAAAAGTATGAAAAAAATGCAGACAGTGATGCGGCGACAAAAATCTGGGTCATGACACTACTGGCAGAAATGGCGGCAAGACTGGGCGATGTCAAAGCAGCCGAAGCCTGGTATCAGACAGCGTTGGCACTGGCGTCACCAGACAGTTATCTGCTGGGTTCTTACGCTGACTTTTTACTGGATCAGCAAAGACCTGCAGAAGTCGTCAAGCTTTTGAAAGATAAAACCAGGGTAGACGCCTTATTGTTGCGTTATGCCCTCGCCTTGCAGTCACAAAAGTCAACGCTTGCGGATGCACAAATCAACTTGCTGGATCAGCGTTTTGAAGCCGCCATGCTGCGTGGCGACACTGTGCACCAGCGCGAGCAGGCACGCTATGAATTGCACTTAAAAAAACGTCCGGCAATTGCCCTGAAACTGGCGCAATTGAACTGGGCAATACAAAAAGAAACTGCAGACTTGCGCATCTTGCTGGAAGCTGCTGCGGTACATGAGCCTGAGGCTGCAAGCCCGGCCCTGGCATGGTTGAATCAAAATAAATTGCAGGACATGACCTTGAATCCCGTACTCACCAAACTGGGAGTCAAGTCATGATGCTCAGCACCATCCATCGTCTGGCGTGCAGTCTTATGCTGGCAATGCTATTCAGTCTGCCAGCCCATGCCCACAAGCCCAGCGACAGTTACCTGACCCTGCGGGCAGACCAGACCGGCGTTCACGGCCAATGGGATATCGCCTTGCGTGATCTGGACTTTGCCATAGGCCTGGATGAAGATGGCAATGGTGAGCTGACCTGGGATGAAGTGCGCAGCAAACATGCCGACATCGCCGCCTATGCACTGGCCAGGCTGAAGATCACGGCAGGCGACCAGCCGTGCCCTCTAACTGCTGGGCAGCAACTGATAGACCAGCATAGCGATGGTGCCTATACCGTATTGATGTTCGACAGCACCTGCAATGTTGAAAAAATCAAAGTGCAGTACCAGTTATTTTTTGATCTGGACACCCAGCACAAGGGCTTGCTGCGTCTGGTGAACCAGAAGGATGCAACAGCTACCGCCATATTCAGCCCCGAACAGGCCAGCCAGGAATTTGTCGTAGCTGAAGTCAACAAGTGGCAGCAGTTCAGCGATTATATTTTTCATGGCATCTGGCATATCTGGATAGGCTTTGACCACATTCTGTTTTTATTGTCCTTATTGCTGCCTGCCGTACTGGTGCTAAAAATGGGCAAATGGGATGCTGCCAGCAGCTTTAAAGCAGCCGCCATTGATGTCTTGAAAATAGTCACGGCATTTACGCTGGCCCATTCGATTACCCTGACCCTGGCGGCCCTGAATGTATTAACCTTACCCACACGGCTGGTAGAGTCAGCGATTGCTGCATCTGTCATTTTGGCGGCGCTGAATAATCTGTTCCCACTCTTCCAGGGACGGCGCTGGATGGTGGCATTTGCTTTTGGGCTTATCCACGGCTTTGGTTTCGCCAGCGTTTTGGCCGACCTTGGCTTGCCGCAATCAGCATTGGTGCTGGCACTGCTGGGTTTCAACCTGGGCGTCGAGATTGGACAATTGATCATTGTTGCAGGCTTTTTACCCCTGGCTTACCTGTTGCGCCGCCACTGGCTATACCAGCGCGCCATCTTGCAAGTGGGCTCAGGGCTGATCATCCTCATTGCCCTGGTGTGGTTTATTGAACGCGCGTTCAATATGCGCCTTGTTTCCTAAAACTTGTATGCAACCCCTCTGCTGACTACTTTCATTAGCTATTTGGTTATGAGTGCTGAAGAAAACAGCATAATTTGAATATATTGCGGTGCTAGAATGAAGCTTTCCCCGAGCTGACTGCCGGGGCGGCTTATTAAAGTTCAACCAAGGATATTCATGAAAAGCAAACTGAGTCTTCTCTTGCTCGCCGCGCTGAGTGCCAATGCTGGTTCACAAGAAAATTTGAACTATCAAAAACCACCGCAAGCCATACTGGATCTGGCCGACTTCCAGCGCGCCCCTGTCGTGAGCATGGACAGCAACAGGAAGACACTGCTGCTCAGTTATCGCAATACCTATAAATCATTGAATGATTTGAACCAGACAGAAATGCGCCTGGCTGGTTTGCGCATCAATCCTGTCACAAATATTTCCAGCACGCTGACCTACGTCAATAATCTCAAGCTGCGCAAAGTCGATGCAACTGATGAAGTGCAGGTCAAGGGCTTGCCAGAGAACCCGCTGATCAGTCACCTGGTCTGGTCGCCCAATGAAAAGAAAATCGCCTTTACCAATACCGCTGCCAAGGGTGTGGAGCTGTGGGTCATTGACGTGGAAACAGCCACTGCGAAAAAACTGACCGAAGCCAACCTGAATGCCAATCTGGGCACTCCTTTCGACTGGTACAGGGATAGTGAAAGTCTACTCATCAAGGTCTTGCCCAAGAACCGGCCTGCGCTGCTTGATGCCAGCAAGGATTTGCCTGGCGGCCCCATCATTTCCACCTCCAGTGGCGCCACATCGCAGAACCGCACTTATGCAGATCTCTTGAAAAACCAGAATGATGAAAGTAATTTTGTAAACCTGACGACTTCTGAATTGCATAAAATAAACCTGCAAGGCAAGAGCAGCTTGTTCAAAAAAGCAGACATGTTTGCTGAAGTCAGTTTTTCACCTGATGGCAAATATGTGCTGAGCAGCACTCTGCAAAAACCTTTCTCTTACATCGTTCCGTTGCAGCGTTTTCCTTTAAAAACCATTGTCAGCGATATCAATGGCAAGCAACTTAAGGTCGTCAATGAGACACCCTTGAATGAGGTCATTCCCAAGGGTTTTAATGCAGTGGCTGTCGGTAAACGCTATATGGAATGGCGTGCCGATAAACCATCCAGCCTCAGCTATGTACAGGCTCTCGATGGTGGCGACCCGGCCAATAAAGTGGACTACCGCGATGAAGTATTTTCCTGGGATGCACCTTTCGACAAGACTGCCGTATCACTGATAAAAACTGCCCAGCGCTATGTCGGTATCAACTGGGGCAATGACAAGCTGGCCATCGTCACCGATGGCTGGTATGACACGCGCAATACCAAGGCCTATCTGTTCAATCCGTCCAGCCCGGCGGAAGCACCACGTGTCATCTCTGACCGTAATATGCAGGATATCTATTCTGACCCAGGACGTTTTGAAACAAAATTCAACCAGTACCACCGCAAGGTATTGGCCATAGAAGATAACAAAGCTTATTTGCTGGGAGCAGGTCACACCAAAAAAGGTCAGTTCCCTTTCATTGATGAACTCGATTTGGGCAGCCTGAAAAAGACGCGTCTGTATCAGTCCGCTTACACTGACAAGATAGAAAATATCGTCTCTATAGAAGATGTCAAAAAAGGCGATGTGCTGGTGCAGATACAGTCTAAGACTGAGTACCCGAATTATTACTTCCGCAACATCAAAGGTGGCAGCCAGCTCACACCGGTGACGCAATTCAAGAACCCTTTCATGGGCCTAAAGGATGTCTCGAAAGAAGTCATCAAATACAAGCGCAAGGATGGTGTGGAATTGTCAGGCACCTTGTATTTGCCTGCCAACTACGTCAAAAGCAAGAAAGAGAAACTGCCTTTACTGATCTGGGCTTACCCGGCAGAATTCAAGGACAAGGATTCAGCTGGCCAAAGCAAGCATAATGAAAACCAGTTTACTTTCCCAAGCTCTGCATCCTTCATCTATTGGGTAGCGCGCGGTTATGCCGTACTTGATGATGCTGCCTTCCCCATTATTGGTGAAGGCAAGACCGAGCCGAATGACAACTTCATCCCGCAACTGGTCGACAATGCAGAAGCAGCAATAGACGCAGTCGATGCTCTCGGTCACATAGACCGCAAGCGTGTTGCCGTTGGTGGCCATTCTTATGGTGCTTTCATGACGGCAAACCTGCTGACACATTCAAAACTGTTTGCCTGCGGTATCGCGCGCAGTGGTGCCTACAACCGCACACTGACACCTTTTGGCTTCCAGAGTGAGCAGCGCAATTACTGGGAAAGCCCGGAGGTGTACAACAAGATGTCACCCTTCATGAGCGCTGACAAGATGAAGACACCGATGTTGCTGGTACATGGCGAAGCCGACAATAATCCCGGCACATTCACCCTGCAAACCGAGCGTTATTTCCAGGCGTTGAAAGGCCTGGGCGCACCGGTACGTATGGTAATTCTGCCCAAGGAAAGTCATAGCTATGCTGCCAAAGAAAACATCATGCATTTGTTGTGGGAACAAGATCAGTTTTTGGAGAAGTGTCTGAAAAAATAATCAGGATCACTCTGTAGTTGATGCAGGAAAAACCAAAGACAAACTTTGGTTTTTCCCTTGAGGACAGTCGCTGAATCCAAACATTGCTAGTAAGGGCTGGGCACTTTGCTTTGCAGGTAGCTGGCTTTGATCAAGCTCCACAATACGCTTCTGTCGGCACTTTCAGCGACATTAAAAGGGCGAATTTTCTTTGCGCCCGCTTTTTCTGCGTTGATGTTTCTTGGGACATCAATACTCACAATGTTCGGCTGACCAGCTTCAAATACCAATAACTCTTTGGCAGATTGATCGTCATTCACATCTACGGCAATCACACCTTTATCGTGAAGAAAGCTGATTTTGTCGACGATGGTATGTCCCACTACGATATGGCTGGCATTAAACGCTTTCAAGACTTTTCTGACATCTTCAGTCTTTGCGCTTGGAGAGTCCGTGCTACTTGCTGAAAAATAACCCCGATATCGGCTGACGCCAGTTTGGGCCATCACTATGTCAAAACTGAGTTTGCCCGTTGACTTGCCTTGCCAGTAATCCCACATTGTTTGATTAATGTCTTCTACGCTATTGGTGTGTTGCACAAAGGCGGGATTGATACCACCATGCGCAAACAAGACGTTGCCAAACTTGGCGATCACAGTTTGCTTACGCAGCCAGTCACCAATGATGGTGTCGCTTGCATAGATGTTTGTGTATCCACCTAGTTGTTGTGCGCTATACACATGCTCGGGATGTGCGCTCTTGAGCTTACCCAGTAATAAATACTGCTCATGATTGCCCAACAACATATGAACCTTGCCCCCTGCTGCATGCGCTTGCTGTGACAAGGCATATATGCGCCAAAGCACTGCATAGGTATCGCGTCCACGGTCAACTGAGTCACCAACGAAGATAATCTGGTTATTGGCGAAACGCCAGTTGCCCTGATCATCCACAATTTCCATTTTTTTCAAGGCAGCATCCAGGAATGTGAGATTTCCCTCGATATCACTTAGCACCACTAACCTGGCAGGTAATTCATTTTGCGTTTGTGTTGCGGCTATGGCTGGCCCTAAAGGAAATTGATGCTGCTTTCCGGCACACGTGATATCCAGCTTTGCTCCACGCCCTTCTTGAGTATATACCCGGTCTTCGCAGTACCAGCTTGCTGTCCACTTGTCTTCGCCCTGCCGCCTCACAACCGGACCATCGAGATATCCAGGAATGAAAGCCTGATCACCAGAACCTGCGTAATTGCGGATAGCCATATATGCCCCTGTACCGACAGGCATGAGCAAACGTTGATGCACGCCACTGTGACTCAATTCCAGTTTTGCATTGGCCAGAGAAAATCCCAGCAGAATTATCATCAGCAAAACCAGCAGTGACACTATCGTTAGTATGTAAAACCAGAGCTTTCTTTTCATTTGACCAGCTATCCGAATTGTTTTTTGAGGGCAATATGCATGTATGCATAACGCGTGAATGTGTGCCAGTTAGTAAGCTGTCCAACAAAATAGTTCCTGGTATCCGCCGAGTAGCGGGGATAGACTGTCAGCCTGATTTAGGTATGGTCAGCAGACATGAAAATATGCTGTACCACCAAAAACCAAAACCCCTCCAGCCATCAGCCGGAGGGGTTTTGAAAATCAAACTCAAGTTCAACGACAGGCTGGCAGGCACATAATCAACGCTCTATCGCCAGCGCCACGCCCATGCCACCACCGATACACAAACTCGCCAGGCCTTTTTTGGCATCGCGACGTATCATTTCATGGATAAGGCTGACCAAAATGCGCGCACCAGATGCGCCGATAGGGTGACCAATCGCAATCGCACCGCCATTGACGTTGATCTTGCTGGTGTCCCAGCCCATTTCCTTGTTGACGCCGATGGCCTGTGCAGCGAAGGCTTCATTGATTTCCATCAGGTCCAGATCCTGATGCGTCCAGCCAGCTTTTTTCAGGCAGAGCTGGGCGGCAGGTACCGGGCCAATGCCCATGATGGTTGGGTCGATACCGGCAGATGAATAAGCCTTGATACGGGCCAATACTGGCAAACCCAGTTGCTCTGCTCTTTGGGCTGTCATCATGATGACAGCCGCAGCACCGTCGTTGAGGCCGGAGGCATTACCAGCTGTAACTGTGCCATTTTTGTCGAAGGCCGGACGCAGGGATGACAGGGATTCCAGCGTGGTGCCATGCTTGATGAATTCATCGCTGTCAAACACTGTCGTGCCTTTTTTGCTGACCAGCTCAAAAGGAATGATTTCATCCTTGAACTTGCCTGCTTTTTGCGCAGCTTCTGCCTTGTTTTGTGATGCCAGGGCAAACAAGTCTTGTTCTTCACGGGTGACACCGTATTTCTTGGCGACGTTTTCTGCGGTGATGCCCATGTGGTATTGGTTATACACATCCCACAGGCCGTCAACGATCATGGTATCGACCAGTTTTGCATCGCCCATGCGGAAACCGTCGCGCGAACCATTCAGGACGTGTGGCGAAGCACTCATGTTTTCCTGGCCACCAGCGATGATGATGTCAGCATCGCCAGCCTTGATGGCTTGTGCTGCCAGGTGGGTGGCTTTCAGGCCACTACCGCAAACCTTGTTGATAGTGAATGCCGGAACCATATCTGGCAGACCGGCCTTGATGACAGCCTGGCGCGCCGCATTCTGACCCACACCTGCAGTCAATACCTGGCCGAGTATCACTTCATTGATCAGATCGCCACTGAGTCCCGTTTTTGCCAGCAAGGCCTTGATGACATGCGCGCCCAAGTCGGAAGCAGCCGTTTTTGCCAAAGAGCCACCAAATTTGCCTACTGCAGTACGGCCTGCAGCTACGATTACCACGTCTTGCATGTGAATTCTCCTGGTTTTACCCTTGCGAGGGTGTGGGATGGTCAAATGTTTTGCTGCTTTTAGGATACATCCTCTAGCTTACCACTGCTCGCCCCCGCCTGAGTCTGGGCATGTAAAAAAAGATGGTGTTTTGCCATGCTTGCTATTGCAGGGCGAAGTTCAAACCTGAGATAAGCTGTCTGGGCTGATTGACGGGAAGGGAATGGACGGCTTAAAACCGTCATGTGGCAATCAATGCAAAAAAAATCCCCACATGCTTGCATGCGGGGATTTTTTAATTTTACTTCTGCTCAATTTTCATTGAGTCTGAATCTACAATTGCTAAATTACTTCTTTTTAGCAGTTGCTTTTTCAGCAGCTTGTGTGAATTGCTGGGTAGCCTTGGTCAGGTTTTCTTCCAGTGTTTGCACAGCTTGCTTGCTTGTTTTGGACAGTTGCTCGTAACCTGCGTTGATGTTGCCAACAACAGATTTCAACGCTGTTACAGCTTGTTCGGAACCGGCTGGTGCATTTTTTGTCACTTCGTCGATCAGGGAAATCACTTTAGTGTTTGTTTCAGCGATGTGCGCTTCAACTGCCTTAGTGAATTCTTGCTGAGTTGCTGTTGTGATGCTTGCCAGGTGACGGCCATAAGCCAGTGCTTTTTCAGCGTTTGGCTGAGCTTGAGCTGCAGACAAAGTGAAAAATTCTTGTGGGTCTTTGGCGCTCAACAGTTGCTTGGCAGTGGCAGTACCTTCTTCGAAACTTGCCTTGGCAGCATTAACGTTCAGAGCAAACAACTGCTCCAGACCTTCAAATGCTTTTTTGTTCAGGGCAGTCAGGGAAGCAAATTGGGCTTCCAGGTTAGCTTTAGTAGTAGCGATAAATTGTTCTGGTGTATTGGTAGTCATGGCATTCTCCGGTAGATGGAATCAAGTGGCTTTAGTAATCGGCAGCGCTTTCCAGGAATTCTTGAATGGTGCACCGCAACAAATACGATTTTACACGTAGATTTTAAAAGGTCAAGCACTTTTTGTGCGCCGCACCAAAATTAGCTAAATGATATTTTCGAATATCGGTATGCTTTTCCTGAAATTACTTGCCCTGCCTAGTCTTTAGGCACATGCCTGGCATAGGGGGGATCCATCAAGCTTGCCATTTTGAAAATTTTCTTTCCAGCATCAACAGTGCTTCCTTATTCTGTAAACCGCCTGCATAACCAGTCAGTGCGCCGTTGCTGGCGATCACCCGGTGACAGGGGACGATGATTGATAGGGGATTACGGCCATTCGCCGCCCCCACTGCCCTCATCGCCTTGGGCCGGGCTATGCCTTGCGCCAGTGCCAGATAGCTGCTGGTCTGGGCAAAGGGGATACGGCGCAGGGCTGCCCATACTTCTTGCTGGAAATCTGTTCCGGCCGATAAATCCAGTGGCAAATCAAAATCCTGGCGCTGACCAGCAAAGTATTCCTGCAGTTGCTGACGCGCCTTTATCAGGACATGATCAGATTCATCTTCTTGCCAGCCTGCACTACCCTTGAAGTGTTTATGGTTTTCAAAATATACGCCGCTAAGACCAAGCTCACTGACGGCTAAAAGCAATTGCCCTACCGGGCTGCTGTAATTAATGTATTTCATGATATTTCCTTTAGTCCTTGTTTACTCTTTGCTTAATGATTGCCACAGCAATAAAGCGGCGTATGCCCGCCACGGTGCCCAGGGCTGGGCAATAACCAGCAATTGTTTTTCAGTCAGGCGCTCACTTGCCGGTGTCGCCGGGGTTGCCAGTAATGCGGCGGCTTTTTGCAAACCGAGGTCGCCTGCAGGAAATGCGTCTGAGAAACGCAGGGCGCGCATGGCGATGTATTGCGCCGTCCATTCGCCTATCCCTTTGACCGTCTTCAGCTTTGCCACCATCTCATCCGAGCTGGCGGCCAACTGTTTTTGCAATCCACCATCGAGCGCAAACTGGGCGATGTTTTGCAAAGTGGCAGCGCGCGCACCGGGTATGCCTATGCCAGCAAGCGCATCTATCGACAAGCCGACGATGGTTTGCGGACTGGGGAAATGATGGCTGACAGCCGGAAACGGAGTAAGCACTGGCTGACCATAGCGGGTCACCAGGCGGCCAGCCACGGTAGTGGCCCCCGCCACGCTGACTTGCTGGCCCAGCACGGCACGGATAGCCAACTCAAAACTGTCGAAGGCACCCGGCACACGCATACCGGGCGTGCGCAGGATTTGCCCGGCCAGCAAGGGGTCGCTTTGCAAGTGGCCTTGGATCACGGCAGGATTGGCTTCCAGATCAAATTGCTGCCTGACCCTGGCCATCAAGGGCATGAGTACTGGTGCCAATGAAGGTGATACTTGCAGGCTGAGTTGCTGTTTGGCTGGTAAATGCGCGACTTTGAGCCAGCCTTCCAGCCCATCCATCTGCACGCTGCGGACATAGGCTTTGCCACCTTTTTCGTCGATGACAGCTTCCAAACCGGGCATGGCGCGCCCGGCAAGGTAAGTAATCACTGCGTCCCAGGCATAAGGCGGGCGGTAAGCCAGTTTCAGGCTGACGCCTTCGCCACCACTATCTGTCGCACGCCTTATCGATCCTGGTGCCATTTGATAGCGTTCCGAGAACAAGGCGTTAAAGCGCCTGACGCTGCCAAAACCGGCAGCAAATGCGATCTCTGCCATGCCTAGCTGAGTTTCTTGCAACAGTTTTTTGGCAAACAGCAAACGCTGTGTTTGCGCCAGCTCCACCGGGGTGACGCCAAATTCCTGCAACATCACGCGGCGCAACTGACGCGATGACAGGCCGACCTGACTGGAAAAACTTTCTATATCGGTTTCATTCAGGGCACCGTCAGCGATTCTTTGCCAGATGGCATGCGCCAGATTCTGCTGTATCGCATAAGGTGCAAGCTCTGGGCGACAACGCAGGCAGGGACGAAATCCGGCGGCTTCTGCAGCTGCGGCACTGCTATAGAACTCACAAGAGGATTCGCGTGGCGTCTTGACTCCACACACAGGTCGGCAATACACGCCTGTAGTTTTCACGCCAGTAAAAAACACACCGTCAAAACGGCTGTCCTTGGCGGCCAGGGCGCGGTAATAACATTGTTTTTGTGTTAAGCCATCACTGGCTTCATTGAGCATGAGGCTGGTCGCATCTGGCTGTACAACTGCTTGTTGTTTGCCAGGTGTTGTCCGTATCTGCTGTTCCATAGCCGCCACTTTCTTAGGTTGAATCATTTCCGGGATAGCTAAAGTCATGTACCCGTTTTGCAATCTGCATTACTATCCTTAGAAAACGTTATACGCGACTGCGTATCACACTTCTAGCCATTTTCGGACAAACAAATCGGGAATCATGCGCCAGGCGCTGAATTTGAATCGCAATTTACATCGCATCGTCAAGACCGCGCGCAGGCATCCGCGGCTGGCGACTTGCTTGCTTGGCCAATTGAGTCAGCAAGCCTCTGCAGCCGGCCAAACCGGCTTGCAGCTTGACGCTTGTTACCAGCGCTATCTGATACTGGAAAGGCTGGGGCAAGCGCATACCATGCAAAGCGAACTGGACCACGGCTTGCACATCGCCGAGCAACAGCAACTGACACGCCCGGCTGGTCTGATGCTGCTGGCACTGGGACGTATTAACTATACTCAGGGTGCTTACCGCGATGCCCTGATGTATTGGACGCGTTGTGTAGACTTGAGCAAGTTCAACCGTGATCAAGTGACGCTGGTAGAAGCCCATATCGGTTTGGGGCAAATTTACGATGCCCTCGGTGACCGGAAAACTGCAGCCCGCTTTCATACCGATGCAGGCATCTTGCTGGAGCAATTGAATGAGCCTTATTTGCTTTGCAAGCAAATCATCAATCTGGGTGTCAATGAACTCAACACCGGTGAATTGCAGGCAGCAGAAGCCTGTTTTCTAAGAGCGAAATTATTAGCCGAGCAACATGCTATTCATGAGTACCTGGCTGAGACATACTGGTATCTGGGCCAGGTCTGCAGCAGGAATGCGCAACTGGAGACAGCTGAAAGCCATATACGAACCGCGCTGGACCTGGCAGATGCCTGCAACTATGTATGGCTGAAAGGTGCAGTACTGGATACCCTGGCCGACATCCTGCGCGCTGCAGGGCAATTACATGAGGCGCTGGATGCTTATGGCAAGGCACTGACATATTCAGGAAAAGTCGCTTCACGCCGGCAAAAAGTACGCAGCCTGTCGGCACTGTCAGAAATCCATGAACAACAAGGCAACTGGCAGGAAGCGCTGCACTTTGCCCGCCTGCACCAGCAAACCAGCAGTGAACTCAGTGAACTGGGCACGATGGATAAATTCCATGAATTGCGTGCCTATGACTTGTCGCATAAGTCCCCGGTAGAAGTCTTGCTGGAACTTTCCTCCAAGCGCTTGCTGGAGGAAGGCCAGCAGGACGAAGCACTGCAACTGATCGCGAACACTGCCTTGGGCATTCTGAATACCGAACTGGCGGCGGTGTTTCTGATTGATGGCAATGAAGTAGGCTTGCATTGCCATGCCAAGGCCGGTGCACACCAGGCCAGGGTCAAAGCAGAGATGCCTTGCCAGAGCTTGCCGCTCCTGATGCACATGCTACAACAGGATGAAGTGCCGCTGGTGGGACATGATATGCGCCTTCATGTGGTAGCTGCCGAAATGCGGACACTGCTAGGGCAAGAGCATTTGCATTCAGCACTGGAAATTCCTTTGCGCCTGCATGGCAAGAGCGTGGGCCTGATCTGTTTTGCACAAGTCAGTGGTATGAGGAACTGGTCAAGGGAAGATGTCTTGTTTGGCTGCCATCTGGGTAATTTGATACAGCAGGTGCTCAGCCATGCAGAACATGCGCAAACCCAGAAACGACTCGAAGCCGGGGTGCTGGAACGTACTGCGCGCTTGCAATTGCAGACAGAGCAATTGCAGCAGGCACACAAGCATATCTATCAGCTCAGCGAGATAGGCAAGGAAATCACGGCCAGCCTGGATCGCGATATCATCATGGAAATCGTCTACCGCCATGTGCATGAATTAATGGGGGCAGAAGTTTTTGCCGTTGGTATCTACAGGCCAGAACAGGAGACCATAGAATTCCCCTGCAATATCTTGCGCGGCCACCGCATGTTGCCGTACATACGCGACATCAAGGAAAAAGACTTGCTCTCTGTCTGGTGTGTCTCGCATCAACAGCCGATTTTCATCAGCGACATCTATTCCGAATACCAGCATTACATCAGTGAAGCCGGCTTGAACAAGCTGACTGTGGACAGTGCCTATTTTGCCGATCTGGAAAAAATCATCCCGGTCTCGCATATCTATGTGCCCTTGACGATCAAGGGCCGTACCATAGGCTTGATCGCCATCCAGAGCACGCAAAAAAATGCCTTCCAGCGCATGCATCTGGACATTGCCATGATGCTGGCCGCTTACACCGCCATTGCCGTGGAAAATGCCGAGACGTATCAGCAATTGTTAAAGGCCCAGCAAATTCTGATCTCCCAAGAAAAACTGGCGGCCCTGGGTTCGCTGGTGGCCGGTATTGCTCATGAACTCAATACGCCGATAGGCAATAGCCTGCTGACCGCCACCACCTTGCAGGAACAATCAGCCCTATTCTTGCGCAAGTTGGCAGATAACAGTTTAAAGCGTTCTGACCTGAACCAGTTCTCGGCAACGATCAACAATGCCAATGATTTATTACTGCGCAATCTCATGAATGCCAGCGACCTGGTCAGCAGTTTCAAGCAAGTCTCGGTGGACCAGACCAGCCAGAAGCGCCGCACATTTAATTTGCGCAGAACCTCAATGGAGGTCATCCGTACCTTGCACACCCTGATACACAAGCAAGGCCATACACTGGAAATTGATATCCCCGACGATATGGAATTGAACAGTTTCCCTGGCCCCTATGGGCAGATACTGAATAATTTCATCAACAATGCCTTACTGCATGCCTTCGAAAATCGCGAGAATGGCAAGATGATCTTGCGTGCCTACAAAGCGCCGGACAATCAGGTGCAGCTGATTTTTTCTGACAATGGCAAAGGGATAGAGGAGCAGGACTTGCGGCGCATCTTTGACCCTTTCTTTACTACCAAACTGGGCCAGGGCGGTAGTGGCCTGGGTCTGAGCATCGTCCACAATCTGGTGACCACCATCATGCATGGCAGCATCACCGTCGATAGTACACCCGGTCTGGGCACACGCTTTTGCCTGAGCTTGCCGCTCAATCCCTGAATATTTGACTGCCGCCAGAGACCATACCGTCATGGTGTTTTGGGCAGTCCACATGTCGTCCAGGATTGGCATACACTAGAGTTCATTTTTTAATGAGCAAAGCATCTATCGCCATGACTACTCAACGCGCCCCCGATCTGAAAACCGTGCTGCTGGCCAGCGGTGTCGTTATCACCTTGTCCATGGGCGTCAGGCATGGTTTTGGTTTCTGGATGCAACCCATCTCGCAGGAACATGGCTGGACCAGGGAAACCTTTTCCATGGCGATGGCTTTGCAAAACCTGATGTGGGGCGTGTTTGGCCCGCTGGCGGGCATGGTAATTGATCGCGTAGGCACGATGAAGATGATGGTGCTCGGTGCCTTTCTGTATGCCGCCGGCCTGCTGTGGATGGCCATGGTAAATCAGTCTGGCCTGTTCATCCTGGGGACGGGTATCTTGATCGGTGCGGCGCTGGCCTGTACCTCGTTTGGTGCAGTCAGCGGCATCATAGGCCGTACTGCGCCACTGGAAAAGCGCTCCTGGGCTTTTGGTATTTCATCTGCGGCTGGTTCTTTTGGCCAGTTCATCATGATGCCGATAGAACAGCAATTAATCGCCCACGCAGGCTGGCAAAATGCTTTCTATGTGCTGGCAGCCCTGGTCGTGGTACTGATGCTGCCCATGGCCTGGAAGCTTCGTGAGCCAGCGCTGGAGCAAGTCACAGGCCCGCAGCAAAGCATCATGGAAGCCATACGCGAAGCCTTTGCCTATAAACCCTTTTTACTGCTGGTGGCAGGCTATTTCGTGTGCGGCTTCCAGCTGGTTTTCATCGGTGTACACATGCCCGCCTATTTGAAAGACAAGGGTGTCATGGACCCCAGTGTGGCAGTGTATGCGCTGGCATTGATCGGTCTGTTCAATATCTTTGGTTCTTACTATGCTGGCAAACTGGGGGGCATGTTTCCCAAACCGTATCTGTTATCGGCGATCTATCTGGCGCGCAGCATTGTCATAGGCTTATTCTTGCTGGCACCGCTGACGCCATATTCCGTATATCTCTTCGCTGCTGCGCTGGGCTTGTTGTGGCTCTCCACCGTGCCACTCACTAACGGTGTGGTCGCCGGAATCTTTGGCGTCAAGTATTTATCCATGCTGTCGGGCTTTGTATTTTTCTCGCACCAGGTCGGCAGCTTTATTGGCGTCTGGCTGGGTGGTTATATCTATACCAGAACCGGTAGCTATAATATGGTGTGGGGCATAGTGCTGGCTCTGGGTATCTTTGCCGCACTGGTGAATTTACCCATCAGTGAAAAACCCATCACCCGCGTGGCGACCGCCTGAGTAACTTATGTCGAGACCATTTTCCAAAAAACTGCTGCGCCTGCTCTGGGCCGCAATCATGGCAACGGTGCTGGCCCTGGTTTTCATGGCTTATTTGCGCCCGACTTTCATACTTGATCTGGCGAATCGCTTTGTCATTTGCTGAGCACGAACTCACATTAAGAAATAGCGCCTGCCTGGCGCTATTTTTTTGCCAGCAGTGAACGATATTTCCCTGCTATGGTCTGCTACACTGGGTTCCCTTTTGATCAAAGATTTTGGTAAAACTACATGAACAAACATTTATTGCTCATCATGCTGGGTACGGCACTGGTCAATCCTGCCAGCTATGCCACTCCTGTTGTTGCCGAACCAGGCAGCGCCGTCACCCAGCAAAAATCTGCTGGCAAACTGGTCGACAATCCCTTTGCCCATGCCAGCAAACTGGCTTACCAGTATCCGGCTTTTGACCAGATCAAGAATACGCACTACGCCCCAGCCTTTAGCGAGGGCATGCGTCAGCATGGCCTGGAGATCGTCGCGATTGCCAACAATCCTGCGGCACCTACTTTTGAAAATACCGTCATCGCGATGGAACGTGCCGGCCAGATGCTGAACCGTGTCTCCACGGTATTTTTCAGCCTGACTGCTGCCAATACCAACCCCACACTGGAATCCCTGTCACGCGACCTGGCACCAAAACTGGCAGCGCATCAGGACCAGATTTTCTTGAATGCACGCCTGTTCCAGCGCATCAGTAAATTATATGAAGTTCGCCAAGCACTCAAGCTGGATGCAGAATCCCAGCGTTTGCTGGAACGCTATTACACAGACTTTGTGCGCGCTGGTGCCAAACTGGGTGACAAGGACAAGCAAAAACTGAAGAGCCTGAATGCCCAATTGGCCAGCCTGTCCACCAAGTTCAACCAGAATGTGCTGAAAGAAACCAATGCCTCGGCTATCGTCGTCGATAGCAAGGCTGAGTTGCAGGGTTTGTCTGAAGAAGAAATCGCCAGCGCAGCCGAAGCTGCCAAGGCACGCGGTCTGAAAGATAAATTCGTCATTCCACTCATGAATACCACAGGCCAACCCTTTGAAGCCAGCCTGGCAAATCGTGCCCTGCGTCAGCGCCTGCATGAGGCATCCGTCAATCGTGGCAGCCATGGCGGTGAATTTGATAACCGCCAGGTCGCCATTGACCTGGCACGCCTGCGCGCTGACCGGGCCACACTGCTCGGTTATGCCAACCACGCAGCCTACGGCCTGGAAGATGAAACAGCCAAAACCACCACCGCCGTCAATAAGATGCTGAGTGAACTGGCGCCGGCAGCAGTCAATAATGCAAGAGCAGAAGGCGCGGAGCTGCAAAAGATCATTGATGCCCAGCAAGGCAATTTCAAACTGGCAGCATGGGACTGGGCCTTTTACACCGAGCAATTGCGCAAGGCAAAATACAGTTTTGATGACAGCCAGTTGCGCCCCTATTTCGAGCTGAAGAATGTATTGGAAAACGGGGTCTTCTTTGCCGCCACCAAACTGTATGGCATCACCTTCAAAGAAAGAACTGACTTGCCGGTGTATCACCCCAGCGTCAAGGTCTATGAAATATTTGATACTGATGGCAAGAGTATGGCGCTGTTCATTGCCGACATGTATGCCCGAGATACCAAGCGTGGCGGTGCCTGGATGAATGCCTATGTAGAACAATCCAGCCTGTTTGGTACCAAGCCTGTGATTGCCAATCACCTCAACATCCCGCAACCACCGGCAGGCCAGCCTACCCTGCTGACTTTTGATGAAGTGCGCACCGCTTTCCATGAATTTGGTCATGCCCTGCACGGCCTGTTTTCGAATGTGAAGTATCCACGTTTTTCTGGCACCAATGTACCGCGAGACTTTGTTGAGTATCCTTCACAAGTCAATGAGATGTGGGCAACCTGGCCAGAAGTGTTGAAGAACTATGCCAAGCACTATCAGAATACTCAAGTGATACCGCAAAGTCTGGTTGATAAAATCACGGCAGCCAATAAATTCAATCAGGGTTTTGCAACAACGGAATATCTGGCGGCATCCCTGCTAGACCAGCGCTGGCATCAATTGACTCCAGCGCAGATACCAAAAGATGCGCTGGCCTTTGAAGCAGAGGCATTGAAACAGGCAGGCGTCGACTTTGCGCCTGTGCCACCACGCTACCGCAGTACTTATTTCTCCCACATCTTTGGCGGTGGCTATTCAGCTGGTTACTATGCCTATCTGTGGAGTGAAGTGCTGGATGCCGAAAGTGTGGAATGGTTCAAGGAAAACGGTGGCCTGAACCGCAAGAATGGTGACTGGTTCCGCCAGCAATTATTGTCCAAGGGTGGCAGCATGGACCCACTGGAATCTTTCCGCAATTTCCGTGGACGCGAGCCAAAGATTGAACCTTTGCTGATACGACGTGGCTTGCAAAAACAGTAGCCGGTTTATTGAACAAACTGCCGGCTAACTGCACTGCGCTATTCAATTAGCACAGCTTGCCAACTTGCGACAGATGTAAAAAAAGAGGGGACATGATGTCCCCTCTTTTCATTGATGTATCAAATTCCAGCAGTTGTTATTCAAGCTTCCAGACAAAATCAACTTTTGCCCACACTTGATCAGGTTTGCCGTCCTTGGTACCTGGCTTGAACTTGCATTGACTAAGGGCGCCCAATGCCGCTTTGTCCAGGCTCTTGGAACCACTGGATTTCTCGACTTTGGAATCAACCACTTTGCCATCTGCGCCGACCAGAAAACCCATCGATACTGTACCCGTTTCCTCATTCATCAAGGCAGCTTTAGGATATTTAGGTGGCTCACAGGATTTACTGTCCATGACCGGAGCAGTGTCGGCCGCCATGACCGAAGCACTGGCTGCCAGTAACAACGATGAGACAAGGATAGATATTTGAGGTTTCATAGCGATCTTCTTATTCATATTCTATTCAGTATAAAAAATTTCCAACAGATTTCAAGGCTAGACACTATTCGCAACAAATTGCGTTTTACGTACCAGCCATTACTTTTTCATTGAGGCGCAGTGCCTTGAATATTGCGTCAGAACTCTTCCCATTCATCCTTGCTATTGGCAGCGGCAGCAGTTTTCCTGGGTGCTGCTTTGGCAGCTGGCAAAGATTTTACCTGATTAACTCGCGCTTTAGATTTGATTGTGGCCACCGGTTCGACACGGCGTGGCGCGAGCTGCTGTGCAGGCATTTGCTGGGTGCGTTCACCAGCATGCAGTTTGAAGACGCTGACAACTTTCGCCAACTCGGCAGCCTGGTCCTGCAAGCTTTGGGCGGCAGCAGCAGCTTCTTCCACCAGAGCTGCATTTTGCTGGGTCACGCCATCCATTTCTATAATGGCATGGTTGACGTGCTCAATACCCACGCTTTGCTCCTGGCTGGCTGCACTGATTTCGGCAATGATGTCGGTCACATGTTTCACACTGGAGACGACCTGGTCTATCGTGACACCCGCCTGACCAACCAGCTTGGTACCGACTTCGACTTTTTCTACCGAAGTGCCGATCAAAGTCTTGATTTCTTTGGCAGCCGCCGCACTGCGTTGCGCCAGGTTGCGGACTTCAGCGGCAACCACGGCAAAGCCACGGCCTTGCTCGCCGGCGCGGGCAGCTTCCACCGCTGCATTCAGGGCCAGGATATTGGTCTGGAAAGCGATGCCATCAATCACACTGATGATATCGACAATTTTCTTGGAAGATTCGTTAATCGAACCCATGGTATCAACCACCTGGGCCACCACGACACCACCCTGGCGTGCCACTTCAGATGCCGATGCAGCCAGTTGATTGGCTTCACGAGCATTATCGGCATTTTGTTTAACTGTGGTCGTCAATTCTTTCATCGACGAGGTCGTCTTTTCCAGAGAGCTGGCTTGCTGTTCAGTACGGGAAGACAGATCAAGATTACCCGTGGCGATTTCGCTGGATGCCGTAGCTATCGTGTCAGTTCCGGTACGCACTTGGGCAACGATATTCACCAGACTGTCACGCATGTTTTTCATTTCAAACAACAGGCTGTTAGTGTCACCAGACTTCAAATCGATAGGTGAAGTCAAATCGCCAGCAGCAATTTGACCAGCAATGCTGGCTGCATAATCTGGCTCACCACCAAGCTGTTTCAACAAGCTGCGACTAATCGCAAAGGCAGCAAATATGCCGGCCACCAAGGCCAGGCCACCCAGGGTCAGCATCAGCGTCGTCGCTGCCTTGAAGGCAGCACTGGCTTCTTCTGCAGTCTGTGTATTGAGTTTATCTTCCAGCGTGACGAGTTCATCCAGAGTATCCAGCCATTTTTTCTGTACCGGACGCAGTTTTTTGATCAGCGTAATTGTGGCAGCTTCAGCATTGTTAGCCAAACCCAGTTCCTGGGCTTTGGCCGGCAAAGAAGCAGCGGCAGTTTCTGCTTCCTTCAGCTTGCCAAGCAAGCTTTTTTTCTCACCTGAAATTGCTTCCTCTTCGTTCGCCATCTTGCTCAATTTTTCATTTGCGGCAGCATACTGCTTGCTTTGCTCAGCGATTTTTTTCAGTTCTGGTTCCATGTCTGCCGCATCATTCAACAAAGTCAAATTGCGCAACGACACCATGCGGTCGTACACCACAGCACGCATATCCAGTGCCAGACGAGTCTCGGCATTGCTGACATTGACGATCTTTTCCAGACGCCCCTGAATTTGTGCCATTCTCGAAATGCCGACAACGGTTACGGCAATTAAAAACGCTAAAACCAGAGCAAAGCCCAGCCTTAGACGATTACTTACTGTCATTTTTGATAAATTCATTTGCGTGACTGGTGTGAAAAGAGGTTGAAGAGGGAGAGAACTAAAATCTTAACAAATACTACTCTGCTTGTTTGCCCCTGCACCATTAATTGCCACCAGGACACTTATTTTTACAAATGCGTGACGAAGCATACATTTATTGCAAAAAAGCTGGTCATTCAAGGGAAAAGCAAGGAACAAAGTTAGAAATATACTCGATTTTTGCTCAGTAGCAAGGGCTTTTTACTGGTATTCCCCCCTAGCAAAGCGGGATGGGAAAGAAATTATTTGCATTTATACAGCTCAACAAATTTGCCTGTTTTTTACGCAGAAAAACTATACTTGCCCGCCTTGGCGACTGACTAAATTTTGTTCACATTTTCTTCAATTTCTCCATGGCAATATCGTTTTATTGGCAAATGACTCTCTTATCAAATTGCCTAGTGGTCTTATGGATAGGGCAAGAAAAAATATTTTCAGAATTGATGTTTCATTTAAAAAATTTGAAATAATTTCTAACAAAAAACCCGGACGAGTCCGGGTTTTTTGTCTGTTTATAAAATAATGAACAAAATGATCAATATTTATAGGCAGCTGTAAGGTAGAAGGTACGGCCCAGAGGGTCGGTATAGCGACCATCGTAACCAACTTGATTACCACCACCTGTATTGCGGATAGTGAATGGTGGGTCTACATTGAACAGATTACGGATACCACCAGTAATTGTCAGATTTTTGATAGGCTTGGCTTGCAATTGATAATCAAACGTCATGTAGTTGCTGACATCACGTTCCATATCGACCAAACCACCAACTGAACCATCTGCATTCACGGCGCGAACATAGCCATCACCCGCTTTGGCGACTTTGTCGTGATAGCCAGAACGGTAATTCATGGTCAGGCTATGGGTGTATTGCTCGGACACTTTCAGGGACGTCACCAGTCTGGAAATGATACGGAATGTCACATCATCGTAGGAGTCGAAGCGACCCAGACTGCTTTCTACCTTGGCACCCGGTACATCTTTTTCTGCTGTCAGCATATAAGTGCCTGACCAGTTCATGTTCAGTCTGCCGATAGGCGTAGCAGATTTGAAAGTTGCATCCCAGTCAAGACCAGAATAACGTGAGCTGGCCAGATTCACCGGGCTACGATTGGCCACCAGAACTTTGGATTTCTGGATAGGATCATAGTACAGGGAGATATATTGCTCAGCCAGTGCCGGTGTCGTGAAAATCAAATCTTGAGACAACTTCTGAATCTGGTTTTTCAGCTTTACATCCCACCAGTCAAGACCCAGAGACAAGTTGCTGCTTGGTTCCAGGCGGAAACCGAAGGCTGCCTGTTTGGATTCTTCTGCTTTCAAAGCATCCGAGCCTGTGCTTGGATTACCTTTTTTCAACAGACCATATTCAGACGTACCACGGCAATATGGGAAGCGTGGATCTGTTGCTTTGGTGATAGGGCAAGGGAAGAAATTGGAAGAACCATCATTTTTCAATGGATCAGAAATATCGTTCAGTGTCGGTGCCTTGAAACCAGTGCCATACGAACCGCGCAACATCAGATTTTGCATCGGCTGATACCGTGCAGACAATTTATACGTTGCTTTGGACACAGCGATCCCTTGCGTACCAGGCTGGGAAGCGTTGCCATTGACGTCGTAGCTGACGTTGTCTTTCTTGACTGCGTCATAACTGTCATAACGGATAGCTGCTGTAACATCCATGTTTTTGATGACAGGCATCAGCAATTCGCCGAATGTACCCCAGCTCTTGCGAGAAGCAACCAGGCCTTGTGAGCCAGTAGCTCCACCGATGATCACGTCTGTCCAGGCTGGGTGCTGAGGACCAGGACCTTGTACCAGTTCGGACGGTGCATCATCGAATGACTGCTTGGTCATGTCTGCGCCCAGACCCAGTTGCGCCTTGCCGCCTGCCATTTCGAACAATTCTCTTGAAGCGTTGGCTTTCAGTACATCAATCTTGGATTTGGTAACGCTGAGGTTTTCCTTCAATACAGCAGGTGCCAGGATGGAAGCGGCATTCTGATTCACAATATAAGGATTGTAAGCACCCGATTTGACCAATGCATCGAAGCGGTTGGCGCTCATGTAACCGGAAACCGCATCATCTTTCTCGGTATTTTCAGAATGGGTGTAGCTGGCGCTCATATCCCAGCCCATGTAATTGCTGTCCAGACCCAGTACCAGATGACGGGCTTCGGTCTGGTAATCATCTGCGCGACCGCCCGCATCACGCGCGCGGAAATAGAAGAAGGCATCAGTCACGTCATTGGGGTTGATTCCTTGCCCCGCCAACAGTGGTACTACCGATTTGTTGTAAGCACCAATGTAATTCGGGTTGACGACTTTTTGGCCAGTGACCGGATCGGTACTGAAAGTAGTCAAAGGCTGGGCTGGCGCTGCATAACGTGCCTTGTTGGAGAAGTTGGACATGACCAGTTCACCAAACAAAGTTGTGTCCTTGCCCAATTTCAAATTACCTGATGCAAAGAAGCTATCGCGCTTCAACTCTGGCAGGAGTTGGACGGTAGAAGCATAGTCATAGCGACACACGCCGCCACGCTCGAAAGTGTTAGGACCGTTACATTTGCCAGTATTCACCAGATCGACGGAAAAAGTCGCATTATTGCCCAGGGAATCATAGATGTCAGCATTTGCCGGGATGGAATTGATACTGGTTTGCCAGGTGGCAAAATGCTTGCCATCTTTCATAAATCTCAAGACACCTGATTTGGAAAACTCGCGTTGCGATGCTTCCAGGGGTTTTTGCTCATCATGGCTATAGGCGAGCAAGACATTGAAACCATCTTTATCTGGATCACCAAAACCTTTGGAAATAGAGAAGTTGCTACTGCGGCCCCCTTTTTGTTGAGGGCTGGTCAGGGTGGCTTCTACATTCAGGTCTGTCTGATTCTTTTTCAGGATGAAGTTGATAACACCGGCAATCGCATCTGAACCATACAGGGTGGAAGCACCATCGGTCAGAATTTCGACGCGCTCAACTGCGGACAAAGGAATGCTGCCCAGATTGACTGCACTACCTGTGCCATACGGTGCCATACGGCGACCATTCAACAGTACCAATGTATAGTCAGTGCCAATGGCGTGAATGGAGGCAGACTGACGACCAGCACCGCCACCGTTGACCGATGCCGACGCAGTAATAAAACCTTGCATGGCTGGTAAGGCAGCGACCAGGTCGGCCACATTGTTCACACCACTTTGCTCTATGTCTTTACGGCTCAGGGTTTGCACAGGCAATGCGCCTTCTTGTGCAATCCTTTTAATCGAGGAACCGGTAATTTCCACTTTCTGTACTGCGTCTTGCGACATCGCTGGTTGTGCCAGCAATCCCGCACCGACCGCAAAACCGCCAACAAACATCATGCGTACTGATCGGGCCAACATTTTTTCTACCATGACTAAACCCCCAAAAATGGAACTGATGAGCGATACTACCCAGGCAAGATCCTGACTTTCGCCAGAACCCCCTATTTGCCCTGGTAGCAATATTTTCTTTGGGAATTTCTTTACGGAAACTGCAAAAAGTGTACGCGTCAGTACTTTTTTGTAGATTGAATGAATGCTTCTTTTTTGCTTTTTTGTTCCGTAAAAAAATCTCCTTATTTATGGAACCATTTGAAAACTTTGCTGTCAAGCTTCGCTAATATATTTCTTTTTATCTCACGGACACGCTGCAATGCAGATCATTTTTAATGATTCGGAATGTTAATTAAGGCAAGTAGATATGTTGCTAAATTACGTCGCACCAAAACATTTATATTTAATTTAGCTATTTTTTCATGGCCTGAATTATTGAGTCCTTGATAGTTAATTTTCAGTATAAAAATCGGATGATTTTTTTCTCTGCACAAGTTTAGTGATTTCTCGCCGACGTTTATTTGACTTTCAACGCCTGCCCGCCTTGATTGGCAGTTTGTCAAAAAAAATATAGTCCGATTTATTTTTCTGGACGTCACTAAAAAATTGGTATGTACAACTTTTTCACTTGTCTCTTATGCACAACAAGGGCGATCTTGGCCATGCATGGAAAATTGCGTTAATAACATCTCTTTAAGGCTGACTCCAGCAAGAGTTTGCCGCCGTATCTGATATGAAGAGGGCTGGCAAATTTACTCTTACTACGCTCTTGCAGCCTCAACTGTTCATTGCCAGCAACAACACCAGATATGCTACTCGTGCTCTATACCCGTCCCTAAACCGCTATAGACGCTGCTGCGAAACTGCGCAGTTTCATGTACCGAGTGTACCTCTCAGCTAAATCCAGGTTGTACCGCCAGTGTTCTTCCCTCTGCGGCTGCTGAAAGCGCATGAAAAAAGCCCCGCAAGCAAGCTTGCGGGGCTTTCATTCAACATTGCATTGGCAGTGCCTTTGCCGGGACTACGGATCCGGCGAAGGCATTACTTAAACATGCTGTGCCGCTACATCATCAGAATGTGTAACGAGCACCGATGTTCCAGTAACGGCCAACTGCGCCGGACTGATGCAGGGATGGGTTGTAGTTGATACGGCCATAAGTCTGGACGTCCAGCGGTGCCATCTTGTCAAACAAGTTGGTGATGGATGCTGTGAATTCCAGGTTTTTGGACATTTTCCATTTACCGAACACGTCAACTGTCGTGAAGGCAGCAATACGGCAACCGAGGTAAGGATTGTGGTTTGCATCTGTATCCAGGCACTCGCCACCGATTTCATTGGTGCCGCTGATGCTGGATACATGGTTGATGTTACCGGACACTGTCCAAGGACCACGGTCCCAACCCAGGCTCAAACTAACTTTAGTACGCGGTGTACCGCCGTTACCGGACAGGTTGATATCACCGTGAGTACCAGCGAATTCGTGCGTAGTACCATCAGAATCAGTACGCTTGAATTCATGCATGTAAGTCACAACCACGCCGGCATTTAACTTACCGTTGGCGCCCAGGTCAAACTTGCTGCGCATGTCCAGATCCAGACCGGATGTTTGTGTCTTACCAGCGTTCAGGTAAGGCGCTTTAACCATCAGGATAGGACCAGCCAGGCCAGGGAAGTTGGAAGTTGCTTCGCCACGGACAATTTGTGCATCTGGGTAGCCAGCTGGATTGGCAACAATCGCGCTAGGATCAGAACCACCGATTTCGCCGTCACGTTCAATTTTCCACCAGTCCAGGGAGATACTGAAGTTCTTGACTGGCTCTACGACGAAGCCCAAGCTATAGCTCTTGGATGTTTCTGGCTTGATGTTTTTGTTACCAACTGTGATAGCACCAACTTGTTGGGAAGAACAATCGATAGGCAGTTTAGTTACCGGGCAACGGATAGGATCGTTAGGGATATTGGTAAATGCTGCTACAGCGGAATCACCGTTCTCAGCCGCGCTAGGAGCACGGAAACCTTCAGCATAAGTACCGCGTAATGCGAAGGTATTGGTCGGTGTAAATTTGAAGCCAGCTTTTGGTGTAGTCGAGCGACCATAGTCAGAGTATTTGTCTGTACGGGCAGCCAGCTGGAATTCCAGGGATTTCAGTACAGGGATAGCCAACTCAGTATACAGCGCTGTCACATTGCGGGAACCCTTGGAAGCGGAGTAGCCCAAGCCTGCGATGTCATTGATATTAGTGTATGGAGTTGGATCGCTGTTGGTTTCTTCTTTGCGATACTCTGCACCAACCGCAATGCCCATAGCACCACCAGGCAATTGCATCAATTCACGGGTCGCTTTGAAGTCTACCGATGTGCTCTTGGTCACGCCAGAGTTTTGCAAAGTTGGAGAAACCAATGCCAGCACTTCAGGTGTATTCACACGGCCCTGACCAATACGGAAACTACCATTTGCTACTGCTGCTTTCAGAGCAGATTGGCGATAGTAACCGTTTTGTGTCTTGTCTGTTTTGCTTTCAGCATACAGGAAGCCAGCGTCGTAATCCCACTCAGCAACTGTGCCTTTAACACCAGCCAGGAAACGGGTGACTGTAGTTTCCAGATCGGCGCTACGTGGACGTCCAGCATCTACCCAGCGTGGGCGTGCGCGGTTAGCAGCAAACGGATTGTCCGGATGGCCGATAGGCAGCAACAACTGGTCAGGACCAGTATTGGTGTTGTTAACACGGGCGTTGACCAGGTCAAAGCCAGCGCCAGTCAAACCGGAAGGTGTAGTTTGGGTTTTTGCCTTGCTGTTGAACAAACCCAGTTCTGTGTATGCAGTCGTTTTGTCATTGATGGCAAAAGTACCGCGTGCATAGATGTTCAGGTTTTCTGTTTCAGGCTGAATAGTCTGATATTGAACCGGATCCCACAAACAACCGCCCAAGGCGTTGTCGAGTGAAGTACCGCCAACTGGGTCCAGATTTGCAGCAGAGCATGTACCAGGCAATTGTTTGACATTGCCAGCAGCGCCAGTGAGCGTACCACCAGTAGCGTTCACTGGGCGTACTGTACCCAGGAAGTTGGAACCGCCACCGTTACCGCCTGTAATTTGGCCTGCGCGCTGATCGCGGCCACCCCATGGACGTGCATCGGCTTGGCCGATATAGTCGTCACGGTCTTTTTGCCAGATTTTTTCTTGCTTCTTGGCATCAATCGTCATGAAGACATTGTATTTGTCTTGTTGCAGATTACCAAAACCAAGAGCTGCAGAAGCGCTCATCACGCGGCCATCGCCACGGGAAGATTGACCGATATTGGCAGCAACAGACTGACCAACATAGTTTTGACGCAGGATAACGTTAACCACGCCTGCAATAGCGTCGGAGCCGTAGATCGCGGATGCGCCGTCTTTCAGGATCTCGATGCGATCAACTGCATCCAGAGGAATGGAGTTCAAATCGACGAAGCTGCGTTGACCGTCATCACCGAAGCCATAAGGCGCAGTACGGCGACCATTGATCAGCACCAGCGTGGAGCTAACGCTCAGACCACGGAGGGAAACGCCAGAAGCACTACCGGCAAAGCCGTTAGTGAAAGAACCACTGATACTGCCGTTGTTATCTGCAGAAATACTGCGGACTACGTCAGCGATGGAAGTTTTGCCAGTTTGCTCGATGTCTTTACGGCTCAAAATCTGGGTCGTTGCAACACCTTCAGTTTCAGTACGCTTGATACTGGAACCAGTGATTTCAACTTTTTGTACCGCTTCTTGCGCGAAGCTTGGCTGGGCCAGCATACCCATACTCAAAAGCAAACCACTAGAACAGATCAATCGTACCGATCTTGATATCGTTTTTTCTCTTATCATTATTGCGCTCCGTTATATATATGTTCCTAACAAATTTTGTGACAACTAAACAAAGTTTGTTAATTTGCAAAACCACCAAATAAAAATGGAAATTTTTTTCGGCGTGGGGAAAATTTTGAGAAATTTCTTTCAGAAAATTTGCCTCAGCATGAGAACATTTAAGAGATTCCGTTGTCAATATTGATAAAAAACATGCAGCAAAAAAACAACACCTAGCTACAAAAATATGACATTTGCGTAGAGCCCCACTGGGGTTTGACTATGAAATGTCGCCAAAGTTTCAAAAACGGCTTAAAATTTTTGCGCTTGTGCAGGAAGCTAGAATTTATTGCCAGTGAGATATTATTGATTTTTGCGGAGCATTTGCCCACATATAATAAACGCAAACACTTGCGCACCAAAAAGGAGCAAAAATAAATAATGCCGTCATGTCCCTTGTAATAAATACAGGAAAATATGGGCGCAAGCTTGGCAATCCAGGCCCGTAGCAAACAAAAAACCCCGGATTTCCGGGGTTTTTTGTTTGTCTGTTCAGGCAATACTTACTTTGCAGATGCCTCGGCAGAAGCTGCTGCTGCCGGCTTGACTTCAGGCTCCTTGAATTTAGCGCCTGCAGAATTAGCCAAATGCACTACAGCACGGGCCACTTCGATATCGTCCAGGTCAGGGTTGCCGCCTTTGGCAGGCATGGCACGCAAGCCACCTATCGCATTGGCGAGCACTTTGTCGTAGCCCTGCGCAATACGTGGACCCCAGTCAGCGGCATTTCCAAATTTAGGTGCGCTGGCAGCACCAGTGTCGTGACAAGCAGCACAGATGGTTTTATAGACAGCTTCGCCGGATTGCAGGGTTTTAGGGCCGCTGGCATCCTTGAAGTTAAAACCCTGGTCAGCTACCGGGCTGATACGGGTAGCAATTGCTTCAGGTGTGAGTGCAGAAGAACCTGCACCTACTTTTTTGTCATTCGATACATACTGTACCAGCAAGACAATGGCAATAATGGGTACCAGGAATCCGGCGAGAACTGCAACGATTAGTTGCTTAGGGGTCTTGATCGCTGATTCGTGTTCGTCGTGCGCGTCGCTCATGGTTTCCTCAATGCAAATAAATTAGGTACTGAAAGTCGTTAGCCTATGCAGCTCGGCAACCTACCGCGGCAAGTGCCAAAGCTTGGGATTATAGAGCGAAAGCGCCGTGTTTGGAATGAAAAGCAGGCTGTGTGCGCCAAGAATCAGGAAAATCTGCCCGCTTTAACGACAAATTCCCTGCTTTGATGCGCAAGACCCGCTTGAAATTGAGTTAGAATGTTGCCCTTGCATTACTTAAGTCTCACTTATGCATTTCCATGCATAGCCCACGCGCCAGTAGCTCAGTTGGATAGAGTACAGCCCTCCGAAGGCTGGGGTCGCACGTTCGATTCGTGTCTGGCGCGCCATGATTTTTTCTTATCCCTCTTTATCCCTGCACGGCCAGCTATTCGCAAGTTTGCTTGTCGACCTTGCCGCATTTGTACTAAGCTTGTCCACTTTGCAATTATTTCTGGATTGAACCAGAATCTGATTTGCATGGTCACAGCCTGCGTATTATCTGCAGGCGAATACACTGACATTCACCATTTTGCATTTACCTCATCTATAAAGGTCGCTACATGAAATCATCGCGCATGCAACTCAGCAGCTTGAGCCTCTCCCTGGCATTGGCTTTTACTACCCTGGTCCATCTCCCGCCAGCCATCGCGGCTGAAAATGCAGCGACAGCCAAAGCTGCCCTGCCTGCGGGCGTACAGTTTGTGCGCCAGGTAGAGGGAATAGACGAGTACCAGTTGTTGAATGGCATGCGTGTCTTGCTGGTGCAAGATGCCAGCAAACCGACTACCACCGTAAATATTACTTACCGGGTAGGCTCGCGCCATGAAAACTATGGCGAAACTGGCATGGCGCATTTGCTCGAACATCTGATGTTCAAGGGCAGTAAGGCCCATCCACGTCTGTGGGAAGAAATGTCACAGCGCGGCGTGCAATTCAATGGTACGACCTGGCTGGACCGCACCAATTACTATGAAACCTTTGCTGCCAAGCCGGAAACCCTGGCCTGGGCCATCAGTATGGAAGCCGACCGTATGGTCAACTCACGCATCTCCGGCGAAGACCTTAAGACAGAATTCACCGTCGTGCGCAATGAAATGGAAAAAAATGAGAACTCCGGCATCGCCATCCTGATACAGCGCATCATGTCGGCCGCCCATCAATGGCATAACTATGGCAAGGACACCATAGGCGCACGTACAGATGTGGAAAACGTCAACATCCCGCACCTGCAAGCTTTCTGGCGCAAATACTACCAGCCTGACAATGCCACCCTGATCGTAGCTGGTGCCTTTGATGCCAAACAGGCTCTGCAATTGATTGCGACCAAATTTGGCAAAATACCAAAACCAAAACGTGCGCTGGAACCTACGTACACATTAGATCCCGTGCAAGATGGTGAGCGCGATGTCATTGTCCGTCGCGTTGGTGATTCACAAGCCATCGCAGCTTTGTACCACACCGTACCTGCAGCCCACCCTGATTATGCCGCGACTGAGGCGCTGGCCCTGATCCTGGGCGACACACCCAATGGCCGCCTGTACAAGGCCCTGGTTGAAACCAAGAAAACTGCCGATGTATTCCCGTGGGCCGCAAATCTGGAAGAACCAGGTTTCCTGATGCTGGGCGCCAACTTGCGTACTGAGCAAAACCTGCCAGAAGCCAAGAAGATCTTGCTGGAAACCATAGAAGGCTTTGACAAGGTTCCTGTCACAGAAGCAGAACTGACACGTGCCAAGGCCAAGCTGGATTCAGATATCGCGCAGATTTTCAATGATCCTGAAAAATTTGCCGTGGCTCTTTCGGAAAGTATCGCCGCTGGTGACTGGCGTTTGTTCTTCTTGTTCCGCGACCGCGTCAAGGCACTCAAGGCTGAAGATGTACAGCGCGTCGCCACTACCTGGCTGAAGTCAAGCAACCGCACCTCAGGCAGTTTTATCCCGACAGAAAAGCCGGACCGCTCACCTGCCCCGGCCAAAGTTGCTGTGGATGAGCAAATCAAGCAATTAAAACCTGGCGTGGCCATCGCCCAGGCAGAAAATTTTATCGCTTCGGCTGACAATATCGACAAGCGCACTATCACAGGCGCACTCAGCAATGGCATGCAATACGCCTTGCTGCCCAAGACGACACGTGGCAATACTGTTGTGCTGTCGATGATGTTGAATTTTGGCGATGAAAACAGCCTGAAAGGCAAGGCCGGTGCTGCCGAGCTGGCCGCTGCCATGCTCAACCGTGGTACGGAAAAACTCAGCCGTCAACAATTCACCGAAGAATTGGACAAACTCAAGACCAAGTTGCAAATCAGTGGTTCAGTTTCTACCGCCAACGTACAGGTGGAAACCATACGTGACAATCTGCCCAGAGTACTGGAATTATTGCGCGATGCCCTGCGTCAGCCTGCCTTCAATGAAGCCGAGTTCACACAATTGCTCAATTCTCAGTTGGCACAACTGGAAGAGTCACGCAAGGAACCTCAAGCTGTCGCCGTCGATGCAGGCAGGAAAGCACAAAATACCTATCCCAGCGATGACGCCCGCTACTATCGCAGCATAGATGAACAGATTGCCTATCTGAAAACAGCCAAACTGGCAGATGCCAAGGCATTCTGGAAACAGTTTTATGGTGCCAATCATGCAAAACAGGCACAAATTGCTGTCGTCGGCGAATTTGATGCCAACGGCTTGAAAGCAGAATTGCAAAAAACCTTCGGTGACTGGAACACATCACAAAAATTCACCCGTCTCCCCAAACCTTTCCTGGCAACTAAGGCCGATGACAAGCAAATCATCACACCGGACAAAGCGAATGCCTTCTTCTTTGCAACCATGCTGGTACCGGTCGGTAACAAACACCCTGATTATCCGGCACTGGTACTGGGCAATTACCTCATGGGCGGCAGTGCCAATTCACGCATACTGAACCGCATACGTCAAAAAGATGGGGTCAGCTATGGTGGTGGTTCCAGCTTTAGTGGTTCATCGGTAGAAGAAGTGGGGGCCTTCAATGCCGGTGCTATTTACGCACCGCAAAACCGAGTCAAGCTTGAAACTGGCATACGTGAAGAAATGGCCCGCGTACAGACGGAAGGCTTTACAGCAGCGGAACTGGAAGATGGCAAGAAGAGCCTGATCCAGCAATATCAACTCGAACGCAGCCAGGACGCCGCACTGGCCAATAGTCTGGTCAACAACCTCTATCTTGGTCGTAATATGCAATTCCAGGCGGATATAGAAAAGAAGATACAGTCACTGACTGTGGCTCAAGTCAAAGAAGCCATGACTAAACATCTGGGATTTGAAAAAACCTTGCGCGTGTTTGCGGGCGACTTCAAATAAGCTTTTTCAGTAACGGACAGGCTTGCGCAATATGTTGTGCAAGCCTTTTTTATTGTTTTTTTGATTGCTTGCCATGCTTAACACTAAAGCAGAAGCCTACCAGTTACTGTCATGCCTGGGTGCCTCAGAGCGTTTGCTGACCCACGTAAAACTGGTGGGCGAAGCAGCAGAATTATTGATTTCAAACTTTGAAGACATGGATGTGCAGTTCGATGCAAATCTGATACGTCTTGGTACTGCCATCCATGACGCAGGCAAAATCCTGCACCCTCATGAACTGGATGGCCCTGGCTCAATGCATGAACCTGCTGGTGAAAAAATGCTGCTGGCGCAAGGTGTACAAGCCGCAGCGGCAAGGTGTTGCGTGACACACGCGCAATGGCAACATGGCGACCTGAGTCTGGAAGAATTAGCCGTCGCTGCTGCCGACAAATTATGGAAGGGCAAGCGAGAAGCGGAACTGGAGCTCAAACTAATCCAGGCCATTGCGCTACAAAAACAAGTTGATCACTGGGATGTGTTCACCAGGCTGGACGATGTATTTGAAACAATCGCTGCAGATGGCAGTGAAAGATTACAACGCAGCAGGCTTGTAACTATCTCTTAAAATCTGGGCAGCAGACTTGGGCTACACTGAGTTTTTGCCAACGCAAAGCCACCACCATGAGTGTCCGGGTTTTTCGCTCTCTTGTTATTATTGCTAGCTGCCTTTCTGGTAGCGCATCACTGGCGACCGGCAGACCTGTCATGCAACTGGCTTCGCTGGAATGGGCACCGTATGTTGGCAAACATCTGCCTGATGAAGGATTAACTTCGGTCATCGTCAAGGCAGCTGCCTTGCAAGCGGGGATGGATACCCAAATCAGTTACACCCCGTGGAGCCGTGCTGTGCAACTGGGGCAAAAGGACCCTGCTTACGCTGGATATTTCCCGGCCTTTTATTTGAAGGAGCGGGAAAAAACCTGTTATTTTTCCGGCCCGCTGGGGAATAGCATCGTTGGCCTGGCTGCTGTCAAAAACAGGCATTTCGACTGGAAAAATTACGCCGACCTGAAGGGCTTGACCATAGGGGTTGTGCGAGACTATGCCAATGGCGAGGAATTTGATGCCCAGGTTAAAAAAGAACAATTAAAACTGGATGTGGCACCTTCAGACATCAGCAATTTGCGCAAATTGATGGCTGGACGTGTCGACCTGGTGGTCATCAGCAAGGATGTCTTGCGGCAGTTGCTGATTACCGAACCAAGCCTCAAAAGCGGCCAGGAAAGCATTATTTTCCACCCCAAGGAAATCATCAATTTTTCGTTGCACATTTGCTTCCAGCGCAATGAACGTGGGTTGAAATATCAGCAACTCATCAATCCCTATCTGGAAAAACTCAATCTCAGAAGAATAGAAAACCTGTACTTCCAACAAATGCAAAGTGCCCAGCCATAAAGTTCAATTTATGGATCCTCAAACAACATACCCTGGCTCACCTGGCGCTCATTGATGACGTCTGCTTCTCTCACCAGGGCACTGGCCCTGACTCCTAACAAGCGAAAGCGGTTTTCCAGTGCCACCCGACGCAGACATTCCCCGGCTGCCTTGCGTATGATGGCGGGATCGGCAGTTGCTACAGGGATGGTCATGTCGCGTGTCGAAATACGGAAATCCGTGTAACGGATCTTAATGCCTACAGTTTTGCAGCGGTATCCCTTCACTGTCAAATCCTTCGCCAGGCGATAACAAAGATCGGTGAAAATATCGGTCAATACTGCCTTGTCATGAACGGCATGCAAGTCGCGGTCAAACGTGGTTTCCCTGCTGATGACCTTGGGTTCTGACTCAGTTGATATCTCCCTGTCATCAATGCCACGGGCCGCATTGTATAGCCACCCGGCGTAATTACTGCCGAAGGTAGTTTGCAGCAAACCCAGGTCTGCATTTGCCAGCTCGCCAACGGTGTTGATACCCAGGCTCGCCAGGCGCTCAGTTGATTTTGGACCTATCCCATTCACCTTTTTCACAGACAAAGGCCATATACGTGTTGGCACGTCTTCCAAATCCAGGATAGTCAGTCCATCAGGTTTATCCAGATCGGATCCGATTTTTGCCAACAACTTATTTGGTGCAACACAAATGGAGCAGGTCAGGCCAGTTGCTTCATTCACTGCCTGTTTCAAACTGCTTGCCAGGGCGTGGGTTTCTTGCGGATGATCGGTCAGGTCGATATAAATTTCATCTATACCGCGATTTTCAATTTTGGGAGCAATCTTGCCAACTGCTTCTTTAAAAAGACGCGAATAATGACGATAAGACTCAAAATCTGTAGGCAGTAAATACACATCCGGTGCCAGCTTCGCAGCCTTCATGATACCCATTGCGGAAAATATGCCGAGCGCCCGCGCAGCATAGGTCGAAGTGGTTGCAACACCACGCCCGACATAGTCCTTTATCCGTGAAAATTCATGCGTGCCATCGCCTTTTGGAATCGGGCGATGTGAGGAACCCCCACCTATGAGTACGGCTTGCCCCCGTAGCTCTGGATATCTCAATAGTTCCACAGATGCATAAAAGGCATCCATGTCCAGATGAGCAATCCTGCGTGATTTATTATTCATAGCAATCAATAATCGCCATCCGTCGATCATTTTTTTCAAAAGGTCCTGGCAGGTTCACAAGGAAATACACTATTTTATCCTGAAACAGCGAAATAACTGAATATACATACAGCAAAACAAGGTTTGCCGACAACAAGAAATTACAGCCAGATACGGTTTAAGCTAAGATAGACTGACCATGCATGTATTGCTTTTTCTCTTGAATTTTCTGATGGAACGATGATGAAAAAACTGCTTTCCCTGATTTTCACACTGAGTCTGGCATGGCTTATCAACCCGGCCAGCGCCGCTCCACCGCAAGCTTATGACGAAACGGCCGATGCCAAGGCGGCTGTCAGCCAGGCGCTGGCGGAAGCCAGAAAAGTGGATAAAAAAGTCCTGGTCATCTTTGGCGCAAACTGGTGCAAGGATTGCCTGGAACTCGATAAATCCATGCACGGCAAAAACGAGGCCCTGCTCGCCAGCAAGTTCATTACGGTAAAAGTGAATGTAGGCCAGTTTGATAAAAACAAGGAACTGGTCGACTTGTACGGCAACCCCACCAAAAAAGGCATACCGGCGGCGGTCTTGCTACGCCCTGACAATAGTGTGCTGTATGCTTCCAAAGGCGGTGAATTGTCAAATGCGCGCAAGATGAGTGAGCAAGGCGTCTACGATTTCTTTGATGAAATCACAGCGCTGTATCGCTGATTAACAAGTGAACGGGCATGTCTGAAGACCCTGCAATGTCAGCCAAACTAAAGCCGGACGAAAATGATCTGGCAGCATTGCAGCGCAGTCACGCCTTGTTGTCGAATTTTTCGCGCTGCCTGCCCGGTATGTTTTATCAATTCCGGCGCTACCCTGATGGACGGTTTTGCCTGCCCTATGCCAGCGATGCGGTAGAAGCCTTTTTTGGCGTCAAGGCAGAACAATTGCGTGAAGATGCCAGCTTCATGTTTGCCAAAGTCCATCCTGAAGACCTGCCACGGATGGTGGCAACGGTGCGCAAGTCTTTTGCCGAACTCAGCCTCTGGCATCAGGAATACCGCATCATTTCTGACGATGGCCTGGACCGCTGGGTAGTTGGCGATGCCACGCCTGAAGCACTACCGGATGGCAGCGTACTCTGGCATGGTTTCCTGAGTGACAATACCGAACGCAAACTGACCGAGCAAAGATTGCAGGCCGCCGAACGCCAGCGCCGCCTGGTGATGAAGGCCTCAAATCAGGGTTTGTATGACATCAACCTGCAAACTGGTGCAGGTAATTTCAGTGCTGAATATTTGCAGATGCTGGGCTATGAGCCCGGTGATTTTGACCAGCCCCAGCAGTTCTGGGAATATTTCTGGGGAACGGCGGTGCATCCCGATGATGTCGCTCATCTCAAGCGCGCCTATAAAAGCCATGCCGCAACCCAGGGCAACACCGATTACCACGCTGAATTCAGGCAAAAAAACAAGGCAGGTGAGTGGCGCTGGATCATGTCGCTCGGCAGCATCGTCGAATGGGATAGCAAAGGCAAGCCTTTGCGCATGGTAGGTACGCATATCGATATCACCGAACGCAAACAAACCGAGGAAATGCTCAGGCATAACCAGGAGTTGCTCGAAGCTAACAAGAACCGCTACAAGGAGTTAGCCAGGGAACTGGAAATCCTCATCACCAATGCGCCAGTAGGCATCATGTTTGTCAGCGATGGCGCCATCGTCAGGGCCAACAAGGCACTGGCAGAACTCTGCCGCTTCCCTGACGCCCAGGCCATGATAGGTGTGAAGACCACTTTCCTGTATCAGGGACCGGAAGATTACCAGGCTTTTAGCGCCCGGGTTGTCCCCGGCTTGCAGGCGGATGAATTGGTGGAACTGGAATGGCAGTTGCGACGCTTCAATGGCGAATCTTTCACTGGCCGTGTAGCAGGACGCGCCTTGCCGATGGAAAGCTATGTCCGTGGCGCAGTCTGGATGATAGAAGATGTCACCGAACAAAGATTGACGCTGGATGCCTTGCGCACCAGTGAACAACGCCTGCAAAGGTTGATGAATTCCAGCCTGATCGGCATTATCCAGGGCAATGAAGCCGGCCAGATACTGGATGTTAATGATGTGTTTACCCAGTTCAGTGGCTATGACCGCGACTATTTGCTGACCCAGAATACCGCCTGGGACACCCTGCTGTCCCATCAGGATTTGAAAATCTGCCAGCAGGCATATAAGGAATTGATACAGACTGGCACTACCGCGCCTTTCGAAATCATGTTGCAACAGGGTGAGAATGTTGGTGTGCCTATCCTGGTCGGCCTCAGCCACCTGGAAAACTCTGAACGGGGCTGGGTGGCCTTTGCCATGGATATCAGCGACAGGTTGCGCATGAACCGATTGAAGACAGAATTCATTTCTGTCGTCAGCCATGAGTTGCGTACCCCGCTGACCTCGATACGCGGTTCACTGAGCCTGCTGGAATCGGGTGTCAGTGGTGTGCTGCCGAAACAGGCGGAACATCTGATACGCATCGCCCACAATAACAGCAAACGTCTGATTACCCTGGTCAATGATATTCTGGATATGGACAAGCTGGCCAGCGGCAAGATGATTTTCAAATCAGAAGCCATGGACCTGGTGGCCCTGGTCAAAAATTCCCTGGAATCGAATATGGCCTATGCCGCCTCGCTCAAGGTCGGCCTGCAACTGGAACAACATCCCCAGCAAGCCTGGATACTGGCTGACCATGACAGGCTCATGCAAGTCATGGCCAACCTGATCTCGAATGCGGCGAAATTTTCCAAAGAAGGTGAAGCCGTCGTCCTGCGTATACTCAATACCGAATCCCGCTTTCGTGTCGAAGTCAGCGACTGCGGTGCGGGCATTGCACCAGAGTTTCAAGAACACTTGTTTGAACCTTTCACCCAGGCCGATGGTACCGATACCCGGCAAAAAGGTGGCACTGGCCTGGGCTTATCGATTACCAAGGCCATGCTGGAAAAAATGCATGGACAAATTGGATTCACCAGCGCCCCAGGGGAGGGGACAACTTTCTGGTTTGAGTTTGATGTTTATCGTTAAATTGTTGTATAGTCCTGAAAGATAATAATTATCTTTAATACAATTTAATTTCCAGATATGCTACCAGCTCAAATACGCTGCACACACCATTTAGCTTTCTCTTGCCTGCTCATTGCTGTACTGCTGTCTGCCTGTGGTGGAGGGAGCAGTAACACCGCTACTCATGTAGTCAATGACAAACCTGCCAGTGCGATTTCAGTATTTGCAGGCGCAATTGATGCTCCAGGCTACCAGGACGGGGCTGCCAGCAATGCCCGGTTTGCGCACGACTCCCTCTCAGGGATGGCAATCGATATTGCCGGCAATATCTATGTCGCAGATCGTGGCAGCAACACAATACGCAAAATTACCCCAGGTGGTAATGTGACAACGCTGGCAGGTACCGCAGGTATGAGGGAGGGAAAAGACGGCAATGGCGCTGCGGCTGGCTTTTTTGACCCATCTGGAATAGCTGTTGACCGTAGCGGTAACGTCTACGTCGCTGATTTTTCGATTCGTAAAATTACCCCTGACGGCAAGGTAAGCACCTTAGCTGACAGCGGTGCACCGCTGGGCTGGGATGGCATGGGCAACACTTTTGGAACGCCTTACCGCGCCAGAGGTGTCGCTGTTGATAGCAGCGGGAACGTCTATGCCAGCTACACCGGTTACACGAATACCACGATACAAAAAATCAGCCCTACTGGTGTCGTCACTACTTTTGCAGGCATGCTCAAGGCATCTGGCTCAGAAGACGGCACAGGCGCTGCAGCAAGATTTTCAGGCAGCAGTTTTCTGGCCACTGACAATAACGATAATGTGTATGTCGCTGAAACAAATTCCCTACGCAAGATCACTCCTGCCGGAGTGGTGACGACTGTGGCAGGCAGTAGTGGCAATTACGGCACAACTGATGGCACAGGAGCGGCAGCAAGATTCACACGTGTGAACCAGCTGGTGCTGGACAAGGCTGGCAGTATCTATGTCAGTGACGAGAATGTCATACGAAAAATCAGCCCGAATGGGACTGTGACCAATCTGGCAGGTACACGTGGCAACAGCGCTACACAGACAGGCAATTTGCCGGGTTCTTTCCAAAACCTGGGTGGTCTGGCAGTCGGGCCAGACAATCAGTTATATGCCGTGACTACAGGTGCGATCCTGAAAATACCGACTCAATAAAAATGCTGGAAAACAGACTTACTGCTGCCTGAATTCCGAAGGCGTCATATGTACTGCCCGTTTGAACGCACGGCGAAAACTGCGGCTGTCTGAATAATGTAATAGCGCTGCAATATCGTCCAGGCTGATGCTGGTATTGCGCAGAAAATGCTTGGCTTTCTCCATGCGCAGGCTTTCTGCAATTTGAAAATAAGAGCAGCCTTCGCGCACCAGCAGACGGTGCAGGGAACGTTCGCTGATGCCCAGTGCTTGCGCCAGTTCAGGCACGCTGCGGTAATCGCATTGCAGGTTGACCAGCTTGTGCAAGAGGCTTTGCCTGCCTGTCAGACCGACTGCGGCCAGCTCTGCATCACAGCGCATTTTACTATCTGCCGCAAGCTCTGGATCAGGGTTGATCAACAAGGTGGAGAGTGCGCTGTTGTTGACGATGATGCGACTGACATCGGCACCATAGACAACCGGGCAGCCAAAAAAATCTTCGGCAACTGAGCGGCTGGCCTGGTGCTTGCCACGCAACTCTACCCGTTCGATTTGCAGGGCATGGCCACACAGTGCTTGGCTGACATTAATGGCAGTTGCCAGGTGGTCGGTATCGAGGAAATCCTGTAACTCGCTATCATCAAACAGCGGGCGGGCTGTCAGTATCGATGTGCGCTCACCGGGTTCCAGTTGTAATTGCACCATGGCACCGGCGATCAACTGGTATTCCAGGCCGAAGTGCATGGCGTCTGACAGTGTTGCCTGGGCCAGCATGCCGCTGCCCATCGCTCCCAGTGCGGGCAGGGATTTGCGGGCGCCGGACAATATCCCCAGGTCTGCCCCGCCATGATGAAGCGCCCTCAGCAAACTCTCCCTGGCTTGCATGTAGCTGATGCGTACATCGCCGCATGTCTGTCCTTCTGCATCCAGCTCAAGCGCCGGGAATATCTCTTGCAAACGCCAGTCACGCTCGCGACCTATCGCCAGCAAACCCGAGAACGGGTGAGCCGGAAATACCGCATCCTGTACTGAAAGCACCTTGTTGTTCATCCTTGCTTTAGCTGCAACCTGGCAGTATTTGTCCTTACTTTCTGGAGCCTGAAGATTTAATATCTTAAGCTACACCGGAATATAAAATTCGGCAACACTGTAAAAACTAAAAATACTTAAGAGACAATATGACAACAACACCTGACTACATCGTCGTCGGTGGCGGTTCCGGCGCTTGTGCCGTGGCTGGCCGCCTGACGGAAGACCCCGATCTGCATGTGACCGTACTGGAATCCGGTGGCAAGGGTGACAGTTGGGTGGTGAATACACCGGCAGGTGTGGTGGCGATGTTGCCGACCAAGCTGAACAATTGGGCTTTTGAAACCGTGCCGCAGCCCGGCCTGAATGGCAGGCGCGGATACCAGCCGCGCGGCAAGATGCTGGGTGGTTCGTCGGGCATCAATGCCATGGTGTATATCCGTGGCCACAGGCAGGATTATGATCAGTGGGCGGCGCTCGGCAATACTGGCTGGTCTTTCGATGAAGTCTTGCCTTACTTCAAAAAATCAGAAAACAATGAAACCCATGGCGGCCATTATCATGGCCAGTCTGGGCCGCTGCATGTCAGTGAATTGCGCAGCGACAATCCCTACCAGAAAATTTACCTGGAAGCAGCCCGCCAGGCTGGCTTCAATATCAATACCGACTTCAATGGTGAAGAGCAGGAAGGTGTAGGGATCTATCAGGTGACCCAGCACAATGGTGAACGCTGGACAGCCGCACGCGGCTACCTGCACCCACACATGGGCAAGCGCAATAATCTGCAAGTGGAAACTGGCTGTCATGTGACGCGCATTCTGTTTGAAGGCAAGCGTGCCATCGGCGTTGAATACCGGCAAGCTGGGCAAGTCAAGACCCTGAAAGCAGGTAAGGAAGTCTTGCTGGCGGCGGGTGCTTTCCAGACTCCGCAATTACTGATGCTGTCTGGCGTGGGTGATGGCAAGGCTTTGCAAGCGCTGGGGATACCGGTAGTGCATGACCTGCCCGGAGTAGGCCAGAATTTGCAGGATCATCCTGACTTCGTCTTCAAGTACCGCGCCAAGAGCCTGGACTTGCTGGGCGTATCTGCTGGTGGCAGCTTGCGTATGGTGAAAGAATTCAGGCGCTATCAAAGCCAGCGACGTGGTTTGCTGACTTCAAACGGTGCAGAAGGCGGTGGCTTTTTAAAAACTGATCCCAGCCTGACTGCGCCAGATATACAACTGCATTTTGTCCTGGCCATGCTGGATGACCATGCGCGTAAGCTGCATCTGGGTCATGGCTATTCCTGTCATATGTGTTTGTTGCGGCCTAAAAGCGTGGGTGAAGTAACGCTGGCCAGCAAAGACGCCATGGCTGCCCCCTTGATCAATCCGCGCTTCCTGGAACACCCGGACGACATCGAGAACATGGTCAAGGGTTTTAAACTCACGCGCAAACTGATGGATGCACCGGCACTGGTGGCGGCACGCACCAGCGATTTCCAGACTGCCAATGTGCATACCGATGATGAGATACGTGCCGTCTTGCGCCAGACCAGCGACACCGTGTATCACCCCATAGGCACCTGCAAGATGGGTGTGGATGCCATGGCCGTGGTCGACCCGCAATTAAAGGTACATGGCATGACAGGTTTGCGTGTGGTGGATGCCTCCATCATGCCTACCCTGATAGGCGGCAATACCAATGCCCCTACCATGATGATAGGCGAAAAGGCGGCGGATATGATCAGGGCCGGCTTGTAGTTGACAAGACAGCTTAGCTTACTTGGCCGCCGCAGTCGCCGTAGTAGTCAGGCTGGGTGCAGGCAGGGCTGGCCTGGCCTGCTCAAAGGCATAACCCATGTTCAGCAATTTTGCTTCTGACCAGGCACCGGCAAACAGTGACAAACCAACCGGCAAGCCCCGGACCTGGCCCATGGGCACGGTCAGGTGGGGGTAACCGGCAATCGCCGCCGGGCTGCTGGAACTGCCTTCGACAATATCACCAGCCTTATAGTCGATCAGCCAGGCTGTGCCTGTGGTCGGCGCGATCAGGGCGTCGAGCTTGTATTTTTTCAGCACGGCATCTATGCCCTGTTTGCCGGCACGCAGCTTGACGCGAGCGCTGGCCTGGCGGTAGGCGGCGTCGCTGAGCTTGCCTTTGGCCTGCGCCTGCTCCATCAGTTCCTGGGCGAAATAAGGCATGACAGTATCGGCATGCTGCTGGTTGTAGGCAATCACATCAGCCATGCTACGGGTCTTGACGGTTGCGGGCGTCTTGGCCAGATAGGCATCCAGGTCAGCCTTGAATTCATAGAGCAAGACAGTCAGTTCATCCTTGTCAAGTTCTTCGAGATAAGGCAAGTCTATCTGGTCTACTACGGTTGCCCCCTGGGCGATCAGGATAGCCAGGCTTTTGTCGAACAAGGCTTTGGTGTCAACATCATAGCCATCCACCATTTTGCGTACGATGCCCAGACGCTTGCCCTGCAGGGCCGTAGCTTGCAAGCCCGCCGTATAGTCCTTGCTGCGGCGCTGGTCTGCCTGGCGGGTGGCAGCATCTTGCGGGTCACTGCCTGCCATGGCATTCAGGAGCATGGCGGCATCACGGACATTCAGGGTCATGGGCCCGGCGGTATCCTGGCTATGGCTGAGTGGCACTATACCGGTGCGGCTCACCAGGCCCAGGGTGGGTTTCAAGCCAACCAGGCCATTGACTGATGCGGGGCAGACGATCGAGCCATCTGTCTCCGTGCCTATCGCTGCCGGGATCAAACGCGCGGCCACCGCAGCGCCAGAGCCTGAACTGGAACCGCAAGGGCTGCGCTCAGGCGCATAGGGATTGCGGGTTTGTCCACCCGCACTGCTCCAGCCGCTGCTGGACTGGCTGGAACGCAAGTTGGCCCATTCACTGAGATTGGCCTTGCCCATGATAATGGCACCAGCCGCTCGCAAGCGGGCTACCAGCGGAGCATCTTGTGCTGCCCAATTATCTGCCAGCGCCACTGAGCCTGCCGTAGTAACCATGCCCTGGACGGCAATATTGTCTTTCAAGAGCAAAGGCAAACCAGCCAGGCTGCCGTGTGGTGCTTTTTGCTGGTCTGCTGTCTTTGCATCCTGCCTGGCATTCGGATTACGCGTAGTCACCGCCTGTATGCCGGGGTTATAGATATTGATGCGCGCATCATACAAGTCATAAATCTGGCTGGCTGTGGTCTTGCCCGCCTTGATATCTTGCGCCAGCTCATGCAGAGTCTCGCTGGCACAGGCGTGTCCTGGCAGCACAAACAATGCAGACATGACAGCCAGAGTGCTGAAACTGAGAACAGGTGATTTCATGTGCTTGCTTTCCTTCAATCAAAATGGAATTGGCTGGCGGCTCAGGGCCACGCTGATGATATAAATAAAAGTCAGGATGGCGGCGATAAAGGCAGCCATCCGTATGGCCGGGGTCTTGCCGCGCTTGAGGGCCAGGGTGCCAAAAGCGATATAGACCAATAATGCCAGCAGTTTGGCGGTCAGCCAGTTTTGCTGGAAGGGGTATTGCCCGCTCCACCAGGCCAACGCTATGGCACTGCCCAGCAAGACAGTATCGACAATATGCGGCAAGATTTTTACCCAGCGTTGTTGCAGCATGGCTGAGTCTCGTATCTTCCAGAAGCCGCGCAACAGGAACAAGCTGCCGCTCAATCCTACACAGGTCAGATGCACATGTTTGATGGCGAGATAGCTGAGGGACATGTTGGTTTCGATATCTGAGTAATTTTTTTGTGTCTGCAATACTAACCGAAAGCAATTGTTTTTTGTCGTAGCAAATTGATGCTAAAGCAATACCGTTTGCACGACTATCCATTACACTGATGGATATCAACATTTACTGAAAGAAAGCCTGCATGAATTTTCTCAGTCTCCGGTCACAAGACGGTGCTACCGCAAAAATTGCCAGCCAGGGTGCGCATGTATGTTCCTGGATACCTGCCGGTGGAGTGGAGCAATTATTCATGAGTAAAAGCTCGGCTTTTCAGGATGGTGTCGCCATACGTGGCGGTGTGCCGGTGGTGTTCCCACAGTTTTCCAATCAGGGCACCTTACCCAAGCATGGCTTTGCCCGTACCTCGGAATGGAAGCTCTTGCAGTCTGGCCTGGCAGAGCATGGCGCAGCGGTTGCAGTCTATGAACTCAGGGAAAACATTGCCCGCCTGACGATATGGCCGCATGTCTTCCGCGCCCAGTTGCGCATCAGCATACTCGCTAACGCCTTGCAGATGGCACTGGAGGTAGAAAATACCGGCGACACCAATTTCAGCTTTTGCACTGCCCTGCATACCTATCTGGCCGTACAGGATATTACCAGCGTCAGCCTGCACGGGCTGCAGGGCCTGCGTTACCGCGACACTGTCAGCGGCGCAGATCATTGCCTGGAAGCCGATTCTTTCCTGCGCATCAATGGCGAGACTGACCGCATCTACAGCTATGCCCCGGCGCAACTGGAGCTCCATCAGCCACATCAGCGCACCCTCATACGCAGCAATGGTTTTGACGATGCCGTGGTCTGGAACCCTGGTGCTGGTGCATCAAAGATCAATGATCTGCATGCGGGAGGCGAGCAACACATGCTATGCGTAGAAGCAGCAACGATATTGCGCCCTGTCAGCCTGGCACCCGGTGAAAGCTGGGGGGCCACCCAGACACTGGAAGTTGTCGCCACAATTGATTGACAAATAACTACATTTAACAGATAGTGACAATCTAACTTTTTTTGCAGATACGGCGATTATCACCTATCCATATTACAAAATAGCTGCAACTTTCATTATTTCCACCAATCATATCCGTCGGCGCACTCCGCCTGACGGATTTATTATTTTCACAACCTGAAATCATAAAAGGATTTTATGCCTCAACTACGCACCGGTAAGCAGCTTTCACTCAAACCCGTCTTGCGCGCCCTGGTTTTGGGTGGCGTGTTTCTGTTCACTGCGCCGGTTGCGCTGGCAGACAAGCTGCCCAACGGTGTCAGTCAGGTTACCAGCGTGGAAGGGATTACAGAATACCGTTTGCCGAATGGCTTGCGCGTTTTGCTGATGCCGGATGCATCCAAACCTACCGTTACTGTCAATATCACTTATCTGGTTGGTTCACGTCATGAAAGCTATGGTGAAACCGGTATGGCGCATTTGCTTGAGCATTTGCTTTTCAAGGGCACGCCGACCAACCCCAAAATTACTGAAGAATTCAATAAGCGTGGCATGCGCATCAATGGCACCACGTCCATGGACCGCACCAATTATTTTGAATTGTTCCAGGCCAGTGATGACAATCTGAAATGGGCGCTGGAAATGGAAGCCGACCGCATGGTCAATTCCAATATCGCAAAAAAAGATCTCGACACCGAGATGACGGTAGTGCGCAATGAATATGAAAGGGGTGAAAATTCACCCGGCGCAGTGCTGATGAAACGCATGCAGAGCGTGGCCTTTGACTGGCATAACTATGGCAATTCCACCATCGGCAATCGCAGTGATATAGAAAACGTCAAGATAGAAAACCTGCAAGCCTTTTACCGCAACTACTACCAGCCAGACAATGCCGTGCTGTTAGTAGCAGGTAAGTTTGAAGCTGAAAAAGCCTTGCAATGGATTAACGCCTCCTTTGGCAAAATCACCAAGCCAACGCGCAGTCTGCCCCAGTTCTGGACCACTGAGCCAACCCAGGATGGCGAGCGCAGTTTTGTCGTGCGCCGCAAAGGTGATGTACAGATGGTGATGATCGCCTACAAGGTGCCGGCTGGCTTGCACCATGACCGCGATGCGCTGAACTATGCTGGTAGCATACTGGCCAGTGCACCGCATGGTCGCTTGCACAAACAACTGGTGGAAAGTGGCAAACTGGTGCAAGTGTTTTCCACCAGCCTGGGCCATGTTGAACCTGGGCTCGCCATCATCGGTGCCGTCGTCAAGAAAGGTGAATCTGTCGATGCTGCCAGGGATGCCCTGCTGGCAGGTATAGAAGACTTCAAGAATAACCCACCGACAAAGGAAGAACTGGAACGCCTGAAACGCGACAATGCCAACTTCTATGAAAAGCTGTTGAACAACCATGAGTCCATAGGCGTCAGCATGTCTGAATATATCGCCATGGGTGACTGGCGTTATCTGTTCAAGGACAGGGATGATGCAGGCAACGTCAGCTCTGAAGAAGTCACTGCTGCGGTGAAAAAGTATCTGGTGCGCGACAACCGTACTGTCGGTACGTTTATCCCGGAAGACAACCCGCAGCGCGCCGAAGTACCTGTCGCACCAGGCATTGCCGAGGCAATGAAAGACTTCAAACCCAAAGCAGCGACACTGACTGGCGAAGTGTTTGACCCGTCACCGGCAAACATAGACAAGCGTACGAAAATAAGTAATATCGGCAATCTGCAAGTGGCGCTCTTGCCCAAAAAGACCCGTGGCGAAACTGTCAATGTCTCGCTGAATTTGCATTGGGGTGATGAGAAAACCCTGTTTGGCAAATCCACTGTCATGGGCTTTACGGGCGGCTTGCTGAGCACAGGTACCAGCAAATATTCACGCGCCCAGTTGGCAGATGAAATGTCCAAGCTGAAAATGAGCGGGGGCCTGTATTCATTCCAGACCACCAAGGCGAATTTGCCAGCAGCATTGGAACTGGTGGCGCATGTATTGAAAGAAGCCAACTTCCCGGAAAGTGAATTCAAGCAACTGAAAGAAAGAGCTTTGGTCAACACTGAGGCTTCACGCAATGAGCCTTCTGCCGTTGCCAGCCGTGCGATGGCGCAGCATTTCAATACCTATCCAAAAGGCGATGTGCGCGCCTCCATGACGCTGGAAGAAACACTGGATGCCTTGCGCAATGTCAAGCTGGAAGATATCAAGGCTTTCCATAAAGATTTTTATGGTGTTTCCAAGGGTGAATTGTCCATTGTTGGTGATTTTGATGTGGACAGCACCAAACAGACTGTCGCCAAGGTATTTGATGGCTGGGCCAGCAAGGCTCCGTTCAGCCGCCTGGTCAGCAAGCGCGAAGAAATTTCTGCGATACGCAAGACTTTCAACACACCTGACAAGGAAAATGGCGTCTATTCCAGCCGTATGAATCTGAGCTTACGCGAAGATGATGCTGACTTTGCCGCACTGCGTGTGGCCAATTATATTTTTGGTGGTGGCGCAGGCATGAACTCGCGCGTGATGGAGCGCATACGTCAAAAAGATGGTCTGTCTTATGGCGGTGGTTCCAGCCTGACTGCAGGTGAAATTGATCCCGTAGGTAGCTTCAGTATCAGTGCTACGGCAGCACCGCAGAATCTGGAAAAACTGGAAATCGCTGTCAAGGAAGAATTGACACGCGCACTCAAAGAAGGTTTCACTGCCGACGAACTGGCCAAGGCCAAATCCGGACTCTTGCAGCAGCGCGTACAGGGCCGCAGCAGCGATGGTGCGGTTGCCAGCGGCTGGAATAGCAATCTGTATCTGAAACGCACATGGGCCTGGTCACAAGCCATGGATGACAAGATACAGACGCTGACTGTGGAGCAGGTCAATGATGCCTTCCGCCGCTATATAGAGCCGGCCAAAATGAGTGTCTTTATTGCAGCGGATGAAGCCAAGGCCAAAGCTGCTGCAAGCAAATAAGCTGCTTTCCATAAAACCGGAAATCTAAGATTTCCGGTTTTTTTATACCCATTTTTTCAGACATCATGCCTCACATCAAAACCCCGGCTTTAGCGATTGTTCTTGCCATACACCTGCTGTTTTCCAGCAGTCACGCACAGGCAGCAACAAGCTTGCAGGCAAATGTAGAAAAGCTCAGTACCGTAGAAGGTATCAGTGAATATCGTTTGCCAAATGGTTTGAAAGTCTTGTTGATGCCAGACACTTCAAAATCGACGACAACAGTCAATATGACTTATCTGGCAGGTTCAAGGAATGAAGGTGCAGGACAAACCGGTCACGCCCATTTGCTGGAGCACATGCTGAGTAAAGGTAGTAAAAAATACCCGGAAATTTCCAGGCAATTGACTGCAAAAGGCATGCGTTCGAATGCATTTACTTTTCCTGACTATACGCAATATTTTGCCACATTCGAGGCCAATGAGAGTGAGCTCAACTGGGTCTTGAGTATGGAAGCAGACCGCATGCTAAATGCACGCTTCCTGAAGTCTGAGCTTAATACTGAAATGACGGTAGTACGCAACGAACTGGAACTCAGGGAGAATAATGCTTATAACACTTTGGTACGTCGCGTGCAGGCCGTGGCTTTTGACTGGCATGGTTACGGTCATAGTGTGATTGGTGAAAAAAGTGATATCGAGAACGTCAACATAGAGCAATTACAGCAGTTGTGTCGTCAATTCTACCGTCCAGATAATGCCGTGTTGATGGTTGCAGGAAAATTTGATGCCAGCATAGCCTTACAGGCAATCACGCGCCAGTTTGGCGCGATTCCCACACCAAAATCTGCCTTGCCCAAAATACCTACCGTTGAACCTGCACAGCAGGGAGAACGCCTGGTCATCCTCAGGAAAAAAGACAATGCCAATCCGGTGATATTGGCCTATCACAGTCCCTCCTTATTACACCCTGACTATGCTGCCCTGCAATTCGCAGCAAACATGCTGACTTCCGGAAGAGAACTGCGTAGCCAGGCAGGTGACTTACTTCCTGTCAATCAGGGTCTGGGATATCACATTGAAGGCATAGCAGACAATGGCCTCATCTTGTTAGGCTACAGCAATTTGGCTGGAAGTACCGATGAGAATACTCCCAAGGCTGTAGCAAAAGCGATAGAAACTTTTGGAAAACATGCATGGACTGAGCAAGAACTGGATTTATTTAAAAGCAAATATGTGAATGTTTTTTCCAGCGTCATGAACAATCCGCATGCATTGAGCATGAGGATGTCCAGATACATCGCTGCGGGCGACTGGCGTTTGATGTTTCTGGAAAAAGACCGTGTCGCCAGCATGAAAACTGAGCAGATACAACAAGCTGCCCAGCGTTATTTCGTCAGAGAAAACCGCACCACAGGTATCTTGCTGGCAGAACAAAAAAATGTCGACACCAGCATGCCTGCTGAACCTCAAGTCAGTGACATCATGAAGGATTTTTCTCATGTTGATGAATATGCTGCCGTTGCTGAATTTAATACTTCGCCAGAAAATATTCAGCAAAGCACGCGCAGGATCAAGATAGGAAATATAGAAACAGCCTTGCTGGTAAAACCCACGCGCGGCCAGGAAGTCGTAGTTGACCTGGTTTTGCACTGGGGCGATGAAAAATCACTCGCCAACAAGCGCTGGATAGAACGTCTGACCAGGCAAGTCTTGCTCAATGGTACTGGCCGCTATGGCAAGGAAAGCCTGGAAGCAGAACGGGAAAAAGCACGCATGCGAGGTCGCGTCACCAAATTCATCACTGACAAATCACATCTGAAACAAGCGCTGAAACTGATGATGCTGAACTTAAAAGAGCCCAGTTTCGCCCAGGCCACCACCGCGATCACGAGCGAAAGAAACTCCTGGCGAAATGCAGGCAATACCCCAGAGGGTATGGCAAAGGATGCGCTGGCCCGGCATTTCAATAGTTATCCCATGGGCGACATACGTGCGCTGGAAACTTCGCAGCAAGTCATCTCGGAACTGAATGCCATCAAGACGACTGACCTGATTGATTTTCACAAACAGTTTTATGGTGCCAGCAATGGCCACATGGCGATTGTCGGTGATTTTGATATAGAAGAAGTCAAGGCCGTACCGGAAGAAGAATTCAAGGGCTGGGAAAGCAAAGCCGCTTACCAGCCAGCTCCATTCAAATTTGTTGACCGTTCAGCATTGCGTAAATTTCTGGATACGCCTGGTAAAGAAAACGGGTATTTCCTTGGGCAACTGGACTTGCCAGTCGGTATTAACGATGCAGATTTTCTTGCCTTGAACATGGCCAGCTATTTGCTGGGCGGCCATCCCATAGAATCAAGACTGGGCAGGCGAGTACGCCTCAAAGAGGGATGGAGTTATGGCGTGACTTCAAGCCTGTCTCCTTATTCCACCGATGCTGTCAGTAGTTGGGAAATCACGGCAAGTGCTGCCAGCCCAAATATCGACAAGCTCCAGCAGGCGGTGCTGGAAGAAATGCAGTTATTGGCCGCAAATGGCTTTACACAAGGCGAACTGCAAGCTACCAAGTCTGCTTTAAGGCGTTTAAAGCTACAGGCCAGACACAATGATGACTATCTGACGACCGAATGGAATGCCCTCATGCACAAGGGTGTGGACTACTCCTGGCAAATCAGACAGGACCTTGCACTGCAAAACCTGAGCCTGGAACAATTGAACCAGGCGGTCAAAAAATATCTGCAACCTGAACGCTGGAGCATAGTGACGACTGGTGATGCCAGTAAAATCGCCAAAAAACAATAAGCGCCATGTCTGGGGTCTGCCAACCAGGCAGACTCAGCCCTTCCAGCTTCTCTGCAAGCCTGTGTCAGTATGTATCCAGCCACCATTGGCGGTCTGGCGATAATAAAAACCGACGCCGCCCTGACGGAAACTCTGTATCAGTTCACCCAGAATTTCTTCATGCAACTGGGGAATGCGTATGTCGGCGGCCTTGCCTTCCATATGCAGGGATTTGCGGGCTGCTGGTACGCCTTGTTCTATCAGGCGCATATTGGATGCCTGGGTACGGTAGCCGGACAGAATCTCCAGGGGCTTGGTCATGCCCAGGCGCGAAATATAAGCCTGGGTGGCCCACAGGGTTTCCAGCAATTTGGGGTCGATAGGCGCGCTTTGCTTGCCATTCACATCGCGCAGCAAGTGGCATAGTTGCTGGTAAGCTGATTCCAGCACTTCGCCATCTTTCCAGTACAGAAGTTTGCTTCGCTCACCGGTAGCAGGACGTATCAGGTCCAGGGTACGTGGCTTGACCCAGAACTCTATGTCCAGCGCCTGAGAATCAAACAGATCAGGCGGTGGGGTTGGCTGTGCAGGTTTTTCATTGCTGCTATCGGCGGCATGCAGAAGGGTATGCGGAGCAGCCATGCCGGCGGTACCGAGCAAAAGCCCTCTTTTTAATAACTGGCGGCGCGTAGGTATCATTCTTGATTCTGGTTTGTGCGATGAAAACAGCTTAGTGTACATCTTGGCGAAAAACAAATGCTGGCTGTTGCAAAGGCTTACGTTTCATCCGGCAAATTTGCAGTTGATGGCTAGGAAATTACATTCTGTCTTGTAGACCGGTGAAATCCGGATAAAAGAACATTACACTGGGCACCTGTTTACTCTTTCCCATACGATATCATGTTTAAATCATTCGGATACCTTGCACTGGCGACTGTTTTACTTGGCGCTTGTGAGGTCAAGGTTAATAGCGATGCCATCAAGGGCAGTGGCAAACTCCTTACCGAGCAGCGCGCCGTAACTGAATTCGATGCCATAGAAAACTCTGGTTTTTTTGACGTAGTCGTGACGAATGGTGCCACCGCTGCAGTAGAAATCAGCGGTGATGATAATCTGGTGCCGGAAATAGAAACCGTTGTGGAGAACAAGGTCTTGATCATACGCAGCAAGCGCAAGTCGTATAATTTTACCTGGAATGACAGACCCGGCACGGTCAGGGTCACTGCCGCTGGCCTCACTCGTATCAATAATAATGGCAGCGGTGATATGGATGTGCGCAGCGTGCAGGCTGACAGTATGGCACTGAACTTGAATGGTTCTGGTGATGTCAAGCTCAGCGGCAAGGTAGCGGCCTTGAAACTGATCTCGAATGGCAGCAGTGACCTGGATTTGCAGCAACTGCAGGTAGCCAGGGCCGATGTGGAAATTCACGGCTCTGGTGATACCCATATGCACACCATCAGCCAGTCACTTGATGCCAGTCTGAATGGCAGCGGTGGCTTGAGAGCCGACAATTTGCAATCTGCCAGCGTCAAGATGACACAGCATGGGCCCGCCGATGTGAAATTATCGGGCAGCATCAAGGCACTGGAGCTGGATATGTCTGGTTCCGGGGATATCCAGATTGAGGATATCAAGGCTGATCAAGTCACTATCCGCAGCAATGGACCTGGCGAGTTAGTGCTCAGTGGTGAAACAGGCACGCTGGCCATCAACAGTAACGGTTCAGGCGATATCAGTGCAGAACATTTGAAGATCAGGGACCTGCAAGTAGTCAACCACGGGCCGTCCAACCAAAGTTACCGTGGCATCTCTGGCATACTGAAACTGGAGAATTCTGGTTCTGGTGACTTTAGTGCAGAATTGCAATCCGGGGCCGCGCTGGAAATTACCATGAATGGCCCAGGTGCCACCAGTCTGAACGGCAAGGCCAAAAGCCTGAATGCCAAATTGCTGGGCAGCGGTGATTTGCACGCCAAGGAATTATTGCTCGACAGTGCCAGCATCAAGGTCACGGGCCCTGGCGAAGCTGAAGTCAATGTCAAAAAAGCAGGTGGCTCGCGCATAGTCAAAATAGACAGGAATGGTGTGGCGAATTAGTCATCCATCACCACAACAAAAAGGGTTCATGTCAATAAGGCATGAACCCTTTTGTTTTTTTCATATTACCTGACTACGCGTATTTGCCATATTTAACAGAGATTGTGGTGTGTAGACCTGCCTTCACCCGAAGGGCAGCAGCCAAAGCAAGTAAATTGCGCTAAGATAAAGTGACAGATATCAGCCCGGAAATACAATGCTACGCTACTTGCGCTTACTTGCCTGTCTCATGCTAGTAGGCACATGCTGGGCCGGTTTGGCCCATGCGCAGGCCAGGCAAAAAACAGTATTGCTGATGAGTGAAGAACTGGATGGCAGAGGGGCGGTGATTCCCCTGTCAGCAGAAGTCACAGAATTGCTGCGTTACCTGGAACAGCACAGCAAACTCACATTCGAAGTAAGACGGTATCCCTGGAAGCGGGCAGTAGAAAATGCGGCGAATGGTGAAGGCCTGATTTTTGGCATTTCAAAAACCCGCGAACGCCAGCGCCTGTTCAAATTCAGCCTGCCCATTTTTTCCGATCAGGCCTTGCTGGTCACATTATGCAGTGCAAAATTCAGTTATAACACCGTGAATGATTTGAAGGGCAAGACCATAGGCATAGTACGCGGCACCAGCTATGGCGAAGAGTTTGACCGCCTTAGCAATGTCGTGTTCAAGGTCGAGGATGACACCAGCAACAATTTAGGGCGCTTCAGAAAATTATTCCTGCGCCGCATGGATGCCTTTTTGTTGTACAGCTCGGTGGCCAATACCAGCCGGCTGGAAAATTATGTCAATCAACAATATGCTGCAGAAATAGCTGGTAAATCACCAGGCAAATTATTTTGCATATTGCCCAAGCCAGTTTCTTCTGTGGATATCCACATTGCCATAAGCCAGTCTGGCGGGCTTGCTGAGGCGAGCCAGTTGCAAAAAATAGACCAGGCTATCTTGCAAGCACGCCATGATGGTGCGCTGGCGCGAATTTATTCCCCCAGGTGATCAAGCAGTAGCTACCCTGGCACCCTTGTATTGATGCCGCAAAACCAGGCGGCTGCTGGCGATCAGGGTATTCAGACCGAGTATTAACTGTATCAGCACATGTCCAGGCAAACCCCAGACTTGCCCCTTGGGTGGTGTGCTACGGGTGACTGCGGTCAGCACAGGTGCCACCCATTGCGCTTCTTCTGTCAGGTCCAGCAAGACATCGCCATCCGAATTGGTATGCAGGTAAAGCTCGCCGCCATGAACCAGAGTCAGGCAGATGCCCTGGCCAGTCGTCGGCTTGTCCCCCAGGGCTTGCTGCAGTTCTCGATGTTGCAAATCCATCCACGCCTCTACATCAAGCGCGGTTTCCAGGGATATCCATGGGTGCTCTTGCAAATCAGGAGCTGAATCAGATTGCTGGTTTTCATTAAACATTATCTTGCTTGATTACTTTCTTTGCCGCTGAATTTCTTGCACATGCTTTGCTAAAGCCGCATTCTGACACAAATATCCACTCTCCAGCCTGATCAGATAATTTAACCTTGGACAAAATTTCGGCTCATTACGCCTGAATATCTGGCGCGCTTCATGCCTGAGTAAATATTCAATCTCAGCAACCCTGCTGTAGTACAAAAACGACGGCAGGGCTGCTTCAGGTATCTTTCTGTTGCTGGCGCTCTTACGGAGAGCTTACGCAAGCACGATAAAATCACTTTCTTTTACATCAATCGCGCTGCCAATGTTGCGTTTGTAAACTATTCTGCATATTGGTGTCTGGCTCAGCTGCCAAACTCACCAACTGAACAATAGGCAATACGCTGGTATCCATCTTCTCACGACAGGATAATGTCAGCACCCGGCATTGACAGCAACAATGATTTTTTATTCAATTTACTTGGGAATAACATCATGACCACCACTGTCTCCACCCAAAAGGAAACCGTCATCGTCAATCCTTACAGCGGCGATTACAGGGTAGATGTACTCCTGCCCTCGGCCACTGCCCGCTGGAACAATGGCAGCGCCGTCGGCACTGCTGTGGAAGTCACTTACAGCTTCATGAGTGCAGCCCCCAGTTACGCACAAGACGCGGACAAGAAAGGCTTCAGTGTATTCACTGATGAACAAAAAATTGCTTGCAGAAAAATTTTTGATTTGATTTCCCAGCAATTTGGCATCACTTTCAAGGAAGTAACGGACACCGAGAGCAATTACGGCTACATACGCCTGGGCAACAATGCCCAGGGCGAAACCAGCGCTGGCTATGCCTCGTATCCGGATACGACAGACCCCAAGGCCAGCGGAGATGTCTATATCAATAATGAAGCCAGTGACAATCTGAGCAATCTCGTCCCAGGCACCAATAGCTGGGCCACGCTGGTGCATGAAATCGGCCATGCCATAGGACTCAAGCATCCGGGCAATTACAATGCCGGTGAACCGGCATCAACGGCTGCTGACAATTTCCTGGCGGCGGCAGAGGATAGTGAAGCCAATACCGTCATGTCTTATGCGAAGGCCCCGCAAGGCCAGGAAAGGGATTTCTTTGGCAAATATGACTACCTGGCCCTGAAATACTTGTACGGCAGCAAGGCCTATAACGCAGAATCGACAAATTACCTGATCAATGATACGGATGGCCGTTTACTGAAGCTCATCCATGATACCGGCGGTATCGACACCATCAACTTATCTGCACTGAGCATTGCGGCCAGCATCAACCTCAATCCTGGTGCCAATAGTTCAGTCGGGAGACTGGCCAGTGATACGGTATCGCAAAATAATTTATCGCTGAGCTTTGATACCGTCATAGAAAACGTGGTGGGCACACGCTACAGTGATGTCATGACAGGCAATAGCGTCAATAACCGTTTTGACAGCAATGGCGGCGGCGATACGGTGGACGGTGGTGCCGGTTTTGATTTGCTCGTCATCAAGGAAAACCGCGCCACATTCAGCATACAGAAAAACGCTGCTGATGTGAGTTTTCGCAACACGACAAACAGTGAGATCACGTCTGTCGTAAATGTTGAAAGAGTGCAGCTGAATGATGGCATGGTCGCTTTTGACCTCGAAGGCAATGCCGGACAAATGTACAGACTGTACCAGGCAGCTTTTGACCGCAAACCGGATGCGGCAGGACTGGGTTACTGGATCGCAGACATGGACAAGGGTTCTAGCTTGCTGACTGTGGCCGCAGGTTTCTTTCAATCGCCAGAATTCCAAAAACTGTATGGCGCCAACCCATCAACGACGACATTGATCACCAATTTTTACCAGAATGTTTTGCACAGGGCACCAGACCAGGCGGGTTTTGATTACTGGAACAAGGAGCTCAGTTCTGGAGTAAGCACTCCTGCAAGTGCGCTTGCCAGTTTTTGCGAAAGTGCAGAAAACAAGACTCAGGTGCTGGGGTCCATACAAAATGGGATTGAATACACACTTTGGTTAGGGTAAATGAAACCAGAAAAAACGCAGAGATGATACTCTGCGTTTTTTCGATTGAGGCTCTGGATTTATTTGATTTGCCTGACTTCCAGCCCCTGTTTTTCCAGTAATTCGGTAATGCTGTTGGCGCCGGTCAAATGCCCTGCACCTACGACGATGAATAATTTCTTGCCTTCCTCCAGCATGGACAGGATTTTCTTGGTCATGCCCATATTGCGGTCATCCAGCAATAATTTCATCAGCTTTTTCGAACCGGCATCCTTGTTTGCGGCATCTTGCAGGATTTTCGCCAGTCCTTCTGCATCGCCGCCTTTCCAGGCACTGATCATCCCGGCTGTTTCACGCAGGGTGTCACCACTCTTCAAGCCTTCCAGGGTTTGCGCCAACATGGCGTCGCCATCTTCATCAGGCAAGCCGCCAAGTACACTGGCTTGAAATGCCGTGCTTTCCAGTTCGACGATGTCTTTTTTATCCTGCTTGGCGCGCAGGACATAATGCAAGTCCACGCCCTTGGAGGCATCATAGCCCTGCTGCCTGAAGACGCCGATACTGAGTGCCGTGGCAACGATGGTCGGTTTCAGGCTCTGGAATTGTGCGGCAGCCGGGCCAACCAGGGATTGCAAGCTTTCCCAGGTGGTTTTTTTGATGTGATTTTCCAGCTTGTCGGGTGCAGTGTAGACAAAGTAAGGCATGGCTTTTTCGCTGGCCTTGGCATCGGTGGTATCGACTTCCACGACCAGAGTGTCGGCCTGTTTATAGGCTTTTTCGACTGCTTCAGGCAAAGGGTAGAAACTGGCTTTGGCGAGGTGAATCGAGCCAAACAGATAAGCAGTATTTTTTTCTGATTTAACTTCCCACATTACACCTTTGGCCGGAGTTTCCGCCTGGGCAAATGCCTGGCTGGCAGCCAGCGCCAAGCCTAATGCGGTCAGACACTGGAGTGCCAGCTGAGAAAGCGAAGTCTTCAATTTCATTATCAATATTTCCATGTCAATAGTTGGTCTGCCAGCTAAGCTGATGTAGCATCAAGCGGCACAGGATACCAGAAAGTGGCTGTACAAAAGCGTTAATGCAATAGCTTCAATACAGCGTGGCGCGCTGTCTGGCTGGCAATTCGCTATCGTATTTGTCACCGCCGATCTCAGCGTTGCTGAGTGCCGCGAGGATAGTACCGGGACTGGGTAGCTGGGCCAGCTCACCAGCACTGGCGCACTGCCATAACCGGGAACGCAGGATGGCGCGGGCGCACTGAAAATAGACAGTATCGACAGAAATGCGCAACACGCATTTGGGCGCTTTGCCATCCACTGCCAGTCTGTCCAGCAAGGCAGGATCGACAGAAATCGTGGCCCTGCCATTCACGCGCAAGGTCTCACCTATGCCGGGGATGAGGAACAAAAGGCCAACCTGTGGATCAAACAAAATATTACGCAGACTGTCGATGCGGTTATTGCCGCGCCGTTCGGGCAAAAGCAGGGTCTTTTCATCATCAACCACGATGAAGCCGGGGGCATCGCCACGAGGCGAGGCATCCAGGCCATCTGGCCCACGAGTAGCCAGCACCGCAAAAGGCGAGGCCTCGATCATGGCACGGTAATGAGCATGTATATACGGTACTTCCTTCCTGATGGAAGCAGCGCCAACGGCATCAAACATATTTTCCAACTGTTCAGTGCTGGTAATCTGGTGTGGAGATGAAGAGTTTGACATAGGGATAGCTGACGAATTTGATGACAGTGATATGTAGAGCGGCTTATATGCCTGCGATATTAACATTCCCTGCCCTCCTGTTGCTGCCAGCGCCTATTCTCTGGGCTTGCTCAATAATGCTTTTAAACCAGCCAGTCTTTCCTTGGGTGTCATGACTTCGCCTTCGGCAGGTACAGCATCGCCTTCATCAAGTTTCATTTCCTTGATAAAGCGGGAAGGATCGCAATGCACTTGCACACCCGCACGTTTGCGTTTTTTGCACCAGGTAATATGCAGGCTGCGCTGGGCGCGGGTAATGCCTACGTACATCAGACGGCGCTCTTCTTCTATGCGCGCGGCAAAAGTCTCTATTGGCGCATCAGGGTCACCCTTGTGCGGCAAGATACCTTCTTCGACGCCTACCAGAAATACATGAGGATATTCCAGCCCCTTGGATGCATGCAGGGTGGACATGCGCACGGCGTCCGGCTCTTCATCCTTGCCTTCCATCATGGTCATCAGGGCGACCATCTGGGTCAGGTCGAGCAGGCTGCGGTGATCGTCATTGCCGTCCTTGCCGCCACTGCCCTTGGTTTTCAGCCACTGGGTAAAGTCGAGCACATTCTGCCATTTGTTTTGCGCAGCACGGTCTTCAAAACTGTCGTAGAGATAGCCTTCGTAATTGATTTCTTTCATCAAGTCATCCAGCAATTCGCTGGCATGACTTTCCCTGTGGGCATGGGCCTCAACCTGGTTGATGAAAGTACAGAAATTCCGAAGTGGCCTTAACTGTTTATCAGGTAACTTGGCTTCTATGCCGCCTTTGAAAACGGCGGCGAACAGCGAGCATTGCCATTGACCTGCAAATTCGCCCAGCACTTCCAATGTAGCCAGGCCGACACCGCGCTTGGGTGTGGTAATGGCGCGGATGAAAGCCGGATCATCATCTTCATTGGCGATCAGACGCAGGTAGGCAATGATGTCTTTGATTTCAGCGCGGTCAAAGAAACTCTGACCGCCAGAGATAGTGTAAGGAATACGCTCACGCCGTAGCGCCTGCTCAATGACGCGCGCCTGGTGATTGCCACGGTACAAAATCGCATAATCAGAATATTTGGCCTGGCGCTCGAAGCGATGGGCAGAGATCATGATGGCGACTTGTTCAGCTTCCTGTTCATCATCCTGCATGCCCAGTACCTTGACTGGATCACCCAGGCCATGCTCTGACCATAGTGACTTTTCAAACAGCTTGGGATTGTTGCCGATAACGGAGTTCGCTGCCTGCAAGATACGGGTACTGGAACGATAATTCTGTTCCAGCTTGATGATTTCCAGATTGGGGAAATCCACCTGTAAAGTCTTCAGGTTTTCTATGGTGGCGCCACGCCAGGCATAGATAGCCTGGTCATCATCACCCACGGCGGTGAACATGGGCTTCTTACCTATGCCACTCACCAGTAATTTCACCAGTTCATACTGGCAGGTATTGGTATCCTGGTATTCATCGACAAGCAGGTAACGCAGGCGGCGCTGCCATTTGTCACGTACCTGTTCATTGCTGCGGAAGAGTTCTACCGGCAAGCGTATCAAATCATCAAAGTCCACTGCCTGATAGGCTGAGAGGGTGGCGACATAGCTGCGGTAAACCCTGGCGGCAATCGCCTCGTCTTCATCCTGAGCCTGCTTTAATGCTAACTCTGGGTCGATCAGACCATTTTTCCACAGTGACATGGCAGTCTGTATGCGCCGTATCAATTGCTTGTCAGTGGTAATTGCCAGATCCTGCACTAGAGAAAAACAGTCATCGCTATCCATGATGGAAAAGCGGTCTTTGAGGCCCAGGGCTTGCGCCTCCTGCCTGAGTATCTTGACCCCCAGCGAGTGAAAGGTGGACACCGTCAATTGCCTGGCCTGGCGCGGCTCGGCCAGCAGTTTGCCTATGCGCTCCTGCATTTCCAGCGCTGCCTTGTTGGTGAACGTCAGGGCGGCAATATGTTTTGGATCATAGCCATGCAGCTCGATCAGGTTGACGATTTTCTGGGTAATCACGCGCGTCTTGCCCGAGCCAGCCCCGGCCAGCACCAGGCAAGGGCCGTCCATATAATTGACTGCATTACGCTGGGGAGTATTCAGACCATGAGACATAGGGAAGACGGAGCTGATCCGCAAAAACTTGCAGGCGCTATTGTAGCCTGCAATACACAGAGAACCGGAATACGCCGGTGGATAAGTGCATATCCACTGAGATAAACGCGCAACACATCATAGCCTGTGCAAATCCTGATGATTTATCTGTGAAAACAAAGATTTTGTTGCCAAAAAGATAGAAATAAAGGCTAGACAATTGGACAAGCTGGGACTATTCTCTTACTCAGGAGGATGCCTTTTATGAAAGACCAGAAACCTGCTCGTATCCTGCTGGTGGACGACGAAGAAAGAAATATTAGACTGCTGGAAGCGTTGTTACATTCTGAAGGCTATTCTACTCTGAGTGCGAGTAATGGGCGTGATGCCCTCAAAGTTGCAGCTTTCGCGCAACCTGATCTGATTCTGCTCGACATCATGATGCCAGGCATGGATGGTTTTGCCACTGTCGCAGAACTCAAGGCAAATCCCCTGACGCAACCCGTACCGGTCATCATGCTGACGGCGCTGGATGACCGCAACTCCAAACTACGCGCCCTCGAAGCGGGTGCCGAAGAATTTCTGACCAAGCCGATAGACCGTGCTGATCTCAGCGTGCGAGTGCGCAATCTCTTGCGTCTCAAGGAATATGGCGACTTCCTGACTGATCATAACCGCATACTGGAAAGTCAGGTAGTACAGCGTACGGCACAATTGGAAAACGCCTACCGCGATACTGTATTTACCCTGGTGCGCGCCGCCGAGCACAAGGATGAAGAAACTGGGCATCATGTGCGCCGTATCAGCTATTACTGCCGCACCCTGTCTGAAGCCATGGATTTGCCTGCTGATTTTCATGATGCCATCTTCCAGGCCAGCCCGATGCACGACATAGGCAAGATAGGCATACCTGATCATGTGCTGCTGAAACCTGGCAGCTTCAATCTTGATGAGTGGAATATCATGCGCACCCATTGTGCGCTTGGTGCCAGCATACTCTCCAGCGGCACTTCCCCCTATACAGAAATGGGCGCGGAAATTGCCCTGAATCATCATGAACGCTGGGATGGCACAGGCTATCCGAATGGTCTCAAAGGTGCAGCCATTCCCATCGCTGCCAGAGTCATGCAAATCTGCGATGTGTATGATGCCTTGCGCAGTCGCCGTCCGTATAAGCCCCCACTTGATCATGAGCACAGCATGAATATCATCATCGAAGGGGATGGTCGTACCCAGCCTGAACATTTTGATCCTGAAGTATTTTCCTGCTTTGTCGCACAGGCCGGACGTTTTGCTGCTATCTACGACCAGCATACCGATGCCTGATGCCCAACACCCCGGTATTTTGCTGATCGATGATGAACCAGATCTGCAGCAAGCATTAGTGCGTTTACTCAGGCCTTTGCAGCATCCCATGTTCACCGCCAGCAATGCAGGTGAGGCGCATACCCACATGGCTGCGCAACGCATAGGTGTACTAATCTGTGAACCGCGGGATGAACGCCTGGCTGCTTTCCTGATCGCGGCCAGGGAAAAACATCCCGACGTGGTACGCCTGATACTGACAGGCTATCCAGATTTGGGCAGCGTTTTAAGAGCAGTCAACCAGGCTCATCCTTTCAAGTTATTGGTCAAACCCTGGCTGAATGAAGAATTGCTGGCGACAGTTCGTCTGGCACTTGAGCAATATGTATTGAATCACGAACGTGAGCGTTTGCTAAAGGAATACAACGGTATCCTGAACAATGCAGAAGGTGCACATGCTTTCCGCACGCTGGATGCACTCATGCATTCGATACACAAGGACATGGCGGTGGATGCCATACACCATCTTCCCATGGGCGCTTGCCTGCTGGTGAATGGAGTGGTCAGTTTATGTAATGCCAATGCCCATCGCTTTCTCGGGGAACTTGATCAAGTGTCACTCACTACCGGTACTTTAGCGGAGGAATTGCCGGCAGCACTCAAGCCAGCCTATAGCGCAGCACGCAAGCAACGCATACGGTTGCATTTGAATGAACAGCAAAGGCTGGATTATTTTGTTCTGGATCTGAGCATAGGCACCCTGATTGCGTTTGCTCCTGAACCCAAACTCGGCAGGCCGCCGGACCCGGCATAATCATCGCCAAGGCTGTTTCAATTTGCATGTATTCAACAGGAAAATTGCATATGAAAAAACTCAGTACCGAATTCAGACTGCTCGCAGGGCTTATGTTCGGGCTGGCGCTACTTCTCTCAGCTGGCTGGCAACTGTATCGCTCGCTGCAAGACTATCGTGAGAATTCACTTCTGGTGACGCATACTTATCAGGTCCTGGATCAGTTATATGAAGTCAAGTCTGGCGTACTTGAGCTGGAAAGCATACAACGCCTGTACTTTATCACTGGTGACGACGTCTTCACCAGCCAGCGCGACAGCAAATCAGCGCAAATACGTCAGGCAGAAAAAAAGATCGCCGAACTGACGGTGGATAATCCACGCCAACAATTATTATATAAAAATCTGGCACTGAAACTGAACGAGAGATTAATTGCTCTCGACAAAGTCCTGCAAATTTACCAGGCGGAGGGTTACCCGGCGGTGCGCAAGCATCTGGTCAGCGGCACACCACGCATTGTCATGGAAGGTCTGCTGGTGCAAATCAGCAGCATGGAAGAAGAAGAACGAGTCTTGCAGCAACAACGCCGGACCCAGGTGGAAAACAGTTTCGTGCAGGCGCGCCATATAGGCATACTGGTACTCATCATCACCCTGGCTGGCGGTGTCTTGCTATGGTGGCAATTCAGGCGTGACCAGATCCAGCGTGCTGAAGCTGAAACAGCGGTACGCGATAGCGAGTCACTGCTCAAACAAGTTTTGGATATCCTGCCGGTCGGTGTCCTGATTTGCAACCGCGAAGGCTCACTGACCACGATCAATCCTGGTGCCAAGCTCATCTGGGGCGGTAGCCGCCAGGTCAATATGGACCAATATGGCGAATATGCAGGCTGGTGGCCAGATACCGGCAAACGCATAACCTCGGATGAATGGGCGCTGGCACGCACCATGAAAACTGGCGAAACCATACTGGCTGAACTGGCAGACATACGCTGCTTTGATGGCAGCCGCAAAACCATCACCAACAGTACCGCTCCTTTACGCGATGACAATGGCAATATCGTCGGTGGCCTGTCTGTGAATGTGGATGTCACCGAATTCACCATGACAGAGCGCAAACTCAGGACTGCGGCCCATTATGATGATACCCAGGTCAAGGCACAAATCCTGTTCACTGCAAGTTTTGAACGCAACAAGATTTTCGACAGCCTGTTGACCTTGCTGGCAGAACGCCATGGTTACCAGATGTCGGCGCTGTATAGCTTTGATGAATGGTATGCGCGTTTTCGTTGCGAAGCCAGCCATGGTCTGGGGCGGGATATTCCGCGTGAATTTGAACTGGGCGAAGGCTTGCTGGGGCAGGCCGCCCTGACTGGAAAAAGCAATTCCCTGGATACCAGCCGCCTGAGTCTGCAAACCGGACTGGCAGATTTCAGCCCCAAACATGTCTTGATGATACCCGTGATGTATCAGGAACACCGCCTGGCCGTCATGGTGCTGGCCACCACCAATAATGTGATTTCTGGTGAACAGGCATTCCTGGAAAGACTGGCTGGCCAGCTTGGCGTTGCCCTGCACAATCTGCGTCAATACAATGACCTGAAACTACTGGCCGACCAATTACGCACCAGTAGCGACGAAATCGCCGCCAAAAATCAGCAACTGGAACAAGCCAGCCGCATGAAATCAGAATTTTTGGCGAATATGTCGCATGAATTGCGCACACCTTTGAATGCCATCGTCGGTTTTTCAGAAATACTCAAGGATGGTTTGATGGGAAGTTTGTCCAGTCAGCAAAAAGATGCTGCAGTGGATATCTTCAATAGCGGCAAACACTTGCTGGCTTTGATCAATGACATTCTCGATCTGTCCAAGATAGAAGCAGGCAAGATGCAGATCAACCTGGAACCCACCGACATTGCCAGCCTGGTGCAATCCAGCCTGCAAGTCATACGTGAACAGGCGACCCTGCAAAACCTGCAAGTCACTGCCAAAATCCAGGAAGGCATGGGCGAAATCTGGCTGGATGAAGTCAAACTGAAACAAATTATCTACAACCTCTTGTCGAATGCCGTCAAATTCACTCCTGAGGGGGGCAGGGTGCATCTGTCAGCACGCCGCATTGATGGCTATCAGGCGGCGGGGGGGCGCTTTGAACATTATCTGGAAATCACGGTCAGCGACAGCGGCATAGGCATACCGCAAGAGGCACAACCACTATTATTCCAAGCCTTTACCCAGATAGACAGTAGCCTTTCGCGCAAGCATCAGGGCACGGGCCTGGGACTGGCCATGGTAAAACGCATGGCAGAATTGCACGAAGGCAGTGTCAGCATGAGCAGTATCGTTGGCAAGGGTTCGACTTTCTCGATCTTGCTGCCCTGGCGCACTGCCAATCTGCCAGGCAAGTACGGCACTGCGCCAGCGACTCCGTCAGTTGTTAACAGTGTAAGTAGTGACAATAGCCTGGCGAGTGGCGAGTTGCTGGCCCTGATCATCGAAGATGATGACCAGGCTGCTGAAGTCTTGCGCGTACAACTGGAGAGCGAAGGTTTTCGCATTCTGCGAGCCAGCACAGCCGAAGCTGCACTGAACCTGGCCGAAGAAACCCATCCTGACCTGATTACCCTGGATATATTGTTGCCGGGCATGGATGGCTGGGAATTTCTTGAGCGCTTCAAACAACGCCCACTGTTTGCATTTACCCCTGTGGTCATCATTTCCATCGTCGCTGACCGGGGCCGTGGCTTGTCACTGGGTGCTGCCCATGTCATGCAAAAACCCATCGCCAGAGAAAACCTGACCACGGCCTTGACGGTGCTTGGTTTTTGCAACGACCCGAAGGCGACGCAAAAAATTGCCCTGGTCGTCGATGATGATCCCAAAGCAGTGAAACTGGTCACTACCCAGCTCGATTCATTTGGCTATCGCACCCTGGGCGCACTAGGAGGGCAAGAAGGTATAAATATGGCAAGGCAATATACGCCTGATCTCATCGTACTGGACTTGATGATGCCTGAAATCAATGGTTTTGATGTGGTGGAAGCCTTGAAAAGTGATACAGTCACTGCAAGTATTCCGATTATTGTCCTGACTGCAAAACAAGTGACCGCCGAAGACAGGGTACGTCTAAGTGGCGATGTCAAAAAAGTCATGGAAAAATCCGATTTCAATCATGGCAGATTCATCGGCGAAGTCAGACGGGCCATGACCGGCAGGGGTAAATGAAATGACGCGCGTACTGATCATAGAAGACAATCCCGTGAACATGAAGCTGGCCGCATTTCTATTGCAAAATGCTGGCCATGAAGTGCTGCAAGCCGTAGATGCAGAGCTGGGCTTGCAAGTTGCCAGGGAAGAATTACCTGAATTAATCCTGATGGATATGCAGTTGCCAGGCATCGACGGCATCACCGCTACTCGCCAGCTAAAAGCTGACGCAGCAACCAAGCATATCAAGATCGTCGCCCTGACCGCCTTTGCCATGAGCGGCGATGAAGAGCGTTTCCGTGCTGCAGGTTGTGATGCCTATATGGCAAAGCCGATACGCTATCAGGCATTCTTGTCCCTGGTTGAATCCATACTCAAGACTTGAACACCCGCTGACAGCATGTGGTGTGTAGAGTAAACTGACGGCATCAGAACAAAGGTGCTCCATGAAATTTGAACATTTAGTTGAAATCAACGATCTCAGCAATCCCACGATAGAGGTCATCAGCCGCGAACAGTTGTGGCGCGGCCTGGTCTTGCGGGCAGAAATGCCAAAGCTGTTTGTCTCTTACCTGGATGACGCCAGCATCATGGACCGTACTGAGGCAAGCATGACACGCACCCTGAAGTACGGTACGCTGGAAGTCACCGACCGGGTCAGCTTTACCCACCTGGAACACGTGCATTATGATGTAGCAGCCCAGAAGGACATACCCCAGTCTTCCTTGCGCATGAGCATAGAAGAGCCGCAACCAGATGCGCTGTTTGTCCGTTTCGCCTATGACAGTGGCAACGCTGAGCCAGAAGATGCGGAAGCGAAAATGTATAACGAATACCGCAAATCTGCCTATCAGGAAGCCGATGTGGAAACCGTGCGCATCATCCGTGAACTGGCAGAAAGCGGGCGGCTGGATGCACTGCCGTCCTGAACAAGATTAACAAAGGCACAAGGATTGCTGAGCCGCCTGCATTTCGAGGATAATGCGGCTCTGTAATTCCATTCCTCATTTAGCCCATCTATCACTACTCCAAGGTTCCCATGACCAAGCGCACTACTCCTGCTACAAAGAAGCCTGTCCTGGCTGCTCTGGACTTACCTGCTCCGGTACAAACCACACGCTTGAAGCGCAAGCAGTTTGCCAGCACTGGCGACGTGCATATCCAGGGTGATGCCGTGATTGCCACCCAGTTCATCGTCGGCGGTGATTGCCTGATTGATGGCGATTTAGAGGCGGAAGAAGTGTTTTGCCTGGGCAAGCTGACTGTCACTGGTGATATCCGCGTGCAATCCCTGTATGTCGGCCATGCGCTCGACGCCGGTGGCAATATTGACGTGGAATACCTCATCAAGACTGGTTGCAGCGCTGACTGGATGGCCCGCATGCTGGAACTTGACCAGCGCAAACCCGCGGCAGATGGCAGCAGCTATATGGACATACTGGTACATCCCGCCATCCTGGCGCGCTATGACCATCATGATGCCTTTGGCGGCTTTGGCGATATCCAGGCACTGGGTTATGTTGCCTGTGCCGACCTTGATTGCCATGGCAATGTGCAACTCGATGATGTGCTGGAAGTCGGTGAAATCCAGTTTGTTGGCGGCCACTTGTCGGCGGCAGCCATCCATGTTGCGGGTGATTGCAATTGCCAGGGCGAGTTGTTCAGTGAAACCGATATCCAGGTCGAAGGCGCTCTGTTTGCTGCCAACCTGATTTGCCAGGGTAATCTGGATGTGGCCAGTATCCACAGCCAGGGCGACATCAGCAACTGGGGCTATCTGCGTGCCACCGGCGAAATCAGCAGCTTGCGCGGTGAAATCCACAGCGGTCGCTGGATCGCCACCAAGGGCAGCATTTATGCCGCCAAATACATCAAGTCTGGTGAATCCATCGTCGCCGAAAAAGGCATTAGCTGCGGCGCGGATTATGGCATCCTGGCAGCCACCAGCCTGCCACGCTCACGCTGGGCAACTCATGGCTTTGTGTCTGCGGCAAGCAAACCGCGCCTGCTCTTGTCTGGCCAGTTCGTTGAAGGCAAAAAACTCAAGCATATCGATGCACTGGAAAAAAAGCGTGAGACCGAACTCGACTGGGAAGTGCCACGCCGCCTGAAGCGTGAAATGCAGCCCGTTTGAAGCTGATCCTTTGATCAGGTAATGATGAAAAAAGGCGCTGCAAGCAATGGCTTCCAGTGCCTTTTTGGTGAGCACCTACAAACCAGGATCGCTGTCGCTCGCCCACAAGCGTCGCAATAAGTATATTCCCAGAGCGGCAGACAGCAAGGCCGCCATGTAGGCTCCTGCAGTGGGTTGCCAGGCAACATTTCCCCCCTTTGAAACCGTCATTCTGTAAACGCAGATGGCAGCGCCATTAGAAGCCGAATGCAAGATGATGCCCGGCCACAGGGAGCGTGTTTTCTGATACAGCCACGCGCACAATACGCCGACTATCGTGGCACAAAGAAACTGGTAGATATTCATATGTGCCAGGCCAAACAGGCAGGCGGAGCCCAGGATTGCTACCCAGCGCGAATACTGTTGCAGGAAACTGCGCAGGATAAGGCCGCGAAACAGCATCTCTTCCAGCACCGGAGCAACCAGGCAGGCCGTGATGATGGAGTGCACACCATTGGCCATCATGTCGTCGAATATTCTTTGCTGGCTATCAGGCACTGGTTGCCAGGCTTCCAGCCAGCCGCCCAGAACACCCAGCACCATCTCCAACCCCGGCACCAGCAATAGTACCGGCACGATCAATAGTAAGGTCCTGTTCCTGGAAACAGCAGAGGAGTGGAACAATTCTGCATAACTCATGCCCTTGTAGTGCAATACGCCTGTGAACAACACGGCATTGGACAAGACCATGATGACTGCATCGACTTCATCCGGGCTTATGCCGGTCCAGCTGCTGCTGTCCTGTACCAGAAGACCGACCATGAACTCTATCCCCAACAAGAAGACGAGCAATAAGCAGGCTTCCAGCCCTGAAGGGAAATTTTCGTGTTTAGGTGTCATTGCTGTTGGCCAGCTTCATCTGGCCTGGAAACCAGAACAATGCAGACCTGAACTTGAGCCAGCATCGGTACACACAGGCGCATTGTCTTGTCATCAGGGTTCATCAGTTAAGGCCAGGCTTTCATGGGGAGTTCATTATATTCGATGCGCTGGCCTAAGCATTTTCCGCATATTTGCCGCATATCACTTTTTTCAATACGGCAAGATTAATCTTCAGGTTACAATTACTCACATTTTCTGTCCCAGACAACCAAACTGCTTTACTTCCCTGAATTTCATTGAATTTGTGCAAACATTACAAGATTTTTTACAGCGATGGCAGCAGCGAGGGGTCTATACCCGTTTATTCCTCCCCATCTTTGTATTGATCGTCTTAGTCAGTGGCTTGCGGTACTACCTGATGATCAATGCAGAAGTCAGCGATGCCAGACAAAGACTGACTACAGAATTACGCCATACCGCGCACTATCTGATCCCTGTACTCAGCAGCTTGTCCATTCAGGGCAATACGGCTGCGATACACAAACTGCTGGTACAAGAGGTGGAAGTCAGCCCGGCACTCTCACGCATCAGTTGGCAATACAGCCAACATCAAATCCAGGCTGAGGATGCCCGCGCACCGGCATCCGGTGCCCCAGCATGGTTTGTCAAACTTTTATCCTGGGAGGCTGAAAATTCAGCCAGGGAAGTCCGGTTGCAGGATGGGAATATCGCTGTCTTGCATTTAGAAACCAGCATTGCTGGTGAAAACCGGCATGTCTGGCAAAAAGTCATGGACCAGGCAAAAATTTCGCTACTCACCATATTTACGATTTATTTCCTGCTGGGTCTGTTGTTGCGCTCGAATGCTCGCAGCATGCACAGTCTGGCTGAGGCAACTGACAAGTTCAAGAGAGGCCAGCATAGCGTACGTATGGCCATCACCGGTACGGCAGAAGCGCGCGCCCTGGCGAGGACTTTCAACAGTATGGCTGATGAAGTGCAAGCCTTGTTACTGAGCTTGCAACGCAGCCAGCGCGCCAATAGCGAGCAACTCCACTTCACCTGGCAATTGATACATGCCTTGCCGATACCAATTTTTTTTCAGGACCAGTATGGTATTTGCCAGCGCATCAACCACGCCTGGGAAGAACTGTTCGGCTTGCGCGCTGCCGATGTGGTTGGCAAACCCATGCCTGTACTGGCACTGCATGCCAGCAAGCGACCGCAACAAGAAAGCGGGCAAGACAAGCTGGTCATGGAAATGCAGATACAGGCAGCCGGAAAAATTCTGGATGTGATTTACTACCAGGCCAGTTTCACCAATGTCGATGGCAATGCCATAGGCAGCATAGGTGCACTGATTGATATCAGCGAGCGCAACCAGGCACAAGCAACACTGGCTGCGGAAAATGTCAGGGTAGAAACCACCCTGGCATCCATCGGTGATGCTGTTATCAGTACCGACGTGCATGGACGCATACTGATGCTCAACAAGGTTGCTCAGCAGATCTGCGGCTGGAGTCGCAAAGAGGCACAGTCGCACGCACTGGCAGACGTGTTTTCCCTGACAGATAGCCAGCAACGCAGGCAGTTACAAGAATTCTTGCAGCAAATTTGCCAGGGCACCGACATCTTGCAGGCAAATAATCAGATCTTGAGCGCGCGTACAGGTCAGCGATTTGAAGTCGACTTTACGGCAGCGCCAATACGGCAAAAGAATGGCAAGGTCATGGGTTGCGTGCTGGTGTTTCGTGATGTGAGCGAAAAACATCAACTCATGCAACAACTGCGCTGGCAAGCTGGCCATGATGTGCTGACTGGACTGGAAAACCGTGCCGCCCTGAGTGAAAGGTTCAGCGCAGCGATACAAACGGCGCACACTCATCAACAATGGCTGGCTGTATGCCTGCTGGACCTGGATCATTTTCAGGCCATCAATGAAAGCCATGGCCAGGAATTCGCCAACAAATTATTGCAGCAGGTAGCCCGCCGTCTGGAGAGCAGTGCAGGTACTGAGCACCATGTTGCACGCCTGGGTGGTGATGAGTTTGTGGTGCTGCTGCAAAACCAGCAAGATGTCGCAGGCGTGGAATTGAATCTGGCCCTGCTGCTGGCTGAGCTGGCGCAGCCGTATGAGATAGAACTGCAAAGCATCAGTCTGTCTGCCAGCATAGGCGTGGCCATTTATCCACGCGACGATGTCAATGCTGACACCTTGCTGCGCTGTGCCGACCAGGCAATGTACCAGGCCAAACTGAACGGCCGCAATCAATTTCACTTGTTCGATGCCGAGCAAGACCAGCAATTACGCACCCATCATAATCAGCGGGCGCGCATACGCCAAGCCCTGCAACAGGATGAATTGCGGCTGTATTTTCAACCCAAGGTGAATATGCGTCAGGGCCGTATCATAGGCATGGAAGCCCTGTTACGCTGGCAACATCCCGAACAGGGCATCGTCGGGCCGCTGCAATTCTTGCCGCTGATAGAACATACCGATCTGATTATTGACGTCGGTGACTGGGTCCTGCATCAAGCCATGGCACAATTGCGCGCCTGGACCGCCCTGCATGCAGAATGGGTCATCAGCGTGAATATCGCAGCCCGCCATTTTCAGTGCAAGGACTTCGTCGAACGCCTGCGCAAGATACTTGCCGCTTACCCTGATGTTGCACCAGAAAGGCTGGAAATCGAGATACTGGAATCTGCCGCCATCCAGGATATCCAGCATGTACGCGAAGTCATGCTGGCTTGCCAGAAAATCGGCGTCAGCTTTGCCCTCGATGATTTTGGCACTGGCTATTCATCCCTGTCTTACCTGAAGCGCCTGCCTGCCGATACCCTGAAAATCGATCAGAGCTTTGTACGGGATATGCTGGAAGACAAGGATGACCTGGCGGTCATCAGCGCCATCATCGGCCTGGCGGATGCATTCAATCGCGCAGTGATAGCCGAAGGCGTGGAAACTGCAGAACACGGTGTCGCGCTCTTGCGCCTGGGTTGCGACCTGGTACAAGGTTATGGCATAGCCCGCCCCATGCCAGCCACACAGATTGAGGCATGGGCAAAAAATTATGTTGCCCCCACCGTCTGGGACCATGGTAAGGATCTGGAATGGGAAGGTGCGTGACAGCTGGCCAAAGTTAACCTATCGGAGACTTTATGAAAACAATATCCGGGCAATGCAGTTGTGGAGAAATTGCCTATCATTACCCTGCTCCGGCAGTACAAATCGTTGCTTGTCACTGCAGCCTGTGCCGCCGCATGACAGGAGCCGCATTATCTTCTTATGTAGTCGTGAAGTCTGCTGAGCTGGTCTTCACTCAGGGCCAGCAACTGTTGAAAACCTACGCCGTTACCTCACATACCCAGCGCCATTTTTGTACAGCCTGCGGCACATCCATCTATAACACCAATCAGGAAAAATACACTGGCCTGAGCATGCTGTATCTGGGTACTGTGAACCTGCATGAAAGCTTGTCGCCACGCATGGATATTTATTGTGAAAACAAACTATCCTGGTTGAGCATTACAGATAGCAGCCGGCATTTTGAAAACACACCCACCAGGCCTTGAAAAGAAAAAAGCGTATCAGTTGCAGGATACGCTTTTTTTCATGGCTACTGATCGCTTATTTTTCAGGATACCTGATCGTCATTTCCTTCAACAAATTATCGGCATGATCAACTTCTTTCATGACCCATAACATGTAGCGGATATCTACCTGGATAGCGCGTGTGATGGCGGTATCGAAATACCAGTCCTTGGTGATGGACTCATACGTGGAATCAAAATTCAAACCCACCAGTTCACCATTTTTATTCAAGACGGCAGAACCGGAATTACCACCGGTAGTATCTGCACTGGACAAGAAATTGACGGGCACGGTTTGCAAAACTGCGTCCTTGAAGACGCCATAGCGTTTTTCTTTTACTGCAGTCAACAAACTTTCCTGCATATTAAATGGTGACTTGCCGGTGTGCTTCTGGACTATACCTTCGACTGTCGTAAATGGGCCTTTGCTGATGCCGTCACGTGGTGAGTAAGGCGCTACCGTGCCGTAAGTCACGCGCAGGGTGGAATTGGCATCGGGGTACACTGGCTTGCCCAGGGATTTTTTCCACTCGATAACAGCTTGCATATACTGGGGAATGACGCGCTCCAGATTGCCATCAAGTTCCTTGCGACGGTTTTCCAGCGACATTGCAGTGTCATGCAGTTTCACTGCCAAGCGGATGAAGGCGTCATCTGACTGTTCGAACGCTTTACGGTCCTTACTCATCCAGCCCAGGCGTTTCGCGGTTTCATTCAAAGAACTCTGCTGATACAAGCCAGCGACGCTTTCCGGTGTGGGCAACAATACATCCAGGCCTTGTATGTGGGACTTGGCAGCTAATTTATTATATCTTTGCAGCGCAGCAGTGAACCTGGCCTGATCCACATTCGGCAGATACGATTGTTCCAGACGGCTGAGTTTGCCAGCAATGATAGTCATGTCCCGCTGCTGATAGCCGGTATGGCGCTCAGCATCCGGTTTTTCAATTTCAATGGCGAGGCGATACAGGGTACGCGCACTCTTCAGCAACTCACTGGTGCTGGCTACGGACCAGGCGAACTCTTCCTCCGACATGGCCATGTCGGCCGTGATCAGAGTATCGAGTTCCTTGAGCAAATCCTGCTTGCTGCCATGCTGAGCATACCAGCGACGGAATTCAGCATCTTGCCCATCCTTGATGGCAGCAATGTCTTTACGTGCAAAACCATCAAGCAAGCCTTCGGTCTTTTTCAAACCATTGCTGATTCCCTTGACCACACTGGCATAACGCACAGCGGCACCGGCATTGCCTTGGGTCGCTGCGGCGATGACGGCCAAGTCTGCCCTGGATTCTGTTACTTTGGCAGGGTAGCTGACGTCACGGGCAAAGCGTATCTCTGCTGGCAATTTATAGCGGCTGGTACGGCCTGGATAACCGGCCATCAAAATCGGGTCGCCATTTTTTAAGCCCTGGGCAGATACCACCAAAAAGTCTTTTGATTGATAAGGTACATTGTCAGCAGAAGGGTCGGCAGGGCGGCCATCCTTGCCTACATAAGCACGCAGGAAAGAGTAATCACCGGTATGACGCGGCCATTCAAAATTATCGACGTCACCACCAAAATTGCCTATCTTGTCTGACGGCGCATAGACCAGACGCACGTCACGTATCATCATCTGGCGTATGCGGTAATACTCCAGGCCACGGTGAAAACTGGGAACGGAACAACGGTATGCCTTGTCTTGTTCACATTCAGCGACCAGGGCCTTGATGCGACTTTCCACATGTTCTGCCCTGGCACGGCCTGACATGGCAGCAGTCAGGCCCTGGCTCACCAGTTCCGTCACATTTTCGACTTTGTCGGTAATGTACATGCGCGCATCGGGGCCAGCAGGCAATTCCTCAGCCAAGGTTTTCGCCAAAAATCCATTGGCGATGTAATTTTTTTCTGCTGTCGAATTTCTTTGTACCGCACCATAAGCACAATGATGATTGGTCACCACCAGACCGGTACTGGAAACAAAACTTGCCGAACACCCACCCAGCGACACCATGGCAGACATGGGATGCTTGTTCAAGTCTGCCAGTTTTTCTGCTGGCATATTGATGCCTATGCGTTTTAACTCAGCCTTCAGTTGTGGCAATTGATACGGTTGCCACTGACCTTCGTCAGCATGAGCAAATGAAAAAACGCCCGCAAGGGCCACAGGAAAAGCAAGGGTTTTAAACAAAATACACTCCAAAATGAGTTCTGACAGTACGGTATGACATCAGGCCGCAGTATAGCTGCGCCCATCAGGCCAGTCATCGCCAGTGGTGGGATTTTTATGAGATTTCTCTAAAAATTATGCTGGTCTATTGGCTATTTATTATTAATTCAGCACAACTAGGCTTAATTACAGACAAATCTACTGGCAATTAGTTCATGCTGTTTTTCATGGCGGCCACGGATAAGCTTTTTATTATTCCATTTTACGAAATAATCAATTCAACATGAAGGCTATTCTTATATTTCAATGAAAGGCTCAAACTAAGCACTGCGCAATAGGGCGCTTTGAATACTGATACTTAACACTTAGGAAAAATCATGAGCCGCATCAATCTCGTCACTAAAGAAACTGCCAATGCTGAACAACTGGCCTTGCTGGAAGCAATACAAACAAAACTGGGCATGGTCCCAAATTTCTTGAAAGCATTCGCCAATTCACCTGCTGCCTTGCGCGCTTTTCTCGGCTTGCACGGCATCGCTGGTGAAGGTAGCCTGGACCCGCAAACCCGCGAACGTATCGCCCTGGCTGTAGCACAAAAAAATTCCTGTGAATATTGCGTGTCTGCCCATACCGCCATTGGTCGTGGCACGGGCTTGAACAATGAAGAAATGGCGGCCAATCGTGCTGGCAGCAGTCAGGATGCCAAAGCAGCCGTCGCCGTGAAATTCGCCCGTTCGCTAGTCGAGCACGGTGGTGAAGTCACTACAGCAGAAATTCTGGAAATGCGCGACACGGGTTATAGCGATGCAGATATCGTCGAAGTGATCACCCATGTGGGTATGAATATCCTGACAAATATCCTGGGTAAGGCCAGCCGCCTGGAAATCGACTTCCCTAAAGTCAATCTGTAATTGCAGTCAGAAACCCGTCCAGTAACAGCAAGGAGATCACCATGTCACGCGCATTCGCCGATATCAGTTTTACCCCCAGCGTAAAGGCAGCACAAAGCCTGTATGGCAGCCGTGAGGCCAATCGTGGTTTTGAACTGGTGGAAGAAAAACGTGACTACTTGCTGGAACGGGACACGGAATTCATTATTGCCCGCGACAGTTTTTATCAGGCAACAATTTCGGAAAACGGCTGGCCCTATGTACAACACCGTGGTGGCCCAGCCGGCTTTCTCAAAGTCATTGATGAAAAAACCATAGGCTATGCCGATTTTTCGGGCAATGCCCAGTACTTAAGTGTAGGCAACCTGTTTGCCAGCGACAAGATTTCTTTGATACTCATGGATTATGCCAACCGCCGCCGCTTAAAAATTTGGGGCAGGGCGAAAATCGTTCATGAAATTGAAGACCCACGCCTGATCGCCAGGCTGGAAATGTCCAGTTACCGCGCTCGTGTCGAACGTGCCGTGGTCATCACGGTGGAAGCCATAGAATGGAACTGCCCCCAACATATCACACCCAGGTTCACCGACCAGGAAGTACAAGTCATGCTGGCTAGTCTTCAGGCTGAAAACCATTTGTTGCAAGAGCAATTAAAGCAACAGAATGTGCCTGTAAAACCAGCCCGTCTTGGCAATGGCCCATTGGAGCTGGTCATTACTGGCGTGCGCCAGTTGAGCCCGCGCATACGCGCATATGAGCTGCGTGATCCGGCAGGTAAAGACTTGCCTGCCGTGGGTGCTGGAGCACATTTGCGCGTGCCAGTTTTGCTGGCCAATGGACAAGCTGGCACACGCCAATATTCCATCAGCTCCGCCGCGAGCAAGTCTGACGTATATGAAATTGCTGTACTGGCCGAACCTGAGGGCCGCGGTGGTTCGATGGCCGTACATGAACTGTATGGGCTGGGCATGCATCTGTATTGCGATTTACCACGCAATGACTTCGAGCTGCTTGCACATGCGGCACCAACCATACTGATTGCCGGTGGCATAGGCATCACGGCCATCAAGCCCATGGTTGAGCAATTGAAGGCCCAAGGGCAGCCATTCACATTGCATTACGCTGGTCGTCAACGCCAGGCCATGGCATATCGAGCAGAGTTGCAGGAAAATTTGGGCGATGCCTTGCATCTGTATGCGACTGACCATGCCCAACGACTGGATATCCACCGGACGGTGGCTGAAGCCAGCGAAGAAAGCCTGATCTATGTTTGTGGCCCTGCCAGCATGATCGCTGCCGTGCTGAATGCGGCAGCAGCATTGGGCATGGACAGGGAGAGAGTGCGCTATGAAAGATTTGTCGCACAAAAATCAGCAGATGATGAAGAAATTCGGGTGGAGCTGGTGCGCAGTAAAAAAGTTATCCAAGTCCGTGCCGACCAAAGTATCTTGCAAGCAGTACGTGCGCACGGCATCACTGCAGATGCCGAATGTGAAACTGGAAATTGCGGTACATGCGCTGTGAAGCTGCTGGGCGGACAAGCCCAGCACAGGGACTCGGTGTTGACAGAGGCAGAGCAAAAAGACCGCATCTGCATCTGCGTTTCACGCGCACAGGCTGGAGAACTGGTGCTTGACCTGTAAATTTATTCTTGCAGAGATAAGAATATATCGGTCACCATCTGATGTTCAGGCACATCTGGGAAAATACTGATGCGCTGAAAAAACAAGGGGAAGTCACGCAGACTACGCTGGCTTTGCGGCAGCCAGCTGCTATACAAAAAGCGCACAGCGCCAGCCAGTTGCGCATCGCTGCCAGTGTGTCGCAACACAGCGCACTCCCCGGCTGGAATAATTTTGTTGACGATCCCATATTCATTCTCTGCCACTGGCGCAGTGACTGCGGCCGCGAGATCAAAACGAAAATCGGCTGCGGGCGTTTGCTCAGGATCGTCATAGATGAGATTAAAAGTCGCACTGACGCTGGGTGGCAGTTTGTTGAGCTTGCGCCAGGTTATGAAACGCAGAATGCTGTTGGGCAGCAAACCGGGGGCACCGCGATGTTCCAGCACGGCGATACGGGTTTCCGGAAAATTAACGAAGCGTACATCGCTGTTTTGATATGTCATGGGCATATACTGTTCTCTCCAATGGTTGATGGTCAGATTGCTGTTCTGCCAGTTGTCCCACTGAGGCTGTTTCCTGAATTGTGCCGGACTTAGACCCAGGCTTTTTTTAAAAGCGCGTGAAAAAGCTTCGCTGCTTTCATAGCCATTATCCAGGGCAATATTGATGACCTGCTTATGGTGACGAAAAGCCAGTTCATACATGGCCTTCCTGAGTTTCAATAGCTGCACATAGCGAAATGCCGCGACACCAAAGTATTCAGAAAACTGTCTGTGGAAATGAAATTTTGAGAAAGCAGCAACTTCACTTAAACAATCAAGCGTCAAGTCTTCATCCAGATGTGTATCGATGTATTGCAGCACCCTTAGCATACGCGTTTGATAGCAGGACTTGCTCAATGATTTCTCCCTGGCAGGCTGCAGAATAAACAGTCTTGCGTCATTCCGCATGATAGTTCTTGCTCAGTATTGTTCCGCTGTGCTCAGTCATGTTGGTGCCGCATGCGTTCCAGCAAGGCCTGTTCACACAGTTTGAATAGCATATAGGCAGCCATGGCAGCACAGGCTGAAAGTATCAGTTCCAGCAATTGTTGCAAGCCGCCATCGACCATGCCTGCCCAGCCATTGTCGAGCAAGTATTCTGCATTTGCACTGAACAGGTGGACGATATCAAAAGACAGCTTGCCAAACACCACAAAACTCAGCGTCAGTAAAAGAAAGCTGACAAGACTATGCTGACATAGCCAGGTAAACATTTTTCGCTGTCTTGCCATTTTTCATCCTTTCGACAATGCATCCAGATTCGTCTGCTGTGGTTTCCATCGTCTTGTCAGCCATAGCCTGGCACGCATTGCAGGTTCTTCTATGACATGCCATGAGCTAATGGAAAAAATCATGGTAAACGCTGTCGCAAAAACTGTCAGTATCACGACTGGCATCTGTGGCGCAAGGGATAACAGGGCTTGCTGTATGGGGAAGGCATAGATATACACGCCATAAGAGTAATCACCGACTCGGTTATACATGCGCAGTCTGCCTGCCGGTATATAAGCAAGATACAATAAAAGATAGGGCAGGCTCAGATAATAGGCCAGGGTGAATACTTGCGGATTGATATAGTGACTGAGGACGAGTGCAAGCATGGTGCCTATGGCAAATCCATGCTTCAGCTGTATATGTTTACGCAAAAGAAAATACGCGGCACCGGAAAAAAACATAAAGAACATCCGGTCAAATTCAGCCATGTTCAGTAGATAATGATGACGCACGACGTAGATCGCTAATGCAGAAAAAGCCAGCACAAGCACGCGCGCTAACCAGTGTCTGTAGCGCTTCCAGACATAGGCATGCAAGCCCCAAAATACCGCCAGCAAGGCATACATGACCAGTTCATAGAGTAAAGTCCAGAGCGAGCCATTGACAGCAGCAGGGTAGGGATTGTGCTCAAACAAGCCGGGCAGGGTGTACCAAATACCTGTGACGATGCTTGCACACTTGAACAGATATTGATAGGTAGCAGAACTGGAAAAATAACTGGTCGCAGGCAAAGAAGTGAATACCGCACCGAGCGCAAACACGCTCAATAACACCATGCAGATCAAACCAGGAAATATTCTCATTACACGCGCCAGGAAATAATCAGGCAATTTCTGCCGTGTAATGAGGCTACCTGTCACCAGGTAACCGCTGGTGACAAAAAACAGGTCAACCGCAATACTGCCTATGCTCATGCCCAGGCTGGCCCCCAAGGGTTCGGGTTGGCGCAGCAAGGCATAGCTGTGTCCAAACAATACTGCCAGCGCTGCCAGCAGGCGTATCAGGTTGAAATTATTATCTCTGCTTTGGCTAAAGTCAGCCAGATACTTCATTTGTCGCATATTCAAAAAGATTCAGGATTTCTCGACGATGTTTTTCAGACTGAGCAAGCCCTCATCGAACTTTGTACCGACCATCTTATCCATGCTGAAAAACAGGCTCATTAATTTGGACATGAAATTGCAGGGACCGATCATGGCTTGACTGATTATAGTTGTCGCCCCCTTGTCTTCGAGACGGAATTCGATGATGTTTTGTGCTGCAAAAGGCTTGTAGAAATTGATTTGTATGCGTAAACAGCTAAAGGGCTGGATTTCAAGGATTTCCATCCTGCCTTCACCAAGTTGCTTATTGCCATTCCATGCATACACTGCCCCCTTACCCTGCGCGGGGCCGTCATAAGTGCGCCTTACTGCCGGATCGATCTTTTCCCAGGATGACCAGGCTTCCCATTCGTGAAAGTCATTGATCAATGGAAAAATCTGTTCAGGTGTAGCCCGCAATGCCAGGGAACGCTCAACTCGAAACTGATCAGGCAGTGCAGCAACATATAGCAAGAAAGCAGCAAGCAAAAGCACAATGATGGCGATGATCATGGTATTTCTCCTGTAGAGACTCACAGCTTAATTTGCCTGGCGCATATTTGCCACTCCTTATTTGCCAGTAAATCATTGCCCATATAGCAACAACCAAGCACCTCTGGTTCTCGTGTTTGCTGTTTCTCAGGCATTAATTGGCTATACTGGAGCTTATCAGTCTTACTTACGATCATTCTTATGCCATTACCCAGCGATGCAGGTCAAGTTACCGTTTTCAATATCTCAGGCGTCACCCTGATAGACGCCCTGCTGCATGGCATTAAATGGGGAGGGCTGAACGAGGCTGTTGTTACTTACAGTTTTCCATGGACAAATGGGGATTCGTATTTTTATGGCCGTAACAAGTCCAGCGATTACACCTCAGAGAATGAACCCACTGCGGGAACCCACTATGCCCTGAGTACGGAACAGCAAAATGCGACTAAGGCTGCCTTGCAGTCATGGGCCAATGTTGCCGACCTGCAGTTTATCCAGGTTGCAGACAATAGCAGCAGCGCGGGGACTATACGGGTGGGCTGGACTTCGATAGCAGACACCACCTCAACTGGAGGTAAAGCCTGGGGCTGGGCCTACAGACCTAGCAGTGTCAGCCCTTCTGGCGGCGACATCTGGCTTTCTGGCAATGGCAATAAAGCCAATACCAACTGGAATGCAGGTTCCTTCAATTATTCAGCATTGATCCATGAAATTGGACATGCGCTTGGGCTCAAGCATACTTTCGAGGGTGATGTGAGAATGCCCTCGACTTACGATACGGCGCAATATTCCATAATGTCTTACACTGAACAGAGCAATGACTTGTTCAGAACCATTACCTACGATACGTCTGGAAAGCCGATATTCATCTTTAAAAGTATCGTGCCGGAAACACCCATGGTGCTGGATATCGCTGCCATGCAATATGTTTATGGTGTCAATAAAACCTATAGAACTGGCAATGACGTCTACACATTTGACCCAAATACGCCCTTTTTAAAGGCCATCTGGGATGCCGGTGGCAATGATACGATTTCTGTCGCCAATTTTACCCTCGGCTGTATGATAGACCTTACCCCTGGTGCTTATTCTGATATCCGCATGGTCTCAGCGCCAAATCCACCTGGCTATGCCGGTGGCACCGTGCCTACCTATGATGGCCGGGGTAATCTCGGTATCGCTTATGGAGCCTACATAGAGAATGCCATCGGGGGTGCCGGCAGTGACACTTTGTATGGCAACAAGCTCAATAATAGCTTTACCGGCAATGGCGGCAATGATGCGATCGATGGAGATCTGGGCCTTGATACCGCCATCTATAACGGCCTGCACACAAATTACAGCGTCAGCGTCAAAAGCGGCACTGCCGTCGTCGCCGCCAGGAGTGGTACCGAAGGCACAGATACCCTGATCAATGTAGAACGCCTGCATTTCACAGACGAAAACATCGCTCTGGATATCAATGGGATAGCAGGGCAGGCTTATCGCCTGTACCAGGCGGCTTTTGACCGCAAGCCAGACTTGAAAGGACTGGGCTACTGGATCAATGACATGGATCAGGGCTCCAGCCTGACAACGGTTGCCGCTGGCTTCATGTTGTCACCTGAGTTCCAGAAACTGTATGGCACCAAACCAACAAATACCGTGCTGGTGACCAATTTTTATCAAAACGTCTTGCACCGCACCCCGGATCAAGCTGGCTTCAACTATTGGCTGGACCAGCTCAATACCAATAAAATCACTGCTGCCGGCGCACTCGCCAGCTTCTGCGAAAGTGCCGAAAACCAGGCTCTGGTCATAGGTTCTATACAAAATGGCATTGAATATCTGGTCTGGCCTGCATAAATACCTGGTTTCAGTCTTTCCTGCACCAAAGCACGCCACGCTGGCGGCAGCTTACCCTACAATGACGACATATCCGCCAGGCTGCTCAGAAACTAAGCAGCCTGTTGTCGCCATCATCATACAAAAATACACCCCATGTCAGAATCCACCGCCTTCAATACCCTGCCGCTATCCGCGCCCATGCTTGCCAATCTGGACAGCCTGGGCTACAAGGAAATGACGGCGATACAGGCAGCCAGCCTGCCCATCATCCTGCAACAGCAAGATCTGATCGCGCAGGCCAAGACCGGTAGCGGCAAGACTGCGGCCTTTGGCATAGGCATACTAGCCAAGCTCAATCCCACTTACTTTGCAGTGCAGGGCCTGGTGATTTGCCCTACCCGTGAGCTGGCGGATCAGGTCGCCAATGAATTGCGCCGTCTGGCCAGAACCATGCCGAACGTCAAGGTTGTCACTCTGTGCGGTGGCACCCCCATGCGCCCACAGATTGCTTCACTCGAATATGGAGCACATATCGTAGTTGGTACGCCTGGCCGCCTGATCGACCATATCAGCCGTAACACGATCAACCTGAAAACCGTACAAACCCTGGTGCTGGATGAAGCCGACCGCATGGTCGACATGGGCTTTTACGATGATATCTACGACATTGTCGCCGCCACACCAACGCGCAGGCAAACCCTGCTGTTCTCGGCCACCTACCCGGATGATATCCGCCAGGCCAGCGAGCAACTGCTGCGCGACCCGGTTGAGATCAAGGTTGAATCCCAGCATGCAGCCAATCACATAGAGCAATTGTTTTACCTGGTGACACCAGAAGGACGCAATATTGCCGTCGCTACTCTGCTGCATCACTACCAGCCCACATCCACCATTGCCTTTTGCAACACCAAGATTCACTGCCGCGAACTGACAGAAGAATTGCACGCCCAGGGCATCAGCGCCCTGGCCCTGCATGGCGACCTCGAACAGCGCGACCGCGATGAAGTCTTGATACGCTTTGCCAACCAAAGTTGCTCCGTCCTCGTCGCCACCGACGTCGCCGCCCGCGGCCTGGACATACAAACCCTGGGTGCTGTCATCAATGTCGATGTCTCGAAAGACACCGAAGTCCACATCCACCGCATAGGCCGCACTGGCCGCGCTGGCGAAAAAGGCCTGGCACTCAGCCTGGCCACACCCGGCGAAAAAAAGTGGGTGAAACTCATCGAAGAATATCAGGGCGAGCCAGCCCACTGGGGCGACATACACGCACTTGAAGCCGGCCCGGAAAGAGACTTGCAAGCCCCGATGATGACCATTTGTATCATGGGCGGCAAAAAAGACAAACTCCGCCCCGGTGATTTACTCGGCGCACTGACTGCTGACCTGGGTTTGAAGAAAGAACAGGTAGGCAAAATCAATGTCTCGGAATTCGTCACCTACGTCGCCATAGACAGACAAGTTGCAGAAAAGACCGTGGACAGACTGAGCCGTACCAACATCAAGGGCAGGCAATTCAGGATGCGGATTATTGATTGATAGTGACATCATGGAATATCAACAGCAGACGGATTGATGGTGCTGTAGGGTAGGTTTTGACTTTGGGGGTTGCAGTTGCAGTTGATTTTGACTTCCCGCAGTTCCCATGTGTCGATGCCTTTGCTGCAAGGCAGAAAATGGAAAAAGAAAGGTCGATGTTTGAGCGAAGCGAGTTTTCGGACTTTCCCATTTTTTGACTTGCAGCAAAGGGGCCCCCCTTTAGGGGGCAGCGACGCCTGGGTCGCCTTTTTGGCGCACCTTTTTGGCGAAGCAAAAAGGTGTGTAGCCGCCGGTCTACCACCGGCCGGCAATCTTAAATTACGTGTTTAGGTATTTAACTGCACAGACGCATAAAACACAATAAGTCTGAAACTAAGTCACTCGATAGTTTGCCACGAACACCACTAGAGTCCTGCCGAAAGCTCGCAGGAATGACGTTAATGAGTCTGTAAAAGTTTGAAGAAAGTTACGTCCTAAACATGCCTCAAAAATAGCTTGCCAACATCCACATCCCCCGCCAAGCGCATTCCAAAATACTTCAGCAACAAGGCCCTGTATTCACCTTCACCATGTATAGTATGCACATGCCGCCCGTCTCTATCAGTGACTATGCACTTGTTATTCGACATACTGACACGCCCCGCGACAGTCGCGATAGAACAAATCGACTTCTGCGTAAAATGCGATAAAGGCGACGTCTGCTGATACTCACACATTTCAAAAAAATCTTCTATCGCATGAGCTTGCAAACTGAATCGATATTGCGCATGCCCTGTACCACCATCCTTGCCCTGCATGAGCACATAATGCTGCTCACCATCTGCAAGCAGATAATAATGCAGACCGAATTCATGCACACCATCTCCTCCTAATTGCAGAGGGCTACGGAAGCAATCACCAAAACCCACATCGGCCAGATAGTCTTTTCCATCCACATCTACCAGCAACAACATATGGTCAAAGTCTGGCCCAAAGTCCTTGCCATTATGTACGCGCGCCGACAAGCGGCTGACGGTAAATCCCAGTGCTTCCAGCAAGAGCGCAAAAGCCTGGTTCAGCTCATAGCAAAAACCGCCACGGCCCTGCCGCAGTAATTTATCCAGCAAGGCATCCGTCGACAGATCCAGTTTCGTGCCCAGACTGATATCGAGGTTTTCAAAAGCAATCTGCTGCAGATGTGCCTGATGCAAAGCCGTAAGTGTCGCCAGATCCACCGCGCGTGGACCACTGTATTCCAGTCTGTGCAGATAGGCATCGATTTGCGTTTCATTCAGCATTCAAGACCTCCGTAAACCGCTCTATGGCAAGCAGATGCTCGCCATGGATAAATTCATCCTCACAACTTGTATACAGCATGCCCTGATAGGCCATGCCGAGATAATCAAAAGTAAGCTGGAACACTTGCTCAAAACAGGTGGCAGGTATGGCATCTGAACCCGTGCCCAACAACGCCGCCTTCTTGGTACGCAATTGCCGCCCCAGGTCTTTCTCGACCTTCAGCAAGTCAGAAATTCTGTCCATGAAAGTCTTCATGATGGCGCTGGGGGCATACCAATACATGGGGGTCGCCAGTATGATGCGGTCAAAGCTGAGTACCTGCTTCATCAACGCCAGGAAGTCATCGTCCCGATTCTTGAATTCATAATCAAAGGGGGCGATCTGGTATTGATTCAGGTCGATGACGCTGGCCTGGAGTTTGCTGGCAACAGCAAGTGCTAGTTCAGAGGTATTGCCTTTGCTTCTCGAACTGCCAACAATGATGACGGTGCTGAGTTCAGACATGGATACAATGAGCAAGTTAGAAAACCTGAATATACTCCGCTACGGCATTTCTTGCAGATCAGGTCAGCATGGCCTTGTGCAGATTACAATGCTTGGTATCTACGGAAATGAAATGTGTCTTACTTTACCCACTGGAAAAACATGTCCAAGCTCGCATTCGACCCCTCCCAGACCGATTGGAACCTGATACGCAGTTTCGTCGCCGTGGTCGAACATGGTTCACTGACCCGTGCGGCAGAGGCCATGGGCCTGAGCCAGCCCACCCTGTCGCGCCAGATTGCCGAACTGGAAAGCAGTTTAGGGGCAGCCTTGTTTGAAAGAGTAGCCCGCGGCCTGAAGCTGACACCCACGGGTGAAAACCTGGTTGAACCTGCGCGCTACATGATGGCAGCGGCGCGCTCGCTCGGTATGGCTGCAGCCACGCAAAATCATGATATGCACGGCACTGTCAGGATCACCGCCAGTGAAATGGTTTCAGCCTTTGTATTGCCAGCCCTGCTGCGCCAGTTGGCGCAACTGCATCCTGAAATCCAGATAGAACTGGTCGCCAGCAACCAGATCAGTAATTTGCTGGAGCGCGAGGCCGACATCGCCATACGCATGGTCAGGCCAGCCCAGTCTGCCCTGATCGCCCGCCATCTGACCGACTGGCCCATAGCCATCTATGCGCATAGAGATTATCTGGCGGAATTGCCCAGCCGGCCAGAACATGAGCAGGTCACTTCGCTGGCAATGATGCAAAGATTTCGCTGGCTGGGTCTGGATCAGTCCGAACAGTTTATTAGCGGCTTTCGTGCAGCAGGCTTACAGATAGACCGCAGCTTTTTTGATTTCCGTTGCGATAACTACCTGGTCAACTGGCATGCCTTGCAGCAAGGTCTGGGTGTAGGCATTACCATGCGCTGGCTTGCAGAGCGAAGTCCTGACCTGGAACAAATCCTGGTCGAGCAAGACTTACCATCTCTACCTGTATGGCTGACCACCCACAGAGAACTCAAGTCCAGCAAACGTATCAGGACAGTGTTTGATTTTTTGGCTGAGGGCTTGCAGCACCACCGGTTTTAGCAACCGCAGATGCTATATCGATCAATATCAAATATATACCAACGACCGGCTGCATTGACAAAGATCACCCGGTAAGCGGGCTGATCAACGGCGCTATCAAGCCCGGCATTACGGTGCCAGGCTTCAGCTATGGCAAAATCAGCGACGCCATCCTTATCCAGGTCTATGCTGGTCATGCTTGCCTGCGAAAAATGCTCAAAGATATTCCACTTTGCCTTGGTATCGTATTGCAATTTGTATGGTGCTTGCGTAGTCACCTGCGCCGCGCCATTCAATGCAGGCAATTCACCAAGAGTATAAAAATGCAAAACTGCTTCATCTCTCGCTTTAGGCGCCAGCCTTCTCTGCGCCAAACTCTTAACAGGTTCGGTTTGCACATCCAGGCCGACAAAACGAAACCCCTCTTTGCAGTTATCCGTGCCTAAGCTGTATTTCAAATTCGAATTGCTGGATGTGAAGCGACCACTCAACATAAGACTGTGTTTCATGACGGGCTTTTGCAGAAAAACATCGAGCTTGCCCAGATCCCACCAGCCAATGACACCAATACCTGCAGGCTCATACTCATTCCAGTAAGGCCCACCAAGCGGTTTGATCGCGTAGGGAATTTGATACTGCCTGGACAGCTCTTCAGGATTGGCCGAGGGCCTGCCGAGATCAGGCAAAGACTTGAAGTAAGAGGGGGCTGCTGCGGGCAAATTTAGTTGCCGCAACATGACCAGCACACCAGGATAAAACAGGGAGCCATTCAAGTGACTGCTAGCTTCCGTCACTTTTTTGCTGGGCAATTCCTCAGCCTTCGCCAGCTTGAGAATATCATCCCACAAGGCGGGAGGCTTATCATAAGCTGATGCAGGTTCAATGACACCGGCCATCATCAACTGTTTCATCGCTTCAAATTCCGGTATGGGAAAGCGCTTGATGGCTGGCCGCTTGTCCCCATCAGATTTATTATCTGCCGTTTCCAAAGCCTTTTGTTGGGGACTAAGCGTGGTTTCCTGGAAATACAAACCCGCTTCTTGCAAGCGACGGAAACTGGGGGCCATCCAGAAAGTGCGCGCCGGAAAATAATTGCTGCTTTCGCTAGTCCGGTTATAACTATCAACAAAGTCTTCCAATCGCAAAGCCTTGTCACCCAATAAATTGCAGGCAATAAAACCTTGCTGCCCCTGTCCCCAACTGATGGCGCAATATTTGCCACTGGAAGCAGCGACATCCAACTGGACAGGAGTATTCGCCACCAGATGCGTCAGCACCGCTGCATTGACTTCCGGTTTGGCTCTGACATTTACCCAGGAACCGTGGACCCAGCGTGCTGAGCTATCAGCTTGTGCAGCCGGAGAATAGCAAATAAATGTGGCAGTAAATAGTGCAGCCAGGTTCAACGGTGAGGATATTTTTTTCATGAGAAATTCAGGCTGGTAATGACAGCTACTGTAACCTAACAATTATCAAACAAGGTAATTTTTACGCCAGGAGCCTGCATGTGCTGAGCTAGTCTGGCCAGGATTTTTTCCTGAAAATCCGGAAAGTCGTCCAGCCAGTAAGGGCTGCCACACTGCCACCGAATAATTGCGCAACTGGCCACATGGATGCACCGCCACTTTGAACTGGTAATACATATTCAGAAAACAATAGCCATGCCAGCAAACTCGTCCATGGCAAGAAAGCGGCAAGCACAGCAGGAAAATTACCGCGGTAGAAACGGGCAACTGCAAAACCCATGAGTGCTGATGCAGATATGATAATTAGCCACATAAATTATCAAAGTTATTGATCATAAAGAAGTTTGACACATATTTCAGATGCACTAATCAGTGCAAGCACAAATCAGCGCGCAACAATACTTAAGTATGTAAACGTTAAAAGAGCTGCATGATCACTCATGCAGCTCTTTGCATTGACGAGGCTTCAACTCAGCCAGCACCCAGATAAATAAACTTGAACAGGAAAACTGCGGCGATTGCCCAGACGATTACTTTCACTTCTTTGGCACGACCAGTGAACAGTTTCAATGCCGCATAAGAAATGAAACCAAAGGCCACACCATGTGCGATCGAATAAGTGAAAGGCATGAACAGGGCGGTGATACCTGCTGGTATGCTTTCGGAGGTATCGCTCCAGTCTATCTCTACCAGTTCGCGCAGCATCAGGCAGGCAACATAGAACAGGGCTGGTGCTGTTGCATAGGCTGGCACCACCCCAGCTAGTGGCGCAATGAACAGGCAGGCCAGGAACAACAACCCCACCGCCACGGCTGTCAAACCTGTGCGACCACCAGCTTGCACGCCAGCCGCACTTTCTATGTACGCTGTAGTGCTGGAGGTACCCAGGAATGAGCCTGCAACAATCGCCGTACTATCTGCCAGCAAGGCGCGGTTCAGGCGTTCCATCTTACCATTCACCAGCAAACCCGCACGGTTGGCAACGCCCATCAAGGTGCCTGTCGCATCAAACAATTCAACCAGGAAAAACACCAGCACTACGTTCAAAATACCTACTGACAAAGCACCCATGATGTCGAGCTTGAACAGAGTAGGATCAAGAGAGGGTGGCATGGATACCACGCCATTAAAAGTATTCCCTCCAAAGAAAAAACTCAACACCGTTACTGTCAAAATACCGATGAGGATGGAGCCACGTACCTTGTATCTGTCCAGAGTAACGATCAGGAAAAAACCCAGTGCTGCCAGGATAGGTGGCGCCTTGTGCATATCACCTATACCCACCATAGTGGCAGGATTGGCAACCACGATACCTGCATTTTTCAGTGAGATCAAACCGAGAAAAAGCCCTATGCCAACCGTGATGGCCGTGCGTATGGATTGTGGTATGCCATTGACGATCATCTCGCGCAGCTTGAAAATACTAACGGCGATAAACAGGCAACCAGAGATGAAGACCGCACCCAGCGCCGCTTCCCAAGGGACGCCCATGCCCTTGACGACTGCATAGGTGAAGTAGGCATTCAGGCCCATGCCTGGTGCCAGCGCCATAGGGTAGTTGGCATACAGGCCCATGATCATGGTGCCTATCGATGCAGCCAGGCAGGTCGCAACAAAGACAGCATCCTTGGGCATGCCAGCGTCACCCAATATCGACGGGTTGACGAAAATGATATACGCCATGGTCAGGAAGGTGGTCAGCCCTGCCAGTAATTCTGTGCGTACGTCGGTATTGTTTTCTTTCAGTTTAAAAAACCGGTCGAGAAAGGAAAGCTGCATAGGGTTGGCACTGACGGGCCTGGGGGCATCTTTTGCAGCCGGAATTTGCTCGGAAGTTAACACGTTTTGTCTCCTTAATTATGGATAATCCAATTTTTTTTAATTTGTGAAAAGACGATAGCTCAATTATTTCCATATCAAGGCTAAGGAATTTCTATAGATGCTATTTGAATTTGAATATGTGTAGCCACATCCGTCAGTTTTTCAGCCAGTAGTCTGGCTGCGCATAGATGGCTTTCAGGGCATCGATAAAGAAGCGCGTCTTCACCGGCAAATGCCGTTGTTGCGGGTACACAGCGACGATGTCGTACTGCGGCAAGGCATAGTCATCCAGCACGGTAATCAGTTCGCCAGAGATCAGTTGCGCCTGTATCTCCCATGAAGATCGCCAGGCCAGGCCCAGGTCTTCACAGGCCCAGCGGTGTAGCAATTCGCCATCATTGCAATCCAGATTTCCAGCCACCTTGATGGTCACTGGCTTGCCGTTTTGCTGGAAATACCAGCCACGCTGTTGCCCACCCTGCAAATTGAAGGCCAGGCAATTGTGCTGTGCCAGGTCTTCCAGCGTGCGCGGTATGCCATGTCGCTCAAAATAGGCGGGCGTACCACAAACTACGCGGCGGTTGCTGGACAGTTTTACGGCAACAAAATTGGGATCGATATTGCCACCTATGCGTATGCCCAGGTCATAACCTTCCCGTACCAGATCGACCACCCGGTCAGTCAGGTTGAAGGATATCTGTACGGCAGGATTGGCCTTCACGAATTGCGGCGCATGCGGTGCCACATGCTTGCGCCCGAAAGCGGCGGGAGCTGATACGATAAGGTGGCCAGTGGCCTTGTGCCGCCCCTCGGACACCAGTTGATCGGCATAACCAAGGTCAGCCAGCAATTTGCGGCAGTGATCGAGATAGACCGTACCCTGTTCAGTCAGCGTCAGGTGGCGCGTACTGCGGTGCATGAGCTTCACGCCCAGACGCTTTTCCAGGGCGTCTATGCGGCGACCCAGCATGACAGGGGTGATATTCTGGCCCAGTGCGGCGCGTGCCAGGCTGCCTTTTTCAACGACATCGACGAAGGCTTCGATTTGGGTGAGTTTGTCCATGGTTTATCCATGTGAATTTGGCATGAAAACCCCTCACCACAGAGACACAGAGGGGCACAGAGTAAAACTTGAGGCTTATCTATTATTCCATACTTGAAGTATCGAATACAGCGAGAATTTGTCGTCTTATCAGCCATCCATTTTGCCATTAGCATGTGTTTCAACATCTGCATACACACGACTAATAGCAAAACTGGAGAGTAAAATGGCTAAGATGACGGCTGCGCAGGCGGCGGCTTATGTGTTGGAAAAAGAAGGCGTGCATCAGGCGTTTGGGGTGCCAGGTGCTGCGATCAACCCTTTTTATGCTGCGCTCAAGAAGCAGGGAACGATTAAACACATACTGGCGCGCCACGTGGAAGGTGCTTCGCATATGGCGGAAGGCTATACCCGCGCCCAGGCTGGCAACATCGGCGTTTGCATAGGTACCTCCGGCCCAGCGGGCACAGACATGATTACCGGCCTGTATTCTGCCCAGGCAGATTCCATACCCATACTCTGTATTACCGGGCAAGCACCACGGGCACGGCTGTACAAGGAAGATTTCCAGGCTGTGGATATTGAATCCATCGCCAAGCCTGTCACCAAGTGGGCGGTGACTGTGCGTGAACCGGCGCTGGTGCCCATGGTATTTCAGCAAGCTTTTCACATCATGCGTTCTGGCCGCCCTGGCCCGGTACTGATTGATTTGCCATTTGATGTACAGATGGCCGAGATAGAGTTTGACCCCGACACTTACCAGCCGCTGGAAGCGTATAAACCCAAGGCCAGCCGCGCCCAGATAGAAAAAGCCCTGGCCATGCTCAATGATGCGGAGCGTCCATTGATTACCGCTGGAGGCGGCATCATCAATGCCAATGCTGCAAATTTGCTGGTGGAATTTGCCGAGCTAACTGGCGTACCTGTGATACCTACGCTGATGGCCTGGGGTACGATTGCTGATGACCACCCGCTGATGGTAGGCATGGTCGGTCTGCAAACCAGCCACCGTTATGGCAATGCCACCATGCTGGCATCTGACTTTGCACTGGGCATAGGCAATCGCTGGGCCAACCGGCATACGGGTTCCATTGATGTGTTTACCAAGGACAGGAAGTTTGTCCACATCGATATAGAACCCACCCAAATCGGGCGCGTATTTGGCCCTGACTTTGGCATCGTCTCTGATGCAGGCGCCGCTTTAAAACTGCTCATTGATGTCGCGAGGGAGTGGAAGGCGGCAGGCAAGCTCAAAGACCGTTCTGCCTGGGTGGCAGAATGCCAGCAACGCAAACGCACCATGCTGCGCCGCACGCATTTTGATAATGTGCCAGTCAAACCGCAACGCGTCTATGAAGAAATGAACAAGGCCTTTGGCCGCGAAACCTGCTATGTCAGCACCATAGGTCTGTCGCAAATCGCCGCCGCACAATTCCTGCATGTGTATTACCCGCGTCACTGGATCAACTGCGGTCAGGCTGGCCCACTGGGCTGGACCATACCAGCGGCACTGGGCGTTTGCGCGGCTGACCCGCAGCGCCAGGTGGTTGCTATCTCTGGCGATTATGACTTCCAGTTCATGATAGAAGAACTGGCCGTCGGCGCGCAATTCAAGCTGCCTTACCTGCACGTGGTCGTCAACAATTCTTACCTGGGTTTGATACGTCAGTCGCAGCGTGGCTTTGACATGGATTACTGCGTGCAACTGGCGTTTGAAAACATCAATGCACCAGAACTGAATGGTTACGGAGTAGACCATGTTGCCGTCGTCGAAGGCCTGGGCTGCAAGGCCATACGCGTGACGGAGCCTAGTGCCATTGCTGACGCCTTTGCCCAGGCCCAGCGCTGGATGCAAGAGTTCCGCGTACCTGTCGTCGTAGAAATTATTCTGGAACGCGTCACGAATATCGCCATGGGTACCGAGATCAGCAATATCAATGAATTTGAAGAACTGGCGACGGAAGATGCTCATGCACCAACTGCCATTGCCGTGCTCGATTAACTAAAACCGATACAAAACTTTCAGGCACCGGGCCTCCCCGCCCGATGCCCCGTAGACTCCCGTAGCCTGGCTGCGGGAGGCTTACGGTCACTCATCTACAAGGATATGCGATGACCAGACTGGCCGCCAATCTCAGCATGTTGTTTACCGAACATGCATTTCTCGACCGCTTTGCCGCTGCTGCGCAGGCAGGTTTCAAGGCTGTGGAATTTCTGTTCCCCTATGCATTCGAAGTGAAACAGATCGCAGAAAAACTGCAAGAAAACAATCTGCAACTGGTGCTGCACAATCTGCCTGCAGGTAACTGGGAAGCAGGGGAACGTGGTATCGCCTGCCACCCTGACCGTGTCGATGAATTCCGCCAGGGTGTGGATATTGCCATCGCCTATGCCACGGCACTGAAGCTCACACAACTGAATTGCCTGGTCGGCATACGCCCAGCAAATGTCAGCGCAGAACAAGCAGAGCAGACCCTGGTCAGCAACCTGCGTTATGCGGCTGACAAACTGAAGGCAGCGAACATCAGCCTACTCATCGAAGCCATCAATACCTTCGACATACCCGGCTTCTTTTTATCCAGCACACAGCAGGCACTGGGCCTGATACGCGCCACCGGTTCAGACAATATCTTCGTGCAATACGACATCTATCATATGCAGCGCATGGAAGGTGAACTGATCAATACCATCAAGAACAATCTGGCGATGATCAGGCACATACAACTGGCCGACAACCCGGGCCGCTTTGAACCCGGCACGGGTGAAATCAATTACCGCACTATCTTCGCCGCACTTGACGACATGGGCTACCAGGGCTGGGTGGGCTGCGAATACAAACCGCAGAACGGCACTGTCGCTGGACTGGGCTGGATTAAATCGCACGGCCTTTAAATATCGTAAGACCTCTCAACACAGAGACACGGAGACACAGAGAAAGGCATGAGAAAAACTTTATTCTTTCATGCTATCTCAAAAAAATGAATTCTCTCTTTTGTTTTTCCTCTGTGTCTCTGTGTCTCTGTGGTTAATGGTCTTCATTAAACAAAAAAGAAACTATCAGGAACTATCATGGCTAAAATTGGATTTATAGGTTTGGGTATCATGGGCGCACCTATGGCTGGGCATTTGCAGGCGGGTGGACATAAGCTGTATTTGCACGACATCAAGAACCCGCCGTTTGAATTGATAGAGCGCGGTGCCACGGTGTGTACCACGGGTGAAGAAGTTGCCAAGCGTGCTGACATCATCATCATCATGGTGCCGGATACGCCGCATGTGGAAACTGCGCTGTTTGGCGAGAATGGCGTTGCTGCTGGACTCGAAGCTGGCAAGATCGTGGTGGATATGAGTTCCATCTCTCCGATTGCCACCAAGGACTTCGCGAAAAAAATCAATGCCCTGAAATGCGAATACCTGGATGCACCGGTGTCCGGTGGTGAAGTCGGAGCCAAGGCAGCCAGCCTGACCATCATGGTCGGCGGCCCGGAAACTGCTTTCGACAAGGTTAAACCCCTGTTCGAGTTGATGGGCAAGAACATCACTCTGGTCGGTGGCAATGGCGATGGCCAGACCACCAAGGTCGCCAACCAGATCATCGTCGCCCTGAACATACAAGCCGTGGCCGAAGCCTTGTTGTTTGCTTCGAAGGCTGGCGCGGACCCAGCCAGGGTCAGGCAGGCACTGATGGGTGGCTTTGCCGCATCCCGCATACTGGAAGTGCACGGTGAGCGCATGGTGAAACGTACCTTCAACCCTGGCTTCAGGATAGAGCTGCATCAAAAAGATTTGAACCTGGCCTTGCAAGGGGCAAAAGCTTTGGGTGTCTCTTTGCCAAATACCGCAGCGGTGCAGGAATTGATGAATGCCTGTTCGGCGAATGGCATGCGCGGCCTTGATCACTCGGCCCTGTGCCGGGCGATAGAGATTATGTCGAATCATGAGATTGCCAAGGCTTGATCGTACTTAGCCTTCAACGGTGGATGCACGAAAAAGATTCACCTGGCGTAAAGCTGTTTGAAGGCATACTCGAATTTGAAAGAATTTCGATTTGTAGGTTGGGCCGGGCCCAACCTACAAAGTTATATAAGCAACGCAAAGTTTTCAGGAAAGCCCCAAATGACCACCCTAGCCCCACGCCAGTTCTTGCTCGATCTCTACTCCAGCGCCATCGCCGCCGTCAGCGCAGAGAAATGCCTGCCCGAGTTCCTGCCACCACCTCCGGCAAAAGGCCGCACCCTGGTCATTGGTGCCGGTAAAGGCGCAGCAGCCATGGCCAAGGTGGTGGAAGATCACTGGCAGGGTGAGCTCACGGGCCTGGTGGTCACACGTTACGGCCACGGTGCAGACTGCCGCAAGATAGAAGTGGTGGAGGCCGCCCACCCTGTGCCGGACGAAGCAGGCAAGCAGGCAGCAGCACGGATACTGGACATGGTGCAAGGGCTGGGCAAGAATGATCTGGTACTCTGCCTCATCTCTGGCGGCGGCTCAGCCTTGCTGGCCCTGCCTGCAGATGGCATCAGCCTGGAGCAAAAACAGGCCATCAACAAGGCCTTGCTGAAAAGTGGTGCAGCAATTTCAGAAATGAATTGTGTGCGCAAGCATTTGTCGGCCATCAAGGGCGGCCGCCTGGCACTGGCCTGCGCCCCGGCACAGGTAGTGACTTTGCTGATATCGGATGTACCCGGTGATGAACCCGGCATCATCGCCAGCGGCCCTACCTTACCTGATGCCACGACTTGTGCAGAAGCCCTGGCAATCTTGCGCAAATACGAGATCGCTATTCCAGCAGAGATTTTGCAGCATCTGGAAAGCGGGAAAGGCGAAACACCGAAACCGGATGATGCGCGTTTTGAAGGCCATAGCCATCATGTTATCGCCACTGCACAGGAGGCACTGGAAGCCGCCGCAGCTACCGCACGTGCAGCAGGTATCACACCCTATATTTTGTCGGACGGCATAGAGGGCGAAGCACGCGATGTTGCCCTGGTACATGCAGCGTTGGCAAAGCAGGTGGCCAGACATGGCCAGCCATTTGAAAAACCCTGCGTACTGATTTCTGGCGGTGAAACCACAGTCACCGTGCGTGGCACAGGACGCGGTGGCCGCAATGCAGAATTCTTGCTGAGCCTGGCAGTAGCACTCGATGGTCATGCTGATATCCACGCCATCGCCTGCGATACTGATGGCATAGATGGTTCGGAAGATAATGCCGGGGCACTGTATGCGCCAGATTCAATCGCCCGCGCCGCTGCCAGGCAGATACGCTCCCGTAGCCTGCTGGAAAACAATGATGGTTATGGATTCTTTAGCGCACTCGATGACCTGGTCGTCAGTGGCCCGACACGCACCAACGTCAACGACTTCAGGGCCATCCTGATCTTGTAAGACGTAATCCAAATATTCAAAGGCAGCAAGAACACGACGCATCGCGCCGTGATGGCTGCCGCCTATAACAAATGAAAGCATACTATGCACCGCAGCCGCAAAGCTAAAATTGTCGCCACCCTGGGCCCTGCCAGCAGTAGCAAGGAAATGATAAAGGCGCTGTTCAAAGCCGGTGCCGATGTATTCCGTTTCAACTTCAGCCACGGCAGCCATACCGACCATCAACTGCGCTGCAATATCGTGCGTGAGATCGAAGCTGAGTTGGGACGCCCCATCGCCATCCTGGCAGACTTGCAAGGTCCGAAACTGAGAGTAGGGCAATTCAGCGCAGGTCGGGTGATACTGACAGCGGGACAGGATTTCATACTCGACAGCGATAGCACACCTGGCGATGCAAACCGGGTCTGCCTGCCACATCCTGAACTGTTTGCCGTCATCACCGCCGGGCAAGCATTATTGCTCGACGATGGCAAGCTGCGCCTGCAAGTCATGGACAGTGATGCGCACAGCATACGCACCCGCGTCATCAATGGCGGCGCACTGTCGGACCGCAAAGGCGTGAATGTGCCGGATGCCGTCTTGCCCATACCTGCACTGACTGAAAAAGATAAACGCGACCTGGCATTTGCACTCGACATGGGCGCAGACTGGATAGCCCTGTCCTTTGTGCAAAGACCAGAAGACGTGGCAGAAGCCAAAGCCCTGGTAGCAGGACGTGCAGGCGTACTGGCCAAGCTGGAAAAACCGGCCGCACTGGACAGGCTGGAAGAGATCGTCGCGGCGTCAGATGCCATCATGGTGGCACGTGGTGACCTGGGTGTGGAACTGCCACCAGAGCGTGTACCCGGTGTGCAAAAACGCATATTGCGCGTTTGCCGCAGCCATGGCAAACCTATAGTCATTGCCACCCAGATGCTGGAGTCCATGATAGCTGCCCCAGTGCCTACCCGAGCTGAAGCATCTGACGTAGCCAGTGCAATTTATGATGGGGCAGACGCAGTCATGCTGTCGGCAGAATCTGCCAGTGGTGCCTACCCGGTTGCTGCAGTTGAGATCATGGACCGTATCATCAGTGAAGTCGAACGTGATCCCCTGTATAAAAACATGGTCGCCGCCCAGCATGAAGCGCCGCAAAATAATAAGGGCGATGCCATTTGCGCCGCGCTGCGTTCGGTCACGCAAATTGTTGGTGCGGTTGCTACGGTTACCTATACCACGTCTGGCCATACCAGCCTGCGTGCTGCACGTGAAAGGCCAATGGCACCCATACTCAGCATTACCCCAACGATGAATACCGCCCGTCGCCTGGCCCTGGTATGGGGCGTGCATTCCAGTGTCAGCGATGTTGTGTCCAACGAAGACATACTGGTTGCCACCGCCTGCCGTACTGCATGGCAGGAAGGCCTGGCGCAAGTTGGCGAACAGATTGCGATTACAGCAGGTGTACCTTTCGGCCAGCCTGGCTCTACAAATCTATTGAGGATAGCCGAGATCTGGCCGCAACATTAGCAGATAGCCTCATCACTCCCAGACGTTGACATCGCTGGCAGTATGAAAATCTGGCCGCTGGGGATTAACGACGCAAAACCGGTGTCCCGTCGGTGCTTCCATGACGACCCAGTGCTCCATTAGCTTGACGACTTTGGCACCGAGTTTTTCCAGGCGCTGGACCTCAGCTTCCTTGTTATCGGTTTCTATGTCGAGGTGTATGCGGCTTGGGTGCTCAACCTTTTGCAGCAACATTTTCGGGCCAGTAGGTGTTGCCTCAAGGACGACGTATTTGTCATCCGCATCTCCGGCAGGGTAAGCTAAGGCTGCAGCCCAGAAATTGACTCCTGGCTCGATATCATCCACCTGGCAATCAATCACAAAACATGCCAATCTACTTTTATGCATATTGAGCTCCGTTCATTGCGTGGATGTACAGAATATCAAAAAAACAGCTTTAGCGAGTTTATTGCATAAAAAAGGGGCAGGCATTTGCATGCCTGCCCCAACAGCTTGTTACATTTTTCTTATACAGACTGGTTTGCGCTTAGCAAGCAGCCAGTTTGGCTTTATCAGTCATACGTTGCCGACACATTCACACCAGCAAAACTCTGTCTTGCGCTGAGTACGATGTAGTACCAGCGGTTGGCAGTAGGATTGCTGATCGTGACGCTCTCATCATTACCGCTCTTGACGGAAGCATAGTCATAGATACCTGTACTTGGATACTTGTCCACGGATACATACATATCCACATCACCAGTACCACCGCTAGTGGTCAGTTTGAGGTTTTTCGCACCGGCTGGCACCATGATGTAGGCGTAGGTTTGTGTGCTGGATACATAACCGCGTTTCACGCAGTTTTTACCCAGGTAGCTACCGGCTGGACAATCAGGCAAGCTGTTATCAACTGGCAGTGGTGGTTCACCTGCAGTAGTCACCGTAGTAAGCCAGCTTGCAAACTCATTGTCGTAGCGTGTGCCTATATTGTTCATATAAGCTTGGTAACCATCATAATCACCAGCACGGAACTTGGCGAGGACGACATCGACATCACTGCGATGTTTTTCCATCATGAAGCGGGTTGCCATGTAGCCCCAGTTATAGGCACGTGCCACATAATCAGGCATGGAATAAGTGTTGCCAAAAATCTGGCTGAGCTTGTATGCTGTACCTGATCTGGTTGCGTCTATGGCTTTCTGGTTATTGTTTTTCAGGGACAGATATTCGGCAATACCTTCTATCCACCAGACTGTAGGTTTGACTGTACCGTCACCAAAATCGCCTTTCATGTCGTAACGGCCATCAAGGTAATGGACGTATTCATGCTGCAAATTCCAGACATGGAAAGCTGGACGCAGCCAGGAAGCTTCGTGCGCAACAAAGCGCGCCTGGTTACCTGCAACACTAGGGTCACCTTCCAGATACATGCCACCATTATTGGTGTCGATACCGTACAGCAGCGATGCATACTTGCCATAGTTGGTATAGTCATCAAAGACCACCACTTCCAGTGCCGAATTATTGTCAGCAGCTACTGGCTGACGCTTACTTTGCACCATGGTGTGGAAATATGTTTCTTCTGCCGCCAGCATGGCACAAGAATCCTGCATCTGCGCCGTTGTCATGTCCTGAGCACGAATCTTCAAGCTGGGGCTGCAAGTGTAGTTGTTTTTCAGTATGGTATTGGCCAGTGTGGTCTCGTAATTGCAAGTACCGTATTCTGCGCAATTGGCATTGTCATAGTATTTGACTGCAGAGGCTGCATTCAACCACATCATGGCATCTGCACCTGTCATGGTGGAATGACTGAGCTGGTACTTGACCATGGGCTTGACCGTAGACAACTGGTTAGGATATTGCATGAAGCGGAAGGCTTCATTCTCGGTGTCGCTGAGTTGATATTCCCGTGGTGTGCCCAGTAAGGCTGCCTTGTTGTTGACGATAAAATTGTTCAATGTAGTCGCATACGACAAATCATTGCGCAACAATGGCAATGCATCTGGCCTTGAATGACCGTAGAACAGCACCGTCAGCGCAGCTGTAAAGCCATCCGCCACAGTATCGGATTTCAAGGCATCACTCGCTGCTGGATTGGAAGGCGTGTTTGTATAGCGCGTGATGATATTTTTTACGCTCGACAAATAGTAAGCTTCATCATGCAAATTGGTCACCAGCTTCAAAGTCTCTGCTGCTGTGCTTGGTCCTGCGGTATTGATCTTGAACAGTTGATTACCATCGACCAGTTGTTTGATAGGGCCGCGCATGCTGGTCAGCAAGCTGGCAGCCGGTGCCGGGATGGTATTACCGCCAGCCAAATAATAACCGGCGCGCAAGTAAATGATCAGATTGACCAGATTCATATTGGTCGCATTGTAGTTCGACGCTTCTTGTGCAAAGCGGTTAACCACAGCTGTGAAATTTGCGGGAGAATAAACCTTTGCCGCTTCAGTTGCATTCAATGAGAACAAGCCGTAATGGCATTCATAGCTGGGCAAATTAACGATGTAAGTTGCTAGTGCATCGCCGCTGTAGCCAGCCAGGGTCGACATGTTTTTGCAATCAGCCGATGGTGGTGGTGCCATCAGATTTTTCTGCTTGTTGACGATGCCCAGATCCAGGCGTGGTGCATTTGTCGGCGGCAGATTGAATTTCTTTTGTTCTGCTGTCGGCGGCAAACTTTGCCTTTGATGCGGCATCGGTGCTTGCTTCAAGCGCGTATGCTCTTCTGTTTCTGCAGCTTGAACAACTTGCATAAAGCCTGTCAAACTGAGCGCCAGTAGTCCGGCCACGCTTGCGATTTTGTTTGGATATAACATGAATTACGTCTCCCTGATTGTTGAAGAGTTCTAAGCAATACCGCCCCCTTCAGGCTTTTTCATTCGTCAGTTTGTAGACTGACGCCGCCTGAATTTCTTGAAGCAGGTATTTACCGACTCCCTATGTGTGAAAGCAGCAGACATGCATTTGCATGCCGCTGCTTCCTTGTATCAATGCCTGAACAAACCTATTAAAAACATCGCCAGACATTGTTTTTACCAAATGCAAATGTCATCTGGTGGAAATATATTAGTAATATATTTTATAAATATCTAGATCAAATTTCACAAAACCAGAAAATTGGGTGTTTATTAAGCAGGGCGGAATTTTAAGTTTAAAAATCCAAAGCGGAAAGAATAAAGTTTTGAAAAGTTGTAAAAATACGTAACAAAAAAATCCTTAAATTCATCAAGAAATCACATTTCTGTATTTTGATGTTCTTGATTGACAGAAACAGCCAGCGAATTTATGATCAAGCCATGACTACTTTCGCCATATCTTTTCTGCACGCAACTTCACATCAGTCACATCGCTGGCTGGGAGAGCTATTGCTTGGATGAATGTTAAGCCCCATCACTAAGAAAGCCCTCTCAGCCTGCACAGAGGGCTTTTTTATTTCTGCTGACAGCAGGGCCCAGCCCATGCGCAGCAGCTATGTTGCAATGCAATGATGGAGTCAAGTATGGAATTAAGAATAGATGAGCAGTGCCGCGGCGTCCGCATCCTGGTTGGGGAAGAAGTTAAAGAGAGGCGTCGCCTACTGAATGCCCTGATCGGTATCGCCGAAGCGTATGGCTTTAACGAGATCATGCTGCCATCGCTGGAACCAGCGAATATCTATGTCAACAAGGCAGGTACTGAAGTGCTGTCACAGATGTATGTTTTCCCTGATAAAAAAGGCAGATCACTATGCCTGCGCCCCGAAGCTACGGCCACTGTGCAACTGCTCGCTGACAAGCACTTCAAACAAAAAAGAAATCAAAAGCTCTGGTATTTCGAACGCTGCTGGCGTTATGAAAAACCGCAGGAAGGACGCTACCGGGAGTTCTACCAGTTTGGGGTGGAAATCATCAATCCTGATAGCCCTTCCTGTCGGGAAGAACTGCTGTCCATGGCAACACAAATGGTCGCTTTAAAAACGAATGCCTATGAAGTTGCCACCGCTGTCAAACGCGGCCTGGACTACTAGAACTCATTTCATAAATAGGGTGAGTGCGAACAAGACGATTTGGGATGCAGTGCAAGGCGTGACCTGCAGCTAAGGCTCCTGCCTTAGCAAAGGGCGCAACGCTGCAATGCGCCCAAATCGTTAGTTCCCGAAGGGTTTGCCTCATAACGCGTGCTGGACTGCGTTGGACTCGTTATCAATAGCACCGCTATTGACTGCCTCGTCCGCCTTGCCAGCCCACGTTATGAGGCAAACGCATCTCACCCTATTTATGAAATGAGTTCTACACAGAGGCGGGTTTTGAAATCTCTGTCCCTGCCCTGGGTGCGCAAAAGCAGGTAGTCGGTGGCGGCAGTTATAAGCAAGGCATAGGTTTTGGCCTGGGTTTTGACAGACTGATGTTATGTAAAAAATAAAACCTTCTTTTGGAAAAAAGCTTGTTTGCCACTTGCGCAGCGAGCTTCTTCAGGCCAGGACTTGCCTGGTCTCCCATTCATCCTGAAAAACTACCGTTAAACCTGATCAAGTTACTGTTAGTCGCAGCAGACTATTGCCTTATAAGAGTGCCTGCTATTCTGCCTACATGGATGCAGTGAGTCATCCAGCAAACAGGAGAAGAAAATGAGTTCTCAAACTGAAAACACTACTTTGGTCACCGTTGAAACAGAAACTAACAGGAGCGATAACATGAACAACACAAACAACCCTATCCTTGCCTTTGTAAAAAACCTGGCTGATGCATTCAAATATGTAGGCCGCCATGCCTTTACCTGGGTAATGCAGGCTTCATGGAAAAAACTGTTGCTGACTTCTGTCCTGACTTTGATCGCTGGTGGCATTCTGCATCTCTCAGCATTGGCGAATGGCGCAGTGTTTGGCGCTATCATCGTCAAATTGTTTGCCGACAAAGACAAGACTGAAACAAGCCCACAAACTGAATAAGCCGCTTTGACATTTAAGCAGCGAACGGAAAACTAGTATGAAGCATCGCGACGATAACAAGGTACTGAACTTCATCATGGATGTCACCGACACCGTGACCGTAGTCTGGTGGAAGTTCTTTGACTGGCTGGCTGTGGTTCCCTGGTCATCCTTACTGGGCATCTCGCTGGTGGCAATGATCATAGGAGGCGCACTTGGTCTGGGTGGCCTGATGCCCATGCTGGTATTTGCCTCAATCATCATCAAAAGCCTGGCAGGCGGCAAGCGCCGTGCAGAAATCGCCGCCACTGCCGCTGCCACCCGTGCCGATGTCGAAGCGCTGGAAAGAAGAGTGCTGGAAGCAGAAATGGCCGCCTTGCAGGCACAGATAGAACCACATTTCCTGTTCAATACCCTGGCGCTGATCGGCCAGTTAATAGAAACGAATCCGGCACAGGCCACGGTAGTGCACCAGCACTTGATCAAATACCTGCGCTCTGCCATGCCGCAAATGCGCGACAAAGGTAATGGCAAACTGGGCCAGCAAATGGACATGTGCCGCGCCTACCTGAACATCATGCAGGCTCGCATGCAGGAAAGACTGACTTACGATATAGACTTGCCATCTGAACTGGAATTTTTGCCCTTCCCTTCGATGATGATACAAACTCTGGTCGAAAATTCCATCAAACATGGGCTGGAACCCAAGACTACAGGCGGCCACATCAGCATCACGGCCAAGAAAGTAGACGGTCAATTGCTGGTAGAGGTCAACGACAATGGCATGGGCTTTGACCTGCATGCCGACGATGGCATGGGCCTGACGAATATACGGGAACGCCTGAAAGTCCTGTATTCAGGCAAGGCGCAACTCGTCATTGAAGCACCGCAAACTGGTGGCGCTATCGTCGGCATACTCGTGCCTGTAGACACAAAGCAGTAAGAACATTATTCTTACTCATTCCACAATCCAACACCAGGTAAGAGCATGTCCGCCACTGCAATGATAGTCGATGATGAAAGCCCCATGCGCGACCAGTTACGCGCACGCTTGCAACAAGTATGGCCAGATTTGTCCATTATTGCGGAAGCGGCTAATGGCATCGTCGCGATAGAGCAGGCTGAAGAGCTGCGTCCCGACATCATCTTCCTCGACATACGCATGCCCGGCAAGAACGGCATAGAAGCCGCCAGCATGTTGGCTAAACAGGCACTGGTAGTATTTGTCACTGCCTACGATGAATACGCGATACAGGCATTCGAGCGCGGTGCCATGGATTATCTGTTGAAGCCAGTAGAAGCCGACAGGCTGGCTGGCACATGCCAGCGCCTGCAAGAGCGATTACAACAGCGCCAGCAAGAAAAAACAGCGCCAGCCGCCACCAATACCGCCAGCGACCAGGCAAAGCAGGTCGAACAAATGCTGACGCAATTAATGCAGCAGCAAAGCCAGAAACGTGAATACCTGCGCTGGATACAGGCCAGCGTAGGCACCAGCCTGCGCATGGTCAGCACCAAGGAAGTTTTGTTTTTCCGCTCCGACGAAAAATATACCCTGGTGCAGGCTGAGCAGGCTGAATACCTGATACGAAAATCACTGAAAGAGCTGGAAGACGAACTCGATCCCAAAGAGTTCTGGCGCATACACCGCTCCACCCTGGTGCGCGTCTCTGCCATTGCTGAAGTCACCCGCGATTTCCGTGGCCGTCAGTTGATAGGCTTGAAAGGCCATGCAGAGAAACTGGAAGTCAGCCGCAATCACACCCATCTTTTTCAGCAAATGTAGTTCTGCCCTTTGCCCACCTTCACGCGCTGGCAAGGCATGGCCTATCCAGTTGAACAGCAGCGAGGCGGTTTATAATCAGGCACCCGGGCAATCATCTGGTACTTAAGTTGCTCTTGCCACCCATCCTACTATCAAAGCACATTCACCCATGCAAGAGTCAACAGCAAGTTTGAAAGAAAGAATACGTGAAGCAAGCCAGGAAGCTTCGTCGCGCATCAGGGACGCCATAAGGGAAGCCACCACAGGTTTGATCGACCGTGAGCAACTGGCAGAACTGATGATACTGGGCGCGGTGGCACAAGAACATTTGCTGGTCATCGGTCCACCAGGTACGGCAAAAAGCGCGGTTGTGCGTCGTGTTGCACAAAGCCTGGGTGGGCAATATTTTGAATATCTGCTGGGGCGCTTTACTGAACCATCAGAATTGTTTGGCCCCGTCAATCTGACAAAATTGCGTGAAGGCACGGTAGAGACCGATATCGCCGGCATGTTGCCAGAAGCAGAGATTGCCTTCCTCGATGAAGTCTTTCTCGGTTCGACGGCCATTCTCAATACCCTGCTAGGTGTGCTCAATGAGCGCCAGTTCAAGCGCGGCCATACCCGCATCAAATGCCCTTTGCGTATTTGTGTAGGTGCAGCCAATGGCTTGCCGGAAGATGAAGGCCTGGCCGCTTTTGCTGACCGTTTCCTGTTGCATGTGTTTGTAGAGGCAGTGCCAGATGCACGCCTGGAAGACTTGCTGGAAGGGGGCTGGCAAGTCAATCACCGTACTGTAGTACCCAAGGCAGACCTGGGCAGTCTTGATATTTTGAATCGTGCAGTGCCTTTGGTAGACATGGCAGAAGTACGGAGTGACCTGGCACAGGCAATACGCCAATTGCGCGAGTCCAATGTCTTATTGTCCGACCGCCGCATCGTCAAGGCGCAGCAATTGATCGCCGCCGCCACCGTGCTGGCTGGCCGCCAGGTCGCGACCAGGGCAGACTTATGGCCGCTGGTCTACGTCATTCCTACCGCAGCAGGCCAGCGCAATGCCCGCGAAGTATTGCGTGACTTGCTGGCACAGGCCCGCCACCCTTTACTGCAAGCCGTAGTGGAAGAAGCCGTGCAACAGCCGCTGGCACGCATAGCACGCCTGGCAGAAACAGCAGATAGTTTGCTGGCGAATGCTGATAGCGATGATTTCCAGAAATCAGCAGAAGCCTTGCTGCGCGAAATTGATGCCAATTTTGTCAAGACAGGCTTGCCGGCAGAGCTGGAAGAACGACGCGAACAACTGATCGCTGCCCTGGAATCAGACTGATGGCAGTATTGGAATGGGTAGCCAATGAACAAGCGCCCGCACCGGCAGGTCTAATAGCGCTTGCCGGTGTCGCCAGGCAGTTGCTGCACAAGCTGCAAACGCTGGCGGCAAATGAGCTGAGCCGTTTGTCTGTCGTCGCCAGCCGCGACATGCTGGTCGTGCTGGGGCCACCAGATATCTTACCATGGCTGGATGGCGTGCAGTATTGCGCACCGCATCCCCAAGCACGCGACCTCTGGCTGCCTACGCATACTGGTCCCAGTCTCTCTGCTGATCTGGTGCAGGCAGCACTTGCCAGGCGGCTGGGTGCGCACCCCATACTCTTATTGAACCAGCCAGAACAAATCATCCCGCTGGCAGATGCTGTCTACCTGTCTGCTGATTTGCTGCTCTGGCTATTGCAGGAACTTGAATGAACCCGCTTGTCCAGCAAGTTGATTTGCAAGCACAACTACAACCCCAGTTGCCTCTACCCAGGGCGCTGGAACCGTGGCGCGACTGGCTGACGCTATTCCCGCCCGAATTGACCGAAGCTATCGGGCAAATGCTGTTACGCCTTGATCCCTTGGTCGGGCGTCTGAAATTCGCTTCACAACGGACTAATGACGAGCCCGTGGGCATAGGCAACATCGTGCAGCGAGGGAATTATGATCGGCTGCTGATGACAGAGTGGCTGTTTGCCGATGCCGAGCCTGATGAATTCATACGACGTGCAGCAAGTGGTGAATTATTATTCCTGGGAACAGAACCAGATATACGTCTGCGTTCACAAGTTTGCATTGCCTTGTTTGATGCCGGGCCCATGCAATTGGGTGAACCGCGCCTGGCCCATGTTGTACTATTCATTTTGTTGTCACGCCGCGCAGAAGAAGCTGGCGCGCATTTCAAATGGGGGATATTGCAAAACCCCGGCGTCTTGCATGAGACTCAGGGGCGCGAGGCCATCAAGGCTTTGCTGACCAGTAAGAGTTTGCGCAACGCCACAACCACTGAGCTTGATGCCTGGGATACCCTATTAAAAGAACAGGATAAAAATAGCTGCGACTGCTGGCAAATATCAGCTGCCCACACTGCACGCATCAAACGTGCCAGCAGCCTGCTCAATATCAAGCTTGATCTGTTCAACAGCAGGGCAGACAGTAGTTTGCAGCTGCTACAAGTCTTACTCAGCCAGCGCAATAATGAGCGGGAAATCTCGCTGGAGTTGCCCGCCAGCGACGTAGCCATACGCATCTTGCGCGAACCCTTCAAACGCCTGGATGGCCTGGCTCATATAAGAAACGGCAAGAACCGGCCTTCATTAAAACAAGCCCCACGCTTTGCCAGTAAAGGCTGCTGGCTGGCAGTACCGCAACTGGATGGTGGCATCATCATTTACAACGTGCCGCAGTCCGTGCGTGCGGCACCAGGAAAATTTCGCCATGTCAGGTTGCCGTCCAAGGGCAGTATCCTGGCGGCAAGTGTTATGGGGAAGAACCTGGCATACATTGCGGCTGACGGGCTGGAACTAAGTTTTCATGGCTTCCCTAGCCAGCATTTCTCTTCTAAAAAAGTAGTGGTACAAAGACCTGAAATGAAATACTTCAGGGCTTCAATTGGTGGCACGCGCTGGTTGCCAACTTACTTCATGGAATCCAGAAAAAATACACGCAGCGTCGCCAGGGTGTTCGTGCAGGACATAGACCAGCATCTGGTGTGCTGGGAATCACTGATTGAATCAACAAATGTGGTGGGAAGCCGTAAGCTTGAACCCTCAGAGCCACGCTTCAAATCCATAGCCAGCAATGTCATCGGTTCGGATTTTCTTGCTCAACGTCTGTTGTATTCAGTGGCTGAAAATGGCGGTACAAAAATTTTCCGCTGGCACGCTCATGAAGATACGCCTCTATCAGTGGCAACTATCCCTCATGTGGGACAACGCATTTTATTCGGCAATGAATATTCCTGGTCCTATGCCACCAATTTCGAACACGGGCTGCTGGCATTGCAAATCAGTGAAAATGAATGGTGGATAGGGACATCGAATGCCCATGTCGTGAAGACCATTCCTTCTACTCTGGAAGTCGTGGGTGTCACCAGCATGCTGCACCATGGTGAAGATGACTTTGGCCTGGTGGTGTTGAGCCAGGACAAACACAGCATACAATTCATCGGCCAGACCAAACAGTCTGATTTGCATAAGTCAGCCGAAGCTATCGCCAAAATCAGCATGGATGCAGACAGTGGCCGCCTTGCATGGGTCTTGCAAAATACCCTGACTATCAAAGTACGCGGACTGAAAGAAGAAGCGCTGTTACTCAATGTGACAACGGATGGAGTGTTAACATGAAGCCCGCTGTACGGCGCCCCCTGTTTGATGGCACACGCGAATTGCGCGGCATCTGGTTTGACCCTGACCTGATAGGAGAAGACCGGGCACGGTCACGCATCCTGCAACACTGGCAGCCAGGTTCACGACTATATAAAGTATTCAAGGGATATTTCCTCGAATTTCCCCAAAAGCGGTACCTGCATTGTGCCGGGCTGGACGGCCTGGCCATCGCTGAAGTCAATGGGATTTTGACGAGCGCACCTCTGCATGCAGATGAATTTGCGGCGATTTCCAGCAATAGCTTTTGCCTGGTAGCTGGTGCGCAAATTCAAACAACAACACTGACTCTGACTGACAGGATAGATCCGTCTGCATGGCTGGACCTGAGTGCAATTAGCGTGCGCACGCCACTGGCGTTTCCTAAAGCAGGGCAACAATCCACCATCGAAGAGCCAGCACCAGGCAAAGACATACGGGACATACTTGGGGACGCGATTCCACCAGCCAGTGACAAGCAAAAAGCATTTCTGGATGAAACCGCCGAGCTCATTGAAGGAGGAAAGCTACCTGAGGATGCGTATCAAAAAAACCCCTTGTCACAAAGAGTCGGGTCTGTTGCACTCAGTGCGCTGGGCTTGATGGCTAGTTGGTTAAGCAATCTTGTCGATTTCCGCCGAAAAGGAAAAGATCAGGCATGGGGAGCATCTGCCAAGTCAGAAGAGCTGTCCCCTTTGGCACAAAAGCTGGCAGACTTTGCCGAAAAAATAGCAAGCATGTCCAGCATCTCCAAATTGCTGGGGAAACGCCAGGCCAAATTCTTGAGCGAGATGATGGACATGTTTGAGCGCGGCGACTTGAACGAAGCATTGCGTCACGCCATACCACTGGATTCCTTGCAAAAAAAGAATACGCGCCAGGCTTTCGGCATACCCAGAAGGCGCGACAATCTCAGCATCAGCAATGGTAGCGGGATGAGTTCCAGCATCAATTTTGGCGACAGTGTGCAAGAGCATTTGCGGCAATTGTACCGTCGTACTTTCGAGCGCCTGGACAGGGAAGGCAAGATTGATGAAGCAGTATTCGTGCTGGCAGAGCTGCTGAAGTCAGGTACGGAGGCCGTCACTTACCTGGAAAGCAAAGATAGGATAAAGCAAGCCGCAGAACTGGCTGATACGCTGGAACTGGCGGCAGAAATACGCGTGCGCCTGTGGTGGCTGGCAGGTGATTTTGAACGGGCAGCCAGCATTGCCCGTCTATTCAACAGCTTTGCAGAAGCCGTGCATCTGCTGGATAAAAAGCATGCAAAAGAAGGCCGCGAGCTGCGCAAACATTGGGCGCAGGCCGTGGCAGCAAGAGGTGACCTGGCTGATGCCGCTGAGATATTGTGGCCACTGGAAGAAGAGCGCGAGCAAGCACTGTCATGGTTGTCTCAGGCTGAACGGGCGGGTGGCATACTGGGTGTACGTGCACTGACCAGAAAGTTGTCCCTGCAAGTGTCAGACCTGAAACAGAGTGAAGCCAGCATCAGGCACATCCTGGATATGCCAGGCGAATCTGGTGCACAATTGCGCGCCAGGCTGGCACTGGAATTGATGACTCTTAAAGAGCGTTCACCTGCCAGCACCAGGCTGGCGGCTGAAGTCTTGCGTCATGTACTGGCAGAACGTTCTGCTGGCCTGAATCAATTGCAGAAACAGGATATCACCCGTCTGACTGAATTTGCCGACGCCGCTGTTTTGCGTGCCGACCTGCCTGCCCTGAACCTGCCTGTGGATACGGCAACCATAGCCTTCATCGCCAGGAGAGATCCGCTGGAAATGCTGTTTGAAGAACGTGGTCTGATGCGTATCCATGATGCCTGCCGTTTGCCAGATGGCCATTACTTGCTTGCCCTGGGGGAAAGCGGCGTCAGCATAGTCAACCAGGTCGGCAAGCAACTGGCACACTACCCCATCCCGGCACACCACCTGGTATTGTCTGATAATGGACAACGCGCACTGGTGCTGGCGAAACGGGACAGCAGCATGCGCATCAGCCGCATAGACTTGCAGAGCCGCAGCGTCGCTGACTGGCTCAACATGCCGCTGACATTCTGGTCGCGCCGTTATGATGGCCTGCACTGGAACGTGGTGATGAACAATCGCCTGCTGGCGATAGATACCAGTGTCGATAAATTGTATGTGGTCTGGCAAATTGCTGACTTGCCCGGGGAGATATTCGCCTACGCGGAGAACAACCATGCACAAACCCTGCTGATCGGTACAGACGACGGCTTCGAGCAATGGCGTTATCTGCTGCCCAGCCGTCGCCTTAATCAGCGCGATTCATGGGTTTTGCCAGACTCAGATGTATGGCGCATACTGCCAGTCGACAATGCCGACGAGCCCGCCAAAATCTATTTGAAAAGCAATGGTGACAGCAATGCCATCTTGCTGGCGAAATCCAGTCTGGTAGCTGGTTTCGAAGTGAACACGGGTGTTTCACAACAAGCCCCGGAAGTTCATCTGGAAGATGGCATGATCTTTGTCGCATCGACCAATGACGGGATCACGCTCTGGGAAGTAAAAAATCTGGCGTTGGGAAAAACTTTGCTGAAATTAGCTTTACCCTCTGCTGACCATCCTGGCGTACATGTGCAGCGCGACTTCATCATGCTGTTCGACCGTGCGGGACGGCTGGTGGAAATTAACCGTTCAAATGGTCTGGTCAGGGCCATGACGGTTAATTGAAGATGGAGTAGCTCGCCTGCGTTTTATCTGACGAAATAATTTTCGTATACCTTTGTGCGAGTCGTAGGCAAGTTCTTCCACTATTTCTTCGGACAGGACTGCATTCTGGACAAGAATTTCTAACAAATCCCGTCTATGTATAGAGCAATTCATGCTGTAGTACATTGCTTCCAGAGGTGCCTTGCAATCAGTCCCTGGATTAGCTTTAAATATGGCGATGATGCCCTGTACAAGAAGATGCACTTCATCAAAATTCTTTGCTCGTCCTATTACTTCCAGCAAGATTTCTGCATCCCCTGTCTGATAGTTACTAACCAGTAGATGTAAGTACTCACGGGGGATACGCTCTTCCCGAATTTTCTTCAAGGCCAGAGCGCGTATGTCATCTCCAGAAAAATGGCTAAGCGCGAGCACGGCATTATTCACTGCCACAGTCTGATGATTTTTTTTACCGCTCGCAATTTTTAGTAAAGGCGCATAATCAAAAGGAAATTTCGTCGCGTAGAAAAAACGTAGATACTTGAATTTTCTGAGTTTCTCTTTTTCATCCAGAAAATTTCGGGCAACTGTGATTATCTCTTCCGGGTTCATCTTCAAAGTGCGTACACTTCTAAACCCGGCACGTTTATATGGACGATTGATAATTTCCTCCACATCTTTAACCGTGTAGGCTGAAGGCTCTTTCCGGCGTGAGTGTTGGAAAGGCTCTATCGCAGATATCAATTTGAAATAGTTCTGGATGTAGGGATTTTCCTTAGCTGCAGACTCAAATTCTTTAAAGACATCCAGCGCAGGATTAGCGTCCTGAAACTCGTCTATATCCCAGCGATATTCATACCATGCCCATTCTTCTTCAGGGAGCCTGCCTATCTTTTCCGCTAGCTTGAATAATCCCTGCAAACCATCCATCTTCAAGATCCGTTCATTTCCACAAAGCTCATAGCCATCTTCAAAAGATTTCTCGAATCGCTCAAGAAAAATATCGCGTGCATGAAGATTTCCATCCTGATAGAAATGCAGGGCAAGGTCACACAATTGATTCAGATCAGAGACGTCGGATTTTTTCTTTTTGAGTTTTTGAAGTACTGCTTTTTCTATCAAGGCTCTATTCTTAGCCCGCCTGATCATCGGGTATAAATAATCGGCTCTGCTACCTTCAGATTGAGCATCATTTGCGAGATTCTTAACGGATGCCGCAATGAGTTCTTTGGAAAAATCCAGCTGTGGATGTGCTTTCATAAGCAGCATTGCTCTACCTGTACCCAGGTTCAAGGAATGAAAAAACTGCTTTTGCAATTCGGCAATTTCAGGTAATTCTAAATAGCTATTTTTAGCCATGCAGTATCAATATATATTCTGGTTTACAAAGAAATTCGTTCAAAGTTTTGGATGTATAAACCACTCATAAATAAACATCACTAAGCTTTCATTTTTGAACGCGAAAGTTTTATATTACGGGATAATTTTCGTAAATCTTCATCCGCATCATAAGCGAGTTCCTTCACAATTTCCTCTGACAAGACTTCATTTCTATTTAGCAGATCTATCACGCTCCATCTATGGATTGCACAGTTCATGCCATAGTACATGGCTTCCAGCGGTGCCTTGCATTCCGGGTCTGGATTGGCCTCAAAGATATCAATAATACCCGCTACCAGTTCATGCATATGATGGAAATTATCTGAACGCTGTATGATTTCCAGCAGAATTTTTGCATCACCGGTTTGATAATTATTGACCAGTAATCTCAGGTAATCTCTGGGCGTTTTTTCACTGGAAAATTTTTTAAGTGCAAATGCACGGATTTCATCGCCGCTGAAATGGCTGAGAGCATCCACAGCATGCATTATCCTGCGATTTTTTTTACCATTTTTTGCGCTTGCCAATGCCAGCAAGGGAGCGTAGTCAAATGGGAATTTAGTTTGGTCGAAGAAGCGTAAGTATCTATGTTTTCTCTTCTTATCTTTTTCATTGAGAAAACTTCTGGCAACTTGCTCTATATCTGCCTGGCTCATACCTTCAATATGAGATGTCCAAAATCGTATATACCTGCGATCTTTGTTAACAATCTCTTCAACGTCAGCGAATGTATAAGGTTTGATCTTGCCGCGCCTATAATTTTTTCTTGGTTCAACCGATAATATCAAATCGCGAGTTCAAATAAGAAGTGCAACAGAAGCTAAATTGGTTTGAATGGGAAGATGCGGTAGCATCCGAACTTCCAGACCTCCAAGTCAAAGTTGCCCGAAATGACATACACACATCTTACCCAAGAC
>NZ_JACOFX010000014.1 GCF_014284125.1 Undibacterium umbellatum | reverse complement strand
GTAAGGCATGCCGCCAGCGTTCAATCTGAGCCAGGATCAAACTCTTCAGTTTAATCTCTGTTTTGTGACATTTCTGTCTGTGTCATGTGACTGACACATCGCTCACTCAAAATACTGACAGTTCAGTGACTTATTTCTAAATCACCGTCTTGCTTTATACTTCTTGTGAACACTTGCTATATTATTTAAGCATTCCAATTCACCGAAATGAATTGGTGCGCTTCACCAAGTGCCCACATTTATTGACTGTTAATTGTTAAAGAACCGTATTCTTTTCTACCTAACCGGACTACTTATTCATCCAGTTTTGCGTCGCAGCGTTGTGTGCGTCAGCAGCAGAGAAACGAGATTATGGGGCATTTTACTTACGCTGTCAACACCTTGATTTCACTTCGTTTTGTTTCGCTTTCTCAAGCGTATAAAACTGTTGTTCGGTGTTCACAGTTGCCAGTTTTTTCCGCAATTTGTTCAATCGCTCATTTCACCAGCTTTGTTACTTTGCTTCCATTCTCTTCCCGCTCTTCAGCGGGAGGCGAACTATAGCAAACTACTGCCCGCCTCCGCAAGCTTTTATCGGTAATTATTTACTTCGTTTATTGAATGACACATCAACGTACATAAACGCAAAAACTAAAGGGTGCGCTGCGCGCACCCTTAGGCTTCCTTATTTATATATGTAGTTACTTATCAACGGACGACGCTGGGCTCCTGCCTGCGCAGGAGCGACGGGGTTGGGGTAACTAGATTGCTACTGTTTTGAGTTATTGAGTGCTCTATATTGTTGATGCTATATATAGAGCACTTTTATGAGTCTGCCGCTGAAGCGTAACTTACTTATTCTTAAATACAGCCGGACGCTTCTCCAGGAAAGCCTGCATACCTTCTTTCTGGTCTTCGGTTCCAAAGCTGGCCTGGAACAAACGGCGTTCATACTGTATACCCTCTGACAGGGTAGTTTCATAAGCTCGATTCACAGACTCCTTGGCCATCATGATGATGGGCAAGGACATGGAGGCAATTACATTCGCAGCAGCGAAAGCTTCTTCCATCAGCTTATCCAATGGCACGACACGTGATACCAGGCCTGCGCGTTCGGCTTCGACCACATCCATCATGCGCGCAGTCAGGCACATGTCCATGGCTTTGGATTTGGATATCGCACGCGGCAGGCGCTGGGTACCGCCAGCACCAGGCAAAGTACCGAGCTTGATTTCTGGCTGGCCGAACTTGGCATTCTCTGCGGCGATGATGAAGTCACACATCATGGCAACTTCGCAACCGCCACCCAAAGCATAGCCAGCAACAGCAGCGATGACTGGCTTGCGGATCTGGCGCATGGTTTCCCAGTTGCGGGTGATGTAGTCATCTTTATAGGCATCCATGAAGCTATAGCCCACCATGGCAGCGATATCGGCACCGGCGGCAAAGGCTTTTTCACTACCTGTCAGGATGATGCAGTGGATATTTTCATCCTTGTCGAAAGCTTTGAGCGCCAGACCTAGCTCATCCATGAGCTGATCGTTCAGCGCATTCATGGCTTTGGGGCGGTTCAGGGTGATCAAACCGACTTTGTCGCGGGTTTCAGTCAAAATACATTCGTATGTCATAGATGCTCCTGATTTTATTGAGTAGGGTTATGCAGCATGAATGCCGGTATGTCTATTGTAATGCGCCGAACCAGCACCTGTAATGAGGGACGCAAATAAGCACACAAATTAGCAGGTACAATGCGCTTACTTTATTGAGCGAGGTGGATGCGATGTGGTTATTAGCGCTGGAAGCAGGCGTTGCAATGTTCATGCTGATTTTTATCGTCTGGTGGACGATGTTTCATGGCCGTACACCAGAAACACCACCCAAAGAAGATAAAAAGCCGATAGAACATAACAAGCAAAGCCAGGATAATGAAAATCCGCAATAAGCCTGCGCCATGCAAGTATCAGTGCAGGGTACGCGGCAAAGACAGGACAAACTCGGGTATCTCTGCCTCAAAACGATGGGCATCTTCTGCAACGCAGAAATAAGTGCCTTTCATACTGCCCTGTGGTGTTCTTAGTGAACTGCCGCTGGTGTATTCAAAGCTTTGTCCTGGTGCCAAAAAGGGTTGATGGCCGACTACCCCCAGCCCTTTGACTTCTTCTACATGGTTGGTGCTATCGGTAATGATCCAGTGGCGAGAAATCACTTGCGCCGCCACGGTGCCGGTATTTTTGATGGTAATAGTGTAGGCAAAAACGAAATTGTTTTGCTCAGGATCGGACTGGTCTTTTAGGTATTGCGTTGCCACCGATACACTTATTTCATACGCTGCCATAATTTTCTTTCATGATGAATTACGGTCATTGTGCCAGACGAAGACAACAGCCGCTTGCCCTCACAAGGTAAAATAGCATATCTTTTTCAAGCACGATTCCATCATGACCACTTTCCGCATTGCTCCCAGTATATTGTCTGCCGATTTCGCCCGTCTGGGAGAAGAAGTCCGCAATGTCGTCGCCGCTGGCGCTGACATGATCCATTTTGATGTCATGGACAATCACTATGTGCCCAACCTGACCATAGGCCCCATGGTGTGCGAAGCGATACGCCCGCATGTGCAAGTGCCTATTGACGTGCATCTGATGGTCAAACCGGTGGACCGCATCATCCCCGACTTTGCCAAGGCAGGTGCAAATATCATCACCTTCCACCCGGAAGCATCGGAACATATAGACCGCAGCCTGCAAATCATACGTGACCATGGTTGCAAGACTGGCCTGGTATTCAATCCGGCGACACCGCTGCATGTATTGGAAAATGTCATCGATAAAGTCGATATCGTTTTGATCATGTCGATCAACCCGGGTTTTGGTGGCCAGACCTTTATCCCGCATACACTGAAGAAAATCGCGCAAGCCCGCAAGATCATTGATGAATCTGGCCGCGACATCATGCTGGAAGTGGATGGCGGCGTCAAAATCGAGAATATCGCAGAAATCGCCCGTGCTGGTGCCGATACCTTTGTTGCAGGTTCTGCCATTTTTGGCAAACCCGACTACAAGGCTATCATTGATGCCATGCGTGTTGAGTTGTCCAAGGTTTAATCCTCAATTTCATCTTCAGGCTTTTCGCCACGTCAGGTGGAAAGCCTATATCTAATCGCCCCCGCCATGTTCAGCCACATCAAAGCCGCCATCATTGATCTCGATGGCACCATGATAGATACCGCACCAGACTTTCTGGTCGCCATCAACCGCATGCGCGAAGACTTTGCGCTGAGACCACTGACGCTAGATGTCATCAAGACCATGGTGGGCAAAGGCTCGGAAAATCTGATCCAGCAAGTCTTGGCCCTGGATTTTGATACCTCTGGCGTAGCAGCACGCTTTGATGAAGCATTGGCTGCTTACCAGCGTCATTACCTGGCTATCAATGGTGACCACAGCCAGCTTTACCCTGAGGTGCATGAAGGCCTGCAAGCCATGCGCAATCTGGGTCTGCGCCTGGTCTGCGTTACCAATAAGCCACTGGCCTTTGCACTGCCGCTGATGGAAAAGAAGGAAATAGTCCATTATTTTGAGCAAGTCTATGGCGGCGACAGCTTTGCAAAAAAGAAACCTGATCCCCTGCCCATGCTGGAAGCCTGCAAGTCTCTGGGCTTGCCACCGTCACAAGTGCTGGCCATAGGCGACTCCAGCAATGATGCGATTGCTGCCCGCGCTGCCGGTTGCCCGGTCTTGACAGTGCCGTATGGATACAACCACGGCGAAGCTGTACAAAATATTCAAAGTGATGGTATAGTCGAAACCCTGTTGGTAGCAGCACAACTGCTGTCAGCGAAAAACTCTCATTGACTTTCAAACCATTCACATAACGAATGTTCATCGATAACAAACGTTCCATGATCACTCCAGGCACTTTTGAGGCCTGGCTATGGCGACGCTGGCAATTCTGTTAATACACGAATGCCGCGAGTGGCTGTGCACATCCCCAGCACATCTTCTTGCTTGTTATATCAATCTGTCTTACCCGTCCATACTCTCTTGAGCGAATTTGCGTGCGCTGCTGGCTGCTGTTGCAGACGCGTGTACAAGTTTCAGGAGCAGGCAGGCGGTTGAAAGAAAACCATGACCGAACTCGAATTCAAATCGTTGGCCGCGCAAGGCTACAACCGTATCCCCATGATTGCGGAAGCCTTCGCCGATCTGGAAACCCCACTCACCTTATATTTAAAACTTGCACAGACCCAAAACGGCGGCAAAAACACTTTCTTGCTCGAATCCGTCATGGGTGGCGAGCGCTTTGGCCGCTATTCCTTCATAGGCTTGCCTGCCAATACCCTGGTGCGGAGCTTTGGTGAAAAAGTCGAAGTCCTGAAAAACGGCCAGGTCATAGAAAGCCGCGAGATGAACCCGCTGGATTTCATTGCCGAATTCCAGGCACGTTTCAAGGTTGCGTTGCGCCCTGGCCTGCCACGTTTTTGCGGTGGCCTGGCTGGCTATTTTGGTTACGACGCCGTACGTCATGTAGAAAAACGCCTTGCTGGCAAGGCACCAAAAGATGATCTGGGCCTGCCAGAGATACAGTTATTGCTGACTGAAGAACTGGCTGTCATCGACAATGTATCCGGCAAACTCTATCTTATCGTGTATGCCGACCCTACCCAGCCAGAAGCCTGGTCCAAAGCCCGCCAACGCCTGAAAGACTTGCGCGCGATGTTGCGCCGTAGTGTTGATGCGCCTGTCACATCGGCGTCCGTCCGTACAGAATCGATACGCGAGTTTGCCAAGGAAGATTATCTGAAGGCGGTAGAAAAAGCCAAGGAATACATCATGGCTGGTGACCTCATGCAAGTGCAGGTGGGCCAGCGCATCAAGAAACCCTATGTCGATTCACCGCTATCACTGTACCGCGCCCTGCGTTCACTGAACCCTTCGCCGTATATGTATTTCTATAATTTTGGCGACATGCAAATCATAGGTGCATCGCCAGAAATCCTGGTGCGCAATGAAAGCCTGAACGATGGCAGCAAGAAAGTCACAATACGCCCACTGGCTGGCACACGTCCACGCGGCGCAACACCAGAGCGCGATGCAGAACTGGCCAAAGAATTACTGGCTGACCCGAAAGAAATCGCCGAACACGTGATGCTGATAGACCTGGCCCGCAATGACATAGGCCGGATCGCCCAGACTGGCAGCGTCAAGGTCACTGATCAGATGGTCATCGAAAAATATTCACATGTGCAACACATCGTCTCGAATGTAGAAGGTGTCTTGCAGGCGGATTTGTCCAACCTCGATGTATTGAAAGCCACCTTCCCGGCTGGCACCTTGTCTGGCGCGCCGAAAGTCAGAGCCATGGAACTCATCGATGAACTGGAACCAGTTAAACGCGGCATTTATGGCGGTGCTTGCGGTTATCTGTCCTTCGGCGGCGAAATGGATCTGGCGATTGCCATCCGAACCGGCGTTTTAAAAGACGGCATGCTGTATGTGCAAGCAGCGGCTGGCGTAGTGGCTGATTCAGTACCTGAAATGGAATGGCAAGAAACCGAAAACAAGGCACGCGCCGTATTGCGTGCAGCAGAACAAGTGCAAGATGGCCTGGATGGGGAGATTTAAATAAAATGCCAGACCAAACTTGTCACCTGATTGCCGCCCAGTCATCCCTTACGCTGTATTAAGAGGTCTTACTTATGTTACTGATGATAGACAACTACGATTCCTTCACCTACAACCTGGTACAGTATTTTGCCGAGCTGGGTGAAGATGTGCGTACCTATCGTAATGATGAAATTACGATTGCTGAAATCGAGGCACTTAATCCTGATCACATCTGCATTTCCCCCGGCCCTTGTACACCGGCCGAAGCAGGTGTTTCCATCGCCGTCATAGAACGCTTTGCCGGCAAGACGCCTATCCTCGGTGTCTGCCTTGGTCACCAGGCCATAGGTGCAGCCTTTGGCGGCAAAGTCATCCGCGCCAAGCAAGTCATGCATGGCAAGACTTCTGCGATTGCCCATACTGGCGTTGGCGTCTTCAGGAATTTGCCCAGCCCTTACACGATTACCCGTTACCACTCCCTGGCGATAGAACGCGCCAGTCTGCCGGATTGCCTGGAAGTGACCGCATGGACAGATGACGGCGAAATCATGGGTGTGCGCCATAAGGAATTCAATCTCGAAGGCGTGCAATTCCATCCCGAATCCATATTGTCCGAGCATGGCCATGCCCTGCTGAAAAACTTTTTGACTGGAACAGCATCATGACCATCTCTCAACAAGAAGCACTGACACGCCTGATTGAACACCGTGAGATTTTTCACGATGAAATGTTGTTTTTGTTCCGTAAATTGATGGGTGGCGAAATGTCACCAGTCATGATCACAGCGCTGACCATGGGCCTGCGCGTCAAGAAAGAAAGCATAGGTGAGATCACTGCCGCCGCCCAGGTCATGCGTGAATTTTCGACCAAGGTGCCGCTGGCCAATACGGACAACATGATCGATATCGTCGGTACAGGTGGCGATGGCGCGCATACCTTCAATATTTCTACCGCATCCATGTTTGTCACCGCCGCTGCTGGCGCACGCGTCGCCAAACATGGCGGTCGCAGTGTGTCTTCATCCTCCGGCAGTGCTGATGTACTCGAATCTTTGGGTGCGAATATCAATCTCAAGCCTGAACAGATCGCCCAGTCGATAGCACAAACCGGCATAGGTTTCATGTTTGCACCTAATCACCATGCGGCGATGAAGCATGCTGCACCAGTGCGTCGTGAACTGGGTGTGCGTACCATCTTCAACATCCTGGGGCCATTGACCAATCCTGCAGGCGCACCAAATATTTTGATGGGCGTATTCCACCCTGACCTGGTGGGTATACAAGTACGCGTCTTGCAACGCCTCGGCGCGCAACATGCGATAGTGGTATGGGGGCGAGACAATATGGATGAAGTCTCACTGGGCGCACCGACCATGGTGGGCGAACTGGTGAATGGTGAAATCCGCGAATACGATATCCACCCGGAGGACTTTGGCTTGCAGATGGTATCCAACCGCAATCTGCGCGTCTCTGGTGCAGATGAATCAAAAGCCAAGATACTCGACGTGATGAACAATGTTGAAGGTGCAGCGACTGACATCGTTGCCCTGAATGCAGGTACTGCCCTGTACGGTGCGGGCATAGCAACGTCGATTGCTGGTGGTGTCAAACTAGCTCAATCAGCTATCGCATCTGGCGCAGCCAAGGCCAAGCTGGAACAGTTTATTGAAGTCACCCAGCAATTAGGGAAGTAAGCCCATGTCTGATATTTTGAATAAAATTCTCGCAGTCAAAGCGGATGAAGTGGCAGCAGCCAAGAGATATCAATCCTTTGCCAGCCTGCGTGCAGAAGTTGAATCCGACAAGGAAGCGCAAGCTGATTTGCGCAGTTTTGAAAGCAGCTTGCGTGGCAAGATTGCTGCCGGCAAGGCAGCGGTGATCGCCGAGATTAAAAAGGCTTCACCTTCAAAAGGCGTGCTGCGTCCCGGCTTTCACCCAGCAGAGATTGCGCAAAGCTATGCTGAACATGGTGCTGCCTGTTTGTCTGTGCTGACGGACGTGCAGTTCTTCCAGGGTGCACCTGAATATCTGCAACAGGCGCGTACTGCTTGCGCCCTGCCAGCATTGCGCAAGGATTTCATGATAGATCCTTACCAGATCTACCAGGCCAGACACTGGGGTGCTGATTGCATCTTGCTTATTGTCTCTGCCCTTGATCATGGCCTGATGGCTGAACTGGAAGCATGCGCACATGAACTGGGCATGGGTGTGCTGGTTGAGGTACATGATGCGCAAGAACTGGAAACAGCCTTGAAACTCAAGACAGCTATGCTGGGCATTAACAACCGTAACCTGCGTACGTTTGAAGTTTCCCTGGATACGACGATAGGTTTGCTGCCAAGGATTACGCCAGACAAACTGGTCATTACCGAATCCGGCATCATGTCAGCAGAGGACGTCACCCGCATGCGGGAAGCAAATGTGCATGGATTTTTAGTGGGCGAGGCCTTTATGCGGGCGGAGAACCCTGGGGCGGAACTGGCAAAGGTGTTTGGGTAATTGGCTGAGGATATTTCCCCATAATCTGAAGGGGCTATGTCAAGGTTTCGCAAAAAAATAAAAACCGCCGCAAAGCATCTGGCTTTACGGCGGTTTTTTAAGAAACTACAAACTTACTTCTTGCCTGGTTTTTGATAGCTTGGTCTCAGCAAACTAGCAGACTTGCCTGACGCCTGCACTGCCAAAGTTACAGCGGGTACATCATCCGCCTGCAATTTAGCTTGCACCGTCAACAACTCATCGCGGCGGAAGGCGTGAATCTGCACAGTCTCCCCCACGCGATAACGACCGAGCGCTGTACCCAAACTATCGGCAGCATCTGCAGCAGTCACACGCAAACCATTGATCGCGATGATGATATCGTTGGGTGACAAACCAGCGACATGTGCTGCGCGGCCTTCATGTGCATTGGCGATCTTACAGTCATTTGCTTCACGCACTACACGTACACCAAGGCTGGCTTTCTTGCTTGCGCTACCACTGTTTACCTGTACCGCAAAGTCAGCATACAGCGCTGCCAGCGGCACGTCTTCAACGCCACGCACATGCTTGTCGAGGAAGCGGCGTACGTTCACGCCAGTGACTTGCTCAACCAGACTTTCAAACTCAGTCTCGCCCAGGCCCTGCTGCTTGCCTGACAGGCTGCGCTCATAAAAGTCACGGCCAAATTTTTGCCACATGGCGCGCATGACGTCGTCGAGTGATTTTTTGCCCGCAGTTTCTGCGCGTATCGTCAAATCCAGTCCCAATGCCACCAGAGAACCCTTGGTGTAATAGCTGACGATCGCATTCGGTGAATTTTCATCCTGGCGATAGTATTTGGTCCAGGCATCGAAGCTCGATTCAGCCACGCTTTGCTTCAAACGACCGCTACCGCGTGTCACCATATTGATGGTCTTGGCCACCAATTTAAAGTAAGCGCCTTCATCAATCACGCCTGCACGTACCAGCATCAGGTCATCATAGTAGCTGGTGAAGCCTTCAAATACCCACAACAGGCTGGTGTAGTTTTCATGGCGCAGATCATAGCTGGCGAAAGCAGCAGGTTTGATGCGCTTGACATTCCATGTATGGAAATATTCGTGGCTGCACAGGCCCAGAAAGCCACGATAACCATCGCTCATTTCTGTCTGATGCTTGACTGGTAAATCAGTGCGATTGCAAATCAATGCAGTGGAGGCACGATGCTCCAGGCCACCATAGCCTTCACCCACCACCATGGTCATGAAGACATAGCGATCCATAGGTGCTTTCTTAGTACGCGGCTCAAAGAAGGCGATCTGGGTTTCGCAGATTTTTTGCACATCAGCAATGATGCGCTCCATATCCATATTTGGTACTTTGCCAGTCACGACAAAATCGTGAGAAATGCCATGCGCATCAAATGTCGCCAGCGCAAAGTCACCCATTTCAACCGGGTGATCTATCAACTCATCATAATTGGCGGCCACATAAGTACCAAAGCCATAGCGTTTGGCTTTCAGCTCTGGCAAGGACGTGGCAACGCGCCAGGTTTTACATGCGATATCTTCGGAACGCTGGATATCGACTACATGCGGGTTCATCTCCTGGCCATGTACGCTCAAGAACACGCTGGTGCCATTGAAGAAACCGTGACTTTGATCGAGATGTGCTGCACGTACTGACAAGTCCCAGGCATAGACTTCATAGCTGATACGCAAAGCGCCTTTGCAAGGCGCGGCTTGCCAGGTGTGCTTATCGAGCTTTTTCAGTGCGACTTTTTTGCCTTCACAGCTAGCCTTGATCTGCACGATATTGCGGGCAAATTCACGCACCATGTAACTGCCCGGTATCCATGCTGGCAGACTGACAATCTGGCCCTCAGCTTCAGGCGCTGCAATGTCGAGCGTGACCTGGTAGATATGTCCGGCCAGGTCCTTGGGGACGATGGTATACGCTATTGCATGCGCAGATACAGCCGCGCCAAGTCTCTTTGTTGTTATCGTTTTTTTCATTCGGAACGATCTTTCTGTTTCTTAAATAATGAGTCTGCTGAAGTGAGAAGTGAAAGCAGAATTTTTTCAGCTCGTGTAATTACGAACATTGGCCGCGATAAAGGTAAATAGCTGCGCCCCTACGACTGCACGCGTCAATTGCAAACGCAGAGTCATAAACCATGCTGGCACACCATAAGATTGATAAAGACGCTTGTCTATCTTGTAGGTCGCAATAAAGCCAGCGACCTGAACAATAAAACCTATCAGCATATGGTTCAAAAACAGCCAGGCGATAAAAATGGGGACCACACCCCAGATCAGAGCCTTCTTGTTTTCATTCTCATGTCCACCACCTGCCATCAGGGCGACGCCCCAATGCAGACCACCGAGAAAAGACAAAATCACAATGCCATAATGCAGTTGTGCCTTGATCAGGGCCCCAAGCCAGTCAGGATGCACGATCCAGCAAGCCAGCGTCAAAAAGACAAATGGTGCAAGCCCGACAAACCCTATCCGTATTGCCAGCTTTTGATTGAGATTATTCATAGATTTGGGCAGCACCAATACCGCCACGTCTTAAATCAGGTGGAAGAAAACCGCTATTCTATGGTTATTTTAGTTGTATAGATATATCCGAAAGCTATTTAGAAGCAACAAAGCTGGCGAGGAAAGTGAAAAATTGTGGCAATTCCGTGGCTTTTTTAAGCATCGTCTTCGAAATCATGTCTTATTTACAGGATTTTTAGGCAAAATCACTGATCTCGACAAATTAAGCTTCAGCCCTAGCCATCGCAGCAAGATAATCAACCAAGGCATCTGGCGTATCAATATCCTGATGAATACCCGGGTCGTCTACCATCACCTGCGTCACCAAATCACTTTTCAAAAGACTACGTGCGCCAACATCGCCCTGCAAATCCAGTAATTGTGGCAAGTATTTACGCGCAAACCCCACTGGATTGCCACGCTGCCCATTAAGTACAGGCACGACGATTTCGGCGCCTGCTTGCAAGGCGTCACAGAGTTGCGTTATGGTAGAAGGTTTTACCATGGGCATGTCTGCGAGAGCAATCAGCCAGCCTTCACTATCAGCCGTGGCGCGCAAAGCGCACTTGAGTGAATTGGCCATGCCAGCGTCCGCATCATGGCAGACCAGACATACTATACCCATGGCCTGCAGCTGATCTGATAGCACAGCATTATCGGGCCTGGTTACCGCGACCATATGCGGCATGACCGCGAGTAAATTATGTGCGCTGTGCTGCGCTACAGACTTGCCATCGGCCAGTGTTTGCAAGAGCTTGTCTTGCTGGCCGCTGGCATCAAAACGACGACCACGCCCCGCCGCCAGCAAAATACCAGTCCAGCGCAGTGGCGATGTCATCAGAAAAAGTACGCTTAGTTAGCTTTGTTGTTGCTGGCAGCTGCGGCAATTCTGCTTTCCAGCATTTTCACATCCAGCATACCGGGTGCACGGCTGCCATCAGTGAAGATAACTGAAGGCGTACCAGTCACCCGCATTTTTTGGCCCAGTGCAAAAACTTTGTCATTCGGCGTATTGCAATTGGCTGGCGCTTCTGGCGCAGCCTTGCCACGCAACATCCAGTCATCCCAAGCCTTGTTTCGGTCGGCAGAGCACCAGATGTTCTTTGATTTGTCCTTGGAGTCATCGCTCAAAATGTTATACATGAAGGTATACACCGTGATGTTATCCAGCGTGTTGAGCGTCTTGCGAAACTGTTTGCAATAGCCACAGTTAGGGTCTTCAAATACGGCAATCACGCGCTTGCCGTCTCCCTTGACCATCTTCAGCGCAGATTCCAGAGGCAACTCAGAAAACTTCACCTTGCTCAAATCATCTATCCTGGCCTTGGTGTAATTCGTCCCGTTTTTTGCATCAATGACTTCGCCTGTGAACAGGAATTGTGCTTTTTCATCCGTATATAAAATATCCGAACCGATACGCACTTCAAACAGACCTGAATAAGGCGTCTTGGTCACAGTATCAATTTTCACGCCCTCGCGGAAAGTGGACTGTATCAGCTTGCGCACAGTGGCTTCTTGCGCTGACTCAGCAGCAAATGCACTGCCAGCCAAGGCAAATGCGAGGACTATCAAGCCTTGTAGTGTTTTTTTCATGTTCAATTTTCTTTCTTCATCAGGCTTAGACTAAATCGTTTTAGCCATTTCATCAACATTGGTCGCATTCATTGCCACAAACTTACATGCTCGCAATGACCGGGCTCATTTCCCCATGGCGTGAGCGATCAGTTTATTCTTTATGACCGGCAAGCGGTCCAGCAAGTTCAATCCCAGGTCACGTATTGTACGCAAAGGCGTCAAATCGGATGCAAACAAGCGCGCCAGGACGTCAGTCGTTGCCAGCATCAGCAGCACTTCTTCCTTGCGCGCGCGCTGGTAGCGGCCCAGCAAACGTGCATCACCGCAATCTCGATGTGCCTCTTTCCCTGTCATAACCTTGAGCAAATCGACCACATCGGCAAAGCCCAGGTTCATGCCATGCCCCGCCAGCGGATGCACTGCATGTGCCGCATCCCCCACTAGCGCAACTCGCGGTGCGATCATGCTGTGTGGCCGCATCAGCCGCAACGGGAAAGCCTTGATCGCCTCCGGCAAGACTGGCTGCAAAGTACCCAGCACCTCACCGCAATACGGCATCAAGCGCTCGACCAATGCTGACAAAGGTTCACGCAACAAAGTCTGCGCCAGCGCATCCGGGGCCGACCATACCAGCGAAACGCGATTACCCGGTAAAGGCAACAAGGCAATAATCCCCTGCTCCTGCACAAACCATTGATGCGCAACACCATGATGCGGTTTGGCACACTCAAAATTGGTGACCACACCCTGCTGATCATAAGAACGGTAATCCAGACCGATATCACAAGCACCGCGCACCCAGGACTGCGCACCATCAGCACCAACGACCAAAGACGCACGTATGCTGCTGCCATCATCCAGCAGCACTTGTGCAGCCTCAGCATCAAGCACCAAGGCTTGCGCCTGCCCTTGCACCAACGTCAGATTTTGCGCAAACCGCAACGCCGTATCCAGCGCCTGATTGAGATTCCTGTCCTCAACAATCCAGGCCAGCTCATTCACATGCGCGCCATAAGCATCAAAGCCCAGCTTGCCCGCATCCACACCACCGCCCTGCACCTGCATGGCCGACACTGGCGCCACCCGCGCCTGATCAAGCGCATCCCAGACTTTCAGCGAAGCCAGCAAATCATGCGCCACATGGTTCAACGCATACACTCGCACATCCCAGTCAGCAGAAGCAGGTGCAACAACAGCCGCACCAGAACCCGGCGCGCATAATAAACTCACACGCAAACCCGCCTGGGCAAACCCCAAAGCCGCAGCCTTGCCCACCGCCCCATTACCAACAATACAAATATCGCAATCACGCACCTGAGCAGACATCCGTCCCCCATCAATAAGCAGATAATGCCCCATTATACGGGAAGCCCACCGACCAGCCCGATGCGCCAGATCAAAGCTCGCTCATAGAGGGAAACCAAGTATTTTCAGAAAAAGCTTGCCAACAGCCCCCGACATCTCTATAATTCTTGGTCTTGGCCTGGTAGCTCAGTCGGTAGAGCAGAGGATTGAAAATCCTTGTGTCGGTGGTTCGATTCCGCCCCGGGCCACCAAGAAATATGTAGTAAAAAAATGGTTACTCGCTTCGGCTGGTAACCTTTTTTTTTGCATAAAGTTTCTTAGCGAGAGTCTGTTAGCTAGTTGCAAGCACATTTTTCCTGCAGGCAAATCCATACCCTAGTGCTTCAATCAAAGAACCATCAAATCATAACGGCACGAATACCGTTCCAATGAAAGCCTCCCCTTGTCCAGAAAAGTGTCACTTCTTAACAGAACTTGACTCAACCAATCTAACTCAATTTCTCATTGATTTAGAATCAAACATCCTACCACGCAAAAAATGGCTACGTTATTAAGCTATCAAGTACAATAATCTTTCGTTAATTCTGTGACATCACGCTATAAAAAAAGCAGAATCTATTGCCTGGCACAATTTTGTTGAAGTAACCAACCTTAAAATGACCGCATGAACACGAAACGGCTAGGACTATCCCAACTAGAACAGTATCTCTCTAAAGCCGCCTGGATCTTAAAAGGACCAGTCGATGCCTCAGATTTTAAGGTCTATATTTTTCCCCTGCTTTTCTTTAAGCGGATATCCGACGTCTACGACGAAGAGTATCGCACCGCCCTTTTAGAATCTGATGGCGACCAAGACTACGCAAAGCTGCCAGAGATGCACAGGTTCGAAATTCCTGCTAATTGCCATTGGCAGGACGTACGAGAAAAAACGACAAATGTTGGACAAGCTATAGAATTTGCTCTTCGTGGGATCGAGAAAGCAAATCAAGATTTCCTGTACGGGATTTTCGGTGATGCGCAATGGAGCAATAAGAACAAACTCTCGGACAAACTTCTTATCGATCTAATCGAACACTTCTCTCAATACAGCCTTAATAGTGAGTATGTCGATCCAGACATGCTTGGACAAGCATACGAATACCTGATAAAGCACTTTGCCGATCTAACGAATAAAAAAGCGGGTGAGTTTTACACCCCACGATCGGTCGTTCATCTGTTGGGCTTAATTTTAGATCCGCACCAGGGTGAGTCAATTTATGACCCTGCGTGCGGCACCGGTGGCATGTTGCTAGAGTGCGTCGATCACCTCAAGCATAACAACGAAGACTACAGAACCCTTAAATTGTTCGGTCAAGAAAAAAACCTGACGTCCAGTTCTATCGCCAGAATGAATATGTTTTTGCACGGGATAGAGGACTTCGAGATTATTCGCGGAGATACACTGCGCAACCCAGGCTTTTTTGAGGCAGATGGCCTGAAAACATTTGACTGCGTTATTGCAAACCCGCCATTCTCATTGAGTGACTGGGGCTCGGAAAACTGGGCAAACGATCCGTTTGGTCGCAATATTGCAGGCGTTCCACCACAAGGCAATGGCGATATGGCCTGGGTTCAGCACATGGTCAAGTCGATGAATAGCACAGGCAGAATGACAGTAGTGCTACCGCATGGAGCACTCTTTAGAAAAGGTGCCGAAGGTAAAATTCGGCAAGCATTAATCGAAAAAGATATTCTCGAAGCAGTCATCGGCCTTGGCTCAAATATTTTCTACGGCACGCAACTCGCAGCCTGTGTCATGGTGTTCAAACAAAACAAAGAAAAAGACCGGAAAAAGAAAGTCTTGTTCATCGATGCCTCTGACCAGGTTCGCAATGGCCGTGCGCAGAACTATCTTGAAACGCAGCATGTCCAACAAATCTACGATTGGTATTCGAGATTCGAAAATATCGAAAACTCAGTCTTTGTCGCATCACTAGCAGATCTCGAAGCTAACGATTACAACCTCAATATCCCGTTGTATGTCGAAAAAGTAATCGAGGACAATCTGCCATCTGTTGAACAAGCAATGGCTGATTTGAGAACAGCTTGGCAAGAGAGCTTGGAAGCAGAAGAAAAATTCAAAACTATTTTAAAGAGATTCATATAATGGCTTATGAAACCCCAATTACTATAAAAAAAGCAATCGACAATATCCGTAAAAGAAACTACGTCTTGCCATCAATTCAACGTGAATTTGTGTGGGACACAGATCAAATTGAAACGCTTTTTGATTCTTTAATGAGAGATTACCCAATCAGCACTTTTCTGTTCTGGAAGGTTGATAAAAGTAAAATCAAAGATTTTCAATTTTACGAGTTTCTCAAGAAATATCACGAGAAAGATAACCGACACAATCGTAAAGCCGAGTTGGAAAATGAAGATGACATCATAGCCATCCTAGACGGGCAGCAAAGAATGACGTCGATGTATGTGGCACTAACAGGGTCTTATGCGAAGAAAATGCCCTATTTCCACAAAAATAGCGCACACGCCTACCCGGAAAAGAAACTCTATCTCAATCTATTGAAACAATCAGAAGATCTTGAGATGGAATACGACTTCAAATTCTTGACAGAAAAAGAAGCCGAATCAAGTGAAGGTCATTTTTGGTTCGAGTGCGGAAAGATACTAGACATCACAGACATGGGAAAGTCATCCATGTATTTGATGAAAAACAATCTGATGAATACCTCGGTTTATTCGGAACAAGAATCTGAATTCGCCATCAACACTTTGAACGCTTTTTTTAATGTCGTCCATCAAAAAGGCACCATCAGTTTTTACCTTGAAGAGGGTGAGGAACTAGATAAGGTTCTTCAAATATTTATTCGTATTAACAGTGGCGGTACAAAATTAAGCTATTCGGATCTGCTTCTATCCATTGCAACGGCACAATGGAAAGAGAAGGATGCGAGAGAAGTTATTCATGAGTTTGTCGATGACATCAACAAAATTGGAGATGGTTTTTCGTTCAACAAAGACATCGTTCTAAAAGCCTGCCTGGTACTGGCAGACTTCGATGTTAAATTTAAAGTGGACAATTTTACGAAAGAAAATATGTCCATCATCGAAAAGCAGTGGGATCAAACCTCGGCCGCTCTTCGTGCGGCAATTGAACTGGTCGCAAAGTTTGGATACAACAGAGATAACCTGATTGCAACGAATACTATTATTCCGCTTGCCTACTTCATTTATAAAAACAACTTCGAGAATCAAATACTTCATTCAGCCCAAAGAGACGCTGATCGCCGAGCTATTAGGGAATGGCTTGCACGAGTCCTGCTCAAAGGGGTTTTTGGTGGACAGCCAGATTCTATTTATCCTGCCATGCGCGACCTAATCAATAAATGCCCAGGTCGTTTCCCTCTGCATGAAATCATTGAACATTATAAGGGCCGCAGAAAATCGATATCGTTCAGCTCGGATGACATCAAGAACCTACTTGACCTGCAATATGGGCAAGCGAAAACATATTGCGCATTAACCTTGTTATACCCAGGTCTAAACTTTAATTTCAAATATCATCAAGATCATATTCACCCAAAATCTCAGTTTACCAAGCGAAATTTAAAGAAAGTCGGCATCAGCGAAGAGCATATAGACTCTTATTTGTCCGAGTTCAATAATTTGAGCAATTTACAACTTTTACAAGCAACGCAAAATATTGAGAAGAGCGATAAACCATTCGCTGATTGGCTAGACAAAAATATCGGCGGCCAATTGGATCGTGAAAGCTTTCTCATGCAAAATCACATCAAGTTAGACCAGTCTTTAAGCTTCTTTGACTTTATCGAATTTATCGACAATAGGAAGAAAGCACTAGCAACGCAACTTTCGAACCTTCTCGATAGCGCAATACCGGATTCAGCGGAAACTGAAGAATGATGACCCAACAAGAACTAGAAAAATACCTCTGGGGCGCGGCCGTTGCCCTGCGAGGTACGATCGATGCTGGCGATTACAAGCAATACATTTTTCCTCTACTCTTTTTTAAACGCATTTCAGACGTTTATGATGAAGAGTACGATCTCGCGCTTGCCGAGAGCAATGGCGATTTGGCTTATGCTGAATTTGCGGAAAATCATCATTTCATCGTTCCCAAAGGCGCTCATTGGAACGACGTGCGCGAAACAACGGTCAATGTTGGTCAAGCATTGCAAGAAGCGATGCGCGCAATTGAGAAGGCGAACCCTGATACCCTGCATGGCATTTTTGGCGATGCCAGTTGGACCAATAAAGAACGCTTATCTGATGCAATGCTCATTAACCTCATCGAGCATTACTCGCAGCAAAAACTCAGCCTCACCAATGTTCCAGACGATAAACTAGGCAATGCCTATGAGTACTTGATCAAAGAATTCGCGGATGACAGCGGCCATACGGCAGCGGAGTTTTACACCAACCGCACTGTAGTCAAGCTCATGACCATGATCATGGACCCGCAGCCGGGCGAGAGTGTCTATGACCCGACCTGCGGCTCTGGTGGTCTATTATTGAACTGCGCATTGCACCTCAAAAGCGAAGGCAAAGAATACCGCACACTCAAACTCTACGGACAAGAAATCAATCTTCTCACTTCAGCAATCGCCCGCATGAACATGTTTATGCATGGCATAGAGGAGTTTCAAATTGTACGCGGTGACACATTGGCGAATCCGGGTTTGCTTGAAAATGATCAACTGAAAAAGTTCAACGTCATCCTTGCCAACCCGCCCTACTCGATTAAGTCGTGGGATAGGAAGAGCTTTGAAAGCGATCCATATGGTAGAAATGTATGGGGAACACCACCCCAGGGCTGTGCAGATTATGCGTTTCAACAGCATATTCAAAAGAGTCTGGATGCCAAAAATGGGCGTTCCATTTCGCTATGGCCACATGGCGTTTTGTTCCGAGATTCCGAAGCAGAGATGCGTCGAAAAATGGTGGAAGAGGATCTGGTGGAGTGTGTAATTGGGCTGGGACCGAATCTATTTTACAACTCGCCGATGGAAGCTTGTTTACTGATTACCAAGACCAATAAAGCTCCCAATCGAAAAGGAAAAGTCCTTTTCATCAATGCGGTCAATGAAGTGAAGCAGGATAAAACGATGTCCTATTTGATGGAATCGCATATCTCGAAGATCTTTTCGGCCTACAAAAAATTTGAAACGATGGAAAGTTTTACATCGCTGGTCACTAATGAAGATGTTCTTGGGCGAAATGGCAATATGGCCATCAATTTATACGTCCGTCCAGATGAGCACAACGCCGCCGATACCATCCGTTTTGCCGCCGCCTTCAGCGATTGGAGAAACACCTCAGAAACGCTAAAAACCTCTATGAAAAAACTTTTTGAAGTGTTGCAGAAATGAAAAATTTGAACATAGATAAAAGTAGTTGGAAACTCGTCAAATTTGGAGACGTGGTTGTCGAACCCAAAGAAACCATCACCGACCTCGCCGCTTCGGGACTGGAACATATAGTCGGACTTGAACATATCGACACCGAATCAATCCATCTTCGCCGTTCAGCGGGAATCGAAGAGAGCACTACTTTTACCAAACGTTTTGCTGTGGGCGATGTGCTCTTTGGTCGTCGTCGAGCCTATCTCAAAAAGGCGGCGCAGGCCAGTTTTGATGGAATTTGCTCCGGTGATATTACCGTGCTTCGAGCCAAAAAGAATCTGCTTCCCGAGCTTCTTCCTTTCATCGTCAATAACGACAAATTCTTTGATTATGCGGTGAAACATTCGGCGGGCGGATTGTCGCCGCGAGTGAAATTCAAAGACCTAGCCGACTACGAATTCCTCCTCCCACCCAAAGAACAGCAGGCCGAACTGGCAGAACTGCTCTGGGTGATGGATAAGGTGATTGAGAAGGATTTGGCGGTGTTGGAAAGTGTCAAAACACTTTTGACATTAGAAATGCTTCAAATAAAAAACAAGTATTTCAAAAAAAAGATCATCACTTCTGAAGAAAAATTTATGGAAGGAAAATTGGAAGATTTCTTTGTTTTACAGAGAGGATTTGATCTAACTAAAGAAAAATCATTGGCAGGGGATATACCCGTTATATCATCTTCTGGATTAAGCTATTATCACAATGTCGCGATGTGCCAATCACCCGGAGTTATTACTGGTAGAAAAGGTAAAATTGGAGATGTGTATTTCACTGCCCTACATTATTGGCCGCATGACACAACACTTTGGGTAAAGGATTTCAAAGATAATAATCCCAAATTCATATACTGGTTTTTGAAGTCGATAAATCTTGAAACATTTAATGCTGCAACTGCAGTTCCAACCTTAAATCGAAATACAATTCACCCTTTAAACATTTACTTTCCACTTTCTGAAAAACAAACTTTTTTAGCAAATCTATTAGACATACTTGATAACGAAATTGATCAGATAAGAATTCATATAGCTAACTCCAAAGCCCTCCAAAAATCCCTCATCAACGAGGTATTCTAATGGCCTTTACCGAACTCAACTCCGTCGAATATTTCATCATTCATAAACTTTCAGGAGCCAATCTCAACACCCAAACCACTGCTTCCGCCGTCTCCGAAGATGCCGACACAAGCTACGGTCATTTCTGGCAGTTCCGCTCCCCGCAGCAGCTCGACCGCAGTGTAAACGAAGTGCTTCTCGAAAACGAACTCAAATCCGCTCTCATTCGCCTCAACCCCGAAATCGCCGAAAAACCGGAGCGTGCCGTTGAGGTGATTCATACGCTTCGAGGGATTTTGAATTCGGTGGCTCATACGGGCCTAGTGCGTGCCAACGAGGAGTTTCTCAAGTGGGTCTGCGGCGAAAAGTCCATGCCCTTTGGCGAAAACAACTCTCATCGCCCGGTCAAAATCGTTGACTTTGAGACCATGAGCAACAACCACGGAATTATTACCAATCAGTTTCGCATCCATCACCGCGAAACCAAAATTCCTGATGTGGTGCTCTTTATCAACGGAATTCCCGTAGTGATAGGCGAAGCCAAAACACCGATACGCCCGGCCGTTTCTTGGCTGGATGGCGCTCACGAGATTCACGACATCTACGAAAATGCCGTGCCGCAGCTCTTTGTGCCTAATATTCTCTCCTTTGCGACTGAGGGCAAGCAACTCTTTTACGGTGCGGTGCGTTGTCCGCTGGAATTCTGGGCACCCTGGCGCATTGAATCAAAAAACACGGCACTGGCCCAGGCATTGGGGCTTGCTGAAATTGGCCGGGAACTGTCAGATCTGCTTTCGCCGGTACGCCTGCTAGATATTTTGCGAAACTTCACTCTCTTTTCGAGCAATAACAAGAAAATTCGTATGAAGGTGATCCCCCGCTTTCAACAGTACGAAGGCGCCAACAAAATTGTAGAACGGGTAGTAGAAGGAAAAATTAAAAAAGGGCTGATCTGGCATTTTCAAGGTTCGGGTAAATCACTGCTCATGGTATTTGCCGCACAAAAGCTGCGCCGGACGCAAGCACTTAAGAGTCCTACAGTGCTAGTACTGGTTGATAGGACGGATCTTGACACACAAATTTCCGGTACATTTAATGCCGCCGATATTGCCAATGTGGAGAGCACGGACAATATCAAAGAACTGCAGACGATGTTGGAGCGCGATACACGAAAAATTATTATCTCCATGATTCATAAGTTCCGCGATGCTAAGCCGAACATGAACACAAGAGATAACATCATCGTTTTGGTCGATGAAGCACATCGTACGCAAGAAGGCGATCTCGGTCGTCAAATGCGGGCTGCTCTACCCAATGCGTTCTTGTTTGGGTTAACTGGTACGCCTGTCAATAAAGCAGATAAGAATACGTTTTGGGCGTTTGGTGCGGAAGCCGACGAAGGTGGCTACATGTCTCGCTACACCTTCCATGACTCCATTCGCGATGCAGCCACTTTGCCGCTACACTTTGAACCTCGCTTAGTGGACGTTCATGTAGATAAAGAGGCCATTGATAAAGCCTTTGCGGAGTTTAAGGAAGGCACAGCGCTGACCGATGAAGAAGCCGATGCGCTCAACCAAAAGTCAGCCAAAATGGCTGCCTTCTTGAAATCACCGGAACGAGTCAAGAAAATCGTTGAAGATATTGCGATCCATTTCAAGACTAAGGTTGAACCACAAGGTTTCAAGGCGATGATCGTCACACCAGACCGTCACGCCTGCGTGCAATACAAAGAAGAGCTAGATAAACACTTTCCAGAAGCGGCAAGCCGAGTGGTGATATCTACGACTGCCAACGACGATTTCGATTTCAAGAAAAAATGGGAACTAGATAAGGGACAACAAGAGAAGGTCGTAGACGAATTCAATAATAAAAATTCAGAACTACTATTCCTGATCGTCACTGCCAAACTCCTGACTGGCTTTGATGCCCCTATTTTGCAGACAATGTACTTGGATAAGTCACTGAAAGACCATACTTTATTACAGGCTATTTGTCGAACCAACCGCTTATTCCCTCAAAAAAGTTTTGGCCGGATTGTCGACTACTTTGGCGTATTCGATGATGCAGCAAAAGCGCTTGAGTTTGATGAGCAAAGTGTTAAGCAAGTCATTAGTAATCTTACCGAACTTCGAGAAAAGTTACCGCAGGCTATGTCGGATGCGCTGGCTCATTTTGCGGGAGTCGATCGAACCCTCGTTGGATTTGAGGGTTTAGAGGCTGCACAAAACGCCATTGGTACCGTTGAGAAGAAAGATGCATTCGCACTTGATTTCAAATACTTAGCGCGACTGTGGGAATCCTTATCGCCAGACGAAGTACTCAATCAATATAATCAGGATTACAAATGGCTTGCTCAGGTTTTTGAATCTGTCAGACCCGCATCAGATAATGTTGGAACATTATTGTGGCTAACACTTGGTGCGCAAACTACCAAACTCATTCATGACAACATTCACGTAGGGGAAGTGCACACTCTGGACGAGTTCGTTCTGGACGCAGATGTGATCGAAAACATTTTCAACAACCCCGACTCGAAACAAGTGAAGCAACTTGAAAAAATGCTCGCTAAGCGTTTTCAAAGGCATGCGGGCGACCCTAAGTTCAAGTCTCTCAGCGAACGACTCGAAGACTTGCGCAACAAGGCAGAGCAGGGATTAATCACATCCATCGAATTCGTTAAAGAATTATGTAAGATCGCGAAAGAGACTATTCAAGCAGAAAAAGATCTCGAAGCAGCCATGCAAGATAAGTCAGCGCAAGCCGCACTGACCGAATTGTTTTTAGAGTTAAAGACAAACCAAACACCTGCAGTCGTCGAACGTATCGTTTCCGATATTGATGCCATCGTTCGGGTCGTACGTTTCCCCGGCTGGCAGACAACGATTGGCGGCGAACGCGAGGTACAAAAATCCCTTCGCAAGGCACTACTTAAATACAAGCTACATACTGATCAGGCTTTATTTGATCGGGCATATGCGTATATCAAGGAGTATTATTAATGTCACTCGATGAACAAATTGAGGCAAGCGAACTTACAAAAAAAATCTGGAGAATATTAGATCGTGCTAAGGGGAGTGCAAGCATCGATCATTTTCGAAAATTAGCTTTCACCATACTAATCATCAGTTTTTTTCAAGCGAAATTTGATAAGAAACTCAAAAATACCGGTTTTTTAACAATCGACGAGCTTCGTCAGCACATCGCTGATTTAATGAAGGCTTTTTCCTTAGAGCAATTAATTGCAACACGGTCAGATCAAAATGTTATATTTTTTTTAAAAGAAGAAATTCCAAAAACCATTTTCTCTAAAGAACTAGAAAATGATGTGCATCGAGAAATACTCGCTTTTCTCAGTGATATCCGTTCTCCAGTTAACGAAACAATCGCACAAAAAACCCTTTACGAGCTAAATGCTAGATTCACCGAGAGTGAATCACGGACTGGAAGTCAGTTTTATACCCCAAATGATTTAAATAAACTTGTCTTAGGATTGGGAAAACGAAACAATCCTCAATCCATATATGACCCTTTTGCGGGAGGTGGATTAACGGCATTTCAGTTTTATCGTGAAATAGAAAATGCTCAAATTTACACGCAAGAGATTAATTCAAATTCCTATTATTTGGAAATAATTGCTCGCATTATTCTCGACGTTCCTGGACATGATGTTCTGGGAAATTTTCTTAGCAAGCCATGTTACGGAAGTGATTCTTTTGATTTAGTCGTCTCGTTCCCCCCAATTTCTTTAAGAGTACCTAAATACATTATAGAAAGTGCTGCGATCGGGCCCATCAAATGGAAAGATGAAAATTGGATTCCGCTCGTAGAAAATTTGCCGGAAACCAAAAGTGACTTATTTATTGTCTTGAGTATGTTAAATGTACTTAATCCCAAAGGAACTCTAATTACCTGCTGCCAATTGGGGCCACTTACTAGATCTGGTAAAGAATTTGAAATTCGTAAGCAGCTTATTCGCAACAATTTGGTTGATGCTGTCATTCTATTGCCAAGCAAAATTCATTTCTCGACAAAGGTTCAAACTGTACTTTTAATTCTTAAAAAATCTCGCTCAATTTCTAATAAAAACCAAACAATACGATTTGTTGATGCGTCGTCTTTTTGTTCACCACGCAAAGGGAGGCACGGTTTCGATGAGAAACATATCGAATATATTTTGGATGCTACGGAGAACGATGGAAAATACAGCGTATCTTTGGACGGCGAATTTATCATCGAAAATGGGGCATCACTAGATCCCTCTAACTACGTTAAAAAATCGCTTACACTTAGGACCATAAATCTACGGAATTTTCGCGGGTACCGAGATTTTTCGACTTCAATTCATAAAAATCTAACTGTGCTTGTCGGGGAAAATGGTGCAGGGAAGACTTCAATTCTCGAAGCCATCGCTGCAAGCCTTGGCCCGTTTTTAACGTCCATACCTGAGGCAAAAGGGCGTCTCCTTCGAAAATCTGATATTCGAATATCGGCGGAGGGGGAATCAGACTATGCACAGGTTTTTATAGAAACCAATTCTAGTTTGAGTTGGGATCTGTCGATAAGGGGTGCGACAAAAAATAGCATTCAAGGGATAGGCCATTCAGCACTTGCAGAGTTTGCCACTGAAATAGTCGAAAATAATGCAGATCTCCCGTTAGTAGCGTATTACGGCACAAATAGAACTCTCACTTCAGCTGGAAAGGTCGCGATCGACCCATTTGAAAAAAATAGCAGGTATGAGGGCTACGACGGTGCGCTTGAGGCACGCCTTAACTACGCTTCTATAAAAAATTGGTTCTCGAAAATTGAAGTTGCTGAATTGAGAATACGTGACGAAGAGAAGCAACAAAATTACATACACCCAGTGAAGTCTTTGATCCTGCGAGCGATACAACAAATAGTCCCAAGTGCTACAAACATTTCTTTCGATAGAAACGAAAGTGACATCCGTGTCCAGTGGCGCACTGTTTCAGGTGAAAATGTTTCACTGTCTCTTGAGCAGCTCAGTGAGGGAAATAGGAGCATGGTTTCTATGACTGTTGACTTGGTAAGACGAGCTTACCAATTAAACCCTGAAAGCAGCAATCCTTTGAATGTAGTGGGCATCGTCTTAATTGATGAAATTGAACTGCATTTGCATCCAAGATGGCAGCAAAAAGTCTTAGACGACTTACGATCGCTCTTCCCAAATATTCAATTTGTCGTTTCGACACATAGCCCGCAAGTACTTACCACCGTAAAAGGTGAAAACATTCGGACGGTATCCTACGACAGTCAGGTCTCGGGTACTGTTTCAACACCCTACGGTGCTGAAAGTGGATGGGTGATGGAAGAGATTCTTGGCGTCAAACAGCGTCCAGAAACGGAAGTAATTATGAAATTGCGTGATTACTTTAACTTGATCGAAGATGGGTTGTCAGATTCAGAGACTGCTCGCCGACTAAGAAGGGAAATTGAAGAACTCACCGACGGAAAGGAGCCACTGCTCCTGAAAGCAGACCTAGCGATCAAGAGAGTCAACTGGGTTCGTTCAAAGAAAGGTGAATGATGCCCTATTTCCATATATCAGAACCGCTGGAACTTGAAAAGTTCAGAACTGCTGATCCTAATGCTACTTGGGCTGATTTAAAGGCTACGATGAACGTGAACATCTCAGTCAAGAATACAGTACCAAAGAAAGGGGCTGGACTATGTATATATTGTGAACAAAAATTGATCGACAAAGTCGATTTTCAAGTCGAACATTTTGTCCCAAAAAAAGGCGATGTAAATTCAAGTTATCTCCCAGGGGACCCAAACTGGGCGATCCATTGGGACAATTTGTTGCCTGCTTGCCTAGGTGGAACAGCACCCGCGGGTAACATGCCAAGCTCTATTTGTGATTCCGAGTCTCGGATTTACACCTCAAAGAATAATATCTCATGCGGACAATTCAAGGGTGATAAACACCCTAATGTTGGCTTCATTTCGCCCAAGGAAATACCAAGTTCGGAGTCTCTGTTCCTGTACGAAGTAGACGGACAAATGAAGTTCAATCACAAAGCGAAAAACGTCGGAAGTTTAGACAAAAATTCAATTGATAAGCATATCGGGTTACTAAACCTAAACTGCGAGCGTCTAAAAAGAGCACGCGCAAAGTTTGCTCTAATGTTAGAAGACGAATTTGACGTTGCGCAGCAGAGCTATGAAGACGTTAGTGAATTGATAGAGAAATGGCTGACTCCAAACGCAGACGGTCTGCTGGATCAGCCGTTTTTTTCACTAATTTTGAAGCGATACAAGTCATAATAGTCGTTTATTTGGGAGTATTGGACTACCCTGCAAATGACATGGCGCGGAATGTGCATATTTCATGGTCATCGCCAGTCTGATAAATATTTAAGTTCTGCAGTCGCACGCTGCGCTATTTCATAGAACTCATTTCATAAACAAGGTGAGATGCATTTGCTAGATAATGCAGGCTGCTATGGAAAAGGGGAAGAAATCTGCCTCCCCCAATTTATTGCGATGACGACATCTTCATCAAAATCAGCCCTGAGACGATCAGCAAGGCAGCGCAGATGCGGGTGAAGTTCAGGTGTTCCCCCAGGAAAACGATGCCTGCGATGAAGCTGCCGACGGCGCCTATGCCTGTCCAGATGGTGTAAGCAGTGCCGAGTGGGAGGCTGCGCATGGAAAATGCCAGCAAGACAAAGCTGACGATCATGCCGACGATAGTAATAATGGAGGGTATGAGCTTGGTGAAGCCATGAGATTGCTTCATTGAAAAAGCCCAAAGGACTTCAAAAAGCCCTGCTACGATCAACATTGCCCAAGCCATATGGCTCTCCTGTCAAAGAGCCGGGCCGTCCCGGACTTTCACTCCCAGAATGGGGAAGGTCGTTCCTTCTGCACTCGGGCTGTGGTCACCCGGCGAGTCAATTATAGCTCACGCCATGAACACCTGCTGGTTGCATGGCGTTCACAGCATGGCTACTATGCAAGGGGCAAGTGTCTGCCCATTTTGCCTTCTTACATCATTTTCCAGAAGATATAGTCTGCCTGATAGCTGACGGTTTGCTTGCTGCTCACTTTGCTGGTATCACACACTGTCGATGGCGCTACCCCGCCTTTGGTGGCAACGCGCTGTATGTAAGTGACGCCCATCATCGCACCATTGCCGGTTGCTGGATTGGCTTTGACCAGTTGATGAGGGATATTGCCTGCGCCCGCCGGGGCGACTGCTAGCTGGGTGGCAGTGACTTTGGAGCCATCCATGCTTTCCCATGTCGCAGGTGGGCCGTAATATTTGCCCACCTTGTTGCCACTGCGGTCATTCAATGCTGCATCAGGGCCGACGAAAACCCATTCGAATTGGCCAGCCATGTCTTTTTTGGCGCGGCATTCATAGGTAATCAGCCCGACACCTACGGTTTGCATGGCGACCTTATGCCCAGCTGGCACCTTGACGGCGTCTGGTAGGTTGTCTTGCGAGAAGCTGGCCGCCATGGGGCTCATGGATGTGCAGCCAACGAACAATGTCAGCAGAGTGGCAGCGCCAGCCAGACGGCCGGCGGTAATCAGAGTGAAGGCTTTCATGTAAGGCTCCTAAAGTAAATGGGGTATTAGTCCTCGCGACCAATACTTCAGATACGTAGCAGATGCCTTACTGGATTCAAGATATTTCAAGAAAAATGCATCAAGACAGCAAATTGCTATTTACTTGTCATTAATATTGCTTAAAATATAAATCTCGAACTGCGCTGTCCATAGTCAAGCATCTCCCTCAGTTTTCAATATCGGGCAAAGATCAACATCATGAATGCGAAAAAATCTCTATTCTCACTGTGCCTGTCCTTGGGCGCGTTGGTGCTGACCCAGCCCGGCTATGCGGCTCTATGCCCTGGAGAGCAACAGATCGGACTAAGCTTTGAAGGCCAACAGCTGGATCGCTGGACTGGTACATCAGCCAGCATGCGCACCTACACGCTGGCGAATGGCTTTGTACTGGGTTTGAAAGTGGAACAGGCGCCCAGGGAAATTTATGCGCGTGACTTTGCCCGCAGTCCGGAAACCCAGCCAGAATGGGTCAAGATCAGTATCTACGATGCCAGCAGCAAACAGCCACGCTACCTGACCTCGACTTACGGCGGCAGCAATTCAGAACAAGGCTATAGCGCCAGGGGTGGTGCAGACCGCGTCGATGAACTGGGAAGCAAAGGTATCAAATTATCTCTGAGGAAACCCGAATGCCAGATCACACAGGCAGATTTGGCCACCATCCCCACAGAAAAAGAACTGGCTCAGGTAAAGGAGCACCCTGTCGCCACAGCACAAGCCCAGCGCTGGATAGCCCAGGCCAAGGAAGACATCAACAAGGGCAAATACGTCATCAGCTACCATCAGGGCAGTTTGCCAGAAAATGTACTTGCCCGTCTGACCAGCCTGCTGCAAAAGGATGGCATAGAAATCCAGCTGATCGCTGAGGGTGATAAACGCAACAGCAAGGATTATTTCACCGGCTATGGCCGCACCATGTTTGATGCGATTCAGGCACGCTTTGGCGCTGAACATCTGCGAAACATTGAGCTGCAGTTGAAACAGGAATACAAGAGCTAAGACATGCATGGCACAATGCCCGCATCCTTACCTGATACTCCACCATGAACAATAATCCGGAAACGTCCGAAAAAGACTTGCGCGCCCTGCTGAGGCGCAATAAACAAACACTCAAGGGCATGCTGTTGCCGCAAGCCCTGGGGCTGATGGCGGGTTTTTACCAGGATACGCAATACGCGGTCGCCAGCCCTGATGATGATGCCCTGATCGTGTACAAGGACATTACCAATCGCGGTCGTGGCACACGTTTCGAAATAGGTATCATACGTCTGTTTTGCCTGCCGGATGCAGGTGCGGGTATGGAACCACAAGCCGCCCTGCGCTTGCGGCTGCGTCTGTGCTACAGGTTTGACATGGAAATCATTACCGAACTGATGTCTGAAGATTTCTGGTCTTATCACTGCTGGTCTGTGCAAGACATGCCAGCTTTGCTGGCGCAGGTGATGGCGACGCCGGCGTACCAGTTATTGCAGGAGAATGTACCTGCCGAAGTCAACATCAATCTGGAAGAAACCACTTACCTGCCTGGCGAGAAGCAACCAGGCACGGATCCCCAAGAAAACTGGTGGGGAGTGTGGGACCAGTTTTAAGTCATCCACTGGCTTACCTGATTTTCACAAACAGGCATCAGGGAACAATACGCAGGGTATTTCCCCTACCAGCTTCATATCTCGCACTTTCCAGGGATTTGACGACCATATGAGTTTGTAAGCATATGTGTTTTTGTCATGACCTCGTCATACGCAACTTATATCGTCGCTCTTTTTTCACCGAGAGACGTTCATGTCAGCTATACGCACTCCAGAATACTTATTGGCTTCTTCCCTGTTAATCTTGCTTAGCGCCTGCGGCGGTAATAGCCAGCAAGCCTTGCCTACTCTGAATGGTGACAAACCTGTGGTGGTCGCTCACAGGGGTGCATCCGGTTATTTACCAGAACAAACCTATGAAGCCTATGTGAAAGCCATCGAACAGGGTGCTGATGCGATTGAGCCTGATTTGGTTTCCACCAAGGACGGTGTTTTAATTGCGCGTCATGATCCCAATCTGGCCTACAGCACGGATGTGGACAAACACCCTGAGTTTGCTGCACGCAAGAAAACCATCAGTGTTGATGGTGAAACCCAAACCGGCTGGTTTGCCAGTGATTTTACTTTTGCAGAAATCAAGACTTTGGGTGGCATTTCCACGGATGCTGAGCGCCCACAACAATATAACGGTGTGTACAAGATCGTCAGCTTCCAGGAAATCATTGATCTGGTGAAAGCCAAATCTAAAGAAACAGGCCGCACGATTGCAGTCTATCCAGAAACCAAGAACCCCAGCTACCACCGTGCCCTTGGCTTGCCGCTGGAAGACAAGCTCATCGATATCATCAACAAGGCTGGCTGGAATGACAAGAATGCACCTATCTTTGTGCAGTCATTTGAACCAGGCAGTTTGAAAGAAATGCGCAAGAAGGGTTTGAACGTCAAACTGGTGCAATTGATTGATGCAGATGATGTGGACATGAAAACTGGCGCACTGACATTTGCGGCACCGTATGACAGACCTTATGACTGGGCAATGGCAGGTGACAAACGTTTGTTCAGCGATATGGTGACACCTGCAGGTCTGGCAGAAATCAAGACTTACGCAGATGGCATAGGCCCATGGAAGCGTTACATCGTCAGCGTCAAGGGTACTGTAGGCGCAGATGGCAAACTGGTGGATGTCAATGGTGATGGCAAGGTCAATGAAACTGATGCGACTACCCTGGCACCAACCAATCTGATCAGCGATGCTCACAAGGCTGGCTTGCTGGTACATCCTTACACTTTCCGCAATGAAAAGCGCAGGCTGGCGGCTAACTACAATGGCGATCCCAAGGCAGAATACCTGCAATTCTTCCGCCTGGGTGTGGATGGGCTGTTCTCAGACTTTGCCGACACAGCACTGGCTGCGCGTGCAGACTACCTGAAGGAAACCGGCCGCTAATTTTTCTGATCAGCGTCTTACCCGTTCATGCGTGAAGTACCTTCGCTTCACGCATGATTCTGCTTCAAAGCCTGCTTCAAAGCCCTTTGGCCAAAGTTCCCAGTCGGGTAATATCATTGATCAAAAAAGCCGGCACGCAAGGAATATGCTCTGCCGGTTTTACTGGACAATCCATGCGGTCTGTCAGCGTTGCTGCACCACGTCTGTTCATGGCCTGGAAGGCTGAATCGGTATTTCCATAAGGTACAGTCGTATCATCGCGGCCATGGAAGAATGAGATAGCCGATTGTGGGGTCCAGTCATTGACATTGCTTTGGAGCGCAATGGCAGCATCATCATCGTTGAGGAAATTGTCGAGGAAAGTCGGATCGAAACTGATATCGCTTTTGCTGCCCAACACGGACGACAATATAAGATTGCGTACATTGGCCCTGTCATTCGCACCCAGTTTCTTCAAGAAACCGGGACTGATCAATGCACCGATTATAGGGTTCTCTTTGCGCACCGCATCAAGCATGGCATTCAGTGTCAAGACCACATCGTAAGGACCAGCGCCGATGTAGGTGCTGACTGGCAATACGCCTGTCTTGTTAAGCGTCAGATGACGCAGGGTTGCCATGCTCGCATACGCGCCTTCTGAGTAGCCGGTTAAAAACACCTGACCATTTTCAGGAATCGACTTCATCTGCCGCCAGCGAGTATTGGCCGTCATGAAATCTGCCACGGAAAGCGCCGTTGGCGTAGCCAGCAAATAAGGATGAGGCAAGCCCCTGGTCGTTCCATAACCGACATAATCAGCAGCGCTGACCAGGTAGCCCATGGAAGCAAACAACACTGCAGGCTCATCTGCCGTTGCGTGATTGCTGGGTGCTTCAGCATTGGTCTTGATGGTAGCATGCTGGTAGCTCAGCACGGGACTGGGCAAGCTGCTGCTCTTGCGCGGGATGGCAGCGAGGCCAGAGGCAAGCACGCTGCGGCCACTGGCATCCGTGGTGGTGTAGGTGATCTTGTAGGTATCTACGGCATACAGAGGCTTGACTACCGTTGTCACTTCTTTTGGCAAGGCCGCAGTCACTTCAGCGGCGCTGATGGTTTTGATAAAAGTAGCAGTATCGAAATATCCGGGGCCGGGTGGATTGGCAACATCTGGTGTGGTGACAACAGGAATGGTCGCAGGGCTGGAAGCTGAGCCACCACCACAGGCGCTGACAATCAGGCAAACCGCCAGGCCGGTTATATAGCGTGGCAATGAGTGGTTTAATAAATCAGATTTCATATTCTTTCCCTTTAATGCTCAGGGTATGGTCAGGCAATATAGGCGGCGAGAATGCATTACACAAAAACAAACATCTGCCTGAGTTGCCTGGAACTTGGTACCCAGCTTGAACACTGGCATATCTGCCTATAACGGTAAAGAACAGAATTGGATGACAACAAAGCTGCATTGATACATATTGATGTATAAATGAGCTTAGCTCGCAGCAGCGATTTAATTCAGGGCTTGAGCTTATCCACTTTAACTGCTTCGTTTGCGGTGGAGATCAGGCGATTCGACGGGCTGTCATTACCTGACAATAAGTTAACATCCGTTATGGTCTTTTCAGTTTTTTTGCTGGAAGTTTGAGTGGTATTCTCCAACTTTATTGCCAATGGCGCATTTTCTTGCCGTGCCTGCATGTCTGCCAGAGCTTTGCTTTCTATGCATTGTATCCAATCTGGAGCTTTCTTTTCGGTCAGACGTATGACTTGATTATTTTGAATTTCAAGATAGGTAACGGGATATAACTCTGAGTTATCACGTACCAAAGTCAAATCGCATATCGAAATTGCTTTAATGAGATTTTCCTGACTTTCAGTATAGCGTCTCCGAATAACATCCTCATCGATGTTATGCCCTCCCTTAGCAACTCTATTGGCGACACGTAAAACATTCAAATCAGCATCTTTCAATCCTACATAAAAAAGCTGGGTTTCGAATCCAGCCGTCTTGGCTTCCTCAATGCGTCTGAGTATGCCATTTCCAGTCAGTGTAGTTTCCATCGAAAATGAAGTTCTATTGTCGATGGCTTCTTTGAACTGGCGTATCGCCTCTCGCCCTGCAGCAACATCAACAGAACGTGGATCATTGGGATTGATGACACGTGCAATTGCATCAGGGTCTATATGTTTCTTGATCTCAGTGTCAGTATCTATTTCCCTCAAAGTCGATTTACCTGAACCATTGGTGCCGCCATAAAATAAGGCGATAGGACGGTTCCCCATATCAAGACTTCACGCTGGGAACATTGCGTATTCTGGTAATCACGCCGTCTGGGGAGCGCATGACTACATAGCCTTCCTCATCGATATAACTGACAGATTCGGTTTCATTGAGTTTTTTTATATGCTCTGCAAATTTCTGATCAAGTTCCAATGCACGTTTGGCAGCGTCACTCAATTTTGTTTCTTTATCGGGTTGACTCATTTTCATTCCTAACATGACGATAAATAAGTAATTCAAAAATTTTTGTTTCTTCATTTTAGTCGCTTGATATCGAAAGAATAAATGAAGTTTCAATATGTTACGCCGTTGGTGTGAAAGGCTTTTGTATGTGTGCAGCAAGCGTCTTGTACTGAATATCTGTAAAAAATTTCTTGCCAAAACCAAAATCCATCGGATATTATCAAGCCCTCACCTCAACCAGCTTAATCTGAAAGGAGATCAACATGCGACTACCACAAAACCTCTCTCCTTCATTGGGTCTGGTTTTTTGCTGCCTGCATTAGTTCGTATTTTATCGCGCGTATTTCATCGCGCTGTTGATACAGCGTACACGTCTGCAAGCATTTCATTTTAGTCTTCATCTTGTCAGCATCAGCTGGTGATTTGATACGTCTATACCAGCGCCCAATTCCTTAAATTATTATTTGGAATTCCTCTATGGGCAATTTTATTCAGCAATTGTCTGAGCGCGTATCCGTGATCGCCTCAGACCGCTTGTGGCTTGAAGACAGCGCGATACAGCAACTCAAGACAACAGCACAATTAACACAGATGGTAAGCGTAGTTGGCTTGCCTGATTTACACCCTGGTCGTGGCTACCCTGTGGGCGCAGCATTTTTATCGCAAAACCATTTCTACCCTGCTTTAGTTGGCAATGATATCGGTTGCGGCATGAGCCTGTACCAGACTGACCTGGCCATCAACAAGGTCAAACTGGACAAACTCGACAAGCAAATCGGCAATCTGGATGAGCCTGTCGATGCAGATGAATGGCAGCAATTGCTCAGTATTGATCCTGAACTGGCAACAAAAAAACAGGCCGTTGCTGATGGCTTGCTGGCAGCAGGATTGGATTTGCTGCAAATGCGTTCACTGGGCACGATCGGCGGCGGCAATCATTTTGCCGAATTGCAAATCACTGACAGAGTCGATGATGCGGCCAGCTATGATGCCGCGAACCTGCATGCCAAGCGTGTGCAGCTACTGGTGCATAGCGGCTCGCGTGGTCTGGGGCAATTCATCTTGCGTCAACATGTGGATGCACATAGTCACGCTGGTCTGGCAAGTGATAGTCAAGCAGCGACAGACTACTTGCGCAAGCATGATGCGGCACTGGCGTATGCGGCACTCAACCGCGCCATGATCGCAGCACGTATCTTGCGCCGCCTGCGTTGCAATGGCGAACTGGTTCTGGATATCCACCACAATCTGGTCACGCCTGCACATGCGGACGGCAAGAGTTTGTGGTTGCATCGCAAAGGTGCCAGCCCCAGTGATCAGGGCATGGTGATGTTACCGGGTTCACGTGGCGACTATAGCTATCTGTTGCAACCAAAAACAGAGAACGGCGCAGCCAGTTTGTATTCACTGGCGCATGGTGCAGGCCGTAAATGGCAACGCACAGACTGCAAGGACAGGCTGTTCAAACTGGCGACACCAGATCAATTGAGCCGCACTGAATTTGGCAGCCGGGTGATCTGCGCAGACCGTGCCCTGATTTATGAAGAGGCACCACAAGCCTATAAAAACCTGGACAGCGTGCTCGACTGTTTGCTGGGTGCAGACCTGGTGACTGTCATATCCCGCAGCAAACCCTTGCTGACCTACAAAACACGTGGGGAGTGCTGCTGATGTTGTATCTACAAATCACCGCCAATACCGGCCCGGCAGAATGTTGCCTGGCTGTTGCCAAGGCTTTGCAGTTATTCAATAAGGAAGCGGCAAAAGCAGGTGTCATTGCGCGCATCATTGAACAAGTCGATGGCCCAAATGCTGGCAGCCTGCGTTCTACCCTGCTGGAATTGAGCAGCGAAAAAAGTCCAGCTGCAGTACAAGAACTGGCACAGGCATGGGAAGGCAGCTTGCTCTGGATATGCAATAGTCCTTACCGACTTGGCCACAAACGCAAGAACTGGTTTTTGGGCTGTAAAGTATTTCAGGCTGGCAGCACTATGCCTGAAAGTGAAATACGTTATGAAGCTACGCGTGCATCCGGGCCTGGCGGGCAACATGTCAACAAGACGGACAGCGCCATCCGTGCCACCCATATTGCCACTGGTATTTCAGTCAAGGTACAGACTGAGCGCAGCCAACATGCGAACAAGCGTCTGGCTGCGCAACTACTGAGCAGCAAACTGGCAGAATTGCATGCGGCAAAAGAACGCGACAATAAAGCCGAAAGACGCATGCAACATCACGATACAGAAAGGGGAAATGCCAAACGTATATTTGTGGGCATGGATTTCAAGGAACAAAAAGCTTAACGCTTTTTTGCGACAGGTTTCTTGAAAGCTTTCTTTGCCACTGCTGCACCAGCACCGCTGCCGCTATCGGTAGCGGTGCTTTGCATGGTGGTGACAGGCAATTCAGGCTTACAAGTCAGCAAGGCAAAGGTGGCCTGCAATTCTTTTTTTAGAATTTTCAACTGGCGCATATGTTCATCTATTTGTGCCATCTTGTTCGATAATTGCTGCTCTATGTCGGCGCGGCCAAACTTGCCCTCTGCCAGGCGCGGCAGGATGGCCTGTATTTCCGCCAGAGAAAAACCCAGTGCCTGCGCACCACGGACAAAACGCAGGGTTTGCACATCTGCATCGCCATACTTGCGATAACCATTTCCCTGGCGCGGCGCAGGCTGGATGATGCCTTGCTTTTCATAATAGCGCACAGTGTCGGTTGATACTTCGCATGCTCCGGCAAACTGGCTGATGTTCATTGCTTGCTCCAGACTAAAATCGTTCTTGACCATGGAGTGTAGTCCAGGCTCTAAACTAGGCACAAGTTGAAATAATTTCGCTTTGCAGCAAAACACCCAGGCATGGTGATTATTGCTTGACGGCGCTACTCGCTTGCGAAATGATGAGAGCTTGCTTAAAAAAGCAAACAAATAAAACGATAGGCAGGCCAGAACCTGACCCGGATGGAGACAAGATGAGTAAAATTCTAAGACGCACGGCCATAGGTCTGGCGTTAGTACTAGCCTTGGGGGCGACGGCTGGATATCTGAAACTACGCAGCTCTGGTCACCCACAAATCGATGGGGAAATGCAACTGGCTGGCTTGACTGCTCCCGTCAAAATCTTGCGCGATGAACTCGGCATACCCTATATTTTTGCGAGCAATACGCCTGATCTTTTACGTGCTCAAGGCTTTGTGACTGCGCAAAACCGGCTGATGCAGATGGAGTTATTCCGTGCTACCTGGCGTGGTGAATTGTCAGCAATTTTAGGTGCCGAGACATTGCCCAGCGATATACGCATGCGGGTACTCGGCATACGTCGCAACGGTGAGCGTCATGCAGAAAAACTCAGTCCTGAATCGCGTACCTTTTTTCAACATTATGTCGATGGCATCAATGTCTATGTCAAATCTTATCCCGGTGAGCATCCCATAGAACTCAAGGCTGTAGGCCTGGTGCCGCAAGCCTGGACTGTGGCTGATCTGGTAGCGCTGGTGCATTACATCCACTACACCCACTCCACCAATTTCAAGGCAGAAGTCATCGCGCAAAAATTGATTGATCATCTGGGTATGGAAAAAGCCCGTGAGATTTTCCCGCTGACAATCAATCCTGACTGGAAAACAGCCCCTACTGCAGCCATCACGCAAGCACAATCCGCACAATTAAATCTCGCCTGGAGCGATCTCAATATCGCTCCAGAGACTTTGAATCATCAGGGCCTGGGTTCCAACAACTGGGCGGTTGGCCCCTCGCGCTCCTTATCAGGCAAGGCTATCGTCGCCAATGATCCGCATCTGGATAGCCGTATTTTGCCAGGCACCTGGCATCCGATAGGTTTGTTCACGCCTGAGATACAGGCTGTAGGTGCGGCTATCCCCGGTATGCCGGGCATTATGGTAGGCCGCAACAAGCATGTGGCTTTTGGTGTCACGAATGCCTATGGCGATGTACAGGACTTGTATGTGGAAAGCCTGGACCCGGCCAATAAAGATCATTACATGGACGGTGGCCGCAGCGTGCCATTTACAGTTATCAATGAAAACATACGCATCAAGGACAAAAGCGCCACAGGAGGCTACAGGGATCAGCCACTGATCATCCGCTTCACCAAACGTGGGCCGGTGATAACCGATCACCCAGGCCTCGGCCCCAAGGGCGACAAGCTGCTGGTCTTGCGTTCTACCGATGCCGAAGTGTTGATGCCGCAAATCGGCATAGAAGGCATGCTGACTGCTGCCAATGCCGCCGACTTTGACAAGCAAGTGCAAAAGATAGATTTGATGATGTTCAATTTTGTCTTCGGTGATGACCAGGGAGCAATCGCCCACCGTGCCACTGGTGCTGTGCCGATACGCGCAGGTGCCGATGGCGGCTTCCCGCGCCTGCCAGCAGCAGATGGCAGCGATGACTGGACAGGCTTTATCCCCAAGGACAAGATGCCTGGCATGCATAACCCTGATCGAGCCTGGGTAGGTACGGCTAATCATGATACCCGGCCTGAAGGTTTCCCCTGGTATTACACCAATTATGTCTCACCCAATTATCGCTATACCCGCATAGGACAAGTCCTGACGGCGGGTCAAAAGATGACGGTGGAAGATCACTGGAAACTCATGCATGACAGCCGCAACCTGCAAACAGATGCCTTGCGCCCTGCCCTCATCGCTGCGCTGGAAAATGATACTGCGAACAAAGACCTTGCAGCCATCCTCAAGAACTGGGATGGCCAGGACGATGCGACCCTTGCTGCACCATTGGTCTATCAGGCACTCTACAGAGGAGTCGTGACAGGCACGTTCAGTGATGAACTCGGCGACGATGTCGCCAAAGACATGCTCTCTACCTGGTATTTCTGGCAGCAGCGTTTTGATAGCTTGCTCGCCAAGCCAGACGCCACCTGGTTTGACGACGTGCGCACCAAGGACAAACGCGAAACCCTGGCCGATGTGATACATGCAGCCGCACCTCGTGCCCGCTCAGAAATCGAAGCCTTGCAAGGTAAAGATGCGGCACAGTGGCGTTGGGGCAAGGCGCATACCGTGCGTTTTGTCAGCCCTTTGCGCCGCAGTGGCGCGGGGCAGGAATTACTGGGTGGTTTCACTGCTGAACGTTCGGGCAGTGGCGAGACTGTCAGTCGTGGTGTCTATGATTTCCAAAAGCCCTATGAAGCGAATTTTTTCGCCTCCATGCAAGTCATCATGGACTTTGGTGACAATGACAAAATCGAGGCGGCCATGGCTGGCGGTGTCAACGAGAGACATTTCCAGCCTCATCAAAACGACATGGCCAAACTATGGGCAAAGGATGAACGCCGCCCTTGGTGGTTTGCACCTGACAAAGTGGAAGCCAATGCCAGACACCGGCAAACCCTGAAGCCATAAGATGTAAAAAGAGGCAGCCTTATCGCTGCCTCCTTTTTTTGTATTTTCAGCCTTTCAAATCAACACTAACCTGTCGCTCGCGCAGGGCCTTGGCATGTCTATGGCGTGCGCGCAAGCGGGGGTTGGTGATGACACGCCCCAGTGTCTCTCCCACCACCATGGCGATACCAAGGATAGGTAACACCAGCATCAGGCCAGGCACACCAGCCAGCTCACCGCCTACAAAAATCATCAGCACAGAAATCAGTGGGTGCATGTGCAGGCTGCGCCCGAGCGTCATGGGCATGAAGATAAAATCATCCAGCAGGCGCACAGTGACAAACACCATGATGGCACTGTAAGCCAGCAAAGGCGTATCTGGCGCATCGGTGGCAGCTACCAGCACCACCATGATGCAGCCCAGCACGGAGCCAACAAAAGGCACCCAGGCGAGAATGGCCGATATCAGCGCCAGCGTGAAAGGTGCAGATATGCCTATAGTCCACAAACCCAGCGCCAGGATGATGGTATCGATCAAGGTCAGCTTTAGCAAACCCTGGAAATAGCGACGTGCAGTCTGGTCCACTTCATGCATGAGGAACAGGGTTTCTTCAAAAAATGCATTTGGCACGGCATTCGCCAGGAATTGCTTGAACCTGCGACCATCGCGCAAGAAAAAGAAAGTCAGGAAAGGCGTTAAAAATACTGCAGGCAATACAGCGGCCATCGAGACCAGGATATTTGCCACATATTGCTGCGCGAAGTTGTCAGTATTACTGGCCATCCAGGCATCGACAGATTCACTGGCATGTGCCTTGTGCAGGATGGGGAAACTTTTCTCCAAAGCTTGCATGCTATTGCGCACAAAGCGTATGCCACCGTCGACATAATGTGCCAGCATATCTTGCAATGACCCCGCGCGCATCGTAATTTTATTGACGACGTAAGCAAGCACCAGCGCCAGTAAAATAAAGAAAATTCCTCCCACCAGCATAGCCGCCAGATCGCGTGGCAATCCCAGAAGGCTCAGGCGTGCAACGGCTGGCACGAGTATGTAATACAGTATCATCGCAAACAGGAAGGGTACGATCAACCACAAAACCCTGGGCAATAAAGACAGCAACAGGCAAGTGGCAAACAGTACGCACAGCCAGACGATGGGGCCGGATTGACGCTGATTCACAAGACCTCACTACGTGAATTGGCATCCAGCGAATCGCGCAGGCGGCGGCTGTTCAGGCGCGCCAGTTCCAAAGAAATTTTGTAACCAATGACAGCATTGGTTTCCAGCAGTGAACTGAAGTCGGCGCGGAAGAATACCGCCACCTCACAATTTTCGATTGCCTTGACCTGGGCACTGCGGGGAGAATTATCAAGCAAGGCCACGTCACCAAAAAAATTACCTGCGCCCAGTTCGGCAATCATTTCATCGCCATGCTCACGCCTGCGACTAATGCAGACTATGCCAGAGAGGATGATATACAAGGCTTGCCCCTCCTCGCCTTCATCAAAGATGATTTCATTGGCCAGGTAATGCCTGTTGTGCAGCATGCCATCAATGATCTTCAATTCACGCGGACTCAGTGTGGAGAACAGGGACATGCCTGACAGGCGCTGCAGACGATGCGAAGTGACGGGTTGCCGTATCCAGGTGAGTGTCATGTGTATCCTTTTTTACTATTGGTAACGCAGCAATCTACAATTATGCGGCACCCAGTAAGCCTTGCCCATGAAAATCTCATGACATCCATGCGGTACAATGAAATAATTGACATTACTACAAAAAATCACTCTCGCATTTGTTTTCCGCACACTATCTCCAGATTTGGAGTCTCTATCAGAAATGCAGACGTCAAACACACATAAAGACCTAGATACATGTGCACATCAACAAGCTAGAACCAGATAGTTAAAGTGCAACCTCCCTCGAATTAACTGGATTCAAGATGAAGTCAGCACTGGTTCAATTCATCTGTCCACCATCGCCATTCTCTCCTTGCTGTAACGTTCACCTGCAACAGTTTGCATTGCTGTGCCCAGGGCTTGCATATCCGCATTATCCAGTACCACTTCGCTCGCACGCAGATTTTCTTCCAGGTACTTCACGCGCTTGGTGCCTGGAATAGCCACAATATCATGTCCCTGATGCATGACCCAGGCAAGTGCCAGTTGAGCGGGGCTGACATTTTTTTCGGTAGCAATTTCCCTGACCTGGGCAGCTGCCTGCATATTACGATCAAAATTCTCACCCTGCAAACGCGGGTCAAGATGACGGAAATCCGTCGCAGGATACGCCTCAGCGCGCAGTGCGCTACCGCTGAGAAATCCACGTCCCAGAGGGCTGAACGGCACCAGACCTATCCCCAGTTCACGCAAGAGCGGCAGAATCTCGTCATCGAGATTGCGCTCCCATAGAGAGTATTCGCTCTGCAATGCACTGATGGGGTGAACCGCATGCGCACGGCGTATGGTATTTGCCCCCGCTTCTGACAAACCCAGAAAACGCACTTTGCCTTGTTTTACCAAATCAGCCATACAACCTATGACTTCTTCAATGGGAATGGCGGGATCTACTCTGTGCTGATACAAAAGATCAATATAATCCGTCGCCAGCCTTTGCAAAGACCCTTCCACTGCCTGGCGTATATGTCTGGGGTGGCTGTCCAGTCCCGTTATTTGATTGTTTTCTATCTTGAAGCCAAACTTAGTGGCGATCACTACTTCACTGCGCCTGCCCTGCAAGGCTTTGCCCAGCAAAGTTTCATTAGCATAGGGGCCGTATTGTTCCGCGGTATCAAAAAAATTCAAGCCCAGCTCCAGCCCTCTGTGTATGGTGGCTATGCTTTCATTTTCATCGGCAGCACCATATGCCGTACTCATACCCATGCATCCCAGACCCAGCTCGGATACGAGCAAACCTTGCTGTCCCAATTCACGAGTTTTCATCATTTGATTCCATTTCTTAAATTCAAAGTTCGCATCAACATAAGCAGATTCCAGTCACGCTGATTTGCCAGCACGGCTATCAATATCATCGCCATGCCTAGCAATTGCATGGCACTCAAGACTGTAGAAAAAAACCACACATCAACCAGCAGAGCCACCAGCGGATAAATAAAGGATAAGGTAGCGATACTCGTTGCTGGCAATTTTTGGAAAGCATCGTACATGAGTTTGTACATCAGCCCGGTATGAACAAAGCCCAGCAAAACTAAACTGCCCCAGCTTTGCCAGTGCCAGCTCCAGCCCGATAAATCTGCCATCGGTGCCAGCACCACAGCGCCAACCAGCAATTGCAAACCAGCGATCTGCGCCGGGGCTATACCTTGCAGCTTACGTGTCGCCAGCGTGGCAAAGGCATATAGTAAGGCCGCCAGCAAGGCCAGCCCGGCACCTGCCAGAACCTGACTAAAATGTCCATCAGCACTACACAGGAAATCATGCTGGACATCCAGCCCCGAGCTGAACACGACTCCAGCAAAAGCCAATAACAGGAAAGGTAGCTTGCGCCAGATTTGCCCATCCTTTTGCGTCATGGCGAGCAAGATCAGTAAAAAGAAGGGTTGTACATGATAGACCACCGTGGCGATAGAAATGCTGCTGAGCTTGTAAGCAGAAAACAGGCATAGCCAGTTGATGATGAGGGCAGCAGCTCCCAGCAATAGCCATTTTACTTGTGCGACATTGAAGTTTTTCCAGCCGCCCTGCCAGTACAACAAGGCTAGCAGGCTAATACCACCAATCAGGCAGCGTAATAACACCACCGTCATCGCTGGCTGGCCGCTGGCCATCACAAAAAGGCCTATGGTGCCAGACAATGTCATTGCCGCCACCATTTGCCATTTTCCGAGAATTTCAGAATTGCCTGAATCGCTAATCATCGTATCCACCTGCTTCTGATTTAAGTAGCCTTTATTATCGACAAGCTGACACTCTTCAACAATACGCATAAAATACAAAAGATTATTGCCCTGGAAGCAAAAATAAAAGGATATGCATGATGGAAATGCTCAATGAGATGGCGATCTTTGCCCAGGTAGTGGAAAGCGGCAGTTTTTCGGCTGCCGCTCGGCAACTGGGTGTCAATACCTCAGCAGTTAGCCGCCACGTCACCCGGCTGGAAGCACATATGGGTGGCAGGTTGCTACAAAGAACCACACGCTCCTTTGCCCTGACCGAGCTAGGGCAGGAAGTGCTGATCGGTAGCATGCGCATCTTGCAGGCAGCACGTGAAACGCATGCGCTGGCAGGAAGTTACAGCCAGCATCCGAGTGGCGTCATACGTCTAACCGCCCCCGTGGTATTCGGCGAGGTCTGGCTGGCACCACTACTGCCTGGCTTTCTGGATGCAAATCCAGATGTCTCTGTTCGCCTGACATTGATGGATGACACCATTGATCTCATTGATGAAGGCGTAGATTTGGCGATACGCATTTCAAGCGCTCTGGCTCCGGGTCTGGCCGCCAGGCCGCTCGGCAAGATGCGGTATCAGTTGGTCGCCACACCATATTATCTGCAGCAATCAGGCTACCCCGCAGAGCCACATGAGTTAACGACGCATCGCTGTATTTATCTGGGCTATGGCAACTTTGGTGACCACTGGACCATGCAAAGAGACAAGCAACAATGCAAGGTGCAAATTTCAGCGAGGCTAACGATTAATAATAGCGCGGCCATACTGGCGGCTATATTGGCAGGTGGTGGCATTGGACTTATTCCTGACTTTACTGCGCGTGCAGCCATCGCGGCAAAGCAGTTGGAAGCCGTTCTGCCAGATTGGGAATTTTGCGCGCCCTATACGGGTAATATTTTCGCAGTGTACACACCGGGCAAACATTTGGCCTTGAAAATCAGGGCCTTGATTGATTACCTGCTGCTACAAACGCAAACATGACCTGACGGGACAAATTGAAATGTAAGCTTCCCATCACAACAATTTCAAAGCCCAGCCTTTGTTTCCAACAAGGATCATATTGCACACACGTTAAGCCCGTTTATTTCTTTTATGTGCACAGTTATAGCTGGTGATGACCATCTACGCTATTGCCTTAACGTTACTGATAGTCAAACCAGCACGCTATTTTTGTAGCTTTACAAAGAAAAAGTGCATAATTTTGCAATCCTGCCCGCCTATTGGTAGGATTAGTCCTTTTCATGCTTGCTATTAATTGCGCATGACTATTATTCTGACACGTGAACCATGAAATGGTTCTTACGTGAAAGTATTTGGGCAATTAGCAGATTCACTACTATTTCCAACGGATGCCATGCAAAACAGCCTGACGCGCAAGCCCATTGAGATCAAGATTTCTACTGTTGTTGCTGTTGCAATTTTGCTGCATGACTCCGCTTTTCCTGTGCTGGAAGCAGCATTGAAGGAAATGACTGCAGGTTCGCCCGACTTTTTTGATGATGAATTTGCCGTTATTGACGTGGAAGCCATTACTGAGCAAGCGCTGGACTGGGATGCGCTGATCCCGCTCTTCAAGTCGCATGGGCTGAACCCGGTTGCCGTGCGCCATGCCCGGGAAGAAGATCATGTCACCATACGCTCGCATGGTTTGAGCATAGACGTGGTCAGCAAACCCAGGGCCGAACCAGAACTTAAAGCGGAAGTGCCCGTTGAACAGCCGGCCCCGGCACCAGTAGAAATAGCGCCGGTTGAGGCACCCGTTGCAGTTGAACCACAAGTCATTATCCGTAATATGCCTGCGATGGTGATAGATACACCCGTGCGTGCAGGCCAGCGTATCTACGCGCGCGGAGCAGATCTGATTATCACGGCTTCGGTGAATAATGGCGCCGAAGTGATTGCAGATGGCAGCATCCATGTTTATGCACCTTTGCGAGGCCGCGCGCTCGCAGGGGCGACGGGGAACACCGAAGCCAGGATTTTTGCCTTGACTATGGAGCCAGAGCTGGTTTCCATCGCCGGGATATACCGTACGTTCGAGAATGGCTTCCCGCCGTTACTACCTCATCATCCGGTTCAAGTTAAACTGCACGGTGACAGTATTGAAGTATCATCAGTGAAATCAGCAGGCTAGTCTGCAGGAAAGCAGCCTCAATTTTCAGTATCCTCGGATAGATAAAAGGAGTTATTTGTGGCAAGAATCATCGTTGTGACATCCGGTAAGGGCGGCGTAGGCAAGACTACTTCCAGTGCCAGTTTTTCTTCTGGCCTGGCCATGCGCGGCCATAAAACAGCCGTGCTGGATTTTGACGTGGGTTTGCGCAATCTTGACCTCATCATGGGCTGCGAGCGCCGTGTCGTGTATGACCTGGTGAATGTCATCAGTGGTGAAGCGACGCTCAACCAAGCGCTGATCAAGGATAAACACTGCGATAATCTATATATTTTGCCTGCCTCACAAACTCGCGATAAAGATGCCCTGACAGAAGAAGGCGTGGAACGGGTACTGAATGACCTGATCAAGATGGATTTTGAATTTATCGTCTGCGATTCACCCGCAGGTATCGAGCGCGGCGCCGTCATGGCGCTGACCTTTGCCGATGAAGCCATCGTAGTCACCAATCCTGAAGTCTCTTCAGTCAGGGACTCTGACCGTATCCTGGGCATCATTCAGGCCAAGTCCAAGCGCGCCCAGGCAGGCGGCGAACCAGTCAAGGAGCATCTGCTGATCACTCGCTATTCACCAAAGCGGGTGGAAGCTGGCGAGATGCTGTCCTATACCGATGTGCAAGAAATCTTGCGCATCCCCCTGATTGGTGTTATTCCTGAGTCGGAAGCGGTATTGCATGCTTCCAACCAGGGCAATCCGGCTATCCACATGAAGGGGAGCGATGTGTCGGAAGCCTATGAAGACGTGGTTTCCCGCTTCCTGGGCACAGAAGTTCCCTTGCGTTTCATCACTTACGAAAAACCGGGGCTGCTGCAACGCATTTTCGGAGGCAAATAATATGGCTCTGCTTTCATTTTTATTTAATACCAAACCCAAAACCGCCAATATGGCGAAAGAACGCCTGCAAATTATCATTGCACGCGAACGCACGGGCCGTGATGGCTATGATTTCTTGCCAGCATTGCGCGAAGAACTGATCGCCGTGATTTCCAAATATACCAAGGTCAACCCGGAAGACATCAAAGTCTCGCTGGATAAACAAGGGAATCTGGAAGTGCTGGATGTCAACGTGGTCTTGCCGGAACTTGAGTTACGTAGTTAAGTCTACATTGCTGCAGGCTTGCGAGAACATGGGCCTATGCAGGCAGAAACTTGATTAAAAAAATAATAAATTTAATAATTGTCGCGTGCCATTGTCGAAAAATTGTAACAACAAGTAATTTGTGTTTTATTCACATTTTTTCACAATTACTTATTTTTTCACTTGCTTTCGATATAATGGAAGATATTCCACTTTATTTGCCGAACATCAACGGTAACATCCCATGAGAATCGCTGTACTTGACGACGACAATAACTTGCTCGAATTGGTCTGCACCATATTGAATGCAGCAGGTCATACGACTCACCCTTTCCTGAGCGGGAAAGAGATGCTGCACCAGTTGCGCAGGGAGAGTTACGACATGCTGATACTCGACTGGCAAGTGCCAGACCTGAGTGGCACCGAGATTTTGCACTGGGTACGGGAAAAACTTTCGCCTACGCTGCCAGTCCTGTTCATGACCAGCCGCTCTGGTGAGGACGATATCGTGGCTGGCCTGGCTGCCGGTGCTGATGATTACATGATCAAGCCGATACGCCGCAGTGAAATGGTCGCGCGGGTACAGGCTTTGTTGCGCCGCGCCTACCCTACCCAGGCAGCATCCGAGCATTTGCAATTTGGCATCTACAAGTTTGAAACCCGCGCTGGTCGCGTCAGTGTCAATGAAGTACCGGTAGAAATGACACAAAAAGAATTCGACCTCGCCCTGCTGCTGTTCCGCAATCTCGGCCGCCCATTGTCGCGCGCCTACATACTGGAAGCCGTATGGTCACGGGATGTGGATATCCCATCCCGTACCATGGACACCCATATTTCCAGAGTGCGCAGCAAGTTGGAATTGCGACCGGAAAACGGCTACCGCCTGGCACCCGTTTATAGTTACGGTTACCGCCTGGAACAAATGACACCAGAATAAACACCTCCGGGGCAGCCAAGGCTGCCCCGGAAAGCTTTTCCAAACAAGGAGTCCCGCATGAGACTAAGCGCCACCCCACTCTTGCGACAAATACCGTTTTGCCTGTTTTCCAGTCTGGCACTGGTATCACCTGCCTACGTCTTTGCCAACCAGCCTGCAGCTACTCCCGGCAGTTTCATCAATACCCCGCCAGACATGACTTATTTCGCCCTGCAAGGCGATACCCTATCAGCCATTGCCAAACGCTACACCGAGAAAACCAGTAACTGGCAAATCCTCGGCAAACGCAACAATATCGGCAATGACAGGACCATCCCCATAGGCACGGCCATCCTGATACCGCTGGAGTTATTGCCAGAAGAAGCCAGTGAAGCCAAGGTCATCGCCATGACGGGCAACCCGGCCTATAAAGCCGCTGACGGCACGACTGGCAATCTGGCCTTGGGCAGCGTATTGAAGGAAGGCGCGCAAATCAGTACCGATAAAAACGCTTTCCTGACCATGGCATTGCCGGACGAATCGCGCATTTCCATTCCTTCAAATAGCAATGTCAGCCTCTCCAAATTGCGCAAGACCAAGTACACGGCCAGTCCACGTACTGAAGTCACGCTCTTGCAAGGCAAGGTCGAGTCACGTGTATCTTCGCTGGTCAGCAACAAGGGACGCTTTGAAGTGCGCACCAATCTGGCTGTCGCGGGTGTACGTGGCACCAATTTCCGCGTTGGCGTAAATGAAGACGGTATTGCCAATGAAGTGCTGGAAGGCGGCGTTGCTGTCAGTAATGCACTTGCCAAAGTCAAGGATGAGCTGGTGCTGACATCAGGCAAGGGAAATATCATTTCTGCTGCTGGCATAGGCAAAGTCGTTGATTTGCTGCCACCACCGCTAATGAACGACCGCTATTTGCTGCAAGAGCGCCCTACCATGCAATTCCAGGTCGAAGCCAGCCCGGATGCTGCTGGCTATCGCGTGCAAATTGCGCAAGACAAAGAGATCATCAATGTCCTGGCAGAAAACCGCTATAAGGACAACCGCTTCAAGTTTGACGGCTTTGCCGATGGCAATTATTTTGTACGCATCACCGCCATCGACAAACTGGGCCTGGAAGGTCTGCCAATGGTAAAAGCCGTGACGCTGAAAGCCCGTCCGGAACCGCCATTCACCGTACAACCTAAAAACAAAGTGAGAGCCGAACGCCTGGATTTTGCCTGGACCGAAGCCAGCAATGCCGTCAGCTACCATTTGCAGTTTGCCAGGGATGCAGCGTTTAAGGATTTGCTGATCGACAAGCCTGATCTGAAAGAAGTGCAATTCAGTGCTGACCGTCCCAAGGATGGTGAATACTACTGGCGCGTGGCAACAATAGCGAGCAACAATGGCAAAGCTGAGCATGGGCCGTATAGCGATGTGCAGAAATTTGCTGTCCTGCCAGTCACCAGCCTGGCACCGCCAGATGAAGGCAATGGCAATCTGCTGTCCTTTAGCTGGGCTTCCGAACCGGGGCAAAAATTTCTGATACAGATCAGTACCGATGCCGGGTTCAAGAAGCTGTATCTGGACAAGGAGCTAGACAAAGCAGAGCTGAAGATCAATCGCCCTGAGGCAGGTACTTATTTCATCCGCGTCCGCTCCACCGACCCGGACGGCTATGTCAGTGCCTTCACGTCGACCCAGAAAATCACCCTGCTACCACGCTGGACCAGTGGTGATGGCACAGCGATACAAAGTGGTAGCGGGCCAGTGGGCACCAATTATTGAGATACTATTGCGTTACAATCACAGAAGGTCAGATCAATAGCAACGTTACATGAAAAACAGCCACTTACAGGTAGAGCGTATTGCATTACGGGAGTGGCTGGTTCTCAGTACCCTGATTTTTTTCTTCACCGCTGGCGTCTTGTATTACAAGGTGCTGGAGCGGTCAGACCTGGTCCTGTATGACAGGCTCATGCAACTCAACTCCCGCCCAGCGCGGGATGACATCATCATCGTTGGCGTAGACAGCCATAGTCTTAGTGAACTCGGAAAATGGCCCTGGCCGCGCCTGCGCCATGCACAATTGATCAAACAAATCAGTGCGGCCCAGCCTGCGGCTATCGGCATGGACTTTGTATTTACCGAAGCAGAGGAACGTGATGAGCAGGCACAAAATGGTGACCAGCAATTGGCCGAAGCAATGGTACGCAGCAATAATGTGGTCTTGCCCCTGATCTCGGAAAATGCGGGCAAGGGATTGACGACGGTGCGCCCGATACCCTTGCTGGCCAGTGCCGCACGCCACCTGGCCCATATCAATTTGGAACTGGACAAGGACGGCGTCGCACGTAGCGTCTTTTTGCGCGAGGGCATGAATGGGGAATGGTGGCCCCATTTTTCCCTGGCAATGGCCGATGTCGCCAAAAGCATCACGCCGGGCACAGAGACAGATTTGCCAGGCGAACGCCTGGCAGCCGCAGTACGCAATGCCCCGGCCGATCCTGGCACCTGGCAACGCGACTACCTCATGCATATTCCGTTTGCTGGCAGCAGTGGCCATTTCCGCACTGTGCCCTATGTCAGCGTTCTGCGGGGCGAAGTACCGGCCGATTTCTTCAAGAACAAGTATGTCATGGTGGGCCCGACGGCAAGCGCGATGGCAGACTCCTTCCCTACTCCGGTATCTGGCAATGAAGGCATGATTTCCGGGGTCGAGATCAATGCCAACATCCTCGCTGCCCTGCTGGATCAGCGCAACATACGATCAGCACCGCCTGCCTACCTGTATTTACTCAATTTGCTGGCAGTGGCCGTGACACTGATGGCTTACCAGATGTTGTCGCCACGCAAGGCATTGCTGGCAACTGCCATCGTTGCATCCGCCACCGTACTGGGTAGCTGGGCGATGCTGCGATATGCTGGTTATTGGGCCGCACCAACCGCGGCCTTGCTGGCACTGGTGATCGCCTATCCTTTATGGAGCTGGCGCCGGCTGGAGGCGGCAATTCGTTTCCTGGCAGAAGAATTCCGCATCCTCGACCAGGAACCGCACCTCTTGCCAGAATTTATCGATGAAGATGAAGAGCAACCAGCAAGCGCCCTGACCGACACCCTGGAGCAAAGCATCAATGCCATGCGCGAAGCCGTCGACCGCGTGCGTGACTTGCGCCAGTTTGTCAGCGACAGCCTGACCAGCCTGCCCGATGCCACCATGGTCACCACCACAGATGGCAATGTCTTGCTAACCAACCAGCCTGCCCTCGACTACTTTGCCGGCATAGGTATGCCCAAGGTCAATGATGCCCTGGTGCCCTATCTGTTTGCCAAGATGTCGCCACCACAAAATGGAGAATCGGGCCCAGATTCCAGCTTTAGCTGGTGGGACTTGCTCGACATCAAACATACCAAGACCATGTCGCAGGGCATAGAAGTGCGCGACCCGCAGGGCAAGGATTTGCTGATCAAGAGCGCCCCCAGTTACAACGGTGAAAAACAACTGGTGGGCTGGATAGTCAGCCTCATCGATATCACCAGCGTGCGGGCAGCAGAGCGCAGCCGTGACGAAACCCTGAATTTCATTTCCCACGATATGCGCGCCCCGCAGGCATCCATACTGGCTTTACTGGAATTGCAAAGAGACAGTGTCACTGCACTGCCTGCCGAAGAATTCATGGAACGCATAGAAAGAGCTTCACGTTCCACCTTGGGCCTGGCTGACAATTTTGTGCAACTGGCGCAGGCAGAGTCGCAGAATTATCGCTATGAAGAAGCCGACTTCCAGGACATCCTGCTGGTGGCAACCGAAGAAATGTGGTCACTGGCGCGCAGCAAGAACATCTGCATAAAAACCAAAATCCAGGATGAGGAATTCCCTGTACTGGTAGATAACTCATTGATGACCAGAGTGCTCACAAACCTGCTGTCAAATGCCATCAAATACAGTCCCAAGGACACCACCATCACCTGTTCGCTGGTACGTGAACAGCGGCTGGCCGATTCCATCATTGTCTGCTCTATCAGCGATCAGGGTTATGGCATTACCCATGCAGACCAGACCAGACTGTTCCAGCGCTTCCAGCGCTTCAGGACCAATGAACAGCCCAAGAATGATGGCATAGGACTGGGTATGGTTTTCGTCAAGGCGGTGCTGGACAGGCATCAGGCAACAATAGACTTTAGCAGTGTCCCCAATGAAGGTACGACTTTTAATATTCGCATTCCGGCAGATCTGGAATAAGAACATTGCTGTTCCAGTTGGCAAGAAGATACGTTCTTGCCCATTTGCACGTTGCAAAAACGACATATTTTTTACCCTGTAGCCTTCCTTGATATGCATCAAACACCAGTGCTCAGGAAAATGCTCTCGCAAAGCGCTATAATGGAGCCTTACATCCCGCCACAATTAATTGCATGCAACTGTCTGCCGTTGGCCTCAACCACACGACCGCGCCGCTGTCCCTGCGCGAAAAGGTCGCCTTCTCGCCTGAGCAAATATCTCAGGCGGTAGTGGCTGCGCGTGCCTGGTTTGGTCGCGATGCCAATGTGGCAAGGCATGGTAATGAGGCAGCCATATTATCAACTTGCAATCGTACAGAACTGTACGCCGCTTGCACTGGTGCCAATGCAATTGATTCTACGGCGCATTTCCTGGCGGATTTTCATAAGCTGTCATACACAGACTTACGCCCTCATCTATATACCCTGCCGCAAGACAATGCGGTAAGGCATGCCTTTCGCGTTGCCTCTGGCCTGGATTCCATGGTCATCGGTGAACCGCAAATCCTGGGGCAAATGAAAGATGCCGTGCGCCAGGCAGAAGCGGCCGGTGGCCTCGGTACTTATTTGCACCAGATGTTCCAGCGCAGTTTCGCTGTCGCGAAGGAAGTACGCACTACCACAGAAATAGGCGCGCACAGCGTCTCCATGGCCGCCGCAGCGGTACGCCTGTCACAACGTATTTTTGACAAGATCTCCGAACAGCATGTCTTGTTTATTGGCGCTGGCGAAATGATAGAGTTGTGCGCCACCCATTTTGCGGCGCAAAACCCCAAGTCGCTGACGATCGCCAATCGCACGCTGGAACGTGGCGAGGCACTGGCCCACCGCTTCAGCGGCAAGGCCATACGCCTGGCAGACTTGCCGCAGCAACTGGCGCAATTCGATATCATCGTTTCCTGCACGGCTTCTTCCCTGCCCATCATCGGCCTTGGTCTGGTGGAGCGTGCGGTCAAGGCGCGCAAGCACCGCCCCATTTTCATGGTTGACCTGGCGGTGCCACGCGACATAGAACCTGAAGTCGCCAAACTCGATGACGTCTTTTTATATACTGTCGATGACCTCGGCACTGTTGTGCAAACTGGCCTGGAAAGCCGTCAGGCTGCAGTTGCGCAGGCAGAAGCCATCATAGAAACCCGGGTGCAATCCTTCATGCACTGGGTAGATGGTCGCGCTGTTGTGCCAGTGATACAGGATTTGCATGAAAGCAGCGAGCAACTGCGCCTGATGGAACTCGAACGCGCACGCAAGATGCTGGCCCGTGGCGATGACATAGACGCGGTGCTGGAAGCCTTGTCCAAAGGCATTACCGCCAAATTCCTGCATGGCCCTCAACAAGCACTGCATCAAGCCAGTGGCGATGAACGCGCCCGTCTGGCAACACTGTTACCTCAATTATTCCGCACCAAGCGTTAGCGATTCGCTACGCCGCTGGCCTGTCCGCTTAAGCGCGGATTATATACAGGCACATCTCATCTGGGTCAGACTGACCCGCCCTACCATTAGCATCATTCGCTATACAGCAAAAGAGTACATCATGAAACCATCAATGCTACACAAGCTCGACCAGCTTGCCGAACGCCTGGACGAAGTCGGCCACCTGCTCATGCAGGAAGGTGCCACCAATGACATGGATACCTACCGCAAACTCAATCGTGAGCATGCCGAACTCGACCCGCTAGTCGCCCTTTACAACAATTACAAGCAAGCCCAGGATGATATTGCCGAAGCCGAGCTCATGCTCAGCGACCCCGACATGAAAGCCTTTGCCCAGGACGAGATCGAGGCCGCAAAAAACACCATGCAGGCACTGGAAAGTGATTTGCAAAAAATGCTGCTGCCCAAGGACCCGAATGATGAGCGCAACATCCTCATGGAAATCCGTGCGGGTACCGGTGGCGATGAAGCTGCCCTGTTTGCCGGTGACCTGCTGCGCATGTATATGCGTTTTGCTGAGCGCAACCGCTGGCAGACCGAGATCATGTCCGAGTCGCCATCTGAACTAGGCGGCTATAAAGAGGTGATCGTGCGCCTGGCTGGCCAGGGTGTGTATTCCAAACTCAAATTTGAATCTGGCGGTCACCGCGTGCAACGTGTACCTGCGACAGAAACCCAGGGCCGTATCCATACCTCAGCCTGTACCGTGGCCGTCATGCCCGAGGCAGATGAACTGGCGGACGTCGTCATCAACAATGCCGACCTGCGCATAGACACCTTCCGCGCCAGTGGTGCTGGTGGTCAGCATATCAACAAGACCGACTCTGCCGTGCGCCTGACACATATTCCTACCGGCATCGTGGTCGAATGCCAGGATGGCCGCAGCCAGCATCAAAACAAGGCGCAAGCCATGCGCGTGCTGGCAACCCGCATCATGGATGGTCAGTTGCGTGAAAAGCAAGCCAAGGAAGCAGCCACCCGTAAGAGCCTGATAGGCTCCGGCGACCGCAGTGAGCGCATACGCACCTACAACTATCCGCAGGGACGCATGACGGATCACCGCATCAATCTGACGCTCTACAAACTGGACTTCATCATGGATGGCGAACTGACAGAATTAACAACTGCCCTGGTGGCAGAGCACCAGGCCGAATTACTGGCTGAGCTGGGTGACGATTGATATAGCCTATCCGCAGGGTAAAGCAAGCTTTCGCGTAATATCATGAATTTTTGATTGCGCAATTGCATCAAACTGTCGGATACTCGCTGCCACTATCATGCGATGCAGAACTAAAACGCCAGAACTGCGTCCAACACCTATACTTTCACCGCGTTCACCATGAATCTGTCGAAAAAAATTCTGCTATCGGTTGCTGTTACTTGCATAGGCTTGCTGGCAGCTGCCCTGTATTTGCAAATCGTGGAAAAAATGCTGCCTTGCCCGTATTGCGTATTCCAGCGCTATGCCTTTGCCCTGATTGCGATTTTCTGCCTGATTGCTGTTACAACGGATGGCATCGTGCACCGCATCACAACTGGCATGGCTTTGTTATCCAGCCTGATTGGCCTGGGTGCGGCTGGCAAGCATTTCTGGATACTTGAACACCCAGCCCTCTCCTGTGGCATCGACCCACTGGAAACTGGTTTGAACAGTTTCTTCCTGGCGCAATGGTGGCCAGCCATGTTCAAGGCCGATGGCCTGTGCGAAACACCTTATCCACCTACCTTGGGCCTGTCACTGCCAGCCTGGGCCGCCATATTTTTTATATTATTTAGCCTGACCTTGCTGATTGTGTTGATACGCAATCAAAAAACCAAGCGCGGCATGTTTGGCCCCTCACGCTAATGCTGGACTGGCTACAGCCTGGTAACACCCTGGCTGCCTGTGAAAACAGCAGCCCGCTCGAACGGATAGACACCCGCCTGCTGCTCATGCACGGGCTGGGCATGACGCGCATACAACTGATCACCCAGTCTGAACTTGTACTCGATGCTGAACAACTCGCCATCGTGCAAGAGTTATTTAGCCGTCGCATCAAAGGCGAACCCATTGCCTACATACTGCAGGAACGAGATTTTTTTGGTTTGAATTTTCATGTCACCCCTGCCGTACTCATCCCACGCCCCGATACAGAATTGCTGGTGGAACTGGCACTGCAATATGCGCCAGCCAATTCCAGGCTGCTGGACATGGGCACCGGCTCTGGTGCAATTGCCGTGGCAATTGCCCACCAAAGACCAGACTTGCAAGTCGCGGCCCTGGATGTCAGCCCCACTGCATTAGCAGTCGCCCGGGAAAATGCCAGGCGACATCTGCCCGCAGATAAAGTGGAATTTTTTTGCAGCAATTGGTACACAGCACTTGCAGATAAAAAATTCCAGACCATCGTTAGCAACCCACCCTATATCGTTGAAAATGATGCTCATTTACAACAAGGTGATTTACGCTTTGAACCCGTCGATGCGCTGACTGACCACGCAGATGGCTTGTCTGCCTATCGCCAGATCATAGGCGAGGCACATTTGCACTTGCTGGCAGATGGCTGGATCTTGCTGGAACATGGTTATGACCAGGCAGAAGCGGTGCGCGATTTATTGGTGCAGGCCAGCTTTACTGAAGTACAAAGCTGGCGTGATCTGGCAGGTATAGAAAGAGTCTCAGGCGGCAAACTGCAGATACAGACATAAAAAAATGGCGCCCTTGATACTGGCGCCATTTTTCTTATGCTGGAAAATTAGTTCCTGGATGGGAAGATACCTTCCATCGCGATGATGTAGTTCAAACCCAGATAAGGCTGCATATTGGAGATAGTAGCGCTTGATACGACAGGTACTGTCAATGGAGTTCCACTGCCGGTATTTGAGTTATTGACAGTGCCAGAGCCTGAAACTGTCGTAGTAACGCCACCCAAAGCGACCGGGCTGGTTGGCGCAGTTCCTGCTGGTAAGAATATGGCAGCAGCTGTCCCTGAACCAGTTGCGGTACTGGTCAGCCCGCCATTGTTCAGGACAGCAGCAACACCACCATTCGTTCCAGCACCAACGTTTATAGTTGTGCTTGCGGTGATGCCACTCAGAGTAACTGTTCCGGTATGGGTATGAGAAGGCATGTTTGCTGTTGACAATGTGATAGTCGCCGTACCGTTGGAGATCACTGTCGCATTATTGCTACCCGCTTTCTCACCTTGTGAAACATTGGCCAGACCTGGCCCTTGTGCCTGCGAACCAACGACTACGCGACCACGTAAATCAGGGATGCCAAATGTATTTTGGCCATCGCCGCCATACATGGTGCCCAGCAAGGCAAACATGGCAGAATTTTGCTGGATAGGCACGGTTTGCCCATTGCAGAAAAGCCAGCCACGTGGGGGATAATTAAAGCCAACCGCCAATACGGAACCCATAAATGCATCCATTGCATACTCCAATTCAAGTTATCGTTTAAACAGGGATCTTGCTATCTAGTCTCTTCTGCATCCATCCCCAGATACGGGTCTGAATTCAGAGCTTTCATCAATGGCTTTCAATATGCAAACAAACAAGCAATTTCAAAAAAAGCAAACCAATTCTACAACTGTTATATAGAAATAACACTGCAATATTTTCATCCTGATACAACTTTACAAATTTTAACTTTTGATCGCAATTCCTCTAGTTGCAGAAAAATTTGATTGCAATGTTGCAGGCAAGTAGATACCTCCCACTCCTGCGCAGATACGGCAGGCGCAGGATCGCCTGTAAAGCCGGTATGCCTGTGCTTGGAATGCAAGGCAGAGCGTGCTTGCAGTTTCATCAAATCTTGCTCACTGCAATCGAGTCGAAACTGCATCAGCAATTCAGCCCATAAGACTTCTGGTAATTGGCTGTAATTCAATAAAATCAAATCTTGCGAGACGGCGCTTTCAAAACCGGCCTGTAACATGCTCACCAACATGCTGGCAGCATAAGCATCAAAATTTGCCGCTTGCTCATGCGAGGCTGCAGCTTGGAGCCGGGTGGTATTCAATAACCCCGGTATCATCTGCGGTCCGCGCTGACGCTGATGCGAAGCCAGCACGGCTTGCGGTTCGCGGTATAAAAAAATGATGGGTATAGCGGGAAACGCGGCACGCACAAAGGGCAACCAGGGCAAATGCCAGCTATCGAATTTGACAAAGAAATGACTTTCGTCTGGTGAACGTCTTTGACCCAATGCGGCAATCAGATTCTGGAAAATGATGGTCGCATTTTGCAGTTCGGGATGCGCATGGTAGTAGCGGAAAAATGCATCGATGACTGGTGGCTCCGACATCACCACGCATTGCGGCAGCGATGCCAGCATCTGTGTCAACAAGGTAGAACCACAGCGAGATACATGAAAGATAAACGCCATTGGAGGCACCTGCGGCAAGCTGGCCAGTTGTTCTGGCAAACTCGCCAGCGGCGTCAGGCAAACTTGCCTGTGCTCACGGCTTTGCTGATTCAATGTGTCAAGAAAAAATGACTCCAGAAACCTGGCCTCACCCAGATGCCGCCAGCAGAGTGTGCCTGCACCCGCCTCAATAGCCACAGGGAACCAGCCCAGCATGCTTGGCAAGTCTCGCGCATCGATTTGCTGCCCGCGCAGCAAAGCCCTTTCTTCGGCGGCGAAGCCGGGTTTGATTTCCATGCTATCCATTTCTTGTATTCAATTAGGTATCGCCTGCCCCAGCCGTATGGCTTCCAGGCGGCTGGCAATTTGCAAGCCCGCACTTTGCCCGGTCGCGCGCAACATGGCGATCACTTCCTGCACATTACCGTCATGAATAGCCGGGTCATCATATTTTGGTTTGGGTCTGGCAATCCAGCCAGCATCGAGGAACACCTGCTCCAGCCAGGCATTGCTGACACAATCGAGCATCAAATGTACCCTGGCATGACTACTGGGGTTGACTACACCATGCAGGCAGGCGGCATTCAGATACCAGGTATCGCCCGCTGAAAAATGCACTTCTTCGCCATCGATTTTGAATAGCACATCCGGCGTGGTGGTGATGGGGATATGCAAACGGGTAATACCATCCTCCAGCGAAGTACCATCGTCCCTGTGCTCTTTGATAACACCGCCTGCCTCCAGCGACATCAGGCGCACAGACGTTTTTTCACATAGAAACGTATCGACAACTTCCCGCAAATAAGGGGAGGTTTGCATGAGCGCCGTATCCTGAAAATTGCCTTCATTGACAGGCATGATGTGATCAATACGGCCATCCACCGCGCGCAAGGGCAGGCAGGTCCAGTTGTTGATGTAGGCATTGGTATTGAAATGCCTGATCCATTCTGAGGCTTCGAGTTGGTGCAGTTCGGCACGCAGGCGTCCTAAATCAAAACTGAAGGGCAACTTCAGATAACGGCTAGGCTGTCGCATCAAACTGCCCTTGTTGTGTGATCTTGTGAGCGAGGGTGGTGGCTGGCAATAAATCGATCATGGCTTGCTCCTCTGCGGCTGCCTGTGAACGCCAGTGCATTTGTTCAAACAGGGCATCAGCACTTATGGCAACAAAGCCCAATTGTAAATACAGGCCGCGCGCTGCAAAATTGGTTTGTTCAACAGCAAGGCTGACACCCTTTCCCTGGCCTTGTGCATCGGCCTGTAGTGCCAGCAAAATAGCCCTGGCAATACCTTGGCGTTGCACTGAAGGAATAATCGCTATATCGATCAGGCGTATATCATCACTGCCTGCATTGATAATGACGCGCCCTACAGCCTGACCAGCGCGCTCAATCACCCTATGCATGGCATCAGGATAATTCATCCTGACACCCTCCATTTGCACATGCTGTTGCATTTTGATCATTTGCGCAATGAATGCGGCATCCATCGGCATTTGCCGCAAGTCTTCACGGCGGCTGGCATACAGAGCATCCAGAAAAGCCTGATCGTCGTCATACACTTCACGCAATGCAAGCGCAGCAGGTAATTTATACACAAGCACTCCCAAGCTGGTTAAAATAACATGTATATTATCCTGCCTATGCTTGTGCTTTCTTGCAAGTGAAACTTTTCACAACATTGATCATGACCATCAGCTTAGAACAAGTCCACCCCCTCATCGGTAACAAGTTTCAACTCGAAACCTCGAATGGCATCATTCACCTCGAACTGGTAGAAGCAGAAGAACGCCCACGCCGTGGCCTTCCAGAAATATTCCGCACCCCTTTGTTGTTGATTTTTGCAGGATCTTCCAGTCAACCGCTGGCACAAGATAATTATTTTGTCGAGCACCCCGCCTTGGGCAGACACATCTGGACTGTCGCCCCCACCCTGGCCGACCATTCCAAAGGGCAATATCAGCGCCCACATGAAGATGGCGGCACTTGTGTTTACTATCAGGTTATCTTCAATTAATTTCCCTGGGGAAAATTTTTTTAGCTTATCTCAGTGCCATGCAAATTTTTCATCTAAATTACTTAATTAATTAGCAGTTTTTTTGTTACATTTGCGCGCAAAAAAAGTTTTCAATGTTAGTATTACAGTTAATTATTTAACACTTAACAATTTATCTTCTTGATTTTCCAAGATAAATTGCAAGTCAGAAATATTGGCCTTTCAAACTGACTGGCACCATCTGTGAGTTTTGCAATAAGCCAATTCAAACAGCCCCTGCTGATTTCTGATCTGTTACGTATCGGGTTTCTGCTTAGTCCCGATTTTTTTAGCTTATCGGTGGTGTGCAGATGCCTGGAAGTAATCAAACAGAAAGCAGTACAGAACTTGCTGCAAACAAAGTCAAAACCTGGTGGCTAAGTGGCTTGCCCGGGGCGGGGAAGACAACACTTGCGCAAAACCTAGCCAGGCATCTACGCGAACAATCTATTGCAGTGTGCGTGCTTGATGGTGATGAAATAAGGCAGGGTTTGTCAAAGGACCTGGGCTTTAGCCTGGCTGACCGTGAAGAACAAGGCCGCAGGACCGCTGAAATGGCCCGCCTGCTCAATCTCAATGGCATTTTTGCCGTCGTCGCTCTGGTTTCTCCCAGCATGCGTGGGCGGGCGCTGGCGCGCAGCATCATAGGTCATGACAAATTTATTGAAACCTATATCTCGACACCTCTGCACATCTGCCAGCAACGCGACCCCAAGGGCTGGTACGCCAAAGCAAAACAAAACCCTGCACTGCAACTCACCGGTGTCTCTGCGCCTTATGAAGCGCCAACCTCAGCAGAGTGTGTGATAGATACCAGTCAAACAGACTTGGCTGATGCAATTGATCAACTGACTACTTTCTTGAGAATGTGAGCATATTACATACATGAAAACACATTTCATATCAGATGGGTACGGCTCGCAGGCTTTATCTCAGACTATAGACGCTTTCCTATCTTCTTACGATGAGCTTACGGGACTCTATTAAATTGATCAATTTTTCATTATCTAGCCGATAAGCAATTTAATATTTATTGCACTAATGCCATTTTCAGTTTGAACGCGAAGACCTCATGACTCATACAAAATATCATTTCATCTCAGGTTTGCCCCGTTCCGGTTCTACCTTACTGGCAGCCTTGCTGCTGCAAAACCCGCGCTTTCATGCGGGCATGACCAGCCCGGTTGGCACTTTATATACCAGCATGTTGCATCAATTTGGCGCAGGTACAGAATTTGGCCCGGTAATTACCAAGGCCGAACGCAAGCGCCTGGTACGTGGATTGTTTGATTCTTATTATGCTGAACACGCTGAGAAGAGTGTGGTGTTTGACACCAACCGCATGTGGACAGCCCATCTGCCGATGTTGATGGATCAATTCCCCGGTTCCAAAGTGATCGCTTGTGTACGCAATGTGGCCTGGGTCATGGACAGCATAGAGCGTAAATACGCAGCAGACCCTTATGAAATCACCCGCCTCTTCAATGACGACAATGAACGCGCAACGGTCTATAGCCGGGTAGAGACCCTGGCTCTGCGCAACCGCATGGTCGGTTACCCCTGGGCGGCCTTGAAAAGTGCCTTCTATAGTGAACACGCTGGCTCCATGCTGCTGATCGACTATGACTTGCTGGCGCAAGCGCCACAAAAAGTGCTGCCCCTGATTTATGACTTCATCGGTGCAGAACCATTCGAGCATGACTTCCAGAATATCCAGTATGACGCACCTGAATTTGATGCCCCTCTGGGCATGCGAGGCCTGCACAAGGTCAGGCCAGAAGTGAGTTTCCAGGAGCGCGACACCATACTGCCTCCCGATTTGTTTCACCAATATAGCCAGCTATCGTTTTGGAAAGACACGACTGGTAGCCGCGCCAATGTCATTACCGCCAAATTTGTTCCGACTGCGATAGGAAATTGATCATGATCCCAACTAACACATCCCCGAACAACCAAGCGCAAGATGCTGATCATGCATCTCTCCCAGTAGTGCAGCCAACACCTGTTTTACAGGCAGCAGCACCAGCGCTAGCACCCTCACCAGCACAGGTTGGTCCACATGAGATCGTGTTTGTTGATACCACTTTGCAGAACTGGCAAAGCCTGATCAAGGATATCAAACCTGGCACTGAAGTGATCACGCTTGATCCTTTGAAAAATGGCGTGCAACAAATGGCAGACGCCTTGCAGGGCAAGGCAGACATCACTGCCGTTCACATAGTCTCGCATGGCGGTGAGGGTTATCTGGTCATGGGTAATACCATGCTGTCCTCATATAACCTGGCGGACTATCAAGTCAGCATGGCGAGCATACACAAGGCGCTGGCACCAGGGGCAGATATTTTGCTATATGGCTGTGATGTTGCCAAAGGTGAAGCTGGCAGCAGCTTTGTCAATCAACTGGCAAAAGCGACTGGCGCAGATGTGGCAGCGTCCACCAATGACACTGGTGTGCGTGGCGACTGGACACTGGAATATCATAGCGGCACAGTGGAAAGCACAGCCATCTCCGCACAGCAGTATGAATATGATCTTGCAACTATTAAGGTCACCAATCTGAATGACAGTGGTGCAGGCTCTTTGCGTGCCGCAATTACATCAGCTACGGGCAATGCGGCTGCCGATACCATTGTTTTTGATCCGGCATTATTTGCCAGTGGCGCAGCCACCTTGACACTAACTTCTGGCGAGATAAATGTTGCCGCTTCGGCTAGCAATGCCGACGCCTTGACCATCGTTGGTCCTGGTGAAAATTTATTGACTATCAGTGGCAACAATAACTCAAGGATTTTTGCCGCCTATGGAGGAGGCGATACTTCACCATTGTCGCTTTCTGGCATGACCTTCACTAATGGCAAGGGCATCAATGCGGATTCAGGTTATGGCGGCGGTGCAATTACTTTCCAGAATTCAGGTTCGTTGACACTGGATCACGTCATCATTACCAATAGCACAGCAACAAAACAAGGGGCAGGCCTTCTCTTTTCTGACACCAACAGTAATGTAACGATCAGTAATAGCACCATTTCGAATAACACATCAACCGCTACGTTTTCTAGCGGAAATGGTGGTGGAGCATATGTTTCAGGTAAACAAGTTGTCATCAGCAATACGACGATTAGCGGCAATTCTGGCAGTAGCTTGGGTAGGTATGGAGGCGGGATTGCAGTTGGGTCATCCACCAGTGCCACATTGACCAATGTAACCATCGCCAATAACTCGACAGGCACCCCTGCAGATGCCGCTGGAGGTGGGGCAGGTATCTCAATCCAAGGTTCAGGACTAACGACAATAGTCAATTCAACGATTGTTGGTAATTCATTTACTGGGGCAAATGCTCCAAGCAGCGGCGGCGGTGGACTCTATTTAAGAGGTACCAATCTAACCTTAAAAAACACGATCATCGCTAATAACTCCAGTACGAATGGCACGACTAACGATACTGACGTTTTTGTAGGTACCAGCGGCACCTTAACTGGCAGCAACAACATCGTTCTCACGACAATAGGAGCAAGTGGAACTAATTCTTTGACGGGAACGATCACTACTCTGGGTTCGGCTTTAGGTTCTCTGGCATTTAACGGTGGTCCAGTTCAAACCATAGCCATTGCAGCAAGCAGCAATGCAATCAGTGCAGGCACTACCACAGGTGCGCCCACGACCGATGCTCGTGGTGCTGGACGTGGCGGTACAGTAGATATAGGTGCTTACGAATTCAGTGACAACAATACCTTCAATTTTGCTGGTGTGGTGTCTCCGAATACCGGTGCCATTGATGTGCCAGCGAATTACGACCTTGTCATTGAATTTGGCACGGCCGTCACTGCTGTTGCCGCCAAAAATATAGTTATTTATCGTCAGTCTGACAATGCCGTTCTCGAAACCATCGCGGCTAATGATGGCGCAAAAGTCACTTTCAGCGCTGGCACAGGTGGGGCCAACAGCAAGGTCACCATTAATCCAACCGCCACGTTTGCAGGTAACACTGGTTACTATGTCTTGATTGACAGCGGTGCTTTCCAGGATGGTGGCAGCAATACCTATAACGGCATCAGTTCCAATGCGACCTGGACGTTTACTTCCATTGCCATCCCAACCAGTATTACCAGTGCCACCTACGATGCCAGCACAGGCGTTCTTGTAGTCACCGGCACCGACATCACCAATGGCGGCACGATCGATGTCACCAAACTTACACTTACTGGGCAGGGTGGCTCATATACTCTCACTGGAGCTACCAGTAATCCCACTGCCAGCAGCGCTACCTCTTTCACGGTCACACTAGGTGCAGCGGACAAAATTGCGGTCAATGGCGTACTGAACAACAACGGAACTACGTCTGCGACCGGTGCCATTACGTTCAACCTAGCGGCAGCGGCCAACTGGGATGTAACGGCCGCCGCCTCAGCTGATTTGACCGGCAATGGCGTCACCGTCTCCAATGTCACAGCGCCGACGCTCGAGTCTGCCACCTATGACGCCAACACAGGCACACTCGTTGTTACGGGCACAAATCTAGTCAGTGCCATTGGGTCAAACAACGACATCACTGCCAACAAAATATCTATACGCGGCGAGGGCAACGTCACTTATGTGTTGACTGATACCCCAGATGTGGACATCACGTCTGCTACTTCCTTTACACTCATCCTGAGCGCTGCTGACAAGGCTGGCCTCAACCAATACATTAACAAAGACGGCACTCTCCCAACATCTGCCTCTTCACTATACCTCGTTAAAGGTGCTGACGATTGGAACACCGTCATCACAGGGGGCGACATTAAAGATATTGTCAACAACTTCATTACCGTCAGTAATGTTCAGGTGCCGACCATTACTTCCGCCACCTACAATGCCAGCACGGGAAGCCTGGTGGTAACCGGAACGGGCTTCACTCACCTGAATAATGGAGGAACAGACGACATCGTCGCCAACAAATTCACCATGACTGGCGAAGGTGGTTCGACCTATACGCTAACCGACACAGCAAATGTAGAAATTACCTCAAACACAACGTTTACCCTGCTTCTGAGCGCGACCGACAAATCTGGCGTCAATCAGATCATCAACAAAAATGGTGCCAGTTCCACTGGTGGCACCACTTATAACCTGGCCGCCGCCGAAGACTGGGCAGCCGGTGCTGATCCGGCAGTCGTCGTTGCCGACCTGACTGGTAACGGCATCACGGCCAACACGGTGGCGGCACCTGACGTCACATCAGCCACTTATGATGCCAGCACAGGTACGCTGGTAGTAACAGGTACCGGATTTACCCATCGTGCAGGCGCTATCAACGATATTATCGCCAATAAGTTCACGCTGACTGGTCAGGGTGGCAGCACTTATGCATTGACGGATACTGCCAACGTCGAGATCACTTCTGACACCAGCTTCACTCTGGTACTTTCGACCGCCGACAAATCTGGATTGCGTACCTTGCTCAATAATAATGGCACGCAGTCAGTAGGTGGCACGACTTACAATCTGGCAGCAGCGGATGACTGGGCCAACGGCGCTGATGCAGCGCTCAATGTTGCTGACCTGACAGGCAATGGTATTACGGTATCAAATGTCGTTTCGCCTACGATTACATCGGCGACCTATGATGCCAGCACAGGTGTATTGACCGTCACTGGTACTAATATGCTGACTGGTGATGCGATTGATGCCACCAAATTAAGCCTTACCGGCGAAGGTGGTTCTTACACACTGACAGTTGACACCAGCAATCCAACCGCCAGCAGTGCTACCTCTTTCACAGTCACGTTGGGTGCAGTCGACAAACTGGCCGTCAATGGTGTACTCAACAAAAATGGTACGACTGCCGTTGATACCACAACCTTTAATCTCGCTGCTGCGGCTGGTTGGGATAGCACTGTCAATGCGAGCGCTGACCTGACCAGCAATGGTGTGACCGTCTCCAACGTCACTGCACCAACGATTACCTCTGCGACCTACGATGGTACAACGCATCAGTTCGTCATCACCGGTACCAACCTCGTCAAGACCATTGGTGCAACAAACGATGTGAACATCTCGACGCTGACCATCACTGGCGAAGGCGGTGCAACCCGCACCCTGTCCACAACGGGCAACGTCGAAGTCACCTCCGCCACCAGCTTTACCTTTACCCTGGCTGGCGCAGACATTGTGGCCGTGGATAGCCTGCTCAATAAAAACGGCACGTCTTCCGCCAGCAGTTCCACCACCTATAACATCGCAGCAGCCGACGACTGGAACAGCGCCATCACCGGCGGTAATATTGCTGATTTAACCGGCAATGGCATCACCGTCTCCAATGCCGCGCCTAGCATATTGAGTTCTACTTACGATGCAGCGACTGGGATGTTGACGGTTTCTGCCGCCAACATCGCCACCAACGACGTCATTGATGTCACCAAATTAAGTGTGACTGGAGAAGGTGGTTCTTACACGCTGACAGCGGCTACCAGCAATCCAAGTGCGGCCAGTGCCACGTCTTTCATCGTTACGCTGGGTGCTGCCGACAAACTTGCCATCAACGGTATTTTGAACAAGAACGGCACCACGGCGGTGGACACCACCACCTTTAACCTGGCTGCCGCTGCTTCCTGGGATCAGACAAGAACTTCCGGTGCCGACCTGACCGGCAATGCAGTGACTGTCTCCAACGTCACCGCACCAACAATTACGTCTGCAACTTACGATGGCACCACGCACGTCTTCACCATCACGGGTACCAACCTCGTCAAGACCATTGGTGCAACAAACGATGTGAACATCTCGACGCTGACCATCACTGGCGAAGGCGGTGCAACCCGCACCCTGTCCACAACTGGCAACGTCGAAGTCACCTCCGCTACCAGCTTTACCTTCACCCTGGCTGGTGCCGATATTGTCGCAGTCGATAACTTGCTCAACAAGAACGGCACCTCGTCTGCCAGCAGTGCCACCACCTACAACCTCGCCGTTGCCGATGACTGGAACAGCGCCATCACTGGTGGCAACATTCAGGATTTGACTGGTAACGGCATCACCGTTTCCAATGCCGCACCAAGCATATTGAGCTCAACCTACGATGCAGCGACTGGCATATTGTCCGTCTCGGCAGTCAACATCGTCGGCGGAGACACCATTGATGTCTCCAAACTCTCGATCACAGGCCAGGCTGGTTCCTACACCCTGACCTCTGCCAACGTCACCGCCAGCAGCAGTACAGCCTTTGCAGTCACGTTGAATGCCGCCGATAAGCTCGCCATCAACGGCATCTTGAACAACAACGGCACCACCGCCGTTGATACCACCACATTTAACCTGGCCGCTGCTGCTAACTGGGACGCCACCACCGCATCCAGTGCAGATTTGACCGGCAATGCTGTGACTGTATCGAATGTCACCGCACCAACGATTACGTCCGCGACTTATGACGGTACCAGCCACGTCTTCACCGTCACTGGCACCAACCTCGTCAAGACCATCGGTGCAACAAACGATGTGAACATCTCGACATTGACCATCACTGGCGAAGGCGGTGCAACCCGCACCCTGTCCACAACGGGCAACGTCGAAGTCACCTCCGCCACCAGCTTTACCTTCACCCTGGCTGGTGCCGATATTGTCGCAGTCGATAACTTGCTCAACAAGAACGGCACCTCGTCTGCCAGCAGTGCCACCACCTACAACCTCGCCGTTGCCGATGACTGGAACAGCGCCATCACCGGTGGCAACATTCAGGATTTAACTGGTAACGGCATCACCGTTTCCAATGCCGCGCCAAGCATATTGAGTTCTACCTACGATGCAGCGACTGGCATATTGTCCGTCTCGGCAGTCAACATCGTCGGTGGCGACACCATCGATGTCAGCAAACTCTCGATCACAGGCCAGGCTGGCTCCTACACCCTGACCTCTGCCAACGTCACCGCCAGCAGCAGTACCGCCTTTGCAGTCACTCTGAACGCTACCGACAAATTGGCCATCAACGGCATCTTGAACAACAACGGCACCACCGCCGTTGATACCACCACATTTAACCTGGCCGCTGCTGCTAACTGGGACGCCACCACCGCATCCAGTGCAGATTTGACCGGCAATGCTGTGACTGTATCGAATGTCACCGCACCAACGATTACGTCCGCGACTTATGACGGTACCACCAACGTCTTGACCGTCACTGGCACCAACCTTGTTAAAACCATCGGTGCGACCAATGACGTCACGATGTCCAAGCTCACCATCACCGGTGAAGGCGGTGCGACCTACACCCTGTCCGCCACTGGTAACGTTGAAGTCACTTCTGCCACCAGCTTTACCGTCACCCTGACTGGTGCTGATATCGGTGGTGTTGCCGCGCTGTTGAATAAAAATGGTACCTCTTCGGTCAGTAGTACCACCTATAACATCGCCGCTGCCGATGACTGGAACAGCGCCATCACCGGTGGCAACATCCAGGATTTGACTGGCAATGGCATCACCGTTTCCAACGCTGCACCGAGCATCATCAGCTCTACCTACGATGCAGCCACAGGTATTCTGAGTGTCACTGCCGTCAATATTGTCGGTGGCGACACCATTGATGTCAGCAAACTCTCACTCGTCGGCCAGGGTGGTGGTTCTTATACCTTAACCACCCCCAACGTCACCGCCAGCAGCAGTACCGCCTTTGCCGTGACCCTGAACGCCGCCGACAAACTCGCCGTCAATGGCCTGTTGAACAAGACTGGCACCACGGCCGTTGATGCCACCACCTTCAACCTGGCCGCTGCTGCTTCCTGGGACGCCACCACCACATCGGGTGCCGACCTGACCGGCAATGCCGTCACCGTCTCCAATGTATCTGCCCCAACCATTACCTCAGCCACCTACGACGTCACCACTCACGTCCTGACCGTCACCGGCACAGGCCTCGTCAGCACCCTCGGTGCCACCAATGACATCACCGTCTCTGCCCTGACCATCAAAGGCGAAGGCGGTGTCGTCCGGACTTTGTCGACCACCGGCAATGTCGAAGTCACCTCCGCCACCAGCTTTGCTGTAACACTGGCCGGTACCGACCAGACTACCGTTGAAGGCCTGTTCAACAAGAATGGTACGACCTCAACCGGTGGTACGACTTACAATCTGGCCGCAGCAGACGACTGGGACAGCGTCATTACCGGTGGCAACATTGCCGTCACCACGGCCCCGATTACCGTCTCCAATGTCGCAGTGCCGACCATCACCTCCTCGGTCTACAACGCCAGCACCGGTGTACTGACCGTCACAGGTACCGGGCTGACCGGCCTGACAGGGGCCACCAATGACATCGTCGCCAACAAGTTCAGCCTGCAAGGTGAAGGTGGTGCCAGCTATACCCTCACCACCACCAGCAATGTCGAGATCACCTCCGCCACTTCGTTCACACTGACCTTGAGTGCTGCAGACAGGTTGGGTGCCAACCTCATCATGAACAAGAATGGCACCAGTTCCACCAGTGTCAATACGTACAACCTGATCGCCAACGAAGACTGGAATGCCGGGGCTGATGCCGCTGTCGTCATTGCTGATCTGACCGGCAATGGCGTTACCGTTACCAATGTGGTGGCACCTACCGTCACCTCGGCTACCTACAACGTCGGCACGGGCGTACTGGTGGTCACGGGCAACAACTTCCTGAGCCTGACAGGGGCCAGCAACGACATTACCGCCAACCGTATCCGCTTCCTCGGCCAGGGTGCCATTAACTACACCCTGACCGATACCCCGAATATAGACATCACCTCCAACACCAGCTTCACCATGACCATGAGTGTCGCCGACAAGACGCAACTGGCACTGAAGCTCAACAAGGATGGCAATTCTTCCACCGACAGCACCACCTACAACATCGGCATGCTGGAAGACTGGAATACCGGTGCCGCTACTGCTGTCGTCATCGCAGACCTGTTTGGCAATTTCATTACCGTCACCGGCAACAACGTCGCTCCCGTCATCGGCGGTGTTGTCGCCGGCCAGACTGTGACCGAAACCACCACGGTTTCTCCGTTCACCGGTGTCACCATCACCGATCCTGATGTGGGTGCGTCGGAAACCATCATCATCAGCCTCGATACCGCCGCCAAAGGAGCCTTTACTGCCGCCTCCCTGGCAGCCACAGGTTTCTCAACCGCCGATGGCGGTCTGACCTATACCCATGCAGCCGGTACCCCGGCTGCCGTTGAGGCCGCCATCCGTGGCCTGGTATTCCAGCCTGCGGCGGGCCGTGTCCCTGTCGGTGGCACAGAAACCACGACGTTTACCATCAGTGCCAATGATGGTATTGCTTCTGCGGTACTCAATAACACCACCACCGTGATTGCCACAGGTGTCAATGCCGCACCGACCAATATCACACTGTCGAATGCGGCTGTACAGCAGGGCTCTGCTGACAATACCAGTGTTGGTACGCTGACTGCGGTTGATCCTAATCCTGGTGATACGGCAGCGTTCACGCTGGTAACAGGCAATGGCACGAATGATAAGGACAATAGCAAGTTCACCATCTCAGGCAATAGCCTGGTGGCAAAGAACCCTGTGGGCATGACGCCGGGTAATTACAGTGTCTTTGTGCGCGCCACCGATGCCTTGGGTGCTGCCTATGAGAAGAGTTTTACTATCGCTGTTGGCGATAATGTTGCGCCTGTTGCTACCGGTATTACCCGTATCCAGCCTGAGAACACCAGTCTGGGTACGATAGAGTACAAAGTGAGCTTCAGTGAAGCGGTGACGGGTGTGAATGCGGCTGCCTTTGCCCTGGCCACCACAGGCACTGCGGCAGGCACCATCAGCAGCGTCACCCAGCTTGACCCTTCTACCTATAGCGTCAGGATCACGGGCCTGACAGGTGATGGTACCCTGGGCCTGAACCTCAAGGGCAGTGGCACAGGCATTGTGGATACGTCCAGTCTGCCACTCAATGGCGGCTTTACCGGGCAGTTGTATCAGGTAGACCATACCGCGCCGACAACGGGCATAGGCTCTGTCCGTCTGTCGAATGATGATGGTGTCAGCGCTACTGACTTCATCACCACCATCAGCAACCAGACCATTTCGGGTAGCCTCACTGCCGGTCTGCTGGCGGGGGAAACCGTGCAGGTCTCGCTGGATAATGGTGCCAACTGGATCAATACGCTGGCGACCGCGGGCAGCACAACATGGAATTTACCGAATCAATTACTTTCTGGCAGCAACACCCTCAAGGTCAGGGTCATTGACCTGGCAGGTAATAGCAGCCTGGAAGTGGCGCAGCCCTTTAGCATCAACACCGGAACAGATAATCCCAATAGTGGCAGTAGCGATGCCGACGGTGATGGTATTACTCAAGGGACAGAGGCGGAAGTCCCCAATCTGAAAGGTGAGGGCAATGGCGATGGTAATGGCGACGGCATACCGGATCAGTCACAGAAGAATGTCAGTTCCCTGATGTGGCATAACAATACGGCTGCGACTCAGCATTATGTGACGCTGGCCAATAGCAATTTCCTGTCACAAACCAATGTGAACACGACGGTAGCGCCAGCGACGCTGCCGGCAGAACTAAGCATGCAGTACGGCATGATCACTACCCAACTGACCGACCTGACTGCAGGGCAGGAAACCACAATGTCGCTCTACACGGACGCCATCGGACCTGTGAATGGTTACTGGGTACAGGACAAGGCTGGCACCTGGACGAATATTGCCACTAATATTGCGACAGTGAACGGCAAACTGAAAGTGGATTTCAAGATCACTGATGGCGGACTCTTTGATGCTGACGGCAAGGTCGATGGCAAGATCAGCCTTGTTGGTGGTCTGGGCTTTAAAACCACGATTCCGACCAATCCAAGTACATCACTGCCAGGTGACAAAGATGGCGATGGTATCCCCGATGCGATAGAAGCAAAAGTCGGCACCAAGGTCGATGTCAAAGACAATGATGTACTACACCGCTCTGACTTGTTTGCCATGCAGCTCTACCGCGATGTGCTGTTCCGTGAGGCGGATGCGGCAGGTGTGCAGTACTGGCAGCAGCAAATCGACAGTGGCAAGATGAGCCGGGCTCAGGTGGCGGCATCCTTTATGGAGTCGGCTGAGTTCCAGAGTGGCATAGGCGGTATCACACGCCTGTACTTTGGCGCCTTTGACCGTTTGCCTGACCGTGAGGGCCTGGCGTACTGGATGCAGGCGCAAAAGGATGGCATGAACCTGTCCAAGATCAGTAGCTCATTCGTGGCCAGTGCTGAGTTCCAGAAGACTTACGGGGCATTGGACAATACGGCATTTGTAGACCGTGTCTACCAGAATGTGCTGCACCGTGGTTCAGACGCAGCAGGTAAAGCTTACTGGTTGGGTCAGTTAGGGAATGGTCTGTCCCGTGGCGATATGCTGGCAGGCTTTACGGAATCGACGGAGTTCAAGGCGAATTCGCAATCCAAAGTATCGCTGACGCTGGATTACATCGGTCTCTTGGGTCGTGCGCCAGATCAGGCGACGTTTGATGCACTGCTGGCGCAGTCAGGTACTGATACGGTGACGCTGATCGGGCAGTTTATTAATTCACCTGAGTATCTGGCGAGGTTTATGGCTGGCTGAGTTACTGATATGCGTTACTGATGTACATTAATGATGTGCAGTATTGATGTGCGGAGTTTCCCTCAAAAGAAATTCCGCACATAGATTATCTTTGAAACACCTATTCTCACCAGGCAGAAATATCCTGCCTGGTGCAGATCAACTCTATGCACCAGTGCGCTGTGTCCATGGAATTGCCGTCCCAGCCTCTTTCTTGGCTTGCTTGGCGGCTTTCTTTTCTTTAGGCGTACTGGCCGCCTGCTTCTTGGTTTCTTTATTGCTTTGTTGCACTTTACTCATGATTTACTCCCGGGAACACCAAGGTCTTGGTGATAAGCCAGTATAAGCTTCAATTACCGCATTAAACGTTTTATAAAAAATATAATCTCCGCGCCCAAACCCCGTTTCATACCGTGATTTCTGCACTCTGTCTGAAGGCCAGGGCAAAACCAGGCACAATTCTTTACAGTCCCCCGTATTCAAACAGATCAATCATGCGGGGGACAAGATGCTGGAAATCCGGAATATCACAAAGAGCTTTGGCAAAAAACTGACGGCGGTGAATGACGTGTCACTCAATCTCAGCCATGGAGTAGTCGGCCTGATCGGGCATAACGGTGCAGGTAAAACCACCCTGATGCAAATGGTGGCGACGCTGACACGGCCCAGCAGTGGCAACATACTTTTTCAAGGGCAGGATATTGTTAAAAAGCCGCAAGCCATCCGTCAGCGGCTGGGGTTTTTACCGCAGGATTTTGGCATTTACCCCAATCTGACGGCGCTGGAATTCATGCAGTATTTTGCAGCACTCAAAGGTGTACGTGACCCTGCCAGGATCAGGCATTTGCTGGAATTGGTGAACTTGCATGAACAAGCCAAGCGCCAGGCATCGACCTTTTCTGGCGGCATGCGGCGACGCCTGGGCATCGCTCAAGCCTTGCTGAATGATCCCGACATCCTCATCGTCGATGAACCAACTGCTGGCCTGGACCCGGAAGAACGTCTGCGCTTCCGTCATCTACTGGGCGAACTCGGTTTCAACAAACTGGTGATCATGTCCACCCATATCGTCTCAGACGTTGAAAGCATCGCCAGCCAATTGGCCATCATGCGCCAGGGCAAACTGATCGCCTGTGCCACGCCAGATGACATCCTGGCACAAGCACATGGGCAGATCTGGACTGCCGAAGTTGCCAGCCATGAATATGATGCTTTGCGTCACAAGGTGCATGTCTTGCAAACGCAAAAACAGGGCATGAAAATGAACTTGCGGATTGCCCATCCACATCAGCCTTGCGCCGGTGCGCAGCATGCCACTCCCAGCCTGGAAGAAGCCTTGATGGCACAACGCTATGCCATACAAAACACACAGGAGCTGGCTGCATGAATACTGCACTGAATACTGCACTGCTAAGCACTCTGGTATTGAATGAAGCACGCCTGCGCCTGCGCCGCTTAAGCAGCGTAGTGGCTGTGCTGGCTGTTATCGCCCTTGCCTGGGTAATGATCCCTGACCCGCAAACAGGCGTGACTCTGATGGCGATTGACGATGCCAGAGTTCTATACACCAGCTCTACTCTGGCCTATGGCAGCTCGGCGCTGGCCAGCCTGCTGTTTGGCCTGGCAGGCTTTTACCTGGTGCGTGGCCGCATTGCCGAAGATATGCGCAGTGGCTGCGGTGGAGTCATCGCCGCCACGCAGGTAGGCAATGGCATTTTTTTGCTGGGTCGCTGGCTGGGTGGCGTGGTGTATTTGCTGGCTTTGCTGGCAGCACTCCTGGGAGCGATGCTGGTCTGTCATTTGCTGCGTGGCGAAGGCAGTATAGAACTATTTGTGTACATCCAGACATATGCTGCAATCCTGTTGCCCATGGTGTTTTTTGCCGTCAGTTGTGCAATTCTGTTTGACAGCTTTGCGCCCTTGATGGGCAAGCTCGGTGACCTCATCTTCTTTTTTATCTGGATGGCGCAAATTGCCATGATGAACAAGGTAGAGAGTGGAATAGTGGGCCAGATCAATCCCTTTGTGTACATCGATTTCATAGGAGCGGCCACGTCGATGGCAAATTTGAAGATACATATGGGGACCAACCACTTTTCGATTGGGACAGCCACATTCAATGCCGCCATCCCGCCGATACTTTTGCCCAATGTCATGTGGTCGGACAAATTGCTGCTGATACGCGGCGCGAGTGCACTCCTGGCATTGCTGCCACTGCTGCCAGCGATTGCCTTGTTCCATCGGTTCTCTCCTGATCGTGTTCAAGTGAGCCAGACACGCCAACGCCGCTCGCCATTGATTGTGTTGAATCAATGGCTGCGCCCCTTCGCAGGTCTTGCACAAGCCTTGTTCCGGCTGGCACAAGCATTGCCTGGCTTGGCAGGACAGATATGTGCCGATCTTGCCCTGACTGTGGCCAGCAATCCCCTTGCTGGCCTGGCACTATTAGTGCTGCCCTTTTTCGCCATGTTCTGCGAATCAGGCAGCTTGCCTGGTTTGCTGACGATCAGCGTCGCCATGTGGGGCATCCTGGTGAGTGACATTGCCAGCCGTGATCATCATGCCGCCTTAGGGGAAATGACAGGGGCGCTGAACGGCGGTATCAGGCAGCGCTATCTGCGCCAGTTTGCAGCGACTGCCATCTTGGGCTTGTTGTTGACTGGTGTGATCGCACTCCGCTGGTCCATACATGAACCAGTACGCAGCTTGGCCTTGCTGACTGGCATCTTCAGCATGAGTGCTGTGGCCTCTTTGCTGGGCCGCTTATCCAGGACGCCGCGCACGTTTTTATCGCTATTTCTGTTTGGCCTGTATGTAGCAGTGAATGCGGTGAAGGTTCCGGTGATTGATATATTTGGTTTCAATGGAGTTGCAAACAGCCAGTCCATCAGCTGGCAGGTCATGCTGGGCCTGTGCACACTGATCGCCGGATATTTCTACAACCGCCGCGCTGCCGCATAAGTCATCTCCTGTTGATAAGTCGGTGGACAAGCTGTAGATAAACCGGTGTCTTCCTGTGGGTAAGCTGTGGGCGGGCTGTAGATAAGTAGCAGATGCCTTATCGATGAAATGTGTGCAAATGTATCTGTACAGAAAAAACAAAATGTATTAATTGTAAGCAGACTTTAGTTTGATTGTTTTAGCAAAAGTATGACCATATACTTTTGTTCAATAAATGGTGGATCTGTGCACAGTGCCAGATCTGCCTGAATCCAGTCTGCTGAGTCCACTGCCATCTTTGTCATCCCGGCCAGTACATCAGCATTGCTTCCTCCGCTTGATTACGACTAGGATAGATCACGCTTATGTCTGCCGGACTTACCCTTAAAAAAGATTTAGCAAAAATACTGCTGTATTCCCTGCTTTCTCTATTTCTTATTCCTGTATTTACTTACTGGTTTGCCCAGCATGTGGAAAACAAACAGGATGAAAAATTTCTTGCCTATGTAACGCAGGAAATTTCCAGTGACAGCAAATTGACAGTCGATGAGAAATTTCAGCAACAAGAATTTTTCCGTCTCTATCCTCCATCCAGAATCTGCGACAACACCAGTATAGAAGCGAGCAATCACCGGAACAGGGTGTGCGCACCTTATTCCGATAACTGGCAATTCACCATGGCCAAAAAAGTTGCTGCCTGGACCATCATCGGCGGCGTGGTTTTGTTGTTCAGCGTGCTGGTACTGAATGCCCTTGCATTCCTGAATGAAAAAGCCCAATACCTGAGTTTTGTGACTGGCTGGCGCGTGCTGACTTTAAGCTGCACCGCTGGAACCATTGCCCAGGGAGCCATGCTGATGTGGCTCTCATTCTGGGTCACCGCATTTTTCATGCACCGTTATTCCATCAAACTGATAGCGGTCGCCGTGATCCTTGTCGCGATAGCAGTCTTTTACGTGATTGTCAGTATCTTCAAGCGTGCCAAAACAGATCATCAGATCCAGGGGGAATTAATTTCCGAACAGGCCGCACCCGGCTTATGGCGGCGCATACGCGATCTGGCTACCCGTCTGAAGACGGCCGCGCCGGATAATATCGTCGCGGGTATTGATGCCAATTTCTTTGTGACCGAATCACCCTTAAATGTCAGCGGCAGAAGCTTGCGTGGTCGCAGCCTGTTCATCAGCATACCCTTGCTGCGCCTGCTCAGCCAGTCTGAAGCAGATGCGGTGCTGGCGCATGAGCTGGCTCATTTCCGTGGAGGCGATACCGCTCACAGTGCTGCACTTGGTCCCAAGCTGGCGCAATATGATCAATATTGTTTTGAAATGCGCAGCGCCCACGTGCCGACTGTGTTTTATCTGATGTGCCTGTACCGGATGATTTTTGAAATTGCTTCGGCACGCAATAGCCGCAACCGTGAATTTCTGGCTGACCGCATCGCCGCCAAAGTGATTGCACCTGCTGCCGTCACCCATTCCCTCATCAAGATTGCAGCATACGCCAACTATCGCTCAGAAATCGAGAGCCAATTATTTTCACGCAATGAAAGACAGGGCTCCAGTCTGGGCATAGCGCAATTTGTGGCATCTGGCCTGCATCCTTATGCCCGCTCATCCGATTTCCTGGCCATCATGAAAGATGCCCGTGTGCCGCACCCTTACGACAGCCACCCCAGGATGATAGAGCGCATGGAAAATGTCGGTCACATCATTACTGAGGCAGGCTATGGTATGGTCGTCACCAGCGTGCCAGCACAAACCTGGGCGGCAGATATACAAACTGCCGACGAAATTGAATCGCGCCTGTGGGCCAGCTATGAAGAAGATTTTTCCCAGTCTCATGAGCATAGCCTTGCTTATCGCTATGAACCTGCAAATGAAGAAGAGCAAGCCCTGGTGTTGCGCTACTTCCCGCCGGTAGAATTTTCCCTGAAAGAGGGCAAGGCCATACAGGTCACCTATGCTGGCTGGATCCTGCCAGATGAATCTGAACCTGTACCCTGGGACAGAGTAGCGACCTATGAATATGAAGACGGCATGATGTCGGATGTACTCACCATCAAGCATCCAGAAAAGGGCATGCTTGGTGCCAAAAGTACCAAGGTGAAATTGCCAGGTATCAAGAAAGTACGCGAAGAATTCAAGAATGTCTCCGGCCATTACTGGCACAGACATCAGGTTATGCGGCATCAGCAAGCATTGCAGTAAGCGCCGCATGCTCCCAAGCGAAATCCCGCCTCTCTCAAGGCGGGATTTTTTTGTACGCGTCTCCTGTACGGACAAGCGTACGGACACGCCGGACAATGGAGAAATATAAAATACCCATATAAATCAATCACTTGAAACTGGCACGGTTTCTGCTAAACAGTATGCAAACTGTTTAACGGAAACATCATGATAAGAGACACTTCAGGCCAGGACATGCTTATGTCCACCAATAAGGGACAAAAAAGCAAGCGTGTGATCATTGCGGGTGCTGTCACGCTGGTGGGTATCACAGCCCTGGTATTACTGATGTCGGCCTGGCGCGGCAGCAGCCAGTCTGTGAATGCTTCACGCTTGCGCATTGCTGCTGTCAGCCATGGCAATCTTGTCAGGGATGCCTCGGTGAATGGCAAGATAGTCGCTGCGGTCAGCCCGACTTTGTATTCCAGCGCTGGTGGCACGGTGACCCTGAAAGTCAATGCGGGAGAGGCGGTGAAGAAAGGCGATATCGTCGCCGAGATAGAATCTCCTGATTTGAATGACCAGTTGAAACGTGAACAATCCAATACCGAACAACTGGAAGCTGAAGTCGCGCGCCAGCAAATACTCGCCAAAAAGCAAAAGCTGATCGCCAGACGTGATGCCGACCAGGCCGAAATAGAGCGTGTCGCCGCTCAACGCGCCTTCCAGCGTATAGAAGCGGCTGGTGTGATCGGTGTAGTTGCCAAGAATGATTTCCTGAAAGCACAGGACGCCATGCATTCAACCGAACTGCGTGCCAAGCATGCTGCCCAGGCCGCCGACCTGGAAAGCGAAGATGTCAGCCTGGAGTTAAAAACCAAGGTAAGCCAGTTGCAGCGCCAGCGTCTGACCATGGACTATGCCAGGCGCCGTGTAGAGGAATTGAAATTGCGCGCACCAGTTGACGGCATCATCGGCAGTCTGGCGATTTCGAATCGTAGCGTGGTGGCTGCCAATACCGCCCTGATGACCCTGGTTGACCTCTCGCAGCTGGAGGTCGAAGTCGAAATTCCTGAATCGTATATGACAGACCTGGGTCTGGGCATGAAGGCCGAGATCATGATTAACAATAACAAGATCATGGGTACTTTGACTGCCATCTCACCTGAAGTGGTGAAAAACCAGATACTCGCCCGTGTCCGTTTCAGCGGCCAGCAACCTGAAGGTCTGCGCCAAAGCCAGCGCGTCTCGGCCCGCTTGCTAATGGAAGAAAAAGCCAATGTCATGATCTTGCCACGCGGCCCCTTTGTTGAAGCAGAAGGCGGGCGTTTTGCCTATGTCGTGGAAAATGGCGTCGCCCAGCGCCGCCCTATCAAGATTGGAGCAACCAGTATCTCAGCAGTAGAAATTCTCAGTGGTTTGAAAGACGGCGACAAAGTCGTGATATCCGGTACCGATGCATTTGAAAACGCCAATAGCGTTTCTATCAATAACTAACATCCATCATTCATTCAAGAAGGAATATCCCATGTTACGTATGAAAAATTTGAGCAAAGTATATCGCACCCATTTGATAGAAACCCATGCTCTGCGCGGCTTTGATATTCATGTCAAGGAAGGTGAATTTGTCACTGTTACCGGGCCTTCTGGCTCCGGCAAGACGACTTTCTTGAACATCGCCGGTTTACTGGAAGATTTCAATGATGGTGATTACCTGCTTGATGGCATCAATGTCAAAGGCATGAATGACAATGCCCGTACCCGTTTGCGTAATGAAAAACTGGGTTTCATCTTCCAGGGTTTTAACCTGATTCCTGACCTCAACCTGTTCGACAATGTCGATGTACCTCTTCGCTACCGCGGCCTGAATGCGACCGAGCGCAAGGACCGCATAGAAGCGGCGCTGGTGCAGGTAGGACTGGCTTCGCGCATGAAGCATTACCCGGCTGAATTGTCGGGTGGTCAGCAACAGCGAGTAGCCATTGCCCGCGCACTGGCTGGCTCCCCCAAACTCTTGCTGGCCGATGAACCGACTGGCAACCTTGATACCCAGATGGCGCGCAGTGTCATGGAATTGCTGGAAGATATCAACGCCAAGGGAACCACCATTCTGATGGTAACGCATGACCCTGAGCTGGCCGTAAGAGCGCAGCGCAATGTGCACATCATTGACGGCCAGGTCAGCGATCTGGTGCGCAAAATGCCTTCGCTGTATGACGCCAAAGCAGACGGGCATGTAGAAACCGACTCTGCCAATGAAGTTGATCGTTCGGCTGTGGCCTGAGGAGCAAGAGCATGTTGAAGTATTATTTCTTATTGGGCTTGCGCAGCCTGCGCCGTAACCCCGCACTGACTGCCTTGATGATACTGACCCTGGCAGTCGGCGTTGCGGCCAGCGTCTCTACCCTGACCATCCTGCATGTGATGTCGGGGGACCCCATTCCCCACAAGAGCAATCGCTTGTTCACGCCTGTGCTCGACAATGGCACTACCAAAGGATATGTGCCCGGTGCCAAGCCTGGTGATACGCAATTGAGTTATACCGATGCCATGAATTTATTGGCCAGCAAACAAGGTGAGAGACGAGCTGCCTTGTATGGTGTGGAAATGGCGATAGAACCAGCCCGCAAGGACCTGGGGGCCATGTCGTCAGCAGGATCAGCAGCCAGCAGCGACTTCTTTGCCATGCTTGACACACCGTTTTTGTACGGCCAGGCCTGGAATGCAGACAGTGATACCAAGGCAGAAGATGTGGTCGTACTTGGCCGCAGTTTGTCAGAAAAGCTATTTGGCAACAGCAACCCGGTTGGTCAATCCCTGGTCATGATAGGCCATCAGTTCAAGATCGTTGGCGTGCTTGACACCTGGGAACCCAGCCCGCGCTTTTATCGCGCGTCTGACGCCTTCGGTGTCTACGACCAGTTTTTTATCCCCTTCAGTACCGCCATACGCCATGAGATTACCCACGATGGCGGCATGAGCTGTTCAGGTGGCGCCACTAAACCGGGCTGGCAAGGACGCCTGGAATCTGAATGCACCTGGCTGAGTTTCTGGATTGAACTGAAGTCGCCATCGCAAAGACAGGATTTACAAGCTTATCTCGATAATTATGCCAAAGAACAGTACAAACTCGGCCGCTTCCAGCGTCAGGCAAAAAATCAGTTATTCAATGTCATGGAATGGCTGGAAGAAGCCAAGGTTGTGGGTAACGACAACCGCCTGTCGGCCTGGCTGGCATTCGGTTTCTTGCTGCTTTGCCTGGTGAATACTGTCGGTTTGCTGTTGGCCAAATTTTCCGTGCGGGCTTCAGAAGTGGGCGTCCGTCGCGCCCTGGGTGCTTCACGCCGCGAGATTTTTACCCAGTTTCTGATTGAAAGTAGTGTCATCGGCCTGGTGGGTGGCGTGCTTGGCCTGCTAATGGCATTTGGTGCACTGGCGCTGATTGCAATGCAGTCGAAGGAATTGACCGTGGTTGCCCACATGGATTGGGAAATGCTGGCACTGACCTTTGTCATGTCGATTTGCGCTGCCATTCTTGCAGGCTTGTTCCCGACCTGGCGTGCCTGCCAGGTAACGCCTGCCATACAACTTAAATCACAATGAGAACAACATGAAAATAAGCTTGGAAATCCGGCCAATTTTGTCTGCATTATTGCGCAGCAAGACAGGTGCCATCCTGGTAGCCATTCAGGTTGCCATCAGTCTGGCCATCCTGGTCAATGCTGTGTACATCGTCAATCAGCGTCTGGCCGTGGTGGCCCGCCCTAGTGGTGTCGCTGCAGAAAATGAGGTGTTTTCTGTTGGCATCGACAACCGCAAACTGGATGATCATGCCACACAAATCGCCATGCAAAAACAGGATGAGGCAACCATGCGTGCAGTACCTGGCGTGGCTTCTGTTATCCGCTCCAGCCAGTCGCCCTTGTCGCGATCAGGCAGTACCACCAGTATTGCTCTGCAAAGAAAGCAAACCAGTGCCAGTGCCCATGTTTCCTATTACATGACGGGTGACTCTGCGATCAAACACTGGGGCTTGAAGCTGGTCGAAGGTCGCGATTTTAACCCGGGTGAATATTTAGAAATTGACCAAAGTTCCAGTAAGGAATTTGTCGATGTCGTCATCATCACCAAGGCACTGTCGCAAAAACTCTTTCCTGGTGATGCCAGCGCCATAGGAAAAACCATTTATTTTGGTCTTGGTGATGACGCTGAAGCAACGCGCGTTATTGGCGTGGTTGAACGTCTGCAAACTCATGGAGCGAATAAAGGAAGCAAAGGTGAAGAATCTGTCATTTTGCCGATACGCATGTCCAACAATCCCTACGCGATCTTTTCAGTACGCACTGAGGCCGGGCAAAGGGACAAGGTCATGAAAGACGTGGATGTCGCTTTGCGCGCAGCCTCAGCAGCACCCATCATCGTCAAAATCCGCAGCATGGAAGATGACCGCCGCAAACGCTATCGCGCCGACAATGGCTTGGCATGGATGCTGATCGCCGTCTGCGTCTTGCTCTTGCTGGTCACCGCCAGTGGCATCGTCGGCATCTCCAGCTTATGGGTGACCCAGCGCCGCAAACATATAGGGGTACGCCGCGCCCTGGGTGCGCGCCGTATCGATATCTTGCGTTATTTCGTCACGGAAAACCTGATGATCACCAGCTTTGGCATAGGCTGCGGCCTGGCACTGGCAATCGCTCTGAATCAATTATTGGTCAGCAAACTGGAATTGACGAAATTGCCGACCCCTTATTTGCTGGGAGGCAGTGTAATTTTCTGGATACTTGGTATTATCGCGGTGGTGGGGCCAGCAGCCCGTGCTGCTTCGATTTCACCCGCGACTGCCACCCGCAGTACCTGAAACCTTGAGCCTGATGCCCTGAAAACCTGAACACTGACAATGCCTACCGTATTAATTATCGATGATAACGCCACCGTCGCGGTGGCACTGGAAGTGCTGTTTTCCCTGCATGATATTGATGCAGTCTGCGCCACATCGCCAGAACAAGGGCTGGCGATGCTGGAGCACCAGACTGTCGACCTGGTGATACAGGACATGAACTTCACGGCCGACACCACCTCTGGTGATGAAGGCCGTGCCCTGTTCACAGAAATACGCAAACGCTACCCTGATCTGCCCGTCATCTTGCTGACAGCCTGGACGCATCTGGATGCGGCGGTGGAATTGATCAGGTCAGGCGCGGCTGACTATCTCGGCAAACCCTGGAATGACCAGAAACTGCTGACCACAGTCAGGAATTTGATCGAACTGGGACAAAGCAACCGCGCCCTGCAACAAAGACTGCAACGCGAACGCAAGCAAAAGCGCGAGCTGGAGCAAAAATTCAATCTCTGCAATCTGGTCTGGAATGATGCAGCTACCGAACGCGTGCTTGGCATGGCGTGTCAGGTAGCGCGCGCTGATGTGCCAGTGCTGATCACCGGCCCGAATGGCGCGGGCAAGGAAAGAATTGCTGAAATCATACAGGCCAATTCCAGTGTCAAGGATGGCCCTTTTGTGGTGCTCAATTGCGGTGCACTGCCAGCCGAACTGATAGAAGCAGAACTGTTTGGTGCCGAAGCCGGTGCCTATACAGGTGCCAGCAAAGCGCGCGAAGGCAAGTTTGAAGCCGCAGACGGGGGCACCCTGTTCCTTGATGAAATCGGTAACCTGCCACTGGCCGGGCAAATGAAATTATTACGCGTGCTGGAAACCGGGCGTTTTGAAAGGCTGGGCTCGAATAAGGAAAGGCAGGTCAAGGTACGTGTCTTAAGCGCCACCAATGCCGATCTGGCCGCCATGATCAAAGCTGGCAGTTTCCGCCAGGATTTGCTGTACCGATTAAACGTCATAGAACTGCATTTGCCCACGCTGGCAGAACGCACGGGCGACATCTTGCCGCTGGCTGAATACTTCCTCAGCAATGGCAAGACCCTGCATCCCAGCACGGCATCGGCACTGGTGCAATATGCCTGGCCGGGCAATGTCAGGGAACTTAAAAATGTCATGCAACGCGCCTGCCTGCTGGCCGCCAAAACTGAAATCATGCCCACGGATCTGGGCCTGCCATTGGCGAATAGCTGGGTCAACGAGCAAGAGCCAGACAAGGATGCGATAGAACGCGCACTGCAAAAAGCTCGCGGCGTAGTAGCGCAGGCTGCTGCCGAACTGGGCCTGAGCCGCCAGGCTCTGTATCGCCGCATGGACAGACTGGGCATCAGCCGCAGCGCATGACTTTCCAGACACCTCCACCAGCCAGCGGCAGCGTGCCTGGAAAACGCTCGCTGTTTTCCATATTGACTCGTCTTAGTTTGTTGATGGTGGCAATATTGTTGCTGGCAGTCGCCATCAGCATGCTGATGCTGCATTTGCTGCCAGATCAAATCTGGCTGGCTGCTGGCCTCAGCCTGCTGATCATCTTGCCGCTGGGGGTCGGCATGATGCGCAGCCAGTTGCTCGACATGATACGTTTGTTCCATACCCTGGCTGGCACGGTCATCAGTTATCAGGACAATGACTTTTCCATCGGTGTGCACTGGCCCTTGAAAGATGAACTGGGTGAGTTGGTGGATGCCCACAATGCATTGGGTGATGTCTTGCGCAAGCAAAGACTGGATCTGGTCCAGCGCGAATTACTGCTTGATACCATGGTGCAGAATACCCCGGTAGCAATGATGCTGGTAGCTGACCACGGGCCCATCGTGTTTGCCAATATCGCTGCCAGACAATTACTGAACCAGGGTCGCAAGCTGGAAGGTTTCAGCTTCAATGAAGTGATGATGCAAGTTTCGGCCTCATTGCGAGAAGCCATACTGCGCGGTGGCGATGGCCTGTTCACTGTCGCAGCCAAAGACCCGGAAGAGGAGGAAGAAGTTTATCATCTGGCACGCCGCCACTTCAGCCTGAATGGCCGTCACCATGAATTATTCCTGCTTCGCCATTTGACGGTGGAGTTGCGTCGCCAGGAAGTGCAGACCTGGAAAAAAGTCATACGTGTGATCAGCCATGAATTGAATAATTCGCTCGCACCCATTGCCTCGCTGGCAAATTCTGCTGCCGTACTTGTAGGGCGTGGGCAGACTGAACGCCTGCCCGGCATCTTGCAGACCATAGAGGAACGTACCCGCCATCTGGAAAGTTTTATCGATGGTTATGCACGCTTCGCCAAATTGCCGACACCCAGGCTGGAAAGCACGCACTGGCACAGCTTCATTGCAGGCTTGAAGTCGCAAGTCATTTTCACCGTCGTTGACAGCCTGCCGGATGAAGTCGTCAGCATGGACCGTGCGCAGATGGAACATGCCTTGCTGAACCTCTTGAAGAATGCCCATGAATCTGGCTCCCGGGCCGATGATGTCAGCCTCAGCATCAGGGCATTGCAAGGCGTAACGCGCATAGAAGTCATGGACAGGGGCAGCGGTATGACAGATACAGTGATGTCGAATGCCCTGATCCCCTTCTATTCCACCAAACGCAGCGGCACAGGTCTGGGGCTGGCACTGGTGCGTGAAATCATCGAAGCCCATGGTGGCAGGATCAGCCTGCAAAACCGTGAAGGGGGCGGTTTGACAGTCAGCCTGTTCTTGCCTTTGCCAACCTAAGCAAAGGCAACTGGCAGTATCATCTGCATGCAGAGTCCAGCAGGCTGGCGATTGCTGGCAGTAATGCTGCCAGCGTGTGCCAGTATCACCCGCTGGGTAATCGCCAGACCCAGGCCATAACCATCACCGGTATGTTCTGCCAGCACACTGCGATAAAAAGGCTGGAAGATGCTCTGCAATTCAGCTTCCGGCACACCACTTCCTTCATCCAGCACCTGAATATGCAGTTGCCCCTGCTTGACGTGTGCCTGCAAACTCACGGCAGTATCTGGCGCGGTATGCCGGATGGCATTGCGCAAGACATTTTCCAGCGCTCGATGTAGCAGTTCATAACTGCCCCGCACACAAGTCTTGCTGATTTCATCAGCAGAAAATGCAACCTTGAAAACTTTGCCTGCATTGCTGGCTTCAAACTGTGCATTGTCGGTCAGCTCGGCAAATAACTCATCCATATAGATCAAGTCTTGCCCGGCTTGCGCGCCTGCTTCGAGGCGCGACAGGGTCAGGATTTCGCCCACCAGTTTGTCCATGCGCACGGCTTCCCTGTCCATACGTACCATGTACTCTTCAGCCTTGTCGGGCTGCTGGCGGGCCAGACCGATAGCAGCCTGCAAACGTGCTAGTGGTGAACGCAGTTCGTGCGAGACATCGTGCAAAAGACGGCGCTGATTTTGCAAGGCGCCTGTCAATTGCTCGGCCATGCGGTCAAAGTCGCGGCCAAGTTCAGTCAGCTCGTCCTTGCGCTGTCCCATGCTGTCTCCTATGCGCGCATGCAGCTTGCCACCCGCCAGCGCCTGAAATGCTTCACTCAGCCTGCGTATGGGTTTGGACATATACCAGGCCATCAAAGCTGCAAACAGCAAGCTGGCTAGCAAAGCACATGTCATGGGGATCAGAGTGCGCATCCCGCCGTTATCAGGTGGCGGTTTGCGTTTCCCCATTGCTGGCGACGCAAAATCGCCAGGTGGTTTCCCAGGGCCTTCACCGTGATGGAAAACTCGCCCTGGGCCTGGTCCATAGCGCCCCTCTTCCACGAGTTTGCTGGCATTCATGCTCGTGGCGGCTGATCTGGCAAGTTCTTCGTTGCTGTGTTTGATCCAGAAAGTGATGCTGATACCGGCGATTGCGGTCAACTGCGCCAGCCAGATGAAGAAAAAGAATTTCCAGAATAGTCGTCCCAGTTTTAGCATACTCACTCTCGTGTCAGCATGTAACCCTGGCGGTACACTGTCTGTATGATGGTGCGGCCATCGGCAAAGGCACTGATTTTCTGGCGTATGCTGCTCAGGTGGACATCGATATTCCTGTCAAATCTGGCGAGAGGGCGACCTAGCCCTTGTTCAGACAAGTCATTCTTGCTGACGGTTTGCCCGGCATTTCTGGCCAGCAGTTCCAGCAAGCTGAATTCCGTGCTGGTCAGGTCCAGCAATTTGTTATTCCATTCTGCCCGACGCTGGCCCGGCCATAATTGCAGTGCGCCTACGACCAGACATTGCCTGTCCTGGTCAGCCGCCATGCCCATTTCTGTGCGTCGCAAGATTGCCCTGAGTCTGGCCAGTAATTCACGCGGCGTACAAGGCTTGGGGACATAGTCGTCGGCTCCCAGTTCCAGTCCGATAATGCGGTCTACATCGTCCCCCCGGGCGGTCAGCATCAGCACTGGCATGCGGCTGTGTTCACGTATCCGGCGCAGGGCATCAATCCCATTCATGCGCGGCATCATGACATCCAGCACGACAATCGCATGCTGGCCAGACAGCGCTTCTTTCACAGCCTGCTCACCATCGTACGCTGTCGTAATGACAAAGCCTTCACGCTCAAGGTACTCCTTGAGCATCCCTACCAGTTCGACATCATCGTCTGCGAGCAATACCTTGGTCATGTTTTGAAGGACAGTAAATTTTATGTCTTGATGATAGCAAAGCCGTCACTGCACCTGGAAAAATTTACCTGCTTTTACACTCCCATTCGCACATGACACAAAATCCTTACCTAACTTTACCTTTGCTTTACTGCGCTTAACAAGCCGCCACGACACAATGCAGCAAGCCCACCCCCATCAGGAAAAGACATCATGGATATGCATAGCAACCAACTGGAAAACGACCTTAAGACTCTCATGCAAACAGCAGCATCACGCAGGAAAATGCTGCGCTGGCTATCAGCCGGTGGCGCCATTACCCTGCTGGGCTGTGGCGGCAGTGATGCCAGCACGGCATCCACAAGCGCAGCGACCAGCAGCGGTACCACGACCAGTACGACAACCGGTACAACGACTGGTGCCAGCAGCGCCTCTTGCAGCATCATCCCTGAAGAAACTGCTGGCCCTTACCCTGGTGATGGCAGCAATAGCAATGCAGGCGGCATCGCCAACTCCCTGACATTGTCTGGCATCGTACGCAGCGACATACGCTCCAGCATCGCGGGAGCAAGTGGTGTGGCAGCAGGCGTGCCTTTGACAATCAAACTGCAACTGGTGAATACCAAAAGCAGTTGTGCTTCGCTGGCTGGATACGCGATTTATCTCTGGCATTGTGACCGTGATGGCAATTATTCCATGTATTCAGCCGGCGTCACTGCAGAAAACTATCTACGCGGCGTGCAAGAAACCGATAGCAACGGCAATGTTAGTTTTACCACGATTTTCCCTGGCTGCTACGACGGACGCATGCCCCATGTGCATTTCGAGGTTTATCCCAGTCTGACCAAGACTAGCAGTGCCATTAACAAGGTCAAGACTTCACAATTCACTTTCCCCATGACAACCTTAAATGAAGCCTACCAGGCTACTGGCTACACCAACAGCGTGCGCAATCTCTCGCGTATCAGCTATGCAACTGACAATGTCTTCAGCGATGGCACCGGCCTGCAAATGGTCAGCGTTACTGGCAGTGCCAGCATGGGCTATGTCGTCACACTGACGGTTGGTATTTCAGCATGATTATGCGGCAAGTGCGCGTTCAGGTAAGTGAGCCGACAAGTGAGAAAGTAAGCGGGGCGAACTTGCCCCGCACAGAAAACTTCAATAAAATCGAGTTTCGATCAACTTCTTTTTACAGAAAGGAGGAAACATGGAAGTAATTAAATACGCAGTTTGGCGCGTATCTAACTTTGGTATATTTGCCCACTCTTGTCCCGGTTCCATCGCGCTGCGATAATCAGACGAGAGCACATTTATCCCACTTACCCTCCGGGCCTGTTCTCGGCTCATATCGTTAGCGCTCCTGTTGACGTGGATGCTTGCATCCCAAATCAAAGACAAGAGCATGACTACCTTATTATCTTCACAAGCATTACAACTGGAAACCACCCACGGCGTTTTATTCCAGGATCTTAACTTCACCCTGCAAGTTGGCCAGCGCATAGGCTTGATAGGCCACAATGGCAGCGGCAAGTCCACCCTGCTTTCCTTGTTGGCCGGACAACGCAGCGCCAATAGCGGTGGCATACAAATGGCACGACTATGTCGTCTGCAATATGTGGAGCAACATTTACCACCTGCCCTGCATGCGCTCAGCCTCTACAATGCCATGCTAGATGCCATAGACGACATGCCGGAATTGCACTGGCGCGTTGACAGCCTCTTGCACGAGCTGGGCATCGATGCTGCCACTGCTGAAGTCCCAGTACAATCACTATCCGGTGGTCAGCATACCCGCTTGCTGTTGGGGCGTGCCTTGCTGCGCGACCCTAATCTTTTGCTGCTGGATGAACCCAGCAATCACCTCGACTTGCCATCTTTGTTATGGCTGGAAGAATTCTTGCTGAATTGGAAAGGCGCTTTCGTGCTGGTGTCACATGATCAGCGCCTGTTGAACCGTGTGACACGACAAAGCTGGATCTTGCGTGACAGGCAAATCACTTGTTTCGACCAGCCATGCTCAGAAGCCCTGCAGTCTCTGGCTCTGGCAGATGAAGCAGCACAGGCCAGGCGTGACGCCGAGCAATCAGAGATAGACCGTGTGACTGCCAGTAGCAAGCGTCTGGCTATCTGGGGCAGTGTCTACGACAATGAAAAACTGGCACGCAAAGCCAAGACCATGCAAAGACGCGCTGACCGGCTAAAGGAAGAACAAACCACTGTCACAGAAGGCCAGCCCTGGACTTTGCAATTGCATGGCAAGGCTTCAGCGGCCAATCATTTGCTGCAACTGGAAAACCTGACCGTCAGAGCCATGCCGGACTTGCCTGGTTTATTCATGCTGGAGCAATTCAGCATACGACCGGGCAACAAAATCGCTTTGCTGGGCGCGAACGGCACAGGCAAATCTTCCCTGCTCAGGCAATGCTGGCAAGCGATACTGTCAGGAGAAATTTCTTCACAAATACGCTGGCATGCGGCAGCGCAAATAGGTTATTACGACCAGTCTTTGCAGCAGCTCAACAGTGATGCCAGCCTGCCAGAAGCGCTCTATCCCTTTGTCGCCAGCTCGGAGACTGCCAGAACAGAGCTTGCGCGCAAGCAGGCCCTGATTTCGGCAGGCTTCCCGTATCACCGGCATCAGCAAAAAGTGGCATCGCTGAGTGGTGGTGAAAGAGCGCGCCTGTTATTCCTGGCACTATCGATGGCCAGCTATCATCTACTGTTTCTGGATGAACCTACCAATCATCTGGACATGCAGGGCAAGCAGGAATTGACAGCCGCGCTGGCGGGATTTGCTGGCGCCTTTTTACTGGTATCACACGACCGGGATTTGATAGAGCAAAGTTGCCAGGAATTCTGGGTGGTCCAGGATGGCCATCTGGAAAGATGGCTGGATGCAGAAAGCGCTTACCAGTGTTTGCGCAATAAACCCTCTCCAGGTTCAGAACTGCAAGGGCATGTTGCAGGAACTGTCAAAGTTGCGGAGCCTGTTATCAATGACACCGAACTGGCTTTGCAAAGATTGTGTGAACTGGAGGAATTGCTGCAAGCAGATCTTGCACGCAAACCCAGGCACCAAAAAGTGCAACAGCAAGTCCTGTGGCGTGAAGAAATGTCTGGCTTGAATAGCTTGCTGGGGCTGGATTAAGTTTGCTAAAGACAGCCTGTTGACACGGCTTCCTGCATACTCTTTTTGATTCGCATAGATCGGCACGAAGCACAACATCTCAGGATGTTGTGCTTCGATTTCTTAACTTTCGGGCAGCCCCTGATCACACCACATACATTCTTCTCTCAGGCTATCTGTACGCATTTTGCATTTCGGACATGCAATCAAGCTTTCATTGTGGCGGAAAACGGTAGTAAGTACCTTGAAGATTACCCAGATAGTGAAAACTGCAAACACGGCAAAGAAAACCAGGTAGGCATCGGCAGGATCAGAAATCCAGTTCTGCAGTATCGCAATGCCGACGCATGCTGTTAGCAGCATGATGGCCAGAAAAATTTTCAACAAGCGCTTCATCTTGCTTATCCGTTTAAAAATTCACTCACAACAAAAAAACAGGCTTGCTTGCTTTAGCCATATTTATCATCCCCTGCACTCAAGTTGTAGCCACAGGGAAACGTATGATGAGCTGCGTACCCTCTTCTGCCGACGATTGCAAATCAATCTCACCATGAAAGGCAGCCACGCGCTCACGCATGCCTGTAATACCTATCCCTGCTGAACTATGGTGAATATCAAAACCCTGGCCATTGTCACTGACTTCTATCTGCAAACTGTGCTGCGCTTCCAGCATGGTCAAAGCCACTTCTACCTGCGTCGCTTGCGCATGCTTCATGACGTTGGACAAAGCCTCTTGTATGATGCGGTAGACTGAAATCGCCAGGCCGCTATCGAGCCCTGAAAAATCACCTTCGCTATCAAAATGAAACTGGCAGCCTTGTGCATTGCTGTTGTAATGCCTGAGCATATCTTCCACAGCTCCCTGCAAACCCAGCATGTCCAGCACTTCAGGGCGCAGGCGCCTGACCAGATTACGGCCATTTGCGTATAAATCCAGAGTCATCTTGGTGATGGCTTTGGCGCGCTCCTGAATTTCGCCTGCGGCTTCACCATTGACTTCGCTCGTTTCTATCTGTGCGGCCAGGTGTTGTATGCGCTGTGCCTCTAGTCTGGCAGCAATCAGTGAAGCATTCAGTTCATCATGAATTTCTATGGCAATGCTTTTGCGTTCATCTTCCACTATGCTATGCACTTTTTGTATCAGCTTGCGTTTTTCTGCATTGGCTTTCAAGGCTTCGTTGCGGGATGCCATCAAGTCCTGCGTTCTTTCCTGTACCTTGTTTTCCAGGTCTTGTTTGGCTTGCTGCAGGCTGACCGACATGGCATTGATGGAAGTCTGCAAATCACCTATCTCTCCACCGGTAGTCACTTCCAGTGTACTGGAATAATCACCCTCCCGTATTTCGCGCAGGGTTTCTATCGCCATCTGCAAGGGATGCGTCAAACTCAGCGACAAGTAGACGGCCAGCACGGCACTTACAAACAAGGCCAGCGCACTGATGGCCAGCTCAAACATGAAACGCTGACTATGCCTGGCCAGCATGCGCGTAGCCGTCATGGTGACTCTGACGTAGCCTAATACACTGGCATTTTTTGCGGCATTTTTTCCATCGGCCTTGCCTGCATCCAGCGCCAAACCATCTGCCCTGACATTTTGTGCGTCGTTAAGCAAATTAACCCACACCAGTTGACGTCTGACCGGAACTTCGACAAAGCGTTCCGTGCTGAGGGCTTTTTCAGAAGAAATAACATGCAAAACATGAGTCCTGTCAGCATCAAGCACATCAATTCTGTAGATGCTGCGATCTGACAGCATGACATCGGTCATGGTGCTTTTCAGCCCGGCCAGGTTCCTGGTCAGCAGATTGTATTCCACACTTTCTGCCAGTGCAGTCGATACCACATAGGCGCGCTCTGCCAACTCGCCTTTGCCTTCTTCCAGTCTGGAATGGTAGGTGTACCAGACCATGGAACAAAACATATAGATCACTGGCAGCAAGATGATCAGCAAGAGGCGCGAGCGCAAATTCCAGTTGCGCCAGAGTAGCGCAGACAAATTCATTGCGCCTCTGCCTGCGCGTTAGTCTGCAAGCTTGCCTGTACCTTCAACTGCATCATGGCGCAATCAGGCCATGTTTGACTGCCAGCTTGGTAATATAGGCAGGACGGTGTACGCCCAGTTTCTCCTTGATGGTTTGACTGACATTGCTGATGGTCTTCAAGGACAAATCCAGTCTTTCGGCGATCTCGGCATTGGTCAGACCTTCTGCCATGAGCTTGAAAATTTCCAGATCACGCTCATTGAGCAGCGATTGTGGCGACTCATCACCGCGCACTGATAAATTTGCCAGCCGCTCAGCGATCTGCGGCAAGAAATACAATTCACCCTGGTGGGCACGCTGCACCGCGGTCGCCAGATCTGCTGGATCACAATCCTTGGTCACAAAGGCCTTTGCTCCCAGGCGGTAAGCCTCCTTGATCAATGCATCCTGATCAAACTGACTGAGGAAAATAATCCTGGCATCGGCATATTGCGCCAGAATATCGCGGGCGACATCCAGGCCCGTCAGGTCTGCTCCAAAGCGTATGTCCAGTATTACCACGTCTGGCTGCAAGGCAGCATATTGCTCAAATGCCTCTTGCGGCGTTTTGGCCTGCCCCAGCACCTTGATACCCAGATTATTGAGAGACATGGCAAAGCCTGTCATCACGATGGGATGATCATCCGCCAGCAATACTCTTATGCCATTTTGCATCATTACAACACCTTATAGATTAGCAAATCAATTTACCTTTTAGGTGCAATGATAATACTTTTTACTAGCAATCACATCATTGTCATTGATTCTGCCAACTTTGGGGCTATAAATTGCCAGCAAGCACGGCGCCCATTCTCCTTAAGACTGATATTTGGCAGCATGATCTCCATGCCAAAACTATTTATCTTCCTGAACTTATCCGAAAAAAGTCCATGCCTGCCATGCACAAGAAGCCTAATTTCCAAAAAAAATAATTAATAATACTTTTCAAGTGACATATTTATTGCTATCTTAAAGCACATGGATTGCACGCAAATACCATTTTCAACTTCCTGAAACTATAAAAGGATGGAAATGCATGTTGCTTATCCCAGCTAGTCCCAGTTACGGAAAGACCGTAGCTGGCCTGACCCCAAACCTGGAGAACAATATGGAATTCACACAAAACCAACAACACCCCCTGCAGCGCATGTCACGTTTGGGTGTCGTCGCCTTGCTGCATGTGGCTTTGCTTGCTGTATTGCTGAGTAGCATGAAGATTAAGATCACCTCAAAAACAGAAGGCCCAATCCAAATAAGTCAGATCGAAAAGCCCGTGGAAAAAGAAAAGATTCCACCACCTGAATTTGATACCAAACTGGAAAATCCGATAAATCCTCCGCTGATAGTCCCGGAGCCCCCCTCAGGTTTTCCGAAAAATCTAGATGAAAGTGGTCTTACAAGTACCGAGACTGGTATAAAAGATACCGGAAAAAGCACAGTGGGCGGCACCTTGGACGGTACAGTAGTGGCCGCTGTAGCGGTTCCAAAAAATCCCATCCATGTCGCTGCAGTCATCAACCTGAATGCCTGCGACAAACCGGCCTACCCGGGCAGTTCCATACGCACTGGCGAAACCGGCACCGTGACTTTATCGATGCTGATAGGCACCGATGGCAAGGTTATCGAAACCAAAACCCTTGAAAGCAGTGGCTATCGCGCACTCGACAGAGCTGCCAGCCAGGCCTTGTCGCTATGTCGTTTCACACCAGGCACGATAGACGGCGTGGCGCAACAAAGCTGGACCAAGGTGCAATACGTCTGGAAAATCGACTGATCAGTTTCCGCCACGGCCAGAATATCCCACCCTTTTGCTGCCAGCCTTTTCGCCTTGCGAGTGGCAGGCAGTTTTTTTAATAGACTTACGCAAAATTGTCCCAGCAAGGCGTCAGCAACGAAGACAGCGCTTTAGCACGGCTAGGAGCTGCAACGCTGCTGGGGCGGTTTTTCGTAAGTCCTATTTAGTATCCATACACAAAAAATGCCATGGACATCAATCGACATATCCGCACTTGCTTTCAACTACTCTGTCTGGTCACGAACTTGTTTCTGGCCTCGCATGCCTTTGCAATGCTACCGCCAGCAACAACCGCATCACCCGCAGAGAATAACAACAGCAGTCACCCCCATCTGGTGAACGACTTGACAGTGTTAATGGTCAATATTCATGATCAGTCCAGCCACGCAGGCAGCACCAACGAGCATCCATTCACACCCTACCAAGGAATACTGGCCCGCACCCCTTATCTGAACTGGATCATCATGCTTTGCGCCTGCCTGCTCCCCTTGGGTATGCTGGTGACAACAGTGATCACTGTCATCGATTTCCGCAAAAACAGGAGTGATGACGAGACTGCGACATTGATAGCGCTGGCTAGCTGAATGAATTGACATAGCTTGGTCATACTGGCACTTTAGAATACGTCACTTCTAAAGCCATTGTTCGGGATAGCCATGTCAAACGATCATGAATCAAACAAGAGCCATCAGCAACGTCGCCGCTTTCTGTGTCATGCCACCACTGGCGCTGGTGCACTGATTGCCGGAGCGGCCCTGCCCAGGTTTGTACGCGCTCAAAACAGCGCTCCTGCCATCATCACCGCCGACAAGTCGCGGCCGCAAATACCTTGTGGCGTCATGAGTGGTGACATTAATAAAGACAAGGCTATCATCTGGAGCCGCACCGACAGACCAGCCCGCATGCTGGTCGAATATGCCAATAATGAGTCATTCAAGAATTCCCACAGCATCAGTGGTCCGCTGGCACTTCCCAGCAGCGATTACACTGCGCGCGTAGATCTCAGCGACTTGCCTGCCGGTCAGCGTACCTTTTACCGCGTACGTTTCCAGGATTTGCAAAACCCTTCGGCCAGCAGTGAAGTAGTGCAAGGCAGCTTGCTTCTCCCCGGCGGCACAGAACGAGATATTACATTTGCCTTTTCTGGTGACGAAGCTGGCCAGGGCTGGGGTATCAATGAAGCCTTTGGCGGCTACCGCATTTATGAAAGCATGCGACGTTTCCAGCCTGATTTCTTTATCCACTCCGGCGACCAGATTTATGCCGACGGCCCAATACAGGCACAAGTCAAACTGGAGGATGGCAGCCTCTGGAATAATATCGTCACGCCAGCCAAGGCCAAAGTGGCAGAAACCCTGGACGAGTATCGCGGCAACTTTGCCTATAACTTCCTGGATGCCAACAAGCGCCGCTTTGCTGCGGAAGTGCCTTTCCTGGTGCAATGGGATGATCATGAAGTGCGCAATAACTGGTATCCCGGCCAACAGATAGGCGAAGCAGAAAAACGTTACCAGCAACGCGACTTGAATACCCTGGCGGCGAACGCGCGTCGCGCCATGTTTGAATACAATCCTTATCGCATAGACCAGCATGATCCCGACCGCATCTACCGCATGTTCAGTTACGGCCCCTTGCTGGAAGTGTTCATGCTGGATGAGCGCAGCTATCGCGGCAAGAATACGCCGAATCTGCAAAGCAGTTTTAATGAGGATGCAAGCTTCCTGGGCAAGCCTCAATTGCAATGGCTAAAGCAGGCATTGTTGCGCTCACGCTCAACCTGGAAAGTCATCGCCAGTGATATGCCTATTTCCATCATCGTGCCTGACCTCAACCCTGATGTGCCCAAAGGCAATTCTGAAGCCTGGGCCAATGGCGAGCATGGCAAACCACTGGGACGGGAACTGGAAATTGCCGAGATACTGAGGTTCATCAAGCGGCACAATATCAAGAATGTCGTCTGGGTGACCGCAGACGTTCACTATGCGGCTGCGACTTTTTACTCACCAGACAAAGCCAGCTTCACCGACTTCAAGCCCTTTTGGGAATTTGTCGGTGGCCCGTTGAATGCAGGCACTTTTGGCCCTAACGAAATTGACCGGACCTTTGGCCCAGATGTGAAATATGTCAGCGTACCGAAGGGCATGAAGCAAAACCGGCCGCCTACAGAACTGCTGCAATTTTTTGGTATCGCAAAAATCGATGCCAGGACCAAGGCGATGACCGTTTCCTTGCACGATATCGATGGCAAGAATTTGTATAAAGTCGATATTGCGCCTGAAGCTTGATCACCGAAGCGGACGAACCTGACTGGAAAGAAGACGACGTATGATCTGGCGCCAATTAAACAGAAAAAGTTTGGATTCGCGCCAGTTCATTTCCCGCCACCAGCTAACATGCGTACACCACGCCAATAGTCCTCGCCAGTCCCTTGCTTCTATCGCTCTGAATACATCTTGCGGAAATAGTGGGAGTAACTTGCTCACCGAGGTATCCTGGCGGAAATCTGTTTGCGACGAGCCCGCAATTCCCAGTATGCCGGCCAACGCAGCGACACTGTCCACACCTGCGTGCAGACCTAGTCCCACCGTCAGTGTAGGGCGAAAATTTTGTTCCAGTAACACCAGCCCACCAGACTTGTCATCCTGAATAAAGTCAACACCGCATGCACCATGAAAACCAGATAAGCACCCCAGTTTTTCCAGGATTTGTTGCAGCTCGGGAAAATGGCAGAATTCTATCGCGGCCGATGGTCCCAAAGCGCCCCAGGTTCGGGCACGGTAATAAGAAAACCAGGCAAGTAATTGTCCATTCTTGTAGAAGACTGCTGCGCTCCCCAGACGCCCCGCGACAAAACGCTGCGCGATGACTGGCATATCCAGTGGGTATAGTTCAAGGTTTTTCTGATCGGCAACGATGCTCACCGCCAACCCGGCATATCCCTGCGCCTCCTTGATCACCAACGGATACCCTAAACGGCTCGCCGCCACGCGCAAAGATGGTTTGTCATGGCATATCTCGAAATCCGGTACGGCAATTTGCTCCTGTTGGCAGCGCTGTATGAAACTCGCCTTTGAGGTAATGAAATCCATTCCTCCCAAACCGGCGCGACTGGGGAAAATTTCCTTTACCCAGGCTTCTTCACGCCGCCGCTCAAGTGCATACAAAACGGGATCATCGCCAATCAACACGAAATCATAGGGTTCTGCCACCTGATTTAAGTGTTGCTGCAACTGATCCATTGCCGTCTCAATTTCCTTGGAGGAATAGAAACGATGCCGGATAAATTTTGATCGTGACACATAGTTTTTGGGTGGCCCAAATACGCTGATTTCACAACCAGTCTGATGCAGGACATAGGGCAGACGGGATAGCCCCTCCCAAAATGCGTGGCATACGATCAACACGCGCTGTGCAGGCTTAGACATGGCACTAGTACAAAGTAACGGTGGATAATCGGCTTGCCTGCCATATGCGTGACGATCACGGCAGTCTTGCAAATGCTCTCATTGGCTGCGCTATCGTTAGCATGGCAATTACGCTTGCCTTGCCCTGATTCGACGGCCCCCTCTTCTTCACTTTCGATTCCACTGTTATAGCCCACAGGCTCCAAGTGGAAATTCCTGGAAAAGATGGGTAAGTAGTTTGCACTCATGTGCCACCATACATAGCAAAAATTTAACGTTATTAAATCTTAATGCAAGTTGACGGCAATAATCCTGACTTCAACATTAATTCACCTTTCCATGCCTGATGCATGGCCGACAGTACGCATGTAGCACAGAACAGTGGACAAAAAAATGGCTGACACGAGGTGTCAGCCATTTTATGAAGCCTGTAAAACTATCTGTACACGGTCACAGGCTCGGTGTTTTGCACTGGAACGACTGGCTGTCCCTGGATACGGACATTCTGGCCACGGTTGGCACCACGCGGTGCACCAAACTGCACAAGAATTTCATCGTAGGCCGCATCAGCCAGACTACGAGATGTTTCTTGCATCACTTTGCCACGATTGAAGACAACACGGTCACCAGCACGGCTGATGATCTTAGTATCAACGCCAGAACCACTGGCACTGAAAGCCGCCTTGATTTCATAAGTCTTGGTGTTGATGAGACTGAAATCAGCAACCAGGTCCAGCGACAAACTGGCTGTCATTGAATTGCCGTATTGTAGTTGATTGCTTTCCTGGCGGAACTGGATATTGCTGACTGTGCCAAACAAGACGTAGTCAGCACCTGGATACATGCCCTGTTTGATACGACCGATGATGTCGTAAATTTTTTCCATGGGCTTGCCGACGTAAGGACGCGCTTGCACCAGGCGAACACCGCCGCCCTTGATCAAGGCACCCTTCAGGTCAGCCGTATAGGTTTTCAATTCGCCACGGTCAATATAGGTATAAAAACCTTCTGCCTCGTAGTAATTGCTTTCGCTCTTGGCGTTGATATTGCCACGCTGCGAGTAGCTGCGGTCGGTTTCACGCTCGCTATAACTTCCCTTGACGCTACTCTTGCTGGAAGCAGACACCACGCGGAAATATTCGCTGACTTTTTCTTCATAAGTCAGATCGGTCACGGCAATTTTTGGTTCTGATGCATAGGCACTGAATGCCGCTGCAGAGCAGAACAAACCTGCCATCAGTTTTTTAAGATTCAACATCGTATTTCCCTTTTAAGGATTAGCGCTTGGAAGTTTTACGAATTTCTTTTTCGTCTTGCCATTCGATGGAGCCTTCTTCAACGTCATACAGTTTCAAGGTCATTTTGTAAAAAACGTCTTTGGTGTTGGCATTTTGCTTAACGATGGAAACAATTTCACCTTCCAGAGAATATTTGGCTGCCGCCATGTTGCCGATCTTTGCCTTACCCTGGGCTTTATACAAACCGCTTTGATTCTGGCGTTGCAATTCATCGACACCTTGTTGCATTTCATCTGCACTACGGGTGAATTTCACCTTGCGGCTTTTCACCAATGCAGTCTGAATACTGTTCATGATGGATTTGGTATCGATGTATTCGCTGGTCTTGTTGCGTACACCAGCCAAAGTCATGGTCGGGCGATTTGCCAGCACCGGATCTTCCAGCAGGGAACCAACCATTTTTTCGGCGATCATTTGCAAGTCGGTGGAACCAAACTCATTGGTGACAGTTTCTACTGCCTTGTTATCACCATACGTAGTCTGGCGAGCCAGGCTGACCGTAGGTTGGGACAGCCTGGTCTGGCAGGCAGTAAGTGTCAGGCCGAGCAACACCACCAGGGCGCAGCTTTTGGATAATGAGGAAATGCGTTTCATATGTACTCCGTAAAAATAATCTTGTTACTGTTATTGTCGATTAGCGTGGCTCTGCACTCATTTCGATCTTGAAATCCGTCGCTTGCGGGCCATAGGCTGTGCCTTTGATGAACTGGCTTTGTTGACCCAGTATCATCAATGGCTTCCAGACTTCACCATCGCCGACTTGCATGCCGGCAGCATCGGTCCAGCGAAAACGATAATAGATACGGACATCGTAGTTGGTCAGATTGACGGTCTCTGCCTGCACTACCATGACATCATTTTTGCGCTGCGAACGCAGATCCGTCACTTGCACACCTTCCAGTGTGCCACGCACGATCAATTTCGAGGCGATACCAGGAGAAGACGCATTTGGTATGGTATCAGCCATGACTGGAGCTGCGATACAGGCGGCGACCAGGGCAGCGCATGCGGCAAATTGTTTGGAAATCTGTTTCATATACCCTCTAATATCAGTTGGATTTGGTGCTGACAAACCTATTTGGTGCTTGTTGTCGTGGTCGTACCAGTGGCAGTCGTTTTTGTCACTGTTTTTGCTTTGGCCACTGGTTTGGACTTGCCAGTTGACTTAGGTGCTACCGCTTTGACTTCCGGCTCAGCCTCCAATTGTGCCACAGGCGTCACACTACCGAATTTTGCCAGGTCACCCAGATAGGTTTTATCCTGATAAACACGCACAGGCACAACCATGTAGCGGCCATCCACGGTGATTTTACTGACATCACCACGATTACCAAAATTCAAGTCATAGTCGCCTGGTGGCAAGAATGCGCGGGCCACAAATACGCGATCTGGCAGAGTACGCCACATACGATCATCTGCCGGGCTTTCTGTCGCAGCAACTGCCAGATTGGCAGCCAGACCAGCCAGCGGACCAAAATTCTTATTCACCTGATCCTGGACCAGGCCTTTGGTCACAGCACGTATCGCTGCACGTGTGTAAATACCAGGCAGTTCATCCTTCAGGGCTTTACGCGCCATGACATTGAAGTCTGTCACCAGTGCCGTAGGCAATACCTGATTACCGACACGAATACTATTGATCACCGGTGCATTCGGATCTGGATATATCACTGGGAAGGCAAAAGAAATCGTCACCAGACCACGGCCCGTTGGCACGGGAAAAGCAATTTTCTTGGATTGACGTGCAGGTGAATTACCGGCTTCAATCACGAACAGGACATCTGTCACGCCTTTTTTGCGGCGGAAACTAGTACGCTGATCCAGACCTTTCAAGCCATCTTCCAGCACTGGCAAATCCGGGCGCAATTCAATCGCCTTGCGATATCCAGGCGCTGCCAGGCCAGGTTCATTCAGTGCTTCATAAACAAATCCGGCGAGATAATGACTGAGGGCATTCTGATAGCCGTTTTTCAGTTTCAGGACTTCGGGGTCGTTCAGTGTTTCCACAGGATAACCATTCAATTCCTTGCCTGTCGAAGCCACGCCCTTGTCTTTGGCCTCTTTTTCGGCTTCCGCTGTTTCTTTGGAGCGGAACTCTGCGATGACGGCTTCGCGTTCATGGGTACGTTTGATATCGACACGCGCCGTGTCGAGGTCACCCAGGTTCAGGCGATCCATTGCCATGCGTGTAGTCAGCATGACTTTTTCATAATCCTGACCTTCATAATCACGACTGGCATCACCCATGATGGTGGCACCGATCTGCCCCATCAATTTTTGCGGAGAAGATTTGGCCGTCTCTTCCCAAATTTTCACCTTGGTATCTGCCACTTCAAAGGCATCGAGACTGTCCTTGTAACGCTTGCCTATGCGCATCAATTCGCCTTTTTCCAGATTCAACAGCAAATCTGTTTTGTTGTTGCCTTGCGTTTGCGCTTCAACCTGTCTGATCGCTTCATCAATCTGTCCGGATTTTGCAACCGAGAGCGAGGCCGCAACCTTGCTGTCGTGTGTTTGCGTAGTCACGCAGCCTGTCAGCAGCAGTGCAGCTACAATAGGCGTATAAGAGAGAGTCGAGAGGCGCATGGTTATCATTATGGGTGAACAACAGTAAAAGGAAATGCAAAACGAAGGCAGGGAATTATCCATACATAAGCACAGCCAACAAGTATAGTAAGGCTTTGCATTTTTGTCATGGAATTAACTGCTACAAAATCAAAGTTCTTGTAACTAGTTGTAATGGGATCGCGGAAAAATAATACTGTTTGGATATGTATGTGTTCTACAGCACTTATTTTGCAAAAGTCACCATCACTTGGCGTCCAATAACCAATTATCTATCTGATGCATAAAATCAGGCAAATAGTTTTTATCATCACTCACAAGACTATGACCTGCCCCGGGGAAACGACGTATATCGATAGTTTTTCCCGCCGCCTGAAACTGCTGTTGCAAATGAGCAATAGCCTTGCCCGGAATAACCGGATCAGCTTCCCCTAGTCCTAACAGTATCGGCTTGTCCAGCGCCAACAGATTGTCTGTTTGCGAGATACGACCTATCTCTGACCAATATCGCCAACTGCGACCATGCAACAAGCCCGCGTCGGGATCATCTGGTTTTCGCTGCAAACCCGTTTGCAACTGCTGCCAGGCGACTTGCATATAGGCGTGCTGACGGGCCAACGCGGCATACACATCCAGCGCATTCATCCCTGCGTGCGATAGCAATACCAGATGTGTGGCGGACAATTGCCTTGCCAGTATGGGCGCCATTTCTGCGCCCTCGGAAATACCGAAAATAACGACACGTTTTGGTTTCTTGCCAGCTTCTTTCAATGCAGCCAGTTGCGCGCGCATGAATTCCATGTGGTCTGCCTGCCAGCGCGAAGGATGATCAGCACGAACATAGGCATCACCACATGCCTTGCCATTGGATGCAGGCAGAATATGGCGCTTGTGCAGGATGAAAATCTGCGTAGGACCAGACTCGCCCTCAAGACCAGAAAAATATTGCGGCAGGAACTGCCCCATGCTGATGCAATCTGATCCTGAAATCACAAAGATCAGGTTCGCCAGATTCTTGCTACCAGACTCATGTTGCCAGGGCTTTTTCTCGAGTTGGTAGTAAATGGCCTTGCCACCATCTCCAAACCGGAACTCATGCAAATAAACAGGTGTTTGCTGAAATTTTCCTGAGTCAGCCGCACTGATACCAGGCCAACAAAAACACTGCATTAAAACCAGCATGCATCGCAGATATCTGCAATGACAGAACTGCAAATGCAATTTCATGCTGACAATGCGACGACAGAACTACATGCCAGCAATGCCAGAACAACAGGGGCCCAGATCCTGCGCTCCCACTTGCTGGGTGTGATCAAATTCAAAATGCTGCCAACCAGCGAGTAAGCAACGACACCCCAAATCGCCATGCGCGACCAATCCAGATAAGCGGAAAGAATAATGCCAGCACGGGTAAAAATAATCACGCCGATCAATACCAGCAATAACGACTGCAGCAGGGCAGCAATCCGCATGTGATTTGGAAATCTACCGGGGTATTTTCCGCCCATGGCAATGCTGCCCCAGGGTGCACCGCACGCAAGAGCCAGTTGAAACAGGATCACAATCAACAACAAAATACCAGCGGCAATGCTGACGAATAACAATTCCATTAGAGCCTCATTTCAGGTAAGAAAGTCGCCTGACTCACTTTGTGTATGCCTTGCGAGAACCGTCTTCATAGAGCATATCATCAGTCAATTGTTTGCCGCTTTCATCCCAGGTGCGCTCACGATGTATGCGGCCACGCTCATCGTAATGGGATTCGCGTAGCAGTTTGCCATTTTGCGCAAAACTTTGATGCACTCCGAGCGGACGTTCACGATAACGTCCCTCGTACACATAACGCTCGAGACTAGCCATTTTCCCGTCATCGAAATAATTGCGCACTTCCTTGATGTCGTCCTTGCCTTCTGTCGTAAATTTCTCACTGCGTTTGGCCTGGCCATTGAGATAAAAACTGGCATCAGATACCAGCTTGTTTTGTCTGCGGCCATCCTTGTCTATCATGGCAAAAAGCTGCTCGCGCAATTTTGAACCGCTCTCGTGATATTCAACTTCCCGCTCGATGACGACAGGTTTTTCTGCCGTATTCCAGACTGTCTCTTTGCGCAATACACCTTTGTCGGAATATTGCTTGCGTGTCTTTTGTTTGGCACCAAGCACCTCCACAGTTTCAGGCTTGCCATTCTCGTGGAAATAACTTGCTTGCTGGCTGACACCAGCCAACAAAGTGAACTGACTGCGCAAACGGCCACTGTCGGAAAACAACTGCACCTGCGATGGCTTACCCTGGAAACCGCACAGTACGGCATCATTTGCATGCGGTGCCAGCATAGCCTTTTCACCACATTCAATTTCACTTAACTGCCTGTCCGGGGTGTACCTGACAGCGGCTTTTTCTTTGGGATTGTCACCGATAAAAGCAACGCGCTTGAGCACACCATTGGGATACCATTCACGCAGCAAGCCCCGCACACTGCCATTCTCATTATTCTCTTCACGCAGCACTTGCCCGTTCGGTGCGAATTCACGCAATTTTCCATGGCTATTGCCGCGTTCGTTGACACTATATTCCTTCAGCAATACGCCATCACGGTAATAGCGTACCAGACCGATATTTACGCCCGCGCGCAATTCCTGCTCGCGCACCAGTTTGCCGGTATCCCGGTCCACACATTTCATGATACCGGTCTTGCCTGCAGTGGTGCTGCCATTGGCAGGATTGACAGATTCCTTATTGATTTCACAATCTTCCACCGCAAATACGACTGAAGCTGAAGAAAACAAAGTGGCGGCGATTACCAGGCGAGAACAGGGCAGTATGGAAAAAGGAAACTGATTTTTCATGGTTTTTTGAGATAAATAACAAAACAAACGGCAATATTCCTAACTTTAGCATTAGCAAAACTATCTTCCTGTAAAACTTGGTAAGTGAAGCCTGAAATCTGAAGACAGCGATAAGTAGTTGATAAATAAACGCTTAATAGCATAATCAATACCGCTACCGAGCTAATTTTATATGCATTTTTAGCAATTTTCATCTTCTAACCTTAGTCGCCTACCCTGTCAAGACTGGCGCAAAGTCACAAATTGCGTATCATCTGCGCCTTGATTGCTTTTTTTATGTCTGGATTCTGGATTTATGTTGCCTTCGATTGAACAAAGACTTGCCGTAGAGCTGGCTGCCAAGCCGGTTCAGGTTGCCGCTGCTGTTGCCTTGCTGGACGAAGGTGCAACCGTCCCGTTTATCGCCCGTTACCGTAAAGAAGTGACTGGTGGCCTGGATGATATCCAGTTGCGCCTGCTGGAAGAGCGCCTGCGTTACCTGCGCGAGCTGGAAGACCGCCGCACTGCCATCATCGCGTCCATAGAAGAACAGGGCAAGATGACACCGGTATTGCTGGACGCCATCACTCATGCCGAAGACAAGACCCGCCTCGAAGATTTGTACCTGCCATACAAACTGAAGCGCCGCACCAAGGCCCAGATCGCCGTCGAAGCAGGCTTACAGCCACTGGCCGATGCCTTGCTGGCCGACCCGATGCTGAACCCGGATACTGAAGCCGCCAACTACCTGAAGCCAGCCTTCACCACCGACAGTGGCGACAACCCTGGTGTAGCAGATGTCAAAGCCGCCCTCGATGGTGCGCGTCAGATTTTGATGGAACGCTTTGCCGAAGATGCGACGCTGTTGCAAGCCCTGCGCGAATACCTAAATGACCACGGCATCGTCGAATCCAAGGTCGTTGCCGGCAAAGAAGAAGCCGGTGAAAAATTCGCCGATTATTTTGATTACTCAGAAACCCTGGGCACTATCCCTTCCCACCGCGCCCTGGCCCTGTTCCGTGGCCGCCGCGAAGAAATGCTGACCGTAACCCTGCGTCTGGACAGCGAAGAAGAAAAACCAAAATGGGATGCACCGCTGAACCCATGCGAAAGCCGCATCGCTGCCCGCTTTGGCGTGAGCCAAAAAGACCGCCCTGCCGATAAATGGCTGGTGGATACTGTACGCTGGGCCTGGCGCGTCAAAGTCTTCATGCACCTCGATACAGAATTGATGGGCAAGCTGCGCGAAACAGCAGAAATCGAAGCCATCAATGTATTTGCCCGCAACCTGAAAGCCCTGTTGCTCGCAGCACCTGCCGGCCCACGCGCCACAATGGGTCTTGATCCTGGCCTGCGTACCGGCGTCAAGGTAGCGATAGTGGATGCGACCGGCAAGGTCGTTGAATATGCGACGATCTACCCGCATCAGCCTCGCAATGACTGGGATGGTTCGCTGCATGTCCTGGCGCAACTGGCGGCCAAGCATAATGTCTCGCTGATCTCCATCGGCAATGGTACAGCTTCGCGTGAAACCGACAAGCTGGCAGGCGACCTGATCAAGCTCAAGCCTGAACTCAAGCTGACCAAGATTGTTGTCTCTGAAGCGGGTGCATCGGTATATTCTGCCTCTGAATTTGCTTCAAAAGAATTGCCTGACCTGGATGTGTCGATTCGTGGTGCAGTATCGATTGCACGTCGCCTGCAAGATCCATTGGCTGAGCTGGTGAAGATTGATCCTAAATCCATAGGCGTAGGTCAGTACCAGCATGATGTCAGCCAGTCGCAACTGGCACGTTCACTCGATGCAGTCGTCGAGGATTGTGTGAATGCGGTGGGTGTCGATGTGAATACTGCCTCTGCACCTTTGCTGGCACGTGTGTCTGGCCTGTCGTCCAGCGTGGCGCAAAGCATCGTTAATTTCCGCGATGCCAAGGGCATGTTTAATTCACGCTCAGACTTGCGTGCAGTACCGCGTCTGGGTGACAAAACGTTCGAGCAGGCAGCCGGTTTCTTGCGCATCATGAATGGGAGTAACCCGCTGGATGCTTCTGCAGTCCACCCTGAATCGTATCCGCTGGTAGAAAAAATCCTGGCTGATATCAAGAAGGATATAAAAGGTGTAATCGGCGACGCTGGCTTGCTGAAGTCCCTGAACCCAGCCAAATATGCCGATGAAAAATTCGGCGTACCTACCATCACCGACATCATCGGCGAACTGGAAAAACCAGGCCGTGACCCACGCCCAGAATTCACCACAGCCACCTTCAAGGACGGCGTTGAAGAAATCAAGGACTTGCGCCCTGACATGATTTTGGAAGGCGTAGTTACCAACGTCGCCGCCTTTGGCGCTTTCGTTGATATCGGCGTACATCAGGATGGTCTGGTACATATCTCTGCCTTGTCCAACACCTTCGTCAAAGACCCGCATACCGTGGTCAAGGCTGGCCAGGTCGTCAAAGTGAAAGTGCTGGAAGTCGATGTCAAACGCCAGCGTATCGCCCTGACCATGCGCCTGACAGATTCGGCACCGGTAGCGGGTAGCAAGCCTGAGCAGCGTGGTGACCGCAACGATGCCAAACGCCTCAATCAACATCGCTCACAAGCTCAGACACCAGCACCTGCAGGTAATGCCATGGCTGCGGCGTTTGCGAAATTGCGTGGCTAAGTAAAAAGTAAGCAAAAAGCTTAATGGTCAGACTGTCCCAAATTGTGACAGTCTGACCAATGTTGCGAAATAATGTGACACCCGGATTATTGACATTCTCCCCGTCAGCCAATTCACCACCAGCAGCATTAGTAAATCCCCTCCTGCGCCTCCCTCTCTCTAGCCAGCATCCACTGTATTTTCCCGTCAGGAAAACATTTTCAACATGGCACGCCGTTTGCGTTGTTATCCCTGTGTTGCATCACATGCACACCATCTAACAAACAACGGAGACCACCATCATGAACATGGCAGACATCAGCAAACTCGGTATCAGCAATCCTTTCGCCAAACGCTACGACAATTTCATAGGCGGTAAATTTGTGGCCCCGGTCAAAGGTGAATATTTCGAAAACATCAGTCCCGTCATCGGCCAGGCATTTTGCGAAGTGGCACGTTCAACCGCAGAAGACGTGGAACTGGCTCTGGATGCAGCCCATGCAGCCAAGAAAGCCTGGGGGAAAACCTCACTGGCTGAACGTTCGAACATCCTGAATAAAATTGCTGACCGCATGGAAGCCAATCTGAGCCTGCTGGCCACCGCAGAGACCATAGACAATGGCAAACCCATACGCGAGACCATGGCGGCGGATATTCCTCTTGCCATCGATCACTTCCGTTATTTTGCTGGTTGCATACGGGCGCAGGAAGGTTCAGTCGCACAAATTGATGACCAGACTTATGCCTATCATTTCCATGAGCCTTTGGGTGTCGTTGGCCAGATTATTCCATGGAATTTCCCCATACTCATGGCGGTGTGGAAGATGGCTCCTGCGCTGGCAGCGGGCAATTGCATCGTATTGAAACCGGCAGAGCAAACCCCGGCATCCATCATGGTGCTGATCGACCTGATCAAGGATTTATTACCGCCTGGCGTCTTGAATATCGTCAATGGTTTTGGCCTGGAAGCAGGCAAGCCACTGGCATCCAGCAAGCGCATCGCCAAGATAGCCTTTACTGGTGAAACCGGCACTGGTCGCCTGATCATGCAATATGCTGCGCAAAACATCATTCCCGTGACTTTGGAGCTGGGTGGCAAATCGCCGAATATTTTCTTTGCCGATGTGTTGGAACAAGACGATGCTTTCTTCGACAAATGCCTGGAAGGCTTTGCCATGTTTGCGCTGAACCAGGGTGAAGTCTGCACCTGCCCTTCACGTGTGCTGATACAGGAATCCATCTACGACCAGTTCATGGCCAGGGCCATCAAACGCGTAGCTGCTATCAAGCAAGGCAATCCGCTCGACAGCACCACCATGATAGGTGCGCAGGCATCGCAGGAACAACTGGAAAAAATCCTGTCCTATCTGGACATAGGTAGACAGGAAGGCGCGCAGCTCTTGATCGGTGGAGAAAGAAATATGCTGGATGGCGATCTGGCCAAGGGCTATTACGTGAAACCTACCATCTTCCAGGGCCACAACAAGATGCGCATCTTCCAGGAAGAAATCTTTGGCCCGGTTGTTTCTGTCACCACCTTCAAGGATGAAGAAGAAGCCATCGCTATAGCCAACGATACCCTATACGGTTTGGGCGCTGGCCTGTGGACACGCGACGGCTCCCGCGCCTTCCGCGTTGGCCGCGCAATCGAAGCTGGCCGTGTCTGGACCAATTGCTATCACCTGTATCCAGCACATGCAGCTTTTGGTGGCTACAAACAATCCGGCATAGGACGTGAAAATCACAAGATGATGCTGGATCACTATCAGCAAACTAAAAACCTGCTGGTGAGCTATAACCCGAATGCGATGGGGTTCTTTTGATTGACATTTAAGACCTCTCAACACAGAGACACAGAGAAAGGCAAGAGAAAACCTGTAATGATGATTTCTAGACTTGTCTCTGTGTCTCTACTTTTATAGAGACACAGAGTTAGAATACAAGAAGTTTTTTGGCCTTCTCTTGCTCTTCTCTGTGTCTCTGTGCCTCTGTGTTGAGCTTTTTGGTCTTTACGTAAAACAACCGAAAAAAAATGACCACTACCCCCGCCCGTGTCACCGCAACTCCTGCAGCACTCGAATTTATCAGTGCGCTGAAAACCAAATACGGCCCGCTATTATTTTTCCAGTCTGGCGGTTGCTGTGATGGCAGTTCACCGCTGTGTTATGCCAGGAATGAGTATGGCATAGGCGATGCCGATGTGTATCTGGGTGACCTGGATGGCACGCCGTTTTACATGGGCAGTGATCAGTTTGAATACTGGCGGCACACGCAGTTGATCATAGATGTGGTAGCGGGAATGGGTGGCATGTTTTCACTCGACAATGGCACGGGCAAGCGTTTCCTGACACGCTCGCGGCTGTTCACGGATGAAGAAAATGATTTGCTGGGAACGGCCGTTTTGCACGGCCCGCAATCTTAACTATTCACTCTTCAAAGCTGCCAGCTTGCGGTAAATTGTATTGCGCGATATGCCCAGTGCCTTGGACACTGCAGATACATTACCCTGATGCAGCTGCAGAGCTCGTTGTATTGCATCGATTTCCAGCGCATCGAGACTCGCTGTGATTTGAGCATTGGAGATGGCCTTTGGCGCAAATGCCACTTCCATGTCTTCCAGAAAATCCTCGGGTAAATGTTCGAGACGGATTTCCATATCGGCATCCGTCATGACGATGGCCGTACGCAAGAGATTCGTTAATTGGCGGAAATTGCCCGGCCAGCCATGGGCATGAAATAACTGCATGACTGCAGGGGCAATTCTGTATTGCCTGCCTTCGCTTTCTGTCACCAGGACTTTGCTAATGACAACATCAAGGTCAGTGCGTTCACGCAAGGGTGGCAGGCGCACTACCAGGCCATTCAGACGGTAATACAGGTCATCGCGGAATTCGCCTTTGCCTATCATCTCGCGTAAATTGCGGTTGGTGGCGCAGATCAGGGCCAGGTTGACGGGGATGGATTTGCTGCTACCCAGCGGCGTCACCATACGTTCTTGCAAGACTCGCAGCAAACGAGCTTGCAGATTCAGTGGCATATCGCCGATTTCATCGAGGAATAGCGTGCCACCATTGGCCTGCAATATCTTGCCTATATTGCCCTTCTTGCGCGCACCAGTGAAAGCGCCATCTTCATAGCCGAATAATTCTGACTCAATCAGGGTTTCTGGTATCGAAGCGCAATTCACGGCAACAAAGGGGCCGGATTTGCGCGGCGAATCATTGTGTACAGCCTGGGCCAGCAATTCCTTGCCGGTGCCAGTCTCACCTGTCACCAGTATGGAAATGTCACGGCCTATCACGCGCTTGAGTTTATCAATGGCACGGGCAAGTTGTTCATCCCCAGTATCCAGATAATGCAGGCTGGACAGCTTGGGCTTGATTTCTGCCGACTGCGGTTCACGCGAATTGTCCAGTACATGCCTGGCGGCTGCCGACTGGCGTTTGAGATTCTGGCTCTTGGCGTATACGCGCACGCCATTGTGCAGGCAGAGCGTCAGCAAACCCGGTGTCGCGGTGCGGTAGTGCTCATGCAGGGCAGACACTGGCAAGCCAAACAAGGAACTGAAAGTATGCGCCTGCAAGGCAGATAGTGGCAAACCCAGCTGGAACAAGCCGCTACGGCTGGCCGACAAAAAACGACCATCACCGTCGAAACAGGCAATGCCTTCCATCAGGGTGCCCAGGAATTCCGGGCGGCTATGAAAACTCAGTTTGATGGCATCCTGGAAAGAGGAGGCAAATAACTGGTTCTCTATCATCTGCGCCGACATGCGCACCAGGGCCATGGTGTGCTTGTGGAAATTATGCTGGTCGCCAGTCACATCGAGCACGCCAATGACGTTGCCCATGACATCAAAGATAGGCGCAGCTGAGCAGGTCAGAAAATTGTTAGCTTCAAGATAATGCTGGTCTGCATGAACGATAGTGGGTGTTTTTTCGGCAATGGCGGTGCCTATGGCATTCGTGCCCTTGCTACGCTCTGACCAGGCGACACCGGGGCTGAGTGCCACCCTATCCGCCTTTTCCAGGAAATCAGCATCGCCGAGGGTGTGAATGATGAGCCCGTTCACATCGGTCAGGATGACCATATTGTGCGTATTGATTATTTGCTCATACAGGTTTTCCATGACGGGCAGAGCATGCTGATGCAAAACCCGGTTTTGTTCCAGCAGGGTCTTGAGATCAGTCTTGCCCAAAGAGCCATAGTCTGGCGCAGCCGTGCGCGGCAAGCCATAGGCGGCGGAGCGTTCATGTGCCTGTTCTATCATCATGTGGGCAGATGAAGCAGAACTTATGCCAGGGCCAGACAATATTTGCCCAGAGGAAATTCCAGTGTCACGCATTTGCATACGGGTCTCCAGCAACATGGCCATTTTTGGCTCTAGTTAGGACATTAAGCGCTTAATGTAACACTATTAGCTGACGGTGCCAGAAACTGCAAATTGATTTGCATTAAGTTTCCAACAACCAAATACGGTGCTGCGGCACTATATTTGGCTTTCTACTATAATGCAGGTATTCGTAATTCAAGTATTCAAGGAAGATAGCCATGAGCGACGTACAAAGCTGGATCAAAGAAACTGTTACTGCAAACCCTGTAGTTTTATTTATGAAGGGCACTGCCCAATTCCCGCAATGCGGCTTTTCTGGTCGTGCAATTCAACTGTTGAAGACCTGCGGCGTGCAAAACATGGTCACGGTGAATGTGCTGGAAGACCCTGAAGTACGCCAGGGTATCAAGGATTTTTCCAACTGGCCTACCGTACCGCAGTTATATGTCAAAGGTGAATTCATTGGCGGCTCTGACATCATGAATGAAATGTTTGACAGCGGCGAATTGCAGACTTTGTTGAAAGACTAAGCAAGACATGACTGAAGTCGCCGCCCGCAAGCGCCTGATTGTTGCTATTACCGGTGCGACAGGTGCTATCTATGGTGTGCGGCTGCTACAAGTCTTGCGTAATATCCCCGGCGTTGAAAGCCATTTGCTGATTTCGGAAGCAGGCGTGCTGAACCTGTATCAGGAAATGGACTTGAAGCGCAAGGATGTCGAAGCCATGGCAGATGTCGTCCACAATGTGCGCGATGTCGGTGCCAGCATTGCCAGTGGTTCATTCTTGTCTGACGGCATGGTCATCGCGCCCTGCTCGATGAAAACCCTGGCAGCGGTCGCACATGGTTTGTCCGACAACCTCATCACCCGCGCTGCCGATGTAGTCTTGAAAGAGCGCCGCCGCCTCGTCTTGATGGTGCGAGAAACACCCTTCAACCTGGCGCACTTGCGCAATATGACAGCCGTCACGGAAATGGGCGGCATCATCTTCCCGCCACTGCCTGGTTTTTACCACCGTCCGCAAAGCATAGCAGAGATGGTTGATCACACTGTCGGACGCGTGCTCGATATTTTTGCCTTGCCGCATGAAATGACACCCCGCTGGCAAGGCCTCAAGGTAAGTTAATACCTGTCCATAATCAATTGGGTCTTCAGCGAATCCTCAGCTACAAACCATCCACGCGAAATCAGATAAGCCTGCAATTCATCGTGCTTGACGGAGGCTGTAGCTGCACTCTTGGTCTTGAACGAGGCTTCGACGATATAGTCAGTGCCTGTACCAGCCTGGTTCAGGATGGGCCAGACTTCGATGTACAGGGTCATACCACTCCATGTACCGACTGAGCGCTTGGCCAGTATCGGGCCGTACTTGCGCGAATTATCCAGCATGGACTTACCCCAGCCGCTATACAGCCAGTTGTCCATCTTGCCGGGGATATTCTTTTTGAGCAGGCTGCGGGAGTCACTGGTCGATGGCAAGTCCATCCCACTATAACCGGATTTGCTGTCTTTCTTGCTGTTGGAAATACTCAGGGTTTTCTTTTGATAGCCCCATTCAACCTGTGCTTCATAATTTTTTTCTGTAGAGTCAAAACCTTCGGCATTGGCTTCATACAGGGCCTCAGTGATATTGCCGTTGTCTATGGCATAGCGCTTCTTGTAGGTCAGCTCAAAATCACTTTCGCCTTCGGTCTTGCGTATTCTGGCTATCCAGGTATTACCGTAAATGTCCTTGGCATTGGTGTCCATGAACAAGATATTCATCTTGGTCACCGAACTCGGCATATTAAAGGTGCTAAGCACTGTGCTCTTGAGTTTGTGATCGGCATCCAGAACAACATTCGGGTTCATCAGCAACTTCACCTCATAGTCAGGCACCATATTGCTGGCCGCGACTGCATTACTGAGTGGCAGCAGCAAACTCAAAGCGATACTGAATATGCTGGCTATGCTGGTACGAACAACAGACTTGATCATGATATGCACTCCATGGATTTTGGTGAGCACACTATAAAAGCCAATTATGACCCTTGCATTACGACCGTAGTGTCATAGCTGCGTCACATGCCAGTAGTAAATTCGCGGCAAACAATTTTCACGCAAATCACTACGAGGTTAAACCAAATGAATCGAAGCCTGTTATTGAGCAGCCTGAGCGCGTCCTTGTTGTTAGCTGCCTGTGGCGGTAACAGCAATACCGCAGTTACCCCAGCTACACCGACTCCCGTAAATGGCGTCTTCCTGGATGCAGCAGTGGAGGGCATGGATTACTCCGTCGCTGGCGGCAGCAAGCTCAGCACATCTGCCACAGGCGGTTTTAGTTGTAACGCTGGTGACACACTGGCGTTTACTGTCGGCAACATCGCCCTGGGCTCTGCACCTTGCGCAGCTAGTGCAACGCCGTTGACGCTGGCAAACTCCAGCAATGTCAAGGATGACAGCGTGGTTAACCGCCTGCTGTTCCTGCAATTGCTGGATGAAGATAATGATGTTGCGACTGGCATCAAGATTCCTGCTACAGTAAAGACTGCGCTCGCTGGCCAGACGCTGGATTTCAATGCCACTGCTGCCAACTTCAATACAGCAATGACGGCAACCTTAGCCAAACTGCCGGCGAATTACCAAAAGCTCACCGTGGATGCAGATCGCCGCATGCTGGTGCGTGAACATTTTGAAGACACCATGGCTTCCAGACTGAACACTCCTGTCGTTGATACTGTCAGCCAAACCAATGCCCTGGGCACGATCAGCGCCAGCGTCACGCGTTATCAGGTGCAGGCTGCTGACAGTTTCTTCGTGCCGTATGAAGGTACGAATGCAGCAGTCAAGGCAGAATTCCCGAAAGGCTTTTTGCCCTCCTACGGTTCTGGCCTGTCCTTCAAAGGCAAGGCTGCTGATGGCTCACTGGAATTTTATGGCATTACCGACCGTGGCCCTAACGGCGATGGCCCCAAAGTACCCAATTCCGTGGTGACGAGTGGTGCCACCGGCACCAGCGATGCCAAATTCTTCCCATCCCCGAGCTTCACGCCATCATTTGGCCTGATCAGTATAGGCAAGGATGGTGCCATCCTGAAATCCAGTACAGCTATCAAGTTCAGCACGACCATCAATGCTTCCGGTCTATCGATTGCTTCCGGTAAAGTGGGTTCTTCTGCTGAAGTGCCTTTGAATGACGCTGCCAAATTTGATGCCAGCAGCAAAACCAAATTCAGCGACTATGGCCTCGATACCGAATCCATCGTCTATGATGCAGCACGCGGCGCTGTCTGGGTATCGGATGAATACGGTCCTTTCATTTTGAAGATTGATGTTGCCACCGGCGTCATCCTGAAAAAATACCAGCCAGGCACAGGCGCAGCCGACCTGCCTGCTGTCTTGCTGAAACGCCGCGCCAATCGCGGCATGGAAGGCCTGACACTGGAAGTCGCCAGTGGCAAGCTGCATGGCTTTGTCCAAAGCCCGCTGGATGATGGCAAGGCCAGTTACATCGTGCCGGGTGCCACTGCAGCGACCAGTGAAAGCATCAAGGATTATGCCAAATTCAACCGCTGGGTAGAGTTTGATCCTGCGACAGAAAAAACCAAGCTGTATGCCTACCCTATCGACAGCAAGCAATACACTGCTGGCAAAACCGGCAATGCCAAACTGGGTGACATGGTGTCGCTGGGTAATGGCAAGTTCATTGTACTGGAACAAGGTTCCGGCCCGGATGGCAAGGTATTCAACAAGCTGATGCTGGTACAGGTACCAAGCAATGCCACTGACATCGCCAACATGGGTACCGATCTGGAAAAAAGCAGCATGACAGGCGCGGCAGTCAATGGTGTCAATTATGCGGATGTGGTCTTGCTCAAGAAAACACAGTTGTTTGATTTAAATAATGCAGGCTGGCTGGCAGAAAAAGCTGAAGGCCTGGCGCTAGTTGATGAGAACACCCTGGCACTGACGAATGATGACGACTTTGGCATGAAAACTGTCATCGTCGATCCTAGTGGTGCTATCGTAGCTGGTGCTGACGTCACCAAGTGTACGGTAGATGCCAATGGTGCCTTGACGACGACAGCAGGTGCCCTGGGCTGTACTGCAGGTAATACCATGCGCGTGTCCCGTGGTGCGGATACAGAACGCCCTAACCGTATCTGGCTGTTCAAGTTCAACAAAAAACTGACTGACTTCAATATTCCTTCCTGATCTTGTATTACCGATAGAAAGCCGCGGTGAGTGATAGAACTCGCAGCGGCTTTTTTCAATTCAACATTATCTCTTGCGACAGATACGAATACACTGCAGAAACTCTGCGCAAATGCCTGGCCTCAGTATGCGAGAGCAGCCACAACTCAGTCTGGCATTCGTCCAGCACATTGGTAAGCGGTACTAAATCCTTGCGGCCCTGCGCAAGGAATAGCGGCAAGATGCCCAGCCCCAGACCCTTCCCCACCAGTTCAGCCACAGTGAGTATGCTATTGACCTTGTAAGTTGCTTGCAGCCTGGGGAAGTGCTTCTTGCGCCACACCACAGATGGATGTTCTGGCAAGGCATCGTCAGGTGCTATCCAGTGATGACGCTGGGCGACATCAGCATCAAAATGTCTGATCTTGCTGGTCTTGCCCGCGTACAAGGCTACCCGTATCGGCCCCAGGTGCTTGCCTATCAAATGCTGCGGTGGCCGCTTGCTGGCACGTATGGCAATGTCGGCATCGCGCCTGGTCAGGCTGGCCAGTTCATTGCCTGCATGCAGGTCAAAACTCAATAAGGGATGAAGCAGTTGTAAGGGCTTCAAGACGGGTGCCAGCAAGCCGTGCAGTATGGTATCAGTGGTGGTGATGCGAACTGTACCAGCTACCTGGTCTGGCTGCATTTGCATGGCCGAACGGGCAGCTTCTAGTTGCGCCTCCATCTGTTCTGCATGCACCGCCAACTCCTGCGCCAGTTCATTGGCTTGATAACCTGTGCGCGAGCGTTCAAACAGACGTTGCCCCAAGCCTTTTTCCAGCTTTTGTATGCTGCGAAATACGGTGGATGCATCCAGTGACAGGCGCTCGCCTGCCTCAGCCAGCTTGCCAGTGCGCACCAGCGCCAGCACCACTTCAAGATCAGCCGCAGTTAATTTGTAATTTAGCTTGTATTGCGTTCTTGCATTCATCGTTTGCTCTATCGCCTATTTTCATTGCATATTCGAAATCATATAGTAGCTCCATCAACCACTTTTTGGAGAATAAAATGACTCACTCAATTCCCTCTGCAAACCAAGGCAGCAATGCCTACGGTATCACCTTATTACGCATCAGCCTGGGCATCATGTGGATAGCCCACGCCCTGCTGAAACTGTTTGTGTTTACCCTGCCTGGTACGGCGCAGTTTTTTGCCAGCATAGGTTATCCGGGTTTTCTCGCTTACCCCGTGTTTGCGCTTGAATTACTTGGTGGTGTGGCCTTGGTTCTTGGTATCTACAGCCGCCAGATTGCGCTGGCACTGGTGCCTATCATGGTGGTTGCCGCTACTGTGCATTTCGGTAATGGCTGGGTGCACACCAGCCCTAACGGTGGCTGGGAATATCCAGTGTTTCTGATCGTCACTTCAATTGCGCTCTGGTTGCTCGGTGATGGTGCGTTTGCCCTCCGCCGTAGCTCACGCTTTTCATTGACATAAGGAAGGGACAAATCATGAGCAATCAATATACCCTGATCAGCCACAAGCTTTGCCCTTATGTGCAGCGCGCGGCAATTACCCTCGCAGAGAAAGGTTTAGACTTTGAACGAATAGATATAGACCTGGCGAACAAGCCCGACTGGTTCTTGCAAGTTTCACCACTGGGCAAGACACCGGTACTACTAGTCAATGGGCAAGCCATTTTCGAGTCGGCTGTGATTTGCGAATACCTGGATGAAACCACGCCATCCTGCCTGCATCCAGAAGCCGCACTGGAAAGGGCGCAACACCGTGCCTGGATAGAATTTTCCTCAGCCACCTTGAATAGCATAGGCGGTTTTTACAATGCCGCAGATGCGCAGATATTGGATGCCAAAGCAGCAGAATTAAAAGCCAAGTTTGCACAATTGGAAAAGCAGTTAGGCGATGGGCCTTATTTTTCTGGTAAAAATTTTAGCCTGGTGGATGCCGCGTTTGCACCAGTCTTTCGCTATGTTGATGTGTTTGAACGGATAGCAGATTTTGGATTTTTAAATTGCCACCCCAAGATCCAGGTATGGCGGCTATCCCTACAGGAACGTACTTCCGTGCAGACTGCGGTCAGTGAAGATTACCCTGCTTTATTAAGTGCATTCTTACGAGCCCGTCAATCTGCCTTATCAGCTTTGATGCAATAAAAAAACGGTGCAGATTTTCTGCACCGTTTTCATTGTCCCATTTCAAATCATCAGAAAAGGATCACAGATTGTTTTTCAAAAACTCCCATTTGGCTTTTTGCAAAGACCAGTTAATCCAGTCACCGCGCGGGCTATGGCCTACGCCAGGATACAATTGCAGGCTATAGTCCTTGCCATTCTTGATGAGTTCATCAATGAACATGATGGTATTTTGCGGATGGACATTATCATCCATGGTGCCATGCATGAGCATGATCTTGCCACTCAGGTCCTTGGTCGCTTTCAGCACGCTGCCCTTGTCATAGCCTTCGGCATTGTCTTGCGGCAGGCCCATATAACGCTCTGTATAGACGCTGTCATACAGGCGATAATCCGTGACTGGCGCGCCGACAAATCCTATCTTCCATGCCTTGCTATGCGTCATCGCATACGCAGTCATATAGCCGCCATAGCTCCAGCCATTCAAGGCTACCCTGTCCATGTCTGCCCAGCCCTGCTTGCGTAACCAGTCAAGTCCATCAAGCTGGTCTTGCAGTTCAAGTTGGCCCAGTTTTTTGTGTATGGGCCAGGCGCTGGCAAGACCTTTGTTGCTGGCACTGCGATTATCCAGTACCCAGACAATATAGCCCTGCTGCGCCAGGAAGTGGTGCCAGAGATTGCTGTTCCAGCGATCCACCACTTGTGGTGCCATGGGGCCTGAATACAGATGCTGGTAGACTGGGTATTTCTTTTTCGGATCAAAATCCGGTGGCAGGAACAACAGACTCTCCATCAGGAAGCCGTCACGCGATTTGATTTGCTGTTGCGTGACTTTGCCCAGTTTCAGGCTTTGCATTTTTTCTGGCACGCCTGCATCATCGACCAGCTTCAATGACCTTCCTTCTGCATTGAATACGGCCTGCTTCGGTGCTTGCTTGAGGCTGCTCCAGCTATCGATGAAATGCGTATATGCACTATTCCAGCGTGCATTGTGGTTGCCGGATTCTGTCGTCAGCCTTTGCAGCTTGCTACCATCCAGATTGATTGCATATACATCGTTACCGATGGGATTGCGTTCATTGGCCGAAAAATAGACTTTGCCTTTTGCTTCGTCAACGCCATAGACAGTGCGTATATCCCAGTCGCCTTTGGTAATCGCCCCCTTGAACTGGTATTGCTGGTCATAGTGATACAGGTGATGGTGACCTGTGCGGTCAGAAGCCCAGACAAAGCTGCCATCTTTCAAGAACTGTGGTAACGGCAAACGCTCCACCCAGGCCGGACTACTCTCGCGCAGCAATTGCTTGCTGCGGTATTGCGTATCATAGATGCGCAAGTCCAGCCAGGTTTGCACACGGTCTTGCCAGGATGCCAGCAGCTTGCCATCTGGGGTCCAGCCCACTTGCACGATCAGGGTTTCCTTGCCAGCATATGGATTCTCAGTCCAGCTGGTTTTGCCTGTCATGTCAACGACACCAAGTTTGACTTCAGGGTTGGGATCGCCAGCCTTGGGATAGCGGGTGCGTTCGCTCTTGATGGGTTGGGCATGGTCACCGCTAAGGGTGTAGACAGGCACCTTGCTTTCATCAAAACTCAGGTAGGCGATTTTTTTTGAATCTGGTGCCCACCAGAATGCACGCAAGTGACCACGCCCATAAATCTCTTCCATGTAAACCCAGTCCAGGCGGCCATTGAAGATGGTTTCGCTGCCGCCTGTGGTCAGTCGTTTTTCTGTCGCTGTGACCAGGTCTGTCAGGTACATGTCATTACCCTTCAGATAGGCGACCGATTGCAGGTCAGGTGACAGGATAGCTTCATCTTCAGCCTGATCCGGCGTATGGGTCAGTTCCCTGACCTTGCCCTGCTGCATATCCAATAGCCATAAGTCATTTTTATAAGTGAACAGATACGATTTCAAATCTGGTTTGAACTGCGGTGTCAGCTTATCGACCAGGGCCTTGGCTTCTTTCTCTGGGATGCCTGCGGCTGTCATCAGGGCCAGGATATTGCCATCGGCAGCCAGGGCCTGTTTTTCCCAGTTGACGGGATTAACAACAAATTGCTGGACTATGCCATCCTTGCTTTGCGTTTCTATCAATCGGTTTTGCGCATCCCAGGCAAGACGAGTCAGGGGCTTGGTATCGAATTTTTCTTTTTTTGTGGGGTGATACATCATCTCAAGACTGAGCATGCCCTCCTGGGCTTGGGCTGCCGTAGCTATCAGCAAAAACGGCAAGACGCAGGATGTGAAACGGATTTTCATGAATTCCCTCAATATTTTTATAATGAATATGGCAACCGGAGTTTAAACAGGATGCCATGTCCTGACTAAGACTATTTGGCTGCCACACAGTTCACAGCAGCCCATTGAACAAGACAAAGCACAGAAAAATGCCTGCCAGCTTTACATATCTAAAGGCAAGTCTGCATTATGATGATTTTTATTTGCCACCCAGATATTTCATGACCTGGGATAGCCGCTGCTCAAGGCTGCCGCAAACGCGCAAATAAGGCAAGGTACGCTGCGCCAGTTGCTGTTTATACCATTCTTGCTGATGCAGCCGGAAAGCCTGGTCCTGACGCGTACCATCCTGTATCAGGGGGATATCTATATCGCACAGGATGATGAAGTCATAGGGCGTATTTGCCATGTCTTGCAAGGCATCAGATGCTTGTTGAAACATCGCCAGGCTATACAGCAAGGTCGTCATTGGCGAAGTATCGCAGACCAGCCACTGGTTTGCCTGGGGACGCAACTGCTCTTCATGTGCCAGTTGCTTCACGGCGATGGCCTGCATATCTTCAAACACCAGTTGCCCATCTTTTTCTACCCACAGATCACGCCCATATTCCGGCACCCACAGGGTATGCAAATGCCGTGCAAGCGCCTCGGCCAGGGTGGTCTTGCCGCTGGACTCAGCACCCAGCAGGCAAATCTTTTTGACAAAGCTGGCATACACGTGGCTGGACAGATACGCTTTATTTGCATGGGGATCCAGGCGCACTTTGGTCCCGGACACAGGCACGGTAAGACGCTGCTGGTCCAGCTTGATATGGGCCACGACAGGCAAGCCAGGATCATGCTGCTGAAAGCGCTGCGTCAGCACCGCTGCAAAACCATCACCATAATCTTCACTGGTGAAAACAGCATCAGCCGTGCTATCCAGTAGCGCCAGGCATAGCCAGGCGACGAACTGCCGGTGTATATCCTCAGCGGCATCGTTATGAGGAACTTCAGGGATGTGCTGTATGCCACGTTCGCTACACAAGCGCTGCAAGATCACATCATCGATGACCAACTGCTGGATATACGGGAATGACAGCGCCAGCCAGCGCTCACGTACTAGCGGGCCACATAAGGGAAATTCTGGTTTGGTATAACTGATCACCAGCAAGTCTTCACATGCCGCGATTGCCTGCTCGATCAGGTATTCATGCCCTTTATGCAAGGGGCAGAATTTGCCGACGATCAAACCACGCTGAAATGTCTTGCTCATTTTGCCGCAACCACAAAAGAAATAGCCTGGTCACTGTTCAGGTTTTTCCGCCATGCCAGCCAGGACACAATGGCATTGATCCAGTAAAACGCATACAGGAAAGCTGTCAGATACAATTCGCGGCTGGCATACAGTGGTACGGCGATGGTATTCACCAGCAGCCAGAATACCCAGGTTTCCATGCGCCTTTGCATCAATAGTATCTGCGCGATGATACTGAATACCAGTACCGCTGAATCGACAAAAGGGGCATAAGCCTTGGTCCAGTAGTACAAGAGCATCCCATAGCCCAGCGTTGCCAGCAAACCCACAGGTATGGACCATAGATAGCTGGCATGGCCTGCCCTGGAAATTGGTAGCGGCCTACCATTACGCCCTCTCAACCATTGCCACCAGCCTGTCATGCTGGTAACGATAAAAAATAACTGCAGCAATACATCGGCATACAGCAGGGCCTGGCCAAACACCAGGGCAAACAAGATGCTGCCTATGATGCCTGTCCACCAGGTGTGTACGCTATTGCGTCCTGCCAAAATAATGGAGGCTGTGGTGACTGCATTGGCAGACAATTCTAATGCTGAAATCAAGGGTGAGCGCCTTCCAGGTCGGATGTGTATTGCAGTATTTTATTATCAGTCGTTATCGTCTCTACTATCAGCTGCCGGATATTGAATAAGCTTGCCAGTGCCTGCTTTGCTTCGTCCGCCAAGTGCATGACAGATGGGGCCAGTCGTATGACGCTGCGGCCATCTGCACGTTGATGAAAACCATATTGTGGCAGCGGCAAGGCCTGTAATGCATGGGTGATGTCGATATTGTTGACCCAGGCACCAGTCCTGGTTTGAAACCTGACTGGGGAACGACCAGCCAGACCGACCAGCATGGGGCCTTTGGCACTGATCGCCATTGAGGCAAAATCACCTGTGCGGTAACGCAGCAGCGGCATGCAAAAATTGAAGCCGCCAGACAGACAAATTTCACCACGCTGGCCAGTTGCTACTGGCTGGCCTTTACTGTCGAGTATCTCTACATATAATTCTGGCTGCAACAGCAGATGGCCGCCAACAGCGGCATCATACACAGCCACAGGCCCGACTTCATTGAGGGAATAAATATCCAGCACAGGGCAGTGAAAACGTGCTTCCAGCATCTGCCGCATACCGGCTGAAAGGGCCATGGAAACCGAGATCAGCGCGCGCGGCAATTTTGTCAATTCCAGTTTTGTCAGCTCTGCAAATGAAAGCGGGTCACCCGTCATGACTTCTGGTGCCAGCGCATCCAGATAGCGCGCGCGGTCTTCTGGTTCACGCCAGTCATCCACATGCAAATTGATCTTGGCCAGGCCAGAATCATCCATGGTGGGCGTCACCGAAGTATAGGTAAAACAGCGCTGCTGGAAACCCACCAGCACCACGCCGACTTGCCCGCGTCCGTGCCGCAGTCGAATGCCATTCAGCAGTAAAGCCCGTTTGTGGAAAGTCAGGTAACGTGCCGCCACGACAGGATGGGAAGCAATGAGCATGGGGTGGCCAGTCGTACCTGTGGTACGAAAATTGATGAGCCTTTCCAGGGGCACAGTGTCTGGCACAAAGGCAGCAATATCTGCTGCCAGGTCAGCGCGGTTGATTGTAGGTATGTCTGCAAATTTTTGTGGAGCAGAACCCAGGGCCCGGTAATGTGGGACATGGGTAAAGACATGCGCAATGAATTGCCTGAGCCAGTCAGGTTCCAGGCCAGGGGCCCATGTAATGGGCTGGCCTATATGTTTTTTTTCAAAATCACGCAGCTTTTCCACTTCATTCTCAAGCAGGCGGTTACCACTTTGATTGCGAAAGGTGGGAGCAGATGGATGCTCAGTCATGAAATCCAGCATGGCCCTGCCGTGTTCAGACAAGGTCGGAAAATTGCTGATCTCTTGTGATGTAGCCAGGCTCATTCACGTGTCCTCATTCACGCGTCCACTTATCGGCAGATTCTTCTGCCGCTTTCTTTGCCAGCGCTTCACGTATGGCGCGTGCACGCTGCTCTGCTGCGCGGCTGGCTTCGACAAGTCGGCGACGCTCTATACCGCTGATGCTGGATAATCTGTCTGTCGCTTGCGCCAGGCTTTCGCCATAGGGTCGGTAATTCAAACGCGCCAGCACTACCCTGGCCAGTTCTTCGCGTCTGTCAGGGTCACTGGCAAATTTGTGTGCGGCAGTGGCAGCAGCCAACTCAGCAACAGTCTGGTCAAGTATCGTCATGAACTGCGCCGCTGGTAGCGCGGCTTTGATAAACCACTCATCTGCCAGCAACCAGGTAGCGATCATGGTCAGGGCCAGACGGTTTCTGTCTTTGCCCGCATCCATACCATCAAATTTTTCCAGGCCATCGAGCGGCGATACATTACCCAGCATGCGCAATACATCGTTGACAAGTGCTGCCACGGCGACGCCTTTATTGTTTTTTGCCATGCGCGGTTCATCGAGGAAATCTGGCGGTATGTTTGCCAGCCTGTGCGTCAGGGTTTCCAGTATAGGGCCAATGTTATCCATGCTTTTTTTGCTTACCTCAGATAATGTTGCTGACTGAAAACGCGGGCGAATTCCATCAAATGCTCGAACCCGGTGATGGCATGGATATGCCATCCCTGCTCATCGCGAGCACGCTTCAGGTCCTGTGGCACCTGCGCATAGTATCTGGATTCTTTTTCCCAGTCCGATGGCAAATTCAAGGCCATGCTGCCACCGGCACGTCCTTTTTCCAGGGCCATGGCGGAGATATCCCAGCCGTCGTTGCCAAGCTCGTCTTTATCAAACATAGTGGTAATGCCATCGTCGGAAATCATCAGGATATGCACGGCGCGGTCCTCCGGTTTTCTGCTGGCGAATGTATCGCGCATTTGAGGTATGGGAAAGCAGGTTGCACCGCCAAAAAAGCCGGTCAGCACGCTGAGTATTTCCGCATCATCACGCACAAAGCCATTGGTTTGCAGGGTTTGGTTCTTGCCGCTCCACAAAGTCACCTGCACACGCGAGCCCGCGCGCAAAGCTGACATGGCGATAATGGCCCCCGCCAGCGTCAAGTAGGATGTATGCGTCTGCGGATTGGGCATGGAACCTGAACTGTCTACATACATATCCAGGTCTATGGGTATATGTCCGGGGTCTTTGCCCTGCTCGTTGCCGTAAGCACGTTTTACCGTGGTCAGGCCAGGGATGGGGTGCGGCGACTGCAGCAAAGTCTGCAGCCAGTCTATTTCATCAAAGGGTTCGCCTATATCCCATTGTTCCAGCCCTTCCAGCTGCGGTTCTGGTGATTGCGGATTGGGTCGCTTCGGGAAAGGCACCAGATGTGGCAAGGCACGTTCACGGTAATAGCGTATGGCAATTTCATGATCCGACATCTGTATGCCTGCGGCCCTGAGGATTTCACCATATTCATAAGGCTCGCGGGTTTGTCCTGATGATGACGATGCGGTATTTTCATCTGGGGATGTCATGACCTCATCCACACCTGATACCAGAGGGTCATTGGCCGGGTGGACAGCACCATTGATTTCATCCGCCTCTATCTCCTGTGCACCTATCGGTTCGCAACCTGCCGCAGCATCTTTGGTATCATGTAAATGTGCCAGCGCTTGCTGGCTGGCGCTGGCTTCATTATCGGCAATCAGATAGGGTAGCAGCAGCGTGGCAAACTTGCCTGCGCCATGCATCCAGTCGCCTGCATATACACGTATCAAACGTGCGCCCAGCCAGGCATCCGTATCCATTTCTGGGCTGACGGCATTACTGGCAATCAGGCTGCCTTTTTCCAGTTTCCATAATTGCTCATAGATGCGCATGTATAGCACCCAGATCTGGCTGCCGGCAGTCGCGGCGTTTTCGCTCTTGCCTCTGCCATGTTGCGCAAGACGCAAATATATGTCTGCCATGCGCAAACTGGCCTGCCTGTGCAACCTGTCATTGATGTAAAGGTCTGTGTACAAGTTGGCGACCGTGGGCGCAAATTTTTCCAGCGTGGGCAAGGCGCGGCGTATCCTGGCCAGCAGGCGGAATTGTTCAGTCACACTGCCGGGCGCAAACACATGATGGCCAACTTCATGCGCCAGAATTTCAAGGGCATAATCTTGCAAACCTAGTTGCTGTATGCCTTCCAGGTCCACTACAACACTTTGATCGGACAGACGTATCATGGCAAAGCTGCCACTCAAGCCTGCTTGCGAGGCAGCCAGGCGGCTTACACACAATAGGGGTTCATGCAGGCGCGTAAACCTGCTCCATGCAGCCAGCGCCTGTGGCCACGCCGCCTGCCATGTTGCGAGCAGGGTTTGCTGAGTATTGGTTTGCTGCTCTGTGGATTGCGTATTCATTACAGTGGATACAGGCTGATGCCATATGTATACGGTGAGCTGACCGCGACCGTATGCAGATTGCAAGTCAAAACCAATTCTTTTGCAGGCAAGTTCAAGTTATGTTTGCCTCGTCTGGTCAGCAAGCTACTACCCTGTACGGTGGCCGCAAGGGGACCAGTAAGCACAGGGCCATGCTCAAATTCCTCCTGGCTCGCCCCATGCAGGACTGCCCCATAGACATCTGCCATCAGCAAAAAATAGCGATCAGCACTTTTTACCCAAAAACCATATTCAAAGGCACGCAACTCTGGCGGCGCTGGGAAAGCACCGCCCAAGCCTGTGAAATGACCTATAGAAATGCCATGCTCGTTCACATTCATTTGCTTTGCATCGGGGCACCACCAGGGGTCTTGCTGCATTTGTTTTTTTATCAGTTGCCAGTCACTACCTGCTTCTGCACCCAGCAATTGCAATAACAAAGCCGGTGGCAAGGTATCGGCGATGGCCATCCCCCCCTCCCTGAAGTGCGTCATGCCTGTACGCCATGCCAATACCTGCCCGGTCGCCTGCAAGGCAGACAAAGTGGTGATCAGTGGCGCGATGTTTTTCATTTCACTCAGCCATTGATCTACTCTTGCGCCAGGCGTCTTTTCTATATTCAGTGCGGCATTTGTGAGCAGGGCAAACACCTCCGTCGGCGCATTGACCAGTATGTGGGTATAGACTGGCAATAAATCCTGCCATACTCTGTCAACAATCTTGCTGCGTGCACCGGTACCGGTAAAAGCCTGGCCAACCAGATCAAGCGCAATATCGTAGGCAGTAAGAGCAATCACGGCAAGTCTATCTGGCATGTGCGCTGATACAGCTTGCACGACCGGGGTTACGCTGTTTTGCAAAAAATCGGACAGGGCCTGCACATCAAAAGCAGGATAGCGCCTTCTGGCCTCGACAACCCTGGCATTGAACTGGCTGCGCCCGGCCGCCAGTACTTGAGCAAAGGGTCCGGATATCATTGCGAGCGCAGCCACTTGAGATAATTGGTATAGCGCTGGTGCAGGTATTTCAGCTTGAGCAAATCATCATATAAATGACCATATAATTTACGGCCTTTGACACGGTCACCGATCAGGCGTTCTATTCTCATTAGCCTCGCTCTGGTATCGCGTTCACTGACATCGTTCAAGCCCTGGGCGAATTCGGCAGCCAGTTCTCCTACAGGATCATCCCTGTCCAGGTCAAGACGGTTGAATTCATCATTCGAGAGATCAAACAAGCGGCGCAACCAGCCCAGGCGGTCAGTCTTGTAGGCTGCGTTTTCTGGACGCGAGAAAAACGGGGCATCGATGTCAGGATGCAGTTTATCCAGCAAGACAAAGGGCAGAACCTGGCGCAGGTCGTCCAGTTCCACACTTTTATTACCGCGAAAATAAGCCAGTGATTTGGCAAAAATCAACAAGGTCATGAGATTGCGGACCGATACCCCGTTCATGGTCTGGCAACCCAGGTCCTTTAGGCGGTCGCGGCCATTATCTGCTGCTACGAGCTGCCCCCAGTCCATGCCAGATAGTCGCGCCGTGTCTTTGGTCATGTATTCAAACTGGGCACCAGCAGTTTCAAACAATTCAAACTGGCTGCAAAAAAATTCCAGCCTGTGCCGCACTTCTGGCGGCACTTCAATCTGGCGGATTTCTTCTCCCGCGCGATCAACCTCCTCCTCAGTGAAAATCAATTCACGCGGCATCAACTCTTCTGGCCGTATATTTTCTTCTATGCGTACCAGCAAGTCATTCAAAAAGCGTGGATTGAATGCCAGTGCCTGCACAGTGACGTCTATGCGGTCGCGCAAGGCATCAATCACCTGATAAGTGCCGCCACCCTGGTCATCATTCGCAGTCAGGTACCAGGCCGATTCAGGACATTCAAAAATCTGCCCCAGCACCTCGGCATAATTGTCACCCATCACTGTCAGCAAGGCACTTTGGGTGCGAGTGGGGATACGGTTATATTCATCGACGATCTTGACACGCATACCCAGCCATTTGCGCCAGGCGATGCGGATATCGTCCATATTCTGCGCCGCCATCAAATCAGATGGCAGCGGGTTGCCGAGCAGATCGGCAATCGTCATCTGAGGATGGCCATGCTGCATGGCACGACGTACATCGCGCACAGGAGCGCCGGAGAGTACGCCCATCAAAATAGCACTGGCCGTCTTGCCACGTCCTGGCCCACCAACAAACAGGCATTTTTTGCGGGTAACAAAAGTCAGCAGTGGCAGCAGGATGAAGCTGGAATAACTTTGCGCCGATGGCAGTGTCAAAGTGCGCTTGCTGTCGCCTACCGCGTAAGTCTGGCTGGGACCTTCATTATATTCAATATCGTAGTGCGGGCTGATGATGGCATTATTCACTATCCAGAAATACGCCTGGCGCAATTTTTCATCCAGCGCCTGCTCACCTGCCACCGCTGCCGCCCCGCTTTGCACCGGCCCCTGGTACAGGGCCGCCACATCAAACTGCCGTGGCTTGACCACAGGCCTGGGATTGGTAGGCGCTTGCGAAATACGGTTGAAGATATTAAATGGTGACATCGGATGTTTCCAGACTGGTATTTAACATGGATTAATATTTTGTATTTTTCCATATAAAGACGAACACTGGAAAAGAATATGGCGAGAAGCATGCGGCGATGGCACACTAGGAAAGTCGATGGAAGCGTGACGAGGACTCAGTACCCCGCATGAGCCACGGCGGCACGACAAAAAGGATGAGAAATTTGAAGACATAAAGAAAAAACCCACCGTTATTTCTAACGATGGGTTCTTAATTTGGTGCCGACTGCCGGAATCGAACTGGCCACCTGATGATTACAAGTCAACTGCTCTACCAAATGAGCTAAGTCGGCGAAACTTTATTCGTTTTTGCTTCGTTGCCGTTGCATTCCCGAAGACCAAGATTATAGGCTACTTTATTATTTTTAGCGAGGGCTTTTCTGATTTTTTTTCAGATTTTTTTATTTCATCTGTAGAAACCTGGTTTTCCACTGGGGAAGGTGCGCTTTTCACCGATGCAAGGCCCAGTACAGGCTTAGCCGTTTCTTCAACTTCTGCGGCGGCAACTTCATTTTCTTCTTCAGCTCCGCTGAGGTCGACTTCAAAAGCCATGCCCTGGCCATTTTCACTTGCATAGACTGCCAGGACATTTTCCACGGGTACATAGATTTCGCGGGATACGCCACCGAAGCGGGCTTTGAAGACCACGGCATCATTGTCCATCTTCAGGCCACTTGTCGCGCCGAAACTGATATTGAGTACGATTTCACCGTTCCGGACGAATTCCATGGGGACACGGGCAGCATGGTTGACCTTGACCGCCATATAAGGGGTAAAGCCATTGTCGGTGCACCATTCATAGATGGCACGCATAAAATAAGGTTTGGTGGATATTTCTTGCATGTTTATACAATCGGTGAAAATGTACTTTAAGAGCTGCGTTAAGTTTACAACTAAGTGTGCAACAAGAAAATGCCGTAAAAGATGCTTTCAGGGCTACTTTAAGCATAGGCGTAGTGCCCAAAAACAACAAGGCTGATATGCATCAGCCTTGTTATCTTATCCTGAAAAGTCGTGCTTATCTGCGCATGACTTTTTCAGATGGCGTCAGTGCTTCGATGTAGGCAGGACGAGAGAAAATACGTTCTGCATATTTCATCAAAGGTGCTGCTGTCTTCGACAATTCTATACCGTAGTGATCGAGGCGCCACAACAATGGGGCAACCGCCACGTCAAGCATGGAGAATTCATCGCCCAGCATGTATTTGTTCTTGACGAACAAAGGTGCGAGCTGGGTCAGGCGGTCGCGGATTTCTGCGCGTGCCTTATCCTGCACTTTGGCCGACGCAGTATTCTTGTCGTTTTCCAGAGTGTGGACGTGGATGAACAATTCTTTTTCAAAATTGAACAGCATCAGACGTGCGCGGGCGCGTTGCAGCGGGTCTGCCGGCATCAGTTGCGGATGCGGGAAGCGCTCGTCTATGTACTCGTTGATGATATTGGATTCATACAATATCAATTCACGTTCAACCAGGATAGGCACCTGACCATAAGGATTCATGGTCGAGATATCTTCAGGCTTGTTAAACAGATCAACATCGCGGATTTCAAAATCCATGCCTTTTTCGAACAACACCAGGCGGCAACGTTGAGAAAATGGGCAGGTTGTACCCGAGTAGAGAACCATCATTTTTATAGTTCCTTAGAAACGATCGGGGCGAGGAGCCAGTTTTGCGCACCTCACCCCTGGGATTACACGTCCGTCTACGACGGAGAAAAACGGACGATCTCAAAAAATTCCTGGCTCGTACTATGAATAGCGCAAGCCGGAAACCTTACATTTATTTTACTTCTTTCCAGTAAGACGCGTTCAAACGCCAAGCCAGAGTCGCCAGTGTTGCCAGGAACAACAGGACCCAGACGCCCAGACGCTTGCGCGTGCTTTGTGCTGGCTCACCCATCCACTGCATGTAGGCAACCAGGTCACCGACTGCATTGTCATACTCTATCTTGTTCATCGTGCCTGGTTTAACCAGATCAAAGCCAACAAACTTGTGCACCTTTTTGGATGCATCGTGTGGATCTTTTTCTTCCACTACCTTTTCTTCTTGTACGCCTTGCAATTCCCACAATACGTGCGGCATGCCCACACTAGGAAACACTTTGTTGTTCCAGCCGCTTGGGCGGGAATCATCTTTGTAGTAAGTACGCAGATAAGTGTAAATCCAGTCAGCACCAGTACCATCACCTGAGGCTTTGGCACGGGCAATTACGGACAAATCAGGCGGTACTGCGCCAAACCATTCCTTGGCATCCTTGGCTGACATGGTGGTCTTCATCAGGTCGCCAACTTTTTCTCCAGTGAACAGCAAGTTTTGCTTGATCTGGTCATCTGTCAAACCGATATCTTTCAAACGGTTGTAACGCATGGCAGAAGCAGAGTGGCAGTTCAGGCAATAGTTGACGAACAACTTGGCACCGTTTTGCAATGCGGCCATATCGGTAGAACGATCAGGTGCGCTGTCCAAAGGGAAAGTGCCACCAGCCGCCAACACCATTGCAGGTGCAAATGCCAGCACAGCGATCAGTTTTTTAAGTAATTTCATGCTTATTCTTCCTCGCTAATTCTCAGTGCGCTGCAAATGTAACGCGCTTGGGCACGGGCTTAAATGTTCCCATCGCACTCCACCATGGCATCAGCATGAAGAAGCCGAAGTAGATGACTGCGCAAACCTGGGAAACACGCTCACCCGCCGGCGATGGCGCCTGCACACCGAGGTAACCCAGGGTAACGAAGGCAATACCGAACACGATGTAGACATACTTGTGCCAGTCAGGACGGTAACGTATCGATTTGACCGGGGACACATCCAGCCATGGCAACAGTGCCAGTATCATGACAGAACCGCCGAACAATACCACACCCCAGAATTTTGCATCCAGTGCACCTGGCATCATGCCAGCAATGGCAATCAATGCAATTGCTGCAATTGCTATCTTCAGCATTTGTGGCAACTTGGTGGTCAGCCAGATAAGTGCAACATAAGCAACAGCACCAGCTTGCACTACGAACAGGAACTCGGAAGTCGTTGCACGCAGGATCGAGTAGAAAGGTGTGAAATACCAGGTTGGTGCAATATGCGGAGGCGTTTTCAAAGAATCCGCTGGAATGAAGTTGTTGTACTCAAGGAAGTAACCACCCATTTCTGGTGCAAAGAACACGACTGCACTGAAAATCGTCAGGAACACAGTCACGCCAAAGATATCGTGGAAAGTGTAGTAGGGGTGAGAAGGTATGCCATCAACAGGATGACCATCAGGGCCGATATTGTCCTTGATTTCGATACCGTCGGGATTGTTGGAACCCACTTCATGCAAGGCGATCAAGTGAGCAGCCACCAGGCCCAGCAAGACCAGAGGAATCGCGATCACGTGGAAAGAGAAGAAGCGGTTCAATGTTGCGTCAGACACTACATAGTCACCACGAATCCACAAAGACAGATCAGGGCCGATGAAAGGAATGGCACCAAACAGGTTAACAATCACCTGAGCCCCCCAGTAAGACATCTGACCCCATGGCAGCAGGTAACCGAAGAAAGCTTCGGCCATCAGGCACAGGAAAATCGCGAAACCGAACAACCAGATCAGTTCACGTGGCTTGCGGTAAGAACCGTACAGGAAGGCACGTGTCATGTGCAGGTACACGACGATGAAGAATGCCGACGCGCCAGTAGAGTGCATGTAGCGCACCAGCCAGCCCCAGGGCACATCACGCATAATGTATTCAACCGACGCAAACGCCAGCGTTGCATCTGGTTTGTAATGCATAACCAGGAATATACCTGTGACGATCTGGATAACCAGCACCAGCATCGCCAGGGAACCAAAGATGTACCAGAAATTGAAGTTCTTTGGAGCGTAATACTTGCCCCATTGATCATTCCACAATTTAGTCAGCGGAAAACGGGAATCGACCCAGTTCAAGGCCTTGTCCACGACAGGTGCGTCTGCCGGGAGTTTTTTCTCAACAAATGCCATGATTAAGCCTCGCCTTTCTCATCTTTACCGATGATGATTTTGGTGTCCGATAAAAACATGTGACGAGGCACATCCAGATTTTGTGGGGCTGGCTTGTTTTTATATACACGACCCGCCAGATCGAAAGTCGATCCGTGGCATGGGCAAAGAAAACCGCCTTTCCAGTCATCCGGCAGGGATGGCTGTATGCCTTCCTGGAATTTGGAGATTGGGGAGCAACCCAGATGTGAGCAGATACCGACGGCGATCAGAATGTCGCTATGCTCTTTGCGGGCGCGGCTTTGCTTGTCGCAATACTCTGGCATATCCATGGTGTAAGGCTTTTCCGACTTTGGATCGGCAACCTTGTCTTCAGTCTTTTTCAGACTGTCCATCATTTCTGGTGTGCGTTTCAGAATCCATACTGGCTTACCACGCCATTCTGTTGTTTGCATTTCGCCCGGTTTCAAGGACGAAATGTCCACTTCCACCGGCGCACCTGCAGCCTTAGCGCGCTCGGATGGCTGGAAAGTGCTTACCAGCGCACCTGCCGTTGCCAAGCCAGCCACACCACCCGCCGCGCAAGTGGCGACGAGTAAACCGCGACGGCCGGAATCGACCTGCTTTTCGATACTCATACCAACCCCAATCTGTCAATAATCAAAACTTGATGAAGCAAAACCCAACTTCTAGCAACCTTAAATTATAAATGACCCGGATATGGTTTTAAAGAAAAAGATATCCGAAACGCCAACTTGCTGGCATTTTTCAACAATTCAAGCCCCATTTGCTTGTTCGGGCTGGTTGAAATTGTGCTTTCAGCACAAAATCACGAGAGGTATTAAATATTTAAAATCTGTGAGAAAAGAAAATTGACAAAAATCTGCAAGCTTTTCCTGTACTTTGCACATTAAAATCGTGCAACTTAAATTTTGGACATGCATTTTTGTAGCTTATTTTGCACCAAAACACACTCTTTTTCAGCTTTTTATCAGCCTCTCAACAGGAGAATTTCTATGGCTATGTTGCAAGAATTCAAAACCTTTATCAGCCGCGGCAATGTGGTTGACCTGGCTGTCGGCGTCATCATCGGCGCTGCCTTTGGCAAGATCGTTGACTCTCTGGTGGGTGATATCGTCATGCCTGTCATCGGTCGCATTGTCGGTGGCCTGGACTTTTCCAATTACTACATCCCGCTGAATGGCCAGGGCACGCATCTGGTGCTGGTGGAAGCGAAAAAAGCGGGCGGTGTGATAGCCTATGGTAATTTTATCACTGTCAGCGTGGGCTTCGTTATCCTGGCATTTGTTATTTTCCAGATGGTGAAACTAGTCAATGCACTGAAAAAGCCTGAGCCTGCAGCGGAACAGGCACCTGAAGTCACTGCGGAAGATATCTTGCTGTTACGTGAGATCAGGGATTCGCTGAAGAAGTAAGCTGAAAGCTGGCAGTTCTCAGTCTTTCAACACACGAATAATGAGTGTAGCTCCTGCCCGATCAGCAGGAGACCACCAGACTTGGCACTCACACCGGATTATCAATATCCACAAAGCTGTGTTTGATTCCAAACTGAGCAGCGATAAAGTCCCCCAGACTCTGTACCCCAAAACGCTCGGTTGCATGATGGCCACAGGCGATGTAAGCGACACCTGATTCGCGTGCCAGGTGAACAGTAGGCTCGGAAATTTCACCACTCAGATACACCGACGCCCCGGCAGCAATCGCCTGATCCAGCATATTCTGGGCAGCGCCAGTACACCAGGCGACGCGGCCAACTGGAGCAGCAGGGTCGCCGATCAGTAAGGGTTTGCGCTCCAGCTTCAACTCTATATGCAGGGCCAGGTCAGCCATTGTAGCGACTGCGCGATCATCCACAGTACCCAGCCAGGCCAGATCATTTTCACCAAAGCGACCGTCAGCAGTAAAGCCCAGGCGGCGGCCCAGACCGATGTTATTGCCCAGCTCGGCATGGTTATCCAGCGGCAAATGGTAGGCGAACAGGGAAATATCATGTTCCAGCAAGAGTTTCAGGCGCCGTTGTTTCTGCCCGATGACGCGCATATCTTCACCGCGCCAGAAATAACCATGATGCACAAGGATGGCATCGGCCTGCATTTCCACGGCTTTTTCCAATAATGCTAAACTGGCGGTCACGCCGCTGACTATATGCTTAATCGTGTTGCGCCCTTCCACCTGCACGCCGTTTGGGCAATAATCACGAAAGTAATTCACTTGCAGTTCTTTTGCAAGAAATTGCGCCAAGTCTTCCCGATTCACTGATTTCATACTCATACTCACTATGCGTCGTCTTTGGTTATTGTTTGCCCAAACTGTTACTGTAGGTCTGGCGATCTGGTTTATTGTAACCACCTTGCAACCCGATTGGGTGAAAGCTGCTTATAACACCAGGCAAACCCAGACGCTGAATGCAGGTGCCCCGATCAAGGAAGCACCTGCCAATAGCGTGCCCGCGCAAAGTTCGTATGGCGCTGCTGCCAAACGTGCCATGCCGTCAGTGGTGAATATTTTCACATCGAAAGAAGTACGCCAGCGCCGCAACCCACTCTTGAACGACCCCTTCCTCAGGCGCTTCTTTGGTGATCAGCAAAACCCACAGGCCGAGCGCTTGTCCAGTCTTGGCTCGGGCGTGATCGTCAGTTCAGAAGGCTATATTCTGACCAACAACCATGTCGTGGAAACCGCCGACGATATCGAAGTTGCCCTGGCAGATGGCCGCAAGGCCCGCGCCAAGCTGGTCGGTACCGACCCGGAGACCGATCTGGCGGTCATCAAGATTGATTTACCAAATTTGCCAGCAATTACCCTGGGGCGCGCTGACCAGGCAAGTGTCGGCGATGTCGTCCTCGCTATCGGCAACCCTTTTGGTGTAGGCCAGACTGTCACCATGGGCATTATCTCGGCTTTGGGCCGCAATAATTTGACCGAGAATGCCTTTGAGAACTTCATACAAACTGATGCCGCGGTCAACCCTGGCAACTCAGGTGGCGCGCTGGTGGACGTGAATGGCAATCTGTTGGGTGTCAATACGGCAATTTATTCGCAAACTGGTGGTTCGGTAGGCATAGGTTTTGCCATTCCTGTATCTACCGTCAAACTGGTGATGGAATCCATCATTACCAATGGCCATGTAGTGCGAGGCTGGATAGGTGTGGAGCCACAAGATATCACGCCAGAACTGGCTGACAGCTTTGGCCTGAAACAAAAATCCGGTGCCATTATCGCAGGCGTGATCCGTGGCGGCCCGGCGGATAAGGCTGGGATGAAGCCCGGTGACATCCTGATCGCGATCGAAGGCAAGCCGGTCGGTGACACCACCCAGATGCTAAACCTGGTGGCGCAACTAAAGCCAGGCAACAAAGCCAAGATCACCGTCTTGCGTGATACCAAAGAACCGACCCTCGAAGTCTTGATCGGCAAACGCCCTTCAGTGCGCAAAGAAGAAGCCAGGGAATAGAGAAATCCATGCATTTGATAGACTTGCAAGCTTATTTGTCCGAACTGGGCGAGAACAATAACCGCGCCTGGTTCGTCATGAACAAACCACGCTATGACATTTTGCGGGCAGAATTTTTGCAACTGGTGACTGAGCTGATTGCCGACATCAGCAAATTTGATCCTGCCATCACAGGTCTGGAACCGAAGAAGGCGCTGTTTCGCATCAACCGCGATGTGCGTTTTGCGCATGACAAATCGCCGTATAAAACCACCTTCTCTTCTTCCATCCTCCCCAGCGGACGCAAGAAGCCCAGCGAAGGCGGTGGCCCTGCGTATTATTTCCAGATGGATGGAACGGGCCGCCTGTTCTACGCCTGCGGCGAATACATGCCACCGTCAGACCGGCTGAAGGCGATACGCAATCACATCGTGGCTGACCCGGATGGTTTTGCCAAGGTCTTGAAAGACAAGAAGCTGAAACAGTATTTTGGCACCCTGCAGGATGAAGGCAAGCTGCAGCGCCCGCCCAAAGGCTTTGATGCCGACCTGCCGCATATGGATCAGATCAAACTGAAGAATTTCATGGTGTGGACAGAGTGCCCACTCATGGGCATGGATACCGACGAATTGAAAACCACCCTGCTGACAGCTTACCGCAGCGCAATGCCACTGGTAAGCTGGTTGCGCTCAGCCTGATTAACTGCCGCTGGATTCATCGGCCGCAGGTGGTGCCTGGGTTGCCCTGACAAACAGCGGGGCAATCAGCAAACCTAATTCATATAACAGTATCATCGGTACGGCCAGTGAAAACTGGCTGACGATATCTGGTGGTGTCACGATGGCGGCAATCACGAAAGCACCAACGATGACATAAGGACGGATGGCCTTGAGTTTTTCCAGCGATACCAGGCCCACGCGCACCAGCACCACGACCACCACTGGAACCTCAAAGGTCACGCCAAAGGCCAGGCACATGGAAATAATGAAATCCAGGTAATTTTCTATGTCCGGCGCAATGCTAATCGAGGTAGGCGCAAATTCATTGATGAATTTGAAAACACGGCCAAACACCAGGAAATAACAAAATGCCACGCCACTAAGAAACAGCAGGGATGAAGAAATCACCAGCGGTGCTACCAGTCGCTTTTCATGGGTGTAAAGGCCAGGCGCGATGAAGGCCCAGACCTGGTACAAGATCCATGGCAAGGCCACCATGAAAGCCAGCAGCAAAGTCACTTTCATTGGCACCAAAAATGGCGAAATAACACCAGTCGCGATCATTTTCGATCCTGCTGGTAAAGACGCCAGCATGGGTTGTGCCAGAAAGTCGTAAATCGCCGACGGCCCGGGCCATATCATCAATGCGGCACAGGCCAGAATCAGCCCCCCAAGTATCTTGACCAGACGGTCGCGCAATTCAACCAGATGCGAGATAAAACTCTCTTCCGGGCTATGTTCCTTGTCATCGCTCATGCGAATACCGCCAAATTATAAAAACGCAAAAACATAAGCGAAAATTAAAAGAAGCTGCCGCCGGAGCGGGGAGTGGCACGGTGACGCGCCATTCTTGCTGATCCAGAGACAATATGTTGGCGCTGGCCATGGCGGTTTTTATACCAGGCAGGCAGTGCCGAAGTGCGGGCAAGTTTTTTACGGCGGAAGTCTTTAGCCTTAACCGCCAGTTGCTCGGGCGTGGCGGTGTGTAACAAGCTGGTATCGGTTTCCTGGTCCAGATTGCGCAACTCCTGCTCGGTTTCTGACCAGGTCTGGTGTATGGATTGCTCTACATTGTGAGCGGTATCCTGTACATCCTTTTGCATCTTGCGCAATTCTTCCAGCTCGATTTCGCGGCTGACTTCAGACTTGACTTGATTGATATAACGTTGAGCGCGACCCAGCAGAGTGCCAGCCATCCTTGCCACCTTGGGCAATTTTTCAGGACCAATAACGATCAGGGCAACCACGCCTATAAGAGCCAGCTTACTGATACCCAGATCGATCATGCTGGCAACCCGGGTGAGGGCTGCACGTCAGTGCAAGGGAAATACATCACAGCTTGGATTTGTCTTTTGCTTCTACGTCGATGGTGCCCTTGTCAGCAACCTGCTGAGGTGCATCAGTTTTGTCTTCGTCACCCTTGACGCCATCCTTGAAACCCTTGACGGCCTTGCCCAGATCAGAACCGACATTACCCAGCTTCTTGGTGCCAAACACCAGCACGATGACAACCAGAACGATCAGCCAGTGCCAAATACTAAATGAACCCATTACTTACTCCCTGTGAGAGTCTTGCTCTCGAAAAATATGATTAAAGCTTGCATTGCCAAACACGAACTGATGCGGTGGCAACTCAATCAGCGCTGTCCGCGCCAGGGCTTGGGACCGCCTATCACATGCATGTGCAAATGATACACCTCCTGCCCACCATCTGGCCCGGTGTTGATGAGGGTTTTATAACCGCCAGACAAACTGCCATCAGCCTGCTGCACTGGCGCACAACCCTGCTCTTGCGCCAGCTTTGGGGCCAGCGCCAGCATTTTACCCAATAAGGCTGTATGTTCTGGCTGTATCGAAGACAAAGTATCGATATGAACTTTGGGAATAATCAACAAGTGCACTGGGGCAGCCGGGTTGATATCTTTAAAGGCAAGCAATTCTTCATCTTCATAAACACTGGCAGAAGGAATTTGTTTTGCAGCGATCTTACAAAAAATGCAGTTATCCACGTTTTATCCGTTCCTCAACAAGACGTATATTTATGTTCACGCATCCTTGCGTGCCGCTTTTTCTTCAATGCCAGAAATACCTTCACGCCTTGCCAGCTCATCCAGCACCTGCTGAGGGCTGAGATCATACTGCGCTAACATGACAAGCGAATGAAACCATAAGTCGGCGCACTCATATAAAAGCTTGGACGCATCGCCTGATACTCGCGCGTCTTTGGCAGCCATGACGGTTTCTGTTGCTTCTTCGCCTATTTTCTTCAAGATGGCATCGTCACCCTTGGAAAACAGGCGGGCCACATAGGATATCTCGGGGTCGCCGCCATTGACCAGCTTGCGGCTTTCTATGATCTCTGCCAGACGCTGCAAGGTCTGCTCTTGGGAAACAATCATAACAATATACTCATTTGTAAATACTTTCCGGATCTTTCAAGACCGGATCAACTGCTTGCCAGTCACCATCATTGAGGCTACCTTCGAACTTCTGGAAGAAGCAGGAATGACGACCAGTATGGCAGGCAATGCTGTCGGTCTGTTCTATCTTCAGCAAGACCACGTCTTCGTCACAATCGATGCGAATTTCTTTAACCTTCTGGACATGGCCTGATTCTTCGCCCTTATGCCAAAGTTTCTTGCGCGAGCGGCTCCAGTACACAGCTTCACCCAGTTCCACGGTCTTAGTCAGCGCATCGCGGTTCATCCATGCAAACATCAATATGTCATTACTGCTAGCTTCCTGGGCGATGACAGGCACCAGCCCGTTTTCATCCCACTTGACCTTGTTCAACCATTTTGCCGCGCTCATGACAACCTCATGGGGATATGTTGTGCAGCCATAAATTGTTTTGCTTCGCCTACTGTATGTTGTCCATAATGGAAGATACTGGCAGCCAGTACCGCATCGGCACCGCCCACTTTGATACCGTCGGCCAGGTCTTGCAAACCACCGACGCCACCAGAAGCGATGACGGGTATCGATACTGCATCTGACACTGCACGAGTGAGGCCAAGATCAAAACCCGAACGGGTACCATCCTTGTCCATGCTGGTCAGCAGGATTTCTCCTGCACCGAGTTTGGCCATGCGCTGCGCCCATTCGACTGCATCCAGACCGGTGGCATTACGGCCACCGTGGGTGAACACTTCCCATTTGCCTGGCCCCACATTTTTTGCATCAATAGCTACGACTATGCATTGCGAACCATACTTATGCGCCGCATCTGCCACCAATTGCGGATTGGTCACGGCAGAAGTATTGATACCCACCTTGTCGGCACCAGCATTGAGCAAACGGCGTACATCAGCCACCGTACGAACGCCACCACCAACAGTCAGCGGTATGAACACTTGCGAAGCCACGGCTTCGATAATAGGCAAGATCAGGTCGCGGCCATCCGACGATGCTGTGATATCGAGGAAAGTAATTTCATCAGCGCCCTGCCCGTCATAACGACGGGCGATTTCTACCGGGTCACCGGCGTCGCGCAGCTCCTGAAAATTAATGCCCTTGACGACGCGGCCAGCGGTCACATCCAGACAAGGGATAATACGTTTGGCTAAGCTCATTCAGTCTCTTCTTCATCATCGAATTCACCACTGAGCTCATCGGCACGGTCTTGTGCAGACAACAAATCCAGCGTGCCTTCATAAATCGAACGGCCACAAATCACACCTTCTATACCCTCGTCCTGCACAGCGCACAGGGCTTCGACGTCGGCCAGTACATGCACGCCGCCAGAAGCGATGACGGGAATGCTGACAGCTTGCGCCAGTTTGACAGTGGCCTCAATATTCACGCCACCCATCATGCCGTCACGGCCTATGTCGGTATAGACAATGGCTTCCACGCCATAACCTTCAAATTTCTTGGCGAGGTCGATGACTTCATGGCCCGACAATTTGCTCCAGCCATCAGTAGCTACCTTGCCATCCTTGGCATCAATGCCGACAATGATCTGGCCTGGGAAGGCACTGCATGCATCGGCCAAAAAGCCTGGGTTCTTGACTGCAGCGGTGCCTATGATGATGTAGGACAGGCCATCATCAAGATAGCGTTCTATGGTATCAAGGTCACGGATGCCGCCACCGAGTTGTACCGGGATTTCTTCGGTATCGGTTTCTTCTGCGTAATCACGCACCGCTTGTATGATGGCTTTGACCGCCGCCTCGTTCTTGGGCTTGCCGGCAAAAGCGCCGTTCAAATCCACCAGATGCAGACGACGCGCGCCCTGACGCAGCCAATGGCGCGCCATTTCGGCAGGGTCTTCAGAAAATACGGTAGCCTGGTCCATATCGCCTTGTTTAAGGCGTACGCAGTGGCCATCTTTCAGGTCTATAGCAGGGATGAGCAGCATGATATGAGAAAAAGTAGGGACGTCAATTAAACAATAAGAGAAGACAATTAGAACGGACAATACCAGTTAACAATCAGAGTAAACAATTTACATAAGACATTACATAGCCACTTATGGTTTCCAGTGTACAAAATTCTTATACAGTTGCAAGCCAGCCGATGCACTCTTTTCTGGGTGAAACTGGGTAGCAAAGATATTGTCGCGCGCCACTGCACAGGCAAACAGGCCACCGTAATCCGTCATACCGACCGCATGTTGTACATCTGCAGGTTGGGCATAATAGCTATGCACAAAATAAAAATAGGCATCGTCAGCAATGTCTTGCCACAAGGCATGAGACTGCGATTGCTGCACACGGTTCCAGCCCATTTGTGGAACTTTGTAACGCGAGCCATCTGCCTGCAATAGTCCATCCAGTGCAAAGCGTACCACTTTACCGGGCAACAGGCCCAAACCGGGCGTATTACCCTCTTCACTCACATCAAACAGCATTTGTTCACCGACGCAAACACCAAACAGCGGTTTGCTGCGGGCAGCTTCCAGCAAGGCATCTTGCAAGCCTGATTCACGCAGGCAGCTCATGCAATCCGGCATGGCGCCCTGCCCGGGCAAAACTATGCGGTCTGCGCTACGGATATCGGCGACTTCGCCAGAAATCAGCACATTCGCTTCAGGGGCCACGGCACGCAGGGCTTGCGCTACTGAGCGCAAATTACCCATACCATAATCTACTACAACAATTTTATTCATAATGGATCACCAGCCGGGCTGGTATCTGCTATCTGTATTGCGATTAAAGGCTGCCTTTGGTCGAGGGTATGGTTCCTGCCGCACGCGCATCCAGCTCAGTCGCCATGCGCAGGGCGCGGCCAAAGGCTTTGAATACAGTTTCACATTGATGATGAGAATTGTCGCCGCGCAAGTTATCGATATGCAAGCTGACTAAAGCATGATTGACGAAACCCTGGAAAAATTCACGGGTCAGGTCTACATCAAAATTGCCTATCATGGCGCGAGTGAACGGGATATGGTATTCCAGGCCTGGACGGCCGGAAAAGTCGATGACCACGCGTGATAATGCCTCGTCCAGAGGCACATAAGCATGACCATAACGGCGTATGCCTTTTTTATCACCAATCGCCTTGGCAAAGGCCTGGCCAAGGGTAATACCAACGTCTTCTACCGTGTGGTGAGCATCAATATGCAAGTCGCCGACGGCTTCTATGTCCAGATCGATCAGGCCATGACGGGCAATCTGATCCAGCATATGATCCAAAAAAGGGACGCCGGTATTGAGTTTTTGCTGGCCTGTGCCATCCAGATTGATGGCAACACGGATTTGTGTTTCATTGGTATTGCGGGTAACCGCCGCAATGCGTTCTATGGGCTTATTCATTTTGATGATAAAGATGCTGCCAGGGCAGCAAGAAAAAGAGCATTCTCTTCCCGGGTACTGACTGTAATGCGCAGACAGTTACCCAGCAGATTATGCATTTTACCTACATTTTTGACTAAAATTTTTTGTTCGCGTAATTTCACAAAGACTTGTTCGGCATTCGCAACACGTATCAGCACAAAATTGGCAGCAGAAGGAAAGACTTGCACGCCTGGCAAGCTTGCCATCGCGGCCATTAACTCAGTGCGTTGCTGGCGCAATTCTGCTGCCTGGGCATCCAGTACTTCTACCCTGGCCAGTACAAATTCTGCTGCTGCCTGCGTCAGGACATTGATGTTGTAAGGCGGGCGCACTTTTTCAAATTCATGCATCAGGGCATTATTGCCCGCCATATAACCAAGACGTATGCCCGCCAGGCCCAGCTTGGAGACAGTGCGCATGACGACCAGATTATCAAACTCTGCCAGACGTGACATGAAGCTGGCCTGGGCAAAGGGCTGATAGGCTTCATCGACAATGACGATGCCATTATCACCAACTGCCTGCAAGATGGCGACCATATCGTCAGCCTCGTAAAGCGTGCCGGTAGGATTATTGGGGTAAGCCAGATAGGTGATGGCTGGTTGATGCTCAGCTATGGCTGCCAGCATGGCCGCCTGGTTCAGCGTGAAATCAGAGTTCAGGTCCACGCCAACAAATTCCAGCCCGGCAAACAGGGCTGACATGGCATACATGACAAAGCCCGGCACCGGTGCCAGCACCTTGGCACCCGGTTTGGCGCAGGCGATGGAAACCATGCTGATGAGTTCATCCGAGCCATTGCCAAGAACGATGTCATGGCCGGCAGGTACGCCTAGTTTGTCAGCAATCAATTGTTTGAGGCTGGCATAGGCCGGTTGTGGATAACGATTCAATGCCACGCCTGCCAGATGGTTGGCCAGTTCCTGTTGCATAGCAGGGGGCAGCAGGTAAGGGTTTTCCATCGCATCCAGCTTCAGTAAGCCACTGGCGTCCGGCACGTGATAAGCGGACAGACTGGCTATTTCAGGGCGTATCAGTTTGGTGATGCTCAATTTTTGCTCCATGTTCAGGACTAGTACTAAGAGGCTGTTGCGAAATTAACCTGGCGTTGTTGCACCTCCTTGCCGTGCTAAAGCACTGTCTGCGTCGGCGCGCCTAGCCGGGGGCGCCTAGCCGGGGGCGCCTAGCCATCTTAACTTCGCAACAACCTCTTAGAAAATCACGCAGACCAAGTCTCAACACAAATCAGGCAGAAAGTGCTTCCGTGTCGATCAAGGCCAGGCGATTTTCTATCATTGCGCAATAGTCGGGATTTAATTCAAATCCGACAAAATCACGCCCACAACGTTTGGCAGCTACGGCGGTGGTGCCGCTGCCCATGAAGGGATCGAGTACAACACCGCCTGGTGGGCAGGAAGCCTTGATCATGCGCTCGATGATTTCGAGCGGTTTTTGGGTAGGATGTTCTTCACGTTCGGCATGCTCTCTGTGCAGGCGCGAAACACTCCAGACATCCTTGGGATTGAATCCCATTTCCAGCCACTTTGCACCCTCAAAAATCTTGCGGCTGCGAGCTTTCTTGGTGGCTGCATCATACGGTATGCGTATGGCATCCAGGTCAAAATAGTAATCCTTGGCTTTGACAAAAAAACCTATCGTGTCATGTACCGACGAGTACTTCCTAACCGTACCGCCCATGGATGGCACGCGCCTGTCCCAGATGATTTCATTCATCATGCTCATGCGCTGCTTGAGCATGACAAAGACTTCTGGCGAATAACGCCAGGTCAGAAAGATATAAAGACTGCCATTCGCCTTCAGCTTGGGCAGCGCCAAGTCTATCCACTGCGCCATCCATTCCAGATAAGCCGCCGACTCCATCTTGTCTGATTCATTGCCATAATCCTTGCCCAGACCATAAGGTGGGTCAGCCAGCAATAAATCGATGCTGGCATCGGGCAAACGCGCCAGACCTTGCAGCGCGTCTTCACAAAAAACCTGGTTACGCCATTCAGCCATCATATGCGGGTATTCATAACTGGCAGCAGTTTCGCTTTCATGACTTGAGCCGAAATTCTGCGCTACGGGCATGGGCTTGCAAGCCTTCGCCATAAGCGAGTTCAGCCGCTACCTTGCCCAGGGTCTGCGCGCCCTGTTCACTGACGAAAATCATCGATGAACGTTTTTGGAAATCATAGACACCTAGCGGTGAAGAGAAACGCGCCGTGCGTGAAGTTGGCAAGACATGGTTGGGGCCAGCGCAGTAATCACCCAGGGATTCAGATGAATAGCGACCGAGGAACATGGCACCGGCATGGCGTATCTTTTCTGCCCATTGCTGAGGATTTTCTGCGGAAATTTCCAGATGTTCTGCCGCGATGCTATTGGCGATTTCGCAGGCTTCATCCATATCACGCACCTTGATCAGTGCGCCACGATTGGCCAGTGAAGTGCGTATCACTTCATTCCTCGGCATATCAGGCAAGAGCTTGATGATGCTGGCCTGCACTGCTTCGATATAGGTTTCATCCGGGCATAATAAAATGGATTGCGCCAGTTCATCATGTTCAGCTTGCGAAAACAAATCCATGGCAACCCAGTCAGGGTCAGTCGTGCCATCGCACAAGACCAAAATCTCGGACGGACCGGCAATCATATCTATGCCGACCACACCAAACACACGGCGCTTGGCCGCAGCCACATAGGCATTACCGGGGCCAACGATCTTATCGACAGCAGGTATTGTCGCCGTACCATAAGCCAAAGCGCCGACAGCCTGGGCACCACCAATTGTGAACACGCGGTCAACACCGGCAATCGCGGCAGCTGCCAATACCAGCGGATTTTTTACACCGTCTGGCGTAGGTACGACCATGATAATTTCTTTGACGCCTGCCACCTTGGCCGGTATTGCATTCATCAATACGGAAGATGGGTAAGCAGCCTTGCCGCCTGGCACATAGATGCCAACACGGTCCAGTGGGGTGACTTTTTGGCCGAGCACGGTGCCGTCAGCTTCGGTATAGCTGAAACCGGCTGAGCCACATTCTGCCTTCTGAATTTCGTGATAAGCGCGTACACGTGCTGCTGCCGTTTCCAGCGCAGTGCGGCGTTCTGTATTCAGCGATGCCAATGCAGCCTGCATCTCTTCTTGCGTTAACTCCAGCGCGGCAACGCTGCTAGCATTCAGACGATCAAAACGATTGGTCGCTTCCAGCACTGCGGTATCGCCACTGGTTTTGACGCTGGCCAAAATCTGCGCAGCGGCGCGGTCTATCGCCTCATCTTCACTCGCTTCAAAAGCCAGAAGTGAAGTCAGTTTTCTGGAAAAATCTGCATCGGTAGTATCAAGCCGGGTAATCAGGGATGCCATACTGTTCTCTTGGTCAATTATGCATTTGCCTTGGAAGCACGATCAAATGCTTCCAATATGGGTTGCAGGCGTTCACGCTTCAGTTTCAGGGCAGCCTGATTAACTACCAAACGCGAAGAAATTTCCATGATGTGTTCCACTTCCACCAGGTTATTTGCGCGTAGGGTGCTGCCGGTGCTGACCAGATCAACAATCGCATCTGACAACCCTACCAGTGGTGCCAGCTCCATCGAGCCATACAGTTTGATCAGATCGACGTGCACACCCTTGGCAGCAAAATGCTGACGCGCAGTTTCGGTGTACTTGGTAGCAACGCGCAGGCGCGCTCCCTGGCGCACGGCATTTTCATAATCAAAACCCACTGACACTGCAACTGACATGCGGCATTTGGCTATGTTTAAATCGATAGGCTGGTACAGGCCTGCTCCACCATGTTCATGCAAGACATCCTTGCCTGCCACGCCAAAATCAGCCGCGCCATATTGCACATAGGTAGGCACATCCGATGCACGCACGATGATGACGCGCACGTCAGGATCATTGGTCGCCAGTATCAGCTTGCGCGACTTCTCTGGATCTTCCGTCACGCGTATGCCTGCCGCCTCCAGCAATGGCAGTGTTTCTTCAAAGATGCGGCCCTTGGACAAGGCCAATGTCAGTTGTGAAGACATTATTTGACTCGCTGTATTTGTGCACCAACTGCGGAGAGTTTGACTTCCATGCGGTCATAGCCGCGGTCCAGATGGTAGATGCGGTCAATCAGGGTTTCACCCTCTGCCACCATGGCAGCGATCACCAGCGACGCGGATGCACGCAGATCAGTTGCCATGACTGGCGCTCCGACAAGTCTGTCGACACCATTCACGATCGCAGTATGACCGTCGATTTCTATCTTCGCACCCAGGCGGTTCATTTCCTGTACATGCATGAAGCGGTTTTCAAAGATCGTTTCAGTGACGATGCTGGTACCCTGGGCGATACAGTCCAGCGCCATGAATTGCGCCTGCATGTCAGTCGGGAAGCCAGGGTATTCCGTCGTGCGGAAACCAACCGCCTTGGGGCGGCCACTCATCTGCGCACGTATCCAGTCTGGGCCTGTCGTCAATATCACGCCTGCTTCACGCAATTTGTCGAGCGCGACATCGAGGATGTCACTACGTGTGTTTTTCAAGGTGATGTCACCACCGGTGGCAGCCACTGCACACAGGAAGGTTGCCGTCTCTATGCGGTCAGCAATCACGGTGTGGGTCGCGCCATGCAAACTCTCAACGCCCTGTATGACGAGGCGGTCTGTGCCTATGCCTTCAATCTTCGCACCCATGGCCACCAGCAGGTTGGCGAGGTCAGTGACTTCTGGTTCACGTGCGGCATTTTCCAGCACGGTTTCACCTTCGGCCAAAGTAGCGGCCATCAGCAAATTCTCGGTGCCTGTCACGGTAATCATGTCAGTGACGATGCGTGCACCTTTGAGTTTCTTGGCCTTGGCGTGGATGTAACCAGCTTCAATATTGATCTCGGCACCCATGGCTTGCAAGCCCTTGATGTGCTGATCAACAGGGCGCGAGCCTATCGCGCAACCACCAGGCAGGGATACCTTGGCCTCACCAAAACGTGCCAGCAAAGGGCCTAGCACGAGTATAGATGCGCGCATGGTTTTCACCAGGTCATACGGTGCTTCGAGTTTGTCTATGGCGGAGCCATTAAGAGTGGTCACACCATTTTCCTGCGTGACTTGCAAACCCATCTGACGCAGCAATTTCAACATGGTGCTGACGTCTTGCAGCGAAGGTACATTATGCAATTCCACATTGCCCGACGTCAGCAAGCCTGCGCACAAGATAGGAAGTGCAGCATTTTTTGCGCCGGAAATCGTGATGTCACCATTCAGGCGTTTGCCGCCTGTAATCAATAATTTATCCATTATGCAGCGTACTCTTCAGGCGTCAGGGTTTTCATGGAAAGGGCATGTATTTCTTCACGCATGCGGTCACCCAGCACGGCGTAGACGATTTGATGACGCTGTATCGGGCGCTTGCCAACAAAGGCGGCAGACACGATCACTGCATTGAAATGCTGGCCGTCGCCTTCGACTTCCAGGTGCGTACATTCCAGACCAGCTGCAATGTAATTTTTAATTTGTTCGGGCGTAGGAAACACGGCTAACTCTCTTGATCAAAATGGTGAAGCTAAGGTTGTACTTGGATGCTGATTTAATTCAATAACGCACTTGGTAACTTGCTCAATGTCGTAACTTGTAGCCACGTTTCAGCATATTGATGGCGATGGCAGCAAGCAAGATCGAGAACACGGAAACAATCATCAGGCTGTGCAGAGGATCAACATCGGACTTGCCGAAGAAGCCAAAGCGGAAGCCATCTATCATGTAGAAAAACGGATTGAAACGCGAAATACTCTGCCAGATGCCAGGCAGGGAATGTATGGAATAAAACACACCCGACAAGAAGGTGGCAGGCATGATCAAAAAGTTCTGGAAAGCGGCGAGCTGGTCAAATTTTTCTGCCCAGATACCAGCAATCAAACCCATGGTACCCAGCATCGCGGCACCGAGGAAAGCGAAAATAACTATCCACCAGGGCGCTACAAAATGCAGGTCGGCAAACCAGGCTGTCGCAATGAAGACCCCTGCACCCACCGCAACGCCCCGCAATATCGCGGCCAGTACATAGGCACTGAAAATTTCCCAATGCGACAGTGGTGGTAACAAGATGAAGACCAGATTGCCGGTGATCTTGGATTGGATCAGTGAAGAAGATGAATTCGCAAACGCATTTTGCAAAACACTCATCATCACCAAGCCGGGCACCAGAAAGGCTGTGTACTTGACGCCGGGATAAACCTGCACATGATCTTCCAGCACGTGGCCAAAAATCAGCAAATACAGGATGGCGGTCATGATGGGCGCAGTAATGGTTTGCGTTGCCACTTTCCAGAAGCGCAAGACCTCTTTATAGAACAGGGTATTAAAACCGGTCATGCTGCTCATTTGTTGCCCTCCATGATTTGCAGGAAGACATCTTCCAGATCAGCTTGCAATAAATGCATATCTTCTATCACACAGCCATCTGCACGAAAAGCAGCCAACATGCCTTCGACCTGATTGTAGTCAGTCACACGCAGGGCAAATTGACGCGGGTCAGCCTGGATTTCATGACTGATGACTTTATCGCGCAAAATGGCAGGCAAAGTCACTACACCATTGGCTGCCAGGGTAATGCGCAATTGCGAACCAGAAATGCGCTTGATGAGATTCGCTGTACTATCGAGTGCCACGACCTTGCCCAGTTTCAGCATGGCGATGCGATTACACAGGGCCTGTGCCTCTTCCAGATAATGCGTGGTCAAAACGACAGTATGGCCTTCACGATTCAGACGGGCAATAAATTGCCACAAGGTCTGGCGCAATTCTACATCGACACCCGCGGTTGGTTCATCCAGCACAATGACGGGCGGTTTATGCACCAGCGCCTGCGCGACCAGCACACGGCGCTTCATGCCGCCGGACAGGGCGCGCATATTGACGTCAGCCTTGTTGGTCAGGTCGAGGTTTTCCATGACCTCGTCTATCCATTTGTCATTGTTCTTCAGACCAAAATAGCCAGACTGCATGCGCAGGGTTTCACGTACTGTGAAGAAGGGATCGAATACCAGCTCTTGCGGCACTACACCAAGATTCTTGCGGGCATTGCGGTAGTCACTGACCACATCATGGCCTTGCACGGTGATATTGCCAGCATCGGCGCGGTTCAAGCCTGCCAAAATGGAAATCAGGGTAGTCTTGCCTGCACCATTTGGCCCCAGCAAACCGAAAAACTCACCCTCTTCTATCGTGAGTGAGACACCACCCAGAGCCTGTAGCGACTGGTAGCGTTTTTGTATGTTGCTAATTTGTATGGCTGCCATCTGGCGTGTTTGCACAAAGTGCTCATCAGGGAATTAAGAACCGGAAAACCCGGTTTCTTGCCACTTAAGTGGCGAAACCTTTGATTATAGGGGATTTTCGGTGTTTGATCTGAAATGGCATGCTGGTGTTGTCACCATGTATGCCTTTCAGGAAAAGAAACTCAGGATGCGATCAATGTCGCTCTGGTGTATGCAGCTGGAATTGCTCGTTGAGACCATATAGTGCCAGTATGCTCAGCAAACTGGCAGGCACCCCCGTGAAATGCAGTTTCAAGCCTTGTTGGATCGCCTGACGTTGCCAGGCGATCATGACGGCAACTGCGCTGGAGTCAATCTTGGTCAAGGCCGACAAGTCGAACTCGGACTGACCTTCAGCTAAAGCAGACAAGCCTGCAGCGACAACTGCATTGGCATTACCGTGGCTAAGCTCACCCGTTACTGTATACACGATAGATTCCCGGAATTATTTTGCAGCCGCTTTTGCAGCACTGGAAGCAGCCAACTTTTTATTCTTGTCGGCCAGGACTTTGATCAGGCCATCGATACCGGATTTGCTGATTTCAGCAGAAAAACTGCCTTTATAGGTTTCCACCAACCAGGCACCCAGTACATTAATATCAAAAATCTTCCAGCCTGTTGACAATTTTTCCAGGCGATAATTCAGGACGACAGGTTCACCACGCGACTGTATGACTTGTGTGCGAACCTCTACTTCGGTATCACCAGGATCGGCACGCATAGGTTTGAATTCCACGCGTTGATCCTTGATCTGGGAAATCGCACCAGAGTAAGTAAATACCAACAAAGTACGGAACTCATTGGTCAATTGTTTTTGCTGTTCTGGCGTCGCTTCTTTCCAGCTCTTGCCAGCAGCCAGTGAAGTCATGCGTGGAAAGTCGATATGTGGCAGGATTTTGCTTTCCACCATGTCATAGACTTTCTTTTGATTTCCCGCCTGTATATCCTTGTCATTTTTTGCCAACTCCAGAATTTCCTGGCTCAGGCGTTTGACCAGTGCGTCAGGTGCTTCCTGTGCTTGGGCGGCACCACTGGACAGCCCAGCGATGAGCAAACTGGCAAATATCAAACTAAAAAATTTTGTCAGAGTTCGTTTCATTTTCTTATTCCTGTTCCTGTTTTGCGGCAAACGCCGCACATGAGCAGTTAACTTGTCAGCAGCCTCGGCGGTTGACCCAGTTCACTACAGCTTCATCAATTCTTACAATTTCAAAGACAACTACTTAATCAACATCAGGACTAACCTGACCGGCGCGACGCTGCAGATAGGCGTCGCGGAAGAAGACATACTTGTCGAGCGCTGCTTCTTCCAGCAGACTGCCGGCATCCAGTACTGATGCACGCTTGTCAACCAGACGCACTACCGAGCCTATGTTCTTGATATACATGGGACGCTTGTAGTACCACAAATCACCCCGCATATCGACCGGCATAGCAAGGGCATCACGGACCGTCGATGGCCCAAATACCGGCAAAACCAGGTAAGGACCAGACCTGACACCCCAGCGCCCCATTGTCTGGCCAAAATCTTCATTATGCTTGGGCATGCCCGCCGCCGAGCCTATGTCTATCAAGCCGCCTATACCGAGTGTGGTGTTAATGGCAAAACGCATGACATCAGTAGCGCCATCATTGACCCGGCCCTGCAGCAAGTTGTTCACTGCATTCCATACATCTCCAATATTGCTGAAGAAATTACCTATGCCGGTTTGTACAAACCCCGGTGTTGCAGCACGGTAAGCCTCTGCCACTGGCTTGACCACTGCAGTATCGACCGTATCATTAAAGCTGAACATGGCGCGGTTAAAGCCCTCCAGAGGGTCACGCGGGTTCTTACCTATATTGGTCTTCGTGCTTAATACATCAAGTGTCTTGTCTGCCTTGTCCTTGATTTTCTCTACCGCTATCGTGCTGCAACCGGTCAGCAAGACACTGGTCAGCAAAAGGAACATCGCCAAGATCCTGCTACTGGCAGGAAATTTATTTGTTCTTGTCATTTTTTCTCTTCCGTATTACCGTCTGCTGCTTTACTGAAAAGGAACTGACTAATCAGGCTTTCCAGCACGATGGCATCCTGAGTAAATGTAATTCTGTCACCTGCAGCCAACAATTTTTCATCAGTACCTGCAGTTAATCCTATGTACTGCTCACCAAGCAAACCTGCTGTCAGTACCTTGATGGATGAATTTTTTGGGAATTTATAACGCTTCTCCAACTCCATGACGACAGTCGCCTGGTAGGTTTTATCGTCAAATTTGATTTCGCTGATGCGCCCTACAACCACTCCCGCACTTTTTACTGCAGCCCTGGGCTTGAGCCCGCCGATATTGTCGAAGCGTGCAGTAACAGTATAGGTCTGCTCAAACGATAAGGAACTCAAATTGCCTGCCTTGAGTGCCAGAAACAACAGTGCAGCAGCGCCTAGCAAAACAAATAGGCCTACCCAAAAGTCGAGAGATTTTTTTTCCATTTTTCTTTTCCACCAATTCTTGCGATTTCTTACGTTTTCTTACGTTTTTACCAATCGCCCTGCTTCAGCGCACGTTTTTGGCAAATAATTCAGTTTGCTCAGGGCGCTCAAGCAAAAGCCTGACACAGTTGCACTATTGGAACATCCATGCGGTCAGCAGGAAATCCAGCAACAGTACCAGCAAAGAGGATATGACCACGGTTCTGGTGGTGGCACGCGCTACGCCCTCGGGGGTAGGCTGTGCTTCATAGCCCTGGAATAATGCAACAAAGCTTACTGCAAAACCAAAAACGATGCTTTTGACAACACCATTGCCTATATCCTGAAAAACTTCGACCCCAGACTGCATCTGCGACCAAAATGCACCATTATCGACACCGATGAGTTTCACACCAACGACATAACCACCAATAATGCCCATAGCATTAAAGATGCATGTCAATATCGGCAAGGCGATGATGCCAGCCAGAAAACGTGGGGCCAGCACCCTTTGTATGGGGTTGACTGCCATCATTTCCATCGCGGCCAGTTGTTCACCGGCTTTCATCAAACCTATCTCTGCCGTCAGTGAAGTACCGGCACGTCCGGCAAACAGCAAGGCGGTCACGACGGGCCCAAGTTCACGCACCAGTGAAAGTGCCACCAGCAAACCCAGCGCTTCTGCAGAACCATAACGGTTCAGCGTGTAATAACCCTGATAGGCCAGTACAAAACCGACAAACAATCCAGACACGGCAATAATCAGCATGGAATAATTGCCGATGAAATGAATCTGGTCTGTTATCAAACGCGGTCTGCGCCACAAGCCCAGGCAATTCACCAATATGGAGAAAAAACTGCGGGCCGCATAACCCACATCAGCCAAGGTCGACCTGACAAAACCACCAATTTTTTCTATGATCATGCGCGCGTCTCCAAACCCAGTTCCGCTTGCAGGGATGCACCGGGATAATGGAAAGGCACGGGTCCATCTGCCTCTGCATGTACAAACTGCTTCACATACGGGTCTTCTGAAACCCGCATTTCTGCTGGCGTACCTTGTGCGACGATTTTGCCTTTGGACAAAAAGTAGACATAGTCAGCAATCGCAAAAGTTTCATGCACATCATGCGACACCAGAATAGACGTAGACCCCAGAGCGTCGTTCAAGTTCCGTATTAAATTGGCAGCAACGCCCATGGAGATAGGGTCCAGCCCGGCAAAGGGTTCGTCATACATGAGCAATTCAGGGTCCAGCGCAACTGCACGGGCCAGTGCCACACGCCTGGCCATACCGCCAGAAATTTCGGCAGGCATGAGAGCAGCGGCATTGCGCAGGCCAACTGCCTGCAACTTCAGCAAGACCAGATCACGTATCATGGCTTCGCTAAGATTGGTATGTTCGCGCATGGGAAAGGCCACATTATCAAAAACATTCAAGTCTGTGAACAAGGCGCCATGCTGGAACAGCATGCCCATTTTTCTGCGTATGGCGTACAAGCCCTGCGTGTCTAGCTCAGCAATCTCTTGCCCGTTGACCTTGATACTGCCACGCTGGGCGCGGATTTGCCCGCCTATCAGGCGCAAGATCGTGGTCTTGCCAGAACCTGAACCACCCATGACAGCAATCAGTTTACCGCGTGGGAAATCCATATGGAGTTCAGACAAGATAGTCCTGTCTCCATACCCAAACTGGATATCGCGAATTTCTACAAGATTTGGCACAGCAGTGGATAAATAGTTTTATGAAACCCAGATTGTAATGCAGAAAGGCGCAGAGGGTTGTACAGACAACTATGTCGAAAAAACAAGAAATTGATGAATATTCAGAATAATCCTGTTATTACGCGCAAAACGCGATAAATGGAAATTTTTCCGAATTTAATTCAAACAAAGGGGGTGAAAAATAATTTTTTTAATGAACGGAAAGTCAGTTATTTACAATTCCCTTTTCAAAACTGACTTTATCTTAGCTGATTTGCCTTAGATTTTTACTCACAAGGACAAATCAGCCGGGCCTTGCAAATGCCAATTCAGGCACTCACTCCAACTGCCATTCTTAGCGAGGCAAAACAGAATCACCCATCAGGAAGGCATCCACTTCACGCGCACATTGGCGCCCTTCACGTATTGCCCACACTACCAGCGACTGACCACGACGCATATCACCCGCTGCATAGACCTTGTCTACATTGGTCTTGTAGCAGCCAGCACCGTCTGTGCTTGCCCTGGCATTGCCGCGCGCATCCTTATCAACGCCAAAAGCATCCAGCACTTGTTGTACTGGCGAGACAAAACCCATGGCCAGCAAGACCAGGTCAGCTTTCATTTCAAATTCAGAATCCGGCACTTCCTGCATCTTGCCGTCTTTCCATTCGACGCGGCAGGCGATCAGTTTTTCTACCTTGCCAGCCTTGCCTTCGAGGCGCTTGGTCGCTACTGCCCAGTCACGGTCGCAACCTTCTTCATGCGAAGACGAGGTGCGCAGCTTGGTTGGCCAGTAAGGCCAGACCATGGGTTTGTTTTCTTGTTCTGGCGGCTGAGGCATGAGTTCAAACTGGGCTACTGATTTGGCACCATGACGGTTGGAAGTACCAACGCAATCAGAACCGGTATCACCACCACCGATGACGACCACATGCTTGCCACTGGCCATGATCTGGTCCTTGACCTTGTCACCGGCATTGACCTTGTTTTGCAAAGGCAAAAAATCCATGGCGAAATGCACGCCTTTGAGTTCACGGCCAGGTACTGGCAGGTCACGTGGAGTTTCTGCACCACCGGCGATGATGACAGCATCAAAATCTTTTTGCAGTTGCTCAGGCGAGATTGTTTCCTTGGCCCAGTTGGTCACTGTTGCCGGGAAATCCTTGCCGACGAATACACTGGTACGGAAAGTCACGCCTTCAGCCACCATCTGGTCTACCCGGCGGTCAATATGGGATTTTTCCATCTTGAAATCAGGAATGCCATAACGCAGCAAACCACCGACGCGGTCATTCTTTTCAAATACGGTCACATCATGGCCTACACGTGCCAGTTGCTGAGCAGCCGCCATACCTGCAGGGCCTGAGCCAACCACGGCAATTTTCTTGCCTGTCTTGACAGAAGGAATTTGCGGTACAACCCAGCCATTTTCCCAGCCTTTGTCGATGATGAAATGTTCTATCGACTTGATACCAACAGCATCGCTATTGATACCCAGGGTACAGGCAGACTCACAAGGTGCCGGACAAATACGACCTGTGAATTCAGGGAAGTTATTGGTGGAATGCAGGGTATCGAGCGCCAGTTTGTAATTGCCGTTATAAACCAGGTCATTCCAGTCAGGGATGATGTTGTTGACTGGGCAACCGTTATTACAGAAAGGAATACCGCAATCCATGCAGCGTGCGGCCTGTACTTTGGCCTGGCCATCTTCAAGATGCACCAAAAATTCCTTGTAATGCTTTTTGCGTGACTGCGGTGCTTCGCTTGCTTCTTGCAAACGCTGGTATTCCATGAAGCCGGTAACTTTACCCATTTTCTAACCTCAATATCGTTGCGGGCATATGCCCTGTCTAATCTGATTAAGCTGAACAGTCTGAAGAACACAGGAGGGTGCAGCCGCAGCCAGGCTGCGGCGCGCCCTGCCAACTATGCCGTGACTTTTTCCTTTTTCGCTGCGAGCTGCTTTGCTGCATACATTTCCCCCAGGGCGCGCTTGTATTCAGTAGGGAATACCTTGACGAACCTGGCACGGCTGCGTGCCCAGTCATCCAGCAAATTGCGGGCACGGGTACTACCTGTATGTTTGAAATGACGCTCTATCAGATTACGCAAGATGGCTTCATCCGTCTCTCCCTCACCGCCACGCAGACGGCTATGCCAGATGGATTTATCCAGAGTTGCCACTTGTACGTCCCCTGCCAAGACAGGCTCCAGTGTCACCATGGACATATTGCACTTGGCTTCAAATTCGCCTTCAGGGTCATACACATAAGCGATACCGCCCGACATGCCAGCAGCAAAGTTACGGCCTGTTTTGCCGAGAACGATGACGGTGCCGCCTGTCATGTATTCGCAACCATGGTCGCCAGTACCTTCAACCACCGTCACTGCGCCAGAATTACGTACCGCGAAGCGTTCTCCGGCAACTCCATTGATAAAGGCTTCACCAGAAATCGCACCGTACAGGACGGTGTTACCGCAGATGATGTTATCGACCGCCCAGCCACGGAATTCTGTATTCGGGCGGATGATGATGCGGCCACCGGACAAACCTTTGCCGACATAGTCATTACCTTCACCCACCAGGTCCAGCGTCACACCATGCGCCAGGAAGGCACCGGCAGACTGCCCAGCCGTACCTTGCAACTGAATGTGGATAGTGTCATCCGGCAAACCAGCGTGGCCATATCTTTTCGCCACTTCACCAGACAACATGGTACCGACAGTGCGGTTCAAGTTTTTGATCGGTGAAATGAAGGAGACTTTTTCCCCAGTTTCCAAAGCGATTTTTGCCTGGGCGATCAGTTTGTTATCGAGCGCTTTTTCCAGACCATGGTCTTGTACATCAACATGGCGTATCGCTGCACCTTCGGCCAGTTCTGGCTGATAGAAGATACGGCTGAAATCCAGCCCCTTAGCCTTCCAGTGTGATACTGCTTTGGATTTATCCAGCAAATCAACACGGCCTATCAAATCGTCATAAGTGCGTATGCCCAGCTGTGCCATGATCTGGCGCAATTCTTCAGCAACGAAGAAGAAGTAATTGACGACATACTCAGGCTTGCCAGAGAACTTGGCACGCAAGACCGGGTCTTGTGTTGCCACGCCTACCGGGCAAGTATTCAGATGGCACTTGCGCATCATGATGCAGCCTTCTACCACCAGCGGCGCTGTCGCAAAACCGATTTCATCGGCACCCAGCATCGCAGCAATCGCGACGTCACGGCCTGTTTTCATCTGGCCATCGGCCTGAACGCGAACACGGCCACGCAAGCCATTCAAAACCAGGGTTTGCTGGGTTTCAGACAAACCCAGTTCCCACGGCGTACCAGCATGCTTGATGGAAGACAAAGGTGAAGCACCTGTACCACCATCATGACCAGCGATGACCACGTGATCAGCCTTGGCCTTGGAAACACCTGCAGCAACCGTACCGACACCAACTTCAGACACCAGTTTGACCGAGATCGAAGCTCTAGGATTGGCATTTTTCAGATCATGGATCAACTGCGCCAGATCTTCAATCGAATAAATATCATGATGTGGTGGTGGAGAAATCAAACCCACGCCAGGTACAGAGAAACGCAGTTTGGCGATGTATTCAGATACTTTGTGGCCTGGTAACTGGCCACCCTCACCTGGCTTGGCACCTTGCGCCATCTTGATTTGTATCTGGTCAGCAGAACTCAAATATTCAGCGGTAACACCAAAGCGACCAGAGGCGACTTGCTTGATTTTCGAGCGCAGAGAGTCACCATCCTGCAAAGGAATATCCACTTCTATCTGGTCTTTGCCGATGACTGAAGCCAGTGTCGCACCCTGCTTGATAGGGATGCCTTTCAGCTCTTGCTGATAACGCGCCGGATCTTCACCACCTTCACCCGTATTTGATTTGCCGCCTATGCGGTTCATTGCCACAGCCAGCGTAGCATGCGCTTCTGTACTGATGGAACCCAGGGACATCGCACCTGTTGCAAAACGCTTGACGATTTCCTTGGCCGGTTCTACCTGGTCCAGCGGGATAGCTTTGCTTGGGTCTATCTTGAATTCAAACAAGCCGCGCAGAGTCATATGACGCTTGCTCTGGTCATTGATGATCTGTGCGTATTCTTTATAAGAATTGTAATTGTTGGCACGGGTGGAGTGCTGCAGCTTGGCAATCGCGTCCGGTGTCCACATATGGTCTTCACCGCGAACGCGGAAAGCATATTCACCACCTGCATCCAGGGCATTTTCCAGTACAGGGTCCTGGCCGAAAGCTGCCTTGTGCAAGCGCAGGGCTTCTTCGGCAACTTCAAATACGCCTATGCCTTCTACATTTGATGCGGTGCCCTTGAAGTACTTGTCGACCAGCGATTTGTTCAAACCGACTGCTTCAAAAATCTGCGCGCCGCAATAGGACATATAGGTAGAGATACCCATTTTGGACATGACTTTCATCAAGCCCTTGCCTAATGCCTTGGTGTAGTTGTAGACCGCTTTTTCTGCCGACAATTCTCCAGACAAATCTTTTGCCATGTCGGCCAGGGTTTGCATCGCCAGGTAAGGATGGACAGCTTCTGCGCCATAACCTGCCAGCAGGGCAAAGTGATGGGTTTCGCGGGCAGAGCCAGTCTCGACGACCAGACCAGTGGTAGTACGCAAACCCTTGCTGACCAAATGCTGATGCACGGTCGATGTAGCCAGCAATGCCGGGATGGCGACATAGTGCTCGTCCATCTTGCGGTCAGTGATGATCATGATGTTGTGGCCAGACTTGACCGCATCGACCACTTCTGCACAGATGGATGCCAGACGTGCCTCAATACCATCCTTGCCCCAGGCAACCGGATAGCAGATATCCAGTTCATAGGACTTGAATTTGCCACCAGTATTGGCGCTGATATTGCGCAATTTGGCAATGTCAGCAAAATCCAGTATCGGTTGCGCCACTTCAAGACGCATGGGCGGGTTGATGTTATTGGTATCAAGCAAATTCGGTTTCGGGCCGATGAAGGATACCAGCGACATCACCATCGCTTCGCGGATAGGATCGATAGGCGGGTTGGTGACCTGTGCAAACAATTGCTTGAAGTAGTTATACAAAGGCTTGAGCTTGTTCGACATCACCGCCAGAGAAGAATCATTCCCCATGGAGCCGATTGCTTCTTCACCTGCCAGCGCCATCGGCGCCATCAGGAATTTCAAATCTTCCTGCGTGTAACCGAAGGCTTGCTGTCTATCCAGCAAAGTTGCAGAGTAGACGGTTTTGTCTTCTGCTGCCTTCAATTCATTGAGCTTGATACGTACCGATTTGATCCATTGTTTGTAAGGCTTGGCGTTGGCGTAGGTGTCCTTGATTTCTTTGTCATCAATGATGCGTCCCGCTTCCAGGTCGATAAGGAACATCTTGCCCGGTTGCAAACGCCATTTCTTGATGATCTTGGATTCTGGAATGGGCAAGACACCAGATTCCGATGCCATGACGACCAGGTCATCATCGGTGACAATGTAACGGGCAGGACGCAAGCCATTACGGTCAAGCGTGCCACCGATCTGGCGGCCATCAGTAAAGGCCATGGCGGCCGGACCGTCCCACGGTTCCATCATGGCGGCGTGGTATTCATAGAAAGCGCGGCGGTTTTCATCCATCATGGTGTGATTTTCCCAGGCTTCCGGGATCATCATCATCATTGCCTGTGCGATTGGGTAACCGGCCATCACCAGCAGTTCCAGCGCATTGTCGAAGCTTGCCGTATCAGACTGGCCTTCAAAAATCAGCGGATAGAGTTTTTGCAAATCTTCGCCAAGTACGGCGGATTTCATTACGCCTTCTCGAGCGCGCATCCAGTTGAAGTTGCCTTTGACCGTATTGATTTCACCGTTATGCGCAATCATGCGGTAAGGGTGAGCCAGCGGCCATTCAGGGAAAGTATTGGTAGAGAAGCGTTGATGCACCAGCGCCAGTGCGGAGACGCAGCGCTCATCCTGCAAGTCTTTATAGTAAACACCGACCTGATCAGCCAGCAGCAAACCTTTATAAACGATGGTGCGGGCAGACATGGATGGCACGAAGTATTCTTTGCCATGCAAGAGATGCAGGGCTTCAATCGCATGCACAGCCGATTTGCGGATCACATACAGTTTGCGTTCCAGCGCGTCGGTGACCATGATGTCAGGGCCACGACCGATGAAGATCTGGCGTATGACAGGTTCTTTTTCACGAACGGTAGGTGACATCGGCATGTCGCGGTCTACCGGCACATCACGCCAGCCCAGTACAACCTGGCCTTCTGCGCGCACTGCACGTTCTATCTCTTGTTCGCAAGCCAGACGGGATGCATGCTCCTTGGGCAGGAAGATCATGCCTACGCCGTATTCACCAGGCGGCGGCAGGTTGATGCCCTGCTCGGCCATTTCTTCACGATAATACTGGTCAGGAATCTGAATCAGGATACCGGCACCATCACCCATCAGGGCATCAGCACCAACCGCACCCCTATGGTCAAGATTTTTCAAAATCAACAATCCCTGATCGACGATGGCATGCGTCTTCTTGCCTTTGATATGGGCAACAAAACCTACGCCACAGGCGTCATGTTCATTGGATGGGTCGTATAAACCTTGAGCGTGCATAGTGGATCTCCGGAGGACAATTTCAATATCAGGACTTACGTGAAACAGCTGTCGGTGTGAATAGCTATCGTGGCTATTCATGCACTTGCTGGCTGCGGATGGCAGCTTGATGACTTTGGCTTGATGGATGATCAAACCAGGTTGGCCAGGATTCCGGGTAAGGAAGATGGCACTACGCTGGACAAATGTGTCAGGCATTTGTTGGTTGCAAATGCGCCGACACGACAGTTTGGCGTAAATCCTGTCAGGACAAGACAGAGAATAGTGCAGTGCAAAATATTACGCAACTGGTTTAATTGGGGTCAGTGTCAATTAAAAATCTTCAATTTTTTGTTATTTTTTAATTGGGGACATAGTAAAAATCGCCGTGTTTACTGGGTTTCCGCCGTTTGCATCAGAGTTTTGAAGAGCAGATGTCGCCAGTAGACGGACTCAGGAAAAAGAAAAAATTAAATGATTTCCTGAGTTTTGCGAGGTCGGCCGCGCTTGACTGGCTCTACCCTCCTCTCCGTCAGCTTGCTCATTTCTATCTTGAATCTGGATGAGCCCAGCATCCAGGCCTTGGTGGTGGCCTGGGTGATTTCGCTGATTTGCGTGCTTGACAAACCCTGCTCCAGACTCTGCTTATAGGCAGCTTCGCGCTGGAAAGGTGTATTTCCCAATGCCCAGTAACAGCTATGGTCGGTGATCAGGGGGTCAATAGTCAGGCCTACATGATGACGGTAGCTGGACCAGGTGTAATCGAGCAAATCCTGCACCAGACTGGCGCGCAGAGGATTGCTTTCCATATAGATACTGCAGGGAATGAAGTAGGTCGCGGATTCAATGACTGTGGCGCGATAACGCCCCTGCCACAAGGTACCAGCGCGTTGGTATTTACGATTAAAATAAGGGACATAGTGACGGCCCAACCATTGCATCATCTTGCCCAGTCCTGGTTCATCACCGGGGGTCAGTAACAAATGCAGGTGGTCTGGCATCAATACATAGGCATGGATGGCGACGTCAAACAGCCTGGCAGCTTGCTTGAGCCAGTCCAGGAAACTGTTGTAATCCTCGGCATCCTGGAAAATCAAGGCACCAGCATTGCCACGCTGGATAACATGATGTTGCTGATGCGGAATAACTAAACGGGCTAATCTGGCCATGTGTGTGCAGGCAATCCAAAAGAGTCTGGATTGTGCTTGGCATCTGACTATCTTGTCAAAACTTATCTGTACTGTGTCATTGGCAGCAATAATGCCATTGACGTCAGCAACAAATGCGAACAACGAAGCATACCTGCCATGCCCTGATCACAGGACATGGCCATGGTCTGTCTATGCTCTATATAGTCTTTTGGGAGGCGCGACAGCTTTCCGGTGCAATCGGAAAGCTGGCAATCCCGCTTTATCAGGCAGCGATGAGTTCTTGAACCGGGCTTTTCAAGCGGAAAGCTTTGAGCGCACGGGATGCATCCGGTACTGCAACGATTTCTGGTGTACCAGTCATCAATTCAGAAATACGGCTCTTCAGGGCTTTTGCTTGTGTCGCCAGATTGAAATGTGCGGGACGCTGAGTCTGCACTATGCTCCAGCGCGCTACAGGCGCATGGCCACTACCATCCAGCAAGGATTTTTCACGCAACCAGTTCTCGAAGGAACGGGTAGTCATGTCGCTTTCTATCCAGATCAAATGATCTGAAGTCATTTTCTTGCTGTTGTCCGAAGGGCGAACCAGTATTTCGTAAATCATTTTCTGACTCCTTAAAGGGAAACTTTGCTTAAAGGAAGGTGTCAGCAAAGATTCTTTAGTCCAAAAACGCACCGGTTCGCCATTCAGTTGACACATTAATGTACAAAAGTGAGAAATTTTTTTATAAATTTTATAAAAAAACAATAAATTAGGCCCGATTGCGGTGAAATTACCCTATTCATTGCATTTATTTCAGCTTTTAATACAAATTACCTGGAACTATTTTTATTATTTGATGCGAGAAGCTTCCAGCACGAAACTCAGTTTGCCAAAACGGGCGCTGACTTCATCAAACTTCTTTTGTTTTTGAGCATCGGTCAGTCCTGGATTGTTGAGGTTTTCACGCAAGAGGCTAAATAATGTCAAATCAGCAATTGGTTTCAACTGCGCATCTGTAGAGCGCTGGAAACCAGACAAATTCAGAATATCTTTCAGTACCACCTGCGCCTGCTTTTGCTTGCCATAATTGACAAAGAAATCTTCGATGCGGGTTTTCAAGGCTGGCGACAAGTCCTTGCGGTACAAAATAGGATCATTGGGTATTAGAGGTGAAGTCCAGATAACGCGCACTTTAGCGATTTGCTCAGGCGCTTCTTTTTTTAATCGATCCATCTCTTCAGAATTAAAAGTAGCCACATCAGCGTCACCTTGAGTGACAGCCGCAAAATTGCTTTGATGGTTACCGACATTGACCTTCTTGAACAGCTTATTGATATCTATTTTATTTTTAGCAAACAAATAATAAGCAGGCACCAGATAACCAGAAGTAGATTTCTTGTCGCCATCGGAGAATACATACACACCAGGCTTGGCCGAAACCTGATCAAAAGTCGTCAATGCACTCTTGCTGGAAGCGATCAGCAAAGAATTATAGCCACGTGAGCCATCACTTTTCACCATTTGTGCAAACACAGTCGATTTGCCATCTTCAACGGCATCCAGGGCGACCTTGCTGCTCAGCCAGGCGACTTGTATCTTGTTTTCTTTCAAGCCAGCAACGATCTCACTGTAGTTGGAAGAGATGGCAGCACTCACTTCCGTGCCTGTGCTTTTTGCCAGATCATCCAGCAATGGCTGCCAGCGCTTGCGCGTGTCCTCGATACTGGTGGTGGCGATAAGGCCAACCGTGAGTTTTTCTGCGGCATGGGCAACAGTGACAAACATACTGCCAACAAGCAGTGTCAGGGGAAGAATTTTTTTAAACATAAAGCCTCGATAGAAAATACAAATGCCCAAAGCATCAAGATGCTTATGACCGGTCAGACATGTATGCGATAGCAGACAAACAAGTGCCGTCAATGACGTACTTTGGGACAGGAATGGGAGGGTGATTGGATGTACGACAAGTAAGTTCTGCACATCAATTAAGCAGAATTATAGCATCAGATGAATTGCGGCAACATTTTTTCACAAAGCAAGAGATATATTCGAGTCAGTTGCCGAATGATTAGAAGTTGCTGAAAAAATACGCAAAATACTTTGCAACGATTGGAAGAAACAGCCGTCTGAGCATCTTAAAACCACGCAAAATGACTCAAGCCAATTTAATCAAGTCATTGATTTACATAAATATTTTCTCTGCCACTCAAGACTTTTCAATAACTGGCTCTACACCATACAATCAGAAATGCACAAATAACATGCACTTCCATTTTCCGTTGTAAATTTGTCTCTTGAGCACGCATGAACTTGACAACTACTATCGTAGTTGAAGCTGGTGGAACTCTTCACGTCATTGCGACTCTGCATGCCATTTCTAGCAGCCAGGCCAATCCAGACATTATTTGTTTTGCGCTGCAAGCTCGCGCAGCTTGTCTTTTTTGCTCTTGCGCTTGCCCTTGATGCCGCCAGTTGGCGCATCGGTCTCTTCTGGAGTCATGTCGCCTGATGTCTGGCTGGGCTCAAAACCTGCGAGCGTTTCGCGTGGGACGCGCTTGTCCTGGCGTTTTTCTATCAGGCGGAAATGCATTTCATGTTCGGCAAGGATAAAACTGATTGCACACCCACTGGCGCCGGCGCGGCCGGTACGACCTATACGGTGGATGTAGTCATCTGCCGAGCGCGGCAAATCGTAGTTGACGACGGCAGGCAGACCGGCAACATCAATACCACGTGCCGCCAGATCAGTAGCGACCAGCACCTGGATGCGATTCGCCTTGAAGTCAGCCAGCATATGCTGGCGCGCGCCCTGACTGGCATCTCCGTTAAAGGCTTCGGTCTTGATACCAGCTTTTTTCAACTTATTCGACACCGTATCACTGGCATATTTGGTGGCGACAAAAACCAGTACACGTTCCCATTGTTGCTCTTTGATCAGGTGCACCAATAGCCGGGTGCGCTTGTCGGCATCCACCGCAATCGCCCTTTGCGCGATGTCTGGCAGGTTTTCAGTCAGATCGGCAATCGCTATGCGCTTAGGCTCATGCAACAAAGCCAGGGCCAGCTTTTTTACTGCAGGCGAAAAAGTGGCAGAGAAAAACAGATTTTGCCGCTGTGCGGGCAATTGTTCGAGTATGCGCTTGATTTCATCGGCAAAACCCAGGTCCAGCAAGCGGTCTGCCTCGTCCAGCACCAGCGTGCTGACATGCTGCAAGGACAAGGCATTGTTATCCAGTAAATCAAGCAAGCGGCCTGGTGTACTGATGACAACATCTGCACCGCCCCGCAAATGCATCATTTGCGGATTGATGGACGCACCGCCATAGATCACAGCGACTTTTAATTTTTTTGGCAAGTGCTCTGCCAAGGTTTCGATGGTTTGCCCCACTTGCCCCGACAACTCACGGGTAGGCACCAGGACCAGCACTTTAACCTTGCGCTGCTTGCTGCCCTCTTCCATGTCTTGTTGCAGGCGCTGCAATAATGGCAAGGCAAAGGCGGCTGTCTTGCCCGAGCCAGTCTGCGCCAGTGCCATGACATCCTGACCAGCCAGTACGGCAGGAATAGCCTCAGTCTGCACCGCAGTAGGAAGCGTATATTGGCGCGCTGCCACTGCAAGCAAGAGTTCAGGGCTAAGGCCCAGGTTAGCAAAAGTCATGGAAAAATCTGGAGTAGAAAAATACAATGATGTTCAAGCGAAAGCCTACACCCGACACTCATCAGGATTGCAAAGCTTTTTGTGTATCGCGCATTGTAGAACAGAAAGCTTATTCACTAAGGTATGAATTTTCCAGGAAAGCCTTGACTCTGTAGTTGCTACAGGGTGTTTAATGAAGCATGGCTACAGTTATTCTGGCCACCGAGAATACACAATTGCTTTAAGGTTTATAATTCGCGCATGCTTAAGAAATTTGTCTTTATGATCATCCTTGCCTTCACTCTCCAGCTCAGCTGGGCGGTGGCGAGTGCCTATTGCATGCATGAGACAGACAAGAGCGCGCAACATTTTGGTCATCACCCGCATGAACATGAGGCCGCGGATGGCGATGCACATACAGACAAATCTGCGGACAAGTCACAAAAAAAATCAGCCTCTCACACCGATTGCGCGTCGTGCACACCTAGCCCTCTTGGCACCTATTCTTCAAATTTATTAATCAGCCAGTCGCCGCTGATTGCCTATCAGCTCAGTGCAGCATCTTTACAAACTCCCGCGCCTTTTCTGGCACAACCTGAACGTCCCAAATGGATGGCCTTCGCCTAAGTCCGGCGAGCTATCTGTCTACACCAGTCCTCTTTGTTATTGAGTTTCGCCACGTATCTTGCTACGTGTAGCGTCACGCATTGCAACAGAAAGAAACATGACAGCGACTTGCTGGATTCTTCCTTTTCGTTATTCCAGGAGAATGCCATGCAAAAATTATTACCATCAGCTTTAGTAGCTGTAATGCTGTGTGCCATGCTGTTGCCAGCATCTGCACAGATACAAAATTCACCGCCCCCAACCAGCGCTGCCGTGCTCCCCTTGACCGCTGCATTAAGGCAGGCGCTTGCCAACAATCCCGACATTGCTGCAGCCAGGCGTGAAGTACAAGCCAGTGAAGGCGCATTGCGCCAGGCAGGCGTCATGCCCAACCCTGAACTGTCTGCGCTCGTGGAAGATGCCAGGCAGGATAGCCGCAGTATCACCATACAAATCAATCAGGCACTGGAACTGGGTGGCAAACGCGGCGCACGCATCAGTGTCGCTGAGCATAGCCGTAGAGCAGCCCTGAATGAGCTGGCTATCAAATCAGCCGAGATCAGAGCGGCAGTCACCACGCAATTTTTTGCTGTGCTGATTGCAGAAGAACGCCTGCGCATGGCGACAGCGTCGCTAGAGCTGGCACAACGCGCCAGCCATGCTGCCAGCCGCCAGGTCAATCTGGGGAAAATCCCGCCACTGGAAGCCACCAGGGCAGGCATCGCCGAATCTGGTGTGCGCGTGGAACTGGCGCAAGCCAATAGTGAATTGCTGATAGCCAGGCAAGGTCTGGCAACAGCCATGGGTAACAAGCTGGCTGCTGAGCAGCAATTGCAGGCTGAATTCCATACCTTGCCCGCCTTGCCCAGCATGCAAAAACTGACGCAAGCCCTGGCACGATCACCATTGATGCAACGCGCGCAACTGGAAGTGGACAAGCGCGTCGCCATGTCTGCACTGGAAAAAAGCAGACAAGTCCCCGACCTGACTGTAAGCATAGGCAGCAAGCGCGAACAGCAAACCGGCCGTAACCAGGCCATCGTCGGCATCAGCATCCCGCTGAACCTGTTCGACCGCAACCAGGGCAATTTGCAAGAAGCACTGAGCCGCGCAGACAAGGCCAGGGATGAGTTGACAGCCACAGAAAACCGCCTGCATGGCGAAGTGCTGCAAGCCCATCAACGCCTGAGCCTGGCCAGAGAAGAAGCTGAGATGCTGAAAAAAACCATGCTGCCCGGTGCTCAGCAGGCATATGAGCTTGCCATCAAGGGCTTTGAATATGGCAAGTTCAATTTCATGGATGTGCTGGATGCCCAGCGTTCATTACTGCAAGCCAGGGCGCAATATTTGCGCAGCCTGTCAGAAGCGCAGCGTGCTGCTGCTGAAATCGAAGCTTATCTGGGTGACAGTGAGTTCAGCCTGTTCACTGCCACATCTTCATTCTAGGATTTTGTATGAAACTGAATATCAATAAAAAAACTGCTGTCACTATTGCCAGCGTCATGGCGATAGGCGTAATACTGGGCGCTCTGATACTAAGCACGGGCAAGAAAAAAACTGGTGACGCCCATGGCAGCCACGCGGAACAATCTGCCCATGCAGATGAGGATCACCATGACGAAAAAAATAAAGATGCGCATGCTGACGAGCAAGCGCATGCAGACAAAGAGCATCACAATGACGCTAGTGAATCAAAAAAAGGTCCACATGGTGGCAAACTGTTCAGCAAGGATGGCTATGCGCTGGAAGTGACCATCTTCGAACAAAATACGCCACCAGAATTTCGCCTGTATGCCTATCAGGATGGCAAGCAGCTGGCACCTGCTGCCAATACCGTCAGCATCAATCTGGAACGTCTGGGTGGGGCAGTACAGAACTTCAAGTTCGCGACGGAAAAAAACTATCTGAAAAGCGATGCCATCGTCGAAGAACCGCATTCCTTCAAAGCCAGCATCACTGCCCAGCATGCGGGCAAGAGCTATCAGTTCAATTATGAACAGATAGAAGGCCGGGTCAGCATGAATGCCCTGAAGCGCAAGCAAAATGGTGTGGAAACAGAAATCGCAGGCGCGGTGAAACTGCAAAGCAGTCTGAATCTGCTGGGGGAAGTACGTCTGAATGAAGACCGCACACTGCAAATCGTGCCTCGCCTCGCAGGCGTAGTAGAAAGCGTGGCAGTGAATGCAGGTGACAAGGTCAGCAAGGGTCAGTTACTGGCCGTGATTTCCAGCCAGGCATTGGTGGATTTGCGCACCGAAGTGCTGGCAACACAAAAACGCCATGCACTGGCACGCAGCAATTTTGAACGCGAGAAAAAACTCTGGGAAGAAAAAATCTCAGCCGAGCAGGATTATCTGCATGCCCGCAATGCCATGCAGGAAGCCGACATCACGCTGCAAAGTGCGCAACAAAAACTGGCTTCCCTGGGCACAGGCATGGCGACAACGGGCAACCTGAACCGCTATGAAATCCGCTCACCTATCGCAGGCACAGTGACCGAGAAAAACATCAGCATGGGCCAGTCACTCAAGGATGATGCTGCCATTTTTACAGTAGCCGATCTCAGCAGTGTCTGGGTAGAAGTCGCGATTCCTGCCAAAGATCTCAACCATGTCAGGACAGGCCAGCCTGCCAGGATCAGCGCCAACGCCTTTGATGCAACAGCAGAAGGCAAGCTCAGTTATGTGGGCGCTGTCATGGGTGAACAAACCCGTACGGCCAAAGCACGTTTGCTGCTGCCAAATGCCAAGGGTGAATGGTATCCAGGCCTGACCGTGAATGTGGCCCTGCTGTCGGCAGAAGTGGAAGTTCCGATTGCGATAGTCAATGAGGCCATACAAATCATTGATGAGCAAGCCACAGTGTTTGCCAGCTATGGTGATCAGCTGGAAGCCAGGCCCGTGGATCTGGGCCGCAGCGATGGCAAGTACACAGAAATACGCAAGGGCTTGCAGGCTGGTACAGCCTATGTCGCGAAAAACAGTTTCCTGATCAAGGCTGAGCTGGGCAAAGCTGCCGCCAGTCATGACCATTAGACGCAGGAGCACACATCATGTTTGAAAAAATCATCAGTTTTTCGATAGCGCAGCGCTGGCTGGTCATCATGCTGACCCTGGCGCTGGCAGCACTGGGCATTTTCAGTTACCAGCGCCTGCCGATAGATGCCGTGCCTGACATCACCAATGTCCAGGTACAGGTGAATACTGCCGCCCCCGGCTACTCACCACTGGAAGCTGAGCAACGCATTAGCTTTCCCATAGAAACCGTAATGGCAGGCCTGCCTAACCTGCAACAGACGCGTTCATTGTCACGCTATGGTCTGTCACAAGTGACCATCATCTTCAAGGATGGGACAGACATTTACTTTGCCCGCCAGCTCGTCAATGAGCGTATACAGGAAGCCAAGGGCAAGTTACCTGCAGGCATAGAACCCGGCATGGGTCCTATCTCCACTGGTCTGGGCGAGATCGTCATGTGGACAGTCGAGAGCAAGGAAGGCGCGATCAAAGCCGATGGCCAGCCCTATACGGCAACCGACTTGCGCGAGATACAGGACTGGATAGTCAAGCCTCAATTGCGCAATGTTGCAGGCGTGACCGAGATCAATACCATAGGCGGCTATGTCAAGGAAATTTTGGTTGCACCTTCGCCAGAAAAACTGGTGGCGCATGGCTTGAGCTGGCAAGATGTCGTCACCGCACTGGAAAAGAATAATGGCAATGTCGGCGCGGGCTATATAGAAAGACGTGGCGAGCAATACCTGGTCAGGGCACCGGGGCAACTGTCATCCATGGATGAGATACGCAATGTCGTTGTCAGCAGTCAGAAAAATATTCCTGTGCGTATCGGCGATATCGCCGAAGTCAGTATAGGCCGTGAATTGCGTACTGGTGCAGCGACAGAAAATGGCCGTGAAGTCGTGCTTGGTACAGTCTTCATGCTGATCGGTGAAAACAGCCGCAAGGTATCGCAGGACGTAGCAAAAAAACTGGCCGAGATCAACCGCAGCCTGCCCCCCGGCATTATCGCCAGCACAGTGTATGACCGCACCGTGCTGGTCGACAAGGCCATCAATACGGTAAAGAAAAACCTGCTGGAAGGTGCGGTACTGGTGATCGCCATCCTGTTCCTGTTTTTGGGAAATATCCGCGCTGCCATCATCACCGCCATGGTGATACCGCTGGCAATGTTGTTCACATTTACCGGCATGGTAGGCAATAAGGTCAGTGCCAATCTCATGAGCCTGGGTGCGCTGGATTTTGGCATCATCATTGATGGTGCGGTGGTCATCGTGGAAAACTGCGTGCGCAGGCTGGCTCATGCACAAGCCGCTGCCGGACGTACCCTGAACCGCAGTGAACGCCTGCAAGAAGTATTTGCCGCAGCCAAAGAAGCCCGACGCCCCTTGCTGTTTGGTCAGTTGATCATCATGGTGGTTTACCTGCCCATCTTTGCACTGACCGGGGTAGAAGGCAAGATGTTCCACCCCATGGCGTTTACCGTAGTTGCTGCCCTACTTGCAGCGATGGTGCTATCGATGACTTTTATTCCCGCCGCTGTCGCCTTGTTCATCGGTGAGCACGTCAGCGAAAAAGAAAACCGTTTGATGCTGTGGGCGAAACAACTCTACCAACCCATGCTGGAATTTGCATTGCAAAGCAAGGCACTGGTCTTGAGCATCGTTGTGGTGGTGCTGGCTTTGAGTGGCTTGTTGGCCAGCCGTATGGGCAGTGAATTTGTCCCCAGCCTGAATGAGGGCGATATCGCCCTCCACGCCTTGCGCATACCTGGCACCAGTCTGACCCAGGCGCTACAAATGCAGATAGAACTGGAACACGTGATACGCACTTTCCCAGAGGTGGACAAAGTCTTTGGCAAGCTGGGCACGGCAGAAATCGCCACTGACCCCATGCCGCCGAATGTGGCCGATACCTTCATCATGCTCAAGCCGCAAGAACAATGGCCAGACCCAACGCGCAGCAAGGATGATCTGGTGGCAGCGATACAGGAAGCCGTGGAAAAAGTACCGGGCAATAACTATGAATTTACCCAGCCCATACAAATGCGTTTCAATGAACTGATCTCCGGCGTACGCAGTGACGTCGCGATCAAGGTGTTTGGTGACGACATGGACATCATGAACCGCACTGGAGAGCAGATTGCCAGAGTGCTGGAAAAAATTCCCGGGGCTGCCGATGTCAAGCTGGAACAAACCACTGGCCTGCCGATGTTGAGCATAAACATCAACCGTGAAAAAGCGGCCAGGCTGGGCTTGAATATCAGCGATGTACAAGACGTGATTTCCGCAGCCATAGGTGGCAAGGAATCCGGCACCCTGTTCCAGGGCGACCGTCGTTTCGATATCGTCGTGCGTTTGCCAGAAAACCTGCGCAGCGATATTGATGCCATCAAACGCCTGCCTATACGCTTGCCGAATGTATCGAATCCACAAAATGGAGCAAGTAATTTCATTACCCTGGCGGACCTGGCAAGCATAGACATGGCACCCGGCCCCAACCAGATCAGCCGCGAAGATGGCAAGCGCCGCGTCGTCGTCACCGCCAATGTACGTGGCCGCGATATCGGTTCTTTTGTGGCAGAAGCGCAAGAACAACTGGCACAAAAAGTCAAAGTCCCGACGGCTTACTGGACCACCTGGGGCGGCACTTTCGAGCAATTGCAATCCGCTACCCAACGCCTGCAAATCGTCGTACCCGCCGCTTTGCTGCTGGTCTTCATGCTGCTGTTCGCCATGTTTGGCAATATCAGGGATGGCTTGCTGGTATTCACCGGCGTACCGTTTGCCCTGACTGGCGGCATCGTCGCATTGTGGCTGCGCGATATACCACTGTCGATTTCTGCGGGGGTTGGCTTTATCGCTTTGTCAGGTGTTGCAGTATTGAATGGCCTGGTGATGATTGCGTATATACGCACCCTGCGTGAAGAAGGCATGGCACTGGATAGCGCCATCCAGCAAGGCGCATTGACACGCCTGCGCCCGGTGCTGATGACAGCACTGGTAGCATCCCTGGGCTTCATCCCCATGGCACTGGCGACAGGCACGGGGGCTGAAGTACAAAGGCCATTGGCCACCGTAGTCATAGGCGGCATCTTGTCATCCACCCTATTGACGTTGCTGGTCTTGCCTTTGCTGTATCAACTGAGTCATCGCAAGCTGGATAAGGCTGGGAGAAGTGAAGGGTTTTAACATCCACAGAATGAGATAGTGCAGTAGGGGAATTGCTTTGCAGGTCGTCACGCTTCAGAGAATTTCAGGCGTGACGATCAGGGCAGAAACACCAATGGGGGAGACGAAGTTGTAATTCAGTCTTGCGTACTTTCACCCCGCAAGGATTATCGGATTATTCGTGCAAATAGTGCTGACTATGTCATTCGTGGAATAGTGGAAAAGTGTTATGTCGGCGCAAATGCACACTTGGTTAATGCTCTTAATGGAGAAGTAGAAACCGTAAGTAGTGCCCAGAGAACATGTGACTCGACGACTGGGGTGCAAGCTATACGATATGCCCGTCAGTTTCAAATGGTTCGCCCCAAGCCAGTTTGATGGCAACCTGGGGTTTTCCGGCGAAGAAAGCGCAGGAGCCAGCTTTGTACGCATGGACGGCAGACAAAGACGGCATAGTCGCCGCCCTGCTGGCAGGAGAACTAAAAGAAAAAATCCGGCCGCGACCCCGGCCAGCTATATGAACAGCTTACACAAGAATTTGGCAAACTCGTCAGCATACGGGTAGAAGTCCCCGCCACCCCGGCCCAGAAAAAAGCCCTGTCCAAGCTATCACCACAACAGATCACCAGCAAATTGCTGGCAGGCGACAACATCACAGACATCCTCACCACCGCCCCCGGCAATATGACAGCCATAGGCGGCGTAAAAGTCATCACCGACAACGGCTGGTTCGCCGCCCGTCCTTCAGGGACAGAGGAAATCTACAAGATTTATGCAGAGAGCTTCAAGGGCGAACAGCATTTGAATGAGATAGTGGCGGAGGCGCAGGGGATTGTGGATTTGGCTTTGTCTTAAACAGGACAGGAGGGCAAAATTAATTTGCTTCCCGTTAAGTCCACAAAACCCATCTCACCTTCACCAGGCGTATCAACATCTGTGTTTCTATCTCATAACTCTCTTGATCAGGAATATCCGGCTCACTATAAGAAAGCCACCACTCATACAATTCTTTAATTTCTATCTTGGCGCAACGATGTCTTTCATCCACATCCAGATCTACATGTCCGGAGAAAAGCTGTCCTTTCTCGACGCAATCCTTCAATAGTTGAAAGCATGCATGCAGCATGACCGAGTTTTTATCTCGCCAAGCTTCGTTTAGAGTTTCAATTTTCAGGATATTTGCTGGCTGCATAAGACCGTCATTCGTTTGCTAGCACTGAGGTATCCTGATTTTTTAGGACATTCCTGTTTGTTAAAATAAACGATCAGGAGAAATAATGAAACAGAAAAAGAGATATACACCGGAATTGCGGGAAGAAGCAGTGAAACTTGTGCTGGCACAAGGATTGACACTAGAGGAAGCGGCATCTCGTATCGCCATTCCGAAAGGGACTTTGGTAGGTTGGGTAAATGCGGCCAAGAGTGGGCAGACACAGAAGACTGCCCCAGGAAGTCGGACGGTGCTGGAACTCGAAGCGGAAGTCGCCAAACTACGCAAGGAGCTGGCCCAGGCAAAGATGGAGCGCGATATCGTAAAAAAGGCGGCAGCGTACTTTGCGCAGGAGTCGCTGCCAAATACGCGTTCATGAAGACCATGCGACTCGATTATCCCATTGCCAGCTTGTGTCGCAGCTTTGGCGTCTCCCGTAGCGGCTTCTATGCCTGGCTAAACAGCATTCCGTCGGAACGTGCCAAGGTGGATGAACGCCTCAAGCTTGCCATTGCAGCGGTTCACAAGCAAAGCCGGGAGACTTATGGCCCATTGCGTATGCAACCGGAGCTGGCGGCGCAAGGGTATAAAGCTGGTCGCGATCGCATTATCCGGTTGCGCCGGGTACTGGCCTTGCGTTGCAAACAGAAGCAGAAATTTAAGGCGACAACCAACTCGAATCACCAGTTTCCTGTAGCAGAAAACTTGTTGAACCAGACATTTGCCCCAAGCAGCCCAAATGAAGTATGGGTGACCGATATCACCTATATCAGCACTGGTGAAGGATGGCTTTATCTGGCAGGAATCAAGGATGTCTATACCTGCGAGATTGTCGGCTATGCCATGGGAGAACGCATGACACAAGCCTTGACAGCAAAAGCATTGTGGAAGGCTGTCAGCAATAAACGACCACCGCCTGGTCTGATTCATCACTCAGACCGTGGTAGCC
>NZ_JACOFX010000013.1 GCF_014284125.1 Undibacterium umbellatum | reverse complement strand
TAACGCCATTGCCGGTCAGATCAGCAATGACGACAGCGGCATCAGCCCCGGCATTCCAGTCTTCGTTGGCGATCAGGTTGTACGTGTTGACACTGGTGGAGCTGGTGCCATTCTTGTTCATGATGAGATTGGCACCCAACCTGTCTGCAGCACTGAGAGTCAGTGTGAACGAAGTGGCGGAGGTGATCTCGACATTGCTGGTGGTGGTGAGGGTATAGCTGGCACCACCTTCGCCTTGCAGGCTGAATTTGTTGGCGATGATGTCATTGGTGGCCCCTGTCAGGCCGGTCAGCCCGGTACCTGTGACGGTCAGTACACCGGTGCTGGCGTTGTAGACCGAGGAGGTGATGGTCGGGGCTGCGACATTGGAGACGGTAATCGGGGCCGTGGTGACGGCAATGTTGCCACCGGTAATGACGCTGTCCCAGTCGTCTGCTGCGGCCAGATTGTAAGTCGTACCACCGGTTGAGGTAGTACCATTTTTGTTGAACAGGCCTTCAACGGTAGTCTGGTCGGTACCGGCCAGTGTTACAGCAAAGCTGGTGGCGGAGGTGACTTCGATATTGCCAGTGGTCGACAAAGTCCGGACGACACCGCCTTCGCCTTTGATGGTCAGGGCAGAGACGGTGATGTCATTGGTGGCACCGAGGGTGCTGACGAGGCCGGTGCCGGAGACGGTCAGGACGTGGGTGGTGACGTCGTAGGTGGCTGAGGTAATGGTTGGGGCGGCGACGTTCGATACGGTGACGGGGTTGGTAGTGTCGGCAAGTGAACTGCTAGTGTTATCCCAGTTAAGTGCTGCATCCAGATTAAATACGGTGCCGCTCGCGGCCTGCGCGCCATTTTTGTTGAGTATGCCATTGATCGCCAGTTTATCCGCTGCGTTCAAGGTGATGGAGAAGGCGCTTGCACTGGTCGCCGTCACATTGGCTGTCGTGAGTGCATAAGAACCACCGCTTTCTCCCACCAGTGTCAATTTACTGACGTCGATGGCGTCATTGGTCACCATGCCAGTACCTGTCACCGTCAGGATACCTGTCGCGGCATCGTAACTGGCGCTGGTAATGGTCGGTGTCGCAATGGTAATTGCCAGGCCAGTACTCAAAACGCCGATATTGCCAGCAGCATCGGTTGCTGTCGCTTTGACGGTATGTGTACCGACCGCCAGTGCAGAACTGGTGATAGTCCAGTTGCCAGCGCCATCGGCTGTGCTTGTACCAAGCAAAGTGATGCCGTCTGCATCGTACAGTTTGACGGTGCTGTTAGCTTCTGCTGTTCCTGTAAAGACGGGTGTCGTGTTGGCGGTGATGTTATCCGTATTGGTGACCCCCGTATCGGTGGCTGCCGTCATGTCTGGTGTAGACGGTGCTGCCGGTGCGGTAGTGTCCAGTACGTATGCTTGGCTGAATGTCGTGCCACTATTGCCTGCATTGTCTGTCACCCGCACTTTCAGGGTGGAGCTAGCGGACAGGGTAACGCCACTGAGAGACCAGATACTCTGTCCAACAGTCGTTGTGGCATTGGTCCAGGTACTACCATTATCAAGCGATACTTCGACGATGTCTCCAGTAACCATATTCGCACTCAAGGTACCGGATATGGTTTGTGCGGCAGTTTTGGTAATGAAATCAGTGCCGGACTCGCCGGTATCGGCCGAGAAGGTGGCAGTTGCAATCGTGGTGGTCGGTGCCGTGGTATCGAGCACATAAGCCTGGCTAAATGCCGTACCAATATTTCCTGCCACATCGCTCACCCGCACCTGCAGGGTGGAGCTAGCCGTCAGGGTCGCACCACTGAGAGACCAGGTATTCAGTCCAACAGTCGTCGTGGCACTGGTCCAGGTACTGCCATTATCAAGTGACACTTCGACGATGTCTCCAGCGACCATATTTGCACTCAAGGTGCCGGATATGGTTTGTGCTGCAGTTTTAGTAATGAAATCTATGCTGGACGTGCCGGTATCGGCCGAGAAGGAGGCAGTTGCAATTGTGGTGGTCGGTGCCGTGGTATCGAGCACATAAGCCTGGCTAAATGCCGTACCACTATTTCCTGCCACATCGCTCACCCGCACCTTCAGGGTGGAGCTAGCCGTCAGGGTAATGCCGCTGAGAGACCAGGTATTCTGTCCAACGGTTGTTGTGGCATTGGTCCAGGTGCTGCCATTATCGATAGAGACTTCGACAAATTCGTTTGCCACCATATTCGCACTCAAGGTGCCGGATATGGTTTGTGCGGCAGTTTTGGTAATGAAATCGGTGTTGGACGTGCCGGTATCGGCCGACAAGCTGGCAGTTGCAATCGTGGTGGTTGGGGCCGTGGTATCGAGCACATAAGCCTGGCTAAGCGTCGCGCTACTATTGCCTGCCGTATCGCTCACCCGCACCTGCAGGGTAGAGCTACCCGTCAGGGTAACGCCACCGAGAGACCAGGTATTCAATCCAACGGTTGTTGTGGCACTGGTCCAGGTACTAACATTATCAAGCGATACTTCGACGATCTCTCCAGCGACCATATTCGCACTCAAGGTGCCGGAGATGGTTTGTGCTGCAGTTATTGTAATGAAATCAGTGCTGGACGTGCCGGTATCGGCCGAGAAGGCGGCCGTAACAATCGTGGTGGTCGGTGCCGTGGTATCTAGCACATAAGCCTGGCTAAATGCCGTACCAATATTTCCTGCCACATCGCTCACCCGCACCTTCAGGGTGGAACTAGCCGTCAGGGTAATGCCACTGAGAGACCAGGTATTCTGTCCAACAGTCGTCGTGGCATTGGCCCATGTGCTGCCATTATCGATAGAGACTTCGACAAATTCGTCTGCCACCATATTTGCACTCAAGGTACCAGAGATGGTTTGTGCAGCAGTTTTTGTAATGAAATCAGTGCTGGACGTGCCGGAATCGGCAGACAAGGCGGCAGTTGCGATCGTGGTTGTCGGCGCCGTGTTATCAAGGGTATACATCTGGCCACTGGTATAACCGGTGGCAATGGCGTTACTTGCTGCGTCGACTATACCTGTGCCAGAGCTTTTAAGGTCCAGTCTTAACGTGCCATCGCCGGTAATACCATTGACGGTGACTGTGTAAGTGTTACCACTGCCGGTGACGCTGGCAATGTTGCTAGTAACGCCGCCTGTTGCGTTCACCACAAAGTCACTGGTATCGACGCCTGTGACGCTTTCTGAGAAAGTCACCGTGTAGCTGACACTGGTGGCCTTGGTAATGGCTGCACCTGTGCGATCGATCGAGGAAACGGTAGGTACTACGCCATCGACCAGTACGTTGGTCAATGCGCCAACGCTGTTGAGTGTCAGTGTCGCGTCGTTGCCTGCGGTATCTTTTAAGCTGCCACCGTTCAGGGCGATATTGGCGCCCAGGCTGACACCGTTGGTATCAAGATTGCCACCTGCGACGGTGTAGCGGAATACCAGAGCATTGCTACCAGATCCACTCAGGTAAGTCGCTGCAACGGTACCGCCAGTGTCGAGCGTCAGGTCAAGTTTAGGCGAACCGGTGACAGTCACGTTTTCGCTTAAGTTCACCGTGAAGTCGAGGTTTTGCCCGACGATGTAAGTGGCATTGGCTGGCACACTGACAGAGTTGACTGTGGGGGCGGTCGTGTCGATGGTGACCGCCAGTTCGGTTGACGCAAAACTCACATTGCCAGCCGCGTCCACTGCTTTGGCAGTGATGGTGTGCGGGCCGGCACTCAGCGTCGTGGATGTAATTGAATAGTTACCACCCGTTGCGGTGCCAGTACCCAGTATAGTTGTGCCGCCGGTGTCGTAGAGTGTGACAGTACTGCCGGCCTCTGCCGTGCCCGTGAACACTGGTGTGGCGCTGGATGTGAGATTGTCGGTATTGGAGATACCGTTGTCGGTGCCCGCTGTCATGTCTGGTGCGCTCGGAGCGGCAGGGGCGGCGGTGTCAATGGCGATGTTCTTGTTGGCGCCCAGTGAGCTAGTTGCACCAGGGGAAAACAAGGTCAATGTGGCGTCGGAGCCGGATAACGTTGATTTGATGGCGCCACCATTGAGCGATAGTGCGGTGGTACTGTTGTAGTCGAGATCAGCATTGGTATCACCAGCCTGGACTGTATAAGTGAAAGTCAGCGTGCTGCTTGTTGAACCACTGACGTAATTAATCGTGCGGTCTGTCACGCCTGTTTCAAGCAGCAACTGTGGGGTGCCAGTAACGGTGACTGCTTCACTGAAAGTGATCTGTATCTGAATGACCGCACCGACCGAATAGCTGCCGTTCAGCTTGCTGGATGTGACGTTGGTAATAGTGGGATTGTTGAGTAACGTGAAAGTGCCAAGTTTCTGATCGTAAGCAATCCCGTCGGCCCCTGGGGAACTACCTGAATCAGCATACCCCCCAGCGCCCGCACCAGCGCGATTACCAGTTGCGAGTGAATTGTTGGTCACGCTATCCAGAGTGACCGTTCCGCCATTGTTCCATATGCCGCCTATACCATTACCACCTGCGCCTCCGTCTTTGCCTATATCTGATTTACTGCCGCCGCCGCCGCCGCCGCCGGCACCAATGTTGTTGGTGATGCTACTTCCGCTAATGGTCAATGTTCCGATGTTGTAGATACCACCAACCGCGTTTCCGCCAGCACCGCCTTTTGCATCGGCACCGCCACCACCGCCGCCACCGCCAATACTCAGCCCTCCACCTGCATTGGCAGTGCCACCGTTGCCGCCTCTGGAGTAAGTTGCAAACCCACCCGAACCATTCCCTCCTGTGGTCGTACCGCCTTTCCCGCCCAGCAAAAAGTATTGTCCCGAAAGCGGCCCTCCATTGCCACCAGCGCCAGCGGTGCCTGTCGCTCCCGGGTGCGAATACGCTAAACTGGATCCGCCATTACCGCCGTTGCTGCTTCCGTATCCGCCGCCACCGCCACCACCGCCACCATTGCCAGATGTCAGGCCGCCAGCACCGCCGCCTGCTGAAGCCTTGTTATTTGTTATATTGCTGTTTGAAATTGTTAAAACGCCAGAATTCCATATGCCGGCTCCCTTGGCATCGTCCCCCGGCTTTCCTATATCGTTGAGGTCTGGTCCGTTGACACCAGCGTTACCGCCATTGCCGGTGACAAAGCCATTGGTAATTGTCAGGTTTTGAATAACGACAGCAGATCCTGCGCCGTTTGTACCGACGGTCATCACCCTTGCCATATTATTGCCGTTGAGGGTGTTACCACCCCCGACTATGGTCATCGTGTGGCCATCGGTAACATTGATAGGGACGCTATCAGAGGCGTTGCTAAAGGTGATATTGCCGGTAAATGTAATGACATCATCGACACCATCGCTGTTACCGGTGGCGATAGCAGACTTAAGACTATTGATGCTATTGACTGCGGTCGTCACCAATAAATGATCGTAGTTGCCAAGCTTGCTGGTATCCAGAGCACTATCCTTATGCTGGGTGCCAGTCGATATTTCCAGGTCCCAGTTGCCGCCCCGGCTTGCAGTTCCTGTTGCATCAGCTGAGGCTTCTACCGTGGCGCCGGTCACCTGGGCAATGCTTTGAATAAAATCCTGACCGACACTGTCTTTGCCAATATCACAGCCATACAGCCTGATTTCTCCACCGGTCTGTAAAGATGCACCGATGGCTTTTAACTGTTCGGTATAGTTGGCGACATTACCGTTATGCAGAGGTGAGTTACCTAGCAAGAGAACACCATCATCACCATGTGAAATGATGCTGATAGACGAAGCATTGTGGACATCCTTTAATGCATCGGCAATTTGTTGCACGCCATCGTGCTCTGTATCCAGAACGATGACTTTTACCCCGTCTTTGGCTGCATTGATCAGGGTAGCCTGATCTGGCACCCGCCCGTCAATGATCAGAATCTGCTGGCCAGCGCTTGAATTTGTCGTAGTACCCGAGGATAGGGAGGGGGCGGGCATGGACAAGTTATCCACCAAATGCGCACTAGGTGATTTGGCAAGTGCGTACTCGTGGATAGACTGAATATCGGTTCCGGAAGTTTGATTGAACAGATTCATTGTGTTGACTTCTGACTTAAAAGAGGTGAATGCGCGTCGAACCCGCACGCAAGCCAGGGGAATCTTGAGAACTAAGAAGTTGCTCAAGACATCATGTAATAATGGCTACCCAAAAAATTACTTAATGCTAGCAAACTGTCGTAAGAGATTCGTAAGAGGCCGGTTATTTTTGATGGGCGAATTCTGGAAATCGTCATTAAATGCTCGCGACTGATGCCGACAAAGCCAGGTCCTACCCATTCTCCGAATGGCAGCAACTGGATAGTTCGCTATCAAGTTTTAAAGCGGGTGGGGGAAATACAGAGGACGGCAAGCCGTTTCCTGACAATGGGCATCGCAGAAAGACGTTCATGTCTTTGTGCTATTGATATTATTGAGATGGCGATTCCGGATTGACTTTGCTATTGTTTAGTTTCATCGCCCAGGGATAAGGAACTTGCCGGTCCTTATGTCGAAATAGCTGGTGATTTCATTTATACCATCCTCAAATGACAGTTCGGTCACAGTTGACGTTCCGGGCTGCGCCAGACTGCTCTCTTCTCCTCGACTGGAGATCTAGAGATGTACTGAGGGGCAGGGCTGCATCTCAATACTATTCTTGTAAAGCACTGGCATCGCTGATACGGCATTCCCATCGATTTGAGTTCCGTTCACTTGCGCATTCTGACACAGGCCAGCGACTACACTTCCCTGCAGTGTGGGGAATTGATTCAACAAAGTAAATACATGTGCCTTGCCATCCTCGTCGGAATTCTCAATGGCACCATTTTCCTGCAAGGAATAGAGCTTACCTGCTTTGGCTGGAATTTTTGTTTCCGATGTTTTTCTAAGCTTTGCGCCATCTTGCAATGGCGTTGAAGATGCATACATGCCGTACTCTTCTTCCCAACTGATCGTGTTATTTCGCATTGGCCGAAATACCTGCCATGCAACAGTTGGCCGACTTCCTGCAATAGTTTTGGCCACAAAAATTTTGTAGTCGGCTTGTGAGAATAAATGTAGCTCTTCGTAGAAAATATCGATACTTAATTTAAAGAATGTCATAACTGTATTTGCTGTGCATGTTGTACGAATCAAGCCATAAACCTCGCCAGATATTCTGGCGAATTAATAAACTGCCCGATCAGCGTGACCACATCTGTACCTGACTGCGCCAGCAGTGCATCAAACGTCGCCTGATCTGGTGCACGACCCAAGAGACCGATGTAATCCAGCGTCAGCGATACTTTGGATTGCGAATTCGCCTTGAACTCCGTCGATTCCGTAAAGCCTGCCAGCATATCGCCCCTGGAGAGGCCACTCCCCAGTTGCCCCAGCCAGTAGGCTTTGCCTGCTGCATCTGAACTGCGGTGCAAGACATTCTGATAGACACGGTCCACAAAGGCCGTATTATCCAGCGCCCCGTAAGTCTTCTGGAACTCTGCACTCGATACAAAGGAAGAACTGATCTTGGAGAGGTTCATGCCGTCCTTTTGCGCCTGCATCCAGTAAGCCAGGCCCTCACGGTCAGGCAAACGGTCAAAGGCTCCAAAGTACAGACGCGTGATACCACCGTTGCCACTCTGGAATTCTGCCGACTCCATGAACGACGCCGCCACCTGCGCCCGGCTCATCTTCCCACTGTCGATTTGCTGTTGCCAGTACTGCACGCCTGCTGTATCAGCCTCACGGAACAGTACATCGCGGTAGAGCTGCATGGCAAACAAGTCAGAACGGTGCAAGACATCATTGTCTTTGACATCGAGTTTGGTACCGACCTTCGCTTCGATCGCATCCGGGATGCCATCACTATCCTTGTCGCCCGGCAAAGAAGTACTTGGGTTGGTCGGCACCGTAGTTTTAAAGCCCAGACCACCATTGAGAGTAATCTTGCCATCGACCTTGCCGTCTGCATCAAAGAGTCCGCCGTCCGTGATCTTGAAGTCCACTTTCAGCTTGCCGTTTACTGTCGCAATATTCGTCGCGATATTCGTCCAGGTGCCAGCCTTGTCTTGCACCCAGTAACCATTCACTGGCCCCATCGCATCGGTGTACAGCGACATCGTGGTTTCCTGACCTGCTGCCAGGCCAGTCAGCTGGGTGGTGATCATGCCATATTGCAAGCCCGGTTCTGCTGGCAGTGTCGCTGGCGCTACCGTGGTGTTCACATTGGTTTGTGACAGGAAGTTATTATTCGCCAGCGTCACATAATGGTTATTCGCTGTCGTATTGTTATGCCAAAACAGCGAACTGACATTCTTCTGCGATTGATCCGGTATGCCGTCACCATTACCATCACCATTGCCGGATCCCAGCAGATTCGGTACTTCTGCTTCTACCCACTGCAGGGTGCCATCGCCATCCGCATCCGAGCCGCTCGTGCCAGGATTGTCAGTGTTAGGGTTGATGCTATAGGCTTGCGAGAACGTCGCACCACTATTACCCCCCAGATCGGCCACCCTGACCTTGAGGGTGCTGCTGCCAGAAAGTAATTGATTCGGTAAAGTCCATGCGGCGCTACCCACGGTCGCCAGCGCATTGATCCAGCTAGTACCATTGTCGAGCGAGACCTGGACGGTTCCGCCGACTGCCAGGTCAGCAGTGAGGCTGCCCGAGATGGTCTGGTCGCTGATGGTGGTGATGAAGTCAGTAGCGCTGACACCATCATCATTCGACAGACGGACAGAGCCTATGCCCGTTGTCGGCGCGGTATGGTCTACCTGATACAACTGCCCGGTAAAGCCGCCATTGAGTGGCAGACTGGACGTATCCACAATGCCTGTGCCACTGCCCTTGAGATTGAGGCCCAGGGTACCATCACCTGTCAGGCCCGTGATCCTGACGCTATAGGTAGAAGGGTCAAGCTGGGTGACGCTGCTGATGGTGCCTGCCGCAGTGCCTGTAGTGGCCAGGGCAAAGGCTGCCGCATTCACACCCGTCACCGCTTCACTGAAGCTCACTTTGTACTCTATCGTACCCAGACTGGTGTTCTCAGGCTGGATACGGGTAATACCGGTAGCAACAGGCGCAACATTATCGCCAACAGCGATAGTAAAACTCTTCTCATAGGCAGCACCCAAGGCATCGGTGGCGCGCACAAAGACACTGTAATTACCCGGTGTCATGCCCACAGGGTTCTTTGCCACCAGGCTATTGCCTGAGATAGTGAACTTGCTATTGTCCTTATCATTCGTGCCATTGCCTGTTACCAGGGTGAACGCTGCCGTGTCACCCGGATTAGGATCAACCGCAGTCAGCGTACCAACCGTCGTATTGTCAGCAGAGCCCTGCTGTACAGCCGCATTCGACAGCGTGATATTGGTCGGAGCCGCATTGACACCTGTGGCAATCACGGTGGTGGTGTTGTTCAGTACTGCAGAAGCAATACCATCATTGGCGCTGATGGTAAACGTCGTGGTTTCTGTGCCGCCCACAGGGACACGGCCCGCCGCTGGCTGGAATACCAGGCCACGGATGGCGGCCTCAACGGCAGCCGGGGTACCGGCTGCATGGGTATAGGTCAGACCGCCATCGGCGGTTGAGAAACCTGTGGCTGCCAGAGAGGCGGCAGTAAAGGCTCCTTTGGCGGCGGTATCGAGGCTGATGATGATGGTTTCGGAAGCACCTACATCCGGATCGGTGATGGTGACACCGGTAAAAGGAGAAACCGTGGTGGTTTCTATGACTGTCTGGCCCGCGACAACACCGCCGATGACGGGGAGGGAATTAGTATAAATGGCGATGGCTTTGTTGCTGCCGAGCGAATTGGCCGCACCGGGCGCAGCCAGCGTCAATGTGGCATTATTGCCCAGCGAATCCTTGATAGTACCGCCATTCAACCGCAAAGCAGTACTGTTCTGGTAATCGAGGTCGGCGCTGACATCACCTACCTGTACGGTGTAATTAAAGGTGATCGTGTTAGTGCCCGAACCGCTGACATAATTAGTTACCCGATCTATGGTGCCAGTTTCCATTGTCAGTTGAGGTGTCCCGGTGACATTGACGGTTTCATTGAAGGTGATGGTGATCGGTATGACTGTGCCTGCGGCATAGGTGGTATTTGCTGCGCTGGAGCTGACATTCGTTACCAGAGGGCCACTGTTGTCCAGTGTATAGAACTGGTCGCCAGTATGCCCGCCAACGATGGCATTGCCAGCAATGTCGGTGACACCAGTGCCGCTGTTCTTGAAATCCAGCCTTAAGGTGCCGTCACCACTGACAGTGTTAACCCGTACGGTCCAGACGTTGCCAATTGGGCCTGATAGTGACGCAATGTTTCCGCTGGCTGTGCCTGTCGTTACCAGCGCAAAATCGGAAATGTCCAATCCACCATTTGCCAGGTTCTCCGAGAAATTGACCTGGAAATCAACAAAGCTGCTGTTGCTGGGGCTGGCTGACGCACGGTTGATGCTGGTGATGGTAGGCGCAACGCCGTCAACCAAGACAGAAGTCGTACTGCTGACACCATTCAGATTGAGAACAGCATTATTTCCTACAGTGTCTTTGATGCTGCCACTATTCAAAGCAATACTGCTACCCAGACTGATGCCATTGGCATCAAGGTTACCGCTGGCAACCGTATAACGGAATACAAGTGCGGAAGTGCCACTTCCACTCACATAAGTAGCCGCTACAGTACCACCGGTATCGAGCGTTACTGGAATGGTTGGTGTTCCTGTAACGTTGACGATTTCATTAAAATTAACCGCAAAATCCAGGCCTTGTCCAGGCGCATAGGTGGCGTTGGCGGGAACTGCGACAGTACTGATAGTTGGGGCTACGCCGTCCACCATGACAGCATTCGTGCTGCCGACACTATTCAGAATGAGAGCAGCATTATTTCCTACAGTGTCTTTGATGCTGCCACTGTTCAAAGTAATACTGCTACCCAGACTGATGCCATTGGTATCTAGGTTGCCGCTGACAACCGTATAGCTGAATACGAGTGCGGAAGTGCCACTTCCGCTCACGTAAGAAGCTGCTACGGTGCCACCGGTATCGAGCGTCACTGGAATAGTTGGTGTTCCCGTAACGTTGACGACTTCATTAAAATTAACCGTAAAATTCAGGCCTTGTCCAGGCGCATAAATGGCGTTGGCGGGAACTGTGACAGTGCTGACTGCAGGGGCAATGCCATCAACATTGACTGCGGCTGTGCTGGCTATTCCATTCAAGTTAAGAGCAGCATTATTGCCTGCACCATCTTTGATGGTACCGCCATTGAGGGCGACGCTGCCGCCGACAGAAATACCGTTGCTGTCCTGATTGCCATCAACGATGGTATAGCCAAATAGAAGTGAGCTGCTGCCGCTGCCACTGATATAAGTAGCGGCAACTGTTCCACCCGTATCCAGTGTGACGGGTAAGCTGGGTGTGCCAGTCAACGTCACGGCTTCACTAAAGTTGACGGTGAAGTTCAAATTTTGTGCGGTTGCATAGTTTGCATTTGCCGGTACGCTGACCGCGTTGACAGCAGGTATGCCCGTGTCAAAAGTCAGCGCAGGGCTGTTGCCACCACCACCGCTATTACCTGCCGCATCGGTATAGGTGCCTGACGCAACGGTGATGCTGGCTGTGCTGGCATTGGTTGCCGGGTCTGGTGTGAATATCGCAGTGCGCGTTGTGCCTGTACCATTGAGACTGCCTAAACTACCGCCTGCAACCGAAATGTCAACCGCAGTAAAACCAGTTGGAACTTCGCTGAAGGCGAAGCTAATTGTCGCCGTTTCGCCAGCTTTGAGAGTGCTGACGTTGCTGCTGATGATAAGTGTTGGCGTCTTGGTGTCTACAATGAAATTGCTGCTGCTGGTGATGCCTACGCCGGGCGTATGAGTCGAATTATAGGTACCAGGCAAATTGACTGAAATGACGTTGCTGGCGCTTTCAAAATTGGTATTCGGTGTAAAAGTTGCTGTGAAAGTGATGTTGTCGGCGGTTTGCAAGCCTGAAAGTATGCCGTTGGCAATATAGATATCGGCGGTTCCAAAGTCAGAGACGGCTTCGGAGAATGTAAATGTCACATCTTGCGTATCGCCAGCCTTCAGGGTGGGTTTGGACAAAGCTATATTCACAGTCGCGGGGGTACTATAGGCAGTAATCGTGCCCAAACTGGCATCAATACTGCTGCCATTGGTGCCAGCAATATTGCCAGTTCCCGAAGCGGTGCCGCCAAAGCCACCAGCACCTTTGTTTCCAGTACTTAAACTGGCGACTGATGCTGTATCCATCAATAGGGTGCCGGTTGACCAGATACCACCTATGCCGTTTCCGCCAGGACCACCGTTGCCGTGATTTGTATAGTTGGAAGCTGCGCCGCCACCGCCACCACCTCCGGCAGCAAGGTTATTGGTGATGACGCTACTTGTTATCCTTAATGTCCCGCTGTTAAAGATACCGCCAACCGCATTGCCGCCGGTACCTCCAACATAAATGCCGCCACTTCCGCCACCGCCACCACCAATAGAGATCGCGCCGTTGCTTGCCGACGCTCCCGCACCTCCCAATGTATAGGATGAACCGAGAAACTGCACGTGCGCGCCGCCGCCCGCACCGCCCGTGGTACTGCCGCCGTAACCGCCACGTTGCCCGCCAGATGTGCCAGAGCCGTTACCCCCATGACCAGCACTTGGTGCTGTGGGTGCTTCGCCAATCCGGTCCATTCCGCCAATGCCACCCAAGCCAGCACCATAGCCACCACCGCCGCCGCCGCCGCCTCCTTTGGGGTAACCACCACCTGTACCACCACCGCCTGACGCTTTGTTGGCAGTGATCGTACTGTTGCTGATGGTTAAAGTACCAGCATTGCGTATCCCGCCGCCTGCGCCATCAAGACCGGCTCTGCCAGGCCCCTCCAGGTTGCCCGTATTATCTCCACCGTTTCCAACTGCCAGGCCATTGGTGATGGTCAGGTTTTGCAGTGTTGCCGTCGCTCCTGTGGAGACATCAATAACGCGTGTTAAATTCCCTGCATCAATGGTGACTACCCCGCCTGCATTGTTCTTGCTGCCAATGACAGTGAGAGAATGCCCAGAATCAGCGGCGATGTTGATCGTGTTACTGCTTGACGTAAATAGAATATCACTGGTCAGTGTCAAAATGTCATCGGCACCGTTGGAATTCGCGGTTGCCATGGCAGCCTGCAGGCTGGCCAGGTCAGATGCCGACAGGGTTGCTGCCAGATGATTCCAGTTTGCCAGCTTTTGTGTATCCAGAACTGATGAAGTGTTTGCTATGCTATTGGTAGAAATTTCCAGTACCCAGTCACCAGCACGCCCTGCAGTCCCGGTGTCATTTGTGGATGCCGCCACATCAGCTCCAGTTATCGCTGCCAGGTCTTTGATAAAGCTTTGCCCATTAGTGCCAGCACCTACATTGCAGCCATACAGCAAAAGGTCTCCACCTGGCTTCACGGATGCGCCTATGGATTGCAGTTGACTTTGATAAGCTGCCATGTTGCCCGCGTGCAAAACGGCGCTACCCAGTAGCATGACGCCTTCGTCACCATGCGAGATGATGGAGATGGAGTCCACATTTTTGTGATTTTTGAGTGCATCGGCAATCTGCTGTACGCCATCCTGGTCTTTGTCCAGCACCACGATCGTCGAACCGGGCTTGACGGCATCAACGATTTGCTGGAAGTCAGGCAAGCGGCTATCGATGAAAATCATGGACTTTTGCACAACTGCTGACTGTAAATGTTGATCAATGTTTAGCGCAGAAGCCATTGCATTTGAAGTAGCCAGGGGCATTGACAATTGGGTAGGCAATTGCGGGTCAACGCCAGTTTTTTCCTCTTGCGAATTGGTATGGGGGAACAGGGTCATGGTGAGCAATTTCTTGGATAGGAAACAAATGCAGGCATGGCAGCAATGAGATAGCGGGGCACCATTTCATGAGCTGTATGATGTTGCTGAAAGCAAAGCGACAGAACTGACAATCAGGCAAGCAAATTGCGAATTGTAAATAGTTGCCGTAAGGGCTTCGTAAGAGAAGGGAGCTTGTGACTAAGAATCAGGCTAGTCAGGATACTAAGTAGAGGATGGGGAATATTAAAAAACGAACTTTACTCAGGCGATAAGGTCGTTAGATATTGATATCTGCTTGAAGAGTTGGCAGGTGCTGAGTATGTACTTGCAAAGCCTGGACTGGAAATAAAAGGGCCTATGCAAAACCCGTGCAACCCTGGTGCAGCAATTGGTATAACCATTGCCAGCTCCTTGCGTTGGAATATTTTGCATAAGCCCTGCTTATTGAGCTTTAACTTGAGCCAAAACTGGTCAAGTCAAGCGCAAAATCAGAATGCAGCTTGAACGCCTACATTCAGATTTGTGATGTTGCCGCTTGAACCAACGAAATCAACTTTACGTGTAGTGATTTCAGCGCGAGCTGCAAAATTAGGAGTGAATGCATAAGTCACGCCTACGCCAGCCATAACTTGCGCAGAATTCTCGCTTGTGGAGCCACGCAGGTTGCCGAAGGAAGCAGTTGCTTCGCCTTTGGAGTAGGCCAGGCCCAGTTTAGTGAACACACCCCAGTTGGTATTCAATTGCGCACGGTATACGCCAGCCAGATCGATGCCAGTCGCTTTCAGTTCTGCAGACAGACCACCGGCGCTTGCTTTGACTGTGCCCAGAGAGTAGTAACTTGCTTCTACACCCCAGTTGGAATTCAGATTGTAACCACCCAGGATATTGAAGGATGTGTCATTAGTTTTGCAGCTGCTTGTGCCAGCACAGTCCATATTCCAGCGAGCTTGACCAACTGTAGCACCAACATAAACTTGTGCACTTGCTGTAGCGCCAGCGAACAGACCAGAGATTGCCAGAGCAGCGGCGATAATTTTTTTATTTAACATGTTGTACCTGATTGATTTTAGATAGAGCAACAGTGATTTCTTCATATGTCAAACAAACAAATGTGAAATTCTGATGTTGCAGTGCAAAATTTTATTCTAAAATCATCAAAATGTCAAAAAACCTTATTTGATTTCCAATCATACATACAGTTTTCGATATGTATGCATGGAAAGCAATTTGTTGCATTTAAAATAGTAAGCCGCCACCTTTTCTGAAAAGCGCCATATCAACATAATTGGACATGCGATGTGTAGTGTCTGAAGGAGCAAGGGTGACGCCGCCCAGATCGATGACGCTCTTCTGTGCAGCAAGGGCTTGCAAGGCATCGCGTCCTGGTTTGCCGGTCTGTATGGCTTTGACCAGTGTCTTTGCTACCATGAAACCTTCAAAGGTCAGTGCAGACAAGTCTTCATCCCTGAATTTTTTCATCATATTGCTATGATCTATCTGTACCAGGGATTTTTTGCTCAGGGGATTTGGTACCACCTGTGAAAAAACCGTCCACTCCAATGCCTTGGGTCCTGCAACTTCAGCCAGGGTTTCCAGGTTAATCAATGACATGCCAGCCACAAAGGTGCGCGGTGCCTGTTTTCTGAATTCTTTCAGAAATATGCCTGTGCCCAGGGTATCTGCAATGGCAATGACGATGCCAGGATTGGATTTGGCCAGGATGGCTGATTCTCTTTCCATATCAGTTGCAGAAGTGCCGATGCGCACCAGGCCGTTCATGAGCATATTGCGCTTGCGCAACTCTGCGACGACGTATTGATACATGTCCTGATTCAAGGCATTTTCCTGATAAGCAATACCTACGCTTTTGATGCCAAGTTTATCGAAGTACGAGAAAATATACTGCATTTCTTGTTCCGGGCTTGGACGCCAGAACAAGACACGGGAATTGTAGGTCTTGACTGAGGCAATCAGGGGGGCAAATAAAGTCAGCCCGCTCTGCGCAAACTTGGCGCTGCCCAGTACTGCGTCAGTCACGGCAGATCCAATGCCACCCAGCAGGTAGTCTGCCTTGTCTTTTTCCAGTAAGTCGCTGATTGCTAGAGCTGATTGTGCAGGATTGCCCTGATCATCACGTACCAGATACTTAATCCGTTTGCCACCCACTCCACCATTCACATTGATGCTATCAAAGTAAGTGGTGATACCTGCCACATAGTCACGGCCAATGCTACCATTCGGTCCGGACAAGTCGATAGCCTGTCCAACGACGATGGTGTTCCCTTGGGCTTGTACATTCAAAGCAAATAGACTGCATAGCAGGGCAAAGCAGAAAGTCCAGAGTCTGACTAGGGAAAACATACTGATTACCTTTGAAATATTGCAATGTAACAATTGTTACATTTAATTATGACTATGGAATGACGCGGCTTTCAGCTGGCTAATATTTGTAAGTTATATGTTTATATTCGGTTCTGTAGATGGGAGGGTTTTGTAGTGGCGACTGGACAAATATTGGGTGTCATAGGATGGTCAGGTAGTGGCAAAACCAGCTTGCTTGAATATCTGGTTACCGAATTGACATTAACAGGCCACAAGATCAACGTGGTCAAACATAGTCATCACGATGTCATCATCGAGCCACCACAAAAAGACAGTTCACGTTTGCGTCTTGCTGGCGCTCAGGAGGTATTGCTGGTGTCGCCTTATCGATATGTGATTGCGCATGAGCTGCGACAACAGGCTGAACCATCGCTGGATGAACTCTTGACACGTCTCTCGCCAGCAGATTTGACGCTAGTAGAAGGATATAAGTGGGAAGCCATGCCAAAAATTGAAGTCTTTCGGCCATCTCTTGGTAAATCAGCTATTTATCCTGAAGATGGCCATGTCTTGCTGGTCGCTTCCGACGCTCCAGCCCCGACAAATTTGCGACCTGGTTTGCAATGGCTGGACTTGAATCAGCCGCAGCTGGTGCTGGAGTGGATAGTTGCTGCGATGCAAAACAAGATTTTCAAAAAAATCTGAAATATTCCTAAAGACTTCTCAAAAGCAGTCGTTAATTGATGTAGACGGATAAGGAGAAATGTCATGGACGTAACCGGTATTGCCAACGCGGCAACAACATTGGCTGATGTGGGTACCAGTCAGGCTGTAAGTATTGCGGTGCTGAAAAAAGCCATCGATATTTCGGCTGAAAGTGCAACGGCACTGATAGAGGCTATACCAGATAATAAGTCTATTGCCAATTTACCACCTAATCTGGGTAGAAATATCAATACCACTGCGTGATTTTGTTGTTTGCCTTTCAGGTATTTGGTAAGTAGATATTCAAACAAAAATTTCAGGAAGCGCGCTGTTGGCGCGCTTTTTTGTTCTTGGGTTTCTCTGGGTTCCTTTTGATTTCTTTGCGATGGCAGGCTGATTTAACGCAAGCAAGTTGTTTGCCTATCAGCGATAATCTCGCCTATTCGCTCTCTTAATATCAGGATTTCAGTATGGAACAAAATTCTTGGGGCTGGTCAGAACGCCTTAGCCTCAGCTATGAACCTATGGACGATACTCACAAAGAGTTTGTGGAGCTCTGTGCGGCCTTGTCTGAAGATAATCCTGCTACCTTTCTGGCCAGGCTGGATGCACTGATCGTGCATTCTATCGCCCATTTCGAACAAGAAAATCAGTGGATGGCGGAAACCGCCTTCCCTCCAGCTGGTTGCCACAGACAAGAACATGAGGCTGTGTTGGAAGTCATGCAGGAAGTCAGGCGCAGGGTGGAGTTGGGTGAAGCTGATTTGGCGACGCGCCTGGCTGAAGAGTTGCCATTATGGTTCGAGCACCATGTCGATACCATGGATAATATGCTGGCTCGCTTCATGGCAAGCAATCCGGAAAAGCTTGCCGATGCTACTGTCAATGCTGTGCAAACTCAGCCAGCCTGAACCCGGATTTCTATATCGCCCAGGCTGACGACCTGTCCAGCACGGATTTTTGCAGTCTTGCGCAATTCCTGTTCACCATCCACACTGACGTCACCGCTGGCAACAATCATTTTGCCAGCGCCGCCACTCTCGCACAGACCAACCAGTTTCAATAACTGGTTGAGTTCTACATATTCGCCTTCCAGGCTAAAACTCGGGTTTTGCATATAAATCCCTTTGATGCTGCAATAAAAGGCACGCAGCTTACACTATTTCTCCAGGTGGTAGGCGAGTGACGGCTGCTTTTGCTTTATCCAGCCACATTCTCAACTGGGCAATCAAGTCTGTCTGGCTAAAAGAGTAACTTTCCTCAGTAAACAGGCTGCCTGACTCAAGTCGACTCAAGAGATTTTCCATGACTTCGCGAAACTGTGGCGGCAAGGCTATCAACAATTTAGTCTGACCGCGCCAGATTTTACAAAAGAGGGTGATATTGATTTGTTCTGCTGATAAATCCTGGAGGCTTTGTTGCAATTCTTCGATGAACTTGAGCATATAGAAACTTTTAACTTGAAAAAATATCATAAGCTAGTAGGATAATCTGATCGCGGCTTGAATCCAATCGAAAATGCAGGACGTATAAGTTTATGTGGGTAGCGCGACTTAAAATATTTTTCAGAAACTTTGTAAGTTTGCCTTATCTGCATCGACTATAAGCTGTAGTTTCACATTTTCCCAGGTGGGATGTTTTGCTGAGTGGCACATTTAATCAATTAACAGGAGATAGACATGAGTAATAAAGCAATGGTTGCAGTCGCACTGGCAGGTTTGTTGGGTTCCAGCATGGCAATGGCCGCAGAGCCAGCCAAGACAGAGAAATGCTTTGGCATTGCCAAGGCTGGTCAAAATGACTGCGCAACTAAATCAGGTTCCCATTCTTGCGCTGGACAATCCAAAAAAGACAATGATCCAGCGGAATGGAAAAAAGTCCCGGCTGGTTCATGCGAAAAAATGGGTGGCAAACTGGATTCACCTAAATCCTGAGCATTTCTTTTTGAGGGAGCCATATTATGTTGTTTGATGTCGACTAATTTATTTTGACTGATACGGCTCGCACAAATTCTCAACCCACGTCTGCTCTGCAAGGGGTAGGCGTGGGTTTGCGCACTCCACACTACCGTGATTTTCTGCATGCATCTGCAATCGATCCAGCACCTGCCGACTGGCTGGAGGTGCATTCAGAAAATTATTTTGGTGACGGCGGCTATGATTTGCATGTACTGCAAACCTTGCGACGTGATTATCCTCTAAGCCTGCATGGTGTTGGCATGGGCCTGGGATCAGCTCAGGGCTTTTCTGAGCGCCATATTGCTCGCCTGCTGCGTTTGATCGAACGTACCGAACCCGCTTTGGTTTCTGAACACTTGTGCTGGGGCGCTATTGCGGGCAGGCATTTGAATGACCTCTTGCCTTTACCACTGATGCATAGCGCGCTTGATCTGGTGGTTCAGCGCGTGGATGAGCTGCAGAGCCGCTTGCGAAGACAGGTGTTAATAGAAAACGTCTCCACTTATCTGCGCTTTGTCCAGGACGATATGTCGGAAGCAGAATTTCTTGCTGCTCTGGTCAAGCGTACTGGCTGCGGTATCTTGATGGATATTAACAATCTGTATGTGAATCAACATAACCATCGTGAAGATGCACAGCAGGCATTGAGTATCATGGCAGGCTTGCCAGTCGGCGCGATCGGTGAAATACACCTTGCCGGTCACTTGCAGACAGATATCTGCCTGGTCGATGATCATGGCAGCCAGGTGGCTGGCCCGGTTTGGGAATTATTCAGACAAGCAGTGCAGACCCTACCCGCAGGTATTCCAGTGTTGATAGAGTGGGATACAGCCATCCCGGACTTGCCCGTATTGTTGAATGAGGCGCATAAGGCCAGGGAAATTCTGGTAGCGTCGACTGCACAAAGTAGAGTGGCTGCGTGATGGTTTTTCATACGCTCGCAGAAATTCAAGAGCAATTTGCGCATGCATTGTTGCAGCCGTCCCGGGTGGCACAAGCTGCTGCCTTATTTAATACGCACCCCTACCAGGACGACAGATTGGCTTTGTATCGGGGAAACCTGACCGCCATCTGGACTTCAGCTTTAAAGAACGCCTATCCTGTTCTGCACCAATTAGTGGGTGAAGAATATTTCGAGCAAGTGGCGCGTGCCTTTGGCCGTGTCTATCCATCAGAATCTGGCGACCTGAACCAATTTGGCGAAAAACTTCCTGAGTTTCTGAAGACGATACCAGATGCAGTGGATTATCCTTATTTTTCAGATGTCGCTGCTCTGGAATGGCAGACACATGCTGCCTACTATGCCGCTGATGCAGAGGTCGTCAGTCTGCATGAAGTGCTGCAGACGATTTCTGCTTGTGGGCAGGATGTACAGGCCATGCAATTGACGTTTCATCCGGCAGCCAGTTTGTATGACTCGGCATGCGATAGTGTGGGGATCTGGGAAGCACATCAGTTAAATTCTGAATCGGGATTTCCTGAGGACGTCGGGCATGTCAGTTTTGCGCTGATTGCCAGAAGCCAGTGGCTGGTCGAAGTGCAAAGAATAGATAAAGCTGGCTGGCTGGCATTAAGGGCTTTGCAGCAAGGCTGCAGCTTGGGTGATGCGCTGGAACTGGCCCTGGAGGCTGATGCAGACTTTCCGATTAATGCCAGCCTGCAATCCTGGTTTTCTGCGGGATTGTTTGCCCAGTTCAGATTTCCTGGAGATAAGCTGTAAGGAACCCCCCGGCAAGCTGACTAAGATGCAGGAGATCACTGGAGAATATTGATGTATAACACCCTGCAATACTTTCATGGCTTAAGCACCCGTTTTGATGACAAGCTCAGCGTCTGGGGCGGTTCTGCCCTTAGCCTGGCACTGCGGCTGTATATTGGCTGGCAGTTTTTTAAAGCTGGCCTTGTAAAAATAGCCGATTGGCAATCCACACTGTCACTGTTTCGCGAAGAATATATGGTGCCTGTCATTCCGCCAGAGCTAGCGGCCTGGATGGGGGCGGGGGGCGAGTTGGTTCTGCCAGTCTTGCTGGTGCTGGGAATATTTTCCCGCCCAGCTGCCTTGGCTTTGTTTGCCGTGAACCTGATGGCCGTCATTTCTTACCCGCAGTTGTTTGAACTGGAGTGTCCGGCAGCAGTGGATGCGCATTTTTATTGGGGGATATTGTTGCTGGTACTGGTCAGTTTTGGCCCCGGCAAATTGTCACTTGATGCATGGTTAAAAGCGCGCAAGCAGCAAGGAAGCTGAACAGCAATCAAGCTGAGTGAGCAGACTGTGTAGCAAATTGAGTATAGAAAATCAGGGCCTGGCAAATCCAGGCCCTTTTTTGTGGCCACTCTTTGTTGAACTAATTATCATTAGTCCTGTCAAATGCAAAACAAAGTCTGGCCTGCCTGGCGGCAGAGCGGATATAGCGCAGAATCTCACTTGAATAAGTTCATCATGCAAAACAAACTTTACTTCCGTAATGCTCAAGGAAAAATACTATGGCGCACGCCTGTTATTGCTGCTGCGGTATTGGCAATTTCCGGCGCGCTGTGGTTTGCCTATTCCAGTAAAACTACGGCGCAGGCCAGTACTAATGAAAAAAAACTGACCGAAAAAGACGTGGTCTATGAGTTGGCGACGGCAGATATCGCCAGTGCGGAGATCAAGGAATTGTCGGCACAATTACCTATCTCTGGTTCACTGGTTCCCGAAAGTCAGGTAACTGTACGCGCCAAAGTTAGTGCAGAAGTGGCAGAAGCTGCGTTGCAGGAAGGCGTCGCAGTTCTAAAAGGCCAGCTCATCGCCCGTTTTACTGCTAATGACTTACATGCGCGACTTACGACTCAGGAAGCGGCGGTGGATGAAGCGCAAGCCAAACTGGGTTTGGCACAAAAGAATCGTCTCTCCAATGAAGCATTGCTAAAGCAAAATTACATTTCACAAAACGCATACGACACGACCCACAATGGCCTGGAACTGGCACAAGCCAGCCTGAAGTCAGCGCTATCGCAAAAACAGGTCGCACAATTGGCCCTGGCGGATACGCAGGTACGCTCGCCGCTGGATGGTGTCATCAGCAAGCGTTATGTGCAGCCGGGTGAAAAAGTGTCTCCAGATACCGCGTTGTATAGCATCGTCAATCTGAGTCGCCTGACTCTGGAAGCGCAAGTGCCAGCCAGTGAAATTCCCAGAGTCAAGACCGGGCAAAAAGTCTTGTTTCACGTTGATGGGTATGGCGGTCGCGAATTTGAGGGTAAAGTCGCGCGTATTAATCCAGCTACAGAGGTTGGTTCGCGTTCCTTGATGGTATATATCGCTGTTGACAATGCCGACGCTGCGTTGAAAGGCGGCATGTTCGCCAAGGGTAAACTGGTGCTGGAGAAAACAGCTGCAAGCACGACTGTGCCACTGACGGCGATTAGGCGAGTGAATGGTGCGGACGTGGTCTATCAAATTGTCAACGATCTGGTTAAGATGCAGACCGTCAAACTGGGATTGCTTAGCGAAGATGAGGGACGGGTGCAGATCGTGCAAGGGCTGGAAGCAGGGGCCGTAGTGATTTCTGCACGTCTCGATAGTGTCAAAGCCGGTAGCAAGGTAAAGATGCCTTCGGCAAATGCAGCGACAAAAGGTTAAGCCATGTGGATGACCAAAGTTAGTATACAAAACCCGGTCTTCGCCACCATGGTGATGGTCGGCCTGATGGTGCTGGGTATTTTTTCCTACAAAGGCCTGGGCCTGGAAAATATGCCCAATGTAGAGTCGCCAGGTGTCTGGATGGAAGTCATGTATCCGGGGGCTTCGCCAGAGATTGTCGAGAACGATATCACCAAGCCGGTAGAAAATGTCGTCAATACCATCAGTGGTGTAAAGCGCATCATGGCCAGCTCGTATGAAGGTCGTGCTGGCATCTGGATAGAGTTTCATTTGTCAGTAAATGGCGACAAGGTCTTGCAGGAAGTGCGTGACAAGGTTGCCCAGATACGCCCCAGCTTTCCTAAGGATGTGAAAGACCCTTTTATCGTCAAGGGTGGCAATGAAAATGGTCGTCCGATCGTGCAAATGGCGGTCAGTTCTGGGGAGCGTAGCTTGCGTGATTTGTCGAATATGACAGATCAGATTATCGTCAAGAAATTGCAGAGCGTGCCAGGTGTGGGACGGGTGGATGTGCGTGGTGCCGTTGTGCGTCAGGTTCAGGTCAAGCTCTTGCCTGACCGTATGGCAGCAAATCACATTGGTGTTAATGAAGTCCTGGCAGCGATACAAAGTACCAATCAAAACATGCCTGCAGGTTTGATTACACGTGGCGCACAAGATCAACTAGTCAGGCTGGAAGCAAAAATCGCGGACACGCGTGGTTTTAATAAAATCATTGTTGCCCGCCGTGCCGGTGCGCCAGTCTATCTGGAGCAGATTGCTGAGGTGATGGATGGTGAAAGAGAAGAATACTCCATCTCACGCGTGAATGGGCAAAGGTCGGTCGCCATCGCAGTCAGCAAGATACAAGATGCCAATGTCGTCCAGGTTGGTGACGGTATCATTGAAGCGATTGCTGATCTCAAAACACGCTTACCCAAAGATGTGCAAATGACAGTTAGTGAAAACAATGCTGATTTTGTCAAGCGCTCTCTTAATGGTGTGAAAGAAACCATACTTGAAGGTGCAGGACTGACTGTGCTGATTGTCTTCCTGTTCCTGCATTCCTGGCGCAGTACTATCATCACTGGTTTGACCCTGCCTATTTCGGTCATCGCTACCTTCATTGCACTCAAGGTTTTTGGTTTTACCCTGAATTTCCTGACCATGATGGCCTTGTCCCTTTGCATAGGCTTGCTGATTGATGATGCGATTGTGGTACGCGAAAACATTGTACGCCACCTCGGAATGGGAAAAGGACACAAGCAGGCAGCAGAAGACGGTACAAATGAAATTGGCCTGGCTGTTACGGCCACTACCTTTGCCATTGTTGCCGTATTTGTGCCCGTGGCTTTCATGCAGGGCATGATCGGTAAATTCTTTTTCCAGTTTGGCATTACGGTTACCGTGGCTGTGCTGGTGTCGCTGTTTGTCAGTTTTACTCTGGACCCCATGCTGTCATCAGTATGGCGCGAACCGGAAGATAACCGCTTCAAGCGTTTGCCTTGGTTGGCGAAATTCATGGATGGTATAGAGCATGGCATAGAGAAGCTACATGTGATTTATGGAAAATTATTGCACGTGGTTTTACGCAAACGTAAGACCACCTTGTTGCTGGCATTTTCCTTGTTTATCGGCAGCTTCTTTTTGCTGCCCTTGATCGGTACTGAATTTGTACCAGCGGCGGACGAAGGTCAGATCACCATCAGTCTGAAAACTCCGGTTGGCTCCAGTCTGCAATACACGGACGATAAAACCCGACAGGTTGAAGCTATTCTTAAAGAGATGAAAGATATCGAGACCATTAATACCTCGGTCGGCGTAGAGAATGAGAGAAATGCCGCAGAAATTAATATGAAGCTCAGCGAGAAGCGTGTTTCTCACCGTAAATCTCAAAAACAGATAGAGATGCAAATTCGCGAGCGTTTGAAAAGCATACCAGGTATAGAAATGGCCGTGGGTTTTGACAAGCCCATCTATGTGGCCATACTTGGGCCGGATGCTGACAAATTGCAGAATGTGATTGATGGCGTCATGAAAAAAATGGCGACTATCAAAGGTATTACCGATCTGGAGAGTAGCCTGACTGGGGCCAATCCGACGGTGCTGGTCAAGGTCAATAATGAATTGGCGAATGATCTGGGTTTGTCGGTACAGCAAATCGGTGCAGCCTTGCGCCCCTTTGTTGCCGGCGATACTTTGGGCCAATGGCTGGCGCCAGACGGGCAAAATTATGAAATCAATGTGCAGTTGCCTAAATCAGGCAGGCAAAAAATTTCTGACCTGGCCGAGCTCTCACTGGCCAGTAGCAGGCTGGATGCGAATGGTAAGCCAATGATGGTGCCTTTGCGTCAAGTGGTGCAATTCTTGCCTAGCACCAGTCCGCGCGTCATCAAACGCCAGGACTTGCAGCGCAGGGCAGCGATTTATGCAAACGTAGAGGGACGGCCTGCTGGCGACGTAGGTACTGAAGTGCAAAATCTGGTGAAAACGATAGAACTACCACCTGGCTACCGTTTTGATATTGGTGGCCAGACCCGGGAAATGCAAGAATCGTTTAGTGCTGCCGTGGCTGCGCTTGGCATAGCAGTCATCTTCATTTACCTGATACTGGCTTCGCAATTTGGCAGCTTCCTGCAACCATTGGCCATCATGACGGCGCTACCTTTTTCCCTGATTGGTGTATTGCTGGCGTTGTTGATTACGGGCAGCACCCTGAATATTTTCTCCATCATCGGTTTCATCATGCTGATGGGCCTGGTGACAAAAAATGCGATTTTGCTGGTTGATTTTATCAATCAGGCGCAAAAACAGGGTATGAGCCAGTTTGATGCCGTGCTGGCCGCTGGTCAGGTGCGCTTGCGTCCCATCATGATGACAACATTGGCGATGATATTTGGCATGATGCCGATGGCCATGGGTATCAGTGATGGCGCAGAGACTCAAGCGCCCATGGGCAGAGCAGTCATCGGTGGCATCATCACATCAACGCTGCTGACTTTGCTGGTGGTGCCGATCGCCTATACTTATCTGGATAACTTTGGCAAAAAGGCAAAAGCGTATTTTGCTCAAGATGAGTCAGAGAAAGTCTTGACCCCGGCTACCGTGAAAACAAAGGCGGCGAGCCATTAAAATTTATGTGTTGAGTCTTGCACATTGGTAAATAGAGGTTATACTTGCCGCCCGGAAAAAGGCCGTAAATTATTTAATCTTTCCCCAGAACTTTCAGGAATGTTGTATTTGTCCCTCATGAAAAAAACCGGGGCAAATTCAGACAAATTTTTTAAGAGTGTTTACTCTAGTTGCGTAGTTTTAGCTATTCAGCAAATTGCGTAAATGACATACTACTTGCTGAGTTTTAGAACGCTCGTTCCATTTTTAAAGATGGCTATGAGGGTTCTACTGACTTGCATAAAAATACTTAACAGGAGACAACAATGCGTCAAATTCATGTAGCGCTGGGCTTGCTGTCCGCTGCCGTTTTATCGGCTTGCGGTGGTGGCGGTAGTGCTGGTCCAGTCATCGACAATACACCTACCCGCGGCACGCTGGTCGCCAACCCACCAGTATTGGTGCCTATCCCCCAGGCTAGTGGCCCGGCATTGACCAAGCTTGACCCTGTCGTTTTCAAAGCTTCTCTGGATGCAGCCAAACCTGGTCTGACACAGCTTACCGGTGCGCCAAAATGCGAAATCAGTACTTATTACATGAAGTACATCACCGTCGGCGGTGCGAATGAAATGACAGACGCGACCGGTGCCATCATGGTGCCTTCTGGCAGCGATCCAGCATGTACCGGCCCACGTCCTGTCATTCTGTATGCGCATGGGACGACAGTAGAAAAATCCTTCAATATGGCAAACCTACGGGATAACTCAGAGTCTACTTTGTTGGCCGCCATGTACGCAGCGCAAGGTTTCATCGTCGTTGCTCCTAATTATGCCGGTTATGACACTTCTGCACTGACATATCATCCTTACCTGAATGCAGAGCAACAAGCCAATGATATGGTTGATTCCCTGCGTGCTGCACGTAAGGCTTTCGCTACGATCGGCGCACAGGATTCTGGCAAGCTGGTGGTCAGTGGTTATTCTCAGGGCGGTCATGTGGCCATGGCTACCCAACGCGCCATGCAAACAACCTACGCATCAGAGTTCAAGGTAGCTGCATTGGCTGGCATGTCCGGTCCTTATGCAATGTCCTTGTTGGGTGATGCAACTTTTGCAGGTAGTCCCAACGCAGGCGGTACAGTGTTCCTGCCTTTGTTGACATCCAGCTGGCAAAAATCCTATGGTGGTCTGTACACTAGTCCGAATGAAGTCTTTGAAGACAAATATGCTGCTGGTATAGAGTCTCTGTTGCCAGGCGCTTTGACTTTCAATGAATTGTTCACTACCGGCAAGTTGCCAGCATATGCGATGTTTGCCAAGGACTCATTGCCAGGCCCATCTTCTCCAGCATTCGGCGCTTTTTTTGGCGACGGCAATCTGATCAAATCCAGCTATCGCAATGCTTATTTAGCCGATGCGCAGAAAAATCCTTGTAACGTCAATCCAGCTGATCCTTTGAGCTGCACGCCTGCCAATCCTTTCCGCAAGGCTGGCGTGAAAAATGATTTGCGCAATTATGTTCCTAATGTGCCGGTCTTCCTGTGCGGCGGTAATGCTGACCCTACGGTCTTCTTTGCAAGCACCCAGGCAACAGCAGGCTTCTTCCAGGCCAAGGGTTTGCCTGCAGCAGCGTTGACGGTGCTGGATGTGGATTCTTCGCCTACGAGTGCTGCTGATCCATTTGCCGCAGCAAAAGTAGGGTTTGGTCAAAGCAAAACAGCTACGATTAATGCAGCCTTAGCTGCCAAGCAGGACCCGGCAGCAGCGGTTGCTGCTGTTTATCACGGCACCCTGGTTCCACCGTTCTGTCACGCCGCATCCCGCGCCTTCTTCCAGCAAGTTTTGGCTAAATAAGAGAGGATGCCATCATGAAAAAAATTCATTTCGCCGTCAGTGCCTTGTTCGGCCTGGCTTGTCTCTCCGCGCATGCCTATGAAAATACAGTGCGTGCCGGTTTCATCAATGTACAGGTGCATTCTGAATCACCTGATTTTACCAGCAATGGCCCCGCATTCCTGACACCACAACCAGCCGGTTTGGTGGTTCAGAACGCAAACACGCTGGCTTTGGGCTACTCTCGCCGTATCAATGATCATTTTGAATTAGATTTCGTTGCGGGTATCCCGCCAGAACACGAAGTAGTAGGTCGCGGCACTTTAGCGCCTTACGGAGTGATTTCCAAAGTAAAACAACGTGCACCTACTTTATTCGTTAATTACAGTTTTGGTAAGCCGACTGATAGCTGGCGTCCTTTTGTAGGCCTTGGTTTGAATTACACACAGTTCTTCGATGCGAAGTCGACTGCGATAGGTAATATTGCAACCGGTGGACCAACCAAGATTGATTTGAAGGATTCGATAGGTCTGGCTGGTCAGATGGGCGTAAAATATCAGTTCAATGAACGCTGGTCGGTCACTGGCACTATCGCAGCTGCCAAAGTCAAAACTGACATGACGGCGACGACTGGCAGTATCGAACGTAAAACGACGATCGATTTCCGTCCTGTTGTTTATTGCGTGGCACTGGGCTACAGTTTCTAAGAAGCTGCTTCAGAAGTAAAAAGGGGTTCCAATGTAAATTGGAACCCCTTTTCTTATTGGTGCTGCACAAAACTAGAAGACTGCTATTTGAAGCGTGTTGCCTTCAGGTTTGCTACGATGGTTTTACCATTGCGTGTCGGTGTGGCTGTGTGACGAACAATTTTGGGCGCTGTTGCACGACGGGTGCTTGCCAGGATGCTGGTCTGATTTACTCGCGTGACGACAGGAGTTTGTATACGCAAGGTCTGGCCATTGGCAACACTGTCACGTTTCAGTTGATTCCAGGATTTTAACTCTGCGACGCTGACGCGGAAGCGCTTGGCAATACCAGCCAGGTTATCGTGTTTGCTGACCTTGTAGCTGACCTGGCGGGTCGAATTTTTTTCTATGACGAGCTGCGCTTTTTCTGCGATTTCCAACGAGATGTCATGGTCTGGAGTTTTCGAGGATTTTGGCACCAGCAAGGTCGAGCCTGCCTTGACCATCATTTTTGCCGGAATGAAATTCACTTCGCGCACAACTTCAGGTTTGAGTCCCAGTTTGGTCGCTAGTGCTTCAACGCGCTCGGTCTTTTGAACAGTATGGGCAGACCAGCTCGAAAGCGGGCCTTGCCACTTATTCAGATTTTCTTTGAACAGGGCAGCATTGTCGGTGGGTAGCAGGATCTTGGTGTTACTTCCGCCAGCAATGACGGGGCGGCTGAATTGCGGATTCAGTGCTGTAAATTCATCCATGGGCAACTCAGCCAGTTGCGCTGCAACACGTACATCAATATCGCGGGTCTTTTCAACACTGACAAAGTAGGGTTGATTATTCAGCTTGGGCAGGGCTAGATTGAATTGCTCTGGATTGCCTATGATGTTTTTGACGGCCTGCAGCTTTGGCAGGTAGTTTTTAGTTTCATTTGGCATATGCACGGACAGACTCTGGAAGTCTATCGGCAAGCCCAGTGCCTGTTGTTTCTTGATCGCGCGCTGGACTGATCCTTCGCCCCAGTTGTAGGCTGCCAGCGCCAGCTGCCAGTCGCCGAACATGCCATACAGTTTTTCCAGATAATTCAGGGCGGCATCGGTGGAGTCCAGCACACCACGTCTGTCATCCTTGAACATGGTTTGCTTGAGGTTGAAGTCCCGACCTGTCGCCGCCATGAATTGCCACATGCCAGTTGCCTTAGCAGTGGAAATCGCTTGTGGATTAAATGCAGATTCTATGAATGGTAGCAGGGCCAGTTCAGTCGGCATGCCGCGCTTTTCAAGCTCTTCCACTACATGATAGAGGTAGCGGGAGCCTCGTTGCACTGTACGCAAAATATATTCTGTGCGTGTGCCATACCAGGCCAGTTGATTTGCCACCAGCTGGTTTTCCAGATCGGGTATGGCATAACCTGCGCGTACTCGCTCCCACAGATCTGTTGTTTTATCGGTGTAATCAAAATTGGCTACGTCAGCGGGTAATTCCAGATTGACTGCTTGACTGGCGGTAACTTGTGCTGAGTTGGTGGTTTCTGGTGCAGAGACCAGGGCGAAAACAGGAGCGGGGGCATCGGCAAGACACATTCGAGGAGCCAGGCTAGCTAGTAAAGCGGCGGTCAATATGCTTGGTGCGTTAAGTCGGAATCGTTTCATAGGCAATTAATTGTCTAATCGACCATGGTCGACGTGGATTGCAGAATCGTGTGAGTGTACGCAAGTGCTGTTTGCAGCGTCAAGGTAAATGTCAGTTATATGACAAGTTTTACATCTGTTACATGGATACGTCCCAGGATTTCACTTTTTCTTTGTGGGAAGTGATGTTAAGTTCATTTAAATTGATATAAAAATTCGTCAAGATCGCTCAATGGTTGTTAAGTATGCATTCTCTTTGTGGTAATAATATGCTGCTTTATCATATGACAACAATGAAGTCAGGTCTGTGTTGTGCTTTGCTATATCTAAATTGCCCATGCATATTGAAATACAATGTATCTTCTTTCATTATTTTTCGGGCCTGATTTATGTGCACCAAATTGAAGTACTTGGCATTGGTAATGATGAGTTTGAGTCCAGGTATGGCAACGGCCGATACGATTATCGATAATGTCCTTGGCTACACTCTGATTGGGACACAATTGCAGCAATTTCAAGCGCTGGCTTTTGATGATGCTGGCAAGATCATTGCAACAGGAAAATCAGCAGAATTGGCCGCCAGGCTCCCCATGGCCAAGCGTGTGGATGGTGGGGGTAAAACCTTATTGCCAGGCATGATCGATGCTCATGGTCATGTGCTTAGTTTGGGCGCGAGTCAGATGCAGCTGGGTTTGCGTGCCACCGCCAACCTGGCGGAAGCGCAAAAGACAATTGCTGACTACGCGCGCCGCTTCCCCTTGAATCAATGGATCATCGGTGGCGAATGGAATCAGGCTAACTGGAAGTTGGGTCGCTTTCCAACTGCGCAGGAAATTGATGCAGTGGTAAAAGATCGACCAGTCTGGCTATCAAGGGTAGATGGTCATGCCGGTTGGGCGAATAGCAAGGCTTTGCAGTTGGCAGGCATAACTGAAAATACACCAGATCCTAGCGGCGGAAAAATAGAAAAAGATGCTCACGGTAAGCCCACCGGTATACTCATTGATGCGGCCATGAGTCTGGTTAGCAAGGTAGTGCCGCCAGCATCGAATGCTGAGCAGAGAACTGCCCTGGATCTGGCCTTGTTGGAATTAGCAAAGGTCGGTGTCACCAGTGTGCACGATGCTGGCGTTTCAGAATCTGCCGATAAATTGTTCCGTGAATATGCAGACAAGGGCAAGTTGACGACACGCATCTATGGCATGTTACGTGGCACCGATGGCTATTTCGACAAGGTCTCACTGCAAGGCCCTTTACTGACGTATGGACAAGATTTTTATTCTCTGCGTGCAGTCAAACTGTTTGCTGATGGTGCGCTAGGCAGTCGTGGCGCGGCCTTGATGGCACCGTATTCAGATGCGCCACATACCCATGGCCTGCTGTTCAAAACTACAGATGAGATGCACACCATGATAGAAAAAGCTGCCAGCAAGGGCTATCAGGTGAATGTGCATGCGATAGGCGATGCCGGTAACCACCAGATGTTGGACGGCTTTGCCCGCTTGCCAGCGACATCTGCCAACTTGCGCCATCGCATAGAGCATGCGCAAGTCGTGGCGCTGGATGATATTCCGCGTTTCAAACAACTGGGGATCTTGCCCTCCATGCAGCCGACTCATGCGACTTCAGATATGAATATGGCTGAAGACAGGGTAGGGGCAGAGCGTATCAAGGGGGCTTACGCCTGGCGCAGTTTCTTGCAGCAGGGTTCACGCATCGCCTGTGGCTCAGACTTCCCGATAGAATCTCCCAATCCATTCTGGGGTGTCCATGCAGCGGTCACCCGTCAGGATATGGCAGGCAAACCTGCGCAGGGCTGGTATGTCAATCAAGCAATGACTGTGCAGGAAGCCTTGCGTTGCTTTACCCTTGATGCTGCCTATGCTGCACATCAAGAAAATACTCTGGGTACACTGGAGGCGGGCAAGTGGGCAGACTTTATCCTCATTGACCAGGATATGCTGAATATGCCCGCCAAGGATATTTACAAGATCAAGGTCTTGCAAACCTGGGTAGCAGGCAAGCAGGTTTATTCAGCCACTAGATAAACCCGGCTTTTATGATGATTGCAGTGCGGTTTATGCCGCCTGCAGTTGCAATTGCTTTTCCTGTATAGGCAAATGTACCAATGCCGCAGCCACTGCGAGGGTGATATCGATATACCAGAGCACATTGAAATTGCCATTTGCCTCCAGCACCTTGCCACCCAGCCAGACACCCAGGAAACCACCTAGTTGATGTGTCAGCATGACGATGCCAAACAGGCTGGCCATATTTGCAGGTCCAAAGAACTTCGCTACCAGACCAGCTGTCGGTGGCACGGTGGACAGGAAGGTCAGGCCCATCACGGCAGCAAACACCAGTACGACAGCGCCAGTTTTAGGCGCCAGCAAAAACAGGATGACGGCCAGTGCGCGTGTCGCGTACAACAAGGACAGCAGCGATTTCATGCGCCATTTGCCGACTGCCCAACCCATGGAGATGCTGCCTATAATATTGAACAACCCCAGCATGGCCAGCGCCCAGCCGCCAAATTCTGCGGGCAAGCCGCACAGGCTGATTATGCCGGGTAAATGGGTGGCCAGAAAAGCCACATGGAAGCCGCATACAAAAAAGCCTGCGGCCAGCATCAGGTAGCTGGGATTTTTCAGGGCAATAGCGATCGCTTTGGAAGTGCTGACAGGCGCTTGCCCTGCAATGACAGCTTGCACAGGTTTGCCACGTAACAGATAAGCAGCGGGCAGGGCCAGCAACACCAGTATGCCCATGATCTGCATGGCATTATTCCAGCCATACAAACCCATGAGCGTGATGGCGATTGGTGCCATCAGGAACTGACCAAAAGAGCCACCAGCATTCACGATACCAGTTGCAATACCGCGCTTTTCTGCCGGGATCATGCGGGTAGCAGTTGCCATCAACACCGCAGGCCCCGCCATGCCAGCACCGCCTGCTGCCAGCATACCTATGGCAAAGATCAGGCCTGCCGTGGTCGTCATCAGTGGCGTGATGAAAGTACCCAGCGCCACCAAAACAATACTAGCGCACAAGACACGGCCAGCCCCCATTTTGTCGGCAAAGGCGCCAGCGAATGGCTGTGTCAGACCCCACCACAATTGCCCAAAGGCGAAAGCCAGGCTGATATTGCCTACGCCCAGGCCAGTGGCAGTATTCATGGGACTTAAAAACAGCCCCATGCTTTGCCGCACCCCCATGGTCAGGGCAAAAGTGCCAGCTGTACCCAGCAGCACCAGCCAGATAGCTGGATATTTGTTCAATAGATTGTTCTTGGTATCCATATTGTTTTCCGTGAATGAAGGGGCGGATATGATTTTAAATGATGATCATCATTATTATATATATTACGTTTATAATATATAATGTCAAGAGAATTTATTGATGGAGTAGTTTCATGAAAGTCAGCAGAGAGCAGGCAAATGAAAATCGCCAGCGCATCCTTGATGTGGCCTCACAGCTATTCCGGGAGCGCGGCTATGACGGCGTCAGCGTGGTCGATCTGATGAAAGGCGCTGGCCTGACCCATGGCGGCTTTTATGGAAACTTTTCTTCCAAAGAAGACCTGATTGCGCAAACCTGCGCACTTAGCCTGGGTCGCTCAGCAGAGCGCTGGAAGAAGTGGCAGGCAGAATCTCCAGACACTGCCTTGTCACGTATTGCCAATGATTACCTATCTCCTGCACACAGGGACAAGCCAGGCAGGGGTTGTGCCCTTGCTGCTCTGGGATCAGACATGGCCAGGCAAAACGAGATAGTGCGCAAAGCTGCCGACAAAGGCGCGCATGACCTGATGGCTGTCCTGGTGGACTTGCTGCCTGGTGAAACGAAAGAGAAAAGAGAAGACAAGGCCATGCTGGCTTTGGCCAGCATGGTGGGCGCGGTGGTGCTGGCGCGAGTGGCGGAAGATGAAGAATTCTCCCGACGCATTCTTGGTGCGGTCGCGACAGCACTTGAAACTACGGGGGACTAAATGCCTATAGTAGGTGTTGCAAAGCAGGCTGCTGCAAATCAGAATGACTTGCAACAGCTCGCCGAAACTCTAGCCGCCCATGCAAAAGGCATTCAATTTATTGCCATCCAGGTCGCGGAAATAAGCAGCGTAAAAGCCGCTGTCACCCCTCGGTCCTGGCGCACCTTCATCTTTACCACCGAGTTCCAGAGCCTTGTTATGCAGGGCTTGAACCTGTTCTTTGGTTTTGACGACGAGAGCCGCCATGCTGCCATTGCCTACAGTCGCCGCTTCGCCATTGAACGGCGTGATAATGCCTAGCGCGGGATGTTTGGGGCTGACTCCCCAGGCGACAAAACCTTCTGATTCCATCGTACGTTTGGCACCGATTTCTGCCAGCAGCGCATCGTAAAAAGCGGCGGCACGCTTGACATCATTGGTGCCCAGGGTAATGTAGCCTATCATCATTGTCTCCTTTATGTGTGGGTGATGAGTTGGCTATTTTGCCATGGTTTATTAAGCTATTGCTATTCTTCATTCCTGTGCAAATCAAACTGCAATGCCGCCAGTTTCGCATAGACTCCACCTTGCTCTACCAGCGAAGAGTGGGTGCCAGTTTCCACGATGCGTCCATGTTCCATGACGATGATGCGGTTGGCGCGCTGTACGGTTGCCAGCCTGTGCGCAATGATCAGGGTCGTGCGGCCTTGCATTGCCACTTCCAGTGCGCCTTGCACCAGGCGTTCTGACTCTGCATCCAGTGCGCTGGTGGCTTCATCCAATAGCAATAGCGGCGGGTTTTTCAGCAGGGCACGGGCAATCGCTATCCTTTGTTTTTGCCCGCCAGACAGGCGCACACCGCGTTCACCCAGGAAGGATTGATAGCTTTCTGGCAGTCTTTCTATAAACTCATGCGCGGCAGCCATTTTCGCTGCCGCTATTACTTCTACATCGCTGGCATCGGCGCGACCATAGCGTATATTCTCAAGGGCATTGGCTGAGAAGATAACGGTATCTTGCGGCACCACGCCAATTGCGCCGCGCAATTCATGCAGATTCAGTTCGCGGATATTGATACCGTCGAGAGTGATCCTGCCTTGCTGAGGATCATAAAAACGCAACAACATCTGGAACAGCGTCGTCTTGCCCGCACCGGAAGAACCAACGATGGCGACAGTTTCGCCAGGTTGTATTTCCAGGTTCAGATTCAACAAGGCTGCAGTATTGGGGCGCGAAGGATAGTGAAATTCCAAGCCTTGCAATGAAAGTGCCGCACCTCTGGGATCATGCTCTGCACGGGTAGGTAAACTCAGTGCTTTTACTGGATTTTGTATCGGTGACTTAACTTCGATCAATTCCAGCAAACGCTCGGTCGCGCCTGCTGCACGCTGGGCATCACCCATGACTTCAGAGAGTGCGCCAACTGCACCCGCCACGATAGACGCATACAAAATAAACTGACCCAGCTCACCACCGCTCATGCGACCTTGCATGACTGCATGCGCGCCCAGCCACAATACAAATACAATGGCACCGAAGATCAGTAAGATAGCCATGACTGTCAGCAGTGAGCGAGCACGTATGCGGCGCATGGCAGTTTTGAACGCTCCTTCCACCGTACCAGAGAAACGCTGGGCTTCTATATTTTCATGGGTGAAGGCTTGCACGGTTGGCATGGCGTTCAGTATTTCACCTGCAATTGCTGATGCATCAGCAATGCGGTCTTGTGAATCACGCGACAGCGTGCGTACACGCCGACCAAACAGGATGATGGGTAAAACCACCACCGCCAGCATGACGATGATGATGGATGATAGTTTGGGGCTGGTGATGAACAACATCACCAGACCACCAAGAAACAGCAAAAAATTACGCAAAGCCATGGAGATGCTGGTGCCCACCACGGTTTGTATCAGCGTGGTGTCCGTCGTCAGGCGCGACAGTACTTCACCGGTTTGCGTGGTTTCAAAAAATTCCGGGCTTTGCGTGACCACATGCGAATACACGGCATTGCGTATATCTGCCGTCACTCGCTCCCCCAGCCATGACACCATGTAAAACCTGGCTGCAGTGGCTATGCCCAGCACACAAGCCACACCAAACAGGGCGATGAAGGTCAGATCTACATGCTTGATGCTGTGATCACCCCCACCAAAACCCAGGTCTATCATCTGGCGAAAAGCATAAGGTATGGCCAATGTGGCACCTGCCGCCACCAGCAAAGCGATACCAGCCAATACAAATTGTGTCTTATAAGGCCTGAGGAAGGGGAGCAGTCCTTTCAGGGTTTGCAAGCTACTGCGCTGAGAAATTTCAGTGGCAGGAGAAGGCGAGGGGATTGGGTTGGTCATGCGCAGTCCAGAATAGTGGGCAAGCGTGGGCTAAGCAAATAGCAAAAGGTATAGATGATGATATGTGAGCCAAAATCAATAGTCTACATGGCTCTTTAAAAGAGTAAATTATTGATAATATTTGAACTTGCAAAGATCTTTCGCGCGATTCTTTATACTGAGTGTAGAATCTGACACTATCTCAAGTTGAAAGCTAACCAATGAAACGCCTGCTGAAATGGTGTCTGATTTTACTGAGCGCTTTGCTACTGATCGCCATTGTCGCAGCCACTGTCCATTTGTTTGGTAAGCGTGTGCAGCGTTCAGGTAACCAGGTGCTGACAGGCTTGCAAGCCGAAGTGACGGTGCAATATGACGAGCGTGGCGTGCCGCATATAGAAGCAAAAAATGAAGCAGACCTGTATCGTGCCCTCGGTTATGTACATGCACAGGACAGGCTGTTTCAAATGGAAATGGTGCGTCGCCTGGCCAATGGTGAGTTGGCTGAAATTCTTGGCCCAAAACTGCTGGATACCGACCGCCTGTTCCGTACTCTGGGTTTGCGCAAACATGCGTCTGATTATGCAGCCAGACTCGATAAAAATTCTGCCGCAGTCAAAGCCCTGGATGCCTATCTCGATGGCATCAATCAATATCAGGCCGGGCATGCCTCGCCGCTGGAATTTGAATTGCTGGGCATACCCAAGCGCCCATTTACTGCAGAAGATACGGTCGCTGTATCCGGTTACATGGCCTACAGCTTCGCTGCGGCCTTCCGTTCCGAACCAGTATTGACACAAATACGCGACAAACTAGGCGCAGATTATTTGCGCATTTTTGATTTTACCTGGTATCCCGAAGGCGTCATCAAGCCCTTGCAATTGAGCGCAACAGACTGGGATAGGATGAATCGTATCGCAACGACCAGCCAGCAAGTCATGGAAGAGTTTGGCCTGCCACAGTTTGAGGGTAGTAATGCCTGGGTGGTGGCTGGCAAAAATGCCGCCAGTGGCAAACCCTTGCTGGCGGGTGATCCGCACATCGCTTACTCGGCACCAGCAGTCTGGTATGAGGCGCATCTCAAAATGCCAGGCTTTGAATTATATGGCCATCACCAGGCACTCAATCCATTTGCTCTGTTGGGTCATAACCAGCATTTTGGCTGGACCCTGACCATGTTCCAGAATGACGATGTTGATTTTATTGCTGAAAAAATCAACCCACAAAATCCCAATCAAGTCTGGGTCAAAGGGCAATGGGTGGATTTACAAAATCGCGAAGAAATCCTCAAGGTCAAAGGAGCGGAAGCAGTTAAATTACAATTGCGAACATCCCCTCGTGGCCCCATCATCAGCGATGCCTTCCGGCTAACCTGGGGCGAAGATCAGACCGCCAAGCCCATCGCCATGTGGTGGGCATTTCTGGAAACTGAAAATCCTGTGCTTGACGCTTTTTATGAATTGAATCGTGCCAGCACAATAGATGTTGCGGCCAATGCCGCCAGCAAAATCCATGCACCGGGTTTGAATGTGCTCTGGGCAAATGCGCAAGGCGATATCGCCTGGTGGGCAGCGGCCAAACTGGTCAGACGGCCGACGAATGTGAACCCGGCCTTCATCCTTGATGGCGGCACGGCAGAAGCTGACAAGCCGGGCTTTACTGATTTTTCCGATAACCCTCATGAAGTTAATCCAGCACGTGGCTTTATCGTCTCTGCTAATCAGCAGCCTTTGCCATCAGCAGATTTTGCCATTCCCGGTTACTACAATCTGCACGAACGCGCACGCAGACTGGAGGCCTTGTTGTCGCAACCCGGCATCAAGTGGGACACAAAAAACAGCCAGGCTTTGCAGCTCGATAGCAAGACCGATTATGCCGCACAGGTTTTGCCGTCCATATTGCCCACCCTGCGCAAGCAAGTAGCTGATGCGGACGGCAAACGCCTGCTGGAGCAACTGGAAAAATGGGATGGCAGTTACCAGGCGAATAGCATAGCGCCCACCATCTTCAGCCAATTGCTGTATCAGATCATCTATGCGGCGATGGCAGATGACGTGGGGGAAGTGCAGTTTAAAAACCTCTTGCGCACACGCGCACTGGACTTTGCTTTGCCACGCCTGCTGGCTGATGCAAAATCACCCTGGTGGGATAATCGCTCAACAGCACCGATGGAAACTCGCGACGATATCCTAATACTGGCATGGCGCGACAGTATCGCCCATTTGCAAAATACCTTTGGTAATGACAGCAAGCAATGGGCCTGGGGCAAGGCGCATACGCTGACGCACAAGCATCCGCTATCTCAAAAAAAGCCGCTGAACAAAATATTCAATATCGGCCCGTTTGAAGTAGCTGGTGCGCGTGAAGTACCAAATAATTTGGCAGCGGCAATCGGACCGGCTCCATGGGATGTGGTGTACGGGCCATCGACGCGACGTTTGATCGATTTTGCAGATGCCTCGAAAGCTTTAGGCATCAATCCGGTGGGGCAGAGTGGGGTTTTGTTTGATGCTCACTACAATGATCAGGCCGCAGGATTTGCGGCTGGGACATATGTGCCACAGCATTTGAGTGTCAACGATGTTGCGGGCAACGCGAAGAGTGTGTTGGTGTTAAGGGCTAAATAATTGTCATTGCTTAAAATTAAGTCGTAGCACATGCATCCGAAACGGCGATGAGTACAATGTTGGGACCGTAAATTTTATGTTCGTAATACTTTGATGTTCTGTCTGCATATCATCTAAAGTCTATACTTGCCTGAGTGAAGTTGCAATGTGGTGCGGCTGTTTGCCTACCTTTCCGGTGGGGAGTGGCGATGTATTCTCGCTGCTTTGTTCAATGCGACGCATCAGCCAGAATTTGTTTGGTGAAGACAGTATGGAGTTGGGTATTGCCGGAAGGCATGTTCGTTTGCCAGAAGTATCTCGAAGTAAGGATGTCTGGCCTTTATCCTTCACAAGATGCCGCCAAATCTTGCGTGCAAAATCAGGCTGCTATCCTGTCTATGCTCTGGATCTAATACCTGATTCAACAAATCTTCTGCAGGCTTAAAGCAGGCCCGATACAAATCGCGACAAAGGCGATATGCTTCGTCACCCAGCCAAGCTTCGGGGCGCAGGCTGGTTGGCAGGTTAGGATCGTGCAGTTGAGTACGGCGAAAGCTGTGTATTAGCAGGCTGCGTATGACAAAAGCCGCAGGTTCTGGAAGGTACTGCCCTTGCACCAGGCTCTTTAGTGGCGAGAATTCTGCAATAAAATTCTTGTAGGCGATATTCACTTCATCCAGTTGCCAGTGGCTGGAAATTAATGATGGCAACGGGCGGGCATCTGGTAAATCCAGGTCGCTGGCGCGGCATACCGTGCATAATCCGGCGTATCCATTGCGTCCAAGCACATTTTGCAAGGCAGCGGTATCTGCCTGCGGATGGGCAAATACACCAGCATTGATCATGCGGAAACCTTCCCACAGCAGTTCTTTTTTCAGGCTGGCTTTGTTGCTGCTGGAGTTGTCGTCACCACTCATGATAACCAGCGTCCAGTAGTGATCCCATTTGCCCGTTTGTGGCACATATACGCGCTTGTAGGCATGCTGGAACCTGGCATAGCTGGCCGTTGCCAGTTGATAATTACTGCGCCGGCCATCCCGTCTGGATTCCAGCCAGCCTTCTTCGGCCAGTCTGAACACGCTGGTGCGTACTAATCTGTCATTAATACCAAAATGACTCATTAATGAGATTAAACTACCTAGCCATATCGTACCGCCATGCGGGGCAATGGCATCTCCAAATACCGTCATTACCAGTGACTTTGCCCTTGGGGGATTATTGGTGAGTTGCTGGTCTATCCAGGCTTGGATGGCAGTGCTGGTCTGCATGCGGCTTATTTATGTGTGAGTATTGGTAGTTGTCTAGATTTTACCTATGGTGAGGCTCATAAGGGGTATATCCCTCAAAAATTAAAATGATACAAAAAAACTTCAACATCAATAAAAACTGTATCATATAATTGTTTGAGGCAGATCAATCTTCCATGTTCGCATCCTCAGGATGCCAAGGAGTGTTTCATGTATGCACAATTAGTCGAGACCGGCTTGAGCAAGTTCAAAACTGCAGAAGAGTTGAGTGATGCCGAGCGTGCTTTTCAGGCACGTATTGATGCTGGTATCCGTATTGAAGCCAAAGACTGGATGCCGGATGCCTACAGAAAAACCCTGATCAGGCAAATCTCTCAACATGCGCATTCCGAAATCGTTGGTCAACTGCCCGAAGGAAATTGGGTCACCCGCGCACCTACCTTAAAACGCAAAGCCATCTTGCTGGCCAAGATTCAGGATGAAGCTGGACATGGCCTGTATCTTTACAGCGCTGCCGAAACCCTGGGTGTGTCACGCGATGATCTGCTGGCAGATCTACATTCTGGTAAAGCAAAATATTCTAGCATCTTCAATTATCCGACCCTGAGTTGGGCTGATATGGGGGCGATAGGTTGGCTAGTTGATGGTTCCGCCATCATCAACCAGATACCTTTGTGTCGCTGCTCTTACGGCCCGTATTCACGCGCCATGATACGTGTTTGCAAGGAAGAATCCTTCCATGCGCGCCAGGGTTACGACATCATGATGACGCTTTGCCGAGGCACAGCAGAGCAAAAAGCCATGGCGCAAGATGCATTGAACCGCTATTGGTGGCCGGCGCTGATGATGTTTGGTCCGTCAGATGCGGCATCAGTGAATAGCGCGCAATCTGCGCAATGGCGTATCAAGCTTTTTTCCAATGATGAATTGCGCCAGCGCATGGTGGATCAGACTGTGCCGCAGATTGAATACCTGGGTCTGCAACTGCCTGATCCCGCCATTAAATGGAATGAAGAACGCGGCCATTATGATTTCGGTGAAATCAACTGGGATGAGTTTTACCAGGTCTTGAAAGGCAACGGCCCCTGTAACCGTGAACGCCTGCGTACCCGTGTCAAAGCCTATGACGACGGCGCATGGTTTCGTGATGCGCTACAGGCACACGCAGACAAGCAGCAAGAAAATAAAAAAAGCGCATAAAAAAGTAAGTACGAGAGCAGGAGACATATCATGAGTAAAGAATGGCCCTTGTGGGAAGTATTCATCCGCAGCCAGCACGGTCTGGCACACAAGCATGTGGGTAGTCTGCATGCACCTGATGCAGAAATGGCGATCAACCACGCGCGTGACGTATACACACGTCGCAATGAAGGCGTCAGTATCTGGGTGGCAAGGGCTGGCGATATTTTTGCCAGCAGCCCTGGCGATAAGGAAGCCCTGTTTGAACCATCGAACAGCAAGGTATACCGCCATCCGACCTTCTTCCCCATACCGGATGAAGTCAAAAATCTGTAATTGAACCCTGTCTATACTTGATGGCCAACTAATTTCCGGAGAATTGAGATGTCAGAGGATATGCTGAATCACAAATTCGATTATGTTTTGCGTCTGGCAGATAATGTCATGGTACTCAGCCAGCGCCTGTCGCAATGGTGCGGCAAGGGACCAGCGCTGGAAGAAGATATGGCGTTGACCAATGTGGCACTGGATTTGATAGGTCAGGCACGACTTTGGTATTCCTACGCGGCTGAACTTGAAGGCAAGGGACGTACCGAAGACGACCTGGCTTTTTTGCGTGACGCCCACGACTTTCATAATTTCTTATTGCTCGAACAGCTAAATGGAACTTATGCCGATACCCTGATGCGGCAATTCTTGTTTGACACCGGGCATTACCATTATCTGCAAGCCCTGAAACAATCCACTGATCAGCAGATTGCTGCCATTGCAGAAAAATCCCTGAAAGAAGTTACTTACCATTTGCGTCGCAGCAGCGACCTGGTGGTACGTCTTGGTGATGGAACCGAATTGAGCCGGAAAATGATGCAGACGGCACTGGAAGAGTTGTGGCCTTTCACTGGCGAAATGTTCATGGATGATGAAGTTGATGTCGCCATGCAGGCTGCAGGTTTCGCCCCTTTGCCTTCAGCCTTGAAAGCCGCTTGGGATACCCATGTGGCCGACGTCATGCATGCCGCCACTTTGCGTCTGCCTGACGCCAATAGCTGGATGCAAAAAGGGGGCAAGCAAGGCGTGCACACTGAGCACATGGGTTACCTGCTGGCAGAAATGCAGTTCTTGCAGCGTGCCTATCCGGGGGCGCAATGGTAGTCTCGGCAACAGTGGGTCCACCTGCGAGTACGGATCAGATATGGCACTGGCTGGGTGAGGTCAGTGACCCTGAAATTCCAGTTATTTCCGTGACGGACCTCGGCATTATCCGTGCAGTGGAATGGCAGGGGGACGAGTGCGTGATCACGATTACCCCCACTTACTCTGGCTGCCCGGCCATGGATGTGATTGCTGAAGAGATAACCAAGGTGTTACATTCACATGGTATCAACCTGCCCAGCATAGTGTATCAATTGTCACCCGCCTGGAGTACCGACTGGATGACAGAAGCTGGCAAGCAAAAACTCAGTGGCTATGGCATAGCACCGCCGCAGCAACAGGTAGTGGATATATCATCCATACGGCGTTATCGCGAATTACAGCCAGCCATCGTTTGCCCTCAGTGCGGCTCGGTCGATACACAACTGGTCAGCCAGTTTGGATCAACTGCCTGCAAGGCGTTGTATAAATGTCGGGCTTGCCTGGAACCTTTTGATTACTTCAAACCGCATTGAGCGAATAATAAAAATAAAAGGAGACGACAATACATGAGCAAATTTTACCCGCTGACAGTCAGCCAGATACGGCCAGAAACCCGTGATGCAGTGGTATTGAGTTTTGCTGTGCCCGCCGATTTGCAAGCGCAGTTTGCTTACCGCGAAGGGCAACATCTGACCTTGCGCGCAAAGATTGCAGGCGAAGATGTGAGGCGCTCGTACTCGATTTGTTCGGCCGTGCAGGATGGGCAATTGCGGGTAGCAATCAAGCGCGTGCAAGGTGGCGCATTTTCCAACTGGGTGCATGACAGCTTGCGCCCAGGTATGGATGTCGAAGTCATGCCTGCCATGGGCCACTTCAATTTGCCGCTGGCTGCTGAGCATGAAAAGCACTATCTGGCATTTGCCGCTGGCAGTGGCATCACGCCTTTGCTGTCCATCATTAAGACTACGCTGCAGACAGAGCCGCACAGCAAATTCACTTTGGTGTATGGCAATCGCGCTTCATCAACGGTGATGTTCAAGGAAGAACTGGCAGCGCTGAAAGACAGCTATCTGCAACGCCTGAACCTGATTTACATCATGAGTCGCGAACAGCAGGATATAGACTTGTTCAATGGCCGCATCACCGCTGAAAAATGTCTCAACCTGTTTGATCAATGGGTACGCATAGAAGACATGGATGCCGCCTTCATCTGCGGGCCGGAAGAAATGATGCATGCCGTCAGTACCGCCTTACAACAGCGTGGCATGTCCAAGGAGCAGATCAAGGTCGAGTTGTTTGCTGCCAGCATACCGGCGCACCGGCATGTCGCCAGCGCCAAGCCTTTGCTGGGTAAGTCATCTTGTGCAGTGACGATAATCATGGATGGACACCACACCCATTTCGACATGGAAAAAGATAAGGAATCGGTACTGGATGCGGCCCTGAAACTGGGGCATGATATGCGCTATTCCTGCAAGGGCGGTGTGTGCTCTACCTGTCGTTCCAAAGTTGTGGAGGGCAAGGTCGATATGGACAGGAACTACGCTCTGGAAGATTACGAAGTGGCACGCGGATTCGTGCTGACCTGCCAGAGCTTTCCGGTCAGCGACACGCTGACCCTGGATTTTGATAGCGAGAATTGAATGGACTATTCCCACATCCTTTTTCACATCGGTGACGGCATTGCCCACCTGACTCTGAACCGGCCGGAAAAACTTAATAGTTTCAATGTCGCCATGCATCTGGAAATACAGGATGCACTAGAAAAATTGCGGTCTGATGCTTCGGTGCGGGTCATGGTTTTGACCGGTGCCGGGCGCGGCTTTTGTGCCGGTCAGGATTTATCTGATCGTGCCGTGAAAGAAGGCAATGCGGCCGACGATGCGCCACCTGACCTGGGAGCATCCGTAGAAAAATACTATGCACCGTTGGTGATGGCCTTGCGTGCCTTGCCCATCCCTGTCATTTGTGCAGTGAATGGTGTTGCCGCAGGTGCTGGTGCCAATCTGCCGCTGGCCTGCGACATCGTGTTGGCAGCACGTTCTGCCAGTTTTGTTGAGGTCTTTTGCAAGCTGGGTTTGATACCTGATACTGGCGGCACTTATTTCCTGCCACGCGCACTGGGGACTGCCAGAGCGATGGGCGCAGCCATGCTGGGTGGCAAAATCAGCGCTGACCAAGCAGAGCAATGGGGCCTGATCTGGAAATGCGTAGATGATGATCAGTTGCAGACGGAAGCCATGGCTATGGCCACACATTTTGCATCTGCACCTACCAAGGGTCTGGCCTTCACCAAACAGGCAATCTACGCCAGCCCACAGCATAGTCTGGAAGAGCAACTGACACTGGAAACAAATATGATGCGTGAGTTGGGACAAAGCGAAGATTATCGTGAAGGTGTGGCAGCCTTTGTTGAAAAGCGTCCACCAAAATTTGTTGGCAGGTAAATTGACTCACTAAAGGAAAGCGTCGATGAGTGCAGAAACCAGGCAAGTTGCCAAAGACAGTCAGCACATGGCAGAACTCACTGCCGCCGCCATGTTCGCCAGCGATTCCGTAACACGTGGGCTGGATATGCAGATAGCTCAAGTGGCAGAAGGTACTGCCACACTCAGCATGTTAATTAAACCCAATATGCTGAATGGACACAAGACTTGTCACGGCGGTTATCTGTTCACACTTGCCGACAGTGCTTTTGCCTTTGCCTGCAATAGCCGTAATCACGTGACAGTGGCTGCCGGTTGCAGTATAGAATTTCTGTCACCAGGGCGCGAAGGCGACGTCATTACCGCCACTGCTACAGAACAATCTCTGACTGGCCGCACCGGTATCTACGATGCACGTCTGACTAATCAGCATGGACAGATAATCGCGTTGTTTCGCGGCAAGTCGCATAGGCTGAATGCAGAAGTGGTGCCCGGTCTGGTATTACAAGAAAACGCAGTTTCAAACGAGCTTGTGCATAGCCATCCATCATAGAGACCATTATCAGGATAAGTGAGCAGGAGACAAAAACATGGCAGACAACACAGACAAAAAAATAGCAACGGGCCTGGATGCAATAGAAACGGCAAGCAAGGATGAGCTTCAAGCTCTGCAATTGCAGCGCTTGAAATGGACCCTGCAGCACGTGTATAACAACGTCCAGCATTACCGCAGCAGTTTTGATGAGGCGGGCGTACATCCTGATGATTTGAAAACTCTGGCTGACCTGGCGAAATTCCCTTTCACTGGCAAGAAGGATTTGCGCGACAACTATCCTTTCGGCATGTTTGCTGTGCCACGTGAAAAAGTAGTCAGGGTGCATGCCTCCAGTGGTACCACGGGCAAACCGACGGTGGTTGGTTATACGCAAAAAGACATTGATAATTGGGCAGACCTGGTGGCTCGTTCGATACGTGCTGCTGGTGGCCGTGCCGGAGATATCGTGCAAGTCTCTTACGGTTATGGGCTGTTCACTGGTGGCCTGGGTGCGCATTACGGTGCTGAGCGACTGGGTTGTACTGTCATCCCCATGTCTGGTGGGCAGACAGAAAAACAGGTGCAACTGATACAGGATTTTCAGCCATCCATCATCATGGTCACGCCTTCTTATATGCTCAATATCATAGAAGAAATGACTCGCCAGGGTATAGATGCCGCCAACACCTCCTTGCGTATAGGCATCTTCGGTGCCGAGCCGTGGACCGATGCCATGCGCAATGAAATCGAAACGCGTGCCGGTATTGATGCAGTAGATATCTATGGCTTGTCAGAAGTCATGGGGCCGGGTGTCGCCAGCGAATGCATAGAAAGCAAGGATGGTCCAGTCATCTGGGAAGATCATTTTTATCCAGAAATCATCAATCCCGATACTGGCGAAGTCTTGCCAGATGGCGAAGAGGGGGAGCTGGTATTCACCTCGCTGAGCAAGGAAGCTTTTCCTGTCATACGCTATCGTACCCGTGACCTGACGCGTTTGCTGCCACCGACTTCACGCTCCATGCGCCGCATGGGTAAAATCACAGGTCGCTCTGACGATATGCTCATCATTCGTGGTGTGAATTTGTTCCCGACACAGGTTGAAGAGCAGATACTCAAGCACCCGCAACTGGCACCGCAATATCAACTGGTGGTGACGCGTGAAGGTCATATGGACAAGCTTGATATCGTGGCTGAACTGCGGCCCGAAGTGTCGGGAACTTTGTCAGAACAGGATGTGAAGCAATTACATCTGCAGCTTGAGCATCACATAAAAACCTTTATTGGTGTCAGTTGCCATGTCAACATATTGCCAGCCAACAGCATAGAGCGCACCATGGTTGGCAAGGCCAGGCGTGTGGTGGACAATCGTAAAAAGGCTTGAGTAAGCCAGTCAAAAAATAAGAGACAAGGGAAAGAAAATGGAAGCATGGATATGCGACGCTGTCAGAACCCCATTCGCCCGTTACGGCGGTGCCATGGCTGGCATACGTACTGATGATCTGGCAGCCTTGCCGATCAGGGCATTGATGGAACGTAATGCTGGTGTCGACTGGAAAATGGTAGATGATGTGTACTACGGTTGCGCTAACCAGGCCGGTGAAGATAACCGCAATGTAGGCCGGATGGCAGCATTGCTGGCTGGTTTGCCAGTGGATGTGCCAGCCAATACCATCAACCGCCTGTGTGGTTCCAGTCTGGATGCCATAGGTATAGGCGGGCGTGCGATCAAGTCGGGTGAAGCCTCACTGATCATTGCTGGCGGGGTAGAGAGCATGACGCGCGCTCCCTTTGTCATGGCCAAGGCCGACAGCGCTTTTTCACGTGCGGCAAAGATAGAAGATACAACGATAGGCTGGCGTTTTGTAAATGCCTTGATGAAGGCAAAATACGGTATCGATTCCATGCCGGAAACCGCAGAAAACGTTGCCGAACAATTTGGCATTAACCGCGCTGACCAGGATGCCTTTGCTGTGCGCAGCCAGCAACGCTGGGCGGCGGCCAACGCTGCCGGTTTTTTTGCCGGAGAAATCGTCCCCGTCAGCATCCCGCAAAAGAAGGGTGAAGCCATTTTGTTCACAACCGATGAACATCCACGGCCCGATACCGACATTGCCATGCTGTCCCGCCTGAAAGGTGTGGTCAAACCAGATGGCACAGTCACTGCCGGCAATGCATCCGGCGTCAATGACGGTGCATGCGCTTTATTGCTGGCGTCAGACGCTGCGGTAAAACAGCATGGCTTGACACCACGTGCACGTATCGTCGGCATGGCCACGGCTGGCCTGGCACCACGCATCATGGGTTTTGGCCCATCACCGGCAACACGTAAACTGCTGGCGCAAACTGGGCTGAGTCTGGCGCAGATGGATGTTATAGAACTTAATGAAGCGTTTGCGGCACAAGGCCTGGCAGTCACACGTAATCTTGGTCTGGCGGATGATGCAGCGCATGTCAATCCGAACGGCGGCGCGATAGCGATAGGTCATCCATTGGGCGCATCCGGCGCACGTCTGGTGACAACAGCACTGAACCAGCTGGAGCGCATCAATGGCCGCTATGCACTGTGCACCATGTGTATAGGTGTGGGGCAAGGCATTGCGCTGATCATAGAACGCGCTTAAAGATAAGGACGCGGCATGACTATATATGCAATCGATGGACTGATACCTGTCGTACACCCTAGTGCCTATGTACATCCCAGCGCCACACTGATAGGTGACGTGATCGTCGGACCTGGCTGTTATATCGGCCCGTCTGCCAGCTTGCGTGGCGACTTTGGCCGCATTGTTCTGGAGGAAGGCGCGAATGTGCAGGATACCTGTGTCATCCATGGTTTTCCTGATAGTGATACGGTTGTTGAACAGGATGGACATATCGGTCATGGCGCTGTGTTGCATGGCTGCCGTATAGGCAAGAATGCGATGGTGGGCATGAATGCTGTCGTCATGGACAAGGCAGTGATAGGTGAATCTTCGATTGTTGCTGCCATGTCGTTTGTCAAGGCTGGGATGGATGTGCCACCTTTCAGCCTGGTCATGGGTACACCAGCCCGCATAGCGCGTGCCTTACGTGATGAAGAAATCGCCTGGAAGACTGAAGGTACGGCGCAGTACCATGCACTGACACGGCGCTCACTCGCCAGCATGCAGGAAGTGGAAGCCCTGACAGCAGTCGAAGAAAACCGCCCGCGTATTGCGCTGGCGGCAGGCTTGCCAGCATATGGCACCAAGTCCTGATCTGAATATTTGAATATCTGAGAGAGTAGCTCATGAAAATTTTGCAAAGCTGGATAGCTGGTACGTGGACAGGTGCAGAGCCTCAACAAGTCCTGCATAGCGCGATTGATGGCAGCGCGATTTATGCCAGCCATGCCGAAACCCTGGACTTTGGCGCAGCGCTAACTTATGCAAGACAGGTCGGCCTGAAAAACTTGCTGGCACTGGACTTCCAGCAGCGCGCAGCCATCTTGCGCGCCCTGGCCAAATACCTGACTGAACACAAGGAAGAGCTTTACACCATTTCATCACACACCGGTGCAACGCGTAGCGATAGCTGGATAGATATAGAAGGCGGCGCAGGTACTGTTTTTGCCTACGCCAGCATAGGTACGAATGAATTCCCGTCCGGGAATGTGGTGCACGAAGGCCCTGCCATGCCATTGGGGAAACAGGGGCATTTTTCTGGCACCCACATCCTGGTGCCACGTCAGGGTGTCGCTGTGCATATCAATGCCTTCAATTTTCCAGTCTGGGGTTTGCTGGAAAAATTTGCACCCAGTTTTTTGGCTGGCATGCCATGCATCGTCAAACCGGCGACGGCGACCTCGTATCTGACCGAAGCACTGGCCAGGCGAATCCATGCCAGTGGCTTGCTACCCGAGGGCAGCTTGCAATTGATTATCGGTTCCACTGGCAATCTGCTTGATTTGCTGGAAGAAACCGATGTCGTCACCTTCACAGGTTCTGCTGCCACTGCGGCGCAACTGAAGGTGCATCCAAATATCGTGCGCCGTTCCATTCCCTTTAATGCCGAAGCTGATTCGCTGAATTGCGCGATACTCGGCCCGGATGTAGTCGCTGGTGATGACGAACTGGAACTGTATGTTAAGGAAGTGGTGCGTGAAATGACGGCTAAGGCTGGGCAAAAATGTACTGCCATACGCAGGGCCATGGTGCCCGCTGCACAACTGGATGTGGTGGCAGAAAAAATACGCGCGAGGCTGGAAAAAACCATCGTAGGTGACCCTCGGCTTGAAGGTGTGCGCATGGGGCCGCTGGCCAGTCGAGCGCAACAAAATGACGTACTCGCGAGTATCCAACAACTGTCAGCAGGCAATCAAATCATTTGTGGTGGTACTGTACCAGCGCAATTGCAGGGTGAGGGACTGGAGCAAGGGGCCTTCGTTTCGCCAACCCTGATTGTTTGCCGTCAACCTATGGAAAATTCAGCAGTTCACGAGATAGAAGCCTTTGGGCCAGTAACAACCTTGATGCCTTATCAGGACATGCAGGAAGCCCTGGCGCTGGCAGCAAAGGGCAACGGCAGCCTGGTGGCTACACTGGTCACCAAAGACCCGCACATCGCTGCCATGGCGATACCGCATATGGCGGCACGACATGGTCGTTTGATGATATTGAATGCTGAGTCAGCTCCAGAATCAACGGGTCATGGATCGCCCTTGCCACAATTGAAGCATGGCGGCCCTGGCCGCGCCGGTGGTGGCGAAGAACTGGGTGGCAGCCGCGCCGTCAGACATTATTTGCAAAGAGCCGCCGTGCAGGGTTCGCCCACCATGCTGGCAGCAGTGACTGCAGAGCATGTACGTGGTGCTGCCGTGCTGGAATCCGACATCCATCCTTTCCGCCGCTATTTTGAAGACCTTCAGATCGGTATGTCCTTGCTGACCCACAGACGCACTGTCAGTGAAGCGGATATCGTTGCCTTCGGCGGCTTGTCCGGTGATTTTTTCTACATGCATTTTGATGAGATCGCTGCAAAAGAAAGCCCTTTCGGCAAGCGTATTGCACATGGCTATTTCGTGCTGTCGGCGGCAGCCGGTTTATTTGTGTCTCCCGCGCCTGGTCCTGTCCTGGCTAACTATGGCCTTGATACCCTGCGTTTTATCAAGCCGGTAGGCATAGGCGACACCATCCGCGCACGCCTGACCTGCAAGCGCAAGATAGACAGACAGAAAAAAGATGCCAATGGCGTGGGGCAGGGTGTGGTGGCCTGGGATGTGGAAGTGACAAATCAGGAAAATGAGCTGGTGGCGTCGTATGATATTTTGACCCTGGTTGCCAAAAAGTAGGGATGAAAGCGTTGTACGGATTTGATGTTGTTGTCTAGAGTTTAATTTGTTTGTATTGTTGTATGCTAATTGACCCGTGCCTCTGGATAAGAAGTACGGGTTTTTATTCTGGCGACGCATTGTTTGTAAATATTGTTTAAAAGTAGTCAAAAGTAATGCCCGACCGATGGATAAACTTCAAATTTTCCAGTGATCTGATACTATTTCTTTAATACTGGAAATCTGAAAATAATTCAAACCCAACTCAGTTCATCCCATGGAAATGTTCGTTTCGAATGACGAAGTCAAGCAATGGGAATGCGAACTGCCTGGTTTGCAGGACATGGAATTATTGGCAGCGCGATTGCGCCTGGCCTGGCATTTGCGTCAGCGTGATACTGCTCGTGCGCTTTACCTGAGCGACGCTGCCGAGCAACTGCTGAATACTTTTTTCCCTGCTTATCTTGATACAAATTCGGGTACCGTAGAATTCAGGCTCATGCGCGCCAGGCTGGTACTGGTAAGAGCAGAGGCGGCATGGTTGTATGGTGAATTTGATAAGTCAGGGCAACTCTCTGAACTGGCATTGCGGCTTGCCGCAAACGGTGACACTGTTGAAGCGGCCACCACGATGGCAGATGCGCACTATTTACTCGCTTGTATAGGCTTGCAAAAAGGAGAGGTGCCCGCTGTCGAATCTGAAATCAGTCTGGCGATACATTTTGCCCGCCAGGCCGGGGATGGCATGCGAGAGATTGTGGCCGAATCCTTGCTGGCAAATCAACAGGCATTGCGCAATTTACCTCTGGCGCTGGAGTGTTGGGGCGCAATCCGCAATCCCCATAACGAGACCACTGATCCCGTTCTGCGCAGTTATATCAATGAATTTCTAATTTATACCTATTCACTGACCAGTGATTTTGGGCAGTCTGCTGCACGTGGCATACAGGTATTTGAATTCGCCAAAAACTATGGTCAAAAGCGCCGCATGATTAGTGTCGCCAGCAATATAGGGGATGCATTCAACAGCTTGAGCGATCACCAGTCAGCCTTGCAATGGATACAGGAAGGGCTGGATTTGGCCAGAGCAGCAGGCTGGCCCAACAGCATTGCCAGTTGTCTTATCCAAATGTCCGAGACCTTGCGCCGGCTAGGGCGGCTGGAAGCTGCCAAAGAGATGTTGGAAAATGCTTTGCCAATATTGGTGCACGTCGTTGGTTCGCGTTCGCATTTGCTGGCACTGCGCTATTTCGGGGATTTGTCCCTGGACATGGGGGATTATGCGACGGCACAGAAAAGTTTCCAAGAATTGATTTCCTGGGCGGATAAAAAGAATCACCTGGATTTTCGTATAGGTTCACGCCGTGGTTATGCCGATGCCTTGTCCATGCAGGGGCAAGCGAAGGCGGCATTGGATGCGGCGCTCGAAGCACTTGCTCTGGCACGGCAAAGCACGGATAGTTACCGGCACATCGAAGTTTTACGGGTACTTGCGGCGCTTTATATGCGCCACAGTTTGCCAGAGCCCGTAGAGATGCAGGCTCTCAGCGCAGCTTTGCACTACTTGCGACAGGCGTTCGATGTTGCCGGGAATATCAGTAACTTCAATGTGCCAGCGGAGTTGTACCAGGAAATTGCTGATGCCTATGCCGCTGCCCAGGACTTTCACCAGGCTTTTGAGTGTGCCAAGCTGGCCCTGGCGGCTCGTGAGAAAAATCATAACCGCGAAGCTGCCAATCGCTTGAATGCCATGCAGCTCAGCCAGCAGACTGAACGCATGAGGGCTGAAAGCGAACATCTGCGTCAATTGGCTGCGGCTGAAGCGCAGCGTGCCGAAGTCTTGCAACAAACCAGTGTCGTACTGGAAAAACTGGGCACCATAGGCCAGGAAATCACGGCCAGCCTGGATGCTCCCGATGTATTCAAAGCATTGAACCGGCATGTGCACGACTTATTACATGTGACAGCCTTAGTCATTTACTTGATGAATGACGATCAGCAAAGCATGACTTCTGCTTATGGTGTAGAAAACGGCATGCCTATAGAACCTGATACGGTCTATATGGCAAGTGCGGTCTCCAATTCGGTTCGATGTGTCCGGGAGCGCCGCGAAATCGCTATTGAACTCGCGTCCGAAGATGAATTATTGCTGACCTTGATACCTGGTACGGAAATGGTGCAGAGCATGCTGTTTGCGCCGCTGATCATCGGCGACCGCGTACTGGGCGCTATGACCATACAGTCGTCGCGCCAGCATGTGTATGGTGATAGGGAGAAGATGATTTTCCGTTCGCTCTGTGCCTATGGTGCGATTGCACTGGGAAATGCAGACGCCTATCTGCGTCTGCAAAAAACTCAGGAGCATTTACTGGCACAAGAAAAACTGGCTGCCCTGGGTTCCCTGGTAGCCGGTGTCGCGCACGAGCTCAATACCCCGATAGGCAATTGCCTGCTGGTAGCCAGTACCTTACAGGACGGTAGTCGCTACTTGAGTAGCAAGCTGGCGGGACAGAACCTGCGGCGCTCTGATCTGAATAATTTCTGTGAAGAAGTCAAAACTTCCTCAGAAATACTGATGCGTGGTTTAAGTAGTGCGGCGACCCTGGTCAGCAGTTTCAAGCAGGTGGCAGTTGACCGCACCTCAGAGCATAGACGCAGTTTTGACTTGCGCCAGGTTCTGCACGACATCATCGCGACCCTGAACATACGCATCACTCAGACGGGACATAGCGTGGAGCTGAATGTGCCGTACAATATTCATATGGATAGTTATCCTGGCTCTTTGGGGCAGGTAATCAGCAATCTGGTGGAAAATGCCATCCTGCATGCCTTTGACAAAAGGCAATCAGGGCAAATGAGTATCAATGCCTCACAAGTGGATGGGCAGCGGGTCTTGATTGTGTTCAGTGATAATGGTGTCGGCATACCCGAAGAAAATCAAAAGCGTATTTTTGATCCCTTTTTTACGACCAAGCTGGGGCAAGGGGGGAGTGGCCTGGGATTGAATATTTGCTACAACATTACTACTTCGATCTTGCATGGGCAGCTCAGTGTCAAAAGCAGCCTGGGGGCTGGCACCAGTTTCTATCTGAATTTACCTCTCATCGTATAAACTAGTCGTCCGGATTTATAAAACAATAAGAATTGCGGGAAACGGTATGCAAAAATCCAGATTGATATAAATAGCAATCGCTTGAATTTGATCCTTGTCAAGTGTCCTTTTTTTGTTGTGCTTACTTGAAAATCTGATCGAATTCACCTATTGTGCAATGCACCAATAATAACAAGGTACACAATTGGCTAATCAACACACAAAAAGCGGCCTGGCAGGCTTGACTCTGGCTGCTGTCGGTATCGTCTACGGCGATATAGGTACTAGTCCTCTTTACACGATGAAAGAGGTATTTTCCAAGCAGCATGGACTTCCCCTGACTGAGGCGAATATTTTCGGTATCGTCTCTTTAATCGTATGGGGACTCATCATCATCGTCTCCCTCAAATACGTTACCCTGGTTCTCAGAGCAGACAATCGTGGTGAAGGCGGTATCATGGCCCTGACTGCACTCGCGCTGGAGTCGGTCAGCAAAAATTCACGCTTGTATTTCCCTTTGACTGTATTAGGCTTGTTCGGCGCATCCCTGTTTTATGGCGATGGCGTGATTACCCCGGCCATGTCGGTATTGTCGGCAATGGAGGGGATAGAAGTTGCTACCCCCAGTTTTAAACCTATGGTTGTTCCGATTACCCTGATCGTATTGATTTGCTTGTATGCAGTGCAAAGAAAAGGCACCGCTGGCATAGGTAAATTATTTGGCCCGATTATGATATTGTGGTTCAGCGTGCTGGCCATCATGGGCCTGTATAACATCCTGCGCATGCCAGCTATATTGGGCGCATTCAATCCCTGGCATGCTCTGGTATTTTTGAATGAACATCGCTGGGTTGCTTTCATTGCGCTCGGTGCTGTTGTGCTGGCCTTTACCGGGTCAGAGGCATTGTATGCTGACATGGGGCACTTTGGTTCCAAGCCTATACGTTCAGCCTGGTTCTTTATTGTCTTCCCATCGCTGACGCTAAATTACTTGGGGCAGGGTGCTTTGCTGGTCATGAATCCGGCTGCGGTAGAAAATCCATTTTATAATCAATTGGGGGCTTGGAGTATCTATCCTCTGGTTATCCTGTCTACTACTGCAGCGGTGATTGCCTCGCAGTCGACTATATCTGGCACTTTCTCCATGACCAAGCAGGCAATTTCTCTTGGATTTTTGCCGCGCATGGAAATCGTTCATACCTCATCCAAAGAAATTGGTCAGATTTATATCCCTGTAGTTAACTGGGTGCAGCTGGCTGTCGTTGTTGGTGCGGTAATCGGTTTTGGCTCGTCATCGAATCTGGCATCGGCTTATGGTATTGCCAATACCGGTACCATGCTGGTGACCTCGATGCTGACCTTCTTTGTCATTCGTTATGGCTGGAAATACAATATTTATCTTTGTATTCTCGCTACGGGCTTTTTTCTGACAATTGATGTGACGCTTTTCTCGGCGAACGCATTGAAATTCTTCCATGGTGGCTATTTCCCTATCCTCCTTGGCCTGGTGATCTTTACTGTTATGCTGACCTGGAAGCGTGGCCGTGAACTGGTGTTTGATAATCTGAAAAAGCATGCGATTCCCCTTGAAGACTTCCTCGCTTCGCTTTTCGTATCACCTCCTGTACGCGTTGCTGGCACTGCGGTGTTCCTGCGTGGCGAAGCAGATGGCGTGCCACATGCACTCTTGCATAATCTTTCGCATAACAAGATTTTGCACGAGCGTGTGATTTTCCTGACCTTGCATAACCGTGAGATTCCCTGGGTGCCTTTCTCGGAGAGAATCAAGGTGACGGATATGGGGAACGCCTGTTATCAGATTGATGTTTATTATGGCTTCAAGAATGAGCCAGATATTCCGAATGCACTTGCCTTGTGCGCACCATATGGCTTGACGTTTGAACCCATGGAGACTTCTTACTTTATCTCCCGGCAAACAATCATTTCCACCCCAGGTAGCGGCATGGCAGCATGGCGTGAAAGTATTTTTGTCGCCATGTCGCGCATCGCCCGTGATGCAGCGGACTTTTATCAAATCCCTAGCAATCGGGTCATTGAGGTGGGTTCGCAAGTGGAAATCTAAAAACTTGGCACAGGTGCTTATCAAATCAAAATGCCTGTGCTATACTCTTGGTCTTTCGCGGCTGTAGCTCAGCTGGATAGAGTACTTGGCTACGAACCAAGGGGTCGTGGGTTCGATTCCTGCCAGCCGCACCAGATTTAAAGGGACTAGATGAAAATCTAGTCCCTTTTGTCTTTTTACCTTTGGCTTTTGAGGCGGGGTGAAGACTGATGATCCGTGTTGGTTTGAAGGTGGCTTTTAGTCAGGCTTAAAAATAATCTGGGGCTTGGGGCTTTTCATTTCCACTGAGTCCAGCTATAATCTTGTTTTTCGCGGCTGTAGCTCAGCTGGATAGAGTACTTGGCTACGAACCAAGGGGTCGTGGGTTCGATTCCTGCCAGCCGCACCAGATTTAAGGGACTAGATGCAAATCTAGTCCCTTTTGTCTTTTTAGCGGCGGAATTATACTTGTTGGATCTGCAGGACTTCTCTACTGCAGATCGTTAATCATCTTTTTGCTAGCAAGTTTCAGCTCTCTAGTATCAATTCCCGTATATTCCAGCCCACAGGGGCGTCCTGGTTAAGGGCGCTGCGTTTGACTGTTTGCTTGGGGGACTCTTCTGTCATTGATGAGATCAGGCGCTGTAACTGGCTTGCGTCTGGCAAGACTGTACCCAGGAAAATGACTTGATCGCGATGCTGGATCAGGATGGTCGGAAAATTTTCTATATCCACTTCATCAACCAGATGCGCCTGGTCTTCTATGTCTATCCAGGCAAAGCATTTGTCTGGATGCTTGCTCATCAGATCATCAAAGGACGATCTGTAGAAATTGCAGGTGTCACACCAGGCGGCGCACAGACAGGCGATCAGCCAGTCTTTCTTTGCCAGGTCAGCCTTTACTGAGGAAATGTCTTCGGTATTCATTGTCGAGTTCATCATGCAATTTTAAACGAAGTGATGGTTCAGGGTGTAAGGTAAAGCAAAGAGCCAGTCGTGAAACGGTTGGAACACGGTAAAATATGGGTATGACCAGAATTTTAGCAATTGAAACTTCCACGGAAGTCGCCACTGCAGCCATATTGGCTGACGGTGGGCTCTTTGTCCGCGAACTGAGTGGCGTACAAACACATTCCCAGGGCATTTTGCCGGCGATACAGGCCTTGCTTGTGGAGGCCGGAGTGCGCCTGCAGGATTGTGATGCCATCGCTTTTGGTTGCGGGCCAGGCGCTTTTACCGGAATACGTACAGCTTGCGGCATTGTGCAGGGCCTGGCCTACGGGGCTGATTTGCCAGTCGTGCCGGTGGTAAGTTTGCTGGCCATGGCTGAAGCTGCGCGCGAAGAGGTCACTGGCAATGAGTATGTCTGCATACTCGATGCGCGCATGAATGAAGTGTATTGGGCGCAATATTGCTATGACGAAACAGGGTGGGCAGAGGTAAGTGCACCTGCTTTGGCAAGATTGGACGCGGCATTGGCTGCCATTACCCTGGAGAATCCACTATTGGTGCTGGGGAATGGCCTGGTTTTGCCTGAAGCTGTGCAGGCGAGATATCGAAGTTTGCCGTGCATGCCGCATGCAAAGCAGGTCGGCATACTCGGTCGTCTGGATTTCGCTGCTGGTCATGGTTTGCCCGCTGACCAGGCACAACCTCTGTACTTGCGTAATAAGATCGCCCTGACCACGGCTGAGCGTGAGCAAGTCAAACTTCAGGCTGGCAAAGCGGCAGGCTGATGGACCTGATTATGGAATTGAAATTAATCACACCACATTATTGTAAGCTTGGCTTTGCCGATGTTGACCGTATGCTGCGCATAGAAGAGCAGGTGTACACTCATCCTTGGTCGCGCGGCAATTTTGCTGATTCTCTTTCCAGTGGCTATGAAGCTTATGGTTTCAGGAATGTCGAACTGGATTTGTTTGCCTACTTTGTCGTTATGCCGATACTTGATGAATTGCATCTGCTTAATTTTGCTGTGGACCTGTCATACCAGGGGCAAGGTTATGCAAAATTATTAATGGGCAAGTTGTTTGCCTACACCAATGAGCAAGCCTATTCTTCGATTTTGCTGGAGGTGAGGCGCAGCAATGTGCGTGCCATTTCTGTCTATGAGGGCGCAGGATTTGCGGCCATCGGAGTGCGTAAAGGGTATTACCCGGCGCACGATAATCAGCGCGAAGATGCAATAGTGATGCGGAGGACGCGTTGATGCAGATTTTTGATGCTTATAACAGGCAAAGGGCCTTGCACGAACTAGGCTTGGGCCCCTTGTGGTTATTGCGGGATGCCGAGCCAGTGCTGCCTCATGCCACTTTAGAAATTCAAACTGAGCCCGTCGCTGTACACGCTCCAGAGCCTGCAATAACAAATCTTGCGCCGGCTGTAAGTAAAGCCTGGTCAGAGCCTGAGGTAGTGCCGCCCAAGAACCTGCCAAAAGTCCAGCCGGTAGTGCAAGCTTTTGAACGCATGCCGGAGCCAGGCGACTGGGTGCTGCCTGCAAATGAGATCGCGCAAATCGCTCAGGAACCTGCGGTTGCCAGGCTGTCATGGGATGCATTGCAGCCCATGGTGGAAAACTGTCGTCAGTGCGGTTTGTGTGAGGGAAGAAAAAAAGCCGTATTTGGCACAGGTGACAAACAGGCTAAATGGCTGTTTGTTGGTGAGGGGCCTGGCTATAACGAGAATCTGCAAGGTTTGCCTTTTGTTGGTGCAGCTGGGCAGTTGCTCGACAATATGCTCAAGTCGCTTGGTGTACCTCGCGGAGAGCAAAGCTATATCGCCAATATCGTTAAATGCCGTCCTACTGATGCACAAGGCAAGGACAGGCCACCAAGCGCAGATGAGATAGCTGCTTGCCTGCCATACTTGCACAGACAAATAGACTTGATCAAACCACAAATCATCGTGGCGCTTGGTAAAACTGCGGCAGTGTCCTTATTGGGCATGGATCTGGAAACGCCAGTAGGGCAATTGCGCGGCAAGTTGCATCAATTCAAGGGTGTGCCTGTAGTGGCGACCTACCATCCTGCCTATCTCTTGCGCAAACCAGCGGACAAGGCCAAAGCCTGGGCAGATTTGTGCCTGGCCATCAAAGCACTGCCAGCAAGTTGACGTACATGGAGAGCGCACAAATTGCATTTCATCGGCAGTGGCAGCATCTCCATAACCCGCATGTAAGGGTGCTGGCATGGATGTTGACCGCGCCGGGTTTGCTGGATGAGCATGATCCTCTCTGGCACGGTACGCTTGCAACGGCAGCTTACACAAATAGGCAGGCAGTGCCGGATTGGCTGGCTGAGCTTGATCGCGATCCTGCTCCCTTGCTCCTTCTGTTACAGCAACATCCTTCACGCCGCCTGGGTCTGTATGCAGAACGGCTCTATGGATTCTATCTGCGTGCCCATGGCTTGCTGTATGCACATGGCTTGCAGGTGCATAACAAGGGTGCCAGTACGATAGGTGAATTTGATTTTCTATTGCAGACTGCAACTGGCTTGCAACATCTGGAACTGGCGACAAAATTCTATTTGTATCATGCTGATGTAGCGACACCACCGGATTTGTATGACTATCTCGGCCCTAATCTGGCAGACAGTCTGGGTGCGAAGTTGCACAAGATCATAGACCAGCAATTGCAGTTATCCAGGCATCCATTAGCGCAACAAGTCTTGCCGCAAGCTGTGCAAAGTGCGCAGGCATTGGTCTTGGGCTGGTTGTTCTATCGTGATGAAGAAATAGTTGATACCTTCATTCCTGTGCATGGCCATCTGGCTGGTTTGGCGCAGGATCATTACCGTGGTGCGATATGGACGCAATCAGAAGTGCGAGCGCTAGACTTTGAGCATGCCTTGCTATTGGATAGGCTGGATTGGCTGGCTCCTGCACAGGTAGGCGAGGGTACAACGCAAGATAAAGATACTATCCTCAATAGCATGCAGGCTTATTTTGCCAGCGCCAATACACCGCTCATGCTGGCGCTGATGCAGGAAGATCAGCATGGTCTGGCAGTGATGCAAGAATACCGCCGGGGTATGGTGCTGCCGGATGACTGGTTTGTGCGTGCGGACGCTGTCAAGGTCAAGCGCGCACAATAAGACCTCGCGTGTGTCTCGAAAAGAGCGACTCATCGACGCCCCCCACTGTTCAATGCTTGTGTTCGCCTATCAATGCCAGTGAGTCATGTTCGCGCTGATTGGCAGCGTGCTTGCGCATGACGCCATAAATGGTGCTGGACACAAACAGGCCAAACAGCACGATAATCACCATGATGTCTATCTCTAGGGTATTCAGTAAGGTATAGATGGCCAGCATGGTCAGAACAGACAGATTCTCGTTGAAATTCTGGACGGAAATCGAATGTCCTGCGCTCATCAGCACGTGACCGCGATGCTGTAGCAGGGCATTCATAGGGACCACAAAGAATCCAGCCAAAGCGCCAACCAGGATCAGCAATGGGTAAGCAACCCAGAGCGAGTGCACAAAAATCATTGTGATGACCACCAGACCCATGGCGACACCCAGTGGCATGACATTCAGGGATTTTTTCAAGGGTACATAACGGGCTGCGGCGACTGCACCCACGGCTACACCGATAGCGACCACACCTTGCAGGATTGCAGCCTTGTCCAGCGTCATGTGCAGAGATTTTTCTGCCCATTTTAGTACGATAAATTGCAGGGTTGCCGCCGTGCCCCATAGCAGAGTAGTAACACCCAGGGTGATTTGACCCAGTTTATCTTTCCACAGGATGGTTACGCATTCTGCAAATTCAGTGACCAGTTTGATGGGGTTGCGCTGCTGATGCTTGTAGCGTGCACCTGTATCAGGGATGCGCATATTGAATAACGCTGCCGCTGCATAGCAGGCGGTGATCACGCAAAGAGCTGCTTCTGATGGTGTAGTGATATTAAAGTCGATCAAGGGGAAATCAAAGCCGATGAGTGTCTTAGACACGTCGGAGTTCACCAGTGCACCACCAAGTACCGTGCCAAAGATAATGGAGGACACGGTCAGCCCCTCTATCCAGCCATTGGCAGCAACCAGCTTTTCTGGTGGCAGCAGCTCGGTGAGGATGCCATATTTGGCAGGCGAGTAAGCAGCAGCGCCAAAGCCGACGACGGCATAGGCAAGCAGGGGATGCACATCAAAAAACATCAGGGCGCAGCCGAAAACCTTGATCATGTTTGTGATGAGCATGACCTTGCCCTTGGGAAGGGAGTCGGCAAAGGCACCAACAAACGGAGCCAGCAAGACGTAAGACAAAACAAAAAATAACTTTAAGAGGGGTGACATCCAATCTGGGGATTGCATGAATGTCAACAGTGCCATCGCGGCTATCAGTAAGGCATTGTCGGCCAGCGAAGAAAAAAACTGCGCCGCCATGATCGTGTAAAAACCGCTCTTCATGCTTTATTCATGTTCTATGTCTACCTGCTACGAAATGTCTCTGGCAGCTTTATACCATGAAAATTGTGGCGAATTAGTGAAATAAGGCAAGCTATTTGCTGAATACTGGTTAAAATATCAGTGTTTTCTGCCGGGCATATCGATGCGAGCAGAAGTTGTAAACCCTGCAAATTTCCCTGGTCTGAACATGGCAAAAGCAAAAACCAATTTTACCTGCACCGAATGTGGTGGTATTGTTAATAAATGGGCTGGGCAGTGCCCCGCTTGTGGACAGTGGAATACGCTCGTCGAAACCATCGTCGAATCAGTCGGTAATCGTTTTAGTGTCAAACCCCAGGGGCTGGCACAATCCGCCCCAGTGTTGAACCTGGCTGAAATCGAGGCGCTCGATGTACCGCGTTTTGGTACAGGCATAGATGAATTTGACCGCGTGCTTGGTGGTGGGCTGGTCGCTGGTGGCGTCGTGCTGATCGGTGGTGACCCAGGTATTGGTAAGTCGACATTGCTATTGCAGGCCTTGGCCAACCTTGCGCGTATTAAAAAAGTCTTGTACGTCAGTGGCGAAGAGTCCGGTGCACAGATTGCGCTGCGCGCCAAGCGCTTGTCGCTGGACGCCAAGGACTTGCAATTGCAGGCTGAGATACAACTGGAAAAAATCCTGAATACATTGGCCGAACATAAGCCACAGGTCGTGGTCATTGATTCTATCCAGACCATGTACTCTGACGCCCTTAGTTCAGCGCCTGGTTCAGTCGCTCAAGTGCGTGAATGCGCAGCCCAGTTGACGCGCGTTGCCAAGACTATGGATATCACCATGATCCTGGTTGGGCATGTCACCAAAGAAGGTGCCTTGGCAGGCCCACGTGTGCTGGAACATATCGTCGATACGGTCTTGTATTTTGAAGGCGATACCCATTCCAGCTTCCGTCTGGTGCGCGCTATAAAAAACCGTTTTGGTGCTGTCAATGAGCTGGGTGTATTTGCCATGACTGAAAAAGGTTTGAAAGGTGTATCCAATCCTTCCGCCTTATTCCTGTCGCAACATGACACCCAGGTGGCCGGCTCCTGTGTCATGGTCACGCAAGAGGGTACGCGGCCCTTGTTGGTAGAGATACAGGCGCTGGTCGACAGTTCGCACGCACCCAATGCGCGCCGTTTGTCGGTAGGTCTGGAGCAAAATCGCCTGGCCATGCTGCTCGCTGTGTTGCACAGGCATGCGGGTGTGGCAGCCTTTGATCAGGATGTTTTTATCAATGCTGTTGGAGGCGTCAAGATTGCCGAACCAGCGGCCGATCTGGCCGTGCTGTTGGCGATTAACTCTTCCATGCGAAATAAACCCCTGCCGCGCGGCCTGGTTGTGTTTGGTGAAGTAGGGTTGGCGGGAGAAATACGTCCAGCACCACGCGGGCAGGAACGCTTGCGCGAAGCCGCCAAGTTGGGCTTTTCCATTGCCATGATCCCGAAATCGAATGCGCCGAAACAAAAAATCGAAGGCCTGACCATCATAGGTGTGGACAGGATAGAAGAAGCTTTATCCAGAATCCGCGATGTTGATAGCGAAATTCAGGATTAGATTTTTGCTGCCTTCACGTCTTTGACAATAGCCTGGGCGGCTGTGATGCCACTGCGTACTGCACCTTCCAGTGTAGCAGGGTAATCGCCTTTGGTGTAATCGCCTGCCAGATACAGACCAGAGTAAGCTGTCTGATTATCTGGCCTGTTCAGGCCGGGCGTGCAACTGAAAGTGGCGCGCTTTTCCGAAATACATTGATGCCATACTGGCTGTGCCAGTTCCTGCATGCCAAGGCTTTGTGTCAACTGTGCAGCGATATCCATGGCCAGTTCATTTCTGTCAATTTCTGTCGCAGCTTGTGAGACGCTCACGACCACTGCCAACAGGCCAGCCTGGTCTGGCTGAAGCTGCCCACGGTCAAATACATATTGTCCCCATTTTTTTTGCGCGACATTGTCTAGCAAGGCAAGCATAGGGCTTGGCAGTCGCACGCCTGGCGCATATTGCAAATAACAGGTAGTGATGGGCTCGTAACCCATGACAGTTAATGGCGCTACCTGGTCTTTGGCTGGCAATGTAGACAGCAATCTGCCGGCATTGGCAAAATCACTGGCCAGTATGACAGCATCATAGATCTGCGCTTGTGCTTCGGCTTGCTTCAATTCTATTTGCCATTTGCCATTTTCGTTTTGCAAAAGACCTGTTGCCGTATGCGCTGGCAAAACTTGTCCGCCATGTGTACGCACGTATTCAGCCGCCTTTTCCGGAAAGATGCGGCTCAGGTCTAGCCGGGGTATCAACATGTCAGAAGCTGCGCGGTTTGCCCCCAGGCTATCACGCAAAACATTTAAAAATACCTGGGCTGAGGCACGCTCTGGCGGGGTATTCAGGGCGGCAATGCAGAGTGGTATCCACATCAAATGGCATAGCCGGGGTGTTTGATCAAAGCGTTCCAGTAATTCGATGACGCTGCAATCTTCATTCAAGCGCCAGCCCATCCAGCGTGCGGTCGAAGAAAACCTGGCGAGCGCCATTTTGTCAGCGAAGCTCAGGCCAGCGGAGGTAATCAGTGCCAGCAATAAATGTAGCGGTGCAGGCAAGCGCGGAGCGATAAATGACATGCCATCTTCCAGCGCTGGATAGACCATTTGTAGCGGCAAGTTCAACAAGGCAGTTTGCGTATCGATGCCAACCAGTCGCATCAGGCGCAAACTCTCGGTATAGGCACCCAGCAAAATATGCTGGCCATTGTCGAGTTCGCGTCCATGCACCGTAACGCCACGGGCCCGGCCACCCAGATTTCGGCTGGATTCGAGTAAAGTGACAAGCGCACCTTGTTGTGCCAGTTCGCACGCAGCGGCGCAACCTGCCCAGCCAGCGCCGATAACGGCGACAGATTTATTTTTCAGCGCATCTTTTTTAGCCACGGACGTAGGTTTTCCAGGCCAGCCAGAGTTTGCGTATGGGAGTCAACGAGATACGCTGATTCAGTACATGGAAACCATCGCGTTGTATCTCTACCAGCAGGGCACGATAGATCGCTGCCATGATCAAGCCTGTTCTTTGTGCCTTGCGGTCTTCAGGTGGCAGCAGGGCAAAGGCATCTTCATACAGTTTTTGCGCACGCTCATACTGGAATTGCATCAGAGTCTCAAATTGCGTGCTGTGGCGTGCATTCAGAATATCGGCCGCAGTGACATTAAATTGCTGTAATTCGTTCACGGGCAGGTAAATCCTGCCTTTGCGCGCATCTTCACCGACATCGCGGATGATGTTGGTCATCTGGAAGGCCAGTCCCAGTTTTTCGGCAAATTCCCGGGTTTGCGGATTGGTGATGCCAAAAATACTGGCCGACAAAATACCGACGACGCCAGCGACATGCCAGCAATACTTTTGCAGGGCGTTGAAGTCGAGATAGCGGGTCTGGTTGAGGTCCATTTCCATGCCATCGATAATCGCCTGCAGGTGAGCGCCATCAAGCTGATAATCTGCCATATGCGGCAGCAAAGCCTTCGTCACGGGATGTGTGGGCTGGTTCGCCAGCATGGCCTGGACTTCCTTGCGCCACCACCCGAGCTTGCTACGGGCCACCATATCATCCGTGCTTTCATCCACAACGTCATCGACTTCACGGCAAAATGCATACAGCGCGGTAATTGCCCGCCTTCTGGCTTGGGGCAAAAACAGGAAACTATAGTAAAAACTGGAGCCACTTTGTGCAGCTTTTTGCTGGCAATATTCGTCTGGAGACATGCGTGATTTTGTAATAAGTGGCGGCAGAGAAAGCCAAAAAAGTAGCTATGTTAACAAACTGTGGCACTGCCCACAAATATCATGCGCAGTTTTTATCAGTAAGGGACTCACCTAAAGAGATGTTTGTCGCAGTTTACATGGAGAATATGAATTTATTATTAACTGATACAGTTCAGCGACATATTCACACATAATTTTATGTAAATTAGGGTGATATTAGGGTAATTAATGAGATTTCCTGATTTTGCGAGGACCTGAAACATCGGAAAGGGATGATTTTGCCGTAACATATTAAGGACTTACGCAAAATTGTTCCAACAAGGCGTAGCGACGAAGACAGTACTTTAGTACGGCTAGGAGCTGCAACGCAGTTGGGGCGGTTTTGCGTAAGTCCTAATAGTGTAATCGAAACGAAGAACTGTCTTCTTGGTCAGGACTGAACGTATAATAGGCGGCGCGTTATACTGTGCCTCTTTAGAGCGAGCACTGCTTTTGAAAAAATTAACAATCCGGACGAATATCTTGAATAAATCGAAATTTGCAGCAATGGTAGCTGGCGCAGGCATAGTTCTCGCCGGATGCGGTGGGTATGTCTACACAACCGTGGGCGGAAAAGTAACTGGCTTGGGAAGTGGCGATACTCTTACCTTGCGTAATGAAGGTAATTATCTTCAGACATTGTATGCAGATGGCACTTTCCAATTCAATGTAGCTAGTAATGGCAATTACACCATTAGTGTTGCTCAGCAGCCAAATTCTGTTAATTGCACAGTCGCAAATGGTAGCGGCAAAATGAGTGGCGAGGCTGCTGTCAATAATATTGCTGTCACCTGTACGCCAAATGTACCTTTGGGCGGCACGGTTGCAGGCATGACTGATGGTACTTCCATGATCTTGCTCAACAATAATCTATACAAAGCTAATGTCACTGCGAATGGCAGCTTTAAGTTTACCGATTTTGTTGTGAGTGGAACGACTTACGCAATTTCGGTCGGCTTACCGCCAGTTTCACAATACTGTACGGTTGCCAACGGCACTGGTACAGCCAGTAATGCCAATTTGCCAGCAGCATTGACGTCAGTAGTCACTTGCGTGCCTGCGGTGCCGGTCAAGTTTACGGTCAATGGTTTGACTGCAGGAACAGTGTTGACCTTGGTGAATACTGTTGATGGCTATGCTGATAAATATGCAGTCAGCGCACCTGGCAATTATTTGTTTGGCTGGAGCTGGTTGACTGGTAAGCCTTTCAATGTCACCGTGGATACACAACCTACAGGCCAGACTTGTAAGGTGACTGGCGGTACGGGTGTTGTTGATGCCGCTAATCCAGCAGCGTCTGCCAATATTGTGGTCGATTGCGCCAAGACTTAACTGTAGTTAGTATAAGAAAAAAGGCTGGGCAGATATTTATCTGCCCAGCCTTTTTCATTCTCAAATAACAAGCAACTTACATTAAGTTTGCAGGCTTATAGCTCTTCGAGCTTGCCTTGCTCATTGAAGTAAAAAATTCCTTCGTGTTTGAAACCCCATTTCCCGCCTTTCAGGCGAATGAAGGGTTCAAAGCTAAAAAAGGATATTTCACCTAATTCCAGTCTGTTATCTGATTGGATGTATTGCCTGTCGTCGCGATCCGTGACGATGCTATGACCTACATTATTGCGGTAATCCAGATTCACGAAACCATTTTGCCGTATGCGCAAATTAGCCCAGTCAAACAACTGACCAAAAGTGGTTTTTGGTGTCACTGTTTCCAGCATTTGGGCGTGCAGGTGTTGTTGAAAACAAAGTCCATTGCGGAACTCAAGCGACTGCGGAGTAAGGGTGACTCTCCCATTTTCTACAGCAAATGAGCGGGCACAGTCACCCCAATATTCTTGATGGCTTGGGCTTAAATCGACGGTGATTAGGTTAGAAGTTCCGACCATTTCTTTGCCGGGTTGATAGTCGTTGCCAGAAATGGAGACGCAACTACGTGAACCAAGCAAGACCAGGGCAGGGCACTGGTGATACCAGGTATCGCGATAACCCGATTCGCAAAGCATGGCATAGGCTTTTTCTGCAATGCTTTGCTCGGTATCATGGTCGGTGATCATGCTTGCCAGGCGCGCCAGTACTGTCTTGGCAGCGTTCTGCACTTGTTTGTGCTTGGCAATTTGCAATGCTGTTGGCATGATATTGAGTGGGCTAACGTACAAAATGCAGGGTTTACTTGTTGTGATTGCTGTTGCTTGAGTCGCCATCGTTGCTGTTGTCTGCTTTGTCACTGTGGTCCTCGCTGTCACTGCTGGTAACAGCCCGCACACCTGCACGGGTGACATCGACTGCGGTTCCCACTACGGCACTGCCGACTTTGACAGTTGTTGAAACAGCAGCATCAGCTATCGCAATCACGGTGCAGCCGCTCAGTGACAATAAAGATAGTAGGAACGTGCAACGACATATACAAGTTTGCATTCAGACTCCAGAATTCATCGCAGGTCCGTTCTCTGATCAGCGTTGTGTCGGGCCTAGCTTGTTTAACGTAATTGAGAGATTGATTTTAAGTTCATTCCTGCATATCTCCTATTGCTATTGGTCGAAAACAGGAATGATTTAAAGATTCCAGCGGCTTTTTAACACTGTATGACGTTAGCAATCGTTTGCCCGGTTTTAGAGTGGTTTGTAATTACATGCGAGTAGCGCGCCAGGCAATCTTGAGCCAGTCTGTTTTCCCTAGCTTGGGTCTGTGCTGAAATACATTGCCATCGACGACCTCGATTTTTTCGAGGATGCGCAGTCCGCCCTGGACCACAAGACGCAATTCCCATCCCAGCCTGCCAGGCAGTCGGGTGGACAGGTCACTACCTGACAGCATCAGATTTCGCGCGCGCGCGACCTGAAAGCGCATCATATTGCGCCAGTCGTCATTTTGCATGCCGCTGGATATGTGTTGTTCGCTTATGCCAAAACGGTTCAAGTCATCGAGAGGCAAGTAAATTCTTTGTTTTTGCCAGTCTATGGCGACATCTTGCCAAAAGTTAATCAGTTGTAGTGCGCTGCAAATGGCATCTGAATCCTGCAAATTTTTTGCGCTGGCTTCTCCGTACAGGTGCAGCATCAGCTTGCCCACCGGATTGGCAGAGCGTGCGCAGTAATCAAGAAGGTCTGGGAAGTCAGCGTATCTGGTAGTAACAACATCCTGCTTGAATGCGGACAGTAAATCGCGAAAACACTGTATAGGCAGGTCATATTTGCTGATGATGGCAGCAAGTGCCTTGAATAGTTGTGATTCGCTGCTAGTATTTTTTTCTATGCGGTCGAGTTCATGTTCATATTCAGCTAATTGCCTAAGTCTTTGTTCCGGGTTTGCATCGCCTTCATCTGCAATATCATCTGCACTGCGGGCAAATGCATAGATAGTTTTTACTGCTGGTCTGAGCCTGGCAGGAAGCAAGAGCGAGGCAACAGGGAAATTTTCGTAATGGTCGACCGACATTTGTAGAGTTAAATTCCATGAAAAATCTTAATGACCGAAAAGTCATTGGCAAAAACAAGATGCTTAACTATAATTACTAACCGCAAAGTCAGTTATTTGATAGTAGCATGTAGTCAATATAAAAAATTAATAAAAAACTGGCTCATATTTTAGCTCTTACCCGTTTTGTTCCGGCCCGGAAAGCCTGCATAGTAAAGGAAAACTCCTGTGTTAACACCAGAAACTACCATCCATCCTCAAGCGAGGCAGTTTGCTGGAAGGCGCGCTGTTCCATTCGCCTTCATCCTTGCTTCTGCGACACTATTGCTCGCTTGTTCCAAGCCTGCTGAGAAAACTGAGGATATCCGTCCCGTCAGAACGATTACCCTGGCAAGCAGCAATGTAGATATCAATGCTGAACTGCCTGGTGAGGTACGTCCACGTGTAGAGTCGCGCCTGGGTTTTCGTGTTCCTGGCAAAATTGTCGCGCGCAAGGTAGATACAGGTAGCATGGTCAAGCGCGGTCAGGTATTGATGCAGCTTGATCCGCAAGACCTGGCGCTGGCGCAAGTCCAGGCCAAGGCAGGTTTGACCGCAGCCGAGAGCAATCGTGATTTAGCCAGGGCAGAGCTGAAACGTTATCAAGAATTGCGTTCCAAGAATTTTGTCGCTGCAGCAGTGCTGGATGGCAAAGAAGTGGCAGCCAAGGCGGCGCAATCTACTTACGAACAGGCACTGGCTGCTTATAAAAACCAGTCCAACCAGTCGTCATACACCAGTCTGGTGGCCGATGTCGATGGTGTCGTCACAGGCATTGATGCAGAGGTAGGCCAGGTGGTCGCGGCTGGCACATCAGTAGTACGGGTGGCGCAAATGGGGGCCATGGACGTTGTGGTCGGCATTCCTGAAGATAAAGTTAATTCCATTCGTCAGATGACGGATGTCAATGTGCGCTTGTGGGCCAATCCTGGTCAATCCATGCCTGGAAAATTGCGTGAATTGTCACCAATAGCCGATGCTGTGACGCGCACTTACACAGCCAAGGTGAGCATTGCTGGTGATAATAAGGATGTGCAACTCGGCATGACAGCTTATGTCAGCTTCAATGCAAAAAATCCTAATAATGCAATCAAGGTGCCTTTGACTGCCTTGTTTCAGGAAAAAAATGCGTCTTCAGTCTGGGTGGTTGAATCTGGAGTAGTCAGGCTGGTGCCTGTGCAAGTTGCCGGTTCTTATGGGGAAGAAGCTTTGCTGGCTGGAGGTGTCAAGCCCGGTCAGGTGGTAGTGACCGCTGGAGCCAACCTGCTGAAAAACGGCCAGAAAGTCACTATTCTTGGTGTTGAGGCGGCCCCGGCCAAGACTGTGGCAGCAAGCAATGCTGCCCCGGCAGCGGTCGCAGGAGCGGCCAAATGAGCGATTCTTCACGTGGGTTCAATTTATCCAGATGGGCGCTGGAGCACATCCCGCTGACGCGCTATCTGATGGTGGTACTTTTGTTGGGTGGCATACTGAGTTATAGCAAGCTGGGGCAGGATGAGGATCCACCATTTACGTTTCGTGCAATGGTCGTGCGGGCTATATGGCCAGGCGCTACGGCTCTGCAAATGGCTGATCAGGTGACTGACAAGCTGGAAAAAAAGCTACAAGAGACGCCGTACATAGATACCATACGCAGCTACTCCAAGCCAGGTGAGACTTTAATCATTCTGCAACTACGTGAGTCCACGCCGCCCAAAGATACGGCGCAATCCTGGTATCAGGTGCGCAAGAAAATCGGCGACATGCGCGGGACTTTGCCACCTGGCGTCGTAGGCCCGTTTTTCAATGATGAGTTTGGTGATACTTATGGTTCCATCTTTGCCTTGTCTGGCGATGGATTCAAGTATGAAGAAGTAAAGGAATATGCAGACTTTGTGCGTCAGCAATTCCTGCGTATTCCTTCTGTATCCAAAGTTGAGTTGTTTGGAGTGCAGGATGAGAAAATCAACATTGAGTTTTCTCAGAAAAAGTTCTCGCAACTGGGTGTTCCCTTTGAGACTATCGTCGGGCAAATCAATTCGCAGAATGGGGTTGAAGCCACGGGTGTTTTGACAACTTCCACAGATAATTTGCAAGTAAGGATTTCTGGCGCACTGATGACAGTGAAAGAGTTGGAGAATTTGCAGTTGCGCGCCAATGGTACGACTTTCCGTCTCGGCGATTTTGCAACGGTCAAGCGCGAGTATAAAAACCCTCCTCAAGACAAAATGCGCTTCAACGGCAAAGAAGTTGTCGGCCTTGGTATCTCCATGGACAAGGGTGGGAACATCATCGCTCTGGGCAAGCGTCTGCAAATCGACGTGGCTGCAATCAAGGCCAAATTGCCAGTTGGCATCACATTGGAACAAGTTACCAATCAGCCGGATGCCGTCAAGTCTTCAGTTGGAGAATTTATTCGCACCTTGATAGAGGCTGTGATTATCGTCTTGGTAGTCAGTTTTCTGGCACTGGGTTTGCATACCAAGCCTTTTCGGCTGGATATCTGGCCGGGCCTGGTCGTTGGTTTGACGATACCGTTAGTGTTGGCAATCACCTTCCTGTTCATGCGTATACTAGATATCGATTTGCACAAGATATCGCTGGGGGCATTGATTATTGCCCTAGGTTTGCTGGTTGATGACGCGATTATTGCTGTAGAAATGATGGTCAGGAAAATGGAGGAGGGGTTCTCGCGCTTTGATGCAGCGACCTTCGCCTATACTTCCACCGCAATGCCTATGCTGACCGGCACCCTGATTACGGCTGCGGGGTTCTTGCCAATTGGCCTGGCTAAATCTGCTGCCGGTGAATACACCTTCTCGATGTTCTCGGTGAATGCCCTGGCTTTGCTGATTTCATGGCTCGCGGCGGTTATTTTTACACCCTATCTGGGCTATCTGCTGCTGAAGGTCAAGCCGCATGGAGGTTCTGGGGGGAGTGAGCATGAGATTTTTGATACGCCGTTTTATACCCGCTTCCGTGCATTGGTGAACTGGTGCGTTACCTGGCGCAAAACCACGATCGTCATTACGCTTGGGGTGTTTATGCTGGGGGTGTATGGATTCAAGTTTATTGAACAACAATTCTTCCCTGATTCCAGTCGCCCTGAGTTGATGGTGGAATTGTGGTTGCCCGAGGGGTCTTCCTTTAAGGCGACAGAGGCGCAAGCCATGAAGTTTGAAGCCTTCATCCAGAAGCAGGAGGGCGTAGAAAGTGTCACCAGTTATGTCGGTACGGGTAGCCCACGTTTCTACTTGCCACTGGATCAGATTTTCCCGCAAACCAACGTTTCGCAAATCGTGGTCTTGCCTAAGGATCTGAAGGCGCGTGCAGCCTTGCGCTTGAAAATCATTGAGGCTTTCAAGACAGATTTTCCTGAAGTGCGCGGTCGTGTGAAACTTTTGCCGAACGGCCCTCCAGTTCCTTATCCAGTGCAATTCCGTGTAACAGGCCTGGAAGTAAGCAAAGTCAGGGAAATTGCTGATCGCGTCAAAGAAGTCATGCGCGCTAATCCCAATACGGTTGGTGTGAACGATAACTGGAACGAATCGGTCAAGGTGGTACGTATCGATCTGGATCAGGATAAATTGCGTGCACTCGGTATTACATCGCAATCTGTGATGCGGGCAGCAAATACTATCCTTACTGGTTCTAACGTGGGGCAGTTCCGTGATGGCAACAAGCTCATCGACATCGTGGTACGTCAGCCAGTGGATGAACGTTCTACCGTTGAAGCTTTGGGAAATGCCAATGTACCAACAGCTAGCGGCAAATATGTGCCCTTGTCGCAAGTGGCGCGTATCAACCTTGCGTGGGAGCCTGGCGTCGTCTGGCGTGAGGGGCGCGAGTGGGCGGTAACGGTGCAATCTGATGTGGTTGATGGCATACAAGGCCCAACGGTCTCGAGCCAGGTATCACCAAAGCTGGATGAAATCAGGGCCAGTCTTTTACCTGGTTATAAGATAGAGTTGGCTGGTGCTGCGGCGGACAGTGGTAAGGCGCAAGAATCGATTGCGGCGAATGTGCCATTGGTCATCTTTATCATCTTCACCTTGCTGATGTTGCAGTTGCATAGTTTCTCCAGATCGCTGCTGGTCTTTTTGACCGGACCTTTAGGGGTGGCAGGGGCAGCAATGGCCTTGTTGATACTGCAACGTCCGTTTGGTTTTGTGGCGCAGCTCGGTGTGATTGCTCTGTTCGGTATGATTATCCGTAACTCGGTGATTCTGATCGACCAAATTGAGCATGATATAGGTGAGGGGGTGCCACCATGGGAAGCGATTGTGGAATCGGCAGTGCGCCGTTTCCGTCCCATTATCCTGACGGCTGCAGCAGCTGTATTGGCAATGATACCTTTGTCGCGCTCTGTGTTCTGGGGCCCGATGGCAGTCGCCATCATGGGCGGCCTGATTATTGCAACTGCCTTGACACTGTTATTCTTGCCGGCATTGTACGCGGCCTGGTTCAGGGTTAAGAAGACCAGCGTTTAGGGCCTGCCCCTTGCTGCCACGAGTGTGTCAGCAAGGGATAAAGGTGGATTAACCTCAGTCTTGGGACGTGTATTGTCCTTGCATTTAAAAAAATAAGGCACACGCTGGTAAAATCCAGTAGAATATCGGGCTGGAGTTGTAATGCCACATACATCAGTTTTGGGCGACGCTTGAATTTCGGGTCGCCCTTTGCTTTTTATGACGGCCGTGCTCAACGTGTGGCGGCATTGCGCCGGTGAACATAAACATACATCCCGCGAGGATGGCGAAATTGGTAGACGCACCAGGTTTAGGTCCTGACGCCAGCAATGGTGTGGGGGTTCGAGTCCCCCTCCTCGCACCACAGAATTTTTACTATTTGGACGATTTTCATGGCAACTGCAGTCGAAACTTTAGATAAATTGGAACGCCGCTTGACGATTTCCTTCCCGATCGCCGATGTGCAATCAGAAGTTGAAAAGCGTTTGAAACAGCGTGCACGTACAGCAAAAGCGCCTGGTTTCCGTCCTGGTAAAGTACCTATGAAAATGGTAGCCGCTCAATACGGCTATCAAGTGGAAACAGAAGTTCTGAACGATAAAGTCGGCCAGGCTTTTGCTGCTGCTGCAAACGAAAACAAATTGCGTGTTGCTGGTTATCCAAGCATAGAACCAAAGTCTGGATCAGACGTGGTTGAAGGTAGCTTGGCATTTGATGCAACTTTTGAAGTATATCCAGAAATCACAGTCGGTGATTTGTCTGCTGCCGAAGTAGAGCAAGTCAAATCTGATGTGACTGATGCTGAAATAGACAAAACTATCGATATCCTGCGCAAACAACGCGTGCATTTCCACGTTAAAGGCGAGCAGGGTGCGCACGGCGACGGCGGTGCAGATCAATCCGCACAGAATGGCGACCGTGCTACAGTAGACTTTGTTGGCAAGATCGACGGCGTCGAATTTGCTGGCGGCAAAGCTGATGGTTTTGCATTCGTACTGGGCGAAGGCCGCATGTTGCCTGAGTTTGAAACAGCAACTATCGGTTTGAAAGTTGGCGAATCCAAGACTTTCCCATTGGCATTCCCTGAAGACTACCATGGCAAGGATGTTGCCGGTAAAACTGCAGAATTCACGATCACTTTGACAAAACTGGAATGGGCGCACATGCCTGAAGTAGATTCCGAATTTGCAAAAATGCTCGGCGTAGAAGATGGCGATCTGGTCAAGATGCGTACCGACATCAAGGAAAACCTGGAGCGTGAAGTACGTGGTCGCGTCAAAGCCAAGACTAAAGAAAGTGTCATGGACGCACTGGTCAAGGTAGTGGAATTCGACGTGCCCAAGACTTTGGTTGCACAAGATGGTGAGCGTCTGGCAGAAATGACACGTCAGGACATGGCGCAGCGCGGCATGAATGTAAAAGACGTGCCTTTCCCGGCTGATTTGTTCAATGCACAAGCTGAACGTCGCGTTCGTTTGGGTCTGATCCTGGCTGAACTGGTCAAGGCGAACAGTCTGCAAGCAACAACCGAGCAAATCAAAGCGCAAGTTGAAGATTTTGCCCAAAGCTATGAAGATCCACAGCAAGTCGTTAAGTATTATTTTAGCGACCGCAATCGTCTTGCTGAAGTTGAAGCCCTTGTATTAGAAGAAAACGTCGTTACCTATGTGCTGGGTAAAGCGAAGGTAACAGACAAAGTTCTGCCTTTCGACGAATTGATGGGTAACAACGCACAAGCGTAACAAATAAAGGAAAACACATGACAGGCATCATCCGTAATTCGGCACTGGACACAAACATGCTGGGCATGGTGCCTATGGTGATTGAGCAAAGCGGCAGAGGTGAGCGTGCATACGACATCTATTCCCGCTTGCTCAAGGAGCGTGTGATTTTCCTGGTTGGTCCGGTCAATGACCAGGCTGCCAACCTCATCGTCGCACAGTTGCTGTTTTTGGAAAGTGAAAATCCTGATAAGGATATTTCACTCTACATCAACTCTCCAGGCGGTTCGGTGTCTGCTGGTATGGCAATCTACGATACCATGCAGTTTATTAAGCCTGATGTGTCAACTTTGTGTACTGGCCTGGCGGCATCCATGGGTGCCTTCTTGCTGGCTGCCGGTGCCAAGGGCAAGCGTTTCTCTTTGCCAAATTCCCGTATCATGATTCATCAACCTCTGGGCGGCGCTCAAGGACAGGCATCTGATATTGAAATTCAGGCACGTGAAATTTTGTATTTGCGCGAACGTTTGAATGGTATCCTGGCTGAAAAAACTGGTCGTAGCTTGGAGCAAATTGCCAAGGACACAGATCGTGATAATTTCATGTCGGCGGACGCTGCTGCAGAGTATGGTCTGATCGATAAGGTACTGGCGCATCGCGCTTGAGTTGCTCACTTACGTAGCTTATCAAAACAAGAACGCCTGTTCCGTAACGGTCCGGGCGTTTTTTCATTCTGTTCTATAATGTCTCATTGCTCCCCATAGTTGCATATTGATGTCATGACGAAAGCCGTTTTTGCAGGTAATATGCAAGACCAAGAAGCTGAGGAAATTTGTGGTTGGTTTGCGCGGGCAAGGCCTGTGTAAAGTTTTGTCAAGCTGCAGCTTAATCATCAGTTTTATAGATTAATTTTGTTTATTTCATATACGTATCATGCCCGATAAAAAATCCTCCAGCGGAGAAAAGTTGCTCTATTGCTCGTTTTGCGGCAAGAGTCAGCATGAGGTTAAAAAATTAATAGCAGGGCCATCCGTATTCATTTGCGACGAGTGTATTGACTTGTGCAATGACATCATTCGTGACGAAGTGTCTGAGATTGATAATATTGCCAGCGCGAAAACTGAATTGCCTACGCCGCAAGAAATCACTGACTTGCTGGACCAGTATGTGATTGGTCAGTTGGGTGCCAAACGTATCCTTGCAGTCGCGGTGTACAACCATTACAAGCGTCTCAAGCATTTGGGCAAAAAAGACGATGTTGAATTGGCAAAGAGTAATATCTTGCTGGTAGGTCCGACTGGTTCCGGCAAAACCTTGCTGGCGCAGACCCTGGCGCGCATGCTGAATGTACCTTTTGTCATTGCCGATGCGACTACCCTGACCGAAGCGGGCTATGTTGGTGAAGACGTCGAGAATATCATTCAAAAATTGCTGCAAAATTGCAACTATGAAGTCGAGCGTGCGCAAAAGGGCATTGTTTATATTGATGAAATTGATAAGATTTCCCGTAAATCAGACAACCCATCAATTACCCGTGACGTTTCCGGTGAAGGTGTGCAACAAGCTTTGCTGAAGCTGGTTGAAGGTACGATGGCATCCGTGCCACCTCAAGGTGGTCGAAAGCATCCGAATCAGGATTTCATCCAGATTGATACGACAAACATCATGTTCATCTGTGGTGGTGCATTTGATGGCCTGGCCAAGATCATTTCTGACCGTTCTGAGCGCAGTGGCATAGGGTTTTCAGCCAGCGTCAAGAGCCAGGCGGAAAAGAGCGCCAGCGAGGTCATGCAAGATGCTGAGCCGCAAGATCTGATCAAGTTTGGTCTCATTCCTGAACTGGTAGGCCGTTTGCCTGTGATTGCCACTTTGAATGAATTGGACGAAGCTGCCCTGATCCAAATCCTGGTAGAACCAAAAAATGCCCTGATCAAGCAGTACGCAAAATTGCTGGAGATGGAAGGTACCGAACTGGAAATCCGCCCGGCGGCTTTGCAGGCGATTGCCAAAAAGGCTATTATGCGTAAAACTGGTGCTCGTGGTTTGCGTTCCATCCTTGAGCATGCTTTGCTGGATGTCATGTATGACTTGCCTAGCCACCAGAATGTGGAGAAGGTTGTCATTGATGAAAGCACGATCACCAATGGTGCAAAACCCTTGCTGATTTACCATGAGCAACCAAAAGTGGCTGGAGCCTGATAGCATTGTTTGCCATGAAGTAAGAAAAATGGGGAGTTAACTCCCCATTTTTTATTTATTTGCCTTGTTTTAAATTGTTTCGAAGTACAATGATTTAACAAAACGATTCTGGCTTCAATCGTAAAGCTACCCGGGGAAGCTCTCTGAGTGGCTTTTTTTATTGTTTTTTTCCAGAATGGGCTTGTGTTTCCGCCCAGTGCGCCAACATTGTTAACCAGTATTTATGAAAGGTGCGCCATGACGACTACTCTGATTACCGAACAAACCCAATTGCCGTTATTGCCACTGCGTGATGTTGTTGTATTCCCGCACATGGTAATCCCCTTGTTTGTGGGACGCCCCAAATCCATTAAAGCGCTTGAAGCCGCCATGGATCAGGGCAAGAGCATCATGCTTGCTGCCCAAAAAGCGGCTGCCAAGGATGAGCCTTCTGCCGACGATATTTATGAAATTGGCTGTATTGCCAATATCTTGCAAATGCTGAAATTGCCCGACGGCACCGTCAAGGTGCTGGTTGAAGGTGCGCAACGTGCACGTATCAGCAAGATTCATGATTCTGAATCGCATTTCTTTGCTGATCTGACACCTATCGCCGTTGACGAAGGTGATGAGTCAGAAGTGGAGGCGATGCGTCGCGCCATCGTTCAGCAATTTGATCAGTACGTCAAACTGAACAAAAAGATTCCACCAGAAATTCTTGCCTCTCTGTCTGGTATTGATGATGCTGGCCGCCTGGCCGATACCATCGCCGCGCACCTGCCTTTGAAGCTGGAGCAGAAACAAGTCATTCTGGAAATCTTCAGTGTGGCAAAACGTCTTGAGCATTTGCTGGGCCAGCTCGAAGGCGAGCTTGACATCTTGCAAGTCGAAAAACGTATCCGTGGTCGCGTCAAGCGCCAGATGGAGAAATCCCAACGCGAGTATTACCTGAACGAGCAAGTCAAGGCGATACAGAAAGAGCTGGGCGAGGGTGAAGAAGGCGCCGATATTGACGAGCTGGAGAAAAAAATCCTGGCTGCCAAAATGCCTAAAGAAGCCCGCGACAAAGCACAGAACGAGTTGAAAAAACTCAAGATGATGTCACCGATGTCGGCAGAAGCTACTGTCGTGCGTAATTACATCGACACCATCGTCAATTTGCCATGGAAGAAAAAATCCAAGGTCAATAATGATTTGACGAATGCTGAAAAAGTGTTGGAGGACGAACACTTTGGCCTTGATAAAGTCAAGGAACGCATTCTGGAATATCTTGCAGTACAACAGCGCGTCGACAAGCTGAAAGCGCCTATTCTGTGTCTCGTGGGTCCTCCTGGTGTTGGTAAAACCTCGCTGGGGCAATCCATTGCCCGTGCAACGAACCGCAAGTTCGTGCGTATGGCCTTGGGCGGGGTACGTGATGAAGCAGAAATTCGCGGTCATCGCCGTACCTACATAGGTTCGATGCCTGGCAAGATCTTGCAAAGCCTGTCCAAGGTTGGCGTGCGTAATCCTTTGTTCTTGCTGGATGAAGTGGACAAGATGGGCGCTGACTTCCGTGGCGATCCTTCGTCAGCCCTGCTAGAGGTATTGGACCCTGAGCAAAATCACACTTTCTCGGATCACTATATCGAAGTTGACTTCGATTTGTCTGATGTGATGTTTGTAGCGACCTCCAATTCCTACAATATCCCGCCAGCTTTGCTCGACAGGATGGAAGTCATTCGTCTGTCGGGTTATACCGAGGATGAAAAAACTAGCATTGCGCAACGTTATCTGTTACCTAAGCAAATCAAGAACAATGGTTTGAAAGAAGGCGAAATCACCGTGGCAGAAAGTGCCTTGCGTGACATCATTCGCTATTACACACGCGAAGCAGGCGTGCGCTCGCTGGAAAGGGAGATCTCCAAGATTTGCCGCAAGGTCGTGAAAATGCTCTTGCTGAAAAAGACCGAGAAAAAAGCCACGGTCAATTCCAAGAACCTGGATAAGTACCTGGGTGTGCGTCGTTATGACTTTGGCGTTGCCGTCAAGGATAACCAGGTTGGCCAGGTCGTTGGCTTGGCCTGGACTGAAGTGGGCGGTGATTTACTCACTATAGAAGCTGTCGCCATGCCAGGTAAAGGTGGTGTCATCCGTACTGGTACTCTGGGTGATGTCATGAAAGAGTCGATCGAAGCAGCCCGCACTGTAGTACGCAGCCGCGCCAAGCGTCTGGGTATCAAGGCAGATGTATTCGAAAAGAGTGACATTCATATCCACGTACCTGAAGGTGCAACACCAAAAGATGGTCCATCTGCCGGTATCGCCATGACCACGGCGCTCGTATCCGTGTTCACTGGCATCCCGGTCCGCGCAGATGTTGCCATGACTGGTGAGATCACATTGCGCGGCGAAGTCTTGCCTATCGGTGGCTTGAAAGAGAAATTGCTGGCGGCTCATCGCGGCGGTATCAAGACTGTGCTGATACCTGAGGAAAATGCCAAGGATCTGACTGAGATTCCTGATAATGTCAAAAACAAGCTGGAAATCATCCCGGTAAGATGGATAGACAAAGTCCTCGAAATTGCACTGGAATCCCAGCCCGTTCCTTTGGTTGACGAACCAGTAGCCGTGGTGGCGTCTACACCGGCAGCTGCTCCAACAGAAGCAACAGCTGATACTACTGTGGTCAAGCACTAAGTAATGTATGTTTCTGAAATGAAAAACGTCCGGATATCCGGACGTTTTTTTATGTCAACCGCTAACGAAAGTTTGGTGGCAAGCTGGTGTCAATAAGTTTGTGATTCTGCCTTTGCATGAAATACTTGAGAGGGCAAAAATCATGCACAGGTTAATCTCAAACCCAGTTGCGCATGAGGCCAACCGCCAGCCCTTCCAGCGCGAAATCTTCTTCCGTGTCACTGATTTTAATGACAGGATAATCGGGGTTTTCCGGTATTAGTTCTATCAGGTTACCAGTCTTCTTATAGCGTTTCACTGTCACATCATTACCCAGGCGTGCAACGACGATCTGGCCATTGCGGGCACTGTCGGCTTTTTTTACTGCCAGCAAGTCGCCATCAAATATGCCGGCATCGCGCATAGACATGCCGCGTACCTTGAGTAAAAAGTCAGGTTTGGCAGAGAACAGGGAAGGGTCAACATGGTAAGTGGATTCAATATGCTCGCTGGCGAGGATGGGCGAACCAGCAGCGACGCGGCCCACCAGTGGCAGGCTGAGTTGCATCAAGGTAGAGTGAAGTGGGGGCGGTTGTTTGCCGGTGATATGGCTGGACAGCTTCGATTCCAGCAGCCGAATGCCGCGTGAGGTACCTGCCGCAATTTCTATAACCCCTTTGCGTGCCAGTGCTTGCAAGTGTTCTTCTGCAGCATTGGTTGAGCGAAACCCCAATTCTGTTGCAATCTCAGCGCGTGTAGGGGGAAAGCCTGTGTTTTGAATGGCATCTTTGATCAGGTTAAGAATTTGTTCCTGGCGGGCGGTGAGTTTAAGCATGGTGTTTTCTAGTGTGAAGGTGCTGTATATACAAGCAGTCTGTATTTTTATACAGTAGAGCTGAATATGCAAGTCAAAATCCTCGAGATCTATCCGAAATGTGAAGAAATACCTCACTTTAACGTCTAAATTGGCCTATAAAGCAGCTAAGCCACTGATCCAATTGATCAATATGAAAAACTGGGTTATTATTATCGGCTTTCCTCTTCCCGCACTCGTCTTGACGCCGAGGCGGGCTATTTTATTGTCCACAAGGAGAATATATGCGTCATTATGAAATCGTATTTATCGTACATCCCGATCAGAGCGAGCAAGTTCCTGCAATGATCGAACGCTACAAGGCAAGTGTTGTAGCTCGTGGTGGTCAAATCCATCGCGTTGAAGACTGGGGCCGTCGTCAACTGGCTTACATGATTCAAAAATTGGCTAAAGCGCACTATGTTTGCATGAACATCGAATGCGATGCTGAAACTCTGCTCGAGTTGGAAACAGCATTTAAATTCAATGATGCTGTTTTGCGTCACCTGACAGTCAAATTGAAAAAAGCAGAAACAACACCTTCTCCTATGATGAAAGCTGTTCAGAAAGAAGATGCTGCAAAAGCGCAACGTGTTGAAGCGCCTGCTGCTTAATAATTGACAAAGGTCGCGTAAAAAATAGTGAATCAGCTGAAGCTCGTAGCACGGATTGTGGAAAAAAGCGCATTGCGTTACACCCCGGCCGGTATCCCGATAGCTTCTGCTACCTTGATGCATAGTTCAGAAACTCGTGAGGCGAACACAGTTCGGCAGGTCGAGTTTGAAATTTCTGCAATGGCTGCTGGTGAAATATCCCAGCGGTTTACAGAAATTGCCCTGGAGCAGCCCATGGAATTCACTGGTTTTTTAGCGCGCAAAAATCGCAATAGCAAAAGTCTCGTTTTTCACGTCACTGAATTCGGGACAACTTTACTAGATTAGGAGCCAAAAATGGCATTCGGTAAAAAATTCGACAAAAGCAAATTGAAGCAAAAGCGCCAACAACAAAATCCTTTGTTCAAGCGTAAAAAATTCTGCCGCTTCACAGCAGCACATGTAGAAAAAGTTGACTACAAAGATATCGACACACTGAAAGATTTCGTGCAAGAAAACGGCAAAATCATGCCAGCACGTTTGACCGGTACAAAAGCGCTGTATCAACGTCAAGTTGACACTGCAATCAAACGTGCACGTTACCTCGCGTTGCTGCCATACACTGATTTGCACACAGCGTAATTGACGACAAGGTAAAGGAGAAAAATATGCAAGTTATTCTGTTGGATAAAGTCGTTAATCTCGGCAATCTGGGTGATGTAGTTCGCGTTAAAGACGGTTATGCACGTAACTTTTTGATTCCACAACGTATGGCTCGTCGTGCAACGACAGCTGCAGTTGCTGAATTCGAAGCAAAACGCGCTGAACTGGAAAAAGCAGCGGCCGCTAAATTGGCAACTGCTCAAGCTCAAGGCGAAAAACTGTCTGGTTTGACTGTTCAAATCACACAAAAATCTGGTGTAGATGGCCGTTTGTTTGGTTCCGTCACTAACGCAGATATCGCTGAAGTCCTGACTAAACAAGGTTTCGCGATAGAAAAAGCACAAGTGCGTTTGCCACAAGGTCCGTTGAAGATCGCTGGTGAACACAGTGTTTCCGTTGCTTTGCACACTGACGTTGTTGTTGACGTTAATGTTGCAGTAGTGGGCGAACACGCGTAATTTGCTTTTTGCAAAACGCTGAAAAAGCCGGGGATTCCCGGCTTTTTTCATGTTTGAGAGAAATTTTTCGTTATTTGTCTGTTTGTCACAAACTTGTCACAAACTCGCCATCTTCTCGTACTTTGAACGCTCTGATAGTCTGGTTTAACGGTTATAATGCGCGCCATGAAAGCTGGTTCTGATCCTCAAGTTGACGCACTACGCGTCCCCCCCCATTCCATAGAAGCAGAGCAATCTGTTCTGGGTGGCCTATTGCTGGATAACGCGGCCTGGGACCGTATCGCCGATTTTATCGGCGAAGAAGATTTTTATCGTTACGACCACAGGATTATCTTCCAGTGCATGGTCAAACTCATTAATAGCTCGCGTCCGGCTGACGTCATTACCGTCTTTGAGGCGCTGACTAGTACAGGCAAGGCAGAAGATGCCGGTGGCCTGACTTACCTGAATGCGCTGGCACAAAACACCCCCTCCGCTGCAAATATCCGTCGCTATGCAGAAATTGTCCGTGACCGCGGTGTATTGCGTAAGCTAATTACCGTCGCGGATGAAATTTCTGGCAATGCCTTCAATCCGCAGGGTAAAGAGGTCAAACAAATGCTGGACGAGGCTGAGTCCAAGATTTTTGCTATTGCTGAAGAAGGCGCACGCGGTGCTCAGGGTTTTCAGGCGATTCAGCCCTTGCTGACCCAGGTGGTCGAACGCATAGACGAGCTGTACAACCGCGACAATCAAAATGATATTACCGGTGTGCCGACTGGCTTCACTGATCTGGACAAAATGACTTCAGGCTTGCAGCCTGGTGATCTGGTGATTGTAGCTGGCCGTCCGTCGATGGGTAAGACCGCCTTCTCACTGAACATCGGTGAGAACGTGGCGATAGACAGCGGCTTGCCAGTCGCCGTGTTTTCCATGGAGATGGGGGGGGCTCAGTTGGCCATGCGTATGCTGGGCTCGGTAGGACGCCTGGATCAGAGCCGTTTGCGCGTCGGCAAATTGACTGATGAAGACTGGCCACGCCTGACGCACGCCATTCAAAAAATGAATGAAGCGCAACTGTATATTGATGAAACGCCGGCGTTGAGTTCTATAGAATTGCGCGCACGCTCCCGTCGTCTGGCACGTCAGTGTGGCAAGCTGGGCCTGGTGATCGTCGACTATTTGCAATTGATGTCGGCCAATTCCGCTGGCGAAAACCGTGCGACTGAGATTTCTGAAATTTCCAGAAATTTGAAGGGCCTGGCGAAAGAACTGCATTGCCCGGTGATTGCCTTGTCCCAGTTAAATCGTTCTCTGGAGCAAAGACCGAATAAGCGCCCAGTCATGTCTGACTTGCGCGAATCTGGCGCGATTGAGCAAGATGCTGACGTCATCATGTTTATTTATCGTGACCAGGTGTATAACCCTGATTCTCCTGACAAGGGTACTGCAGAAATCATCATTGGCAAGCAGCGTAATGGTCCAATTGGTAGTGTGCGCCTGACTTTCCTGGGGGAATATACCAAGTTTGATAATTATGTTGGTTCCCTGTCGATTTATGGTGATAGTGAATAATTTTAAAAAAATGCTGGTGTTGGTGGGTAGACGCAAGTCAGTAAATCAAGACTTAAAAAGTAGAACAGTGTTGCCAGGCATGCTTGATTGTATGTGCTTGCCTGGACAATTCTAGAAATCTTATATTTTTCAGTGAGAATAAAATGTTTGGACGCTTGATGCCCACCGAGGGCAAATTTTTTGAACTCTTCAATCAACATGCAGAGTTATGTGTCAAAGGTTCCAAGGAAATGGTTGCCTTGATGACGAACTTTGATGATCTGGAGATCCGTGTTCACGCGATAGAAAGCATAGAAAAACAGGCAGATACTGTTACTTACAATACGATAGAGTTGTTGCACAAAACTTTCATCACGCCACTGGACCGTGATGACATCCATAAACTGATCACCCGTATGGATGATATTCTGGATTTGCTGGAAGATGCTGCCCAAACCATCTCTTTGTACGATATCCGCGAGATTACGCCAGAAGCCAAACGCCTGGCAGAGCTTTGCCTTGGATGCGCTGAAAAGGTGAAGGCCGCTGTCGCCTTGTTGCATAACATGGATAATTCCCGTGAAATTCTGGCGCTGTGCGAAGAAATTGATCGTCTGGAATCGGATGCTGATCACGTCATGCGTGCAGCGATGTCCAAACTATTCCGTGACGAACCTGATGTACGCAATCTGATCAAATTGAAAGCGATCTACGAAATACTGGAGACAGTGACAGATCGTTGTGAAGACGTTGCCAATATCATTGAAGGCATCATTGTTGAGAACGCTTAAGCGTCTGACTCTTTTTTTGACGCCTAACTGTTCTCTGTCAATGCAGAGGGCGAACAAGGGAATTCACTTTTATGCAATCCTTACAAATGAGCCTGTATGTCATCATTTTCTTGGTGATACTGGCATTGTTATTTGATTTCATGAACGGCTTTCATGATGCCGCTAATGCAATCGCTACCGTTGTTTCTACAGGGGTATTAAAACCCAGTCAGGCAGTCGCCATGGCTGCCCTGTTCAATGTGCTGGCGTTTTTCGTCTTTAATCTGTCTGTTGCCAAAACAATAGGCAAGGGAACAATAGATCCCGTCATTGTTGATCACTACGTCATTTTTGGGGCGTTGGTCGGGGCGATATTCTGGAATTTGGTTACCTGGTATTTTGGTATCCCCTCCTCATCCTCGCATGCGCTGATTGGTGGCTTGATTGGTGCAGCCGTGGCAAAAGAGGGTACTGGGGCACTGATTGCTGGCGGTCTGTACAAAATCATTTTGTTTATTGTTTTGTCACCGCTGCTGGGGTTCTTCCTGGGCTCCGTGATGATGCTCATCGTATCCTGGTTGTTTGTCAGATCGACGCCCATGAAGGTGGATAAATGGTTCCGTCGCCTACAATTGGTATCAGCCTCGGTATTCAGTCTTGGTCATGGTGGCAATGATGCGCAAAAAACCATGGGTATTATCTGGATGTTGTTGATCGCTGCAGGTTACTCCAGCGAGGTAGATAAAGGGCCACCTGAATGGGTTGTGTACTCCTGCTATGCAGCCATTGGTCTGGGTACTTTGTTTGGTGGTTGGCGTATCGTGAAAACCATGGGACAGAAAATCACCAAACTCAAACCTGTAGGCGGGTTTTGCGCAGAAACCGGTGGTGCCATCACACTGATCATGGCAACGGTGTTGGGTATCCCTGTGTCAACGACACACACCATTACAGGTGCCATTGTTGGTGTGGGATCAGCGCAAAAAATGTCTGCGGTACGTTGGGGTGTTGCTGGCAATATTGTCTGGGCATGGATTTTGACCATACCCGCTTCTGCTTTTGTGGCAGCGATAGCTTGGTGGATAGGTACAAAAATCCTCTGATGAATTGACATTCGTGAGAGTAAAAAAGCCTCAGTGTATGAACTGAGGCTTTTTTATTGGACCTGAATTCTGCTGATGGCAAGTTACATTTGTTTGAACAAGTGCACAAAACTTCTGCTGACTTCGAGCTTCTCTGTCAGACCTTTGATTTGTACCAGATGGCGACCACGCAAGTCGCGTACTACACCTGAGATAGCCTTGGCATTCACCAGGGTCGATCTGTGGATTTGCCAGAACAGGGCAGGGTCCAGTTCATCTGCCAGGTCACGCACTGGCTTGCGTATCAAGGCTTCGTAAGTGGCGGTTTGCACTCTCGTATATTTTTCGTCGGATTGGAAAAATAGAATTTCCTCCACAGGTATCAGGCGCAACTCCTGACCTATGGAGGCCTGTATCCATTGCAGGTAATCCGGCTTGGGGGCGATGCCCATTTGCTTGGCCAATTGCGAGAGCATGATACTCATGTCATTTGGCTGGCTCTGGGCCGTTAATCTGGCCTTGAGTCTTTCCACAGTGCGTGTCAGCCTTTCCACATCAGCAGGCTTCAATACATAATCCACCGCACCATGATCAAAAGCCTGTATGGCATATTGGTCATAGGCAGTAATGAATACTATATGCGCCTTGCTGCCGATGTCCTTGGCTGCTTCAAGCCCAGTTTTGACCGGCATGCGTATATCCAGGAAAGCCAGGTCTGGTTTATGTGTTTCTACCAGAGCGACGGCTTCTTCGCCGTTTTTTGCTTCATCGAGAATCTCCAGTTCGGGCCAGACTTGTTCCAGGCGCGACTTTAACTGGTCGCGCATCAGTCTTTCATCATCAGCAATTATGGCAGTAGGCATGGTCAGCGTAATTGAAACTAGTTGGCTAATTCGTACGGGATTTCTATAGTAACGCAAACTCCGCTGGGTTGATTAGGGGTAATGATCATTTGTCCTTTTTCTTTATAAATCAATTTCAGGCGCTCACGTATATTTTGCAGTCCCAGTCCAGTCCCATTGCTGGGCATGGCACCAAACCCCAGACCATCATCACTGACAGAGACGCGCAACTTGTTATGGGCGACCTCTGCATGAAAGTGGATGGTACCGCCTTCTGCCTTGCATTCCAGGCCATGTTTGATCGCATTTTCTACCAGGGACTGCAGCATCATCGGCGGGAAGGAAGCACTGCGCAAGCCTTCCGGCATGATGAAGTCGACATTCAATCTTTCTTCCATGCGCATTTTCAGTAATTCCAGATAAGACTTGATCATGTCAGCTTCACGTCCCAGATTGGTCACGCTGGCATTTTCTCGCATTTGTGGCAAGACAGCGCGCAAGTAAGCGATCAGGCTGCGCTGCATGGCAGCGGCACGTGGCGGATCAGTTTCTATCAAATATTCAACCGAGGCCAGGGTATTGAACAGGAAATGCGGCTCTACTTGGGCTTGCATCATTTGCATCTGTGCTTCGCTAACCTGACGCAACAGGGATTCGCGTTCTGCCGCCATGCCAGCTTCCTTGGCCTTTTCTTCAGCGCGTATTTTTCCACTCATCAGTGCTTTCATGCCAAACAGACCAACGACCAGCAAAACGACAAAATTGGCAAACCATTTTGACGACGTCCGTTTATAGCTACGTACTTCTTCATCTGCAGCATCAGCAACAGCGTTATTGATTTCTTCGCTGATTTCCTTGGCTAATTCAGCAGGTAATTTGATATGGATATCGTCCCTGTCCGTGATGGATGGGGCACGCGGAGGTTCCGGTGGAACTGGCGGTGCTACTGGGTCAGAAGCGCTTGGAGCCGCTGGTGGTGCGGGTGGAGCGGGCGGAGCAATACCGTCATCTTTGCGGATGTGAATTCCGTTCTCATCGATCTCTATCTGCTTGCCTTTGCCATCGAGATTGTTTTTGCGGATATGCAGACCAGTGTCGTCGATTTCTATGCTGGTATCGCCATCAGTGATTTTGCTGGTTTTTTTTGTTTTTTTCGGTGAGCTGCTTTTGGTCACCACGACATTTTCTTCAGAAGTAAACAGTATGTCTTGCAACAAGCCGCCTGCTGTGATGGTGATAATGGCAAATAAAAAAAACTTCCACCACGACAATTTCGTGACCCAGGCTGCCGTTGTGTCAAAGCTTTTACTAAGCCAGGCCATCAGGTTGGCGATGGTTTGTTTGAATGTATCTGCATTGTCTTTATTCATGATGCTTCTCTTTTAACGGTTATCCCAGACATACCAGAAGTGCGTGGAACTGGCTGCTAGCGACTTTTCAGTCCATGTTGATACTGTAGGGAAATCGTCTTTGCATGGGTAGCGACTTGCGACAGTCTGCAAAAAATGCAGGATAGAATGGAAAATGCCTCATTTGATATGCATGAGTGTCGATGCTGCAGATTGGGGAATGTGCGGGGCGCGTGCGTATGTGGAGCACATCAGACGGCAATAGCAGTCTGATGTGCTCTAGACTTATCTGCTGGCCAGCCAGGCATGCAAGTCATCGCGGGTCAATGGCTTGGAGTACAGATATCCCTGGGCGATATGGCAATCATAAGAGAGCAGGGTATTGGCCTGCATTTCACTTTCGACACCTTCGGCGATGATGGATAGTCCCAGATTTTTACCGAGTTGCACTATCATTTTTGCAATACTGCCTTCATTCGGGTTTTTCTGGATTTCATTGACGAAGGCGCGATCAATTTTTAATTTGTCTACATCCAGCTTTTGTAAGTGACTGAGTGACGAGAAACCAGTGCCAAAATCGTCAATAGAGATGCTCATGCCCAGTTGTTTGATCTGATGCAGGGTCTTGATTAGCAACTCCGGATCTTTCATGGCCATGGATTCGGTAATTTCCAATTCCACATATTTTGGAGGAACCTGGGTATCGGCCAGCGCCTTGTTCAGCGATTGCATGAACAGCGGATGAGAAAACTGCGCCTGCGAGACATTGATGGCCATCTGGAAATCGGTGTAACCCAGGCTACGCAGATGCACGAGTTCCAGGCAGGCGGTACGCAAGACCCATTCACCTATATCGACAATCAAACCTGAATACTCGGCGATAGGGATAAACTGGTCTGGCGGGATGAATTTGCCCTCATCGGTTTTCCAGCGCAACAAAGCTTCAGCACCCAGCACCCTGCCATCGCGCATATCAATCTGGGGTTGGAAAACCAGGAATAATTTCTTTTGTTCAAATGCAGCACGCAGGGCATGCATCAGCAAGACGCGTTCACGAATTTCCACGCCCATGTTGCGGGTAAAGTATTCATAACCGCCGCGACGATTCATCTTGGCGCGTTTCAGGGCAATATTGGTATCTTTCAGTGCCTCAGAGCCATCGCTGTCATAATCATCAAGTTTGATAAGGCCTATGGTTGCCGAGAGTTGTACATCTTGCTGATCAACATCAAAAGGTGAGTTGAACAGGGCCAGAATTTTATCCGGACAGACCAGGCTCTCATCTCCCAACAGGGCAAAGGTGTCACTGCCTACCCTGGCAAGTTGGCATTGCTCGCCAAAATTGGCCAACAGTCTCTGAGCGACTGAATACAATAACTGGTCGCCAAACTGATGTCCAAGTGCATCATTGGTTTCAGCAAAATGATCAATATCAATGAGAGATAACGAACTATGGTTCTTTAACGAGGTGAGCAGGGTCTCGTTCAAGGTCTGCAAGAGTTTCAGGCGGTTTGCCAAACCAGTCAGCGGATCATAGAAAGCATAGTTATGCAGGCGCGAGGTCAGCATGACATTATCGAGACCGACTGACACATTGCCGCAGAACACACCCAGCAAGCGCTTGTCCATTTCATTCAAATGCAAGCCGGTATTCAGAAATAAGGTGAAATCTTTTTGCGCGACATTATTAAAATAGAGCGCCGTCGATTCAGCTTCAAATATGCTCTGACGCGCTTCCAGCGAACGTTTGACGATGCCACTGGCAGCTTGGTTGCTTAATTTTTCAAGCGGTTTATTTAGGCTGCCAAGATACATATTGGTTGTGGCAATGATGTACAAGTCATCACTATCATCCTGTAGCTCAACTGGTACTTGGCGGGCGCAGACAAAGCCTTCGGTGTTAAGTCCCAGCAAACCGGCAATTTGCACCAGTACCCCTGCGGCAAAATTTTGCAATCCTTGTAGCGCCATTAATTCTGTGCTGGCATGGATGATCATTTCCAGGCCGCGACGGCTGGCGCTGATCGCGCAGATTTGTTCGTAGGAACGTATGGCTGAGGTAACGGCAGTGTAGAGTTTGGTACGGGTCAGTTCCGATTTGGTTTTGTAATCATTGATGTCGTAATCGCGTATCGCATCTATTTCTGGTGCATAGCCTGGTTGTCCAGTGCGCAATATGATACGTACATCAGTCAGGCCCAGGGTTTTACGTATATGGCTGACCAATTGCAAGCCGGCGTCTTCCTGCTCCATGACCACATCCAGCAGGATGATGGCAATATCGGTTTCATTTTTCAGGATGTCGCGCGCTTCAGCAGCAGAATAGGCATGCAGAAAGCTGAGGGCGCGATGCTGTATCTCCAGACTGCCCAAAGCAAAAGTTGTGGCAGAGTGAACATCAGGATCATCATCAATAATCATGATCCGCCAAGTCTGCGCGGGCCGTGAAGCCGTCGCAGTTTCATCGCTGTCTGGTTCATCTAGGAAAACCAGATCATCTTCAGAAGAGTGGATCGTTGAATTCATCTGTAATGCGGCTCCATGCTTGGCATATCGTATGGTAAGGGCACTGCAAAATTGGTTCTTTGCGGAACTATGACACTAAATGTATCCGTAGCCAAGCTTCATCTATTTTTCATTGGTAAGAATAAAACAAGATTCGTCTGAACGGGGAGAAAAATGTCCTGAATTTGGCTGGAATGTGCGAAAAATAGTGAAATCTTTCTCTTCCTGGCGTGGAAGCGAAATTCTGTGCGGCGCGCTTCACTGGTAAAATGGGCTTCATTCTGTCTAACCTCTCATTTTCGAAATATTATGTCCGGTAATACTTTTGGCACTTTGTTTACTGTTACAACCTTTGGCGAGTCTCACGGGCCCGCAATTGGTTGCGTGATTGATGGCTGCCCTCCAGGCATGGACTTGTCTGAAGCAGACATACAGCCAGAACTTGATCGCCGCCGCCCTGGGACCTCGCGTCATGTGACTCAGCGGCAAGAGCCTGATACGGTGGAGATACTGTCTGGCGTTTATCAGGGCAAAACCACAGGCACACCGATTGGTCTGTTGATCCGCAATCAGGATCAGCGGAGCAAGGATTATGGCAACATAACTGAAACCTTTCGCCCTGGTCACGCCGATTTCACTTACTGGAATAAATATGGCATCCGCGACCCACGCGGCGGTGGGCGTTCTTCTGCACGCCTGACTGCGCCGGTCGTTGGTGCAGCTGCGATCGCCAAGAAGTGGTTGAAACAGCAATACGGAACAGTATTCCATGGCGGCATGAGTCAGTTAGGCGAAATTGTCATTCCTTTTCAGGCTTGGGAGCATGCTGCAAACAATCCATTCTTTGCGCCAACGGCAGATGCTGCTCTTATACTCCAGCTTGAAGACTATATGGATGCATTGCGCAGGGATGGTGATTCCATCGGCGCCAAGATAGATGTGGTCGCATCCAACGTACCGGTCGGTCTGGGCGAGCCTATTTATGACAAACTCGATGCGGAAATTGCTTATGCCATGATGGGGATTAACGCTGTCAAAGGTGTGGAGATAGGTGCCGGTTTTCGCTCCGTTGCTCAGCGCGGCTCTGAGCATGGTGACGAACTGACGCCAGAAGGCTTTGTTGGCAATAATGCAGGTGGCATACTTGGTGGCATTTCTACTGGACAGGATATTACGGTTTCCATCGCCATCAAACCTACCTCTTCGATACGCACGCCAAGAAGGTCAATTGATAAAGACGGTAATCCGGTTGTGGTGGAAACTTTTGGTCGTCATGATCCTTGTGTTGGTATACGTGCAACGCCGATAGCTGAAGCCATGCTGGCACTGGTCTTGATGGATCATGCCCTGCGCCACCGGGCGCAATGCGGCGATGTCAAATCAGCTCAGTGATTCCTGATAAATTATTTGCTTGATATCGCAAGTTCCCATTCCTTATTGGTGAGTGGGAACATGCTACACTGGGCCAGTTGCAACGGTGCCATAGCATTCTCATAGAGCATATTGCCTCTTTACCCGCCGCGCATCTCTATCACCATCAATATCACTTGCGCCGTTGGCCTGTTCGGTCACTTTCCTGAGCACATTTTTCTCAACTCAAAATTTTCACTGGCTATTTTCCAGATTAGCCCGAAAAACCAGATGAAAATTTGGCGATTATCATCAAACCCATGCATTTATACTGAAACTTTCATGCACCAATTTGGCATGAGGGTTGGTTTTGCGTTGCACAATTGTGGCATAATCAAATGCGAAAAAAAGATGCAGTACAGGATGTTGCAAGAACCGATGACTTATTTCCAGGCTTCAGATTATGCTTAAAACGCTTTACGATAAATTATGGGAATCCCATGTAGTCCATTCCGAAGATGATGGCACTGCAATTCTCTATATAGACCGCCATTTGTTGCATGAAGTCACCAGCCCGCAGGCCTTTGATGGCTTGAAGCTGGCTGGACGTCAACCCTGGCGCCTATCCGCCAATCTGGTGGTGGCAGATCATAATGTGCCAACCACAAACCGCATCAATGGTATTGATGACCCGATCTCTCGCCTGCAAGTGGAAACACTGGACGCCAATGCCAAAGAATATGGTTTAACCTATTTCGGCATGGCCGACAAACGTCAGGGCATTGTGCATGTGATTGGGCCTGAACAAGGCGCAACCCTGCCGGGCATGACAGTCGTTTGCGGTGATTCGCATACCTCCACGCATGGTGCTTTTGCCTGCCTGGCCCATGGTATTGGTACCTCTGAAGTCGAACATGTGCTGGCGACACAAACCCTGATAGCAAAAAAGTCCAAGTCCATGCTGGTGCAAGTTGATGGTGCCATGCCTGTGGGAGTGACAGCGAAAGACATTGTCCTGGCCATTATCGGCAAGATAGGTACCGCCGGCGGCACTGGTTATGCAATTGAATTTGCTGGCTCTACCATCCGCAGCCTGTCCATGGAGGGCCGCATGACGGTCTGTAATATGGCGATTGAAGCAGGTGCGCGTGCTGGCATGGTGGCGGTAGATCAAACTACCATTGACTATGTCAAAGGCCGCCCATTGTCGCCAGTTGGTCCGCATTGGGACAGGGCAGTTGAGTACTGGAGCACATTGCATACTGATGCAGGTGCCAAATTCGACATGGTCGTGACGCTGAATGCTGCCGAAATCAAACCGCAGGTCACTTGGGGTACTTCTCCTGAGATGGTGGTGGCGATAGATAGCCGTGTACCTGATCCTGAACAGGAAAAAGATGCCGTGAAACGCGATGCCATAGAAAAAGCCCTGATCTACATGGCTTTGCAACCAAATACTGCCATTTCTGACATCCGTATTGATAAAGTCTTTATCGGTTCCTGCACCAATTCACGCATAGAAGATTTGCGTGCTGCTGCTGCGGTGGTGCGAGGCAAGTACCGTGCATCAAACGTCAAACTGGCGATGGTCGTACCAGGCTCTGGTCTGGTGAAAGAGCAGGCCGAGCGCGAAGGTCTGGATCAGATATTCAAGGCCGCTGGTTTTGAATGGCGCGAGCCAGGTTGCTCCATGTGTCTGGCCATGAATGCCGACAGGCTGGAGCCGGGTGAGCGTTGTGCTTCCACTTCCAACCGTAACTTTGAAGGTCGTCAGGGGCAGGGCGGTCGCACCCATCTGGTGTCACCCGCAATGGCAGCTGCCGCTGGTGTTGCCGGACATTTTGTTGATGTACGTAACTTGAATTAATTATTGCGGAGGAAAGACATGAAAAAATTATTTGCGTTGGCGATTTGCGCTTTCATCCTGGCAGGCTGCAATACCGTTCAGGGTTTGGGTAAAGACGTTAAAAAGGCTGGCGAAGCAGTCGAAAATGCAGGCAAAAAATAAGTACCGACATGGAAAAATTTACTTTACTTGATGGTTTGGTTGCTCCCATGGACAGGGCCAATGTGGATACTGACGCCATCATCCCCAAGCAGTTTTTGAAATCCATCAAACGCAGTGGCTTTGCCCCTAACCTGTTTGATGAATGGCGTTACCTCGATCACGGCGAACCCGGGATGGACAATAGTAAGCGTGCTGTTAATCCTGATTTCGTATTGAATCAGGCTCGCTACCAGGGCGCATCCATCTTGCTGGCGCGCAAAAATTTTGGTTGCGGTTCCTCGCGTGAGCATGCTCCCTGGGCCTTGGAGCAATTCGGTTTTCGCGCCATTATAGCCCCCAGTTTTGCCGATATCTTCTTTAATAACTGCTATAAAAACGGCGTGCTGCCCATCGTTCTTGGAGATGCGCAGGTTGATGTGCTATTCAATGAAGTTAAAGCCTTCCCTGGCTACCGCCTGATCGTGGATCTGGAGCAGCAAGTTGTGCGCACTACCAATGGCAGTGCCAGCTATGCCTTTGATGTTGATGCCTTCCGCAAGTATTGCATGCTCAATGGCCTGGATGATATTGGCCTGACTTTGCGCCAGGCTGACAAGATACGCGCTTTTGAAGAGCGCCATATTGCTGCTCAGCCCTGGCTCGCCAATACTATCTAAATTAATTTGTTGAGAATATGAAAATTGCTATTTTGCCGGGTGACGGCATAGGTCCTGAGATCGTTGAGCAGGCAGTCAAGGTATTGAACGCGCTTGGCGAATCTTTTGAAATGGAAACTGCGCCTGTCGGTGGCGCTGGCTATGAAGCTTCTGGCCACCCCTTGCCAGAAGCGACACTGAAACTGGCGATGGAAGCCGATGCGGTCCTGTTTGGTGCAGTAGGTGACTGGAAGTATGACACCCTGGATCGTCCATTGCGCCCTGAACAAGCCATTTTGGGTTTGCGTAAAAACCTGAAGCTGTTCGCCAATTTGCGTCCAGCCATCATGTACCCGGAACTGGCCGGTGCATCGACACTGAAGCCGGAAGTGGTTTCTGGCCTGGATATCCTGATCATCCGCGAGCTGACAGGTGATATTTATTTCGGTCAGCCACGCGGCGTGCGTGTCTGCCCGGACGGGCCTTTCAAAGGTGAGCGCGAAGGTTTTGATACCATGCGTTATGCAGAATCAGAAATCCGTCGTATTGCGCATGTGGCTTTCCAGGCTGCGCAAAAGCGTGACAAACGCCTGACCAGTGTCGACAAAGCCAATGTATTGGAAACTTTCCAGTTCTGGAAAGATATCGTCACTGAAGTCCATAAGGAATATCCTGACGTGGCGCTGGATCATATGTATGTCGACAATGCCGCCATGCAATTGGTGCGTGCGCCAAAGAAATTTGACGTTATCGTCACTGGCAATATGTTCGGTGACATCCTGTCTGATCAGGCATCCATGCTGACTGGTTCTATCGGCATGTTGCCATCTGCTTCACTGGATGCGAATAACAAGGGTTTGTATGAGCCTTCCCATGGCTCGGCACCGGACATCGCGGGCAAGGGCGTGGCCAATCCTCTGGCAACCATCCTGTCTGCCGCCATGATGTTGCGTTATTCCTTGAATAAGGCTGAACAGGCTGACCGTATCGAAAACGCCGTTAAAAAAGTCTTGGCGCAAGGCTTGCGTACCCCTGACATCTATGAGGCAGGTACAACCAAGGTTGGTACGGGCGAGATGGGGCAGGCTGTTTTACAGGCATTAAGTTGATTTTTGTTCGTGAAGGGCAGGGACGTCCTGCAAAATTTTAGGGAAAAATGATGAAACTGGTGGGTCTGGTAGGTTGGCGCGGTATGGTGGGTTCTGTCCTGATGCAACGCATGCAGGAAGAAGGTGATTTCGATCATATTGAACCCGTGTTTTTTTCAACTTCCAATACGGGTGGCTCGGCCCCTGCAATGGCAAAGAATGAAAAGACCTTGCAAGACGCAAATAATATTGAGGCGCTCAAGAAGTGCGAGATTATTATTACCTGCCAGGGCGGTGATTACACCAATGACATTTACCCAAAACTGCGCGCAACCGGCTGGAGTGGGCACTGGATAGATGCTGCCTCCAGTCTTCGCATGAATGATGACGCTGTGATTGTGCTTGATCCCGTCAACTTGCCGGTAATCAAGCAAGCTCTCGTCAAGGGCCAGAAAAACTGGATAGGCGGCAATTGCACTGTCAGTTGTATGTTGATGGGTGTTGGTGCTTTGTATAAGGCTGGTCTGGTAGAGTGGATGAGCACGCAAACTTATCAGGCTGCATCTGGTGGTGGCGCGCAGCATATGCGTGAATTGTTGACGCAATACGGTACTTTGAATGCAGAAGTGCGTGCTTTGCTGGATGATCCAAAAAGTGCAATTCTCGAAATCGACCGCAAGATCATTGCGAAACAGCGTTCCTTGTCAGAAGCCGAGACTGCCAATTTCGGCGTACCGCTCGGTGGGTCGCTGATCCCATGGATAGACAAGGATCTGGGAAATGGCATGTCCAAGGAAGAGTGGAAGGGCATGGCGGAAACCAATAAAATTCTCGGACAGGGGGAAGGCTTTGGCACTTCCGCTGTACCAGTCGATGGATTCTGCATACGTATAGGAGCCATGCGCTGCCATAGCCAGGCTTTGACATTTAAACTGAAAAAAGATGTGCCGGTCGCCGATATCGAAGCCATGATCGCTGCAGACAATGAATGGGTGAAAGTTGTGCCAAATACCCGTGAAGCCAGTATCCGTGATCTGACTCCTGTGGCTGTGACTGGCACCATGACAATTCCGGTTGGCCGTATCCGCAAACTGGCGATGGGGCCCGAGTACGTCGGGGCTTTTACTGTTGGCGATCAATTGCTGTGGGGAGCTGCAGAACCGCTGCGTCGAATGTTGCGTATTTTGATCGAAGATTGATGTTTTGAGGTAGTCTTAAAAACTTGTTGTAGAATATAGGGGGGCGTTTAACGCCCCCTTGTCGTTTTTGAAACTGTAGAAGTGCTTCGTCGAAGGTGTCGACGGGTATTTAGTTTCAATTTTAATAAATAAACAATTAGGATTTTGGCGATTATTTATTCACTTGTCATTTGGCAACAACATTTATGCGATATCCTTGCACTTCAAGGTTCTTAATGTATTTACCACTGTGATAAATCGCGTTAAGCTTGCGTGGCATTGTTTGTAATGTTAATGTGAAACATTAGGACGCGTCGCTAGGCAATGTGTAAAGCGTCACCCAGCGGACTTTGTTCGCCCAAAATTCCCAATATGTCTGACAAAATGCATAATCAAAAAAAATCGTCTGTGATTACCCTGGGACGCAAGGCGTTAAGTGTTGCTGTAGCGTCGTCCTTGTTTGCGCTGTCTAGCGCGCATGCTACCGGTCTCGGTAAATTGACCGTGTTGTCCGCTCTGGGGCAACCGCTTCGTGCCGAGATAGAGCTGACTTCTCCTGCTAAGGATGAAGTTGATTCTCTTGTGCCCAAACTGGCATCTCAGGAAGCTTTTAAACAAGCCAACATAGACTTTAATGCCGCGCTATTGTCCCTGCGTTTTGCCATCGAGCAGCGTGGTGCCAATTATGTGATACGCATCAGTTCTGCCCAGCCGATGAACGAACCGTTCGTCGATATGTTGGTGGAGATGAACTCATCCAACGGCAAGCTGGTAAGAGAATACACCTTCTTGCTGGACCCCGCCGAATTGCGAAATAGTCAATCTGCGCAAGTCAGTAACCCTACACTTGTTGCTGGAAAGCCACAAAATTTTACCATTCCGAGTTCTGCAAAAAATAACCGGCCTACCACGCCGGAAGCCAGTGCAGGAAGCAAGTCCGCTATAAAAAACGCTGAGGCCAGCAAAGACATTACTTCTGCTGGCGAGTATCAGGTCAAAGCAGGTGATACATTAAGCAAGATTGCTGGCGGTTACCGTGCAGAAGGCGTGTCACTGGACCAGATGCTGGTGAGTCTTTATCGTGCCAATCCGCAAGCCTTTGCCGGCAACAACATGAATCGTCTGAAATCAGGGCAGATTTTGACTATTCCTGATGCTGATTCTGCGCGTGCTAACACCGGCAGCAGCAATGAAGCACATTCTGTGGTCGTGGCGCATGCTGCAGACTTTAACGCTTACCGCAATAAATTGGCGGGCCAGGTAGCAGAAGCGCCAGCAGAGAAAGCGCCAGCGACCAAGCAAAGCGGTGGTGGCAAAATCTCGGCCAAGGTCCAGGAAGTACCAAATGCGACAACCGACTCTCCTGATAAACTGAAGTTGTCCAAAGTTGGTCCTGCGTCTGCACGTACTGCTGGCAAAGGGGCAGGGGATGAAGATAAGCTGGCGAAAGAACGTGCTGCGCAAGAAGCTAATGCGCGCGTGAAAGAGCTGGAAAAAAATGTCAGCGATTTGAAAAATCTGCTGGAAGCGCAGAAGATAGAAATCAAAAACAAAGAATTGGCAGCCAAGCAAGCAGAGTTGACCAAGCCACGTACAGATGCGAAAGCCAGTGCGCCGGTTGCTGCAAGTATGCCTGCAGTCGCTGCACCTGCATCAGTGACAGCACCTGCTGCTGCCAGCGTGGCTGTGGCCCCGGCTCCCGCATCCGTGGCGACATCGGCCACTGCTTCAGTCGCTGCGTCTGCGCAAGTGAGTGCGCCTGCCAGCATGCCAGCAACAGCGTCTGCTGCTTCTGCCGTAGCTACTGAAGCACCTAAGCCACCGGTGAAACGTAAAACGGTTGCACCGCCGCCACCGCCGCCAGAGCCGAGTTTCTTTGATAGCATTTCCGATTATCTCTTGCCTGGCGGTATAGGCTTGCTGGCCATCTTGGGTGGTCTGGGTATCTGGACTAGCCAGCGCAAGAAAAAAATGCAACAGTTTGAAGATAGTATCCTGACTGGTTCCAGCATGAAGGCAAACTCCATGTTTGGCTCTACTGGTGGGCAAAGTGTGGATACGAATAATAGCGTCTTCAATTCCAACTTCGCCCCTTCAGCAAGTCAACTTGACGCCAATGAAGTCGATCCGGTGGCAGAGGCCGATGTGTATATCGCCTATGGTCGCGATTCTCAGGCCGAAGAAATTCTGAAAGAAGCTCTGCGTACCCAGCCAGACCGTCATGCGGTCAGGGTGAAATTGCTAGAAATTTATTTTGGTCGTAAAGATGCCAAAACCTTTGAGCGTCTGGCCAGTGAGTTGTATGGTATGACTAGTGGTGAGGGTGATGACTGGGCTCAGGCTGCTTCTATGGGTATCGTGCTGGAACCAGGCAACCCGCTCTATGCAGGCGGTAAGGCCAAGGCAGAGATGGCAGCAGCGTCAGGCCTGGGTTCTGGTACTCAGCCGCTGGAAGATCTGGATCCGGAAGCATTGCTGGCCAACTCCCTGTCTCAGGATATGCTCGAAGCAATCAGTATCATTGACACGGCAGAGCGTAATGGTGCAGCAAAATCCAAGGCTGAAGAACCAGCAATGGATGAGCATGCGCTGGATTTTGATCTGGATATTTCCGGCATGTCTGAGCCAGAAGTGCCAAAAATTCCTGAGCCTGTGGCTCGCGCTGCGCCTGTTGAAGTGCCAGTGGCTGCACCAGAAGTCGATTTTGGCACGATAGATTTTGATTTTGGCACTAAAGATCCTGAGCCAGCTCCCATCCCTATGATTGGAGAACCTGCACCAGTGATAGCGCCGCAGCCAGAAGCTGACAAGTTTGAGCTTGATCTCGGACATATTGATTTTGCGGAGGATAATTCTGCCGCCGACCCTTTGTCTCTGGACAAGTTCCTTGCAGATGAAAAAATCGATGAAAATCTGTTAGCTGCATCCCTCGCAGATGAGGCTGCAGAAACACCGTTACCAGAATTGACGGCAGGCAAATCAGAGGCAGACGCGGTTTCTGCTTTTGAGTTTGATCTGTCCGGCATAGATCTTGATCTGGAACCTGCCGCTGCTCCTGTTGTTGAGGCAGAAGCGCCAGCGCAGAATGCAGAAATGGCGACCAAGCTGGACTTGGCCGTTGCTTATCATGAAATTGGCGACAAGGAAGGTGCCCGTGAATTGCTTGACGAGGTCCTCAAGGGCGGCACGACTGAGCAAGTAGAAAGAGCTAAGTCCATGATGGCGCAAATGGCTTGAGTTTCTTGAGGTAGTCATGACGGGCGCGGCACATGCTGGCGCCCGTTTTGTTTTTTGGGAATGGAGTTGCAGTGAAACGATTGGTTTTAGGTGTGCAGTACGATGGTGGTTCTTGGCAAGGCTGGCAGACACAGCCCTCAGGTAATACTGTGCAAGATGCGCTGGAGCGGGCGTTGCAGCAGTTTACCAAGGCAGAAATCAAGACCACCTGTGCAGGCCGTACTGATGCCGGTGTCCATGGCATAGAGCAAGTCGTGCATTTTGATTGTGATCTGGTGCGTGAGCCCTACTCATGGGTAAATGGAGTCAACGCTTTTTTGCCTGCCTCTGTAGCAGTCCAGTGGGTAAAAGAACTACCTTTAGATACTGAGTCCGAAGACAACTTTCATGCACGCTTTAGTGCCAGGGCGCGCACCTACCATTATATTTTGCATAATGCCGCCATCCGGTCACCGATGTGGAGCGGACGGGCTGGGTGGACCTTCCGTGCGCTGGATGTGGAGCGCATGCGCGCTGCTGCTACGCATCTATTGGGCGAACATGACTTTTCTGCCTTTCGTGCCTCAGGTTGTCAGGCTAAAACCCCGGTCAAGCATATGTACGACATACAGGTACGGCGCCAGGGCGAGATGATTATCTTTACCTTGCGTGCCAGTGCCTTCCTGCATCATATGGTCAGAAATATCGTTGGTTCGCTGATCTTTGTTGGTACAGGTAAGAGGGAGCCTGAATGGATGGGTGAAGTGCTGGCCAGCATGAACCGCGAAATCGCCGCGCCTACCTTCATGCCTGACGGCTTATACCTGGCCAGAATCGACTATGAAGACAAATGGGGCTTGCCACAAAGAGATTTGGTGGAAACTCTGGCTTTCTTGTCTTTTTTGTAGTGCTCAACTGACATCAACTCGACGATTTATCGGCTTTCCGGGGTGAAATCCGGTAAAATGGCGTTTTGCAAAACCCAAACTGAAGGCGCTCGCCTGGGGAAGCTTGCCCAGCTCAGAGCGCTTTTTTTATAGCTGGTATTCGCTTCACCTTTGTTTCTTTCGTAATTTCAATGAATAACATCCGCAATTTTTCGATTATTGCCCATATTGACCATGGCAAATCCACACTGGCAGATCGTATTATCCAGCTTTGTGGCGGCCTCTCCGACCGCGAGATGGAAGCGCAAGTGCTTGATTCCATGGATATTGAGCGAGAACGTGGTATCACTATCAAAGCCCAGACAGCGGCCCTGCATTACAAGGCACGCGATGGTCAGATTTATAACCTGAACCTCATCGATACACCGGGTCACGTCGATTTCAGCTATGAAGTCAGCCGGTCTCTGTCCGCCTGCGAAGGCGCCTTGCTGGTCGTTGATGCATCCCAGGGTGTGGAAGCTCAGACAGTAGCAAACTGCTATACCGCTATTGAACTCGGTGTCGAGGTAGTCCCCGTCCTGAACAAGATTGACTTGCCATCTGCCGATCCCGATAATGCCTGCCAGGAAATCGAAGAAGTCATCGGCATAGATGCGTCCGATGCTGTGCACTGCTCAGCAAAAACCGGTCTGGGTGTTGAAGATGTACTCGAATCGTTGATCGTTAAAGTACCACCTCCGCAAGGCGATCCAACTGCACCTTTGCAAGCACTGATCGTCGACTCATGGTTTGATAATTATGTAGGCGTTGTCATGCTGGTGCGTATCAAGAACGGTACGCTGCGTCCTAAAGACAAGATCTTGTTCATGGCAACCGAAGCCCAGCATCTGGTTGAAAGTGTAGGCGTGTTTACGCCCAAGTCACTGAGCCGTACAGAATTGTCGGCTGGGCAGGTCGGCTTTGTGATTGCCGGCATTAAAGAATTGAAGTCAGCCAAAGTTGGCGACACGATCACTGTTGCCAACAAACCTGCTGCCGAGCCTTTGCCCGGTTTTAAAGAGGTGCAGCCACAAGTGTTTGCCGGTTTGTTCCCGGTTGAAGCCAATCAATACGATGCCCTGCGCGATTCCCTGGAAAAACTCAAGCTCAATGACGCTGCGCTGATGTATGAACCTGAAGTGTCACAGGCGCTGGGTTTTGGCTTCCGCTGCGGCTTCCTTGGTCTGCTGCACATGGAAATCGTCCAGGAACGTCTGGAACGTGAATTCGACATGGACCTCATCACCACAGCACCAACGGTGGTGTATGAGGTACTGATGGCCGATGGCAGCATCCTGATGGTGGATAATCCGTCCAAGATGCCAGAACCATCCAAGATAGAAGAAATTCGCGAACCTATTGTCACTGTCAATCTCTACATGCCACAAGAATATGTGGGTTCGGTGATTACCTTGTGTACGCAAAAACGCGGTGTGCAGCTGGATATGAATTATCACGGCCGCCAGGTCAAATTGACTTATGAAATGCCAATGGCTGAAATTGTCTTGGATTTCTTTGATCGCCTGAAATCCACTTCCCGTGGCTATGCTTCCATGGACTATGAGTTCAAGGAAAACCGCGCTGCAGATGTGGTCAAGGTGGACATGTTGATCAATAGCGAAAAGGTCGATGCACTGGCAATTATCGTGCACAGGGCAAACAGCCATTTCCGTGGCCGTGCCGTCGCCGCAAAAATGCGCGAATTGATCCCGCGCCAGATGTTTGACGTGGCAATTCAGGCTGCAATTGGTTCCAACATCATCTCGCGTGAAAATGTCAAAGCCTTGCGCAAAAACGTTTTGGCGAAATGTTATGGTGGCGATATCAGCCGTAAGCGCAAATTGCTGGAAAAACAAAAAGCAGGTAAGAAGCGCATGAAGCAGGTGGGTTCAGTGGAGATCCCGCAAGAAGCGTTTTTGGCGATTTTACAAGTGGATGAAAAATGAGTTTGCAATCAATCTTAGGCAACTTTGCCCTGATCCTGTTTGTTTTGACTATAGTGACAGGTGTGATCTGGTTTCTGGATACCTTTATATTTGCCAAACAACGTCGTCAAAATGCCGACAAGGCTTTGGCTGAATACGATGCCCGCCGGTCCAAGTTGACAGCAGAAGGTATACGACTGGAGGAAAATACCCGCCATGAACTGGAAGCTAACTTGCTCAAGCAACCTGTCTGGGTAGAATATTCCGGCAGTTTCTTTCCAGTGATTGCACTGGTATTTTTCTTGCGTTCCTTTTTGTTCGAACCTTTTAAAATTCCATCCGGCTCAATGTTGCCAACTTTGTTTATTGGTGATTTGATATTGGTCAATAAATTCACCTACGGTATACGCCTGCCGGTGATTAATAAAAAGATTATTTCCATCAATGATCCACGCAGAGGTGATGTCATGGTATTTAAATACCCTGTGGATCCATCTGTAGACTATATTAAACGTGTGATCGGTGTGCCTGGTGATAAAATCGTGTATAAAAACAAGCGCTTATCTGTAAATGGTAAAGATGTTTCATACACAAGCATGCCTGATTTCCGTGATAATCTGGATTACCTCAAGCATTACAAGGAAGACCTGACAGGCCTTAGCCACAGTATCCTGATCAATGAGCAAAGACCTGCCTTTGTCGAGCCATATGATTTCAAGGGTAAAGAGTTATGTACATATGAAATCGATGGTTTTAGCTGTACCGTACCAGCGGGACGTTATTTCATGATGGGCGATAACAGGGATAATAGTCAGGACAGCCGATTCTGGGGATTTGTACCAGATGAAAATATTGTCGGTAAAGCATTTTTCATCTGGATGAATTTTGGTGACATCGAACGTATTGGTAGTTTTCATTAAACTTCAATCTTAATCAGGAATTGAATATTTATGTCTAAAAATCAACATTTTTCTGCGCAAAAACAAAAAGGCATTACTTTAATCGGTTTGCTCATGGCCATGGCTGTGGTGATCGTAGTCGCCATGGTTGCAATGAAAGTTGTACCTACCATGATCGAATATAACTCCATTTCGAAGGCCATCAATAGCACCAAAAATTCTGGTTCTACGCCCAGAGAAATACAAGTTGCTTTCGACAGGCAAAAAGAGGTCGGTTATTTCGACGCTGTTTCAGGCAAGGACCTGATTATTACCAGGAATACAGATGGCGGTTTTGATCTGCATTTTTCTTACGCCAAGAAAATCCCTCTGGTTGGTCCTGCTAGCATCTTGATGGAATATTCAGGTACGACTGCCAAGAATGGTATTGTCGTTACCAAACCTGTCAAGGCAGATTAAGTTACGCGTATGAATCAACAACTATTGCAGAAAAGGCTGGGGCACCAGTTTAGCAACCCCGCTTTGTTGCAGCAGGCTTTGACACATCGTAGTCATAGTGTTTTGCATAATGAACGTCTGGAATTTCTTGGCGACTCAGTTCTGAATTGTGTCGTCGCATCCCTGTTGTTCGATAGTTTTGCCAATATTGATGAAGGTGATTTGTCGCGCGTACGTGCCAACCTGGTCAAACAACAGTCGTTATATGAAATTGCACAGAGAATTGAATTGTCGCAGTTCTTGCGCCTGGGAGAGGGGGAGCTGAAATCCGGCGGATTCCGACGCCCGTCGATTTTGGCAGACACGCTGGAAGCCTTGTTCGGCGCGATTTTCCTTGATGCCGGCTTTGATGCCGCGCGTGAAGTCATCCGTTCCCTGTATGCGCCGGTGTTGGCAAGTGTTGATCCAACTACCTTGGGCAAGGATGCCAAGACATTGCTGCAAGAGTTTTTGCAAAGTAAAAAAATTGCCTTGCCACAATATAATGTGGTGGCAACCCATGGTGCGGCACATAATCAGGAGTTTGAAATTGAATGCCTGGTGCCAAAATTAGAAATACAAGTTTTTGGTACAGGTGGTAGCCGCCGTGCCGGCGAGCAGGCTGCAGCCAAGCTTGCGCTGGAAACTGCCCTGGCCATGCTGGTACGTTCGCCTGCAGCCAAGAAAGCCAAGCCACGCGCTTCACAATTAAAGCTGGCTGGCATTGCGACAGTACAAGGCGAAGCAGTGTCAGAAGCCAAACCGCAATCAGCCAAGCAAAAAAGTTTGCTGGATGTAGATATACCCAAGGCTGACAAGCCAAAAGTGGTACAAGGAATTACCGGCACGGCTGCAGCAGACGAACTGCTGAACCATGATATTCACCCTGAGACTCACCCTAAGACTGCCTGACGACCGCATGACTGAATTAATAGACAATCCTGATTTCCGCTGTGGTTACATCGCCATCGTCGGGCGACCTAACGTTGGCAAATCGACCCTGATGAACGCCCTGATAGGCGCCAAGGTCAGCATTACCTCACGTAAGGCACAAACTACCCGCCATCGTATTACTGGCATACAAACCAAAGACAATACCCAGTTCGTGTATATCGATACGCCGGGTTTTCAAACCCGCCATTCAAATGCACTGAACCGCACGCTGAACCGTACTGTCACCACGACGCTGACAGCGGCAGACGTGATTTTGTACATCATAGAAGCAGGTACCTTTGGTCCGGCTGATCAGCAAGTGATTAATTTGCTGCCTAAGGACGTACCTTGTATCCTCGTCATCAATAAATCAGACCGCGTTAAAGACAAAGCTGTGATGATGCCATTTGCTCAGAAAGTGGCAATACTCCATCCTTTCGCTGCGATCGTGCCAGTATCGGCAACCTTGCGCTTCCAGCTTGAAAACCTGGAAAGTGAAATCCGCAAATACCTGCCGCTGAACCCGCCCATGTTTGGTGAAGACGACATCACAGACCGTAGCGAGAAATTCCTGGCAGCAGAAATCGTGCGTGAAAAATTGTTCCGCTTCGTTGGTGACGAACTGCCTTACACCAGTACCGTGCTGATAGAAAAATTTGAGCAGGAAGGCAATTTGCGCCGTGTGTTCGTCGCCATCCTGGTGGATCGGGATGGCCACAAATCCATGGTCATCGGCAACAAGGGCGCTCGCTTGAAAGACATCTCGACCCAGTCACGCCAAGATATGGAAAAGCTGTTTGGTGGCCCTGTGTATCTGGAAATCTGGATCAAGGTTAAATCTGGCTGGGCAGACAATGAAGCCGGTTTGCGTGCTTACGGTTACGAGTAAAACCATCCATGGATGAGCAGGCAGTCGCCGTGCAGGAAGACAGCGCCGTTGAAGATGCGGCTGCTGTACCGGCAGCACCAGCTGCTGCCAAGAAAACTGCAGTCCGCACACGGGCACCCAAAGCCGCGCCACGTGTTGCCAGCAAATCCCCTGCCAAAGACTTGCGCATACTGGAGCAGCCAGGCTTTGTCCTGCATTCCTGGCCCTATAAAGAAACCAGTCTCATCATCGATGTGCTAACGCGTGACCATGGTCGCATCGCCCTGGTGGCCAAGGGTGCAAAGCGCCCGCATTCGCAATTGCGCAGTGTCTTGCAAACTTTCCAGCCATTGCAATTGGGGTGGACAGGCAAAGGTGAAATCCGAACGCTAACGACAGCAGATTGGGTAGGCGGCATGCTGCCGCTAGAAAAATCTGCCTTGCTGTGTGGCTTTTACCTCAATGAATTGCTGGTCAAGTTCCTCATGCGCGATGAAGCGCACCCGGATTTGTTTGACCTGTATGTCTCCACGTTGAACCAGCTTGCCCATGATGAGCCAGCCACCATCGTCCTGCGTCGCTTTGAGTTCGCACTACTGCGCGAATCCGGCCTGCTGGGTGACCTGACCCGCTGCACGCAACAGCGCGAACGCGTGCAGACAGAGCAATTCTATGTGCTGGACCCGGAGCGCGGCCCCAGGCCAGCCATGCCAGCCGATAGCGTGCCCAGAGTCAGCGGCAAGACTTTGCTGGCCATGCAACGCGGCGACTATACTGAGCAAAGTACGCAACTGCAAAGCAAGCTACTGATGCGCTTTTTGCTTGCCCATCATTTGCATGGCTCAGCGTTAAATACCCGGCAAATACTGATCGATTTGCAAAATCTATGAATATCCATCAACAAAGCCAGTTGATAGAACTGGGCGTGAATATTGACCACGTCGCCACCCTGCGCAATGCGCGCGGCACGACCTATCCAGACCCTTTGCAAGCCGCCTTGCTGGCAGAAGAGGCGGGTGCAGATTGCATTACCCTGCATCTGCGTGAAGATCGTCGCCATATTCGTGATGCAGATGTAGAGCAATTGCGCCCACGCCTATTGACACGCATGAACCTGGAAACCGCAGTCAATAATGAAATGCTTGATCTGGCTTGCCGCTTCCTGCCGCAAGATGTTTGCCTGGTGCCGGAGCGCCGTGAAGAAGTCACGACAGAAGGCGGCCTTGATGTCGCCCGTGACTTTGCCAAAGTGCAGGCCGCAGTCAGACAATTGCAGGCGGCTGGCATACGTGTGTCATTATTCATCGATGCAGATGAACAGCAGATACAAGCCAGTTCGGAAGTTGGTGCAAGCGTCATAGAAATCCACACTGGCCGCTATGCTGGTGCGCTTGATCCTGTGTCGCAGACGCTGGAACTGGCGCGCATATCACAAGCTGCTATCGCTGGCATACGCCATGGTTTGAAAGTAAATGCCGGTCATGGCTTGCATTTGACTAATACCGCCGCCATTGCTGCCATCCCGGAAATTTCAGAATTGAATATAGGCCATGCCATCGTCGCCCAGGCCCTGTTTGTAGGCTGGGCAAAAGCTATTAGCGATATGAAAGCCTTGATGGTCAAAGCCCGCCTGACGACTTTGCACAGAGCAGCCTGACATGATCTACGGCATAGGCACCGACATCGTACAAATCTCGCGCATGCAAGAAGCCCTGGCGCGTAACGGTGAACGCTTTGCTGAAAAAACTCTGGGGCCAGAAGAATTAGCCATCTTCCGTCAACGCAAAGCTCTGGTCGAAGCGCGCGGTCTGCGTTATTTGGCCACCCGCTTTGCCGCAAAAGAAGCTTTTTCGAAAGCTGTGGGAATGGGTATGCGTGACCCCATGAACTGGCATGCTGTGCAAACACTGAATAACGATCAGGGGCAGCCTGTGGTGCAAGCGAATGGCAATATGCTGCAATGGATGCAAGAGCGCAGTTTACACGCACGTATCTCAGTCAGCGATGAAACTGATTACGCCATCGCTTTTGTGATCATTGAGCAATCCCTGCTAAAGTAGTGACTTCCACAAGCGCTGCAGATTGATTGCATCATGAACGAACCAAATATCTCAGAAGCACGCCAGCAAGTGCTCGATCTGGTTGCAAAATTACCCAACCTGCCGGGTGTGTACCGCTATTTTGATGGCAATGACCAGGTGCTATATGTGGGCAAGGCGCGTGATTTGAAAAAGCGTGTCTCCAGTTATTTTCTCAAAAACCTGTCCAGTCCGCGCATCGCGATGATGGTAGAGAAAATCGCCAGGCTTGAAACCACTGTCACACGCAGTGAGGCTGAGGCCCTGATCCTCGAAAACAACCTCATCAAGGCCTTAAAGCCACGCTATAACATCCTGTTTCGTGATGACAAGTCTTATCCTTACCTGAAAATCACCACAGAAAAAACACCACGCATGATGTATTACCGTGGTGCGATCGATAAAAAGCATCAGTACTTCGGGCCATTTCCATCAGGCTGGGCAGTCAAGGAATCGATGCAGATCTTGCAGAAAGTCTTTTTGCTGCGCAGTTGCGAAGACAGCGTATTTGCCAACCGTACCCGCCCATGCCTGCTGCACCAGATCAGCCGCTGCAGCGCGCCTTGCGTCAATATCATTGCGCATGAAGACTACCAGCAAGATGTTAATAATGCCGCTGACTTTTTACGTGGCCGCCAGCTTGAAGTCATGCAGACCTTGGAAAAAAAGATGCTGGATTTTTCTATGGAACTGAAATTCGAACAGGCAGCAGCCGTGCGCAATCAAATGCAGGCCCTGTCCAAAGTCTTGCATCAGCAAAGCATGGAAACCGCAGGCGATGTCGATATCGACATCCTCGCGGTGGTAGTGGAGGGCGGTCGTGCCTGCGTCAACCTGGCCATGGTCAGGGGTGGGCGGCATCTGGGTGACCGGGCTTACTTTCCTACCCATGTCGATGATGCCCTCAGCGTCGCAGAAAATGAAATCGAAGTAGAAGTTATCTCCGCCTTTTTGGCGCAGCACTATGTTGACCAGTTCATCCCTTCCACACTGGTCATGAATGTGGAACTCGATGCACCTGATCTCATGCTGGCTCTGGCCGAGCAATGTGGCCACCGCATCCATTTGTCCTTCCAGCCGCAGGAACAGCGCCGCGCCTGGCTGGATATGGCTGTCAAGGGCGCGAGGCTGGCACTGGCCCGCATGTTGTCAGAGCAAGGCTCGCAACAGGCACGCACCCGCGCCTTGGCAAGCGTGTTGGAACTGGATATAGAAAACCTCCAAGAATTGCGCGTCGAATGTTTTGACATCAGCCACACCCAGGGCGAAGCCACTCAGGCATCCTGCGTGGTGTTTCATCATCACGCCATGCAAAACAGTGAATACCGCCGCTTCAATATCAAGGATATAACCGGGGGGGATGATTATGCCGCCATGCGCCAGGTGCTGTTCCGCCGCTATGAGAAAGTCGCCAGTGGTGATGCAGGCGGTGAAGAGGCCAATGCGCGCCGCATGCCAGACATCGTCCTGATCGACGGTGGCAAGGGCCAAGTTGAAATTGCACGGCAAGTTTTTGTCGAGCTTGGTCTCGATATTAGCCTCATCGTCGGCGTCGCCAAAGGCGAGGGTCGCAAGGTCGGGCTCGAAACCCTGGTGTTTGTCGATGGCCGCGCAGCAAAGGAGTTGGGTAAGGAATCTGCCGCCCTCATGCTGATCGCCCACATCCGCGATGAAGCGCACCGTTTTGCCATCACAGGCATGCGTGCCAAGCGCGACAAGGCCAGACAGGCCTCGCAACTGGAAGAAATAGAAGGCATAGGCCCCAAACGCCGCCAGCGCCTGCTGGTGCGTTTTGGTGGTTTAAAAGGCGTCAGCGATGCCAGTGTCGCTGATTTGGCCAGCGTAGAAGGCATTTCTCGTCAATTGGCAGAAGAAATTTACAAGCGGCTGCGATAGGGAAATATAATTGCGTCAGGCGCTGGCATTGTAGCCAGCGAGCCTGATGCATAAACCGAATAAAAACCACAACAACATGCCTTTCAATTTCCCTATCCTGCTGACCTGGCTACGTGTCGCGCTGATACCGCTGGTCGTAGGTGTTTTTTACTTGCCCGATCTCTGGTTAAGCCCCTTTGAAAAAGGTTTGGCATCCACCGCGATTTTTATCGTCGCAGCAATCACCGACTGGTTTGATGGTTTCCTGGCACGCAGATGGGACCAGACATCCTCATTCGGCGCCTTCCTCGACCCCGTAGCAGACAAACTCATGGTCGCAGGTGCCTTACTGGTGCTGGTGCAACTTGACCGCGTCAACGCCGTGATCGCCTTCGTCATCATCGGTCGCGAAATCACCATCTCTGCTCTGCGTGAATGGATGGCACAGATAGGCGCCTCAAAATCGGTGGCTGTCAGCTCCCTGGGCAAGATCAAGACAGCAGCACAGATGACTGCTATCCCCATGCTGCTTTACTATGACATACTGTTCGGCATGATAGACACCAAGATGCTGGGCTCCTGGTTGCTCTTGATTGCAGCCATCCTGACAGTCTGGTCCATGTTCTATTACCTGCGCAAGGCATGGCCCTTAATCAAGGAAACCACCGATAAAATGAAGTAATCGTGGAATGATCTTTGATTGGGTAGTTGACACAGAGGCTGGATGATATATAATTCTGGTCTTCGCAACGCGGGAGTAGCTCAGTTGGTAGAGCGCAACCTTGCCAAGGTTGAGGTCGAGAGTTCGAGACTCTTCTCCCGCTCCAAGAATTTTTGGACGGCAGCGAAAAGCAGTAAAGTAATATAGTTGTAAAAATGCGGGAGTAGCTCAGTTGGTAGAGCGCAACCTTGCCAAGGTTGAGGTCGAGAGTTCGAGACTCTTCTCCCGCTCCAAAATGGCGTAGTACCTGAAGTATCAGTAGCACATCTGCGGGAGTAGCTCAGTTGGTAGAGCGCAACCTTGCCAAGGTTGAGGTCGAGAGTTCGAGACTCTTCTCCCGCTCCAGATTCTGAAGGGAAGCAAGGCTTCCCTTTTTTGTTCAAGTTGCACCGCATTTCAGCGATCATCAAACGTGATAAAATCACGCAAGACGAGACGCCGAGATAGCACCCCTGGCGGGGTAGCAAAGTGGTTATGCAGCGGCCTGCAAAGCCGTAGACGCCGGTTCGATCCCGACCCCCGCCTCCAAATACAAAAAGCGCTTTAGAGCGCTTTTTTTCCAGAACCCGACTTAGCGTTTCGCTAAGCAGGTTGTAGTAGTGGGCCCGAGTGGTGAAACTGGTAGACACATCGGACTTAAAATCCGCCGCTTCGTTAATAGCGGGCGTGCCGGTTCGATTCCGGCCTCGGGCACCACATACTTATTTTTCAATACCTACAACAGAATGTTAAGCCAATGAGTTCAACGGCTTAGCTCGATCTTGGCTCTCTTGAAATCTTTTAGCTTGACCTAAATTCTCCTGTTTATACGTTTCACATCTTTTCCGTTAGTAAAATGATTGCCACATCGACTTTTGCGATTTCATTGTTTTTTATGGAATTAACATTACACTATGTGACGAATGAATCTTAACCGAAGTTAAAATGGAGACTGAAATGGAATCTATGTATGAAGTTCTGGCATTAAATTTTAAATCCTCGACTGACGAGAAAAAAAATGCGGTAACAATTCACATGAAAAGTGGAACATCCCATTTCGGCTATGTCAGGGAAATAAGTGATACTTCGAAAATTGTAAAAATTCGGATTGTTAATCCGAGTGGAAAATCATTTCAAGACGCTTATCTGGACATCAATAGTATTGAATCAATTTTAGCCACCTCTGTTTAGCAGTTGTTGTTTTGACGGCGTATGGCTATCAGGTTCAGGTGGAGCGAAAGCCAGTTTCTTAGAGCTGTCTAGCCTGTCATGTTTGCCGATAGCTGGTCGCAAGATTATCGATCGCTTTATTTGCATGGGCATTGGCGCTTTGATTTGTGCGATTCTCTGTTTGCATATCTGCTTTCCTGGTCCTAAAATAACTGGCGCGATATCGCTTTAATAAGTCTGTCGTTGTCCCTACCTACTTACCCACTTTGAGGAGCTTGTGATGAATTTTAAAAAATCTGCATTCCGGTCTTCACTGGCAATACTTGCCTTGAGTCTTTCAACCTCGGCATTTGCAGAACTATGCACGGTGGGGCGAGCGACGCAGGTGCTGTGGAAAGGTGATTGGTACAAGGCAACGATTACTGAGGCTGCCCCTGATAAGTGCAAGATTACTTATGTTGGTTATACCGCTGATGATGATGAGTGGGTGGGGCCAGAAAGACTCAAAATCAAGGTATTGTGGAAGGGCGACTGGTATCCAGGCCGTGTGATAAAGAAAGAAGGCACCAGCTATCTCATCGGCTACGATGGCTACACAAGTGATGACAATGAGATTGTTCCCCTGTCACGCATACAGGTGCGCTAGTTCTACAAGCACCACCAACATGATTCAATTTATCTGGGCCCTCTGATTTGGGCCCGGAAACCATTTCTCCCTTATCCGCATGAACGGTGTCTCCACCAGTCTATACAACAACCACCCGCCAAATATCCCCGCTGCAGTAACCAGAACAATAGTCAGCGGCGCATTCGCATTGATGTGTCGCTTGGCTAACTGCTCACCTATCAGCATGAACACAGGTTTATGCACCAGATAGACCGCATACGACCACAGCGCCAGTTGCGCGGCACCCGGCAGACGCAGGCGGTGCAGGTAGCTGTTGGGGCTGAGGGCAGCCAGGGTGAGGATGGCGAAGCTGATGGCGATGAGTGAGAATCCCAGTGAGTTGACGATCATCAGCTCGTTGTAGTCGTCGCTGTTGATGCAATACAGGGTGCCGCCAGCGGCGAGCAGGCCGGTGATCAGCAGTGCCTGTCCATGGCGCATGAGTCTGTCGTATAAGCTCGTATGAAAATTCTTGAGCATGGCGATGGCGACGCCGGGGAGTAGTTCGTCAAAGCGGCCAAAGCTGGAATAGTAGACCTCTGCATCAAAAGCATCGTGACCGTGCATATATGCCACTGCGCGAAATGCCATGCCGCCACCTATTGCGGCGATGAGTAGGCCCCATGCCAGCCAGATTGGGCTCTTAAGTCTGACCAGGATGACGCTGACTATAGGCAGTATCAGGTAAAACTGTTCTTCTATGCACAGCGACCAGGAGTGGGTGAAGGTTTGTCCATATTCCAGGCCTATGTTTTGGGTGAATGTGAGGAATTGCCATAGCGATGATGTGCTGCGCCCGCTTAGTGCTACCGGAAAAATAAAATACGCGGCCAGCACGACATAGTAATTGGGCAGGGTGCGCAGCAGGCGTCTGGCGAAAAAATTCTTCAGTGACAGCGCCTGACCATAGGCAGCGGCAGACATGATCTGGTTGCCGATGAGATAGCCGCTCAGCACAAAAAATAAGTCCACGCCTGCCCAGCCTATGTCGCCTGCGAAGCCAAAGGTCTGACGTTTGCTGACAAAGCCGCAGTAGTGCGACATCAATACCAGCAAGATGGCGAGGGCGCGCAGGGTGTCGAGGCCGTTGATTCTTTTGGCTTGCATGAGGTGCGTCTATGCTTGGGTAGATGGAGACCGGGCCTTGGTGTTTATTTTTTATTTGTCTGGCAGAGTTTCAAATTGGTGCGTGTGGCCTTGATCATGGACAGATATTTTTTATTGAATTCATCGGTGCATATCTCGCAATTATTGATGATCGCGTTGTCTGGTGATGCGGCGTCCTCTGCGAGTGGCTGCAGTGTCGCGAGGCAGCGGTCTGGCATGTGCAATTTGTTTTGCACCAACGCAAGGTCATTGCGCACCCAGCCCATCTCCAGGGGTTCAAGAATTTTGCCGCAATTGACAAAGACGGGGTCGAGTTTGGCCATGGCTGCTGAGTATTCTTTTTTGTCGTACAAGGCTTTGAATTCTTTGCGAGCCTGGCTACGCTCAGGAGCGCTGCATCCTGCTGGCTTGAAATACTGGTTGGCTATGCTGGCCAGTTCACAATAATTTTGTTCGCATATGTCGATACTTCCATCTAATTCGATGTCAGTCTTTTTCTGGGTGAAGCGCAAAACGCAGCTTTGTTTCATGCCACTTTTGCGCAGTGTTGCCTTGCCTGCGATGATTTCGCCTTTCATCGAGCATGAACCTTCACCCTCGGAGTAAATGCTGAAGTTGAGTTTGCCTGCACTGTTAGATGTAATATTCAATTTACTATAGGCTCCCTCACTCAGGTATTCGCCAGGCGCGATTTGCTGCGCCTGTGACCAGATTGGCGAGCTGCACAGCAGGATGGCAAGGCAAAATTGAGGGAGGCGATGAAGTGCAATCATAGAGAGTTTTGCCGATACATGAAATGAGAAATGGCCCTGTGTCATTCATAAAATACACGAGGCGGCGGTATCATATCAGAACTGTTTTCCTGCTGGCATGGAAACAGGATTGTGGTTTTTTATCTGACATCAGGCAGTATTTCAGTGTAGCCATGTGATGAGAGGTATACATATCAACATTAAACGTTGTATTTTAATTATTTGTCACTGTTGCTGACCATTGCTACGGAAAATTCCGGATAAACTCGGTCAGCATTCATTAGCGTGTTTTACTTCTCTCCTGCGACATGCTCAAAAAATTTTTCCCATTTATCGGTAGTGCTACTTTACGGTGGTATACCGCACTGACTTTGTTCCTGGTGACAATGATGGGTGTTGAGTTGTTTGGTCTGCATTTGCTGGCGACTACAGAGTCCCGGCTTGGGGATGTCTATTTGCGGCGTCATGCACCGGCTTATCAGCCGGATCCTGATATCGTGGTGGTGGATATTGATGATGCCAGTATGTTAGGCATGCAGAAGATCGCCGGTTTGTGGGTGTGGAAGCGTGAAATCCATGGTTTCTTGCTGGAGGCACTTGCCGGATTTTCTCCCAGGGCTGTCGTGTTCGATATCAGTTTTCAGGAGCGTGATCTGGCAGCGCCCAAGAGCGATGCATTTTTATCCGGGCAGATCAGGGATTTTTCGCATGCCTATCAGCAGGTGTTGTTGCTGCAGGAAAGCAAGAGTAATGCGACGGTAGCAATGACCGAGCTGGCCGATGCATTTGCCATCCGGCAGCCTGGTAAAACCAATACAAGGCTCTCCATGCAACTGCCTCTGGCAATTGAGCCCAGTGCCTGGCGTCTGGGATTGGTGAATAGCCTGAACGACGCAGATGGTGTGGTGCGGCGGTATGGTCTGTATTCTGATATTGATGGCTGGCGTTTACCTTCGCTGCCTGCGCGGGTGGTGGCTGACCTGGGTGGCAAGCTGCCACCAGGCGCTGACTTCCAAATATTCTGGCCTGCTCAGGGGCATAAGCGTTTTGCGTATGCAGACTTGTTTAAAACGCTGACAGAACAACGCCCAAATTTATCGGCAGAGGATGAAGCTAAACTGGGTAAATTATTCCACAATAAAATCATCATCATCGGTTCCTCTGCGGCTGGATTGTTTGATCATCACCTGACACCGCTGGAGCCTGGTTATCCAGGCGTCGATATTTTGGCGGTGGCTTTGGATAACCTCAAGAATGGCCGCAGCATAAGGCGTGTCGCGCTTGTCTGGCCTATGTTGGCCGGGGTGACGATGATCTCCTTCCTGGTGCTGGCATTCAGGCGGCGCTGGCATCCTGGTATGACTGGCAGTGCCTTGCTGGTGTTGACGATGGGGGCGGTCTATCTTGCTGACCAAATGGTTGAGCATCACTGGATGTTGCCGGTAGTGACGCCAGTAATTTTTTCCTGGACTTGGTTTTTATTGGCAGCTCTTGCGGGCTACTTGCGCGAGCGCCGTACTCGTGACCGCACTGTTTCGCTGTTTGGCCGTTTCCTGAATCCTGAAGTGGTTCGCAAGATTGTCGAACATGGTGAAACGGTGGAAAGCCTGTCAGGCCAGACGCGCCAGATTACGGTGCTGTTTTCTGATATACGTGGCTTCACCAGTTTGTCGGAAACTAAGACGCCTGATGAAGTCGTGAAACTGCTGAACCGCTATTTTGAACATCAGGTCGAGGTGGTGTGGCGGCATGGCGGCACCCTGGATAAATTTATTGGTGACTGCATCATGGCATTCTGGGGCGCGCCTGTGGATGACCCTCAGCATGCCAGCCATGCCGTGGCGGCCGCTATGGAAATGCAGGAGAATCTGCTTGCCTTCAGGCAAGAACTGGCAGCAGAAGGCTCAGACTTGTCTGACTTTGATGTTGGCATCGGTGTACACACAGGGGCGGCTGTGGTAGGCTTTATTGGTGCCAAACGCAAGCTTGATTACACCGCCATTGGAGATACCGTCAACCTGGCTAGTCGGGTAGAAGGCTTAACCAAGGGTGTCGCCCGCGTGCTGGTGACCAAAGAAACCATGCTGGCCTGTGGTAGTGCTGATCTCGCTTTTAGTTTGCGTGGCTTGTTTGCCGTCAAGGGCAGGGCTGCTGAAGTTGAATTGTACGAACCTCTGAGGAAGAACTCATGAAACTACCATTTTTAATTGCAGCAGTGATGTTGGCAGGCAATGCTTTTGCTGAGTCAGCGACAACTTCCAAATCCACAGAGCTAATGGACAAGGCCAGTGCCGATGCTTCAATCATCGGCACATTGGCAAACCAGACCAGAGTTGACGTCATGCAGCGCAATGGTGCCTGGACCCAGGTCAAAACTTCTTCTGGTCAAGCGGGCTGGGTCAGGATGACTGCTTTGCGCCTGGATGCGACCACTGGCAGTAATGTTGCGCCCGCTGCTGGCGGCAATGTACTGGGTTCATTGATGACGGGAGGGCGGACCTCGAATACAGGGACAGTTGGTACAGGTGTCAAGGGCCTGGATAAGGAAGACTTGCGCAGGGCTTCGCCGAATTATTCTGAACTGGAAAAAATGCACGCCAATGTCGTTGGCAAGGATGGTGCACGCACGTTCGCCCAAAGATCCAATTTGTATGCAGCAAATGTTGAGTACATCGATCAAAACAATATTGGCAAACGGGAGAATAATTAATATGCGCATCGTGAAAAAAATACTGATCGCCAGCATCATTATGGTGTTCTCCGGTCCAGCGATGGCACAGTTTGGAGATTTTCTCAACAAGTTACCTGGCAACGTGAAAAATCTTGCTGAGGGCGCAAAAAATTTAGTCGATAAGACCAAGGAAATTGACGAGCCAAAAGAAATTGCCTTGGGCCAGGAGTTTGCCGCCAGTTTGTTGGGCGCCAAACCTTTGGTGAATGATCCTGCTTTGCAGCGCTATGTAAATACCCTGGGCCGCTGGTTGGCATTGCAAACAGAAAGACCGGACTTGCCGTGGACGTTTGGCGTGCTTGATGATGTAGGCTTCAATGCCTTTGCTACGCCAGGAGGGAATATTTTTGTGACCAGGGGTTTGTTGGCACGCATGCGTAGTGAATCTGAATTGGCTGGAGTACTGGCGCACGAGATTGCCCACGTCCTGCGCAAGCATCATCTGAATGCAATGCGAAATACTGGTGGCATGGGGGTTTTTGCTGATCTGGCTGCATCACAGTTGAAATGGGATGCCAATCTCAAAACCTTCGCTGCCAATGCTTTTAAAGATATGTATGCAAAGGGCCTGGACAAGAGTGATGAATATGAAGCTGATCGTATCGGCGTCGTGATCGCAGCCCGTGCAGGCTTTGATCCTTATGGTTTGCCCGCCGTGATACAAACCTTGCAGTCGCAAAGTGCGCAAGATGGTAATTTCAGTTTGCTGTTTGAAACGCATCCTTCACCTGCAGACAGATTGGATAGCCTCGATAAAGTCATGCGGACCCGGTTTGATTCCAGTAATGGATCGCAGGGGCGTTCTTTTGAAGAACGGGTCAAAGAGTTTAGCCGTTGATTGAATAATTTTATGTGTAAAAAACGCTGCCCTGGCTTGTGTCCAGGGCAGCGTTTTTTTAAGGTAGTGAGTGTCTCGCTGTCAGTAAAACTTCGTTAGCAATTTAGGTAATTTGCCATTTGCTGTTCCCTTGCGTATCACCACATTCAATTTTTCCATTTCCGCTTCATATTTGCCATTCGCTGCGGCGAAATGGGTAGTGTCATAAAACACAGGTTTGGCAGAGACATAAAAAGTTTTTCCAGTCAGTTCAGGGTCATTGAAGCTGGGGATGAGCTGGTCGCGCAGGTAAGCTTCTACCTGGCTTGCGCTCTGCAATTGACGTACTGGCCAGAGCATGATGTCGCTGCGGCGGTTCATGAGTTTCTTAAAGCGAGCAGCCGAAGAGGCAGAATCTTCCTGCACCTTGAAGAGGACGTTTTTGGCTTTTTCAAAATCCATGCCGTGGCTGAAACCACGGCCTATACTAACGGTTTTGCCGCGCAAGTCTTCTATGGACTGGAAGTTAGGGCGCGGATTGCCATAAGTAATCGCCCATATTTTTTCACTGACGACGGGAATGGAAAAGTGATGCAGCTTGAGGCGCTCTGGCGATTTTGAGATGCCAAAGACGATGCCCTCACCGTTTTGCGCCATGAGTTGCGCGCGGTTCCACGGCAATAACTGTTTATCAAAATGCAAGCCTGATTCTCGCTCGAAATAAATCAGTATGGCTTCCAGATCACGGTCCAAGGGCAATTGCCGGCCATGGATGTCCAGGCTTTCTTGTAGAAAGAGTTTGATCACAGGCTTGTCGTTGTCCGGTTTGCTTGCATTGGCAAATGCTGGCAATAGTGCGAATGCTGACAAAAATAGAAGGCAGATAAACCGTTTAAAGCGGTGCAACATAGGTGTTCTCGACAACAGGCTAAAGCCAATTGATATTTCTAAAAAGTGGTGCAATGAAATGGCATTGCATTTTGATAAGCAGATTGGTTTTTATGTAGACATAACGGAATCAGCTTATGCCATGAGATGGACATCTGAATGCTGTTCCAACATTCGTGTTTTGCTCCGGCCTGATTGTAGTCTGCAATAGTCCGAATTTTGTTTGTTCTTGTGTTCAGAATACTTTGTTTGCAATCCCTTGAAACCAAGTAGAATTTGGTTTGATAACCAAAATTGTAAGCAGGTCTTCACAATGTCGAGAAAATCCAATACCGAGCAGCGTCGTAAAGAGATCGTTTTTGCCTTGTTGTCTGTCATGGCGGAGCATGGCTATGAAAAAGCTACCATATTGGCAATTGCCAAACAGGCTGGCCTTGCACCGGGTTTGATTCATTATCATTTCAAGAGCAAGGGCGAGATACTGCTTTATCTGGTCAAGTTGCTGGCGACGATGTCACGGGCGCGCTATGACTTGCTGGCGGCAACCGCCAAGACCGCACAGGAAAAATTGCTGGCGTATATCAATGCACGTCTGGCCAAAGGAGAAGGTGCGATGCCTGAAGCTGTCTCTGCCTGGGTGGTGATAGGTGCTGAAGCTGTCCGGCAGCCGGAAGTGCGTGCGGTGTTTCAGGAGGCAATTGCGGCTGAATTATTTCTGATACAGGCTTTGTTAACTGCGTGCCTGCAAGACCAGAAGAAGGCTATCAGTAGCGTGCCTGAACTGGCTGCAGGCCTGCTCGCTTTTATAGAGGGGGCGTTTCAACTCGCTAGTGCAGCGGGGGATATCATGCCACAAGGCTATGCAGCTACTACTGCCCGGGCTTTTATAGAAAATAGTCTGGCGGCACAAGCACCAGCCTGAATCTTTCTTTAAGGTGTAAGGCTTTTGATGGAACCTGACTCCTGAGAGTTCTATTCTTTCCAGCCATTCTTAATGAGACTGAACAAGGCATGCAGTGAAGCCCTGGGGTCTTCACTATCTTTTGAGCGATGAAAGGCATCCAGGATAAAATGGGCAATAGCCTCAGCTTCACAGTTTGGTGTGGTGGTATCTGCCTATGCCTTAAGTGCAGGTATCGCAGGCTTTGCGGCAGCGGGTTTTGCTGACCGATTTGACTGTAATAGACTCTTACTTAGGACTTACGCAAAATTGTCCCAGCAAGGCGTCAGCGACGAAGGCAGTACTTTAGTACGGCTAGGAGCTGCAACGCAGCTGGGGCGGTTTTGCGCAAGCCCTATTACTGTTCTTTTACACAGGCTTTATCATCAGCACTTACCTTTGCGGTATTGCGCCTAATTTTTACTTCCTCTTGTTTACACGCATAGTGACGGGTTTGTTTGGTGGTGTCATTGGTGACATCGTACTGGTGATCACGACAGGCTTGTTCCCATTCTCGATGCGTGGCAGGGTGATGGGTATATTGTAAACAGCATTTGCTGCTAGCCAGGTTATACCCGTCTTGGTGTTACTCCTTTACTTTTGGTCATCTTTGTCAATCTCCTGCTGTTCGTCGGGATTTTTTCACGCATCATTCAGGCCCAGGCAATGATGTTGGCCGTGCCAGCCGCTGATAGTCGTAGTTCGTTCATGGCGATTAACTCGTCCATGCAACAAATTATCTGTGTTGTTGGCTCCGTGGTTGCTGGCATGATCGTCAGTCAGCCTGCAGGTGGAGGAGCTATCCTGTATTTTGATTGCTGGGTGATATTCTGGTGTTTACGGTGTTGATTACTGCATTCATGATGTATTTCATGCACCGTATGGTTGCTGTGCCTGTAGTCGTACAAACTGTATAAGGCATTACATGCCTGGTTGAATATATGGCAATTTTCTGAGATCATGCCATATCAATTAATCAAGGTGAACACGAATGCTCAATTGCGAAAACTGCGGTACTGAGAATAAAGACGGGGCCAAGTTTTGCAAATCCTGTGGATCATCCATCAGTGTTAATGCTAATAGCAGTGTGGCTGGCTCTACACCGTCTGCTTCAAGCGAAACCCATGGTATTGATATTCATGATGAAATTTTCAAAGACTCAGTCCCGCTGACGCAGCTTGACTTGTCTGCTTCCAGTCACGATGCGCTCACAGAGTTGAGCCTGGATCTGGATGAAATCAGTCCTGCGACTCTTGATCTTGATGGCGAACCCGCTCAAGCGGCTTTGTCATCATCGCCAGCGCCATCTCTGGTTCAGGCGATAGAAGTGCCTGCTGCCACAGAGGTATTGCAAACGGAGGTACCTGTCAGCAAGCCAGTCGAACTAGACAAGAAAAGCAACTCGCCTGATACGGTAATCCCTGGTGACATTATGAAAGCAAGTATGCCGGTATCGCAGTTGGTGGCAATTGCGGTCAGCTTATTGCTGCTGGTCAGTGTACTGGCGGGCGGCTATTTTTGGTTTTCGCCAGGTAGCTCTTTAGTAGCAACTACTGAAACGGTGCAAGCGGATAGCAGCGCTATTGCTACAGCTTCGGCATCAGCCAGTGAGTCTGCTCCGAGCGCATCGGCACCAATAGCAGACACGGTGGTGAGTTCTGCGACAGGCGCTAAGACAGACATGCCAGGGATGCAGAATCCGCCAATTGTTGCTAGTTCGGCGACACAGATGACGACAGCTCCTGAACCAGCTGCAGCTTCAGTTCCCGTTGCATTAGCACAGAATGCGAAAAAGAATACCAAAAAGAAAAATGAGGATGATTTCGATGACGAGGAAGATTTTGATGAGGTGTTACCTGCATCTGGCAAGCGCCAGCGCAACCTGAATGCGCAACATCAAGAATTTTCGCGCGGCATGCCCACCCCCTTCGGTGGCGGGATGAGCCAGGGGCAGGTAGCAGCTTTGCTGGCGCGCTCAGATAGTTTTCTCGCTAACGGTGATTATGACCGTGCCATTGCTACCGCACAAAGCGCGCTGGCCCTGGATCCAAATAATGATGCTGCCAAAGCCAGAATAAAAAAGGCCCGGCGCTTGCAAGGCGAATAAGTCGCTGCTAAACAACCAATAGTACAAACATATTTCAAATAAAGAGTTGCGCGCATGAGCTATGAATTCAATCCGGAAAGCCAGTTATTTGAGTTTCCCAATCCCTATAAGGTAGAAAATCTTGCCAGCATGATTTCTGGCGGATTGCTGATTTTGGCTGGCACCTGGGTCATGTTTGATATACGTGGGCGCTTGGCGTCTGCGCCAGATTTGCCGGTCTTTGCAGTACTGGGGATCGCCATCATCCTGCTGTTGTTCGGGATATTATTATTGGCACGTGCGTTTTCGCAGCTGCGCTATTTCTTTGGACGTAATCGCCCTGAAAGTCTGGCACCGCTGCTGCCTGCGGACAAAGACGGGGATTCAGAATATGCCCGTCACTACAAAGAAAACCTCAGGCAGAATGCGATTTCACTTAAAGAGCCAAACGGGCCCTTGAATGGCTTGTTGTATTCCTGGGTGCCGCAATTGATATTTGCGCCCATTGTCATCCAGTATTCTGCGCAGACACAGTTTTATAATTTTCTGTCTTTGACTGCGACATTGATCAGCTTTTTATTTTGCTGGCTAGTGTTTGGTCAAGGTGCGGCTAATGCCTGGATAGGGCTGGTGTATGGTGCATTTGTGTTTTTTCAGATCATGCGCCCGATGGTTGCTCGCACCGCCACCACGACTGGTGCGATCAAGGAAACCGCCAATGTGGGTATCAGCAGTCTTATCATCCTGATTGTACTGGCGGTACTCGGGCCTGTCGTACTGGGCTTGTTGGCATCTCATTTGCCGCCGGTTGATAACCTGTCGGTAAATGGCGTGGTCTTGCTCACCATGTTTTGTGCATTGGCTGCTTGCGCGGTTTTTGGTCTGGCATTGAAAAATCAGTTGCTAGCCACTCCTCAGGTCATTGGTGCGGCGCGTGTGGTAGAAACGGTAACCATGAATGCCCATCCAAATAAATTATTGGAAGAGCTCGACAGGATATTGATGGAGAAATGGTTTAGTCGCACGCCTAACCGTAAATATTCGCGTCGTTCACCCATTATCGAAGGTCCGCAAGGGCAGTTCACAGCTGAAATTTTTGAAGAAACCCAGCCGTGCCCGCAAGTGGGCAAGGTGGCAGAAAGTCTTCAACATGCGCTTGCCACCAAAGAATTTTTCTGGCTGACGTGCTTGACTGGTCTGGCCTTCGTTTTAATTGCCAGCGGCACTCTGATGGCTGTATGGCTGACGCGCGCCATTCTGGCCAGCGAGACGGTATGGACCAACTTCACCCTGACTTGCAGTTTTTTTGGCGTGGGCATGTACTGTTACCGTGCTGCGCATGTACTCTGGGGACGTTTTGATTTCGTCTCGAAACTGATCTGGGTTGACATACAGGGCAGTTTTGAATCCGCCAGTGTCCAGTTGGGCAATCAAATCTCTGGCAATCTGCAAACCAGTAAAAAGGTCATCAACATAGAATCCATGACCTTGCGTGTATGGGTGTCAGAAATCGATACTGTTATTTTTGGCCGCGACTCGCTTCGTCAAATGACTGGAATGCGCGGTTTGCCAGCGTATGCCGATGAACTGGCGCAGAGTCTGAAATGCTTTGCCGAACAAAATTCCATGGTGGTGGCACCGACCTCGGCTAAAGACTTGGAACGTGCAGAAAAAGTTGGCATGATGAATCAGATGATTGCTGATCCTGCTGCTAACACTGCTAAGGCTTCTGCCTTGGCGTCGGGAAAGCAGCAGTTGCCAGACCATAGCGAGAAAGAGAAAAGGCAATACGCCGCAGCGATGAATAAGGTCAAGACCATGCAGGCATGCCGGGCCTGTGGTGCTTCGGTGGATGTGGATGCCAGCTTTTGCGGGGAATGTGGCAATCGTGTAGCTACGGCCTGAATTATCTAGGCCGTATGCCTTATCTTAAATTGGTTAAGTGATAATGCTTTTCGGGCTGGCTCGTTATCCATGCCTGTTGTTCGGGCATTTCACCTGCTTTTTTTAGCATTCGCCCCTTCCTTGCTGAGAGGAGGGGGGTATTTCCTCCCTTATTCAACGCATCTTGCGCTTCTGCCATAGCCAATAATTACACCTGTACATTTGCGTAATCAAAGCAACACTTGCTTTGTGGAAATAACAGGAGTCGGCAATGGCCGAAGATAGCGATCTCGAAAGAACCGAACCGGCCTCGCCCAAGCGCCTTGAACAGGCGCGGGAAGAGGGCGATGTTCCACGTTCGAGAGAGTTGTCTACCTGCACCATCTTGCTGGCAGCAGGTGGTGCATTATGGGGCATGGGTGACGGCCTGGTGCGTCACCTTAATCATGCACTGATCTCCGGCTTGTCGCTGGAGCGGGCGATTATCTATGATCATGAACTTCTGTTTGCGAAAATAGCAGCCAGCCTGATGGATGTACTGCTGGCCTTCGCACCTGCTGCGGGACTTTTGGTGATAGTGGCGCTGGGTTCGCCTTTGCTGATTGGCGGCTGGTTGTTCAGCGCCAAGGCATTAACGCCAAATTTTTCTCGTATGAATCCGATTTCTGGTCTTGGTAATATGATTTCCGCCCGTGCAGGTGTGGAATTGGTCAAGGCCATCATCAAGACAATTTTGGTTGGTTCTGTTGCCTGGATCGTCATCATGGGCCAAAAAAATGCCATCTTTGCCCTGCCACTAGAGGCGCTGAAGTCTGGCCCTGCCCACGTCGGCCATATGATGGGCGTGTGTTTTTTGGCGATTGTGGGTTCGCTGGCTTTGATTGCTGCCATTGATGCACCTTATCAGATGTGGGAGTACGCACAAAAGCTGAAAATGACCCACCAGGAAGTAGTGCAGGAATCTAAGGAAGCCAACGGTAATCCGCAAATCAAGGCAAAAATCCGGGCACAGCAGCGTGAAATGGCGCGCCGTCGCATGATGACTGAAATTCCTACAGCAGATGTGGTCATCACTAACCCGACCCACTTTGCCGTCGCCCTGAAATACACAGAAGGCGGCAGTGGTGCTCCTAAAGTGGTCGCCAAAGGAGCAGATGCGGTGGCTGCCAGGATTCGTGAACTGGCGAAAGAACATAAGGTGCCATTGCTGGAAGCGCCCCCACTGGCCCGTGCCCTTTACACACATACCGACCTTGGTGATGAAATACCTGAAACCTTGTATGCCGCAGTGGCAGAAGTGCTGGCCTATGTTTACCAGTTGCGCAGCTATACCAAGGTTGGCGGCAATAGACCTGAAGAGCCAAATGATTTGCATGTACCACCAGAACTTGATCCGAATAACCAAGCAGGAGCCCAAGCATGAATAGTTTCACCTTGCCTGCCTGGATGAATGGCATCAATACCCGGGCACTGGCTGCACCTTTACTCATCATCATGATGCTGGCGATGATGATTTTGCCTCTGCCTGCATTTATTCTGGACGTGTTATTCAGCTTCAATATCGCGATTGCGATCATCGTTTTGCTGACCAGTTTGTACACGGTCAGGCCTTTGGATTTCATGGTGTTTCCTACCGTGCTGCTGGTCAGTACCATGTTGCGCCTGTCACTGAATGTGGCATCCACCCGCATAGTGCTGACTGAAGGCCATACTGGTCCAGACGCAGCAGGCAAGGTGATTGAAGCCTTTGGTCACTTTTTGATCGGCGGTAACTACACCGTTGGTATCGTGGTGTTCGTTATTTTGACCATCATCAACTTTACTGTCGTCACCAAAGGCGCTGGCCGTATCGCCGAGGTGGGTGCGCGTTTTGCACTGGATGCGATGCCTGGCAAACAAATGGCGATCGATGCCGATTTGAATGCCGGTTTGATCGCCGAGCAAGAGGCCCGCCGCCGCCGTACCGAAGTTGCACAAGAAGCTGAATTTTACGGCGCCATGGACGGTGCTAGTAAATATGTGCGCGGCGATGCGATCGCCGGCATCATGGTCACCATCATCAACATTGTGGGTGGCTTGATCGTGGGCATGGTGCAGCATGACCTGGATTTTTCTACCGCATTGAAAAACTATACCTTGCTGGCGATTGGTGATGGCCTGGTGGCACAAATTCCCTCGCTGATTATTTCTACTGCGGCTGGTATCGTGGTGTCGCGCGTGGCAAATGATGAAGACATCAGTGATCAGTTGATCGGCCAATTGTTTGCCAAACCCCAGGTCATGATCATCACTGGTGGCATCATCGGTGGCATGGGCGTGATACCCGGCATGCCTCATCTCGCTTTCCTCTTGCTGGCGGCAGTGCTTTGTGGTGGCGGTTACCTTCTCAATAAACGGTCGGAAGTTGCGCCTGTTGCCGGAGATGAGCGAGTGGATACACCGACCGCAGCGCCACAGGAAATGGAAGAAGCAACCTGGCAGGATATTTTGCCTGTCGATACCCTGGGCCTGGAAGTTGGCTACCGCCTTATCCCGCTGGTGGATAAAAACCAAGGTGGTGAACTCTTGCGCCGCATTAAAGGGATACGCAAGAAATTCGCCCAGGAAGTTGGTTTTTTATCTCCGCCAGTGCATATTCGCGACAATCTTGAACTCAAACCTTCGGCATACAGAATTACCCTGAAGGGGGTAGAAGTCGGTGCTGGCGAGGCTTTGAGCGGTCAATACCTGGCGATTAATCCAGGTATGGTGACTGGCAATTTACCTGGTGCAATGACTACTGACCCTGCCTTTGGTTTGCCTGCCGTCTGGATTGATGCAGCCATTCGCGAGCAGGCACAGGCCATGGGTTATACCGTGGTTGATTCAGGCACTGTTATTGCCACCCATTTGAATCATCTGATCACCAGCCATGCTGCTGAATTGCTGGGTCGCCAGGAAGTGCAATTGCTGATGGATCACCTGGCAAAAGACATGCCAAAAATGGTGGAAGAGCTGGTGCCAAAATCCATGCCGCTGTCTACTCTACAAAAAGTCTTGCAAAACCTGTTGATGGAAGGCGTGCATATCCGCGATATGCGCACCATCATTGAGACCTTGTCCGAACAAGCCATGCATACTCAGGACGCCAATGAATTGACTGCGCAGGTCAGGATTGCCCTGGGCCGTGCCATCGTTCAGCAGATTTTCCCAACCGGGAATGAGATGACAGTCATGACACTGGATAATCGTCTTGAGCGCCTCTTGATGCAAGCGCTACAAACCAGTGGCGCGGATGGTTCAGGCATAGAGCCAGGCCTGGCTGACACGCTGGCAAGCCAGACTCAGGCTGCCGCTGAACATCAGGAACAGATGGGCTTGACACCAGTGTTGCTGGTGCCTGCGCCATTGCGCGCCTTGCTGTCGCGTTTCCTGCGCCGCAATTTGCCACAGTTAAAAGTATTGTCACACGCAGAAGTACCTGAAACAAAAACAATTAGAGTCACTAGCTTGGTCGGAGGTCAATCATGAACGTCAGAAAATTTACCGCGAATAGTTCTCGCGAAGCTTTGCGCATGTTGCGCGATGCTTTGGGCGCGGATGCCGTAATCCTGTCGAATCGGAATGTGGGTGGCAAGGTGGAGATTCTGGCAATGGCAGATGAAGCCATTAGCGCTATCGCACCGGATGCCGGTGAGCAGGCTGCGGTACCTGAAGTGCCACGCTTTGCGCCACGTTTTCAAGCAGAAGAAGCGGTCGCTCTGCACCGGCCCCTAAGTAGAGCGCCAGAGCGTAGCGTCGATGTGCCTGCATTCAAGCCACAAAAAACTGCCAGCAGTTTTACCAGTCAGCTGGAAGCGCCAGTCAGTGCTAATGAGTTGAATGACGTGATGTCAGAAATTCGCTCCATGCGCAGCATGCTGGAATCTCAACTGGCAGAAATATCCTGGACGCAGACACAAAAACGCCAGCCGCAAAAGGCAGAAATCCTGCGCGAATTGCTGGCTACCGGTTTTAGTGCCAGCCTGGCGCGCTATCTGGTAGAGAAACTGCCGGAAACAGGCAAGGTAGAGGACGGGCTGGAATGGATCAAAAATATTCTGGTTCGCAATTTGTCCACGATCGATAATGAAAATGAAATGCTGGAAAAGGGTGGGGTGTATGCCTTGGTTGGCCCAACAGGCGTAGGCAAGACTACCACTACTGCCAAGCTGGCTGCCCGGTGTGTCATGCGTCATGGTCCATCCAAGCTGGCCCTCATCACGACTGATGGTTATCGTATCGGTGGCTTTGAGCAATTGCGCATCTACGGAAAAATCCTCGGTGTGATGGTGCATGCCGTCAAGGATGAAGCCGATTTGCGCATCGCCTTGTCCGAGCTCAAGAACAAGCATACGGTATTGATCGATACTGTCGGTGTCAGCCAACGCGACAAGATGGTGACCGAGCAGGTAGCAATGTTGTCTGGAACAGACACTCCAGTAAAGCGTTTGCTATGCCTGAATGCGACGTCGACGGGTGAAACCCTGAGTGAAGTAGTGCGCGCTTATCAGGGTAATGGCCTGGCGGGTTGCATATTTACCAAACTCGATGAGGCTGCGACGATAGGGGGAGCGCTCGATATTGCGATCCGTCAAAAGCTCATGGTGTATTACGTCGCCAGCGGTCAGCGTGTGCCTGAAGACCTGCATATTGCCAATAAATTGTATTTGATCGACCGTGCTTTCAAGCTCAAGCGTGAGACTGCGGCTTTTCGCTATCTCGACGAGGAATTGCCACTGCTGATGGCTGGTGCAGTCTCTTCTTCAGCATCCGCCGCCAGAGCATCTGGCCGTGCTGGCAAGGAGGTGTTCCTTGGCTAGTTTTGATCAGGCAGAAGGCCTGCGGCGCATGCTGGCGGGGCCAAAACCAAGGGTGTTCACCTTTTTGTCGGCTTTGAGAGAGGATGAAAAGAGTGGCATGTTAGTCAATCTCGGCGTGTCGCTGGCGCGCCAGGGCAACCAGGTCCTGATGGTCGATGCCCGCGCCTCGGAAAACAGCGTAGGTGCATGGTTGAATGCCAGGCATGATCAGACCTTATTGGATGTAGCGAGACAACAGCGTACAATGAAGGAAGCTGTTAAATTGGTGGCTGCAGGCTTGTCGGTGACGATGCTGGCCAGGCATGCCTGGTTACCGCCCGAAAGTGCGCGCCAGCTGTCGAGAGTTTTTGACACAGTGGCCAATAGTTCGGACCTGGTGATCGTTGATAGTGATATTAACCTGGACGATGCCTTCCCATTGGCGACGCTGGATGACAGCGAACTGGTGATACAGGTATCTGCTGATCCTGACATGATCAAGGCAGCATATGGACTGATCAAGCGGGTCAGCAACCGGATAGGCCGGCGCGGTTATGGTATTTTGGTGTCCGGTGCATCAGAAAAAGAGGCGAGATTGATTTATACAAATATGGCGCAGGCGGCCAGCCGTTATCTGGCAGTGCCATTGCACTATGTCGGCAATGTGCCGGAAGACGAGCATGTCAGAAAGGCGGCGCATTTGGGACGTTCTGTGATTGATGCTTTTCCTAGAGCTTTGGCATCATTGGCGTTTTCCAGGCTGGCCGAGCAATTGGCGATGACTGCGCGTTCCACATTATGTGTAGAAGGAGTCCCTGAGCTGGGTGTCGGTCTTGGAATGTAATCAAAATGTACACCGCTAGCGGAAAATCAGATAAAAACTTCCTGTTAAGGGAGCATGCTCCACTGGTCAAGCGTCTGGCTTACCAGTTGAAGGCGCGCCTGCCTCCCAGTGTGGAGGTGGATGATCTTGTGCAGGCCGGTATGATAGGCCTGCTGGATGCCGTTAACCGCTATGAAGATACTCATGGCGCACAATTTGAAACCTATGCGGTGCAACGCATACGGGGTGCCATGCTGGATGAATTGCGCAGTAGTGACTGGTTGCCGCGCGGCGTGCGCCAGAACATGCGCAAGATAGAAAATGCCATGAATGTGCTGCAGCAAAAACTGGGGCGGCCACCACTGGAAACTGAGGTCGCCAAGTCACTCAAGCTCAGTCTGGAAGAATATCAGGACTTGCTGACTGACAGTGGCGGGCATCAGCTTGTGTATTACGAAGACTTTCACGACTCGGATACTAAAGAACATTTTCTCGACCATTATTGCTCAGACTTGTCTGGCGATCCTTTGCAGGATTTGCTCAATGATGATTTTCGCGATGCCGTCATTGGTGCGATCGACAGCTTGCCAGAGCGAGAGAAGCTGCTAATGGGTTTGTACTACGAGCAGGAATTGAATTTGAAAGAAATTGGTGCCGTGATGGGGGTGTCGGAATCGCGGATTTCACAATTGCATAGTCAGGCAGTCGCCAGGCTCAGGGCATACTTAAGGGAGAAAGCGTGGACTGGGCTAGCATAGTCGGATTGATACTGGTGGTATTTGGCATCATCTCCGGGCAATTGCTGGAAGGTGGTCGTTTGTCTTCGCTGGTGCAACCAGCCGCATTTGTCATCGTTGTGGTTGGCACACTCGGTGCGGTCTTGCTGCAAAGCAGGTTGAGTACCTTCAAGCGTGGCGTGCGGATGCTGCGCTGGGTAATATCTGAACCGCCGGACAGTAGCAAGAAAAATGTTGCTGATGCGCTGATCTGGAGTGTCGTTGCCAGACGCGAAGGTTTCCTCAGTTTGGAACGCTATATGAATGCCTCCAATGATCCGTTCATCAGCAAGGGACTGCGCCTGGTGATTGATGGCATAGACCCGATACGCCTCAAAGACATACTGGATGTCGATATTTCCCTGTATGAGATGGAGCAGCGCCAGGCTGCCAAAATCTGGGAAGCCGCAGGTGGTTACTCGCCTACCATAGGTATTTTGGGTGCAGTGCTGGGCTTGATCCACGTCATGGAAAATCTCAGTGATCCATCCAAGTTGGGCGGTGGTATAGCAGTCGCTTTTGTTGCCACCATTTATGGTGTTGGCATGGCTAACTTGTTGTTTCTGCCTGTCAGTAATAAACTGAAGGAAATCATAGGCCGTGAAGTCACTCGCCGCGAAATGCTGTCAGACATTTTTTATAGTATCGCCCTGGGTGATAGCCCGCGAGTAGTGGAAGAAAGACTGACCAATCACCGAACTTAACAGAAATATTCAAGGGCGCACTTTCGTTTATGGCAAGGAAAAAATACCACGAAGAACCAGACAACCATGAAAGATGGCTGGTTTCCTACGCGGATTTTATTACCTTGCTGTTCGCCTTCTTTGTCGTCATGTATGCGATATCCTCACTGAACGAGGGTAAGTACCGGGTCTTGTCAAATTCATTGACGGGCGCTTTTGGCAAGGTCATGACGGTTAATCCCAAGCCGGTAGATGCGCAAACCGAGCATTTGGTCAAACTTGATCCTCTTCCTTTGGTCAAGAACCGTGTTAGCGAGGGTTTGCGCAAAGAGCGGGCGCAAATGACCACCATGGCCAAAGATATTCTGACGGTATTGGAACCTCTGGTACGTGAGGGCAAGGTGCGCGTCACCCAGACCAGTCGGGGCATCACCATAGAAATCAATGCAAGCCTCTTGTTTGCACCAGGTGATGCACGCCTGAACGTTGATTCCATACAGGCACTCAAGGCGATTGCCAGCGTCCTCAAGCTGGACACCCATGCAATACAGGTGGAAGGCCATACCGATAACCTGCCTATCAAAAATTCCATTTTCCCTTCAAATTGGGAATTGTCTGCCGTACGGGCCAGCACTGTGGCGCGCCTGCTCACAGAGAATGGAGTAGATGAAAACCGGGTAACTGCGGTAGGGCAAGGGGCCAAATTGCCCGTAAGCGAGAATGAAACGCCCGAGGGAAGGGCCAGAAATCGGCGCGTATCGGTGACTATTTTGTCAGTATTGCCTGAGCCTGTAGTGGAAGTGCCAATTGCACCAGTATCCACGGCAACTTCATTGCCATCAACTGCTGGCAGGCCGGCAGCCGCATCCTTGTCTGAGGCAGCACCAGCCCCTTAAGTTTTGGTCGCGGCGGGGAAACAATAAATGGAAGTTACTAAAGCTGATGCCTTGGCTGCCTTAAGTGGCGACATAGCCTTTGCCTGGCGTGGTCTTGACGGTGGACTGACCATTTGGACCGTACATGGACCCAGCCTGATTGGTATTTTGCTGCAGCAGGTTCAAAGTTGCCTGGTTCACTGACAAGCGACGATTGATGAGCGTGCCATTGGTGCGGTTGTCTTCTTTGGCTTGCAAAGTTAATTGCAACAGCGCATCCCAGTCCCTGCTAACGTCTGCAGTATCGCCAGCTTGCTGCAAATAGGCTTGCATGCCGTCAATATCAGCATTAAAGCCTAGTTCATCCAAAAAGCGATTTCGTTTTTTTTCAAGTTCATTCATTTTGACAACAAGCTGTCCCTTGCTCTGGGTAAGGTCATTGAGCTGGACTACATCGCTCTCTATCAATGCGGATTGCTCTTGTTTGAGCAATTCGGCAAGTGAAGACATGATGCTGACTTCCTCCTGCAGGCATTGTTGAATGGCAGTGTGTCCGGAACTTCTTGTGTTCATGTTAGCGTTTTCTGGCGTTGAGCAAATCTTTGACTGTTTCCAGAAGCCCATCAGCTACTTTTTCCGAGTTCACCTGAAAGCGCCCTTCGGAAATGGCCAACTTGATTGCCTCCACCTTCTTTGTCTCAAACACAGCACTGCCAGCTTGCGTATTCTGCAACGCCTGCAATTGTGTGGACAGAGTCGAAATTTGTACTTTCGACGAATTCGTATTCGCAACCGGAGCCGCATTGTCAGCGGGTTTTTCCGTGCGAGCCTGTTGCGGGCCGACTGGTAGCCCCGCGGTCTTGTTCAGTGCGTCATCAATTTTCACAGCGATACCCTCTAGTGTGGGACTTACAAACATCTACATCCAGTTTATCGGCTGTGTAATTTTAAACTTTAATCTTACTGTTAAAAAATATTGCGTTCACTTAATTCTACCCAGTGAAATATTGCCATTAGTAAACTATTTCTATGATGCCGCCATTCTTGGCAACGCCACTAATGGTTTGTCCCGAGCTGGTTTTGGCCTTGGCAATTTGACCATCTGCTGCATTATTGAGTGCTATAGCATCTGTTGCTACCTGGAAACCAGGCCCATTGCTGACTACCCGCACAGATTGGCCTTGCTGCACCACGGCGGGACTTTTCAAGGCATCCATACGCATGACACTGCCAGATGTCAGGGACACCTGCATGCTTTTGCCTATGGCTTGCTCAGGTGTAGTGATGACGCCGGCGGGCAGCTTGGAAATATCACCTCTTTGCTTGCTTAAGTCACTCAGCGCAATCACTTGCCCATGAGTCAGCGCGTTGGCCGCGACATAATAGTCTGCTGTGACTTGCACATTTGCCTGCAAATAGACCAGCCAGGGAGCAGGGGCTGTGCAGCGTATCGCCAGGGTGACTTTGCCCCAGGGTTTGCTACCAGGCAAGAGATATGGATTGGGGTTATCACAAGCTTGCAAATTGAGGCGTTTATCAACTTCGCCTACGGTTACCTGTATTTCACTGCTCAGACCGGATGCCTGCAATGTCAAAAAGTCCAGTGCAATCTGACGTAGCTGTGCTGTGTCTTGAATCTGAGCAGGCGCGGCTTGGCTCAGGCACGCCATTCCCAGTAGCGCCAGTGCCAAGACCTGTTTGCTGACGATTCTGCTTAATCTCTTCGCGGCTTTCATCATGTTTCCTGCATGGATTGTTCTGAACTTCATTTTAGGAGTCGCAGATTTTTTTGAAAGCACGAACAAACAGGTTTTTCCCTCTCTGCTCGCATGATTAAACTTGTGCCGTGACGAATAAGATGCAAGGTATAGAAAACCCTTGTGCGCCTTGAGTGCAAAAGCCATGCGGCAGAGGAGAGGAAGATGGTTGGCAAACTGGATACATTTTTCAAGTTTCACGAGACGGCATTGTCAGTCCGGGGGCAGCGTCAGCAATTGTTGGCATCGAATATAGTCAATGCAGACACGCCCAACTACAAGGCAAAGGATATCGACTTTTCCAGCGCCTTGAGTCATGCACTGGGGCAGAATCCAAACCAGTCTCCTACGGCTTTAAATAAAACTGCAGGCAAGCACATGGATACGCCAGGCAGCGTAGCTGGCGTGGCGGCGCAATACCGGCCAACTGTACAGGGTAGTGTAGATGGAAATACAGTGGATATGGACGTAGAGCGCAATCAGTTCACAGACAATGCCCTGCGTTATGAAGCCAGCCTGACCATGATCAATATGCAAATCAAGGGCCTGTTGGCAGCGATACAAGGATAATCAAGGACAATCATCATGTCACTCTTTAATGTCTTCAATGTTGCCGGATCAGGCATGAGCGCGCAGTCGCAACGTCTGAACGTGGTAACCAGCAATCTGGCCAATGCCGACAGTGTCACCAGTTCTGACGGCACACCTTACAAAGCCAAGCAGGTGGTTTTCAGTGCTGTGCCGGTCGCAGGCACGGCTTCTACAGCGGTCAAGGTAAATGAGGTTGTAGAAGATACTAATCCGCCTAAACTGATGTATGACCCAAAACACCCTATGGCAGATGAAAAAGGCTATGTCGCCATGCCAAATGTGAATGTGGTGGAAGAAATGGTGAATATGATTTCAGCATCACGTTCATATCAAAACAATGTGGAAGTCATGAATGCAGCAAAAACCATGCTGCTGAAAACCTTGACTTTAGGGCAATAAAATTTTTTGAGGGAATAGATCATGGCTACCAGTGGCGTACAAAGCAGCACCGTGGATCCAGCGTTGTTGTCAACGATGAACGGGGCAAAAGCTTCAGCGAATTCGACAGAGGAAGCAAAAAACACTTTCATGACTTTGCTGGTGACCCAGCTCAAGAACCAGGACCCGTTGAATCCCATGGACAATGCCCAGGTGACCAGTCAGTTGGCGCAATTGTCGACGGTGTCGGGTATCGATAAGTTGAACGCATCCGTGACAGCGCTGAGTACCAGTTTCCAGAATGGACAAAACTTGCAGGCCGCCAGCATGATAGGTCATGGGGTGATTGCACCAGGCAATTCCATGATAGTCACAGAAGGCAAGGGCATCTATGGAGTGGAATTGCCACAGTCGGCCAGTAACGTGGAAGTCGTGATCCGTGATAGCGCGGATGTTGTGGTCAGAAAAATGACTTTGGGTGCCTTGCCCCAAGGCGTGAATACGCTGACCTGGGATGGCAAGACCGACGCTGGTACCACAGCTGCCAATGGTGCCTATAAATTCGAATTTGTCGCCAATGCAGCGGACAAAAAACTGGATCCGACCAGCCTGGCATTTGGCGTGGTATCGAGCATTAGCTCAGGCTCTCAAGGCCTGAAACTCAGCCTGCCGAATATTGGTGATATCAGTATGAGTGACGTAAGACAAATTTATTGATCCTTGGAGTAATCCTGTATCAAATCCTGTAGTAATGCGTAACAACGAATTAGCCTAAGTAAGGGAGAAATATCATGGGTTTTCAACAAGGACTGAGTGGACTTAACGCAGCTTCTAAATCCCTGGATGTGATTGGTAATAACATTGCCAATGCCAGCACCGTGGGTTTCAAGCAGGGGCAAACGCAATTTGCAGACGTTTATGCAAATTCGCTCAATGGCTCTTCTGGGGGGACTGTGGGTATTGGTACTAAAGTATCGGGCGTCGTCCAGCAATTCACGCAGGGGAATATTTCGACGACGAATAATCCACTCGATATCGCCATCAACGGCGGTGGTTTCTTTCGCATGTCGACCAATGGTGCCGTCACTTACTCACGGAATGGTCAGTTCCAGTTGGATAAACTGGGTAATATCGTCAATGCGCAAGGTGCGCAATTGACAGGGTATGTGGCAAATTCGGCCGGTGTATTATCTACTGGTGCTGCTGCGCCTATCAATATCAATACCTCAGATATTGCGCCAGCACAGTCAACGCTGATCAATGCTGTCATGAATCTGGATTCGCGCAAGCTGGTGCCAGGGACCCAATTGCCGGTGACTATCCCCCCGGTGATTACGCCTATCGCATTTAGTATTACCGATCCGACTACGTATAACAGTTCCACTTCGATTGCTGTGTTTGACAGCTTGGGTAATTCACATGTGGTGCAATCGTTTTTCGTGAAACGCGACAATCTTGCGACGCCACCGACCTTGCCAGTGACGATAGAATGGGATGTTTTTGCTACGGTGGATGGTGTATTGATTGCTGGTGCTGGTGCTACAGCCAATTCCGTTACCCGTCTTGGCTTTGATAATCTGGGCAGGTTGAGTTCGGTAACACCACAGTTCTCTGCGACAGATCCACGGGCAACTACCTTGACTGTGCCAGTCAGTACCGGTGCGTTGACGCCGATTAATACTACTGTGGATATCAAATACGATTTTACTGGTACGACGCAATTCGGTTCAGATTTCAGCGTCAGTAAAAATACCCAGGATGGCTATGCATCAGGTAAGTTGGCCAAGTTCAATACGGCCAAAGATGGCACTATCGTCGGCAGCTATACCAACGGCAAAACGGCGGTTCTGGCGCAAGTGGTGTTGGCTAATTTTACCAATCCAAATGGTTTGCAATCGACTGGTGATAATCAGTGGATAGAAACTGCTGCTTCCGGCAATGCCCTGGTTGGCCCTCCAAATTCAGGTGCTCTGGGTACCTTGACTTCATCTGCGACAGAAGATTCAAATACCGATTTGACGGGTGAGCTGGTGAATATGATTACCGCTCAGCGTGTTTATCAGGCCAATGCGCAAACCATCAAGACCCAGGATCAAGTATTGCAGACGCTGGTCAACCTGCGTTAATGATCGCCATTTTTATCTGCATTGATATGTGTGTTTTTAACCCTAAGCAAACAGGAGTAGCTCATGGATAGACTGGTATATACCGCGATGACCGGTGCCAAGCATATCCTTGAGCAGCAGGCTACCGTTACGCATAATCTGGCGAATGTTACGACTACAGGTTTCAGGGCGCAACTGGATTCTTTTCGTGCGGTTCCAGTCAAGAGCGATGGCTTGCCAACCCGCGCCTTTGTCGTGGATGCCACGGTAGGGACAGACTTTTCTACTGGTGGCATGCAAATCACTGGTCGCGAGCTGGATGTGGCAGTGCAGGGCAAGGGCTGGCTGGCAGTTGAGATGCCGGATGGGTCTGAGTCTTTCACACGCCACGGCAGTTTGAAAATCAGCGAGAACGGTATTTTGCAAACCCAAAGTGGTTTGAACCTGGTCGGTGATGGTGGCCCCATCACGATACCGCCGGATATGGCAATTGCGATCGCCAAGGATGGCACAGTGTCCGCCATCCCCAGTGGCACCAAACCGAATGCGGTGCAAGTTATAGGCAGATTAAAGCTCGTCAATCCGCCTGAGGATAATCTGGTGCGCGGTGATGACGGCTTATTTAAGACCAAAGATGGTACCGCCGTGGATGCGGATCCCGCAGTAGGCGTGGCGGGCGGTATGCTGGAAAACAGCAATGTCAATGTCGTTGAGTCCATGGTCAATATGATTAACCTGGCGCGTAGCTTTGAAATGCAAATGAAGGTCTTGCAGAACGCCGAGAATAACGCCACTAAAGCAGGTCAGATCTTGACTTTGAGTTGAATGGCTTTGTAGCACAATAGCTTAGTAGTAGTGTTTGCCGTTGAGGTGAATGCCAAGCAAAACAAGGCAAAAAGGGGAGTGCGATGATACGTTCATTATGGATAGCCAAGACTGGCCTGGATGCGCAGCAAACGCAGATGGACGTCGTGACCAATAATCTGGCCAATGTCAGTACAAATGGATTTAAGCGCTCGCGCGCTGTGTTTGAAGATTTGCTGTATCAAAATATACGTCAGCCTGGTGCGCAAAGTTCGCAACAGACGCAACTGCCATCCGGTTTGCAATTGGGGGCGGGTGTACGTCCGGTGGCGACAGAAAAGATTTTCACCCAGGGTAATTTGCAACAGACGGGCAATAGCAAGGATGTGGCAATACAGGGGCAGGGTTTCTTTCAAGTTTTGATGCCAGATGGCACGACTGGATATACCAGAGACGGTTCATTTCAGACCGATAGTCAGGGGCAATTAGTGACATCCAGCGGTTTTGTGATTCAACCTGCAATTACCATTCCTGCCAATGCACAATCGATCACGGTAGGACGGGATGGCACAGTCTCGGTGACACAGCCAGGTTCTGTGGCGCCAGTCCAAGTTGGCTCCTTGCAGCTCGCGACTTTTATTAACCCTGCCGGTTTGATGGCATTGGGCGAAAACTTGTATGTGGAAACTGCCGCTTCTGGCAATCCCGGCACCAATACACCAGGTACTAATGGTGCAGGCCTGCTGGTGCAAAGTTTTGTTGAAACATCCAATGTCAATGTTGCGGAAGAACTGGTGAATATGATACAGACCCAGCGCGCTTATGAAATCAATAGTAAGGCGATCACGACTTCAGACCAGATGTTGCAACGCCTGTCGCAACTCTAATGGGAAATTAATCCTTGGTCTTCAATTGTTGACACTTGGCTGATGAGTACATCATGAAATATTCAAACTTGTTCTTGCTGCTCCCTTTGTTGATGCTCACAGCATGTGCGGTGACCCCGCCAGCAATAGTGCATCAGCCGACTTCCATTCCGGCTCAATCGGCCAAACCACAGAGGCAGGCGAATGGGGCAATTTTCCAGCAGGCCAGTTATCGTCCTTTATATGAAGATGCCAAGGCACGCATGGTTGGTGACATATTGACGATTTCCATTGTTGAAAAAACTTCGGCAGGAAAAGCTGCTGCTGCCTCGAACAGCAAAACTGGTGCGGCTTCTTTTGCAGCACCGACGGTATTTGGCGTCCCGGCGACGACCACAGCGCAAGCTGCTCTGGCCACCTCCTCATCGACCAAGTACGATGAAAAAGGCGCACAAACTGCCAGTAATAATTTCACTGGCACGATTGCTGTGACGGTGATCGATGTCATGCCAAACGGTAATTTGCTCGTCAGCGGTGAGAAACAACTGGCCTTTGATAAAGGGGCAGAATTTGTACGCTTTTCTGGCGTCATTAATCCCACCACCATTGCTGCTGGCAATGTGGTCGCATCTACCCAGGTTGCTGATGCGCGCTTTGAATACCGTTCAACTTCACGACTTGATTCTACTGAAATGAGTTCCATGCTGTCGCGGTTTTTCCTTAGCTTTCTTCCTTTATAGTGAATGGTCAGGGTAGTTTTATGAACGCACTTTTCCCATCAAGAATGATCAAGGCTGCCATGCTGGTCACGGCGATATTGGCTGCCATGATCACGCCGGAAAGTCGTGCAGAGCGCATCAAGGATCTGGCTGGCATACAGGGCGTGCGGCAAAATCAATTGCTGGGATATGGTCTGGTAGTTGGTCTCGATGGCAGTGGTGACCAGACTACGCAAACCCCGTTTACCGTGCAGAGCATCATCAGCATGTTGCAGCAACTGGGGGTCGCCATTCCGGTAGGAACCAGCTTGCAATTAAAGAACGTGGCTGCAGTCATGGTAACAACTTCCTTGCCGGCATTTGCCCAGCCTGGACAGACTCTGGATATTACAGTGTCGTCCATGGGTAATGCCAAGAGCTTGCGTGGCGGTACTTTATTGATGACACCATTAAAAGGTGCGGACAACCAGATTTATGCGATGGCACAGGGCAATGTGCTGGTGGGCGGGGTTGGTGCTGCGGCCAATGGCAGCAAAGCCCAGGTCAATCATTTAAGTGTGGGTAAAATTTCTTCCGGCGCTACCGTGGAGCGAGCTGTACCAAATTCAGTCGCGCAAGGGCCGACTATACAACTGGAATTGAATACCTCGGATTTCTCTACCGCCAGCAGGGTCGTCGATGCGATCAACCGTCGCTTTGGACCAGATACTGCTGCCGCCATGGATGGCCGCGTGATTCAAGTGAAAGCACCTGCTACTGCCGATCAGCGTGTCGCATTTTTGGGTAATCTGGAAAACATTGACGTGACCCCGGCGCAAACCGCGGCCAAAGTGATTTTGAATGCCAGAACCGGTTCCATCGTGATGAACCAGGCAGTGACGCTAGAAACGTGTGCGGTGGCACATGGCAACCTGTCTGTCGTGATCAATACCGATAACACCGTCAGCCAGCCAAATGCACTGGCCGCTGGACAGACCGCGCCAACTGCCAATTCTACTGTCACCATTACCAAAGATGCGGGACAATTATTGATGCTGAAAGCGGGCGTGTCGCTGACTGACGTTGTGAAAGCACTCAATGCTATTGGTGCAACGCCGCAAGATTTGTTATCCATACTGCAAGCCATCAAGGCATCTGGTGCATTGCGCGCAGACCTGGAAATTATCTAAGGAATCGAGATGATAGGGCGCACCGATTTCACGGACAGAACGGCTTTCGACAGCAAAGGTCTTGATGAGCTCAAGCAGTCGGCGAGAAATAATTCGCCTGATGCAATTAAGGGTGCTGCCCAGCAGTTTGAAGCGCTGTTCATGAACATGATGTTGAAATCCATGCGTCAGGCGGGTGGTCAGGATGGTGTGTTCGATAGTGAACAAAGCCGCATGTATACTTCCATGCTGGATCAGCAGTTATCGCAAACCATGGCCAAGAAAGGCGTAGGCCTGGCAGATGTACTCGTCAGGCAACTCTCCAATAATGCCATGAACCAGGCACTGGAGGCCGACACTGGAGGCAGCCCTGGTAATCCTGCAAGTTCAGCCAGCGTCCGTGGGATCAACACTTATCTGGATAATTTGAAATTTGAACAAATGCCGGCCAGTGCACCCAAGACGGCATTCACCGGGCCAAATCATGTCCGTGAATTCCAGGAAAAACTGACTGCTCATGCTGAACAAGCCAGCCAGGAAACGGGTATTCCAGCCAAATTCATGCTGGGCCAGGCTGCCCTGGAAAGTGGCTGGGGGCGTCGCGAAATCAAAACCGCAGATGGTTCAAGTAGCCATAATATTTTTGGTATGAAGGCTACCAAGGGCTGGAAAGGGAAGACCGTTGATGCTGTTACAACAGAGTATGTGAATGGTGTTGCCCAGCGCAGAGTCGAAAAATTCAGGGCGTATGATACTTATGCAGATGCATTCAAGGACTATGCCAAATTGATCACCAAGAATCCACGTTATGAAAACGTGATTGCCAATTCCAAAGACGCTTCAAGTTTTGCTCAGGGCTTGCAAAAAGCCGGTTATGCGACCGATCCTGAGTATGCCAATAAGTTAACAAAAATCATCAAAAATTCCCTTTCAACATAAGTTTCCCCAGTGAAAGTGCAATCAGATTAAAGTTTTTCAGAAACGCACCGACAACATGATTGATAGCACTGGGTAGCTAACTTAGCAAAAGAGCAGGTTCAATTATGGGTTCAAATATATTTGGTGTAGGCAAATCGGCTCTGGCTGCGGCACAGTTGGGTATTGCCACGGCTGGGCATAATATTGCCAATGCATCAACCCCAGGATATAACCGCCAATCCATCATTCAGACAGCAAATGAGCCCCAAAACCTGGGCGGCTCATTTATAGGTCAGGGTGTTTCCGTTACTCAGATACAACGTCAATACAATTCCTTTTTGGGTAATCAGGTCAATGCATCGCAGTCTGCTAAAAACCAGGCCGATGTCTATTACAACCAGATCAGCCAGATCAATAATCTGGTAGCAGACCCGACAGCAGGCGTCACGCCTGCCCTGCAGGACTTTTTTAAAGCTTTCCAGAATCTGGCCGCCAGCCCGAATGGTACGGCCGGTGCCGCTGCACGTCAGGCTGCATTGTCGTCTGCGCAAGCACTGACAGGACGTCTGAATGGCTTGCAAACCCGGTTGGATCAAATTTCTGCTGACGTCAATGGGCAGATAGGAACAGTGGTTGGCTCTATCAATAGTTACGCATCGCAACTGGCAAATTTAAACGATGTTATTGAAAAAGCTCAGGGTATTTCCAGTAATAGCAGTGGTCCCAATGACTTGCTTGACCAGAGAGATCAACTTGTTACAGAATTAAGTAAGCTGACCAAGGTCAGTGTGGTGCCCCAAGGTGCCAAATACAATATATTCATAGGCAATGGTCAGCCACTGGTGTTGGGCAGTGATGTCACAAAATTGCAAGTCAGCCAGTCTTTGACTGATCCGGCACGCACTCAAGTTTCTTATGTGACGAACGGTACGTCGGTACTGTTGCCAGAAAGCAGTTTTGGTGGGGGTAAATTGGGTGGCTTGTTTGATTTCAGGGCAAGTACTCTGGATGTCGCGCAAAACGGAGTAGGCAGAATTGCCATCGGGCTTGCAACACAATTTAACGACCAGCAAAAGTTAGGTCTGGACTTGAATGGGCAAGTGGGAGGCAATTTCTTCAATATTGCTGGTCCGATATCGACGCCTAGTGCATTGAATACTTCAACAGCAGCAATCAGTGCCAGTATTACCGATACCACTGCCTTAACAACCAGTGATTATCGTCTGCAATTTATTGGTGGTAATTACAAGTTAACACGTCTGTCGGATGGCGTGTCGCAGACTACAGCAAGCCTGCCTTTGAAATTTGATGGTATTAATTTTCAGTTGGCACCGCCGCCAGCCGCTGCTGTTCCTGCTGCGGGGGATGAATTCCTGATCAGGCCGACTGCCGCTGGCGGTTCAAGTATCTCCGTCGTCATTCAAGACCCGGCCAAGTTGGCAGCAGCAGCACCACTGAATACCTCATTTCCAACAACCAATACGGGGACTGGGAAGATCAGTTCAGGGGTTGCCAATTCGCAGGTGGCTTCCGCCAGTAACTCAGCAACGGCAACCATAGGTCCCGCGACAGCGGATAATTCATTTATCGGTTCTACACTGGCGGCACCGGTGACGCTGACATTCGCCTCGCCTGCCAATACACTGACAGGTTTTCCTGCTGGTGCGACAGTGTCTGTGAAAGTTGGCGCGGTGACGACTAATTACCCCCCGCCAGCAACGGTACCTTACACCAGCGGCGCAACGATCAGCTTTAGCGGTATCAGCTTTGCTGTGACTGACGGTGCTGCGCCACCCTCCAATGGTGAAACGTTTACGTTGTCTGCCGCCTTGCCAGTTGCCGCTACCCGGCTGACTTATAACTCGGCAGGCAATACCTTGACTGGCTTTCCGGCTACCGCCAATGTGACGGTTACCAACGGCAACACATCGACAACGTATCCTGCAGGAACTGCCATACCTTATACTGCCGGTTCTACTATCAGTTATAGCGGCATCAGTTTTTCCGTGTCAGGCAGTCCGGCCAATGGTGACGTATTTAATGTCGCCCCAAATACCAACGGTTCCGGCGATAACCGCAATGCCGTTATTCTGAGCAGTTTACAAACACAAAATACCATCGGTGGCAAAACTACTACTTTCCAGGGTGGTTATGCCCAGTTCGTCAGTCTGGTCGGCAACAAGGCGCATGAGCTGGAAATTACGAGTGCTTCAGAAACCAAGTTATTGGCGCAAAACGTCGCAGCCCAGCAATCAGAGTCGGGTGTGAACCTGGACGAAGAAGCAGCAGATTTATTACGTTACCAGCAGGCCTATCAAGCGGCAGGCAAGTTGATGCAAATAGCAAGTACATTGTTTGACTCCTTATTGGCGTTGGGCAGATAGAGGTAATCATGCGTATCAGTACAAGTACCATTTATCAATCCGCTGGCACCAGAATCAGTGACTTGCAAGCGAGTGTGAATAAAATTTCACAGCAAGTTTCCTCTGGTCGCCGTGTCTTGACACCAGCTGACGACCCGATTGCATCGGCACGGGCGCTGGTGATTTCCCAGTCGGACTCTTTGAATACTCAGTTCGCCACCAATCGTCAGGCTGCAAAAAATAATCTCAGTGCGTCAGAAAGTGTATTGGGTAATGTTACCGAGGCCTTGCACAATATTAAAACCTTGATCGTCAAGGCTGGTAATGGCACATATACAGATACCGAGCGCGGTTTTATTGCCCAGGAGCTGCAGGGTAATCTTGATCAGTTGTTTGGACATGCCAACGCTACTGACGGTACTGGCAATTATCTGTTTTCCGGATTTAATAGCACGACTGCGCCATATACAAAAAAAGCCGGTGGTGCCACTTACAATGGTGATCTTGGACAAAGGTTTATCCAGGCAGATTCTTCCAGGCAGATACCTTTGAGTGGTCCAGGTACTGAAATTTTTGAAAATATCCGTACTGCGCCAGGGCAATTCAATGTCCAGCCCAATCCTTCAAATGCCGGGCTGGCCGTGGCTGCTGCATCGATCAATGTGCCTACTTCAGCGAATTTGACTGGCAATAACTATGAAGTGGCCTTTGATAACCTGGGTACTTCTTTTACGGTAACGAATAAAACGACAGGGACGGTGGTTGTGCCGTTGACACCTTACGTCAGTGGCGCGCCGATCACTTTTGATGGCATAGACTTGAGTGTCACCAATGCCGTTGGGCCACCGGTAAGTGCTCCGGGTCCAGGTGATAAGTATACTGTGCAACCCGGCAACCAAAACATTTTTGAGACGGTAACAGACATCATCAATGCCTTGAATTTACCGGCAGGTAATGCTTCTGCCAAAAAGGAACTGACCGCGGCACTCAATCAGGGCAATAATAATGTCGACAAATCGCTCAATAATGTACTGACAGCACGTGCCAAGCTGGGAACGAGTCTCAAGGAAATAGAAGATCTTGATAGTGAAGGCGATGCCAAGAGTGTGGCCTTCAAGCAGGATTTGTCTGCCTTACTGGATCTTGATTATGCCAAAGCATTGACCGAACTCAGCCAGCAGCAAGTGACGTTGCAGGCAGCCCAGCAGTCCTTTGTCAAAACCTCGGAATTGTCTTTATTTAGTTATATACGCTGACAAATCTGGATCATCAAGTTTATAAACCAAAAGCAGCCTCAGCTGCTTTTGGTTTTTACATCAGCTTCATTTAAATTTTTTCCATGTCTTCTGCATCAAGAGCGATCACATGGGTTTGCATGATGCCACGCTCGTCATGCCATTCACGCATGACACAGGGCTGGCCTTCTTCATCCATGGCAATGACTTTAAAGAACTGACCTATCATCGACTCAATAAGTATGCGTTCATCTTCGGGGAAGCTTTTGATGAATCTCTTGTCGAGATTGACTACGCGGACGATGTCGCCAACGGCAACGGTTTGGTTTTTGCAATCAACTGCGGCTTGAGGTGCTGACATGGCGGCTTCCGGATAAATAATATGCGGATATTGTACTTGCTCTGTACCATTCTGCCGCTTTTTCATCAAAGCTTCATGCCGTAACCAGGTGCAGACTGATACGGCCTATGCATGCTGCCCCATCTGCCGTCATGGGGGCGCATGCCAGCGGGCTGACTTGTAGCGTTTGCTCGTTTCAGTCATCACCACTACGCAAACTTTTCAGCAAGTCGGCAACGTCGAGCGTGATGTTCATGCCTGAGCCAAGTGCTTGGATTAGATATCGTCATATCTAATGTGTCGGAGAAATAAAAAAGGCTTGATTGTCATGAACAATCAAGCCTTTGCAGCCTTATTACTGGGTTACTCAGAAATCTCCATCAATCAACCAGGCTTCTTTTCCCGTGCCACCCAATACAGGGTGAAGGCAATCAGTATATACGGGATCATCGACAAGGCATTGGCATTGACACCTTCAAAGAATGGATTGTTTGCCATTGCCCATTCACTAACTTTTTTGTCGAAGTCAGTCAAGATACCGGCAGTGAATGCAATCACGATACCTGCCAGTGCGCCACCAGCAATATAACCGGAAGACAGCAATACGCCGGAACTGCGGTCACCCGCTGCCTGTTTCTCTTCTTCACTGAGATGCTTATTATGTTCCAGCTTGTTATTGCGACGATCTACCGCCCAACGTATCATGCCGCCGATAAACAGCGGGGCAGAGGAGGACAGTGGCAAATACACGCCAACGGCAAAAGCCAGTGATGGTATGCCTGCCATTTCCAGCACTAGCGCAATCATCACTCCAAACAAGACCAGGGTCCAGGGTAGCTGCTGGTCCAGGATGCCTTTGATGATGTAAGACATCAGCACAGCTTTTGGGGCGTCGTATTTCTTGACTTCAGTACCATCAGGGCGTTTGTTGTGGGCACCATTGATACCGGGGTCAACCAGATACACTGCCTTGCCGGCATTGTCGACAAAGTATTTGCCGGCAGGTCCACCGACATTGTCATTCTTGTGCCAGACTTTGTAAGTGCCTTTATCTGTCTCAGCCTGTGGCCCTTGTAATTGACCTGTGTCTGTCAGTTTCGAGGCATCCGTCTGCAGGGCAGGGGCTACTTGCGCTGCCGGTACATAGACTGTGCCGGAGTCATTCAGTTTCAACAAGATAGGGCCAAGGATCAGGGCTGAAGACAAGGCACCTGCCAGAATCGCATATTGCTGCAAACGCGGTGTGGAGCCAACGATGTAGCCGGTTTTCAAATCCTGTGAAGTGGTACCGGCATTGCTGGACGCGATACAGACAATTGCGCCGACAGACAGGGCAGTGACATAGTATTGGCCACCAGTCCAGCCCATGATCAGGAAGATCAGGCAAGTAAACAGCAGAGTGGCTACCGTCATGCCAGAGATAGGGTTGGAGGAGGAGCCAATCTCACCCGTCAGCCGGGAAGAAACCGTAGCAAACAGGAAGCCAAATACCAGAATCAACAGCGCACCCAGGAAATTCATGTGCAGCGGTGTGGCAAAAGTAATGACGGCAATAATGGCCAGTGCACCAATGACTACCCATTTCATCGGAATGTCCTGATCAGTGCGCAGCGGTGCGGTGGCTGCCGCAGCACCTTTACCCAGGCCAGACAAGCCAGCCGACAGGCTGCGCCAGATAGTTGGCATGGCACGCATCAGGCTGATCAGACCACCAGCAGCAACTGCACCAGCGCCGATGTACAGGATATAGGCGCCACGTACATCATGGGAACTCATTTCACTGATGAGCTTGGTTCCAGGAGCCAGGGGCACGCTCAGTGCGTCACCAAAGAACTTGATCATCGGTATCAGCAAGAGATATGACATGACGCCACCGGCTGCCATAACGGCAGCAATGCGCGGGCCAATGATGTAGCCTACGCCCAGCAGTTCCGGGGATACTTCAGCGCCCAGCGAGCCACCTTTCAATGGTGCGCCGAATACGACTTCAGGTGTATCTTTCCAGCCTTTAAGGGCAACGTTGGCGATCTTGTACAAGAGACCAATGCCAAAGCCAGCAAAGATAATCGTTGCACGTTTGCTGGCGTCGTCTGCTGCATTCGGATTATTTTTTTCGCCAGCTGCTTCGCGGGAAGCATCGGTTGCTGCCGCTTTCAATACTTCGGCGCAAGCCGTGCCTTCTGGGTATTTCAGCTCATTGTGCTTTTCCACTATCATGGTTCTGCGCATGGGGATCATGAGTAAAATACCCAGCAAACCACCCAGGCAGCCAACCAGCATGACGCGCGAGATTTCCAGATCAAAACCCAGGATCAGGATGGCTGGCATCGTCACGCCCAAACCAAAAGCCAGGGATTCGCCAGCAGAACCGGCGGTCTGAGTGATACTGTTCTCCAGGATGGTCGCATCTTTTGCGCCGAACTTGTTTCCAAGCCGGAACAGGGTGATGGCGATGACTGCGACCGGTATCGAGGCGCTGACAGTCAAGCCTACCTTGAGTACCAGATACAATGAAGATGCACCGAAAACCATACCAAGTAATACACCCATGATCAGGGCTCTTGCGGTCATTTCGGGAAGGATGGCGGACGCAGGGATATAGGGTTTGAACCCAGGCTTGGCAGCAGGCGTTGACATTTCTGTTGGCATTGGTCTACCTATTTGTTGTCAAAAAGGCTGAATAAGAGGGTGATCCATTTCAGCATGGCGAATAAACAATCCCCCTCTGGTCTCATGTGGGGGATCGATGAAAAAACATAAATATTCGCGCATTATCACGCTTTCTTTAGCCTGTTTGCAATGCCATCCTTAAACTTGTTGCATCTCCTCTTGTTTGCTCAGGCGCGGCAAGACGGTAATGCCACGAATAATGGGGTTTTTTGCAGCAAGTATCGCCAGCAACAAGGCGGCTATTCCAGCAAAACCCAGTGCATAGCGCAAACCCATATGCTCACCCAGCCAGCCTCCTATTAACGCGCCAGGCCCTGCCGGTATCAGTATCAACCAGCGCATGGTGCTGGTCATGCGACCCAGCATGGCTTCTGGCGTGACTGCCTGGCGCAAAGCCAGGAAGTTAATGAAGATCAGTACGCCACCTATGGAGAAGCACATCAGCATGAAACCGAATGCTGCGATGCCCCAGTTATTGGCAGGTGCCAACGCCAGTAAGCCCCAGCCCAAGCCGCAGACCGCCACGCCCAGCACCATGCAGGGGCCAGGCCCGATGTCGCGGCTGATACGGTTGCCATACACGCTTGCGATAATGGTACCCAGACCCATGCCCATGTAACTCAGGCCAACAGCCTGTTCAGATAAGCCAAGTTCACGCGTCGCAAACAGGATTTGCACGACCAATGCAGCGTTATAGCAAAGCTGCCAGCCACCAACCGTTAGCGCCAGTGCAATCAGCAAGGGTTTATTGGCGACAAAGGACAGTCCGGCCTTCAAGTCTCGCCAAAAATGTGCGTCTGCACGTGGTTTTCTGACTTCGTTCACATGGATCCCGCGCAAGATCACTGCTGATGTCAGCAACAAGACAGCATCAGCCAGCAAGGCGATCGGTGCACCCAGCAGTTTGATCAATGCACCGGCAGTGGCAGGGCCTGCAACTTCAGCCCCCGAAGTTGCCAGGGCATTTTTTGCATGCGCTTCCACCAAACGATCACGTGGCACGATTTGCGTCAGGACAATTTGTGAGGCCGTACCTGCCGTGGTGTTAACGACACCTATCATGAAGCCCACGATGTATAACCAAGTCATGTTCAGATAACCCAGCCACCAGGCAACAGGCACACTGGCGACAGCAATGGAAATCAGGATTTCGCCAACGACATAGACCGGCAGCTTGCGTACCCGGTCCAGCCAGACGCCGGAAGGCAGCGATAGTAAGACAAAGGGCAAGACCTCCATGAATGTCAGCATGCCCATTTGAGTAGCACTGGCATGCAGCAAGATAGCTGCTGTCAGTGGAAGTGCCAGCATAGTGACCTGGGCGCCAAATGAACTGATCAGTATTGACGTCCACAAGCGCCTGTAGACAAGATCCCGTAATAAATCCCGTTCAGGGAGTGAAAATATGCCTAAAATTTTATTTTTCATGATGAGTAATACAATAATTTGCCCGTGTCTTTATGCTTGGCGAGATGAAAAGCAGGACACAGGTCTGGGCGTCTATGCGCAACCAGGATGGAGCAAAAAAAGCAAAGATGGATGATATGAAATGCTTGGTATGGCTGAACAAGCTGGGTCAGCGATTACTACCGTATCATCAGGGCATCTGGCGAATAGCGCAGATTAGTCGAACTAGTCGAACGATTCGAACTTAAACTGGGCTTGGGGCATGCGCAAAGCTTCGTCGCCAGTGCTGAAAAGCCTGGCTGCACCACGGTGTTACTAGTGACGCTGCAGTTTGCAAGTACATTTACCCAAGTCCTGAGGGTTGAAAGTGAATGAAAATTAACAAGCGCAACAGATTTTTATTGACGCCAGATATGAATAGATTGTATTGCTCTTCATAAGTTCCCGCTAGTGAAAAAATATGATGTTTGAAAAACCTGTAGTCATGATTGACTTTGAAACCTCCGGCATGTCACCAGATCAAGGAGGGCGTGTTACAGAAGTGGCAGCCTTGCGTATTGTTGGTGGTGAAATCGTCGACCGCTATGTCAGCCTCATCAATAGCAATGTGCGTATTCCTTACTTTATTACCGAATTGACAGGCATTACCCAGTCCATGGTGGACAAAGCACCACCAGTATCCGAGGTGTTACCTGAGTTGGTAGAGTTTATAGGCACTGATGCGCTGGCAGCGCACAACGCCAGTTTTGATGAAAAATTCTTATTGGCTGAGAGTGACAGGCTAGGCTTGTGGCCAGCCCATGATGGCGTGATTTGCTCCGTCAAATTGGCGCGCAGGGTTTTCCCTGGATTGAGCACCTATTCACTGGGACCGCTGGCTGCTTCCATGGGTATACGTTTCAAAGGTTCTGCTCATAGGGCCGAGGCAGATGCGGAAGTAGCATCTGCCTTGATGCTGCATATTGCCGGTGAACTGGGACAACGTTACGGTTATCCTGCGATTGATCCACGTTTGCTGCAGGACATCAACAAGCTGGCAGCGGTAAAAGTACCTGCATTTTTGAAAAAACATAGAGCGGCCGAGATTGCTGCTGATGCTGCCCCCGCACCCTTGATAAAAACCAAGGGTGTGCAACGCTTTCGCCACTACAAAGGCGGGATTTATGAACTGGTGTGTGAGGCAACGCAAGAATCTGACTTAAGCCCTGTGATTGTTTATCGCGCCCATGATGGTTCAATCTGGACCAGACCCAGGTCTGTCTTTTTTGAAATGCTGCAGATCAATGGCGCAGAAGTCATGCGTTTTACGCCCATCAAGGAATAAAAAAAGCGGGCACATTTCATCGTGCCCACCTTGCTTCTCGTTTTTTTGTTACGCAGGCTCCGCTTGCACAGCCGGATTTGTTGCTGCTGGCGTGGTCTTGGCAGGCCCATCAGTAATCAGTTTGCGCAAGACAGGGATCATGATGATGAGAAGGATGCCAACGCCAACACTGCCCCAGCCCAGCAAAGAGAAAATGTAGCTATAAGTTGGATTGGTGGAAGATGCCAAGCCTTCAGTCGCCTCAGGTATCAAGCCTGAGAAATGACTGGCTAGAATAGAAGCAGTGCCTGTCACCAGCATCCAGGTACCCATCATCACGCCTTGGTACTGACGTGGTGCAAGTTTGCCTATCATCGCATAACCGATAGGCGAAATCAGCAGTTCGGCGATACTTTGCAGGATGTAACTGATGAAAATCCATTTGAAAGCCACCATACCATTGCCAGCGGCGCCGGCTATGCCGATGGGAAGGACAAGGAAGCCAAGGCCGATAATGACCAGAGCGGCAGAGAACTGGCGTGGAATATCGATATTCCAGCCCTTGGCACGCAGCCTGTCGAACAGCATTGCCATCAGCGGGCCGCCAAACATGATGACGAAGCTATTGATATTTTGTATCCATTGCGGCGCCACTTCATAACCCCAGACCATGCGGTCTACATTGTTGACGGCAAATAGCTGCAAACCCATGGGGGCCATTTGATACAGCGTCCAGAATACCAGTGAACCCAATGTCAGCAAAACATAGGCTGTCATGTTATTGCGCTCGCGGCGCTCTTTATGAATGATGGTCAGAAAAATAAAGATGACGGCAATGGCAACGCTGACAATCATAACCAGATTTCCAGTCATCGCTGCACGATGCAGCATGAATTCAACCAACGGCACCAAGCCAATCATAACCGCCAGACCGACCACAAAACGTTTGCGGAACTGGCTGGCCGTAACATCCAGTAGCGTCGTATTCAAGTCACACAACCTGCGCCAGTTGGCTACTGACAGCACGATAGCAATGAAGTTACCTATGGTGGCAAAGATGAACAGGCTGGCATAGTCTTCCTGCAACTGGTAATAACCGGCAGCGGTGAAGCCGATGAAAAAGCCCAGGTTCATGCCTGCATAATTCCACAGGAATGCGCTTTCACGGCGGTTATCTTCTGGTTTGAAGCGCTGCGTCAGCATCAGGTTCAGACAAGTGACGTTCAAGCCACTGCCAGTCAGGAAAAAGGCCAGTCCCCAGTACAGCGTTGCTGAAGTGCCGGCAGAAATAGTCGCGCAGCCTATCACTTGCAGGATCATGCCGCCGACAAACAGATTGCGGTTACTGATAAAACGACCTGCCAGATAGCCTCCAAACAAATGCAGACCATAATTGAAAGCGCCAAATACTCCCATAATGGCCGTGGCATCCTTGACAGTGAAACCCAGCTTCTTGGTTGCATACAGCACCAGCGTGGAATACAGGATGGCAAAGCCCAGGGTGGCGAAAATCTGTATGAAAAACAGTGCGCCTGCGCCTTCGGGGACGGCGGCCAATCTTTGCTTGATTGTGGACAAGGTGGGCTCCAGAGTTGTGGTCTGGCAGGCATTGTAATGCAAAGAAAAGCCGAAAACTGGACAATTTGTATAGATAATTTCTATCAAACAGGAATAAGGCAAAATCATGCGAAAATGACTCATTGATAGGTTTGCCTCGCAGCCGAATAACAGGAAAACATACGAAACAATGGACAGCATAGATCTCGAAGTACTCAAAACCTGCGACGCCTGGATCAAGGCAGGGCAGTCCTGTGAACTGGTCACCGTCATCAAGACCTGGGGTTCCAGTCCAAGGCCGGAAGGCGCGACACTGGCTATAGCAGGCAACGGACAGGTAGTAGGTTCTGTCTCCGGCGGTTGCATAGAAGACGACTTGATAGAAAGAGTGCAGCGCGAAGGCATGCAGCGTCACTTGCCAGAAATCGTCACCTATGGGATTACTGCCGATGAAGCGCACCGTTTTGGCCTGCCCTGTGGTGGCACGATACAACTGGCGATAGAGCCATTGTCAGCGCGCAGCCAGCTCGATGCCTTGTTGCAGGGTTTGCAAAGACATGAATTGCTGGCCAGACGGCTGGATTTGCGAACAGGGGGAGTGACACTCGCAAAGGCAGATCCGGGCCAGCAATTACAGATTAGCGATGAAGCTTTAACTACCGTGCACGGTCCGCGCTGGCGCTTGCTCATCATCGGGGCGGGGCAGTTGTCGCGCTTTTTAGCCAGCATTGCAGTGGGCATGGATTACCAGGTTACAGTCTGCGACCCGCGTGAAGAATACCGCAGTGGCTGGCAAGTCGAGGGCGTGCAACTGGTGCATGTAATGCCCGACGACCTGGTATTGGACATGCAGCTCGATAGCCATAGTGCCGTGGTCGCCCTGACGCATGATCCCAAACTTGACGATCTGGCGCTGATGGAAGCCTTGAAGTCAGATGCTTTTTATGTTGGTGCGATAGGCTCGCGTATCAATAACGCCAAGCGCAGGGAGAGATTAAAGGAATTTGATCTCAACGACGAGCAACTGGCAAAACTCCATGGCCCCGTAGGTTTGTATATAGGCAGTAAGACCCCGGCAGAGATTGCCATTTCCATACTAGCGGAACTGACTGCTGTGAAGAACCATATTTCATTGCCAAATGAAGTAAGCGTAGAGCACGCCAAGTCTTTGCTTGCCTGAAAATCAAGGTGCGCTGTTTCCATCTGCATGTAGGAAGCCATAAAGATGTATTTACAATATATCTTTATGGGTTTATGATGTTACTGAAAATCAATGCAGACCGATTTTTATTTTAACGTCATTCCAAATTTCGATCTTTAAGATGTATTTAATATACATATTATTGGTAATTCACATCATGCAAAGGCAAAACATGTTAGACCAAACAAGCAGAGATCTAGTAAAAGCCACCGTGCCTGTTCTAAAAGAGCATGGCATCACGCTGACACGTCATTTTTACGCGCGCATGTTTGCGCATAATCCTGAGCTTAAACCTGTATTCAATCAGGGTAACCAGCAATCGGGCGGTCAGCAGCAGGCGCTGGCGATGGCCGTGCTCGCTTATGCTGAGCATATTGATGATCCCATGGTTTTGCTGCCGGTATTGACTTTGGTGGCCAACAAGCATGTCAGTGTAGGGATCAGGGCAGAGCATTACCCTATAGTCGGTCGGCATTTGCTGGCTTCGATAAAGGAAGTCCTGGGGACTGCTGCCAGTGACGACTTGATTGCTGCCTGGGCAGCAGCCTATGGTCAACTGGCCGACGTATTGACTGGCTTGGAAAACGACATTTATGGTCGGGCCGCACTGACCGAGGGAGGGTGGACAGGCTGGCGAGCATTCAAGGTCAGCGAGAAGATCGTTGAAAGTGAAGAGATCACTTCTTTTTATCTGCAACCGGCAGATGGCGGCAAAGTGCCAGTTTACAGACCAGGCCAGTACATTACCGTCAAGGTCTTTGTCCCAGTACTGGGCATGATGCAGCCGCGCCAGTACAGCCTGTCCGCTGCTCCGGGTAATGCCTATCTCCGCATTTCGGTTAAACGCGAAGCACAACTGGCAGAAAAACCAGCAGGTATGGTGTCGAATGTCTTGCATCGTGACATCAATGAAGGCGATATCCTGGAAGTGGCTCCGCCGATGGGTGATTATTTCCTGCACGAAGATCGTGATACACCAGTAGTCTTAATTAGTGCCGGAGTTGGTCTGACACCCAAGCTGTCCATGCTTGAGCATTTGACTGCGCGGAAGTCAGGCAGGGAGATACGTTTCCTGCATGCCTGTCGTCATGGCGGAGTGCATGCATTCAAGCACAGGGTGCGCGAACTGGCAAAAATGCAACCTCAGGTAAAATCCACGGTGTACTACGAAACCCCGCGTGCCAGTGATCAAAAAAATATCGACTACGATTACACGGGTCGACTAGACTTGGACAAAATCGCCGATCACGTGATTATGCCGCAAGCTGATTACTATGTTTGTGGACCACACGCCTTCATGCAGGCGCAAGTTGCCAGTCTGAAGTCGCTGGGAGTTGATGCCAGCCGCATACACAAGGAGGCATTTGGCAGCGGTGGTTTTGCCGATTGATGCTGGAATTTGCCAGACAGGTGCAGGCAAGGGAGTGCACCTGAATGAAGAAGAGAATACATAATGCAATTGACGCACTTCACTGACCTGGGCTTACGTGTCCTGATGTACCTGAGTCACCAGCACGGGGAAGCTCCGGTCACGATTACGGAAATTGCCGGCAAGTTTGAGATTTCGCGCAATCATCTGGTCAAGGTCGTCCATTTCCTGGGACAGCAAGGCTGGATCAGGACGACCAGAGGTAAGGGCGGTGGCCTGGCTCTGGCGCAGCCGACATCAAGCTATCGACTTGGCAGCATCATAAACACCCTTGAAGGCGGGACTGCCTTGATAGACTGTGCCGCGCCGCCTTGTGCTTTGCGCGGCAATTGTCAGTTGAAATCCATACTCGACACTGCCCTTGCGGGTTTTTACAGGCAGCTTGACCTTTATACGCTTAGCGATGTAGTGGCAGGCAAGACGCATGAGGCCATCGTCATGCTGCACCAGATAGGCATGCGCAGAATCCAGTAGCTGGCTGTATCGTCAAAAATTGCTGTATCTGTGATTATTTTTGCCTGGGAATTATGTCAGCATGGTGGTGAAGTTTTATTTTTTACCGCAAATAATGAAGTGAGCCGTCATGCGCCAATATGCATTTAGAATAGTCAACGTTTTTGCTGGGCAAACCTTGGCTGGTAACCCCTTGTGTGTTTTTGAAAATGCCAGCGGTATGTCTGATGAAGAAATGCAGGCCCTGGCATTGCAATTCAATTTGTCTGAAACGACCTTCATCCTGCCTTCCGAAGTTGCTACAGCCAGAATGCGCATATTTACGCCAGATACAGAAATGGCTTTTGCCGGCCACCCTAGCCTGGGCAGTGCCCATGTTGTGTCCGTCTTAAATCAGGGACGGCAGCATTTGAACCTGGAATGCAAGGGCGGTATCATCCCCTTGATATTCAATGACAATCGCTGGACCTTGACCACCCCGACCAAACCCGGGCCGCATGTGCAAGCCAGCAATCTGGCCATTGGCGACGTTGCTGCCATGTTGGGGCTGGACGAAGATGATATATTGTCTGTGCCGGTATGGGTGAACACGGGTAGCCGGCAATTGCTGGTGCCGCTCAAATCCTCAGCGGCCGTGGGGCGAGCGCAGCCAGATGCGGCGAAACTGTCCCTTTGGCCCGCCAATCAACTGGGACGTAAGTCTGCCTATGTATTTGCACCGGATGCCACAAATGATGTCGGAACTGGACGCAGCGAGATAAAAGTGCGCTATTTCTTCGCCAGACAAGGGGGAGGTTTTGCCGAAGACCCGGGTACTGGTTCTGCCTGTGCCAACCTGGGGGCCTGGTTGGTAGAGCAGGGTCATGCACTGCCAGCCAGTCTGGTGGTCAACCAGGGTGAATATGTCAGGCGGCCATGTCAGCTTTATCTTGATATTGATGTTGACAAAAAAATACATGTAGGTGGCAATGTAATAGAAATCGCGCAGGGGACGCTGCAAATTTAGGTCCCTTTGACTGAACTTGTCAGGTATCTGGCGCATGTCACTCAATGGATGCATCATAAATCCTTGATAAATCGACAGAATGCACAGGAAGAAAGGGCGTAAATCCTTTAAAATAGCGACTTCATTCATTTGCACTGAAAAACCAGCGGCCCGACGTTCTTGTGTCTTTGGCCCGGTTCAGGATATTCCCCTATGAGCATGTCTACTACCCAGGAAATCGTTGCCGAATTGCGCGCTGGGCGCATGGTGATACTGGTTGATGAAGAAGATAGAGAAAACGAAGGCGACTTGATCATGGCCGCCGAGTTTGTCACTCCAGAAGCCATCAATTTCATGGCCAAGTTTGGCCGTGGCCTGATTTGCCTGACTCTGACAGAAGAGCGTTGTGACCAGTTGAACCTGGCCATGATGACAAGCCGCAACGGCACTTCTTTTGGCACCAACTTCACCGTATCAATAGAAGCGGCTGAAGGAGTAACCACTGGCATTTCCGCTGCAGACCGCGCCCGCACGGTACAAGTTGCTGTTGACAAGAAGTCCACTGCTGCTGACATCGTCCAGCCTGGTCATATTTTCCCTCTGAAGGCGCAAAGAGGCGGTGTCCTCATGCGTGCAGGTCATACTGAGGCCGGTTGCGACCTGGCAGAGCTGGCAGGACTGACCCCGGCATCAGTGATTTGCGAAATCATGAAGGACGATGGCACCATGGCTCGATTGCCTGATCTGATCGAGTTCGCCCAAGAACATGATATGAAGATAGGGACGATTGCCGACCTGATTCATTACCGTAGCCAGACAGAGAGCATCGTTGATCGTGTGGCCGAACGTGAAATGCATACCGTGCATGGCAGCTTCAAGGCGCTGGTTTATCGCGATAAGCCTAGTGGCTCCGCCCACTTGGCGCTGGTACATGGCGATATCACTCGCGAAAAAGAAGCACTGGTGCGTGTGCATCAGCCGGTATCCATCATTGATTTGCTGGAAAGCCAGGCCACTACGCATTCATGGAATGTCGCTGCGGCTATGGCGGCTATCAAGAAATCGGAATCCGGCGTGATCGTCTTGCTCAATTGCGAAGAAACTGCCGAGCAGATGTTTGACCAGTTCAAAGCACTCGATACGCCAGAAACCAGGCCAACAGGCCGTGCCGCACGCATGGACTTGCGCAATTACGGCATAGGTGCACAGATTTTGAAGGATGTTGGCGTGGGCAAGATGAAATTGCTGGCCAATCCACGTAAGATGCCGTCCATGACAGGATTTAATCTCGAAGTTGTTGGTTATCTCGATAAGCCGTGCGTAGACAAATAATGATGGGAGTGCCGGGCTGTAGCAGAGTCGCCAGCGGTCTTTTTTGTGTACTTCCACCACTCACATTACATTAGGCGCGAAAAGCGCAAGAAAGAATATTATGACAGTTGGACATTACGAAGCAAATCTGGATGGCGCAGGCGTACGCGTAGGTATCGTACAGGCGCGTTTCAATGACAATATCGGCAAGGGCTTGCTGGATGCTTGCCTGGCTGAATTGTCACTGCTGGGTGTACTCAATGAAGACATTCTGCACGTCACAGTGCCGGGCGCACTGGAAGTGCCGCTGGCTTTGCAAAAACTGGCAGAGACCAATCAATTCGATGCCCTGATCGCTCTGGGCGCAGTTATCCGTGGTGAAACCTACCACTTTGAACTGGTGTCGAATGAATCTGGCGCAGGCATCACCCGCGTTGGCCTGGACGCCGGAATCCCTATCGCCAATGCCATCCTGACCACAGAGAATGACGAACAGGCCGAAGTGCGCATGCAGGAAAAAGGCCGTGATGCCGCCCGCGTTGCCGTAGAAATGGCCAACCTGACTCTGGCCCTCGAAGAATTGGCAGAAGCCACAGAAGATGTGCACTATGATGCCTGATCGTCTTGTCCAGGCTTGAGCTTGAATTTAAGCCTGAACCATGATCACCCAGCTTTAAATTAGGTAAGTTAAGTAAGATACGGTAAGAGAAGATATGAATAATAAAACACTACACGCCAATCCCAGCAAGAACCGTTCGCCACGCCACCGTGCGCGCGAATTTGCCTTGCAGGGCATGTACCAATGGCTGCTGAATAATGAAGATTCTGGTGCAATTGAAGCCCATATCCGTGAAGCTCACGGTTTTGAGAAGGCTGACAGAGAACATTTTGATTCCCTGTTGCACGGTGCTATCAAACAATCCATAGAATTGCGCCAGCAAATTGCTCCCCTGATCGATCGTACCATTGCTGAATTGTCACCTATCGAGCATGCCGCCTTGCTGATTGGTGCCTATGAATTGAAGAATCACATAGAAATCCCTTACCGCGTTGTTATCAATGAAGCGGTCGAGCTGACCAAGTCCTTTGGTGGACTCGATGGTCACAAGTATGTCAATGGCGTACTCGACAAACTGGCAGCAAAGCTGCGTGCGACTGAGGTTGCAGCAGGTAAGTAAGGTACTGACCAAGTTACTGACCATATTTGTAAAAGCATCTACCGCCTTATTTTGAAAGATAAATAAGGCGGTTTTTTTCAGCCTGTGTTTTTAGGAAGTGCCATGCATCAAAATCTCGCAGCAAGACTGGACAATATTGCCCCTTTCCACGTGATGGAACTCATGAAAATGGCGGCGGAACTGGAACAGCAGGGGCGCCATCTGATACATATGGGTATAGGCGAACCAGACTTTACGGCGCCGCAAGCGGTGATTGATGCAGCCGCAAAGGCCATGGCGGCCGGGCGTTTGCAATATACCTCGGCTCTGGGTTTGCCAGCATTGCGCACGGCGATATCGCAGCATTATCGTGATGTGTTTGGCCTTGAAGTGGCAGCTTCCCGCATTATCGTGACGGCAGGTGCATCGGCAGCTTTGTTGCTAGCTTGTGCTGCCCTGGTCGAGCCGGGCAGGGAAGTGCTGATGCCTGATCCTTGCTATCCCTGCAACCGCCATTTTGTTGCTGCATTTGAGGGAAGGGCAAAACTCATCGCCAGTGGACCGGACCACCGTTTTCAATTGACAGAAGAAATCGTCCGCCAGCAATGGGATGAGCGCAGCAGTGGTGTTTTGCTGGCATCGCCATCGAATCCTACTGGCACTTCCATAGAGCATGAAGAACTGGGCAAAATCGTTGCAACCGTCAAGGAACTGGGTGGCTTCAGCATTGTTGATGAGATTTATCAGGGACTGACTTATGATGGGTCGCCATTTTCTGCCTTGTCGCTGGATGAAGATGTGGTCGTCATCAATAGTTTCAGCAAGTATTTCAATATGACAGGCTGGCGTCTTGGCTGGCTGGTGGTGCCAGAGCGTATTGTGCCTGCACTCGAAAAGTTGGCGCAAAACCTGTTCATTTGCCCGTCTTCGATTGCGCAGTATGCGGCGCTGGCTTGCTTTGAGCCTGCGACTATGAGCATTTATGAAGAGCGCAGGGCAGAATTTAAGCGTCGCCGCGACTACATCGTGCCTGCATTGCGCGAACTGGGTTTTGGTATCCCCGTCATGCCGGATGGCGCATTCTATGTCTATGCCGACTGTTCCAGGTTTACCGACGATGCAGATGCCTTTGCCAAACAGGTATTGAATGAAGCAGGTGTAGTAATCGTGCCTGGCCTGGATTTTGGCCCGGCGACTGCGACATCGTATGTGCGGCTGTCATATGCCAATTCATTTGAGAATTTGCAAGAGGCTGTTGCTCGGCTGAAGAAATTTCTGGCGAACAAATAACCGTGGTCAAGAATTGAAAAAGCCGCCGGATCAAAAAAGATCAGGCGGCTTTTTTAAAGAGCAGGTTTACAGTGCTGCGACCTGGTCTTTTTTCGGTTCTACTGTCAGTCTGGCTTCTGTTGCCTCAGGCTTGAGTGTTGGAGCCGCTTCAATTGGGCGGGCTTGTACGGGGGCAGGTGCCGGGGCGCTGCTAAAGAAGGTAGGTACGTTCTTACCAGCAGAGACATCTTTCAGGCGCTTGTATTCATTCAATACACGTGCGCCATAACCAGAGTCAGTGTCGGCATCGGCTGCGCCTACATACATCTTCAGACCGGCTTCAACAGAACCGCCGCGAGTGACATAGTCTTTCAGGATCAGGGCACCAACACGGATATTGGCAACCGGATTCAGGGCAGCTTTCACGCCTCCAAGGTCCTGGAACTTGTCGTGATGTACTTTGGACATGACTTGCATCAGGCCTTGCGCTCCTACCGGGCTTTCCGCGAAAGGATTCAAGCCGGATTCTATCGCCATGACGGACAGTATCAGTAAAGGATCAATCTTGATTTCTTTGGCTGTCAGGTAAGCGGCGGATACCAGCATATTGGTTGCATCAGTAGCCACACGGTAGCGCTTGGCCAGCCAGGTAGTTACCCATTGTTGCTGACGGGTGTTGCCCAGCATTTTTGCTTCTTCTTCAGATGCTTGCAAGTTCGCATCAGAATTGGTCTGACCGGGTGCCTTCATCAAATGTGCAAGATCAGGTGCTGGTACAGTCGCTACGGCTTCTGCTGGAGTTTCTTCGTCAACTTCAGCATAGGGGGACAAATCTTTGAATTTGTCAGTGAGTTCGGGTTTGACAAACATCATGACCAGAACAGTCATGGCGATGACACCAGCGAGTGTGAGCAGGTTGCGCAGGGTGGTGAATAAACCACTGCTTGTATCACGCGCTACCATGGAGAGCGCTTTGCGCGTATCCGTTGAAGAAAAACTACTTTGTTGTACAGCTAAAATAAAACGTTGAAACATGTTACCTCCTGAATTTTCGCGACGCGACATCCACCTTTATTCAAAGTCAAATGCAAACAGCTAATCTACGAATCAGAAACATCGTCTTCGTCACAAGTGTGATCGCAAGACGCCGGAGTCGTTTGTCAAATCAGATCAGTCAGACCTGGTCATGGTGTGTCCAGTGACAAACAACTATTTTCGGGTTAAGGCAGACGCCTTTTGAAAACAATCCTTACAATGTTATGTTGGGGCCCGATCCCCGTGAATGATGTTACCGTGTGGCGAAACTTTCTTTGCATCGAAAGTGGCGGAAGTCATTAACCTCTTCATCAAGTTGAGCGAATTGTAGGGGCGGTTTTATATCAAGTCAACACTATCAAACGAGAAGTTGATTACTTTTATGTCTAATGAATTGTGCTGCAATGCAGCAAAGTTGAATAAAATCAAGCACTTGGCAGAATTTGCTAGTGCGACTAGTGCAGAGATACGAAAAAGCGAAAAATGATGAAATATTCTGATTTGAGAGATTTTATTTCTCAACTGCAAGAAAAAGACGAGCTAAAACGGGTGGACTTGCCTGTTTCACCACATCTTGAAATGACAGAGATTTGCGACCGCACTTTGCGTTCTGAAGGTCCGGCTCTTTTATTCACCAAACCTGTTGGCCATACCATACCAGTGCTGGGTAATTTATTTGGCACGACACGTCGCGTAGCACTTGGCATGGGCGCAGAAAACCTGAGCGAATTGCGGCAGATAGGCCATGTCTTATCAGCGCTAAAAGAACCAGAACCACCCAAGGGTTTTAAAGAGATGCTGGGCATGGGATCATTGGTGAAAGCTGTCTGGGACATGTCACCTAAAGAGCTGCGTGGTGCCAAATGCCAGGAAATAGTCTGGGAAGGTAATGACGTCGATCTTGCCCGTTTACCGATACAGCATTGCTGGCCAGGCGACGTCGCACCCTTGATCACCTGGGGCCTGGTGATTACCAAAGGCCCCAATAAGAAACGCCAGAATCTGGGTATCTATAGACAGCAAGTATTGGGTCGCAATAAAGTCATTATGCGCTGGCTGGCACATCGTGGCGGTGCGCTGGATTTTCGTGAACATGGCATCGTCAATAAGGGCAAACCTTATCCTATCGCCGTTGCACTTGGTGCAGATCCGGCCACTATATTAGGTGCAGTAACACCAGTGCCAGACAGTTTATCTGAATACCAGTTTGCCGGTCTCTTGCGTGGCAGTCGTACTGAATTGGTGAAGGCGATCGGTAGCGAATTGCGCGTACCCGCATCAGCAGAAATCGTGCTGGAAGGGCATATTTATCCAGATGAAAATCATCCTAGCGGCTATGAACATGCGCTGGAAGGTCCGTATGGTGATCACACCGGTTATTACAACGAGAAAGACTGGTTCCCGGTCTTCACCATAGACCGTATCACCATGCGCCGCGATCCTATTTATCACTCTACGTATACAGGGAAGCCACCAGATGAGCCAGCGATACTTGGTGTGGCGCTGAACGAAGTTTTCATCCCATTATTGCAAAAACAGTTCAGTGAAATTACCGACTTCTACCTCCCGCCGGAAGGCTGTAGTTATCGCATGGCCGTTGTGCAAATGAAAAAGGCCTACGCCGGTCATGCCAAGCGCGTCATGTTTGGTGTCTGGAGTTTTTTGCGGCAGTTCATGTACACCAAGTTCATCATCGTCGTCGATGAAGATGTCAATATCCGCGACTGGAAAGAAGTCATCTGGGCGATCACTACCCGTGTTGATCCCTTGCGCGATACCACGCTGGTCGACAACACGCCGATTGATTACCTGGACTTTGCTTCACCGGTCAGTGGCCTGGGTAGCAAGATGGGCATAGATGCGACCAATAAATGGCCTGGCGAGACCAGCCGTGAGTGGGGCACTACCATAGAAATGACGCCAGAAGTAAAGGCGAAAGTAGATCAAATCTGGCAAGAGTTGGGTTTGTAAATTACATCCTTGTAGTTATCAATTTTTTTGCATGTATATATATGAGTGTTTCCACAAATTGGGATTACCCGCAACCATTCATGCGGTCAGTGAAGCCGCAGGGAAGTGATATCGATGGTTTGAATCACACTAACAATGCAGTCTATGTACGCTGGTGCGAAGAAGTCGCATGGGGGCATTCTGAAGCGCTGGGATTGAATCTGGCAGATTACCATCGCCTCGACCACGCCATGGCGATCAGACGTGGTGAATATGATTATGTCTTGCCAACCTTGCTCGGTGAATCGTTGACGCTGGCAACCTGGTTGTTTGCCAGCGACGGTAAACTCACCATGGACAGGCGTTTTCAATTGATACGTGATAGCGACGGTGCCACGGTACTCAGGGGGCGCTGGGATTTAGTATGCATAGAGCTTAGCAGTGGTCGCGCACGTCGCATGCCGGCAGAATTTTGCGACATCTATTTACCGGCAGTGGTTGCAGCAGTCTAACTTACGACTGTATGGACGTTGATAACTCCGCACGCCGGATGTAGAGTTTGGATGTGTTGGTGTCAGACTACGTTTTTTCCTTAAGGCGATCTCCCTCGCAAGACAGTGTGGTTTATTCAAGTACAATCAATCACCCACACTTATTGCTTCTCCCCATATGAAACGCCCGCGTTTTTTACCCGATAATATGACTTTGCTGTTGTTTGGTGTGGTCGCACTGGCCAGCCTGTTTCCTGCGCGCGGGGTGATCGCATCAGGCTTCGATCATTTGTCGGTAGGCATGATCGCATTGCTATTCTTCATGCACGGTGCCAAGTTGTCGCGCCAGGCTGTGCTGGCCGGCATTACCCATTGGCGTTTGCATTTGCTGGTCATGGTATGTACATTCGCCATCTTCCCTCTGATGGGTGTGGCCTTGAAGCCATTGCTCCTGTTTCTGGTGACGCCTGAATTATACATAGGCATACTTTTTCTATGTGTATTGCCGTCAACGGTACAATCTTCAATCGCATTTACTTCAGTCGCCCGCGGTAATGTACCTGCGGCGGTCTGTAGTGCCTCGGCCAGTAATATGTTGGGGATATTCCTGACGCCTTTGCTGGTCAGCCTGCTTATGGTCGCACATGGTGAGACTCATTCCTCACTGGACGCAATGTTTAAAATTGTTTGTCAATTATTATTGCCGTTTGTCGCGGGACAGATTGCCAGGCCCTGGTTGCTGGCCTGGCTGGAAAAATATGCCGTCACGCTGAAGATGGTGGACCAGAGTTCGATTTTGCTGGTCGTGTATGTTGCTTTCAGTGAGGCGGTCGTGCAAGGCTTATGGCAACAACTACCGCCTTTGATGCTGGCAAGTTTATTGGGCATCAGCGCCCTGATGCTGGCAATTATTATGGTATTGACGACTGTCATCAGCCGCCGTTTGGGATTTAGCAAGGAAGATGAAATCACCATCGTATTTTGTGGCTCCAAGAAAAGTCTGGCCAGTGGTGTACCCATGGCCAAAGTTTTATTTGCCAGCCATGCTGTTGGTATGGTCTTATTGCCATTAATGTTGTTTCATCAGTTACAGTTAATGGTCTGTGCCATCATGGCGCAACATTACGCCAAAAGATAAGGAGTCAGACATGCCTCGTTTTGCTGCCAATCTCAGCATGATGTATACCGAGTTTGCTTTTCTTGATCGTTTTGCCGCTGCAGCGAAAGATGGTTTCAAGGCGGTTGAGTATCTGTTCCCCTATGAGTACCCGGCTACAGAGTTGCGTGATTTGTTGAATGCACATGGATTGGAGCAAGTCCTGTTCAATACTGCCCCTGGTAACTGGGCGTTGGGGGAGCGCGGGATTGCCTCCTTGCCCGGTCGTGAAGAAGAGTTCAAGCAAGCCTTCAGTACCTCGCTTGACTATGCACGAGTGTTGGGTAACCGTCATTTGCATGTCATGGCTGGATTGATACAGCCTGAACAAGACAGGGAAAAGCACAGGGCTGTGTATTTGCGTAATCTTGCCTATGCTGCCTTGCTGGCTGCCAGAGAGGGCATAACGATTGTTATTGAACCTATTAATGCCCGCGACATACCCGGTTATTTTTTGAACAGGCAAGATGAGGCGCAAGAGATTTGCCTGGAGATAGGCGTAGAGAATTTGCGTGTGCAATTTGACATCTATCATTGCCAGATAGTCGAGGGTGATGTCGCGATCAAGCTGCGCCGCGATATGTCGCGCCTGCATGCTGGTATTGGCCATATACAGATAGCTGGTGTGCCGGACAGACATGAACCTGATCTTGGGGAAGTGAATTACCCTTATCTATTTGATTTGATTGATGAGCTGGGCTATCAAGGCTGGATAGGCTGTGAGTATAGGCCGCGCGCGGGTACTTCAGAGGGCTTATCCTGGGTAAGGCACTGGTTGAAATGAATTTGTAGCTTAATAAAAAAGCAGTCATCACGACTGCTTTTTGTATGTCAGAAAGAACGCCGGATTCTTATTCTTCGCCTACCTGCAATATCAGTTTGCCAAAGTTTTTGCCTTCAAACAGCATCATCAGGGTATCAGGGAAGGTTTCTATGCCCTTGACGATATCTTCACGAGTCTGGAATTTTCCTTCAGCCATCCATTTACCCATTTCAGCGACTGCTTCGCCGTAGCGGGCAGCGTAGTCAAATACCACGATACCTTCCATGCGGGCGCGGTTCACCAGCAGCGAGAGGTAGTTGGCCGGGCCTTTGACGGGAGTAGTGTTGTTGTACTGGGAGATCGCGCCGCAAATAATGATGCGTGCTTTCAGATTGATACGGGTAAGTACGGTGTCAAGAATATCACCGCCGACATTATCAAAATAAATATCTACGCCATTCGGGCAGTGTTCTTTCAAGCCATCTTTAACGGAGCCGGATTTGTAATCTATGCAGGCATCAAAGCCCAGTTCCTTAACGACGAAATCGCATTTATCCTTGCCACCGGCAATGCCAACGACGCGGCAACCTTTTTGTTTGGCGACCTGGCCTACAGTCTGGCCAACTGCACCGGCTGCGCCGGATACCACCACTGTTTCACCAGCTTTAGGCTGGCCAACATCGAGCAAACCAAAATAAGCTGTCATGCCAGGCATGCCCAGCGCATTCATGAATTTTGGCAGAGGGGCGAGTTTTGGGCTGACCTTGTAAAAGCCCGCCGTTTTGTCATCTGCCGCACCTACCCAGTATTGCTGCACACCTGTGCCACCAGAGACATAATCACCGACAGCAAATTTTGGGGACTTTGAAGCAATCACCTTACCTATGCCACCAGCACGCATGACTTCATTGATGGCAACCGGGCGGATGTAGGATTTGCCTTCATTCATCCAGCCGCGCATTGCAGGGTCCAGCGAGATATAGATGGTTTGTACGATGATTTCACCGTCTGTGATATCACGTACTTCTTCTGTCGTAAAGTTCCAGTCGCTATGCTTGGGGTTGCCGACAGGGCGAGCGGCGAGGCGGTATTGTTGATTGCTGAGTGTGCTCATGTTGTCTCCAGAATGTTGTACTTGGGATGCTGCTGTCTGAACCAATTTTTTATGGGTGGGGCTGCCAGAAGAACGACTATACACTAATTAGAACGATCGTGCTTTTTGTTATGATTATTTAATTGAAGCCGGATTCTATGAATTATGCGACTGATCATGCGACAATACGCGGTTAATTTTTAAGCTTTGCAATCAATTCAACGAATTTAATTTGTTTCTGGCCATGGAAAACAGTACATCCTGGCCTATACACAGACATCATGAGCATACGACCAGAATATATCCTGACTTTATCCTGTCCCGATCAGCGCGGCATTGTGCATAGCGTATCGGGCTTCCTGGCCAACCATGGCTGTAATATTATCGATTCTGCCCAGTTTGGCGATGCACAATCTGCAACTTTTTTCATGCGCGTGCATTTTGCGGTAGAAGATTCCAGCGTCAGCGACAGTGCCTTGCGTGAAGAATTTGCAGCTTTGGGTGCGAATATGCAAATGAACTGGCAATTGCATGATGCCCATCACAAGCCACGCGTGATGCTGATGGTATCCAAAATTGGCCATTGCCTGAATGATTTGCTGTTCCGCTACAAGAGCGGTCTGCTGCCTGTAGAAATCAAGGCCATCGTCTCGAACCACACCGACTTTTATCAACTGGCGGCCAGCTACAATATTCCTTTCCACCATCTGCCACTGGCAGCGGGTGCACCGGCAGAAGCCAAGCAGGCGCAGGAGCAAAAGGTATTGGATATTGTTGCCAGCAATGATATTGAACTGGTGGTTCTGGCGCGCTACATGCAGATATTGTCGCCGCAACTATGTGATGCCCTGAAAGGCAAGGCGATTAATATCCACCATTCTTTCCTGCCCAGCTTCAAGGGGGCAAAACCTTATTATCAGGCGCATGAACGTGGCGTCAAACTGATAGGTGCTACCGCTCATTTTGTGACTGGTGATCTGGACGAAGGCCCGATTATTGAACAGGATGTGGAGCGTGTAGATCATTCCATGGAGCCAGAAACCCTGACAGCCATAGGCCGCGATGTGGAATGCGTGGTGCTGGCGCGTGCCGTCAAATGCTTTGTTGAACATCGCATTTTGTTGAATGGCCATAAAACGGTGGTGTTCAAGTAATGGCACTCAAATCCATCATTTATAAAGCCGACTTGAATATCTCTGATATGGACCGCGGCTATTACGCCGACCATAGTCTGACGATTGCCCGTCATCCATCTGAGACCGATGAGCGCATGATGATACGTGTGCTGGCTTTCGCCATCCATGCGGCTGAACGCCTGGAATTTGGTAAAGGCATATCCGATACAGAAGAGCCTGATATCTGGCTCAAGGATTACACCGACGCCATACAGCTGTGGATAGAAGTGGGCCAGCCGGACGACCGACGTTTGTTAAAGGCTTGCGGCCGTTCAGAGCAAGTCATCGCCTACAGTTTTGCCAGTGCCAGTGATATCTGGTGGAAGGCAATGAATAGCCGCCTTGATCGTGCCAAGAATTTGCGCGTCATGAACGTGCCTTCAGAGCAAAGCCAGGCACTGGAAAAACTCGCGCAACGCAATATGCAATTACAATGCACGATACAGGATGGACAAATCTGGATGTCAGCCGGAGACGCCTCCGTGCAAATTGACCTGGAAACGCTGAAAGATTTTGCCTAATTTGTCGTTGGTGATACTTGTGCTGTCTGTGTTGCCTCTGCCCACTGTATGGGGGCAGGCAGTGCAGAGGCACTGAATTCCAGGTGCAACACTCGCCGCTGACCGGCATTCAATGCTTTGTCAGAAGCGTGGAGAAGCAAGGGCTTCATCAACAAGACATCGCCTTCCTGCATTGTGCAGGCGTGCATGTCAGCTTGCGCCACATTGTCGACATTAGCGCCTAGTTGCCTGCCCATGAGTTTGCCGTGGCGATGACTGCCAGCCAGCACTTTCAATGCAGCATTCTCATGATTGGCGGCATCCATGGCGATGCGCAATGTCAGCATCTGATCCAATACATCAGTCGGCGGTTCGACATGATGTACGCCATTTTTTAGCGTCCATTTGCTATACCCAGCCAGTTCTGTTTTGTGATTCACGCAAATAGTCATATCTTGATGCCAGGGGACCAACCAGTTATGCGCCGCATTTTTATTGAAGAACAGGCTGCGCACAGGTTTTGCTGCAGACATTCCGGCAGCATTCAGGACTGATTGAATTTTCTGCCATGGCAGTGACTGAGCTATATTTGGTTGGATTTGCAACACTTGGCGCACGCCGTATTCATTGGTGATGGGCTGACAGGCCTGCTCTAACTGGGCAAGTTCAGCCTGATCAAGAAACCCGCGCAAGATGAAAAAACCCTGGCTTGCCAGGGTTGCTGCGATGCTTTGATCGATGCCTATTGTCTCGTTCATTTTCCCTGCAAGACTTTTTCTAGCCACTGACTGATGTCAGTAAGCTCCTCTTTGCAGACTTGATGTGCCATCAGATATTCATGCCAGTCTACCTGGTAGCCTGCTGCAAGTAAAAGATCGCGCGATTCTTTGGCGCGCTGAATTTGAATAACGTCGTCCACTTGGCCGTGCGCCTGAAAGATGGGTGTTCCGGTATTCGCTTCGTGGCGTTCTTCTGCAAGGAAATTACGCAGTGGCAGATAGCCTGACAGGCAGAGCAAGCCTGCCAGTTTTTCAGGGTAGCGCAGGCCGGTTTGCAAGGTCATGGCACAGCCTTGCGAGAAACCCGCGAGAATAATGTGATCTGATGGAATGCCGCGCGCATTTTCCCTGGCAATCAATTGTTCAATGCGCTTTTGTGATGCGCGCAAGCCGTTTTCATCTTCACGTGCAGCCAAGTCTTTACCAAGAATGTCATACCATGCACGCATGACATAACGATCGTAAAAAGTGATAGGCATCGTCGGTGCAGTTGGGAAGATAAACCGTATGCCAGGACAGTTTTGCAAATCGAGTTCCCTGACTATCGACAGAAAATCATTGCCGTCAGCACCCAGGCCATGCATCCAGATGATGGAAACGCTAGGGTTCGGTGCAGTTTCTCTTTCTACAGTCGCTAAAATGTCTTGAGTCATGATGGTCTTCGGGAGGATGAAAAATAAGTAGTCAGTTTGATGGTTAGCACCAGGAAGCTGCACGGTAGCCAGACTGTCAATAATTCAGATTGTATTACACGCCAGCCACGCTCAGTCAGAAAGCGACTTAGGCCGATTGGCGAGACTTTGATGAATTGCCAGGGGAAGAAATAGCGTTCCTCCGTCAGCGGCCAGAAAAATCCTACACCTTCTCCACCTGTCGTCAGTGCATCCAGCAGGCCGTGTGAGATGGTGGCAAAGGCAATGAACAGCCAGCAAACCAGGGCAGAACTACGCAAGCGTGTATGAAAGATGCTGGCGAGGCTGGCGAGCAGCATGGCAAACACGATGGAGTGGCTGAAGCCACGGTGACCAAAGGCCGAGTCATAGGCAATGCCGAGTTTGAACGCAACGACATCCAAATCAGGCAGGATTGCTGCCAGCATGCCAGTTATGATAAGAGGCCAAGGCAGGCGTTTTTGACCCAGGATCAGACCCACAGTAAGTGGCACAACAGGATGCGTCAGTATGGTCGCCATCGCAATCGGGGTTTGCCGTTCAGGCAGATGGATTTTTGGCGCGTATCGCGTTCTTAGGGCGGAAAACCTTGCAGATACTGTCATCCGTTTCTATATACGGTCCGCCTATCAAGTCTATGCAATACGGTACTGCTGCAAAAATACCAGCGACGACTTGCTTACCTTCTGCATCCTTCAAGCCTTCCAGGGTTTCCTTGATGGATTTGGGCTGGCCTGGCAGGTTTAAAATCAATGCAGCGTGATTTGCTGTTTCGCGTACCACGGCAACCTGGCGTGACAGGATGGCAGTCGGTACAAACTGTAGGCTGATCTGGCGCATCTGTTCGCCAAAACCTGGCATTTCCTTTGTCGCGACTGCCAGCGTGGCTTCTGGCGTGACATCGCGTCGGGATGGACCTGTGCCACCCGTGGTGATGACAAGGTGGCATTGCTCTTCATCCACCAGGGCAATCAAAGCCTGTTCTATAGCTGCACTTTCATCCGGGATCAGGCGTGTCACCATTTCCCAAGGGCTGGCGAGAGCCTTGCCAAACCATTCCTGCAAGGCGGGCAAGCCCTGATCCTGATAAATGCCGGCAGAGGCACGGTCTGAGATTGATACCAGGCCTATCTTGAGTTTTTCGCCATTTGCTACCGTCATTTGTTCGGACTCACTTGTCATCAAACTCATCGTCTTCTTCATCGAGGTCTGCGTCATCCGCTTCGTCCGCATTGGCTGCAGCTTTGGATTTTTGCAAATCTTTCAAAATCTGGAAGATTTCACGATAAGCCTTGGGCGGCTTGTTCTCTGCCTGTTCTTTACGGGCATTGCGTATCATGGTGCGCAATTGCTGTACGTCGAGTTGAGGGTGTTCTGCCATCAGCTCTGTCAGGGCATTGTCGTCTGCCAGCAATTTGTCGCGGCGACGCTCCAGCGCATGCATGGCGGCAGTTTCAGACTTGGACGCGCCTTTCCAGCTGTCGATGGTTTTCTGGATCAGGGCAATCTCTGCTTCATCCAGGGTACGCATTTTTTTGCCTACATATTGCATCTGGCGGCGGCGCCCTTCATGGTCCTTGATTTGCTGGCAAATCAGGATGGCTTCACGCACATCTTCTGGCATCGGTACGCGCTTGACACGTTCACGCGCCTGCTCGACCAATTCTTGCCCCAATTTCTGCAGGGCGGTCATTTCGCGCTTCAACTGGGATTTTGATGGGCGGTCGTATTCTGGTTCGAACTCACTGGACTGATAGCCACATGAGCCGCGATTTGGATTTGGCATAATTCTGCGCCTTTACTATTAACTTAATGAAACGGCTGCTATGATACCCTTTTTAGCTTGGAATTACCTAAAATCAAGCTGCGATTGACCCATAATTGACCCATATATGGTGTGAATCAAGGTAAATAATTAGGATAGTTCCCTTTGGCCATTTCGCCATTTGGCATTGACAAACATAGAATCCCATCCATGAGCAAACCAGTTTTTACCCATACCCAGGACCAGTTAAAGCAAATCGCGCAGGATATGTTGCGTTTCGCCCGTGAAAAAGGGGCATCGGACGCAGCGGTGGAGATCAGTGAAGGTGGTGGCCTGTCCATCAGCGTGCGCAAGGGAAAGATAGAGACCATAGAGCAAAACCGCGATAAGGGGATAGGCATTACCGTGTATATCGGTCAACGCCGTGGTAATGCCAGCACCTCCGATTTTTCTGAGCAAGCCCTGCGTGACTCTGTTGATGCGGCCTACAATATTGCCCGCTTTACGGCGGAAGATGATTGCGCTGGCTTGCCTGAAGCAGATCTGCTGGAAATGGCGCCGCTTGACCTCAAGATGTGCTACCCATGGCTTGTCACTGCCGAAGAAGCCATAGAGCTGGCAAAACGCACTGAGGCAGCAGCTTTTGCAGTTGACAAGCGCATCACCAATAGTGAAGGTGCCAGCGTGCACGCCCAGCAATCACATTTTGTGGCGGCCAATTCGCGTGGGTTCATGGGCGGTTATCCTGTCTCACGTCACACGATCTCGGTCGCACCTATCGCTGGCAGGGGTGCAAAAATGCAAAGGGATGACTGGTATTCTTCCCATCGCAATGCCAAAAAACTGGCGGAGCCGGAGGCCATAGGCCGTTATGCTGCTGAACGCGCACTGGCTAAACTCAATGCCCGCAAGCTTGATACCCGCAAATGCCCGGTGTTGTTTGAGGCGCCGCTGGCTGCAGGCTTATTGGGTGCCTTGGTACAGGCCACCTCCGGTGGTGCTCTGTATCGCAAGTCCAGCTTCTTGCTCGATTCGCTGGGTACGCAAATTTTCCCTTCCCATATTCAGGTACAGGAAGACCCACATGTCATCGGTGCTGTCGGCTCTTCACCTTTCGATGATGAGGGCGTCAAGACGCAAAAACGCAATATTGTCACGGATGGCGTCTTGCAAGGCTATTTCCTGTCTACTTATTCTGCCCGCAAACTGGGCATGCAAACTACCGGTAATGCGGGCGGGTCACATAACCTGTCCCTGACATCAAGTCTGACCAAGCGGGCCGACAACTTTGTTGGTATGTTAAAAAAAATGGGCACGGGCTTGCTGGTGACTGAGCTGATGGGGCAGGGTGTGAATTATGTAACTGGCGACTATTCGCGAGGTGCTTCTGGTTACTGGGTGGAAAATGGTGTGATTCAGTATGCGGTAGAAGAAATTACTATAGCTGGCAATATGCGCGAAATGTTTCAGCAAATTGCTGCTGTAGGTAGTGACAGCTTGATACGTGGTAGCAAGCAAACTGGGTCCATTCTTATCGAGAGTATGACAATAGCAGGTAGCTGACAGGCAACTTGTTAGTAAAAGCAATACACATGCCGGGCTGCGTCAATATATTTGATGCAGCCCGGTTTTTCGTCCGGACTCTCAAGTTTTACCTGCTTCAGCATGATTTGCGTACTCGTAACAATAACCGTTGTTATTCACCCTCAGTAAAAGTACTTAGGCTCTGCTTGGTGAGATGAAACTTGGCATAGGTAGAGATTGCTGTTGAAGTATTCAAAAGACTACAATTTAGTAGTCCTGGCTTCTAGGAATCCTTGCGAATGTTGCAATGCAATATAAACATTTATTGCTAGGCCAGGATTACGCCCATAGAATGATTTCGGTTTTTAGTAAATGACGTCAATGTCATTCATCAGTGTGCGGGCCGGGAGCAATTCAGGTCTTTATTCAAAATATCGGAGATAGTATGGAACGTCGTTCCTTTCTTAAAAAAGCCGCAGCAAGTGCTTCAGTTGGCGCTGCGGTCGCCGCACCAGCCTTGGCTGCGGATGCTTTGCCTACCCTTAATTGGCGTTTGACATCCAGTTTCCCTAAAAGTCTGGATACCATTTTCGGTGCATCCGAGGTTTTCGCTGCACGTGTCAAAGAATTGACTGATGGGAAGTTGAATATACGAGTGTTTTCTGCCGGTGAGATTGTGCCTGGTACTGCGGTCTTAGATGCCGTGCAAAATGGTACGGTGGAAATGGGGCACACTGCGTCTTATTATTACTTTGGTAAAGACCCAACATTTGCATTTGATACAGCTGTACCATTTGGCCTGACTTCACGCCAACAAACTGCATGGATGCTGCATGGTAATGGCATGAAGTTGATGCGCGAATTTTTCGCTGAATACAATGTCGTGAATTTCCTGGGCGGAAATACTGGCACCCAAATGGGCGGCTGGTTCCGTAAAGAAATCAAGACGCCAGCAGATTTGAATGGCTTGAAATTTCGCGTCGGTGGCTTTGCTGGTCGCGTGCTGTCCAAACTGGGTACAGTGCCTCAACAGATTGCTGGTGGCGACATTTACCCTGCATTGGAAAAGGGCACGATAGATGCAGCAGAGTGGGTAGGTCCTTACGATGATGAAAAACTGGGCTTCAACAAGATTGCCAAGTTTTATTACTATCCCGGCTGGTGGGAGGGCGGTGCGCAATTGTCCTTCTACGTCAGCAAAAAAGAATGGGACAAGTTACCCAAGCAATATCAGGCAGCGATAGAGGCAGCTTCGCACGAAGCACATAACGATATGCAAGCCAAGTACGATGCCCGTAATCCGGCTGCTCTGGGGCGTTTGCTGGCGCAAAAGATCAATCTGAAACCTTTCCCACAGCCAGTCATGGATGCCTGCTTTAAAGCTGCTCAAGAAACTTTTTCAGAAGAAGTTGCAAAAAATCCTAAATTTGCCAAGGTTTATACAGACTGGATCAACTTCCGCAATAATCAGGGCCAATGGTTTGGCGTTGCAGAGCAATCCTTTGCACGATTTAACTTTGGCAAGGCTTTGAAATAATCTTGATCTGAGTTTGTAAATAAAATATCCCCGCAGAATTTCTGCGGGGATTTTATTTTATAGATGCATTTGCTTGTAGAAATGAAAAACCTCCGCTATTACTAGTCAGAGGTCTTTTGTGTTGCTTATTTATTCAGCACTTACTTCTGCGGCTCCTGAAATTGGAACTTTGGTTGTTCCTCTTCTGGCGGTGTATCAGGCGTGCTGGCTGGCTTTTCAGTGTTATCGCTAAACACTGGCGGCTTGACGTCGGCATCTGGCTCATTGATGGTCTTCTCTATCACCAGATTGTCTGACACGGGCTTGTTGGAACCCTTGTCCAGCAAAGCAGTAACCATGACGGGGAAGCACATGACCAGTACCACCATAATCATCTGCAGACCTACCCAGGGCAGGGCGCCCCAATAGATGTCTGAACTCTTGACTTCCTTCGGGGCTACTCCGCGCAAATAGAACAGGGCGAAACCAAATGGCGGATGCATGAACGAGGTTTGCATGTTCACGCATAACATGACGCCAAACCATACCAGCGCGGCAGAGGATGCCGCTTGTGGGCTGCCCATGCTTTCCAGTAATACAGGCGCAAGGATTTTTTCTGCAACCGGTGCCAGCATGGGTACCACGATGAAGGCAATTTCAAAGAAATCCAGGAAGAACGCCAGGAAGAAAATGAACAGATTGACGATCAGCAAAAAGCCTATCCAGCCACCAGGCAGGGAGGTGAAAATGTGTTCTACCCAGACACCACCATCCACACCCTGAAACACGACCGAGAAGCAGGTCGATCCTATCAGGATAAACACAACCATGGCAGTAAGGCGCATGGTGGATTGATACCCCAGCGTGATCAGAGCGCGCAGATCAGCAATACGATACGCGCGTGTCACCAGCCAGACAATGGCGACATACACGACAACCAAAGCTATCTGCAATGCAAGTTTCGCAGGTTTGCTGATCTCCTGGGTGTCCGAGTAAAAAAACAGGCCGATGATCAAGGCTGCACCGAGTCCGGCAAGACCAGCACGGAAGGCCAGTTTGTCCCTCTTGTTGAATTCCTTGTCACGCAGGACCGCCAGAATTATCGCACCCAGCGCACCCATGGCACCGGATTCAGTTGGCGTTGCTATGCCCAGCATCATGGTGCCGAGCACCATGAAAATCAGTACGGCGGATGGAATAATCCCCTGCAGGCATTTCATCCACAAGGCCCTGCCCTGCAAGGTGCGCGCTTCTTTAGGGACGGCTGGCAGCCAATCCGGTTTGATACGTGACAGTATAAAGGTGTACAGAATGAACAAGGCGATCTGTACCAGCGATGGTCCCCAGGCACCCAGATACATGCTGCCTACGTCAGCGCTGGAAGTCTGGGTTTTCAATTGGTCTGCCAATACTACCAGCACTAGAGAAGGAGGCACCAGCTGGGTGATCGTGCCAGACGCTGCCAGCACACCAGTGGTATACCGTATGTTGTAGCCATAGCGCATCATGACGGGCAATGAAATCATTGCCATCGCAATCACCTGCGCAGCAACCGTACCTGTGATGGCACCAAGTATGAAGCCGACGATAATGACAGAATAGCCAAGGCCGCCGCGGATAGGCCCAAAGAGTTGACCCATGGAGTCGAGCATGTCTTCTGCCAGACCGCACTTCTCTAGTATCGCCCCCATGAAAGTAAAGAAGGGGATTGCCAATAAAAGGTCATTGGCCAGCACGCTGCCGAAAATACGTTGAGGAACCGCTTGCAGGAAAGCGACGTTGAAAAAACCCAACTCTATCGATAACAGACCAAAAGACAGGCCAACCGCAAGCAGTGAAAATGCGACGGGAAAACCGACCAGCATAAACAACACCAGGCCGCCAAACATCAGTGGCGGCATATACTCTAAAGGGATCATTGCACAGGCCTTTCGTATTTCGATTCCAGATGTGTCTTGCCCAGTAAGGATGCAATACGTTTGATGAGTTCAGATACGCCTTGCAAAGTCAGCAATGCAAAGCCAACGGGAACGATCAGTTTGATCGGGTAGCGCGGCAGGCCGCCAGAGTTACTCGATTGCTCCAGAATTGCCCAGGATGGCAGGAACAGTGATTTCCAGGCCAGCCAGGAAAACAAGATACAAGATGGGAAAAGGAAAAAGACGATACCAAAAATATCGATCCAGAGTTGAGCACGTTCAGAAACATGGGCATAAATCAAATCTACCCTGACGTGTTCATTTCTTTGGAACGTGTACGATGCACCCAGCATGACCGCGGCACCAAACAAATACCATTGCAATTCCAGTGGCCAGTTGTCGCTCCAGTCGAAACCATAACGTATTAACGCATTCGTAGCGCTGACGATACATGATAATAAAATTAACAAGTTTGCCAGACTGCCGATACGTTCATTCATTACGTCGATCCATTTAGACAGACGCAGAAATACTTGCATATACATATCTCCTGAGTTTTTATTTTACAGACGTCAAAAACGCAAATGTCGGGCATGGGCTGCAGTCTTTTCGCGAAAGAGCTGCCTTACCTTGCTACCTGAAAATGTTATTTTGAGTCTTGTTTTTTGTGCTTCTGAAATTACCATGAGCATAGTGCAGGTATTCCAAAGCCGTCACGAGTATAAGACATTTTTTCACATGCACGAGAGTCCATCTGTGTTGAAAAAATACTTTTTTGGAGTGAAAACGACAATCCCAGTATTTCTACTTAGATGGACATCGAGGATGGAAATATGGGCTTGCGTGAAATGGGCGCGATTTCTGAATTATAAATCGCACCCGTATCAGCAAACTGATGAAGCAGGCTTAATTTGCCTGACCGAGTTGGCTGCGCAATCTGGCAATCGCCAGCTTGACTTGTTGTGGTGCTGTGCCACCAATATGATTGCGGGCAGCGACCGAACCTTCCAATGTCAGGACTTCAAATATATCGTCATTGATGAGACTGGAGAAGGCCCGCAATTCTTCCAGTGACATGTCGCTGAGGTCGCAGGATTTTTCAACGCAGGTGCGTACTGCCAAAGCGACGGCTTCGTGTGCGTCACGGAAAGGCAAGCCTTTCTTGACCAGGTAATCAGCCAGATCGGTTGCTGTAGCATAGCCTTGCAGGGCAGCGGCACGCATGGCTTCTGGTTTGACAGTGATACCGCCTGCCATGTCAGCAAAAATACGCAGGGTATCAATGACAGTATCTACCGTATCAAACAAGGGCTCCTTGTCTTCCTGGTTATCCTTGTTGTAAGCCAGTGGCTGGCCTTTCATCAGAGTCAGCAGAGCGATCAGGTGGCCATTGACGCGGCCAGTCTTGCCACGCGCCAGTTCCGGCACGTCAGGGTTTTTCTTTTGCGGCATGATGGAAGAGCCTGTGCAAAAGCGGTCAGCGATATCGATGAAGCCTATGCGCGGGCTCATCCAGATCACCAGTTCTTCTGACATGCGCGAGATATGTGTCATCACCAATGCGGCGGCGGCGCAAAATTCTATGGCAAAATCGCGGTCAGAGACGGCATCCAGCGAGTTATAGCAAACTTCGTCAAAGCCCAGGGTTTTGGCAACGCGCTCACGGTCGATAGGGAAGGTCGTGCCAGCCAGGGCCGCAGCACCCAATGGCAGGCGGTTGACGCGCCTGCGGCAATCTTGCATACGTTCTGCATCGCGGCCAAACATTTCTACATAGGCAAGGATGTGGTGACCAAAAGTGATAGGTTGAGCCACTTGCATATGGGTAAAACCTGGCAGGATAGTATCCGCATTTTTTTCTGCCAGATCCAGCAAAGCCAAACGGAAGTCTCGCAACAGGCCGAGGATATTGTCGATGGCGCTGCGCATGTACAGGCGTATGTCGGTGGCAACCTGATCATTGCGTGAACGACCAGTATGCAGGCGTTTTCCGGCATCGCCTACCAGTTCTGTCAGGCGCTTTTCTATATTCAGATGCACGTCTTCCAGGTCGAGCAGCCATTCAAACTTGCCGCTGTCGATTTCAGATTTGATCTGTGCCATGCCACGTTGTATATCGGCATAATCGTGGGCAGTGATGATGTTTTGTGCCTGCAACATTTCAGCATGTGCCAGTGAGCCTTCAATATCAAAAGCAGCCATGCGGTTGTCGAAGAAAACCGAGGCGGTATAGCGTTTGACCAGATCGGAAACAGGTTCAGAGAAACGGGCAGACCATGCCTCGCTTTTTTTATTGAATTGTGATGTCATAGTGAATTGTTGCCATATTGGCTGCATTTGCGAGAGAATTTCCCCTGATTATCCCAGATTTTAAAGCTGATTACCCTTGCAAATGCCAGATGCTTGTAGAGTTGGGGATAATTTTTCATTTTATTTGATAGAACAGGTAGTTAAATGAAGGCCAAACCAAGCCGGGCAGGAGATGCCAACGCGGCAATCAACAATAAAGATGACAGAGATGACTAGCGATAAAATGAACAGCATTGGCGAGCCACTGATACCTGATTGTTGCAATTTGGGTGTATTTTCCCGAATTCTGATCAGCGTGAATTTGCTCGGTTTGTTTGTTCTGTGGTCGCGCGGTGATGACTGGCGCCTGGTTTTGCAGAATTTTCTTGAGAGCGCGATGTTGCTGGAAACCATCAGCCTTTGTTCTTTGCTGGCGCTGTGCGGCTTACGCAGACTGGCGATGCGTTTTCCCATGTCTGCGTGGTTTCAGCGCTTGTTATGTTGCATGTTGCCAACAGCCATAGCATCGCTGATCATGGTGTATTTGCACATGCAAGACTGGTTTCTGGCTGGCTTCCCCAAGCTTAATCCTCTTTTTGTCGTTGCTGCAACCGGCGTGCTTGCACTGATATTTCAGCAGTATTTTGAATTGCGCACCAGGGCATTTTCACCTGCGCTGGGTGAGGCGAAACTGCAAGCTTTGCAGGCCAGGATACGTCCGCACTTCCTGTTCAATAGTCTTAATACTGCATTGTCATTGATACGCACAGAGCCGCGCCGTGCCGAAATGGTGCTGGAGGACCTTGCAGATTTATTCAGGGTATTGATGCGTGACACCCGTAATGTCACCAGCTTGCAAGATGAAATACGTTTGTGTGAGCAATATCTGGCGATAGAAAAAATTCGTCTGGGCGAGCGTTTGCATGTGACTTGGGATAAAGAAAAAATCTCACTCAAAGAATTAAATGAAATAGAGATACCTTCGTTGCTACTGCAACCCTTGCTGGAAAATGCCGTTCATTACGGTGTTGAACCATCTGTGCAGCAAGCCACCATCTCCGTAGAGATACGACGTCATCTGGATAAGGTGGATATTCGCATTTGCAACCCTTATCACGCCGATTCAAATATGGTTTCTGGTAATCAGATGGCTTTGGAAAACATACGTCAAAGACTAAGTTTGCTTTATGATATTGAAGCGCAAATCCAGTACGGCGTTGTAGGTGAGTACTTTGAAGTCAAATTGCATTTCCCAGCTAAAAGATGATGATCCCAAGAATATTGATTATTGATGATGAAGCACCCGCAAGACAACGGTTGAAGACTCTTTTGTCAGACATCCAGCACGAATGCCCGGTCACGGTAGTTGGTGAGGCAGAAAATGCCATGCAGGGCCTTGAGCAAATAAGCAATTTACATCCGGAAATTGTCTTGCTGGATGTGCAGATGCCGGGTATGAACGGTATCGAGTTGGCACAGCATCTGGCTCAGCATCAAGCTAGCTTGCGCCCGCCGGTAATCATTTTTGTGACAGCTTATGATGAATTTGCTGTCAAGGCTTTTGAGGTGCATGCGCTTGATTACTTGATGAAGCCAGTTCGTGCAAGCCGGCTGGTCGATGCCTTGCAGCGTGGCTTTGAAAAAGTGAAGGTAGAGCATCGCTTGCCGGAGAAAATCGCTACAGACAGCCCTGGTCCAAAACGTAAACATTTCTCAGTGCTGGAAAGGGGGCGGATTTTACTCATACCAGTCGCAGATGTGCTGTTTTTGAAAGCAGAGCAAAAATATGTGACCTTGCATACCGCGCAACGAGAGTATTTGCTGGAAGAGTCACTCACGTCGATAGAACTGGAGTTGGGGAGTTTACTGGTCAGGGTGCATAGAAACGCCCTGGTCGCCCGTACTGCTATTCATGGTGTAGAAAGAGCGGTGCAAGTTGTGGATGTAGAGAATCATCAGGAAAAAGTATCTGAATCCTGGCAAGTCATTGTCACTGATTGCGCCGAACGGCTGCCAATCTCACGCCGGCAATGGCCAGTCATCAAGGCGTTGGTAAGGGTCTAGGTATTTGAAGAGTTAGGGTGCAGGGCAGTTCAGCGCCAGATAGGCAAGCCGGTCAAATCAGTGTCTTCGTCTTGCACCCAGGCTGGCAGGCCAGTGCGGTCAGTCGGTCCAAGCACTTCAAGCAACTCTAGCTGCTCCTGTTTTTTGCCGCGTCGACCTTGTGCTGGTTTTACAGGCTTCCTGTTCTCAGGCAATAAAAACGCAGGTGCGCCGAAGCCGGGCAATTCCAGGGTGGCGTGATCTTTATTGTCTTTCATCAGCTTATACGTAGTTGGTGGTGATGTTTGTACAAATGGAGACAATAAATCCCTGACTATGCTTTGTCAGGGGAATCAATTGTGCTCGGTAAATTTGTGCGTATGCACCAGAACAAAAACTTTGGTTGCGGGGGCAGGATTTGAACCTACGACCTTCGGGTTATGAGCCCGACGAGCTGCCAGACTGCTCCACCCCGCGTCTGAAGGAGGCAAATTGTACATGGCATGAGCGCCTTATACAATCATTTATAAAAATATTTTTATTTGACGGTTAAATGGAGAACGAAGGACATGCGAAATTTGCGATTCTTCACAATGCAAATGTAGAAAATAATGTTGCTGAAGCAACCCGCAGAATAAATTGCATGCATAATGAACGCATAGGGAAGCACAATGTGGTGGCGTGAACGCACCAGCCAGAGATCATTTTTCAGGAGTGAAAAAGCAGTTATGGAATTCGAAGTCATTGACACACAAATTTCACCAGGCGGCCGTATGGAGGTTTTATCCAAGGCCGAGGTTGTGCAATTGCTCGACAATAGTCATGGTGGTCTGTATCAAGTGTTTCGCAGTTGTGCACTGGCGGTATTGAATTGCGGTAGTGGCCTGGATGACGGCAAGGAATTGCTGGAGCGATACAAGAGCTTTGATATCAGCATTGTGCAGCGTGAGCGCGGCATCAAGCTTGATGTCAAGGGCGCGCCTGCCAGTGCCTTTGTGGATGGTGTCATGATCAAGGGTATACAGGAGCACTTGTTTGCAGTGCTGCGCGATATTCTGTTCATCAAGGCTGCCATAGAGGATGACCGCAAGTTTGATTTGACGACTACCGAAGGCATCAGTGACGGTGTTTTCCACGTCATGCGTAATGCCAACTTGCTCAAGCCACAGGCCAATCCTAATATGGTGGTGTGCTGGGGGGGGCATTCGATTTCCAGCGATGAATACGATTACACCAAGCATGTAGGCTATCAGTTGGGTTTGCGCGCCATGGATATCTGTACTGGTTGCGGGCCAGGTGCCATGAAAGGCCCAATGAAGGGTGCCACCATAGGCCACGCCAAACAAAGGATTACTACCGGTCGTTACCTTGGGATCACCGAACCAGGCATTATCGCGGCCGAGGCCCCCAACCCCATCGTCAATGATCTGGTGATTTTGCCGGATATAGAAAAGCGACTTGAAGCTTTTGTACGCATGGGGCATGCCGTCGTCGTCTTTCCTGGTGGTGCAGGTACGGCGGAAGAAATTTTGTATTTGCTGGGCATCTTGTTGCATCCTGATAATGCAGATTTGCCTTTCCCGCTGATTTTCACCGGGCCAGAGACAGCGGCAGACTATTTCCGTCAGATAGACCAGTTCATTGCAGCTACGCTTGGTCCTAAAGCGCAACAGAGTTATCAAATTATTGTCAATGATCCGGTCAGGGTGGCGCAAGAGGTGCAGGCAGGCATCAAGAAGGTGCGTGAATTCCGCAAAGCCAAGGGGGACGCTTATTATTTCAATTGGTTATTGAAGATAGATGCAGAATTTCAGAAGCCTTTTGAGCCTACCCATGAAAACATGCGTAATCTGGCTCTGCACAAGAACCAGGAAACCCATTTGCTGGCGGCCAATTTGCGCCGGGCTTTCTCAGGCGTGGTTGCAGGCAATGTCAAGAACCAGGGTATTCGTGCCATAGAAAAACATGGGCACTTTGAAATTCGCGGTGATAGTGAAATAATGGCATCTATGGATACCTTGCTGGCATCTTTTGTTGCACAAAACCGCATGAAATTGCCTGGTAAGGCGTACACACCTTGCTACCGTGTTATAAAGTAATTGTGTTGCAGTAAAACAGTAGGATAATGGTGCATCCCTGTTCCATCACTATGAGGAAAACAGACATGAGTTCCGTACAGCAAGAAGTTGACGAACGTACCAACCTCACTGCGTCCAACAAATTTGAGCTATTGCTGTTCCGCCTTGGCTCAGATGGCAGCAGTGACAGATCAGAATTGTTTGGCATTAATGTCTTCAAGGTGCGAGAGATCGTCGCCATGCCTACTATTACCGGTATGGCTGGCGCGATGCCCCATATGCTGGGCGTGGTGAATTTGCGCGGGCAAATTATTCCTGTCATTGATTTGCCTTCCGTGGTGGGGCTGAAACCCAAGACTGGCTTAAACATCATGCTGGTGACAGAATATGCACGTACCACCCAGGGCTTTGCAGTTGAATCAGTTGAAGAAATTGTACGTCTGGACTGGAATCAGGTTTTGTCGGCTGAAAACAGTGCAGTGGGCGGCATGGTCACCAGTATTGCCCGTTTGGATGGCGATACTGAAGATACCCGTCTCGCCCAAGTGTTGGATGTGGAGCAAATCCTGCGTCAGATCACTCCCTCAGACACCAAGGATGTTGATCCTGAAACGATAGGTGCCAAGCTGAAAATGCAGGCCGGGGCATCTATTCTGGCGGCAGATGACTCAGCGGTGGCTCGTGGCCTCATTGAGCAAGCCCTGACTGCCATGGGTGCGCAATACATCATGACCAAGACTGGCAAGGAAGCCTGGGAGAAATTGCAATCCCTGGCAGCAGCAGCTCAGGCTGAAGGCAAGGGTGTCCGTGACAAAGTGGCGATGGTGCTGACGGATCTGGAAATGCCAGAAATGGATGGATTTACCCTGACACGCAAGATCAAGCAGGATGACAGGTTTAAATTCTTGCCTGTGGTCATACACTCATCTTTGTCGGGCGCAACCAACGAAGACCATATCAAGACCGTAGGTGCTGATGCTTATGTTGCCAAATTTGTGGCGGAGGAATTGGCAGCGGCTATACGTGCAGTATTGGCAAAATAAGTTCTTGCTGTATAAATCAGAAATCGTCATCAAAGGGTGCAATTAGTGAAATAATTGCACCCTTTTTGTATCTGGATCAAGACTGCTTTATCTTGATTGTGCTGGCACACGATGCCATCCGGCGGGACAGGATTTGATGGCTGGATAAAAACCATCGGGCTGATGACAATACAGCCAGTCCTTGCCAGTTGTAGTTTGTGGATCACGACTGGGCTGGCTCATGATGGTGCTGTCATTCACATAGTTTTGTGGATACACGCTATAGCTTTCTTCGTACACTATATCGCTGGTACTGACTACTGGCGAAACGTAGCTAATTGTTGGTGAAACTACCACGCCGGGGTGGTAGCGCCAGGAGTAATCGTAGGGGTAAAAGGAAACTCCATGGCTGTGCCTGTTGCTGAATTGAAAATAGAGTGGCGGAATAGACAAACCTATGCTGATCCTTGGGCGGTAGTGATGTCCGCCAGGACGTGCCCATGCTGACGTAGTGATACTCAGCAGGCAGATTGCTACAAGGAGTGATTTGAATAATTTCATATCTCATTTGCAATAATAGGACATACCCAAAATCGCCCCAGCTGCGTTGCAGCACCTCTCTTAGAACCTGTTCGAGATCTTTTTTGATCACCCCCGCCGCAAGAGCAAAGTGAGGAATGCCAAATTAACGAATTGCAAGCTGGTATTCAATTGTCGCTCACAGTTTTTCCAAAGGCGATGGCATTTCTC
>NZ_JACOFX010000012.1 GCF_014284125.1 Undibacterium umbellatum | reverse complement strand
TCATGCACCAGATCAGGTGGTGTTTGATCAACTGTTGGCACAATCAGTGACTGATACGGTGACGCTGATCGGGCAGTTTATTAATTCACCTGAGTATCTGGCGAGGTTTATGGCTTGATCATTAAGCTACTGCAGCAAAGCATGCTTTTGCTGCAGTAGCTGAGAATCTACAATTGCCTGCCTGATTGCATCAAGCAATCCCAAAGCCCCTTGAGCTGTTGCCATCTTCAAGGCCTTTTCAAGCGTTTCAATCGCAAGATCGATATCTCCCTCTTGCATGTGACACAAACTGCTCAACCGCAGCAAGTCTGCATGACAGTAATAATCCTCGTACTTGTCAATCTCGCTTAGTGTCTTTTCCAACAAAGACTTTGCCTCCTCCCAGCATTGCAATTTGATCAGCGTACTTGCCAATACCCAACTGGCCGTGGTGGTACCTGCGCGGTAGGCACCGTGCAAATTTTCTGCTGCTTGCAGGGCGGGTTTGATGTCTTCGAGCTTATTGCCATTTGCCTGCGCAGAAAGATAAAACAAACTATTCATGCTCTGCCATAATGGAAATCCAAATTGTGTCCCCAGTTGTACTCCCTCTCCTGCAAGCATGGTGACTTCATCCATTTGACCAGCAGTCCAGCACATGGCCGTGTTGAAAGTCAGCATAAAGCATAAGGCATGGCTTTTTTTGCGCTCTCTGGCCAGCAAGGTACTTTCCCTTGCCAGTTCATGGGCATAGGCATCGCCCAAAAACCACAGATTCCAGCACAGGAAGGCGCGTATCAGTATCTCAAGATCTTCGGCCCAGTAACGCTGCCGCTCTTCCAGGCTGAGCGTCTTAGCGATGGACAATCCTTCCTGTTGATAGTGCAATGCCTCTACAAACAGCCCGCGCCAGAACAATGAATTACCCAGCGAAAAGCAGGCCATCAGCCGCTTGGCTGGCGTATCTGCCAACTCCTCCAGGCGCCGCGCTATACCCAGGCCATCGCTCTTGCCTTGAGAACTCCCACCCATGTACAAACCACTTAATGCACGGAACAAAGACTCTGTTTCTTCATGATCTGGTGCCGGTAAGTCATTCAAACTATCACAGACTGCCCGGAACTGCTGATGCCCCAATTGGGATCCATATCCCTGGCATAACAGCGCAGCATTGCCCAAAGACAAACGCAGAGAAATTTGTAAATGCGTCAACCCGGATTGTGGCTGCAAAGCGATATCCAGCGCCTTGCCAAAATCATGCAAGGCATCCATGGCAAATTCATTTGCCAATGCTTTTTGCCCGCTGATAGTCCACATGGAGGCAGCCTGGTGCCAGTCACGCGCCTCTTCAAAATGTCGGGCAATTTCTGCACTCGATGTCCCAGACTCCTTTATTAAGTATTCTGCCACGCATTGATGAGTAAGCCGTCTTTGTTTTTCAGGGAAACTTTGGTAAGCAGCATCTGCAATCAACGCATGTTGAAAGCGATATTGCCCGTGCTGTGCCCCCGCTTGCACCAAACGATAGCCAATGGCCAGTTGCAGTGGGCCACCCACGTCTTCATCAGGGAGCAGGCTGCTGAGTACACGTCCATTGAAATTATTACCAATAACGGCAGCCACTTGCAGAATATTCTTGTATGGCCCGAGCTTATCCAACTCGCTCTGCAATAATTCCTTGACCGATATCAGGTGATGTTGTCCGTCTTCTGTGTGGCTCAGGGTAAGCCTCTCAATAAACAGCGGAATGCCACCGCAATCACGCGCTATGCGGGCCTGGTCTTGCGTCGACAAAAGATGCCGACGGTCGCAGGCCGCAACCATTTGCTCTGCAGCAGAAAAAGCCAGGGGATTCAGCTCAATAACAACGGGTGAGGCGCCAGCATGTTCCAACGGAGCGTCTGTCCTGGTTGTTACCAACAGCAATAACTGTTGCTTCTCGAGGCTGCCGGCGTAACGGGCCAGAAATTCGCGGGTAGCGAAATCTGACCAGTGAAAATCATCGATCAATACAAGGCAAGTCTTTTGCCTGGACAATTGGTCAAACAACATGCCCAGGGCAGCAAATATCTGATTCTTGCTATCTGCCTCCACCCACATGCTCTGATCAAATAAAGAAACGAGGGCATGCAGCATTGCTTCATCTAGCTCAGAATCCGGTACCAGCTCCTGCAGTCTTACCCTTATTCTGACCGGATAGTCCTCCGCTTTTACAGCTGGCAAAGCAAATAGCTCGGCCAGCGCTTGTCGCAAGGCTGCCAGTGACTGATGTTGGTATTCAAGCGTGCAATAAATTCGGATGACACGGTTTTCTGCGGTATCGAGCTGGCGGCTCACTTCAGTTGCCAGCCTGGTCTTCCCCATGCCAGCATTGCCACGCAATATCAACCATTGTGGTTGTGCCTGCTTTGCCAGCTGCCAGTGGCGCCATATGGTCTGTAACTCTTCACTACGCCCCACGAGAGGAAATTCTTGCTGATCGCCGATGCTCACGAGTTGCCTTGCCAGCCTGTACTTGGCTATGCCATGCGCGTAGTGATTATGAGCCAGCGCTTGTATGACATCATTTTTCAGCTTGCTGTTGATCTGATCTGCCAATATACGATCAAACACAATTTCACCCGCTGAAGCAGACCAGCACAGCTCTTGCGCTATTCTTGGCAAGGTACCAAGAAAGCGCATCTCATCAACTGTACACTGGACATTGCCAGCACAAATTCCAATGCGCAGGTACTGACGCGCATCATCTGCAAGCATGATTTCTTGTGCGGCATAAATACTCCTCAAGGCCGCTTGCTCAGGTTCGGTATGCATACCAAAACTCGCATGAAAACCTTGACCAAATATCTGCTTGCAAGCCCCGCCCCACAGGCTGATTTTCTCTCGCGCTGTGCAAAGTAACTGATCCATATGCAAAATTGCGTCTGCCTCGTCTGTCCCTGCATAGCGAGAAAGGTCAAAATCCACATAGGCAAAGGTAAGCCAGCGGATTTCGGTCACAGCCTTGCTGACAATTGAAGTCTGCTTTTTTCCTGTAAGGTCGTGATCAACTACCGCTAGCATGGGGTCTTGCTGCAACAGCCTCCTGGTAGAAGCCGATGCACGTGTACCAAAAGCAGCGAGCAAATTCTGCTCCAGCGTATTCAACACAAAATTGGCACGTTTGAAATCACCACAAGAAAGCAACAGCCGTATCAGCTTTGAAGCAGTATTTTCGTTCAAACTATCCTGTTCCCATAGCAGGTTGGCGATCGCCACAGCTGAAGCAATGCGTCCAGCCTGTTCCTGCTCACGGCAGAGCCTTGCAGCCAGATCACGCCAACGTTCCCGCAACTGCTTGCGCATCTGGTTTATCCATGATTGCAAATCAGTGCCTACATTGAGTTCCAAGCGTTCAAGAAAATCATGATTGAGTTGGCTTAGCTTTGGCTCAAAGCTATTTGTCAGCCATGTGCAAAACAGGTCAGCCGGGTCATCGGCCTGCCATTCATTGAGCAGGGTAGCAATATCCACATGTACCCGCGCATCTGGAAAATAAGCAATACTATCTCGCTTGCTTTGTATAACCTCGACACCAATGGACGTATTGATGACTTTGCCAAGATTATTGAGTACCTGGCGCAGGTTCGTCAGTGCTGCTGCACCAGGCAAGTCAGGCCACAGCAGTTCTGCCAATTGTTCCCTGGCTATCCAGCGACTGCTGGCTACCGCCAGATAGGCCAAAAGATAAATGGCTTTGCGGTATTTGAGCTTGTCAGCGATGTCATGACCATCCAGTTTCAACTGGAAGTTGCCTAGCAAGGAAATGTCAAGCTGAGAGGTAGATGGATCTGACGATGCTGAGGTGTGCATATTCTTTGAAGGTAGATACTTTTCGCTGGCAAACATGATTGCAAACTGCAACGGCATGAACAATAAAAACACACATACATGTAGCCGAATAGCAATATTATAACCGGGTCACCTATTCCCCTCTTTGAATCAGCGCAAGTAAAAGGGGATCTTGCGTCATTACAAATAAAAAACCTTCCCTGACATTCAAGGGAAGGTTTCATAAGACATAGGAAACAAAAGAATCAACCGCTATTACGTAAACCAGCAGCAATACCATTAATGGACAAATGTATGCCACGACGCACTCGCTCGTCTTCATCACCCTTACGGTAGCGTTCCAGCAATTCTACCTGAACGTGATTCAATGGTGACAGATAAGGGAAACGGTTGCGTATCGAACGTGCCAGCAAAGGATTTGCCGCCAGCAATTCATCCTGGCCAGAAATAGACTTCAGTATTTCTATGGTCGCTTCATGTTCAGTCTGTATGCGCGGAAAGATGCGGTTACGCAAGGATTCATCCTTGACCAATTGCGCATAACGGCTGGCAATCCCGATATCGCTCTTGGCAAGCACCATCTCCATATTCGATAGCACAGTACTGAAAAAAGACCATTCTTTAAACATTGCTTGCAAAGTCTGCAAACCGTTATCAGGATGGGCCTTCAAGTAAGCTTGTACAGCTGAGCCAAACCCAAACCAGCCCGGCAACATAAGCCGACATTGTGACCAGCTGAATACCCAGGGGATGGCACGCAAATCCTCTATCGCTGTCGATTTTTTACGCGATGCTGGGCGACTGCCTATGTTAAGGCCAGCAATCTCGGAAATGACTGTCGATTCCCAGAAATACTGCTCGAAACCTTCAGTTTCATAGACCAGATTACGATAGGCCTTGAAAGCATGGTCAGACAATTCTTCCATCGCCGATAAAAATTCAGGACGTGGTGCCGGTTCTGTATGTGCCAGCAAACTGGCTTCCATAGTGGCTGCAGCCAGCACTTCCAGATTGCGACGACCAACTTCAGGATTACCATATTTGGCGGTAATCACTTCACCTTGTTCAGTCAAACGAATTTGCCCCTGCACTGCACCAGCGGGTTGCGCCAGGATCGCCTGATAGCTAGGACCACCGCCGCGACCGACTGAACCACCACGTCCATGGAAAAGTCGTAGTCGCACCTGGTGTTTGCTGAATATCGCTATCAGATCAAGCTCGGCCTTATACAATTCCCAACCTGAAGTGAGGAAACCGCCGTCCTTGTTACTATCAGAGTAACCAAGCATGACTTCTTGTGCATTGCTGCGGCTGGCAAGCAGACGTGCATAAGCAGGAATGCCAAACAGCCTGTCCATGACAGGTGCACTATTCTGCAAATCGCCTATAGTTTCAAACAGCGGGATGATATTGACATCAACACGGCCTTCTGCCGGATGCAATAAACCTGACTCTTTCAACAGCAAGGCCAGTTCAAGCATATCAGACACGCCATCGGTTTTGGAGATGATGCAATTCGGTACTGAGCCTTTGCCATAGCGCTTTTGCGCAGTGCAGGCGGCGCGGTAGATTGCCAGTTCCGATTGTGTTTCTTCCGAATATGTCAGGTAAGGTGAAGCCAGCGGACGGGCTGAGCTGATTTCTTTAATCAGAATTTCTATACGCTGGTCTTCATTCAAATCCAGGTACTTCAATTCTGGATTAGCTGCTTGCAGTAACTCATGCACAACGCGTTCATGCACGTCTGAATTCTGGCGCAAATCGATAGGTGCTAGATAAAAACCAAATACCTTGACCGCACGGCGCAAGTGACGCAAACGGCCACGCGTAATCGCAGCAGAACCGTTGGCATGCAAAGAGTGGTGAACGATATCAAGATCCGCTGCCAGTTCTTCTGCGGTTGCATAAGGTTCGGCGATGCCGCTGGGATGTATGACAGGTTCCAGGCCCAGCAATTGTTTGTAGGTCGCTGACAGGCGCGCATATACACCGCTAATAGCCAGGCGATAAGGCTCGTCAGAACGGTGCGGCGAATGATCTGGCGAGCGTTCAGCCAAGGCCAGCAAGTCGTCAGAGACTTTCACCAACAGGTTCGCCATCGATAATTGCGAACCTAGAGTGTGCAATTCTTCAAGGTAGAATTTAAACGCACGTGTAGCCTGCATGGCCAGGGTTTTTTCAAGCACAGTAGCAGTGACGAAAGGATTGCCGTCACGGTCACCGCCTATCCAACTGCCCATTTTCATGAAGCTGGGCAGCTCTGTTTGCGTCAAAGCGGCATCCTTACTCGCCAGCAGGTCTTCGAGACCAGCATATAGATGCGGCAATTCGCGCAGGAAAGTGTAGTCATAAAAACTCAAGCCATTTTCCACTTCGTCGAGCACAGACAATTTGGAAGTACGCAGCATACGAGTCTGCCACAGGGTCAATACTGCGCGCCCAAGCGCTTCATCATTGGCTGCCGATTCTTCCGGCGTCAATTGCATACGGTCGCGCTCATCGAGCAGACGGGTAATCACCATCTGACAATTCAAAATGCTCTTGCGCTGCACTTCTGTTGGGTGGGCCGTCAATACCGGAAAGACTTGCGCAGTCTCAAAAAAGTCCAGCAACTGCTGGCTGCTGTGCCCTGTGTTGTACAGGGCCTCTATGGTATGTGCCAGGCTGCCCTGGCGCGGTGCAGAACCTGCAATCAAATGCGCACGGGTACGGCGTATATGATGCTGGTCCTCTGCCAGATTCACCAGATGTGAAAAATAACTGAAAGCACGTATGACTTGTGTAGTCTGGTCATTGGTCAATGTATCGAGCGTAGTTTCCAGCTCAGCACGAGCGGCTTCATCGGCATCACGGCGAAAGCGTATGGAATTCTGGCGCACTTGCTCGATGAGATCAAACACTTCATCGCCATGCTGGTTTCTTACCGTGTCGCCTAATATGCGGCCCAGCCTGCGTATGTCTTCACGCAGGCTCTGGTCTTTGTCGTCGCTGATATCGTTCATTTTTAATTGCGGGTGTAGGTGGGCGTTCATGCTGACAAATTCTACGGTAAGGATAAAAACAGATCGATGAAAATTCTTGTGCGCCTAGGTACGACAATATATTTACAGTGTCGAAGAAAGCGCTCTACAGAGTAAGCCATTGCCTTGACAGCATGCTTACAGCAACGCTTGCAAACTAATATATCAAACACGCTGAGGCTTGCTTACAACATCAGCGTGTCCAAACATGATACTAGGCAGCCTTTTTCAATTTATGACTACGGCCAACTGCCATCAGTAAGCCCTTGGTTGAACTATCGTAATCTTCTTTGACTGCATTTGGATCAAGGCTGATCAATTGCTGCGCCAGCGATTTGCCCAACTCAACACCCCATTGATCAAAAGCGTTGATATCCCAGATCACGGATTGCACAAACACCTTATGTTCATACAAGGCGATCAGTGCCCCCAAAGAACGTGGCGTCAGAGAATCCAGCAAGACTGTCGAGGTCGGGCGATTACCTTCAAACACACGTGGTGCCAGTACTTTTTCTGGCAAATCACCGAGTTCAGCCCTTACCTCTGCCATGCTCTTGCCCCAGGCCATGGCCTTGGATTGAGCAAAGCAATTTGCCAGCAGTGCCTGATTATGACCGGGCAAACCTGCATCATCATCAGCAACCACGATAAAGTCGGTAGGAATTATCGTTGCGCCCTGATGCAATAACTGGAAGTAAGCATGCTGGCCATTGGTGCCTGCTTCACCAAACAAAATAGGTGAAGTCGTGTAATCGACGCGCTGGCCTTCACGCGTGACAGACTTGCCATTGCTTTCCATTTCCAGCTGCTGCAAGTAAGCTGGCAAGCGTGTCATACGCTGGTGGTAAGGTGCAATCGACAAGGCTTGCAAGCCAAGGAAATTGATATTCCACACACCTATCAAAGCCATCAATACTGGCAGGTTTTGTTCCAGCGGTGCCTGGGCGAAATGCAGGTCCATTTCATGAGCGCCAGCCAGCATTTCTTCAAAACGGTCTGCGCCTACATATAGCGCAATCGACAGGCCTATCGCACTCCACATGGAATACCGGCCACCAGCCCAGTTCCAGAACGGGAAGACATTTTCAGGCGCAATGCCAAAATCAGCAGCAGCTTTGACATTCGTGCTCAGTGCCACGAAATGCTGGCGTATCTGATCGACCGGGCAACCATGTGACAGCATCCATTCACGCGCAGTGCGGGCATTGGTCAGGGTTTCCATGGTCGCGAAAGTTTTGGATGCGACTACGAACAAGGTCGTTTCAGGATCAGCATTGGCGAGGGCATCTGCCACATGACGGCCATCGACGTTAGAGACAAAATGCAGGGACAGGTTTTTTTGCGACCATGGTGCCAAAGCGATGCAAGCCATTTGCGGGCCAAGGTCGGAACCACCGATACCGATATTGACGATAGTGCGTATGGCCTTGCCGGTATACCCCTGCCAACGCCCCTCCCTGACTGCATCACTGAAGCTGCGCATTTGCGCCAGCACCTGGTGCACATCGGCAGCAATGTTTTCACCATTCAAATCAAAAGACTCGCCTTTAGGCAAGCGCAATACCGTGTGCAATACTGCACGGTTTTCCGTCTGGTTGATCGCTTCCCCGCGTAGCATTGCATCGCGGCGTGGCTCTACATCCTGCTGCCTCGCCAATGCCAGCAAATTCAGCTTGGCGGTGGTGTCTATGCGTTGCTTGGAATAATCCAACATGATGCCGCAGGCAGAAGCTGAAAAATGCGTAAAGCGCTGTGGATCAGCACGAAACAGTTCTTTCAGGTTAGGCATGTTGGTGGCACGTTGCTGCAACAAACCCCAGATAGGAGTACGCGATACGGAAGTGACCATAATCTTGCTTATTAACGAAAAGTGATTAGTGAAAGTGCTTAGCAAAAACTGTTAAAATTTTTAATTCAAACCTGTATCTACCTCTTACCTGCTGTTGCAGCAGCCGCAGCAAGTACGCTAATTGCTGCCCAATCACCTGCATTGATGAGTGATGCCGGACACATCCACGAACCACCTACACACAGGATATTTGATTGCTGCAACAAGGTTGGTGTCGCTTCCACCGTAACACCACCCGTCAGGCAAAATTTCACATCAGGGAAAGGGCCACCAAGTGCCTTGGCCATCTTGGTGCTGCCGACGATATCGGAAGGAAAAAGTTTGACGACATTGAAGCCATGCTCCAGCGCCAGCATCAAATCGCTGGCACCACCAACACCAGGGAAGTAAGGCAGGCCAGAATCAGCAGCCGCTTTTGCCAGTAAAGGTGTGATGCCAGGGCTGATACCAAAGGCTGCACCTGTCTCCCTGACTGCATCCAGTTGTGCCTGCGTCAGGATCGTACCTGCACCCACGGTCACTGTCGGGCAAGCCTTGACGACTTCACGCAAGACTGTCATTGCATTTGGCGTGCGCAAAGTAATTTCCACAGCTGGCAAACCATTTTCTGCCAGCGTCGTCACGCACCTTATCGCCTGATCAACATCATCAGTAACGAGGATAGGCAGTACGCGGATTTGTTCCAGTTGGGCGATGATGTTTCGCTTGCTCATGCTGATATTCAGGCTCATGATTGGGTTCGCTTTCAGAAAATTAATCGATGAAAAGTGTAGACGCGCCATGCTCAGGCGCAGTCACGACACGACGCTGGGCAGCAAACAGGTCACGGCCATAGCCAAAGATAGGTTCCTTGCTAAGTTCACGTACGGCGCGTTGTGCCCAGACATCTGCATCAACCCAGGCACGCAATTCGCCGGTATGGACATTCAATTCAACCACGTCACCGTCACGCACTTTACCCAGGGGGCCACCCTGCGCCACTTCAGGGCTGACATGCAATGCCGCAGGTACTTTGCCGGATGCACCCGACATGCGCCCATCGGTCACCAGCGCGACCTTATAGCCAGCCGACATCAGGCTGCCCAACACCGGCGTGAACTGATGCAACTCAGGCATGCCGTTCGCCTGCGGGCCCTGGAAGATGACGACGGCGACAAAATCCATGTTCAATTCGCCCGCCTTGTAAGCCTTGACCAGTGCATCCTGTGACTCAAATACTTTTGCTGGTGCCTTGATGATCCATGCATCTTCAGGCACGGCTGATGCCTTGACGATGGCACGGCCCAGATTGCCATGCAATAAGCGCAGGCCACCAGTAGGCGCAAATGGATCAGTCACATTGCGAACGACCGTAGCGTCAGTCGATTCTGCAGGCAGCGCTTCCCATTTGACCTTGCCATCTTCAGTCAATACCGGGCGGCTGGTGTGTGAGTTCAAACCATCATTACCATACACCGTCATGACATCTGCATGCATCAGGCCAGCAGACAAGAGTTCACGTATTACGAAGACTGGGCCGCCAGCATCTTCAAAGGCATTCACGTCTGCCGTACCGTTAGGATAGACGCGGGTCAGCAAAGGAACAACTGATGACAATTCATCAAAATCCTGCCAGTCGATAATGATGCCAGCAGCACGGGCCACGGCAATCCAGTGGATAGTGTGGTTAGTTGAACCGCCTGTTGCCAACAGTGCGATGACGGCGTTGACGATGGTTTTTTCATTGACCAGCTGACCGATAGGCTTGTAATTGCTGCTTTGCTCTGTCAATTGCAGGACGCGTTCCACTGCTGCGTCTGTCAACACACTGCGCAAAGGGTCAGATGGATGGACAAAGGCGGCACCTGGCAAATGCAGGCCCATGGCTTCCAGCAACATCTGGTTGCTGTTGGCTGTACCATAGAAGGTGCATGTGCCTGCACTATGATAGGCCGCGCTTTCTGCTGCCAGTAACTCTTCTTTCGTTGCTTTACCCTGCGCATAACGTTCACGCACTGCCGCCTTTTCTTTATTCGACAAGCCAGAACCCATAGGGCCAGCTGGGATGAAGATAGTTGGCAAATGACCAAAGGCCAGTGCACCTATCAGCAGGCCAGGCACGATCTTGTCGCAGATACCCAGGCACAGCGTCGCATCAAAAGCATCATGGCTCAAAGCCACTGCAGTCGCCTGTGCAATCACGTCGCGTGAGAACAGCGACAACTCCATACCAGGACGCCCTTGCGTCACGCCATCACACATGGCTGGCACGGCACCAGCTACCTGGGCAGTAGCGCCAAAGCGCAAGGCTGTCTGGCGTATCTGCACAGGATAATGTTCATACGGCTGATGTGCCGACAACATATCGTTGTAAGCGGTAACGATTCCTATATTCGGTTTTTGTGCCTGGTTGAGCCAGATCTTGGTGCCGCTATCCATGGCCGCATTGGCATGCGCCTGATTGGCACAAGACAGACTGGCGCGACGCGGGCCACGGCCACGCATTTGCTCCAACTGGGAAAGATAAGTATTGCGCAGGGATTTGCTGCGCTCGGCAATGCGCTGTGTGACCTTGTCGATAACAGGGTGCAACGCAGTGGATGGGGATGTCGTCATATAAACACCTGTGACCCGTTTGGGCAAAATAAGAAAGCTGTAGCTATACTGAATCAATGCCAACAAAGATAGCATAAATCCCTTCATTTCTGTAACAAACTTTCAGTATTTTGATATTTCGCTGTTTTTTTTGGCACAACTATCAAATTTATCGTAATGAAACTACATTTTTGAATATTTTCTGGCATAATCAAGATAAATCACTATCATCAATCTAGTACATTTGTCGCAATACATAGCAACATACGGCAACACATAGCAAGCGTCTGTATTGCACCCAACATAACAACCACAACCCGGAGTCAGCATGACCACATTTGTCTTATTTGGCGGCACTGGCGATCTTGCCAAGCGCAAGATCATCCCTGCTTTGTATAGCGCATTTGTGAATGGCCGGCTGGACCAGAACTTCAAGTTCATTGGTGCAGCACGGGAAAAGCTGACTGATGAAGAATTCCGTGTGCGTGTCGCTGCCGCCATAGAATCTTATGCGTCTAATGTAGATGGTGCGACAGAAGAAAAGCGTGCAGCCTTTTTGGCAACCACGCATTATTCAAAAATCGATGCGCGTATTCCAGAAGATTTCGCCGCATTGAAAGACAGCCTGCAAACCAGCGAAACCAACGCGACCCTGTTTTACCTGGCGACTGGCCCTGACATCTTTATCCCCGTGGTCGAGCAATTATCCAAGCATGGCCTGGTCGAGGGCAATGCCCGCGTGGTGGTAGAAAAACCATTGGGGCGCGATGCCCAGTCCGCCAAAGAGATCAATCACTCCCTGCGTTCTTACCTGAACGAACACCAGATTTACCGTATTGATCATTACCTTGGTAAAGAGATGGTGCAAAATCTGCTGGCATTGCGCTTTGCCAATTCCTTCCTTGAGCCTTTGTGGAACCGCAAATGGATACAGGATGTGCAAATCTCCATCTCTGAACAAGTAGGTGTGGAATCACGTGGTGACTTCTATGACCATACCGGCGCCCTGCGTGACATGGTACAAAACCATTTGCTGCAACTGGTGTCCATCGTCGCCATGGAGCCACCTGTAAATGCCAACCCTGACGCCATCCGCGACGAAAAAGTCAAAGTCTTGCGCGCCCTGCACAAGTTCACGCCCGATGAAGTCAGCAAGAAAACCGTACGCGGCCAATACCGTGCTGGCGCCGTCGATGGCAAACCGGTTATCGCTTACCAGAATGAGCCTGGCGTGCCACCGTCTTCACGCACAGAAACCTTTGTTGCCATCCGCGCAGAGATCGATAACTGGCGCTGGGCTGGTGTACCTTTTTACCTGCGTACTGGCAAGCGCATGGCCAGCCGCAGTGCAGAGATCACGATCAATTTCAAACCTATTCCGTATTCGATTTTTGGTAAGTCGCAAGGGCCTTTGCGATCTAACCGCCTGGTGATTTCTTTGCAGCCAGAAGAAAGTGTACAACTGTACATGAAGGCCAAGGAACCTGGCGAAGGTATCCGTCTGTCTGACGTTGCCCTGAACCTGGACTTTGCTGAAGTATCCAATTCGCGCCGCGTTGAATCCTATGAGCGTCTCTTGCTCGACGCCATGCATGGTGACCTGACCCTGTTCGTGCGTGATGATGAACTGAGTGCGGCATGGGCCTGGATAGACCCCATCATGAGCGCCTGGCAAAACGATAGCGAAGGTCTCAAGTCGTATATCTCAGGCAGTTGGGGCCCGTCTGCCGCCAGTTATTTGCTGGCACAGCATGGAGCAGCCTGGGGTGAAGAATTCGTTGAAAGCTAAGCGATAAAATGACCATGAAATACCATACCTTTGACAATTTTTCGGCACTGACCGAAGCTCTGAGCCAGCAATGGCTGGACGTCATACAGACCACACCAGATGGCAGCAGCTTTGCCCTGGCTGGTGGCTCCACGCCTGCACCTGTATATCAACGCCTGGATCAGTTGCTGTCGAATATAGATGCGCATAATCCCATCAAACTCGTCGCCACTGATGAACGCTGGGTGCCGGACCAGGATACCCAGAGCAATGAAGGCTTGTTCCGCCGTTGCCTGTCTGGCTCTGCTGCAGACAAGCGCTGGCAACTGGTATCCTTGAAAAATGCTTCCAGCACGCCGGAAGTAGCGACCGAAGCCATCAATGTGCGCCTGAATGAACAATTGCCGCAAGCTTTTAGCGCAGTCTTGCTGGGCATGGGGGCTGATGGCCATATCGCATCCCTCTTCCCTGGTGCGCCTACCCAGCATGATGACCTGGCGTGCCTGGCGGCTGTGCATCCGCAAACCCGCCAGAGCCGCATGTCGCTGTCTTTGCCGCGCCTGCTCAATACCAAACGCATCTGGTTGGTGATCACTGGTGCAGAAAAACGCCAGGTGCTGGAACAGGCGATAGAAAATAATCTGCCGGTTGCCTCCTTGTTGCGTGAAGCAGGCTGTACCATAGATGTTTTCTGGTGTCCGTAAAACACATGTATATGGCCAATCCGTTTTCTGACAATAAACCCAACACACCTCCTGAAAAAGGTTTGCTGGCACGCATACGCACTGCCAGCACAGCCTTGAGCCGTGCCGAGCGGCAGGTTGCAGAATTTTTACTGCAAAAGCCACACGATGCGCTGGAGATGTCGATACGGGTTTTGGCGCAAGCTTGTGATGTCAGCGAACCCACGGTAGCCCGCTTTGCCCAGAGCCTCGGCTTCGACGGCTTCAAGACCTTCAAGCTGGCATTTGCCAAAAGTCTTGCCACAGGCATCCCGTTTTTGCATCTGGATGTGAATCAGGCTGACCATGTACGCGATGTCTTGCCCAAAGTATTTGACCGCACCATCGCTGCCCTGATGGAAGCACGCAATAATGCCAATACCGCGACCTTTGAAGCAGCAGTCAACTTGCTGGCCCGAGCACGCCGCATAGAATGTTATGGCCTGGGTTATTCTGGCGCACTGGCTATCGATGCGCAGTTGAAATTTTTCCGCTTTGGCATACCAACTACAGTATTTTGCGATGCCCACTTGCAGGCACAATCGGCAACTTTGTTAAACAGTGATTGCGTGGTCGTCGCTTTTTCCCGCACGGGACGCACCCGCGACCTGATCGACAGTGTACAACTGGCGAAACAGGCTGGCGCCAAGATATTGGTATTGTGCGCCAGTGGCGGCCCGCTGGCAGAACTGGCTGACGTGCATATAGGTGTAGACGTGGAAGAAGATCCTGACATCTACACCCCCATGACTTCACGTCTTGCGCATCTGACTTACATCGATGCGCTGGCCGTGGCTGTCACCCTGTTGCGTGGCCCTGCTGCCATCGACATGCTGGAAAGAGCCAAGGCCAGTATCAGTGAAAAACGCCTTGTGCCCAAGATAGGCTAAGGTCAAGCAGTTTGCATAGCGGCGTTGGCTACTACCCTGGCACGCCGCTTTCTCATCCAGATAATCACCCCAGTGACGCTCAACATGGCAACCACCAGTCCGAGCAATGAAATCAGGATACGCCCGGTCAAACCCAGGATGCGGCCAGAATGCAAAGGGAATTGCGCCTGCAGGAAAATATCGCCAGCAGATCCGGTACCGGGAATCTTCCCACCCAAAGCCTGCCCATCCTTGCCGTCAAAATACAGCCAGGCGTTACCCAAACCGACATCGCCGTGATCATTGCCAGGCTCAAAAAATCCCACTCCGTACACGCCAAAAGCAGGTGAATAGAATATACCGCCTGCTGGCAAAGTCCAGCCCCGTTTTTGCGCATCCTGTTTCGCCAGCTCAATGACGTGCTCGCGGCTGATGGCGGGAATGAGAGGCTTGTCAGGTGCTTGTGGAACGCGGCTGAAAAACACATCTGCACTCAAAGGTGAAAACAATGACACCACAGGACGCACCACCTGTGAATTCAGGTTCATCGATACCGAGGTAATCGCCAGCAGCAGCATGAACAGCCACAGCCAGACACCACTGGAACGGTGCAAGTCAAAATTGAGTTTGTGTCCGCCCTGACGCCAGCGAAAAGCAAAGGACTTGTGCCAACTGCGCCAGTTAGGAAAAGACAACCATAGCGCGATAAAACAATCCAGCACCCACACTATACCTATGATGCCCATGAACAAAATGCCCAGCTCTATACCAGATACCTCAGGTATATGCATGGTGTAATGCAGCTTGTATAAAAACGGTAGCAGGTTTTCACGACTCAGAGATATTTCGCCCCATTGCCGCTTGCCCTGCACATCGCCAGTAACAGGATCAACCGCAATCTGGTTAAAACCCAGGGGATAAACCTTACCCGTGGCCGGGTCGATCCGTCCCTCTACCGACATCTGGCTGGTATGCCCTGGCTCTGCCTCGTTCAGTACATAGGTCACCCAGATTCGGGGGTCGCGTGCTTCCACCCTGTTGGCCAGTTCCATTCCTGACATGGCGTTGCCAGTCTTGCCTTGCGACTGGCTGCGCGCCTCGAACAAATGCGGATTGAGCAAGGCATCCAGCTCATGATCCCAGGAGATGAAAGCCCCGGTCAGACCGGAGATGAACAAAAATACAGCCACCGCCAGCCCGAACCAGCGGTGCAGCAAGACAAAGACAGGACGCATCGACATAAATTTCTTGGCCTATCAATATTTCCAGTTGACCGCAACGCTGCCGTTTCTTGGCGCAGCATAATAGCCCTGGCTCCAGTACAGACTGGTCAGGTATTTTTGATCACTGACATTGTTCAGGTTTGCCGATATGCTGAGGTTTTGATTCACGTCATAACGCGCCATCAAATTCAGCGTTGCGTAACTACCCTGACGTATGATGTTTCCGGAACCTTCGTCACGGAAAGTATCCGATTGCAAGTTCAGGCCACCACCGACTTTTGCCTGTGGCATGAAAGGCAGTTGATAAGTAGTCGACAGGCGGAACAATTTTCTCGGCACATAGGTTTTGACATCCCGATCATTACTGCCCTTGAGGCGCAATTGCGTATAGCCTGCGCTGAGGTTCCAGCCTTTTGCCAACTCACCGCTGGCGTCAAATTCAAAACCTTGTGACTGCGCATCTATGCCGCGGTAAAAACTCTTGGTGCCGATATAGCCAGCCTGCTCCGCTGCATTGTCTTGCTGTATCTTGAAAACAGCTGCAGACAAATTAAGCTTGCGGGCAAACAATTCAAGCTTGACACCCAGTTCATCGCCCTTGCCTTTGACTGGGTCCAGGGTTTTACCACTGGCATCCACTTCGCTTTGCGGATTGAAGATTTCAGTGTGGCTGGCATACACAGAAGCATAAGGTGTCAGATCATAGACAAAACCCAGATAAGGCGAGGTATTGTTGGCATTCTTGCGGCTGCTGACACCATAGGCATAACCGCTGCTTTCAGCCTTGGTATGGTTTGCTCCGGCGATGAATTTGAATTGATCTGCCAGGTTGAAACGGGATGCAACAAATATTGTCTTGCGCGTGTCTTCATACGCACTGCCATCGGAATAGGAATTGAATGCTGGCTGCGGATAATTGCCCGTCCAATTACTGATATCTGGCAAAGCAGTGCCTATTCCTACGCCATAGTGAGAGATATCATCCATCTTTGACTTCGACCAGTTGATACCAAAACTCAGGTCGTGCTTACGCCCTGCCAAAGTGAATTTACCTGTGGCAGACAAATCAAATAGAGTCTGGGTGTTGACATTGTTATACAGCGAAGGATAGCTATACAAGCCCAGGCCGGTCTTGCGATCTGGTGTGCCATAGGCATAAAACAGTTTGGAGTCGCCTGTTGACCTGTTGCGGCTCATTGTCGTCTTGATTTGCCAGTCATTGTCGAGTTGATGGTTCAGTTCGACAAAGCTGCGGTCATCCTGGGTTAACCAGCGTGACCAGTCTGCAGCGGTGCTGGTTGAAGTCCGGTAATTGGTTGGGCTGCCATCCGTGTAATACAAGGGCAAGGCACCCCACATGCCACCCTTGGCATCGCTTTTCTGATGGGAATGCCCCACACTCAATACGGTGGCCTCGCCCAGGTTGGCTTCAATCACACCATATACCACTGTTTTTTCAGGCGAATAACGGTCGAGATAAGAATCACCCGCCTGTTTTGCGACCACGATACGGCCCGCGACGGTGCCAGCAGCATTCAGGGCACCGGATACATCCGCGTCCAGCCTGCGCGTGTTCCACGAACCCAATGTCAGTCCGGCGGAAGCCTGGAATTGGTAGACAGGGCGCTTGCGGATAAAGTTGACCGTCGCAGACGGGTTGCCAGTTGCCGACATCAAGCCATTCGCGCCCCGTACGATATCCACCCTGTCGTAGATCGCTGTATCAATATCACCAGCCACATTGCCAGAAGTGAAGGGCAAGCCTACGCCGTCGTACTGGAAATTGGTAATATCAAAACCACGTGCCATGTAATAAGTACGGTCAGTCTCTACTTTTTCGACCGACACACCTGTGGTATTAGCCAGCACATCATTCACATTGACTTGCTTGAAGTCATCCATCTTGGCACGGGTAACAACTGATACTGATTGCGGTGTTTCACGCAAAGACAAATCGAGTCTGGTTGCCGAACTACTTTTTCTCTTTGTATAAGCGCCTGTCTTTTCTGAACTGGGTTCATTACCTGAAACGCCAGTTACCAGGACCTCAGGCAATTCTGCCTGACTAGCCTTGGCTGGGGCTGCTTCTTCTGCAAAAGCAGGTGCTGCCAGCAGCATGGAAAGCGCTAATGCAATAGGACTTAAGGGGTTAAGCGAACCGACAGGATGTAAATTCCTTTGCAGCGATGCGGGATTGTTGCGGGATAGAACGGAGAAACTGGGAGAACAACATGAGCGAGAAATCATAAATAAGCCTGGAAATTGACTGCCTATGCAGAGAATTGCCTCTGATAGCGTTAGAAGTAAAAACTTCAGCTTATTCTACTTACATAAAAATGTAATTGCAAATCATTCTCATTTATATTTAACAATTTAAGTAAGTTCAGGACACACTCCACGCATCCAGGAAAACTGGCGCGCCTCGTGCTGTACTTGTTCACGCTTGAATATTCCCTGTGACTGATGCGTCAATCACAGGCCCCCACTGCACTACAAGCTGGATAAGTTTTTTGTTTTTTCTGCGATGTGCACTTACCAAGCCTGGTATCACAGCTAATGGTATAGGTCGTTTCCAGCACATCAACCCAACTGCCTATTTCACATTGCTGTATATCCTTTTCTTTGCCTTTCAAATCTGTTTCACTGCGCGTCAATAATTGAATTGTGCCGGTCTTGACAGGCTTTACTTCAAAGCTTTGCACCTGATCCTGGAATTTTTCGTTGAGATAGGTTTTACCATTTTGTTTCAAGTCAAAAATTGCATAGCCTTCACCAGGGCTATCACCCATACAGCTTTGTTGGCTACCTATGGCAATGCGCATGCCGGTGCCAGGTATGGCCTGACTTTTTGTTGCGATATCCGTCAACAATTTCATGTCGCTCTTATTGAAAAAGACAGACCGAAATTGATCCAGGCCACCATCAATATCATCGCTATGCGCAGTCAGCACTTCGCGCAATTGCAGCAATACATGCTCACCCAGGTCTTCGAATTCAATTTGCACTACGCCTGCGTGCAATGGCGGCAAATCCTCCCCTGCTGCGGTCACTCCATGCGACTTCAATTGCTGTGCATTGAATTCATCTATCCATTTGCGCAGAACCGCCTCGTCGTAGGATTTCATTTTCGCCTGCAGACTGGTGATGAAATTGTCTGCGGCATTCGCAACAGGCTGACTACTTACTGTTGTACTGGCGACGCTGGAAGCAGCAACTGTTACTGATGAAGGTGATTCTGGTTTACTTTCCATCTGCTGTTTGCCGCATGCGCAAAGTGCAGCGCAAATCAGGCTTATATAACTGAGCCTGGCAATCCTGGATGTGTAGAGATCAAGCATTTATTGAGCCAAATGAAAAACAAAGGAAGCGATTCTAAAGCTAGCTTAACTATAAGCACATAGAAATATTGGTCCTTCGTTGCTGCAAGTGTACGCTGATAATGAAAATTCAAGTCAGCCTGAGGTATTTCTGGCAAGCTGTGTACATCTCATCGTTGGAGCTTTTGAATGAATCCCATCTCTCTTGCCCAGATTATTGACAGCGTCCAGGATTTGCCTACCTTGCCTGCCATCGTGATGGAATTGTTGAATAATATTGATGATGAAGAATTGAATATGCAGGAGCTGGCGCAAAAGGTCAGCCATGATATGGCACTGACGGCGAAGACCTTGCGCTATGCGAATTCACCCTATTATTCCACCATGATCAAGGTGACGACAGTGCAGCAGGCCATTTCATTGCTGGGTTTGAGCACAGTACGGCAAATCGTCATGACTGCTGCATTGACAGGCTGTTTCCCTGAAAATAATTGTCGGGGATTTAGCCATAAGGAATTCTGGCGGCATTCAAATGCAGTCGCCATCGCAGCCCGCATATTGGCGCGCCGGCTCAATTTCAACGTCGATGTGGCATTCACGGCTGGCTTATTGCATGACATAGGCGCACTCGTTTTGGCAACCTGCTATACCGAGGCTTACGAGCATGTACTGGCGCAGCGCTTGGAACTGCAAACGACGCAATATGAAACCGAAAAACAGATATTGGGAATTGATCATGCCCTCGTTGGCGAAACACTGGCCGTACAGTGGAATTTCTCAGAAGTCATGGTTAAGGCCATTTCTGGCCATCATCATCCTGAAAAACCAGGGCTGGGCTTTCTGGCAACGATAATTCATGTCGCAGATGGCATAGCCCACGCACTGGGTGTGACAACCACGCCTGACCTGGCACCGCCAGAAATCACCGGGCAATCATGGGAAAGCCTTGGTCTGGACCAGGCCTTGCTCAACGAAGTCCTGGCCGAAGCAGCAATAGAATTTGAGAAGTTGCAAGAAGCGGTTGAGGTATAAGCTCACCTGTCGCTTGCAAACTTCTACAAATCTGGCTGTATCAAATGCCCGAGCTTGGTCGCCTTGGTACTCAGGTAGCGCTCATTATAGGGATTGCGTTTGACGATCAGGGGTACGTGCTCCTGCACTCTGACATTCATGCCTTCCATCGCTGAAATCTTGCGTGGATTATTGGTCATCAGGCGCACAGATTCTATCCCAAGATGCTTGAGCATAGGATCACACAGACTATAGTCGCGCAGGTCGGCAGCGAAGCCAAGCTTTTGGTTTGCTTCTACTGTGTCTGCACCTTCGTCTTGCAGATGATAGGCACGCACCTTGTTGAGCAAACCTATGCCACGTCCCTCCTGGCGCAAATAAAGTAAAGCACCGCGCCCTTCCTGGGAGATTTTTTGCAAGGCCAGTTCAAGTTGCGGGCCGCAGTCACAGCGCTTGCTAAACAAGGCGTCACCGGTCAGGCATTCTGAGTGTATGCGCGCAAGCACGGGTTGGCCATCAGCCACATCACCAAGAGTCAGGGCGATATGCTCTTTGCCTGTTGCCGTTTCTACAAAGGCATGCATACGGAAGGTTGCCCAACTTGTGGGCAGGTTACAGGAATCAACATATTCCAAAGCCTGTTCGCTTGAGTTGACAGGCTGGTCATTGCTAGACATACAGTTCTCGCGGATTCTTATTCTGGATAAAACTTATGATCATGGCCAAATGACAATAACAATTGTCGGCCCAGACTAGAGTATAAACGAGGCGCGCATTTCCCACCTGTTACAGTGAACGATCGTTTTATTCTTTATCAAAGCTATATAAGGTCGGCATACCGAAAAGCAAGTAGCGAACAGAGTAGAGGGTTACTCCAATAAAAAAGGGCACCGGTACAAACCAGGATGCCCTTTGAGCTTGACAAGCAGGCAAACTGCTCACTTTAAAGCATTATTTACGCTGCAACTGTGTAATATCCCGCACCGCGCCGCGATCAGCCGAAGTTGCCAAAGCAGCATAAGCCTGCAAGGCTTGCGAGACATAGCGTTCACGATCTACCGGCTGCCAGGCTTGTGGACCGCGCGCTTCCATTGCCGCACGACGCTGCATCAGATCGCTATCGCTGACTTTGAGATTGATCGTACGAGCAGGAATATCGATTTCTATGATGTCCCCCTCTTCCACCAAGCCAATAGCTCCTCCCTCTGCTGCTTCTGGCGAGGCATGCCCTATCACCAGCCCGGAAGAACCGCCAGAGAAACGACCATCAGTGAACAGCGCGCAAGCTTTTCCCAGGCCCTTGGATTTGATATACGAAGTTGGATACAGCATTTCCTGCATGCCGGGACCACCTTTGGGACCTTCATACCGGATGATGACGACATCGCCTTCATGCACGGTATCACCAAGGATGGCTTCGACCGCAGAGTCCTGGCTTTCAAACACACGGGCCTTGCCAGTGAATTTCAAAATGCTTTCATCGACGCCAGCAGTTTTGACGATACAGCCTTTTTCTGCCAGGTTGCCATACAAGACCGCCAGGCCGCCATCCTGCGAATAGGCATGTGCCTTGTCGCGTATGCAGCCAGCTTCGCGGTCAATATCAAGACTGTCAAAGCGCTTGTCTTGTGAGAATGCAGTCTGCGTAGGCACACCGCCTGGAGCGGCACTGAATAATTTGTGTACCGCAGCATTGTCAGTCACGGCGATATCGTTTTGTGCAATCGCGTCTGCCATGGTCGGGCTATGCACGGTGGGGCGTGTAGTATCGAGCAAGCCAGCGCGTGCCAGTTCCCCCAGGATAGAGATGATGCCGCCGGCGCGATGTACATCTTCGATATGGTATTTATCAGTCATCGGCGCAACCTTGCACAGACAGGGTACTTTGCGAGAGATGCGGTCAATATCTGCCATCTTGAAATCTACGCCCGCTTCATGCGCTGCTGCCAGCAAATGCAATACGGTATTGGTAGAACCACCCATGGACACATCCAGCGCCATGGCATTTTCAAAGGTCGCCTTGTTGGCGATTGAGCGCGGCAGGATGGAATAATCATCTTGCTCATAATGGCGCTTTGCCAACTCAACAACCAAACGACCAGCGCGCAGGAATAATTCCTTGCGGTCTGCATGCGTCGCCAAAATCGTGCCATTGCCCGGCAAAGACAGGCCCAGTGCTTCGGTCAGGCAGTTCATTGAGTTTGCTGTGAACATGCCAGAACATGAACCACAGGTAGGACAGGCAGAACGTTCTATACGGCCAATCTCTTCATCCGACACATTGCTGTCACCGGCCTTGATCATGGCATCGACCAGATCAATCTTCATGATCCTTTGTTCGCCAGTCTGCTTGGGATGCAAAGTCTCCAACACCTTGCCCGCTTCCATCGGGCCGCCAGAGACAAACACGACAGGGATATTCAAACGCATGGCCGCCATCAGCATACCAGGCGTGATCTTGTCGCAGTTGGAGATACAGACCATGGCATCAGCGCAGTGGGCATTGACCATGTACTCGACCGAGTCAGCAATCAGTTCGCGTGAAGGCAGCGAATACAACATACCGCCATGGCCCATGGCGATACCGTCATCCACGGCTATCGTATTAAATTCTTTTGCAACGCCGCCAGCCGCTTCAATCTCACGCGCCACCATCTGGCCCAGGTCTTTCAAATGTACATGACCAGGCACAAACTGTGTAAAGGAATTGACGACGGCGACGATAGGCTTATCGAAATCGCCATCTTTCATGCCAGTCGCACGCCACAGAGCGCGGGCACCGGCCATATTGCGGCCATGGGTGGTGGTACGGGAACGGTATACGGGCATATCTGACTCCAGGCTGGCGATAAATGAAAATGTTATATCAGCATGCGCTTGAGGCTACCATATGTCAAATATTGAATTTATTAACAATTAGGTCGTTTTAGATATCAGGCCAAAAAGCGCACCACAGAGGCACGGAGACACAGAGAAAAGCAGGAGAAAATCTAAATACTTTATAAAAAGGAGTTTGTTTTTCTCTGTGCCTCTCTGTGTCTCCGTGCCTCTGTGTTGAGAGGTCTTTACTCAAATCACGATCAGCCATAAAAAAACGCGAAGCTCACACTTCGCGTTTTTATGGATCATGACTCCATCATTCCTGATGGTATTGCGTCACTCTTTCCACTTCATTTTTAGAACCCAGGAACACCGCTACACGCTGGTGCAGTTTTTCTGGCTGGATATCCAGCATACGTTGCTTGCCATCAGTCGACGCGCCGCCAGCCTGTTCTACGATGAAGGACATGGGATTGGCTTCGTACATCAGGCGTAGCTTGCCGGCCTTATCTGGTTCGCGCTTGTCAGCCGGGTACATGAAGATGCCGCCACGGTTCAGGATGCGGTGGACGTCAGCGACCATGGAGGCGATCCAGCGCATGTTGAATTCCTTGCCACGTGGGCCAGTACTGCCTGCCAGCATTTCATCGACATAGCGCGTGACTGGTGGATGCCAGTGACGGGTATTCGATGCGTTGATGGCGAACTCTTTGGTGTCTGTCGGGATTTGCATATTGCGTTGTGTCAGTACCCAGGAACCCATTTCGCGGTCAAGAGTAAAGCAATTGACGCCGTTGCCTGTCGTCAGCACCAAAACTGTTTGCGGGCCATACACCGCATAACCAGCGGCGACCTGCTTGCTGCCGGGCTGCAGGAAGTCTTGCTCGGTTGGTTTGCCCATGCCATCTGGTGCTTTCAATACCGAGAAGATGGTACCGATGGAAACATTCACGTCGATATTGCTGGAACCATCGAGTGGATCAAACAAGAGCATGTATTCACCCTGCGGGTAGCGATTAGGTATCGGATGGATGCTTTCCATTTCTTCCGATGCCATGGCTGCCAGATGGCCGCCCCATTCATTGGCTTCAAGCAGGATTTCATTCGACAGGATGTCGAGTTTCTTTTGCACTTCGCCCTGGATGTTTTCGCTACCGGCTGTGCCCAGCACTTCACCTAATGCACCCTTGCCTACTGCATGGCTGATGGTCTTGCACGCACGTGCGACGACTTCGATCAGCAGGCGTAGTTCTGCCGGTATCGAATTATTCAGGCGCTGCTCTTCGACCAGATACTGGGTCAGGCTTACACGTTTCATGTTGATCTCTCGATTTCTTCAGTAATTCTTGTCAATTGTTAGTTCAGGAGGCCAAAGCTTTGCTGACCACTTCCAGCACATCTTTCGACAGCTTCTTGGTATCAGCCACTTTTTGCAAAGCTGCCTTCATGTGTACTTGCAGGCTTTCAGGATATTTTTTCCAGCGGTCCATGCTGCGCGCCAGACGTGCTGCAACTTGTGGGTTAAGCTTGTTCAGAGCAATCACCAGTTCTGCCCACAATGCATAACCACTGCCATCAACGGCATGGAAGCGAGACGGATTGGCATTACAGAAAGCAAATGTCAAACTGCGCGCACGGTTGGGATTATTCAAAGTGAAGGCTGGGTGCTCCATCAGATCACGTATCTTAGCGACATCAGTGGTACGTGCAGTTGCCTGCAACATAAACCATTTGTCGATGACCAGCGCTTCTTTCTTGAAATCTTTATAGAAAGCTTTCAAGGACTTGGCTGCCGATTTGGCTTGCTTGTCGGTCCCACTGAAATTGGTCAGGGCTGTCAGCGCTGCCAGGCGATCAGTCATATTTTCTGCATCGTCAAACTGGGTTTTCGCCAGCTCGAAAGTGGATTCATCCGACCATTCGAGCAGATAAGACAGTGCCAGGTTTTTCAAACCACGTTTTGCCATCGATTGTGCATCCGGGCTGTATTTTCCTGGCGTCAGGTGGCCTTCGTAAGCACTCAACAAATCGGCGCGCAGATGTTCTGTGATGGTGGCGCGGGCAAACTGACGTGCTGTATGGATAGCTTGCGGATCAACGACCTTGAATTCTTCAGCGATCATGGCTTCAGAAGGCAGAGTCAGCACCAGTTCACGGAAAGCCGGGTCAAGGCTGGCGTCATTCAGGGTAGCGCGCAGAGCTTCGATGAACATTCCGTCCAGGCTCAGTTCTTCACCTTGCTGCACAGCCGTCGTGAGTTTGACCAGGCGGCGGGTGGCCAGGCGCTGGCCAGCTTCCCAACGGTTAAACGGGTCGCTGTCATTCGCCAGCAAGAGGCCCAGTTCTTCATCGCTGTAATCTATCTCCAGCACGACTGGTGCAGAGAAATTACGCAACAGGGACGGTACTGGTTTACTGGAAACACCAGTAAAGACAAAAGTCTGACTTGCTTCTGTCAATTCCAGCACCAAACTGGTCGCACCAGCCTGTGCTTCGTACGCAACGCTATGCAAAGGAATATCTTTACCATCTGCACCCAGCAAGCCCATGGCAACCGGGATGTGGAAAGGCAGTTTTTCTGTCTGACCTGGTGTAGCCGGGCAAGACTGGCTCAGAGTGATGGAATAAGTCTGTGCTTCTGCATCATAAATTGCATCAACTTTAACGCGAGGCGTACCTGCCTGGCTATACCAGCGCTCAAACTGTGTCAGGTCACGGCCACTGGAATCTGCCATCGCAGCGCGGAAGTCATCGCATTCAACAGCCTGGCCATCATGACGTTCGAAATACAAATCCATACCTTTGCGGAAGCCGTCATGGCCCAGCAAGGTGTAATACATGCGTACGACTTCTGAACCTTTTTCGTAAATCGTGACGGTGTAGAAGTTATTGATTTCTACAAAAGAATCAGGGCGTACAGGATGAGCCATAGGGCCTGCATCTTCAGAGAACTGTACCTGGCGCAGCAGACGTACATCTTCTATGCGCTTGACAGCGCGGCCTGTGGCTGTACCAACCAGGTCGGCAGAAAATTCCTGGTCACGGAAAACAGTCAGACCCTCTTTCAAGGACAACTGGAACCAGTCGCGGCAAGTGACGCGGTTACCTGTCCAGTTATGGAAGTATTCATGGCCTACGACAGATTCTATGCCTGCATAATCAACGTCAGTAGCGATGCTTGGATTAGCTAGCACGTATTTGGTATTGAAAATATTCAAACCCTTGTTTTCCATCGCGCCCATATTGAAGTCGCCAGTGGCAACGATCATGAAGCGGTCGAGATCGAGCTCCAGACCGAAGCGTTCTTCATCCCAGCGTATACTGTTCTTCAAGGAATCCATAGCGTGCTGGGTCTTATCCAGATTGCCATCTTCCACCCAAACTTGCAGCAAGACTTCGCGACCAGATTTGAGTTTGTAATTTTCTTCCTGGCATACCAGTTTGCCAGCAACCAGGGCGAACAAGTAGGAAGGTTTTTTGAACGGGTCTTCCCACTTGGCGAAATGGCGGCCATCGCCCAAGTCGCCTTCCTCGATCAGGTTGCCATTGCTGAGCAGAACAGGAAATTTTTTCTTGTCGGCACGCAGCATGACGGTATATTTCGCCATGACATCAGGGCGATCCGGGAACCAGGTGATCTTGCGAAAGCCCTCTGCCTCGCATTGGGTAATGAAATTGCCGTTGGACGCATATAGACCGGACAAGGACGTATTTTTGAGTGGATTGATCCGTGTTTCAATTTCCAGTGTTACTTCGTCCGGAGCATTGGCAATGCGCAGGGTCTCTCCTTCTATCTTGTAGGCAGACTTCTTCAAGTTCACGCCATTCATGCGCAGTTGTAGCAATTTCAGGGATTCACCAAACAAGACCAGGTCTTTTTCGCTGCTATCATGATTGCGGCGCATAGTCATGCGGGTTGCTACATGGGTGGCACTTAGATCAAGGTCGAAACCCATTTCTACTGTGTCCACCCAAAACCCTGGGGCTATATAGTCTTTACGGAAAATTGTTTCTGGCTTGCTGGCAGTATCGTTACGCATGGATGGAATATCTCGCGAAAGTAAGTTGAATGACAAAGTCTTATGAACCCTGCAAAGACCGCCATTTTACCAAGCTGAGCCATTACAGGTATAAAAGTAGCCTGAATAGACTCCAATTAGCGCAGAAAGTTTGGTGAAATTGTGGAATTTATGCTCACAAATCCTGACTAAGCTAAGCAAACCAAAGAATTTCTTTAGCCTGTAGCAGGCCACTTCTGAATTCGGCAATTCATCTGCTGCAGATACAGACACACAGACAAACACAAGATCGTTACAACACGTTACAGTAGAAGCAACAATACTACGCAATAAGGCATATGATATACGTATCACCAAGTTAGGCATCAAGGGGTTGAACATGAAAAAACTAATGCTCTTTTTTACTTTGGCGTGCAGCCTGCTGTTGAGCGGTTGCGCAACGACATTCAGCAGTCAGGTCAGCGTATTCCATGAATGGCCGGCCGCCACTCAGGATAAATCCTTTATTTTTGAGCGTGCTCCGGGTCAGGAGAATAATCCCGAGCATAAATTATATGAAGATTTGCTGCGCAGCCGTTTGCAAAACCTGGGATTCAAGGAAGTAATGCCAGGCGCAACACCTGTATTGAAAGTTGAAGTGCAGTATGCAACGACCTTGAGGGAAATCCAGTATTCACCATTCTGGCAACCTGGCATCTATGACCCTTATTGGGGCCTGCATTTCAATCGCGGTATTTATCGACGTCATCCTATGTACTATTCACCGTTTTGGGGGCTGCCAGCTTACCCCAGAGGCTGGTCAGACATCAGCATGCGCAGCACTTATTTGCACCAGTTGCAAATCCGCATTACTGAATTGAACGGGAATAAAAAACTGGCTGATATCAAGGCAAGTTCTGAACAATTCAATCCTGAGATTTCGCTGTACATCCCTTACCTGATGGACAGTGCCCTGAAAGACTTTCCGGGCAAGAATGGCAGTACCAGCAAGGTCGAATTTACCGTGAACAATTAGGCCATCCCCAAGCCGTCAGGTCATGAACCTGCCAACTTGGGTGAGGTGACTTATGCCGCAGGAGGATCGCGCAACGCCTCTACCAGTGCGCGGTCAACCACGGATTCTGCGACTATCTGTATCGCCCTGCCCTCGCGGAACTGGGCAATCAATTCGTCGCTGGATACAGAAAAGGCATCATGCCCCTGGCGATTGGTGAAGATATAGCGGGTACGCTTGGGGCTGACCCAGGCCAGTTTGAAACGGGTAGTGACGCCACTGGACCTCTTGGTGAAATCGACCCAGATGCCACGTTCCATGGTTTCTATGATGCGAGCCCATTCATCTACCGGTTGCTCAATCTGGTCTTGCACATGACGGTTCAGGCGTTTTTCGCTTGCACGCTGGGCAATATTGACGGCAATCTCCAGCTGACGGCGTGGTGAAAACTCCAGTGGTGCGCGGGCAATGGCGGCATGGCGCTCAGCCAGTTTGGAAAAGAAAATGACGCGTTCAGGCTCATCCCATTTGATCGCATTCAGCCAGGCATTCAGCAAAGACAGCATGGCGGGCAGTTTACTGACCAGCTCCTTGCGCTCTTCTGCACTATTCTTGGGTTTGAGGCTCCAGATCAGGTCATCCATCGTCCGCAGCGCATTTTCCAGGGCATTGGGCTTTTCTTCCTTGACGTTATGAGAAATCGTCAAGATCCTGATCCATTGCTCCTTGAGGAAAGTTTCCAGGAAACCAGCCACTTCACCGGTTTCTACCCGGATGGCGACATCATTTTCTGCAAATTCGCGCGCCAGGCGCATTTTCTCTTGCTTCAGTGCGACAGCAACAGGCTCGCTGATGGCGACTTCGGTTTGCTGTTCTTCTTCTTTGAGGAAGGCTTCCAGGTCAGCAACGACATCCGAGAACAGCTCTATCTGCTGATCAAAGTCCTGCTGCACCCTTTCAACGATGCCTTCTATCATTTGATAGAGCGGGTCTTCTGCAGAGCTATCGCTATTGAGCAAGACGCTGGATTTTGCAAGGGTATCGATCAATACCCGCGCCGGATGACTTTCCTTGAAAAAGAAATCCTTGTCCAGCAAAGCTACTTTCAGCGTGGGAATCTGTAACTGGCTAATGAGGTTTTTGATATCTGCCGGTATGCTTTTATCATTGAAGACATAATCAAAGATACGCGCCAGCAATTCTATGGTGCTTTGATCTATATGTGTCAAACCACCAGCAGTAGGCTGTTGCGATAATTGCCGCAAATGTGCCGTATCCATGGGCATGGGATTGGCGGTGAAATCTCTTTGCACACTGGTCAGGTAATCAAAAAATTGCCTGTCTATCGTGACCATGTCCGGCGCATTACTGCCGCCACCTCCGCCACTGCCACCGCCGGAGTGAGGACCGCCAGAACCACCACCGACATCCTGTCCACCAGTGAAAGGCATGCCGCCACCATCCATGGTCGTGCCACCTCCACCGCCGCCCCCGGTAACCGTATTGCCAAACGTGCCCGCCGGCGCATTACCGGAAAAAATATTACGCAGCTTGTTTTCCAGATAAGGATCGCGATCGCTAATATCGTCAGAGCCAGACATCATGTTCTTTTTCTGCTTGTTACGGTAACCATCGTTAAGGTCGGGCAAGATACCGCGCTCGACCAGGGCCAGATTCAATTCCCGGTAAATAGCGCCTAGTTGCAGGAACAATTCTGGTTGCAACAGGCGCAATATCAGGTAATGGGTTTCAGGATTGGGCTCAAGTTCCATCCAGGCTTGATGGACGGCTCTAACAAATAATTCCGGGCGAAAAGGATTCTGCGAAACGCTGATTGGGGTACGGCGCAATACATGGCCTATACGTACATTCAGTGCCACCAGTTGCTCTGCATTATTGACTTCCAGCGATTGACTCAGATTACGACTGAGCACCTTGCTTTCCATCTCTTCAAAACTGACCAGTGAAAAATCCTGCTTGCCTTCGTCGGTCCTGGCACGTTTGCGGGTATTGACGACGCTGACTTCTTTAGCTAGAGCAGCATTGACCTGTCCTGCAACCAGGCGATAAAAGGTCGTGCCATTGCGTTTTAATTGCTGATAAGCAGCAAAACTGGCGGCCACCTCCTCTGGTCTGACGGTCTGGTCAGACAGCTTGAACAAGGCCTCTGTCAGACGCCCTGTAAATGCCTCGATTTGTGAAGACACCAGATTTGTGGCGATAGGCACCAGACTTTGCAAAATGAGCAAACGGCTAGAGCTGGAAAACTCACTGGTCTTGGCAGTATTTAGTGGAATGGTATCCATCGCTCTTTTTTATTATAGTCAGGTTATCAATAAAACTTGGGGTGCACTGTTTGTGCTTCAAAAGCTAGCATTTTGCCAAGCCTGAAAGGCTTGCGCAATGCGGGCGGCGGCACGAACAGTGCAGTAAAACAACAAAGCGGCAAAATAGCTGCGTCCGGTACTCAGGCGCCCTTAATTAGTATAATAAGCCTCGGAACCAAGCGTAATAACAACAATCAGCATGACTGCAAAAATAAGTACCAGCAGCAGACGTCCAAATTTGGGGCTGCCATCGTCTTTCTCTGCAGGTGTTTTCGATGGTGGTGTTTCTTGCGTCATATTTTCTTACTTCACGGAATCAATATACTGGAACCCGTGGTTTTACGGGCTTCCAGCTCACGGTGCGCTTGGGCTACCTCACTCAGGGGATAGCGCTGGCGTATATCTATTTTAACTTTTCCACTCTCTACCATGGAAAATAAGTGGGCGGCCATTTGCTCCAGATCATCACGCCTGACTGTATAACTCATCAAACTGGGACGTGTGATAAACAAAGAACCACGAGAAGCGAGTTCAGCCAGGCTAAATGCCGGCACAGGGCCAGAGGCATTGCCAAAGCTGACCATCATGCCTAAAGGTGCCAAGCAATCCAGCGATGATATGAAAGTGTCTTTGCCGATCGAATCATAAACGACTGGCACCCCTTTTCCATCCGTAATTTCACGAACGCGCTGAACAAAATTTTCCGAGTTGTAGTTGATGACATGGGCGCAGCCATGGGCTTTGGCCAGTTCACCCTTCTCGTCAGAACCTACCGTGCCTATCATAGTGACACCTATGGCGCGCGCCCATTGGCAGGCAATCAGGCCTACACCGCCAGCGGCGGCATGGAATAGTATGGTTTCACCGCCTTGCAAGGGCAAGGTGCGGTGAAACAGGTATTGCACCGTTAATCCCTGCAACATCATGGCGGCTGCGGTTTCAAAACTGATGCTGTCAGGCAGGCGCACCAGATTGTCGGCAGGCATGATACGAGCTTCAGCATAGGCACCAGTTGGCCTGCCAGCATAAGCGACTCTATCCCCTACCTGTACGTACTTGACGTCTGCCCCGACTGTCTCGACAATGCCTGCACCTTCCATGCCCAAACCTCCCGGCAAGGCTTGCGGATATAAGCCAGTACGAAAATACACATCGATAAAATTCAGGCCACAAGCTTTCTGGCGTACAAGAACTTCACCGGGGCCAGGTGCTCCCAACTCCACATCAACATATTCCATGACTTCCGGACCGCCCGTCTGCAGCATGCGAATTGCCTTCACCATTTATCTCTCCTGAATGAGTGTCGCTAACTTCAAGTCTTTTTTACGGACAACAAATACATGCCGCCCATGACCAATACCGTCCCTGCCATTTGCCAGACAGTAATGGGTTCACCGAGGAAATAGGCACCCAAAAACAAGGTTGATACCGGGCCTATCATGCCAGCCTGCGATGCGGTCGCCGCACCTATGCGCTTTACCGCAATCATGGTCAAGAACACAGGCAATACCGTACACATGATGGCATTCACTATAGACAATGAATATACAGCAAGCGGCTGCACCAGCATGCTGGCTGGACGCAAAATAAAGAATTGACCTATGCAGGCAGCACTGGAAACACACATTGCATACGATACCAGCCGCAGAGAACCCAGTCTTTGTACGAGTTGACCCGATTGTATGAGGTAGATGGCGTAAGAAATTGCCGCTCCCAGGACCAGAGTGGAGCCGAGCAAGACATAATCGCCGCCAAGCTTAAGATCATGAAAAAATACCAGGACTATGCCAAGGTAAGAAACCAACAAAGCTGCCCATTCCAGCCTGCTGACGGAGCGTTTTAAAAAGAAGGCGGATATCAGCAAGACAAAGGACGGCGTCAGGAACAAGATCAGACGCTCCAGACCGGCACTGATATATTGCAAACCTAAAAAATCCAGGAAAGAGGACAGATAATACCCAACCAGTCCTAAAGCTACCAGGCGCCAACGGTCCGCATTGCTCAGGCTACCAGACTTGTGCATTTGCCAGAAAGCAATTGCAGTAAAAATAGGCAGGGAAAATGCCATGCGAAAACAGATCAGTGTTACTGCATCGACGTTGTAACGATAAATCAGTTTGGCAACGATAGCCTTGGTAGAAAACAGAATGGCACCAATCAAGGCAATGGCGAGGCCAGTCAGATAATGACGACGAGCGAGTAATTTCGATTGATCGGTATGCATAGATCTCAAAAAGGGTTCAGACTGTTACACAGCCCAAACAGGTAATTTCACATATAACTTGCTCAGCGGAAAGCAATTTATTCCCACATGGAAAAGAACTAACAATCTTTCACACCAAAATTAACATTCAGTTGCCAAATTTGACTTTGTCTAACTATTAACTAATTTAATTTTGATTACACTTCCTGTCATGAACCACATCGCAGGAGAAAGCCAGATGTATACACCACGCTCACAATACGCAGATCAACCGGTACTCCGCCCGACACGTGCATTAACGGAAATACCACAAAGACAGACAAAAAAAGTGTCACCAAAGCAAAGCGATAGCTCTCTAAACAGCATCTTCAGGCGTCTGGCGAATAGCAGCAACGAGGATCAGGCATAAAGCTGTAGATCAGCAGAGCAGATAAACTCTACTGATCTCTTGCGGTACCAAGCTGATGCATTTGTGCGCGAACGCACTTACTTCTTCAGGATGGAGCCCAATACCCCGCGAATGATTTCGCGTCCTACCTGAGACCCCATGGTCCTGACCGTTGATTTGATCATGGTTTCGACCACATTATCTTTGCGTCGCAAACCACCGCCGCCGAGCAGGTTTGCAAAGACACTCTTAAATGTATCGCCAATTCCGCCGCCATCTTCTTGCTGTTGCGCAGGCTGCGTCGGTCGCCCGGAACTGGCGGGCGGAGTGGCTGTTGTTGGCACTTCCCTGTTACCAGCATCTTTATCAGACGTAGCAGCACTTGCCACCACCCGGCCCGTCAGTTTTTCATAGGCAGATTCACGGTCTATATGTTTTTCATATACACCAGCGACGATGGATGCTTGCATTACTTGCTGGCGCTCATCTGCCGTGATCGCCCCTATCTGCGATGCTGGTGGAACAATCAGCGCGCGTTGCACAACGCTTGGCCTGCCTTTATCATCCAGGAAGGAAATCAGTGCTTCACCGACACCCAGCTCGGCAATCACTGCCGCCGTATCCAGCTTGGGATTGGGACGGAAAGTTTCAGCCGCAGCCTGCACTGCTTTTTGATCCCTGGGTGTATAGGCACGCAGGGCATGCTGGACACGGTTGCCGAGTTGCCCCAGTACGGTATCAGGAATATCCAGCGGGTTTTGTGTGACAAAATACACACCCACGCCCTTGGAGCGTATCAAACGCACTACCTGCTCGATTTTTTGCAACAAGACCTTGGGTGCTTCATCGAATAGCAGATGGGCTTCATCAAAGAAGAACACCATCTTGGGCTGATCAACATCGCCCACTTCTGGCAAGTGTTCATACAGCTCAGACAGCATCCATAGCAGAAATGTGGAATACAAGCGTGGTGATTGCAGCAATTGATCCGCCGCCAGGATGTTCACAAAACCACGACCATCACCATCGGTCTGCATCATGTCATCCAGGTTCAGCATGGGTTCGCCAAAGAATTGCTCACCGCCCTGCTCTGAAATGGTCAGCAATGAGCGCTGGATAGCCCCCACACTGGCGGCAGAGATATTGCCATATTGCGTCTGGAATTCAGACGCATTCTCGGCCAGGTATTGCAGCATGGCGCGCAAATCCTTGGTATCAAGAAGCAACAGGCCATGGTCATCGGCGATCTTGAAGGCCAGTTGCAAAACGCCTCCCTGGGTTTCATTCAAGTTCAGCATGCGCCCTAGCAGTAAAGGGCCAAGGTCAGATACCGTGGCCCTTACCGGGTGCCCCTGTTTGCCAAACACGTCCCAGAATGTCACCGGGCAAGCCTGCCATTTGGGCTCATCGACTTCCAGGGCCTGCAGCCTTTGCTGCATCTTGCTGGTCGCGCTACCGGCTTTGGCCATGCCTGACAGGTCACCTTTGACGTCTGCCATGAAGACTGGCACGCCAATTCCAGAAAACGCCTGCGCCAGGGATTGCAGGGTAACGGTCTTGCCGGTACCTGTGGCACCAGTGATACAACCATGGCGATTGGCCCAGTCAGACAATAAATTCAAGTCGAATTCGGTGTTTTTAGCGATCAACAAAGGTTTTGACATAGTTTTGGAGGGTGATTTGGGGAAGTCGGTCGGTGGCACTATGGTAAAATACTGGTCTTCATTATAAAACCAAGCCAGGCAAAATTGCCGCCCTCAGGGTGAGCTATTGTCAATTCAGGAAAGAGCGATCATGGCAGGACATAGTAAATGGGCCAATATCAAGCATAAAAAAGCAGCAACCGATGCCAAACGCGGCAAGATATGGACGCGTCTGATCAAAGAGATCACGGTTGCAGCACGCATGGGTGGTGAGGATGTCGATTCCAATCCCCGCCTGCGTCTGGCAGTAGACAAGGCGGCTGACGCCAATATGCCAAAAGAAAACGTCACGCGCGCGATACAACGCGGTGCAGGTACACTGGAAGGCGCAGATTACGAAGAAGTACGTTATGAAGGTTATGGCATAGGCGGTGCCGCCATTGTAGTTGACTGCATGACCGATAACCGCGTGCGTACTGTGGCTGAAGTACGCCACGCATTCAGTAAATACGGTGGCAATATGGGTACTGAAGGCTCGGTAGCCTTTTTGTTCCAGCATTGCGGCCAGATGTTTTTTGCCCCAGGCACGAATGAAGATGCCCTGATGGAAGCAGCACTCGAAGCTGGTGCCGACGATGTTGTCACCGATGAAGAAGGTGGCATAGAAGTCATTTGCGCGCCATTCAGCCTGTCGGACCTGCGCGCCAGCCTGGAAAAAGCCGGATTCAAGGCAGAAGTCGCAGAAGTCGTCATGAAACCAAATACTGAGACCGTATTTGCCGGTGACGAAGGCATCAAGATGCAAAAATTGCTGGATGCACTTGAAAACCTCGACGATGTACAAGAAGTATTCACCAACGCCATCATAGAAGATTAAGATGAAATTACTCGTAGTCGGCTCTGGTGGCCGTGAACATGCCCTCGCCTGGAAACTGGCGCAATCTGAACGTGTACAAACTATTTTTGTCGCCCCCGGCAATGGCGGTACGGCTGCAGATAGTCGTCTGAAAAACATCAACATCACAGACCCGGCAGCACTGGCAGACTTTGCCGAACAAGAAAACATAGGCATTACCGTGGTCGGCCCTGAAGTACCGCTGGCCGCTGGCATCGTCAATATCTTTCGCGACCGTGGCCTGAAAATTTTTGGTCCGAGCAAAGAAGCTGCTCAACTGGAAAGCTCCAAGGATTTCGCCAAGGCTTTCATGCACAGACATGCTATCCCTACGGCTGAATACCAGACTTTTTCTGAGCTTGCCCCTGCGCATGACTATATCAATGCCAAGGGCGCACCTATCGTCATCAAGGCCGATGGCCTGGCGGCTGGCAAAGGTGTAGTCGTTGCCATGACGGCTGAAGAAGCCCATGCAGCAGTCGATATGATGTTGTCTGACAATAAGCTGGGTGATGCCGGTGCCCGCGTGGTGATCGAAGAGTTTTTGGCAGGTGAAGAAGCCAGTTTCATCGTCATGGTGGATGGCAAGAATATCCTGGCACTGGCGACCAGCCAGGACCACAAGCGTTTGCTTGATAATGATGAAGGCCCGAATACCGGCGGCATGGGTGCCTACTCCCCTGCTCCTATCGTGACGCCACAATTGCATGCTCGCGTCATGCGCGAAATCATCGTGCCTACCGTACAGGGCATGGCCAAGGATGGCATCGTGTTCACAGGCTTTTTGTATGCCGGCCTGATGATCGACGACCAGGGCAACCCAAAAACACTGGAATTCAATTGCCGCATGGGCGATCCTGAAACCCAGCCCATCATGGCGCGTCTGAAGACAGATTTGCTGCACGTTGTCGAACATGCAGTCAATGGCACGCTTGATACTGTGGAACTGGAATGGGACAGACGTACTGCCATGGGTGTTGTCATGGCAGCCGCTGGTTACCCTGACACACCGCGCAAGGGCGACAAGATCACTGGAATCCCGGCAGAAACAGCGGAAACGGTGACTTTCCATGCAGGTACATCACTAAATGAAAAGACCTTGAACGTGACAGGTGGCCGTGTGTTATGCGTGGTTGGCCTGGGCGACACTGTCAAGCTGGCGCAAAAACATGCCTATGACGTAGTGGAAAAAATCCATTTTTACGGCATGCAATATCGCCGCGACATCGGCTGGCGTGCGCTGAATCGCAAGCATTAGCACCGGTCAAGGACACATATTCCATATGTGTAATCGGCCTTTTACAGTGGGTTGGACGCGTTCCAACCCCTTGTGTTTTTTAGAATAGATAGCAGAATGACAGATACACTCGCGGTTAAAGATTACTTTCTGGGCTTGCAGGCTGGTATAGTCGCGGCTCTTGAAGAAGTTGATGGCCATACTTTCATTACGGATAGCTGGGAGCGCCCCGAAGGCGGTGGCGGCATCTCGCGTGTGATAGAAGAAGGCAAGGTATTTGAACGTGGTGGCGTTAATTTTTCCCATGTCATGGGTAAAAACCTGCCCCCGTCTGCCGCCGCCAGTCGCCCTGAGCTGGCTGGACGTCAGTGGGAAGCCATGGGCGTTTCACTGGTCTTGCATCCGCGTAACCCGTATGCACCTACCGTACACATGAATGTACGCTTTTTCACCACCCGCGCCGAAGGGCAAGAAGATGTATGGTGGTTTGGCGGCGGCATGGATTTGACGCCGTATTACGGTTTTACTGAAGATGCAGTGCATTTTCACCAAACCTGTAAAATGGCAGTACAGCCTTTTGGCGCAGACTTGCATGCCCGCTTCAAGAAATGGTGTGACGAGTATTTTTACCTGAAACACCGTAAAGAAGCCCGTGGCGTAGGCGGGATCTTCTTTGATGATTTCAATGAGCAGGATTTTGCCAGCAGTTTTGCCATGATGCGCAGTGTGGGTGATGCCTTTGTTCCGGCTTATCGCCCCATCCTGGAACGTCGCAAAGACCAGGAATATGGTGAACGTGAACGTGATTTCCAGGCTTATCGCCGTGGCCGTTATGTAGAATTCAATCTGGTATTTGACCGTGGCACGCATTTTGGCCTGCAGTCTGGCGGCAGGACAGAGTCCATACTGATGTCCATGCCCCCCATCGTCAAATGGCGCTATGACTGGAAGCCGGAAGCTGGTAGCCCGGAAGCAACATTGGCAACAGACTTTCTGGTACACAGGGAATGGGTATAGAAACGGCAGCACCGCCTTGTATCCTGGTACTTGGTGGTAGCTTTGACCCTGTCCATATAGGGCATATCGCCCTTGCCCATAGCCTGGCAACGGTATTGAAACCGGATGAATTGCGCATCATCCCTGTAGGCCAGCAATGGCAAAAGAATGAGTTACAAGCCACAGCGACACAAAGGCTCGCCATGCTGAAGCTGGCCTTTGAAGACTGGCAACTCTGCCCTGTCAGGATAGATGAGCAAGAAATCATCCGCGCAGAACAGGGTCAAAGTAATTACACCATCGATACCTTGCACCAGCTACGCAGAGAAGTTGACAATGAGGCATCACTGGTATTTGGCATGGGTGCAGATCAGTTGCAAAATTTGCACACCTGGCGCAATTGGCAAGCCCTGCTTGAAGTAGCGCATTTGTGTGCTGCCTCGCGACCAGGTTTCAGCCTCGATATCAGCAGCCCCGACATTGCTGACATCTGGAAGAAAAATGCCATCAGCGCCCTGGAAATGCGCACACGGCCTGCCGGTGGCACTTATCTGGAGAGAAATCTGGCGCAAGATGTATCTGCGACCCAACTACGTACTGAATTAAAACAGCATAACCCGACAACAAGATTGCTAGTCCCGCACAAGGTGCTAGACTACCTACAACAACAAACTATCTACCAATAAAAAATATGGATATTAAAAAACTGCAAACTTTGGTCATTGACGCTCTGGAAGACGTCAAGGCACAAGACATACAATTGTTTGAAACCACTCACCTGACCAGCCTGTTTGACCGTGTTTGTATCGCCTCCGGTACATCCAACCGTCAAACCAAGGCTTTGGCTGCCTCCGTACGCGACAAAGTCAAGGAAAACGGCGGCACTATCGTCAGTATGGAAGGCGAAGCGACGGGCGAATGGGTACTGGTCGATCTGGGTGATATCGTCGTCCATATCATGCAACCAGCCATCCGCGCTTACTACCGCCTGGAAGAGCTGTGGGGCGACAAGCCTGTCAAATTTGGCGCGGCCAAGCGTACTTCGGCTAAAAAAGACACCGCTGATGCTGAGGAAGAAAGCGACAAGCCTAAACGCGTCCGCAAAGTGGCTGGCAAAACTGCTCCGCTGGAAGTCACACATGACATGATGGCGATCCAGACCACGCTGGAAGATGAAAAGAAACCAGCGCGCAAACCACGCGTCACCAAAACCACTGGTGATGCAGAAGGCAAGCCAGCACGCAAACCGGTCGCCCGCAAAGCTGCTGATGGTACTGTTGCTAAACCTGCCAAGATACCAACCGGTGGCCGCGTCAAAGTAGCGGCAACTAAAACTGCGGTGGCTTCTGCCAAGCAAGCCGCAGAAAAACGTACAGCCAACGCTGCAGCAGCGCCAACAAAACGTGCTCCAGCACGCAAGAAAGCTACAGAGGAATAATTCTCTGTTTCGTTTTGATTCCAAATGGCTGCCAGGTGCAGCCATTTGTTTAAGTGATATGCAGTTTCAAGACCCTATTTGCAGCAAACAGAATAAAACATGCAATTGATCATCGCCGCCGTCGGCCACAAAATGCCCTCCTGGATAGAAACAGGCTTTCAGGAGTATGCCAAACGCATGCCGCCAGAATGCCGCGTCGTCCTCAAGGAAATCAAACCGGTAGAACGCTCTGGCAGCAAAACTGCCGAAACCGTCATGGCGCTGGAGCGCACCAGGATAGAAGCCGTGATACCCAAGAATGCCCGCATCATCGCCCTGGATGAACGCGGCAAGGATTGGACCAGTGTCGCCCTCTCGCAAAATCTCACACAATGGCAGCAGGATGGCCGCGATGTGGTCTTCATCATCGGCGGAGCTGATGGTCTCGATGCAGAGTTCAAGGCCAAGGCCGATACTCTGATACGCATCTCCAGCCTGACCCTGCCGCATGGCATGGTGCGAGTACTGCTGGCTGAACAGCTATACCGCGCCTGGTCAATTACCCAGAACCACCCTTATCACCGGGTATAAGTCATCATGAGGAGACCGCCATGCTAAAAGAAAATAAAATCTACCTGGCATCCAAGAGCCCAAGACGCCGTGAATTGCTGCACCAGGCAGGCATAGAGTTTGACTTACTGCTGCTGCGCGATGCCGCACCACGCGGGCCAGATGTGACCGAGATCGTCTTGCCCGGCGAAGCACCAAAAGCCTATGTCAGCCGCGTCACCCAGGAAAAAGCAGACAAGGCATGGGAAATCATGCATCTGCGCAAAATGCTGCCACGCCCGGTACTCGCAGCAGACACTACCGTGGTACTCGGCAAACAAATACTGGGCAAGCCTGCCGACAAGCAAGAAGCCATACAAATGCTGAGCATGCTGGCAGGCCAGACGCACCAGGTGCTGACCAGCATCGCCGTGCACTCAGCACTTGGCCGTGCGACAGTCACCCAATGTTCAGAAGTGAGTTTTGCGAAGCTGGATGAACAGCAGATACTGGCCTACTGCAATAGCAATGAGCCTTATGACAAAGCCGGTGGCTATGGCATACAGGGCGCGGCTGCCCGTTTTATTTCACACATCAAAGGCAGTTATTCTGGCATCATGGGATTACCCTTATTTGAAACCTGCCAGTTGCTGCGTCAGGCAGGGATCGTTATTCCCTAAATTGAAGTATCAGAGAAACTTATGAGCGAAAACCTCCTCATCAATATCACTCCCCAAGAAACCCGCGTTGCCCTCATGTTCCAGGGTGCGGTACAAGAACTCCATATAGAACGTACATTGTCACGCGGCCTGGTTGGCAATATCTACTTGGGAAAAGTTGTGCGCGTCTTGCCTGGCATGCAGTCAGCCTTTATCGACATAGGCCTTGAGCGCGCCGCCTTTTTACATGTGGCAGATATTTGGGATGCCCGTTCGCAAGACGCTAATGGCAATACCAATGCTCCACTGACACCGATAGAAAAACTGTTGTTCGATGGCCAGTCAGTCACAGTCCAAGTCGTCAAAGACCCGATAGGCACCAAGGGCGCGCGCCTCTCTACACAGATTTCCATCGCAGGCCGCATGCTGGTCTACCTGCCGCAAGATTCACATATAGGCATCTCGCAAAAGATAGAAAACGAAGCTGAACGCGAAGCCCTGCGCACCAAGGTACAAAGCCTGCAGCAACCAGAAGAAAAAGGCGGCTTCATCGTCCGCACAATGGCAGAAGATGCCTCTGATGAAGACTTGAAAGCCGACGTCGATTACCTGCGCCGCACCTGGTCCACCATACTGCAATTAGCCAAGACCCAGCCGCCGACTACCCTGTTGTACCAGGACCTGAATCTGGCACAACGCGTCTTGCGCGATTTCGTCAATGAAGAGACTGACAGCATACAAGTTGACTCGCGTGAAAATTACATCATGCTGCAAGAGTTCGCCACGCACTACATGCCATCCGTACTAGGCAAGCTGCAACACTATATAGGCGAACGCCCGCTGTTTGACCTGCATGGCGTAGAAGAAGAGATAGAACGCGCCCTGGGCCGCAGAGTTGACTTGAAATCTGGTGGTTACCTCATCGTCGACCAGACCGAGGCCATGACCACCATTGACGTCAACACCGGCAGCTTTGTTGCTGGCCGCAATTTCGATGACACCATCTTCAAGACCAATCTGGAAGCCGCTCACGCCATCGCCCGCCAGCTGCGCCTGCGCAACCTCGGTGGCATCATCATTCTCGACATCATCGACATGGAGAATGAAGAACACAAGACCGCCGTGCTGCTAGAACTTAACAAGGCCCTGTCCCGCGACCGCACCAAACTATCCGTATCCAATTTCTCTGCCCTGGGCCTGGTCGAAGTCACCCGCAAACGCACACGCGAATCACTGGCCCATGTCCTGTGCGAACCCTGCCCTGCGTGCAGCGGCAAAGGCCAGGTCAAAACAGCCCGCACCATCTGCTACGAAATCCTGCGCGAACTGCTACGCGAAGCCAAACAATTCAACCCCAGAGAATTCCGCATCATGGCCTCACAAGTCGTGGTCGACATGTTCCTTGAAGAAGAATCCCAACACCTGGCCATGCTGGGTGACTTCATCGGCAAACCGATTTCACTGCAAGTGGAGAGTGTGTTTCATCAGGAGCAGTACGATATTATTTTGATGTGATCTATGAAGAGGCTGGACAGGAACGTCTTCATGATCGAAGCAGTCGCAGCCCCTTCAATACAAGAGCAATCGTCAAGCAAACATGCGAAGCAAGACTGCAATGGTTTTGCTTCAATATCTCAATTAGCGGCCAGTTAATCCTGATGAGTACATCACCACCCAGTCCAAGACTATTCGTCATTTTTGCCAAGGAAGCACATGTAGCAGCAATCTTCGCTCGGGGACCAACCAACTGGTTTCACGTCATTCGCTGGGATACCCGCAATGACGTCTATGAATCTGGTGCATGGATGCGCGGCCGTTTATACCCTCAACGTTGCGACCTTTCGCCAGATGGGGAACTATTACTCTATTTCGTGCTTCAGGCGCGACCCTGGCGCACAAACTATAAATCATCCTGGACAGCTGTCAGTCGCCTGCCCTGGTTGCACGCGCTAGGGCTATGGCCCGAGGGTGGTACTTGGGGTGGCGGAGGCTATTTTATAGCGAACCGCATAATCTCTCTATCTTCGTGTTCTTTGGGCCAAGCTCACGCTGACCATATTCCGCACGGACTGGAGGTTTTCAACAGCGGTGGAAAACGAAAGTCGTCCAGTAATGAAGTCGCAGGTGCAGAATGGTCAGGCCGCGATCAAAATAATCGTCTGATCTTTACGGCAAATGGAAAATTGCACTGGCAGCGAGATGATCAGACTGTGCAGGTGTTAGCCGACTTCAACGGCGATAAACCCGACCCGTGCGAAGCGCCGGAATGGGCCAAACGACCATTGACGGACTAAAACTTAGGGGTCATCCTGAATCAAGATGTTTAAACGCCCCAGTTTCGTCATGCTCTTATCAGATAGAACAAAGCCACGGAAGCAGCCCCTATGCCTAAAACAATCCAGAACCATGGGTTGCGAAAAAATGTGGTTGACGGTTTTTTTAATTTCTGAGTCGCCCTGGAATTTGCGCGTTTGAAATCTGCAGCATACTGCTTGTTCAAAAAACGGATGGCGAGAACTTTGCCATTCTCTTTATACTTCAGAGGGCGAACGTTCGCATTTCTTTTTGCCCATAGCACTGTCAAATATCCCAGCCAGCCAAATGCAAAGAAAATGATAGTCCCTACTTTTCCAATTCCTAAAAAATTAGCCACATCGAGAAGAACCATGTGATGTGCCAATTTCTGGTACAGGAAAAAGCATGACATAAAAAGCGAGAAATAGACCAGCGCCCTGAGCACTGTCATGAAAACGCCGCCCTCCAATAGAGTCAGCGCCCATTCATTGCTGGAGGCATGCGTCTCGCACATGGGGAAATTAATCGAAGACTCTTTCTCGCCTATGGAAACCGAGACCACATTGTATGAAGCGGTACTACGAACGATATAGGCTTTAACATTACTCAATCGCCCTGTTGCGCCACATGCGGGACAACGACCTGGCCAGTTGATGCCACCGTCAAGCCGGTTCAATGCTATATGAACTACTTCGGACATCTGTCCTCCTGTCAATAAATTCAGCCGAAAAACTCAAGGCGGAATCATTGCAGAAAATGAACTTGCAGGTCAACGAAAATAAGTTGCATCTATAAAACAAAGTATTCGAATAGCGTCAAACGCCACAGTGCATCTTGCCAGCCCATTACCATGTTCGACTTCAAGATCTCCATTCAACCATTTTAGATAATGCATCTCATTGTTTGATGTGAAGTAACTGCTGCGCATCCATCGCCGCTATCCGTCCTTCATCCGTAGGCACGACCCAGACTTCTACGCTGCTGCTAGGAGTATGAATAGCCATGATGTCGTCGCCACGAGCTGCCTTGTTTTTCCCGGCATCGACCTGCACGCCAAGATAGGCCAGCCCTTCTGCCACTTGCTGCCGCAATACGGCATCGTGCTCCCCTATTCCACCGGTAAATACCAGTACATCCAGTCCGCTCAAACAGGCGCTTAGTGCGCCGCATTCGCGTATGACGCGGTAGGTGAACAGGTCTATCGCGAAGCTGGCTAGCGGGTCGGGGCTGGCGCGCAGGGTGCGCATGTCGGCGGAGATACCTGATACGCCGAGCAGGCCGGATTCTTTGTACAGGGTGGTTTCTATTCTTTTTTCATCCCAGCCTTGTTGCATCAGGTGCAGCAGGACGCCGGGGTCGAGGGCACCGCAGCGGGTGCCCATCATCAGGCCGTCGAGTGCAGAAAAGCCCATGGAGCTGGCGACGCTTTTGCCGTTTTTCATGGCGCAGGCGCTGGCACCATTGCCAAGGTGCAGCATGATGACGCGCCCGGCAGCAGGATCAAATGCGCGTGCCGATTGCTGGGCAAGATGGCTGGCGACATAGCGGTAAGAAAGTCCATGGAAACCGTAACGTCGTATGCCAGTGGCCCGCAGGGACTGTGGCAAGGCCAGCGTGGTTTCGCATGGGGGCATGTCGGCGTGGAAGCCGGTATCGAAACATGCTATCTGCGGTATGCCGGGATAGGCGCGCCGGAAAGCCGTTACGCCTTCCAGGTTATGCGGCTGGTGCAATGGTGCCAGCGTATCGAGGGTATGCAGGTACGCCAGGGCTTCATCATCAATAATAATGGAAGAGGAAAAGCGCTCGCCACCGTGGACGATGCGGTGGGAAACGGCGGTTATCTGCATGCCTGCGCCGTGACTCATCAACAAGCCGTGCAGTGCTTTTAATGCAGCAGCGAACTGGTCGCCACCTGCTGCCTTGATTGCAGCCTCATCCAGCGTCAACTCACGTGCTTCAGCACCAGCGCGAACTTGTATGACGGGCTTGCCACCAGGTTGCAGCCCTTCAACAACGCCTGTCAGATTACTGCTGGTCACACCTGCCTCAGCAATGGGGTACAAGGCAAACTTGATGCTGGATGAACCTGAGTTCACCGCCAGGATGACGGCTTGTTTCATGGCGCTGTCTTCCGGTATTCATGGGCAAGTAATTTGATCAGGGCGGCTGACGCTACCCGCGAAGATGGGCCATCAGCACGACTGGTCAGGGCAATTGGCACTTTGGCACCCACCACCACGCCGCATGTGGCTGCGCCTGCCAGATATTCAAATTGCTTGCCCAGCATATTGCCAGACTCAAGATCTGGCACCATGAGTATGTCGGCATCGCCAGATACGGCAGAAACTATGCCCTTGATCTGTGCCGCCCTGGCAGAAATAGCATTGTCGAATGCCAGCGGGCCATCAACGATTGCACCAGTGATTTGCTTGCGTTCTGCCATTTTGCACAAGGCTGCGGCATCTATGGTGGAACTGATTTTTGGGTTGACTGTTTCTACTGCCGACAAGAGGGCAACCTTGGGTTCTGCAATGTTTAATGCGTGCGCCAGGTTGATGGCGTTTTGCAATATGTCCGCTTTTTCTGGCAAGGTCGGATAAATATTCAGGGCTGCATCCGTCAATAGCAAGAGCTTGTGATACATGGGCACATCCAGATGATAGACATGCGACAAGCGCCGTTTGGTGCGCAAGGCAGGGCATTCAACCACTGCACGCATCAGTTCATCGGTATGCAGGCTGCCTTTCATCATGGCTTCGACCTTGCCACTGGCGGCCAGTTCTACGGCCTTTTCAGCGGCGGCATGGCTGTGCGGGACATCTATTTGCGCATAGCTGCCAATATCAATATTGGCGGCAGCAGCGACGGCAACCAGCTTTGCCAAGGGGGCGATCAGAACAGGAATGATCAGGCCAAGTTTTGCGGCATCGACTGCACCTTGCAAGGAGTTTGCATCACAGGGATGGACAACGGCACAAGGTATCGCTGCCAGGTCTTTGACGCTATCAATCAGGTGCCGCTGGCGCTCACCAAGGTTGAACATCGCCATGGTGGGCAAATGGGCACGCGGACGGCTGACTTTTTCGGTGGGTGCGATCACCAGGGCATTGCCATAGACGACCTTGTCGCCTTTCTGGTTCCTGATTTCGCATTCGAGAGTCACGCGTTTTTTTTCATCATCCTTGGCAACCACGGTGGCAGACACGGTCAGGGTGTCACCTATGCGCACGGGTTTGACGAAGTGCAGGTTCTGTTCGAGATAAATGGTACCCGGCCCCGGCAGGCGGGTGCCAAGGATAGTGGAAATCAGTGCCCCGCCCCACATGCCATGGGCGATGACACCATGGAACAAGGTCTGTGCTGCATATTCGGCGTCCAGGTGGGCGGGGTTAACATCACCAGATACTGTGGCAAAGGCCTGGATATCAGTATTTGTCAGTGTACGAATTTGGCTGGCAGTCTGCCCTATCTGTAAATCCTCGTAGACAATGTTTGAGATGATGTCATGTTCATTGATATCTGTATTGATGGTATTCATTTGATCTGGACTTTCATTAGTTCACGATGTGATAGCCGCCATCCACATAGAGCGTTTGCCCCGTCATGCCGGATGATGCGTCACTGATCAGGAATGCAGCCAGCCGCCCTATTTCATCCAGTGTCACCAACCTGCCCAAAGGTGAACGGGTAATGGCTTTTTGCATCAATGCATCAAAATCCTGCAATCCTGATGCCGCGCGGGTAGGAACAGGGCCAGGAGAAATTGCGTGCACTCGGGTGCCATTGGGCCCCAACTCAGTGGCCAGATACCTTACAGTCGATTCCAGAGCGGCCTTGACTGGCCCCATGATGCCATAGTGGGCAACGGCTTCGTCAGCGCCAAGGTAAGTCATGGTCATGATGCTGGCATTCTTGCTCAAGTGCGGTTCACTCAGTTTGGCCAGGCGGGCGAATGAATGGCATGAGACATTCATGGCACGCAAGAAGCCTGTGCTGGAACTGTCGATGACACGTCCATGCAAATCCTCCAATGGTGCCCAGGCGATGGAATGGATGACAAAATCAAGCTCACCCAATTCCTGAACTGCCACGTCAACCAGAGCCTCCAGAGAACCATCCTGCTCTACGTCACAGACGACAAGCGTGGACTCCAGCGCAGTCGCCAGGGGAGCAACATATTGATATGCCTTGGCATTCACGCAGGACAATACTGTCTTTGCGCCCAGTTGCCGGATCATGGCCGCACAGCCATAAGCGATACTGTGTTCATTGGCCAGACCGATGATCAGGCCACGTTTGCCTTGCAATGAAAATGAAGAACTTGCTGCAGTCATTTTATTTACCAATCTCTATTAAACTCACACCAGGTGTTTACCTACAAGGTATCAGGCAAACTGTTTTTTGAATCGTACTATCGTCGTCATGCTGACCAGCACCCCGATCAGAAAAATACCTGCAAACATGGGCCACAACACACTGATGCCTGCCCCTTTCATCAAAATGCCATAACTGGCATTGATGTAGTAATACAGCGGTGATACATACATGCCAAGGCGCATCAACGCTGGCATGGCTTCAGGCGGGGTCCATGCGCCCGACAAAAACATCATCGGCGCAATGATGAGTATCACCATCATGCCAGCCTGCGCCATATTGCGTGTCATGGTGGCGATCAATATACCTATTCCTGCCAGGGTACTGACATACAAGGTCGTCAGCACAAAAAATAATAACAGGCTCCCCGCAACTGGCACTGCAAATACCGGCACCAGGATACCGAACAGACCAAGGGCAGTGCCACCAAGGATTACCGCTACCATTGCAACTATCTTGGGTATCATGATCTGCCATGGTGACAGAGGTGATACCAGCAACTGCTCTATGGTGCCGCGTTCTTTTTCCCTGACCATGGCTGCGGCTGGCAGCAACATGGAGAACAAGGTAATCACATTCAACAATTCCGAAATCCCCATAAACCAGGCATCGTTCTGGTTCGGATTAAACCAGACTCTGGTCTGGTTGTTGATCAGTGGCGCATCCAGATTCCCTCCTGTCCCTCCCACGCCCACGCCTAAGCGCTGCGCAGTCTGCTCCAGGCCATAGCGGGCAACAATTTGTGTTGCATCCACCGCCGCCAAAAAACCCTGCACAGAATTTGAGGCATCAATCTGCATCTGTACAGAGGCCGTGTCTCCTCGTGCCAGTCTCTCGGAAAAATCCGGCGGAATATCCAGCACGGCCATTGCTTTACCATCGTCCAGCATTTTCTGGCCCTGGCTGGCATGCGTTATGGCACCAGCCCAGCGAAACTCTGGAGGCATGAAGCGCCCAGCCAGTTCGCGTGATGCCGCACTGCGGTCCAGATCAAACAATACTAAAGCCGCATTATTTAACTGGAATGACACGCCAGAAGCCGCGTTATAAATATCAGCAGAAAATGCATACAGCACAAACACCAGCAAGATAGGGTCACGCATGAGTTGCAGCAACTCTTTCCAGGTCATGGCCTGCAAGCGACTCCACCAGATACGATCGAACAAACTACTCATTTTTCTCACTCCGTATCAATTTTTTGGCCGCTTGGAAAAACCAAGAAATCCTGCAGTAAACAAGGCTATTGCATACAAGGCCAATATCAGCAAGTCTTGCCACAAGGCAGCTATACCTACCCCCTTGAGAAAGCTCCCCATGGCGATCTCTGCGTAATACATGCCTGGCAAAGCATGTGCGATAACGGATGCAATGGCAGAAAGCGAGGGGATAGGAATGATCATGCCTGAATAAAGTACCGCAGGTACCACTGTGACAATGGCCGTGCCCACCATGGCAGCAACCTGGGTATTCACCATTACCGATACCAGTAGGCCTATGCCGGTAGTGCAAATCACGTACAGTATGGTGGATAGCAAAAAGAATAAGGGATCACCCTTGAATGGCGCACCAAACAGCAGCAAGGCAAACGCCGTCAGTGCGCAGGCATTGACGATGGAAATGCCTACATATGGTAGCAATTTGCCGATGAGGTATTCACCACGTGACAAGGTGGATGAATAGACGTTATAGATAGCGCCAGATTCCTTTTCCCTGACTACCCCCAAGGCAGTCAGGAATGGTGGTGACAACATGAGAATGACCATGATAAGTTTGGGTGCTATCGACCAGATACTCTTGACTTCCTGGTTATACAGATACCGTGTCTCCAGCTTGACCGATTGCATGCTATTGCGCAAAGTCTCTTGTCCTATGCCTGTCAGCGCAGAAAAATGGGCTGACAAATTATCGAGATTCATGGCGGCATTGATGGCGGTGACATAGCCCTTTGCCGTCAATGCACGGAAAGGGAAGGTGCCGTCTATCCAGGTTTGCACTGTCGTTGCCTGGCCTGATTTCAGGCGGGCGCCAAAATCGGGAGGGATAATGATGACTGCCCGCAAACTGTTATCGATGAGCAATTTTTCTACATCCTGCTCCCGCTTTGCGTAGCCCTGAAAAGAAAAGTAACGCGAATCACTGAAGTGATGTGCATAGTCGCGGGAACTGACAGACTGATCATAATCCACAATCGCCAGGGGGATGTTTTCCACATCCAGTGACAGACCATAACCAAACAGCAGCATCAATAGAGATGGCACGACAAATGCCAGGACAAAAAACAGGCGGTCGCGCACGATCTCGCGCCATTCTTTATAGGCCACTACGCTGATACGCCGCAGATTCATGCTTGTTCTCCCCTGGCTTTGGCATCTTCAGCTTCCAGCCTGGTGACGATGTGGACAAAGACGTCTTCCATACTCAAACGCTTTTGCTGGAACTGCATGTCAGGTGTCTGCAGAAGTGCATGGAGACGCAGCAAATCCTGCTCGGGTTCTGGAAGCATCAAGTGGATGCGCGAACCAAACAATGCGGCTGTTGAAAAACCGTTCTTGTGCAAGACTTCCAACATGGCTTGTGCCTGGTTGGCGTCGCCCGCCGTCTTCAATTCGTATAGTTTTCCTGCCTGCGCTTCTACGTCGGCTTTCAACTGGTCTGGCGAAGCATCTGCCACTATGCGCCCGGCGTACATGAGGGCGATGTGGTCACAGTGCTCTGCCTCAGACATATAGTGAGTCGTGACCAGAATGGTGACATTTTCTTCGCGCGCAAGTTTGAACAGGACTTCCCAAAAGGCGCGGCGGCCCAGGGGATCAACTCCCGAAGTAGGCTCATCCAAAAACAGCACTTGAGGTCTGTGTATCAGTGCACAACCCAGTGCCAGTCGCTGGCGCAGGCCCATGGGCAGGCTGGCTGCCAGTGCACTACCGAAGGGACGCAAGCCCGCCATATCCAGTATCCAGTCCATGCGGGCTGTGGTCTCCTGCCTGGTCAGGCCATAGATACCGGCATACAGGCGTATGTTTTCCAGCACTGAAAGATCAAGGTAAAGAGAAAACGCCTGCGACATATAGCCTATGCGTTCACGTATCTGCCGGCCAGCATCCCGCATGTCTGCGCCTGCGACCCTACCCTTGCCGCTACTGGGGCTGAGTATGCCGGTCAGCATCTTGATGACTGTGCTTTTACCGGCACCATTTGCTCCCAGCAAACCGAAAATCTCGCCTTGCGGCACTCGAAAACTCAGATCATCAACCGCCTTGAATGCACCAAAAATGCGTGAGAGATTTTCTGCTTCTATCGCCAGGCCATGATCGGCATGGCGCTGGGCAGGAAGATCATTGGAAGCGGCATTTTTTTCCGTCACTTTACTGTTCAATAACTGCCTTTTTCGCAGAAGCGCGATAAAAACATCTTCCAGTTCTGGCTCCAGCACCTCACTGTGACTGATAGCGACATCAGGCAAACATAGATACACTTGTGCGCTGGCCTTAGCGGCATCGGTCTCATCGACGAATACTCGTATGTCTTGCCCCAAAACTTCCATCTGAGGGAATTGCTGGCTGAGCTGATGAACAGCAGCAATCTGTTGTTCCGCTTTGCTGCATACCATGCTGACCACAGAGCCTGCCGCCAGGGTCTTGATTTGCTCGGGCTCGCCCGACGCCAGTATCTTGCCTGCATGCATCAGCGATACCCGGTGAAAGCGGCTGGCTTCATCCATGTAGGCGGTGGACACCAGGGCTGTGATGCCTTTTTCCTTAAGCAGGCGCGCGAGGATGCTCCAGAATTCACGACGGGATACCGGGTCAACCCCAGTGGTTGGCTCATCCAGTATCACTAGTTGTGGTTCATGGATAAGAGTGCAAACCAGCCCCAGTTTTTGCTTCATGCCACCGGAAAGATTTTTCATGGGACGGTCACGGAATCTTTCCAGCCTGGTGCTGCGCAGCAGGGTTTCCTTGCGCTCGCTTAGTTCAGTCTTGCTTAACAGACGCAAGCCACCAAAGTAGTCGATGTTTTCTTCTACCGACAGGTCACCATACAGATTCTGACCCAATCCCTGCGGCATGAGGCCTATCCTGTCCTTGATCAATTCACTGCTTTTTTCCGAATTGATCAAGGTGCCAAATACCTGTAATTCACCAACATCGTGGGCCAGCACACCTGCCACGGATTTCAGCAAGCTGCTCTTGCCCGCCCCGTCAGGGCCAATCAGGCCATAGATCTCGCCAGCTTCGACCTGCAAGTCTATGCCATCCATGGCAATCGAGTCGCCATAGGATTTCATCAGTGCACGTGCGAGAACTACTGGCGTGGAATTAGTCGCGGCTGGCTGCATTTGTTTCGTTATCGTGGACATTTATTTCCAGCGTGGCTTTTGCCAGGCTTGATCTTCTTTCCAGCGTATGACGGCGTCTGCCGGTATACCTGGCGTCAGTTTGTGTTCTGGATTTTTATCTATACTCAGCTTCACTGCATACACCAGCTTTACTCGCTCATCTGTGGTCTGGACCTCTTTCGGCGTAAATTCTGCTCTGGTGGCGATGTAGCTGACCTTGGCTTCATAGAATCGATCACCCTGCGAATCCACATAAATACGTGCGGGCAAACCGAGGCGCAACTGTCCGATTCTGGACTCAGCTACATAGACCTTCAGATACAAGTGATCAAGATCAACCATTTCCAGGATGGACCCGCCAGGCATGACGACTTCCCCTGGTTCGCGAAGACGAGTCAGTACCACGCCAGAACCTGGTGATTTGATAAGCAGATCGGCAAGTACGGAATTGGCTTCTGTCACAGCAGCATTTGCACGGTCATGCTGAGCCTGTAAAGCTGCGATGTCCTGTTGCTTCGCCTTGACCTTGTCATTGCCCAACTGTGCTTGTGACAAGCCCTGCCTGGCACGATTCACTGCTTCTTGTGCAGCCTTGACATCTGATTGCGCTACCTGCCATGCCAGGTCAGCCTGCTCGTACCGATGCTTCTCGATGACACCACGGTCAAACAAGTCCTTGTGGCGCTGGGCATCAAGCCGCGCTTGCTGTTCGACTACATTGGCTTTTGCATAAACAGCCTGGGCCTGGCTAATCGTTGCGTCTGCCACGTTGATACCCAGCGGAACTTCTTTTTGAGCTACGTCAAGGGCACCTTGAGCCGCACGGACTTGCGCCTCAGTTGCATAGGATGCCTGCCGGGCCTGCTCAACCTTTGCCTGAAAACTGTCATCTTCAAGTTGTGCTATGACGGTGCCAGCTTTCACACTATCACCCTCGCGGGCAAACACCTTGGTGATGCGACCTGGGTATTTGGCAGCAGCGACGATACGATCGCCCTCAATACGGCCATTGGCGACGATCAGTCCTTCTGGCATCTTGCGGGACTGCGCCAGATAATAAAAATATCCTCCGGCTATCAGCACCGCAGCAACGCCGAGTAAGACCGGGCCCAGCATTTTGGATTTTTTTTCCATCATTTTTCCTGAATACAGATATTTAAACTGAAATATTCCATTTACTACAGCTGACCTGCTGCGTGCAGCAACTGCAAGCGAGCAAATTCATGGGCATAGATTGCATTGTCGCGATTGGAGAGCGCCTGCAAGCGACGTGCCTCGGCATCAAGTACATCGCTATTCGGTGCCAATCCTGAACGGTATCTTTCTCTCGCCAGCGAGAGCGTTTCTTCGGCTTGCTCCACTGCCTTGTCCACCAGTTGCATGCGCGCTCTGGTTTCTTGCTGCGTGAGCCAAGACTGTCGCACCTGCAAGTCGATGCGCTCGCGGGTATCGGCCTCCATCTCATTGATTGCTCGCGCAGTAGCAGAAAGCTGTGAAGCCTGGTGACGTATCAAGCCACCATCAAACAAGTCCCATTTCATGACGACACCCACATACCAGCCCTTGTCCTCTGCCAGGTAACGGTTTTCCAGCTTGCTATAGCCAGCGGTGAATCCGACCTGTGGCAAATGCCCGGCGGCGACACTACTTGCCTGCTTTTTATAAGCCAGGCTTTGCTTTGACAATTCTTGTAGCTCCTTGCGATCATTGCTCGCAGATTGCAACAAAACTGGTAAATCTGAATTGATGAATTCTTTGCCAAAGCCAGCTATATCCTGTATCGCGACGACCCTTTCATATTCACGCCCCAGCCAGCGATTTAATGCAGCACGGGCCAACTCAAGTGCATTATTGGCTTGCAGCCCCAACTGGAGCGCATTGGCCATCGCTACCTGCGTAGCGAGCAAATCATGCTTGGCTGCATAGCCCTTGTCGAACAAGGCTTGCACATCATCAACATGCTTGCTGACTGCAGCAATATGGCTGCTACTGACCTTGACGGCATGCTCGGCCCGCAACACGGCGATATAGCTTTGCGCAATCGCCAGTTTGAGATCACTGCGGGTAAGTTGAGTGCGGGCCAGTGTCGCATCTGATTGGGCCTGGGCAGCCTCGACCGCAGATGAGATTTTGCCGCTGGTGTACAAGGGTGCAGAAATGCTGAGCCCACCGAAATAGGCAGAGTCCTGAGCAAACGGAAGCGTAGTACCTTTCAGCATAGGCAGCGCTGGTATATTCACCTTTGCCGCAGGCTCGCTTTCCGTTCGCATATAGCCACTCTCCAGGCTCAACTTAGGGAGGTAGTTTGCTTGCGCCGAAGCCAGTTGATGTTGTGCCGACTGCTCTTTTTGCTGCGAAGCAGCAAGCAAGTGATTACGCTGCAAAGCGATGTTCCAGATTTGCTCAAGGTTCTCTGTGGCAAGTGCTGGCACGCCAATCAACAAAACATTGATGCAGATCAAACTTTGCACGAAAGCCTTGAGCTTACTCTCTTTGACACGAGATTTTCGCACTCCTGAATTGGACTTTCTCAGGAGACGCAAGGGCGCTAATTGAGTGTAGCTACATAGAGATAATGGTCTGAACAGTGTCATCTTGAATTCACCAAAAGGGAGTACTCTTAGTGTATTGCTGCATTTGCACAATGCAATTGATTCGAATCAATTCAATAGACTGACATGTTTGCCAGAATAGACAAACATCAACGAGGATGCGCCAATGAAAACTGATTACAGCTCTGCCACCACCCCGCAACAAACCACTCAAAAGGACGGATATGTAGACCCGGACCGTCCGCTTTGTTATCTTGGCGGCGGCGAGGCAGAGGTGCATCCTCTCGATATGGCCTTACAAAACCATATTGCCAAATTGACGGGCGGTATCTCACCAGCCAGCGTGGCGCTGGCCTGGATGGACTGGGCCATGCATATTGCCGTGTCACCGGGCAAACAGCTGGAACTCGGCAACCTGATGCAAAGACAAGTTGCCAGCTGGCCCCAATTGCTGGCGCCTGCGCTGACAGGCAAACCCGAAGAGTCTGAAAAAAATGTGGCAGGCGACACCCGCTTCGCCGACGCAGGCTGGGCAAATTGGCCTTTCAATGCCATGAGCCAATACTTCCTGCAACGACAAGAGTTCTGGCAAGTTGCCACCAAGGGTGTGCGCGGCGTCACCGCACATCATGAAAATGTCGTCAACTTCATGTCCAGGCAATTGCTGGACATGGTGGCTCCATCGAATTTCCCTTTACTCAATCCCGAAGTCATCGCTAACACCAAAGCGACAGGCGGCAAGAATCTAATGACTGGCGCAGTCCACTGGATGCAGGACAATGGGTTGGAATTTCAACTGCCAGGGATCGAAGCCGGAGAGCACAAAACTGAGCAACTGGCGTATCAGCCTGGTCGTGATGTTGCTGTGACTGAGGGCAAGGTGGTATTTCGCAATCACCTGATAGAACTGATACAGTATGCTCCGCAAACAAGCAAAGTATTTGCTGAGCCCATCCTGATCGTGCCGTCTTGGATCATGAAATACTACATCCTCGATTTGTCACCCCATAATTCCATGGTGCGCTTTCTGGTCAATCAGGGCCATACCGTATTCATGATCTCGTGGAAAAACCCCGGCAAGGAAGACCGTGACCTGGGTATGCAAGATTATCTCGATAGTGGTTTCTTTGCGGCACTCGAAGAAGTCGGCAAACTCACCCAGCACAAGGCTGTTCATACAGTTGGTTACTGCCTGGGTGGTACGCTGCTAGGCATTGGTGCCTCTGCGATAGCCAGCGACCATGCAAAAGAATATACGCACCATCTACCTCCTGTAAAAACGGTGAATCTGCTGGCGGCACAAACAGATTTCAGCGAGCCGGGTGAACTCGGCCTGTTCATTGATGAAAGCCAGATTGCCATGCTGGATGCACAAATGTGGGAGCAAGGCTACCTGACTGGCGAGCAGATGACGGGCTCATTTCAGTTACTCAATTCGCGCGACTTGATCTGGTCGAAAATCATGCGTGAATATCAATTAGGTACGCGCAACTCACCGAATGATCTGATGTCCTGGAATTCAGATACTACGCGCATGCCCTATCGCATGCACAGCGAGTATTTAAAACATTTGTTCCTGCATAATGACCTGGCTGAAGGTCGCTATGAAGTGCATGGACATGCCGTCGCATTGAATAATATACACGTACCAATGTACGTGGTCGGCACGGCACGCGACCATGTCTCCCCATGGCGTTCCGTCTACAAAATCCACATACTCACCGATGCACCGATTGACTTCGTGCTGGCATCTGGCGGTCATAATGCAGGCATCGTCTCCGAACCTGGCCACGCGCACCGCAGTTACCAGCACTTGCCAGCAGATCAACGTGGGCAGTCTTTCCAGCAAGCTGAGGACTGGCTTAAAGTCGCAACAACTGAAACAGGTTCATGGTGGACACATTGGCAAGCCTGGCTGGCTAAAAATTCCAGCGATACGCAAATCAAGGCAAGAGCTGTGACAGATGCCGATCTTGGTGTTGCGCCTGGTAGCTATGTATTTGAAAAATAAACTTAAAAGTATATTTATGGAACTTGCTTCAGGAACAGAAGGAGTAAAATAATTTTCCAAACTGGCGATTTCCAATCGCGCGTTGTGGGAAAAAGAAAATGGCAACAATATTAAAAAAAATGCATCGGCAAAGAAGACTGCTCTTGGGCACTTTGCCCATGCTTCTCTCCGCTACAACATGGGCGATAGAGACGCGCAAAGTGGTCTTACTCATCGCAGAATCAAATGCCACCAATAACCCACAAGTACCCATCAACCCTGTTTTCCAGCAGACTATTGCCTATATTGAAAAGGAATTGCACCTACAATTCGAATTCAGGCGATACCCCTGGAAGCGCTTATTGCAAAACCTGAATGAGGGAGAAGGTCTGGCCTTTGGCTTATCAAAAACCAAAGAACGCGCCCAGACCTTGCGTTTTTCCCTTCCCGCATTTGCTACCCATGTATGGGTAGTTGTCCGAAGCGACATGGCGTTTTCATTTTCAAGTATCGCCGACTTGCAAGGAAAAATGGTCGGGATCGTTCGTGGATCAAGCTACGGTGATGAATTTGATAAGGCAAAAAATGCATTATTGCTGGTAGAAGACGACTTGTTTTCACTGCCCTCGCGCCTGAAAAAACTATTAAGCAAGCGAACAGACGTCATGTTATTTAGTCATTACGACCCTGACCCACGCAAAGTAGAGACTATCCTGAACAAGGCCATGGCAGACATGGCACCAGAAACACCCATGCCACCGGGCGTCTCCTTCAAAGTACTTGATCGCCACTTGTCCGTTGATTACATCCATTTCGCCATATTGGCATCCAAGGATGACGGCATTATCGAACAACTTGACCTTATCATACGAAAAGGTCAGCAGGACGGCTCTCTGGCTAAAGTCAACCTTGTGAAGCGATAGTTGTCATCCTCAGCGAGTGCAACGCCGCCACTTACAACCAGCAACAAGCTACACTCGTAATCGCTTGCGTATGCGGCTCAGTGCCTCGGGTGTTACCCCAAGATAGCGGGCAATATCGCGCAATTGCAATTGCTCCGCCATATTGGGATAGGTTTTCAGGAATGAAAGATAGCGATCTTCCGGGGTCATGGTGAGCAACTCCCGTTCACGCTGTTCTTTCCTGACGATGTGCTGCTCAAGCAATTGACGTATGGCTTTTTGCCATGGTGGAAATTGCTCGCACAATTCCTTGATAGTTGCGTAATCGACTTGCTCCAATACGCACTCATCGACTGCTGCCGCAAAATAATCCGTGGGCTGTCCAGATACAAGCACATTGGGGCAGGCAAAAAAATCTCCTGGTCCAATGAAGGACTTTATCCACTCGACCCCATCGATGTCCAGATAAGTCAGTTTCACAATGCCAGTGGATACCACATAGACAAATGGCTTCCACTCGCCGGCAGCAAAAACTTCCTCGCCTTTACGGAATTGACGCACTTGCGTGACCATTTGCACGATATCCCAGCCTGGCAAAGCAGTACCGGCGGCTTGCTCCATCAAACGCCTTGTGTAAGTCATGACAGAGCCGAAAGCGTCGAACGATGAGAAGACAAAATTGCCTGCAAAGGCTGCCAGACCATCTCAGTATCGAGCTTATTCATGCAATCATGATGCACCAAAGGACATTCCCGTTGCCTGCAAGGGGCACAAGCCAGTTGCAATGACAGGGAATGCGCAACATCAGAAAACGGGGGAGCATGTAGCGGGTCGGTGGGTCCGTAAATGGCGATAACGGGTCGATTGAGCGCAGAGGCAATATGCAGTAGCCCCGAATCATTCGACACCAAAGCGTCACTTGCCGCTATTAATGCAAGCGCCTGATCCAGTTGGGTTTTTCCTGCAAATTGAAATATTGCAGGGCAAGCGACTTTAATCTGTTTACAAACATCAATATCCTTGGGAGACCCAAGCAAGACAATTTGTGCATCGGGATGCGTTTGCAAAATCGTTTTTGCCAATCCTGAGAAATGACTAACCGGCCAGCGTTTGGCATTGCCAAACTCTGCCCCCGGAGCGAGGCAAATCAGCAAACGATTTGCTGACAAACCCATGTCCCGCAAGACCGTTTCTATTTGCTGCGGCTTGATTTCCAATCGTGGTTTGGGAAAACTCAAAGCAAGGTCTTTTGCAGGTGAGCTGGCCAGTGCAGCATAAAAGGCAACCATGGCACGCGGCACAGGTTTGCTGTCGTGATGCATGACATTGATGAGGCCGTAACGGCTTTCTCCTTTGTAGCCCACTCGTTTCTTTATACCCGCCATCCAGGGCAATAACGCAAACTTTAGTGTATTCGGCAAAACGTAGGCGGCTGCATAGCCACGCTGGCGCAAGATTTTCGCATAGCGCCAGCGTTCACGCAATTGGAGTGAACCATGCTTGAAGGGAGTTTCCAGTACCGTATCCACTTCCACCATGGCGCGCAAAACTGGCGCTACCCAGGCGGGTGCCAGCACGTCAATCGCGGCGTCAGGATGATCTCGTTTCAGCAACTGCAGCAAAGGTTGCGCCATGACGGCGTCGCCTATCCAGTTGGGTGCTATGACGAGTATGCGGCTTGCTGGACGTTGCACGACTACACTCATCTTGGTGCTCGTCCCATGAGGAAGAACTCCTCATTTGGCCGCATGGAAATCACATTTGCCATGCGATTGGACAAGCCAAAGAATGCCGTGATGGCAGCGATGTCCCAGATATCTTCATCATCAAAGCCGTGACCATGTAACAAGGCATAGTCTGCGTCATTGACGCTTTGTGAATCCAGGCAAACCTTGATGGCAAAATCCAGCATGGCGCTTTGACGTGCGGTGATATCTGCCTTCAAATGATTGACGGCAACCTGATCCGCCACCAGGACATTCTTGGCATAGATGCGCAAGATGGCACCATGGGCTACCACGCAATACAGGCAATTGTTTTTGGCGCTGGTAGCAGTGACGATCATTTCACGCTCTGCCTTGTTCAGGTTGCCTGTACTCTTCAGCATCAGGGCATCATGATAGGCAAAGAAGGCGCGGAACTCATCTGGCCTGTGCGCCAGCGTCAGGAATACATTCGGCACAAAGCCAGCCTTTTCCTGCACGGCCAAAACCTTCTCGCGTATATCGTCAGGCAGGTCTTTTATTTCTGGAACTGGGAAACGGGAAATGGCGTTTGTCATCAGTCTTCCTTTGAAATCACAATGAAACGAATAGCGTCACGCTGCAAATTGCAGGCGATGCAGGTTGGCATAAGTACCGCCATTATCCAGCAATTCTGCATGTGTACCCATTTCAACGATCTGCCCGTCCACCAGGACGGCAATGCGGCTGGCGCGCTCTATGGTGGATAAGCGATGGGCAATCACCAGCGTAGTGCGGCCCAGCATCAGTTCATCCAGGGCAGCCTGCACGGCGCGCTCAGATTCACTGTCGAGTGCAGACGTCGCTTCATCCAAAATGAGAATAGGTGCATTTTTATAGATGGCGCGGGCAATCGCCAGGCGCTGCCTTTGCCCACCTGACAGGCGCATGCCGTTGTCACCTATCATGGTATTCAAACCATCTGGCAGATCACGCACGACATCGGTCAGGTGTGCTGCCTGCACGGCCGCTGCCACGCGCGCAGGGTCAGGATTGGAATCGCCATAGGCAATATTCGACACCAGGGTGTCATCAAACAACACCACATTCTGGCTGACCATGGCGATCTGTTCCCGCAGGCTGCTTAGTGAAATGTCTTGCAAGGAAAGGCCATCAAGCAGGATATCGCCAGAATCTGGCGTGTAAAAACGTGGTACCAAATTCACCAGCGAAGTCTTGCCGCCGCCAGACATGCCCACCAGAGCAATAGTCTCGCCCGGTGCAATGCTGAGGTTGATGTCTTTCAGGGCTTCCTGCTCCTGGCCGGGGTAAGAGAAGCTGGCATGGACAAATTCCAGCTTGCCCTGCGCGCGGGCAGGCAAGGCTTTGCCACTATCGGTTTCAGGCAGGGTATCAATGAGGGCGAATACCGATTCTGCCGCTGCCATGCCGCGTTGCATGGGACCATTCAGGTCTGCCAAGCGTTTCAATGGCGTCAGCAACAGCATCATGAGACTGACAAATTCTATGAAGCGGCCTGCCGTGGTGGAGTCCTGTGCTGCCTGCGACACCGCAAACATGATGACCACAGCCACCGCAATGGCCGCCGCCAGTTGAGTCAATGGCGTGGTAGATGCCACGGCAATTGTGGTACGCATGGCATAGCCGCGCAATTTTTCATTCTTGGCTTCGAACCTTTCCTGTTCATATTTCTGCCCACCAAAAATGCGTATCACCTGGCTGGCGCGGGTGGCTTCTTCTATCACCTGGGTCAGTTCATTGCTGACGTCTAGCTGGCTTTGGTTGAGCTTGCGCAAGCGCTTGCTGACACCGCGCACCAGAAGAGCCATGACAGGCATCATGACGAGTGCAATGATAGTCAACTGCCAGTTACGCCACAACAAGGCAGCCAGCAAGACCATCACCGTCAATGAGTCACGGAACAGCGTGGTCATCGAAACCTTGAGCATCTCGACAATTTGCTGCGCCTCAAACATGATGGTGTTGATGATGCGCCCACTCGATTCGCTCTGATAGAAGCTGATGGGCACATTCAATATGCGGTCAAATACCTTGGCGCGCAGCTGGTTCAGCAACTTGGTCGAGACCCAGGTCATCAGATAACTGGTGGTAAATGTACAGATACCGCGAAACAGGAAAATCGCAATGATGGCAGTAGGCACCATCCATAAGGCCAGTTTTTTTGCATCGCCATTAAATCCATGATCGAGGATATAACCCAGCACCTTGGGGAACATGACTTCTGTCGAAGCCGTACCCAGCATGGTCAGCAATGCCCACCACACCCTGGAACGATAAGGTGTGATGGCCAACCATAAGCGGCGAAATACATCGATAGTTTCTTTATTGATCAAACTCATATTGTGAAATTCATATCCTGTCTTGGTGCCAGCCAGTCACTATGGCCAGCACTTAAATCATTGTCAGTCTGGCGATCAGTTTTTACTGCGCATGCCAGCCAGCGGTATCGCCAGCAAAATCATGAAAGCCATGCCAAACACGCCGTCGCGCAATATTGCATTGAACATGCCGCCCAGCATCATGGCGATGGTCAGCATAAGCAAGGGCATGGCCATTTCCCTGGTATTGGGATTTTCATGAACGGCCATACAATAAGCGACCCAGTATTGTGTCGCCCAGATCACCAGCAGGGAAAACAAGCCAATACCCCCTACTTCTGTCAGGTATAACAGGTAATCATTGTGTGGCGTGGTCATGGTAGAACTGATCAGACCCTTGGCTTTTTGCTGGTAAAGATACATCCAGGTAGCAATGCCATGACCTGCCAGGGGCTTCTCAGCTATGATCTCGCTAGTGATCTTGTAAAGTTCCAGACGCATGCCGTCATCATTGACTTTGCGGCCCTGAGAAAAGTCATGCAATTGATGCACAGTGCACAGGCTGCGCAGTTTGAAAATTTCCCACGGTCCTGCTTGCACCAGTCGCACTTCACAAGTTGTCGGTGGCGGCAGGCTCAATGCATATTTCCAGCCACCGCCCAATACTGCCAGCAAGATCAAAGGCAAGGCTACGGTACGCCATGACCAGCCTAGCTGACGCAAAAGCAGTACGCCACACAAGATGAAAAACAGCAGGGTGGCCGTCCTGGTTTTTGCCAGCAAGACTAGAGCTGCGGCGACATATACCACTGCCAGCACGCGCCATACCAGGTGGTCACGGTGCGTGCGCAAATCATGCAACATCCAGGCTGCGGAAATCGCCATCAATATGCCCAGCAAGATGGATTTGTTACCCTCATAAATCACATAGCTTCGAAAGACGGTATTGACCGGCAGGAGATGGAAAAAATTGGCCACAAACAACGTCGCTGCCAGCACTGCACCGGCAAAAAACACATACATCGCCCGCCGTTGCCACAAACCTGCAGTCACGGACAGAAAAGGCAATAGAAACAAATACGTCTGGTAATGCCAAACCCCGGGCCAGAAATCCTCACTGATCTCTGGCGGGATATCTTGCATGGCAGCCAGGACAATACTGACCAGGCTAAGGCCAAGTATTGGTAGCAGCATGGCACTTTGTCTGATCCTGTGGATCTTCTTCAGGTAGCCACCCGATAGTATCAGACTGATATAAAACAGCAGCACGCCTGCATACATGACGCCCACAGGGAAAAACAGGGTCAGCGGCAAGCCTGTCAGTATCTGATGCGGCAATGACTGACGCCAGCCTGTTTGCGGCTCCATTGACATGAAACCGCCCCCTACTGGCAGTACACTGGCGACATTCATGGAATCAGGCGTATTCAATTTTGACATTTTTCATGGATAGCCACTCACCCAGGTTTTGCCGCAAAACATCGTCCGGGTTCACCCGCCACTGGTCAGACAGATACAGCTCAGCGCTGGCATTGGCGTTCTGATATCGTATCAATACCGGGCAGCCGTCTGCGTTCAGATGTGGCTTCAACATCTCTTGCAGCTTTTTGGTGTCTGCAGTTGATGTCAGTGTCAGACGCAGACCTTGCGAAAACTGCACGCGTGCACGGCCTATGTCCATGACTTTTTCTGCCGAGATACGCAAGCCGCCAGAGAACCTGTCTTCAGACACTTTGCCCAGCACCGCCAGGAATTCATCTTCCTTGAACAGGGATTTGAACTCTTCCATGATCTCGCTGTACACCGTCACCTCAACCACGGCAGTGCCATCATCGAGGCTGACGATGAGCAGTTTGCCACGTTGCGTCATCTGGGTGCGTACACCGGTGATGATGCCGCAAATCAGGCGCAAATCGCGTGAAGGTTCCAGCTTGGCCAGCGTTGTTTTGATGAACTGGCGTACTTCTGGCGCATACGAATCAAACAGATGGCCGGACAAATAAAAGCCGAGCGCCAGTTTTTCTTCGGTCAGGCGCTTCTTGTCGGTCCATGGAGGCACGTCCAGATAATCTGGCGGCGCGATCAAATCATCGTCATCGCCAAACAGGCTGACCTGGTTTGCTGCAGCCTCTGCCTGCACCGCTGCTTCCAGGGCAAAATCGACGGTTGCCAGCAAAATGCCGCGGTCTTTGCCTAAACAATCCATGGCACCGGCACGTATTAATGACTCTACAGTACGGCGGTTGACCTGGCGTTTATCAACACGTTTGCAGAAGTCAAACAAATCCTTAAATGGTCCGCCATCCTTTCTGGCGGTGATGATGCTTTCTATCGCATTCTGGCCAGAACCTTTGACGGCACCCATACCATAGCGTATCTGGCTCGATTTTTTGCCAGGTTCGGCAACTGGCATGAAACGATAATCGGACAGATTGATATCTGGCGGCAGCATTTTGAGCTTGCAGATATCGATCGCATCTTCGACCAGGATTTTGACCTTGTCAGTATCATCCATGGCCAGCGACATATTGGCTGCCATGAAGGCAGCAGCATGGTGGGCCTTCAGATACGCTGTGTGATAGGAGAGCAAGGCATACGCGGCAGCATGGGATTTATTAAAACCATAGCCCGCGAATTTTTCCATCAAATCGAAAATCTCGTCGGCTTTTTCTTGCGGCAAACCATCCTTGGCAGCACCATCACGGAAAATCTGGCGATGTTCAGCCATCTCTTCTGCTTTCTTTTTACCCATGGCACGGCGCAGCAAATCCGCGCCACCGAGTGAGTAGCCACCGACCACCTGGGCCATCTGCATAACCTGCTCCTGATACACCATGATGCCGTAGGTTTCAGACAAAATGCCTTCGGTACGGGGATCAGGATAATCGAAGCGTTCACCATGCTTGCGCTTACAGAAATCCGGGATCAGGTCCATAGGACCAGGGCGGTACAAAGCCACCAGCGCAATAATGTCTTCAAAACGATCAGGACGCGCATCTTTCAGCATGCCTTGCATGCCGCGACTTTCCAGCTGGAACACAGCCACGGTCTTGGCCTTTGTCAGCAATTCATACGAAGCTCTATCATCCAGCGGCAACTTGGCCAGATCGAAATCTGCCATGGCCGGGTCCATCATCTTGATATAGCGCACTGCCCTGTCAAGAATGGTCAGCGTGGTCAAGCCCAAAAAGTCGAACTTGACCAGGCCAACGGCCTCGACGTCGTCTTTGTCGTATTGAGATACCACGCCAGAATCACCGCCCTGGGTGTACAGCGGGCAAAAATCTGTCAGCTTGCCTGGTGCAATCAATACACCACCGGCATGCATACCGATATTGCGGGTGATGCCTTCTACCTGTTGCGCCAGGTCGAGCAGGGTTTTGACTTCCTCCTCGTTTTCCTGACGCTCTGCCAGCAAGGGCTCTTCAACGATGGCTTCGGCAATCGTGACTTGCTTGCCCGGTTTGAATGGAATCAGTTTGGAGACGCCGTCGCAAAACATGTAACCGAAATCCAGCACTCGTCCGACGTCGCGTATCGCGCCCTTAGCGGCCATGGTACCGAAAGTAGCGATCTGCGACACTGCTTCTTTGCCATAACGGTCTTTCACGTATTGAATAACCCGGTCGCGGCCTTCCTGGCAAAAGTCAATATCAAAGTCGGGCATGGATACCCGCTCAGGATTAAGGAAACGTTCGAAAAGCAGGTTGTACTGCAAAGGATCAAGATCGGTAATCAACAGCGAATACGCGACCAAAGAACCTGCACCAGAACCACGGCCAGGCCCGACCGGCACGCCATTGTTCTTGGCCCACTGGATAAAGTCAGCAACGATGAGGAAGTAACCAGGGAAACCCATCTTGATGATGGTGTCAGTCTCAAACTTCAGGCGAGCCTCATAACGGGCGCGCTCTTTCTCGCGCTTTTCTTCATTCGGGAAAAGATGATTAAGACGGAATTCAAGACCACGCTGGGATTCATGCACCAGGAAGTCATTGATGGTCATGCCTTCAGGCGTAGGAAAATCCGGCAACTTGGGCTTGCCCAGTTCCAGCATCAGATTGCAGCGCTTGGCTATTTCGACTGAATTGCGCAAGGCAGCGGGCAAGTCAGCAAACAGTTCTGCCATCTCAGCCTGGGTCTTGAAGCATTGCTGCTCATTGAACCTGCGCACGCGGCGGCCATTGGCCAGCATATCGCCTTCTGCAATACAAACGCGCGCTTCATGGGCAGTGTAATCGTCCTTGCTGATAAATTGCACAGGATGGGTTGCCACTACCGGTAATTTGAGTCTGCCAGCCAGAGCCACGGCAGCGCGCACATGGTTATCCATGTTCGCCTGGCCTGCTCTTTGTATTTCTATATAAAAATGGTCGGGGAAAATACTGGCCCAGCGTCTGGCATTTTGCTCTGCCAGCTCAAGATTGCCATTATCGATAGCGACACCGACATCACCAAAATGCGCGCCAGAGATGGCAATCAGGCCGCCGCCCTTGCCCTCTTCAAAAATACTCTGCAACCATTCATAGCGGATTTCTGCACGGCCCTTATGCTGATTCGTCAGCCAGGCTTGTGCCAGCAATTCGCATAACTGTAAATAACCGAGCTTGTTCTTGACCAGCAAAAGCAGCCGGGATGGCTTGTCACGGTCAACATCATTGCTGATCCAGACATCGCAACCAGCGATAGGCTTCATGCCCTTGCCGCGTGCGGCTTTATAAAATTTCACCATGGCGAACAAATTCGCCAAGTCAGTAATAGCCATTGCTGGCTGTTTATCTTTTACTGCTGCCTTAATGACATCATCAATACGCACCAGGCCATCGACAATCGAATATTCAGAGTGGATGCGCAGGTGGACAAAGGCAGGCTCGTAGGGCGTGCTCACGGCAACTTCATTGCTCGCTTCAGGGGAGGTAATTAAATCTGTAGTCATGCCGCTATTCTACCTGTTGCCCAAGCTGTTCAGAAGTTTTGCCTCAACGAAGTTTTCAAATATGCAATTTATATTAATTTAACTTTAATTTTCTGCTTGTTCACACCTGCCAATTCATCATGCCGTCAATAAATTGCGTTTTAATTTGCCTATTATACAAATTTCAAATAAAGCATCATGTTCGAAAATATTCGCCATAAAAACAACATTTCCCATTGGGCGCAGATGCCTTCTGGCTCTACACTTTGCATTTAGGCTACATTCGTCTATCCGTGCTGTGTTACTCTGAATCAATGCATTTTTTGGCTCTGGGGCATATCTTGTTAGCAAAAAAAAGGCGCGACTTCCATAGCAATCTCACTGGCAAACGACTGAAAAGTGGCGCTGGCTGCATAGTCCTGTTTTTTTCATTGCTTCATCAAGTTGCAATAGCGGGAGGCGGTGAAGAATCGATATTTTTGGATGATATGCCTGTGGTCTTGTCCGCCTCACGTTTGTCACAACCCATCAATGAAGCCCCGATTGCAGTTACCATCATCGACAGACAGATGATCAGGGACTCTGGTGCATGGGACTTATCCGAGATTTTTCGCCTGGTACCAGGCATGTATGTGGCCTATCATGCTGATCCCTATTATTCAGCAGACAGCACGGTTGCCTATCATGGCATGGTCACCACCACTACCTCAGACCGCATGCAGGTCTTGATAGACGGCAGGTCGGTGTATGCCAGCCTGTTTGGCGGCGTGAACTGGAGTGACCTGCCCATTATTCTGGATGATATAGAGCGCATAGAAGTCATACGCGGCCCGGACTCTGCCAGTTATGGCGCCAACTCTTATTCCGGTGTCATCAATATCATCACTCGCCACCCGGCTGAGACCCAGGGCAAGACTGTTTCCATGGCATTTGGTAATGGCCGCAAAGAAGGCATATTCCGCTATGGAAGTAAGATTGGTGCGTTAAGTTACCGGCTCACTGCTAGCATCAGGGACGACAAAGGCGAAGATGACACCATCAAGAGACCAACTTCTGTTTTCACTTTCTGGAACCTGAACAAATATGACAACAAAACCATACACAACCTGAACCTGCGCGCAGACTATCAGGTCAATTCTGCCGACACCCTGGAATTCCAGTTCGGTTATAACGGAGGGCCACGCGAAGTAGGTGAATACAATAATGTCTCGGCCATCAGCAGGCGGGCAGAAAACCATTTTGAAATGCTGCACTGGCGGCGTGCGCTGGAAGCCGGAGGCGAACTATCAGTGCAAGCCTTTCATACGGTGGAAAGAGTGTATGCCCGATTGAAAGATTCAGATGGTGTCAGTGATGGCGATGCCATCTTGCGGCGCTATGACCTGGAAGTGCAACACACTTTTTCGCCATTCAAGAATGCGCGACTGGTCTGGGGTGGCAGCATACGCTATGACCAGACATATGCCCCTTATTATCTTGGTGTAGGCAATAATCAATATCTGTATGGCGACTTCCCTTATCACTTGCGCCGCTTTTTTGCCAACTTGGAATGGCGCGCCCGCCCTGACCTGGTTTTCAATGTTGGCGGCATGACAGAAAACAATACCTACACTGGCACTGATACCACGCCCAGGATTGCGGTCAACTGGCACATACAACCCGGCCATACCTTGCGCTTCAGCCATTCTCGCGCTACGCGGTCACCTTCGGCTTATGAAAAAGTGTATGACACTTATTGGCGCAGCCCTGAATTTTATCCTAGCCTACCTGAGATGCAGACTGAGCGGGTAAAGTCCACAGAATTGGGTTATATCGGCAAATATCGCAAACTGGATATTGATTTCCGTCTGTTTTATGACGATTATAGCCAATTGATTGATGTCAGAAATAAACGTTCTGCTGCTGGTGGCAACCTGAATGCGGGCACTGCTGTCATGCGTGGTTATGAATTGCAATTAAAGGCGCAACTGACTGACAAAACCAGGCTCATCTATGGGCTCTCTGGTGGCGGTGTCAAAAGCGACAATGTCAATGGAGTCATTTACAGCGATTCACTCCCGAAATACAATCATAGCCTGATGCTCAGCCATAGAGTCAATGACCAGTGGAGCGGTAGCGTGGTGGCATATCAGGTAGCAAAAACCAAGTTCAATTCCACGGATTATAATCCACGTGAAAACCGTGGTTACTTCATCAATGGCAACCGCCGCCTGGATGGCAAACTCACTTACCAGTTCAAGCTTGGCGGCAAGGCCGCTGAATGCTCTGTGATCGCCCAGAATCTTGCTGATTCCAGATATTTTGAGTACCGGCGTGATAATGAATTGCCGGGGCGCGCCGTGAGGTTAAACTTCAGGCTGGACCTTTGAAACATGCGATGGCTTTAATCAGGTATCTGCAATATGCAGGCAGGTGGCTAACGTTAAGCCTGAGCTTGATGCTGGCCCGGCCTTGCCTGGCCATCGACAATGTCACCATATTACTAAGTGAAGATGGCCCGGCCTATACAGAGTTCTCCACCCAGTTAAGCAATTTGCTGACGCAAGGTAGCAGCAAGAGTACAGTCAAAGTCCTGATATTGTCAGCATATAAAAATGAGGATTTGCCTCGCAATGCCAGCAATCAAGTCTTGATTGCCGTTGGCACACCCGCCATGACTGCCATAGCACAAAAACCACCTGCCATGGCAGTCATGAATGTCATGGTGCCACGCAATACCTTTCAAAAGATTGCCAAACAATATGGACGCAATCAAGACCCACATCATTTTTCTGCGATTTATTTTGACCAGCCATGGAGCAGGCAACTAAGTCTGATCCGTGCGGCTCTGCCTGGACGCAATCGCCTGGGCATTTTGCTAAGCAAGGAAAGTGCAGAAATGCTCACCGGCCTGCAAACTGCAGCCAAAGATACGGATGTGCAGATCAGTATAGAAACCGTCAACGATGATTCTGAATTATTGCCCGCTTTGCGCCGTTTGCTCAACATGAGCGACAGCTTGCTGGCGCTACCAGATGCTGCCATCTACAACCGCAATAATATTCCCAGCATCCTGCTGACCAGCTACCGTCAAAAAGTGCCCTTGTTCGGCTTCTCTGCTGCCTATGTCAAGGCAGGTGCTCTGGCCGCCGTATATAGCTCACCAGCGCAGATAGCCCAACAAGTTGCTGAAGTCATACAAGCTTTGCCCTCCCCTGCGTACCTGCCATTGCCTCAATATCCGCGCCATTTCAGTGTCAATGTAAATACCCAGGTAAGCCGTTCACTAAGTCTGGAAATTGAAGATGAAACCAGTCTGATGCGCAAATTAAAATCACCAACGGAGCGTGTCCAATGAAGAACTGGCCACTCGCTCATCGCATACTATTCCTGGCCCTGGCGCCAGTCTGGATAATTTCAGTGTTGCTGGTGTTGATGGTCGTCATTGTCGGCATCACTGAAATTGATGGAGCCATCAAGGCACGCGGTACCGTTATTGCCCGCCAGTTGGCACCCGCCAGCGAATACGGCGCATTCTCCGGCAACCGCGAAGTTTTGCAAGCGCTGACCCAATCAGTCATGAAAGAAGATGACGCCAAAGCTGTGGTCATCACCGATGCAGACAACAAGGTGCTGGCAGTCAGTGGCAAACCAAGCAAACTGGGGCCAGAACACGCACATGCGGCAGATAATGGCAAAGTCATACGTGGTGACCATGAATCCCTGATATTTGCAGCCCCCATCTATCAGGGCAAGGCTGAATCCGATTCTTTTGATTTATTCGACCGCACTCCCACTGATAAGGCTGCCCAGCCCAAACTATTGGGGCGTGTCTATTTGGAGCTGAGCACCCATACCAGTCGCCAGTCCAAGAATGTCTTCGTGGCACTGAGTGTACTGATAGGCCTGGTTGGTACCGTTTGTGCATCGATACTGGCTTTGCGCATGAGCCGCGATTTGACACGCCCGTTATCGCGTTTGCTGGACGGCGTGCACCGCATGGAAAAAGGCGCACTAGATACCCGCATCACCGCCAATTCTGGTGGCGAATTGCAAGAGCTGGAAGCAGGCTTCAACCAAATGGCGGAGAAACTGGAAAGCAGTCATAAATCCATGATGGAAGTGAATGCCAACCTGGAAAACCTTGTGATCGCCCGCACCCGTGAATTGGAGTTGCGCAATCATGACCTGGAACTATTATCCAGCACAGACAAGCTGACCGGCCTGTTCAATCGCCTGAAACTGGAACAGATACTGGAAGAAGAGCATCATCGCAGCCAGCGCTATGGCACGGCCTTTTCTCTTGCCATCGTTGATATTGATTTATTCAAGCAAGTCAACGACACCCATGGCCATCAAACGGGCGACCAGGTCTTAATCAATATCGCCCGCATTTTGCAAGATCATGTACGCAGCATGGATGCCGTGGGGCGCTGGGGTGGCGAAGAATTTCTGGTGGTTTTCCGTGAAACCACCATCCATGCCGCCATTGCCACCGCCGAAAAACTGCGCTGCGCGATCGCCAACCATGAATTTGAGATCGTCGGCAAAAAGACTGCCAGTTTTGGTGTCACCGCCTACTATCATCCTGACAATATCAATGAAATGATGAAACGGGCAGACAATGCCCTGTATCACGCAAAAAAATGTGGGCGGAACCGCGTTGAAGCCAGCGAAATGTGAATTTAGCATTGTCAGATCAGCCACTTTTTAAGGTGCACTCAACCTGATATTCTCTTCAGGCCGGTATTCCAGCCCCTTGCATAACCAAACTTCGCGCCATCCATGCTGCGCTACGGTAAAATGCTTGTCATGTCCCTATTTATAATGTGCCTTACAAGGTTCACAACAGTGATTAGCTATGAGCAAAGATATAAAAAATAACGATAATACAACACCTGCACCGGTATCCAACTTCCTGCGCGCCATCATCGACAACGACCAGGCTGCGGGCAAATACGCCCGCGATGGCCTGCCCACGGTTATCACCCGCTTCCCGCCAGAACCAAACGGGTATCTGCACATAGGACATGCCAAGTCCATCTGTCTGAACTTTGGTCTGGCACGCGATTACGCGGGCCGTTGCCACCTGCGCTTTGATGACACCAATCCTGAGAAAGAAGATCAGGAATATGTCGATACCATCATGGACAGCGTCAAATGGCTGGGCTTTGACTGGAACAACAAGGGTGAAGAACATCTACACTACGCCAGTGACTATTTTGAGCGCCTGTATGAAATCGCCGAGTACCTGATCGGTGCAGGCCATGCCTATGTCGATAGCCAAAGCGCTGCCGACATGGCCGCCAACCGTGGTGATTTTTCCAAGCCCGGTGTGAACTCCCCGTTCCGCGACCGCGCACCCGCAGAGTCACTGGACTTGCTGCGCCGCATGAAGACTGGTGAATTCAAGGATGGTGAACACATCCTGCGTGCCAAGATAGACATGGCATCACCCAACATGAATATGCGTGACCCTGCCATCTACCGCATACGCCATGCCCACCACCACCGCACTGGCGATAAATGGTGCATCTACCCTATGTATGACTACACGCATCCCTTGTCTGATGCAATAGAAAACATTACCCATTCAATCTGCACACTGGAATTCCAGGATCACCGCCCTTTCTATGACTGGATCATAGAGCGCGCCGCCGAAGGTGGGTTCTTCAAAAAACCAGTTCCGCAACAATATGAATTTGCCCGTCTGAACCTGACCTATGTCGTCACCAGCAAACGCAAGCTGCGTCAACTGGTAGAACAAAACATCGTCAACGGCTGGGACGACCCGCGCATGCCCACCATCGTCGGCATACGCCGCCGTGGTTACACGCCAGAATCATTGCAACTGTTCTGCGAACGCATAGGCGTGACCCGCTCCGATGGCTGGATCGATTACAGCACGCTGGAAGGCTGCCTGCGCGAAGACCTCGACCCCAAAGCACCGCGCGCCACTGCCGTACTGCGTCCGCTGAAACTCATCATCGACAACTTCCCCGAAGGCGAAAACATCGCCTGCACCGCACCTATCCATCCGCACCACCCAGAGCTGGGCAACCGTGAATTCACCATAGGCAAAGAACTGTGGATAGAACAGGAAGACTTCATGGAGGAACCCGCCAAAGGCTACTTCCGCCTGTTCCCCGGTAACAAAGTGCGTCTGCGTTATGGCTACGTGGTTGAATGCACAGGCTGCGACAAGGATGAGAACGGCAAGGTCATCGCCGTCCATTGCAACTACTTCGCCGACAGCAAATCCGGTACCGAAGGCAGCGCCAACTACAAAGTCAAAGGCAACCTGCACTGGGTTAATGCCGCCGACGCACTGGAAGCCGAAGTCCGCCTTTACGACCGTTTATTCACTGACGCAAATCCCGATGCCGGCGGCAAAGACTTCATGGCCTTGCTGAACCCAAATGCACTGGAAGTAGTACGCGCCTACGTAGAACCTGGCCTCGCAACGATCACTCCGGATACCCGTTTGCAGTTTGAACGCCATGGCTATTTTGTGGCTGACCGTGTGGATTCAGTTGTTGGCAAGCCGGTGTTTAACCGGGTAACGACATTGAAGGATAGTTGGGTCAAATAAGCAAGCGAAAAAGTGAACGTAACGCAAACGCGTTACGTTCAACTTCATTTCCCGTCTCAACATTAACCCAATGAAAATCAATTTCTCTAAATTCCGGTCAGCTTTTTTATTTTTACAATTCATTAGCACTGCCTCATATTCATTGGGGCAAACATACTATCCTTTCGAAAATTCTAAATCTCCTGTCAAAGACAAAAGTCCAGGTCCCAGCCTGAATGACTGCGATACTATAAATGGACCAGTTCCTTCACAAAACGGTCAGCTCGGGAGTGTGGTAGTCAAATATGTTGTAAGAAAAGACGGTTTAGTCAGAGATGTGATTGTCGACAAATCCAGCGGATTCAAGAGTCTCGATAATGCCGTCAGAAAAACCATGATAGAGTGCAAATTTTCTCCACAACCTGGCGAAGAAAGTGTGATACCAACATGGTATACAAAGACCTTTAATTTCAATAGACACCATGGCTTTGTTAATGCCTTCAAATCCTGCCCCAGGCCAGAATATCCCAGAAGTGCGTTACGTCGTGAGCTAGAAGGTACAGCACAGATTGATGCAACAACCACTGATGCTGGAAAGATAAATAATATTGTTCTGATAAAGAGTAGTGGATACAGAGTTTTAGATAATGCCTTTATTAAATCTCTACGATCATGCCAATTGCCTCCAGATCCTGATGGGCAATCCAGGGCAATCAAAATGCAGCATACCTGGAATATTGAACCCAAAAATGGAACACAACCAGAACTTCTACGTCATAGCTGCTCGGCATCAAGCTTGCTAAGAATTCCCGATTTTGCAGAACTGGGACGCGGTATTGTCGTTAGTGGAACTATTTCAGAAAATGGTAGCCCTAAAGAGATCAGCATTGAATGGGAAAGCACCGACGACAACCATAATGTAGAAAGCCTTCGCATATTTGAAAGTTGTAAATTTAATCCTGCAACAGAACATTCAAAATATGCAGAGCGCTGGATTTCAATGCGTTTTCTCCCGAAATAGAATCAGCAGAATAATTTACTCTTGAAAGTGTGTGTCATTACTGACTGCGTTACTACTTCTGGCATCTGTCAACAAGCATTTGTCGATAGAAGTTGAGACAAGAGTTTCAAGGGGATCAAACGCAATATCCAGATTAGTGCCGCACTCTTTGACGCTTTCTCCAGCCGTCTGAGTTGCGATCAGAACGATGTTCAAAAAAACAACCGTAGTAGCCAAGTTTATTCTAAAAATACTAGCGCTCTTACCTATCTTCATGATTTCGTTTTATTGAATCTTGAATGCAAGGTGCGTACAAAAACCTGCCTTTCACTCACCAAACACAGTGGGATTTTGCGATAATTACCCAGATACAATACCCATTTTCAAGATCAAAAAATGTTTGAAAAAATTCTCAGCTTGTTTCGTAGCAAGGAAGTAGCGGTTCCTGCAGACCAGAAAACACTTCAGGCAACTCAGCAGACACAAGTGAACGTTGCGGAAGAGTCGCTACTCAAGGCAACAAACCTCAAAGAGCAGGCTGACAGCATTCTGAGATCAGGAGATATTGCGCAGGCGGAACAATGCTATCGGGAGGCGATCAACAGCCATCCCACATTTGCAGATGCCTATATCAACCTGAGTGTAGCTTTGCGTATGCAAAAGAAATTTGCTGAAGCAGCAGAGGCACTGAAACAGGCGCAGACCCTGAATCCAGGTGACGCTTACATTTATTACAACAAAGGAGTGCTTGCCAAGGAGCAGGCTGACTATTCATCCGCTATCTCTGAATTTCGCAAGGCACTCGCATTCGATGGCAACATGTTGGATGCCTATTACGACCTGATCGAAACTTACGTCACTACAGACGATAAAGTTGCTGCGCATTCGCTTGCTTCCATTGCTGTCGAAAAGTTTCCACAAGAAATGGGATTGTTGCTACTGATGGCCAATCTGGAAACTGACCGCAAACAACATGATGCAGCACTGCAGTTGTATAACAGGGCCCTGGCAATGCAACCCGATCATGCAGATACCATTTGGCATATATCCTGGATCTTGCAAGGGCAAGGTAAACTTGCAGAGGCAGAAGCCAGCTACAGGAGATTGCTGGAGGTTGCTCCAGACCGGTATGAAGCTTATTACAACCTGGGAACGGTATTCAACACCCAATCAAGAAAAGAAGAGGCGATCTCAGCCTATTTGAAGGCAGTGGCACTCAAACCAGATGCAGGAATCGCTCATTACAATTTGGGCAAAGCTTACTCTGACATTGGAAAACTGGACGAAGCTGAGGCAAGTTTTCGTGCAGCTTGTGCTCTAGAATTCACGACCAAGACCTGGGCCCTGGTTAGCTTGGGCAATCTTCTCAGGGATACTGGCAGGCAAAATGAAACCATAGATTACTACAAGGCAGCCACGACGATCGACCCTGACTACTTTGACGCTTACAGCAGCATGCTTTTCAACTTATGCTTTGGCGACCTTGTAACACCCGAGTATTACCAGAGTGAAGTCAACAGATATGCAGCCAGGTTGCTTACCCACGCACGAGCCTATAATAAGTGGAAATGTCTTCCCGTATCACAGGAGCAAAGACGTTTGAGAGTAGGTTTTGTCTCAGGCGATTTTGGTTTGCACCCTGTTGGTTTTTTCCTGGAAAACGTCATCAGCAACATCAACCTGCGACAGATAGAACTGTATGCGTATTCCAGTAAAGTGCGTGATGACGCGCTGACCGCACGCATTAAACCGTTTTTCAGCGGATGGAAAGTGATTGAAAATATAGATGACGCCAGCGCTGCACGCATGATTCATGAGGATGGCATCGATATACTCATTGATCTTGCTGGTCACACTGCACACAACCGCCTGCCAGTGTTCGCATTCAAGCCTGCCCCATTGCAAGTAAGCTGGCTGGGTTATTTTGCGACAACAGGCGTACCTGGCATGGACTATCTCCTGGCAGACAGGATTTCAGTTCCTGAGACCCACAGTGAATATTTTACCGAGCAAATTTGGTATTTGCCATCGACCAGACTATGTCTCACACCACCTGCGTACAGTGAACTGCTGGCTTCCGTTCCTCCTTTACCTGCATTGAAAAATGGCTATATCACGTTTGGCTGCTTTCAAAACATCAGGAAATTGAATGATTTCACCCTGCAGTTATGGACAAAGATCTTTGATCGCATGCCCAATGCCAAGTTACGCTTTCAATGCTGGCAATTGGCGACAGAGCCAGAGCGCAAAAAAATGCTGGATAGATTTGTCCAACATGGCATAGCGGCAGAACGTATCAGCATACTTGGTCCTGGCTCAAGAGAAGCCTATCTGGCAGCACATGCTGAAGTCGATATCATTCTCGACACCTCTCCCTATGGCGGTGGCACTACCACATGCGAAGCTTTTTGGATGGGTGTACCTACAATCAGCCTTGCTGGCAATACCATGTCTTCACTCCAGGGTGCCAGTTTACTTACTTATGCTGGCCTGGAAGACTGGATTGCCAACTCTGAAGATGACTATGTCAGGCGCGCCCTGAGCCATGCCGCTGACCTTGAAAAACTGGCGCAACTGCGTGCCACACTACGCCAGCGCTCGCTGAATAGCTCACTATATGATGCAAAACAATTTACACAACATTTTGAACAGGCATTGCTAGGCATGTGGGATAAACATGTGCAGGCGACTCGGACTGAATGTACAGATGTGCCTGATGCGAAGCCATAGAAATCTGGAAATCTGGAAATCTGGCTTAAGGCTACACCTGCCAACAACGTTGACATATCAGTGATATCAAAGCCTACCTGCAATCAGTAGCGACAGACCAAAAAGCAAGCGAACGCATTATCATCATTGATACTGCGTGCTTGCCTGCTTCTTTGAATTTACTGCACCAGAGGGAATTCGCTATTGATGATCTTGTTTCCGATATCGCTAACGCTGATATCTGCATTTGACAGTATCACCACGCCTTTGCCAGCTTTTTTATCGAAAGCCACATAGCTGCTGTAGCCACCAGTCTTGCCTTCTTGCGCCAGGATGGAACTGCCGAATTTGTTGTTGTAGCCGCCCCAGACCAGCAAGAGGCGGTTGCCGGGTTCGAATGGCTCCTGCAATTTGCGCATGGTGTCTTTTAATGGAGTGTTGGTCTGCCCCATGTTTGCGGCAACGAATTTAAGCATGTCGTTAGCCGATGAACGCAGGCCGCCTGCACCTTCGAATGAGTTAAAGTTCCAGCTTGGTGCGGCAGCAAATTGTGCCTTGCTACTGTAGCCTGTTGCCATGCGTTTTTGCAGGTCAGCATTGAGTGTGACGCCCGTTGCGGTCATGCCCAGAGGTGTGGCAATTCGGTTTTTCACCAGTGTGTCATAGTCGGTGCCAGCGCGCTGGCTGAGTGCCTGTCCCAGCAGGCCATTGCCAAAATTGGAATATTCATAGCGGCTGCCGACATCGTATTTCAATTGGTAGCCGGACAAGAATTCATAGGCCTTGCTGGTCGTAAAACCGGCATAGGGATTGTCACTTCCAGTCTGCTTGAGGTTGACGGGCAAGGCTGGCAGGCCAGAACGGTGGGCAGACAAATCGGCAAGGGTAATTTTTCTGTCGTCTGAATCTGGCACGTTGACAGTATCGGGAAGGTATTTTGCCAGCGGGTCTTTCAATCTGATTTCGTTTTTCTCGGCCATGTCCATCATGGTCACGCCAGTAAATACGCTGGTGATGGAACCAAGTTCAAACAGAGTGTCCGCATCGACAGGGCGACGATCTGCCAGATTGGCATAGCCATAGCTGATCACCCTGCTACCCTTGTCATCAACAATGCCCACTACAATGCCGACGCCTTTCTTTTCTGTATCAATGCGCTGCTTGAGTACACTGAGTATCTCGGTATCTGTCATGGAAGTTGCGGCATGTGCCTGAAACGCGCCAAGCGCCAGTGTTGCCATCAGCAATTTTGCAGGGAGGAGGCGGAAAGTTGTTTTCATTTTCGATTTGCTTTCTGATTCAAGGTTAAGAAAACCAGACCCGCTGCTACAGGGATCTGCGGATTGACGAAACTGCGCAAAGAACAAGCCGTTCGTCATTTCATGCTTGCAGCTTGCATACACATGACGCACTATAGGTAAATCAGAAATTGCAAGCAGGCAGATTGAGACAGAAGCGCAAAATAAGGGAATGAATGTGGATTTTTGCGGAACAAAGTGCTTTGAATCGCGCAAATATGTTTGTGCATGAGACCTGGTTTTCAGGTTTTAATTAACGGAAAGAATTAAAATCGCTACTCTTGAACCCTGCCTGAATTGCGGAGCATGCTGCGCCAGTTACCGGGTTTCATTCTATTGGGCTGAGGCAGATGCCAATGGGATTGCTGATTCCATGGTAGAGGCGTTGACACCGGTGTACTCCTGTTTGCGTGGCACCAACCATTCCAGCCCTCACTGTCAGGCCTTGGTGGGTGAAGTTGGAAAAGCCGTGAAATGCAGCATGTATGAGCAAAGACCATCCCCCTGCCGGGAAGTGCTGGCTGGTGATGACAAATGCCAGAAAGCCCGTGCCAGACATGGCTTGCCTGCCCTGCCAACCAAAACAGTGACTGATTCAGACAAACTGGCCGCTTGAGTGTAGGATGCAGCCTGAAGAAACAAATCGAGAATTGCTTTGACCAACGATAACGACTACAACTCCGAAGATCACGCTCCTCAAGAGGAGGATCAAAAAATCCGCGAACCACGGCGGTGGCGCGACAAAGGCTGGACTGCTCAAGTGATCAAGAACGATGATGATGAAGGCTGGGCTGTAGCAATGATCAAGGATGGTGAACCAGAGCCAGCCCTGGTTGGCCCCTGGACAATGGGGCGCGATAAAAAGAATCCCAAGCCGCTGGATGCCAATGCCTTTGGTACGCTGGTGAAAACCGCATCGGAAGTCATACGTCGTCATGAACAGCAATTACATGCGACCTTGCATAAGAGCCTGATGGTGGCTACTGAAGATGCTGATTATAAGATTCTGCTGGATATCGTTCCTGATGAAGACGATCCTTATGCCTGGCTGAGTGCACAGGATGCCGGCAATACTGAACTGGCCAGGGTCAGGGTTGCACCCAACTACAAATTGAATCAGCAAAATGCGAGAGCCTGGATAGCGGATGATTTTCGTCGCCCGGATTGACCAGGCTTCGGCATCTGTTTTAAACTTTTTTCAAATGGCGCTGATGAAATCGAAATTTTTTCACAGCGCCAGACATTCATTTAAAAATTGTATTGCATACCGACGGAAAGATTACTCATTGCAGTTCCCCTGCTGGAAAAAGTCTTGGGATTGTATTTCTCATATTCACCACGCAACGACAGATTTGTGCTGATCTTGTAAGTAAGGCCCAGACCAAGCAAAGCCTGGTTTTCAGTATAAGATGCTGAATAAGGTGACAAGCCAGAAGTCTGGTAAGAAGTCTCTGTCTTTACACGTGCTACACCCAATTTGGCAAAACCTGCCAGGGCTTCATTGAACTCATATTTGTACAGGCCTGCCAAACTCAATCCCGTTTTCTTGATCTCCATTCCACCCAACAGGCCGGCGTTTACCAAGGTCTTACCTGAAGAAAAATAGCTACTTTCCACGGCAAAATTCTTGTTGATGTCATATCCACCAAACACCTTGAAACTGGTGGCTTTGGAATCGCAAGTAGTGCTGTAATTACAGTTATTGTTGGTATCGTTCTGCCCGACGGAGCCACCGAGGTAAGTTTGGGCCGAGGCAAAAGAACTGACAAGCATGCCAGCTGTGGCACACACAATGATGGAAATTTTTTTGATCAACATAGTAAATTTAATCCTTTGTTTATGAATCTGAGCTGCATCAGGAAATCGGCCTGACGCCCGTAAAAGCAGGGGCGCATTTAAAAACCACCGGCTTTGTTAATCAACAAGCAAGTTGCAGCGTATAGAATTTATAGCAAAAGGAAATTAAAAATATGCAAGTTCTGCTTGAGAGACCTGCGGGGATAGTCTGGATAGACATTTGCTCATGCTCGCAAAAAAATGATGTCAAACAAGCGAACTTTATTCTGAATGAGCGTTGCAAAGCCAGGCTAGAAACAAGTTGCTGTTTTATGCATGCTTGCGCCTTTATTTCTTTTGTTGATATCTTGTTCAGCAAACCCGCACTGCTCAAGGATTACTTCGTTATGATCGATTGGCCTGTAACATAGCAATGATGCACTCTTGAGGCAGGACTCCCTAAATCACCAGGATATTAACGCGCCATGACATTCTTGACATCGCCTATGGATGTTCCGTGGACTCTTGTGTAACCGTACCAGGTGGCTGGATATCCGGGTATCTCCATGACCGTGGTTATTTGATTGAATTCGCCACTTTTTTCTACATCAATATCAACGAAATCTATCTTGCTGTCTTTAAAGTCGGCACGTAATTGCGCACAAGATGGACACCAGTCTGTGCCATACAAGGCGACCTTGGGTTTTCCATCAGCCTGGAAGTGCCTTTTAAAATATGCGCGCTCTGGCCGGGTCAGATATTGATCTTCAAAATTCTGGCCTAAGGCGGCAATCATATCCCACTTGGAATTTCCCATGATTTTGTCATTGCCTATCAGGGTGACAGGTAATTGACCGCTGCTATATTTTTTCCAGAGCCGGGTATTACTATCATTTTCATCATCAAGGACAACTTGTTTTTCTTCAAACGGCACGCCTCGGTCACGCAGGAAGCGCACGCTGATCTGGCAATGCTCTCCACATTGCGGTGCAGTGAACAAGACTACAGTAGGGTTACCTGATTTATCAAAAGAGATATCATTCTTTGCAAGCCCTTTTTTCCAGTACCAGACAGCACCAACGATCAACAATAAAACCACCAAATTTCTCATGCTTCACTTTCCTGTACGTAGCTCCGGACACTATGACCTACACCATACTGTAGCCGCATGAATTTGTCGCCCATACTGAAGTATGGATTACAGACTTGAAATAAGACAATCTGGCATAAGATAGAAGGGTAACTTGGTATGTCACGGAGAAAAGATGGCGTTTGACCCACTCAATCTGAAACAGGCATCAGTCAATTTTGAAGAAAGCCTGAACCGTGTCATCGATGAACGGGTAGGCCCTCTGGTTGACCGCTCCATCCATCAGGTCAGCAATGAGTTGTCGGAAGTAATACGTCAGGCTGGTGCGCAGATGGACAGGAATATTGCCCTGCTGTCAGATGAAATCCATAGCCAGCGCAGCATGACCAAGGATGACATCAAGGACTTGATCGACTATTCAACCAGCCAGATAGGCGCGGCCATAGATCAGCGCATTCTTGCCATCAAACATGAGACATCCACACTCATCAATGAAAAAGTGGATCTGTTGAAGTGCGAACTGGAAGATGCCGCTGTTACCAGCCGCAAATCCATGTATGCCAATGTCGCCATCTCCATCGCAGCAGCAATGGTCATGGCTCTTATAGGCCTGGCCTATAAGAAAATATCCCTTGGCGAAATCAATTTGCTCAATGTCTTCAGGGTTTCTTTGCTGTCGTGTGCCACGTTTACCTTTGTCTTGTCGATGCTTAAATTTTTACAGCGCTGGCGTAGCATGAAACGGGTTAAGAAAGGTGTTACAACTGTCGCCATAGGTTATATGGGCATCTTGCGCCCAAATGGGGCAACTGGTTTGTTTTTGCTCAGCGTTTGTTTACTGGCTGCCTGGGCCTGGCTTTATATGGGGAAAATCTAAGGCATATTGCCATATTGCGACCTGGCAACAGGGTTTGTAAATTAGGCGTACAATTTAGAGCATATTCGCTGCACGCATATCGATGAACTTTTTATGTTGATTGGCATCACAACGTAAAGACCTCGTCCGGCTCGATTGCCGTTTTCTGCTTTTATTTGCCTGGCGCCTGCCTTGCGCTAACACCCTGATCTATGCAAACCAAGAAATTCAATCCTGTATTCAATTCCTATCTGATTTACATAGGCGTCGCAATTGCATCAGGTGGTGTCGCGCTCTATACACCGATTATTGTCGCTGAAACAGGCAAGTCTTTCTCAGGATTTTGGGCTGCGTCGATCTTGTTTGGCTTGAACTTGGGGCGCGTACTTGGCTCCTACATGGGAGTCAGGTTTTCTCGCCTGGCCAATCATCCTCTGGCGATTACCGGCAATATCCTGCTGGAAGGTATCGCCCTATACTTCATGGCCTATCTGCAACAGGCCTGGGCGCTGGCCTTGTTTGCCTTATTGGCAGGGCTGGGCAGCGGTTTATCTTTCCCTGGCTTAAAAAATTATTTATTGAAACTGAAGGGGCTGGATCAGGCATCCCTGTTCAGCAAACTGGCGTTTGCGATTCGCATGGGCCTGGTGGGTGGCTATCTGACGGCCAGCTTTGTCCCTCACGATCAGTTAAAGCTGGTGTTTTTGATCGTCTTCATTACCTTTATTGTATATGGTTTATTCATGCTGATTGCCATGCGTGCCATCAGTGAGCATGAAGAAAAAGGTTTGGCTGAGGAGCAAAAAGCATTCTCAGATCAAACGGTGCTAACTGCCCTGGCAAACAATGCCGATGACGATAAACCGGTGGAATTGCCGCTGATGTTTTATCTGTCGAATTCAGTGTTCTGGTGTTTTGCTGTGCAACCGATGATAGGTTTCAGCTTACATATTCCCAAGTTCACGCCTGAAATACCTGTCTCGACACCATTCTGGCTGGCCGCCTTGGTCATTATCTTTTTCCAGATACCAATTTCCAAACGTGCTGTACGTACTCTTGATCACTTCCGTTTTTTAAAGATAGGCTATGCCTGCCTGTTTGTCAGTTTTGCCATCATGGTGGTGTTTACCCACAGTGCCGCTGCTGTCATCATTTCTGCCATCTTGCTGTCTTTCGGCCAGGTGTTTTATGGCCCCTCACTGGATGTCCTGGTGGCCCGCTTTGCCAACAAGTCTGCGGCAGATACGGGCAGGCTGATGTCGCAACAAATGTTTTATCAAAGCGCTGGCACCATGATAGGCAGCCTGGCAGGTGGTGTCTTGTTTGATCTGGCGCAGAGCATGAAAATGCCAGGGCTCAACTGGTCCCTGCTGGCAGTGGCCAGCCTAGCGATGATGATACTCAGCAAGAAGAAAATCCCGGCGCTGTACTACAATGCAGGCCAAAGAATACCAAGCACCAGCTAAACTTGCCTGGAAGCTGCTCAGGCTTCCAGTTACTCGCTTCCGCAAGTCTTATGCACCCCAATCTGGGGTCGCGATCCTTTCCCATCGCCCATTTTAATTTCACTCGCGCAATGTCTGCGCGTGAAATTGTGCAGCTTGTCAAAACGTAATGTTAAATCTTCAATTTCCCACATTTACTTATGTTTTTTATTATACTATTAGATAATTATCTTACTCTTTAAGCATCACCTATTGGGAATAGGTAATAGCACTTTCACGAACAAGTTTAGCTGTCTCCGAATTTGAATAACAAGTTCAGATTTACTCCATGTAGTACAACAAACTTTGAAGGAACTTGAAAATGACGCTCTACTCACCCAGGCGCGCTGCGGCCCCAGGCAACTTGGATTCATCACCACTAGGACATCTTGCAGAACTGGAGGGGACCTGGTCGGGGCGCGGCTTTAACTTGATTGCTGTACCCAACAAGCAAAACCATGGCACTTTTCGTCTGATGTTGAATGCTACTGCCGAGCGCATACAATTCACGGCCATAGGTGGTGCAGTGCCGAATCGCGGTTCGGTACAAGACGATATCAATATCTACGGCCTGACTTACCTGCAACAAGTTAACGATGCGCCGACCATGGAAGGCTTGCACATAGAGCCAGGCATCTGGCTGAATGTTCCAGCGACTAGTGATCCACTGGCGGCTGCAAGTATCGTCAGACAATCGACCATTCCACATGGCGATTCCTTGCTGGCGCAAGGGACCAGCTTTGAAGTCCCTGGTGGCCCCCGGATAGATGCTGTCAGTTCCACGCCTACCGGCCCAGGCATGGCACATGCACCATGGGGTTATCTTGATACTTACATGGATTCCAATCTGCCACCCGGCATGAAGCAAAGTTATGTCGACAACATGAATGAAGCTCTGACTGATGCCATACAGGGGCAAAAGATCGTCAATACCACGGTTTTGTCCGTCTCATCGTTACCTGTAGGTGGCATAGTCAATATCCCCTTTGTTACTGCGAATGCAAATGCCACCAAACTCGATGCGATCTTCTGGATAGAAACAGTGGAACGCCCTGACGGCACGCAATTCATGCAATTGCAGTACACCCAGACCGTGATTCTGAATTTCCTGGACATAGACTGGCCGCATATTTCGGTTGCCACGCTGATCCGTACCTGAGTCACTATTTAGTAGTCATCAGGCTGGGCAAGCGGTTCCTCCCACCAAAGTGTCAACAGAAAGAGGCAATCACATGGGCAATGAAAATCATTTTGATGTCGTCGTCATAGGTGGTGGCCCCATGGGTCTGTCTACGGCTTATCACCTGAGTAAAAGAAAAGCCAGGACGCTGGTGTTGGAGCAATTTACTTTTATCAACCAGTTAGGCAGTTCTGCCGGGGTGTCGCGCCAGTTCCGCATTCCTTATCCCGATGAATACATGGTGAAACTGGTCAAGCAATCAATACCCTACTGGGATGAGTTGCAATGCCTGACGCCTGCCCCCCTGATGGATGAAGTCGGCACCCTGTGGTTTGGTGATCCCGACGTACATTCAACCGAGGGCAATATACGGCAAGCTGAACTGGCATTGCAGGCACAAGACGTACCCTATACCAAGGTTAGTGCAGCGGAACTGGAAAGCCAGTATCACTTCAAGGACTTGCCATCCACTTATACGGGCCTGTTCCAGCCACAAGGTGCCAGCATAGACTTGAAAGCAACCCAGCAAACTCTGTATAACTGGAACCGTAAATCCAGCTATGTCACGCTGAAGGAAGAAGCACCCGTTACAAAAATTGTGTACCGCCAGCATCAGTTTGAAATCACTACCCCCATAGGCAATTTCACTGCAAAAAAACTGGTGCTGGTACCTGGCCCATATGCGGATGCGGTCTTTAAATTGCTCAACTTCCAGGTCGCAGCAACATACTGGAATATGGCTTCTGCCTTTTACAAAAAAACAGATCCACGCATACAGTATCCAACCTGGTTTGTGTTCCAGAATCCCGTTGGCAATAACGGTAACCAGTTTTATGGTTTCCCTGAAGTCAGCTGGAATTATCCCGGCTATATCCGGGTCGCATCTGACTTTGTCATGCTCCCACTTGACTCACCAGAGCAGCGTACGCTTATCCCAAATCCTGAAGAGCTGGGCTATACCGCTACCTGGGTCAAAAATCATATGCGTGGGCTGGACCCAGTACCGCATTACACCTCGACTTGCCTGGTCGCCCTGAGCAAGATCGCCAATAAAGAATTGATCGTCGATTTTGCTCCAGCCTATGTCCCCGGGCACAAGGATATCGTCATCTATGCCACGGGTTGGGCAGGCAAGTTCGTGCCTTTGCTAGGCAAAATCCTGGCAGACCTTAGTTTAGATGGACATACCCCATTTGATATTTCGCACTTCGCAACGGGTATTAAATATTTCACGCAGCTTAAGTAGTTAACTAAAACGCGATGGCCACACCTTCATGCAGTTCAAACCCAACCTTGAGTGAGCAAGATCATGAAAACCAAAACCTATTCCATCTTCGGTGCCGGTGCAGCCGGCCTGTATACTGCCTGGCGTCTGCTGAGCGGCAAAAGCACTGACAAGAACAAGTTACTGGAAAAAGGCGATACCCTGGAACTGTATGACTGGGGCCAATATGATTTCAGTAAAGATGATAACGGCTCACGCGCTCCAGGTGCCCGTGTCTGCACCTGGCATTACCAGAATGACCCCGGCAAATCTTATGTAGAGCTGGGTGGCATGCGTTACTCTGAATGGGATACCAAGGCAAAAAACCACAACAATGGCAAAGTCCCGGGACACAGGCTGGTGACCACAGTCATCCATCAATTGGGACTGGATAAATACGTGGTCCCATTCAATGAATCAGGTAATCCACTTTACTATTTGCGCGGCAAAAATTTTTACCTGAATGATGTCACTTCATTCCATCCTGCACCGTACAACGTGAATAATTTCGGGGCCAGCACTTCACCCAACCAGGGCTTTACGACAGTAGAAAACCTGGCAGTCACCGCCACCAAAGGGCCACAGACCCGCAGGGAATGGGATCATTTTTACCAGCATGGCAAAATCACGGCAGAACTGCCCTCCTCCTCCATCTTCCAGAAAGGCGACAAGCTGAAAGATATAGGTTACTGGAACCTGATGTTTGATCAGCTTGGTTCTGAAGGCTATAACTATGCGGCTGATGGTAATGGCTATACCTCGAACGTCATCAACTGGAATGCTGCCGTGGCTTTCCAGGCGAATAATGAATTCACGCCAGGCAATGAATACATGACCCTGACCACCGGCTATTCAGGCATGTTCAAGGCCTTGTTTGCGGCGATCACTGAACTGGCCCGTGACAAGGGCGTGCATTTCAATTACCAGCCTAACCGCCGCCTGCATTCGATACTGGAAATCGACAATACCATCCATTACGGCATTGCCAACCGTGACAATCCCAACAAAAAATCCAGCAGCGGCAAAACCGATGCAGCCTGGTTGGCCATGCCGCGCTATGCGCTGGAACTGGTAGCGCAAGCCACACGTTATGAAAACCATCCTGGCCTGGATGTACTGAATCACCAAAAAGTGCAGTTGTATATGGAATCAAGCATCATGCAACCATCCTACAAGATAGGTATGTTCTTCAAAGAACCCTGGTGGCTGACGCAAGCAACTTATGCACCGCAACTGAGCAGCTATGAAGTCACCAAGGACGTGATTGCGCAACTGGCAGAACAAGGTTTCCCGGCCAGCTACCTGGACAAACTCAGCCAGCCCGCAACTGGTGAACAACAAGAGATCATGAATACACCGTATTCCAGTGCTGCCAGTTTACTTACGGCGACCGAACAACGCCTGCAAGAAAGATTGACCGTGCCACAGGAAAGCCAACTCCTGGCGACCTCCAGCCGCAATACCATAGGCCCCAGTGTGACCGACAATCCTGTGCGCATGGTCGTCTATTTTGGTAACAATGCTCTCGACAAAAGCACAGAACCTGTCTACGGCTTACTGGCTGCCTATGACGATGAAGCCTTTACGACCTTCTGGCAAGAGCTGGAACTTGGCCCGGAACAGCAAAGGCATGTACCCTTGTCTGAAAATACCGAACCCTTGAAAGGCCCGCGTAAAGTGCCAGGCCGCATGCTGAAGATGTTGCGCAAGCAACTGGCGAATATCCATTTTGGCCCGAATGCCGATTTCAGCTCTGTACCTGAACCGCTGGATGCTGCCTACATAGACTGGTCACTGCCACCCTTTAATGCCGGTTATCATGCCTGGGCGGCGCACTATGACATCGGCGATGTTCAGCAAAAAATCCGCAAGCCTTCACAATTGATACCAGGGGCAGACGCAAATATTTTCATCGTCGGTGAAGCTTATTCGAATGACCAGGCCTGGGTAGAAGGCGCTTATTGCACGGCTGAATCAGTATTGAATGACTTCTTTGGTGTCGAGCCCTTGATAGACAATCGAGAATATCCTTTCATCTGCTCGGCCAAGTAAACTCCCTCCTTACTGAAGTACAGGCATTTGTTCCATGCCTGTACTTGCTTCCCTCCCTGCTATCACTACTGACAGAAACTGACACTACTGCATCCTAAGATGTCTTTGCCTTGAACAACTTCATCAACGCAAACAACACCATCTCTTTTTAGGAGCAAACACCATGATGACCCCAAGCTATGTACTTTTGTATGTCGACAGCCCGGAATCCAGCGCAGCGTTTTACAGCAAAATCCTGGGCCTGACACCAGTAGAAGCATCGCCTACTTTTTATTTGTTCATACTTGATTCTGGCCACAAACTGGGCTTGTGGTCAAAGCACACGGTAGAACCTGCCGCCACATCTTCAGGCGGCAGTGAACTTGCCTTTGCAGTAGGGGACAATGCCACCGTAGACAGCACCTATAACAGCTGGGCCGCACGTGGCATAACGATGGCCCAAACTCCTTGCAGCATGGATTTTGGCTATACCTTTGTAGCCCAGGACCCTGACGGCCACCGTCTGCGTGTTTTCGCGCCAGCCTGATCATGGATACGCAACAGTACCGTAACTGGATCGCTGTTGCCTCTGCCGACCACGTGTTGCGTGGTCAGGCAGATGGCTACATGCAAGTTTGTCATGGCAAGGCAGCGCCATTGCGCCGTCTTAAGCCTGGCGACCGGGTCGTATATTACTCACCCAGCCAGGTCTTTGGCAGCAATATCAAATTACAGGCATTCACTGCCATAGGCAGGGTCAAGCTGCGGGACGCCTATCAGGCCGACATGGGTGGTGGTTTTCATCCTTACCGGCGTGATGTAGATTGGACATCGTCCCGGCACGCCAGCATCTTGCCCTTGCTGCAAACTCTGGAATTTTCTGTTGGCGTGAAAAATTGGGGCTATCAATTTCGCTACGGCCTGTTTGCCATCAGCGAGCATGATATGCGCGTGATCGCAATGGCGATGGGTGCAGAGCGTGCGCTGTTTGAAGCAGGTAATACCTGTGCTGAGTTAGCTGCTATCACAAATTTACAACTCAGCCTGGGCTTAAGTTGATACTGTCTATGAACTGGAACAAGCCAGGCGTTACAATGTCGCCTGATCCTCCCCTACATTGAGAGCAAGCTTGCAAGGATATAATCACCCCCTTCATCATTATCACATCCCCATGCGCTTGTGGGCGGCAGCGACTCTGCTATTGCTGGCGGTTGGCAGCCTGTCTGGCTGCGACAACAAGGGCAAAGATCAGGCTTTGCAACTGACAGACTGGCTCAGGGTCAGCAAAACAGCGACAGGATCACAGGCAGCAGGTACGCCCCCCTTGCACTATGCCATACGCAAGCCGCAGAGATTCTGGTTCATCGCCTACGATGACTGGCAAGACCTGGACTATGATCTGGTCAATGTGATTGATGACAAAGATATCTTGATCGCCAAAAGTAGCAAGTACGCCAAAGCCCAAGCTGCCCTAGACAGCAAATCGGCAGACACCCAAGTCAGGCTGATGACTACGTATGGGGAAACAAACATCCCTCTCTGCCCATCATCAGACATGATCAACGCTCCGCCTGACAGCAATTTTGTAGATTGTCTGGAAATTAACAAACTCAACAAATTGACGGTCAAACGCGTGGATTTTCATGGAAAACTGCTGCAAACCGTCAATATGGCTGCGAATGAATGGGATGATCTGAGTACACAAAAGAACGTGGCCTATTACGATGAGCAGCAACAAGCCTATATCCTGGAAATTGGAAAAGACAATACCTACTGCCGGCTGATCATGCCTGGCAAGGAAAAAAGCCTGAGCTTTGCCTTAAATCTCACGACCACCCAAGGCAAGTGCAGTGATATGGCAAGCTGGGCCGCCATAACCCAGAAAAAATTAAGTAAGTCTCTGGCTTTTGGCGAACTGGGGAAAAATGCCTCAATCTGGAAAAAGCTGGAAGCATCCCATCCAGGGTGGAAACCAGTCAAGCTTGTCGCCTCGGATCTGAAGCAACAAACTCCGCCGGCCAAGTGAGTTACAGTGAACATTGGCAAGACATTTGACACTTGTTATTACTTTGCCAGTCCCTAGCTGGTATGCAACGAGTAGAATTTCGTCAGAGATACTGAAAATTATCCGACTCCAAACTCATCAAGCAAGCAAAAAAGCCGCCCTACATGATAGTCAGAACCCTAGTCGTCATTTGTGCCATGGTCTCGATTTACTTTGGCATAGATAATCTGCAAAAACTCAATACCATGCGGATACCGGTCAGCGAATTTGAACAGGTGGACGGCAATCTTGTCCTCATGGTGCACGACGTCGACAATAACCCCGGTTATGTCGTCAATGGCAGTTTCAGCAAGCAGCTATTACAACTGACCTACAGCTATAACCTGAACGGCGTGGAAAGAACTACCGATACCATCTCCCCCATCTGCACCCGCTGCGAAGCCAAGCATGTCTTGCGAATGACGGGATTAAAACCGGCAGAACTGGTTCCCGGCGCAACACTCAAAGTCTACGTATCATTATCCGACCCGGCCAAAGCCTACCTCGCCCTGCCAAGCTCTGGCGAGAAACAGTCGCAAATGTGGACGGTATTCTTATGGCTGATCTTTGCACCTGCCATGTGCCTGCTGTTTTACAAGCTGGAAGGGAGTGGCAAGAGGCCGGATGAAGATGGTAATAATTCGAAGAAGTAAATCTTCATGAGAAAAGTCATTTCATATTTGATCAATGTCCTTGCGCTTAGTTTTTCGCTTTGGGGAATCGCAATTTTTGCCAGCTTAAGGCATGAAAAGTATCTCTATTGGGGTGTATTCCTGCTACTTCTGAGCGCATTTCCTATTCTCTCAAGAAGCGATGTCCCCCTCATATTCAGAGTCATGGTTACGACGATGTACTATGGAGTGAGTTTTTTCGTATCATTCTTTGTTTTCTTGTTCATAGTTGGCTCTGCTTGAAGTTTGCAGTAAATAGAATTTCCGTGGACTGAGTCTAATAATTAGCGAAAACTGAATTCTCCTCCGCACTTAGAATGCATCCCACACACATTCAGTGTTTGGTTGCTTTTGACAACAATCACTTTCTTCAGTTATGATTGTTGCGTAAAGCAACCAATTTCGATAATGAACGATAATTCCAGCACCGGCACCCTGATCAGGGAATTTGCCCGACTCTATGTACGTGATCAGCGCATCCATGCCTCCTGTGGTGACGCTGCATCGACTGTGCAATGTCACTTGATGACAGAATTACTGCGCGAAGATGGACTGACACAGCAGACACTGGTAACGCGCCTGGGGCTGGATAAAAGCTGGATCAGCCGGGCCACGGATGCCCTGGTTGCCGAAGGCAGCCTCAAGAAAACTACGAATCCTGATAATCGCCGTAGCGTCAACCTCAGCCTGACCCCGGCTGGTCGCCAGCGTGCCAGCCTGCTGGATGCACAACTGAATAGCCACGCTGATCAATTATTATCTGCCGCCAATGCAGAGCAAATAGCCCTGGTACATGCAGCCATGCAGATATTGCTGCCTGCTGTGCAAAACCGCAAAGCTGCCACTTGCACGCCGCAAAAAGCCAGGCCAGCAAAAAAACTGTCCAGATTAACTTTGCTTGCCAGCGAATTGCTGATTACCCCAGCCACGGAAACAGACTGGCCAGCTATCACCGGACTGTTACAAGGCTTGGGTCTGTCGCTGGATGGCGCAGAAGAACATCTCAACAATTTCCAGTTGATACATGCTGGCAAGGAGTTACTGGGCTGTGCCGGGCTGGAGATATATGGCAAGTCCGCCCTCTTGCGCTCACTCGCCATCAAACCTGAAGCACAGGGCCAGCATTGCGGTATACGGCTGGTGCAATACATGATCAAAACCGCTAACGCAGCCGGTGTAAAACATTTGTATTTGCTGACGACAGATGCAGAAGCATATTTTCAAAAACTGGGGTTTGAAAAAATCGACACCAGCAAATTACCTTCAGCAATGCATGCTTCACGACAGCTACAAGGTGCCTGCCCTGCATCAGCAATAGCCATGCTGTTGAAAATCAAAAAAACAAATTAATCAGAAGCTGCCCAAACAATGAAACACACTCCCCACGCCTACCAGACCATTGCCATACTGGCTGTCACACAAATCCTGTCATGGGGTTCCTTGTATTACGCCATCGCCATCCTGGCACCTGAAATCCAGCGCGAGATGGCCTGGCGTGCGGAATTGGTATTCGCGGCATTTTCATGGAGCCTGCTGGTAGCAGGCATAATCGCCACCTACATTGGCATCTTGCTCGATCGCCACGGTGGCAAGTTCGTCATGGGCATGGGCTCACTGGTCTGTGGCATTGGCTTGATCATTCTCAGTCAGGCGCACAATCTGGCCATGTACTATTTTGCCTGGAGCATACTCGGAATGGCCATGGCCATGACTCTATATGAAGCCGCTTTTGCCACCCTGACCCAGCAATTCAAAGAACACAGTCGCCAGGCAATTTCTACGCTGACCCTGTTTGGCGGTTTTGCCAGTACGGTATTCTGGCCTCTTACCCAGCAACTGAATGGCATAATGGGCTGGCGAAATACCTATTTGGCTTATGGCCTGGCGCAAATTTTGCTGTGCCTGCCGCTGCATCTCCTGCTGCAAAGCAAGCGCGCGTCGCCTGATAGGCTCATACCTGGTGCAGCACAAAAGAAAAATTTTAGCCTGCAAGAAGCGATACGCCATCCCACATTCTGGACCCTGGCTTTTGCCTTTTCTGCCAACAGCTTTGTTTTTTCAGCCTTATCCGTCCACTTGATTCCATTGCTGAAGGAAATGGGACATGCAGCAAAACTGGCTGTGCTGATGGCTGCCTTGATTGGCCCCATGCAGGTCGTGGGCCGCATCGGCGAGATGACTATTGCAAGAAATGTCTTGCCACAGACTGTGGGTAAATTCACTTTTGCCGCTTTGCCCGCTGCCTTGCTGGCTTTGATTTTTCTGGGGACACAGGCCTGGGCTGTAGCCTTGTTTTGCATATTCTATGGCTTGAGCAATGGCATCCTCACCATCGTACGTGGCACCATACCGCAAACCCTGTTTGGTTCGGAAAACTATGGCGCAATCTCGGGAGCTATGTCTGGGCCCGCCTTGCTTTCAAAGGCAGCAGGCCCATTGCTGATCGCCAGCCTGATACATCACACGACATCGCCCTACCCTATTCTGGTCTGCTTACTACTGTTTGCCCTGACATCACTGGTATTTTATTTTGCTGCCTTGCGTAGCGTCAAAAGTTAAGGTTTATCGCTTTTATCTTCTGTCTCATACTCAGTATATTTCCTGGCATCGCCTTTAACTTGCGCCACTGGATATTTGATAGCGTTCAGGACAATTTTTTCCATGCTGGCAGCGAACAGGTCCACGTCCAGGGCATCGGCCAGCATGACCAGATAATTCAGCACATCCGCCATTTCATGGCGTATGGCGGTTCTGGCCTGCTCATCCAGTTCCTCTGCCTTGCCAGTCGGCAGCCATTGAAAGATTTCCAGCAACTCGGCTGCCTCGACAGTCAGTGCACTGGCCAGATTTTTGGGCGTGTGGAACTGCGCCCAATCGCGCTCAGCAACAAACTGGCGCAAACGGTCACGGATGTCTGTGTATTGAACTTCAGGTGCAGTAGTTGTTTGGGACATGATTTAAATAAAAGGAAGCTGCAGAGAAAGTGGCCAAGTCACGACCGCGGAAGGTATTGTACATGGCCTCGCAATTCCTTCTGTTTTATCTTCATCTCAAGCCCACAAGTTGATGCCTCCTTCGCGTATTGCCTTTCCTCTACCTCCTCCTTTCTGTATCAATTCTCCAGGAAGCGCTGTGCATCCAGGGCTGCCATGCAACCTGTCCCCGCACTGGTAATCGCCTGGCGATAGATATGATCTTGCACGTCACCAGCGGCAAACACGCCTGGTACATTAGTGGCTGTTGCCATTCCTTCTGTACCTGTGCGGGTCTTGATGTAGCCGTTATACATTTCCAGTTGGCCATCAAAAATGCTGGTATTCGGTTTGTGGCCTATCGCTATAAAGACACCATGCACAGTGATAGGCGTAACTGTTCCATCTGCAGCTTTGATATTGATACCGGTTACGCCAGATTCGTCACCAACCACTTCATCCAGCGTGTGGTTCCATTTGACTTCTATCTTGCCCTCGGCAACTTTAGCCATCAGGCGGTCAATCAAGATTGCTTCAGCACGGAACTTGTCGCGGCGGTGAATAACCGTGACCTTGCTGGCGATATTCGACAGATACAATGCTTCTTCAACAGCTGTATTACCACCACCAACGACAGCCACTTCCTTGCTTCGGTAAAAGAAACCGTCGCAAGTAGCGCAGGCAGACACGCCTTTGCCCATGAAGGCTTGCTCAGATGGCAGGCCCAGGTATTGAGCAGATGCACCAGTAGCAATGATCAGAGAGTCACAAGTGTATTGCGCTTGGTCGCCAATCAGGCGTATCGGTTTTTCATCCAGTTTGGCAGTATGGATGTAATCAAAAATGATTTCAGTATTAAAACGTTCTGCGTGTTGCAGAAACCGTTGCATCAGTTCCGGTCCTTGCACACCCATAGGGTCAGCTGGCCAGTTTTCCACGTCGGTGGTGGTCATCAACTGGCCGCCTTGTTCTACACCCGTGATCAGCACAGGGTTCAAATTGGCGCGGGCAGCATACACAGCAGCAGAATAGCCTGCGGGGCCAGAGCCAAGAATTAAGACGCGAGCATGTTTGGGTGTGGACATAGTAATGAATAGAGTATTGTGACTTACAGAGCAAAATGACGCGACAGATGCTGGATAAAGCGCTCAGGTTCCAGGTAACCAATGATACGGCTGTTTGGCACTTCCTTGCCGTTACGGTCAAACAGAATGATGCCCGGTGGCCCGAACAGGGAGAAGCGTTTCATCAGGGCTTTTTGCATATCACTGTTGGCGGTCACATCAACTTGCAACAAGTGCAGTTGTTTGAGCTGGGCGCTGACCTTGGGTTCAGAGAAAGTAAACCTCTCCATCTCCTTGCAGGACACGCACCAGTCTGCATAAAAATCTAGTAGCACAGGAGCATCCACCTTGGCCAGAGTGGCCTCAAGTTCAGCAACGCTTTGTATGCGTGTGAATTTATTCTCCGCATGCTTTTCTGTATCGCTGTTACCTGCGATCTGCGCTGCATTTTCTGTCGCACGCAAATGCGCCAATGGTTGCAAGGCGTCTTTGCCATTACTGGCAGCGCCGATCAACTCGAACATACCCACAAGCAGGAAGGTAATGCCCAAGGCCCTGGCAAAGTAAAGGCGCAAATTGGCACCTACTGGTATCTGATCAAACACATGCAGAAATACTGCGCACAGTATCGCGAAAGCACCCCATACAGCCATCATGACCTTGACCGGGAAAACTGGCGATACCATCCAGATGGCAACTGCAATCAGCAGCAGGCCAAACAATTTCTTGACATGGTTCATCCATGCCCCGGCACGCGGCAACAGGCTGCCAGCAGAAATGCCTGTCAGCAGCAAAGGTACACTCATACCTACCGCCATGGAGAACAAGGCCCAAGCACCTGTCATCACATTACGGGTCTGGCTGATGTAGAGCAAGGCACCCGCCAGTGGCCCGGCCACACAGGGGCCAACGATCAATGCAGACAAAGCCCCCATGACAAACACGCCAAGGAATTTGCCACCACTGAAACTGCCACTTGTTTGACTCAAGCGGCTTTGCAAGCCGCCAGGCAATTGCAATTGATAGACATCAAACATGGACAATGCCAGACCCACCAGCAAGGCACCAAACGTCAGTAAGACCCAGGGCTTTTGCAAGGCTCCGGCCAAGCCTTCACCAGCCAGGCCTGCAGCCACACCCAACAGGGTGTACACCATTGCCATTCCCAGGCAATATGATAGAGCCAGCATGAAGCCACGGCCACGCGATACATTGCCCTCACCCACAATGATCGATGACAGGATAGGTACCATGGGCAATACGCAGGGAGTAAAAGACAGCAGCAAACCAAATACCAGGAATGCCAGGCCTATGCGCCACAGGCTGCCGCTTTGCAAGGTGCGCTGTGCCAGCGAACTGTCATCTTCTGTGTGCGCAGCATTCTTGACATTCGCAGGCGCAACGGGAGTAGTTGTTGCGTCTGCAACTTGCGAGACCTGATCTGCGTGCACAACACGCAACTTGCCGGATACAGAAGTATCAACCTTGTAGTGCTGTTCTACGGGTGGATAACATAGCCCTGCATCAGCACAGCCCTGATAACCGACCTTCAAAGTGAAGACCTTGTCTGCTTTAGTAACTGGCAACTCCACCACCAGTTTATCCTGATAGGTTTCAACTTCTTTATTGAAGGTGGTATCAAATTTGCGTACGCCGTCCGGCAGTCGAGGTTCTGCAAGAGCGATGCCCTGCTCTACTGCATTGAAACTCAGGCGCTCTTTATACAGATGATAATCCTTGGCGATGGCCCACGACAGCACCAGGGTTTTCGCTCCACTGACATCGCGCAATTCAGCCTGCAACTGGAACGCGCGCTCTGGTTCCAGAAAATCATCGGCATGGGCAGGCGGATGCAATAGAGTTGCTATCAACAACACCGGCAATAGCGACAACAGCCGCAAGGCAGAAAATAATTTATAAAAATACTGTTTCATATGAACTCCTGTTTTTAGCAGCAAGACTGCTACCACTGCTTGCTGATACCCAGTTGTATGCTTTGCGCCTTCAGCGCTGCAAGACCGGGGCTACCCTTGTGGAATAGTCGCCAGTTGCCGCGCTGCTCATAGTTTTCCAGCTTGATATCTACAGTCCAATCACTGGTCAATTGCTTGCTCACTTTGAAGCCAAAGGTCAATGCGCCAAAACCCGACAAGCGCTGGTCAGCAGAGCTGGGCTGGGTAGAAACAAACTGATAGCCAGGCGGGAAAGGTGCACCGAGTTGTGCATCATAGACAGGGTCAAAATAGAAACTGGCGGCACTTTGGCTATACACACGCAGCGACGGTGTGATTGTCCAGCCTTGCGAAAATGGCTGTACATACTCTGCTGTCAGGGTATGTGCCTTGACATCGTAAGTGTCGCTGTAATAGCGATAACTGAAGCGGCCTGTGCCACCCGTGCCGAGGAAATGGTGATTCCAGCGGGCCAACAGGGTAGTCTGATTACGCTCTCTCGGCCTGCGATCCAGCGCCTTGTAAGGGTCAGAGAAATATCCCTCCCCTCTGCTATGACTGAGCGTCAATTGGGCGATGTCTTCTGCGGTCAGTATCTGCGTGACACCTGCCATCATGCTGATCGTCTTTTTAGTCTCGTTTTTAACGATCAGGTTGGTAGGATTGATACGGTCATGGCTACCACCCAGGCCAACAGTCCAGGTGGTATTTTTATCTTCTGAAGAAAAATTCCCGGTTGCAGACAAGGCACGTGACTCGTAATCATGCTCAGTTGAATATGCGGTACCGACTGTCAGGCTGGCACGCGGGAAGTAACGGGTGAAAGCCACATCACCGGCAGTGCGCTGGTCATTCATGCGCGATGCACCAGAGATCGCAGTATGGTAACGCGGCGATGCACCGGATACGTCGTCTGAAGTCAGAGTAGCATCCAGCGACCAGTCCGCGCCCAGAGGAGTAATCAGTGAAAGCGAAGGCGAGTTTGCTGTAATGCGTTTCAGGCCAGCCTGCTTTTCTTCATAGTTCAGATACTTGAGGCTGAGGCTGGCATGCTCAGGTGGCGTTTCGGCCTTGACGACACCGGGTAATAGCAAAGCAGCAGTCAGCAGTGCTGCGCCTATGGTTTGCATGTCAGATGAAGCAGGCAAGGTTTCAGATGCGGCCGGGGCAATAAAGGGAACCGAAGTTTTTTCAATAATTTTTGTCATGTCGAAATTCTCTGATTAATTGCAACCACAACCGCCGCCACCCACGCCTGCACCACCAGACGCTGATTCGCGACTGGTGTAGATGTGTTCGCCATAACGGGATTCGAGCCTGTCGTTTTCAAAGGTCATGGCTGTTTTCGCCAGATTGCCTTTTTCCCAGGGCTGTACGGGTTTGATCGTTCCGCAAGCAGACAGTGCCAATGTAGCGCTGGCTATCAATAACATCGTCGTGGTTTTCTTTACGATGACCTTCATTTGATTGCTCCCAATGAGGATTTTATTTTTTCTTCCAGCGCAGCCCTGTCGGCCTCCTTGAAACCTGCATGCTCAAAGATGATTTTTCCGTCCGGGCCTATCAGCACGCTACTCGGCATGCCTTTCACGCCATAGCTGCGGGGAGTAGCACCAGCCGGATCAAACGCGACCAAAAAGCGGGCTGGCGTGGTCGTCAAGAATTGGCGGGCATCTTCATTTTTTTGATCGAGATTGACGCCGATGATTTGCAAACCCTGCGCACCGTACTTCGATTGCAGCTCATTCATCCATGGGAAAGACTGGCGGCAAGGGCCGCACCACGAAGCCCAGAAATCCAGATACACCAACTTGCCCTGATACTTGGCCAGATTGATATTGCCTTCCAAACCCTTGAGGTCAAATGCCGGGGCATTACTGCCTTTATCCAGCGCCATTGCTGAGGTTGCCATGACTAGTGCAGCAACGCCAAATGCAAAGTGTCTTTTGTATATATTCATAGAGAATTTCATATTCTTGGCCCTATAGTTTTCATATCCTGAAACTTGAAAAGCCGGACCGCAGTCCGACTTTATTGATCAATTTTGTAAGCGAGCCTGACGCGCCTGTTTCCTGCGCCAGATGATGACTGCAGCAGCCAGTATCACCAGGACAGGTAACATAGGATCATTGCCATCACGGGCAACCGAACAACCACCGCCGCCTTCATTTCTTGGCGCATTGCCTGTCACCGTTGGGGTGACGGCATTCACTGCAGTACCTGAAAAGGCGATGTTCCAGGTCGTACTGGTGTCTGAAGAGCTGATGACGACGCTACCATTGTTAGTACCTGCATTTGTTGGGGCATAACTGACCACCAGTTCGCAAGAAGTATTTGCCTGCAGGCTGAATGGGAAGCGTGGGCAGGATGAGCCATCCACCACCGCTGAAAAGGCACCACTAAAGCCAGCATTTGTCAGCGCAATCGCAGTGCTGCCCGGGTTAGTCAGCGTGAAGCGTTTTACCAGGTTGGCACTGCCTATCGTGGCCGAACCAAAGTCAAAGGATTGCGGATTGATATTCAGCGTAACAGTCTTGACAGGGATCGCTACGCCAGTGCCCGCCAGCCCCAGACTGAGTTGCGCACCACCATCGGTCACCAGCAAGACATTTGCGGTTTTACTACCTGCGCTGCCCGGCTTGAAGCTGGTGTCGATGGTGCAGCTTGCTGCCGGGCTCAGCGTGGCATTTGTGCTGCAAGTACCGGCCAATATGAAGTCATTGAGCTGGCTGCCATTCAAGACCAGGCTGGTGATTTTCAACGCTGCAGTGCCGGTATTACTCAGCGTGGTAGTATGCTTGGCAGAAGTGGTGCCAACCTGGGTGTCGCTGAACTGTACTGTGCCGGTATCTGACAAGACCGGTTTCGCAACTGCCTGTTTGGTCGCCGTACCAGTAATAGCTACCTGCAAAGGCGCAGCATTGGATGTCACAGCCAGGCTGGCGCTGACATCACCCTCGACCGTCGGTGTAAATACCACGGGTACATTGCAGCTTGCACCAACTGCGAGGCTGCTGCCACAAGTACTACCTGCACCCAGCGTAATTGCAGATGCACCGCTGATCTTGATCGCTGTGAAAGTCAGTGCGACATTGCCGGTATTGGATAAACTGATCTGTTGTGTCAATGGTGAAGCAGCTACCGTCTGGGCACCAAAGGCCAGCACGCTGGGTGTCGCGGTAATGGCTGGTGTGGACGCTGCTGCACTACCTGCCAGGCTGACGACGGCATTGCCGTTCGAGGCATTGCTGGCGATATTCAATGCTGCCGCAAAAGCACCTGCTGTGGCTGGTGTTGCCTGTAAGGTGATGGTGCACTGGCCACCTGCGGCAACCGCAGTCTGCGTACTACAGGTGCCACCAACGACAAAGATACCTGCATTTGCACCAGTCAAAGCAATGGAACTGAAATTCAAGGCCGCCTGGCCGCTATTGCTGATGTTAACAGTCTGCAGTGCAGACGCAGCATTCACCAGCAGCGTACCAAAGTTCAGGCTACTGGCTGACACTGTGAGGCCAGCCTGGGCAGCGGCATTTCCAGTGCCGCTCAGCGTAATCAGACTAACACCGCCAGTCGCATTGTGGCTGATACTGATACTGGCAGTACGACTGCCTTGTGCAGTTGGTTTGAATGTAGATAACACAGTACAACTAGCACTCGGCGCCAGTGAACTGCCGCCTGCGCAGCTACCACCTGCGAGATTAAAGTCCGTAGCTGCTCCACCTGTCAGCGCAATCGAAGTGATACTCAATGCGGCAGATCCAGTATTGCTGAGAGTAGTACTCAGGGCCGTGCTGGTCTGGCCTACCGTGGTTCCGGTAAATACCAGACTGGCTGGTGAAACTGTGGCTATAGGCCCTGCTACGACGCTGGGGTTGCCAATGAATGCAGCAAGGTCAGCGATTTCATCTGCGGTGAATTTATTCCTGTATAAATTTCCCATGCCACCTTTATTCTGGGCAAAGGCATTGCTGATTTCTGTTGGATTATTCGCTCCACGCAAAATACCGTTGACGTTATTGGCAGGGGTAGCGCCATGGCAGGCGGTGCAACTGGTGCCACCGCCTGTTGGGCCATTCAGATACAGGCTTTTGCCATTCAGGGCATCTGCTGCATGAGCTGCTGACATGCCAGCAAATAACACAGTCCCCAGCACACTGAGCTGCCGTAGCGTGCGCGTAAAACGAAAATGCAAGTTCATCATAGTTCCCTTAAATGATTAAATTTTTTACTGCATGCAAACACCAAGAGCCATTCCATTGAATACGGCATGGGTCAGCGCGCATAATCTCCAGTCACGTGTCGCCTGGTACAGCACCGCCAGCAGCAAGCCTGGTAAAAAAACAGCCGACACTACTGCCCAGCCAGATGCCAGATGCAAGCCGCTGAACGCCGTCGCAGACAACAACACCGGCATCAACCTTGTATGGCTACCCGGCTCATAAAACCGGTCTATCAGGTATTGCTGCAAACCGGCACGCACGACCAACTCTTCCAGAACCGGTGCCAGCAGCAATAGCCGCAACAGGGTTGCCATATCCACTGACCACAACTGATTTCCACACATCGCTTGCTGAACAAAAAGAGGAGAGATAAGGTTCATCGATAAGCAATGCGGGTAGATTAAAAAAGAGGTTTTTCTTCACATGAAAAAATAGACCTCTTCGTTTGTTTCAAGCGGTTAATGCGGGAATCATTGAAATTGGTTCAAAGAAAAATGAAATATTTTTTTGATGCGAGAAAAAACATCAGCAATTTGTGAATTTGCAGACGTTTTTTCTGATGACAACTTGAAGAGAAAAATACGAAGGAAGAAGATAAAAAATATCATCATGGCGATGCGCTACAATCATTTGCGAACGCTTGGACTGAGCAAGATATGGCAGATGACTGGTTGACCAGAAAGCACTATCATTTAAACAACAATCCCTCATCAGGCTAATGCCAAATATTTTTTACGCCGACATGAACCTTTTCCACCTGAGCAGGTATTAACAGCTAATCGAGGAGAGTGCAGGCATGTTTGAGAATTGGGGATGGCGAGGTAAAACAGACAAGAAACGTCCAGATACCCCGGAAGCGCAGGAAGTTGAATTGATCACGTTGATTGCAAACGCCGATCGCCAGGCGTTTGAGGCCTTGTATCGCCTGTACTTTGGCAGGCTGGCCAGGTTTCTGGACAAAATGACACGCGATACACATCTGATAGAAGAAATAGTCAACGATACAATGCTGGTCGTCTGGCAAAAAGCACACAGCTTTAACCATACTTCCCGCGTATCCACCTGGGTATTTGCTATAGCCTATCGCCAGGCTTTGAAGGCAATACATAGTTTTGACGAAGCAGTCGAATCCAATTTTGAACATCATGCAGCAGAAACCCGGTATGAACCAGAACAGCAGATGTCAGCCCAGCAGCTTGATGCTGACTTGAACCGGGCCCTGCGTGCTTTGCCCATGGAACAACGCGTCGTCGTCAGCCTGACTTATTATCATGAGATGGGGTACAAGGAAATCGCTGAAACCATGGAGTGCCCGGTCAATACTGTCAAGACCCGGATGTTCCACGCCAGACAGCGTTTGAGATTCATGCTTTCCGACAGCATGGAGGAAATATTATGAACACGAAAACTAACCAGGTTCATCAATCTGATGAGTCTGACCATAGCCAGGTGCAGGACTTGCTGCCCTGGTATGCCAACAATACCCTGCAAGCTGATGAACAGCAGTTAGTGCGAGCGCATTTGCAAACCTGCACTGCATGTCAGGATGACCTGCAATGGCAACAAAAGCTGAAGGCTGGTGAACCGGCGGCAAGTACAGTTCCCAATGTGGATAGAGCCCTCGCCCGTCTTTTACCAAAGCTGGATGGGCAAGTACCAGCAGCCAAAGTTAACAATACCAATAACTTCATGGCAGGTTTGCGGACGCTGTTTACTGCGAATGGCAAGGCCCCAGCGCGTTGGGGAATGGCGGTCATGGCAGCACAAACTGCCGTCATTGTCGGACTGGTCGCGTTTATGGCACTGCCCAGACAGGACGACAGCAGTTATCGCGTACTCGGTAACGGCGAGCGTTCTTCCGGTAATATTGTGGTTGTGTTCAAACCAGAAACGACCGTCAAGGATATACAACGCATCATGTCCATCAACGACGCCCGCATCATCGATGGCCCCACTGTCACCAATGCCTACCTGCTCAATGTCGATGATGCCAGGCTGGAGCAAAGCATCAGGGAACTGCGCTCTGAGGCGGGCATAGAGCTGGTTGAATCCCTGGGTTCGGGAGCTGCAAAATGAAAGCGCGCTGGAGTAATCGTCTGAGTCAATTCGGTCTTTGCCTTTGCCTTTTCCTCTCATTGACCGCGCTATCCGGTGCCAGGCTGGCCAGTGCTGACACTGTCGTCGTACAGGAGCAGAACACAGCAAAGGAACCTGAAGCCAAGCGCCGGATACTGGTCATGCTGCACTTGCCAGCGCCGCATTTTCGCCCGGATGTCAGTTATAGCGGTGGTTACAGCAATGATGTCAGCCGTACCGCACGCCGTCGTATTGCTGAAGAACTGGCGCGCACCCATGGCCTGAAACTACTGGAAGACTGGCCCATGCCAGTGCTGAATGTGGATTGCTTTGTCATGGAAGAAAGCGACGCAATCTCTGAAGAACAGACCATCGCCAGCCTGAGCAAGGATGCACGTGTAGCCTGGGTGCAAACCATTAATACCTTTGATGCACAAGCAAAAAGCGACCCGCTGTTCCCGGTCCAACCAGCGAACAAATACTGGCAGCTTGATGAGATACGCAAGATTGCGACTGGCCGCAATGTGGTCGTGGCGGTCATCGACAGCGGGGTAGAAATCAAGCACCCTGATTTGGCCGGACAAATCTCGCTGAATCAAAACTTCATCGATGGCAATCCTTATATCGGTGAAAACCATGGCACAGGCGTGGCAGGCGTTATCGCGGCGCGTGCTGGCAATGGTGTGGGTATAGAGGGCATCGCGCCGAATACCCATGTCATGGCCCTCAGAGCTTGCTGGCAAGAGCCAGAAAATAAAACCAGGTGCAATAGCTTTACCCTCGGCAAGGCACTTAATTTCGCCCTGACGCAGGGTGTGCAAGTGATTAATATGAGTTTGTCTGGCCCGCCTGACCGCTTGCTGAAGCAATTGCTGGATGCTGCCATTTCCCGCAATATCAAGATAGTCGGCGCCATGGACCCCAACCGTGCCGATGGCGGCTTCCCGGCTTCACATCCTGGTGTGTTTGCAGTGGCGGACAGCAAAACCAGATTGCTGACGAATGACATACTGGTAGCACCAGGGCGTGACATACCGACTACAGCACCGGGGGCACGTTGGAGCTTTGTCTCTGGTTCATCGTACTCGGCTGCGCATATCTCCGGCATGTTGGCCTTGCTCAGCGAACTGAAACCATTAGCCAGCCTCACGCAAATACGCGCTGACATGGTGGTTAATCCTGTGAACCAGGGTGATGCCAACATCAGCGGCCAGGTTAATCTGTGCGCTACTCTGAGCAAGCTGACGAGTAAATGTGCATGTTCATGTCATTTGACGGCCGCTTCGGCAACAGCTGTCAATCAGCCATAGAAGGCATAAGATATATCCCTTGCACCCTCATTAAGGAGTGGTATTGCTTAAATATTGCGTGATTCTGGTCATTTCCATCTTTGCTATTGCTGGCAAGGCATGCGCACAGGTCAGTGGCAGTATCACGCTTGCTTCCGACTATAGCTATCGTGGTGTCTCACTGAGTAATGAGCGACCCGTGGCACAACTTAATCTGGTTTATGACGCCCCGGACGGCTGGTATGCTGGCGCCTTTGGATCAAAGGTAAAGCTCACTAGTAGTGATAGTAACGGTGAACAGATTTTGCTGTATTCGGGATTTTCCCGACGGCTGCGTAGTGGATTGATTTGGGAAGCTGGTGCTACTGCGGCGCTTTTCCCTAAAGCTAACGACCTCAATTATGGCGAAGTGTTTGCCGGCCTGATGTTCGACAATCTCAGTGCAAGGATTTACTACTCTCCAAATTACATAGGACTCAATAGCAAGACGCTGTATATGGAAGCCAATGCAGACTATCAACTACAAGAACATCTGGACCTGTTTTCCCATATAGGCTGGCTGGTTTACCCAGATGGTAAAGTGGGGCGAGTCAACCGTAATCGCGTGGACCTGCGCGTAGGTGTGGGCAGCAATTTTTCCTCCTGGAAGTTGCAACTGGCTTATAGCATCACCAGGCCACAATATAGTTACAAAACAGGAAAGTATCAAAACAACTCCCGCAACAGTCTGGTATTCAGCGCCAGTTATTTATTTTGACAAGCCTGCCACGTTAGTAAGGTAGATTCGAATAGGCAATGCCTCCTCAACTTTTTCATCAATAGAACTTTATTTTCCGAATAAATATTGCGATGCAAAAATAATGCTTACAAATTAAGCAGGCTAGCGATAGAATGCGTTATTGACAAATAATGCTGCATTGCGCCATTTTTTTACAATATGCTGATTCAATTGGCGTCTATCTTCTTGATGCTTCAATTTCCCTACTCTGGAGAGTTTCATGTCTTTGCTTACTGAACAATTATCATCTGCTGCCCAGACTCAATTGGCGAAACAAATTACCGTTTTTCAAGCCTGGTCGCAATTAGCCTTTGGCGGTCTGGAAAAATTGATCGCCCTGAATTTCAATACTGCCAAACAATCCCTGGAAAACGCCAACAGCGTGACCCGTGAACTGCTTGCCGTCAAACAGCCGCAAGAACTGCTGGATGTGAGCCGCACACATAGTCAGCCACAAATTGAAAAATTTCTGTCCTACGGGCGCGAGCTGGCCAGTATTACCAGCAGCACAAGGGCAGAAATATGGCAAATCGTCAGCAAGCAAGCCCCATCTGTTACAGAAACGGCAGTGACTGAGACCAAAACCGCTCCAGCGTCCACGACCAAACCAGAGGTCAAAAAGCCTGTTGCTGCCAAGCCCATCGCTGAGACCAAACAATTAACTTTGCTGGCAGAAACAGAAGCCAAACCCGCCAAGGCACCATTAAAACAAAAGCCTTCGGTGGCAGTCACAGAGAAAGCCACAGTAAAACCAGTGGTTAAACCTGTGACTAAAACTCAAATAGCCAAAGTTGAAGCAAAACCTGCAACAATCAAGGCAGAGATAAAAAAACCGCAGACTAACAGCCCTGTTTCGACAGTTGAAGTCAAACCAGTAGCTCCAGAAACCATTCCAACCACAGTACCAACGCCAGCAGCAAGCAGTGCAACTGCCGCGACTATACCAAAAGCATCTGAGAAAAAAACCGTGTCTACAAAACAAACTGCAGCAAAAGCGGTCACTAAAGCCAGCCCTGTTGCAAATGAATCGATTGAAACTACAGAGAAAAAATCTGCTGTAAAATTCCCATTCCCAGCCACGTCCAATTTGAAGAAGACATCTGGATTTCCAGTAAATAGCGGAAAACCAGCCTACAAGGCAAAATCCAGCGCAGCCACTGGCGCCAAGAAGCCAGTACGCCAATAAGCCATCGCAAGAATAAAAACAAAGCCGCAGTGCAGATCAGCTTTGATCGGCACTGTGGCTTTGTCCTATCTGCGGCAAGAATTAAGCTTTAGTAAACCAGTCAAGATCAAAAATGTGTCTCTGGAGCAAAAAATGTGGATATTCCCGGTCAATTGCCTCTGAAAATCCCGTCCAATCGCATTGGATCACTTAGAATGAATTAAACATTCAGTGACAATAAAATGAATCTTTACCATTTAGCCTGCGTGGTGTGTACGGCGAGCATATTTTTAACAAGTCAAAATACGCTTGCACAAGAGACTATAACTGTCGCCTGGCGCATCAAACCACCTCATCAGTACCTGGAAAATGGTGTGGAAAAAGGCATACTACTGGAGCGAGCCAAACAGGTGTTAAGCACTGCACAAATCGCCCACCGTTTTGTGGAGGAACCAGCAAAACGCATCTGGAGTAATTTTTCTGGTGGCACCAAGAATTATTGTTCGTTTGGCTGGTACAGAATCGCCGAGCGAGAAGCACTTGTGCAGTTTTCTGAGATCTTTCATACTGACCCGCCACATACCTTACTGGTCAGTCCGGCTGCCGCGAAACAGGTCGCCGCACATCGTACCCTAAAGTCGTTAATGTCCGATCCCAATCTGACGCTGGGTGTAGTCGATGCAGTTTCTTATGGCCCTGAACTGGACGCCATGTTTACCACTACCAAAAACAAGGTCGTACGCAGCACAACCTTGCCCATGATCATGGCACGCATGGTCGCCGCCAACCGCGCATCCTATATGCTGATAGACAGGGAGGACTGGGAATACCTGAAGGAAAAGGAAGAAAGCCTGAGTCAGACTACACAAATGGATTTGCAGGGCATGCCTTCAGGCTTGAATCGCTATATTGTTTGCAGCAAGGATGTGACGGCTGAGCAAATGCGTAAGATCAATACGGCTTTGCTCAAGATTTATCCGGTAAAGAAATAGAGATTAGTCAGCTAATAATCAACGGTTTATTATTAGCAAAGCAATGGGGCATAACGTTGATAGTGGCAGCCATAGACTATAACTCAGAGAAAAATGAAAATATGCGGGTATTGAATTGGAAACAGCGATTTGGTTTGACAATGTCAATCATTTGGGTACTTGCATGGCTGCTGATGTACCTTGATGATTCTTTTATGCCGTTCAAAACGAAGGTAGTCGGCTTTTTGGCTATTGGTGTTTTACCCGTAGTGCTAGCATGGCTAGGTGTATGGACTTGGGAAGGACACAAGCTAACCAAAAGGAAGTGAGAGGAATAGCCAATATATGGATATCGAAAATGAAATCATGCGGGCAAAATGCAAGAAGGTAGTCGATGATTTGTGGCGCTCGATGCTTAATTTTGCTACCCAAGGATCGGCCTCATTAGGTGAGGAATGCATACACAGGTTTGAGGAACGTGAGCTTGCGAATGCTAACCAGATGCCCGCAGGCGAAGGTCAGCGCTATATCAACATGATTGATGACGAACGGGGTAAGATTTTAGACGAATATATGGCAAATCCGGAAGCCCTAAAACGTCGCCTTGGTGTCGGATATGAATCCGGTCAGCACACCAGTCCGAATGAAAACCGGCTAGCTAACACTGTGGTAACAACTGCTGTACAAGCTACCTTTTTGCAAACCATTCGGGCAATATTCCGACTCTAAATTAGCAAATCTGACTACGACAACGCCTCCCACTCATTCCTGAGCAAGGCATACATCACGATATCCCTGTGCTTGCCGTGTGTGAAAATGGCACCGCGTGCTATGCCTTCTTTCTGGAAGCCGCAATTGATCGCCACTTTTTCTGAAGCGACATTATCAATATTCATGTGGATTTCCAGACGGTTGATGAGCATGGTATTGAACAGATAATCCCTGAGCAATTTGACAGCCTCGGTCATGATGCCTTTGCCATGCAGGTTTTTGACAAACATGCCGTAGCCGATTTCGCGGGAATTGAAGTAAGGCACGGTCTTGAAATGAAACACGCGCCCTATCATTTTTTCATTTTCATCGATGATCAAGAAAGTCTCGAATTGCTCTTTGGAGCGTGATTCATCTTCAAATTTTTTCTCTGCCACACCTGGCAACATCAGTTCCTGAGATAAAAAATCACCCTTGGCATCCGGGTGATTCATCAACTCCAACATGGGCATGACATCTTCTTTTCTGATGTGGCGAAGGTGAAAGCAACTTCCTTTGATCATGCAGATTCTCCTGTGCTAAACAATTGTGTGATGGATTCACCAGTGTTCAGGATGGACAAAGATTGATGGCAAGAGTTCCCAGTATTGCTGGGAATTATCATGAGCAAGAACACCTATGTCTCCAGCAAACGCCTTTGCCTTTCTTTTTCTTCAAAGATGGCAGATTCAATTTCTTCCATGACGGCACCCAGATCAACCGGGCGGGTATCCTGCGCAACGATGCCGGTCAATACGGTTTCCGGTGTCAGCAAGCCTGCGGTAAACAGCTTCCAGATTTCTTTGCCAAACTTGCTACCGTTCAGTTCAGGTGCAAACTGGCCGAAATACGTCGCCAGATTGTTCACGTCGCGTTCCAGCATGACGCCTGCTTCGGTATTGCTGGCGGCATCTATCGCCTGCGGCAAATCGATGATCACCGGCCCTTCTTCATCGACGAGGATATTGAATTCAGACAAGTCGCCATGGATGACACCGGCACATAACATCAGGACGACCTCATGCAATAACTGGGCATGGTATTTCCGTGCCAATTCCGGCGTCAATTCCACATCGTTGAGGCGGGGTGCGGCATTGCCATCAGCATCTGTCACCAGATCCATCAGCAATACGCCTTCATGGCAGATATACGGCTTGGGGACCTTGACACCGGCAGCAGCCAGACGATACAGGGCATCGACCTCTGCGTTTTGCCAGACTTCTTCCTGCATCTTGCGACCATAGCGCGTGCCTTTTTCCATGGCGCGGGCCTGACGGCTATTCTTGACCTTGCGGCCTTCCTGGTAAGAGGCAGCGTTCTTAAAGCTGCGCTGACTCGCTTCTTTATAGACCTTGGCACAACGAATCTCTTCGCCACAGCGCACGACATATACTGTGGCTTCCTTGCCACTCATGAGCTGGCGCATGACTTCGTCGATCAAACCTTCTTCCTGCAGGGGTTGCAGTCGTTTTGGTGTTTTCATTGATGGGGACGGCTCAGGCTTTGCGTGGCTTGCCGCCAGTTTTTACCAGCTTGACTGGTGCATGGCCGCGTGACTTGTTGCGCATATCATAAATTGTCTTGGCATCCTGCTCTGCACGTTCTTGCGTGCGCATTTCAGGAACATCGTCATGCAAGCTAAAAAATTCAGCGGCCTGGGCGCGCATCACATGTTTGATGGCTTCATCATCGCTGAGGTCAAATCTCTCTGTCATCAAAGTGGTGACTTCATCCAGATATTCTTCATAGGTCATCATGCTGGTTTTTCCTGTCTGTCATGAAGTGCGTTTGGAAACTGCGGCTGTAGATGCATTGCATCCATGGCAATTTTTATAACGAATTTGGTCAATAAAATGGGCTAACTCCATAGCGCTCATTATGCTCACTACGCCTGAAAGATTACGCCGAAAGACCAGTATTGTACACGTGCTACCCGCTGACAACGGTGTTGCGGTGGTTCTCGGCTACAATGCCGCCTTCCCCGAAAAATTCCAGCCTGGATATAATTGCATGAGTATCATCATCCATGAGGCCCTGCGCGCCTATATAGACCCTTTGACCGAGCATGAATTTACTGCTCTGGAACGCAGCATCCTGACTGAAGGCTGCCGTGACGCCCTGGTATGCTGGGGAGATATCCTGATAGACGGGCATAACCGCTATGCGATTTGCCAGCGTCATAATCTGCCTTACAATATTGTTCAAAACGACAACTTCAGCAATATCGAAGACGTGCAACTGTGGATGATAGACAACCATCTGGGTCGTCGTAGTGTCACTGACTTCCAACGCGGCATGCTGGCCTTGCGCAAAAAAGAAATCGTCCTGGCTCGCATGAAGGCGCAGGAAGAACAGGCACCGTCAGACAATGCGGAAAGCGAAGTTGCCGTCCCGGTAGTCAAGCCCACGCAGAGCCGCCAGGAAATAGCTCGCCTGGCAGGCATCAGCAGCAATGCCGTGGTACAGATAGAGAAAATCCAGAAAGCTGCCGCACCTGAACTGGTACAAGCCGTGCGCGACGGCACTATCTCCATCAGCGCAGCAGCAGCCATTGCCTCCCTGCCCAATGAAGATCAAGTCGCCGCTGTCGCTGGTGGCCGCAAGGAATTGCAACAAGCTGCCCGCCAGGTCAGGGAAAAAGTACGTGAACAAAAAGGTCCGGCCAAGGCTGCTTCCAGTGAAGCCGTTGCCCCTGCAGTGATAGAAGGCAGGGAGGACAGCGCCAGCAGCAGTAATACAGATGAACTCAGCAACCTGCGCCAGCAAGTTATGCACCTGCAGACTGAGAACAGTGAATTGCTGAGCCAGATTGCGGCGCTGAAAGCCCAACTGGCAGGTTGAGCACAAACTTAAAGGTGGCGTATATGAAAAAACCCCGGCAAAGCCTGTCCAGCCTGTTTCTTAACAAGGTGCCGGCTGCTGAGAGCGAACATATCCGCCATTTGGAAGAAATTCAAAAAACACATGAGGGCCGCCCCTTTCATTTCGATGATGGCAATCTGCGCATCATGTACCTGAACCCCAAATGCATGCAAAGCGCGATGAAGCTGGATGCGCCGGATGAACTGGTATGCGCCTACTCACGCACTGTCATGGGTCTGCTGATGTTCCACCCTCAGCCACGCCACATCCTTTTGATAGGTCTGGGCGGAGGTTCGCTGGTTAAATACTGCTATCGCCATTTGCCAGACAGCCGCATTACCGTACTGGAAATCAATGCAGACGTGATCGCCATGCGCGATCTATTCATGCTACCGCAAGATGATGAGCGTTTGAAAGTCATCCATTGCGATGCAGTGACACACTTGCAGATCAACACTTACGATGCCGATGTGCTGCTACTGGATGCCTATGATGAAAACGGCCTGGTGGCGGACTTGAATACGGCAGAGTTCTACGCCATCTGCCATGCCAACCTGAAAGCAGATGGCATCATGGTTGCCAATGTCTGGGGCAAGCCCAGCGCCCTGGCTGGCATGCTCAGCCGCCTGCGCCAGCAGTTTGCGCGCCAGGTCAACTGGGCGCGCTCACCTGACAGTTATAACCTCATCGTATATGCCATCAAGGGTGTATTGAATCAGGCTGACGAAAATGCGGTAAAAGCTTTGTCCGACCAGCATCCAGGCTTGCAATTTTCTGAGTTGAAGGAGAATTTATTAAGCCTGCCTTTGTCTGCAGAATACTCCTCTACAGAAAAGGAACTACTTGCACTCAAACAAAGTCTGGCAACAATCATGGTGCCTGACGCCAATGTCCCACAAAATTATGCGGACTGGAAGAAACAGGTTGGCGAATGAAAATCATCACGATGTAAGCAAATCAGCCGAAATCCGACCAATGGACATCCAAACTATAAGGATCGCCATGAAAGCCCTGATCTTGATTAGCCTGATGAGCTTTGCTGCCAGCAATACACAAGCGGCCGAAATTTGCAGTAAATCCAGCCCCGCGCATACTGTCGCCCTGCTGGAGCTCTATACATCTGAGGGCTGCGACAGTTGCCCACCCGCCGACAAGGCCATTAGCCGCTTGCACGCAAACACTGGCCTGAACACTGAAGGTTATTCCTGTTTCCCTGCATGTCGATTACTGGGATCATCTGGGCTGGAAAGATGTTTTTGGCAAAAAAACTTTCACCGAGCGACAAAGGAATTTGGCCGACCTTGCTGGCTCACGCACTATCTATACACCGGAAATTTTTATAGCAGGAAAAGAATTGCGCAGTTGGCGCAATGGCATGACAGATGAAATCCGCCGTATCAATCAAAAACCTGCTGTGGCGTCCTTGCGCATAAGCATAGAAAAACTGCTCGATAACAAGCTGTATTTCACTCTTCAAGGCAATAGCATGCAAGACGCTAAGCTACATTTTTCACTAGTCGAACAAGATCTGGTCAGCAAGGTGCAAGCTGGAGAGAACCGGGGTGCCAGTTTGCAACATGACTTTGTCGCCAGGGAATGGGGCGAGGCTCACCAACTTAGTGCAGGCAAGCTGGCAAACTTTGCCAATCAACTGGATTTACCTGCCAATGCGAAACGCAAAAATTTGTCGGTGCTGGCGTTTGTCCAGGATAAGCGGGGCAATATCCTGCAAGCCCTGAGCCTGCCTTTATGTGAAACCCTGCAGCGATAAGCGACTGTTCACGCCAGATTTTCGCTGGTTGACGACAAAATTCACAGCCATGGTCTTATTTCTCAAGTAAGCAAAACGCAAATCGCTTAGACTTTATGGACCTCCCTGCTTACCCTACAGGAATCATCACCGTGAATATACTCGTCGCCTTACTGCACCATATTGCTGCCTTTACTCTTGTTGGCACTTTGCTGACCGAACTCGTCTTGATACGCCAGCCCCTGACTTTGTCATCTGCAAAAAGCCTACGCTTCATAGACAGCATTTATGGCTTGAGCGCCATGCTCATCATCATGCTGGGTGTCTTGCGCGTCATGTATTTTGAGAAAGGTCAGGATTATTACCTGCATAATCATGCCTTCATGCTCAAAATGAGCGCTTTCATTGTCGTGGGATTGCTCTCCATCTACCCGACCAAGGTTTTCCTGCAATGGGGCAAGGCTGTCAAACAAAACCAGTTGCCATCACTGCCCGAGGGGCAGGCCAGGACCATACAAAGGATTTTGAAGCTGGAATTGGCTGGTATATTTTTCATTCTGGCCAGTGCAGTGCTCATGGCCAAGGGGCGCATGATATAAGACGGTATTGTTTAAACTCATGCCTGACACAAGAAAAGTTGTATAAATGACTGATTTCTGGCAATCTTTCCCTATCATATGGCGTTGCCACCATTCTTGGTGGCGCGATTATTCGGGACATTGCCATGTACGACGAAAACGACTTCACCGCAGTATCCAAGTTCTTGAAACTGGGTATTAAAATCACGTTCAGGAACCCCATGGGGCAAAGCCCAACGTTTCAAGCAACTTTTCCTACCCCAAAAGGGGCAATTGTCACCCTGGATGAAAAAAGCCTTTACGATGTAGAGCGCAAACTGCGGGCCCTGATAGGGAGTGATGTGCCAGTCAAGACCAAACTGGCGCCGTTTACCTATCTGGGCACGAATTTCCGTGGTTTGCTGTATTGCACCAAGGGTTCCAATGAATATATTGTGCAAGAGACTCACGATGTCTTTGGCACAGAATCCAGGCGCATCGTACGTACCGCAGAACATTTCATACAGTTACTGAGCTAAACCATACATAGAGTGGCAGCCCTGCTCAAACAGAGCTGTCATTCCATCCCGCTGTACCCTGCCCCAACCCGCTTTTCGTCAGTCACCGACGAAGCACCGTCATTCGCCGAAATTGAGGCGACAAGAGTCTGCGCATTCAGTATCTTCAATCACGGAACAAAACCACAGCAGTTTTTGATGAGTGAAAGGATAGGATATGTCTGGCAATTCTGAAAGTCAAAGCAAGGGTAATTTGTTTTTTGGCCTGACTCTGATCGTCGCAGGTACTGTTTTTTTGATGGATCGCATGGAATTGATCCATGCATTCGACTATTGGTTCTTGTTACCCGCCATGATAGCCCTCGGCGGCGTGGTTGACATCGTCAGCCCCAGCAAGCCTGAGCATATCGCCAAAGGCTGCTTCAGCCTGGTGTTTGCCCTGTGGCTGTATGTCTCCATAGAGCAGTTGTGGGGCTGGAACTTCCGCACCAGTTGGCCTTTGCTGTTGATTGCCTTTGGCATACAGCATCTGGTGGGTGGTTTGCTGGCAACCAGAGAAGTACAAAAATAAAAATTAACGTTCACAATTTTTTGGATCACTATCATGAAAAACGATAATCCTCAGGGCCGCGTCCTAATCGGATCCCTGCTCCTGATTTTTGGTGCCTTGGCACTGTTAGATAATCTGAACCTGTTCAGGGCACGAGAAATTTTTCACTTCTGGCCCATGGTCTTCATATTCGTCGGCGCCTTGAAAATTTCAAAAAGCGATACTACCGCTGGATATATCATAGGCTGTGGCTTTATTGGCCTGGGTGGTTTGTTGCTATTGCATCACATGGGCATTATCTATTTCCGCATGCGTGACTGGTGGCCTGTTTTCCTGATCTTTGCTGGTTTGATGGTTATTTTCAAAGGCAAGGTAGGCAATCAGGATAAATTAATCGCCAAGGATGGCAATCAGGATGCTATCTGCAATATCGTCGCGGTGATGAGTGGCAACAAGCTGCAAAACAGTTCGCAGGATTTTCTCGGTGGTGAAATCAATTGCGTCATGGGTGGCGTGGAGCTGGATTTGCGCAGCGCCTCCATGCAGACAGAGGCTACTCTGAATGTTTTTGCCATGTGGGGTGGTATCGTCCTTAAAGTGCCAAATGACTGGACAGTCGTTTCGCATGGCTCGCCCATACTTGGTGGCTTTGATGATAAAACCGTGCCGCCTATGTTGAATGCGAAGAAACTATACATCAAGGGTTATGCCATCATGGGTGGCGTTGAAATCATCAACTGAAGATAACGATCTATGCATCCCATTTTGTCAGATCGGCGCCGCTTTCTGGTCTACATCACAGCATGGATGATGACTGGAGTGCTGATCGCCAGGTTACTGGTCTCGGCGGATCTGGCAAACTGGTCGTTTGCCATGGTATTCTCACTGCCGCTGGCTTTATTTGGCGGTTTTCTGACTTCTTCGGCGTATTTTGTTTGCCGCTCTCTACCGTTCAATCGCCGCAGTTTCAGTCTGGCTGCCCTGATCTTTGCTAGCGCATCCATGATTTCAGGCATCAGTTGGCTAGGACTGTGCTATGGCTGGAACAAGGTACTGGTACTGGCATTGGATGAAGTAGAAGTACTGCATATGAGCAGCCATTTGTCGGTGCTGTTCTTCATCACCGGTTTTGCTGTTTATCTGCTGGCGCTGCTCGCTTTTGATGTGTATATCGCTTTCGACAATATACGTGAGGCTGACCGGCGTGAAGCGGCCTCACGCCTGTTGGCCAGGGATGCTGAGCTACAAGTCTTGCGTTCGCAAATTGATCCCCACTTTTTATTCAATAGCCTCAACTCCATCAGTGCCTTGACTGCAATTGATGCCGTCGCAGCACGCACCATGACGATTGCGCTTGCTGACTTCTTCCGGCAAACCCTGGCGATAGCCGAGAAAGAAAAAATCAGCCTCAATGATGAATTGCGTCTCTGTGAAAATTTCCTGGCCGTGGAAAAAATCCGCTTTGGCAAAAAATTGGGCATGGAATTTGAAGTCACGACTGAAGCAGAAACTGCGCTGATCCCGCCCATGATATTGCAACCCTTGCTGGAAAACGCCATCAAGCATGGCATACGCAATTTACCCAAAGGCGGCATCATCAAGGTCACGATATTTCAACGTGACTGCTGGCTGCACATTGCGGTAGAAAACCCTGTCAGTAGCGCTCCTGGCAACAGCACAGGCAATGGCCTGGGCCTGAATAATCTGCGTCAGCGTTTTTTTGCCTTGTATGGCGAGCAGGCGCGCGTCAGCTGGCAGCGTACAGACGAGAAATTTGTCCTGGAAATGACTTTACCCTTTGAGCATAACAATCATGAATAAACGCTTACAAGTCTTGATCGTCGATGACGAAGAACTGGCCCGCAGATTATCGCTGGAATACTTGCGTTCCCATCCTGACATAGAAGTCGTAGGGGAATGCGAAACCGGGCTGGAAGCCGTTGACGCCATCAGCAAACTCAATCCTGACATGGTCTTGCTCGACATACAGATGCCGCAATTGTCAGGACTTGAAGTGCTGGAAATAACAGGCAGACGCAGCGGTGTCATCTTTACGACCGCCTATGATCAATACGCGCTGAAAGCATTTGATTTACATGCTGTTGATTATTTATTAAAGCCTTTTTCACAACAACGTTTTGATGACGCCCTGACTAAAGCACGCAAATTATTGGCGCAAGAAACATCATCGTCGACACAAGCAATAGAAACATTGTTGACACAGCAAAGCGAAAAACTGCAACGACTGCTGATACGTGACCGTGGCCAGGTTCATGTGGTGCCGCTGGCGAGCATAGACTATGTCGAAGCCCAGGATGACTACATCCTTATCCATGCAGCTGGCAAGTCGCATATGAAAACCCAGAGCTTGTCTGAACTGGAAGCACAACTTGATGCCAGCAAATTCGTGCGTGTGCATCGATCCTTTTTGTTACAGCTCAACGCCCTGCAAGCGATAGAAAAAACCAGCAAGGATAGCCAGGTTGCTGTACTGAAGAACGGAGCACAAGTCCCAGTCAGCCGCGCTGGTTATGAACGCATCAAAGCTTTGCTGAATTAACTCTAGTTAATCGCTTTCAGAACCAGCGCCAGTTCAGTTCTGGTTTCCTGCATCAGGGCATCGATGTTATCTTTATCGATATTCAGCACTTTGAAACTGGCTGGCACGGTATTCCAGTCCAGCTCTGCGATACTTTCATCGACAAAATGTGCATCCAGAAAATCTGCCACCACCACGACGTCTATCAAGGCTATTTTATGTGTTGCACCTGGCTGATGATCGCGGTGATCCAGCACCGCTACCCGAATATCTTCAGAAATCTCCCAGTCTTCCAAAATTGCACTGCCTATGCTGGCATGCCAGTGATCAATCAAATCCCACAAAACCTGTTCTGAGCTAAACAATTCCTGATAATGATTGGCGCGATTCAAAATATAGAATTTGCCTATATCGTGCAACAACCCGGCCAACATGGCCTTGTCAGCACTGAGGCGTGTATAAGTTCTGGCAATCACCATGGACAGGGCTGCCACACGCAAGCTGCGCCGCCACAAACCATCCATTTGCGCTGACAGGCTGCCATTGTATTTATTCTCTGCCAGTTGCTTCATGCCTATGGAAATGGCGATATTGCGTATTGCAGAAAATCCCAACAAATTGGTCGCGGCACGCAGATCACCGATTTTTCGCCCCTGGGGATTGAACATGACAGAATTACTCAAATACAGCACTTTGGCTGACAAGACGGGCTCAGTACCGATGATACGTGCAACCATGTCGGTCGAAATATCAGGCTGGCTCAGTGCCTTCCTTATCTTCATGGTCGCACTAAGGGATGTAGGGAACACCAGCTTTTTAGCAGACAACTCTGCTGTAAATGCTTCCAGAAAAGCGAATTCGGTAGTTTTTTGGTCTGTCATGATAGCAATAAGAATGCCGACGATTTTTTATTGTACCTTGGCAAATCCTTTTTTTAAGGCTTGGCAACGCCTGCTTACATGATTTTTCAATTCCAACCTTGACTAGCTAGATCTGGGTGGATGAAATCTATCCCTTCATCATGCTTATGCCACCGCTTGATCCTGCCTACATGCATTTCGTCGCAAAGCTGCAGCCAGCATAATTGCGAAAGCATATTCTGTATCCATTGCAGCACTGACTAACACAAAGAAACCAAGGAAACCAAGATGAGCTCTACTCAAATCGACCAAATCTTAATATTGCTGCGTAAAAGCGCCCATGAGTTTTATTATTTTTGCCGCAAAGCCTTTGTCGCAGCGATGGCCTTGCCGCTGCCGCATTTACTGGTGATATGCCTGGGAATTGCGGTCGCCCTGATGATTTTGCCACTGGCATTGAGCATTTTCATTGCCTTCATGATCTTCAAGCTCATCGTCATCTTGCTGGCAATTCATCTTAAAGAAAACCAGCAGCAGGCAAATCAACTACATAAAGAGCCATAAACGCGGGATTTGTGCCGGGGTCGCGTACAACTATTCCGGCACTGATATTAAATTAACGATAAAGATTAATTTCGTCCCGCGTTTCCAGGGCAACACGGCGGATAGCCCCTGCCGCGCTTTCGGTGGCGACAGGCTTGGCATACAAAATGGCGCGTGAAGAATTAATCATCATCCCTGCGCCCGCTGCCGTTTTGCCTGCCTGTACAGTAGCCGCCACATCCCCACCTTGTGCGCCTATACCAGGCACCAGCAAGGGCATATCGCCGATCACTTCACGTACCTGTGCCAGCTCTTTCGGGAAAGTGGCACCAACCACCAGCGCACACTGGCCATTGGTATTCCATTTATCGGCCACCAACTGGGCAACATGCTGATACAGAGGCTTGCCGCCAACATCAAGAAATTGCAGGTCCGAGCCGCCAGCGTTTGATGTGCGGCATAGCACGATAGCCCCGCGGTCTTTCCATTCCAGATAAGGTGCGACGGAATCAAAACCCATATAAGGATTGACTGTCACAGCGTCGGCGTCATAACGCTCGAAAGCTTCACGTGCATACTGTTCTGCTGTGGCACCGATATCGCCACGCTTTGCATCGAGTATCACCGGGATGTGCGGATAAGCAGTCTTGATATAGCGGCAGATTTCTTCCAGCTGATCTTCAGCGCGAAGAGCTGCAAAATAAGCGATTTGCGGTTTAAAAGAGCAAGCCAGGTCAGCCGTGGCATCGACCACCGTTTTACAGAATGCATAAATGGCATCTGGATTGCCCGCCAATTCGGTCGGAAAGCGGCTGACATCTGGATCAAGGCCTACGCATAGCAGGGAATTATTGGCTGTCCAGGCAGCAGAAAGTTTTTCGATGAAAGTCACAGTTTTACCTCTTACAGTGGTGCGTGGCAGTGCACGCGCAATGGGCGACATTATACCTTGCGCAACAGCCAGGAAAGTTCAGGCTTATTTACCTAAACGCCACACGACACCATCAAAAACTGTTTATCATGCCTGCATACCATCGATTCATGAATTTGCCAGAGTGCCAAAATGAAAACACCCGCAGGAAAACCCGTCAACATGCTGGCACTGGAAAATCAATTTTGCTTCGCCCTGTATTCATCCTCCCTCGCACTTACCAAGGCTTACAAGCCCATCCTTGATGCCCTGGGCCTGACGTATCCGCAATACCTCGTCATGCTGGTCTTATGGGAGCAGGATGATGTGCTGGTGAAAGACATAGGCCATGCCCTGTTCCTTGATTCCGGCACACTGACTCCCTTGCTGAAACGCCTGGAAGCCAACGGCCTGTTGCAACGCCACCGCGACAAGAACGACGAGCGCCAGGTCAGGATCACTTTGACACCAGCAGGCAAGGATCTGCGAAATGCCGCCCTCGATATTCCGCAAAAAATCCTTTGCGCCAGCGGACAAAGCAAGGAAACCCTGATGGACTTGCGCAGCCAGCTCAGTGATTTACGCAATGAATTATTAAATCCTTAACATTTGCTATAGATTGAACTACTCTGGCTTACTGATGCTATCGCGTTGATAGAAAAAGACAATCGCAATTTAAATTGCGTACAATTAAATTGTTCGCTATAGTTCATCCATCGACTCAGCAGTCGAATTCAATAAACCGATTAAATTCATATCAGGAGTTCACCATGCAAGTACTTTACACAGCAAATGCAACAGCAACTGGCGGTCGTGATGGCCGCGCCGTTTCAAGCGACAATCAACTTTCCGTCAAATTGACAACACCAAAAGAACTTGGTGGTGCAGGCGGCGAAGGTACTAACCCTGAGCAATTGTTTGCTGCCGGTTACTCTGCCTGTTTTATCGGTGCCATGAAATTTGTTGCTGCCGCTGGCAAAATCGCCCTGCCAGCTGATGTTTCCGTGAATGGCCTGGTTGGCATAGGCCCGAATGGCAAAGGCGGTTTTGGACTGGCCGTGACTTTGAACATCAGCCTGCCAGGCATGGACCGCGCTGCAGCAGAAGCACTGGTACACAAGGCACATGAAGTTTGCCCCTACTCCAACGCGACACGCGGCAACATCGAAGTGACATTGAATATCGTGTAATTTTGGGGCTGTTGAGCCCAAAGAAACAAGCAACCAGGCTTGCAGAATGATTGTTCTGCAAGCCTTTTTCATTTTGCCCTTGCCCCAATTCGGCTAAAAATCACCCGCAATGTAAAGTGTGCTTGACATGTTTCTTTTTTGAGATATGATGACAAGCATGCTTTACATCCATTGAGATAAAACTCCGTGCTGAATTGAATTCAGCCATGCCCGCTTCCAGGGCATTTTTTATGCCTCAGCATGTAAAGCAAACTTTACTTATCCCATCTACCAGTCTGGAGAAAACCATGCGTGAGAAACAAGCCAAGGCCCTTTATTTCCGCGAGCTGTTTGCGACACTAGGCCTGTATTGCCTCTTTGTATCGGTCAGCAGCATCTACGCGGACTCAGTTCAGGCTGGGCCGTTGCGCAGCCTGCTGATTGCCAGCCCCATCCTGCCAGCTTTGTTGATGGTGTGGACCATCATCCGCCAATTCCAGCGCATGGATGAATATGTACGCATCTGGTCCCTGGAAAACCTGGGCATGGGCGCAGCATTCACAGCCGCCTTCTCCCTCAGCTATGGTTTCATGGAAATCACCGGCTTCCCCAGGCTTAGCATGTTTGCGACCTGGTCTTTGATCATGGGGTCGTGGGGTGTGATTACCTGTCTGCGCAGCTGGAAAGAAAAGTCGCAATGAAAAACATCGTCAGGGAATTGCGCACCCAGCGTGAATGGAGCCAGGCCCAGTTGGCCGACCTGCTGGAAGTATCACGCCAGACAGTAAATGCGATCGAGACTGGCCGTTACGACCCCAGCCTGCCGCTAGCGTTTAGCATAGCAAAACTGTTCCAGCTACCGATAGAAAAAATATTCGAAGCTGAATAAAACAAGGCTAGTAAAGCAGCCCGTTTCATCCTGAAAACTCAAGAGACCTCTTATCATGCACATCAAGAACTTCATTCGCGCATTCACTTACAGCGCATTCTGTTTATTCTGTTCCATATCCCATGCAGTTGAGGCGGTAAATCATTTTCAAGCAGGCAGCATGCATGTAGAGCGCCATGGCAAGCAGGGGACACCCATGATACTGATACCCGGTCTTGCTAGCGGCGCCTGGGTGTGGCAAGACACAGTCCGGCAACTGGAAAAAGATCATGTCCTGTATGTCGTCACCCTGGCCGGGTTTGATGGGCAAGCTGCGACTGAAGGCCCGCTGCTGGAAAAAGCCAGGGCATCACTGCTTGACTTGATACAGACGCAAAAAATCGACAAACCCGTACTACTCGGCCACAGCATAGGTGCCACGCTGGCAATCTGGTTTGCCCAGCAACATAGTGAATTAATACGTGGCGTCATTGCGGTAGATGGTTTGCCAATTTCCCCCGGCACCGAGAACACGCCTGCAGACCAGCGCCCCGCCCTGGCGGCCCGCTTTAAAACACAAATGACAGCGCCAACCCCGGAAATATTCGCGGCGATGCAGTTGCAGTACATGCGTACGATGGGTGTGATTGATGAAAAACTCGCGCAAAGCGCAGCAAGACACACCAGCAAGAGCGACCCGGTAGCCACAGCCAACTATGCCAGTGAAATCGTCGCCATGGATTTACGCAAGGACATGCACAAAGTCCTGGTGCCCTTGCTGGAAATATCCCCTTACTACGCAACCGATTTTGCCTCGCGCAATATCAGCCTGGAAGCCAAGAATGCTTACTACCTATCCCTGCTGCACGGCGCCCCCCAATTGCAAGTCGTCGCCATTAACCATTCTCGTCATTTCCCCATGCTGGATCAACCCCAGGCATTTGCTGAAGCACTCAATCAGTTCTTGAAAACCGTGCAATGAGTTTGCGCCGTATGTATCAATAAAAAATCCCTTGCACTATCACGGCGCAAGGGATTTTTAGCTTCAGCATGCACTACATCAATGATGTGCCGTCTGATTCAAAGGCTTGGCAGTAGCCTTGATTTCTATGGTTTCACGCTTCTTGTCCTTGCCTTCAACAACCAGGGTGACAGGTACTACATCGCCATCCTTGACCTGGGCTTTCAAGTCCAGCAGCATGATGTGATAGGAACCTGGCTTGAGTTCTACCACCTTGCCGGCAGGCAGGTCCAGGGTATCGATAGCGCGCATCTTCATCACATTGTCGGCCATTTCCATTTTGTGGATTTCGACAACACCTGCCACAGGCGAACGCACTTCCAGCAAGCGTGCGTCCTTGACGGACTTGATTTGCATAAAAGCACCCGTTGCCTTTTGCTGCGCCACAGTTGCGCGTACCCAGGCGTCACTGACCGTAACCTGCGCCTGAGCAGAAATAGCCAACACGGAAGCAGCAACTGCCATCATGATTTTGTTGATATTGTTCATAGTCTTTTCCTTAAAATTAATTTGCAAATTCGTAGTTCAGGCAGCCATCAGTGCACGCAAATCTGCCGCACATTGTTCTGCTGTTTGTTCATGCTTTAAAGCCAGGCGAATTTTTCCCTGAGCATCAAACACATAGCTAATGGAAGTATGGTCCATGGTGTAAGAACTGCCACTGGGCACTTTCTGGTAAAACACCTTGAAGTCAGCCGCGATGTCCTGTGTCTGCTTCAAGTCCCCATACAGGGCCAGGAAGCCAGGGTCAAATGCTTTCATATATTGTGCCAGCAATTCCGGGGTATCCCTTTCCGGGTCTATAGTAATGAAAACCACCTGCAATTGCTCAGCTTTGTCAGCCAATAATTTGCGTATATGCACAGCACGGCTCAAGGCCGTAGGGCAAACATCCGGGCACTGGGTAAAGCCAAAAAATATCAGCAGGCACTTGCCCTTGAAACTGGCCAGGCTGTAGTCCTTGCCATCATGCCCGCGCATGAGAAAATCTTTGGCATAGGCGGCACCAGTAATATCTATACCATTGAAGGCCACAGGCGTGCGGCTGCAAGCCAGCAATGACATGCTGCCCAGTAGCGTCAATACGGAACGACGTTTCATTTCGGTTTCTTTTCTTCATTCACCATCAAGAATGGCGATGGATTGATGTCGTTCTACCCATATAAAACTTTCTACAGGTAGAACAGGAAGTGATTCACATCAGATAGACAGGCGGACCACGCGGCTGCGCCGCAGTCCAGATGAAAACAGCATGAGGGGACTGATAAAACAATGGCGGCGCAACCCATGCCACATTACCCGGCGGCACATCCGCAAACTGCCCAGGCAACAAAAAATCATGGCCCGCATGCGGCACGCAATAAGCACAATGCGCAGCCATATGCTGCTGGTCCTGCGCAGACTTGCCAGCCACCAGCTTGATCAGTTTGCCGGTCACGACATCAATAAATTTGACACCCTCGACACTACAAACCTCCACCACACCAGGCTTGCCAACTGCCCTGACATCCACGACCATCCCGCCAGCCATGGCTGGCAGCAAGCCATTGAACAACAAGGCAAAACAAGCTAGCCATATCGTCAATTGTCTGAGTCGGATAGAAATACGCATGGGCAGATTATAACCAATGCAAGCACAATTGAAAAACAAGTCACCAAAAGACAGGCCAATCAGGCTCAGACAAAAAAAGGGGCGCCTCTACCCATATATAAGCGCCCCTCTCAACTTGCATCCTAACTACATCAAACTCACATCAACAACAAAGCCCCCGTTTCCAGTTGCGGCCTGCTATGCAAAGCCTGGCCCTTGTTATTGTTAAAATCACCAGCAGCCAGGCTGGTCTGAACAACACCCAGACCTATGCCAGTCAGATTGCCATTCAAGCCATACTGGTAACTGAGATCGCCACCGATAGCAACCGTGTTCGAACCGTACAAGTGCGCATCCAGCATCGAGGTCATGACAGCCCATTGATTCAGGCCAGGCGTGGCCGCCAGGCTGGCATCAAACTTCTGGACCAGCTTGGTGAAATCAAACACTTCCACCTTGCTATTTTTGGTCTTGTCAGTTGATGCCGCATCATAATCACCGCCTTCAGTAATGAATTGCAGGCGGTCTACACCACGCAAGCCCTGATTGGCATACCAGTCTTTCAGGGTGATGCTGTCGCCCTGGCCCAGCTTCAACACCAGGTCCATGCCGGATTTGCTCAGTGACAGGTCAGCATATTTAATGCCATTGCCCAGAGAAATCGTATTGCCATTGACCTTGTTGTTTTTGTAGATGTCAGCGCCATCACCACGGTTAAAGGCAAATACATTCATACCCTGGCCTGGGTCTATCGTGTCATTGCCCTTGCCACCGGCATACCAGTGATTGCCGACATTCATGGTAATGGTGTCGTCACCATCACCAGCGTCAACCAGCTTGTTGCCGTAATCACCTGTGATCACATCATTGCCAGCACCACCTTGCACAACGTCATTACCATTGGCCAGCGTAATGGTGTCAACACCGCTACCGCCGTTGACGTAGTCATTGCCATAACCGGCGCTGATGATATCGTCGCCATTGCCGCCATACAGGCTGTCGTCATAGTCACCACCGTCAAGGGTGTCATTGCCATCACCACCATCAAGCATGTCGTTGCCATTGCCGCCGGTCAGCTTGTCGTCACCAGCCCGGCCATACAGGATGTCTATGCCATCACCACCATCCAGCGTGTCCTTGCCTTCGCCGCCATCCAGGGTGTCGTTACCACTGCTGCCATCAAGCAAGTCATCGCCGTCTTCACCATACAAGGCATCATTACCGCTTTGACCGTACAGTCTGTCATTGCCAACACCGCCATAGGCCACGTCTTCGCCATTGCCGCCGTCAAGTTTGTCATTACCATAGCCGCCATACACGGTGTCATTGCCATCGATGCCAAAGATGGTATCGTCATTGCGCCCGCCCCTGACCACTTCTGCTGCATTACCACCATTGACAGTGACTTGCTTGACCAACAGATCATCCCAGCTCACTTGCTTGCCATCGGAGAGGATAAATTTCTCGATAGGGGAAATGACTTTGCCTTGCGCATTAACAGTGACTTCAAAGTCAAGGCCCTGGCTGGCATCCCCTTCAGCATTAATGGCGCGGATTTGGGCAATTTTCTTATTACCTACCGTTGCCACCGAACCGATGAGGTTATCGAGACTTAAACCACTGGCGAAATTGAGGCTGTCAACACCAGCAGTATCACTGATGAAGTCGAGGCCATCGCCCTGAGCATAGAAATACTGGTCATCACCAGCATCACCATTCAAAACGTCATTACCGATACCGCCAGTCAGACTGTCATTGCCTGCACCACCAGACAGGGTGTCAGCACCAGCGCCACCACTCATGACATCTGCAACAGAAGTGCCACTCAAGACGTCTGCTGCATCAGTGCCGCTCAGTCCACCAGGCGTTGCACCTGCAATATGCAGCACCAGTTTGCTGGTTGCTGTCAGACCGCCCTTGTCTTTGACCTGGATGGAAATAGACAAGTCACCCACAGCAGCATGATCAGGCGTGCCGTTCAGGATTTTAGTCTGCGCATCAAATGTCAGCCAGTCTGGCAATGGCTTGCCATCTGCCATGGTCGCGCTATAAGTCAACACATCACCCGCATCTGCATCGGTAAAGCTACCCGCTGGCAAGGCAAAGCTGAAGGCTGCTTTCTCCGTCAAGGTCTGGTCAGCCAAAGTCTTGGCAGCGACTGGCGCAGTATTCGGTGCGACATATTCTGCCACATGCAAGTTCAGCGCTGTTTTAGCTGTCAGCCCCCCCTTATCCGTGACTGCGATCGACAATGACAAATCACCTACCGCATAATGATCTGGCGTGCCGCTCAGGGTCTTGCTGACAGGGTTAAATGTCAGCCAGCCTGGCAGAGGTTTACCGTCTGCCAGGGTGACGCTATAAGTCAGCACGTCGTCAGCATCTGCATCCTTGAATGTGCCTGCTGGTATGGCATAGCTAAAGACAGCATTCTCTGTCACGGCTTGATCTGACAGGGTTTTGACGACGACTGGCGCAGTATTTGGTGCGACATATTCCGCCACGTGCAGATTCAAGTTTGTCTTCGCTGTCAGGCCGCCTTTGTCCTTGGCGACAATAGACAAAGACAAATCGCCCACCGCAGCATGATCTGGCGTGCCGCTCAAAGTTTTGGTGATGGCATCAAACGTCAACCAGGCTGGCAGTGCCTTGCCATCAGCCAGAGTGACGCTATAGCCCAATACATCGCCCTTGTCAGCATCAGCAAAGAGCGTATCAGGGATAACGAGCGTAAAGACTTTTTTCTCAGCCAGCGTCTGGTCTGCCAGGCTCGCCTTGACCTCTGGTGCAGTGTTGGCATCAGCTTCTGCAATCACTTTCAAACTGAAATCCAGGCTGGCAGCAAGCTGCCCTTCATCTTTGGCAGTGACCCTGACAGACAGATCGCCGACGTTGTCGTGCCCCGGCGTACCTGTCAATGTCTTTGTCTTAGCATCAAATGTCAGCCAGGCAGGCAAGGCGTCACCATTGGCCAGACTAATGCTATAGCGCAGCACATCACCCACATTGGCATCACTAAATAACTGATCAGGCAACGTCAAACTGAATGCCTTCTTCTCAGTGATTTTTTGTTCTGCAATCGTACCTGTCACAGTCGGTGCAATATTGCTGCCCAGGGAAGGCCGTGCAGGGGCGCGTCGCAACATTTCATCAAGACTGAGCTTGCTGCCATCGGCAAACTCGAAGGTTTCGATACCGAAATTCTTACCCTCATCACCATTGGCGAGCACGATGCGTACACCCTTACCCTGGCCCCAGGAAATATTCAAGGTCTGGTGCGGGGTATCGGCCTCAAAAAGCCCCCACGAGAATTGCAGGTCACTCAAATTAATACCCGCCTCGAAGATCACCGTATCTTTTGGTAAATTACTCTGATCGATATCGACGTCAAATGCCCCCTCAGCCGGGAATTGCATGCTGGTCCGGTTGGCCACGCCAGAATCATAAATCACATCCCAGCCGTCATCACCGGCAGACAAACGATACCAGTCCCCCTGCGCGCCACCGTTCATGAAATCATTGCCATCGCCACCGATGATGTCATCGCGACCGCCTGTACCCAGCAAGGTATCGTCGCCCGCGCCACCATATACCAGGCAACCAGACGCACCATCATCGTTTTGATAGAAGACAGTTTCCACATCATTGCGGCTGGCATTAAAGTCCTGAATTTTGGGATTGAACAAAGTCCATTTGACCCATTCCTGTAAAGGGCCGAACTTGCTGATCCCGCTATCAACAAAGTCATCACCGTCACCAGCGTCAATGATTTGATAACCAGTGGCGTCCCAACCGCCAGCTGCATAGCTGTACAAGATATGATTGTTTGAGCCACCCGCACGGATGTCTTCCATGCTCATGGAGATCGTCGTAGTTTTTTGAACATGACGTTCATACACCGTGGTCGCGACTGAACCAGCATTGGCCACATAGGTAGATGGCAAGTGTTGATATTGATTAAAATACCCAATCTCTTTCTTGACTTCGCCAGTAACAGGATCGATCTTATCGACATAAATTGGCATACTACCTGACGGGTTATCAAAACCGACACTAGTCTTTCGTAATTCATCCAATTCTATCTTGCGCACCAGGACCGGATCTTTACTTACATATTTGCCATACGACATTTGGACAGTTGTACTGGTCGTCACATCACCCAGCACTGTCGTCGCTATGTCACGAAACGGGTTCAACGCAGTAATTTCTGCCTCGTCTGAAATGGTTTTGCTGATCGTCGGCGTGAGTGTGATAACTCTATTGCTCTCACTTACCCAAACGCCGCCATCAGAGTAGTTGCTGACATTGGTTACCCCAGCGCTATTTCCGACAGCGAGATACTTTTGATGGGCCGCCAGGAACTTAGTGCGATATTGCTCAATTTTTTGCGCACTGCTACTGCCCGGTGTGACTGGCGACGATGCGGCCATTACACTGGCGACAGAAGCAAGGCTGCCCGTCGCCGTCCTGATATTCCACTGCGCACCACTGGCAAAATAATTATTCACTGTCAAGCCATCGTCACTACCATTGATGCTCACATATAAGTTGTCACCCTGCCGTTGCACCGTCAGGTCGCTCAATGTGACACCTGCTTTCAGGCTGATCAGGTTGCTTTCAACTTCCACTTCCAGAACCACATCCTGGCCATCACCCCGGCCAAACAAATAGGTGTCCATGCCATGGCCGCCAGACAGCAGATCATTGCCGGCACCGCCATCAATAACATCACTGCCCTTGCCGCCATAAATCTTGTCGCTGGCGACAGAGCCATTCAGGGCGAGTGCATCAGCAAAAACCATATCCATGAACTGGTTATGTTTGAGCAAGCTGCCATCCGCAAACTGATACGAAGTATTTGCCAGACTCACACCATCTTTCAGTAGTATCTGGTCACCCGCATTACCGATTTGAACTTGCAAGTAAGTGCCGTCTGATTTTGTCAACACATGTGCTTGCAAATCAGACATCTGTATGCCAGCTGCAAACCTGATTGTGCTCTTGCCCTCAGCATCAACGATGGTATCAACTCCATCGCCTTTCTTGGACAGATAGGTATCGTCCCCAGCACCACCTAGCAAGGTATCATTACCAGCACCACCAGACAGCGTGTCATGCCCCCCAAGGGCCTCGATGACATCGTTGCCTTTGCCACCAGTCAAACGATCGCCATTGCCAGTGCCGTTCAGTGTTTGCGCACCACCCTTTAGCGCCAGGATGTCGTCGTGGCCAAGCTTGCTGCCGTCAGCAAATTCATATGTCCCGATGATACCGTTGGCCCCGGCAAGTATTGTTACCTGGTCAGTATCGCCATAGGCAATGATCAAGTCCGCACCATCTTCGCTCACACTGACGCGCAATTGATCCGCCCTGATGCCCGCACCAAAACGCAAGATATCGAGAGAGCTGCTGGCGCTATCCTTATTGCCGCCATCAACTACCGTATCTTTGCCGTCGCCGAGATTGAACACATAGGTATCGTCGCCATAATCGTCGATCATCCGGTCGTCACCAGCACCGCCCTGGTAAGTATCGTCACCGTACCCGCCCAGCAGGATGCCATTGCCTGCACCATCCACCAGGCTGTCGTTACCATAACCAGCATTGAGCACATTATTACCCTGGCCGCCTTGCAGCACATCGTCATCTTCACCGCCAAACAACCTGTCGTTGCCTGCACCGCCTGTCAACGTGTCATTACCTTCGTCACCAAAGAACAAGTCGTCACCCTGGCCACCGGTGATGCTGTCATCACCAGCCAGACCATGTATGCGTGCGCCGCCGTCAACAGCCGTGATCTGGTCATTGCCAGGCGTGCCATCCACGGCAACCACAACGGCAGGCCCCAGTTTGGCAATGGCTTCCTTGTTCAGGACACTACCATCGCTAAAACTGATACTGCTGATCTTGTCGAGATTATTTTTACCGTTTTGTATTGTGATGGTGTTAGTGCCGCTCTTGAATACCAGGTCTTGCGGATTAACCGCGCTGATCAGACTAAAGTCGGTAGTGCTAAAGCCTGCACCTAGCTTCAGCACCGTGTCGCCACTGGCATCCTTGATCAAGACATCGACAGGGCTGTTGCCCTGCTTGCTGATGTAATAGCTATCATCACCAGCGCCACCATCCATGGTGTCTGATTCGCCGCCATACAGGCTGTCATTACCCGCAGCACCCAGCATGCTGTCATTGCCGCTTGTGCCATAGATGCGGTCATCCACCGAGCTGCCCTGCAAGACATTGTTGCCGTTCACCGCCGTTGCCTGCTTCACGTCCACACCTTTTGCCAGCAACTCGGTATAACTCAGGCTGCTATTGTCCGCAAACACCACCTTGTCCAGCGCGCGGCTGGACTGCAAATCCTGGATATCCGTCGCCGACAATTTGATGGAGTCGCCCGACGCCAGTTTCAACTGCAATGAACCACCAACAGTCGTCAGGCTGACATCCTTGGCGGTGATACCCTCGCCCAAGACGATACGATTACCGCCGATTGCGACCTGGCCGCTGGCGCTCAAGCCTGCATCATTGATGTCGTCGTTGCCGTCGCCTGCCCTGAAGATGTAAGTATTATTGCCGTTGCTGCCTGTGATCTTGTCATTAGATAGCCCTGCAGTAACTGTGGTATTGCCACCATCGACGACAATAGCATCGCCACTGAGGCCACCGTTGACAGTATCTCCAGAATTGTGAGATGTAATGTTAGTAGGCGACTCTAAATGATCAAGCAACAATTTTTTCAATTCAACCGTGTGACCATCGGCAAAAATGAATTTGTTCACACTGCCAGAAAAACCATTTTTAATGAGCAAGACGTCACTGTCTGAATATCCAATCGCCATATCGCCATTATCGGTCTTGACGATGCGTATGTCATTTTCGTTGATACTGCCACCAAAGATGATGGTGTTGCCTGTAGCACTATCCTCTATCGTATCGCTATGACCGCCCTCTTGCACTGAGTCACCCAACTCAAAACGATAGGTATCCTCGCCATCGCCGCCCTCCAGCAAGTCAGCGCCAGAGCCGCCGTCCAAAGTATCATTACCACCCTGGCCAAATAACTCATCGTTACCATCACCGCCCTGCAAGTTGTCGGCCCCCTGACTTTGACCAATGACGCCATCATACTCATCGTCACCGTACAGCCTGTCATCACCACTGCCGCCCATCAGCAAATCATTCTCGCTGCCGCCCAGCAGATTGTCATCGCCAGCGCCGCCATCCAGCGTGTCATTACCGGCCTTGGCATCGCCGATATCCTTACCGTCACCGATCACGGTGTCATTCCCGTCACCGCCAATCAGACTATCGTCACCGCCGTTACCTTCAATGAAATCATTCCCGTCACCACCATCCAGCAAGTCCTTGCCATGGTATTTACCTTCGACAGTCTTGAATGAGGCATCACCTTTCATTCTGTCGTCGCCACCGCCACCAGTCAGGGTGTCGTCACCGCCGTCACCTTCCATGTAGTCGTCGCCATCACCGCCATCCATTTTGTCATTGCCATGTTCGCGGCCATCATAGTTGGGAGAAAATTCACCATTTTCATTTTTGGTTACATACAATAGACCGTCTACATACTTAAACCGTTTTATTTCATCGGAAAGATCAAAATCTTCCTTAAGGAAATTAACATCCCTCCAATTAAATACCAGCTTGACGTCTCCAAACATTTTGTCATTACCTTTACCACCAAGCATGACATCTGCACCACCGTAACCAAACAACCCATCATTACCATCTCCACCATCCATGTAGTCACTACCATGGGAAAATACATGTCGATAGTTGCGAACTCCATCAAGCAAAATAGGTGGGTAACCTTGATCAGTGTTATATTGAATTCCATGTCCAGGGTAAAATGGATCTTCAAAAGACATCCAATCACCACTCAACTCATCTTCACCTTCGCCACCAAATAGGATATCGTTATCCCCCCCCGCAACCAAAACATCATCGCCCTCACCTCCGTGCAGTTCATCGACGCTAGCTCCACCAACCAACGTGTCTTTACCACGACCACCATCAAAAAAATTGAAAGAGCCGTCAGACATAGTGGCAAATTGATAAGCGTAACCATGAGCAACATCGAGGTGTGGCTGAAATCCCTTTACTCTGTAAATTCCAACGGTAGTTTTTGATACAAAATCATCACCATCACCTGCAAAAACAGTGTCATTACCAGTATGTGTAGTAAAGAAGTCTTTACCAGCGCTTCCCATTACTAGTGAATCATTGCTAGTTCCGTAAAGAAGGGCATATCCCAAATATTCATCTGACGGTAACGCACTCGTTGCATCTACCCATAGCTTTGTATGGGGTACGAGCACAGTTTTTGCGATATCGCCAGTAGCAACAAACTTAACCCAATCCTCAGATGTCAACTTTTTAAATACGTCGCGGTCTGCCTGAGTTGCTTCATTAACATACATATACGCAACATTTACCGCAAGCTGACTACCCATGGTCAAACCAAGGTCCCCGTTTTTCCAGTTTTTAATAAAAATACGATCCGACTCACTAGAGCCAGGGCTTATTTTTGAAATCACCAGAGCATTACCATCTTTAGAAAATTCGTATTTCTTGTTCTCTGAGATAAAGGCATTTTCTGATATCTGACGGCCACCGACAAGAACATCATCCCCCCATTTGATCGTGCCATCTTTATCTATGATAAGGTCAACGCCGTCACCATCTTTAAAAACATAGGTATCACTACCAGCACCACCAACCAAAGTGTCATACCCTTGGCCGCCTACCAGCGTATCTCCACCCTCATTGCCTTCGATATAGTCATTACCCTTTGCACCCTTGATACTGTCATTGCCACCGCCACCAAACAAGCTATCAGCCTGGTCGGCACCGACTATATCTGCATCATCCTCACCCGTACCGAAAGTCACATAACGGGCATACATGCCAGCGTCAGGGCCACGCTTGATTTTTATCTTGCTCTGCTTGTCTTCAAAAATAATATCCTGGCTGTTATATGCCGTCGCCGTATCATCGCCGTCGCCATAACCTATGCTGCTGTCATAACGTGCGTCTTCTTTATTGAAGTAGATCTTGCGCTCCAGAAACGCTGCCCTGGCCTGCAAATATTCCTTTGTAATGCCGCCCTTGCCAGTCTCTTCATCGTACAAATCCAGCTCACCATTTTTATTATGGAGAGCATACGTTTCTGCATCGCCAACGATGACAAAAGGATTACCTTCACGTAGAGCGTAACGATAAGCCAGACCCTCGTCATTTTTTTGACTGGCCTTGCTTTGCATTCCACTGCCGTCGGAAGCGGCAAGACTGATCAGCTTGGCTTTGCCTTGCAGTGCTGTGTATTTTTTGCTATTTAACACCGCATCCAGTTTGTTATAAAACTCCTGACGCTTCTGATAGTCACCGTAACCACCGGCCTTGCTGTTTGGCTCGGTCTTGTCTGTCAATCCCAGGAAAAGCTTGCGCATGCTGTCAAGGACTTGCTCTAAAGTATCGGCCTCAATTGCGTGCTCCTTATTCAGACCTGCCCATCCCTTGGCTCTTTGATTCGATGCTGAAGAGAAGATATTTCCAAAACCTTTGTAATCAATCAAACTACCACTTTCTGGCTGCAATTGATCCAGCGCATCCATTATCGCTAAGCTATCGACTATCAAGATAATGGAATGCGTATTACCGAAATCCCCTATCAACATTCCGGTGAGATCAGGCAATATGGGTAATCGCCCTAGTAAGCCCTCCACTTGAGGCTGGCCTTCAATAAACAAACTGAACATATTCGTTCCGTGGATACCAGAATTTGCCACTTTTTCCACGTCACCACTCGTAGCATGCCCAAAAATTTGCTGTATAAGACCATCAACTGGCCCAGGTAAACGCTCATCTAAAGGGAGGTTAGCCCGACTTCCAGGGAAACCAATCAGAAAATTTTTCTTTACCCAAAGTGCTGCATATCTATAACTGGCGTCCTCATAAATACTATCCGGCGAAGCTTTGGCCTCCAACTTCATGGGCGTGCGCCCGTTAGACAGTTGAACATATAATTTCATTAGCTCTACATCTGGTGGCTCTCCTGGGCCAAATTTTTGAGGATTCGCTAGCACCTCTTTAAATTTTTCAATAATGGATTTAACATTACCGCTTTCGAATTTTCCACGACCAGGGCTATTAAACAAATAGGTGGCATGTTTTTTTTCGTCATCAAGAATCACATCTGAATGCAATTCAGTAAACACCGTAGCAAGATGCCCTCCTAAAGAGTAGCCTGTGACATTAATTTTTTTACCGAAAAGTATACCGTCAGCTTGTGACAACTTTGCATAATACGCTTCCATGTCAACAATCTGACCATAGGTGAAGCCGCGATAACTCAATTCAGAATCCGCTCCCATCGCATCACGCGTAAAGTCTCCAAACGGTTCCATCTGGTATTCCGTAGAGCGGAATGAAAGTGTATATTCTCCCGTTTTTTTATCTCTGATCACTGCGGCAGAAAAACCACTGGACGTATTACCCAATGCATCGACAACCTCATATTGATCAAGGAATTGCTTTACCTGGATATCTGTCATGCGTGTGCGGCCACGCATATCATCTTCATTTTTTACGACGTCCAGGTTGTTATTTCCAGCCTTCAGAATTTTATCAATATCAAAATGATCTTTCTGCTCTGAATATGATTCAGCAGCCATCTGTTGCAATGCAAATTTGTACCAGATACGGATTTGACTTTCTTTCTTTTCCATTTTCTTCCTTAAAATTATTTTGGTGCATGTATAGGTTTAAGTACGCGCTTCACGAACATGTCTGTCGGATTCGTCATCTCTTGTGAGCAATGCATCGCTGTCATCCACCAGATTTTTGTGCTACGTACAAAACTCCGACGCCATGCCAACACTTCACCAGTTTGAAGATCAAGCACGATCTGCTCACCACCAGATATCCCGTGTTCTCGCAACTTGCTGCCGCCAACGCCTCTCCATGTAAATCCATAGCGAGCTTGTAATTGCTCTGCAGGCTCCGCATTAACGATGTTAGGTTCCATTGCCCCTCTATCCTCTGGATGTGAATTTTCGTCTCTGAAGAAGCGAACATACTTACTTTTTAAGTTGCGGAAATCCAAATTCTTATTTATTCCACTAACAAATATGCTTTGACTGATACTTGGTGTCACCATTTCTAGAAATTGGTACTTTCCTAGTTTTGGTTGAACGTATACTTTCCAAAGCACGGTTGACATACCCCTGGTTGTACTATATGGATCTTCCAACACATACTTATCCTCATACTCTTGATCACTAGGTTCATGAATCGGCCTTATTTCATAAACTCCCTCTACCTTGTCCACAGTTTTGTAAATGACTTCTCCTGCTTCATGCTTACAAAGCCAATGAAAATATTCGAGATCACTGAGTCCATCCGGTTTTTTGGGAACTTCCGTAGCTTTCGGCCATTTGACTGGCAAAATTTCCGGGTTAGGCCAGTACTCGGGATCAGTTTGTCTACGCAACTTATAGGGATCACATACTCCATCACCACGCCCGCCTCTTTCTGCTGAGCGCTTCATGCATTCCAGCCATTCTTTGGGGTTATAACGATCACCAAATTGCTCGCGCTTGTTGATATCAAATGCAGGCATCTGGTTGGCCGCAACTGTTGCGCAGGCTATAAACTTGACTTCACCCAATCCCACATTGCACTTTTTATCTATCCACTCCTGCTGGACTATTGCCATTTCTGCTGGCGTCGCTGCACGTATGCTGCTTGCCCTTGGTGCGCTTTGGCAGGCCGACAGCAGGCTTAATGCAACCATCAGGCTTGCACCATAGACTGTCTTATTTAACTTCAACGCAGCTACACGTTCTGTTTTTTGTATCGAGGTTTTCATATTTTCTTTCTGCTTGAATTATTTGCTTGGTTAAGCGAAAAATTACGGCGTCTCATTCTTTGCAAAATAACTTTGTTACCAAGATCCTTGTTCGTTCTATCCATCATATTATGTATTTGCATTTTAATTAACAATTATCTCTCCCGCCCCGCCTCGCTAACCGCCTTCTTCACCGGCGACAACAAGTACTCCAGCACACTGCGCTTACCCTGATTAATCTCCGCCACCACTTGCATACCCGGCGTGGTGTTGAGTTTGTTCCCCTGCCCATCTATCAGCGTTTGCTGGCTCAGTTGCACTCTGGCTTTATAAGTGGCGATGTTGCTGCTGTTACTGCCGTTACTGTCTGCGCTTTGGTTGCCGTTCTGCCTGCTGGTTTCCGTCGCATCCGCACTGACATGTATCACTTTGCCCTTGAGCATGCCATAACGCTGGAAGGGGTAAGCGGCGAGTTTGATTTGTACTGACTGGCCTACTTGTACAAAACCGACATCTTCGTTCTTGATTTGCACATCGGCATACAGTTGTTCACCTTTGGGGACGAGGGTGAGTACCACGGTACCGGGTTGCACGACTGCACCGGGAGTTGTCGTGGCCAGGTCTTTGATGATGCCGTCTTGCGGGGCCTTGAGTTCCATCAGGCCTTCTTTGTAATTGCTTTTGTCCAGCGTGGGCTGGAGCTGGGCGATGCGTGCGCGGATGTCGGCCAGTTCTTTTTGCAGTTCAGACTGGTAGTTGCTTTGTATCTGGCTGAGTTTTTTTTGTTGGGCATCAATGGTGGCATTGAGTGCGGCAACGCTGGCGTGCTGGGCATCGAGGTCTTTGGACTTTTCCAGTGCTTCGCGCTGTTTGTCGGCGCTGGCGAGGTTGCCGACATAGCCTTCTTTCTCTAGCTTGCTGTAGGCGTCTGCGGTCTTTTTATAGGTGGGCAGGGTTTGTTCAAACTTGCTCAGGATTTCTGTGGCGCTTTTGCGTTCATGCTCGGCCCTGCTGAGCATGGATCTTTCTTGGTCAAGGCTGTCGAGATAGGCTTTGCGGTGGGCGTGGTACTGGCTTTGTACTTGCGCAAAGCGGGTGGCGTCATCGCCTGCCTTGATGAGCATGGGCTGGCTGGCGAGTTCTGCTTCGATGCGGCGTACTTGCAGTTGCTGGCTGGTGAGGTCGCTGCTGATGCTGGTTTTGTCGGCACTGGCGAGAGTGGTGTCCAGCCTGGCCAGGACTTGCCCGGCTTTGACGCTGTCGCCTTCTTGTACCAGGATTTCTTTGAGTACGCCTGCTTCTGCGGGTTGCACGATCTTGACCAGCGTTTGTGGCGTGAGTTTGCCTTCAGCCGTGGCGATGATGTCGAGCTGGCCCAGGGCAGCCCAGAGCAGCAGGATGAAGACGAGTAAGCATACTGCCCACAGGACGATGCGGCCTATGTGGCTGGGTTGCTGGGTTTGTATGAGTTGTAAAGGGTCATGCCAGCGATTGGGTGGGCGCAGGGGGATGACTTTGGCGGTGCTGGGGGCCGTTGGTGTTGCTGCTGGTGTTGCCTGGTCGGGCTGAGGTGGTTGTGCTTGCTGCATGGTTTCTGTTTTGGGTTGTTGGTACTGTTGCGTTGTTCTTTGTTGTCTTGCTGGTGCTGCGTTTATTGGCTGCGCGGCTGCTAATACGATGGATTCCCGCCTGCACGGGAATGACGGGATTTAGGGTTGGGGGTTTTCATATTGTGTCCTTTGTCCGTTTGTCGTATTGGGGCTTGTTGCGTGTTTTATCTGGGTCTGCGTTTGTTGCTTTGTTCTTTTTTGTCTTGCTGATGCCGGGTTTATTAGCTGCATGGCTGGTAATACGATGGATTCCCGCATGCGCGGGAATGACGGGATTTAGGGTTGGGGGTTTTCATATTGTGTCCTTTGTCCGTTTGTCGTACTGGGGCTTGTTGCATGTTTTATCTGGGTCCGTCTTTGTTGCTTTGTTCTTTGTTGTCTTGCTGGTGCCGGGTTTATTGGCTGCATGGCTGGTAATACGATGGATTCCCGCCTGCGCGGGAATGACGGGTTTGGGGCTTGCCGTATTTGCACCACCTGCTTTCAGTGTCGTCATACCCGCGCAGGCGGGTATCCAGTGCCGGAGCCGTGGACTGCGTATCTGCCGTCCCATTTTTATTCATCAGATAATCGTGGGCCATAGGTCTTGCCATTCAGGATTTTGTTTTTCTATGAGAGCGATCTTCCAGGCCCTGTTCCATTTCTTCAGTTGCTTTTCTCTTGTAATGGCATTCACGATGTCGTCAAACAATTCGTAATACACGAGGATATGCACACCATATTTTTCTGTGAAACCTGCCACTTGATCATTTTTATGCTGCCAAATGCGTTGCACCAGGTTGCTGGTGACACCGATGTACAAAGTACCGCTGCGCTGGCTGGCGAGGATGTAGATGGCGGCTTGCATGATGTTTGTTTACTGATTTTTTATTAGCAATTTATGCTTTGTCTGTTGATCGGGCACTGGATTCCCGCCTGCGCGGGAATGACGGCTTGCTATCGCCATGGTCATGCGGCTGTACTGGCTGGCACAGCCACCGGGGCCGGGTGCATTTGCTGGGCACCGTTCTCCGTCAAACGATAGATCGCATCAACCTTGAGACCTTTGGGCAAGCCATGGGTGATGAAGAGCATGGTGACTTTGCCTTTGAGGGCGTTAATCGTTTGGGCGAAGTGTTCTGCAGTAGTGGTGTCGAGGGCGCTGGTGGCTTCATCAAAGATGAGGATGCTGGGGCGTTTGAGCAAAGCGCGGGCGATGGCGATGCGTTGTTTTTGGCCGCCTGAGAGACCGGCACCGCGTTCGCCGATCTCGGTCTGGTAGCCTTTGGGCAGGCCTTCGATAACGCTGTGGATTTCTGCCATTTTGCAGGCGGCGACGATTTGTTCGAACCCGGCATTGGGGCTGGCCATTTGCAGGTTATCGTAGATGGTGCCGGAGAATAAGGTGGTTTCTTGTGGGACGACGCCAAAGTGGCTACGCAGTTCATTGGCAGAGAGGTAGCGTATGTCGACGTTGTCGATGAGGATGCGGCCCTGGCTGGGTTGGTAGAAGCCTTGCATGAGTTTGGCGAGGGTGCTTTTACCGCAACCTGAGGGGCCCATGATGGCGATGGTCTGGCCTTGTGGTATGTGGAGATCAAGGTTTTGGTAGACGGTGGGCAGGTGTTCGCCATATTTGAAGGCGAGATTGTGGATTTGTATGCTGCCTGCCTTTTTGCTGTCACGGGCGGGGATGACGGAGTAAGGTTCTACGGGGGCATTCATGAGGTCGCCAAGGCGGTCTATGGAGAGGCTGGCTTGCTGGAACTGTTGCCACAGGCCGACGAGGCGCAGCATGGGTTGTGACAGGCGGCCTGAGAACATCTGGAAGGCGACCAGCATACCGATGGTGAAGGCGGTGTCATGCATGACAGTGTAGGCACCGATCGCGAGTATCAACAGACTCATGATCTGTTCGAGCAGGTTGGCGAAGGTGTTGTAGGTGTTGGCCAGTTGTTTGGTGGCGAAGCCTGCTTGCAAATAGCTGGCGAGGTAGCCGCTGTATTTGCTGTTGAGCTGGGGTTCGAGCTGGAGTGATTTGACGGTTTCAAGACCGACGATGTATTCAGTCAAAAAAGCCTGGTTGCGGGCACCTTGCTGGAATTGTTCTTGCAGTCTTTGCTGGAACAAGGGGGCAACGACCGCGCTGAGGATGACGATGGTGGTGAGTATGGCCAGGCTGATCAGGGTCAGGGTGACGCTGTAGTAGAACATGATGCCGACGAAGATGAGCAAAAAAGGCAGATCCAGCACGAGGGTGACACCGGCACTGGCGATGAATTCGCGGATGGTTTCTACGCCATGCAGGCGGGCGGCGATGACGCCGGTGGGCCGGTGCTGGAAGTACATGGGGGGCAATTTGAACAGGCGCTCGAACACGGCGGAGCCGAGTACGGCATCAACGCGGTTGCCGGTGTGCAGGATGAGGTATTGGCGTAGCCAGGACAAACCCGCAGAGAACAGCATGAAGATAGCCATGCCGATGGCGATGACAATCAAAGTGCTTTGGGTGTGGTGGACGACGACTTTGTCGATGATGGCCTGGGTGAACAAGGGGGTCGCCAGGGCGATGAGTTGTATCACCAAAGAGGCGAGCAGGATTTCTTGCCAAAGCTTTTTATGCTTGAGCAGTTCTGGAATAAACCAGCGAAAGCCAAATTTGCGTTGCTGGCTGGCGGCCTGGTCACTATCGGGGTCGGCGGCAGGATCGGCTTGTGGGGTGATGCGGGTGATCTGGCCTTGATAACGCGCAGAGAGTTCTGTCAGGAGGATGCTGCGGGGGCTGGCGTCTGAGGATTCTACGATGAGGACTTGGCTGGTATCGGCTTGCAGGATGAGGGCGGGGGCTAGCGTGGGGGCAGATGTGGGCACAGGCGTTTCCGGTCGCCGTTCTTCTTCAGGCGGACTTCGCTCTTCCGTCTTGAACGCAACTTCGGTGATATCGCTTGCCGCTTCTGGCAAGGGACTTAGCCAGACGATGAGGGGGAATGATTCCTGGTGTAGCTTGCCTGCCTTGCATTTGCGGGTGTCGGCGGTGAAGCCGTAAGCATGGGCGGCTGTCAGCAAACCATCACTGGTGTAGGGGGCGGCAAATTGCTGGGTAGCCAGTTCGAGCGAAAAGGGCTTGCGATGGAGCGCACAAAGCCCTTGCAATGCCCAGAACCAGGCATTGCGGTCTAGAGAATGAGAGGTCATGAAGAAAGATGAATAGAGAAGAGGATTTCTGCCGTAGGAGTAGACCTACACTATGTATCGCATTGTATCTTTTGCGCACAATAAATGCAAAGTTTTGTCAAATTAGTGGAAATTAGTTAATTTCCACAAGGCAACGCATTTACATGTCTTGATATATCTGCTAGGCAATCGTCACTAACAACCAACGCCTGGCTGACATCCATCCTGGCTACCGCAGTCAAATTCATACTAGAAAATTTTGTGCGCCTGTAAATTTCTCCCCACCCATGCGAATAACGGAATAAGCGCATAGTGATGCACTGCGCGAATCACTAAAACATGTACGTAATTTTCCCTGGAGATTGCATGGCTTTTTACTGCACCCTGTTTATCCCGCTGGCGATAGTTGTTTTCAAGCTGTTAGTGGAGCGGCCAAAGCACTCGTCGCGCTTCATGACTTTCACGGATATTCTGACTGGCAATTGCATCATTTAAACCCATTAGTTTTTAGCGAAGATTGTGCAGTTTGCAGCAATGCCGGAAAAAAAGAAGATTGCGGGAAATTCCGCCCATTTGCATAGCAAGACATGAACCGTGCTATCGTTGATATCAATTACTTTGCCACGACATCAGCCGCAATATCTCTCACACAAAAATGATCCCTTATTTCAACAAAGAACAAGTCAGCAGCACCCTGCCATATGCCACACTGATACCAGCATTGCGACGGGCTTTTACTGAAAACATGGTCGTGCCAAAGCGGCATGCACACACTTTGTCGGAAGCCGATAGTTCGAGCCTGTTATTGATGCCGGTGTGGCAGCCGCAAGGACATCTGGGTGTGAAGCTGGTGACGGTAGCGCCACATAATACGGCTATGCCGACTGTGCATGCGATCTTTGTCTTGTTTGATACCAAAACTGGCGCTCCACTCGCACTGATGGACGGCGAGGAATTGACTTTGCGGCGCACCGCCGCTGCATCAGCATTAGCCTCATCATATGCATCTCGTCGCGATGCCCAGCATTTGCTGATGGTGGGGAATGGCAGCCTGGCGCCGCATATTGCGATTGCGCATTGCCAGACCAGGGCCATCACTGATATCAGCATCTGGGGCAGATCAGCAGATAAGTCAGCCGCAGCAGCAGAGGTGATACGCACACATGCAGAATTTCCAGCGCATATCAGGTTGCATATTGTTGAAGACCTGGCGGCCGCCTGCCATGCAGCTGACATCATTTGCTGCGCGACGACCAGTAAGACGCCAATAGTATTAAGTGACTATGTCAGAGTAGGTACACATCTGGATCTGGTTGGTGGTTTTAAGCCGGACATGCGCGAAGTGGATGATGCACTGATCAGCCGGGCGACCGTGTTTGTCGATACTTACACGGGGGCTTTGGCCGAAGCCGGGGATATTACGCAGACGCTGTCGAATGGCAGTTTATTGAGGTCGGCAATTGTTGCTGAACTGGCGGAGCTGTGTTCTGGCAAACATGCTGGGCGCAAGGATGATGCAGAGATCACTGTGTTTAAGTCGGTGGGAACGGCGCTGGAGGATTTGTGTGCGGCGAATCTGGTGTGGTCGGGTCGGTGATTGCAGCTTGGATTAGCCATGCATCGTAGGCTGGGTCGGGCCTCGCTAGGCCGGGCCTCGCCAGGCTACGCTTCACCAGCCCAACACTTTGCCTCAAGAAACGCATACGTCATTTAAATGCCGAGTGCTGGGCATATAAGACCCTGCCCACCCCACAGATTAGAAGCTCGGCAAAGTCATCGACCTTGCCACATCCAAATCAGTTCTTGGGAAAACCACCCAACAAAGCCGCACGTTTGTGTGGTTTAGCTGGTGTGCTGGCATTTGATGGCGATGCCATGGAAGCCGTCGCATTATTATTTGTAGAACTTGCGCCTGAACTAGGTTCGTAAGGCTTGAGGAACCATGGATCAACTTTTTCTTTTGGCGGTTGATAGCTACGTGCCGGGCGTTCGCTTCTTTCACCACGGTCAGCGCGATCACGTGCAGGACGATCGCCAGATTCACTACGTTCACGCGGTGCACGGTTTTCTGATTGATGCACGGATGTCGCTACAAAACCGGCCAGATGCAAGCGCACGATTTTTTGCTTGATCATTTTTTCTATGTCGATCAGCAAACGTTCATCCTGGTCTGTATGCAGGGAGATAGCATCACCCTTGGCACCAGCACGACCAGTACGGCCTATGCGATGGACATAGTCTTCGGCGTTATACGGCAAATCAAAATTGATGACGCAAGGCAGTTCGGCAATGTCGAGACCGCGAGCAGCAACGTCAGTTGCGACCAGCACTTCAACTTCGCCTTGCTTGAAGGCTTCGAGTGCAGCCATGCGTTCTTGCTGTGACTTATCACCATGGATGGCTGATGCCTTGACACCTTGCTTGACCAGATGCACCGCCAGGCGCGAGGCACCTATCTTGGTGTTGGAAAACACGATGACTTGCTTCAGGCCGCGTTCACGGATGATGAAGGACACGGCATCACGTTTTTCTTCCGTCGCTACCTTGTACAAAATCTGCGTGACATTGTCAGCAGTGGCATTACTGCGCGCTACTTCTATGGTTTGCGGATTGGTCAGGAAGCTGGCAGCGAGTTTTTTGATCTCTTGCGAGAAAGTCGCTGAGAACATCAGGTTCTGGCGCGTTTTAGGCAGCAGATTAATGATACGCTGCAGGTCAGGCAAGAAGCCCATGTCCAGCATGCGGTCAGCCTCGTCCATGACCAGGATCTGGACCTGCGACAGGTTGACGGTTTTTTGCTGTACGTGGTCGAGCAAACGACCAGGTGTGGCAATCACGATCTCTACACCACTACGCAAGATTGCCGTCTGCGGTGCCATGTCCATGCCACCAAATACCACAGTGGATCGCAACGGCGTATGACGGGAATAGGCTTTGACGTTTTCAGCAACCTGGTCGGCCAGTTCACGTGTAGGCGTCAAAATCAGGGCGCGTACAGGATGGCGGGCCGGTGAAGCACTGGTGCTTGCATGGGCCAGCAATAACTGGATGATAGGCAAGGAAAAACCTGCGGTCTTGCCTGTGCCAGTCTGGGCTGCGCCCATGACATCACGGCCTTGCAAAACTACCGGGATTGCCTGCTCTTGAATTGGGGTGGGATGAACGTAACCCTGATCTGTCAGGGCACGCAAGATTTCCGGCGCCAGGCCGAAATCGGCAAACTTCACGTCAGGTGTAGTTTGCTCAGGAGTAGGTATAGCTGGGGACTTGATATCAGTCATAGTAATTGGTGGGCCTCCCGTGAGTCGAACACGGTACCAACGGATTATGAGTCCGCTGCTCTAACCAACATGAGCTAGAGGCCCAATTCTTTCTGCAAGCTCTGCCTGCTTTAATCTGAGGATAATCCAAGATTGGACAAATACTTCAGGTTTGCAGGAAAAGCCCGATGCTGCCACCTGCAAAATACTGTGCCAACAAAAAAACTCAGCACAATATCAATTGAATGGGCACCGAAAAAACCGACGCCCATTATATAACATTAATTACCTTCTAGGAAGCTTTTCAGCTTATCAGAACGTGATGGATGACGTAGTTTTCTCAAAGCCTTGGCTTCTATTTGACGAATACGCTCCCTGGTCACGTCGAATTGCTTGCCGACTTCTTCCAAAGTATGGTCGGTCGACATCTCTACACCAAAGCGCATGCGTAATACTTTTGCTTCACGTGGTGTCAGGGAATCGAGTACATCCTTGACCACATTGCGCATGGAGGCGTGCAGAGCAGCGTCAGCCGGTGCCAGTGTGTGATTGTCTTCGATGAAGTCGCCCAGATGGGAATCATCATCGTCACCTATCGGCGTTTCCATGGAAATCGGCTCTTTCGCAATCTTCATGATCTTGCGAATTTTATCTTCCGGCATTTCCATCTTGATCGCCAGCGTTGCTGGATCGGGCTCTACACCTGTTTCCTGCAAAATCTGACGGGAGATACGATTCATTTTATTAATCGTTTCTATCATATGCACAGGAATACGGATAGTGCGTGCCTGGTCGGCGATAGAACGTGTAATGGCCTGACGTATCCACCACGTTGCATAGGTAGAGAATTTATAACCGCGACGATATTCAAACTTGTCCACTGCCTTCATCAAACCGATATTACCTTCCTGGATCAGATCCAGGAATTGCAAGCCACGGTTGGTGTATTTCTTGGCGATGGAAATCACAAGACGCAAGTTGGCCTCGGTCATTTCACGCTTGGCCTTGCGCGCCTTCATTTCACCGGCAGACATCTTTTTATTGATGTTACGCAGATCAGGCAAAGGCAGGACAACACGAGATTGCAGGTCGATCAGTTTTTGCTGTAGTTGTTGCACTGAAGGGATATTACGTCCCAGCACAGCACTGTAGGAGTGACCAGAATTTACTTCACCCTCAACCCAGCTCAGATTGGTTTCATTGCCAGGGAAAACCTTGATGAAGTGGGAGCGTGGCATGCCACAACGATTGACTACTACTTCCAGTATCTGCTTTTCTACATGGCGCACTTCGTCAACCTGACCACGCAGGGTGTCGCAAAGTTTTTCAACCACTTTTGCAGTAAAGCGTATGCCCAGCAATTCGCCAGAAATGGCTTCTTGTGCCTTGACATAAGTCTTGGAGTTGTAACCCTCTTTTTCGTAGGACTTGCGCATTTTGTCAAAATTCGTCGAAATGATTTCGAATTTTGCCAGTGCATCGCGTTTCAATTGTTCGAGTTGTTCAGCAGAGATTGCGGCCGCGCCTGCGGCACCACCATCATCGTCTTCTTCTTCCTCTTCTTCTTCCTCTTCTTCTTCGTCTTCTTCAGACGCCTCTTCGGCAACCACTGCAACAACTACCGGTGCTGCTTGCTCGTCGGCATTTGGATCAACCAGGCCATCAACGATTTCATCAATCTTGATTTCATCGGCGGAGATACGCTCAGCCGCAGCCAGGATTTCTGCAATCGTGGTCGGACAGGCAGAGATCGCCTGTATCATGTCTTTCAGGCCTTCTTCGATTTTCTTTGCGATGACGATTTCGCCTTCGCGCGTCAGCAACTCAACCGAACCCATTTCACGCATATACATGCGCACGGGATCCGTGGTGCGACCAAAATCGGAGTCAACTGTAGACAGTGCAGCTTCAGCAGCGGCTTCGACTTCATCATCATCGGTGGTGACAGTGACGACGTTATCCGACAACAACAGGGTTTCAGCGTCAGGTGCCTGCTCGTAGACTGCCACACCCATGTCGTTGAAAGTACCGATGATGCCTTCGATGGCTTCGGGGTCAACAACGTTTTCTGGCAAGTGATCGTTGATTTCAGCGAACGTCAGGTAGCCACGGTCCTTACCCAGTTTGATCAGGGTTTTCAGTTTCTGGCGACGGCGTTCGAGTTCTTCTTCAGTTGCTTCAGGATCAGAAGAGAAAGCATCTTTCAGCAAAGCCTTTTCTTTGGCCTTGCGGTCTTTGGCCTTGGCCTTGTCGATGGCTTTCATCTCGGCGCGCTCTACTGCATTGAGTGCGGCGATTTCTTCATTCTCAGGCTGGTATTCTTTTGGCTTACGGCCACGGCGACCGGGCACCTTCACCCCAGGCAATACATAGCCGGAAGTGTCAATTGCGGCAAGCACCGCAGCATCGGTCGTCTGGCTTACGGTAGGCGCAGAACCGGATTTAATTTCCTGCACCTCTGGTGCAGCTTTCGCTGAATTCTTGGTTGGCTTAGTCACTGTCTTTGAATCGGTTTTGTTAATTGTCACAGAAGCTTTCGATGATACGGATACTGGTTCTGGCCGGGCTGCAGATGCACTCCTGGTTTTTCCACTGAGCTGGGATTCGGCCGCTTCTGCTGGCTGAGCCCCATTTCTTGCCGGTGGTGGCGCATTCTTGCCGCTCACTTCCTTACCAGCCGTTTTTGTCGCAGGCGCGGATTCTGCATCCGCGCCTTTGGCTTTTGTTGCCGCCTTCAATACTGCTTTACTTGTTGCCTGTTTTGTTGCCTGCGTCACCTCGACAGTCTCGGCTTCCAGTGATGTCTTTATCACTTTAGGCGCTTTAACGTCTTTCGCAACCCCTTTTTGCTCCGCTGCTTTGCCTGTCTTACTGACATTGACAGCCTTACTACTCGTACTCCGTGCAACAGACGCTGCAACTGTCTTTGCCTTGGTGCCAGCACTTGCAGCGGTTTTTACCGCCATGCTTGTTGCAGTGGCAGGCGCTTTTTTGGGCGCACTTGCCACGGCTTTTGTTACCGTAGTGGACTTCAGGGTTTTCGCGGGTTTCTTCATTGCGCTAGCCATTGAATCAAACCATCCGGTACTGAGGAAGTCGCCTGTTGGCATATCACAAAAAGAAAATGCGCTGCCAGCAGATCTTTTGATCGGCATCGCAGAGCAAAATCTGGTTTGTTGCAGACTTCCCGAGTCTCAGCGCCAGTGTTTTGGGTTACTCGGAGGAGCATTTCGCTCACCTAAACAACACATTCTGCGCAAACACAAAAGCTTCGCCCAGAATGAAACAACCTAAGACCTTGAATCGAAAGCCTTTAATTATACCACGCGAGCATACTTTACTCCAGCCAGAGACTGTGCTTATATCAACTTAGTGAACAAATTTTAGGCAAAAACCAAGGAGGAAAGAGGCAAAAACCCAACCTCACCACATATAAACTTGTCAAATCATTTAACAAATAATTAAATAATCCGTCTATCAAGCTGCCTTTACAAGCTGAAATGGCGCCAAAACTGAAAATAACAAGGCCTGGACTAAAGTTGTCATGACAGCTTGCCTCTGCAAAAAGCTCCAAACAAGAGGGCTGCAAATAAATTAACGCGCGGCAGCTTCAGCCGCTGCCTGCTTCCTGAGCTGGTCTTGTAATTGAGTTATTTCGCGGTAGCGAGCGATGTCTTCAGGTGCGCGCAAGCCACGCGCTGCCAGACCCTCCATCTCAGACCGCAACACCTGATGGCGCATTTGCCGCAATGCACCAGCCAATTCCATCCTGACAATATCAATGTCCGTTTCGGCTTGCTCAGCCAGTTCGGCGATCAAGGCATCAAAATCAGATCCTGTAGAGCGCAATTGCTCAGCCAGCGCAGCGAACTGGGCGTTTTCACCCATGCTTTGCGCTGTAAACACCAGATTGCGCAACATGTCAGCGCCATCCGGTGCCAGCACGGCTGCATCAGCCAATACACTTTCGTCGAGCATCATGGCCAGCGAAGGGTGGGCGACGAGAATGCGCATGATCTGACGCTCCAATCCAACCGGCGCATTACGCTTGCTCTTGGGCGGCGCCTGTTTGATGCGCGCCACAGGCTGACTAAGCTCAAACATGATTTCAATCTCGGAAGGACTGGTTTGCGTGACCTGCGCCAGATTACGCACCAATTGCAAACGCATGCCTGATGATTGCATGGCCTGCAACAATGGCTTGGCATCGAACTGTGTCCGGGCGCGCCCTTCAGCCGTATTCAAGTCATTGTCGCCTATCATCTCACGCATGAAGAATTGCGACAGCGGCATGGCATCGCGCACTTCCTGCTCAAAGGCATCCGTACCAAATTCACGGATATAACTATCGGGATCATGCTCTTTCGGCAAAAACAGGAATTTGATGACCTTGTCATCGTTGGCATGCGGCAGACAGGCGTCGAGTGCACGCCTGGCCGCACGACGCCCGGCGCTGTCGCCATCAAAACTGAAAATCACATGATCAGTCTGGCGCAAGAGTTTTTGCACATGAGTGGGCGTACAAGCCGTACCCAGGGTTGCCACCGCTTGCGGGAAACCCATTTGCGCCAATGCCACTACGTCCATATAGCCCTCTGTGACCAGCACATAACCAGCTTCACGAATAGCCTGGCGCGCCTCAAACAGGCCATATAGTTCCAGGCCTTTTTGGAACAAGGGGGTTTCTGGCGAGTTCAGGTATTTGGGCTCACCCTGCTCCATGATGCGACCACCAAAACCGATGACCTGGCCTTTGGTATTGCGTATCGGGAACATGACGCGGTCGCGGAAGCGGTCATAACGTTTGCGTCCGCCGCCCTCTTCTTCACTCTTATCAATGACCAGACCCGCCTCGACCAGGGCTGGAATATTGTAGTCTGTGAAAACACTGCGCAAACCATCCCAGGCATCCGGCGAAAAACCGAGACCAAAACGTGCGGCTATTTCACCAGTCAAACCCCGCTTTTTCAGATAGGCGATGGCTTGTGGCGCGGTACGCAATTGCTGCTTATAGTACTCACCCGCCTTGGTCATGACTTCTGACAAGGCCAGGCTTTTTGCAGTGACTTCTGCGCGCTGCGCTGGCAAGAGCCGATCTTCTTCCGGCACGATCATGCCATTGTTTTGCGCCAGGTCACGAATGGCATCAACATAGCTGAGGCCAGAATATTCCATCAGAAAGCCAATGGAACTACCATGCGCACCACAGCCAAAGCAGTGATAAAACTGCTTGGTAGGGCTGACGGTAAAACTTGGGGATTTTTCATTATGGAAGGGGCACAAACCCATGTAGTTTGCGCCACCTTTTTTTAGCTGCACGTATTTACCCACCACGTCGACAATATCAACGCGGGCCAGTAAATCCTGTATAAAACTTTGTGGTATCAAAGCAGGACGCCAGCTAAAGGATAAAACAAAAGACTAGGCCAGATTACTTGGACAATGCTGCTTTAACCAGACCAGAGACCTTGCCCATATCGGCACGGCCAGCCAGCTTTGCCTTCAATACATCAATGACTTTACGCATGTCTTGCGGGCCAGCAGCGCCAGTTTCCGCCACGGCAGCAGCTACAGCCGCCTGCACTTCTTCATCCGACATTGCAGCTGGCATGTAGACTGACAAGACTGCCAGTTCAGCTTTTTCTATATCAGCAAGATCTTGACGGCCACCCGCTTCAAACTGGGTGATGGAATCTTTACGCTGCTTGAGCATTTTTTCTATGATGGCCAATACCATGCCATCATCCAGCTCTACGCGTTCATCGACTTCTTTTTGCTTCATGGCTGCCGTCAGCAAGCGGATAGTACCCAGCTTGACTGTTTCTTTGGCGCGCATGGCAGCCTTCATGTCATCGGTGATCTGTTCTTTCAAACTCATACGCTGCTCCTGAAATTATTCAAATGGATTCCGTGCAAATCTGCACAGGGATCGTATATGAATCATATATTAATCCGGGCATATGCAACTTGGCACATGCAATGCCGGCGACAAAGACAACAAAGCCCGCTGCGGCTGACCGGAGCGGGCATGCAAACCTAAGTTTAATGCGCTAACCGCGATGCACCCGACAAATTGCCGGACACAACAGCAGGATTAGTACATCTTCTTAGGCAATTGCTGACTACGAATACGTTTGTAGTGACGCTTAACAGCGGCAGCCAACTTACGTTTGCGTTCTGCTGTTGGCTTCTCGTAGAACTCGCGAGCGCGCAATTCGGTCAACAGACCGGTCTTTTCGATAGTGCGCTTGAAGCGGCGCATGGCAACTTCGAACGGCTCGTTTTCTTTAAGGCGAATTGTGGTCATGTAAGTTCAAACCATGGAAAGATTTATAGGAAGACCGAGATATTAACAGGAAAATTAAATTAATGGAAGGAAGATGATTAAATCTTGCGCAAAAACTTGTGGCAGACAACAAACTTTCATCAAATTCACTTCGCTCTTTACCTGAAAATCCCGGCATTTACTGGGGTATCCCTGGAAAGGGTCAATATCACGCAGGAAAATACGTCATAAGCCTCGTATACTACCACCCAGTACATATTCATGCAAAAATACAACGCGATTTTTATATTGCCAGACCCGCTGCTGTGCCCGATGCCCAGGCCCACTGGAAATTATAGCCACCCAGCCAGCCAGTCACATCCACCGCTTCACCGATGAAATACAGGCCAGGCACTTTATTGGCCATCATGCTTTGCTGGGACAATTCACGGGTATCAACACCACCACGCGTCACCTCAGCCTTGCGATAACCTTCAGAGCCATTGGGTATCAGCTCCCAGCGATTCAGTGTATCACCCAGCAGGCGCAAGCGCTTGTCTTGCATATCCGCCACTCTAGCATCACCGGCAAAGCCATGCGCAGTCAGCAAACCATCAACCAGGCGCGCTGGCAGGTATTGCGACAAATGATTTGCCAGATTCTTTTTGATGGTCGATTTATTGCCAACCAGGTCCTCTGCCACATCGACTTCTGGCAAGAGATTGATGCGTATGGCTTTGCCCGGTTCCCAAAAGCTGGATATCTGCAAGACCGCCGGACCAGACAGGCCACGATGCGTGAACAGCAAATCTTCACGAAACACTGTTCGGGATTTTTTCTCGCCCGTCTCTATATCCACTTCCAGTGAAATGCCTGACAAAGGCACGAAAGGCTCCCAGGCTTTGGCATCGAAAGTCAAGGGCACGAGAGCCGGGCGTGGCTCTATGATTTTCAAGCCAAACTGGCGGGCCACCTTATGGGCAAAATCAGTCGCGCCGATCTTGGGTATAGATAAACCACCGCAAGCAATCACCACTTGTGCAGCATGAATTTCCCCGGCACTGGTTTGCAAGCGAAAAGCACCGTCTTCACTTCTTTGCACATCTTCAACTTTGCATCCCATGCGCCAGTTCACCTTGCCAACATCGCATTCCGCTTTCAACATATGGATAATGTCTTCAGCACTGTCGTCGCAAAACAATTGACCTTTATGTTTCTCATGCCAGGCAATTTGATATCGCTTCATCAAAGACAAGAAATCTTGCGGTGTATAACGCGACAAGGCACTTTTACAAAAATGCGGGTTCTCAGAAAGAAAATTGTTCGGGCCTGCATGCAGGTTGGTGAAATTACATCGCCCACCGCCCGAGATACGGATTTTTTCTGCCAGACGGGTAGCATGATCAATCAATACCACGCGCTTACCACGCTGGCTTGCGACTGCCGCACACATCATACCAGCAGCGCCTGCGCCTATCACGGCAAGATCAAATTGATTACTCATGGTATTTACTTTCGCTACTTTCAAAAATTCAGGCGAGATTGTAGCTTACAGCAAGCGGATTTGAATTCACACGCGGTTAAAAGCAAGCTTCGCCCGTGGATAGTCGGCCAGTATGAGCAGAGAAAAATTCAAACTTGCGATGTCCAATGAGCAAGTGAGCAAGGTTCCCGCCTAGACAGGCGAAACTCGCCATAACTGCAAGCAAAAACCTCTCTACCAACCAACTTTGCTGCAAATCTTTAATGGTATGCAGAACATATCAGCCATTGCATCTGTATCGGATTTAATCTCTGCCTGGGCGCGTAGGTACGACCTAGCGATACTAAAGAGCTGTCTTCGTCGCTACGGTGTAGTTGGGGCTTCAGACAATATATTGTTTGCCGACGTAAAGAACCACTCTTGCAAGGATGGATTCCTAAAGCGACGGCCTTGCATGGGCATTGTTGCGTAAGTGATATTTAATAAATTCAAGCGCAATTGCGCCTCAACCATGACGTTAGGCAGAAAGACAATTACAATAAACTAAAAATTGGCGTCAAAATTGAAAGCATTTACTTTTCACCTTCAATATTCAAAAAATCCGTCATGCACCCATTAGCCATTGCAAAATGCCTCATTTTCTGCTTTCTGGTAGCAAACTCATTTAGCAGTTTTGCAGAAAAAATACTTGCTATTCCCGCCACCCCAAATATCCCGGCATATGATTTCCACAGCCTGACATGCGGCGATCAGTTATTGCCAAATCGCCTGGTCATTAGCGGCGGCGATAGTGCAGAAAGCATACGCCCCAAGGATGGCAGTGATCAGCTGGACGAGCAGATGGCTGCCATACGTGCCTACGTCGAAAGCAAGGGTGGCAACTTGCTGGAAAAAGAAAGATTGAGGGCAACACGTAATCCGGAAAAGGCCAATGATGCGCAGACAAAATTTCCTTTTATACAGGTGCAACGCATAGAAGCAGAGTTCCCGCTCGCAGCCAATGCGGATGATGCCATAGAAAAATTACTCAAACTCGGCATGGACAGATATGGTAAGGATGCGGGCATAGACGCCTACAGTAGAAGGGAATATAAAAACCTGAGTTTTTACCGTATCACCAAACAGGATGCGATGCTGAACGATCTGGTGTTGCGCTACATACAAAAGGAAGTGCAAAAAATCTGTCCGCAAGATAACAAAGCCATCTGCAAAGGCAAAGTCAATGCGCAGTCTGCATCGATACAGACCGAGCCCTTCAGCAACCGTGATGGCTATAAAAATGCGCAGCATATTTCCATCATTGAAAATGGCACGCAACTGAACACGGATGCCATAGAATCTTTAGGCTCTCAATCTATAAACCTGCGCCTGACTATCGGTGTTACTGTAGCGCGTAGCACTGCAACCGACGCGGATGTTAGCGTAAAGAAGTCCGCCGAATGAAAAAATTTTCTCTTGCAGTTGCGACCTTCTTGCTGGCATTGGGCGCAAACTATTCCACACTTGCGCAGGCGACAAATGTGGGCGTACAAAGCAGTACGGCAAAACTGGATACTTTGGACTACCCTGATGACAGACAAAACAATCAACATTTGTCGATAGAAGCACGCCTGTTTTATTCAACCTTGATAGGCCGCCCATTTGGCATGGCAAGTGAAGGCTTGTACTTCGCCAAGCTGCCCAAGAATCTGTCTTATGCAGGCTTTAGCATTGCCGCGGCTGCCAGACAAGCCTTGCGTATACCTGACGGTGGCTTGATTAATAGCCGTGCCCGCCTGGAAGAATTCTTGAGTGGCACTACTGGGCCGTTTGCGATACAAGATCTGCCCAAGGATATGCCCGCAGGCATGCGTGCCGATGACCTGGCGATGCTGCATATTTATGCGCTGGTCATGTCAGACCAGGCAGAGGCAACAGTGCAATTGCTGGAAAAATACCTGGGCAGTAAAAATGATTTTACCCGCCATTTTGTCATCATGGCTTTGCGAAGCATAGGTACTGCGAAGGCCCGCGAACTGATCAAAAGTCGCATTAACGATAGTGCAGACAGCGTGATGGCGCGTGATGCGCTAGGCATGGTAGTTCCCAATCTGAGTGAACCCAGAATGTACGCGACTGAAGTCCCGGTCACCCGGCGCTTTCGCGAGAACTTGCTGGCCCAGGCAAAGACGGCTGGCACTGCATCTATCCTGCCCACTTTTTTACTGACCTTTGTAGGGGAAGACAGCAACCCAGCCCAACTGGCTGCAGAAAAAGACTTCTTGATGAATCTCTACAAGACCGCCGATAATGCTTTGTGGCGCAAGTACATGTATGGCTATGCAGCCTTGGCATATCGCTTCAAGGTTCCATACGAGCACTGGCTAGAAATGGCCAAGAGTGATAACGATGCTCACCGCCGGTCTTTTATTCTGCGTTCCATGGCCATGCAATATCCAGACCGCTTCCACAAGGATGCTCTGACACTTTTTGAAAAAGAGAAAAATGGCGCAGTACAAGTCGAATTTTTTTCCCTGTATTCCAGCCTGATTACGGGCGAGCAATCATTTGGTCCGTATGACGCAATCTGGATGCCCAATCTGCGTTATCGCCTAAAATATCCCTACATCAAAGACATCCGCAAAGCCCGCTCAAACAAAGCCTTGTTTGCACTCTGGGCCCAGGGTCGCATTCCCGAAGATACGCACTGGCCAGTATGGATGGCAGATTTGATGCACGCTGAAAATGAAAGAGATTTCATGCGGGGCTATCTGCAAATGAAAACCCACAGTTCTTATTCGGCCTATGCATTAAGGCAGGTAAAAGACCGTAATATGCTGCCTGTCATCAAATACCTGATCAAGCATGAAACCCAGGCCGACGTAAAAAAAGCCACTCAGGATGTCTACAATGAACTGATGGGTAATGACAAACAGGCAGACTGTTGCACTGATGAATCCTGCCTGTTTGAACTGGTGCGCATGAAGACGCTGAACGAGATCAATATCAGCAGCGAAAATACGGCTAAAAAATACCTGACACAACTGAGTAACAGGAAAATGTCTGTGGAATTCCTCGATGATCTACACAGGTCAGCAAGGATAAAAGGGAGTGGCAAACAAGGTCAAGTATGGGAGCACTGGCTAGGCTGCTGGCGACCTGCTGGTGAACATGTAGCAAGTCCGAAACCGGAGTAAAACTCAACAGAGAATGCCGACTTTGCAGCGGAAAATGTATAATGCTATGGCGTTAGTGAACACAAGAAAAAGTAGTATAGGAGACACAGGCATTTTCAACAATTCCGGTCATGCAATCAAGGTCCTTCATACCAGTGTTTTTTTCAATATTCTGCCTTGCCATGAAAATTTTCATGACAAGCTTGGTCGGCAGCAAGACCACTTGGGAGCATCAGACTTTTTATTGCCCCATTTTTGAGCATTAATTGAAACAGGTTCACAGTTAAATATAATTCCAAATAGCAATATTTTTGTTTGAAATCCGCAACATTTTTACAGCAAAAAAGATATTTGCTTCTTTGAATTTAAGTAATTCTTGACTTGTTTGCTGGCTAGAGAGATAACAGATTCGCCGTCACGCAAACGATTACGCAAACGTTTGCGTGGCACTCGTAGCGAAATCCCCGATTTCGACACGCCCCAATTCAGGGATGGTGCATATGCACCATTTCAGAACACCATTGTTTAACTCAACTTGGGAACTTACCATGCGCAAAACCATTTCTCAGCAACTGCACAAGAGTGTCAGCTTGAGCGTTATCGCCTTGGCGGTCGCGGCTGCCTTCCCCCTGCAATCTGCCTGGGCTCAGGATGCCAAGCCTGCCGCCAAAAATGACGGTACACAACTGGAAACTGTCATCGTTACCGCTAACCGCCGCGCAGAAAACATCAAAGAAGTACCGATGTCGATTTCTGCCATCAAAGGCGAAGCGCTCGATACCTATAATGCCAGCGGCCAGGATATTCGCTTCCTGGCGGCACGCGTACCTAGTTTGAACGTGGAATCCGATTTTGGTCGTTCTTTCCCACGTTTCTATATCCGCGGCTTGGGCAATACCGATTTCGATTTGAATGCATCTCAACCCGTTGGTCTGGTGTATGACGAAGTCGTACAAGAAAGCCCAATGCTGAAAGGCTTCCCGGTATTTGACGTAGACCAGGTCGAAATCCTGCGTGGCCCACAAGGTACTCTGTTTGGTCGCAACTCTCCAGCCGGTGTTTTAAAGTTTGACTCGGCCAAGCCTACCCGCCGCCTGGAAGGTTATGCCAACCTCGGTTTTGGTAATGACAAGGCCATCAACCTGGAAGGCGCCATCAACGTTCCTTTGAGCCAGGAATGGGCGATGCGCTTCTCTGGCCAATCCCAGAGCCGCGATGACCGTGTTACCAATCCGCGTTCTACTGGCGAGAAAAATCTCGAAGGTTATCGCGACAACGCAGCACGCCTGCAATTCTCGTATAAGAGCGGTGATTTCAGCGCTTTGGTGAATTTGCATGGCCGTGACATGTCTGGCAACGCCACCCTGTTCCGCGCCAACATCATCCAAAAAGGCACGAATGAATTGGTGCCAGGTTTTAACTATTCCAACTATCCTACCGATGGCTTGAATTCGCAAAACCTGGAATCGTCTGGTGGCAGCTTGCGCTTGCGCTGGGATATGCCGGGCATGAGCCTGCATTCCATTACTGCGTATGACAAGGCAAAGTTCTATAGCCGTGCTGACGTTGACGGTGGCTATGGCGCGTCTTTCATGCCTACCATGGGCCCAGGCTTCATTCCCTTCCCTGCTGAAACAGCCGATGGCTTGCCTAACCTGAAGCAGATTACCCAAGAGTTCCGTGTTGAATCCAATACCAAAGACCCATTGCAATGGATAGGTGGCTTGTATTATTTCAGCGAAGACTTGCAAGTTGACAGCTTCAACTATGATTCTTTTGCACCTGGCAATCCACAAAATGGCTACGCGGTACAACACCAGAATGCCAAGTCCTGGGCTGCCTTTGGTACCTTGAACTATGCCGTCAACGATCAGTTCAAACTGCGTGGTGGCCTTCGTTACACCAGCGATAAAAAAGAATTTGACGCACAACGCACCTGGACACCAGGCTCAGCATTGGGCACACCAGGCACACCTGTACTCAGAGCCAATCCATCTTCCACCAACATCAGTTGGGATTTGGGCGCCAACTACACACTGGACAAGGCAACTTCAGTGTTTGCCCGAATTGCAACCGGTTATCGTGCGCCGAGTATCCAGGGTCGCGTCCTGTTTGGCGACAGCATCTCCGTCGCTAATTCAGAAAAGACCCTGTCATTCGAAGCTGGTATCAAGAAAGACATCCTGGATAACACAGCGCGTATCAGCGCTACTGTATTCCAGTACACTGCCAAAGACTTGCAGTTGACCGCAGGTAGCGGCAGTGTGAACCAGAACAAACTGGTGAATGCAGACAAAGCCGTTGGTCAGGGTGTTGAAATGGATTTGCAAGCCAACCTGAGTCGCAACTGGAAAACCACAGTGGGTATCAGTTACAACGACACAGAGATCAGAGATGCCAAGCTGTTCGTTGCACCTTGCGGTAACGGCTGTACAGTCACCAACCCTGCCGGCCCTATCGCCGGTACAGTGCTGATCGGCGGTAACCCACTACCACGCGCGCCTAAATGGGTAGGTAACTTCTCGCTGCGTTATTCCACGCAAATCGGCGATGGCACACTGTACGCCAACACCGACTGGTCTTACAAAGACTCATACAATATGTTCTTGTACGAAGCCAAGGAATACAAAGCCAAATCCATGCTGGAAGGTGGCGTACGTGTAGGCTATATGTGGGCTGACGGCAAATATGAACTGGCTGCCTATGGTCGCAACATCACCAACAAGCAACAAGTCATCGCCGCCATCGACTTCAACAACCTGACAGGTATCCTGAACGAACCACGCAGCTATGGCGTGCAGTTCAAGGCTAACTTCTGATCATTTGTTAAGCCCATAAAAAACGCCGGAGTGATCCGGCGTTTTTTATGGGTGACGTGTTTCGGAGTACTAAAGAGTGTGTCGCAATATGGACGATTGTCGTGACGGTTTTGGTTTTGGCCTGCGATCGAAAATTGCGTGCGAAGGTATTTGAAAAAACAGAGTCGAAATAATACGAAACTATAGTTAGCAAGCCTCTCGGCATATTACGAACGCCTCTGGATTCCAGCTAAAAACACGCTGGAGTGCTGTTAATAGGATTGCTTCAAATTGACTAACCGTCCATTTCTGTGATGCACCCCAACGTAAGATCACGGACTACGGCATTGACGCTCACCTTCATAGAGCATAACAAAACAACCCCAAGCTATTCCCGCATCCACCTCAACATTTTGGGAAAAGCAGGTTTACCCTCTTTCTCCGCCCGCACCGCCCCCAGACTCAATCCTGCCCACTCCAGAAACGGCAAGCCAATAAAATTACCCGACTCAAACATCTCTATCAACCAGCTGGAATCATCCTTATACCCATTCGGGTGAAAAACAAAATCCAGCGGCAAATCAAGCTCCCTGGCCACAGCCAGAGACCACAGAATAGCCGCGATTTCTTCGCCCTGTGGCGGCCAGTCTTTCTCCTGCTGCTCACTGCCAATCAAGGCACGGCTGGCAGATGGTGTTACCGCAAGATGTCCGGCTTCATGCACCATATCACCAGGATATTTGAGTTTGCCATAATCGACATAAATGCAAGCTGGCCCCAAATCAAGACCAGGCAAGAATGTAGCATGCTCCAATTCGCGTTCAATAACCGTGATGCCTATACTGTCAAGAAAACGCAATACCTTATCCAAACGTGGATCGTCACGAACACTGGGATTCATTTCTACTACATCGGCTTCCATGGCAAATATAGCTCCTAATTTTGTTGCCGCAAACGCCGTGCAATGCTGGCGCAATGCTCCACTTGTGCGGCAATATTTTCTGGTACGGCAATATCACCAGCCAGCACGGACCTGATCCAGGCCGCTGTGATTGTAGCGTCTATGCTGTCAGGCACTGCAGGCACTTCGGCCAATGGTTCTTGCTGCGCAGGCACCAGGGTAGTACTCTGCCCTGCGTGAAACCAGTCTATCTGCTGGGCACGACCGGTACTGGCGACAGCCTCACCTTCAGTACCACGCATGAGGAACACATCCCCGGCATCAAAAGGTGCGCAGCGAGTAAAATAGTCTTGCAGCATCAGCAGATATTCAGGGTGGGTATAAGAACTCAGACGCAAGGCAGGCACGATGAAAGGCTGCAAGAGCTTGACCAGGGTGTGAGTAGAATTGCGCACCCCCAGAATACGGCGCAGACTCAGCAAATGTGCCATTGCAGGCGACAAGGCATCGATGGGCATAAAGGCTGGCTGCTTTTGATGCATCTGCTCCAGGACCTGCTCTGGAGTTGTTGCCAGAGGCAAACCCAGGGCCTGGAATATCTCAGCCGTAGCGACACGACCAGCATCTGTGCGCACACCATGCACCAGTACAGGTACACCAAGCCGTGCCAGCAACAAGGCCAGCAAAGGTGTCAGATTAGCTTTCTTGCGGGCGCCGTTATAGGTAGGTATCACTACTGGAGCATAAGGGCTATCTGCAGGTGCTTGCAGCGGCAAGATAAAAGGGTGCGCCGCTTGCAAAAAGCCTGCAATTTCGTCTATTGATTCGCCCTTGATGCGCATGGAAAGCAAGATGCCGCCGAGCTCCAGGTCAGAAACCTGACCTGCCAGCATGGCGGTATATAAAGTCGCAGCGTCTTCCTGCGTCATGCTGCGTGCGCCATCCTTGCCGCGCCCGATTTCCTTGATGAATTTGGCGGCCGCCAAAGGCCCGGTCATTTCTGCAACAGGATTTGCGATAAATGGGGGAAATTTCAAACCTTTTCCTTCAACAGTTTCTGGATAAATCGCCACTCATCTGGCTTGACCGGGGTAATTGACAGGCGACTGCCTTTTTGCAGCACCGTCATATCAGCCAGTTCTGGATAAGTCCTGAGTTCTGCCAGGCTCAGCAAGCGGGTTTTGCGCTTGGCCTTGACGTCAACCATCATCCAGCGTGGTGTTTCCTGGGTCGCCTTGGGATCAAAATATTTGCTGTCTTTTTCAAACTGTGTATGGTCGGGATACGCGGTACTGGCTACCTCGGCCAAACCGGCAATGCCAGGTTCGGCACAACTGGAATGATAAAACAGAACGCCGTCGCCAATGCGCATCCCGTCACGCATGAAATTCCGCGCCTGGTAATTACGTACGCCAAACCAGGGGATACTGGGTAAAGCAAGGACGTCATCAATACTGATCTCATCCGGTTCAGACTTCATCAACCAATATGCCATGTTAAGCACCTGCAAAAACAAAAGGAAATTGTCGCACATTTAGGTATCAAGGACATATTCACCATCAACAACACGGATTGATCTTACATAAAAAAACGGCTGTCATGAAAATGACAGCCGTTCAGAATAAGTCCCCACCGATGCCGCTATGCCGGCATCCTGAACCTGAGCGGTTCAAGTTGGCCACGGTCAATTCAATTTCGGGTTCATCGGACTAGCGACGCTCACACCTATCGAATAATGTTCCACGGCCTATGCACTAAAATGGTTCAAGGAATATATGGCATTGGCGAACACGGCAGGGAACTAAAGTGTACATTGAAATGCCTGCGCGTCGCTAGTTATTTTGATTAAATTAAATAATAAGATGGCAGATCAAAATAGTTTTTCTTGCGGAGTCAAAGCCTGGTCCATGATTTCATGCATATCCTGGATCTTTTGCTTCACCTCTGCCAGAGACAAGCCGGACAAGGGTCCTTCTGGTGATTTGGTGGCCAGTAACTCGGTTGTCATGCTCAGTGCTGCCATTACGGCTATCCTGTCGGTGCCCTTGACTTTGGCAGCATCACGTATGGCAGACATTTTGCCATCCAGATAGGCAGCAGCTTCGCGCAGGGCACGGTCCTCGCCTTCCTTGCAACTGAGCTTGTAGCTCTGGCCCATGATATTGACATCGACCTGTATTACTTTTACTTCGCTCATGCCGCTTCCTTGTCATTCAATACTTCTGCCGGCAATTGTGCCAGCAAGGTGGAGACGCGGTCGTGGGCCTGCTGCATGCGTTGTTGCAAGTCTGCATTTTTCGTCATCATGGACGTTACATCGTTACGCAACCTGGCATTTTCGCTGCGCAGGGTATGTGCCAGCACGGAAAGCTGCGTTACTTTTTCAGCTAGCAATTCAAATTCGGAAATCATCATGTCTCAGTGTTTAAAGGGGTATGCAACTCAGCATTTAACTCAGTTGATTAATTATACGAGTAAATTTTCTCTCAGAGCAGATCTATCAAGCTGCCATCACTCAAAATAAGTGCAGCATGGACAGTTTTATCAGAAAATACCTGATTTAAGGCATCAACATAGCCCAGCAACTGCTGGCGATAGCCTGCGTCCTGTCCAGGCAAAAGTTGGCGCTTGTAATCCAGAACCCAGACTTCATGCGAAAAAACCACAACCCGGTCCAGCCGCAATAATTTTTGCTCAACCAGCACATCCATTTCATTGCGTGCATATACATATCCAGCAGGATCATAAAATTTCTGCAATGCAGAATTACTGAATATACACTCAGCCTGTTTGCGTATTGCTGCTGCCACAGTGCTGGAACAGGGCAGCCAAGCGGCGATGGTTTCGGCATCTGGGACGGCAATAGGCCAGGTCTTTGCGTTGTTGCTCAAACGCTCCATCAAGGTGTGCAGAGCTATGCCCTCCAGTTGTTCATCACTGATTGCTTCCATGATTAACTCTTCAGCAGGCATGGCAGGAGGTTCAAATACCGCAAGACTAAATGACTGGCTCTGCTGTATTTCATTCTCTATTTTGGCTGCACCCGGCAATTTTTCTTCTGCGTGATCCAGGTAAGCATACCAACTTGGGGCAGGCTGCTTTTTCCCATTCTGCACCCCACTAACTATCAGTACCTGCTTGGCACGGGTGATGGCAACATATAAGAGGTTCCAGTTTTCTTGCGTGGCCTGGGCCTCTTCCTGCGCAAAAAAACGGTCACGTGCCGCACCGCGCTGATCTTTCTTCCCAAAGACAGAAAAATGCCTTTCCTCGCCAGCTTGCAAAGGCCATTGGCACAGGACACCTATCCTGTCCTTCATCGACTCACTGTGATTGGTGTCCAGCATGACGACAATCTTTGCTTCCAGCCCCTTGGCGCTATGAATGGTAAGGATACGTACAGCGTCAGCCGCACTATCGACCGCAGATTCGTCCGGTGCATCACTGTCGCCACCTCGGCGCAAGGCACCCAAGGCAGCGATAAATTTTGGCAGGCTGGGGTAACGCCCGGCATCCAGATTCAGAGCAAGTTCGGTAAAGCTATGGATATTCCCCATGACCTGGCTGCGCTGTGCAGCTAAAGATACTTGCGCATAACGTTGTAGCACCTCACCCTGATGCAAGATGCGATCCAGCAAATCATGTACGGGCAAATAATACGACGCTTCCATCCATTGCTGTAACAGTTTTGCAGCACGTTGCAGAACTGGATAAGAATCATCTTGCTGCAAAGCCAAAGATTGCAAGCGCTTCCACCATGTCGCTTCATCACGCAATGCCAGCGCAATCAGATCATCATCACTGGCTGCCATAATGGGTGACTTTAAGACATGCGCCAGCGCACGGTTATCACCTGGCGTCATCAGGAAATTTAATAACGCGATCAAGTCCAGCACTTCCAGCGCATCCAGCAAACCGCCTCGACGGCTGGACACAAAGGGAATACCTGCTTCACGCAAGGCTTTTTCATAGGCAGACAAATGCGTGCGGCGCTTGACCAGCAACATCACCTCGCTCCATTGAAAACCTTCTGCGCCCTGCCCGGCACGTATGCCCAGCAAGGCTTGCGCGACTTGTTTACCTTCTTCATAGCGTTGCTGGTTTTCTACCTCTTCCAGTGGTATCGTCAACGAATTGCGCAAGGGAAAGCGGGTGGGTGCAGCTTCTTCCTCAACAACTTCATCAATTACATCAGACACGACCGCACCTATCAATGGCAAACGCCAGACTGCACCATCTGCATCAGAAGCTGTTGTTTGCGCATGAAACAGCGGGTTGCCACGCATACTGACATTGAGCACGTCAACAATGGCTGGTGCATTCCTACGTGTTTGATTAGTGCGCAAAACCCTTGCACCCTGTGCCGCCAGCATATTTTGCGCGGCAGTAAACACTCTCGGTTCGGCGCGACGGAAACGATAGATAGACTGTTTGGGGTCGCCCACCACAAACACACTGGGCTTGGCACCATCATCACCATAAGCTTCCAACCAGGCTTGCACTATGCCCCATTGCAGGGGATTGGTATCCTGGAATTCATCAAGCAAGATATGTTTGTAACGTGCATCAAGACGGCTATGCAAATAGGCTGCATATTCTTCGTTGTTTAGCAGGCGATATGCCTGCCATTCAAGGTCAGCAAAGTCAAATACCCGCTGGTCAGCTTTCAGGCTTTGGTAGCATTCAAGATAGGCGGTGCCGACAGAAAACAAGGCTTCATTGACTTGCATCACCATTTTCTCTGCACTGCGTTTTTGCAGTTGATTCAACGTCTGCACTATCGCTTCGCATTCATCTTCAAAGGCATTTATCTGGTCCAGGCCCAGATGTTTTTCTATGGAGGCAATCAGTGCCTTGACCTTGACATTGTGTGAGCGGATATTGCCCTGCCCATTGATGAAACCATCGCAAATCATGGCAAACGCTTCCAGGCTAGGGCCGTCCGTCAAGCCTTGCTCTATCTTGCTGGCATTGGTCTGGTTGTTCTTTGAACCCTGACCCAATACCAGGGCCATGTGGGCAATGCGTTGATATAACTGAGCATCTTCCCAGATGCTGAGCCGCGCATCCTGATACAGGTCTGCACCGCATAAATCACGCAACCAGTCCAGCGGGCCACCCAGCTCAATTTGCTGGTTGCTGGCCCACCATTCTGCCCGCTTGTCGAGGAAGGCTTCCAGCATTTCGCGTGCATTGAAATCCCCAATTTCCTGATAAAGGAATAGCAGCGCCTCCTTGATGTCTGAATGCTCTTCCTGCGCCAGCATCTGCATGAGCTGACCATAGGCTTCGCGCTGAATATCACCACTGGCTTCCACCAAAGTGAAGCCATGCGGCACGCCAGATGCCAGCGGTGCCAATTGTATCAGGCGACCGAACCAGCTATGGAAGGTGTCCAGTGATAGTGACTGCGGACTGGATAAGACTTTTTCATACAAGCCACGTGCCAGTGGTATGACACTTTGCAAGTCAGCCTCGGCAATACCGCGCTCAGTCAGCAATTGCCGCACATGGGCGATATCTGCCAGCGCCAGTTCATGCAGCAAATCCATGAGGCGCTCACGCATTTCCTGTGCAGCCTTGCGGGTAAAGGTAATCGCCAATAGTTCTGCCGGTTCAGCGCCCGCCAGCAAAAGGCGTAACATGCGCGAGACAAGCAACCACGTTTTTCCACTGCCAGCACAAGCTTCGACGACAACGCTGTGGCGCGGGTCGCAGGCAGTCGCTGTAAAGTAGGCATGACTGACTGCCTGACCATTGACTTCATAAGCCTGAGAGTATTGCAGGGGTTCGCTCATCACCATGCCCCCTTACGACAAAGGCCACGCATTTCGCAGTACTGGCAATTTGCTTCTACACCATGGGCTGGCAAACTTGAACCTTTCTGTATCGCGGCCATACTGGTTTTAATCGCCAGTGCCAATTCTGAAACCCAGCGTTCAAAATCGTCGGCAGCTACATCGCCAGCCTTACCCTGGCTCAGTTCCAGCGCCACATAACTGCCTGAACTGACAGGCAAATCCGTCAACAAGCCATAAAACGGCAGTTGGTGATCTTCACCTTCCTTGAGTCTACGGCGCAAGTCGATCAGGTTTTTGGTCTTGTAATCGAGTACCGCCACTTCACCATTCATGTTTCTGTCTACGCGGTCTATGCGACCCTTCAACATGATCTGGCCACCCTGCCATTCCAGCGTTTTTTCATTCTTGATTTCACCCATGTCAAACTGCCAGCCAGCCTCTTCATGTGCCTGCATCCAGGCGACATAGGCGGGGATAACTTTATCCCAGCGTACGCTATAAGCTAGTGCCGCCGGGCTTTTTTGCAATACATCGGCAAAAAAATCAGCGGATATGTTACGCAGCAAGGCTTCTTTGTCCACGCCTGGCTGATTGACTTGAGTGGCTTTCAACTCTTCATGGTAACGCTTGAGGATGGCATGCAACCAGTCACCATAGTCACGCTTTTCCGGCATGTCTGACAGTTCATCCAGCGCACTCAAACCCAGCATGCGCCCGGCAAAAAACTGGTAGGGACATACCACCAGGCTGGTATAAGCACTGGCAGATAAAGTTGAAGGCAACAACGCAGCGGCAGAGGGCGTGGGCATATGCTGAGTGTTGGTTTGCATGGTCCTGGTCGGCAAATCAAGGGGATGACTATCCAGCACACCTTGCTGGGTACGCTCCAGCGTCAGGCCCAATTGTTCCAGCCAGGGGCTGACGGGATTATGTTCGCCATTCAGGCTGCCCTGCCATGATAAAACAATGTCGGTATTACTCAGCAATAGCTCAGCAAAGTCACGCAATTGCTGTTGCTGGCGCGACTCGCGTGTTTCCAGTCCACATTCACGCCTGACTGCATTCGCGAAAAATAATATCTCGCTGGCCTGCGATGGCAGGTGTGAAGCATCCGCCCCAACCAACAACACCGCATCAAAAGGACGCAGGCGTGCGCCATTCAGCGGCAACATCACCACGCGCTTGTCGGTATGTGCGAACACAAATGCCGTGCTCTCCAGTTGCAGATTCATCAGGGCACGCCATTCAGCAAAGGTGAATGGGGTTTTCAAATCCTGACAGGCGAGCTGCAGCTTCTGTAGCAGTTGTATGATTTGCGCACCAGCCGGGTCTGCCTGAAAGGCATTGAACATGGAGAGGTCAAAGAATACCTGCAAACTCAGTGCACTCCATTCAGACAGACTGCGCCTGCCTGTGAAGTTGCCAGCCTGCCTGGCCATGGACCTGATCCAGCGGCTCGCTAGCCCGGTATCCTTGCCCGCATCCAGCGCGGCCAATACCGATTCCCAGCCACCAAGCACATTCGCACGACGCAAGACCAACTCTATACGCATGACCATATCGGCCTTGGCAGCGATGGCATCTTGCTCATGCTCAGTATTGTCCGGGTCTTTCCACAGCAGGTAAGGTGACTTCAAGAAATCCAGCAAGGCCATGGTATCGGCCCGCGTCGTCACCACTTCCAGCCAGGCGGCAATAGCCGCCGCAGCGCGGGTAGTAGACAGTTTCCAGCCGGTTTCATCGGCCACCATGATCTGTGCGCGTTCCAGCAAGGCGCGTATGCGGCGGGAGACGACACGGTCTTGCGCCACGACGGCCACACTTTGCTTGCCGGCCTGCAGCCAGTTGATGATGGTTTGTGCCCCCTGCACCGCCTCATCTTCCAGCGACGTGGCGCGGCACAGGCGGATATGGGAGGTGTCTACATATTCGGTCAGTGCTTGCTGATGCTGGCTGCCCGTATCCTGCAAACCCGGCCAGGCATGATAATACGGCTGCGGCAACGTATGTGCGCGCCAGTCCAGACTGATTTGTAATACACTTTGCTTTTTGGCCCAAGCCTGCAAAAAAGCTTTTTCCATGGGGTTAGGCAAAGTCGGCGCTATCCACAGCAAAGGCTCACTGGCCTGAGCAGCAATTTGCAATAACTGTGCATAACGCTTTACCTGCGGGTCATTGCCATCGAGCTGGCTCTGCCAGACCGACCATACCAGTTGCGTTTCTTCGGATAATAAGGCTTGTGCAGGCGCAGGCAATTGCGCCAGTGCTGCCTGCCAGTCTTTTTCCAGCTTGCTTTTATCCTTGCCTATGGTGGGTAATAAGACAGCGGTCAATTCATCAGACAAGGTCAGCAGTGTTTGCGCCAGTGGCAACAAGTCAGTATTGCGGCGCGCACCAAATAATTTCTTTAACCATGGATGTTGCCTCAATTCAGCATACAAACCCATGAGCCTCTCACTGGCATCACCACCGTTATTACCTTGCGGTGCAGCATCAGGCGCCTGCATTTCCAGCAGGGCAAACAGGGTCTGTATGCGTGGCGGGATGAAATTGCCCTGCAATACTGTCCCTAGCGCCCTCAGCAATAGGTGGGCATGCTGATAGGTAGGCACGATGACCCGCACCGCAGAAAAATCCCGCTCTTGCTGACGTCCCCAGCCCTGCTCCCTGGCTGCGCGCAAAAACGCCTGGGCAGCCTGTTGCCAGAATAGAGGTCCAGCGGGTATCAATTGGGGAGTATGTAGCATCGAGAAAGTGGTGGTTTTGCTGGTAGAGCAAGTATACTATGCGACGGCCCTGGCATTTTAGGCTCAAGCATGACACTTTTCTAAAAAATAGGTTATTATCTATCGCATAGCTAACCACGCCTGACTCATTTTGTTTTAGTCACGGTGCAGCACTATTCAACACCATTGAATTTGTGACTATCACCCCCAGATTCAAACCAGAATGCGGCGCTGTCCCAAAATACCGACATTCAGTGGCGCTGTTACCCCTTAATTTTTCCCTCTCGTTGAGGATTCCATGAGCGAAAACATCAAATATGTAAGCGATGCTTCATTCGAAGCAGACGTATTAAAATCTAACGTACCTGTATTGGTCGATTTCTGGGCTGAATGGTGTGGTCCTTGTAAAATGATCGCCCCTATACTGGAAGAAGTTGCCAAAGAATATAACGGCAAAATCATCGTAGCCAAGATGGACGTAGATGCAAACCAGGCAATTCCTGCCAAGTTTGGCATCCGTGGCATCCCTACCCTGATCCTGTTCAAAGATGGTGCTGCTGCAGCGCAAAAAGTTGGTGCATTGGCAAAAGGCCAATTAACCTCTTTCATTGACAGTAATATTTAAGGTATTATTGTGGTCTGAAGCTTTAAAGCTGAAAACAACAAGATTGTTTACGGCTTTAAAGTGAAGAAAATGAAGAGACAGCTGCCCCGGTTGACAACCCTCAACTGCTGCATGCAAATTCAGACCTGAATTACATAATATTAAATAAAACGAAACCAAGACAGAAATTCTTTCTATCCTGTTTAATCTGTAGTTCCTCTGCTCACTCCCCCACCCCATAATCCCATCCCGGGACACTCACCATGCATCTATCTGAACTAAAGGCCTTACACGTATCCGCTTTATTGGAAATGGCCATAGGACTCGATATCGATAACGCTGCGCGTATGCGCAAGCAGGAATTGATGTTCGCGATCCTCAAAAAACGTGCAAAATCAGGCGAACAAATTTTTGGCGATGGTGCCCTTGAAGTATTGCCTGACGGCTTTGGCTTCCTGCGCTCACCAGATGCTAGCTACATGGCCTCGACTGACGATATTTATATTTCTCCTTCGCAAATCCGCCGTTTCAATCTGCATACTGGCGATTCCATCGAAGGTGAAGTGCGCACACCAAAAGACGGTGAACGATATTTTGCATTGGTGAAGGTGGACAAGGTCAACGGCGAATCGCCAGAAGCCTCCAAGCACCGCATCCTGTTTGAAAACCTGACGCCGCTGCACCCGAACAAGGTATTGACACTCGAACGCGAAATGCGCGGCGAAGAAAATACTACAGGCCGTATCATCGACATGATCGCCCCTATCGGCCGTGGCCAGCGCGGTTTGCTGGTAGCGTCACCAAAATCCGGTAAGTCCGTCATGCTGCAACACGTAGCACACGCGATTACCACCAATCACCCAGACGTTACCCTCATCGTGTTGCTGATTGATGAACGTCCGGAAGAGGTAACCGAGATGCAGCGTTCGGTACGCGGTGAAGTGGTTGCATCGACTTTCGATGAACCAGCTACCCGTCACGTACAAGTTGCTGAAATGGTGCTGGAAAAAGCCAAGCGCCTGGTAGAAATGAAAAAAGACGTGGTCATCCTGCTGGATTCCATCACCCGTCTGGCACGCGCTTACAATACCGTCATACCTGCTTCTGGCAAGGTATTGACTGGTGGTGTGGATGCAAACGCGCTGCAACGTCCAAAACGATTCTTCGGTGCGGCACGTAATGTAGAAGAAGGCGGCTCACTGACCATCATCGCGACAGCCCTGATCGAAACCGGCAGCCGTATGGATGATGTGATCTATGAAGAATTCAAGGGCACAGGCAATATGGAAGTTCATCTGGAACGCCGCCTTGCTGAAAAACGCGTCTACCCAGCTATCAACCTCAACAAATCCGGCACCCGTCGTGAAGAATTACTGATCAAGCCGGATCAGTTGCAGAAGATCTGGATCTTGCGCAAATTGCTGTATAGCATGGACGAAATCGAAGCGATGGAGTTCATCCTCGACAAGATGAAAGCCACGAAAAACAACGCAGAGTTTTTTGAAATGATGCGCAGAGGCGGATAAGTTTCCGGCCCTGTTTTCAGGCTAAAAAAGCCGTCACGTTTGTGACGGCTTTTTTTATGCCTACTCGAGCTGAATGGCTTACTAGAATGGCTTACTAAGCTACAGCTTTCAATAAAACTATCGTCACCAGAAAAGAAGTATTGCTGATCGCCAGAACTGCGTGCGGCAAACCGGCGGCAAGATACAACAAGTCACCAGCACGCATGGTCTTTGTCCCCGCCTGCAATTCGACTTGCACTTCACCAGACAGGCACTGTATGGTGAGGGGGCCATGGACGTGATGCGAAGGCAGACTCTTTCCCTGTGCCAAGTTCATGCGTATGACTTCAAGATGCTCGTCTTTAAACAAGGCGTGCGCCGGTACAGCCAGTAATTGCCCTTCAGGCACCAGCAAGTTGCTCACTTCTCCTGAGTGTAAATGTGGTGTGGCCATTTTATTCTCCTCGTATTGCAATCAGGCACGGTAACATGAGCAGTGATGGATTAAGTTGCCACATGAAAATCAATAATGATTTCGCCTGGTTCTTGTGAAACATAGGCCACCTTCACGCCAGTGCCAAAGTGTTGTGCGATTTGTGCCAGCAATGGCAAGGGATTATGGTCATTGCAAAAACGCATGGTTTCCCCTGGTTCTAATGCCGACAAGGCACCAAAAATCGCTGCATGGCGAAAGCGCTTGGCAACGCCACGTGCATCAAATTCATACACACCTTCAGCCAATACGGGAATGGAACAATCGTGAGCCATGATGAAACTCCTTTTAATATAGATGAAATAAGCAAAAATCACAGGGAGAGCCATTTCTGCTCTCCCTTAAATAAATAACTAAGCAATGGCTAAGCCTTGTTGGGAACTTTGGCATAGCTCATATCAGTCGCGCTGGTTTGCACACGCTTTTTGCCAATGAGCAAACGCAGGGCAAATACAGCCAGGCAAACAACACCCATCGAGAACACGATGTCACCAGGAACCCGTAGCCAAACCAGGGTTTCCATGAATTGTGAGTGTATGACCTCTGGTGAACGTGCAAACCACATGCCTTTGGTAATGCTGGCTACGGCCTGATAAATACCCGCTGGCACAAGTGACATGAACACCATCATTGCCAGTCCAGCATTGAGCAGCCAGAACATCGCCTGCAACAATTTATCGGACCAGAGAGCACGATCAGACAAGCCTCGCAGGCAGAACAACAGCAAGCCTATGCCCAGCATGCCGTAGACACCAAACAATGCGGCATGACCATGTGCAGCAGTCATGTTCAAACCTTGCATGTAGTACAGCGCTATCGGTGTATTGATGGAAAATCCTAGCAAGCCAGCACCAACGGTGTTCCAGAACCCAACGGCAATAAAGCACAATATCGACCACTTGTAAGCCTGCACCCAGGGCGCAGCTTTTGAGCGCTGGTAGTTGCGGAAAGCCTCAACACCTATCAGTGTCAGTGGTACAACTTCAAGGGCTGAGAACATGGCACCAATCGCGATGACAAAAGTCGGTGTCCCGGTGAAATACAGGTGATGCAAAGTACCCAGGATGCCGCCAAACAGGAAGACGATGGTTTCCAGAATAATTGCGCTATTGGCAGTTGCTGCATGTATCAAGCCCAGACGGGTGAACAGCAAGGCGATGACTGCGGTGGCGAACACTTCAAAGAAGCCTTCTACCCACAGATGCACCAGCCACCAGCGCCAATATTCAATCATGGAGTAATGCGTGTGCGGCCCCCAGGTCAGTGAGGTGGCATAGAAACCACCGATACACATCGCGGCCAGGAACACCATCGCAATCAAGCCACGGCTCTCTGATGGTTTTTTCAGTGCGGGCAATAAGCCACGTCCCAGCAAGGTCACCCAGAACAGCAGACCGACAAATAAAAGTATTTGCCAGACCCGGCCCATGCTGGTGAATTCCAGCCCTTGATTACCTATCCAGAAACTGAATTCATTGCCTTTGTGTTGCAGGCTACCCAGCCAGCCAAATGCGGTAGAACCGACCACGATACAAAGCAAGGCATAGAACAAAAGATTCACGCCAAGTTTTTGAAACTTAGGTTCATGGCCAGAAATTGCTGGCGCTATATACAGACCTGTCGCCAGCCATGCGGTAGCTATCCACAAGACCGCAAATTGTGTGTGTATCGTGCGGCTGACAGTGAATGGCAGTATGTCTGCCAAAGGAAAACCAAAAAAACTATGCCCTTCGACAGCATAGTGGGCTGTAATTACACCCATGCCGACTTGCGCCAGTATCAATCCAATGACGACATAGAAATACTTCCTGGTTGCCCGCATCGAAGGCGTGGGCTTCAGGTCAAACAAAGGATCTGTTTTGGGTGGTACAGGATCACCCTCTTCCTTGCTGATGGAATGATAGAAAATCATACCGGCAATGGCAGCAATCATCAGTATGATACTGGCGACAGACCAGATGCCAGCACCGGCAGTCGGCGTATTGTCCACCATCGGTTCATGTGGCCAATTGCTGGTATAGCTAAGGTCAACGGCACCTGGCCTGTCCGTCGCCGCAGACCATGCAGACCAAAAGAAAAAAGCTGGCAGTGCGTGCAAATCCTTGAATTCTGGCAAAGTACCCCTGTTCATCGCATATTGCTCACGCAATTTTTCCAGTGAAGGATCATTACCAAACAAGGCAATATAATGTTGCGCAACTTGCTGGACTGCCTTGGCACGGTCTGCGCTGAGCGTGATCACATTCGTAGATGCCTCGTAAGTATTGCGTCGCATTTCCAGCTTCAGGCGCGCTTTCAACTCTGCCTGATGCCCTGGCTTGAGCTGTTCAAATGATGTTTGTCCTTCCTTTTGCGCCCACACATCCAGCAACGCCAATGATTCACGGTGCAGCCAATCGGCAGACCAGTCTGGTGCAACGTAACTGCCATGCCCCCACACAGAGCCTAATTGCTGTCCACCAGCAGATAACCAGGCTTCCTGACCGAGCGGTACCTGCCCGTCTGAAAATACGACTGTACCCTCGTCACTGACGACTTGTTTGGGAATCGGCGGCGCAGTCAGATAAATTTCTGTGCCTACCCAGCCCAAGACGGCAAAAGACAAGGCACAGATGACGGCGAGCCAAGTCCAGAGTTTACGCGTGGCATGCATGGCGTGTTTCCTTATTGGTGAATTGAGAAAATTAGCGGACTCAAGAGCGTGTTTCATCTGACTGAATTTTGTCTGCGAAACAAGCTTGACCCATTAAAGATTCATTTTATATGCATGTATTTAAAGATACAAACCAAATGAATGTTTAATGAAAATCCCTTGATAAAGATCAATTTTTTGACATAATCAGGTAATGCTTATAAACATCTATACTATATGTATCTAATAGGCTATTGAGAAACAGCGATATGCTTTGACTACGCAGTCTCACTCTCATTCGCAAAGACAGGCTTTTGGAACCAATATGAGATTAACCGCATTCACCGACTACACTTTGCGCACGCTGATTTATCTGGCACAACATGAAGATAAATTGGTTACCATCCAGGAAATTGCTGAGCTGCACAGTATTTCAAAGAGCCATCTGACCAAGGTTGTCCATCAACTGGGAATGTCAAATAAAGTGGAGACCGTACGCGGTCGTCACGGAGGTTTGAAACTGAATCTGCCGCCAGAAAAGATCAATATCGGAGAAATTGTCCGCAATACAGAAACTGACTTTGATATGGCCGAGTGCTTTGACAGCAACAACAATACCTGCTCTTACTCTAGTTCTTGCAATTTAAAAGGAGTGTTGAGTAATGCGACAGCAGCATACCTGTCTGTTCTTGATGCAGTCACGCTGGCAGATTTGGTGGCAAAAAATAGTACCAGAAAAGTACAAGTTTATCCTCGCAAGAAAAGACAGCAGGATTAACAAGTTCAATTTTCTTCCCATAAAAAAGGGCTCCAATCAGAAGATCAGGAGCCCAGTTTTCTACTTCATCCTGCTACAGCTTTATTTACCAGCCAAAATCTCAGGCTTGCTCCAGCCACCACCCACCGCTTTGTAGATGCTGACCACGGCAGACAATTGCGCACGCTTGCTGTCAATCAGGCTCGCTTGTGCCTGGAACAAATCACGTTGTGCATTCAAGACTTCCAGATAGCTGCTATAGCCATTCTTATAGCGCAGGTCAGCCAGGCGCAATGAATCTTTCAAGGCAGTCACCCTGCGCTCGGAAGCCACATTCACCTGCTCATTGGCCGCCGTATTGTTGAGCGCGTCATGCACATCACGGAAAGCGCCCTGCACTGCCTGCACATATTGCGCCAGTGCCTGGTTCTTGCGGGCTTCAGCACCTTGCACTACCGCACCAATTGCACCTGCACGGAAAATAGGTTGCGCGAGGCTACTACCCAGGCTCCACAGCAGCGAAGCAGGATTAATCAAATCCTCAAACACCTTGGATTCATAACCAGCAGTCGTCGTCAGCTTTAGACTAGGAAAGTATTGCGACTTGGCCTGACCGATATCTGCATTGGCAGCTACCAGCGCCTGCTCTGCCGACAGGATGTCCGGACGACGGTTCAGCAAATCAGATGGCAAGTCCGCAGGCATGATCAATTGCTGATGCAAGCTATCAATCGCATTGCCTCGTGCAATCACAGGTTGTGCAATGGCGCTGGCAGAACGCCCCAGCAAGACCGCCAGTGTCGACTCTATATTCGACAAAGCCTGTTTGGCCTGGGAATAACTGATTTCAGATGCAGCAGCTTCAGACTCTGCGACATGCAAATCAAGTTCACTGGTCGAGCCAGCTGTAAAACGACGCTTTTGCAGACGCAGGTTTTCCTGACGGGTTTTCAAGGTCGAATCAGCCAGGGCCAGTTGGGCATCGGCGGCACGCATGGCGAAATAGCTTTGCGCAACATTCGCGTACAGACTGCTTTGCACCAGGCCACGATTGGCTTCCTGCGCCAGCAAACGTGCACGGGCTGCTTCATCTGCACGTGCCAGCTTGCCCCAAAAATCAACTTCATAGGAAGCTGTCAGGCTTAGTTGAAAGTCTTTGCCATACGGACTGGCACCAGCCCCCAGCTTGCCGGCATTTTCACTGGTACGGGTACGTGTGGCACCAAGGTTGCCGTCTACACTGGGGTAGCGGTTCGAATTGGCACCCACCGCAACAGCGCGAGCCTCTTCTATGCGTGCAGCAGCCAGGGCCAGATCCTGGTTATTTTTGCTGGCTTCTTCCAGCAAGCTATCCAGCACCGGGTCTTGAAAGCTTTTCCACCAGGCGGCATAGTCAACCGCCGCTTGCTGGTTTTTTGTCGCCACGACACCCAGGCTGGCCGGGGTTTCCAGCGCCGGACGCTGGTAATTTGGCCCTACCGAGGCACAGCCTGCCAGCACCATGCTGGCAACCAGCGTAGTTAATATGAATTTTGTACCAGACATCATTATTCCTTCACATCTGCTTGAGGCGCATTGTGCAAAATATGGACAGGATGCTCAAAATCCTGCTCTGTGGTTTTCAAGCGTCTGTCATTGATCAGCTTGAAGAACAAAGGCACAAAGAAGATCGCCAGGAAAGTTGCTGCCAGCATGCCGCCCAAGACACCAGTACCCAGGGACTGACGAGCAGCCGCGCCTGCACCGCTTGAGAAAGCAAGTGGCACCACACCCAAAATAAAGGCCAGCGAAGTCATCAGAATAGGACGGAAGCGCAAGCGTGCTGCCTCCAGCGCTGCAGCCACAGGTGCATACCCCTCATTCACTTTCATGACCGCAAATTCCACAATCAGAATCGCATTCTTCGCTGACAAACCTAATAACGTCACCAGACCGATCTGGAAGTACACGTCATTATTGAAGTGACGGAGGTACACCGCCAGCAAGGCACCAAAGATACCAAAAGGCATAGCCAGCAAGACCGAGAATGGCAGAGACCATTTTTCATACTGTGCAGCCAAAATCAGGAAAATCATCAAGACACCAGCACCCAACGCCAGACCGGCTGCATTGCTGCTGCGTTTTTCCTGGAAGGAAGCGCCGCCCCAGTCGTAGACAACATCGGCTGGCAAGACGTTTTTCGCGGCTCTTTCCATCGCTGCAATCGCCTGGCCAGAACTAAAACCTGGCTTGGCATCACCCAGCAATTTAATGGACGGCAAGGCATTAAAACGTTGCACAGAATCAGGACCAGTGATGAACTTGATGGTCGTGAATGCGCGCACCGGTATCATCTGCCCGGTATTGGAACGTACGTACATACTGCCTATATCATCCGGCTTGGCACGGTACTGGCCTTCTGCCTGCAACTGCACGGTGTAGATACGGCCGTTCTTGTTGAAGTCATTGACGTAGTAACTACCCATGGTCGCAGCCAGAGTGTTATACACATCAGCCAGGGCCACACCCATGGAGCGAGCTTTTTCATTGTCCACATCAACATACAGTTGTGGCGAATTGGCTTGCCACAGAGTTTTCACGCCAGCCAGCTCGGGCTGCTTGTTGGCTTCCGCAATCAACAAAGGCAAGATCTGAGCCAAACGCTTGACGCCACCTTCACCAGCGTTTTGCAGGTAGAACTCAAAACCACCAGTCTGACCCAGGCCCTGGATGGCAGGCGGAGCAAAGAATAACGGCAAACCTTCCTTGATGCGGCCGGTCTTCATATAGCTTTCACCCACCATCTGATGAGCGGATTGAGTACGCTCTTCCCAAGGCTTCAAGGGGAAGAACATGGTTGCAGCAGATGATTTCAAACCGCCACCGCCCAGGAAATCCAGACCAACCAGGGCAAAAGTCGTGTCGATATTCTTGTTGGTTTTCATGATGGATTCAACGTCACGCACCATTGCATCAGTACGGTCCAGCGAAGCACCTTCAGGCATGATGGCAGCACCGATGAAATAACCCTGATCTTCATCCGGCACCAGACCACCTGGTACATTTTTCCACAACACACCAGTCAGGGCAACCATACCCAGCACCAGTGCGATACCCAGCACAGCACGCTTCATGAAGAAGGTAACGCCATCAGTGTAACGCTTGGTCAAACGCAAGAAAGCTGCATTGAACCACGTAAAGAAACGGTTGTGATTTTCAGAACCAGGCTTGAGCAAGATCGCGCACAGTGCCGGTGTCAATGTCAATGCAACGATACCGGACAAGACCACAGCAATGGAAATCGTGACCGAGAACTGACGATACAATTCACCCGCCAGACCACCGAGGAAAGCGATAGGACCAAAGGCGGCAACCAGTACCAGCACAATCGCGATCACCGGGCCAGTCACTTCATGCATGGCTTCAATTGCCGCATCTTTCGGCGACATCCCCTCTTCGTTCATCAGGCGTTCAACGTTTTCCAGCACCACAATCGCATCGTCCACCACAATACCAATCGCCAGCACCATACCGAACAATGTCAGTGTGTTGATGCTATAGCCAAGCAAATGCAAACCAGCCATGGTACCAATCAGCGATACTGGTACTGCCAGTGTAGGGATGATGGTGGCACGCCAGCTTTGCAAGAACAGATAGACAACGATGAACACCAGCACCATCGCTTCGGCCAAGGTTTTCAACACCTCAGCAATCGACTCAGTCACAAACGGCGTGGTGTCATATGGAGTGGCATACTCCATGCCTTCAGGGAATTTCGCCTTCAGGTCCTGCAGCGTTTTTTCCACCGCCTTGCGGGTTTCCAGAGCATTTGCGCCGGTTTGCAAGAACACACCGATGTTGGCTGATGGGTGACCATTGACGCGACCATACAGATTGTAATCCTTGGAACCCAATTCAACCCGTGCCACGTCACTGACACGGATAGCGGCACCACCCTTGGCTGATTTGACGATGATATTGGCAAATTCAGATGGTTCCAGCAAGCGGCCCTTGGCCGTGACTGTCATCGTCAATTCTTCAGTGTTGTTTGGTGGCGCACCAACCTTACCAGCAGCATACTGTGCATTTTGCTCAGTAATCGCATTCGAGATATCGCCTACCGTCACGCCCAGCTGTGCCATGCGGTCAGGACGCATCCAGATACGCATCGCATAATCCTTGGCACCGAAAATCTGGATATTGGTGGTACCCGGCACGCGCTTCAATGCGTCCAGCACATTCTGGGTTGCATAGTTGGACAGGAACAAGGCATCGTAACGATTATCTGGCGAGAACAGCGCCGCCACTACCAGGAAATTAGACGAGCTCTTCGAGACCGTCACACCCTGGCGACGTACTTCCTGTGGCAGCTTGGCATCTGCCTGGCGCACCCGGTTATTGACGTTAACTGCGGCAATATCCAGATCGGTACCCACTTCGAATGTCACGCTGATGGACACACGGCCATCAGCGGACGAGACAGAATCCATATACAGCATGTTTTCAACACCATTGATTTGCTCTTCAATAGGTGCTGCCACTGTGCGCTCTATCACCTCGGCAGAAGCGCCGGGATAAAAAGCAGTCACGTTCACTACCGGCGGAGAAATCTCCGGGTAGCGCGAAATCGGCAGAACGCGCAAGGCGGCCAGACCGGCCAGCACGATGATCAGCGACAAGACAGTCGCGAAGATCGGCCGGTTAATAAAAAATTTTGAGAACATGAATTATTCCTTGTAGCCTTAGCTAAGTTATGCAGCGGATTTTCAGCTGGTCAGAAGCTTAGTGTTTTGCCTCTGCACTGGCCGCAGCACTTGCAGCCGGGGCCGATGCTGGCGCTGCCGCAGGTTTATCATCAGGTTTGGCCGCTGGCGCACCTGCTGGAGCAGCGGGTGTCGATGCCGCCTTGGCCGTAATCGCGATTGGTGTCACTGTCATGCCAGGATCATGTGCCTTGATGAAACCATCCACCAGCACGCGGTCGCCACCTTGCAAACCCTTGGTCACTATCCATTCACCATGCGACCAGCCATCCAGCTCAACTGGTTTTGGCACCAGCTTGTTATCAGGCGACACCGTGAACACAATCTTGCCCATGGGGCTGTCAATCACTGCACGCTGAGGTATCGCAATAGCCGCACTGCGGGTAGCACCGCTGAGTATCACGCGCACAAACTGGCCTGGGCGCAGAGTGCCTTCAGGATTTGGCACCTGGGCACGGGCATCAAATCCGCCAGTTGCCGGGTTCACCTTTTCACTGACAAAATTCATCTTGCCTGTGACAGGAGCCATGCTGCCGTCAGCCAGCTTCAACTGCACATCAAACGCCAGGCTGCCGTTATTGGTTTTCTTGCCAGGCAAGGCAATCTTGCCAGCGCCTACATCCTTGCTCAGCTTCAGGTAATCTGCTTCAGGTACGCTAAAGTTGACATACACGGGATCAGTTTGCACGATGGTCGTCAACAAACTGTCCGCCGCTGTCACCAGGCTGCCGTTGGATTTGGCGGCAACTCCCGTCACACCATCGATAGGCGCCACGACACGGGTATAACCAAGATTGAGTTTGGCTTCATTGACCTGCGCCTGCACCTGCTTGTAGCTGGCTTCTGCTGTTTCCAACGCAGACTTGGCATCGTCAAACTCTTTCTGGCTGATGGCTTTCTCTGCTGCCAGTGGCGTCAGGCGGGCAAATTCGCGCTTGGCCTGGTTCAGCTTGGCTTCTGCCACACCAGCAGACGCTTCTGCAGATGCCAGTTGCGTGCGGTAAGCACCCGGGTCAATCTGGAACAGAACAGTGCCAGCCTTAACGCGCGAACCTTCTTCATACAGGCGATTTTCTAAAATACCGGCAACACGGGCGCGCACTTCTGTCTCACGTGAACCTGCGGTTTGCGCCGCATATTCAAAGTCCATGCCCAGGTTGCGCGGCTGCACGGTCACGACATTCACTTCCGGCGGTGGCATCTTGCCAGGTCCGGCAGCGTTTGCCCCACCTTTGTCGCCACAGGCAGCCAATACCAGCAAAGGCAGGCTGATGGCAGCAATACGCAAGGCAGGCAAAGCCTGAGTCATATGACTGGTTATCGAAGATAGCTTAAATACATTTGTTATTGGTTTTGCAGGGGAGCGCATAGGAGATTCTTTCTTCTAAAAGGAAAGGCGGTGTGCTATTATATACATTCACGAATGTTTGTAAATAAAGTTTTTAAACAGCCCTACTTAATTACAGGGAATTTTGGTGATATCCGGATACTTACCTGCCACGAAAAACCACCGTTGTATGGTTGAAATACAGTGAAACAGAGGTGGTTTTTTGTAAGCCGTGTTTGCAAGACTCTTCGTGAGTTGGTTTCAAATTAACAAGAATTGTTTGCAGTCATTAGCAGCATGAATGACCAGCGCGGCAATTAAATGCTTTATAAAGCAGACTGATGAAAGCCTCATGACATCCCGATCCCAAGGGTTGATAGAGACTGGCAAGTCAGACAAGAAAACAAGTATAGAGCAGACAATAAATTTCTGCTGCCAGGCAACAAGTTTGATCTGGCACAGCGCGATTTTTAAAATAAGCAGCAGTATCAATCCGTAACAGTGCAGGCTTTAAAAACATAAAAACGGTATAAACCGAAACACATGCCTTACTCACGTAGAGCGAATAGCAGAAAGCTTCTTACTTTCACAGGCACTCGCCCTACTGTGCTTACTTACAATAACGAAGAGACAGCAAAAAAATTGTACGCAGTAATAAAACGCAGCGTGCGCAAAGGAAACAACATGGTCAGAAAGACGAAAGAAGAAGCACAGGAAACTTATAATACGCTGCTAGACGCAGCAGAAAAAGTATTCGCCGAAAGAGGTGTCACCAGCACCACACTCAATGATGTTGCCACGGCAGCAGGCATGACACGCGGCGCCATTTACTGGCACTTCAAGGATAAAAATGCCCTCTTTCAGGCCATGTGCGACCGCGCCTTTCTACCCATGGAAGCCTTGCTTAATGAAATTGTTTCTGCACCGCTCAAAGACCCGCTGGCTGGCCTCAAAGAGTTAAATGTCCACTTTCTTAACCTGGTTACAGGCAACCCGCGTCAGCAAAATGTGTTTGACATCATTTTTCATCGCTGTGAGAAAAACAGCGAACTGATTTTTTTCAGTGCCGAAAGCGAAAAACGGGATGAATGCCTGGCCAAAGTACAAGCCATGATCCAGCAAGCTGTTGATCAGGGGCAATTACATCCAGACACCGACACCTGGATCGCCATGCAAGCCAGCCACGCCTATGTCATAGGCATAGTCCATGAATGGCTGGAAGACTCTTCCGCCTATTGTCTGATGCAACATGCGGAAGACATGGTAGACATATTCATGGCAGGCCTGGTAGCCCGCCCGCCATTAAAAAAATCGAAGCCAGCTGAGCAGGGATGCAATATGCGCCAGGCTTCTGGGCAAAACTAAACTGGCAACTTCCAGTCAAACCGTACTGCCATCATGCGCAGTACGAAACATATACCCACCCCAAATGCCAGGGCAACACCTTCATTGACCTCTAGCCGGTTCAGTATCAGATAAGTCCAGCAACCCGCAAAGGCGCAAGTCGCATATAAATGGCTGCGCCGGAACACCAGCGGTATTTCATTACAGATAATATCGCGCAAGACACCACCAAAAATGCCGGTGATCACCCCCATCATGACACAGACAAACATCGGCATCTGCGCCTCTTGCGCCAGCGACGCCCCGGTCACACTGAACAAACCCAGTCCCAGCGCATCTGCCAGCACGATGGCATTTTCCGTCACTGCATTACGCAAATGCCGTAAAAACGGGATGGCGACGACAGACATGACAAAGATGATGATAGGGTATTCCTGATTCTCCACCCAAAACAGAGGCCGCCGGTCCAGCAGCAAGTCACGCAGGGTGCCGCCGCCAAAGGCTGTGATAAAGGCCACTGTAAACACCCCCACTACATCCATGCGCTTGCGTCGCGCCTCAATAAATCCCGAACTGGCAAAAGCCAGTATCCCGGCGACTTCAATGGTATGCAACATCGAACTCATACCCAGATAGCTCGTCGTCATGTTTCTCCTTCAGGATTTGGTGCAAAAATGGGGAGTTTATCAAGTTAGGGGTGGTTTTGGGTCTAGAGTTTGTGTGTGTGAAATTCAAAACCTCTCACCACAGAGACACGGAGACACAGAGAACGACAAAGAGAAATGCAAAAAAACAAAAGGCTACCAGAAGAAGCCATCTCCTTAAATTCGTCGTTCCTGCGTAGGTAGGAACCCACCGGACTGGCGCTCCAGCGCCGTTCGTAGAAAACGGGAATAAGCCGCAACAAAAAACAGAAAACATATGTATTAAATAACTCCATCTCTCTCAAAACCGAATTATCCAACCAGCATTTATCTGCAACAAGCCCTTATCATCCACCACATCCCATCGCAAAAATCCCAATTTTCGTTGTATAATCATCGGCTTGGCATTTTGGGCGTCCAGAATCCAGACAACTATTTAAACCTTTGGCAAGTGATAATGCAATCGGGTCAAGAAGCAAGGCGACCGACGAAGTGCTTATTGGCTACCTACACTATTTTCGAGGCAAGCATGAGAGATGGCATCCACCCAAATTATCGCGAAGTTCTGTTCCACGACGTTTCTTGCGATTTCAAATTCATCACACGTTCAACTATCAACACCAAAGACAAAGGTGAGTTTGAAGGTAAAGAATACCCACTGGTAAAGATCGAGGTTTCTGCAGAATCTCATCCTTTCTACACTGGCAAACACAAAATCGTGGATACAGCCGGTCGCGTTGAAAAATTCCGCCAAAAATTCGGCAAAGTCGGTTCCAAGACTTCTGTCGCCAACTAATTGGCCAGGGAAACACAGACGAATCTCAAGTAGCACAGTCTCATGCGTTAGCAGGGCCAGCCTTGCTAATACAAAATCGCGGAGTACGCAAGACAGTCTGTGGTTCCCAAGAATTTTTAGTAAAAAAGGCAGCTCAGGCTGCCTTTTTTACTAAAGCTTTACCCTACAATAAACATCCTTTCCCTCCACCACCCAGATATGAAGCCAGTCCGACTTCCTGCCGCCGCAACTGTTGCGCTACCGCGCTGGGGAATCATCGCCCTCTGTCTCCTGTATATCCTGCCCGGCCTGATAGGCCGCGATCCGTGGAAGGGTGACGATGCCGCCGGTTTCGGCATCATGTGGACCATGGCACATGGCAACCTGTCTGACTGGCTGTGGCCGCACATCGTCGGCCTGCCCATGCCAGAAGAAGGCCCGCTGGCGTTTTGGCTTGGTGCCATCTGCATTAAATTATTTGGCTGGCTGGTGGGTGAACCCATGGCCGCCCGCCTGAGTACCGGCATATTCTTCCTGCTCGGCTCACTCTCGGTCTGGTATGCCACCTACCTGCTAGGACGCAGGCCAGAAGCACAACCCCTGAAACTGGCCTTTGGCGGCCAGCCAGAAGCACGCGACTTTGGCCGCACCCTGGCTGACGGTGCATTGCTGATTTATCTTGGCTGCCTGGGCCTGCTATTGCGCAGCCACGAAACCAGCACCGAAGCACTGCAAATATCCCTGATCGCCTGCACCCTGTATTTATGTGTGCGCCTGCTGGATGAACCAGGCAAGCGCACCGCCGCCAAAATTGGCGGCACACTAGGCTTGCTGGTACTGACCCGTGGCTGGGTATTGCCCCTGGGTTTATGGATCAGCCTGCTGGCAGTGTGCACCTACCGCCAGCAACGCCAACCCCTGAAATATTTGCTCAACATCACCCTGCCGCTGGCCATCGCCGTTGCAGGTCTCTGGCTATTCACTATCAGCCTGGTACACCCCTATGACAGCTCGCCTTATCAGGGCTGGATGCTGTGGAATTATCGTCAGTTCAACTTCCCCAGGTTTGAAAGCATCAGTTATCTGTTGCGCTATGGCATCTGGTATAGCTGGCCTGCATGGCCATTTGCAGCCTGGGCCATCTTTGCCTGGCGCAAGCAAGAGAAAGCCCTCCACATCTCCCTACCTGTCAGCTTTTTAATTTGCTTCGGCGTGCTGGCCATACTCAATCACCAGTCAGAAGAAGCGATACTCTTGCCGATACTGCCACCGCTGGCAATACTCGCCGCCTTTGGCTTGCCAACCATGAAGCGCAGCGCCATCAATGCCGTTGACTGGTTCTCTGTCATCGTCTTCACCGCCGTCGCCGCCTTTATCTGGCTGTACTGGCTGGCTGACCAGACAGGCTGGCCACCCGGCATGGCGAAAAGAGCTGGCAACCTGGTGCCAGGCTACCAGTCCAGCTTCAATATTTTTGTCTTCATCATCGCTCTGAGTGCAACAGTAGCCTGGTTCCGCCTTGTCTACTGGCGCATCTCCAGACAGCCTGCCGTATTGTGGCGCGCAGTAGTATTGTCCAGTGGTGGCGTTATCTTATGCTGGCTATTGGTGCAAAGCCTGGGCTTGCAGTGGCTGGACCAAAAAGTCAGCTATGCGCCACTGTCCAAAGAACTCGCGCAAAAAGTGCCACCCAATATGGGCTGCATACAAGCCCACATTGGCCCATCACAACGCGCTTCATTTGCGTATTTTGGCAAGCTGCACTTTGCCGGATTCTCTGACCATGACTGCCAGCTGTTACTGGTACAAAACAGCAAGAAATCCGCGCATGAGAGCGTGCTGCCACCAGAATACAAACCAGAGCACTGGTCAGTCATCTGGTCTGGCCACCGCGCTGCCGACAATGACGAATTGTTTACCCTGTACCAGCGCAAGCAGCAATGAAGACCGAACACCCCAGCACACTGCGCGGCAACATCAAACGCATCGCCTCACTATCATGGCCCATGATGGTGGGCCAGATGGCCGTGGTGGGCAATGGGGTGATAGACACGGCCATGACCTCGCGCTTCTCGGCGACTGACCTGGCAGCACTCTCCATCGGCATCTCAATTTATGTCAGCATCTTCGTTGGCCTCAATGGCATCTTGCAAGCCATCTCCCCTGTCGTTGGTCAATTGTTCGGCGCGCGCAAATTTAAAAAGATAGGCGCAGAAATCAAGCAAGGCGTATGGCTGGGCGCTTTCCTTGCCTGTATAGGCTGCCTCATCCTGCTATTCCCAAATAGTCTGCTCTCCATCGCGCAAGCTTCACCGACCTTGAATGACAAGGCAGCGCAATATCTGCAAATACTCGCCATCGCCCTGCCCGCCACCCTGGGCTTCAGGATCTACGGCGCACTCAATAATGCAGTTGGCCGCCCCAAGATGGTCATGGCCATCCAGCTCGCCGCACTGGCGATAAAAATCCCGCTCAACACCCTGTTTATATTTGGCGGCCTTGGCATACCCGCCATGGGCGGCCCCGGCTGCGCTGCCGCCACTGCCGTCAACGCCTGGCTCATGCTCATCACTGCCTGGCTCATGCTCAAGCATGTCAAATATTATGAATTGTTTGCACTATTTGGCAGCGGCTTCGTCAAACCCAACTGGAAAGCCCTGCGCAGCCTGCTGCATCTCGGCATCCCCATGGGCCTGAGCTACCTGATTGAAGTCACCGCATTCGCCTTCATGGCCCTGTTCATCGCGCGACTGGGTGAAGTCGCAGTATCCGGGCACCAGCTCACCGCCAACTTTGGCACCATCCTGTACATGCTTCCCCTGGCGATCGCCAGCGCCACCGGCACCCTGGTCGCGCAAGCCATAGGCGCCAAACAAATGCAGGCCGCCCGCGTCACTGGCAATGCAGGCATCATCCTGGCTGCCATGCTGGCTGTGCCCATCGGTGTCACCATCTGGTTCAGCCGCGACCTGATCTTGCACGCCTACACCTCCAACTCCGTCATCATCGCAGCCGCCTTCCCGCTGTTCACTTTCATTTCGGTGTACCAGATTTTTGATGCGATACAAGTCACCACCGCCTTCATCCTGCGCGCCTATAAAATCGCTATCGTCCCCACCATCCTGTACGCCTTTGCGCTATGGGGCTGCGGCCTCGGTGGAGGTGTCATCCTGGGCCTGGACCCCTACAACATCAGCCCGGCTTTCCTGCACGGCGCAGCAGGCTTCTGGATGGCCAACAGCGCCAGCCTCGCCATCGTCGCCTTCAGCCTGTGGTACTACCTGCGCATCGTCCAAAAACGCTTCCCCACCCCCGCCATGTGGCGCAGGAACGTAAATTTTGACCAGCCAGGCAGAAATCCATAAACACAGCAAACGGCAAAAGCAGCAAGCCACTTGCAAAATCCTGACGGCTCTGTCATAATTTTGTTCTGCGTTGCCGAGATGGCGGAATAGGTAGACGCACGGGACTCAAAATCCCGCGCCGCAAGGCGTGCCGGTTCGATTCCGGCTCTCGGCACCAAACACTGATTAAGCTCTTGATTATTCAAGGGCTTTTTTAGTTTTTGGTTAAACAATTTTGATCTTTTCTACATCACTTTGAGGTGTACTGTCAATAGCGGACACTCATGTTCTAAGCTGCCTGTGACTGCCGATTAAAATTTTCAGCAAACAAGGCTGGCGATATATTGCCAAGACGCGAGTGACGTCGCTGGCGGTTATAAA
>NZ_JACOFX010000011.1:88027-186357 GCF_014284125.1 Undibacterium umbellatum | reverse complement strand
TGCGCTCAGCAGAATATCTTCTATCTTTGCAAACTGTTCTCTACTGATGTCGCTTGGGTAGGCTTTTCTCATCACCTAAGTTTACGCAATATTCCTTTTGTTTACAATAAGATCTCGAACAGCCTCTAAGGGGTTGCCAGACTGTGCAGCCGTGTGCAAACCCCTGGGCATGTGGCCGGACAAGTTGCTGAATTGCGCGATTTTGTGGCGGTTGATGTCGGCAAGTCTGCCCTTGCCCAAAGCAGGCGCACGGCTTGCATCAACTTCATAGTTGCTCGCCTTGAAGGCCTCGCTAAATGCAGGATTTCGTGCGTCTCTGGCATAGGGGCGGGCAGCGATAGACAAGCCAGCGATTGTCGCTGGATCAAGCGTGCGGCTGAAGCGGGCAAAACCCTGGTATTGAAAAGCAGCTTCTACTGCACGATCACTATGATCTATCATGGCCTGCATGATCTGATGCAGCAGCTCACTGCGGCTCAACTCTTTGAGCACGATGGTCAAGGCCAGGTGATTGAATTCTGGTAAATCTGCTTCCATGGCGCGAGCCAAAGGCAGCATACCCAAAGCCAGATCGACTATCCACGAGCCACCGCGATGCTGGTTCACCTCCAGCAGCGCAATGCGTCGCTGTCCAAACCGCACTGGATCGAGCCAACTGACGATGGCCTCCGAGGCATCTGCTGTTGTGGCGGTGGGCGTACCTGGCGGTGCGAAACGGGCAAGTACGTGTACGTCATGGTGCGTGCTAAATGGGGTACTGGCCTTGCCGCTGGTCTCGTCTCGCAAGGTGAGCAATTCACGGACCTCATGTTCGCGCATCTTTTTGATGGCCAGAAAAATGGTTTGCACGATCTCAGACGTCGGTGTGTCGGCATCTATGCGCCACTTTCTGCCATAGACCAGCTTCAAGGGGCGGATGGTGTTGCCCCTTTCATAGTTCTCACGGCCTACCATGCCAATCTGGATATACATGCCCTGTTTGTCTTCATGGGCAAAGATCAGTAATTCGTCTGCAAACCGGACTCTGCTGGCAATCTCCTGCAGGGAGGCGAGCGTGTGACTATAACGCAAATAATGTTGCGGAATAAAGCTGCCACCGTCAGCCAGTGTCACCGCTGGTGCTTGATGGATGGGTGTTTCCGCCGATCCCATGGCGGTATGCTGACTTAACTGATGAACACTCATTTGAACTCACTAGTGTCCGGTTAAATTGAGTAAAGCGATACTGAAAGTTAGTAATGACGTGGGATACAGGGTGATTTTGTTTGGTGCCGATTTGAAATTGGATTTTGCATTTTTGTGTCATTTTCTAGGTTTGTTGTTCTGGGGAGTGAAGCATGAATGTTGGCAAAACCTTGTTTGCGCAATTAATGGAATTCATCCCTTGGACAAGTTTTACGCGGATCGTGAATCGTTATTCTGGCAATGCGGGTGTTCGCAGGATGACTTGTGCGGAGCAGTTTCGGATAATGGCGTTTGCGCAGTTGACTTGGCGCGAGTCGTTGCGCGACATCGAAGTGACACTTGGTGCCAACAGCAACAAGTTGTACGCAATGGGGCTGCGCCATACCGTGCATCGCAGCACCTTGGCCGACGCCAACGAACATCGCGACTGGCGTATCTGGGCAGATTTGGCCGCGTTGTTGATTCGTCGTGCTCGCAAGCTTTATCAGCACGACGAATTGGGATTGGAGTTGCAAAACACGGCATACGCTCTCGATGCAACCACCATCGACCTCTGTTTGTCGCTGTTCGATTGGACGCCATTTCGCTCCACCAAAGCAGCAATCAAGTTGCACACTTTGCTCGATCTGCGTGGGGCTATACCTGCGTTTATCCACATCAGCGATGGAAAAATGCACGAAGTCAATGTGCTCGATTTCTTGCCGTTCGAAGCGGGTGCGTTCTATGTGATGGACCGGGGCTATCTGGATTTCACGCGGCTCTACAAGATGCATCAGGCAGGCGCTTTCTTTGTGACCAGAGCCAAAAGCAATCTGAGTTTCCGGCGTATTTATTCGGCCCCAGTGAACAAAGATTTGGGCATCATTTGCGATCAAACTATCATGCTTAAAGGGTTTTACAAGACAAAAGAATTTCCAGAACACTTGCGTCGCATTCGCTACAAAGAGCCTGACACAGGGAAAACCTTGGTGTTTCTGACTAACAATACTGCCTTGCCAGCGACCACTATCGCCGCACTGTACAAGAGTCGCTGGCAAGTCGAATTGTTCTTCAAATGGATCAAGCAGCATTTGCGCATCAAGCACTTTTTGGGTAACAGCGAAAACGCCGTGAAGACGCAAATCTGGTGCGCCATCTCGACTTATGTGTTGATCGCTATTATTAAAAAGGAATTGCAATTGAATGCCTCTCTCTACACTTTATTACAGATTTTATCGGTCTCTGTCTTTGAGAAAAACGAGATTTCACAGGCCTTTCAGATTGATGACTACATTTCTGACATAGATCCATCCGCTAACCAATTGAATTTATTCGACTTTTAACCGGACACTAGTGATTTGAACTATCTGAAAATAATGAATTAGCACAACGCGCCCAAGGGGGCGCAGTTGAAAACAGCAATCAGCCTGCCGATCGCTGGCTACGGTTCAGTCGGGCACGGACCCACCAAAAATCGACGGTAGTCCAGACCGGCGCTTGAACAGCAAGCAAGAGCAGCAACAAACCCCATTCCAGATGATCTTGCAGTGCCACAGGCATGTCAGCCAAGACGTGGTAGTAGGCAAACACTGCCATGCCATTGACCATCAGCAAACCTGCTGCGGCACAACGGGTGCAGATGCCAATGACAAGAAGCACCGGCAAAGTCAGTTCCAGACCGGTGCCCAATATTGCCGCCATTTGCGGTGTAAGGATGGGCACACGGTACTCTTCTTCAAACAGGGAGAGTGTCGATTCCCAATTACCAGTCTTGCTCATGCCTGCCATAAAAAACACTTTGGCGACATACAGCCGTGCCAAAAGATGGGCGATAGCCGCGGCCAGTTCGGTGATGCGTGCGAATCTGGACGCTCTGCCAGGTTCGCCAATTGTGGATGCTTGCATTGCCGTCTCCTTTAATGTGAGGACTTATCATCAACCCAGCAATGGGAGAAAATTTCCTGCACTATCGAGGGCAGACAAGTCGTCGAAGCCGCCGATATAGACATCCTCAACAAAAATCTGCGGCACACTGCGCCTGCCGCTACGATGCATCATGTTCACCATTTCTGCGGGGTCAGCATCAACCATGATCTTGTTCACCTGCACCCCTTTGCTTTTCAATAGTTGATCTGCACTGGCGCAAAAAGGGCAGGCGCTGGTGCCATACATCGTGACTTGTTTCATTGCTGTTCTCCATGTCTTGATAAAAGTGTGGGCGCTGCCTGCTATGACACGAATTCGGGTCAAGACCATCTGGCAGCGCGAAGAGACTTTAATGAAAAACGATGCGATCAACAATATTCAAAAAAAGCAATCTATCATTCCATTTAATGGAATAGTGATGCGAATTTCGGCCAACTGGTCACGGTGAGTATCAAAACACGGCCATTTGTGATGTGCCGTGAACGCCAGTCGATCTTGTCGTTGATGCCACAAAGAAGGGCGTAGTGTAGAAAATCGGGATCAAGGCGGCAATAGAATGACCAGCAAGAAGGGAGCACGAATGGTCAAGGTGCAGGCTCTTTGCTCTCCAAGTCCAACCTGTTTGGCGGGTGTTGTCTGGTGACTGATCTGTGCCCACATCCAAGGCAATCAGGATTGCAGAAAAAATCGCTGAATCAGGTTGCCTGGCCGTTTGGAGCGATGTGCAAGGCCTGGGCTGTCTCGTCCTGGCGTTGGGGTAGCAGGCAGACTTCATGCAGCGTGCATTTTGCCGAGCACATTGAATGTTGCAAGGTATCGTTGCTGGGGATCAGGCCACAGGTTGACATTGCATCAGGAAAGGCTTGCTTGAAATGCGCAATGTCGGGCGGGTTTTCTGAGACCCAGGCATTCGCTAATGCAGCACGCTCATTGCATGGCAGCAGGAACATATGTATTCCCAGCCAGGTCACTCGGTTTAATGGAGGCTCCACTTGTTACTCCACATAAGCATTGCGATCTTGCAGACTGGCTGACAAAGAGGCTGCAAGCGGCAAGGCGGCATGTTGAACAATATTGATCTAGGCAACAGGAGCTCAGAAACCTCATTTGGCTGATCAGGCCTGTCCACGGTAACACATATTCAAGATAACATTCATCTATTTGTTATGCGAATAGCATGAGCGCGCATACTCGTTTATCATTACCGCGTTATGCAAGGTGCATCATGGACGAAATACGCGACATCTGCACCTTCGTATTGTTGACGCCGACAGCAACAAATCTAACCGGAAAAAGAGGAGGGAGCATCAGACCATGAGTGCCGACAGAATCGACAAATTACTGCAAGACATACGCCTGCTGGATGAAGACCGCCATGCCCTGGTACAGGCCTTGCGCGAACAGATACTCAAGCTCGATAAGGGCGTGACCGAAGAAGCGAAATATGGCGGCTTGCTGTTCTCTGCCAGCAAACCTTTTTGCGGTGTTTTTTCTTATGCCAAACATGTGAGCCTGGAGTTTGGCGAGGGTGCATCCTTGCCGGACAAGTACCAGATGCTGGAAGGCGAGGGCAAGTTTCGCCGCCATATCAAGCTGACTTCGCAGCAACAGATCAAGGACAAACATGTGCAGGCTTATCTGCTGCTGGCACTGAAGGCAGCGACCCCAGCATGAACAGACACATCGCACTTATATTCCTCAAGATAGTACTCACCCTCCCGGTGGCTTATGGGCTGGCTTACCCCTACTTTCATCCACAGGCATCTGGCGGTGTTTTCAAAGAACTGGAAATGCTGGGGCCTATCGGTGGCATCGTGCTGGTGCTGGTATTTTTGGCGCTGGTGTTTTTGTATTGTCGTGATTTGCAGTCATCACTTGCCCTGGTCCAGCCAGCGGCGCGCAAGGCCCAGCCACGCAGCGTGTGGCTGATGTTTTTGCTTCCCTATAATTTTGTCGAAGATTTTTTCATCATCGCCAACGTTGCCAGGTCTTTGCAGCAAGAGGCAAAAACCAATACCGCATTGCAGGGTTTCACCAGCTTTGGCATGCTGACAGGCATGGGCTGGTGCGGTTTGCAAATCGTCTCGCTGATACCGAACGAGCTGGGTGCTGCTGCCGGTTTCCTGGCGCTGCCCTGCTGGATTTTGCACTGGCGTTTAATACGCCGGGCCAATGCTGCGTTGGCGGCTGGCGCTGCGCAGACCAGGTTGTAAGCTCAAGACCAAAATTCTCACTACAGAGACACGGAGACACAGCGGGGCACTAAGGAAGACAGTGTGATATTTGCTACCTGGCTCTGCACATAAGCTACCTGCCGCAATTTGGCTTTCACAAGCACTTACTCAGCATCTGCTCTGTGTCTCTGAGGTGAGATTTTGGGCCTTGAACTTTATACAGGACTCCGCAAAGGTGGCACCCGCGCCAGCCAGTCGCTGCGCAATAAGCCATATATCGCCGAATCCGACACCACGCCTTCGATGATCCAGCGTTCGCGGAAATAGCCTTCGCGGATAAAACCCAGTCTTTCCAGTGTTTTGGCAGAACCCAGGTTGTTGGGTTCTATGTCGGCTTCGACGCGGTTGAGGTTCATTTCGTTGAAACCATAATTCAATAAGGCGACCAGGGCTTCTTGCATGTAACCCTGGCCCCAGACGGCAGCGTCCATGTCGTAACCGATTTCAGCACGACGGCAACCGGCATCCAGATGGAACAGGATGCAACTGCCAATTAAGACATTGTCAGACTTGCGTATCATGCCCAGTCTGACGATATCACCCTTGAGTATGGCAGCCTGGTCGCGTTCTATCATTGCGATGGCCTGGCTAATATCGGTCCACGGTGCTGTGGTCATGTAGCGCATGACATCCGGGTTGGAACGTATGCGCAGAATGGCAGCAGCATCATCCAGGCACAAGGGGCGCAAGTGCAGGCGCGGCGTATCGATGGTGAGTTGGTCGAAAGATGGCATGAGGCTCGTACTGTCAATTATGTGAGTGATGTGGTGCACGTACGGGGTGGCAAAAAGCCTGTGTACAATGATAGATGAAAAAAGCTATTGTGACCACGCACACTGAGATAACCCGATGGGAAAACCATGAAAACTTACCACGGTAGTTGCCACTGCCAGGCAATACGCTTTGAAGCCGATATCGATTTGGCAGATGGCACGATGCGTTGTAACTGCAGCTTTTGCCGCAAGATACGGTGCTGGGCGACAGTGGTCATGCCAGAAAAATTTCGCTTGCTGGCAGGCGATGCTGATCTGGCCGAATACCAGTTTGGCGCAAAGAATGAGCGCCATTTTTTTTGCAAGCACTGCGGCGTGCGGCCATTTGGTATTGCGCAATCACCGCGGCGCGGGCGCTTCTATGGCGTCAGCGTCAGTTGCCTTGATGATGCGGCAATCGCAGAGCTGGTCAGCGCGCCAGTGACATATGTCGATGGCCTTAACGATAACTGGGATACGCCACCGGAAGAAGTGGGTTATCTGTGAGTGGCTGGTAGCCGCAACCTGCTGCCACTTCATGGTGCTTATGCCAGCACTGCTGCTGTCATTTCAGAAGCCACGGTCCAGCCATGGGCGCCGTACATGGCATGGCCTTCCACCGTGGCGACCAGTACACCAGTGGTAGCGGTCTTGCCGATGGCGTAATTGGCCAGGCTTTGCATGATGGCCTTGGCCAGGCCGCGCCGCCTGTTGGCGGGTTCTGTGACGATCTGGTCAAACACGGCATACTGCCCATCCAGGGTCAGGGCCATGCGGCCGGTGGCGGCATGCTTGCCTTCCATGCTGCAAACGCGCGCTGTGACGGCGCTACCGTCGGCGGTCAGGCTGATTTGATAGCCCTCAGGCAGGCTCACTTCGGTGAGTTTAATGGCCTTGCTCATCAGGTATTCTGGCGGCTTGATTTTCCATCGTTCTGGCAGCAGGCCAGCCACGCAATGATGGGGTGCGCATATCTTGAGCCAGGTATCGGGCGTGTCGATTTCTTGCGCCAGCCTTTGCACGGCGGTCAGCACATGGCCTTGCAAGACATAACGTTCCAGATGGCCGGGCAAGCCTACCTGTATGCGGTAACCAAAATCGGCCAGCGGGATGGGGGCATCGGTGCCGCGTGAAATTGTCCAGCCATGCGCCCATGCACTGAGCAACTGGTTTTTTTCCTGTATGCTGAATTCGCTCATCAAAATCCTTGGGTGGGTGACATTGCCTGGATCATGGTCGCCAGATATCAAGCTGGCCTGCGGCGTTGGCCGCCCTCAACAACATTTGCGAGCGCCAGTCGACCAGGATCAGGCCATGGCTGGCATGCAACTTTACAAAGGCGGCGATCAGCCTGGCATTGTCAGCATCTGGCCCCATGCTGACTCCCAGCACAGGGATGCCCTGCCCATCGCTCAAACCATACAGGCTGACATTGCCACCCAATGCCATGCTAAAACCATCTTGCACCTGGCCACTCAGGGTATTGGCGCAATGCAGCAAAGGGGCCGGGCCTATGCTGCAACCCAGCGCTGAGGCCAGTTCAGAGACAGACAAGTTCAGCACTGTGCTGCGGGCAAGCGTTCGCAGATAAGCCTTGCGCCAGCCGCCTTCTGTACGGTGCGCGGCTTCAAACAAATGATATTCACTGAGCGCGGCCTGCACTTCATCAGCACGGTCGGCGCTGAAAAATTCCATCTGTTCCCAATCATCTTCATGCAGAAAAAAATCTGCCTCGGTGGGTTGCTCTGTTACGTGCAATAGCGGTGCCAGCTCATTCGATAAGGTAGGGATGCTAAACAGGATATCATGTGGATCAACGTTGGCCATGGCTAAGTTGTCTGCACGATACGCGCGCCGGACTGAAAGGCGCTGCTGTCATCAGGCAGACTGTGCTAGTGTTAAAATAGCAATTTTACACCTAAAGTAAGGTATATTGCCAATTTGCAAAAAATTGTTACAAACAGAATCAAAGTATCTGATGATCATTTGGCCTGAGAAAAAGCCTCCACCCGCGCCAAAACCGCGTCTTGCTCATCATTGAGCGCATCCATCTCCACCCAGTGTGCACTGACGGCCTTGCCCTCACGCAGCACAAAGCGCAGCCGGAAATCCGGGTTGTCATCATAAAAAAATTCAGTGGCCGAGAGCGCGCTGATAGGTAGGGCAGGCGAGTTTGCAGAAAACGCCGCATACAATTTGCCCTTTTCCAGCGTGATCTTGCCAGTCTCGCCGCCGTTCTGATACAAGCCGACATAGGCTTGCAGCATTGCTGTATCAAGTGCGATGGCTTGTGGTGCGCGATATACCTGGCCAGTGGCAATCAGTGCCAGGCGCTTGACCATGCCTTGCAAGCCTGTGCGCGCCACGCCTTCACCATTATGCAAAAGCGCGACAAATACCCGCGCCTTAGGCAGGTACACGGTTTCACTATGAAAGCCGGGGATGTCGCCATTGCTTTGTATATATCCAGCCTGGTTCAAAGTATGCGGGCGCAGTCCATAACCATAGCGCACCTGCTTGCCATCATTGAGTTGGTAAGGCGTGTTCATCAATGCGAGGCTGGCTGGGCTGAGCATTTTGCCGCCTTGCAGGGCCAGCGTCCAGGTGGCGATATCGCTGGTGTTGGAATAATAGCTGCCACCGCCATAACCCAGGTGGTGGCTCATGAAGTCCACCGTGCTGGGGCCAGCCGCATAGGGCGTGACCAGACCAGGCACCAGCGCATTGCCGATAGAAAACACAGTGTGCTTCAAACCCAAAGGCTGGATGAATTGTTCATCCACGTAAGCCTCGTAAGATTTGCCCGCAGCCTTGTTAATGACCATGGCCAGCAGCGTGTAGTTGATGGTGGCATAGTGAAACTGGCTGCCCGGCGTCGCCAGCAAGGGCAAATCTTTGGCGATGGCGAACAATTGTGCTGGCGTCAGGTCTTCGCGAAAGTGCGCCCGCATGGCAGGCAGTCCATACAGATTGGGTATGCCCGAAGTATGGCTGGCCAGATGACTGAGTGTGATTGCCGCCCAGGCAGGCGGCGTGTCAGGCAAATACTGGCTTAGTGGGGCATGGATATCCAGCTTGCCCTGTTCTGCCAGCTTCAGCAAAGCCGCACCAGTGAATTGCTTGCTGACCGAAGCCACATGGAACACCGCATCCGCCTGCATGGCTACATTCAATTCCAGGCTGGCCTTGCCATAGGCTTTTTTGAACACAGGCTGCCCATCACGTAAGACCAGTACGGCTGCACCAGGCAAATCAGGCTTGAAGGTGGTTTGCAGATAGCTGTCCATGTTTTTTGCGATGGCAGTATTGGCAGTGACACTGACTGGGGTAGCGGCAAAGGCTGGCATGCTGGCGTTGCCCAGCAAGGCAACACAAAAAAGCAAGGTCGATCGTGGTGTCATAAGTTTTTTTATAAAGTAAATTGAAATGGCAAACCTGTCCAAGACAGCAAAGAGTATGCCACGCAGACCCTTACTGCATAAATCATCTTAAGGTGGGGGAAACACGTGTACGCGGACACTAATGTGTCCGCAGTGGACGCAACGGTGTTACACGCGCATGCCGCTCCAGATCACCATTTCAGTCGCTCCCGCCACCATGGTTTGCAAGAACTTGCTGCACACAGTTGATTGGCCCAAATGTGCAACAGACTGGTCGTGATGCATTTTCTTCTCCTTAACAATGGCAGTGATAATCGGTGGATGATATTGGCAGTTATTACACTATTTGGATGCTGCCTTGAGCCGCTGCGCCAGCATTTCGCCATAGCGTTCAGAAATTTTATTCATTTCGGGGGCGGTGCGCTTATACATAAATTCCAGACATTCGGCATTGATCTTTGGGCCTGCTACCTGATGTTTTCGTCCCAGTGCCGAGCTATTAAATGCTTGCATCAGTTTTATTTCTTGCGGCGTGAATTTGCTCTCATAGCGACGCCAGAGTGCAGTTTTGTTTTCGCCTGTGCTGGCGCTTTCAATGTCAATCTCACGGGCAATTACAGCCCCTTTTTTGTAGCCTGCACTACCATAGTAAGCAGTGAACTCACGAATTTCCTGGGCATTGTAATATTTGGGATAGACTTCTTCACTCATGTCGGTGACAAGGCTTTTGATATCCAGGCCACGCTGAAATGCACTGACGTCTTCGGCGATTTTTGGTGCCATCTCCTGGATAAATTTTTCCCCGGTGGCACGTTCAGCCTGAGATAAAGAACTAGCATCACTCAACTCCCGTGTGGCACCTTTGATGACTTGTTTTACCGTGATTTTTGTTATGCCATCAATGATGGTGGGCCAGGTCTTTTCCAGATTCTGGACCGCCACAAAATCCCGCAAGGCCAGTTTCATCTCCGGTGCCAGTGGCTCAGCCGTGGACAGAGAAGGCGAAAGAAAAATAGCGATGATTGCCAGATTTTTTAAGAAAGTTTTCAATGATTAATTCCAGGAAGAGGTGATAGAACGAAATTTCAGCCAGTTCGTTGATGTGACAATAGAGCCATAGCTACAAATCTGCGCATCCCAGCCTTCGTATTCCAGAGTCAATGGTAAAGTAATAGCGAGCTTGCGCTTCAAAAAAATCACGTTACCGAACTTGAATATGAACTATGACAGCAAAACTTGATATCTACTTTTTTATTTCCCCAAGAGTAGCACCAAATGTTGAGCTGCTCTGGAATCTTGCCGATAAATATGATCTTGAGCATGTAGTCAGTGGAGAGTGCTACAGCCATACGTTGAGCGAAGAAAGCCAGAGTATTGAGTACGAAACCAGAAGCGACGGCATCTTCATCGATACCTTCGCAGAGCTGATGGCTCTGGATGCAGAACGACAAGTCAGCATGCGGCAGCATTGGCGACATCGTCCCAGCGGCATATGTTTCAGCAGCGAGTTCGCCACAATCGATGTTGGTGGTTTTGTCTTTCATTTCATGACTGATCCGGATGATATCCATCATGAATTCGAAAATTTCATCGGGGACAGATGCAGAAAAATGGAATTCTGGCAGGATTTATCGAAAGGCCTGGAAGCCACTTTCTATAGCAGTACCAACCCTGAGATCGCTGATTTTCGCGAGATATATGGGCATTATCTGAACTCCTTGTCTGCTCCAGATACAGCCGTTGATGAAGGCTGGTTGAGGCGCAAGTAAAGCGCAAGGACCTGTGGGCCGCATGAAGTGTGGTTTCACTTTCTGCCATGACAGCACGTCCTTCATGTGGCCCACGCTGGCGGGCTCATTTTGCTGCTTGCCAGCAATAAACCAAGAATTAATCGAAATTCCTTTTATTTTATTAAAAAATTAACTAGAATAATTGACAATTTATTGGTTGAGATATTCCCCCGCCTTGCGTTCGTCAGTATCCGTAGTGCCCTTCAGAACACAAATGGGGTACACAACAAAGCACAGCACCGTCCAATAAAAAAGCCGCCATCAGATGTAAAACGATCTAAAAGGGTGTCCCATGAATACCTGTTCCCAAGTTGTGCAACGCCTCATGCTTGTCCTGATCTGTTGCATCATCAGTGCCTGTGGCAATCTAGCACCAGTACGCACGTTTGCGGATGAAACAAAAAAACTGTCTGCGGCTTTTGATCCCATGCTGACAGGCTCCAGCGCCAGTTGCGTTGAAAAATACAAACGAAAAAAACTCATCACCGCCGACAAGTTTGACCCGGAAGTGGCCGAGAAAAAGGCCAAAGAACTATGCGGCCCCATGGATGACGACAATAAAACCATCGCTGACCTGAATGGCTTGCTGGAACAATATGCCGACACACTGGCGGCACTGGCAGATGAAAAACTGCCTTCCTACAAGACTGAGCTCAATGGCCTGAAAAATTCTCTCGGCAAGATCAAAAAGCCAGGTACTGGCGAAGCCCTGATCAATGCCGACAAGCTCGGTGCCATTACTGCGCTGACCGAGTTTTTAAGCCGCATTGCAACCCAGCACATGCAAAAAGCCGCCATCCGTGATTTGCTGTCGCATGAGGCGGCCATCAATACCATCACCACTGCGCTCAAGGATTATGCCAATCTCAACTACAAGGCCTGGCTGCGTGATGAAAAGAACGAAATCCTGGTGCTGCGCAAAGCGCTGGATGAGCGTGCCGCAAAAGAAATGCTGGCCTCCAATTACCTGAAAACCATCTTGCTCAGTGAGGAGCGGCAAATTGCTGCCCGCGAAAAAACCGTCGATGCCTTCATTAAATCAGTGACGGAGTTGCAAAAATCGAATGCAGAAATCCGCAAGAAGTTTGATCGCCTGGATGACAAAGAATTGCTGGATCAACTCAAGCAATTTGGCAAAGAAGTCGCCGCCTTGCGCAACCAGCTCAAAGACGCTTTCTAACATCAGGGAGTAAGAAATGGCGAATGAAATCCAATTACCGCAAGAGCAGGCGTTTCAGGTTGCTGATGGCTTTGCACAACTGTCCGCCCGCATCCTCGATTACCGCGTCACCCATCGCGAAGCATTATCCAGTCCCGAACGTGCCAGCCTCGAAGAAGCTGAAGACCACCTCGACCATCTGGTCGTCTTGTTCCGTAGCTATGGCATACGCCTAATCGGCGCAGGAGCGGCAGATGCTGCGGCAGAAATCACTGCAGCAATCAGCCGTGCCAAGGCCACCATAGAAAAGGTAGACAAAATCAAGAAAGCCATTAGTACCGCCGCAGCCATCGTTGACCTGGCAGTAGCTGTATTCGCTAAAGACCCCAAGGCCGTACTGGCCGCCGCCAAGGCAATCAAGGGAGATCAGGCTTGATGAGCCTGGATGATGGTGGGGACGGGGCAAGATATTACCAGGCCGTTGCCAAGACAAAGCTGGAATCGGCGCTGTCTACATCTTGTGCCAGGCAATCACCAGTGCCATGGAGAACCCGTCGTATCCCTTGCTGCCCACAGTCTGCAAGGCCGTGGCAGACAGGCGCGGGTTGTTCGCCATTAAATCAAAAAAGCTGCGCACGCCTTGTACATTCGCGTCGGTGCTGGCAGGATCAGCCACCGCACCATTGCGCACCACATTGTCGCCAATGATGAGCGTGCCAGGGCGCGAGAGTTTGAGCGACCATTCGAGATAATGTGGGTTGTTCGGTTTGTCGGCATCGATGAAGATCAGGTCAAACGGGTGTATGCCTTCTGCCTCTAGTTGGGGCAGGGTGTCCAGCGCCTTGCCTACGCGTATATCCACCTTGTCCGCGAGACCAGCCCGTTCGATGTTCTTTTGCGCAATCGCCGCATTGTGAGCGCTGAATTCCAGCGAAACGACCCGTCCATCTTCTGGCAGAGCCCGCGCCAGCCATATCGTGCTGTAACCACCGAGGGTGCCAAATTCCAGCACCGTCTTTGCACCTTGCAGCTTGGCCAGCAAGTGCAAAAACTTGCCCTGGTTCGGTGCCACATGATGTTGTGGCAAACCGCCCGCATCACTATCCTGCAAGGCTGCGGTCAAGACCGGGTCAGCAGGGATCAGGCGTTCGCAAAAATAGTCATCAACTTCGGTCCAGGTGGTTTGTTGCATGGGATGTCCTTGGGGAAAATTGGAAGATTCAAAAAAGCGCAGAAATGATGTTCAGTCGTGTTGATAAAGCCAATGTCTTTTCTCGAAATCATAATTCCAACCAGAAAAAGGCGCAAAGCTAGTTGCATAGAATAGAAATGGTCCGTTTTTTTCATTCAAGTAAAAAAGCATATGGGGTCGCTTTTCTTGGGTCGCCAGTGCTGGAATATCGTTCAGGCTGCGAGGCAGTTTTCCATATAGTTTGTAATATTGCTCCAGTTCACCGACGATGTGTTCTGCATACACCTTCGCTTTGTCATCTTTGTATTTATGTACCACGTCAACGGTCATGAAGGCCAACACGATCATGATGAAAAGGAGGATATATTTATAACGCAATTCGATCGTGCGCCAGTTGAAGGCACATTGGACGATGGTGTAAAACAAGCTGGGTAAAGCGAGCAGATATATTGCGAAGCCAAAGTAGTCCTGGCTACAGAACCAGGCGATCCCAGTCCATATCGCTATCAGGTAAGGGTGGCGCTTGATCAGTGACCACAAAGGTGCAAACCGGGTGAGCTGCATTGCATCAGACCGCGCAGATATCATGCAGTATGGGTTTGGCAATCCGCAGATAATCTTCCGTATTCAGGATGATGGACTTATCCAGTCGACCCGCGTTGAAGGCGATCTCGGCATAACGCGCCACCAGCGACGGGTCGAGCACCAGTTGTATGTCATCAGAAAACACAAAGGGCGGTATCGCGCCGATGACGCAGCCGGTTCTTTCCATCGCTGCCTCAGGCGCAGCGAAGCTGGTTTTCTTGACCTGCACGGCAGTGGCCAGTTTTTTGAAATCGATCTTCTGGTCGCCCGGCAAAATCGCCAGTATTAATTTTCCAGCTTCATCCTTGCTTTGGCAGAGCATGGCCTTGGCACCCTGGCCAACTTCTGTGCCGCGTATGGCAGCGACTTTTTCAGACTGGCCTTCGGCTGCATGCTCGACGATGCGGAAACGGGCGTTGTGGGTTTGCAGCAGGGTTTTTATTTGGTCGAACATGGGGGGGCATCCTTGACGAATAGTGCCGCATAAAATTTAAATTTTGACCGACGCATGCCGCAATACTTCGAGCACCCTGGCTGGGTCGCAGCCATAAATACCTGCACCCCAGGCGGCGTTTTGTTCGACGCAAGCCCATGCGCCAGTGGCCAGCATACCGGCATCTACAACGCAAGCATCGGGCAAATCCACTCGCTGATCAGCCAGCAAGGTGCTCATGAATGCGACGAGTGCCTGATCCTCATAGGTGTTGCTGGCGAAATCAGCATCACGCTGCACCTCGCCAAAGCGGGAATAGATTGAGTAGGTGATTAGCTTGCGCTGCAATATGAAACAGCGAAATTCTTTTTCCCATTGCACCACATCTGACACCAGCACAGCCATCTCGTCGTCATATTCAATTGGCAGCGTTGCGCCAGTGTAGACATCTGCCGGAAAACTCTTGTCATTGGGCGGCTTGATAAAAGCAGGCGCGGTCAGTTTGCGTGCCTGTCCCAGGGTTTGCAGGCTGATCTGGCGATGCCTGTATTCCATGGGCAGGCGCACCAGCCAGTCTTCTGGCGGGTTCAGCAGGCGTATGCCCAGTTGTTCTGCCAGCGTGGGGCCAAACAGGGCTTCACCATGCAATACCGGTTCATCCATATGTTGCATGTGATCTGGCACACGCCAGTTACTCAGGCGTTGCACTTGCCAGCCCAGCGCACCTGCGGCTTTCCACAAGGCTTGTGAATCGTCGGTGTAGCGTGGGGTAAAGATCAGTGTGGGCATGTTATGAGCTCAGTCTCGCATCGTAACGAAAGACTATATACGTGCACGCGGGTCGCTGGCAAGCTTGGTCATACTTAAGTCTGCCGCGTTACTCTCGTGCTTGGCCGCATCAGGCCGTACGCAAGTTTCTGCCACATGACTTTCATACCCGACCGACAGAACAATCGACAGACAAAAGCTGATCACCAAAAACAAGAATCCCCGCCACAGGCCACGCCATTTACTGACTCTCGGCCAGGTGGCGACGATGGCTGCGCCCTGTAGCATCACCAGCCATTGGTAGCCAGCAGAAATAAAACCCAGGTCGCCGGATTTTATGGTCATCCCGGCACCTGGGCTTTGCGCGCAGCCTGCCTGGTGTAAATAGTCGATGGCGCGCACGAGAAAGTAAAGCATCAGGCAAAAGAATAGTGTCAGCCTTATCCAGGAGAACAGGTATTTATGCTTGTCTTGTTGAACTTCGGTTGAATTTGTCATTAAAGCAGATGAGGATTTTCTTTTGATGCTGATCGTCGCCGACTCAGGATTTCATCGCCGGGTGTTGAACCTGCTGCTGGCAATTCAAATCAATAATCCCACGTTGCAGCGCCAGTACAGCGGCGTGGGTGCGGTCGCTGGCGCTCAGTTTTGCCAGGATGTTTTTGACATGGGCTTTGACCGTATCTTCCGAGATGGCGAGCTTGATGGCAATGCGTTTATTGGAATTGCCATCGGCCACCTGCTTGAGCACTTCTATCTCGCGTTTGCTCAGGGCATCACCACTGGCAGGGGAGATCAGTTCCATGGCGATGTCGGCGGGGATGCAGCGGCGGCCACTATGTACCTGGCGCACCGTATCAAGCAAGTCCTTGCGCAGCATGCTCTTGAGCAGGTAGCCAGCGGCCCCGGCCTTGATGGCACGCAGGGCGCGTACATCACCTTCATAGGTGGTCAGGATAATGATTCTGGCCTGCGGGAATTCCTGGCGTATCGCGATGGTGGCGTCGATGCCATTCATGTCCGGCATCTGGATATCCATGAGGGTGACATCAGGGCGCAAGGAGCGGTAACTTGCCAGCGCTTCATTGCCAGTAGTGGCCTCACCCACCAGGCGCATATCGGCCTGGCTGTCGATGACGCTGGCGATACCCTGGCGAAACAGCGGGTGGTCATCCACTGACAAGATTGTAATTGGTATGGTCGATTCGCAATGTTCCATGAGTCTTGTTTGCAAAATGGACCTGGGAGCGCGTTTCCTCTGGCTGAGAGAACTTCGCATCCGCAGTATTTGTTAAAAAGTGCAATATAGCATCGTTTGGCAAAACTGGTATTGGCGCCGTCAGATAACAAGCGCAATAATCCACTTCAATTACTGTCAATTACCCCTAAGGGTGATTGCCACTTTGCGTCAATGGCACGACATTGCTGCTTTCACTCATACAAAACCAGGACAGCATGTTGCTTGCTACATCGCCGGTTTTCTGCACCTCATGCGATACCCATGTCTACTACGGCGCGATGCTGCCCTGGCAATCGACGCTTGCTTTGCTGTTGCTCAGCGTCTGCATTTACTTCTTGATTCAGGTCGGTATGTTGCGTGCCGCGGCTTTGAGCCAGAGACGATTGCAGGGTAGACCAGGGCTTGCAGAGATGCATGACACCCTGATACAGGGTGTGCAGGGCCTGATGTTGAGTCTGCAAGCGACGGCAAGCCAGTTACCACTCGAAGAGAAGAGCCGCGCCCAGATTGAAACTCTGCTGGATCAGGCAGAAAGCCTGCTGGCACAAGGGCGGCAAGCCATTCAGGATGAGCAAATCGGCACCAGGCCGGGCAGCGAACTCGAACAGGCGCTGGTTGAACTTGCATTCAGCCTGGCAGCAAGTAGCCAGACCAGTTTTTATGTGAGCATCGCCGGGCGTGGGCAGCCCATCACTTCGGCTACGCACAACGCGATTTATCAACTGTCTCGTGCGGCAATGCTCAATGCCGCGCTTTACGCGCATGCGCGCAGGGTGGAGGTCGAGCTTTGTCACACATTTGGGTTGATCGGATTGCGTATCCGCAACGACGGTCAGGGCTATACAAGAATTGCGCCAAGCGTTTCGGGCAAGCACAGTTTTCCAGGGTTGCAACAAATACTGGCACATGTGAGTGGCCTGCACGCCAGGCTGGAAATCTGGAGTGCCACCCACGCCGGTACCGAATTGTCACTGACTATGCGTAACGCTGAGGCGTCATCTGACCAGCGTGCTATATGCCTGTTTGCCGCCTGGCGATTTCTACTGAGGCAGTTATACCTGCATTAGACCGTTGCCTGCTTGTGCAAAAACTACCCGAAATGATTAGTCGCTGCCCCCGCTTTAGAGCGATGTGTATTTTTTGCAAGATACCTACAATTTGTTCTATCGCATGGCTATCCCTGGACTTGTTTGCGGGCAGGGGCAGCCCTTCTACTTTATTGATGCAAATGGAGAAACTCATGGAAACAAAAAACGACGGCATGACTGTGGACCACCAGCGGCGCAAGGTCTTGCTGGGTGGCGTCGTTGCAGTTGGGGCTCTCAGTGTTCCTTTTGGCGTCATGGCAGTTCCCGCCGATCAGGCAATCCATCCCAACGCAGCAGCTCACTTTCACGGAGAGAAAAAAATGGCTTACTTTAAAACCAAAGATGGCGTCGATATTTATTACAAGGACTGGGGTTCGGGACAGCCCGTCGTTTTTTGCCACGGCTGGCCATTGAATTCTGATAGCTGGGAATCGCAAATGATATTCCTGGCCTCACAAGGTTTCCGCTGTATCGCTCACGATCGCCGTGGCCATGGCCGCTCCAGCCAGCCATGGGATGGCAATGACATGGATCACTACGCCGATGACCTGGCGCAGTTGATCGAGTTGCTGGACCTGAAAAACGTCGTCCTGTTCGGCTTCTCTACCGGCGGTGGCGAAGTGGCGCGTTATATTGGCCGCCATGGTACCAAGCGCCTCGCAAAAGCAGGCCTTATCTCGGCTGTGCCACCTTTGATGTTAAAGACAGATACCAATCCAGGTGGCTTGCCCATGTCCGTGTTTGATGGTTTGCGTGCTGGTTCACTGGCTAACCGTGCGCAACTGTATATGGATGTGGCAGGCGGGCCTTTCTATGGCTTTAACCGTCCTGGTGCCAAAGTATCGCAAGGTCTGGTGTATTCCTGGTGGGCGCAGGGCATGCAGGCAGGGCACAAGAATACCTATGACTCCATCAAGGCATTTTCGGAAACTGACTTCAGGGAAGACCTCAAGAAATTCGATATTCCGACATTGATCGTGCATGGTGACGACGATCAGATCGTACCTATCGACGCATCAGGTCGCGCTGCTGCCAAGCTGGTCAAGAATTCCAAACTGTTGGTCTACGCAGGTGCACCGCATGGCTTGACGGATACCCACAAAGATCAGTTCAACAAAGACATGTTGAACTTTATCAAGGCTTAAGCACAGCCAAGCTAGGCCAGGCCAGCGATGCAAAGACTGTATTCCATGTTCCCGGCTGGCCGGGCCGGGGCAGGTTTGCTGATACTGCGCGTTGTCGTGGCCTTGCAGCTTCCTGCGGTCAGCGCCTGCTGTGCCAGGCCAGTGCTGGCTAACTGGATGGAATGGCTGGCACAGGCGACGGCAGTGCTGCTTTGCATAGGTATTTTGACGCCGCTGCTTGCCATGCTGTGCGCGGCGACGGCGGCATTTTGCCTGCTGAACCATGGGCCACAAATACAGCCACTGCTACCCATGTTCGGCCTGGTTATCGCCAATGCCATTGCAGTGGGTTTGCTGGGGCCTGGGGCATATTCCCTTGATGCCAAATTTTTTGGACGCCGCCTGATACTCGTGAGCGACAAGGATAGCGCGACAGAGCCGCAATAGGATGCACAACGACAGGATGAAACACCAATGAATAAACTCACCACTGCTGCCGGTGCGCCGGTAGTTGACAACCAGAACACCCAGAGTGCAGGCCCGCGCGGCCCGCTGCTGCTGCAAGATATCTGGCACCTTGAAAAAATGGCGCACTTCAACCGTGAAGTGATACCAGAACGCCGCATGCACGCCAAAGGTTCAGGTGCATTTGGCACTTTTACCGTGACGCACGATATTTCTGCTTTCAGCAAGGCCAGGCTGTTTGCTGAAGTGGGCAAGAAGACAGACATTTTCATGCGTTTTTCTACCGTTGCCGGTGAGCGCGGCGCTGCCGATGCAGAACGCGATATTCGCGGTTTTGCTGTCAAGTTTTATACTGAAGAAGGCAACTGGGATGTGGTGGGCAATAACACCCCGGTATTTTTCATGCGTGACCCGCTCAAGTTCCCAGACCTGAACCATGCGGTAAAACGCGACCCGCGCACCAACTTGCGCAGCGCCGACAATAACTGGGATTACTGGACCCTGATGCCAGAAGCCCTGCACCAGATCACCATCGTCATGAGTGACCGTGGCATACCGGCCAGCTACCGTCACATGCATGGTTTTGGCAGTCACACCTTCAGCATGTTGAATGCCGCCAATGAAAGACACTGGGTCAAGTTCCACTTTGTCTGCCAGCAAGGTATCGTCAATCTCACCGACGCTGAGGCAGAAAAGTTGGTCGGGCAAGACCGTGAAAGTGCCCAGCGTGATCTCTTCCATAGCATAGAACATGGCGATTTCCCGCGCTGGAAATTGAAGATACAAGTCATGCCAGAAAAAGATGCAGACTCTTATCACATCAACCCCTTTGATTTGAGCAAGGTGTGGCCACACAAGGATTATCCGCTCATCGATGTAGGTGTGCTGGAGTTGAACCGCAACCCTGACAACTATTTTGCTGATGTGGAGCAAGCTGCATTCTCACCTGCCAATGTGGTGCCGGGCATCGGCTTTTCGCCTGACCGTATGCTGCAGTCGCGCCTGTTTGCCTATGGCGATGCACAGCGCTACCGCCTGGGTGTCAACCATCACCAGATACCGGTGAATGCACCTAAATGCCCCTTCCACAGCTACCACCGCGATGGTGCTGGCCGGGTCGATGGCAATCATGGTGGCCTGATCGGCTATGAGCCAAATTCCAAAGGCGCGTGGCAGCAACAACCAGCTTTTGCCGAGCCATTGCTGGCGCTGGAAGGTGCTGCAGGTCACTGGGATCATCATGTGGATGAAGACTACTACAGCCAGCCTGGCGCATTATTTCGCTTGCTCAATGTTGACAAAAAGCAACTCCTCCTTGAGAATACGGCCCGCTCACTTTTTGGCGTGGCAACCGAGATTCAGCAACGCCATATCAGCAATTGCAGCAAGGCCGATCCGGCCTATGGTGCGGGCGTAGCCGCGGCCTTGGCGGCGCTGTCGAGTTAGGCAGGCATAAGCAGAAAACACATGAATCTGGGTAACCCACGCAATCTGGCACCAATTAATTTCCACTATTTTTTTACCCATTTATCCACCCTCATTTAAACGAAGGAAAACATCATGCCTATCGCAAAAGCAGAACCAGGTAAAGCCCTGTTGAACCCGACTAACCACACCCTGATCATGATTGATCACCAGCCGCAAATGGCCTTTGCCACCAAGTCTATCGACCCGGTGACACTGCGCAATAATGCCGCCCTGGTGGCCAAGGCCGCCAAGGAATTCTCGGTTGCCACTATCCTGACTACTGTGGCAGAGAAGTCTTTTTCCGGCCCCATCTTTGAAGAAATCAAAGCGGTATTCCCGGATGAAAATATCGTTGACCGTACCACCATGAACACCTGGGAAGATGGCCGCATTGCCGAACTCGTCAACGCCAAGGGCAAGGACAGAATCGTGCTGGCTGGCTTGTGGACATCGGTCTGCATCGTTGGCCCGGCCATCTCTGCACTGGAGCAAGGTTTTGAAGTGTATGTCATCGCCGACGCTTGTGGTGATGTCTCTGACGAAGCCCATCAGCGCGCCATGGAGCGCATGATACAAATGGGCGCACGTCCTATGACATCCTTGCAATACCTGCTTGAATTGCAACGTGACTGGGCACGCGGCGAGACTTACAACCAAACCGTAGCTACTGCCATCACCCACGGCGGCGGCTATGGCCTCGGCTTGATCTATGCGAAGAGCATGTTCAATGGCGGCGAAGGCCATTAATCGCTGGTAGTTAACACACCCTAGCAATACCCGACCCGGCCATGCAATAGAGAGTTTGCATGGCCGGGTCAATCATTGAATTTCCAAGAGGTAAGCACCATGCACGCAGATCTGATACTCCATAACGGCCAGTTTCACACGGTAGACCGCAGCCAGCCACTCGCCTCGGCGGTGGCCATCAAGGATGGCAAGTTCCTGGCCGTTGGCGATACAGAAAGCGTGATGCGCTTCAAGAACGACAGCACCAAAGTCATCGACCTGCAAAAACGCTGCGTCATCCCCGGTCTGAATGATTCACATATCCACCTGATACGCGGTGGCCTTAACTACAATCTCGAATTACGCTGGGAAGGCGTGCCCTCCCTGGCCGATGCCTTGCGCATGTTGAAAGAGCAGGCGCTGCGCACACCGCAGCCGCAGTGGGTGAGGGTAGTGGGTGGCTGGACAGAGTTCCAGTTCGCTGAAAAACGCATGCCCACGCTGGATGAAATCAATGCCGCTGCACCAGATACGCCAGTGTTTGTCCTGCACCTGTACGACAGGGCGCTGCTGAATCGCGCGGCCTTGCGGGCAGTGGGTTACACCAAAGACACCCCCAATCCGCCCGGTGGCGAAATCCAGCGCGATGCTGCAGGCAACCCCACCGGCATGCTCATCGCCAAACCAAATGCGATGATACTGTACGCCACCCTGGCCAAAGGCCCCAGGCTGCCGCTGGATCTGCAAGTCAATTCCACCCGCCAGTTCATGCGTGAATTGAACCGCCTGGGCCTGACCAGCGCCATTGATGCCGGTGGTGGTTTCCAGAATTATCCTGAAGACTATGCGATTATTGATCAGCTCGCCAAAGAGCAGCAGTTGACCATACGCATCGCCTATAACCTCTTCACCCAGAACAAGGGGCAAGAGCTGCAAGACTTTGAACGCTGGAGCGGCATGGTCAAGCCTGGCGATGGCAATGATTTTTACCGCCACAATGGTGCGGGTGAAATGCTGGTATTTTCAGCAGCCGACTTTGAAGATTTCCTGGAGCCACGCCCGGAACTGGCCGCAGGCATGGAAGATGAACTCGAAAAAGTCGTGCGCCATCTCGTCAGCCAGCGCTGGCCTTTCCGCCTGCATGCCACCTATGACGAATCCATCAGCCGCATGCTGGATGTGTTTGAAAAAGTAAACCGCGAAATCCCTTTCGATGGCCTGCACTGGATGTTTGACCATGCCGAGACGATTTCAGAACGCAGCATAGAGCGCGTGCGCAAGCTTGGTGGCGGCATCGCCATCCAGCACAGGATGGCTTTTCAGGGCGAGTATTTTGTAGAACGTTATGGTGCCGATGCCGCCCGCGCGACACCACCTGTCGCCAAAATGCTGGAGATGGGCGTGCCTGTCGGGGCAGGCACCGATGCCACCCGCGTCGCCAGTTACAACCCCTGGACAGCGCTCTACTGGCTGGTCTCTGGCCGCACTGTTGGTGGCTTGCGTTTGGCCAGTGTCAATGCCCAATTGTCACGCGATGCCGCGCTTGAATTATGGACGCTGGGCAGTAGCTGGTTCTCCAATGAACAAGGCAAAAAAGGCCAGATCAAGGAAGGCCAGTTCGCCGATCTGGCTGTGCTCTCCGCTGATTATTTCAGCGTACCTGAAGAGAGCATTAAACACCTGGAATCAGTGCTCACCATCGTCGATGGCAAGATCGTCTATGGTGCGGCAGAATTTGGCCCGCTGTCGCCACCAGCCATACCAGTGTTGCCAGACTGGTCGCCCGTCAAAAAGGTCAGCGGGCATTATCGCGCAGTGCCAGCAACCCAACAAACAGCCTTGCCGCACCAGTGCCGTGGCGCTTGCGGCGTGCATGTACACAGGCATGATATGGCGCGTGGTGCGAATGTGCCAGTCTCTGATTTCTCAGGGTTCTGGGGTGCGCTGGGTTGCAGTTGCTTCGCATTTTAAGAGAGTACTCATATGCGTTATTCAAAAATTTTACTGGGCTTGCTCATCTCCTTTGTGACGGGAGCAGGCTGCAACATGCTGCACATCCCCGTGCCGTCGCCACCGGTATTGAGCGGGGCTTTTTTGGTGTTCGCCATGAGCCTGGGTTACTGGCTGGTGGATCGCTACACACAAGCGTGCGAGGCCAAACACAAGACCTTGTGTGGCGGCCATGCACTCGACGAGAAGAAGGGAAACTGAGATGGATATCGCTATAGGGGCATTTCTGGGCCTGGCTATCGGCGGCTTGTGCCGCTGGCTGGATATACCCTCGCCAGCACCACCAACGCCAGTTGGTGCCTTGCTGGTTGTCGCCATGACCGTGGGTTATCTCGTCGCTGGTCAGTTAGCTTGAAAGACTGACCATGAACTTTTCTCAACGTTTATCCTTGCCAGCCAGGCCAGAGCTGGGTTTGCTTTTCCTGCGGCTGGCAGGAGCCTTTATGCTCTTGTATGTGCATGGCCTTCCCAAAGTCCTGCACTACAGCACCGAGCTGGCACAGATTGATGATCCGCTTGATCTGGGCCGTGGCCCCACTCTATGGCTGGCTCTGCTGGCAGAAATCGCCTGCCCGCTGCTGATTGCGGCAGGCGTCTTGACGAGGCTGGCCTGCCTGCCCATCATCTTCTTGCTGCTGGTATCCATGCTGGCAGTACACCCGGACTGGAGCATCGCCGAAGGCCAGTTTGGCTGGCTCTTGCTCATCATTTTCAGCACCGTCGCCCTGGCCGGACCGGGCGCGTATGCAATCAGCAAGGGCAAAACCGCATGATCAACAAAAACACGCTGGGCATGGCCCTGGGTTTTACCGCAGGCTATGTCGATACCGTGGGCTTTGTCGCCCTATTTGGTTTGTTCACTGCCCATGTGACGGGCAACTTTGTGCTCATCGGTAGCGAGCTGGCCCACCCCAGCCATGGTGTGCTGATCAAGTTTCTGGCTTTCCCTGCCTTTATCCTCGCGGTGGCACTGGCGCGCATCGTCGCCGTCAGGCTCGAAGCCAGCGGAAAATCCGCAGCGCGTGCGCTGACCGGCATGCAGTTGCTGTTCTTGCTGGTCTTTATGTTGCTGGGCTATTTGTCCAGCCCGGTGCAAAGCACCGATGCAGTCTTGCCTGTGCTGGCCGGCATCGCCGGTGCTGCCGCCATGGGCATACAAAATGCGGCCAGCCGCCTGGTCTGGACCGAGCTGGCACCCACCACCGTGATGACGGGCAACGTCACCCAGATCGTGATTGATCTGGTTGATATCATCAGAGGCAGCGCTGCCGCAGGCACCAAAGCCCGTTTGTGGAAATTCTTGTGGCCGGTGCTGGCCTTTGGCGTGGGCGCAGTGGGCGGGGCGTTTGCGTATATGGTTGCAGGGTTTTTCTCACTGGCTTTGCCTGTGGTGATGTTGTGTTTTGTATTTGGGTTTGCTGAGTGAGTTTGAAGCACTGTAGGCTGGGCCGGGCCTCGCTAGTATCGTAGGTGGGGCTACGGGGTATCAGCCCAACACTGGGCCTAAGCAGGCATCCTGGTTATGTAAACGCCGAGTGTTGGGCCGGGCCGGGCCAGGCTAGGCTTCATCAGCCCAATCTAGATGTCCACCACCCCATGCTCACACGAGCTGTATTAAAAACACAACGCCCTTCCCACCCTCACTAAAATATTTCCTCTGATTGCAAAAAATTCAAGAAGTTGGAGTATAGTGAACTTGGTAATATAAAAAATACATTCAAAAATATAAACAGTCGGCAAGTCTGCATGGCTGCGTCAAGCTTTATTGCCCTCACTTTCTTGAAATGGAACAGAGATGAAAATCCTTTCTATGATAGGCGGTAGCCTCGCCCCCATGCTATTCATGCTCGCAGCCCAGACTCAAGCTGCGCCAGATAATTCAGTTGCAGCGCGTTGTGAGCGCACCATTACGGCAGACGTGGTGGCGATAGATCAGGCCATGATGATTAATCGCCTCGGCACTTCGCAACCGGGCGGCATGGTGTATGCGCTGCGGGGTGATGTGGTTGCGGTCAGCGGCAGCACGCCAGGGCCGGGCAATGCGCAATTGCGGCCAGGCAAACGTCCGCGGCCCATGGTCTTGCGGGCGAATGTGGGTGACTGCCTGATGGTCAATTTCCAGAACTGGCTCAAACCGGCCAATGTCAATCCTAATCCGCAGACAAAAAATGCCTCAGTCCATATCGCAGGCATGGAACTGGTGTCATCCATCAGGGATGATGGCAGCTTTGTTGGCAATAACGCGTTTTCACCTTCGGGCAATGATAGCGGCATCATCGCCCCTGGCAGGTCCATGACCTATCGTTTGTATGCGGCAGAAGAGGGCAGCTTTTTACTGTATAGCCTGGCCGGGCAAGAGCAATTGACTTATGGTTTGTTTGGTTCTGTCAATGTGCAGCCACGCGGCTCAGAATGGTATCGCAGCCAGGTCACGCAGGCTGAAATGCAACTGGCATCGGCGAACGGTACTGCGGGTTACCCGGTGATTAATTATGGTGCGCTGCTACCTGGCAGCAGCAAGCCGGTATTGAAAATGCTGGATGCAAGAAATAACATTGTCCATAGCGATCTGACGGCCATCATCACCGGACCTAACCATGGCCCTTTCACTGTGAGTGGCGCACGCAATCCATCCTATCCCAACCCGGAATCGCCATACCGTGAAGTGACGGTGATGTACCACGACTCTTTCTCACTGGTGCAGGCCTTCCCCCAATTGGCGGATCCACATAATGTGCTCAGCGGTGCCAATGATGCGTTTTCCATTAATTATGGTTCAGCAGGCATTTCTGCTGAAATCCTCGCCAATCGTCTCAAGGTCGGGCCGACTGCTGATTGCCCTGAATGCAAGTTTGAAGAATTTTTCCTGAGCTCGTGGGCGGGTGGTGACCCTGCCATGGTGGTCGATAATCCAGCCAATCTGACATGCTCGCCCCAGCCTTGCACCCCGCCCAAAGCGACCGTGGCGTACTACCCGGATGATCCATCGAATGTGTATCACACTTACCAGGGTGATCGCGCCCGTTTCCGTGTCTTGCATGCGGGGCAGGGGGTATTTCATGTGCATCATCACCATGCCCACCAATGGCTATATTCACCGGACAGTGATACCAGCAGTTACCTCGACAGTCAGACCATAGGCCCAGGTACATCTTACACCATGGACCTGGTCTATGACGGCAGCGGCAACCGCAACCTGACACCGGGTGACTCTATCTTCCATTGCCATTTCTATCCGCATTTTGCCAGCGGCATGTGGGCCTTGTTCCGCGTGCATGATGTGCTGGAACTGGGCACGCCTCTTGGCAGCGACGGCAAGCCCAGGGCTGGTTCACGGGCGCTGCCTGATGCCGAGATTCTGGCTGGCACACCCATCCCTGGCCTAGTGCCCTTGCCAACCCGTGCAATGGCACCATTGCCTGCGGCAGTGCATATCGATAAAGGCCAGGTCAAAGTGACTGGCGCGGGTAACCCTGGTTATCCCTTCTTTGTACCGGGCATCGCCGGGCACCGTGCGCCGCATCCACCCAATGATTTTGCCGTCGAGAATGGCGTAGCACTAAATGGTGGCTTGCCACGCCATCTGATCACCGGTGGCACAATTTCTGTAGACAAATACACGCAGACTGACTTTACCAAGGAAATGGGCCGTATCAACGCCATAGAATTGCCGGAGCAGGGCACCGTCACAGAACAGGCGGCAATGGCCATGCATGAACAAAAATCAGTTGCTACCTGGTTGCCAGATGGCCGCCCCGCGCAGTTTGCCATGAATGGTTTGCAGCGTGCGCCTGGTGCGCCGTTTGCCAACCCAGCCAGAGGTGCTACCGTCACACCGCCAGTTCGCATCTACAAGGGTGCCGCCATGCAGACTGATGTTGTGCTCAATAAAAAAGGCTGGCACTTCCCGCAGCAACGCATACTGGCTTTGTGGCAGGATGTGAAACCGATACTGAGTGGTGACAAGCCACCAGAACCCCTGTTCTTCCGCGCGAACAGCAATGACGTGGTGGAATACTGGCATACCAATCTCGTGCCCAGTTATTATGAGCTGGATGATTTCCAGGTGCGCACACCCACCGACATCATCGGCCAGCATATCCATCTGGTGAAGTTTGATGTGCTTGCCTCTGACGGTGCCGCCAATGGCTTCAATTATGAAGACGGTACTTTCAGCCCCGACGAAGTGCGCGCCCGCATCACCGGCATCAATCAGGCTGGTGGCATCGCCGTGAACGGCAAACAAGTCAGGCTGACACCCAAAGCCATAGCCAGCTTTGGCGATGGCCCTACACCCGGCAGCAAGCAGTGGGTGGGTGCACAGGCGACGGTGCAGCGCTGGTGGGTTGATCCGGTAATGGACAAGCAAAAAGCCGACCGCACCCTGTTGACCGTATTTACGCATGACCATTTTGGTCCGTCTACCCACCAGATGGTGGGCCTGTATGCCGGGCTGGTGGTAGAGCCAACAGACTCACGCTGGACTTCGATCGATGGTAAAACCTGGCTGGGTGGCCGTAGCGATGGTGGTCCCACCAGTTATGCAGCCAACATCTTGCCACGCCAGGGCAAGGCCTACCGTGAATTTGCGCTGGCTGTTGCAGACTCACAATTTGCCTATTTGCCATCCAGCCGTACCAGCTTTGATTGCTATCCCGGCCAGGACCCCATATACAGCGGTTGCAAGCGCAGCGCAAATGGTACTTACACTGGCTGGGCTGATCCGCTCAATGGCATCAACTGCGTTGGCTGTTCGCCGGTGGCAATCAGCAAGCCGGTCAATCCGCCTACTCCGCCTAAGACCAAGCCAAGTATCATTGGTGGTTTTGGCATCGGTGTATCGGTACTCAATTACCGCAATGAATCCCTGGCCTTGCGGGTGGCGTCCAGCAATGGAGCAGTCAATTCAGGCACGGACCTGGCAGGCTCTTACCGTTCCATTTTACGTAATGACGCACAACTGAACGTACAACCAGCGGGTGGTGCCAACATCAATCCAGGTTGCGTAAAAACCGCCGCGAATAACTGCTTTACTTTCCCAAGGCAGCCAGTCAGTGCGCAGATGGCTGGCACTGATCCCTTCACGCCGATCTTGCATGTCTATGAAAACGACCCTGTGCAATTACGCATCATCGATGGCGCATTGGTGGGTAACCATACCGTCACTGTCAATGGCAACAAATGGTTGTTCGAGCCCTTCGATACCAACTCTGGCTACCGTGGCAGCCAGACCATGGGCTTGTCCGAGCATTTTGAAACACTGTTCACCATCCCGCAAACCGGCAAGGCGCAGTCGCTCGATTATCTGGTCAACGCCAGCAATGCCTATGATGGCAATGTCAGTGGTGCCTGGAGCCTGATGCGCAGTCATAATAATCAGGTGTCATGGCTCTCGCCTTTGCCTGGCAATTCCAGCATCAGGCCGGTTGCCACCACCATGCCAAACCTGCCCACTGATTGCACAGCGCGCGGCCCTTGCGTACGTCAGTTCAAGGTATCAGCCACGACCATACAACAACTGCTCGGTTCCAATAACCCGCTACTCTACAACAGCCGCGGTGCCAAGCTGACGAATGGCCAGTTCTCGAAAGATACCCTGAACGACCCCAATGCCATCGTGTATGTGCAAGATCAGGACTTGAACCCGAACGGCACCTTGAAATCCGGGCTCAATATTGAACCGCTGGCCTTGCGTGCTGCTGCTGGCGATGTCATCAAGCTGCAATTGACCAACCGCGTCAATGCCAGGGCTCCTGTATTTACCACATCTGAGTCTGCGGCAAGGCCTAATCTTGGTTTTACAGAAGCCTATGCCAACATCAATCTGCTGCCGTCTACCCAGGCAGGTCTGCATCCACAATTGCTGGCGATGGATGTCAGTCATTCAGATGGCATGAACGTCGGCCTCAATCCTGTTCAGACCGTCGCTGCCTGCAATCCGGCACCTTGCACTGGTACTCCGCCATCCATTACCTACACATGGTATGCCGGTACCCTGCAAAACGAGAACGGCGTCACAAGGGCCACACCGGTAGAATTTGGTGCCCTCAACCTGACACCGGCCGACCCGCTGATGCAGGCTTACCATGGCTTGTTTGGCGGCATGATCATCGAGCCTCTCGGTGCGAAATGGCAAGACGATCCAGGCACGCATATCTCCAGCACGGTGTCGCCTGCGGTGGGCAAGCCTTTCCGTGATTTTGCGGTCTTCATGCAAACCGATATCGCCATGCAATACCAAGGCAAATCACTGTACGGCGCGGGCACACCCATGATGGCGGTCAACTACCGTAGCGAGCCTTTCTTCTATCGTTATGGAACCAAGACCAATGTAAATCTGGCTGCGATCGACACCACTGCAGAAGTGTCAAATACCCTGGTCAATAGTGATCCGCAAACACCGGTCTTCCGTGCCAATGCAGGCACGCCAGTACGCTTCCGCCTGTTTGGCCCACTTGGGTTGGCTGATAGCATGAATGTATTTGAGCTGACTGGTCATCAATGGCAGTTTGAGCCTTATGCCGATAACTCTACCAGGATAGCCAGTAACCCAGCCTCACTATCGACAGGTACCCAGTCCGGCTATGGTACGACCTCGCACTTTGATGTGGTAGTGGATAAGGCAGGTGGATCATTCGCAGTGCCAGGCGACTATTTGTACCGCAGCTGGCCCAATGGCCAATATGGTACTGGTGGCTGGGGCGTATTCCGCGTCAGTCCTGCTCCACAGATTACTGCCGGATCAGTCACAGCAACAGTGCAGGAAGTGTTTGCCGATATCGTCGTGATTGACAATGTGGTGTCGGTTGAGGGCATTCTTGAAGTCACCGGTAGCGTCACGGTGCGCCCCGGCAGCGTGCAATGGGAGCAGGCAGACTCTGTCACCATCATGGCTGACGGCAATGTGCTGGGTAAGGTCGCCGTTGACCAGACTGGGCGCTGGCAATTCAAGGGCAAAGCGACTACGCCCAGCATGCTTGAAGTGCGCTCTGCTTTTGGTGGACTGGCGCAGCACAGGCAGGCAGCGACCATCTTGACCGCGAGCAAGAATGCAATAGAGTCTGTAGAAAAACAGATCGAGTCAGCCGAGTTGCCATTGAAAATAATAGAGCGACGGAAGCGTTAATGGGGTACGTCACATTGAGCAAGTTCGCCTATAACCTTGGCTATCAACGCAATGGCTGGCATCAAGCCCTGGCGGGCCTGGTGCTGGCGACCGCGCTGGCAGTTGTTTCTACAGGCAAGGCCAGCGCAGCATCGGTGCCTGAAAGTAGCACCAGGCCAAATCAGGTGATCAAGGATGGTGTCTCCTTGCAATTGGAGATGTCACAGTCCATGCAGGAGGGGGCAGAGGCACGCTTCACCCTGAGCCTGCGCGATGCGGCGAGTGCCAATCCCATCCGCAATGCGCGCCCGATAGCCTGGGTCGATGGCTTAAGTAAAGGGGATGGAAGCAGCGAGCAGGCCTGCCGTCGCAAGGTCGCCACCTTCATCGGTGGCGATTTGCTGCATGCACCTGCACTCAGCCTGAATGCCTATTACGTGCTGGCCCTGAATGAAGACAATTCCATCTCCGTCATCAATCCACAAACAGGCTTTGGCGGTTCCAAACTGCTGACCATGGTGATACTGCATGGGCCAGGGCAAGACTGGTTGCTGACACCCGAGCAAAACCTGTTGGTCAGCCAGCCACAGGTGCATGAAGTGGCGCTGGTTGATACCCGCAACTGGCAAGTCAAAACCCATGTGCCCGTACCTGGTCATCCGGGGAAAATGGCTTTGCGCCCTGGCGCGCAGCAAGTATGGGTATTGACGGACGATGGCGTGACCATATTGTCAGCATCCAATGGCCAGGTGCTGGCAGCAATCAAGACGGGACTGGGCCACCACACGATCGCCTTCAGTGATGACGGCAAGAGCGCATTCGTTAGCAATGCCGCAGACAACAGCATCAGCCTCATCGACGCGAGCAGCCTCAAGAAAGCTGCTGATCTCACAGCTGGCACCAGGCCTGTCGCCATGGCTTGGTCATCCAAGGCGCAACTGCTGTACGTCGCGCATGAAGGCGATGGCCAGATTGTCGCCTTTGATGTTGCAGGCAAACAGGTGGCAAGTATCAAGGCGCTGCCCGGCATATCCACCATCCGCTTTACACCCGATGGCCGCTACGGCTTTATCCTCAATCCACAAAAAAACAAACTCGATTTGCTCGATGCTGCTACCAACCAGATCGTGCAAGGCGCAGACATTGCACATGGGCCAGACCAGGTCACGTTTTCTGATCGCATGGCCTATATCCGGCGACGCCACAGTGAAATCGTGCAGCTGGTGCCGCTCGATGCTATAGCACATAACATACAGGCAGGACAGCCACTGGCGCTGGCATCAGTCAGTAATGGTCAAAAAGCCTTTGACCAGGGCCGCAGCGCAAGCAGCCTGGCAGACACCACCGTGATGGTGCCCAATGGTGCCGCCGCCTTGCTGGCCAACCCCGCTGACCGTACCATCTATTACTACCAGGAAGGCATGAGCGCACCCGCAGGCAGCTTCCGCAATTACGGCCACGAGCCGCGTGCCGTACTGGTGCTGGACCATAGCCTGCAAGAACGCCAGCCCGGTCTATACCAGGCCAGTGCCCGCTTGCCCAAGGCTGGCAATTACCAGGTAGTGTTTTATCTCGACTCGCCCAAGATGTTGCATTGTTTTCCGATCACAGTGCAGGCTGATCCAGCCAAACCACCTGCAACACGTTATGCGGTGACACTGGCTGGAACTGCGCCAGCCTTGAGCAAAGGAGAAAGCCAGAAACTGCAATTCGCTATCCGCGATGCGCTCAGTGGCCAGCCAAAGACCGGTATTCCTGATTTGCAGGTCTTGCTGTTTAATACAACGGGTAATCAACAACTACAACTGGATGCACAGGAACAAAAGAACGGCGACTATGGCATCGACTTTGCGCCATCCGTCAGTGGGCATTACTATGTCTACTTCCAGGCAGCATCGCTGGGCATGAGCTGGAATCAATCGGCACGACTGGTATTGACGGTGAAATAAAGACTGACTGGAGTGTATCAATATGAAGCAAATGATAAAAAACCTACCAGACATAATAAACAAAGTGCTGCTACTCATAGTGTGCAGTGTCTTGTTCGTAGCAATACCATCTGCACAGGCAGCCATGCGCTCGATACCAGAAGCTCAACTGGTCAACCAGGATGGCAAGAACGTCGCCTTCTACCGTGACCTGGTGCAAGGCAAGACAGCCGTTGTCAATTTCATCTTCACCTCCTGCACCATGATCTGCCCCACCCAGACCGCCACCTTGCGCCAGGTGCAACGCGACCTCGGTACGCGGGTAGGGCGCGACGTGGTATTTATTTCTGTCAGCATAGACCCCAACACCGACCAGCCTGCGCGACTCAAAGCCTTTGCACAGCAATTTGAAGCTGGCCCCGGCTGGCAGTTTTTGACGGGTAACAAAGCCGTCGTCGATAAATTATTGCGTGCCCTCAATGCCGGTGTTGGCGATATCAGCAACCATAGCGGCCTGGTGCTGGTCATCAATGAAAAGAAACAGGCCTGGCAACAACTGGCCAGCATGCCTGAGGCCAAGCTTATTCAGAGTACTGTTGAACAAGTGGCTGGCCCCGACCCTGCCATGCAGGCAGCCAATGGCCGCTACTTTCCCAATTTGCCTTTGCAAACGCAGGATGGCAAGACCGTGCATTTTTTTGATGATGTCATGAAAGACAAGATCGTACTGATCAATTTCATGTTCACAACTTGCCCTGGTATCTGCTCACCCATGACGGCTAACCTCGCCAGGGTGCAGCCACTGCTTGACCCACGCGTGCAAATGGTCAGCATTACCGTTGACCCGGACACGGATACTCCCAAGGTCTTGAAAGACTTTGCCAGCAAATTCAAGGTGCGCCCCGGCTGGTTATTTTTGACTGGCAGTACAGACAACATCACTGCAGTCGCAAAAAAACTCGGCGGCAGCGGTGACGACAAAGATGCCCACAGCGGCATTCTATTGGCAGGCAATGTACAGACAGGCGACTGGAAAAAAATCTATGCGACTGCAAAGCCCGAAGATATCGCCCTGGCCGTAGGAAGATTGTTGCCCGCACGATGAAGGCAAGGTTGTGGACTACGCTGTCCGTCTTGCTCTGGCTGTTCTGTGCTGACATTGCCAATGCCGCAGATGATCAAGACTGGCAACGCGGCCAGGCCATGTACCAGAAGGGCAGCAACGGCCAAGCCGCCTGTGCACGTTGCCATGGCAACCAGGGCCAGGGGCGCGAAGAGGGCGGATTGCGTGCGCCGCCACTGGCAGGCAAGCCAGACCGCCAGCATCTGGAACGCGCTCTGTTTCAAGGCGTGGGCAGCAATGGCCAGCCCCTGCATCCTCTCATGCCACGCTACCACATCGATGCCGCAAGCCTTGATGATTTACTCGCCTACCTGAACGTCATTGGCAAGGATACGCCAGGTCTCGCTGACACCGCGCTACGCGTCGGCGTCTCTTTACCAGATAAGGCTTACGGTGCTGCCATACAGGCAGGCTTGAACAGGGCTTTTGATCAGGTCGCCAATGGTTTGTATGGGCGCAAGCTGGAACTCATCGTTAATCCTGCACCAGACCAGGTGTTTGTCGAAGTCGCCAGATTGCAAACACGCCATTCCGCAACTGAGGCCAGGGTCTTGCCAGACATTGGCGCACTACCCTTACCAGGTGTTGTTAATTTTTCCGATGCGCTTGCACCAAACAGCTTCAAGCTTTTGCCCTCTCTGCGCGAGCAAGCCAGCACCTTGCTGACCCAGGCTGCGATAGACTATCGCGGCAATGCTCCCGCCAATAAGGCGATACAACAACTGACCCTGATCTATGACCTGGACAATGATCCCGGCTTGCATACATTGCTCAAAGAGTTGCGCGCGCAAGCACGGACAAATCATCAATCACTGCGTGAGCAAATATGGTCAGCTAAGGTCCGTAAGCCCGGCGAAGCGGTGATTTATCTTGGCAATGCCGCCAACCTGCATGAAGTAATGGCACGCACAGGTGATGGTTTGGTATATGCCAGCGCCATCCACATAGGCGAGGCCAGCCTGCAATTGCCACCCGCGCAAGCCGCCCGCCTGCGTCTGCTATTACCGTGGCACACCAGTAGCCCCATGTTTGACTTGCCCGCCGCCTATGGCGACGCCGCCTATGCAGCAGGCATGGTACTCATAGAAGCACTCAAACGCAGTGGCCGCCAGCTAGGTCACGCAGAACTGTTGCAGCAACTGAACCAGCTCAGGGATTTTACTGTTGCCGGATTTGGCAAAATAAGTTTTCACCCCGGCCAGCAGCATGGCACCCACGGCGGGCAATTGCTCGCTGCCGATGCCGTGCATGGCGTATTCACTGTGCTGCGTAGCTGGTAAACGCCTCTCATCACACGCGCAGAAAAATCTGGCCTAAAAGGCAATACACTATCTTTTGTCCTGTTCTTGCAAACTTGGTTAGACTGTAGGCTATCAACTGTTTATTTATCGCCCAGGATCACGCACGTGTTTTTTACCAAATGGCAGACCTTGCTCAAAACCGGCATGGCTGCGTTCATGTTCAGTTCCCTTTTGATTGTTCACTGGCCAGCCGCCGCGGCTAAGCTCAACAATTCGACCGTCACCACCACTCAGCCCAGCCGCCTGCTGTCTGACTATACCCACACCGCCTGGAACGGCCTTAACGGCGCACCCGTAGACGTACTCAAATTTGCCCAGACCACCGATGGCTGGTTGTGGATGGCCACGCCCACAGGCCTGTTCCGCTTTGATGGGGTACGCTTTGAACGCATGGATAAAGTCCAGGGCCACGCCCTGCGTTCCAGCAATGTGCTGGGTTTGCTGGCCCCTCCCGATGGCAGCCTGTGGGTAGGTTACCGCCTGGGTGGCATCAGCATGTTCAACAAGGGCAGCGTACGCAATTTTACTGAGGCAGACGGCCTGCCGGGCGGCACCGTTATGAGCATGACCCTGGGCCCAGACGGCACGATCTGGGCTGCCACCCGTGAAGGGCTGGCATCGTTGATACCAGGCGCGCAGCGGTTCAATGCCGTTAGCCCAGAGACCGGCTTGCCGCGTATCCTGGCCCGACAAATCCTGTTTGACAAGGCCGGTGTGCAATGGGTATCAGTCCAGGGCGGTGTCTATTACCGCCAGCCGGGTGAAGCCCGCTATACCCAGGCCTGGCCCAGGCTCGATTTAATGGCCATGGCAGAAAGCCCCGACGGCACACTGTGGGCATCGGACGGCACCTATAAGTTCTACCGCATGCATACCAGAGCACCGGCAAATAATCCTGCACCCAAGCCCGAGATAGAAGGCAACGGCATGTTCTTTGACCGCGAAGGCGTCATGTGGATTTTGCGTACACACGCACTCGAACGCCGCCGAGCTCCCTGGCCAGCCAGCAGCGGCACCGATCAGCTGTTAACCAAACAAAGCGGCATGAGTGGCCCGCTGCCGCAAACTTTTTTCCAGGACAGGGAAGGCAATATCTGGATAGGCACGTCCCACGGGCTAGACCGCCTGCGCCGCAACCGCCTGCAGATATTGCCGGTGGCGCTGCCGTTTGACCATCCTGCCATGGCTAGTGCTGGCGATGGAGAAGTCATCACCGCTGATTTTGCCGGGCCTGTACGCAGCTTCAAGGCCAATGGCGAGCACCAGCAAGTACTGGATACGCATTTCAGCATGAGTTATCGTGCTGACGATGGCAGGCTTTGGCTGGGTAACGATAACGCACTGTGGCAACGCGATGTAGGCAGATTCAGGATTTTTCCCATGCCGCCCGATATTACAGGCAACCAGATCCAGGCCATGGTCATTGACCAGAAAAATCAAAAATGGGTATCGGTATCGCGCAAGGGTCTGTTCCATTTAAATGAGGGTAAATGGCAATTGCAAAGCGGCCTCAATGGCCTCCCCACCGAGACCGTCATGAGTCTGACCAAAGATGCCGCAGGCCGAGTCTGGGCTGGCTATCTCAAGAACCACATCGCCCTCATTGACGGCAAGCGCATACAAGTCTTAGGTGACGCCCAGGGGTTGGCGCTCGGCAATGTACTGGCCCTGCAAACGGATGAAGAGCGGCTCTGGGCCGGTGGCGAATTTGGTCTGGCTATGTACGATGACAAGCGCGATGGCAAACGCTTTGTGCCAGTCAAGATCAGCGGTGGGCAGCCACTGCGTGGCATCTCCGGCATTGTCCGCACCGCTACTGGTGACCTGTGGTTGCACAGCGCCGACGGCATTATCCATATCCCTGCCAAAGAAGTCGAACAGCTATTGCGTGACCCCACCCATGCCGCAAACCATGAACGCTTCACAGCACTTGATGGCTTGCTCGGCAGCGCACCGCAACTACGCCCACTGCCTTCGCTCATCGAAGGCAGTGATGGCAGGCTATGGTTCTCAACCGCCAGCGAAATCGCCAGCATCAACCCCCAGCACATCGCCCGCAATGCATTGCCACCATCTGTACAAATTACCGCCATCCACGCGGCAGGCAAAGACTACGCAGCACAGGCTGCACTGCAATTGCCAAAAGAAGAGCGTGATATACAGATCAGCTTTACCGCACTCAGCCTCAGCATGCCAGAGCGCATCCGCTTTCTATATCAACTGCAAGGCTATGACAAGGGCTGGCAAGACCCGCAGGGGCGGCGCGAAGCCTTCTACACCAATCTGCCACCGGGCAATTATCGCTTCATGGTCAAGGCCGCCAATGAAGATGGTGTATGGAACGAGCAAGGCGCGACCATGCAGATAGGCATCACCCCCGTCTTCACAGAAACACCCTGGTTCATCGCCTTGCTAATCGCGCTGGCCGCTGCCTGCCTGTATGCCATCTACCTGCTGCGCGTGCGCTACCTGACGGCCCACATGCAAGACCTCATGCATGAAAGACTGGCAGAACGCGCCCGCATCGCCCGTGGTCTGCACGACACCCTGCTGCAAAGCGTGCAAGGCCTCATCATGTATTTTGACAGCCAGGCCCGCCGCCTGCCCAGCGATTCAGAAGAACGCGCCAAGCTGGAACAAACCCTGGACCTTGCCGACCAACTCATGGTCGAAGGCCGCGAACACATCATGGACCTGCGCAGCGAATCCGTGCCCGAAGAACTCGAAGACGCACTCCAGCAATACGGCAGCATCCTGCTCAATGAACGTTTCACCCTCATCCAGCGCGGCAAACCACGCTGGCTGTGCGAACCCATACGCAATGAAATCCACGCCATCGCCCGTGAAGCCCTGCTCAACGCCGCCCGCCACTCCAACGCCAGCAAGGTCACGCTAGAACTCGAATACCAGCGCGACCACTTCACCCTGCGCATCGCCGACAACGGCCAGGGCCTCCCCCCCGCCATCGCCGACGCAGGCCAGCGCGAAGGACACTGGGGCCTGGTAGGCATGAAAGAACGCGCAGAGGCCATGGGCGCAAACTACCTCATGAAATCAGTGGCAGGCGAAGGCACGGCGATACAGGTCAGGTTGCCAGCGAATTTGGCTTACACCATGCCAGTGGGGGCGGGGTTTGATGGGGGGAAGGGGAGGTGGTTGGCGAGGGGTAAGGCCTTGTTTGCTCGATCGGTTCATGGTCGGCAGTGACAAAGAATTCCGCTTTCTTTCAATGGCCAGATATACTCTTAAAACAAGCAGGTAAATAGCGATCAGGACGAATATGCCAGTATCAAGAACAGGACAATTTCTCGAAACATCGGATCTGGGCATTACTCATTCACTTGGTATCGAAAGTGCGCAGCTAGCGGATTGCATTGCCGAGATTGAGCAGCGTCATATCCAGGGCATCTTTGCCAATCCAGATTTTGGTTTCGAAGAAAGTAATCTGGACTTCTTGACTCAACTCCCTCAGATACGACAACTTTGGTTTTGGGACATTAAGCTGAAAGATGTCGGCGGTATATACCATCTGGAAAACCTTGAATATCTGGGGATTTTCCCCAAGCGCCCAGCGATAGATTTCTCTCGTTTTCCTAAGCTTGCAACAATGGTGTGGGAACCTGTCAAAAATGATGCAGGACTCGAAAAACTTAGCTCCTTGAATCGCTTGCATATCTGGCGATATAAATCAAAAGACTTGAGTTTTTCTGCACTTCAGTTGCCGGTGTCATTAAGGGAATTGGCATTCAATTGGTGCAACCAGGAATCACTACTCCATTTGCCTCAGTTACCTAATCTTGAAAAGCTGGAGATTCACTATTGCCGTAATCTAAAATCACTGAACGGATTGATGACGATTGCACCAAATTTGAAGAGACTGACTGTAGACAATTGTGCAAATCTTGAATCAGTGGAAGAGGCGCTGGCGATGAATCTCGACGATATTTATATACGAATGCGAGGGAAGATCGTAGTGAACAAAGGCAAATAAATTAAGCAATCAGGTGTGGACTTTTCCTTACATTTAAAATTCAAAGCAGATAAAAATGGGACACCGAACCATACTTGTAATTGGCGACAATTTCCTGGATCAGCTTGGCAAGTTTCAGCGTACTGAATATGCCGATCCTCTTTCGAAGTATGTACTTTCAGTTGAAATATTGGACAAAGCAAAGGCGTATTACGAGAAAGGGTCCAAAGCCGAAGACAGCTTTTTGAATTGGGTAAAGAGAATGTACGTGGTCGACATTCTTATAGATGGCAACGAACCTGATTTAACTGGGGCACAAAAAAATGGCTGGATAGTGCTGAATGCGAACGGTGAAATTTCTTCGGTGATTGAGCGCACAATTCCGGAAGGTTTCTTTGACTGGTTTGAAGGCACGCTCAGTTATTGGAAATTGAAGCCTGACGCAGCAGGGGTAGATGTGAACTTGGCCGAAGAATTTTCTGTCGTTACTGGTTTTGCAGGTTCCGCCAAAAAATCGGCGATTGATCTCACCAGCATGTGGGAAATTGTAGATAGATGCACAGCCGAACGCTGGGAGCAGGCAATGGTAGCCTGCGGGTCGCAAAGCTGGGAAGCTTTTGATACTCTCTGGTCTAAGTACAAAACGGATAAATACAATGATGAACTTTATCAAAAAACCTATACAGAATGGGCTGAGCAGCCATCCGTAAAGGCTATATCTACCATGCTTTGCCCTGACGAGTCACTTTGGGACGAACTTTCTCGGGAGGAATTGCATTTGAAAAATCTCCTATGGAAGTATCCAAATCACAATGCTATCGACAGGTTACGCCTACCAAGAAATGCGTATATAAACAGCTATGATCTTGGCCATCTGCTGAACTATTCAGGAGTTATCAAAGACGGCGTATTTCTGAAAGACCCGGATGAAAGAGCACTATTTGATAGTCTTGCAGATGATACGCTGTTGACGATAGCCTATGTCCATTCTTGAATCGAAGCTGCAATTACCGCATCCAGAATTTCACTGTTTTTTAAAGTGCTCAAGACTTCGTCGTCATGTCAAAAATAACCATCTCTATCGCAACGCCAACCCGTAGTTTGGAAGCAGTCAAATTAATCAGAGCTGTCGTAGGCTTATCGATTGATTCCATAGTCAGCAAATTGTCCAGCGGTAAAGACGGTATTTTTTTTTGCGGCGAACTCTTTTTGAACGATCATCCAGAAGCGGATCATAATATTCGCGCGCTGCTGTCTGGATTGACAAGTCTGGGACTTGAACCATTTATCATGGAAATTTCAGAATACGAGTCATGGGACGAGGTAGAAAATTTTGATAGCGTCAGAATCAGTGTGAAAGAGCTTATAGGGGGGCTGGATGACGCTGCGGGCAGATATTTTTAGCGCATAGCAGCGTTTAGCAGCGCGCAATCGCCCGTCAGGTTAGACTTGTATTAGCGTCATACCTGACCCTGCCCCCGCGCAATTACGAAAGGTTTGGTTTTTGAAGTGAAACTAAAACAAGTCGCCCATCATTTATCGAATAGGAAATATGTATCTGGACTTCAGCTTTGTTATCCCAACGATCCGCCGCAAGCGTTCCATCCTCTCTAAATCTTTGCCAAGTCGGAACTCCGAGTTTTGAGATCATATCTTCATGCTTCATGGTAAAGCTAAGGCCAAACGGAATATCACTGCGAAACTGCGAATAGCTATCCCTTCCTTCTGCATAGAGAAATATTCCAGAGAAGTATAGGGGGCCGGACCCTAGTGCCTGCGTCTTCTTGCCTAAAAACATGGCATCATCTGTAAATACGAAGCATATACCGTCGATTGGTCGCTCAATGTAACAATCAAATTCTCCTTCTGGAAGAACTAACTCGTTTGTCAAATCGATGCCGATACTACTGAATTGTAATGCGAGTGATGACGTTGAAACATCCTTGCCTAAATGCGAAATAAATAAATTTAAGTTCATTACTTTACTTGTTAAATTCCATAGCTATGGAAATGCAAGAATATCAGTGTTGTAATCGGCTCGCCGCTGAAAATCAAGCCGAGACAAGCATTAGAATTTAATGATAGAGAATCAATGAATTAGAATGTGTGTTTACGAAATCCAACCCTTCGTCCTAATTATTTGATCTTGCTCGCAGAGATACTCGCACCTGACAATACAGGTTCGATCTGCCTCTCCAGAAGTTTGCTAGACGGTGATACTGGCATGCTCAGCAAACTCATGTCGTCTTGAGATGGTGCATCAGTCTTTTTGGCATGAACTTGCTTGTCATTTTTTGCATCGCCCAGCCTGACCTCGGAACTTTTATCGGATATTGCGTCAGGTGTGTCTTTCAATGTGCCGGACGCATGGGGTGCCTTGCTCATTTCCGTTGCGAGGCGTTTGGCTTCGGTGATTTCCGCTTCTGGTGCCTGGCGTTTCGTCATCGAGGTCACAACCGTTTCCCAATCCTTTGCATAGGCTTGTAATTCCTGGCTGCGCAAAGGACGCTGACGTTCTTGTTCCAGGATTTTTGCAGCCATTGGCGTGGTAGTGCCATGCAAGCCTGCTTCTCGATTATCAAACAGGACGTTCATGCCACGATCGAGAACCTGGACCTTGGCACCGTACTCTGCCTGCTTGACTTCAGCGAGGTGCAGGGTTTTTGGTAAGCCCTCATACGCTGCCCCTTCAACATTTGGTGGCACCCAGCGTGGCTGCTGGCTTTGCTTGCCCTCTTCAAAACGTTTGAGCACGCCCAGGTGGCTGACTTCTGGCTGCACTGCCAGACCGCGCACGATAATGTCGTAGCCTGCCTCTTTCAAGACAGCAAATTGCTTCTCGGCATTGGCCGGGCTGCCCAGCGTGCCATCGACCAGGATATTCCGCCTGTTTTCAACCGCTGAAGCAAACAGTTTTTTACTCCATGCACTGGCATCTTCGTGGCTCAGGTCAGCGGCAATTTTTTCAGTTTCCGGATTACGCTGCCATGCCTGGTACTTGGGGTGATTCTCTCTCAGGGCATCGACGTCAATGACGATGGTATTTTCCTTTTGCAGTTCTTGCTCTGCCTTGCGGGTCAAACCACCTTTGCCTGAGCCTGGCTGCCCACCCAGAAAAATGGCGGTAAGCTGTTCAGACCCTTCAACTGCGCGCGTCCGCGCCAGCATGGGCGCTTCGATACGTTCCCTGAAAATCTTCTCGTGCCGTTCATCTGGCAATTTTCCATTATTATCCATGGCTGCCCGCAACCTTCATGAAAGCGACTCTTTGCGCCTGTTCTGCTTCCAATTGTGCGCCATAGTTCACCACGGCTTTTTCGAGTTCGTCATGACTGAGCAAGGCAATATCCCATCGCAAAGCATCATAGGCACTTTGCTCCTGCACCAGCCGTTGTATGAGTGCCTGATCAGGCGATGCCTTATCGTCTTCGTCTCCCAGCCATTCTGAGCGAATGCCGATCAGACCACCGATAATGTTTTTCACCCGGTCGATCAGTTGATCGCGGACATACTCTTTTTCGTCAAACTCGTTGCTTGTATTGTTCATGGCATCCTTCCATCGTATTTCCATAATGATATCTCATCTGCTATCCTCATCCAGAAATCTATGGGTTCTCATGCGAAAGTTCCAAAGGCGGGGATATGGCATATCAGGTTTTTGGCGGCTCCCACAACTCCACCCGGTTACCCTCAGGGTCCATGACCCAGCCAAACTTGCCGTATTCTGACTCATCCACCTTGGCATCGACATAGCAGCCTTCGGCACGCAAGGCGACGAGCAGGGCGTGCAAATCATCGACGCGGTAGTTGATCATGAAGGGTTGGGTGCTGGGGGCGAAGTAGGTGGAGTCTGCCGGGAATAATGACCAGGCTGTTTTCGCGTCAGTGCTGGCACCATTGGCGTCGAATACTGCGCCGCCCCATTCGCTCAAGTCAAAACCAAGATGTTCGCGATACCATGCACCCAGGACTTTGGGATCTTTTGCTTTAAAAAACACACCGCCTATGCCAACTACACGTTTCATGCTGCCTCCTGGTAGATGTCTGCTGAAAAGTCGTTGTTCTTGAATCACCACCTGGCACAGATGCTACCTGAGTAGATCAGGCGATGCAAACAGTAGCCTCGTCAGCGTTGAAACACTATTCAACCATGCTCATCCACTTTATCAAGAAATCTGTGTATCCGTGCGCACTTGTCATCGTAGGGGCCAGAGTCTCGCTCTTGAAAGTACGATAGGTAAGCGCGCACTGCTGATCTCTGCAAAGCATTCAGCCTTGACGCCATTGTCGGGCCTTCAGAGCTGGCAAGTCTGGATAATATACCTTCTGCGTTGGTGTCAGACACTTCCGGTTCTTCGATGTCGGCAATCAGGTATGCGGGCAGGTAATAGACAAATGCCTCGTCGGTAAAAAATGTGAGTGCATGAGTCAGGCGGCGCAGTTGTGCAGCACTTTGCCCCTGCCATGGCTTGTTGCTGAAGTAGTCGGCAACGCCCTCGTCGTCATAAGTTGGCTGCGAGATGTTGTCTGGCTGCGGTGGTGTTGCGTCTGTCCAGGCAGTTCTTATCATTGTAATGAGATCGGGTTTTGTGAGCATGTTGTTATGTAGGAAAAGACGAATTTGATCTGAAAGTTTTTGATATGACATGGCTGCGTAATGTTGCTGTAGCCTGCGCGACCACCCTTCCAACCGTTACGCCGCCCTGAGCTGCTGGCCCATATCTTCCCCCATCAAGGCCTCCACAATAATCTCGCGCAGTCGCTGCACTGCCACGGCTGGCTCGGCTTCAAGGCGGTGCAGGCTCAGGCCCAGTATGGGTAAGGCGGGCAGGGTGGGGTTATCGATGATGCGCAGGTGATTGGGCAGGCCAACGGCGGTGCGCACGGTCACGCCCAGGCCTGCGGCGACGGCGGCCCAGATGCCGCTGAGACTGGGGCTGGTGAAGGATAAACGCCAGGGAATGTTGGCGCGGTCCAGCGCGCTGGTGGCGCAACTGCGCATGAGGCAGGGCGCTTCGAAGGCGACTAGGGGCAAGGGTTCATCGCCGGAATAGCTGGCTTGCAGTTGTGGGTATGCCGCACCTATCCAGTGCATGGCAAAGTCGCACAGGTGCTCGCTGTGCGGGGTAGTGATGTCGCTGTTCCAGGTCAGCGCCAGGTCTAGCTGGCCGCTGGTGATGAGGTCGAGCAGGGTGGCGTTGCGGGCGATTCTGGCTTCTATCCTGACCCTGGGGTGGGCGCGGGCGAAGCGGCCCAGCACGTCGGTGAGTATGCGTTCGCCAAAGTCTTCGGGTATGCCCAGCCTGATCCAGCCTTCGAGGTCAACACCGCGCACGGCAGCGGCGGCTTCGTCATTGAGTTCCAGCAGGCGGCGGCTATAGGCCAGCAGGGTTTCGCCCGCTGCCGTCGGCAGCATGCCGCGCCCGGATTTGCGCAGGATGGGGCTGCCGACCTGGTCTTCCAGTTTCTTGAGCTGTGCGCTGACGGCCGAGGTGGAGCGGCCCAGCCTGTCTGCCGCCTTGGCAAAGCTGCCCAGTTCTATGCCGGTCACAAAGGTGCGCATGACGTCGAGGTCAAAGGTGATCTTGCTCACTGGCTTATTCCTTTTGTTTATTTTTTGTCCATCCCGTTTTTTGGAATGATTGGTTTGAAATTATCTGATTTTATGAATGAAGATAGTGGCGTATCTTGTGTCTGTCAACCTCTTTTTTGGAGTTACAGCATGCAAATCACCCCCAGCACCATCGCCCGTGAACTGATGGGCGACATCGCCCCCAGGTTTGCCGAACTGACCGACAAAATCTTGTTCGATGACATCTGGCAAAGGCCGGGCCTGCCACTGCGAGAACGCAGCCTCATCACAGTTGCCAGCCTGATCGCACTGAATCGTAGTGAACAATTACCCTTCCACTTGCAGCGTGCGCTGGACAACGGCATCACCCAGGCCGAGCTGGTGGAAGTTGTCACCCACCTGGCGTTTTATGCGGGCTGGCCTACGGCTGCGTCGGCCATCAGTGCACTGCGCCAGTTACCTGCCAATCAAACTACGGCAAAATCAAAGGAGTAAATCATGCCCATGAGCCGCGTATCCCTGTTAAAGGGTAAATCATCTGCATACCTGCAAGCCTTGTCTGATGCTTTGCATCAGGCACTGGTCGATGCGTATGAAGTGCCACTCAAAGACCGCTTCCAGATCATCCAGCAGCATGAAGACTATGAGCTGGTGTTTGACCGAGATTATCTGAGTCACCAGGGCCAGCCAAGGTCGGATGATTTTGTGCTGATACAGATTACCGCTGGCCGCCAGCGCAGTGCCGCTATCAAGCAGGCGTTTTACCTGCGCCTGGTTGAGCTGTTGGCACAGTCGCCGGGGCTGAGGGCAGAGGATGTGATGGTCATCATCAATACCACGGCGGCTGAGGACTGGTCGTTCAGTGGTGGGGTGATATATGACGGGGTGGCGCGGTATGAGTGAGGCACATCCCGGCTGAAGACGAGACGAATCAAGACCTCTTAACACAGAGACACAGAGACGGTATTCATTGATGCCGAGCGATTTTCTCCTCTTAAAAACCTCAGTGCCACCTAGGTGTCTCTGTGTCTTTGTGGTGAGATTTCCGGTTTTTAAAAAAACTACCAATGACAAGCAATTTCACCTGAAAAGGAAAACAACATGATCGCCATGCAATACAACTTCACCCTCCCTGCCGACTACGACATGGACATCGTGCGCCAGCGCATTGCCAGCAAAGGCCATATGCTGGACAACTTCCCCGGCCTGGCTTTCAAGGCCTATCTGCATGCCAGCAAAGACAGTATAGCCACGGCATCGAGCCAGAATGTCTACGCTCCTTTTTATCTGTGGAATGACAATGAGGGCATGAATAATTTTCTCTGCGGCGATGGCTTCAAGGCTGTCTCGCATGCCTTTAGCTGGCCTGCGGTCAAGCAGTGGTCGGTATGGCATAGCCACGTTAGTGAGCAGGTGCGCAACGCGAAATTCGCTACCCGGCAGCTCAGCACTATTGCGCCTTATACTGCACTGGGCAACTTGCGTGAAGAAGAAACGAGCGCCGCAAAGAGCATCAGCGAACAAGATGGCGTGCTGGCAACACTAGTGGCCTTTGATCCCAATGAATGGACACTGGTGCGTTTTATTTTATGGCGCGATGCGGCAGTGGCTAAAACTGCCGCACTAGCCGCGGGTTTTCCTGCGCATGTGCAGGTGTATGAAGTGGGGCATGTGTCTGCGCCGGAGGCTGGTTCTGTATGAAATAAAAATAGTCTTTTTGCCGATACAGTTATATGATTTTGTTTTCAAAAATTGGCGCGTACCTTCGATGTCTTCCATGATCAAAAAATACCTGGCGCTATCCATGTTCGTCTTCTCATCTCAGGCAATGGCCGCAGACATGCGCGATGCAGAAGTGGCGATGGATAGAGGCAACCTCAAACTGGCCATGAAAATATGGACAGAACTGGCAGAAAAAGGTGATCTGGTGGCACCGGTACACCTGGGTTATCAATATGCGAAAAATGCACGCAATGGCAATAAGGAAGACGGAAAAAAAGCTTACTACTGGTATTCCAAATGTGCAGAGATGGACGCATGTAAACTGGAACTGGCCAAACTGCATGATGAAGGGGTAGGAACAAGCCGTGACAAACAAAAGGCAATGGTTCTCTACCGACAGGTGATTGATTCTGACCTGGATTGGTCTGATGGAAAAGATGAAGCCAGGGTCAAGGCTGGCCTGATTTATATGACGGATAAAAATTTTCATGACAAGGCAGAAGCTGAAAAACTCTTTGCCACTGCTGCCAGACATGGTGATCCTCAAGCTTGTTTATGGATGGGCCTGATTCTGCAAGGTAAGCAGCCTGTTAACGACAATTATGTCGAAGCCTATAAATTCCTTTATCTGGCCAATAGCAAGGGCAATTACTCTGCCATGGGGCAGATGCAGAATCTGGAACAGAAAATGACCAATGCCGAAATCGCGCAAGCAAAGAAACTGGCGGCTGAATGGAGGCCATCGAAATAAAACATGCAGTAACAATGGTTCCTGCATGTTTTTCAGCCTTGTGCCTATTTGCTTTCCATCCTGGCGACTACAAGATTGAACGCATCCACGCGTGCCCGGATGGGCGGTGGCAGGATACCGGCGGAGTAATTTTTTTATCCTGACTATGCTGATGAGGTGACGAGTAAGCACCGCCACCCATTGCCGCACTTTTGGATACGTGACAGTATCCTGAGTTTGTAGCAGTGAAATATTCTCCTGTTTCTCGTTACTCCAGCTTGCTGAACTGCCCAGCTAAACCCTATTGCTTCTCAAAGGCGCTGACGGTTTTCTTCAATTCTTCAATACGCGATAGCAGATAAGGTGTCAGTAACTCTGCACGATTGGCGAGCTGGGTTATTTCTTCATAAGCTGCCCTGGTTTTTTGCTGATCCTTGTTCTTGATGTAAATGCGGCATTGTATGAAAAGAGTTTGAACCAGGTCTTTTATGTAAAGATCAGCTTGCTCTTTTGCCAGTGGTCGGCGGATAGACAGCGCTTCGTTGATCAGTTTTTGTGCCGCATCCAGGTTGCCATTGGTGATATTGATATCGGCTATTCTGACAAGCATGTCTGCTTTTTCATTTTGCTGTTCGGGGCTTAATGTAGCCTGTTTTTGTACGATGGCATAAGCTTCCTGATATGCATGGAGTGCCTCAGCGGTATTGCTGGTTTGCTGTTCCACGCGTCCAAGATAATAGAGGCTGTTGGCAAGATGGGGCAATAGCTGCACGTGCTTTTCTATGACTTTGCCATAGATACTGCTTGCTTCTTTGAGCAGTGTTTTCGCCTTGGCATAATCATTGTCTTGTATTGCCATGACGCCTGAATTTCTGATTACCCATGCCAGAAGGTAATTCTCAGTGCTTGCTTGTGTTTCACTTTGTGTGCGCAAGAGCGGCAGCAACTCTGCATAATTTTTGCGAAGCTCATCATTGCGCCCTTCTTTTAAATTAATCTCTGATAAATTGTAGAGTGCAATATTCAAATAAATGTTGATGTCGGGATCGATTTTCACATGCGTGCGGAATTGCGGAACCAGCTCTTCATAGATTTTTCTGGCCTCGGTCAGCCTGGACTGCTGCATAAAAAGTGACGCCAGATGACTTCTTGCCTTGGCCAGTTCCATCAAATGGGAAGCATCACTGGTGTTAAGGCGACGGTATATGCCGATTGCCTCATTGAGCATTGCTTCTGCACGTCGGCTATCCTGCTTGATAATAAGAAGACTTCCCATATCGCGCAGTGTTTTTGCCAGACTGACGGCGTATAGTGGCGCATTTTTTGAAAACAAACGACGGTATTCGTTAGCTGCCTCTTCATATAAGATGCGGGCCTCATCAAAGCGTAGTTTCTGATATTCAAGTTCAGCCAGGTTAAGTATGACACTCGCCAAAGAGGGCGAATATTTGTCAAGATCTTGCTTGGCCAGCTTGCGATACAGGGGCAGTGCCTGAGTATAGGCAGCACGGGCTTGTTCTGTCTCAGTCTTTTTATCCAGGATATCCGCCAGCTTGCTATAAGCGAGCGCGAGATTATTGGTCAGCCCCGGATTTTTATCCAGATAGGGGCGATACAGGCTGATGGCTTCTTCCAGCGCTTGCTTCGCCTGCGGGAGCTTGCGATTTTCAATATATAACAGGCCCAGAGAAAGGCGTGTTCTTGCCAGACTCATCGCATGCGGGTCGGGTGTGGTGGCGGCTAGTTGGCGCAGGTGGCCGACAGCCTCTTCAAATGTACTGACAGCCTTGTCCTTCAGCTTTAGTTCCCAGTACACATCGCCAAGATTGTTGAGTGCCGATGCCAGCGCCGGCAAGGCCTGGGCTGGCTCTGTCCCCAGTTCTTGCTTGTAAACGCTGATGGCTTCTTCATACGCTGCCTGGGCTTGTAACAGTTTTTTTTCATTCTTGTTCAATTCGGCAAAGGCTTCCAGTGTCACCGCATAACCATGCAGGGACGCGGGATTGTTTTTTATATCTTCCTTATAAAGGGCGATGGATTCTTCAAATGTCAGCCGCGCTTCAGGGCTTTTGTTTTCCAGCTTGCTGATGAGGGCAACATTGCTCAGGGCCTGCGCCAGCCCGGCATTGAACCTGGGTTCTTTCAATGCCGCAAGGCGGTAAAAACTCGCTGACTCTTCATACGCTTTTTTTGCCTCGGCATATTTTTTATCAATGTGCAGGACAAAGCCCAGATTCAAAAGTACTTTGGCCAGATTTGGTGTGTAAGCCTGAGTATCTTTCTGGCTTAGCTGACGATAATTGGCGACCGCCTCACCAAAGGTGTTGATTGCTTGCGGGTAGAGATTTTTCTGTTTGTAAATGCCTGCCAGTTCAAGAAGAGAATAGGCAAAGAATGGAAGTGCTTCATTCGCGTAAATGACAGGTATCTGTCGGTACACCTTGACCGCTTCTTCATAAGATATTTGTGCCTGCTCTCTCTTGTTTTCGATGGCATTCAAATCTGCCATGTTTTTGAGTGTATTGGCATAGACAAACTGGGCATGGGCGCTTTTCTTGTCATCAGCCTGATAGATGGCGATGGCTTCATCAAAGGCCAGCCGTGCTGCAGCGTACTTGTTGTCGGCCTTGTTGGCGACACCAAGGTTGGACAGGCTGAGCGCCAATTCTGGTTTGAATTTTTCTTCTTTTAGTATGGCAAGCCGGTACAGTGCAATGGACTCTTCAAGCATCTGCTTTGCTTCAGGTATTTTCTTCTCCTGATACTGAGCCACACCGGCATAAAAAAACACGCTGCCCAGTCTGGGCGTGTAGGTATAGGCATCCTGCAACATCAACTGGCGGTAGTTGGCGATGACTTCATCATAGGCAGCCAGTGCTTGTGGACGCTGGCCTTGTGTCTTGTAAAAATCTGCCAGGGTATATAAGCTTGAGGTCAATTGCGGCAGGTAGGCTTCGCGGCTTTTTTCGACTTGCAGGCGGCTGACGGCAATCGCTTTTTCAAAATAGACCCTGGTTTGTGACCAATTTTTTTCTGCCTGGAATAGCAATGCCAGGTTGTTGAGCACCATATAAAGGTTGTCCTGATACTTCTCTGCCTTCTCTGCAGCCACTTTTTCGCACAGTTCCAGCGCTTCCTGATAAGCGATGTGCGCCTGTTGATAACGATTTTCCTTGTGGTAAACCGTGCCTTGCCGGGTGATGGCCGCGATCAGTTGTGCCAGATATTTGTCAGGGTTCTCTGCTGCCAGTCTGCGCAGATCATTGATCAGGGTTTCATTGGAAGAGACCTGCTTTTTGATTTTCTCACTGGTAATCGTGGCCTGTTTTTCTGTGGCGGCGAAGGCAGTCGGGTTATATACGGCAGGCAGCACCAGGGCCAGGCATAACAGAGGGCGAAATTTGACCAGCATCATCTTGTTAATATTGGAAAATGAATCAGCCGGTATTGTACTGGTGCATCGCTTAAAAAGCTTGCTACAAAGTATTGTAAATAGGACTCGCGCAAAACCGCCCCAGCTGCGTTGCAGCTCCTCTCCTATGAGCCGCATACTAAAGTACTGTCTTCGTCGCTACGGTGTAGTCGGGGTTTCAGGCAATATATTGTCTGCCAATGGAACGAACCGCCCTTGCCAGGGAGGTTTCCTTAGCGATAGGTATAGTTGGGGTTTCGGACAACATGTTGTCCGCCAACGGAACGAACCGCCCTTGCCAGGGAGGTTTCCTTAGCGATAGGTAAAGTTGGGGTTTCGGACAACATGTTGTCCGCCAACGGAACGAACCTCCCTTGCCAGGGAGGTTTCCTTAGCGATAGCCTTGCTGTGACAATTTTGCGTAAGCACTGGTAAAAAGAATTTGCGCACAGCTTGACGATTTTTTCAGCTGTTTCACTTCATTATTTAGGTTTCGGATGCGTCTGGGATTGCTGGAGCAACAGCGGTTTCAGTCGGTCAGACAGTTTATACGCGTCATCATCACGCTTTTCTGCCACGCTGAGTCTCAATAATTGGGATAGCGCCAGAATGTGATCAGACAGTACATCTTGAATTTTTTCTGGGCGGGCAGCAGCATACAATTTGCTGGCTTCTTCAAATGCAGTTTGCGCTTGCAGGGACTTGTTCTGATGGACATAGATCAGGCCAAGCTGAACCTGCATTCTGGCCAGATTCAGGGTATAGGGATCAGGCTGGGCGGTAGCCAGCTTGCGCCATTGTTCAACTGCTTCTTCAAACACCACACGCGCTTTGTCGGTCAGCCTTGCCTGGGCATAGCTATTGCCCAGTTCTGTCAGTGCAGCCGCAAACAAAGGGCGGACTATTTCCAGATGACGGGCGGGAAGTTGTCGATAGATGAAGATCGCTTCGTCATAGAAAATTTGTGCTTGCGTCTCGCGATTTTCCATCTGGTTTAACTCTCCCAGATCGGTGAGCGTGGTGGCATAGGAATACAAGAATCCCGGGTTGCTAACCTTGACTTTCGGATACACGCGATAGGCTTCATCAAGCAGTAATCTTGCCTGGGCGTAATTCTGCTCCAGCATGGCGATGTGACCCAGATTTCCAAGGACGATAGCAAGCTCTTTTTTGAGGCTAGGATCCCGCGCGATTGCTGCACGGTATAAGGGCAATGAAACTTCTAAAAGCGGTTTTGCAGCAGCATAATTCTCTTCACCATAATGTATCAAGCCCAAATAAAAGTTCGAGAAGGCCAGGAATGGCTCATAAGATGCTGCATCTTTTTTGATCAACTCCCGACAGTGCGCTATCACTTCAACATAAGCTGCCTTTGCCTCTGTGATAAGCCTTTGGTCCCTGTAAAGATTTGCCAGGTAATATAAGACCGTGGTGAGTTGTGGCAAATAAGTTTCACTAGCTTTCGCTGCCTGCAGGCGGCTGACTGTGGCCGCTTTTTCATTGAACAGGATTGCTTGTGTCCAGTTCTTTTCTGTCTCGAATAGCAGCGCCTGATTGTTAAGCAGCATATACAACTGGGCCAGGTATTTGCCGGGCTTGTCGGCCTCTGCTTTCTCACAGAGTTGTAGTGCCTCAGCATAGGCAGCATGGGCTTGCAGATTATGGTTTTCATAGTGATAGATATTGCCCAGCTGGTTGATGGCAGTGATCAGCGCGGGCAAGTATTGCTCAGGGTCTGCAGCAGCCTGTTTGCGTATCTGCTGTAGCTGCACTTCTTGGGCCGCCACCAGCTCTTTGATTTGCTTGCTGATGGTTGCAACAGGTATGTCTGTAGTAGCCAGACTATCTGTGGGGTACATAATCGGCAGTGCCAAAGCCAGGCACAGCAGGTGCTGAATTTTTGCTGATATGCGTGTTTTCATGATGAAGTTGAATGTCTTGGTATTGTAGTTGTGTGCAAACTCAGTGTGCAAAAAAATAGCTATATGTGCGAACAAATAACATGCCTGACCGATCTGTGGGCACTCGTGCCGCGTGCAGCTTTCGATTTCCGTGTGTTATTCAGCAAGCGTCAATTGCTTCATTCTGTCCCAAAACGTCAATTCCAGCCCTTGCCTGAGTGCCAAAAACTGCACGTCGCTGATGCTGAGGCAGACTTCAAATCTACGGATCTCTTTGCGCTGGTGTCTGGCAGAAAAGAGCGGGGCAGCGAGTATGATGGTGAGTAGGTCTCTGCTCAAGTCCACACTGGCGACGATGTTTTCACCGGCCTCGCCCTGGTCCAGGTATTCGATGTACACGCCGGTGTCGTCTTCGCCACCGTGGGTTTCATGGCGCTGGAAAAGCAGGTAATCTTCACCATTGGTGACGGTTTTATATTTGGTGTCCATGGCTGCTTCGTTGGCAGAGAACTGGATGATCAAAGTGTGCTCCTGTGAGATCGCTTTTTCTGGGGCCTGGAACCATATTCTATGCTCCAGACTATCTCAGCTCCCCCAAAACCATACAAGAGACTATAAAATTCCGGTAGACAATTACCGTGATTACCCTGCACGTACGCCCAGCATCTGGGATTTTTTTTGGGAGAAAATAATGATCCCCGTCACCTTATATGAAATCCCTTATTTTTCTTGCGACGTAGCACCTATAGTGCAGGTGCTTAGTGCCAGCGATCTGGCTCAGTCGGTCAAAAGGCTCAAAGATGGCAAGCAACTGGTGCGCTGCCTGACCAGGCGTAAAGCCTTTGTCAGTAACCAGGCTGTTGTCATACCGGGTAAGGCTTGTGTGTTCGAAGCCATGAGCATTAACTGGGAAACCGTGCCTGGAATTTTGTGGATAGCAAGGTCAGAAAGTATGCAGCACGCATCAACAGCAAGGGGCAGTGTCCGGTAGTCGATTATCGCGAAGAGTTTTGCCCCGGCCGGCATTGGACAGAAATCTATCCAGAAACCACGCTGGAAGCCTCCATGCAGATCAAGAACCTGGCCGAACTCAGTGGCATCGCCCTCTTGCGCAAGGCAGGTTTTCCATGGGAAAAGTATGAGCGTAACCCGGATGATCAAGCCAAGTTGCATGTGGCGACCGTCCATGAGGAAGAGATTGGGCAATGCATGGATGAGTGGGATCGTATCTGGCCACTTGTCTGGGCTCTTAACAAACTTACGCAGTGCTTCTATGCAGTCATGTCACGCGGTTTCGACTATGTCGAATGGATGGCATTTGCCAAATACCAGTATGGCACTATCCGTTTCAAGGGGACCAGCTACATCATTGGCTGACGCTCAAGAGAGAGCGGCTTGCGCCGCGAACAGCAAATGCAGCAAAAATGTTCGCGGCCAAACGTAAAGACATGTACATGCTAACGACCTGTCGTGCACACTGCCGCACGCCTGGGCAAGCAAGACAGGTATTAAATCAATTTCTATTTTTCAGCGATGGTCGCGGGCAGTGTATTGATGATGATATGCTGAAACTTTTCTGGTTCATCTTTGTGAATTTGATGCCCAGAGTTATCAAATAAAAATAGATCTTTCTTAGGTGCTTTCAATTGTTGGAAATATTTCTGTGTAATGCTGGTCAAGGTTTGAATATCGTTTTTTCCAACGAGGAAATAAACTGGGCAGTTAACTTCCTTTAAAGTCTTTGGCAAATCAATATTCGTTGCTTCTTTCCACACAGGTGACCATGTCTTTGACCATTGCAGAAAACCGTTTTTGAATTCAGGACTTGTCGCATACTCTTTGCCTTCTTTATATAAGAGCCACTTTCTCAAATAGAGCAGGTCTTCATCTATTTTGAGAGGGATATTGACGCTGGCCAATTCATTGCTGGCGACAGCATTATCTTTGAAATGTTGTTTTAAAACTTCCAGCAATTCTTTTTCACTGGCTAACTGACTGATAACAGGATTGACAGCGAAATAAGAATGCAGCAATTCCGGGTGATTTTTTACGATGTAAAAACCCAGAACATTGCCCCAGGAACTACCCAGTAAGTATATTTTTTCCTGGTTTAACTCTTTCCTTATAAACTCGATGACTTGATAGGTGTCCTTCTCCATGAGCGCAATCGACGGCTGGACAGGTGAGGGATTTAACTTCAAGGTTTTCCCTGCATCTCTCTGATCCCATTGAACGATCGTAAATTTACTTTTTAAAATAGCTGTAAAGGAACCCGCATTATTCATCATTGAGCTTCCAGGCCCTCCAGACAGGAATAGCAGGACGGGCTTGTTTGAATCATCTGTCTTAATTTCGACAAACTGTTTTATTCCACCAATTTCGGGGGTGAAGAGTTTGTCGATTTTTGTTGGTGTGTTTTTGGAGTTGAGTTCACTGGTATCTTGAGCTTTACATTCAGAAAATGGAATCAAGGCAGCAAACAGGAAGATCAATATGCTTTTGTTTATCATGGGTATATATCAGGTTAATTATTTAACGATGTGGTGATGTGCTGAAGGGGCAGGCCTGGCATTCATATATGTCAGGCCTTGCGGGTGATTTTACAGATCATTTTAGAGTAATGAGGTTTTGACCAATGAATCAAGACCCCACCTTAACGCGCCGATGCAGGCACAGCGCGGAAAGCGGCAACCTGGTTCGACATGATTTTTACCGCAGGCAGCACATAGCTCGAATCTGTGGCGGTGAACGTAAAGTTTTGGTAGGCTGCAGCCGCGTTGGCGTTGAAGGCAGAATTTGGGATAGCCTTCAGCGAATTGTATTGATACACATTGTATTTGACCCCGGTGCTCAAACCGTAGACGGTTGCGGTCAATGTCAGTGGTACTGCTGCCGGTTCGGTATTGGCTCCATTGGTGATTGCCAGGCTTTCGTCATTTAGATCGGTGGCCAGACGCACCGGGACGGTTTCCTTATTCAGGTCGATGACACCGGTGATCGCAACGGCGGCATTTTGATTGCTGCTGTTGCTATGCAAGGCCAGCGAATACGGCGGCGCAGTTGGGGAGTTAGCCTGGGCGCGAGTCTTCTGGAAGCTGCCGAAGTCATATTGGAACAAATAGGCAGCCATCGGTGGATTGGCCCCCGGATTGGGGTAGTTGACATTGTTATTGCCGCCGTTGTCGCTGAGCTGCAAAATATCGTCGGCGTAATAGGTCTGATTAAATCCCTGTACCAAAGGGTGGTTGGAGGCAACGCCATTGACGGGCACGATATGATCGTAGCTGGAAAAGCCAGCCGACGGATTGCCTGACTTATATAAATTATTGTAGACCCCGATAATCACCGGATAACCTGCCAGCACATGGCCCTTGATCCAGGCCAGGTACTGGTTGGTCGTAGTCGTGTTGGATTGCCCATTCCATCCCACCGCATTCAGATGCATATTGGCTGCTGCAGTCAAATCGTTGACCGAAATCAGCAACTGGCTATTGACGTCGCTTTGATTTACGCCTGGTGTCGCCGCAGCGCGCGCCGTGTATTGCGACACATACTGGCCGTAATACAAACCCGCACTGATCAATGCCGTTTCACCGCAATAACCGTAGTTGGTATTCCACTGGTGGCGTGGCGGAATCGCCAATGACATTGCATAGGTGGCACCGGTTGGAGGAGGAGGGGAATTCGCAGGAACCGGCCCCGGCAATATCACGGGCACGAGGCCCGTGCTGAGGGGGATTTGCGTACCTGTATCCTGCACATTGTTGCTGCTGCCACCTGAGCTGCCACCGCATCCTGCCAATAGCGCTCCCAGCAAACTGACTACCAGGGCGCTAGCGATTTTTTTATTCATGAGGTTCTCCGTATTGTGCGTGAACTTGTGCTTCACTTTTTTCTCCCGCTGATCTTGCTGGCTGTGCAAGTAATTGCGCGTTAGCGAGTATGCAACAATTCAGCAGACAAGTGAGAAAAAGTTGCAACATCCCGGTGTGACGCATCTTAAGCAGGTGACCGGTTTTTAGCGGCAAGGAATTATTCAAGCTCCTTCAGTGCGCGCTTTGCCCTGTCAATGTCGGCTTGATAGCGTGGTGACCTGGTCACTTCAGCGTGAGACTTTTCAGGATCTATTTTCGTCAGCAACTCAGGCGAGGAGCGGCTGCAGCGCATTCAAGCTCAGGCAAATATCAGTGGGATCTGGAATGGTTTATTCATCATGCTGTCGATGCTCATGGGTAGACTGCCAATCAAAAAGTTTTTCTAGTCAACATTGCGAGGGCTGACAGCTGGCACTGCATAAATTCTGGGCAATGTGTATCCATCCTTGCTTTAATTGTGATAGCGTATCGGCATTGCTTAAAATATAAGCATCAAGCTTTATGCTTGTTCAGCCTGCGATGCCATCACCATACAAGGAGCGTTTCACCATGTCTTCCTTTACCATTCAGTCTTCCGCCCCCATCGTCATTACCAATAAAACGCCAGCAAGCGCAGACAATGTCTGGGTCACGATATACGGCAGCCTCATTACCAATCCCGGTAACAACCAGACGCCAGCGCCTGGGGTGACGTATTATCTGGTGCCACCGGCTGAGGGGCAGACGCAGGTGGTGCCGACAGCGGTCAATGATTTGCCGCCTCCGGGGCCAGCTTCGCCAGATGGGGTGATCTTGCCCAGCTATACGCTGGCACAATGGGGCAGCAATCTAAGCTTGCCAGCGCCTGCCTATACGGGGGATACCAGTGGCAACAACAACCAGCAATATACCGGGCGCATCTTGATTTCTGTCGGCGCACCGACGCAGGCGCAAGTGTCGGTGACGCCGACGCTGGTGTCAGTATCATCCCCTAGCCCGGCCAGCCCGCAAGACCCCAGTACCGGCACGTTTTATGATTTTCTGGAATTTACTGTGCAGTCAAATGCAGATGGCAGCATCAATGTCGATATCGATACCTCGCAGGTCGATGCCTTTGGCCTTCCCATGCAATTGCAGTTCTTCAAGGATGCGGCGGCAACGCAGACCTATAACGTCAATTTTACTGGCGACACAACGGCGGGCAGCAATCAAGTCAATAATCTGACGGCCACGGTTGGGCTGGTCCAAGGCGTGCCTGTCACGGGTAGCGGCATTGCCGCAGGCAGCGCCGTCGTCAGCGTGCCAACAGGTGCCAACCCCAGCAGCATGATCTTGAATCTGGATGCCACCGCCACTGCCAGCGCGGCAGCATTGACAGCGGTGATGGCCGGGCCGGTGGGTGTGATTGGTGTGCGTGATGATATTTTCAACGGCACTGACATGAGCAATTTTGCGACCTTTATCAAAGAGCAAAGCAATAAGGACTATGCCAGCCCTTTCATGGAATGCCTGGACGCTGCCCCCATGCGTATCGTCTCGCCCAAGGACATTTGCGAAAACCCCAGCGTCTCTGCCAGCGATGCCTTGAGCAATTATTTCAACGCGCAGGTTGATCACTTCTTTTTGCAGTATTTCACCAGCCCGGCAACACCAAGCCCTGGCGTGCCTACGAACGGTGGTGGCAATACCTTCAGCCTGCAATCATCTGCCTTTGGTCAGCCACTCACGTATAGCGGCAGCGTCGCCTTGCAGTCTGATGGCAGCTATGCGCTGGCTCTGGCAGATGCCAGCAACACCGACCCCAATAGCTATACGATTTACTACCCCTTCTCAACGCAAAATGCGCTGGCAGATTACACGCCGGTTTTCCCTGTCGCTGCCGCACCATCCTGGATCAGTGCGGCGATGGCCATGGAATCGGCATCGCAAATGATCTTCGCCTGTGATGCCGTGTTTGCCGACAACACTCTGCGTGGCCTGAGCGGGGCGGCGCTGGCAGTACAGGGCGACCTGGAAAATTCCATCTCTGCCGCATTCAATCGCGGCATCATCCTCAGTGACCCCTCAACCTGGGGCGATAGCACAACCTGGTATCCAGACGAGCAGCCTTTCAATTACTGGGTCAAATACTGGCACCAAAATGGCCTGACAGAAAGTGGCCTGGCCTATGCCTTTCCTTACGATGACAAGTTTGGCAGCAGCACCAACATCCAGCAAAGCAGTGTCGGCAACATCAGCATCACCCTCAGCACCTGGGGCAGCTCGCCCATGCCCACTGTGACACTGACAGCACCCGCCAGCAGCACGCAAGGTGGCAGCCTGCAACTGGCGGCTAGCGTCTCTGGTAGTGGCGCATCACCAACTGGCAGCATCAGTTATTTTATCGATGGCTGTGTCATGGCAGATGTGCTGGGCAGCACAACGACAGTGCCACTGGCAAATGGCCAGGCAGCAAGCGCCAGTTTTGCCATACCTGCTCTGCCCGACGGTGCTTACACCCATACCTATACAGTGACCGCCGTGTATTCGGGCGACGTCAATTACCAACCCGCAGTTGCCACCAGCACTGTACAACTGACTGGCCCCAGCGGCGACTTTGCCGTCAGCCTGAACCCGCCACAATTCCCGGTAGGCACCAATGTCAGCGTCACCGTCGTGCTGCCTGTCGCAACGGTAGCTGGCACCCTCGCATTGAACCTGATCGACTCGACGAATGCCGTCGCCGCCAGCGTCGCCCCCACCACAGTCAATGCAGCCACCAACGTCATTGCCTTTGACATACCCGCCAATGTGCTGAGTTTTACCGGCACCGTCACCAGCGACAACAACCAGATAGAAAATGTCAGCAGCACCAACAATCTGACACAAGGACAAGTGCTGACCGGCACTGGCATCCCACCAGGCACGACGGTAGTATCCTTCAACCCGACCACGGTGACCATGAGTGCAAATGCCAATACCGATGCGACCGGGGCGAGCACAACGGTGGTATCAAATGCGGCTTTGGTGGGGTACGCGATACAGGCAGTGTATGTACCGTCGGATGGTACTGCGGCTTTGACGGGGCAGATTAATTTTGCGTTTCAGGGGTAAGGGGAGATGTGCAAGCATTAACCGTAACTTGAGCCGGGCGTTGTACGCAACGCTTTATCTGCCCAACACTGGGCCTTTAATAAACGTATTCATCGTTTAAACGCCGAGTGTCGGGCTGAAACCCCGTAGCCCAACCTACGTACTGAAAGGCGGTAATCGGTGACCATTTTCACTACGGCAGATGTTGTGAGAAAATAGGCGTATTCATCCCGTCTGCCACCTCAGCAATAATTTACAATGTGCATCAACTACACCCCCACGCGCCCAGAGCTGATGGAGTACTTTAAAGTCCACGGCAGGAGTATGAACGACTGGAATGTTGAAGTCTGGCAAGACTACGATGCCCCCATCATCCGTCATGATGATCAGGGCAGGCGGCAAGCTATGTTGGGCGCTTACAGCATGATACCCAAGTCCAGGATGCAACCCGGCGTCAAACGCTTTTCTACCATGAATGCCAGGGCAGAAACGCTGGGATCGCTGCGCAGCTATGCGCCATCCTGGCATAGCGGCAAACTCTGCCTGGTGCCCATGCAAAACTTCTTTGAACCCAATTATGAAAGCGGCGAGGCAGAGCGCTGGCGCATAGGCCTCATCGAAGAACCAGACTTTGCCGTCGCCGGGTTGTATAAGGAATGGCCGCAAGAAGACGGCAGCGTCAGCTATTCCTTCACCCAGATCACCATCAACGCCGACGAGCATCCGCTCATGAACCGCTTCCACAAACCCGGTGAAGAAAAACGCTCCCTCGTCATCGTGCCGCCAGAAGATTTTGACGACTGGCTATCCTGCAGTGACCCGGAATTCGCCCGCGCTTTCTTGCGCCCTTATCCGGCTGATCGCATGTTTGCCGAGTTTGCACCTAAGCCTAAAGTGGAAAAGGTAGCGAAAGTCATCAAGCCCAAAAAACCGCAGATTATTGTGCCGGTTAATATGGATTTGTTTGATTGAAAGTGCCAGAAAGAGAGTAAAGCCAGATGCTTACACCCATTGAAAACAGAACAGAAAAACTGAAAGCCGCTGGTGTTTTTCCAGAGTTTCTTTACGCGCAGGATCACCCTGATGAATTTTCGGAATTACAATATGAATGGGAATTCCCTAAGGCTGCCTATTTTTATCTTCCCCAGATATCTGGGGAAAATTCTTATCTCGCTGGCTGGAATATCACTCCGGTTTTTGACAATAGCAATGGTGATATCTACTATGTTCACATGGAAAGAGATGGGCTGAAAAAATTTGCCCGCCTTTACCTTGAGAGTAGTGAACTTGGGCAAGATTACGGCTCTGACTTTCGTTATTTGTTAGCCGATTTTCTGATTGATTTGTATGAGAGTGCAGAGTTTTCTGAGCAGTCGATTGATGATCTCGGAAAAACAGGTGAGCGGCTGGGATTTGTCAATGCACGTCAACTTTTTAGCGCGCTGGAGGACGCAGAGGAGAAAGATTTGCGTGGTAGTTTTGAGGGCGATCGTGAATGGCGTGACACGAACTTGCCCTTGATTATCAATGCTTGAAATCTGAATTGCCATCCGTCCTAGACCAACCCTCCCGCTAACTTCACAAACGCATCCACCAGCGGCGACACCTCACCTTTGCGCCTTGCCAGCAGCAGTGAGGTGGTCGCGCCCGCATCGGCGATGGGGCGGTAGCAGATGCCATCAAAATGGATAGTGTAAAACGAACCCGGCAGGATGGAGATGCCGCAGCCTGCTGCTACCAGGCCGATGATGGTGGAGGCGTCATTGGCTTCCTGTGTCACTTTTGGGACAAAACCTGCAGCGCGGCAGAGCCGCTGGATGTTCGGGTAAATGCCGGTGCCTGCGCTGGGCGGGTACATGATGAAGGGTTCTTGCGCCAGGTCTTTCATCGGCACTTTTTTCTTTTTCGCCAGGGCATGGGTGCTTGGCAGCACAGCCACCAGTTGGTCTTCACGCAGCTTGAGAAAGCGCAGCGGTGAGGATACCCCGCGTGCCAGCTCGCCCCCTTCGGGCGGGCGCATGAAACCGACATCGAGATTGTGCTGGCTTAATGCTTCAAGCTGCTTGTTGGTCGCCATTTCGCGCAAGGTCAGCGTCACGTCGGGATATCGCTGACGGTAGCTGTTGATAACGGCGGCAAACTGCGGGGTGAATGGGGTGGAGAAAGTAAAGCCTATGCGCAATTCTCCCATCTCGCCACGCTGGGCGCGACGGGCTTTTTCGCTGGCTTGCTCTGACAGCGCGAGGATATGCCTAGCATCCTGCAAAAACAGTTTGCCAGCTTCCGTCAGGCGTACCCAGCGTTTGCTGCGCTCAAACAATTGTGCACCGATATCGGCTTCCAGCATTTGGATGGCGTGACTCAAAGGCGGTTGGCCTATGTGCAGGCGCTCTGCGGCACGGGTGAAGTGGAGTTCTTCGGCGACGGATATGAAGTATTTGAGGTGGCGGAGTTCCATGGTTTTGTGGGGAAAGAAATTTCTTGTAGTGAGGGAGGTAGGGTTTGCAAAACCGTATACGTTTCAGCTGCGTAGGTTGGGCTACGGGTTATCAGCCCAACACTCGGCTTTTCTATAACGTATCCGATTGTTAAGGCCCAGCGTTGGGCAGGTAAAACGTTGCCCAACCTACGAAATCACAACCACACTCACCAATTAATCATCTAAAAAATGTATTACTAACGACTTAAATATATATTGGACGCTATAAAAGCGCAAATATAAGATGAACGCTCCTTGATCGTCCAGTGTCGCCATCATGACCGTCGTCAGCACTACCCCGCAACAGCCCGTCCGCATCGCCGCAGGCACGCCAGAGTTCAGGCACATCACCCGCGCCATGATCTTTGGCGGCTTCTCTACCTTTTCGCTGTTGTACAGCATGCAACCGCTGATGCCATCGCTGGCTTTGCAGTTTAGCCTGACACCGGCGCAAAGCAGCTGGGTCTTGTCGATTTCAACCTTGTCGCTGGCCCTGTCTTTGCTGATCAGCAGCGCCATCAGCGAACGCATAGGCCGCAAGCCCATGATGGTGGCAGCGCTGGCACTGGCGGCGATTGCCACGGTGCTGTGCGCGCTGACGCAAGACTTTAGCCAGTTGCTGCTCTTGCGTGGCCTATTGGGTTTTGCGCTGGGCGGCATGCCTGCTGTGGCGGTGGCTTATATGGGCGAAGAGATAGAGGCCGCTGCCATGGGCACGGCGGTGGGCCTGTATATCGCAGGCAGCGCCATGGGCGGGATGCTAGGGCGCTTGCTGTCGGCCCTGTTGAGCGATCATTTTGGCTGGCGCACTGCCATGGCTGTGATTGGTGTTGCCGGCATCTATGCGGCATGGGAGTTCTGGCGCAGCTTGCCGCTGGCGCGCAACTTCAAACCTGCGGCACGGGTGTGGGGCAGCCTGCACCAGGGCTTGCGCCTGCACCTGGCAGATGGCGGCCTGTGCATGTTGTTTTGCCTGGCCTTCATGCTGACGGGCTGCTTTGTCAGTGTGTACAACTACATAGGCTATCGCTTGCAGGGCACGCCGTTTGGCTTTAGCCAGAGTACGGCGGGCGCGATTGCCCTGCTGTATGTGCTGGGAATGGGCAGCTCGGTCTGGGTAGGGCGTCTGGTAGACCGCATAGGCCGTCGCGGTGTGCTGTGGGTCGTCTTGCTGGTGATGATGGCGGGCTTGTTGCTGAGTTTGTCTAATTCGCTGTTCATCATGATCCCTGGCGTGGCCTTGTTCACCTTTGGTTTCTTTGCTTCGCATTCAGTCGCCAGCAGTTGGGTAGCCCGCCGGGCGCAGGGATACAAGGCAGTCGCTTCAGCGATCTACCTGTGTTTTTACTATCTGGGCTCCAGCCTGATCGGTTCTTTCACTGGCGTGGTCTGGGCCAGCCACGGCTGGGCTGGCGTAGTCATCCTGCTAGGTGGCATACTCAGTGTGGGCTTGCTGATTACCCTGCGCTTGCGGACTTTGCTGCCTGTGGTGGTAGCATGATTTCAGCGAGGTATGCCGTGCGCACTCTGCTAAATTGCCAAAATCAAGACCAAAACTCTCACCACAGAGACACAGAGGCACAGAGTCGACACAGAGAGGTTTCTCTGTTACTTAGTCAATAATGAGTAGAGATCGGCTCAGTTAGCTGGTAGCTTTGAAAACCGGAAGTCACAGTGGCTCGCGCCGCCTGCCAGGGTTTGCGTTCTTTCCAGGTGTATGCCTCGCGCTGCATAGGCGACAAAATCCAGCCCGCAAATATTGGGCAGGATTTCTTTGTCACCATGGCAGGCTGCAAATTTGCAAAAGCCGCAAGCCTTGTAGTTGATGCCAAATTCAAAATTGTCACCCGGGCCTGGTGCGACGAAATCGTAGACAAAATCTTCAGGAAACGCTTGTTGATGGCTTATGGTCGCGCTTTGTGCCGCCTGTTCGCGCAGCAAAGCCTGATTTTCCGGGGACATGAATTGCTGTCCCGCGGCGAGACGTTCTCCTTCTGGCATGCAGAGCAATTGCGCCTGGTAGCTTTCCCGCTCGATGTCGCCTATCACGGATAGCGATACACCGTGTCGCCTGAGAACCCGGCTGATCGCCATGAAGCCTAGCAGGCGCATGAAGAAATCGCTCATGCGATTTGTCGTGCCGCCGACATAAGGCATTTGGGTCAGCACGATGTCGAACTCGTCCATCACCTCTTGTTTGATTCTATTAATGTCTGAAAGATGTGCGCGCTTACGCAACATCGTTTCGGCAAGCTCGAGGCGATGGCGCATGGCTTCCTGCATTGCGTCGCGATGCGATTCGTAGAATTGGTGAATGATCTCAGCCATGGGGCAGCTTTCTAAAGTAAAGGCTTGTGACAAAAATACGCGATAATCATCAGCGTTCATTTGCAATGCGCAAGCGTAGCTTAGAATAGCAGCATTCACGAAGCGTTGATAAAAGCTGGACATGAATTTAATTCACTGAGCATTTCACCAAGGAGTATCTGGCATGGCAAAGCGAACGGTCATCATTGCCGGGGCCACCGGTATGGTAGGGAGAGCAATTCTTGACGGCCTGCTGGCCGACGATGCCGTAACCGAAGTGCATTGCCTGGGCCGCAGACCGCCCCCGACGACGCATCCCAAACTGAGGATGCATGTCGTCAACTTTGCCAGTATTCCAGTTTTGCCACAGGCAGACGAAGTGTATCTGGCGCTGGGGACCACCATCAAGGTCGCCGGAAGCCAGCAGGCTTTTCGTGCCATAGATTACGATGCCAACCTGGCTGTTGCCAGGGCGGCGCAGGCTGCGGGCGTGACGAAGCTGGGGCTGGTCAGCGCCATGGGGGCAGATGCCAGCGCCAGCGTCTTTTATAACCGCGTCAAAGGTGAACTGGAAGAGGCGCTCGAAAAGATGTCCTTTGCCGGGTTGGTCATCGCCCGCCCGTCCTTACTGGTCGGCGACCGCGAGGCATTGGGCCAGCCAGCGCGACGTGGCGAGAAACTGGGGCTTGCGTTGAGCAAGGTACTCAGCTTCCTCATCCCTGCAAACTACCAGCCTATCGCGGCGGCTGCCGTTGCCAAGGCCTTGCTGACGGCTGTCCCACAGGCGCAAGGGAAAAACATTTTGCTTTCCGGTGCCATGCATTGAGGTCGTCGTGTTGCCTTTTCATAGCGATATACATAGAGGGAATGAAATACACTGATGATAAAAAAGATTGAACAAGAAAATGATGTCGTTTTGAGTGGCAATATCAAGCCCGCCGATATGAGAGACTTGCGTGCCAGAGGAGCGATACATCAGCTAAAAATGTCAGGATCACCCACGCTGACAGTCAAGCTGGCACAGGCTTTGCCCACGTTGCAATCGGTAGAACAGCTATGGCTGTGGTGTGATGTGACGCGCAAGGCCTTGCACCATGTCATCAAGACGCCGGGTTTGCGTGTGCTGGACATATTGTCCATCAAGGGGCCAGGCAGGCTGGAAGCCTTTGCTGATGCAAAGAGACTGGAGATTTTTCGGGCCAATTTATACTTGACTGAAGAGGATGTTGCTGAAGCATTGCAAGCACCTTCTCTGCTTGAGTTGGGCATACAAAATGCGAGCCTGTCACCACGTATTATCGCCATGATGCTGGCGCATCCACGTCTGGAAGTGTTGGATCTGGAAGCCACGGAATTCGACGACACCATGGCAGCAACCCTGAGCGCCAGCCAGAAAATCCATGCGCTGGATTTGGGCGCGACCAAAATCACCGGTCCCGGCCTGGCGCATTTGTGCCGCATGACGCAACTCAAATCGCTGGACTTATGGGCAACGCAAGTCACAATCGCTGATCTTGATTTGCTGACCGGCTTGCCGCATCTGGAGTATCTGTTCTTGGGTAATTTTGAAGACATGCCCAGCTTTGATGCGGCAGAACTCATCCCTAAACTGGAAGCGCTGGCTTCACTGAAAAACATCTGGCTCGACGGGATCAGGCTTGATGAAGAACAGGCGGCACGCCTTCGTGCGAGGATAGCGCGTGTGAATATTACTTGTGCTTAGGCAGGGTGCGGCAGCCTCAATGCGCCACTCACCTGTTGACGCACTCATTTCCCAGACAATATGCTACATTGCCATATTCATCTACTATCAATGTAGATCCTATGCATATCTTTGGTGTCACTACATGATTATCTGGTATAGCAATCCTGGTGCTATCGCAGCTATACTTGGCGATCATGATTTTTGCTACTGATCCAGTGAAGGGACTGTTCTGCTTGCTGGTACCCGGCTATCCGCTGCTGTGGGCGAAGCGCCAACATTATTATGGGAGATTCTTGCTGGTTTATTTTTCTGGTGCCGCATTGATGGTGCTGGGTGAGGTGATACTGAGTTGGAACTCATTTCATTAATAGGGGTGAGATGCGTTTGTCTTATAACGTGTGCTGGCAAGGCGGATGAGGCAGTCAATCGCGGGTCTATTGACAACGAGTTCAACGCAGTCCAGCACACGTTATAAGACAAACCCTTCGGGAACTGGCGATTCGGGCGCATTGCTGCGTTGCGCCGCTTGCTAAGGCACCAGCCTTAGCTGCGCGTCACGCCTTGCACTGCATCCCGAATCACCTAGCTCGCACTCATCCCTATTGATGAAATGAGTTCTATTTTTTTTGCAGGAGATGGTATGCAAGATAGAAAACCAGGCCAGGCATGGTTGATGCCTGTAAGCGTGCTAAAGACTTTAATGACAATGTTGCTGGCCCTGCTGGCCATACAGGCAACAGCGGCTCAGGCGCGTCAGTCTGACTGGGAAAAAATCGTCATCGCCAGCGCTGACTATGCGCAAACCACACAGCAATCGCTGGAAGACAATTATAAGATTCTGAGTTATGAGCGTTGGGACGTGGATCAAAAAACCGGCGAGCTGATATTCTCTGACAAAGGCCAGCCCAAGCTGCTGGCCAGGTTTCAATTCGTGGGTTCTTATTCCGAGCGTGACAAGAGCTGGCTCTGGAGCTGGGGTAATGCCAGTATCAACCCTGCCCTGTACAAGCGCATGGAAATGATGAAAAGCCTGGGCGAAAAACACCAATTCAAAAAACTGACAGATCGCAACTGGACTGGCGAGTTGAGCGACGGTTGGGAAATGGCGGCAGTCGCCAATTACCTCCTGAAAGCCAAGGGCATCTACCGCGCACCGTTTGATGGCGGCTATGTGTTCATGGTGATTACGGATGTGAAGAATGCGGCGGGACAGTGAGTGGTAGCGCGCTGCGCAATCTAATCCGCGTGTGGCAGAACGGAAGCACCCTATGTACATAATCGCATTTCACAATGCGTTTACCTGCATCTCCAATTCGTTGATAAAATACAAATACCCAAGGTGCTGCTGATGTGGCGTCTGAGGCTTTTTATTGACGCACTGCTTGCATGGATCATGGCGCTCAGGTGCTGATGAATGCACGCTTTTTTTGTCTATCCGCCCCCTTCACTCTGAAAGCCACCCATGAGCAATTTACCCTCAACTGCTGCAAATCGTCGCGTGACACCTTATCTTATCGTCCAGGGAGCCATTGCGGCGCTGGAGTTTTATGCATCGGCATTTGGTGCGCGTGAACTGGTGCGCCTGGATGACGGCAATGGCAAGATCATGCATGCCGAACTGGACATAGCTGATGCGCGCATCATGCTGGCGGATGAATTCCCGGACATGGGTTATCGTGGCCCCCAGAGTATGGGTGGCTCTTCGGTCTCTCTGCATTTGTATGTGGACGATGTGGACAGCGTGTTTGCCCGCGCAGTTGCGCTGGGCGCGACAGCCACCATGGCCGTGGCGGATCAGTTTGATGGTGACCGGCGCGGCACACTGACCGATCCATTTGGTCATGTCTGGCTGCTGGCAAGTCGCAAGGAAGATGTGTCTTATGAAGAGATGCGTGCCAGGTTTGCCAAAATGATGGGGCAGGCTTGAATGCGGGGCATGGATTTGATCGGCTGCCTGTGAAGACCGCAGCCTCTCCCACTTCATGGTCGTTGTCTGCCTGCATTTTTGCCGCGCTGGTGCTGGTTTTTTCTGCATTTTATATACAACTCTCCTTGCTAGGTTCTATTCTGGCGTTGCTACTGCTATTCGCTCTTGGCGCGCGTGCCAGTTTCAAGACATTGATGCTGTTGCCGAGGTTTTTTAGTCAGCAGCGGCTTGCCTGTAGCGGGCGGCTGGCGCTGCTGTTGGCGTCCTGGCTGGCGCTCTGGTATTTGCCATCGTCTGATTTTGCAGCGCATGTGGATGCCGGCTTGTTCCACAATCATTATAAAAACGAGGTCATGCAAGTCCAGAATCAATCCCCGGATAACTGCGGACAAACGCTGGCCTGTTATGCTGATGGCGGCCAGCCGCCCTATGTGTTTTTTCCTTATCCCCTGCACTTTTCGTTTTCAGGCCAGCGAGGTGTGTTATATGTGCCTGAATCTGCCCAAGTGCCACAACAGGAACGTCTGAATAAAATTTCTGGTGCGATGACTTGCCAGCCGCTGCCTTTGCGTGAGCACTTTTTTTCTTGTGCGATGACTGCCTATGGTGGTTAATTTTGTTGATGTACTGGCGATGAGCTGCATGGGCTGGCAGCAGGATCATAGCGTGAGGCAGCAGGAAACAAGATGAAACTGGTGTGGATGAATTTCTTGAACATTGTACTGACCGGGCTTTTTGTCGTGTTCGGCCTGCCTGCTTTGGCACTTTCAATTTACGTCGCAGTAATGCCGATTAATCTCTACGTGAAGATGCATGCTGACCGGTATATCCAAATGCAGACGAGCCGAGACTATGTACGTGCCTATCAAGAAATGCATGGCCGTATGCCGTCGGATGCAGATTTCGTTTATTGGTCGCATGCCGATTACCGTGTCAAAGGGTCTAACATAGAATATCAGGCCAAAGATTTTTCTGATGAATTGATCCATGAATTTGGCCCGGCTCCTGAGGGTGCGTATGTATTGAGTTTTTGGACAGGCAATAACCGTGCGGCCAGCCCTTCCTGGGCAAAAAGTGACAGCGTGGGCTATGTCTCTGAGGAAGATTTTTGGACTTATGGCAGCCGCTGGGCTTCTTTTGCAATGCACACGGTCTGGTGGCTGGTGCTATTGATGCTGGCGACGATCAGCAACATAAAACTGAGGCGACTAAGCGAAGAGAAAAAGCTGGGCCTGTTGAGGGTGTGAACGGGTTCACAACCGACTTGCCATCAGGCTGGCAAGCCACTCACCAGAAAAGCATGGGCCTCGGTGCTGAAATCGATGCGTTTGCCGAGATAGGCTACGCTGAGTAATTGTAGCTGGTCTTTCAATGGGTTTGCTTCAATGTAGTTGCTGGCCAAAAAACGCTGGTAGTCGGCTTTGTTTTTCAGGCACAGGCTGATCGCCTGCACATAATAATCATGCGCGATATCGGCCTGGGCAGTGATCAACATGTCTTCTATCTGCGCCAGCATATGTCCCCGCATATTGTAGAGGAACTGGGCAAAACCGCCCTGGCTTACATCGTAAGAAAAACGTGCTGCCAGCAGATAGGGGAGCTGTTGTGCCTGGGTGCTGGCAATCTGTTGCCAGTCGCCAGAGTCAGTGGCGGTTAGCCACGACTGGAGCTGGGTATCGAGGGCGGCTTGTAATGTGTCTGATGGCATGGTGCAAATGTCCTGACGTGGATGTGACGATAGTATGCCACTCTACCTCATGCTTTGCAGCCCTGTCTCACTATCTGTGTTGCGAGTGATGCGACTCTATCCTCAATCCAGGCCGCACAAGACTTGGCAGAATGCGTGCACCGCTTTGCCGCCTGTTTCTGTGATTTAATGCAGTTCGATCTTCAATAACGAAAAGGATACACATGCCACTCCGCCGTCATTTGCTCAAAACGATACTGGCGCTTGCTTGCGCCGCACTCAGTCCGGTAGCTGCCTGGGCTGCTGCTTTCAGTTCTGACCGTATCAGTATCAAGACCGAAGGGGAGGGCAGGGATGTCATCCTGGTGCCTGGCCTGAGTTCTTCGCCACGGGTCTGGGCAGAGGTGGTCAAGGCGGTGCCAGGTTATCGATATCACCTGGTGCAAGTGTCCGGCTTTGCCGGCCAGGCAGTGGGTGGCAATACTGAGGGCGCAGTGGCGGCACCCGTGGCGGAAGAAATCGCCCGCTATATCGCCAGTATTGTGCAGCCAGGTGTGCAAAAACCTTTGCTGATCGGCCATTCCATGGGTGGCAGCATAGGCATGATGCTGGCGGCACGCCATCCACAAGCAGTCAGCAAGCTGATGGTGGTGGATATGCTGCCATTCTTGGGTGCAATGTTTGGCCCGCCGGGGACGACGGCACAAAGCATCAAACCCGTGGCTGACGACATGCTGGCCAAGATGCGCGCCGCCACGCCAGAAGCGCGTGCACAAAGGACAGAGGCTGCGATCAAGAGCATGATCAACACCGCCGCCATGCGAGCGCCTGCGGTGGAAGACGGGCTCAGGAGTGACCCGGATGTATCTGCCCGCGCTTATCATGAGCTGGTTACGACAGACCTGACAGCCGAGCTGAAAAACATCGTCGTGCCCACCTCAGTCGTGTACGTGGTGCCAAACGGTGTGCCACTCAGCTCGGAGCAGATGGATGGTTTTTACAAAATGGCTTACGCCAACGTGAAAGAGATCCGCCTGAAACACATCCCCGCCAGCGCCCACTTCATCATGTGGGACCAGCCTGATCAATTTCAGGCTGAGGTCAGGAGCTTTTTGAAATAGGTAGTTTGCAAGGTGATGGCAGTACCATTGGTACTGCCACACTATACTTTGTCAAATAGCGCCGGTTTCTTTAACGCTTTTTGACAATGCTGTCATCCATTGATGCTCTGTTTGCGTTAATGCAGCAAGAGGTAACCGCGGATTGTCTCTCAGAAAAGGGATGGATGAGCAGTAGTTTGTATTGCACTGCTCTCCAATTTCTACCAGGTTTTGATTATTTGTGCTCACCTGATGTGAGTAGAGAGAGTGATTTATGGCATACGTATATGGCGACGCGACGGTCTTCGATGAAAGAACCAAGGGTTACGATTCGGCTTCCCGCAGCAGCAATTTCCAGGTCAGCCAGGGCATGGTGTCGTTTGGCAAGATGTCTTCATCTGATCTGACAGACTGGTATCAGCTCAATCTGGATGGCCCCGGCAACTATACGCTGGTGGTATCGACCGACCCGCTGAATAACTACAGCCCCACCAATGAATGGCGCGAAACCTTTAGCGGCATCAAGGTTGAGATCACCGATATCAATGGCAATCCACTGTCAGGCGTTGACATCAGTTATGCCAATACCAGCACCGACGGCAGCATCAGCTTTGCCTATGCTGGCGGCTATACCCATGGTGATTTCTTTGTAAAAGTCAGTAATCTGGCGTATGCCAATACTGACTATATTCTCGGCCTTAACATCAATTCTGTGGCGGGCAAGAATATCTATGGCACCAGTGGCAATGATCACCTCGTTGGGACAACTGGCGACGACAATATTGTCGCCGGGGCGGGCCATGATCTGATTGATAATGGCAAGGGCAATGACATCATCAATGGTGGCAGCGGCACCGACTTTCTGGTCATGTCGGGCAGGTTGGGCGAATATTCAATTACTGGCAGCACAGGCAATTTTGTCGTCAAGGATGTGGTTGGCACAGATGGCACTGACACCGTGTCACAGGTAGAGCGCCTGCTGTTCACCGACGCTGCGCTGGCCTTTGATCTGGATGGCGCTGCTGGCCAGGCTTATCGACTGTATCAGGCTGCATTTGGCCGTAAGCCCGATCTGGCGGGCCTGGGATACTGGATAGACAGAATGGACCACGGCGTCAGCCTGACCCAGGTGGCAGCAGGGTTTTTCCAGTCGGCAGAATTCCAGAAGCTGTATGGTTCTTTCCCCAGCACAACCACGCTGATCACGAATTTCTACCAGAATGTCTTGCACCGCGCACCAGACCAGGCGGGTTTTGATTACTGGTCCAACCAGCTCAACCGCGGCCAGATCACTCCCGCAGGCGCACTCGCCAGTTTTTGCGAAAGCGCAGAAAACCAGGCGCAAGTCTTAGGGCAGATACAAAACGGGATTGTCTATACTGAGTGGCTGGGCTAGTGATTCTTAATGGTGGCCAGGATTGGTGTTGTAAGCAATGAGCAATGAATTGGGCGGCGCTAGTGCCGCCCTTTTTTATGGCCGCTCTAACGGTAAATGATTGCCAGATATAAAATGTTTCAGTATTGCAAATTAAGGCTTGTCATATTTGTAAATATTGACTATCCTGCAATAATATGATGGCAAGGTCCTGCGCTTGCCATGTATTTCTGAATCTTTACTAAGGTGGCCCAAGGTGCATACTGCAATCCCTGAGGTAGTTAGTCCAACTGAATATCCGGCAGAGGTGTCGCTCTTTGCCAGCCTTCATTCTCTGCAGCCGCAGCCCCTGCCTGCGCTGACCATCAAGGCGGCAGTTGATACCACGCCACCGATCTTGAAATCGCTGAGTATACCTGCCAGCGTGAATTTATCGAAAGGCGATACACCTCTGGTCATCACTGCCGTGGCGAGCGACGAGGGTTCTGGCGTCAGCAGCGTGGTGATAGAGCTGGATTCATTTTTGGGTCACAACGTCAAACGACATGGTGGCACACTCAGCACCTTTGAAATGGATGGCGAAGACGATACCTGGGTCGACGGCCAGTCCAGCCAGACCTATACCATCACCATGGTTAACCAGGACCGTGTGTATCAGGTCGTGGATGTGCAAGTCTTTGATAAGGCAGGCAATGTCAGCAGCTATAACGCAAGCCAGTTGAAAGCCATGGGGGTAAACACGTTCATCAACGTCACAGGCTCGATTGGTGTTATCGCGATAGACCCTAATGTACTGACTTTGCAAATCAATGGCACTGAAACGAATGACTATCTCATTGGTACGGAGAGGAATGAGAGTTTTTCTACCGGTGGCGGCAATGACATTGTGGTCGCCAGCGGTGGTAATGACTATTTCAATGGTGGTGCCGGGCTGGATACGCTGATGGTGTCGGGCAAGATGGCAAACTATGCGGTTTCGGCGGACGCAGCAGCCAATGTCAGCATCAGGGATACGAGCAGCCTGGGCGGCAGAAATACTTTACACATGGTCGAGAGGGTGCAGTTTTCAGATGCGGCCATAGCCTTTGATGTGAATGGCGCGGCAGGCCAGGCATACCGCCTCTATCAGGCGGCATTTGCCCATCAGCCTGACAAGGCGGGGCTGGGGTACTGGATCAAATCCATGGACTATGGTGTCAGCCTGAACTCGGTGGCTGGCAGTTTTATCCAGTCGGCAGAATTCCAGAAACTGTATGGCAGCAATCTTGATACCGCCAGTTTCGTCAACCAGCTGTACCAGAATGTCTTGCACCGCGCAGCTGACCAGGCAGGCATGGATTACTGGTCCAACCAGCTCAATAAAGGCGTGGTGACACAGGCAGTTGCACTCGCCAGTTTTTGTGAAAGCGTAGAAAACCAGGCGCAGCTGATAGGGCAAATACAAAACGGCATCGTCTATACGGTGTGGCAAGGCTAGGCCTTTGACCGGCTACCTGTAAGACAAAAGAGACCGGGCTAGCATGCCTGGTTTTTTTTCGTCCTTCGCATTTAACAGGACGGCGGGTGCGAGAGGAAATGCAGGAATACACAACTAAAAAATAGTCGTCAACAAAGGTTGACATTCTTTTTATCGTCAACTAAGATTGACGAATGAAAAATACCAAATCACTCCCATCACCCGATGACCCTGAGGCGGCGCTGGCTGCCGTGCTGGCCTTGCGCCAGATGGCAGATCAACTGGAGCTCAACGCTGTCAACCATGCCCTGGCGCAGGGCTGGTCATGGTCGCAAATTGCCGAGGCGCTGGGGGTTTCCAAGCAGGCGGCGCACAAGCGTCTGGCCGGTCTCGTCAGGCAAACTTAATCCCATTACTACAACATCATTTTTACAGGAGTAAGCATGTTTCGCAAATTACAGCAGCGTTTCCGTGATATGAAAACCATCAAACAATTGTGTGAGCAGGCCGAGCAACATGCCCGCGACAGTGGTCAGAAAGAAGCCGGTGCCGAGCATCTTGTCCTGGCTGCATTGGATTTGCCAGATGGTACTGCAAGTGCCGCATTTGCCCGCCTGGGTGTCAATGGCAGGCAGTACAAGGAGGCAATAGTGCAGCAGGCGGCAGATGCCCTGCAGGGTATCGGTGTGCAGGTCGATAGTAGTGCCTTGCCTGGCACGCAGCCACTGGCAGCGACCGCAACTGGCATGCTGTACCAGGCCCAGGCATCTGCTCAAAGCCTGATGCGGGCCCTGGCCGCTCAAAACAAACCGGCAGATGTCGCCTTGCTGGGTGCGCATATCCTGCTGGCCGCCTGCTCCGCACAATATGGCGTGGCAATACGCGCCATGCGTGCCATGGGCGTAGAACCAACCAGGTTAGCAACAGCAGCCCAGGCAGAAATCCAGGCGGCGAGCATGGTGGCATGAGTCAGCCCTGATGGCAGAATGAGGAGGCAGTCAGCGAGAATGGCCACTAAAAGCCGATGACTGAAAACAGGGGGATCGCGTACAATATTGCGTTTGTGGCTGTCTTCATTCAGCCTGATTCATTCTGCCTCCTTCAGTTCACCAGCAAAACGACTTTTTCATGGCCACCTATATACCCTATTATCCTTCTAATCCCATCACCAGGGCGATGTTCAATTTTGATGGCATCGTGCCTGGATTCGTCAATTACATTTTGTCAGGGTATATCCGGGTATCCGTGTCGGATAGTTTTACCAATGATGTCAGTTCGGGTCCCAGCGACTGGAATTGGTCGAAAACGCAATTGGATAATATCAATGCCATACTGGATATGTATTCCCAGTTTGCCAACCTGTCGTTTTCCAGCGTGGTGGATTATGACGTGTACGAGGGTAATGCACTGGTGACACCAGCGGTGGTAGGCAAGGCAAATTTGTCTGACATCAATATCAACTGGCTCAATCGCAAAGACCTGACCTATAGTGGCGCGTCAAGCGGAAATACCGATAAAGCGTTTGGTTATGTTGGCGGGGCAGGTGACATTGCCCTGAATCAGGCGACGACTAAATTCCAGGGCGACTATTCCCTGGGCTCTTATAGTCATGCGACCCAAACCCTGATCCATGAACTGGGTCATTCTCTTGGCTTGTCACATCCACATAGTAGTTTCAAGAATGGTGTGCCCGTCATTACTGCCGACTATGCCGCAACCCAATTCCTGGGTTTTGATACGCTGGGTTTTAAAATCAGTAGCGCCATGGACATGTACAAGGAATATTTTTCTGTCATGTCTTATGACGACCAGAATTATTCTGCTTACTTGCACGCCTATACGCCCATGATACTGGATGTGATAGCGTTGCAGCAGGCCTATGGTGAAGGCAAGGGTACCAGTGGCAGCGGCAACGATACCATCGTCGCCGGTACTGACGGTTATCGCACGTATTTCGATAAAGGTGGTATTGACACTATCGATTTATCGCAATACACCCAAGGAGCATATTTGAATATGGGCACCAGCATCACTGGCGCTGGCCATATGGTTGGTGTGGCTATGAGCTATTATGACGGGGTGAATACTATTGTCAAAGATGGCGACCCGGTCAGCCTGCGCTGGTTGTATGGTGAATATGAAAATGCCACAGGGTCGGCAAATGATGATCTCATTGCTGGAAATTCACTGGCCAATAATATCAAAGGTGGCAATGGCAACGATTTTATAGGCGGTCAGGGTGGCGATGATGTTATGGCAGGTGACACTGGCAACGACAGCCTGGAAGGTGGTGCCGGGAACGACACTTTGCTCGGTGGTGATGGCGATGACCGCTTTGACTGGTTAGCGTATAGCCGTGATGGCAACGACCTCATGATGGGTGGTAAAGGTAATGATAGCTATGTCCTTGATACTAGCCTCGACAAAGTCATTGAAAATGTCAACGAGGGTGTAGATACTGTATGGGTGAACTTCAATAGTTCATTGAGCAGTTTTGCCAACGTTGAAAACCTGCGCGCTTATGATAGCGCCAGCGTTCGCCTGACGGGCAATGCTGGCAATAATCTCATGTCTGGCTCTACCGGCAATGACAGCATCGATGGTGCTGCAGGCAAGGATGTTGTTTACTATGCGGGCAACGCATCCCGCTATCAGGTCAGCAAATCAGGTAATTCTTTCATCGTCAAGGACAGCACAGGACAGGCAGGCACGGATATCCTGAGCAATGTAGAGTTGCTTGAGTTTGAAGATCACTATATGTCATTTGATGTCAACGGCATTGCTGGTCAGGCTTATCGTTTGTACCAGGCTGCCTTTGACCGCAAGCCTGATTTTGCTGGCCTGGGTTACTGGATCAAAGACATGGAACTAGGTTCCAGCCTGACGACGGTCGCGGCTGGCTTTTTCTCTTCTGCCGAGTTTCAAAAGCTGTATGGCAAAGCCCCAAGCAACACTACACTGATCACCAATTTCTACAGCAATGTCTTGCACCGCTCTCCGGACAAGGCAGGCTTTGACTATTGGCTGACTGCCATGGACAGCGGCAAGATCAGCGCCGCTGGCGCACTCGCCAGTTTTTGCGAAAGCACGGAAAACCAGGCGCTGGTGATCGGCGTGATACAAAATGGTATTGAGTTTCAGGAATGGCTGGGGTAAGAGAGCATATGTAAGTGATAGTGCGCTGCTAATGCGGGCACTATCATGCGTTATTCAAGCTGCTATTCACGAGGACGATGATGATCGCGGTGAGCTGCCTTCCATTTTCTCTTCGTATCTTTGTGGAAGTATGATTTGCGGGTCGCCTGCCAGACGTACTCCAGAAATCAGTCGTTCAAAGACCTCAAGCTCTGCGTCGTTGGGAGGCCATGCATCGTCAAACGAATTCCTGTGTTCCCAGATAGCTGTTTCTATAATTGTATCCCTGGCGCGGGCTGCATCGGATTGGACATCATTGAACCCATCCACAAAGGCATTTTCGCCGTTGAGTTGATTTTTCCAATTTTCACCAAAGACTTCATGCATCGCGCCAATGGCGATTAACTGATGCTCCGCCAGCGCATCCTTCAAAAGTAGTTGTTCATCGTCATCTGATTTATCTCTGTTCAAAAGCTTGCTAAGTACCAGTTTCGCCTGGTCAAGGATAGTCTCGTCTTTTGCTTCACCTTGCTGCAACATGGCCAGATAGCGCAGGCGGTTGCCAAAGCGTTTGATTGAACGCGGCGTATGGCGCGATGTGGCAACGACGCTTGTCCAGATTTCCAGCGCCTGACGGAATTGCTGTGAGTCTCTGGTTTCCAGAATGTTTTTTCTTAGCAGCAGCCTAAGCAGAATTGCGGCAAGGACTAGCAGCGGTAGCAAGGCCAAACCTGACCAGAAATAGATCGCACTCCACGAGGTGGATTCTGTTTCGGCAGATGCTGCTTGATTACTTGTACCAGAAACTGACGCTGGTACAGGCAAAGTTGCAGCGGCGGGTGCAGAAGCAGGTGCTGGTGCAATTGCAGCGGCACTTGCTGGGGCAGGCATGGTTTCGCTCGCCTTTTGAACTGCAGGTGCAGCCCTGGTTTCAACTCTTTTATTCTTGAAATACTGCTCATCATTCATGATGAATTTGGCAAAGTACAAACCTATGCATGCAGCAATAATTGCCGCAGCAATTGGCCACATGAAAGTCGCCAATCTAAAAAATTCCTTGATGCGCCTTCTGTTCGGAATGTCTTTGGTAAACAGTAACTGATGCACAGGCTTGTCTTTTGTTGCAGGCACCTTGATTTCTATGTTGACCAGCTTTTGCAGATAATCCATGGCGTAGGCGCGGCGTTTGATCAGAACGGGATCTTGCAGAGGGTCTTGATGATCATCCTGGCTCACATGCTTGTCCATTGCCACCATTTCAGCCGCAATATCCTTGAATGCCAGCCCCAGGGCCGCAAGCACACGCTCCTTGGCCATGCCGAATATGACAAAGCAGTCACCCGAAGATGTCAGGTAATTGACCGTTTCCATTACCTCGAGTATGGCAGATGGCTGGCAACGATCCAGATCATCAATAACGATGACGAGACGATAGGGAAGTGCTTTGGTGAGATCCCCGAACTGGTTTGCAAAGTCGTCGCGAAAGTCATTCTTTTCTTTCGCCGTTTTCAAACTCATGCTGCCGCGAATATCGGTCATGAGTGTCGCTGGGTTAGCAGCAAAGATTTTAGAACCTTTTGTAAGACCGTACAAAGCGGTGAACGCCGCACCAAAAGTGGCGATGACACCACCTATTGAATCAAGCAGGATGGCGATATTATGCTTTGCCAGTACATTTTGAACATCAGGCAAAATGATGAGCAAGTGCTGTATTCCACCTCGCTGAAAACTATCATAGCTGATCGAGCAAAGACAACTGGCGATAATAATTGCCAGCATCATCGCTCCAAAGTGACGTCTTGAACGTATCCACAGTAGATGCAGCCTGAATTGCAGGCCATTCAGGGTCAACAGTGATGGTGCCGCCTGGGAGTGAATGGCACCAAGCAAACCGGCAAACAGGTTCTCTTGTTTTTGATGATGCCAAGCATTGAACCAGATGGGACTATGCGAATATTTTTTTAGGTCCGCACAGACAAGTTGCATGAGAGAGCTTTTGCCGCTGCCCCATTCGCCAGTAATGGCCAGCGTCAGTGGTGGTTGTGTTTCTGTGTTGCGCAGGAAGCGGGAAATGCCACGCGCCAATCCAGAAAAGTCGAGCTTGTCGTCATCTGGAAATCGTATTTCTGCATCGGATGCCGCAACATCAGCAACTGAATCACTGCTTTGAGCCTTCGGGCGGAAATGCCAGGACAGCCAAACGCAATAAGCCGAAACAGCAACCAGTAGCCAATACCACAGTGCAGGCGAACGGCTATAGTGCTCCGCTTGCACCCATTTTTTTCCTCCATCCGTGGTGGCGTAAATCAAACTACCATCGACAACGGCCCATCCCCGAAGTTTGTCCATGTTCATGTTGATGGCGAAGCCAAATTCCTTGGAGTTGGCCACTTGTTCTGCCAAGGTCTGATTGACATCTTCACTAAAGGCTGGCGGGATAGACCATTTTCCCGGCGTGTTTGCACCGCTCTTGTCAGATGTCGAGCCAGTGTCAGGTTTGAGTTTACTCTCTACCCAAGTTCGCCCATTGTCCTCGCTCATGACGGACATACCATTTGTGGCAATGGCCATGACACTGCGACTATCATTAGAAATTGCTATTGCATCCAGATCGTATGGCCGTCCTATTTGCCGTTGCAGCCAGTTCTTGCCGCCGTCGGCCGTTGAGAGTATGAGACCCTGATCGCCAACTGCCCAGCCATGCAAGCCATCAGCCTGAAAACGGATGGCGTTGAGATGGCTTTGCACACTTCCAGCAGCGTGCTGCCGAAACTTCTTGTCATTTGAAATTTGTAACTTCACTTCCTCGTCAGTGAGCGTCTTGTTAGTTGCAGGCGGACGCCGGTGAGGATTGGTCTCGTTTGGCCAAAAAAATGATAGATCCGAAGCTGCTCTATTGGCGGGTACGGGGCGGAGTGCTTGTGTCCAGGTAGCGATGGTGCCGAGCAAGAATAGCGCCAGAGCTACCCACAACCAATGCCATGCAAGCAATGGGGGAGCTGCCTCATGTGATCGGGGTGCTTCCTGTGCAATGCTCGTCATATGAAAGCTCCTGTCTGGATTTTGTTAAATGAACAAGTTCCATGTTTATAACATATGTCGGTGTTCATAAGTTAATCAGGATTGTTATTTGCTTCGTCTATTCTTGACATCCACCAGTTCAGGGTCTTAAATGAAATGCGCTGCATAAAGTATCAGCCAGGAGTAAAGCTTGTGTTGCGATGTCGAGTTTTGATGCTGTTCAAATTCATCTTCAGATTGCTTAACCCCAAAGGAAAATACACATGTCCACCCGACTCGGCTTTGCGCCATTGCTTGCCTTTGCAACGCTGCTGTGTTCAGGCACTTGCCTGGCCGCTGAACCCATTACGATTTGCATAGGCAATACTGCTTCGCCGCCATTTTTGTTCCCAAGCAAGGATGGCACGGTACAGGTGTTGATACGCATGGCAGCAGAGCAGCAGGGCTTGCAGGTCAAGTTCCAGCCCATGTTGCCAGCCAAGTGCGCTGAAGAGATACGGGCTGGCACGATTAACTCAGGCGCTGCCATGGGTTTTACCGCAGTCAACCAGGAGTTTGCTGCCTATCCCATGAAAAAACCTGGCGAGGCAGATACCAGCAAGGCGGTCGGGGCGGCGCGTTCTGTGGTGTACCGCATGAAAGGCAGCAAGGCAGACTGGAACGGCAGCAGCTTTTCTGACGTCAAGCTGGGGGTGTTGTTCGCCAAGGGTAATTCCGTGTTCACTGAAAAACTCAAGGCATTGAAAGTTCCGTTTAATGATGAGACGGCGACCTTTCAAAAGAATCTCTTGAAGATGGTGGCAGGCCAGGGGGAGCTGGTCATCGGTTTTGAACACGAGGGTAAAATTCGCATGGAAGAGCCAGAGTTTGCAGGCAAGATCGAAGCACTGCCTGTACCATTTACCGAGGCGCATTATTTCATGGCCTTCTCCAAAAAATACTACGAAGCACATGCGGCACAAGTAGATGCGCTGTGGGCAGCCATCGCCAAGACGCGTAGCAATCCTGCGTATTTATCGGCCATCAAGGGCATACAATAAATCTGCTTTGCACAGCCAGAAACCACAAGACCAGGTGCTACAGGCGGATAGAGACACAGAGACACAGAGACACAGAGCTTACGCTGAGAAAAAACAGGGGCGGTGAGAATAATTACACCCTCTCAAAAATTATCTCTGTGCCACCTCTGTGTCTCAGTGTCTCTGTGGTGAGTTTTTTGTTTCTTATGCACTTTTCGGTTTGATGTCGCCTGTGTCGTAAAAAATAAACACACTTTCGTGACAAAGCGATGATGCGCATGCGGGTACATCTGCCTGTTGCCAACTGCACGCACTCAGGCAGCTTGATATTGCGTTGCGCAATGCCATTTGCTACATTGCAGCCATGACGACAATAAAAACAATAAGTTCCAAATTGGGAGCCAGTCTGTTTGCACTGGTGTTTGTGATCGGCTTTGGTGCAGGTGGCTTGTTTGGTGGTGTGTTGCCCATGTCCCGGCAAGTGCAGGGCTGGTGGCGGGCGGATGAGCTGGTGGCGGTGCTGGCCAGGGTTGATCAGCTAAGAATGGATGAACACCGTGGCAAGTCCAAAACCCTGCGTGTCGTGGCTGAATTTGTCTATCAGTATAATGGACGTACCTATCGCAGCAACCGCATCAATATCGCAGGTGACGGTAGTGACAATATAGGTAGTTACCATCAGGACACCTATGCCCGCCTGCAGCAAGCGCGAGACAGCCAGCAAAAGGTGACGCTGTGGCTGGACCCGCAAGAGCCAGAATTTGCCGTCTATGACAAAACCCTGCGCCTGAGTCTGTTCTTGTTTCTGATCCCGTTTGCCACTCTCTTCCCGGCAGTCAGCCTTGGCGCCTTGTGGGCCTTGTGGGCGATCTGGTGTAAAGCTGACAAGGAGGAAACACAATCAGCCGTGGCTGTGACACCTGGCCAGCAATTGGCAGGGGCACAAAGTTATGCAGCAGGCAGGCTGGAACTCCAGGCAGATAATAGTGGTGCGCTTGGTCTCGGTCTGTTTGCCCTGTTCTGGAACTTGTTGTCTTTTCCGATTGCTGGCGTGGTCTTGCTGCAAGATCAGCAAGGTTCTCAATGGGGATGGCTGGTCCTAGTTTTCCCGTTGGCAGGTATTTTCCTCATGTGGGCCGCCGGCAAAATCGCTCTTGCGCGCTGGCGTTTGGGCAAGGTCAGCCTTAGCCTGACGCAACAGCCCTATACTGGCATCGACAATCTGGCTGTGCGCCTGCACATTGAACCGGGCTTGGGCCTGCGTCTGCAAACGGCGTCCACTCATTATCCTGTGCAGATACAAGTGCAGTGCGTGCATGAAGACCGGCGTGGTGAAGATACCACCACCAAGACCTTGTGGGCGCAGGAACTAGGAGAGAGGCATGTTGTGCATGGTGCGCAAAGTCTGGATTTCAGTATCAGCCTGCCTGCAGACATGCCCATCAGCGGCATTCTTGAGCACAAAGAAGTAGAAGTGATCTGGAAATTACAGATCAAGGTACTGGATGCCGAACTGAGCTTCAAGCTGCCAGTGCGGCAGGGCATGGGCGGGCAAGTCAATGCCCGCGATGTACTTGAGCAGCAGTACCCGCGTGAACCTATCAATCTCTTTGGTTTTCCCAGAACACCAGAAGGCACCAAACAGCAAACCCGTAACTGGTTCTGGGCCTATGGCATCTTCTTTGTCCTTATTGCGATTACCGCCTTTGCCATTTTTAATAGTGCGAGTGAGGATAGTACGCAACAACGCAGTACGCAACAACGCAGCACAGATCAAGCCCAAACGCTTGCGCAAACCGAAACATTCGCCCAGCTAAAAGCCAGGCTGGCTACCGGTGCAGATGTCAATGCCGGCGATGCAGAGGGGCGCAGTCTGTTGATGCAGGCTGTGGATGAAGTCAGCCTGGAAAAAGTGCGCTATTTGCTGGAGCAGGGCGCCAAAGTCGATCTGGCAACTCCAGTCGATGCCGATGGCCATGGCGGGCGCACCGCCGTGTTTGCTGCCATCGATCATGATGCCGTCGAGATCGTGCAGGCACTGGCTGACGCTGATGCTGATCTGCGCAGACCCAGCAACAAGGTATGGACACCAGTCCATTATGCTGCTTACAAAGGCGCGCTCAAGAGCCTGCGCTACCTGCATCAACGGGGCCTGGCGATTGATGAAGTCTTTAATGGCGGCCGTGGTTCTACACCGCTGATGGTCGCTGCCCAATACAATCAACTGCCTGCCATCGCCTTCTTGTTGCAGGCCGGGGCTGATCGTAGCAAAAAGGATTTGTACGGTGAAGACGCCTGTGGCTATGCGCGTTTCTTCAAGCAGGAGGCAGCAGCAAAGGCGCTGGATTGCCAGTGAACACCATCATGGCACTTGCTGATCCAGATAACGCAAGATGCTCTGTATGCCTTGCTCCATTTTTTGTCTCGCTGAAGAATTGGCCGAATGTACGCTCATCTGCGGTGGCGCAAAACCCCTGGTCATGACAGCTTCTTCTATCCATAGGACGACATCATAGCCAGTACCATGATCATCGTCGCCAAGGTCGTGATCGAGACTGATGTGGCTTACGTTTCCAGTTTCCAGCAGGGCAATGGCTTCCTCTGGCCAGTAAACTCTTGACCAGCCTACGGGCGTCGGCCTTTCATCGTCGAGGTAGACTTTCATCGAATTCACTTTATTGATTAAGGTTGCAGGGTGGCCTTCAGGCTTGCTATTTCCTGTGCGCTTCTGTTTAACGGGCGTTGCTGTAGTCCTGCTTGTCGCTGGCCTGTCTTTTAGCAACTGGGCGAGCCAGAGCAGATGACCAGGTCGCGCAAGACTGAGGTGAGATACTTCGCTCATGGATAGCTTGCAATCTAGGTTGGTCGTGAGAGAGCAGACAGGCAAGTTGAGTAAATGTTAATTTTATAGCAAATTCTCCGCGTGGGATGTACTGCGTGCTGGCACCAGGGGAAGATTGTAAAAGGGCGCAATTGCTGATTGCTTAAGTGTGGCATCAGCCCGATAGCATAGATTATTGCCAGCCCCGATGTCACAATGGGTAGACTTATAGTGTAAAAAAGCTTATCACGCCTTGATCCCCTCCCTAAAGCTCATTAAAATACGCAGGATTTTATTGGATTTTGACCGCAAACCTGGTCAGTCGTGTTGGGTCTATGGAATCGCTATGGCATATTGGGCCAACAGCTCCTGATATGACTGAACCAGAACTGGTCGTTCGGTTTCTTTCTTTCGATAATTACAAAGCTATGAAAACAACTATGACCCGTTATCGTGCCAGTGGCACGCATTTTTTCCTGAGCTGCTTGATAGGCCTGGGCCTGCTGTTACTATGCTGGTTCATGTGGTACCCCACGCCGATGCTGAGTGCCATTGGCGGTTATGAAATATTTTTCCTCATCGTTGGTATTGACGTAGTGTTGGGGCCGGCCCTGACATTGGTGGTGTTCAATCCCAAAAAGAAGTGGCTGGTCGCGGATCTGGCAGTGATCGCCATTTTGCAAATGTCGGCCCTAGTCTATGGTGTTGGCACCTTGCTGGAAGCACGTCCAGCTTATATCGCTGCCCTTGGCAAAAGCTTTGTGCTGGTGCAGGCTTCTGAAATTACCGACAGCAACCTGGCAAAAGGCAAGGCGACCTTGCCACTATGGGGACCAAAACTGATCGGTACCAAAGAACCAACCGAAAAGGAAGATATCAGCTTGATCAACATCATGGCCGATGTAGGCGGCAAAGGCCATTTGCCGCAATTGCATATCCCGTATGAAGACATGCGCGAAGAAATACTCAAGAATGCGCTGGAGTTTGAAGCACTGGCAAAGGATAATGAAGGCAAAAGGGCAGAGATACAATCCTGGCTGAAGTCGCATGATTGCGATAACAATCAATGCAAATTTCAACCGATCAAGATCAACGTCAGCATTTTCCCTGCGGTGATTGATGCAAAGACTGCGGCTTATCGGGGCATCATGCCCATCAATGGCCTGCAAATGTAATTTTCACCAGGCCAGGTCGGCATTCAATGCGCAGACCTGGCCGTTGCTCTGAAATGTATCCCGAATGGCATCCCACAAGGAAGGCAAGCTGGCCCTGATTATTTTTGCAGTAGCGATTTTCTTCAGCTATACGCATCCTTATCATATCCATCCACACAGAACTTTTTACCATGACCTGATTGCCTGCCTGGGCCTGATCAGCAGCATGGTGTACTTTGTCGTCAGCCGTCCCGCCCCCTTGCCTGGCCATTCAGCAGCATTACATTTGCGCTTGCCATTCTTGCTGGCCTTGCCCCTGGGTATAGTGCTGGTGATACTTCTGCAAATCTTGCTGGGCATGATCTCACCTGCCACGCTGGCAGGCATCCCTGTCATGTACCTGCTCTTGTTTGCCGTGGCCCTGATATTTGGTGCCAGCCTGGCCCTCGATACCGCAAGAATCGAGCGGGCGGTGTCGGCCATCGCCCTGGCCCATGTGCTGGCCGCCGCCGTGTCGCTGGTGTTCCAGCATGTACAGATCATGGGCCTGGATGCCACACCTGTGGTCATGTATATGGCCAAATCCCCACATGCCGCCTTGCGCCCCTTTGCCAACGTCGCGCAACCAAATCAACTGGCCCTGTTGTACTTCTTTGCACTAGCGGGCCTCTGGTATTTTTATCGTGCAGGCAAACTCCCGCCAGTGGTTTGCAGCATCATCGCAGCCCTGTTGTTGTGGGGTACGGTACTCACACAATCACGCATAGGCTGGATACTGGTCCCCCTGTTTTTTGCCTATACCTTGGGCACGCTGGGCCAACAGGGCAAGCGCAAACACACGGCCATTGCCGTGCTCGCCGCATTGATGCTGCTCTACCTGGCACTGATTTTGCTGTTGCCACAAATCAGCCAGGCAATAGGCTTCGATGCCGTTTCTGTGACTGAACATGTGGGTGGCCGGTCCGAGCGCACAGGGCTGTGGCAAGCTGCCTGGCAGTTGGCCGCGCAGCATCCCTGGCTGGGGACAGGCTGGTTTGGCTATGGCGTTGGCCAGGTCAGCGTCGCCAGTCTTTTTGCCTCCAGCACTTATGCCGAACATGCGCACAACCTGCCACTCAATCTGGCAACAGAGCTGGGCTGGCCCGCCGCCATCATCATCATGACTGGCTTGTGCTGGTGGTTTTATCAGACCTGCCTCAAGCCAGCCAAGAGCCTGGCCCTGCAATTTTGCAGCCTGTGCTTCTTCGCCGTTGGCGTGCACAGCATGGTCGAATTCCCGCTCTGGTATGCCTTTGTTCTCCTTCCTGTCGGCGTCATGATGGGCCTGGTCCATCAAATGCGCTGGCCAGATGCGGGCACCATCGTCAAGCCCGGCGTGGTGCTGGCTGCCTATGTCTGCGCCTTTCTTGTGATGGCTGGCATCATCCTCGATTACCAGCGCGTAGTAGGTGGCTTCAAAGCCTTGCGCGTTGTACAGCAAGGCATGCGGACCGATGAGAATTTCTTGCGCAAGCCAGATTTCACCCTGTTTCCACAATTTTTTGAATACTTCAAACTGACCCGCATCAAGCCACGCGAAGGCATGTCAGCCGAAGAAATCGCCTACGTAGAAAGCTGGAGCCCCCGCTTTGGTTTTGTCCACATCCTCAACCTGCAAGCCGAGGTGTATGTGCTCAATGGACAACCCAAAAAAGCCGCCCACACCCTGCTCACCCTGCAACGCCTGCACCCCATACCCTATCCGGAATACTACGATTACTGGAAAGCCAAGGGCGGTGAAGATCCGCGTTATCAGGCGGTGTTTGAGACGATGCCAGCGCGGGATGCGCCTTAATGCAGAGTGGGAGCAGTAACTACTTACCCTGGCTCCCGGCACAACTGATCAACTTGTTTCAGCAAATTCGCTTTTCGCACTTCCAGCATTGACCACTGCCTTCCGGATAAAACAAGGAGCCACATTCGGGGCAGGGCATTGCCTTGACTCCCGGATTATAGGGTTCCCAGCCCTGGCGCAGATGATAGATGGCCATGGCCTCTTCCCAGGTGTCTGCCTCAATGCGCCAAAACAATTTTTCGCAATCAGGCTCCAGTGTCCCATCGTTAAATCGCGGCGGGTCTTCGCCCTTCATAAAGGTGCTGGGGAATTGTGCATCTTTGAGACCCCAACTGGTAAATATTGGCATGCTTAACGCTTTTTAAAAATGAGATCACTTGATCTTGCTTGCAATTGAACCAGCTCAATCGTTTTTTTCTACAACAACAGCGGATTCGGTGATGTGGACTTCTTGATGCAACTATTCAGCAGTTCGATTATCTTTTTCGAAAGAAAGCGAGTTGCAGGCTTGAAATGTCAGGAGCAAAAACAATTTCCCCTACAACCAACAAAGACTTTTGCCACCAGCTTAATTCATTCCAATGTATCCAGGAAAATACGGCTATGCAAAGCCAGGCTGCAAGATATGCAAGATAAATGACGAACAGAGTTCTTTTTGAGTTTTGCATTTTTTGATTTTCAGTCGGAAGAAGCAATTCCTCAAAATCCTTACTGGTCATGGAGATCGATTTGCTGTGCGTCTGCACTTGTTTTAGCTTGTGTCAACAAGCTTGTCCCCCGCCTCACGACAAAGCTGATCCACCAGTTTTAACATAGTCGGTATGCGAAATTTGCCATGCATGGCGGCGATGCTGGCCTGGGCTGTTGCCTGGTCCACGCCTATGCTGGTGATGTACAAAGGTTTGATGCTACCGCCGCGGGAGATGCCAAAAGACGCATCTATGGCTGAAAACGAAGACTTGGCGACACCGATGATGGCGACCTTGCCGCCCAGTGCCTGGTAAAGATGCCAACCCAGCCCCGGCTGGCTGTTGCCATCCAGGTAGACATAGCCGTCGATGATGATGCAGTCTGGCTGCACATCATGTTCTGCCAGCAACCGTAATACGCAGGGCAGTTCGCGCTTGTAGAATTCGCCCGGCACATACCCGGCCACTGTGGGGATGTGGCTGATGCAGGTTTTAGAGGGCTTGTCATCGCCCCAGTCATGGAACACCACACCGGCTGCATAGGCATCGTTGTTGCAGCCATTGGTGGCATTGCCAAATCCGTCGTCAGGTGCGCCGTTGTCGGCATAAGCCACATCAATGGCCAGCAAAGTAATTTGTTTGGTCATCACTTGTCGATATCCGCCACCCAGTCGCCCGATTTACCGCCGTGTTTCTCCAGCACCCGTATATCGGTCATGACCATGCCCCGGTCAACGGCCTTGCACATATCATAAATTGTCAGCAAGCCAACCTGGACTGCGGTCAGGGCTTCCATTTCTACGCCGGTCTTGCCGACGGTTTCTACCTGGGCTTCGCAAGTAACGGTGTTGTTACTTGCATCAATGCTAAAATCAACGCTAACGCGGGTCAGGGCCAACGGGTGGCAGAGCGGGATCAGGTCGCTGGTACGCTTGGCAGCCATGATGGCGGCAATGCGGGCTATGCCGATGACATCGCCTTTTTTTGCATTGCCTTGCTGGATAATGGCCAGCGTGGCAGCCTGCATGCGGATATGGCCGCGGGCGAGGGCGATGCGGTGGCTATTGTTTTTATTGCCAACATCCACCATATGGGCTTGGCCAGTGGCATCAAAATGGGTCAGTTCTGGCTTGCTAGTTTCTGTGCTCATTGTTGTGTCAAGATAAGAATGTCGAAATGAAGACTTAGGTAAAATTGTTTGCGCGATGCACGTTCTTGCAGCAAAAGCTGTTTTACCTAAGTCCTGAAGAAAAGGAAGCTCTTAGTGTTCACCTTCGTGTCCAAATTCGTGCCTGAATTATTGTCCAAGCATCATAGCATTGAGAAACCGTCGCGGCGCGCTTTTCGCCTGCCGGTACTCCGTCTGGCAGTGTTGCTGGCAGTCAGTCTGGGGAGTGCTCATCTGTCACCCGGACTAGTCCAGGCGCAAAACCTGCCCACTCTGGGTGATACTTCGCGGGAAGATTTGTCGCCCCTGGCTGAACGCAAGCTGGGCGAGCAAATCATGAGTTTCGTCAGGCGTGACCCTGATTTCATGAACGACGCCCCCGTCAGCGAATACCTGAACCGCCTTGGCAACAAGATGCTGGAAAGCCGCCAGGATGCGCGCGGCGAAACCAGCTACAATTTTGAATTCTTCGCCGTGCGCGATCCGGTGCTGAATGCCTTTGCTTTTCCAGGTGGATTTATCGGTTTTCATTCTGGCCTGATACTGGCTGCACAAACAGAGTCCGAGCTGGCCTCGGTCATGGGGCATGAAATTGGCCATGTGTCCCAGCGGCACATTGCCCGCATGCTGACCAGCCAGAAAAATGACGCCCTTATCCCCCTGGCAGCCTTGGCATTGGCCGTGCTGGCCGCCCGTTCCAGCCCCGATGCAGCCATGGCCATTGCAACTGGTGGCCAGGGGCTGGCGATACAAAAACAATTGAACTTTGGCCGCGATGCCGAACGCGAGGCTGACCGTGTCGGCTTCCAGATCTTGCGTGAATCCGGCTTTGACACTTCTGGCATGGTGAGTTTTTTTGGCCGCCTGCAAAATGCTTCGCGCAACTATAACGACAACCTGCCACCATATTTACGCAGCCACCCACTGACCAGCGAAAGGATCGCCGATATTCAGTCGCGCCTGATAGACGAGCGTTATCGCCAGCATGCCGACAGCCTTGAATTTTTACTCACCAAGGCCAGGGTCAGGGTTTTGCAGGACAGCACTATCCAGGGCTTGATGGATGCCAGCACGTTTTTTGATAACCAGCTCAAATCCGGCAAGCTGGAAGACCAGATCACCGCCCGCTATGGCCTGGCCTTCGTCGCCTATAAACGACTGGAATTTGCCAGCGCGCGCAAACAGCTCGAACAATCGCGCAAAATGCTGGAGCAATCTACGGTCTATAAGGGCATGCTCAGTTACAGCAATATGTATGTTGACCTGTCCATCGACATCCTGATCGGCGACAAACAAACAGCAGCCGCCGTCAAAGAGGCAGAAAAAGGCATGCGTGACTTGCCCCTGTCGCGCGGCGTTGCCCTGCAATATGCAGAAGCACTGCTGGCTGACAGCAAGGAAGAAAAAGCCGCCGTCTTTTTACGCGACCAGATCGTCCTGTACCGGCAGGAATCCCAACTGTTTCACCTGCTGGCCAAGGTCTACGCCGCCCAGGGCAAGCAGGCCGCCCAGCACGTCGCCCTGGCCGAAGCCTACGGCATAGAAGGCAACCTCGCCGCCGCCCTGCAACAACTCGACATCGCTCGCCGCGAAAAAGATGCCCTGTATTATGAATTGTCCGTCATCGACGCCCGCGAGCGTGAGTGGAAAGAGAAGCATAAGGAGCAACTCGCAGATGAGAAGAAACGGCGTTAGTTAGATTGTTCTGCATGAATGGAATTCAATTGAAGAAGATCATATTCAGTATTGATCCTTAATCCAAGAGCAAGAGCTTTCTCCTTTGACCAACCACGCGAAAAATGTGGCACTGATATTATCTTGGCAGTTGTAGCTGTGCTTTGGATGTGACTCTCAGCGTCCCTGCCATGTGTAACGATGATGAGCGGCTTTATTTTCTTAACAAGAAAGTCAAAATTGGTGGCAATTCGCAGTTCTGTTTTTAGGTCCGCTGCTTGTTCCGTGGCACGTGCATAAATGTTTGTTTCCAGGCATTGAAGCGTTGATGCACCTTCTAACACCCATTCGATAACCCGACGTGAATTGCTGACAGTATTACGGCGTTTTTTTCCTGGCCTTAATGGACTTAGCTGGCGTTCTTTTTTGTATTCTTCAAACCACTTACTTTTATCGAAACCTTCTTGGGTGGTCCAAAAATTCCAAAAATCTGTCGACATAGATGAGGCTGGATTGAATCCAACAATAAACACCTTACATTCCAGAGGCGAACCATTGCACACGAATGGGCGAAGGCCTGTTGGTTTTTCAATGAGGTTTTTTAACTCGATTTCAAATTTTTCAAGGGTTGTCATAAGGTTGATTTTAACTTCGATTGGCGAGCTGATTCTGTCATGATAAAAAAATGTAATCTCAAAAGCTGGTTAAGTTAACTATTTTTTTGTCTGATAATCGAGATGAATCAATCCTTTCTGAATGTATAATTGGCTTGAAAAGAAATGCAAAATCGCAACTGCTAATCAAACCAAAAGATATTTAACCATGTGAAATTCAAAGTGAAAAATTTAACTGTCTAACTTGGCAGTTTCCTCAGTTGAATTGCTACAAGCGGCCTTGCGTGAAAATAACACGCTTGTTGCTTGTTCAGCTTTTTATTTGCTGATTTTCATTTTTCATTCATATGTCGTCAGCTCATCCTGTCAAAGCCAAGATAGCACTTAGACCATTTAAGGCGCCAGTCACCAAAACCATATTAATCAGCCTGTTGCGTCAGCCGGGCGACATCATTGCCTTGCTAGGTGATGAAATCGATCACGTCTTGCAACCAAGCTTGCACCAAATGAGCTTGGCTGAACTTGATACCAGGCTGTTTCCCAAGGCTGCCGACCTGGTGGCTGACTGGCATAGCCTGCAAAAGGCCACAGATCTTGCCAGTGTCTGGCCAGCATTCTGGCGCATGTTCTGGATGACCTTGCCTGATCCTGACTATGTCTTGATGCCAGCCATGCCACAAGTAGTGGCAATCAAAAAGCCAGTCGCTACGGCTGCCCATCCACGCGCATTTCGCGGCACCAAATACCAACCGCCCAAGCCTGCATAGCCTGTCTTAGACTTGTGCACCTGGCTGGCAGACCCGCGTTTGCTCGATGCCTTTTTTGCCCAGCATGATTTTGCCGCTTTGCCTGCACTGGATGCGCAAGGACAGATTATTGTGCTGGCCGCAGATGAGTTACCGCCGACCAGTGCCTCACTGTTTTTCCGTCACTGGCAAGCACCAGTGCAAGCCTTGCCAGTTTTATCGGATGGCTTTCGTCGCTACTTCTTGTGGCAGTTGCGCGCCAGCAGTGCGCATCAGCAATTGGCCTGGCTACAGATATGGCACAGGCATCTGAGCATGTATGCAGAAGCCGCATACCGGGCAGAAAACCTGGGCTTGCTGGCACGCTTGTGCGCCTTGAATCCATCGCAATGCCATGCTGCCGAACTGGCGCAACTATTGCCCGCCACCCGCGAGAATATCTTCCTGCGCGTGTTGATACGTGAAGCGCAGGGGCAATTGTCTGCACAGCAGATGAGCGCCGGGCAGCTCATGCGCTTGCATGGATTGTCAGAATATGAGGCGCGCTTTGAGCATTACCTTGGCAGTGTCTTGCGCAATCTGGGCAGGCAGGTGAGTGTGGAATATACTCTGGATGGTTGTCTTTTATTTGAGACCAGTGGCGTGGCTGATCTGCGCGATTGCTACTTGGACATCGGTCAGGACTGTAAGGAAGAACTGGTCGATATCATCACGCTAGTTTGTGATTGCGCAGGGATACGCATGCAAACGTCACTCTGGCGCAATTGTGGTGAATTACCTGGCCTCACCCAACTCTTGCGTGAAACTTGTTGGTCAGCATTGACTGCGCAGACTGCCGACAATTTGATCAATGTTATTTTTCAATTCAGGTGGTTGGATGATGATGCCGATAGGCTCGCCAAATGGCGGGCTTATCTAAGAATTTATCCAAACTTTCATGCCATGCTCATTCAACTTGAAGGGGGAAGCCAAGAAAAATTCTCCTTGCTTTGGTATAAGCTCATTGATAGCCTGGATGATGCTGCTGGCATGTGTGCTACGGTGATTGATGCCTTGCCTGTGATGCACATGCTTAGCCAGGCACCTTATGCAAACGAGATCGACTATGGCTATGCTTTGCCGAATTTGATCAGCTATCTACCAGCACATCTGCGTCGTGCATTACCTAGTTTGGGTGGGCACTTTTGGCGTACATTTGAGCGCGCCTGCCGTCGTGAAAAATGATACCCGCCTGCTTGCCTTTGGTATTGTCGGAATGGCAGAACTCAGCCCGGATCTTTTGTGGCAAGGTTTGCAGAGTGCTGCGCTACGCCTGTTTCACACTCTACGGCTGTTAGGCAGCATGGAATATGAGCGCAGGCTGCAATTCATGCGTGAGCAAATGCAAACGGATTGGTTTGTTTGTGATTGGGCGACTTTGGATGCGCAAGCAGCAAGCCATAAAATGCTGACACTGAGTAAATTGAGTCAACTCGATAGTCCTTTGCCACGTCGCCTGCGCCTGTATTTTAAAGGTGAGATAACACTGACAGAGATGCAGGTGCAGAGACATTGCCAAATGACCTTGAGACGTTTTCCTGCACTGCGTTTGCGTGCATTGGAGCAGGCGATTTGGCAAGACATGGATAAATCATTTCAACTGCGTGAGAACTCTGTATCGGTTCGCCATGCTCTGCGTTTGGCAGCGAGCTTAGATAGTCGACCCGCCAGCAATCGCAAGGGTTTGCGCCGGTTTTTACAGAACGCGAAAGCGGGGTTGCCGTTGAGCTATCTGGATCACACACTCAATCTTGACTGGTACGCAGCACATCCACGTCTCAAAAAAACGCAATGGCAGGTGGGCTTGCGAAAAACAACGACGATTGATGGTGCGACTGTACAACTGGCATTTGAGCAAGACCCGTTTGAAATTCTCAAACTGGGGACGTATGCCGGATCTTGTTTATCCGTGGGTGGTTTTTGTGATTATTCTGCAGTTGCCTGCCTGCTCGACGCCAATAAGCAAGTGGTCTATGCCCGCAATGAAAAGGGTAGGGTGATCGCAAGGCAGTTGCTGGCCATTGATGAAAAAGACAGGCTGCTTTGTTGTGCCGTGTACCCTCATCAGTGTTCGCCAGCTATACATGCTGCATTCAAATCCTATGATTTGGAAATAGCTGGCTTGCTAGGACTGGAATTTTATCAAGAGCAGGCAGATTCCAGCTATGACGTCGCCACCATCCTGGCACAGGACTGGTGGGACGATGGCCCCTGGCTGGAAGAGGCATCTCCTGCGGATGGGCCACAAGCGTAGATTTAGGATTTGCGCGAATCTGCACCTGCTGCGCTATAGTTCATCTCTTGGGCGTCGCGTAGTTTAAGTACTTTCTTCGTCGCTACCCCGTGTGGGTACAATTTTGTGTAAGTCCTGATGACATGAGAATACAAACATGACAGAAAAAAAGTCAAAGAACTCCCGGAAATTTTTATTGCGGTTGATGTCGAGGCAGATGGCCCGATACCAGGGCCGTATAGCATGATCTCTTTGGGCATGGCCGTAGCCGGGCATCCTGAGTTGAGCTTTTATACCGAGATCAAACCCATATCGGAAGAGTTTGATCCGGCTGCCCTGGCTGTGTCAGGCTTGGACAGAGATCATTTAATCCGCAATGCACCAGATGCCACGCAAGCCATGCGCGCAGCCTATGACTGGGTGAATTCCTTGCGCAAAATAGGCAGACCGGTATTTTTGGCTGCGCCTGCGGTGTGGGATGGCATGTTCGTACACTGGTATTTCATGAGATATGTTGGCACCAGCCCGTTTGGTGCTACCGGTTCTGGCGTGGATTTGCGTAGTTACTGGATGGGCCTGACTGGTTGCGAATGGGTAGAAAGCCGCAAGGGCAAGATCAAGTATGCACTCAATCTCGAAGGTTTGCCGCATACTCATCACGCAGGTGAAGATGCAATGGAACTGGCGCAAGTGTTTACGGCAGTATTGAAACATCGCGCAGAGTCGCATTCTGCCGGCTTGCCGCAAACTGAATAATCTCGTCTGCAATGCCTGTTCATTTCTTTAAACTGCTGCTTGGCAGTTGTGTGTTGATTTGTATGTGAATGCTATTAATACGGCCTTCAATCACTGGCTCTGGGCTTTGCCACAAACCCGAATTCCCGCATCAGTTGCCCCTCTTCACAGCGCTGCACGTTCAGGCGCAAGCCTGGCGTGCCTGGTGGATTCAATTGCAATTCGCCGGGCATCGCGCCATCTTCCAGCCACTGTAATATGGCTTCATCGCTGACGGCTTTTTGGTCCAGCGTCAGCCAGGGCAGGCAGTGTGCCAGGTCGCGGTCGTCGAGTTGGGCCAGGGTGGTGCCGCTGCTGAGTTGCAGCCTGCCTTGCGGGTCGAGGAAGGCCAGCTCAGGGGTGAAAGCCTGTTCACCATGTTGCAGGGCAAAGTTACCGTCTGCGGTCGTATTCGCGATATAGGGTGTGGCTTCAAGATCGACATAGACCCGTTGTGGGCCGTTCTGGAAATACCAGCAGCCTTCTTCATTGCACAGGTAATTGCGGCTGATGAAGGCCAGCAGGGTAGGGTGGCGGATGATGTCGCCAGGCAGGTTCAGTGTCTGGCTGCGCTCGTCGCGCATGCGCCAGTTGCCACGCGCATCCAGCGCCAGCCAGCCAAAGCAATGCGGTACATTGGGCCACTTGGCCATGGCTGCCTTGACGATCTCATCCATTAGCTATTCGCCTCAAAAAAATGCAGGATCTTTTGTGGTAACCAGTTCAAATGACCGGGGGCCTTGCCAGCTGCAAAGCCAACATGGCCACCATGGTCGGGGTATTCCAGCGTCACGCATTTGGCCGCATGGGTGGGCAAATGCTGGCCAGGCAGGAAAGGGTCATTTTTGGCATTCAGCACCAGGGTGGGTACGGTAATGTCTCCCAGTATATGCTTGGCGCTGGCCCTGTGCCAGTAGTCATCTGTATCCAGATAGCCGTGCAGGGGCGCGGTGACGACATTGTCGAACTCGTACAAGTCTTTGGCTTCCAGCATGGCCGTCTTATTGAACAGGCCGGGAAATTGCTCGAGCTTCTTCAGACACTTGGGTTTCAGTGTCTTCAAGAACATGCGGGTGTAGATCATATTGAAACCGCTGGACAGTGAAGCACCGCCCTGTGCCAGATCAAGCGGCGCAGAAACGGCGCAGGCAGCATTGACGATCTCGGCATGATGTTGCGATTCCCCTAGCCAGCGCAGCAGGGCATTGCCGCCGAGTGAAACACCTGCCGCATAAAACTTGCCACCATCATGACGGTGGTGGAATTGCTGGTACAGGCGCTCTATGATCCAGCCTATCTCTTGCGCATCACCAGAATGATAAAAACGTGGTGCCTGATTCAGCTCGCCAGAGCAACCACGAAAATGCGGTATAGCGCCCGACCAGCCACGTTCACGCAAGGCAGCCATCATGGCGCGCGCATAATGGCTGTCGCTGGAACCTTCGAGGCCGTGAAAGAGCACGACAAAGGGTTTGCCTGCTTCACCGTCGAGAAAATCAATGTCGATGAAATCATTATCCGGCGTGGTCCAGCGTTCGCGCCGAAGTGGCGTCAGCGGCTTGTTGATGAACACAGCAGGGTAGATCGTTTGCAGGTGGCCACCGGGTAACCAGCGAGGTGAGAGGTATTTCATTGACGCTTCATTAATGCAGAATGCTGGCCTTGAACATGTCCAGCGGTGCTTTGCCAGACGCTACTGATGCATGGTGCATGGTGATGCGCCAGCCATGCGGGGTTTTGACATACACATTGGTGGCGATGATATGCACATCCTGGCTGCTCTCGCCTGGGCGCTGGAATTCTTCCACAATGCTGTGTACGGCAGTGAGCATATTGTGGGTCGCATGCAATTGCAAGGGGCGGATTTGCACGCTGCCACGCTCGAAAATACCTTCCCATGAGCTGCGGATGGCAGCATGGCCTATCAGCCTGCCTGCACCGGGGTGGATGCAGACGATCTCTTCATCCTCTGCCCACAGGGCCATCATGCCATCGAGATCGGCACGGCTGAGTGCATCATAAAAGGCCGCTTCGACGTCGTCGGCACTGCCATTCAACTGTTTTTTAGCGGCCATGATTGGGGGCAGGTGATTGGTGGGATTAGGGGAATTAGTGGGCTTTGAGCACAACGCCAGGTGCCAGCTTGTATTGCGTGCCGCAATAAGAGCAAGTAGCCGTGCCGCCATGCGACAAGTCGAGATAAACACGCGGGTGGGATGACCACAGTGGCATGGCCGGGTTAGGGCAGTGCGCAGGCAAATCGCTGGCTTGTAGTTCGACGACGTTATTGGTGGTGCTGGCTGTGGTGGACATAGGGACTCCGTAATTAAAAGTGGTGCAGGAAGCTTGCGCGCCATGTGGGCAGCGCAGGAAGAATTCCAATTAGACTTTGCTACCGCGATTTTAACGGATTCTGACTCTTCAGAGTGAGAATGCATACTTCCAGCAGGGAAAATGTGATTTATCAATCTGCTCACAAATCAGCCCTCACAGGCAAGCTTCCTGTTTCCACGTTACAATGATGCACTTTCCCGCTCTATCTACACTCTCATGTCATTTGAATCAGACAAGGCTGCGATCAAGGAAGGTTTGAGAGTAGGAGCACCCACATGGTTTGGCATAGGTGCCTGGGGAATGGTGGTTGGCGTTGCCATGATCAAGGCTGGCCTGACGCTGCCACAAGCACTCGGTATGACCCTGCTGGTCTTTGCTGGTTCTGCCCAACTCGCTTCACTCCCGCTGATTGCCGCACACGCCCCAGTGTGGGTGATTTTTGCCACGGCACTGGTGGTGAATCTGCGATTCTTGATCTTTTCTGCCATCCTCGCCCCCCATTTTGCGCACCTGCACTGGCGTACCCGCGCCTGGCTGGGATTTATGACGGGCGACATTTCTGTCAGCCTGTTCATACAGCGTTATCCCAAATTCATTGAGGAAAGAGGCAAGCTGGCCTACCTCAAATCCCTGGTCTTCCCGAATTGGGGCGCCTGGCAAACCGGCTCTATCATCGGCATTTTGCTGGGTAGCCAGGTGCCAAGCAGCTGGGGGCTGGGCTTTGCCGGCACGCTGGCCATTCTGTGCATTATGCTGCCCCTGATCATCAACCGCGCTGCCTTTGCCGGTGTCGTCGTGGCAGGCATCGTCGCCCTGCTGGCGGTGAATCTGCCCTACAAACTGGGCCTGTTGCTGGCGGTTTTGCTCGGCATGGGCACGGCCATGATGCTGGAAGAATATCTGGACGGTAAAAAAGAAAGCGCCACTGACAAGAACAATGAGGAGCAAGCATGAGTGACTGGGAAATCTGGCTCGTCATCGGCCTGCTGACACTCGCTACCTTCATCGCGCGCAGCGGCTTCTGGCTGGTGGGGCATCACATCAACCTGCCTAAGCGGGTGCAGGAAGCCTTGCGCTATGCCCCTGCCTGTGCTTTGGCCGCGATTATCGTGCCGGACTTGTTGCTGACCAATGGCCAGGTCGAAGTGGGTTTGCAAAACCCGCGTCTGCTGGCGGGCTTGCTGGCGACGGCGTTCTTTTTGGTGCGCAAGAATATGTTGCAGACGATATTTTTTGGGATGGCGGTGTTTACTTATATTCGGCTGGGGTTGTGATCTGGGAGGAAGGCTATAGCCTTGCTGTGCCCAAGGCCTTGCACGAATGTTCTATATCGAAGCCCTGTTTGATAATAAATTATTCTCCTTAGCTAAGTCATTCCAGTGTGCTTTTGGCTGGAATCCAGTGGCGTTCGTTGGAAACTATTGCGTGGGTTAATTTCTGATTCATCGTGCATGAACATTCGGATTTTCAAATGCCTGCACACGTAATTTGAGATTGCAGGCCGGTGGTAGACCGGCGGCTACTCACTTTTCTTGTCTCGCCAAGAAAAGTAAGCCAAAGAAGGCGACCCAGGCGTAGCCGCCCCCTAAAGGGGGTTCCCGTTTGAGCAGTACAAAAAATGGGAAGGTCCGAAACTCGCCTGCGGCTCAAACAGCGGCCCTTCTTTTTCCATCTTCTGTACTGCACAAACGGCGGCTACACATGGGGACTGCGAAAGTCAACCCCAACCCCAACCCCAACCCCAACCCCAACCCCAACCCCAACCCCAACCCCAACCCCAACCCCAACCCCAACCCCAACCCCAACCCCAACCCCAACCCCAACCCCAACCCCAACCCCAACCCCG
>NZ_JACOFX010000011.1:0-87928 GCF_014284125.1 Undibacterium umbellatum | reverse complement strand
CAACCCCAACCCCAACCCCAACCCCAACCCCAACCCCAACCCCAACCCCAACCCCAACCCCAACCCCAACCCCAACCCCAACCCCAACCCCAACCCCAACCCCAACCCCAACCCCAACCCCAACCCCGTATCTCGTTGATCAACCACATTTAATGCAATTTGAATTTTGGTTGTATTGACGTTGTTTTTGACCTTCGCCGTTCCGATGTGTCGATGCCTTTGATGCAAGGCAGAAAATGGAAGAAGAAATGACCGTTGTTTGAGCCGCAGGCGAGTTTCGGGCATTTCCCATTTTTTGACTTGCAGCAAAGGGGACCCCCTTCAGGGGGCAGCGACGCCTCGGTCGCCTTCTTTGGCTTACTTTTCTTGGCGAGACAAGAAAAGTGAGTAGCTGCCGGGCTACCCCCGGCCTGCAATTTTAAATAACGTATGAATGTATTAAGACCAAAGTATTCAAAATACGACGAATCAGAAAACTCATGCAATAGTTTGCCCCGAACGCCCCGAGCGCCAGCCCGGTAGATACCTGCCTTCAATCTGTGTTCGTGTATCCTTTGTCTTTCAAGTACTTATTGCTTGATTTTGCCGCGTAGTGCAGGATAATGGGCGACCTAGAATTAGACTCATCGCATGACCACTACCTACTACAATCCAGATCAAGCTCAAGAAAGGGAAGTCTGGATGGCGCTATCCCCGACTGATAAATTGAGGGTTGCAAAAAATTATCACGATTCAATCCGGGTGAAGGCATCCAAGCAGCATGCCTACCTTCATGTGTTCGTTGAAGACCAGATTGCCCATGGTGTCAGACCTGTTATCCGTGCAATGGAGCGATTACAAAGCAAAGGAATGCAGCGCCATGAAGCGATACATGCAGTTGCGGCTGTCTGTGCCGCGCATTGGCAAAGAGTAGCACTCACTTCAACCGAAACAGATCAATCAGCAGCTCAATTACGTCTCAATGCTGAGCTTGATGCCTTGCTTGGGTAAGCTATATCGGAGCCTGAGGCTTTGTTTGTGACTTGCTTTTATGTGGCTATTTATGTCGTCATTCCGGTCAACAGCATGCGGGAATGACGTAGCAATGAATGCGGCAATGCTAAGCTTTAGTAACTCCAATTTGACAATTCATCCTATGTAAATAATTGCCTGTAACCTAAACAAATTGATCGAAAAACAATAAAAGCACGAACGTACCGTTTTCTAATCAGCAATCAGTGACTCCCAATCAAACCCACCCACCATCCCCAAGCCCCAGTAATTCCATCAAATAAATGTCAATTAATCATCAAATTTCACATTAAACGCGCAAAACCCGCGCAAAACCGTATGGTCTGCAAGCGGGCTTTGGTAAAATAGCGGGCTGAGAACTTATGCAGTAAATTTCCTGGCGGAATTCATTTGCCCGGCACTCGCAGGCAAATGCGCCACCCTTCAACCTTGCCAACTCCATATCACGATGCAATTCAACCGACTCAGTGACCTGATCGCAGCAAACCAGCTCCAGGGCAAACGTGTTTTCATCCGCGCCGATTTGAACGTTCCTCAGGACGATGACGGCAATATTACCGAAGATACCCGTATCCGCGCATCTGTTCCGGCGATACAGCAGGCTTTGCAGGCAGGTGCTGCGGTGATGGTGACCTCGCATCTGGGTCGTCCGACTGAAGGTGAATTCAAGGCGGAAGATACACTGGCACCGGTTGCCAAGCGCCTCTCTGAATTGCTGGGATTGAACGTAGAACTCAAGCAAAACTGGGTCGATGGTGTGGATGTTGCACCAGGCCAGGTGGTCTTGCTGGAAAACTGCCGCGTCAACAAGGGCGAAAAGAAAAACGACGACGCGCTGGCGCAAAAGATGGCAGCCCTGTGCGATGTGTATGTGAATGACGCCTTTGGCACTGCCCACCGTGCAGAAGCCACTACCCACGGCATCGCCAAATTTGCACCTGTCGTCTGCGCTGGTCCATTGCTGTCAGCAGAACTGGATGCATTGGGTAAAGCACTGGGCCATCCGGCCCGCCCACTGGTCGCTATCGTGGCTGGCTCCAAGGTGTCCAGTAAACTGACTATTTTGAAATCGCTGGCAGACAAGGTAGATAACCTCATCGTTGGCGGCGGCATCGCCAATACTTTCATGCTGGCATCCGGCCTCAAGATCGGTAAATCACTGGCAGAAGCTGATCTGTTAGAAGAAGCCAAAGCCATCATCGACATGATGGCCAAGCGCGGTGCTTCTGTACCTATTCCTACTGACGTAGTCTGCGCCAAAGAATTTTCTCCAACTGCAGTGGCCACCGTCAAGGCAGTGGCTGATGTGCAGGACGATGAGATGATCCTTGACATCGGCCCGACCACAGCAGCCTTGCTGGCGGAGCAAATCAAAAAAGCAGGCACGATCGTCTGGAACGGCCCGGTAGGCGTATTTGAATTTGACCAGTTCGGCAACGGCACAAAAGTATTGGCACAAGCAATTGCAGATTCAGCAGGCTTCTCCATCGCTGGCGGTGGCGACACACTGGCAGCAATAGCCAAGTACAACATTGCGGACAAGGTAGGCTATATCTCCACAGGCGGCGGCGCTTTCCTTGAATTTTTGGAAGGCAAAACCCTGCCAGCAGTAGAAATTTTGTTGCAACGTGCTGTGAAATAAATGCATTCATCTCAACCCAGAGACTTTGAGAAAATCTGAAGTGTAAAAGCAAATTTTTTTGAGTTTCTTGTAGAGATTTTGAAGATATTAAATAAAACCAATGTGCAGGCTCTGCATAAGCGTAGCGAGCGGCACTAGTTTGACGAATGTAAACTGCGGAAGCGCAGTCGTACTTAAGTACGACGAGCATCGCAGACTCAAAATTGTCAGCCTGGTGATGCAGTAGCTTAGGCAGTGCTTGCAAATAAAAAAATTTTCAGGAGACCAGATGTCACGTGCCACCAAGATTGTTGCCACCATAGGCCCAGCTTCCAATGACTTGGCTACGCTCAAGCGTATGATACAAGCCGGGGTGAATGTGGTGAGGCTGAATTTCTCACATGGCAAGGCGCAGGATCATATAGACCGGGCCACCATGGTGCGCCAGGCAGCAGCAGAGTGTGGCCGCGAAATCGCGATCATGGCTGATTTGCAAGGCCCAAAAATCCGCATAGGCAAGTTTGAAAATTCCCGCATCAATCTTGAAAACGGTGACAAGTTCATCCTCGATGCAGACTGCACCATGGGCACGCAAGAGCGCGTCGGCCTTGATTACAAAGCCCTGCCACGTGATGTCAGAAATGGCGACCTGCTTTTGCTCAATGATGGCCTGATCGTGCTCGTCGTTGAAAAAGTCGTTGGCAATGAAATCCATACCATTACAAAAATCGGTGGCGAGCTGTCCAATAACAAGGGCATCAACCGTCAGGGTGGTGGCCTGACTGCGCCAGCATTGACAGGCAAGGACATGGAAGACATCAAGACAGCCATGTCTTTCCAGGCCGATTATGTGGCCGTGTCTTTCCCCAAAAATGCGACCGACATGGAAATGGCAAGGCAACTCTCCAACATCGCGGGTGAGCCTTACAATCACAAGCCGATGATGATCGCCAAGATAGAACGTGCAGAAGCCATACCGCTGCTGCAAGAAATTCTGGATGCCTCTGACGGCATCATGGTTGCCCGTGGTGACCTGGCTGTAGAAGTCGGCAATGCGGCAGTACCTGCCTTGCAAAAGCGCATGATCAAGATGGCGCGTGCCTCCAACAAGGTGGCCATTACTGCCACTCAGATGATGGAATCCATGATCGTCAATGCCGTGCCTACCCGTGCTGAAGTGTCCGACGTGGCCAATGCGGTGCTGGATGGCACCGATGCCGTCATGACATCAGCAGAAACTGCATCCGGCAAATACCCGATAGAAACCGTGGAAGCGATGTCGCTGATCTGCCTGGAAGCAGAAAAATTCCAGGAAAACAAGCTCGATGCCGATTTCCTCAACATGACCTTTACCCGCATCGACCAGTCCATCGCCTATGGTGCGCTGTTCACAGCGCACCACCTGGGTGTGAAAGCCATCGTGGCCCTGACCGAATCGGGTTCTACTGCCTTGTGGATGAGCCGCCACAGTGTTGATGTGCCGCTGTTTGCACTGACACCAAGTGTGGCAACCCAGCGCAAGGCGGCGCTGTACCGCAATGTCCAGACCTTCAACATGCCTTACTCTGCTGACCGCGAAGTGGTGTTGAAAGCTGCCGAAACTGTCTTGCTTGAAAACGAAGTCGTTGCCAAGGGCGACATGATTGTTGTGACATGGGGCGAACCCATGGGGCAGGTCGGCGGCACCAATGCAATGAAAATTGTCAGGGTAGGCGAGAACCAAGCGTAACAGGGACAAAGATTTTTTTATAAAGCAATCTGGAGTTAATTATGCCACTCGTATCCATGCGTCAATTGCTGGACCACGCCGCCGAAAACGGTTACGGTCTGCCAGCTTTCAACGTCAACAACCTGGAGCAAGTCACCGCCATCATGCAGGCAGCCGATGAAGTTGGCGCGCCTGTCATCATGCAGGCTTCTGCCGGTGCCCGCAAATATGCTGGCGAAGCATTCTTGCGCCATCTGATCGAAGCCGCGGTAGAAGCTTATCCGCACATCCCCGTCGTCATGCACCAGGACCACGGCCAGTCGCCAGCGGTTTGCATGGCTGCGATCAAATCCGGCTTCACCTCGGTGATGATGGATGGTTCCCTGATGGAAGACGGCAAGAGCGTCGCCAGCTATGAATACAATGTCGACGTATCGCGTGAAGTGGTCAAGTTTGCCCACTCCATCGGCGTCACGGTAGAAGCAGAACTGGGCGTGCTCGGCTCTCTGGAAACCATGATGGGCGACAAGGAAGACGGCCACGGTGCTGACGGCAAAATGACGCGCGAACAATTGCTGACTGACGTGCAGCAAGCTGCTGATTTCGTCAAGCAAACTCAGTGCGATGCACTGGCAATTGCCATCGGTACTTCCCATGGTGCTTACAAATTTTCCAGGAAGCCTACTGGCGACATCCTGGCGATAGACCGCATCAAGGAAATCCACCAGCGCATTCCGAATACACACCTGGTGATGCACGGTTCTTCTTCCGTACCGCAAGAGCTGCTGGATGAAATCCGCCAGTTCGGTGGCGACATGAAAGAAACCTATGGCGTGCCTGTAGAAGAAATCGTCATCGGCATCCAGAACGGCGTGCGCAAGATCAACATCGACACCGACATCCGTTTGGCAATGACAGGCGCGATCCGTCGTTATATGTTTGAAAACCCATCCAAGTTTGACCCACGTGATTACCTGAAACCAGCGCGTGAAGCAGCCAAGCTGGTGTGCAAGGCACGCTATCTGTCTTTCGGTTGTGAAGGCCAGGCAGGCAAGATCAAGCCTATGGCTTTGGAAAAAGTGGCAGAGCAATACAAGAAAGGCGCTTTGGCGCAGATCGTTAACTAAGTAATAAATTTATTTCCTCATTCCGGTTTTGCCGGGATGAGGAAGTTCAGGGTTTAGACAAAATTGGTGGTTGGGAAAGTGTCACTTGGGCCGGGCCCAGTTCGGCCAGATCACCAACAATTTTGTGTAAACCCTATCCAGATCGACATAAAGAAATCCTTCATGACTACGCAAATCAATTCCACTCTTCATTCCCTGCCTTTGCTGGGCCGTGGCAAGGTACGTGACAATTACGCTGTTGGCGACGACAAGCTGCTCATCGTCACCAGTGACCGCCTGTCCGCATTCGACGTCATCATGAATGAACCCATCCCTGACAAAGGCCGCGTGCTGAACCAGATGGCAAATTTCTGGTTTGAAAAGCTCGGCCACATCGTGCCTAACCACCTGACTGGCGTTGCTCCTGAATCCGTGGTGGCAGCAGATGAAGTCGCCCAAGTCAAAGGCCGTGCAGTCGTCGCAAAACGCCTGAAGCCCATCATGGTAGAAGCCGTGGTACGTGGCTACATCATCGGCTCTGGCTGGAAAGATTATCAGGACACAGGCGCAATCTGCGGCATACAATTGCCAGCAGGCTTGCCACAGGCCGCCAAGTTGCCAGCACCTATCTTCACCCCGGCTGCCAAGGCAGAAATGGGTGAGCATGATGAAAACATCAGCTATGCAGAAACCGAACAACGCATAGGCGCAGAGCTGGCCGCCAAGATCCGCGACATCAGCATACAGCTCTACACTGAAGCCGCAGAATACGCTGCCACTCGTGGCATCATCATCGCCGACACCAAGTTTGAATTTGGCCTCGATGACAATGGCGTGCTGCATCTGATGGATGAAGTGTTGACTGCCGATTCTTCCCGCTTCTGGCCTGCTGATTCTTATGCTACTGGCATTTCACCACCGTCTTTTGACAAACAGTTCGTGCGCGATTATCTCGAAACCATCACCAGCTGGAAAAAGACAGCACCAGCGCCAGCCCTGCCAGATGAAGTCGTGCAAAAAACTGCCGCCAAATACCGCGAAGCACTGGAACGCCTGACTGGCGAAAGCCTGAAGGACTGATGATGACTACAGAAAGCAACGTAGCAACTAAGGTTGTCGTCGGCGTCGTCATGGGTTCATCCTCAGACTGGGACGTCATGCAAAACGCTGTTGCCATCCTCAAGGAATTTGGCATAGGCTTTGAAGCCAAGGTCGTCTCTGCCCACCGTATGCCCGATGAAATGTTCAGCTATGCAGAAACCGCCCGCGAGCGCGGCCTGCGCGCCATTATCGCCGGCGCTGGCGGTGCAGCCCACCTGCCAGGCATGATCGCTGCCAAGACCATCGTGCCAGTATTGGGTGTGCCCGTGCCATCCAAATATTTGCGCGGCGAAGACTCATTGCTGTCCATCGTGCAAATGCCAAAAGGCATACCGGTATCCACCTTTGCGATAGGTGAGGCAGGCGCAGCAAACGCCGCCCTGGCCGCGATTGCGATGCTGGCGACGACCGATGATGCACTGGCGGCGAGGTTGATTGAGTTCCGCGAAAAGCAAACGCAAGTTGCACGCGATATGGTGTTGCCGGTTTGAGTGTGAATGATCGTGTATTGGGTTATTTTCGTAGGTGAGTTAGCCTTGTAGGTTGGGTTACGCTTCACCAGCCCAACACTGGGCCTCAACAAACATATACGTTATTTAAGCGCCGAGTGTTGGGCTGATAAGGCGTAGCCCAACCTACAGCACGGCCCAAGCTCGATCCGGCCTTATGATCGCAGCCCAATCAATGAGCACAAACAAATTCGCCTGAATATCTGTATCTCATTTAATTTGTACTATTGTGTACAAACGATTCCTAGTTTGAAATCACTACCATGACAACTCATCCACAGCCCGCACAGCCACGCCAGCCCTTGTTACCCAATACCCCCGCCAGTTGCCTCGGCATCATGGGTGGCGGCCAACTGGGCCGCATGTTTGCCCAGGCGGCGCAAGCCATGGGTTACCAGGTGGCCGTACTCGAACCTGAAGCAGGCTGCCCCGCAGCGCAAGTGACAGGACAGCATATCCAGGCAGGCTATGAAAACCACCCTGGCCTGATGGCACTGGCCAAGCTCAGCAAGGCCGTCACGACCGAGTTTGAAAACGTCCCGGCAGAAAGTTTGAAGCTGCTGGCGCAAACCAGTTTTGTGGCACCAGCCGCAGCCTGCGTCTCCATCGCGCAAGACCGCCTGGCAGAAAAACATTTCTTCACCCGCTGTGGCGCGACCACGCATGTCTACCCGGCACCGCACTGGGGTATCGCCAATCAGGATGATGTCGCCAGCGCCAGGGAAGACCTTTTGCCCGGCATTTTAAAAACCGTACGCATGGGTTATGACGGCAAAGGCCAGGTACGCGTGCGCGACCGTGCTGAACTTGCCGCAGCCTTTGCTGGCATGAACGGCCAGGTCTGCGTACTCGAAAAAATGCTGCCACTGGCTTATGAAGTTTCCGTCCTCGTCGCCCGTGGCGTTGATGGCGAAGCAGCGGTGTACCCGATTGCAGAAAACGTCCACCGCGACGGCATCCTGTTCACCACCATCGCCCCAAGCACCCATGTGTCGGCAGAGGTCGCCAGCAAGGCGCAAGCTGCTGCCCTGCACATCGTTGCAGAGATGGGCTATGTAGGCGTGCTGTGTATAGAATTTTTCGTGCTCAAGGATGGCAGCCTGGTCGTCAATGAAATGGCACCACGCCCGCACAATAGCGGCCACTACACGATTGATGCCTGCATCACCAGCCAGTTTGAACAACAGGTCAGGGCGCTGGCACAATTGCCGCTGGGCGATGCGCGCCAGCATTCGCCCGCCGCCATGCTCAATATCCTCGGTGATGTCTGGTATGAAGGCGACACCGACACCATGCGCGAACCAGCATGGGACCAGGTGCTGGCCATACCAGGCGCACACCTGCACCTGTACGGCAAGGCAGAAGCCCGCCGCGCCCGCAAGATGGGCCACGTCACCTTTGTCGCCACGACCATGGCAGAAGCACAGGCCAATCTCGGCAAAGCCTGCGCTATCATTGGTATTGCCGCACCGGAGTGGGCATGAAGCCAGTCGCCAGCACCCCCTGCGCAATCGCTGACGCGGCAGAAGCACTCGAACGCGGCCAACTGGTCGCCTTCCCGACCGAGACCGTCTATGGCCTGGGTGCTGATGCTGAGAACCCAAAGGCCGTCGCGAATATCTACGCCGCCAAGGGCAGGCCGTCTAACCACCCGGTGATCGTCCACGTCGCCCCCGGTGCGGATATTAGCTACTGGGCCAAGGACATCCCGGCAGAAGCACACCAGCTCATCGCTGCCTTCTGGCCCGGCCCGCTAACCCTGATCCTGAAACGTGCTGACCATATCCCGGACGCAGTATCAGGCGGGCAAGATACCGTTGGCATACGCTGCCCATCGCACCCCGTGGCACAAGAACTCTTGCGCGCCTTCAAAGGCGGCAAGGGCGGCGTTGCTGCACCATCCGCCAATAAATTCGGCCACGTCAGCCCCACCATGGCCGCCCATGTAGAAGAAGAATTCGAGCAAGAGATTCAACCCGGCGGCCTCATCGCCAGCATACTCGACGGTGGCCAGAGCGATGTCGGCATAGAGTCAACCATTGTTGATCTTAGCCGCCTCGCCACTCACGGCCCTGTCCTGCTGCGCCCCGGCCATATCACCGTCGCCCAAATGGCCGCCGTGCTGGGCGTGACACCAGCAGCCCCAGACGCCGCAGCCCCACGCGCCTCCGGCACGCTGGACGCCCATTACGCACCCCACACACCAGTGATTTTGGTCGAAGCCGCAGAGTTGGACGATACAGTCAACCGCTTGCACACCAAAAACAAAAAGCTCGCCCTCATGAGCTACCAGGCCCATCCCGCCATCCAGGCCGAAGCCTGGCGCCACCTGCCCGCCGACCCGGCAGGCTATGCGCACGACCTCTACGCGGGTTTGCGGGAACTCGATCATGCCAACGCAGATTTGATCCTGGTAGAAGCCCTGCCGCAAGACAAAGACTGGCAAGGCGTGAATGACCGTTTGCGCAGGGCGGCGTTTGATTCGCGGGATGTGTTACAGGGGATGTTGGGGTAGGGCTGATCTGACGCCAATTTCTGCCGGTTAATTGCTATGATTTTGAGTGCACAAAATGGTGAGGAGTTGTGGCGTACGAGATATTTATTCTTAGTGATGATTTTGGAATTCCACGTGAGCATTTTGAGTGCTGCCTGGAAGAGATCTATACCTTTCATCGAAAAATTGTGCCAGAGATTGTTTGTCCGGGCGGCGTTGAGTCATTTGTGGCGAAGACGATAGAAGAAAAGCTTTGTCAGGCTCTAGGGTTTTTTAACTGGTATCCCAATGTTTATCCTGATGGAATTTATGGACTCCATGAATCAAACCGGAAAGCTGGTTCAAAGGAATTGCTTGAAGTGATCGCAAAATATGTAGACTCTGGTTCGGAAATTTCGTACATCAATGACGTTGGTCATGCAGCAAAGTACGTGTTTGTTGACGGCACTTTGGAGCACTATATTGGTGAAATTAGGTTCGAGCGCGTAAGCAAGTAGCCCTCGTAGATACGATTAGCGCGGCGTAATCGCAACTGCGTGAGTTAATTTATGCATGTGAACGGGCATGGTGAAGGTATGGATTATAGGGATAAATGTAACTTGGACCGCGCTTGGCTAATGGGAAGCACACCTGTATTAATTAAGAATGGGCCTCCAGAGGAAATTCAGTATCTTCAATTAGGACAGGAAGTATTGTCGCATTGCGAGCAAACAGGTGAAATAGGTTTTCGGAAAATTACCCATATTTTCGTTCAGGAAGATGTTCCCACCTATTTACTTTATTACGGGGGCTACAGTGCAGAGAATGCCAATGATTTTGAATTGAGGTCTATAGAGGCAGAGCCATCGCTGGCCCTGTTTGTTTTGAATAAAGGTTGGACTTTACTGAGAAATTTACTGGCTGGTGACGTAGTAAAATCTTTCGATTTGACATGTTTTTCTCCTGGTACTTGTATTGCAGACTCATTTAGCTGCGCAAAACAAACTGTGCTTGGTATTGCCCCGTCTGGTCTGAACAGAAAAGTTTTCAGCCTTGCTTTAGAGGACTTTGATACGTATTTTGTTCGAGAAGAAGGATTTTTAGTTCTTGAGCAAACAAACGGTAGGCTAATGTTGGAAAAGAGAAGTAGCGACCATGACGCTACACGCCATTCCAATATAGGTGGTTTTCCATCAGATGCGCTTGTTTCTATAAAAGGAGGCCATAAAAGTGAGATGCAATTCATCATGCCTGGCACGGAAGTACTATCTCGATGCGTCACTACGGGAGACTTGCGGTATCGTAAAGTGTTGCGGCGTATAGTGCACGAATCGATGCCAGCTTATTACTTGGGATACGATTTTTACGGGCAGAACCAGGGGGTAGTAGCTGCTATTGGGCAACAATTTTTTGTTAGCGGAAGTGGCTGGACAAACCTATCAGAAATCAAGATTGGAGATTTGTTGGAAGTAAATGATGGTTCCACCATTTCAGTAAAAATTTTAAAAAAAGAAGTTGATGAGCAGGAACATTATTTTAATTACTGCATGTTAGAGATCGAAGGTTCAGATTCCTATTGCGTTAATGATGGATTATACGTAAGGGGTTTTGCATTAAACTTTCCTTCGTAAATACAAGCACATTGCACCAATCATAATTGCGATCGCTAGGTCATAGAGAAGCAATTGCACAAGGAAACTACTAGCTCTTAGGTATGATTGGCCGAGCGTAAAAAATTGTGGATATTGATTCTGAAGTTCAATTGATGAGGAAGCCTAAATGTTAATGAGTTTGCTTGTTTCATTTGTTCTAATTGACGATAATTTTGTTCCACCATCGGCACCTCAACCAATAGCAGTGTCAACAAATAAAATCGATATTGACTTGAGTGGTCAGTGTATCTTGGTTGGATCGCCAGGGCCATCGACATTATTTCCAAACAAAGATATTTCAGATAGAACAGGTGTATTTCCAGCATTTGCGATTCAGCAATATCATGCACTGACTAAACAAAAACCGTTGAATTTGTTATCCGCAAAGGTGGTGTTAATCGAAGGGCCCCAACATGGCAAATTGATTGCCTTAAATCGAATAGACCCAGACCTAGGTAACGGGTATTGGTTCTATCCTGATGCGGGATACTTGGGCACGGATTACATGACTGCGCTGGTTGAATATAGCGGCAATTCAGTAAAGGTAAAAACGAAATTGGTTGTAGTCGATACCATCTTTGAAAATACAGAAGGCGCACCTGGGGGTTATATCGGCGGGCTTTCTGGTGGCGGTGCTGCTTTGGATAAGATTGCTAATGATTGTGATTTTAGTAAAGTAGAGAGAATTAATAGAGGGAAAAATAGAACTGGCAGCTCCAGTTAATGGAGTGAGTTTTTAAAGATTTCACATCTAGTAGTTGCGACCCTATCTGACAGCGCGTAAGTCGCGTAAACTCACCGATTTCTGCATTGCAGCCATCCTCGTCATGCCATCACACTCGGCGTGTTGCAACGCTGACTGTATTTCACCAGTATGGCAATCACAAGTGCCAGCAGCGCTACGCCATCCAGCATGACGACACGGCCTATGGTGGCGTTATATCCATCAACGCTGTCATCTGTCAGCTTGATGTGCACTCAGCACTGTGGCAAAAAATAATCAGCGTGTCGCCAATTGAAAGTGCCAAGAATGGGCTGACGATACACCATTCGCAGGCGAGTACCCACGATGTTAAAGGCCAGATAATGAGTAGACTCCGGTGCCTGAGAAGACCAGGTGCCGGAGTCCAAAGAGAATCAGTTAACAAGTTAAAGTAAGGCCCGCACACGCTCCATGTTGTGGCGATCCTCGTTCGCGAGATCCGCGATCGGCGACAGGATCTCACGGTCGAATTCATTGAGTGGTACGCCGCGCAGCACGCGCGCCGGCCAGTCTGAGTGGGCCAGTGCACCGCGTCCAAGCGACACTACATCGGCCTGACTGCTGCCAATCATGTCGGCTGCGCGTGTAGGGTCCTGGAGTGAGCCATTGGCGATCACATGGACACCAGCATGTTGCCTGGCTAAGCTAGCCAGGCTGGCGCCGTTCCCGAAGGCACTCTTCCATGCTTCAAATTCGGTCGTGTGGACGTAGTCGAGAGGCAGCTTTGCCAGCGTCCCGAAGATTTGCACAGCCTCGTTTTCACCATTGCGCCATTTGTGCGTGAAATCGTTGACTTTTCCTTGGGATATGCGCAGACCAACCGTGAACTCAGGGCCAACTGCTGCACGTACGGCTTGCGTGACCTCGACGATCAGACACAGGCGACGTTCGAGGTCTCCACCATAGTGGTCACTGCGCAGGTTCGTCCCTTCGGTGAGGAATTGGTCTAGCAGGTAGCCGTTCGCTCCATGGATTTCGACGCCGTCGAAGCCAGCCTGTCTTGCCCGGACCGCCGCATCGGCGAAACCACGGATCGCTTCCGTGATCTCGTCGGGAACCATGGCGCGTGGCATAGGATAGTCACCTTCGCCTCGATAGATTGCCATCTGTTGTCCTATGGGCCGTACTGCGGATGGGCCAACCGAGTCGCCTCGGTAAGGGTTTCCCTGCGAGAGCGCACCTGCGTGCATCAGTTGCGCAATCATGCGCGCCCCGCCTTTGTGGACCCTGTCAATCACTGTAGTCCAGGTATCACGCTGGATGTCGTCGGCCAGTCCGGGCTGGTTCAGGTAGCCTTGTGAGTAAGCCTTGTCCGTGTAGATCCCTTCGGTGATGATTAGTCCAAAACCACCCTCGGCGAAGGCACCGTAGTAACGAGCCATGCGCTCTGTCGTGCAGCCGCCGTCGGTTGCACTGACGCGCGTCATGGGTGCTACTGCCAGGCGATTTCTAAGCGCCATGCGGCCAATGACCAGCGCCTGGAACAAGCAGTCACGCGGGTGAGCAGCATGCGTATTGATGGTACTCATATCAACTCCCGGCGTGAGGACGGACAGCGGCAATGGCCTCGATCTCTATCATTGCCGCGGGGTCGTACAGGGCTTTGATTTCGGCGATAGTGTCGGCCGGATAGGGTGCTGTGAAGAACTGACGGCGCAGCTCCACGACCTCTTTGAAGTTGCCCATATCGGTCACGAAGATGGTGACCTTGATGACGTCTTCAAGGCTCGATCCACCAGCTTCCAGCGCGCGCCTGAGGTTGGCAAAAGCCTGCTCGCCCTGAGCGCGGAAGCCGCCGGCGACAATCTTGCCATCGTCGCCAGCACCGGCCTGACCGGAGACGAACAACAGGTTGCCGAATTTGATCGCCTGAGATAGCAGGTAGGGTTCATAGTTGTCCGGTTGGGTAATAATTCGTTCGAGCATGATGTGCTCCTTTTCGTAATGGGAGTGAAAGGAAGTCCGGCTTGTCAGGGCCGCAACGAGAAGATAGGCGTGCGCCCTTGCGTTGACAAACGATAAGTTGTCAGGCATAAGATGAGTTATTCTCATCTATCGTTTTCGACTATATTCGCAATGCGGCGACTCCCCTCACTCCCAGCACTTCGCGCGTTTGAAGCGGCAGCCCGCCACGGCAGCTTCAAGCAGGCCGCCAATGAGCTTGCCGTCACGCCGACAGCAATCAGCCATCAGATACGTCTTCTTGAGGAATACACTGGCCTGTGCCTGTTCGAGCGGCAGGTGCGCAAAGTGATCTTGACCGACGCCGGTGTGGAGCTGTATCCGGTGTTGCGCGACGGTTTCAATGCTTTCGAGGCAGTCCTGCAGCAATTGGGAAAGCCAATTGCTCGCCGCCGTGTCATCATCTCAACGACCAATGCATTCATGGCGCGCTGGTTGGCCCCCCGGGTGACTGGCTTTCAAAAGTTGCATCCGGAAATCGACCTGGAGCTGCATGCATCTGATCAGGCCGTCGACCTTGGGGCAGACGTCGCCGACGTAGCGATACGCTACGGACGAGGGCCGTATCCTGGCATGGTAGTGGAGGAGCTGTTCACTGACTGCTTTGCACCGGTGTCCAGCCCCCAGCTCGGGCCAATAGGATTGGCGGATCTGAACCAACTCCCGCTGATCGATTTCAAGTGGACTCACGACCACCCGCTGAACCCAACCTGGAAAAACTGGTTCGCTGCAGCAGGCTTACCTTGGAAGGCACGTCAGGGCCAGCTTCTTTTTTCTGATGAAGGCCATGCCATCCAGGCGACCTTGGCCGGTCAAGGTATCGCACTGTTGAGCCTTGAGCTGGTGGCGGACGACATCGCGGCTGGGCGACTGACACAGCCGTTTGGCCCGAGCATACCCGGGCATACGTATCATCTCGTCCGAAGTGCGGGCCATGTACCCGCGCCGCATGTCGACTCAGCATTAGCGTGGTTGCGCAGCCAAATACATCGTCCGGCCAGCCCTTCTGCCCAGTCATGAAATGAAAGCTTCGTTTCTGGAGTCAAAAGGCAGGTTCGAAAAATTGCTTACATCGGCACATTGGTCCGTAGAATCAGGAACCCGGGTGCAGTGGAATGGAAAGCCGGGTTAAGGGAAACAAGGGCGCTCAGGAGAATGGAAAACATGGTGCGGTAGTAAGCCTACGTAGGTACGACAAGTGCAGCGTAATCGTACGCAAGTCAATTAACAACAAGTCGACGACCTGCTCACTGCAACCTGTATTTCGCCAGTATGGCAATCACAAGAGCCAGCAGCGCTACGCCGTCCACCATGACGACTCGACCTATGGCGGTGTTATATCCGCCGACGATAATCGCAATTGAAAGGAACGAGACTACGCTGACCAACCCGGTACTCAGGGCGAGCCACTGCAATTCGGACTTAGCCGCGGCCCACAACATGAATACGCCAGACAAGCCGAACAACACGGCCCTGTGGCGCAGCAAGATCTCTACATCGGGCCCATTGATGCTGATCCCATACAAAGCAGCTAGCTGCGCCTGTCCCAGGCAACCAGCAACAGGCGCCAGATGCACCAGCCCGGCGACAACCAGACCAGCCGAAACAACATGAGAAAGTGAAAAAGCCATAACGTTGTCCTCAATAAATCCAGCAGCGATCATAAACGCATCACAAGATGTGGCAATTACCTGAAAGGTAAATTCAACTTGGAAAGTTGCCAGTTTGACCTGATTGCAATATGCCAAGGTACGCTATGTCCATAGAGAAACACGCACCCAAACATGTTTCCAGCACCTGTTGTTATTCACCGCTTTCTGATGATAGCTGCCAAACTCCGTAGTATATTGTCGTAATTAAATTGCCTGGCCAGGGTGACTTCTCATGCCAAACGTCAATATCACCTATAACGATGTCGCAGGGAAACTGGCAGCTTTGCCGCTTCTGGCGGCGACCATCAATGCTGCCATCAGGTATCTTGATCAGTTTGTTGTCTTTAGGGGCACGATAGATATACAGATCAATGCAGAGACTACATCCACCGGTCGTTTTGGCGGGACTAACACTACATCTTACTTTGGCAAGAAAAATGGCCTGGACGTATTCGAGGCTTCGCAAACGGCAGAGTCACGCACGGGTATCGATCCTTCTCCGGACAAGCCCGACCTGATCATCAATATTGACCCGACCTCATCCTATGCTACCGGGCTCTACTGGGACCCCACTATTGCCGATAACATAAGTGGCAAGGTTGATGTCAGCAAGGTGGACGCTTTCAGCGTGGTTTTGCATGAACTCTTGCATGGCATGGGTTTCATTGGTTATCGCGATGCAACAGGAAAATTGCCAGGCAATTATCAATCGGTCTGGGATTCTTTCATGACCCTGAATAGCAACAACACAGCGACTCTGGCTGGCCCCGCCATCATCGCCTTGCTGGGTGAGGCTGTGGAGGTGCGTGTAGGTGGCAGCCAGAGTATGTATCACCTGGGTACTGGCCCCAACGTGGCGGACGGCAAAATGCCCTGGCTGGAGGCCAGCAATTTCAACGGCTATTACTATATCAATGGCGAGCGTTACCTGCTAGGCAGGCTGGAGCTGGCCATGTTGCAGGACATGGGCTGGGAACTCAAACCCACGACGATCACCAACGTCACCAACATCTGGGACAATAAAATTGCCCCGCTGTATATGGTTGGCTGGGATACCAGTGAGCAGATCATAGGCGACGCCAAGGATGACCGTCTGGAAGGCCGCGGTGGTAGCGATACGCTGATAGCTGGCCTCGGCGATGACAACCTGTATGGCGGCTCCGGCAATGATTTTCTGTATGGTGATAGTGGCAGTGATGTGGCGGTCTTTTCTGGTAATGCCAATGATTACACGGTCACTTTCAACGCAGCCAATAACAGTTATACCGTCAGCGATAGTGCGTTCAACCGTGATGGTATCGATGTTGTCTTTTCTGTAGAAAACCTGAAATTTGCCGATGGCATCAGAACCCCAGCTAGCCTGATCAATAACACTACTCCCGGCACAGGCACGGGCAACATCAACACCATCAATGGTACGGCAGGCAATGATACACTGACAGGCACGGCAGGCAATGACACCATCAATGCACTGGCCGGTGACGACAGCTTGCGCGGTGCGGCGGGCAGCGATCTCTTGTATGGCGGTGATGGTACAGACACGGCTTTTTTTACAGGCAGCGTTTCTGATTACACCGTCAGTTATGACGCAGGCAACGCCAGCTATACCGTGACTGACAAAGTCAGTGGCCGTGACGGGATTGATACACTGTATTCGATAGAATTGCTGTCATTTTCTGATGTCATCAATATCCGCCCCAGCTTGTTGATCGCCACACCCAGCCTCACGATCAACGGTGGACCCTACAATGATTATCTGCTCGGTTCCACAGGCAATAACACCATCAACGGGATGGGTGACAATGACACCTTGATTGGCGGTGCTGGCGATGACACGCTCTACGGCGGCGACGGTAACGATATCGCCAACTACACAGGCAATGCGAGTGACTACACCGTCACTTACAATGCGGCCAACATCAGCTATACCATCCAAGACAAAGCCAGCAACCGTGATGGCACGGACACTTTGTATTCGATAGAGCTACTGAGCTTTGCCGATGGCAGCAGGACACCCACCAGCATGCTGACCAGCAGCGTCATCGGCATTACCATCAATGGCAGCACCGCCAATGAAGCACTGAGCGGGACGGCAGGGGGTGATTACCTGTATGGCTTTGCTGGCAAAGACACGCTGACTGGCGCTGGCGGCAATGATTTGCTGGCAGGTGGGGATGACCTGGACATGGCCAGCTTTAGCGGCTCGCGTGGTGGTTACAGCCTTAGCAAAAGCAAGGATGGCCAGTCATGGGCCATCACTGACCTGGTTGGCAGCGACGGCACTGACCAGCTTATTAGCATAGAGCGCCTGCAATTCAAGGACCAGGCGCTGGCGCTCGATATCAATGGCACGGCTGGTCAGATGTACCGGCTGTACCAGGCCGCCTTTGATCGCAAGCCTGATCTGGTTGGCCTTGGTTACTGGATCAATGATATGGACAAGGGGTCTACCCTGACCCAGGTTGCGGCAGGGTTTTTCCAGTCGCCTGAATTTCAGAAACTGTATGGCACTGCACCCAGCAATGCTACCCTGATCACCAACTTCTATCAGAATGTCTTGCACCGCACGCCGGACCAGTCTGGATATGATTATTGGCTCAACCAGCTCAACACCGGAAAAATCAGTGCGGCTGGTGCGCTGGCCAGTTTTTGCGACAGCCCGGAAAACCAGGCTCTGGTCGCCAGCTCCATACAAAACGGCATTGACTATACGCTCTGGCTGGCTTAGCGGGCGTGATTGACGCATGTAGTGAGCTGGTGAACAGTCAAACACTGCTCAATCGCTTTTAAGGCCGCATCATTTGAGGGTATGAATGCATGGCTAGCCGATATCGGGACCGAAAGCGCCAGTGAGGATGGAATCGCTTCATCGGCGGCAACCATGCCATCATGCGGCAAACCAAATCCAAAGAAAAGGCCGAAAGCACCCAGCCACGGCCATGTGCCGTAAACATGCGCAGTTGGAATATCCAGCATGGGGACTTTGTTCATGCAGTCTTCGTCAGCGGCAAACTGGCCGCATTCGCCAGTCATGGCCCGATAGATTTTCCAGTCACGCAATCTGCTGGCAAGCCGGCTGGCACGCAGCGGAGACGCCAGCAAGACTACACGTTCTGGCTGTAAATTGTGTTCTCGCAGCTGCACATTGAGGCTCCTGAGAAGTACGCCACCAAAGGAGTAGCCCACGGCATGATATGCCCCGGCACGCGCCACGCTGGAAAGAAATTCGATGAGGTTCTTTTTGATTTCATCGAGGGGCTGCGAAGACACACGGTAGTCAAAATATCTTACGGTGTACCCGCGCCGTTCAAAATAGCGGACAAACTTGCCACGCATATAACGCTTTCCTCCGACACCATCAATAAAAACAATCTGTCGGGTACTGCTCATGCAAACACTCCATTGAGATTTGAAATACAGCTCTTCAACGATATCCTGCGCGGTTGAATCAGGATGAACTTTAGAAGAAAAGTGATACGAGGGCGGTTTTGTATTGATAAATGCCTGTGCTATTGTAGCTTGAATCGGGCCTGGCTGATCCAGCAGCCTGCTTAGTACAATCATGACGTGTAGATACGATTAGCGCAGCGTAATCGTACGCATGTCAATGAACAAAAAACGGTAATCGCGAGCGACCTCCTCTGAATTTAAATTCAAAAAGCCCGCGTCCGCATGCCAAAGGCAAGCGGGTGCGGGCTTTTTATCTCGTGCTTCAGGTCAAGTTTGCTAAGAGGCCTTAGTGAGGTTCAACTGAGCCTTACTGCTGCGGCTTGACAGGGACAACCAGTTCTCGCGAAATGCCGCCGCTTTGTGCATTGCCGGATTGGCTACCTTCTCCGCGCATGCGTTGCAGGCAGTATTCACGGTCTTCTGCGGGATGGGCATCGCAGCGGCTTTCGCGGTTACGCTGGAGTTGCTCTTCGCTCAGAGTTGTGAGTGCACCCTGGCGGGATTGCTGTTTGGCAGCACCGGCTTCGCGCAGGCAGGTTTCTTTTGCCTGATTGGTCTGGCCCTTGTTACAGAGGCTGCGTTCATACTCATAACGTGCGCTGGCGCTGGTGTCCTGGCGATCTGCTGCCACACAGGTGCTGGCCACAACAAAGGATGACATGATGCCGGCAATCAAGCCTGCGGCTTTTCTTCCCGCAGGCAAGCTAAGAATGTGAGTGTGAATAGAAGTGGTTTTGGTTTGATCTTGTCTCATGCCATGGCCTCACTGAAATTATAAAGATGTTGTCTATGCGGGCATGAGGGGGCATCATTGCATTGCCATCCAGCCTGCAATTATCTTGTCACTGTCCTGAGTGTAGTCTTCATAGCCCCATGCTTCTGCGTGTTAGCGCACATTCGCCAATAATTCTTTGTAGCGTCAGCGGGATGATATTTGATGATTTTAAAATGACTTCAAGTATCATATCTGCAACGATACTGCAGATGTCTGCACATGTCAGCCTTATTGAAGCACGTCAATATTCTTTATCAATCCTCGTCAGAAAGAAAAAACCATGAAGCTTGCCACGCCTATCCAATGTGCCGCCTTGTTGCTAGGGATGCTGATGTACCACGGCAGTCAGGCGCAACAGAGCACGGTCTTTGGCAAAAAAATGCCAGCCACGGCACAGGCATTGCAAGACTTTGTTCCATCTGGCTGGAAGGTGGAAAACCAGATCAGCAGTGACCTCAATGCTGATGGCGTGGCCGACATTGCCGCCGTGTTGGTAGAGGGTAAGAGCTCTGCGGATGACAGGCAGCGTGGCCTGATCGTGTTGAGCGCGAGCACTGGCAAGGGATATGGTTTGTTGGGCAGCAATAGCAAGCTTTTGCAATGCCAGGGTTGCGGTGGCGTCAAGGATGGCGTCAACCTTACTATCAAGAACGGCGTGCTGATCGTCAGCCAGTACAGTGGTTCACGTGAATACTCGGTCTACACCTGGCGCTTCCGCCTCGACGCAGCCAGCCAGCGCCTGCAAATGATAGGCATAGATGAAGAAGAGGCCGATGGCATGGTCGGCAAGGGTTCTACAGTCAGCACCAACTTGCTCACTGGTCAGCAAATCAGCGAAAGCTATCAGTATGACGAAAAGCGTGATCGTAAAGTGATACTCAGTTCCAAAAAAGTTAAGGTCGCCAGGAGCATGACTTTGCTGGAAGATGCGGTTGGGAATCAGTAGATGAGACCAGCACAGAGCAAAGATGTGCACTCCAAAGAAAAATAAATTTAATCCATGAATAAATTCGTATTGACCTTAGTCTTAATACTCAGCCCTGCATTTTTCAAAGTAGCGTTAGCAGACTCACTGCGCAATCCTCGCTGTAGTACTGCAAGCACGAAAACTGTATGGAGGGCGGAGGCGAGTGAACTGCAAGTGGATATCAGCAGTTTGTTTGATAGCTCTCTCGGTGCATGTATCAGGCGTCTTTCGATTAAGAATCCTGCGCTCCCATCCGGAAAGCAGGCAATCTATACCGAGATGATGGCGGAAGTTCCGGTTGCTATTTGGCCCGTCAACTCAAGATTGTCAATAGCCTGGGAATCTGGCAGCGCACACTGGCTTACTGTCTACGATATAAAAAGTAAAGGCGTCCAGAAGGTTCTGGATTTAAGGACAAAGGGATTGCCAGAAGTTACTTACCAATCGAGCGGCATGGAACGTCTTAGCTTCCCGCGTTACAGTAACGAGAACGGTAAATATGCAAAAGACGGGTCAACTAAATTACAAATCGCTGATATCTATACCTGGCAGGGTGATAAGTATAAGGAAGTAAAAAATCTGCCCTTTGTTAATCGGTTTGATGAGCGTTAATGTGCGTGGTGCTGCGATTGGCGCAGCGTAATCGCACGCATGTCACTTTACATCCCGTTTGCACAGATGCAAACGGGATGAACAAGCGTTTTAGTTAAAACTGGCAGAGCTGGTATTCGTATTCGTCAGCGTCTGGGTTTTGAAATTGATAGTGAAGCGGTCGCTGGGTTTGCCTGAGCCCAGTCCTTTAAGGATGCTGAATACTTGCTTGAACTGGTTTTGGAAAACCACATTGACCGCGTTCTGGTCTGAGGGTTTGCCGTCGAGCATGCTGATGGCAGCGGGGCTGGTGGGGAATGCGTTCATCAGGACTTTGTATTGCTTTACCCGGTCTGTGCCCATGTCACGCAAGGCGAGTTCGCCTGCATAGACGGTGCGGTGGAAGTCGCCATAGAACTCGTATGCAGTGATTTTGGCAAAGTCATCCAGTTTGTAGCCTGCTGCGGTGGCGAGTTGTGTCGCCTTGTTGGTGGCCACTGTCCAGTCGGCAGTCAGTTGGCTGGCTGAGACGGGAGTGCCGCTGGCGCTGCCTTTTGACATGCAGGTGGCGCTCAAGGGCAAGACGCCGGGGATGTCTTTCAATTGCGCGAAAGTGACCTGGGTTTGCAATTGCGACAGGATCAGCATCTGTTTGCCATCAAGGCTGGTGGCGGCTTCTTTCATTTCACAAGGCCAGTATTCATCCATGAAGCGCAGGCGTGACAGTTCACCAAAATAGAAGCGGGTAAATTCGCCATAGGATTTGGTGGCGAGTATGTCCTTGTTCCAGCGTTTGCTCACATCTGCGGCGACGCTGCTGTTTTGCAGATAGTTGTGTTCAGTCTGGTAATACTTGAAGAGTTCGTTATAGCGTGCCACGTTGTTGAGGGACACGGTTTCGATATCGACGGTATCCTGGTCTTTGTATCTGACGATCTTGTAGGCAGCACCATATACGGCCAGTGAGGGTGACTGCACATTGACGAAGTAATTGCCGGCGGCATCCTTGTAATCATTGCTGCCGTTGAAGTGCATGTGGCCGCCCAAGTGCAATTGCATGCCAGTGGCTGCGAGTGCGGCGGTGGTGGCCAGATCAGGCACGCGGGCTACCTGGAAGGCACCAGGCTTGAAGACGGCTTTCATGGCAGCGGTCTGATTCGCGTAAAAATCCATGGTGGGATAATGCGAGAAAGAGATCAGGCGTTTGCCCTGGGCCTTGGCACGGGCATTGACAGTCTTGATCCATGCCAGCAAATGTTTTTTATGCGTCAGCACTTTGTTCCAGCCTGCATTGCCTGCGCCATCAAAGCCTTTGAATGCCTTGGCATTGACAGGGTCAAATGCGCTGTTGGGGATGTGGACATTGGCATCAATCGATAATAACCAGACGCCCTTGACCGGTTCCACCAGATAGCTGGAATCGATAATATTGGTGCATTTGGTAAATGCCTTGCCCAGGGTTTTTTCGCCTTCGGCCTTGTAGCTGCCGCCTTCGCCTTCTGCGCAAATTTCAAACTGGCGGTTTTTTACGTCGGCGCTGGCCAGTGCTGCGTCATAGCTGTAGGTGGCGTTGGCGTAGTTGGAAAACGGCGTTTCCCAATGCAGGTCGGCCTTGTTCGGCATGTAGCCAAACTCACCCAGTTGGGCGATCAGTTTTTCGTAGCCCATTTCCATGAGCTGGTTGGTGCAGGCGACAGTAGTATCCTGCGATTTGCAGCCGGAATAATTGACGGCATAAACCTTTTGTTCCTTGCCTTCTGCCGTCAGGAAATCATTTTTGCCAGCTTCGTCATCGTCATAAGGCTCGTTTGGATCGTGATTGCCAGGCGCGATAAAGAAGCGCATGCCTTTGGCCTGGTATTCTTTCAAGATGGCGGCAATGCCATCGATATTGACGGGCTGTGCATCGTCGGAATAATCACCCGACAAGGCTACCAGGCGTATGCCGCGCGCATAGGCATCATCCAGCGCACCACGAAAGGCGAAGTAGTTTTCATTGAACAGGCGGGTGGAAGTCAGTTGCGCATACATGGTGCGTATGGTGGCAAATTTGCCGTCACCAGTCGGTATGCCAGAGAACTTGGCGTTCTTGAGGTCGCCATAAATGTTCTCAAAATGCACGTCTGACATGACGGCCACTGCTGGCGTTTCTGCTACTGGCTCTGGTGTGGGTGCTGCGGCATCCTTGCTGTTGCCGCAGGCGATCAGTGCCAGTGGCAAACATAATGAAAGCAATTGCTTTGCGGCTTTGCCTTCATTTAAAAAACGAAGATTCATGGTCATTCCTGTTACAGGTTCGGTGGGCACACCGCATGCATGGGCGTTGCATTGGTGTGGATAGCGGGACTTGTTGCGTGGCGCTAAAGAACAGAAGTATTTAATTTCTTCAGTGGTGGGAATTGTAAAGTTGCTTGATGACAAGCCTGTGACGGTGCTTTCTGAATGATGAAGAGCGCTGTGCTAACTCTGGTGATGAATGGTAGTGCAAGCTTTATTTAATCCTCCTGGATATCAAACGTCCTAATCCTGCCATCCCCAGCGCCACCAACAGCATCACACCCGCCACGATAAATGTGAGCTGCATACCATGCGCAATGGCCGCAGGCGTAGCGGTCCTGACATCGCTGCTGCCTGATGCCCATGCAAACACCGCACCCATCAAGCTTGCCCCTGTGATGAGGCCCAGGTTACGCGAGAGGTTGAGCATGCCGGAGGTGAGGCCGCGCTGGTCGGGGGCAATGTCTTGCATGACGGCGGTGTTGTTGGCGGCCTGGAAGAGTTGGTAGCCGGGGGTGAGGATGGCGATGGCGATGATGTAGCCGGTGGTACCAGTGGTGCCCAGCATCGCAGGTAATATAGTAGGCAACAGGGCCAGGGCGAATGCACCTGTGATCATGGCGACAAGCCCGGCGATGCCGGTGGCTGGTGCACCCATGCGGTCAACGATGCGGCCAGCGATGACGCCGCAGCAGATGGAGATGACGGGGCCAACCGACATCATCAGGCCGACCATGGCATCGCTGAGTGCCAGTGCGCGTGACAGGTAGAAGGGGCCGACCACCAGCGTGGCCATCATGACGGTGGCGACCAGGATGTTCATGCCCAGGCTGGTGCTGAGGGTGATGTCGCGAAACAGGGCGGGGCGTATCAGTGGTGAGGTGACTCTTGTTTCTACCAGCAGGAACAGTGCCGCGCCAATGACAGCGGCCAGCAGCAGCACCAGGTTGAGTGCACCAAAATGTCCGCGTCCCAGCGTCATGGCGAGGGCATAAGCGGCCAGGGTCAGGGCCAGCAAGAGCGTGCCGATGTGGTCAAAGCGCGGGCTGGCTTTATTATTGGCTTTGTCGCTGGCTTGCTGATCTTGTGGCAGATGGCGGTGCGCGAGTATGAAGCTGAGGATGCCCAGCGGCACATTAATAAAGAAGATGGCGCGCCAGTTGAGGCCAGCGATCAGTATGCCGCCCATCGAAGGGCCGAGAGCAGTGCCGACGGCAGACATGGTGCCCAGCAAGCCCATGGCACTGCCAGTTTTTTCTTTGCTGACAGTTTCACTCACGAAGGCCATGGTCAGCGCCATCATGATGGCGGCGCCCAGACCTTGCAGGGCGCGGGCGGCGATCAGCATATTCAATGTAGGGGCTGCTCCACACAGGGCGGATGCGATGGTGAACAGGGCGATGCCTGCCAGCAGCAGGCGCTTGCGGCCCATCAGGTCACCCAGTCGGCCAACGCTGACAATGAGGCTGGTGATGGCGAGCAGGTAGGCAACCACTACCCATTGCACTTGCTGGAACGAGGCATTAAATGCATGGGTCAGGCTTGGTAAGCCCACATTGGCAATGCTGGTGCCGAGCGAGGATAGCAGCATGGACAGGGACAGGCTAGCGAGTATCCAGCGTACTTGAGTTGACACTTGCGTGCTGCTTGTGGCGGGATTAATGGCGTTGGAAATAGCTTTCATTTTGGGCTGACCTGCAATGACTTGTGTAGTGATACCCCATCATAGACTTTCAGTACCTATGGCGGAAGACGCACGATTTGCACTTTATTCGTGCGTTTGACGCGATGTTGTCAATCATTCCAGGCTAATGCGCGTTAAAATAAGTACATGTCCATTCCCGATCTCAACTTGCTGATTACCCTGGATGCGGTGCTCACCGAAGGCAGTGTGGCGCGCGCTGCGGCCAGGTTACGGCTTAGTCCCTCTGCCATGAGCAGGGCGCTGGCGCGTTTGCGTGAGACTACGGGTGACCCTTTGCTGGTCAGGGCAGGGCGTGGCCTGGTGCCTACGCCCAGGGCGCTGGAATTGCGTGAGCAGGTCAGCCAACTGGTGCAGGATGCGCAAGCGGTATTGCGCCCGGCAAGCAAACTCAATCTGGCGCAACTGAAACAGACTTTTACCCTGCGCACCAGTGATGGCTTTGTTGAAAACTTCGGGCCTGCCCTGATTGCCCGTGTTGGCACAGAAGCACCTGGTGTGCGCCTGTGCTTCATCCCCAAGCTCAACAAGGACAGCAATTTGCTGCGCGACGGCAGTGTCGATCTGGAGACAGGGGTGATAGGCGATGCCACCAGCCCGGAAGTACGTACCCGTACCTTATTTCGTGACCGTTTCATCGGCGTCATGCGCCAGGGGCATGCATTGAGCCAGTTGACCATGACACCCGCTGTGTATGCATCAGGCCAGCATGTGCTGGTTTCGCGCCGCAGCCACAGCAAGGGGCCGATGGCCGATGCTCTGAAACCCTATGGGCTGGAACGCGATGTGGTCACGACAGTGGGGGGCTTTGCTGCCGCGCTGGCACTGGCGCGGGCATCAGACCTGATCGCCACTGTGCCAGAACGGCATACTGGCAATATGCGTGCTGGCATGCATAGTTTCGAGCTGCCATTTCCTGGCTTGGAAATTACCGTGTCCATGCTATGGCACCCGCGCATGGATGCAGACCCTGCACATCGCTGGTTGCGCAATTGTTTGTGGGAGGTGTGCGCGGGGCAGCTTGGTGATCATGAGACAGAAGCGTAATTGAGTTGATACCTTGTAGAATGCGTCATGTTCTGACCATACGTTACTTTTGATTAAACATCCTCCATGCCAGTTACCCCATTTCACTTTGGCCTTGGTGCCGCCCTCAAGGCAGTAGCACCGCGCCATGTCAGTTTTTTGTCATTCGCTGCAGTGAATGTGTTCATCGATGTCGAGTCACTTTATAACATGATGAATGGCAATTTCCCGGTACATGCTTTTTTTCATACCTATGTGGGTGCGCCCTTGATGGCAGGGTTCACGGTCTTGCTCTTCCTGCTGGCGCGCTGGTGCGCCACCCGTTTTTATTTACCCAACCCTTACCGCTGGCAACAACTAAGCCTGCTGCAAGTCAGTGTAGGCGCTTTGCTTGGTGCCTTGTCGCATGTGGTGTTTGACAGCATCATGCATATCGACATTCTGCCTTTACATCCTTTTAGCAATGAGAATGTTTTGTATGAAGTGATACCGCTGTTGTATCTGCATTTGTTGTGCACATTCCTGGGGGTACTGGGTTTGATTGGAGTGTATATAAGGAAGGCGGATGAGGTGTGAAAAACATTCAATGTGCTCTGATTTTCTTGCTCGCTCTATTTCTTTCTACAGCAGTAACAGCGAAAGACAGGTCTGCATTTGTTGCTGTCGTTCAGACTGAGACTTATGCGCAAGAGACACCGGCTGGCAAGTCAACTGTGCCTGAGCAATTGGTGGCAGCAGGCGAAATTGTGCGCATTAAAAAACGTCAGGGTGACTGGTTATGGATAGCGAGAAAAAATGGCTATCCCGGTGGCTGGATAAACGTAGGAAAAGTAATTTCTCAACATCAGTTCTCACCAGTGTACAAATGGAATGATGTCAGCCGCATTGAGGTGGGTGGTGGTGATTATGAAGCACATTACAAGCTGCGTCGTGACGGCAGTTTTACTGTCGAGGAAACTGCCATGCGTGGCGAGGATGAGTATCCTCTTGTCAAACGACGTGGGCGCTTGCTACGCTATGGCAAGCTGGTATGGGCCAGGGTAGGCAATGAAGCGCTCGTCGCCCATAAGATATTCCATTTGCATACTGACGATGGAATATGCCAACTTGTCGATAAAGTGGCTGCCTGTGATGCGCATTGAATGGCATTTAGCTCATCTGGCATAATGCGACTTATGAGATTTTGGTAATTAAAGCAAAAGCAAAGGTGCTTGATGGAAAGTCATGCTATTTTATTGGCAGAGCTAATTCTCTTGTCGATCTGTGCGAGTATCAGCATATGGGTTGAAGTTTTGCGCAGGCCAGGGGGAATGTGGCTCAAAATTTTGTTATTACTTATTTCTGCCATTCCTGTTGTTGGCCCTGTATTTTTTATCTTCATTGATGCGCCTCCCGTTTTGCCCTTGTCTGAACAGGCTAAGCAAATCCCCAAGGGAACCAGTGTCTACCCTGATTTTTCCCCTTTGATTGCGAGTATTAAAAGATTTTTTAGTCAGCCGGGACGTGACTGAGTGACAGAGGCGCATGGCTTGTTTTCACTAATAATCATGACCCGGCAAGCTCATAGTGCACAGATAATTGCCCCTTCTTTTCCTTCAATTTGGTGATTTTTATTTTGCCTATCTGTCCGGTGGAAACCACATGTGTGCCACCACAGGCATGGGCAGGCAAGTGACCAAAACCTATCTTGCGTTGCCCGGCTTCCTCGCTTGTATGGCTAGGCATGTTGGCTGCGATCCAGGCATTGATTTGCTGTTCTATCTCTTCAGCGAGCATTGCTGAAGCGGCGTTTTCACTTTCAAAAACAACCCTGGCTTCTCCTGGCCAGTGATGTCCCTTGATGGCGCGTAAGCCAGCGAGTTCGCCATAAGATCCTATCAGATGCCCCGCTGAGTGGAGCTGGGTATGGAGCTTGCGCGCCTCTGCAAATACCTCGATAAACGCCGGTCCCACATTGACAGGCTGGCTGGTAAGGTGAACGATCGTGTCTCCGGTTTGTAATACCCGGTTGACCTTGATGCCTGCGATGGTGCCTGTGTCGGATGCTTGCCCGCCGCCTTGTGGATGGAACAGGGTAGCATCCAGCATAATTTCAAATTCACCATCCTGCGTTGGTGTGCACAGGTGTACGGTGGTCGTCATGCTGAGGTCGTCAGTATTGAAATAGAGGCGTTTGGTCATCATGCAAATTCTTCCAGTTGTTGGGTGTGGATGGAGCGCATGCTGGCCAGCAGTTGGTCGACCTCTGCTGCCGTGGTCGAAAAACTGGTGACGAAGCGGGCCACCCCGGCTTCCCAGCGATCATGCAGGAAGACGTATCCTTCATTCAATAGTGCTGTTGTCATTGCCTTGGGCAGTCGGCAGAAAATGATATTCGATTGCGTCTCGCCAAGTAATTCAACAGAGCTGATTTGTTTGAAGCCATCTACCATGCGCAGTGCCATACGATTAGCGTGGCGGGCATTATTGAGCCACAGTTCGTCCTGCAAGTAAGCATCCATTTGGGCTGACAGGAAACGCATTTTTGAGAACAGATGACCAGCGCGTTTGCGACGGTATCCCATCTCAGCGGCCAGGCTGTGGTCAAACAGGATGATTGCTTCTGCACCCAGCACACCATTCTTGGTGGCGCCAAATGAGAGGGCATCGACACCTGCTTTCCAGGTCATTTCTGCTGGTGTGCAATCCAGCGCCACCAGCGCGTTGGCAAAGCGGGCACCATCCATATGCAGCCGCAAGCCTGCGTCTTTGCAGACCCGGCTGACTGCGCTGATTTCATCGAGGGTATACACACTGCCAATTTCTGTTGCCTGGGTGATGCTGACGGCATGCGGCTGTGTGGCATGTACGTCGCCACGCTTGAGCTTACTGGCCCTGACCAATTTTTCTAAATCAAGCTTTGCTGATGTCCCATCTATCGTGATCAGTTTTGCACCATTCGTATAAAACTCAGGGGCGCCGCATTCGTCATTATTGATGTGGCTGAGCGGGTGGCAAAATATGCTTCCCCAGGGCGGTGACATCACGCTCAGGCACAGGGAATTGGCCGCCGTGCCTGTGGGAACCAGAAAGACACTGAGCTCACGCTCGAATAGTTCGCAAAGTTTTCTTTCTACCCGTGCAGTGTATTCATCACCCCCGTAAGGCGTGACGGGGCCAGCGTTGCAAGCTGCAATGGCATCGAGTATGGCAGGTGAAACACCTGCGATATTGTCACTGGCAAAATTGGGGGCTACTTGATGTTTACTTTCCATTATGATTTCCCTCTCCATGGTTTTCCTGTCTGCGTTTTAAAACAGGCCTGAGTGCGATGCATGATAGGGGGAGGGCGGATTTCTGGATTGTAAAAAATTGACTAAAGCAGGCGATTATTTATGGGACTATAAAATAGGCGCGTTCCTATCAATCTGGCGATTCAATAAGGCTGGCAGAATGGCGTCTCCCGCTAACAGAGCAAAAGTCTCCGTGTCCCTCTGTGTCTCTGTGTCTCTGTGCCTCTGTGGTGAGATTTTTGGCTTTGATCTCAGGGGACATAAACAGATGCTAGCCCGTGGAGGATTGCAGGTTCAATAAAACGATGGTGCGACACCAAATGCCTGCCTGAAAGCGCGATTGAAGTGACTTTGATCATAGAAGCCGACCAGGTGGGCTACTTCGGCGATACTTTGCGGGTTTTTGCACAGCAAGGCGCAGGCATGCTCCAGCCGCAGGCGTACCAGCCATGCATGTGGTGTCATGCCTATGCTTTGCTTGAATTGGCGCAGGAAATGAAACTGGCCCAGTCCACAGATAGCTGCCAGCTCATCAAGGCTGATTTTCTGGGACAGGTGGGCCACACAGTATTCCTTGATGCGCTGGAAATGTCGGGGTGACAGGCCTGCCTTTATGTCCTGGGGCTTGATAGTCTTGGATTGTGTGAATACAAATTCAAGCAGCGACAGCCATTCTGACTGCAGCGCCAGAGGTGAAGCCTGTTCACCCGCATGCATGGCATTATGTAGATGCACAAGATGTGCTGCCCGTAAAGAATCTTCTATCATCGTCCCCACCAGCGCCGGTTCGCGGCTTGAGCCTGATAGTTCTTCCGCGACCTGGTTGAAGAGTTCTACAGGCACGCGGAATGTCTTGAGTGTGTAAGCATCGCAGCCTTCACCTGTGCCGTCATGGATTTCACCCGGTGGCATCAGGACGATGCTGCCCGGCCCGAGCAACACTGAACCGCCCCGGAATTTCTGGCGTTGCACGCCTTCCGATACCAGGCCTATGTGGTAGTCGAGGTGGTAATGGCGGTCAAAGTGAAATTCTGAAAGGCGGCCAGTACTTAATACCAGGCCAGGTACTTCGGCGACACGTTGGTAATGTATCTGATCTTTCATGCATCAAAGGTAGAGAGTAGCTGTGTCAGCATACATCAAATTCAAAACGCCAGCAGCGTGAAGCCTGATACTGCCTGCTGGCTGCCTGGGTGCGCCAACGCACAGAGACAGTACAGGTTTGCGCCTATTCTGGCAGCAAGCATTCTCATTGACAGATGTCTATGCAGGATTTTGCCACCAGGATGGAGTACATCATGACACATATTATTGCCGGGCGATTACAGCAACAAGACCAGGTGCAACAGGCTATCCATCAGTTGATGGCGATAGGTTTTGCAGAAAACCAGATCAGTTCTTTTTATCTTAATCCACCGGGGCAGCATGATATGTATAAGCTGGGCGGTGACCGCGATGAGTCGCCTGGCGCCAAGGAAGCGGGCAGTGGGGCCGTCGGTGGTGCGGCTACTGGCGGCGTGATTGGTGCTGCGGTGGGTATGATAGGTGCGCCGGTCACCGGGCCGGTGAGTACTGCTTTGGGGGCGCTGGTGGGTGCGCATGTGGGGTCGCTGATAGGCAGCTTGTCGCAAATGAAGGAAAAGGGCGATGCTGAGGATGATGCCGAAAACGCGGCAGCGGTCCGGCACTCAGGCATGATAGTGGCGGTCAGTGTCGGCAAGCCTGAGAGTGAAGAGGCGGTCATCAATATCCTGAAAAACCTGGGCGCCGACCAGATCGAGCTTGGTGAAGGGAATATCAGCAATGGCGACTGGAAAGACTTTGATCCGCGCACGCCACCGATATTGGTCGGGACCACATCGCCAGCCACTGTTGAACAACAGGCAGCAGAACAAGGGGTGACAGGCCGTGAACTATAAACCAGCAGACGCCAGCGCAAAGCCGGTAAAGCTGGCGGCCACACCCGCACCTTCGGTAGATCTCACTTCGCAGGGTGGCGAAGTGAAGTTGCCGCATGAGCGTGATGAGACAGCAGGAAGCCCTGGCAAGCCGCGCAAGATCATGAAGCAGGCTTTGCGTGATTTGCAGGCGGGCATGCAAGATACCGACATGCATGGTGAGCGTGGGGTAGAGGCGGTGGTCAGGTTGCCTTCAAAAAACGACCAAAAGCCCTAGGCCTCTGGTTCCTCCAGCTTGTCTATCAGTGTTTCAGTATGAATAAAAGAGCGCCACTTCATGCCTCGGACTTTTTTGCACTGTAGCGCAAATGCTGCCGCATACTTGGTTTGGAAGGCAGACAGGGCGAGTAGCAGGCGCAGGTGCGTGTCATAAAAATGGTCGAGCACTGATTCATCTTCGCTGGCGCTGCGCAGGGACAGGGTTTTTTTCAGTAACTCCAGCCCTTGTTCCAGTGCATCCTGGCTGGCATTTTCTTCATTGAGTGGCAGGCTGCCCAGCCTGTGCCAGGCGGCGCGCAAGGCGGCACGGATGACATTGTCACTGGCAATGTACTCCCACAAGACGCAGTTTTGCAGGCGCTGCACGCAAAGCCGGCAGGCGGCCAGGTTCTCTTCCCACATCTCCAGTTCATAAGTGATCCAGCGTTTTTTGTCGAGCACATGGGCCCACAATACCGGGCTGGTATTGCCACTCTGTATCAGCAATTGCTCGGCCAGCAAGATGCTTTGCCATGCTTCATGATGGGTTTTGCTATTTTGCGCAAAACGTTCATAGTCATACATGGTTTCGTCAAAATTAAGCTGGTCAAAGTCTGTAATGGGTTTGTCTTGCTGTGGCTGGAATTCTGCAAAAGCAACTTGATCGCTCAAACCATGCAACTCCAGGCAAGCCTGGGCCTGCTGTTCTTGTCCTTGCAGGTAGAGGCAATATGCTTTCAGGTAGGCAGCAGTGTCGCTCATGGCAGGTACAGAGTCGGCTTGCATGATGAGGTGCTCAAAATCTGTCAGTGCCATGTCAGGCTGGGCCGGGCTTAGCATCAGATAGCCGCGACCTCTTTCCAGATGCCAGCGGGTTTTTTCTGGATGCTCAGGGTAGTGCCTCAGCAGGGCGTCATAGACCTGGGCATGGATGTCAGCAGGTATCTGGGACGCTTGTTCAGGCTTGCTCAGGATGGCATAGGCACAAATTTCCATGCTGCGTCTGGCGATGGGGATGTGGCTGAGTTCATCGGCATTGTGCTCGATGAATCTCTTGCACATGGCATCGTTGATGAATTGCGCAGGAATGAAACGCAAATGTGTCAGGCTGCTCTGGTAACAGGCATCGGCGATGGCCTGGGTGTACATCGAGGCAGGTATTTCATACGGCGACAGGCTATAACCGCTACTGCCCTGCCTGATCTTATGCAGCATCGAAGCTTCGTCCCAAAACACCAGCCAGCATTTTTCTGCATAGTCAGTGCTGGAATCCAGGCAGTTTTTTGCCTGATGCTGAGTGACGATGGCTGGCCATTCAGGGTCATCACCATACAGGGACTGTGCATGGGCATACAGCTCGGCATTGAAGTACTGGCCAGGTAATTCATTGAGCAGGTACTTGCTCCCCATTTGCTGGTTCATGCTCAGTGCGCGTTTGTAGATATCGTTGGTTTTATAGCGTTTGGGTACGGCGTTTTCCTGGAAGTAAGCATGACCATGGGCAATGGCAAACAGCCACATTTCTTCATCCAGCAATACTGCCGGGGTATGCTTGATATCAAAGGCATTTTGCGCGATGGCTAGCTTGCATACCTCCCTGGTCAAATAGGCTTCGGGTATCTCTGACATTCTGGCATTGCACTGCGCGGCGTGCATGCAAATGTCATGATCCAGCACATGAGCTGGAATGGCGGTAATGGGGTATAGCCCCTTGGTCTTGGAGGCGGCCAGGCAGACTGACTTGTCGATCAGGTGCTGAGGCAATAGTGCAAGCAGGGAAGCATCGGTCGCCACCAGTTGCCTCGCCAGATCAGGTGTGATTGCTTCTTCGGTAAACGCAGTTATATAGTCTTTGGCTTGGCCTGGGTGTTGCGTGATCAGTTCGGCCAGCAAGCTGGAGTTGCGCCATTCTGCGGGCATTCGCTTGATTTGTGTGGGGTCTGCCAATAGCTGTTGCCGCCACCATGCCTGGTCGCGGACAGGTATGACATCTTGCAGTTTTTTCTGGTCCCAGTCCAGGCAGATGGCGGTGCCGCGCATGAAGGAGGTGTCGTGGTAATCCTCATAGCTGACATCAAATTTGGCTGCGGCTGCAATGGCAATTTTTCGATGTTTTTCGGCTTTGGCAGGTGCACCATCGAGGTGGTGTAATACACCCATGAGCCAGTTGGCCGTGGCTGCGTCCGGTGCGTCTGCCAGCACATGCTCAAGATCAGCGCGGGCCGCTGCCTTGTCACCCATCAGCATGAAGACTTCTGCACGGGCGCGGTGCAAGTCTGTATGGGTATTACTTTGCATGGCCTGGTTGATGATATCGAGTGCCAGTGCCGTTTGGCCTAACTGCAATGCCGACAGGCAGGCATAAAAAGCCGCGTCATTCACAAGGCTGCGCTGTGACTTTGGATACAATTGCGCGGCATGCTGCAACAGTGGCAGGGCTTGTTCAAAGGCGCTCTTTTTGAAAAGTAGCCAGCCTTGTTGATACCAGGCTGGATAATACGTGGGGCAGACTTGGGTCGCCCGGCGATATTGCAGCCAGGCCAGGCAGTCATTGTCACTGCGTTTGGCGTCTTCTGCTTCTTGCATGATGTTGATGACGGCTGGGTCAAAGCCATCACGCAGGATGGGCTGGCCAGCCTGCAGTGCTTTCCTGATATTCCACAGACTCCAGACCATGCCATCATAGTCTTCACTTTCGACGTAGCTTTGCATGTCATCACGCAAGACGTAGCGGCCCTCGTGCCAGATGAAGACAGGATTGGGTAATTGCGCCTGCAGGCTTTGACACTGCTGCCAGTGCGTGAGTGTGAAAATCATGCAGTCGGGATTGAGTTGCAGGCGGTCTATGCGGTAAAACCAGACAAACAGATAGGGTGTGTGTATGCGGCCCATTGGCGATTCGCGGGTGATGCCATCGTCATCGGCCTGCAGGGACACATAATGGGATGCCGTTATTTGTCCCAGGATGCATTGTTCACGCGGTACCAGGTTCAGTGATTCTGCCTGCAAGTCGCCACTGACCCAGGTGCAGATGTGGCTGGGGAAATCATCCAGTTGTACATTGCCATCTATCAGCAAATAACAGGCTTCTGCTTCTTCCAGCAAATCATCCCATTCATGATTCAGGATAAAATCACCTTCGGCAACCAGGACCAGGGCATCGTCTTCTAAATCTTCTATATCCAGGTAGTCTCCCATGGCATCGGGAAATGCCGGATAGCGTTCCAGGGCTTCTTCAATACTGAGGATGCTGCAATCAGCGAGCTTTGGCGTGGCTTGATAATTCATCTTGAACTATGAATGATAAAAAGTTGATCGTAAAACTGTGGGGAAAACAAATAGCTGGCACCACCCTCAGTGGCTATGGCCTGAGCGGCAGGAAAGCTGGAAATTTTACGCCTGAAGTCGGATCGGCCGTATCACAAAAATGTAAGCGAATGTGATTGTCTGGTCTGGCTCTTTATCGCAGGAAATGGCCTTGCATGGCGGCCTTTATCAAGCATTTTATTTCCAGGCGTTTGAATTGCTGAGCTGCGCTCAGGCCCAGTACGCCAGTGAGTAGAGTTAGCGGATGAATGGCAGTTTCTGCACCGAAATAATCGCTGAATACAAAATGCGTCAGGTCGACTTGAAAGCGGCTGGCAAACTCTTGCATGAAGTCATGCGCATCATCGCCATCCATGCCCAGGTCATGAAACAGGCTGGTCTCGTCCTTGAGAATTTCTGTGGATATACCGGTAAAGCCCGCGATGCATTGCTTTACTTCATCGGCGATGCTGGATTCATCCATTCTTCACTCGCCGTACTTCTTGTTTTCCAGCTTGTGCGGCTTGTCTGAATAAGTTGTCAGGCTGCGTGATCTGACGCCTTCGGGCATGGGAGTGCTCATGAAGTCTTTCAGCGCGCGTTCATTGCTGCGGCGGGTGTTATCGAGCATGTCATTCCGGTCCCGGCTAGCCTGGCGCTGATTGAATGCTTCGTTCTTGGCCGCCCAATTGGTGTCAGTGCTAGCTTCTGAACCTACATATTTCTGATTGGCTTTGACGACATTACCCTTGGCAGTGGATTTGGGGCAAAGATTGTCGGTGAATGTCACCCGCCCATCGTTGTCCACACATCTATGTACTTGGGCAGATGTTACTCCTGTAATGCAGAGCAGTAGTGCAGTGGTGTACAGATGCAAGGGTTTCATCATGAGTTTCCAAGTGAAGGCAAGTCAGCGCAATGCCGGGGTGGTGGCAAGCTTCTCATAAACGTAGCAAAAATTCAAGAAATGTGGCCAGAAATTGAAGGCTGTCAGCTATAGTCGCTGATGGCAATCAACAAACCATCCTTGAAGGCAAATTCTGACCGTCCGTTCAGCTTGAGAGTTTCTCCTGCTTTCAGTCCATTTGGCAGATCGATGGCCAGCACGCCTTGATAGGCGATATCAATGCTGGCATGGTCGCCAGAGAAACTGAAATTGCTGGGTTCTTGCTGACGGGAGGTAAAAAAACCTTTGGACTGTTCTGCGAGTTGACGAAACTCTTCGCGGCCCGTGGTCTGGCTATTGATTTCGCCACCGACGATATTCTTGAATATGATATCTGCATGCAGCAGCTTGATCATACCGTCGATGTCAAAGCTGTTATAGGCTTGCAGATAGGCCAGTATCGTGCTTTTCTTTAATTCGTCCATCATTACGCTTTTTTTGTTAAGGGAGTAATGATTATATGTCTGATTAGTTGATATTGCTTATTTGTATAGCAATTTCATAACCAGGATAAAACTGGCCAGTATCAGGGTCACGATATTGGCAATGATGACGGGCAGGGCACCAAGCATGAGGCCGTACAACAGCCACATGAGCACGCCACTGACGAGTATCAGGTACATGCCCAGAGATACGCCTTCGGCACGTTTGCAACGCCAGGTCAGCCATGCTTGCGGGATAAAGGCAGTCAGGGCGTGTTGACATATCTTTTAGGCAAGCGAATGGGTGAGAAACCTTGTCTGGCTAGGCGTGCGGAGCGCTGCTTGGCGAGCCAAGTGAGCGACGCACAACAACGCCAGGCGAGGTTTCTGGCCCATTCCCTCCGGGTTCACCCCATGTCGAGGGCTGGACTGCAGGGTTTGCAAGATTCTGCGTCTTGTCAGGGGCACCAGCCCTGACTGCACCGCACGCCTTGCCAGCCCGCGATATGGTGAGAACGCTTTGCCTAAAAGGTATGTCAACACGCCCTAGTCAGGCAGGCAGCGAGATAGCCGACCAGGTCGGCAGAAAAAGGGATACTCATGCAGAGCTTATTTGATATCGATGGGAGGGCGCAAAAACTGGCCAGAATGGAACACCAGTGGCGCCTGTCTGGTGAACTCACAATGCTCAACTTCACCGACAAAGATGACATGGTCGCCTTCAGGGTAGCGGCTGCGGTTATGGCATTCAAACCAGGCCGAGGCACCTGTCAGGATAGGATGACCAGTGCGCGACAGGGTGTATTCAACGCCGGCAAAGCGGTCGGTCTTGCGGCTGGCAAATTGCTCGGCCAGCCAGGCTTGCTCACTCGATAGTATATTGACAACGTAGTGTGAGTTGCCAGTGAATACAGGCAGGCTGTTGGCGATCGTGCCCAGGCTCCAGAGTATCAGGGGCGGATCGAGTGAAACAGAATTGAAGGAGGAAGCCGTCAGGCCCAAAAACTGACCATCTGCCAGCCGGGTGGTGATGACGGTGACGCCAGTGGCAAATTGCGACAGGGCATCCCGGAAGTGGCGGGTATCAAATTCACGCTTTTCAGAGCGGGGTGAGCGGGTGTGCATGGGGTTCCATCATTCTTTTTTTGCCATTATCCCAGATTTTCAGGCTTTCTGGATTCTTGCGACATGTTTGCCTGCTATCCTGCAATAGGAAGTGTGGCGCTGACTGTGTTAAACTTGCTGGCTTGCCAGTTTGCCGTATTTTGGCCTAAGTAGTTGATTTCCTTGAATTTAATTCACCAAAGAGGTGCTGAGGTATGCCTATCCTGCTGGCTTTACGCCGTGGAATACTGTTCTTCATGCTGGCTGTGCTGACAGCAGCAAGTTTGCCAGCTTTTGCGCAAATACCGGATGTGCGTAATTTCCCCGAAAATACCAAGCGCGGGGTTTTGAATATGTCGGGCTATCCAGACGTGCTGATCAATGGAAAAGCCGTCAATACGGCCCCAGGTTTGCGTATTTTTGATGATGCAAACCTGTTTGTTTCACCTTCGCAAATGACTGGTAACTACATCATTATCAATTATGTACAAGATAATTTTGGCGATGTCACCAAAATTTGGGTCTTGACCGAGGCTGAGCGCAAGCTGACTTTGCCTCCGGTGCAGGAATGGAAACCACAGATTTTCAAGAATAAGAATTTTTAAGTTGTGCCCAGGGGTAAGTCTGCCTTGCGCTGTGCAGCTACCTCTACTGTAAGTAAAAAATTATGCAAAAAAAAGTATTTATCAAAACCTTCGGTTGCCAGATGAACGAGTACGACTCGGACAAAATGGCAGACATCCTCAATGCCAACGACGGCATGGTGAAAACCGATAATCCCGACGATGCCGACGTCATCTTGCTCAACACCTGCAGCGTGCGCGAAAAGGCATCCGAGAAAGTGTTTTCAGACCTGGGCCGTTTGCGTGAACTCAAGCGTAAAAAACCTGAGCTGCTGATTGGTGTCGGCGGTTGCGTGGCATCACAAGAAGGCGATGCCATCATCAAGCGTGCGCCTTACGTGGACGTGGTATTTGGCCCGCAAACCCTGCACCGCCTGCCGCAGATGATAGATGCACGCCGCAGTTCTGGCCGCTCGCAAGTCGATATCAGTTTCCCTGAAATCGAAAAGTTTGACCATATGCCACCAGCCCGTGTTGAGGGTGCGAGTGCCTATGTGTCCATCATGGAAGGTTGCAGCAAGTATTGCAGTTATTGCGTGGTGCCTTATACCCGTGGTGAAGAAGTCTCGCGCCCTTTTGATGATGTGCTGGCAGAAGTAGCTGGCCTGGCTGAACAAGGTGTCAAAGAGATTTCCCTGCTGGGGCAAAACGTGAATGCCTACCGTGGCATCATGGAAGATGGCGAGATTGCCGACTTTGCGCTGTTGATCGAATACATTGCCGAGTTCCCGCAGATAGAGCGCATACGCTTTGTCACCAGCCACCCCAAAGAATTTACCCAGCGCCTGATAGACTGTTATGCCAAGGTGCCCAAGCTGGTCAATCATTTGTACCTGCCTGCCCAGCATGGTTCCGACCGCATCTTGTCGGCGATGAAGCGCGGCTACACCGCCATCGAATACAAATCCGTCTTGCGTCGTTTGCGGCTGGTGCGCCCGGATATTTCAGTGTCGTCTGATTTTATCGTCGGCTTCCCTGGTGAGACGGACGAAGATTTTGATGCGCTGATGAAGCTTATCAATGACATCGGTTTTGATAACAGCTTCAGCTTTATTTTTAGCCCGCGCCCTGGTACTCCAGCGGCAAATCTGGCTGACGATACCCCGGCAGAGTTGAAGTTGCGCCGCCTGCAGCATTTGCAGTCTGTGATTGATGCCAACACCAAGAAATACAGCAATGCCATGATAGGGACGGTGCAACGTATTCTGGTAGAAGGCCCGTCGGTCAAAGACCCGAATGAATTGCAAGGCCGTACCGAGAATAACCGCGTCGTCAATTTCGCGGGTTCCAAAGACCTGGTCGGTACGCTGGTGAATACCCGCATTACCGAATCCTATAATTATTCCTTACGCGGCGAATTAGTCGAAGAGGCTGTGACAGCATAATGGCAAAAACACCCGTGCCGGTAGCGCACTTCATCCCTCAACCACTGGACAATACCCGCCTGGCACATCTGTGCGGGCCATTGGACGAGAACTTGCGGCAGATATCATCGGCACTGGATGTGACGATCTTTCGCCGTGGTGAAAAATTTATCGTCAGCGGCCACAATGCCGAAAAAGCGATAGAGATACTTGAGCATTTCTATGGTCTGGCAAAAAAAATCATCACCATCGATGAAGTGCAACTGGCACTGGTAGAGCAACGCGCCAGCAAGAGCCTGAAAAAAGGCAAGGCTGACAAAGAAGATGATATCCCTGCGGACGCCGTGGATGTGGATACACCGCTGGCGGAAGATGAAGACATAGAAAGCCCGATACTGAAAACCCGCCGCAGCGATTTGCGCGGGCGCACGCCGCATCAGAATCAATACATCAAGGCCATACTTGAACACGATATCAGCTTTGGCATAGGCCCGGCTGGCACAGGTAAAACCTATCTGGCAGTAGCCTGCGCCGTGGATGCGCTGGAGCGCGATGCTGTCAAGCGTATCGTGCTGACCCGCCCGGCAGTGGAAGCAGGCGAACGCCTGGGTTTCTTGCCGGGTGACCTGGCGCAAAAAGTAGACCCTTATCTGCGCCCGCTGTATGACGCCCTGTATGATTTGCTGGGCTTTGACCGCACACAAAAAATGTTTGAAAAGCAGGTCATTGAGATAGCCCCGCTGGCATACATGCGTGGCCGCACTTTGAACCATGCTTTTGTCATCCTCGATGAAGCGCAAAACACCACGCCGGAACAGATGAAGATGTTTTTGACGCGCATAGGCTTTGGCAGCAAGGCAGTGATTACCGGCGACCCTACTCAGGTAGACTTGCAGCGCAACGTGAAGAGCGGCCTCATCGATGCCTGCCAGGTGCTTGATGGTGTACGAGGTATCGCCTTTACCCATTTTGGCAGCGTGGATGTGGTACGCCACCCACTGGTGGCCCGCATCGTCGATGCCTATGAAAGCGCGAATGCCAGCGCCACCGCCAACAGCGCCGCCATCGGCTTGCTGAAACCCGCAACCCCCTTAAGCTCTGCCCATCATGGTCGCAAAAAGTAAAACTGCATCTAAAGCTGAATCCAAGGCTGTCACCAAGCATAAACTGACATTGTCGGTGCAATATGCCGACAAGCGCCTGCAAGATATTCTGACTCGCCCGCTGATACGCAAGACCGTGCAGGCGGCGCTGTTTTTTCCGGCAGAAATCACCTTGCGTTTTGTTGATGCTGAAGAAGGCAGGGTGCTCAACCATGACTATCGCGGCAAGGACTACGCCACCAATGTGCTGACCTTTGCCTATACCGAGGATGAAGATGCCGAGGTGACCCAGGCTGACATTATCCTTTGCACTGATGTTCTGGAGAAGGAAGCTGCGGAGCAAAAGAAAACCGTACTCGAACATGCCCAACATCTGATCGTCCACGGCGTCCTGCATGCCCAGGGTTATGATCATGAAGAGGAAGATGAGGCTGAAGAGATGGAGGCGCTGGAGATAGAGATACTGGCAGGGATGGGCTTGGAGAATCCATATCAGTAAGCTTGTTTCGTTTTAAGTTCCTTCCCCTTGCAGGGGCAGGGGATTCCATCAGAAAGCCCCCAACATGACCCAAGATAATTCACATGGCCGCCGCATTAGCATGGGTGGCCGCTCTGTCGTTGCCCATGGTTTGCACACACACTTCTGGCAAGACATTTATTACTATGCGATGACTTCCAGCTGGCCTGTGTTTTTCGCAGGCGTAGGTGTGGTGTTCCTGGTCTTGAATTTGTGCTTTGCCGCGCTGTTCATGCTAGGCGACAATCCCATTGGCAATCTGTATCCGAATAACTTTCTTGGAGCGTTTTTCTTTAGTGTGGAAACACTGGCGACGGTTGGTTATGGTGACATGCATCCGCAAACCGTGTATGGGCATGCCATCGCCACGCTGGAGATTTTTGTTGGCATGGCCTGTGTGGCACTGATTACCGGCGTCATGTTTGCGCGTTTCTCGCGCCCGCGTTCCAGTATTATTTTCGCTGAACACCCCGTCAGCCACGTGATGGATGGCAAACGGGTGTTGTTGATACGCCTGGCAAATTCACGCATGAATATCATCAGCGAGGCGACGGCCAAACTGCGACTGATGCGTGATGAAAGCACCGCCGCCATGGGCAGTTTTCGTAAAATCACGGATATGAAGCTGGAGCGCGAGCAGCATCCTATCTTTATTCTGGGCTGGACTGTCATCCACGTCATTGATGAGAGCAGCCCGCTGTTTGGCCTTGACGCAGATGGGCTGCACAAGTTGAATGCTTCGCTGATACTGAGTATAGAAGGGGTGGATGACACCACCAACCAGCCGCAAAGGGCTCGCCACTATTACCCTTGCAGCCAGATCCACTGGAACCATCGCTATGTGGATGTGTTTGAAAGCAACCGCGATGCAAACAGTGTCCAGCACATCCACTATACCCGCTTCCATGATTCAGAAGAGATCGTCGACGCGCCGGAAAACTGATTTAAAAATGCAACAACACTAAAGCGAGCAAAGCCGGAGCTGCCTGTATGTACAAAATACGGCGGCTGACTGAATAGGCACCATAGGCACCGGCAATGATGACGCAGGTGAGGAAGAAAATCTTCACATGAAAGCCTTCGGGTCCACCCATGAGCAAACCCCAGATCAGGCCAGCCGCCAAAAAACCATTGTATAAACCCTGGTTGGCTGCCAGTACCTTGGTGGTTTCTGCTTTTTCTGGTGTATTGCGAAAGGTGCGCAAACCCATGGGTTTGTCCCACAAGAACATTTCCAGTACCAGGAAATAGATATGCAGGGCGGCGACGATGCCGGTCAGTACGTTGGCGATGAGGTACACGGTTTCTCCTGGTTAGATTTTTATGACCGTATTGATCATAGTTGATCCTCCCGCTTTTAAACAGTGTTGAAACTGCCATAACTGGCGGGTCTGGCACGCCAGCTCAAATTATCGACTGATATCCCAGTCTTTGGTCTCTGGCAAAAACAATCCGCCTATCAGCAAAGACATCAGCGCCACGGCGATCGAGTAATACAGGCCGGAATAGATATCGCCCGTGCTGGTGGCGATCAGGGTGGCGAAATACAGCATGAAGCCGCCGAAGTAACCCGTGCCTATATGGTAGGGCAGGGAGATGCTGGAGTAGCGTATGCGGGTAGGGAAGAGCTCAACCAGGTAGGCGGCAATGGGGCCGTAAGCCATGCAGACATAAAACACCAGCATGAACAGGATCAGCACGACCATGGGCTTGTTGATGGCGGCAGGATCAGCCTTGGCCGGATAGCCAGCTTGCTCCAGCGCGGCTTTGATGGCCCTGGTGTCAAAACCATTAATGCTGGCTGAGCCTATGCTAGTGGTGACACCAGCCTGGTTGCTGGTTTGCAGGCTGTGGGCGACGCCTGATGTGTTGAGGAATTCTTTCACTTTATCGCAATCACTGGCGGGGCCAGCGAACAGGCGCACACTGCATTCATTCGATTGCATGCGGACTGGTGTACGGGCCATGGCCTGTTCCAGCGCCGGGTTGGCAAAATGGGTGAGGGCCTGGAACAAGGGGATGTAGCTGACGCTGGCCAGCACAAAACTCAGCATCATCAGGCGCTTGCGGCCAAATTTGTCGGAAAGAGTGCCAAACACAACATAAAACGGTATCGCCAGTGCCAGCGCGACCGACATCAGGATATAGGCAGTGGAAAAATCTACCTTGAGGGATTTTTGCAGGAAGATCAGGGCATAGAATTGCCCGGTGTACCAGACTATGCCCACCCCGGCGACCGCGCCGAACAGGGAAAGCAAGACGTATTTCATATTACTCCAGTTGGCGAAGCTGTCACGCACCGGGGCAGTTGACAAGTTGCCGCTGGCTTTGAGAGCGGCAAACACCGGGGATTCATTGAGTTTTGAACGTATATAAAGCGAGACGCCAAACAGTAATACCGAGATCAGGAAGGGGATGCGCCAGCCCCAGCTTTTGAAGGTAGCCTCACCCATGATGGACTGGCAAGCCAGCACCACGACCAGGGACATGAAAAACCCCAGGCTGGCACAAATCTGTATCCAGCCAGTGGCATAGCCGCGCTTGCCCGGCAGGGCATGTTCTGCCACGTAGGTGGCGGCACCGCCGTATTCGCCTCCGAGCGCCAGTCCCTGAAGACAGCGCAGGATGACCAGCAAGATGGGGGCCAGGATGCCTGCCGTTTCATAAGTCGGCAACAAGCCTACTCCGGCGGTGGAAACACCCATCAAGGTCATGGTCATCATGAAGGTCGTCTTGCGGCCGACCACATCACCCATGCGGCCAAAAATCAGCGAGCCAAAAGGGCGCAGGACCAGGCCGGCACCATAGGTGGCCAGGCCTGCCAGGAAGGCGCCGGTTTCACCCAGCTCTTTTGAATAGAACAGCGGGCCAAGGATGGCAGCCAGAGTGCCAAACACAAAGAAGTCGTACCATTCAAAAGCGGTACCCAGGGAAGAACCAAAAATCACCTTTCGCTGTTCTTGTGCGTTGACTGTCGCCATAGTGTTGTTTTGCTCCGGTCCCAAATCATTGCAAAGGCGCATGGCGTGGCAAATCCAGTGTAAAACTGCTGCCCATGCCTGGTTGGCTATACGCCTTTATCTTACCCCCAAGTATGGATGTGACGATGTTATAACTGATGGACAGGCCCAAACCAGTCCCTCCGCGCCCCATTTTTGTTGTGAAAAAGGGATCAAAGATGTGCCCCAGCACATGTTCATTCATGCCGCAGCCATTGTCTTCCAGCCGGATCTGTACCTTGTCTTTGTTTATGGCGATAGCTGAAATGATAATTTTTCCACTTGATACATGTTCAAAGCCATGCAGCAAGGCGTTGTTGATGAGGTTCATGATGACCTGGCCCAAAGGGCCGGGATAGCCGTCAAGCAGGATGCCATCTGGTATGTCAAGGATCAGTTGATGCTGGCGGGCGTTGATCTGGTTGACGATGGTGGCGCATAGCTCATGGCAGGTCTTGCGTAAATCAAATTCGCGCCTTTGTGCGGTGGTTCTGTCGACGGCGATTTGTTTGAAACTCATGACCAGGTCGGCGGCGCTGTCGAGTGAATGAATCAGAAGATTGCTGGCTTGCTGAACCTGTTTGATGAAAATTTCCAGGTCAGAGCGGCGCAGTGACTGGTTCTTGAGTTGTTCAGCCATGACAGCAGTTTTTTCACTCAAGGTTGAGGCGGTGAGTACGCTGTTGCCTATAGGCGTGTTGAGCTCATGCGCCACTCCTGCGACCAGAGAACCAAGCGCCGCCATTTTTTCTTGCGCCACCAGTTGTTCCTGAGCGTTTTGCAGGCGTTGGTAGGCAAAGGCGTTTTCCAGTGCAATCGCGCCATAGGCGCACAGGGTCTTGAAGATCAGACGCTCGCGTTCGCCATAGGCTTGCGCACGTTGTGCCTGCAAGGCCATCACTCCTATGGTACGTTCTGCCACGCGCAGGGGGGAGCACAAGAGGCTATGTACATCATCACGGTCAGTCAGGGTTGTGCGGTTGGTGCAGGTATCGGCATCGGCAGCAGGGCTGAAATCGCTGGCATGGTCGGGCGGGATATCCATGCAGATATCCCTGAGTTCACGCACGCAGGTACTATAGGGGTGCAGGGGGTCAGTCAGTTCGATGTTTTTGTGTTCGCGCTCCTGTCCTGACTCCATATGCAGGGCTGGATGCAGGCTGAGGCTGCTGTCATCCACCAGCAAGACACTGAAGCTGCTGGTTTCCAGCAAACCTGCCACATGGCGGTAGAGGCTGCGGCAGACCACGCTGGTTTCCAAGTGGGCCGTGATGTCCTGGCCTATGGCACCCAGGCGTTCCAGTGTGGCGTTGGTTTGCTTGAGGGTAGTGAGTTCTTGTTCGGCCACGACAGCGGCGGCTTCCTTGGCGGCAGCCAGCTCGAATTCGACTTTTTTCAAGGGGGTGACATCGGCCACATGGACAAAAAAACCGCAAACCTTGCCATCGACGATGTCGGGTGTGTAAGTCATCAGGCTATGGCGTATGCTGCCATCAGGGATAACGACTTCGCGTTCGAAAATTTGTAATTCGCCGCGCAAGACGGCTTGTATATTGGCCAGGTTTTTTTCAAAGATAGGCCCCAGCGCATCTCGCATGTAGATACCGCGCATCTGCTCCTTTGATTTGCCAAACCAGTGCGAGTAGGCGCTGTTGGAAAACTGGCAAATCAGATCGGTATTCCAATAGCCGGTCATGGCACTCAGGTGGTCGATGACCTTGAGTGCGATGGCCGCATTTTCTATGGGAGGGGGGTGGGCTTTGTCGCCACTTTTTTTCATCAACTCATCATCCGTGATTGCTCTATCCCAAGTATTTGATGCCTGGGCGTATTGACTTATCTTTTGTCTGGCAGACATGTCAACACGCCTTACTTCAGCGGTGATTGATGCTCAATGGTAATTGAAAAAAAATGTGGCAGTGAATAGTGTAATTTAGGGAAATTTAAATGATCCCTAGTTGAAGTCCGCGCAAAACTGCCCGCACCCGGTCACGCACAGCCAGTTTAGACAATATACTCGATACTTGGTTTTTCACTGTGCCTTCACTGGTGCCTTGTGCGTCGGCAATTTCACGATTGTTGAAACCTCCCGCCATCAGAGCCAGGATCTCGATTTCGCGTTGCGTCAGGGGGTCGTGCAATTGTTCTGCCACATAGGCAGGTGCCAGTTCTTGCAGGCCATGCAAGACACGTTCGGTAATGGCAGGCCGGAACAGGGATTCGCCCCGGGCCACGCTACGGATCGCGGCACTCAGCCTCTCCAGGCAGATATCCTTGAGCAAAAACCCCTTGGCGCCAGCGCGCATGCCATGAAACAGCGCTTCGTCATCATCAAAGGTAGTCAGTAATATGGTAGCTGGCAAGTGCTGGCGCGCATTTAATTCTTGCAAGACTTCTATGCCTGACATTTTTGGCATCCTGACATCAAGCAAAACCACGTCTGGCTGCAATTGCTCTATCAGTTCAATGGCGGTTTCGCCGTTGGCGGCCTCTGCTACGACCAGTATATCCGGCAGCATGGCCAGCAAGCCGGCGATGCCGGTTCTGATGAGGTTTTGATCGTCGACCAGGATGACGCGTATCATGGTTGCCCTTCTTTTTGTGGCAACCAGATGTGGATGTGAAAACCTTCATCCGCCTGGCTGCTGATGTGCATGCGTCCAGCCAGCTCGGCGACACGTTCGTGCATGCCGGCCAAGCCATGGCCTTGTTCTTCCTTGCTGATGCCCTTACCATCATCCATCATCAGTAAAACAATACCATCTTGCTGGCGGGCAAGGTGGATATGCAGTTTTTTCGCCCTGGCATGGCGTATGCAATTGGTAATGGCTTCCTGCACGCAACTAAAAATCGTATGTGCCATCACCGGGCATTGCAGTTCGACATTGCTGGCAAATTCCAGTGTGACCACAGGCTCAGGTATGGCGCTGCACAGTGACTGCAAGGCCTGGCGCACATCGCTGACATGATTGCTGCGTTCCATGGCAACCACGGTGCGTACCTGATTCAACAGGTTTTGCGCCAGATCGCGTGAAATGGCCAGTGATTTGCTGCTTGCTGCATGCTGGTCTTGTTCCAAAGCTTGCCTGAGCGCCAGATCAAGATGCAGATTCAGCGCTGTCAGGTGGTGACCAAGGACATCATGCAAGTCGCGGGCGATGCGCACTCTTTCATTTTCACGTACCGCATCACTCAAGAGTATCTGGGTAGCTTTTAATTCGGCATAGGCGGACTTGAGTTCAACTTCGGCCAGTTTGAGTGGCGTGACATCGGCCACATGGACAAAAAAGCCATGTACCTTCCCACTCTTGAAGCGGGGAGTATAAGTCATCAGGCTATGTCTCAGGCTGCCATCGGCGACCAGGACGGCACGCTCGAACACCTGTTTTGCGCCCGCCAGTGCACCCTGAATTTCCTTGCGATTCATCGTAAAGATTTCACCCAGGGCATCGCGCATGGCAATGCCTTTCATTTCTGCACGTGACTTGCCAAACCAGTCAGCATACGCATCGTTGGAGAACTGGCAAATCAAATCCGCATTCCAGTAAGCCATCATGGCAGGCGAGTTGTCGATGACGAACAGGGCCAGTGCGGCCACATCCTGGCTGGCATTGCTGGTTTCCTTGCTTTCCATGTTGACCCTCGCTGCATTCTTCTTTGCGTACCTGGCGAAAAATCCGCACTGTACTGGTCTTACCCAAACATTGCATGTGTGAAAAGTCATATGACTTCCTGCACATGCGCTCGCCACCCTGTGTGCACTAAGCTCCGCATCTTTGTCCAGCCGGGTTTATTATCTTGAACGCAGAAAAAACAGATATCCGCAGTCTTAGTGACGATACTCTTTACGACATCAGGAAACAAGTTGTCGCCCTGCATTTGACGGGAGAGGGCAGGGCGCGTATCGCCAGCAAACTCAATATGAGTTATAGCGGTGTCGTTAAAATCATCAAGCTCTACGAGCAGGCTGGCAATGTCGTCCCGCAGCCCGCTGCGCGCGGCCGTAAAAATGGCCAGCAACGCTTGCTGACTGCGGTACAGGAGCAACTCCTGAGAGGCATGATAGAAAGTGCTGCGCCATCGGCCTATGGGTTGGCATATCACTTGTGGGGGCGGGATGCCATGGCCATGCTGGTGCAGCAACAAACGGGGATCAGGTTGCCATTGCGTACGGTCAGTCATTACATGGAGCGCTGGGGCTACGCCAGCCGGCAATTGCAAAATGCAGATCAGGCAAGGAAAAAAATACAAGAATTTCGCTCAAAAAAGCAACAGGCACAGCCTCTACCTGAGCTTTGCTGGTTGAGTCGAAAAATACCGCCTACACTGGGTAATCAAGCGGGTGAAATCATTTCTGCCATGAATGGACGGGGAAGCTTGCGCTGGTTATGCCTGCCCTCAGCTGGTCATGCAGACAACTTGCCAAGGTTTTTGCAAGGTTTGCTCGGTGACGTGAAAAAAAATCTGCTGGTGCTGGGTGTGCAAAAAGATGAGCTGGAACAACTGACAGTGCAGACCAGCCTGCCTTTGCAAGTGGCAAATTACAGTCTGGACTGTGTGCTTGAACAGGACGAGCCGGAAGTTGAATCAGAAACCGTGCCCTGGCGCCATGGGAAAATTGCCAACTAACTTGAAATCAGTTCCGCCTCAAGTAAAAAACATCGTGAAATCAATCACACTATTTATTGACTGCCTGCAAAGTTGCATAAGATAAAACCGTCGTCTCGTTTGTGTTCAGCGGCTTGCCTGTTTTACTGTGCCAGGCTGGCTTAATTCATCTGCACTTGAAAGGAATGAAAATGAAACAACTGCAAAAGTGGTTTTTTTCCGTAATGATGGCAGTCAGCGTGCTGGCATGGTCAGGCATGGCGCAGGCAGCAGAGAGGGCCACCAAGGAAGAGGCGGTGGCGATGGTGAAAAAAGCGGTGGCTTTTTATAAGGCCAATGGCCGCGAAAAGTCGCTAGCAGCATTTAGTGACCAGGCTGGACAATTCAGGGACAGGGAATTATTCCTGATCGTACTCGATCCCAAGGGCACGGCTGTGGCGCATACTGCTCTGAAAAAAATGATAGGCGTCAACATCATGGATTTGAAAGACCAGAATGGTGTCGAAATCATCAAGAGTTTTTACAAGGCAGTAGAAAAGGGTAATTCTGGCTGGAGTGCGGAGTACACCTTCATCAACCCGGCGACCCAGCAACTGGAACCCAAGCTCACTTATGTAGAGAAAGTCGATGATTTGCTGATTGCCTGCGGGTATCATTTCTTGAAAACCAAATAAGTGTCCGATCTCATTTTCACCAGTTGGCAGAGGCAATTTTGCCCTTGTCAGCTGGTTTTCACGTCTTTCAGGCGACAATGATGACAGCTTCATGACGCTGTGATGCTTTTTTGAGCGCTTGTCTGTTTTTAGCGAAATTTCTCGATTTCGGCATGAAAACACTATATTTTTTGCAACTAAGTACTGCAAAATTTGGGAAACTCCCTACATTTGTTGTATTCTGTAGGATTGAAACAACGGCGTTAAGCCTATTATGCAAGAGCACTCTAGTAAGGTCAGACCATCTGACCTTAAACCCCATAGGTCATTGTTTGAACGATTGACCGCCCTGATTTCTCCTGAACCTGAAAACCGCGCCGAGCTGCTGGAAGTGTTGCACGACGCGCAAGAACGCAACCTCATCGATGCCGATGCACTGGCAATGATAGAAGGGGTGTTCCAGGTATCTGACCTATGCGCACGCGATATCATGGTGCCGCGCGCGCAGATGGATGTCATCGATATTTCCAATCCCATACAAGAATGGATGCCCGAAGTGCTGGAGACAGCGCATTCCCGCTTCCCGGCTGTTGATGGTGATCGTGACAAGGTCGTCGGTATTTTGCTCGCCAAGGACTTGCTGCGCTATTACGCCTCGGATGCATTTGATGTGCGCGACATGTTGCGCCCTGTCATTTATATCCCTGAATCCAAGCGCCTCAATATCCTGCTGCGTGACTTCCGCGCCAACCGCAATCATATTGCCATGGTGGTGGATGAATACGGCGGTGTCTCTGGTCTCATCACGATTGAAGACGTGCTGGAACAAATCGTCGGCGATATCGAAGATGAATACGACTTCGAGGAAGAAGAAGACAATATCCTGGCGCTGGAAGGCAAGGGTAATGGCAAACGCTGGCGCATGAAGGGCTGGACCGATCTTGAGCAATTCAACAACACCCTGGGCACGACGCTGGGGTCTGACCATGCTGAAACCATCGGTGCCTATGTGGCTGACTATATGGGCGAGGTGCCGCATATGGGCGATGAATTCTCGATAGGCAACCTGTACTTTGAAGTCTTGCGCGCCGATGCGCGTGAAGTACAAATGCTGCTGGTGGAACAAAGATCTGCCGTGCGGTCCGATGATTAAGGCTGCAAGGTCTTTGTTATCGTCACTTTCTGTACGTTCATCCTTCCTGCTGATGCTGGTGGCAGGGGGATTGAACGTATTGTCGTTTGCACCTTTCCATTTCTGGCCAGTACAGATCATCAGCCTGGCGCTGTTGTTCAGCCAGGTCTTGCGTGAAGGCGATCACGCCATCAGCCGCAAACGCGCAGGCTGGCTGGCCTGGGGGTATGGCCTGGGCTGGCTGACAGCCTGCACCAGTTGGCTGGTGTACGCCATGACCGTCTTTGGTGGTTTGCCCGGTGTATTGTCACTGCTGGCCCTGATGTTCCTGACCGGGGCCTTGTCCATCTATCTGGCTGCAGCCGCCTGGGGCACGCGCTGGCTGCAACAGCGCTGGAAAATTTCTTCCACCGTCGCTGGCTTGCTGATCTTGCCCGGTTTGTTTACTGTGGCTGAATGGCTGCGCATCTGCTTTTTAACCGGCTTTCCCTGGACTATCTCTGGCTATGCCCATACCCATAGCCCGCTGGCCGGTTTCGCTCCTGTCATCGGTGTGCTGGGGCTGTGCTGGCTGAATGCATTGCTGGCTGCAGCATTGGCCCTGTTGCTGGTGACGGATTGTAGCCGCAGGGAAAAATTGGCACTGCCTGCTTTGGTGATTGCCGTATTTAGTGCTGGCTTTGGCTTGCAGAAAATCAGCTGGACCAGTCCACAAGGCCAGTCCATACAGGTGCGCCTGTTGCAGGGCAATGTCGCACAGGACATGAAGTTTAGCCAGGAACATCTGAACGACTCGCTGGCCCTGTATCACGACATGATCACGCAAACTCCGGCTGACCTCATCGTCACGCCAGAGACCGCGTTGCCGATGCTGACTTCGCAACTGCCGCCCGATTATCTGCCCTTGTTGAACACCTTTGCGCAAGATACGGCCAGTACCGTCATCCTTGGTGTGGGCGTGCATGATGGTGGTGAACAATACTCGAACAGCGTGCTTGGCATGTCGCGCCAGTATGCCCAGCCTTACCGTTACGACAAGCATCATCTGGTGCCTTTTGGTGAATTTATCCCGCCAGGTTTTCGCTGGTTCGTGAAAATGATGTCCATCCCCATGGGCGAGTTTTCTACCTCTGGCCCGATACAGCCAGCCATGAAAGTATCTGGCCAGTGGGTGTTGCCCAACATCTGCTATGAAGATTTGTTCGGTGAAGAAATCGCCGCGCAATTATCCTCCCAACATGCCGCAGGCCAGCCTGTCGCCAGTATCTTGCTGAATGCCTCCAATCTTGCCTGGTACGGTAATTCTTTCGCCATCCCCCAGCATTTGCAGATTTCGCAGATGCGCGTCCTCGAAACTGGCCGCCCCATGCTGCGGGCGACCAATACCGGTGCTACTGCTGTCATAGTCCCAGGTGGCGCGGTAGAGCAATTATTGCCTGAGAATACCCGCGCCGTGCTGGCAGCGAATGTGCAGGGCTATACCGGCATCACACCCTACATCCTCATCGGCAACCTCGGTGCACTAGGTTTATCAGCGCTAGGGATTTTTGTAGCGTTTTTGTTGGGGCGCAGAGTAAAAAAATGACAGAAGACCTTTCCATCCTGACCCGCAAGGGCAACCCGCCTGACCACAGCCTGGTCTATGGAAGTCATGCAGACCAGGTAGCCGACATACGCTTTGGCAAGGATGGCGCACAGCGCCCACTGCTGATGTTGATACACGGCGGCTTCTGGAAACCAGAATATGACAGGCAGCATACCGAGGCCATGTCCAGCGCGCTGGCCGCAGAAGGCTGGACGGTTATCACGCCAGAATATCGCCGCATCCCCGGCAAGCCTGACGCCAGCCTGGAAGATATCGCCAGCGCGATAGAAATGTTGCCACACCAAGTGGCGCAACACAATGGCAAGATCATATTGATCGGGCACTCTGCCGGTGGGCATCTGGTACTGTGGGCTGCAGTCAAATGTGCGACACCAATGCTGGCAGGTGTGCTTGCCCTGGCACCTGCTGCTGATCTGCGCATGGCGCATGAGTTGAATCTGGGTGATGGCGCAGTGTTGAAGTTTCTAGGAAAAAATCCGGCTGAACGCCCTGACGCCGACCCCATGCAGTTACCCGCACCAGCAGTGCCAGTGACGGTGTTGCAAGGCAGCCTCGATAAAGTTGTGCCACCAGTTGTGCCTGAAGCTTACTGTCAGGCTTTTCCCAAAACGCAATTGGTATTGCTGCCCGATGCCGGGCATTTTGCTGTGATTGATCCGCAAAGCAGCGCCTGGTCAACAGTGTCAGCGGCCTTGAGTGGCTTGACTGATGCGTGTAAATATTGAATGGCAGTAGGCCTTAAGCGCGTGCAGCATGCGCATGACTGCGTTGGGACTGGCTGTGTTTACGGGCTCGTTTTTTATGAGATACATCGGCAAATACGGTGATTCAACTTCAAAACGGAGGCCTGCATTCATCCCCAATACCGCTAGTGCCAATAAGTCAGTTGCTATAAATCCTCCAAAATTATGGGCATTTTCTTTCGATTCACCGAGATATTGGCGATGCTTCTGAAGAGCATTTTGCATCCCTTCTTCAAATCTCACATCCTTGCTTACAACATACATTAGCAAGGCAATATTTGGCACCGAATTTGTCAATGTGTAGCTGACATTATCAACATCTGGTCTGGTGGGATCTGTTGCCTCTAATGCTGCATGGATTAGGTCAATGACATTTGGCTCACCCTTTATGTATGCACAAAGTGCGTCTTTGTAGAGATAGTGATGATCAGCGGATCCTGTAGAGGAGGCACGCAGAAGTTCTGTGGGGACATTGCAAAGTTTGTGAATCTCATTCCAGTCCCTGAATATCAGGTTCAGATTAAAGGCTTCTTGCCAGTCCGCGACATCTATTGAACTCTCGTCCGGTTTACCCATTAATGTGACAGGCTCACCATTCCCAAGTTGAACTACGGTTGCAGATGTTATGCTTGTCGCACACGCAAACAGAGCGTTTAATGCCTGTCTGGAAATTTCCAGTGATTGTAAAACGGCGGGAGATTTTGCATCGACTAAATAGTTAAATTCAGCGGTACAAATTGCGACAGTTGATAAGATGTTTAAACTCGCGATGTTCGTTTTTGTTTCTTCTAAAAGCCGGGGTAAACCAATCGTCGACAACTTAACTCGCTGTGGCATTGCAGACATAAATTCGTCATCGACTTCGTGCATTGGTATAAACATTCAATCACTCTATTTTTAATGTGAGACTCTTTGTTTTGTCGGGAGTTTTTGTACTTTCACGCTTCTTATTTATCTGCCGAACAAAATTTAAGCATACAATATTGATGCCTCCTATTTGTCATGCAAGCTTTTTGCAAGACACGCCAGTGCATCTGCCTAAAATACGTTGCACAGCCTGACGCCCGCTTCGCCGCTTACTTATTCCCCTGCGCCATCTGCGCATCAATATCCGCCAGGCATTCCAGACCTCGCTGGGTAATTGTCATCTTGCCTGTTTCTGCATTGACTTCGACGTGGGCTTTTTTGCCCAGGAAGGTGGCTACCGGGCCGGGGAGGATGGCGTCCGGGTCATTGGCAATCGCACGCAAACCATCGATGCATTGTTTGATGAACAGGGTTTGCCTGCCTGCATCGGTCAGTTCCAGTGTGCCGTCCTTGCGGTAGGTCATGAACTTGATGCCGCACAGGCGCTTGGCATTGCGGCTGATACAGGCATTCGGTTTGGTATTGCGCGGCAGCTTGCTTAATTGCTCCAGTGCGTCGTATTCATCTATGCTGAGTTTTTGATTCATTGCTACTTTCTAAAATGGAAAACGAGAAATCAAAATCAAATAACCATAATCTATTGGTTTTCTTCTGACCTTCTCTGTGACTCTGTGCCTCTGTGGTGAGAGGTCTTGATGTTGAAAATTTACTTATACACCTTGCCATTCTTCATGACGAAACTCACCTTGGTCAGGCTGGTCACATCCACCAGCGGGTCTGCATCAACAGCAATGATGTCTGCCAGTTTGCCGACCTTGATACTGCCGAGCTTGTCTTTCAGCCCCAGCAAATCTGCCGCATTGATGGTGGCTGCCTGTATGGCCTGCATGGGTGTCATGCCATACTTGACCATGTAATAAAACTGCTTGCCATTATCACCATGCGGATAGACGCCAGCGTCTGAACCAAACGCCATGCGTGCACCGCCTTTCAGGGCAGCGCGGAAATTATCGCGCTGCTTCTGGCCTATTTCTTTCTCCTTGGCAAGTGATTCTGGCAAGAAACCGGCTTTTTCACCTTCGCTGAGAATATAGTCGTCATTATAGATGTCCATGACCAGCCATGTGCCATGTTGTTTGGCCAATTTGATGCCTTCTTCGTCAATCAGGCTGCTGTGTTCGACAGAATCGACGCCTGCGCGGATGGCATCGCTGATGCCGCTGGCACCGTGGGCGTGGGCAGCCACCTTGCGGCCCAGTTTGTGTGCTTCTTGCACAATGGCTTGCATTTCTTCCAGGGTGTACTGTTGCGCCCCTGGGGAATTGCCCTTGGATAATACGCCACCGGTCGCGCAAATCTTGATGACATCGGCACCGTACTTGGCCATTTCACGCACTTTGCTGCGGGCGGCCCAGGGGCCGTCGGCCACGCCTTTGGCGACTTCATTGTATTCGGCTGGCAGCAAATTATTGTCGCAATGGCCACCCTTGATCCCCAGCGCATAGCCAGATGCCAGTATACGCGGGCCGGGGAAATCGCCATCGTTGATGGCATCGCGCAGGGCGACATCGGCAAAGCTTTCAGAACCAACATCGCGAACGGTAGTAAAGCCGGCATTCAGGGTGTCACGGGCGGCCCGGACACCATACAGGGCGGCGCGCACGCCAGATGTGCCCAGTGAACTATAACCATGCTGGTGCGGATTACTGGTCAGGTGGGTATGGGCATCGATCAGGCCGGGCAAGACTGTTGATCTGGAGAGGTCGATCACTTTGACATGGCTGGGGATGGCGGTGGTGGCCACCGGGGAGATGGCGGTAATGCGTTCGCCTTCAATGACGATCAACTGGTCGCGCAAGACCTTGCCGGTTTCCACATCCAGCACGCGACCGGCCTTGATGGCCATGGTTTCCGGAAGGACAGGGGCGTCTGCCGCATGCAAGAAATTGCTACTCAGGCAAAGGCTGGATATCAGGATAGTGCGAACGAAGTTGGGCGCTTTATTTTTATACATGCCGTTTTCCTGGAGGATGGGTAGTGAGTGCAAAGATGATTGAAATCATGCTTTATTGTTCACAAGGAATATAGCACAGCACCATTCTCATTGGGTATGCTGGTTTTGGTTGATGCCAGCCTTATTCTTTTGCAAGAAACTGATTTGCCAACGCAAAAAGCCAGGCGATGCCTGGCTTGTTTCATGTGAAGTTGTGGTGGCTTAAAACTCTGCCCATTCTCCATTAGATCGCCAACAGGTGCTAAGGCTTGACCCTGTGATTGGCGGCCTCTGAAGGCGGTGGGCTGGCGCGTTCCACCATGCGGCTTGACGGTGTCGATGGCGCAGACAGCAAGCCCAGATCCATCGCTGACCTGCTGAGCATGGCGCGCCCCTCCATGCCTAGTTTTGCCATCTTATCCAGGCTGGCACTGCCGGCATCGAGCACGATGTTGGTGCCGGCTTTGACTGCATGAGCAGTCGCATTGACCGCCTTGCTGCCATAATCAACCGCAGCATGTGCGCCAGACTTTGCAGTATCTTCCAGGACCTTGTATGCCTTGACTCCGCCTTCAGCCATGGCGTGGTATGCCTTGGCCCCGGTATCTGCCACGACATGGCCACCGTATTTGATGGTCTGCGTGGTGGCATTGACGGCTTTGCTGCCATAATCTACCAAGGCATGGGCACCGCTCTTGACGGCATGGGCGCTTGCTTCATATGCTTTGCCACCGGCATCGGCCACGGTGTTGACACCGAGCTTGACGGTCTGAACAGTAGCACTGGCGGCTTTTTGACTGTAATCGACGACAGTATTGACGCCGCTCTTGACGGCATGGGCGCTTGCTTCATATGCTTTGCCACCGGCATCGGCCACGGTATTGACACCAAGCTTGACGGTCTGGCTGGCGTAGTTGATGGCTTTGTCGCTGTAATCAACTACTGTATTGACGCCCGATTTGATGGTTTCATAGCCGAGCTTGCCGCCTGCCAGATAGATTGCCAATGCCGCTTTGGCAGCAGCCTGTGACTCGCTTTTGGGCTGGCCGTCCTGGCCCAGTGCGCCCATCATGGTCTTGACATAGGCCTGGTATTCACTGGCATCAATCGCCGGGGCCTTGTAATTTGGCAGCACCGGGGCATTCCAGTTACCTGATTTATTAACGATGGAATGGGCTACATGTTCTTCAATAAAGCTCTGACCCGCATAATTGGGGCTGTGCGCCACCATGGCACCGCCAACATGCTCACCGCCAAGCAAATGTACAGGATCGCCGGAGTACAGTATGGCGCCGGGCTTTTTTTCAAAGGCAATGACATGGTGTTCACCACTGATGCCGCTGGTACGGTCTTGCGGCGTAGTCCCCGGTACCTTGGATATGCCAGGCGCATTGAAGGTCGTGAAATGCAAGTGCGACTGTATATCTGCCATGGGCAGCCCCTGCTTTGAAGGCGGCATGGGTATGTCGGCTATCGCCTGCAGGTTCTTGTCATTGACAGTCCATTGCACGAGTGCACCGCCAAGGCTGTGGCCGGTGACTTCTATATTGTTGCCAGCCTTGATGTTATTGGCCAGCCAGGCATTGACAGCAGGCTTCGCCGCACCAAACTGACCATGCCCTACATCGGCGATGTCGGCATAGACGTCGGTGGCTTTTCCTTCTGTCCCGCGCATACCCAGTATGCGGGTGTTGGGGGGTACGCTGGTATTGTCTGCAGTGGGCATCAAGGCATACATGTACACGCCGTTATCGCCCTTGAATTCGCCTTTGTTGGCAAAACTCTTATCGATCTGATACCCCGCCGGCAGTTGAGCGCCAGACGTGCCCTGGTAGACATTTTCTGAAACCTGGCGGGCGACTTCCTTGCCGACAAAACCATTCATTTTGCTTCCCCTTGCTGATAGGCGAAGTGCAGAGCACCTTCACGTTCAAAAACCAGTGTCTTGCCATCGGCAGAGATACTGGGCTTGCCATCGGATTGATTGGCTTCACCTGGCACGATCTGAATTACCCTGCTTTTGGCGACATCAAACTTCCAGATACCCCCCTCTTTGCCGCTGCTGCCTGGCATGGAGAAGTAAACGTTGCCGCCTGCATCGATGCTGATTTCCTGTATGCCTTTTTTAATCTGGTCGGACAGCGGGAAGCTGAATACTTCTTCCCAGGCATGGACCGCACCGTCCAGGCGATAGCGGCAAACCTTGTCGAAATCCGTGGTGAAAGCTGACTTGCCCTTGCGCTTGCAGGCTGCATACAACATGCTTTCATCAGGATTGGTGGTATACGAAGTCATCCAGTAAGTCTCGAACTGTGGGTCATCATCAAGCCGGGCGATGAGTTTATTGTTCAGGTCCTTGAGCAGGATGGCATTTTCTATCGCTGGCTTGCCAGCCTCAGCCTGCATGGCGGGTTTGGTATTGGGCACGTCCTTGAAACCGGCACCGGGTACACGTACCGACACCCTGTCCTGCCACAGGTATTTTTGGATGACGAAGCGCGACAGCGCCAGGATATCGTTGTCTTTCACGTCCCAGCACAGGGTCTTGAATTCTGTGCTGGCAAATCTTGTACATTGTGGGTCCAGCTTGTAGCCATTTCCATCCAGAGTGCGCGGCATGCTGGCCAGCAGATACTTACCGGACAGGCTGACGCGGGTAGCCGGGCTGTCTTTTGCCACCATCAGCAACTGCGCGGGCTTACCCAGAGGCATCAGGTACAAGTCATCCTGGTAATGAGGTCCTGGATATTTGCCTGTGCTCTCAGCAGCGATCAGCAGTTTGTTGTCGCGGCAATCAGCGACGGAAAAACGCGGCTTCTTGCCCTGTTCGTCGCTGAATTCTATAGGCTGCGCCTGGTCAGGATGGGCAAGATCAAGGTACAAGTTGCGCAGTGCTTGTGTTTCGTCGCTGGATTTGACGGTGATGGCCAGATGCGTGGCATCACACCAGGAATAGGCAGCTCGAGCAAAGGGGCTGGGACTGACTTTATAGGAATCATCAGCACTGACTGCCGTGCTGACAGAAGGAGCGGCAGGCTTGTCCTTGCAACCAGACAGGGCAAGCACCGAAGAAAATGCAGATAAAAGTAAGCCTGACAAAAGTAGTTTGGTCTGCATTGTGCTCTCTGTGCTGAGGCCTCTCGGGCGTCAGTAATGTAAAGTTTAAGACGATGATAGCACAAAACATTTTGATGCTTGCAATGCTGACCAAAAACTGCCGGGGTGTAGCGTGAATTTGCTCGCCGTTCAAAGACTGTAGTTAATGTTTGTGACACTTCACTAGTCCTTATCAGCTAGTTCTTACCAGCTAGTTCTTCCGGACTAGCAAGCCCTCCTTTTGCCTGCACCCTGACAACCTAACGGCGAATTTCTTTCCTGTGCCTGCGTCCCTATGCTGTCAGTACTGATAAAAGCATAGGGAGTTAATCATGGCCAGGGAAGGCAAAGCTAATGCGGTGTTAGGGTCCAGTACGCTGGCATTCACCGTTTGTTTCACGATCTGGATGATGTTCGGGGTGATTGGTATCCCCATCAAGGCCAGTCTCAATTTGAACGAGACAGAATTCGGTTTGCTGACGGCCATGCCAGTCCTGACCGGGTCCTTGATACGGGTGCCTTTGGGTATCTGGACTGACCGGTTTGGTGGCCGCATCGTCTTCTTTTTGCTGATGCTGTTCACCGTAATCCCGATCTATCTGATCAGTTATGCCACGGCTTACTGGCATTTCCTGGTGTTGGGTTTGTTCGTTGGCCTGGCCGGTGGCTCGTTTTCGGTAGGCACACCTTATGTTGCCCGCTGGTTCAAGAAAGACCGTCAGGGTTTGGCCATGGGTATCTTCGGGGCTGGCAATTCTGGTGCTGCCGTCAACAAGTTTATTGCGCCTGCGCTGATTGCAGCGGCGGGCTGGACCCTGGTGCCAAAGGTCTATGCCGTGATGATGGCGGCTGCGGCCCTGATCTTCTGGGTGTTTTCCGCCACTGATCCTGCTCACAACGTGAAATCAAATGTCAGCTTCATGACCCAGTTGTCCATGCTGAAAGACCCCAAGGTGTGGCGCTATTGCCAGTACTACTCGGTAGTGTTTGGCGGCTATGTCGGCTTGAGTTTGTGGATGACCAAATACTATGTCACTGAGTATGGCTTTGGCATGAAAGAAGCCGCGCTGCTGGCAGCCTGTTTCTCTTTGCCCGGCGGTGTTTTGCGTGCATTTGGTGGCTGGCTGTCAGATAAATATGGCGCTTACAAAGTGACCTGGTGGGTGATGTGGGTTTGCTGGGTGGCTTTCTTCTTGCTGTCTTATCCACAAACTGATTTCACTATCCAGACTGTACGCGGGCCACAAAGTTTTCACATTAGCCTGACCCCTTTGCTGTTCACGATATTGCTGTTCGTGGTTGGCATTGCCATGGCAGTTGGCAAGGCATCGGTATTCAAATTCATCTCTGACGATTACAGCAGCAATATTGGCGCAGTGTCCGGCATTGTCGGGCTGGCGGGTGGTCTGGGTGGCTTTGTCTTGCCTATCCTGTTTGGTGCAATTGTGGATATCACCGGCGTACGCAGTTCTTGTTTCATGCTCTTGTATGGCACGGTCTGCGTGTCGTTGGTGTGGATGCACTTCCAGTTCCGCCGCGAGGGCATGATGGCAGCGCAAGCAGCCTTGCCAGCCTGAGCAATAAAGCAGTCAGATTATTGAGTATCCGTAGCAAAACGATATAAAAGGAGTACGACATGAGTCATGTATTAAGTCATTGGGAACCAGAGAATTCTGAATTCTGGCGGAAAGAGGGTAGCGGTATCGCCAGCCGCAATTTGTGGATTTCGATTCCCTGTCTGATGCTGGCGTTTTCTGTCTGGATGTTATGGAGTGTGGTGGCTGCCAATCTGGATAAGGCAGGTTTTCACTTTAGCAAAGACCAGCTATTTTTCCTGACCGCCTTGCCCGCCTTGTCGGGCGCAACCCTGCGCATATTTTATTCTTTCCTGGTGCCGGTCTTTGGTGGCCGCAGATGGACTGCCATATCCACCGCCAGTCTGCTGATCCCGGCGGTTGGTATGGGCTTTGCGCTGAAAGACCCCACCACCAGTTATTCAACCTTGCTGGTGCTGGCATTGCTGTGCGGTTTTGGTGGTGGTAATTTCAGTTCCAGCATGGCCAATATCAGTTTCTTTTTCCCTAAGGCACGCAAGGGTTATGCAACAGGCATGAACGCCGGCATTGGTAACCTTGGCGTGTCCGTGGTGCAGTTTTTGACACCGTTTGTCATTTCTTCGGCGATGTTTGGGGCAGCAGTGTCTGGTGATGGTTACCTGTTCCATCAGGCCAAAACGAATACGGATCAAATGTTCTGGCTGGCCAATGCCGGGTTTATCTGGGTGCCTTTTATCGTCGTGGCTACGGTGGTGGCCTGGTTTGGCATGAATGATATCGCTTCTGCCAAGGCTTCTTTTGCAGACCAGGCGGTGATTTTCAAACGCAAACATAACTGGCTGATGTGCTGGTTGTATGTTGGTACTTTCGGTTCTTTCATCGGTTTTTCTGCTGGCTTTGCGATGCTGATCAAGGCCCAGTTTCCTGAAGTGGAAGTCGCCAAATTTGCTTTCCTTGGCCCCCTGGCTGGTGCGCTGGCCCGTCCCATTGGCGGCATACTGGCAGACAAACTGGGCGGTGCCCGCCTGACCTTCTGGGTGTTTGTGGCGATGGTGGCGGTGATCTTGCTGGGTATTTTGCCAGGTTTGCATGAACACCAGTTCATGATGTTCTTGCTGTCTTTTATCTGTATGTTTGTTTTGACTGGCCTGGGTAATGGCTCCACCTTTGCCATGATACCGGTGATCTTCATGACCGAGAGAGAACGCGCCGTGCTCGGCAAAGGCGAAGCCGCCTTGCGCCAGGCACGTGTGGAAGCCGCCAAAGAGTCAGCGGCTGTGCTGGGTTTCTCGGGGGCGATTGGTGCCTATGGCGGCTTCTTTATCCCACAAACTTTTGGTACTTCCATCAAGATGACAGGCGCACCAGACACCGCCTTGTATGTGTTTATCGCGTTTTATATTTCCTGCATGGCGATTACCTGGTGGTATTACTCACGCAAAGGTGCAGAAATGCCTTGCTGAGGAAACATTGCTTTAGTCGACAATGAACAGACTGGCCCCGGTGCTGGTGGATGAGCGGTGTGCCTCCGCTCCATCCGCCACCTGGTAGCTCATGCCTGCGGTTAAAGTCAGCACGCGGCCATCGTCGAGTTCGGTTTGCATTTCGCCTTGCAGACAAAGCAGGATATGCCCTTTGCTGCACCAGTGGTCTGCCAGGTAGCCAGGGGTGTATTCGACCATACGCACGCGGATATCACCAAACTTGCATGTGCGCCAAAAGGCTTTGCCTGTGATGCCGGGATGTTCGGTTTTTTCTATGGCAGACCAGTCTGTGGTACCAAAGGGAATATCTGAAATTTTCATGGTGAACTTTGCAAGAATAAAACGAAGCAGCTGCGGTTACATTACTCAGCCTGCGCACAGGCCTTCAAGGCACCAATGTCGGCAGTTGTGATGACACTGATATGGCGGCTGATTTTTTCTCCAGGCCAGTCCCACCAGGCAATTTGCTCCAGTGTCTCGATGACATCCGGTGTAAAGCGTTGGCGTAGCGGCTTGGCTGGATTGCCGCCGACGATGGTGTAGGCGGGAACATCGCTGACAACGACCGAGCGGGAAGAGATGATGGCCCCATTTCCTATCTTCACGCCCGGCATGATGAGGGCTTCATACCCTATCCAGACATCATTGCCGATGACGGTGTCGCCCTTGTAGGGCAAGGCTTCCAGGTCCATGGGTGTTTTTTCCCAGCCATTGCCAAATATCTGGAAGGGATAGGTCGATACCCCTGCCATATTATGGTTGGCACCATTCATGATGAACTTGACACCACGGGCAATGGCACAAAATTTGCCGATGATGAGTTTGTCGCCGATGAAAGGAAAATGATAGAGCACATTGCGCTCAAAATTTTCTGAATCTGCAGGGTCGTCGTAATAGGTGTAGTCACCTATCAGTATATTGGGGTTGCTGACGGTATTCTTGATATAGCAAACCTGGGGAAAACCCTGCATGGGGTGTTTGTTGTAAGGGTCTGGTCCGTGCATAAGTAAAAATCAGTGTTGTATGTTATCGAGTAGCTGATGCAGCGCCTTGGTCATGGCCTTGATGGAACCCTGCATATCCCATTCATCGTTATCGACATTGACAAAGTTGGAGACGGCACGCAATTCCAGGAAGGGCTGATCTTCTTGCAGGCAGGTGTAGAAGAAAGCGGCACCTTCCATATTTTCCAGGTCAACGAATTCGGTGTCAACATAGTGGGCCATGGCAGCATTGAGTGACATGCTGCGCGCCCGCAAAAACTCTGTGCCTGCTGGCAGATAAGGGCAGTTCAGGGTGTGGCGGCGCTCAAATTCCATATCGATGGGCAGGTGTGCCAGATGGGTGAAACCATCGGGAGTAAAGAAGCCCAGGTCGCCTTCGACTTCACTTTCTACCAGCGCCACATCCCCCACCTTGAAGCTGGAATGCGGATAAGCCCCAGCAATGCCAGCCATGATGAGCATGTCAGGCTCATATTCATAAATGGCCCTGAGGGTTGCATGGGCCGTGGCAGTGAGGCCCACGCCAGAGACGATGGAGATGATGCCTTCGCGCTGGAACAGGCTGGCTTCAGTCTGGGTAGGGAATAGAATGACGATTTTCATGATGTGGTACTTTCTGCTGGTCAGGGCAACGAGCGGATGATGTATATTTTATCAAGTATGCAGCGATAACAAAATCGAATTGGCTGGCTTTTCAACTGCTGTTGTAGGAATCGCGCTGAAATTTTTTGGCATATACTCCTTAAATCTACTGCTTCAATCAGGGTTTTGCCGTGTGACAAGCCAGACATTTGCCCGGTTTCCCGAAGGAGAATTTTTTCGTCATGCCATGAGACACTGGAATTTTGAAAAAGTTTGCCGTAAACCAAGGAATGCTCGTTTTTTTCGATTTCAACATTTGCTGCAAATATTGCGGGTGCAATGATGGCCAAAACCAATAAAGAATTTATCACAGGCTTGTTCCAGATACTGTGGGACAGACAACCCGATCAACAGACGGTAGATTTGTATGCCTCGCGTCTGGATTCTGGCTTGCTTACCCGTGCCGGGGTGGAATACAGTTTTTTGATTGCTCCGGAATACAGCCCTGCTGCCGAGCAGATCGTGCGCCTGTATCTTGCCGCGTTTAACCGCATTCCTGATACTGATGGCTTTGTGTTCTGGATGGGGGTTCACAGGAATGGTGGCAGCAATAGCCAGATTGCCGACGTGTTTGCACATTCTGAAGAGTTTGTCGCCAAATACGGGGCAAAATTGTCGAATTCGCAGTATCTGGATCTGATTTACCAAAATGTGCTGGGACGTGCAGCCGATGCTGCCGGGCGTAGTTACTGGGTAGAGCAGATGAATAACGGCATGGCGCGTGGTGAGATACTAAACCAGTTTGCGCAGTCGCAAGAATTCAAGATTTCTACCTCAACCAAGGTATATGCCAGCGTGGTGTACACGACATTGATAGGGCGCATGCCCACGGCTGCCGAAGCCGCGGCTGCCCCCACCAATGTAGAACAACTGGTCCTGAAAGTGGCGCAGGCATCGGAAGTAACACCTACCATAGGTAGTATCAGTTATTCAGCACCGGCATTTGTCGAGCAACAGCTCAATGATGGCAGCATGACCAGCAGTATCATCCTGACCCTGACTGGCGACACTTTCAAGGGTAATATCGGCGCCGCCCTGGGCAAGCTCACCAATGTGCCTGCGGGCCTGACTGGCACTCTGGTCAAGACCACGGATACCACGGCGACGCTGACGCTGAGCGGCAAGGCGACTGCGCATGCCAGTATCAATAACGTCGCTAACCTGACGGTTACACTGGATAACGCTGCTTTCATCGGCGGCAAGGTCGCCAATATCCTGAATGCAGTCAAGACTGATTTGCAGGTCAACTACCTTGATATTCCACTCAATGAAACCAATCATCTATTGAGCGGCAAAGGCGCATTGACTACCCCTCTGGTGATCGATTTGAATCTGGACACCCTGACCCTCGACAGCAAGCCACTGGCCCTGCTGAGTGGCGACATCAGGCAGGTGGATTATGTTGATCTGAGCCAGATTGCACCGGCCACCACCAGCACCGGAACAAGCACAGGTACCTCGGGCACCAAGGTAACCGTGACTACCACCATCAAAGGGGATGAAGCCAATAATCTGCTGCAGGGCTCCAGCTACGCCAATTTTTTCACTGGTGGCGGTGGCCATGACACCATGCAGGGTGGCATCGCGGTTGACACCTATGTATTTGGCATCACCCCGGTTGCCAATGGTGTTGATACCATCACCAATTTCACGATAGGCAAGGGTGGCGACGTATTGAATTTCTCTGCCTTTCTGAACAAGACAGGAACTACCAAGATCGCCGCCGTGAATGCCGCCGCCACGACACCCAAGGCATGGGCCAATGGCGATGTGTTGACCGTACAGGGCAATGCCCTTGATTCGTCAAAACTTGCCGCCCTGTTTGGCACTGGTAAAGCCTTCACCGGCCCCACCGTCGCCAGCAAGATGGTGCTGATCACCGCTGACATCATTGGCGACGCCAGCATCTGGTATGTAATCAATCAACTGGATGTCAACAACATCACACCGGATGAAATCGTGCTGGTAGGCACCTTGAAGAATATCAATAACCTGAGCCTGGTGGGTTTTGATGTAACGAATTTCTTGTGATGATGGCTTTGCGATGACAGGCATCTTGCTACTGTCACCAGGTGTGCTCATCTTCAAGATGCCATGATAATAGTGATGTCATTCCACCGGGCTGGCGCTCCACCGGGCTGGCGCTCCAGCGGCGTTCGTTGCATGCCGCGCAATGCAATAAATTCAAAATTGCAGACTCTACGAGTTAGATTTTCAAATACCTGCACACGTAATCTATGATTGCAGGCCGGGGGTAGCCCTGCAGCTACTCACCTTTTTTGCTTCGCCAAAAAAGTAAGCGAAAAAAGGCGACCGAGGCGTCGCTGCCCCTGCGGGGTCCCCTTTGCTGCAAGTCAAAAAATGGGAAATGCCCGAAACTCGCTTCGCTCAAACAACGGTCATTTCTTTTTCCATTTTCTGCCTCGCAGCAAAGGCATCGACACATCGGAACGGCAAAGATCAAAGGCAATCCCAAAGTCAAAAGCAACGTCAATGTAACGGAGATTCAAATTGCATTGAATTTAGCTGCCGGGCTACCCCCAGCCTGCACGTCTTAAAAGGCGTGTGCTGGTATTTGAAATACCTAAATCGTAAAATTCCTCAAGGCATGAAGTTCGTGCAGCGAATAGTTTGCTGCAAACGTCGCTGGAGTGCTAGTCCTGTGAATTCCTGCCAAAAACACGCAGGAATGACTTAAATACGATTCACTATCATTGCAGGGCGATGAGTCTGGTGAAGTTGTGTCGAAACTATGCAATAAGCATAAGTTCCACCCACTACTCCCTCACCACCTTGGTCCTCGCCAGCATATCCCCCAGCCGCAACTGTTTGCGCCCCAGTGCAAAAGCCCAATCTACCACCGTCAACACAGCCAGATTACGCAACAAGGATTGCTGCAAACTACAGGGATGCTCAGTGTCAGCATGCACCACACGTATTTTCATGACGCGCTTGCCCAGGCTCTGTCCATCAAAGCCGTCCTTGAACAACAGGTACAGCAACCACAAGATCAAGATCACCCGGTTGGTTTGTTTGAACAGATTGGGCATGGTCACCGTGATCAGCAAACCCAGTAGCGCCAGCAACAGCGCCACACCTACCGTATCGATGAACTGAGCTATCACACGCTTGGATACGCCAGCCAGTTTTTCATCCTTGGTATCGGCCACTTCTGTCGTTCTCACACGCTGGCGGCGCTGTTCCTGTACTGCTGAAATATCGACGCCACGCACTGACAGTACCGATTCTATCGTGGCATACTCATGCTCGTGCAAGCCTGGCCTGACGCCCAGCGCGAGTAAGTCCCCCGTCTCTTTTGACGTGTAAGTGTCATGCAATTGTGCGCGTAGTGCATCCATCTTTGCTTGTAAAGTCAAATTGAAAGGAATCCGATCCATGATAGTTCATGCATCGGGCTGCATACGGTAAAATTGTTGCAAGATATTACACGGTCCGTATTTTGTTCAGGTGCAGCATGAAAATCAGGCTTGCCTGGTCTGCGTAGGCAGTGGCGCTGGTATTGGATGATTGCTTATCTGCTGGCAAGGTCTGAAGTGAATGCGCACTCGTGTGCGACTAAAGATAGCAGTGCTTTAGCAGGAAATCAAAGGCCAGGCCAAATACAAACTGGTTCATAAAGAAAATTAACAATTGCAACCACACTCGCATTTGCCGCAGTGCGGCAGGATGTTAAGAAAAATGACAGAATATCCTCCGCTGAAGAGCGAGATGGGACCAGGATCCAGACTGTCGATATCAACACTATTGGTATGTGGCAACGTCGCAAAATTGCAACTGTGCCGAAACAGGGACAATGCAAAGGATGTTCATGCCCATATAAGAAACAACTGAAAATACGGTCAGCTTATTTGTAGCGCTACTGTATTTACCGCATCATGAAATGAATGCTATTCTGCAAAAGTTCGCGTTGTAAACTATCCTGCCCGACTTTTTAAAGTATTGGAGAACTGGTATGTTTTTCTCGTCACTGCGTAGAAAGCTCATCAGCATTTGTGTGACCATAGTAGTGATAGCCATGTTATCCATGGTAGTAGCGAATTTCTTTACCACGCGCTCGCGCACCATGGATGCGCTCAATAGCCAGTTATTGCAATTGTCTGAAAGCCACGCGAGCGCCATTACCGAGTGGGTCAAGTCCAAGCAGGCCGCAGTTGCTTCGCTGAAGCTGGCGGCGGAATTGCCAGAACCTTTGGGCGCACTCAAGGCGGGCGAACAGGCTGGTGTGTTTGACATGGCCTATATAGGTTTTGCTGACAAGCGCGCGGTGTTTTCGCAAGAGCGCAAACGGGCTGCCGATTATGATCCTACTGCACGGCCCTGGTATATCAAGGCCAGCGAAGCAGGCGGCCCCATTATTACCACGCCCTATATCGGTGCCAGCACTGGCAAACTGGTGGTTACCTTTGCCGACCCCATCGGCCCCAAGGGCGGTATCAAGGCAGTGGCGGCAGCCGATGTCATGCTTGATGCTGTGACCAGCAATGTCGCCTCCATCAAACCTACCCCTGCCAGTTATGCCTTTCTGCTCGATGGTAGTGGCAAGATCATCGCCCATCCCAATGAAAAACTGACACTCAAACCACTCAGTGAACTGGATGCCAAGCTGACGACGGAAGTATTGACGGCTACCGAGGCATCAAAGACCAGTAGCATCATTCATTTGAATGGCCGCGATGGCATGCTGTATGTCACCAGAATCGCTGGCACTGACTGGCTGCTGGCGACCGTGCTTGACCGTGCCGAGGCCACGCAGGCATTGTCCGCCATGCTGACGACATCGGCTGTCACCGCCATCATCGTCGTGGCGCTTGCTGCACTTCTGTTGACCACTCTGGTTGCACGAGCCCTCAAGCGTCTTGAACTGGTACGAGATGCCATGGCCGATATCGCGACAGGCGAAGGCGACCTGACCCGTCGCCTGGCTGCCGATGGCCGTGATGAACTGGCGCAAATCAGCGAAGCGTTCAACCGCTTTGTCGACAAGATCGCGGCGGTGCTCATCGACATACGCGCCACCAGTGGTTCAGTCCGGCTCGCCTCCGGCGAGATTGCATCAGGCAATGCTGACTTGTCTGCGCGTACCGAAAGCCAGGCCAGCTCACTGGAAGAAACCGCCTCGTCGATGGAAGAATTGACTTCCACCGTCAGGCAAAATGCCGACAATGCGCGCCAGGCCAACCAGTTGGCGGCTTCTGCCGCTACTGTGGCAGGCAAGGGTGGCGAGGTGGTGTCGCAAGTAGTCAACACCATGGTGTCGATCAAGGACAGTTCCAGAAAGATCGTCGATATCATCAGCGTGATTGACGGCATTGCCTTCCAGACCAATATCCTGGCGCTGAATGCTGCAGTGGAAGCTGCCCGTGCCGGTGAGCAAGGGCGCGGTTTTGCTGTTGTGGCATCCGAGGTGCGCAACCTGGCACAACGCTCTGCCACGGCTGCCAAGGAAATCAAGTCCCTCATTGATGACTCGGTAGGCAAGGTCGATTCCGGTGCGCGCCTGGTGGATGAAGCAGGCCAGACCATGGGCGAGATCGTCACCTCGGTCAAGCAGGTGGCTGACATCATGAGCGAAATCACTGCTGCCAGCCAGGAACAAAGCTCAGGCATAGAAGAGGTCAACCGCGCCGTCACCCAGATGGATGAAATGACACAGCAAAATGCCGCCCTGGTGGAAGAAGCCGCCGCTGCTGCCGAAAGCCTGCAAGAACAGGCAGAGCATTTGTCGAGAATCATCAGCATGTTCAAGCTTGATGATGGCAGGCAAGTGGCAGCAGTCGCCAGCGTCCCTACATCTGTACAGAGAGCAAAACCTGCGACATCTGCTGCACCGAAAATTGCGGCAGCACCAAAAGCCAGCCAGGCGGCGCCAGCGCGGGCTGGCGGCAAAGCGCAAAATTCAGCGGAGGACTGGGAGGAGTTTTGATGCAGTTGGCTGTCATGTTGCCGTCACAGCGCATTGATATGCTCTTGTCTGAACATACTCCTCCTCGGTGTAAGTATTGTGCGCCCTATGCATAATATGCATGCCCATGTTCTTAGGCAGCCTTCGGGCTGCTTTTTTTATAAGAGGTCTTTCGTGTTCACTTGCCACCCAAGCCCAAAGCCAGCAATGCTGTGCAATGTCATGTCCCGGCCTGTTCATGATTGACAAAATTTCACAAATGCAGACTGCCCCCCACGCAGTCTGCTTGGTGTTAGCATAAGCTGGGGACTTGCCTGCAGACGGGAGAAATCATGAAACTGTGTCAATCGCTAACGACCATTGCGGTCGGCTTCTTCGCTTTAACGATGCTTGGTTGCCAGGGCGAGGCAGGTAATGGCAAGGCCCGTGCGGTGGCTACACAGGCACCTGCCGAGGCTGCCAAACCCAGGGCTGGCCCCAGCGTTGCCCTGGTGATGAAGACGCTGACCAATCCTTACTACATTCAAATGGAGCAGGGGGCGAGACGTGCCAGCAAGGAATATGGTATTGATCTCGTTGTCAAGACTGGTGCGCAAGAGACTTCGATAGAGCAACAAATACAAATTGTGGATGAGCTGATCCAGCACAAGATCGCGGCCATTGTGATTGCACCAGGAGATTCCAAACGGCTGGTGGCAGTGCTGAAGAAAGCACAGGACAAGGGCATCGTCATCGTCGGACTGGATAACCGGCTCGATGCGGCAACCATGCAAAGCCAGGGTATGCAAGCCATACCCTTTGTCGGTGTGGACAATGAAAAAGCCAGCTTTGAGGCGGTCAAGTATGCCGTTGATCAAATCAGCAAGCCGACCGCTGCCGCCATTCTCGAAGGTATACGCAGCACAGAAAACTCACGCTTGCGGGTGCAGGGGGCAGAGCAGGCTTTTGCCAGCAGCAAGCTGATTAAAGTCGTCGCCAGGGAATCGGCCAATTGGAAAATCGACGAGGCACGCGATCTGACCAGCCGTCTGTTGGGCGAACACCCTGAGATACGTCTTTTGTTCTGCGCCAACGATATGATGGCCTTGGGGGCGATTAAATTTTTGCAGGATAGTGGCAAGACCAATGTTGCAGTCATCGGCTATGATGCACTGGAAGAGGCCGTTGCTGCCATCCGGCAAGGGCGTTTGCTGGCTACTGTGGATCAGAACGCCGCCGAGCAGGGATATGTCGGCGTGATGCTGGCATTTCGCGGGCTCAAGGGTGATCAGGTGCCTCCTGTCACAGTTCTCAACACCCGACTGGTCACTGCAAACAATTTAAAATAAGCGGACGAGCCCTTGAACTTCAAGACGAATATCACAATCAGGCTGATCGCTTATCTGCTTGTCGTCAGCGTGTTGCCCTTGCTGGCTTATGCCATCGTTTCGTTTGACATGGTCAAACGCACCGTGATTGATCTGGCTGACAGTTACAGCGCACAATTGATCAGTAACCAGCGTGATTACCTCCTCTTGCAAACTGCTCAGATAGAAAGTCTGGCCGCGCGTATTGCCAGCATAGAAGAGATAGGCCTGGCAATTGCCAATACCGATGCCTCCAGCAGCAAGGAGCGCAATTCTTTTGATGAGTTGTCCACCCAGGTCGGCATACGGCAAAGCCTTAATGCTTATAGCAATCTGAAAGGACTGGTGTCCATAGACTTGTTCACTGCGAAAGGCAATCGCTTCTATGTGGGGGATACATTGGCCGTGCCCGCCGTCAACGATGCTCAGCGTCAGCGAATTTATGAGGCCGCCGTCAAGTCATCACAATCTCTGATCTGGTTAGGGGTGGAAGACAATTTGAACACCGCGTCACCAGCCCGGAAGGTCTTGACCGCCGTCAAAGTGATACGCCGCTACTCGGAAGAAAAGCGCGACTCAGAGGCGGTGGGCATGTTGCTCATCAATTATTCCACGGAGTATCTGGCCGAGAATTTTTCCCGGCTGGACCTGGGCCGGGAAGCCTATCTGTTGGTCACAGATGCTCAGGGACGATTGGTGTATGCACCAGAGCCCGGCAATATCGGCCAGGCTGCACCTGGCGAGATTGAAGCATTGCGGAGGAGTGTCCCTGTTGGACAAGCTAGTAGCACCGAGCGCCAGCTCGGCCCGCATAAGGCGCTGGTGAATTATTCCTGCACGGCAGATGGTTTATGGTGCGTGTTTGGTGTCATCCCGAAACAGACCCTGCTTGCACCAATGAACCGCATCGCCTTGCTGGCGACGATTGTCATGCTCATGTGTTTCGGCGTCATTGCCCTGGCCGGACGTCATTTCAAACGCAAGATGGTGGAACCCGTGAAGGCGATTTCTGATGGCTTTCGACTACTGCAAGAGAATAAATTCGATATCAGCAGACCCTTGCCGCTCCCCACAGGTCAGGATGAAATTACCGAGCTGGTGGCCTGGTTCAATGCCTTTCTCGAAACCTTGCAAATGCGCCAGCGTCATGAGCAGGAACTGACACAGAGTGAATATAAATTTTCTGCTATCTTCCAGCTATCGCCCATGGCGCTAGCACTGATACGCATAGAAAATGGCGAGTTTGTCGACGTGAATAATTTCTGGTTGATGCAATTTGGTTTCCAGCGTGAAGATGTGGTTGGCAAACGCTCGCGTGACTTTGGGCTCTGGGTTGATTTGAAGCAGCGCGAAAACATGGTGACTACCTTGCAAACAGCGAATAACCTGGATCGCTTTGAAGTGCAACAAAGGCGTAAGGATGGGCGTATCCTGATTTGCGAATTATTTGGTCGCCCGATAGAATTTCAGCATGAAAAGCTGTACATTTTTTGCTGTGTCGACATTACCCGCCAGCGCGAAGCGGAGCAGCAAATACTGGAAATCAACCAGCAGCTTGAATCCAGAGTTCATTCGCGCACCATGGTACTGGAACAAACCAACCGGGAACTTGCCGCAGCGATGAACACCCTGAATCGTACCAAGGATGAACTTGTGCGCTCAGAAAAGCTGGCCGCACTGGGTTCTCTGGTGGCTGGCATCGCCCACGAACTCAATACCCCGATAGGCAATAGCGTGACCGTCGCCAGTACCTTGCAGGACGAGTCTGCCATACTCAGGGCCACTCTCGAATCCGGCAAGCTGCGCCGAAGCTCCATCGACAATTATTTGGCCACCATCACCACAGGGGCAGAGTTGTTGATGCGCAATCTTGGCAATGCACATGAACTGATCAGCAGCTTCAAGCAAGTGACCGTAGATCAGTCCAGTAACCAGCGCCGTCCCTTCATGCTCAAGGAAACACTGGAAGAAATCGTTGCCACCCTTGTACCTATGTACAAAAAATCCGGACACAACATGCATTGTGAACTGGTCAGTGGTGTCATGATGGACAGTTATCCCGGCCCCTTGGGGCAGGTCATCACCAATTTTGTCACCAACGCCTTGTCACATGCGTTTGAAGGCCGCAGCAATGGCATGATGACACTGAAAGCGAGAATGCTTAATCCAGAACAGGTGGAAATTATTTTCAGCGACAATGGCACAGGCATATCCGATGAACATCATTCCCGTGTGTTTGATCCCTTCTTTACCACCAAGCTTGGCAAGGGTGGCTCTGGTCTGGGGATGAGCATTGCCTACAATATCGTCACCAGCATACTGGGTGGGGCCATCAGTTTGCAGTCCAGGGTGGGCGAGGGCAGCAGTTTTATCCTGATCCTGCCTTTGTGTGCGCCGGTGTTGCAGGGGGAGGGGGCCCAAGAATCTCATGACGTATGAGCAAGGCCAATGCACCTTTGCCCATACCTGTTCCTCGATTATGGGCATTCAGGTTTTGTTCAGCAGTACAGTCCGACCATTCATAAACAGTCAGTATGGTTTCATGTTTTTCATCTGCATCAATGTCAAAGCGGATGAATCTCTCATCTTGAGATAGCAGCATGCCATACAAATTTGACACACCTGGATAATCAATATGGAGATCGACGATGATACTGCGATCCCAATCTATCCCGCGAGCTAGTCCCACATTGCGCAAAGCACTGGGGATGGCATGGACGCGCCAGTAGTAGGTTTCACTTCTTTGCGCGTGTTCAGTTAAGGCATTTTGCTCCTGGACATTCAGCTGGCTTTTCTTTTTCAGGCGCGCTATGTCATTAACTGTATAGACGTTCTTCATTGCTGAAGCAGTTTAATTTTTCTCAAATTCTTCCAGCTCTGCGATACGTTGTTTTGCTCGCACCTGCATGCAACTGATGTACATGACATTGCGTGTGGTGCCGCCTATATTGTTGTGATAGACGGCATCGCATTCTGCTTTACGAAACTTGATCCAGGCAAGCTGGGCATCGACGAAAGCCTTTTTCATTTCAGCGAATTTTCGGTCAGAGGCATGGTCTTTTTCCAAGCCTTTCAGCACGCGCTGATACACCTGGTTCAGTTTGGCTTCGACCTTTTGTTGTTCGATGGAAGCGCATTCATTGATTTCCATAGTGTTGGAGGCTTTATTGCAGTCGATGGCATGTGCGAAGCTGGTGGTGCAGGCGAGAGTGAAAAGGAGAATGAGATGGCGCATGATGGGCTCGTCAAGTTTGAAGTTAGGTGCTTCAATGTCTGGATTATAGTCTGAAAATATATATCACCAGGCTAAGTAATGTCTAATCACCGAAACTCTCTTAAGTGTCATTCCTGCGTGGGCTTAGCTGGAATCTAGAGGCCTTAGTGGTAAGCTATTTGGTGAATTTATGTCAGATTCGTCATGTTTTCGATGCTGCGAAATTAGATGGGGCCATGCGTCATTTGTGAGCGCAGGCAGGTGGTAGACCGGCAGCTACGCCCTTTTCTTGTCTCGCCAAGAAAAGGAAGCAAAAGAAGCCTACACATGGGAACTGCCAACCTCAAAAACAACTGCAACCCCAACGTCAAACCCAACAGTAACCCCAAATTCAAAACCGCAGTAAAGCGCAAGCTACACACCTTGCGTGATCCAGAATCAATTCTTCACGGGTGGAGTTCTCGTATCACCGTCTCATAGACCGCAAGATCAGCATTTGAAAAGCAGCAAAAGATGACTTCTTCTACGACGGGATGTTCTGCCGCTACAGCCCTGACGGTATTGACCGCAACACGCGCTGCCAGTTCTACCGGATAGCCATAAATACCCGTGCTGATGCTGGGGAAGGCGAGGCTGTGCAATTGTTTTGAGGCCGCCAGTTCCAGGCTGTTGCGATAGCAAGAAGCCAGCAAGTCAGGTTCGCCTTGCAAGCCACCACGCCAGACCGGGCCTACGGTATGGATTATGCAAGAAGCGGGCAAGCGATAGCCCTTGGTGATTTTGGCTTGTCCTGTCTTGCAACCACCAAGCAGACGGCATTCGTGGACCAGGTCTGGCCCGGCTGCGCGGTGGATGGCGCCATCAACGCCGCCACCGCCCAGGAGGGAAGAGTTGGCAGCATTGACGATGGCATCGACCTGGAGTTTGGTGATGTCGGCGCGGATAGCATGGAGTTGTGGCATGGTTGAGACAGAAGAAATAAATAAGCTTCAAGAAAGCATGGAAAAATTTCGCTAGTCTCAACTGTTTTCCCTTAAGTGAGAGGCTTGTATTATATTGTTTTAACGGCATTTTGCAATCGTTGACTTGCAGATTAGCAATAGCCCGATATGCTTGAAAGAAATAAAACAATGAACTCTTGCCTCGCCAGAGCTAGTAAAGAAAGGTGAAAGGCAAGATCGGGTTTGGCCCATGAGGATATCCCGGGGGCAACTCCAGCTCTGCAGTGCCTTGCTACAAAAATGTCCAGGAGACAGGCAATGAAAATTCAAAATCTGAACATAGGGATACGTCTCGCCCTGGGCTTTGGCCTCGTCATGTTGTTGGCGACGATTTCTTCCGGGATAGGTTTGTGGCGCTTGAATGAGGTTGCTGACAGTACTCGTTCCATGATGCAGGAACCGCTCAAAAAAGAGCGCATGACCGAGGAATGGTACCGGATTACTGTAGCCGGGCTCAAACGTACTTTGGCGATAGTGAAGAGTAGTGATGAGTCGCTGGCAGAATATTTTGCCAGTGATGCCAAGGCATCTACTGCACGGAATAATGAAATACAAAAATACATGGAAGAGCATATCAGCTCTCCAGAAGAGAAAAAACTGCTCGACAACATCATTGCTGTGCGCAAGCAATACATTGCAATGCGTGACCAGCTTAGTAAGTTAAAAAAAGACGGTCAGGCGGAAGCCGCCGCAAAGTTGTTTGATCAATTTATGCCGGTGTCGGATGCATACCAAAAGAGCGAACTTGATTTCCTTGAGTTTCAAAAAAAAGATGTGGATGATCTTAGCAAGGAAGTCGATGCCATCGCCAAAAACAGCTTCATGCTGATCAGCGCAATGATCATCGTTTTTATTATTTTTGGTAGTGCCTGCGCCTGGTTTTTGACCGTAGGCATTACCAGGCCCATGCATCATGCATTGAAAATGGCTCGCAGTGTGGCAGACGGTGACCTGACGACAAATATCGAAGTGAAATCCAGCGATGAAACCGGCCAGCTCATGCAGGCCTTGAAGGACATGAATAATGGATTGGTGAATATTGTCAGTGAGGTGCGCACCAGTACCGATACCATCGTTGGCGCATCGACCGATATTGCCAATGGCAATATGGATCTCTCAGCCCGCACCGAGAGCCAGGCTGGTTCGCTGGAAGAAACGGCTTCGTCTATGGAGGAGTTGACCAGCACCATGAAGCAGAACTCACAAAATGCACGCGATGCCAATCAACTGGCGCATGCGGCGTCTGACGCTGCTGTCAAGGGAGGCACCGTGGTATCGCAAGTCGTTGCGACCATGGGTGCGATCAGTGATTCATCGAAAAAAATCGTCGATATTATTGCTGTTATTGATGGCATTGCATTTCAAACCAATATCCTGGCGCTGAATGCCGCAGTTGAGGCCGCCCGTGCCGGTGAGCAGGGCAGGGGCTTTGCCGTAGTGGCTTCTGAAGTACGCAATCTGGCGCAAAGATCAGCCAGCGCTGCGAAAGAAATCAAGTCTCTTATTTCTGATTCGGTCGATAAAGTGGGTGAGGGGTCTCGCCTGGTCGATCAGGCCGGGGCGACCATGTCCGAGATCGTCGATAGTGTGGCAAAAGTAACGAGTATCATGAATGAGATCAATGATGCCAGCAAAGAACAGTCTGCCGGCATAGACCAGATCAACACTGCCATCATCCAAATGGATGGCGTGACCCAGCAAAACGCCGCCCTGGTTGAAGAAGCTGCTGCGGCGGCCAAGAGCTTGCAGGATCAGGCGGGCAATTTGTCGAATGTGGTCAGTATTTTCAAGTTGCAGCAGTTCACGCATGCAAGTTCTGGCAGTTATGCGCCTACATCAGGTCAGGCTGTGAAATCAGACAAGTGGCTGGCATATAGGTAATGAGGTTCATGCAATTTCGTCCTTTATGGGCATTGCAAGGCCTATTGAAATTGTTGCTCCTGACGCTCATGCTGCCCGCTTGTGCTGTTGCTGAAATACGCACTGCCGCTCAGGAAGCATCCGAACCAAAGTATATTGCGATCCTTAATCCGCAAGGCAAGCTTGCCGTAGGCGGCATGTGTGTGGATATCATGCGTGCGATGGAAAGAGCTGATTCTGAGCTGCGATTTGTTGGTGATCAGATCTGGCAACCGCGCGCCCGTATCGATGCTGCACTCAATGCTGGAAATATTGATGTCATCTGCGGCGTGCAACGCATAGCCCGCAATACCTCACAATACCAGTTCGCGCCAACGCCACTGTTTACTGTCAATTACCTGCTGGCCGTGCGGGCAGATGATACTGTCTCAGTCGGAGATTGGGATGACATACGCAAGCTCGGTAATGAAGGCATCATCCTGGCCCTGCGCGGCTTTGGTATTGTTGATATTCTTACGCAGATGGGTGGCCTGAAGATAGATGACACGGCAACCTCCTCCATCTCTAACTTGAAAAAGTTGCTGGCAGGACGCGGCCGTTTCTATTGCCACCGCAAGCCCGGCATAGGCCTGGCAATCAGGCAGGCCGGCCTGGAAGACAAGATACGCTTATTGAGCAAGCCACAACTGACAGAAAAATTCTACTTGGGCATGGCAAAGACCATGTCTCCTGAACTGGTCAGGAAGATAGCTGCCGTTTTGGTTTTGCTTGAGGAAAATGGGGAATTGAGGCGCATATTTGAACGCTATCAGGAGTGAGCCCGGCCCGAAGAGCCATCATAGGGTCACACGCTCCATGGCTGGGATTTACGCTGCCGCTGTATTTTTGGATTTCAAGCGTTGCAGCAAATCCAGTAATGCCCGATCATCCTGATGGCCTGTGTAGGCTGCAATTGCCACATGGTTTTTGGGCTGCCTGGCAATTTTCTCAGGTGAATCATCCACCATCATTATCTGTTCAAGCTTATAGCCTTGTCCCTGGATTTTTCTGAGGTCCTTGATGTATACGTAGCCGTTACTCCTGACATCCACTTTCTGTACACAGCGCTCTACCGACCAGGCAAACTGCAGCGGGTAACGCGCGCCAAAGACGTGCGTAACTACCGCATCTACATATTCCCTTGATGAAGATGACCACACTGCCAAATCATATTCTGCTGCGATTGTTGTCAGCATTTCTGCCAGAAAGGGACGCTGATAGACAAAGTAGGGTGGAAATGCAAAAGCGGCGGGATGGCCCAACTCTGTCTTGCTTGCATGAACCAACGTTTCATCAAGATCGAAAACGATTAATTTTCTTTTCTTTACTGCCATCATATATCCGTGACTCAATCGACCAGCACTGCATGTGGCTGGTTTGAACTGCCAAGCAGGCAGTTCATATCCGCTTGAGATTGTAAGTTGTATCGGATCACTTCACCTGGCTAGACGCCGGGCTCTTTTCAAACTGGGCATTACCTACATACTTGAGATACTTGACATTGCCTGAGGCATCGGCCATCTGATAATACTCACCTATGTGCAAGGTGGGCAGTTCATCATTCAGCGCCAGCATTTTTTCTGGGGTGACATAATGCACGGTGCCGCTCTGTGAATCCAGTCTGTAGACCTTGCCATCGGATGAAGTCACAAGCTGGTAACGAGAGCCTGACCAACCGCCGTCGCAAGCTGACAAGGCAAAAAATAGCGTACTGGCAATCAAGAGGCGAATGTGCTTCATGCGTACTCCCTGGGTCATGATGTCTTGGGTGATAGTGATCTATGCCTGCTGACAAGTGAATGAATTTATAATTATGAAAATATAAACCAATATTATTCAATTGGCAATTAGATTTGTTAAATAATTTAACCTTTGATGAGCATCAAGAATGTCTTTGGGAAATTAAAACCTGCTTTTCATATTAATAATTTTTCAATAAAAAATGCCATTTTCATTGCGGCGTGAAAAATAATTCTGTAGCATTCGCCGGGCTTAATGCTCGTTTAAAACGCTATTCGAGCAAGTTTGGCGGAATTATCCGCTTCCTCATTTTTTAAGATTCTTAATAGCTATTCATGGCAAATATCAACATCAAACTGTCACAAACAGTCGTTACCGCAAATTATCAGCAACTCATCAAAGCTCCACCAACCAACGGTAGTCTTGGAACTTTGTTTGATATTTTTCCCAAATTGGGCGCGCTCTGGGCCAGGGATCATGCTTATTATTCCTCATTCGATTTCAGTGGCAGCCAGGTACGCATAGGTTTTCCTGACGGCGCTAGTACTACCTATACAGGAGTGGTGCTGGAAGACCCTTATGCCTTGCAGGGCAAGGCTTCGGCTACCAAGTTGAGCTTGTATAGCAGTGGCCTGATGTCGATTGTTCAAAACGGCAAGTTTAATTTCGACTACGCCAATACCACGGTCAATGGTGCGAATTCTGTATCCATTACGCCGACCAGCGTAGTGCTGACAGATCTGACATTTGCCACGTTACTTCCCAGCTATAGTCCGAACTATGATGCGGTAACAGGCAATGTCAGCATCACGGTCAAGGGTTCGATCAAGGGTGATATGAGCGGCAATAACGTTGGTACCATCAGCCGGGTGACAGCAACTGCCGACAAATTCATTGTGTCGGCCAATATAGATGGCAATTTTAATCTGTCATCCAATTCCATCAGCGTGGCACAGGGCTTGAGCAAGTCCAGCGTGAGTGGAGTGATGACATCTTCCGTCACTGAGTACCGCGACGGCAGCTATAACCGCGTCACGGGTGTTGCCGTGAATGTCGCTGCCAACCAGCAAATTGATGAAAAAATGCTGGCAGATGAGTCGCTGTTCAGCGGTGCCGACACTATCAGTGTGGATTTGCCAGCAACAGTTTATTCCGACTACCTGATTGCCTCTGGCGCGGGTGGCGACCTGATCACCATCAATGGCGGTGGCGGACGCCTGCATGTGAATGCCGGTAGCGGCAATGATGCCATCAATGTTTTAACGGGTAATCACAATATCGATGGTGGCACTGGCATGGATACAGTCATCATGGCCGGATTTGCCAGCAATTATACTGTCACCACGGTGGGCGCAGGTTACCAGATGCGTGTCAAATCCAATGGTGATGTGGATAATCTGGTTAATGTCGAGCGACTGCAATTTGGCGACAAGAGTCTTGCGCTGGATATCAATGGCAATGCAGGCCAGGCTTATCGCATCTACCAGGCAGCATTTGACCGCAAACCTGACCTTGAAGGCCTGGGCTACTGGATCAAGGACATGGACAAGGGCTCCAGCCTGACAACGGTGGCTGCTGGTTTCTTCCAGTCAGCAGAATTCCAGAAGCTCTATGGTGCCAATCCATCCACGACCACCCTGATCACCAACTTCTATCAAAACGTCTTGCACCGTGCGCCAGACCAGGCGGGTTTTGATTATTGGAATAATCAACTCAGCAAAGGCCAGATCACGGCGGCGGGTGCACTCGCCAGCTTCTGCGAAAGCGCAGAAAACCAGGCGCAGGTGATAGGCAGCATCCAGAATGGTATTGAATTTAAATTGTGGCTGGGGTGAGTTTGCCAGAGTAGCCAATCATTCTCGGCCTGCTTCGCAATTCTAATGAGAGCAAGGCAGGCTGAGTTTGTCTTATGTGGGGACGCTACCAGAATTGGGAGTAACGCTTCCCCCTTCTCATTCTTCAGTTTCTCCCAGCCTGTGCGGAACGACATCCTTGTCCACGCCTGCTGCAAAGATCTTTTGTCCTGGCGCATGACGCGACCTGTCCCATAAATGAAAGAGCATGCCCATCAGGACAGAAATGAAACCACCTGCCCAGTACATTGTGATAGCGTATCCTGCGCCACCATCAAATTGCAATGAGGTGAAGATCAGGGGTAGCACGAAGCAGCATGTGGCAAGCATATAAAGCAGTAAGGCTGCAATAGGGATCTTCAGTTTTTTCATGTTCGCACTCATCCTATTTCTGAAATGAGTTCTATAGATTCACGATCAAATCCGGATCAAAATCTGCATTCTCCATCCTGCCACTGTGCAGCGGATAGCCACATGGGTTGCAGATGACACGGCATTTTCCCAACTGGTAATCAAAGCTTTCATGCATGTGGCCGTGTATCCATAAATCTGCCTTTTGGAGCAGATCATCAAGTTGCGAAGCAAAGGCGGCGGAGAGCAAATCGTCGGCATAGTGGGGTGAGACGGATTGCGATGAAGGGGCCATGTGGCTGACAACGACGGTGCGACCATCAAAAGAGGCATCGAGTCTTTTTTTGAGCCAGGATTTGTGCCTGGCGTGGATAAGCGCAGTGTCATCAGCGACGAGTTTGCGATAGCCTTGTGCAGCCAGAGTGATGCGCTGATAGTCTGGCATCAAGTCTGTCGCTTCTGTCATGGCGAAGTAACGTTGCTCTTCTCCAAACAGACAAAAATCCGTCCATAGCGTCGCACCCAAAAAGCGTATATCTCCCATCTGATATTCACTGGCATTAAGAAAATGCACGTTCTCCGTGGCTTCGCAAGCCCGGGCAATATCAACTTGCATGTCTTCCAGGTTCTTGCCGTAGGCTTCATGATTGCCGTGTACATACAAGACCGGGATGCCGGCAAAGTGCTGCGCCGCCCAGCTCACTGCCTGGTTGCCCGCATGAATATCACCGGCAAGCACCACGACATCAGGCTGGCTGATGGCAGGGTTGCCAAAGGGCGCAGTATCACCCCAGGCTTCAAGATGCAGGTCGGACAGGATTTGTATGCGCATGAGTACGGAGTCTGAAGAGGTGCTTGATTTTAGCAACAAAGCTGGCGTAAAAAAATTGCATGGCAGGGGGGCTTAAGCTGGCTGCGCATCCAGGTACACATCCATGCAGGATTCCATCGTGGAATTGTGGATATCCAGCACTTTTTGTATGCAGCGGCCTTGCTCAGTGCGTTCCTCCTGGTAGCCACCAGCCAGATTCCAGACGATGGGAATATCATGCGCTTTGGCAAAGCGAAATACTTGCAGGTCACGCTCCCGCATTTCTGAATTGTTGAGGAAGCCACCTAGCGGGTCATTCTCATGCTGGTCAGCGCCGGCCTGGTAAAACAGAATATCTACGCCCTTCAATGATTCCAGCAAGCCAGGTAGCTCTTGAAAGAAAGCCTGCTTTTTGCGGGTGTAATGAATCTTTCCCGTGCGGTGCAAAACGCGGTCGCTCAGCACCAGTTTATCGATGATATCTTGCGATCCATCACCCTGATGGTAATCAAAATCCAGGATGCCTATCAGCGTGACCGCGCCATTATTGAGCAGCTTGAGGGCGGCAATCAGCAAGCCATTAAAGGTGCAGAAGCCCCATGAAAAATCATGGCCAGCATGATGAAAACCTGACGTCGGGGATACGGCAACGCGATGGTGTAAGGCATGCTCTGCTGCCGCGTAAAAAGACGCAGTCGTCCAGTACAGAGAATCGACAACTTCCTGATGCCGGGTATCCATGCCATTGGCAATTTGCAGGCTGATGATGCCATCCACATGTTCCGCTCTATGAGCGAGGCAGAAGTCTTCCTTGCACAGAGGTGCAAAATCAATGACTTCTACCGGATAGCGTTGCTGCCATTCAGCGACGACCTCCCTTGGTTTCTTTGGTGATGGTGATTCAAGATCGATCTCCACAACCATGGCAGGATTATAAAATACAGGGATCTGCTTCATAGAGCGTGCTCATTGTTGGCACCAGGTTAGTGGTGAAATCAGTATTCGGGTCCTGGAGTGTAGCATCAGTGTACTAGAGATGAATACTTGCTATTATCCAGCATGTACAAAGAACGGCACGTCTACAATGTCTGAACTCGTCGTCCTCACCACTTATTTCAACCCCTGCCGGTATGTCTCGCGCAGGCAGAATTATGATGTGTTCATGCAGGGCATGCGCTCGGTAGGGGTGACTTGTATTACGGTGGAGTGTGCATTTGGTGATGCAGCTTTTGAATTGCCTGCGGCTGTCGATGTTTTGCAGTTGCGCTCAGCGACTTTGCTTTGGCAAAAAGAGCGCTTGCTGAACCTGGCCACCTCATGGCTGCCTGCCAGTTGTCGTTATGTGGCATGGCTGGATTGCGATATTTTGTTTGATAACAAAAACTGGGTCAGGGAACTGGTCGCTGTCTTGCAGCAATATCCTGTGGCACAGGTATGGCAGAGTTGCCTGCGCCTGCAACAAGATGGTCAAGAGGGCGCGCAACCTGACCGTGTCACTTCATTTGCCGCCATGATGCAAGAGCAGCCCGGCAGCCTGCATGCAGGGCGCTATGATACGCATGGGCATACTGGCTATGGCTGGGCCATGCGGCGCAGCCTGTTTGACAGCATTGGGCTGTATGAGGCGGCAATATCAGGTAGTGCCGATCATTTCATGGCGCACGCCATTTATGGCGACTATAATTTTTGCATACAAAATGCCCTGAAGCATGATCATGCCCAGATTGCCCATTTGCAAGCCTGGGGCCAGCGGTTTTATCAGCAGGTGCAGGGCAGGCTTGGCCTGGTGGAGGGAGAAATCCGTCATCTGTGGCATGGTGAGGCCCGGCACAGGCGTTATTTTCTACGTATGCATGAGATCACTGACTTGGGCTTCAATCCGTGGACAGATTTGAGCATACGTGCTGGCCAGGCGCTGGAGTGGCATGCTGATATGCACAAACCCGCTTTGCGGCAGTATTTTGTCGATTATTTTCTATCCCGCCGTGAAGATGGCGAAATTCAGGAAAAGGCCACTCATGCTTGACGCACATGCCAGCACTACCCCACCTGCACTGGATACAAGCTTGCCGGACATGCAATTGGCGATCCAAGGCATGCAACATGCCTTGCTCGTCATGCAGGATGAAATTGCCAGGCAGAGCAGGTTTCTGGAGCACTTGCAGCAGCAAAAGCGGCAATGGCTGGAAACCCAGGTGGCGGGCCTGCTACCTGGGTTTTCCGCATCAGTGCTGGACGCCCTGGTGCTGGCCTGCCCCGGTTTTGTGGATGATGTGGTGCGGGCGGTGTTCAGGGAGAACCGCAAGCTACTTGGCCTGTTTGCACAGCCAGGCGCAGCCGTTGCGCTGACAAGTTTGCAGGTGCGCCTGGCTTTTTTTCTGGATCAGCAAAAGGGGGCAGAGATACACAGTGCTGATGAGAAGATATCCAGCGCTACTGAAGAAAAGCAAAAGCTGGAAAAGCTGCACTATGAAACCCAGGCCGCCATACAAATGCTGGCAAGCTATCAATCTAGCGGGCACCCCATCCCAGCCGATGTGCAAGCCTATATCCGCCAAATGGCAGAGCGGGCGCGCCAGATCGCTGCACAGCAAGCTGGCGTGCCAGCAAACGACACACGCCAGGATAACATCAGCACACACCAGCAAGGCTATGATAATGCGGCATATCCCTGGCTCTACTACAGTCATGATATAGGGCTTAATTTCAGCCATGCGGCAGCCCCTACTGCTGCTGTGCCAGCATCACAGCACAAGACGGAGGAGCACGCTGCTTCAGATCTTTGCCCGCCAGAGCAGGGGCAGCACCACGATGCCAGGGACACACTGGCTTGCCATGCTGATGACAGGCTGGGTGCCTATTCATAGACTGCCGTGCAAATTTTGCAAAAGTGAGGGTGGATTTACCACGTTGCCCTGGAATTGCCAGGCATAAAATGAAATTTTGATTGTCACCATGGTCACGAATGCTAATATCGGGTTCAAGACCAATTCTCAATTCAGAATGCCATGTCGTCCAGCCGGTTTTCTCGATTTCGCGACATCAGTTTGAAAACCCGCCTGACCATGGCGGTGGCGGTGTTCTTTGTCATTTCCCTGGCCTTGCTGTCCTGGCTGGCAACCTCGGTTTCCGAGCAAGCCCTGGAAAAACTCATCGTGGCCAGGCAGAACAGCGTGATTCTGGCTATGGCCAACGAAGTTGACCAAAAGGTCGAGCTCAGGAAAAATGCCCTGATACTGCTGGCGACAGACCTGCCAACTGACGACGCTGGCAAGGAGCAATTGCAAGAATTCATGTCACACCAAAAAAGCCTTGGCGGTTTGTTTGATAATCTGGCGGTGATAGACTTGCAGGGGGAACTGGCGGCAGTATTGCATGGTGCAGATGATCGCGGCAAAATCAACCTGGCTGGCAGGGATTATTTCCAGGAAGTGCTCAAGCACAAAAAACTGTTTATCTCCCCACCACAAAAAGGCACAAGTTCCAGCCGCCCGCTGATCGTCATGTGTGTTCCTGTTTTTGATGGCAATAGCCAGTTGCGCTACGTGCTGGCGGGTATTATCGAGCTGGAGCAGGACAGTTTCCTGGCCGATCTGACGAGCACAAAAATTGGTGGTAATGGCTATTTTTATGTGACCACGCAACAGGGTATTTTTGTGGCCCATCCAGAAAGCAGCCGCATACTAGCCGATAGTCACGTGCGGCCAGATAAACATCCATTGCCAAAGGCTGCTTATGTCGCGCTGGAGGGCAGCCTGATTTCGCGCGACAGCAAAAATGATGAAGCAATTTTATCTTATCGCAGGCTCAAGTCGGTGGACTGGATAATCGCTGCTGCCTATCCTTCCAATGAAGCCTTTGTGATCATCGCCGACGTCAGGAAAAAAATCACCCTTGCCAGTTCCGGCTTGCTAATGATCTTGTTACTGCTGGGATGGTGGTTCATGTACTGGCAATTGAAACCACTGCAGCATCTGCGTAACAAGGTCAATAACGCCGTGCCTGACTGGATGGATACACTGCAGGAAAAGATCTATCCCAAAGATGAAATAGGTGACCTCGCCAAGGCATTCGATGATGCCATGGCCAAGCGCCGTGCTGCAGAGGCAGCCTTGAGCGCCAGTGAAAACAAGTTGCGCCTGATTGCCGATAATATGTCGGCCTTCATCGGCTATATCGATCATGAAGAGAAATACACCTTTGCCAATAAACGCATATCCCATTTGTCGCACATGGAACCTGCCGAAGTCATCGGCAAAAGCATGCGCGAGGTGGCGACACCCGAAATCTATGACAGGATAGTCAGGCCGCATGTTGTCAAGGTACTTAATGGCGAATGGACACGCTATGAACGCCGCATACAGCGTTATGGCCACTGGGAATGGGACAGGGTTACGTATGCGCCCGATTTCAATAAGTCTGGCCACGTCGATGGTTTCTTTGTGCTGGTGGAAGACATCACCGAATTCAAGCGGGTGCAGGATGAACTGATGCGCAGTGAAGAACGGGTGCGCACCATCACTGATAATGTACCCGCCATGATCGCCTATATTGATGCCAATGAACGCTACCAGTTCTGCAACCGTAACTACGGTCAGATACCTGGTCTGGAACCTGGCAATTTGCTAGGAAAAACAATTGCAGAAGTATTTGGCGAACAAACCTACATTGAGTTAAAAAGCAAAATACAACAAGCCCTCCACGGCGAAAAAGTGTCCTTTGAACGCTATGCACCTGAGCGCAATATCAAACGCTTCCTGCAATACGAGTATGTGCCAGATATCAATGAAAAGGGTGAAACCCTGGGTTATTACTCTATGGTCATCGACATCACCGCCCGCAAGGAAGCTGAGTTGAAGCTGGCTGCCAGCGAAGGCTTGCTGCGCACCATTGCCGACAATATCCCGGCCTTTGTCAGCCTGATCGATACAGAAAATCGCTATCAATTCATCAACCGGCCCTATGAGACCTGGTTTGATTTGCCGTTGCCACAGATACGCTGCCAGCCCGTTTCTTCATTGCTCAGTGGCACCATGCTGCAAGAGCATCAAACCCATTACAAACTGGCCATGGCAGGTGAAAAAACAGAATTTGAAACCGAGATCAGTATCGCTGGCCAGACTGGCTATTATCACGCCACCTATGTACCGCAATATGATGAAAGCGGTAAAGTGGTGGGGGTTAATACGCTGATCAACGACATCAGTGACGCCAAGGCAGTAGAAAAACAATTGCTGGCACTGGCCAGGTTCGATACGTTGACCGGCCTGCCCAACCGCAACCAGATCAATGAAAGAATGGAACAGGCCAGTGCCCGCTCACAGCGCAACGGCAGGCTGATGGCTGTCATGTTTTTGGATGTGGACAAGTTCAAGCGCATCAATGACAGCCTGGGTCATCATGCCGGTGATCTGGTTTTGCAAGAATTTGCCAATCGCCTCAGGCATTGCATACGCCAGACCGACCTGGCAGGCCGCCTGGCAGGGGATGAATTCGTCATTGTGCTGGAAGGTCTCAATATGCATAGCGAAGCCGACATGGTGGCAGGCAAAATCGTGCAGGCCATGACTACGCCTTTCAATATAGAAACAAATTCTCTCATGGTCACCGCCAGCATAGGCGTGGCAATTTCGTCAGAAAAAAACGCTGGCGCCAATGAACTGCTGAAGAAGGCAGATGAAGCCCTGTACATGGCCAAGAACGCAGGGCGCAATAATTTCAAGGTGCTGCAGCTGGACTAGATATTGCTATCAATCAATGTGCTTGCTCAAGCCAGCTTTAACCCCACCTCTTCCTTCGCAACAGCAGCCCGCACCTCTACCACAGCCCCGTCCGCCAGCGACACCACCCGCTCCGCCGCATTGATGGTTGAGGTATCCTGATTTTTTAGGACATTCCTGTTTGTTAAAATAAACGATCAGGAGAAATAATGAAACAGAAAAAGAGATATACACCGGAATTGCGGGAAGAAGCAGTGAAACTTGTGTTGGCACAAGGATTGACACTAGAGGAAGCGGCATCTCGTATCGCCATTCCGAAAGGGACTTTGGTTGGTTGGGTGAATGCGGCCAAGAGTGGACAGACACAGAAGACAGCCCCAGGAAGTCGCACGGTGCCGGAACTCGAAGCGGAAGTCGCCAAACTGCGCAAGGAGCTGGCCCAGGCAAAGATGGAGCGCGATATCGTAAAAAAGGCGGCAGCGTACTTTGCGCAGGAGTCGCTGCCAAATACGCGTTCATGAAGACCAT
>NZ_JACOFX010000010.1 GCF_014284125.1 Undibacterium umbellatum | reverse complement strand
CCACAGTCAATGCAGTTGCTCGCGTTGTCACAGACACGATCAACCTGGGTGCTGGTAACGATACACTGGTCACTTACGGTGCGATCAACCTGGCTGGTGCACAACTGTCCAACATTGAAAACATCACTGCAAACTCTGCTGTTGTGATCACTGCTTCTCAGTACGCTGCTCTGGTTGCTGCTCGTGCTGCTCTGTCCCTGAGCACACCAGTGATCACTTTCACTGGCAATGTTCCACATCAACTGACTATCATTGATGATATCGCTGGCGTGAACAACATCGATCTGTCCCTGATCTCTGTTACTAGCGGCACATTGGTAATCGACACAACGTCTTCTTCCAATGCAACTGGCGGTGGCGTGAACAACATCACTACATCCAATGCAGTGACAGTATCTGGCGGCGCAACAGTAACAACAGGTGTTGTTGGTACTAACCCAGTCAACGGTGGCGGTACAGCACTGAACCCAACAGCACTGGTAGCTGGCCAAATATTCAATAGCACATTGAACGTGAACGACAACTTCACAGGTTTGAGCGCAACTTTGAATGGTACAACTGTCAACGGTAATGCTGCTGATACAGATGTCATCACTTTGAGTGATGCACTGACTGTTAATATCGGCAACACTACAACAGGCGGTACTATCACCAACATCAAAACTCTGAACCTGGCTAATGCAGCTAACAGCTTCAACTTCGGTGCAACTACCACTGGTATTACTACAGTGAACGGTGGCACAGGCAATGATACTGTTGACCTGACAGGTGCTGGTACATCCTTCGCAGCTGGTAATGTAAACCTGGGTACAGGTACTAACCAACTGACATTGGGTGCATTCACTTACGCTGGTACTTTCAGTGCAGGTGCAGGTACAGATACTCTGGTATTGGCAGCTGGCGCGAATATCGCTGGTTCCAACATCGCAGGCTTTGAAAACCTGACATTGGCAGCAACTGGCGTGTACACCATGACAGCAGCGCAATACAATGGCTTCACAGGTGCAGTTTCTGCTGGTAACACAGAAACTATCGCTCTGACTACAGCTGGTACTATCGTTGCTAACGCAGCGCTGGAACGCTTCACACTGGCTAACGGTACTAACACATTCACTGCTGGTACTAACACAGTGAGCGTTGTTGGTGGCACAGGTGCAGATACATTCAACTACACAGCAACACAAATCGCTGGCGCAACAACGCTGGACGGCGGCTTGGGTGTAGATACACTGAACATCGGTGCTATCGGCGCTAACTTGAATATCTCTGCTCTGGTCACAGGCTTAGAAACAGTGAACGTTACTGGCTCTGCAGCAACTGGCTACACTTTCACTAACGAAAACGGTGCTGGTGTAACTCTGAACTACTCCAAAGGCGCAACAGGCGACGTAGTTGTTCTGGGTACAGGCGGCCAAACAGTGAACCTGTTGGGTACAGCAGCTACAGCAGTAACAGTAACCGGCGGTACAGGTGTTGATACAATCAACCTGTCTGCAACTGCAACTGGTGCTGAAACTATCACTACTGGTTCTGTTATGGGCAATATCGATACAGTGGCAAACTTCAAAGTTGCTGGCGCTGACGTGTTCAAAACAGGCACTAACGCAACAACATTGAACGCACTGAACATCGCTAACGCTGACGTAGCAACTCTGGCAGCAGCAATCGCCACAGCAGCAACAGCAGCTGGCGCGACTCTGGCAGCTAACACCCAGGCTTACGTCATCACTGTAGCCGCAGGTACAGCAGCTGGTACTTATGCTTTCCAAAACATCGGTGGCACTGTAGGTACAGTTGACGCAACTGACTTTATCGTTAAAATCACTGGCGCAGGTTCTATCGTTGCCGGCGACTTCATCGCTTAATTCAGTAAGCTATGCAGGAAAATGGGTAGCAAGCTACCCATGCAGCTGGGAGAGAACATCCTCCCAGCTGTTGAAAATAAAAAACCCACCTCTGCAAAGCGGTGGGTTTTTTTATAGGCTGCTTGTGCGGCTGAATAATGATGACTGACAGTTAAAGATTTACCACAAAAATGTGTGATTCGTGACAAGTATTTGTTAGCATGCAAGCGATAAATCTTGTATCTCTATTTTTACCCACTTGCGTAATGACCATGAAAAAACTGAGTCGGAATGATCCCTGCACTTGTGGCAGTGGGAAGAAATACAAGCAGTGTTGCATGGCTGCCGATGAGGCTGCGCATGCGTCTGCAGAAAAGCAAAAGCTAGCAACGCAAAACCAGCTTGCCAGTTGGTTGGAGCAAGGCCTCGCAATGCACCGAGGTGGGCAGCTTGATGTTGCCAGAAAATTTTATCAACAGATACTGGAGGTGCATCCTGAGCATGCAGATGCCCAGCATTTATTCGGAGTGACTGCTCACCAGCAAGGAGATCATGCACAGGCGATACACTACATTCAAATCTCATTGAAGAACAATCCAAGCAATTTCTTTGCTTATAACAATCTGGGTTCCTCTCTGCGTGAATCCGGTCAGTTGCTTGAAGCTTTGCAATGTTTTCAGCAAGCATGTGCACTCAAGACTGACTATGCGGAGGCACATAGCAACATAGGCAATGTGTACAAGGACATGGGAAAGTCAGATGAAGCAATACTGGCCTACAGACATGCGGCAACTCTCAATCCTGCGCTGGCAGAACCCTGGAATAATCTTGCATTGATTTATCAAAAGCGCAAGGAGCTGGAAACGGCGATACAATGCGCAGAGCGTGCCGCTGCCTTGCAGCCCAGTCTGGCGGAGATTCATAATACCCTGGGCAATATATATAAAGATGCAGGCGAAAATGCGCAGGCAATAAGCAGTTATCAACGCGCCATTGCATTGGATCCACAATTGGGGAATGCCCTACATTTCATCAATGTGTTAAGTGGGCAGAACAGTGCGCAAGCACCCGTGACTTATGTCAGCAAGGTGTTTGACGATTATGCCGATCGTTTTGACCAGCATTTGCAAGAGGTGCTTGAATATCAGATCCCCCAGATGATAGGCAAAGAACTCAGACGGTTACGGACAGTCAATACAAAAGCATGGCGCATCCTGGATCTCGGTTGCGGCACAGGCCTGGTGGCGAAAGAGTTGGCACCGCTGGCGGTACAACTGGTTGGTGTCGATTTGTCAGAAAAGATGTTGCTTAAAGCGCAGGCAAGGCAGTTGTATCACAGGTTGATCAAGGCTGATCTACTCAGTGCGTGTGTACAGGAAACCAACGCCAGTTATGAAGTGGTCACTGCTGCCGATGTATTTGTTTATCTTGGGCAACTTGATGGGATTATTCCCCAAGTCCAACGCTTGCTGGTAGCAGAGGGCTTGTTTGCATTTTCTGTCGAAGCTGCTGACGAGGTGCAAACGCAAGAACCAACTAGCCAGGGTTACACTCTGCGCAGCAGTGGCCGCTATGCACATCAATTAAGCTATCTGGGCGAGTTGGCATCACAACATGGTTTTGCCATTCTGCAATGTCTGCCACAAACTATCAGGATGGAAAACCTCCAAGCCATACCAGGGTATTTGCTGATCTGGCGCAAGTTGACTTAAGTGCGCATAAGCCTCAGGCAGGTCTGGGTAGGTGAGCGATATCCTTACCGCACTCTCTGCTGCTGAAAAAAGCGCCATCGCTTAAACCTGCTGATACAATACTGCACTTGATTTTGACTGAAATGCCTATATTTCAATGTGAGTAGTCGTGTTCCGGTCAAATACTGATAGACGATTTAATGCCATCTAAGCCTGGCGCTTAACCCATGCCATCAATGGAAATGGGCTTTTTCTAGTTATTGGAGTTTTACTATGTTTCAAAATGCTCAAACCCTGGACAAGAACCTGCATGGCTCTTTGCGCTTTCAACCAGCACCAGATTTTGCCTTCGCCCGTGCGCTGACTACAGCTCCTCTGGCACCAACGGAGATCCCGGAAGCCGCAGAATGCTATCCTATCCTGTTCACAAAATCCGGCTTGTTGAATGCAATCGCTGTGCTGGGCTTGAGAGAGCGCAATGTATTCCTGAATGACAAAAACGAATGGACTGACACCTATGTGCCAGTACATGTACGCCGCTATCCTTTCATTCTGGGCCGCATCGGTGACACGGATGAATACCTGTTGGCAGCCGATATGGATGCCCCACAGTTCAACACCGAACAAGGCGAACCGGTGTTTACTGACAAGGCAGAATTCAACCCGCATTTTGCCAAAGTGGTGGAACTGCTGAACAGCTATGAAAAGAACCTGCGCGAAGGCCGTGTCATCCTCAATGAGCTGGAAACAGCAGGCGTTCTGGTAGCAAAAGACCTCAATTTCCGTGAAGGAAATGAAGTACACCTTATCGGTGGCTTCCGCATTGTAGACCGTGAAAAAGTGTTGGCGCTGGACGATGCTACACTGGCGCGCTGGGTACGTAGTGGTTTGATGAGTCTGCTGGAATTGCACTGGGCTTCTTTCCGCCATCTGCCTAAAGTTGCTTTGGCATCCTCCCGTCCTGACCAGGTGCAATAATCTGTCATTGACGCGCATTGGCATGTGAATAGAAAATGGGGCTGTTATGCCCCATTTTCTTTTTGACTCAAACTTAAGGTGAAACTTTGAAATTACTACACGTAGGCTGCGGCCCACAAAGCAAGTCTGGAACGACACCCTATTTTCAGTCCAATGACTGGCAGGAAATACGCTTTGATATTGATCCTTCCGTCAAGCCAGACATACAGGGGACGCTGACGGATATGAGCGCCGTACAATCCGGTTCTATTGATGCCGTGTTTTCTTCGCACAACATTGAGCATCTTTATCCGCATGAAGTACCTGTCGCACTAAAAGAAATTTTGCGTGTACTAAAGGACGATGGCATCTTTGTGGTCACCTGTCCTGACTTGCAATCCGTCTGCAAACTGGTTGCTGAAGATAAGTTGCTGGAACCGGCATATATTTCGCCAGCCGGCCCGATATCACCTTTGGATATACTCTATGGTCATCGCCCAGCGATGGAAAAGGGCAATTTGTATATGGCACATCGTTGTGGTTTTACACAAAAAGTGTTGATGAACACCTTGGCCGAAGCAGGTTTTCAAACGGTCGTTGCGGCATCCAGGCCGTCAGCGTTTGATTTGTGGGCAGTAGGCAGCAAAAACAAAAGATCTGCCGAAGAAGTGCAAAATCTGGTGCTTGCGCAATTGAAATAATGCTGAGTGGTGCAGAATGCATAAAAAGAAAACGCAAGCCCAGCCTGTGCTCACGAAGTCGGGCAACAGCGTAAATAGTGGCATTCAAGCCGCGCAGTTGTTACAAAAAGCACTGGCCTTGCATCAAGGTGGACAATTGCCTGAAGCAGAGGCAATTTATCTGCAGATACTGGCAATCAATGCCAGACACTTTGAAGCCTTGCAATTTCTTGGCATGATCAAGCGTAGCCAAGGCGAATTGCAGCAATCTCTGGATTTGCTGACTCTGGCGGCGTCGATCAACCCCGCTCATACCATCATCCATGCATCAATTGGCAATGTCTTGCTTGATCTGGAGCGCCATACAGAGGCCATTTCCAGTTATGACCGCTTTTTACTATCCATGCCAGATTTTGCCGAGACGCTCAATAACAAGGCAAATGCATTAAGCGCCTTGGGGCGGGAGGCTGAGGCCCTGGCTTGTTATGCACGGGCCCTTGACAAGCAGCCAGACTTCCCGGATGCCTACTTTAATCGCGGCAATCTGCATATGGATATGGGCCAGTATGGGCGGGCTTTACTTGATTACGAACAAGTGCTGAAGACTAATCCCGGGCATTTCCAGGCATGGAATAATCGCGGCAATGCACTATTGAAGCTGGAAAGACTGCAGGAAGCTTTCCAAAGTTATCAGCAGGGCTTGAGTATTGCGCCAGATAATGCAGAATTGCATGCTTGTCTGGCCAATATCTACAAAATCACAGGTCATCTGAACGAGTCAGTCGAGCATTATTCTAAAGTACTGGCACTGACGACGACTGGTTTTCCAAGGCAAAATGCGGCCCTGCAATTGGCCATACTGCACTATGTCTTTGGTAACCCTGCCAATGTTGAAGCCTTGCTGCATGTGGCAAAAGAGATGCTTGGGAATGTGCAGATCAAAGACAAGGGGTCTTTGATTTACTGTGTCTTCATGCTGAAAATACAACTTTGGTGGCAATCTTTCAGGCAGCAGTCAGCAATTCCACAGGCGCAAGGCATGCTGTATGTTATTGGTGAAAGCCACATGTTATCGGCACATAATCTGGTGCTCGCTTATCATGACCAGCATTTGCAATGCAAAGGCTTGTGGATAGAGGGATGCACGCAATGGCGTATAGGCCATGCCAGCACCAATCATTACCAGCAAGCACTGAATAACTACTTGCAGGCCATTCCACCAGTGTCGTCGGTGTTGATTACCATCGGTGAAATTGATTGCCGCATTGATGGGGGTATATATAAGGCCAGCAAAAAATCCACCGAAATCAGCCTGGAGCAGCGCGTGCACAACACCGTGGCAGCTTATCTGAATTTTGTCTCCTCTCAGGCGCAAGCACGCAAGCTAAAGATGATTGTCAGCGGTGTGCCAGCCCATCATCTGGATGAGAGTGTCCATACGCAAGCAGAGTTGCAGCATTTTGGTCAGTTTTTGTCGCTGTTCAATACTCAGCTAAAACGACAAGCCCTGGAAATGGGCATGGATTTTCTTGATGTGTTCACCATGACAGACGGTGGGAACGGTAAATCCAATCAACAATGGCATATTGATGCCCATCATTTACGTCCTGACGGTATCATGCAGGCATTTGCTCATCATTTGATACCCTCCTAGTTGTGTTCAGAGCGGGGTATTTGCCTGCATCACCAGAACTGAATAACGTTTATACTGTTGCAATTCCATTTGCCCGTATTTCTTGCCAATTTGTACTATGAAAATCCTGTTCGTTCATCAAAATTTCCCCGGCCAGTTTGTGCATCTGGCACCGGCGCTGGCTGCGGATGCTGGCAATGAGGTGGTGGCGCTGAGCATGCAAAAGAAACCGCCTTCCCTCTGGAACGGTGTGAAGGTGTTTCCCTATCAGGTGGCGCGTGGCACGAGTGCCGACATCCATCCCTGGCTCGCGGACAGTGAGCCCAAGGTCATCCGTGGCGAAGCCGCCATGCGTGCAGCCCTGCAGTTGCGCGAACAGGGCTTCGTGCCAGATGTCATCATTGCTCATCCGGGCTGGGGTGAAAGCCTGTTTTTGAAAACGGTCTGGCCCAAGGCCAAGTTGGGTATTTATGCGGAATTCTTTTATCACGCATCAGGTGCCGATGTTGGCTTTGACCCCGAATTTTCATCCGACAGCATAGAGCAAGCCTGTAAGATACATCTAAAGAATATCAATAATCTCTTGCACATAGAGTTGGCAGATGCCGCCATTTCGCCGACACACTGGCAGGCCAGTACTTTTCCCAGCGCTTTCCGCGAACGTATCAGTGTGATTCATGATGGCATCAACACCGACATGATCGCCCCCAACCCTGGCATTGCACTGACTTTAGGTGATGGCCTGACGCTGACGCGCGATGATGAAGTCATCACCTTCGTCAACCGCAATCTTGAACCCTACCGTGGTTACCACATTTTCATGCGCGCATTGCCGCAGATACTGGCACAAAGGCCGAACGCAAGGGTATTGATCGTTGGTGGGGATGATGTCAGCTATGGTGCCAAGTCAGCCAGTGGCAAATCCTGGAAAGAGATTTTCCTCAGCGAAGTCAGTACACAATTGCCGGAAAGCGCCATGCAGCGCATTCATTTCCTTGGCAATATCCCTTACCAGCATTTCATTCCCTTGCTGCAATTATCGCGCGTTCATGTGTACCTGACCTACCCCTTTGTACTCTCCTGGAGCTTGCTTGAAGCCATGAGTGCGGGATGTGCCATCGTCGCCTCAAATACACAGCCCCTGCGTGAAGCAATACGTCAGAATGAAACTGGCAGGCTGGTCGATTTCTTTGACGCAGCGGCTTTGACACAAGAGGTTTGTGATTTGCTTGATCAACCCGAAGAACGGCAGCGCCTGGGTGAAAATGCCCGCCGTTTTGCCTGTGAATTCTATGACTTGCAAAAAGTATGTTTGCCTGCCCAACTGGAATGGGTACAAAGTCTGGCTGAAGACACAAAGTTTAACATTCAAAACGAGATATCTACTGAGTCAGTTGTAAACACAGTAGTAATTGAGTTAAAATAAATGTGTAGCCAGCAAGACCATTAAGAACTCGGCGCCCCGCAACGGATATTGTGGGGCGTTTTTTTTTGACTGGTATTCAGGTGCAATGTGCAGCAAACTATATCTGTCCGGGCAGATCCTGCAACTTGTCGCAATGAGTTGATAGGTGCAGCATGTCCCTTGTGTAAATGGTGTTCTCCATACCTATTTCAAGTGTGATTTACTTTGCTTGAGCACAAAATTCCCCACTATTTTTTGCCAGAGAATAATTGCCATTTGAATAAAGCTCGTATTCGCCAGATTTTAGAATCAGTTAACATTTTGGGGAGTATGCAGAAAATGCCAGCAGCCTTGCAGCTAAAAAAGAATATTTTTTAACATACAGCCGGGAGTATCCAAAATCTGAGGGGATAGACGCACGAAAGGCGTTTTAAAAGCGCAAAACTTGTGTTACGCTTTCGAAAAATGTGATGTACATCACATTTAATTGAGTTGTGAACAGGGATAATGCCGCCTTGCCCTAAATATGCAGATGAATTCTCTTACCCAGAGTGTATCCATTCAGCGGCCACCTTTTATATTGCGATGTTTTTAGCACTTCAGTGTGCAAAGAATACAAATGATCTCGAAATTAAAACTTCCACAAACTGAAATAGCACAGGTCTTGATGACCTTTAAAAGTGCCTTCAGAACCGTTGGCATATTCAGTGCCATCATTAACATGTTGATGTTAGCACCTTCCCTGTACATGTTGCAGGTTTACGATCGTGTTTTGCAAAGCCGCAACGAAATCACTTTGTTGATGTTGACATTGCTGATGTTGGGTGCCTACGCGCTGATGAGTGCGCTGGAATATATCCGCAGCTTCGTCCTGATCCGTCTCGGTGCCAAACTTGATATGCAAATGAACAAGCGTATTTATACCGCTGCATTTGAACAAAATCTGAAGCGTGGTGGTGGCAATGCTGGCCAGGCATTGCAGGATCTGACGCAAATTCGCCAGTTCCTGACAGGCTCGGGTTTGTTTGCCTTCTTTGATGCACCCTGGTTCCCGATCTACCTGGCAGTGATCTTCATGTTTGATACTTACCTGGGCTTGTTTGCTCTGGGCGCAGTGATCATCATGGTAGTGCTGGCCTACGCCAATGAAGTGGTTTCCAAAAAGCCTTTGACCGAAGCCAATACCATGGCCATTGTGTCCAGTAATCTGGCGACCAATAATCTGCGCAATGCGGAAGTCATTGAAGCCATGGGCATGTTGCCCAACTTGATGTCGCGCTGGTTCAAATTGCATGGCCGTTTCCTGCAATTGCAGGCAGAAGCAAGTGAAAAGTCAGGCGTTATCACGGCTATCAGTAAATTTGTGCGTGTCTCCGTACAGTCTCTGGTGCTGGGTTTTGGTGCTTTGCTGGTGATCGAAGGCAAGATGACACCAGGTATGATGATTGCTGGTTCTATTTTGCTGGGTAAGGCAACCGGTCCTATCGACCAACTGATCGGTGTATGGAAACAATGGAGTACAGTCAAAGGTGCTTATGGCCGCCTGAATGAACTGTTGGCCAACAATCCACCGCGTGAAGCAGGCATGGACTTGCCTAAACCCCTGGGTGCCTTGTCGGTCGAAGGTGTGACTGCAGCGGCTCCAGGTTCTACCGTGGTAGTGCTCAAAGCATTGTCGATGGCATTGCAGCCAGGTGATGTGCTTGGTGTGATCGGCCCTTCAGGTTCTGGTAAATCAACACTGGCACGTTTGTTGGTAGGTGTCTGGCCTGCGGCCGTTGGCAAGGTGCGTCTGGATGGTGCTGACATTTATCAATGGAACAAAGACCAGCTCGGACCAAACATCGGTTACCTGCCACAAGACATAGAATTGTTTGGCGGTACCGTTGCAGAAAACATTGCCCGTTTTGGTGAAGTCGATTCCGAAAAAGTTATTCTGGCCGCCAAGCGTGCTGGCGTACATGAAATGATTCTGCATTTCCCGCAAGGTTATGACACCCGTCTGGGTGATGGTGGTGCGGGCTTGTCAGGCGGTCAGAAACAGCGTATCGGTCTGGCCCGTGCCATGTACGACGATCCTTCGCTGCTGGTACTCGATGAGCCAAACTCGAATCTCGATGATATCGGTGAACAAGCTTTGGTTATGGCGGTCAATGACCTGCGCCAGCGCGGCAAAACTATTGTCCTGATTACTCATCGCACGACTATTCTGGGTGCTACCACCAAGCTCTTGTTGTTACGCGATGGTGTGGCGCAGGCCTTTGGTCCGCGTGACCAGGTTTTGGCTGCCCTGAATCAGGCCAATCAACAGCAGATGCAACAAATGCAGCAAGCCCAGCAAGCAGCGGCGCAACAGGCGGCCCAGCAAGATCCGGCTCAGAACGGCCTGCAGTCGGCAGCTTCGGAGCCACCAGCAGATACACAGGCAAGAATTAATGCCGCAGCTGCAGAACAGGAAAAATCATGAAAAATGCATTGGTCAAAAAGGGTGACGTCACGGATGTGACTACCCACAACGTAGAAATACTGGAAGTCAACACAGACGCACGTGCTTATGCGCGCCTCGGCTGGATCATCATCGTGGTGGGGGTGTTTGGTTTCTTGCTGTGGGCATTTACTGCTGAGCTGGATAAGGGCGTGCCGATGAGCGGCAACGTCGCAGTTGCTTCCAGCCGCAAAGTCATCCAGCATCAAACAGGTGGTACGGTAGATGAAATCCTGGTCAAGGATGGTGATGTTGTTGCCGCAGGCCAGGTTTTGCTGAAGATGAATAATGTCAGTGCCAAGTCCGCGGCTGAAATCACCAGGGTGCAATTGTTCACTTCGCAGGCAGTGGAAGCCCGCTTGCTGGCTGAGCGGGCGAATGCCAAGTCCATCAGCTTTCCCAAGGAACTGGAACAGGCAAGGAATGATACCCGCGTCGCCAACACGATTTTGCTGCAACAGCAATTGTTCACGACACGCCAGATATCCATACAGAGTGAACTGGGTGCGGTGGATGAAAATATCGCCGGTTTGAAGTCGCAATTGAAGGGCCTGGAAGAATCCATGGTCAGCAAGAAGCAACAACAGCAATTCCTCAAGGAGCAGCTTGACGGTATGCGTGACCTGGCCAAGGAAGGTTATATCGCCCGCAATCGCTTGCTGGACCTGGAACGCACTTATGCCCAGGTGAACGGCAGCATTTCTGAAGACCTGGGCAACATGGGCCGCGTATCACGCCAGATCATGGAATTGGGCTTGCGCAAATCTCAGCGCCAGCAAGACTATCAAAAAGAAATCCGCACACAATTGTCTGACACGCAAAAAGAAGCAGAAGCTTTGGAAAATCGCTTGACGGCACTGGATTTTGATTTGAATAATGTCATGGTAAAAGCGCCTGTGGCAGGCACTATCGTTGGCCTGAATGTATTCACCAAAGGTGCAGTTGTGCCTAGTGGTTTCAAGCTGATGGAACTGGTTCCTCAGGATGATGCCCTGATCGTGGAAGCCATGCTGCCAGTGAATCTGGTAGACAAGGTACATCCTGGTTTGAAAACCGAATTGATCTTCTCGGCATTCAACACCAATACCACACCGCATATACCAGGCATCATTACCCAGGTATCGGCTGACCGTACTCTGGATGAAAGAACTGGCCAGGCATTCTATAAAGTCCGCGCAGAAGTGGCACCTGAGGGCAAGAAAATGCTCGCCCATCTGCAAGTCCGTCCCGGTATGCCGGTTGAACTATTCGTCAGCACAGGTGGCCGCACCATGATGAACTACTTGCTGAAACCGATTATTGATCGTATGCATTCTGCAATGACTGAGGAGTAATCATGAAAAAATCATGGAAACACCTGAGCCTGATCGCCTCTGCGGCCAGCATCTTGCTGGCTTCGGCAGGACAGGCTTCGGCCATAGGTTTGTTGCAAGCTTATGAAGCTGCTTTGCTGAACGACCCCACCTATCGTTCTGCAGTTTCGGAAAATATCGCTGGGCAGGAATTCAGGAAAATCGGTCGCGCAGGTTTGTTGCCCAGCATACAGTTCAATTATGGAACAGGTAAAAACAAGGCCGATACTATCGGCCCGCCAACGCTGTTTTCGGGTGGCAAGCCGACTATCAATGAATATGAGTACACCAGCCTGACCAATACACTGTCGTTGCGCCAGGTCTTATTCAATCTGGATACAACGGCACGTTACAAACAGGGTATCGCGCAAACCAATTACAGCGATGCAATGTTTTCTGCCCGTAGCAAAGATTTGATGATACGTCTGGTAACTGCTTACGCTGATACCAAATTTGCTGAAGATCAACTGGATTTGTTCCGCGCCCAGCGTGACGCCTATGCAGAACAAAAGCGCATCAATGAGCGTCTGTTTGAAAAAGGTGAGGGTACCCGGACAGATATGCTGGAAACTCAAGCCAAACTGGATGTGGCTGAGGCACAAGTGATAGAGGCTGGCGATAATCTGACCAATTTGCGCAATACATTGACGGCAATTACCGGTCTCGATACCAGCCAGCTTGATGGCTTGCGCAAAGACTTTCAACTTGCTCCAGTAGTGATGAACACCTTCGAAGACTGGATGACGATCGCAACTGAAAATAACCCAGAAATCACCGCTGCCAAATACTCATTGGAAGTGGCCGAGCATGAAATCAGCAAAAGCAGGGCAGGTCATGCACCCAGGCTGGAATTAAACGCGACTTATAACCGTTCAGTTTCAGACAGTGTGACCAATTACAGCCAGGATCAAACGGTAAAAAGCATAGGCGTGCAACTGGTGATACCTATCTATTCCGGTGGTTATGTCAGTGCCATCAGCAATCAATCAGTGGCCAATCGCGACAAAGCCAAAGCAGAGCTGGATGCGACACGCAGCCGCATAGGAATAGAGTTGCGCAAGCAGCACAATGCTGTGCAAAGCAGTGTCGTCAAGATAGCCGCCTTGCAAAAATCCGTCAATTCAGCCAGCATGCTGGTGGAAGCGACCAAGCAAAGCGTTAAAGGTGGTGTGCGCATCAATCTGGATGTGCTCAGTGCAGAACAGCAACTGGTTGCAGCAAGACGTGATCTGGCGCAGGCTAAATACAATTACCTGATCAGCTATTTGAAATTGCGCGTTGCCGCAGGTACTGTCAAGGTAGAAGATTTGCAGACCGTGGCGGGTTTTTTCTCGCCCATCAATTAATTTTGACGCATAAAGAAAAAACGGCACAGGCTTGAAGCCTGTGCCGTTTTTTTCTTGGGCGAGAGGAATTAACCCGCCAGTTTTTTCTTCAACAATTCATTAACCTGTGCAGGATTGCCCTTGCCCTTGGTCGCCTTCATCGCCTGACCCACTAAAGAGTTGAAAGCCTTCTCTTTACCAGCGCGGTATTCATCGACAGATTGCTGATTCGCAGCCATGACTTCATCGATGATTTTTCCGAGCACATTCACGTCAGAAATTTGTCCGCCTATGGACGCGATCATCTTGTCGACGGCACCTACGTCTGGTGATGGCGCTTGCCACATGGCAGCAAACACTTCCTTGGCAATCTTGTTGGAAATCGTGCCATCAGCAATACGCTGCAACAATATTGCCAACTGTGCAGATGTGACCGGGATAGCGTTGATATCCAGGCCTTCACGGTTCAGGGTTGCAGCCACATCACCCATCATCCAGTTTGCCGCAGGTTTGGCTTGTGCCGTACCAGCAGCAGTCACCACGGCTTCAAAATAAGTAGCCATGCCTTTGGATTGGGTCAAAATAGTCGCATCATATTCAGGCAAGCCCAGTTGCTCAATGAAGCGCTGGCGCATGGCGGATGGCAGTTCCGGCATGGTGGCGCGAACTTGCTCTACCCATTCACGGCTGATTTTCAGTGGTGGCAGGTCGGGATCAGGGAAGTAACGATAATCCATCGAATCTTCCTTGTCGCGCATTTTTTCCGTGATTTTCTTATCAGGGTCATACAGGCGTGTTTGCTGAATGACTTTGCCACCATCTTCAATCAATTCAATTTGACGACGCACTTCATAATTAATCGCCTCTTCCAGGAAACGGAAAGAGTTCAGGTTTTTGATTTCGCAACGTGTGCCAAATTCTTTTTGACCTACCGGGCGCACTGACACATTGGCGTCACAACGGAAAGAACCTTCCTGCATATTGCCATCGCAGATGTCCAGCCAAGTCACCAGTGAATGTAGCGCTTTGGCATAAGCCACTGCTTCGGCGGCACTGCGCATGACAGGCTCGGTAACGATTTCCAGCAAGGGCGTGCCTGCACGGTTCAAGTCTATGCCTGTCATGTCTTGAGCTACACCATGCATGGATTTGCCAGCGTCTTCTTCCAGATGGGCGCGTGTCAGTTCTATATTCCTGAATTCGGTCTTGCCATCTTTTTCAAAGACGCAGGGAACGAAGCCGCCTTGCACTACCGGGATTTCAAACTGGCTGATCTGATAGCCTTTGGGCAGATCAGGGTAGAAATAATTTTTGCGGGCAAAGATGGATTCAGGCGCGACCAGCGCACCAACTGCCAGGCCAAACTGTATGGCTTTTTCTACCGCGCCTTTATTCATGACTGGCAGCACGCCAGGCAGGGCCAGGTCAACCGGGCTGGCCTGGGTATTGGGTTCGGCCCCAAACTGGATTGAAGAGCCGCTGAAAATTTTTGAGTTGGTCTTGAGTTGCGCATGCGTCTCAAAACCGATAACGACTTCCCATTGCATAATATTTCCTCGTCTTATCTTTAACTTATTGCGCCTGTTCGTTCGCAAACAGGCAGCAAATCAATTCATGTCATTACTCGTAGGTACAAAGCCCGGTTTTGGTATTCACTGTCAGCTCTGAAAAGTTCCTGCGTGAGCCACATAGCGCAGAGCACGTAGGCTTGATATGCAGGGCATCACCTTCACGTTCCAGGCGTATGCTGCATTGCGAGCCACGCGCTACATCATAACCACGCTTCTCCCTTGCAGACTGGGCATTCCTGAGCCGTACACGCCAGCCTTTTTCTGTCAATTCTGCTTCCAGGCCATCTTCAGTATCTATGCTGCACTCATGTCCGCGATTGCTGCGAAATACGGAAGACTCCCATTGAAACTCAGTGATCTGCACACCGTTCAATTGCATGCGTGCCTGGTCACTGTAAATCAGGCGCTCGCCTTCGGCATCTTCCTGCAGCGTTTGTGTGCAGGCAATACGTGTGTCCAGTGTCTGTGCAGACAAAGTTCCGCATATCACCCACATGGCTGCGCTCAGGAAGATTTTCAAGCTCATACAGGGCTGCGCGTATGCCAGTCTGTGACTTGCTGGAACTGGTGGGCCACATTCAGCAGTTTCGCTTCGTCATAATAATTACCAATAACTTGCAAACCTACCGGACGTTTGGCATTTTTTTCACCCTGACCAAAACCACAAGGGATGGACATGCCAGGCAAGCCAGCCAGGCTGGTCGATAAGGTGAAAATATCGGCCAGGTAGTTGGCTACCGGATCATCCGCCTTGGAACCCAGGTCCCAGGCCACGGTCGGCGCTACTGGTCCCATGATGACATCACATTTCTCAAACGCAGCAGCAAAGTCCTGCGCGATCAGGCGGCGTATTCTTTGTGCCTGCAAATAGTAGGCATCATAGTAACCGTGCGACAGCACATAGGCACCGACCAGGATGCGGCGCTTGACTTCAGCACCAAAACCTTCAGCACGGGACTTTTTGTACATCTCATTCAAGTCTTTGTACTCTGCTGCGCGATGACCATAACGTACGCCATCAAAACGGCTCAGATTAGAAGAAGCTTCTGCTGGCGCAATCACATAATACACAGGGATGGACAACTCGGTTTTTGGCAGAGAAATTTCTACCAGTGTGGCACCCAGTTTTTCATATTCAACCAGTGCCGCGCGTACAGCCTGTTCCACATCTGCAGCCAGGCCGCCAGAGAAAAATTCTTTCGGGACGCCGATACGCAAACCTTGCAAAGACTTGTTCAGGTCACGGTTGAAATCTTCTTTTTTGCGTTCCAGTGAAGTCGAATCCTTGGCATCAAAACCTGTCATCGCATTCAGCAAGATGCCGCAGTCCTCGGCCGTCTGGGCGATAGGGCCGCCCTGATCCAGTGAAGACGCAAAAGCGATCATGCCATAGCGTGACACGCTGCCATAGGTAGGCTTGATGCCAGTGACGCCGCAAAACGATGCCGGCTGACGAATAGAACCGCCGGTATCGGTTGCAGTCACTGCCGGTGCCAGGCGTGCAGCAATCGCGGCTGCTGAACCACCAGAAGAACCACCAGGTACGGCAGTTTTGTCCCAGGGGTTTTTCACCGCGCCAAAATAGGAATTTTCATTCGATGAACCCATGGCGAATTCGTCGCAATTCAATTTACCCAGCGTGACCGTACCTGCCTTACTGAACAGCTCGACAACAGTCGCATCAAAGGGGCTGACATAATTTTCCAGCATGCGTGAACCGGCAGTCGAGCGCCAGTCACGGGTCACAAAAATATCTTTATGGGCGATAGGTACGCCCGTCAAGACGCCTGCATCACCACTGGCCAGACGTGTATCTGCTGCTGCGGCCTGTTGCAAAGTCCATGCAGGATTCACATGCAAAAAAGCATTCAGGTCACTGGCAGCAATACGGTTCAAATAATGCTCGGCAAGTTCGGTGGCGGATACCTGCTTGCTTTGCAGCAGGGCGGATAATTGCGAAATTGTTTTGGTATGCATGTGGACTCTATTGCTTATTCAATAACCTGGGGTACGAGATACAAGCCATCTTGTGTCGCTGGCGCTGGCTTTTGGTAATCTTCGCGATGATTGCTCTCGCTGACCACGTCTTCACGCAGGCGTAAAGCCATTTCCGGCAGCAGGGCAGCGATTGGGTGGCTTAAAGGCGCAACACCTGTAGTATCGACTGCCTTTAATTGCTCGACCAGGGAGAAAATACCGTTCAGTTTCTCCAGGGTAGAAACTTCCTCCTCAGCAGAGGTTTCTATTTTTGCCAAATTGGCAATTCTTTTCACATCTTCAAGTGTCAGTGACATAGTTCAGGGGCGCATTTTTGCGCGAAAAAGAGTGTCAAAAAATACATAATTCGACAGACCACCAAAAGCATAATTTAGGTGTTGGTATCGAATAAATTTAAACAGATTATAAGGTAGAATGGCGGGTTAATGCCCTAAATGGCTTGCTAAATCCCCTAACATGCTCAGTTAAGCTTGGTGAAGAGGTTGCTGGCTGGTTCCCGGTGAAAAAAACGGCAGGGTCAAAAATTCGGTAGCGCAGCCCAATAAAGTAGGTTGAGCCCACAATCAGTTAAACACAGGACAATACATGTTTGGTTTTTTACGTAGTTATTTTTCAAATGATCTGGCGATCGATCTGGGGACGGCCAACACGCTGATTTATGTACGTGGACAGGGTATCGTACTTGATGAACCGTCCGTAGTTGCGATCCGTCAAGAAGGCGGCCCTAACGGCAAGAAAACAATTCAGGCAGTGGGTAAAGAGGCCAAGCAAATGCTGGGCAAGGTACCGGGTAATATTGAAGCCATCCGCCCCATGAAAGACGGCGTGATTGCCGACTTTACCGTCACTGAGCAAATGCTCAAGCAATTCATCCGCATGGTGCATGACACCAAATTTTTCAAACCATCCCCACGCATCATCATTTGCGTCCCTTGTGGTTCTACCCAGGTAGAGCGCCGTGCGATCCGTGAATCCGCCCTGGGTGCTGGTGCTTCCCAGGTGTACCTGATTGAAGAGCCAATGGCCGCGGCGATAGGTGCTGGCTTGCCAGTGTCTGAAGCAACTGGCTCCATGGTCGTTGATATCGGTGGTGGTACGACTGAAGTGGGTATCATTTCCCTCGGCGGCATGGTCTACAAGGGCTCTGTCCGCGTTGGTGGTGACAAGTTTGACGAAGCCATCGTCAACTACATACGCCGCAATTACGGCATGCTGATTGGCGAGCAAACTGCTGAAGCCATCAAGAAGGCAATCGGCTCCGCTTTCCCGGGTTCTGAAGTCAAGGAAATGGAAGTCAAAGGTCGCAATTTGTCTGAAGGCATTCCGCGTTCCTTCACGATTTCCAGCAATGAAATTCTGGAGGCGCTGACTGATCCACTGAATAACATCGTTTCTGCCGTTAAAAACGCGCTGGAACAAACTCCGCCAGAACTGGGTGCAGATATCGCTGAAAAAGGCATGATGCTGACCGGTGGTGGCGCACTCTTGCGTGATCTCGACCGTCTGCTGATGGAAGAAACAGGCTTGCCAGTCATCGTTGCTGAAGACCCGCTGACTTGCGTAGTCCGTGGCTCAGGCATGGCACTGGAACGCATGGATAAGCTGGGTTCGATCTTCTCTTACGAATAATAAGAAAGACCACCGGATCATCGTGGGATATGGCAGCCAGCGCTGATGTTGGCTGTCAATCCCGTATTTGATGAGGCATGCATCAGTTCTGATGACTGACGCACAGCTGATTTGATTGCAATTTATATGCTTGTTGCGCTGTTCATTGAGAAACACCGGTAAAGTATGGATTACAGCCCACCACCACTCTTCAAGCAAGGCGCCTCTGCGCGCGTCAGGGTGGTCTTCTTTGCCGTTCTGGCGATTTTTCTACTAGTGGTTGATGCCCGTCTGAAATCACTGACTCTGGTCAGGCAGGTATTGGGCAGCGTGCTGTATCCGGTGCAAATGGTCGCCGTTATGCCGCGTGATACCATCAAGCTTGCCTCGGATTATTTTGTCTCAGTCACCAAACTGGAAAAAGAAAATGTCCAGTTGAAACGCCAGCAAACCCAGAATGCCGATACTCTGCAGCAGACTGGGCATTTGATGGCAGAAAATGCTCATTTGCGCAAATTGCTGGATGCCCGTGAGCGGCTACAAGTCAAGTCTGTCATGGCCGAAATCATTTACGATGCGCGTGACCCGGCCACCCGTAAGGTGATCATTGATCGCGGCATAAAACATGGTATTGCCCTGTCCCAGCCAGTGATTGATGAGAAGGGTGTCGTTGGTCAGGTCACACGGATTTTCCCGCTGACGGCAGAAGTCACTTTATTGACAGACAAAAACCAGGCCATCCCCGTGCAAATTCTGCGCAATGGCTTGCGCAGTGTGGCTTATGGCCGCGGTCAGTCAAGCTATCTGGACATGCGCCTTACTACCAATGCCGATATACAAAACGGTGACCAACTGGTGACTTCAGGCATAGATGGCATCTACCCTCCAGGCCTGGCAGTTGCCAAGGTGGTGCAAGTGGAAAACAAGGCCAACACCACGTTTGAAAGCATACTCTGTGTACCGACGGCTGGTATAGACCGTAACAAGCAATTGCTGGTTTTGCTGGTGTCCACCGACAATCTGACACGTCCTGATACCGAAGATGTACGCGCCAAGAAAGAAAAACTCAATCGCAAGGTGACACGCGATGCGGCAGCGCCAGCAAGCGACATCAAACCGGTAGACCAGCCCATCAAGGATTTACCGGCCAGGGAAAGCCCGGTGAAAGAAGCGCCGCCCAAAGATGCAGCGGCAGCAAATGGTAAGGAAGCCACCAAATGAATAGCCCGCATTACATACTATTGCCGGTCAATCCGGTATTTATCACCCTCAGTTTCTCGGTCGCTTTTTTCTTGAATTTCCTGCCATGGGGTGGGTGGGTGGGGGTGCCTGATTTCGTCGCACTGGTGCTGGTATTCTGGACCATACACCAGCCGCGCAAAGTCGGCATAGGCGTGGCTTTTGCCATGGGTTTGCTGATGGATGTGCATGATTCCATCTACATGGGGGAAAACGCCCTGGCATACACTCTGCTGTCGTATTTCGCCATCATGATACACAGACGCGTTCTGTGGTTTCATCCTTTGACGCAATCTCTGCATGTCTTCCCCTTGTTCATGTTTGCCCAACTGGTGCAGCTTGCGGTACGCATGCTGGTAGCACCGGATGCACATTTCCCTGGCTGGGCCTATTTTACGGTCAGCCTGGTGACCACCGTGCTGTGGCCGGTTGCCACCTTGCTACTGCTGGCGCCACAAAGGCGGGCCAAAGATAAAGACCATACCCGTCCTATCTGAACCTGTTGCCCCCGATTGCTGCCTGTTTCAATTTTTTCACTATGACAGAACTTAAGAACACGGAACGCGAACTGCATTATTTCCGCATGCGCCTGATTTTTATCGGCGTATTCGTGTTTCTGTGTTTTGCCGCATTGATTTCCCGCTTTGTCTGGCTGCAGATCGTCAAGCATAATGATTATGCCTTGCTGGCAGATGAAAACCGTATCGATATCGTTCCCGTGGTACCCAACCGTGGTCTCATTACGGACAGGAACGGCATCATCCTGGCGCGCAATTATTCTGCTTACACGCTGGAAATCACACCTTCAAAAATTCGCAAGGACATGGATGTCCTCATCGATGAGCTGGCAATTTTGGTAGATATACAACCCAAGCACCGCAAGCGTTTCCGCAAATTGCTGGAAGACTCAAAAAGTTTCGAGAGTCTTCCCATACGCACCCGTCTCACTGATGATGAAGTCGCCAGGTTTACTGCACAACGCTTCCGCTTCTCCGGTGTCGATATCCAGGCGCGCTTGTTCCGTCAATATCCCCAGGGGGATTCGGCCTCGCATGTGATTGGTTACATAGGTCGCATCAGCCCCAAGGATGCTGAGATTATCGATGAAATGGAAGATGCCGCTAACTACAATGGCACGGATTACATAGGCAAGGAAGGCCTGGAAAAAAGCTACGAAAAAGTCTTGCACGGCAATACCGGTTTTGAAGAAGTTGAAGTGGCTGCCGGTGGCAGGGCTGTGCGCGTGCTGTCACGTTCAGCACCGACCTCTGGCAAGAACCTGATTTTGTCGGTCGATATTGAGTTGCAAAAAGTCGTGGAAGAAGCCTTTGGTGACAGGCGCGGCGCACTGGTGGCTATTGAGCCTGCTACTGGTGATGTGCTGGCTTTTGTTTCCAAGCCTACTTATGACCCTAACCTGTTTGTCGAGGGCATAGACCAGCAAAGCTGGAATGAGTTGAATACTTCTGAAGACAAGCCTCTGCTGAACCGTCCTTTGACTGGTGCATACCCACCCGGATCAACCTATAAACCTTTCATGGCCCTGGCCGCACTGGAACTGGGAAGGCGCACTACTTCGCAGGCCATTTCTGATCCTGGTTACTTCACCTTTGGCAATCATACCTTCAAGGACGATAAACCTGGTGGGCATGGCATGGTCGATATGTACAAGTCTATAGTGCATTCCTGCGATACCTACTATTACATCCTGGCCAATGACCTGACTGTGGATGTCATGCATGATTTCATGGCACCGTTTGGTTTTGGACAAAAGACGGGCATCGACCTGGAACATGAACGTAGCGGTTTATTGCCTTCCAGTGCATGGAAGCGGGCTGCTTTTAAAAAACCGGAACAAAAACGCTGGGTACTGGGTGACACTATTTCACTGGGCATAGGCCAGGGACAAAATACTTTCACTCCTTTGCAAATGGCGCATGCCATGGCAACACTGGCGAATAACGGCATCATCATGAAACCACATCTGGTGAAAATGACTGAAGACCCGCAAACCAGGCAAAGAACCTTGACTGTGCCCAAGGAAAGTGGTCGTATTCCACTCAAACAGGAAAATATAGACTTCATCAAAAATGCCATGGTCGGAGTGGCCAAAGAAGGTACATCAGCCAAGGTATTTCAGGGGACGGAATATGTTTCCGGTGGCAAGACTGGCACTGCACAGGTGGTAGGTATCAAAAAAGGGGAAAAATATAATGCCAAAACCATGGCGGCAAGGCATTTAGATCACTCTTTGTATACTGCCTTTGCGCCTGCTGATCATCCCAAAATCGCGATTGCCATTATTGTGGAAAATGGTGGTTTTGGTTCGGAAGCAGCTGCACCTATCGTACGCAAGGCGCTCGACTACTACTTGCTGGGCAAGCGCCCAAAAGACAAGGACAGCAAAGATAGCAAGGAGCAAGTACCGCCACAGCCCAAGCCACAAAGTGATATGGCCTTGTTCCGTTCTGATGCCGAAATCAAGACACCGGCCGAACCTGATCCAGGCCCCAAACCAGGTGGTGAAACGATAGGCAATAAGGATTGAATATGCAAAAAAATGGCATTAACTGGCATTTCATCCGCTCGCATGTTTTTGTATTTGATGCAGCCCTGGCGATACTGGTTTTTCTTATCATGTCGATCGGCATCATGACCATGTATTCGGCAGGCATGGATTTCCCTGGCCGCGTCGAAAACCATGTCAGAAATATCCTGGTGTCTTTCTTCATCATGTGGGTGATGGCGAATGTTCCGCCACAGACCTTGATGCGTTTTGCGATACCCATATATACTTTTGGTGTGGCCTTGCTGATCGCGGTGGCTGTATTTGGCCTGGTCAAAAAAGGTTCACGTCGCTGGTTGCATGTGGGCATAGACATGCAGCCATCAGAGATGATGAAGATTGCTACACCGCTCATGCTGGCCTGGTATTTTCAAAAGCGTGAAGGTGCCTTGCGCTGGCGCGACTTTGTCATCGGCGCAGTAATACTGGGTATTCCCGTGGCTTTGATCGCCAAGCAGCCAGATCTGGGTACTGCCATGCTGGTCGTGGCGGCGGGCTTTACCGTGGTATTTTTGGCTGGCTTGTCGTGGAAATTTTTGATTTCCCTGGGCGTAGCCGCCGTCGTTCTTATCCCTACTGTGGTCTGGCCAATGTTGCATGATTACCAGCGGGACAGGGTATTGACCATGCTCGACCCGAACCGCGATCCCCTGGGCAAGGGCTTTCACATCATACAATCCACCATTGCTGTCGGCTCTGGTGGCTTGCATGGCAAGGGTTACTTGAAAGGGACGCAGTCCCATCTGGAATTTATTCCGGAACACACGACAGATTTTATCTTTGCTGTTTTCTCTGAGGAATTTGGTTTTGTCGGCAATGTGATCCTGGTCAGTCTGTACTTTTTACTGATCTTGCGCTGCCTGATGATCGCCGCCAATGCACCGACCCTGTTTGCACGTTTGATGGCTGGTTCTATAACTATGATATTCTTTACCTATGCTTTTGTGAACATGGGCATGGTGATAGGTATCGTACCGGTAGTCGGTGTACCCCTGCCGTTCATGAGTTATGGTGGTACGGCACTGGTGACACTAGGAATGGGATTGGGAATCATGATGAGCATACAGCGTAATCGCAAACTGGTGCAGACATGAGTTTGCGCGTATCAGCCATAATTGCCAAGTCGACTAAATACTGGCGGCTGTCTCTGCAGGCAGCCAGCGCTGTTTTGCTGGTTGCCTGCGGCAGCGCACCCAAACAAAATATCATTATTGCAGATAGTCCACGCCCGTCATCCAGCAATAAATCTTCAGCCAATCAGGCCGCTGCCTTGCCCAAGGCAAATTCTGGCCGTGGCGCGTACTACAAGGATGATGGTCCCGGAGAAAACATTCCCGAAGGGCTGGAAAATACGGTAGACCCCATTCCCACACTGGAAAATTATTCGCGCTCGGGTAACAAGCCCTATGTCATATTTGGCAAAACCTATACACCCATAGCAGATAGCACCACCCCTTTCATACAGCGCGGTGTGGGTAGTTGGTATGGCAAAAAATTCCATGGCCAAAAGACTTCATCCGGTGAGCTGTACGACATGTATAAAATCACTGCAGCGCATCCCACCTTGCCGATACCGTCCTATGCAAGGGTGACCAATATCGGCAATGGCAAGCAAATCATAGTGCGCGTCAATGACCGCGGTCCGTTCCACGCCAGTCGCATTATCGATTTGTCGTACACCGCAGCGCTCAAGCTGGATGTCATCGGCAAGGGCAGCAGCCAGATCGAGGTTGAGCGTTTATTACCCGCCGATATAGAAAGAATGGCGGAGAACCGCAAAAACCAGCCGATCCAGCCCGTACGCCAGGAGCCAGTGTTGGCAACCAGCACCCCAGTGCCAGCCAGGGAAGCGCCAATTGTGCGCAGTAACCCGACGGCGACCATGAGCATGGAAGAATTGCTGGCCGCCCAGGAAAACAAACCAATAGAAAAATTTACCCAGCCCGTGACAACAGTCGCAACCACGGTGGCAGCTAATTACGCTGCGAATGCAGCCTCAGCAGCGACCCCGGGTTATTACATACAATTTGGTGCCTATGCAATACGCGCCAATGCCGAAGCCATCATGAATCACTTGAAGGGCAGGGCCACCAGCCAATTGCTTGGCTTTGACATCGTGCAGCAAGGTAGTCTGTACCGCCTGGTCAGCGGTCCTTTTGCCAATCGCACTGAAGCAACTGCGGCGATTGCCCAGGCTGGTGAGCTTGGAGTGGGCAAGCCTTTGGTAGTACAGCGCTAAAACGTGTTTGCGATCATACTGAGCGTGCGTGATCGGGCTTCATGCGCTGCTCTTCACCCGCTGACACGCGCTCGCTACAGACCGAAAACACGTTCTAAGATTTATTCTTGGTCGCCTTGCTTCATTTCCAGTGCCATTTGATACAGGGCATTTTTCTTTTGCCCTGTCAGTTGTGCGGCAAGGCCTGCTGCCTGTTTGACTGAGCATTCTTCCAGCAAAATCTGCAATACCCTGCGAGCTTCCAGCTCTTGCTCATCTGCGACTGCTGCGGCGGCTTCGATCAGGACCACATATTCCCCTTTTTCCCTGTGGCTGTCAGCGGCCAGCCAGCTTCCAGCCTCAGCCAGGGTGCAGCGATGAATTTCTTCAAACAGTTTGCTGACTTCACGTGCCAGCACGATGCGCCTTGTGTCGCCAAAGATGGCGCGCATGGCAGCCACGGCTTCAATGATGCGGTGCGGAGCTTCGTAAAAAATCAGGCTGGCAGGGATGGCTTGCACTTCCCTCAATATGCTGTCGCGCTGCCCGGCTTTGGCAGGCAGGAAACCAACAAAATAAAAACGGTCATGGATCAGGCCGCTGGCTGATAAGGCACTGATGGCGGCTGACGCGCCCGGCAAGGGCGTGACTGGCATACCGGCCAGTTTGACAGCATCGACGATCTTGGCACCAGGGTCAGACACACCGGGTGTGCCTGCATCGGATACCAGGGCGATGCGCTCGCCAGCTTGCAAACGGGCCAGTATTTTTTCAGCCACTTCGCGCTCATTATGCTGATGGGCAGCGATCAGGGGTTTGCTGATACCATAACGCGATAGCAATTGCGCTGTATTGCGGGTATCTTCACAAGCGATGGCATCTGCCAGCGACAGCAAATGCAGGGCGCGCAGGGAGATATCGGCAACATTACCGATAGGGGTGGCGACTACATATAATGTCGCTGCCGGATAATTTTGCCTGGTCACTGCCTCAATCACAGTGGCACTCGTGAACAGTGCGTTGTCGGTGGCGCTCATGCCTGTTCCTTTATTAGTATGCAAGTTAAGCAAATGAATTAGCCGAGATTGTACGCCAATGAGACTCGCAAAGACTTTAGAACTACAGGATAGTAAAGCGGATGCAGACCAGCGCACCAGTCGTCGCCGTACTGGGGACGACGCAGAGAGCCAGGCGCTGGTGTATTTGCAAAAAGCTGGTTTGAAACTGATACAACAGAATTTCCTGTGCAAAGGCGGGGAAATTGATCTCATCATGCAGGATGGTGCGGTTCTGGTTTTTGTTGAAGTCAGGAAACGCAGTTCCATGCAGTTTGGTGGCGCCATTGCCAGCGTCACACCGGCCAAGCAAAGGCGCATGGTGCATGCCGCTCAGGTCTATCTGTTGACAAAAAAGACCCAGCCCGCTTGTCGCTTTGACCTGGTGGCCATAGATGGTGCAGAGATCAACTGGCTAAAGAATGTTATCGTCGCTTGAGGAAATGACAGGAGAGGGGACTGGAATAGTGAAAGCTGAAGTGAAGGGCGCGTGCCCGACGACTAGGGCAAGGCAAGGACAGAAGCATGCACAGCGATAGTGGGACTATCGCGAGCATTTGCAACGCAGCCATGGTCGGTGCGCACGTGACAGGCACTCTGCTTTCACTGTTACAGTCCACTAATGCCTCGCCTGCCGTATAATCTGACGCAATCAGACTAAGTAAGCATTATGACAAATCAACGCATATTGGCGCACTTCCAGGAAAGTGCAGAATTAAAGTTGCGGGCTGGCACAGAGCTGGCCCAGCCTATTTCAGACGCAGTGGAACTCATGTTCTCGGCGCTGTCTAACGGTAACAAGATACTCGCCTGCGGGAATGGTGGTTCTGCGGCTGACTGCCAGCATTTTGCTGCCGAGCTGGTTGGGCGCTTTGAGCGTGAGCGCCTGCCTTTACCGGCCATGGCCCTGACGACAGATACCTCGATTCTGACTGCGGTGGCGAATGACTACAGTTTTAATGAAGTATTTTCCAAGCAGGTGCAGGCTTTTGGCCAGTCAGGCGATATCTTGCTGGCTTTGTCCACGTCCGGCAATTCGCTGAGTGTGGTGAATGCTATTAACGCTGCACTTGAGCGGGATATGCGTGTCGTGGCGCTGACCGGCAAGGGCGGCGGAGAAATTACGAATATCCTGACTGAGGCTGATGTCCATATCTGCGTACCGCATGACAGGACTGCCCGCATACAGGAAGTGCATTTGTTGACTATACATTGTTTGTGTGACGGCATAGATGCCGCATTATTTGGAGGTGATGCTGATGATTAAGAAGTCCTGGAGCAAGCTGGCCAGACCTGTAGCTGTAATAGGTTTATGTTGCGTAACGGCGATGAGCCTGCAAGGCTGTGTTGAAATGGTGGTAGGTAGCGCCGTCATGGGGACTTTTGCCGCGACGGATCGGCGTACCTTTGGTGCGCAAACCGAAGACAAGGCGATTGTTATCAAGGGTGAAACCCGTGTCCATCGCCTGCTGGGAAAAAATGGTCATGTGAATGTTAATTCCTTTAATCGCCGTGTCTTGCTGACCGGTGAAGTGGTTGATGAAAACGCCAAGTCGGCAGCAGAGCGCGAGCTGCGTGCAGTCGAAGGCGTTGTTTCGGTGACCAATGAGTTAGTGATTGCAGGTGCGTCGGATTTGTCTGCCCGCTCCAGCGATACCCTGGTTACCACCAAGGTCAAGGCCACTTTTGTAGACACCAAGGATATTTCGGCAAATGCTTTTAAAGTAGTGACGGAAGCAGGTGTCGTCTACCTGATGGGCCGGGTTACCCAGCGTGAAGGCACGCATGCAGCAAATATCGCCAGCAGCATCAGTGGGGTGCGCAAGGTGGTCAAGGTATTCGAATACATCAGCGAAGAAGAGCTGAAAACCTACCAGGCCACTCCAGACAAGAACCCACCCAGCGATAATTAAACCATTTTGACCGGCATAAGCCGGTCTTGTTCTTTCTGGAGAAAACATGATTGCAATGATCGTTTTATCGGTCATCGTCACACTATTTTCATTCTGGGTCCTGGGTGTACACAAGCGTTTACTGAACGCGCGCAAGCGCATCAAAACTGCTTATACACAAATTGATGCGCAGTTCAAGCGTCGCTATGTACTGATACCCAACCTGGTTGAGATTGCCCAGAGTTATATCAAGCAAGAAAGGGAAGCACTGGAGGCAGTCATTGCAGCACTCAATGAGGCGGTCGAGGCAAATGCCCTCACTGCTAGCCATCCCCTTGCTGGCATTGCAATACTGCATCTGTCGGCTGCTGAAGACAGATTAACTGTGGCGATGGGCAGGATGTTTGCCATTGCAGAATCTTGTGCAGAATTGCAAAGCTCTCCTGCTATGCTGAGATTAACGGAAGAGTTGAACGATGCAGAAAACAAGATTGCCCATGCACGCCAAGCTTACAACGACTGCGCAGTGCAATACAATCAGGATATGGAGAGTTTCCCAGGCCCCGCGATTGCCAATATGTTTGGTTTCCAGGCGGCCGAATTAATGCAGGCGGCGGCGCCAGTACTTTAGATTTACTCGCAGTCTGTCGGATATAGGAAACTGCAACAAGCCCTAGACGCCCACAACAGACGAAATAAATTGCAACGTCGTTGAAGGCATGTCAACGCGGAAATTGCGCTCAAATGTTAAGCACGCCACCAAATAATCTTCCTTTATACCCAGAGTCCACTAGTGGCTCAGGTTCTCAGGTGCGCCCGACTATGGATGCGGTCGCCATCAATTCATCAATCAGGGCCAGCAAGATCTTCCCTGACATGCGGTGCGGGTCCAGCACAGGCAAAGGCGAATACTTGAGCAAAATCGAAGGATTGATCTTGCCCATGTTTGCCTGGCCCATGGTCCAGCCTGCATAGCGGCGTTCCAGGATCTCTTCATAATCAAGCAGGATCACATCGGTATGGCGGGCGTCGCGCAGGATATGGCTGTACAGGGTGTTGACGGCTTCCCGGCCACCTTCCAGCACTTGCATGAATACCTGGTCGCTATGGCAAAGCACACCCGTGATCCCGTGTTGCGGATTATGTTGACGTGACTGGCTGACGATGGATTGCACGACATCGCACATTTTTTCATCCACGACGCGGCTGGCGTAAAGTAAGCGTACTAGCATGATAAATCCTGGTTAGCGTTTGATCAGGGATAAAAATTCACGGCGCAGGTTCGCATCTTTCAGGAAGGAGCCGTGCATCACACTATTAATCATGGCCGTTTCCATGTCTTTCACACCACGCCAATGCATGCAAAAATGGTCTGCTTCCATGACCACGGCCAAACCATCTGGCTGCATTTTTTCTTGCAGGGTATCCGCCAGTTGTACTACCGCTTCTTCCTGTATCTGTGGGCGACTCATGACCCACTCAGCAATACGCGCATATTTCGACAGGCCGATCAGGTTGGAATGTTCGTTCGGCATCACACCTATCCAGACCTTGCCAATGATGGGGCACAGGTGATGTGAACAGGCACTGCGCACCGTGATCGGGCCTATGATCATCAATTCATTCAAATGCGAGGCATTCGGAAATTCGGTGACCGGAGGCATGGGCACATAACGGCCCTTGAATACTTCCTGTATAAACATCTTGGCGACGCGGCGGCCAGTATCCTGAGTGTTGTGGTCACTTTCGGTATCTATCACCAGGCTTTCCAGCACGGCACGCAGTTTTTCTTCTACTTCAGCCTGCAATTCATCCATTTCGCCAGCTTCTATGAAACGGGCGATATTGTCATTGGCGTGAAAACGCGTCTTGCTGGCCGTGATGCGTTCACGTATGCGCTGAGAGACGGGGATATTGACAGCTTTATAAGCAAGGGGCGTATCGTTCGACATGCTGAAAACCGTGATTTAAAAAGTCTATGGTAACTGAATTGTCAAACTGGTGTTGCGGACGTGTGATCTAGGCCGCAGGCGGCATATTATTAAGCTGGTATTCGGCTTCGCGTTCTGCTTTCCACAGTGGCAGGCAATGCGGGCAAAAGCAGCTGGCGTCCATCTTCAATTCACCATCGGGCAGTTTTTTGAACGCAATCGGTGGCAGGGCAGTGCACCAGCATGCCTGTCCGGTATTGTCCGCCATCGCACAGGTAAATTCAGCCTGGCATCGTGGGCAAACGCTCATTTCACACTGTCTTCGCGACCAATATTGTCGGCTTCTGCGGGCAAACCTTCGCTGGCAGTTTTTTTCATTGCCTTGCGCAAGAAAGACATCTGTCCGTCAAAGCCGGTGCAGGAGCGACAGATCGCCAAATGCATTTTTAACTGGGTGCGCTCGGATAAGCTGAGCGGACGGTCCAAGCCCTCGGAAATAAGCTGATGCGCTTGTTTGCAAACAATAAAGACACTCATATTTTTTCTCCTGACGACACCTTGCCAAACCAGTTCAGGTCCAGGCATTCACGCAGGCGTAACCGCGCACGATAGAGGACTACCCACAGATTAGACGTACTCAATTCCAATTCCTTACAAATTTCTTCTGTCTCCAGTTCCAGCCACTCTCGCATCATGAATACACGCGCAGTTTTGGCGGGCAGGTTTTCCAGGCAGATTTCCAGCACCCGAAAAAAATCTTTTTGCTGCAGTGTCGCTTCAGGAGCACCCCAGGCAGTGGCCGTGCCTATCACATGGCCGTTAGCATTAAATAAACTGTCTATCAAATCGTCTTCTGACTCGTCATCCTTGATCTCCAGCTGCTTTTCTTTTTTCAGTGAACGCAGGTGATCGATGATCTTGAACTTCAAAATGCCTGTCACGTAAGTACGCAGAGAAGAATTGCCCGCAAAGCTGTCTGGCTTTTCCAGTACCGCCAACAAGGTTTCCTGCACTGCATCTTCTGCCGCGCACTCATTGCGTAGTTGCAATTGTGCAAACCGATACAAGCCTGGACGCAGGTTTTCTAGTTGCTGATGTAAATCTGGGATCGATGTCATAAGTCTCGTGACTGAATTGGGAAAGCTTTCGCCGCAAATCCTGTAAAATTCAGGGTTGATGAAACAACCCACTATGATACCTTCAGGATACCGTCATTATGAGCGATTTGAATGCTAACCCGGCAGAAACCTCTGCACACGAAGATCGACTGGCAGGTGTAGAGCCCGCGATCAAGGCGGAAATTCTGGCGGAAGCCCTGCCTTATATCCGTAAATTCCATGGCAAAACCATCGTTGTCAAATACGGTGGCAATGCCATGACAGAAGAACGCCTGAAACATGGCTTTGCCCGCGATGTCATTTTGCTCAAGCTGGTCGGCATGAATCCGGTCGTGGTTCATGGTGGTGGCCCGCAAATTGATAATGCGCTCAAAAAAATGGGCAAGCAGGGGACTTTCATCCAGGGTATGCGTATCACAGATGAAGAAACCATGGAAGTCGTTGAATGGGTGCTCGGTGGTGAAGTGCAGCAAGATATCGTCATGCTGATTAACCACTACGGTGGCCAGGCAGTAGGTCTGACCGGGAAGGACGGCGGCTTGATCCGCGCCCGCAAGATGATGATGCCTGACCGCGAGAATCCGGGCGCTATGCTTGACATCGGTTATGTTGGTGAAATAGATGCAATCAACCCCGCTGTTGTCAAAGCGCTGCAGGATGATGCCTTTATCCCTATCATTTCCCCTATCGGTTTTGGCGAAGATGGTCAGGCTTACAACATCAATGCGGATCTGGTCGCTGGCAAAATTGCCGAAATCCTCAAAGCAGAAAAGCTCATCATGATGACCAATATCCCTGGCGTGCTCGACAAGCAGGGTAATCTGGTGACCGACTTGTCAGCGCGTGAAATTGATGAGATGTTTGCCGACGGCACCATCTCTGGTGGCATGCTGCCCAAGATTTCGTCAGCACTCGACGCTGCCAAGTCCGGTGTGAACACCGTGCATATCATTGATGGCCGCATCGAACATTCGCTGTTGCTGGAAGTGCTGACCGAACAAGCCTTCGGTACCATGATACGCAGCCATTGATGAATCAATATCAGTTGGTGGAGCGCCTGCCTCATGCGTAGACGCTCCGAGCCCTTGTGGCTGTTTGACCTGGACAATACGCTGCACAATGCTTCACATGCGATTTTCCCAGTCATCAGCCAGAACATGAATGCTTTCCTGGCGCGTGTACTTGGGCAAGGCGGTCAGCCTGCAGATGCTGAAAGTGTGAATGCCATACGCCAGCAATACTATGCCCGTTATGGCGTCACCATGCTGGGCATGGTCAGGCATCATGGCGTCAGGGCAGATGAATTTTTGCACGAGGTCCATCATTTCGATGACCTTAGCAGCATGATCCGGCATGAGCGCGGTTTGAAAAAGCTGTTGCGCCGTTTGCCTGGTAAAAAGATTCTGCTGACCAATGCACCGCGCGTGTACTCAGGCCGGGTACTCAGGCATATGGGTTTGCACAAGCATTTCGATGCGCATATCCCGGTGGAGGCCATGCGTGTGCATGGTCAATTGCAGCCTAAGCCGTCGCGCCCTTATCTGCGCAAGTTGCTGGCGACTTATGGCAAGCAGGCAAGAGACTGCATACTGGTGGAAGATAGTGTAGAGAATTTACTTGCAGCAAAGCAAGAAGGTCTGCGCACCGCCTGGGTCACAGGGTATACTCCTGCCCATCAGCGTAAAAGAGCTGCCGCCTGTGCCGACGTCAAAGTAAAATCCGTCATACAACTCGCCCGCCACATCCACCGTCTGCGCGCCTGAAGCCGCGTACAGACAAAATGTGACTGGGGATTGCACACTGGCCGGCTGGTCTTTAAAATCTCGCCCCGGATGTGGCTGAATTGCTGCATCCCCTTTTTGAATCCACTATTTGACACTATGGCCAGCACCAAACCCGGCGAACGTAAATTACAAATACTCCAGACGCTGGCGGCGATGCTTGAGCATCCCAAAGGTGAAAAGGTCACGACCGCTGCACTGGCTGCCAAAGTCGCCGTGTCAGAAGCGGCGCTGTATCGCCATTTCGCCAGCAAGGCCCAGATGTTTGAAGGCTTGATTGAATTCATCGAAACCTCCGTCTTTGGTCTGATTAACCAGATCAATGAAAGCCAGGAAGATGGCATGGTGCAAGCCCAGTCCACCATCCTGATGTTGCTCAATTTTGCCGAACGCAATCCCGGTATGACACGCGTGTTGATTGGTGACGCTCTGGTGAATGAAGATGAGCGCCTGCAATTGCGCATGAACCAATTGGCCGAGCGCATGGAAATGGCATTCCGTCAGTCTTTACGCCTGGCAGCCAGCCAGGGGCATTTTGCTGAAGAAGAGGCGCAAGCCCGTGCCAGCCTTTTGTGCAGTTTTGTCATGGGGCGCTGGTTGCGTTTTGCCAAGACGGGCTTCAAACTGTTGCCGACTGAACAGGCAAACATGCATATCGCCTTGTTGTTGCGTTGATATTGCGTTGATATTGAGTTGATATTGAGTTGATCAGTTAATCAATAAGGCCTCATTGCACTTCATCGCTGGCTGACGCATCATATCCTTGTTTTATCCATACAGGATTTCGACAGCCACCGATGAAGATGCCTCAGCAACCCGGACGTTTATTCCTGTGGCGTGGAGCCGCTCTGGTGATTTCACCAGGCATAGATTCGTCATTGCATACCCATTTTGCGTTGCAACTCAGCTACGGCCTGGAACGTCCGTTTCGCACCCGACTGAACACAGAGCATGACTGGACGGCAAGCCGCAGCGCCAGCTTTGCACCGCATGATGCCCACCAGATAGACAGCGACGGCGGCATGCTGGCACATCTGTTCCTGGAAATGCCGGAGGCAGTGAAGTTGAATGGGACGGATTTGCAGGCAGAGTTCGGGACGCAGCCTGAATTTCAGGCACTGGTAACCAGTCTCCTGGATAATCGCCACCAGTCACTGGATATGGCTGGTGCGCTCCATATACGGCAAACCTGGCAAGCCTGTGCCTTGCCGCAAAGTCTGAGCAGTAATTCCCTCGATAGCCGCATCCTCTGTGCGCTGGACGCCATTGCCGCCAGTCATGGCGCAGATTGCAGTGGTCAGAGTCTGGCGAGGCGCGTGCATTTATCTGAAAGCCGTTTCACCCACTTATTCCGCCAGCAGACTGGCATGTCTTTGTCTCGCTATCTGCTGTGGTCGCGCATGGTGGAAGCGGTGGCGGCAGTTGCCCAGGGCAATAACATGACCGCCGCTGCTCATGCTTCCGGGTTTGCCGACCTGGCCCATATGAGCCGCACCTTCCGCAACATGATGGGGGTGGCACCCTCAGAATTGCACAGGATGGCGATTGCGTTCAAGCAGGATGTCATTTGATGGATTACTCTGGGGGTATAACAATACTCAGGAGACCCTCATGCAACAAAGCAATTCCAGACAGATAGAGCAACTGCTGGCGAAATACAGCGAAAGCCATCTTAACCCCACTAATGAACTGATCCATTTTGTCTGCGTACCCGTGATTGTGTTTTCTTTCCTCGGCCTGATCTGGGCTGTGCATCCGCTGGCCGCCCTGGCCGCCACGATATTGTCATTGATCTATTACATGACACTCTCAGTACCTTTTGCCTTTGGCATGCTGGCAATGTCGGGCACCATGTTGTGGATACTCTCGCAACTGCCGCAGCACCTGATGTGGCAGATATCCCTGGGTATTTTTGTGATTGCCTGGATAGGCCAGTTCATCGGCCATAAGATAGAAGGCAAGAAACCATCTTTCTTTGAAGATATACGTTTCCTGCTGATTGGACCCTTGTTTGTGCTGAGCTTCTTATACCGCCGTTTGCATATTGCCTATTGAGATATCAGATGCTGAGTTGCACTGGCTGCGAAGTCTTGGGCAAGTCATTGCTATACAAACGCCAGGTATTGCGACCATGGGCCTTGGCGGCTTTCAGCGCAATATCTGCATGATGCAGGAATAGCCGCTGTTCCTTGGCATGCAAGGGGCAGCAGGCTACCCCTATGCTGGCACTCAGCAAGATTTGCTGGCCGCGCAAAGTCATGGGCTGGTTGATGGCCTGTACCAGTCTTTCAGCCAGATGCTCTACCACTTCCAGACTACCAACATTCGGCATGATGGCCGCAAATTCATCGCCATCGACGCGGCATAAGGTATCGGTGCTGCGCAAGACCCCGCACAGGCGGTTTGCCATGGTCGCCAGGATCAGGTCGCCCGCATCATAGCCAAAGCTTTCGCTGAGGTTCTTGAAATGGTCAAGATCGATGAACATTAGCGCCGCCATTTCATTATTGGCGACGGCATCTTCCAGGCAATTGCTGAGCAGTCTGTGGAAGTAATGGCGGTTGGGCAGCTTGGTCAGACTATCGTGGTTATTCAAAATAGCCAGGCGACTGTCCGCTTCGCGCCTTTCCTTCGCTTCGCTTTGCATATCGTTTTCCCAGGCTTCCATACGGGCCAGCATGAGATTGAAATGCATGTTCAGACTACCCAATTCATGTTCCGGGTCTTGCGGAGCGCGCAGGCTGTAATCTCCCAGGGTTGCCACTTTTTCAGCAATCACGCTTAAATCCATGATGGGTTGCATGGAGCGCAACTGACGGTTCGTCAGCCAGTAAGCTGCCAGCACTGTAATAAAGACAGACAAGAAGCCGGCAATCAGCAAAAACACCAGGATATGCTGGTACAGTGGCCAGGTACTCAGCTGCAGTCGTACCAGACCAATCAGCGTGGTGCCACTCAGCACCGGGCTGTTCGCAGTGAAACTGCCAGGGCCTGAATTCACCGCATGATGCCTGAGCAAAGTAGCGGCTGCTACGCCACTGGTCTTGATCAATTGACCCTGCGGTGTCCAGGCCAGTAGTGGCTGGCCATTCCTGTCATAGACGTTAGCAGTCAGCATGTCGGCGGTATTGGTCGCATTCAGCAGCAGGCTTTGCAATTGCCGCATATCATTGGCGATCATGGCATCCGCAATATTACTGGCCAGGATATCGGCCTTGTACAAGGCTTCTGCGCGCAGGTTTTTTTGTAGCAGGCAGGCAGACAAGATCAAGCCCAGGAGCAAAGCTACTAGCAAGGCCCAAGTCATGCCCAGCAAATTCTGGCGGAAAATACGCTTTGCCATAGGCAGCCTGAAATAAGTGTTTTGCATGAGAAATATTGCGAATTGCCCTATAGAAATGACTGTCTGTGCATGAATATCAGCGACTATACCTACCAGCTAGAATGATGTCATAAAAAAAGTGCCAGCACTCTATACTTCTTCTCTAATTGCTGGCTTTATACGCTGCTGTATGCAGAATCCGGCATCTGCGAGTAAACTGCGGCACATCTTCCTGTTAGCCTGAATCCGCGTGTCAGATTTTTCCAACAATCCTGTTTTGCCATTTCCTCTGCCACAGCCGGAGGAATGTTTCGCCTTGCTTGATGATGCGCACGCGCAAGTGGCGCAATCCCGCTATTACTGCGATTTGCAAAAAATACTGGTGTGCAGCAGCGCGCAAGAATGGCCCCCACTGTGGCGTGAAGCAGAATTGGCTTTGCAGCAGGGCAGCTTTGCCCTGGCCATGCTGGCTTATGAAACTGGCGCGCAATTGCAGGGCATCGCTGAACATCCGACACCAGCTGTGTCACGCATACTCTTGTTCAGGCAATGCCACGTCCTCGATAGTCAGCAAGTCGCTGCTTTTTTACTGTCGCAGACCAGGCCGGACGAAATTGCCGGAATAGCGGGAATACAAGCTAACGTAGACGCCAGCCAGTTTGAGGAAGGGCTAGCCAGGGTCAGGGAATATATTGCAGCAGGGGATACCTATCAGGTCAATTACACCTATCGCCTGCATTTTGACAGCTATGGCACACCACTGGCCTTATATAGTCGCTTGCGCCAGCGTCAGCCTGTGCCATACGGCGCCTTAATCTGCCTGCCAGATGGTGAGGCGGTTGTCTCGCTGTCACCAGAATTGTTCGTGCGCCAGCAACAGGGGAAGCTGCTGGCCCGCCCCATGAAGGGGACTGCAGCAGCGACCGGCGATGCAGAGCAAGATAAGCGTCTGGCAACCGAACTTGCCGCCGACAGCAAGAACCGCGCAGAGAATTTGATGATCGTTGATTTGTTGCGCAATGATCTGGGCCGCATCGCCAAGACCGGCACGGTCAGAGTGCCAAAATTATTTGAAGTGAATCGTTTTTCCAGCGTCTTGCAAATGACTTCCACAGTGGAGGCAGATTTGCAGGATGGCCTGAACCTGGAAAAGATACTGACAGCCCTGTTCCCATGTGGTTCGATTACTGGTGCACCGAAACACCGCACCATGCAAATTATCCGTGAACTGGAAGCTGAGCCACGCGGCTTGTACACTGGTGCGATAGGCTGGTTTGATCCACCAGCACAGGTGGGTGCTCTGGGTGATTTTTGCCTGTCTGTTCCAATACGCACTTTGCAGTTGCAAACACCGCTGGATGATGTAGAGCCTGTATTGCGCCGTGGTGTGCTGGGTGTAGGCGCAGGCATCGTCTATGACAGCGTAGCCAGCGAGGAATATGCCGAATGCCATTTGAAGGCGCGCTTTTTGACGGGCCTGCTGCCACAGTTTGAACTGTTTGAAACCATGCATGCAACGCAGGAAGAAGGCTGCCGTCATCAATCCAAACATTTGCAAAGGCTGAAAGCATCGGCGCAGTATTTTGGTTTTGCCTGGGACCATGAGCTGATCAAGTTGAAGTTGCAACAAGTCTGCGACGCCTTGCCCGCGACCATTCCACACAGACTGCGCCTGGCATTAAATCCCAGCGGAGAACTGGATGTGCGTACTGCAGTGTTAAGTCCCTTGCCAGCCAAGCCCAAAGTCATGCTGGCAAGCACCACCAGCGATAGCCGTAATTTGTTCCTGCGCCACAAAAGTAGTTTGCGCCAGCAATATGACCAGGCCTGGCAGGCAGCCGAGCAACAGGGGGCATTTGATATGTTGTTTTTTAACGAAAGAGGGCATTTGACAGAAGGTGGGCGCAGCACAGTCTTGCTGAAGCTGGAAGGCAAATGGCTGACCCCGCCGCTGGACGACGGTGTCTTGCCCGGCATCATGCGGGCGTTACTGCTGGAGGACAGGCGTTACCAGCTGACTGAACACAACCTGACGCTGGCAGATTTGCAGGCAGCAGAGCAAATCATGCTGTGTAATTCCTTGCGCGGTGCTTTTGTTGTTGATTTGATTAATTAGATGCGCGTATAACTTGCTATTTAATCCATAAGGCTGACAATACTTGCCTATCTGAAGTATAAAGTTACATTCCGCTCACAGATTTGAGCCAGGAATTTGATCCAGCTTTAATATTGTGCCTGCACGTAGGAAAGGTTACACTTAAAAAAAATTAACCGACCAAGCGGTCGGCAAATTGCATTTTTATCCATATTGATTGATATTGATTAATATTGCAAATAATCGCAAAACAGGAGACTACCCATGAAGAAACAGTTTTTACTGGCGGCATTGCCAGCCATGTTAGCGCTGGTATTGGCAGGTAATGCCCATGCCCAGATCAAGGTTGGCGTTAGCGTATCAGCCACTGGCCCCGCAGCTTCTTTGGGCATCCCTGAAAAAAATACCTTTGCCTTGTTGCCAAAAGAAATTGCTGGCAAAAAGGTCGAATACATCGTCCTCGATGATGCATCCGATACCACTACTGCGGTTAAAAATGCCCGCAAGCTGACTACCGAAGACAAGGTCGACATCCTCATTGGCTCTACCATCACGCCCAATTCTCTGGCAATGATTGATGTCGCGGCAGAAAGCGAAACGCCGATGATTTCCATGGCGGCTTCATCCGCCATCATTTCGCCTATAGATTCCAAGCGTTACTGGGTCTTCAAGACCCCGCAAAATGATTCGCACATGTCGACGGCGATCACTGGCCACATGAATGACGCTGGCGTCAAGACAGTGGCATTCATCGGCTTTGCTGATGCCTATGGAGAAGGCTGGTTCAAGGAATTCTCCAAGATAGCTGAGTTGCGCAAACTCAAAGTAGTTGCCAATGAACGCTTTGCCCGTAGTGATACTTCGGTCACTGGCCAGATCCTTAAAATCCTGGCGACCAATCCTGATGCCGTGTTAATTGCTGGTGCCGGTACGCCAGCAGCCTTGCCGCAAAAGACTCTGAAAGAGCGCGGTTATAAGGGCAAGATTTACCAGACCCATGGCGTCGCCAATAACGACTTCCTGCGTGTTTGTGGCAAGGATTGTGAAGGCACCTGGTTGCCAGCCGGGCCCTTGCTGGTCGCTGAGCAACTACCTGCCGAGAATCCAGTCAAAAAATCTGCCATGCGCTATGTCAAGGCCTATGAAAAAGAATATGGCGCAGGCTCTGTCTCCACCTTTGGTGGTCACGCCTGGGATGCCAGCCTCTTGCTGGAATCTGCTGTGAACGTCGCATTGAAAAAAGCCCAGCCTGGCACCAAGGAATTCCGTGCTGCCTTGCGTGCTGCTCTGGAAAATACCGTCAACCTGCCAGTCTCGCACGGCATCGTCAACATGACGGACACTGACCATCTTGGTCTTGATCAACGCTCTCGCGTCATGGTGCAAATCGTGAACGGCAAATGGAAATTGATCGGTCTGGCCAATTGATGGTTTGATGGATGTATCAAGGGAGCTGCGGCTCCCTTTTTGTTCGGCCCAAAGTCTGGGGGCTGTGCTTGAACTAGTAAGAAGCTGTTTACGATCTTAAGCGTGTGCGCAATGTGAGTCCACGCGGGGATCATGTGCTGGTGCTGCTCAAAGTGCTCATGTACTTCAGTACATTTCGCTTTTTGCGCTACGTTCTTGCTACCCTTACCCCGCAGACGCTCGCTACAGATCGTAATCAGGTTCTAAGCAAGAAAGTCAGGTTTACATGGATTTTTCAATTGCCGCCATCCTCGCTCAGGATGGTATTACCAGTGGTGCCATCTATGCCTTGCTGGCATTGGCGCTGGTGCTGGTGTTTTCCGTTACACGGATTATTTTCATACCGCAAGGTGAATTCGTTGCCTTTGGCGCGCTCAGCCTGGCGGCGATTCAGTCGGGAAAATTCCCGCACTCGGCCAGCCTGTTACTGGCCTTTGGCCTGCTTTGTATGGGCAAGGAAGTGATCACCCAGTTACGCAGCAAGCAGCCATTGAATGTCAAGTCGCTGGCTTTATCCGCTGGCAAGCTGCTGCTATTTCCATTGGCAGTCTGGATACTGGCACGCAATGTCGCTGTACAGGAATGGTCATTGTTCGCACAAGTATTACTGGCGCTGGCAATAGTGGTGCCCATGGGCCCCATGATTTATCGACTGGCTTATCAACCTCTGGCAGAAGCCAGTACCCTGGTCTTGCTGATTGTTTCTGTCGGCGTGCACTTTGCCCTGACTGGCATGGGCCTGGTCATGTTTGGAGCCGAGGGCTCACGCACGACAGCTTTCAGCGATGCCCGTTTTGAACTGGGGGCCATGCAAATATCTGGTCAAAGTCTGGTGGTGATTGCAGTCTCGGCTTTGTTGATTGCTGCATTGTATTTCTACTTTGAACGCAGCCTGTCCGGCAAGGCGCTGCGTGCTACCGCCGTCAATCGCCTGGGGGCGCAACTGGTGGGTATAGGTACTATCCAGGCGGGTCGTCTGGCATTTACCCTGGCCGCAGCCATGGGTGCATTGTGTGGGGTCCTGATCGCACCGATGACGACCGTGTATTACGATGGCGGCTTTTTGATCGGCCTGAAAGGTTTTGTCGGTGCCATCGTCGGTGGTCTGGTGTCTTATCCGGTTGCTGCTGCGGGTGCCTTGTTGGTGGGTTTGCTGGAATCGTATTCATCTTACTGGGCCAGTGCCTATAAGGAGGTTATTGTATTTACCTTGATTATCCCGGTATTGCTGTGGCGCTCGCTCTCCAGCAAACATAATGATGAGGATGAAGAATAATGAAGACACTCCTCACCAACAGTATCAAACACGGTAAATGGCTATTGCTGGCACTGGTCTTGTTATTCCCACTGTTGCCAGTGCCAGAATTCTGGATCACCCTGGCCAATTACATAGGCCTGTATGCGATAGTTGCACTCGGCCTGGTCTTGCTGACCGGGGTAGGGGGCATGACTTCTTTTGGGCAGGCCGCTTTCGTTGGTCTGGGCGCTTACTCAACTGCTTATCTGAGTACGGCTCTGGGTTATTCTCCCTGGTTGGGTTTGCTGGCGGGTCTGGCGCTGACCATGGCGGCAGCGCTTGCCATTGGCCTGATTACCATGCGCCTGTCAGGGCACTACCTGCCACTGGGGACTATCGCCTGGGGCTTGTCACTGTTTTTCCTGTTCGGCAATCTGGAATTTCTTGGCAAATACGATGGACTGAATGGCATACCGCCGATAGACATTGCAGGCTTTAAACTCGATACTGGACGTAGCATGTTTGGGCTGATCTGGGTCATCTTGCTAGTGTCTATCGTCGCCATACAAAACCTGTTGCAATCGCGCCCAGGCCGCGCCATACGCGCACTCAAGGGGGGGGGCGTCATGGCTGAAGCCATGGGTGTCAATACTGCCCGCATGAAGGTCATCATCTTCGTCATTGCAGCCATGCTGGCAAGTATTTCCGGCTGGCTGTACGCGCATATGCAACGTGCAGTCAACCCTACACCTTTTGGTTTGAATCAGGGTATCGAATATCTGTTCATGGCCGTGGTCGGTGGCGCAGGCCATGTCTGGGGAGCCTTGCTGGGTTCAGCCTTGCTGACCCTGCTGAAAGATAAACTGCAAAGCATCCTGCCCACACTCTTGGGCGCCAATGGCAATTTTGAAGTCATCGTGTTTGGTGTCTTACTGGTCTTGCTGTTGCAACGTGCCCGTGATGGTGTCTGGCCTTATTTGGCCAGCTTTAGCAAGCGCTTGTTTGCAAAATGGCTGCCAGAAGACAAGGGCATACAGGTAGCCGCAAATGCTGCAATACTGCCAGTGCGCGCCAAGCCTGCAGTCGATACTGTCATCCTTGAAATCGACAAGGCACGCAAACAATTCGGTGGCCTGGTTGCCGTCAATGATATGCAGTTCACCGTCAGTGCCGGGCAGATTGTTGGCCTGATAGGCCCGAACGGTGCAGGCAAATCCACCATGTTCAATCTGGTGACTGGCGTCTTGCCACTGACCAGCGGGGCCGTGCGTTTTTATCGCGATGGTAAATTGCAGGATATCGCCAACCTGCCTTCGCGTGAAATCGTCAAGCTGGGCATAGGCCGCAGCTTCCAGCATGTGCGTTTGCTGGCCAGCATGACGGTACTCGAAAACGTCGCGATCGGTGCGCATCTGCGTACCAAGGGTGGCGATGTGATGGAAGTCATCGCCAGCATTTTGCGGTGCGATGGCAAGGTAGAGAATTCCCTGCTGGCAGAAGCCAAAAGACAGCTGGAGCGGGTAGGCCTGGCGCATCTCATGAATGAAGAAGCGGGCAGCCTGGCACTGGGCCAGCAACGCATACTGGAAATCGCCCGGGCCTTGTGTTGTGACCCCAGCTTGCTGTTGCTGGATGAACCTGCCGCTGGTTTGCGCTTTAAAGAAAAACAGGAGTTGGCCGAACTCTTGCGCAAATTGCGCGCAGAAGGCATGAGCATCTTGCTGGTCGAGCATGACATGGATTTCGTCATGAATTTGACAGATCAACTGGTGGTCATGGAATTTGGTACCAAGATTGCCGAAGGCTTGCCACAAGAAGTACAACAGAATCCGGCTGTGCTGGAAGCTTATCTGGGCGGGATAGATTGATGACGAACACAAATTCTCCAGAAACCACGCCAGCAGTATTGGCAAACACATCGCAGTCTGAACTGGCCTTATTGCAAACCAAAGACCTGCAAGTGTTTTATGGCAAGGTCGAGGCTTTGCAGCCAGCGAATATACGTGTCGGGGCCGGGCAAATCGTGACTGTCATCGGCCCAAATGGTGCTGGCAAATCGACTATGCTCAATGCCATCGCCGGTGCCTTGCCTGCGACGGGCAGCATGCGCGGACAGATCTTATTGGCCGACAAAAACCTCGCCAGCGTCAGCATAGAAAACCGTGTCGCGCAGGGTATGTCACTGGTGCCAGAAAAGCGCGAACTGTTCGCCAGCATGAAGGTGGAAGACAATCTTTTGCTGGGCAGTTATCGCCGTTACCAGGCTGGTGAAAAAAACTATGCTGACCAGTTGCAAGTCGTGTTTGATCTCTTCCCGCGTTTGAAAGAAAGACGCACCCAGGAAGCAGGTACTTTGTCAGGTGGTGAGCGCCAGATGCTGGCTGTAGGCCGCGCCCTCATGGCCAAGCCGCAATTGCTGATGCTGGATGAACCAAGCCTTGGCCTGGCACCTCTGATCGTCAAGGAAATTTTCCACATCATCCAGCGCCTCAAACAAACCGGGGTTGCCATCTTGCTGGTAGAACAAAATGCCCGCGCTGCCTTGCAGGTGGCCGACTATGCTTATGTGCTGGAAACCGGGCAGATTGCGCTTGAGGGTGATGCTGCAGAATTGGCGAATGACCAGCGTGTGATAGATACTTATCTGGGGCTGGCCAAGAAGAATCACTGATGCCAGCAGAATGATAAATGAGAGTATTGATTACAGGGTCTACAAGTTGGGAAAGCCAGGCTGCAATACGCCGCGAATTCGCTAAGCTTTCATCTGATACCATCATCGTTACTGGCGATACTCCGGGTATTGATGCCCATGCCAAAGTAGTCGCACTGGAATTTGGTTTTGCGGTCGATCCCATGAAAAAAACCAATGCCGACTACCGTGCGTTCCCCGGTGAAGGATGGAAGGGCTTGAATGTCAGGATGTTGGCGACGGGCATAGACCTGGTATTGGCTTTTCATGCAGATTATGGCAAACCTGGTTGCGCCCGAGGTACCCAACATGCCGTCACATTGGCTGAGCAGGCACAGATACCAGTCAAGATTTTCACACAGTAAGCGCTGCAACAAGTGCGAAGGAAAAACCATGATTTCCCACGTATCCATAGGCATACAAGATTTCGACAAGTCTTATGTGTTTTATTCTGCACTAATGAACGAACTGGGCCTGGTCCTGAAATTCAAGGATGCTGACAAACCCTGGGCAGGCTGGATGGCTGCTGACCAGCCACGCCCGCTGTTCGTCATCGGCAAACCCTACAATGGTGAACCAGCACAGCATGGCAATGGCCAAATGGTGGCATTGCTGGCGGCATCACGTGCGACGGTGCAACGTGCTTATGAAACGGCATTGGCAAACGGCGGCACTTGCGATGGCCCGCCGGGTTTGCGCCTGCATTATCATCCGAACTATTACGGCGCATACTTCCGCGACCCTGATGGCAACAAGTTGTGTGTGTGCTGCCATCATGCGGAAGATTGAGTCTTGCTGATGACGACTGCACTTACATTTGTTCCGCCATCCATTCCTTCAAGCCATTCACCCATTTCGCTGCGGGTAATTTATAGGCCAGGCGTATCGCAGTTGCGCGTTCATACAAGTCATCAAAATCTACTGCGGGTGCTTGTTTGAAGGCGATGGCGACGGTGTTGGCATCATGCACCAGCGGTAGCCATACTACTGCATCAAAGGCCTCTTGCAGGGCGGCGAGATTGGCGGTGCAATTCGCCTCATAGTTGTGCGGATTGCCAAACAGGTTGACGGTCAGCATGCCATCTTCATTCAAGGTATCGGCGCAAGCCTGGTAGAACGCTGCGCTGCTCAGTGCAGGGGCTTCGGCAGCGGCATCATATAAATCAATTTGCAGCACGTCGGCCTTACCCTGGTTGGCGCTGTCGTTGACGTAATCCAGCGCATTCATACACAGTACTTGCAAGCGCTCGTCATTGACTGGCAGCTTGAAGTGCTGGTGGCAGGCGGTGATCACTTTGGGATTCAGTTCTATTGCCGTGACCCTGGCTTCGGCAAAGTTGCGGTAGCAAAACTTGGTCAGCGACGCTGCACCCAGGCCTAGCTGGACAATGTGTTGCGGCTCGTGCTTGAACAGCACCCACATCATCATTTGCTGCACATATTCCAGCTCGATCTGGTCAGGAACGGCCATGCGCATGGCACCCTGTATCGCGTCTGAAGAGAGATGCAGGGTACGTACACCCAGGTGTTCGGCAATGGTGACTTCAGGCAGTTCTGTGCTGGCTGCCTGCGTGGCCTTGTATAAATTCATCCCCAGCTTTCGCCTTAATTTCTCAAGCATTATATTGAGGCTTTCGGCCACACTTCCAGGCCTTCGATTTCCATCATTTTTTGCCAGCTGGGGCGGGCAATGATCAACTGGGCCAGTTTGTTCAACGCAGGCCATTCAGTCGCCGGGCGTGGCATATTGCGCGACCAGCGCATCAGCATGGTCAGTTGCAGGTCGGCAGCAGAAAATGTCTCACCCAGCAGATAAGGACCACTCTTGCTGAGATGCTGGTCGAGTTGATCCCAGATGGCAGCGATACGCTTTTGCAAGGCTGCTCGGGTAGATTCGTTATGTTCTTCAAAACCCAGCTCAGACGGATAAAACCAGGTACGGAAAGCAGATTGCAGGCTGCCACTGATGAAGATGATCCATTGCCGCCATTGATCGCGCTCTACAGTGCCTGTGTCAGGTACCAGGCCTGCTTCAGGATGGCGTTCGGACAAGAGCATCAGCAAGGTAGCTGATTCCAGATAAGGAAGGCCATCAATGACCAGAGTCGGCACTACACCATTCGGGTTCAGACGCAGATACTCAGGATCTTTTTGCTGCTTCTTTTCTACATCGACCAGCTTCAATTCATGCGCGGCACCAATTTCCAATAAAGCCAGGTGTATGACCATGCTGGCTGTGCCGGGGCAGTAATACAGGGTGTACATGTTTTGTCCTTGATGAGTTTTTATTGATAGTGCTTAGTTCTGGTGCGGCTGTCCGCAAACCAGGCATTGCTGGTTTTTGCTGATGCCTATGCTGGTCCAGTCCATGCGCAAGGCATCCAGCAACAGCAGGCGGCCCGTTAGTGCCTGGCCTATACCCATGATGACTTTCAATGCTTCGGCGGCCTGCATGCTGCCTATGATGCCTACCAGAGGAGAAAACACGCCCATGGTAGAGCACAAGACTTCTTCAAACGGCTGGTTCGGCGGGAACAGGCAGGCATAGCAAGGCGATGTAGCATCACGACTGTCAAACACACTGATCTGGCCATCAAAACTGATGGCCGCACCGGATACCAGCGGTATACCGAATTTGACACAGGCGGCATTGACGGCATGGCGGGTAGCAAAATTGTCGCAACAATCGAGGACGATGCTGGCCTGGCTGACCAGTTCTTCCAGGCGTGCTTCAGCGGCTCGCTCTTGCAGGGCAATAATATTTATTTCCGGGTTGATGGCTTCCAGGGTGTGCTTGCCGGAGCTGACCTTGGCCATGCCTACGGCCGCGGTGGTATGCATGATCTGGCGCTGCAGATTGGTCAGGTCCACACTGTCATTATCGACCAGAGTGATGTGGCCCACCCCGGCACTGGCCAGATACAGGGCCGCCGGTGAACCCAGACCACCGGCACCGATGATGAGGGCGCGCGCCTCAGTGATTTTTTGCTGACCTTCTATTCCTATCTGGTCGAGCAGGATATGACGGGAATAGCGTAAGAGTTGCTGATCGTTCATCGTTGTAAAAAAGGCCGCTATTGAAGTAAGCGGCCTTTTCTTTTTATCAGGGTTTATTCAGGGGGTGTTACTTCTTTTTGCTGTCGGTTTTGTGTTCAGTCTTATCTGATTTGCCAGCTTTGTCAGCATCCTTGCCGTCTTTGGCTTCCTTATCGATGACTTTGGCTTCTGTGACTTTGACTGGCAAGCCTTTCAAGTGATTCAGGGCCTGGGCCAGCTGGAAGTCTTCTGCGCCACCGTATTCCAATGGTTTGCTCTTCTTCGCCAGGGCGATCAGACGCTGCTCTTCTTCCACTTCATCGATTTTAGGACGGGCAACTTCTTTTTCCTTGTCGTTGCTCAGATGTTTTTGCAAATCAGCTTCGCGGGCGCGCAAGCCATTGAAACCATCACCATCTGCGGTTTCTTCTACATTCAAGTCAGGAACGATGCCCTTGGCCTGGATAGAACGGCCATTCGGCGTGTAATAACGGGCTGTAGTCAGCTTGACTGCGGTATCAGCAGAAATCTGGCGTATGGTTTGTACCGAACCCTTGCCAAAGCTTTGTGTGCCAAGGATGGTAGCGCGTTTGTAATCCTGTAAGGCACCGGCGACGATTTCAGACGCAGAGGCCGAACCAGTGTTGATGAGGACTACCATAGGCACGTTCTTGATCGCTTCAGGCAATTTCGCCAGTGGGTCGCTCAAAGTGCGGCCAGAATAGTATTCACGGCGGGCATAAAAAGTCGCCTTGGAATCAGGCAACTGACCATTGGTAGACACTACAGGGACATCCTTGGGCAGGAAAGCGGCAGAAACGCCGATGGCACCAGGCAAGACACCGCCCGGGTCATTACGCAAATCGAGCACCAGGCCTTTGATGGCTGGGTCTTGTGCATACAGGGCCTGGATTTTCTTGGCCATGTCTTCCACCGTCGGTTCCTGGAACTGGGCGATTCTCACCCAGGCATAGCCAGGTTCAACGATCTTGGCCTTGACGCTTTGCTGCTTGATCAGTTCGCGGGTAATCGTGACGACGATAGGTTTGTCTTCACTTTTACGTGCGATGGTCAGGGTGATCTTGGTATTCGGTTCACCGCGCATGCGCTTGACAGCTTCGTCCAGCGTCAAGCCTTTGACTGGCTGAGAATCGAGACGGGTGATCAAATCACCAGGCTTTAAACCAGCGCGATAGGCAGGAGAATCTTCGATAGGGGAGATGATCTTGACATAACCATCTTCCATACCGACCTCAATACCCAGGCCGACAAATTTGCCCTGAGTACCTTCTTTTAATTCTTTAAATGATTTCTTGTCCAGGTAGGCTGAGTGCGGGTCGAGTGATGCCACCATGCCGGAAATTGCTTCCGTCAGCAGCTTATTGTCTTCTACAGGCTCGACATAATCTGATTTGATGAGGCCAAAGACGTCGGCGAGCTGTCGCAATTCCTCTACCGGCAGGGAACTACCCGTCGTGGCTTTTTGCGCCACTGCGGAAAACTGCATGGAAACTGCCACGCCGGCAACCATACCGAGGCCGATTAAGCCAAAATTCTTGAATTTGCTGCCCATGTGATTCACCTAAAGCCTATTTAACAACGATCCAGTTCAAAGGATCAAATACACGTCCCTGATGACGTACTTCAAAGTATAAACCTGATTCTTCATTACCGCCGCTGTTTCCGGCACTGGCAATGACATCACCCGTTTTTACCACATCGCCGACGTGCTTCAATACTGCCTGATTATTGCCATACAGGCTCCAGTAGCTGCCGCCATGGTCAACAATCACCATATTTCCATACCCCTTCCACCAATCGGCAAAAATCACTTTGCCCGGGGCGATGGTCTTGATTTCTGCACCTTCACTCGCCTTGATGAACATGCCTTTCCAGCTAGGCCCGTCAGCACGCTTGCTACCAAATTTGGCGAGGATTTCTCCTTTTACCGGCAAACGCAATTGGCCCTTGAGCTTGTCAAACTCACCAGCGGGCGGGGCTGCTGCCCTTGCCTGTTTGGGTGGTTCGTCGTCATCAATCGCATTGGGATTGGTGATTTTCGCTGGCTTTTTGCCTTGTGCTGCCTGTCTGGCTCTTTCTTTCTGTGCTGCTGCAATTCTTTCCTGGCGCTGTTTTTCTTCCAGTGCTGCCCTGGCTGCATCCGCCTTGGCTTGTTCTTCAATTAGTTTATTTAATTGTGAGACCAGATTTGCCAGTCTTTGTTCATCTTTTTCCAGGCTATCAGCCTGTTTTTTTTGTACATATAATTTTTCTGCCAACTGACTTACTAATGTGGCATGACGTTTTTTCTCTTTTTCCAGTGCCAGCTTGTGACTTTTTTCTTCATCCGCAATTTCATCAAGTTCCGCCTTGGCTTCCTTGGCCTCTTCGGCATTTTTTTCCACTGCTTGCAGACTCACGCGCAAGGCATCGATCATCTTGGCTTGGGTTTGCGATACATAACTCATGTATTGCAGTTCACGATTGATGCGATTGGGGTTGTCCCCGGAGAGTAGTAATTTGATACGGTCGCTATCACCGCGTATGTACTGACGGCGTAAGAAATTTGATAACTGATTTTTTTGCTTTTCAACCTTGTCGGTCAACGCTTGTTGTTGATCTAAAAGTTGTTTTACCTTTGCTTCAGTCTGCGCCTGTTCTGCCTGTAAGTCACGTAAAGAACGGTTGGCTTCTGAAATTGACTTTTCGGACTCGGCCAGGGCGTCGCTGGCATTGTCCTTGGCAGTTTCTGTTTTATTGATATCGGTTTTGAGGGCTTTCAGGCGGTTTTGCAACTCGGCCCTGTCAGTTTCTGCCTTGTTTTTTTGCTGGGCGCGGGCACTGCTGGCAGCCACAGCCAACGATGCCGTACCTGCCAGTGACAGGCACAGCAAGGCTGCAAGTAAAGACTTGGATTTAAATGGCATTCAACACTTACTTGGACTTGCCCTGGCTGGCCACGGCTTGCAAGGCAGCGGCGATCGCGTCCTGGTCACCCAGATAATAATGTTTGATCGGTTTGAGGTCGGCATCCAGTTCATACACCAGTGGCTGTCCATTCGGGATATTCAGGTTGACGATGTCGTCGTCGCTGATGCCGTCCAGCATCTTGATCAGGGCGCGCAGGCTATTCCCATGAGCAGAAATCAGGATGCGCTTGCCGGAGCGTATTGCCGGGGCAATGCTGTCATCCCACGCTGGCATCACGCGGGCAACTGTATCTTTCAGGCATTCAGTCAGCGGGATCTGGCTGCGTTTCAGGCCAGCATAGCGCGGGTCATTGAAGGAAGTGCGGTCGTCATCTTCTGCCAGTGGCAGTGGTGGCGTATCGTAGCTGCGACGCCACACCAGCACTTGTTCGTCACCATATTTTGCCGCTGTCTCAGCCTTGTTCAAGCCTTGCAGGGCGCCATAGTGGCGCTCGTTCAAACGCCAGTCATGAATCACTGGCAGCCACATCAAATCCATTTCATCGAGTGTGCCCCACAGCGTACGGACCGCACGTTTCAGTACCGAGGTATAGGCCAGATCAAAAGTCAGGCCCGCTTCTTTGAGCAGCTTGCCTGCCTGGGTGGCTTCTGCCACGCCTTTTGCTGTCAGATCAACATCAGTCCAGCCAGTAAAACGGTTGTCCAGGTTCCAGGTAGATTCGCCGTGGCGCATTAAAACGATTTTATACATAGTGTGCTAGAGGGTGAGATAAGATGAGATGAGTGAATTAGTATGCGATTGCGCCATCTATTTTATAATGACGCGCTTCTGATAACCATTCTTACTACTGGAATCCTGTGAAATTCATTCTTGACAATATATTCTGGTTAGGTCTCGCCATTATTTCTGGCGGCGCATTGCTGATACCTGCTTTACAAAGACGTGGTGCCAAGGTATCGCATTTTCAAGCCACACAATACATGAATCAGGGTAAAACCCTGGTGCTGGATGTTCGTAGTGCAGAAGAATTTGCTGCCGGACATTTGCCAAATGCTAAAAATATCCCGCTGTCAGCATTGAACGACAGATTGAAAGAGATAGAAAAGTCAAAAAGCAATGTTGTTATTACGGTATGCGCTTCCGGCGTGCGTTCCTCCAGCGCTGCCAGTTTGCTCAGCAAAGCTGGTTTCAACCAGGTTTTTAGCCTGGATGGTGGTATAGATTCCTGGAAGTCGCAAGGCTTGCCAACAGTAAAGTGAAGCAGGAGAGCATCATGAAAGCCCATGTAGTCATGTATACCACAGCCGTTTGCCCTTATTGCACGATGGCTGAACGCCTGTTGAAGTCCAAGGGTGTGGACGATATAGAAAAAATCCGGGTTGATCTGGACCCTGGTATGCGCGAAGCGATGATGAAGAAAACCGGTCGCCGCACTGTGCCCCAAATCTATATAGGCGACACCCATGTAGGTGGTTTTGATGACATTTCGGCCCTCGACAGGGCGGGTAAACTTGATCCTTTGCTGAATCCGCTTGAGTAAAAACAGGGATTTGCCAGATTTTCTATGGGTTTGCGCGGTAAATTGCTGTTTTTGCAGACTACTTGCTACAATAGCGCGCTGCGATCTTGAAATGGCTGGAAACGGCCTTATCTGCCAGTCTCGCTGTTCATTATTAATCTTTTAGAATTTTAGAAAGTTTCACATGTCTGACGAAAATCTGCAGCCCGTATTCCAAATTCAACGCGTTTATCTGAAAGATTTGTCGCTTGAACAGCCTAATTCTCCAGCAATTTTCCTGGAACAAGAAGCCCCTGGCATAGAAGTGTCCGTTGATGTTGGCTCTGAAAAGCTTGCAGATGGCATCTACGAATCCACAGTGACAGTGACTGTTACTGCAAAAATCGGCGAAAAAGTGGCTTTCCTGGTTGAAGGCAAACAAGCTGGTATTTTCGAAGCGCGCAATATCCCTGAAGATCAACTCGATCCTCTGCTGGGTATCGGCTGCCCTAACATCGTCTATCCATATCTGCGTTCCAACGTAGCTGATGCGATCACACGTGCTGGTTTCCCTCCTATCCATTTGTCGGAAATCAATTTTGAAGCTTTCTATGCGCAACGTTTGACAATTGCTGCTGAACAGGCAAATGCCAACACTGAAGCGCCTACAACAATTCAGTAATTAATTGATACTAATCCGGCCCAGGCCGGATTAGTATGAGAAAGATAGCCATGCCACGCCTGCTGAAGCCCTTGCCTCTGCTGTTTTTGACGCTGCTCGCGAGTAGTGCTGCTCAGGCTTTGGAGTTCCGTGCTATCGGTGCTTCGCCGGTGATCATGTACGATGCACCTTCTGCCAAAGGTGGTAAATTGGCGGTCGCCCCACGAGGTATGCCGGTGGAAGTGGTGTTTACTTCCGGCGCATGGAGTAAAGTACGTGATGTCAGTGGCGACATGAGCTGGGTCGAGTCAAAAGACTTGATCACCCGCCGCAGTCTCATCGTACGTGCAGCCAATGCCAAGATCAGGGCAACTGCAGACGAATCCTCGCCCCTTGTGTTCAGTGCCGACAAGCATGTCTTGCTGGAAATGGCCGAGCCTGCGGTGGCGGGTTGGGTTAAAGTGAAGCACCGCGACGGCCAGCTTGGTTTTGTCAAAGTCAATGAAGTCTGGGGCTTGTAGTGCCTGGATTGCATGTTTAGGCAGATGACAGTTTGCAAAAAAGGACAGCCTGCTGTCCTTTTTTTACATCTACCCGGTTATTAAAATAAGCAGGAGTCAGGGACTAGTATGAATATCAGCGTATTGGGTGCAGGGGCCTGGGGTACGGCGATGGCAATTGCCTTTGCAGCAAAAAATAATGTCTTGCTTTGGGGGCGTAATCAGGCTGCCATGTCTGCCATGCAGACAGACAGGCAAAACGAAAGCTATCTGCGCGGCTTCCCGTTCCCTGAGAGCTTGCAGGTCACGGCGGATTTTGCTGCTGCCATGGCGCATGCGGCTGGCTCCGAAGGCTTGCTGGTGATCGCCACCTCAGTCTCGGGTTTGCGCTCTACGCTGGAAGCCTGTAAGGCCTACCAGCCCAATAACATCATCTGGCTATGCAAGGGTTTTGAAGAATCAACCCAGCTTTTGCCACATCAGGTGGCCGGGCAAGTGCTGGGCTCGGGGGTGTCTTTTGGTGCCCTGTCTGGGCCCTCGTTTGCACAAGAAGTCGCCAAAGGCTTGCCCTGTGCGCTGACAATAGCATCTACATCGAGCGAACTCAGCCGCCTGGTGGTGCAAGCCCTGCATGTGAATGCCATGCGCGTGTATTCCAGTGACGATATGGTCGGCGTTGAAGTAGGCGGTGCCGTCAAGAATATCCTGGCGATAGCTACTGGCGTGGCCGACGGCCTGGGCCTGGGCCTGAATGCGCGTGCCGCCCTGATCACCCGTGGTCTGGCAGAAATCAGCCGTCTCGGCGTCGCTCTTGGTGGCCGCTCAGAAACCCTGATGGGTTTGACGGGCGTGGGTGATCTGATCTTGACCTGTACTGGAGACCTGTCTCGTAACCGCAAGGTTGGCCTGGCACTGGCCCAGGGCAAATCTCTGGAGACCATCGTGCAGGAATTGGGTCATGTCGCAGAAGGCGTGCGTTGCGCCCAGGCAGTGCGTTTACTGGCTCAGCGCCTGGGGGTGCAAATGCCGATTACCGATGCAGTGGCAGGTGTCTTGTTTGATGGAATATCCTTGCAAGAGATGATCAGTCGTTTGCTGGCCAGGGATGCCAAGCAGGAAATCCACTAAGACTATCTTAATAGCGCCGTCGATTCTCAGGGGAATGCAAGACACGGGCGATGACGGTATCAGGCACATGGTGCCTGCGCAAGAAGTGCATGGCTTTTGTCAGGCCCATGAGCTCAAGATAGTGAATGCCCAGGTCGACCATAAAGCGTGTCAACACATCACGTCTGCGCAAAGGCTGTTTGTGCATGTGTAGCATTTTCCGGCGTCTGCATCCTGCCATGATGCCATCTCCCTGATGCTGCTGTGGTTACCAAGTGTGGATAACTCAGTGTAGAGCGGCAAAGCACGAACTTAAGCAGTTTTGACATAGCTTAACAAAAATGACCATGGCTACCATGGTCTTTGTCTGTTGCTTGCCACATTTCTGGCTGGTATTGTTACTGGTTCAAATCCGTCGCCGCAATAAAGATGGAGAGCAGATTTTCCAGACCCAACTGGTCTTCTGCTCCGAAGCGCTTCAGACGAGGGCTGTCGATATCAAACACACCGTAAATGACGCCATCCTTAATCAAGGGGATGACGATTTCAGAATTCGAGGCAGAGTCGCAGGCGATATGTCCGGGAAATGCATGCACATCCTCTACCAGCACAGTACGCCGCTCTGCAGCTGCCGTACCACATACCCCGCGTTTGAAAGGAATACGGGTACAGGCAACCTTGCCCTGGAAAGGGCCTAACAGCAAATCATTGGGAAACTCTGCATCCGGTTTGCTGGCCGGTGCGCACAGGTAAAAACCTGCCCAGTTCAAATCGCTGATGCTGCTGTAGATGAAGGCAGAAAACTGGGCTGCATTGGTGACTAGATTGCGCTCACCTTCCAGTACGCTGGCCAACTGGCGTGCCAGCATGGGGTAATCGGGTTGGTCGCTGGCAGCAGAAGTGGTAAACATGGGTGAATTCCAGAAAAGTTAATCTTTCCCCTGCTTGTCTGTGCTTTTGGCCGTGACATGAACTGTAGCATTCACAGGTGGAGATAGGGGTTTGGTATTTCTATTCTTGCTGCCGAGGTAGTCAGGCAAGACTTTCTTGGTCTGACTACCTCGGCCTTTGGCCGGGGCTTGTGAAGGCTCAACGCGAAACTGCATGCGTTGTCGTGTTGCCAGCGCCTTGTTTGCCATACCAAACCCCGGATTTATAAATTAATTTACAGTACGTAGCGTGACAGATCTTCATTCACCGACAGGGCTTCCAGGCGTTCATTGACATAGGCCGCATCAATGATCACAGTCTTGCCGGTATTTTGGTGGGCATTGAAAGAAATCTCTTCCAACAGCTTTTCCATGACCGTGTACAAGCGGCGGGCACCGATATTTTCTGTCGTTTCATTGACTGAATAAGCGATACCAGCCAGACGTTCGACGCCTTCAGGTGTGAAGTCTATCTGCACTTCTTCCGTTGCCAGCAAAGCCTGGTACTGGCGTGTCAGGCAGGCATCGGTGCCTGTCAAAATACGTTCAAAATCAGCAATGGACAAAGATTCCAGTTCCACACGGATAGGGAAGCGGCCTTGCAACTCAGGGATCAGGTCAGACGGCTTGGCCAGATGGAAAGCGCCGGAAGCAATAAACAGGATATGGTCAGTCTTGACCATGCCGTACTTGGTATTCACTGTCGTGCCTTCTACCAGTGGCAGCAAGTCGCGCTGTACACCAGCGCGTGAAACTTCTGCGCCACCAGTTTCTGAACGCGAAGCGATCTTGTCGATCTCATCGAGGAAGACGATGCCATTTTGCTCTACATTGCGAATCGCATCCTGCTTTAATTCTTCTTCATTGACCAGTTTGCCCGCTTCTTCTTCTATCAGCAGCTTCATCGCTTCCTTGATTTTCAGCTTGCGTGATTTCTTGCGGCCATTGCCCATGCCCGAAAACATGGTCTTGATTTGCTCGGTCATTTCTTCCATGCCAGGTGGGGCCATGATTTCCATGTGTGCTACACCTTCTGCCACTTCGATTTCAACTTCCTTGTCATCCAGCGCACCTTCACGCAGACGCTTGCGGAAAGTCTGGCGGGTAGTATTGTCAGCAGGTGCAGCTTCGGTTTCGCTAGGCTGGAAACCAAAATCGCGCGCTGGCGGCAACAGGATGTCGAGGATGCGGTCTTCTGCCGCATCTTCGGCGCGGGCGCGCACTTTGCGGGTAGCCGCTTCGCGGGTTTGCTTGATGCCGATATCGACGAGGTCGCGTATGATGGTATCAACATCACGACCGACATAACCAACTTCAGTGAACTTGGTGGCTTCTATCTTGATAAAGGGTGCATCAGCCAGCCTGGCCAGGCGACGGGCGATCTCGGTTTTGCCTACGCCGGTAGGTCCTATCATCAAGATGTTTTTAGGCGTGATTTCATGGCGCAGCGGTTCTTGCACCTGTTGACGGCGCCAGCGGTTACGCAGGGCGATCGCGACAGCGCGCTTGGCCTTGGACTGGCCAACCACATGTTTATCAAGTTCAGAGACTATCTCTTGCGGGGTCATGTTCATTGCATATTCCAATCTATTCCAGTGTTTCTATGGTGTGCGACAAGTTGGTATAAATGCACAACTCACCAGCAATAGTCAGTGACTTTTTGACGATGTCGATGGGCGACAAGTCAGTATTTTCAAACAGGGCAATCGCGGCGGACTGAGCAAACGTGCCACCCGAGCCTATCGCGCCTATCCCCTGGTTGGGTTCCAGCACATCCCCATTACCGGTGATGACCAGTGTTGTATCCTTGTCAGCTACCAGCAGCATGGCTTCCAGGCGTCGCAACATGCGGTCTGTGCGCCAGTCTTTGGCCAGTTCCACAGAGGCGCGCATCAAATGGCCCTGGTGTTTTTCCAGCTTGGATTCAAAACGTTCTATCAGGGTGAAGGCATCTGCAGTTCCGCCAGCAAAACCTGCCAGCACCTTGTTGTGATACAGCTTGCGTACCTTGCGGGCAGTCCCCTTCATGACGATATTGCCCAGTGTCACCTGGCCGTCGCCACCCAGGGCCACCAGATTACCGCGTCGCACCGTCAAAATGGTGGTGCCGTGAAATTGTTCCATATGAACCTCAAAGAATATTGCCATTCCTGCAAACTGATCAAGCCATAAGCCAGTAGCAAGCAGGGAAAGCAGGCCAAATTGCCTGTTTTGTTGAAAATGGGGTGTTTTTTCTGAATTGCAAGCATGAAAAAACCGGGTGCATGTTTCACCCGGCAGCAGGCTGCTTGCCTGCCTTTTTGAGTTTAGTGCTTGCGGGGGATGATGCTGGCGATGTTTTTCAGGCCCATGGCATTGAATAACATCATGACCAGATAATTGACGCCTTCAAAGCGTATATTCATGCCAGCTTTGCTGGCAATCGGTGCCAGGCCATTTAGCAATTGTGCAGAGGCCCCAAATTCCACCCTTTCCAGACGGGTGCAATCAAGAATCAGCGGATTGTGCTGTTCTGCCTGCAGGGCAATATTGGATATCAGGAATTCTGTCTTGCCTTCGACCACTTTTGGCATCATATAGCGGTCAGTTGCTTCTTCCTGCTCCTGGACTTCAGGCATGGCGCTGGTGATATTGTTCTTCGGCGCTTCAAATGAAGGAGGCGACACTTCGAAAGTAATACAGTAATCCATACTGACTTCTTCGAAGGCTTGTTCAAAATGCAGTAATTGCAAAATTTCCAGCAACAACAACCAGGGTGCTTCGGTTTCATCACGGCGGCCCACCAGCAAAATGCTGCGGATTTTATCTGCCAGGTCTTTGGCACCTACCAGCATCAAGTCATGACCGGATTTTTTTAAGCCCTTGAGTGCGCGCAATAACAAGCCGCAGCCTATGGGGTCTACTTCCTTGACGCGCGAAAAATCCAGGCGCAAGCTTTTGCTCTTGCCTGCAGCTACCTGCAATTTTTCCAGTGACTTGATGGTGCCGCTATCGAGTTTGGCAGGAAAACTGACATTCGCTACCGTGGTGTCGCCCTGAACTTCGGCATCGTTGTCGTTGGCGGTTTGATTTTCAGGCCACAGTGGCGGTGAGGTTTCAAATTTATTGGCGTAATCGAGCGACAGGCTTTCAAACTTGTGCTGGTCATTGGTAATGCGGTACAGGTCAAACAGCATTTGCCAGCCAATTTCCGTGGCACCACCAAGCTCGTGGTTATGCACGGCAGAAGCCAGCATTTGCTCGGCGACTTCATTCTGGCCGCTGGCAAACAGGATGGCTGCTTCTTCAAGTACCGGGACGGTTTCGCTATAGGCGAGAGCAGATGCTGACATTTCCGAATTTTGCCCCAACAGATAATCTGTAGGCATCATCATCGGCAATGTGGTCTGGAATTCTACTGGCGGCGCTTTTCTTTCCAGCGGCTCGGTCGGTGCGCCCAGATCAGTTTTGGTAAAGGTCGGCGGACGGGTTTTGACGATGTCGCGCGACATTTCAAATTCTATGGCATCTATTTTTCTCTCGGTAGCGCGGGCGATATGGCGCTGAGCAATAATCGAATTGCTAAAAACCTCACTGTCCTGGAAACCGCCAATGACGGTATTACCATTCTTGGAGCGCGTCTTTCTCGAAGAAGATTTCTCGGTGGAGCGATCTTCTTGCTTGACACCTTTTTTACCGAAAAGAGAAAAAATCCCCACTTTGTTCCCGAATAAGAATAGAAGCGCTGACAGTCCGGCAGCGAATTTGACGAGTGCTTAGTATATTCTGATTTCCGTGTGAATGGTTGACTGGGCTCAACTACAAGAAACAGTTTTTCGTCGAATGTTCTGTTAACTGCTCCCCATGATCGTCGAAAACCTTGCAAAAAAGCAGCATTTTTGCAGAAAATGGAGGCGGATACCGCCTCCTATACAAACAGCTTATGAATTAATAACTTAAGTGTCAATTACATCTGCTTACATTTTTCTTGCAATTCTTAGCTGATTTTTTAACATTAAAAGCTGGCTCTGAGCCCTGCCATGACATTTCTACCAGGTTGTGGCAGGGTTTCTTTCAACACTGAAGTAGAAAGACGGATATCCTGATTCAGGAGATTCTTCGCCATCAGGAACCAGGTCAGTTGCATATTCTGGTAAGGGTGGGTGTAAGTCACGCTGGTATCAACCTTGGTATAAGCTGGTGTAACAAAAGCCTCAAAACTAGCCAGTCTGTCCTGGCGCTGAGCATGCAAGACATTCACACCCGCACGCCAGCCACCAGTGCGGTAAGTCAGGTCAAAGCCGGTACGGGTTGCTGGTTGCAGCGGCAAATTGCCCAAATTATCGAGACTGCCGCGCGAATAATCGGCAAAAGCACGGCCTGACCAGCCTTCACCCAGCAGATTGTAACTGATCTCGGCTTCACCGCCGCGTATGGTGGCCGATGCCTGCGACCAGTTGCGCAAAGTGAATTCGGCATCAGCATCGGGCATGCCTGCTTCATCTACTTTGATACCGTTAGTATGGCCGTAGATGTAATTATTCACCTTGTTCAAGAAGGCATTGATTTTCCAGCGCAGCAGGCCATGCGTCTTTTGCAGGCTGAGTTCCAGATTACGTGAAGCTTCTTTCTTCATATCGACACTACCAATGTCGAAAGTGGCCGTCGATTCATGTGGGCCAGCTGAATACAATTCCTCTGTCGCCGGTGCACGCTGCGCCCATGACAGACTCAAGCCTGCACCATAAGATTTATCAAATTGCCACAGACCACCTAGAGAGGCTGAGAACAAGTTGAAATCACGCGCTTTCAGTCCAGTACTGGCGTCCGGGGTGCGCTTCACATTTTCAAAGCGCATACCTGTGCTGGCCATGACATCGGCAAATTGTTTTTGTTCTACAAAAAAGGCAGCAACAGAAGTGGATTTGGTGTTGGGCACAGTGTCGGCACGGCCAGTTTCAGCAGACAAGGCAGAGAACTTTACCTGCTCGGTCTGCAAACCCCAGCTACCTTGCCAACCTGCCCAGGATGGATGAGACAAGATGATGCGGCTTTCCAGCATCTGGTTCTTGAAATTGGTGATGGGTGTGCCATCTTCGGATTTTTCTGTGTGCTTGTAGTCGGTCGCGCTGAATTTATATTTGAGGCTGTCGAAACCACTTAATGGTGAATTCAGCAAGCCATCAATATCCAGACGGTTTTGATTCAAATCGATGAAAGAACGTTCTTCCGTTGGTATGCCATAGCGGTCATTCAGTGTTTGTACAGCCGCACCTATATACCCCCAGTTTTGGATGAGCGAGGCGCCGGCTGTCAAAGAAGATTCACGGGTAAAGCTGGAAGGCATACTTCCATTGCCAGGTATTTTGTAGTTTCCCGTGTCGCGGCTGCTGCCATCCACATGCAGGCCAATGACGCCGCTGGAGCCGTCGAGGGAAAACGACAGGCTCTTTTCCTGATTCACCGTACCCAGACGTACTTCAGCTTCGCCCGTCACTTTCTTGTTCAAAACAGTGGGTATGCGGTTGTCGATGACATTGACCAGCCCGCCTATGGCGCCACTGCCGTACAGCAAGGCCGCCGGACCTCGCAAGACTTCTATCTGCTGTGCAGTAGCACTTTCACTGGCGACTGCATGGTCATTCGACAGGCTCGATACATCCGCCACAGACATGCCATTTTGCAGGATCTTGACCCTTGGGCCTTCCAGGCCACGGATAATCGGGCGCGATGCGCCAGCACCAAAACCGGAAGCGGATACACCCAGTTCGCTCCCCAGCGTGTCGCCCAGAGAAGTGCCGACTTTGGCCCTGAGTTCAGGTCCAGAAAGAATCTTGGCGGGGGTAAGCACTTGCATATTCTCATCGTTACTGATGGGATTGGAAGTGACGGTGACAGTGTTGATTGTATTGCCGGGGGCACTTTCGGCCAGGGCCTGAGTGGTAGGCGTCAAAAGGGCCAGCACGGCGCTGGTGATCAGTGTGCGTTGAAAAACCATGGTGTTTCCTGTTTGCGAAATGAGGCAAAAAATAGAGCGAAGAATGACAAGACCTCAGGCGCAAGCATTGCGCCTGAAAAATCAAATAACCTCAGGCCTCGTAAAGGAAGCCAGGGCTTTCATCATGCAAGCAGGGAAGGTGGGGCGCGGGAAGAGAAGGGGACTTGCAGGGCTGCCAGCCAGCTCAGTATGGCTGCGCGGGAGCCAGCGACTGCCTTGCTGCTATGGCTGGCCATGGCATCCGGTAGATGTTGCAGGTATTCTGCTGCTGTCGCAGCGTCATACAGGGCGCAAGAGTGCAAGATATTGCCATCGTCCTGGCTGCCGAACAGGAAAGCGCCAAGTTGCGCAGCAGGCTGCAGCACAACAGCAGGGGCTTGATTGCCGTTCCAGCCAGCATGCGAAATCTTATGTGCCAGCCCCAGCCATTGTGTGAACAATAAGACAGGCAATAGCAGGCACAGCAACCAGCGTTTGCTATTGTGCGTATTGATCTGTAGGGGCCGTAACATCTTCAGTTTGAATTTCCGGTTTATCTTGCAGTAAAAAATGCTGGAGAATATGTCGTAAAAAACCGACATTTATTTGTCATTGTACAAATTAAATGGATTAAAGCACATTATGTGTGACAAATAAGAACCAGCATTAAGAACGAATTATCGCGCAAAAGTTCATTGGTATGCAACTTGGTTGCATATTGTGGCAATAAAAAAGCGCGCAGTTGCCACCGCACGCTTTTGTGAGCCAGAAGCGTTACAAATTGATGTTAATGCTCAGTCACCGTACAACTTTTGCTTCATTTCACGTCTTTGCTGTGCTTCCAGCGACAGGGTCGCTGTTGGACGCGCCAGCAGGCGTGGAACACCAATGGGTTCACCGGTTTCTTCGCACCAGCCGTAATCGCCTTCATCAATACTATTGATGGATTGCTGTACCTTCTTCAGCAATTTGCGTTCACGATCGCGGGTGCGCAATTCCAGCGCGTGTTCTTCCTCTATCGTGGCACGGTCTGCCGGGTCTGGTACTAATACGGTTTCACGAAGATGCTCGGTGGTTTCGTCGGCGTTCTTCAATAAATCCTTCTCAAGCTGCTGCAAACGGGCCTTGAAAAATGCCAGTTGTGCAGCGTTCATATAGTCCTTCTCGCCCATCTTGAGGATTTCTTCCTCCGTGAGCAGAGCTTCGGGTGCGCTGACTGTAGCAGTCGATTTAGGTGATTTAGTTGCCACTTCGCTAACTTTCGATACGACGGGTTAATACATAGAACAAATCTGAAACAACATTTGTCCCAGACAATTATCCTCCCCTTATTGATAAAGTAAATGACATTTGCATGAATGCCACTTGCACGACAGACAACGTCTGACTTCAATAGCCCGCTAGTTTATACCAAACAATGCTCCAAACCTTGAATAAATATGTCTTTAGGTAGATTTTTGCCAATAAACACCATCTTGCTTTCGCGCAACTCATCTTCTCCCCACTTGGCCCCGACATCCGTCCCCATGATTTGATGCACGCCCTGGAAGATGACCTTGCGGTCTGCGCCTTCCATCAACAATACGCCTTTATAACGCAACATGCGCGGTCCAAAGACTTGTACCAGGCCACCCAAAAACTCATCCAGTTGACCGGTATTGAAAGGGCGGGTGCTCTTGAAGACAAAGGCAGCGATATCGTCAGAATGGTGGGCGTGATGGTGGTTGTGTACGTGTGGAGCATGGTCACCGTGATCACCATGTTCTTTGTGCTGGTGATGTTCATGGGTGCAATCGTCAGCGCAGGCATCATGCTCGTGCGCATGCTCTTCTTCTTCCGCACGCAGGAAGTCGGGGTCCAGATCCAGCTTGGCATTCAGGTTGAAGCCTTTCAGATCCAGCACTTCGCTGATGGCAATCTTGCCAAAATCGACGGCGCTGATGGGTGCACGCGGGTTCATGCGTGCCAGGCGGGCGCGTAATGCCGTCACTGCTTCTGCATCGACCAGATCAGTTTTCGACAGCAGGATCTTGTCGGCAAAACCAACCTGGCGCTGGGCTTCTTCATGTTCGTCAAGTTGTTGCATGCCATGGCGGGCATCGACTACCGTAACAACTGCATCCAACATGTAATAGGTGCCAACTTCTTCATCGACAAAAAACGTTTGCGCCACCGGGCCGGGGTTGGCCAGGCCTGTGGTTTCTATGATGACGCGGTCAAAGCTCAGCTTGCCTTCATTCTTTTGCTGTATCAGCTTGCTTAGCGCGACGATCAGGTCACCGCGCACCGTGCAACAGACACAGCCATTATTCATTTCCACGATTTGCTCATTGCTGTCCTGCACCAGGATTTCATTGTCTATATTTTCCTGGCCGAATTCATTTTCAATGACAGCAATCTTGTGGCCATGCTCTTCTTGCAAAATACGGTTCAGCAGCGTGGTCTTGCCAGCACCGAGAAAGCCGGTGAGGATAGTGGTAGGAATTAATGCCATGATTTTTTCTCACAGTTACAGTTTACTTTGCGCAGTCGGCGCACCAGCCTTTGATGGTCAGCTCTATATCGTGACTTTGAAAGCCTCGTCCCAGAGAGGTTTGCAAGCTTGCCTGCAATTGCTCACGCAAGCCAACTGGTTGCTTGGCATCATCAAGGCAAAATACCCTTGCACAGCGCGTACATTTGAAATGCCCATGCTGATGCTGGGCCGGATGTTCCTTGCTACCGGCAGTTTCACTGCCTGTGCTATAGCGAAACACCCTGTCATCGCCAGAAATTTTATGTGCCAGCCCGGCATCGGTCAGGCAATCCAGCGCTCTGTACAAGGTGACTCTGTCCATCTCTGGCAAAGCATCCTGTACTTCGAGATGGGACAGGGCGCGCTGGCTGGCCAGTAATTCTGACAAGACATTCAGGCGTGCACCGGTCACACGCACACCCGCTCCCGACAGCAGGCTGGAGGCTGTGTTGTGATATGCAGGGGCGGCCGGTCTGGCTCGGTTGGTCGGCAATTTCATCGTAAGTCCATGGTTTTACTGGCTGACACAAGAACTGGCATGCGCCATAGCTGTATTATGCCTCAAAATGCAATTCAGTTGCAAAACATGTGTGATTGCTAGCCGCATGTTTGTAAATGGAATTCAGGAAGTCTTGCAAGCCCAGGTGCAGGCAATATCACTATCTCCAAAATCAACTACTGCATCAGCTGTCGCGTAACTTTCATCTTCTGAATGCGCATTCCTGCAGCATGCAATCGTTACTATGTCATTTACATGTCATGTTTGCCAGCTAGACTCCTGCGCTTCTGTCCCTCCCTAAGATACCAAGGAAACTCAGCCATGAACAAACCTAGCGATCGCAACATCAAAGCAATTGATCCTGATGACATTGGATACAACGAAACGACGAACGAGCACTTCAGCTCAGTCCTGGAGACTCGTGTCAGCCGTCGCAATATGCTGCGTGGTGGCGTAGCTACGGCAGTCAGTGCCATGTTTGGCAGTGTCGGTCTGGCAGCTTGCGGTGGATCAAATGACACCGCTGCACCAATCTCAACAACACCGGTTGTTACTACACCAGTTGAAAAACTGTTAGGTTTCACCGCAGTTGCAAAGAGTCTGGCTGACGTAGTTGTTGTGCCTGCTGGCTATACCGCTACTGCTATATATGCTTTGGGTGATCCGCTGACAGCAGCTACACCAGCTTACAAAAACGACGGTACGGATACCGATTTTGAGAACCGTGCCGGCGATCATCATGACGGCATGGAATGGTTCGGTTTATCAGCGGATGGCAAGCCGTCTGCTAGTTCAGTAGAACGTGGCTTGCTTGGCGTAAATCACGAGGCGACTACTGACCAGACGCGCTCTTCATTTTTCATTCATGCTAATGGCGGAACTTCCACATTGCCACGCCCCGCAGTGGAAGTTGATAAAGAAACGGCCCTGCACGGTGTGTCTTTTGTTGAGGTTCGCAAAACTGGCAGCAAGTGGGAATATGTCAAAGATTCCAGCTTCAATCGTCGCTTCACTTGCTTGACTGACATGGAGCTCTCGGGCCCTGTGCGTGGAAACGCCTTGGCTGTCACAAAGTACTCTGGCAATGGACAAAAAACGCGTGGCACGTTGAATAACTGTGGTACAGGAAAAACACCCTGGAATAGCTTCCTGACAGGTGAGGAAAACTGGGCAGGTTACTTCACACGCGGCGCAGCTGATGATGCAGCACGGGCAAGTGACAAGAGTGTTGTTGCACTTAAGCGTTATGGCAGTTCCCAGGGAGGTAATTCCCGTCATGGCTGGGAAACAGGTGGTACGGATGACAAATATGCACGCTGGAATATCAGCAAGCTTGGCACTTCTGCAAATGGTAGCGATGACTACCGTAATGAGATGAACGGTATGGGCTACATCGTCGAGATGGACGCCTATGATAAAACCAAACTGGCAAAAAAACGTACTGCCCTTGGTCGCTTTGCGCATGAAAGTGCAGCTTTTGGTAAGCCAGTCGCAGGTAAACCGCTGGCGGTTTACATGGGTGATGATTCCCGTAACGAATACATCTACAAGTTTGTGTCGACAGCAAACTGGGATGCCGCGGATGCAACGTCAAGCAATGTTTTGGCTACAGGCGACAAGTATCTTGATAGTGGAAAATTGTTTGTAGCTCAGTTCTCCGCAGACGGAAGCGGTAAATGGGTAGAGTTGAGTATGAGTAATCCTCTCATCGCGAACTTTGCTACTTACAAATTTGCTGATCAAGCAGATATTTGCGTGAATGCACGCCTAGCTGCAGATGCAGTGGGTGCAACCAAGATGGATAGACCAGAATGGTGTTCAACAAACCCGGCCAATGGTGAAATCTATTACTCACTGACCAATAACAGCAATCGCAATGTTGATCCAACAGGCTCCTCACAACTGGTACCTGATTCTGCCAACCCACGTGCCTATACCGACATGAAGGGTACGACCGCTCAAAACGGCAATCCGAATGGCCATATTCTGCGCATGAAGGAAGGTGCCGATGGTTCTGCTGCTTTGGTGTTTACATGGGATGTCTATCTGTTTGCCGCTGAAGCAAGCGCAGATGCTGGCAAAATCAATTTGTCCAGCCTGACAAATGATCAAGACATGTCCAGCCCAGACGGACTTGCTTTCAGCCCTGCTACCGGAATCTGCTGGATACAGACAGATGACGGTGCTTACACTGATGTGACTAATTGCATGATGCTTGCAGGTTTGCCAGGGCAAGTCGGTGATGGCGCGAAAGTCACTTTGAGCTATCCAAAAAAAGAAGGTGGGACACTGGATGTCAGCACTTATGTAGGTAAAAAACCAACAGCAGATACACTGAAACGCTTCTTGGTTGGTCCAGTGGCTTGTGAATTGACTGGTATCGCCGAAACTCCAGATGGAAAAGCGTTGTTTGTCAATATACAACATCCTGGCGAGACGACAGCAATGGCAAACATTGCTGATCCAAGCAAATACACCAGCCAGTGGCCAAGCAACGCTGGCTATGGTGCAGGCAAACGCCCACGCTCAGCTACTATCGTGATTACAAAAAATGACGGTGGCCGTATCGGTAGTTGATAATAGTTTTTGCTTCGAAAAAACGGCACATGTGAATGTGCCGTTTTTTTTGGGGAGCGAGTTTGTGCTGTCGCCATTTCTCGAACGGCCTTCGTCTTTCTACTATTGGGAGCGTGGATACACTGCTTTCATCTTTTTTTATAAGTAAATAGAAATGGGCACTTTCTAGCAAAATCCTGTGCCACATTTGTTAGCTATTGTGGAGAACTTTATTCCCAAAGAGCTTGGAAAATCATGCACAATGTGCTGAAATCGTCTTTGCTGGTCCTACCGTTGCTCATCAGTTCGCTGGCCCATGCGGCAACGGATCCAGCCTATGAAAAAGTGTTGACAACAGATGCACCGAATGCCAAGGATCATCCACTGACCGGGCGTTACCAGGGCTCAAGTATCCTGTTGCAGACGCGCAAAGCCTATGATGAATTTTCCTTCCCGGCTGGCCCTGCGACTGAGCCAGACTACAGCAGCAACAAGAAATTCTCCAAAGTGCAAAAGGCCGAAGGTGCGCTGACCCGCACAGTTTACATAGTGCCGAAAGGGCGCTCGTCTTTGGAAGTGTTCCGCAACTTCACTGACAGCCTGGCCAGCAAAGGCTTCAAGCCTGCATTCCAGTGTGATAACGACAGCTGCGGCCCCTCCTTCAAGAACCTGAAATACAACTGGAACGAAAAGCGTACCCATGTCCAGGGTGAGGGGTATGATGCCAACCGCAATCGTTTTGTGCAGGCAGTGTTTGATGGTGTCAAGGATCTGCGCTATACCTTGCTGCAAAAAGGTACGGGGCCAGCGACGACTTATGTGGGTGTGTATGCAGCACTCAATTCTGGTGGCGCCATGGGTGATGTTACCGACAGCATGAATGACCGCGTTGCCGTTTTGGTAGAAGTGCTGGAACCCAAAGCAATGGAACAAAATATCGTCACCGTTGACGCTGATGCGATCAGCAAGGAATTGGCTGCCAATGGCGCGGTGAGTTTTTATGGACTGTATTTCGACACCGACAAAGCGGTGATCAAGCCAGAATCCAAACCACAACTCGATGAAATGGCGAAATACCTGAAGGGCAATACCGCAGCTGTCTACATTGTTGGCCATACCGATACCCAGGGAGTACTCGACTACAACATGACTTTGTCCGGTAAACGTGCCCAGGCCGTGGTGGATGCACTGAAAACCTATGGTATCCCTGATGGCCGTCTGATCCCAAAGGTGTCGGGCCGCTGGCTCCACGCGCATCCAATGCGGCTGAAGCCGGGCGTTCCAAAAATCGCCGCGTTGAAATGGTATTGCGTTGATGTCTTGCGCTATTTTTTAGCGCGCGGATGGGTCTGGTCGTAGACTTTGGCCAGATGCTGGAAGTCTAGCGAGGTATAGACCTGGGTCGCTGAAATCGAACTGTGGCCCAGCATTTCCTGCACTGCGCGCAAGTCACCGGACGACTGCAGTACATGCGAAGCAAAGGAATGGCGCAACATGTGTGGATGCACATTCGCTGGTATATCCAGCGTTTGTGCATGTGCCTTCAGGCGCAGTTGTATCAGACGGACAGAAATACGTGTGCCACGCTCGCTTAAGAATAGCGGGTGCGGGTCAGCTTTTAACAGCGTAGGACGAATAGCCAGCCAGTCCTGTAATGCGTCCAGCGCGGGTTTGCCAACAGGCACGATACGTTGCTTGCCCCCTTTGCCAGTGACATGCACTTCACCCTCCTGGCGATCAACCCAGCCCGCCGAGCTATAGCCGGACTCATTGACAGCCATCACATCCAGGCTGGCCAGTTCAGATACCCGCAATCCACTGGAATACAAGAGTTCAAACATGGCACGGTTGGCGCGTGCTGTGGGCAGGTCCCCACCCTTATGGGCGACCAGGTGCACCGCATCATCCGCCCCCAGCGCTTTGGGCAAGGGTTTGCCTTTCTTGGGGGCGCGTACTCCCTCTACCGGGTTCGCGGCCAGATCGTGCTCTTCCAGCAGCCAGCGGTAAAAGCCGCGCCAGCTGGATAGCTTGCGGGCAATGCTACGGGCGTTTTGTCCGCCCGCATGCATCTGTGCAGCAAAACGCCGTATATGATGTGTCGTCAGACTCAGCAGTTCGGCGGTCCCGGCGAGCTTGATAAGTTCATGCAAATCCAGCAAATAACTGTCCAGCGTGTGCTGCGACAATTGCCTCTGACTGCGCAAGACTTCCAGATAATTGGCCAGATACTGATCTTGCGTATTCATACCAACCTTCAGCGGGAAGTGAAACCTTACATGTCCACCATACAGCTCAGGGCCGCACTACTGGTATCGGCAATTTTGCTGAGGAAATCTGTGGCCATGTCCTTGGTATAGCGATTAGGGTCAGGTGAACCCAATACCAGCAAGCCAAAGGTAGGCCCGGTTGCCGACAGGCGCAAAGGCAGCATCGCCAGGGATTCAATCACCTGATCAGTTTCCAGCCAGGCTGCCGCTTCAAAATCATGGTTCTTGCCACAATAAGGTGTAGTCAAGCCCTTGGCAAACAATTGCGCATCATCACTGGTGGAGCTGGCAAACCAGGTATGAGCAAAATCTTCTGCGACATTCCACAAACGCAGGGTGGCATGTGGCAATTCAAAAATGTCTTGCAAACCCTGGGTCAAGGCATGTGGCAGATCAACATCATTGCGTGCCAATAAAAGCGCCCGCGTCCAGCGCTGGAATTTCTGGCTGATATCATGATTTTCTTCGGCGATACGCAGCAAGTCTGCCATGCGCAATTCCAGGCTGCGATATTTTTCGCGAACGACTTCCATCTGCCTTTCCTGCAGTGAGATGGCACGTCCCATGACCGGGCTGGTGAGCTTGATGGAACCAAGCAACTCGGCATGTTCTTCAAAAAAATGCGGATGCTGTATCAGGTAGGTGGCGATATCGGTAGAATTCATTGTGTTTCTGTTAAATTAATTTCGCCTTCGAAGACGGTGACGGCGGGGCCGCTCAGGAAGACTGGCTGTCCTTCTCCTGCCCAGGCAATAGAGAGTTCGCCACCTCGCATGCTGACACGTACCGGGCTATCAAGCAAGCCACGGCGTATTCCAGCCACGGCTGCCGCACAGGCACCCGTACCGCAAGCCAGGGTTTCACCGGCACCTCGTTCAAACACGCGCAGGCGTATCTGCTGGCGTGCCACTATTTCCATGAAACCAGCATTCACCCGGCGCGGGAAACGTGGGTGGTGCTCTATGAGCGGGCCATCAACGGCAACCGGGAAGTCATTCACAGCAGCTACGATTTGCACCGCATGCGGGTTTCCCATGGACACAGCAGAAATCCAGGCCTGCTTGCCATTGATGTCCAGCGGCCACAAGCTGTCATTTCCCTCTGGTCTGGACTCCAGACCTTCGGCATTGAATGGCACCTGGGCAGCTTCCAGTATTGGTGCGCCCATGTTGACAGTGATATTACCATCCTCCCCCATGCGTGGTTCTATGATGCCGGACATGGTTTCCACCCGTATACTGGACTTGCTGGTCAGGCCTTTTTCCAGGACAAACTGCACGAAGGCACGCGAGCCATTGCCGCATTGCTCAACTTCGCCACCGTCAGCGTTATAGATGCGGTAGCGGAAGTCAACATCCTGGCTTTCCGGGCGTTCAACCACCAGGATCTGGTCTGCACCTATGCCAAAGCGGCGGTCGGCAATCAGCCTCCACTGCGCAGGAGTGAAATTGATGTGCTGGTTGATGGCATCAATAACGACAAAGTCATTACCTGCACCATGCATTTTGGTGAATTTGAGTTTCATGCAGTGATTATATCCTCAGTCGCACAGCCCATGTGCTTCTGGCGTTTTCATCTCACTCCAGTTGATAGACCCCGCAACCCAATACGAGATTGTCATCGACCACTTCTATATAAGAAGTTTTTGCTTCCGTCTTTTTCGAGACTGGATTAACAATCGTGTAATTGACCCATCCGCCGGTTTCAGGCAAATCAAAGGCATCCCTGACCAGTTTGCGGCCATCAAGGCCATCCACATGAAACAGGTTGATCTTGAGCTTGGCGGCATTGCCTGCAAAAGCCAGGTATTGCCCATTGCGGTCAAAGGCAAACACATACATATCGCGGTCGGCATACAGTTTGTCGGTATTGGCTGTGATGATTTGCAGTGCAGGCCTGCCTCTGGACTGATACAAGGTCACGGCTTTCTTGACCAGGGCATGCGCTTCATCGGCTGTACCTTGCAATAATTTGAAGGCAGATGCCGCCCTGGTTAGCGCATGGGCCTTGTCTTCCAGGCTGATGGAGGCATGTTTGGCCTGTTCTGCCATCTGTGCATTGCTCTGGGTAATTTCATCGAGATGGCGCAAGGCTTCAGAGATTTGCGACAGGCCATTGCTTTGCTCACTGGAAGCGACAGAAATAGCATTGATATTATTCGCCAGTTCGCGGATGCCGCCGACGATATCAGTCAGTGTCATGTTGACATTGTTGATCTGATTGACACCCTGATCCACCCTCTGCACAGAATCATCAATCAGGCGTCTGATCTGACGGGCAGAGTCGGCACTGCGTTGCGCCAGGCTGCGCACTTCACTGGCAACAACAGCAAAACCGCGCCCATGTTCACCCGCACGCGAAGCTTCTACTGCCGCATTCAGCGCCAGAATATCGGTCTGGAAAGATATGCCATCAATCAGGCTGACGATTTCCTGCACTTTGCGGGCGCTCTGGTGTATGCCATTCATGGAATCGACTGCTGCACGCATGTCGTCGCCTGTCGATTCGGTAATCAATCGCAAGTTTGCTGCCAGGTTGTCGACCGCCCTGGCACTGTCGGCATTTTTTTTCACTGTATCGGCAAGGTCATCTACGCTGGCCGATGTTTGTTCCAGGCTCGATGCCTGTTGCTCGGTTCTGACAGTCAGGTCACTGATGTTCGTCGCCAGGCCCTCGCCAAGTTGAGCCACCATGCTGGCATTGCTGCGCACATTGGCGACCAGTCGTGACAAATTGCCATTCATGGCTTCCAGCAAATTGCCGGTTTTCGCAAGCTCGTCCTTGCCTATGATGCGTATGTGATTTGTCAGGTCGCCAGCAGCAACAGCATGGGCTGCCCGCCCGACCTGGTTCAAGGCGGAAATGAAGTCGCGATAAAAGCCCAGTGCCAGATAACAACTGAGGATGACAATAAGCGCTATGCCCAGGCTCAGCAGGTTTTGATACAAATCCATCTGTTTGCTGCTGTCTGTCAGTATCCCGCTCAGCTTGCCTTGCATCTGGGTTTGCAATACCAGGGCTTTTTCTATGGCGAGTGTGCCTTGGGCAAAATAGGTATTGGCTTCGCCGTTGATGCTTTCTGCCAACAGGTTTTTACGGGTTAGCGCTGCAAATGCCTGCGATGCCTCGAAAGCGGTCTGTTCTGCTGTGGCCACGTTCAAGCCTGCGCGCTGCATTGCCTCATCCAGATCAACCACGCCATTCATGGAAGCCTGCAAGGCATCCAGCCGTGAGAATATGCCTGCTTTTTCCGGGAATTCCATGGTCCCGGTTTTGATATAGCTGGCACCCAGCCCCCGCAACAGTGCCAGATGTTCTATCCAGATTGGCAGCTTGCGCATGGAGACGTCCAGCAAAAGAAAATTTGCACTGTCGCTATTCGTCAGCAATCCCGCCCTTTCATTGAGCAGGGCAGAAAACTGCAAGCTTTGCCTGATCAGGCGGCTATGCTGGGCAACATTGTCTTTCACATTGGCGGCGATCTGGCCTGCTGCGAGTTGCCTGAGTTCGTCAGCACTGGCTTTCCATGGCGCTTGCAAGCCCAGGGTGGTGTTGTTATTGAGGAACAAATCAAGCTGATCGAGGCTGGTTTTTAAGTCAGACCGGGTTTTAAGCAGGTCATCATCCAGATTTTGGCCAGATAGTTTGAGGTTCACCTGGCCGCGGTGTTTCTGTGTCTGTATCACGACTTTCATGATCAGGCCATTCGCCTCAACTCCCAATAAGCCCCCATGCGCTTTTAAGGCTTCATCGTGGGTCTGCTTGAGCGTCAGGCTGGCAAAAAACAACAAAGGCAGTAGCAAAAGAATAAAGATGCCCAGCAATTTGCTACGCAAACTGAGCTTACTCATCAGCACTGTACAGGGGTGCATGATCTTGTCGGTCAGACTGGTTTTATTCACGGACATACGAATCCTTGCGTTACGGCATCATTGCCTCACTGCCTGATTTGCTGTGGGCCTGCTTCTGCTTACAGCCTATTCTCCCAGATTATTGATATTGATACGATAGAAATTGAATGCATAAAAAACAAATATTTCAATACTGAATTCATGGTGACCAGTACACTTTTCTTGGGTGTCAGTCATACTGTACTGGTCTTTTTGTGAGGCACTGTCCATTGGGTTGAGCAATACAGCATGGTAATGTGCGACCCATAACTGAGTAGATTGAACTAGTTCGCCTTTCATCATTCAATCTACATTAAAAAGTATATGATTCACTCACAAGGTGATTCTGTTTTGTTGCGCACACCATTGCCACACGATAAAAAAGCACGGAGACCCCATGAACGCACCCCTCAAAGCCGAGCAGCAGGCGCTGATCGACAACAATATTTCCCTGGACGATAAATTTACGCTGGAGCGCGGCCGCGCCTTCATGACCGGCACCCAGGCCCTGATACGCCTGATGATGTTGCAGCGCCAGGCCGATGAAAAAGCGGGCCTCAATACCGGCGGCTATATCAGCGGTTATCGTGGCTCACCTCTGGGCAACGTCGATCTGACCGCTGCCAAGGCAAAAAAACATCTTGGCAAGCACCATGTCAAATTTCACCCGGGCGTGAATGAAGATCTGGCAGCCACGACAGTCTGGGGCACGCAACAGGTGAATATGTTCCCTGGCGCGAAATATGATGGTGTGTTTGCCATGTGGTATGGCAAAGGCCCTGGTGTAGACCGTTGCGGCGACGTATTCAAACATGCAAATTTGGCTGGCACCTCAAAACATGGTGGTGTACTGGTAGTGGCTGGTGATGACCATGCCGCCAAGTCTTCCACTGCAGCGCATCAGAGTGAACATATCCTCAAAGCCTGCGGTATCCCGGTCTTGTATCCATCTACCGTGCAGGAATATCTGGACTACGGCCTGCATGGCATCGCCATGTCGCGTTATACCGGCCTGTGGGTATCGATGAAATGCGTGACTGACATCGTGGAATCCGGTGCCGTGGTCGACATTGATCCTGATCGCGTCAAACCAGTTATTCCTGAAGATTTTGTCTTGCCCGCCGATGGCGTGAACATCCGCACACCAGACCCGGTGCTGGCGCAAGAAATCCGCATGAACAACTACAAATGGTATGCGGCCCTGGCCTATGCGCGTGCCAACAAGCTCAATAAAATTATCTGGGATAGCCCGGTTGCCAAGATAGGCATCATCACTGCCGGTAAATCTTACCTCGACACCCGTCAGGCACTGGCTGACCTGGGTATTGATGAACAAGTCGCCAAAGACATAGGCATACGCCTGTACAAGATAGGATTGACCTGGCCGCTGGAATCGGAAGGTGTGCGTGAATTTGCTACCGGCCTGGAAGAAATTCTCGTCGTCGAAGAAAAACGCCAGATTCTTGAATACGCTTTAAAAGAAGAACTGTATAACTGGGAAGACAAAGTCCGTCCACGCGTGGTCGGCAAATTCGATGACAGTGGTGAGTGGAGTAATCTGCATGGATCAGGCCATGGTGAATGGCTGCTGCCCGCGACTTATGAATTGAACCCGGCACAGATCGCCAGGGCGATTGCTTCACGCATCAGCCGCTACTTCGCTGGTCATCCGGTAGAGCAACGCGTCAAAGAGCGCGTGGCCTATCTGGAAGCCAAGGAATCCATGCTGAATGTGATCTCCAAACCTGATCCTAACAAAGACCGTGTGCCGCATTTCTGTTCCGGCTGCCCGCACAATACATCGACTAAAGTACCTGAAGGCAGTCGTGCCCTGGCTGGTATCGGTTGCCATTACATGGTGACCTGGATGGACCGTGAAACTTCCACCTTCACCCACATGGGTGCGGAAGGTGTGACCTGGGTAGGCCAGGCACCGTTCACCACCGAGAACCATGTGTTCTGTAATCTGGGTGATGGTACTTACTATCACTCGGGTTTGCTGGCGATACGCGCTGCGGTATCGGGTGAAGTCAATATCACCTACAAAATCCTGTTCAATGATGCCGTCGCCATGACGGGTGGGCAAGAATTTGATGGCCCGCTGGACCCTGGCATGATCTCCCGCCAGATCGCTGCTGAAGGCGTCGGCCCTATTATCGTCGTTACTGATGAGCCAGAAAAATATGGTGCAGGCTATCCATGGGCGCCAGGCGTCACCGTGCGCCATCGTAGCGAACTGGATGCCGTGCAGCGCGAACTGCGCGTGGCCAAAGGCGTGTCGGCCATGATTTATGACCAGACCTGTGCGTCTGAAAAACGCCGCCGCAGGAAAAAATTCGACAAGGATGGCAAACCTGGCTTCCCTGATCCTGCCAAACGTGCAGTCATCAATGAAGCAGTCTGCGAAGGCTGTGGCGATTGCTCAGTGCAATCGAACTGTCTGTCAGTAGAGCCGCTGGAAACCGAATTTGGTCGCAAACGCCAGATCAACCAGTCTTCTTGCAATAAGGATTTTTCTTGCGTCACAGGTTTCTGCCCCAGCTTTGTCACCGTTGAAGGCGGCAAGCTCAAGAAACCGGCAAAAGCAAAAATTGAACCGGGCAATGCACTCGACGTGAATACACTGCCTTATCCAGCCTTGCCTGATACCAAGATACCTTTCGGTGTACTGGTTACCGGTGTCGGTGGTACTGGCGTTATCACCATAGGCCAGATCATGGCCATGGCTGCGCATTTACAGGGTAAAGCATGCTCCGTGCTGGACATGACAGGTCTGGCGCAAAAAGGTGGTGCGGTGATGTCACATGTACGCCTGGCTGACAAGGCTGACGACATACAGTCAACCCGTGTAGGCACAGGCATGGCTGATCTGGTCATAGGCTGTGACCTCATCGTGACAGCAGGCAAGGATGCGCTGTCACGCATGGGTGATGGCCGCACGCATGCCGCCATCAATGCCAATGGTTCACCAACTTCTACTTTCATCAAGAATCCGAACTGGCAATTCCCGGCTGAATCAGCAGAGAATGATATTCGTAAAGCCTGTGGTGCCGACCGCGTAGACATGATAGATGCAGCCTCGATAGCCACGGCCTTGATGGGTGACAATATCGCCACCAATATGTTCATCCTTGGATATTCCTGGCAAAAGGGCTGGGTTCCGCTGGAAGAAGTCGCTTTGATGCGCGCCATTGAACTCAATGGCGTATCGATAGACTTCAACAAGCAGGCATTCAACTGGGGCCGCCTGGCTGCGCATGATCTGGCAGCAGTACAGCGTCTGGTAACGCCTGCTCAAGTCATAGAACTGAAACGTGCATCGACACTGGAAGACACCATCAACAAGCGCGTGGCTTTCCTGACAGATTACCAGGATGCAACTTACGCTAGCCAGTACAGTGAGTTTGTTGCGCAAGTCAAAGCAGCAGAAAGCAAACTCGTCGATGGCAACAAGCCTTTGCGCCTGACTGAAGCAGTAGCCAAATACCTGTTCAAACTGATGGCGTACAAAGACGAATATGAAGTCGCCCGCCTGTACACTGACGGCAAATTCCAAAAGAAAATTGCTGACATGTTTGAAGGTGACTACGCCATCAACTTCCACCTCGCTCCGCCGCTGCTGGCCAAGCGTGATGACAAGGGCCATTTGATCAAGCAACAGTTTGGCCCATGGATGATGAAAGCTTTTGGCGTACTGGCCAAGTTCAAGTCCCTGCGTGGCGGCACTTTTGATATTTTCGGTTACACCGAAGAGCGCAGGATGGAACGAGCCTTGCCAGTCGAGTACAAGCAAACCCTGAACAAGTTGCTGCCTTTGCTGAATGCAGATAATTTGACCAAAGCAGTGGCGATTGCCAGCATTCCTGAAGACATACGCGGTTATGGCCACGTCAAGGAAAGGCATTTCAAGGCCGCCAAGGCCAAGGAAGCGACGCTGATTGCAGAGTTTAATACTGCACAGTCTGCGCAAAAAGCTGCGTAATCAAGCCTTAAATAATTTTGAAACCGCCATGTTTTGCGTGGCGGTTTTTTTTCGCCTGACTATTTGCTCAGTCAGCAAAGCCGCAAGGCTTTAAAATAGCGTTTCTCTATTAGCCCGGAACCCATCATGCAAGCTCGTTTCTTCGTCGCTACCGCCGCCATCCTCATGTTCATAGGCGTGGCTGCCGGTGCCTTTGGTGCACATGGCTTGAAGCAAATGCTGAGTGCCGACATGCTGGCTATTTGGCAAACGGCTGTGACTTACCAGATGGTGCATGGCCTGGGTATGCTGGCGCTGGGCATCATGTTGCAACAGCAGGATAATGCCCTGTTACGCAAGGCAGCCTGGGCCATGCTGGCAGGGGTCATCATTTTCAGTGGCAGCCTGTATGCACTGGCCTTGACTGGCATACGTGTGCTGGGTGCGATTACGCCGATAGGTGGTGTGGCCTTCCTGGCGGGCTGGGCGATGCTGGCCTGGGCGGCAATTCGTCGTTAAGCCACCACTGGTGTGTCTGACCAGTTGATTTGGTCGAACAAGGCTTGCAGCTTTGCCGTGCGTGCAGGATTGATCATGCGCATATAGGCCAGCTTGCCTGCCAGGTGGATGCGAAAGTTGGCATGTCCTTCGCGGTTTTGTGATGCCGGGTTGCTGCGCAGGCAGTTAGTCAATATCGCTTTCAGAGTATCGTAATCGCTGCGTTTGACATTACAGTGGCTGTTCACGACAATGCCTGTGACTTGCTGCCTGGTCGCGGCCCGCATGATGCGGGTTTTTCTATAGTTCAATACAAAACCTTCTTCTATCGCGATAGCTGCTACTTGCGGGATGAAGCGCGCCAGGCTTTGCTCAAATTGCGCATTACCAGAAAACGTCAGGTCATCCGCATAACGGCTATAGCTGACCTGCATCCTATCTGCCAAAGCCTGCAGACGAATATCAAGTCGGTATGCACAGAGATTGGCGAGGGCAGGGGAGGTCGGTGCACCTTGCGGCAGATGTGGGCTACGTAGTAAATGACCTGAACTGACTGAGGCCTGTGAGTTGCTGGCCTTGTCTTTGACGATGGCGGTGGGCGTGCGGTTGCTGCATAGTCGTGCCAGCGTGCCTGCAACTTTTTCCGGATAACCTAGCTTGGCAAACAGGGCATGCAGGCGGGAGCCGGTAATACTTGTAAAGAAATCTTTCAAATCCAGTCTCACCACAACGCGCTGCCCGGTATGTTGTGCAGCATGGCTGAGACTGGAGCGACCATGTTGGAATGCCTGCGCTGCTGCATGCGGCGGCACACGGTTCAGTATCTGTTGCAGAACTTTTCTTTGTATATTGCGCAGGCGTGACTTGGGTACTTCCAGCAAGCGCCAACCGCCAGTAGCTTTTTCCAGCCAGCGGTAATGATAGTGTCCCAGTTGTGATGATGCTTGCGCATCCTGCCGCCATTGATCGGCAAACCAGGCCAAATCACCGATACTCAGGTTGAGGTGTTTTGCCAGATCAGCAGAGTTGCTGAGTTCAGGCAAGGCCAAAGCTTGCAGCCATGCTGGTTTTTCTGGTGCAATGGCTGGCTGCAGGCAATACTGTTTGATTTGCGGTTTATCTTTACCACGCCAGGCATCGTCGAAACCACGGTCATCCACTATAAGTGCGGCCATTTCATGACGACTGTAATGATAAAAATGCGGGCCAGCATGCAGGTAAATTTTTTGGCACAGTGACGGTATCCACGGCCATTTTTTCCCCAATACCCAGCTCATGTTTTTCATCAGTGCGATATGACTGAATTCACCTGCCAGTAAGGCATCGGCAATGGCTAAGGCGACCTGCTTGGGTGTGTCCATGCTTTCAGGTAATGAAGGGGCGGCGGAGAGCCTGCAACCAGTCTCGTATAGTGTGAGCTGTCCTGCATGAAGTGCAGGCAGGCTCACGCGATGAAATACCAGGTAAATTTATGCCGCGGGGTAACCCCGCAGAGGCACTATGGACTTGCGTCTGAGCGCCAGCTTGCAGGGTCCGCCGCAATGCGAAGATAGAGCATGCAATCGTACCTGTCAATCCTGGCATCGAATTGCAGGCCGCTGATATTACTCACTATATTTTTCTACGGCTCTTTGATAGGCAGGACGAGCCGCTACCATATCGACAAAGCGTGTCAGGTTAGGGAAGGCTTCACGACCTGCGCCGCGCACTGCTGACTGTATGGCGAAGGATAATTGTATGTCTGCGCCCGTCAAGCTGTCGCCAACAAAGTAATCACGGCTTTCCAGCTCGCTATTCAGATAACTGAAATGGTTTGCCACCTCGCCGTTGATACGTGGGTGCAGCGGTGCGCCAGCCTCACCAAGGCGACTCACATACAGCTTCAGCAGTAGTGGCAACATGGCTGAACCTTCGGCATAGTGCAGGAACTGTACATAGCGGTTGTAGTTAGCCGTGCCCACGGCAGGAGCCAGGCTGCCATTACCATAAGTGCGGATCAGGTAATCGATGATGGCACCGGACTCTATCAGCGTCTGGTCTTTATCTCGTATGACAGGGGCTTTACCCAGAGGGTGTATCTTTTGCAGCTCAGGCGGTGCCAGACGCGTCTTGGGATCGCGGTCATACGAGATGACGGTGTAATCCAGCCCCAGTTCTTCCAGCAACCAGGTAATACGACGTGAGCGTGATTCTTTTAAGTGGTGGACTTCTATCATGGGAGCCTCTCGGTGTGGGATACTGGAAAAATTGGAAAAACTCATTATGCCCAGTTTTTGCAAACTCTGCGCCAGCGCCTTTTTATTCACTAGAGTGCATGCTCTAGACTTTCTTTAGAGAATCGTCGTTAGCGTCATATCCCTGACATAAGGCAGTCCTACTATCTCTCATTTTCCAGGGGAGTAGCCAGATGCAAAACGATCAGAAGAAAAATTCAAAAGCGCCAGCAAATATTGCCAGACGTGGCTTCGTTATCAAGATGTCTTCCGTCGCTGCCGTGATGGCATCTGGCGGTGTATTAACTGCCTGTGGCGGTTCTTCCACGGTGTTAAATGGCGAGATGGCAGCTTTTAATTACGGTGTCGCCAGTGGCGACCCTCTGGCTGACCGCGTGATCTTGTGGACCCACGCCAAGATATCGACAGATGTCAGCGTGGACCTGACCTGGCAAATGGCGGCCGATGCGAGTTTTGCGACTGTACTGTTCTCTGGCAAGGTAACAGCAAGTTCTGGTTCAGGTTTCACCGCCAAGGTCGATGCTACTGGCCTGGCTGCAAATACTGAATACTACTACCGCTTTGTCGCGCCGAATAATAGCGTATCCCCGGTTGGCCGAACCCGCACGCTGCCAGTAGGCAATATAGACCAGGTCAAGCTGGCTGTGTTCTCTTGCAGTGATTATCCTGCTGGCTACTTCAATGCCTATGACAGTGCGGTATCTTCAGGTGCCCAGTTCGCCCTGCACCTGGGTGACTATATTTATGAATACAAGGATGGTGTCTATCCACCAGCCGCTTCACAAGTCGCAGGCCGCGTATCTGCACCTGCCAGCGAGATCGTTACAGTAGCCGATTACCGCGCCCGCCATGCCCTGCACAAGGCAGACCCTTATTTGAAAGCCCTGCATGCGCGTATGCCCATGATCACCATTTGGGATGATCATGAGTTCGCCAACAATGCCTGGATAGATAATGCAGAAAACCATAATCCTGCAACGCAGGGTACCTGGGCTGCACGCAAGGCAGCGGCCAGCCAGGTCTATCATGAGTGGATGCCAATACGTTCACCAGACGCAGCCAATCTGCTGAAAATTTACCGTTCATTTGATTTCGGCAATTTGTTGTCCCTGCACATGCTCGATACCCGCATCATCGGTCGCGAACAGGCACCAGACCGCATGGTCGATGCACAAGGCCGTGATGTGGCTGATCCCAAGTTCCTGCCTTATGCCTTTAACAAAAACAAACAGTTGCTGGGCACTACCCAGCAAGCCTGGCTGGATAGCCAAATGAGTTCGTCCAAGGCAACCTGGCAAATCTTGGGTAACCAGACTGTCATGGGGCGCGTTCAATTGCCAGTGTCTGTACTGCAAACCAATCTGAGCGCAGAATCCGTGACTGCCTATCTGACGGCCAAAGCGACCCCGACAGCGGCGCAAACACAGACGCAAAAAGACTTGCTTGATCCGCTGAAGAATCCCAAAATTTCCTATACCTTCGACAACTGGGAAGGTTATCCAAATGCGCGCGATGCCGTGTTCAACTCCGCTGCGAAATTGAAAACGGCAGGCAAGAAATTCCTGGTCTTGTCCGGTGATAGCCATAATGCCTGGTTCAATAAACTGACACTGCCAGATGGCACGCAAGTAGGTGCAGAATTTGCTGGCATGTCGGTGACTTCCTCCGGTTTTGAAAGTGTGTTCCCGCCATCAGTCGTGCCTCCTGCAACACTGGCAGGCACCATCAAGGCCTTGGTGGATGACATCACTTACATAGACACTTATCGTCGTGGCTATATGCTGATCACCGTCACGCCTACTCAGGCCAAGGGTGAGTATGTGTATGTCAGCACCGTCACCAGTTCCAGCTATACCACCAGCGTGGATACCTTCACTTACGCTGGTTAAGATGAACTGAGACAGGCTCTCTGGCGAAGCCGCTATCTGGCTTCGCCATTCATTTCACTTTGTATTCCATTGCCAGTACTTCGTCATTGGAATCCGCCTCGATCTCTGCAAAGCCTAGTTGCTGATACAAATGCAGCGCACCCGGATTGTCGCGGTAGACGCGCAGGCTGAGCACGGGCAAGCCTGTTTCAGTGATGGCCAACTGCATCAGTTGCTCACACAATAGTCTGCCATAGCCCTTCCCACGTGCCGCTGGCGAAACGATGATGCGGCCCAGGTGCACACGTTGTTCATCCCGTGGCCAGAACTGGGCGTATCCGACGATCTTCAAGTTGGCGTCAACCAGGACTATCGACTGTGCTTGCGGCTTTGCCAGTAGTGCGGGCAAGTCATTTTGCTTAAAAGGATAAGTTACGGTGGGCCCAGCCCAGCGTGAGCAAGCTTGCGCACTGGTTATCCAGCGAGCGATCACAGCATAGTCATCCATCAGGACGGGGCGTAAGCTTGGCGACATTTTTATAAACGGTAAGAAAGTGATGTTTGGCATTCATGATTTTACAGTGGCATTTATGAGAAATGCGAAATTGCCCGTTACGTTGACAATATGGAGAATGCCGTGAAAAGCACCGCAGCAATTCATATGCAGGAAATGTTAATATCCGCTTACTTTTTATCGACTTCTTTTAGCCTGCATATCCATGTCAACACTGGTTGTACTCGTCGTCCTGTTCGCAGCATTCTTGCATGCTGCCTGGAATGCGGTCATTAAGGTTGGCAATAATAAATACTTTAATACCGTCTTGGTGACTTCCGGTGCTGGCGCGGTTTGTGTAGTGCTCTTGCCTTTTGTACGCCAGCCGGATGCAAGTAGCTGGGTATTCATGCTGGCATCGGTAGCTTTGCAGGTGGTATATTTCTATTTGCTGGCAGCAGCTTACCGGCATGGTGACATGAGCGAGGCTTATCCACTCATGCGCGGGACGGCACCATTGCTGGTCGCGCTGGTCAGCGGCACTGTCTTAGGCGAGGCTGTGCCCGTCTTGCGCTGGTTGGGGCTGGCTATGCTGGTACTGGGCATACTTGGTTTAAGCCTGTCTGGTGAACGCAAAACAGGGGCTGGAAATCAAGCATTATTGAGCCGTGGCTTTGCCTTGCTGAATGCGTGTTTCATCGCCGGTTATACCGTTGTAGATGGTATAGGTGTACGCAAGTCGGGTGCGCCTGCTGCCTATACCATGTGGATTTTCTTGCTGACGGCGTTGGTGTTGCTGGCACTTGTCATGCTCAGAAACAGGCAGACTTTTCTTGCCTATATCAGGGGCAAATATTTATTCGGCATAGCCGGTGGTGCAGGTTCTGTCGCTTCGTATGGACTGGCACTATGGGCTATGACGCTGGCACCTGTGGCCGCCATCGCGGCCTTGCGTGAAACTTCCATCCTGTTTGCCACGGCAATTGCTGCCTGGGTGCTGCACGAAACAATTTCTGCCAGACGCCTGGCTGCCATCATGCTGGCAGTAGCAGGCGCAGTCGTGATCCGGTACACCTAATCTTTGATGGCTTCAACACTGAAGGACAAAGTCACTTCGTCGCTGACAAAGGGCACGTAGCGGCCAACACCATAATCGCTGCGCAGGATTTTGGTATTGCCATTTGCACCGCAGGCACGCTTCAAGTAGAGGATCATGAAGCGGCACTCGAAATGCGTGATATCTACGGTCACCTTGCGGGTAACATCCTTGATTGTCAAATCACCTTCCACCTGCACCAGCTTGTCTTCATTGAAGATCAGCCTGTTCGACAGAAAAGAGATCTTTGGATATTTTGCAGCATTGAAAAAATTTTCTGAGCGTAGGATATTGTTGAAAGTATCAGAGCCAGTATTGATGGAGTCAGCTTCGATGGCAATTTGCAGGCTGCCAGTCTTGTTATCCATGTCGAGTTCTATGCTGCCACTATTCTTGTCAAAGCGGCCGCGCTGCAAGGACAAGCCCCAGTGCTTGTATTCAAAATTGCTGAAAGTATGCTCAGAGTCGATCAGGTATTTGTCAGCAGCGGCTACAGGCAGGCAATAGCCACATACAAACACTAAAAGGTATTTCTTGAACATGAAAGCACCCAATCAAAAAGGCAGTAACAGTCATCATAGGCTGTTACTGCCTGTCTTGCCAGTGAGCTTGCCTTAAGGTTTGACGAACTTCAGTGTCATCCGGTCACTTTCACCTATGGCCTGGTATTTGGCTTTGTCTTTTTCCTTGTTGGCCAGGGTAGGTGGCAAGGCCCACACGCCATTTTCATGGTCGGCAGTATCTTTTGGATTGGCATTGACTTCAGATTTCCCCGCCAGCTTGAAGCCTACGCTCTCGGCCAGTTTGATGACATAGCTTTCATGCACATAACCTGTGCTGGCTTTTTCGTCCTGGGTTTTACCGGCTGGCAAACGATGTTCAACCACGCCAAATACGCCACCTGGTTTCAAGGTGTCATAAGCACTCTGGAACAGGGTTTTCATGGCTGGCTCGCCATTTGCTATCCAGTTATGGACATTTCTGAACGTCAGCACCATGTCGGCACTGCCTTTGGCTGCGTACTCAAGTTTGGCTGGCGGTGTGAACACACCCATTTCTACTTTGCCGTAGACGGCTGGTGTGGCGTCCAGTTTTTGCTTGAAGTTGGCGGCACCCTTACTGACGGCCGGGTCACCCAGGGCGACGATCATCTTGCCATTTTCACGCAAATACGGCGCCAGGATTTCGGTATACCAGCCGCCGCCAGGTGCCAGCTCTACCACTGTCATATTGGGTTTGATGCCAAAAAAATTCAGGGTTTCATAGGGGTGGCGGGCACTGTCACGTACGGTATTGGCTGGGGTGCGTTGTTGCCCTGCGATTGCGGCTTTCAAAGCATCGTCAGCCAGAGCAGCCTGACTGGCACCTATACCTGTGATCAGGCTCACAGCGAGCAGAAATTGTTTCATGCAAAATCTCCTAAGGAAAAAACATATGACAGGGTGAATCTGTAAACGTTCCACGCAGATGGCAAGCTTTGATCGTGCAGCGCATCATTTGCTTATAGCGGTTGGTGCTGCCTTGGCGCAGGATCAGTACACATTCCGCCAGGCAATCAACAAATACTCGCTTGTGATGCTTGCGCAGAAATGATTATAGGCTCAGACTGTCGCGATTCCGTCATGCCTATCATCAGGTCAGCAACCTGGCCACACTGTCAGATGATTTCATGAAGGAAAATCAGAGTGAGCCATCAGATACACCATGAAAAAATCTTCCCTATTAGCGCTGCCGTTGACGGTGACACTATTGCTGCCATTACCGGCATCTGCCCAAACCCCTGTTTTCCGCTGCGAAGTTGATGGCCGCGTCACCTGGTCAGACCGACCCTGCAAGGGCAATAGCAAGGTCGTCAAAGTCAAGCCATTGAAGTCCGGAGTGCCCAATAATACCAACGGTAAAGCCAAATAGGCGCATTGTAGTTTGGCCGTTGCCTGGTTTACCTTGCCTTGCATCTCTTCGATAGGTAACCGTCAGGAAGCCTGTCACAAATAGTTTTCCTTTGCAGGAACTTGGCTTATTGACTATAGTCTGACGACAATAAACTATTGAGGAGACCAAGTTGAACAAATCGATTTCTCGTCGTTATGCCACGGGGGCAATGGCTGTCTTGCTGGCACTGGCCAGTCTGCCTGCTGTTGCAGGCTGGTTTTCAGGCAAGAGTGTTGAAGGTTCTGGCAATATCCAGAAACAAGACCGCCCCATGAGTGACTACACCAGCATAGACCTGGCCTTGCCTGCCACACTGGAATTGCGCCAGGGCGACAAGGAAGGTGTGCAAGTAGAGACTGACGATAATTTGCTAGCCCTGGTGGAAACAGTAGTCGAAAATGGCCATTTGAAAATCCGCAACGCAGAGAAAAATACTTACCCCAGGACCAAGGTACTGAACATTATTGTCTATTGCAAAAATCTGGACAAGATTGCTGTCAGTGGCTCGGGCAAAATCTGGACTGACAAACTGCTAGCCAAAGACTTGCAAGCCAGGATAGGCGGTTCAGGCGATATACAAATCAAGTCCTTGCAGGCTGGCAACCTGAAAGTTGCGATAGGTGGTAGTGGAAATTTCATGGCAGCAGGCAGTGCCACTGAATTTGACGGTACCATAGGCGGCTCAGGTGATATCAAAGTCGGCAAGCTGGAAGCAAAAAATGTCAAAATCAAGATAGGTGGCTCGGGTGTAGCCCTGGTTTGGGCCCGGGACAAACTTGATGTCAGCATAGGTGGCTCAGGAGATGTTGCCTATTATGGCGACCCCAATATCAGTAAATCCATAGGTGGTTCTGGCAAACTGACACGCAAGGGGAATATGCCTGGTTGAGAGCGTGTTTAAGATCTTATTGGGCGTGTGTGATCGAGGCTGATGTGCTGTGTTTATGTTGCTCTAACCCTGTCGACACACGCTCGCTAAAGATCCTAAATCCCTTTCTTATCGCAAAGGCATATAAATATTGCTCAACAAATCTGCGGGTGCAGTATCTCGCGGATTGTTCAGATATTCTTCAAACGGCGGTGCATCATCTATCTCTTCACCGGATGCTGGCAGCCAGACGCCAAAGAACCAGCGGTATACTGGCTGCATGTCTGAATAAGGTCCCTTGTATGTCAGCACCGCATATTTACCCCCGCGCAGTTCAGTCATTGTCAGGGGTGCTTGCAAGGCCTGTTCAGGCAAAGGATGTGGCGCACTGATACAGGCTTTGGAACGCAACTTGTCTTCTTCCACTGTCATCGCATCGTCATAGTAAATCCCTATCCAGCGGGTATCTTCTCTGAATAATTGCCGTGACGCTGCGCAGCCAGTCAGGATATCGAAGGTCTTGCTGATGCTCATGTAACTGCCGGTATTCTCTATGCTCAGCAATTGTACCGGTGCGATACTGGTGATGCTGACCGGGAAGTGCAGGTCGCCACTGAGTTCATCCGGCAGCGGGAACTGCTGATGGCTGCCTTCCTTGCGGTAACGTGCAGGTGGTTGCCCATATACCGAAGCAAAGATACGGGTGAAAGATTGCAGGTTGGGGTAACCAGAAAATTCTGCGATCTGGTCTATCGCCATGTCACTACGCGCCAGCAGAGTTGCCGCTCTTTGCAGACGCAGGCGTTTGACGGTTGCCACCACGCTCTCGCCATGGATGGCGCGGTAGATACGGTGCCAGTGATAGGGCGACATGCAGGCGATTTCGGCCAGCTTGTTCAAGTCCAGATCTTCATCAAGATGGGCATGCAGGTAATTGGTGACGCGTGAGAGACGACGTTCATAGCTGACTTGCAGGGCTGGACTGGTGGACAATGCGGACATGCTGGCCTTGGTGGAAATGTTGTTGCTGCTTATTTTATACCTATGTAGATGGCTGCTTGTTGTGACCCCTGATATTCTTCAAAATCAGTCAGATAAAGGCGTTCATGTGCTGTATCACTGGAAAAATAAGACCAGACCTTGCCCCAGCCTTCTATGATGGCGGCAGGCATTTCCCCTTCGCAGTTAAACATCATATAGCGCCCGGCAGCGATGCTGAGGTTGGCCAAATCTGCCGAGGCTGCCATGACAGCGACACCAGCAGTCACATCAAACAAGCCATTTGCATCACTTTCATAATTTGAATACACGCCATAGATTTTTCCATCACCAGTTTTTGCGGGCAAGGTCTCCGGTAAATTCCTGGCAAAGAATTGGCCCCACAAAGGGCCTATCTTGCCCTTGGCATTATCAGCTTCATCGGCATTACGGGTGCGTACTTGCAGGCCACTGATCTGGAAGCTGCTTATTTCTACAACTTTTTCTACATCTTTTTCTACGATTTTTGTTTGCATGGTTTTATCCTGTTCTTGAATGGTTGAGGTGTCTTACTTTTTCATGGGTTGACGTATGATGGTCTTCCAGTTTTCCGGCGCTGCCTTACGTATATCACTGAGATAAATCTCATGATGCTTGCCTGTCAGCTTGCCGTGCTCGTTGATGTACTGATGCAGGCGGTCTATGGTCGGGCCTTCCTCAGTGAATGGGCCTTTGTGCAGGACTTGTGCGCAGTGACCTTCTGCAAAACTTTCAAAACGTAATTGCTGCAATGCTGGCAGTGATTTCTTCTTGCCCGCTGCAGCGATGGCTTCGGCCGTCATCTTTTCAGTGATAAAGTCCGGCTGCATGATCATCATGGTCCAGCGCCATTCTCCTTTACGGTCCGCCACGAAGGCGGCCATGTCATCTGCCCACCACAGACCTTCCAGTGGCATGACGACATAGTCAATCGCCGCACTGCTTTTCTTGATCATGAACTTCAGGGTATAGGACACCGTAAACAGGGCTTCCACGGCGGCGCTATAGTGATCAGAAGAATTTGGATCACCCTGGCCGTCTATCATGAGAAAATTAAATGCAGGGACATCTACCCCAGTCACACTCTTGGCTGATGCCTGATAGACAGATTTCAATTGTTTCTTCAAATCCAGTTTTTCCATGATGATGGGCTGTTCTTCTTGTCAGAGAAGTAGGTACCTTAGCATGAAGGGATTTGACAAATCTTGCGGACTTGCAGCAGATCGCTATAAAAGGGAAATGATGAATACCATAATGGACACCAATTTGACGATACGTTGTGCCACGGAAGCTGACATCGCCGCCATGCAAGCACTGATTGCCCGTTCCGCAATACAGCTCAGCGCAAACTTTTACACACCAGAGCAAGCACTGGCCCTGTTGACGCATGTATTTGGAGTCGACACCCAGCTCATCCATGACCAGACTTATTTTGTCATTGAAGAACATGGCAAGATGATGGCCTGCGGTGGCTGGAGCAAACGCAAGACCCTGTTTGGCGGCGACCAGGCCAAGCGCGGCGTAGATGAACTGCTAGATCCGGCGACAGAAGCGGCACGAATACGCGCTTTCTTTGTAGAACCGTCAGCGGCACGACGTGGCCTGGGCCGTCTTTTACTGGAACATTGTAGCGCCCAGGCGCAGGCCGCAGGTTTTGCCGTGCTGGAGCTCGCGGCTACCATGCCGGGTGAGCCGCTTTATCTTGCCTGTGGTTTCCAGGTGTTTGAACGCTTCCAGATCGATTTGCCAGGCGGCGTGATTGCCCCGCTCAGCCGCATGCGCAAACTGCTGGCTTGATGCATGCACGATTGATTTATTTGCATACTGTTTATTTATGCTTGATGTGCTGCCACGAACCCAGACGATGATGGCGTGGCATGGGCTGCGCATTTATGCGCGCATTGAGCCTGTCGATCCAGGCGCGCCAGCTTGCCCATAAGTTGCCGAATATGCTGTCAGGCTGGTCTTGTGTGGCAAGCTTGGCGCCATTTCCAGTTTTTCTATTCATGTTGTTTCCCTATGCAATACTGTTCACCGGGGCAGTATAGGTGTTAAGCTACGCACAGGAAATCGACAAATTTGCGCTTTTCATACGCATAAATGCACAGTATGCCCGCTTCAAATATACCCATCCCTGAAGGTCCAGATGCCGCACGTCTGGACTGGGATGACTTGCGCTATCTCCTCGCAGTAGCCAGAGGCAGTTCGTTATCAGCCGCCGCAAGAGTGTTGAGAGTCACACATTCCACAGTATTACGCCGTGTAGAAGCCATGGAAGCAAAGCTGGCCGTGCGCCTGTTTGAGCGTTTGCGCACAGGCTATGTCTGCACAGAAGCTGGCGAAAGCCTGCGGCGTGCCGCTGAACAATGTGAAACCCTGATCGCACAGGCTGAACGCGAAATCGTCGGTGGCGATACCCGTCTCACTGGACACGTGCGTGTCACCACCGCCCATGTTGTCGCCATGTACTTGCTCCCCGCTGCATTGGCAACATTTCATGCCCACCACAGCCAGATTGAAGTTGAGGTGCGCACTGCTCGTGCCAGAGTGGATCTGGCGCGACGCGAAGCCGACGTGGCAATACGCATGTCGGCTGACGTGCCTGATACCCTGGTTGGGCGCCAACTAGGACAAGTCAGGATACGCGTGTATGGCTGGCATGCGGCACCTTGTTTAGCAACAATCAAGCCACAAAGCCTGTTGCCGCTGGAGGCATTAACGCGGGATTTTCCCTGGATAGGTTTTGATGGTCAGGACAGGAGTTATGACCGCTGGGTTGATACCCATGTGCCATCCCAAGTCGTGGTGGCACGTGCAGATCATTTTCCCAGTGCGACAGCCCTGATCAAGACCGGCATGGGTATTAGTATCTTGCCGGAATTTGTGGCCAGTGATGTGCCCGGTTTGCGCGCGCTGTCTGAACCAATTCCAGCTCTGCAGTCGCCCTTATGGATGCTGACCCATGTGGATCTGCGCAATACAGCAAGGGTCCGCGCCTTTATGCAGATTGCCGGTAATGCACTGGAAGCGGCATTGAAATAGTGCAAAGATTGATGCACTGCAATTAAGAACGAGCCGTAAACGCAAAAAGCCCACCAGGGGTGGGCATTCCATTCATTCCGGCAAACTTACAACAACCCATGCTATCTGCATAGTGCCACTGCTTGGTCCATCACCCGTGCTATCTGCGCGGTGCAATGTGGGGGTGTTTGCCTGTTCCTGCTGGTCCGCTATAGTTCGGTCCATGACAGGAGGTACCACGAATGAGATCCTTCAACACTTCACTACACCATTTCCCGGTTTGCATAGACATGCAAAACCAGCCGGTGAGAATGAAGGCGCTTTGGAGTAGGCTGAGCTTACTCTGCGGTCTTGTTCACAAGATGCACTATGCATCCAGAGGACTCATACCAATGATATGAGTTCTAATGACAATACCATTTTCCCTAAATCCATGCTATCTGCGTGGTACCAAGGGCCGGTAAGTATCATTCTGCGCATCAGCATTTTGTACTAGACATAAACACTGACAGATGAAGGGTGTCGCCATGCGATTGACTAATCCCCAGCAACCCATGCTATCTGCGTGGTGTCACTGGCCGGTATTACTAAACTAGTCAAAAGCGGTGCGACCGGGCAAATTCAATTCGCCCGACAAGGTCAATAAAGACCTTGGTCTGATATTAGGACAGAACTTGGATGTTGCTGGCTTTGTCGCCTTTAGGACCGGCTGTGCGCTCGAAAGACACACGCTGGTTTTCGCTCAGGCTTTTGAAACCGCTGGACTGTATGTCCTGGAAGTGGGCGAACAAATCTGCACCACCTGCATCAGGAGCGATAAAGCCGAAGCCCTTAGCATCGTTGAACCATTTAACTATACCTGTTTGAGTACTCATGTTTTTTTCCTTTTGATAAAAGCATGGGCAAAATCGCCCAAAATGGACTTGTAAGCAAGTGATAAAACCAGTGGAAAAAAGACAGAACAGCCAGAGAGATAAAGCTATGCGGAATTGGGACCAACAAATTAAGGACTTGATGCAAGTACAGGACGGAATATACACGTTTACTTTGGAAGTGCCTAATTTTATTTAAAAATATTTTTGAAGGTATATGAACAGCGGCAACTAATTACTTTGCTGCGCCAACGGATAGAAGCAGGTCCTCCCAGATAATTGTGTCTGAAAAAATTGCTCATCTTCATAGGAAAGCAAATAGTAAAACTGTGCAGTGTAACAATTGATTTTCTTGCTTGACAAGGGGGTGGGTGAAAGTGATTATCTAGTGTTAAAGGCAAGTTAAAAACAAGATGTTTTCAGTCCCATTCAGTCCAAAATTAACCGCATTTATGAAAGTGACAGGCAATGAAACATTATTTTGAATACCAGGATTCCAAGTCTTACAAATTTTGGCAAGTTGAAATAGAAGCGAATACCTTGAATGTGAAATACGGCAAGATAGGCACCGCAGGCCAGGAAAAAATCAGCAGCTTTGATACGCCAGAAAAAGCACAAAAAGAAATGGAAAAGCTGATCAGTGAAAAAACCAAAAAAGGTTATGTAGAAAAAACCGATGCCAGCGCAAAAAAAGTGGCTCGACGCATAGGCGTTAGTTACGACGAAGCAGAAGAAGGCAAGACCTTGCTGGAAAAGGTCACCGCTTTTCTGGACAGTGCCCAGGCTACAGAAGTGGAGTCACTGGTGATTGCTGCCTGGGAAGAAGCCTATGATTGCGGCCCGCAAGAATCCCTGGACCTCATGATAGCCAATCCAGGAAAACTGCCGCAATTGAAAGAATTGTTTGTTGGTGACATGGATTCAGAAGAGTGCGAGATATCCTGGATCACACAGGCAGATTACACCAAATTGTTTGCAGCCTTTCCTTCACTGGAACGCTTGCATATCAAGGGTTCCAAAGACCTGATCCTGTCCTCTCATCCCCTAACACATGAGCATCTCAAAGCATTGACCATAGAATGTGGTGGCCTGCCCAAAGAGGTCATAGAAAAAATTGCGACGGCGCAATTGCCCAATCTTGAATATCTGCAACTGTATATCGGTGTTGACGAATACGGCTTTGATGGCAAGATCGACGATTTGCGTCCTTTCATGCAAAAAGGACTGTTCCCTAAGCTGAAACATCTGGGCTTGGTGGATAGTGAAATTGCGAACGAGATTGCAACTGAAATTGCACAGGCATCGGTGCTGGAGCAACTGGAAACCCTGGATTTGTCCATGGGCACACTCAGTGACGACGGTGGCCGTGCATTGCTGGAAAGCAGCAAGATAGCCGGGCTCAAGAAACTGGACTTGCATTACCATTATCTGTCGAATGACATGATCAAGGAATTCAAAAAATTATCTATCCTCGTCGATGTCACTGACCAGCAAGATCTTGAAGACGAATGGCGTTATCCTGCTGTCACCGAATAAAGTCAGATGCAGAAATCCCGCTTTGTACTGATAGGTAACCCTGAAAACCGGCGTGTACATTTTTTTCAGGAAGCATTGCAGCAAGCAGGGCAGGATGCTGCCCTGATCATCCCGTACCTGAGTATCTTGAATGCTGAGTGCGAACTGCCTGATGTACTCAGTGAGGGTGACACGCTAAGGATAGAATCGCCCGGTGAAAACTTTGCCGCGGAAAAGAAAATACTCGCCCTTGGAGGCCTTGAAAATGCCAGCGGCTTGAAAGATGAACGCGGCAGGATTTATCATCCGCGATTATGGTTCCAGGGTTTTTCCAAATTGATGACATTTATAGCGCAGCAGGCTGGGCATGTGAGCTGGTTCAATCACCCTGACGATATTGTCAGCATGTTTAACAAGCCCTTGTGCAAACAAATATTACCAGACTATACGCTACCCAGACTGCCGGTCTTTTCCAGCTATGATGAGTTCTTTGCTTACGCAGAAACGCAGGCATACAGCCGCTTCTTCATCAAACTGAATTCCAGTTCATCTGCATCGGGCATCGTTGCTTATGAATGCAATAAGAGAAATGGCAAAGAGCAGGCTTACTCTACTGTAGAGATCGTGCACGGTCTCGATGGTGAGCGTTACTACAATTCACTGAAAATAAAAAAATATACCGCGAAAAAAGAGATAAGAAATATCTTGAATTTTTTATTTACGGAAGGTGCTATGGTAGAAAGCTGGATACCCAAAGCAAAGCATGAGGACAGCTCTTATGATTTGCGGGTAATGGGCATCGCTGGCCAGCGCAGGCATGCAATTGCCAGACTCAGTCGTGGCCCCATGACCAATCTGCATCTGGGCAACCAGCGCTGTGCTGTTGATGAGTTGGAGTTGTCCACATCGACCTGGCAAGAGATCGATACCTTGGTAGAAAAGACCATGCAGGCTTTTCCGCGCTCGCTATATGCCGGGCTGGATATCCTGTTACCCAGGAATGGTAAAAGTCCCGTGCTGCTGGAAGCCAATGCCTTTGGCGATTTGCTGCCTAACTTGCTGCACAATGCAGAGAATACCTATCTGGCAGAAATCAATGCATTCCTGGAAAGGCAGAGGCTGGCTTATGCTTAGTAAAAAAAAAGCCAGCCTGCTTTTTGATATCGACAATACCCTGGTAGACAGGGACACAGCCTTCCATGCGTATATGCAGAATTTCATCAGCAGGAATCAGGCAGCATTGGATGAAGAAGATATGTCGCAGGTGCATGCAGAAATGATGGCACTGGACTGCCATGGCAGAAAAGACCGCAAGCTTTTTTGTCATGAGGTATTGCAGAGTTTCCCAGGACTTCCTTACACCGTAGAAAGCTTGTGGGAAGATCACATGTCACTACCAGATTTTGTGAATCCAGATAAGGTACTCAATGAGATGCTGGAACGCTTGTCTGCTGATTACCAGCTCATGATTCTTTCCAACGGTTCTGCAAATATGCAGCGTCGAAAACTGCATCAGGCGGGTCTCGCCGATTATTTTGAGCATATCTTTATTTCTGCTGAGGTGGGTTGTGCCAAACCTGATCATCGCTTGTTTTCACATGTCTTAAGCCACTGTCGCCATACCAGTGTAGTGATGATAGGTGATGACTACATCAATGATATGCAGCCAGCTATGTCCATGCATTTGAAAACAGTTTTCATCAATCCTGAAAATGAAACCGTCGCTATCAGGCCAGACTTTGAGTTGTCCAGCATCCATCAACTTGAGGAGGCCCTGGCATGCATGATATGAACCAGATCGTAGGCAAGAGCAATATTCTCTTCATTACTCTTGATACATTGCGTTTCGATGTTGCACAACAGGAGCTTGCGGCAGGGCGCACGCCTTTTTTTGCCAGTTTGTTGCCAGCAGGCTGGGAAGAGCGCCATGCTCCCGGTTCTTTTACTTATGCATCGCATTGTGCTTTCTTTGCTGGATTTCTTCCTACTCCGGCCAGACCTGGTGTGCATGAACGCCTGTTCTCATTGAAGTTTGCAGGCAGTGAAACCACAGGTACATCCAGCTATTGTTTCGATACGCCAGACATCGTCAGCGGTTTTTCTGGCATTGGTTACCGCACTATCTGCATCGGTGGGGTCGGCTTTTTCAAGAAGCAAAATCCACTGTCTTGCGTCTTGCCCAATCTGTTCCAGGAAAGTTACTGGCGGCCTGAGTTTGGCGTCACCGATCCTGAATCAACCAGGCATCAAGTTGAATTTGCTCAAGAACTGCTGCAAGAAAAACCTGATCAAAAAGTATTTTTATTTATGAATTTATCTGCACTACATCAACCCAACTGTCATTACCTACCGGGTGCTGATGCTGCCGCCGGTGACAGCCTTGCCACTCATGCTGCGGCATTGCGTTATATCGACAGCCAGTTGCGGCCCTTGTTTCAGACGCTCAATCAAATGGGCGATACCTTCGTGATTCTCAGTTCTGATCATGGCACCACCTATGGCGAAGACGGCTATACCGGGCACCGTCTGGGACATGAGAAGGTTTGGACTATTCCCTATGCTGATTTTCATATGCGCAAAGGGAGTCTGTCATGACAGATGTTGGTAATACGTTTCGCCGCTATCTGGAAGAGACCAATCGTTTTCAAAGCTATCTGTATTCTTACCCGCATAAAACAGCGTACAGGGCTTTTGAAGAAAAACTGGATTTGAAAGAATTGTGGGCAACAGAGAAAAAGCATGCGCTGTATCTCTACACGCATATTCCTTTTTGCCGCATGAAATGCTCGTTCTGTAATTTGTTTACGGTCTCGCATCCCAAAGTAGACCTGGTCAGTCTGTACCTGAAAAAAATCCAGTTGGAAGCAGAAGTCGTGCGTGACGCGCTGGGTGATTTCAACTTTGCCGGTTATGCCATCGGTGGTGGTACACCCAGTCATCTGGAAGTCAGCCAGTTGGAGCAATTGTTCAATGTGTACACCGATGTATTGGGCCTAGATTTGAAAAACACACCAGGCTCCTTCGAGATATCACCTGATACCATCAATGATGAAAAACTGACTTTCCTGTCGCAACATGGCGTGCAACGACTCAGCATAGGCATACAAAGTTTCATCGAATCCGAAGCGCGTTCGGTAGGGCGGGTACAGCCAGAGACTATGATGGAACCACTGTTGGATAAAATAAGCAGTTATCAGTTCCCTGTTTTTAATCTGGATCTGATTTATGGCATCCCAAGGCAAACTGCGGAAACCTGGCTGGAATCGCTGCAAAAAGCGGTACAGTTTCAGCCGACTGAAATCTTTCTGTATCCCTTGTATGTGCGCCCACTGACCTCGCTATTCAAGAAGCATATCAGTATACAAAACGAAGACATACGCAGCACGCTCTATCGCATAGGACGGGACTTCTTGCAGGCAAACGGTTATGTGCAAGACTCCATGCGCCTGTTCCGCAAGCCAGTAGTTGGCCTGTGTGAGAGTTCAGAATATTCATGTCAGGAAGATGGCATGATAGGTCTGGGCACGAATGCAAGGTCTTACACTACAGATGTGCATTATTCGACAGAATATGCAGTGTCCAAACCTAATGTCGCAGCGATCATCGACGACTATGTGGCTAAGGAGCGCGCTGACTTCATGACGGCAAATTATGGTATACGCCTGTCTGAGGATGACAGAAAGCGGCGCTACCTGATCAAGTCTTTGCTGAAGGCGCAAGGACTGGATGGTGCGCATTACCAAAGCATTTATGGCACGGATGTCTATACTGATTTTCCGGAACTTCAAATCCTGCTGGAAATGAATCTGGCACAAGAAAACGCAGGTCGGATGCAATTGCAGGGTGAGGGTATGGCTTATTCCGACCTCATTGGCCACTGGTTTATTTCGCCCGCAGTAAAAAGCAAAATGCAGGAGTATGTCGTCAAATGAGCCTGAAAGTCATTTATCGCGGACACCTGACAGATTGCAATTACAGTTGCGAATACTGCCCGTTTGCCAAAGAGAAAAACAGCCGCGAACTGCAAGCGCTGGATAAAAAAGATCTGGACAGATTTGTCGATTGGGTAGAGCAAAACAGCAGCGCAGCCCAGCCCATGGAAGTCTTTATTACACCTTATGGTGAAGCCCTGGTGCGTAAATGGTATCAGGAAGCTGTGATACGTCTGTCGCATCTGCCTCACGTGAGCAAGGTGGCGGCGCAAACCAATCTGGCCTGGAATACACAATGGCTCTCGCGTTGCAATATCCAGACTACAGCTTTGTGGACGACCTATCATCCCGACTTTGTGACAGAAGAAAAATTCCTCAGCAAATGCCAAGAACTGGCCGTACTGCAAATACGCCACAGCGTAGGTGTAGTGGGCTTGAAACAACACTTCCAGCAGATTACTTCACTGCGCCAGCGCTTGCCACAAGATGTGTATATGTGGATCAATGCCTACAAGCGCGAAGTTGATTATTACTCCGAAGAGGAAATCGCTTTTCTGGAGAACATCGATTATCTGTTCAGCTTGAACCTGCCCTGGTATGAAAGCATGGGTAAAGCTTGCAAAGCTGGCAGTGAGGTAGTGTCTATCGAAGGTAATGGCGACCTGTTCCGCTGCCACTTCATCAAAACCCGCAAAGGCAATATCTTCACGGACCCACTGGCAAGTCTGCTCAAGAAGGAAGTTTGCAGTAAAGCGACTTGTCATTGCCACATAGGTTACATCCATCTCGATGACATGAAATCGCATGAAGTGTATGGCAGCGGTTTGCTGGAAAGAATACCTGTGCGTTTTGCCAGGTAAGTGGCAAATCAGGTAAGCAGTTTTTCCTTATATGATTTTTTAATTCTTTTAACTGAAAACAATCGTTTGTCGTCTATGGGCAAGGAAGTAATATCGGTTGAACTTAAAGCTCATTAGCATGGAAAGTGATACCGTATGAATATAACTTCAAATTTAGCCTTAGCCCTGCCACAGCGACGAAATGCCTTACTGGTAACTGCCTTGCTTGCTGCCTTTTCTGCCATGGCCGCACAGGCTCAGGAGATCATCCCGTCGCAAGCAGATACCGTGATCGTGACTGGTACGCGCAGCATCAAACGTACTGTGTCTGACTCTGAAGCACCGGTCGATGTATTAACTTCCAAAGAGTTGCAATCGACAGGTTCCGGCGAGCTGGCAACGGTGTTGAGCCGTTTGCTGCCTTCTTTGAACTTCCCGCGTCCTGCCGTGGCAGACGGTACTTCTGCCAGCCGCCCGGCGCAATTGCGTGGTCTGTCACCTGACCAGACACTGGTTCTTGTGAATGGCAAACGCTGGCATACATCGGCTGTCGTGAATGTGAATGGCACGGCAGGGCGTGGTTCTTCACCGGCGGATTTGAATACCATCCCCATCAGTTCCATCGACAAGATAGAAGTCTTGCGTGATGGCGCAGCAGCGCAATATGGTTCAGATGCGATCGCTGGTGTCATCAACATCATCCTCAAAAAAGGGGCAGAAGGCGGTGAATTGCAAGTGGGTGGCGGCCAATACAGCAAACGTGATGGTACACAAGCCAGCCTGAGTGCCAACTTTGGCACTGCATTGGGCGACAAGGGCTGGGTGCGTTTTACCGCAGAACAGCGCAATCAGAATGAAACCAACCGTGCTGGTGCTGATTTCCGTAATCCGCTGGAACCCTTGTACGGCAGAGTCAATCAATTGCAGGGCGACCCCAAGCTGCAACAGACCAATCTGGGAGCCAATGCGTCGCTGGTGCTGGCAACAGATATAGAGCTGTACGGCTTTGCCAATTACAGCCGCCGCAGCACCGATGCAGCCGCGACCTGGCGTGCAGCCTACATCTCAGGCACGACCTTGCGCACCCCGCTGTACCCAAATGGTTTTCTGCCGAATGAAGCAGGAACGAATACGGACGTGTCTGTCGTAGGTGGTGTCAAAGGCCGTAGCCATGGCTGGCGCTGGGATGCCAGTATCAATTACGGGTCCAGCGAATTCAGCCTGGATGTCAACAATACGGTCAACCTGAGTCTGGGGGCCGCCAGCCCAACAAAATTCTATGCGGGCAAGTTGAAAAATACCCAGACCCTGGCAAATTTTGATGCGGCCAGGGAGATAGAATTCGTTGGCCTGGCAAATCCGCTGACGCTGGCGCTTGGTGCAGAATACCGCCGTGACCAATATGAAATCGGCGCGGGTGAAGCAAATTCTTATTTCGGTAGCGGTGCCCAGGGCTTCTCTGGTTTTCAGCCTTCAAATGCAGGCAGCTTCAGCCGCCACAGCGCAGCTATCTATGCCAACGTCGAAGCTGAACTGAGCAAGCAACTGAGCGCTTCGCTGGCTTTGCGTCATGAGAATTACAGCGATTTTGGCAGTGTCACTTCTGGCAAATTGTCTGGGCGATTTGAGTTCACTAAAGAATTTGCCTTGCGTGCTGCAGCGTCGAATGGCTTCCGTGCACCTTCACTGGCGCAGCAGAATTACACCATCTCAACCACTAATCTGATCACCATCAATGGCAGTTCTCAATTGGTGGATACCGGTACTTTTGGTGTTGCCACGGCTGCGGCCAAAGCTCTGGGTGCTGTACCACTGCAAGCAGAAAAGTCTCGCAACTACAGCCTTGGTGCAGTCATACAGCCCAGTAAGAATGCAACTCTCAGTATTGATGCTTACCAGATCGATATTGATAAACGCATCCTGTATTCTGGCAATCTGGTCTTGCCTGCGGCTTTGCAAAGTGTGTTGGCGCAGCAGGGTGTACTGGTAGGTGCAGCCCGTTATTTTACCAATGCGCTGGATGCCAAAACCCGTGGTGTTGATATCGTTGGCTCTTATCAGATCCCCTTGTCTGGAACAGACAAGCTGGGCTTCACCGTGGCATATAACCACAACGACACGACAGTAAAAAATGTCGCAGCCAATCCGGCGATTTTGACGAAAAACAATCTCTTGCTGATAGACAGACAAACCATCAACCGAGCCACCGAGGCGACGCCAAAGGACAAGTTCAGTATTGCTGCTGACTATACTTTTGCCAACTGGAATATCCATGGCCTGGCCACGCGCTATGGCAGCTTTGTCTCACCACAAAACAGCGTTACGCTGGACCAGACATATAGCGCCAACTTGGTGCTGGACCTGGCTGCCAGCGTCAAACTCGGTAAATGGACTATCAGTGCCGGTGTCGATAACCTGACTGACAAATACCCGGACCAGGTGACATCGGCAGGTAATTTGAATTCTGGCGGAACCCTGCCTTATTCCACATTCTCGCCATATGGTTTCAATGGTCGTTACTACTACGCGAAGGCTGCTTACGCATGGTAATGATGTGATTTGAACATTTGCTTTACTAAGGGCTGCTTGATGCAGCCCTTTTTCTATTGTATCTCTGTACTTGGGGTAATTATTAAATTGTGGCATTTATTTACCGTTAAACGATAAATAAATCTTGTATTTCGAAATTATTGATTTAGAATTCACTTCATCAATTCAATCAGGAGTTCCAAATGCAAGTTCAGAAACATGCCAGGATTGCCAATATTCGCAAGTTGAGCAGATATTTTCTCTTTCTGACCGTGCTTACTATGGTCATCATTGCTATTGGCGGCATTGGTTTTCCTATTTTCTTGATGACGGTATCTTCTGGCGACTTGACGGTGGCCGAATACCTGGCGCGAGCAGCAATAATGGACGATGGCTATTTCTCGCTGCTGAAAGAGGGCTTGAGTTTGCAGTTAAAAGTTGTTGCAGGACTTGCCTGGGTCGTTTGGAGTGCTGTGATTGGGCTGGTACTCGTCCATATTAATCAATTATTGACTTGCTTCCATGAAGGAGAAATTTTTAACAAGAAGGCCATCTTTCATGCCAGACGAGCGTTCAACATCAACTTGATAGTCGTTGCTTCAATGGTGGGCGTGGATTTCCTCTCCATCCTTTTGAGTCATATCTATCCAAGCAATGGCAATACGGGTGATGTAGGCCACTTTATTGCTCGCATATTTGATCACCTGACATGGATAGGTTTTTTCCTGCTCTTGCTCTGGTCGCTGGAAATCGGCGTAGACCTCAATGAAGAAGCTGAACTGACCATCTGAGGACGCTATGCCTATTACTGTTAATCTTGATGTCGTCCTCGCCCAGCGCAAGATGCGTTTGAATACCCTGGCTGAGCTCGTCGATATCACACCACAAAATTTATCTGTGCTAAAGACCGGCAAGGCCAAGGCGATACGTTTTGATACGCTGGAAAAAATCTGCGAAGTATTGGCATGTCAGCCGGGTGATATTCTGGCATACACGCCTGACACTGAATCAGACTGATGCACTATCAGGAAACTTGCCCACATACCTGGCACGCGGACGTATGAGCTGGCCAGTGTCTACCTGCTCCATTGCGTGGGCTATCCAGCCCGCCGTGCGGCCCAATGCAAACAGGATTTGCGCGGCACCCGGTGGTAATTGACAGGCAATTTCAACTGCCACCAGGCCAAAGTCTATATTCAGTTTTTGCCCTGTCAGGTGTTCTGCCAAATCCGCCACGGCAAACAAGTCTGCATGCTTTTTCCTGTCCAGCGTCTTCATCAGCAGGGCGCCGCGTGCGTCGCCATCCGGGTAAAGCGGATGAGAGAAACCCGGCAGCCTGGGTGAGAAATGCTCATGCGCATCATGGTTGTGCAGGCGTTTTGATAAGAAGCTGCTCACATCACATCGAGGTGTCGCCAGTGCGGCACGCAGCATGTGGCTGACACGCAGGCTTTCTCCACCGTGTTTGGGGCCTGAGAGCGCAGCCAGTCCAGCTACCAAGGCCATACCCATGTTCGCACCTGCAGAGGCGACGCAGCGCACGGTAAACGTCGAGACATTCAATTCATGATCAGCGCTGGCCACCAGAGCTGCGCGTATCAGTGCTGCTTGTTCCTCGTCCAACTGCCATGCTGCAGCAAGTTTTTGGTGAAATGTCTGGTAGTCGGGTGCAACCCCTAATAGTGCTGCAGCCATCAGGTGCATCCATAGCATAGCCTTTTGGTGAGTATGGATGTCTGGCATTTCTTCTACTGTGTTAGCCAGCAGGGGCAATATGCTGACGGCTCTTTCGTAGGGCGGAAGATGAGCCGTCAAGTCCAGAAACCGGGGCCATAGCGTAATCAGGGCAGTCAGGCAAGTCTGTGGAAGATCAGGATTTGCTTCGCAATCCCACAAAATCCATGCAGTTTGTTCCAGCGTATGTGTGCCTGCGAGTTCATCGACTCCATGACCACGGTAATACAATTTGCCATTCTTTACCTGGGTGATTTTGGATTCGAGGACAGGCACTCCCCAGTCTATCGCTGATTCGGCAGCGCCGCCTGCCCGCTTGTTGTCGCTAGTGCGTGCCAGCAGGCGCAATACTTCTTCTTTCAAGTACCGTTTCGCTCTTTGTCCCTGTTGCTGCTGCGATTGCAGCAAGCCTCGGCTGACGTAAGAATACAAGGTCGGCAGGCTAACGCCGAGCAATTCGGCGGCTTGTCTGGCGGTGAGAGTGTTATCCACGATTAATTTATATTGATAGGCTGAATCAAGATTGACCACAAGGTGATGCAGATTCTAGACTGCAAGCATACACATCAGATCAGATGTGTGCCAGTTTGATTTTATTCAGGAGCGCATCATGTCGGCAGCAGCATTATTGGCATCCTTATGGGGAATGGGCGGTGGAAAGCCTGAGGCTTTGCAGCAGCTAAGATTCAGCGGCGAAAGCGCGCAATTACCATCGACATTCCAGGTGGGTGATGTGGCCTCTGCCAGTATTGCAGTGCAAGCCCTGATGGCAGCACAGTTATGGCAGGATCGAGATGGAGCTGAACAAAAAATCACGGTGGACAGACGTCATGCCCTGGCCATGTTCAAGAGCGACCGTTATCTCAGCGTTAATGGCAAACCTGCCGATGACCCCTGGAGCAAGATAGCCGGATACTACCAGGCCGGCGATGGTCGCTGGATACAATTGCATACTAATTTTCCGCATCACCGTGATGGCGTACTGGCAATATTGCAATGTGCAGATGAGCGCACAGAAGTTGCCAAAGCCATCGTTGGCTGGAAAGCGGCTGAGCTGGAGCAGGTACTCGCCGATGCAGACATGTGCGCCTCCATGATACGGACAGAGCAGGAGTGGAAGGCGCATCCGCAGGCACAGGCCATTGCTGACTTGCCATTGTTTGAAGTCAGACGCATAGGCGATGGCCCTGTCGTACCATTGAACCAAGGCGGCGGACGAACTCCCTTGCGTCCATTAAGCGGTGTGAGGGTGTTGGACTTGTCCAGGGTGATTGCAGCACCCGTAGGCGCGCGCACGCTGGCTCAGCATGGCGCTGATGTACTGGCTATCAGCGCGGCGCATCTGCCGAATATTATGCCGCTGGTGATGGATACCGGACGTGGGAAACGTTCGGCACAACTGGATTTGCGTGATGCAGGTGGGAGGCAGCAATTGCATGAATTGATAGGCGGTGCCGACGTCTTCTTGCAGGCATACCGGCCCGGTTCGCTGTCTCGATTAGGCTATTCGGCAGAAGAATTGTGTGCCTTGCGCCCCGGCTTGATACACGTCAGCCTGTCTGCCTATGGCCATGTCGGCCCCTGGGCCAACCGGCGTGGCTTTGACAGCCTGGTCCAATCGGCCAGCGGCATTGCAGATGCAGAAGGGCAGGCTGTATGTAGTGCAGCGCCAGGTAAACTGCCTTTCCAGGCACTCGATCATGCAACAGGTTATTTGCTGGCCTATGCAACCATGCTGGCCTTGCAAAAACGCGCCATTGAAGGTGGTAGCTGGCAAGTCAGGGTCTCGCTGGCGCAGACAGGACGCTGGCTGCAAGCCATGCCCAGGCGTGGTTTGCATGAAGATGCTGCGGAATTGCGTGCTGAAGAAATTGCCGGTTTTTTGCAGACTTCAAACTCAGGTTTTGGCCAGATACAGACGATTGCGCCGGTTGAGAAAATGAGTCTGACACCAGCACGTTTCGAATTGCCCGCACCAGTATTGGGGCAACATGCAGCAGTGTGGATGTAGAATGTAGCGCATGACCAATAAGCTACAGACATCACGGTGAACACCAATATCCTGCAATTCAAAGTCAGACAGCCGTTGGGAAAGAAAATACTGCTGATCAATCCTCCACATACGGCGATAGGCAGCCGCATGCCACATGAACAATTGCCGCCGCTGGGCTTACTCAGCGTGGGAGGGCCGCTGATAGATGCGGGATTTGAGGTGGAATTGCTGGATGCTGAATTTGGTCCCATGGCGCTATCAGCGATCATTGAACATGCCGTGGCCGCTCAGCCAGACATTGTCATGATGGGGCATTCCGGTTCCACTTCCGTACATGTCACTATCGTTGAACTGGCAGGCATGTTGAAACAGCGCATGCCGGATGTCACGCTGATTTATGGTGGCGTCTTTCCTACCTATCACTGGGAAGATGTACTCAACGAATGTGCAGCCATCGACTACATCGTCAAGGGAGAGGGAGAGCGGACGACCACCTTGCTGATGCAAGCGCTTAGCACAGGCAGTGGCTTGCTGGAGGTGGATGGCATCGCCCTGCGCGTGGATGGCGCACCCTTTGCCACGCCTGCTGCGGCCATGATAGAAAAGCTTGATGATTATCGGGTGGGCTGGGAACTCATAGACCACAGCCGTTATTCCTACTGGGGCAATATGCGTGCCGTGGTCGTGCAATTTTCCCGTGGTTGCCCCTACCTGTGCAGCTATTGTGGACAGCGTGGTTTCTGGACACAATGGCGTCACCGTGATCCTGTCAAGTTTGCTCAGGAGTTGGCACGTCTCTATCGCGAACAGGGAGTGGAACTGATCAATTTTGCCGATGAGTTGCCGACTGGATCTCGCAAAGCCTGGAAGGCTTTTCTCGAAGCCCTGATTGCCGAGAACGTACCATTGACACTGGTAGGCTCGACACGCACTGGTGACATCGTGCGGGATGCTGATATCCTGCATCTTTACAAAAAAGCCGGTGTCATACGCTTTTTGCTGGGTATCGAAAGCTATGATGAGGCGGTGCTGAAAAACATCAAGAAGGGTGCTACTACCAGTGAAGACCAGGAAGCGATACGCCTGCTGCGCCAGCATGGCATAGTCTCGATGGCGACTTATGTGGTGGGATTTGAAGAGGAAACTGATGCCGATTACTGGCGCTCACTCAAGCATTTATTGTGCTACGACCCCGACCAGATACAGATGTTGTATGTGACGCCGCACCGCTGGACACCTTACTTCCCTACAGTGGCAAACCGCCGCGTCATACAAACCGATACCCGCAAATGGGATTACAAGCATCAGGTATTGGCCACCAATAAAGTACCTCCCTGGCGCGTGATACTGTGGGTAAAAACCATGGAAGTCATCATGCAGACCAGGCCAAAAGCCATCTGGCGCATACTCAGTGGCCGTGATCCGGCCTTTGCCTATGCCATGCGCTGGTATACCAAGATAGGCAGGCGGGTCTGGTTCCATGAAGTTGCCGAATACCTGTTTGGTACCAGGCAAATCAAGAACGGCCCCAGCCTGGCCAAGTTCTGGGGTGCATCCCTGCATGAAAATGAAGAAGCGCTGGCCAAGAAAAAGAAGAAGGTGATTGCCATCAAGGCCAGTTCGGTGAGTTAAAGCAGACTGTGGTTCGGTTATTTGCGCAGCCAGTTTTCCAGCGCAGTGATAAGCCCCGGCGCTTTTTCCAGGGGCGACATATGGCCGCAATCTTCGAAGACATGTAGTTTGGCGTTTGGCAATCCGCTCGCCAGTTTTTCTGATTCTGAAAGGCTGCGCATCTGGTCATTTCTGCTGGCGACGACCAGGGAAGGGCAAGTAATCTGCGGCAATTCATGATGTCCGTCAGCGCGCACGATAGACAGTTGCTGCAAGAAGACTTGTTTGCCGAGTGCCAGTGACATGGCCTGCAAATGCGCCAGCATGACAGCATCATCCTGGCGTTGTGGATGCAGCGCACGGCGCAGGGCCGTCATGGTCTGGCCCTTGTAGGGATAATGTTCCAGCAGTTTGATTTGCTGGCGGTTTTTATTGTCTTCATCTGCTGTGCTTGCGCGTGCTGAAGTATTCAGCAAGACCAGGCCGCGTATGGATTTGTTTTTTTGATGAGCCAGCCACGCCAGATGGCGCGCCACATAGCCGCCCAGAGAAAAGCCGATGATGATGCCATTGTCAGGCAATGCAGTGAGCAAGCCTTGCGCCATACCTTCTATGCTGGCACCCTGGTCCAAATCAGCAAAATGCACTTGTCCCAGTTGCTCCAGTCCTGGCAGCATGAATTTCCATAAGCTGGTATCGCACATGAAACCGGGGATGAGCAGGAACTGGCGTGCCGGCCCTGTATCAGATATGGTGAATTCAGACATGCAGCTTGAAGGTGGATGATTATTTTTTCTTGATGTTTTGCAAAAGATTACTCACTTGCTGGCCTAGTGGTATGTCATGCTGACGCAATAATTGTACATGCAAGACCAGGTTCTCCAGCACCAGTTTGGCCGCCACCGCCAGCAAAGTGACCTGCTTGTCTTCATTGCTGAAGTTTTCCATGGCATCGGCCATGTCGCACAGGTGCTTTGCGGTAATGGCGCGCAACTCATCTTCTTCAAAGGGCAGGTCAGCAAAATCTATCGGATCTTCCTTCTCCACTTCCTTCATCAGTTCTTGCAGTTGCTCTGGTGTGATGGACATATGCGCCCCTGAAAATAGTGAAACTGACTTTATGCCATTTCTCTATTCTCATTGTAGACTGCTTTTGAGGTGACTGAATACTGACATTATTTTCTAATCGACAGTCCAAAGACAGCCAGTCCACCCAGTGCCAGTAATGCACCCAGCCAGCCGGTTGATGTCCAGCCATATCCCATCGTGATGACCGCACCACCTAGCCAGGCACCGAGTGCATTTGCGACATTGAATGAAGAGTGATTCAAAGCCGCAGCCAGGGTCTGTGCATCACCCGCCACATCCATGAGGCGTATCTGCAATGCTGGCCCGATGGCGACCAGGGTGCCGAGTAAAAATACCCAGATGATTGCTGATATTGTGTATGTCATCGCGAAAGAGACACCACCCAAAACCAGTGCATTCCACAGCAACAGGCCAGCGATGGAACGCAGCAGATTTTTGTCAGCCAGATGCGCTCCCAGCATGCTGCCTGCCACCATGCCCACACCAAACAGTGACAGTATCAAAGGGATGACACCAGCAGACATTTGGGTGACTTCTGTGAGTATGGGTTTGATGTAGCTGAACACAGCAAACATGCCGCCAAATCCCACTGCACCTATGCCCAGTGTGAGCCAGACCTGTTTGTTGGCCAGCGCACTGAGTTCACTTCTGGGATTTGCGTTTTTTGTTGCGGCTACATCCGGTACAGCGAAATACACAGCCACGCTGCTGAGTACAGCCAGGGAGGCGACAAAAACATAAGCAGCCTGCCAGCCCCATGTCTGTCCCAGCCACGTTGCGGCAGGTACACCAAGCAGGGTAGAACTGGTCAGGCCCAGGATGACCAGTCCCACCGCCGTGGCGCGTTTTTGCGGTGCTACCATATTGGCTGCAACCAGCGTGGCGACACCAAAGTAGGCACCGTGTGGCAGGCCAGCTATAAAGCGCACGACATTCAGTGACAGGAAATCAGTGGTCAGCGTCCCGGCGAAATTACCGGCAGCGAACAGTAATATGAGCGCGATCAGCAAAGTCCTGCGCGGCCAGCTGGCTGTCAACACGGCAAACATGGGTGCGCCTATGACCACACCAAAGGCGTAAGCACTGATGACATGGCCTGCCTCTGGTATGGATACCACCATGTCCTTCGCCACTTCCGGCAGCAAACCCATCATGGCAAATTCGCCCGTACCTATGGCAAATGCACCCAGGCCCAATGCCGTGACTGCATATAGAAATCTGCGCTGGGTATTTTCAGTAGCATAGGCATTCAATGATGCTGGAGTAGTCGACATGGTATTGGGCATGATGGGCAATCAGAAAGAGAGATTAATTTGCAACGGTGAAACGCTTCTGGATATGCCTGGGCGTTTCCAGTTCATCCACGATAGCGACTGCCAGATCCTGTACAGAAATGCCCGCAGGTGCATCGGCGACACCGGACAGCAGATTGTCTGCACCTAACCGGTATGACCCGCTACGCTCGCCGGGCGCCAAGGCTATAGGTGGCGACAGGAAAGTCCATTCCAGCGTGTCTTCCTTCTTGATGAGATTCAGCGCTTCTCTTGCCGCCAGTGCGCCTTGCTGGTATTCGGCAGGGAATCCCGGTGTATCCACCAGTTGCACCCCAGGTGCCACGAACAAACTGCCTGCGCCACCGACGACCAGCAGGCGTTTGATACCTGCCTGTTTGATGCCGCTAAAGATGGCTTGTGTACCTTGCAAAAACAGATCATGGATTTGCGCTTCGCCCCAACCTGGGTTGTAGGCACTGACTACGGCATCTTGCCCAGCCACTGTTTGTGCGACCTGTGTAGCATCCAGGACATCTGCCAGCACCACAACAAGCCCGGCTTGCGCCGCTACTTTGGATGGGGTGCGTGCCAGCAAGGTGACTTCATGCCCGCGGCTCAACAGTTCTGCCAATACGGATGTGCCTACAAAACCGGTGCCGCCAATTAATGCAATTTTCAATTGAAACTCCTTTGTGTGTATGCTTAGTTTGTGATGCATAGTTTGAATTCTTAATGATTTCTTGAATAGATAGTCAAAATAACTAACACTATGAAGCTGTACTAATAAATTAATGATTTATCTGGAGTGGGAATGGAACAGTACAAACGCATGGCCCTGTTTGCCGAGGTAGTCACCGCAGGTTCTTTGACGAGTGCCGCCCGCAAGCTGGGCATGACGCCGTCTGCCGTCAGCCAGCATTTGCGGGCGCTGGAATCTGACCTTGGTTTGTCGTTACTACATCGTTCGACACGCAAACTGACACTGACAGAGGCTGGTGCGCGCTACTTTGAAGGCTGCGCCGCCATGGTGGTGGCGGCACGCTCTGCCGAACAGGCACTGGCCCGTCACAGAGATGAGCCGCAGGGTGAATTGCGTATCGCCGCGCCTATAGGTTTTGGCTGCATGCTGGCGCAAGCGCTGGCGCCGCTGCAAAAAAATCCCAAGCTGAGTTTGTGCCTGCTGGTGGATGATTCCGTGGTTGACCTGATTGATGAACGCATAGATATCGCGCTACGGGTAGGTAACCTGCCTGATTCCAGTCTGGTGGCGCGCAGGCTGGGTGTCATGCCTGCCCAGATATGTGCAGCACCATCCTACCTGAATGAGCATGGCTGGCCGCAACATCCCCAGGATCTGGAACACCATGTCTGGCTGGGTGGCGCCGCTACGCGCAATCTGCAGTTGACTGGGCCAGGCAAGGTCACGGTGGATGTGAAGGTGCCAGTCAGGGTAAGGGCAACTCAAGTCACGGCTCTGCATGCACTGTGTCTTGCTGGCTGGGGTATCAGTGTCGCGGTGAGTGAGGATGATCACAAAGCCTTGGCTAATGGCAGCCTTGCTCCGGTCTTGCCTGATTGGAAACTGCCAGATATGGTCTTGCATGCGATTACACCGCGTCGTGACGAACAGCCGGCCAAGGTACGCCATGCCCTCGCTTTGCTCGCGGATCACCTTACCAATTATGCAACCTGAAAAGTGCTGGGCTCTGTGATTCAGCGGAAAGAAAAGCGCTCCAGCAACTCAAAATCTGCACCAGCCTGATGTTCGGTAAACAAGGCAATGCTGTTGATGATTAGCGGTTCAGGCAAAGTGAAATACTGGATGGCGGCAGCATGCAGGCTATCTGCAACTGCTCCCGCATCCAGCCTGTCAGTCAGCGTTATATGGAAGCGGAATTCTTCTGCCGTATAGGGGTAACCCCATTCCAGCAGCAAGTCGTTTTGACGGGGACTTGATGGCATCTGCTGGCGGCGCGCCAGTTCAGCCCGGCTCATGGGTGCGCGGAAATGATCGAAGTGGCTGACGCAGGCAAAGGCAAATTCGTTCAGCGCGGTCTGGTCACCGGTTGGTCGCATGGCCAGGAATTTTCCCATCCATTGCACTTCTGGCGCATGTATCTGGATATTGTTTTGCTCCTTGCAAAATTCTTGTAAGGCTTGGTGCAAGTTTGCCTCAGTCAAACCATCAGCAAGCTGGAAAGGGGCTTTCAGCGTGGCATGAAAACCGTAACGGCGTGCATCCCGCGTCAGTTGCCACTGCACGTCCGCATCCAGCCCGGTGATGGCGGGCTGGGGTAGTTGCTGGCCGCTGGCTGCATCACGGCCCAGCCACAACGAACCTCGCCGCCACCACTCAGCATCTGGGGCGAAGTACAGCGCATACCTGGTCATGCCGCGTTTTTTGATTGGGGATTAATCGGCAACCTGATCAGTAGGGAAGCGCAAGGAGTCCCTGAGCAAGAAGCCCATGGACATATTCATGTTGACGTTCTTGGGTGGTATCGGTTTAGTAAACCACTTTTCGTAAATGCGGTAAATTTCATTGTCATGGATGAGTCTGAGCATCTCGTTGTCGACGATTTTCTTGAAGGCAGGGTCATCCTTGCGCAGCATGATGGAGTAAGGCTCAATCGACAATGGATCGCCGACTATGGCGAAGGATGCCGGTGCTTTGGACTCTGCCCTCAGGCTGTACAGCAATACGTCATCCATAGGGAAGGCATCCGCCCTGCCATCTTCGACCATCTTGAAAGAATCCTGGTCGCTATTGCCTTCCACCAGTTTAATGTTGAGTGAGCTGGTGTCATTCCTGTCATTCAATAATTTGACGGTGGTAGTGCTCTTGGTAGTCACAACGGTGCGGTTGCGTAGTTGTGGCCAGTTTTTGATGCCGCTGTCCGCTTTGACCAGTGCGCGTACGCTGGAAAAGAAATGCGGGATGGTGAACGCTACTTTCTTGCGTCTTTCTGCATTATTGGTGGTGCTACCGCATTCCAGATCTATCTTGTCCTCCAGCAGGGCACTAAAGCGCGTTGCCGAATCGACGGGGAAGAACTGTATTTTCATGGCCGGCATTTTCAATTCTTTTTTGATGGCCTCGGCCACTTTCAGGCACAAGTCCACCGAATAACCCAGGGGCTGCTTGTTTTCATCCGTATAGGAAAAAGGGGCGGTTTCACGTATGCCTATCACCAGGGTCTGAGTCTTGCGTATCTTGCCTATGGTATCGCCTGCTTCTGCCAGTAAAGGCAGGGCCAGACACATCACGGCAGTCATGCCACTAATTGCTTTTCGCATCATATTTTCCACCTGTAATTATGTGATAAACCTTGTGAGCTTACGCCTATTGCTAAACGACTCTAACAGTCATGGTACAAGACAAAGTATGAAATTCAAGCTTCGCAACAAAACAAGATTTAGTAAAAAAGTTAAAATCATATTGCTTGATCGCAACATCTAAGTTAATAAACTGTTTTTTTGCCATCTTTGCTGGTCATCAAGACAGTCTCTCCTTACTCGCTAACTCATTGGCAAATCATGCTAAGGTGACGACATTCCTACAGTTTTTTCATCGTCATGAATTTTTCTTCAAGCGCCAGCCCACTGTCCCCGTCATTGTTAACAATTCGCAACGCCAACATCGTCAGCGCCGACAGTGTTATTTCTGGCTCCATGGTAGTTAGGCAGGGCAAAGTCACTGAATTAGCCAGCGGCGTAGCCGGGCTGGCCGGAGACGATTGGCATGGTGATTATCTCTTGCCGGGTCTGGTTGAAGTGCATACCGATAATCTGGAAAAACACCTGATGCCGCGCCCCAAGGTAAACTGGCCTGTCATGCCTGCCATACTGGCGCATGATGCACAGATTGCAGCGGCGGGTATCACTACCGTGCTCGATGCCGTCTCAGTTGGTGATATAGACCCGGACAGTGTGCGTATGCAAACCCTGCAGCCCTGCGCAGATGGCTTGCGTATTGCCTCAGAGGCAGGCTTGTTGCGTGCCGAACACTTCCTGCACATGCGCCTGGAACTGGCTGAGCCGGATTTGTTGCAAATGTTTTCACCCTTCCTGCAAGATGAAAGACTGAAGCTGGTTTCGCTGATGGACCATACACCTGGCCAGCGTCAGTGGACAGATTTATCGCATTACCGTGTCTATGTGACAGGCAAGCGCGGCTGGAGTGAGCAAAAGGTCGACAAGATGCTGGGTATTTTGCTGGAGCGCCAGCAGCGCCATGTGGCGGAGAATCGTCAATTGGTGATACAGGCGTGCCAGCAACATAGCCAACCCATCCCGCTGGCTTCGCATGACGATACTACTGCCGAGCATGTACACGAAGGCGTGGCCGGTGGTGTCAGCATGTCAGAATTTCCTACCAGCTTGCTGGCAGCACAAACGGCCAGGCAACAGGGGCTGTCCATCGTCATGGGGGCACCCAACCGTGTGCGCGGTGGCTCGCATTCGGGCAATGTCTCAGCCAGTGAATTGGCCAGACATGATTTGCTGGATATACTATCTTCTGACTACGTGCCCTCCAGCTTGTTGCAGGCAGCTTTCATGTTGCAGGAAGATGGCTATGACTTGCCCAAGGCGATCGCAACCGTCAGCCAGGCACCGGCAAGGGCAGTGGGGCTGCATGACAGAGGTGAAATCGCCGTCGGCTTGAAGGCCGACTTTATCCGTGTACGTATGCTTGGCACACTGCCCGTTGTCATTGCAGCCTGGCGCGACGGCATACAAGTCGCTTGAACTTAATGATCCAATACAGCCTGGATGGCCGTGAGAGCCTCCAGCGCGCCCATGGCCAGTCCTACATCCTGAGCAAAGGGAACCTGGGATTCGCGTAAGTTTATACGCAGCAGGCGACCGCCATATTCCAGCATCACACGATGGCTGAAATTGCGCACACTCGGGATGGCTGTGCCCGCCCCCAGTTCTATCACCAAAGGTCGGCTCGCCCGGCTTAACCAGTTGGCCTGGCGGGCGGCCTGTTGCTGTGCCCTTTGCTCCAGCCAGTCGGCATCTCCAAACATAAGAATATTTGGCCTGGCCATGCCGCCACAATGCGGGCAAGTGGGGGCAGCATTCAAGAGCTGGCACTGCATTTCGTCAACTTCAGGAATAAATGGGTCTGCCTGCCAGATGCTGTCACGGCAAGGTAACAGGCATTGAAGATAATGAATGGAACCATGGCATTCATGGATGTGCGTGTCCTGCATTCCCGCTTGCTGGAAATGCCCGTCAACATTGCTGGTGTAGACATTCAGGCCATGGGTCTTGGCAGCTCCCCAACGTCTGAGTATGTCAAAACCGGCATGTGGCAGGGTATTGCGGTACAGCCGCAGTCTATGGCCATAGAAGCCCCAGGCGAGTTGCGGGTGGCGGCGAAAAGCCGCCGGGTTGGCGATTTCATAAAAGGGTATGGCTTGCTGGCACAGGGCAGGATAGGCTTTCCAGAAACCTTCACTGCCGCGAAAATCAGGCAAACCCGAATCTACACCCATGCCCGCACCAGCCGCTATCACCAGGCTGTCTGCCTGGTCTATCAATTCTGCTGCGTGATGGATGAGATGAGTAGGGAACACGAAGAATGTCCTTATAGAAGGGAGCAGGTATTCACCAGCATCACTGTGCCATTTCTCTTGTATTCAGGCAAGCCTGCCTGGAAAATTGTAATAAAAGTGTAACGAAAGTGTAAGTAAGCGTGAAATTCGCATATCAGCAGCTTAAGCTAGTGCAAACTATTGCTTACTAACAATATTATTTTGGAGACAAATACATGCGAGCTTTTCCGCGACTTTTTGCCGGACTCCTGCTGAGCCTGAGCCTGCCACTCTCATCTTATGCTGAGGAGGGCACGATACGCATAGGCATCATCGGACCTTTTACTGGCAAATCTTCCTCGGACATGGGGGAGAGCATACGTGGTGGAGCCAAGGTGTTCCTGCAGGATATCAACCAGATCGGCGGCGTCATGGGGCGGCGCATAGAATTGGTCGAACGCGATGATCAGGCCAAGCCTGAGTTGGGCGTGGCCATGGCAAAAGAGCTGGTGGACAAGGAAAAAGTCGTGGCCGTGATTGGTTTCGCCAATACGGGTGTGGCTTTGCAAGCTGCCAAAGTATTCCAGGATAGTAAAAAGCCACTGATCATCAGTGCTGCCACCGGGGCGGCAATCACCAAGCAATATATGCCACCAGCCGTGCCGGACAGTTATGTGTTTCGCCTGGCTGCCAGCGATAATCTGCAACCCTCAGTCATCCTGAGTGATGTCATCGACAAACGCAAGCTCACCCAGATTGCCATTTTGCATGACGATAGTCCTTACGGCATGTACGGCAAGGAAAACCTGATGACTGAATTGCAGCACCGCAAAATCACGCCTGTGGCACTGGAAAGCTTCAAGGTCGGTGACCAGGATATGACTGCGCAACTGAGCAAGGCCAAGCAGGCTGGGGCGCAAGTGGTCGTAGTGTATTGCCTGAGTACGGAGGGCGCCATGGTTGCCAACAGCATGAGCAAGATCAAATTGAACGTGCCTCTGGCAGGTTCCTGGACTTTGTCACAGCGTAGTTTTACCGAGCTGGCAGGCGGCAATGCAGAAGGCGCACGCATGCCTGTGACCTTTATAGAAAATGATGCCAGCAACCGCAGTAATGAATTTGTGCTTAACTACTTTCGCATAAATAATGTTAAATCCATACCTTCGGCAGTGGCTGCAGCGCAAACCTATGATGCCCTCAGAATCCTGACGTTGGCATTGATGCAGGCGAATTCGACTGACGGTGACAAGATCAAACTGGCATTGGAAGACATGAAGTATGATGCTACCTCTACCGTGATCTCGCGGTACAAAAAACCCTTCTCCAAAAACGACCATGAAGCTATCGCCAGAAACATGCTTTTCATAGGGGAAATCCGGCGCGGCAAGGTTGCCTATGCCTATAAGGAAGATGCCAATAGTGGCTTGATCGTACGCACCAAATAATTCTTTTCCGCAAGTCTCCCTCCTTCCAATTTTATCTGCTCACTGACTGAAAACTTCAGTTGGTGAGCAGCATGTCCATCGCAATTTTCATCGCGTATTTAATTGCTTCGTGGCAATCAAAACGTAACTAAATTTAACTTCGGTAGCATAGCCATTCGGCTATGCTATTAATCTTAAAGCATGACGCTGTCCACTTGCATGGACAGTTTTTCTGCAACTGCGCGCAAGTATTTTTTAATGCGGCAGCGTCATCCCGAAACAAGAATTTGTCCATCCAGAAAAACCATAAGAAAGGTCAATATGAGCAAACAACAGATACGCCAGGTATTGAAGGATCATGGCAAATTTTCTGCCAATATCGATAGCCTGGCTGATGATGCCGACCTGTATGAAGCGGGCATGACATCGCATGCCAGTGTGAATGTTATGCTGGCCCTGGAAGATGCTTTTGATCTGGAATTTCCTGACCGCATGCTGAAACGCAGTGTGTTTGAAAGCATCGATGCCATTCATGCAGCGATAGAAGAATTGACGGCATGATATGGACGCCATGGATACCTCAGCCTCTTCACCCATGATATTGGCGGCCAGGCTGGTCGCCAGGGAATTTGCCGCGCCGCACGCGAACGCAGTTGATCAGGAGGCGCGCTTCCCTCTTGAAGCCGTCTCGGCTCTCAAGCGGGAGAAACTCTTAAGTGCCTACGTGCCGGTGGCAATGGGTGGTGCGGGCCTCAGTTTGACTGAGCTGGTGCAAGTCGTGGAAATCCTGGCGCGTGAATGCGCAGCCACGGCGATGATCTATGCCATGCACCAGATACAGGTCATCAGCATAGTCCGGCATGCCATGGATAATCTCTGGTACCAGAATTATTTGCGCGAGCTGGTCGCCCATCAATACTTGATCGCTTCTGTGACTTCCGAGGTCGGTGTCGGTGGTGAAATGCGTCGCAGTAGCTGTGCAGTCAAAATGGATGGGCAACACTTCAAACTGGTCAAGGACGCCACCACGATTTCTTACGGTGCTCAGGCAGATGATCTGTTGGTCACTGCCAGACGTAATCCCGATGCAGCCAATAGTGATCAGTCCCTGGTGCTGGTGCGCAAGGCTGACTACACGCTGGAGCAAAAAGGCGGCTGGGATACCATGGGTATGCGTGGCACATGCAGCCCGCCCTTCCTCATGACAGCTACTGGCGATGTGGCACAGATTATCGATGTGCCGTTTGGTGATATGTCGGCGCAAACCGTGGTGCCGGTATCACATCTGCTCTGGGGTGGATGCTGGATGGGTTGCGCCGCTGCAGCTGTGAACAAGGCCAGGGCCTTTGTCCGTGGCCAGGCGCGCGCCAATCCCGGCACCGTGCCGCCAACAGCCCTGCGCCTGGCGGAGCTGGTCAGCATGATGCAAAGCCTGCGTACGTCCGTACAAGCCTGCCTGACTGAATATGAAGCCCTGTCAGTAGCCGATGATGCGGCAGTCGGTATCCTGACTTCCATGGGCTATTCGCTGAAGATGAATAACCTGAAGATAGATGCGACCCAGGCGCTACCGCAAATCGTCACCAAGGCCTTATCCATTTGCGGCATACTGGGTTATAAAAACGATAGCAAGTTCAGCATGAGCCGCCATCTGCGTGATGCACATTCGGCGGCCATCATGGTGGGCAACGACCGCATTCTGGCCACCAATGCGAATTTGCTGCTGGTACTCAAAGACGATTAGGAAAGGCTGACATGTCTATCGATTTTTCCCCCGAAGGCCTGACCGATGACCTGATCGCTGCTGGTCATATCATCCCCGTTGGCGTGCAAGGTATTTTTGGCCGTGGCCCAGTATTTGAAGATGTGCTGCGTCGCTTCGACGATTATGTCAGCCGCGTGGCTGCCAATGACGGTGCGGTCAAAATGTCTTTCCCGCCCTGCCTTGACCGCAAGGTGCTGGAGCGCAGTGAATACCTCGACTCCTTCCCGCAACTGGCGGGAACTATTTTCAGTTTTACCGGCAATGAAGCCCAGCATAAAGAACTAATAGAAAACGTCCATGAAGGCCGCCCCTGGACGCATCTTCAAACCATGACGGCAGTGTGTTTGACGCCAGCGGCCTGCTATCCGGTTTACCCCAGTTTCAGTGGTACTGTTCCTCCCGAGGGACGTCTGGTAGACATGCAAAACTGGGTGTTCAGGAATGAGCCTTCGCCAGAGCCGACTCGCATGCAGTCATTCCGTGTGCGTGAATTCGTTCGTGTTGGCACACCCGACATGGTGGTGGCATGGCGAGATATCTGGCTGCAACGTGGTCTGGATATTTTGAAGTCCCTGGGTTTGCCTGCACATTCAGATGTCGCTTCTGATCCTTTCTTTGGTCGTGGTGGCCGCATGCTGGCCGCCAACCAGCGTGAACAGCAATTGAAGTTTGAAGTGCTTGTGCCTGTGATTTCCGAAGCCAAACCGACGGCGGTTTGTTCCTTCAATTATCACCAGGATCATTTCGGCAAACTGTTTGAGATTTATCAGCAAAATGGTGAGCTGGCCCATACCGCCTGCCTGGGCTTTGGCCTGGAACGTATCGTCATGGCATTGTTCAAGACCCATGGCATGCAGCCAGAGAACTGGCCTCAGGCTACCCGCGACTTATTATGGTCATGATGTGGTCATGAGCCTGCACGCTTTAAAGCCGATCATTGCCAGTACCTATCAGCCACATGCCTTGCATGGTGCTGACCGCTCCTGGGCAGAGACCAATTGCTATATCGATGTCTGGATAGAAGTCTTGCATGCGCAAGGACTGAATCCGCTGGCTTGCCTGCCCATGGTGTTTGCCAATGATTTTGATGGCGACCAGTGGACGTTTTACAAGCCGCCGCATGAAGACTTGTTTGCCCTGTATGGCATCGATGTGCAAGAGCTCAATGTCTGGCGCGGCTTGCTCAGCAATGCCAGCATACAGCTTGGTCGGGGCCGCCTGGTGCTGACAGAGGCAGATTCATTTTACTTGCCCGATACCGAAGGTACAGACTACCGCGCGAATCACGTCAAGACCACCATAGCCTTACAGGAAATCGACCTGGAGCGGCAGAAGCTCGGCTATTTTCACAATAGCAGCTACCATGAGTTACAGGGTGAAGATTTTGTCGAAACTTTCAGGGTAGGCAAACCTCATGACCCTGCATTCATGCCGCTGTTTGCCGAGTTCGTACGCCTCGATCATGTGCAACATAAAACAGATGCAGAACTTGCAGTGATCTCTTTGCCACTCTTGAGAAAATACCTGGCCAGACGTCCGCGCAATAATCCTGTCAGCCTGTTTCTGCCAGTCTTCATCCGCGATGTAGAGCAATTGAAGGAGGAGGGTATGTCGGCCTTTCATGCCTATGCCTTTGCCAGCCTGCGTCAACTCGGTGCAGGCTTCAGCCTGGGTGCGCATTATCTGCGCTGGTTGCAACAACACCAGCCCGTGCAGTTTGAAGTGGCGGCGATAGAATTTGAGAGCATCTCTGAGGTTACCAAGACCTTGCTGCTGAAAACCGCCAGAGCCGTCATGGGAAAAAAAGCGGTGGACCTGGCTCCTTTGCTGGAACAGATTTCCCTGCATTGGCAACAGGGCATGGATGCGCTTGATGTCAGCTTAGCTAGCCCGGTCAGTGAGTGATTTTGTGGATATAAAAAATCAGCTTATTCCACTCTCTGCCGACTGGCAAGTCATGCAAGTGCATGGTGGCAGTTATACCTTACCATCGACATTGCATGAGGCAAAGTCTGCAATATTTACGGCGCAAGTGCCAGGCACCATCGCCGGCGCGCTTCGCGCCGCCGCTCAATTCGAATATGGCAAAGACAATCTCGATGCGCTAGATGTATGGTATTTTTGCGAGCTGGATTTGCCAGAAAATGCTGCTTACCTGCACTTTGATGGACTTGCCACTCATGTCGAAGTCTACTGGAATGATCGTGCCATTCTGCATAGCGACAACATGTTTGTCGCCCACAGTATTGATCTGACTGCACAGGCAATTAATGGCAAAGGTCGCTTGAGCCTGCGTTTCCTGGCATTGCATACCCTGCTGGAACAACGCCGACCCCGCCCGCGCTGGAAAACCCGACTGGTAGAGCAACAGCAGTTGCGCTGGATACGTACCAGCCTGCTGGGCCGCATGCCGGGTTGGTCACCATCGGTAGCGCCGGTAGGGCCGTACCGCCCCATCATGCTGGAATTGAAAAGCCCAGTCCGCATTATTAGCAAGGACATCACAAGCAGACTTGATTGCGCAGCTGGACGACTGGAAATCGAATTGACGGTGCAAAGTGTGCAGGCATTGACTGCCATCACTATAAAAGTTGGTGAACAAGAATTTGACTTGAACTGGCAAAGCCTGGGTGACCAGCAATATCGTATCCTAGGTCTGTGTCACCTTCCTGATGTCAAAAAATGGTGGCCACATACACATGGCGATGCTGCACTGTATACGCTGGAATTGTATATTGCATGCGCTGATTGTGATCACATTGTGGACCTGGGTCGTACCGGTTTCCGGCAGATAAAAGTCGATCAGCGCGACGGTGATTTCAATCTGCACGTGAATGATGTTCCCGTGTTTTGCCGTGGTGCTTGCTGGACGCCGGTCGATGTGATTTCCCTGCAAAATGAGGGAAATGATTTACACCAGATGCTGACGCTGGCACGCGATGCCGGCATGAATATGCTGCGCGTCGTTGGCACCATGGTGTACGAGACGGATGGGTTTTATGGTCTGTGTGATGAACTCGGTATCCTGATCTGGCAAGACTGCATGTTTGCCAATATGGATTACCCGGTGACCGATGCCGCATTTGCAGCCAGCATCAAGATAGAAGTGCAGCAATTCTTGCAGCGTACTCAGATCTCACCCTGCATCGCCGTCGTCTGCGGCAACAGCGAAGTGGAACAACAGGCAGCCATGCTGGGTCAGCCAGCCGAACTCTGGCGCAATATATTTTTTGCGCAGGCGCTGCCAGAGTTATGTCAGCAATATCGTCCTGATGTGCAGTACTGGCCATCCAGCCCTAGCGGCGGTGTCATGCCTTTCCAGCTGGACAGTGGCGTTGCCCATTATTTTGGCGTCGGTGCTTATTTGCGGCCACTCGATGATGCACGCCGTAGCGCACTGCGTTTTACTTCGGAATGCCTGGGTTTCTCGAATATGCCTGACGATGATCTAATTGACAGTATGCTGAAGAACGGCGAAACGCCAGGCCCGCATCCAGCCTGGAAGCAGGGCATACCGCGTGACAATGGCACAGGATGGGATTTTGAAGATGTGCGCGATCATTATATGGCGGAGCTGTACAAGGTAAACCCTGCCAGCCTGCGTTATGCATATCGTGAACGCTACCTCTCTCTGGCACGCACCACGACTGGCGAAGTGATGGCCAGCACCATGGCTGAATGGCGTCGCGCCGGATCAAGCTGCCATGGTGCCCTGATCTGGTTCTGGCGTGATTTAAGGCCAGGTGCAGGCTGGGGTATTATCGATGCCAATGGCAAGCCCAAGGCTGCCTATTATTATCTGAAGCGTGCCATGGCAGTGCTGACGGTTCTGATTACGGATGAAGGCTTGAATGGTCTGGCCCTGCATGTCATCAATGACGGCCCTGAAGAATTCAAGGGGGAGCTGGAACTGAATCTTTATCGCCATGCTGAAACCCGCGTCGCCCATGGCCGTATTGCCGTGCAGGTGGCGGCACATGCCGCTATCAAAGTACAGGATTATGCCCTCTTGCCGCATTTTATCGATACCAGTTATGCCTACAGATTTGGTCCCGCAGGACATGATGTAGTGGAGGCAGCCTTATATCAACAAGGACATGAGCGGGCAATTGCCGCGGACTTCCATTTCCCGCAAGGCCATCAGCTGGTCATGCATGCGGATCTGGGTTTGCAGGCACATTGCAGCGTGGATGCAGATGGAAAGCACATCCTGCACCTAAGCACGCAAAAACTGGCGCAGGCCGTGTCCATACAAATTCCGGGCTTGCTGCCCGAGGATAATTACTTCCACATGGCACCCGGCAGCAGCAGGCAAGTCCCATTGACTGTCTTGCCTGGCACGGCCATCAAACCAGGCCATGTGCAAGCGCAAAATGGATTGGCGAGTGTCCGGGTGGCGATCGTGAATAGTACGGCAAATAGTATTGCAAATGATATTGCAAATAAGACGGTGACTTAGCGGGGCAGATTTGGCAACACAACAGTATCCAAGCAAAGACATTTTATTTACACCGCAAGCCTTCTGGTTTGGCGATGCGGCTGCGCCCATGCTGGGCTGGTATCACCCTGCCAGGGTACGTGATGCTGGTGGCAGTCGCCAGTGTGGCGTGGTGCTTTGCCCTCCGTTTGGCCATGAATACATGGTGTCCTATCTGTCGTATAAGCATCTGGCCATTCATCTGGCAAAAGCCGGTTTCGATGTCTGCTTTTTTGACTATAACAATAGTGGCGATGCCGTGGATGTTGATGGTGGTGACAGGGTCGCATTGTGGCAGGAAAATATACGCCAGGCCGCCAGGCAATTGCGCCAGATGGCAGGGGTGGAGCATATCGCCCTGTTTGGTTTGCGTCTGGGTGCGTTGTTGGCAGGGACAGTAGCGGCAGAGATTGATGCCAAGGCTCTCATGCTGATGGCTCCGGTTATTTCCGGACGTGCTTATGCCCGTGAAATGCTGGTACTGCGTAGCATGAGTTCATTGAAGGCAGAAGTTGACCCTGACCAGACCATAGACCCCAATCATGTCACAACAGATGATGAGCTAACGGGCTATGAATTCACCGCAGCAACCCGCAGCAGCCTGGGCAAGCTGGATTTGAGCAAGCTGCCTGCGCCAGCCATGCCCGTTTTTTTACAGCAGCGCGACGATATTACAGGTCAGGATGACAAGCTGGTACAAGCCTGGCACCATCACGACCATGCCCTGCATCTGTCGGCATTGCCTGGCTATTCTGCAATGATGCGCGAAGATGCGCATGATACTGTCGTGCCTGCTGCAATCTGGCAAGCGATGTCAGGCTGGCTGGGGAGATATTTTCCTTTGCACGAAACTGGTAGTCGCGTGCTGCCAGTGAACAGGCACAGTGCCAGCATCCATCTTGGCAATGCTGTGGTAGTGGAAGAACTGGTCGAATTTGAAGGCATGAACGGCATAGTCAGCCATCCTTCAAGTGCAGATGCGCGCGCCTTGCCTTGTGTGATTCTGTGCAATATCGGCGCCAATCACCGGGTAGGTAATCACCGTTTGTATGTCACACTGGCACGCAACCTGGCAAGTCAGGGTTTCTATGTTTTGCGTTTTGACAAATCGGGGATAGGGTATAGCAGGGCAACACCGGATGAGAAAGAAAACGATGTCCATGCAGACTCAGGGGTGGATGACCTGAGCAGCGCCATGTATTTCATGCAAGGTAAATACCACAGCCCCTCTTTTGTCATGACGGGTTTGTGCTCAGGTGCCTACATGGCTTACTTAAGTGCGCTCAGGGATGAGCGCGTCACTGGCCTGGTCCTGATAAACCAGTTGACCTATCGCTGGCGTGAAGGCGACACCATCGAGGCTCGCAAGAAAGCCACCATTAAATCTACCCATTTTTATGTGCAGGCGCTAGCCAAAGGCGACACATGGAAACGGGTTATCAAGGGCCAAGTGGATTTTCGTCAGATAGGCGGCAATTTACTGCGACGCGTGGGCAAACGCCTGCGTACCCACTGGCAATTGCTGAGCACCTATTTGATGCACAATAATCTTTTCCTAGGTCATGTCGTACGCAATTTCCAGGACCTGGAAGCACGCGGCACCGAGCTGGTACTGATCTATGAAGCCAGTGATACGGCAGTCGATGTCATGACCGAGCAATTCGGCAGGCATGCCAAATTATTGGGCAAGAGCGAACGCATCTGCCTCAAATTTTTTAATGGAGCAGATCATACCTTTACGCCACGCTGGTCACAGTTGGCCTTGGTTGATTTCATCGGCAAGCAATTGCTGCATCGTTTTAGCCATCGTCTGCCTGACCAGACTACTGCCAGTATAGCGCCAGTCAGGGTGCGTCTTGAAGAGGAGCCTGTTTCTGCAGACGCGGCAAAATAAAACGCCAGACCACGATCAGCTCAAACACTTCCACCACGATCAGGGCCAGGATGGCACCTGGTGCTCCCATGCGCGGGATGCTGAAAGCGGTAATCAGCAGCACCATGCTGAGTGTCACACTGCCAAGGAAGAACATTTGCTTGTAAGCGCCACCACTGGACAACCAGGATGTGCCTACCCAGCGGGCCGCATTGATGGCGAAATAGGCTCCCCACATCATGACCAGGGGGTCAAGCCCACTGTACTTGGCGCTGATGACATTGTTTTCCAGCCAGGGCAGGGAAAACAAGAGCAGGGAGACATAGGCCAACACTCCCAGTTCTATACCAGCGATGGAATACAGGGTCAGGCGTTTTAGGCCATGCCAGTTTTTTTTTGCCATCAGGCGGCTGGCTTCTGGCCTGGCGACCCTGGACCATGCCGCTACTGCCAGAGGGATGGGCATGAGCATCAGGCGTGAAGCATTCAAATCAGCAATCGCGACTACACCCAGCCAGGCACCAGACAGATACACATAGCTGTAATTCGACAACCAGCCGACGATAGTGCCAGATACGGCCCAGCGCCCGTGACCGGCTATGGTTTCCTGATGGGCGTTGATGGCCTGGCGGATTTCTTCTTCCGCATGGGCTTCGACATCAATAGAGGTATGTGCCAGAAAGTGTTGACGACTGGCCAGGGTGCACAGGAAAGAAGACAAGGCCAGCAAAACAAACACTGTCACCAGGTCAAAAAGCTGGTTGAAATACAGGGTAACCAGGCCGATGGACACCAGACCCACATATAAAACGTCTTGCCGCAATACCGAGATAATGTCGGACTGGATAAAACCTACGGTACGGCCATATTCGCGTATACCATTGCCGAACAGATAGGTGGCAAATACTGCCCCCAGCAACCAGCTCTTGTCGCTGTAATGCGTCGCCGCAGGCACAAATTCGACAATGACGAAAGCCAGTGAGCCTATTGCCAGGGTCCAGGCGATCTGTTTGTACCAGTAGTGACGCAATAGCGATTTGCGGGTATCACCTTGAACAGAAGAGGCGACCGTGGTCAGCGGACCAGCTATCCAGGAATCGACGATCAGGCCAACCAGCAAGCCACCAGCGTACAATTGCCCATACAAACCATAGTCATCCTTGGACACCAGGTTCATGAGCAAAATGCCAATGACAAAATTCAAGGCGCTTAGCATGCCCTGATCTATGACCGATACTATGGAAGACGAAAGAAATTTTTTATAAAAACTCATGAGCGTGCACGAGATGGTCCTGACTTACTATGCGGGATTGCAAAGCAAGGACAAATCTGATTCGAGCATATTTTGCTATAGAAACATAACATCAAGATGAGTTGATACAAAAAGTATTTCATTCTTTTACAATGGCCTTACCTTCATTTTCAAAAATTTATGAATAATTTGACTACGAACGACCGCGCCCTGGTGCTTTTCAGTGGCGGTCAGGATTCTGCCACCTGCCTGGCCTGGGCATTGTCACGCTATGCCCATGTGGAGACGATAGGCTTCGATTATGGTCAGCGCCATGCCATAGAACTCAGCGTCAGACCTGTGCTGATAGAAAAAATGCGCGAGTTCTCACCTGAATGGCAAAGCCGCCTGGGTGAAGATCACATGATAGACCTGTCCCTGATTTCCCAGCTCTCGCATACGGCAATGACAGAAGATATTGCCATAGAAATGCAAGAGAATGGTTTGCCGAATACCTTTGTGCCTGGCCGTAACCTGATGTTCATGATGACGGCAGCCACGCTGGCTTATCGCCGGGGATTGAATGTGCTGGTCGGCGGCATGTGTGAAACTGACTTTTCTGGTTATCCCGATTGTCGTGACGACACCATGAAGGCCCTGCAAGTGGCGCTGAACCTGGGCATGAATACCCGCCTGAAGCTGGAAACGCCGCTGATGTGGATCAACAAGGCACAAACCTGGCAACTGGCAGAACAATTGGGCGGCTCTGCCTTGGTTGATCTGGTGCGAGAAGATACGCACACCTGTTATCTTGGTCAGCGTGGTGACATGCACCCCTGGGGGCACGGTTGTGGCACTTGCCCAGCGTGTACTTTGCGCGCCAGAGGTTATGAACAATATCGTGCAGGCAATGTTAATTTGTAAGCCTTACGTTAGCTTATGCGCCTAGAATAGCAACACGAACCATGATAGAACCCTCTCAATGCTGATCGCCGTTATCACAGATTTACATGCCAATCGCGAAGCCCTTGAGGCTTGCCTGGCACATGCTGAGGAGCGCAAGGTGACGCGCTACGCATTTCTGGGTGATCTTGTCGGTTATGGGGCAGATCCTGGCTGGGTGCTTGATAAAGTGATGGAATATGTCAGGCAGGGAGCCTGGGCTCTGATAGGTAACCACGATGCCGGCTTGCTACAGAATGAGCGCCAGGGGATGAATCCGACCGCCCGAAATGTGGTGGAATGGACACGTGCGCAATTAAATGCCGGACAACTCGATTTCATTGCCAAATTGCCTTATCGCATAGAATGGCAAGACATACTGTTCGTCCATGCCAATGCCTGGGCACCAGAGAACTGGGAATATATAGACGGCGTCATGGAGGCGACGCGCAGCATGCATGCGACCAAGGCCAGTATTACATTTTGCGGTCATGTGCATATGCCCACCCTGTTCCATATCAGCCTGACTGGCAAAACCGGTGAGTTTGTACCCACGCCCGAAGAAGGCATACCGCTGAGCAAGCAAAGACGCTGGCTGGTCATACCGGGCTCGGCAGGGCAGCCGCGTGATGGCAATCCGGCTGCCTGCTATGCGACCTTTGATACCGAGAGCCAGGTACTGACCTATTACCGGGTGCCCTATGATGCTGAAACGGCCTGTCAGAAAATCATCTCTGCCGGTTTGCCAGCTGTCCTCGGCCACAGACTTCTGCACGGCAATTAGCCAGGGACAAACATGAGCGGCCCTGCACATCACAAGCTGCAAAGTGGCATGGAATTCGATGGCTATCGCCTTGAAGAAAAACTCCATACCGGTGGCATGGCTGCCCTGTGGCGTGTCACTGACTTGCAGGACCGGCACCCACCAGGACAAGAGAGCGGTGCTCAGTTTGCGCTGATCATGAAAGTGCCACTGTTGTATTCCACAGATGACCCTACTGCCATCGTCGCTTTCGAAGTCGAGCAAATGATCATGCCCAAGCTCAAGGGCAGGCATGTGCCGCATTATTTTGGTGCGGGTGATTTTGATGCCCAGCCGTATATTGTCATGGAGCAAATCGCTGGTGCTTCCTTGCGCAGCCGCTTTGAAGAGGCGCCGCTGCCAATTGCAGACGTGGTGGATATCGGCATAAAAGTCGCCCATGCCTTGCAGGATTTGCACAGGCAACATGTCATTCATCTCGACATCAAGCCCAGTAACATCATGTTCCGTCCCGATGGTAGTGCGGTGCTGATAGATTTTGGTTTGTCGCGCCATGATCGCTTGCCGGATTTGCTGGATGAAGAATTCCGCCTTCCCATGGGCACTGGCCCTTATATTGCACCCGAACAGGTGCTGGGTGTGCGTAATGAACCACGTAGCGACCTGTTTTCTCTTGGGGTGCTGCTGTATCACCTGGCTACCGGACAGCGGCCTTTTGGTCATCCAACTTCAGTCGCAGGCTTGAAAAAACGCCTGTATCGTGACCCCATCCCACCGCGCAGCCATCGCAGTGACTTGCCGCCCTGGTTGCAAGAAATCATCTTGCGTTGCCTGGAGGTGGAACCGAAAGCGCGTTTTGATACTGCGGCGCAACTGGCCTTTTTATTGCAGCATCCCGATCAATTGCAATTGACGGCAAGAGCTGAAAAACAGGCGCAGGATGGCTATATGGCTGTACTAAAGCGGCGTTTCCAGGCCGCTGGTGCAGAGCCTGCCTTGTCCCAGAGCGCATCAGACCAATTATCCAGGGCCCCCATCATTGTAGTGGCACTGGATTTGACGGGCGGCTCAGAGGTGCTGGCAGAAAGCTTGCGCAATATCACCAGACGGATGTTGCAAACAGAGCCAGGCGCGCGCCTGGCTTGCCTGACCATACGCAAGGTCAGTCGTCTGGGTATGGATGACAGCCTGATACAGCAAGGTGAAAACATCCACGTCAAGCAACTGGTTGATCTAAAGCACTGGGCCAGGCCTTTGAGCCTGAACCCTGACAAGATCACCTTCCATGTGCTGGAAGCACCTGACCCGGCCGCCGCCATTATTGATTACGCCCACAACAACCGGGTGGATCACATCATCATTGGTTCACGCGGCAGTTCTGCCTTGCGGCGCTATCTGGGCAGTGTGTCGGCACAAGTCGTGGCCGAGGCTGAATGTACGGTGACCGTCGTCAAAGCGCACGACAAATAAGCCGTTCTACTTTTTCACACTTTCCAAAACCTGATCAACATAGTCGCCGTCAGCATCGCTGAACTTCAGGCGTACCGGATACCATTCCAGGCCCGGCGCCAGCCATAGATCCAGTTGCTGGTCTTTGGAATCGGCTGGGGGTGCCTTGCTGACATGGATGGCGAGCATCTCGCCCATAGGGGTCTTGATGTTTTCCTGCCCCAGCACTTTAAAAGTCCAGGGATCGGCATCGCGCCGTCCAGCAACCAGCATCTTCCATTCCGTGCCTGTCTTGAAAGCTTCACCTGCAGCACGGGCGATGGCAATCAGTTGCCAGGTCGCGCTGGTTCTGTCCTGTTCGCCGCCTTTCAGGACATAGGTTTCCGTCGACGCACTAAATCGCAAGGTTTTGCTGTCGCGCTCAAAACTGGTGGTAGTAGCGGGTTTGCGAAAGCGCTTCTCGACAAATTTGTCGGGAGCCAGGCCATACTCGTCGATATTCCCGTGGCTGCTGGCATCGAGGATTTTACCAACCAGCATGGCATGGGTTTCTGTAATAATGTTGTATTTCTGATCAGCAATTTGCCATTTGACCGTAGCCGAGCCACTCAGAGGCAAACCGCTCTGCTTGGCTTTGATGCTGTATTGCAGTTCAGCGCCCGGCGGCAACTTGAAAGCCTGCCTGGCCGTTGCTTCATTGGTTTGCGCAAATATTGTCTTACAGGGCGCTGAGAGAGCCAGAATTACTAAACAAACGGAGATAGGTTTTAGCATGTTTAATTTCCAGGAACACTGAAAACACTGGTGACAGTTTGTGTCGTGACTGCGCCGTTACTTTCAGTATTCTGTATTTGTACGGGATACCAATATTGATCTGGTGCCAACCAGACCTCTAGTTTCGAATTGTAGGAACCTGGACGAGGCGGACGCACTAAATGCCAAGCCATGATCTTGCCTATTTTTGTGTCAATCTCCTCTAAACCTACTACTACAAACGAGAACATGGCCAGATCACGCTCTTCTGCAACTTGCAGGCGTATTTCCCGTCCAGCTTGAACCTTGCCAGGTTCTGCGCGCGCAATGCCTGCTAACTGCATGATGATACTGGCCTTGTCTTGTGTCCCCTCTTGCATTCCCGCCGTTTTATTGGAAGAAGAAAAGCTGACAAGCTTGTTTTCATGATCAAAATGGGTCGCTGTCTCGCTTCGGCTACGTCGTTTTTCTGTACTGATGGAGGGTGCAAGGCCGGATGCAGTGATGCCGCCTTCACTATTGATTTGATACAAATTGACGGAAGTCAGCAACAAGTCCAGAGATGCCTCTATGCTGAGCTTGTAATTTCTATTGTCATAGCTCCAGTTGATTGCGCTGTCACCATAGACAGGGTGACGATTTGGCTCTGTCCTGACAATACGCATCTTGATCGTCCCTGCTGGCGGCAAGTGTACAGGATAAGTTTGCGGACCATCACTGCTCACACTGTCATTGCTGGCAGGGCTGCTGGTGTCTTCTGCTTTCAGCTCAGTTTCGGCTTTCTCTGATGGCACCGGAGTTTGTTCCACAGGCTCGCTTGGTGGCTCCACCTTTGGTACTGCCTCTGGTTCTATCTGCTTGGTGGGCACAGCTGCGACAGTTTTCTTTACTGTGGAAGCTGACGGTGGTGCAGCCAGTGGGCCGGGTTTGGCGCTGACGCCAGCCAGTCTTGTTTCTGCCTCGTCAGGAGCATCGCGGAATTGCACAGCGATAGAGTTTTCCTGCATTCTGGCCTTGGCAGGCGCGCTATCCGGCTTAAATCCATGCAAGGCGAACAAATGCAGCAATACCGCTGCTACCAGGAACAGCAAATTCTGACGCTTTAGTAAATTGTTATCAAATGTAGGGGTTGTGGTCTTCATCCTGCTAGTGTAAACGCAGTTGCCCCATTTTGGATGACCTGGCTATTTTGCCTGAGAGTAAAATGGCATTTTTTGGCAATTTGCTGTTCGCCGGCAATCACAGGATAAATCTGATGTTAACAACAATAAAAAAATATCTGGGGCCAGGCATAACGTGCTTATTGGCAATATCGTTACTCAATACTGCAATTGCCGCCCCTGCTGTCACCAATCCTGTCAAACCGGGCAGCGCAATACGCATAGGCATGATAGATGGCTTGAGTGGTGCTTTCAGCAATGCTGGCGAGGCGGTGCAAAGAAATTTGCAAATCGCCATAGAGCGTGTCAACGCTCGCGGTGGAGTGCGCCTGCCGGATGGCCTGCATCCTCTGCAACTGAGCAGTTTTGATAATAAACAGGGAGTGGAAGAGTCGCTGACTGCGCTCAGACATGTGACCGACCAGCAGATACCCTTTGTGGTGCAAGGCAATAGCTCAGCCGTGGCGCTGGCATTGGTGGATGCCATTAATAAGCATAACCAGCGGGTACCCGACCATAGGGTGCTCTTTCTCAATTATTCCGCAGTGGATACCACGCTGACCAATGAAAAATGCAGTTACTGGCATTTCCGTTTCGATGCCCACGCCGACATGCGCATGCATGCACTGACCGAAGTCATCAAGACAGATAGTCGCGCGAGTAAGATTTATTTGATAGGCCAAGATTATAGTTTTGGCCGCCAGGTGAATAAATCTGCCCGCGCCATGCTGGCAGAAAAACGGCCCGATATCCGCATCGTCGGTGAGGACTTGCATCCCATAGGCAAGATCAAGGACTTCTCGCCCTATGCCGCCAAGATCAAGGCCAGCGGAGCTGATGCCGTCATCACGGGCAATTGGGGCAATGACTTGAGCTTGTTGGTCAAAGCCTCCAGGGACGCTGGTATGACAACCAAGTTTTATACCTTTTATGGCAATGGCCTGGGCGCACCTGCCGCCCTGGGTGATGCTGGCTTGGGCAGGGTGCGTGCCGTGGCTGAATGGCATCCCAATGCCGGTGGTGCCGATAGCGATGCCTTTTACCAGGAATTCCGCCAGCGTTATCCTGACCCTAGGGATGACTATGTGCATTTGCGCATGCAAGCCATGGTGGAAATGCTGGTTGCCGCGATAGAAAAAGCCAAAAACACAGAAGCCGCCGCTGTTGCCCGCGCACTGGAAGGCGCACACTACAAGAATGCTTTTCATGATGCCGTCATGCGTGCGGAAGATCACCAATTGATACAGCCATTGTATGTCTCGGTCATGCAAAAGAAGGGGGAGAACGGGGTGCGCTTTGATAACGAAGGCAGTGGTTATGGCTTTAAAACCGAACGTTATTTTGATGCGCGATTGACTGCTTTGCCCAGCTCATGCAAGATGCTTAAATTGAAATAACAGTCTTACGCAAAACCGCCCCAGCTACGTTGCAGCGCCCAGCCGTACTATAAAGTACTGTCGTCGCTACGGTGTAGTCGGAGTTTCAGACAAGATGTTGTCTGCCGACGTGACGAACCACCCTTGCAAGGGTGGTTTCATGAAGCGACAGTCTTGCTGGGACAATTTTGCGTAAGCCCTAGTATCTGTAACCCTGAAAATATAAAGGAAGCATCGTATGAGTAATCCGTTTTCTGGTTCCGAAATCCCCGGCATGAATGCCATGGGTGATACCCTGTCTTTCGTTAAAAAACTCTGGGGCAATATGCAAGTGCCGGGCATGGTCGCGCCACCAATGTCGGTGGACGAGCTCGACAAGAAAATTCAGGACTTGAAGACGGTGGAATCCTGGCTCACCGTTAACATGAACATGCTGCGCGGGACCATACAGGCACTGGAAGTGCAGCGCGCGACGCTGGCAGCCTTGCAATCTCTCGGTGAAAGTTTCGCCCAGCATGCGCAGCAGGCGGGTGCGATGGCGGAGCAGGCCGTATCAGCTACCACTGCGGCTACTGCAGCAGCAAATGCGCCAGCAAGCAATCCCGGTAGCAATGCGGACTGGCCCATGCATCCAAATGCAGCCAAGGCAAAGGCCGCAGAGCCCGATCCCGATGAAGAGCTTGACGAAGATAGTGCAGACATGCCGCCTGAAGCCGGTGCAAGCCCTGCTAAAGTAGAAGTGCCGGTAGACGAAACTGCTCAATCTCCCGGTGCTGAAAAAGCTGCAGATGCAACAGACACCAGTACACCTTTCGTCAATCCTGCGGCCTGGTGGGGGCTGCTGCAAGAGCAATTCAAGCAGGCAGTCAGCAAGGCCATGGAAGGGGAGCAGACCGAGACTGCAAAAGATACAACGCCAGAAAAAAAGGCCCCTGCAAAGAAAGCAGCTAACAAAGCTGCAACTAAGCCCACAACCAAGCCCACAACTAAGCCCACAACCACATCCACAGCAAAGTCGTCAGCGACGAAAACTGCCAAGCCATCAAGCAAAGCTACGTCTGCAACTGGCAGCAAGCCAGCCAAAGCGAGTAGCGGGGTGGCAGTCAAGCCTGCGGTGAAAGCTGTCAGCAAGGCTGCAAGAACAAGCAAGTAAAAATAAAATGTCGATGCTGAATGATCAGCATCGACTATCATGAAGCCCTGAATTTCAATAGAACGGGGAAGTGCAGTTGACCTTGTTGACTTGCTTGATTTCCACGACTTTCAAATTATTATCCATCATCCAGGCAGCCATGCGCTTGATGGTTGGCTGGCCCGTCCTATTGATGACGATTACTTTATCGGATTTGCCATAGACGCAATCGCTTTTAAATTCCAAACCTTCCTTGGGGCCGACAGCAGGTAGCGGGACTTCTATCAGTTGTAAGGGAAATTTTGCCAACTCTGCTGCTGACATTTCCCCATACCGTATGTTTGTATCGATAACGAATGCAGCTTTGGAAAACTGCTCAATTGGGTTTGGCGTGCTTGATTTTGTTTCTATGGGTTTGGCGACAAAGGCCACATGTTTATTGCCAATATTATCTCCACTTATCCCTTGCCATTTTTCATTGATTTCCTTGCGCGACGGCAAGCCATTTGCTGCCGGGGCAGATGTGGTCTGGGCAACGGGTAGCGGTGAAGCAGTTGCTACAGTTGCTGCCGCTTTTGGTGTTGCTGCTGCAGGTGCAGCCTTGACAGGTGCTGCTGCAACTTCTTCACCCTGGTATTTGTATTTGCCGTCGAATGGCACGTCACCCCATGCGCTGGCGCAGTTTTCTACATGCAACTGCATGCCGCCGGATGCACGTTTTAATGTCATATTGCATCGACCTTGGCTAAAATCCCAGCCGCCAGGCGCATCTGATAACTTTCCTTCTCCTGCGCCACTACGCAAATTGCCGGGCTTGCCTTTTTCTGCTACTTCCAGCGTGAATTTGCCATCTGGTTTTACTGTTAACTGACGTTCAAAACTGTTGTCGCTGGCATCATAGACACCAGCCTTGGGAAAAGGATTGTAGTCAGCGGCCAGAACAGGTGCGGTCATGGATGCGAGGCTTGCAGCAAGAAGACTGATCTTTTTGAAGGAGGGAGAGTTTTTCATGTGGTTACAGTGTGAAGTTAGAAAAAAGTCAGAATGGCAGTTCCTGAACCAGCCTGTCAGATCAGGATGCATGATGCATTAATGTAAATAGATGGTGCATGAGAGACGTAGGTGTGTCAATCAAGTAATTGTGTGTTTTATATTAAAGCGCAACAATGTGTAAGCAGGTTTGCATAACAGGTAGTATTTTGCTATTAACTGCAATGCGAAAATATTCGTATATTTATGTTGTCATGACTGACCTATCAGGAGAACTAACAGTGGCTTTCATCTACGAGAGAATTCCCGAAGCAGATATTGTTGCTTTTGGCTTGCGCGAGATTGATAAGCAGTTTCCCATGGCTGTGGCGTCCAGATGGGTGATAGACCGCGAGCGCAATTTCTATTTGCGCTACTTGACCTACGACCGCGAACAGCCATCACACAAAAATTTCAGCTACTTTTGGAACGGTAATCTGTATAGCTTGCGCCTGCGCAGCGAAGGACAGGACATGCCGGACGATAAATGGAAAACCAGCTGGAGCTGGCTGGGCATGCGTGAACCAGAAGCAGACGCCAGGGCAGAGTTTGAAGCGAACCGCACCGCTTTCATGACAGATATCAAAGATGCCTTGCGGGCTTACCGCGATGGTTCCTTGTCGCCAGCCTATTCAGCCCACATAGCAGAATTTGACTTTTAGACGGAGGACTTATGTCAGGTCTCAGTCATCTGCAAGCCATAGCGTTGCTGCAAGATCATCCAGAAGATTACCGCACGCCGGGTTCATTGAAAGACCTCGCCAATCAGGTGTCCGTCTATTCTGACGGACAAGTCACCCTGCTCTATGGCGGTATGGTGCACAAGGACATTTCCAGTAATGACCTGGTTGAGCTCATGGTCGCCAATCAAGAAAATATACGCGCGATTAACAAGACACCGATAGCGGCTTTTCTGCAGTCAGAAGATTACCTTGAGGCTGTCGCCAGAGCGCATCATTGTAAGTCAGTCGATGAAGTACTGAGCAAGCGTGATCATCCGGCCAATCAATTCATGTTCGCCGCCACAGATGGCCGCTGGGCAGATGCTTCGGCCCGGTTTGCTGCCACCACCAAAGGCGAGGTCATGACGCTCAGCGGTTATGCCGGTGCAGACCGCACCCTGGGCCTGGTGGAGTTGCCTGCCATATTGAAAAACACTGAGGTCACGCATATCAATGGCAAGCCCAAGGATGTATTTCAGGCGATCTACGATGAGACAGGTTCGCTGGCTGAGGTGTTCAAGGCGGTTTCAGCTTCATCTTATGAGTTGATGCGCAATATGGAGGTCAAGGCTTCCACCCATATCAATGCAGACGGTAGCGAGAAAAAGATCGCAGAAAAAGTTGGTTCAAAAAGCCTGTTTGAAACTTCGTCGTATAAGGGCAGCAGCCTCGCTAAAGGAGAAGCAAATTTATCGATTGCCTCCATACCTGAAGCAAAATTCAAAGCCAATATTGACGAGGGAAAATTACACCTGGAAAATATAGAACAAAAGAATCTGGCAGACAGGAAACGAGGGATGGATACGACAGGTTTGCTGCTGGTAAACGATACTCCTTCATCCAGACTGCTTGCGATTTCCTCTGGCCCTGCGCTGAAGCTGGAATCGGCTTCGCACAAGATATAGATTGTGTGGGATACAAAGCCGAGAGGCGGATTTTTACAGCACTAGCTGTCAGCTCGCTATTTTTGCTTCAGTAAAATTAGCGGCAACAAAATCCCAATTCACTAAACTCCAGTAAGCTTCCATATAAGCAGGTCGCTGGTTGCGGTAGTCAATGTAATAAGCATGTTCCCACACATCGCAGGTCAGCAAAGGCTTGTCGACACCGATCAAAGGCGTGGCAGCGTTTGAAGTATTGACAATTGCCAGCGTATCGTCAAAACGCTTCAGTAACCAAGTCCAGCCAGACCCAAAATTACTGATGCAGGACTGAGTAAATTCTTGCCTGAATGTGTCAAACGAACCCCATTGAGCCGTAATCGCGTCACCCAATGCGCCAGTGGCAACGCCGCCGCCGTTGGGAGTCAGGCTTTGCCAATAAAAATTATGGTTCCACACCTGTGCGGCATTATTGAATATGCTGCCGGTGGATTTCTTGATGATATTTTCCAGAGACTCTTCGGCAAATTCTGTGTCCTTGATCAGGGCATTCAAATTCGTCACATAGGCCTGATGATGTTTGCCATAATGAAATTCCAGGGTTTCCCTGGAGATATGTGGTTGCAATGCATCCATTGCATAAGGTAGTTCGGGTAGGGTATGCAGCATGTCAGTCCTTCCGGTGAGCAAGGTTACGGAGTGGTGTCCACACGCAGTGTCGCTTGCAATGTTATTTCAGGGACACTTGCAAGTGCTTTTGACAGTGGGCAGTCACGTTTTGCTGCCGCCGCGATTTCCTGGAATTGCGCATCGCTTATGCCAGCGACAGTCGCTTCCATTGCCAGCGCAATACGGTCGATCACGAAACCCTCACCCTGCTTGGATAAGCTGACGCTGGCCTTGGTATCAACATCGGTGGTTTTCAATCCTGCTTTTTCGCAGGCAAATGAAAATGCCATGGTGAAACAGGCAGCATGGGCGGCACCCAATAATTCTTCTGGGTTGCTACCGCGCCGGTCGTCTTCAAAGCGACTGGCAAAGCCATAGGGATAATCCTTCAGCGCGCCGGTTTCAGTGCTGATATTACCGACAGCTGTTTTGCCTGAGCCTTCCCAATGGACGCTGGCAGTTTTTTTGGTCATGGTAGATCCTTTTCTGTGAGTGCAGCAAAGTAGGCCAGGTTCATCATTGCGCTAGTATGCGCATCAGTTTCCCTGATCAGAATTTGTCATTTAGCCGTAGCCTATGCCTTTGCTTTAAAGGCATCTGTTCGCTAACACACGCAAGGATACTTATACAATTTGTGACTTTATTGACCTGTTATATGTGAGTCAGCGCACAGATCATCTTCTGTCATTCCCTTAGTCTGCATGCGTATATGCAGCATGCGTTTTCCTACTGGAATTAGATGATCATGATAAAAATACACACAGGTCAGGCAGGGGCTCAACTCAGTCGCGAGGAATTTGGCCAACGTTATCGCGCCAGATTTATTGATCCGGCTTTTGGCGCTGAAGAATCCGCGATAGCCAGGCTGGAAGAAATTGCCTGGCATGCTTATGACGAAGGACGCAAAGCACCGTTCACGCAAAAAGCAGGTGCTGGCTATGCAGACCCGGATTACGATCTGTCTGTGGAGTGGCAAGCAACCAAAGACCGTCTGGATGCAGCGCAAACACATTGGGGGGAAGCAGCCACACCATCTCGTGTCTTGTTGATCTGCGGTTCAGCGCGCAATGACGGTACCTGTCCCGGTGAAATGTCCAAGAGTTTTCGCCTGCTGCAAATCGCCAAAAAGGAATTGGAACAAGCAAATATTCAGCCCGATGTACTCGACCTGAGTTTACTGACTTCAGAGTATGGCAAGAATATTTTCCCCTGCAAAGGCTGCGCCTCAACGGCCATGCCCTTGTGTCACTGGCCTTGCAGTTGCTACCCCAACCATGCGCTGAACCAGACCAATGACTGGATGGCAGAAATCTATGAACGCTGGGTCGCAGCGCATGCTGTCATCATCGTCACTCCAGTCTATTGGTACCAAAGTCCCAGTCCCCTGAAGCTGATGATAGACCGCCTGGTCTGTGCTGATGGTGGTAATCCCGATCCTACCTCCACCTCAGGAAAAAAAGCCGCCAAGGCCAAGGAGCTGGAAATGGCAGGCTGGAATTATCCCCAGCATCTGGCTGGCCGAGCCTATGGCCTGATTGTCCATGGCGACGTGGCTGGTGTAGATGATTCACGTCGCGCATTGTCTGACTGGCTGGACTGGATGGCCTTTATCGATGCAGGAACACAGGCACGACTGGGGCGGTATATAGGTTACTACGAACCCTATGCCAATAGTCATGAAGCGCTGGATGCAGATATGGACATGCAGCAGGAGTCACGTAATGTGGCTACTGCGGTAGCCAAGGCAGTGATTGAATTACGTGCGGGTCGATTGCAGGCCGTGCAGGCTGACGTAAAAAGACCGCGACCAAAATAAATTCTTTGAAGTATGAACAGCCTTTGTCGATGTGAAAGAAAAAAATGAATCCTTATCTTCACCATGTATCCGGCTTTTTCGCTGAACGCGGCGAGGCCGAAGCTACTCTGAGCAGCCTGCTTTTGAGAGGCATACCGTCCGGGCGCATGCAGATTTTTGACAATACCCTTGCAGCACCTCCAACTGCTGCATTGCCACCCCAGCCCGGTCCTGTGGCGGGTAGCGACAAGGCCTTGAAAGATATTCTGGTCAGTGGTGCTATCGGGACCGCTGTGGGTACAGGACTGGGTGCCCTGGCAGAAGTGGCCCTGGTCGCCGCCAATGTCAGTCTATTTATCGCCAGTCCCCTGGTTGCACCTCTGGTCATGATGGGATGGGGCGCCAGCATCGGTGGTTTGCTGGGTGCCACGCAAGGCGCGTTCAAGAAAAATACCGCTGACGCAAGTGAAGCGGATAAGGCTGGTGCTGACAAGCAAGGCTGGTTATCCAGCTTGATCGACGATGCGATTACCAGCGGGCAGTTTGTGCTGGTAGTGCAAACAAACACTGAGCAAGAGACAGCCATAGCACAGGAAGTGATTGAAGCATCAGTTGGTGTTTACAAAGATGACAGCATCGCCTGATTTAAGCCTGCAAACAAGCCGGCGTTTCAATGCAGATACTAGCTTTTCCATTGCACATCGGGCAAAGCCAGAATCCAAACTTAGTAACATCTTGATCAGTTAGCCACACGACTGTGAACATGCTATTGAATCTGTTGAATGGATTTAACGACTGTAGTTGGGGGACGTAAAGGATACATTGCAATCCACAATTTCGCCGTTAGATATCGGTACTGGTGCTATTGTCTGTTCTTTTGATTGCTTGACATATTGACCGCCCGACTTGGCGACAAACTCGTACATCTGATTTTCAGTTAAAACTCGCTTATCAATGTTTGGAAATGGTGTAATTGCAAAAATAATACCATTCTTGATTGCACGAATTTCACGCAGACTGGCCATTATAGGATCCGGGGCAGTTGGGTATGAAAAAATCGCCAACCAGATGGAAGCGATAGCATTACTCCACGCCCAATGTCGTAGCTAGGACCATTCTCTTCTCTACAGCCCCGTTCAGGATTGCAGGTGCATAAAGGTTCAGTTGCCGTTGCGGTTTTAGCGAATAATACGAAGAGAAAGATGAAGAATAGTTTCATATGGCTAACGTCGAAATGAGCGGATAGCCTCCCACAAATTAATAAAGAACACAGCCGCATCGCGGCCAGTCCGATCGATTGTCATATTGAGGAGCATCATCTGCGACAAGCGACTTGACCTCCTGATAGATGGACACGATTTCGGCTGGCGAAACTTCGCTCCACTATTTTAATTCCCGATCAATTGTCGCGCCAGGTTCGATTTTTGTATGAAGCCCTCCGCGATCGCGGAAAGCAGCCAATTTGGCCTTAGTGACATTCAATTGTGCTATGCGGACGGATTTTGCGGCGCTATGGAGTTTTACTTGTCTGTCACTCGCGATTATGGCATTACGTAGCGCTGTCTCCCGGCGCGCCAAAATACAGAGCATCATCGCGGCCAGTCCTATCGACCATCCTGTTAGCCTCAATAACGCTCAATCGAAAAAGCTCTGTCAAACTGGCTTTGCCGGTGATAGATAAATCTCAGCAGGAATACCTATGAGTGCAGGCCCGGATAAGTATCCTCCATCTAAGGACCCTGATTCGTTGAGAACACGACCTACAACACCAAGCAGAGCACTGCGAAGTGCGATGTTGCTGAAGATATTGCGTGGCCCAGCATGATACATTTCAGTTGCTACTTTAGTCGCAATTTGAATGATAGGCTCAAGCTTAAACTCCAATTGAAACCAATTGCCATGTTTATCCTGCGCACTAAAAGTATTCGGCAAGCCTATATCTCCCATGTGGGAAATTAGAACTATGCCAAATACTTCTGGAAGCCAATCTATCAGGCGTCTTGCCAACATTTGGTCTTGCGCAAGCGCAGCAATTTCAACATTTATTTCATCATCAGAAATACCATCACGTCCAAGCACGGCGATGGCATTTTGCAGGAGTTCTTCAGAAAGTAATGGCAGCATAGTAGTGAGAGCTTAACGTTGAACTGAACGGCTGGCCGCCCAGAGAAATAAAATGAACTGTACCCTTTTTGGGCAGCCCAACTCGAGTGCCATGTTAGCGCATTTTATTTGACGACGAGCTCAAATTCGTTGGGGGACAGGCCAAGAAGATGGCTCATACGTTGCCCCTTTTTTTTGCTCCATAGGAGATAGTGGTCACTCATGCTGAGTGCGACCTACAAGCAGAAATAGCGCTCAATTAGAATGCTACTTTGGCTTAATCTTCAGTCTGTGGCCGATTTTTTGCTCAGCACTTGCAAAGCCTCTTTGGTCCACTGCACACGGCTTTCCTCAAAAGTGATACCAGCTTTCAGTATCAGGTAGCGCAGTTGCTGCTCATGCGACAGCTTTGCAGTACTGAAGTCGCGTTGTTCAATTTCTCTATAGGTCTGTAGCTCTTGCTCATGCATTTGCAAACGACGCTCAAATTCTTCCGCCAGGCCCAGCGGGCCTATGGCGGCATCAGCGCGTAGTTTGACCATCATGTCATCACGCAATCGCATCGGTGCACTGGTTTCGCTGGCCCAGCGCCGCAATTCATCCCGGCCAGCGGGCAGGATGTCTATCAATTTTTTACCCGCGCGCCCACCTTCAACCTCGGTCGAAATAACCCAGCCCTGGCTCTCCATGCGCCCCAGTTCCCGGTAGATTTGCTGGTGCGTTGCATGCCAGAAATAGCCTATGGACTTGTCAAAACGCCGCGCCAGGTCATAGCCTGAACATGGCTTTTCGGCAATCGAAGTCAGCAAGGCGTGAGGCAGAGACATGTTTTAGAGTAAATAGTCGGTGTGGTTTTCAGACATTTTATATGCAACTGGTTGCATAAATAAAGCAGTTTCGTTATATTCTTATGCACTCAGTTGCATAAAATCTAAAACAAAACATTTGTTGCTTGATTGAACCCTTTATATTTAGGAAAACGCCATGTCTTTTTATCCCCACCTGACAAAGCCACTCGATCTGGGTTTCACTACTCTACCAAATCGCCTGTTAATGGGTTCCATGCACGTGGGACTGGAAGAAGTCGATAATGGCTTTGAGCGCATGGCGGCATTTTATGCAGAGCGCGCCCGTGGTGGCGTAGGCCTGATTGTGACGGGTGGCATCGCGCCGAATGAAAGAGCGCGTCCCATGCATGGCGGTGCCATGCTCACTACTGAAGCAGAAGCAGAACACCATAAGATAGTCACCAAGGCCGTACACGATGAAGGTGGCAAGATCGCCATGCAGATTTTGCATTTTGGCCGTTATTCTTACCAGCCTACTCTGGTCGCACCCAGCGCTATCAAGGCACCGATCAATCCTTTCAAACCGCATGCACTGACGACAGAAGAAGTCGAAGAAACCATCTCTGATTTTGTCCGCTGTGCCGCACTGGCGCAATCAGCTGGCTATGATGGTGTCGAAGTCATGGGCTCGGAAGGTTACCTGATCAATGAATTCATCGCCGCCTGCACAAACCAGCGCGATGATGAATGGGGCGGTGCCTATGAAAACCGTATCCGCTTCCCTATAGAAATCGTACGCCGCATACGCGAAAAAGTGGGTGCCAACTTCATCATCATCTACCGCCTGTCCATGCTGGATCTGGTCGATGGTGGTTCTACCCTGGAAGAAGTCACGCAACTGGCCAAAGCCATAGAAGCAGCCGGTGCGACGATTATCAATACTGGCATAGGCTGGCATGAAGCACGTATCCCAACCATTGCCACCAAGGTGCCGCGCGCAGCTTTTGCCTGGGTGACGAAAAAGCTCAAAGGCCAGGTGAATATTCCCCTGATCGCTACCAACCGCATCAATACTCCTGAAATTGCCGAGCAGTTACTGGCAGGAGATTATTGCGACATGGTCTCAATGGCACGCCCACTGCTGGCAGACCCGCTGTTCATGCGCAAGGCGCAAGAGGGCAGGGCAGACGAGATCAATACCTGCATAGGTTGCAACCAGGCCTGCCTGGATCACACTTTTGGCGGCAAGGTGACGTCCTGCCTGGTCAATCCACGCGCCTGCCATGAGACAGAACTGGTTGATGCGCCTCTGGAAAAAGCCAAGCGCATTGCTGTAGTTGGTGCTGGCCCAGCCGGTTTGAGCTTTGCCACGACCGCAGCCAATCGCGGCCATGCCGTGACACTGTTTGATGCCGGTTCTGAAATTGGCGGCCAGTTCAATATTGCCAAGCAAGTGCCGGGCAAAGAAGAGTTTTATGAAACTCTGCGCTATTTCGGAAAACAGATAGAGCTAACCGGCGTCACGCTCAAGTTGAATACCAAGGTCGATGTGGCTGACCTGGCAGACTTTGATGAAGTCGTGCTGGCAACGGGCATCACCCCACGTGTTCCTCCTATCGAAGGCATAGAACATGCCAAAGTCCTGAGTTATCTGGATGTTTTGCGTGATAAGAAAACAGTAGGCAAATCCGTCGCCATCATAGGCGCAGGCGGCATAGGTTTTGACGTTGCAGAATACCTGAGCCATAGCGGCACCAGCCCGAGTCTGGACCCAGAAAAATTCTACGCAGAATGGGGTATTGATACCGACTATAAAAACGTCGGTGGCTTGCGCGCCGCACAGCTGGAAAAACCAGCACGCCAGATTTTCCTGTTGCAACGCAAGACCTCCAAGGTTGGTGATGGCCTCGGTAAAACCACGGGCTGGATACACCGTACAGGTTTGAAAAACCGCGAAGTGCAAATGATCGCTGGTGTCAGCTATGACAAGATAGACGATGCTGGTTTGCATGTCACCATCGGTGGCGAGCAAAAGCTGCTGCCTGTCGATAATGTGATTCTGTGTGCAGGTCAGGAACCTAGGCGCGATTTGCAAGCTGCACTGGAAGCCGAAGGAAAACCTGTGCACTTGATTGGCGGTGCAGATGTGGCTGCCGAACTCGATGCGAAACGTGCCATCAATCAGGGCACACGTCTGGCAGCAACAATCTGAAGATAGCAAATCGCCATTCAGGATGAACTCACTTTATTCAGACCCCGTTTGATCAATGTTAAATGCAATACCGAAAGGATGATGATGAACAATGTACCTGCAACTGTCGCCGCTTCCCTGCAAACCTGGCATGAGATGATTGCCAATAAAGACCTGAGTTCCTTGCCATCCATCGTGCATGCTAATGCTGTGTTTCGTTCTCCCATGGCGCACCAGCCCTATACCAGTGCCCAGGCTGTCGTGCTGATACTCAGTACGGTGGCCCAGGTGTTTGAAAATTTTACTTATCATCGCGAGTTGTCTTCTGATGATGGCTTGAATATCGTCCTGGAATTCAGTGCCAATGTCGGTGACAAGCAACTCAAAGGCATAGACATGATACGCTTTGATGCCGATGGCAAGATTGTTGATTTTGAAGTCATGGTCAGGCCCATGAGCGGCTTACAAGCGCTTGGGCAGGAAATGGGTGCGAGATTGGCGCAGTATCTGCCAGCCTATAAAGCATCTAAATAGGCGGCTGAAGAATTTCCTGCCAGTTGCTTTTTATTTGCGTGCCTGCCTTTTCAAAAAGCGCATGAGGCTGCCCAGCAAGGGCAGCTTCTCGTACAACTCTTCCGCCGCATCCCAATAATCGCGGTGAAAATTCACCCGACCATCAGCAGCAAAGCGTATATGTGTAGCTCCCCGTATGCATTGTGGCGCAGCATTGAAGTTTTTCATCGTAAACAAAAACTCCCAGACCAGAAAGGCAGTATCGTTTTGCAAAACCGATGAAGTAACGCGAAAACGCGGTTCACGAACTTGCACAAACATGTGCTGGAATACATGGTTGATGGCAGGCAGCCCGCGCAGTTCGTTGAAGGGGTCTTTGAAATAGGCATCTTCTGTATAGATGCCAGACAAGTTCTGGCAAGTCTTCAGTGAAATGGTTTCAAAGAAAACTATCAGCTTGTCCAGGCTGGCTTGATGATCAAGAGTAGTCGACATTTATAAACCTGTCACCTTATGAACCAGATAAAAATAGCTGCGGTAAGGTAGCAGGCGCGCCAACCTCAACCAGTTGGTAAAGCGATGGGGAAAGTGTATGTGAAAGTCGCCTCGCTGCATACCCTTGACGATGGCCAGAGCCGCTGCTGGCGCGCTCATCAGGGCGGGCATCTTGAAATCATTCCCTGCTGTCATCGGTGTTTCAACAAAGCCTGGATTAATCATATACACCGCAATATTTTTAGGACGTAAATCCAGATACAGACATTCACACAAATTGATGATGGCGGCCTTGGTTGGCCCGTATACCAGTGCCTTGGGCAATCCAGAGAGGCCAGCTACTGATCCAACTATACCGATACCACCGCAACCCTGCTTTAGCAGCGCAGGCAAGACGGCATCCAGGCATTGGTAAACCCCGCGCACATTAATATCTATCAGCCTGTTGACTGCGGCAAGATCAAGGCTGTCTGCCCGCATTTCATTGTAGCTACCGGCAACGACAAGTACCAAGTCTATGCTGCCCCATTTTTCAATCAAGTGCGCATGACAAGCGACCAAGCTGGCGTGATCGCAAATATCTACTGCCATGGCTTCGGCCATCGGGTAGTCAGCCGCAATTTTTTTCAGTTGCACCAGTTTTCGGGCTGACAGTGCGACCCTGGCACCCAGCGTCAGCAACAGCCTGGCAGTTTCTTCCCCTATGCCGCTGGATGCACCGATGATCCAGATGCGTTTACCCTGCCAGTCGCGGATGACGGGGTTCATGGTGTGGTGTTACTACGTTTGGTGAAAGAGAGAGTCACGCTGCCGAGCTCAACTCCAAATTTGCGCATGATGGCACGGTTCAGCATTACTTTGTCATCCATCAAGACCATGGTGTCGTCAAAATCCACGTTATAGACGCTGCCATCGACAGGCAAGGCCAGCACATAATTCCAGTGCAGGGTGTTGCCGGACACCTGTCCTTTGGCTTCGCCTATGACATCTGAGGCGGTGCCGGTAAATTGATCATTCCCTACTTTTTTCAAAGTCCAGATGCGTTTTTGCTTGCTCCCATCTGAGTAAGTAAAGTCTTCATTGAGCGTGCCAATATCACCTGACCACTGGCAATCCATGACTACGGTAAAGCGTTTGACGATGGCACCTGACCTGTCCTGGAATATGCCCCAGGCATCAAGCTTGCCATTGAAATAGCTTTGCATGTCCAATTTGGGGACTTCGTTGCGGTAGCGGCCGGGCTCATACTGGCTGGCACAGGATGTCAGTAGCATTATCAGGCTGCAGAAAAATAATCGGTAAGTTTGCTTGAACATATGCTTTCCTGATGTGAGTGTTCGTTTTGGCGGAGTGCTTAATTGCCTGCGGATTTGCTGCCTAGCAGCTTGTTACGTAAACTCTGTGCCGTGGTTTTTTTGTCCAGCCATATCGCAAAGAAAGCATGGGCAAATTCAGCATCGCGTATCTCACCCAGCAATTTTCCATTCAGATAAAATCTGGCTGCTTCATTCGGTATATGAATGCCGGTGATGTGTGTACCCTGTTTTACGTCCGGGAAAATTTTCTTCATCTGTGCTAGCCAGCGCTCCCGCTTTTCGACTGTGCCTAGCTTGAGCTTTTCTATTTCATCTATGCTGGCATCGGCGATTTTGCTGCCATACAAAGTGCGGGCATAGGCCAGGTCCAATGCAAACTTTTGTGGCTTCTCACTTTCCGGCTTATAGCCTTCAGGTACAGACCACAAGCTTGCGTCGTAAATATGCAGGCCAAACCAGCGAAAACTGCCTGTTCCCTGCAAGCTGGCTTGCGGAATTTCCTCACTGATATGTGCAGGTGCTGAGTTTGTCGGCTTGTCTTCGGCATGCACAGTCATCGCTGTCGCTGCAAGCAACAGCGACAAACACAAGCTACGTATCAATGGCAGGGTAGTCATTTTTTCCTCAGTGTGAATTGAGTGACATTGATGCTGCCAGCACGGAAACCTGCTTCGCAATAAGCCAGATAAAATTCCCAGGTACGCAAGAATTCATCATCAAAGTTCTGCGTCTTGACCTGCGCCAGTTTTTCCATGAAGGCATGACGCCAGTGCAGCAGGGTGCGTGCATAGTCGAGGCCAAAATTGAAGGTATCAAGTACTTCCATGCCGTAGTTTGCTGCCATGGCGTGAAATTTTTCTATGGATGGCAGCATGCCGCCGGGGAAGATGTATTGCTGTATAAAGTCCGTACCCTTGCGGTAACGGTCGAATAACTCATCTGCAATGACGATGCTTTGCACGCATGCACGGCCGTCCTGTTTCAGGTTGCGGTGCAGGCATTCAAAATAACCTGGCCAGTAAGCTTCACCAACTGCTTCAAACATTTCTATGGAAGCGATTGCGTCATAGTTGCCATTCGCGTCTCGATAATCCTCTATCTTCAAATCACTCTTTGCATGCAGGCCAGCATTGTGCAGGCGCGCTTGGGCATATTGCAATTGTTCGGTAGAGAGCGTCAGACCAGTGACGTGGGCACCTGCATCCCGTATCGCCATCTCAGCAAAGCCGCCCCAGCCACAACCAATTTCCAGCACCCTGGCGTTTTTTGGTAATGCCAGTTGCTCCAGTATGCGGCGATATTTTGCCTGTTGTGCTTCTTCCAGTGATTGGTCTTGCTCGCCAGCATAAATCGCACTGGAGTAAGTCATCGATGGGTCCAGCCACAGCTTGTAGAATTCATTGCCTATGTCGTAATGAGCGTGAATATTTTTCTTGCTGCCTGTGCGGGAATTGCGGTTCAGCAGATGCTTTAGCCTATAGACAAGGTTGCCCCACCAACTGCCATAAATCACGCTTTCCAGTTGCTGGCGATTATGTGAGATTAGTTCTATCAAGCCAGCCAGGCTGCTGGTGCTCCAGTGGCCGGCGATATAACTTTCGGCAAAGCCGATGTCACCTGACTTGAGTACCGCACGATACAGCTCCCAGTCTTTCAAATGCAGGCTAACGTGCTGCCATCCTTCTGACGCGCGGCCAAAGCTGGCAGTTTGTCCATCCGGGAACTGTATGGTCAGGCAGCCATGCTCAAGTTTGTTCAGCAGGCTGAGGACGAACCTCGCTTGCGCTGGAAAATGCTTGCTATTCAGTTGGGTGTTGACTGTGGCGTTGTTGTCAGCGCTTGCAGTGCCAGAGGCAAAAGTGGGATGTAGGCTGCTCATCGGCTTAACTCTTCAGAAGGAGGAATAGGTTTGGAAATAAAGGGTACTCGCTTGATCCACAGGCGCAGTGCTTGTAGGTGAATGCGTAGCACCACGCCGATAGTCATGAAGGGGTAGCGCAACATGACCTTGGCTATGTGAGTGTTACTCATGTGCTGTTCTCGGCCAGAAACGCTGGTGAGTAATAGCGGACCTTCAGCATCGGCATAGTCAATTCTGGCCAGGTATTTTTTCTGCGTGTGTTCTGCAGTTGTCTCTGCCGTCTCTTGCTGGGCTTGCATGAAACGGAAGCGATAGTTACCTTCCACCTTGCAGAAGGGCGAAACATGGAAGATTTTCCTGGCTTGCAACTCTTCGCCATTGGCCAGCCTGCCACCATTCTCTAGCAGGTATAAATGCTTCTCACCAAAGGTATTGCGTACTTCGCACACCACGGCACGCAAGCTGCCATCCTGGTGATGACAAAACCAGAAAGACACTGGATTAAACACAAAGCCAAACACCCTGGGGAAGCATTGCAAGCAAATCTCGCCGTCGGCATCTGTGATGCCCTCGCTTCGCAACAATCCATCTATCCATAGTGCCAGCGGCTGGCGAGCATCACCATGGTCACGTTCATGGAAAGACAGGGCATTAAAGCGGTTCACGGAAAACAGTGCGGGTGTGCTCATATGACCGATGTCACGCACAGGCACTCGGATGAAAAACACGCCATAGCGAAATGCGTTTTTTGCCGGGCGCAAGCGCTTGTGCATGACTTCGCCTGTACATAAGGTGACAGCAGATTTGGTGGCTGGCGTGTTCATGCCGCACGCGTCATACGTTCGTAGGCTGCTTCTGCACGCGCGAGTATGCACTCTGCGACACGCAGGCCAGATTTCAAGCCATCTTCATGGAAGCCATAGCCTGTCCAGGCACCGGCGAACCAGATATTTCTCCTGCCCTGAATATTGACCAACTGGTTTTGTGCATTGATTGCCAGCGCGTCAAATACAGGATGAGAATAGTCAAAGCTATTGATAATACTGGCCGCTGCCGGTTCTTGAATTGGATTCAAGGTGACAATTACGGGTGTCTTGAATGGCAGGGGTTGCAATTGATTAATCAGGTAATGCACGCAGACACGTGGCTCGTTACCGCTTTCACTTTGGTAATTCCAGGCCGACCAGGCTTTTTTATGTTCAGGCAAGACACTGGCATCGGTATGCAGCACTGCGCGATTGGGCTGGTACTTGACCGCCGACAGAATCTGACGCTCAGCCAGGTCGGCATCAATCAGCAATTTCAGGCTTTGGTCGCTATGGCTGGCTAACACTACATGCTCAAACGTTTGCGTGCCATGTGCGGTCTGGACTGTGATTGCGCCTGGTGCTTTTTCTTGCACACTTAACACCGGCGTTTGCAAATGCCTGTGTGCAATCCGAGGCAGGATCTTTTCCACATACTGCCTCGCGCCACCTTGAACGGTTTGCCACTGTGGCCTGTCATTTACTTGCAGCAAGCCATGGTTGTGGCAGAAATTCACGAAAGAAGATAGCGGAAATGCCATCATGGTCTCGGTAGGGCAGGACCAGATACAGGCTGCCATCGGCAACAAATACCATGCGCGGAATTCTTTACTGTAGCCATGCTGGTCGAGAAAGCTGCCCAGAGGCTGCATGAAGTCGGGATGATTTTTCGTCGTTGCCAGCGCAGTAGTCTGTTTATTAAAGCGCAGGATATCGCGCAACATGCGTATAAACGCCGGGTTGAGCAGATTGCGGCGCTGGGCAAACACCGTATCCAGATTGGCTCCAGCCCATTCCAGCAGGCGGCCCCTATTATTGCTCACTGGCATTTTGACAGAGAAAGACATGTCGGTCGCAACAGTCGCGATGTCAAGCTCCTTGAATAAATTGACCAGGTTTGGATAGGTCTTGTGGTTGAACACCAGGAAGCCGGTATCAACGCCATAGGTCTTGCCTTCCAGGCTGACATCGACGGTATGCGTATGCCCGCCAAAGTAATCATTGGCCTCAAACAGGCTGATTTCATGCCCAGCTTTAGAAAGCTCGTAGGCGCAAGACAGGCCGGAGATGCCGGAACCGATGACTGCGATTTTCATAATCTGTATCTGTTCAGAATATTAGTAAAAGTAACACATATTGATGAATCTATTAGCGGAATCGTCCCGGCAGTGCCTTGGGTGTCATCCATGCACATCTATAGATACGCAAATAAGGGCTGATTGGATTCATGCGCCTTATCGATTAGCCACACTCAATCTGCTTCGCTCAATAATTTACCTGGTAAAAATGTCGTCTTGGGTTAAAATATGACCGTCAATTTCATTTTGTGACTCATCAGTCACAAAATATACTACAAAGTTTTTATTTGTGCAGAAAAAATAATGGAAATCCGTATTCCTTTTAAAAAACAACAGTTTGATGCGCGTGAAGAAGCCATCATTGATGCTGTCAATCGCCTTTTATCAGAAAAAGGTTATGACTTGATGACCATGGATGATGTCGCCGATGCGGTGGGCATAGCCAAGGGCAGCCTGTACAAGCATTTTTCATCCAAGGAAAAGCTGGCGGGTGCGGCCATGACGCGGCTGCTGAAAGCAACCCAGGCTGAACTGGATACCTTGGCGGTCGACATGCCAGCGATAGACAAGATCAGGCACATCCTGGCCTGGTCCTTGCGCTTGCGCCTGCAGGGGGGCGTGCCACACCTGCCGTCCACCAGCCTGGCCTTGCAGCGCAGCCTGATGCTGAATCTCGATTATGTGATGGTGGCCCTGCGTGTCAATAAACGTTTTTATGCGCTGGTGGCGCAAGCCAGAGAGCAGGGCGCATTGACGCCGCTGGTGCCGGATGATGTGCTGGTCTATACCCTGTATTCACGCGCTTGTGACCCGACCATGGAATTTCTCATGCGCGACAAGCGCCTGACACATGAACAGATAGTCGATGCCATGGTACATGCAACCATAGGTGGTTTTTTGTCAAATGATGCGAGAAAAACCTAAAGCAGTCAGCTTGATGAATTGTTTTCTTTTGAAAGGCGCAAGGCTTCCTGCAAGATGCTGATGTCGCCGATGTGATTTGCCAATAGCAAGATCAGTCTGGCATTCAGGGCCGCACTGGCTTCATCACTAAGCTCGCGATGGGAGTCTATCAATAGCTGATAAAAATCATCACCAGCGCTGTAATCGCGCTGCGCAGATTTGGCGGGGTAATGGAAATTCGCTTGCAGGTTCAAAGGCATCATGCCACTCCTGATGAGTTGCCGCATGCAGTTTGTACTGCACGAAGGATGTGATTCACTTCAAATTTCTGCCAGCGTGCAGTCAGATGTTGATCTGGCCTCAACAAGTGATAGCTGCCATTTTCTGCGCCATAGCGCTGGTGCAGCAAGCCCTTGGTATCAGTCAGGATCAGGTGGGCATCAAGCGCGCCTTCCTGTTTGCAAATGATGAGCGTGACTACTGGAATTGCTTCGTGTTCCAAAGTCTTTATCGCAGCCAGATGTGCAGCTGGTATGTCAGATACGGCATCACAGAAATACAGGCCATGAAAAACAGGCTGCAAGTAATCGATCAGGAAACCTGTTCCACTTTGAGTACTGACTGGCCCATCTTCAAATGGTGCGCCAATTTGTAGGGCAGTATCAAAGCTGGCGTGGTCTGGTGTGTTTAAAATAGTAGTTGATAAAGTTGACGGCACAGATAGTCGCCCTGAATTCACCAGCTTGCGGGCAAACGCATGTTCTTGCGCCAGACTCAACACTGCATTGCGAAAGCACTTGCTGATCGCACTTTTAGGCGTGATGAAATCAGTAGAGCGTGTCGAGTTCAGCAGATTCTCATCGGCTGCAAATACGCGTTCATCTGAATAAGTGTCCAGCAATTTGGCTGGTGCCTTGCCATCAACGACGAGCTTCAATTTCCACACCAGATTATCCGCATCCTGTATGCCGGAATTGGCACCACGCGCGCCGAAGGGTGACACCTGATGGGCAGCATCGCCAGCAAACAACACGCGGCCATGGCGGAACTTTTCCATGCGCCTGCACTGGAAGGTGTAGACACTGACCCATTCGAGTTCAAATTCCCTGTCATCGCCAAGCATGGCCTTGATGCGGGGAATCACGTTTTCTGGTTTGCGTTCTTCCACCGGGTCGGCATCCCAGCCCAGTTGAAAATCGATGCGCCAGACATTGTCGGCTTCACGGTGTAGCAGCACAGATTGATTTGGGTGGAAAGGTGGATCAAACCAGAACCAGCGCTCTGCCGGAAAGTCGGCCTTCATGACGACATCGGCAATCAGGAAACGATCCATGAAAACCTTGCCTTCGACTTCCAGCCCCAGCATCTGGCGCAAGGGGCTGCGCGCACCATCGCAGGCGATCAGCCAATCGGCTTGCAAGCTGTAATCGCCTTCTGGTGTGGCTATCTGCAAGGTGGAAAATTCTTCATCTCGCTCAATCGCAGTGACACGGTTTTTCCAGCGCAACTCAACGCCTAATTCCACCGCACGCTGAACTAGAAATTCTTCCAGATAGTATTGCTGCAAATTCACCATGCCCGGATGCTTGTGATCCGGCGCAGGCAAGAGATTAAAATTGAATACTTCTTCCTTGCGAAAAAAAGTACGCCCTACATTCCACTCTACGCCCTTGTTACGTACCGCCACTGCCACGCCCAGTCTGTCAAGTATCTCCAGCGTGCGCTTGGCATAGCACAAGCCGCGCGAACCTACCGACACCGTATCATCGTCATCAAGCACCAGCACATCTAGTCCCTGTAACTTGCAATCTATCGCCGCCGTCAAACCCACGGGACCAGCACCGACTATCACAACTTTGCGACGCGTGATTTCCTTGGTCTGCAACTCCGGTGGAGTCACGAAAGGGAATTTTTGATATTGATAAGTGCTAAGCAAAATGCGGCTCCTGCGGCGCGATTAAAGCGAAAGACCCAGAGATATTTGAAGGTTCATGACAGCAAAAGAATTTCTCTTGTTTTTCTCTGTGGTGTAGCAGGGAATTCGAGTAGCATGCCGCTCGCCTGCGTAACGAAGTCTGCCTGCAAGCAGTCTTTCCTCCCTCCGTGTCTCTGGGTTGAGAGGTCTTGACGCTCTTAATGCTAACCCTCCAAACTCTTCCACATCTCCACATCACGCTCTGCCGTCCACACACGTGGATCAACATGCCCAGATGCTTCATCAAAAGCACGTGTAACATCAAACGGCAGGCAATGGTCAAAGATCACCCAGTGACCATACTTGGGTTTCAAAGCGGCGTAGGTATTCTTGTAGATGGTATTGAGGTCATGCTGTTGTTGCTGCCCCGCTTTGACGCTGGTGAATAAATCGCTGATGAAAGAACGGGTTTCGCTGAGACCTGCCGCCACCAGTTCTGGCGTAGTCAGGGCAGCACCACGGCCAGGCACCAGTTTCTCGGCTTTCATCGCTTCCAGATTACTCAGGGTTTGCGGCCAGTCTGAATAATAGGCATCGCCTGCATACGGTGTCGCGCCAAATTCAACCAGGTCACCAGAGAACAAAACTTTTTCCTGTGGCAGCCAGACGATGGTGTCTCCCTTGGTATGACCACGGCCCACCTGCATGAGCTTTACCTCCAGCTTGCCCAGCCAGATCGACATTTCACCCTTGAAGGTAATCGTCGGCCAGGTCAGTCCAGGCACGCTTTCAACATTACGGAACAGGCGCGGGAAGCGGCCTATTTCACTCTTCATATCCGCATCACCACGTTCGACAATCAGGTCGAAAGTATCGCGGCTGGCAATAATATGTTCCAAACCTTCAGCCACATAGCCACTGGCACCAAGTACGCGCACCGCATGGTAGTGTGACATCACCACATATTTGATTGGTTTGTCAGTGACCTCACGGATGCGGCGTACTACATCCTGAGCCATGATGGGCGTGGCCTGAGTATCGATGACCATGACGGCATCGTCACCGATGATGATGCCAGTATTCGGGTCACCCTCAGCGGTATAGGCGTAGGCATGTTCGGATAATTGCTGGAAGCTGACTTTCTTTTCTTCCAGGTCAGCGTGTGAGGCGAATTGTTTGGTAGTCATGGCAACATCCTTTAATCAGTGCAGTGCATGCTTAAAATTGAAGCATGCAACAGAAAACAAGAATAAGCATTAATTCGTTATTTGTAAATGCATTTGTTAATAGTAAAATGAATTCATATTAAATAAGAGGCAGCCATGACTGAAAAAAACAAGGAAAGACGCGGCATAGGTGCAATAGAAGTCGGCGGTCTTATCCTGAATGCACTGGTCAGTTCTGGCCGTGCCATGTCCTTGGGGGATCTGGCTCGTGAGAGCGGCATGCCTGCTTCGAAGGCTCACGCCTATCTGGTCAGTTTTGGCAAACTCGGTCTGGTGGAACAGGATGCGGCGACTGGTGCTTACCAGCTGGGCCCCTTTGCCTTGCAAATGGGTTTGGTCAGCCTGCAGCAAATGTCACCCGTCAAACTGGCAATACCTGAGATTACCCGCCTCGCAGCAACCACAGATCAAACCATCGCGCTGGCGGTGTGGGGCAGCCATGGCCCTACCGTGGTGTATATCGCAGAATCAAGCCGCCCCATCCATGTGAATATGCATGCGGGCTCTGTCATGTCCATGCTGGGTACTGCAACGGGACTAGTGTTTTCTGCCTTCTTGCCACAAGCGCTAGTCGACAAGGTGATCGCCAGGGAAGTCGAAGATGAATTGGTGATAGGGCAGGCGGGTGTACAGTTGACAAGCAGGGATATTGCCAGCGTACTGGCAGAAGTACGTGTGCAGGGTCTGGCGAGGGCACAGGGCCTGCCCATACCGGGCATCAATGCCCTCAGCGCGCCGGTATTCAACCATGCCTGCACCTTAAGTCTGGTGATTACAGCTACTGGCCCCAAGGGCAGTTTTGATACCGACTGGAATGGCGAACTGGCACAAGCTTTGCGAGCCAGTGCCAGTTCCTTGTCGCGTCAGCTGGGTCATATGCCCAAGCTGTAGAAGAGAAAGCTTTATACTTTATTGCGCTGCCAGGGCTTTCTCTACGTCTGCCACCAGCTTCTTGTCATCTGGAGTTGTGTCGCTGGAATAGGCGGCCACGACATTGCCTTTGCGGTCTATCAGATATTTGTAAAAATTCCATTTCGGTGTCGTGCCCGTCGCCTTGATCATCTGCGCGTACATGGGATTGACGTCTTTGCCTCTGACTGCAGATTTGCTGAACATGGGGAACTTCACACCATAGGTATTAAAGCAAAAATCGGCAATTTGCTTGTCATTGCCTGGCTCCTGCCTGCCAAAATCATTGGATGGGAAGCCCAGTACCACCAGACCCTTGTCATTGTATTTGGCGTACATGGCTTCCAGGCCTTCGTACTGCTTGGTGAACCCGCAATAACTCGCAGTATTGACGACCAGTGCAACCTTGCCCTTGTACTGGCAAAGATCTTGCGGGGTTTCATCTTGCAGACGCTTGAATTTATGGTTCAGCACGGCCGGGCAGGCATCACCGGTATCTGCCCATGCTCCCAAGGAGCAAGTGATCAAACTCAGAAAAAGAGCAGCTTGTATTGGTGTGCGTCGCAGCATGGTTAACTCCAAAAGAAGAGGATGTCATCTTAGCGCAGTCTTGAGGAAATATGTGGATTGAAGGCTAAGTGATTAAGTTGAGCACAGACAGCGCGTTTCTGTCGATAAACCGACAGCGTGATGGAAATCGTACTATATTGACATCGGATGCCTCTGTGCGCTTCTGTGCCCGCTGGGTACCTCTGTTGTGAGATTCTGGTTTTAGGGCATCTACATCTCTATATGCCTAAATCGCATATAAAACATCGAAACACTTCGTTTTAATTTATATGGCACCGTTTTATCCTGTACTCCTCATAAAAATTATTACTTACCAGGACTAGAGATGATGATCAAAAAACTTATTCTTGCAGCAAGCTTTGCCACGGCTTTTTCGTCTGTCGCAATGGCAGCGGATATCAGCCTGCTCAATGTTTCCTATGACCCTACCCGTGAGTTATATCAGGATGTGAACCAAGCTTTTGCCAAGCAATGGAAAGCCAAAACCGGTGACAATGTCACTATCAAGCAATCCCATGGCGGCTCTGGCAAGCAGGCGCGTGCCATCATAGATGGACTGGATGCAGACGTAGCCACCCTGGCACTGGCCTATGACACCGATGCCCTTGCAGAAAAAGGCCTGGTCGACAAAGCCTGGCAAAAGCGTTTGCCACACAATGCCTCACCATATTCTTCGACGATTGTATTCCTGGTGCGCAAGGGTAATCCCAAAGGCATCAAGGACTGGGGCGATATCGTCAAACCTGGCGTTGCCGTGATTACACCCAATCCAAAAACTTCTGGCGGCGCACGCTGGAATCATCTGGCAGCCTGGGGCTATGCCCTGAAATTGCCAGGCGGTAGCGAAGCCACGGCAAAAGAATTTTTGTCCAAGCTGTATAAAAACGTCCCAGTACTTGATTCCGGTGCGCGCGGTTCCACCACTACCTTTGTTGAGCGTGGCATAGGTGATGTCTTGCTGGCGTGGGAAAACGAAGCCTTGCTGGCTATTAAAGAACTTGGCCCGGACAAGGTCGAGATTGTTGCACCAGCTACCAGTATCCTTGCTGAACCTTCGGTTGCCGTGGTCGACAAAGTGGTAGACCGCAAGGGCACCCGCAAGGTGGCAGAAGCTTATCTGAACTTCCTGTACACCGATGAAGGTCAGGATATCATCGCCAAACATTACTACCGTCCGACGACAGAAAAAGCTTCGAAGAAATACGCGGCGCAATACCCTAAAGTGAAACTGTTCACTATCGATGAAGCTTTCGGTGGCTGGACCAAGGCACAAAAAGTGCATTTTGCTGACGGTGGTGTATTTGACCAGATTTATCAGCCAGGCAAAAAATAAGCTTCGTTTATAAAAAATTTGGAACTGAGGCAGGCATGCATTATCCCGCATTGCAAAACTACCTGAGTCGTCTGCAAAGTACGCTGGCCACCACCAACTTATGGCTGGATGAACAAGGGCGTGCGCGTGGACGTTATTTTAATTCCACCCTGACCAGCGCCTTCCAGGCCATACGGGCAGGTGACGATGGCCGCATTGTAGCCTATGAGGCGTATGCGCGCAGTTATGCCAGTGACGACCAGGGGCTGAATATCTGGAAGCTGCTGGAAAATGCCGCCAATGATGATGAGTCGGTTGAGTTGGATAGATTGTGCCGGCTCTTGCATACTCTGAATTTTTACCGACAGCCAGAAAGTGCCAACCTGGATTTATACCTCAGTGTGCATAGCCGCTTGCTGGCTGCAGTCGAGGGCAATCATGGCATGGCTTTCCGCCGCATACTTGATGTGCTGGAATTGCCGCATCCTGACATCGTCCTGCAATTGCCGCTGATCACGCCCAGCCAGCGCTGGGTCTTGACCCATGTTGCCGAGAATTACAGGCGCAATGGTTTTCGCATAGGCTTGCATGCTGCCAGCCTGGAACAGGCAGCAGACTTGCTGGAACGCATACGTCCCGCGTCCATCAAGGTGGATATCAGTCTAGCCAATGACGGGGACGCCCAGGTGCGTTTGCTGGAGCAGGCTGACCGCGCGCAATGCCATATCATCTTCCGTCGTATAGAAAACCAGAAGCGCCTGCTGGCATTGCGTGAGGCCAATCAGACTGCTAGTCCTTATCTTTTGCAGGGCTTTTTATTTGATTTGCCCAAGGCAACTTTGCTGAGCAGGGATGAAGGTCACCTGGTCTTCGACTATCAGGAAAAATTCAAGCTGGCTTGAATTCCGCTCAATCTGACGGGACAAGCCAGAATACATACCTTATTCACCCGTTGATCTCATTATCTGGCCCCTTATGCTGATCGCGCATAAGGGGCCAGACGCATATTTATCCCCAGTGTTTGGCGAAAAAATGAATAAACTGATCCCCATTCATTGATGTTTTCATAATTTTTGCCTATATTTGCTTTTTTATATAGCAATCCATATGCGAAAAACGTATTTAAGCATAAGAAAAAATTCGTTTTCTATATAACGAAATACTGGGAAGATTGCTCATCGATAGTCATATCTGTAATAAAGGCTAAGCATGGCGCAGTTTCCAGGATCAAATAAAAAGTCAAGACGGGTCATACCCGGCTTTCACTTGTCTTTGGGTTTTACGGTGTTTTATTTGGGCTTGATCGTCCTGATACCGCTTTCTGCCGTCTTCCTGAAAACCTTCACCATGACCTGGGAAGCGTTCTGGAATACTGTCACTTCTGACCGTGTGATGGCTTCTTACCGCCTGACTTTTGGCGCATCCCTGCTGGCTGCGCTGATCAATGTCTTCTTTGGCGGCATCGTTGCCTGGGTATTGGTGCGCTACAAGTTCCCAGGCAAACGACTGATCGATGCACTGGTGGATCTGCCATTTGCCCTGCCCACTGCGGTGGCGGGTATTACCCTGGCGACTCTGTATGCACCAAATGGCTGGATAGGCAAATTGCTGACACCACTAGGTATTAAGGTTGCCTACACGCCTCTTGGTATTTTGATCGCCCTGACTTTTATCGGTCTGCCTTTTGTGGTACGCACCGTACAACCTGTGCTGGAAGAAGCAGAAAAAGAACTGGAAGAAGCGGCAGTCAGCCTCGGTGCCAGCCATCTGCAAACTTTCTTGCGCGTCATTTTGCCCAGTATTTTGCCTGCCTTGCTGACTGGTTTTGCACTGGCTTTTGCCCGTGCTACTGGCGAATATGGTTCGGTGATCTTTATCGCTGGCAACATGCCCATGATTTCTGAAATTACACCGCTATTCATGATCACCAAACTCGAACAATATGATTATGCCGGGGCGACGGCGATTGCCGTGGTCATGCTTCTACTGTCATTTAGCCTGCTGCTGGCGATCAATGCCCTGCAAGCCTGGACGCGCAGCCGCCAAAATGCAGGGAGGGATTGATCATGACGAGCGCCACCATCACTACGCCTGTCAAGGCACCAGTCGCTACCCGCAGGCATGAGCCAGTGATTACCCCGGCAGCAACGCTGGAGCCGCTATGGGTACGCATAGTCTTGACTACGATAGCACTGGCTTTTTTGACCCTGTTTTTATTTGTACCACTGGCAGCCGTTTTTTCTGAGGCATTGAAAAAAGGCTGGGAAGTTTATCTGGCGGCCATCATAGAAGCAGATGCCTTGTCGGCCATCAAACTGACCCTGATTGCCGCTGCCATATCCGTGCCTTTGAACCTGGTATTTGGTGTGGCTGCTGCATGGGCTATCGCCAAGTTTGAGTTCCGTGGCAAGAATGTTTTGCTGACATTGATCGATTTACCGTTCTCGGTGTCACCGGTTATTTCTGGCCTGATCTATGTTTTGTTGTTCGGCGCGCAGGGTTGGTTTGGTGAATGGTTGCGTGAACATGACATCAAGATTTTGTTTGCTGTACCCGGCATCGTGCTGGCGACCATCTTCGTGACTTTCCCCTTCGTTGCGCGTGAACTGATACCGCTGATGCAGGCACAAGGCAGTGAAGAAGAAGAGGCTGCACTGGTACTCGGCGCATCTGGCTGGAAGACTTTCTGGTACGTGACCCTGCCAAATATCAAATGGGGTTTGCTGTATGGCGTGATCCTGTGTAATGCGCGTGCCATGGGTGAGTTTGGTGCTGTGTCTGTCGTGTCTGGCCATATCCGTGGTGAGACCAATACCATGCCGCTGCAAGTCGAGATTTTATATAACGAGTACAACTTCACTGCCGCATTTGCCGTCGCCTCATTGCTGACCTTGCTGGCCTTGCTGACACTCGCGCTTAAAACATTAGTCGAATGGCGTACCAATGAAAACCGCCAAGTACCACAAGAATAAAGAGAGATAGGAGTTCACCGTGAGTATCGCTGTTAATCAATTACAAAAGCGCTTTGGTAGTTTCACTGCACTGGATAATGTCTCGCTGGATTTTCCGAATGGTGAATTGACCGCTTTATTAGGACCATCAGGCTGTGGCAAGACTACCTTGCTGCGCATTATCGCTGGTCTGGAATATGCCGACAGTGGTCAGGTTTTGCTGGATGGGCAAGATGCCTCGGCACAACATGTGCGTGAACGCCAGGTTGGCTTTGTATTTCAGCACTATGCCTTGTTCAAGCATATGACGATTTTTGAAAACATTGCTTTTGGCTTGCGTGTCAAGCCACGCCATGTGCGTCCATCAGAAAGCGAGATCAAGGAGAAAGTCACCAAGTTGCTGGAACTGGTGCAACTAGACTGGCTTGCTGACCGCTATCCACCGCAATTATCTGGCGGCCAGCGTCAGCGTATCGCGCTGGCACGAGCATTGGCGGTGGAACCGCGTGTGCTCTTGCTGGATGAGCCTTTCGGGGCACTTGATGCCAAGGTGCGCAAGGAATTGCGCCGCTGGTTGCGTCGCCTTCATGATGAATTGCATGTCACCAGCATCTTTGTCACGCATGACCAGGAAGAAGCGCTGGAAGTGGCTGACAAGATTGTGCTGATGAATCATGGCAAAGTGGAACAGGTAGGTGCACCGGCTGAGGTATATCATCATCCGGCCACGCCTTTTGTTTACGGCTTCCTGGGTAATGTGAACCTGTTCCGTGGCCGCATCCATGAAGGCATACTCGATGCGGGTGGCGTTCCTTTTGAGGCACCTGGCCATGCCGAAACCCGTGACGCTTTTGGCACAGGCTATGTGCGCCCACATGAGCTGGAAATCGACCGTTATTCCCCTGGCGCTACCGGCTTGAATGTGCAATTGCGCCGTGTCCACAGCATAGGCCCGCTGGCTCAACTGGAACTGGAAAGAGATGACAACGGCGAACTGGTCGAAGCCATGATTTCGACAGAACGCTATGAACAATTGAAACTCAAAGTCGGTGAAGCGCTCGTCGTACGTCCCAAGCGCCTGCATGTCTTCGTTGATTCCCAATAAATAATAAATAAAAAAACAAGGTGTCCTATGAATTTCCAACAACTACGCTCCATCCGTGAAGCGTCACGCCGCGGTTATAACCTGACAGAAGTGGCGAATGTGCTGTTCACTTCGCAGCCAGGCGTCAGTCGCCAGATACGTGAACTCGAAGAAGAGCTTGGCGTCGATATTTTTGAGCGCAATGGCAAACGCCTGACCGGCCTGACCGAGCCGGGCAAGGATATTTTGCCCATCATAGAAAGATTATTGCTGGAGGCAGAAAATCTGCGCCAGGCTGGTGAAGATTATTCCGATCAATCCAAAGGCACCTTGACGATAGCCACCACCCATACCCAGGCGCGTTATGTCTTGCCCAAGGTAGTGCAAGGTTTCCGCCAGGCATTTCCGGATGTGCGCATCGCCTTGCAACAAAGTTCCCCTGAACATATTGCCGAATGGGTATTGTCCGGCAAGGCTGATATTGGTATCGCTACCGAAGGTCTGTCGCAGTTCAAGGACCTGGCATCTTTCGCCTGCTATGAATGGAATCACGTTGTCGTCGTACCTGAAGGCCATCCTTTGCTGGAAAAAGAAGAATTGACACTGGAAGACTTGTCGACTTATCCATTGATTACCTATGATGTAGGCTTCACTGGCCGTGGTCATATTGATGATGCTTTCCGTCTGGCTGGTTTGCGCACGGATATCGTGCTGACCGCCATGGATTCTGACGTTATCCAGCAATATGTGGCACTGGGTCTGGGTGTGGGCCTGGTGGCGTCGATGGCAATTGAAGTGCAACGTGCACATGGTCTGAGAACTATTTCAGCCAGCCATTTGTTTGCATCGAATGTCACGCGTCTGGCAGTGCGCCGTGGTGCTTATCTGCGTGCTTATACTTATGAATTTATACAGCAGTTTGCACCAAACCTTGATAGGGATGAGGTCAGGCAGGCGGTTAGTGAAAACGAAGTAGTTTAAAAATTCATATTTTTGTTGCGTTGCAGCCTAAATTTTAAGCAATTCAGGCGCTGTCGTGAAGGCGTCACATCTCTCTGGTAAAATTAGGCAAATTATTCTAATTTCCGCAATTTTTATCAGAGGTTGACCATGCTTTACCCTGAATTGTTTAAGTCTTTGGAGCAAGTACGCTGGAATATGGAGTCCGACATCCCCTGGGATAAGTATGACGCCAGCAAATTGACACCAGAGCAGGCGCAAACCATCAAGATGAATGCCATCACTGAATGGTCTGCCCTGCCAGCGACCGAAATGTTCTTGCGTGATAATCGTGGAGACAGTGACTTTTGCGCCTTCATGTCCATCTGGTTTTTTGAAGAGCAAAAGCATTCTCTGGTCTTGATGGAATACTTGCGCCGCTTCCATCCTGAGTTGGTGCCGACGGAAAAAGAGCTCGACAATGTACGCTTCGAGTTTGATCCAGCACCTCCGCTGGAAACACTGATGCTGCACTTCTGTGGTGAAATCCGCCTGAACCACTGGTATCGCTGCGCCTCTGACTGGCATACCGAGCCTGTGATCAAACATATCTACAAAATCATCAGCCAGGATGAGGCACGCCATGGCGGTGCTTATCTGCGCTACATGAAAAAATCCTTGACAGAAGCTGGCGATGTGGCCCGCGCTGCATTTTCCAAAATTGGTGTCCTGATGGCATCCGCCAGACGTACGGAAAAGCCGCTGCACCCGACCAACCTGCATGTCAATCAGGCGTTGTTCCCGAACGATACCATACAGTCACGCCTGCCCGATCCGGACTGGCTGGAACGCTGGCTGGATGGCCAGATCAAGTTTGATGGCGTATGGGAAAAGAAAGTCGTTGACCGCATCTTGCACAATATGTCTCTGCTGTTTGAACGCACTTTTGAAACTGTGCAAGACTTGAACCGCTATCGCAAGGAAGTTGCACAAAGGCTGGTTATTCTGCCTGGCAGCATGCCTAGTGCTGCATGAACCTGCTTGTTTAATTGCAAGCTACAATCGCCGCTGATATCAGCGGCGATTTATTTTATAAATGCAAGACCTCTCAACACAGAGACGCAGAGACACGGAGACACAGAGAAGAGCAAGAGAACAGCTTGATGGAATGGGATGGTAAATAGCGCTCTTGTGCCGAGTCTTGAGGTTTCTCCGTGCCACCTTTGTGCTCCCTCTGTGTCTCTGTGTTGAGCGGTTTTGAAAAAATATCCATAAATAACCATGCCAGAATTCGAAAAAAAATTAACCACCCGCAGCGAGCTAGCTGAACGCGTACTAGCACTTCCCAAGCCCGTGGTCATGACCAACGGCGTGTTCGACATCCTGCATCGAGGTCATGTCAGCTACCTTGCTGATGCGCGTGAATTTGGGGCTTCGCTGGTGGTCGCAGTGAATACCGATGCTTCGGTCAAACGTCTGGGCAAGGGCGATGACAGGCCGCTTAATGGCTGTGAGGATCGCATGGCTGTGCTGGCCGCGCTGGAGGCAGTTAGCCTGGTAGTGGAGTTTGATGAAGACACGGCTTTGCAAGCCGTGCTGGCAGCGCACCCGGATGTATATGTCAAAGGTGGCGATTACGATATGACGTCTATCCCTGAAGGCCAGGCCGTGCTGGCTTACGGTGGTACGGTGGCGGCGATCGATTTTGAACATGACCGCTCGACTAGCAAATTGCTGGCCAAGGTACGTTCAGGTAGCTAAGTTTAGGCGGATGAGTTTAGGCAGATGAGTTGTTTTGTTGCTGTAGCAGGATTTCAAATTCTTCTGGTGGCACGGGTTTCGAGAATAGATAACCTTGCGCAAAATCGCAGCCTGCCTGCTTCAGCAAGTCATGCTGCTGCTGGGTTTCCACCCCTTCGGCCACGACCTTCAAATCCAGTTTGTGCGCCATCATGATGATGGCTTCAGACAGTGCGATATCACTTTTATCAGATGCCAGGTTGCGGATGAAGGATTGGTCTATCTTGAGATAATCGATATCAAATTTCTTCAGATAGGAAAGTGAAGAATAACCGGTACCAAAATCATCGAGCGCAACCTGTATCCCGGCATCGCGGAATTGCAAAAGCTTGCTGGCAATTTTCTGGCTGGCATCAAGTAATAATCCCTCGGTGATTTCCACAGTAATTGCCTGGCCAGGCAGGTTTTGCAATGCCAGATGATGTATCCAGTTAACATAGCGTTCCTGGTCGCCCTGGAACTCTATGGGCGACTGGTTGACACTGATCTGGAAGTCTGGATGATACAGTTCGCGCCATTTCTTGACCCAGATCACTGCTTCGCGGAAAACCAGATCCCCAATGGCGACGATCAAACCGCTGGTCTCGGCAATTGGGATGAATTCCATAGGGCTGACGAAGCCCAGTTGCGCATGGGGCCAGCGCACCAGGGCTTCAGCTTTCTGTATTCTTCCTGTATGAATATCGACGATGGGCTGAAAATAGACGCGCAGGCTGTTGTCGGCAATGGCGGCACGCAAATCATTGGTCAGGCGCAGACGTGTCAGCGCCGCTGTTTGCAGTCCAGGTGTGAAGTAACTGAAGCGATTCCTGCCTTGAGCTTTGGCCGCATACATTGCCTGGTCTGCATGCTTGATCAGGTCATCCAGATTGTCCGCATCACGCGGATAAATGGTAATGCCCACGCTGGCAGATAAATAGATTTCTTCACCAGCCAGCTGGAAGGGCTTGGACATGCTGCGTATGATGTTTTGCGCTATCGTCTCTGCACGGTTTTGCTCATGCATCTCCGGTAGTGAGACGGTAAACTCATCACCGCCCAGGCGTGCCACGGTATCACTTTCCCTGACGCAGTGGCGCAGGCGGTGTGCCGCTTCTATCAGTAAAGCATCGCCGGTTGCATGGCCCAGGGTGTCATTCACTTCCTTGAAAAAATCCAGATCGATGAACAGTACCGCCAAAGCCAGATGATGACGCTTGCTGCGCTTGATATCGTGGTCCAGCCTGTCATAAAACATGCGACGGTTAGGCAAACCGGTCAGAGTATCAATATTCGCCTGCTGCCAGACCAGAGCTTCGGTTTTTTTCTTTTCGGTGATGTCGAGTACTGTACCGAGCATGCGTTGTGGGCGACCATCTCTATCCCATTCGACGACAGCACCGACAGATAGTATCCAGCCCCATTCTCCACTGGCTTTTTTTTGCCGGAATTCGACGCGATATTCATTGGTCTTGCCTTCCAGATGCTCCGTGAAAGCGCGGGCAGCTATGGGGAAATCGTCAGGATGTACCCTGGCTGCCCAGTTCTTTTTATTCTCTTGAAAACTGTCATGTGCATAGCCCAGCATAAGCGCATATTCCGGATTGACGATGGCATCTCCGGTTTGTACATTCAAATCATACAAACCCTGATGGGTAGCAGACAGCGCCATGCGCAGGCGCTCTTCACTTTCACGCAACGCACTTTCAGCCTGCTTTCTTTCTGAAATGTCAGTGTGGGTGCCGACCACGCGGGTTGGTCTGCCCTCGGCATCGCGTTGTATGACGGTGCCGCGTGTCAGTATCCATTTCCAGCGGCCATCCTTGCATTGCACTCGATGCTCATTGATGTAGATCGCCGTCTTGCCATCAAAATGGTCTTGCCTGTCCTGATACATCTGCTTCAGGTCGTCTGGATGAGTGCGCTTGTCGAGTTCTTCAGACAAGTCTTCTATCTCATCCTTTTCGTAACCATAGATTTCGCGCAGGCGGTCTGACAATATTTCTATGCCAGTTTGTGGATACCAGTCCCAGACACCATCGCCCGCACCTTCCAGCGCCAGTTGCCACCGTTCTTCGTGCAGATGCAGTTGTTCTTCACTTTGTTTGTTGTGGCTGATATCAACGATCATTGCATAGCAGCCCCTGACTTTGCCATTGAGGTCAAAGACGGGTAATAGCTGAGCAGAAATATGGCGAGTGCCACCATGCAGATAGGGGACCGTGGCTTCATAAGTCACGGATTTTCCACTCAGGGCTAGCTCGACTTTGGGGCGGATATGTTGAAAAGCTGCATCGCCTATCACTTCAGCCATATGCTTATTGATAATGGCAGAACTGGGGATACCAAACCAGTGGTGATACATCTGGTTAATGAATTGATAGCGGTAGTCTGCATCTACATAAGAAATGCAGACAGGTAAAGCATCTATCAGATGCCGTAGCTGCTGAAGGTCATCTTCGAATTGCTCAATTACTGGGTTTTGCACGTTCTGGTCCTGGCCTGGGGGCAATCACAGTAGTAGCGGCTGTCTGGATATTGTCTCAAGTGACCATGCTAAAGGATTTTTCATAAAGTGCAGCAAATTTTCAAATACCTTGTGGTAAATAGGATAATTGCTGTGCGGCAATGAAAATGTCAATGCCGCACTTCAGTTGCCGCCTGCGTAACCATGTTGCCGCCAGGCCTCATAGACGACGACGGCAACGGTATTCGACAAGTTCAGGCTGCGGTTGTCTGGCCTCATTGGCAGGCGTATGCGCTGGCTGGCGGGGAAGGATTCACGCAATTCAGGTGCCAGGCCGCGGGTTTCTGCACCAAATACAAAGTAGTCCCCAGGCTGAAAAGCCATAGACGCAAAAGGCGTGGAGCCATGAGTGGTCATGGCAAACATGCGGCCGGTATCGGGTTGCTCACTGGCACAAAAAACTGCCCAGTTTTTATGCACCTTCATGCTCGCATAGTCATGATAATCAAGACCCGCGCGCTTCATTTTGGAGTCGTCCAGTGGAAAGCCCAAGGGTTCTATCAGGTGCAGTTGTACACCCGTATTGGCACACAGACGGATGATATTGCCAGTATTTGGCGGTATTTCTGGTTCGACCAAAACAACGTGAAACAAGGTGATTCCTTAATGAATGTGGGGGAGAGTGCGGGCGAAAACATAAGCAGTCACTTTGGCTGCGCCGTGTCGCTTCAGCATTGTAGCGATTTCATGCATGGTCATGCCAGTAGTCATCACATCGTCAACGATGCCCAGGTTCAAATCTCTGACACTGTCCATGTCATGTTGACAAAGGCAGAAGGCGTGCTTGACATTGCGGGCCCTGGCTGCCGTTGGCAGGCCACTTTGCATGGCGGTTTCCCGACTGCGTTGCAAAATGTGTACATCGCCAGGAACGCCCAGGTGTTTGGAGAGCGTGCGAGTGATTTCCCAGGCCTGGTTAAAACCGCGCTCAGCCAATCGCTTGGCCCCCAGAGGCACGGCACAAAGCAAATCCGGTAGTTCACTGCCTTGCTGCTGCAAGATGCTATCCCTGAGCATACGGGCAAACCACGGTGCCAGGGCCAGTTGATGGCCAAACTTGAGAGACAGCACCAGTTGGTCTTGTGGCGCTGCGTAATCACAAACAGTCACGGTTCTGTCAAAAGCAGGCGGATTACTCAGGCAATCACCACAACGCGGGCTGGCGCTGGCAGGCGGCAAGGGCAGGGCGCATTGCAGACACCTATGTTGCTCAGTCTGGAAATAGGCTAGTTGACACGCGCTACAAACCACATCGCTGCTGTCAAGATGGCAGAGGGCACACGAATTGGGTATCAGGGCCGCAATAGAATTTTGCCAGGCTTGTTTGAGTTTATCTGTGATCATTGGCTAAAGCGTGGGCACATCAGTGTAAACTGCCAGCTTAACTTATAATCGCAGTTTATTGCAATTTTGCCTATGTTGAGTGCCCCCATCAGTTTGCAATTGGTACGCCGCCTGTTTGCCGACGCTGAAAAAATCCGTGCTTCCGACTTTTTGCGTCGTGAAATTGCCACGCGCATGCGTGAAAAGCTGGAACTGGTCAAAATCGAGCCCACTGGCTTTCTGGATGCTGGTTGCGGCGAGACGGATGATATAGCAGAGTTGCAAAAAAACTATCCTTCAGCCCAGGCTTACGGTGTTGATGCCTCTTTGTCCATGTTGACGGCAGGCAGGGACAAGCAACTGGCAGCAAAAAGTGCTATGGGACGCTTGTTGGCAAAGTGGACGCCCGCAGCCTTGCGCCAGGATGGTGGGCAGCATTTGCTATGTGCCGATTTTGCCCGTTTGCCCATGGCGAATTCATCTGTCGATCTGATCTGGTCAAATCTGGCCCTGCACTGGCATCCCCAGCCCGACCTGGTGTTTGCTGAATGGCGCAGGGTGTTACGCACTGAGGGCTTGCTGATGTTTTCCTGCTTTGGCCCTGATACCATGATGGAATTGCGGCAAGCCTTTGCTGATGTCGATGATTTGCCGCATGTGTTGCCCTTTGTCGATATGCATGATTTTGGCGATATGCTGGTTAATGCAGGCTTTTCAACACCCGTTATGGATATGGAAAAAATCACCCTGACCTATGGCGAGCCTGAAAAACTACTGGAAGATGTACGTGCACTCGGTGGTAACCCCCTGATGACACGCCAACAAGGTTTGCTGGGCCGCAAAGCCTATGAGCGATTGCTGGTGGCACTCGAGAAAAACAGAAATGCAGATGGTCGCCTGACACTGACTCTGGAAGTGGTTTATGGTCATGCCTTCCGTCCGGTTAACCGAAAAACTGCGGCTGGTGAATCCATAGTTCGCTTTGATTTGCCTAAAAAGTCTTCTTAATCCAGATCAAGCCCGAATCAAAAAATGCGCAAAAACTGCAAAATCACCGCATAAATCTTTGTGACATTTGAGCCAGATCATGGCTGGAAGAAATGTATTCTGCTTGATATCACCCAGCTTTACGCCTTATACTCTCGCAGTTGTGGACGTTGCCGGTACGCATTTGTGATTTTTAGATATGTGTCCCTGGCGCTCTGTTAAAAGAATTCTAATCGGGTTTTGGGGAAAGACATGAAACATGCTAAGCGATTAAAGTCGTTCATGCTGGGTGCCTCGCTCTTGGCTGCAAGTTTGCCAACGTGGGCGGTGGTCAATGGACCAGCGGTAGATATGAAGGGCGGTCCGGCGATAAAGCAGTTGAATCTGCAACCACCTGTTACACAAATTGCGGAGCAAATTTATTCCATTCATAACCTGATGCTGGTTATCTGTCTGGTCATTTTTGTGGCAGTTTTCGGTGTGATGTTTTACTCCATACTGAAACACCGCAAATCTGTAGGTCACAAACCTGCGACGTTCCATGAAAGTACAGCGGTAGAAATCGCATGGACAGTCGTACCGTTTATCATTGTTATCGTCATGGCCTTGCCAGCAACAAAAACTGTTGTGGCGATGAAAGATACCTCGAACGCCGACATCACCATTAAAGCCACTGGCATGCAATGGAAATGGGGCTACGATTACCTCAAGGGTGAGGGCGAAGGCATTTCCTTCCTGTCCACCCTTTCCACACCACGCACACAAGTTGGTGCGCCTGGTGTAGAGCCAACAGAAAAACGCGGCGATAACTACCTGATTGAAGTTGACAATGAAGTTGTGGTTCCGGTCAACAAGAAAATCCGCGTGATCACGACTGCCAATGACGTTATCCATGGCTGGACTGTTCCGGCTTTCGGCGTGAAACAGGATGCGATTCCTGGTTTCGTACGCGATACCTGGTTCAAGGCTGAGAAAATCGGTACTTACCGTGGTCAGTGCGTAGAGCTGTGCGGTAAAGAACATGCCTTCATGCCTATCGTTGTTACTGTCGTCTCTGATGCAGACTACAAAAAATGGGTAGATGGCAAGAAGAGGGAAATGGCTGCCAAGGCAGACGATCCTAGCAAGGTCTGGACTGTGGATGAGTTGAAACAACGCGGTGAAAAAGTTTACACTCAACACTGCGTAGCCTGTCACCAGGCAACTGGTAAGGGTGTGCCCGGTGCATTCCCTGCGCTGGATGCTTCTGCCATGGTAACTGGTCCAAAAGCACCTCAGATCAATATCTTGTTGAATGGTAAAGCACCAGGCATGCCTGCATGGAAAGGTGTTTTGTCTGACACAGAAATTGCGGCAGTCATTACCTACACACGCAATAGCTGGTCTAACAAGGCTGCTGAAAACATCGTCCAACCGGCTGAAGTTTTGGCTGCGCGCAAGTAATAAACAGGAAGAACAGGAGAAAAGATGAGCACTACCTCAGCTGATCACGCTCACGATCACTCTCACGACCACGCGCATGACCATCCACATGGTTGGCAGCGCTGGTTATTTGCCACCAACCATAAAGATATTGGTAGTCTGTATCTGTGGTTCGCATTCACGATGTTGCTGGCCGGTGGTGTCATGGCTCTGGGCATTCGTAGTGAATTGTTCCAGCCTGGTCTGCAACTCATGCAACCGGAGTTTTTCAACCAGTTGACGACCATGCATGGTCTGATCATGGTTTTCGGCGCCATCATGCCGGCTTTCGTTGGCTTTGCTAACTGGATGGTTCCTCTGCAAATCGGTGCATCCGATATGGCATTTGCCCGCATGAACAACTTCTCGTTCTGGCTGATGCCTCCGGCAGCGCTGTTGCTGATGGGTTCCTTCTGGGTACCTGGCGGCGCCACTGCTGCTGGCTGGACACTGTATGCACCATTGTCCACGCAAATGGGCCCTGGTATGGATATGGCGATTTTCGCTGTCCACATCATGGGTGCGTCATCCATCATGGGTTCCATCAACATCATCACGACCATCCTGAACATGCGCGCTCCTGGCATGACTTTGATGAAGATGCCGATGTTCTGCTGGACCTGGCTGATTACCGCTTACCTACTGATCGCTGTTATGCCGGTTCTGGCTGGTGCGATCACCATGACGCTGACTGACCGTCACTTTGGTACTTCCTTCTTCAATGCTGCAGGTGGTGGTGACCCTGTCATGTATCAACACATTTTCTGGTTCTTCGGACATCCAGAGGTGTACATCATGATTTTGCCAGCGTTTGGTATTGTTTCCCAGATTGTTCCTGCGTTCTCCCGCAAGCCCTTGTTTGGTTATGCATCGATGGTGTATGCAACAGCATCCATCGCGATCCTTTCCTTCATCGTTTGGGCACATCACATGTTTACAACCGGTATGCCAGTCACGGCACAGTTGTTCTTCATGTATGCCACCATGCTGATCTCGGTACCTACCGGCGTGAAAGTGTTTAACTGGGTAGCGACAATGTGGAAAGGCTCGATGACTTTCGAGACGCCTATGTTGTTTGCAGTTGGCTTTATCTTCGTGTTCACCATGGGTGGTTTCACAGGCCTGATCCTGGCGGTAACACCAATTGATATCCAGTTGCAGGATACTTACTACGTGGTTGCTCACTTCCACTATGTATTGGTGGCAGGTTCCCTGTTTGCACTGTTCGCCGGTTTCTACTACTGGGGTCCAAAATGGACAGGTTTCATGTACAACGAAACACGCGGCCAGATTCACTTCTGGGGTTCGCTGATTTTGTTTAACATCACCTTCTTCCCTATGCACTTCCTGGGTCTGGCTGGCATGCCACGTCGTTATGCCGACTACCCTGCGCAGTTTACTGATTTTAATCAGATTGCCACGATCGGTGCGTTTGGTTTTGGTTTGATGCAGGTGTACTTCATCCTGGCTGTGGTGATCCCGTCCATCAAAGGCGGCAAGCCAGCACCTGCAAAACCATGGGATGGTGCTGAAGGCCTGGAATGGACAGTGCCTAGCCCTGCTCCTTTCCATACTTTTGAAGAACCACCAGTATTCAAATAATAGTAGTACGGCTTAGGCTCGCCCCGGTTTTGCCGGGGCAAGACAAAAAATGAGTAAGCAAAACAAACCGAATAACTTCAAAACAGCCATTATCTTGTTTTCTGTCGCACTGGTGTTTTTTGCTGGTGTCTTCATCAAGCAAACCTGGTTACGCTGAAAAGGTGTAAAAAATGTCGCAAGAAGAGCAGGGTGCAGGCAATAAGCGCAAACTGAACGCGAACATGATGGGCAAGTTGCTGGTGATCACTGTTTTGATGTTTGGATTCGGTTACGCCTTGGTACCCATCTACAAACAGATATGTGAGTTGACAGGTGTGAATATTCTGACACCCAAGGATATTTCAGTCGAAGAGCTATCCAACTCCCAGATCGACAGAAGTCGTGTAGTGACGGTTGAATTTGATGCAAACACGCAAGGCCCGTGGCGTTTTCGTCCTACTGTGGCGAGCATGAAAGTGCATCCCGGTGAAATGACACAAATCGTTTATGAAGTAGTCAACAAGCAGTCTTATAAAATGGATGCGCAGGCGATTCCTAGCTATGCTCCACAACAGGCTGCCAGCTACTTCAAGAAAATGGAATGCTTTTGTTTCAAGCAACAGACACTGGAACCGAATGAAGCACGCCAAATGCCAGTGATGTTTTATCTGGATCCGGCCTTGCCGAAAGACGTTAAGACGATTACTTTGTCTTATACTTTCTTTGAAGTGGGTGGCAAGTCTCAAGCTGCTGCCAGTAAAGAGCCGGGTAAGTCATGACAGATTTGAAAGAAGCAAGTAAGCGTAAGGCTTCGTTTTTGGCAACAATGAAAGCCGTATTCTGGTCATTTTTGGGAATACGCAAGAAAAATGATTACGAGCAGGATGCAGCACAGTTGAATCCTGTTCATGTGATTATTGCTGGCATCATAGGCGCACTGATTTTCATCTCCGTGCTGATCATGATAGTCAAACATGTAGTCGCGAAATAATAATTCAAGTAGTACATTAAATTGCATCGGGAGATGGAAATGAGTTCTCAACACGCTAATGCGCCATACTATTTTGTGCCTGGCCCATCCAAATGGCCGGTACTCGGTGGCACCACCTTATTGCTGACCATGATAGGCGCTTCTGCCTGGGTGAATGGACTGGCCTGGGGTTCCTACCTGAATTTTGCCGGTATCATCCTGACCCTGGTGGTTTTGTATAAATGGTTTGGTGACGCCATTGCAGAGTCTGAAGGTGGCAAGTACAGCGCCCGTATCGACGTCTCTTTCCGTTGGAGCATGAGCTGGTTCATCTTCTCTGAAGTGATGTTCTTTGCTGCTTTCTTTGGTGCATTGTTCTATGCACGCGCCATCAGCATGCCCTGGCTGGCTGATCTGGATCACAAAGTCTTGTGGCCTGATTTTGCTGCCACCTGGGGTAACGTAGGCCCGGCTGGTACAGTGGAAGCCTTCAGAACCATGGGTCCTTTCCCTATCCCTACCATCAATACTGCCTTGTTGCTGACTTCTGGTGTGACGCTGACGATTTCTCATCACGCTCTGCGTGAAGGTCATCGTGCCAAGACCGCATTCTGGTTGTTTGCTACAGTCTTGCTGGGTGCCGTGTTCATGGGCTTCCAGGTCTATGAATACATGCATGCCTACAGCGAATTGAACCTGAAACTGACTTCTGGTATCTATGGTTCGACTTTCTTCATGCTGACCGGTTTCCATGGTTTCCATGTGACCATGGGTGCGATCATGTTGTCGGTTGTTTTGTATCGTCTCATGAAAGGCCATTTCACCGCAGAGCATCACTTCGCATTTGAAGGCGCTGCCTGGTACTGGCACTTTGTTGACGTGGTCTGGCTGGGTCTGTACGTTGTTGTCTACTGGCTGTAATAGCAAGCTTCAGTAGCATGAAAAAAGCCGCACAGTTAGTGCGGCTTTTTTACATATATGAAAGTGTGTGGATGGCTGGCCCTGCAGATATTGCGCTACCAGTAAATCTATCTGATGCCGGTAGGCTGAATCAGGCCATAATGATTGGCCAGCAAGATCAGCAAAAACAGGGTAATGGAAAAACCGACCCGGAACGCCAGGGCTTTCACCGTGCGATTGCTTTTTCCCTTGTCTTTCATTAAGTAGACCAAGGCTGATCCCATGCTGAAGATAATAAGGAAAAAAGCGATAGCGACAAGAATTTTCATGCTGTTTATTGTTGGTGCTTTTGATTGATCGATTTCTGCATTGTAATACCTTACTACTTGAATGCCTATTTCCTTCCGCTTCCGTCTGATTCCATTTATCGCCAGCCTGCTGTTGATCAGCCTGGGTATTGCTTTGGCGCAATGGCAGACTAACCGTGCGCAGGTAAAAGAAAGTCTGGCAGCGCAATTGACTGAGCGCCAGCAGATGCCTGCCCTGGCCTTGAATGCGCAGACTTTGCCAGAGCAGATACTACCATTTCGAAAATTGCAGCTCACCGGGCAATTGATACGCGAATGGCCTTTGTATGTGGATAACCGCCCATTGCAAGGCAAGGCAGGTTTATATGTGCTGATGCCATTCAAGCTGGCTGGCAGCAGTAAATATGTATTGATTGCGCGTGGCTGGCATCCACGTAATGGACGTGACAGGATGCAGATGCCGGATGTCCCTGTGCCCGCAGGTCAGATCGTGCTGCAGGGTATGATGCGGGACAAGCTCGACAGGGTAATGCAACTTGGCCAGGCTGAAATAGTCAAGCCTGGCAGCCTCTTGCAAAATGTTGATGTAGAAGCACTTGCAAAACAGACGGGCTGGGACTTTTACCCCTTTGTACTTGAGCAGACATCGGTTTTTGAAGATGGCTTGTTGCGTGACTGGCCCCAGCCCTCACTGGGAGCTGACAAGCACAGGGGCTATGCTTTTCAATGGTATGCGCTCGCCTTGATGGCCTTCTTATTTTTTGTTGTTACTGGAATTCGTCGTGGAAAAAACTGATAAGCAAACTTTGCGTGGTCGCTGGAAACTACTATTGGTGGTGGCAGTTTGTGCTGCTCCCATGATTTTTTCCTACTTTACCTATTATGTTGTCAAGCCCAGCGGCCGCACCAATTACGGGACCATACTTGACCCACGCAATTACCCCATGCCTAAACTGCAAGGTCATTTGCTGGGAGCTGCTGCCACCGATCCGGCGATCGGCCTGGAAGCCTATGCAGGCAAGTGGCTGATGGTGCAGATAGATAGCGGCGCTTGCGCCGAAGTTTGCCAAAAGAGGATGTATGACATCCGTCAGTTGCGCACTGCCCAGGGCAAGGCAATGGACAGGATAGAACGCGTCTGGTTGATTACTGATGATACCCCAATAGATACCTCGCTGATACGCCAGCATGACGGAGTGCGCATGCTGAAAGTGGATGCTGCGGCATTGAAAGCCTGGTTGCCGACAGAAAGCGATAGCCAGATCACTGACCATATTTACCTGATAGACCCGCTCGGCAATCTAATGATGCGCTTTCCAAAAGATGCGGATGCCAACAAGATTAAAAAAGACCTCAGCAAATTATTGCGTGCGTCTGCGATAGGTTAATCGTCATGTGGTTGCAGCTTGCGTTAACAGCACTAATGGTCGCGGTGATACCAGCGAGTATTATTTTCTTGTCCAAAGAAAAGAATAAATACCGCAAACTTATCGCAGTTACCGTGACACTGACTTTTGAACTCATCATGTTTGGTGCATTCACGCGCCTGACAGATTCTGGTCTGGGCTGTCCTGACTGGCCTGGTTGTTATGGCCAGGCCAACCCGCTGCAGTCCCACGCAGCTATAAAGGCAGCAGAAATCGCCATGCCTACTGGCCCCGTGACTTTGCAAAAAGCCTGGATAGAAATGGTGCATCGTTACATGGCCATGGGTGTAGGCATACTTATTATTGCCCAGATGGTCATCGCCTGGTCGCGTCGCCATCAACTCAATGCCAGCCCCTGGCTGTCGACCTTTCTCCTGTTTTTTGTTTGCCTGCAAGGTGCTTTTGGTGCCTGGACAGTGACTCTCAAGCTGCAACCCATCATCGTCACCATCCATTTGATACTGGGCATGGGCTTGCTTTCACTACTGAGTGCAAGTCTGGAACAACAAAGTTCTTCTTTGATAACTGTAAATATCGCCGCTACTGATGCCAGGCGCATGTTGTGGCCAGCCAGCCTGGCTTTGCTGCTAGTTTTCTTGCAGATTGCACTGGGCGGTTGGGTAAGCACTAACTATGCTGCACTGGCTTGTCATGACTACCCCATGTGCAACGGCAAGCTGATGCCAGCGATGGACTTTGAGCATGGTTTCAGCCTCTGGCGTCAGCTAGGCCAGACCGTCGATGGCAATTACCTGCCATTCAATGCCCTGGTTGCCATACACTGGGTGCACAGGAACTTCGCCCTGCTGGTGGTTGCTGTCTGCCTGTGGGCGGCGTTGAGAGCACGCAAGATTGCCGGATTGGAAAAGCTGGGTAGCCAGCTCTTGCTGGCCATCGTTGTCCAATTCATCATCGGTGTTTCTACCGTATTTTTTTCCTGGCCCTTGTTGCTGGCAGTTTTGCATAATGGGATGGCCGCCATGCTCGTGCTCTTGCTGACCATGTTAAACTACCGCATAAGGCATGTGAGCCTTGCCGCTGCCAAAGATAGATCATGACCACTTTAAGTTTGCCTTCCAACCGACTGGCTCAGTACTGGGCGTTGACCAAGCCCCGTGTTACCCAGCTCGCCGTGTTTTGCGCCGTTATTGGCATGTTTCTGGCGACGCCAGATTTGCCTGACTGGCGTGTCGTGGTGGCCGCTACTGCGGGTATCTGGCTGCTGGCTGGCGCAGCTTTTGCCGTAAATTGCCTGGTGGAAAAAGAAATTGATTCACGCATGGCAAGAACCGCGCGCCGCGCGACGGCCCAGGGTGAAATCACGGTACCGCAAACCCTGGTGTTTTCAGGTGTCATTGGCGGCATGGGTATGTGGATCTTGTATACCATGGTCAATCCCCTGACCATGTGGCTGACTTTCATTACCTTCGTCGGCTATGCCGTGGTATACACCATCATCCTGAAACCGGCGACACCGCAAAATATCGTCATCGGTGGTTTGTCTGGTGCCATGCCACCGGCGCTGGGCTGGGCAGCCGTGGCAAATGATGTGCCAATGCAGGCATGGTTGCTAGTCCTGATTATCTTTGTCTGGACGCCGCCGCATTTCTGGGCGCTGGCGATGTACAGACGGGATGACTATGCCCGTTCTGGCCTGCCGATGTTACCAATCACCCATGGCCTGGAATTTACCCGCTTCCATATCTGGCTCTATACGATCGCCTTGTTTGCAACCACCATGCTGCCTTACGCGGTACATATGAGCGGGCTGATTTACCTGGTCAGTGCCATCATCCTCGGCCTGATCTTCCTCTGGTATGCATGGCGTATTTATAAGCACTACGATGACGTGCTGGCGCGCAAGACCTTTACATTTTCCATCATCTACCTCTCCCTGCTATTCGCAGCCTTGTTGATTGATCACTATATCAAGCTATGAAAATTTTGAGGCATCTGGCCAGTCTGTTAATGGCGCTGAGTTTGCTGGGCTTATCTGGCTGCATGCCTGCGCAAGAAAAATTCAACAACACGGATCTGACCGGCCTGGATTATGCCAAGGATTTTTCCCTGACCGATCACAATGGCAAGCCGCGCACCCTGGCTGACTTCAAGGGCAAGGCTGTGGTGATCTTCTTTGGTTATACCCAGTGTCCTGATGTTTGCCCGACCACCATGGTGGAAATGGCAGGGGTCATGAAATTGCTGGGAGCCGATGCCGACAAGGTGCAAGTCTTGTTCGTGACGCTCGATCCTGAGCGTGATACCCAGGCTTTATTGTCCAATTATGTGCCCAACTTCGACAAACGCTTCCTGGGCCTGTATGGCAATGCAGAGGCAACTGCCAAGGTCGCCAAGGAATTCAAGGTGTTTTATCAAAAGGTGGCTGGTAAAACGCCAGGCAGTTATACCGTAGACCATACTGCTGGCAGTTATGTATTTGATCCCCAGGGACGCATACGTTTATTCTTGCGCCATGGCCAGGGGCCTGAGCCAGTTGCACATGATCTGAAGATACTCCTGAAGTGAAGGCAATTCCCGGCCAGCCTGAGACCTCCAGGCCGGGAAGTATTCATGGTGCCAGCTGCCTGAGTGCAGCGCGGACCTCGTTATGAATATCGAGTTCTTGCATTAACTGCCAAACGCTGCCTTCGCAACATCAGCGAAACTTGTTCCCCGCACCGCGGGCCCCAGCAACAGCTTGCTGGTAAATGTCAAACCACGGTTGCGATAATAGCCCGTTTTCCAATAGTGGTCGCCAACAGCCCGGCCATAAGCATATTGCAGCGTAGGTATATTCTTGCCTTCATAGACTTTGGTCCACTGAGCTGACGGGTCTTCGTCAAGTCTGGAAATGGCCAGATAACCACTGCTATCTGCTGCCCATGTGACTTCTATCATGAACTTGACCCATTTACCCTTGCTCAATTGCCCATTACTGAACTGGGCGCGAACTGCATTTTTGGGCTTGGTACGTGTTCCGCCTTCGAGGATATCTCCTGTTTGCAGGTTAATATGAAAGTCGCTTTCTGCACATAAGGCAAATGCCGGATTGGTTCCCAAGTTATCCGGGCCGTGCAACTGGAAAATAATGCCCCAGGGATAAGGATCAACAGAAGTGGCAACCGGAGGTTGCCAGTCAGCTGGTAATTTGACAGAAATTCCATAAAACTCTTTCCCGGAACCTGTATTGACTGATAATGGCGAAGCATTGAGTGATTGCATGGTCGATACTTCAGCACGCTCGCCGGACCATCCCCCGACCTGATCACCGGGCTTGACCTGAATTTGTGCCACAGCAATATCAGGTGAAAACCGTTCATTGTCACGAGGCACAATGCGATCTTTTTCCCATGCCTGTAAATCACGCCATACGCCACGGCCAGGCCGCTCGGTCTTGGCACTCCAGTCGCCCACAAAACTGACATTGGCCGGGAGTGTTTTTACTTGCGCTCCGCAGTTAAATGACATGAGGATAGTAATCAGTAAAATTGATGTTTTCTTTTTCATCACTTTGCCTTGCATTGAAAGCTGTTTGAACGTCAGCATAAGTTTTCTCCTTGGTGAGAATCCATGGTCTGTATCGTGTATAAAATAGCCAGACTCTCAGTGTGAGCAAAGCAGGTGATGAGCCTTGCTACGCTAAGTTCTACTGGTTTGCATGAGCATGAAGATGCGCAGCATCTGTGAGATGATCTTTCCTGCTGTTCATCGAAAATAGTTTGTTAGCTGCGCAGGATCAATGTAGCACCGCCAGAGAAATTAGTTAAGTGACACTATTTATTTTCGGCAATTTAATATGGAAAATCAGGTTTCTGCGTGGATTTTCATGCTGGCAATACATTCTGGAGCATTAACGGTAGGTGGATCAGCAAAAACAAAAGGCACTCTCGCGAGTGCCTTTGTCATTACTGCAGCATATTTTGATTAAGCAAAACTGCTGAGGCTGCCCTTCATTTTTTTCAGGGCTGCGCTTTCGATCTGGCGTATGCGTTCGGCAGAAACGCCATACTCATCCGCCAGTTCGTGCAGGGTTGCACCTGTACCATCATCGTTTTTCAACCAGCGTGACTCTATGATGTGGCGTGAACGCGCATCCAGCTTGGCAAGTGCCGATTCCAGCCCTTCGCTTTGCAGACGGTCATACTGGCGTGTTTCCAGAACACGGGTAGGCTCGTCGGACTCAGTTTTCAGATAAGCGATGGGAGCGAATTTTTCATCGTCATCATCCGTCGGTGCATCCAGGGCGATATCGTGGCCGGACAAACGCATTTCCATTTCGATGACTTCTTCGCGTTTGACATCCAGCGTTGATGCCAGGGCATCAATTTGCTTGGGTGTCATCGCGTCCAGGCCTTCTTTATGGCTGCGCAGATTAAAGAACAATTTGCGCTGAGCTTTGGTCGTTGCTACTTTGACCAAACGCCAGTTTTTCAGGATGTACTCATGCATTTCAGCCTTGATCCAGTGCATGGCATAGGACACCAGACGCACGCCCTGGTCAGGGTCGAAACGTTTAACGGCTTTCATCAGGCCAATATTGCCTTCTTGAATCAAGTCGGCATGTGGCAAGCCATAGCCGAGGTAACCACGGGCGATGGACACGACCAGACGCAGATGCGACATAACCAGTTGCTGCGCAGCAGCCAGATCATTTTCATTGCGCAATTTGTTTGCAAAGTCGATCTCTTCCTGATGCGTAAGCATAGGCAGGCGATTAACTGCAGAGATATAGGCATCAATATTACCCAGCGTGCCACTAAAGCCCAAGGCCAGAGCTGTGCTGTCAGTTGCAGGGATCAATTGTGTCGATGTAGTTGCCATTTTTCCTCCTTATTGCTGCCTTAAGAGTATCAATTACTCTTTTCGGCACTATCAAGTTCCTATATTAGCACTCTCTTGAGAAGAGTGCTAATACTCAGATTCTATGAACTTCATCAAATAAATCTATTGAAAAACAAGCATTCATTGAAGGTTTTTATATTTCTTAGACGCTGGCTGAGTCTGAAAGTTGCAGTCAAATCGATGCAAATTGTAAGAGGCTGTTGCAAAACCACATTGGCCTTATGAAATTGCTATTAGCTGGCTTTTGCCAACTGCCTTCTGACCGAGAGAAAAACTCCCACCAGTCCAAGCAACATGCTAACAGCTAACAGGATGGCGCTCTGTGCGATACCCAACGGAGCCAGGTGGAACTCAGAAGCATATAATTTAGCAAATTCGGCAATCGCCTTGTTCAAAGGCTGCAGGGAGGCTGCGATCATGCCCAGTGCCAATGCGCCCGCCAGCAATCCTAACAACGCACCGGTATAGTAATACGGCTTGTGAATAAAGCTATTGGTGGCACCCAGCAAGCGGGTGAGGGAAATTTCCGCTCTGTGCGAAATAACTTGCAGGCGGGTGGCATTAAACACTACAACCACGACAACGACTCCCAGCGTCGTGGCAAGGAATAACAGACCCAATTGCATGATCTGCACCAGTGCAGCCAGGCGCTTGACCCAGGCAGAGTCAAGCTGCACCACATCGACATCCGGCATCTGTTTGATTTCTTCTACCAGCGCCTCTATCTTGCCAGCATCATTGTTCGACATTGCTAATATATAAGCGTCTGGCAGAGGATTACCGCCCAGGGTGGACAAAACCTCGGCCAGATTGGATGATTGCTCCAGACTGGCGAGTGCCTTGTCTTTGGGGATAAAACTCAAATTTGCCGTAATGCTTTTCTCTTTCAGCAATTTCTTCAGCGGTATCGACAAGGCCGTGGCAGTCGCCCTGGGGGTGTCAGGGCTGACAAAGATGCTGATTTCCGGTTCTATCGACAGTTGCGAGGAAATTGGACGTATGTTTTCTATCAGGGTCAGGCCAGCGATGGGCAAGGCCAGCGCAATTGCGACTACCAGTACATTGAACAGGAAATTGCCGGGACTGCCGCGCACATGGGTGAGCGCAGTCTTGATGGCAAACAAGTGCTGGCGTAACCAGTTGGTCATGAATTTGTCCTTGATATTTAATGATGCAGGATCAGGCTGCCAGCGAGGATTTCCAGGTATCGACTAAACGGCCGTGGCTCAGATATATCACGCGGCTTGCCTGATCGAGAAATTGTTCATCATGGCTGGAAATAATGCAGGTCACACCAGCACTCTGGAAAGCCTTGAGTGCAGTGATAACTTTGTTGGCATTATCGCGGTCGAGAAATGCAGTCGGTTCATCCGCCAGAATGATCTGAGGCCGGTTGACGATGGCACGAGCAATCGCCACGCGCTGTTGTTCACCACCTGACAAAGCCAACGGCATTGAGTATGTCTTGTCTGGCAAGCCGACTTTTTCCAACGCAATGCGTGCGCGAGTTTCGGCTTCTGCCTGCGAGGCACCAGTGACGATGATAGGCAGCATGACATTGGCCAGCACATGGCGGTCAGTCAGGAGTTTTTGATCCTGCAAGATCAGGCCCAGCTTGCGGCGCAGATAGGGCAGGCTGCTACTTTTCAGTTTGCCTATGTCCTGGCCATTCACCTTTACCTGGCCAGCAGTCGGTTTTTCTATGCCTGCGATCATTTTCAGCAAGGTGGATTTGCCCGCGCCTGAGGGGCCGGCCAGGAAGATCAGTTCACCAGCGGCAATCGACAAGGAAACATCGTTGAGCGCGTAGGCATCTTGCGAATATTGTTTGCTGACGTGTTCAAATTCAATCATGGTCGCGTCTGGTCTTTGTGAGCTTCATTGTGTGCTGGTTACTGTGCCGCCCTTGGCCAAACTTAGCTAAGCAGGGCGTCAACAAATTCCTGGGCATTAAATGGTTGTAAATCTTCAATCTGTTCGCCTATGCCGATGAAGTAGACAGGCACAGGGCGGTTCTTGGCAATCGCTGCCAGCACACCGCCTTTAGCCGTGCCATCCAGCTTGGTGATGACCAGGCCAGTCAATTGCAGGGCATCATCAAAGGCCTTGACCTGTGTCAGCGCATTCTGACCAGTGTTGCCGTCGATAATGAGCAAGACTTCTTGTGGTGCACCATCCATGCCCTTGCCAATGACGCGCTTGATTTTCTTGAGTTCTTCCATCAAATGCAGCTGGGTAGGCAGGCGACCGGCAGTATCCACCATCACCACATCGGTGCCACGGGCACGGGCCGACGCGACTGCATCAAAAGCCACAGCGGCAGGGTCACCTGATTCTTGTGAAATGACCGTGACATTATTACGCTCACCCCAGATCGTCAATTGCTCACGCGCTGCTGCACGGAAAGTATCACCAGCTGCCAGCAAAACAGACTGCTGGTGGGTCTGCATATGTTTGGCCAGCTTGCCTATGGTCGTTGTTTTGCCGGCACCATTCACGCCTGTGATCATCATGACCAAAGGTTGATAACGACCCAGTTCCAGTGGTTTTTGCAAAGGCGTCAGCAGTTCCAGTAGCAAGACTTTCAATGCAGCCTTGACTTGCTCGGCATCCGTCAGCTTGTCTTCCTTGACCTTTTTCTTTAGACCATCCAGCAGGAATTGGGTAGCTTCCACACCGGCATCCGAGGTCAGCAGGGCAGCTTCCAGCTCTTCATACAGATCATCATCAATGCGGGCGCCGATGAAGAGGGTGGTAAGATTCGAGGAAGTTTTGGCGAGCCCGGCTTTCAGGCGGCTTAACCAAGAGCGTTTTTGCTCAGGTTCCGCCGCCTTGGGAGCGACAACTTCCGCCACGGGAGCCGCAGCGACAGTGGCTGCTATAGTGGCAGGCGCGACAGGTGCAGGGCTGGCTGGCTCCGTAATAACGGATGCCGGCTCAGCCACAACAACTGGCGCCTCTTCTTTGGGCTTTTTTTTGAAAAAACTAAACATCGGGATATATTTCGGAGTGCGGGCGGCAAAAAATGCCAGCCCTGATATTAGAATGCTGCCATTTTAACAGACAGCGCAATGTAAACAGATTTAGCCGTAGCAAGCATGCAATGAAAACAAATAGTAAAAAAAAGCCAGTAAAAACGACAGTCGTAAAACGTCAAAGCCATCAAGTCCGCATCATAGGCGGAGTCTGGAAGCGCAGCCTCCTCAGCGTGGTCGATGCAGAGGGTTTGCGCCCTACGCCAGACCGTGTCAGGGAAACCCTGTTCAACTGGCTCAACCATTTGCTTCACAGCAACTGGACTGGCGTGCATTGCCTGGACCTGTTCGCCGGTAGTGGTGCCCTGGGTTTTGAAGCAGCCAGTCGTGGCGCGGCGCAAGTCATCATGGTGGAGGCGCATACCCCGGCTTACAAGCAACTGGAGCAAGTAAAGGACAAATTGCAAGCCAGCCAGTGCAAGCTGCTCAGGGCAGATGCACTCAAGGCACTTGAAAGTTTGGCTGCCCAGCCACAAAAAATGGACGTGATCTTCCTAGACCCACCGTTTGAACAGGACTGGCTGGACCGCATTTTGCCAGCCTGCGCGCAATTGCTCAGCCCAAAAGGCTGTATCTACGTAGAATCCGAGTTTTCTTTGGCTGAATCAGCAAGTGATGAAGCTGCAAATGAAAAAATAGCTAAATTATTAAGCGGATGGCAGCTTATCCGCGCCGATAAAGCTGGTAGTGTCTTTTTCCACATACTGCAACGCAACATTTTACCGCATGAGGCGCACGAAAATCAGGCATAATGCCTGCTCAACTTGGTGCATATCCTTATGCAGATTGCGAAAAAAGGGAGTGAAGATGGTCACAGCCGTTTATCCGGGAACATTTGATCCGCTAACACGCGGTCATGAAGATCTGGTGCGTCGCGCATCCGGTCTTTTTGATACTTTGGTGGTGGGTGTGGCGGATAGCAAAAGCAAGAATCCATTTTTTTCCCTGGATGAGCGACTGGAAATTGCCAATGAAGTGCTGGGACATTATCCGAATGTCAAAGTAGAAAGTTTTTCGGGACTGCTGAAAGACTTTGTGCGCAAAAATGACGCGCGCGTCATCGTGCGCGGTTTGCGTGCGGTGTCTGATTTTGAATATGAATTCCAGATGGCAGGTATGAACCGTTATTTGTTGCCAGATGTAGAAACCCTGTTCCTGACCCCTTCTGATCAATATCAATTTATTTCAGGCACTATCGTGCGTGAGATCGCCATGTTTGGCGGTGATGTGTCAAAATTTGTGTTCCCGTCGGTAGACCGCTGGTTGAAGAAGAAAGTTGCTTTGCTGGCTGAGAACAAGTCTTAAAGTAAATATAATAGTACTTACGCAAAAACGCCCTCAGCTGCGTCGCAGCTCCTAACCGTACTAAAGTACTGTCTTTGGCGCTGCGCCTTGCTGGGACAATTTGCGTAAGCCCTATATAAGTAGGTGCTGCTGATGTAGTGACTGAGCAGCACATGAAAGCGACAACATGGCCCTGATGATTACAGACGATTGCATCAATTGTGATGTCTGCGAACCCGAATGCCCCAATGATGCGATTTACATGGGGCCGGAAATTTATGAGATAGACCCGCATAAATGCACCGAGTGCGTGGGCCATTACAAGGAACCGCAATGCCAGCAGGTTTGCCCTGTCAGCTGCATTCCTTTCAATCCTGAATGGCGCGAAACGCCAGAACAGTTGAACGCCAAATACGAGCAATTGCAGGCAGACAAAAAGCCTGCGCAACAATAAGACCAGTCTAAAAACAGCGTACCTGGTTGCGTCCGCCGTTCTTGGCCTGGTACAAGGCCCGGTCGGCGCGCAACACCAGATCGCGGGCGATACTGCTGGCGTCTTCGCAATTGCTGTTCTCATCTATGGTCGTGAGGCCGATTGATATTGTCGCCTGGCAAGTGCCAGACTCACTCAAGATGAATTCATGGCTGGCGATACTTTTGCGTATGCGTTCCGCCACCTGTATTGCATCATGCAAATTGGTGTTGACCAGCACCACCACAAATTCCTCACCACCAAAACGGCCCAGGGTATCGCTGAGACGCAGTTCATCCTTGATGCGTTTTGCTACTTCCTTCAACACATCGTCACCACCCTGATGCCCGTAGCGGTCATTGATTTGCTTGAAGAAATCGATGTCCAGATACATACAGGCAATGCTGTATCTCTGCCTGCGCGCGCGGGCAATTTCTTCCAGCATGCGCTGCTCTACGTAGCGCCGGTTGCTGACATTCGTCAAGGGATCAGTCAGGCCTATATAAGTCAGGCGCTCATTGTTAATGACGTTTTCCAGACAGATTGCAATGATGGAGCCCAGACGCTCAATAAAATCAGTCGCCATGTTGGGCTGGAAACGGTCGGCCTTGAAACTGCCCAGATTCAGACAACCTATCAGGCGGCCTTGCCTGCGCATAGGGATGATGGCGATACTGGCAGGCTTCTTGTTGAAACTGCTGAAATAAGAGGCATATGCCAGGCTTTGATAGAGACCCAGTTGCGGCTTGCGCAAGGCAGTTTCTGGTTGGCTGAGTTCGACTTCATGCCGCAAGAAAATCAGATGTGGAAATTCACTCAAATCTATCTTCAGGTCAGCCAGCATTTGTTGCAAGTCGCCCAGTTTGTCAAACAGCACCAGCGACACTACATCCAGTTCAGAAGTGACGGCCAGGGCGCTGAAAATATTCGTGATCAGTTCACGAAAGCTATTCGCACCAATAATCTTCAAATCGAAACTCTGGTGGCGCGCCATGATGTTTTGATTGCGGTGCGCCAGTTCCAGCAAGCTATCGAGTCTGGCCCGCAAAGCTTGGTTTTCGATTTGCAATTCCAGCAACGCAGACTGAGCCTGGTCTGGCTCTTCATCTATAGGTGCTGGCATCATGCTTTCCATTGCTGTTGGTATCTGTCTGTATTTTTTGCGTTAAAAGGCAATATTCATATCCATGACATCACCGACACGTAATAACTGTCCCACACCTTGTTCGACGATGACATTCATGCCAAAAGTGATGCCGCCATCGACCAGTGGATTGGCACGATAAGTCTGCAAAATATCCATCGGGTCTGGGCCAAATTCACCGGTACTCTGGTCTATCGACGGCATGGGGCAGCGCGGACAAGGTTTTACCGGGCGTAACTTTATCTTGCTGCCCACTTCAAAATTTGCGGCATAGTCTTCTTCAAAAGCCTCTATGCCAGCCAGCACGATATTCGGGCGGAAGCGGTTCATGGGCAGGCCACTGCGTCCCTGCTTTTCCAGGCGCTGATTGAGATCATCAAGCGAGGCAGTAGCCGTCAGTAAAATCGGGTAGCCATCAGAAAAACGTGTGGCCACCAGTCTGTCGCCTGTCCATTTCTGATTTGCAAAACGTTGGGTTTGTGCTGTACTGCGTACCAGACGGCAGGGAGTGTCCAGTGCCTTGCTGAACCAGTCAGCCATTGCTTGCCCGCAATCCAGGGCGCTGAAACTTTCTTCCCAGATGGTAACGCTGGCTGTGCTGGTATCTTCTTGCGGGTTCAGGGACAATACAGGCATGTTGGGGGCATGGATGTACAGGCCATCGCTGCGGAGTTCGGGGCGTATCAAGGCCATCCGTGGGAATTCTCTTTGCGTCAGGAACAGGCCCTGATGGTCTACCAGCATCCACTCCCTGTCATGTACGCCTTCAAAGCTGAGGCCGGTTTCATTCAGGGTAGCCGCTTCCAGTGCGATACCGGCACAGGATTTGATGGGATAGAGAGTGATAGAAAGTATGCTGGGCATGGTGCAAAATAAGTGAGCAAATTCAGTATCAGCTATTTTAATGGCTATCATGCATTCACGCTGAGCTTTCAGGCATTGCCCTGGAATTCACGTCGATAAGCTGATGGTGATATGCCAAATTCCCGGGCGAAGTAACGCCGCAGTAATAAACCCGTACCAAAACCAGTATCCGCAGCAATATCATCAATGCCACGCTTGCTGGTTTCCAGTTGCCGTTGCGCCAGTGCCAGTCGCTGGTTCAAGAGCCATTTACCTACCGTTGTGCCAGTTTGTTGCTGGAAGTGGCGGGTAAAACTGCGCCTGCTCATCAGGGCTCTTTGCGCCAGGTGATCCAGTTGCTGAGGCTCCGCCAGGTGCGCCAGCATCCATTCAAGCACTTTGACCAGGCGCTCATCAGTGGCCAGCACAGCCAGAGGTTGCTCAATATACTGCGCCTGCCCACCCTGTCTGTGTGGTGCCACTACTAGGCGCCTGGCCACATGGGCCGCGACATCAGCGCCATAGCCGGTGCGCAAGACATGCAAGCAACAATCGATGCCAGCAGCCGTACCCGCCGAAGTAATCACATCACCATGATCGACATACAAGACATTCGGGTCCAGGCTGATTTGCGGATAACGTTCAGAGAATGCTTTCGCCAAAGCCCAGTGCGTCGTGGCACTGCGGCCATCCAGCAAGCCAGCCTCAGCCAGCACAAAAGCGCCCAGGCACAATCCTATTAACCTGGCTCCCCGCTGGTGGGCCTGACGCAGGGCTTTCAGCAAGGCAGGTGGGGCAGGGCGCAAGTCATCATGCCAGGAAGGCACGACCACCATGTCGGCCCTGGCAAGCGTAGTCAGACCATGCCGTACCAGTATGCCAAAGCCAGCATTGGTGCGCACCTCTTTGTGAATTTTTCCGGTTTGATCCAGACAAACCTTGAGATCAAATTCCGGCATCGCCAGCCCGCCATGATGCTCACCAAACACCATGCAAGGCACGGACAAATGAAAGGGGCTGATGCCGTCAAAGGCCAGCACCGCAATATTGACTATCTTTTCAGGTATGGATATCTGCATGGCCTGATTGTATCGAATATTGGCAATCGGGTCACTTATATTCCTGTACCAGATGGCCCATCATACAGTCCATGAACAGAGCAAAAGCTAATTCAAACTGTTGATTCGATCATCCACACAAAAGGAAACTGCCATGAGCAACACGACCACCAACACTGTCAAACGCGCCCTCATCGTTATCGATGTACAAAATGAATACTTCATCGGCAATATGCTGATTGAATATCCTGACCCAAAAGTATCCCTGCACAATATCGGGCGCGCCATGGATGCCGCAAAAGCTGCTGGCATCCCTGTTCTGGTGGTGCAGCATTCGGCATCAGAAAGCTCGCCGATTTTTGCGCGCGGTTCCAAATCCTGGGAATTACATGATGTGGTCGCCAGCCGCCATGCTGATCACAGTATAGAAAAAAACATGGCCAGCGTATTCACAGGCACTGATGCAGCTGCCTGGTTGCAAAAAAATGAAATCAATACCCTCAGCATCGTTGGTTATATGACGCATAACTGCAATGCCAGCACCATCTACGAAGCTGCGCATAATGGCTATCAAGTCGAAACCCTGAGCGATGCCACAGGTTCGCTGCCATATGCCAACGCGGCAGGCTATGTCAGTGCAGAAGAAATCCATCGTGCCTACAGCGTAGTATTTCATTCCAATTTCGCGGCTGTCGCTTCTACCGACAACTGGTTGGCTGCGGTAAGAGATGGTGTGGCACTGCCAGTCAGCAATGTGCTGGAATCGCATCTGGCAGGACGCCAGCGCAAGGTTGTCTGAGTCAATAGCTCAAACCGAGTCAGAATGCAGGGCGATGCAATTGCGCCCTGCATTTTTGGCGCGGTAGAGTGCCTGGTCGGCAGCGTCAATCAGCGCAGCCAGCTCTGTCCCCACGCTCGATGAATCTGCCACGCCTGCACTGAGCGTGCATTGCAAGCTGTCGCCTTTCCAGTCTACGCGCAGATCTGCATATAGCAGGCGCACGCGCTCAGCCAGCAGGGCTGCGCCCTGCTCATTGGTGCCGGTGAGTAAAATACAAAATTCTTCACCACCGTAGCGGGCCAGGTAATCCTCACTGCGGATGATAGTTTGTAACAAAGCAGCAAGGCGGCGCAGCACTTCATCACCAGCCTGGTGACCGTACATGTCATTGACACGTTTAAAGAAATCCACATCAATCATGATGATGGACATGGCATCGCCTGTGCGGGTCGCGCGTGCCAGTAAACGCCGCGATTCATCTTCAAAGCTGCGCCGGTTCAGCGCGCCAGTCAGGCTGTCATGCGTGGCTTGTTCACGCAAATCACTAACCAGGCGAAAAGTGATCAGCAGCACCAGCGCCAGTGAGATGGATAATTGTGACAAACCACCGAGCACCAGGAGCACCGGATTGACATTGCCTTGCGCAAACAGAGAAATCTCTTCAGCCGGTTTCAGCAAGATATTCAAAGCCCTGAGCAAACTCATCAAGGCAATAAATGAGAAGGATGCTGCAGCCAGGTTGTAGGCAGTTTTCAGTGGTTGCGTGGCTTTGACGATCAGGCTCAGTGCGCAGGCAGCAAATATGGCGCTGACCAGCAGGGAATTGGTGGCGACCACCATGCGGATATTGTCATGCACCATGCCCAGCCACAGACTTTGCAGCATCATTTGCCCGCCTACCCACACCGGGACCCAGTAATGGCAGCGTTTCCCCTTAAAAGCTTCAATCCCGTTAAAGAGAAGACCAAAGCCACAACCCGCGATGAAAGGCACACTGGCAATAATCCACAGAGGCCATTCGGGGGACATCTGGGTGCTGGTAAAAATACCTATGCCCATACAGCAATGCCCCAGCGCCCACTGACGCGCACCCCTGACATTGTCCGCATGAAAACTGATGAGCGCCATCATGCCAGCACCCAGCAGATTTATACCGCTCCATATCAGCATGATGGTGCGGACATCAAGATTCATGACTGACTCGCTCGAATGACAGGGGGGAAATACTGATAAGCCAAATGCTCTCCGCAAGGTGGGTGAGTGTTGCTGGATGGAATGTTGGGCTGCAAGGCATTATATCGCAGGCAAATGCCCTGGGCAGTTAGCATGGAATCCGCCACTGAGTAATGTCGGTATTTTCACCACATATGCCAAAGGTGAAATTAACTGGCAGACTCAGGCAGGGAAGATAGGAACCGCAAAGCAAAAGAGCCGCTCAATTTGCGGCTCTTTGTTGAAACTGACCAGTACTTAGACGTTAAACAAGAAATTCAACACATCGCCATCCTTAACCACATATTCCTTGCCTTCGGCGCGCATCTTGCCTGCTTCCTTGGCACCGGATTCACCTTTGAAATTGATGTAGTCATCAAATGCGATGGTCTGGGCGCGGATGAAGCCGCGTTCGAAGTCGGTGTGGATCACGCCTGCTGCTTGCGGTGCTGTATCACCTACATGGATAGTCCAGGCGCGTACTTCTTTGACGCCTGCGGTGAAGTAGGTTTGCAGGCCCAGTAGTTTGAAACCGGCGCGTATCAGGCGGTCCAGGCCAGGCTCCTGCATGCCCATGTCGGCCAGGAACTCGGCTTTGTCAGCATCGTCGAGGTCAGCGATTTCAGATTCTATCGAGGCGCAGATCGCGACGATAGGTGCATTCTGGGATGCTGCATACGAGGTCAGTTGGTCCAGCAAGGGGTTGTTGGTGAAGCCGCTGTCTGAGACGTTGGCAACATACATGGCTGGCTTGGCAGTGATCAGGCACAGCGGCTTGATCAGCAGCATTTCTTCAGCGTCCAGGCCCAGTGCACGCACAGGTTTGGCATCATTCAACGCAGGCATGATGCGTTCCAGCACGGCGACCAGCTTGGCTGCGTCTTTGTCGCCAGAACGGGCTTTCTTGTTTTCGCGATGGATGGCTTTTTCTACTGTGCCCATGTCGGCCAGTGCCAGTTCTGTCTGGATGACTTCGATATCATCCAGCGGGCTGACTTTGCCAGCCACGTGGATCACATTGTCATCTTCAAAGCAACGCACGACGTTGACGATGGCGTCAGTTTCGCGAATGTGAGCGAGGAACTGGTTGCCCAGACCCTCACCTTTGGAGGCACCGGCAACCAGACCGGCGATATCAACAAATTCAACGATGGCGTTCTGGATACGCTCAGGCTTGACGATGTCAGACAATTGCTTCAGTCGTGGATCAGGCACTTCAACCACGCCCACATTCGGCTCTATCGTGCAGAAAGGATAATTTTCTGCCGGGATGCCCGCTTTGGTCAGCGCATTGAACAGAGTGGATTTGCCGACGTTAGGCAGGCCGACGATGCCGCATTTGAGACTCATGATGTTTTGCCAGTTGGATTTGATTAACCCGCTATTTTACCGGAAAGCCTGCCCTCCAGACCGTTTCTGGTCTGAATTGCAGTAAATCTTGCCGATAAATACAGCAGACAATGACAAAATAATGCCCATTAACTGGTTAATTTGATATTGTCATCTTGCGTTTATGGCACTTTCCCGGTTTGTCTGGTTCAGGCAGTGGCATTGCTCAAGCCTCCAGCTTGCTTGATCCTGCCCTTGCTGAGTTTATGCAGCAAGCCTGTCAACATGATCCCGGCGACAGTGAGTCCCAGCACCAGCCCTATCCAGAAACCACGCGCTTCCATGGCTTGCTCTGGATGCCACGGCATCCATGAGGGAGCCAGGCCCAATAAGCAACCTATCGGCAAGGCAAAGCCATAAAAGGCCATCAGGTGTATCAGCATTGGCGTACGTGTGACTTTGTAGCCGCGTATGGCACAGGATGCGGTTACCTGGGCCGCATCAGATAACTGGAAGATCGCCGCATACAACAGCAACTCAGACGCCATGGCCTGCACAGCCGGGTCGGAGGTATAGGCCGCTGCCACCAGGTCACGAAAGATCATGATGCCCAGCGCTGATATCACCGCAAAGCTGGTGGACAGCGCATAGCCCGTCCAGGAAATAAAGCGCGCTCGCTCTGCATCGCCTTCGCCCAGGGTTTGCCCTACGCGTGTGGTCAGGGCGATGCCCAGGCTCAGGGGCACCATGAACACCAGTGAGGAAAAATTCAAGGCGATCTGGTTTGCTGCTACCGGTATTACGCCAAAGCGTGCAATCAGCAATCCAACTGCACCAAAGGCTGAGACTTCAGCAAAATAAGTGACGCCTATCGGTAAGCCAAGACGCAGGGTGGAGCGGATTTCGGCCCAGTTCGGTCCTTCATATTGATGGAAGGGGAAAGTTTCGCGATAGGCCTCAGCACGACGTATCCAGAATATCATTGCACCCAGCATCAGCCACAATCCGGAGCCTGTTGCCAGCGCGCAGCCGGTTGATCCCAGTTTGGGAAAGCCCAGGTGGCCATAAATGAATAACCAGTTCATCACGATATTGAACAGCAAGCCACCCAGTGCGATCATCATGACGGGCTTGGTCTGGTTCAGGCTGGTGGTGTAACCATACAGGGCGCGATACATGGCAAAGGCGGGCATGCCCAGGCTGATGACATGCACGAACTCTGAAGCCTTGGCATTGATGGCGGGGTCAAGTTGCAGGTAATTGAAGATCAGGGTGGAGATATTCAATAGCAGGCAGCCTATCAAACCCACGCCCAGGCCCAGCCACAAGGACTGGCGCACCATATGCGGCACACGTTGATGATTTTCTGCACCAACTTCATGGGCTATCATGGTATTGACTGCCATCATGATGCCCATCACGCTGACCAGGATGATCACCCAGACATTCGCGCCCAGTGATACAGAGGCAAGGTCGTCGGCACTCAGGTGGCCGGTCATGGCGACGTCGGCCACACTCATGCCTACTGTGGCAAGCTGACCAATTAAGACAGGCCAGGCAATGGTCCAGAGAATGGCGGCTTCAGTGCGGATACGGGTTTTCATGCAGGGCAAACAAAGAGGGAGTGGACCAGCATCTTACCGTAGAAAGTAAATTTCCTGCTATCACCAAAATTTGGTTTTTATTTATCGCTTCAACCATAGCTCGTTGAACGACACAAAACCAAACGGCGTCATCCTCACACCTGCCACATGCGGGGCTATGCTGACTTGCTGGTTTTCATGCGAAATGGGAATCAGCCAGCCTTCTTGCACCAGGCGTTTTCCTATGCGCGCATAAGCCAGCATGCGGCGCTTGCTATCTGCCAGTTCCTTGATTTTCATTAAGTCTGTATCCAGGGCTTTCAGTGCACTTGCAGGCATCCAGCGGCGGAATACGCTGTCGGCCACGAACCATTCATAACAACCAAAATCCTGGTCATCATGCATGACTTCACGGGTGACGACGAGGTCGGCATCTTTCATCCATTCGCGTGCCAGCAGTTGGTCATAGGGCAGGCTGGTCCATTGGACGGTGATGCCACCTGCTTCCAGTCTTTGCTTGACCGCTTGCGCCAGGCTCAACATTTCCGTTGTCTGGCCACTGACCATGCGTAATTTGCTGCCAGCCTTAAAGCTGCAGCATTTCGGTTTTTTTGCGACGCGGTGTTTCCAGATCGCCAGCAAGCCAGAGGCCGGTTTCCTGCTGCGCTCTTGCGGATCAAAAAGGGTCTCCGGTGCCAGCCAGTCGGCCAATGCCAGTCTTTGTTCTGCAGTTTTAAAAAAAATGCGCGAAGAATTACAGATGATGTAAGTGCAGCCAGATTCTGCACCCGCAATAGTTTGTTTTTTCGAGCAATCCTGGTTGGCATAACCAAACTGCAAATCAAAGCCTGAAGGGCCGGATGGTGGCGGCAACATCCACAAATCTATCTCATCAAGTAAAGGGCGTTCTCGGTAATAATCCTTGAAGGCCTGCAAGGTCAGTTGATACGTATTGTTGCGTATCACGCGAAATGCACCGCTGCCAACCGGGAAGCGCTCAAAGTCTGCCGCACGCTGGCGCGGTACGATGGAAGAGTTGGCCGTAGCAAGGCAATTGGGCCATAATTGATCAGAATGCTCCAGATAAAAACTCACGCGCTGGCTAGGCCCGGTCTCTACATATTGCAAGTGGCGGTACAGTCGCTGGTAAATGGCAGATTCATCGCGCAGGCGCAAGAAGCTGGCTTTGACATCTTCTACACCAAGCTCAGTGCCATCATGAAAACTTAATCCGGGACGCAGCCAGAAATGCCAGACACTGCCATTCTTTTCGCTTTCCCAGTGATGGGCAATTGCCGGGCGCAAGGCATTTTGCTGATGGTCAAAAGTTGTCAGGCGAGAAAAAATCTGCCGCACAAGATGTGCTTCTAGGCGGCCATAGACCTTCAAGGGATCCAGGCTTTCTACGGTGCGAAACAGGGGCATACGCAAGCTGCGGCAGGCACTGTCCGGCATGCCCAGATAATCAGGCAGGCGGCTTGCCAGTTGCTGGCGCTGGTGATCATCCAGGCTGGCAAAGGCCTGTTCCAGATCGCCGCGCGCTAAAAATTGCGACAGGTGATCAAGCGCCAGGCTATCTGGGGTTTGCAAAAACTCCAGCTGCGAATGATTGCCGCGTCCGCGTCCTGCCTGCCAGTTCAACCAGCCATGTTGCTGCATTTTCGCCAACAGGTTGCGCATATTTCGTTCGCTGCAATGCATGGCGAGCGCCAGTGCAGGCAGGCCTGGCTGCTGCTCTTGATGCTGAAGGAAAGTATATAGTTTGCGGTAGTGATCAAGCAGTTTCATGGTGGAGAGTCTACTCGCCTATCAAATCGATAAAAGGGGAAAAATTTTTTTAAATTATATCCATTTTTCCTTTCTGCTTTTTTTACCATACTGTCAGACATCAGTACCTGCCTGCATTGAATGGACCAAAAAAAGGAAGATGATGTCCCGCTTTCCCGCACCCGTGATACGACTTTTATTCAGTTCTTTTGTTTTTGTCATGGGGCGCGCAGTTGCCCTGCCTTTCATGGCACTGTATCTGCATGAACATCTGGGTATCAACCAGCAAACCATAGGCTGGGTTCTCGGCGGCAGTATTTTCTTTTCTACCCTGTTCAGTTTGTATGCCGGTTACCTGGCAGACCGGCTCAGCAAAAATCTGCTGATGAAACTGGCGGGCGTCGTGGTTGCTGTCTGCACGGTGTCACTGACGATAGCACCGAATGCATGGACAGCTTTGCTGGCCCTGATGTGTATAGAATCTGCGTTGACCTTGCGCGGCATTTCGTTGAAGGCCACTCTGGCTGATCTGTTGCCGCCTGAGCAGAGGCCAAAAGCCTTCTCTCTCAACTATACATTGATCAATGTGGCATTTGCCCTTGGGCCGGTGTTGGGCGCATGGTTGTTTGCCATTAAGGTTTCTGGCCCATTATGGCTGGCTGCGGGTTTCTCGCTATTGGCATCGCAGGTGCTGGGCAGGCCCGCAGCGATAGTCAAGGCGGCGACATCAGAAATTAAATCCAGTCCCGCCGGTTTCATGGCAACCATGCGCGTGCTCAGAAGTGACAGCCGGCTGATCTTGTTTACCTTGGGCAGCGTGTTGACTTCTTTCGTGTTTGGCCGTTTTGTCTCTGGCTATTTATCGCAATACCTGATCGTCAGCCAGGGCACGCAAGCCACAGCGCAATTGCTGCCATTCATCCTCATCACCAATGCGGTGACCGTGGTGGTCTTGCAATATCCTGTTGGCAAACTCATGCAACAAAAATACCTGTTTCGCTGGGTGAGTCTGGGTGCCATGTTATATGCCGCAGGTCTGCTGGGCTTCATGCATGCCAGCAGCGCCGTGAGCTGGGTAGTGGCTACGCTGGTCTTCACTGTGGGGGAGGTCATCGTGATCCCCTGCGAATACATGTTCATCGACATGATTGCACCGGCTGACAAGCGCGGCAGTTACTATGGGGCGCAAAGCCTGGCCATGTTTGGTGCCGCACTGAACCCCGTTATCTGCGGTTACCTGTTGGTGCATTTTCATAGCGATGTCATGTTCTGGGTTTTGATCTCGGCAGCCTTGTTGGGGGTACTCTTGTATTTTGCAGGCACGCGCAGCAAGCCTGCAGAGGAGCATGTAAGTGAGGCGAGTGAGACTGAACCTGTGCCTGCAGTTTGCAAACCGCAGACTTGTCTTTCAGTGTTAGCTGCCAGCAAGCAGTTTGCTGGTAACCGCGTGAAGAATTTGTATCCCTTTTACTGACCTTATACTGGCCTCATCTTGCCTTGCAAAGCTTGCCCAGCGTGGGCAAGCTGTTTGACATTCTTGGGTCGTTTCCGTCCATCAGCATTGATTTTCAATCTTTCTTGACATTTTACTCTGCTCATCCTAAAGTGATATCACTTTGATTTCAAAGTGACATCTATCAGGAGAAAGTATGAGTACTACCTCAGTGTCGGCGACTGGCAAAAAATTAATACAAGAACGTTCACTTACGTCGCTGGACGGTTATTTCATGATTATTGTTGGCCTGCTGTTTGTAGCAGGCGGAGCCTATAGCTTTATCGATCTGGTAGGTTCAGGTCAGCCAAGCCTGCTAGCAGTGCTGGTGCGTCTGGCGATTGTTGCGCTGGGCATTTTTCTCCTGACGGGTTTGTACATGCTGCAACCGAACGAGGCCGCCTTGTTGTCCCTGTTTGGTCAATACAAGGGCACCGACCGCAGTGAAGGTTTGCGCTGGGTAAATCCCCTGTATGCCAAGCGCAAGCTCAGCCTGCGCGCGCGCACCCTCAATACAGCAGCACTGAAAGTCAATGACAAGCGCGGTAACCCTGTAGAAATTGGGGCTGCCATTGTCTGGCGTGTGCAGGACACGGCCCTGGCAATTTACAATGTCGATGATTTTGAACGTTTTGTGCACATCCAGGCAGAAGCCGCGATACGTCATCTGGCAACCCAGTATGCTTATGACGATGGTGAAGACCTGGGGGAAGGTGAGACTACCTTGCGGGCAGGCATGGATGTGGTCGCCTGTGCCATGCGTGATGAATTGCACAATCGCTTTACCGCTGCCGGTATTGATGTTGAAGACGCCAAGCTCACGCATCTGGCCTATGCCGCGGAAATTGCACAGGTCATGTTGCGTCGCCAGCAGGCAGAAGCCATCATCAGCGCCCGCAAGAAAATCGTGCATGGCGCAGTCAGCATGGTGGAAGCTGCCTTGCAAGGTTTGTCCGAACGCAAGATATGTGAGCTCGATGACGAAAGAAAAGCGGCCATGGTCAGCAATTTGCTGGTGGTGCTGTGTTCAGACAAGGAAACCCAGCCTGTCATCAATGCTGGCACTTTGTATAATTGATTGTGTAGTGAGACAAGAAAATGGAACATCCAGTCTATATAGAAAAGCAGTGGTTCAAGTTTTTGTGGATATTCATGCCGCTGGTGACTATCTTTTCCTTTGGAGCGCAGTTTTTTGGAGGTGTGCCACTGGCATCCTGGGTTGCACTCCTCATACTGACGGTGAATACTCTGGTCCTGGTCTTCCTTGGCAGCCTTACCATACGTATTGATGCTACCCATCTGTCCTGGAGTTTTGGATGGCTGGGCTGGCCTGCGTGGAAGTTCGCACTGACGGATATCCAGACTGGCGAAGTAGTAAGAACTCGTTTTATTGATGGATGGGGTATCAAGAGTTCTGCACAAGGCATGCTGTATAACGTGCATGGTTATGGAGCTATACGTCTCACGCTGCGCAATGGCCAAACTTTGCGTCTGGGCTCGCAAGAACCGCAGCGTTTGCTCAGTTACATCACTCCACGTTTGAATGCCAGATAATGGCCAGCCCAGGAAAAAAATCCTTCCCGTTGCGCATCGATCCTTTGCTATGGAACGAGATCGAACGCATGGCGGCACAAGAGCTGCGCAGTGCCAATGCCCAGGTAGAATACCTGCTCAGGCAGGCATTGAAGCAGCAAGGGCGGCATGTGCCACCGGCAAAGTCAGTTGCAGATGCCGAAATTAAGGACGACATTTTGCCAGACGGGCAAAGCTAAGGGAATTTGAAGCTGGCAGCAAGCCATTACAAAGCCAGCTATACTGGCCTTACTTATGAATTACCTTGCCCACATTTACCTGGCCCAGCATAGCGATAAAGCCATGCTGGGTGCCTTGCTCGGTGACTTTGTCAAACTGAAAGACACCGCACTCTACCATCCTGAAATCCAGGCCGATATCCACATGCACAGACTGGTGGATAGCTATACCGACAGCCACCCCATCGTGTTGCAGGCGAAGGCTTTATTCCAGGATCAGCATCGCCGTTATTCAGGTATCTTGCTGGATATTTTCTATGATCATGTCCTGAGTCAGCATTGGCCACAACATAGCACGGCTCATCGCCAGGAATTGATAGCGCGCTTTTATGCCGCCCTGCAAGAACAATCAAAAATAGTCTTGCCCGACAATCTGCAGGCCGCCTTGCCACGCATGCTCAGCCAGGACTGGCTGGGGTCTTATCATGAATTTGATGGCGTTAGAATTGCGGTAGAGCGCACTTCGCAAAGGCTGTCAAAGAATGGTGATTTGTTGCGCTCAGGTCTGGATGATTTGCAAAGTAACTATGTGGCTTTGTCAGAGGGATTTCAGGAATTTTTTCCAGAACTCATACACTACGTTGCTGAGCAACGCAGGCAAATGCCAGGCTAGCCAACTCAGAAATTTAGTGCCTGCACCAGATCAAGATTTGGTTTTTCAACAAACGCCGCAAAATCGTCACGCATGCGCCCGCTTTCGCTGATCGCCAGCTTCCAGTTCTGGATGCGAAAGTCATGATTCGTGCCGTAGTAAAAAAAGTCTTTACGGTCAGGCAGCTTGCCACGGCTTAGCGTCTTCAGAAAAGACGGCGACGGTGACACCATGACGACATTGTCCAGCCACTCACGATTGACACCCATGCCAGCCCTGCGCCAGGGCAGGGGCTTGTCCAGCCAGCCCGGTACGATGTGATCGGTAAAATGTGGGTACAGCACCAGGTCGCCATCCTTGCTGCCGGCCACGCGTGAATAGGGCAGGGCCAGGTGATAATCAATGATGCCGCCATCCCAGTAAGTGCCTGAGGGCGTATGCGGGATATGCGCGACTGGTTCCATGATCAATGGCAAGGTGCCAGATGCCAGCAAGGACCAGCCCAGGTTATCTGTTTTCAACGGGCAAAAGTGGGTATCAAAACCATCGAACTTGGCTTTCAGCCAGAACAGCGGGTCACGTGCATCGCCAACCACCACACGGTCCATATGTTTCGCCAGGCGCGAACGCGAAGCCAGGTTGGCAAATGTCGCAGCCACAAAACCAGCCTTGGCCTTGCTCACGGATTTTGGCGCGCTCAACAAGCCACGGCCACGCACAGCCAATAAATGCAGCCTGTGCAAAGGCTGGTTCACGATCTCTGCTTCATGCCCACCGATGAAATCATGCAAGAGATTCTGGATCTCCCGCGTGACATATAGAGCAGAAGGTTTTTCAGGGTAGCGCTGTTCACAATACAAATCACCCAGCCGCTGGAAGGCTGCAACCGGGTCGGCATGGCTGGCAGCCGCCATGCGCCAGGCACCGATAGAGGCACCGATCAGCGTGCGTTCACGCGGTGCTGTTGGCAACCATTCACCAAATATCCATTGATCCAGCGCCTGCAATATCAAACCCTTGGGGCCACCAGCCGCTGCCGGGATGATGGCCACATCCTGCGCACGCAAGCCATGCTCGCGCAGATGCGCATAGGCTTTGCGACCAGCATGGATTTGTATGGCTGAACTCATTTTGTTGTGTGGAGTTGCATCATCGCTTCAGGGAATTTACCTTCAACCAGCAAGGGTAACACGGCCAGGCTATTGGCGATGGCCTCGTCTATCGGCCCCTGTTCCTCCTTGCGTGGTCTGTGCAAGACAAAGTCGGCAACACCCTGGTTTAAATTCAGGCTACGCGGGTGGCCTATGCCTATACGCAAACGCCAGTAATCCTGGGTGCCCAGCGCAGCAGTAATATCCTTGAGACCATTATGCCCGCCAGATGAGCCACCCAGTTTGAGCTTGGCAATTCCAGGCATGATATCAAGTTCATCATGCACCACCAGCACCTGATCCGGCGTGATCTTGTAGAAGCGGCAGATCGCCCCGACTGATTGCCCGGAGCGGTTCATGAAAGTTTGTGGCTCCAGCAGCCACACCTCTTGGTTGGCTATACGGGTCTTGCCAACCAGAGCATTAAAATTCTTATCTCTTTGCAGGCTGGCTGGCAATTGGTCTACCAGCCAGAAGCCAGCATTGTGGCGGGTTTGTTCATATTCAGGGCCGGGGTTACCCAGGCCAACGATCAGGCGTATGGTCATTGCTAAGTGTATATCTTGATATTTTTGCAGAACCACTGTTCTGCGGATTGAAGGCTATTATAACCAAGCCGAAAGTGCTGTCATGAAAATCAACAATGTCCTATACAACGTAAATAAAAAAGCGCTACTCCCAAGAAGGAAATAGCGCTCCAATTATTTCAAAGGCTTATTTGGATTTCTTCAGCAACGGTGCGAGATACTTGCCCGTCACACTTTCAGGATTGGCTGCCACTTCTTCCGGTGTGCCAGTCGCAATTATCTTGCCGCCACCAGCGCCACCTTCTGGGCCAAGATCAATCAACCAGTCGGCAGTCTTGATCACATCCAGATTATGCTCGATGATGACCAGGGTGTTGCCCTGGTCACGCAGCCTGTGTATCACCTTCAACAACAGCGCGATATCATGGAAATGCAAGCCAGTGGTAGGTTCATCCAGGATGTACAGGGTGCGGCCAGTGTCGCGTTTGGATAATTCCAGCGACAGCTTGACGCGTTGCGCTTCACCACCCGACAGGGTAGTGGCACTTTGCCCCAGACGTATATAGCCCAGGCCCACGTCCAGCAGGGTTTGCAGTTTGCGCGCAATGATAGGGACGACCTTGAAGAATTCAAACGCATCTTCCACCGTCATGCCCAGCACTTCATTGATGTTCTTGCCCTTGTAATGCACTTCCAGGGTTTCGCGGTTATAACGCTTGCCGTGGCAGACATCGCATGGCACATAGACGTCGGGCAAAAAGTGCATCTCCACCTTGATCACGCCATCACCCTGGCAGGCTTCGCAACGACCACCTTTCACATTGAAAGAGAAACGGCCTGCGCTATAGCCACGTTCCTTGGCTGTAGGCACGGTGGCGAACAGGTCACGTATAGGCGTGAACAAGCCTGTATAAGTCGCCGGGTTGGAGCGTGGTGTGCGACCGATAGGTGCCTGGTCGACAGAAATGACTTTATCAAAATGCTCAAGCCCACTGACATGGTCAAACGTTGCCGGTTCGGTTTGTGAACCATACAAGTGGCGCGCAGCGACGTGGTACAGCGTGTCATTCACCAGCGTCGATTTGCCTGAACCGGATACACCCGTCACGCAAGTCAGCAAGCCTACTGGCAATTTCATCGACACTTTTTTCAGGTTGTTGCCACGCGCACCAGCAATCAATAATTGCCTGGCCGGGTCAAACTTGGTACGTGTTTTTGGGACTGCAATTTCCAGTGCGCCACTCAGGTATTGAGCCGTCAGTGAGCGCTTGTTGCTCATGATATCTTCCAGCGTACCCTGGGCAATAATTTCACCACCATGCACACCCGCACCTATCCCCATGTCGACCACAAAGTCGGCACAGCGTATCGCATCTTCATCATGCTCAACCACCAGCACGCTGTTGCCGATATCGCGCAAATGCTTGAGCGTATCGATCAGCCTGTCATTGTCGCGCTGGTGCAGGCCGATAGATGGTTCATCCAGTACATACATGACACCAGTCAGGCCAGAACCGATTTGCGATGCCAGGCGTATTCGCTGGGCTTCGCCACCAGACAGGGTGTCGGCACTGCGTTCCAGCGACAGATAATCCAGGCCGACATTGTTCAGGAAAGTCAGGCGTGCCGTGATTTCCTTGATGATGCGGTCCGCGATATCGCGCTTGGAACCTGTCAGTTTCAGGTGCTCAAAGAAATGCAGGGTTTCGCGCAGCGGCATGGCGCTGATATCGTAAATCGCCTTCTCTTGCTTGCCTGTGCCCACCTTGACATAACGCGCTTCTATGCGCAGGCGTGCGCCGTTGCAAGAAGGGCATTGCTTTTCATTGATGAACTTGGCCAGCTCTTCCTTGACGGCCATGGAATCAGTTTCGCGATAACGGCGTTGCAGGTTGGTGACCACGCCTTCAAAGCTGTGTTCCTTGATGACAGTACGGCCTTTTTCATTAATATAGGTAAACGGTATTTGCTGTTTGCCTGAACCATACAAAATGATTTGCTGTGCCGATTCCGGTAATTGTTCATAAGGCATATCAATATCAAATTCATAGAATGCCGCCAGGTTGGACAGCATCTGGAAGTAGAATTGATTACGCCTGTCCCAACCCTTGACGGCACCACTGGCCAGCGACAAGTTGGGGAAGGCGACAATGCGCTTGGGATCAAAAAATTCTATATGCCCTAGCCCATCACATTCTGGGCAGGCACCCATGGGGTTATTGAAAGAGAACAGGCGCGGTTCCAGCTCTTGCAATGAATAGCCACAAGTAGGGCAGGCAAATTTGTTCGAAAATAATTGCTCATGATTGCTATCCATGTCCACAACCAGAGCGCGGCCATTGGCCAGACGCAAGCAAGTCTCGAATGATTCTGCCAGACGCTGCTTGATGTCAGCCTTGACCTTGACGCGGTCTACCACCACGTCAATTGTATGCTTTTCAGTCTTCTTCAACTTCGGCAGATCATCGACTTCATAGATTTTTGCTTCATGCGTGCCGCTCTGCACGCGAAAGCGAATAAAGCCCTGGGCCTGCATCTGCTCAAACAAATCCATGTGCTCACCCTTGCGGTTGGCCACCACAGGCGCAAGTATCATCAGCTTGGTGTCGTCAGGCATGGCCAGCACGGCATCCACCATTTGCGATACCGATTGCGCTGCCAGTGGGTTTTCCGGGTGATCAGGGCAATACGGTGTTCCCACACGTGCATATAACAAACGCAGGTAATCATGAATCTCGGTGACCGTACCAACAGTGGAACGCGGATTGTGCGAGGTGGCTTTTTGTTCGATGGAGATGGCAGGTGACAGACCCTCGATCAAATCCACATCCGGCTTTTCCATCAACTGCAAAAACTGGCGCGCATAGGCCGACAGCGATTCTACATAGCGGCGCTGGCCTTCTGCATACAGGGTATCAAAAGCCAGTGAAGACTTGCCAGAACCAGACAACCCAGTGATGACCACCAGCTTATTGCGCGGCAAATCAATGCTGATATTTTTGAGGTTGTGGGTGCGTGCGCCACGTACGCGTATCAAATCACGCTTTTGTGCCAATTGAACATCACTGGCATCAAAGTCGATTTCTGCCGGTTTGGGCGCTTTTGCTGCTTTTGTGCGTGTGGTCATAATCTCTGTGCTGAATTTGGGCCGAATTGGGGGAAGTAGGCGTGCAACCTGATACTATAACGGGTTTTGAAAATTATCGCGGGCTCGTCTTTGCTTTGCGCAAACTAAACTGATCAGACGAGTTTTTTGAATATGACTATTGCAACATCTTCCGATGCATCCCCACTGAGTGAGCAAGAGCCTGCTGGCATGAGCCGCGAGGAGATTAGCTCCAGCGCGTCTCTTGCTTCCATCTTTGCCTTGCGCATGCTGGGTCTGTTCCTCATCCTGCCGGTATTCGCTATTCATGCCAAGACCCTGCCTGATGGTGATAATGCCATGCTGGTTGGCCTGGCCATGGGTATGTATGGCCTGAGCCAGGCGTTTGGGCAAATCCCGTTTGGGATAGCATCTGACAAGTTTGGGCGCAAGCGTATCATCGTCATTGGTCTGCTGCTGTTCGCTATCGGCGCTTTTGTTGCAGCTTCCGCAACCACGGTGGTGGGCGTCATCATTGGCCGCGGCATACAGGGCGCAGGCGCGATCTCTGCCGCCATCACCGCCCTGATTGCCGATACAACAAGAGAAGAGCACCGCACCAAGGCCATGGCCATGGTCGGCGGCTCCATCGGCCTGACTTTTGCGTTTTCACTAGTGGCAGCCCCCTTGCTGTATCAAAGCATAGGCATGAGTGGCATTTTCGCCATGACTGGCGTCTTGTCACTGCTGGGCATCGCCGTTGTCTTGTTCATCACGCCAGAAGCACCCGCCATACGCCACGCACCCGTGCCCCTGTCGGTGGTCTTGAAGAATACTGAACTCATGCGCCTCAATTACGGCGTGTTTGCCCTCCACCTGACACAGATGGCCATGTTCGTCGTCGTGCCAGCGGCGCTGGTGCAATATGCCGACCTGCCCGTGGCCGCGCACTGGAAAGTCTACCTGCCAGTCATGTTCGCCTCTTTCATCGCCATGTTGCCAGCGATTTTCATCGGTGAAAAATTTGGCAAGATGAAACAAGTCTTTGTTGCCGCCATCGCCCTCTTGCTGGTGGTAGAGCTTGGTTTGTGGCAATACTTGCAATCTCCAGCCATGCTGGTAGGCTTGCTGTTTGCATTTTTTATCGCCTTCAATATCCTGGAGGCATGCCAGCCATCCCTGGTATCGCGTATCGCCCCACCTGCCGCCAAAGGTGCAGCACTGGGTGTGTATAACACCTTGCAGGCCCTGGGCCTGTTCTGTGGCGGTTTGCTGGGCGGATGGATTAAACAGAATATGGCATCGAACTCGGTGTTCATCGTAAGTGCAGTGCTGACAGCGGTCTGGCTTATAATCGCTATCAATATGCCCAACATACCCAAGCGCAGCAAAACTGCGGCTACGGTCAAGGCATAAATTAATTTGTATCAGGAAAAATGAGGAGAATTACATGGCATCAGTGAACAAGGTCATTATCGTCGGCAACCTTGGGAGAGACCCGGAAACCCGTTACATGCCATCAGGCGATGCAATGACCAGCATCACCGTGGCAACCACCGATAGCTGGAAAGACAAGTCCAGCGGTGAAAAGAAAGAACAGACAGAATGGCACCGCATCACCTTTTTCGGCAAACTGGCAGAAATCGCCGGTCAATACCTGAAAAAAGGTTCGCAAGTCTACGTTGAAGGCAGCCTGCGCACCCGCAAGTACACCGACAAAGACGGCGTAGAAAAATACGCAACCGATATCAAAGCCGACAGCATGCAAATGCTGGGCAGCCGCCAGGGCATGGGCGGCGGCGCAGGGATGGATGATGGTGGAGGCTACGGTGGTGGCGGCGGTGGAGGTGCACCAGCACCACGTCCACAGGCAGCCCCATCACAACAACGCCAGGCCCCAGCCTCACGCCCGGCACCGAATTTCTCGGATATGGATGATGATATTCCGTTTTAAAATGCTTAAATTGGATTGATAAAACCCCTGACAAGTGAGTAGCTTGCAGGGGTTTTTTTGTGGGTTTTTTTTGTAAAGCTGGGGAGCGTATGGATTTTGACACTTATGAGCGGAAAGCGATCTTTAAGTATGCTGAATTTGCAGAAATGGCATCTAAGATTCTTACTGTTGGAATTGCGTCAGATCCAAGTCTGAGACTTCAGCAAGTGCAGGCTCGCGCAAAGAGCTCGAAATCTTTGAAGAAGAAATTGCTTGCGAAAAAAAATTTCGATACGCTGAATTTAGAAAACGAAATAAAAGATCTTGCTGGATGCCGAGCAATTTTTTATACGAATTCCGATGTAACGCGTTTTGTGCATTCTGGATTGATTCAAGATAATTTTGAAGTGCTTGAAGCAAGATTGCATTATCCGAAGAATGATGAAAGTAACGATGGGTCGCTGTATATATCGCAGCATTTTGTACTTAAGTTTAGACCTGAACGACTTGCTTTAATTGAGTATGCGCATTTTAGTAATATGCGGTTCGAACTGCAAATTCAAACTATCTTGAATCATGCGTGGTCCGAGATGGAGCATGACATTGGTTATAAGCAACCTACATTAGATGGTTTTGGAGAAGAATTTTTCAATAGCATCAACATGCGATTGAAGAAGATAATGCACACCTACTTGCTACCTGCAGGATATGAATTCCAAAAGGTTGCAAGCGATTTTGAACGTCTTGTCAGCGGAAAAAAATTATTTGATGAGAATGTTTGAGGTGTACTGTCAATAGCGGACACTCATGTTCTAAGCTGCCTGTGACTGCCGATTAAAATTTTCAGCAAACAAGGCTGGCGATATATTGCCAAGACGCGAGTGACGTCGCTGGCGGTTATAAAAG
>NZ_JACOFX010000103.1 GCF_014284125.1 Undibacterium umbellatum | reverse complement strand
CTATTGGTCAATCCACCATCAACGCCAACCTGGCAACAGCCACTGGTGCATCCGACACAGTTGCAGTGACGATTGCTGAAGGTTCCAATACAGACCCACGTTTCAACTTTGTATTGAACACCAACGCTGTTGAAAACATCACCCTGGTCGATGCTGACACAGAATCCAACACAGTTGCTCTGGCCAACGTTGGCGCCCACACAGGCACCATCACCATCGGTACAGCAGCAGGTGCTGGCGC
>NZ_JACOFX010000102.1 GCF_014284125.1 Undibacterium umbellatum | reverse complement strand
AAGCTGACACATCCGGTCAAGTACAAAATGTCACAGTTACTGGCGGTACTGGTGCTGACACATTCTACCTGGCAGACACCATCGAAACAGGTGACAGCCTGACAGGCGGCGACGGCACAGATACCCTGATCATCGTCAACGGCGGTAACGTCACAGCCGGTGCAGCTGGTTCCTCCATCATCACTAAAGTAGAAGCCCTGCAAGTGTTGATGAACAATGCAGCCTCCGTAGTTGACTTCGCCAAACTGCCAG
>NZ_JACOFX010000101.1 GCF_014284125.1 Undibacterium umbellatum | reverse complement strand
AGAAATAATGAAACAGAAAAAGAGATATACACCGGAATTGCGGGAAGAAGCAGTGAAACTTGTGCTGGCACAAGGATTGACACTAGAGGAAGCGGCATCTCGTATCGCCATTCCGAAAGGGACTTTGATAGGTTGGGTAAATGCGGCCAAGAGTGGGCAGACACAGAAGACTGCCCCAGGAAGTCGGACGGTGCTGGAACTCGAAGCGGAAGTCGCCAAACTACGCAAGGAGCTGGCCCAGGCAAAGATGGAGCG
>NZ_JACOFX010000100.1 GCF_014284125.1 Undibacterium umbellatum | reverse complement strand
CAATAGCTGCATCATCACAACCCTCTTTTGCCTTTTCCAAACTGCAAGACCTGCGCGCCAGCTTTGAACGCCTGCGCGGCCTGCAAATCGACGCCCTCAAAGCCATGGGCTTTGACACCCTGCTCGATGACCTCGCCAGCATCTGCGACGCCTTAACCGAGCTAGACCGCATTAACGCCGACATGGGCGTCACCGACAGCGCCCTCACCATGCTCCTGCAACTGCTCGAATCCGCAGGCGAACAACCCCTCGCCC